>CAWDVK010000001.1:0-197788 GCA_963805715.1 uncultured Actinomycetota bacterium
GGGACTTCGGGGTGGCTGTTTCCTCGGGCCGGAAGGCCCACGGGCTGCGCCGCCAGGAGGTCGCCCAGCTTTCTGGTGTCTCCGTCGACTACCTGATCGAGCTTGAGCAGGGACGAGCCAAGGCGCCGTCACCGCAGGTACTCACCGCGCTGTCCCAGGCCCTCCGGCTGTCGGACGTTGAACGGATCCACCTGTTCTTCCTCGCTGGCCAGTCGTCGCAGGACAGCGCGCGACGACACCAGGCAGTTCCGGACAGCCTGCGCCGCATGGTCCGCCAGCTGCCCGGAAACCCGGCGGCCATCTACGACCCGAGCTGGAGTCCGATTATCTGGAACTCGATGTGGGCCACGATCTTCGGTGACCCGAACGAGCGCCCCGAACGCGAGCGGAACAAGGTCTGGCGCTACTTCACCGGCCTGCCCACCCGGGTCCTCCGGTCGCCTGAGGAAGAGCGGCTGTTTGAGAAGCGCATCATCTCGGACCTGCGATCGAGCTTTGGGCAATATCCCGATGACGAACAGCTGGGCCAGTTGATCAGCGACCTGCTCACGGCTAGCCCCAGATTCTGCGAGCTCTGGAAGGCACGTGAAGTCGCTCCCTACGACGAGGAGCACAAAACCATTGAGCATCCCGAACTAGGCCTGCTCCAGCTCCACTGCGACATCGTCCGGCACGAGGGTCTTCGCGTTGTCGTCTTCACCGCGCCCGCGGGAAGCACATCCGCCAAGGCCCTGATCGCCGCGCAGCGCCTGCCCCTGGACCAGCATCCGCTCAGTGCTTCTGAGGCCGGCCGCCCTGCCCACTGGGCAGAATGACCCGCTGTTCGAGCGGCCCGACCTCACCCAAGACGACTACTACCGTCTCCGGCACCCCTCGCGTCTGACCGCCGCCAGGCGCGTGACAGCGAGGCTGTCGGCTGCATTCCGTAGCAGACCTCTCGCAGGGTGCGCCGAACAGGGCAATCTGCATGCTGCCCACTGTGCGCTGGGCACGCCCCCAACGGCGCGTAATCGGCGATCCGTTGTCCGGCTGAGACGTTGGAGGCGTTCCGCCCAGTGGTCACAGTTACCTATTTGCGATCCTTATCGGCAGCCGCCTGGGTCCCCAGGTTCCCGGCGGGCCGTCGAACACCCCTGGCAGGGGCGTGTCGCAGTTCGCGCAGCGGCCGTCGTCGGTGAGCCGCCAGGCGCCCAGCTGGTACCAGTCGCGCTCGATCACGCGCGTGCCGCAGTAGTGGCAGCGGGTGCTCTGTCCGGCCGGGTCGTGGACGTTGCTGGTGTAGGCGTAGCGGACGCCGTTGTCCATGGCGATGCGCCGGGCCCGGGTCAGCGTCGCCGGCGGTGTGGGCGGCCGGTCCCGCATCTTGAAGTCCGGGTGGAACGCGGTGAAGTGCACGGGCACGTCCGGTCCGAGCTGCCCGGCTATCCAGCGGGCCATGGCGTCGATCTCGGCATCGGAGTCGTTGACGTCCGGGATCAGCAGGTTGGTGATCTCCAGCCAGACGCCGGTCTCGTGCCTAAGGTACAGCAGGGTCTTTAGCACCGGGTCCAGGGCGGCCAGGCACACCCGCCGGTAGAAGTCGCCGGTGAATCCCTTCAGGTCCACGTTGGCCGCGTCGATGTGCCCGAAGAACTCCGCCCGCGGCTGCGCGCACATGTAACCAGCCGTCACCGCCACCGCCTTGATGCCCGCCTCCCGGCATGCATCGGCCACGTCGATCGCGTACTCCAGGAAGATCACCGGGTCGTTGTAGGTGAATGCGACGCTGCGGCACCCCAGCCGGGCCGCGGCCAGTGCGATGGCCTGCGGCGCCGCCTGGTCGGCCAGCGTGGCGGTCTCGCGTGATCTGGAGATGTCCCAGTTCTGGCAGAACCGGCAGCCCAGGTTGCAGCCGGCCGTGCCGAAGGACAGCACCGCCGAGCCCGGCAGGAAGTGGTTCAGCGGCTTCTTCTCGATCGGGTCCGCGCAGTAGCCGCTGGAGCGACCGTAGGTCGTCAGCACGATCGCGTCCTGCTGGCGCATCCGCACGAAGCAGAACCCCCGCTGCCCCTCGTGCAGGCGGCAGGCCCGCGGGCACACATCGCACTGGACCCGCCCGTCACCGGTGCGATGCCAGTACCTCGTAGCTACCGCCGAACCGTCCATGGCCGCCTCGTTTCCACGCTACCCCCGGGTGGACGGTGACGGCCGCCGGCACGTCTGCCGCCTGCGCCCGAGCGCACGGCAGACTGGACTGCAGATCCGGCTTACCCGCGCGCGCGGCCGTCACCGATGAATCGAACACCGTAGAACTCGGCGACGACGAGCTGATAGAGGCCGTGATGGGCCGGCTGGTGGCTGGGCCGTCGCCTCCGCGGCCATGAGGTGGCAACTCTTATCTGCGGCGGCTGACGTTACCCCCCGCGTGTTGCGCCGGCGCCATTCCGGTTGCTCAGTGGTGGACGGCGGCGAGCAGGGCGGCGTAGGCGCGCACCAGCGCCGCGTGCTGCTGCGCCAGCAGCGGGCTGTCGGGCTGGCAGCCTTCCTCGACCCACTGGTCGGACAGGTCCATCGCGCGGGCCCGGTGCTCCGCAGCCGGCCGGACCGCCGCCTCGGGCTCACCGTAGAGGTAGCAGTACAGCTGGGTCACCGATTCGACCAGTTCGTCATCAGCGCCTCTGGGTGCGGTCGCGTACGGGACCTGCCGGTGCACGCGCCACCAGTCGAGCTCAAGCGCGGCGGCTTGTGCCGGGCTGGCAGGCTCGCCGCAGCTGAGCTTGACCAGGGCATAAAACCGCTGCATGCAGGCCCGCGCCCCGGCGGAGTCGTTGCCGGGGACGGGTGCCCACAGCTGGCTGGCGCGCAGCAGCAGCCAGGCGCCGTGCAGGGTCCAGTACCAGTCCATTCCGAAGCCCGCCCGCACCAGCCCGGCCAAAGCGGCCAGCACCTGCGGCCAGTTCCGCCGGTAGTACCCGGTCCACGCCCGGTATTCCAGGTCGGCGATGCGGGCCGGGTCGAACGACCGGAGGCGGCTCGGCTGCCCGCCGCTGCGGGCGGTCAGCCGGCCAGCACGGTCCCAGGCCGCTGGCCTGCTGCCTTGCTGCCCGCCCCGTCCGGCCAGCCATTCCGCGGCTGATCTCACCCGGGCGGTGACCACCTCCGTGCCCATGAGCTCTCCCCTCCCCTGCTGATGAGGCTATTCCCGGCCTGCGCAATGACAGCGCCGCCGGGCCTTTCGCGCGGCTGGCCCGGGCTGGCAGGAGGCGACGCGGCTGGCAGGGTCATGATCACGGGTCATGGGAAGGGCGAACGCGGCGGCAGGACTTATTGTGCTGTTCCGGGCAAGGTCGCGGGCGGTTATGCGGTGAATGCGAGCCCGCGGTTCGATCCGCAGGCAGTGTACCGGCGCCGCTTTCGCCGGAGTCAGCCCGCTGGAAGCATCCTCCGGCAGGATTACCCGGCACCGGCTCAGCCGCTTCGGTGACCGCGAGCTCAACCGCGCCCTCCACGTCATCATCAACTGGCGCATGCTCCACGACCGGAGAACCCGCGACTACCTCCTACGCCGCCGCGCTGACAGAAGACTGACCCCGAAATCCGCCGCTGCCTCAAGCGCTACGCAGCCCGGCAGCTCTTCCGGCTCATGGAGACAGCCTCAACCCCTTGATGACAACTGTGAGACTCCCCAGGCGGCCTGGTGGTTCGCTGCCAGGCTGGCCACGGTGGCCGGGAATGACTCGTTGACAAACTGGCACGTCCGCAGCTGCGGACGTGCCTTGCCTGTGACTTGTCTCTCCGGCCGCCGGGCCGACCTGGCCCGCCCGTTGGCTTGATAAGCAGCTTGTCCGCGCAGCCCGCGTGGCTCATCACAGTTCTGCCACACGGCGGTTCTTCCGGGCCGGATCGATCGTCACCGCTCTGGAGGGAATCTCAAGCATTAACGTTCTGGCCGGATCAGCCGATGCCGTCATCGGTGCCGTCACCACCGCGACACCCTCGCTGCCGCGGCCGTAAGCCCTGTCGGGGCGGTGCTGGCCAGTACGCAGGTCAGCGGCGACGCGCGCGGCTACCGTGCGCTCCTTGACTTCGCGCAAGCACAGGCGCCCGGCCGTCGCTGCTGGGCGATAGAGGGTGCCGGCAGCTACGGTGCCGGGCTCAGCGCCTTTCTCACCGAGCACGATGAGCAGGTGGCCGAGGTGTGCCGGCCTAAGCGGCCGCCACGGGCCGGGGCTCGCAAGAGCGACGCGATCGATGCCGTCCGCGCGGCCCGCGAGGCCCTGAGCGCCGAGCATCTCATCAGTCCCGCCACCGCGGGGAACGCGAGGCCCTCCGGGTACTGATGAGCACGCGATCCAGCGCAGTCACCGCCCGCACCCGCGCCGCTAACCACCTCAAGGCGCTGATCGTCTCCGCGCCCGAGACTCTCCGCGCCGAGCTGCGCGGCAAGACCACCGATGCCGCTACCGCGGTGATCGACTCCATGGTCTATCCGGCCGCATAATCCTGCTGCGCGACCGGCTACGAGGTGCGCTCCCGGGTGCCTGGCAGCCGCCGCGATGCGCGCGGTGCCGGCATCGGGAACGGGACCCTGCGCTGGCACGCTTTCTAGGGAGCGGCCCCTTCCTGTCGTACGTGATCACCGGTGCCATCGGGCTGGCGGCGGCAGCGAGCCTCTCTCGGGAGAACCAGGCTCGCGCTGCCGCACGCGTGGTCGCCTGGGACAAGCAGCGCAAGCTGCGCGAGCAGCGCACAGCCGAGGCTCGACAGCGCAAGCGCGGGTAACGGCGCGCGAGGTGCCGCGCTGTCGCGACGTGAGGTGTTGGTGAGCGGCCCGCCGCACACCGCCGCCGCTGCGGCTGATGTGCTGGAGGCCGTTCGGTCAGGCCAGGATCTTGGCCTTCTCGCGATCGAACTCGGCGGCAGTGATGACTCCCCGGTCGCGGAGGTCAGCTAGCTTCGCCAGCTGGTCTGCGGTACTCGCCGGTGATTCCGCCGCAGCCTGCTGGACATATCTGCGCACTTCAGCGTCCTGCTGCTGCGCCTGCCGCGCCGCCCGCTCGTGCATCGAGCCACCCCGGACGATCAGGTAGACCAGCACGCCGATCAGCGGGATGAACAGCACGAACAGGAACCACAAGGCCTTGGCCCAGCCGGACAGGTCATGGCTGCGGAAGATGTCGATGAACACCATGATCAGGATCCAGATCCAGATCACCCACAGGAAGAACTCCAGCAGCGTCCAGAACACGCCCAGAAGAGGAAAGGAGTAGGAATTGGAAGTGCTCGACCTATCGCAGATGGGCGAGCTCGGCCGGGCCGCGCTGGCGCGCGGCGTCGTCGCCGGATCGGCGGAACTCGCGCCCGGGCGCGGTCCCGACTCGGCGCGGCGGCTGTTCGACCTGGTTCGCCGGGAGGCGCTGCCGGAGTCGAGCCGTGCCGGGATCCGCGCCTCGGATGTCCTGGCCGAGCTTGGCGTGGCTGACCCGGCCGACCTGTACCCTGCGCCCGCCCGGCTGCCGGTGCTGGACGACCCGCTGCCCGCGCCCGGCGCCCGCGCGATCGCGGACGCGGTGCGTGCGCACCCCGCCGCCGTGGTCGTGGCGCACGGCCCGGCGGGCGCGGGCAAGACGACCGCCCTGCGCCAGCTCGGCGCGCACCTGCCGCCTGGGTCGGTCGTCGCGGTGTTCGACTGCTACGGCGGCGGGGCGTATCTCAGTTCCGGGGAAGAGCGGCACACAGCGCAGCGGTTCGTGACGCAGACGGTCAATGACCTGGCGCAGCGATGCGGGACGCCGCTCCTCATCCAACCGCCCGCAGTGGAGGAAGACCTGTGGCGGCGGCTGCGCCGCACGCTCGAAGGCGCCGTCAATGCGCTCGACCCGGGCGGCGTGCTTGTCCTGGCGGTCGACGCGGCGGACAACGCGGTCTTCGCCGCCGGCGAGCGCGGTGACCGCGGATTCGTGCCCGGGCTGGTCGGCCTGCGGCTGCCGCCGCGCGTCACGGTCGTGCTCACCGTGCGCAGCCACCGCGCCGGGTCCCTCGGCGTGCCCGCCGCGGACCGCGTCGAGATCCAGCCGTTCGATGCCGCGACATCAGCAGCGCACCTGCGCCGCAACCGGCCCGACGCCTCGGACGCCGACGCCGCCGAGTTCCACGCGCGGACGGACGGGAACCCACGGACTCAGTACTACGCGCTGACGCGGGCTGCCGAGGACGGCCGGGACATGCCGGCGCTCCTGGAAGCGTGCGCTCGCACGCCCGACACGCTGTTCGAGAAGATCGTCGACTCGGGGCTGGAGGTCAGCGGCGCTGACGCCGGCGGCCGGCGGTGGCTCGCGCTGATGCTCGCGCTAGCACGCCCGGTCAGCACGAGCACCCTCGCTGCCGCGCTTGGCGTGGATCCGGCCGCGGTCGTCGCCTTCGCGCACGGGCTCGCACCTGGCGTCAGCGTGGTCGGCCAAGCGATCCAGTTCCGCGACGAGGATTTCGAGACATACGTCCGCAGCCGGGTCAGCTCATCGGACGTGGCCGAGGCGCATGACCTGCTCGCGGACATGTTCCTCGCCGACCGTGCCCGCGATGCCGACGCGGCTGCCCACGTCGCCGACCACCTGTTCGCCGCGAACCGGCTCGATGAGGTGCTCCAGCTCGTCGTCGACGAAGACTGGCCCGAAGCGATCCCGGACGGGTTCCGGCGGGCTCAGGTGCAGAGCCGCCGGCTCGATCTCGCCGCGCGCGCCGCCGCCGCGACCGGCAGCGCGTCCTCGGCCGTCCGTGTCGCAGTCCGCGCATTCGACACCGCGTCAAGGCTCGACACCCTGTCGTCACTGGTCGAGTCCCGCCTGGATCTCGTCGCGCGGTACGCGGACATCGACCTGCTCCGCGAATATGCGCTGCGCCAGTCCTCGCGCAACGGCTGGCTCGCGCCAGTTCACATGCGCCTCGCCGCCGCGCTGGCCCGCGACCCGGCAAGGCATGCCGCGGCGCGCACGGAACTGGATCGCGCAGAGGCGTGGCTGCGGCGGTGGGTGACCAGCCCAAGGGAGGAAACCCGCGGCTGGGACATGGACCCGGACGATGCGGCGTGCGCAGCCGAGGCGCGCTACCGCCTGGGCGGACTGGATGCGGCCATCGCCGAGCTTGACAAGTGGCGGCACTCAGACTTCGCGACGGCCGTGGCGGCGGCGCTCGCCGCCCGGATTGCTGCCGAGGAAGGACCGGGGCCGGTCCGGGACGCGCTACGCGCACACGGTGTGCCGGCAGCCGTGCAGGCGCCCTTCCTCGCGTACGCGGCGTCGGTGCTCGCCGTGCCTGACCGCGGCTGGGTCGAGGAGGTTCTCGCTGCGCTGCTCGCTATCGATCCAGGCCGGGAGCGGCCGTGGCACAGCCGGCTGATCGATGTCGCCGCGCGTCACGGCGACCGGGAATCAGCTATGGCGCTCGCGAGGCACTGGGCTCGGCCGCTGCCGTCGCACCGGTGGGGGTTCAGCAGCGGGGACGCGGATGGCGTTGCCGCGCTCCGTGCCCGCGCCGCTGCCGCCGCACTCAGCGGAACGAGCATCGACCTCGATGACCTCGTCCCGCTGTCGCAGCGGCCGAGGAACCAGGAGCCAGATGAGGCCGGCGCGAGCCATGGAGCAGCAGACGACTCCCACGGCCACGAACGGCGGGAGTGGGCCGAGATTGCCGGGCCGCTGCTGGCCGCTGCGCTCCTCGCCGCCCGTGCTGCCGTCGGCGTCGCGGATACGGACGAGGTGGCCGCGTTCGCCGCCGGCGGCCTCGCCGGACGAACCGAGAAGTCCGGGCACCGGTGGTATACCTTCGACAGCTCATACCGAGCGTGGGCCGTCCTGGTCGCCGACGCGGCCCTCGAGGTCGCAGCCGGCTCCGAGGTAGTCGAACAGCTGGCCGAGGCAGCGCCCGCGCTTCTCCGCGACGGGGCGCCGGCCCTCTGGCTGGACCTAGCGGCTAGCCTTGCCCGCCGCGGCGCCCACCCCGATCGCGCCGCAGACCTGTGCCGGCAAGCCGCAGCCCGCGCCCGTACGGACGCGTACCCGGCGCCCGACCGCCTCGACCTGCTCTCTCGCGCCGCCGAGATCGCCGGCAGCGTCGCGCCCGAGCTCGGGAGGCAGCTGTTCGATCAGGCGGTCGACGCGGCAACCGGGATCAACGACGGCGCGGCCCGGCTGCTTGCCGTGCACGCTGACCTCGCCACACGAGCTGCGATCGGCGCGGCTGACCGGGCGGCGGTAGCCAGCCAGCTGATCCGAGCGGCCGAGGCAGTCGCACCGCACGTCACCGACAGCAACGTCATCCCGTACGAGGCCGTGGCCGGTGCCGCCGGAAGGCTTGACGCGGACGTCGCGCTTGCCGCCGTCAGCCGCTGGGACGACGAGAACCGGATCCGGCTCGCGCGGACACTGCCCGCCGCGCTGCTCGGCGCCGTCGATGGCGGCGGCGTCCCAGCCGCACATGCACTGGTACTTGACCACCTCGTCGAAGATAACCTGCCGCGACTGCAGTACCTGCTCGCCGTCATTGACCGGCTGCGACAGGGCGCTGCTGGTATCCCCGCCGCCCGGGTGGCTCTGAACCGCGCCGCTGCCTGGATACGCTGCGACGTGTCCGCCCGCGCTCAGCCGGCGCTCGCAGGGCGCCTCCTCGGCTGGGCCGCCGAGCGTGGCCTCGACGGACACATCCGGGCGGCCCTGGACCCGGTCGTCCAGCTTGCCTGCGACGACACGGACCGTGTTGAGCGGTGGCGCGGCGCTGATCCGCCCGCCGAAGCGCAGGCGCTTCTCGCCGAGCCGTCGCGCCGCGGATGGACGACACTCGCCGACGACGCCACGCTGCTCGCGGAGGCGTCGGTGAGCGGCGACCAGATCCGCGGATTCGTCGCCGCAGTCGCCAGTACCGCCCCGGCCGGACAGCGTGTCAATGCGCTCAATGCGATCGCCGACCTGCCCGACCGTGTTGGCGTGGCCATCACCCTCCCGGTACTCGCCCAATGCCTCGCACAGTGGCGTGACTGGCCCGGCGTCACCGACTGGGCCGCGGCCGCGCTCCCGAGGCTCCTCGCCCGGAACCTGTCCAGCCTCTTCTGGTGGCAGGACACCGGCCCGCTGGCCGAGCAGCTACGGGCATTCGCCAGCGACGACGACATCCGGCGCGCCGTCCTCACCGCGCTGCCCGAAGCCCGGCCGCGGCTGACGGCCTACGACTGGCAGAACATCGCCTCGCTCCTCGGCCGCCTGTGCGGCCCGGACGACTCCGCCGCCGCGCTCACCGCACTGCTCGCCGACCGGCTCCCCCACAGCGGTGCCGGTGATGCCGCCGGGGCGGGTGCCACCGTCACCGACCCAGCCGGGCCGCTCCCGCTGCTTTTGTGGAGCGCCTTCGGTCACCCCCGCCGAGAGATCCGGTGGCGCGCCGCGCATGCCGCCCGCGATCTGCTGTCCCGCGTCGGCCTGCCGGCCGCCACCGGGCTCGCCGCGGCGCTCGTCAGCTGCCTGGACCGGGCCGACGCAGGCCCGTACCGCGATCCGGGCCTGCACTTCTACCGGCTGTCCGCCGCCGCTGCGCTGCTCGCCGCGCTGGCCTGGGTCGCAGCCGACAAGCCAGCTGTCCTCGCGGCGCAGCTGCCGGCCCTAGCCCGGCATGCGGCCAGCCGAGATCTGCCGCACGCCCAGATCCGCGACCTCGCCCGCCAGACCGCCCTCGCCGGCCCAGGCGCGGCCCTGGCCGAAGATCTCCGCCTCGCGAACCAGCCCGCCGCCTGCTCCGTCGACCGGAAGCAGCATCACCATGATGACAGTCGCCAGGTTTCCGAGGAGCGCCGTTACGACTTCGACGCGATGGACACCCTGCCCTACTGGTACGCGCCGCTCGCGCGCGTTTTCGACCTGCCAGTCGACACCGTCGCAGAGCTCGCCGAGCGGTGGATCCTCGATGAGTGGGGCCTGGCCAAGGACGACTGGTGGACGGACGCGCGCGAACTGCGTGATCAGCGGTCATGGGCGCGAATGGACCACGGACATGGCTCGATCCCGCCTGAGGAGAACCTGCGCCTCTACCTGGAGTACCACGCGATGATGACCGCCGCCGGCGAACTCGCCGACGCGGGCCGTCCCGTCCGCGTCGATCCGTGGGACGACGACGCCCGCGACCCGTGGCGCGACTGGATCGACCGGCACCTGCCCGCCTCTGCGGGCACCTGGCTCGCCGACCTCCGCAGCCCTGTCCCCGCCGAGCCCGAACTGTTCGGCCACCTGCCGCCGCTTGATCAGTGGTATACCCCGGCCGACGCCGAGTACGACCGCGCCCTCGGCCTCACCGACGGGTCCCTTCCCGCCTCGGTCCTGGTCGCGGGCCACATCAGCGTGCAACGGCCCGGCGCCTACAGCCGAACCAGCATCATGTCGGCTGTCGTTGCACCCGCCCACGCTAACGATCTCCAGCGCGCGCTCGCCGCGGCCGCCAACCCGACGGACTGGAAGCTGCCCGACGAGGGCGAGGAGGAGTTCGAGGTCGAGGCCGGCGCATACGTCCTGCGCGGCTGGCTCGCTGACCCGCGCGATTTCCGCGACACCCTGGACGAGCACGACCCATACGCACACGGGCTCCGTCCCGGCCTGGCCATGCCCGGCCGCCTGTTCCGGGACGCTACCGGCGCCGGTTCCGACGCCACCGGGCTACGCCTGCTAGGCCCCGGCGGGGTAGTCCTCGCCCGCGCCGATCAGTGGGCCGACCCGGACACCAGCGACACCAACGCGATCACCTCCTCGGGCAGCCGCCTGCACGTCGACCGCGGCACGCTGCTGCGCTATCTTGCCGACACCGGCATGACCCTCATCGTGGAGGTCCAGATTGGCCGACACCGACGCGACGCAGGCACCGACGGCTACCGGCCTCCCCGCAGCCGCATCTACCTCATCGACGCCCTCGGATCCGTCACGGCCAGCTGACCCGGTCGCCGCCCTCGGCGAGCGCATCCTTGCCGAACTCGATGCCGGCCACACCAACAGCACCCTCACCCGATGGCTCGCCCACCACACCGCCGCGCTCATCCAGGCGGCCGATCAGGCCAAGACCGCCGCCGCCCCCGACGCTGACGCCCGCGCCGCCGACGCCCGCGCTGCGATTCTCCAGCTCTGGCAGCACCGGTCCGCCTGGCCCAGTGGCTGGCCCCCGCCCCGGGCCGCAGAGATGGTGCGGCTCCTGGAAGAGCTCCCCGACCTCGGCGGCCTGCCCTGGCACCGCGTCACGGCCCTCGCCCGCCTGCACGACCTCCACCACCACATCCTCGCCGTGCTCGTCGACCTCGCCACCTGCGGCGACGAGAACATCGAGCAGGGCTGGCTCGAGACATTCGGCGACCTGCTCAACCCGGACGAGACTGCGCTACTTGCCCGCGCCGCCACGAACGAGCAGCGCCTCAGCCACCTCTTCGGCGGGCGGGATCGCACCGAACCCGAACCCGAACTCGACGCCGATGAGACTGAGATCCAGGGCGACGACGACGCGAACGACGCTGAGCCAGCCCCCACCCCGCCCCAACTGCTCGCCGCACTCGCCGATACCTACCGCCAGACCGTCCTCGACCTCTTCGATCGCACGCTCGACAAAAGCAGTGACGACGCAGAAGACGCTGCCGACCCTGCGCGCGCCTAACCGTCTGCTGGGTTCATCCACTCCAGGGTTAATTCTGCAGAGAGTTCTAGAACTCTTGACTAGACTGTGGCACACTATCCGCATGGAGAGTTCTAGAACTGTTGTGCCGCTCCGGCCGACCGGAATGCAGGCAGCTGACGGGATGCTGGAGCCGTCGAGCGCGGGCCGGTTCGGCGACTATGGCGGGCGGTTCGTGCCCGAGTCGCTCATCCCGGCGTGCGAGCAGCTCGAAGCCGGCTTCCGGGACGCGTGGTCCGATCCGAGCTTCCGGGGCCATCTCGATCGGCTGCTTGCCGTTTACGCTGGCCGGCCGACAGCCATGACGCCGGCCTGGCGGCTGTCCGAGGAACTCGGGATCACGCTGCTGCTCAAGCGCGAGGACCTGGCGCATACCGGCTCGCACAAGATCAATAACACGCTCGGCCAGGCGCTGCTGGCCCGGCGGATGGGCAAGACCCGGCTGATCGCCGAGACCGGGGCCGGTCAGCACGGCGTCGCCACTGCTACCGCGGCCGCGCTGCTCGGCATGCGGGCGACCGTCTACATGGGAACACGGGACATGCAGCGCCAAGCGCTGAACGTGTTCCGGATGGAGATGCTCGGCGCCGAGGTGGTGCCGGTGCACAGCGGCAGCCGAACGCTCAAGGACGCGTGCAGTGCAGCCATGCGCGGCTGGGTCGGCTCGGTCCAGGACACGCACTACTGCGTCGGCTCGGTGATGGGACCTCACCCGTACCCGTGGATGGTCCGCGAGTTCCAGCGCGTCATCGGCGATGAGGCGCGGTCACAGCTGGCCCGCGAGCTCCGGGCCGGCACGCCCGACTACGTGGTGGCGTGTGTGGGCGGCGGATCGAACGCTGCCGGCACGTTCGCTGGTTTCGTCGATACGCCGGCCCAGCTGATCGGGGTCGAGGCTGACGGCGGCGCATCCATGGCGTACGGGCGGGTTGGGGTGCTACACGGGTTTCGCTCCAAGGTGCTGCAGGACGACGACGGACAGATTGCCGAGGCGCACTCGATGGCGGCCGGGCTCGACTATCCGGGGATCGGGCCCGAGCATGCGTTCCTCGGCGACATCGGCCGGGCTCGGTATGTGACAGTTGCCGACGAGGAGGTGGTCGTTGCGCTGAAACGGCTCGCCCAGGCCGAAGGGATCCTCTGCGCGCTCGAGTCCGCGCACGCGGTGGCCTGGGTGCTGCGTGCGGCCGGCACACGCGAGGTGCCGGCCGGATCGACAGTGATGGTGACGTTGTCCGGTCGCGGCGACAAGGACATGCCCCAGTTGATGGGGGACCAGCCAACCGGGGATCAGCCGATGGGGGGCTACTCGTGATCGGGCTGGAATCGCATCTGCGGGGAGTCGGGAGGAAACTTCTGATCCCGTACGTGACGGGCGGCATCACCCGCGACTGGACGTCTTATCTGCTCGCCTATCAGGCGGCGGGAGCTGACGCGATCGAGGTCGGACTGCCGTTTTCGGACCCGACGGTTGATGGCGTGACGATCCAGGAGGCATCTGATCGGGCGCTCGAACGCGGCGCTACGGTTGAAAGCATCTTCGCTGACGTGGCCGCGATCACCGATGAGCTGACCGTGCCGATCGTGGCGATGACGTACGCCAACCTCGTCGTGAGGCGCGGCGAGGCGGCGTTCTGCGCGGCGCTGAAGGCCGCAGGCTTCACCGGCCTGATCGTGCCGGATCTACCCCTCGACGAGATCTCGCCGCTGGAAGCGGCGGCAGCTGACGCGGGTATCGCACTGGTCCTGCTGGCTGCGCCGTCCACGTCCGGCAGCCGGCTGCGGGAGATCTGCGCGCGCAGTCGCGGCTATATCTACGCGATCAGCGTCATGGGCACGACAGGCGAGCGCACCTCACTCGCCCAGTCGGCAGGAATCCTGGCGGGCGCGCTCAAGCAGCACACCGACCTGCCGGTGGTGCTCGGATTCGGCATCTCCAGCCCGGCGCAGGCGCGGCAAGCCAGTGAACTGGCCGACGGAGTGGTGATCGGCGCCGCCCTGATGCGCGGTGTGCTCGACGGGGCGTCCGCCGATCAGGTAGGTAGTCAGCTGGCCAGCATGCGCAGGGGCCTGGATGAGCTCACGCGAGTCTAAGTACGTAGCGATCGCAGCCGACCTCACCGCGAAGATCAGGAACGGCTGGTATGCGCCGGGCACAGCCCTGCCGTCACAGCGGGACCTGAGCGTCGCCTACGACGTGACACTCGCGACGCTGCGCCAAGCGCTGCAGGTGCTGGAGCGCGACGGACTGGTTTCGCAGCAGGCCGGACGCGGCACGTTCGTGGCCGAGCCAAAGGTCGCCTACCAGCTGGATTCGCTGCACAGCCTGGCCGACGATCTCCGGACCCAGGGGCAGACGCTACTCACAGAGGTCATCGCGAAGGCGGTCCGCAAGACGCCGGCGTCGGTGGATCTGCCATCGGACCGGTCGCTGCGGCTAGAACGAGTCCGGGTGCTGGCCGGCAGGCCCGCCGTCCATCAGGTTTCCTGGGTCGCCGAACCGTACGGATCCCGGCTCACCGCCATTGACTTCGGCACAGTTTCGCTCTACCGGGCGCTCGCCGAGGAAGGCGTCGTCGTGCACCGGGCGCACGAGCGGCTCCGGCCCGCGCTGCTGGCGGACCCGGTGGCAGCGCTGCTCGGTCAGCCGACCGGGATCGCGGTGTTCGTGAGTGAGCGGACCACCCGCGGCATCGACGGCGTACCCGTCGTCTTCGACCGAGCCACGATCGTCGGCGATGCGATGGAGATCCGGACCGAGCGCGCCGCCACGAAGCTTTCCATGCGCTGGGGCCGCGCAACAGCCTGACCGGCCGTGCACGACGGCACGCGGCCCGCTCGGCGGGCTCTTTATCTGCTTCTTATCTACTTCCGCAGGTTGTTGTACAGCGCTTCGGCGGCGGCCATCTTCATCGGCTGCGCGAGTGCATCAGCCGGGCCTGGATGTCGCCAGTGACGGATGTCGCGTTCGCACGCCGCGCGGCGCGATGAGCGACGAGGAGCTGGCAGCAGAGAACGTGACCGGGATGCGCTGGTTGGCTAGGACGGTTTCGGTTGGCCCCGGTAGGGCGGTTTGAGCTGGCCCCGCCTGAGTCCGTTTCGGTGCCGACGTGACGGCTTGAAGTGGCCCCGGCGCTGGGGTTTAGTGGTCGTCGGGCCATCTGCTGTCGGCGATTGGGGATTCGGGGTCGAAGCGCAGCCGGGCTTCTGCTGGGCTGGTGGCCAGCGCGCTGGCGATGTCGTCCCACGTATGCCCGTTGAGGCGGGCGTTGGTCACCAGTTCGGGCAGGAATCGTTCTGCTTGGTCGATGAGGCTGCCGATCAGGGTCATCGCGGTGAGGTCGTCGCCGAGCCAGGCGCCGCGACGCTCAGCGAGCTCGGCGAGGGCGTCGTCGATGAGGTCGTAGGTGTCGTCCCCGCTGCACGGTCCCGGGCTGATCACGGGTCTCAGGCATCCTGGCTTGCCCTGGCGCGGGCCAGGCGGTAGGACTGGGTGCCGGTCTCGATGATGGTGCCGTTGAAGGTAAGCCGGTCGACAATGGCGGCGCACAGGCGGGGATCGGTGAAGGTCTTGGTCCAGCCGCTGAGGGACTCGTTGGAGGCGATCGCGACGCTTGCCTTTTCCTCCCGCTCGGTCAGGACCTGGAACAGCAGCTCGGCGCCGCGCTTGTCCAGTTCCATGTAGCCGAGCTCGTCGATGCACAGCAAGTCGACGCGCCCGTAGCGGGCGATGGTCTTGGTGACCTGCTTGTCGTCGGCGGCCTCGACCAGCTCGTTGGCGAGCTTGGCAGCCAGGGTGTAGCGGACCCGGTACCCGGCCATCGCCGCCGCAGTGCCCAGGGCGATGAGCAGGTGGGACTTGCCGGTGCCAGAGTCGCCGATCAGGCACAACGGCTGGCCCTTGCGGACCCATTCGCAGCTGGCCAGTGTGTTGATCACCGCGGGGCTGATCGCAGGGCTGGCGTCGTAATCGAAGTCGTTCAGCCACTTCTGGCGGGGGAACCCGGCGGCGCGCAGCCGCCGCTCGGCCCGCCGGTGGTCACGGTCCTCGCATTCGGCCATGAACAACTCGGCGAGGAAGCCGCGGTAGGTGAGCTGGTCCTGCTCGGCCTTGTCGGCGGCCTCGGCGAACCGGCCACGGATTGTGGGCAGGCGCAGGACACGGCAGGCAGTGTCGATAGCGGCCTCGGCCGCCGGCTCGGTGATGCCCCGGGTGCGGATCATGGCCGTCCTTCCTTGCTGGCACGGGAGTGGCGCAGGAGCTGATCGCAGGCATCCACGGCGGGCAGGGGCCGGGTGTCCGGCGGCAGTTCGGCGAGCCGTCGCAGCGTCAGGCTGGTGACCATGGCGGCCAGCGCCGGCCGGGTCGCGGCAGCGGGCCCGTTACCGCGCTCGGCGGCGGCCTTGCGTGCTTCGACCGCAACCACGTCCGCGCTGTGCGCGCCGACCGATAAGGCCGCGCTGATCCCGGCGATCACGTCCGCGTTGTCCATGTGCCGGTGCAGGAGCAGCACCTCGATCAGCACGCGGGTCGCGGCGGGCTCGCCGACGGCGCGGCGGGCCGCTGACCACAGAGCCTCGTGGGCGCCGGTGAAGGCCCCGGTGGCGCGGGCCTGGTCCAGGACAGCCGAGCCGGACATGGCCCCGGGCTTGCGCATCAGCGCCTCCAGGTAGTGATCCAGCACCAGCGACTCGGCGCCCTTGACAGTCAGCCGCTCATGCCGGGCGACTTCGGAGCGCCGGTCGTAGACGATCAGCTCCGAGGACCGCAGCACCACCCGTACCGGCCGGCCGATCAGGTGCACCGGGACCGAGTAGCGGCAGCAGCGCACGGTGACCTGGCTGTAACGATCCACCCGCGGGGTCAGCATCAGCCCCGTCTCGAACGGCTCGTCTGGCAGCGGCATCAGCAGCGGCGCCTCAGCCGCGAAGTCCTGCCCGATCGTGCGGATCCGCGCGCCGATCCGGCGGTTGTCCTCGGCCTTCTCGGCTTCGGCGATCCGGGCGTTCAGTTCCGCCAGGGAGGTTACCTCGGGGACCGGGACCAGGTAGTTGCGGCGGAAATAGCCGACCTCGCCCTCTACTCCGCCCTTCTCGTGGCCCTGCGCGGGCTCGCAGTAAAACGCCTCGAACCGGAAATGCGACCGGAACACCGTCCACCGCGGATTCTCAACCTGGGCCCGGCCGCGCAGCAGGACCCGGCGCACCGCCGCGGTCAGGTTGTCGTATGCGGATCTGCCCGGCCGGGATGCCACCCAGCACGGTGAAGGCGTGAACGTGGCCTTCCAGGAACGCCTCCTGCCCGCAGGTTGCGAACACCTTGTGCACCGCCTTGCCGGAATACGACAGGCGGAACACGAACAAGAAGCACTTGGTCATCACCCCGGCGAGCCGGACCCACAACTCGCCGAAATCGACCTCGGCGCCCTGCCCCGGCGGGTGATGCTGCGGTACGAACACCTGTGCCGGGCCACGGCCCTCCTCGATGCGGATATCCGGCCTGCGCCGGGCCACGTAATCCCGTAGGGCCGAATACGACACCCCCGCTGCGCCGTGCTCCTCCACCAGGCGAGCGTGGATCCGCCTTGCGGTATGACGCTGCTTGCGGGGCGCGTCCAGGTCCGACCGCAGCCAGCCGTCGATGATCTCCTTAAACGGCTCCAGCCGCGGCGAGCGCCGCACCGGCCTCTTCCGCGGAGTCGGCTCGGCACAGGTCAGCGCCTCGCGCACCAGCCGCCGGTGCACCCCGTACTTACGGGATAACGCCCTGACCGACAGGCCCTCACGCCACGAATCACGCCGGATCCGCTCGAACAGCTCGACCTTCGTGGCCGCCACGGAATCCTCCCTGATGCCGCATAGCATCAGAAGTATCCCACCGCAACACCGGCAACGGGGCCAAATCAAGCCGACACGAGCATCCCCTCACCCAGCGGAATGGCAGGGCGGAGCCAAGTCAGGCCGACAAAGCGGGGCCACTCCGCGCCGTCATAGCCACGCTGGTGGACGCTGGCTGATATAGCGGGCTACCGGGGGTCTGCAGTACTGCGGTGGGACAAGAATCTCACCGGCGTCTGCGATGCCAAGCCGAACGACCAGCGCACCTGCTGCTAGTACCTGGCGTACGACACGACTGTACGTGCTGCTAGCTGTTGCGGCCGGTCACCGCCACGGTCACACCGACCGCGATCATGGCGAGCCCGCCGGCTCCGCCCACAAGCTCGAAACGCCGCGGGGATCGGGCGAACCACGCCCGGACAGCACTCGCGGTCACGGCCCAGGAACTGTCAGAAACCAGCCCGATCGCGATTGACACCAGGCTCAGAAGCAGCATCTGGACCGGAACGTGCCCAGCAGCACGGTCGACGAACTGCGGCAGTACGGCGCCGAAGAGAATTAGCGCCTTCGGATTGGTCAGCCCCACGACGAATCCCTCCCGTGCTGCTCGCTTGTCGCTGCGCGGCGATGCGGGAGCGCTGAACACACCGGCCAATGTCCCGCGCCGGCGGAACGCCTGGATCCCCAGCCAGACCAGATACAGGGCGCCCGCCAGCTTCACCACCACGAACACTGCCGCCGACCGCTCGACCAGGGTGCCGATGCCCACGGCCACGCACGCAGCAACCGCATAGTTACCTGCTGCGTTACCGCAGACAGCTGCCAGCGCAGTGCGCCGCCCGTACGCCAGGGCACGCCCCACTACAAACAGCACGCTCGGACCGGGGATAACAATAAGCACGAACGACGCCAGGGCGTAGCCGACAAGACTGGCCGACGAAATCACTGTGCAGCGCTAATCTTCTACACCAAGGTTCACAACCGGTTCGCCGAACCGCTAGCGACCACGGACCGGGGGTATCTCTCCAGGTGTGTAAGGAGTGATCAAAGGGAACTGAATGGCCAGTGGGAATGGCCACTGTTACGGGGGGAGAACAACGATCATGTCCACTACACGCCAAGAGCCCGTCCCGGCATGGATGGTGCAGGCTGCAGAGCCCGAGGGGGTTTTGGGGGACCCCTCTCATTACGACGGGGAAAATCCCCCCTCGGCCGGCCCGGAAGCGGTCCCGCTGCGGGAGCTGATCGACGACCGGCTGCTGGACGCGCTGCTGGAGCGCTCCAGGGACGAGGCCGGCGGGCTGCGGCTGACCGGCGAGGGGTCAATGCTCGGGGAACTGGTCAAGGCGGTCCTGGAACGGGCGCTGGGCGCCGAGCTGACCGCTCACCTCGGCTATGAACGGCGCGACCGGGTCGGCTATAACACCGGCAACTCCCGCAACGGCACGATCGGCAAGAAAGTTCAGACCGGGATCGGCCCGGTGCCGATCGAGGTGCCCCGCGACCGCAATGGCAGCTTCGAGCCGCTGCTGGTGCCCAAGCGGGCGGGGCGGATCTCCGGCGGGCTGGACGACATGATCATCAGCCTGTACGCGCACGGCATGTCCGTCCGCGACATCCTGCACCACCTCGAGCAGGTCTACGGCACCCAGCTATCGCACGAGACCGTGTCCCGGATCACCGACGCCGTGCTGGAGGAGGTCCGGGCCTGGCAGAGCAGGCCCCTGGACCCGGTCTACGCGGTGGTGTTCCCGGGCGCGATCATGGTCAAGGTCCGAGACAACCACGTCGTGCAGAACAAGCCCGCCTACCTGGCCATCGGCATCGACGCCGACGGGGAGAAGCACGTGCTGGGCATCTGGCTGGCTAAGACCCCGCTGGACACCGCCACCGCCGGGGAGGGCGCCCGCTTCTGGGGCAGCGTGATGACCGACCTGCGCAACCGCGGAGTCCGCGACATCCTCATCGCCTGCTGCGACGGCCTGGCCGGGTTCGAGGACGCCATCTGCGCCGCGTTCCCGGCCACCATCGTCCAGCGCTGCGTTGTTCATCTGGTCCGAAACGCGCTGCGGCCGGTCGCCCGCCGCGACGCCGCCGCCGTGGCGGCGCAGCTGCGCACCATCTACACCGCGCCCGGCGAGGACGCCGCCCTGGATGCGCTGGCCGCGTTCTCCGCCTCCGAGCTCGGCCGCAAGTACCCGCAGGCCGCCAGGGTCTGGGAAGACTCCCGGGAGGCCTTCACCCCGTTCCTGGCCTTCAGCCCGCCGGTGCGCAAGCTGCTGTACACCACCAACAGCATCGAGAGCCTGAACTACCAGCTCAGGAAGGTCACCAAGGCCCGCGGACACTTCCCCGGCGACGACGCCGTCGTCAGGCTGCTCTGGCTGGCGATCATCAACATCGAGGACAAGCGCTCCCGCGAGCGCGCGGCCCGCCGGAACGAAACCGGCAAGCGTAGCGACCAGCCCGGACGCCTCATCGAAGGACAGCGCGTCATGGGATGGCGCGAAGCACTCAACGAACTCGACCTCGCCTACCCAGGACGAATCCGGTAAAGGAGACATACCCGCAAGCTCAAAAAGATCTTACACACCTGAGGTTACAAGCTCCACGGACCGTGATGCGCCGCTGATGTCAGGCCGGCGCCGAGGGCTTTCTCAATCAGGCGCACAGCCGTACAGCAGGGTGTGCCCGACTTCCGTGCGATCGGCTGGGCGCCGACCATGGGACTTACCTGGCCCGGACAGGGCCAGTCTGAGTCACCGGGCCCGTGCAGGCCTGGTCGACAAGGGTCTGGGCCGCGGCCTTGGCGGCGTGCGGGGTGGCCGGGTCGGCACCGAGAACGCCGTCGGCTAGGCCGCCGTCGATGAGCAGCGTGAGCTGCCGGGCAAGCAGGTCCGGATCTGCAGCACCGGCCCGGCGGGCCAGGTCGCGTATCCAGGCGCGCACGACGCCCTTGTGCTCGATGGTTCGAGCGTGCACGTCACCGCCGGAGTGGCTTTCTGCGGCGGCATTGATGAATGCGCAGCCGTGATAGCCATCGCGGCGGCTCGCCGCGGCGAGCGCGTCGAACATCGCGACGAGCTGGGCACGAGGGTCGTCAGTGGCGCGCGCAGCGGCGCGCAGCTGCCCGAACCAGGCCTGGTCGACCTTGTCCAGATAGCACACGACAAGGTCGTCCTTGCGCGGGAAGTGCTTGTAGAAGGTCGCCTTGGCGACGCCGGACTCGGCGATGATCGTGTCCACGCCAACGCCGCGCGCGCCGTGCGCGTAGAACAGCCGGAACGCCGTATCCACGATGCGCTCGCGGGCTGGCTGTCGCGTCCCGCCTGCCTGAGTCATCGATGCCCCCTTTGACAGACCGCTGGCTCGTGTAGTGCATGCGTGCACTTCCATGGTACAGACAGGTCCGTATGGGGGCGGCGTTTGTTCCTCAGCTCACACAGCTAGATGACAGGCCTGGGTCGGAGCAGACAGACCTGTCTGCTAGTCTCAAACGGAGCCGTGCTAATCCCAGCCCAGAACACATTCGAAGGAGCACCACGATGAGGATCGCAGTCATCGGTACTGGAGCAGTCGGACAGGCACTCGCCGGACGGCTCGCGGAGCTTGGCCACGACGTCACTGTCGGCACTCGCGACGTGGCGGCGACGCGGGCCAGGACCGAGCCGGACGGTATGGGCAACCCGCCGTACAGCCAGTGGGCGCAAGCGCACCCGACGGTGAAGCTGGCCACCTTCGCCGACGCCGCGGCAGGAGCCGAGCTGATCGTCACCGCCACCTCCGGAAGCGCGTCGATCGGCGCACTGGAAGCGGCCGGAGCCGGCAACCTGGCCGGCAAAGTGCTCCTGGACATCTCCAACCCGCTCGACTTCTCCCGAGGCTTCCCGCCGAGCCTGTTCATCAAGGACACCGACTCACTCGGCGAGCAGATCCAGGCAAGGTTCCCGCAGGCCAAGGTCGTCAAGTCCCTGAACACCCTGGCTGCGGCCCTGATGGTCAACCCTGCCCTGCTCGCCGACGGCAACCACTCAGTCTTCGTCTCCGGCAACGACCCGGACGCGAAGAAGATCGTGACCGGGCTGCTGGAGTCGTTCGGCCACACCGACATCATCGACATCGGCGACATCACGACCGCCCGCGGCACCGAGATGTTGCTGCCGATCTGGCTGCGCCTCATGGGCACGCTGAACACCCCGATGTTCAACTTCAAGATCGTTCGGTAGCGTACTTTCCCGCCGCGGGCCGTCTGAGAGGGCCCCACCTCTACCGGGGCTCAAAGGCCCGGAAGCGACGGTCTGGCGCCATCTCGGGCGCAACATCCCGGTAACGCACGGCGATCTCGGCGAGCTCAGCTACAGATCGCCGATGGGGTGGCGTCAGGACCGGTAGGCGTCACGTCGGTGATCTATGTCGAGGATGTGGATGGTGCTGGCGTCATCATCGATCGCATAGCGGATGCGGTACTCGCCGCGCCGGGCTCGCCATTGTCCCTCGAAGGGCTTGCGCAGGGGCGTGCCCACTCTGCGCGGCTCTTCGCTGAGGGGGCCGCGGATGAACTCGAAGCATGCCCACGCGACGGCTTCGGGTAGCCGGTCGTGAAGCTGGCGAGCGGCGGTCGGAGCGATGATGACCTGGTAGGTCACGGCCGGTGTTTCCCGAAGCGCTCTTCCAGGGACCGCGCCACTTCGGCGATGGACATGCCCTCTCCGCGAGCGATCTCGTCACGGGATCGGGCGATGCGCTCTTGCGCCGCTGGGTCGGACAGCAGCTCGAGCGTCGCCTCGATGGACTCAAGATCTTCAGCTGCGAGCAGGACGACGTAGTCTTTGCCGTTCTTGGTGATGTGGACTCGCTCGTGGGTGCGGCCGACTTCGTCGGCTATCTCCGAGAGCCGGGCTTTCACCTCAGACAAGGGTAGCACTGTCATAGACCAGAATTATAGTCGGTTCTGGCTGGGAGGCAAGGTTGGCCGCGGCTATGCGGATGGCGGCTGCCCGGGCAAGCAGTGACCGGAGCCCCGTACATGATTGTCCGCAGCTTTGGTCAGACCGATTGGCCCGCACGGACATGTGACGGACAGTCTCGGTCTGCCTCCACGTTCCGACTCTGTATGGCCGGACTGGGCGGGTGGTCGCCGGCCGAGTGCGCAGGTGCCGGGTCCAGGGCGGTGTCTGCGGGACCGTCACGGAACAAGACACACGTCGACGATCATGCCTGGGTGACGTCCGCAGGTTCCTAAACGGCGCCCGAAGGTGCGCGTGCCAGCAGTCCGCGCACGTCCCAGGACGCGGCTTTTCGGGCTTACGCAAGCAGCCGGTGAGCCAGCGACGATGGAGTGGACATCTTCCCGACAGTGCGCCACAATTGTGGTCATGAGCATTGAGTCGCTGCGGTCAGTTCGTGATCACCTCTCGGAGTTTGTCGACCGCGTTGAGGGCCACCATGAGCGCATCGTGCTGACCCGGAATGGTCATGCGGCTGCCGTCCTGATCAGCCCCGAAGATCTTGCCCAGCTGGAAGAAACGATCGATGTGCTGAGCGATCCCGCCGCGCTTGCTGACATCCGCGAAGCTGATGAGGCCTATGCGCGGGGTGATGTCGTCCGCGGCGTGGAGGCTGTCCGCCAGCTGCGCCGGTGACCAGCGAGGGTCCCGGCGATTACGAACTCCTCCTTACCCCGCCCGCGCGCCGGGACCTGACGGGGAAGCTGCCCGAACCAGTCGCCGCAGCGGTGATCGAGTTCGTGACCACAGCACTGATCCGCCAGCCACACCGGGTGGGAAAGCCATTGCGCGATGACCTCGCTGGCGTGTGGTCAGCCCGCCGGGGGACCTACCGTGTTCTTTACCGCATCCGTGAGGATCTCCGCGAAGTGATCGTCCTTCGCGTCGAACACCGCCGCGACGCCTACCGGCCGTTGTAGCCGAGGTTCAAACCGATATCCGCATCTCATGGGTGCCGCGATGAGGTACGTCGGGCATCGCGCAGCATCTGCAGTGGCTCCGCCAAGAGGAGCGCGGACCTACATGGGGTCGAGGCGACACTGTCGCTATCGGCGTCGACGCATCGACGCCTGCCGCCGATCGCGGAGCGTGATTGAACTTTTGGATAACGAACCGCACGCGTACCCGCCGTTATCTCAAGTGCGTTTTCGGGTGTCTACCATGTGCTGACGTGAGCTTTTGAGCTGCGTCGTGGGTACGTTATCTGAAGAGATGTCCACGACGTGTCCGGAGCGTGTCGCCCACGTGACCTGCGCTGGTCCCCTTGTCGGTGTGTGCTGAAGCGGCCTGGACCGCCTCCGCCGAACCCGGCCCGCGCGTGACCGTGACCTTGGAACGGCTCGCCGCTGCGCTTGAGAAGACTTGACCTCACCATCCCGTCAGTGGCCGGATTGCAGTAGCTCTGGGCACTTTTCATGATGGGTCAGTCAGCGAGGCGGGTACGCCATCGCGTCTGTGGCGCTACGGACTAACGCTGCTGGAGGCGTTCGGTCACGGTTGTGGCGAGTTTGACCTTGACAGTCGGCTCGGTGTCGACCAGCCACTGAAAGTCCTCGCTGGTCAATCTGAGGAGCCGACCGGGTTCAGCGCACCGGACGGTCGCGAGACGGGCGTAGCCGTAGCCGCCTCCCCAGTCGCGGGCGGCGAGTTCGCCGAAGTGGTCACCGGGGCCGATGGTGCGGATGAGCCGGGCATCGATGAAGGTGTCGTAGCGGCCGGACAGGACGATATAGAAGAACCGGTCGGAATCCCACCGGCGTATGACCTCCTCCCCGTCGGCCACGTCGATACAGACGCCGCGGGCATGGACGGCGTGGATGGTGGAATCGGGTACGCCGGACAGCAGGGGGACGGTGCGCAGCACGTCGTTGTCTGGGTCCGCCATGGCGTCGGCCCTGGAATCGGCGTAGGCTCGGCCGCCTCGCAAGGCGGTCGCAGGGGCAGGCGCGTCGGCGAAGTGCTCGATGACCCGGCGTATGTGCTCTTCCGAGCTGGTCGGGTTAAGAATGCAAAGCCGGATGGCGTGACGGCCGGCCAGGCGGGTCGTGGAGACAAGCGCGGCGCCGCCGCCTTCCAGCTCTTCGGCGAGGGCCGTGCCGCGGCGTTCGGTTTCTGCCTCGTCGCGGCCGGGCCATTCTCTGCGGAAGCAGACGATCCCGAGCGTCGCCGGCGCCATGAGGGTGAGTTCGGAATGGCTGCGGATCAGATCCTCGGCGTACTCCGCCAGCTCGAGGTTGCGCTGGATGCAGGCGCGGAACGCGGCGAGGCCGAAGGTGTGCACAGTGACCCAGACCTTGAGCGCCCGGAAGCCTCGGGAGAGCTGCAGGCCCCGATCTGCGAAGTTGACCTCACCGGCGCCGTGGGTGGCGTCGCTGTCGAGGTAGTCGGGGTTTATGGCGAATGTACGTTCAAGCCGGGCGCCGTCCCGGATCAGCACGCAGCCGCACTCCATGGGCTGGTAGAGCCATTTATGGGGATCCAGCGTCACCGAGTCGGCGCGATCGATGCCGGCCAGCACCGCTCGTCCGTTGGCGGTGAGAGCGGCGAAGCCGCCGTAGGCCGCATCGACATGCAGCCACAGCCCTTCGGCGATGCAAACGTCGGCGAGATCCCCGAGGGGATCGACGGCGCCGGTATTGGTCGATCCAGCGCTGGCGCACAAGGCGAAGGGGACACGGCCAGCGCGGCGGTCAGCCCGGACGGCCGCGGCCACCGTGTCAGGCGAAAGACGCCAGCGATCGTCGGTCGGCAGTACTCGCACCTGCTGCGGACGCAGCCCCATAGCTCGCGCGGTCCGAGCGAGGGACGAGTGAGCCTGATCCGACACGTACACCACGGAGTCTGCAGACGGCCCTCCGGCGGCCTCGCGCGCCACGAGCAGCGCCGTGAGGTTGGCGGCTGAGCCGCCGCTCACGAGCACGCCAGCGGTGTCGGCGGGCAGGCCGATCCAGGTGCGGAACCAGTCGATGACCTGGAGCTCGACCTGGGTGGCGCCGGCCGATTCCATCCACGCTCCGCAGTACGGATTAGCCGCGGCGGCCGTCAGTTCCGCCAGTGCCGCCGGCCAGGTCGTAAAGCTCGGGATGAAGGCGAGGTACCCGGGGTGATCGGTCCGCGCGGCGTAGGGCAGCACATCGGCCATCACCCGTGACAGGACCGCGCCGTAGTCCCCGGGCTGTTCGGGCGGTGGGCCACCGAGCCGGGAGCGCATCTCGGCTGCATCGGCGCGGCGTAGCACGGGATCGGCCTCGGGGCTGGCCAGCCGGGCAACGAGCGCATCGACGGTCGCATAACCGGCGCGCCTCATCGCCTCGATGTCCATCGCCAGTGGGTGCTTCACGGCTGCCTCCTGTCACCCGGCCGACCTGCGCTGACGTAGCGCCGCGCCCGCCTACGAGGAACTTCTCTCCCACTATTTATTTAGCGGGCCGTACGTAAGGTCATGCAAGCGATGCCGGCGATGTGCTCTCGGTTGCCATCCCAGCATCCCGGAACGGAGCTCACCCCTCGGCGATCGCATAGTAGGCATCTCCCGGCTCGTCCTGTCGGATCAGGACGGCGTCGGCGTGCAGCTGTAGTGGTTGTGAGGGCTGCCGCTAGGCCTTCGATCGCGGGTGCAGGCAGTTCGGCGAACAACGAGAGCGAGCGGAGCGGCGCGATCTCCACGACCGGCACGGGGGTCCCGGCCAGGCCAGCACCGAACACGAGCGCCGTCAGTGTGCTGCTGAACATCAGCGCCGCAACAGGATCCCCGCCCAGGCGACGGCTGACAAGGATCGCGCTCACGGTGGCAGCTAGCATCGCTCCGGCGCCGAAAGCGAACTTGAGGTAACCGCCCCACGCCTGCGGGCGGCCATAGCAAGGCGTGTCGGCCCGTCAATCTCGCGACACGGATGCCCAAGGTCGCCGACCCGGCCGAAGCCGCCCGGACGGCCAGCGTGGCCTCCTGATGCTTCTTGTTGACGGGGACCAGGCCGTGGGCAAGACTCGATACTAACCGTCGGCGCGACGTCCCCGTAGGTCACCGAATGCGGACGGGCGTGAAGGATCGGCCTTGAGGCACTTTACGTGGCGGTCCCGCAGTAAGCCGATCCTGCTACTTCTGGTGGCTTGGGGCCTGTCCTACGCCGGCGACCTGGCGGCATTCACTGCCGCGTCGGTATACGCATACCGCACGGGTGGCGCCGGGCTTGTCGGCATACTCGGACTTGCCAAGGCGCTTCCGGGCGCGTTCCTCGTGCCGCTGGTCACCAGCGGGTCCGACCGGGTCCGGCGTGAGCGGCTGCTGATCGCCACCGTCGTGCCCAGGGCGCTGCTGCTCGGCGCGGCCGCTGCCGCGATGACCGGTGACGGGCAAGGCGTTCTCGTCGTGGTGCTCGTAGGGCTGGAGGGCGGCCTCGCCAGCGCCTTCCGTCAGGTGCAAGCCGCCCTGCTGCCCTGGCTGGCTCGCACTCCCGATGAGCTCACGAGCGCGAACACCGCCGTCAGCGTGCTGCAGTCGGCGGCCATGGTCGGCGGGCCTGCGATCGCCGCCGCCCTGCTCGCGATCGGCACGGCGCAGTCCGCCATGCTCGTCGCCTTCGGGTTCGTCGCGGTCGCAGCCCTGCTGCTCGCGGGTGTCCGACCGCTCTCATCACAGCCGCCAGCGCGGACGGCCGGGCGCCTGAAGCAGTTCAAGCGTGACATGGTTGCGGGCTTCGAGGCCGGGGTTCGGCAACGTGACGCAATGGCGCTATCCGTCCCCGCTGCCGCCCAGACGTTCGCCCGCGGCGTCCTCAATGTCCTCACGGTGGTCATAGCTGTGGAGCTATTCGGCCTGGGCTCGGCGGGCGTCGGCTGGCTCGCCGCGGTGCTCGGCGCGGGAGGCCTCCTCGTCGGCCCGCTTGCGGTCATCCTCGTCCGCGGCAAGAGGGTGGCACGCAGCTTCGCTGGCGGGGTCGCCGGATGGGGAGTGCCGATGATCCTGCTCGCATTCGCCCACGCACAATACTGGCCGTACCTGATGTTCGCGCTGATCGGGGTAGCCAACGTCTTCGACGACGTGGGCGTCTACAGCTCGCTGCAACAGGTGATCCCGCCCCGCTTGATGGGACGTGCGCTGGGAGTGCGAAGGGGCGTGCTGCTGCTATCGATGGCACTCGGCTCCGCGGTCACACCGTTGCTCATCCACGCCTGGGGAGCCCGCGGCACGCTGATAGCGACTGGCATGCTGCTTGTAGTGGCCGCCGTCGGGTTCCTGCCCAGGCTGACGGCCATCGACAGCAGGATCGCAGCCCCCGGCCCGAACTTGGCCCTGCTGCGCCAGGTGTCGTTCTTGCGCCCGCTGCCCTTCGCAATAGTCGAGCACCTGGCCAGCGAACTGCAGCCGGCGACCTACGAACCCGGCGACGTGATCATTCGGGAAGGGGAGCCCGGCGAGCGCTTCTACATCATTGCGGAGGGCCGTACGCGCGCCACCAGGGATGGCAAGCAGCTGAGAGAGATGGGACCGGGTGAGTCGTTCGGGGAGATCGCCCTGCTGCGACGCATACCCAGGAGTGCCACGGTCACCGCCCTGAGCCGCGTGGAAGCCGGGTTCCTCGGCCGTGAGGAGTTCCTGGCCGCCGTGACGGGCAGTCCGGAGAGCGTGGGGGGCGCGGAGGAAGTAGTCTCGACCCGGCTCCAAGCCGGGTAACACGCGCGGAAAGGTTGCCGAAAGTCCCCTGGGGCTGCTAAGCCTCACGTAAGAGGGACCGTGTAGAGCTCGCGTAACGGCATCCTGACGATACGCGTTCCACGAGAGGGAGCCTGCCGTAAACCACAGATCGCGTTTCTTCCGCTCCGGGCTGATGTCCGGGTTCGGTGCTCTCATCGCCGGTATTGCCTTCTTCGCAGTGCCTCCCCAGGCGGGATACGCGAGCACGAACTGTTCCGACTGCTACGTCGTCACTCCCGCCACCAATCCGGCGACCGCCGGCGCCGGGACTGGCGACGTTTATGCCTTCCAGGTCACCAACAATGACCCGCACGAGTATCTCGTGAGCCTGACGTTCACCGTGCCCACCGATTTCGTCATCACGGGTGCGACTGGTCCGAGCGGGACCTCGGTCTCGGCGCTGACGGACTCATCCGTCACGCTGAGCCTGCCGAGTGAACCTACCGGGAGTACCTTTGCCGTCAACGTCACGGCGCTGGCACCCTGCGTATTCGCGAGCTCAGAGGTCTGGGGGGTGTCCGGCATCGACAGCCGGGGGGAGACCAGCGAGGTCCAGTGGAGTTCCTCGCCGCTCAGCGTGTCAGTCAGCGGGCAGTGCAGCCTCGCCTTCACCGGACAGCCGGCCGAGACGGCGGTCAACTCCGACATCCTCACCGGGTTCAACTCGACCGGGTCGCCTCTCGCGGTGCAACTCCTCGACGCGAACAGCGACCCGCTCAACCCGGCGAACTTCTCGGCCAGCGGAACCCCGGTTACGATCTCGATCCTGACCAACCCTGCCAACGGGACGCTTACCGGCACGACGACTGTCCCCAGTTCGAACGGGGTCGCCGACTTCGGGAACCTGCAGATCAACAACCCCGGCGCCGCGTATGACCTGGCCGCGAACGCGTCGAACGCGTCCGGCTTCACCTCGGCCACCTCAAGCTTCTTCACGGTCACCGGTCAGATCCAGGCCTGCGGCACCGGGTCGTGCTCGGCGTCGCAGTCAACGTCGACCACGACCACGTCGGTCACAACGTCGTCGGCGTCAGGCAACTTCGTGACGCTCGGCCTCGGCGGGGTCACCCTCACGTGCAACCACTACAACGCGGTGTCGGACGTGACGACCTTCGGTGTCTTCAACTCCTCAGGAGGCAGCGTCACGAGCTTGTCGGCCATCGCCACCCTCACCATCTCGAAGTCGGCCGTCGAGTCATCACCGCGTCCGCTCCTCCTATGGCAGGTCTGCTATGGGTCGCAGACGCCCTTCCCGGCGATCCCGGGCACCAGCGGGACGACCACCATCGGCAGCACCACCTACCACACGGGACTGCTGTTGCCCTGCTTCTTGTTCAGTCCTGGTAATCCCGAGCCCTGCCTCATCTCCCAACGCTACACAGCGGCGGGCTCGGTCCAGCTGAAATTTGTCGCTCTCGGGGATCCCATCTACCGCGGGTGATCTGTCTTCGGCACGCCGGGCGGCCACCGTAGCCGCTCGGTCGACGGTCTCCCGAGCGCTCCGATCGGCCGGACGTCATAATGGCCGCCGAGACAGCGCAGACGTAGGCTTGGGTCGTGCAGCGCTGCCCGGGCTGCGGCGAGGAGAACCCTGACCGGTTCCGGCTCTGCGGCTACTGCGGCGCAGTCCTCGTCGTTCAGCCTCCACCTCAGGAGGTCCGCAAGACCGTCACGGTCGTCTTCTGCGATCTGAAGGGCTCCACGGAGCTAGGCGACCGGCTCGACAGCGAGGCCCTGCGAGAGGTGCTCGCGCTCTACTTTTCGGCGATGAAGCCCGTCCTGGAGCGCCACGGCGGGACGATCGAGAAGTACATCGGGGATGCGATCATGGCGATCTTCGGCCTGCCCCGGATGCACGAGGACGACGCGCTGCGAGCCGTGCGAGCGGCGGCGGAGATGCGCGAGGCGCTGGACGACCTCAACGTCACCCTTCGAGCCGAGTTCGGGGTCACCCTGGAGAACCGGACCGGCGTCAACACCGGTGAGGTCGTCACCGGTGACACCGGCGGCTCCCAGCGCCTCGCCACCGGCGGCACGGTGAACGTCGCCGCCCGTCTCGAGCAGGCGGCCCCGGTCGGCGAGGTCCTGATTGGCGAGTCCACCCACCGGCTGGTGCGGGAAGCCGTCGAGGTCGTGCCGGTCGAGCCTCTGGAGCTGAAGGGCAAGCCAGAACCCGTCCCGGCCTACCGGTTGCTCTCGGTCACCGCCGACGCGAGGACCGCCGGACCGGCGGACCTGCCACTGGTCGGCCGGGCCCGCGAGATCGCCGCTCTCGACGCGGAGTTCCGTCGTTCGCTCGCCGGACCCGAGGGCCGGCTCGTCACGCTGCTCGGCGAGGCCGGGGTCGGCAAGAGCGGCTCATCGAGGAGTTCGTGCGGAGCATCGCCGGCGAGGCGGCGGTGCTGCGGGGCCGCTGTCTGTCCTACGGCGACGGCATCACGTTCTGGCCTGTGGCTGAGGTGTTGCGGCAGGCCGCCGGGATCGTGCCAGAGGACAGCGAGGAGGACGCCCGGATCAAGCTCAAGTCCTGCTTCGGAGAGCAGCTGGCCGACGCGACCAGCCGCATCGAGTCGGGTATGGGCCTCTCGCAGGACTCGTACGGAAAGGACGAGTTGTTCTGGGGCGTGCGGGTGACGCTCGAGGAATTGGCCCGGCGTAGCCCGCTCGTGGTGGTCTTCGATGACATCCACTGGGCGGAGGCAACCTTCCTCGACCTCATCGAGGACATCCTCGACGCCTCGCTCCGCGTGCCGCTCCTCCTCGTCTGTACGGCCCGCCACGAGCTCCACGAGGACCGGCCGGGCTTCTCTGCGGGGCGGCAGGCGGTGTCCCAGATCGAGCTCGGGGAACTGTCCCGAACCGAGGGCGGCCTCGTGGTGCGGAACCTGCTCGGCGAGGCGAGCCTGCCCCAGCCGCTCGAGCGGCGGATTCTCGGCCTCGCCGAGGGCAACCCTCTGTTCATCGAGCAGATGCTGTCCATGCTGATCGACGATGGGCTCTTGCGTGAGCAGGCGGGGCGCTGGGTCTTCTCCGGTGCCGACGAGGTCATCTCGGTTCCGGGAAACGTCTCGTCCTTGCTGGGTGCCCGCCTCGACCGCCTGGGGTCGGCCGAGCGGAGGGTCGTGGAGGCGGCCTCGGTGATCGGCCTGGAGTTCTCCAGCGCCGCGGTGTCGGTCCTGGTGCAGGAGGGCGATGCCCGGACCCACCTGGAGCCGACGCTCGTCGCGCTGTGCCGCAAGCAGCTCATCCGCCGGGCGGGGGCGGGCACGGCCGGCGACTTCCGCTTCAGCCACATCCTGATCCGGGACACGGCGTATGCGCGCCTGCTCAAGCGAACCCGGGCCCGGCTGCACGAACGTTTCGCCGCCTGGCTCGCCGACACGTTCCGGTCCCGACTCGCCGAGTACGAAGAGATCCTCGGCTACCACCTTGAGCAGTCGTTTCGCTACCGGGCCGAGCTCGGGCCGATCGCCGATGACGGGCGGCGGCTCGGCGCCGAAGCTGCGCGGCATCTGAGCTCGGCCGGTCGTCGGGCCCTGGCCCGGGGCGACATGCCGGCGGCGGCGAACCTGTTGCAGCGGGCCGCCGCGCTGCTCGGCGAGGAAGACCCCGCCCGCGCGCTGCTCCTCCTTGATGCGGGAGAGGCGGCGGTCGACATCGGCGAGTTCGAGCGGGCCGAGTCGGTGCTGACCGAGGCGGCGGACCGGGCGCATTCCGCCGGCGAGGTCGGGATTGCCCGGGCGGCGGCGCTCGCCCGCCTTCAGCTGCGCTACATGACTGACGCCCACGCGGTGCAGGGGAGCGTGGTTGAGCTCGTGGAACGGGAGATCCCCGAGCTCGAGGTGATGGGCGATGACCGCGCTCTAGTGCGGGCGTTCCGCCTGCTCGCCCAGGTGCACGGGACGGGACTCCGCTTCGCCGACACTGCCGCCGCCACGGAGCGCACGATCCGGCATGCGACCGCCGCCGGTGATGAGGTGACCGCGCGCCGCTTCCTCGGCTCGCTCGCGATCTCCGCCCTCTACGGCCCGATGCCCGTTCCCGAAGCCATCGCCACCTGCGAGGAAGTGCTCGCCCGGACGAAGGATGACCGCAAGGCGAAAGCGCTCACCGAGCTCGCGATCGGCCACCTTGAGGCCATGCGCGGGGACTTCGAGCGCGCTCGCCTGCTCTATCGCCGGAGCCGGGCCTCGCTCGAGGAGCTCGGCTGGCTCCTCTTTGCGGCGCTCACGTCGCTGGACTCGTCCGCCATCGAGGTGCTGGCAGGGGATCTGGTCGCCGCCGAGTCGGAGCTGCGGACGGACTACCGGTGTCTTGAGGAGATGGGCGAGCGCAACTACATTTCGACCACGGCGGGCCTGCTCGCCAACGTCCTGTCCGGGCAGGGCCGGTACGAGGAGTCGGCCGAGTTCGCCGGGGTTTGCGAGCACCTCGCCTCCCCCGACGACGTCGCTTCCCAGTTCCTGTGGCGCTGCGTACGCGGGAAGCTCAGGGCCCGGCAGGGGGCAATCGATGAGGCCGAGTCGCTGCTGTCGGCGGCGACTGCTCTCATCGGCACCTCTGACCAGCTTGACTGGCAGGGCAACGGGCTGCTGGATTTCGCCGAGGTCCGGGAGCTGGCCGGTGCCCCGGCGGATGCCGCGGCTCTTGCCGAGAGAGCTGTCGGCCTCTTCGAGCGTAAGGGAAACGTCGTCTCGGCACTGAGGGCACGTCAGCTTGGCGAGCGCCTGCGCTCGACACCAGCGGTCTCGTATCGGAATCGCCGACCGAAACCTCGCGGGGCTGCATCACCGTAGCGCTCGCAAACGCCGGACCTGGCCGCAGAACCCATCCCTTGGGCGGTATCAGGCAGACCAGACCGGATTCGCGGGAATCATGGCCCGAAGTTCCCTCGGTTATCAGATGCGCGGGCCATGCGGGTCGCAAGAAGCGGCCGGGTCCCCGCGATGACGGTGACGCTGTTTCTCCATGAAACTCGCGGTCATGATGACGAGCATGGGCATCCATTGAACGTGGACGTCCAGGCGCCCGGCCGGGCACCAGCGGGTCGACACGGCGCGACAAGCTTAGGCTTACGTGGCCTCCGGCGACACGCATGGTGCCCGTTCCATCCTGGGCGCCTGATTGGCAGGTGAGGCGTCTGAGCATGTTGCGCAATGACAAAGTGCGAACCACCTGTGACGTGCTTAGGCTTCCGGACGTGCGCCGGATTGAGCTTGGCTGAGGCGCTTCGGTTGTCGGCGAGCTCGCGGGCCAGGTGACGCTCGTCGTCTACGCGTTTGACGCAGGCGGCGCCGTTCTCGTCGCCACGTATGTCGCGTCCCGCACCCTGCTCAGCATGGCTGTGACGCTGGGCATCACTGGTTTCTCCGGCAAGGTCCAGCTGTCGTCGCACCTCTGCTGCGGTCTGGGGCGCAGACCTTGAACTACCAATGCGGCGCCCGGGCACACCCTCGCCGGGCTCGCAGATCAAGGCAGGTCCACGACCATGCCGTCGTGGGCTGCGAAGACGCGGACGGGCGCCGTCGCGTACTGCACCACCAAGGCGTCGATTTCGGCATCGGTACGCCACGGGTCGTGGTGGAATAGCGCGAGTTGCCGGGCGTTGGCCCGCCGCGCCAGCCCCACCGCGTACTCAACAGCCGAGTGACCGAGATAGCCCAGCCGCGGCAGCTCGGCCGCGGTGTGCTGGGAATCGTGCACTAGCAGGTCGGCGCCGTCGGTCAGCACGATGGCTGCGTCGTGATAGACACCGGTGCCATCCGGGCCAGGGCCGAGGGAGATCGGGCTGTGATCTGGAAGGTAGGCCAGTGTGCCGGAGCCGTCGCTGACCCTGTAACCGAACGTGCGGCCGCCCTTGTGGGGGATCTGCAGCGCGTACACCGAGAAGCCCTCGAACTCATGGTGCCCGGGCTCAAGAACGTTGAAGGTCCAGCCATCGCCGAGCTGCTTGGGACGTATCGGGAAGTGCGGCGGCGAGATCGCCCGTGCCAGTAGTTCCTCCGGGTCCACCCCCTGCTCGGGCAGGTACACGTCGACCCGGTTGCCAGGAAGCGTGCCGCTGCGGAAGAACGGCATGCCGTGCGTGTGGTCCCAGTGCAGGTGGGTGAGCAGGAGCGTGCCGCGGAACGCCCGGCCGCGTAGCGCGAGCGGCAGTTGCTGCAATCCGGTGCCCGCATCCAGCACGATCGTGGGCGGCTCACCGGTATGGGCTAGTCCGATGCACGAGGTGTACCCGCCGTAGTGCATCTGCTCGGCGCCGTTGACAGGTGTCGAGCCGCGAGTGCCGCAAAAATAAGCCCGCATCGCTACAAGCATGCCTCTTAAAGGGGTCTTCAAGTTAACCGGGAAGTACAGTCACGGTGTCACTTAGTGTGATCGGCGGGGTGTTACTGAGCGTGTCCGGCCCGCGAGGGTGACGCCTTGCAGGGCGCCGGTTCCGATACCGATGCCGACGGTGCCACCCGGACTAACTCGCCTGCGGACGACAGCGAGTGACTTTCAGCTGTGGTCACCCGCCGGCTGGCCAGGTCCGCAGCACTTCTTGAACTTCTTCCCGCTCCCGCAGGGACAGAGAGATGGTCGCGGATCACCGGGTCAGCTTCGAAAAGCAGCACGTCGGAATCGCCGGCTGGCGCACGGGTGCTTTGGCGGCGTGCGCCAGAACCACGGTTGTCATCCGCGACCGGCTGGCCGCCGGGGGATTCGGTCGCCTCGGGCACGATGTCATCGCGACCTGTCCCCGCCTCCCCAGCGCCACCTGCGCTGCTGCCGGACGCGATGGTGGTGGCAGGGTTGCTGGATGGGCGGCTGGCTGACGGGCCGGATGGCTGCTCGTTGCGCATGAGCCGTGCCGCGTGGGCCTCGCGGATCGCGGGCAGGGTCAGGGGGCACTGGCACAGCTTGCGGAGGAACGACCAGCCCAGGTTCGGGTCGTCCGGGTCGTCGCGCAGGCGGCTCTCCTGGGCGCGGAACACCACCGCCAAGTCGTGCGCGACGACGCTCGGGTCCAGGCCGATGACGAATTTCGCGTTAGCGAAATTTTCGGCGAGGAAGATGTTAACCGCTTCGAAGACCTCGGCAACCGCCTCCGGCGGGCATCGGTCGAGGTCATCGACGAAGACAACGAGCATGTATCCGCGTCGCGCCAGCTCACCAGCCAGGTCGTCGACGTCGCGCTGCGCAAGGTAGAGGTAGCCGGATCTGGCGTGGTACAGCGGGTCGTGCAGGAGCAGGTCGTCCGCCGATGAGGCAGGTGCGAACGGTGCCGGGTTCGCCTGGAAGCCCGACAGCACCGGACCCTCCATGATGTCCGCCGGAAGATAGGACCGGGCGGGCCCGCGCCACCACGTCGCCGTCATCGCTAGGAGGGCGACGACGAAACCGGCCGCGGCGATGTAGGGGATCGTCGCAGGCCATTTCACTCCGAAAGCGACAGCAGCGGCTATGCCCGGCGCCGATAGCGGTGACGATAGCAGCGGCTGCCAGTACATGCGCCGGCGAAGCACGCGCCGGACTTCGCCGCCGTCGAGCCGTTCCAGGTTGCGGGTGAACCAGTATCGCTGCCATTCGGCGTCAGTCTTGCCAAGTACCTGTCTAGCGGCGTCGATGATTTGCTGGGTGAGACCGGCCCAGACCTCTTCGCCGGACTTGTGTGCCCAAGGGTTGAACCAGACCGGCAGGATTTTCGATGGAAGAACTTGGTCTGGACTGCTTTGCCGCGTTGGTCCGTCGCGTGCTCGCCGGGCAGCCTCGCGGGCAGTGAACGTGGTGAGGTCGTCCTCGCGAAGCTGGTAGATGAACCGCATCAGCGAGGTCCTTCCGGCGCCCCTGGCAGACCTGGATGGGCCAGCCTGGCTTGAGGTGGCTGGGGTCTGATTCCCGGAGGGCTGCCGTCGCTGATCCCGTTCTGGGCCGGTGGGGTCGGTGCGCCAGCCGCTGGCGGGTGACATGTGGGCGTCCTCGTCAAGCTCCTTGTAGATCAGCCGCATCAGCGAGGTCTTTCCGGCGCCCCAGGGTCCTTGTACGGCCACGACCCGGGGACCCGTCGCGCGCACGATTTCATGGGTGTCAGATTCGTGAGCGGCGGGCTGGGTGGCTAGGTGCCTGGGGGGCGGAGGGGGGTCCGGAATTAGCCGCAGGAGGGATACAAGAACGTCCTGGAACTTCTCCCGGCCGAGCAAGTCAGCTCGTGCTGGGCGGTCACCGAAGCCGGGCAGCCGTCCCACATGTCTGGTGCTCTGCGGCCTGCCATCGACGACAACCCACTGGCGGACAGTGCCGTCGTCACCACCCGACACGACGTGCAGTGTTCCGCCATACTCCAGTCGCAGCAGCGACCGCACCCAGCCGGGGTGTGCATGAAGAATGCTGCGGGGATCACCCGGTGTGTCTGGATCCCAGGTCCGGATCGTGCCATCGGCGCCGCCCGAGATGAACAGGTGGACCTCACCCTCTGAGGTGGGCACCTGCTGGTCCGCCGTCGACAACGCCGCCAGCGCCGCGACCGGGCCGCGGTGCCCCTCGAACCGCTGCGGGTTTCCGCCCTCCGGCGGCCACAGGTAGATGTTGCCGTCGCTGCCCCCGGATGCGAGCCTCACGCCTTCGACGGTCGGGACCCAGGCGAGGGCACGCACTTGGCCTCGATGCCGATCGGCTTGGTCCAGAACTGTCGGTGGGTCGAGGTCTGCCACACTGTCACGCGACCGTCCGAGTCACCGGCGGCAAGCAGTTCCCCCCTGTCCGTCTCGCCGACTGCGAGGGCCCGGATGAGGGTGGGCTCGGCCGGGTAGCCGAATCCGATCGGGCTCCCACTGGAGCATGCGTTAATGTCCCAGACCGTGAGCCGGGCCCCCGCGCCGGCGGCGACGACGTACCCGCGGCCGTCATGATCATGGATGGTTGCCAGGGCACGTACCGCGGCCCCGATGTTCTCATGTTTGTCGACGAGCCCGGTCACTTTCCAGCTCGCAAGGTGACCGGGCTCGTCGGCGGAGATCAACAGGTCGGGCTTGTGGCGCTCCTGCAGGACAGCTAGGCCCTGGACCGCGGCGCGGCTGGAGCGCTGCAGGATCCGATCTGCATGGCCTGGTTCCGGCTGCCACAGCCGGACCGTCCCATCGTCTGAGGCCGAGGCGAACTGCTCTCCGGCCGAAACCGCCACCAGCGCATTAACCCACCGGTCGTGCCTGCCATACCACCGAGTGGTCGGCTGGACCCTCGGCAGCTCCCAGACCACCACCTGGCCACGGTCATCGGCAGCCGCGAGGAAGGTCGAACCGGCACCGGTGGGGCTGGTCGCCAGACAACTGACCTGGCCCTTATGCTCCTCGGGAAGCTCGCCCTCGCGCTCCTCTGTGGTCGTGCTCCAAAGCGACACCGAGCGGTCATGGGCGACTGCGAGCTGCGGGTCGGGACGCTCGGACGCTACCGCGGCGATCGCGGTTGCGTTGAGGTCCCGGGCGAAGCCGCTCAGCGGGTGTTCGGCCCCCTCCAGGCCCGGGTCCCAGATCTCGATGCCGTGCGTTGAGGCGGTGGCGACTAGGGGTCGTCCCTGCGGATCGTAGAAGACCGACATGGCCCGGGTGTCTCCCCGCCCGAACGTACGCAGCCGACAGGGTTCCTGCTCCACGCAATTGCTGATGTCCCAGGTGCTGATGCCGCCATCGTGCGCGACCACCAAGTACCGCTCCAGGCGGAGAGCCTCGATTGCGCGCACTGCCCCATTGCCCCTGTCTTCCAGGTGACGCAATAGCTCTCCTGTGTCCCCGCGGTACAGGTACACGTCCGCGGTCCGGTCCCTGTCCTTGCCGCCGACAGCGATGACCGTCAAATCGTTGTCAACCAGCGCCGTCACTGCGAGCGCGGTAGTGTGGCCGGGAAGCTCGGCCGGGGGAAAGAGCCATTCACCACTCAGATCACATTCACCACTCAGATCACATTCACCACTCAGACCCGAATCCGCGAGTAATCGGGTCAGATCAAAGGCGAGAATCCGCTGACCGACAGCGGCAAGGCCTGGTGGATGGGTTCTCCGCGGTACATAGGCAAGGCCGTATGCCTCCATACTGGGGCTCAGCGTCACCTCCTTGTCGCTATACACCTCGATCAGGTGTAGCCCCCCGCCCTGGTCGGCCACAGCGAGCCAGTCATGACCAACTCCGCGGACGAAGTCCATCGACGTAATAGCGGCGCCCTCTGGGGCAAACCATTGCTTCCGCACGGAAGGGGTCGTCACCGCACGCCTCCCTCGAAGCTGAAATCGCTCAGTCCCGGGCGTGATACAGCCCGGAATAAAGCAGGCGCTCTGCCCGCAGCAGGGCCGAGAGTCCCGTTGAGAAGGGTCTTTCGCACCAATGCGGCGCTCGCCTTGCCCGAAGTGAGCCAGTCCCCTCCGCTTCCCGATCGCTGCGCTCCCCGCGGTCCGGGTCGGTGCTCGCTCAGCCAGCCCTTGGACGAGCCAGGGGACTCCAATTGAACGCTGCCGCAGCGGTCCCCTTTACACGGGCGGCCAGTGCGGTCCGAGGTACGGCTCCGGGTGATCCTGCGCCCAGTGGTCAAGGGACTTTGCGAGTGCGGCGGCCTGCCCGCCTCCGGCGGGCAAGTTCTTCTTGTGCACGAACACGAGTACCACGTCGCGTTCGGCCGCGAAATCCGCGACATTCTCGGTGACGACAGCCCGGCCCTGCGCCCGGGCGGCTGCCGCCACTTGGGCATCGTCGGCCGCGCGGAGACCGATCTCGGCGACGTGAACCGCGTCGTGACCGTATGTCTCGCGCAGGAGCAGGGCCACAGCCGCCGGGAACATCTCGTCGATCAGGAAGGCGGTCACGCCAGCAGTGCCTCACGCTGCTGCAACGTCTTGCGGCTTCGCTGCGTCATAGCCCGGTTCCGGTCGATCCGCTCTCGGACCTCGTCTGGGTGTTCCGCGGCGTAGTCGACTGCGATGCGGATGAGCCGGGGATGCAGATCCGACTCGGCGTTCAGCAGGCTGATCCGCTGTTCCTCGGTGCCGTCGAGGTCCTGAAGGCGGGCGATGACCTCCCAGACGTCGGGACCGGCGGCGAGTGCGGCGCGGCGGTCGTGCGCTGGGCCCCGGAAGATGATTCCTGGGTAGTCGAGCTGATCGATGCCCTCAACGATGAGCTGGTCAAGCAGCGCGGTGGCGGTCATGCCCTCGCGAGCGGCGCGTGACGCCAGCCGGGTCTTGGCGGTGTCGCTCATGCGAAACGATGTGCTTGTGGCCACGGTGACCTCCTGCGTGCTTCCCGGGAAACACTGTACCGCAACGTAGCTCTAATGCGCTGCAAGGTGGCAACCGCTGAGCGTAGCAACCGGGGAAACATCATGGGCAGCCGGGAATGTCGTGGGTTCGCTAGTTGCGTGCAGAGCTACAGGGTCTCGGTGGCGCGGGCGGGCTCGGGCTGCGGTGGCCCGGCCGGCTCCCACTCGCCGGCGGAGCGCGCGTAGGGGTACCAGAGGAGATCACGTCCGAGCCGCAACTGCAGCCGTCCTGCGGTGACGCGGTTGCGGGTGATTCTGGTCGGCGCCCCGGCGGCGTCACGCAAGGCCGTGCGCGCTGCCTTCATCAGTTCCGCGGCGCCGGCTGCTTCCGTGCCGGGATCCCACTCGTTGCGCAGTACCTCGAGGCCGGACGCGGCGCCGTAGCGCCAGGCCAGCGCCTGGCGGGTCAGTTCCTGCCCGCTGGTGTCGCTGTTTGCGGCCAGCGCGGCGAAGGCCGGGGTGCCTAGTGCATTTTCGGCCCGGCGAGCCAGGTCGCGGTCCTGGTCGAGGGACAACCCAGCGTCGGGGGTGAGGCCGACGGCGAGTTCCCAGGCTCGCCGCGCCGCATCCGCGGCGAGCGACAGCAGGTCATCACGGAGCCCGGCGCGCCAGGCGGGCGGGTCCATCGGGAGCGCCGCCGGATGCCCGGGCCGGGCGGCCGGCAGCGGCGGCACGGGGACCGGGCCTGGTGCGGCTCCGGAGAGCAGGGCGTCCCGCGCATCCACGCCCGGGTCAGCGGGCGCATGGCTGGCCCCATCCGGAGTTCCGCCTGCGGCTCCGCCATCTAGTGCCCAGGCCACGCCCGGGGCGCCGCCTTGGCCTGAGGCGGCGGGCTGGGTGGCAGCCAGGCCGCGGCGGCGGGCCCGCAGCCCGGCGAGTACCTCGCCCCGGGTCCGTCCGCGCAGCAGCAGGACCGTGAACGGGTCCGCGTCCAGCGCGTCCGCGACCAGGTAGCAGACCGCCGCCGAATGCTTGCACGGGTCGGCGTCGTCGGGGCAGGTGCAGCGGGGTCCCACCTCGCCCGCGCCAGGCAGCAGGTCCAGGCCAGCCGCGGCGACGTCCCCGGCGACCTGAGGCGGCAGGTCACCGTCCAGCATCGCGGCAGCACGGCCGAGCTGAGCGGAGATCGCGTCCAGCACCTGGTCCCACTCAACGTCGGTGAACCGCCGGACCCGGACCCGGACGTCATACGGGCTCACCCGGCGCCCCTGGACCCGGGCCCGCGCCTCCCCCGGGGCGAGGACAAGCTCGCCGACCGCCCCTTCCCGGGCGTAGTCCCGGCCGCGGGGCAGCCGGTTGGGGTCCAGCTGGGCCCGCTGCTCCAGTGCGTCCACCCAGGCCCGGCCCCACCAGGTGTGACCCTGCCCGGGCGGCGTGCCGCCCGCGGCGGTCATGACGCCGCCCGCAGCGACACCAGCCCGGCGAGCTCGTCGTCGGACAGTTCCGCGATCCAGCCCTCCCCGGAGCCGACGACAGCGTCCGCCAGTTCGCGTTTGCTATCGAGAAGGGATGCGATGCGGTCCTCAAGCGTTCCCTCGGTGATCAGCCGGTGCACCTGGACCGGGCGGTCCTGACCGATCCGGTAGGCGCGGTCGGTTGCCTGGTCCTCGACTGCCGGGTTCCACCAGCGGTCGTAGTGCAGCACATGAGTGGCGCGGGTGAGGGTCAGGCCGGTGCCGCCCGCCTTCAGCGACAGCAGGAACACCGGCGCGTGACCAGCCTGGAACTGCTCCACCATCTCCTCGCGGCGGTGCACCGGGACGGCGCCGTGCAGGAACAGCGACCGGATACCGCGGCCGTCCAGATGCTGCTGCAGCAGTGTCGCCATCTGCGTGTACTGGGAGAACACCAGCATCGACTCACCGCCGGCCAGGATCACGTCGGCCAGCTCGTCGAAAGCGGCCAGCTTGCCGGAACGACCCGCCAGCGGCCCGGGCTGCTTCAGGTACTGCGCCGGGTGATTGCATATCTGCTTGAGCGCGGTCAGCAGCTTGAATACCAGCCCGGCCCGCTCGATCCCCTCGCTGTTCTCGATCGCTTCCATGGTCTCGCGGACCACCGCCTCATACAGCGTGACCTGCTCGGCGGTCAGCGGCACGATCCGGTCCGTCTCCGTCTTGGGTGGCAGCTCGGGCGCGATACCCGGGTCGGATTTCTTGCGCCGCAGCAGGAACGGCCGCACCAGCGCGGCGAACCGGGCGGTCGCCTCCGCGTCGCGGTATCTCTCCACCGGGACTGCCACCCGGCGGGTGAAGGACTCCAGCTGCCCGAGCAGCCCCGGCGTGGTCCAGTCCAGGATCGACCACAGCTCCGACAGCCGGTTCTCCACCGGCGTGCCAGTCAGCGCGATCCGGGCGGGCGCGGGCAGGGCACGCAGTTCCCGGGCGGTGCGCGCGAGCGGGTTCTTGGCGTGCTGGGCCTCGTCGGCGGCCACCAGGCCCCAGCTGATCCCGGCCAGCTCTGCCGAGTCGCGCAGCACTACGCCATAGGTCACCAGGACGATCTCATCGGTGGCCACGTCCCTCAGGTGCCGTCCGCCGCCGTGGTAGCGGCGGACCGGGACGTCCGGCGCGAACCGGCGCACCTCCCGCTCCCAGGTGCCCAGCAGTGAGGCCGGGCACACCACCAGCGTCGGCCCCGCCTTCGCTGCCCGCCGGTGCAGGTGCAGCGCGATCACCTGGATCGTCTTGCCGAGCCCCATGTCGTCGGCCAGGCAGCCACCCAACCCGGCGTCACACATGGCTGCCAGCCAGGCCACTCCCCGCTGCTGGTATGGGCGGAGTGTCGCCTCCAGGCCCGGCGGCGGCGCCAGTTCAGGTGGTGTCGCCGCCATCCGGGCCAGCTGGCCGGCGAAATCGGCGAGCGGGCCGTCAGCGACGACGGTGACCGTCTCGCCATCGATCTCGGCGCTGCCCGCCAGCACAGCGCCCAGCGCCTCCATCGCGCGCATCCGGGTGCGCGGCGGCCGCCGCAGCTTGGCCAGCAGCACCGGGTCAAGGGTCACCCACCGGCCGCGCAGCCGGATCAGCGGCCGTTTCGCCTCCGCAAGTTCCGCGACCTCGTCCGGATCCAGCAGTTCCCCGCCGAGGGTGAGCTGCCAGCGGAACTCCAGCAGCGCGTCCAGGCTGAACCCGGCCTCGGTCAGCCGCTCGGGGGCCGGCGTGGGGACTGCCTGCAGCGTGAGCCCGTCGCCGAGGCTGGCGGGCCACAGCACCTCGATGCCGGCCCCCGCCAGTTCCTCGGCCGCGGGCCCGAGCAGGCTGGCCACCGCGTCATCGTCCAGTTCCAGCGCTGCGGGGCTGGCCTGCTCCAGCAGCGGGGCCAGCGGCGGCCACACCGCGGCGCCGCGCCGCAGCGCCAGCAGCAGGTCGGTGTCCGCCTGCGTGCCGAACCGCGCCAGCACGCGCTCCGGCTGATCCCACAACGCGGCAGCGTCCACGATCAGGCTCGGGTCCGCGGCGCTGCGCAACTGCAGAACCATGCGGAACGCCGGTACCACCTCATCAGGCTCGCGCGCGCCGGGCCCCGCGGTGCCGACGGCAGGACCTCCGGCATCCCCGTCTTCCCATTCGTCCGCGAGCTGCGGTGATGGCGGGACGGCCTCGACCCGAAGGCCCAGGCGTGCGCCTGCGGACAGGCCATCGGTGGTATCGGCCAGCCACTCCGCCAGATCGGTGACCGGAGTCGGCCCGGCCCCGGCGAACGCAGGTGACCGGACCGTGCGAGGCGCTGCCGCGCTGCGGACCAGCGTGTCCGCGATCGCATCCCACAACCCGCGGATCAGCGACTCCGGCGAGCGCAGCCGCATCGGGCGCGAACCCGGGACCGCGAGAGCATGCGCCGCCGCTGGGAACGCGGCAGCAAGCTCAGCCAGCCAGGCAAGATCGGCCGGGTCCAGCGGCCCGGCCCGCCAGGCGTCCGCGCCGCCCGCGGTGACAGTGGGCAGCAGTCGCCCGCGGGCGACTAAGCCGACCCCGGCGATCGCGGCCGCCGACCACACGCTGACGGACCGCCGCACCGGCGCATCAGGCCGGCTGGCCGTCTCCGGATTAACGGCCAGCAGCATGGGCAGGGCATCAGCCACCGGGACCAGATCCGCCGAGACCAGCTGCTTGCGGATTCCGTACCTGCCGCCAGCGAAGACAAGTTCCACCTTGTCCGGCCCCGAGCCCGTGCCCCAGAACGCGAACATGCCACGCCGGGGGATCACGTCCGGGATGAATACCGCCTCGCCATCCAGCACAGCACCGCACGATACCGGTCAGGCCGGACGGCCCCGGGCGGGATTGGCCTGATCCGTTTGGCTGAGTGGTGGTTGAGCGGCTACCGCGGAACGGCCTGATTCCGCGACATACCAGCTCAAGGCACGTTTGCGCGGACAGTAACCAGGGCAGTGCGCTGCCGGGACTCCGGGCGCGGCCGCGGCGGCGTTTCGCGGCGCGCCCTTTCCTGTTTCATGGGGATGTGCCTTGCTGCCTCGGGCGGGGTTTCCACGGATTGCATCCGATCATGCGCGAGCCCATGGCGGTATAACCGCCGGCGTGGCGCGGCGGTTATACCGCCGTCGCGTGCGACGATCAGGCTGAAGCAGAGTTCTGGTCTAGCGCCCGCTGCACACTCGCCGATCAACTTGGCTTCCCTCCCAGGACGTGCTGCTGGACCTCCTCACAGGCACAGATGAGGCAAGCGGTGACCGACTAATGTTGGACTTTGATCTTGGGATGCGCCTGCGGCAGGACGGGGTTGGGCGGCGAGTTGCGTACATTCTGTCGGTAGCCTGCCGCAGTATTTAGTGGTGATTAGCGGAGCCCCTCAGTGGGTGCGTGGCCAGGGCGAGCTGCAACCGTTCACGCATCTGAGCGTCCCGAACGCTGCCCTTTACCGGAGCGTGCTGCGGACCTTCGCGCGGGCGAAGGAGCGCTTCATCGTGCACCTGCGGCCGGAAGACGTTGCGGCCGATCTCCGGACCGACGCCGACGAGCAGTTGACTCAGGCCCTTGAGCAGCTCGTGGCGTGGGGGAATCTGCGCGCGGACGTCGACACCAGCCGCGTCACCACGGTGGAGGACTTCCACCGCAAGCGTTCCTTGTATCAGCTCACCGCAGCCGGGCAAGCCGCTGAGCAGGCGATCTCGTTCTACGAGGAGGCCATCGGCCGGCGCGGCCAGCTGCAGTCGGTGGCCTTGGCCGACATCGCCGACCGGCTGCGGTCGCTGCAAGTCCTCGCCGCGGGCGACGATCCCGACCCGGCCAAGGTCCATCTGCTGCTGCTGTCCGTGGCGGAGCGGTTCTCTTCCCTGGCTGACAACGCGCAGGCGTTCATGTCTGCGTTGCGGCGCGCGATCGACTTCTCCGACGGGGACGTCGACGGGTTCCTGGCGTACAAGGAACGACTGATCGACTACATCAACAGGTTCATCACCGACCTCGCCAACTCCGGTGCCCAGATCGCGGTACTGCTTGGTGACCTGGAGGCCGCCGGTCACGAGCGGCTGCTGGAACTGGCCGCGCGACGGGAGGCGGCCGACGCGGTGCCCGAGGGCCCGGACGCTGCCGAATCCCTGGCCAGGGCGGGAAAACAGGCGCTCGAGGCGTGGCGTAACCGGTGGCGCGGGCTGGACGACTGGTTCACGTCGCGGGACGCCGGGCGCCCGTCCCAGGCCAGGCTGCTGCGCCAGGCTGCCGTGACCGCGATCAAACAGCTCATTGACGCGGTAGGCCTGCTCAACGAGCGGCGCTCGGGGCGGTCGGATCGCTCCGCGGACTTCCGGGTGCTCGCCCGGTGGTTCGCCGAGGCGCGGGACGACGAGGCTGCCCACCGCTTGTGGCGGGCCGCGTTCGGCCTGTGCCCCGCACGGCACCTGTCCGTTACCGGCGAAACCGCCGACGCCTGGCACGACCTTCCACACGGAACGGCATGGCGAGACGCGCCACCCATCCACATCTCCCCGCAGCTCAGGAAGACCGGTGCCTACGAGCGGCGCGGCAAGCCCAACCAGGTGCTTGACAGGTCGGCTGAGCGGGAGTTCCTGCGCAGGCAGGCAGAACGCGAGGCGGCCGAGACCGCTGCGGCGCGGCGGCGCCTCGGCACCGCTGGGCCGACGCTGCTGTCCGACCTGGATGCGCTCGACCCCCAGGCGTTCCGGCTATTCCTGGCGCTTCTCGGCGACGCGCTGGCGGCTCGCAAGCCAGGTGACACGGAGGTGAAGACCGTGACGAACGACGGCACGCTGGAGGTGCGACTCTCGCTGGTCCCCGACGGTGGAACTGCCACGGTCCGCACCACCGACGGCGTGCTCACCGGTCCGGAGCACGTCATCGAGATCACGGATCTGACGGCGACATGATCCCAGCCGAGGAACAGGCGCAACGCAGGACCGCGCTCCGCGCCCTGCTGGCCAAGCCGTTGCTGATCGCCGACACCGACAGCGAGATGCTGGCCCTGGTCCGGCGGCATCTGACCGAGCTGCGCCAATGGCTGAACCGCGAGACCGGATGGCGTTTGATCGCGGACTCGGAGACGGCCCGGCTGTTCAAGACCGCCGTGCTGCTGACCGACGCGTCTCACCCCGCGCGCGGGCGCAACAAGGAGCCGTTCGGTCGGCGCAGGTACGTCACCTTGTGCCTGGCACTGTCGGCGCTCGCCCGCGCCGACGCGCAGATCACCCTCGGCGGCCTCGCCGATGACGTGCTCACGGCTGCCGCCGAACCAGAGCTGGCCGGACGCGGGTTCACGCTGACCCTGGACAGCCGTGCGGACCGGTCCGACCTCGTTGCGGTGGTCCGGCTGCTGCTCGGCTGGGGAGTGCTGGGCCGGGTCGCGGGGGATGAGGACGCCTACCTGTCGGCTGGGACCGACGTGCTGTACGACGTGCGTAGGCAGGTGCTGGGCGTGCTGCTGTCCGGCACCCGCGGGCCGTCCACCGTGACGGCTTCACGGTTCGAAGAGCGGCTCGCGGAGCTGACCGCGGAGCCGGTCGCCGAGAGCGACGAACTGCGCAACCAGGCGCTGCGCAGGCGGCTCACCCGTCGGCTGCTGGAGGACACGGTCGTGTACTACGACGAGCTCGAGGAGGACGAACGCGCTTACCTGCTGTCGCAGCGGCACGCGATCACCCGGCGGATCGCCGACGCCTCCGGACTGATCCCGGAGATGCGCGCCGAGGGAATCGCCATGCTGGACCCGGAGGACGAGCTGACCGACGTGCGGATGCCAGAGCAGCGGACCGACGGGCATGTCACGCTGCTTGTCGCGGAGTATCTCGCTCGCCGGGAGCAGGCCATGCTAGACGAACTGCACGCTTTTGTCCGGCGGGCGGCCGCCGAGCACGTCTCGTACTGGCGCAAGGGCGTGACCGAGCCAGGCGCGGAAACGGAGCTGCTCGCGACCGCGCTGGAGAAGCTATCGGCACTCCGCCTGGTGGAGGTGGACGGCTACATGGTTCGTAGCCGGCTGGCGATCGCGCGCTTCGCCCTGGACGAGCCGACCATACGTGAGATGAGGAAGGCGACACCTGATGCTGCCAGTCCCCTGTTCTGAGCGGTGGAAGCCGCTGCGTGCCGGCCTGGTCGACATGTTCTACTACGACGCCGAGGAGTTCTGGTTTCACGATGGCCGGCTGCTGCTGCGCGGCAATAACGGAACCGGCAAGTCCAAGGTGCTCGCCCTGACGCTGCCGTTCCTGCTGGACGGAGAGCTCGCGCCGCACCGGGTGGAGCCGGATGGCGACCGGCAGAAGAAGATGGAGTGGAACCTGCTGCTCGGCGGCAAGCATCCTAATCCGGAACGCCTCGGGTACACCTGGCTCGAGTTCGGCCGCCGCGCTGCCGACGGGACCATCCAGTTCCGCACCGTCGGCTGCGGCCTGAAGGCAGTCGCCGGGCGCGGCATCGCGCGCCACTGGTTCTTCGTCACGACACAGCGCGTCGGCGAGCACCTCCATCTGCTGCCGGCTAGCCGGGTTCCGCTCACCAGGGAGAAGCTGCGCGACGAGATCGACGGACACGGGCTGGTGTACGACCGGGCCGCCGATTACCGGCGTGCGGTGGACGAAGCGCTGTTCGGGCTCGGGGAGCATCGATACGAGGCGCTGATCAATCTGCTGATCCAGCTCCGGCAGCCGCAGCTGTCCAAGAAGCCCGACGAGAAGCTGCTGTCCCGCGCGCTCACCGAGTCGCTGCCCCCGCTCAGCCCGGGCCTGCTGACGACGGTGGCCGAGGCGTTCCGCGGTCTGGACGAGGAACGCGACGCGCTGCGAGCGCTTGAAGAGGCGCGCCAGGCCGCCAATGACTTCCTGCGCTATTACAGCAGGTACGCGATGGTCGCGGCCAAGCGCAGGGCCGCGCGACCGAGGCAGGCGCAGAGCCGGTACGAGCAGCTCGGCCGGGATCTGTCTGCGGCCGAGGAGGCTTTCGCGGCCGCGGATGAGTCGCTGGCGACGGCGCGGCGTGAAGTGGACGAGCTCGAGCAGCGGCGGACCCAGCTGGTGGCTCGACGCGAGGCACTGCAGCAGGACCCCGCGATGCGGGACGCAGAGCGGCTCGAGCAGATGCGAGGCGAGGCGCGGCGGCGGGACGAAACGGCACGCATCAGGGAGCAGGACCGCGACCGGCTGGCCGCCGAGGTGCAGAAACGTTTGGTGCGGGCCGATGAGGCCGCACGGCGGGCCCAATCAGCGCGGAACGCGCTGGACGCCGCGCAGCGCCAGGCCGAGGAAGCGGCGGCCACGGCCCGATGCACGCAGGGTCACCGTGTGGCCGCCGACGTCTGGGAGTCGGACCTGCCGCGCGCCCGCCGGGAGACGCAGGAGGTCGCCGACCGTCAGGCACGGGCTGTTGGGCAGCTTCAGGGGCTACTCGCCGAGACCGAGGGCCGGCGGAGGATCTTGCAAGCGGCGCGCGCCGAGGAGGAGCGGCTCGCCACGGAGGTACAGGCTGCAGCAGAACGACTCGCCGCCGCCGAGCAGGAAGCGACAGAACGAGCCGCGAAACTTCGCACCGCCTACCGGTCCTACCTCGACGGGCTGACCGTGCTTAGGGTCGTTGATTCCGACGAACTGATTGACTCCCTTGAAGCGTGGGCGGCGACCGGGGACGGCGCTAACCCGGCAGTCGCGGCCGTAGACGACGCGGCACGGGCGGCGGGTGCCGAGCTAGGTCGCCTCGAGGCGCGACTGTCGGCCCGTCGTGCCGCTCACGCCGAGCACGCGGACGAAGTCGAGGGCGAGATCGATCGGCTGCGAGCGGGCGGTCACGACGCCCCGCCGGTTCCGCACACGAGGGCGCCGGGCGTCCGGGATGACCGTCCGGGCGCGCCGCTGTGGAAGGTGACCGATTTCGCGCCGGACGTGCCGGGGGAGCATCGCGCGGGACTCGAGGCCGCGCTGGAGGCGGCAGGGATACTGGACGCGTGGGTCACCCCCGACGGCAACCTGGTCGACGGCGACGTGACCGTGGTGTCCGGGCTAGCGCCCGTGCCCGGCCCATCATGCGCGAGCGTCCTGGTTCCGGCGATCGACCCCGCCGATCCCCAGGCGGGGGTGCTGTCATATGAGACTGTCCGCGCTATCCTGTCCGCTATACGGCTTGGTGGTACGGGTGGGACGTGGGTATCCACGGATGGCCGCTGGGCCAACGGCGTGCTCGGCGGCGCCTGGCGAAAGGGCAGCGCCGGCCACATCGGCGAGGGGGCGCGTGAGGCGGCGCGGCGCGCTCGGATCGCGCGGCTCTCCGAGGAGCTGGAGCAGGAGCGGACTGCGATCGGCAACCTCGACGCGGCGCTGGCCGATGTGGGCGTGCGGCGGGAGCAGCTCGCGGACGAACATCGCGCGGTGCCGCCGGACGCCCCGGTACGCGAGGCCCACACCGTGGCCGCCGCCGAACGTCGGCGGCGCGGCGAACTGCGAGAGCAGCATGCTCGCGCTGTCACCGTTTGCGGGCAGCGGCAGGAGGAGCTGGACGCCGCCGTCGTGCGCGCCGATGAGTTCGCCGAAGACGTCGGCCTGCCCACCGAGCCTGGCGAGCTCGCCAACGTCAAGGCCGGGGTGGACGCGTACCGGCTGGCGCTAGCCGGCCTATGGCCGGCCGCCGAGGGATCGCAAGGAGCAGCCCAGGCCGCGGACGAGGCCTTGGCGGAACTGGGCGAAAGCCGCGGGCGCCTGGCAGAGGCGACCGAAGCAGCGGCGACGGCGCGGGAGGAGGCGTCGGCCGCTCAGGCAATGCACGAGGCGCTTCGGGAGACCGCCGGGGCGGCGGTGGAGGAGCTGTACCGGCAGCTTGAAGAAGTCCGGCGGGACCTGGAACGGCGGAACGCCGCCGAGAAGGCCGCGCGTGCCGTCGAGCAGCGGGCGCTAGGCGATCGAGGCAAGGCCGAGGGCGCGCGGGAAAGGCTGCGCGCGGAGATCGAGGAGGCGACGCGGACACGCGACGCCGCAGTCGCGGAGTTCCAGTATTTCGCGGCCACCGGGCTTCTGCGCGTCGCGCTGCCCTCGCTGGAGGTTCCTGATGTCGCTCAGCCGTGGGCGTCGACGCCGGCCGTGCTGCTGGCCCGCGCTGTGAATGCCGGGCTGGAGTCCGTGGACGAGGCGGACGGCCCGTGGGACCGGATCCAGAAGCGGGTCACCGAGGAACACAAGTTGCTCGCCGACGCCATGGCCCGGCATGGGCATTCGGCCGGGCTGACGCTGCGCGAGGGCGTCATCGTGGTCAACGTCGTTTTCCAGGGCCGTAGTCACGACATCCCGGGGCTGGCCGCGGCGCTCGGCGAGGAAGCGGAGCAGCGGGCGCGGCTGCTGTCCGCCAGGGAACGGGAGATCCTGGAAAACCACCTGCTCAACGAGGTGGCAGGGACGCTGCATGAGCTGATCGCGTCAGCGGAGGCCGAGGTCAGGCAGATGAACGACGAGCTAGAATCCCGGCCAACGTCAACTGGGATGAAGCTGCGGCTGATCTGGCAGCAGGCACGGGACGCGCCGGACGGACTCGACAAGATCAGGCACAAGCTCCGGCAGACGATCGACGCGTGGTCCTCTGACGCGCGCGCCGCGGTGGGGGCCTTCCTGCAGCAGCGCATCGCCGCTGAGCACGCGGACAACCCGGCCGCCGGATGGACCGAGGCGCTGACCGCCGCACTGGACTACCGGAAGTGGCACGAGTTCGTGATCCAGCGCCTGCAGGACGGACAGTGGCGGCCCGCCACCGGCCCGGCGTCCGGCGGCGAGCGGGCGCTGGTCGCCTCCGTTCCGCTATTCGCCGCGGCCTCTTCCCACTACAAGTCGGCGGACAACCCTTATGCGCCGCGGCTCATCGCGCTGGACGAGGCCTTCGCCGGAGTCGATGACGACTCCCGCGCGAAGTGCCTCGGGCTGCTCGCCACGTTCGACATGGACGTGGTCATGACCAGCGAGCGGGAGTGGGGTTGCTACCCACAGGTCCCTGGTCTCGCCATCTGCCAGCTTGCGCGGCAGGACGGTCTCGACGCGGTCCTGGTCACGCCTTGGCGGTGGGACGGGCGGGAACGCCGCCGGGCGCAGCAGGCGGCGGTGTGACCGATGCCGACGCCAAGCTGCGCCGCCTGCTCGGCGGCGAGCCAGTCGCCTGGCTGGTGCGGCGGGCACGAGATCGGCTGGAAGCCGGACGTCCCCTCACCGGTTCGGTTACCTTGCCCGCCGCCACCTCGGAGCAACGGCGCGCTGTTGAGCGGCTGACCGGAAGAGCGGCCGGTTCCGGGGCGTCACTGTCGGTGTCGCTGACAGAGGTCGACCGCATCCTGCGAGACAGCGATGCCGCGCCAGGAGGGCTGGCCGAGGCGGTAACGCGCCTGACCGGTCCGCTCCGGGATCGCAACCGCGAACGGGCAGAGCTGGCGGCCGCCTGGGATGCCGCGTTCGCGTCACTGGACGCCGCCACCGATGGCCGTGACGAGCTGGCGCGGTGGCGGGGGTGGCTGGACGCGACAGGCGTGGTGCGCCGTCTCGCCCCCGAACCTGATCAGGCGCGGCTGCTCCTCGCCCAGGTGGCGGCGGTGCTCCGCCGGCTACCCTCGCGCGGCGTGCCCATCGGTCGGCTTGCCGCCGAATGCTGCGGCGATGCCCACGCCCTGGACGACGCACGCCCGGTCGGCACGCTGGTGCTGTCGGCGGTCCGTGCGCTGGGCGGCTTGCCGTTCGCGGCAGAGGGAACCGCTGACTCCCGCCGGGCCGCCTGGACCGCCGTCGGAGTTCACCTCGACGAGCTATCGTCACTGGCGCTCTGCCTCGGCCTGCCCGGCGACACGCGCACGGCCCTGGGCAGGGCGCTGGCGTTGTGCCGCGAGGCGGGGCAGCCGACGGTGCTCACGCTCCGTCAGCTCCGCTGCCATGACGAGCCCCTGCGCGCCGTCCGGGTGCGGATATGCGAGAACCCGGTGGTGGTCGCGGCCGCCGCCGACGAACTGGGTGCCCGGTGCCAGCCGCTGGTTTGCGTCGGCGGACAGCCCTCTGCCGCCGGGTGGCGGCTGCTGGAACTCCTCGCGGCCGGCGGCGCGGAGTTCGGCTACCACGGCGACTTCGACTGGGGCGGCGTCCGGATCGCCGGCGCGGTGCGTCACCGGGTGTACTGGCGGCCATGGCGGTATGACCACGCGGCCTACCAAGCCGCGGTGTCGGCGGTGCATCCACTCGCGCCGCTCGTCGGGCTCGTCGGCGAGCCGGCCTCGACGCCGTGGGACCTGGAACTCGCCGCCGCCATGCGGCACCGCAACCTCCGCATCGAGGAGGAACTCACTCTTGACTCCCTGCTCCAGGACCTCGGTTCTGACCCGAAAATGAGACCTTAGCTCAGCTAGTGGCGACATCCAGCTATAGCGCTTGATGGCCGGCTGGCGATGCTCGCGGCAGTGCGTAGGGCGGCATTGTCCGCTCGTTGTTGAATGGCTTGAACCAGCCTTCGAAGCGCATGGGAGCCATCCTGGGCGGCTGACTTGCCGGATCATCTTCGATGCCGTCGTACGCAGGGTCGTACAGCAGCTCATGGTCGGTGTCTTCGAAGAGGAGGTCTTCTAGATGGCCGCGCCAGGTCGGTCTCCAGGGCAACGCCCGCGGCGTCAGCTACGACCTCCACTTGGTTCAGCTGCACCCGCAGGCCGGCCGTGCGGAAATCACCTTCTTGCCGGATCCCGGGCTGGCTGGCGCTATCCCGCTTGGCTCCCCTGGGGGGTATTCGCGGCCAGCGTTTGCGCGGCCAGCGTCTGCGCCAGCTCGTTCCGCGAATGAACCTCGAGCTTTTGATACACGTGGCGCAAGTGGTATTCGATGGTCTTCGGGCTGAGGAAGAGCGCGGCAGCGGCTTCCCGTGTAGTCCGTCCAGCAGTGAGGAGCAGCGCAATCTGGAGTTCCTGGGGTGTCAGCTCGCCGATCGTGCTTGGGTTTCGTCGTCGGCGTGTCTCGCCCGTCGCGGCAAGCTCGGCGCGAGCTCGGTCGGCCCACGGGCCGGCGTCGAGGCGCTCGAAGGTGTCCGCCGCCGCGCGCAGCTGGTCGCGGGCGAGAACCCGGTTCCGGGCTCGCCGCAGCCGCTCGCCGTATGCCAGCTGGGTGCGAGCGGTCTCGAACGCATCAGGTGTCAGCTCGTGCAGTCGCAGCGCCTCCTCGAAATACGCGGCAAAGTCGGCGTCGGCGGCAATCAGTCCCTGACATCGGAGCGCGCGGGCACGCGACCACGGCTGTCCCTTGGCGCTCGCCGCGGCTGCGAAGTCGGCGACGACCTGACGCGCCTCGTCGTCATGGCCGAGCCGGGCGTAGGCGACGGCAAGCTCGGCTGCCGGCGACACGTCGGCGTCAGTGATCTCAAGATCACGCATTAGCTGCATCTGATGCTCGAAGTGCTCGGCCGCACGTGCCGCGTCCCCGAGCCCAAGCTCAAGCTCGCCGAGCGCCACTGTCGCCCAGATCTCCAGTAGCCCCATCCCAAGCTCACGGCAAAGGCTGAGCGCCTCGGCTGCGCAGGCTCGGCATTCGGGTTCCCGCCCGCGGCGCGCATGCAGCCAGGAGAGTCCTGCCAGGCCCATCGCCAGCTCCGTCTGCTGCCCGCATTCGCGAGCCAGGTTGATCGACTCCTGGTAGGTTGCCCCGGCAACAGCCCAGCTGTCCGTGGCAGCCTGATCACGGGCAATCAGGTTGAGCACGAACGGGAGCACGCCGACAGAGGCACGCGCGCGGGCAGTCCGCAGTGCATGCTCAAGCAGCGGCCGCCCGGACCCTGTCTGCCGCAGGAAGAGCGGCCCGAGGGCAAGCCACGGCATGAGCTGGGGATCTTCGCGCAGCTCGCCCGAGCCCTCTGCTAGCGTGACTGCCTTCTGAACGTCTTCGGCGCCGGTAGCTGCGTCACCGCCGAGGATCTGCGCCATTCCGGCAGACATATGAGCCAGGAAGCGGGCACGCACTGAAGGGGCAGCGGGCAGCCTGTCGATGGCCCCCCTCGCTGCCGCTAGCATCTCGGCCGGCTTGCCCGCGTACAAGCACGCCAACGCGGCCTCGGCGAACATCGCGACGGCACGCTCGGGCTCTGCTCTCTCGGCCGCGGATGTCAGGATCGCGTGGCCGCGCATGACCGGACCTCGGCGTGTCGCGATGTGACCGGAAAGCTCATCGATGTAGACGAGGGTCACTGGGTCGCTGGTTTCCGCGCGAGCTTCTTCGAGCAAGGCGACGGCGCGGCCGGTAAAGCCGGCCAGCCACGCCGCCTCAGCCGACTGACGCAAGAGCCGCGCCCGCCGTTCGCTGCTCGCGGTGAGCCGCCCGGCCCGCTCGAACGCCGAGCCCGCCGCCGCGTACGCACTGCGGCTCAGACCGCCAGCCCCTGCCTGCTCGAGTGCCGCGGATGCCGTCTCGTCCGTGCCAACGGCCGCCGCCGCGAGATGCCACGCGCGACGGTCGATATCCCGGTCGGGCAGAGCTTCGGCAAGGGCTCGGTGCGCCTCGCGGCGCTGGCTGGGGGGCGCATCGGCGTAGATCGCCGAACGAGCTAGCGGATGACGGAATTCGAGCGTGCCCGCATGCAGCGTCACCAGCCCCGCGCTTTCCGCCCCAGCGAGCGCCGACAAGTCGATCCCGAGCCGGGCTGCGGCCCGCTCGAGTGTCGGCAGGTCGCCGGTGTCACTGGTCGCGCACAGCACCAGCGCCTGCCTGGTCGGCCGGTCGAGCGCGCCGGTCTGGCGCAGGAACGCTCGCGCGATCCGGGCGGAAACGAGGACCGGGAGCTCCTTCGGGCGCGAGCGCCAGGTCCTGCTCGTCCGAGGCGAGCTCGAGCAGCGCGAGCGGGTTGCCCGCCGTCGCGCTGTGCAGCCGCTCAGCGGCCTCGGGAGGCAGCCGCGGCACGAGCATGGCAGCCTCATCGCTGGTCAGGCCGCTGAGCCGCAGGGTCGGCAGGTCGGCACCGTCCAGTAGCGACGGCTCGCCCTCGCGGGCCGCTATGAAAACCGCAATGGGATCGGCTATCAGCCGGCGGAACGCGAACAGCAGTGCCTGCGCGCTCGACACGTCGAGCCACTGCGCATCGTCGATGAGCACAGTCACCGGAGCCCGCTCGGCGTACGCGGCCAGCAGGCTGAGCGTCGCGGCCCCGACCGCAAACCGGTCGCGGGCTGCCCCCGGCCGCAGCGCCAGCGCGCCTTCAAGAGCGGCTGCCTGCGGCGGCGGGATCTTCTCAAAGACCGTCAAAGCAGGGCGGATCAGCTCAAGCAGCGACCCAAAGGGGATCTGCGCCTCGGATTCGATGCCGCGCGCCCGCAGCTGCCGCATCCCGGCTGCCTGCTCGGCGGCATAGCTGAGCAGCGTCGTCTTGCCGATTCCGGGCTCGCCAACCAGAGCGAGGGTCGCGCTTGTGCCCGACCGGGCCTGCGCGACAGCGTGCTCGATCTGTTGCCGCTCCAGATCACGGCCCAGCAGCATGGCGCGATTCTAGGGACCCGGTACGCCGCTGGACAGGAGCATCCCGGACTAGGTGGCCCCCGGAAGCGAGGACGGCGCTCGCGAACCTACGCTCGCCCAAAGCCATGCCCGAGGAGGGGACGTCATGACAACTATCGATCAGGCCGCCGTCGTCGACGGTGACAAGCTCCAGGAGTTCGTCTTTCGCGCAGTGAGCGAGGTCGGCGCCACCCTGAACACAGCGCTCGTCGTGATGGGCGACCGGCTCGGTCTGTACCGGGCGCTCGCCGGAGCCGGCCCGCTGTCGCCTGCCGAGCTGGCCGAGCGCACCGGGACAGCTGAACGCTATGTACGCGAGTGGCTCAACGCCCAGGCAGCCGGGGGCTACGTAGCCTACGACCCGGACAGCAGTCGCTACACGCTCCCGCCGGAGCAGGCCGTGGCGCTCACGGATGCGGACAGCGCGGCGTACCTGCCCGGGTTCTTCCAGATCGCCCTGGGATCGGTGCTCGACTCTCCGAAGATCGTTGATGCGGCGCGCACGGGCGCCGGCTATGGCTGGCACGAGCACGTGCACGACGTCCGCGAGGGATGCGAGCGCTTCTTCCGGCCCGGCTACAACGCGAACCTGACGTCCGGATGGCTGCCCGCGCTCGACGGAGTGGTGCCCAGGCTCGAAAGCGGAGCGCTTGTCGCCGACGTGGGCTGCGGCCACGGCGCGTCCACGATCCTGATGGCCCGGGCATACCCCAACTCCACCTTCGTCGGCTCCGACTATCACGACGGCTCGATCGAGACGGCTCGCCGCCACGCACAGGAGGCCGGCGTGGCGGGGCGGGTCCGTTTCGAAGCAGCTTCGGCGGCGGCCTATAGTGGCTCCGGTTACGACCTCGTGACGATGTTCGACTGCCTGCACGACATGGGCGACCCCGTGGGGGCCGCGCGGCATGTCCGCAGCACTCTCAAGTCCGACGGCACCTGGATGATCGTGGAACCGCAGGCCGGCGACCGGGTCGAGGAGAACCTCAACCCGGTGGGCCGCGCGTACTACGCGTTCTCCACGCTGCTGTGCACGCCGGCATCGCTCTCCCAGGACGTCGGGCTGGCGCTCGGCGCCCAGGCGGGTGAAGCGAGGATCGCCGGCGTCGTCGAGGCTGGCGGCTTTACCCGCTTCCGCCGCGTCGCGGAGACGCCGTTCAACCTGGTGTTCGAGGCTCGCCCGTGACCACGACAGCTCATCCGGCAGCGGCGCTCGCAGGTCAGGCTGACCTGCCGGGCGCCGCGCGGCGTGAGCGGACGGTGGATGAGCGGACGCTGGATGAGCAGACGCGGGCGCGCTACCCGGACGTCGAGGGCTTCCTGGACCGTGACGGCGTGCGGGTCTTTTACGAAGCGTACGGTTCGGCCGAGCCGACCATCTTGCTCTTCCCCACGTGGGGAATCGTCCACTCGCGGTCCTGGAAGTTCCAGATTCCGTACTTTGCCCGGCACGGCCGGGTCGTGACGTTTGACCGGCGCGGCAACGGGCGTTCAGACCGGCCCGGCAGCGCCAGCGACCAGCTACTCAAGCCGGTCCGCAAGCGCCTGTTCCCGATCATCGGCAACGGCGGGGGCTTCATGTCGTTCGTCCACCTCGACGACGCCGCGACGGCGACCGTCCTCGCGCTCGAACACGACGGACACGGCATCTACAACATCGTGGACGACGAGCCCGCTCCCCTTCGCCAGTGGCTGCCCGTTCTCGCAGAGGCGCTCGGTGCCGGGCCGCCCCGCCGCATCCCCGCCTGGCTCGCCCGGCTCGTCGCGGGCGAAGACGGGGTACGCATGGGAACCCAGACCCGCGGCGCCTCGAACGCCAGGGCCAAGAGCGAACTCGGGTGGGCGCTGCAGTACCCCAGCTGGCGGCAAGGCTTCGCGGCCGCCTATGCATCCGCCGCCCCAGATCTCGCCCGCCCGCGCCGCTAGCGAGCCGCCGTGATGACCCTCAGGTCCGGGCCTGGCTGGCTCGTGATCGAAGCAGATGCTTTCTGGTACCTGGCTCAGACTGGCTAATCTTCCTCCGAATCGCCTGCGGGAACTGCCTCCGGGGAGCGCGCGGAGACGCGGACCGCGCCAGTGCGGGGGTCAGAAGCCGGTGGGCTCGGTCTCGAGCTCGGGCTCGTGCGGGCGGCCCTCGTGGTGCAGCGGCCGCAGGGCGGTGGTCTGCTCCAGCCAGATCAGCGCGTCGTAGCGCTGGCCGATGCACGTCGGGACGTAATTCCCTGCTTCGTGCTGCGGGTCATAGACCACGCCGATCGCCCGGTGCCCCGCCCGTGCGGACAGCCAGGGCCCGGACCTGTCGGCGCCGAAGACCAGGACGGCAGGCCGGCCCAGCACCTGATGGAGCAGGTCCTCGTGGCTGCCGGGCCGGGCCTCGGGCACCGGGAAGACCTGCTCCGGCGTGCCCCAGGAACTGGCGGCGAGCACCGACCCGCGGTGGCCGGCGAAGCCCACCAGCGCGGTGCCGCCGGCGGCATGCCGTTCCCGGACTAGCTGGCCGACGTTGACCATGCCGTGACGCGCCATGTCGGTGCCGCGGGCGTCGCCCACGTGGGTGTTGTGCTCCCAGATCAGCCCCCTGGACCGGGCCCCGAGGTGATGGGCGATCCGGTCGATCGTGTCGGCCATGTGGTGATCGCGGATGTTCCACGATTCCCGGTCACCGCGCACCATGGTGCGGTAGTAATGCTCGGCATTGGCGGCGACCTCAGCGTTCTGCGCGGTGTCGAACGCGTCCTCGGTCCGGTCGCGGGTGCGGCGCCGTACCTCGACCAGCAGGGCAACCACGTCCGGCTCGCAGGACGCGGGGATCAGCCGGGTGCTCCTGGCATACCTGTGCGGGTCCTCGCCGAAGGGGAGGAAGCACCGCCAGGCGCGCAGCGCGGCCGGCATGGCATCGGGCGCGTGCGCCTCCAGCCAGGTCATCACCTGCCAGAGGGAATCCCACAGCGAGTAGACGTCCAGGCCGTAGAAACCGGCGCGCTGCTGGGCCGGACGGGCGACGTTGTACGCCCGCAGCCAGGTCAGGAACTCGGCGACGTCCTGGTTGGCCCACATCCAGGTCGGCCAGCGCTCGAAGCGAGCGAGCAGGCCGCGAGCGTCGAGGTCCTGGTCGGCGAGCCCGCGTACCCAGCGGTTGATACGCCAGCAGTCGGGCCAGTCGCCCTCCACGCCGATCCAGGTGAAACCGTGTTCCTCGATCAGGCGCCGGCTGAGCTGCGCCCGCCAGCTGTAGTACTCGTGCGTCCCGTGCGAGGCCTCCCCGATGCAGACCAGCCGGGCTGCGCTGACCCGGTCGATCAGCGGGGCAAGATCGTCTGGGGAAGCCAGCGGGCGGGCCAGCGAGCGGATCTCCCCGGCAGCGCCGTCCGGGGAGCGGTCAGAAGTGCCATCCGCGGGGCCAGCCTGGGGGTCGTCCGGCGCTGCCATCGGAGCCGCTCGCGGACCGGTGTCAGCCCGGTCACTGAAGAGGGTCATCGCCGCCTCCCTCCGCCGGCATCCGGGCAGGACGCCTCTGCGCGCTGCCCGCGCCGCCCGCGCCGCCCGGAACGACCCGGACTTCCCGGTCTGGCGAACGCCGGTTTCGCTGCCTCCACCGTGAGCCGGCCGAGGCGCCGCGGCAGCAGGGGCCAAGGTCACCGTCCGGCAGGCTGTTCGGCCCGGGACAGCAAGAGGACCTAGGGCTCTGGAACCGTCGCCGCGGATTGCCGATGATCGGGGCATGGGGAGCGTGCCCGTCACGCAGCCGCCAGCGATCGTCGTGGCAGGGCTGCGCAAGAACTACGGACGGCTGTGCGCGGTCGACGGCCTGAGCTTCCAGGTCCGCCGGGGCGAGATCTACGCGATCCTCGGGCCCAACGGTGCCGGGAAGACGACGACCGTGGAGATCCTCGAGGGTCACCGCAAGCGCTCCTCCGGCCTGGTGCAGGTGCTCGGGTTCGATCCGGGCACGGCCGGCCGCCAGTTCCGCGAGCGCATCGGCATCGTCCTGCAATCCGGGGGCATCGACGCCGAGCTCACGGTGCGGGAGGCGGTGGCGCTCTACGCCAGCTTCTATGCCCGGCCGCGAGACGTGCCGGGGACCATCGAGCAGGTGGGCCTGGCCGGGAAGGGCCGGGCCAGGGTCCGGACGCTGTCCGGCGGCCAGTCGCGCCGGCTGGACCTGGCGCTCGCCCTGATCGGCGACCCGGAGCTGCTGTTCCTCGACGAGCCGACGACCGGCTTCGACCCGAACGCGCGCCGGGATGCCTGGGACATGATCGCCGGCCTGCGCCGGTCCGGCACCACGATCCTGCTCACCTCGCACTATCTCGACGAGGTGCAGCACCTGGCCGACCGGGTCGCGGTGCTGAGCCACGGCCGCCTGGTTGAGGAGTCGACCCCGGATGCGCTGGGCGGCCGCGACATCGCGGGCACGGTGATCAGGTTCCGGCTGCCGGCCGGGATGCCGGCCGCCGAGCTCCCGGCCGGCCCCTGGGACCTGCCGGAGGCCCGTGACGGCGAGGTCACCATGCGCACCGACGAGCCCACCAGGGTGCTGTTGAGCCTGACCCGGTGGGCGGTCGATCACGGCGTGGAGCTGGACGGGCTTACCGTGCTCCAGCCCTCTCTCGAAGACGCCTACCTGCGGATTACCGGCCAGGAAAGCATCGGAGGCCGCCGTGGCCGCTGATGTCCCGCGCAGATCCCGGCCGGGCCCTGTGCTCGCCCTGGTGCAGGTCCGCTATCAGCTGCTGCTCCTGCTGCGCAGTCCGCTGGGGTTCTTCATCACCCTGGTGATCCCCCTGCTGCTGCTCGTCAGCCTCAACGTCATCAAGCCCCCGACCGCGACCAGCCTGCCGGGCGGCCTGCGCTACGCCCAGTTCCTCGCCCCGGCGATGAGCACGTTCAGCCTGCTCAATGCGTGTTACGTCACGACCGTGACCAGCATGGTGCTGGCCCGGGAGGAAGGCGTGCTCAAGCGCCTGCGCGGCACCCCGCTGCCGGCCTGGGCCTATCTCGGCGGCCGGTCCGGCTCCGCGCTGGTGACCTCGGCTGTCTCGGTCGGGGCGATCATCGGGACCGCCGTGCTGTTCTTTCACGTGACCATTGCCTGGCGGGCGATGGGCTATTTCGCCGCCTCCGCGGGCCTGGGCATGGCGTGCTTCCTGCTGCTCGGCGTCGCGGTCACCGCGCTCGTGCCGAAGAGCGACACCGCGCTCCCCATCGCCTACGGCACCATGCTGCCGCTGGCGTTCATCTCCGACGTGTTCTTCCCCTCCCTGCACGCCCCGCACTGGCTCTCGGACGTGGCGTCCGCCTTCCCGGTCGCGCCGGTGGCCCGAGCGATGGAGGCATCGTTCCTCCCGGCCACCCGCTCGTGGCCGATGCCGGTCACCGGGCTGCTGGTCATCCTCGGCTGGAGCGCTGCAGCGGCACTCGTCATCACACTGGCGTTCCGCTGGGAACCTGGCCCGCTGCGCTGGCGGGGCCGCTGAGCTTCGAAACGGCATCCGGGCACCCGGTCCGGCGCGCTGCCCGGCGCAGCCCCGGCGTCGAAGCAGGGACGGGAGCGACGCCCGAGTGGGACGCTGGCGGGATGGGGCTTCGCATCCTGGCAGGGACCGCCAACCGGCCGCTCGCGGACGCCATCGCGCGCGCCTTGCGCACCGAGCCGGTGCCCGGTGAGCTGGAGCGCTTCCCGGACGGCGAGCTGCGGCCGAACGTGGGCCCGGTGCGCGGCGATGACGTTTACCTGGTGCAGCCCACCGGGCCGCCGGTCAGTGACCACCTGATCGAGCTGCTGCTGCTGGCCGACGCCTGCCGCCGGGGCGGCGCGGGCAGGATCACCGCGGTCGTGCCGTATTTCGGGTACGCCCGGCAGGACCGTCGCGGCCGGGCTGGGGAGGCGGTGGGCTCCCGGGTAGTGGCGGACGCGCTCTGCGGGTCAGGAGCGCATCGGCTGATCGTGGTGGACCCGCACACCACCGCGCTGGAGGCCATGTGCGGCATCCCGACTGAGATGCTGACGGCCGTCCCGGTGCTGGCCCGCGCGCTCGCTCCGGTGCCCGACGGCGCGGTCGTCGTGGCGCCCGACCTGGGCGCGGCCAAGCTCGCCGAGCACTACGCCTCGCTGCTGCGGCTGCCGGTCGCGGTGGTGCGCAAGACCAGGCTGACCGGCTCCGCCGTGCAGGCCGAGGAGATAGCCGGCGATATCGCCGACCGCCCGGCCGTCATCGTCGACGACATGATCAGCACCGGCGCGACCATCGAGGCGGCCGTGCGCGTTGTCCTCGCGCACGGCGGTGCGCCCGATGTCGTCGTCGCCGCGACGCACGGCCTGCTGGTGGGCGCGGCGGCCAGCAGGCTCGGCAGCCTCGCCGTGCGGCACGTGCTCACCACTGACAGCCTGGCCGTGGACCAGGCGTCGATGCCCGCGCTCCGGGTGGTGTCCGTCGCCCCGCTGCTGGCCGACGCCATCGGCCGGCTGCACCGCGATCAGCCGCTGGGAGACCTGCTGATCCGCGCGTGACCGGACAGCCGTGATCGCCGGGGCGGAGGCGAGCGCCGCGCCGGTCATCCTGGCAGCCTTCGCTCAGGTCTCCTGATCAGCCGCGGCGTCGTCGGCCCCGGCCCCGGTCGGCGGGTCCCCGGCCGGGCGCCGCGCCAGCTGCGCCGCCAGCTGATCACGCTGCGCTGCCAGCCGGGGGCTGACCATGACCGGCACCTCCGCGGGCGCGCGCAGCAGCCGGGCGCCGGGCGGCAGCCAGCTGAGGCTGGCCGCGCACCGGCGCTGAGCAGCGGCGAGCGGCTCGGCCGCGGCCAGCCGCCGGCCAGCGCGCATGACGGTGGTCAGCAGCGGCTGGCCGCCAGGCGGGGCCGGCTCGTCACTGAGTGCCAGGACATCGCCATCGGAGCCGCGGTAGACCTGCTTGGCGCCCGGCTCGGTGACCTTGCCCGGCGAGAGCTTCATCACCGGCCGGCCGTCGTAGGAGACCAGCTTGTACGCGCTGTCCAGATAGGGCGCGTCTGCGGATACTCCCATCCTGGTGCCCACGCCGTAGGCGTCGATGGGTGCCCGGCCGGCGACCAGGGCGGCGATGGCGTACTCGTCGAGGCTGCCGCTGGCGAAGATCCGAGCGTCCGGCAGCCCCGCGTCATCCAGCATGCGGCGGGCCATCCGGGCCAGTCCGGCCAGGTCGCCGGAATCTAGCCGGATGCCCACCGGGCCCGGCAGGCCCAGCCGTCGCGCCACCTCGATGGCGGCCCGGACGCCCTGCTCGGTGTCATAGGTATCGACCAGGAACGTCGTCTTGCCGGGGAAATCCTCAGCAAAAGCCGTGAAGGCCGCTGTCTCGCTGCTGAAGGCCTCGATGAAGGAATGCGCCATGGTTCCCGCGGCGGTCAGCCCGTAGCGGCGGGCAGCCTCGACGTTGCTGGTGGCCGAGAAGCCGGCGATCGCTGACGCGCGGGCCACGGCCATTCCCGCGTCGATCCCCTGGGTGCGCCGGAAGGCGAAGTCGACCAGCTGCGCGCCGCCGGCCGCGAGCACGCACCTGGCCGCCTTCGTGGCCACGCTCGTCTGGAACGTCAGGTGATTCAGCAGCACGGTCTCGGCCAGTTGCGCCTCCGCCAGCGGCGCGGTCACCTCCAGCAGCGGCTCGCCGGCGAAGACGGTGGTTCCCTCGGGCACGGCCCGTACCCCACCGGTGAACCTCAGCCGTGCGAACGCTGCCAGGGTGTCCTCGTCAAAGCCCTGAGCTCGGCGCAGGTACGCCAGATCGTCCCCGGTGAACGAGAAGCCCTCCAGGAACCGGAGGCAGTCCTCGAGCCCGGCCGCGACCAGGAAGCCGCGGTGAGCCGGCAGCCGGCGGACGAACAGGCTGAACGTGGCCGGAACCACCATGTCCCGGCGCAAGTAGCTCGCCGCCATGTTCAGCTCGTACAGATCGACCAGCAGCCCACCCGGCACGGGCCGCCTCCCTTCCCCCGGTCCCTCGGTATCGCCAGGGTATCCCTCGGTATCGCCAGGGTAACTGCAGCGGATTCGCCGGGCCGGGCGGCGCGCATACTGGCAACATGGAGAGCCTGACACCGCCTGAAGAGGTCCTGACCGATGGCCTGGTGACTTTGCGTCTCCCATCGGTCACAGATGCTGATGCCCTGGTCGGCTACGCCGCCGGGCAGGACGGCGGCCTGGGCGGGGCCTGGCTACCGGCGCTGAAGGCTGGCGCGTCCCGCGAGCACTGCCTGTGGATGATTGACGACTGGCTGGCCGGATGGTCGGGCGGCGGCAGCTATAACGGCCCGGCGCTCGTCCTGGAGAGCGGCCAGAGCCCGGCGCCCGTGGGGCTGGTCGGGTTCGTGCCCCGTGATGCGGGCACGATCGGGCTCGTCTTCGGCGTCGCGCCGTCCTGGCGAGGCAGGGGCCTGGCCACCCGGGCCGTCGTCCTGGCGGCCGACTGGCTGATCCGCGAGCGCGGCGCAGCGATAGTGGAGCTTCGGATCGCGCCAGATTCCCCGGCCTGCCAGCGGGTCGCGGCGAAGGCGGGGTTCCGCGCGGCGGGGACGGTCAGCGGCGTCATCGAGGCGACCGGCCAGGAGGTCGAGAACCTGCGCTACATCGCGGCCGCGAGCAAGCTCACCGCGTATCCGCGCGCGGCCGGCTGATGCGGCTAAACCGGCTGGTCCCGGCTGGTTCCGGGCTGGCTGGCGCCGCGCGAGCGCCGGGCCCTTCGGCAGGCCGGAGGCGACCTTCATCGATACCGCCTACGCGATTCACGGGGACACCGAGGTGCCGCTGCAGCCGGTCTCGCACGGCTGCGTGCGGATCCCGATGGATATCGCCCAGTTCTTCCACACCCTGGTACCGGTGCCGGGAACCCCGGTGTACATCCGCGGCTGACGCCGGCCCTGCTCAGCGCCGAGCAGGAAAGGAAATCCCGCAGACCAGGCCGTTGGTCCCTTCTGCGCCGGGCGGGCAGCCGATGGAATAAGAGTGAGGCCTGCAAGGCCGCAGGCCGGGCCGGAAGGAAGCAAAGATGACTCGCCGCGAAGCACATCTTGACTCCATGCTCCGGCATCTCGGAGCCACGTACTACCAGACGCTCCACGGTCAGGCCACCCCGTCGGACGTCCGGCGGGCGCTTGAGTCTGTCGAGGCACAGCACGGGCATGAGCACGAACCTGGCCACTCCCGCCAGCACCACCGTCGCGGCCGCTGGCGCATCCGCAACGTCATGACGACCGAGGTGGTCGCGATCGACCAGGCAACGTCCTACAAGGAAATCGCCCGGCTGATGACCGAGCAGCAAGTGAACGCCCTGCCCGTGGTGACGCCGGACGGTCATGTGGCCGGCATGGTCTCGGAGGCCGACGTGCTGCGGAAGGAGGAGCGCAACTTCCGGCGGCTGGGCACCGGCCTGCCGGCTCGCAGCCGCGCCGAGAAAGCGCAGGCCGAGGCCGGCAACGCCGGCGAGCTGATGACCTCGCCGGTGATCACGATTCACCCGGACGCACCGCTCGGCGCTGCCGCGAGGCTGATGAACGCGCATCGGATCAGGCTTCTGCCTGTGGTGAATGCCTCCGGCAAGTTGATCGGCATCGTCAGCCGGCGCGATCTGCTCAGCGTGTTCTTCCGCCCGGACGAGGAGATCGCCGCGGAAGTCCGCGAACTGCTGACCGGCCTGCTGCTGGCCGAGCCCGAGGACATCGAGGTGCAGGTCAGGGACGGAGTGGTGACCCTGGTCGGCACGCTGGCCAGGGAAGACCTGATCCCGGCAGCCCGGCGGCTCACGTCGGACGTGGACGGCGTGGTGACGGTCAACAGCGAGCTGACCGGCCCGGCAGCCGCGACAGCCGAGACGCCTTCCGGGGCCTCTTCCACGACCTGAGTGCCGCTGCGCCGGCGGCGGCGACGCGCGGCCCGCTGGCGGCAGCAGGTCCTGGCACATTCCGTGCAGGCGATGGTGACGGCGTGCTCGACAGGTGGAGGAGGTGGGCGTGCCGCAACTGCGTGACTTTCTGGACCGGTTCCGGCCCGCAGGCGCTCCCGGCGCCATCGCCCGGGCCGCGGTGCCGTCTGGCCGGTCCCGCCAGGTGGCAGAGCTGAGTCCGGTGCTGGACCTGCTCGGCGGCACGCAGGCAGAGTGCGAGCAGGTGATCGCCCAGGCCGGGCGGGACGCGGTGCGGATCGTGGCCGAGGCCAGGGCGCAGGCGGCAGCGGTCGCCGCCGAGGCTGAGCGCCGCGCTCGCTCGGCCGGCGATGAGGCGGCCCGGCAGGTCGTGGACGCCGCCCGTGCCGACGCCCGCCAGGCCCTAGATGCCGCCGCTCAGCAGGCGGCACGGGAGCGCCAGCTCGCCACGCAGCGGATTCCCGCGCTAGTCAGCAGGGCTGTTGACCTGGTCCGGGCGCTGCCAGCGGATGGCTGGGCCCCAGCAGGCCATGACCCCGGCGGCCGGCCGTGAGCACGGCGCCGTGAGCGCGGGATGGGTAGCCGGCAGCGTCCGGGCCAGGGCGCTGGCCCGCCGCCGCGTCGGCGCAGGCCCGGCCCGGCAGCTGGCGGCGTCGGGGTCGCTGCGCGAGGCGCTGGCGGCACTGGAGGCTACCTGCTACGGCCGCGAGATCCGGGCGGCGCAGCCGCTCGCCGAAGCGCAGAACGCGGTGGCCAGCACCATCTTGTGGGACATGCGGGTGCTCGCCGGGTGGCTGCCGCGCGGCGGCGTCTCGCTGCTGCGGACCCTGGCCGGCTGGTTCGAGATCGCCAACGTCGACGAGCTGCTGGCGCAGCTGGCGGGCCAGCCGGCCAGCCCGGCGTTCGAGCTCGGCGCGCTGGCCACGGCCTGGCCGCAGCTGCGCGATGCGGCGAGCCCGGCGGCGCTGCGAACGGCGCTGGGCCGCTCGGCCTGGCGGGACCCCGGTGACGACACGGAGCTGGCTATCCGGCTCGGCATGCGCGCTCGCTGGGCAGCCAGGATCGCTGGCTGCGGCGACCCGGCGCGGACCTGGGCGGCGGGCGCGGCCGCGCTGCTGGCGGCCGCAGAGCAATTCGCGCAGGGCCGTCCGCTTTCCCCGGTTTTCCTCGCCAGCACCGCCGGGCTGCTCGGCCAGCCGCCTGCTGAGCCGGTAGCGCTCGACAAGCTGGCCGGGCGGCTGCCGGGCCGGGCCCGGTGGGCACTGGACGGCGTCCGCACCGCCGAGGACCTGTGGCGAGCGGAGGCAGCCTGGTGGGCGCGGGTCGAGCGAGATGGCTTCATGCTGCTGCGGACGTCCGGCCTGGATAGCGGGCCCGTGCTCGGCGCCGTGGCCGTGCTGGCGGCGGACGCCTGGCGGGTGCGGGCGGCCCTAGAGGCCGCGGCCCGCGGCGGAGGCGCGCTGGAGGCCTACGATGCGGTGGCCTGAGACCGCCGCGCCGGTCCGCATGCGGCGCATCGCGCTGGTCGCCCCGGCCGAGTCGCTGCGCCAGGTGCTGGTTCGTGTCGCCGAGGCGGGCGCGGCGGAGATCGACCAGGGCGATAGAGGGCAGAGCGCGCCCGGCGATGCGGCCCGGCGGCTGCAGCGCGCCGGGCAGGCAGTAACCGGACCGGCGCTGTCGCGCGATCTGCCCGACCTCGGCCAGCTCGAGCTGGCCGGCCGTTATGACCTGGTGGCCGGCGAGGCGCAGCTGGAGGCGCGCGCCGCCGCGGCAGTCCGGCAGTCAGGAGCTGCGGCCCTGGCCGGCTGGGTGCCCGCCGGGCGCGTGGCCGGGCTCGCGGCCAGCGTCGCCGCGGCGGGCGGCGCGGTCGTTCCGCTGCGCTATCCGCGCGGAGCGCAGGCCCCCACGCTGCTGGCCGGCCCGGCCATTCGCAGGTCGCTGACGCCGCTGGTGCAGACGTACGGCACCGTGCCCTACGCCGACCTCGACCCGACCTGGCTGGCCTGGGCCAGCTACGTCCTGATGTTCGGGATGATGTTCGGCGACGCCGGCCAGGGGGTGCTGCTGGTCGCGGCGGCCGTGGGGCTGCGGGCCGGCTGGCCGCGCTGGGCGCGCCGGTTCCGCGGGGCCTGGCCGTTCGTGGGCGGCGCCGGGGTGGCCGCGACTGGTTTCGGCTTCCTCTACGGCGAGTGCTTCGGCCCGACCGGCCTGCTGCCCGCGATCTGGCTCAACCCGCTGAGCAGCCCGGTCACGCTGCTGGTGGTTGCGGTCGGCGCCGGCGCCATCCTGCTGGCCGGGGCATACGCGCTGGGCACCGTGAACCGGTGGCGGGAAGGCGGCTGGCCGGCCGCGCTATATGCGCCGTCGGGCGTCGCGGGGACATCGCTGTTCCTCGGCATCGCGATCCTGGCAGGCGGCTGGCACCTGCACCTCGCCCCGCTGCTCGCCGTCGGCGGTTTCGTCGCGCTGGCCGGGCTGACGCTCGGCTTCACCGGCTTCCTGGCCGAGGCGGGCGGCGGCGCGGCCGGGCTGGCCCAGGCGTCGGTCGAGCTCTTCGACCTGGTGGTCCGGCTGGGGTCCAACGTCGTGTCGTTCGCCCGACTGGCCGCCTTCGGGCTCACCCATGCCGCGCTCGGGCTGGTGGTGTGGGAAGGCACCCGGGCCCTGTGGCACCGCGGCGGCGGGGCGGCGATCGCCGCCGTCGCGGTCTTCGTCGCCGGCACCGCGCTGGCGTTCAGCCTGGAGGCGCTGGTGGCCGCCATCCAGGCGCTGCGGCTGGAGTACTACGAGCTGTTCTCGCGGATCTTCGTCACGCAGGGCCGGCTGTTCAGGCCGTGGCACCTGCCGGTCACGACCGGCGATGAAGCTTCCGTTCTGCCTGGTGTCGATGGTCTGAACGTGAAAGAAGGTGTGTCATGACTGCCTGGCTGATCGGGCTGCCCCTGATTGCCGTCCCTGCCGTGACGGCAGGCCTGGCCGCGCGGCGCGGGCGCCGGGCGGGCTACGTTCTCGCCGGGCTAGGGGCGCTGCTGCTGATCGGTGCGGTCGTCCTGCTCGCCGTCGCGGCGTCGGCCGGGCCGGCGGCCGCGGCGGCCGGAGGGACCGCGACGGTCGCCGGGACCGCCGCGGGCGGCAACTCGGCGGCCCTGCTCGGCGCGGCGATCGCCGTGGCCGGGTCCACGATCGGCGCGGGCATCGCCGTCGCCTACACCGGCGCCGCGGCCCTGGCGGTCATGAGCGAGCGGCCTGAGCTGTTCGGCCGGGCCATGGTCATCGTCGGACTGGCCGAGGGCATCGCGATCTACGGCCTGATCATCGGGATCATCCTGATCGGGAAGTCGTGACCGTCGATGTCCACGGTCGCTGTCATCGGCGAGGACCTGCGGGTCCAGGGCTTCGCCCTGGCCGGCGCCGCTGTATACCCGGCCGGCAGCGAGGAGGAGGCGCGCCGGGCCTGGCTCTCGCTGCCAGGCGACGTCGCGGTGGTCATCCTGACCGCCCGGGCGGCGGGCTGGCTCAGCGACGCGCTGCCGGCCCGCGGCGACGTGCTGCCGGTGGTGATGCCGGCATGACGCTCCTGGCTGACCAGCAGGCCGCTCTCGCGCCGGTCCGCGCCGCGATGCTGGAACGCGCCGCCGCCCGCGCTGACCGGATGATCGCGGACGCCCGCCGCCAGGCGGACCTGATCACGGCTCAGGCCCGCCGCGACGCCGCGGAGTCCGTCGCGGCGGGACGGGCCGGCGGGCGTGCCCGGGCCGCGGCCATGGCAGCTGGCGAGCGGCGCCGCAGCCGCCACGAGGCCCGCTTCCTCCTGCTCAGCGCCCGGCGCGATGCTCGCGATGAGCTGATCAGCCAGGCCCGCGAGGCGATCGTGCGGCTGCGCGATGAACCGGGCTACGGCGAGCTTCGCGATCGGCTCGTCAGGCTGGCCCTAGCGGCCGCGGGACCGGACGCGACGGTCACCGAGCACCCCGCAGGCGGCGTCGTCGCCCGCGCCGCCGGGCTGCTGGTCGACTGCTCGCTGCCCCGGCTGGCCGACCGGGCCGTCGAGGCGCTCGGCGACGACCTGCGCGACCTGTGGGTGCCGTGAGCACCCCGCAGGCCGGCGGCCGGGTCATCCGCGTGAACGGCCCCCTCGTCGAGGTGGCGGGACTTCCCGCGGTGGCCATGTACGACATCGTCGAGGTCGGCCCGGCCTGGCTGCCGGGTGAGGCGGTCGCCATCCGGGGCGACCTGACCACCGTGCAGGCCTACGAGTACACCGGCGGGCTGGCTCCCGGCGACCCCGCGCGCTCGCGCGGCGAGCCGCTGTCAGCCCGGCTCGGCCCGCACCTGCTCGGCGGGATCTTCGACGGGCTGCTGCGGCCGCTGGCCGGGGCAGCCGTCTGGCTGGAGCCGGGCCAGGCCAGGACCGGTGTCGCCGGGCAGGACTTCGACTTCACCCCGGCCGTGGCGGCAGGCGATGCCGTGGGGCCTGGCTGCCTGGGGTCGGTGGCACTGGCCGGGAACATCCCCTACCGGGTCCTGGCCCCCTCGGGGCTGGTCGGCCGCGTCGACGAGGTGCGCGCGGCCGGCCCCGCCTCCGCCGAGGCCGCCGTCGCGGTCATCGGCGGTGCGGCCGTGCAGCTGGCCACGGCCTGGCCGGTGCGCGTGCCCAGGCCCTATCGCGAGCGCCTGGAGGGCGGCGGTGCCCCGCTGCTGACCGGGCAGCGGGTGGTCGACGTGCTCTTCCCGGTGACCAGGGGAGGGACGACCGCGGTGCCCGGCGGTTTCGGCACCGGCAAGACCGTGCTACTGCAGCAGATCACCAAGTGGTGCGACGCCGACGTGATCGTCTACGTCGGCTGCGGTGAGCGGGGCAACGAGCTGGCTGACATGCTGGCCGAGCTGGCCGATCTGCGCGACCCGCGGACCGGGGGGCGGCTGACGGACCGGACGGTGGTCATCGCCAACACCTCGAACATGCCGATGATGGCCCGCGAGGCCAGCATCTACAGTGCCGCAGCAGTGGCCGAGCACTTCCGGGACATGGGGCTGGACGTGGTCATCATCGCCGACTCCACCTCACGGTGGGCGGAGGCACTGCGCGAGTTCGCCTCTCGCACCGGGGAGCTGCCCGCGGAGGAGGGATATCCGGCCAGCCTGTCCTCGGCCCTGGCCGCGTTCTACGAGCGGGCCGGCCGGGTGACCACTGTGGAGGGCCGCGAGGGCTCGGTGACGATCATCGGCGCGGTGTCTCCCGCGGGGGGTGACATGACCGAGCCGGTGACCACGTACACGCAGCGGTTCGTGCGCTGCCTGTGGTCGCTGGACCGGGACCTGGCCTATGCCCGCCATTACCCCGCCGTCTCCTGGTCGGGATCATTCTCCCGTGACGTGGCCTCGGTCAGTGCCTGGCACGTCAGCGCCGGCGATCCGGGCTGGGAGGACCGCAGGAACCGGCTGGCCGCCCTGCTCGCGGAGGCGGACCGGCTCGGCGCGCTGGCCGAGCTCATGGGGGTCAGCGCCCTGCCCGGCCGCGAGCGCGCCACAATCCTGGCCGGACGGCTGATCCGGGAGGGCGTCCTGCAGCAGAGCTCGCTCAGCGACGCCGACGCTTACTGTGACATCCCCAGGGCCGCCGCGCTGGCCGCCGCGGTGCTCGCGGTCGCGGACCGCTGCCAGGTGCTGGCCAGCGCCGGCATTCCCGCGGGCGCGATCGAGGAACAGGACTTCTCGCCGATCCTGCGGGCCAGGGAGGAGGCGACCACGCCCGCCGCGGTCACCGCCCGGCAGGACGCGATGCTCGCCCGGCTGGACGAGCTGGCCCCCAGCGGCGAGCCGCCCGCCCGTGGCGGGCCTACTGCCTCCGGTGCGCCTCGCGGCGAGCCGCCCGCCCCCGGTGAGACCCCTGACGCAGGTGGGACCCCTGACTCCGGTGCGACCCCTGGACCCGGCGGGCTGCCGGCCGGGCCGGGTGAGCTAGCCCGTGCCCGGGCCACCACCGGCCGGGACGATGCGCAGCGCCAGGAGGCCGCGGGATGACCGCCTGGGCGCCGCGCGAGTACACGGCCGTGACCGAGCTGCGCGGGCCGCTGCTCGTGCTGACCGGGGTCGCCGGCGTGGGCTGGGACGAGTTCGCCACGATCACGGCCGGATCCGGGCCGCCGCGGCACGGCCTGGTCCTGGAAGTCGACCGCGATCTGGCCGTCGTGCAGGTGCTCGAGGGCACGCAGAGCATGGCCCTGGCCACCACCCGGGTCGCCTTCAGCGGCAGCCCGCTGCGCATCCCGGTGGGCGCCGAATGGCTGGGCCGGGTCTGCAACGGCCGGGGTGAGCCGATGGACGGTGGGCCGCCGATCACCGGCGACCGCACGGCGCCGGTGGCCGGCAACCCAATGAACCCGGTGCGGCGCGAGCCGCCCGCCGAGCCGGTGCTCACCGGAGTCTCCGTCATCGACGCGCTGACCACCCTGGTGCGCGGGCAGAAGCTGCCCGTCTTCTCCGTCGCCGGGCTGCCGCACCTGGAGCTCGCCGCCCAGGTGGCGGCGCAGGCATCGGCGGGCGGCGAGCCGTTCAGCGTGGTCTTCGCGGCCATGGGCCTCACCCACGCCGACGCCGCGTCGGTCCGGGGCGTGCTGGAGGAGCGCTCGGCCGCCGGCGAGCTGGTGCTGCTGATCAACCTGGCCGACGCGCCGGTCATCGAGCGGATCCTGACCCCGCGGCTGGCCCTCACGGTCGCCGAGCACCTGGCCTTCGCGCTCGGGCGGCACGTGCTCGTGGTCATGGCCGACATGACGAGCTACTGCGAGGCGCTGCGCGAGGTCTCGGCCGCGCGCGGGGAGATCCCGGCCCGGCGCGCCTATCCCGGCTACCTCTACAGCGACCTGGCCTCGCTGTACGAGCGATGCGGCCGGATCCGCGGCACGCCGGGCTCGGTGACGCTGGTCCCGGTGCTGACCATGCCGGCCGGCGACATCACCCACCCGGTGCCAGACCTCACCGGTTACATCACGGAGGGCCAGATCGTCCTGTCGGCTGATCTGCACGCGCGCGGGATCTACCCGCCGGTGGACGCACTGTCCTCGCTGTCCAGGCTGATGCGCAAGGGCGCTGGTCCGGGCCGCACCAGGGACGACCACCTGGACGTGGCCGCTCAGCTGCTGGCCGCGCTCGCTGCGGCCCGCCGGGCCCGCGAGCTGGCCGAGCTGATCGGGACCGCTGCGCTGACCGCGTCAGACCGGCGGTACCAGGATCTGGAACAGGCCTTTGAACACCAGCTCATGAACCAGGCACGAAACGAGAACCGCACGCTCACCGAGACCCTCGGCCGGGCCTGGCAGGCGCTGGCCGTGCTGCCCCGGCGGGAGCTGACCATGCTACCCGGCGCGGCCCTGGACGCCTACTATCCGCAACGTCCGGCCGGCGGCAGCGCCGGGCCGGCCCTCCGCCCGGCACCGGGCGGCGCCGAGGCGGCGGACCTGCCGTGAGCCCGGCCAGGCTCGCCGTGCCACCCGGCCGCGCCGGGCGGCTCTGGCTGGAACGGCGCCTTGAAGTCGCCCGCCGGGGCGCTGACCTACTCGACCGCAAGCTGCGCATCCTGCAGGGCGAGCTGGACCGGCTGCGCGCCTCGGCCGGCCAGACGGCACGAGAGTGGGAGCGGCTGTGCGCGGACGCTGAGCTCTGGCTGGTACGCGGCGCGCTGCTCGGCGGCCAGCGCGCCATCAGGCTGGCCAGCGACGACCGGCGACTGGCGGAGGTGACGATCTCCTACGCCAGCACCATGGGCGCGCGGCACCCGGCCGGCGCCGTCAGCGTGCTCCCCGAGCGCGGCGGCTGGGAAGGGCCGGCTCTCAGCCGGGCACGCCACGCATACGGCGAGGCGCTCGCCGCCGCTGTCCGGCATGCGGTGGCCACGGCGGCGCTGCAGGTCATCGAGGCTGAGGCGGCGGCCACGCGGCACCGGCTCCGCGCAGTCAGGGACCGCTGGATCCCGCGTCTCGAGCAGGCGCTGGCCGAGGTGACATTCGCGATCGAGGAACTAGAGCGCGCTGACGCCGCGCGGCTCCGGCTGGCCGCGGGCACTCAGTCCCTGGCATCGCGGGCCCCGGCATCGCGGGCTGGCCGCGATGCTGCTCAGCGTCGGCTCAGCAGCTGAGATGGTTGACCACGTCGACGACCCCGTCCACGGACCGGGCCATCTTCCCGGCCAGCCGCATCATGCTCTGGCTCGCGACCGTACCGCCGAGGGTCACCACGCCGTCGCTGACGGCTACCCGTACCAGGTCGGGATTGGCTCCCAGGTAATCCGTTATCACCTCATCCAGCACCTCGGCCCTGATGTCGTCATCGGACCTCAGATAGACCTTTAGCAGGTCACTGGGGGTGACGATGCCAGCCAGCCAGCCGTCGGCGTCGAGCACCACCAGCCGCCGGACACCGTGGCGGTGCAGCATCCTGGCCGCCGTGACGATGCTGGCATCCGGCGAGATGGTGACCGGCGGCGCGGTCATCACGTCCCTCGCAGTCAGCCCCGCTGCCCGCGCCCGGTCGCCCCGGTGCCGCCACGGCGACGGATGGCCCTCGCCCGGCTCGTCCCGGTATTCCTCTTTGCGCAGCAGGTCGATCTCGGAGACGACACCGCTCACCCGGCCCTGGGCATCAAGGATCGGAAGCGCGCTGACGCCGCGTTCGGCCAGCGCGCTGACCAGTTCCTTGAACGGCGCGTCCTCGTCGATCGTCGCTACCTCGGCCGTCATCACGTCGCTAACCGTACGATGAGCCATCGTTGCCTCCCTCGCCACGGCCACCCAGCGATGCCCAGACCGTAGCGGGTGTCATCACGATCGTCTAGGGCCACTCGTCATGTGCGGCCAGGAACCTCGTGCGCGGCGGGCGTCCGGCCCGGGAGCCGGATCGACTGGCTGTAGCGGAACGCGTTGATCGGGTCCCATCGCGCCTTGACCAGCTGAAGCGCACGGTAATTCTGCTTGTAATACAGCGCCGGGTAGTCCGGCAGGTCCACGTCGGGGTAATTCACGTAGCAGCCGTCGGTGATGCCGTTGGGCACCGGCGTGCCGCCGCTCGCCGCGTACACGCTCCGGTAGAAGCGGCGGATCCAGGCCAGGTTGACGCCGTCGTCGGCCGGGTCGGTCCAGTAGGTCTGGTACTGCAATTTCATGATCGACGAGCGCTGCGCCACGGCGGTCACGCCCGGCTCGCGGGCATTGACCTGGCAGCCATAGGAGTCGACCTGCAGCAGCGCCTGCGGGTTCTCGTAACCGGGGTCACTGAGCGCCGCGTAGATCGCCGTGACCTGGCGGGCCGGGAACGGCGTGATCATGTAGGCGGACTTGTACTTGCCCCGCTGGTTCGGTCCCGACCCGTTCAGCGTCTGGGTCGCCTGCAGCCAGGGCATCCGCCGGCCGTCGGCGGAGGCCACGACAGCCAGCTCCCGGCCGGCCGGCCGGGTCTGGGCGACGGGCGGCCCGACACCCCGGCTGATCGCGGCCAGGAACGAGTCGAGCAGCGAGCCGTCCGCTCCTGAGACCTGGGTGACCAGCACGATCTGCCCGGCGGATCGGTGCGTGAGCTTCAGCAGGGAGAAGAGCCGGGAGTATGGGCTTCCCGGATGGCTGTGCGCCGCCATGAAGCGCCCGTAATTGCCGAGCAGCCGCCGGAAGCGAGGCTCGGACATCGAGTCCCAGTCCCAGGCGACCACGCTCAGCCAGACATCCTCCGGCGGCCGGGGCAGGCGCTCGAAGCCGTAGCGCGTGATCACGCCGAAGTTTCCGCCGCCGCCGCCGGTGTGCCCCCACAGCAGGTCCGCCGTCCGGGGATCGTCCCGCCTGGCCGTCACCACCGAGGCGGACCGGTCCCGGCTGACGACGACCAGCTCGACCGCGCTGAGGTAGTCGACCGTGAGGCCAAGCTGCCGGGACAGCAAGCCGTAGCCACCCCCGGCCACATGGCCGCCCACCCCGACGGAGTAGCAGGAGCCGCCCGGCAGCGTCACGTCGTAACGCTTGTAGAGCTCGGTGTACACGTCCCAGTTAGTGCAGCCGCCTTCCAGCCAGAACGTCCCGTCGGCTGACCGCGAGACGCCGTGCATCTGGCTCATGTCGATGATCACGCCGCCGGGGTTGCCGGATACGAAGTCCTCGTAGCAGTGTCCGCCGCCCCGCACCGTGATTCGCAGGCCGGCCCGGATCGCCTCCCGGACCGCGGCCAGCGCCTGGGCGGTGCTGCTGACCAGCTGGATGTAGGCGGGCTCGCCGACCCAGCGCTGGTTGAACCCCATGCTGAGCGTCCGGTACCGGGGATCGGACGGGCCGACCCGGATCCCGGCCGGGCTCACGCCCGGGTCCGCGGCCGGCGCCAGGCCCGGCGGCCTGGCCACGGCGCCGGCTGCGCTCTGGCGCACTGGCATCACCGCGGCCCCGGCGCCGAGTGCCAGGGCTCCCGCGCCGCCGAGAAAGCGCCGGCGGCTGGCCGGTTCCGTCCGGCCTGCGCCGCACGTCCCGCGCTCATCAGGCATCGCTGCCTCCTCTGCTCCTGCCCTTCACACCGGCCGCCGGGCCGCTGGTGTTACAGAAGACTGGCGAGGAGGGCCCGCCGGCCGGCGATGGCGCGTGACGCGGGGTGGTTTCGCCGGGCCGGCTTGAGCGTCGTCGTGGCGCCGGATATTACTGTGTGGACGGCCGCCGGCTGAGTCCCCAGCCCTGAGCGCCCCCAGCCGTGAACGTAGGTGTCCCGCGTGTTCCAGCTAGACCCGGCGAGCGAGGCGGCCGTGCGGCAGCGACTCGGCCCGCAGGAGGCCGAGGTGTTCCTGGCCCGCGTGGAGCAGCTGTCCGTTGACATTGCCGGGCCGCTTGCGCAGCTCTACGGCGAGGTCGCGGACGTCACCGCGCTCGGGACGGACCTGGTGCTGGACGCGCCGGACATACTGGTGCAGTACCTGGGCGGTCATGACCGGTACCGCCCCGAGTGCGACCTGGCCTACGACAACCAGTTCATGGTCATGCTCTGGTCGACGCTGGCGAGCCGGGACCGCGATGGTTCAGTCAGCCGGGTAGCCCGCCGGCAGGAGGCCGTAGGGGAGCTGGCCGAAGTTGGCGGCGGCCGGTACGCCGAGACCCTGCAGCAGGACATCGAAGCTGAGCCCGACCCTGGTCGGGAACGGCCCGGCTCCGCTGATGCCGCCGGCCACCGGCAGCTGGGATTCGGCCGATGCGCCGTCCGGCATCGCCCACCCGGTCTCGATTCCGTCGCCGCCGTTGTACATGTTCGCGATGACGGCGGAGGAAGACACCACCTGGCCGACCTGCACAGCGGGCGTCACGTCCTCGGCCACGTAAACCGAGAGCCCGGCAGCCGGGCCGCCGGTCAGCCGGTAGGTGATCCATCCGCCGCCCGGCCACCCGGCGGAGGCGCCGGTCGCAGTGGTGATCACCGCGTTGCCCAGAGCGTAGACCGGGCCTGCGCCGCCGAAGTCGACGCCCATGTCGATGCGCTCGGGAACCAGGCCGGAGACGCTGCGGAGCGGGTTGAGGTACACCGGCGCGGGCGGGGCTGAGGGCGCCGGCGCGGGCGCCGGCACGGCCGCGGCCGGCGGCCGCCGGGGGGCGGCAGGCTTGACCGCCGGGACGTGCGGCCGGGCGCTGGCGGCGCGGGCAGCGGCCAGGGCGCTGATGGACTCGGGAACGAAGGCTGCCTTCCCGAGGCCGTCGAGCTGGCTGCCATCCGCGAGCGTGCTGGCCACGGCGCCTGGTCCCGTCCGGCTGACGGCGTGCCCGTGGCCCCTGGCGTGCTGCGGGTCCCTGGCCCCGATCGCGGCCGGCACGACGACGAGGCCGGCCGTCAGGATCGCTGCCGTCACCGCGGCAGCCAGGAGCGCGGGCCTGGGCCGCAGCGCCGACGTGCTCGGCGGCCGCCGCCTGCGATGCCGGGACTGCGCGGCGGAGCGCGGCGCGGAACGTGGGGCGGCGGGCCGCGAGGGCCCCTGGTGCCGGGCTGGAGTCCGGGACAAAACGAGCCTTTGGTCGGGCGCACGAGTAGCGCTCGGCTGTCACCCAGGGTGCTGGCCCGCAGCGGTGCCCGGCCAGCGGCGTGCGGACGCCGCGCAGTTTCAGGGCGACGGAATCACCGAAGGTAATCGTCGCGCACGCAAGGTGCTGTCGGGGCACAACCCTGCACCATCATCGGCTGCGGCAAGAGTGAAACAGGGGGAAAGATAGGCATGACATGGGTCACAAGAACGGATGATTAGTTCGTCTGGACTATCCGCGCTAGTTCCCTGTGGCTACGCAGAGCTACTGCCCCTCCGACGGGAGGCGGCGCTTTGGGCGGCCGGTGCTGTCCCGGCGCCGCGGCGGCGGCCCAGGGCCGGGACGACCCTCTTCGGCCGGCCCGTGATTACTATCTCTGGAGGTGACCGGGTCCCGGCCCGGCGGGCCGCGGGCGCCGAGGCTGCTTTGGCGCATCCGGCCGTGCATCCGGGCCGAACGCGATCGTGACGGTCATTTCCTGCGCCGCGCCGGGCAGCGGCCCGCAGGCCGGCCTGCGGCCCTTGGAGGTCTCAGTGGGACAGCATCCTGTGATCGGTTATCTGGTGTGGGCGGTCTTGTTCGGCGCGCTGTTCGCCTGGGAGGGCCTGGCACTGAGCCATCTCAGCGGCAGCGTGCCGACGCTGAGCGCCGCCTTCCGGGCGATCATGCGCTACCCGGTCGGCCGGTGGGCCCTGTTCGCGCTCTGGCTGTGGTTCGGCTGGCATATCTTCGTCCGCGGCTGGCACTTCCTGCTCCGGGCATGACCAGCCCGCCGAGTCGGCCTGGCGGGTCAGCCTGACATGCCATCCCAGCTGATCCGGCAGGATCTCGTGCCCATCGTGATCGGCTATCTGCTGGTCATGGGGACGCTCGCGGTCGGCTTGCGGATGCTGCGCCGCCCGGCGCCCGGGTCACGCCGCCTGGCGTCCGGGTCAGGCCGGCCGGTCCTCGGCAGCCTCCGCCGCCCCGCACCGGGATGGCCCCGGCTCATCGTCCATCTGCTGGCCACCGCCGCGGGCGGCTACCTGACGCTGATGGCCGTGGTGATTCTTTACTATTACGGCGTAGTGCGCGTGGGCAGCCAGTTCGTGCCGAGCGCGGTCACCGGCTGCGCGCTGCTGCTGGGCCTGAGCGTTCCCGTGTTCATTGCGGCGTCCTGGCTCGCCGAGCGCCGGGGCGGGCGGGCGGGAGCGGGGCCGAGGCGCCGCTCCCGTCGCGATCCTTCCGGAACGGCGAAGCGATGACCGCCGCGCGGGCGCGCGGGGCCGGACTGGCCTGAGCGCAGGCCGTCGCCGTCCGGCCCGGCCGCGCCGGGCGCGCGGCGGCCAGAAAAGCCGCAGGCGGGGACAGGGCGTCGCGCATATCGCCGTAGCGGCTGCGCCGCTCCGGCCACGGCCACGCCGCGCCCATCGCGCCTGGCGTGCTGCGGAAGCTGGTGGACGCTCTCAATGACGGGGTGATGCTGGCCGATGGCGATGGCGCCATCGTGCTGGCCAACCGGCGGCTGGCGGAGATATTCGGCTATCAGCGCGCCGATCTGCTCGGACGCCCGGTCGAGCCGCTGCTGCCCGTCGAGCTGCGATCTGCTCATCGCGGTCACCGGGCGGCCTACGGGCGCGCACCGGGCAGCCGCCCGATGGGCGCCGGAGCCCGGCTCGTCGGCCTGCGCAGGGACGGAGCCACGTTCCCGGCCGAGATCAGCCTCAGCCCGGTGGCGACCGCGACCCAGCACCTTGCCCTGGCCGTGGTCAGGGATGTCACCGACATGCAGCGGCTGGAGGACCTGGCGGATCTGGCCCGGGCCGCCGTCGCGGCGGAGCAGGCTCATCACGAGCAGCAGCTGCTGGACCGGATAACCGGCAGCCTGTACGAGGTGGGCCTTAGCTTGCAGGCGGCCGCCGAGCTGCCGCATGAACTCGCCAGTGAGCGCATCGCCGGAGCCCTCCGGCTGCTCGACGACACGATCCGCGAGATCCGCGACACCGCATTCAGCCTTCGCAGCGTCAGCGCCAACGCCCAGCGCGAGGTCGATGTCCGACCAGCGGTCTGGCCCTGCCCGCCGCCGCGGATCCGGTCAGGGCGGCGCCGATGAGCCGCTCATCATCTCGCGCCGCGGAGACCAGCGTAGCCAGCAGCTGGTTCCGCTCGTCGGTGGTGAACACCCGGCCTAGCCTGCCACCGGGACCTTTCGGCCTCACCGGCGGGCCAGGTGCCCGCATCCCGCAGCGCGCCGGCGCTCAGGGACCGGAGCCGGACGGTGCGGCGGCCGCCTCGCCGGGCTGCCGGGAGAGCTTGCCGATCGCGTTGAGGTGGCGAAGGGCCTGGGCGTAGGAGCCAGCCAGCGAGCTCTGGCAGTACGGCAGGCCGTGCTGCTGGCAGAAAGCCCTGATCAGCGGCTGGGAGTGCCGGAGGTTGGGCCGTGGCATGGACGGGAACAGGTGGTGCTCGATCTGATAGTTGAGCCCGCCGAGCGCGGTGTCGGTCAGCCAGCCGCCGCGCACGTTCCGGGACGTGAGGACCTGCCGGCGCAGGAAGTCAGTCCGGTCGGCTGGCTGCAGGATGGGCATGCCCTTGTGGTTAGGCGCGAAGGAGCAGCCCAGGTAGAGGCCGAACAGGCCCTGCTGGACCCCGATGAACACCACGGCCTTCACCGGCGGCAGGACGAGGAAGACTATCGCGAGGTAGCCGCCCAGGTGAACGGCCAGCAGGGCCGCCTCGGCCGGCCGCCGGGGAGCGCGGGCGGCCAGCGCGCGGATGCTCGCCACGTGCAGGCTGATGCCTTCCAGCAGCAGCATGGGGAAGAACAGGTAGGCCTGATACCGGAACACCAGCCGGGCGAAGCCGCGACTGCGGCGCGCCTGAGCGGAGGTGAAGGCCAGCGCGCCCATGGCGATGTCAGGATCGGCGTCCTCGGTATTGGGATGCGCATGATGGCGGCTGTGCTTGGCCACCCACCAGCCGTAGCTCAGCCCGATCCCGAGGTTGCCATGCAGGATGCCGAGCACGTAGTTGGCGCGGCTGGAGCCGGAGATCTGCCGGTGCCCGGCGTCATGACCGAGGAAGCCGATCTGCGCGAAGACGACCGCGAGGAAGGCCGCGACCGCGAGCTGCCACCAGGAGTTGCCCACCAGGACGAAGGCGGTCCAGCCGGCCGCCAGCAGCGTCGCGGTGATAGCGATCCGCCAGGCGTAGTGGCCGGGGCGGCGCTCGAGCAGCCCGGCCTGCCTGACATACCGGGACAGTTCCGCATACTCGCTGCCGCGGGGCGGCGCGAGCGGCATCGGGGGCACATAGGCCGCGGCCGGAAGGGGCGGCTGCGCGGCGGCCCTGAGCCCGCCGGGGGCGCCTGAGGTTCCCGCGACCGCGGCCGCCGGGGTCAGCGGTCCCGCCGCGTGCGCGGTCAGGGATGTTTCCTGTTCTGGCGATCGCACGGTGGAACTCCTGGGAGGGCGCACATCGGGCGGATGGTGATGCGCCGCCAGGGTCCGGAGCGGCGAGGTCGAAACGGGCGATCTCCAGCACTGCCCGCCACGGTGGTTAGGTTACTGACGCTACCCCTTCGCTTGCCTCGCCGCGAACTAGCGGGGACAGTGCGGTCCCGGCGGCGGGGCCGCGCGTCAGCCGTGGCCGCGCCTGCTGAGCTACTGATCGGCCGGGATGGCGAACTGAATGCAGCGCAGGCCGCGCAGGTCGAGCCAGGCACGGTCCGGAGCGCGGACAATCCGCAGCACGACCGCTGCGCAGGCGGGGCAGCGCGCCACGGCGCCGGAGTACACCCGCGTCTCGGCCAGCGGTCCGGTGCGCAGGCAGCTGGCGCACTGCCCGAGCGCGCTGGTGATGTCGGCCGCGAAGATCTCGCCGAGGGCTCCCGCGAGGACGTTACCGTCCAGGGTGCTGCCGTCGAGGGTGCTGCCGCCGAAGGTGCTGCCGCCAGCCGGGCCGGCGCCCGGTGACTCGCTCATAGGGTGCCTCCGCTAGGGCCGAATCGCTCGGTCTTGATGCGGCCAGGGTCATGACCGAGGTCGACCAGCAGGTTCGCTGCCGCCTCGACGAAGCCGGTCGGCCCGCAGGCGAAGATGGCCGGCGGGCGGGCGGCCAGCCGGCCGCGGCGATCAGGCCGGCGTCGATCTGGCCGGCCGGCCGGGCTGAACCGGGCGGCGCCGAGCGGGTGAACGCGCAGGTGACAGACAGGCCGCTGGATTCGGCGGCGCGCTCGCGCAGCTCGTAGCGGTACAGCACCAAGGACGGGTCACGGACCGAGTACAGCAGCCTGAACTCGGCTCGGCTGCCGGCCGCGGCGCGGGAGCGGATCATGGCCATCAGCGGGACCAGGCCCGACCCGCCGCCGAGGAGAAAGACGGGATCCGGCGCGTCGGGCTGCCAGACGAACCAGCCGCCGACCGGGCCGCGGACTTCCATCTGGTCGCCGGCCTCCGCCACTTCAGTCAGGTACGGGGAGACCTCGCCGCCGGATATCGACACGACGGTCAGCTCGATCCGCTCGCCGTCCGGCGCGGACGCGATCGAGTAGGAGCGCTGCGTCGAGTAGCCGTCGGCGGCCGTCAGCCGCAGGTCGACGTGCTGCCCGGCGGCGTGCCCTGGCCAGCCGGGCACGTCCAGCACGATCGTGCGGGCGCCGGCTGCCTCGTCCCGGACCGCGGCGACCGTGGCGACCCGCCAGCTCAGTCGCCCCAGTACCGCTGCTCGCGCCATGGGTCTCCGTAGTTGTGATAGCCCGCGCTCTCCCAGAATCCCGGCTCGTCCTCGGTGCTGAGCCGGATGCCGCGCACCCACTTGGCTGACTTCCACAGGTACAGGTGCGGGACCAGCAGCCGGGCCGGGCCGCCGTGCTCGGGCGTCAGGTCCTTGCCGTCGTAGCGGTAGGCGATCCAGGCCTTGCCGTCCCGCAGGTCAGCCATGGGCAGGTTCGTGGTGTACCCGCCGTAGGACTCCACCAGGGCGAACGCAGCCTTGGTCGTGAGCTGGCCGAGCAGCGCGTCCACCGGCACTCCGGTCCAGCTGGTACCGAGCTTGGACCACTTGGTCACGCAGTGCAGGTCGACGGTTACCTCGTCACTGGCCAGGGCGCGGAACTCGGGCCAGTCCCAGGTCCGGGTCGCGCCCCTTTCGGTCTGGATCCGCAGCTCCCACGAGTCGAGGCTCACCCGGGGCGTCGGGCCAGCCGACAGCACCGGGAAGTCAGTGACCAGGTACTGGCCGGGCGGCAGGTCGGGCCGTGAGCGGCCCCGGCCGGAGAACCCGCGCGAGATGATCCCCATCAGCCGCCTCCTGGCCTTGCGCCGGTCGTGATGTCCATGCCGCGGCCGGTAAGCCGCCTGGCCCACGCGAGCCCGGCGAGCCAGCTGACCCGGCAGGCCAGGCCTGATTTCCTGACGCTAGCCGGCCGGCCCCGTGACTCCTAGTCACCTGTCGGCCGGCGCGGCCGGCTCCTGCCCGGCCTGTGCTGCCTGATTCCCGGCCGGCTCCGCCTGATTCCCGGCCTCGCGGCGGCCGGGCAGCGGCTCCCGGCTGACCTCGGCCGCGAGCTCGATCAGCCGGGCCAGCGTGTCCAGCCGCGCCGGGCCCTCGCCGTCGAGCCTGGCCTGCAGCGTCGTGACGCCGGCGTCGCGGTACAGCCGCAGCCGCTCTTTCACCATGGCCGGCGTGCCGAGCAGGTTGGTACCAAGGCCGAGGGCCGCCGGGACCCGGTCCGCGGCCTCCTCACGCCGCCCGGCCAGCCATAGTTCCTGCACCGCGCGGACGTCGTCGCCGAACCCCTGGCGGGTGAAGGCGTCGTTATAGAAATTCTGGTTCGGCGAGCCCATCGCGCCGATCGTGAAGGCATAGCCACGCGCGTGCCGCCTGGCTGCCTCGTCCACATCCTCGGTGAACTCCACTCCGACCGGCATGACGATGTCCAGGTCGGCCAGGCTGCGGCAGGCCCGCGCCGCCCCGGCCGCCAGGTGATCGAGGAAGGCCGCGCCGCGCTCGGGCAGGAACGCGTTGCCGATCCAGCCGTCCGCGAGCTCGCCGGTGAGCTCCAGGTTCCGCGGGCCGAGTGCCGCCACGTAGACGGGCACCTGCGCAGGCGGCAGCATCGAGCGCAGCGCCCGGCCCGGCCCGGCTGGCAGCGGCAGCTGGTAGACCTGGCCGGAGTAGCTGAGCCGGTCGCCGCGGGCGATGGCGCGGACAATCTCGATCGTGTCCCTGGTGGCGCCTAGCGGCGAGGAGAACCGCACGCCATGCCAGCCCTCCATGACCTGCGGCCCGCTGGTGCCGATTCCGAGCAGGAACCGCCCGCCGGACAGCTGCTGCAGGGACATGGCTGACATGGCCAGCATGGCCGGGCTCCTGGCTCCGATCGCGGCGATCGATGAGCCGAGCCGGATGGTCGTGGTCGTGGCAGCCAGGTACGCAAGCGGGGTCAGGGCATCCTGGCCCCACAGCTCCGGCACCCACGCAGAGGCGGCGCCGAGCCGCTCCGCCGCGGCGACGAACGCGGCGTCGCCGGAATCTCGCACCTGCGCGCTGATCCCTACCTGCATGCCGCGGACCTCTCCGGTCGGGCGTGCGGCCCCTGGCCCGGGTCCGTCGCGCCAGTGAACTGCGCGGCTGGTTAAGCTGTCAAGGAGCCGCCGTCCGCCCAGCAGGAGGCACGAGGGGCGCATGGACCTGCCCGAGCTGCGCTTCAGCGACTGCCCGACCGCGGAGTCGTCGCTGCTGATCGCCGCGCCGCCGCGGGCCGTCTGGGACCTGGTCTGCGACATCCAGCTCCCGGCCCGCTTCAGCAGCGAGTTCCAGGGCGCCGACTGGCTTGATGGCGCGACCGGGCCCGCGCTCGGCGCCCGTTTCACCGGCCGCAACACGCACCCGGCCATCGGCAGCTGGCAGACGACGGCCACGATCTGCGAATTCGATCCAGAACGCACCCTGGCCTGGTCCATCGGTGACCCGGCCAGCCCGGCCGCGCGCTGGCGGTTCGCCCTGGCCCCCGCGGGCGGCCGGACGATGCTGACCATGTGGATGCAGATAGGGCCGGGCCGCAGCGGCATCAGCGCCGCCATCGACGCGATGCCGGACAAGGAATCCAGGATCCTGCACCGCCGGCTGGCCGAGCACCGGGCCAACATGGCGGCCACCCTGGCCGGCCTGAAGGAACTCGCGGAGGCCGCCCGGGCGCCGGAGCCGGCCTGATGCTCTCCGGGCGTCATGATTCGCCTGGCCGATGGCGGGTAGCCCTGGCGCAGACCCAGGCTCATGTCATCGAGCCCGGGGACGCGCTCGGCCAGTAGCAGGCCGGCCGCGACCTGCGCCTGAGAAGCTAGCGACTATGGCCCCGTCCAGGAGAAACCAGCGCGGCAGTCAGCCAGCGACGGGGTCGCTGCGCTCCTACCAGGCCAAGCGGGACTTCACCCGGACGCCCGAGCCGTCGGGGCAGCGCGCGCCCGGGGCCGGCCAGCCCGCTGGCCGCCGGTTCGTGGTGCAGCGGCACCGGGCCAGGCGGCTGCACTACGACTTCCGGCTGGAGATCGGCGGCGTGCTGGTGAGCTGGGCCGTGCCGAAGGGCCCGACGCTCGATCCCGGCGTCCGGCGCGCCGCCGTGCACGTCGAGGATCATCCGATCGAGTACCTCGACTTCGAGGGCGTGATCCCGTCCGGCCAGTACGGCGGCGGTGACGTGATCGTCTGGGATCACGGCACCTGGGAGCCGCACGACACCGACGATCCGGCCGCCGCCGTCGCTGACGGCGAGCTGCACCTCGACATCCGCGGCGAGAAGCTCCGCGGGCGGCTGGTGCTGGTCCGGACCGGATCGGACGACAAGCAGTGGCTGCTGCTGCATAAGCACGACGATGACGCAGTGCCGGGCTGGGACCCGGAGGACCACCCGGCATCCGTGCTGAGCGGCCGTACCAATGATGAGGTCAAGGCGGATCCGGACCGGCTGTGGCGCTCCGATCTGCCGCCGGCCGAGGCATCGGTGCCGGCACCGGGCAAGGCTGGCATCAGCAGGACCGGGCCGGCCGGGCCGCGGACTGACCAGCTCGGCGCGCTCGATGCGCTCGGGGCCGGCGGCACCTGGGATGTGTTCGGCCGCCGCATGCGGCTGACCAATCTCGATAAGGTTCTGTTCCCGGCGCGCCCTGGTGGCGAGCCGGTGACCAAGCGCGACTTCATCAGGTACGCGGCCAGGATCGCGCCGGTCGTGCTGCCCTACCTGGCCGGGCGCCCGCTGAACATGCACCGGTTCCCCGGCGGGGCTGGTGAGAAGGGCTTCTGGCATAAGCAGCTGCCCGAGCACGCACCGGCATGGATCCCGCGCTGGCACAATCCGGCGGCTGGCCGGGGCGAGACGTCGACGTATCTGGTCGTCGGCGAGCCGGCCGCGCTGGTCTGGGCGGCCAACTTCGGTGCGCTGGAGTGGCATGCCTGGACCTCGCGCACCGACAGCCCGGACCGTCCCAGCTATGCCCTGATCGACATTGACCCCGGCCCGGCGACAGCCTGGGCGGACGTGCTGGTCCTGGCCCGGCTGCACCGCGCGGCCCTGCAGCACCTGGGCGTGCGGGCGCAGCCGAAGGTGACCGGCAGGCGCGGCATCCAGATCTGGATCCCGATCGCCGCCGGGCCAGGATTCGACGAGACGCGCGGCTGGGTCGAGCAGCTGTCCAAGTCCATCGGCGCGGTGGTTCCCGAGCTGGTGAGCTGGAAATGGGACGTCCGGGAGCGGGCCGGCCAGGCCCGCCTGGACTACACCCAGAACGCGGTCGGCAAGACGCTGGTCACCCCCTACAGCCCGCGTGCCGCCGCGGGCGCCCCCGTGTCCGCGCCGATCGGCTGGGATGAGCTCGACGATCCCGGCCTGCGGCCGGACGGCATCACGATCGGCGCCGTGCTGGACCGGCTCGCCAGGCGCGGCGACCCGTTCCGCACGGTCCTGGCCGGCGACCAGGTCCTCCCGCCGATCAAGTAACGGGCGGGAGGGCGGGAGCAGGAGGGAGGGCGGGAGCAGGAGGGAGGGCGGGAGCAGGAGGGAGGGCGGGAGCAGGCGGGCGGGAGCAGGGAGCGGTCGCGGCGCGACGCCGGTCAGCGCAGGATGAAGCGCTCCACCGCGCTGGCGAAGCCCTCATCGTCATTGGAGGTAGTAATCCGCCGGGCGGACCGCTGCACCTCCGGGCTGGCGTTGCCCATCGCGATGCTCAGGCCGGAATGGGCGAACATCAGGACGTCGTTGGGCATGTCACCGATCGTGGCGATCTGCTCCCGCGGTATGTCGTAGCGCGCCGACAGGTACCGGGCGACCGCGCCCTTGTTCGCGTCCGGGTGGGTGATGTCCAGGTAGTACGGCTGAGAGCGAGCTGCCGTGACATGATCACCGAACTGATCATGGGCGGCCGCGGACGCCCTGGCCACCGCGTCCAGGTCGTCGCTGACGCCGACCAGCTTGGCCACGCCGTCGGTCAGCCCGTCCAGGCTGCGGCAGACCTTCGGGTCGAACTGCACGGTCCACGCCTCCCGCGCGACGTGCGAGCCGGCCGGGTCGGGCACGTACCAGTCGGCGCCCCGGTAGACCCAGGTGTCCAGGGAGAAGGACGCCAGCAGCTTCGCCACCGGCCGGACCAGGTCCTCCGCCAGCACCCGCTGCTCGACCACCGACATGTCGCGGTCCACCAGCAGCCCGCCGTTGAAGGCGGCGATGGGCGTCTGGATGTCCAGCGGCTCGATCAGCATGGCCATGCCCCGCGGCGGGCGGCCGCTGGTGATGGCGAACAGGATGCCGGCGTCACGCAGCTTGCGCACGGCGGCGGCGCTCCGGTCGGTGAGCTTCTTGTCCGAGGTGACCAGCGTGCCGTCAACGTCCGCCAGCAGCAGCCGGATGGCGGGCGTCGTCACGGCGATCCCGCCGCCGCGGCGTCGGCCAGCACGAGCGACCGGGTGGCCCGGACCCGGCCGGCCGGGATCGAGTGGTCGCCGGCCAGCAGCCTCGCCAGCGGCTCCTTCTTGTCCGCGCCGGTGATCAGCCAGAGCAGCTGGTCCGCGCGGGCCAGGGCCGGGTAGGTCAGGGTCATCCGCCGGTGACCCTGGTAGGGCTGGGTCAGCGCGACCAGGGCATTGGTCACCTCGAGCACCGGATCGCCGGGTACCAGGGAGGCGGTGTGGCCGTCCGGCCCGAGGCCGAGGTGCACCAGGTCGAATCGCTCCGGCAGGGCCGCCCCGTAGGCAGCGGCGGCGGCGGCGAGATCGGGATCGTTCACCGCCATCGGGTGCACGGTCGCGGGAGCCGAGCCCAGGCTCTCCCGCAGGTGGGTCAGGTTGCGATCCGGGTCGCCTGCCGGGGCGACCCGCTCGTCGACCTGGTAGAGGTGCACCTGCTGCCACGGCATGTCCTCGCCGGCGAGCGCGCTGAACATGGCCCACGGGGTGTGCCCGCCGCTGACCGCGAAGGTGAAGCGCCCGTTCGCGGCCGCTGCCGCCCGTGCCCTCCCGGCCACGTACCCGGCGGCCTTCGACGCGATGGCGCCGGCGTCGGCGGATACCTCGAGCTCATGCTTCATCCGCTCAGTCCTTCTTCTCGGCGTGGCCGCCGAACTCCGAGCGCAGCGCCGAGAGGATCTTGTCGGTGAACTCGCCGTTGCCGCGGGACTCGAACCGCTCGTACAGGGCGGCCGTGATCACCGATGCGGGCACGCCCTCCTCGACGGCGGCCATGACCGTCCACCGGCCTTCACCCGAGTCCGACACCCGCCCGGTGAAGTCGTCGAGGCTCGGGGACTGGGCGAAGGCGGCGGCGGTCAGGTCCATCAGCCAGGAGCCGATCACCGAGCCGCGCCGCCACACCTCGGCCACCTCGGCCACGTCGATCTGGTACTGATAGGCCTCCGGGTCGCGCAGCGGGGTGGTTTCCGCGTCGGCTTCCTCCTGGTGCAGGCCAGCGTCGGCGTGCCTGATGATGCTGAGCCCCTCGCCGATGGCCGCCATCATCCCGTACTCGATGCCGTTGTGCACCATCTTGACGAAGTGGCCCGCACCGCTCGGGCCGCAGTGCAGGTAGCCGTGCTGGGCGGTGCCGTCCCCGCGGGTCCGGCCCGGCGTCGGCTCGGCGCTCCCGGAGCCGGGCGCGATGGTCTTGAAGATCGGGTCCAGGTGCCTGACCGGCTCCTCCTCGCCGCCGATCATCAGGCAGTAGCCGCGGTCCAGGCCCCAGACGCCGCCGCTTGTGCCGACGTCCAGGTAGTGCAGGCCGGCCGTGCGAAGCTGCCTCGCCCGCTCGATGTCATCCCGGTAATAGGAGTTGCCGCCATCGATCACGATGTCCCCGGCGTCCAGCAGCGGCCGGAGCTGCTCGAGCGTCGGCTGGACGACGGCGGCCGGCACCATGATCCAGATGGCCCGCGGCTGCTCCAGCCTGGCCACGAAATCGGCCAGGCTCGCGGCCCCGTCGGCGCCCTCGCCTTCGAGCTGCTTGACGACGACGGCGCGGCGGTCATAGGCCACGCACCGGTGCCCGTCGCGCATCAGCCGCCGGACCAGGTTGGCGCCCATCCGGCCCAGCCCGATCATCCCCAGCTGCATGGGCTTGTCTGTTGGCATCCTGAGTCAGCCTCCTGATTGTCCGTGTGATCCGGCCTTCAGCGAACGGTAGCGACGGATGAGCGCGTTGGTGGAGGAGTCGTGCCGCAGGTCCGGCTCCCCGGTACTGGTGAGCTCGGGGATGATCTGCTTGGCCAGCACCTTGCCCAGCTCTACCCCCCACTGGTCAAAGGAATCGATATTCCAGATGACACCCTGGGTAAAAACGCTGTGCTCGTACAGCGCGACCAGGGACCCGAGCAGCCGCGGCGTGAGGATCTCGGCCAGCAGCACGTTCGTCGGCCGGTTGCCCTCCATCACCTTGTGCGGGACTACCCGCTCAGGCGTCCCCTCGGCCCGGACCTCGGCCTCGGTCTTCCCGAAGGCGAGGGCCTGCGCCTGCGCGAAGACGTTCGACGACAGGATGTCGTGGTGATCGCGCAGCGGGTTGAGCGTCTGGCCGAACGCGATGAGGTCCGCCGGTATGAGTTTCGTGCCCTGATGGATCAGCTGGTAGAAGCTGTGCTGTCCGTTCGTGCCCGGCTCGCCCCAGAAGACCCCGCCCGTCTGGTAATCGACGCGCTCCCCGTCGATCGTGACGTGCTTGCCGTTGGACTCCATGGTCAGCTGCTGCAGGTAGGCGGGGAAGCGCTTCAGGTACTGCTCGTACGGCAGGACGGCTATCGTCTCGGCGCCGAAGAAGTCTCCGTACCAGACGCACAGCAGGCCCATCAGCACCGGAAGACTCGCCGCCAGCGGGGCCGTGCGGAAATGCTCGTCCATCGCGTGGAACCCGGCGAGCATCTCCTCGAACTGGTCCGGGCCGATCGCCACCATGGTCGAGAGGCCGATCGCCGAGTCCATCGAGTAGCGGCCGCCGACCCAGTCCCAGAAGCCGAACATGTTGCCGGTGTCGATGCCGAACTCGGCGACTCGCTCCGCATTGGTGGAAACGGCGACGAAGTGCTTCGCCACCGCGGCCTCGTCGCCGAGCTCGCCGACCACCCAGTCCCTGGCCGAGGTCGCGTTGGTGAGCGTCTCCAGCGTCCCGAACGTCTTGGACGAGATGATGAACAGCGTCTCATCAGCCGCCAGGTCCCTGGTCGCCTCGGTGAAATCGGTCGAGTCGACGTTGGAGACGAACCGGAACACCAGGTCGCGGGCGGAGTAGTGGCGCAGGGCCTCGTAGGCCATCACCGGGCCGAGGTCAGAACCGCCGATGCCCACGTTGATGACGTTGCGGACCGGCTTGCCGGTGAAGCCCAGCCACTGCCCGGACCGCACGCGCTCGGCGAAGGCGAGCATCCGGTCCAGCACCTCGTGCACCTGCGCGACCACGTCGACGCCGTCGACCACCAGCGACGTGCCTCTGGGCATCCGGAGCGCGACGTGCAGGGCCGGGCGGTCCTCGGAGACGTTGATGTGCTCGCCGCGGAACATCCGGTCCCGGTGCCCGGCCAGGCCGGACTCCGCGGCCAGCTCGACCAGCAGCTGCATGGTCTCGTCGGTGACGCGGTTCTTCGAGTAGTCCAGGTAGATGCCGACCGCCTCGGCCGTTAGCCGCTCGCCCCGGCCGGGGTCCGCCGCGAACAGGTCGCGCAGGTGACGGTCGGCGAGCTCCGCGTGCTGGCGCTGCAGCGCCAGCCACGCCTTCCGCTCCCGCAGGGGCGTCACGGGCATGTCATCTCCTTCGGTCGGTAGCCGCATCCCTATCCCAGCACGGCGGCTGCCGGTCACGGCGAGCGGGCCGGTCGGTGGTCATGCCATCGCCGAATCGTGCCACCTGCCGGGGCGGACGGTCCTGCGCAGGCCGGGCAGGCCGCCACGGCCGAATTCCCTAGCTAGCTGATGGGTAAATCCGCCGCAAGCCGGACCAGATCCCGCCGATGGCGCCTTATCCTGGGATTTGACCCCTGGACGGGGCATGCCCGGGCATCAATCGGGCCAGGAATCCTGGCCGATGCCGGGCCGGGCGTGGCTGGTGCGCAGTTGCGGAAGCCGGCAGGTAACCGCACTGAGCACCGAGGGAGTACGACGGGGTGGTCGGGGACGGGGTGGCCGCAGTCGCGGCAGACCGAGGGCGGCCGGGCCGTCCCGGCCGCGGCTGGGCGCTCGCCTTCCTCGTGTTCTTCCTCATCAGCGCGGCCTGGGCCATGGCCAGTCCCTACGACGGAACGCCGGACGAGGTCCGGCACATCATCCGGGCAGCCGGCGTCGTGCAGGGGCAGATCTTCCCCCGGCCCGCCACCGAGCCCGGGGTCGGCAATGTCGGCGCCTACCAGAGCGTGCCCACCGGCCTGGTCCGCGGCACGGAGCCGCCGGTCCTGACCAACCGCTACTGCTATCACTGGATCCCGTCCCGGAGCGCCGCGTGCGCCCCGGTTCCCGGCGACGCGAAGGACCCGGCCAGGCTGGTCACGGTCGTCACCGCCGCGGGCCGCTACAACCCCCTTTATTACGCCGTCGTCGGAGAGCCGCTGGTGCGCTGGCCCGACTGGACCGGCATCCTGCTCGCGCGGCTGATCAGCGCCGCGCTCTGCGCCGCCTTCCTGGCGTCGGCGTGGCTGAGCTGCCTGGAATGGGGCCGTTCCCGGCTGCTGATCGCCGGGCTGCTGGTCGCGGCCACCCCGCCGTTCTTCGAGCTATCCGGCGGCATCAACCCGAACTCGGTGGAGATCGCGGCCGGGATCTCGCTGGCGGCCGCCGCGGTCCCGCTGCTGCTGGACACGGGCTCGGTGCGGGTGCAGGGATGGCGGCGCCGCGCCGCGGTGGCGGCCATCGGGATCGGCCAGTTCCGGGCGATGGGGCCGGAGCTGATCGCGGGCCTGCTGATCGTCCTGCTGCTGCCGCCAGTCCGGGCCAGGCTGCGGCAGCTGCTCCGGCAGGCGGCGACCTGGTGGTGGTCGGCGGCGGTGCTGGTGTCCTGCGCTCTCGGCGTGGCCTGGACCGTCATCTCTCAGGTCGGCAACGTCGGCAATACCGCCCATCTGCGTCTCTCGCCCTTCCGCGTGCTCCGGGTGGAGTTCACCGGCTGGCTGACCAAGGTGATCGCGCAGATGATCGACGGATTCTCCTATTACGACACGAACCCGCCGCACCTGATCATCTGGGTCTGGGCGGCCGCGCTCGGCGCACTGCTCGTCGCCGCTGTGATCTGCGGGAACTGGGCCGACCGCTGGCGGCTCGCCGCGCTGGCCGGCGGAACGCTGGCCATCCCCGTGGTGTTCGAGCTGCTGACCGTGAACTCTTTCGGCTTCTCCTTCCAGGGCCGCTACATCCTGCCGCTGGCGGTCGGCATCCCGGTGCTCGCCGCCTTCATCATCGGCAGCTCTGGCCGGCTGAGCAGGGCCCCGCAGACGGCCATCATCCGGGCGATGATCCTGCTGCTGCTGCCGGTCCAGCTGCTCAGCCTGGGGTACGTGATGGACCGGTTCCAGTCCGGGGTCGGTCCCGGCCACGCGCTTGACCCGCTGCTCGGCAGCTGGCACCCGGTCACCGGCTCGGTGCTGCCGCTCGCGGCCATGACCGCCGGGCTGATCAGCCTGGGCGTGATGGCCTGGCGAGAGGCGAGACTGCCCGATGAGCTGCGGCTCCCGCTGTTCAGTTACCCGGCAGCCGAGCCGCAGCGGGAGCCGGTCCGGAAATTCCCCCCGTAACCGGGCCGTGGCCCAGGGCCGCGGCGCGCGGTGCCGCCGGCCCTGCAGCGGCTGCGAGCCGCCGTGGCCGCGAGCCGCTGTGGCCGCGAGCCGCCGTGCTAGCCGGGAGCGGCCGGCAGCGCACGGGATAGCAGGGCCCGCTGCACGACGTCGCGCCGCTCGGTGAGCACGCGGACGAGGCCCGGATCACGGTCCGCGGCGGCCAGGAAGGCGTCGATCCTCGCCAGCAGCCGTGGTGAGGCTGCCGGGTGCGGGAACAGGGCCTGGCCCAGCGTCACGCGGATGTGCTCGCCCCGCCGGGACCAGATCCCCGGCAGTGCCTGCAGGTACCGGTCGGCATAGGGCGCGAGCAGGCCGGCGTGCTCGGGCTGCAGGAAGGCGCGGGCGGTCTGGGTCACTGCCGCCGCGCCGAGGTCATCGGTCTCCGTCAGCAGCTGCCAGGCAGCTTCCTTGTGCGCGGCGTCCGGTATCGCGGCCCGGGCGGCCGTCGCCTGCCGCCGCCCGGCGTCGGTCTGATCCCGCTGCAGCTCCGCGGCTATGTCGCTGTCCCCGGCCCGGCCCGCCGAGGCCAGCCGGCGCAGCAGCGCCCAGCGCAGCTCGGTATCGACGGCCAGGCCGGGCACCGTGACCTGGCCGTCCAGCAGGCCGGCCAGCAGGTCCAGCTGCTCGGCGGAGGTGGCGGTCCAGCTGAGCAGCTGCGCCCAGGCGAGCTGGTGGTCACTGCCCGGCTCGGCGGCGCGCAGCAGCCGGGAGGCGGTCGCGGCCAGTTCCCGCTTGCCATCGGGCACCCAGGCCGGGTCGCCCGCCAGCCGCATCATCTGGTCGGTCACCGACTGCAGGACCGACAGCACGGACACCGATGTCTCCGCGCCGAGGCCGGCCGCGAGCATCGCCGTGAAGGCCGGCAGCGACAGCTCGGCCTGCTGCAGCATGTCGATCGCCGCGCTCCAGCAGACCGCTCTGGCCAGCGGGTCGCTGATGCGCCCGATCCCGGTCAGCAGGGTGCTGAGCGACCGGGAGTCGAAGCGGACGACCGCGTAGTCGATGTCAGTGTCATTGAGCACGATCAGGTCGGGCTGGCGGACGCCCGTCAGCTGCGGGACGCCAGCGTGCGGTCCCTCCAGGTCGAGCTCCACCCGGCTGGTCAGGCTCAGCGTTTCCCCGGCACGGTCGTAGAGCCCGACGGTGACGTGATGCGGGCGCAGCGCCGGATACTGGGCCGGCGCCTGCTGGCGGACGGCGAACGACGTGAACGCGCCGTCGCGGTCCAGGTCGAACTCGGCGTGCAGCGAGCTCGGCCCGGCCGTCTCCAGCCAGGCCTTCGACCAGTCCGCCAGCTGGACCCCCGAGCTTGCCTCCATCGCGCGCAGCAAGTCAGCCAGCGTGGCGTTGCCCCACGCATGCTCGGCGAAGTAGGCCCGGATGCCGGCCAGGAAGCTCTCCCGGCCGAGAAACGACGCCAGCTGCCGGAGCACTGATGCGCCCTTGGCGTAGCTGATCCCGTCGAAGTTGGCCACGGCCTGGCTGAGGGTCCGGACATCCGCGGCGACCGGGTGCGTCGAGGGCAGCTGATCCTGCGCGTATCCCCAGGTCTTGCGGCCGATGCAGAACGTGGTCCAGGCGCCGGTGAAGCGCGTGGCCTCGGCGCTGGCCAGCGTGCCGCAGAACTCCGCGAACGACTCGTTCAGCCACAGGTCATCCCACCACTTCATCGTCACCAGGTCGCCGAACCACATGTGCGCCATCTCGTGCAGGATGACCATCGCGCGCAGTTCCGGCAGGGCGTCGGTGACCCGGCCGCGGAACAGCAGATCGTCGGAGATGACCACGCAGCCGGCGTTCTCGGTGGCGCCGGCGCTGTACTCCGGCACGAATACCTGGTCGTATTTCGCGAACGGGTAGTCGGACTGGAACAGGCCGGTGAAGAAGTCGAGCCCCTGCCGGGTGATCAGGAAGATGTCGGCTTCGTCGAGGTGTCCGGCTAGCGATGCCCGGCAGCCGAGGCCGAGCGGGATCACCTGGCCGCGGGCCGTGGTGTGCGAGGACCGCACGACGTGGTACTCGCCGGCCGCCACGGCGGCCAGGTAGGTCGGGATCGGGGGCGTCGGCGGGAAATGCCACACCGCGCTGTCGCCCTCGCCCCGATCCGGCCCGGCTCCCGGCTGGTTGGCCAGCACGGTCCAGTGCGCGGGCACGGTGACGTGGATCGTGAACGAGGCCTTGAGGTCCGGCTGGTCGAAGTTCGCGAAGACCCGCCGGGCGTAGGCGGGCTCGAACTTCGTGTAGGTGTACACCCTGCCGTCCGCGGAATCGACCAACCGGTGCAATCCCGTTCCGTCGCTGGAGTAGCGGCAGTCGGCGCGGACCCGCAGCTCATTGCGGGCGGCAAGGGCGGGCAGCAGGATCCGGCCGTCGGCGGACGCCGGCTCAGCTTCGAGCGGCCTCTCGTTCAGGACGACCTCGCGCACCCGGTCCGCGATCAGGTCCACGTAGCTGGCGGCGCCGGGGCGGGCGCAGCTGAACCGGATCACGCTGGTCGAGCCGAAGACCTCGCCGCCCCTGGTCAGGTCCAGCGAGACGTCGTAGGAGTCGACGCGCAGCAGCCGGGCGCGCTCGCTTGTCTCAGCGCGGGTGATCTCGGCGACGGGCATGGTGATCGTCCTTGCGGCAGCGGCGGGCTGGGAATCGCTTCAGACTAGAGCAGCCGGCGCCCGCCAGGATCGCGGCTTCCCCCGGCCAGCCTGCCGGTCAGAGGTCGCCGAGCGCGCTGACCGGCGTCTCGATGCAGTCGGCGACGAAGCGCAGGAATCCGCCGGCCGTGCCGCCGTCGCAGACCCGGTGATCGAAGGCCAGGGTCAGCTGGGCGAGCTTGCGCACCGTGACCGCGCCGCCGGCCACCCAGGGCCGGTCGATGATCCGGCCGAGGCCGAGTATCGCGACCTCGGGGTGGTTGATGATCGCGGCCGACCCGTCCACGCCGAAGACGCCGTAGTTGTTCACCGTGAAGGTGCCGCCGCTCAGGTCCGCCGGGCTGGCCGTGCCGGCCCGTGCCGCCGCGGTCAGGCCGGAGATGGCCGCCGCGAGGTCGCGCGCTGAGAGCGCGTGCGCGTCCCGGACGACGGGGACGATCAGCCCCCGGCTGGTCTGCGCGGCGAAGCCGAGCCGGACGGCGGACGGCAGCACGATCTCATCGGCCTCGACCCGCCCGTTCAGCTCGGGATAGCGCCGCAGGCCGAGGATGGCGAAGCGGGCGACGAGTGCCAGCACGCTGACTGGCCGCTCGGGCTGGCGCGCGTTCATCGCGGCGCGGGCGGCGAGCAGCTCGGTGGCGTCCACGTCGACCCAGACCGTCGCCTCGGGGATCTCCCGGCGCGACCGGCTGAGCTTGTCCGCGACCGTCTTGCGCAAGCCGGTCAGCGGAATGCGCACCTCATCAGCAGAGGCTGCGGGCTGCGGGGTGACTCTGCTGATCGCGGGAACGGGGCCGGCCGCGGGAACGGGGCCGGCCGCGGGAACGGGGCCGGCCGCGGGAACGGGGCTGGCCGCGGGAACGGGGCCGATCGCGGGAACGGGGCCGATCGCGGGAACGGGGCCGGCCGTGGGAACGGGGCCGATCGCGGGAACGGGGCTGGCCGCGGGAACGGGGCCGATCGCGGGAACGGGGCTGGCCGCGGGGCTCGTCACGGAGCCCTCCGCCTGGGGCTGCTGCCGGATGGCGCGCTCCACGTCCTCGCGCAGGATCAGGCCGGACGGGCCGCTGCCGGTGAGCGCTGACAGGCTGAGAGCGGCGTCCCTGGCCATCTTCCGCACCAGCGGCGAGATGACCGGCACGCGTTCCCCGGTTCTCCCCGGCGCAGCCGGGACTTGCTCCCTGACCGCGCCGGCCTGGCCCGGAGCCGAGCCCGCTGTCGCCGCATTGGCCGCCGCCGGGGCTGGTGCGGGAGCGGGCGAAGTCGCCGGCGGGCGGCGGCCGGGCCTCGGGTGCCGGCGGCGCCTTCCTGATCCACCCGGCGTGCCGTACCCGATCAGCACGCTGCCGCTGCCTGCCGCGGTCGCCGGGCTGGCTGCCGCGGCAGCCACCGGCCCAAGAGCGGCCGGCACCGGGGCGGCCGGCGGCGGCCTGTCCGCAGGCGGCGTGATGACGCCCGGCTCGCGGAAGCCGTCGGCGGCCGGGCTCGTGCCGTTCTGCCGCGGCGCCGCCTGCCGCGGCGCCGCCTGCCGTGACGCCGTCCGCCCTGACAACGGCGGGCGTGACGCTGATCAGCGGCGCGCCGACGGACAGCACCTGGCCGGGCTCGGCGTGCAGCGCCGCGACCTGCCCGGCAAACGGGACCGGCACCTCGACGGCGGCCTTGGCCGTCTCGACCTCCACCACGATCTGGTCGGTGACCACCTGGTCGCCGACCTGGACGCGCCAGGCGATGATCTCGGCCTCGGTCAGGCCCTCGCCCAGATCGGGCAGGCAGAAATCAGGCATGGTCGTCCCACTGCAGCCGGGCCACCGCGTCGAGGATGCGGTCCGCGCTCGGCAGGTGATGCTCCTCGAGCTTGGGCGGCGGATAAGGGATGTCGTAGCCCGTCACCCGCAGGATCGGGGCTTCGAGGTAGTGGAAGCACTGCTCGGTCAGCCGCGCCGCCACCTCGGCTCCGTAGCCGCAGAACCCGGCCGCCTCGTGCACGACGACCGCGCGGCCGGTCCGCCGGACTGACGCGGCCACGGTCTCGTCGTCGAAGGGGGAGAGGCTGCGCAGGTCGATGACCTCCAGGTCCCAGCCGTCCTCGGCGCCCGTCTGCGCCGCCTCGAGCGCCGTCGCCACCAGGCCGCCGTAGGCGATGACCGTGGCGTCGCGGCCCGGCCGGCGGACGGTGGCGGCGGTGATGTCCGGGCCGGCGGCCGTCAGGACCGCTGCCTCCCTGGCCCAGTAGCGCCGCTTGGGCTCCAGGAAGATCACCGGGTCCGGGCAGTCGATGGACTGGCGCAGCAGCGTATAGGCGTCGGCGGGCGTGCCCGGCGTGACGACCCGCAGTCCCGGCGTGTGCGCGTAGTACACCTCGGAGGAGTCGCAGTGATGCTCGACACCGCCGATGCCGCCGCCGTAAGGCACCCGGACCACCACCGGGAGCTCCACCTGGCCCCTGGTCCGGTTGCGCAGCTTCGCGAGGTGGCTGGTGATCTGCTCAAATGCCGGGTAGGCGAAGGCATCGAACTGCATCTCCACGACCGGGCGCAGGCCGTTCATGGCCATCCCGATCGCGGTCCCGACGATCCCGGCCTCGGCCAGCGGGGTATCGAAGACCCGGCCCTCGCCGAAGCGCGCGGCCAGCCCGTCGGTGACCCGGAACACCCCGCCGAGCGCGCCGACATCCTCACCGAACACCAGCACGCGATCGTCGGCCGCCAGCGCGTCGGCCAGTGCCTGGTTCAGCGCGGCGGCCATGCTGACCGGCGCGGGGCCGGCGGCTGCTGCGGCCGGGCAGCCTGGTGGAGCACGCTCGTCATGTCCCCGCTCCCGTCTGCTCGGCCAGCTCAGCCTCGGCGAGCAGCCTCGGCGAGCAGCCTCGGCGAGCTCAGCCGCGAGCGCCCGGTGCTGCGCGGCCAGCGCCGCGGTTGGCTGGGCGTAGACGTGCCGGAACAGTTCTGCCGGGTCGCAGCCGGGCTCGGCGTTCATCCGGTCGCGCAGGTCGGCCGCGAGCTGCTCGGCCTCGGCCTCGATCGCCGCCAGCGCGGCGTCGTCCAGCAGGCCGGCCGTGCGCAGGTAGTTCTCCAGCCGCAGCACCGGATCGCGGGCCAGCCAGGCCTGCACCTCGTCGCTGCTGCGGTACCGGGTGGCGTCGTCGGCGTTGGTATGCGCCTCGATACGGTAGGTCAGCGCCTCGATCAGCGTCGGGCCGTCCCCGGAGGCCGCCGCCTGCACGGCGGCGCGGACGGCCGCGTAAACGCCGGCCGGGTCGTTGCCGTCGATCTGCTGGGATGCCATGCCGTAGCCGATGCCCTTATGCGCCAGTGACGGGGCCGCGGTCTGCTTGGCCAGCGGCACGCTGATCGCGTAGCCGTTGTTCTGCACCAGGAACACGACGGGCGCGTTCCAGACGGCGGCGAAGTTCAGCGCCTCGTGCGTGTCGCCCTCACTTGTGGCACCGTCCCCGAGCAGCACCACGGCGACCGTGTCCTCGCCCTTGATCTGGGCCGCTCTGGCCAGCCCGACCGCGTGCAGCGTATTGGTGGCCAGCGGCGTGCACTGCGGGGCGACCCGGTGCGCATAGGGGTTGTAGCCGCAGTGCCAGTCACCCCGCAGCAGCGAGAGCGCCTCGACCGGATCCACGCCGCGGGACACGATGGCCACCGAGTCCCGGTAGGTCGGGAAGAGCCAGTCCTGCCCGCGCATCGCGTGCGCCGCGCCCACCTGGCAGGCCTCCTGGCCGCGCGAGGACGGGTAGACAGCCAGCCGGCCCTGCCTGGTCAGCGCCGTGGCCTGGGCGTCGAACCGGCGGCCCACGACCATCGAGCGATGCAGGCCGGTCAGCACGTCCGGGCCGGGCATCTCCAGGCCGCCGGCTGCCAGGCCGGGCACCGGCGGGTCATCCTGGCCGACTGGCATGCCGCTGCTGTCCAGCAGCGCCAGCGGCCGGTCTCCGGGCAGCAGCGGGCGGCCCGCCCGCGAGACCGGCATCGATGGTGCCGAGATGCTCATGCCGCCTTCCCTTCCGCAGGTTGACGAGGCATAATTGTCGGTCTTTGCGAGCCATAGGTCCAGATGTGAACCACGTAAGTAGATGAAAATGATGAATCGCGGATATGTTCTGGACGCATGGCACTCAACCGCGTCAGTGATGCCGGGCCCGCTGGACAAATGGCCGGGCTGGACGACGTTGACCGGCTGCTGGTGGCCGCGCTGCGCGCGGACGGACGGCTGTCCATGCGGGCACTGGCTGAGCGGCTGCACATCTCCCGGGCCAGCGCCTACGCGCGGACGGAGCGGCTGGAGCGGTCCGGCGTGATCACCGGCTACACCGCGACGATCGACCCGCAGCGGTACGGATACGGCCTCTCCGCGTACGTCTACCTGAAGATCAGCCAGCAGACGTGGAAGTCGGTCCGGCAGCAGATGCTCGCCATCCCGGAGGTCGAGCAGGGCGCGCTGGTCGGCGGCGAGAACGACATCGTGCTGCTGGTCCGGACCAGGGATGCGGCCAGCCTGCGGGACCTGGTGCTGACCAGGTTCCACGAGATCCCGGAGGTCCTGTCGACGCGGACCGAGCTGATCTTCGATGAGCTGCCGCTGGCCCCGCTAGCCCCGCCGGACCTGCCGGATCCCCGCCGGGGGGTCCCCGCCGCGGAGTCCGCGCGGCCCGAACCGGCCCGCCCCGCATGAGCCGCAGCGTGGCGGTGCCGGGCGGAGGCGGGCGGTGCCGGGCGGGGCGGGCGGTGCCGGGCGGGGGTGGCAGTGCGCGTCGTCGCGGGTGATCGAGCCGTGCGGGCCAGCGCCCGGCCGTCAGGGGGCGCGGCGGAGGCGCAGGCCGTCGAAGGCGACCCGGCAGACCGCGTCGGCCAGGCCGTCATCGACCCGGCGGGTGCCCGGCCGGTACCACTCGACCATTGAGTTGATCATGCCGAACAGCAGCCGTGCCGTCACGGCCGGATCAACGTCCGGCCGGATGTCGCCGTCGCGCTCGGCCTCGGCGACCAGGTCCGCGACGATCTGGTCGAACTGCCGGCGGCGGTGCAGGGCGCGGCGCTCGGTATCGGTGTTACCGCGCGCCCGGACCAGCAGGGTGACGTAGGCGAGCCGGTCAGCCAGCACGCTGACGCTGCCCCGGACCAGGTGCTCCAGCCGGTCGATGGCCGGCTCGTCCCGCGCCAGGGCGTCGGCGGCGACGGCGAACAGCCCGTCCAGCGCCCGGTCAAGCGCCATCCGGAGCAGGTCTTCCTTGCTCTCGACGTGGTAGTAGATCGACGACTTCGCGATGCCGAGCCGCCGGGAGAGGTCTTCCATGCTGGTCCCGTCGTACCCGCGCTCGTTGAACACGGCGACCGAGACGGCGAGCACCGATTCCAGGTCATAGCCGGGCCGTCCCCGGCGCGGCGCGGTGGGGGACGCGGGCCTAGTCACTGGCCTCCGCCTGGCCCTTCCCCATAGCGGCAAGATAACATACCGAACGACCGGTCAGGAACAAAACGGATGGCTGAGGAGCCGATGATGACGTTGCTGCGCAGTTACGCGGCCGGTGCCTGGGTCACGCCGGCTGACGCGGGGCGCCCGGTGCTCGACGCGGTGACCGGGGACGAGGTGGCCCGGGTCTCGTCGGCCGGCGTCGACATCGCCGCGGCCCTGGACTACGGGCGGGCCGCCGGCGGCCCGGCGCTGCGCGAGCTGACCTTTCACCAGCGGGCCGCGCAGCTGAAGGCGCTCGGCCTGCTGCTGCGCGAGCACCGCGATGAGCTCTACGCCCTGTCGGCCCGCACCGGCGCGACCCTGGCCGACTCGAAGTTCGACATCGACGGCGGCATCGGCGTGCTGCTCAGCTACGCCAGCCGGGCCAGGCGGGAGCTGCCGAACGACACGGTCTACGTCGAGGGGCCGGTCGAGCCGCTGGGGAAGGCCGGGACGTTCGCCGGGCAGCACATCCTGACCTCGCTGCGCGGCGTGGCCGTGCAGATCAACGCCTTTAACTTCCCGGCCTGGGGACCGCTGGAGAAGTTCGCCCCGGCGTTCATTGCCGGGGTGCCCACCCTGGTCAAGCCGGCCACCCAGACGGCCTACCTGACCGCCCGGCTGGCCGAGCTGATGATCGGCTCGGGGCTGCTGCCCGAAGGCTCACTGCAGCTGCTCTGCGGCAGCGCCGGGGACCTGCTCGATCACCTGGGCGAGCAGGATCTGGTCTGGTTCACCGGATCAGCGGCCACCGCCCGGCAGCTGCGGGCTCATCCCGTGATCGTCGGCAAGTCGGTCCGGTTCAACGCCGAGGCCGACTCGCTGAACTGCTCGATCCTGGGCCCCGACGCCGAGCCGGGCACGCCTGAGTTCGACCTCTACGTGCGCCAGCTGATCCACGAGATGACCTCAAAGGCGGGCCAGAAGTGCACGGCGATCCGCCGGGCCCTCGTCCCGGCCGCGGTCGCCGACGCGGTGACCGAGGCCGCGGCGCAGCGGCTGAGGCGGGTGGTGATCGGCAACCCGGCGGACGAGAGCGTCCGGATGGGCGCGCTGGCCAGCCTGGAGCAGCGCGAGGAGGTGCGCCGGTCGGTCAAGGCGCTGCTGTCGGCGGGCCGCCTGGCCTTCGGCAACCCCGACCACGTGGACGTGGTCGGGGCCAGCGCCGACCGTGGCGCCTTCATCTCGCCGCTGCTGCTGCGCTGTGACGACGCCGGCCGGCCCGAGGCACACGAGGTGGAGGCGTTCGGCCCGGTCGCGACGATCATCGGCTACCAGGGCACGTCGCAGGTCATCGAGCTCGCGGCCCGCGGCCTCGGCAGCCTGGCCGGGTCGGTCGTCACGGCCGACGCGGACTTCGCCCGCGAGGTCGTGCTGGGCGTCGCGCCGTGGCACGGCAGGCTGCTGGTGCTGGACCGGGACGATGCCGCCGAGTCCACCGGGCATGGATCAGCGCTGCCCGTGCTCGTGCACGGCGGCCCTGGCCGCGCGGGCGGTGGCGAGGAGATGGGCGGCCTCCGCGGCGTCCTGCACCACATGCAGCGCACGGCGGTGCAGGCCAGCCCGCGGGTGCTGTCGGCCGTGACCGGCCGCTGGGTCGCCGGGGCGGCGCGCGAGACTGAGGGCGGCCATCCGTTTCGTAAGTCACTGGCTGAGCTGCGGGTGGGCGATGCGGTGGTCGCGGGGCCGCGCCAGGTCACGCTGGCGGACATCGAGCACTTCGCCGAGTTCACCGGCGACACCTTCTACGCGCACATGGACGAGGCGGCGGCGCGGGCCAACCCGCTGTTCGGCGGCCGGGTGGCGCACGGCTACCTCATCGTGTCCTTCGCGGCCGGGCTGTTCGTCCAGCCGGACCCGGGCCCGGTGCTGGCCAACTACGGCCTGGAGAACCTGCGGTTCCTCGCGCCGGTCTACCCCGGCGACGAGCTGACGGTGACGCTGACCTGCCAGCAGATCATCCCGCGCGAGGACGCCGGGCACGGCGAGGTGCGCTGGGACGCGGAGGTGACCAATCAGGACGGCAAGCCGGTGGCCAGTTACGACGTGCTGACGCTGGTCGCCAAGCAGTGGCCGCCGGCCTGAGCCCGCCCCGCCCGCGCGGGCCAGGCGGGCGTCAGGCCGCCGGCGCTTGCATGCCCAGGCGGGCGGCAGAATAATTTACTGACCGAATGATCGGTTAATCTGGACTGGCCGGGGCTGACGCCGACTGGGCGCTGTGCCCCCGATCGGCCTGACAGGGAGAGCGATGACCGCAGCTACGCGCGAGGCCGAGCCGCTCGCGCAGGACTTCGAGGACCTGGTGGCGCACGACCGCCGGATCGAGCCGCGGGACTGGATGCCCGAGGCCTACCGCAAGACGATGATCCGGCAGATCGCGCAGCACGCCCACTCCGAGATCATCGGCATGCAGCCGGAGGGGAACTGGGTGACCCGAGCGCCGTCCCTGCGGCGCAAGGCGATCCTGCTGGCCAAGATCCAGGATGAGGCCGGGCACGGGCTGTACCTCTACTCGGCCGTCGAGACGCTCGGAGCCGACCGCGCCGACCTGACCAGCCGCCTGATCAGCGGAGCGCAGAAATACTCCTCGATCTTCAACTACCCGACGCTGACGTTCGCCGACGTGGGCGTGATCGGCTGGCTCGTCGATGGCGCCGCGATCTGCAACCAGGTGCCGCTGTGCCGGTCCTCCTACGGGCCGTACGCCCGGGCGATGATCCGGATCTGCAAGGAGGAGTCGTTCCACCAGCGCCAGGGCTATGAGCTGCTGATGACGATGATGCGCGGCACGGACGCGCAGCAAGAGATGGTCCAGGACGCGACGAGCCGCTGGTGGTGGCCGTCGCTGATGATGTTCGGGCCGCCGGACGCGGACTCGCCGAACACCGCGCAGTCGATGCGCTGGCGGATCAAGCGGCACACCAACGACGAGCTGCGGCAGCGGTTCGTGGACATGTCCGTGCCGCAGGCCGAGGCGCTGGGCGTGACGCTCCCGGACCCGCTGCTGCGCTGGGACGACGACCGCGGCCACTACGACTTCGGCCAGCCGGACTGGGACGAGTTCAAGCAGGTCATTTCCGGTCATGGCCCGTGCAACGCGGAGCGCATCGCGAACCGGCGGGCCGCGCACGAGAACGGCGGGTGGGTGCGCGAGGCGGCTGCCGCGTACGCGGCCCGGCAGGCGGCCGCGGCCGGCCAGACGGTGGCCGGCCAGGCGGCTGCGGGCGGGCAGGCGGCTGCGGGCGGGCAGGAAGCCACCGCGGGGACGGGAGGGACGGCGTGAGCGGGGACGCGAGCGGCGACGCCAGCGGGCGGGTCAGCGAGAACGTCAGCGGCGGCGGGCAGCCCCGGTCGCAGTGGCCGCTGTTCGAGGTATTCCTGCGCGGCAAGCGCGGCCTCAACCACGTGCACGTCGGCTCGCTGCATGCCGCCGACGCGACGATGGCGCTGCATCACGCGCGCGACCTCTATACCCGGCGCAACGAGGGCGTCAGCATCTGGGTGGTGCGGGCGGCGGACATCACGGCATCGAGCCCGGAGGAGAAGGACCCCTTCTTCGCGCCGAGCGGCGACAAGGTGTACCGCCACCCCACCTTCTACGACATCCCCGACTCCGTTCCGCACATCTGAGCAGGCTGGGGACAGTCATGGGTTTCGATACCGCCTACGAGGCGATCAGCGAGGAAGAGGAAGAGGACCCGGGCCACCGGTGGGCGTACGGCACCGGGTTCACCGACCCGCTGGCCGGCGTGGACACCAGCGTGCCGGACGGCGTGGACGGCGCTGACCTCGCGACGTACTGCCTGATGCTCGGCGACGATGCGCTGATCATGTCGCACCGGCTGCAGCAGTGGCTGGCCCGCGCGCCCGAGCTGGAGGAGGAGACGGCGCTGGCGAATATCGCGCTCGATCTGCTCGGGCAGGCCAGGCTGCTGCTGAGCCGGGCGGGCGCGGCCGATGGCACCGGCCGGGGGGAGGACGATTACGCGTTCGGCCGCCCGGAGCGGGAGTTCCGCAACGTCCGCCTGGCCGAGATCGCGGACGCCGACTTCGCCGGCCTGGTGGCCCGCCTGCTGGTCTTCAGCACCTGGCGGCTGGCGCTGCTGGCGCGGCTGCGGGACCTGCGCGACCCGGTGCTGGCCGCGGTGGCCGCCAAGGGGGTCAGCGAGATCACCTATCACCGCGACTATGCGGCCCAATGGGCCATCCGGCTGGCCGGGGGCACCGAGTACTCGCGCGGTCGGATGCAGGCCGCGCTGGCCGCGGTCGCACCGCTCTGCGCCGAGCTGTTCACCGCGACCGGGGCCGAGCGGCGGCTGGCCGCGGCCGGGGTGGCCGCCGACCCGGCCGCGCTGCGTCCCGAGTTCGACGCCGTCATCGGCCAGGTCATGAGCGCGGCCGGGATGACGTGGCCGGACCGGCCGGGACTGGCGGGCGTGGCCGGCCAGGCCGGCCGCGACGGCGTGCATACCGAGGCGATGGGCTACCTGCTCGCCGAGCTGCAGAGCGTGGCCCGCGCCCATCCGGGGGCGACATGGTAAGCGTCCTCGCGCTGGCCCGCGAGATTGCCGAGTCGGTGCCCGACCCTGAGCTGCCCATGCTCACCCTGGCCGACCTCGGCATCCTGCGCGAGATCCGGGCCGAGGGGACGCGCGTGGTCGTCTCGCTGACGCCCACGTACTCCGGCTGCCCGGCGATGCGCGAGATGCAGCAGGACGTGGCGCGGCGGCTGACCGCGGCCGGCCTGGAGGCCGAGGTGCGCACCGTGCTCAGCCCGCCGTGGTCGAGCGACTGGATCACCGGCGAGGGACGCCGCAAGCTCGCCGCGGCCGGCATCGCCCCGCCGCAGCCGGCGCCGCGGCGCGGGGCCGGCCCGGTTCCGCTGACACTGGCCCCGGTCCGCCGCGACCTGGCCTGCCCGCGCTGCGGCGCCGAGGGTGCCTTGCAGACCGCGGCCTTCAGCGCCACGGCCTGCAAGGCGCTCTACCGCTGCGCTGCCTGCGGCGAGCCATTCGAGTACATCAAGGAGATCTGACCGTGACAGCAGCCCCGGCGCCGCCGGCCCGGCCTGGCCGCGGCCAGTTCCATGAGCTGGCGGTCGCGCGGGTCGACCGGCTCTGCGACGATGCCGTCGCCGTCACCTTCGACGTGCCGCCCGACCTCGCCGAGGCGTTCCGGTTCCGGCCCGGGCAGTCGCTGACGCTGCGCCGCTTCGTCGGCGGCCGGGACGAGCGCCGCTCCTACTCGATCTGCGCGCCGGCCGGCCAGCCGCCGCGCATCGGCGTGCGCGAGGTGCCCGGCGGGGCCATCTCCGGGTGGCTGGTCCGCGAGGTCAGGCCGGGCGACCGGATCGAGGTGCAGCCGCCGTCCGGCTCGTTCACGCCGGACGACCTGGACACCCCGGCCCGGCACGTGCTGATCGCGGCCGGCTCGGGCATCACGCCGGTCCTGTCCATCACCGCGTCAGCACTGCGCCAGCCCGGTACCGAGGCGATCGTGCTCTACGGGAACCGGCGCGCCGACTCGGTCATGTTCGCGGACGAGATCGCCGACCTGAAGGATTCCTATCCCGCCCGGCTGCAGCTCGCGCACGTGCTGTCGCGCGAGGCGCAGGAGGTCGAGCTATTCAGCGGCCGGCTGGACGCGGCCAGGCTGCGCCAGCTGCTGCCCGCCGTGTGCGAGGTCAGCGCGGTCGATCACTGGTGGCTGTGCGGGCCGTTCGGCATGGTCGTCGATGCCATCGAGGTGCTGACCGAGCTGGGCGTGCCGGCCGGCCGGATCCATCGCGAGCTGTTCTATGTCGAGGAGGCGCCGCCCGCCCAGGAGCACCACGAGGAGCAGCCGCTCACCGGCGGCAGCGAGGTCACGGTGATCCTGGACGGCCGGAGCACCACGACCGCGATCCCCCGCGGCACTGCGATCCTGGACGGCGCGCAGCGGGCCCGGCCGGATCTGCCGTTCGCCTGCAAGGGCGGGGTGTGCGGTACCTGCCGCGCTCAGGTCCGGGCCGGCCAGGTGCGGATGCGCCGCAACTTCGCGCTGGAGCAGGCGGAGATCGACGCCGGCTACGTGCTCACCTGCCAGTCCCTGCCCGTCACCGGCGAGGTCACCGTCGACTACGACGCCTGAGAACGTCCTCGCCGTGGTCAGCCGGCGTCGGCCGGGTGCCGGGAGATAGCGGTGTCGTAGAGCGCCTGCACGCCCCCGCCGAACACGGCGGCATAGGAGACGTTGGGCGTGTCCCCGCCCTGCTGATAGCCGCCGAGTACGCCGATCACCGTTCCCTCGCCGGTGGCCAGGTTCACGTCGGTCAGGAAGGCACTGCCGCTGGTGCCGTCAGTGAAGTTGTCGCAGTCGAACTCCAGCTGGCCCGGTCCGAACGCGCTGACCTGGTTCTGGCAGCTGATCGGCTGCTGCTGGTCGTCGGGATAGCCGGTGACCCGCACGACTCCGCCGGCGGGCTGGCCGATGCCCAGCCGCTCGCCACCGATGATGTCCTGGATGCTGAAGCCGCTGCCGGGCTGGCTGACCTCCAGGAACGCCACGTCGTCGTCCGGATCACTGCTCGCGGCCCAGGAGGAGTCGACGAAGAAGCGGGTGACCGTCCAGATCCCGTAGGGAGCCTTCCCGCTGTCAAAGGCCGGCACGAAGACCAGGCCGGCCGGGCTGGTGTCGGAGTAGCCGCTCACGCAGTGGGCGGCGGTGACCAGCAGGTCGCCGGCCGGGCTGTCGATCACGCTGGCGGTGCAGAAATGCGACTCCAGATGGCCGTCACTCATGCTGAACAGCGCGCCGACCGGCGGGTCGCCATCGGCCACCGGCGCCGCCGCCTTGCTGGCCGCGGGATCGGCAGCCATGGTCGGCCACATCAGCGCGGCGATGGCCAGGGCCAGCGTGCCAGCCGTCCTCGTCAGCCGAGCGCCGTGCATCAATTGTGTAATTAGTTGCCTTCCGGGCTGATACATTCACTCCCCTGACTACAGGCTCCGCACGTCGACGGCGATCGTCCTCCCGCGCTACCAGTCATTGTGCCGGGCGCTCCTTAGCAGGTGCTAGGCAGAAGTTTCCCATTAGCTGAGTGATCATTCATGTTCAGTTCAGCCGGGCACGCGCAGCAACGCGCTCGCTGCCGCCGCTGTTACGATGCCGCGCGTGCACCCAGAACAACGCAGATCGGGCCGGACTCGCCCATCAGCGTGCCGGCTGCTCGGCGCTGGCGCGCTATCGGCCGGGCTAGCCGCGCTGGCCGGGCTGGTCGCGGTTCCGGCGCAGGCGAGCCCGGCAATGGCCAGCACAGTGGCGGCCAGCACAGTGGCGGCCAGCACAGTGGCGGCCAGCACGGCGGCGGCCAGCACGGCGGCGGCCAGCACGGCGGCGGCCAGCACGGCGGCGGCCAGCACGGCGGCAGCCAGCACGGCGGCAGCCAGCACCGGGGCGGCCCCGCCTGCCGTCACGGGGACGCTGCGGCTCGGCCTGGTCACGCTGCACCGGTGCCAGGCCGATCCGCTGACGTTCTGCGGCCACGTCATGGTCCCGCTCGACTACTCGTCCGCGGCCAGCCCGCTGATCCGGATCGGATTCCGCTGGGTTCCGGCCAGCGGGCCAGCGTCCGGGACCGTGCTGGCGGTGGAAGGGGGCCCTGGTTACGCCTCGTCCGGCTCGCAGTCCCTCTACCTGGCCATGCTCGGTCACCTGACGCGGACCCGCAGCCTGCTCATGGTCGACCTGCGCGGAACCGGGAGCTCCACCCCGGTGAACTGCCCTGGCCTGGAGAACTACGCCAGTCAGGACCAGGCCGGGGGGCGATTCACCCGGCTGGTAGCCGAGTGCGGCGAGCGGCTCAACCACACCTGGCGGTATCGCGGCGGCGGCTGGGTGCACGCATCGGATCTCTTCAATACCGCCTACTCCGCCCGCGACGTGTCTGGCGTGCTGACGGATCTTCGGCTGGGCCGGGTCGACTTGTACGGCGATTCCTACGGCAGCTGGTTCGCCCAGGCTTTCGCGTCCAGTTACCCTGGCCAGCTCCGCTCGGTGACGCTCGACTCGACCTATCAGGTGCTCGACCTCGACCCCTGGTACGCCACGACCGTTGTCACGGCCCGCCGCGCCTTCGGCGACGCCTGCGAGCGGTGGCCCGGCTGCGCCAGCGCGGCCCGCGGCTCCGGATCCGCATGGGCGACGATCGCCGCCCTGGCGCGGCGCCTGGACCGGGCGGCGGTGACCGGCACGACGACGATGCCGGACGGCACCGCGGCGCGGCTCACGGTGACCACGGAGACGCTGGTCAACCTGGTCAACAACGCGGGCTTCGACCCGGTCGTGTACCGGGACCTTGATGCTGCGGCGCGTGCGCTGCTGCGGTCCGGCGATGCGGCGCCGCTGCTGCGGCTCGCGGCCCTGTCGCTGGGCTACGACGACAGCAACTACCCGCTGCCGGAGTTCAGTGACGGGCTGTACTTCGCCGTGTCGTGCACGGACTACGTGCAGCTGTTCAGCCGGACTGCGCCTCCGGCCGTCCGGCTCCGGCAGTACCGCGAGGCGCTGCGCCGCGAGCCTGCCCGGACCTTCGCGCCATTCACTCTCGCGCAGTGGACCGGCATGGATCAGTACACCGAGGCCTACAGCGCGTGCCTGGACTGGCCGGCCCCGGCGCGCCTGATCCCGCCGATCACCCGGCGCCCGCCGCTGGTGCCCGGCCGGCTGCCGGTGCTGATCCTGTCCGGTGACCTCGACTCGCTCACTCCGCGGCTGCACGGTGCCGCGCTCGTGGCCCGGCAGATGGGACCGTCGGCGCGGCTGGTGGTGCTCGCGAACCTCACCCACGTCACCCTGCAGGACGCCAACGACTCCTGTGCCGCGTCGATCTACCAGCGCTTCGTGCTGCACCCGTCCGGGCTGGCACGGGAAAACGTGTCCTGCGCGGCCAGGGTGACGCCGGTGCACGCGGTGCCCTCGTATCCGGCGCGGCTCGCCAGCGCCGTGCCCGCCGCGCCCCGGCCGGGCAATACCGCTGACCGCGCTGCCCTGCAGGCCGTCACGGTCGCGCTGGCCAGCGTCGGTGACGAGATCAGCCGGTACCCGGATCTGACCGGTACGACCGACCTGGGCCTGCGCGGTGGCCGGGTTACCTTCGCGAGTGGCCGGCGGCTGGAGATCACGCTGCGCGGCGTCCGCTGGGTCACCGACGCCACCGTCAGCGGTCAGGCCTGGTGGGATCAGGCCAGCGGCCAGGTCACCGCGCGGCTGGCCGTGCAGCCCCGCCGCGGCGCGGCGATCCGGCTAACCGCACGCTGGCTGGTGTTCGCCTCGCCGGCCCAGCGGGCCATGATCACCGGAACGCAGGGCGGGCGCAGGCTGGTCGCGGCCGCCCCGGCGCCCTGATCCTGCCCGGCTCCGGCCGCCGGGAACAGCCGGCCGCCGGGAACAGCCGGCCGCCGGGAACAGCCGGCCGCCGGGAACAGCCGGCCGCCGGGAACAGCCGGCCGCCGGGAACAGCGGGCCGCCGGGAGCCGCTCGCCGGATGCAGCCGGAGCAGGTGCTGCTGAACCGGCCGCACGGGCGGCCCGTGGAAGGGTCATGGACGCAACGCGGCGGGGCCGAGTCAGCGGGCGCGCCGCGCTGCGGGCGGCCGGCGGCGGGCTGCTGCTCGCGATCGGCGCCATGCACCTGGACTTGTACCTGACTGGGTACCGGACCATCCCGGTGATCGGCTGGCTGTTCCTGCTGCAGGTGATCGCCGCCTTCGGGCTGGCTGCCCTGGTGCTGGCAACGGGCAGTCGGCTGGCCGCCGCGGCGGGCGCGGGGCTCGCCCTGAGCACGCTCGGCGGTTACGTGCTGTCGGTGGCGTTCGGCCTCTTCGGGTTCCGGGAGGTCCGCACGACGGCGGGGATCGCTGCGGGGATCACCGAGATCGCTGCGTTCGCGGTGCTGGCCGCGCTCGCGCTGATCCCGGGGCCGCAGGCCGCGCGGCAGGCCGGGCGGGGAGGCGCTGCCGCGCGCGCCCTGCTGGCCAGCGCGCAGCGCCGCGCGCGCGGCGCTGCCTGGGTGGTCGCCGGCCTGTCCGTCGTGGCCGCCGCGGCGCTGGCCGTCGCGCTGGCCGGCGCGGGCAGCCCGGTCGCGGCGAGCCCGGGCTCGCCCGGCGCGATGGTGACGACCGTGCGGATCGGCAGCGTGACGGTGCTGGCCAGTACCAGGGGCCTGACCCTGTACTGGTTCGCCCCGGACACCGCGACCCGGTCGGCCTGTAACGGATCATGCGCCGCTTACTGGCCGCCAGTCCGCGGGCCGGTGACGGCCGGCCCTGGCGTCACCGGCACGCTCGGCACGATCCGGCGGGCCGACGGAACTGTGCAGGCCACCTATGACGGCCACCCGCTGTACACCTACATCGGCGACAGCGCCCGCGGCCAGGCCAGCGGCAATGACCTGAACCTGAACGGCGGCCTATGGCACGAGGTCACCGTCACGGGCTGAGCGCGGGGTCTGTCGGACCTGCCTGGTCTGCCGGACCTGCCGCCGGAGCGCGGGCCTTGCGGGCGTCGATCCACGCATCGACGATCGCCCAGTGCGCTCGCAGCCACTGGTAGCGATCATCGGGGCCGATCCGCAGGGCCGGGGCCCGCTCGTACCACCAGCGGATGGTCATGGGCCGGCCGGTCAGCGGCAGGGCGTCCCAGACCTGCCGCACGGTCACCAGATCATCGATCCCGGTGTGCGCGACGACGACCACGTCCAGGTCCGGGCGGGCGGCCAGGCAGGCCAGCACCCCGCCCGGCCGCGGCGGCAGGACGTGGGCGTTGGCCGCCGCCTCCGCAGCTGCCCGGTGTTCCCCGTCCCGGCGGAGCCGGGCGATCGCGTGCCGGAATCGGCGGGGAGTCCAGTTCCGGCCCTCAGGGAAGATCAGCATCGCGTCGCTGCCGTGCAGGCGGCGAGCCCGGTCGGCTAGCCGCTCGGTGACATCCTCGGTGGCCCGGCGGCGGGCCGGCAGGAAGCAGGCCGACAGCCGGCCCAGCACGATGTCCAGGCCGGGATCCCACTGCAGGGTCTCCTTGAGCACGATGACCGGCCGCCGGTCGTACCGCGACAGCAGCAGGTCGACCAGCGTGAACGAGTCGCCGAGCCCGCCGTGCCTGGCCAGGACCAGCAGCGGGTGATCGGCCCGGATGCCGTCCTCCGGCGGTTCCTCCAGCCGGACACCGAAGCCGAGCAGCGGCGGTCCTGCCGCGACGATCCGCGACAGCGCCCAGCGCAGCAGCCGCGCATGGGCGGAGATCCAGCGCTGCTCGTCGCGCCGGCCGGGCAGCGGGCGGCGGAGCCAGAGCGCGGCCGCGGCCAGCACCAGGCTGACGTCCGCTAGCACGTACGTGGCGGCGAACAGGGCCAGCCGGGCCGGCCGCCGCCGGCGGCTGAGCGGCGTGACGAGCACGGTCCCCGCCGCGACCAGGACGAAGATCAGGGCCAGCGCTGCGGCGAGCGGCAGCCACAGCGGGGCGAGGATGGCCCGCCGGATCGCCGTGGGCGGCGGCCTCATGGCCGGTCCCGCTGCTGGGCCAGGTACGCGGCGGTGGCCTCGTAGCCGCGCTGGATCCGGGTCGCCACCGATGCAGAGCTGCGGTAGCGCACCGAGATCAGCGGCGTCGCGTCCTCCCCGCTGGGCAGCACGTGCGCCCGGACGGTGCGGGGCAGCGTGGCCATCTCCTCCACGAAACGGTGCCGCCTGGCCACCTCGAACGCGATCAGGCCGACGTCCCACGGCGAGCGCGGAGCCGACAGCGGGCGCTCGATCCGGCCGACGTGCAGGACGTAGATCTCGGTAGCGCCCAGGGCGAGCGCCCGGCCGACCGGGATGGAATGCACCAGGCCGCCGTCGAGGAAATGCTCATCGCCGATCCGCACCGGCGGCAGCAGGCCGGGGACCGCGCAGGAGGCCAGCACGGCGTCCGCCAGGCTGCCCGAGGCGAACCAGTGCGCCGCGGCCCGCTCGATGCTGGCGGCGACGCACTGGAACTGGATTGGCAGGTCCTCGATCAGCGGCGGCAGCTGCTCGGTGAGCAGCTGCCGCAGCGGCTCAGCCGAGTGCAGGTGAGTCCGGTGCCGCACCAGCGTGCCGGCCTGCGAGAACAGCGAACCGGAAAAGATCCCGGAGTCGGCCAGCGATCCCCACAGCTTCTCCAGCGCGTCCGCCCCGGCCACCGACGGATCCGCGGAGATCGCCGCCCCGTTCAGCGCCCCGACGCTGGTGCCCACGACCAGGGACGGACGGCGACCGGACTCGAGCAGCGCGCGGAGCATGCCGACCTGGGTGGCGCCCAGCAGGCCACCGCCGCCGAGCACGAAAGCCACCCGCGCCGGCGGGCTGGGCTCTGGGTCCATGCCACATGCTTGCACGGCAGCCGCGGTTGATTCGCGCAGGGGACTGCGGCAGGGTTAGCGCGTGGCCGAGCTGTGGGCGCACGACGCGATCACCCTGGCGGGCCTGCTGCGCCGCCGCAACGTCTCGGCCCGGGAGGTCGTCTGCGCGCACATCGCCCGGGTCGAAGAGGCTGACGGCGATATCAACGCGCTCGTGACCCGCTCCTTCGACCGGGCGCTGAGCCGGGCCGCCGCGGCCGATGACGCCCTGGCCAGCGGCGAGGCAGCCGGGCTGCTGCACGGGCTGCCGGTCGCGCACAAGGATCTGAACGACACCGCGGGGGTGCGGACGACCTACGGATCCCCGCTGTTCGCCCGGCACGTCCCCGACCAGGACGTGCTCGTGGTGCGGCGGATGGCCGACGCGGGAGCGATCAGCCTGGGCAAGACCAACACGCCCGAGTTCGGCGCCGGATCCCACACGGTCAATCCGGTCTTCGGCGCCACCCGCAATCCCTATGACCTCAGCCGGAGCGCGGGCGGCAGCAGCGGAGGCGCCGCGGCGGCCCTGGCCGCCCGGATGATCTGCCTGGCTGACGGCAGCGACCTGGGCGGATCGTTGCGGAACCCGGCGAGCTTCTGCAACGTCGTCGGGCTGCGGCCATCGCCGGGCCGGATCCCGCGCTGGCCCGTCTCGGATGTGGCGGACACGCTCGGGGTGGACGGCCCGATGGCGCGCACCGTCGCCGACGCCGCGCTGCTGCTGTGCGTCCAGTCCGGCGCCGACCCGCGGGTGCCATTCGCGCTGGACGCGCCGCCTCCCGCGCTGGCGGACCCGGCGCAGGTCCCCGGCCTGCTGAGCCGGGACCTGCGCGGTGTGCGGGTGGCCTGGAGCCCGGACCTGGGCCTGCCAGTCGAGCCGGCCGTCCGGGCCGTGCTCGCCCCGGCCCGTCGCGTGCTGGAAGACCTCGGCTGCGAGGTCATCGACAGCATGCCGGACCTGTCCGGCGCCGACGAGGCCTTCCGCACCTGGCGCGCATTCCGGTTCGCCACGTTCCTCGGCCCGCACCTGCGCGATCACCCTGACCTCGTCGGGCCCAGTGTGACCTGGAATATCGAGCGGGGCATGCAGCTGACGGCCGGTGACCTGCAGCGGGCCACCGTGCTGCGGGCCGGGGTCGCGCAGCGAGTCGCCGAGTTCTTCGCGGCCGTCGACGTGCTCGCGTGCCCCGTCTCGCAGGTCGCCCCGTTCGATGTCAGCTGGGACTGGGTACACGAGATCGACGGCGCGGCGCAGCGGACCTACCTGGACTGGATGGCGTCGGCGTACCTCATCTCCGTCACCGGGCTTCCGGCGATCAGCGTGCCGGCCGGTTTCACGCCCGGCGGCCTGCCGGTCGGCCTCCAGCTGGTCGGCCGCTGGCGCGGCGACTGGGACCTGCTGGGGGTGGCGCACGCGTTCGAGCGCGCCACCGGATACGCCAGGGTGGCGCCGGCGCTGCCGGGCGAGAGCCGGCCAGGCACAGCCAGCGCCTCAGTCGGCGGCTGAGCCGGGGATGCTGGCCAGCCGCCGCATCAGCGCCGCGAACTCCGGCGGTGACAGGCTCTGATCCGCGTCGGACAGCGCCTCCTCCGGTGCCGGGTGCACCTCGATCAGCAGGCCCTGTGCACCTGCGGCCCTGGCTGCCCAGGCCATCGGCGCGACGTAGGGGCGGAAGCCGGTGCCGTGGCTGGGATCCACGATGATCGGCAGGTGCGACCGCTCGCGCACCACGACCACCGCCGACAGGTCGAGAGTGTTGCGGGTTGCGCTCTCGAAGGTCCGGATGCCGCGCTCGCACAGGATCACCTGCTGGTTGCCCTGGGCGACGACGTACTCGGCGGCGGCGAGCCACTCTTCGATGGTGCTGGACAGGCCGCGCTTGAGCAGCACTGGCCGGTCCACCTTGCCCAGCTCGCGCAGCAGGTCGAAGTTCTGCATGTTGCGCGCCCCGACCTGCAGGATGTCCGCCGCCTTGGCCATCCGCTGCACCTGGTCGACGGCCATGACCTCGGTGACCACCGGCAGGCCGGCCTGCCGTCCCGCCTCCACCAGCAGGTCCAGGCCCTCCCAGCCGAGACCCTGGAAGGCATAGGGCGAGGTCCGCGGCTTGAACACGCCGCCGCGCAGCACGTGCGCCCCGTGGTCACGGACAAATCGCGCGGTGGCGTTGATCTGCTCGCTGCTCTCCACTGAGCACGGTCCGGCCATGACCACGAAGCCCTCGCCGCCGATGAGCACGTCGCCCACCCGGATGATCGTGTCGGCCTGCCGGGCCGCCCGGTCGACCAGCTTGTACTGCCGGGACCGGCGGACGGCCGGGGGCCTGGCGGCGGCCACCGCCTCCAGGGTGTCGGCGGGAGACTCGCCTGCCTGCGGGCCGGGCAGGCTGCCCGGCCGTGCCGGGTCGCGCAGCGCCTTCGCCGGGTAACTTCCGAGGACCTTGATGTACAGGGCCGCCGAGCGGAGCTCATCAAGCGCCGCCGCGGTGGTGGGATTCGCCGTGTTGCCCTCGAAGTCCAGGAAGAACATGTACTCCCAGGGGCGGCCGGGTCGCGGCCGCGACTCCAGCTTGGTCATCGAGTGCCCGCTCCCGGACAGCACCTCCAGGCAGCGCAGCAGCGCTCCCTCCTCGTGCCGGGTGACCAGGATCAGGCTGGTCTTGCAGGGGATCCGCACGTCGACGGCGGCGGGAGCGGTGCCGAGCACGACGAACCGGGTGTAGTTGTCCTGGATATCGGCGATGTTGTGGCGGAGCACGACCAGCCCGTTCGCGGCCGCGGCCTCCGGTGAGCCGATCGCGGCGGTGCCGGGGTCCCCGCCGGACGCCACCGCCTGCATCGCCCCGGCCGTGTCGAAGTAGGTGGTGGGCACGGCGTTCGGCAGCGCCTGCAGGAACTGCGCGCACTGCTCCAGGCCCTGCGGGTGGGACAGGATCCGGTGCAGCGAGGACAGTGGCACGTCCGTGCTGGCCGCCAGGCAGTGATCGACCTTCCAGGTCTCCTCGCCGACGATGAACAGCTCGCGTGACCGCAGCAGGGCGTAGACCTCGTTGATGCTCCCGGCGGTGGTGTTCTCGATCGGCAGGACCGCGAGATCCGCGTCCCCGGCCAGCAGGGCGTCGGCTGCCTCCCGGAAGGTCCGGTAGCCGGTCAGCTCGCCCTCCAGGCCGCGGCCAGCCAGGTACTTGCGGGCCGCGGCGTCGCTGTAGGCGTGCGCAGCGCCCTGGAATGCCACCCTGGCGCGCCCGCCGGTATCCCCGTCCAGGTGCCGCGCCTGCTGCGCGACCGAATCGCTGATCAGCTCGCGGAAGATCCTGCGGACCAGGCTGGCCGATACGCCGAGTTCGGCGGCGATTGCCTCGACCCCCTCCAGCACCCGCCGCTCGCGGTCGGCGTCCTGGATCGCGGAGGTGCTGTGCTCCTTTTCCCTCGCGATGGCCGCGATCACCTCGCGACGCTTTGCGATCAGCCGCACGATGCCGCTATCCACGTCATCGAGGCTCTGCCGGAGGTCTGCCAGGTCTGGCTGCTGCCCGCTCATGTTGCTATTGTGCCGACGATCAACGGGAGGCGTGGAACATGCCCGATCTGTCGCTCCTGCCGCCGTCAGCCGTCATCGACGGGGACGACCTCAGGATCGGCGGCTGCCTGCTCCGGGATCTCGCCGGGCGATTCGGCACGCCGTGCCTCGTGCTCGACGAGCAGGCCCTGCGGGCCAGGGCCCGCCTCTACATCGACTCGATGACCAGCGGGCATCCGCGCAGCGCGGTCTATTTCGCGGTCAAGGCGTTCCCGTCCGCGTCGGTGCTCAGGGTCCTGGTCGATGAGGGCCTGGGCTGCGACGTGGTCGGGGGCGGTGAGATGCGTATCGCCCTGGCCGCGGGCGCTGACCCGGCCAAGGTTCTCATGCACGGTAACGCCAAGACCGACGATGACATCGGGGCGGCCCTGGATGCGCGCATCGGCTACATCGTCGTGGACGGCTTCGACGACATCGACCGGATCGAGCGGCTGGCCGGCCGCCCGGCACCGGTGCTGCTGCGGGTGAGCCCGGGAATCGAGTCGGCGACGCACGCGGCGCTGGCGACCGGAGGAGCCACGGCCAAGTTCGGGATACCGATCGAGCAGGTGCCGGAGGCGATCGCGCGGATGCGGGCCTCGCCGCTGATCGACCTGCGCGGGCTGCACGCGCACATCGGCTCCCAGATCCTCGACCTCGCGCAGTTCGAGGCGGAGGTTGCCGCGCTGGCCAGCCTGGGCCGGTTCGGCGTCTACGACCTGGGCGGCGGCCTCGGCGTCCGGTACGAGCCGCATGACGCCGCGCCCGGCATCGCCGAGTACGCGGCCCGGCTGACCGCGGCGGCGCGCCGTCAGCTGGGCGAGGAGGCCGACATCCTGATCGAGCCTGGCCGGTCGCTCGTGGCGCCCGCGGGCCTGACGCTTTACCGGGTCGTCACCGTGAAGCGAGGCGGCCGGGTGCACGTCGCCGTCGACGGCGGGATGGGGGACAACCTCGAGCCGTCGCTGTACGGCCAGCGCTTCAGCCCGCTCGTCGTCGGCCGGTGGGATGAGGAAGCGGTGCTGGCTGACCTGGTGGGGCGGCATTGCGAGTCGGGCGACGTGATCACCCCGGATGTCCGGCTGGCCAGCCCGCGGGTCGGAGACGTGGTCGCCGTGCCGGTCACCGGCGCGTACTGCTTCACGATGGGCAACAACTACAACGCCGCGCTGCGGCCCCCGGTCGTGCTGTGCTCGGCGGGAGTGCCGCGAGTCGCGGTCCGGCGGGAGACCTACGCCGACCTGATGGCCAGGGAAGTGGGCCTTCCCGCCCGGCCAGCTGCCGTGACTCGCTTGCGGGACCCGGCGGCCGGACTCGGCGGGCCCGGCTGAGGCCGTTATGGCCGGTCAGGGTTACTGCTGGCCCGGCTCGAACTCGCCGGGCTGCATCCGCCCCTCGACGAGGTCCGCGGCGATCTCGCGCAGCTTGCGGTTGCTGTTCTGCGACAGCCTGCTCAGCTGCCTGAATGCCATATCGGGCGAGTAGCCGTAATTCGCCACCAGGATTTCTTAGCCTGCTCGATGACCGCGCGGGACTGAAGCGCTATCCGCAGGTTGTCCACCATCTGCCGGCAGCCCTGGTAGGCCGCCGCGTTGAGCTGCTGCAGGGGCATCTCAGCGTTGTCGTCGCTGAGCAGCAGCCTCGCCACGCCGGCGATGCGATCCGCAAGCTCCGGGGTGATCGTTACCACGGCTGCGCTCCGGTCGCGCCCGGCCAGCCCTTCCCCTGCACCGTCAGCCAGCCCGCAGGCCAGTCGGGGTCCGGCCAGACGCGCCAGCGTGCCGCGCGGACCGTTGCGTCCTGCCGTCGGCCTGCCGTGCCGGAGCGGACTGGCGCCGGATCAGCGGCCGTCGCTCCTCCTCGCTGGTGCCGCCCCAGACGCCGTGCAGCTGGCGGGACTGCACCGCGTAGTCCAGGCACAGCTGCCGCACCGTGCACGCGGCGCAGATCGCCTTGGCCTGAGCGAGCTGCGCCTGCCCGGCTCCGGCTTCAGAGATCGGGAAGAACAGCTCCGGGTCAGCTGCCTGGCAAGCCGCGAGGACCCACCAGTCACCTGGGTTCGTCCCAGACATGGCACCTCCGATATGCCCCTGCGGCCTGTTGCGCCGCGGCGAGTGGCTAGAACTGCCCAGACGGTTCGTCCTTATGCATGCGCGATCGCCATCGACGTGCCTGGCCCTGGCCCGCCGCGGCGATCGGGATCGCCCTGCCGGGTACTTCCCGGCCATGAGCGCAGCACCCGCAGCCGTCCTGGTCGACGTGGATGGCGCACTCTCGTCCATACCAATCCCCACTGCCAGGCGCCGCTGACCTGCTTCGGGCCTGCAGAGCCGGGCCCGGTGAGCTGCTGGCCGGGCTGCCGGACAGCCTGATCGGCCGCCAGCGCCGCCAGCCGCCATGGCTGGCGGGACCACGGCTGGCCGGACCGGCGCGGGCAGGCCGCCCGGATCTGCCCCTGAACTTGGTAATTTGGCCACTATGCTGGCCCGATCCGATAAACGCAGGCTGGTGCATTCGCGGCTGGATACGACGCTGCGGAACGGGTCGCGATTCCGCTTCACCCTGCCAGCTCTGCGTGAGGACGAGGAGAACGATGACTGACTGGGCTAGCCTGCAGGTTGTGGATGTGCTGCTGGTCGAGGACGATCAGGGAGACGTGCTCATGACCAGGGAGGCCTTCGAGCACTACCGGATACGCAATGAGCTGCACGTCGTAACGGATGGCGATCAGGCGCTGAAGTTCCTGCGCCGCCACGGCGAGTACGCGGACGCGCCCCGGCCCGGCCTGATCCTGCTGGACCTGAATCTGCCGCGGCGTAACGGCCTTGATGTGCTCGCGGAGCTGAAGGCCGACCCCGAGCTGCTCGTGATACCCGTGGTCGTGCTCACCACCTCGCAGGCCCAGGAAGACATTCTGCGCAGCTACTCCCTGCATGCGAACGCCTTTATTACTAAGCCGGTTGACTTCGACAACTTCATCGGCGTCGTCCGGCAGATCGACGACTTCTTCCTGACCCTGGTCAAGCTGCCAAACTGACCAGGACATCAGCCAGCGCTGGCACGAGATTCAGGCGATGTTCGTCGATGACCCGCGCGGTGCTGTCGAACTCGCGGCAGCAGCGGCTAACGATGCCGTGACCTTCCTCGTCGCCGTCATCCAGCAGCGGCAGGAATCCTTGCTGCGGGCCGGGGGACAGGAGCCGGGCGGCGACGGCACCGAGCAGCTGCGCTCGGCGCTGCAGGACTACCGGGCGCTGTTCCAGAGCCTGGAGACCTTCGCGGGCCAGCTGTCGTCGCCGGCCGGGAGCAGCGCCGCGCCGGACGGCGGCAGCAGGACGCCGTCCGCCGTCGCGGCTGCCAGCGGCTTCGCCAGCCCGACCGGCGGCGGCATCCGGTAACGGCTGCGGCGGTTGCGGCCCTGGCGGGACACGTCCCGCCAGGGCCGCTGCGTGACCGGCGGCGCTGGTAGCTCAGGCAGCCTCGCGTCGCCTGGCCCGGCCGCTAGCCCGTCTGGCTGGGCGGGGCTATCAGCACGGGGCAGTGAGCGTGACGCAGGACATGCTGGCTGGCCGTGCCGGGAAGCATGGAAATCCCCGCCCGGCTGGCGAGAACGATGAGCTCAGCGCGCGCCTGGCGAGCGGTGTCGACGATAGCGCGTCCCGCCGCCCCGGCAGCCACGCAAAGCTCCACCCTGGCCGCGTCCTGCCCGAGTGCCTCGCGCACGGCCTCGCGCAGGCCCGATTCGGCGAGCATGCGCTCCTCATCCGCGGTGCGGGCCGGAGCCACGGGCCGGATGACCGGAGGGGTGCCGGCCGCGCGCTCTGACCGGTAGGCGGTCACGGCGATGAGGGCCGCCTCGCGGTAAGCCGCCTCCTGCCACGCCAGCCGTATCGCCCGCCGGGATTCTGCAGAGCCGTCCACGGCTACCACGACGCTCATGCCCCGGTTCCTTCCGCTCGCATGTCCCCGGTGCCCGGCCTCAGTCACGGGCCCGCCCTGCACTGCCCGCGAAAGGCACGGCAAACGGTGTTACTGGCGGCGGCTGGACTCATCGCCGGCATTGGCGATGATGACGGCGATGGGCGGGATCGCCATCGCCACGACCGAGATCACCACCGCGGCGACGACCGAGAACAGACGGATGACGGTCCAGGAGAGGGCGACCATGACCAGGCAGCTGCCCATCAGCGCGAAATAAAGGCGATTGCGGGTCATGATCTGCGGCTCCCCCATGTGCAGGCCGGCCCCGCACGCCGGAAGGCTACCCGCGCCCGCCGGTCAGCAACCGCGGCTTACTTGCTGACGGTGCCCGTCAGCGCGTTCGTCACCGGCTGGCATCCGCCGGCCCTGGCCACTGCCGTGCTCCCGGCCCGCGCCGCCTCCGTCGGCCGGCAGCCGGGACCTGAATGCGCGCTGATGCCGATCAGCACCGCGCAGAGCACCACGATCAGCGCCAGATGACTGACGGCCACCACCCGCAGCCAGCTCGGCACGTGCCGCGGCTGGGCGGCTGGCGAGCTGGCCACCCCCAGCCCCGATGAGCTGAGCCGGGGGCGGGCGGCCGCCCCGTGCCCCGGCCAGCCCGGCCCGCCCGCCAGCAGTCGCGCGCGCCGGTCCGGCAGCCGCTCGAGGCCCGGAGCGGGCTCGTCACCGGCCAGCCTGGTGAAGATGGCGTACATGGCGGCGAGGTGCGGTTCGGTGGCCTGCAGGATCTGCGCGATCCCGTCGAGGACTCGCTGCTGACAGGCTGGCAGGCTCATCGCTGGCTCCTACTGTCCGTTCCGTACGCCGTCGCGTTACGATACCCGCAGTACGGGTGGCAAACGTCCGCGTGGCCTCTCTTTTCCCTGGCCGCGTGCGGGCCTGCGGAGCAGATCGCCGTCGTCCCGCTGGTCCGCCCAGCAGCGTCCTGGCTGCTAGCCGAGGTTCATATGCAGGCGGATCGTGCTGCCGGCCGGACTGGCGGACCGGAGTTCCACGAGATCACAAACCTGATTGACGAGCCACAGGCCCTTCCCTCCGGGCAGGTCACCGGCCGGGAGCCGGGAGCAGGCCAGCGGATCCTCGATCACGCCCGTGTCGTGCAGCTGGCAGATGATCTCCCTGCCGGTATGCCACACATGCGCCGTGCCGCCTGCTCTCGTGTGCCGCAGGGTGTTCGCTGCGACCTCGCTCGCAGCGATGACCAGGTCGGTCACCCGTTCCGCGGCGAGCCCGGCGCGACTGGCGGAGCGGGCGATCATGGCGCGGACCGGGCGCAGATCGTGCTCATACGCTAGCCGCTCCGCGGTCGCGGGCGGCGGCGGGATCGGGATGTCGCAGCCCGGCGGCAGGCGCGGCGGCTGCAGGTAGCTCGCGCTGACGGCCTCCCGGCAGTGGCGGGCGATGCTCGGGTGGGTGCGGGCCGCATTGGCGAGGACCGGCTCGGGCAGAGCGGTCACGTCGTAGGGGCACAGCCGGGTGGCCGGCGCCCCGGCGAACGCCGCGTTGGTCAGCGCCTCGTACCGGGTCACCTCGCAGAGCTCAGCGGCCGAGCGGCCTGCCCAGGCAGGCTCGCCCACGGACCAGACTCGCTGCTGCGGGTGCCGGTCCGCGAACGCGCGCAGGGACGGGATGATGCGCGCCGGGTTACGGCCCAGCTCGGTCATATCGGCGAATGCCACCCGGCCCGGCTCGAAGGACAGCTCACCGCGGAGCCAGGAGAGCCTGGCTGCCGGGACAGTCATGAGGACGGGCTCATCGCGCTCCGCCGCAGCGTCCACGAGCTGCTGCAGGGCGGTGAGATAGTCCCCCATCGACTCGTAGAAGAGCGCAAGGTGGTGCAGGCCGGCCCCGGCGACTGGCGGGTCAGTCACCTCCACCCCCACGCGGGTCGAATCCTGGCCGCCTGGCATGCGCGGCGCCTGGCGGCAGCCATCGCCGGGCTGGCCGGCCGCGTCGCCTGGTCCGCAGGCCGGTGCCAGCCGAGGCTGCGATAATTCCTCGAAAATACATGCCTGCCGCCCTAACTGCCCGGACGGATCGCAGACATGCGCCGCACGGGTGACTTGATGCGCGCGCGTACGATGTGTGCGGTATACCTTCCTTTCCAGGTTTCTACTTCCCTGGGGTGAGCGTGGAAGGACTCTGGCTCTCGTCCGATCTTCGTGATGGCAGCATGGTCGTCACGATCCGCGGCGATCTTGACATCGTCACGAGCGGGCAGCTCGACGAGCAACTGACGCGCGCCCGCGCCGCGAGCAGCCGGGTGATTCTCGATCTGGCCGGCGTCGATTTCATGGACACCAGCGCCCTGGCCGTCATCGTCGGCCACTGGAAGACGATCGAGTCGGGCGGCGGGACGCTCGCCCTGGCCGGGGCTCGTTACCGGTACACCAAGACCCTGTGGATCACCGGGCTCGCTGACCGGCTCACGCTCTACGAGAGCGTCGAGCAGGCTCTCGCGGCCGGCTCGCACCCGGCCGGCGACAACGGCCTGCTGCCGGCCCTTCTGGCCAGGACCCGGCCGCGGGCTGAGCGGCGCCGCGGGTAGCCGCCGATGCCTGCCGGGTCAGCCTGACCGCGCTGGTCAGCGAATCCGGACCGCGACCAGGCAGGCGTCGTCGTCAGTGTCCGACGAGGCCAGCCCGACGAGGTGGTCGGCATAGCTGCTGATGTCGGTCACCGGCCGCCCGGCGATGCGCAGCAGCGCTTCCAGGGACCTGTCGACCGACTCGTTGCGCTGCTCGATCAGGCCGTCGGTGAACAGCAGCAGCGCGTCACCGGCCCGCGGCGACGTGCAGGCCTCGGTATAGCTGGCGTCAGGATCCGCGCCGAGCAGCAGCCCTGACTCCGCACTGAGCTGGGACGCGCGGCCGTCCCGCACCAGGACGGGCGGGAAGTGGCCGGCCTGCGCCCAGCGCAGCACCCGCGCGGCCGGGTCGTAGAGGCCGCAGATCGCGGTGCCGACGATGCCGTCGGTCAGGTGGCAGGCCGCGCTGTTCAGCCAGCCCAGCAGCGCTGCCGGGCCCGCCCCGGTGATCGCCAGCCCGCGCAGGCAGTTCCGCAGCGTCACCATGCCGGTCACGGCGTCGATGCCGTGCCCGGCGACGTCCCCGACGACCAGCAGTACCTCGCCGGATGGCAGCAGCACCGTGTCATACCAGTCGCCGCTCACCAGGTGGCCGGGCCCGGCCGGGCGGTACCGGGCCGCTACGTCCAGGCCCCCGCGTCAACGGGCTCGGAGGACTGCGGGGTGATCGCCTGCTGGAGGCGCAGCGCCAGCCGGTGCTCCTCCGCAGCCCGTTCCTCGGTGTCAGCCAGCAGCTCCCGGGCAGCAGCGAAGGCGACCTGTGCGCCCGGAAGACTTCCACGGCCGCCACGTCATCGGGAGCCACCCGGCTGTGCAGCCGTGCCACCGGTATCGGCCGGCCAGGGTCCTGGCCGAACAGCGAGAAGGTCTCTGCTGTCCAGTGCACCTCCCCGGTGAGCAGGTTCTCCTCCCAGCCGCCGATCTGGCCGAGCCGCTGCGCCTGCTGCAGCAGGCGCAGCGGCGCGCTCGCCCTCGTCGGCGCGCCGCCAGGTGATCACGACGCCGTCGAACAGCGCGGCGACGCGCACGCTGAGCACCGGTGCCGCGGCCAGGCCCCGCCCGTCTGCGGTCAGGGCCTCGCCGGAGAGGGTCTGCGGCTCGCCGGTCGCCAGGACGGCGGCGGCCCGGTCGAAGAGACCGCCGGACAGCGCCGCCCGCGGGTACAGCTCCAGCAGGCCGGTGACTATGTCACCAAGCCGGTCGACACCAAGGAACTGCTCAGCTGCATGGAACGCTGCTGCAGGCCGGAAACGAGGCCGCGGATGGCCAGGGTTCCCGGTGACCGCGCGCGCCCGGCCGCCCGGCCGCGCGGGGGCCGCGCCTGCGCTGCTTCCGCCATCGTCCGTCGCCCTGCGCTCCTGCAGGCGCCCTGGTCTCCGTCATCTCAGTAAGCTGCGGGTGTACTGCCCGGCTCATCGCGGAGGTGGCTCATACCGAGCTCAGGTCTGACCCAGAGCGCTGTCGGCCTGATCAGCGTGGCGACCTCGTCGGAGCCTCGCGCGCTGAGCCGCCTGGCGGCCCTTGCCGTCAGCCAGGTGGCTGGCTGCGCGGCGGCGAGCGCCGTGCTGTGGCGGGACGGCGAGCCCTCGGTCACGGCGGCCAGCCATCCGGAAGTGACCCGGCTGATCGACGCCCAGATCAGCGCAGGCCGCGGCCCCCTGCTCGAGGCGATGGCGAGCGGAGCCACGATGAGCTGCCCGGACACGCTCGCCGAGCAGCGCTGGCCCGAGTACGCGGCCGCAGCGCTGAGCCTCGGCGTCCGCTGCTCGGTCACTCTCGGCTACCTCGCCGCGCCAGGCTCAGTGACCCTGTCCCTGCTGGGTGCCCGGCCGCGGTCCATGGACCCGGATCAGGTCGCGCTGGCGGAGCTCCTGGTCGCATTCGGCGGCGCGCTGGTCGGGGTCATGTCCGGCTACGACGATGCCCAGCGCACGGCTGGCCAGCTGCGTGATGCCGCCGAGGCGCGATCCCTGATGGATCAGGCGAAGGGCATCCTGATGCATGCCCTCAGCTGCAGCGCTGACGACGCACTGGAGCGGATGCGGCAGGTGTCCCAGCGCACCAACATGCGGGCCACCGAGGTGGCCAGGACCATCATCGACGCGCACGCCGGCCGGGCCAGCTGGCCAGCCGACATGGTCAGGGCCGGAAACGGGCGGCAGCGGGCGCCGCGCGCCCGTGCTGCCCGCTCGCCCCGGGCAACAGCGTGAGCGCGTCGCAGCAGGCGGGCAGGTCCTGCGGCCGCCGCCACCATGTCCGGCATCGGGACCCCCAGCGGCGTGCTGTTCCGCTGCTGCCGCCGGACGATAGCCTGGTGGCTTGACTCCACAGACGGGCACGGGCCATGCCGGACGCAGCTGAGCGCCTGGAGGCAGGCGGCGATATCGGCGGGCTGAAGTCACGCGGCAGCGCACTGCGGCAGGCCGCCGCCCTGCCGGGCACCGACCTGCGATCGCTGCTGGACGCGGCGCTGGCCGAGCTGGACGGCGCGATCGACGCGCTCAGCTCGGCCGAGGGCCCCGGCGAGTCCGGCGACGGCCGGGCGCCCGGCGCGGCGCAATCAGAGCGCAGGCTGCTGCGCGCCGTGTTCCAGCAGCTGCCGATCCCCCTGTTCCTGCTGGGCCGCGACGGCACGATCCGCCGGGCGAACGGCGCCGCGAGCGCGCTGCTGGGCTCCGGCCCCGGCTACGCGACGGGAAAACCGTTGACCTCGCTCGTCGACCCGGCCAGCCGGGCCGTCGTGTCGACCCAGCTGGCCGCGGTGGCGCGGACCGGCAAGCCGCGCCAGCTGCCCTGCAGCCTGCTGGCCGGAGTCGGCCAGGTGAGCTGTGAGCTGGCCGTGCGGCTGATCGACGTGCGAGGCGATGATGAGCAGTTGCTGGTCGCCGTGAGCGCGCACCGGCCCGCTGCCAACGGAACGGCCCCGGCGGACGGCCGCGGCCGGGCCCGCGCGGTCCGGGCCAGCAAGCCCCTGCCCGCGCCCGGTGATCCGGTCAGCGCCGCCATGGCGGAGATGACCCGGCGGATCGACCTGGCCACCGCGGCCACCAGGCTGCTGCTCGAGAACGTCACCTTCAGCGAGTCGGTCACGCTGCAGCGAAGCGCGCGCCTGCTGGCCAGCGGGCTGGCTTCCTGGGTCATCGTGGACCTGAACCAGCGCGGGCTGCTGCGCCTGGCACTTCGTGACCGGGCCTGACGAGCGTGGCTCCGCGCAGCTGGCGCAGGCCGCGGCCACGGTAAGCCCGGAGCCCGGGTCAGCGCCCAGTCAGGTCAACGACTCCGGCAGCTCGCTGCTGATCACGCATGTCGAGGATGACGGCATTCTCGGCGCCGGGCCGGATGGCGTGCCGCTGCTGGCGCTCTTCGGCGCGGCGTCCGTCCTGTCCGTGCCCTTGTCCGACGGCAACCGCACGCACGGTGTCCTGACCCTGGCCAGGCAGGCCAGCGACGGGCATTTCGATCTGGCTGATGTCGGCCTGGTGGAGGAGATCGCCGAGCAGGTCGCGCTCGCCATATCGGTACGCCGGGTACTGCGGCGCCGGACCGAGACGGCCGAGGCGCTGCAGGCCAGCCTGCTGCCACCGGTGCTCAGGGCGGTGCCAGGGGTGGAAATCGCGCTGGCGCACATGGCCCCGACGCAGGGCCGTGAGGTGGGCGGCGATTTCTATGACGCGTACCCGACGCCGGCGGGCTGGGGCCTGTCGATCGGCGATGTGTGCGGCAAGGGCGAGGACGCCGCGGCGGTCACCGCGGCGGCCAGGCACGCGATCAGGGTCCTCGGCCACTGGAATGGCGATCCCGCCGACGTGCTGCGAGGCGCCAACGAGATCATGCTGGCCGAGGAGTTCGGCGGCCGGTTCGTCACCGCCGATGCGGCGCACCTGAGCTGGCGGGGCGAGGCACTGCGCGTCGTGCTGAGCAGCGCCGGCCATCCCGGCCCGGTCCTGCTGCATCCGGACGGGCGGACCCGGCAGATCAGCGGTGGCGGCCTGCCGCTCGGGATCTTTCCCGACGCCGAGCCGGTCACCCAGGAACTCGGGCTCGCCGCGGGCGACGTGCTGTTCTTCTGCACGGACGGCCTGACCGGCGCGCGCAGCCCGGAGCAGGCGTACTTCGAGGACAGCCTGACCGAGGCCCTGACATCGCTCGCGGGCCGCCCGCCCGCCGACATCGTGTCCGGGATGCGCCGGTACGTGCTTGACTTCTGCGCTGGCGTGCTGCTGGACGACCTGACCATGCTCGTGCTCCGAGCGGGGCAGCCGCCATCCTGATCGGGTGACCAGACAGCCGGGCACGCACCTGGTCAGTCAGTCCGGGAAGTACTCTTCCACCTGCTCGGTGCGCGCGGCATCAGCTGGCTCCCCGGCTGCCGGGTTCAGCATGACGTAGGGCGGGAAGGGCTGCTCGCCGCCGTCCGCCGCGACATCGCGGCGGGCCGGCCTGCGGACAACGCGCCGCCGCAGCCAGCCGTAGCCTCGCCTGGGCACCAGCATGCCCGCCACTCCGGTCAGCATGATCACCCAGCCGGCGACCTGGACGTTGAGGAAAGACGGATGCCCGGTGACGGCGAAGGCGAGGATCGCGCCCACTGCCACGAGCGCCAGGCCGGTTGCGGTCTTCATGAGTGACTCCTCAGCTCAGCGCCAGGCGAGATCGCGGCGTCCGGTTGTCGCCGCTGCCAGCTGCTCACCTCGCCGCTAGCTGCCACGACCCGGCACGTGCCCGTCCCGTGCGCAAACATGCACGGACCGCCGCGGCCCTGATGTTTGCGCGGCCGCGTCCGGGACAGTTGAGCGGGCACGATGACACGCACGGCGAGCCGCGCGCCCGAGAGCCAGGTGCCCGGCCGCCGGCCGCCGGGCTGACCGGTTGGGACGGGCATGAAGACAACCTCCGCGCTGACGCTGCTGGCCGCCGGCGCGATCCTGCTGTTCGCGGTCAGCATCCATCTCGGCTTCATCAACCTGCGGATCGCGGGACTCGTGCTGATCGTGACCGCCGCTGCGGGACTGAGCCTGCGCCGCCGGCCTGGCTGGGCGCGGCGCCAGGTCGGCTGGCTCCGGTTCGTGCTCGGCGCCGACGCCGGCCCGGTCGACGGCGCGCGCGCCCCGCTGCAGGACCTGCTGGGCGATCCAGCTGGCGCGGGCACGCCCTCGGCGGGCGAGAGCGGGAGCGAGGATGCGCCGACCCTGCCCGATGTCTGGGCGGCACGCGGGGTGAGCGCGGCCGGCTAGCGAATGGGCTGTCGCGCCAGTGTTTCAAAAATTGCTGGCACGGTACCTGGGTGGCGCATGCGGCTCCCTTACCCGGCCTGGCCGGGTGCCGGCGCGGCATCGTCCTCTTTCGCTTTCAGAAAATGCACGGCCGGAGGGTCTCCATGCGCATCGGAACGCTCATCCTCGTTGTCTGGCTGGTGATCGGCGCTATTGCGGCCGGCCAGCGGCATTATTACAGCTCCAATCAGAGCTGCGCCAAAGCCGGGACGATTGCCGTGACAATCATCGCCGGGCCGCTCAATTACGTCGGCGTTAACCCCAAGCTCTCCTGCGGAATCAGCAAGTAAGAAGCAGGTCATCAGCAGGCCGCGAGCGCAGCGGGCCGGAGCCAGCACCGCGGGGGGGCGGCGGGGCGACGGCTGCGGGGCGGGCGGCGGCACGGCACCGGCCAGTGCCGGCGCCCGCTCCCGTCCGCCGCCCCGGCGGGGCAGCCGGAGGGACCGACGGAGGGTAGCCGCGGCCACAGCCGAGGAGACCGGCGGCCTCGGCCGTCCCGGCCACCCCCTGGACAGGCGCTCGCCGTTCTTCATCGGCATGGCCGCAGCGGCCGGCGTGGCGGTCACTTACGGCATCTTCGAGCTGATCATCCGGGCCCGGTCGGTGCTGGTCCTCATCGGCCTGGCCCTGTTCATCGCGGCCGGGCTGGACCCGGCGGTCAATGCCCTGGTCCGGCGGCGCATACCGCGCTGGGCCGCGGTGCTGCTGGTGCTGCTCGCCATGGTGGGAGTCGTCGCGCTCTTCCTCTCCCTGGCCATCCCGCCGCTGGCCAGCCAGGCGGCGCAGTTCGCCAATCAGGTGCCGTACTACCTCAGCAACCTGAACGATCACAACTCGGCCATCGGCAGGCTCAACGAGCGCTACCACGTGCAGAAGGAGCTAACCAGCCTGCTGAAATCCAAGGGCACCACGATCATCGGCGGCGTGCTCGGGGCCGGCGAGGTCGTGCTGAGCGCCGCCATGGTCGGTGCCGGCCGCCTCGTCGACGGGCTGCATCAGGTTGTCCGGCCGGCCGGGCGCGGCAGGCTGGTCAGTCTGCTGCGACTTGTAGCCGGTACGGGCCAGGTAGCGGTCAAGGAGCGCGGGGGCGACCTTGTTGCCGAGGATGGTGGCGGCGGTGGACCCGCCCGCCCAGTACTGCTTGCGGGCCGGGTGATCGGCGGCGAAGACGACGCCGCGGGCCGCGACCTCCGGCTGGTAGATCGGCGGCACCGGCTGCGGGCTGTCGGGCAGCCGGGACCGGACCCAGGAGAACTGGGGCGTGTTCACCGCCGGCATCTGCACGACGGTGACCTGGATGCCGGACTGCTCGTGCATCAGCTCGCAGCGCAGCGAGGAGGTGAAGCCGTTCACGGCGTGCTTGGCGCCGCAGTAGGCGGACTGCAGCGGAATGCTCCGGTCGCCCAGGGCCGAGCCCACCTGAACGATGGTTCCGCGGTCCCGCGGGCGCATCAGCGAGAGCGCAGCCATGGTGCCGTGCACGAAGCCCAGGTAACTGACCTCGGTGACCCGGCGGTATTCCTCCGGGCTGATCTGGTGGAACGGCGCGAAGACCGACGTGAAGGCGACGTTGACCCGAACGTCCACCGGGCCGAAGAACTCCTCGATCTCGCGCGCGGCCCGCTCCACCTGGGCATAGTCGGCCACGTCCGCTGCGATCGCGTGCGCCTTGCCGCCGGCTTGCCCGACGTCGCGCGCCGCGCCGTCCAGGCCGGCCTGGCCGCGGGCGATCAGCCCGACGCTGGCCCCGCGCTCGCCGAAGAGCCGCGCGGTAGCGCGGCCGATGCCGGCGCTTGCCCCGGTGATGACAACGGTCTGGGTCACTGCAATCAATCCTCGCCTCATGTCGAGCGGCTCTGTCCAGCCCGGCGCTGCCGGTCTGGTTAGCCGGCGCCTGCGGGCCGACCGCCGCCTTGCACTGCCCGCGGGGCCCGTCATCAAACGGGGCAGGCTCGGCCGGCCGCCGGGCTGCGCCAGCATGGGTTTCGGATCGGCTCCGCCGGGGACCTGGTGCCGGTGACCGGTGACTAATCCCTGGCAGCCCCGCGTCCTGCGGGAGTACTCGTTCATTGCTGACGGCGAGCGCGGCGCGCTCATCGGACCGGACGGCGCGATGGCCTGGCTGTGCGTACCGCGCTGGGACAGCCCGGCCGTGTTCGCCGCGCTGCTGGGCGGCCGCGGCGTCTATGCGGTCACCCCGGCGGACCCCGGTTTCGTCTGGGGCGGCTATTACGAGCCAGGCTCGCTGATCTGGCGCAGCCGCTGGGTGGGCCAGGGCGTGACCGAGTGCCGCGAGGCCCTGGCCATGCCCGCCGACCCGCATCGCGCCGTCATCCTGCGCCGGATCGAGGCCGTCGGCGGCCCGGCCAGGGTCCGCGTCGTGCTGGACCCGCGGGCCGCATTCGGCCGTCGCCGGATGCGGATCGAGGCGCGGCAGGGCGGCTGCTGGACCGGGCGCAGCGGGGCCATGCGCTTTCGCCTGTCCGGCGCGCGGCGGGCCCGCCCCGACGACGACGGGCAGCTCGTCATGATGCTCAGGCTGGCCGAGGGCGAGCACCATGACCTGATCCTGGAGATCTCCGACCAGCCGATCGACGACGCCCCGCCGGACCCGGCCACGGCCTGGCAGGAGACCGAGGAGGCATGGTCGTCGGTCGTGCCCCGATGCGATGACCTGATCGCGGTCCGCGACGCCCGGCACGCCTATGCGGTGCTGACCGGCCTGACCTCGTCCACCGGCGCGATGGTCGCGGCCGCCACGACCTCACTGCCCGAGCGCCTGGGCGGGCACCGCAATTACGACTACCGCTACGCCTGGATCCGGGACCAGTGCTACACCGGGATGGCGGTCGCCGCGCACGGCCCGCATCCGCTGCTGGACGGCACCGTGCGCTTCATTACCGAACGGATGCTGGCCGACGGACCGGACCTCATGCCGGCCTACACGGTGGGCGGCGGCCCGATTCCGGACGAGCAGGACGTGGCCGTGCCGGGCTGCCCGGGCGGTCAGGTGGTCCGGACCGGGAACCGGGTCCGCGGCCAGTTCCAGCTCGACGGCCTCGGCGAGGTCCTGCAGCTGCTGGCCGCCGCGGCCCGGCTGGACCGGCTGCAGGAAGATGACTGGCGGGCCGCGGAGGCGGCGATCGCGGCGATCGAGAAGCGCGGCGGCGAGGCCGACGCGGGCCTGTGGGAACTCGGCAGTCAGCGCTGGACGCACTCCCGGCTCGCCTGCGTGGCCGGGCTGCGTGCCATGGCGCTGGCCGTGGAAGGGCCGGCGGGCGGCCGTGGCAGCCGCCAGGCGGCCCGGTGGGGCGCGCTCGCCGATCAGATCATGGCCGGGCTAGGTGACTGCATCCACCCCGACGGCCGCTGGCAGCGAACCCCGTCGGATGAGCGGATCGACGCGGCGCTGCTGCGGCCGGTGATCCATGCCGCGGTGCCCAGCGGCGACCCGCGGGCGCACGCCACCATCCGGGCCGTCGCCGGCGAGCTCACCGACGACGGATTCGTCTACCGCTTCCGCCAGGACGCTCGCCCGATCGACCAGGCCGAGGGTGCCTTCCTGCTGTGCGGATTCTGGCTGGCCCAGGCGGCGCGGGCATGCGGCAATGAGGTCGCTGCCGCGCACTGGTTCGAGCGCAGCCGCTCGGGCTGCGGCCCGGCCGGCCTCTACACCGAGGAATACGACGTGCACCAGCGGCAGCTGCGCGGCAACCTGCCGCAGGCATTCGTGCACGCAGGCCTGCTGGAGACCGCGGTGCGGCTGTCCGGGGCGGGACCGCTCGGCGGAGGCTGAGCGAGACCTGGGGCTCAGTAGCGCGGATCGCCCGGGGCCTGGTAACCGGGGTCACGCTGAGCCTGGTACCGCGGATCGGCGTACCGAGGATCGACCGGGGGCTGGTCGTACCGCGGATTCTGCTGGTAACCGGCCGGGGCAGCAGGAGGCCGCATCGCTCGCGCCGCCACCCCGTTGAGCAGCGAGCCGATCGCAATGCCGACGATGAGGCTGACAATCGCGGTGGCCGCCTTAGCGGAGAGCGGCGCGGTCGTACTGAACGGGAAGATAACGACGAGCACTGTGGCCAGGCCGATGATCCAGGAGAAGAAGGTCATCGGCCGCGGGACGCTCAGCAGCAGCAGGTGGGCCACCCCCGTGGCGACCAGCGCCGCTGCCGCGGCTAGCAGCACAACCGCGGTGGTGTGTGCGTCACCGTAGGTGCCGTCGCGCTGCGGGGCCAGGACCGGGATCTTGAACAGCCAGCGGCAGACCAGCACGCCGACCAGCGCAATCAGGGCGGCTACCACGGCCGTGGCGAGACCACCCGACCAGAGCTTCCCGGCATCCACCCTCGGGCGAGCCGACCGGTACTGGCGTCCTGCGGGCGGGAGCGGCTCTGTCATGGGCTTACCTGCCTTGGTCACGACGGCAGTATCCGTCTGCTGTGATTGTAGCTCTCCTAACCTGGATCAACGTGGCCAAACACTGCGTGCTACCGCGAGCCGCTGACCTGGACTGTTAGCTCCGGGGCAGCGGGCCCGAGCCGCCCGTATCCTGCGGCCCCTGCGGACCCCGCGGCGTCGCGGGACCCGTGCGCGGCCGCCTGGCCGCGGGCAGCAGCTCGAGGCCGGCGGGCAGCCCGTGCAGCTGCCATCCGCCGGCGCTGATCTCGATGCTCAGCGGCGCCCCGGCCACGTTCAGCCGGTCGACGCGCAGCGGCAGTAGCTGATCGGGTACCGCCGGATCGCACCAGACGCGGCCGGACGGCACCCCGGGGTCCAGCCGCAGCAGGGTGCGGAGCAGGTAGAGCGGGGCGGCCGCGGCCCAGGCCTGCGGGATGCAGGCGGTGGGGTAGCGGACCGGGGCGCCGAACTCGCGGCGATCGAAGCCGCAGAACAGCTCCGGAAGTCGGCTGCCGAGCTGGGCTGCCGCCTCGATCTGGGCCAGTGCGACGCGCTGCGCCTGGCCGGTGAACCCGTACCGCATCAGGCCGGCCATCACGATCGCGTTGTCGTGCGGCCATACCGATCCGTTGTGGTAGCTCACCGGGTTGTACCGCGCCATGCTGGTCGCGAGGGTGCGGACCCCGAAGCCGGTGAACATCTGCGGGCTGAGCAGCTGCTGAGCGACCGAGGCGGCCTTGTCCTGATCGACGATGCCAGTCCAGAGGCAGTGCCCCATGTTCGAGGCCAGCGCGTCGACTGGCCGCTTGTCCCGGTCGAGCGCGAGCGCGTAGTACCCGCGCTCGGGCAGCCAGAAGGCCGCGTTGAAGCGCTGCCGGAGCGCGGCAGCCTGGTGGGCCCAGTGCTCGGCGGCCGGGTGGTCGCCCGCCTCGCGGGCGAGATGCGCCCGGGCCAGGTAGGCCGAGTAGGCGTAGCCCTGGACCTCGGCGAGCGCGATCGGCGGCTCAGCCAGGCCGTCAGCGAAGCTGATCGCGTCAAAGGAGTCCTTCCAGCCCTGGTTCACCAGGCCGCGGCCGGTGCTGCGCTGATACTCGATGAAGCCGTCCCCGTCCCGGTCGCCGTAGTGCTCGAGCCAGTCCAGCGCCCGGTCCGCATGCGGCAGCAGCGCGTCCACGTCCTCCCGGCTCAGGCCCCAGCGGCGCAGCTCGCCCAGCAGCATGACGAACAGCGGGGTCGCGTCGACGCTGCCGTAGTAGCGGTTGCCGCTGCCCAGCGCCGTCTCATTCGCCAGGCCGGTGCGCAGCTCATGGATGATCCGGCCGGGCTCCTCCTCGGTCCGCGGATCGACGGTGCTGCCCTGCAGCTGGGCCAGCGTCTGCAGGGTCCCGAGCGCGATGCCCGGATCCAGCGGCAGCAGCATCCAGCTGGTCAGCAGGGAGTCCCGGCCGAACAGGGTCATGAACCACGGCGCGCCCGCCGCGACCACGACGCGATCAGGATGGCCGGGCGGAATGATCCGCAGCACGCCGAGATCCTCGGCGCTGGTGCTGATCAGCGCGGTCAGACGGCCGTCCGGCGAGCTGATTACCGGGGAGGTCTGCCGCCACGCGGCCAGCCAGGTGGCCGGCTGGCTCGCCTCGACCGGCTGCCCGGCCCGGTAGCGCGGCGCCACGTCCAGCCCGTCGAATGCCGCCGTGACCGAGACGGTCATGGTCACCTCGGCCCGCGGGCCGAGTACTAACGCCCAGGCCAGCTCGTCTGGCCCCGCGGTCGGCTCGCCGTCGGCGGTCACGGTCACGCCGCGGCTTTCCGTTTCGCGGGAGAATCTCAGCCGTAAGCTGGGCCGGCCAGCGTGCGCTCGATCCCCTGGCGGGGGGTGGTGCGGCCTTCCTTGACGTCAAACAGCCCGGCGAAATCGGCGTCGACGCCCAGGGCGAGGGCGAACCGGGCCGGCCCGGTGGCCAGGTTCCGCACGGTGATGTCCTCGCGCATCCCGTTGCCGACGTAGCGGCGCCGGACGACCAGCAGCGTGCTGTCGGCCACGCCGGGACCAGGTGACTGCCGGGCGATGAAGGTGGCCGCGTACGGCGCGGGACTGTGCGTGGCCAGCGGGTCCAGTCGCTGGCCGTCGATCGTCAGCTCGAACCGGCTGAGCAGCCGGGTATCGCGGAAGAACAGTCCCTGCTCCTGCCCGGGCCGGATGTCGCCGCACTGCTCGCTGATGCAGAACGTCATCCCCTCGACGAGCGTGACCGTGCCCGCCGCGCCGGCCACCCGCGTGCGGCCCTCGCCGGTCCAGCCTTCGGTCACGTTCGTGCTCCCCCTGCCCGCCCGCCGGCCCTGCCCGGCCGCCCTTCCGCGCCGTCCCGGCCCGGTCCCTCCCGGCCGTGGTGACCGGCGCTAGCCGTCGGCTCCCTCCGGCAGCAGCCGGACGTCCGTCGCCATGGCGTCGGCCCGCTCGGTCAGGCTGGTCTCGGCCGCTGCCCGCAGCGCCGCGCAGCGGGCGCGGGCCCGGCTGCGCCAAGCATGCCAGGCATGCGGCGCGACGGCCAGCAGCACCAGCACCCCCACGGTCGCCAGCGCGTATCGCGAGACGAGGTCGGCCACCCGCACTCCGGCCGGGCCGAGCAGGTAACCGGCGGTGCCCAGCAGCGCGGCCCAGGCGGCGCAGCCGATCGCATCCAGGATCATGAACGGGATGAGCGGCAGGCCGACCCAGCCGGCGGCCGCGTAGACGGGCGCCCCCGAGATGGGCAGGAAGGCCGAGAACAGCACCGCGGGGCCGGCGAACCTGGTGCCGCGGCGCTCCGCGGCCGCCGCCATGGCCGCGGTCCGCGGGCTGTGCGCGCCGAGCTTCGCCACGATGCGGTGCCCCCAGAGCCGCCCGGCCCACCAGATGACCCAGTCGAACCGCAGCATCCCCGGCAGCGCGGCGCTCACCACGACGGCCAGCTGCAGCTTGGAGTCGATATCGGAGAAGGCGCCCGCGGCCACGATCGCCGAGTTCGAGCCCGAGAGCATCTCCAGCAGGACCGGCCGGGTCGCGATCAGCGCCGGGGTCAGCGGGATCATGGCCAGGGCGTAGACCGCGCTCACGGCGATGGCCAGGGCGCAGGCCAGGTCGCGTGCGCGCGGCCGCCCGTGCCAGGGGCGCCAGCCAGCTGACCTAGCTGGTGCGTGCGGCTGCGGGCCCGGTTCCGGCTCTGCCTCGCTGACCCGCGCCGCGCGCTGCCCGCTGGCTGCCTGCGGCGGGTTCAGCGCTGTCATCCGCGCACCTGTCTGTCCCGGTGGTTCTCACCTCATCATTGCCCGCGGCACCGGGCTGCAAACGGCGCCGGCAGGCGGCATGGCCGCGATCCGCCCACCCGAGAGTGGCACCAGCGCCTGGGATGCGGTTGAAATGAACCTGTATTTTTCCGCTGCGATCCGGCGGGTGGCAGGAAAGGTGCCGGGCACATCCGGCCTCCCGGGCCGACCCGGGCCCGCCATCACAGCCGGGGGTCGACGGGCTCGCTTTCCAGGGCCAGCACGCCGAACACGCACTCGTGCACCCGGTGCAGCGGCGCACCGGCGGCGAACCGCTCCAGGGCCTCGATGCCGAGGCAGAACTCGCGCAGGGCCAGCGAGCGCTTGTGGCCGAGGCTGCGCTGCCGCAGCCGGGCCAGGTTGGGCTCGGCGGTGTACTCGGGCCCGTAGATGATCCGCAGGTACTCGCGGCCGCGGCACTTGATGCCCGGCTGCGCGATGCCGCGGGAGCCGCGATGGAAGACTGAGGCCGGCTTGACGACCATTCCCTCGCCGGCCGCGGTCAGCTCCTGCCACCAGCCGATGCCGGCCTGCTCGCTGGCGTCGTCGCCAGGGCTGACGATGATCGACCTGGTGGGCCGCAGCGTGCCCGGAGCCTGCTCGCACAGCCGGCGGCCGAGCGATGCTGCGCCGGCTCTTCGAGCCGCTCGGCGCGGCGGTGCAGGCCCGTCCCATTCCGCAGGAAAATACACGTGCGCGGTGCCGAAGCTCAGCTCAGCCTGGTGATGGCGGCCGGGATTCTTGTGCAGCAGGTACCCGAGGTCGGTGGCCGGCTGATGCGTGATCGAGATGGTCAGGAGCATCGGGGTGCACTCCAGTTCGCGGCACGACGCGGCCTGCCCGCTTCCGCGCCTGCTGACCGGATACCTGGCCCCTGGCGCTGGCGCCGGGGCATCCTTCCGGACGGCCGGCACAGGCTATCAGCGGGCCGCGGCGGCCATCCAGCGAGTTTTCCCGGGCAGAGTCCTTGGTCGCGGGCACATGGGCCGGACGGCCCTGGCCCCTGGTGCCCGCGCCGTGTGTGCTGCACCAGTGGCCTTTCATGTTCATTGACTCGTCCCGGTCCGGCGCAGCGCGGAGCGCGGCGCAGCCCGGCTTCCTGCGCGGCCGGGCCAGTCGCTCCCCGCAGCGCACCGCGACCGGCACGCTCATGGCCGGCGGGCGGATCCTGCGTGTCAGCGTGCGATCCGGGAGCCAGCGATGGCCGCCGCTCGTGCTGTGCAACGGCATCGGCGCCAGCCTGGAGCTGCTGCAGCCATTCGTCGGCGCGCTAGCTAGATCCGCAGCGCGAGGTGGTCCGGTTCGACATGCCCGGCATCGGCGGGTCCGCGCCGCCAGTGATCCCCTACCACCTGGCCACGCTGGCGCCGCTGCTGACCGATCTGCTCGACCAGCTCGGCTATCAGCAGGCGGACGTCCTCGGCATCTCCTGGGGCGGCGGGCTGGCGCAGCATTTCGCCGTCCAGCGCCCGGCTCGCGTCCGGCGGCTGGTGCTGGTGGCTACCTCGCCCGGCGGCCTGATGGTGCCCGGCCACCCTCGCGCCCTGCTGCGCATGTTCACGCCGGGCCGGCAGCAGGCCGACGGATACGCGGCCCGCATCGCCGGCGAGCTCTACGGCGGCAGCGTGCGGAACGACCCGGAGGTGGCCCGCGAGCTGCTCAGGGCCACCACGCGCCTGCTGGCCACCAGGGGCTACAGCTACCAGCTGCTGGCTACCGTCGGCTGGACCAGCCTGCCGCTACTGCCGCTGGTGCGACAGCCCACGCTGATCCTCTCCGGCGACGACGAGCCCATCATCCCGGTGATCAACGCGCGGATCATGCATCAGCTGATCCCCCGCAGCAAGCTGGTCATCTACCACGGGGGCCACCTGGACCTGATCACGCAGGCCGGGCGGCTGGCCCCCGTGGTCGAGGCCTTCCTCGCCGCTCCCAGCCGCTAGGTCAGGCTGCCGGGGCTGGCCGGACGCCAGCGTGGCCGGGACACCGGCCGGCGGTCCGGCCCTGGCCGCCGGGTCAGGCGGCCAGGACCTTGGTCTTCTCGCGCTCGAACTCCTCCGGCGTGATGACCCCGCGGTCGCGCAGGCTGGCCAGCTTGTCCAGCTGATCCGCGGTGCTGCCGCCCGAAGCCTGCTGCAGATAGCTGCGCATGGCCTGGTCCTGCTGCTGAGCATGCTGCACCGCCCGCTCGTGCATGGACCCGCCCCGGACGATCAGGTACACGAGCACGCCGATGAGCGGAATGAACAGCACGAAGAGGAACCAGAGTGCCTTCGCCCAGCCGGACAGGTCGTGACTGCGGAAGATATCCATGAAAACCGTGATCAGGATCCAGATCCAGATCACCCACAGGAAAATCTCGAATATCGTCCAGAACGCGTCCAGGAGCGGATACGACGTCGACGATGCAGCCAGAAGCATTCTTTCTCCTTGTCCTCCCGCGCCGGAAGGTGGCGTATTTCCTCAGCGTGATCAGCATTCCCCGGCAGCTGATTAACAACATCACCCGGAACGGGTGAGAGCGCGCCGCGCAGCAGGCCTCCAGCCCGATCAGCGACCACGGCAGGCAGAACCCGTAACGCGGGCAATGGGATGCGGAATGGACCGGAAGCGACTTAGGCCGGCCCGGACCGGTCCGCGAGCACCAGCAGGGACCGGGGACCCACGGTGACGCGCCCGCCCGCCTTGATCCCGGCGCTGGCCGGGCCTGCCGCCGCCGGGTCAAAGGTGTCGATCTCGGCCTGCCACTCGGCCGGCGGCCTGGTGGACGGCAAGACGAATTCCAGCGGTTCCCACCAGGCGTTGACCAGGACCAGGAAGTCGTCATCCAGCAGCGGCGTGCCGTCGTCGGCGCGGTCGGGGTCGTCAGAGCCGTCCAGGTACAGCATGATGGCCAGGGCGCTCTCGTCGGACCAGTCTCCGGGCGTCATTTCCGTGCCGCCAGGGGTGTACCAGCGCAGCTGCGACGCCTCGGCTCCGGCCAGGAAACGGCGGCGCCGGAACACCGGGTGCTGCTTGCGGAAGGCCATCAGCCGCCTGGTAAATTCCAGCAGCTCGGTATCGGGCTGGGACCAGTCAAACCAGGAAAGCTCATTGTCCTGGCAATAGGCGTTGTTGTTGCCCTGCTGGCTCCTGCCTAGCTCGTCGCCGCCGAGGAGCATGGGGACGCCGAACGACAGCAGCAGCGTGGCCAGCATCGCCCGGGACTGGCGCGCCCGCAGCGCGAGGATGGCCGGGTCCGCGGTGGGGCCCTCAGCGCCGCAGTTCCACGATCGGTTGTCGCTGGTCCCGTCCCGGTTCGACTCGCCGTTCGCCTCGTTGTGCTTGTCGTTGCAGGACACAAGATCCCGCAGGGTGAAGCCGTCGTGGACGGTGATCAGGTTCACCGACGCGGTGGGCCGGCGGCGCGCGCGCGAATAGAGATCCGCCGATCCGCAGAAGCGGGTGGCGAACTCGCCGAGGCCGATGGAATGGCTGCGCCAGAAATCGCGCATCGAGTCGCGGTACTTGCCATTCCACTCGCGCCAGAGCGGCGGAAACCGGCCGAGATCGTAGCTGTCGAACTGGCCGACGTCCCACGGCTCGGCGATTAGCTTGGCCCTGGACACCACCGGATCCTGCGAGACCAGGTCGAAGAACGCCGACACCTGCCCGAACCCGCCGTCCTGCCGGCCCAGCGTGGTGGCCAGATCGAAGCGGAAGCCGTCGACGCGCATCTGCGTCAGCCAGTACCGCAGCGAGTCCATGATCAGCTGCAGCGTCACCGGATCGCCCGCGTTCAGCGAGTTGCCGCACCCGGTCGTATCGACGTAACGGCTCGGGTCGTGATTATCCAGCCGGTAGTAGCCGGGGTTGTCCAGCCCGCGGTAGCACAGCGTGGGGCCGAGCTGATCGCCCTCAGCGGTGTGGTTGAACACCACGTCCAGCAGCACCTCGATCCCGGCCGCGTGCAGCGAGTCCACCATGGCCTTAAACTCATCGACCTGGCCGCCCGGCTTCCCGGCCCGGACAGCGGCCGAGTAGCCCTGATGCGGAGCGAAGTAGCCGATCGTGTTATAGCCCCAGTAATTCGTCAGCCCGCGCTGCAGCAGGAACGACTCGGGCACGATCTCATGCACCGGCAGCAGCTCAACGGCGGTCACGCCCAGGCCGGTCAGGTGCGCAATGGCTGCCTCATGGCCCAGGCCGGCATACGTGCCGCGCAGCTCGGGCGGGATCTCCGGGTGGCGCATGGTGAAGCCCTTGACGTGCAGTTCATAGATGATCGTGTCAGAGAACCGGTGCCGCGGCTGCGACCCGTCCCGCCAGTGGAAGGCGTCCCCGGCCAGCACCAGGCTCCGCGGCACGCTGGCGGCGGAGTCCGCGCCGCTCGGCGCATCGCCCGCCGCGTAGCCCAGCACGTCGGGCCCGAACGTGACCGATCCGCTGAAGGCCCGCGCGTACGGATCCAGCAGCAGCTTGGCCGGATTGCAGCGCACGCCGCGAGCGGGGTCGTAGGGTCCGGTAACCCGGTACCCGTAGGCCTGGCCGTCCCCGATGCCGGGCATGAAGGCGTGCCAGACGCCGGCGTCGTAGTCCCGCAGCGGGATCTGCGTCTCCGCGCCGCTCTCGTCGAACAGGCACAGCATCATCCCGTCGCCCACGGCGGAGGCCACCGCGAAGTTAGTTCCGCCGTCACGCACGGAGGCACCGAGCGGGAACTGGCTTCCCGGCAGCGCGGTCACGGGGCCGCACCAGCAGTCATCTCTGGTCCTCCGTTCCGATGCGGCGGACGACGTCGCCATCTGCCGGCCATTTCCGCCGGGCGGGCAGGGTCCACCGCAGCACCTTCCTAACCTGCCAGCGGCGCTGCCGGGATCACCTTCGCCGGGTGATTACCCCGCGCGCGCGGGGCGCTGCCGAGACGCGGACGGCGCTTCCGGCCGCGCCAGCGCATCCTGACCGGGCCGGCCAGTCGCGCGCACGCGGTCCGCGCGACTGGCGCGGCAAACAGAGCGAGGCCCCTCCAGGTGTGGCCTGGAGGGGCCTCGCTCTGTCGCGACACTACGGCTGCCGATTGCTCGCTGCCAGACTCCGCAACAGTTTTCCACAACCGCCGTGAGCCGACCCGAACAGCCGGTTTCCCGCTCTTCGTGCCTCGGGGGCTTTCCTCGTTCCGGCCCGCGTCATGCGTGGTGAATGCATTCTTACTGCGTCGCGCTAATACTTCGCAAGGGGTCTTGGTTCACTGTTTCAAGATTCTTTATTCATCCACAGGGCCCGCGCCGTTATCCTCCGCGCAACGCATTTATCCACTGCTTATCCACAGTTCAGCGCACAGGAATCGCGGCACGAAATCGCCGCGCGGGCTGTTGCCGGCCCGGCGGGGGCAGCCGGGCCGAGGGGGCGTAAGTTACAGGTCGTGAGCGACATCTTGCCGCGGGTAAATCGCGTGCTGCGCGATGACCTGGATCAGCGCCAGCGCGCCGCGCTGGCCAGCTGGCTGGCCTTTACGACCACCTTCGCCGCCGTGCGCGGCATTACCTACAGCATCAGGGCCGGGCGCGGTCCGTTCCGCAACCTGAGCGCGGGCGGCGAGCATCTGCACCACTACATGTGGGGCATCGGCATGCTCAGCGGTGTCGGCGCGATCGCCGTTCGCGGCAGCGAGCAGCAGCGCAGGCATCCCGCGGTGGCTATCTGCTACGGCAGCGGCCTCGCGTTGATTGTCGACGAGTTCGCGCTGCTCTTGGACCTGCAGGACGTTTACTGGGCCAGGCAGGGGCGGATCTCGGTGGACCTGGCCGTCGGCGGGATCGCCCTGGCCGGCTCCTATTTCGCGGCCCTGCCCGCGCTGCACGCTCTTCGCCGTGATGAGCAGCGCCGGCGGAGCAGGCGGGACGGGGAGTAGCGGGACGGGGAGTAGCGGGACGGGGAGTAGCAGGCCCGGCGGCCGCCGCGCGGCCCGGCCGGAACGTCAGGGCAGTTTCCAGTCCATGGCCTGGCCGCCCTGCTGCTCCAGCAGCTTGCTGGCCCGGCTGAACGGCCGTGAGCCGAAGAAGCCGCGATCGGCTGACATCGGGCTGGGATGGGCGGACTCGATGACCGGGATGCCGGCCAGCAGCGGGGCAAGGTCGCGCGCGTCCCGCCCCCACAAGATCGCGACCAGCGGCCCGCCGCGAGCCGCCAGCGCCCGGATGGCGACCTCGGTGATCTCCTCCCAGCCCTTCCCCCGATGCGAGGCCGGGCTGCCAGGCTGCACGGTGAGCACCCTGTTGAGCAGCATGACGCCCCGGTCCGCCCAGGGGGTCAGGTCGCCGGTGGCAGGGCGGGGATAGCCGAGGTCATCGGAGTACTCGCGGAAGATGTTCACCAGGCTGCCGGGCAGCCGCCGCACTTCAGGAGCGACGGAAAAGCTCAGGCCAACCGGGTGACCGGGAGTGGGGTAGGGATCTTGCCCCACGATCAGCATCCGGACATCACCCATCGGCTGCTGGAACGCTCGCAGCACCCGGTCGCCGGCCGGGAGGTAGCTGCGGCCCGCGGCGATCTCGGCGCGCAGGAAGGCGCCCATGTCCGCGATCTGGCCGGCGACCGGCGCTAGTGCCCCGGCCCAGTCCGGGGCCATGATTTCCGGCAACGGGCGTGCGGCCATGACAGCCAACTGTAGAGCAGCCGTGCTCCTCGCAGCCCCGTGTTTTCCCCTTCCGCCGGACCGGGCCGAGGCTGCGCCTGCTGGCCTGCCAATTCCGCTCTTATCCGGTGCATGGCCGCTGCTCCGTGCCAGGATGCGATCGTGCCGAGGCCCCGCAATCGCTTCACCGCATGGCAGGTCTGCGTCCTTGGCGGCCTAGCAGTCGTTCTCGGGCTCGTGGTCGCAGCGCCGATCGCGCCGCAGCTCGCCGCGGCCCGGCAGGCCGCGTCGCGGCAGGGCACCCATCGCTCCGGCGCCACGGCGGCTGTGCCGGCCGCCGCCGCGGTGCCAGCGGGGACCGGAGACGCCGGCGCCGCGGCCGACGGGGCAGCCGTGCGAACCGCGGTGATCCCGGCTTCGACGACCGTCCCCGGTGCGCCGGACTGCCCGATGTTCCCGGCCGGCAATGTCTGGAACACGAACATCTCCCGGCTCCCGGTCGACCCTCACAGTGCGGGCTGGCTGCGGAGCATGGACGCCGCAGGTACCTACCTGCATCCGGATTTCGGCCCGAATGCCGGCGGCTACCCGTACGGCATGCCGTTCACGATCGTCACGAACTCCACTCCGCTGGTCCGGATCAGGTTCCAGTACGCCAGCGAGAGCAATGCCGGGCCCTATCCCTTCGGGCCGGGCACGCCGATCGAGGGCGGCAGGAACGCCTCGGGTGACCGGCACGCGATCATGGTCAACAAGGACACCTGCACGCTGTATGAGCTCTGGGACGCCCGCTACGCCGCGGGCAGGCCGACAGCGGGCTCCGGGGCCATCTGGAACCTGCGATCGAACGCGCTGCGCCCGTACGGCTGGACGTCGGCCGACGCGGCCGGCCTGCCGGTCCTGCCCGGCCTGCTCAGTTTCGCCCAGGTGAAGGCCGCAGTGGCGGACGGCAAGCCGATCACGCACGCGATCCGGTTCACGGCCGCGGTCACCCGGTCCGCTTTCATCTGGCCGGCCCGGCACCAGGCGGGCTCTGGCGGCAGCGTGAACCTGCCGCCGATGGGAGCCCGCTTCCGGCTGAAGGCAAGTTTCAGCGTCGCGCGCTTCTGCGCCAGCGCGACCCCCTACTGCAAGGACGCCAAGGCCGTGCTCGTCGAGATGCAGGACTACGGCCTGATCCTCGCCGATAACGGGAGTAACTGGTACTTCCAGGGGAGTGCGTACCCGCAGTGGCCCGATGCGCTGGTGTCCCTGCTCAAGGGCATCCCCGCGAGTGCGTTCCAGGCGGTGGACGAGGCCTGCCTCATGGTCCATCCCTACTCTGGCCGCGCGTCAGCGAAGCCAGGCTGCCCGATCGGCTGAGCCAGGCGTGGCCGCAGGGACGGCTGAGAGATTCGTACCCGGTGAACAGAGCTGGCGTGTTTCGCGGTAATGTCACGAGTCGCGACGACATGAGCGCCGTGACAGCAGCGGGTACGGGATCCGGGGCACCGGGCGGGCAGCGGGCCATCAGCCGGATCCTGCATCCGGGGGATGCTCGGGAAGCGAAGCTGAACAGTTGGGGGTGATGAGCCGTGGGCCTGCCTCGGTCGCCAGACTCTGTGCTGTTCACCACCTACAACGTCCTCGACTTGTTCCTCAGCGACGAGCCGGGGGCCGTCCGGCGGTACGAGCGGGTGGTCGAGTCGATCCGCGGCATCGACCCGGACGTGCTCGCCGTCCAGGAAATCCGCGGTTCCTACAAGCCGAAGGTGGAAGGCCGTCTCCGGCAGCTGGCCGCCGATGTCGGGCTGCAGTGCCTGGTCAGGGACAAGGACGGCGGACATGCTCAGCCTGCCCTCGCGATGGGATCGCGCGGCTACCACGGCGGCCTCTTGTGGCGAGCCGGGATCGAGCCTGTTCCCGACTCGTTTCAGGTCGTCGGGCGGCTGGACTTCTGGCACTCGCTGGGCTGCGTCACCCTGGACCTGGGCGGACGGCAGGTCCGGCACGCGACGTTCCATGCGGCACCGTTCGGCCGCAGCCTGCGGGCTGAGCAGAACGAGCTGCTGGTGGCCAGGCTGACTGGATCGCCGGCGAGCCCGCCGGTCCTCGTCGGCGCTGACTGGAACACCGAGTCCGCCGACCGCATCAAGGACGCGGACGGGCGGTGGGTGCTGTACGAGCCGGGTGATCCCTACGCCGGGGCTACCTGGTCCCCGGACATGATCTACCAGTGCGAATGGGACTACGACGAGGACGGGAACCGGCGATTCCGGGCCGACCGGCGCCCCGGCGACGTGCTCTGGGCAGGCGGCCTCTACGACGCGGCCGCCGCACTGCGCGCGCCGTGGCAGCCGACGGTGGGGCATTACCCCGGCGACCGCTATGGCGTGGCGGGCATCCGCCGCCGCATCGACGCGATCCGGGTCTCGCGGCACGTGCTCGGCGCCCTCCGCGCGTACCATGTGGTCGACTCCGAGCTGACCCGGCGCGCATCGGACCATCTGCCGGTCACCGTGGAGTACAAGCCGGCTGCCATCACTACGGGACTGCCCGGCGACCTGGACTGACGTGCCGGGAGGGGCGGTGGGCGAGCAGTTCGCTACCACGCGGCTGCCCGGTGCCCGGAACATCGCGGAAGGGCATGCTGCGCGCTGCTGAGCAGTATCTATCCGCTTGACGGGGACTGCCGCCTGTTCGGCTGGCCAGGTACGGCCGAACGGGCGGGCCGCCGGCACCCGGCACCCGGCGCGCGGCATGAGGCGACCTGAACATAGCCTGGCTGCCATGGCCGAGACGCGCGATGCGGATGAGCCGAGGCTCGTGCCGGTCATCCCGGCCTCATCGGGGGCGCTGATCTTCGCCAGCGGCCGGCGGTTGCTGATCTTGAAGCCGACCTATAAGTCCGGCTGGACGATACCCGGCGGCGAGATGGAGTCAGACGGGGAAACGCCCTGGGAGGCCTGCCGGCGTGAGGTCGCCGAGGAATGCGGACTGGACGTGCGGGCCGGACGGCTGGCCTGCGTCGATTTCCGGCGCCCGCGACCCGGCCGGCCGGGCGGCATGCGGTTCCTGTTCGACTGCGGCGAACTCCCGGATGCCGTGCTCGCCACGGTCAGGCTGCAGGAGGAGGAAATCTCCGAGCACCGGCTCGTCCCGCTGGCAGCGGCGCTGAAACTGCTCCGCAAGCCGGTCCGCCGCAGGGTGGCCAGGGCGACCCGGTCCCTGGTCACGGTATACCTGGAGGAGGGGCGCCGGGTGGGGGGAGTGGACAGCCACGCCAGGACGTGCTGAGCCAGCATGGTCCCGGGCCCGGGACGCGCTGAGCCAGCCCGGTCCCGGGCGCGCTAGCACCGGTCCTGCGGCGGCGCTGGCACCGTGCTGCGGGGCGCACGGTGCGGGCCAGCCACCGGCAGCCTCGCTGAGGCAGCCCCATCGCCTATACCCCTATGGGGTATAGGCTGCAAGCTCCGACTAGACGAAGGGGGCCGCCGCATGCAGGCCCTGGCGCATGCGCTGTCGATCACGGGATCGATGGCATGGGAGATCGCCTGGGCACTCATCCTCGGGTTCCTGATATCGGCCATCATCCAGGCCCTGGTGTCCAAGGCCGCCATTGCCCGGCTGCTCGGGGACGACCGTCCGCGCACGCTGGCCGTGGCCGCAGGGCTCGGCGCCGCCTCGTCGTCCTGTTCCTACGCTGCTGTCGCGCTGGCCAGATCGCTGCTGCGCAAAGGGGCCAGCTTCACCGCCGCGATGGCTTTCGAGATCGCGTCCACCAACCTGGTCATCGAGCTCGGCGTGCTGCTGGCGCTGCTGATGGGCTGGCAGTTCACCGTCGCCGAGTTCACCGGCGGGCCGATCATGATCATTATTGTGGCGTTGTGGTTCCGGCTGCTGCTGCGCGAGCGCCTGCTGCGCCAGGCGCGCGAGCAGGCGCAGCGGGGGCTCAGCGGATCCATGGAGGGGCATGCGGCGATGGACATGTCGGTGCGCCGCTCCGGTCCTTTTGCCCGCCGCCTGCTGTCCGGCGATGGCTTCACCGCGGTATCGCACGTGTTCATCATGGAGTGGGCGGCCATCATCAGGGACCTGCTGATCGGCCTCCTGATCGCGGGCGCCATCGCTGCCTGGGTGCCGGACACCTTCTGGCGGAGCTTCTTCTTCACCGGCCATCCGCTGGCATCCGCGCTCTGGGGGCCGCTTATCGGGCCCGTCGTGGCCATGCTGAGCTTCGTCTGCTCGATCGGCAACGTGCCGCTGGCCGCCGTCCTGTGGAAGAGCGGCATCAGCTTCGGCGGCGTCACCGCCTTCATCTTCGCGGACCTGCTGATCCTGCCGATCCTGAACATCTACCGGAAGTACTACGGCGCGCGGATGGCCGCCTTCCTGCTGGCCGCCTTCTACGCTGCCATGGTCATCGCGGGATATGCGGTGGAACTCATCTTCGGCGGCCTGGGCCTGGTACCCGACCGGTCCGCGGCGCGGATTCCGGACTCCGGCGTGTCCTGGGACTACACCACCTGGCTGAACATCGCATTCCTGCTGCTGGCCGCCGTCATCATCGTCCGGTTCGTGCGCACGGGCGGCCTCCCCATGCTGCGGATGATGGGCGGCCCGGCTGACGGCCAGGGCCACGACCACGCTGCTCACGACCACGCCGCTCACGACCACGCCGCTCATGACCACGCCGCTACAGCTCGACCACGCCGCTCACGACCACGCCGCTCACGACCACGCCGCTCATGACCACGCCGCTCATGACCACGCCGCTCACGGCCAGGGGGGTCACGGCCAGGGGGGTCACCGGCGACGGCGAGCATGATCACGCCGGGCGGGGTGGCGGCTGAGGGCCGGCGGCCTCGGCCGGACCCTCGGTGGGTTGCCTCGCGGCGATATGATCCAGCGGTGGCGGACTACGTCGAGCTCATCATTCAGCTGCCGCGCGGCAGCTCGGTGGACACGCACCTGCGGGAGAGCCCTCCGGCCAGCGTCACCAGCGGCCGGGCCGTACTCGAGCACCTGTCGGCCGGCAGGGACGGCCGCCTGGAGCCCCCGCTGGCCGGCGAGATCGTGCTGTCTGTGCTCTCGCCGGAAGCCCTGGCCCGCGAGCCGGATGAGGTCAGGCGCGCTATCGAGGGCGCGGAGCTGGCCGGCGAGCCGCTGGTGGTGCTCGTGGAGGCCGCCGAGGAGCTGCGCGACGAGGAACTCGACGCGGTCCTGGACGCCACGAGTCACACCGGCCGCACCGTGATCCTGCGGATCGCTGAAGGCGCGTGACCGCCGGGGGCGTCCGCGCCCGGGCCAACCGTCGCGCTCACCCGGCGGGGGCCCTTTCCCTCACCTGGCCGGGCCGTCCTGCCCGCGCTCAGCCGCCGGGGACTGTCAGCGCCGGCCCGGCGTACGACGTGGATGCGTCACTGCTGCGGAAAGAGCGACGGCAGCTGCGCATCCACGCTGCTGCCTGCCCTTGCCGCCGGCCACGGCAGCCTGCGGGCTTAGTTACCGGACAGCAATGAGCCGGGAGCCGGGCGGTGAAACGCCCGGCTCCCGGCCGCTAGCTTCCGGACCGGCCCGCTCGTGCGGACAGCCCGCTCGTGCGGACAGCCCGCTCGTGCGGACAGCCCGCTCGTGCGGACAGCCCGCTCGTGCCGTCGCGGCGGTCAGGCCGCGACGACTGACGGGGAGTTAGCCGGCTCGAGCGCCAGCTCGAGCACCTCGCGGACATCGCTGACCGGGTGAACCTCCAGCGCCGCCCGCACCTCGTCCGGCACTTCCTCCAGATCGGGCTCGTTCCGCTTCGGGATCAGCACGGTGGTGATCCCGGCCCGGTGCGCGGCCAGCAGCTTCTGCTTCAGGCCGCCGATCGGCAGCACCCGCCCGGTCAGCGAGACCTCACCGGTCATCGCCACGTCACTGCGGACCAGCCGTCCGGACAGCAGCGACGCCAGTGCCGTGGTCATGGTGACGCCGGCACTCGGCCCGTCCTTCGGCACGGCCCCGGCCGGCACGTGCACGTGCACGCCCCGCTCCTTCAGGTCGGCCACCGGCAGCTCCAGCTCCGCCCCGCGCGAGCGCAGGTAGGAGAGCGCGATCTGGGCAGACTCCTTCATCACGTCGCCGAGCTGGCCGGTGAGCGTCACGCCGGTCGTGCCGGTCTCCGGGTCGGCCAGCGAGGCCTCGATGAACAGGACATCGCCGCCGGTCCCGGTGACGGCCAGGCCGGTCGCCACGCCCGGCACCGCGGTCCGCTCCGCCGACTCCGGCGTGTGCCGCGGGTGGCCCAGGTAACCGCGCAGGTCGTCGGGCCCCACCGTGACCGGCAGGGTGGCCGAGCCGGCCTCCACCTGGGCCGCGATCTTCCGCAGCACCCGGCCGATGCTCCGCTCCAGTGAGCGGACGCCCGCCTCCCTGGTGTACTCGGCGGCCAGCCGCCGCAGCGCGTCGTCGGTGATCGTCACGTCGGCCGCCGACAGCCCGGCCCGGTCCAGCTGGCCTGGCAGCAGGTGATCGCGGGCGATCGTCACCTTCTCGTGCTCGGTGTAGCCGTCCAGGCTGATCAGCTCCATCCGGTCCAGCAGCGGGCCGGGGATGGCGTCGGCCACGTTTGCCGTGGCGATGAACAGCACGTCGGACAGGTCGAGCTCGACCTCGAGGTAGTGGTCGCGGAAAGTGTGGTTCTGCGCCGGGTCGAGCACCTCGAGCAGGGCGGCCGTCGGGTCGCCGCGGTAGTCGGCGCCGAGCTTGTCCACCTCATCCAGCAGGATCACCGGGTTCATCGATCCGGCCTCGCGGATGGCCCGGACGATCCGGCCCGGCAGCGCGCCGACGTAGGTGCGCCGGTGGCCGCGGATCTCGGCCTCGTCCCGGACGCCGCCGAGCGCAACCCGGGCGAACTTGCGGCCCATGGCGCGGGCCACCGACTCGCCTAGCGAGGTCTTGCCCACGCCAGGCGGCCCGGCCAGCGCCAGCACGGCGCCGCTGCGCCGCCCGCCGACCAGGGCCAGGCCCTGGTCCGCGCGCCGCTTGCGCACGGCCAGGTACTCGATGATCCGGTCCTTGACGTTGTCAAGCCCGGAGTGGTCCGCGTCCAGCACCGCGCGGCTGCCGGCGATGTCGTAGGACTCGTCGGTGCGGGTGTTCCACGGGATCTCCAGCACCGTGTCCAGCCAGGTCCTGATCCAGCCGGCCTCCGGTGACTGGTCGGAGCCGCGCTCCAGCTTGGCGGCCTCCTTCAGCGCCGCCTCGCGCACCGACTCCGGCAGGTCCGCGGCCTCGATCCTGGCCCGGTAGTCGTCCTCCTCAGAGGCGGGCTTGCCGTCCAGCTCGGCCAGCTCCTTGCGGATGGCGGCCAGCTGCTGGCGGAGCAGGAACTCGCGCTGCTGGCGCTCCATTCCCTCCCGGACGTCGTTCTGGATCGTCTCGGCCACGTCCAGCTCAGCCAGCGCCTCGCGGGCCCAGCCGGTCAGCAGCTCGAGCCGCCGCTCCGGGTCGATGGTCTCCAGCAGCTGGGTGCGCTGCTCGAGTGACAGGTACGTGGCGTAGCCGGCGCTGTCGGCCAGCGCCGAGGGGTCCGTTATGCGCTGCAGGGCATCGATGACCTGCCAGGCACCCCGCTTCTGCAGGATCGACGCGGCCAGGCCCCGGTACTCGCGGGCCAGCTCGGCGGCGCGATCGCTGGCCTCGGGCTCCGCCTCGACGGTGCCCTCGACCCAGAGGGCCGCGCCCGGCCCGACCGTCCCGGTGCCGATGCGCACCCGCGACAGGCCGCGGACCACCGCGGCGGATTCACCGCTGGGGAGCCGGCCGACCTGCTCGACGCTGCCGAGCGTGCCGACCGGGGCGTACTTTCCCTGCACCCGCGGCACCAGCAGGATCTGCGGCCGCGAGTCAGGCTTGTCGGACGTGGACGCGGCCAGCCGCGCCGCCTCGAGGGCTGCGCGCGCCTCCGTGGCGGAGATGTCCAGCGGGACCACCATGGTCGGCAGCACCACCGTGTCATCCAGCGGGAGCACTGGCAGCGAGATGGTTTCGGGCATCTATGGGTCACTTCCCTGAAGCTCTGTTTACTTAATTACAGAACTACAAGCAGGAGAGCCCCTCGTTTGTTTCCCCGGGTCGTTCGCGCTGAGCGGACGGCCGCCAGAGCCGGACATACCGGGCACCACGGCCCGGCCAGGGCATGATCTCGAAGACCTAAGGGGCCTATATCCCCCTAAGTCTTCGAGATCATGGCGGAGCTGCGCCCAGGCGACGGCCAGGCCGACGGCTGGTATTCCTCGATCCCGGGGCTACCTCATCGGGTAGCGGCGGAGGCCGACCGCATATTCCACGCCGGCCCCCAGGCCGACGTAACCGGCCATGTCACGGAGGAACTGATCGGGGTCGAAGTCGCCGCCCAGCCCGTCGATATAGGCGCGATGCTCCCGCAGCGAGGCGATCCCGGCCTCAATGCTGCCGGTCACGTCCACGAAGTGGGTCGGGCTGCCGGTGGCGGCCACGTAGGCGTCCCCGATGGTGTCGCAGCGGGGCCCGGCCTCAGCGAACACCCACTCGTTGGCGGCGTCCCGGCAGGCATCCAGGACGGCCAGCCCGACAGCGCGGTGATCGGCGTGGTTGACCGGCCCTTCCTCCCCCCAGGTCAGGTCGAAGCTCATGGTGATCACGACTTGCGGCCGCAGCCTGCGGAACGCGGCGGCCAGGTCACGCCGCAGCGCGAGGCCGTACTCCACCTGCCCGTCGGCATGGCTGAGGAAGGTCACGTCGCTGACGCCGACCACCGCGGCCGACCGCCTCTCCTCCTCCTCGCGCAGCGGGCCGCACCGCTCGGGCGGCAGCCCGGCGATGCCCGCCTCGCCGCGGGTGACCAGGACGTAGGAGACCTGCTTGCCCTGGCCGGTCCAGCGGGCCACCGCGGAGGCGGCGCCGTATTCGAGGTCATCGGGATGCGCGACCACGGCGACGGCCCGCTCCCAGTCCTCCGGCACGGGCTGCATGGCCGAAGCGTAGCGGCCCCGCCCCGGCGGGACCACGATGCCGGGCGGCCTGCGCGAACTGACCGGAACCGGTTGGGCGCCGTGACGACGGCGATCTCGGTAGGCTAGGGAAGTCGAGAGCCCTTGGCCGCGAGCGAGGTCGGCTGATCGCGGCCGTTCCGCTGGGATGAGCTCGGGGCCGGACGCCTGGCCTGCGCCAGGCGAGGGGAGCGGGCTTGCCGTGCGGACGACCGGAGATCGCGGGCCCTTGCGGGTCGCGCTGCTGGGCTGCGGAACCGTCGGTTCCGAGGTCTACCGGCTGCTCACCGAGCAGTCAGCTGACCTGTGCGCGCGGGCGGGCGCCCCGCTCCAGGTAGTAGGCGTCGCCGTGCGCCGCCCGGACCATCCCCGCGGCGTGGCGGTGGTGGATCCCGCGCTGCTGACGACCGACGGGATGGCCCTGGTCACGCGGCCCGACGTGGACATCGTGATCGAGCTGATCGGCGGGATCGAGCCAGCCAGGACCCTGCTGCTGTCCGCGCTCGGCGCGGGGAAGTCCGTGGTGACAGCCAACAAGGCGCTGCTCGCCGCGGATAGCGCGATCCTGCACAAGGCCGCCCGCGAGGCTGGCGCCGATATCTACTACGAGGCCTCGGTGGCGGGGGCGATCCCGCTGCTCCGGCCGCTGCGGGAGTCACTGGCCGGTGATGAGGTCAGGCGCGTGCTCGGGATCGTGAACGGCACCACGAACTACATACTCGACCAGATGGATTCCTCCGGTGCCGATTTCGGCACCGCGCTGGCCGAGGCGCAGGGCCTCGGCTACGCCGAGGCTGATCCGACCGCCGATGTCGGGGGCTACGACGCGGCGGCCAAGGCAGCGATCCTGGCCAGCATCGCCTTCCACTCCCAGGTCACCGCCAGGGACGTGCACCGGGAGGGCATCACCGGGATCACCGCGGCTGACATCGCCAGCGCGAAGGCGCTGGGCTGCGTGGTGAAGCTGCTGGCGATCTGCGAGCGCTGCAACGGCGGCATCTCGGCGCGGGTTCATCCGGCGATGATCCCGCGGGTGCATCCGCTCGCCGCGGTGCACGGCGCCTACAACGCGGTGTTCGTGGAGGCCGAGTCGGCCGGGCGGCTGATGTTCTACGGTGCCGGGGCCGGCGGACAGCCGTCCGCCAGCGCCGTGCTCGGCGACATTGTCTCGGTGGCGCGCAACCAGCTGGCCGGGATCCGCGGGCCCGATGCCTCTACCTACGCCGGGCTGCCGCTCGTCCCGATCGGAGACGCGCTGACCAGCTATTACGTGGCGCTGGACGTGGCGGACCGGCCTGGCGTCCTGGGCCCGGTGGCCGACTCGTTTGCCCAGCAGGGCGTGTCCATCAAGGCAGTGCGGCAGGAGGGCCGGGGCGAGGACGCCAACCTGATCATCGTGACGCACATGGCCAGGGAGGACGCCCTGGCCAAGACCGTGGCGCATCTCACCTCGATGGATGCCGTGCGGGCGGTCGACAGCGTGATCCGGGTCGAAGGCGAGGAGGAGCAGTGACAGCCGCGGCCGGGCAGCGCGCCGGCGCGGCAGGCCAGGGCGCGGCCGGCGCCGCGGAGCGCAGGAGCCGGGCCGGCCAGCGTGCGGACGCGGCTGGCCAGGCCCGCAGCCAGAGCCCGCCCGGCCAGCGCGCCGGAGCCGTGGCCCGGCGGCCCTGGCGCGGCGTCATCACCGAGTACCGGGCGAGCCTGCCCGTGACCGGCGACACCCCCGTTGTCACCCTGGCCGAGGGCGGCACCCCGCTGCTCACGGCTCCCGCGCTGTCCGCCATGACCGGCTGCGAGGTCTACCTCAAGGTGGAGGGGGCCAACCCGACCGGGTCCTTCAAGGACCGTGGCATGACCGTGGCAGTCAGCCTGGCGGCGGGCCGCGGCGCGAGCACGGTGATCTGCGCGTCGACCGGCAACACCAGCGCGAGCGCGGCAGCCTATGCCGCGCGGGCCGGCCTGGGCTGCGCGGTTCTGGTCCCCCGCGGCAACATCGCGCTCGGCAAGCTGGCCCAGGCGCTGACCTACGGGGCCCGGCTGCTGCAGGTCGACGGCAACTTCGACGACTGCCTCCAGCTGGTGCGCAAGCTGGTCGCCGATTACCCGGTGGCGCTGGTCAACTCGCTGAATACCGAGCGGCTGCAAGGCCAGAAGACGGCCGCGTTCGAGATCGTCGATGAGCTCGGCGACGCGCCCGACGTGCACTGCATGCCGGTGGGCAACGCCGGCAATATCGCGGCGTACTGGCTGGGCTATCAGGAGTACCAGGCAGCCGGGGCGGCGACGCGCGCGCCGCGGATCCTCGGCTTCCAGGCCAGCGGGGCGGCGCCGATCGTGCGCGGCCATCCGGTCGCCAGCCCGGTCACCGTCGCCACCGCGATCAGGATCGGCAACCCGGCGTCCTGGCAGCTGGCGGAGGCGGCACGCGACGAGTCTGGCGGCCTGATCGATGAGGTCAGCGATGACCAGATCCTCGCGGCCTACCGGCTGCTCGCCCAGCGGGAGGGAGTTTTCGGCGAGCCGGCCTCGGCGGCCGGGGTCGCTGGCCTGCTGCAGGCGCGGCAGCGCGGGCAGGTCCCGGCCGGCTCGGTGGTCGTCTGCACGATCACCGGCAACGGGCTGAAGGATCCGGACACGGCCATGGCCGGGCTGTCGGCCCCGGTCACGATCGGCGTGGATGCCGCTGCCGCAGCGGCCGCGCTGGAACTAGGGTGAGCTGGCCCGACGGCGAGGTGACCGTCACCGTCCCGGCGACCAGCGCGAACCTCGGCCCTGGCTTCGACTCCTTCGGGCTCGCGCTGAGCCTGCACGACACGGTGCGGGCGGAGGTCCTGGCGGACGGGGTGCAGATCGAGGTGACCGGCTACGGCGGCGAGACCGCCGCAGCCGGCGAGCAGCACCTGGTCGTCCGGGCTATGCGGACCGCGTTTGCCACCATCGGCTGGCAGCCAGGCGGCCTCAGGATTTCCTGCCAGAACGAGATCCCCCAGGGTTTCGGCTTCGGCTCGTCGGCCGGCGCCATCGTGGCCGGCCTGCTGGCGGCCAGGGCGCTCGCGAGCCAGGCGCTGGCCGGCGGCCCGCTGGCGGGTAGCGCGGAATCGGAGCTGGACGATGACCGGCTGCTGCGGCTGGCCACCCGGATGGAGGGACACCCCGACAACGTGGCCGCCTGCCTGGCGGGCGGCCTGACCATTGCCTGGGAGGGCACGGCCGGGGTCCGGGTGGCGAGGCTGTCGCCGCTGCCCGCTGTCTCCGCGGCTATCTGCGTGCCGGCCGTGCCGCTGGCTACCGTGACCGCCAGGAAGATCCTTCCTGCCCAGGTCCCGCACGCCGACGCGGCAGCGAACTCGGCCCGGTCAGCGCTGCTCGTCGCCGCGCTGACCGGCCAGCCGGAGCTGCTGATGGACGCGACCGAGGATTTCCTGCACCAGCGTTACCGCGGCGGTGCCATCCCCGAGACGGCCAGCCTGATCGGCAGGCTGCGGGCAGCCGGCGTGCCTGCCGTCGTGTCCGGCGCCGGGCCGGCCGTGCTGGCGTTCACCGTGAGCGGGATGGGCCCGCAGGCCGCCGCCGTCGCCGGCATCGCCGCCGGTGCCGCGGTCACCTGGCGCGTCCTGCCGCTGCAGATCGACCGGCGGGGAGCCGCCGTCCTGGACCGGGGACAGCTGGCGGACGGGACCGGCCGGCCCGGCGCGGCAGGCCGGGACGGCGGCTGGCCGGCCTAGCTGCCCGGCAGATTCGGCAGCCGCGTCCCCGGCGGCCGCCCTGATCGTGCGGCGCGACCAGGGGGGAGCGCCGAGAACGGTCACGGCCAGCAGCACGATCAGCGGAGCCGTGTTCGGATCCGTGGCCATCCCGGACCAGAACTGGCCCATGTCCTGCCCAGCCAGCCAGTACAGCACGGCCAGGCCGATGCCCAGGATGACGGCAGCCAGCCGCATGCGGCGAGCCATCAGCACTCCGAGGCCGGCGAAGGCCTGGAGCACGACCAGATCGATGACGAGCGAAACACCGTACTCGGGCACCAGCGCGGCCAGGTGATTGCCGATCGGGGCGAACCAGCCGGGCGCGCCTGATGCGTTCATGGCCAGGGACATGCCGATCGACGCATTGGTGTCGCTTCCGGGCAGCAGCTGAAGCACGGCTCCGCCCAGCCACAGCACGGCCCACGCCAACGCCGCCCAGCGGGCAGGCTGCTGAGCTGGCGGGCCGCCGTCCTGGTCGTGCCGCGGGAACACGATCAGCGCCAGGACCGCGTACAGCAGGGCAGCGCCCGGCGCTCCGGTCAGCAGGCTGGCCCCCCCGCCGAGCAGGCCGCCGAGGCCCTCGCCCAGGTACCAGACGGACAACGCCCATGCCACCGAGGCCGCCAGCGCCCAGCGGACGGTACGGCGACACAGCATGCCGAGGCCGATCGCGAGCTGGATGAGCCCGAAACTCAGGTCCGCGATGGCCGGCTGATGCAGGATGATGCGCACGACCTCGCTGATCGGGCCCGACACGAATGCGGGCTGCCCGGCTCCGCCGGCAGCGATCACCCGGGTGGCGAATCTCCTCGTCAGCATGGCTGGCTGGAATTGCAGCAGTCCGTCCAGGATCCACAGCAGCCCGAGGGCAACCTGGACCGGCCGCCGCGTCACGCGCGGCCAGGCTGAATCTGCCGCGCGCGCCGTCATGGCTGGTGAGCAGCCTGCTCCAGGGCCGCCGCGTACTGCGGCCAGTACTGGCCCGCGGGAGGCCCGCCGTTGCAGGGCCCGTCGCTGGCGCCGGGGTCCTTGATCCAGAGGTAAGCGTCGACTCCGTCCGGGCCGGGGTTCAGCCTCGGCGCAGGCCCGAGGGCCCGGCCCGGGGGATTGCACCACTGCGGCGCGTCGGGGCCGGTATACGGGCCGCGGCCGTTGCGACTGGTATCAATGACGGCGCCGGCCTTGCGGCCGAGGGCGCGTTCCAGCTGCTGGCTCCAGGCCACGACGACTGGTGTCCACTGGAAGTTAGACACATTGGCCGAGAATCCGCGGCCGTACCGCAGGCCAGCTCGCTCAAGCGGCCCGGCGAGCTGGGACGGATTCGTGAACATGCCAGGGTTTCCGGCATCCAGGTAGACGCGCGCCTGCGGCAGCGCGCCGAGCCGCTGCATCGCATACCGCAGCAGCTGGTAGCGCTCGGCCGCCTGCGCCGGGCTCAGGCAGTCCCGGACGATGTCCGGCAGGCCGTCCGGCTCCACGATGATGATGTCGTCGCCGCTGCCGACTGCGTCCGCCAGCTGGTTAATCCAGCTCCGGTAGCCCGATGCGGTGGCACCGGCAGCGGACGAGAACTTCCCGCAGGCATCTCGGTCGGGGAGGTTATAGGCAACGATGACCGGCACAGCGTGCGTCCTGGTGGCAGCCAGCGTTACCTGCCGGACCTCCTGCATCTCGCCGTACTGCCCCGCCGCCCAGATGCCCGAGGGCGTATCGGCCACCGCGTTGAGCTCAGCTGCCTCTGCATGATGGCCGTTGCTCTGCAAGAGAGCGGATGCGGCGAATAGCGGGTTGCCGGGGTAGACGTACAGGTGGGTGGCCGCCGCGCTGGACGGCGAATCGCAGGCCGCGGCGGAGCACAATGCGGCCAAGGCGGCTAAGGGCAGGGCGAGCTGGCGCCAGCTGCGCGCGCGGGGCGAATGGGACGGTGGCATGGAGTTCCTTCCTGCCGCAGTCAGGGGAGAGGCCAAAGTCGAGGCAGATTTAGGGTGAGAGATCGCCGGGTTACGGGACGCGAACCCAGAAGCCGGCGGACGGAATGCCCCGGCTGCTGACCGCGAAGAGCATGTAGTAGCTGGGCGGAATGAGGTTGGAGCTCGCGGGAAGGGTGATCCGGAGCTCGCCATGGCCTGCGCGGGTAAATGCGACGGCTACCGACCGCTCGTTGACGTCCGTCACGTGCGTGGGATTGTCCGGCCGCATCAGCCGCAGGTCCCGGATGCTTGCTGCCTGCGAGACGCTGATCAGGTAACTGTGCTGGAGCTGCAGGACCCTGGGCGCCGCCGTGATGCGCGGGCGGGGGCCACGGAACATGTAGGGCGGGAAATAGACGTCGATCTCCTGATTGAAGGCCTGCGGCGCCGTGTCCTGCTTGTTGCCGAAGAGCGGATTGCCGCCGAGCGTGAGCACGCTGCCGTTGGGCAGGAGAATCCCGCCCGAGTGGTAGTCGCGTCCCGTTATCGAGTTAGCTGCCCAGGTGAACGAGTTCGTGGCGGTGTCGTAAATCCGCGTGTCCCGGTTGTCGCTGCCGTGCATTCCGCGGTAGTACCGTGACCCGCCGGTGACGAGCACGTCGTCATCGGGCAGCAGCACGGTGATGGGGTAGCGCGTCGGCTGGGCCAGGCTCGGCCCGCGCACCCAGTGCGGGTCGGGAGCCGCGATATCGATCAGCGCCGTGCGGGCCGTTGATGACATGGACTGGCCAACGCCGCCGCCGCCCAGGACCATGATCGTCTGCTTCTGCGCGGGCGGCAGCAGGACCGAGGCGCTGGTCTCGAGATCCTGCGGAACGGGTATGCCCGGTACCGGCTGGAAGACGCTGGTCTTCACGTTCCAGAAGCCAGGCGTCCGCCATGCTGAGGTGGACGGCCCGTATCCGGCGTTGGATCCGGTGAAGAACAGCTGACCGCTTTCGGTCAGGAACGTCGCCGGATAGGTGGGGAATCCGTGCACCGGGCCCTGGGCCCACCTCCTGGTCCCTGGATTGAACATCTCGCTGTTCATCGTGACCTGCCCCGAGCCGTTGAGCCCTGACATGGCCATGACCATGCCGTTGCCCATCTCGGCGAGGGTCGGGTACCAGCGGGCATAGTTCATCGAGTTGACCTTCACGTACCGCGAGGTTCTGACGTCGAATATGTAGGCGTCCCTGGTGCCCTGGAAGTTCTGCTTCTGCAGGGTCATCGGCGTCCCGATGCCATAGAGGAGATTGTTGGCAGCCGGGCCGAGCAGGCCTTGTATCTCATACCGGTCGGTCCCCGGCATGAGCGAGCCCCTGCCCTTCCTGACCGCATCCACCCAGACGTTCTGCTGGCTGGGCACGATGGCCGGCTGGCCGCCGGCCGCGCCCCGGAGCCTTCGCGCCCGCGGGATCGTTAAGGCGAAGGCAGAGGCAAACTGCACTCCGTTCGGGCCGGTGAAAATCGTCCCTTTCGGCAGCGTCCAGGGCTGTGCGGCGTCATTGTTCACGACCGTCATGCTGCCGGCGGCGTAGACAGGGTCGAGATTCTCGTACCGGGCAGTCCCTCCCGCGATCAGGATGTTCCCGTCCGGCAGCTCGATGTGCCCGGCGCAGAACAGGTCCCACGGCGTGCGGATCAGCTGCTCGTGCATGGTCACGGGATTCAGGAGCAGTGTCTTGAATGTGCCGGCATTGAAGAATGCCTGATTGTTTCCCGAGCCGGCCATGATCAGGACGTCGCCGTTATAAAGTAACGTCGAGTGAATGCCGTTGACCCGGAACCTGGCCGGGATACTGAGCTTATTCCAGAGCCCGTACCTGGCCTCGTAGGCAGGCCTGGTGATCTGGTACTGGTGATAGCGATTTGCCACGGCCGCGCCCACCGTCGGCACGTTGACGGCGATCACGGCACAGGCAGCGAGCATCGCCACCGGGACGCCCACGAGGCGGCGGAAAGACCACTTGCCACGTCGCTTTTCCGGGTTGTCCCCGTTGCCGGGGGCAGCTGAGGTGTCCATGGGGAAGGATCTCCTAACTGATGGCGGAGGTCAGGTCAGGCAGCGGAGGTCAGGCAGCGGAGGTCAGGCAGCGGAGGTCAGGCCCGGATCCGGTGAGTCGGCCGGCTCGGCCGCATCGTCTGCGCGGGAAACAGGGGTGACGTCGCGCTTGCGGAAGGCGCGATCACATAGCCAGATCACGATCGGCGCGAAGCAGACCGCCAGGATGACGCCGGTCCACACGATCATCATGGGATAGGGCCGGTGCCGCAGTATCGCCACGGTAAGGATGGCGATGGGCACGATGGCCCACATCAGCGAGTACCGGAAGGTCCACAGGCGGTCCGGGCTGGCTGAGGATCCCTTGGCCGTCACATTGAAGGACAGCTTGCGCCGGAACACCACCTTGATGAGGCTGCGGGCATAGATCGGCGCGGTGATCGCTGACACGAGCATTCCGGAGAGTCCGGACGACCCGGCAGGTTCATGCGGGCTTACGTTGTGCCGCCGCATGAACCGGTAAAGCAGGAACTGCATGGTCGCCACATCGACGTAATAGGTGAGCCACCAGCCCTCGTTAGTGCGCAGGCTGCTGATACCGAATCCGAGGTAGCACGCGCTGATGATGATTCCGAGTATCCAGCCGATGGCAACGGACGGATAATAGGTCAGCATCAGGAAGTAATGCAGCATCGCGCCAGGCCGGAGCCTGAAGGCCACGCGCCAGACTTGCCTCAGCACGGCATCGAAGGTCCCTGCCGACCAGCGAGTCTGCTGGCCGAAGAACTCGGTCCACGAACTCGGCCCCTCGCCCACCGCGACGAGGTCGGGCGTGTAGACCGACCGCCATCGCCTGCCCGTAGCCGGGCTTGTCGTGGCGTGGATCTTGAGGCTCGTGGCCATGTCCTCCGTGATGGAGTCGACGTAGCCGTGCCGAATGGCGCTTGTCCGCACCGCTGCATTAGTGCCGACGAGCATGGCGCATCTCCGCCGGTTGCCGGCCCGCTGGATGACGCTGTGGAAGAGGTACTGGGCCGACTCGGCCCAGCGGGTTACGCGGTTGTCCTGATTGCCGTAGAACTGCGGGCCGACCACGAAGGCCACGTCCGGATCGCGGAAATAGCCGAGGAGTCGCTCGGCCATGCTGGGCAGCGGCACGTGGTCGGTGTCGACGAACATCACCACGTCGTAGTCGCCGGCGTATTCCCAGAGCCAGCGGTTGTGGTTGCCGTGCTTGGTCTTATTGGCAAAGGTGCCCGTGTCAAGCTCCAGGTAGCCGCGCCCTTTGCGGCTGAAATGATTAACTCCGAGCCGCCGGCACATCTCCTTCACGTCCTCGGAGTTGCCTTCGTCCAGCAGCCAGAGGTCGAGCGTGCCGCCGTACACGATGGCCTTGGCGGCCCGCAGCGTTCGCTCAGCCATCTCGATCGGCTCCTTGCCGGGGACGATCGTGGTGAGGAACGCCACCCGCAGCCTGGTGTCTGGCTCGACCGGGACGGGGTCCCGTGCGGCGAGGCACGCGCGGGACACCGTGAGAACGTTGGTCAGCAGGAAGAGCTGCATGACGATGGAGCCGAATGCCATCCCGGCCCGCAGCGTGATGTAGCCGTCGGTCAGGGCCCCGTGCGCACTTGCCTGCCACAGCCAGGCACCGAGGCGAGGGTACTGAGACTGGAAGATCAGCCAGTAGATGAACCTGGCGTCGAGAGCGACGAGAATCAGGGCGATGAGCCGCGTGGCGGCCCATTCGCGCTTGTTGCGGTGAATGCTCCGGTACTGAACCTGGTACGGCTCGTCCGAGCGCGGCCGGGTCAGCGGGCCGGCCAGGCACGTATAGCGCTCATAGCCATACCCGGACTCGGCCAGGCCCTCGTCCACCGGAGCGCGAGCGCCGCCGACCGCCATGGACCGGCGTGCGGGGGCGCCGTCCGCTTCCGCCGGGCCGGCCACGGCCGCCCCGGTCGCGCCGGTTGCCTCGGTCGCGCCGGTTGCCTCGGTCGCGCCGGGACCGCCGCCTGCGGCTGGCCTCACTTCGGTTATGCGTCCCTGGAGGGTTGTCATGCTCTCTCTTCTCCGTAGAACAGGCGTCAGGGCAGGGCGAGGAACGACGGGAATAGGGGTATGCCGTCATTTCTGCCGCGTGCGGGGACGAGTCAGCGGCCGGTCAGGGGGCCGCCGGGATGTGCTCGGCGCGATGGCGAGGGCGGTCGCGACGCCACCGTCTGGCGGGAACGCCGACCAGCCGGACCGGCCAGGCATTCCGGGCCGGCGCGCTGGCGCCGCCGCCATGCGCTCATCACGGCGCAGTGCACCGTGCCGCCGCTGCCAGCGGCCGAGCTAACCGAGGCCATGCCTCGCCGCTAGCGGCCCCCGGATGGCCGGCGCCGGGCATCCGATGTGCCGGATCGCCTTCCGGGCGGTTCAGGGCGGCGGTATCGCGTGACCGCTGACCCTTTTATCGCTCCTAACCAGGAATTTCATTGCAAATCTCCCCGCCCATTATTCGTGCCATCTGTGCTGTTATTGAGCAGTCCGGCCGTTCCGTTGGCGCTGCCAACTGCGCGGCCCAGCTTATCGTGATTGAACGTCCTCACACGGTAAAGACGGGCCGAGCCTGGCTTTCGTTTACAAGATAACGCCGTGACCTACAGACAACGTCCAAACGGCCGTTGTCGTAGCCTCCCGGTAACGTCATTTTTTTATAACTTTTACCTGGCAGGCTCGGGCGGTGAAAGTAACGCCCCGTTATGGGCTGGATTAATAAGACCTCTGTTACGTTCTTGTTTCTTTCGTTACGAACAAGATTTTTTTCCTGATCGGCTCAATCAGGGCTCAGCGCGGCGTCGGAACATGCCGGGGCTGCCCGGGGCCTGCCCGGCGGCCGGCGCTGAGGCTGCCATGCGCCGGGGGGCGGGGGCCCCTGGGGCCGGGCGGGTACCGCCGGTCAGGGCGTGCCGGTCGTCAGAGCCTGAGGCGAGTTATGTGGGTTGATCACGGCGCGTCGGCTTGATCACGAAGTGGCCTCTGCGGGAGACAAGCGGTTGTCGAAGACCGTCGTCCCGCAGAGGCCATCCCCGAGGATGACTGCCAGCAGATCGAGACCTCCGCGATCCCGGTCCGGCACACCTCCCGGGTCCGCGGCCCGGACCAGTGGACCGGACCGGGCAACGACCTGGCCGCCCGGTTCGGCCGCGACGCCGCGCACGCCGAATGGTTCCACGGGTTCCGGCTGGCCATCAGGGCGGACCCGGGCAGCCGGATCGTCCGGGCCTGGAGCATCCCAGCGCGCCAGGATGCCGCCGATGCTCCTGAAGGTCATCGCGGAATGGCGCAACCGGGTCGAGACCAGCTTGGCCGAGATTACCGACCGGATGGAACTAGCCCGGCACGGCGCCCGCAGCTTCCGGGGCCTGCTGACACGCACAGCCGCTACCATCACAGCCCACACGCTGCTGCGCGCATGCCTCGCAGAGCAATAGATCGAACCCACATAACGCGCCTAAGACGGGAGCCGATCAAGCGTGAACCTGCCCGAGGGCCTCATCGTGCTGCTGCGCCAGCCCAGCCCTTGCTTCGTCACCACTCTCATGCCCGACGGCTCGCCGCAGATGACCCAGACATGGGTCGATACCGACGGCGAGCACGTCGTGATCAACACCGTCCAGGGCTTCCAGAAGGTCAGGAACGTGCAGCGTGACCCCCGGGTGGCCGTGGCCGTCTGCGACCCGTCCAGTACGGTCCGCTACTACGCGATCCGCGGCCGGGTCGTCAATGTCAGCACCGAGGGCGGCGCGGAGCATATCGAGGCACTTGCCCAGCGCTACCTGGGCGGCCCCTACCCCTGGTACGGGGGTCGTGACCAGGTCCGAGTGCTGCTCACCATCAGCGCGGACAGGATCCGCGCTGTGGGCTGAGGGGAGCCCACGGCGTGCTGATGGGCGGCCGTGACCTCAGCGGACCTGGTAGTAGGCGGTCGGGTACCACCACGGGCCGAACTGGATCCAGCCGATGGTCTGGCCGGGCGCGTGCGCGCCGTAGGTCCAGTCGCCGTGCGCGTAGAGCTCCACGTGCCCGGTGCCGTAGAAGGCCAGGTCGCCCTTCGCCGGGTAGCGGACCCGCACCAGGTGCCAGCTCCCGAGCATCTCGGTCGTGGTACGCGGAAGGCTGATGCCCGCGTGCCGGTAGGCCTCCATGACCAGGCCGGAGCAGTCATAGCCATAAGGCCCGGTGCCGCCATACACGTAGGCCTTGCCGTACTGGGCCTCGGCCCAGCGGAACGCGCGTATCCGGGCTGGCACCTTCGCGGCCGCGGCCGCGGACCGGGCCGAGGCGGCAGTGCCCAGAACGGAATGAGCCGGCGCGGCGAGAGCCGGGCCGGCGCTGAAAGTGATGGCGGCCAGTGCGGCCGCAGCGGACAGGGACAGCAGCTTAAGACGGTTGCCGGACACCGGCACCCTCCGCGTACGGGGGGGCGCGCTCACCATTGCGGTGCAAGGTGTCAGCCGGGGACAGGGGCGGAAACGAGACCGCGGAACGCCTGACTTTTCCGACGCTAACCGGCATCAGCCGTTCTGTCCGGCGAATGGATAATTCCCTGACCAGGCTAGATGCAAAAGCAGCCCCTTTCGCATCAGCGGGCCCAGGAGGCCTATCGCGCCAGCGCTGTTTCCGGGCAGCGCTGTTCCCGGGCAGCGCCGTGTCCGGGCAGCGCTGTTTCCGGCTGTTTCCGGCAAAGCGGTCTCCAGCGGCGCGGTCACCTGGTTGGGGGTGCGCCTGCCCTGAGCCTGGCCAGCACCCGCGCGCGGCAGCCTGGTGATGAAAGTGGCCATCCGGACAACCTAGCCGGACCCGGCCGGGCGATTGAGGCGATGCGCCATGTCGCCGCCGGGCACTCGCCGCAGGCAGCAGTCGCCGCACAGGCCGCCGCCGGGCAGCCGGTAGTACAGGCAGCAGGACCTGCGCCGGAACGCCAGGCCGGTGCCGGTCAGCTGCCCGGTGCCGCGCAGCCTGCCGGTCCCCAGCAGCGTGGCGCGGTCCACGGCATCAGCGTGGCAGAAGGCGGCCGGCCCGGCCATCGGCGCCAGGCCCCGTGGTCACGGCAGCGACGGCTGCGGCCCCCCGCGGGCGCTGCCGCGGCTGCGCCTACTGTTGGCTCATGCCGCCGCCGCTGGAGATCACCTCGCGGGTGCTGGTGCCTGCCGCGCCGCAGCAGGTCTGGGACCTGGCCATGGACTGGTCCCGGCAAGGTGACTGGATGCCGGGCACGCGGGTGCGCGGTGGCGCCGGAGTAGGTGCCGAGGTGGTCGCGTGGAGCGGTATCGGCCCGGCGGGCTTCACCGACAGCATGGTGATCACCGAGTGGGAGCCGCCGCGACGGTGCGTGGTCCGGCACACCGGCAAGGTGGTGCGGGGCCTGGGCATCTTCGAGGTCGTGCCGCGCGGCGAGCTCAGCGAGTTCCGCTGGACCGAGCTGCTGGAGCTGCCCGTCCCCGGCGCCGCCGCGCTGGGCCGATGGACGGTCGCGCCGCTCGCCCGCCGCGGGCTGGCCATCGCGCTGCGGCGGTTCGCGGCCCTGGCGACCGCGCGTTCCTAGGCATCCCAGCGGCTCGGATGGCGCTCCCCGGCCGGGTCAGGCAGCCCGGGCGAGGCGGCGGGTGACGTTGGCGCGGAGTGCCGCCACGCTCACCTCGAGGTCGGCTAGCAGGTCGAGCGCGGGGTTACCCGGCTGATCGATGATCCCGAGCAGTACATGGCCCGAGCTCATGTGATGGTGGCCGAGCCGGCTGGCGCTCCGCACGGTCAGCTCCAGGGCCTTCTTCGCGTCCGGCCGGAACCGCGGGCCGGACGCGATCCCGGGCCGGCCGCGCCAGGTGGCCACCCGCTCGAGCGCGTCCGGCCCGAACGCCGCGTCCGTGGCGCGCCGGACGGCATCGAGGTCGATGCCGAGAGAGGCCAGCGCATCGGCGTCCAGCTGCTCCGGGCGCCCGGCGGAGCCGGCCGGCAGCCGGGCGCGCAGGCCGGCCACGTCCAGCCCGGCCGCCGCCAGCGCGTCGGCAGCGACCCCTGGCTCAGCCAGCAGCGCCGTCAGCAGGTGCTCAGTCCCGACGCCATCCTGGCCGGCCTGCGCGGCTTCCTGCCGGGCGCGCACGACGGCGTGCCTGGCGTCCCGGTCAAACCGCTCGAACATTCCGCATCGACTCCTTTACACCACCGGCAGGCGGCCTGCGTGCTTCTTGTGCACCGCCTGCTTGCTGACTCCGAGGAAGAACGCGATCTCCTGCCAGGACCAGCCATGAGCGCGCGCGTTGTCCACTTGCAGCGCCTCCAGCCGCTCGGCTAGCTCGCGCAGCGCGCGCGCCGCGCGCAGGCCTTCGGCGGGATCGCGCCCGCTGGCCGCCTCGGCCAGCTGGGTTCCGTCATTCATGTTGTCAATATAGGTTGACGCCCTTGAGTTGTCAACAAAGATTGACGCACGTAACCACCTAGGGACCCCCCGGCCTGGCCGGGCCGAAACAATCACTCGCGCTTGCTTCTCGCGGTCTGAAGTGCCAGGCTCGGCGTATGTCAGCGCCCCGGCAGCCCGGGCCCCGGCCATGGCCAGGGCTGCCGGAGCCGGTCCGGATCGGGAACGCATCCGGCTTCTACGGTGACCGGTTCGCCGCCATGCGGGAGATGCTCGACGGCGGCCCGCTGGACGTGCTCACCGGCGACTACCTGGCCGAGCTCACCATGCTCATCCTCGGCCGGGACCGGCTCAGGGATCCCGGCCTCGGCTATGCCCGGACGTTCCTGCGCCAGCTGCAGGAGTGCCTCGGGCTCGCCCTGGATCGCGGGGTCACGATCGTCACGAACGCCGGCGGAGTGAACCCGGCGGGCCTGGCGGCCGCTATCGACGGCCTGGCCGGCCGCCTCGGACTGAGTCCGCGTATCGGCTACGTCACCGGAGACGACCTGCTGCCGCGCGCCGCCGAGCTCGGCTTCGGCGATCCGGTCGCCGCGAACGCCTACCTGGGCGGCTGGGGGATCGCCGCCTGCCTGCGGGCCGGAGCCGACATCGTGGTGACCGGCCGGGTCACCGACGCCTCGCTGGTGCTCGGGCCCGCCGCCGCGCACTTCGGCTGGGCGGCCGACGACTGGGATGCCCTGGCGGGCGCGGTAGCCGCCGGGCACGTGATCGAGTGCGGGGCGCAGGCGACCGGGGGGAACTTCTCGTTCTGCACGGAAATTGCCGGCCTGCGCCACCCGGGTTTCCCGATCGCCGAGATCCGGGCTGACGGCTCCAGCATCATCACCAAGCATCCGGGCACGGGCGGCGCGGTGACCACCGAGACGGTCACGGCTCAGCTGCTGTACGAGGTGGCCGGCCCGCGCTATGCCGGGCCGGACGTGACCCTGCGGCTGGACACCGCGGTGCTGCGCCAGGACGGGCCGGACCGGGTCCGCATCTCGGGCGTGACCGGCGAGCCGCCGCCGCCGCAGCTCAAGGTGTCGCTGAACACCCTGGGCGGGTTCCGCAACCAGGTCGAGTTCGTGCTCACCGGGCTCGACATCGAGGCCAAGGCGCGGCTGGTCAGGGATCAGCTGGCCGGCGTCGTCCCGGCGGACGCGCAGTGGACGCTGGCGCGCACCGACCAGCCGGACGCGCCGACGCAGGAGCAGGCGAGCGCGCTGCTGCGGTGCGTGGTGCGCGGGCCCGATCCCGGGGCGCTCGGCCGGGCCTTCTCCGGCGCGGCCGTGGAGCTGGCGCTGGCCAGCTACCCGGGCTTTCACCTGACCGCGCCGCCCGGCGACGCGCAGCCCTACGGGGTGTTCACGCCCCGCTACGTGGACCGGGGCCTGGTGCCGCAGGTCGCCGTCCTCCCGGATGGCGGGCAGGTCCCGATCGCCTGGCCGGAGCGGACGCGGGAGCTCGCGCCGGTGCCGGAGCCCGAGGTGCCCGGCTGGGCCGGCCAGGGCCCAGCCCGGCGCGCGCCGCTCGGCCTGGTGGCGGGCGCGCGCAGCGGCGACAAGGGCGGCGATGCGAACGTCGGGGTCTGGGCCCGCTGCGAAACGGCATGGCCGTGGCTGGCCGGGGCCCTCACCGTCGACGTGCTGCGGGACCTGCTGCCGGAGACCGCGCCGCTCCGGGTGACCCGCTACCTGCTGCCGAACCTGCGTGCGGCCAACTTCGTGATCGAGGGCCTGCTCGGCCAGGGCGTCGCCGCCGGGGCGCGATTCGACCCGCAGGCCAAGGGACTGGGCGAGTGGCTGCGATCCCGCCACCTGGACATCCCCGAGGTGCTGCTGTGACGGTGCTGCGCTCAGCGCTGGACGAGCGGTCCGCCGAGTACGCGGCCAGCCGCGATGCCATGCTGGCCAAGCTGGATGAGATCGCCGCCGAGCAGGCCCGGGCGATCGGCGGCGGCGGCCCGAAGTACACCGACCGGCACCGGGGCCGGGGCAAGCTGCTGGCCCGCGAGCGGATCGAGCTGCTGATCGACCCCGACTCGCCGTTCCTGGAGCTATCGCCGCTGGCCGCATGGGGGACCGAGTTCGCGGTTGGCGGCAGCGTCGTGACCGGGATCGGCGTGATCGAGGGCACCGAGTGCATGATCACGGCCAGCGATCCGACCGTGCGCGGCGGCACCAGCAATCCGTGGACCGTGCGCAAGAGCTTCCGCGCGCACGACATCGCGCTGGCCAACCGGCTGCCGATGATCTCGCTGATCGAGTCGGGCGGCGCCGACCTGCCGACCCAGAAGGAGATCTTCATCCCCGGCGGCCGGACGTTCCGGGACCTGACCCGGCTGTCGGCGGCCGGGATTCCCACGGTGGCGATCGTGTTCGGCAACTCCACGGCCGGCGGCGCGTACGTGCCCGGCATGTCCGACCACGTGGTGATGATCAGGGAGCGGTCCAAGGTGTTCCTCGGCGGGCCCCCGCTGGTGAAGATGGCCACCGGCGAGGAGTCCGACGACGAGTCGCTCGGCGGGGCTGACATGCATGCGCGCCAGTCCGGCCTGGCGGACTACCTGGCCGCCGACGAGCCCGACGCGCTCCGGCTCGGACGGCGCATCGTGTCCCGGCTGAACTGGCGCAAGCAGGGCCCGCTGCCGGCGGCCGGCGCCGCGCCGCCGCTGGCCGACCCCGAGCAGCTGATCGGCGTCGTGCCGCCCGACCTGCGGATCCCGTTCGATCCGCGCGAGGTGATCGCGCGGGTGGCGGACGGCTCGGACTTCGATGAGTTCAAGCCGGTCTACGGGCCGAGCCTGGTCACCGGCTGGGCCCGGGTCTTCGGCTACCCGGTCGGCGTCCTGGCCAACGCCCGCGGCGTGCTGTTCAGCGCCGAGTCGCAGAAGGCCGCTCAGTTCATCCAGCTGGCCAACCAGACCGACACGCCGCTGCTGTTCCTGCACAACACCACCGGCTACATGGTCGGCAGCCGGTACGAGCAGGGCGGCATCATCAAGCACGGCGCGCTGATGATCAACGCGGTGTCGAACTCGGCCGTGCCGCACATCTCGATCCTGATGGGCGCCTCTTACGGCGCCGGGCATTACGGCATGTGCGGCCGGGCCTACGACCCGAGGTTCCTGTTCGCCTGGCCGAGCGCCAAGTCGGCGGTCATGGGGCCGGCGCAGCTGGCCGGCGTGCTGTCCATCGTGTCGCGGGCCGCGGCCGAGGCGGCCGGCCGGCCGTTCGACGAGGACGCCGATGCGGCCATGCGGGCCATGGCGGAGAGCCAGATCGAGGCCGAGTCGCTGCCCATGTTCCTGTCCGGCCGGATCTACGACGACGGCATCATCGATCCGCGCGACACCCGCACGGTCCTCGGCCTGTGCCTGTCGGTGATTCACGGCGCGCCGGTGCGCGGGACGGCCGGCTGACGGCGTGTTCCGGATGTGAGGGCGATGCTGACGTCCGTGCTGGTCGCGAACCGCGGCGAGATCGCCAGGCGGGTGTTCCGCAGCTGCCGGGACCTGGGTCTCGGCACCGTCGCGGTGTACTCGGACGCCGACTCGGGCAGCCAGCACGTGGCCGAGGCCGACGCGGCGGTCCGGCTGCCAGGCGGCGCGGCCGCCGATACCTACCTGCGCGGCGACCTGCTGATCGAGGCAGCCCGGCGCGCCGGGGCGGACGCCGTTCATCCCGGCTACGGCTTCCTGTCGGAGAACGCGGCGTTCGCTCGCGCCGTCTGCGAGGCCGGGCTGACCTGGGTCGGGCCGCCGCCCGAGGCCATCGAGGCGATGGGCAGCAAGGTCGAGTCCAAGCGGCTGATGGCCGCCGCCGGCGTGCCGGTGCTGGCCAGCCTGCAGCCCGATGCGATCACCGAGGCGGACCTGCCCGTGCTGATCAAGGCATCGGCCGGCGGCGGGGGGCGCGGCATGCGGGTCGTCCGGTCACTGGCCGACCTGCCCGGCGAGCTGGCCGCGGCCCGGTCCGAGGCGGCGTCGGCGTTCGGCGATCCCACCGTGTACTGCGAGCCGTACCTGCATCGGGGACGGCACATCGAGGTGCAGGTGCTGGCCGACGCCGCCGGCAGCGTCTGGACCGTCGGCGAGCGCGAGTGCTCGATCCAGCGGCGGCATCAGAAGATCATCGAGGAGGCGCCGTCGCCGCTGGTCGAGCGGACCGGCGGGATGCGCGAGCGACTGTTCGCGGCGGCGCGCGCCGCGGCGGCCGCCGTCGGCTACCGCAGCGCGGGCACCGTGGAGTTCCTGGCCGACGGGACTGGCCGGTTCCACTTCCTGGAGATGAACACCCGGCTGCAGGTCGAGCACCCGGTCACCGAGTGCACCACCGGCCTTGACCTGGTGGCGCTGCAGCTGCGGATCGCGGCCGGCCAGCCGCTGCCGGCCGCCGGGCCGGGTGCCGCGCCTGCCGGGCACGCCATCGAGGCCCGGCTGTACGCGGAGGACCCGGCCAGCTCGTGGCAGCCGCAGAGCGGGCTGCTGCACTGCCTCGAGCTGCCGGGCTGTCCGGCCCAGTTCACCGTGCCGGATCAGTACGGGCTGCGCCTGGACTCCGGGGCGGGCGGCGGATCGCACGTCAGCGCCTACTACGACCCGATGCTGGCCAAGGTGATCGGCTGGGGGCCGGACCGCGGCGAGGCTGCCGCCATGCTGGCCAGGTCGCTGGCCAGGGCCCGGATCCACGGCCTGCGCACCAATCGTGACCTGCTGGTGCGGGTGCTGCGCCATCCGGCTTTCCTGGCCGGCCAGACGGACACGGCGTTCTTCGGCACGCACGGCCTGGAGGAGCTGGCGGCACCGCTGGCCGGGCCCGGCGCCCGCGAGCTGTCGGCGCTCGCGGCGGCGCTGGCCGACGCCGCCGCGCGGCAGCAGGCGCTGCGCCGCGGCGGCGCGCCGGTGCTCGGGGCGCTGCCCATCGGCTGGCGCAATGTCCCGTCGCAGCCGCAGCGCAAGCAGTACGCCGGGCAGGACATCCGCTACCGGTTCGGCCGGGCCGGCCTGATCGTCGAGGGACAGGGCGACGTCCGGCTGGTCAGCGCGGCGCCGGAGCGCGTCGTGCTGGAGGCCGACGGCGTGCGGCACGCCTTCGACGTGGCCTCCTACCCGGGACTGACCTGCGTCGACTCGCCGCTCGGGCCGGTGGCCCTGACCCCGGTCAGCAGGTTCGGCGAGCAGGCCGGCGCGGCGCAGGCCGCTCGCTGCTCGCCCCCATGCCCGGCACCATCGCCCGGCTGGGCGCATCGGTCGGCGATGCGGTCGCGGCCGGCCAGCCGCTGCTCTGGCTGGAGGCCATGAAGATGGAGCACGCGATCGCGGCCCCGGTCGCGGGCGTGCTCGCCGAGCTGCCGGTCACGGCCGGCCAGCAGGTTGAGGTGGGCACCGTGCTCGCCGTCGTGAAGTCCGAGGAGGACTGATGAGCTTTATCGAGAGCGACGAGCGGCGGGCGCTGCGCGCGGCGGTAGCCGACCTGGGCAAGCGGTACGGGTACGCGTACTTCATCGAGCGGGCCCGCAGCGGCGGGCACCTGACCGAGCTGTGGCGCGATGCCGGCAAGCTGGGCTTCCTCGGGGTGAACCTGCCTGAGCAGTACGGCGGCGGCGGAGCCGGCCTGTACGAGCTGGCGATCGTGCTGGAAGAGCTGTCCGCGGCCGGCGCGGGCCTGCTGATGATGGTGGTCTCGCCGGCGATCTGCGGCACCATCATCGCCAGGTTCGGCACGACCGAGCAGAAGGAGCGCTGGCTGCCGGGCCTGGCGAGCGGCGCACTGATCATGGCCTTCGGCATTACCGAGCCGGACGCCGGATCGAACTCCCACCGGCTCGCCACCGTTGCCCGGCGGGACGGCGATGACTGGGTGCTGTCCGGCCGGAAGATCTACATTTCCGGTGTCGACGAGGCGGATTACGTGCTGATCGTGGGCCGGACCGCGGACGCGCGCACCGGCAAGCTGAAGCCGGCCCTGTTCGCCGTGCCGACGGACGCGCCCGGCTTCAGCTACCAGCGCATCGAGATGGACCTGATCAGTCCCGACAGCCAGTTCCTGCTGTTCATCGACGACGTCCGGCTGCCCGCTGACGCGCTGGTCGGCGAGCAGGACGCCGCGCTCATGCAGCTGTTCGCCGGGCTCAACCCCGAGCGGATCATGGCCGCGGCGCTGTCGGTCGGCACCGGCCGGTACGCCCTGAGCCGGGCGGTCAGCTACGCCAGGGAGCGGATCGTGTGGGACGTGCCGATCGGGGCGCACCAGGGGATCGCGCACCCGCTCGCGCAGGTCAAGATCGAGCTGGAGCTGGCCAGGCTGATGATGCAGAAGGCGGCCACCCTGTACGACGAGGGCGACGACGCGGGCGCGGGCGAGGCCGCGAACATGGCCAAGTACGCGGCCGCCGAAGCCAGCGTCCGGTCCGTCGACCAGGCGGTGCAGACGCTCGGCGGCAGCGGCCTGACCAGGGAGTACGGCGTGGCATCGCTGCTGGCCGTGGCCAGGACCAGTCGCATCGCGCCGGTCAGCCGCGAGATGGTGCTCAACTTCGTCGCGCAGAGCTCGCTCGGCCTGCAGAAGTCCTACTGACCGCCACGACACGGCTACTACCAGACCAGGGGCAGGCTGGCGTGACCGAACAGCTCATCCAGTACTCGGCGGACCGGGGCATCGCCCGGCTGGCGCTCGACTCGCCGCACAACCGCAATGCCCTCTCGGCCGCGCTGCTGGCGCAGCTGGCGCAGGCGCTGGCCACGGCGGCCGCCGATGACGAGGTCCGCGCGGTCGAGCTGACCCACACCGGAACCACCTTCTGCGCCGGTGCTGACCTGACCGAGGCGCGCGAGGGCGGGATGCAGGCGGGCACGAGCAGGGTTCTTGACCTGCTCCGGGAGATCATCGCCATGCCCAAGCCAGTCGTGGCCAGCATCGACGGCCACGTGCGGGCGGGCGGCATGGGCCTGGTCGGCGCGTGTGACATCGCGATCGCGGGCCCCGCCTCGACGTTCGCGTTCTCCGAGGTCCGGCTCGGGCTCGCGCCCGCGATGATCTCGCTGACCACCCTGCCCCGGCTGACGGCGCGGGCGGCCGGGCGCTACTACCTCACCGGGGAGACCTTCGACGCGGCCGCCGCGGCCCGGATCGGGCTGATCACCGAGGCCGTCGATGACGTCGATGCGGGCACGCTCGCCGTGCTCGACGCGCTGCGCTCCGCCTCTCCGCAGGGACTGCGCGAGACCAAGCCGCTGCTGACCGCGGGGCTGCTCAGCGCCTTCGATGCCAGCAGCGACGCGCTCGCCGCGCAGTCGGCCCGGCTGTTCGCCTCCGAGGAGGCGCGCGAGGGCATGCAGGCCTTCCTGGCCAGGCGGCCGCCGCGGTGGGCGGTGTGACCGCGATGCGGGCACCGCTGAAGTCACCGCATTCGCCGCCGGGACGGGCCGAGCTGCGGGAGCCGCGCCAGGACCGGAGCCGGGCCACCCGCGCGCGGCTGCTCGAATCGGCGGTTACCTGCCTGTCCGAGCTGGGCTGGGCCGGGGCCACCGTGGCCGTCGTGGCCGAGCGCGCCGGCGTGTCCAGGGGCGCGACCCAGCACTACTTTCCCACCAGGGAGGATCTGTTCACTGCCGCCCTGGAGTACATGGCTGAGGTGCGGCTGGCCGAGATCCGCGACGAGGCGGCCAGGATCCCGGCCGGCGGAGCCAGCCGGACGAAGAACGTCGTCAGCCTGCTGGTCCGGCTGTACACCGGACCGCTGTTCAGGGCCGCGCTGCAGGTGTGGGCGGCGGCGGCCACCAGCCCTGGCCTGCGCGATCTGGTGCTCCCGCTGGAGACCAGGTTCGGGCGCGAGGCGCACCGCGCGGCGATCGAGCTGCTGGACGCCGACGAATCGGTGCCCGGCGTGCACGAGGCCGTGCAGGCGACCCTGGACCTGGCCCGTGGCCTCGGCCTGGCTGACACGCTCGCCGACGACTCCCGGCGGCGGGAGCGCGTCGTCGCCCACTGGGCCGGCCTGCTCGACTCCGCCATCGCGCGGCGCTGACCGCGGCCAGGGCTGGTGCGGGAATTCGATCAGCGCGACGCTGCCCGGGCCCGGCGAAGTTCCTTGGTCCTAGGATGCCGGTGTGAGCGAATCTGGACCGACCGCCGTTGCGGTCACGACGGCCTTCGAGCTGCCGGGCATGACGATCGAGAAGGACCTCGGCGTCGTCTTCGGGCTCGTCGTGCGCAGCATGGGCATGGTCAAGTCGATGGGCGCCGGCTTTAAGGCGCTCCGGCAGGGCGAGGTGACCCAGTACACCGAGCTGCTGGAGGACAGTCGCCGGCACGCGATGGATCGCATGATCGACAACGCCCGGCTGCTCGGCGCCAACGGCGTGGTGGCCATGCGCTTCGACTCCTCGGAACTTGGCCAGCAGCTGACTGAGATCGTGGCCTACGGCACGGCTGTCGTCGTCCGGCCGACTGGCTGAGCTGGTGTCAGGTCCGCCGCGCGCCGTCGCTGGTGATGGTGACCGGGAGCGGCTCATCGGCCTGCTGCGCGAGCATTTCGCGCAGGGCCGGCTCGACGCCGGCGAGCTGGACCGGCGGGTGGGGATTGTCTTGTCCGCCGAGTTCACCGACCAGGCGGCCGCCGCCGTCGCCGACCTGCCGTCGCTGGCTACCCCGGGCTCACGCCGCAGGCTCCGCCGGCGCGGTTATGCCCAGGCGGCCAGGCCCGGGCCCGGCTGGGTGCCGACCCGGGAGCGATTTCGCGACCCGACCTCGAAGGTGATCATGCGCGTGTGGGTCGATCCGGCTGATCAGAGCCGCCACTACCTCCCCGACGACGAGGCCTGAGGGCACCTGGAGGTTGCCCTGGTCCGCGGAACCCGCGGTCGACCTGATGCAGCGGGATGGCCATGTCCGGTGTCCACGCCGGGAGGCCGAAGATGCGCTGTGCGGTCCGCAGCGGGACGTAATAGATGGCGCCGCCGGAAGCCAGGTGATCGGAGTTTCCCAGGAACTCGGCTGACCAGTCGGCGCTCACCGGGTCGGTGAAGGTCTTCGTGAAGTAACCGCTGGAGGTCGTCCTGACCTTGGCGATGTAATACCAGATCCTGCTGCCCTTGGGCTTCAGGATGATCAGCACCTGTTGCCTGGCGTAGTCGGCCCAGGAGCGCAGGTGCTGCTGCAGCCTGCCGCTCACGGTCAGCTTCCCGCCCGGTGCCACAGATCGCGGCGTAACCGTGAGGGAGATGATCCTCGTTTCGTATTTCCAGGCATGTGCCGCGGCGCTGACTGTCTGCTCGAAGCTGCTGGTGCCTTTGTACTCCGCCCGGTAGTAGGCGCCGGACAGCCGGGCCAGGATCGTGTTCGAGGACGAGAAGTACTGATCGTCACTGCCGGTACACGATGCTGGCACGTCCTTGGCGGTGAAGGCGAGCGGAGCGAGGTTCGTCCACGGGCCGCCGGCGGTCCTGGCGTACTGAAGCTCGAACCCTGAGCCGGGCAGGCCGTAGCCGGACACCCCAACCTGCACGCAGCCGCTGGTGTCGATGTAACCGAACGGGGTCAGCGTGGCCGCGAAGGAACTGACCTTCATCGGCGCCGCGACGTGCACGGTGCCGGTGACGGTCGCGGACTGATCGAGCAGCGGAGTGGCCGGCACCTGAACTGACCACGGGACGCTGTCGGTGCCCGGGCTGAAGTTGCTGATGGTGTAGGTGAAGGAACCGGTGGAACCGGTCGTGAGGACAGGGACAGCATCGGTGCCGACGGTGACCTGAACGGTACTCCGGGCGGGCAGCGGCACGAGCTTGCCGCCGTCGTTGTAGCTGGCTGTCCCGGAGAAGGTCATGGTGCCCTGGTAGTCCAGGTCAGCCGGGGGAGAGGTGGTCATGCTGACCGCTGTCGCATCCTGCGACACGCTCACGGGCAGCGAGACCGGTGCCGGATCGCTCGCCATGGCGGAGTCGGCGTTCACCACTACCTGGTAGCTGTCCGACGGGTTCAGGGTTGCCGTGCCTGAGTAGCTGCCGTCAGCGGCCGTCGTTCCGAGCGAGGCTGACGTGCTCGCCGTCAGATCATCGAGCGAGACCGGCTCGCCGGGGATGCCGGTGGGCGCCGTGCCGCCCGGAGCGACCCCCGTCAGGTTCCCGGATATCGTGGCGGTCTGGTCACCGTAGCTGATAGCCGTCGCGCTGGCCGTGACCGCAGGCGCTGTATAGACGAAGGCGAGTGTGGCGCCGCTAGCCGGAACTAGGCCGTTATCCGTATCAGCGGAGCTGTCCGTGGCGTCCACGGTCATCGTGTAGGTGCCCGGAGCCAGATCGCCGGGGGCCGTGCCCTCGATCATCGGGTTCTGCATGGTCACGGCCTGAACAGAGGTCGGGCCTGAGGCCGGGTAGGTCCAGTCAGTGACGGGCACGTCGTAGACGTCCGCATTCGATGCGTTGTACAGGTGCACCGTCAGGCTGGTGATGTAGGCACTGTTGGCATCGTTCACGTCGACCGTCAGCAGAGCGGGGTTCCCGCCGGTCGGGCTGACCGAGGCGATGGTGATGTTGCCGTCATCCGCGCTGGCCGCGACTGGGAAGGCCACAGCCGCCAGCAGGGCGGCGGACACACTCAGCAGAGCGCCGGGCAGGAGGCAGCATCGCCGCATGGCGCCAGGCTGAGACACGTCCTCGCGCCTCCCTGGTGAAGTCGCCGGTGGTCCGTAAACGATAACTTTGGGCGCTCCGGTCAGGTAGGGGCCCCCGTTAGATCTATATAACAATTCGAACTAGGCTCAGCCGGATGAGCGGTGAAGAGGATCTTAGCCCGCTGCGGGACCGCTGCACGAGGTTCTTGGCTGGTCACGGCCGGGTTACCGCGCAGGACCTGCTGGCGACGATCCCCGGCGACAGCTCGCTTGACCGCTACGGCAGCGGCGGTGTCGTCGCCGACCTCGAGACCAGGATCGCGCAACTGCTCGGCAAGCAGGCCGCCGTCTACCTGCCGAGCGGCACGATGGCGCAGCAGTGGGCGTGCAGCGGGTGGAGCTCTCGGTAGGCGACGCGACCTGCGCGCTGTCCGCCGCCGAGGTGGCGGACATGATCGCGGTGTTCACCCGGGCGGCATAGCCAGGGCGCTAAGCGGCACCTGGCCGCTAGCCGGCGGGCACGCCGCCGCAGTGGCCGGTCGCGGGGCAGCCGGTCAGGCCCGGCGGGTGGCCAGGAACACCGGAATCTGCCGGTCGGTCTTCTCCTGGTACTCGGCGTAGGGCGGGTAAGCCTTGACGGCCCGCTCCCACCATCGGGCCCGTTCCTCGCCGCTCAGCTCGCGCACGTGCGCGTCGAACGGCTCAGGGCCGTCCTGGATCATCACCGCATCCGGATCGGCCTGCAGGTTGTAGTACCAGACCGGGTGCTCGGGAGCGCCGCCCTTCGAGGCGACCAGCGCGTACTCGCCGTCGTGCTCCACCCGCATGAGCGCCCACTTGCGGATCTTCCCGCTCTTGCTGCCCCGGCTGGTGACGATGATGACAGGCAGGCCGGTGTCGCCAAGAGTGTTCGCGCGCTGGCCGCCGGACGCCTCGTACTCCGCGACCTGATCGCGGACCCACTTAGCCGTACTCGGTACGTACTCGCCTTCCAGAGTCATGACTCAAAGCCTACGATCCGGCGAGGCCGCCCGGCCGCCGGCGCCGGCTCCCCCGCTGGCCAGAAACCGTCCGTCAGAGCCGCCAGAGCCCCAGCGCCAGGCCGGTGCAGATCCGCCCGGGCCCTCAATGGGCCGCTGATCGTGATGACCGGCGCGTCCTGACAGCTCAGGGACGCAGAGCCTGGTGATGGGTGCGAGCACGCCCCTCGTGTCCCTTGGCAAACTCCGGCCTCATGGAGGGCTGAGTCCGCTAGCATGCCGACAGCTAGTAGCGTACGAACGCCCGCTGGCGGCGCAGGGTCTCGCCCTGACCACGCCCGGCTGACTGTACGAACTGGCTCTTAACCACATGCGCGGGCGCGCTGCGGCACCTGGATCGCCTGGGGGCAGGCGGCCTGCGAGACGGCGAGCTCCGGGGCAATTAGTCCCCCCGCAGAAACATGTCGCAGCCCGTTTCCTGACTTCGGCCACGATCTGGCCCTGGTCATTTCTGCGGGTCGCTGACTTGCGGGTTCGCTGTTGGTGCTCGCTGAAGTTGCGCACTAGGCGCGGGCCTAGGCTGGGCCGATATCGCCGTATCTTCGGACGGTGAGACCACGTCGGGCGCGACGGCCGTGCAGATCGTCCATTCGCCCTGGGCTCGCGGGATATGAGCACGTCGGGTCAGCTCATGACGAGGTGGAGGCCGCCGAGGCGCTCGGCATGTCCCGGCAGCCACCTACTGGAAGATCCGCGAACTCGGGGATCGTCGCCCCGGCGGGTGCTGACCAGGCTCAGGTTCGGGCAGATGCGGAGCGAGCGACAGTGAGGTACCAGTAGCCACCCGCGAGGTTCAGCGTCCCAAGAACCAGGAAGAAGGCTGCCCATCCGTAGACGCGGTAGGAGAGGCACACGACGCCTGCGGCGGCCGCGACACTGCCACCGGCAATACGCCCGACCCCGAAGACGCGGAGGTGGCGGTACTCATATGGCACGATCAGGCGTTGCATGCCGGGTCGCGGGGGAGATGCCCACCACCCGCGCAGGCCTTTCGCGGCGGTGCTGTCGTTGGCTGCGTTCATCGGGATGCCTCCTGTGAGGCTGTGGTGTCGGCCACCCGATCACCTGAAAATATGATATCACTTTGATACCCTTGCTTGTCAACGGTGGCAGTCCCAACGGGCCGACTGGCGGACGGCGCGTCGGTCCGGGCGACCTACCCGGCGGCGATGCGCTCGTCCTCGCGGATCAGGTACACGCACGCGTTGATGAGCGCCCGCACAAAACGGCCATTGTGTCGAGGTGGCCGAGGCCCGAAGCCGGCCACCCGCTCGCGCTCAGCGCCCATCGCTACTCCCGGCGATCTCAGTCGCATCAGACGCCCCTGTTGCGGCCTACGATGCACCATGCCGGATCTGGCCCGGCGGCCGGCGCCGCGGAACTGCCATCGGCGGGCGATGGCGGGCTGGGCGCGACGCGCTGGCCGAGCGGGGCACGACGGCCGGAGGTGCGGCCATGGCGGAACGTGGCGCGATGTCGGGAGGTGACGCGATGACCGAGCTGATCAGCAGCGCGGCGAATCCGCTGATCAAGCGCGCCCGCCTGCTGGCTGACCGCCGGCACCGGCGGCGCGAGGGCGCCTTCGTCGTGCAGGGCATCCAGCCGGTCTCGCAGGCCGTGGCGGCCGGCGCCGACATCGAGGCCCTGATCGTCGCGCCTGACCTGCTCCGTCAGCCCGCTGCCGCGGCCATGGTGCGGCAGCAGGAGGAGGGCGGAACCAGGGTGGCCAGGATCACCGGCGAGCTGTTCGGCCGCATGGCCGGCCGCGACGGCCCGACGGGCCTCGCGGCCATCGTCAGGGCCAGCCCGGCCGCGCTGGCGGATCTGCGCGTCGAGCCGGGCTCGCTGTTCGTCGCGCTGCACGAGATCGGTAATCCCGGCAATCTCGGCACCATCATCCGGACGGCGGACGCGGCCGGCGCGGCGGGAGTGATCCTGGTCGGCCCGAGTACCGATCCCTATGACCCGGCCGCGGTGAAGGCGAGCATGGGGGCGCTGTTCAGCGTGCCGGTCGCGCGCGCGGCCACGGCCGGTGAGCTGACGGAGTGGGCAGCCGCCCGTGGCGTCTGCATGGCCGTGACGTCCGCGCGCGGCTCGCGCCCGCTCTGGGCGGCGGAACTGCCGCTGCCGCTGGTGATCCTGCTCGGCAGCGAGGGGGCCGGCCTGCCCGAGGACCTGCTCAGCCAGGGTGAGCTGCAGCTGCGCATCCCGATGACGGGCACGGCCGAGTCGCTGAACCTGGCCGTGGCGGCCGGGATCCTGCTCTACGAGGTCCGGCGCAGGACCGGGATCCCGGCGACGCCGCAGTCCGGCTGATTCGCTGCCGCCGTCCGGCTGACTCGCTGCCGCCGTCCGGTCAGCCCCGGCCGGGCGCTCAGTGCGCACTGGACCGGGCTCGTCCCTTTCGTTCAGGATCAGGTCATACGCTCGGCTCGATGACGTGCGAAAGGTGGTGCGATGACCGAGCTCAAGGCTGAGGCCGACCCGGCCGAGGTCGGATTCGACCCGGCGCGGCTGGACCGGATCGACCGGCACTTCGCCCGGTACGTGGACGACGGAAGGCTGCCGGGCTGGCTGATCACGGTGACCCGGCACGGCAAGCTCGCCCATGTGTCGGCGTATGGCCAGCGCGATATCGAGGCCGGGCTGCCGGTGCAGACCGGCAGCCTCTGGCGGATCTTCTCGATGACGAAGCCGGTTACCTCGGTGGCGGCCATGATGCTCTACGAGGAAGGACTGCTGGAGCTGACCGATCCGGTCAGCCGCTACATCCCGTCCTTCGCCGATGTCCGCGTCTACACCGGCGGCTCCGACATCCAGGTGGTCACCATCCCGGCCACCGAGCCGGTCCGGGTCTGGCACCTGCTCACGCACACCTCGGGCCTCACCTACGGATTCCACCGGACCCATCCGGTCGACGCGATCTACCGGGCCAACGGCTTCGAGTGGGGCTCACCGCGAGGCCTGGACCTGGCTCAGTGCTGTGACCTGTACGCGAGCATGCCGCTGCTCTTCCAGCCTGGCGCCGAGTGGAACTACTCGGTGGCGACCGACGTGCTCGGCCGGGTCGTCGAGGTGGTCTCCGGGCAGTCCCTCGACGAGTTCTTCGCCGCCCGCATCCTCGGGCCGCTCGGCATGACCGACACGGCCTTCTGGGCGGCCCCGGAGGAGGCCGGGCGGCTCGGTGCCCTGTACACGCCGGGTCCGGACGGCCGCATCACCCGGCTGGACGCGATGGGCAAGGCCGCGTTCCGCGAGCCCGCTGTCCTGTCCGGCGGGGGCGGCCTCGTTTCGACCGCCGCCGACTATCACCGGTTCACGCAGATGCTGCTGAGCCGCCCGGACAGCCCGGCGGGCGAGCTGGACGGCATCCGCCTGCTCGGCCCGCGGACCGTCGCCTACATGACCCGTAATCACCTGCCCCACGACGCTGACCTGGAGACGTTCGGCCGGCCCCTGTATGCCGAGACGCCGTTCACCGGCATCGGCTTCGGCCTGGGCTTCGCGGTCATGCTCGACCCGGTGGCGGGCAAGACGCTCAGCTCGGCCGGCGAGTTCAACTGGGGCGGCGCGGCGAGCACGGTGTTCTGGGTCGACCCGGCGGAGCAGCTCACGGCCAGCTTCTTCACGCAGCTGCTGCCGTCGAGCGCGCATCCGATCCGGCCCCAGCTACGTCAGCTCGTCTACCAGGCCCTCGTTGACTGAGCCAGACGTTGACTGAGCCAGGCTCTTTGCCACCGGGCGCGCAGCCAGTGCGGCGGGCGGCCCGGCAGTCCGCTGGCGCGAGCCGGCTGGATCAGTCGCGCCGGTCAGTCGCGCCGGTCAGTCGCGGCGGTGACGGGGCCGCGGCGCCTGGGCGTTCGGGCCGGCGTCGGCGGGCACGACCGCGGATGCCGCGGGTCGGCCAGGATCGGTCGGCCGGGCCGCCACCTGCTCTGCCTCGGTGGCCTGTGCGGCTGCCGTCAGCTCCGAGCGCTCGCGGCGGATCGCGCGGAGCCGGTACAGCACGCCGGCTGCCAGCACGGCCACCACCAGGATCACGAGCACGTACCCGGCCCAGGAGACGTACCTGGACACGGTGCCCCAGGCGCTGCCGGCCGCGTACCCGGCCAGCGACAAGGCAGTGACGTAGACGGCCGTGCCGATCAGGTTGAAGATGCCGAACGGCCCGACCGGCACCTCGATGAGACCGGACACCAGCCCGGTGAACGCGCGGATGACGGGCAGCACCCGGCCGACCGCGACCGACCAGGAGCCCCGGCCGGCGAACAGCCGCTCGGCCCGGTCGATATCGCCCCGGGTCAGCAGCAGGTACTTGCCGACCCTGTCGACCACCGGCCTGCCGCCCTTGCGGCCAATCGCGTAGGAAGTGAATGAGCCGGCCAGCTCGGCGAGCGTTCCGATGATGATCACCAGCGGCAGGCTCAGATGGTGCTCGTAGGCCAGCACGCCGGCGAACCCGAAGGTGATCTCCGAGGAAATCGGGATGCAGCAGGCCTCGACGAACCCGAAAACGATGATCGCGAGGTAGCCCGCGCTGATCAGGAACTGCTCCATAGGCACGTACGCTATCGGACGATCGCCACTAGCCTGACCTGCCTTCACGCTTTCTTCATCAGCATCCGGACGCGCGCGCATGCGCGCATGCGTTGCGGGTTCAGGGCGGGCCGGCTGCAGGCAGCGCGGGGAACGCTGCCGCGCCGGCGGTGGACGCGGACGCCAGCTGCCCTGGTAGCGGGGCACTGGCTCGCGGCGAGGATCACTACGTAGAACGCCCGCGGCAGAACCGCCGTATCCATCGGATTGCCCGATATGACCCATGTCACTATCGCTGAGTAATGGGAATAAAGCTGAACGTAACTAACGCCGAGGCCGGGCCGGTCACCGGACGAGATGCGGCGTGCCGCTGATTGCGCGAGGGGAGAGCACTGGATGAGGGCGCTGCGGTCCGCCAGGCCCGCCTGGCTGCTGGCGGCGGCTATCGCCGTGGCGGCGGCAGCCGGGGCAGTCCTGGCGATGGCCGGTGTCCAGTCGCCGGCCCGTGGTCCCCTCGTGCTGCTCTTCCTCGTCCTTGCCCCGGCCGGGGCCCTCGCCCTGATGCTGAGCGGCCTGGACTGGTTCGCGCGCGCGGTGGTGGCGGTCACGGGGGCGATCGCCGTCAATGCCGCCGTCGCGGAGGTTTTGCTGGCCACCGGGCACTGGTCAGCCCGGACCGCGGTGGCGGCCATCGCGGCGCTGAGCGCGGCGGGCTGGCTCGCGGCAGTACTGCTCGCTGCCCGCCCTGCCCGCCCTGCCCGCCCTGCCCGCCCTGCCCGCCCCGCCCGTCCCGCCCGTCCCGCCCGCCCTGCCCGCCCTGCCCGCCCTGCCCGGCCCGGCCGGCCGAGTGGTCCGCCGTCTGCTCACCCGCCAGGGCCGGCATCGGCCGACCCGCCGGGGGGAACGTAGCCGGATGCAGCGGGCAGATCCTGCTGCGCCGGTCCAGGCCCGCCGCGCGTCCGCGGCCAGCGCCGGCCGGGCGGGCCAGGCCAGCCAGGGAGGTCAGCAGCTCTTATCGCGCTGAGGAGTTTGCTAGCTGAAAGCCAACTTCGGGGGGATTGGCGTGAAGGCTCAATGGAGGCGCGATCTGCGCCTGGTCCTGCTGCCGCCCAGGCTGCAGCCGGGCGGCAGGGCGCTGCCAGGCCGGGCTCACCATCTGCGGTTGCGTGACCTGCTGGTCCGGCGGCGCAGCCTGCCATCCGGCCAGGCGCGGCCCAGCGGTCACCGGCCGGCCGCGCAGCGGCCCGGTCGCCGCGCGCTGCCGGCCATGTCGGCCCCCGCCCGGCCCGGCACTCGGCAGGCCAGGCCGCGGTACCGGCAGGTTGCCAGCGGCCTGGCCATGTCCCCGACCGTCTCCATCGTCATCCCGGCCATCAACGAGGCGACCAACCTGCCTGCCGTCTTCGCCACGCTGCCGGGCTGGGTGGACGAGGTCATCCTGGTTGACGGCCGGTCCACTGATGACACGGTCGCCGTGGCCAGGCGCCTGTGGCCGGGGCTGAAGGTGCTGACGCAGCCGGGTACCGGCAAGGGGGACGCGCTGGTCACCGGGTTCGCGGCGGCCCGCGGCGACATCATCGTGACGATTGACGGCGACGGATCGACGGACGGGACGGAGATCATCAGCTTCGTCACCGCCCTGGTGGCCGGCGCTGACTTCGCCAAGGGCTCCCGGTTCGCCAGCGCGGGCGGCAGCGACGACATCACCATCAGCCGCTGGCTCGGGAACCGGCTGCTCAGCATGCTGGTCAACGCGATGTTCGGCACCAGCTACAGCGACCTGTGCTACGGCTACAACGCCTTCTGGGCGCGGCATCTGCCCGAGCTGGCCATCGACTGCCAGGGATTCGAGATCGAGGCCCAGATGATCATCCGGGCGGCGAAGGCGGGACTGCGGATCCAGGAGATCCCGAGCCATGAGCGCCCGCGGCAGCACGGCTCCAGCAACCTCAGCATCGTCCGCGACGGCGGCCGGATCCTGCGGGTGATCGTGCAGGAGCGGCTGCGGCCGCCGGCCAGGCGGCCGGCGGATCCGCCGGCCGCCGAGGTGATCACCAGGAATGCGGGCCGGGCATGACCGCCCGCGCCCGGGAGCGGCCGGCCAGGACGCGGCAGGCGCCCGGATCTCCGTGATCATCTGCGCGTATACGCACGCCCGCTGGGGCGACACGCTGGCCGCAGTCGCGTCCGTGCGGCAGCAGAGCCTGCCGCCCGCGCAGATCATCGTGGTCACTGACCACAACCCCGCGCTCTGCCGCGACCTGGCCGCGACGTTGCCGGGAGTGCTGGTCACGCCGAGCACCGGCCAGCCCGGCCTGTCCGGAGCCAGGAACACGGGCATCGCGATGGCCTCCGGAGACATCGTCGCCTTCCTGGATGACGACGCCATCGCGGAACCTGAGTGGCTGAAGTACCTCGCTGACGGGTACTCGGCCGGCCCGGTAGCCGGGGTCGGCGGGCTGACCCTGCCGCGATGGGACACGCGCCGGCCCTGGTGGCTGCCCGGTGAGTTCGACTGGGTCCTGGGGTGCTCCTATGTCGGGCTGCCCGACTCGGCCGGCCCGGCCCGGGTGCGGAACCTGTTCGGCGGTAACGCATCGTTCCGCCGCTCCGTGTTCGCGGCCGTCGGCGGCTTCGCCGCGGGCATCGGGCGGTCCGGGCAGGCCCTGCCGCTCGGCTGCGAGGAGACCGAGTTCTGCATCCGGCTGGGCCAGCATCAGCCCGGCTCGTGCTTGCTGTTCGACAGCAGGGCGGTGATCTGGCATCGGGTGCAGGCGGCGCGATGCCGCTTCTCCTACTTCATGACCCGCTGCTACGCCGAAGGGGTCTCGAAGGCGGCCGTCACCGCCGCGGTCGGCGCGGCGGACGCCCTGTCGGCCGAGCGGCAGCATGCTGCCCGTGCGCTGCCCAGGGGACTGCGGCGCTACCTGGCTGATGCGGCGGGCGGCGACATCACCGGCCTCGGCCGTGCCTTCGCCACGGCGGCCGGCCTGGCTGCCGCCGCCAGCGGGTACGCGGCGGGCACCGCGCGCCGGGCAGGCGGACGGCGGCGATGAGCGGCGGCCCGGCCGCGTCGCCGGCCGCGTCGCCGGCGGGGCCCGGCGACGCCGGGCCGGCCGCGGTGCCGATCCTCATGTACCACCAGATCGCGGCCGGCCAGCGCAGCCGCCTGGCGGTCACGCCGGCCGCGTTCGCCGCCCAGCTGGCGGACCTGGACGCCGGCGGGTTCACCCCGGTCAGCGCGGCCGCTCTCGCCGCGGCTCTGGCGGGCGGCGGCCCGCCGCTCCCGGCGCGCCCGGTCGTGCTCACCTTCGATGACGGCTACGCCGACTTTCACGCCGCCGCGCTGCCGCTGCTGGCCAGCTACGGCTTCACCGCGACCCTGTTCGTCACCACCGGGTGGCTGCGCCCGGCGGCCGGCCGGGCGGTCAGCCAGCCATGCCCGGCCCCCGCGCTGTCCTGGAGCCAGCTGGCCGAGGCCGCCGCGGCCGGCCTGGAGATCGCCGGCCACAGCCATTCGCACCCGCAGCTCGACCGGGTCCCGGCCGGCGCTCCGGGACGAGCTGGCCGGCTGCAAGGAGCTGCTGGAGGCCAGGCTGGGCCAGCCGGTCAGCGGCCTCGCCTTTCCGTACGGGTACTCCAGCCAGCGGGTTCGCCGCGCCGCAGCGGACTGCGGCCATCGCTATGCGTGCGCCGTGCGCAACGAGCTCAGCCGGCCTGACTCGGACCCTTTCGCGCTGCCCCGGCTGACTGTCCGCCGCTCGACCAGCCTGAGTTCCTTCGGCCAGGTCGTGCGCGGCCGCCGGGTGCCGCTCATCTACCTGCCGGACAGGTCCCTGACCCGAGGCTGGTCGGTGATCCGCCGCGGGCGGGCGCTGGCTGACCGGATGACCTCCGGTGCCTGAGCCTGGCAGCCAGCTGGAGCAGGCCGGCCGGCCGGCATCCGGGTCGGCCAGCGCGGCGGGGCCGGCCCGCGGCGCGGCGATTGCCGCGCGGGGGCGGGCGCTGGTGGCGGCCGCGCTGCCGGACCCGCTGCTGCGCAACGCCACCTCGCTCATGCTCAACACGGCGCTGACCGGGGGGACGGGCCTGGCCTACTGGCTGATCGCCGCCCGGCGGTACGCCCCCGCCGAGGTGGGGCGCGCGTCAGCGGCGCTGGCCGCGATGAACCTGCTCGCCGGGGTGACGGCGCTGAGCCTGACCGGCTCGCTAACCAGGTTCATCCCGCAGTCCGGCCACGGCACCCGTGCGCTGGTGCTGCGGGTCTACGCGGTCAGCGCGGGCGTCTCCGCGCTGGGCGGCGTCCTGTTCGTGTTCGGCGCCGGCCGGCTCGGCCCGTCCTATGCCGAGCTCACCACCGCCGCGGCCGGCGCGGCCTTCATCATCTCGGTGGTCGGCTGGGCCATCTTCACCCTGCAGGACGGCGTGCTCATCGGGCTGCGCAGCGCTGTCTGGCTGCCCGCCGAGAACGGCCTCTTCGGCGCAGTCAAGATCGTCTTGCTGATCGCGCTCGCCACCGCGATGCCGCGCGGCGGCATCTTCCTGTCCTGGATGCTGCCGGTCTTTCTCGCCCTGCCGCTGGTCAACCTGCTGATCTTCGCCCGGATCATCCCGCAGCACGCCAGCCGGACCGGTCACCGCCAGCCGCCCACGGCCCGGCAGGTCTCCCGGTTCCTGGCCGGCGACTACGTCGGCGCTACCTGCCTGCTGGTCACCGGCAGCCTGGTGCCGGTGCTGGTGGCCCTGCTGACGACGCCGCGGCTGACCGCCTATTTCTACGTGGCGTGGACGGTGGGCGCCACGCTGGACCTGCTGGGCGTGAACATGGCAACGTCGCTGACGGTGGAGGGAGCCTTTGACGCCGGCCGGCTGGCCGCCAGCTGCGCCTCGGCGCTGCGGCGCGGGCTGATCGTGCTCGTGCCGACGACCGCCGTGCTCGCCGCGGCGGCCTACCCGCTGATGGCGCTGTTCGGCCCCGGCTACGCGCGGTTCGGCGCGCCGGTCCTGGCGCTGCTGGCCGCCGCGACGCTGCCCAGGTCGCTGACGGAGCTGTACCTCGGCGCGCTGCGGGCGCAGAGCCGCACGTCCAGGGTCGCTCTCGTGCAGGCGGTCCGCGGCGTGGTCCTGCTGGCCGGGGTCCTGCTGCTGACGAGCCTGCTGGGCGTCATCGGAGCCGCCATCGGGGTGCTGGCCGGCCAGCTGCTCGCCGCCGCCCTGATCCTGCCGGGCCTGTGGCGGCTGGTATCGGGTGCGCGGCTGCCCGCCGCCGCCCGGCGGAGCGAGGTGTAGGGACATGCGGTCACCGTCAGGCCTCGCGCCGCCGGCGCCCGGCCGCGGCGCGTGCCCAGCCGCCAGCGCGCCAGGCAGCGCTGCTGATGGCCGCGGCGGTAGCCGGGACGGCAGGCCTGGCCGCGTTCCAGCTGCCGCTGCCCGGCGTGCGGCCGGGCCGGATCAACGGGCTCGGCCTGATCTCGGTGCTGCCGGTCAGCTGCCTGATCGGCCTGGGCCTGCTGATCGTCGCGTTCACGCTGCTGCTCGGGCTGCCGCGGGCCAGGCCCGTGGCGCTCGGCGCCGTGCTCGCGGCCACCGTGATCTGCCTGGACGGCGTGACGGCCAGGGCCGAGCCGCAGCCGCGCTTCCCCACGACCTACCAGATCGCCGGGTACATCGACTACATCAGCCGGACCGGGCACACGGCTCCGGCGCTGGACGCCTACTTCTCCTGGCCCGGCTTCTTCGCTCTGATCGCGATGGCCGCGGGGGCGGCGGGCGCGCACAACCTGACCGAGATCATGCGCTGGTGGCCCGCGGCCGTCGACCTGCTCTGCCTGCTGCCGCTGTTCCTCATCACGCGCAGCCTGCGCGCATCCTGGCAGGCCCGCTGGTACGCGGCTCTGCTGCTGAGCCTGGGCAACTGGGTCGGCCAGGATTACTTCTCGCCGCAGTCCCTCAATTTCCTGCTGTACCTGATCTTCGTCGCGATCCTGCTGAACTGGTTCGGCCGCGCCCAGCCGCGGTCGCCGTGCAGCGGCGAGCGCGAGCCGCTGCCGGCCGCCGGCCGGCAGCAGGTCGTCCTGCTGCTGGTGCTGATCGCGATCTTCGCCACGTCGGTGGTCAGCCATCAGCTCACGCCGTTCCTGATGCTGGCCGCCTGCGCCGGCCTGGTCCTGGCCCGGCGGTGCCGGCTCACCGGGCTGCCGGTGCTGCTGGGAGTCATCCTGGCCGGCTGGATCAGCTTCGGCACGGTCGCGTTCTGGTCCGGCCACCTGCAGCAGATGTTCGGCCCGGTCGGTCACCTGCTGGCCAACTTCTCCTCCGGTGTCGGCGGCCGGGTGGCCGGCCACCAGCTGCACGCGCTGGTGCCGCAGGCCCGGATCGGCGCGGCCGCCGTCGTGCTCGCCATGGCGGTGGCGGGCGTCGCCCGCCGGCTGCGCGGCGGCGTGCGGGACGTGGCCGCGCTCGTCCTGCTGGGCGTGCCCTTCCTGGCCCCGGCGGTGCAGAACTACGGCGGCGAGATCGTGCTGCGGACCTACCTCTTCGCGCTGCCGGCCGCCTGCATCCTGGGCAGTTACCTGTTCTTCCCGGCCGGGAGCGCGCCGCGCCGGGCGTGGCTGCCGGTGACCGCCGCCGGCCTGGCCGGCCTCGTGCTGGCGGGCCTGTTCCTGGTGGCCCGCTATGGCAACGAGGCATTCGAGCAGACGCCGCCGGGCGAGCTCACGGCGATGAACTACCTCTACGCACGGGACAGCGGCGGGATCAGGCTGATCTGGCTGAGCCAGCTGCCGCTGGCCAACGCCACCCCGCAGATGCCCTGGCAGTACCGCGACTTCGAGAAGGTGAACTACATCACCGCGGCCGCGCCGGCCGATCCGGCTAGCGTGCGCGGCCTGGCGGCCCAGCTGCGCCAGGCGGGACCGGCCAGTTACCTGATCACCACGTCCACCCAGGAGGCCTACCTGGAGCAGGTGGCCGGCTACCCGGCCGGCTGGGGACGCAGGTTCCGGGCCGCCATGGCCGCGGCTCCCGGCGTCCGGGTGGCGTTCGCCGACACCGGCGCCGTCGTGTACACGATGAGCTGGCCGCCCGGCTCGCCGCGGCAGCCGATGCCCCCGGTCGCGGTCCGGAAGCCGGCCCGCGGGGCCGGGTGGACGCTGGCCGGGATGATCGCGCTGTGGCTGCTGCTGCTGGCGCTGACCGCCCGCGAGGTCATCAGCCTGGGCGTGCCCGCCGCCCGCTGGCTGCTCCGGCCGCTCACCGCGGTCTCGGCCCCGCTGCTGGTGGTGCTGCTGGCCGCCATCGCGATGCGCTTCGTGCTGCTGTCCTGAGCCAGCCGGGCCAGGGGATGGCGCAGGCTGCCGGGGTGCTGGCTGCCCGGTGCTGGCTGCCCGGGAGGCCTGCCGTCAGGCGCTAGCCGACCAGTTGCCAGGGTCGGGCATGCCCAGCGGCACCGTCGCGGCCGAGGCCGGCAGGGCCGCCGGGCTGACGAAGGTGCTGCCGTCCGGGCCGGCCTCGACGGCCTCCTGCAGCGCGCTGCCCTTGACGTACTGCGACCAGGGCAGGAACCACTCCGTCCAGCCGTTGTCCCAGGTCCCGGCCCGCGGGCTGCCGGTGACCGTGACCGGGTCGCCGGGCACCTCCATGTTGTAGTAGGTCTCGGCGTCGGCCGGCGGCATGTTGACGCAGCCGTGGCTGACGTTGGTGAAGCCCTGCTCGCCGGTGGACCAGTAGGCGTCGTGCAGGTAGTCGCCCGACCAGGTGAAGCGGACCGACCACGGCACCTCGAGGCTGTAGCCGGGGCCCGTCATCAGCACCGGGTTGGCCTTGTCGATGGTGACGTAGGTGCCGTTCGGCGTGTCGTCGCCGGGCCTGCCGGTGCTGATCGGCCAGCGGTCCAGCAGGTGACCGTCCCGGAACAGGTCCAGGTAATGGTCGGTCGTGCTCGCCACCACGATGAGCGAGCTGCCGATGCTGAACGACTGGGTCAGCGTGTGATCGCCGTAGACGCCGGGAGCGCCCTCGATCCCGTCCAGATGACCGGTGAAGCTCACCCGGGTGTAGGCGGGCCAGTAAGCGCGCGGACGGAAATCGAGGGTCTGGTTACCGTCCCAGTACCAGGCGCCGACGACCGGCTTAGACGTGGTGAGCTGCAGGGATCGCTCCACGGCGGCCTTGTTGGTGATCGGCTGACTGAACGTGAGCATGATCGGCATGCCAACGCCGTACGTATCGTTGTAGCCCTCGAAGATCATGGTCGAGAAGGTGCGCGCGGGCCGCAGGGTAGTGAAGGAGCTGGTCCGGGTGACCGGCGATCCGCCGGGGGCCACCGCGGTGGCGGTAACGGTATAAGTCGACGAAACGGCCAGTGCCCACGTGCTGTGCCAGGATGTCTGCGCGGAGTTCATGGTGCCGGCCACGGCGCTTCCGGCTGCCGTGACCGAGACGCTGGTGAGCTTGCCGCGGGTGGCCGTGACGGTCACGCCCTGGCCGGGGCTGGCATTCGCCGTGCCGTTGGCCGGGCTGATGCTCAGCAGCGATGCTGCCGCTGAGCTCGCGGATGAGCTGGCTCCGGCATCGTGGTGACCGGGCGATGCGGTTCCGGACGTGCCTGCCGAGCAGGCGGCCGCCAGCAGGCCGGCCAGCGCGCAGGCCAGCATGACCAGCGCGAGCCGGCCCCGGCGCGCCGGGGATGGACCAGGCACCCGCACGGTGAGACCTCCAGGGCAATCTGACTGCTCCGGCTCGGTCCCCGCGCCGGAGCAGTCAGGACCCGTCGCGGGGATGGGCGGCCGCGTTCCCGCCGGGTTGTGCGTCAGCGGCCGGTCCCTCCGATGAGGCACCGGCCAGCCGGGCTGTCCGGTCAGGTTCACGGCTGCCGTTCCAGGCTATGCGGGCCGGACGATGCGGACGAATCCGTGCCAGCCGGTCCGGCCGGCCGCGGGCCAGGGCGAGCAGCGCGGCGAGGACGAGGATCCCGATGGCCGTCCAGGGGACATAGTCGCCGAGCCGGTCATACAGCGTCCTGGCCGACGCGGGCGGCAGCGCGAGCGAGACGACGATGGCTCCCCGCCGGGACGGCCCCGCGCTGGCGAGCAGGCGGCCGCGGGCGTCGAAGGCCACCGAGTCGCCGGTGAGCGCGGCCTGCACGACCGGCCGGCCGGTCTCGGCCGCGCGCAGTGCGCTGAGCGACGCGTGCTGGGCCAGCTCCCAGCTGCCCTGGAAGGTCGAGTCGGCGGTCTGGTAGATGATCAGCTGGGCGCCGTGGTCGGTGTCCACCCGTGACATGTCAGGGAACGCGGACTCGAAGCAGATCAGCACGCCGATGGTCAGCGGCTGGCCAGACCGCAGCGTCGCGTGCAGCACGTGCGCGCCGGTCCCCGGCACCATGTTCTGGGCCGCGGCCTTGCTGATGCCGGACAGCCAGCCGAGGGCCGACCGGAACGGGATGTACTCGCCGAAGGGCACCAGCCTGGTCTTGACGTAGCTGCCCTGGACGCCGGCCGGGCCGATCAGCACGGCCACCTTCGACTTGTTCCCGGCGGCGTTCAGCGCGTCCTGGCTGACCAGCAGCTGCGCCCCGACCGCCGAGGACAGCCGCTCCAGCCTGCCGACCAGGCGCGGGCTGGCCGCCAGGTCGTACCCGACGCTGCTCTCGCCCCAGACGATCAGGTCAGCGCGCCGCGCCGGGCCCTCCGTGAGCTGCACGTCCGCGCTGACTCGCTGGGCCGGGCCGTTGAGTATCCCCGGCTGCACGAGCGCGACCGTGACGTGCCGGGCCGCGGCCGGGGGCGGGGTCAGCGCGAAGATGGCGGGACCCGCCACGGCGGCGGCCAGCGCGGCGGCCAGCCCGATCAGCCGGGGCAGGCCGCGGGCCACCAGCGCGATCACGATGCCCGTGTTCGCTACCACCAGCGCGATCGTGACCAGCCAGACGCCGCCGGCCGCCGCCAGCGCCAGGATGGCCGGATGCTGCCACTGGGTCGCCCCGAGGACGGCCCAGGGTCCGCCGAGGGCCTGCCAGGACCTGATCCACTCGGTCAGCAGCCAGGCACTGGGCACGACCGCCAGTGCCGCCAGCGCGCGCCGCCAGGACACCGGCGGCCGTAGCAGGCTCCAGGCGGACACGCCGACGGCGGTCCACAGGAATCCGAGCGCGATCGCGATCAGCGGCATGGCCGGCCCCAGGTTGGGGAGCAGCCAGTACATCGCGACCAGCAGGTAGCCGGTGCCGAACCACCAGGCGCGCACGGCCGCCTCGCGCCGGCTCGGGGCGCCGCGCATCAGCAGCAGGCCGGGGACCAGCCCGATCCAGCCCAGGAACTCCAGGTTGGGTGCCGGGAACGCCAGCACCGGCAGGGCGCCCGCCAGCAGCGCGCCATACCGGACGGGCTGCGCCAGGGCGCGCCAGACTGCCACTCTGCCATTCTGCGCCAGAATGACGCGGGCCCGGGCGCCGGGCTGGCTCAGGGCTCGGCTAGGGCTCGGGCTCGGGCTGGCTCAGGGCTCGGGCTGGCTCGGGCCGTGCCGCGGGCGCCGCCCGCCGGGCTCGCCGGCGGTCAGCGACGCCAGTCGCCAGCGCCCAGGCCAGCGCGGCCAGCGTCAGGCCGGTCAGCAGGCCTTCCGGCCAGCCGCCGAGCCGGTCGGCGAGGGTCATGCTGGTGCGCAGCGGCACCCTGGCCTCGATCTCCGCGCGCCGCCAGAGGCCGGTATGCGCCAGCAGGGAGCCGTCCGGCGCGATGATCGCGCTGACGCCGGTCGTGGAGGCCACCACCACGGCGCGGTTGTGCTCGACGGCCCGGATCCGCGCCATCGCGAGCTGCTGCAGCGTCTCGCCGGTGTACCCGTTGAGCTCGAAGTCGGCGTCGTTGGTCTGCACGCTGAGCAGGTTCGCCCCGGCGGCCACCTCCGAGGACACCAGGCCGTCGAAGCCGACCTCGTAGCAGATGACGTCGCCGAGCCGGATCTTGCCGACGCGGAACACGACAGCCCGGTGCCCCGGGGTGAAGTTAACCGGCTGCAGCGATGGTAGCGAGGTGACGTGATCCAGCAGGCCCCGGAACGGGATGACCTCGCCGAACGGCACCAGCCTGCGCTTGATGTAGACGGCGACCGGGCCGCGCGCTGGCAGCCACAGCTGGCCCGCGTTGCGCACCGGATCCTGGAGCACCGCGCCGACAAGCACTGGCCGGCTGATATCGCCGACCGCGGTGGCGATGGTGGAGTAGCTCAGCGGATCGAGCTCGGGATCCTGATCAGTCGAATTCTCCGGCCAGATCACCAGGTCCGGTGCCTGCCGCGCGCCTGCCCGCACCCGGGCGGCCAGCTGCTCGGTGGCGGCGGCATGGTTGTCGGTCACCGTGGTCGCCCGGAGCAGGTCGGGCAGGTTACGCGCGTGCGGCACGTTCCCCTGCACGGCGGCGACTTCCGCGGCCGGCGTGCCAGGCGTGCCCTCGTCGACGGGCAGCCACGCGCCGGCCAGAGTCAGGCCGGCCGCGGCTGCCAGCGCGGCCGCCGGGCCGGCCCGCCGCCGCAGCCAGTCCGGCCGCTGCGCTGTGCCTGCCAGATTCCCGGTGCCTGCCGGATTCCCGGTGCCTGCCGGATTCCCGGTGCCTGCCGGATCCCTGGTGCCTGCCGGATCCCGGGCCGCGTCGGCCGGACCATGCGCCGGGCGGCGCTGACGCTGGCGCGCCGTGCCCACCAGCAGCCAGGCCAGGCACCCGCCGGCCAGCCCGAGCAGGAACGTGAGGAACGTCGGGCCGCCCACTGCGACCCAGCCGGCGGTCGGGGCGCTCGCCTGGCTCATCATCAGCCGCCCCCACGGGAAGCCCTCCCATGGCCACCGCTCGCGCACCGCCTCGGCCGCCACCCACCAGCCGCCGACCAGGACCGGCCAGGCGCGCAGCCGCAGCAGCAGCCACTGCCCGATCGTCAGCACCGCGAAGATCAGTGTCTCGGCTATCGCGAGCGCCGCCCAGACATACCAGGCGACATTGATGAGCCAGATGAGCAGCGGGCCGAAGAAGGCCAGGCCGAAGACGGCGCCGACGGCGACTGCCGTCCGCAGCCGCTGGCCCCGGAGCGCGACGGCCAGCAGCGCCGGGCCGGCGACGGCCAGCGGCCAGATCCCGGCCGGCGGGAACGCGGCCGCGAGCGCCAGGCCGCCGGCCAGCGCGATCAGCAGGGCCAGCCGCGCCGGCAGGACGCCAGCGCGCCGGGGGCCAGGTCGAGCGCCCGGGCGCGCCGCCGGGGCTGGCTGAGCGTGCGGGCTGGCGGGACGCAGGGCAGCGGCCGGGCCGGCGCCTGGATCGGTACCGGCCGGCTGAGCCCCGTCACTGCCGCCGGTCAGCCGCACAGTTCCTCCGCGACGTGCGTTTCGGAAAATGCCTAGGTCTGCGAGCGTAGCCGGGGCCAGGTCCGGGACCGCCGCCACCAGCGTGGGCGGGCATCCGATTACCGCATCCGTGGGATTGCAGCTATTCACCGTGATAACATCGTCACCGTCTGTTTGCTTAGCAACGGGCCAATGCCCTGATAAAGGCGTTTGTGACGAGGTTCGGGTCCTTGATCAAGATTAGATACGCCGAGCTGCCGACTGGCTTACACGTGCGCGCGGAGGTCGAGGGCAAGAGCACGGTCATCTATCTGCTCCCCGGCCTCACCCCCGTCCAGCGGCGGGACGCGCTGGCTCGCGCGCGCAGCAGCGCACGGCTCGGATACGGACCGGAACTGCCCTGGTCCGGCGTGGCCGCGGCCGTCGCGGTGGACCGGATCCATACCACGCTGCGCAATGGACTCGCGGCGCTGCGCGCGCACCCGCTTTTCTTCGTCCCGCCGATGGCCATCATGGTGTCGGCCGTTCTCGTCTGCGTCCTGCTCGCCTCCCTCAACATCAGCGTCGGGCCGCTCGGGACCGGTCACGGCGCCGGCGCATATTTCGGCCTGCCGCACTTCTGGACCGGCGGGGGCGTCCAGCCGCGGCCTGCCGCGAGCAGCCTGTCCCGCAGGCCGCGTCCGGCCACCCGCGGTACCGGCAGCGCCCGGCCGGTGAGCGGGTTCTCGGCGCCCGCGCCCCAGTACCCCGCTGCTCCGGGGCCGACGCCCTCCCCCGATCCGTCGCCAGACCCGTCGCCATCCGGATCATCATCACCGCCGTCCGGCAGCACGTCGCCGCCCGGCTCGTCCCCGCCGGCCTCAACGTCTCCGACGCCGACTCAGTCGGCGATGCCGGGCTGCCTCAAGGTCGACAAGCTGGTCGTGTGCGTGCACGTGTAACTGGCTGGCGCGTCCCGCAGGCTGGTTAGCGCCCCGGCTGATGCGCAAGACCGTTCAAGACGGCCAGGCGCATGCCGCAGACTGGGACGCAGACGGCCGCACCGCGGCCGCGGGCCGAGCAGAGCGGAGAGGCGACGTGACCCGCCGGGGCTGGTGGTTGTTCGCAGCGATGAGCGTGATCTGGGGGATCCCGTACCTGCTGATCAAGGTCGCGGTGGCCGGCGTGCCGGTGCCGGTGCTCGTGCTGACCAGGGTCGGTGTCGGGGCGCTGCTGCTGCTCCCGGTCGCCGCGGGCCGCCGCGAGCTCGCCGTGCTGCGCCCGCACTGGCGGTGGCTCGCCGCCTTCGCGCTGGTGGAGATCGTCATCCCGTGGCTGCTGCTGTCCGAGGCCGAGACCAGGCTGCCCAGCTCGCTCAGCGGACTGCTCATCGCCTCGGTTCCGATCCTGGTCGCGATCCTGTCCCGGCTCACCGGGGGAACTGACCGGCTCAGCGCGGTGCGCTGGGCGGGCCTGCTCGTCGGGCTGGCCGGGGTCATCCTGCTGGCCGGGCCCGGCGCCCCGGCCGGCGACCTCGGATCGATCGGCGAGGTGCTCCTGGTGGCCCTGTGCTACGCCACCGGCCCGCTGATCGCCAGCCGCAAGCTGAGCGAGCTGCCGCCGATCGGCATGACGGCGGCCTGCCTGGCGTTCGCCGCCGTCATCTACGCCCCGCTCGCGGCGCTGTCCTGGCCGTCCTCGTTGCCGTCGGCGCGGGTGCTGGGCGCTATGGCCGGGCTGGCGGTGCTCTGCACGGCCGTGGCCTTCCTGCTCTTCTTCGCGCTGATCGCCGAGGTCGGCCCGGCCAGGGCCAGCGTCATCACCTACATCAACCCCGCGGTCGCGGTCGGGCTGGGCGTCTGGGTCCTCAGCGAGCGGCTCACCCCGGCTATGGCGGTGTCGTTCGCGCTGATTCTCGGCGGCTCCGTGCTGGCCACCCGCGGCGGCCGGCGCGGCACCGAGGACCTGGCCGCCGAGGTCGCCCCGCGGCAGGCCGACCTCGGTGATCGGGGCGGCCTGCCCGGCGATAACTGCCCTGCCGTCGGTCAGCAGCCCGGCTAGACTCGCGCAAGTGATTGACCTCAAGGCTGCACGGCAGGAACCTGATCGCTATCGCGAGGCGCTGGCCAGGCGCGGCGCCGCGGCGGACTTCGACGCGCTGCTCGCCGCGGATGCGAGCTGGCGTTCCCACACGGAGCGGGCCGAGGCCCTGCGCGCGGCGCAGAAGCGATCGTCGAAGGGCAAGCCGCCGGGGCCGGCCGAGATCGAGGAGCTGCGCCAGCTCAAGGAGGAACTGGCCGCCGCCGAGGCCGACCAGGCCCGGTCCGGCCGGCAGCGTGATGAGCTGCTGGCCCGGATCCCGAACCTGCCCGATCCGACGGCCGCCGACGGCATGGACGAGGAAGACGCCCAGCTGGTCAGGACCTGGGGCCAGCCGCCGCAGTTCAGCTTCGAGCCGCGGGACGCCATGGAGCTCGGCTCGCCGCGCGGCTGGATCGACATGGCCAGGGGCGCGCGGCTGGCGGGATCCCGGTTCGCCTACCGGATCGGCGATGTCGCGCTCGCCGAGATGGCGCTCTACCGGTACGTGATCGACAAGCTGACCGGCCAGGGGTTCCTGCTGGTCCTGCCGCCGGTCCTGGCCGGTGAGCGGGCCATGTACGGGACCGGGTTCCTGCCCACCGAGGAGTCCAACCTGTACCACCTGGAGAAGGACGACCTCTACCTCACCGGCACCTCCGAGGTCGCGCTGGCCGGCATCCACACCGACGAGCGGCTGGAGGAAGACGAGCTGCCGGCCCGGTACACGGCCTTCACCACCAATTTCCGTCGCGAGGCGGGCGCGGCGGGCAAGGACACCAAGGGCATGTTCCGCGTGCACCAGTTCGACAAGGTCGAGATGTACGTCTACTGCCGCCCGGAGGACTCGGCTGGCCTGCACGAGGAGCTGCTGTCCTACGAGGAGGAGATCGCCCGCGAACTCGGGCTGCCGTACCGGGTGATGAACATCGCCGTCGGTGACCTGGGCGCGCCGGCCGCGAAGAAGTATGACATCGAGGCATGGTTCCCGACTCAGCAGCGCTACCGGGAGATCACCTCCTGCTCGAACACCACGGACTACCAGGCCCGGCGGCTGAACATCCGGTTCCGCCGGGACGGCAAGCTGGAGTTCGCGCACACGCTGAACGGCACCGGCGCGACGGCCAGGGCACTGCTGTCCATCATGGAGAACTTCCAGGACGAAGGCGGCAGGGTCGCTGTGCCGGAGGCGCTGCAGCGCTTCGGCGCGCCCGCCGTCATCGGCGG
>CAWDVK010000002.1:0-266240 GCA_963805715.1 uncultured Actinomycetota bacterium
TCTTAACGATCTTATTCGCGTCCACTGTGCGGTTCCCGAGATGCGGTCGGCGTGCCCGGCTCCGCCTGGCGGAGCGGTCGCGTTGGCAACATCTCCATAGTGTTTCGGTGGCCATGGCGAAGGGGAAACACCCGGTCCCATTCCGAACCCGGAAGTTAAGCCCTTCAGCGCCGATGGTACTGCGCGGGGGACTGCGTGGGAGAGTAGGACGCCGCCGGACATTTTCCCGCTGAGGGCCGTTACCGTTAGGTAGTGGCCCTCAGCGCGTTTGTGCTGCAATCGATGACCTGAGGTACGTAATAGTGGAGGATCCGGTGGCCGGGAGTGCGGGCAATTCAGCGTCGGGTGCGTCGGCGGGCAAGTCCCGCCGGGCGCCAGGCGGCCGCGGCTCCGGCAGCGCCGGGAAAGCGGGCGGCAGCGCTGGCCGGTCGGGCGGGGGCGCCGCCAAGGCTGGCCGTGGCACCAGGCGGCCGGGTGCCAGCTCGGCCCGGTCGGGCGGGACCTGGCCAGGTAAGCCGGGCCGGTCCGGCTCCGCGGCCGGCCGAGGACAAGGCAGCACCGGTCGCGGAGGCTACGGAAGCAGCAGCGGTTCTGACCAGGGCGGGGGTTCGGGCCGCTGGTCCGAGCGTCCTGAGAGCGGTTCGGCACGCCGGGGCGGTGCTGCCGGACGGACTGGCTCGTACGGAGCCCGCCCGCCCGGCGATCGCGAGAGCGGCGGGGCGCCGCGCGCGCCGCGATCCGGCCGCCCGCAGGCGGAGCGCGGATACCAGGGCGAGGGCTACCAGGGCAGCGGCCGGAACACGGGCGAACGCGGCTACCGCGGTCCAGGTGACCGGTACCGCAGCAGCGAGCGCGGCGACGGGCCAGGTACGGAGGACAGGGGCTACCGCGGCTCAGGCCGCAGCGGCCAGGCGCAGGCCGGCAGCCGGGGATACCCCCGTCGTGACAGCGGTGGTCCGCCAGCGAGCGGGGGGCGGAGGTACCCGGGCCGCGATGCCGGCGAGAGCACTGACCGCCCGTACCGGCGGCGCGATGCCGGTGACCGGCCAGTCACCGGGGGCCGGGACTACCCGCCGCCCCGTGACGGCGGCTCGCAGCGCGGGGACCGTCCCTACCAGCGGCGCGATGCCGGTGACCGGCCAGCCGCCGGGGGCCGGGGCTACCCGCCCCGTGACGGCGGCTCGCAGCGCGGGGACCGTCCCTACCAGCGGCGCGATGCCGGTGACCGGCCAGCCGCCGGCGGCCGGGACTACCCGCCGCCCCGTGACGGCGGCTCCCAGCGCGGGGACCGTCCCTACCAGCGGCGCGATGCCGGTGACCGGCCAGCCGCCGGCGGCCGGCGATACCCGCCCCGTGACGGCGGCCCAGAGACCGGCGAGCGCCAGTACCAGCGACGTGACGGCGCGGGAACGGGAACAGGCGACCGCGGCTACCGGGGTCCCGCATCCGGCGACAGGCCGGATCGCCGGAACTCGGTAGCGGACCGCTCTGGCCGATCGGAACGCCGGCCCGACTGGCAGCCGCGTGGCCAGCGGCAATCTGACTCCGGTGCCTCGGGGAGCGGAACTCGCCGCCCGGCCGAGCGGTCCGGCTGGGAAGGCGGCCCAGCCGATCGAACCCGCAGGGGACCAGGAGCACCTTCGCGTGCTGGCACGGGCGGTGCGCCGTCACGCGGTCGTGGCGCCCAGGGCGCGCCGCGGGGGACCCAGCGTGACGGGGGTGGCTCGCGTCCGCCGGCGGCTTCCGTGCGTCGTACGGCCAGGCTCGCGACTCTGGCTGGCGGTCACCCCAGGGCGATCGTGACCACAGCGGCCGGCCAGCCGGCCCGCGTCAGCCTGATGTGCGCCACCCTGACCTGCCGGCCAGCATTACGGCCGACCAGCTGGACCCGGAGGCGCGCGACGAGCTCCGGACCCTGCCCGGCGACCTCGCTGACGCGGTCGCCCGGCTGCTCGTGGCCACGAGCCTGGCTGAGGACCCGGACCGGGCCTACCAGTACGCCGAGGCCGCCCGCGGGCTTGCCGCGCGGGTCGGGATCGTCCGCGAGACCTGCGCCATTGCCGCCTACCAGGCAGGCAACTGGACCGCCGCGCTGGCCGAGTTCCGGGCCGCGCGCAGGCTCACCGGCCGGGCCAGCTACCTGCCGCTGATGGCGGACTGCGAGCGGGCGCTGGGCAGGCCTGATCGCGCCCTCGACATCGTCACCGGCCCAGAGGCCCGTGCCGCCGACCGTCCGACCCAGCTCGAACTGAAGATTGTCGAGTCGGGGATCCGCCGGGACCAGGGCCTGCCAGAAGCGGCAGTCGTGGCTCTCCAGGTTCCGGAGCTCAGCGACCGCCGGAGCCGGCCAGGATCGGCTCGTCTCCTGTACGCCTACGCTGATGCCCTGCTCGACGCAGGCCGCGAGGAGGACGCGCGGGAGTGGTTCGGCAAGGCCGCCGCCGCAGACTCCGATGGCGAGACTGACGCCGCCGACCGGGTGGACGAGCTGGACGACTTCATCCTCGACGACCTGGAGTTCGACGAGAATGCCGAGGCGGACGAGGGCGAGGGCGAGGATGGCCCGGCGGGCGAGCCCGACGAAGCCAGGGCTGAGCATGTTCCTGCGGACGAGGCTGAGCATGTTCCTGCGGACGAGGCTGAGTCTGCTGATTCTGACCTGCCGGGCCTGGCATCAGGCCATGATCCCGAAGGCTGACGCGTGACCGGCGGGCTCCCGGGCCTCGCGCCCAGCCACTTCAGCTCCTCAGCCGCAGCTTCCGGCCATCCTCCAGCCGTCAGGATGGCTCGGTCTTGTCCAGCCAGCGCATGATGCCGGCCACGTTGGCCACCGTGCCGCTGATCCGCTCGTATTTCACCGCGAGCGCCGGATCCGCGTCCTCGGCCAGGATGGCATAACGCTGCCGGGTCCGCTCGGCCACCATTGCCGCGGCGTGATCGAGGTCCATCCCCGCGCCGCGCGCGCGCCGCGTCTCCTCGACCCAGACGCTGATCTCGGCCGCGGACCGCTCCAGCGCTTCCGCCACGGTGCTCACCGGCCCGTAGTGGCTGAACAGCAACCGGGTCGGCTGCAGGGCCGCGAAGGTCCGCAGCGAGTTCAGCGCGACCTGCAGGTCGAAGTCGGGCGGCGGCGTCGCCGGGCGCATGTCGCCGGTCTCCTGCACGTAGATGCCGGCCGCGTCCCCCACGTAGAGGTCGCCGCTGAGCGAGTCGATCAGTCCCACGTGATGCCTGGCGTGCCCGGGCGAGTAGTGGCTCTCCAGCCGCCGGCCGCCGCCGAGGTCGACCACCCCGGTGCGCTCCACCGTGCGGATCCGCTCGGGCGGTGTCGGCAGCAGCGTGCCGAACAGCACGTCGAGCTGGTCCCCGTAGACCATCCGGGCGCTGGCCATCAGCCTGCTCGGGTCGGCCAGGTGCCGTGCGCCGAGCTCATGCACCACCACCTGCGCCGCGGGGAACATGGTCGCGATGTCTCCGGTGCCGCCCGCGTGGTCCAGGTGAATGTGCGTCACCACGACGGTGGCCAGGTCATCTGGCCCGACGCCAAGCGCCGCCAGTGCATCCCGCACGACTGGCGCCGACGGCCCGGTGCCGGTCTCGACCAGGCAGGGCCGGTCGCCGCGGATCAGGTATCCGGCGGTAATGCCTTCGTACCCGGCCATCCGGGTGTCGATCTGGTACACATCGTGGCCAAGTTCGGTAATGACATCGTTCACGGCGAATGCGGGCGCGGCGTCCTCCATGACCACATCGTCTCAGGTCTGCCGCCAGGCCGGGACATGCCCAACGCAGGCCCGGCGCCCCGCGGCAGGGCCGGATGCGTTGTTCAGCCCTGAGCGAACATCCGCATGACTAGCCCCATGCGCGGCTTAGGGCCGAACGAGGTCGATTTCCTCGGCACCGTATGGCCGCGCGCGGCGAGCCCGTAGATGTCAGCCGCCCGCATAGGGTTCCCGATCACCGCCGTGCCGCCCGGCGGCGCTGCGGCAAGGCGGACAGCGGCTGCCGCGTCATGCACGGCCAGCACGCCCGGCTCGTCATCGCCGATCCCCCAGAGCCGGGCCAGCAGCACGTCCCGCAGCACGGCGGCGGGAAGCCGCCGCCACAGCGGCAGGCAGTCGGCGGCTATGCACGCCTCGACCAGCGCCGGGTCCGGGTCGGTCAGCAGGTAAGCCCGCTCGCCGCCGGTCAGCAGAAAGGCCACGCCGTGCTCGCCGGCGGCGGCCAGCTCACCGAGGGCGGCCTCCAGCTCGGCTGCGCCGCCGGGCAGCTCGCGGACCTTGAAGCCGCTGGCCGCCAGCATCACGGCGCTTTCCGGGTTCAGGTCGGCGACGACCCGGTGGATGGCGCCCACGCGGGGCGGGTACGCGGCGGCGTCCACCAGCAGCGCGAGCCCCCGGTCCCACGGCTCCTCTCCGGCCGCGTCCTGCCCCGCTGCCCGATGGCCGGCCGCGTCGTGCCCCGCTGCCCGATGGCCCGCCGCATCCTGGCCGGCCGCGGCCCGCCGGCGAGCCTGCAGCTGCAGGTACGCGCAGTAGCGATGATGCCCGTCAGCGATGAAGGCGGTCCGGGCGGCCAGGTCGGCGGCCACGGCTGCCAGCTCGGCGTGGTCGGTGATGGCCCAGAGCCGGTGCCGCAGCCCGTCCGTTGTCACGGCCTCGGCCAGCGGCTGCCGGGTGAAGGCTGCTTCCTCGACGATCCGGGTCGCGGCGCCGTCCGGCGAGCCGTGATAGAGCAGGAAGATCGGCTCCAGGTTGGCCTGCGTCGCCTCCATCAGCTGGCGCCGGCCGGCGATGGGACCCGGCGCAACGCCCTCATGCGGCCACACCACTCCCGCATCCAGCGGAACGAGCCCCAGCGCGCCGATCAGGCCCCGCTGCACTCGCTGTCCGGGCGGGGGGAAGGACATCTGCTCGTAGACATACAGGGCGGGCTCGGGATCGGGCGCCAGGATCCCGTCCGCCAGCCAGCTGGCCAGCTCGTCGGCCACCTGGTGGTAAGGATTGCCGGGCAGGGCGTCCTCCGCTCGGGGCAGGATCAGCCGGATCACGTTGTGCGGGTCCGCCGCCAGGAAGTGCTCCTCTTTATCGTGCGCTATGACGTTGTACGGTGGAGAAGTGACCTCGGCGAGCCCGCTCACCCGGTCCTCGACATAACGGACGCCACGAAACGGCGCCAGCGAGAGGCAGCAGCCGCCTGCACCTGCTGGCTCCTGGCCGGACGGAAGGATCTGCACATATGTCTGAAGGACCAGGGAAGGCCCATGATTCCCGGCGGCCGGAAGAGCTTTCGTCACCGGACGTTCATCAGCAGTCCAGCTCGGGAGGAGGAAATCAGGCCGGGCAGGAGCCGGCCCAGCCGGGAGCAGCCAGGGGCGGCACGGCCAGCCGGGCGGTCGCGGGCGAGGACACCTATAGCTTGTACCGGCGCGGCCTTGAGCTGCTCCAGAGCGGCAGCGCGGCGGCGGCCGCCCAGCTGCTGGAGCGGGCGGCCGTGGCCGAGCCGCAGTCCCGCAGCGTGCTGGAGGCGCTGGCCAGGGCGCAGTTTGACGCGGGCCGGTACGCGGCGGCCGCGGGCAGCTTCCGGCAGATCGTGGAGGCCAGCCCAAGCGACGACTACGCCCAGTTCGGCCTGGGCCTGGCGCTGGCTCGCACCGGGGACCCCGGCGCCGCGGCCGAGCACCTGGCGCTGGCCGCGGCGATGCGGCCGAACCTGCGGCACTATACGGATGCACTCCGCAACGTGCGGGCAACGCTGAGCGCACGGCGACGTTCTGAGGGAAGGCACAGCAGATTGACTCGAAACGAACCCCCCGCCCCTCAGCCCGCCGCGCAGGCCGGCGCCGCCGGGCCCGGCCAGGACCCGGAATCGGAGCCGGATCCCGCCCGGCTCCAGCAGCATGGCCAGCAGCAGGGGCAGTACCACGCTGACCCTGATCAGGGCCGTGACTTTCCCCGCGGCAGCGCTGACCCGCTCTGCGCGGCGTACGACGCCGCCCTGCTGGACCTCGACGGCGTCGTCTACCTCGGCGGCCAGGCCATCCCGGGTGCCGCCGACGCGCTCGGCAAGGCCAGGGGCCAGGGGATGCGGCTCGCGTTCGTGACCAACAACGCGTCCCGCTCGCCGTCGGCCATTGCCGGCCAGCTCACCGGCCTCGGCGTGCCCGCCGAGGCCGGTGACATCGTGACGTCGGCCCAGGCCGCGGCGCGGCTGCTGGCCGGCCGCTGCCGCCTGGCGCACCCGTCCTGGTCGTCGGCGGCATCGGGCTTCGCCTCGCGCTGCGGGAGCGCGGCCTGCGGCCGGTGTCGGCCGCGGCCGAGAAGCCGCTAGCCGTGGTGCAGGGGTACGCGGGGGATATTAGTTACGGAATGCTCGCCGAGGCGGCCGTGGCGATCAGATCGGGGGCCTGGTACGTCGCCTCCAATGCGGACGCGACCCTGCCCTCGCCGCGCGGCCCGCTGCCCGGCAACGGCTCGCTGGTGCAGCTGCTCGTGACCGCCACCGGCCAGCTGCCGGTGGTGGCGGGCAAGCCCGACCCGCCGCTGCACGCGGAGGCGCTGCGGCGCACGGGCGCCCGCCATCCGCTGGTCGTCGGCGACCGGCTGGACACCGACATCGAGGGAGCCGTCCGCGGCGGGGCGGACAGCCTGGTGGTGCTGACCGGGGTGACCCGCCCCGCTGACCTGGTCCTCGCCCCGGCCGGGAGGCGGCCCGCCTACATCGCCCGTGACCTCGACGGGCTGCTCACCGCGCATCCGGAGGTGACCAGCTCGGGGGCGGCGCGCGAGTGCGGCGGATGGACCTGCCGGCCTGCCGGATCCGGCGGGCTGGAGCTGACCGGAGCGGGTGACCCGATCGACGGGCTGCGTGCCCTGTGCGCGGCCGCCTGGTCGGGGGCGGGCAGCCCGGACGGCCCGGAAGGGCCGCACGGGCCGGACGGCGTGATCACCCGGCAGGCGGCGCAGCAGGCGCTCCGGGTGCTGCACCTGGCGGGCTGAGATCAGCCTCCAGTAGTACCCGGAATAGCCAAGCGGCGGACGCGGCGGCGAGCGCCGCTGCAGCAGACTGGTTCCGGCTGATCCGCTGACCGACGGACCTGCCGGAAGGGATACGACAATGATCGAGGCACGGGGCCTCACCAAGCGATACGGCGACACGCTGGCCGTCGACAATCTGTCGTTCAGCGTTGCGCCGGGGAAGATCACCGGTTTCCTCGGCCCGAACGGGGCCGGGAAGACCACGACCATGCGGCTGATCCTCGGCCTTGACCGGCCGACGAGTGGCAATGTCACGATCGACGGGAAGCCATTCGAGAAGCTCGCCTACCCGATGCGGGAGGTCGGCGCGCTGCTGGACGCCAAGGCCGTGCACGGGGGACGCAGCGCTTACAACCACCTGCTGTGCCTGGCTCAGGTCAGCAACCTGCCCTCCCGCCGGGTCGGCGAGGTGCTGCAGCTCGTCGGGCTCAGTGCGGTGGCGAAGAAGCGGTCCAGGGGCTTCTCGCTCGGCATGGGCCAGCGGCTCGGCATCGCCGCGGCGCTGCTCGGTGACCCGAAGATCCTGATGTTCGACGAGCCGGTCAACGGCCTGGACCCGGAGGGCATCCTCTGGATCAGGAACCTGATGAAGGCACTCGCGGCCGAGGGCCGGACCGTGTTCGTGTCCAGCCACCTGATGTCGGAGATGGAGAACACCGCCGATCACCTCATCGTGATCGGGCGCGGCCGGCTGATCTCGGACTGCACGGTCAACGAGTTCATCGCGGCCAACTCCCGGCAGTCCGTCCGGGTCCGTACGCCGCAGCCCGATGATCTGGGCAAGCTGGTTGCGGCCGCTGGCGGGTCGGTGCACGAGTCCGGTGACGGGCTGATCGTCGTCAACGGCCTGGACGCCAGCGAGGTGGGGGATCTCGCGTTCGAGAACGGCGTGCGGCTGCACGAGCTCGCTCCCGCCCACGCTTCGCTGGAGCAGGCGTTCATGGAACTGACCGCATCCAGCGTGGAGTTCCACGCTGGCGTGCCGGGAGGAACGGGCGGCAAGGGCGGGCCGGGCCGCAAGGGCGGGTCGGGCGGGCCGGGCGGGGACGAACAGCACGTTCTCACCGGAAGCGGGGTCTGACATGACCGTTACTACGACCAATGAGGCAGCGGCCGGCCCGCTGGCGGCCGCGCTGCCGGCTCCGGCTGGCCGGGCGGGCCTGCTGGGCGCGATGCGCTCGGAGTTCACCAAGATCCGCTCGGTGCGCTCGACGTACTGGACGCTGATCGCCCTCGTCGTGGTCACGATCGGGATCGGCGCGCTGGCCAGCTGGGGCGTCGCCCACCACGGTCAGCACGGGCCCGACTTTGACGCGACCCGGCAGAGCCTGGCCGGGCTGCTGCTGGGCCAGCTCGTGATCGCGGTCCTGGGCGCGCTGACCGTCACCTCGGAGTACTCGACCGGGATGGTCCGCACGTCGCTGACCGCGATGCCGCGCCGCGGCGTGGTGTTCGCCGCGAAGGCCCTGGTCTTCGCGCTGGTGGCGTTCGTCACCAGCCTGGTCACCTGCTTCGGGTCGTTCTTCCTCGGCCAGGCGCTGATGTCCTCGGCGCACATCAATACCAGTCTCGGCCAGCCGCATGTGCTGCGCGCGGTCATCGGCGGCGCGCTGTTCCTGACCGCCTGCGGCATGCTGGCCTTCGGGCTCGGCATGATCCTGCGGCATACCGCCGGCGCGATCACCGCGGCTGTCGGGCTGCTGTTCGTACTGGCCATCCTGGTTAACTTCCTGCCGCAGTCGTGGCAGAACGACATCAACAAGTGGATCCCGCTGAACGCCGGCGAGCAGGTCTGGCGGACGAGCGCCGCCGCGCCGGCCGAGCACATGTTCTCGGCCTGGACCGGATTCGGGGTGCTGGCCGGCTACGCGGTGATCGCGATGATCGCCGGTCTGATCCTCTTCCGCAGGCGCGACGCATAACCGGGGCTGCGCCGGGCTCAGGCGGCGGGCCGGGGATTGCCCCGGCCCGCCGCCCTGCGGCTTTCCGCGGCGAGTCAGCGGGCGAGCTGCGCGACTGAGGCCCACCGGCCCGCATGCCGGGCGATCGCGACCGGATAGTCGAAGCAGGTACTGACCAGCTCGGTGGTCAGCACGTCGTCGGCCGCCCCGGCGGCCAGTACCTGTCCGCCGCGCAGCGCTCAGCCGCCGGACCGCCTCGGCGGTATCCCAGTCGGGTCCCAGCAGGTCCGGACCCAGGTGGCCGACGGCCCGCTCTTCCCGCGCGGTCGGCAGGATCTCGACCACGCCGAGCAGGTAGCCGACTGCCTGCCACTGGTCGTTCGCCAGGATCAGCCGCACCCGGTGATCGCGCGGCGGGTAGCCGCCGGCGGGCCGAATCCGCCAGGAGCCGTCCATCCGCAGATGCGTGTGGATCGTCGCCCCGCCGTCCACCCGGACCAGCAGGTGCTTGCCGCGGGCAACTGCCTCGGTCACCTCGCGGCCGGTGAGATCTGCCGTGGCATATCGCGGGACGCGGAAGTCGGTGCGGGTGAGCATCCGGCCCGCCAGCGCCTCATGCAGCCTGTTCGCGGTCTGCCACACCACATCACCCTCGGGCATGCCTGCCAGCATGCATCAGCCAGCGCCAGCGCCGGCGTCCCGGGTCACGGCCTGGCCGCGACCGTCGGGCTCGCACCGTTGGGCTGGGATTGTCGTGCTGGGCCTGCCGGGGGGGCCTGTCAGGGCTGGGACGTCGGTCTGGACCGCCGGTCTGGACCGTCGGGCTGGACCGTCGGGCTGGACCGTCGGGCTGGACCGTCGGGCTGGACCGTCGGGCTGGTTTGGCTGGGACTGCGGGCTGGGACTGCGGCGCCAGGCAGTCAGGACAGCCCGGATTCGCGCAGGGTGATGTTGATGCGTCCGGCCGTCAGGCCGGTGCGCGGATCACCGGTGCCGGGCAGCGTTTTCGTCACGCCGTGATAAGCGAGCCGGGCCGGGCCGCCGAACACGAACAGGTCGCCGGACTCCAGCTGAATATCCGTCCACGGCCTGCCGCGGCCCGCCGCATTGCCGAACCGGAAGACGCACGTGGTCCCGATGCTCAGCGAGACGACAGGCGCGGGACTGCGCTCGTCCTTGTCGGCGTGCATCCCCATCCTGGCCGCGTCGTCGTAATAGTTGATCAGGGCCACGTCCGGGCCGTACTCGCTGGCCGCAGCTGCGTCGCCATAGACGGCGGCCACGGCCCGGCGCCCCAGGTCACCGAGCCAGCCAGGGAAAGGCTTCCCCTCAGCGCCATCGACATCGTCGGCCGTGCGCGAGTAGCGGTACGGGAGCCAGTGCCAGCCCAGGCAGACCGTCTGCACGGACATGACCCCGCCCGTGGGCATCCGGGTCGCCCGCATCCCGGCCGGCGGCCTGGCCCAGATCCGGCAGGCGGCAACCAGTTTGCGCTGCTCAGCGATGGTCAGCCAGCCCGGTATGTGGACAGCACCGGGAGCGACCTCAAGGGTCGGCTGCGGAAAGAGAGCCGGCACTCAGCCAGTATCCCGGACAGGCCTGTGCCGCAGCAGGCCCCTCAGGCCCCGCCGAGTTCTCCTATAGAAGCCGCCCGGCCGATCTTCCGCAGCGCCAGCAACGTCGATGCGCAGGTACTGCTGCTGTATCAGCAGCAATCACGCTCCGACGCGGTTGGCCGGCGTGGCGAGCCCGCCATGTGAGGGCAGAACTGGCGGACGGGGCCTGTAGCGTCGGCTGCAGGGACGGCGGATTGTCCGAGGATCCTGCCAGGCTTCACTACATGGGACGATTAGCCTCTTTTGACGCCAGGCGGCTAGCCAGGCTGCTGCCAGCGGCCCGCGGCGCTGAGCTGGCATCACATCCCGGCCGAGTAGGCCGGTCAACCGGCCGCGGGCAGTCGCCGGGGCCGCGACCGGCCGCCGCAGGCAGCCGCTAGATGAACTTCCGCAGCCGGAAAAGGTCGAAGATGTTTCCTTCCACCTTGAGCCGGCCAGTGAGCCAGGCCCGGGCGAAGGTGCCAGGTTCGGTCGCGATCCCGACCACGACATCGCTCTTGGCGGTGAACCGGACCTGCGCGGGCGGGCTGCCGTTCTCGGCCTGCCTGATCGAGTCCGCACCGCTGGGCCCGATCCTGGTGACGAAGGTAATGCCCAGGTCAGGGATGCGGCAGCTCATGGTCCGGTCCACCAGGTGCTCCTCGCGGTCCGCTGCTTCCAGCTGTGAGATCCGCGCAGTCAGGTTCTCCAGCGCCGCTCGGCACTCTTCCGCTGTCGCCATCATCGCCTCGCTTTCAAGGTCATTCTCCGGCTGGCCGGGCGGGACCTGCCGCCGGGGTCCGGCAGGCGGGCTAGGTGCTCCGCGCTACGGCCAGCGGGCGGTAGCGTTCCTGTGAGGAACAAGCCGCCAGAGCCGGCCGTGCAGCCGGTGCGAGGAGCGTGATGGCAGTGCAGCCTGAGGCCGGCGATCGGCCGATCGGCCCGGCGCCGGCGGACGCCGCCGCGGGCCGCCCGCTCCCGGTGCCTCCGGCCGGGACCGGTGAGCCACGGGTGGACGCCGCCCTGCGCCGGCTCGATGAGCTGGGTGACCGGCCGGTCTCGGAGCATCCGGCGGTCTTCGAGCACGTGCATGCCCGGCTGAGCGAGGTGCTCGGCGAGCTGGATACCGGGCCACCCGGGCAGGCTGGCAGCTGAGCGGTCGGTGCTGAGCAGATGAGCAGAAGGGTGCGGCTCGATGCCGAGCTTGTCCGGCGCGGCCTGGCCCGGTCGCGGGAGCAGGCGGCCGAGCTGATCGCGGCCGGCCGGGTCGCGGTGGGAGGCCAGCCAGCCGGCAAGGCCGCGACGCAGGTCGGCCAGGAGTCGGCCATCACGCTGATGCAGGCCGGCGAGGAGCCGGACTATGTGTCCAGGGGCGGCCGGAAGCTGGCCGGCGCTCTGGCTTCCTTCGCCGATCTCGCCGTCGAGGGCCGGCGCTGCCTGGACGCTGGCGCATCCACCGGCGGTTTCACCGACGTGCTGCTGCGCGCTGGTGCCGCGCATGTCGTCGCCGCGGACGTCGGCTACGGCCAGCTGGCCTGGTCCTTGCGCAGCGACCCGCGAGTGACCGCCCTGGACCGGGTCAACGTGCGCGAGCTGCGGCCTGAGCAGGTAGCGCCCGCGCCCGGTCTCGTCACCGCGGACCTGTCGTTCATCTCGCTGGCTCTGGTGCTGCCTGCGCTGGTCGCGTGCGCGGCGCCGGATGCCGACTTCGTGCTGCTGGTGAAGCCGCAGTTCGAGGTCGGCAAGGGCAAGGTCGGCGCGGGCGGGGTGGTACGGGATCCGCAGCTGCGGGCGGAGTCCGCCGCGGCCGTGGCCGCCGCCGCTGCCGAGGCCGGGCTGGGCGTCCGCGGGGTGACCGCGAGTCCGCTGCCCGGGCCGTCGGGCAATGTGGAGTACTTCCTGTGGCTGCGCCGTGGCGCGCCGCCGCTGGACCCATCGGCCCTGCAGCAGGCCGTCCTGGCGGGCCCGCAGTGACCGCCCAGCGGACGATGCTGGTGGTTGCCCATACCGGGCGCCCCGCTGCGCTGCGGATCACCCGGCTGGTCGTGGCCAGGCTCACCGCCGCTGGCATTGGCGTCCGGGTGCTCGAATCGGAGGCAGCCGAGCTCGGCCTGGCCACCGCCACGGTCGCCCCGGTCTCGCCGGACGCGGCCAGCGGCGCCGAGATGGTGCTGGTCATCGGCGGTGACGGCACCCTGCTGCGTGCAGCGGAGCTGGCCCGTCCGGCCGGCGTGCCGCTGCTGGGAGTCAATCTCGGCCACGTCGGCTTCCTGGCCGAGGCCGAGCCGGAGGATCTGGCGGCGGCCGTCGACAGAGTGGTGGCGCGTGAGTATGCCGTCGAGGAGCGGATGACGATCGATGTCACCGCGCGGGTGAACGGGACTGCCGTCGCGGCCACCTGGGCGCTCAATGAGGCGACGGTCGAGAAGACCGCACGGGAGCGCGTTCTCGACCTGGTGACCGAGGTGGACGGCCGGCCGCTGTCGCGGTGGGGCTGCGATGGCGTGGTGTTCGCTACCCCGACCGGATCGACCGCCTATGCCTTCTCGGCCGGGGGCCCGGTGGTCTGGCCGGAGGTAGAAGCGCTGCTGCTCGTGCCGATCTGCGCGCATGCGCTGTTCGCCGGGCCGATGGTGGTCTCGCCCCGGTCCGTGCTGGCGGCCGAGGTGATCGGAATGGCAGGCGCTCAAACAGCGACATCCGGGGCAGTTCTATGGTGCGATGGGCGTCGTAAGGTCGATCTCCCGCCCGGGTCCCGCGTCGAGGTGCGGCGAGGTGGTAAGCCCGTGCTGCTGGCGCGACTGCGGGCGGGCGCGGATGCCGCCGAGATCGGCGCGACGTTCACCGACCGGCTGGTGGTGAAGTTCGGCCTGCCGGTCACCGGCTGGCGCGGGCGTGGCGGTGCTCGGCTCGAGATGACGGCACGGCAGCGAGGCGAGGAGCCGGGCGGCGATGCTTGAGGAAGTTCGGATCACCGGGCTCGGCGTCATCGACGAGGCAGTCCTGGAGCTGTCCGGCGGGTTCAACGTCGTGACCGGCGAGACCGGTGCCGGCAAGACCATGGTGGTGTCGGGGCTAGGCCTGCTCTTCGGCGGCCGCGCCGACCCGTCCCGGGTTCGCCCCGGCTCCGACCGCGCGACGGTCGAGGGAAGGCTGCGCGTCGAGCCGGGCAGCGAGGTCGCCCGGCAGGTCAGCGATGCCGGCGGGGACCTGGACGACGATGACAGCACGCTGTTGCTCAGCCGGTCGGTGAGCGCCGAGGGGCGGTCCCGTGCCACGGCCGGCGGACGCGGCGTGCCGGTGTCGCTGCTCACCTACCTGGCCGATGACCTGGTCGCTGTGCACGGGCAGGCCGACCAGCAGCAGCTGCTCAGGCCAGGCCGCCAGCGGCAGGCGCTCGACCAGTTCGGCGGCCCCGCGCTGAGCCGGCTGCTGGCCGGCTACCAGCGGTCCTATCAGCAGCATGCGGAGCTGCGGGCCGAGCTGGACGAGCTGACCTCGCTGGCTCGCGACCGGGCACGTGAGGCGGACGACCTCCGCCGGGGACTAGCCGAGGTGGAGCGGGCCGAGCCTGCCGAGGGCGAGGACATCGAGCTGCTCGCCGAGGAAGAACGGCTGGCCAACGCGGACGCCCTGCACTCGGCGGCCACGAGCGCGCACGAGGCCCTGCTCGGCGATCCGGCCAGCGGGTCCTACGAGGCGGCGGACGCGGCGACGCTGCTGGCGTCGGCCCGGCAGGCACTGGAGTCAGCGGCGCATCACGACCAGGCGCTGGCGGCACTGGCGGCGCGGGTGTCCGAAGCCGCGTACCTGGTGTCGGACGTCGCCGCCGAGCTCGCCTCCTACGCTCAGTCGATCGAGGCGGATCCGGTCCGGCTCTCCGTCGTCCAGGAACGGCGCGCCGAGCTGGCGCGCCTGATCCGCGCCTACGGCGCTCTGGCGCCCGCCCGGGACCTGCCGGACGGCGGCGCTCAGGGCGGCGACCTGGCCGCCGTGCTGAGCTGGGCTAAGTCCGCCGCCCTGCGTCTCGTCGAGCTGGACAGCACCGATGAGCGGATTGCCGCGCTCGGTGAGCAGGAGGCCGCGCTGGCAGCGACCGTAGCGGAGCTGGCTGCTCAGCTCACGGCCTCCCGCCGGGAGGTCGCCGGGCGGTTCGCGGCCGAGGTGACCGCGGAGCTGGCCGCCCTGGCGATGCCGCATGCGCGTCTCGACGTGGCCGTGGCCCCGGCCCGGGAACTCGGCCCGCACGGCGGCGACGAGGTCGAGATCAGGCTGGCCGCCCATCCCGGCGCCACCGCGCTGCCGCTGAATAAGGGGGCATCCGGCGGCGAGCTGTCCCGGGTCATGCTGGCGATCGAGGTCGTCTTTGCCGGCGCCGATCCCGTGCCCACATTCGTCTTCGATGAGGTGGACGCCGGGGTCGGCGGCAAGGCCGCGGTCGAGATCGGCCGGCGGCTGGCCCGGCTGGCCCGGCGGGCGCAGGTGATCGTCGTCACTCACCTGCCTCAGGTGGCAGCGTTCGCCGACACCCATCTGGTGGTGGAGAAAGCGGATGACGGCTCGGTGACGCGAAGCGGCATCACCAGGCTGGACGACGAGGGACGGGTCAGGGAGCTGTCCCGGATGCTGGCCGGCCTGGAGGACTCCGAGTTTGGCCGCGCGCACGCCGGGGAGCTGCTGGCTGCTGCCGCCGCCGAGCGGGCTAACCTGCCCTGACCGGCTCGGATGGCCGCGCGATGGCCGCTGCGCGGCTCAAGTCTGGCAAAATTACTACCCACATGAAGGCACCGGCCCGAGGCTTCACCGCAGCTCGCCGGGCCAGGTCAGGCGACCTGCCCGGAATTCAGGCGACGGCGCGCCTGGACCGCAGGACCAAGAGCATCACTAAGCGCCTGTCTTCGGGTGATATCGCCATCATTGACCATGCTGACCTTGACCGGGTCAGCGCGGAGTCGCTGATCAAGTGCCATGTGGCTGCCGTGCTGAATGCCGCCCAGAGCATCAGCGGCCGTTACCCCAACCTCGGACCGGAACTGCTGATCGAGGCCGGCATCCCGCTCATCGATGACGCCGGGCCGGAAGTATTTGACCAGGTCAAGGATGGTCAGTCAGTCCGCCTGGACGGTGACACCCTCTACCTGGGCGACAGCATCGTGGCCAAGGGAACGGTCCAGACTGCCGAATCGGTGGCCGAGGTCATGGCGCAGGCGAAGGAGGGCCTGGCCAGCCAGCTGCGGGCATTCGTGGCCAACACCATGGAGTACATCGACCGCGACTCCGAGATGCTGATCGAGGGCATCCGGCTGCCCGAGCTGCGGACGAAGCTGGCGGGGCGGCATGCGCTCGTGGTCGCGCGAGGATACCGGCACGTTGAGGACCTGCAGGCACTGCGCGCCTACATCCGCGAGTTCAAGCCCGTGCTCATCGGCGTGGACGGCGGCGCGAACGCGCTGCTGGACGCCGGCTACCAGCCAGACATGATCGTCGGCGACATGGACTCGGTCTCGGACCGGGCACTGAAGTCCGGGGCCGAGATCGTCGTGCACGCCTATCCGAACGGCTATGCTCCCGGTCTTCCGCGGGTGCAGGATCTCGGGCTCGAATCGGTGCTGTGCCCGGCGCTCGGGACGAGCGAGGACGTCGCCGTGCTGCTGGCCGACGAGGCCGAAGCGTCCCTGATAGTGGCCGTGGGCATGCGCTTCACGCTGGTAGAGTTCCTGGACAAGGGCCGGTCAGGCATGGCCAGCGCTGTGCTGACCCGGATCAGGGTGGGCGACAAGATCGTCGACGCCAAGGGGGTCAGCCGGCTCTACCAGAGCCGGATCTCCACCAAGGCGCTGATCCTGCTCGCGCTCGCGGCGCTGGTGACCATGGTGATCGCCGTCACGTCGCTGCCCGTGGGCTCGGCTTACCTCTCTTACCTCGGCGTGGCGCTGGACCAGCTGCGGCACTGGCTAACTGGAATCTTCTCGTGATCGACTTTCGCTATCACCTGGTCTCCATCATCGCGGTCTTCCTGGCCCTGGCCGTCGGCATCGCGGTCGGCGCGAATGCGCTGAGGCCGGCCACCGAGGCGTTCCTGAGCAAGGCTGCCAGCGAGGTCTCCAAGAAGAACAACTCGCTGACCCAGCAGAACGCCATGCTGCAGCAGCAGATCAACGCGGATCAGGCGTTCGCGCAGGCCGGGTCGACCCGCCTGCTCGCGCACCTGCTGACCGGCCAGAGCGCCGTGCTGGTGACGGCGCCCGGCGCGGACAGCTCGACCATCTCCGGCATCAAGACCGCGCTGGGCCAGGCGGGAGCGACGGTCACCGGCCAGGTGAACCTCAGCTCGCAGTTCTTCGACACCTCCGCGCCCACCGAGGAGGCCCTCAGCACGCTGGCTCAGCAGCTGAAGCCGGCCGGAGTCAGCCTGCCCGGCCAGACGCCGGACGCGCAGATAGCGGGCCAGCAGGCGGCCGCGCAGCTGATCGCCGCCAGCGTGGTCAGCAAGGACGCACCTGCCCTGACCACCGCGCAAAGCCAGGAGGTGCTCAGCGGCTTCGCGAACCAGGGCTATCTGCAGGTCAGCGCGCAGAACGGCGGAACGACCCTGCCGCCGGCCACACTGGCCGTCGTGGTGATCCCGTCGACGCCCCCGGCCGCCGGTGACAGCAGTCCGGCTAACCTCGGCCTGATCGCCATGGCCGTCCAGCTGCAGGGGAGCGGACGGGGAACGGTGCTGGCCGGACCGGTGGCCGGATCGGGCTCGGGCAGCGCCATCGACGAGGTGGTCAGCGGCAGCGGGCAGGTGTCAACGGTGGATAATGCCGACACCGAGGTGGGCCAGATCATCGTCGCGCAGGCGCTCGCGGAACTGCTGGCCGGTCACCCGGCGGCCAGCTTCGGGATCGCGCCGGGAACGGCGCCAAGTCCCGCACCCACTCCGTCTGGCAGCTCGTCAGCGATCCCGTCGGTCACCCCGTCCGCCACGGTCACCCGGCAGGCGGGTGGCAGGTGAGCTGGGCAGGAGTCCGCGGCGCGGTGGTGTCGGCGGCGGTCGCGCGGCTCAGTTACGCGGCCGCAGCCCGCCGGCCGCCGGGCGGCGCGGCCCGCTGGACCCGTCGCAACCACCGCGGCGAGCCGGTCACCCTGCTCGAGGGCCCTGCTGTCGCGATCGGCGCCATGGCCGGCGTGCTGAGCTCGACCGGCCTGGACCGGGGCAGCCAGGCGGCCCTGCTGGCCGCCGCCGCGGGCGCGGCTGCCTTCGGCGGGTACGACGACCTGGCCGGAAGGGGGGACCGGCGGGGCTTCCGCGGCCACCTCGGCGCGCTGCGGGACGGAGAGCTGACGACCGGGGCCATCAAGCTCGGCGGCATCGGCGGCACCGGCCTGCTGGCCAGCGCACTGCTCCGGACGCGCGGGCCGGCCGCGCCCAGCGGCGCGAGCGCGGCCGACTTCGTGCTGAATGCCGGGCTGGTCGCGGGCGGGGCCAACCTGCTGAATCTTTTCGACCTGCGCCCTGGCCGGGCCATCAAGGTCCTGCTCGGCGCCAGTGCTCTGCTGACCGCCGCGCCGGGCGCCCGCGTGGTCGCCGGCCCGGCCGGGGCCGCTGCGGCCTTGCTGCCGGAGGACCTGCGGGAACGCGCGATGCTGGGCGACGCGGGCGCCAACGCGCTCGGCGGCATGCTGGGCGCCGGCGCGGCCATCGTCTTGCCGCGCCCGGCACGGCTGGCCGTGCTCGCGGCGATCATCGGGCTGACTGCGGCCAGCGAGGTGGTGAGCTTCACTCAGGTGATCGAGCGCACCGGCCCGCTGCGCCGGATCGACATGCTGGGCCGCCGTCCCCCGCCCGGCATGGCCGGCGCTCCGGCGGAGAGCGCCCCGGCTGATGGAGCCGGGACTGGCCGGCCGCCGCCCGCCACCCCGGCCGCAGCAGTTTCGTGACCGGGCCAGCAGCCTCGGTCACCGAGGACAGCCCGGATCCTGGCGTCCGGCCGCAGCCGGGCAGGAGCATCGGCCGCGCCGCCGCACTGATCGCGGTCCTGACGATCCTGGCCAGGATGCTCGGACTCGTCCGGGTGCTCGTCTTCTCCCAGACGGTCGGGGCTGGGTGCCTCGGCACCGCTTACGTCACGGCCAACCAGGTTCCCAACGTCGTCTACGACGTGGTCCTCGGCGGCGCGCTGACCAGCATCATGGTGCCCGTGCTGGCGCGGCCCGCCGAGCGCGCGGCGACGGATCCCGCGGCTGCCGCGCAGGTCAGGCAGACGGCGTCGGCACTGCTGACCTGGACCCTCGTCGTCCTGATCCCGGTCAGCATCGTGATTGCCGTCTTCGCGGGGCCGATTGCCACGGCGCTCAACCCGCGGAACCCGCAGGCCCTGTGCGCGCACCCGGACCTGGTCACGGTCACCGGGCACATGCTGGCCGTATTCGCGCCGCAAATCGCGCTGTACGGGGTGGCCGTGGTGCTCTACGGCATCCTGCAGGCCCATCGCAGGTTCACCGCGCCCGCCCTGGCGCCAGTGATCTCCAGCCTGGTCGTGATCGCCGCCTACCTTGCCTTCGTCCCGGTCAGCGGCGGGCACACGCTAGCGGGCCTGCCGATGTCCGCTGAGCTCATCCTGTCGGTAGGCACCACAGCCGGAGTCGCCGCCCTCGTTGTCACCGCGCTGGTCCCCGCCTGGCGGCAGCACCTGCGACTGCGGCCCGGGCTCCGCTTCCCGCCTGGCGTCGCGCGGCGGGCCGGCTGGCCACGGTCGGGATATCCGCGCTGGTGGCCCAGGACGCCTCGGTCATCGTGGTCACCTGGCTCGCCAACCGCCGCGGCGGCCAGGGCGCGATCGTCCTGTACAGCTATGGCTGGCAGGTGTTTGTCGCCGCTTACGCGGTGCTGGCCATACCGGTCGCGATCAGCGCGTTCCCGGTGCTGTCCGCGAGCGACGGCACGGCCTTTGACGAGACCGCCGCCGGCTCTACCAGGGCGGTGCTGCTGATGTCCTGCCTGGGAGCCGCGCTGCTGGCCGCGATCGCCTGGCCTGCCGCAGGCGTGTTCGCGCACCGGCCGGAGCAGGTGCCGCAGCTCGCGCTGGGCTTCGCGCTGTTCGCGCCGGGCCTCATCGGCTACGGGCTGGTGGCCTGCCTGTTCCGGGTGCTGCTTGCTGCCGGGCGGAACAGGGCGGCCGCCGCGGCCATGTCCGGCGGCTGGCTGCTCGTGATCGCAGCCGACGTCCCGCTGGCTTACGCCGTGCCGGGCCGCTGGGTCGTCGCGGCGCTCGGCCTGGGCAATACCTTCGGCATGACCGCGGCCGGAGCGGCGCTGCTGGTGGCGGTCTACCGGTTCAGGGGCCCCGCCGCCTTGCGCGGCCTCGGCCGCGCCGCGGCTGCGGGACTGGCCGCGGCCGCGGCAGGCGCGGCCGCGGGAGCGGCAGTTGCCGCGGCCAAGCCACCGTCCGGGCGGTGGGTTGACGCTATCTTCGCTGCGCTCGCCGCGGCCTGCGCGCTGGCCGGCTTCGGCGCGGTCGCGTATGTCCTGGACGGCGGCGAGCTGCGGGCTGCCGTGGCGCGGCTGCGGCGCAAGCCGGTGCCATGACCCGGCCGCGCGTCGCTTTCGTCCTGGGCAGCGCCGCGGGGGGCACGGCCACGCACGTCGCCATGCTGGCCGGCGGCTGCCGGCGCAGCGGGCTGGACGTTTGCGCATTCGGCCCGCGAGCGACCCGTGAGCTGTTTCCCGAGTCCGCCGGCATCGTCTTCCGGCCGGTCGAGATCTCAGCCCGGCCGCGACCCGTGCATGATGCCATCGCGGTCACCAGGCTCCGCGGCCTGCTCGGCCGACTCCGGCCCGGCGTGGTGCACGCGCACGGCCTGCGGGCCGGCGCCATCGCTGCTCTCGCCCTGCTTCCGGCGTCCGCGCGGGGCCTCGCGCCGCCGCTCGTTGTCACGGTCCACAACGCGGCGCCCGGCGGGCGCCTGCCCGGCCTGATCTACCGGCTGCTCGAGGCAGTCGTGGCCCGGCGGTCCGCCATGGTGCTCTGCGCTTCACGTGACCTGGCTGTCCGGATGCGTGCCCTGGGCGCGCGGAAGGCGGATCTCGCGGTTGTCCCGGCCCGGCGCCGGCCGGCCGCCGAGCCTGCTGCGGTCGCCAGGGCGCGCGCCGGGATCGCGGCGGACGAGCCGGTCGTCCTGGCCTCCGGCCGGCTGGCCAGGCAGAAGGGGATCGATGTCCTGCTGACCGCGCTCAGCTCCTGGCCGGCTCCCGGCCGCCCCCCGTTGCTGGTGGTCGCGGGAGAAGGTCCGCTGCGCAGCGTTCTGGCCCGGCAGGCGGACGCCGCGGCTCTGCCGGTGCGGTTCCTCGGCCAGCGAGACGACATCGAGGTGCTGCTGGCCATGGCGGACGTCGTGGCGGTGCCGAGCCGATGGGAAGGCCAGCCGCTGATCGTTCAGGAAACCCTGCAGGCGGGCCTGCCGCTGATAGCGTCCCGCGTCGGCGGAATCCCTGACCTGACCGGTGACGAGGCTGCCCTCCTGGTACCGCCGGAAGACCCGTGCGCCCTGGCGGATGCGCTGGCGGCCGTGCTCGGGGACCCGGCTCTCGCGGCGAGGCTCAGTGCCGCGGCGCTGGCCAGGGCGGCGGCTCTGCCCACGGAAGCCGATGCGGTCGACGCCGTCCTCGCCGTTTACCGGGGGCTCGGCGCGAATGCGCGGGCAGGCACCGGCCAGCATGCCGGTAATCCACGCTCAGAAGAGATCAGGTAAATGGCCGCGGACTGGCATTAGCCCGCGCTGGCCGGTGCCCGCACAGTGCCGCTGCTGCGCGCGCCTGCTGGGATATCGGGAAGCGGCATTAGATCAGCCGAACGTCAAAGTTAATGACGAGCTGACGATAGGATTTTGCTGCATTCCGCTCCCGGTAGTGAAGCGCTGGCTGCATTCTGTAGCCGCCTGAGCAGCGGAGAGCGAGATTCCGGCCGCTGCTGGATGATAGGCCCAGCGTTCCGTGACTGACTGTGAACGAAAAGCTTCACCGGGTACTCAATTGGCAACTTGCATGATTCAATCTGCAGGCTTCTCGATGCGGCTAGAGTAAGTTTTTACCGGCAATCGTGCACTTCTCCTGAACATTCAGGCCTTGCTGTGGTGAGCTAACCGAACTAGGGCTGTGTCGTCTTTCTATGCTCACAGCCCTGGGGGGTGTACATGACTAAGTCCAGCGGCCCTGCGCCGCCGTCCTGGCAGCAGCCAGGAGTGGCGGACACTGCGCGCTCGGCTGACCGGGCGCGGGATGAGGGCGGTCTGCGCGCCGCCGGGCCGGTGCGCCATGGCGGCATGCGTGCCGCGACGCGACCGTCCGAGCGGCACGCTGGCAGGCGCGGAGCCGGTTCGGCCAGCCCGGATCCGCTCCCGGAGAAGCCCGCCGCAGCCCCCCGCAAGCCGGCGCCAGGCCAGCCTGACGAGAGGGTGCCGGCTAACCGGGCGCCGGCCGCTGGCCCGCACGCGGCCGCGGAGTCGTCATCTGGCAGGCAGTCGGATGCCGCCGATTCAGGGCCTGATCAGCCCGCAGCCGCGGCTGCTGCGGCGCAGTCGTCCGGTACGCCGGGCCGGCCGGATGCGGCCGAATCCGAGGCTGGTCAGCCGCCGATGCCGGTGCGCCTGCCGGGGCGCGGACATCGCCTGGCACGCCGGGCAATCCGGACGCGGTCAGGTCCCAGCCGGACCAGGCTGGGGCCGGCGCCGTCAAGCCTGTCGCTGCGGCACAGCAGCGGTCCGACGGGCCGGAGGAGCCGGGCACAGGTAAGGCCAGGGCAGGACAGCGAGCTGACGCGGCCTCCGCCGCCACGGCAGTGGCCCCAGCCCAAGAGGATTCAGCTGCCAAGCCGTCCCGGGCTGCGCCGGGTCAGGCCGAGCAGTCCCGGGCTGCGCCGGGTCAGGACGAGCAGTCCCGGGCTGCGCCGGGTCAGGCTGAGCAGTCCCGGGCTGCGCCGGGTCAGGACGAGAGCGAACCGGGTCCGGCTGAGCGCGACCAGCCCGCCGGCGCCACGAGGCCCGAGGAGCCCGAAAGGCCCGGGTCGGTCCTGGCGCCGGTCAGCCGGGCGCCGCTGCAGCCGACTCGCGCGGCTGGCGACCCGGCTGGGCAGCCGGGCGAGATCTCCTGGTGGCTGCCGGATAAGACCCCATCATGGCCCACGGTCATCGCGACGACGCTGCGCCTGTGGCTGCGGCGGCACGTGCCGCGGCGCCGCACCCCGGCAGGTCAGGAAACAGCCGGGCGCACCGGCGCCTCTAGGCGGCTGGTGCTGCTGTGCGTCGCGCTGGCACTCGTCGCGGCAGCCGCGGTGATAACCGCGATCCAGGTGGGCAGCAACGACCGGGCAGGCGGGCAGGCGGCTGAGTCACAGCAGCAGGCAGCCGCCCTGGCGGCCGCTGCGGCCAGCCGGCAGCAGGCAGCGGCCTGGATAGAAGCCGAGGTATCCCCCAGCGCCGTGGTGTCGTGCGACCAGGCCATGTGCGCGGCGCTGCAGGCCGACGGCTTCCCGAACGGCAACCTGGTCGTCCTGACCCCGTCCAGCACTGATCCGCTCGGCTCCGCGATCGTGGTCTCGACGGCCGCGATCCGCAGTCAGTTCGGCACCCACCTGGCCAGCGTGTACGCCCCTGAGGTGATCGCCAGCTTCGGCCGGGGGACGGCCATGGTGCAGGTACGGGTCATCGCGCCGGACGGTGCCCAGGCCTACGAGCTCCAGCAGAACGCCGACCTGCTGGCGAGGCAGCAGGTCGGTCAGCAGCTGACTGGCAACAAGAATCTGCAGCTCAGCCAGGCTGCCCGGCGGGACCTGACCGGCGGCCTGGTCGACCCGCGCCTGATGGCGGTCCTGGCGACTCTGTCGCACAGCTACCCGGTGGATATCGCCGGGTTCAGCGACCAGGGACCGGGCGCTGAGGCCGGGACACCGCTGCGTGCGGTCGAGATCAGCGCCGAGGAGACGGCCGGGCAGGACGGGCACAGCTACCTCGACTCAGTGCGCGCCTTCCTGGACGCGCAGATTGCGCCTTACCGGGCCAGCATGACCGTGCTCGGCACGGGCAATACGGCTCTGATCCGGATCCAGTTCGACGCCCCGAGTCCGCTCTCGACGCTCAACACGGGTTCCCCGTGATGACCTCGGGGCGTCGCCGGGCCAGGCTGCCATCCGGTGCTGTCCGAGTCGGCTGAAATACCCGAAAGGAGTGGAGAATTGTCGTTCTCAGCAAAGGCGGTCAGGCTGGCCAAGCTGGCCGCGGCTGCTGGCCTGGCTGCTGGCTCACTCATGCTGGCTGCGCCCGCGGCCTCCGCGTCCGGCGGGGTCGGCTGGCTGCGGCTCGCGCATCTGTCGCCGAACACGCCTGCCGTCGACGTGTACCTGTACTCGTTCGGCAATCCGAGCGCCCAGATCGTGCTGCATCACGTCAGCTACGGCACGGTATCTGGCTTTGAGCAGGTGCCGGCCGGTGAGTACACCGTGGCCATGCGCGCGGCCGGCGCTGCGGCGAGCTCCAAGCCCGTGCTGTCGACCTCAATCGACGTGATCGCCGGGCATGCTTATACGGTCGCCGGGATGGGTCCGTACTCGGGCCTGCGACTGCAGGTGATACCCGACCGGCTCACCACGCCGAAGGGCAAGGCACTCGTCCGGGTCATCCAGGCGTCACTGCAGGAGCAGAAGGTCACGGTCACCGCGGCTGGCAAGACGATCGCGGACAAGCTGCCATTCTCGGATGTCACCGCCTTCCAGGCGGTCTCGCCGGGGACCTGGGCGGTGCATGCAGCCGGGGCGACCGAGAGCACCACGGCGGATATCACCCTCGCGGTCGGAACGATTCACACCATCGTCGTCCTGGATGACCCCAGTCGGCTGGCCCTCGATGACCTGACCGATGCGGCCGGCAGCAAGGTGCTGCCAGCCGGTGCCGCGCAGACCGGGTTCGGCGGCACCGCCCCGCGGCCGGGCGGCCCGCTGCTGCCGTGGGTAGCGATCGGATCGGCCGGCCTGCTGCTCATCGCCGGCGGGGCCACCAGGCTGCGCCGCGCGCGAGTCCTGGCCATCCGCGCACGCTGACGGACCGAATACCGCGCGACATGGGTAACCAGCGAGGCAGGCACGTGGCCCCGCCGAGCCGGGTGATAGCCGCAGTGCTGCTGCTCTGCGGGCTGCTCGCGCTCAGCGTGGCCGCGTGCGGCTTCGCGATCGCCCGAGGCGACGCGCGTCCGGCCACTCCGCTCGGCAAGCCGTCGTTCGCGCCGGTGCCCCCGGGCAAGCGGGCGCCGGTTCCCAGCGCGACAGCCATTCAGGCGGCGCCCATGCCGGTCAGCCTGGTCATCCCGGCCATCGGGATCAGCACCTCCCTGATTCAGCTCGGCCTGACCGCATCGGGTCAGCTCCAGGTGCCGGCGAGCACCGCCGTGGCCGGCTGGTACACCGGCAGCCCGCGGCCGGGCGCCACCGGCGCCGCCGTGATCGCCGGGCACATCGATTCCTACCAGGGGCCCGGCGTGTTCTTCCGGCTGCGGCTGATGCGTCCCGGCCAGCGCGTCTACGTCCGGCGCGCCGACGGCAGCGTCGCGGTCTTCCAGGTGACGGCGGTGCATACGTATCTGAAGTCGCAGTTCCCGACCGACGGCGTCTACGGGGCGACCCCCAACTCCCAGCTGCGGCTCATCACCTGCGGCGGTACCTTCGACCCGGCCACCGGCCACTACCTGAGCAACGTGATCGTCTACGCCACGCTCGTCGGCTGACTCCTGGGTCCGGATTCGCGCCCGCGGGCCGAGAGCCCGGACGGGATCGGCGCGCCCCCGGTCGCGTCAGGGGGCGGCGCGTCGCGGGGCCAGGTAATCCCGGCTGCGCGGGAGGCCACCGACCAGCTCGAGCAGGGCATCGTGCGCGTGCCCGTTACTGCCCGGCACGGTGCCGTTTCCCGGTCCGCACGTCGTTGCCGTCGAGGTCAGTGACGCGGCCGCCGGCCTCGGCCAGCAGGACCGGCATCGGGGCGACGTCGTGGTAGCCCATCTCCAGCCCGGCGATGACCTGGGCGTCGGTCATGCCGCACGCCACGCCCGACGTGCCCTTCCCGCCGGACACGAGGAGGACCTCGCGGTGCAGCCTGAGCAGGAATTCCTCGGGCCAGGCCGCCGGCGGTCTCGCCCTGCTCCTCACCCGCGATCCCGTCGGCCGGGAAACCCCCCGCGATCAGCCCGCGCAGCAGCTCCTCCACCTCGACATCCGCCGCCGTCACCGGGCTGCCATCGGCCTTCTGCGTGACCGGCGAGCCTTCCAGGAAGCGCGCCGCGGCCAGGCCGCTGGCCTGCGTGACGAACTCCAGGGCGGTGGCCGGCAGCTCGTCGTCTATCGCCTCGGCCACGCCGTCTCCATGGCCCTGCTGTGGGCACGCGCGCTGCCCGCTCAGCAGCCGCGAAGAGGCTCGCATCCGCGCGGAAGACCCCATTCTCGAAACGGCCAGTGCGGTCTTACCGAGGTCCGCTGCCGCCGCCCGCCGCGCTGAGCCGGGACGGCCCGAATCGTGCGAGCCTGAATCGCTCCAGGCTGAGGTGGCTGCTCACGGTCCGGGCCGGCCCGGCCCGGCCCGCGCTGCCCGGGCCGGTGCTGCCCGGGCCGGTGCTGCCCGGGCCGGTGCCGCCCGGGCCGGTGTGGCCCGGGCCGGCGTGGCCCGGGCGAGCGCCGGCAGCGGCGAGGTCAGCCAGCCACTCGCCGATGAGCGGCCCGAACTTGAACCCGTGCCCGGAGGTGCCGCAGCCGATGACCACGTTCCCGATCCGGTCGATGACGAAATCCTCGTCCGGCGTGTTGTCGTAGACGCACCGCTCGGTGCGGACCGGGCGCGGGTCCAGACCGGGCAGGTACTGCCGGGCCACTGCCGCCAGCCGTGCGCTGAGTTCCTGGTCGGCGGACTGGTCCTGGCCGTCGGGGTCGGCCGGCGGCCCGCTCGCATGGATGCCGATCTTGTACAGGGACGTGCCGGGAACGGGCAGCCCGTACGGCGACGGGTCACCGTGCCGGATGAAGATCGGCATCCCATCCGGCGGCGTCCCGGCAGGCGGCGTCCCGGCAGGCGGCGTCCCGTCAGCGGCTGTCTGGCCGGCCGCCGTCCCGCCGAGATCCAGGTAGGCCACCTGCTCCAGGGTTGGCGCGGCGGGCAGGCTGACGTCCAGGCCGGCCAGCAGCTGGCCCGACCAGGGCCCGGCGCAGACGACCGCGGTGCTGGCCGCCAGCGGGCCCTGGCTCGTGTGCACGGTGACCAGTCGGCCGTCGTCGGCCACCCCGGTCACCCGCACGCCCGTCCTGACCTGCGGGGCGGTGCCGATGTCCGGGATCGGCGCGGCGAGCGCCGCCAGCGCCCGGTCCGCCGCGATCACGCAGGACTGCGGCTCCAGCAGCGCTGGCCCGTTAGCGGCGACGGCCGGGAACATCCTCGCGGCCTCGCTGGCCGGCACCAGCTCGCACGGAGCGCCGGCGAGCAGCATCGCCTCGTGCACCGCCGTCAGGTCCGGCCCGAAGGTCAGCTGCGGCGTCGGGTGCAGGATGCGGGTGGAGGCTTCCGTTTCGAGCGAATGCCAGAGTTCGCGGGCCAGACGCGCGGCTTCGACATAGCCGGGATCGGCGTAGCCAAGCCGGAAAATGCGGCAGCTGCCCTTCGATCCCGCGCCCTCGTGCCCGATCTCCGCCTGCTCGAGCACGACCACCTCCCGGCCGCGCCGGGCCAGCGCCCGTGCGGCGGCCAGGCCCAGCAGGCCCGCGCCCACCACGACGACGTCGGCATGCGTCCTCATCTGCGGTGTGCCCGGCGCCGCCGGTCAGCCGAGGGCGGCGAGGAACTCAGCCGACGTCATCGGCTCGGAGAACATCGGGTAGTCGTAGCGCAGCGCGTTATCGTGCTCCTCGACCGACGTCGCGGCCACGCAGTCGCTCAGCGTGATGACCTGATAGCCGTGCTCGTAGCCGGTGCGCATGGTCGACTCGACGCAGCAGTTGGTCAGGAAGCCGCCGAGCACCAGCGTGGTGATGCCCTTGCTGCGCAGGATGAAGCCGAGGTTGGTGCTGGCGAACGTGTCCAGGCCGCGCTTGCCCTCGACGACGATGTCGCCGGGCCGCGGGGCGAGGGCATCCGCGATGGCCGCGCCCCAGCTGTCCTTGACGAAGGCGTTGCCGTCGACGACGCCCTTGAGGATGCCGTACGGGTGCGAGCTGATCTCGTTGTAGCCGGCCGCGAAGGTGATCGGCGCGTGCATGATGGTGGCCCCGGCTGCCCTGGCCTTCTCCGCCACCCGCCGGGTGTTGTCCAGCATGCCGGTCTTCTCCATGACCTCCGCGACCGCCGCGTGCAGCACGCCGCCGTCGGAGGTGAAGTCGTTCTGGTACTCGATCAGCACTAGGGCGGTGGTCTTCGGGTCGATCGGCATGAGCGCTCTCCTTCGTCACGACGCGGCGATCGGTATCCCAGTATGCGCCGCAATCCGGCACCACGACGGGGCCGGCGGTCACCAGCCGCGGGCCCGCCACTCCGGCAGGTGCGGGCGCTCCGCGCCGAGCGTGGTGTCCGCGCCATGGCCGGGATAGACCCAGGTGCCGTCCGGCAGCGGGCCGAAGACCCGTTCCTCCAGGTCGTCCATGAGCTGGCCGAATCGCCGCGGATCCTGGCCGGTGTTGCCGGGGCCGCCGGGGAACAGCGAGTCGCCGGTAAACAGCTGCGGCCGGTCAGCCAGGTCGCCCCCCGCGTCATAGCAGAGCGCGATGCTGCCGGGCGTGTGGCCGCGCAGGTGGATCACCGACAGCCGCGCGTCGCCCACCCCGATCGTGTCGCCGTGCCCGACGGTCCGGCTGACCGGGATGGGGAGCCCGCCGGCGTCGGCCGCATGCGCGACGGTCGCGGCGCCGGTGGCCTGCTGCACCTCCCGCAGCGCCGCCCAGTGATCGTGATGCTGGTGCGTCGTGATGATGGTGGCCAGGGGCGCCCCGGCGATCAGGTCCAGCAGGGTGCGCGCGTCGTTCGCCGCGTCGATCAGGGCGAGCTCGCCGGTCCCGGTGTCGCGCAGCAGGTAGGCATTGTTGTCCATCGGGCCCACCGCCACCTTGGTGATCGTGAGGCCCGGCAGTTGCCTGGTCTGGGCGGGGCCGCCGACGCTGACGTCTCCGGTGTAGCTCATGCACTCCTCATCTCACTCTGGGGCTGGGCGGACCTGGCGCCGGGGCCCGGACTAGCAGCGGGGGTCTAGCCGTGGGGACTGCCGGCGGGGACTGGGCGCGGGGGACTGCCGGCGGGGGACTGCCGGCGGAGGACTGGGCGCGGGGGACTGGGCGCGGAACCGGCCTGGTGGCGATGACGGCGGCAAGACACCAGCTACCACGCCGGGATGGCTGGCAGCGGTGCAGCCGGGTCAGCAGCCAGGCTCGCGCCCTGGTTCCGGCCGGTCAGCCAGGCCAGGATCTCACAGCCGGGGCCGGTCACCGTGACCGCACCCGGCGGCTCGGGGTCCGGGATCAGGCTGGCCAGCCCGATCCGGTAGTCCAGCCCCGTGTCGCTGTCCCGCAGCAGCACCGTGGGGGTGTCGTCGCGGCCGGTCAGGTCGCCGACCACCACGGGCAGGCAGTCGGCCACGAAGGCGGGCGGCCAGTCCGCGGGGCCGTAGCCGGCCTCCAGGTCCACATGGTGGATCTCGGTCTCGGACAGCCGCCGCCACAGCGTGTACCAGGCAGGGTGCGTGCGCCTGCTGCCGCCGACGGTGACCTGCCAGTCCTGCGGCCGGAGCAGGCGGGCCTCGGCCGCGAACCTGGCGGCCGACTCGCGCACGTCCTCGAGCAGCACGGCGGCTGGCCGGCCAGAGCCCGCATCGATCGCGTCGGCGCGGGCCTGCTGGCTCACGTACATCGGCGTCTCGGTCCGGGTGCGGGCCCACACCAGCAAGTTGCGCAGGCCGTCGGCGTTCCTCGCGAGGTGCGTGAGCACATGGCCGCGGCTCCAGCCGGGCAGCAGCGACGGGCGCCGGACATGCTCGTCGTCTAGTTCGGCAGCGGTGGCGAGCAACCGGTCGGTAGCACCGTCCACCCGGCCGAGCAGTTCGCCGGGATCGCTCGCGATGTGGTGGCTGACGGTGGGGTGGGTCACGTTGCTCCTATGGTTCGGGTCGGGGGCGGGCCTGGCCCCGATGGTCGGGTCAGCCGTCCGGGGGGCTGCCGGGCCGGGGCCGCCAGGCCGGGTTGCCAGGTGGCGGGCCAGGCAGGGGGCAGGCATGGCGCCGCCGTTGCCCGTGCGGCTGACTGGGACCATCTTGGCGGACCGCGGCACCCGCCCGGAAGCCGGCCACGACCCGCACGGCCGCCGGTCATCCGTGCCCAGTGCGAGCGGCTGCGCGCAGCGCCGGAATGAGCGGGCTCTCGGCCGCGTTATGCCGCCATGCCGCCGGGCGCTGCTGCCGGGATGATGGCCAGCCCCGTGACCTGGGCGCGCATCCTCGCGGCAGAACGCGGGGCGTTCTGTCAGACCCCCCGGATACCATGACGTCGCGCTGTCCTGACTGCAACGTGCCCTCGACATACCAGGAGAACTGAGCGCAAAGTGGCTGATCGTCTTGTTGTGCGTGGTGCGCGCGAGCATAACCTGAAGGATGTCTCGCTGGATCTGCCGCGGGATGCGCTGGTGGTTTTTACGGGGCTGTCGGGGTCGGGGAAGTCGAGTCTGGCGTTTGACACGATTTTCGCGGAGGGGCAGCGGCGGTATGTGGAGTCGCTGTCGGCGTATGCGCGGCAGTTCCTGGGGCAGATGGATAAGCCGGATGTGGATTTTATTGACGGGCTGTCGCCGGCGGTGTCGATTGATCAGAAGGCGGCGGGGCGGAATCCGCGGTCGACGGTGGGGACGATCACGGAGGTGTATGACTATCTGCGGCTGCTGTTCGCGCGGGCGGGGCGGCCGCATTGCCCGGTGTGCGGGCGGGTGATCGCGCGGCAGAGTCCGCAGCAGATCGTGGACCGGGTGCTGGAGCTGGGGGAGGGGACGCGGTTTCAGGTGCTGGCGCCGGTGATCCGGGGGCGGAAGGGGGAGTACGGGGAGCTGCTGCGGGAGCTGCAGGTGAAGGGGTTCTCGCGGGCGCGGGTGGACGGGGTGGTGGTGCGGCTGGATGGTGCGCAGGGCGGGGGGGTGCCGGCGCTGCGCAAGTACGAGAAGCATGACATTGAGGTGGTGGTGGACCGGCTGGCGGTGGCGGAGTCGGCGCGGCGGCGGCTGACGGACTCGGTGGAGACGGCGCTGGGCCTGTCGGGCGGGGTGGTGGTGCTGGAGCTGGTGGATCTGCCGGAGGGGGATCCGGGCCGGGAGCGGATGTTCTCGGAGCATCTGGCGTGCCTGTATGACGATCTGTCGTTCGATGAGCTGGAGCCCCGGTCGTTCTCGTTCAACTCGCCGTGGGGAGCGTGCCCGGACTGCACCGGGCTGGGCACGAAGATGGAGGTCGATCCCGAGCTGGTGGTCGCCGACCCGTCCCGGACGCTGGCCGGCGGCGCGATCGCGGCCTGGGCCGGCGGCCATGTCAGCGATTACTTCACCCGGCTGATCGAGGCCCTCGGCAGCGCCCTGGGCTTCAGCATCGACACCCCGTGGTCCCGGCTCCCGGCCGCCGCGCAGCACGCCCTGCTGCACGGGCATGACCAGCAGGTCCACGTCCGGTACAAGAACCGGTACGGGCGCGAGCGCTCGTACTACACCAGCTTCGAGGGCGCTATCCCTTACATCGAGCGGCGGCACGCCGAGGCGGAGAGCGACTCGAGCCGGGAGCGCTTTGCCGGGTTCATGCGCGAGGTGCCCTGCCCGGCGTGCCACGGCGCGCGCCTGAAGCCCGTTTCGCTGGCGGTCACGGTGGACGGCCGGTCCATCAGCGACTACTGCGCGCTGCCGATCGGCGAGCTGGCCAAGCTGCTGCTCTCGCTGGAGCTGTCCGACCGGGACTGGCAGATTGCCGGCCGGATCCTCAAGGAGGTCAACGCGCGGCTGGGGTTCCTGCTCGACGTCGGCCTGGATTACCTGTCGCTGGATCGGCCGGCGGCGACGCTGGCCGGGGGTGAGGCGCAGCGGATCCGGCTGGCGACGCAGATCGGGTCGGGCCTGGTGGGGGTGCTGTACGTGCTGGATGAGCCGTCGATCGGGCTGCATCAGCGGGACAATCACCGGCTGCTGGAGACGCTGCTGCGGCTGCGGGACCTGGGCAACACGCTGATCGTGGTGGAGCATGACGAGGACACGATCCGCGCCGCCGACTGGGTGGTGGATATCGGGCCGGGGGCGGGGGAGCATGGCGGGCGGATCGTGGTGTCCGGGCCGGTGCGGGAGCTGCTGGCCAGCCAGGAGTCGCTGACCGGGGCGTACCTGACCGGGCGGGAGTCGATCCCGGTGCCGGCCCGGCGGCGCCGGCGGTCTCGCGGCCGGGAGGTGGTGGTGAAGGGGGCGGCGGAGCACAACCTGCGGGACGTGGATGCGGCGTTCCCGCTGGGCTGCTTCATCGCGGTGACGGGGGTGTCGGGGTCGGGGAAGTCGACGCTGGTCAATGACATCCTGTACGCGGCGCTGGCGCGGGAGCTGAATGGCGCGCGGATCGTGCCCGGTAAGCACACCCGGGTGAGCGGGATGCAGCACCTGGACAAGGTGGTGCACGTGGACCAGGGGCCGATCGGCCGCACCCCGCGGTCGAACCCGGCCACCTACACCGGGGTATTCGACCACGTCCGGAAGCTGTTCGCGCAGACCACCGAGGCCAGGGTCCGCGGCTACCTGCCGGGCCGGTTCTCCTTCAACGTCCGGGGCGGCCGGTGCGAGGCCTGCGCCGGCGACGGCACCATCAAGATCGAGATGCAGTTCCTGCCGGATGTGTACGTGCCCTGCGAGGTCTGCCACGGCGCCCGGTACAACACCGACACCCTGCAGGTCCGCTACAAGGGCAAGACAATCGCCGACGTGCTCGCCATGCCCATCGAGGAAGCCGCCGGGTTCTTCCGGCCCATCCCCGCCATCCACCGGCACCTGCAGACCCTGGTCAACGTCGGCCTGGGCTACGTCCGCCTCGGCCAGAGCGCCCCCACCCTGTCCGGCGGCGAGGCCCAGCGGGTCAAGCTCGCCGCCGAGCTGCAGCGCCGCTCCGCCGGCCGCACCATCTACGTCCTCGACGAGCCCACCACCGGCCTGCACTTCGACGACATCCGCAAGCTCCTCGGCGTCCTGAACCGCCTCACCGACGCCGGCAACACCGTCATCGTCATCGAGCACAACCTCAACGTCATCAAGACCGCCGACTGGGTCATCGACCTCGGCCCCGACGGCGGCTCCCGCGGCGGCACCATCATCGCCACCGGCACCCCCGAGCAAATCGCCGCCACCGACGACAGCTACACCGGCCAGTACCTCAAGAAACTGCTCGGCGTCTGACCGCCGTCAGGTCCAGGGCCAGTCAGCTGGTCTCGCCGGAGAACTCGCGGCTGCCGCTGATCTCGGCGATCCACGACTCCGTGACGATCAGGTCCTCCGTGCTGTGGCCGCGCTTTCCGCCGGGCTGCCCGCTGCCCGAGCCCAGGGCCGCCGGGCCGGCCGCCGCAGCGGTAGCGGCCGGCAGTGGCGGCGGCCGGACGAGCCGCAGCGCCAGCGACGGGCACTTCGCGACGGCCTGATCGGCCGCGCCCGCGAGCCAGGGCGGCACGGGCATGTCGAGGAACTCCGGGTAGCCGCTGCGGTCGAGCTGGATGAGCTTCTGGAACCAGGTGCGCGCAGAGCCCGTGCCCCTGGCAGCGCGTCCAGTCCACGGCGAGGTGCGCGTCGCTCTCCTCCCGGGTCAGCGGGAGGATGCCGCGGACGGGACGCCCGCAGGCACCGCGGAACAGGTGCGCCGCCAGGTCGTCGGTGAACACGTCGAGTGCCGAGACGACAAACCTGAAAGCGCCGTCCGGGTGGGCGCAGGCGCCCCGGCCGCGGACGGCGGCGGCCGCGCGGCGGGCCGTGTCGAGCGCATCCACCCCGCCCGAGCCATTGGCGAGAGCCGCCAGCGCGCGGGCGATGGCCGGCAAGCCGAGCATGCACGGCCCGCACTGGCCCGAGGACTCCTTGGCCAGGTAGCCGGCGACCCGTGCTACCTCGCCCAGCGCGCAGGTCCGCTGGCCGAGCGGCAGCACGATGCCGGCGCCCAGGGTGCCGCCGGCCGCGATCAGGCCGGCCCGGCTGACCGGGACGTCATAGGCCGCCTGGCTGCCCAGCCACATGCCGTGGTAGCCGCCCATCAGGACGCCTTCGGCTGGCTCGGCCCCGCAGAGGTCGAGTACCTCGCCCAGCGGCACGCCGGTCGGGACCTCGACCACCGCTGGCCGGCTGACCGACCCCCCGACCGTGAGCAGCACGGTTCCGGGCTCGTCTGCCGCCCCGGCCGAGGCATATCCAGCCGGCCCGGACAGCGCCAGCACGGCCAGCTGCGCGAACGTCTCCGCATTGGAGAGCAGGGTGGGAAGGCCGTCCACCCCGCGATCGCTGGCCCTGGTCTTGCGGCCGGGGGGGAGGGCTGCCTTGCCGTTGATCGCGTTCACCAGGGCGCCGCCCTCGCCGGACACGAACCGGTCCGGCACGGACACCACGATGACCAGGCGCCGGCTCTCCGGGTCAGCGTTGACCGCCTCGGAAAGCGAGCGGACATGCGGGCCGTCGCCCGCCACCGCGACCACCACCTGCTTGGCGCGCAGCGCCCTTGCGACCAGCTGAGCTCCGGCGAGCACCAGGTACGGCGACCTCAGCAGCAGCATCTTGTCCTTGGCGCTGCCCGGCTCACCCTCGGTGGCGTTGACGACGACCATCGTGCGGCACTTGCGCGCGTGCGCGGTCCGCGCGACGGCCTGGAGCTTGCGGGCGACCGGGAACGCGGCGCCGCCCCGGCCGCGCAGGTCGACCTGGTCAGCCAGCTTGATCAGCTCGGTGATGGTCAGGGTCGGCGTGGGACCGAAGATCGCCTGATGTCCGGCCAGGTCGATGCGCTGCAGCCGGTCCAGGCCGGCGGTCAGGCGTGCCTGGCCGATCCGCAGGATTTGCGGCACAGCGGTCATGTCCGGTCCTGAGCCGGGAATGTGGGCAGGCCTGGGCCGTAGCCGCGGCTGCCGGGGAACGTGGAGAGGCCGGACAGGTAGTCGGCGATGTCCTGGTCGTCCTGGCCGCGCCGGGGCTGGGTCCACGGCGGTTGTTCCGGCGCCGCCGTGAGCGCTCGCGGGGCCGGCCGCTGCGGCGAGGCGGGGCCGAGTGAGCCCGTCCATGCGGGTGCGGCCTGGACGCCGAACTGGCCGCTGGCCATCGCCGCCGCGTGCATCGAGTTCGGGGCGGGTCCGGGCAGCGGCGGGGCGGTCATGTGCCGTCCGCGGATCGTCGCGACGTACCGGATGGTCAGCGCCAGCGCGACCAGCGCGAGGCAGCCGCCGTAGCTCCAGTCCACGTAGGGCTTGGCCGTCCGCCCGGCTTGCAGCCCGTGCACGATCGACATCGGCCAGAGGACGTAAGCCGTTGCGTGCAGGCCGCGCCAGACCCAGGAGGGACGGGTGGCGAACCGGCGGCGCAGCAGCCCGGTGACGATGATGACCACGAAAAGGTCGGAGGCAAGCGTGCCCAGGCCCATGTAGAGCATCCTGCGATGGGCCACGAACGGCACGAACGCGTCGATGAGCTGCGTCCGCTGCGCGATTATCTCGAGCGTTATGTGGTTGGCCAGCGCGGCCAGCGCGACTAGTGACAAAGCATGATGGACGGCTTGCGTGACAACCCGGTGCCCCGGTGACATGACAAGGCGGTCGGTTGCCAGCAGGCCCGCGCCGACCGCGGCCGTCAGCGCGATAAGCGCGAAGACGCCGGAGTAAAAAAGCAGGAACTTCTGCATCGCCGCGGCAATGGACTTTGCATGGCCAGTGCCGGCATCGCTGAAAAGCGGCAGCACGGCGGAGGACAGGAGAATGAGCGCCAGCACCATGGCAACGGAAGCGGCACGGGAACGCCGTGCCGGGCTCACGTGTCCGACCGGGCTCACGTACCGCTGACCGCGCCTGGCTGACATCCTTTTCTCCAGTGAAACCATTCTCCCCACACAGACATCAGCCAGCTGGCTGACATCTCGTCGCGCGCAGGCAGCGTAGCCGCCGCCGGGCCGCGCCCATCTCTAACTGGTAACGGCGGTGATCTCGGCCCGGTAACAATTGATGCTAGCGCGATCGATTCCTGGCTGCGGGCGAAACGCCGGATAATCGGCTTAGGCCACTGTTTGCCCACGTCAGCGGCCCGTCCGGGGACGACCTGGGTTACCCCGGCGCGGGTGCCTTGAGTGGCTCGATGACCGCCCGCCCGGAGCGGCTGCGATGCCCCCGGCCGGGCTGCCACGGCGCGCCCTCGCGCCGTGGCATGGCGCTGGCCGGACGCCGCCCACGGGCGCTGGCGGGCCGCCGCCCACGGGCGCTGGCCGGGCCCGCAGCGGCCGCGGCGGCTGGCTGCGCCCGCCCGTTGCCCGGCCCTGAGCTGGCAATAGTGCGGATTCCTGGCGGGAAGGGCGGCGAACAACGGGCCGCCGGGGCGTGCCCATGGCGGGACGAGCGATGACCGCCCGGCCGGGCCGGCCCGCCCGGAGGATGGGGTGCCGCAGTGCCAGCGGCGGCCAGTCAGATCGCGGTCGCGGCGAGATCGGGAAGCTTCCCCGGCCCGGCCGCCCCGCCAGGGCCGGGGAAGCCTGCCTGCCCCCACCGCATGCCTGCGCGGGCCGCCGCCCTGGCCCCGCCGCGAAGCGGCCTCGCGCGGCCTAAAAGGCCGAGGTCGAGGACTCAGGCCAACTTATTACCGAAGTATGACCGGTGCCCGCTCCGGCTTTGCGCGTCACTCCCGGTCTGCTAGAGAAGTCATGTCGGCGCGCCCGGTTCTCCTGGCCGGGCCGCTGGCCGCGCAAATGATCAGGCGCTCGCGGATGGGCTTTCATGACGTCCAGGGATGGCCTTCTTACTGGCCATACTACGGTCCGCATAACTGCGCTGGCTGGCAGTAATGCACTGAGAATGAACCGGGCAAAACGGAAAAATCGACGATTATATCGATTCGGTATCACTGGCAGATATCCGGGTCTACCCTGACCCACTGGGAGCGTTCCCCGAAAGAGAGCTGCTGTTATGTCTTATCGGCGAGTCGCTAGGTCCTATCGGAAAAGTATTGCTCGCACTTATGGAGGATTCCAGGAGCGGCCACGGGCACGACTTGCCGTGATGGCCGTTCTCATGGCGTGCGTCCTCGGTGCGGGAATGGCGATCCTGATCGTCACGCATTCCGGGATCGGCACCTCGAGGAATACAGCGAACCTGGCCAGCAGCTGCACCACGCCGGCCACGACCGGGTCGGCGAGCGCGACCGCGGCGCCGGCTGGCAGCGCCGCCGCTCCCACCGCACCGGACCCGGCCGGCGCCGCATCGGGCGCCCCCGTGCCGGGTGCGGCCCCGGCCGCGGCCGCCGGCGCCAGCTCGCCGGTCGCCAGCGCGCCAGCGATGCAGACGCAGAGCGCGCCGGCCGCGACCGCGACGGCCACGCCGGTGACCTCCGCCACCGCGGCGCCCACGGCCACCACCACGACCGATCCCACCGCGAAGCCGACCGCAACGGCGCCGACCGCCACGGCGACGCCGGCCGGCAGCGCGTCAGCGACGCCCTGCCCGTCCGCCACCGCAACAGCGCCTGCCCCGGTCACGGCCGCGAATCAGAACTGCGACATCATCGTGCCGGCGAACCCGCTGAGCGCGGCCGGGCTGGCGACTCCCTGGCAGCTGACCGGGCCTGACGGCGAGAGCCCGGCCGCATCCGGCTGCACCGAGGCCAACTCGGTCAACCTCGGCGCCTTCGTCCAGGCGACGATCCTGGATCCGGCCACCGGAGCACTGTCGGTGTATGAGCCGCTCGTGATCACGCAGGGCACGATGCCGGCGGCGCCGCCCGTGGTGCCCGCGCTTCCGGCCGGCGCGATCGTGACGATCGATGTCGGCTTCAACGGCACCAACCTCACGCAGGTGGGCGCCACGCCGGACGCCCTGCAGCAGGGCCGCTGCGTCAACGGCCTGAACGGGTCGATCTTCGGCCAGGTCTCGTTCTGCAACGGCCGGCGCTTCTTCCGGGCCGCGTTCCGGGCCGAGGCGGAGGGCAGGCTGGTCGTGCCGTCGGCCGGCATCTCGCCGAAGAACGGCCAGGCGTGCCCGACGACGCGCAACTTCAACCTGGTCGACCAGGACCCGAGCGACAACGTGACCACCGACTACCTGCTGACCTCGACCGGGGGGACCGCGCAGGACAACGCGGCCAACACCGCGGCGCTGCCGGGCGCGACCGGCATTGTCAACGGCAGTGACAACAAGCTACTGACCGCGTTCATCGACCCGACGCTCGGCTGCACGCCGTTCCAGGCCCCGGACCTGTCGCAGGGCGGAGCGCCCGGCACCTCGCAGGCGCTGGACGAGCTGTCGGCGGCCGCCAGCCAGGCCGCGCCGGTCGCGCTGATCCCGGAGAACGACGAGATGGTCCTGGTCAGCAACGCCTTCAGTGCCGCGAAGACCAACCTGTACCGGTCCGAGATCGGCCAGCCGGCCATCTCGGCGGCGAACAATGCCGCTGACGGCCCGGCCGTGTTCTGCCAGAACATGGTCAACATCCAGACGCCCTTCCTGAGCGCCAACCAGGCCCTGCTGGCGACCGACAGCTCGCCGGTCCCGGCAGTCGGCGACAACCTGCTCACCTTCATGGCGAACCGGCTGAGCATGTCCTTCGTCAACCTCGGCTGCCAGTCCTACGGGCTGACCAACTCGGTGAGCGTCACCCTCAACGCGGCGGGCGCCGCGACGGCCGCGACGTTCAGCACCGTGCAGCAGAAGGCGACCGATCCTGCCGCCAGCCCGTCGCCCTCGCCCACGGGGCCGGCCGGACGGCGGCACTGGCGGCGCAACAACCCGTCAGGGATGTAGCCGCCAGGAGCCTGCGGGCCGTCCCGGACCGTGCCTCCCGCCCTGGCGGCGGGAGGCACGGCCGGGGCGGCAGCCCGGACAGGCCGCGCCGGATCACCGCCGCAGCCGCTGGCCGCCCGATGTCCTCGGGTAGTCCGCGGCTGCGGCCGTTGTCATGCCGTGCGCCGCTGCCACCTGAGCCAGGTCGGCGGGCCAGATATTACGATCCTCTGACCCGAGCCCGAAGTGGTGCTAAATAGCCGCTCCGGGCCGCTAGCGTCATTAACGCGATCAGTTCCGCACATTGACCTGAATCGCCGCGACGGCTGTGTGCCGTAGCGGGGAGCGGGTGAACCCTAGCCGCGGTTGTGAGGCCGGCTTGAGGAGCGATCCGAAAGCCAGGAATCAGATGCATGGGAAGGGAATCTTAATGAGAACGAGTCACGGAAGGCCCGGCGCGATCTGGCGCGTGCCCCGGACGAGCCGGACGATCAAGGCGGTGGCGCTTGGCGTAAGTGGCCTGGTCGCGGGAGGGGTGCTGTACAGCGCGCTGGCTCCCGGCAGCTCGGCGAAGATCAGCCTGTCGTCTGATTCCATGATGCACCACGGATCCGGCTGGCGTTCCGCCCGGCACTGGTCATTCAGCACGCTGGACAATCAGAATGACCCCACGTTCAATCAGCTGCTGGGCATCAATAACCGCGGCGAGATCGCCGGTTATCTCGGCTCGGGAGCGAAGGGGCACCCCAATAAGGGCTACCTGCTGGTTCTCTCGGGTCGCGGCTCCGCGTACGTGAACGAGAATGTTCCCGGCGCGAGGCAGACCCAGGTGACCGGCCTTAATGACCTGGGCGTGACGGTCGGGTTCTTCTCGACGCAGAACAAGGCCAGCATGATGAACAACAACTTCGGCTTCTACGCGGTGCACGGCAGATTCCACCGGGTGGACTTCCCCACGAACGTCCCGGCCAAGCCGCCGGTCGACCAGCTGCTCGGGATCAATGACCGCGACATCGCCGTCGGGTTCTACACCAACGACCAGGGCAACAACCGCGGCTACCTGTACGACATCAGGACCGGGCAGTTCAGCCGGGTGCTGGTGCCCGGCATGCCGGCCGGCCTGAAGGGCCCGAGCCTGACCGCCGCGGCGATCAACAACAGCGATGACGTGGCCGGCTTCTACGCCGCCGCCGGCGGGACGACCGACGGCTTCCTGATGGCCGGCCGCCACTTCTACACGCTGGCCTATCCCGGCGCCGCGATGACCCAGGCCTTCGGCGTCAACGACGAGCGCGAGGTCGTCGGCACGTACGCGACCGGAAGCGGCTCCAGCGCCAAGACGTACGGCTTCACCTGGACCCGGCGCACCGGGTTCAGGACCGTGAGCGATCCGGCCGGCCTGGGCGCCACCACGATCAACGGCGTGAACGACGCGGGTGACCTCGTCGGCTTCTACACCGACGCCGCCGGGAACACCGACGGCCTGCTCTGGGCCGCCGGCCGTCACACGGCGCCGATGGCCCCGATGATGCCGACTCAGTCCGCGATGCCGGGCATGATGCCGAGCAGCACTCCGAGCATGATGCCCAGCTCGATGCCGAGCGCCATGCCGAGCTCGATGCCGAGCTCGATGCCGAGCTCGATGCCGAGCTCCATGCCGTCGTCCCCGGCTCCGGCGCCAGCTCCCAGCGGCAGCAGCGCGCCGCCGGGCGGACCCTGGTAAAGGGCGGGCCACGCGGGGCGGCCGGGACATCGAGCCCGGCCGCCCCGGTGTCTGCACGCAGGACCGCCGGCCCTTCGGCCGGCGCCGAACCTTACGAATCCGTGACGTATTCCGTGAGAGCCGGCAATGCTGGGTGATCCGGTTACCGTGGCGACTGTGCGCGTGAAGTGACTGGCGGCCGAGGGGACGGGATAGTGAGGGACCCCGATGCTCAGTAACCTGGATCCGCCCGGCCGGATCATGGTCGTGGATGATGACGAGACCCTGGCCGACGTGGTCGGCCGGTACCTGTGCCGGGACGGTCATCAGGTCGTCTGCGCGCACGACGGCTACGCGGCGCTGCGCCGGATCGCGGAAGAGCCGCCGGACCTGGTGATACTCGACCTGATGCTGCCGGGCATGAGCGGCCTGGAAGTATGCAGGCGGCTGCGCGAGCACTGGCCGATCCCGGTCGTGATGCTCACCGCCCTGGGCGAGGAAACCGACCGGGTCGTGGGCTTCGAGACCGGCGCCGATGACTACGTGACGAAGCCGTTCAGCCCGCGCGAGCTCACCATGCGGGTCAGGTCCGTGCTGCGCCGGGCCAGGGGCACCGGGCTGCAGGGGGTCCCCTCCCTCGGCGTGCTGGGCGACGGCGACCTCGCGGTTGACCTCGGCGCCCACGAGGCCCGGCTCAAGGCTGAGCTGGTGGCCCTGACCGCCCGCGAATATGACCTGCTGGTATTCCTGATGCGTCACCCGCGCCAGGCATTCACCCGCGAGGAACTGCTGGATCAGGTGTGGAACTGGTCGTTCGGCGACACCTCGACCGTCACTGTGCACGTGCGCAGGCTCCGGGAGAAACTCGAGGCCGATCCGGCTCAGCCACGTCGGATCGCCACGGTCTGGGGCGTCGGCTACCGGTATGAACCGGGAGAGTCATGATCTCGGCGTCGAATCTGTGGATGTTCAGCTACACCGTTGCCGCGATCGCGGTGGCGGTATCGCTGGTCGGGCTGCTGGCCCTGCGGCTGCTCGCGGCCCGCTCGGTCGGCGCGATCCTGGCCGTTGTCTCGGCCGTCACGATCGCCGCGACGCTGGCCGGCGTCGTGGTCATCGCCAGGGAGATGTTCATCTCCCAGAGTGATCTCAGCGTGGTGATGACGGTCGTCGTCATCGCGGGCATCGCGGGCTTCGCCGTCTCGCTCCTGGTCGGCCGCCGCGTGTCAGCGGCCAGCCGCCTGCTGCTGGATGCCGTGCAGGAGGTGGGCCGCACCGGGGCCTACCGGCCGCCGGCCGCCGTGCTGCCGGCCGAGCTGGCGGGCCTGTCCGACGCGCTCGCCACGGCGCACAGCAGGCTGGCCGAGGCCAGGGACCGGGAGCGGGCCCTCGAGGCCAGCCGCCGGGAGCTGGTCGCCTGGGTCAGCCACGACCTGCGGACCCCGCTGGCGGGCCTGCGGGCCATGGCTGAGGCGCTGGAGGACGGAGTGGTCGCGGACCAGCCGACAGTCGACCGGTATCACACCCAGATCCGCAAGGAGACCGCCCGGCTCACGGTGATGATCGATGACCTGTTTGAGCTGTCCCGCATTCACGCGGGAGCGCTCCGGCTGAGCCCGAGGCCGGTCGGGCTCGGCGAGCTGATCGGCGATGCGCTCACCAGCGCGGAACCGCTGGCCAGGGCCAAGCGAGTGCAGCTGCGCGGATCCTGGGCGGGCGGGCCGCCGGTGCTGGCGGATACCACCGAGATCGGCCGGGCGCTGCGCAATCTCGTGGTCAATGCGATCCGGCACACGCCATCGGAGGGTGCCGTCGTCGTATTCGGCCATGAGGAAGGGGGCATGGGCAGCGTCAGCGTGTCCGACTGCTGTGGCGGGATCCCCGCCGGGCAACTGCCGAGGGTCTTCAACGTCGGCTTCCGGGGCGAGGAGGCGCGCACGCCAGGCCCCACCGAGGGCGCGGGCCTGGGCCTGAGCATCGCCCGGGGCATCATCGAGGCGCACAGCGGGCAGATCGCCGTCCGCAATGTCGGTATCGGCTGCGAGTTCCTGATCCGGCTGCCGCTGGCGGGCGGCCCGGTCAGCCAGTGGCGAGCTCGTGAAGCCGCCATGGCCAGCTAGCGTGACGGCGCTGCCGGCGCCTGGCCGAGAAGGCTGTTCCTGCTGCGCCGACATCCTGAGCGGGTCCGGGACATGGAGAAGGTGTTCGACTGACGAGCCGGGTCGCTTCCGCCCGGGCCGCCCGGGCCGCCCGGTGCCGCTGGCGGCCGTCAGCTCCCGCTACCGGGCACGCGGCGGCCGGGGCGGCGGAGCCGCCGGCATTCGCCCGGCCGACGCGAGCGACAGGCGGCGCGCCTGCCCAATACGCTGCTGGCGTGGAGACTGCGCAGACGGCCGCCGGCGCGCGGACCCTGGAGATCATCACCCCGGGCGGCCCGGCCCTGGCGGAGCTAGACGATGCCGCCGCGCCGGCATTCCTGGCGGTGCTGACGCACGGCGCGGGCGGCGGGGTGGCCACGAAGGACCTGCTGGCAGTGCGGGCGTCGGCGCTGGCGCTGGGCGGCGCCGTGGCCAGGGTCCTGCAGCCGTATCAGCTGCGCGGTGCCCGGGCTCCGGGGTCAGCCGGGCGGCAGGACACCGCCTGGCTTGAGATCATCAGCGCGCTGCGCGGTGAGTACCCCGGCCTGCCGCTGATCCAGGGAGGCCGGAGCAACGGCGCCCGGCTCGCCTGCCGCACTGCTCAGCCTGCGGGCGCGCGCGGCGTGATCGCGCTGGCCTTCCCGCTGCACCCGCCCGGCAGGCCGGAACGATCCCGCCTGGCCGAGCTGGACGCGGCCGGCACGGACGTGCTGGTGATCAACGGCAGCCGCGACCCATTCGGCATACCGGGGCCGGCGGGAGCGCGCCGCGTCGTGACGCTGCCCGGCGAGACACATACCCTGGCCGGGAGCGCCGACGTTATGACTGGCGCTGTGACGTCCTGGTTGCGCGAGCTCCTGCAGCTCGCCGAGGGCTAGGCAGCGGGCGAATGGCTGGACTCGGCCCTCCGCTGCCCGCTGGGGGAGAGATAGGGCTTTGCGGTCAGGTCGGTCGGCCGGTGCGGGGCGATGGTGTCGCCATCAGGCAGCAGCTCTCCGGTGTCCTCAAAGACGACGATCCCGTTACACAGCAGGCTCCAGCCCTGCTCGGGGTGGCTGATGATCGTACGGGCCGCCTCACGGTCCGGGTCGTTCGCCTCCGGACACAGTGGCGTGTGCGGGCACATCCGCGTGACTCCTGTTGATCCTAGTTGTGGTTGTTAGTGCTGGTTGTGGTCTTGGTCACACCCTACTCTGCCAGCAGCCATGCACCCGGCGTCATGGCCTGATGTGACAGTTTTCCTGACCACCATTTGGAGCTTCCGTGGCGTTCAGCGTGGCACCGGGTCACTACCCGGCGTAACCCCGCCCATGCACAGTGGACTACTCAGCGTTAACTATTCGGTGCCGCCGTGCGCAGGGATTGCCGGGAGCGGGCGCGTCCGGCCGGCCGTCAGGCGGCCGGAATCCGGGCTACCCGGACGCCGAGCGCGTCTACCTCAAGGCGGGCCGGGAAGCCGGTCAGGCGGTAGGTCTCACGCATCGTCAGCAGGCGCTCCGCCTCGTCAGTCCAGCGGTGCACGGCCGGCCTGGCCATGGCCTTCCGCCGGTAGATCCGGTCGTCGTAGCCGAGCGGGCCGATCTCGGCGCGCTGCGCGGCGTAGGCGGCGCGCATGGCCGCGGTGAGATCGGCGTCGAGTTCCTTCGCCAGCGGGTACTGCTCGCTGACCGGCGCCGCCGTCGCCTGCGCGTGCCGGTATCTCAGCTCGGTCGCCCGCGCGGTAGCCAGCAGCTCGTCGAAGTTGCCGGCCAGCGCGACATCGGCCAGGTGCCTTGATTCCGCTTCGCCGCTGACTGTGCTCCGCCTCTTCACGTGGGCCAGCTTAGCGAACCGGCGGAGCATCCCGGTCGGCGGCCGCGAGGCTCAGGCCAGGCTGGCCCGCCAGCTGGCATTCAGCGCCGAGTACTCGCCGCCGGAGTCCATCAGCTGGCCGGGCGGCCCGTCCTCGATGATCCGGCCGCCGTCCATCACCAGCACCCGGTCCGCGATGGCCACGGTCGAGAGCCGGTGCGCGATGATGACGGCGGTCCGCCCGGTGCGGATGGTCTGCAGCGCCTCCTGCACGAGCCGCTCGCTCGGGATGTCCAGCAGCGAGGTGGCCTCGTCCAGGATCAGTACGGCGGGCGCCGCGAGGAAGGCGCGGGCAAAGGAGATGAGCTGCCGCTGGCCGGCCGAGAGCCTGCCGCCTCGCTTGCCGACCTGCTCGGCGTAGCCGTCGGGCAGCGCCCGGATGAAGGCGTCGGCGCCGATCGCGGCCGCGGCGGCCTCGATCTCGGCCTGGGTGGCGCCCGGCTTACCGAGCGCGATGCTGTCCGCGATGGACCCGCTGAACAGGAAGTTCTCCTGGGTGATCAGGATGACCTCGCTGCGCAGGCTGCGCTCGGAGAGCCGCCGCACGTCGATCCCGTCCAGCAGGATCCGGCCTGCGTCCGGGTCGTAGAAGCGGGCCAGCAACCGGGCCAGGGTGGTCTTGCCCGCGCCGGTAGCGCCGACGACGGCCACCGTCTGGCCGGCCGGGATGGCCAGGTCCAGGTCCGGCAGCACCACGGCGGCGCGGTAGCCGAACCGGACTGCGTCGAACCGGACTCCCCGGCCCCCGCGCGCCGGGGCAGTCAGGGCACTAAGCGAAACGGGGTCGTCCGGCTCTGCCACCTTCGGCGCCTCATCCAGCACGCCGGATACTTTCTCCAGCGCGGCCCCGGCCGACTGGAACGAGCTGTAGAACTGGGAAAGATCCTGCAGCGGGTCGAAGAATCGCTGCAGGTAGAGCAGGAAGGTCACGAGCACGCCGATCTGCATCTGATGGTCGATCACCCGCAGCCCGCCATACAGCAGCACGGCGCCGATGGCCAGGTTCCCGACCAGCGTCACGCCAGGGAAGAAGATGGCGATCAGGCGCATCGAGCGCAGCGTGGCGTCGGCGTAGTCCTTGTTGAGCGCGCTGAATATCTCCTGGTTGCGCTTTTCCCTGCGGAACGCCTGGACCGCCCTGATCCCGCCGAACGTCTCCACGAATTGCACGATGACCTGGGCGATCGTGTCCCTGGTCCGGCGGTAGGCGATCGCTGACTCGCGCCGGAACCAGGAGGACAGCCAGGCCAGCGGCCCGAAGCCGGTCATCACGACCAGGGCCAGCGGCCAGTCGAGCAGCAGCATGCCGGTGCCCACGAGCAGCAGCGAGAAGACGGCCGAGACGAGCGTGTCCAGGCCCTCCTCGAACAGGTCGGAGATCGAGTCAATGTCGGAGACCTGGCGGGAGATGACCCGGCCGGATGTGTAGCTCTCGTGAAAGGCGACCGGGAGGCGCTGGAAGTGCGCGAAGAGGCGGCGCCTCAGCTCCAGCACGACGCTGCCGCCGAGCTTGCCGATCCCGCTGATGAACGTCCTGGTGGCGATCGCCTGGACGAGCACGGCCACCAGGAAGGCGGCGATGACGATGGCGAGCGGCACGGCGTCGTGGGTACGGGCCAGCGCCGGGATCTTGTCGATGCCGACGCCTACCAGCCACGGTCCCGTCAGTGCCGCGAGGTTCGCGGTGATGATCAGCAGGAAGACGGCGATGACCCGGTTGCGATGCGGCGCGAGCAGGTTCTGCAGCAGTCGCCGGCTCCGCCGCCGGAGCAGGGCTGACAGGCCCGCGGTGATCTCCTCGGCGTCTTCCGCGGCGATGCCGCGCCAGGCGTCGCCGGCCCCCGGGGTCGCGGCAGCCTGCGGCGCGGCAGCCTGCGGCGCGGCGGCCTGGCCCGTGTCCTGGCTCATCGGCGCGCCCCGCTCGTCATGCTGCCGCCTGCCAGGCCCGCGCTGCTGCCGTCCTCGAGCGGCTCGGCGCTCATCAGCTCCCGGTACCGGGAATCAGTGCTGAGCAGCTCGTGGTGCGTGCCGAGTGCGGTGATCACGCCGTCGCTCAGCAGGGCCACCCGGTCAGCCAGCTGCACGGTCGACGGGCGGTGGGCGACGACCAGCCCGGTGGTCTCGGCGAGCACCTGGCCGAGAGCCTCGGTCACCTTCGCCTCCGTGTGCACGTCGAGCGCCGACAGCGGGTCGTCGAGCAGCAGCACCTGCGGCCGGGCCAGGATCGCGCGGGCGAGCGCCACCCGCTGGCGCTGCCCGCCGGACAGTGCCATGCCCTGCTCGCCGATCCTGGTGTCCAGTCCCCAGGGCAGGTCGGCCACGAAGTCCGCCTGGGCCGCTGCCAGTGCGGCCAGGATGGACTCCTCATCAGCGTCGGCGACGCCGTAGCTGACGTTCTCGCGCACGCTGGCCGAGAACAGGGTGGGATCCTCGAAGGCACAGCCGACCATCGTGCGCAGCTGCGGCAGCGGCAGGTCACGCACGTCGACGCCGCCGATCCGGATGGCACCGCCGGTCACGTCCGCGAGCCGCGGGACCAGCTGCAGCAGCGTGCTCTTGCCCGATCCGGTCGCGCCCACCAGGGCAACCGTCTCGCCCGGCCGCAGTTCCAGGTTCACGCCGCGCAGCACCGGCCCGGAGGCGGCGGAGTAGCTGAACTCCACCTGATCGAAGACCAGGTGGCCGGCCGCGGCCTGACGCCGGGGCGCGGCCGGGCGGGCCGCCGTCTTCGACGCTGACGGGGCTGCCTCCGCCGGGGCGCCGGGCCGGTCCGTGATGGCCGGCGGCGTATCGAAGATCTCGTAGATGCGCTGGGCGGCGGTCGCGGCCTCCTGGCCGGACGCGAGTATGTAGCCCATCGCCTCGATCGGCCAGACCAGCAGGAGCGTCAGGGTGATGAAGGCGACGAGGCCGCCCAGGCTCAGCTCGTGCTGCGTCACGGCCAGCGTGCCCAGCAGCAGCAGCACGCCGATGGCGACGTTGGGCACGAGATCCAGGGCGGCCCAGAAGGTCCCGCGCAGGCTGGCCTTGGCCACCTGGGTCCGGTAGACCAGCTCGGCCTGCTCCGAATGCTGGGCCGCCGCCTCATCCCGGCGGCCGAGCGCCTTGAGCACCCGGATGCCGGTCGTCGCTTCCTCGACATAGGTGGCGAGGTCGCCCTGCTGGTCCTGGGCCCGGCGGGAGAGCACCCGGTACTTCTTCTCGAACCGCGTGCAGAGCACGGCCACCGGGAGGAATACGCAGCCGGTGAGCAGCCCGAGCCACCAGTTCAGCCGGATGAGCAGGGCGACCACGAGCAGGAAGGTCCAGATGTTGGTGATGAAGAACACCACGCCGAAGCCGGCGAAGCGGCGGATCGCCGACAGGTCGGTCGTGGCGCGGGACAGCAGCTGACCCGACTGCCAGGCATCGTGGAAGCCGGGCTCGAGCCGCTGCAGGTGCGCGTACAGATCGTCGCGCATGGACTGCTCCATGCTCGTGACCGCGCTGGACTGAACCCAGCGGCGGAAGAAGTTCAGGGCTGCCTGCAGGGCGCCGAGGGCCATCGCGGCGATGCCCAGCGGGATGAGCAGCTGCCGGCTGCCGCGGACGATGGCGTCGTCGATCACTGACTTGGTGACGAGCGGGATCGCGATCTCGGCCGACACGGAAACGACCGCGGCAATGATCATGAAGAGCAGCTGGCCGTGATACGGGCGGAGGTATTCCCTGGTGCGCCAGAGCGCGGCCGCGGGCGTCTGCGGGGCCCGCCGGGCAGCGGTCAGCTCCGCCTTCCGGGCATGCGGCGGCTTACGAGCTGACTCTGGGGGCATTGTCCGCAGGCTAACCGGGCAAGCGCTTAACTGTCATCCCTATTTCGCCGAGAGTGGACAAAACGGCCAGATCAGGGCGCAGCTCGACGGTCTCCCGGATGGCTTGACCGTCTCCCGGATGGACGGCCGGCCGCCCGGCCGCGGGAGCTGAGAGGATATCCGGGGGATACCGGCGGAAGGGATGACCTGCTCATGAGCTTTGACGTGGCTGCCGTCCGCGCGGCGTACCCGGCGCTGGCTGACGGCTACGCCTATCTCGACGGCGCGGCAGGCACCCAGGTGCCCGCTGCGGTCATCGAGGCGATCAGCGCCGCCCAGCAGGCCGGGATCGGCAACTCGGGCGGCGCCTTCCCGGCCAGCAGGCGGTCCGACGAGATCACGGCCGAGGCCCGGCGCGCCGTTGCCGACCTGACCGGCGGCAGGCCCGATGGCGTGATACTCGGGCCCAACATGACCACCCTGACCTACCGGCTGGCGGCGACGCTGGCAGCGGGCTGGCGGCCAGGCGACGAGGTGATCGTGTCCCGGCTCGACCATGACGCCAACGTGCGGCCGTGGGTGCAGGCCGCCGACCGGGCGGGCGCGATCATCCGGTGGGCCGAGATCGACCGGGCCACGGGCGAGCTGCCGGCCGGGCAGTACGCCGGGCTGCTCTCGCCGCGGACCCGGCTGGTCGCGGTCACCGCGGCCAGCAACATCATCGGCACCCGGCCGGATGTGCCCGCTATCACGGCCGCCGTCCGCGCGGCCGGCGCGCTCAGCTACGTCGACGGCGTGCACGCGACCCCGCACGGGCCGGTTGACGTCCGGGCCATGGGTGCTGACTTCTACGCGACGAGCGCCTATAAGTGGTCGGGCCCGCACGTCGGCGCGGTCATCGCCGATCCCGGACTGCTGCAGGCGCTGCGGCCGGACAAGCTGAGGCCGGCGCCGGATGAGGTGCCGGAACGGTTCGAGTGGGGCACCCTGCCGTTCGCCGACCTGGCCGGCCTGACGGCGGCCGTGGAGCACCTGGCCGGGCTGGCCGGCCCGGCCGAGGGCACCAGGCGGGAGCGCGTGCTCACAGCCATGTCCGCCGCGCAGCGCCATGAGCAGGCCCTGTTCGGCATCCTGCTCGACGGCCTGGAGGAAATGGGCCACGTTACGACCTACGGAAAGGCGGCCAGCCGGACCGCGACGGCGTACTTCACCGTGGCCGGGCACACGCCGCGGGAGGTGGCCGAGCATCTGGCCGGCCGCAAGGTCAACGTGTGGGACGGCCACAACTACGCCTGGGAGCTGACCGGGGCCCTCGGCATCCGGGATGCCGGCAGCGCCGTGCGGGCGGGGCTGGTGCACTACAACGACCGCTCGGACGTGGACCGGCTGCTGGCGGGCGTGGCCGAGCTAGGCTGAGAGCCGGCGTTGTCAGGGCCCCGCAGCCGGGCCTGGCCCGGCGGCGTGCCCTCGGCTGGCGTAATCAGCAGGCGGCCGGGAAGACCAGCAGTGACAGATTGTCGACCTTCTGTCACATGAGGCTACCAGCGGGGGAGATTCGTGGGATTCCTTGACGACGTGAAAAGCAAGTTCAGCCAGGGACAGGGCCAGGAAGGCGGGCTGGCCTCGCTGTCGAAGTTCATCAGCGAGAACGGCGGGCTGCAGGGCCTGACATCCAAGCTGTCCAATAGCGGCCTGGGCCAGCAGGTGCACTCCTGGGTGGGGACCGGGCAGAACCAGCCGGTGACCGGATCCGAGGTCCGGCACGCCGTGGACCCGCAGTCGCTGGAGCAGCTCGCTCAGCAGGCCGGAACGACGCCCGAGCAGGCCAGCGAGAACGTCGCCAAGGTGCTGCCCGAGATGGTGAACGAGGCGACGCCGGACGGCAAGGTGCCGGCCGACGACCCGTTCGCGAAGGGCATGGACGCGCTCAAGCGGATGTTCGCGAAGTAGCCAGCCGCGCCGGGCTGCCAGCCCGCGCGCTGGCGGGCCGGCGGGAGCGTGAGTCCGGAGCGAGTGCCGCTGCCCGGCCGGCTGCCGCCCGGCGCGAGCTAAGGCGCGGTGCGGTCGCCGAGTTCGAACCGGTACACCCGGCTGTCGCGCAGGGCGAAGCCGAGCCGCTCGTACAGCCTCCCGGCAGCGGCACGGGCCGGCCGCGATGTCAGGTCGACAGTCCGGGCGCCGACCGCCCTGGCGTGCTCGACGGCCCTGTGCGTCAGCGCCTCGCCGACGCCCTGGCCGCGGGCGGCCTCGTCGACCACCACGTCCTCGATCCAGGCGCGCACGCCGGTCGGGATCGGGAACGTCACCAGCGTCAGCGTCCCGCTGATGCGCCCGTCAGAGCGGGCGATCAGCAAGGTGATCGCCGGGGACTCGATGATCGCGGTGAGCGCCGCCTGGTCGAGCGGCGGGGCCGAGCGGGATAGCTGCGGCAGCAGCACGCTGAACGCTTCGACGACTTCCGGGGTGACCTCGCTGAGAACCTCTACCTGGACAGCCACCCCGGGCACATTACCGGTTCGGGCGGCGCCGCGGCGGCCCTACCCGGCGCGGCGGATGCGCTGCCCGCCGGCCCGGCGCCCGGCGGGCAGCGACGTGGATGAGCATCTGCTGCGGTTACAGCAGCAGTGACGGCGCTCCCACGCTGCTGCGCGCAGGGCCCGACGGGCCGGGCGCGCCGGCTGAGCTGACGCCGGCTGCGTGCAGCAGGGCGGCGGTGCCCGCCGCGGCCACGATGACGGCCAGGAACGGCGCCCGCAGCAGCAGCGCGACGACGGCGGCGCCGAGGCCGGCCATCCGGTCCGGGTCGATGGTGATCGACTGCCCCGAGGTGGCCACCTGCACCGCGATCAGGGCGGCGAGCAGGGCCACCGGGACCAGTTCGGCGAACCGGCGCACGCGCGGGTTGTCCAGTACCCGCTGCGGCACGGTCAGCCCGGCCAGCTTCAGCGCATAGCAGCCGGCCGCCGTCACGGCGACGGCGATCCAGACGCCGGTCATGCCGGGCCGCGCAGCGGTGCGGCCGGGTCGGCGAGCGCACCCGCCAGCGCGGCGAAGGCGGCCAGGATGACCGGCACCCCCGTCGGCAGGAACGGCGTCGCGGCGAGCGCGATGACCACGCCGCCCACCGCGACGCTGCGCTCGGTCCGCCCGGCCCGCAGCCGGGGCCAGATGAGCGCGAGGAACGCGGCCGGCCCGACCACGTCCAGGCCGTAGGCCTGCGGCGAGCCCAGCCTGCCCGCGCCCAGTGCCCCGGCGAGCGTGCACAGGTTCCAGGTCAGGTACAGGCAGGCGAAAGTGGCCCGGAATCCGGCCCGGGCGGCAGGCGGGTCCGGCTGGGCCAGGGCGATCGCCGTGCACTCGTCGATGACGCCCTGGGCGACGATCAGCTTGCGCGGCCCGCGCACGCTGAGCAGATCAGCCAGGCGCAGCCCGTAGAGCGTGTTCCTGCTGCCCAGCAGGATGGCCCCCGCCGTGCCGGCGATCAGGCTGCCGCCCGTCGCCACGACGCTGGCGAGCGCGAACTGGGATGCGCCGGTGAACGCGAAGATGCTCAGCGCGCACGCCTGCCAGGTGCTGAGGCCGGAGCTGACGGCGGCCGCGCCGAAGGCCAGGCCGGAGAGCCCGACGGCCAGGCCGAGGCCGATGCCGTCGCGCACCGGGGCGGGCCCGCGGCCCCGGCTGGAGTTGCGCCCGGGGGCGGCGCGCGCCGGGCCGGAGCCTGGCGACGGCGCGGCAGGCTCCTGATCGCCGCTGGCAGCGGAGTCTTCGGGCATGCCGCGACGTTAGCGCACGGTCAGGCGGGACAGTCTTGTACGTTCTTGCCCGCTCAGCCGGGCGCCGGGCGCCGGATCCTGGCCGCGAAGAGGTCGCGAAGGCTCACCACGCCGCAGACCGTCCGGCCCTCCATGACCGGCAGGTGCCGGAATCCGTGCAGCAGCATGATCTGCGCCGCGTCCGCGGCGGACGTGTCCGGGCTGGCCGACTGCGGGTGCGGGGTCATCCAGTCCGCCACCGTGGCAGCGCAGAGGTCCTCGCCGGATGCCGCGGCGCGCAGCACGTCGCGCTCGGTCAGGATCCCGACCAGGAACGGTCCCTGCATGACGATGGCCGAGCCGACCTTTCCCAGCACCATGGCCGCGGCCGCGGCGGAAACCGAGGCGTCCGGCGGCGTCGTCTGCACCTGCGTGTGCATGAGATCCCGGAGCACGATCGTGCCCGTGGCCCTGGGCTGCTGCAAGCTCTCAGTCACTGCCGCCTACCTCGTGCCGTGCGCCGTCCAGGTGCGGCGACGCCGGGTCCGCCAGCTCCTCGGAGAGCAGCCGCCACAGGGAGCCTGCCCAGGCAGAAACGCCAGGCCATTTCTTCCAGAAGACCTGGAGCGTCGTCTGGTCGAATTCTTCCAGCGCGCGCTCAGGCGCGATCGCATCCCTGAGTTCCTCGAGGTCGTGAATCAGGTCGAGGAAAAGGCCAGCGGCATCATCCATGGAATCACCCTCGGCGCGAGTGTAAGCCCGCGGGCGCCCGCAGCGCGAGACCCCCTGTCCGGCGCGGGAACCGGGCAGTACTCCCGGCCCTGTCCTACGGTGAGGGGCGTGCGTGGCTGGCCTATTGCGAGGGTCGTGCGGGGCGTGGCGTGGTGGGGCGTGCTGTCGGCGGCGATTGCGCCCGCGCTGCTGATCGGCGGGTGGACGGTTGCCGCCGCCCTGCAGCCAAGCTCCTTCGACGCGATGACCAGGACAGTCAGCTCGCTGGCCGCGCTGGGCGCCACCGACCGGTGGGTGATGACCGCGGTGCTGGCGGCCGTGGGCGGCTGCGATGTCATTACCGGCCTGGCCCTGCGGTCGGCGGCCACGGCCGGGCGGCTCATCCTGGTCGCGGGCGGCGCGGCGGGCATCCTGGTGGCCGCGAGCCCGGAGCCGGAGGGCGGCGGCTCGCTGGCGCATGCGTTCTGGGCGACCTTCGGGCTGCTTGCCATGACGGCCTGGCCGCTCGCGGCGCGGCGGCGGGGGGATGACGTGCCGCTCGCGCTCCGGCCGGCCGTCTCGGCCTGGGCATCCGGGGTGCAGCTGGCGCTCTTACTGTGGTTCGCCGCGGAGTTAGTCGCGGGCGGCGGCCAGCTTGGCCTGGCCGAGCGGGTCCTGGGCGCCGTGCAGGCCAGCTGGCCGCTGGCCGTGGTCGTGACCGTCGCTCTTGCTCCCGTGCCTGGCCAGCAGGTGAAGGTCCCGCTCGATCGCTGACGCCGGGGACGCGTCCGCCGTCGGGCCGGCCGCGGCCAGCCGCTCTCGCTGGTAGGCGCCCGGCGGCACGCCGACGACCCGCTTGAAATGCCGGGTCAGGTGCGCCTGATCGGCAAAGCCGGTCCGGGCCGCCACCTCGGCCGGCCCCAGGCCGAGATCCAGCAGGGCGCGGGCCTGCCGCACCCGGAGCTGATTGAGGTAGGCGTGCGGGGGCAGCCCGGTCTCGGCGCGGAAGGCCCGCAGCAGCGCGAACGGGCTGAGGCCGGTGGCTGCCGCCAGCTCATCCAGGGCTGGCGGGTCAGCGAGCCTGCTGGTGATCAGCTCCCTGGCCGCGGCGACCGCTGCCGGTGCCCGGCTGCCAGTGCTGCGGCGCAGGCCTGCTCCCGGCCTGGAGTGCGCCGACAGCACCGCGGCCAGCGCCGACCTGAGCAGGCTGGAAGACGCCAGCCGGTCGCCGCGCTCCGCGGACAGGTGAGCGGCCCGCAGCGCGGCCGCGGTGCGGGCGTCATACAGCACGGTGTCGGGAAAGCTGGGCGTGCCGCCGCGCCAGCCAAGCTCGGCGGCGATGCTCCTGACCAGGGCAACTTCGGGATACAGCACCCGGTAAGTCCAGCCCTCCGGCGCTCCGGCCTGCCCGGTGTGCACCACGTCCGGGTCGAGCAGCGCGACCGCGCCGCGTCCGGCCCGCAGCAGCCGCCCGCCGTAATCGAACTCCTCGACACCGGACTCGATGACGCCGAACGTGTAGGTCTCGTGCGCGTGCCGGCCATACCGGTGCGTGACGAATCGCGCGCGCAGCAGGTCCACGCCGGGAACTGCCGCGTGCCGCCAGTACCGCGCGGCCTCGGTCGCCATACCGCCATGCCTACCCGATGCCGGGCCCGCCCGCCAGCGGAGGGGGCCGCCGGGCAGGGTGCTGCCGCAAACCCGCCAGCCGGCGGCCCGCAGCCCGGCCCGCAGCCCGGCCCGCAGCCCGGCCAGCGCGGCCGCCAGCGCGGCCGGCCGGCCCGGTGCCGGATCGCCCGACCCGGCTGAGCCTGACGGTCACGAGCGGGCGAGGATGGACGGATGAAACTGCGCATCTTCACCGAGCCCCAGCAGGGCGCCGATTACGAGACTCTGCTCCGCGTCGCGCAAGCGGCGGAAGAGCTGGGCTTCGATGCCTTCTTCCGCTCCGATCACTACCTGAAGATGGGCCCGGTCAGCGGGCTGCCCGGCCCGACGGACTCCTGGGTCACGCTGGGCGGCCTGGCCCGCGAGACCTCCCGGATCCGGCTGGGCACGCTGGTGACGGCCGCGACGTTCCGGTATCCGGGTCCGCTGGCGATATCCGTTTCGCAGGTTGATCAGATGAGCGGCGGGCGCGTCGAGCTGGGCATCGGGGCCGGCTGGTACGAAGCCGAGCACAAGGCCTACGCGATCCCGTTTCCCGGCCTGGCCGAGCGCTTCGACCGGTACGAGGAGCAGCTGGCCATCATCACCGGCCTGTGGGAGACGCCGGAGGGCGGGACCTTCTCCTACTCCGGCAGGTACTACACGGTGACCGGCTCGCCCGCGCTGCCCAAGCCGGCCCAGCGGCCGCGTCCGCCGGTGATCATCGGCGGCGGCGGGCAGCGGCGGACGCCCCGGCTGGCGGCGCAGTACGCCGACGAGTTCAACATGCCGTTCAGCAGCGTGGCGGACACGGCCGCCGCGTACGGCCGGGTGCGGGAGGCCTGCGAGGCCGCTGGGCGCAAGAGCGACTCGCTGACGTGCTCCGTGGCCCAGGTGGTGTGCTGCGGCCGCACGCCCGATGAGCTGGAGCGCCGGGCCGCGGCGATCGGCAGGCCGCTCGGCGAGCTGCGCCAGGAGGGACTGGCAGGCACGCCCGCCGAGATCGCCGACAAGATCGGGAAATTCGCCGAGGCCGGTGCCGAGCGCGTCTACCTGCAGGTACTCGACCTGCACGATCGCGAGCACCTGGAGGTGCTGGCGGATCTGCTGCCCCTGGTCAGCTGAGCGGCACTGCGCGACGCAAGGTGCCGGTGCCGCGCCGGCCGGCTGGAAGCGGCCCGATTCGAGGCCGGCCGCTCTGCGGCGCGGGCGGCACCGGGCGCACGCCGGTGGCCGTGCGCCGTACAGCCTTTGCCGCCCGTTCACCCCCTCGCCCAGCGGCAGTCGCCGCCGCGTCGGTCAGCCGGAGTACAGCTGGTCCGGCTGACCTTCTCCCCGAATCAGGAAAAGAGGCACGATGCTCACGACTGCCCGGCGCGCCGCGACAATCCTGGCGGCGACGGCCGTCGTCCCGGCGAGCTTGCTCATGGCCGGCAGCGCGGCCGCCAGCGCGTCGGCCAGCGCCGGCGCGATGGCCGGCCAGCATGCGATCCGCCCGGCCGCGGTCCCGCAGTTGCGGGTGCGGCAGATCCTGAACGGGATGAAGCTGCGGCACACGTTCGCTCCGGCCGGCTCGGCCGCGCGCCGCTCCGAGCCGCTGGCGGACCCCGACGACATCACGGTCCTGGGCCGCCACCTCTTTACCGCATTCCAGAACGGGATCGGCCCCCAGGGCCAGCCCAGCACCGACGGCAACACCGACAGCACGGTGGTGGAGTTCACCGGGACCGGCACGGTGATCCGCCAGTGGGACATCCGCGGGAAATGCGATGGCATCACCGCGGACACCGGCCGACACCTGCTGATCGCCACGGTGAACGAGGACGCGAACTCCAGCATCTACACGATCACGCCCGGCGCCCGGCCCGGAACCCAGATCCAGCACTACCGCTACGACAGGAACCCGCTTCCGCACAACGGCGGCACCGACGCAATCTCGATCTATCACGGGCAGGTCATGGTCAGCGCCTCCGCGCCTGGCACGGCCGGCCCGGCGGCACCGCAGCCGGATTACCCGGCGGTGTACTCGGTGACCTTCGACCCGGCCGCGCACGTGGCGCGGGTCTCGGCTCTGTTCTCTGACGAGGCGCTCGCCACGGTGGCCAACCTGGGCGATGACCACGGCAAGCTGGTGCGGCTGGCACTGACCGACCCCGACTCGAACGAGATCGTGCCGAGCTCAGCCTTCCGGTTCGCCGGCGACTTCATGCTGACCAGCCAGGGTGACAAGGAGCAGATCTTCCTCCAGCGGCCGGCCGGGCGCTGGGCTCCCGGCGGCCGCCTGGCCGTGCTGCGGCTCTCCCAGTCGGTCGATGACACCGCCTGGGCCCGGAGCCGGTCCGGCCGCCTCTACGGCTCGGACACCAGCGGCGACACGATCGACCTGGTGACCGGGCGGTTCCCGGCCCGTTCCGTCCTCGTCGCGGTCACGCCCTGCGATGCCAGCAACGCCCCGGCGACCTGCCCGGCACCGGGCTTCCCGCCGAACTACCTGGGCTTGCTGAACCCGTGGACAGGCCACATCACCCGCGTTCCGGTCAGTGGTCCGGCCTTCGAGCCGCAGGGCATGGTGTTCGTCAGCCCGGTCTGGGTGGTTACGCCCGGCTGACCGGCCGCGCGCTCCGCCTGGTCCCGGCGAGTCGCCGGACCAGCACCCCGAGGCTGGCCGGGTGTTGAACGGCCGGCCAGGGACCAATGTCCTGATCTGGCGGAATCCGCCCGCGGGCCGGGCGCCTCCCATCGCCGCCATCCGCCCGGCCAGGGCCGCGCTGCCGGGGACGCTTTATACTCATGTGCTGTAACCAGCTGTAACCCCCGTGTCTGGAGAGAGGCTGTGCCCCCCGGGACTGAGGTCCGCACCATCGAGCCTGGCGATCACGCCGTCCTGTTCTACCGGGATGACGCGGAGCTCGCCGGACAGGTGAGCGCGTACCTTCTCGAAGCCATCCGGGATGGCGGGGCGGCCGTCGTGATCGCGACCCCGGATCATCGCCGCGCGTTCGAGGAGCAGCTGGTCCAGGCGGGCGCCGACATCGCGGCAGCCTGGGCCAGCGGCCGCTACCTGGCGCTGGACGCGGCCGAGACGATGCGCCGGTGCGTCGTTGCTGACTGGCCCGACGCCGCCAGCTTCTGGCTGGCGATCAGCCCGCTGATCCGGCAGGCGGCCAGGGACGGGCGGCCCGTCCGCGTCTTCGGCGAGATGGTCTGGCTGCTCTGGGAAGACGGCCTCATTAGTGCCGCCATCGAGCTCGAGGCCATGTGGAACGAGCTGGGCGGCCAGTACCCATTCTCCCTGCTCTGCGCCTACCGCGCCGAGTCGGTGAGCGGCAGCGGCCACGCCGACGAGCTGACCCAGGTCTGCCGGGCCCACGCGGTAACCGCCGGGGTCCCGCCGGAGTCGCTCCCGGCTCATCCGCAGGGCCAGTAGGCCATCCGGCCCGCGCCGCGGCGGTCCCTGCCGCAGACCATGCGAGGCTGGCTGGCGGGTCCGGGCGGCACGAGGCTGCTCGCGTCCGGCGGGATTGCCGGGCCGGTCCTGTTCACCGCCGCCTGGGCCGCGGGCTCCCTGCGGCAGGCGGGCTACCCCGCGACGACCGTGCAGCTGAGCGGCCTGGCCGCGGTGAATGCGCGGGACCCGCAGATCATGATCGCCGGATTCGTCAGCCTGGGCGCCTGCTCGGTGGCGCTCGGCGCCGCCCTGGGCCGGGTGGCCGGGCCACGCTCGGCGGGGCGGTGGCTGGTCAGCTGCGGCGGCGTGGCGGCGGTGGCCGCTGGCATCTTCCGGCGTGATCACCTGCTGCTGGCCGGGCCCGGTTTCGCCGGGGAATCGTGGCACAACCAGGTCCACGATGTCGCCGCCGACGCTGCCTACGCCGCGATGATCGCGGCGCCGCTGGTGCTGTCGCGGCGGCTGCGCGGCGAGCCGGGCTGGGCGGCCGTGACCCGTGTCCTCCCGGTGCTGGCGGTCCTGAGCGCCGCGGCTCTCGTGCTGTTCGCTTCCCGGGCGGCAGAGCCGTGGAACGGGACCGTGCAGCGCGCCGCGGTCACGCTCGCGCTAGCCGCCGAGGTACTGCTGGCGGCGCGCATCCTCACTCTGCCGCAGCGGGCGGCGGGCGTGCAGGCGGGCATGCCTGGCTAACCGCGCCGGCTTCTGCCCGGCGGGCGCCGGATGGACGGAGCGGCCGCCGCGCAGCAGTGAGGCCAGCGCGGCGAGGCCGGCCAGGGCCGCGGCTACGGCGAACACCACCACCAGGCCGTGGTGAAACGGCGCTGACCCAGGCGGCCGACGGTCACCACGAGCACAGCCTGGACCAGGCGGTAACCCATGATCATCCACAGCAGGTGGGCGATGTTGCCACGGGGCCAGCGGATCCAGGTGAATGCCGCGGACGATCGCTGGCAGCGCGATGATGACGATGGACCCGTCGAGCGCGGACATGAAGACGGCGGCCGTCGTGTTGGCCAGGGCCACCCAGCGGTAGCGGTCGTCCGCCGCCGCCGCCGGCCCGCCGGGCACCTGGCCCCCGTCCGGCCTCTGCGCTGCCGCCGGCATCAGATGATCTGGGCCAGTCGCTCGATCAGCGGGGCGGCCGCCATCAGCTGCCTGAGCTCCGCCGGCGTGAAGCCGGCCGACAGGGCCCGCGCCATCTGCTCGGTCCGCTCGTTGCGGCGGCTGCGCAGCATCTGCAGCCCGGCGTCAGTCAGCGACATGATGACCCGCCGTCCGTCCCGCGGGTCAGGGCACCGCTCGACGAGACCGCGGGCCTCGAGCGCGCTGAGCGTTGCCCCCACGGACTGAGGGCTGATCTGCTCGCGCCTGGCCAGCGCGGTCGGGGTGGCCGGGCCGAAGCGGTCCAGCCGGGCTAGCGCCGAGCTCTCGGGCAGGGTGAGCTCGCCATCGGCCTTCAGCTGGCGCAGCTGACGCGCGAACAGGCCGATGCTCACCCGGAGCGCCGCCGCTACCTCGCTGGCATCCGGGTCCTCGTTCATACAGTAAGCCTAACCTTATAAGTCTGGCCTTAGCAAATTCCCGGCCAGCGCGACGGGGCAGAACGGCTCCTCCAGGTTTCGGCGCCTCGTTCCGGTCAGGCTCTGGCGTCCGTAATCCAGGACGGCTTGTAGCCGATCAAGGACCAGCTGTCGCGGCGGGCGATGCCCGCCGACCTCGGCACCGCCGTCAGCGAGTGCCCGGATGGCCCATCACTGTGCCAGTTAAAATCTGGTAATTCGAAATCAGGTCCGACAGTGCTGCCCGCCTGGAAGTGTGATTCAGGTCATAGGTTGGATTTGGATGCTAAGGGGATGCGCGCACCGGATTTTGGGCGTTCACAGTAAGTAACCGATAGCACCCAGGTGTGTGATGGTTGCCCCCGAGTAACGCGTCGCCCTGACCCCGCGTCACATCCACGCACCCCTGCCCCAGCCAGGTCTACCCCCTCGGCCGGCAGCGCCCTGGGTGACCGCAGAGCGCCCCCGCGCCCGACCCAAGGCTAACCCTCTTGCTGCCCCCCATGCCCTCATTCCAGTCCCTGCTGCCTACCGCCGTCCGCATCCCCTCCGCACAGTCCCTGCTGCAAACCGCCCGCAGCCTCCGACGGCGACCGTCCCGGCCGGCCGTCAGAGCCGCGGCCGCGGGCATGGTGGCCGTGGCCGGCTTGTCCGCCGGCCTGGCTGCCGGGTCCGGGCCAGCTGCCGCCAGCAACCTGGCCGCCAGCAGTCATGCCCTGAGCGTCCGGGCCGCAGGCCCGGCCGGCGAGCCTGTCTTCGGCGTACCGTCCGGAGCGGTGCCGTCCGGGCATGCGGTCACAGATGCGGCGCCCGCCGGCGAGCCCATCTTCGGCGTCCTGTCCGGGTCAGCGCTGTCCGGGTCAGCGCTGTCCGGGTCAGCGCTGTCCGGGCATGCGGTTGCCGATGCGGCCGCCGGGCACCTCCCGCAGGCCAGCGTGCGCATGCCGGCCATGGACCTCGCCCGCCCGCAGGCCGCCAGCGCGCACCCGGCCGCCCCGCGGCAGCCCGCCGTGCCTTCCCGCGGCGCCGCAGCGCAGCACCCGGCAGCGCGGCACCCGGCCGCTCCGCGCCCCGTCGCGAAGCCGGCCGCGGCGGCGAAGCCGGCCGCCGCGGCGAAGCGGCCCGGCGGCGAAGCCGGTCGCGCCGGCCTCGCCTTACCTCATCTATGACTCCACCACGCCGTCCGCCATCCCCGCCCGCCACGTTGTCGCGAGCTATGCCAACGGCTCCTACGCCGCCTCGCCCTCGCAGCTGGCCGGGAGGGGGCCGGTGGTATGGATCAACGTCACCGGGAGCGACTACTCGGCCTCGGCCCTCAACGTCGAGCCAGGTGACGCTACCCCCGCCACGGCCGCGAGCTGGGCCTGGCACCGGCTGAGCGCTGATCCGGGCGCCGTGGCGCGCATCTACACCATGCGCTCGGAGTGGCCGGCGGTGAAGGACGCCGTCGCGCAGCTTCCGGCGTGGATGCAGTCCCGCGTCCACTGGTGGATCGCCGACCCCACCGGCTACCCGCACATCGTGCCCGGTGCCGACGCCACCCAGTGGTACTGGGGGCCGAGCTACGACATCACGACCGCGAACCCGCACTTCTAGCAGCGCGCGGGCCTGGTCAGGTCCGCGTCACGGCCCGGCTGGCCGCCGTCATTCCGGCGCCGGCCGGGCCGTCGCGGCGCCGTGATCACTGCGGCAGCCGGCCCGGCCAGGCTAGGGTCGCCAGCATGAGCTACGCCGCCGACCCGCGTGTTGATGCTTACATCGACGGGCTGCCCGGCGAACAACCGCGCGGGCGGCTGGCGCAAGCTCAAGCACGACCGCTAGCGCCGGCCCGGCTGCCGTCGTGCTCACTCCGCGCCACGCCGGCGGACGGGCGCGGCCTGGCACCGGGAGAGGCGAGCCGCAGCAGTCGCGTCAGGGCAGCGGCGCGTCGTGATAACGCGCGGCGCTCAGCCTTTCCTCGTCGGTCAGGTCGGAGTCCCTGACGGGAACAACGAATGTCCAGTGCCTGCCGACCGGGCAGTACTGAAACCTGACCCAGCCGAGACGGATCGCCTTGAATGACGCCAGCGGAATCCAGACCGTCGTGAAAAGGTGGCCCGCGCGGCACCGCACGACAACATCGCCGCCGAGGCCGTAGCCCTTGCGGCGCGCCATCAGAGCGGATGCGATGATCAGCGCGGCTACGACGGCCAGGGTTACGATGGCCTGCATCTGACGTTCACCCGCGATCCCGCGCCGGCATTACGGCGAGCCTGGCCGGCGCTCGCTATCGACTCGCACCGGCAGCACCCCGCCGATGACGACGCTGGCGGCTCCAGCGGCGCATCGTTATCGTGTCAGGCGCCGAGGGCGAACGTCAGGGCCCTTGGACCCGGGCAGGCAGGTCGCCCCGGCCGGGGCCGAGGGCGCTCCGCTGGCCGGGCGGCCCTGTGCGGCAGCGCACCTGGCTCGCTGAGGAGGCCCGTTGCGCGGGTCACCGGCGGTTGCCACAATCGGCTCGTGCTGACGATGGGAATGGTCGTGCTGGGCGTCGCCAACGTCCGGCGGGCCGCGGAGTTCTGGTCCGCGGCGCTGGGTTACGACATACGCGAGGACGGGTTCGGCGGCTGGCCGGTCACGCTCGTGCCGCGCGGCGGCTCCGGACCGGGGATCGCCCTTCAGCGGAGCCAGACGCCACCGCAGGAGCGCCCTCGCCTGCATCTGGACCTGCACGTGAGCGACGTCGCTCAGCAGGAGGCGGAAGCGTCCCGGCTGGTGGCCCTCGGAGCTGAGCGGGTGGACTGGGATAGCTACCCGGACGACCCGGACTTCGTCGTGCTGGCCGACCCTGACGGCAACCGGTTCTGCATCGTCGACCTGAGTCATCAGCACCACCAGCGAGCGCCGCGTCGCCGGGACGCGGTCAGGATCCCGGGACCAGCCGGAACTCCTGCGCCACGATCAGGGCGTCATCGCTCACCGTGAATGCCGGGTCGCCCAGCTCACCCAGTCCCGGAGCGGGCCGGGGAAGCCGAACTCGGCGACGGGCAGGACCCCCGGTGCCAGGCCGGCAACGGTAGCCCGGGCGCCATCGGTCCCTGGTGCGGATGGCCCCAGCCGTGCCGGAAAGCTACTCCGAGTCGTACCGGAAGCCGCCGAGGAAGCGCCGGAATACCCCGCCCTCCCGGGGCAGGGACGGCCCGGCCGGGGGTGCTTCCTCGCGTTCGCGTCCGATCGGCTGGTCGTAATCCGCCCGCGCGATGGCGTCGACGATCTGGGCCTCGTCGAAATCCTCCGAGCCGGGGATCTTGGGAACGAAGCCGACCAGGTCACCGTCCAGCATGACCTCCGCCTCCAGTGATGCGGTGCCTTCGTTGCCCCAGATCGCCTCGCGGCTGTCGCCGATCACGACGCGCACGCCGTAGACATCGATGCCCGCGTTCTCCAGGTGCGCGTCGATGCCGCGATCCCGGAGGGCGTCGGCAACCCGCCGGGCCCGGTTCTCATCCATGTGCCGAGCCTATCTACCCTCGCCGGCCCCGGCCGCCGCCCAGTCCGGCGGCCTGGCAGCCCAGCCCTTGCCGCAGCCGAACCGCCAGGTCGCGCCGGCCCCGGGTCTGATGGCATCGCCGCTGAAACCAGGAAATATGCGCTTGCCAGCCGGGCTGCGGCGGTGATACTCAGCGGCTATAGCCGCAGTGGCCGGGAGAATCGGGGCGGGATGTTCGAGCGGTTTACCCTCGGAGCGCGGGGCGTGCTGGTGCAGGCTCAGCATGAGGCGAGGATGCTCCTGGTCCGCGATGAGAAGGGCGTCGCGGCCCGCGTACTGGGCATGCTAGGCGGCGACCTGAACGAGATCCGCTGGCAGGTGATCCGGCTGCTGGGCGGTCCCGCGGGCGAGCACCTTCGCCGGCCATTCCATCCGCGCGCAGCCGGCTGATCCGCCCTGGAGCCCGAGGTTGACCTGGCGTCCGTCATCTTCCGCTGCCGAGAATGGGCCGAATATCTCGATAGCTTCGGCAATCTCTGATGGAGTATCAACTCGGGGGCGCATCCGGCAGACCTCACCTCGCCACGCCGGCGAGGCCATGCCCGTCCGTAAGCCGCTAGCCGAAGGACATGACAGATGGTGAGACTGACTCTGGTGACAGAGCCATGACGGCCAGCTCGGGGAGGCCGGCCAGCGCACCCGCGGCGGGGCAGTCTGGCCAGATTGTGGAGCCTGCGGTCGCTGGACTGCCGCGGCGAGCCGGGAGCCGGCCCGCTTCGTGGCGGGCCACTGCCTGGTACGCGGCTTTCGCGGTCTATGCGGGGATAGTGGCGGTGGTGAGCGCGGCTAGTTACGAGCGCGCCTGGGGAGCCTGGGCGGCCTGTGGCTATGGCGCTGCGGCCCTGGCCGGCCGGTGGCGCTGGCACGGGCGGGATCTGGCCCTGCTGGCGAGCCTGGGGGGCGCGCTGGTGGCCCCGCTGGCATGGCTGGCAACCCGCGCGCGGCCCACGCCCGATGTTCAGGTGGTCTGGCGGGCCGCGCTGCTGCTGCTGCGGCACGGGACTCCGTACCTGCCGCCATCGCAGCTCGTGCACCTGAGCGGTCCCATCGCCTACAACCCTTACCTGCCAGCCATGGCCCTGTTCGGACTGCCCCGGGCCATCGGGCTGACCGCGCTGGCCGGCGACACGCGCCCCTGGCTGGCGGTTGCGACCGTCGGGCTGTTCGCCCTGGCCCTGCGGATATCCGGGCGGCGTGACGCACTGCGCTGGAGCCTGCTAGCCGTCGCCTCGCCGGTGATGGCCTTCCCGCTGGCGCTTGGCATCACCGACCCGCCGGTGCTCGGCCTGGTCTGCGTGGCGCTGGCCGTGCTCAGCCAGACGTCCCCGCCGCGGCTGTGGACCGCGGCGGTCGTCATCGGGGTGGCGTGCGCGCTCAAGGCCACTGCGTGGCCAGCGCTGCCCGTGCTCACCGCCATGCTGGCGGCTCGCGACGGCGCCCGGGCCGCTGTCCGGTTTGCCGCGGCCGCGGTCGTGGCGGCCGCCGCTCTGGTGGCCGTGTTTGCCCCGGCGGTGCTAGCCAGGCCGGCCGGGCTGATGCAGAACCTGGTGCTTTTCCCGCTCGGCCTGACGAAGGCCCAGACGCCGGCGGCGAGCCCCCTGCCCGGCCATCTGCTGGCCATGACCGGACCCGTGGGCGATCTGGCCGCGATCTGCCTGCTGATCGCGGCAGGCCTCGCGGTCGGCGCGTCGCTCGTGCTGCGGCCACCGGCGGACGGCCAGGCCGCGGCCCTGCGCCTGGCCATCGGGCTCTCGCTGCTCTTCGCGCTCTCCCCGGCCACCCGGTTCGGCTATTTCGCCTATCCGATCGGGCTGTGCGGCTGGGTCGTTCTCAGCCGCGGCGCCGCCCTGGCTGGCTACGATCTGGCTGCCAGCCCGTGGCCCGGCAGGATGACGGGCGGGCTGAGCGGCCGGCTCGCCGCTGCCCGCGCGGCGCGCGCCGCCCGCGGCGCCGGGCCCGTACGGCCCGCTCACTCTGCCCTTCCCGCTTACCCCACCGCTTCGAGCGAGCCGGCCTATCCCAGCGAGCCGTCTTTGCCCGGCGGCGCGGCTCGGCCTGCCTGTCACGCGCTGCCGGGTCCCCTAGCCCGGGCGGACCGCGCGAGCGACTGATGCGGGAAGGCTGAGCGGCGCGCGAGGGCTCATGGCGGCGGCGAGGTCACCGGGCGCCGGCCGGAAGCTCCGGGCGGTCGATCACCCGCAGCCAGGATCCGTCTGCCTGGCGCCGCACCACCTGGACCCGGCCGCCTGTCCCGTCGGCCGCGCGGGTGGAGGTCAGGGCCAGGTCGCCGTGCCGCACGGTCGGCAGCGGCGGCTCGATCTCGAAATGGCTGACCTGGGCCAGCATCTGCCCGAACACGGCCCGGATAGCCTCCCGCCCGGTCGTGACCTGGCCGGGCGGGAACGCCAGCACCGCATCCGGCTCATACAGGGCCGCCAGGCCGTCGGCATCGCCCGCGTTCGCGCGCTGCACGAACAGGCGGGTCAGGTCCTCCGGCTCGGCAGCTCGCTGCATCATGTCGCTCATGTGATCCCTCCAGCAGGTCGCAAGCCAGTTGTGCTCCCGTCCATCGTGGGCCGGGGGTGAGCTAGAAGTCAAAGATCTAGTTCTTCTAGCTACTAGAATCATCGCTTATGGAACTTCGCCAGCTGGAGTACTTCGTGGCCGTGGTCGAGGAGGCGAACTTCAGCCGCGCTGCCGCGCGCCTGCATGTCGCCCAGCCGGGGGTGAGCGCCCAGATCCGGCAGCTGGAGCGTGAGCTCGGCGAGCCGCTGCTGGACCGCTCGGGCCGGACCGTGCGGCTCACCGATGCCGGCGCCGTGGCGCTGCCCTATGCCAGGGCGGCGCTATCCGCCGCCGGGGGAGTCCGGCAGGCAGTTGACGAGCTGGCCGGCCTCGTGCGCGGCCGGGTAGCGGTCGGGATGATTGCCTCGTGGTCAGCGATGAGCCTGCCCGACGTGCTGGCGGACTTCCATCACCGGCATCCGGCCGTGGCGATCACCCTGTCGGAGGCGAACTCCAGCCAGCTGCTGGCCGGCCTGGCCAGCGGCACCCTCGACCTGGCGCTGATCGGGCTGGCCGGCCCGCCGCCGCCGGGCATCGAGATCCAGGTCGTGCTCAACGTCCCGCTGGTGGCCGTCGTCAGCCGGGATGACCCGCTCGCCGCTGAGACCGCGACCACCCTCGGGTCGCTCGGGGAGCGGGCCCTGATGTGCCTGCCGCGGGGGACCGGCATGCGGGCCGCGCTCGACCGGGCGTGCGCGAGCGCCGGCGTCGCGCCGCGCGTGTCGTTCGAGGCCAGCGAGCCGATGGTGCTCGCCCATCTAGCGGGCCGCGGCCTCGGCGTGGCCATCCTGCCCGAGTCGGTCACGGACGGCCAGAGCCAGCTGCGCGCGATCCCTGTCACCGGCCCCGAGCCGCGCAGCCGGCTGGCGCTCGCCTGGAGCACGGCCACGGCCAGCAGCCCGGCCGCCCGTGCACTCATCGCGCACGCCAGGGCCGCCATTCATGGCCGTCCGGCCGCAAGCGCGGCGATCTGAGCACGCGCGCACTCAGCATGACGGGCGCGCGGCGTCTTAGTGAGTGCCTGGTAATTCCTGGTCGCGGGCTGCTGCGGTGCCAGCCCCGAGGGTCGCGATCATTACCCGCTCGCCGGCCGCAGGGTCGCGAGGCCGGCGTCAAGATAACGCATGGCGGTGGTGATGGCCCGGTCGCGGCGGTCGCCGGGCGGGATGTCGGCGAGCTCGATCACGATGGCCGCGGCCGCGACGGCCGCGATCCGCGGCCCGGCGTCACCCGGCGCGGCGGCGGTGTCTTGGGCGATGATAGCGGCGCCCTCGGCGATGACCGTGGCCATCCGGGCCGTCCGGAGCGCGTTCAGCTCCGGGTTGGCCGCGAACATGCGCCCGGACAGCTCCCTGAGGTCCTGTTCGGCCTCCGGGCTGCGTGCCCGCAGCCACCGGTCCAGGATCGCCGTCCCGCTCTCCCCGGGCCCCCTGCTGCGTAGCGCGCTGGTCAGCTCGTCCACCGACTGGCTGAACCTGGACATGGCGATGTCCTGCTTGGACGGGAAATACATGGCTACGGTGCGCGGCGCGACGTCCGCCGCCGCCGCGATGTCGGCGATCGTGGTGGCGTCGTAGCCCCGCTCGGCGAACAGCTCGAGCGCCGCCCGGATGATCGCCGCCCGCCGCCGCGCCTTGCTCCGCTCCCGCAGGCCCGCCTGCTCCCGCGGTTCCGCCTGCTCCCGCGGTTCCGCCTGCTCCCGCGGTTCCGCCTGCTCCCGTACTCCTGCGTGTCCCATACCGCAAGTATACATCCCGCAGCAATCTTGCGTTGAACTGCAAATTTGCTATACAGTGCAATTAATGTAGAGGTAGGTAAGGAGCGGAAGATGTCCGAGAACCTGCTAGCGCCGCGCGACACCCGGCCCCGCCGCGCCACCTCGAGCCCGCCTTCTGACTTGCCGGCCAGGACACGCTGGCTAGCACTCGCCGTCTTGTGCGTGACGGTGCTGGTCGCGAACCTGGACAACACGGTCCTGAACGTCGCCCTCCCCACCCTGGTCCGCGACCTGAACGCCACGTCCAGCGACCTGCAGTGGATCGTGGACGCCTACATCATCGTGTTCGCCGGCCTGCTGCTGGCCGCGGGCAGCCTGGCGGACCGGATCGGCCGCAAGAAGACGTTCCTGGCCGGCCTGGCGGTCTTCGCCGCGGGATCGGCCTGGGCCGCCTTCTCCGGCAACGTCGGCACCCTCATCGCCGCCCGGGCGAGCATGGGCGTCGGCGGCGCGCTGATGATCCCCTCGACGCTGTCCATCATCAGCAACATGTTCGCCAGCCCAGCCGAACGCCAGCGCGCGATCGCCCTGTGGGCAGGTACCAGCGGCGTCGGCGTCGCCCTCGGCCCGATCATCGGCGGCCTGCTGCTGGCCCGCTTCTGGTGGGGCTCGGTCTTCCTCATCAACGTGCCCATCGCCGCGGTCGGCCTGCTGGCCGCCGTCTGGCTGGTGCCGGACTCCAGGAACGCGAACGCCAAAGCCCCCGACCTGGCCGGAGCAGTCCTGTCCATCGCCGGGATCGGCATGATCCTCTGGTCGATCATCGAGGCGCCCGCCCGCGGCTGGTCGTCGCCGCTGGTGATCGGCGCGGGCGCCGGTGGCCTGGCGGTCCTGGCCGTCTTCGCCGTCTGGGAAAGGATCACCACGCACCCGATGCTCAACCTGGCCTTCTTCCGCCAGCGCTCGTTCTCGGCCGCGATCCCGGCGGTCGCCGCGGTGACCTTCGGGCTGTACGGGGCGCTGTTCGTGCTCACCCAGTTCATGCAGTTCTTCCTCGGCTACACGCCGCTGCAGGCAGGCGTCCGTGTTCTGCCGGCCGCGGCCGCCGTGGTCGTCATCGCGCCGGCGTCCGCCCTGCTGGTGCGGACCATCGGGACCAAGCTCACGATGGCAGCCGGGCTGGCGCTGATCGCCGCCGGGCTCTGGCAGGTCTCCGGCGCGACCGTCACCACCACGTTCGCCGGCACGGTCCTGGGCATGGTCCTGCTCGGCGCCGGCGCCGGGCTCGCCATCCCGACGGCCACCGGCGCCGTCATCGGCTCGGTGCCCGAGAGCGACAGCGGCGTGGCGTCCGCCACCAACACCACGGCCATCCAGCTCGGCGGCGCCCTGGGCGTAGCGGTCGTCGGCAGCCTGCTGGCCACCCGCTACCAGGACAAGATGACCGCCGCCCTGGCCGGTCATCACCTCCCGCACGCGGCCATGACCGCCATCCAGAGCTCGCTCGGCGGCGCGCTCGCCGTCGCCGCCCGGGCCAGGGGCGCTTCCGGGCAGCTGCTCACCCTCCTAGCCAAGACCGCGTTCGTCAACGGCATGGACCTCGGCCTGCTCACCGGGGCGGTGGTCGCCATCGCCGGCTGCCTGCTGGTCCTCGCCTGGCTGCCCTCCCGCTCGGGCCAGGGCCAGAACTCTCAGTGAGCATTTAATAAGTGCTGCATCCTCAGCTGACGCCGAGGTTCGAAGGGTGGCCGGGAATACGGGTGGCCGAGAATGGAGAAGCCTGACCTGAGGACCGGGAGGCTAGCGGTCCTGCCCGCCGCGCTCAGGGGCTCGTTCGCCGTCATCACCTGGTGAGCGGCCTGGCGACGGCCGCCTGAAGCCGGGCGCCCCGTCAGCCAGGGGGGATGGGCCGACGGGGCGCGCTCTCGGGACCGCCTGCCCAGCTAATGCGGCAGAGGTGCCTGTGTGACGCCCGGAGCGCGCCCGCGGATTACAGCCAGCTGCTTGGATCTGATCAGGCTGCCTGCGCACGTTCAGGTTTCACTCAGTGAAGCTCCAGAAGATAGCCAGCCTGCTTCGAGGCATGGTTCAGCGAAGCAACGGACTATCGAAGTGTGCCCGGGGCAGTGGCCCCGGCGCAGAGGGCTTCATTGAAGGGACAGATCCATGAGCACCGTCGATGGTCCGCCGGCCGAGACCGGACCCGCTCAGCCGGAAGCCGAGGCACCGTGGGCCGCGCCGGGTGCGCAGCCACCGTGGGCCGCGCCCGGCGCGCCGGGCCCCTGGGGTCCGGGCGGCACCTGGGGCCCGGGCGGCCCTGCGGGCCCGGCGGGCCCTACGGGCGCCTGGGGCCCGGGCGGCCCCGGGGGAGCGGGCGATCCGGGCAGCTGGGGGGCGGAGCCGGGCGGCCCCGCCCGGCGGCCGCATCGCCGCCGGAACGCGGTCGTGGCGGCCGGGGTCGCTGGCGTGCTGGCGGCCGGCGGGACGGCCTGGGCCGTGGCCGCCAGCGCCGGGACCCCGGTGCTGAGCACCGCGGCGATCGCCAGCAAGACCGACCCCGGCCTGGTCGACGTGGTCTCCACCCTCGGCTACCAGCAGGCGACGTCGGAGGGCACCGGGATGGTCCTGACCTCGACTGGCGAGGTGCTGACCAATAACCACGTGATCTCGGGCGCCACCTCCATCAAGGTCATCGACATCGGCAACGGCCGGACTTACACGGCGAAGGTGGTCGGGTACAGCGAGAGCAATGACGTCGCGGTGCTGCAGCTGCAGAACGCGTCCGGGCTGGCGACCGTGTCCCCGGGCGACTCGTCGACGGTCAGGGCCGGGCAGAAGGTCGTCGCGCTGGGCAACGCCGAGGGCAAGGGCGGCACTCCGTCGGTGGCGACCGGGACGGTCAGCTCGCTGGGTTCCTCGATCACGGCCGTGGACTCCGGGGACGGCGTGTCCGAGCACCTGAGCGGCATGATCCGCTCCGACGCGGGCATCGAGCCCGGTGACTCGGGCGGCCCGCTCGTGAACACCGCCGGGCAGGTCATCGGCATGGACACCGCCGCATCCACGAGCGGTGCGGAGCCCGGCGCCACGTCGGCGACCTCCGCGGCCGCCAGCAGCAGCACGGAGGCCTTCTCGATCCCGATCAACGAAGCGCTCTCGGTCGCCGGCCAGATCGCGGCGGGCCAGTCGTCAGCCACGGTGCACATCGGCTCCACCGCCTTCCTCGGCGTTGCCGTCGCGTCGGGCGGGCAGTCCGGCGCGTTCGGCGGGCAGTCCGGCGCGTTCGGCGGGCAGTCCGGCGAGTTTGGCGGGCAGGCGGCCACCGGGGCTGCCGTCGAGGGGTCGCTGCCGGGGACCGCGGCCGCGCAGGCCGGCCTGGGTGCCGGCGACGTGATCACCTCGCTGGGCGGCCGGGCCATCAGCTCGCAGTCCGATCTGCAGAGCGCGGTCGAGGCTTACCACCCCGGCAGCAAGGTGAGCGTCAGCTGGACGGACTCATCCGGCCAGGCGCAGACGGCGACCGTGGTGCTGACTGCCGGCCCGGCCGGCTGACGGCCTGACTGGCTGGCAGCCAGGTCATGGTCGGCCTCCGCAGGATGCCGGAAGCGCCGCCAGCAGGCGGCCAGAGCGCCCCGCGCCCAGCGCGGGGCGCTCTGCGCTGACGCAGGCCGGCGAGATCCCCGCTCACCGGGCCCGGCGCAGGCTGATCAGCCTAGGGTTATCAGCGCTAACGCAGAGGAAAGTCAGAGCGCTCGCTGAGACTCTGCTGTCAGCGTCAGACCAGGCACCGGCAGCAAGGGAGATTCAGCCATGGCACGTCTCAGGCCGGCTCACTGGGCTCGGTGGCTGGCCGGAGGCGTGGTGCTGCTCGCCGTGCTGATCGTCGGCGGCACCTACCTCTATATCCACGTCATCGAGGGGCCAGCGCCCGCGCCGCTCGGCCTGTCGTCGTCCGCCGGAGCAAGCCGGAGCGCGACGGCGGGCAGCACCGGTACCGCGGCCGCGGGCAGCACCGCGACGACGGCGGGGTCAGCTGCGGTGGCGGGCACCTGGAAGGTGGGCTCGGGGTCGCTGGTCGGCTACCGGGTGCAGGAAGTGCTCTTCGGCCAGAACAACACCGCGGTGGGCCGCACCAGCAGCGTCACCGGCAGCATGACCATCCAGGGGGCGACCGTCACGGCGGGCAGCTTCACCGTTCAGATGGCCACCATCGTCAGTGACCAGAGCCAGCGGGACGTCCAGTTCCGCGGCCGGATCATGGACACCTCCGCCTACCCGACCGGGACGCTGCGGCTGACCCGGCCGATCAGCCTCGCGCCGCTGCCCGCGATCGGGCAGGCCAGGAGCTATCCGGCGGCTGGCGACCTGACCCTGCACGGGCACTCCCGCGCGGTGACCTTCACGGTCACGGCCGAGCGGACGCACAGCGGGATCGAGGTGACCGGGTCCATCCCGATCCTGTTCGCGGACTGGGACATCCCCAACCCCAGCTTCGGCAGTGTCATCACCACCCAGAACCACGGGATCCTCGAGTTCCTGCTCCGGTTCAGCCAGGGGTGACCCGCGCCCGGCCGCGCCGCCGGGCGCGCAGCACCGTGTCGCGGACGGCGATGGCCTCGCCGTCAGGATCGGTGACCTCGCGCTCGCGGGCCTCGCTCACGGCGATCTCCCAGTCCTGCGGGTCCAGCGCGGCGGCGACATCGGCCGGGGCGTAGAAGAGCTCGGGCATGGCAGGGCGCCGCGCGGTGGTCTGCAGGTCCGAGGGATGATGAGCGACGATCAGCAGCGAGCCGCCCGGTGCTACCGCGGCGGCCAGGCGGCCGAATATCAGCTCGCGCGGCCCCGGCGGCAGCTGCAGGAACTGCGCGGAGACCAGGTCGAAACGGCCGGCCGGGGGAGCCCAGGCCGAGAGATCCTCGTGCCGCCAGGTGATGAGCTGCGCGACCCCTTCGCCGGCCTCGGCCGCCCTTGACTCGGCCCGGGCCAGGGCGACGGCCGAGATGTCGACGGCGGTGACCCGCCAGCCGCGCTGGGCCAGCCAGATCGCGTCCGCACCTTCCCCGGACCCGGCGTCCAGCGCCTCGCCGGGAATCAGGCCGGCCGACTCACGGGCCAGCTGCGGGTTAGGGCTGCCGCTCCACAGGGCGCTGCTGGAGCGGTAGCGCTCGTCCCAGAACGCCTCGTCCCGCAGCACCTGCGCGCCGTGCTCGTGCTGCTCGTCATGCTGACCGGCCTGGCCGCCAGCCACCGCATCCCCGCCGGTCACCGCATCGCCTCCGCCTCATGCCGCAGTCGCGCCGTACGCCCGGGCCGGACCGGCACCTGACCGCTCAGCGGCGTTGCCTGCGCACTGCCCCCTCACTCTCTCACCCTGGCGGCGCCACCTGACGTACCGGACGCGGGCAGGTCGGGCGCCACCTGACGTACCGGACGCGGGCAGGTCAGGTGACATTGCGCTTGCTGGGAGTCAGGAGGTGCGGCTCGCGATCGGGCTCGTCGATGCCGAAGCTGATGATCCGCCGGGGATAGATGCGGATGATCGCGTCGTCCGTGCCGGCCGCGGCCCCGGCGGCGCCGCCGACCGCCTCCGCCGCCCCGCGGATCTCCAGGCACCGCACTCGCCACGGCTGGCGGGAGACGATGTCGTCGACGACGAAGGCAACCCGGCTGTTGCCCGTCACGTTGCGGAACTTCTGGCTGGCCGACATGTGGTAGCCGCCGATGTCGATCGTGCCGAGGTCCTCGTTATAGCGAAAGCCGACGGGGTTGACCTGGGGAGTGCCGTCCGGCTGGATGGTGGCGAGCCGGCCGAGCAGCTGGGTCTTCAGGTAGCCGGTCTCCGCGGCTGTGAACGTCATGATCGCCTCATTATTCCTGTCGGTGGCTGTCTGCTGGCAGGGCCCGGTCATGCGCGGTCGCCCGGGCGCCTGGGAAGGACGCTAAGACCTCAACTGTCGTTGAAGTCAAGCGTTCCGGCGGCCAGCCTTGCCGCGCCTACGGGGTGACCGGCCAGCTGTGCACGGGCTCGTTCGCGTGCATGTGCTCGATGTAGCGCTGGGTCATCTGCCGCAGCGCCTCGGCGCGGTCTGCTCCGGCTTGCCGCAGAGCCGCGACCGTGCCGATCTGCCAGGTGGCCCCGTTTCGGCCGGACAGGCAGCGCTGCTCGATGATGCCCAGCAGGCGATCGGCATGCACCTGGCTGACGCCCCAGCGGCCGAGTCCCTCGCGGGCCAGCGGCAGCAGGCGCCGGAGCACGAGCTCGGCCGCGGGGGCCTCGCCGAGGCCCGGCCAGTAGAGCTGCGCGTCGATGCCATGGCGGGCGGCCTCACGCAGGTTCTCGGCCGCGGCCGAGAAGGACATCTGGGTCCAGATGGGGCGCTGGGCCTCGGCGAGGGACCGGAGCAGCCCGTAGTAGAAGGCCGCGTTCGCCATGATGTCCGCGACCGTCGGGCCGGCCGGCAGCACCCGGTTCTCGACCCGCAGGTGCGGCTTGCCGTCGGTGGCGGCATAGACGGGGCGGTTCCACCGGTAGATGGTGCCGTTATGCAGGCTCATCTCGGCCAGCTCCGGGCAGCCGCCGCGGTCCAGCACCTCCTGCGGATCCTCGCTGCCGCAGATCGGCAGCAGCGCCGGGAAGTACCGGATGTTCTCCTCGAACAGGTCGAACACCGAGGTGATCCAGTTCTCGCCGAACCAGACCCTCGGCCGGACGCCCTGCTCTTTCAGCTCATCCGGCCGCGTGTCAGTGGCCTGCTCGAACAGCGTGATCCGGGTCTCGTGCCACAGCTGCCTGCCGAACAGGAACGGCGAGTTGGCGGCCAGCGCGATCTGCACGCCGGCGATGGCCTGGGCGGCATTCCAGTAGCTCGCGAAGGTGTCCGGGCTGACCTGGACGTGCAGCTGCACGCTGGTGCACGCGGCCTCCGGCGTGATGCTGTCGGCATAGGTGAGCAGCTGCTCGGCACCCTCGATGGCGATCCGCATGTCCTCCCCGCGGGCCGCGAAGATCTGCTCGTTGAGCACCCGGAAACGGTCGCTGGCGGTCATCGTCCCCAGGTCGACGTCCTGCTGCCGCAGTGTCGGCAGGATGCCGATCATGACGAGCCGGCTGCTGGCCTCGCCGGCCCTGATGTCCGCGGCATTGAGGCTGGCGCGGACCTCCTGCTCCAGGTCCGCCAGCGCGTCGCCGTCCAGCCGCCGAGGCGGCACGTTGATCTTGAGGTTGAACTGCCCCACCTCGGTCGCCCAGGCCGGATCCGCGATCGCGTCGAGCACGGCGGCGTTGTGCATGGACGCCGATCCGTGCTCGTCGACGAGGTTCAGCTCGATCTCCTGGCCGACCTGGGCCGGGCTGGCCTCGAACAGGTGCTCGCGCAGCATCCGGGCGAACACGTCCAGCGAGCGCCGCAGCTTGTCCCGGTAGACGCGCCTGTCCTCGCCACTGATCTTGATGGCCTGAATCTCACGGCCCATCAGGCATCCGCTCACGCAGATAGCGCGGCCCCGCTGGCACGGCCGTCCTGGCCGCCCGCCGCCGCTCCGCCGGTTCCAGCCTCATATCAGCATTAGACACGCAGACCGCCCGGCAAGCCAGCGACCTTCCGGCATCTCCGCCCGCGGCAGCGGCGGGTCAGCAGCGGCGGGTCAGTTGCCGGGTTGCGGCTGCTGGGCCGCTGCGGCCTTCTACCCTGGGGCTCATGCTGGGAGGGCGGCACGAGGCTGCGGCGAGCGAACTGGCCGAGTGGTGGGCGGGCCTGCGGCGGCCAGGCACGGGATCGCACGCGGTGCTGCTGGCCGTGCCCGCGGGATGGGGCCGGACCACCGTCCTGGACCAGCTCGCGGCGGTCATCAGCCGTGGCGATGCCCCGGTCACGCTGGTGGCGCGGATCAGCGGCAGGTCGGTGCCTGACGGACCCGGCGCGCAGGCGCTGGCCGTGCGGGACTGCCTGATGCAAGCCGGGGTGGACGCGCGGGCGGCCGCTCTGCTGTACGGGGGGCGGGTCCGGCGCGCGGCCCACCGGGGCACGGCGCAGCAGAGCGTGCCGCAGCTGGCCACGGCCCAGCTGATCGCGGCCCAGCGGGGCGCGGGCAGCCTGTTCGCGTCCGGCCTGGCCGCGGCAGTCTCGCTGCTGCGGGCCGGCGTCGCGGCGGCCCGGCCGCGGGACGACAGCCAGGCCGGCCAGCACGGCATCGTCGCCAGGGCGGCACGGGCGGCAGCCGCGGTGTCAGCGTCGGAGCCGGTCGTGGCGATCATTGACGACGCTGACTGCCTGGAGCCGGGCCTGGCTGTCACCCTGATCGAGAACTTGATCGAGCATCACGACAGTCGCGTCCTCGTCGTCGCCGCTGTCGATCCGGGCGGCGGCCTGGCGTCCGCTCTCACCTCTCGTGCCCGGCACGGGACGACTGCCGGCCGAGTGCACCGGGCGGCCGCCGACCCGCGCATGGGCTACCAGTCCCGCGCCGACCTCGCAGCCGAGCTCTGCCCGAGCCTGCCGGCCGCGGCAGTGCAGCGGATTGCCCGCCGGACCCGGACGTTCGCCGAGGTCTTCGCGATCGCCGGAGCCGGCATCGACAGCCAGCCGCGGTGACCGCGCCCGGCACGAGCGATCCGCCCGCGGCCGGGCGGGTCAGCTGGGCCGGGGAGCTGGCCGGTGATCCGGTGGCGTGCCCGCCGCCGGGGCGCTGGCGTCCTGACGGCCCGGCCGGGCTGCCCGGCGTCCCCTGCGGACCATCGTGGCAGCCGCGTCGGAGTCGTGGATGGTCAGCGCGATCACCGCGCCGACCGCGGCCAGGGCGGCGGCCGCGAGGAACGCGACGTGGTAGGCGGCGAGGTTGGGCGTGACCCGGCCGGCCACGGTCTGCGTGGCCCCGACGGCGACGATGGCGGTGGTGAAGATGGCCACGCCGATCGCGCTGCCGAGCTGCCGCACCACGTTGAACAATGTCGAGGCGCGCCCGGTTGCCTCGGGTGAGATGGTGGCGAACGCGGCGGCCTGCGCGGGGACGAAGACCTGGCCCATCGCGACCCCGAGGCAGAACATCAGCAGCCGCATCCACCACAGGCTGGTCTGCTCGCCGACCAGGCTCATCAGCCCGATCGAGACGGTGACTCCCAGCAGCCCGAGCGCGATGTTCCGGCGCGGCCCGAGCACCGGGTACAGCGCCCGGCTGGCCAGCTGGGCGCCCGCCATCACCCCGAGGGCCTCCGGGAACGTGCTCAGGCCCGAGCCGAGCGCGGACAGGCCGCGGCCGTCCTGGAAGAACAGCGAGACCACGTACAGCGTGCCGATGAACGACGCGGACGCCAGCAGCATCACGCCGTTGGCCGACCGGAACAGCCGGTTGCCCAGCAGCCGCAGGTCAATCAGCGGCTGCCGCTTGCGCAGCTCGGTGATCACCAGCGCCGCCAGCAGGACCGCCCCGGCAGCGATGGTGGCGTGCACGATGCCCGAGCTCCAGTGCCGGATCGGCCCCTCCGACACCCCGTACATGATCAGCCCCAGGCTGGCGCCGGCCAGCACGAAGCCGGCCGTGTCGAACGGGCCTGGCCGCAGCGCGTTCCCGCCCTCGAGGAACAGCGCGCCGAAGGCGAGCGCGAGTATGCCCAGCGGCACGTTCACGTAGAAGACCCATCGCCAGGACAGCTCGGTGACCAGCAGCCCGCCGATGATCGGGCCGAGGGCGGGGGCGAACGTGGTGGGCACCGTGAGGATGCTCGAGGCGCGGACCCGCTCAGCCGGGGGGAAGGCACGGAACAGCATCGCCAGCCCGACCGGGGCCATCAGGCCGCCGCCGACGCCCTGCAGGACGCGGAAGATGTCCAGCTCGGTCAGCGATCCGGCCAGCCCGCACAGCGCCGATGCGGCGGTGAAGACTGTGATCGCGGTGAGCAGGACCCGCTTGCCGCCGAACCGGTCGCCCAGCCACCCGGAGGCAGAGATGAAGACCGCCAGGCTCACGAGGAAGTAGATGGAGACGGTGGCAACGGAGGTCGACGGGACGCCGAAGTCGCGGCCGATGGTCGGCAGCGCGACGTTCACGATCGTCGAGTCCATGATCGTCATGAACATCGCCGCCACGTACACCACGCTGACGGCGACCTTCTGGCTGACCCGGCTGGTCACGCTGGCCTCTCTGCGGCAGGAATAACGGCATCGCGGCTGCGCGCCGCGCTCGGCCGCCTGCGGTCAGCCCGGCGGCTGTCCGCCGCTCCCGGCATTCCGGCGCCCTAACAGGCCAATGCCGGGCCAGCCGATTTTCTTCCGCGCCCTGGCATCGCAGGGATGCCGGGCCGGGCGAAGGTCGCGCGGCTGCCGTCCGGAGACGCAGGGCAGGGCGTGCTGGCCGCCCAGCGGCGGCCCCGGCGCCGCAGGCAGTGCCCGGCGGGCGCCCTGTCTTTCAGGGCCGGGGAGGCGGCCCTGAAAGTGTGAGCGCGCTCGCGACAGCAGTGGCACCATCACGGCATGGCCCGCATCCACGATGTCGTCTTCGACAGCCGCCGGGTTCTCCTCGATCCGGAAGGCAACGAGTTCTGCCTGTCCCGGCGCTAGCACCGGGCGCCACAGCGCTCACGGCCCGGTGCGCAGCAGGAAGTGCCGGTACCCCCATCCGTCGTCCTGACCGAAGCCCTCGTCGGCGATCGCCAGGCTCTCCTGCCCGAGCCACTGGGCCACCTGTTCCCGGCCGGGGTAGTAGTGGTAGCCCGCTACGTCGCCCTCGACGACCTCGCCTCGCACCGCGGGGAGGCCGCGCGCGGACAGGCTCTCGAAGGCCTGCTCGATCGCTGCCTCGCCCACTTCCTCGACCGTCAGGTAGATGAGGCCGCCCGCCCGGACCGCCCGATGCAGATTGGCCAGTACCAGCGGCCAGTCCTCGGGCGGGACGTTCTCCATGGCGTCGATCGTCAGGACGGCGTCGAACTCGCTGGCATACGACAGGTCCTGCAGGGCGGCCTGCTCGAGCGAGGATGCGATGCCCCGCGACCTCGCCACCGCCAGCATCCCTGCCGACTGGTCGGCCCCCGCGACCCGGTGACCGGCCGCGGCCACCAGCGGGAAGTACCTGCCCGTCCCGCAGGGCACGTCCAGCACGGTCCCGCCCGGCGGGATCAGGCTCAGCAGCCGCGCGACCCAATCCCGTTGCAGGTCCGCGGGATACTCGTGGTCGTCATAAGAAGGGGCTAAGGAGTCGTAGGCAGCGACGACCGCCGCCCTTCGCTCAGCCAGCCACGCGCGCCGGTCCATGGTGCCAGCCTTGACCCGGCCACGATGACCGTCAAGGCCGTCCCCGATGCCTGAAGCGGCCGCGCGGAGGGCGGGTGCGCAAGCGGGGCGCGGAAGCGGGGTGCGGAGGCGGGGTGCGGAGGCGGGGTGCGGAGGCGCGCGGCGATCTGACTAGCAGCGTGGATGCGCAGGTGATGCTGAAAGAGCGACAGCGGCCGCGCATCGACGTTGCAGCCCTGCCGGCCGCCGGCGCTGATGGCGGGCTGCGGCGCGGGTGCCCGGCTTTCCCGGCGTGGCCGGGCAGTATGGCTTTCATGCGGGACTGGCTGGAATGGCACGCCGCCTATGACGACCCGGTGTCAGCGCTGAGCGCGCGCCTGGACCGGGTCAGTGCGCACCTGGCGCGGGCGATCGACCAGGCACCAGCCGGCCGGGTCGCTCTGGTCAGCCTGTGCGCCGGGCAGGGCCGCAACGTCCTCGGCGTGCTGCCAGGCCACCCGCGCAGCGGCGACGTGGCCGCGGTGCTGGTGGAGTCGGATCCGCGCAACGCGGAACTGGCCCGGCGCCGTGCCGCGGCGGCGGGACTGGCACAGGTGGACGTGCGGCAGGCGGACGCGAGCAGGCCCGCTCAGTTCGCCGACGCGCTGCCCGCGGACATCCTGCTGCTGTGCGGCATCTTCGGCAACGTCAGCGCCGGCGACATCCGGCGCACCGCGGCGGCAGCGCCCGCCCTGTGCTCGGCAGGCGCCACCGTCATCTGGACCCGGCACCGCCGGCCGCCTGACCTCACGCCGCAGGTCCGGGAATGGTTCACGGCCGCCGGATTCGACGAAGTGGCGTTCGACGCGCTGGACACCAGCATCCTGACTGCCGTCGGCGTCGGCAGGCTGCGCGCCGGAGTCCCGGCAGCCGCGCTTCCGGCGCAGCCGCTCTTCGCCTTCGGTCAGTCCTGAGCCCGGCGGGAGCGGCTGCCGGGACGAGCGGCGAGAGCCGGCGCCCGCCGGGGAGCCCCTTTCCGGCGTTCGGGCGTCACCGGTCACACAGCCGAGTCTGCCGGTGAGTCTGCCAGTCAGTCCTCCTGGCTCTGCGGGCCCGGGCACGGTTAGCGTCCCTCTTGACACGCGATGTGAAAAGCGGGTCCGGGCGAATTACCTTCGGACCGCATTTTGCGGGTCATCTCGCCGAGGTCTTCAGGATCCTAGCGGGATAACGGGTCAATGGCGATTCGGATGCAGTCGGGCGCCAGGCCATGCCGCCGACCTGCCTCATTCAACGCCGGAAAGCATGGCCGGGAGGAGTTCGCCTATCAGGAGCCTCGAATTCATCTCGGGACGGAATTGCTTCCTGACGGGAAGCGCCTTCCCGTCGGCGGCTAAAAGGCACTGAGCTTGCCAGGCGGCGGCTCGCTACACATCACAAGGAAGCACCGTGGAAACTAAGACAGCTGCACTCACCGGCAAGAACCGAGGAAAACTGCTCGGGGCGGCCGTCGCCGCGGCGGCGCTGGCCGCGGGCGCCCTGCCATTACTGGCGGGACCAGCGGGCGCCGCGACGGCGGCCAGCCCGGTGCTGACATTCACTGGCTCGGCAGGCGCGCTGCCGGCCGGCTCGGCGACCGTCGTGGTCGAGGCGGAACTGGCCAGGGACGCGAACGCGAAGGGCGTGCCGCAGAGCCTCCAGGACATCCCGGTCGCCGTCCGGACCATCTCCGCGGCCGGCTTCTCGGTCCCGGTGGGCCGGTCGGCCGTGCTGCAGCAGGCGGAGCAGCAGGGCCACGGCAATGTCAACTTCGCCATCCTGATCGTGTCCGGGACCCGGGTGACAGCTCAGTACGTCCCCGCCCCGCTCACTCGGGCGGCGGCCCCCGGCAACACCGCGGCCCTGGCCATTGAGGCCACGCGCGTGATCCGGGTCCCCGCATTCCCCGCGTACCGCGCGGTCGGCGCCGCTGCCGGGCAGTGGCTTGCCGCGCTCGGGGCGACACCCCAGATCGTCCCGCCGCCGTGCCAGTGGACGACATACGGCTCGCAATACCAGGACAGGACGCGTATCGGCGAAGTCCATGTCGCCAATGCGACCGGAGTGACCGACACGTTCGAGTACAGGAATTCCAACGACCTGACCATCTCGGTGGGGATCAGCGCCACGTCTCCGGACGGCGACTTCGGGTCCGCCGGCACCATCACGCTGACCAACTCGCTGAGCGCTGACGGGGGCGAGACTTTCGGCCCCGGAACTGTCGACTACGTCAACGACACGGTCAACTACCAGAGGTACGAGGCAGAGGGCATCAGCTGCCCGAATGGCCCGGAGAAGTATGCCTACAAGATCCAGGCCGTCAGCACGGATTCCAACGTCTACCCGGGGCTCAACACCCCGCCGGTCAACCCGTGGGGCGGCTGCCGGAACGATCCGCTGCACGCCACGCTCGCATCCCACGCCAGCTGGGCCCTGGATAACTCGAGGGCGGAGTTCTACAGCACTGTCGCCAATCTCTTCGGGTTCACGTTCGGCGGCTCTGATGGCTTCACGACGAACGTCGAGCATGACTACAACTCAACAAGCTCCTCGCCGACCACCTACATATGCGGCCCCAAGAACGGGCTGCCGCCCATTGATGCCCCCGTCCTCTACAACACTCCCTGAGCGGACCGGAAGCTGCGAGGGAAGCACGCGATGAACCGTCACCGCAGCAGCCGGATCATCGGCGCCCTGGCCGTCGCGCTGGCCGCCATCTGGGTGACGGCGTGCGGGTCCGCGCAGCCATCGGCTGGCCCCCTGCAGGCGCTCAGCGCAGGGGGCCAGCCGATCCTGGCGATCGCCTCGGTCGTGGTAGTTCCCCGGCAGGCGGCCGACACCGAGGCGTATGTGTCCAGCAGCGCCCGCGACCTCGTGCGCGTCACCGGAGTGTCAGCCGTGGCCGTACCCGGCGTGCCGGCCGGGCGGCTGGTGCGCGCGGGGGTCCAGTCGAGCGGGGCCTCCGTCGCCACCGCGCGCGGCTGGCCGGCCGTGCCGACCCGGCCGCTCATCGGCGCCGAATTGCGGGGGAGCCAGTTCGGCATCGTCTTCGGTATCAGCGGGCCTCGGGCCGGGCGGGATTACGCCGTCGCCGGGCTGCGGATCAGATATGTCTATCAGGGCCAGTCCTATTCGATGGTGGCGTGGGGCGCCCTGGTCGGCTGCGTGACGGCAACCCTGCGATCTGACTCGCCTTCCTGCCGGCCGTTCGCCAGTAAGGTCAACGGCGTGGTGGAGAAAATGGCAGGAATATAGCCGCAGCTCGTCCTCGGGGTCGATGACCCGCCCGGCTGACCGCGGCCGGCCGTCAGGTGCCGGGCAGCGGGACGCCCGGCAGCGGGACACCGGGCAGCGGGACACCGGGCAGCGGGACACCGGGCAGCGGGACGCCCCCCGGCCCGCCGGCGATCATGCGGGCTTACCGGCCGCGTTGTCCGCGGCGCTCCTGGCCGCGCCAGGGGCGCGCAGCCGCAGCGTGGCCATGCCGCCGTCGACGGCGAGCGCCACGCCGGTGGTCGAGCCCGACAGCGGGCTGGCCAGGTAGGCGATCGCGGTGGCCACTTCCTCGGCGCTGACCAGCCGCCCGTGCGGCTGGCGGGCTTGCAGCGCGGCCCGCTCGGCCGCCGGGTCGTCGGCCGCATCCAGCAGCCGCTGCACCCAGGGAGTGTCGGCGGTGCCGGGGTTGACGCAGTTCACCCGGATGCCCTCACCGAGGTGGTCGGCGGCCATGGCCAGGGTCAGGGACTGTACGGCGCCCTTGCTGGCTCCGTACAGGGCCCGGCTGGGCAGTCCGGTCGTCGCCACGATGGAGCAGGTGTTGACGATGGCCGCGGCCGGGGAGCGGCGCAGATGCGGCAGGCAGGCGCGGCTCATCCGGACGATGCCCAGGACATTGACCTCAAGCACCCGGCGCCACTCATCCTCGGGATTGTCCTCCACGGTGCCCTGGGCGCCGATCCCGGCGTTGTTGACCAGCACGTCGAGCCGGCCGAGGCGTCCAGTCGCCTCCCGCACCGCCGCCTGCACCGAGGCGGTGTCGCTCACGTCCGCGGTCAGGGCGAGCACGCCGTCCTCGCCGGCCGGGCCGGCGTTCAGGTCCAGCGACGCGACCTGCGCCCCCTGCTGGCGCAGGGTCCGCGCGGTCGCCAGGCCGATGCCGGACGCCCCGCCGGTGACCAGCGCGACCATGCCCTGGAACGGACCGCTCATGTTTCTGCCTCCTTGCTCACGGCACTGCACCGCAAATGGCCGACCCGCGGGCCATGATCCCGGGTCGCGGACTGCAGCTGAGTGGCCCGTGCGGCCTGAGGTACCTCACCGGGCTCAGGGCGCGCCCGGCCCGCCGGGGCACCAGGCAGGGCCGTCAGGGAAGCTGAACCGGGCCAGCGCCTCAGCGTGCATGGCGGTGCCGTGCTCGCCGGTGGCCACCGGGACGGGCCGGATCGCGGCGCGGATGACAGCATGGCCCAGGATGTCGTCCGGGCTGGTGGGCTCCTCCACCCAGGCCAGCCGGGGTGGTGCAGGCGGGATAGCCGTCCCGCGCCAGCGATTCGATCCGGCAGGGCCGGCCGGGCGCGGCCGCGCGCAGCAGGTCCAGCGCCTCGTCCGGGGTCAGCGCATCGCTCAGGTAGCGGAAATCGACCAGCGAGACTGTCTCCTCGGGGGACAGCGCGGCCTGACTGCCTGTCCTCGGCCCGGAGGCGGCCTGCCAGTCGAAGTGATCTTCCCCGGATCCCCGGGCGTCGACCGTGCGGCGGCGCGCGCTAGCGTCGCAGTCATGTACCGGGCCGGAGTGGCGATCATGGCGGCAGCCGATGCCAGCGGGCCGGCTGCGCCCGTGGCGTCAGCCATGACGGCCGCCCGCACCCCCGCGCTGACGCGCTGAGAACACGAACGGGAGCATCATGCGCATCGCCACCATCAGCCAGCGCCTCTGCCTGATCGAGGAGGCCGGTGCCATCGACGTGCAGGCGGCCAGCGGCGGGCGGTTCGGGCCCGACGCTGCGAGTGCCTACGAGGCGTGGCAGGAGTTCAGCGACTGGGCGGCGGCGGCGGACCTGCCCGAGCCCGAGCCTTACGAGCTCGACGCGCTCGGCTCGCCGTCGCCCCGGCCGCGGCAGGTGTTCGGCATCGGGCTGAACTACAGCGAGCACGTGACCGAGTCCGGCTTCACCAAGCCCGACACCGCGCCGCCGGTCTTCACCAAGTTCCCGTCCTGCATCATCGGACCGCACGCGCAGATCACGCTGCCGCCCGGCGGCCACACCGACTGGGAAACCGAGCTGGTGGTCATCATCGGCCCGGCGGCGAGCCATGTCTCGGTCGCCTCTGCGTGGGATCACGTCGCCGGGCTGGCGGTCGGCCAGGACATCTCGGAGCGGATCCTGCAGATGGCCAGCGATCCGCCGCAGTTCAGCCTGGGCAAGTCCTTCCCCGGCTTCGGGCCGGTCGGCCCCTGGCTCGTCACCCTGGACGAGTTCGACGACCCCGGAGATCTGGAGCTCGGCTGCCTGATCAACGGCGAGCAGATGCAGCAGGGGCGCACCCGCGACATGATCTTCACCGTGCCCGAGCTGATCGAGCAGCTGTCCGCCATTGCCCCGCTGCTGCCCGGTGACCTCATCTTCACCGGCACGCCGTCCGGCGTCGGCATGGGCCGCAAGCCGCCCCGCTGGCTCGCCCCCGGTGACATCCTGAGCAGTTACGTCGAGGGCATAGGCGAGATGCGCCACCGGTTCGCCGCGCCCCGGGGAACCTAGCTAGCCGACTAAGCGATGAGCCTGCACGGGCTGGTCTCGGTCACCACGCGCGTGCGGGACGCCTGCAGGCTGCTTCCGGGCGCATCAGGATCCGCTGCCGGCCGGCGGAGGGGTGCCGGGCCGGGCGCGGCTCCTGATCCCGGCGATCCCGAGGATCGGCGCGCATACGTGCTGCGCGGACTGGAAGAGCGGTGAGCTGGGGTCGATCTGACTGCCGGGCCCGATCCTGATGGTGGGCCTGCCGTTCTGCACGGTGGGGTCCGGGAAGCTGGGGATCCCGTGCGCGCGCATGCACACGGCAAACCTGAGCGCCCTGTCGATGAGCTGCTGCCGCTGGGCCGGGCTCAGCTGAACCTGGTCACCGGCCGGCATCAGGTGCCGGCATTCACCATAGGCCTTCAGCGCCGTGCTCGTGATGTCGACCTGGCTGGCCTGGAAGGTCCCCTCGCTGCTGGGGTCGGGGAAGGTCGGCACGCCGCTGGCCCGCATGCACTGCACGAAGGGGAGCGCCTTCTGGTAAGCCGCTGACTCCGTCGCGGACGGCGAGCTTGCGCCGCATGCTGATACCAGCAGGGCGATCCCGGCCACGCCGGCGGCCAGGGTACCGGCTCGCCGCTGGCCGCTTCTGCCGCCGGTGCCGTCGCTCATGACGTCATCTCCCAGGCTCGCGGATAACCTGCCGGCCGCGTCATCCTCTCCCATCATCGGCCTCGGACATCACGCCGTGGTCATGGGGCGCGGCCCGGCGTGCGGGACCGCGGCGCCCAGCCTGGCACGATCCGCCCTCACAGCGTCCACAGGGCCTGGGTCGGGGAGAGGCGGGCGGCCCGCAGGGCGGGCAGCAGCCCGGCGAGGGCGCCGATGAGCAAGGCGGCGACCAGCCCGCCGCCCCAGGCCTCGGCCGGGATGACGATGGCCCAGCCCTTGGCGTGCGCATAGATGCCGGTGGCCACGGTGCCGATGACCACGCCGACCGCGCCGCCCAGCAGGGCGAGCAGGATCGCCTCGGACAGGAACTGGGTGCGGATGTTGCCGCGGGTAGCGCCGAGCGCGCGGCGCAGCCCGATCTCCGAGCGGCGCTCGAGCACCGAGATGACCATGATGTTGGCCACGCCGACGGCGCCGACCAGCAGGGCGACGGCACCGAGGCCGAGGAACAGGGTGTCGAACGCGCCCTGAGCGTCAGCCTGGGCGGTGAGCGCGGCTGAGGGCTGGGAGACGTTCACCTCGCTGGGGTTCTCCGGGTTGGCCTGCGCGGCGAGGAGATTGTCGACGGTGTTGACCTGGCTGTCCTGGGTGCGCAGGTAGATGGTGGACGGGTTGCCGTCCAGGCCGAGGTACTTCCCGGCGGCGGGGAAGCCGACCAGGACCGAGGAATCGATCTCGGGAGCGAGGGCGGCGGGCCGCAGGATGCCGGTGACGTAGAACCACATGCTGCCGACCCAGATCCGCTCGCCGGGCCAGATCCGGTCGATGCCCATCCGCTGGGCCGCGGCCGCGCCGAGCACGGCGACCGGCTCATCCTGGGTGGCGGCGTTCAGGTAGGAGCCCTGGGCGACCGACGTGCCCACCGCCTTCGGCAGCCCGAGCGTGGCCGCGTCCACGGTCAGGGCATTGGTGTCGACGGTCGGGATCAGCGGGCTGCGGAAGGCCTGCGCGCTGGTGGCGCCGGTGTCCTGGACCTGGGTGACGCCGGGCAGCCGGGAGATCATGCCGGGCGCGGTCAGCGGCAGCTCGGCGGTGCCGCCACTGAAGTTCTGGCCGTTCTGCACCGTGAGCAGGTTGGTGCCGAGCGCCTTGATCTCGGCGAGCAGCCCGGCCTGCGAGGACGCGGACAGGCCCAGCACGGCGACGATCGCGGCCACGCCGATCGCGATGCCGAGGGCGGACAGCGCGGCCCGCAGCTTCCTGGTGCGCAGGCCCACCGCGGCCAGCCGGGCCAGGTCAGCGGGGCGCAGCCGGGCCGGCGCCGGGACAGCCGGGGCGGTCATGGCTGCCGCCCGGCGGCGGCGTCGGCGGTGATCCGCCCGTCCAGCATCTGGATCTGACGGGGCAGCCGGGCGGCGATGGCGTGGTCGTGCGTGATGATCACGATGGTGGCTCCATCGGCGTTGAGTTCGTCCAGCAGGTCGAGGATGGCCTGGCCGGTGGCCGAGTCGAGATTGCCGGTGGGCTCGTCGGCGAGCACGATGGCCGGCCGGCCGGCCAGCGCGCGGGCGATCGCGACCCGCTGCCGCTCGCCGCCCGACAGCTGGGTCGGCCGGGCCGTCAGCTTGCCGCCGAGCCCGACCCGGGCCAGCGCGTCCCGCGCCTGATCGCGGCGCTGGGCCGGGCTGACCCCCGCGTACAGCAGCGCGTCGGCCACGTTGTCCAGCGCGGTGGCGTGCTCGGCCAGGAAGAACTGCTGGAACACGAACCCGATCGAGGCGGCGCGCAGCGCGGAGACCTCCCGGTCGCTCATCGCGGCCACATCCAGGCCGGTGACCCGCACGATCCCGCTGCTGGGCCGGTCCAGGGTGCCCATCAGGTGCAGCAGCGTCGACTTCCCGGACCCGGACGGCCCGGCGATGGCGACCAGCTCCCCGGCGTCCACGGCGAAGCTCACCCCGGCCAGGGCGGTCACCGGCGGGGAGCCCGGATAGACCTTCGTCACCCCGTCGAGTTCCAGGACCAGGCCCGGCCTGCCGCCTGGCCCGGGCGGGAGCGCGACGGCCGGCCGGGTCATGTCCGTGCCGGTGCTCATATGGCCGGCACCACCACGCGCTGGCCGGCCGCCAGGCCGGGGCCGGTGACCTGGACCAGGCCGGCCGCGTCGTCGAAGAGGCCCGGCGTGACCGGCACCAGGTGATGGCCGCCGGAGCCGGTGACCTCGACGGCGTAGCCGCCGCTGGGCCGGGCCAGCAGCGCGTCCACCGGCACCACCAGGGCGTTGCTTACGCTGCCCGTGGTGATCGCGACCTCGACCGGCGCCTGGTCCAGCCCGCCGGCCGCCCTCGGGTCAGAAAGCGCCACCAGGACCGGGACCGTGGCGGAGCTGCCCGACCCGCTGGCGACCGATCCGACCGAGGTGACCCGCCCCGGCGTCGTCGACCCGTCCGGCAGGGTGATCGTCACCTGGTCGCCGGCCTTCACCTCGGTCTGCTGGTCAGCGGACAGGCCGACGGTCACCACCGGGGTCGTCGTCGTCGCCGTGAAGACCGGGCCGCCGGCCGGCGACCCCAGCGACGCGCTCACCGTGGCCACCCGCAGCGCCGCGGGCTCGAACACCGCCTGGCCCACCGGCAGGCTCCCGGTCACCGGCAGGCCCAGGTGGGTCTGCAGCAGCTCCAGCGCGTACGCGGTCTCGGCGCTGAAGTAGTCCCAGCCGGACACCGGGCCCATCTCCGCCGCCGTCGCGTATCCCATCCGCACCAGGTCGCGGTTCAGCTGCGCCACGTCCTGCCCGGTCAGCCCCTCGGACAGGGCCCGCCAGGCCGGCACCGTCCCGTACAGCAGGAACACCGGCACGGCGTTATCAGTCCGGAACAGCACCCCGCCCTCGCCGATCACCTGACCTGCGGCGGGCAGCCAGGTGATCGTCCCCTGGCCCTGCCCGGTCACCGTGTAGGAGCCCGCGTACCCGAGCGTGGCGTCTACCTCGGTCTGCGACGAGAGCGACTGCTGCGTCACCGTCGCCGTCGAGGTCGGATACGGATTGCTGGCCGCGGCGTTGCCCGAGCCGCTGAACGCGCCGGACACGCCCGCCGCGACCAGCCCGGCGGCCACCAGCAGGATCACCACCCCGGCCGCTATCCAGCGCCGCCGGCCAGCCCGGTGCGCGCGGCCGGCCTCATCCGGGGTGATGACTGCGCCAGCTCGCCGGCCAGGAGCCTGGCCCGGCGAAACTGTGCCGCTCACGATCTATCACCTTTTCCGATCTGTGCCTGGCAGGTTGTCGGCGTCGTGCGGCCGTGGGACCATCACGGCGGGCCTCCCGGGATGAGGTTCTGGCAGGCGCGCATGGCGGCCTGGAAGACCGGCGAGCTGGGGCCGCTACCGGGGGGTCCCTGGATCTGCACCCCGTTGGCATTCACGACCGGGTCCGGCATGGTCGGCAGCCCGTGCGAGCGCATGCACGCGACGTAACGCAGGGCCTGAGCGGTGAACTGGCGCTGCTGCGCCGGGGTCATCGGGGCGCCCTTCGGCATCAGGTGCTGGCAGGCCTTGTTCGCGGCCGCCATGATCGAGCCCCCGGCGAGATGGTCCTGCCTGCCGTTGATGAGGATATTGCCCTTGCTGTCGGGATCGGGGAAGCCCGGCTCGCCGTGGCCGCGCATGCACTGCGCGTAGGCCAGCGCCTGCTGGTAGGCCGTGGAGCCGGATGCGACGGACCCGCCGCTGCTCCCGCCGCAGGCGGCCACCAGCAGCGCTGTCCCCGCCGCCGCGGCGGCCAGGATGCCAGCTCGCAGGAAGGCGCCGCTCATGGCCCGCCGCCTGGCAGCAGTGACCGGCAGGCCCGCTGCGCCGACGGCCGTGGCCGCGATCGCCGAGCTGGCGCCATTACTGCCGCCGCCGCACCCAGTGAGCAGGGCCAGCGCCGCACCGGCCGCCGCCAGCAGGCCAGGTCGCCCGAGCCGATGGCGGCCAGTGCCGCTGCGGCTGTCGCGGCCGCCCGGCCAGGAGACATTCCCATCAGGGTTCTGATGAACTGGCCCTGGCTGTTGGGATCGGGATAGCCCGGAGCGCCGTGCGAGCGCATGCACGCGGCGTAGGCGAGCGACTTCTGAAAGCCGGGCTGGCCCGCCGACTCCGCCGGGCCGGCTGATCCGCCGCCGCCGCCGCTGCACGCTGCCGTCAGCAGGGCCAGCGCGGTCACCCCGGCGGCCAGGACGCCGCGACGCCAGCATCGGCCGCGGCCGGCCCGGCGCTGCGGCCAGCCCGCGGCAGCGCTGCCGCGGGCCCTGTCGCTGCCGCGGGTCCTGCCGCCCGTGCGAGCCGAGATGACGCCGGTCACGTCGCACCGCCGCCGTTCTTGTTCCTGAGCGGCTGGCAGAGCCGCTGCGCGGACTCGAACTGCGGCGAGTTCGGGTCAACGCCCTGCGGCAGCGAGAACATCACGCCGGGACCCTGGAAGACAGGGTCAGGGAAATCGGGAAATCCGCGTGAGCGCATGCAGGCGGCGAAGGCCAGGTTGTCGGCGACGAACACCCGCTGCTCGGCCGGAGTCCGCTTGCTGCCGCCGTCCGGCAGCAGGTACCGGCAGGAGAAGTTGGCGATCCGTCCCTGCTGAGAGCCCTGGTCGGTCCCGTTGACGACGAAAGTCCCCTGCCTCGTGGGGTTGGGGAACGTCGGCACGCCGTGCGAGCGCATGCACCTGGCGTAGGCGAGCGCCTTCTCGTAGGTCACCTTCGACGCGGTGGCGGCGGGCGAGGAGCTGCCACCGCACGCCGCCGCCAGCAGGGCGACAGCGGCCAGGCCGGCGGCCAGCATGGCAGTCGGCCCGGGCCGCGATCGCCCCCGCGGGTCGCCGCCGTTGCCGTCGTCCATCTCGCAGTCCTTCTCGTTCTGCCGGTGACGCCTTGCCCGTCAGCCGCGCGGGCCCGGCCCGGCGAGCGGGGCCGGGCGGGAGCCGCGGCCTGGACATCGGAACGCGAGCCACGGCGTTCTCGGGTCCCAGCCCGGGCCGGTCGCGGCCGCCGGGTGATGTCCTGCGCAGCCAGTTGTACGCCCTCGCCGGTGACAGCACGGTCACAACGACGGTGACCTGACTGTCACCTGCGGCCTGGCATCCTGGAAGTGCCGCCCGCCCGGGCTGCTGGCTGGTGCATGCCGGACGCGGTGGCCAGGGAGAATCCATGAGAGTGCTGGTTGTCGAAGATCATCAGCGGCTGGCCCAGGCCATTGCGGCCGGGCTGCGCGGCGAGTGCATGGCCGTCAACGTCGTATTCGACGGGCAGGAAGCCCTGCACCACGCCGAGGCCACCCGCTACGACGTGATCGTGCTGGACCGGGACCTGCCCGGCCTGCACGGCGACCAGGTCTGCCGGACGCTGGCCGAGCGCCAGTGCACCAGCCGGGTGCTGATGCTGACGGCCGCGAGCACCATTGCCGACCGGGTCGGGGGACTCGGCCTCGGCGCGGACGACTACCTGCCCAAGCCGTTCGACTTCACCGAGCTGGTGGCCCGCATCCGGGCGCTGGCCCGCCGCGCCGCCGCCCCGCTGCCGCCCGCGCTCACGCACGGCGACCTGTCCCTGGACCCGGCCCGGCGGGTCGCCGTCCGCGCCGGGCGGCGGCTGGCGCTCAGCCCGAAGGAGTTCGCCGTGCTGGAGTGCCTGCTCGCCGCCCGGGGCGCGCTGGTCTCCGCCGAGGACCTGCTCGAGCGGGTCTGGGATGAGAACGCGGACCTGTTCACCACGACGGTCAAGACCACCATCGGGCGGCTGCGCGGCAAGCTGGGTGACCCGCCGGTGGTCGAGACCGTCCGCGACGGCGGCTACCGGATATGACCGCCATGATGCGCTCTGCCCGCCGGCTGCTCGCCCCGCCGTCCTGGCTCCGCCTGCCCCGCCGCACGGCGCGGCTGCGTCTCACCGTGCTCTACGGCTGCCTGTTCCTGGCCGCCGGGGCCGGCCTGCTCACGGTCACATTCTGGCTGGTTGACCGCGCCACCGCTGGTGCCGTCGTCGCCTCAGCGGGCCATTTTGTGGCGGTCCCCGGCCGGGCGTGCCGGGTTAACCTGACCCGGCTGCCGGGCACCGTGCGGCCGCCCGGGAACGTCTCCTTCCAGGTGCGAGACGTCAATCGGGTGCCGGGCGCAATAATGCCGGCCCCGTGCCGCGCCCTGCTGCAGGTTCAGCTCGCAGCGCTGCACCAGGTGCACACCGTGGATTTGCACGCGCTGGTCTTCGAGTCGGCCATCGCCCTGGCCGTGATGGCCGCGATAGCGGTCGCGCTCGGCTGGCTGGTGGCGGGCCGGGTGCTCCGCCCGCTGCGGGCCATTACCGCGACAGCGCGCCGGATCTCGGCCACCAGCCTGCACGAGCGGCTGGCGCTGGACGGGCCGGACGACGAGTTCACCGAGCTGGCCGGCACGCTGAACGGGCTGCTGGCCCGGCTGGAGGCTTCCTTCCAGGCGCAGCGGCACTTCGTGGCCAGTGCCTCGCATGAGCTGCGCACGCCCCTCACCCTGGACCGGACCCTGCTGCAGGTCGCGCTGCGCAACCCCGGCACCACGGTCGAGCAGTGGCGGCTGACCGGGCGGGAGGTACTGGAGTCCGGGAAGCAGCAGGAGCGCCTGCTGGAGGCGCTGCTCACCCTGGCCACCAGCGAGGGCGGACTGTGCCATCGCGAGCCCGTCGACCTGGGCGAGGTGACCTACGCCGGGCTGCGCGGCGCCAAGAGCCGGATCGAGCGCGACCGGCTTCGCGTCGAGACCTCGGTCAGCCCGGCGCCGGTGCTCGGCGACCCGGACCTGATCGACCGGCTGGTCGCCAACCTGCTGGACAACGCCGTGCGGCACAACCTGCCCGGCGGCACCGTCGAGGTCAGTACCGCGGTCCGGGACGGCCGCGCCGTGCTGACGGTCGCCAACAGCGGCCTGGTCGTCCCGCCGGCCGAGGTTGACCGGCTCTTCGAGCCCTTCCAGCGGCTGGAGACCGCCCGCACCAGTGACGGCAGCGGCCACGGCCTCGGCCTGTCCATCGTCCGGGCCATCGCCGCCGCCCATGGGGCGGTCCTCGCCGCGCACGCGCCACCCGAAGGCGGCCTGCGCATCGAGGTGGCCTTCCCGCTGACCGACAGCCCGGCTCAGGGCTGACGCTCAGCCGATGTCGCCGACGCCCGCGCTGCCGAAGTCGCTGACGGCACGGAGCCTGCCGTCATCAACGAGCAGGTTGGGCCGCAGCAGGTCGGCATGGATTCACGCTGGCGTACCGTCCCACGCCGGTGCCAGCAGCGCGCGCTCCCAGGCGGCGGTAGCCGCATCGCTGTCGATGACGTCCCGGACCGACTCGATCGCCGCGCGTGTGCCCGCGTCGAGCTCGAAAAGCGGGGCGCCCCGCGCCGGGTGCCCCGGCTAGAGTGCTCCGGCACCGGGCACCGATCTCACCTGAGCGCCGGGCATGCTGAGGGGGTGAGCAAGCCGGAGGCGGAGGCCCGTTTCGCGGATGAGCTGCAGCTGTTCCTGCGGCCGCGGCACCGCGGCGGGCCGGTGCGGTTCGGCTGCGACGGCGTCTCGTCGCTCGGCCACGTAGTGGAATCTCTCGGGGTGCCGCTGACCGAGGTCGGCAGCCTGACCGTGAACGGCAGGGCCGCCGGGCCCGGGTTCCGGCCGGCCGCCGGGGATGTCGTGGATGTCGGCGCCGTGCGCCGCCCGCAGCGCCTGCCGTCAGCGAGGTTCATCCTCGATGTCCACCTGGGCACGCTGGCCCGGCGGCTGCGGCTGGCCGGCCTGGACGTCGCCTACGCCAACGACCTGGACGACGATGCCCTGATCGAGCTGGCGAACGCCGGGCACCGGGTCCTGCTGACCCAGGACCGCGGGCTGCTGAAGCGCAGGAAGCTCTGGCTGGGCGCATACCCGCGGGGCGCGCGGCCCGACGATCAGTTCCGCGACGTGCTGGACAGGTTCGCCCCGCCGCTGGCGCCGTGGACCCGGTGCCCGGCGTGCAACGGGCTGCTGTCGCCGGCCGGGAAGGCCAACGTCGAGGCGCTGCTGCAGCCAGGAACCCTGCGCAGCTACGACGAGTTCTCGCGCTGCGCGTCGTGCGGCCGGGTGTACTGGCGGGGGGCCCACGCCAGCCGCCTCGACGCGATCGTGGACTCGGCCGTCCGCACCGTCAGCGCGGCCGGCTCCGCCGCCGCCCCTGAGCGCCGCCGGCTCGCCCGCCGCCGCCGGCTGCCGCCGGCTCCCGCCGCCGCCGCTAAGCGCCGTTCCGCGCCGCCGTCGGCGCCCTGTGGTGGAATCGGCAGATGCTAGAGACCCCGGATGACCTCGAACGCCTGCAGCAGCTGCTCGACCAGAGCGCGGCGCAGGCCCGCACCTGCGGGGCATCATCACCGGCGAGCGCCGGCTCACCGCGGCGCAGGTCTGCGAGCAGCTGACCGGGATGCGCCTGCTCGCGCTGGCCACGGTGACCGCCGACGGGCGCCCCCTGGTCGGCCCGGTCGACGGCTACCTGCTGCACGGGTCCTTCTGCTTCAGCTCCGGGCGGAACTCGGTGCGGATGCGCCACCTGGCGGCCCGCCCGGCCGTCAGCGCCACCTACCTGCCGGGCGAGGAACTCGCCGTCACCGTGCACGGCCGGGCCGAGCTCTTCGACGTATCCGACCCGGCGCACCCCGAGCTGCGCCAGGCGATGCTCGGCCATTACCTGCCGCTGCAAGGACCGGGGTTCGCCGAATGGCTGGACCGGGAGAACCCGCTGGGGGCGCGTGTCGCGGCGGAGAAGATGTTCACCTTCGCCCTCGACGGCTGACATCGGCGGGGCCCGGGCCGGTGGCCGGGCAGCAACGGGCAGCAAGCAGCGCTAGGCGGAGCCGAGCACGTCAGCCAGGATCTCCGCGCCGCGCCGCAGCCTGGCCGGCTCCTCGGCGGCGTAGCTGAGCCGCAGGTACGGGCCGGGCGGCTCGCCGGGGAAGCTGGCCCGGCCGGGGCTCACTTCCAGGCCGCGGGCCGCGGCGGCCGCCGCCACGTCCGCGTCCGAGCAGTGATCCGGCAGCCGCAGCCACAGGTGCAGGCCGCCGGCCGGGATCAGCTCCAGCCGGCAGCCGGGCAGTTCCACCCGGATGGCCGCGGCGAGCGCGTCGCGGCGCTCGCGCAGCGCCCGCCGCAGGCCGGCCACGTGCCGCGGCCAGCCGGGAGCCGTCAGCACGTCGAGCGCGACATGCTGGAGGACCGGAGCGACGAACAGGTCGTCGCTGATCCGGCCGCGCCGCAGCCGGGCCAGCGCCGGCCCCCTGGCCGCCAGCCCGGCCACCCGCAGCCCGGCGGCGACCGGCTTGGACACCGAGCGCAGGTAGATCACGTGCCCGTCGTCGTCCATGCTGGCCAGCGGCGGGGGAGAGGGGTGGCCGAGGTCGAAGTCCCGCATCCAGTCGTCCTCCAGGATGAAGGCGCCTGCCCGCGCCGCGGCCGCCAGCACCGGACCGCGCCGCTGCGGCGCGAGCACCGCGCCTGCCGGGTTCGCGTAGCGGGGCTGCAGGTAGGCGAGCCGGGCGCCGGTACGGGCCAGCGCGTCGGCGAGCGCGTCCGGCAGCACCCCGTCCCGGTCGCCCGGTACCGGCACCAGGGTGAGCCCGGCCGCCCTGGCCGCGGCCAGCGCCCCGATGTAGGTAGGCGACTCGACGATGACCGGATCGCCCGGCCCGCACAGATGCCGGAACACGGCTGACAGCGCGGCCTGCCCCCCTGGCGTGATCAGGACATCGTGCGCGGTCAGCGCGCCGCCGGCCTCGGCGGCCAGGTGGCTGCGCAGCTCCGGCAGGCCCTGGGCCGGCAGCCGGGACCAGCCCCGCGGGCGCCGGCCCGCGCGGCAGCTGCGGCGAGCAGGCCGAGCGGCTGCAGCCGCTCATCGGGGAAGCCGCCGGACATCCCGATCGAGTCCGCGGGCGGCGGCTCGACCAGCCGCTCCAGGTCCGGCCCGAGGCCGGCCCGGCTGCCGAGCGCCAGGGTCTGCCAGGACAGGTCGGACGCCGCGGGCGCGGGCCGGCGCGCCGCTGTGAAGGTGCCGCTTCCCGGCCGGGTGACCACCAGCCCGCGGCGAGCCAGCCCGGCTAGCAGGCGCTGCACCGTGGCCGGGCTGAGCCGGTAGCGCTGCTGCAGCTCACGATAGGACGGCAGCTTGCTGTCCGCCGGCAGCGACGCGACCAGCTGCTCCAGGGCAGCCAGCGCGCCGTGCTGAGCAGCTGGCTGACTGCTATCGTTATTCATGAACCCTAATAGAAGCACTTCTGTCGCCAGCTGGAAAGCGTCACCTCTGCTGCTTGGCGCGGCCGGCGTGCTGTGCTTCAGCCTGACCTTCCCGGCCACCCGGCTGGCCGAGGCTTCCTTCAGCCCGGTCGTCGTCGGCGTCGGGCGCTCTGCCCTCGGGGCCTGCCTGGCCGTGGCCATCCTGGCCGCGCGGCGCGAGCCGCTGCTGCCGCCGCGCGCCATCGCCGGGCGGATGATCATCGTCGCGCTCAACGTCGGCGTGGGCTTCGGCCTGCTCTCGGCGATCGCCCTGCGCCAGGTCAGCAGCGTGCACGGCGCGGTGCTGACCGGGCTGATCCCGGCGGCGACGGCCGGGATGGCGGTGCTGCGGGCCGGCGAGCGGCCGCGGCCGGCCTACTGGGCCGCGCTCGGCCTCGGTCTCGCGGTGGTGATCGGGTTCGCGCTGGTGCAGGGCGGCGGGACGCTGCGCACCGGCGATGTGCTGCTGCTGGCGGCGATCGCGGTCGCCGGGCTCGGCTACGCCGAGGGCGGCGCGCTGGCCCGCGACTACGGCGGCTGGCGGGTCATCTGCTGGGCGCTGATCGTGGCCCTGCCGGTCACCCTGCCGGTCACCGCCGCGGCCGCGGTGCTCAGCCCGCCCCGCCATCTCACCGCGACCGCCGTCACCGGCCTGGCCTACGTCAGCTTCGTCTCCGTCTGCCTGGGCTTCTTCGCCTGGTACCGGGGCATGGCGCTCGGCGGCGTCGCCCGGGTCGGCCGCCTGCAGCTGGCTCACCGGCCCTGACCCTCGGCTGGTCAGCGCTGCTGCTCGGCGAGCCAGTCGGCTGGCTGAGCGCCGCCGCGGCGGCCGCGGTCATCGCGGCCACGGCCGTTGGCCGGAACGCCCGCGTCGACTCCGCGGTGCATCCCCTTCCTTCCGAAACGAAGGCCCCGGCGTGCTCCAGTGCCCGCCGCCAGCCTGCCGCGGACCTCGGGCCCGCGGGCTAGCCGCGGACAGCAACGCGGCCTGACCGAAGATAGGACCATGGCCGACGCACTCGCGCAGCTCAGGGAGGCCGACCCGGTCCTGGCCCGGGTGATCGACGCGCATCCCGGCTTCGATCCGCGTGCGTGGCTGACTGACCTGCCGCGGATGGATGCTTTCGGCGCCCTGATCTTCCAGGTGGCCGGCCAGCAGCTGTCGGTGCAGGCGACGCGGGCTACCCTCGGCCGCCTCCGGGAGCTCTTCGGCGGCGAGCTGCCGTCTCCTGAGGCACTGCTCGCCGCCGCCCCGGAGGACCTGCAGCGGGCCGGGCTGTCGCGGCGGAAGATCGCGACTCTGCGCGAGCTGGCACGGCAGTTCGCCGACGGTCGGCTCAGCGCCGCGGAGCTGGAGCGGAGCTCCGATAAGGACATTGAGGCGCGACTGACCGCCATTCCCGGCATCGGCCCGTGGACCGTGCACGGGTTCCTGATCATCGCGCTAGCCCGCGAGGACGTGGTCCTGCCCGGCGACCTGGCCCTGCGCAAGATCATCCAGCGTGTCTACCAGCTGGATCACCTGCCGTCGCAGGACGAGGTGCGCACGCTCGCTGACCGGTGGCGGCCTTATCGCAGCCTGGCCACCAGCTACCTGTTCCAGACCGCGTTCGAGCCGCCGGCCTGACGGGCAGCGACCGCCGTCGCGCGGCGGCCAGCTCCCGCGCGCTGAGCTGCGCCAGCGCGCCCTGGCTCCGGATCGCCGTCCGTGGGACAATGTGACCGTGGGCGATGACAGGGACACCGAGCTCGCCGACACGCTGGCCGAGGTCGGGCGCAGAGTCGGGCAGGCCGTGACCGATGCGCTGGAGCGCATCCGGTCGGCCTCCGACGCGCTCGCGGACGTGGCGAACCGTCCCGAGGTCCGGGCGGTGATCGAGCGCGCTGAGAAGATCATGCGGCGCCGGCCCTGCCTGTGCTTCTGCGCCAGGGCTCATCCGGCCGACAGCGGCATCTGCGAGGTGCTCGACGCGGTGATCACCGGCCAGTACAGCTCCGACTGGCTCGGCGACATCGACGTGCCGCTGTGCGCTCCGTGCGCGGCAGCGCGCGCCGCGCACCACTTCGCCGCCTGACCCGCCCGGCAGTAACAGGAGTCCCGTCATGCCATCGTCAGTTCCCGTGATCGACCTCGCGCCGTGGCTCAGCGGAGACGAGACGGCCCGGGCCGGCGTCGCCGCTCAGGTGGACGCGGCGCTGCAGAGCGTGGGCTTCTTCCTGATCACCGGCCACGGCGTGCCGGACGAGCTGCGGGCGAAGGTGCGCGCCGCGGCGCGGGCGTTCTTCGCGCTGCCGCGCGAGGTGAAGCAGCGCTACGCGGTCACGGTAGGCGGCCGGGGCTGGCTGCCCCCCGGCGTCGAGGCGAACGGCTACGCCGAGGGCACCCATACCCCGCCGGACCTGAAGGAGTCCTTCGCGGTCGGCGCCGACCAGCCGACCGGCGACCCGGAGGTCGACGGGTACTGGTTCCAGCCCAACGCCTACCCGGCCGAGGTGCCGGAGCTGGAGCCTGCCGTCGTCGCCTACCTGGCCCGGATGCGCGAGCTCGCGGACGAGCTGCTGGTGCTGTGCGCGGCGGCACTGGGCCTGGAAGCCGACTTCTTCACCCGGCACACCGGTCATGCCACGCACACGATGAACATCAACTGGTACCCGCCCATGAGGCTGGCCGGCCAGCCGGAGCCCGGCCAGTACCGGATCGGCCCGCACACCGACTTCGGCACCGTCACCATCCTCGACCGCGAGCCGGGCCGGGGCGGCCTGCAGGTGTGGAGCGAGCAGGACGGCTGGCAGGGCGCGCCCTACGAGCCCGGCGCCTTCACCATCAACACCGGTGACCTGCTCGCCCGCTGGAGCGGCAGCCGGTGGAAGTCCAACCGGCACCGCGTGCTTCCGCCGCAGGCCGAGGCGCCGGATGAGGACCTCGTCTCGCTGGTCTACTTCTACGAGGCCGACCACGACGCGGTGATCGAGTCGCTGCAGCCGCCGATCGGCCGGCCGAACGACTACGCGCCGGTCGTATCGGCGCAGTTCCTGAAGAAGCTCCTGGACGCGATCACGGTCGGCTAGCGGTCAGCTATAATTCCGCAGCCGCGGCCACATCTGGCCCCACGGGTGGCGCGGCCCGGTGCACACGTAGACGTGGCCGCCCCATTCCTGGTTGCGGATGCCGTAGGGATTCGACAGCGTGGCCGCCGCCCGCACGCTGGTGAAGAACTGCCGGAGGTAGGCGGCGTAGCCGGTGACATCGATGGGCCCGGGCGCGACGGCCACGACGGTGCTGGCCCGCGGGTTACCCGGCCCCCACCACCACTCGCTGTTCTGCTGGCTCACCGCGGTCGGCAGCCCGGTCCCCCGGCCCAGCTCGTTGATCGCCCCGGCCTCGCCGTAATCGGCGGTGAAGATGACGGCGCCGGCGCGCTGCCGCGGCGGCAGCGACCTCCAGACCGTGCCGACGGTGCGGACGAGCTGCGGCCAGCCGATGCTCTCGCCCGGGGTCTGGTTCGTCTTGTAGGTCCAGCCGATGTCGGCGGGCGGCAGCACCGGCAGCACGACCGGCAGCGTCACCGCGGTGGTCAGGCCGGCGGCCAGCAGCAGGTTGCGGAGCCGGCCGCGGCGGGCCGCCAGCCACCCGTCGATGGCGACGGCGCCCGCGGCGAGCAGGTACACGTACGCGGCGCCCAGGTAGTAGGTCTTGGCGCCGGTGGTGAGCGCGAAGACCACGAACAGCAGCCCGTAGGCCCAGGCCATGGCCCGCCACAGCGGCAGGCCTGACCGCCACAGGAAAAGCAGCCCGGCCACCCAGACCCAGGCCAGGGCCAGCGTGACCATGCCGAGCTGGCCGAAGATCCAGGTGACGATGCTGGCCGCGCCGCCGTTCTCCTGGTTCAGCGCGTGCGTCATGGCGATCGTCGCCCAGTGGTGCTGGGCCTGCCACCACAGATCGGGGACCTCGAAGGCCACCGCGATCACGGCGCCGGCCAGGAACCAGCGGTTCAGCACCATCCGGCGGCCGCCGGACAGCAGGGCGCCGATGACCAGCGCGATGGCGAAGAAGCTCGCGCTGTGGTCGTCGGCCACCCCGAGGCCCGCGACCAGGCCTCCGGCCAGCCACCAGCGGCAGTCGCCGGTCCGCCCGATCCGGGCGACGATCAGCGCCAGGGCCGCCCAGGCCAGCAGCTCGTAGGCCGTCGTGTTGGCGATATGAGCGGCCCCCAGCAGGACCGGCATCGTGGCCGTGCCGATCGCGGCCAGCAGCTGAGCGCGCCGTCCGCCGCCGAACTCGCGGGCGGTCAGCCCGCCGACGACGACCGTGCCGAATGCCGCGAGCCCGGGCCACAGCCGCAGCCCCGGCATGGACACGCCGAACAGCTTCAGCGACACCCACGCCATCAGCGGCGCGAACGCCGGCTGGTCCACGTAACTGGCCTGCAGGTGCCGGGCGGCGTCCAGGAAGTACATCTCGTCCCGGTCAAACCCGTACCGCGCCGACAGCGCCATCAGCACGGCGAAGACGATGCCGCCGACGGCGAGGACCCAGCGGTTGAACGGGCTGGCGTCCGCCAGCGCGGCGGCGCTGCCCGTGGCTGTCCCGGACGCCCGCCCGGTCAGCTGCCTGGCCGGGCGATCCTGTGATCTCGCCTTGAGCTTCATGACGCCAGGATGGCCCGCCGGGCAGCCGGCGCGCATCGGCCGCTGTGCTGGTTTCCGCGGCCATCCGGGCGCCGTGCTCGCTGCCTGGCCCGCACCGGAATTCCCCCGCAGGTCGGGGACGGCAGATCCGCCGCGGGGAGGATGGCCCGGGCCGCTGGCCGGCCTTTACGATCGGGTGGTGAAGAGGCTTGCCGCCTGGGCTGTCGCGCTCCCGCCGCAGATGCAGGATCTCGCGCTCGCGCTGGCGCTGGCCGCCTACAACATCGGCTCGCTGATCCCGGAGGCCGGCCAGCTGCCCCGGCCGTACGTGGCGCTCGCGCTCGTCGTGCTGCAGGCCCTGCCGCTGACCTGGCGGCGGCGCTGGCCGGTCGCTGTCTTCCTGGCCGTCGGCATTCCCCGCTCGATCTACGATCAGCTGGGCTTCGCCTTCGCGCCGCTGCCGCTCGCCTCGGCGATCTCCTACTACACGGTGATGGACCGCAGCTCGACCAGGGTTCGCTGGGCGATCAGCGCGCTGCTGCTGGCCGGCATCATCAGGTCGCAGCTGCTGCCGGGCCACACCGAGCCCTACGACTTGTTCGTCGTGCTGCTGGAGTTCGCCGTCGCCGGGATGGCCGGCATACTCAGCCGCACCCGCCGGTCCTACCTGCAGGAAGTCGAGGCGCGAGCCGAGCAGGCCGAGGCGGGGCGGGACCGGCAGGTGGCGCTGGCGGCCGAGCAGGAGCGGACCAGGATCGCCAGGGAACTGCACGACGTGGTGGCGCATCATGTCAGCCTGATGGCGGTCCAGTCCGAGGCTGCCGCTGCCCTGCTGCCCGGCCTGGCCGAGGCGGGCAAGTCGGTGCAGATCATCGGCGAGACCGCGCGCGAGGCGCTGACGGAGCTGCGCCGGCTGCTCGGCGTGCTGCGCGGCCCGGCCGACCTGGCCGGCCTGGCCGAGAGCCGGGCCAGCACGTCACCGTCCCCGTCGATCAGCGAGCTGGACGAGGTGCTCACGCAGGTACGCCGGGCCGGGATCGCCGTGGACCTGCGGGTGGAGGGCAGCCCCGGCAAGCTGGCCCCCGGCGTGGGCCTGACCGCCTACCGGATCGTGCAGGAGGCGCTGACCAACACGGTCAGGCACTCCGGCGCGGGCGAGGCCGCGGTGACCGTCCGCTACGAGCCCGGTTACGTCACGGTCTCGGTGACCGACTCCGGCCATGGGCCGGCCGCCGCGGCGGACGGCCAGACGGCGGCGCTGGCCGCGGCTGACCCGGCAGCCGGGCGGAACGGCAGCCGGGCGCCGGCGGCCCGGGCGGGTTCGGGCTGGCCGGCATCGCCGAGCGGGTCGCCTCCTGCGGCGGCAGCCTGACCGTCGGCCCCGGTCAGGCGGGCGGGTTCGCGGTCACGGCCAGGCTGCCGGCGCCATGACGGACGCGGGCCCGATCCGGGTGCTCGTCGCTGATGACCAGGAGCTGGTCAGGACCGGATTCTGCGTGATCCTCGAGGCAGCGGAGGGGATCACCGTGGTGGCCGAGGCAGCCAACGGGGCGCAGGCCGTCCGGGCCGCCGCCGACCACCATCCCGACGTGATCCTGATGGACGTGCGGATGCCGGAAATGGACGGCCTGGAGGCCACCAGGCAGATCACCGGCGGTAACCGGGCCGCCGGCTCGAAGGTGGTCATGCTGACCACCTTCGACTTCGACGACTACGTGTACGAGGCGCTGCGGGCCGGGGCCAGCGGATTCCTGCTGAAGGACGCGCCCCGGCACGACCTGATCGCGGCGGTCAGGACCGTCGCCGCGGGCAACGCCCTGCTCGCGCCGTCAGTGACCATGCGGCTGATCGACGCGTTCGCCCGGCAGCCGGCCCAGACGCTGCCAGCGCCATCCCGGCTGGCTTCGCTGACCGGCCGGGAGCGCGACATCCTGCTGCGGCTGGCCCGCGGGCTGACGAACGCGGAGATTGCCGCCGACCTGGTGGTCAGCGAGGCGACCGTGAAGTCGCACGTCGGCAACCTGCTGGCCAAGCTCGGGCTGCGGGACCGGGTGCAGGCCGCGATCCTGGCCTACGAGACCGGCATCGTGCGGCCCGGCGAGCCGGACGCGCTCAGCTAGCCGCGGCGGACCCGGCGCCATCTGCCATTGCCCGGTATTGTGCCGGGAGGGCCAGCGCGGCGGTCACCGAAATAGCGCTTCCGCCGCTCGTGATGGACCCGGCTGCGTAGAGTTCCGGCATACGTAGTCCACGCTCACGGGGGAATCAGGATGGGCGCCAGGAAAATGAGGTTCTCGCGTCGGCGCTTTATTCTCGGCGCGGGCGTGACGACCGCGGCGGCGACAGGAATCATGCAATCTGGCCGGTCAGCGGCGGTGGCGGCCGCTGCCGCCCCGGTGGCCCCGGTCCAGGACGGGAGGGTCAATTCGGCCATGTATGACCAGGCCCAGCCGGGCAGTGCTCATTTTCAGGCAGATGGCGGCATCAGCGACGCTTATCTGGTCAATCAGCTGGCCGGCAATGGGCAGTCGATTGGCAACCTCGCCTTTATCACGTCCCTTTCCGGCGGGAACCTCAAGCTGCTCGGCCGCGGCGGCGCCGGCACGTTCGTGAAGCTCAACTACCTGGACGGCGGCGGGAACGAGCGCACCGGCGTGGCCGTGGCCACCGGGACGGATAACCCGATCATCTCGATTGCCCCCGATGCCGGCGGCGGCGCCTCGCTCGATCTGGAGAACAACGACCTGACCGGCGTGCAGACGGTCGTGCCATCGCCTGACAACAAGGACCAGCTGAGCCTTGACGGGCTGCTGGCGCTCACGCCCCAGGCCGAGCCGGCGGTACCGGCCAGCGGCGGCGTGCTGTATGTCGACGCCGCGGACGGCGGGCTGAAGTTCAAGGGCAGTTCCGGCACGGTCACCGTCATCGCGCCTGCGTAATCCGGCAGCCGGCGTGCCGATGCGCACCCTGGCCGCCGCCGGCGGACGAGCTGGATCGGTGCGCACGGGCCGGGCGACAGCTGGCTGACTACCCTGACTGGATGGAGCCAGGGCGAGAGGGACCGCCGCGCACAGGCCAGGCCGGGCCCGGGCACGCGCCGCCACGCGTCGGCCCGCCTTCGGCCCCGGCTCTAGCGGTGACGGCTGCCGGGCCTGCGGACGGTGAGCCGGCCGACGCGGATCAGGGCGAGGCCGTGCTGGCCACGGCGCTCGCCGCCTACCAGGCTGCGCTGGGCGACCGGCTGGCCGCCGGCTACGCGCTGGGCAGTCTCGCGCACGGCGGCTTCAGCCCGCTGGTCAGCGACGTGGACCTGGCGCTCATCCTGCGAGATCCGCTCCGGCCGTCTGACCGGCTGACCATCCGCAGGGTGGCTCGCTCGGTGCGGGCCGGAGGCCCGGATCTGCCCGAGCGGCTGTCGGTGTTCTGGGGAACGCCGTCGACCTTGCGGTGCCAGGCCCGAGGCGGCCGGTTCCCGCCGCTGGACCGGCTGGACCTGCTGGAGCATGGCCGCCTGCTGGCCGGCCGGGATGCCCGCCCTGGCCTGGCCCGGCCGGGGCGGGCAGAGCTGCTCGCCGGCGGCGCCGAGTTCGCTCTCGGCACCCTGGGCGGGGACCTGGGAGTGGCCGGGCGGCTCAGCGGCTGGGCCCGGCATGACCCGCATGGCCACGGTGCCCTGGAGGAGATCCGCAGCCCGGCACTGCTGGTCTCCCGCGGGCCACGGCGGCTGACCAAGATCGTGCTGTTCCCGGTCCGTTTCCTGTTCACCGCGGCCACCGGCCAGGTGGGCACCAACGCCGCCGCGGCCGAGCACTACCTGGCGGGAGCGCGGCCGCCGGGCGCCGAGCTGGTGACCGCGGCCCTGGGCTGGCGGCGCGAGCCGCCGGCCGACGATGTGGCGGCGGCTGCCCTCCTGGACCGGGAAGCTCATCCCGCTCTACTTGCGCTACATCGACGACCACGTCGCGCGCCTGCTCGCGATCGGCCAGGGCGCGCTGGCCAGCCGCTTCCGCCGGTGGCGGAAGCGGCTGCTGTCGGCGCCCGGCTAGACCCGGGCCTGTCCGCCGGCGGCTGCCTGGCGGCGGTCGGCCTCGGAAATGGCCCAGGCCGCGTTGATGAGCCCGATGTGGCTGAAGGCCTGCGGGAAGTTGCCGAGCAGCTCGCCGGTAGCGGGGTCGACCTCCTCGGCCAGCAGGCCGACATCGTTGAGGTAGCTGATGGCGCGCTCGAATATCTCCCGGGCCCGGCCGGGCTGGTCGGCCAGGGCCAGGGCGTGGGCCAGCCAGAAGGTGCACAAGACGAAGGTGCCTTCCTGGCCCTCCAGGCCGTCGACCCCGCCGGCCGTGTCATAGCGGTACACCAGGCCGCGCTCATCGGTGAGGCGGCCGGCAATGGCGTCGATGGTGGCCAGCATGCGCGGGTCGGACGCGGGCAGGAAGCCGACGATGGGCATCATCAGGTTGGACGCATCCAGCGCCTCCGAGCCGAAGTACTGGGTGAAGGCGCCGGCCTTCTCACTCCAGCCATGGCTGAGCACGGTCGCGTGAATGTCGTCCCTGGTCCGCTTCCAGCTCTCCACGTGATCCTCGGCGCCGAGCTTCCCGGCCAGCGAGATGGCCCGGTCGAGCGCAACCCAGCACATGACCTTCGAGTACAGGAAGTCCTGCTCGGTGCCGCGGATCTCCCAGATGCCCTGGTCCTTGTCCGTCCAGTGGCGGGCCGCGGCGTCAGCGACGGCGACCAGGAAGTCCCTGGTGGCCGGATCCAGCTCGCCGATCTGGTCCCGCAGCCGCGCCACCGCGGCCAGCAGCTCGCCGTAGACGTCGACCTGCCGCTGGGTCCAGGCTTCGTTGCCGACGCGCACCGGGGCGCTCTCCCGCCATCCGGCCAGGTGCGCCAGCACCCGCTCGGACAGGTCCCGCTCCCCGCCCACCCCGAACATGATCTGCAGGTCGGTGCCGCGGTGCAGGGACGTGGCCGCCGCCGTGCTCAGGTACCCGAAGAATTTCTCCGCCTCATCGGGGCAGGCCGCCACCCACAGGGCATCCATGGTGAAGCTGGCATCCCGGACCCAGGAGTAGCGGTAATCCCAGTTGCGGCTGCCGCCGGGAGTCTCCGGCAGGGAGGTGGTGGGCGCCGCGATGATGGCCCCGGTCGGATAGTAGGTGAGGGCCTGCAGCACCCGGCCGCTGTGGTGCACGAGCTCGTGCCACGGCCCCTCGTAGCTCTGGTGCAGGTCTGACCATGACCGCCAGGCCGCCAGCGTGTCGGCCAGCCGCCGGGCCAGCTCGTCCTGGTCCCAGATCCGCGGCAGCCGGCCGCCTGGCTGGCCGTAGTGCAGCGCGAAGCTGACTTGCTCGCCGGCCGTGACGCTGAACCGGCCGGCTGCGGTGCCGCCGCTGACCTGAAGGTCGACTGGTGCGGACAGCATCGTGATGTCCGCGCCGCCGCGCCCGTCGATGCCGCCGCCGACCTGCCGCAGCAGCGGCCAGATCAGCCCGTACTCCGTCCGCGGCACGTACTCCAGTGCCAGCTCCACCCGGCCGGTCACGCCGCTGACCTGCCGGAGCAGCAGGCCCGGCGCGCCGCCGCCCAGGTCGTGGCCGCGCTCGCCGGCGCCGAGCGCGAGAGCATCGACGACGGTGACCGAGCCCGTGCCGGTGCTGAAGGTGGTCTCCAGCACCATGGTCTTGTCCAGGTAGCGGCGAGTGGCCTGGAAGTCCCCGGCCGGGCGGATGGACCAGTGCCCGGCCTGGTCGTCCAGCAGCCGCCCGAACACCGACGGGCTGTCGAATCTCGGGAAGCACAGCCACTCCACCGATCCCTCCCGGTTCACCAGCGCGGCCGAGTGGCAGTCGGACAGCAGCGCGTGATCAGCGATCGGCGTGAAGCTCATGATCGTTCTCCCTCGTTGCGGACAGCTTCGCTAGGCGGGCTGCCGGCGGCTTGACCAGCGATCAACGGCCCACGGCGCGACCGCGAGCAGCAGCCAGCAGTACTTGGCCGCGCTGGTATTCACCCAGGCGACGCCGATGGACAGACCGATGACCAGCATGGTCGCGACCGCGCGGGCCCGCTCGGCCCGGACCCCGGCCGCCCCGCCTCCCCGGACCAGGCGCTGCACGCTCGGCAGCTCGTCGCGGCTGTCTTCGCTGCGGGCGCTGGAATCGGCGGACATTACCGTCCAGCGTCCCAGATCACCCAGGGCTGGCTGCCGACCTAGGGCAGGACTCGCCGGTGCAGGCCAGCTGCCCGGCAGCGGGGTCCCGGCCCGGCACGCCGGCGCTGCGCCAGTGGCTGGCGCTGAACCAGCGGTTATGGCCCGGCCCTCCGCTAACGGTCCGGCGCTCACCGGAACATGCCGCGCGCACCGCCGGAAGCGCTGTCCGCGGTCCTTGCTGCCTCGGTCTCCCGGCCGGCCTCAGCGGGCTCCTCCTGGCGTCCCGCCCGCAGGCCGAGCAGCGCCACCACCGCTCCCACCGCCATGATCACCGCCATGACGCGGAAGACATCCTGGGACGCGTAGGCGAAGTCCAGCCTGATGAAGTGCGGGATCCGCCCCACGCTGCCGCCGTGCGCCTCCGAGGCCCTCGCGGCCACGGCCGCCGCCTGCCCGCCCGGCACGCCGCGAGACACCAGCGATGAGGTGATCTGGTTGCGGAACCCGGTGACCAGGATCGTGCCCAGGACGGCCAGCCCGAGACTGGCCGCGTAGTTCCGTACCGTCTGGGTGATCCCGGTGGCCTCGCCGTAGGAGAGCCGGGATGCCCGGTTGACGGCGTCGGTGCTGGCCGGGGTGAGCAGGAACCCGAAGCCGGCCCCGGCCATGATGATGTACCACTGCTGGGCCGAGAAGGAGAGCTGGCTGACCTGCCCGGCCCACAGCCAGAATCCCACCGCCGCGAGCGCGCAGCCCACGACGACCGGCCGCTTGGCCCCCTGCTTGTCGAGGATGCGGCCACCGATCTGGCTGGTGATGACGAACCCGATGAAGAAGTAGAGCAGGAACAGCCCGGCCTCGGAGGCCGAGTCGCCCAGCGATACCTGGGCGTACTCGCTGGCGAAGAAGAACACCGGGATGAACACCAGCCCGGTGACGCCCAGCACCAGGTTCTCGACGCTGAACGCCCGGATCCGGAAGATGCGCACCTGCATGAGCGGCGCCTCGGTGCGCAGTTCCACGAAGTAGAAGGCCACCAGCAGGATGACGCCGGCGGCCAGGCAGATGCCGATCCAGGGGTTCGTCCAGCCCCAGATCGTCGACTGCTGGAAGGCGAACACGCTCAGCGCCACCCCGCCGGCGATCAGGACCAGGCCGCGGTAGTCCACCGGGGCGCGGCGGTGCTCCGTCACCGGCCTGGAGATGGCGATCAGGGCCAGCGCGATGAGGGCGACCGGGATGTTGACCCAGAAGATGGCCCGCCACGTCCACTCGGTGAGGTAACCGCCGAGGACGGGGCCGACCGCGGTCAGGCCGCCCGCGATGCCGAAGAACAGGGCCAGCGCCCGGCCGCGCTGCCGGAGCGGGAACGTCTGCACCACGATAGCCAGCGCCGCGGGGAACATGATCGCGCCGCCGACGCCCTGGATGGCCCGGAACGTCACGATCCAGGCCTCCGCCACGCTCCCCTTCGGGGTGAGGCCGCACAGGGCTGAGGCGCTGGCGAAGACGATGACGCCCGCGACCACCATCCGGCGGTGGCCGATCGTGTCCGCCAGCCGGCCGCCGAACGCGAACAGCGCGGCCAGCGTCAGCAGGTAGGAGTTGATCGCCCACTGGACGCCGGTCGCGGTCAGGCCGAGCTCCCGCTGGATCTGCGGCGCGGCGATGGACACGATGGTCTGGTCAATGAAGGTCATCGCGACCGCGAAGATCATCGCAGCCAGGATCAGGTTCCCGGACCGGCGTCCGGCAGCGCTAGAGGTCACCAGCTCACCCCCGTGATGGCGATCGCGAACGGGCAAATATCACAAAGTGCGCACAATGCCCCGATATGACGTATCGATCTGATAACCCTGCCTGCCCCGGCCATCATCCCCGCGCGGGAGAAGGGTTAGTCATCTGCCTGGTGCATTCCGGCCGCGGCCGGCCCGGGCAGGCGGGCGGAGCGTAAGGTTCGGGCGACGAGCAAACCGGCCGGCCGTGTGAGGGAGAGCGCCGTGCAAACCTCCGTCGAGAACCTGGCGCTGGTCTGGGCATCCATCGATCAGCTGTGCTCAGGGCTGCAGGATGATCAGTGGGATCTGCCCACGGGCTGCCCCGGCTGGACGGTCCGGGACCACCTCTCGCACCTGGTCGACTACGAGGCCCGCGCGCTCGGCCGGCCCGTCCCCGAGCACGATCCCGGCTCGCTCCCGCACGTGAAGAACGACCTGGGCCAGGCCAACGAGGTCGGCGTCGATCTGCGCCGCGCAAGAGCCGGGACCGAGGTGCTCGGGGAGTTCCGCGCGGTGACGGCCGAGCGGCTGGCGCGGCTGGCAGGGCTGACCGAGCAGGACCTGGCCGGCCAGGCCATGACGCCGGCCGGGCCGGGCACGGTGGCGGACCTGCTGACGCTGCGCGTGATGGACAGCTGGAGCCACGAGCAGGACATCCGCCGCGCGGTCGGCAGGCCCGGCGGCTGCGACGGCCCGGCAGCCGCGGAGGCAGTGGACTATCTCATGCGGCTGCTGCCGTACGTGGTGGCCAAGCGAGCCGGCGCGCCGGACGGGTCGAAGGTCGCCTTCCGGATCGGCGGCCGGAACCCGGTGGCCGTCGAGGTGTCCGGCGGCCGGGGGAAGCTGGCAGCTGATCCGGGCGACGCGATCGTGAGCGTGGACATGCCGGCGGGCACCTTCGCGGCGCTGATGGGCGGCCGCGCGGACGCGCCTGACGACGCCGTCATCACCGGTGATCGTGAGCTTGGCCGGCGGGTGCTGGAATCCATGGGCGTCCTGCCCTGACCGCGAGCCCGGGTCAGTGCTTGCCCGGCGCCGGGTGCCAGGCGGCGAGCCGCGTGGCAGGCCCGGCTAGCCCTGGCCGCTGCCGGTCTCGCCGGAGATGGCCTGCTCGTATAGGTGGTGAATGGCGCTGCCGAGGTAGGCGCTGTAGGAGACGGACGGGGTATCGCCGCCCTCCTGGTAGCCGCCGATCACTCCCACGATCGTGCCGGTCCGCGACCGCGGGTCGAAGCGGATCACCCAGGGGCTGCCGCTGGTGCCGCCGGCGTACCCGCTGCACTCGAACCGCAGCTGGCTGGCGCTCTGCCGCGAAGTCCAGTTCCTGCAGCTGATGGGAGCGCTGGCACTGTCGGGGTACCCGGTGACCCGAACCGGATAGCGGTACCGGGAGTCGACGTTGAGCCGGTTGGCGCCCAGCACCTGCTCGATGTTCCTGCCGTCACGGGGCTGCAGCACGACGAAGCCCACGTCGAAGTCGGGATCCGCTGATTCCGCCCACTGCGGGGCGACCAGCAGGCGGCGCGGCGTCCAGACCCCGTACGGCGCATCGCCATCGTGGTAGCCGGGGATGAAGACGATGTCCTTCCTGTAGCCGCTGCCCGTTCCGCCGTTGATGCAATGCGCCGCGGTGATCAGCAGGTCCTGGCCCGGGCTGGCCACCACGCTGGCCGTGCAGAAATGCGCGCCGCTGCCGTCATGCTCGAATAGCGCACCGACGCGCAGCGGGACCAGGAGCGCCGTGTGCGACGTCGCCGATTGCCGCGGCAGCGGAAGGAGCGGCCCGCCCCGCAGCGGCCGGGCGCCGATGAGCCGGGAACGGGTCCAGAAGCCAGCCGCGCCGATGCCGCCGAGGTGCCGGTGGCCAGCGGCCGGTGCCGCGGAGCAGCCGCTAGCCACGATCATCGCGATGACGGCAGCCAGCGCCCCGTGCCTCATCCCGCTGAGCCTCATCCCGCCGTGCCTCATCCCGCCGTGCCTCATCCCGCCGTGGCTCCTCGTCGCCGCCCGGCTCTCGCACCCGTCGCGCAGGTCATGGTAGCGCTCGCTGACCTCGGCAAAGGCGGACCGCCTGGCGATGACCTGAATCGCGCCGTCCGGCACCCGCGTACGCCGGGGCGCTTCCCGGCACGCAACTCTGGCCGGCCGGATGGTGCGGCGGATGCTCCGCAGGCTCTACCCTCAGATCGTCGCGGATCTGGCTGCCGCAGCTGAAGGGCAGGCCGCGCTCGGGCAGCTTGCCAGCCTGACTGTCGTGCCGGGCCTGCCGGCCGGACGAGCCGTGGAAGGGTGCGCTCCCGTCCTCATTGGCGCCGTGCACCTTGCCAACACCACGCCGCTGTCCCGGCCTCCGGTTCATCGCCGTCGCCGCCTCGCTCATCACCGTGTACGTGCTGGCCTGGGTGCCGGGCAAGCCGTACTACGCCGACGGCATGGCGCCAGGACGCGGCCCTGGTCAGCGCCGGGCGGCCGCCCGCCTCGATCTTCACCGGCGATTACTCAGAAGCCGGCGCGCTGGACGTCCTCGGTGCTGCCGACCACCTTCCGCCCGTGCTCTCCGGCCACAACAGCTACTGGACGTGGGGGCCCGGGCATGCCGCCGACAGCACGGTGCTCGTGGTCGACGCGCTCGGCCAGCTGAGGCCCTACTTTGCCAGCTGCCGTCTCCTGACCACCTTCAATCCGCCTTACCACGTGCAGAACGGCTGGACCGGCCTGCAGATCGGCGTCTGCACCGGGCCGGTGGCCAGCTGGCGCACGCTCTGGCCGCACCTGAGGCACTATGGCTGATCCAGGCGTGCGGGCCTGCGGGCCGCTTCACTCTAATATCTTCTCGTACCAGTGGTCGGCCAGCGGGTCATCAGTGAAGGGTGCCACCTCCTTATAGCCTTCGCGCTCGTAAAGGCGGCGGGCCTCGGTGAGATTGCTGCGCGTGTCCAGCCGTAGCCGGCTGAGCTGGCAGCTGCGCGCCGCGTCCTCGATGGCCCGCATCAGCAAGGTCCCGACTCCGCCGCCGCGCGCCGCCGGATCGACGAACACTCGCTTGACCTCGCCCATCCTGCCGGGCAGCAGCAGCAATCCCGCGCAGCCAACCGTTGTCCGGGCCCGCCTCGCCACGAGGAGCAGGCCGGTCGGGGGCACTAAGGCATCGCTGGGGTCACCGGCCATCGCGGCGTCAACCTCGGCAGTGCTCGCTGCCCGGCCGTAGAGGCGGCCCACGATTTCGCAGAAGTATGCCCTGAGCACCTCGCGCCCCTCGGCCGAGCCCGGGAGCACCGCAGCAATGACCGGGGGACCGGCGAGCACGCCCATGAGAGCCGATTATCGACTCTAGCGGCGAGCGGCGCAATAATGAGGCGTGAAGTACCGCATACCTCTCCTTACGGGACTGCGAGGATGAAAGGTCGTGCTGGCAAATTATGGTGAGATTCCCGGCAATAGATAATCCGCCATTACGGACCGCACTCGAGAGTGACGGATTCTGGCTCGGGCGCCTTCCGGAGGAGGCTCTTCCGGCGAAAGACTGGCAGCTGCTGCAGGAGGAATCGCGGCAATTGCCGCCGGACGATTACGCGCGAGATGCCGGACGCCACCGGACGTTCAATGTCTATACCCTGGAATGCCTGCCGGATGATACTGCCAGCCTGGAGGCGGTGGCTGCCGATATCGCCTACAGGCAGGACGCGGAGTTCAACCCCGAGCTCGGCAACATATCGCGTACCTACCCGGCCAGCCGCGTGCTCCGGCCGGATAATGCCGCGCTGACCGAGATCCTCGGGCGGACTGCGCCGGCCTTCGCGGCCCTCTGCGGCTCGGCGACATTCCGCGTGCATGCGCACCACATCCGCTATCGAGCGCGACCTGGCAGGCCGGCCCGCAACAGTCCGGCCGGCTACCACCGGGACGGGGAGCGATTCATCTCCGTTCACCTGCTCGGCCGCGACAGCGTCGTCGGCGGGGCTAACCGGATCGCGGATAATGCGGAGGGGGAGATAGCCGAATTCACCCTCGCGCTGCCCGGCGACTGCTTCGTCATCGATGACGACCGAGTCCTGCACGCGGTGGACGAGATAGCCGTTCAGCCCGGCAGGCTGTCGGGAACGCGCGACATCCTGCTGATCGACTACGTTCCGCGCCCCTGACGGCTCCGTATCCTGCCGGTGGTCTTGGCCAGTTTGTCCTGGCCGTCGATGACCCGGCTGATCCAGCTCAGGCCCTCGCCCTGGGCGTTCTTGGCGGATGCAATGACGTCCGGCGGGATCCGCCAGGCAAGCTGCCGCCGGTATATGCCCTCAGTCGCGCGGATCATCCAGCCCTCGTAGAAGGTCGGGTACTCCGAAGTTCCGTCCCGCAGGAACGTCCCGACGCCGATGGCCTGATCCTCGTTGCCTCCCCACCGCTGGACGCACACGTTCATGAACCGGTGGTCGTCATCCCGGAAGTAGGCGAGCGTCGACTCGCTGGAGCTGATGACGCGCCGGCCCTGATCGGAGTGCTGGCGGTACACGACTACCACCAGGTCGTTGTTCGCGCCCTGATAGTGCACGTACATGAGTCCTGACGGTACCGGTCGCGCGTCATTCGGCGCGCTCAGCGTCACGATGTGCCAGTAGCCTTCGATCCAGTTAGCCGCCGCCAGCCACCGCCGTCCGCGCTCGGTATTGCGGAGCAGCGCGAAGGTGAAGGTCACGAGCAGCGTCGAGGCGGCAGGGAATATCGCAGTGACGACTATTCCGAGGGCCAGCGGAAGATGCGAGACCTCCGCGACCTTCACGCCAATGGCCGTCGCCACCCCGGCTAAACCGGTGGCAATCCATACCTCATTGGCCGTAGCCCGCCTGACTGGCATCAGTCCACGTACTCCCAGGCCGGCCCAGCTGATGAGCGGCGGGAGAACGTGAACAGGAAATTTCCGCCGGTCCGTCCGATGAGCTCGGCGTCCGAAGGCCATGCGCGGGCATCGCTGCGGAGGACAAGGCCGACGTGACCGGCGTCGCTCAGAAGCTGCTCGCGCGAGACCTTGAATTCATATTCGCGGCGAAGGCTGAGAATTACGTTCTCGTCAATCATGTCACGAATCTGCGGAGGCAGATCGGGATAAGAGCTTAGTGCCGTATCCAGGACCTCGCCATAGAGCTCCCGTACTGCGCTGTCGTATGCGTGCTCGTCGTCCAGGTAGGGGGGCAGCACATTCTCTGCCATCAGGAGAATGCCGTCATGCTTGAGGAGGCGGACGCAGGACATCAGAAAGTCGCGCTTGAGGTGGTGCCTGATATGGTGATAAGCGGATGATGCGACAATCAGGTCGAAGGAATCAGGCTGGAGCGGCGGGCATACGGCATCGGACTGAAGGAAGAATACGTTGCCGAATGGGCGGTAGCGTAGGCTGGCAAACTCAACCAGCGGGGCGGCGATATCGAGGCCGAGCGCCTGATCAATGTGCGGATGGGAGACAATCCCGAGGAGGGACATCCCGCTTCCGCAGCACAGATCAAGTACCCGGCTGCCAGGGCGCGCATCTAGCTCTCGCCTCGCAGTAGTCCACAGTAAATTGAACAGCGCCATCTCATCGGGACGCGACCATTCCTCGGCCTCGTATGCTGCAGCGTTGTGAGCGTAACGCACGACGCCTCCGACTCTGGTGTTTGCGCATAGTTTGCCCTAGTTCGAGAGGGATTCCAGTTACTAGAATTATGTATCCGATAGATGCGCACGGCCAGAGTCGCGCGAAGTGCCCTCCCGCGATCGGCTCACCGGCATGGGCCGGCCGCTGGCTGCGAGATCGCGCGGCAGGAGGTGGCGGGGAGGTGAACCTGCGGTGGCAGCGTTCCGTGATGAGCGGTAAGAGAGCCCGGGACTGGCGAGCATGAGGCGCTGCGGGCGATGACTCTTCCGGCCGACAGCGCGTGGCTCCCGGCGGAGATGCGCCCGATCACCGAACTGAGCTCAGCAGCTCACGCGCACGCGTTCACCCGCGGACTGACGCTGGCCCACCTGGACGCGGCCCTGCGGGACCACCAGGGCGCCGCCCAGTTCCTGGCCGGCAACGTCATAGCCGCACTGGCCGCCCGCGGAGTCGAGGCGCTCGCGCGCTAGATCCGCCGCGGCGGCACGGAGGAAACTGGACGGCCGCCGGGCCCGAGGGCGCCGGAGTCCGCGAGCCCCGGATTCCTCTTCCCGGCCCGGGAGCGCTGGCTACCGGACTCGACCCGCCCGGATTGTCTGCGTCGGCGCCTAGCATCGGACCGACGGCGACGTGATCCGGGAGGGACCTCGATGGCCGACGCAGACGACGTACGCCGCATCGCGCTGGCCCTGCCCGCGGTGCAGGAAATCGATAGCGACGGCTTCGACTTCCGGGTGGGCGGCAGGGGGTTCGTCTGGTCCTATCCCGAGCGCAGGCCGGGCAAGCCGCGGGTGATCCGCACCGACATAGCCGTGCTGTTCGTCGGCGATGAGGCCGAGAAGCAGGCCCTCCTCCTCGGCGAGCCCGGGGTCTTCTTCACCGCGCCCGGCTACGACGGGTGGCCGCTGGTGATGCTGCGACTAGCGGAGGTGGACGCCGAGCGCCTGCGGGAGCTGGTGACCGACGCGTGGCGGATGCGCACCCCCGACGCGATCGCCGGCCAGCTTGACGAGTCCGGCGCGGACGGGCCGATCCCGGCCCGCTGAGCCTGGTTCGCTGCCACCTCCACCCGCCGGGCCCCGCGCCTGCGCGCCGTCGTCACCAGGTCGAGTACCCAGCGCGCTGCCGATACCCCGCCTCATCCGTTCGGGATCGACGAACAGATCCTCAATCTCGATCGCGTCCCCGGTGGCGAGCCAGCTGGCGAAGCCGGCAATGGCGCCATCGGCGACGGCCATTCTCGACAGCCTCGAAGCCTGGCTCGCCGACCGCCCCGCGCCCTAGCGATGCGGGCGGCGGTATGAGTCATCCAGGCGGCGCGGTACCACCGTGCCCGTCTTCGGCCGATCGCTATCCTTACCCGGGTGAGGCCTCCCGGACGTCTGCTGGCAGGGGGCGCTGCTGGCTGATCTCCATCGCCGGCTGCACGAGATCCCGGCTCCCGATTTCCTTCCGCAGGCTCCGGTTGGGCGAGGAGACCAACTGGTCCACCTGGACCTGCACCCGCTCAACGTCATGATCGGTCCCAGCGGCCCGGTGGTCATCGACTGGCCTAACGCAGCCCGCGGTGACCCGGCGGTCGATGTCGGCCTGGCCTGGGTCTTGCTGGCCGCAGGCGAGATACCCGACGGCGGGGTGAAGGGCTCGATCATGGAGTATGGCCGGTCCTTGCTGGTCAGCAGTTTCCTGGCGCACGCTGATCTTCCTGCTGTCCGGACTCGCCTGCGCGAGGTAGTCGAGTGGAAGGCGCAGGATCCGAATATGTCGCCGGCCGAGCAGCGGGGGATGTGGCACGTGGTCGAGGCCGCCGAGGCCGGGGAATAGGGCGCTGAGAAGCGGCCGGGAGCATTCCGTGACGCCGTGATGCCCCCGGTTCCCGGCGGATGCAGCCCGCCGTCGCGCATCAAGGAGGAGCCTGAGCGCCGCCGCGGCTGTCCTTTACGAGGCCGGCCCGGAGTGCCAGCCTGGACGGGTGATGCCGACGATCAGGTACTGCAGCACGCCTGCCGGCCGTATCGCCTACTCGACGGCAGGCGCCGGCCCGGCGCTGCTGTGCGATTCGGGCTGGGTGACCCATCTGCGCGGGCAGCTGGACTTGTTCTCCTTCGGCAGGTTCATCGAGCGCCTGGCGGAGCGGTTTACCGTGATCCGCTATGACAAGCCGGGCTGCGGCCTGTCGGACCGGGACGGGACGGACCTGTCGTTCGACGGGCAGGTGGCCGCGGCGCTGGCGGTCGCCGATGCGGTGGGCGCCGGCCGGTTCCGCCTGTTCGGGGCCTCGCAGGGGGGTCAGCTCGCCGCCGCCATCGCGGCCAGGCATCCGGACCGGGTCGAGGCGCTCGTGCTGTACGGAACGTGTGCCAGCGGCGCCGATCTGGCGCCGCCGGAGGTCAGGAACTCGATCGTGGCACTGCTGCGGGCATCGACCAGGGGACGCACGCCGCCGTGCCGCTCGCGGTCGCCATCGACGTGCTCTTGCTGGTGCTGTTCGCGGTCCAGCACACCGTGATGGCCCGCCCGTGGTTCAAGCGCCGCTGGGCTTCCGTCGTGCCAGCGCCCGCCGAGCGGGCGACGTTCGTGCTGTGCGCCAGCCTGCTGCTGGCACTGCTGTTCTGGCTATGGCGCCCGGTCCGCGGGACCGTGTGGAGCCTGTCAGGACCGGGTGCCGGCGTGCTCCTGGCCGTGTACGCGGCCGGGTGGGCGGTGACCGTCAGCTCCACGTTCCTGATCAGCCATGTCGACCTGTTCGGGCTGCGGCAGGCCTACCTGCATGCGCGTGGCGTACGTTATCGCCCGCCGCCGTTCACCGAGCGCGGCCTTTACCGGCGCATCCGGCATCCCCTCATGGCCGGATTCGTGGTCGCCTTCTGGTCCGCGCCCACGATGACGATCGGCCACCTGCTGTTTGCCGCCACGGCAACCGGCTACATCCTGGTCGGCATCGCCCTCGAGGAACGTGACCTGAAGCTGTCCCTCGGCCAGGCCTACACCTCCTACCAGGCCCGCGTGCCCGCCCTGATACCCCGCCCTTCCGGCCGGGCCCAGCGGAGCACAGAAGGCGAACGGGAGAAGACGATATGAGCAGCAGGGCAGTGGCCAGCCGGGCGACAGGGCCGCCAGAAGCAACAGGGCCGCCTGAAGCAACTGGGCCGCCAGAAGCAACTGGGCCGCCAGAAGCAACTGGGCGCGCGGCCGCGACAGCCCGGGTCGGCATGTTCGCGCCCTACGGCCTGCTCGAGCAAGGCCCGGAGGCGGCCCGCGCATTCCTGGCACAGGTCGGCAAGGCCGGCATCGACCACGTCTGCTGCGGAGACCACGTCAGTTTCGGCGGCGCAGGGTTCGACGGGCTCGTGCAGGCCGCCGCGCTGGACGGCGGCTACGTCTGCGGACGCATCGCCGCGTACCTGAACGGCCCGGCCACGGTGACGCTGCGCCGGCCGCCTCCCCTGGCGACGCCCCTGTCGGCCAACGTCTGGTATCCCGGCGAGGAGCTCGCGGGGTCAGATGGCTGTGTCCGGCCTGAGTTCCTGCGGGCAGCGCTGGACTGCGCGGGCGGCATCGGCGCCCTGGGGGACGCCGCCTCCGATGGCCAGCCCATCGTCCTGGGCCGGCTCTCGGCGCGCCAGATCGCCCCCGTCAGGACCAGGGACCCGTACGTCGTGGTCGGCTGGCGGCTGGCCGGAGACGGCCGCAAGATGACAGCTGGCTCCGCCCTGCTCACGGCGGCCGGGCAGGGCGGTTGGCGTCGCGCTCGCCACGTGGATCCGTCTCGGCTGATCCCCGGACCATCGGCAGCCGTCGAGCGCGCCGATCACATCGTCAACGGCGAGGTCCGGGCTGACGGCCATGAGCGATTGCAATAGATTGTTCAGCGGTATATGTTGCTGGTATGAGCAAGCGCGCGATGCAGGAGGCGACGTTCCTGATCCTGACTGCGCTAGCAGCGGGCAGCCAGCATGGGTACGGGATCCTCGCCGATGTGCGGCAGATCTCGGAGGGCCGGGTCCGGCTGCGCGCGGGGACCTTGTATACGGCGCTGGACCGGCTACGCGCCGACGGGCTGGTCGCGGTGGACCGGGAGGAGATCGTCGAGGGCCGGCTGCGACGGTACTACCGGCTCACCCCTGAGGGCGGGAACGCGCTGGCGGCCGAGGCGGCCCGGCTGCGCGCCAATGCGGCTGCCGCGCTGTCGCGGCTGGACCTGGCCGGAGGGCTGCTGACATGAGCGACAGGACGAGGCTGGAGCGCGATTACCGGCGCCTGCCGGGCTGCTATCCGCGAGAGTTCCGGCGCGAGAGCGAAGACGAGATCCTCGGCGTGCTGCTGGCTACCTGGGCGATGACCCATCCTGCCTCCGCGCGCATGCGAGGCGGACGGCGGCCTTCCTGACATCGCGGGCGCGGAACCGAGGAGGCGGAAATGAGCGGGCCAGCGATCGAGCTGTCCGGGCTCCGCAAGAGCTTCGGCGCGAAGCAGGCCGTGGCCGGGATCGACCTGGAGATCGCGGCCGGCTCGCTCGCCGGGCTCGTCGGGCCGAACGGGGCGGGGAAGACGACGACCCTGTCGATGACGACCGGCCTGCTGCGGCCAGACGCCGGGCGGGTCGTGATCAGCGGGCTGGACGTGTGGGCAGACCCGGCCGCCGCCAAGGCTGTCATCGGCGTGGTGACTTCCGAGGCCAGGCTCTTCGAGCGGCTCAGCGGTGCGGAGATGCTGGAATACGCCGGGAGGCTGCGCGACCTGCCGGCCGGTGAGGCGCGCTCGCGGGCAGCGCAGCTGCTGGACGTGCTGGACCTGACAGCGGACGCCAGGAGGCTCGTCGCCGACTACTCGACCGGCATGCGGAAGAAAGCCGCCCTCGGCTGCGCGCTGATCCACAACCCGTCGGTGCTGTTCCTGGACGAGCCGCTGGAGGGCGTTGACCCGGTCTCCGCTGACGTGATCCGCCGGCTGCTGACCCGCTTCGCGGGTTCCGGCTCGACCGTGCTGTTCTCCAGCCATGTCATGGAGCTGGTTGAGCAGGTCTGCGACCACGTGTCGATCATCGACAAGGGCCAGATCGTGGCGACCGGCACCACGGACCAGGTGCGCGGCGGCAAGACCCTGCAGCAGGCGTTCATCGACCTGGTAGGCAGGCGCGCCGGCGACGAGGAGGGGTTGTCATGGCTCGGCTCCTCGTCCAGCTGAAGCTGCGCCTGCTGCGCAACGCGCTGCGCTCGTCCACGGCCGCCAAGGTCTCCTTCGTCGTCAGCACCACCCTGGCCTGCGTGCTCGCGGCCGGCGTCTTCGTGGTCCTGGCCCTGCTGCGCGGCCACGGCACGCCCTGAGGCCCGAGCGTGGGCATGGTGCGGGCGCTGCGCCAGCGCCCATCGGCCGCCCGCCTGCCGGCGCCCGGCCTGGCCTCTGATCCAGTCGCTGCCAGGCGGCGGCATGCTCCGGGGCAGCAGGCGAGGGCATCGGGTAATGAGGCAGGCTGGCCGGCGGAATATTGCCGCGAATTCGCATTGCCGCGGCCGGCATGGCCTGGCTGAGCGAAACAGCGCCGATGCGCCTCTCACCGGAATTCGCCGTGGTGGCTACCGGCTGGGATGCGGTGCGGTGCAGTCGATATTCGGGTCCACACCGGTGTAGTTGAGCGGCCCGGCGAGAATCGTCACCGCGATCGTGCCGGCCCTGCTGCAGCTGCCGATGGGACCCTGGTAATCGCCGCGCTGCCCGGCGGCGACGCCGCCAATGATCAGCCAGATGACAAGAAGCACCGATCCGATATGCATCTGGACCTCCGCCAGCATCGACTGCTGATAGGTGAAAAGACGGCCAGTCGCGATTGCGTAGCCTTATCCTGGTCCGGTACCTGGCAGGAAGCATACCTGCGCACGGTGATACGCTGGCGCCGGAGCGGGCTATGCCAGTGCCTTTTCCAGGAATCTGGAAATTGTCATGGACCGCGACGATTCCGATTCGGGCCGCTGACCGGCACCGTCTCAGGCGAGTAAGGCCTCGGCTGGGCAACCCGGCGGTCACCGGATCTCCGCCGCCAGCCCGGAGGCCGGGGTGAACTCCGTCCCGGCCGGCCTGGCCGCACCTGGGCTGGCGGGGCTGGCGGCCGGCCGTGATGGCGGATCGTCCCGCTGCAGATCGGTATCGCCCGTTTCTTAATAGATCCCGGTGCGATCATTAGCGCCGGTGACGATTGCGCCGGTATGCCCGGGGGTGCATTCTGTTGCTGAGCACTGCTGGGATGGTGGCGAATGGCCGGAGAGTTACGCCTTCAGTTATCCGAGGAAGGCGCGGACGAGGAGCGGCTCGCCGTGCTGACCGGCTACCTGCGAACGGAACTCCGTCAGCTTGACGTAGAGGATGTGGCCGCACCGCCGCTCGGTGCGGCGCCGCCAGGTGCCCGGGTGGCCGGCGTGGCCGCTGTCGGCACGCTGCTGGTCGCCCTGGGCCAGTCTGCCGAGGGCCTGCGGTCGGTCGTGTCGGCGATCAGGGACTGGCTGCGGCGTGGCGACGGGACCCGCCGCACGGTGCGCCTGGAACTCGGCGGCGACGCGCTGGTGCTTTCGCAGGCGAGCGCGGCCGACCAGGAGCGGCTGATCGAGTTGTTCGTCAGCCGGCATGCGAAGCCGGAGGGCGCGTAGTGGACGGCCAGCGCAGAGCCCTGATCATCGCCAACGACGAGTACGAGCAGGGGACGCTGCAGAACCTGCGTGCCCCCTCGGCCGACGCCGAGGCGCTGGGACGGGTACTCGGTGATCCTCAGATCGGCGAGTTCGCCGTTCAGGTGGTGCATAACCAGCCCTCTTATGTCATCCAGTCGCAAATCGAGGAAATGTTCTCCGAGAGCCGGCCAGATGACGTGCTGTTACTTCATTTCTCCGGTCACGGGCTGAAGAGCGAGTCGGGGGAGCTTTTTTCGCCGCCTCTAACACCCGCCCGAACAGGCTCGGCTCCACGGCCGTCCCGGCGGACTTCGTGCGGCGGTGCATGCGGGACAGCCGGTCGCACAGCGTCGTGCTGCTGCTGGACTGCTGCTACGGGGGTGCCTTCGCCCAGGGCGTCACGGTGCGCGCGTCCGGGGATGTCAACGTGCTGGACAGCTTCCCGCGGGAAGGAACAGGCGGCGGGCGCGGCCGGGCGGTGATCACCGCCTCCGGCGCGATGCAGTACGCATTTGAGGGAGAACATCTCGCGGACGATCACCAGCCGCAGCCGTCGGTGTTTACCGCTGCCCTGGTCGAGGGGCTGGCCACCGGTGATGCTGACCGGGACGAGGACGGATGGGTCTCCCTCAACGAGCTCTACGACTACGTCTTCGACAAGGTCCGCCAGCAGGACCCGCACCAGACCCCGACTCGCGACGTCGAGCTTGAGGGCGAGCTGTACCTGGCCCGCAGCCGGCGGCAGCGTATCCGTCCGACGCCTATTCCGCCTGACCTGAAAGGCCGCGATGGCCGACCCGAACATGTACGCCCGCCTGGGCGCGGTCGCCGAGCTGCGGGCCCGGCTGGCCAGCGACAACCTGCCTGCCGCTGTCGGTGCGTACGAGGCGCTGGCGGAGCTTGCCCACACGGACGTCCGTTACGTCGCCGACCCTGCGGCGGCGGCGCTGAGCGAGGCCGCCGTGCAGCCAGCCCGGACGGAAGTGCAGTTCGGGCGCGTCGAACAGGGCTCAGCTCCGTCGCACCAGGTGGTCCAGTTGCTCGGCCCTCCTGTAGCCCGAGCCTGCGTGCCCCGCCCTTCCAGCGACTGGATTCGCGTGGACCAGACGGCCGAGGGGCTTGACATCTGGATCGACACTGGCAGCGCGGGCACCCTGCTCGGAAGCCTTGACCTCAAGGGCCCGACCGGCGAGGCCGTCATTGTCATCGAGATCGACATCGTGTCCCCGGCGCCGGAGGCGGCCGCCTCCGGCCCGGGCGGACCGGCCCTCGACGAGGCCGCCGCGGCCGTGCCCGTCAACGTCCAGCCCGGCGCGCCGCCCGCGTCGGCGGGACCATCGCCGTCATCTGCGGCCGACGCGCTCCCGCCATCAGGCGCCTACGTGTCCCCGGCCGAAGACACGTCCCCGGCCGATGCAGCGTCCCCGGACGATGCTCCGCCGCAGGACGCCAGCGAGCCGGTCAGGCCGGCCACGGACCTGCCTGACACCGGCAGCGAGCCGGCGACGCCGGAACCGGGGCCGCACGGGTCGCAGGACCGGCCAGGGACCGCGAGCGAGCCCAGCGCGGAGAGCGTCCCGGCGGGGCCAGGCCGCGTCTGCCGTGCCCGCATCCGCAGATACCCCGCGCCTGGCCGATGGCCCGGGGCCCGCCAGGAAAACTGCCGTGGGCAGCCGCCCAGGGCCGGCCGCTACTGCGCTAGGGGCGGCCGGCTACGCGGTTCTTGGCGTCCAGCTCTTTCTCGTGGTATCACCGCCGTCCTTACCGTGGCCAGCTATTCGGGACTCTGGCATACCGTGATAGCGGCAGCCGTCCTGGGCCTGCTGATCAGCGTTTTCGAGCGACCGCTTCAGCAGCTGGAGCCCTTCCTGCACGGCTGGATCTCGCTCTGGTTCATTATTTATGCAATCCTGATCTTGACGGCGCCGCATACCAGGTCTAGCTTTATCACCTTGCTGGTAATCGGAGCTGTCAGCTCTGCTGTATTCGCGGCTTTCGCATTCATGAGGATTGCCTGGGCTGGCAGCAGTGCTTCGAATGTCATTCCGGCGATCGCCATCGTCTTGATGACGATAAGCCTCGTCATCGTGACGCTTGCCGTCGCCCAGAACGTCCGGAGGACTAGGTCTCCTGCACGCTGCCGGCACGCTGCCGGGGTCGTTCTCTTCGCTGCTTCACTGGCGTGTCTGGCGGAAGCCCTGGTGATGCTCGCGGAGAGATCCCGGCCGATCGGAGAACCGGGCAAGGGCCAGCTCTCCGGCAGCTAGCTGCCAGCGCGGCGCGGCATCCGCTGACGCCTATGTCACTATGTGAGACGGGGCAGGCCGGTCCCCGGTGCCGCCTCCGCCGGGAGTCCGCCATGGACGAGATCGACGAAGCCGAGGTCCGCGCGGCCGGGATGGGCGGCGCCGGGATCGACGCGACCGGGGTCGACGCGACGGGGGTCGATACGACCGGGGTCGACGCGACCGGGATCGACAGCGCCGGGGCCGATGCCACGGGCAGCGCCGGCGCCGGGAACGAGGCGGCCGGGATCGCCGAGGACGAGCTTATCCGCGCGTGCCGTACCGGAGCTGTCGTCGACGGGGCGGTACGCGGCGTGAAGCGAACCGTGCAGGCATCACTGCTGCGCAGATTCTGCCGTGAGCTCAGGGATCAGGTCGACCCGCGCGGACTGCGGCTGAGCAACGCCGTCGTCGCCGGGACGCTGGACCTGGCCGGGCTGACGGTGCCGTTCCCGCTGCGCTTCGACGGCTGCGAGTTCGACTCCGCGCCCGTGGTGGAGGGCGCCGAGCTGTTCGAGCTGGCGCTGACCGGCTGCCCGCGCCTGCCGGGCCTGCTGGGGAACGGGTTACGGCTGCGCCGCGACCTGGACCTGTCCCGCTCCCGGATAGCCGGCGCGCACTGGACGAGCGCGAGCACGTCGAAGCGGTCGGCGATCTGGCTGTGTGAGTCGGAGATCGGTGGCCGCCTGCTGTGTGTCGATGCCACGATCGACGGCCAGGGCGACCGCGCCATCCAGGCCGACCGGATCCGGGTGGGCGGCGCCGTCCGGCTCATTCATCAGTTCAGCGCGGTCGGCGAGGTCAGGCTGCTCGGCGCCAGGATCGGCGGCTCGGTGGACCTGACCAGCGCATCGATCGAGTCGCCGGACGGTCCCGCGATCGACATGGCAGACGCGACCATCGAGGGCAGCGTCTTCCTGATTGACGATGCGGCCGGCCGGCGACCGGTCATCCGCGGTCGCGTCGACATGGGCAGCGCCCGCGTCTCCGGGCGGTTCCTCATCCGCAACGCGACCCTGGAGGGTCACTCCGGCGGCCCGCCGGACAGCACCTACGCGCGCTCCGCGCAGGACGGCACCGCGCTCAGCGCCGCCCGCCTCACGGTCGGCGCCGAGCTGATGCTGGCCGGGCGCTGCCAGGTGACCGGCACCATCGACCTGTCGATGGGGGACCTGAGCAGCGTGCTGGTCACCGGGCGGACTGAGCTGCGCGCGCCCGGCCGGACGGCGCTGGGCCTGACCAACGCGGAGATCCTGGCCAGTGTCCGGGTCAGCCTCGGCGTCACCGTGGCCGGCAGCATCCGGCTGGCCGGAGCCGTCATCCACGGGACGCTCGCGCTGCAGGGCTCGCTCAGCCAGCCCGAGCGACGGTCTCTCGTCGGCGCGACGGCACTGGCCGTCGACGGTGACGCGCACCTGGTCGGGCTGCGCACGCGCGGCGGCCGGGTCAACTTCCGCGGCGCCACGCTGGGCAGCCTCAGCGCCGACGACGCGCGGCTGCATAATCCCGGCGGCTACACGGTGAGCCTCAATCAGGCCGTCGTGAAAGGGTCCGTCCGGCTGGTCGATGGCTTCACCTCGACCGGGCTGCTCGTCCTCAACCGGTGCACGATCGAGGGACGGCTGCAGCTGACCGGCGGCTCGTTCAGCTGCCCGCACGCTGCGCCGCGGAACGAGAGCGGGCATGCGATCGAGGCGATCTCGGCGACCGTGCGCGGCGGGATCGACCTGGGCTGGGCCGCGGTCTCGCCGAGCGTGGACTTCACCGACGCGACGACCACGTTCCTGGCCGACGATCCGGCCGCCTGGCCCGAGCGGTTCACGATCGCCGGGATGACCTACGACCGGTTCGACAAGCCGCAGGGCGCCCCGCCGATGCGGATCTGGGACCAGGCGGCCCGGTGCGGCTGGCTGAGCCGCCAGATCGTGTTCGACTCCGGCTCCTACGAGCAGGTGGCCAGGGTGTTCCGGCAGCACGGGTACACCGAGGAGGCCGAGCAGGTGCTGATGGCGCAGCGCCGCCATGCCCGCCGGGTCGGCGCGTCCGGCGCGACCTGGCCGCGCCGCGCCATGGATGCCGTCTACGCGACCATCGGCTACGGGTACCGGCCGTCTCGCGTCCTGTGGCTGATCGCCGCCCTGCTCGTCCTGGTGGCCGCTTCGCTGGAGATCCCGGCGGCCCAGGCCACCCTGCGGGCGACGAACGGCAACGGTGCCGTGTACGCGACCTCCGGCCTGCTGATGTCCTCCGGCCGGCTGGCGGCGAAGGGAGGCGGCAGTGCCCCGCGCGCCGACGTGTGCGGCGACGGCCAGGTGCGCTGCTTCAGCCCGGTGCTGTACGCGATCGACACCGTGGTCCCGCTGATCTCACTCGACCAGCGCTCGACCTGGTACCCGGACCCGCACGTGCCCGGCGGCGGGCTGATGCTCTGGTGGCTCAACCTCGCGACGCTGCTCGGCTGGCTGCTGTCCTCCATCTTCGTCCTGTCGCTCGCCCGGCTGTCCCGCAGTTCCTGACCGGCGATTCCGGCCGGGATGCATAACGGGGACCCGGCGCCGGGCTCCCCGGAACCGGACGGCTGAGGCGCGCCGGCCCGCGCCGGCCCGCGCCGGCCGGTCAGCCGATGCGGTGCCGGTGCGCGTAGCCGATGGCGGCGGCCCGGTCCTGTGCAGCCGTAGTCCCTGGGCAATCATGGTCATCGCCGGGCCGCCGAGGTCCACGCCGTCATGGTAGGACCAGATTCGCTGCTCCTCGCCCCGCGCTGACCCCTGATGCGAGCCCGGCCGCCTGATCTCGGTCCAGCCGGCACGCTTGAGCGCGGCCAGCACGCGCGCAGCCTTAGCCATGCCATCGCACGGTAAGGCAGGGGTCTGTCAGTCTCGCGCCGTCGCTGCATGCTGCCGGGCCTGTTCCTGATCTTGACGGGGCGCCGGGGTTATCGTGACGGCATGGCGGAACGCAAGGAGATCGTCGAGGTCGGCGGCCGCTCGGTCACCGTGACCAACCCGGACAAGGTGTACTTCCCGCGGACCGGGCACACCAAGCTGGACCTGGTCCGCTACTACCTGAGCGTGGCCGATGGCGCCCTGGCCGGAGTGGCCGGCCGTCCCATGGTGCTGAAGCGGTTCGTGCACGGGGCCGAGGGCGAGGCGTTCTTCCAGAAGCGCGCGCCGGCGCAGCGACCGGACTGGATCGACACGGTCGTCCTGAACTTCCCGTCCGGCCGCAGCGCCGAGGAGATCGTCCTGAACGAGGCTGCCGGGCTGGCCTGGGTCGCCAACCTCGGGTGCATTGACCTGAATCCGCATCCGGTGCGCGCCCGTGACCTCGACCACCCGGACGAGCTGCGGGTGGACCTGGACCCGATTCCCGGCGTCGGCTGGGAGCAGATCATCCGGGTGGCGCTGGTCGCCCGGGACGCCCTGGCCGACATGGGCCTGACCGGCTGGCCGAAGACGTCCGGATCGCGCGGCATGCACATCTACTGCCGGATCGAGCCGCGCTGGACCTTCACCGAGGTCCGCTCGGCCGCCGTCGCGCTGGCCCGCGAGATCGAGCGGCGCGCGCCCGGCGAGGCGACCTCCCGCTGGTGGAAGGAAGAGCGGCACGGCGTCTTCGTCGACTACAACCAGAACGCGAAGGACCGCACGGTCGCCTCCGCGTACTCGGTCCGGCCGGCCCCCGATGCGCGGGTGTCGGCGCCGCTGCGCTGGGACGAGGTGCCCGGCTGCCGGGCCGAGGACTACACCATGGACACCATGCCCGCCCGGTACGCGGCCGGCGGCGATCCGTGGGCCGGGATGGAGGACGCGGCGGGCTCGCTGGATCAGCTGCTGGAACTGGCCGCGCAGGACGAGGCCGCGGGGCTGCCGGATGCGCCGTGGCCGCCGCACTACGAGAAGCAGGCGGGCGAGCCGCCCCGGGTACAGCCCTCCAAGCGCAGGCAGGCCGGGCCGAGCAGGGAGGCCGGGGAGAGCGGGCCGGGCGGGGCGGGCGGCCCGGCCGTACCGCCGTCCGCGCCGGGCAAGGCCAGCGGGCCGGACGGGGCGGGCGGCCCGGCCGTGCCGCCGCCCGCGCCGGGCAAGGCCAGCGGGCCGACCGGGCGGCGCAAGTCCACCATGCCGCTGATCGAGGTAGCGAGGGCGGCGAGCCAGGCGGAGGCGCTGGCGGGGCTGGAGCGGTGGAAGCAGAAGCATCCGGATGCGGCCGCGCTGCTGGAGCCCGCCGACATCCTGGTGGACTCGATGCGCGGCCGGTCGTCGACCTGGACCCGGATCCGGCTGAACCTGCGGCACGTGCCCGAGGCCGAGCGGCCCGCGCAGGAACCGCTCGAGGTGGACTACGACCCGTGGGCAGGCGCCGGGCCGCCGCCCTGACCGCTGGCCACGGGTGCGGGCGGCCCGGCCCCGCGGTTGCACCGCGGTAGCGCCGCCAGGCGGCCAGCGAGCCGGGACGGGCACAACGTCGATGCGCACCTGCTGCTGAAACAGCGACGGCAGGCACGCATCCACGCTGCTGGCCATCGGGCTGGCGGCCGCAGGACGGGCAGGCGGCCGGGCCGGCTCATCCGGAAAGTGTGGATTTATCCGCAGAGAAACATGACGGCGGGGCATCCGGACCTGCCGGCACCGGGCGTATCCGGCCGCGCGCGGGTAATACGGCATCCCCCGCCCGCGGCCCGTATAGTCGGGTCATCCGGCAGCCCAGGGCGCAGCGGGGAGAGACCGTGACCGATCCCATCACCACTCAGCGCGACGGGCACGTTCTGCTCATCGGGGTGAACCGCCCGGCGAAGCGCAACGCGTTCGATCTGGCGACCATCGATGCGCTAGGCGCCGCCTACGAGATCCTGGGCACCGACGACCAGCTGCGGGCCGGCCTGCTCTTCGCGCATGGCGATCACTTCTCGGCCGGCCTTGACCTGGCCGAGGTCGGCCCGGCGGTGGCCGAGCACGGCCCTGCCGTCATCTGCGGCTCGCACCGCTTCGACCCGTTCGCCGTCTGGCGCGACCCCGTGCCCAAGCCGGTCGTGATGGCGGTCAATGGCATCGCCTACACCCTGTCCATCGAGCTGGCCCTGGCCGCCGATATCGTCGTTGCCGCCGACGACGTCCGGTTCCGCCAGCTGGAAATCGGCCGCGGGATCATGCCGTTCGGGGGCGCGACCTTCCGCGCGCCCGAGCAGCTCGGCTGGGGGAATGCGATGCGCTTCCTGCTGACCGCCGAGGAGTTCGGCGCCGCCGACGCGCTGCGGATCGGCCTGGTCCAGGAGGTCGTGCCGGCCGGCGCGCACGTCGAGCGGGCACGGGAGCTCGCCCAGCTGATCGCCCGGCAGGCACCGCTAGGGGTGCAGGCCACGCTGGCCAGCGCGCGCATCGGCCGGGACCAGGGCCAGGCCGCGGCACGCGACCATATCGCGTCGCTGCTGCCGGGGATCCTGCGCAGCGAGGACGCGGCCGAGGGCCTGCGCAGCTTCACGGAACGGCGCGAGGCCCGCTTCACCGGCACCTGACCGCGGCGCCGCCGTTGCATCGTAAGACACCTTGTCTTACGATGAGCTGATGGCCGAGACAATCACCATCCGTACCGACGACGCTACCGAGCACGCGCTCGACGTGCTGACCGAGGACGGCGCCTCCCGGTCCGCTGCCATCCGTCAGGCGGTACTCGAGGCGGCTGCCCGCCGCGAGCGTGCCGCTGAGATGAGGCGCGCCGTCCTGCGGATGCCACTGGGCGAGCCTGACGGCGTCAATGTGGCCGAGGAGCTGTCCTCGTCGCGCCAGGACGAACGCTGATGATCTACCTCGACTCGGCGGCCGTCGTCAAGCTCGCCCACGCCGAAGCAGAGTCGGAGACGCTGCGTGGCTGGCTCGCGGACCGAGCTGAGATCGGCTGGGTCAGTTCAGTCCTGGTCGAGGTCGAGTCCTTCCGCGCGCTGGCCAGGCATAGCCCGGACGCCATCACCAGATTGCATCCGGTGCTGGATCTGATCGAGCTCGTCGACCTGGATCCCGGAATCCGGATCGTCGCACAGGCCGTCACCCCGGCGACCGTGCGGAGCCTGGACGCCATCCACCTGGCGACGGCCCTGCGCCTCGGCAGGCAGCTGACTTCGTTCGTCACTTATGACAAGCGCCTGGCCGATGCGGCCGCGGCCGTGGGCCTCACCGTCCATGCGCCGTCCCAGTAGGTCTGGGCCAGGCTGGTCGGCGATGTCACGCTCCGCGATGACTTTCTGGGCGGGCAGCCGGACCAGCAGCTCGCCCGGCACGGCATTGCGCTCGCCGAACGCCGCGGCCCGCTCGGCGCCCATATACCGGCTGCCGAGCATGGTGGCCCAGCGCCGCACCGCTTCGAGATCATCGCTGAGCTACGCGCGTCCCTCGATGATGACGAACGAGTACGGAGGCGTCTGGTCGTCCGCGCACAGCACGGCCCGCGGGTCGGCCTGCAGCGCCCGCCCCTTGACGCTGCTCGCCCCGGTGGTCAGCACGATGTCGTCACCGTCCAGCACGAACCAGATCGGCGTGACGGGCGGCCGGCCATCGCGCCTGGTCACGCCCAGCTTGCCGGTCCTGGTCCCGGTCATCAGGAACTCGCGCCACTGCGCGTGCTGGTCGCAGATACCCGCAGCAGGCTTGGGGCCTCATGGCTGCCCTTGGTGCCTGGCCTTCTTGCGGAGCTTGCGGGTGTCGCGCAGCACGGCGAACGGCTCCTGGCCGGGGGGCAGGCCGCCGGCGATGGCGCGGCCGCGCTGCAGCTCGGCGTTGAACTCGGCGCCGAACAGGATGGCCGCGTTGGAGATCCACAGCCAGATCAGGAAGATGATCACCCCGGCGATGCTCCCGTACACCTTGTTGTAGTGCCCGAAGTTCGCCACGTAGAACCACGGCCCGCGGCGATATCCGGCCCGCTCCGGGCCTGCCCGGGCCTCAGGCCTGCGGCTTCGCCGCGCCCGGCGCCGCGGGACTCTGCGCCGCGGGACTCTGCGCCGCGGGACTCTGCGCCGCGGGACTCTGCGCCGCGGAGGCGGGCCGGCCGGCGAAGCCGGGCGTGGCCCGCTCGATCGCGGCCCAGCCGCTGTCCTCGGCCCGCTCGGCCCGCTCGGCCGCTCCGCCGCCGCGAATCCCGAAGAGCCGCTTGGCGACCAGCAGGTAGGCGACGATGAGCAGGTTGACGATCAGCGCGAGGATCTTCAGCCAGCTCACGCTCTTGGTCAGCTCATAGATCTCATACGGGACGAAGACGGCCGTCTCCACCAGCGTCAGGTACTCCGCCCACCGGCGGGCCAGCCACAGGCCCACCGCCTCGATCGCCTGGATCGCCGCGTACGCCGCGACGACCGCGCCGAGCAGGTAGAGGTTCGCGATGCTGACGGCGAACAGCCGCCGCAGATCGTGCACGATGCCGTGGTTGCTGTTATTGACCGGCCCGCCGAGGCCGCCCTGCACGTCCTTCAGGATGCGGGTGAAGTCCTCGTTCAGCATGGCCTTGTTGTGCGCGAACAGGAAGATCGCGACGGCGAGCAGGCCGAGCACGAGGAAATGGACAACCCTGTCCACGGCGATCAGCCGGAGCACGTAGCGGTCCCGCAGCGGCCGGCCCCGCAGCGGCAGTTCCACCTCGTCGCGGCGCGGCGGGTACGGGGCGGCCGGCTCGGACGGCGGGGTCAGCGCGACCCATGAGTCGCAGCGCAGGCACCGGTACCAGCGCAGGCCGTCGGCGTCCCTGGCGAACAGGGCATCCTCATCCCGCAGCCGGGCGGCGTCGGTGCCGAGCAGTTCGTGGCCATGCAGGCCGCAGCCGATCAGCTCGTACCGCAGCTTCGGCCGGTAGCGCCGGGGCCGCTCCGTTCCGGGGGCGGCTACCAGCCCGGCCGGAGAGTCGCCTTCGCTCATCGCCGTGGGGTACCCCTCATTCGCCGGACCTAACGAAACCTACCCCGCGAGCGGACCGGGCGGGCACGCTGCGTGACGTGGGCCGGACCGGCGAGCCGTCAGGACACCGCGACATGCAGGTGAGCGGCCGACAGGGGCGCGCCGAATACGTCGATCGCCGCGATGCCGGCCAGCACGGCCACGGTCCACCGGCGGCGGGCCGCCGGGGAGCGCAGGAACTGGCGCCCGGCCAGCGCGAGCAGCACGCCCTCGAGCAGGAACCACGGCTCGAACACGGTGAGATCCCCCAGCGCGGCGGCGTGCTTCTGCGCGGCCGTCCAGCCCGCGACCGGATAGGTCACCGCGCCGTGCGCGCCGCCGACATGCGGGCCCCTGGTGACCAGGCCGAGCAGGCCGTGCGACGCGCAGACGACCGCCCCGGCCCAGACGGGCGCGAGCACCGCCAGGGACCGCACCCAGGCGGTCATCATCGCCTGCGACTCGCGCTTCGTCTCCCCGCGCTGAGCTGCCCGGAGCTGGCCCGGTGCCGCCCGCCGCGGCGGACCAGCGGCCAGCGGAAGCAGGCAGCCCGCTGCTACTTGGCCCGCGCCAGGCAGCGGGCAGCCGAAGCGGGCGGGCAGGGGGCCTGAACGCTCTGCCAGCATGAGCAGGTCAGGGCGGGCCCTGATCAGGGCTCACGGTCATCCGCCGCAGTACGTCGGCCCGCAGCGTGCCGACGTGAATGCCGGCCACCGTCAGCGCCTGCACCGCCTGGCTTCCTGGCTGGTCGATGATGCCGAGCAGCAGGTGCTCAGGCGAGACGTGATGGTGCCTGAGCCGCTCCGCCTGCCGTTGCGCTAGCTCAAACGCCCGGCGGGCGTTGCTGGTCAGCCGGACCTCACCGGTCGCATCGGGAGCGACGCGCTGCCCGGTACCGGCCTGGTCCGGCAATCCGGCGCCGGCCGTCAGGCCGGATGCAAGCCCCGCGGCATCAGGGTCGGCGCCGGCCGGGGCGAGCGCATCGGCGTCCGGCGCATCGCGCTGGGCAGCGTCGCCGCGCGGTATGCGGGCGCGCAGGTCGGCAGCGCGCACTCCGGCCGCATGCAGCGCGTCAGCAGCATGGCTGGGCCGGGCCAGCAGGCCGAGCAGCAGGTGCTCGGTGCCGACCTCCTGCTGGCCGGCGTCGGCGGCCTCATCCCTGGCCTGCGCGACGGCCGCTCGCGCGTCCTGGTGGAATCGCTCGAACATCCGCTCTTTCCGTTCGCCCGCCGATCACTCGCCGCCACCTGGCGGCCCGCTCGCCGCGGTCTGCGGCAGCGCGGGCAGATTCCGATTGTCGCCAATTCCGGCCGGTGTGTCAGGGCCATCATCGATGACAAGTGGTCATCGCTGCCGGGCAGGCCCGCTGAATGGTGCTGCGCTGTCACCTGACTCGCGTGGCCGGACCTGTATTCCTCAGCGCTCGGCCAGGCGAACACCGGACAGCACTCCCGGGTCGGCGCTGGCTGACCGAGTTCTCACCGGCCGCATGACTCGATGCTGAAGTAGTCGCCGTCGTCGAAGTCGGGCTGCGCATCAGTGGCTGTCGCGAAATGGCCGGAAGACGTCCCGGAGGGTCTGTGCCAGCTGAGGGTGCCCAGGAGCAGGTCCCGGCTGAAAGCAGTCTGCCCGTCGCTGGTGGTGCTGCATCGGGTCCGGGCCGCGGCCGGGCATATGCACCAGGTGCACGAGCTGGCCATCCAGGTTGGCACGCAGGTGGGTCAGTCGGCCCAGCCGGGCCTGGAACCGTGCCACGTCGAAGGCCCGCCAGTCCGACAGCGGCGCGCTCAGCCAGCGTCCGGGCACACCGCGCTCCCACCCGTCGCCGTCAGGCAGGGCGAGGCGGCTGCGGGCAAGCCGCTCCCGGAGGTCGGCCATCGCGCCATCGTCGAAAGCAACACGGAACGGATCGACCGCCAGCGCGTTACTCACCCGCCCATCATGCCAGCCGCCCCAGCCCGGTAAGTTCAGCGTCACTTACTGTCATCGGTGAGTCAGGACATCTTCGTGATCAGGTCCACGCGAATGACAGGATTCTCCGCCGGAAGCCGGCCGTCTCCGCGGAACCCGGACGTTTGCGCGGGTGCTGCCTGCAGAGTTGCGAGCGCTCCTATGTGCCGTCCCAGCTGCCCGGTACCGATCGAGTTCCAGTCTCCCTGGAGCCGAGCTGGCGGATGCATGCGGATTGTCAGGTAACCATGCGCGACCCGGCCGCTGGCGACTTGCAGGCGGGCATAAGACACGCTGGAACCCAGCCCAAGCGGTGGCTTGCGGAGGAAGTCGTCCATCGAGCTGAGAACGTTCAGGAACGCGCCCGGCCGGTCCTGCCATCGGAAGCGGATTCGAAGCAGCGGGCACTGAACCATCGGTCCGAGCTGCTCCCTGGTCACTGTCTCATCGACGAGGATCGACACCTGGTCGGCAGCTGCCCTCTCATGCTCGGGACCAGGGCTGCCAGCACGGGCCGGCTGCTGCGGTGGCTGGTGGTCATCATCCCGAGCGTTACCAGTGCGGTCGCTCCGTGTGTCATGCGCCAGCGCCACGAGCACTGCTGTTCCATGCAGCAGCGCATAGTTCATGTGGGCGAGCTGGAAGCGTGACCGGTCAATCGGTAGCTGCTGGAGGATGTCGTTCTCGATGTTGCTGCGAGCATCGGCGCAGATTGCCAGCATCCGCCACGTGCGAGCGTTAGCCTGCTCGGCCTGCATCCCGGAAATCAGATGGACTTCCGATCCGCCGACCACTTGTGACCAGTCGCTTTCTTCGCTCGCAGCGTGGCTCTGCCTGGCCGGGGCCTGCGTGATAACTCTCGGACGGACTGTGGGGACGGCCTGTACTGCGATCGTGTGCCCGCGACTCTCCGCGGGCCCGATCTGCTGGCGAACTGCCTCAAGAAACTCGGTAAGCCGACCGATGTCCTTGGTGTCGCGCAGCGCTACTCTCAGCCGAGCCCATTGCATGTCATCCTGGTCGGCGACAGGTGCCGGAATGGGCAGCTGGGCTTCCAGCACGATTAGCTTGTTCTTCGCTGCCTCGATGACGGCGATTAGCGGATGCTGGATTATCGTCGGCATTTCATCGGGGCAGACGCCGATAAATATGTCAACCGTGCTGTTTACGTTATCCATGGGAGCGAGACGGTCAGGATCAAGATTGAGGTCGTTAACCTGGCGCACGTTTTCGCCGGTCGCCCAGTTTTCATCCGGCTTTTCCCGGAACACTGCGAAGGTTATCGCCTGATGCTCGGTGCCGGAGTGCAGAAGCGCCAGCAGGCTGTTGGACTCGTCCGACGTTACTGAGCCTTGATGCGGACTGAGCAGAGCCTGCAACTGCGGCGACCGGGAGCCGGCTGCCGTCCGGTCGTGAGGTCCCTGCCAGACGACGTAGCCGTAGGCCATCCGGCCGACCATCAGTGCTTCCGCCGTCGTGTTCCGCCAGTAGTCGCTGCGCAGCGCCTCAAAGTGCCGGTAGTTCAGCTTCTCGGTTTCGAACTTGCGGCGCTGCCCGATCCTGAACTCGTCGCTTCCCTCGTTTCTCGGCGACCCCGCCGGTGTCAGCGGGCCATGTCGCATGAGCACGAGCAGAGCTACCTGCGCGGCGCTGCACCCTGCGGCCCAGTACACGGCGACCCATCCGCCTGGCTGGAACGCGAGTGCGAGCGCGAGCGTTATGGCTGGCAGCATCGAGGCAGCAACCAGCCAGTTCGCAATAGCGGACAACTGGCCGCGCAGCGTGGAACGATCTGGTCGCTCAATGCGGCTAGCCTGGATGGTCGCGAACAGCGTCAGGACTATCGCCAGGACCTCGGGCGCCGGAGCGGCCTTGTGGCTAACCAGGTGCCAGCCGGCAAGAAAAGCCAGTACCCCCATCATGAGAATCAGGGTCATGAGTGTTGATGTTCTGGCGATGGAGAAGTAGTCGCGGTCATCTAGCTTGACGTCCACGGAAACCTTGGCGCTTTCGGGAGTGGCGCGCTGCGCTACGTCCTCAATCATCTCTACCCGTGCCACGACCGTTCGCGGGCCTAGACTGTCGACCGACCCCTGCCGAGTCAGGGACACTGCGTCCATCGCGGTGTTCTGCCAGATTCCCCGCAGATCCGGAAGGCCCATGCTGAGAGCCGTGGGCTCGATGGGGGCGCCCGCGAGCTTCTCCAGCTCTTGGGTAAGGGGCTTCAGCATGGGCACACGGCTGCTCGCGCCGGATTGAGGATCCCCGGACGCCAGATCGTCGCGTTCACGTTTCACTTCGTAGTGCCGCAGAGTGTCACCAGCCACCGTGGCCTTGACCCAGGCTAGGTCGACGAGTGACTGCACAAGGCCCGTGGGCCACGAGCGCACCCTGTCGTGCAGGATCTGATCCATGGAAGTGGACAGATCCTCAAGCGAGGGCGGCTTCGTTACCGCGATATCCAGCCGCGGGAGGAATCGCTTCGCGGATTCGGGCTTATCCCATGAACCTTCGAAGGAAACGCCGTCAGCGAGCTGGACCTGGATCTGACGGTCTGCGTCGGCAGTCGGCAGGAGCACATCGATATCGAGATGGGCTGAGGGCCTGATAAGCCAGGTACCTGGCTTTCGCCACTTAGCGGCGGCCGACGTTGACTGGATGATGCGGGTCGGTACCCGGACCGTCAGGACGGTGGGCGCTGTGTCGTAATCCATCGGAACGACCACGATGATGGACTGCATCAGTGCTTGCAATACCCTGACGGCGCGTTCGGCGAGCTCGGGCACGAACTGGGCGCTCGGCTCGTTGCCCCCGGCTTTCACTGCCAGGTCAAGTATGTACGGGGTGAAGAGCCGCAGCAGTGACTCTCTTGCCTCCCTAATCCTGGGTGTTGCAAGGACAGGCTCTTGTTCGCCTGGAGCCGTATTGCGATCCAGGCCGCTCCGGAGCATTCGATAGATCGCAGCCGCCAGCAGGACTCGCTGGTCGCGCGTCCCGGCGCGTGACGGCTGGCCGTGGCGTTGGTCCTCGCCAGCATCTGGCGGTACCTTCCAGGAAACCGGCACGTGAGCAACGGCCATGTTCACAATGATCTCGGCAAGGGCGGCAGATACCTGATGGCCAAGGTCCTCGGCGGTCATCAGCGGCAGCAAGTTGCCTGACGCGTCCGTGACGGTCGCGAACGGATCAGGCTCTAAGCGTCGCTCACCGCTCAGCGGGGCAAGACGGTTACGGGAAGCCAGTGCCGCCCGTGTCTCTGGCGGAAGGCCTCATGCGTAATCTGACTGAGGTCAATGTCGATTTTGATGGTGGTCTCGATGACATCAGAGCGGGAAATGTCAATGGTCTCGGAGGTCGCGCGCACCCACTCGTGATTCGCGATCAGGAAGAGCAGTTCCCGTCCTCCGGCAGAATCGTGGTCGTAATGACTGTCCTGCCAGTAGAACTCGTCTGGTTCTACCATCAGAACCTTACGCCGCAGGTCCTCAGCGAGTTCCAGCACTTTCCCGTCCCCTGAAGGGGCGATCGCTGTGGCGTCCGGGCCATCCGCCGTGGCGCCCGAGCTAGCGCTACGTCGAGTCCAGATTGTTCTCCGCATCCATATCCCCCCCAAAGCTGGCAGATGAAGAACTCTACCGGCACCGGTTGCCGCGGGAAAGACACGTTGCGAACGGCGGCTTCTTTACGCGGGTGCGCGCGAGTGGCACTCGTTACCATCGGATAGTGCCCGCCCCTGACTCTTCTGCTATGCCCGCCGGCGGCAGCGGCGACCCTGCTCCTGGCCCGCTGGACCTGGTCCAGTCGTTCGCCAGCACGCTGAGCGCTGACCCGGGTACGGACCGCCTGTCCACCCGTGATGAGGCGGCTGCCTGGCTCCGCGCGGCGGCGCTGCTGCCGGCCGGCGCCAGCCTGACCAGCTCAGAGCACGCCGCCCTGCTCCGCCTGCGTGACTCGCTCCGGGACGTCCTGGCCGCGCACACTGACGGCCGCCAGGATGCCGCGGCCGCTGCTCGGCTGACCAGGGCGCTCGCCGACGGCCGCCTCGTCCTGAGCGTCGATCCCGCGAGCACGCTCCAGCTGGCCAGCGCCGCCCGCGCCAGTTACCCCGCCGCCGTGGCTGCCATCGCCATCGCCATCGCCGAAACCGCCGCCGCCGGCACCTGGCTGCGCCTGAAGTCCTGCCCCGCCTTGCGCTGCGGCCAAGCCTTCCACGACGACTCCCCCTCAGCCGCCGCCAGGCACTGCTCACGGCACATTGCCTGAAACGGCCCCAGAACCGCCTCACGGTCCGGTCCCGGGCGAAGAGAGACACTGTGCCCTTTCTTCCCCGGGCTCTGGCGGACGAGGATGATGACCGGACATGAGCGGTGCTGAGTATGAGTCGTGGTTTGTCAGCGCGCGCGATCCGGCCTCGCCCAGGGCGCTGTGGATACGTCACACCCGGCATCGCCCGAGGCAGGGGCCGGAATCGGCTGCCCTGTGGTGCACCGTGCTCGATCGCGGCGCCGGCCAGCGGCTGGTGCCCAAGCAGGTGCTCGGGGCTCTTCCGCCGGACGCCGCCGCCGGGCCGCGGCAGTTCCGCGGAGGCGCGTCGATGGGGCAGCGCGCCGCGCGCTGGGATCTGCGTGTCTCCGGCGGGCAGGAGGCACTGCGACCGCTGCGGCCCGCGGCGCTGTACCGGGCGCCGCTGCCGCAGCACCGGCAGGCCAGGCGCACGGACAGGGCGCTGGTCAGGCGTAGCCGCCGTTGCTCATCAGGAGCTGGCCGTTGATCCAGCCGCCCTGCGGCGAGCACAGGAAGTCGACCAGGTGCCCGGTGTCGCGGGGCGTCCCGAGGCGGCCCAGCGGCGTGTGCCGGATGCCGCTCTCCCTGATCTCGTCGGTCATCCAGCCGGTGTCCACCGGGCCGGGGTTGATGACGTTGGCGGTGATGCCGAGGTGGGCGAGCTCATGGGCGGCGGCGAGCGTGATGCGGTCCAGGGCGCCCTTGCTGGCGCCGTAGGGGAGGTTGCCGACGGTGTGGTCGCTGGTGAGGCTGATGATCCGCCCGGTCCCGTGGAGACCGCGGAACCGCAGGCCGTACTCGCGGATGAGCAGCCAGGTGGCGCGCGCGTTGACGGCGAAATGCCGGTCGAAGCTCTCGACGGTGGTGTCCAGCAGCCCGGAGTCGACCGACTCGCAATGGCACATCACCAGCGCCGTGACACTGCCCAGCTGCCGCTGCGCAGCATCGAAGATCTGCGCCGGGGCATCCGGGTCGGCCAGGTCCGCCTCGATGGCCGCCGCGGCGGCGCCGTGCCCGGCCAGCATGGCCTGGATCGCGTCGGCCGCGCCTGGCTCGATGCCCCAGGTCATGCGCTCGTCGTACGGGGTCCAGTAGGTGAAGGCGATATCCCAGCCCGAGGCAGCCAGCTGGCCGGCAACGCCCGCGCCGATGCCGGCCGTGCGGCCCGCGCCGGTGACCAGCACGACCGGGCGGCCAGCGTCGGAGGGCTCCTGGCCCCGGCCGGCCTCGTCCTGATCCGTCGCATGGATCACGAGGCGATCCTGCTGTGCTGTCTCCGGCCCTGGCAACTGCTTTTGCCACCCGGGCAGCGCGGGCCGGCGTTCAGCATCCGGCACCAGCTTCCGCTGACACGTGATCACCGGCCGCGTGCTCGAGCGTCAGCCTGGCGGACGCGGGGTAGCTGGTCGGCGGGCTCATGACCGAGGAACTGGCGGCTCCGTAGTCAATTCCCGCAGCCGGGGATACGCATCGCTGCCGATGTGATCGAGCAGCCAGGTTGCGCATCCTGGGCTGCGACAAGAGGAGCCACCATGAGCCCGTCCACTCCGGCCAGCACCGCCGTGCGCCCCCGTCTCGCGCCGGCCATGGGACCGGCCGGCTGCCGGGACGATCGCGAGCGCGTCGCGTCAGCGCTCGGCCTCTATCAGCAGAGCCAGTCCGGCTTCGCGATCCTGCCCGAGTCCGCGCGGCACCTGGTCCTGGAGATGGGCGACCGCATGCACGGACTGCGAGGGGCGCTCGGCCCGGTGGAGCGCGCCCGCGCCGGGGATCGCGGAACTGACCGCGCGTCGGAGTCGCTGGTCACCTCGGCCCTGCTCGAAGCAGTCGATCCGTGCCTGGACGCGCTCAGCCGTGAGATCGGGTATGCCGCGCCGTCCATCTGGCGCGTCGCGAGCCGCTACTTTCATGAGCGCTTCGGCGCGCTCGTCGACCTCTCGCCAGTCGCTGCGCGCTGCTTCCATAAGCCCCTCGGCTACGCGGGTGACTTCGAGATGATGAACATGGTCTATCGCGACGAGAGCCTCGGCGGCACGCTCTTCGGCCAGTCGCTGAGCCGTATCGTCCTCGACAGCGATGCCGGGCGGGCGGTCCGCAACCGGGCGCATTACCTCATCGGCAAGATCGGGGCGGCGGTCGCGCGCAGCGGAGGTGACCGGCCGGCGCGCATCCTGTCGGTGGCCGCCGGGCCGGCGATGGAACTGCAGCTGATCCTCCGCGACGATCCTGAGCTGCTGGCGGCCGGACGCGCCGCGATCACCCTGCTCGACCAGGACGCCAGCGCGCTCGAGCACGCCCGCGGGCAGATCCGGGCCCTGGCCGCGCAGGCCGGCGTGGAGGTGACGCTCACGTGCGTCAATACCTCGATCAGGACGGTGATCATGGCAGGCCTCAGCGACTCCTACGATCTTGTCTATTCGGCCGGGCTGTTCGACTACCTGAAGGATCGGGCCGCGCGGGCGGCCGGGGCCCGGCTCGCGGGCGCCCTTGCGCCGGGCGGCAGCGCCGTCATCGGGAACTTCGATGTGGCGAATCCGACGCGCTCGCTGATGGAGCTGATCCTCGACTGACCGCTGTATCACCGGTCGGCCGACGACCTCCGCCGGCTGTTCGGCGACATCGGCGCGGGCATCACCATCGAGCGGGAGGCCACCGGCGTCAACCTGTTCGCGGTGATCGGTGCCTAGCCAAGGTGACCGGTGCCTAGCCAAGATGACCGGTGCCTGGCAAAGGTGAAGAGCCCGGTCGCCAGGCGGCTCCGGCTGCGGCACAGGATGACCTGCCCGCGACCGAGCGGCTGCAGCAGCCCCCCGTGACCCGCGGCAGTCACCTCGCGGTGCGCCGCGGGCCCGGGAGGCTCCTACGCTGCGGGTATGGGACAGATCCGGGTGGGCACGGCGTCGTGGACGGACCGGACGCTGATCGAATCGGGCTGGTACCCGCCGGAGGCGGACACGCCGGAAAAGCGGCTGCGGTTCTACGCCCGCCAGTTCCCGCTGGTGGAAGTGGACGCGACCTACTACGCGCTGCCCGCGGAGCAGACCGCCGCGGCCTGGGCGGCGCGCACCCCGGCCGGGTTCACCTTCAACGTCAAGGCGTTCAGCCTGTTCACCCAGCACCCCACCCGGGTCGCCGCGCTGCCGGCCGACCTGCGCCCGGCGGCGGAGAAGACGGGCAAGGACCGGGTCTACCTCAGCGACGTTGACCCGGCGGTGACCGGCCAGGCGTGGGAGCGGTTCCTGGCCGCGCTGGAGCCGCTGCGCGAGGCCGGCAAGCTCGGCGCGATCCTGCTGCAGTTCCCGCCCTGGTTCCCGATCTCCCGCGCGCGCAAGGACTACATCGTGGCCTGCGCGCAGCGGGCCGCGCCGCGGCGGGTCTGCGTCGAATTCCGCAACCACACCTGGATGGAGCCCCGCAACCAGGAAGAGACCCTGCAGTTCCTGGCCGCCCATGAGCTGCCGTACGTGTGCGTCGACATGCCGCAGGGCTACCGGGACTCCATCCCCCCGGTCCTGGCCGCCACCGCCAGCGACCTGGCCGTGGTCCGCCTGCACGGCCACTCGCCGAACTGGACCAGCAGGGACATCCACGAGCGGTTCGGCTACCGGTACACCGGCGAGGAGCTGGCCGAATGGGCGCCCAGGGTCCGGGCCCTCGCCCGTGACGCCGAGGTCACGCACGTCCTGTTCAACAACTGCTACCGCGATAACGCCCAGTCCAACGCCCGGCAGCTGGCCGACCTGCTCGATGCCTGACCACCCGGACCGTCCCGGCAGGCCGGCGCGTACAGTCCTGCTGACACCGTTCCCGGACCCGTATCGAGGAGTTATGGACACGACCAGGCGGATGCTGGCGCCATTGCGCCCTGCCGCCCGCATCCTGACCGGATCCACCTATGCCCTGCTCGGCTTTGACGCCCTGCGGGCGCCGGGCGGGCGCGTCGATCAGGCCGCGCCGGTGCTGGCCGCGGTCCGCAAGGTCGCTCCGCTTCCCGGCGATGACGAGCTGGTGGTACGGGGGAACGCCGCCGCGCAGGTGATCTGCGGGTCGCTGCTGGCGCTGGGGCAGGCCCCGCGGCTGTCCGCCCTGGTCCTGGCCGGCTCGCTGGTTCCCACCACCCTGGCCGGGCACTCGTACTGGAAGCTCGAGGACCCGGCGGCCCGCAAGCAGCAGCGGATTCAGTTCCACAAGAACATGGCCATGATCGGCGGATTGCTGTTCGCCGCCCTGGACCAGCCGCGGCCCCGGTGACCGGGTCGGGTTCCGCGCCGGAGCGGTCTTCGCCATCGCCATGACCCTGCTGGTCATCGAGATACCCAGCCCCGAGGCGGCTCCGGCCGCGGCGCGCCGACCTTGATGATGAGCCAGGCCAGGCGCGACCCGGGTCTCCCGGGCCGGGGTGGCATCGGGATTGACGAACTCGTGGTAGATGCTGCGGGTAAACAGGTTCGCCGCGGCGATCGACATGATGGCCGCGGGGACGAGCGCGCCGATGACAATGGCCGAGTAGCCGATCCCGCGAACCAGCTGGGGAACATGTGCTCGAACAGCAGCGGCACCGATAGCTGCGCGTTGCCGCCGCCGGCCTTGACGCCCGCGTTCACGGCCGGCGGCGCGCGCGCCATGTAGCCGAACAGCGCGATCAGAGCCGCCGGCTGACCCGCGGCCGCGGTCCGGCCGGTAGCGAGGCCCTGGACCTGGCTCACGATGGCCCGGGCCTCGGCGCAGCTGGCCGGGATCACGCTGGAGGGGTCGATGCGCGCCGTCGCGGAATACATGGACGGCTGTCTCGACACGATCAGCGTGATAGCGGCCAGCGGGACAATCATGCACAAGACGACACTGCCCAGTACTGGCGGACCAGGCGCGCTGCGAACTCGTCGATCTCCACCTAACCTCCTCAGCTGGCCCGGCGAGATCGCTGCCTACCGGGCTCGACCAGGCTAGAAAGGGGGCAGGCGGCGGCGGATCGCCCGCTGGCACGAGTTCGGCTACGTAAAATGCGGGATGTGAGCGGCTTCTGGCGCAGCTTCGGCTTCGCCGGGCAGGGGGTATGGCACGCCGTCCGCACGCAGCGGAACGTGCGGTTTCAGCTGCTGGCCGGGGCGGGCGCGGTCGTTCTCGGCCTGGTGCTGGGCATCACCGCGACGGACTGGGCCGCCATCGTGCTGGCCATCGGCCTGGTGCTGACGGCCGAGACGTTCAACACGGTCGTCGAGGCGATCGTGGACCTGTGCACCAGCGAGTACCACCCGCTGGCGAAGATCGCGAAGGACACGGCGGCCGGGGCCGTGCTGATCGCCTCGGCGGCCGCCGTCGGCGTGGGCATCGCCGTCTTCCTGCCCCGGCTGATCTGACTGGCTGCCGTGATCACTCTGACCCGCGGTGCGGCGACGCCGACGATGCTGGTGCGGCAGCACCAGAGCCCAGCCGGGAGAGCCGACCGGGTCTAGCACGGCCTGTCGCTGATGCCGGCCACGATGTCCTCGGCGACCTGACGCAGCCTGACATTGCGGTTCTGCGATGCGGTCCGCAGGACGTCGAATGCTTCATCGGCGTTGCAGCGCTGTTCTGCCATGATGACGCCGAGGGCCTGGTCAATGACCGAGCGCGCTGCCAGCGACGCGCGCAGCTGCTCCGTCAGGACGATCTGCGCGGACAGCCGCGCCGCGATGCCCACCGCGACCGATGCGTCCCGCGCGAACCGCTCCGCCATCCGCGTCTCGGACTTACCGAAGAAACCCGGCAGCCGGGAGTACAGGTTGAGCGCCCCGACCGGGTCGAGCTGCGCGAACAGCGGCATCGACAGGGTGGATCGCACTCCGTGCGCCAGCGCTCGCACCGCGTAATCGCGCCACCGGTCATCGCTGGCCAGATCATCGATGCGGACCGGCTGGCCGGTCCGCAGCGAGGTCAGGCACGGCCCCTGATCCTGGGCGTACTGCAGCTCGTCGACCTGGGAGGCGAACATGTCCGAGCTGGCGACGGTCAGCGGCCTGCCGCTGGGCTGCAGCGTGATCCCGCAGGACAGGCCCTCGCCCAGCGTGCGGCCCGCCAGCACGGCCAGTTCCCGCAGGAACCCGTCGATACTGTCGGTGCCCAGCAGCAGGGCCTGCAGCTCGGCGATACTCGCGACGGCTTCACCTTGCTCGGCTATGGCATACCGCCCGTCCCGGCAGCCCGCTGGCTCAGGCTCCCGCGGTTATCCGCTCCGGGGCGATCTGCCTCGTCCGGCAAGATCGGCATGCCTCGAACGCAGTGCCCTCAGTATTCCACCGCACCAGGACCAGGCCGAAGCCTGATCGCGACACTCATGGCGGCTGAGGCGGCCTGCCGGGCTGGGACGGGATCCCGCGCTAGGCTGTCTTCCCTGCTCAGGCAGCATACTGGCCCGGGCTTAAGATCACTTCTCTGCCGATTTCCGCCATGCGCCCGCGCACCTGTCACCGAAAGGACCCGTGCATGCCGCGAGTCGTCAGCAAGCGCCGCGCGGTCGCCGTCGCGGCGGCGGCCGGCGCGCTGAGCTTAGGCAGCCTCGCCGCGGCGAGCACCGCCCGGGCGGCTGGCCCCAGGGTCACGATCGCGGGCACGCACCCGGAGTGGGCGGTGACCGCCGGCCATGCCGCCGCGCCGGCCGTCCGCACCGGCACCGTGAGCGCCCGCGTCTACCTGGCCGGGCGGGACTCCGCCGGCCTGACGGCCTACGCGACCGCCGTCTCCGCGCCGGGTAACGCGCTGTACCGGCACTACCTGACCCCGGCGCAGGTCCGGGCCCGCTTCGGCGCCACCGCCGCGCAGGTGACCGCGATCGAGTCGTGGCTGCGCTCGGCCGGCCTGCGGGTCACCGGCGTGACCAGGGAGATCGGCGGGTACGTGGCGGTGACCGGCACCGTGGCCGAGGCCAGTGCCGCGTTCGGGGTCCGGTTCGGCAGGTTCCGGGCGCCCGGCGGGCACACCTACCGCGCCCCGGAGGAGCCCGCGACCGCGCCCGGCCCGGTAGCCGCCGGCGTGCTGACCGTCAGCGGCCTCGACACCGCGCCGCACCTGGCCAGGCCCGCCGGCGCGCTGCCGCCGCCAGGGCCCAACTACTGGGTCGCGCCGCCGACCGGGGCGTACTACTTCCAGAAGATCGCCACCACCAAGCCGCCCGCCTACGGCAGGCACCAGCCGTGGAACGTGACCGGATACACCCCGCGGCAGATCCGCGGCGCTTACGGCGTGACCCGGTCCCGGATGACCGGCCGGGGCCAGACCGTGGCGGTCGTCGACGCGTACGCGTCCCCGACGATGCCGGGTGACGCGGACAAGTTCGCCGCCGTGACCGGCGACCGGCCGTTCCGCCAGGGCCAGTTCGCCCAGCACCTGGACACGCCGTTCAACTCCGTCACCGAGTGCGGCGCGCAGGGCTGGTACGGCGAGGAGACCCTCGACATCGAGGCGGTGCACGGGCAGGCGCCGGGCGCCCGGGTTCATTTCGTGGCGGCGGCCAGCTGCCAGGACGCCGACCTGGCCCAGGCGCTGGCCTACATCGTGAACACCCGCGCGGCCAGCGTCGTCAGCAACTCCTGGGCCGAGCCCGCCGACGAGGCCAGCCTCACCAGCGTGGACGACCTGATCTTCCGGGCGGGCGCGGCCGAGGGCATCGGCTTCTTCTTCTCCTCCGGGGACAACGGCTACGAGTCACCGGTCGAGGACCCGGCCTCGGACAAGATCCAGGTCGACTACCCGACCTCCAGTCCGTGGGTGACCTCGGTGGGCGGCACCAGCCTGGCCATCGGCAGCCGCGACAACTACCAGTTCGAGACCGCCTGGGGCACGCTGCTGGACCCGCTGGCCAAGAGCGGCAAGTCCTGGAAGTACGCCCCGCCGGGGCTGTACCCGGAGTACTGGGACGGCTCCAGCGGCGGCGGCACGAGCACCATGTACCGGCAGCCGTGGTACCAGCGGCCGGTGGTCCCGGACTCGCTGTCGCACGCCGTGCCCGGCGGCGGGCGCACCAGCACGCCGATGCGGGTGGTCCCGGACGTGTCCGCGCTGGCCGACCCGAGCACCGGCATGCTGGTCGGCCAGACCACGCTGCAGCCGAACGGGAAGACCTACGCCTTCTCGCTCAGCCGGATCGGCGGCACCTCGGTCTCCTGCCCGATCTTCGCGGGCATCGAGGCGGACGCGCAGCAGGCCGCGGGCTACCCGATCGGCTTCGCCAACCCGGCGATCTACCGCCGCTACGGCACCCGCGCGTTCCACGACGTGACCGGTAACCCGCTCGGCCCTGGCTACCTCGCCCAGGTCCGCAACAACTACGCCGACGGCTTCACCAGGCGGGGACCGATCGTCACCTACTTGCGCACGCTCGGCGTCGACGGGGAGGGCGCGGCCGCGCTGCCCGCCACCGAGGGCTACGACGACGCCACCGGGGTCGGCTCGCCCCGCTCCTACATCCAGTCCTTCTTCCGCTGACCCGCGGCGGGGCTGATGCGGGGGCGCTGACCTGATGCGGAGGCGCTGACCTGATGCGGGGGCGCTGACCTGATGCGGTCCGCGGGCGGCCCCGGCGTCATGACCTTAGCCGCCGTAACGCGGGCATTCGTGACTTTCAGTATCAGGCTGACTAGCGGAACGGTTTCGGGTTAGCCTGCTGAGCATTCTGTCCGGTGCTGGGAGGGTGCGCGCACCCTGGGGCGGTCTGGCCGGGAGGAGATGCGGCTGCGTTGAGTTGTCAGCGTGTCGGCATGAGCGAGCAGGTCGCGGTGGGGTGGGTCGGGATGCCATGCGAGGTGCGGAAGCTGTCGGCGGGCAGACGCGATGACCGCGGCTGAATCCGGCGAGCTGGCCGGGCGCCCGCTGCCGGCCGGCGAGACCATGCGGGTGCGCCCGGTGCTGGTCCAGGTTCCGGCCAGCCGTGATCCCGACGAGGCGGTCACCGCGCTGTACGCGGCGCATTACCGCTCGCTGGTGCGCCTCGCGGCCCTGCTGGTCCGGGATACGGCGACCGCCGAGGAAGTGGTGCAGGACTCGTTCGTGGCCATGCACCGGCGCTGGCGGCTGCTGCGGGAGAACGAGAAGGCGCTGGCCTACCTGCGGCGGTCGGTGGTGAACCGGTCCCGGTCGGTGCTGCGGCACCGGGCCGTGGTCGAGCGGAACGCCCCCAAGCCCGCGCCGGACATGCCGAGCGCCGAGCACGGGGCGATCGTGCTGCTGGAGCGCTCCGCGGTGGTCGCCGCGCTGCGCACGCTGTCGCCGCGGCAGCGCGAGGCGGTCGTGCTGCGGTATTACGGGGACATGTCCGAGGCCCAGGTCGCGGCGGTGATGGCCATCAGCCCGGGCGCGGTCAAGACTCACACGGCCCGGGCCATGGCGGTGCTGCGCAGCGTGCTGGAGGACGAGGCATGAGCCAGCACGACGGCGACTACGACGAGATGGTAGGCCGGATCCTGCACGCGGCCGCGGACCTGGCCGACCCCGCCGATGACGGCCTGGACCGGATCCGGGCCCGGCTGGAGACGCCGTATCCGCGGCCCGTCGCCTGGCTGCTGACCGCCTCCGCCGAGGTGGCCGGCCGCGCGCTGAGCGGCCTGCTGTCCGCCTCGGCACGGCTGCAGGCGGTGCTCGCCGCAGCCAGCGAGCGGCTGCGCGCGGGCCTGGGCGCCCGCCTCGCGCCCCCCCCGCGAGCCGGCCCGGCGGGCCATGAGCACGAGGTCGTGACACGGCTGCAGGACATGCCCGGCTGGTCCTTCCGCGCGTCCGGCGGCGAGGTCCTCGACGGCGCTGCCCCGCTCCGCCTGCCGGGGCTGCTGCGGCGCTCCCTTCCCGCCAGCCGCGCGGACCGGGGCAGCCCGTGGCGGGGCGTCCGCTGGCGTCGGCTCGCGCCGGCTGCCGCAGCGGTCCTCGTCGCCGCCGTGGCCGCGACGCCGACGGCCCTGTCCCACGTCCTGAGCGGACGGCACGGACCGGCCTGGCCGCAGCAGGGCGGCAGCGCGGCGGAGAGCGAGGCCGCCGCCTGGGTTGCCGCTCAGGTGAGCTGGTCGGCCGGCGTGGCCTGTGATCCGGGCATGTGCCTGGTGCTGCGCGCGCATGGGGTGGCCAGCGTCGATCAGCTAGGGCCGGCGGCGGCCTATCCGCGCCGGGCCAGTGTCCTGGTGGTGACGCCTGCTGTCCGCAGCGAGTACGGCCGCCGGGTCAGCTCCGCCTATGCCCCGGCGGTCCTCGCGAGCTTCGGCTCGGGAAGCCAGCTGGTCCAGGTTCGGGTGACCGCGCCGCAAGGCGCGGCTGCCTACATGTCCGCGCTTCGGGCGGACCAGCATGGAAGGCGGGGCTACGCGTCGGATCTGCTGTTCGGCGGTCAGATCCTTATCTCCGGCGCTGCTAAGAAGCAGTTCCTGGCAGGCCTGGTCGATGCGCGGCTGATGGTGGCGATCAGCGCCGTGGCCGGTGCTCAGCCGATCCAGATCGTGGACTTCGGCGACTCCGGGCCGGGCGCTAGCCCGGGTGTTCCGCTGCGCTCTATGGACATGGCGCTGGACGATGCGGCCGCGCATATGGGGACGGCCGCGTACGCCAGCGCCCTGAAGGCGGTGCTGACCGGAATGCGGCAGGACCCGCCGACGCGCATTCTGACGCTGCGGCACGGCCCCGGCGGCCTTCCCGTGCTTCGCGTCGAGTACGCAGCGCCGACTCCGCTGGGGATCCTCTCCGGCAACGGGGCCGCGTGATCGGGTGGTGCGGGCCCGCCCGCGGCATGCGGGCGGGCCCGGCCATCGCTCCGTAACCGGGGCGGGAACGCCCGGCCCGGATCAGCCTGTCCCGGTCAGCCCGGCGCGCCGGGTGTCACCGTGTACGGGTACCTGGCCGCGAAGGCGGCCACCGAGTCATCGCGGATCGCCCGCCAGAGCTGCCGGTCGATCCCGCTCAGGTGGACGGGGCTGGTCCCGCCCATCGTGGCCGACTCGCCGATGACCTGCGCGCTGACGAACGTGCCGTCGCCGCCGCGCAGGTTACCGAGCTTCAGGCAGATCGTGCTCAAGCTGAGAATTGGTGAAATTGCTGTCCACGCTAAATGCGGCGGACATAGCATCCAGCACGTGATAATCGGTCAGGATGTGACCGAACTCGTGCCGGCTCGCGATCTTATCCAGAACGGCGCGCATCAGGTTCTGCTGGAGTAGCTCGCGGCCGATCTCGCTGACGCCCGGCTGGCGCACGTAGGGCAGGACATCTGCCCCGGTCAGCAGGTCAATTCCCTGCGCAAAAGTAACACCGTAGCTAGTGACGGTGTAGGGGACATCCACGTCCACGCCGTCCATCGCATTGATGATGTCGGATACGCCGGGGAAATCGATCACCGAATAGTGGTCGATACGGACATTGGTGAGCTGTTCCACGGTCTGGATCAGCAGCGACGGGCCGCCGATGGCGAGGGTGTTCCACAACTCCGTCGTGCCATGTCCGGGCACGGCCACCTCAGCGTTCGGCGGAATGGACACGACTGCGCCGTCCCGTCCGCTGGCATTGAGGTGGACGAGCGAGATCAGGCCGCTCTGACCCTCGGGTGCTGTCGATGACCCGTCGATGCCGCCGCCGCCGATCGAGCCTGGCAGCGCGAACGAGCCCGTCACCAGCACCGTCAGGCTGCGGCGGGTCGGCAGTGGCATGACCGGCTGATGCGCGGCGTCCAGCGCGGCGACCGGGATCCGGTGGATGCTGCTCAGCACGTGATTGGCGTAGAAGTAGCCGCCGCCGGCCACGGCGCCGGCGAGCACGACCAGGCACGCTGCCGTCGCGAGCAGGATGCGGCGCAGCCGCCGCCCGCGCCGCTGGCGGCCAGGCCGAGGCAGCTGGGGGACCAGGGCGGGCTGGCCATTCCCGGAATGACGCCGGTGGCCTAATTTACGCTGAGTCGATGTGTCGGGCATTATCTTTCCTGCTCCCGTTGTGTCCTGTGCGGAGCCACTTTGTCGTGCAGCGGGACCTGCGCCCGCCATTGCAGGCGGCCGATCTGCCCGTCCTGCCGCGCACTTGGGCTAGCTGCCGTAAGTCTCTGATGCAATTTGCCAGTCTCGTGTCACCGAACAATTACAGAGGGTAATGTACCGACCCGGCGGCCCGCAGGCGAGTTGAAAATGCCGGGCGTGACACGGAACCGATAATCGATTGGAGAATCGTGACCGACGCGGCGTTTCGCGACGAAATCCGGCGCAACCTCACGGCCAGCGCACGGCGGCGGCGGCGCCTGTATTACCGCGGGCTGGAGGCAGCCGCTGACGCATCGGCCTGGCTGTGCGGGCTGGCCGCGGCAGCGTGGGTGACGCGGGACGTCGCCACCCCGGCCATCACGCTGCTGGTCGCGCTGCGCGCGGCGGTCGCCGTCACCCTGCTCTCGGCCGCCTCGGGCGTGCTGGGCGGCCTGTACCGGGACCGGCACCAGCGCGGCAGCTTCGACGAGCTCATCGCCGTCGGCCGGGCAGGCGCCGGGATGGTGATCGCGCTCGCGGTGTTAGGCGGGACGCTGGTTCCCGGTCAGCGGGAGCCGCTGCACACGATCGCCTGCGGTGCCGTCTTCGCCCTGCTCGCGGTACTCGGCGGGCGCTCGATGGTGGTCGCGGCCCGGCAGTGGTCGCCATTCTTCGGCTCATCCGGCGTGAAGATCATCGTATTCGGGGCGGGCGACGCCGGCACGCAGCTCATCCAGGGCCTGGCCCGCCAGCCGGCGCCGGAGTACCGGCCGGTGGCCCTGCTCGACGACGACCCGGCCAAGCGGCGGCTGAAGATCCACGGCCTGCCCGTGCTCGGCGACCGGGCCCAGATGGCGCAGGCCGCGGCGCGGACCGGGGCCAGCGTGCTGGTGATCGCCATCGCGCGGACCAGGGGATCGGCGATCCGCGAGCTGACCGAGGAGGCCGAGCGCTGCGGGCTGATCCCGAAGGTGATCCCGTCCGTCGCCGAGCTGCTCAGCGGCGGCGCGCGGATCGAGGGCGTGCGCGACCCGCGGATCAGCGACCTGCTCGGCCGCCGGCAGGTGTCGACCGACATCGACGGCGTCGCCGCCCGCTTCGCCGGCAAGCGGATCCTGGTCACCGGGGCCGGCGGGTCCATCGGCTCCGAGCTGTGCCGTCAGCTGCACCGCTTCGGCCCCGCCGAGCTGGTCATGCTGGACCGTGACGAGTCGGCACTGCACGCGGTCCAGCTCGCTCTCGACGGGCGCGCGCTGCTGGACTGCGACCAGCTGGTGCTGGCCGACATCCGCGACCCCGGCCGGGTCCGCGAGATCTTCCGGCAGTTCCGGCCGGAGATCGTCTTCCATGCCGCCGCGCTCAAGCACCTGCCGCTGCTCGAGCGCTACCCGGCCGAGGCGCTGAAGAGCAACATCTGGGGCACGCTGACCGTGCTGGAGGCCGCCGCGGCGTCCGGGGTCAGCGCGTTCGTCAACATCTCGACCGACAAGGCAGCCGACCCGGTCAGCGTGCTCGGCTACTCCAAGCGGATCGCGGAACGGCTGACCGCGCACGTGGCCAGTCAGTCGGGCGGCACCTACCTGAGCGTGCGATTCGGCAACGTGCTCGGCAGCCGGGGCTCGTTCCTGACCGCGCTGACCGCGCAGGTCGCGGCCGGGGGCCCGCTGACCGTCACCCACCCCGATGTCAGCCGGTACTTCATGACCGCCAGCGAGGCAGTGCAGCTGGTGCTGCAGGCCGCGGTGATCGGCCGCGACGGCGAGGTCCTCGTTCTGGATATGGGCGAGCAGGTGCGCATCGCCGATATTGCCCGCCGGCTCGCTGACAGCGCATCCGAGCAGATCGACATCGTCTTCACCGGGCTGCGGCCGGGCGAGAAGATGACCGAGATGCTGCTCGGCGCGAACGAGACCGGCGAGCTGCTGGAGCACCCGCTGATCCGGCACGTCGCGGTGAGCCCGATCTCGCCCGACGAGGTCGTCAGCCTGGACGCCGGCCTGCCCGGCTGCGACGTGCGCGCGGCCCTGGCCCAGTGCGCGGTCCGGCCGGTCCGGCCGCCGGTGCTCTCCGCGGACTACATCTCCGCCCAGCCGCTGCCTACCCCCAGGCCAGCGGTATCAGCCGGGCCAGCAGATCGTCGAGTAGGTCAGCGGTAGCGGTGCACAGCTGCAGCGGGCCGCCGGCCGGATCGGCGATATCGTCCCCGGCGGAGTCGCCCAGCAGCGCCGATCGCTGCCGGCCCGCGTGCGCGCGGCCCAGCCAGCCGGCCATGTCCTCGCCGGGCTGCCGGGCTCCGGCCAGCTCGCCGCGCCGGACCAGTTCCCGGAGCGTGAAGGCGCGCGGCCAGGCCGGCGGCAGCAGCACGACCGCGTGCCGCAGGTGCTCACGGGCCATCGCGAGGATCAGGTCCGTCGCGGCCAGGTCGTCCGCCGCCAGCGCGCGGCTGCGGTGCCCGCTCACGTCGAGGCCGCGCGCGGCCATCGCCGCGACGGCCTCCGGCGACGGCGGCAGCCCGCCGCCGCGCAGCCCCGCCGACCGGACCGAGGCGCGAATCCCGGCGGCGGCCAGCCGGCTCTGCAGCAGCGCGGCGGTCATCACCGACCGGCACTGGTTCGCGGTGCAGAGCACGAGCACACGGGTCATCCGGGCCGCCGCGTCACGTTTTCCGGTCCTGAATCGATCACCATTCCGTGGCCCACACTAGAACGGCGGGAGCGCGGAGCGGGCGCGGATACGGGGCTGCCATGGGCAGCTGCCGGGTTAATCATCATCCGCCCAATCACGCAGAGCGAGCGAGAGTACACTCACCGTACATCAGTGGCGGCAGAGCATGCGCGCGACGGCCGATGACACGAGCCACGCTGAAGCCAGGAACCTACCGGGAGGACGGGGATGACGACTGAGTTCGGGGGGGCTCCGACTCTTCGCTCCTATATCGTGCTCGTGCGCCGCCGCAAGTGGTGGATCGTGGTTGCGGCGATGCTCGGCCTGGGAGCAAGCCTGGGCCTGTCCTTAACCCAGGCCAAGCAGTACTCGGCCACGGCGCAGATCCTGGTCCAGCCGTCCGGCGCCAGCACAGCGCTCGGCGGCGGGCAGGCCGCCGTCACCCCCACCGACGTGCAGACCGACCTGCAGCTGGTGACCAGCGCGCCGGTGCAGGACGCGGTCGCGAGCAAGCTCGGCAGCAAGCCGTCCATCTCGGCCACCGAGGTGGCCCAGACGAACGTCATCGCCGTCACCGCCATCAGCGCCAGCCCGGCGCAGGCCGCGCTGATCGCCAATACCTACGCCAGGTCGTTCGTCAGCAGCCAGCAGAGCGCGGCGGTCGCCGAGCTCACCGCGGCCGAGGCGCAGGTGCACGCCCAGATCAACTCGCTCGGCCGGCAGATCACCGCGCTCAAGGCCAGCGGCGGCAACTCGGCGACGCAGGTATCGGCGCTGGTCAACCAGCAGGCCGTGCTGCGCCAGCAGCTGGCCCAGATGGAGGTCAGCGGCGCGGTCGGCACCAGCGGGCTGGAGCTGGTCACGCCCGCCGTGGCACCGGCGTCACCGAGTTCGCCTAAGCCGAGGGAGGACGCGGCGCTCGGCCTGGTGGCCGGCCTGATCCTCGGTCTCGGCGCCGCGTTCCTGCGGGACAGCCTGGACGACACCCTGTCCTCCAAGGACGCGGCCGAGCAGCTGAGCGGCGCGCCGGTACTGACGATGGTCCCGATGGTCGCCTCCTGGAAGCGGCGCGACCAGCCGCTGGTGATCTCGGTCTCGCACCCGCTCTCGCCGGCCGCGGAGGCCTACCGGTCGCTGCGCACCTCGCTGCAGTTCGCCCGGCAGGAACGCGACCTGCGGACCCTGGTGGTGACCAGCCCGGCCGCGACCGAGGGCAAGACGTCCACGATCGCGAACCTCGGCGCGGTGTTCGCCCAGGCGGGCGAGCGGGTGGTGCTGGTCTCGTGTGACCTGCGCAAGCCGCGGATCGGCTCGTTCTTCGGGCTGGACGAGCAGTACGGCCTGACCACGGTGCTGCTCGGCGAGCAGGCGCTGGCGGACGTGCTGCAGCCGGTGAGCGGCTTCGAGACGCTGTGGCTGCTGGGTGCCGGGCCGCTGCCGTCCAACCCGGCCGAGCTGCTGAACGGGGCCGCCACCCGGGAGGTGTTCGCGGCCTTGCGCGGCGAGTTCGACCTGGTGCTGATCGACAGCCCGCCGGTGCTCCCGGTCACCGACGCGGCCATCCTGTCCAAGGACGCCGACGGGACGCTGCTGGTCGTGGCCGCGGGCCAGACCAAGCGGGTAGACGTGCGCCGCGCCGCCGAGAAACTGGCCCAGGTCAACGCGCCGCTCGTGGGAACGATCCTGAACGAGGTCACCCGCCAGGTCGGGTACGGATACGGCGGCGGCTACGGGAGCAGCTACGGATACGGGTACGGCCACGCGGCGCTGGACCCCTCAGTGGAGCTGGCCCGGGTGCCGCTGCCGGCCAGCGGCAGCTCGCACCTGAACGGCAGCGCGTCGTCCAGCGGTCACGCGCCCGTCAACGGCAGCGTCAACGGCAGCGCGGCTGAGGGCAGTAGTCCGTCGGGCAGGCACGGGCGCTCGCGGATCAGGAACTGGTAAAGCCCGTGGATCAGCACCATGCAGCCACCGCTGCCTGCATCGTCGTAGGCAAGTTTCACCGCGGCGAGCGTGGCCGCACAACCGGTCCGGCCACAACATGAGCGACCGAGCCATCATATGGCGCCTGATCGGCTCAGGCCGGCGGGCGGGCCGGTGGCGGGTGGTGTCAGCGGTGTCCGTCAGGGGTGCGCTCTGTGCGGACTGCGCATGACCAGGGGTCTGCGCTCATGGGCTCCAGCATGATGTTCGCTGCTGTCTCGTTGTCGGAGCCGGTCCACTGGTCGATCCATTCCCATGCCTGGCCGGCAGCGGTGAACACGGTGCGGGGCTGGCCGGTGCAGTAGGAGGGCGACAGGACGCCGCCGGGCAGTGATCCGGGCGTCCACGGCCCGAGCATGGACGGGGCGGTGGAGTATCCGGCCTGGACCTGTGTCGCGCCGCCTGCTGACTTGTCCCTGGGCGGCCCGGTGCAGTATCCGCAGCCGGGCGTGGAGTACACCATTTCCCAGGTTCCGTCCGCCATCTGCCAGGCGCCGACACCCTCGCCGATGACCGCGCGGGCGTCAGGCGAGGCGGCCGGGATGCTGGCGCCGGCCATGCCGGGGCCGCCCTGGCTGGTGCCGTCGGTCCACCATTTGTCGAGCGCCTGCTCGTGCAGGGTGTATTGCGAGCACAGGATCGCTGCCGAGGCGCCGCTGGTGATGATGGAGAAGTCGCCGTTGACGTTGCACTGCTCCAGCTCCGGCTTGTGCGTGGACCCGTGCGGCGCGCCGGCCTGATACCCGCAGGGCCCGGCCGGCCCGTTGCAGCCCATCACGTAATAGGCGGGCACGTCATAGACGGTGTGATCACGGGGCGCGTTGAACCACAACAGCCACACCCCGTCCGGGCGGTGCAGCATCCGCGGGTTGAAGCACCCGGCCCCGGTCGACCCGCACACCCAGTCCCAGGTCTTGCCCTTATCCGGCCCCCAGTTGTCCAGGGCCTTCGGCGAGAACAGCATGCCCCGGTATTCCCACGGCCCGGTCAGCGAGCTGGCCGTCTCGACCCCGAACCCGCAGAACGGCGTGTTCTTGTGTCCCCACTCGAAGCCGCACTTGTACATCGTGCCGTACAGGTGAAAAAGGTGCCGCCGTCCTGCACGATCGTGCCGTCGTGCAGGTCATGGCCGGTAATCATGATCGGCGTCGTCACCGGCGCGGCGGCGCGAGCCGGTGTCACGAGCGCGGATAAGGCAAGTGCGAGGACGGCTAGGGCTGCAGCAGCCACCGCGCCGAGCCGGCGCATCACTTCCATCATGTCCGCGCCGGGCAGTCGTCCTGGAGAGTGAACGGGAAGATGCATGGCGTCCCCCTTGGCTAGACGGTGTAGGGGTCTATGCACCGCTTATGACTGGGTAGCCTGCGAAAAGATGTGGGGAGACATCCCCATATGGGGAGGTCTCCCCATGCCGTCCGCGGCGTCTGATGACGGCTCGCGGCTCAGCCCCCGGAGGTCCGGGCCATCCCAGCCCGGCCGCTCGCGCGGGCGCGGGAGTTGCCGTCACATGACATGGCAGGCCACGTCACTTACACAACCGGTAGGACACGCCCGCCTGCATCGTCAGCTGCTGAGGATGCGAGCAGGTAGCGGTGATCACGGGAGCCGCAGTCCGGATCCTGGGTGGGCGTAGATTGGCGGGCCCGATGGCCACGGATGGCTCATTGACTGCGCCGTCTCCGCGCCTACCTAGCGTGGGGTTAGGAAGACGGGCCGACCGGTGCTGCTGATTGTCATGTATGAGTCGCAGACGTGGCGCGTTCGTCCGGGTGAGTCGTTCACTTTCGGCCGGGCGCCTGGGTGTTCTGCGGTGCTGCCCGCGGCCGACCGTGCCGTGTCGCGGAGCGCGGGGAGCTTCCGCTTCCATGACGGGTGCTGGTGGCTGCATAACGACAGCAGTTCCTCGGTGTTATGCGTGCTCGGCGACCGGGGATTCCGGGCCGATCTCCCGCCGGGGCTGCAGGTGCCGCTGCAGCAGTGGCACGCCAAGGTGACCGTGACAGGGTCGCTGGACATCTACACCCTGCGGCTGCGGCTGCCCGATCTTGACGATGCGCCGGACCCGGAGCAGCCTCCGGTCGCCTATATGACCGGTGAGCGCGCGGTGACCAGCACCCGGTACCGCGCTCCGCTCAGCGACAGTGACCGGCTGGTGCTGGCGGCGCGGTTCGAGGCGTACCTGGCCTGGCGGCACGCCGGAGACCCGGCGCCGGCCAGCGCCAGGGACACCGCCGAGCGGATCGGCTGGCAGGCCCATACGGTGGCCAAGCGGTGCGAGAACATCCGGGACCGCTACGTGCGGCTGGGCGTTCCCGGGCTCCGCGGGCCGCGGGCCCTGGAGGAGCTCGCGCTGCTGCTGGTCTCCACCGGCGAGCTGACCGCCGCCGACCTGCGGCGCCTGCCCGCCAGGGACTTGCCCGGCTGAGGCTTGCCGGCGAGATATCCGCCTCCTCTTTCCCGCGTGCCACCCGGCCAGCGTCCGGCAGTGCCCGGCCTGGCCGGCCATGGGGGCCGCGCGGCGCACTGGGGAACCCTCCCCTTGTATCCGGCGCGGTCCGGACGCACCCTGTGCCCAGGACGCGACGAAAGCCGCGCCGCCGGAACTCGCGGCCGTAACTCAAGAAGGCGTACCTCATGAAACTGACCAGCCACGCAGCACGGCAGATAGCCGTTGCAGCGATCACCTGCACAGCGAGCCTCTTACCCGCTGCCGCCATGGCCTCGGCCGGCCCGGCAGCCACGCTGGGATCATCCGCCTCCCGGGCGAGGCCGGCTCGCCCGGTGACCGCCTACGTCACCCGCCCCCTGGGGGACCAGGTGATCCCGATCAGCACTGTCTCCAACAAGGCCGGCAACGCGATCACGGTAGGGGGCTTTCCCGACGCCATCGCGGTCACCCCGGACGGGAAGACCGCCTACGTCGTGAACCAGAACTCGGGCACGGTGACCCCGATCCGGACCTCGACCGGCACCGCCGGCAAGGCGGTCAAGGTCGGGAGGGACCCCGTTGACATGGCGATCACCCCGGACGGGACGACCGCCTACGTCGTCAGCCCCGTGCCGGGCAGGGTGACCCCGATCCGGACCGCCACCAACACCCTCGGCAAGGCGATCAAGGTAGGCGCCTACGTCAGCCTCATCGTGATCACGCCGTAACGACCGTGCAGCCGGGCCGCGCCCAAGGGTGGTCGGCCCGGCCGCACGAAAATCCGGGACGTGACCGCAACGGTCCCGGGCGACTGGCAAGGGAGGATCTTCCGATGTCTGCACATATCATGCGCGCTGCTGGCACCGCTGCGGCGGCAGGGGCGCTTACGGCACTGGCGGCAGCAGGGACCGGTGCCGCTGGCGCGGCCAGCACAGCCCCGCAGCCGGGGCCGCCTCGCGCGGTGACTGCCTACGTCCTCAATTCGGACTCGGTGACCCCGATCCGGACCGACACCGGTACTGCTGGCAAGCCGATCAAGATCGCGGTGCCTGGTCCCCCAGAGATTCTCGGAGCCATGGCGATCACTCCGGACGGCAAGACCGTCTACGTCGCCAACCACGGCTTTGACACGGCGCCCGCGGACACGGTGATCCCGATCAGCACCGCCACGAGCAAGGTCGGCAAGGCGATCACTGTCGGGGAAAGCCCAGACGCCATCGCGATCACCCCCGACGGCAAGACCGCCTACGTCGTCAATCAATCGGGAACCGTGACCCCGATCCGGACCGCCACCAACACCGCGCTGAAGGCGATCGCGGTCGGGAGTAACCCCAGGGCCATCGCGATCACCCCGGACGGCAAGACCGCCTACGTCGCCAACTTCAACTCGGGCACGGTCACCCCGATCCGGACCGCCACCGGCAAGGCCGGGAAGTCCATCAAGGTCGGGAACGGGCCCGGCTACATCGCGATCACCCCGGACGGGAGGACCGCCTACGTCGCCAACTTCAACTCGGCCACGGTGACCCCGATCCGGACCGCCACCGGCAAGCCGGCAGGCCATCAAGGTCGGGATCTGGCCCGGCTACATCGCGATCACCCCGAACGGGAATACTGCCTACGTCGTTGGCACCGGCAACGGGATCTCCGGAACCGTGACCCCGATCCGCACCGCCACCGGCAAGGCCGGCAGGGCAATCAGGATTCCGGGCTTCCCCGGCGCCATCGCGATCACCCCGGACGGAAAGACCGGCTACGTCGTCGACAGGTGCACGATCGGGGTGACCGGCGACACGGTGACGCCGATCGACACGAGCGCCAACGCTGCCGGCAAGCCAATCAATGTAGCGACCTGTCCCAGCGCTATCGTCATCACGCCGTAGCGACCGGACTGCCGGGGCGGCCTGGGCCCAGCACCGGCCGGGCCCGGGCCATCCCGGCGAAAGGCCGTGCACGCACGGATGACATGATCACAAGCTCCGCCCAACTCGTACTATGCCGCGGGTTGCTCTCTGGGCCTCGGCGCGCCTGGGCCCAGGTGCTACCTAATGAAGCCGGATGATCACAGATGGTAGCGTAGTGAGACAGGGCCCGACTGAAGTGCCGGCTAGTGCGGATGACGGATAAGAGCCCGGCAGCCGGGCTAACCACCCGAACACCTCGGGATGCCGGCCGTATGACTATCGCAGTGGGGATCCGCGCAGGTGCCATCGCGGCTTTGGTGGCGTCGGTCGCAGCGCTCGGCATCATGCCAGCAGCCGGGGCGGCTACGTCATCACGCGTGACGGCGCTGCCCGTCGTTTACGGGCTGCCGGAAGGGGCCAGCGGCCCGCCCTAAAGCGATTCCACTCCGCCCTTTCCACGTGGGCGAGGATCTGGCGGGCCTGCACGAGGAATGCGGCTCCCACCGCGGTCAGTGCAACGTGACTGGTAAGAAGCTCCGCCATAGTGGCGGCCGGAAACTTCGAACGGGCGGCCCCCCGTGCTCCCGGCCTAGCGCCGGCGCGAGCTGGCCGGCGGCCCAAGCTTGGACGTTACGCCCTTCGCTGCACGTCAGGCTCTGGCATCCAGGGCCTCGCGGGCCAAGCCGGGGCGGCCGGGATCCAGCCCTGTTCCTCGCAGAACGCGGTTAGGCCCGCGAGCGTCTCGCAGTTGCGGTCCCAGAGCGCAGCCGCGCTGGCGCCCCAGGCGCCCGCCAGCCACTCAGCGAGTGCGGCGCTGCGCAGCACGCGCACCTCCGCATCGGCGCCGAAGAGCGCGAGCACCATCCGCAGCGTGGCATTGGCCTGGGCGATGCCCGCGCTCTCGAGGGATGCGAGTTCGGCCAGGTAGGCCATCGCCGCCTGGCCCAGGGTCACAGTCGTCCCGTACGCGGCGCCGGACTTGTCCGTCGCCCTGGCTGCGGTACCCGTGGCCATGCCCTTTGCCTCCAGAGATCTCAGGACCAGCCGACGCCGGCCCTGGCGCGTGTGCCTCGCCTCCTGTCTCACAGGCTGCCCAGTGAAGGCTCAGCCGACAGAGGCTGGATGGCCCGCCGTGACGGGACCTCCGGCCCTTTTTCGCCAGCCTCTCGACGCCGCGGTTTCCCGAGCCAGGGACCGTGACCGCCCGTCATGACGCCGCCGGCGGTCCGCGGCGCCAGCCGGCCCGCCCGGCGGCTAGACGAAATGCACCTCGGCCTGCGCTGGCTCGTCGCCGGTGAGCGCGTCACAGGTCGGGCAGTACCACCGGGCCTCGACCGGCGTGCCGCACGCGTTGTGCCGGGGGGCCGCGGACGGGTCGGCGTGTGCCGCCCCCCAGTGCGCCAGCAGGCGGAGCGCGCCGGCGAGTTCCTTGCCCGCGGCGGTCAGGGCGTACTCAGACCGCGGGGGCCGCTCGGAATAGGGACGGACCACGAGCAGCGCCTCCCGCTCGAGCCGTTTCAGGCGCTCGGAGAGGATGTTCGGCGCGATGCCCGGGATCTGGCCGAGCAGATCGTTGAACCGGCGCGGCCTGGTGAGCAGGGCCTCCACGACGAGCAGGGTCCACCGGTCGCCGACTCTGGTCAGCGCTTCGGCGAGCGGTGACGAAGCGTGCTCTTGCCCGGCCATGAACTGATCGTAACCGCACCCTTGAGCTGAGCCGCAGTAGGTAGTAACTTGCAAGTTACTACCTAGGGAGGCGGCAACGATGGCAATTCTCGACGAGATCCAGGGAACGATCAGGCAGCTGGCCGAGACGGCGGGCCCCTCGGTGGTCGGGCTCGGGCAGCACTGGGGCGTCGGCTCGGGCATCGTGCTCGGCGAGGGACGGGTGCTGACCAACGCGCACAATGTCCGCGGCGGCCAGGTGGAGGTCACCTTCGCGGACGGGCGCACCGCCGAGGGAACCGTGGCGGGCCGCGACGTCGACGGCGACCTGGCCGTCATCAGCGTCGACACCAGCGGTGCCCCGGCGCTCCCCTGGGCGGCGAGCGCGTCCGCCGGCATCGGGATGCCGGTCTTCGCCCTCTCCAACCCCGCCGGGCGCGGGCTGCGCGTGACCTTCGGTTTCGTCTCCGGTGTGGATCGGAGCTTCCGCGGCCCGCGCGGCCGCCGCATCACCGGCAGTGTCGAGCACACGGCCCCGCTGCTGCCCGGATCCTCGGGCGGCCCGGTCCTGGACGGCGAGGGAAACCTGCTCGGGATCAACACCAACCGCCTGGGCGAGGGTTTCTACCTGGCCATTCCCGTTGACCAGTCGCTGCGCAGCCGGGCCGACGCACTAGCCCGCGGGGAGTCCGCCGCGCCGCCGCAGCTGGGCATCGCCATTACTCCCCGGCACGTGGCCAGGCGGCTCAGGAGCGCCGTCGGCCTGCCCGAGGCCGAAGGCCTGCTCATCAGCGAGGTGACCGCGGACAGCCCGGCCGCCCGCGCGGGCCTGGCCCAGGGGGACCTGATCGTCGCGGCGGCCGGCCGTCCGGTGCGCACGATGGACGACCTCTTCGGCGTGCTCCAGGGAGCAGGCGGCGGCGCTCTCGAGCTGAGGGTCCTGCGCGGCACCGACGAGCGGACCATTGAGGTGGTGCTCGGGGCGAGCGGCGGGTCCGGCGAAGGGGCGTGAGCCCCTCGCCCTGACGGGCCGGGACGATGCCACCCGGAGCGCCGCGGCCTGGCCGGGTGCCGCCCGGACCGGTGTGATCCGCCGGCCGGCCCGGATACCGCTGGGCCGGCTGTCACATCTGGCCGCGCCGTTGTGTAACGGCTGCGCCGCCTGCACCGACATGCACGCCAAGGACGCCGCGCACGCCGGGGAAACCCAGCTGCGGCTGAACCCCGCATGAACGTCATCACCCGGCCGCCCGGCGGTGACTACCAGCCCGGGCAGTGGGGGTGAGCGCCGGCCTGCCCCGCTCATGAGAGCCGCCCGGCAACGGCCAGCGGAAGGCCGGGCACCATGCCATGGGCCGGCGCAGCCGCGGGCGGCTCGTCGCGCGGACCGGCCGATGCGGACGTTGCCTCGAAGAGCAGCAGCGCGACGTCATCGTTGAGGGCGCGCCCGGTATGCGCCAGGAGCCGGCTGAGCAGCTCGTCAGCGGCTGTCTCCAGATCGGGCTGGCGGAGCGTTCCGGCGCAGTCGTCGAGCCGGAAGTACCGGCCCGCCCGGTCGCGTGCCTCCAGCAGCCCGTCGGTGTAGAAGACCAGCCGGTCGCCGACGCCCACCGTGAACGTGGACGGCCGGATGTCGGGGTGCAAGCCCAGCGGTGTCGCGTACGCGGCGGGGGTCAGCGCCTGCAGGTCACCAGCCGCGGTCAGCCGCAGCGGGGTCGGGTGCCCGCAGATGACCAGCTCCAGCCAGCCGCGCGGGTCGAACTCGGCGAACAGGGCCGTGACGAAGTCCTCGTCCCCGGCCGCGCGTGCGACCGACCGGTCCACGACCCGGGCGATCTCGGGCAGCGACAGGCCCGGCTGCGAGCAGGCGTCCCGGAAGCTGGTCATGGCCACGCTGGCCAGCCGCACCGCGGGCAGTCCCTTGCCGCGCGTGTCCCCGATGAGCCAGCGCGGATGGCCGCCCTCAGTGACGACCTCCAGCACGTCCCCGCCCACCCGGGCCTCCGCCGCGGCCGAGATGTAGCGCGAGGCCATCCGTCCCGCGGCCACGGTCGCTGGCACCTCGCGCAGCAGCGCGCTCTGCGCCACCCGGGCCACGGCGCGGACCTGGCTGAGCCGCCGCTGCGCGGCGGTGCGCAGCGCCGAGTTGGCCACCGCGAACGCGGTCAGCAGCACCAGGACGACCAGGTGCGACAGGAGCCTGTCCGGCCGGCCCGGCACGATGAGCCCGATGCCCAGCAGCACCGCCCAGGCCGCCAGCACGGCGGTGAGCCGCGGGGACAGCACCAGGGAGGCCAGCAGCGGGCCGACCGCCAGCCACGCGACCGCGACAAGGCCGGCGCCGGTGCTGTACTGCGCCACCGCCACGGCCGTGATGGCCAGGAACAGCAGCAGCGCGAGCCGCCACGGAGCACGCCCCTTCCCTGGCTGGGAAGGCCCTGACACATGCAGCGGGATGCCCCGGCCGGGACGCACCAGGGACGCCACGCGACGCCAGCTGCCCGGAAGCAGCGGCCTGAGCGGGCTGGATGATGGCCGCTGGCTGGCTTCCCTGCCGGGCCGCTCTGTGCTGTCACCCACGAGGCCTCAACTCCTCTGCGCGCATCGCCGGGTTCCGTCTGCACGGATAACAACGATGCAGGTCAGGACCCAAGAACTGCTGAGCGCCAGCTCAGAGCTGGATCAGGGTCAGGCCAGCGCAGGCCCGGCAGTAATGGACTAAGCTCTTAGCTAAGGAGGTCCTGATGGCGGGCGAGCCTGCTGGGCAGTTCAACATCCATGACGCGAAGACCAACCTGTCGCGGATCATCGAGCGGGTGGAGCACGGCGAGGAGATCATCATCAGCCGCGCTGGCAAGCCGGTCGCTAAGGTCATTCCGCTGGCGGGCAGGGTAGAGCGGAGCGGGCGCGGCTCGCTCCGCGGCCAGCTCGAAGCTCGCGCCGGACTGGGATTCTGACGCGGTCAACGAGGCCGTCGCCGCTGACTTCGGCATGCAGCCGTGAGCCTGCTGCTCGACACGCACGTCGTGCTCTGGTGGCTGGCTGACGATCCGTTGCTGCCGGAGGAGATCAAGGACAGGCTTGACCACGAGCCGGACGTCCGGGTCAGCGCCGTCACTATCTGGGAGATCACCATCAAGCAGGCGCTCGGCAAGATTGCCGCGCCAGCGGACCTGCCCGAGCGCGTCCGCGACAGCGGACTGCGGGAGCTGGCGATCGGGTTCTCCCATGCCATCGCGGCCGGGCGCCTTCCTCTCATTCACCGGGACCCGTTCGACCGGATGCTCGTGGCGCAGGCCCGTTGCGAAGATCTCACCCTGGTGACCAGGGACCCCCGCTGCCGGCAATATGACGTGCCGGTCCTGCCCGCCTGACCTGCAGCGCGTCAGGCCGCGTGAGAGCCACCGGAACATGCGTCAGTCCCTGCGCAGGAGGTCCTGAGTCTGCGCGGTGTCTTCGGTGCCGCGGCCGAACGCCTCGTACACGTCCTGAACGGCCTGGATCTTCGGATCAGTCATCGCTGGTCTCCTTTCGGTGCGCGCTCAGTAGATGACCTGCTTGCCGTCGCGTCCCATGGTGGCCACGAGCGGGTGGACGGTCGGCTTGGGGCCCAGGCCGGCTCCGCAAGGGCTGGCCCGATGACGGAGCCGAATGCCCGGAAGCTGGCTTCGTCTTCCCAGACGTCGATGACGGTGAACCCGTTATCGGTCTGGTAGCAGACGTGGTCGAAGCGGCTCGGCTGGGCGTTCACGGCGGGGCCGCCGAGCTCGAAGACCTTGTGGTACTTGGCGATGTCCTCGCCGGGAAAGTCGAAGACGACGACGATGGGCATGATGCCTCCTTGCTGGTCGGTCGGGCGGGGAACGTCGGAGCCGCCGCGGTCAGCCGCTGACGCCGATCTGGGCGAGCAGCGTGGCGTGGTCGAAGTAGACGGTCTGCTTGACGAGCCGGTCGTCCTCGAAGTGGAAGACGCACCCGCATCGGACCTCGATGGGCCGGCCGCTCGCCGGGACGCCGGCCCAGGTTCCTCGGTGCGTGCCGCGCATGGTCGTGTCGACGAAGACGATGTCGTCGCCGTGGTGCAGAGCGCGCATGTCGGCCGAGAAATCCGGAAATGCGGCGAACAGCGCGGCGAGGAGCTCCTCGACAGCCGCCGCCCCGTTACTCGGTGCCCCGAGGGGGATGACGTCGTAGTTCGCTTCGGCGAAGGTGGCGAGCGCCGCGGCGATGTCGTGACGGCACTCGGCATCCAGGTGGGACCGGATGATGCGCTCACGCACCTCGCGCAGGTCCGCCTCGGCAGAAGTGGTCATGAAGCAACGATGACCGGCCGGGCCTTCCCGCCGCATCACGGAAAACCACCATTCTCCGGCCTGGTTGCCAGCCCGGCCCGGACGGCGTAGGCGGCGGCCTCGGCCCGGCCCCGGACGCCGAGTTTCGCGTAAATGTTGGCCAGGTGACGCTCGACCGTGTTGAGGCTGATCACCAGGCTGGAGGCGATGTCCTTGTTGGAGCCGCCCTCGCTGACGAGGGCCAGGACTTCCTGCTCCCGGCGCGATAGCGGTATCGAGGCCGGGCCGGCGTCAGCCGTCACCCCGCGGGCCTCCGCGGCGAGCGCGTCAAGGTGCAGCAGCTCCGCCGCGGCGGCAGCCTCCGCGGCCAGTGCCGCGGCCTGGCGGCGGTTCCCGCACTGCCGCCGGAGCCGTGCGAGGTCGACCTTTGTGCGCGCCAGGAACACCGGCGCGCCGAGCTCTGACTCCATGGCGAGCGCATCGGCAAGCGCTGCCTCAGCAGCCTGCAGGTCGCCTAGCGCCAGCTGCCCGCGGCCCACGAATCGGTCGGCCGATCCCCAGCAGCTCGGCAGGCCCTGGACCACCAGGGTGCCGCGATGCGGAGTGAGGAGCCCGACAAGTGTCCTGGTGTGGGGCGAGCGCGAGATAGCCGATGCTTCCAGCAGCAGGGCGATGGTCGCGACCCACAGGGCGTCTTTCGGCACGGCGGCGAAATCGTGACCGCTGAGCCGATCGACCTCCCACGCGGCGGCCCGATGGCGGCCGGTCGTGGCCGCGGCGAGCGCCGCCAGCGCCCTCAGCGTCACGAAATAGGGCAGGCGCGCGCTCACCCCCTGGATCTCCTCGAGCAGGGGCGCCAGGCCGTGCCGCTCGCGATGAAGGACGCTGAGCTGCCCGATGCGGTAGGCAGCGGCGACCTCGACGCCGAGCTGGCGGCCCAGGGAGCCGGCTGTCTCGGTCGCCTCGAAGGCGTCGTCGACGCGGCCTTCCACGGCGGCCAGCTGAGCCCGCATGACGGTCGCGTACCAGCGCCATAGCGGCCGCTGGGACCGGGCGGCGAGGACCTCCAGCGCCGCGGCCAGGCTCCGGAACCGGAGCAGGTCGCCCCTGCGCAGTACGTCGGCCGCCAGCCAGACGGCGCCCTGGAAGGACAGGTCGGTGTTGCCCGCGCTAGCCGCCAGCCCAGTCAGCCGCTCGCCGATGGCGATCCGCTCGTCGAGGTGGTCCGGGCTGCGCAGGGTGAACTGGCGGGCGTGCAGGGCCACCGTCAGGGCCGCGGTGCTGCCGCTCGCCTCGGCTGCCGCGAGGGCGGCCAGGCTCCGCTGCCTCGATGGCCCGCCTCCCTGGTGCCAGTACAGCTCGATGGCCAGCCGGCTCTGCAGGCTCGCCCGGGTGGTCAGGTCCCGGGCTGAGGCGTCGGCCTCTTCCAGCAGCCGGACCAGCGGCCAGTCCACTTTCCCGGCCGTGACCACCGTGGCCCCGACCCCCAGCGCCGCCCGGCCGAGCATGGCGCCGTCGCCCTGCCGGCGGGCCAGGTCGGCGGCCGATTCGTAGTGTGAGCGCGCCACGGCGGCGGCGCCGGCGCTGACCTCGGCGTCGGCTGCCTCGCAGAGCAGGGCCATGTGCTCGCCGGAGTCGGCCGGCGCTTGCCCGGTGAGCTCCAGCGCGCATTCCAGCCACCGGGCCGCCTCCTCGAAGGCGAGCCGCTGCCCGGCGCGGCGCCCGGCGGCCAGGACGTGCGCGAGGGCGGCACTGGGATCACCGCCGAGGCTGGCCCGGTAGCTGTGATAGGCCAGCGCGCTCACGGTCTCGTCGTCGTCCCGGTGCAGCGCGGCCAGGGCAGCGGCAGCGCGCCCGTGCAGCGCGGTCCGCTCGCCGGCCGGCAGCGCGTCGTAGATGGCCTCCTGCACGAGCGCGTGGGTGAAGCTGTACCCCGACGTTCCCTCGGCGACGATGAGACCCATGGCCGCGGCCGGCTGCAGGGCGCCCGTGACCGCCACCGGCGAGGCGCCGAGCGTCGCGGTCAGCGGCAGCCGGCCGAAGTCCCGGCCGAGGACCGCGGCCGCTCGCAGTGCCCGGCGGGACTCGGCCGGGAGCCCGGCCAGGCGATGGCTGATCACCTCCCGCACCGTCGGCGGGATGACCGTGCCGGCCACCTCGGACAGCTCCCCGAGGGCCGACCGCAGCAGCCTGGCCATCTCGACCACGAAGAACGGGTTGCCTTCGGCCCGGGTGACAACCTGATCGGCCACCCCGGCCGGGACAGGCCCGGCGTGCCGGGCCACGAGCGTCCGGACCTCGGCGTCAGCCAGGCCCTGCAGGGCCAGTAGCTCGAGCGCTCCGCCGTCAGCCATCGCTCCCACGGCCGCCATCAGCGGATGGCCGGGGCCGGCCTCGGTGTCCCGGTAGGCGCCGAGCACGACCAGCGGCAGCGGATGCACTTCCATGGCCAGATAGCGCAGGAACGCCAGCGATGCGTCATCGGCCCGGTGCAGATCGTCGATGACCGCCAGCACCCCGGGAGATCCCGGCCAGGCGAGCGCCGACACCATCGCGTCGAAAAGCCGGAACCGGTCTGGCTTGCCCGGCTCATCCCAGCTTCCGTCGTCCGCCGACCCGAGCAGCGGTGCCAGCAGCCGGTCGCGTCTTGAGCTGGGCAATGGCCGGCCGGGCGCCGCCAGCACCTGCCGGAGCACCTGAACCCAGGGCCGGTACGGCGGCGCATCACCGTCCTCGCGGCACCGACCGAACGCCGCTACCATGCCGTCACGCCGCGCCTTGTCCGCCACCTCAGCGGCCAGCGTCGTCTTGCCGATCCCCGGCTCCCCGCCGAGCAGAACCACCGCGCCGCGGCCAGCGCGGGCCGCGGCCAGCCGTCCGGCCATCAGCCCGGACTCGGCCGACCGGCCGACTATGGCGCCCCCACCACGCACGCCGTCAGGGTACGCCTGCAGGCGCCGCAGGCCTTGTTACTGCGGCCGTCCGCATGTTCCTCGCCGCCTGCCAGCACTCGATGGGGCGAGGCAGAGGACTGGCGGTTAAGGCTGGCCCGCCGGCGGGGCTGGAATGTTCGCTGGCTCTCCCTCGACGAAGAGCTTCCCGGCGTCCCGCAGCCCCCCGCGGGCGCGGCGGGAGAGGTACAGCACGAAGCCGAAGCCCAGCGCGAGCCAGGCAATCGACAGGTAGGCGGGCACGTTCAGCGGGTAGGGGGGGACTGGCCAGATGGTCCGGTACAGGACGTAGACCAGCAGGGCCAGCGCGATGAGCGGCAATGCCAGGTGCTTGACCACGCTGAACTCGCTGCGGTGCTCGCGCCGGTAGAAGAGGGTCAGGGCGACGTTCCCGAGCGCATACACCACGATCGCGCCGATCGTGAGGGTCGTCGCCAGCACCAGGAAGCCGCTCAGCGTCCCCCAGATCAGGCCGGCTGTCACCGCGATGGCCAGCGTGGCGACGGCCTGGATCACGACCGCGCGATAGGGCGTGTTGTGGGTCGGGTGGACCTTGCCAAGCGCCTTGGGCAGCAGGTCAATCCGGCCCATCGCATACAGGACCCGGGACGCCTGGTTGCTGATCGCCAGCGAGCACGCCAGCGAGCTGTTGGTGATCGCCAGGTAAACGAAGATCCACGCCGGCCCCCAGAGCCTGGACGCGAGCACATTGTAGGGCGCCGCGTTCGTCGCGAATCGGGTAGCGACACCGGAGATCCCCCAGCCGAACACGCTCGCGTACGAGACGAAGACGTAGACCAGGCCGATGGCGATCGCAGCGCCCATCACGGCGCGCGGAACGTTGCGCTGAGGCTCGCGAGTCTCCTCGCCGAGCGGGGCAGCGGCCTCGAAGCCGACGAAGTTCAGGATGCCGAAGACCAGGCCGAAGCCGAGTACCCCGGCCCAGCCGGTCGGCGAGGAGCTCGGCAGGAACGGCTTGAGGTTGACCGGGCTCGCCGGATGCACCAGCCAGCCGATGGACAGCGCAATGAAGATCAGGATCTCGATCGACCCTGCGATCATCGCGGTGCGTGCTGATCGCCGCACGCCGGTGTAGCCGAAGAAGCCGACCACGCCAACCATGATCGCCTCGAAGACGATCCAGCTGACGTGGATGTGGAGGTACCTGAGCACGAGTGCCTGGGTGATGCCGGCCCAGATGATCGTCACCTCGGCGGGCAGCACCATGGAGTAGAGGAAGAAGGTCCAGCCGGTGTACGCGCCGGTATGGGGCCCCAGGCCGCGGGAGATATAGGTGAAGTACCCGCCAGCCGAGGGCAGCTTCCGCGCGAACTCAATGACGGAAAATGCGATCAGGATGACGCCAGCCAGCGCGATCACGTTCGACAGTGCCATCGCGGCTCCGGCGGCGAGGGCCTGGGCGGGGAAGTCATAGACGATCGCCGCCGCGGGGGCCATGTTCGTGACCGACTGGAACACCGCGTGGCGCAGCCGCAGCGCGCCCGCCGGGAGCAGCTGGACGCCCTCGCGGGCGAAGGTCACCTCAGGTACCGGGTTGCCGTCGCTGTCCTCGAAGGTACTCATCTGCTCTCCTCGGCTGCGTGATCGGACGTTGTTCGCTGATCGGCGGCTGCCCGCGAGCGGACCTCGTTACGGAATCAGCAGGGTGCGCAGGGCGAGCCCGGCCTCGAGGTCATCCAGGCTGGCTGAGGCGGCCTCAAGCGGCCGCCTGGAGCTGACCAGCTCGTCCAGCCGCAGCTGGCCATCCATGTAGCGGTCCACGAGCGCGGGGATGTCGATCGCCGGCCGGACGCTGCCGTAATTCGAGCCGAGGATCCTCTGGTCCGCCTCGGCGAGTACCAGCGGCTCGAAGCTCGCCCTGGCACCGGTCGGCGGCAGGCCCACCACCACGGCGGCCCCCCCGAGGCCCAGCATGGCGATCGCCTGCTCCGTCGTTGTGGTCGTCCCCATCGCATCGAAGGCGTAGTCAACGCCATCGGGCATGACGTCGTGCAGCGCCTCGACGGCGTCGACCCTGGAGACGTCAATCTCGTCAGTCGCTCCCAGCAGGGTGGCCAGCGCCAGCTTCTCGGCCCGCAGGTCCAGGGCGATGATTCGCTCGGCACCAGCCAGCCGCGCTCCCTGCACCACAGACAACCCGACGCCGCCGCAGCCGATCACCGCGACGATGGACCCTGGCTCGACGGCCGCAGTGTTGGTGACCGCGCCCACGCCTGTCGCCACTGCGCAGCCCACCAGGGCGATCGTGTCGAGCGGAGCATCGTCCCTGACCTTGATCGCGCCAGACACCGGGACGACAGCCTCCTCGGCGAAGGACGAAACGCCGAGGTAATGGTGGATCATCTCGCCGCCACGGCTCAGCCGCGACGTGCCGTCCTGCAGCGTGCCGCCGGGAGCCACGATCGTGGCAGCCACCTGGCACCGGGCTTCACGGCCCGCCCGGCAGTAACGGCACTGCCCGCACGGTGCCACCCAGGACAGCACCACGTGGTCTCCCTCGGCGAGGCTGGACACGCCCGCACCAATCCCGATCACCGTGCCCGAGCCCTCATGGCCCATGACCAGCGGAACAGGCGGCTGCCACTCGCCTCGGCGCACATGCAGATCTGAATGGCAGACGCCGGCCGCAGCGATCCTGACTAGCACCTCACCAGGCCCGGGCGGCGCGAGATCGACCTCGGTTACCTCGATCGGCTCGCTCGGACTGGCGAAGACCACTGCGCGCACCGTATGCTCCTTTCCTGCTCCGCGACCGGCGCCCTGATGCCGATGGTGAGACAGTACGGTTTAGGCCACCTCGGTCAACAGCTGTCTAATCGTCAGGGGATACGGCGGGTGCCACTCCATTTCGTCGAGTCGGCGCGGAGCCGTGAAAACGCTCCGTGAGGTCATCGACCGGTTCGGTCTGACTGTCCGCGCCGGAGCCCGTGGGGCTGACCGTCCGGTCCGGTGGGCTTACCTGTCAGAGTCGGCCGGCACCGTGCCCTGGCTGATCGGCGGCGAGCTGGTGCTGACCTCGGGGACCGCTCTCGACCCTGCGGATGAGCACGCCCAGCGCCGGTACGTGCAGGAGCTGGCCGCGGTCGGCGTGGCGGGGATAGGCTTCGGGGTCGGCCCGGCCCACCGGCGGATCCCGGCAGGCTTACTCGACGCGGCAGAGGGAGCGGGCCTGACGGTGGCTGAGGTGCCGCCGCAGCTGCCCCTGGACGAGATCGCCGTCCGGGTCACCGCGGGCCTGATGCGCATCGACGCGGCCGAGTCACGTCAGCTCGCAAGCGGCATTGCTGCCCTGACCAGCGCCGCCCGGCTGGGCGGCCCGGAAGGAATCGTCACGGTCCTGGCCGAGCGTGTCAGCGGCTGGGCCGTCCTGCTGGACCGGCTCGGGCGGGTGCGAGCGTCGGTCGGAGCTGCCCGGGTGCATCTGGACGACGCGCGCGCAATCGCGTTCCGGCAGACCCGCCGCATCCGCCATCCGGGTCTTGCAGCCCACCCCGTCGGGGCCGCCGACGCGCCGAAGGCGCTGCTCGTGGTCTCGGCCCGGCCGGACACCATCAGCCTGGCCCGCCAGCTCGGGACACATGCCGCCGCGCTCATTGACCTTGTGCTCCATCCGAATGCCGGAGACGACCTTTCCGACCTCGCCCGCCGCGACGTAGTCGACGTGCTGCTGTCCGGCGACGAGGTGCTCGCCCGCACGATTGGCCGGCGCTGGGGCCTGACGACCGAGCCGCTCGTGGTCGGGAAGCTTCGCTCCCGATCGCGGGCGCTGCTGCTCGGCGACATCGCCCTGCGCTGGGCGAGCAACGTCGGCATACCCCCCGTGCTCAGCGAGCAGGATTCAGCCGTCATCGTGGTGCTGTCCGCCGAATCTGCCGACGCGTGGGCCGAGCGTGTCGCGCGGGCGGTGCGCCACGAGAGCGTGCCTGCGCGCTGCGGGCTTGGCCTGCCGCAGCCCGTCAGCCAGCTGGCGACGAGCCATTCACAAGCCGACCTGGCCCTGTCCGTGGCCGTTGCCGACAGTATGGCGGTTGCGCGGTTCGGCGAGCTTCCCACCAGTCGTTTCCTGCTGGACCGCGGCGCCGCGATCATCGCATTCATCCAGCCGCTTCAGCCGCTGCTGGACGCACGGCAGCCAGGCGAGCACCTGCTCAGATCGCTGCAGGTATTCCTGGCCGAGAACGGTAACTGGGAGGCCGCAGCGGCCCAGCTCAACGTGCACCGGCACACGCTGCGGCACCGCATCCAGCGAGTCGAGCAGCTCACCGGCCTGTCCATGGCCAAATCCGAGGACCGCTTCGTCGCCTGGCTCGCGCTCCGCGCTCACACGGGGCAGCAGGCGTAGGCGGGCACGGGTTCCCTCGACCGCCCGGGTGGCCGGCGCCAACCGCCAGGTCCGCGTCCTCAGTCATGCTGACGCGCTTCTCCCTGAGCAGGCGTGGCGCGAGCCAGGCCGACCGTAGGCGGGTGCCGCGAGCCGGGCCGACCGTAGGCGGGTGCCGCGAGCCGGGCCGACCGTAGGCGGGTGCCGCGAGCCGGGCCGACCGTAGGCGGGTGCCGCGAGCCGGGCAGCGGTCAGGTCGCTTCGGTCGAAGGCGCGATCACCAAAGCTGACACCGGGACGATCAGTCGCCTGGCATCTCGGCATGGCACCGTGGGCAGGTAGTGGGGGGGTCGGTGTCCGCGAGCGCGCCGCACTGCGGGCACACGCGCCTCAGCCAGCACGCCGGGTCGCCGGGCCTGTCCGCATCCGCCAGCCTGCCGGGGAGGTGATCTGGGGCCTGGTTCATCGCTGCGCCGCAGCCCTCCTGCCAGTACGGGCGGATGACCGCCCGCGCCCTGCCTGCCAGGCTACGCTGCTGGCGCCTTTTTGTCGTTCCACGATTTAATGAGGTCCGCGACGTGCCGGCAGCCGGGCTCGCAGCGCAGTGAGGGAGTCGGATCGCAAGTGACGGACCACGGGCCGCTGGCCGGCGGAGACGATGCACCGGCCGGCCCGGCCGGGAGCCAGGCCCGTGGCGCTGGCCGGAAGGCAGGCGGCGCCAGCGGCGCGGCGACCGGGACCGTCCGGGTGATCACCGGATTTCACCAGGATGAGGAGGGCGACTGGGTCGCTGAGCTGTCCTGCCTGCACACCCGGCATATGCGGCACGAGCCGCCGTTCCAGAGCCGCCCGTGGGTGATCGAGGCCGCCGGGCGCCAGGCGCGCACGGGCATGAAGATCGGGTGCGCGCCGTGCGACCGGGCCGAGATGCCGGGAGGCCTGGTCCTGATCGGCGCCGCGGGGCCGTTCAGCGAGGAGACACTGCCCGCGGGCCTGCGACGATCGCATCGGACGGCGGCCGCCGTGTGGGGACTGCTCCGGGTAACCAGCGGCGCGGCGGGCTTCCGCCTGGAAGTAAGGCCGCCCCTGGAGGTGCTACTGACCGCTGGCTCGTCGCAGCCGATCCCGCCGGAGATCAGGCATGACCTCACCGTCACCGGCCCCGTGCAGCTGATCATCGAGTTCTGGGGGGCCGCTAGCTAGTGCCCGGTCGCCAGCAGCTCATGCACCCATGGTTGGCGCTCGGCATCAGCACTGCCGGACGGTGCGCGCCAGGAGGGGTGACTGCCTGTGGGGAGCGCCGGCGACCGCACGCGCTGGGCGACGGTTGGGCGCATGGCGCTCGATCTGGGCGAGCCGCTGGGCATGAGAAGCGATGCCGAGCTGAGCGGCGCGCGGATCGCGCTCAGCGAGCGGTGGGCGGAAGGGCGGGCCCGGGAGCTGACGATGGCGGAGGCGCTGGCCGCGGCTGCCGAGGCGGCGCGGCGCGCGACAGGTTTTGCCTGCGCGGAGCGGCACTTGGCGGCGGGTGCTGCCATGTCCGAGGGTCATGCCGTTGAACTGGCCGATGACGGAGCTAACGCTGTTATTTCCGTTCTGCCGGCGTTCGTGTCAGCAGTATCTGGTGCGGGCGTGCATGTGGTCGCCGCTGACGAGCATCTAGCTGCACGAAGCTTTCAGCAGACCAAGAACATCTTTGCCCTGCTCGGGGTGACAAGCTCGCTGGTACCGCCGGACGCTGCCGCGCTGGAAGACCATCAGCGCGCCTTTGACGCTGAGGTGGCCTACGGCAGCTACCTGCAGATGGCTTATCACTATCTGGGGAATCATCTGGCGCAGGATCGCCGCGAGCTTGTCCGGTGGGCGCCGCGGCTCGCCATTGTCGATCAGGTAGACGCCGTCCTGATCGATTACGCCGGTGACCCGCTAGTCATCCGCGCGCCGATGCAACCGGACGCAGAGCGCATCGGGAGGCTAGCAGTGACCGCGGCGGAGCTTAACCGGCCCGCGGACTACGACATCGATGACGCCACAGGCCATGTTTCGTGGTCATCGTCGGGGTTGCACCGCGCGGCGGCATTGCTTCAGGCTGAGCCGCTTATCGGCATTGGCGCAGCGCTGAATCGCCGGTACCTGGAGGACGCGGTGCGCGCATGGCACTGGTATCGCCGCGGCGCTGCCTATGCCGTTAGGCAGGGGCGGATCATTGTTTCCCCCGCCCCGGACGGCAGGCTGGCGGAGAACCCGCGGCTGAGAAGCGGTGTCCTGCAGGCGATCGAGGCGCGCGAGGGCCTGCCCATTTCGGCTGAGCTGGTGCTGCTAGCGCGGATAACGGTATGCGACTACTTCCGGCTGTACGAGCGGCTAGCAGGGCTGTCCGGCGAAGCGGCTCGCGCCGCCGGCCAGCTGGAGCATCTGTACCGGGTGAAGGTGGCATCGCTGGCTGATGACGTCACAAGCCGCGTTGATCATCCTGATGTGCTCTTCGATCAGGCCAGCGCCCGGCTGGCCGCGCTGGCGGCCGATGCCGTGGCACGCCATCAGGCCGGCCAGCCGGTCGTCGTTGGCGTCCAGTCCGATGACGACGCCTGGCTTGTCACCCAGATGCTCAAGAAATCCGGTGTCAGGCAGCCCGTACTGCTGACCGGGGGCGGCCAGGAGGCTGCCAGCGCGTTCGGTGCGGCGGGCCGGGCCGGTGCCGTGACGGTGCTGGGACCGCGGGTGCCGCGTGGCTACGACATCGCGGTAGAGGCAGCTCAGTCTGCTGATGACGGCACGGAGCCTCGACAAGGCCTGGCGGTCCTGGTAGCAGGCCGGAGCCGGTCCCGGAGATCCGATTGCTGGTTGCAAGGCCTGGCCGGCCGTCGCGGCGATCCCGGCGAATCACGGTTCTACTTGTCAGCCCAGGACCCCGCGCTGGCCGGATTGCAAAGCCGCGTGATGACCTGGATCCCTGCCGCGATCCGGCGCAGGGCTGACGGCGCCCCCGTCGGTGCCGTGCAAGCACGAGTGATAGCCGATGCGCAGCGGAGCACCGAGATAGCTGACTTCGAACGACTGCTCGGCAGGCTCGCTTTCGAGGACGTTGAGAGCGCGCAGCGGAACGAGATTTACCTGTTTCATGCTGACCCGGCCGGCTAGCACGACGCCGACGCCGCGCTCGTCCGCCGGCACCGCCACGGGAGGGTTGGTGCGAGCTACGCTGCTCGCGCCCCATGCAGCGTTATCGCCCCCGAACGGGTTGATCTGCGCGGCAGCTAATGGCTGGTCAGCCGGGACGGGGGTGCTGGTGGAGGTCGGCGGTCAGCGGGGCCAGGTCGGCGCGGGTCGGGGCGGTGAGCGCGTGGCCGGCTCGCGCGTCTAGCTCGTCCTTGGTTAGCCGGCCCTGGACGAACGCGGCCTTGAGCACACCGATCACCTGCTCGCGGTCGGCGTCGGAGGCCCTGAGGCGGCCGGGTGGCTGAGACAGTGCGGGCGGTGAAGCGGCGGGCGGGCCGCCGCCACGGCCCCTGGTGCCGGGCGATCTGCTGGCGAGTCCCCCGCCGAGGGCGCCGAGCCCGGCGCCGAGGAACGGTGCGAGGAGGACAGCGATATACGCAGCCATGCCCGCCTGGCCGACGCTGATTTCCACCCAGTACTCGTGCCGCAGGCCCGGCGGGATCACGGTGTTGTTCGGGTCGCAGGTTTCGCACCCACCGCCCGACGGCGGCGGGGGGTTTTGGAGCGACACGTGGTGCGGGAACAGCGCGATCGTGACCGAGGTGAGCACCGCCAGCAGCAGGGCAGCCGTCGCCGTGGCGCAGCTCGCGGCCAGGCAGCCCTGCCGGGCAGGGCTCAGGACGCCTGGTCGCGTGTCCCGGGCGGACAATCGCGCTACCAGGAAGCCCGTCGCCAGGGGTAGCGCCAGCGAGACCAGCCCCCACAAGCTGCCCAGCGAGCTTTCGGGGTCTAGGGGGAAGAAGAGTATGAAGCCTACGCCGAGGGGTGCGAGCGCGTACAGCACACCGGCGGTGACCGCGCCGACCCCGATGCCGATCGGCAGGCCCGAGCGGGTGAGCCGGATGCGCTGGGAGGTCAGGATGAGCAGCCCGGCCAGGTAGCCGGCGATGACCAGCAGCAGCACGATCTCAAGAACCCACTCGCCGGGAACGATCACGAAGTAGGTGCCGAGCTTGCTGCCGTAGCGGTCCTTCACGGCCTTGGCGGCGATCAGCACGAGCACCAGCGCATACCCGCCCACCCGCGCCGCCCGCGGTCCCCAGCCGCCGCGCACCGGCCCGAAGTAACGGCGAACCACCCACGGCAGCACGGCCAGCAGCACCACGGTGCCGGTCACGTACACCCGGTTGAGCGGGGTAGCGGAGTTCGATGACGCGCCCGGCCAGCCGATCCGCACCAATGCCACCGCCCCGGCGGCGAACGCCAGCGCGCGTATGACCCTGCCCATCCCGACCTCCCGCGCCACTAGCCACAGCCCCCCGCACAGCCAGGCCACCCGCCCCGCCCCGGCCGGAATCTCACCCGCCTCGGCCAGCACGGCCTCCGCCCATTCGCGGCGGGCCGCCGGAAGCAGCCCGGCCGAGCGCCCCAGCAGCCCGGCCAGCGCCCCGGTGAACCGGTCCATCACGCCCCCTCCGACGCCGCCCGGCGCCTGCCCGCTACGGTCGCGCTGCGATGCGGCGGCGGTGCCTGTTCGGCCAGCGCGGCCTCCGCCTGGGCCAGGCCGTCGGGGGTCAGCCGGTACAGGTGCCGTCGTGGCCGCCCGGCCGGCTGCTCCTCCTCCCAGCGCGCCTCGACCAGGCCGCGGTCGGCCAGCCGGATCAAGATCGGGTACAGGCTGCCCGACTTCAGCCCGGTGTCCCTGGCGATCCCATACCCATGCCGCCACCCCGCCGGTTCCGCGCACAGCACCGCGAGAACCGACAGCGTCTGCACCGAGAACCCGGAACCCCCAGCCACGGCAACGAACTCTACCTAGATAGAGCACCGGCTGTCGACCGCCCGGCCGAACTGGCCATTCTGCGCGTGCCCAATCCGAAGGTCATCTGCCTTTGCTGACTCTCTGTGATCGACATACGGCCCTAACCCACCGCATAAGGACCCGCCGATCTGGCCGTCGGTCGCCGGCCAGTCGGTGCGGTCGCACGCGATGCACCGAACAGCTGTTCTGTCACGTCGACGAGCCGGCACGCTAGGCTCCGAGATCGCCGGGCTGGTTCTTCGCGCTGTCCGTCTCCCGGCGGCTAACCAGGCTCGCTCGAGCATGACGGAGCCGACGGGTTCACAGGTGGTGACTTCGGGAGCACACTGTGAGGGCCAAAATGGCTAACAGGGCGGATCCGTGCAGCGGGGGCGAGGGCCATGGGGTGGACCGAATCGGGCCGGGCCTGGGGCGCGCGGGCCAGGGACTGGGCGTATCTGGTCGAGCCTTATGCGCGGCGGGCCAACGACGCGCTGTTTGACCGGGCTGGCGTGGGCCCGGGGACGCGGTTGCTCGACATCGCTTGCGGTTCCGGGTACGCGGCGAGCGTCGCGGCAGGCCGCGGGGCCGAGGTCGCCGGGCTGGATGCCTCTGAGGCGCTGATCGCGATCGCCCGGGCGCGCACACCTGGCGCGGACTTCCGGGTCGGCGACATGTTCGCGCTGCCGTTCGAAGATGACCAGTTCGACGTGGCGATGAGTTTCAACGGGATCTGGAAGGGATGCGAGGACGCGCTGCGCGAGGCCTGCCGGGTGGTGCGGCCGGGCGGCCTGGTCGGGTTCAGCTTCTGGGGATCGCCCAAGCGGCTTGGCCTGCTGCCGTTCTTCGCAACGCTGCTGGAGCTGTCGCCGCCCAGCCACGTCGATGCCACCCTCAATCAGGGTGACACCGGGCGGCCCGGCGTGGCCGAGCAGATGCTCGCCGACACGGGCCTGGAGTTCGTTGACCGGGGAACAGCGCAGGTCGTCAACGAGTGGCCTGACCTAGACCTTGCGGCCCGGGCGCTCGCCTCCGGCGGCCCGTCCTGGCCGGCCCTGGAGGCGGTTGGCTACGACCGGTTCGCCGAGGCGATCAGCGATGCCTTCCGCCCGCTCTACACCGAAGGTCTCGGCGTCCGGATCGCCTCCGAATTCGGCTGGATAATGGGACGGGTCCCCAGCGCCTGAGGCCTGCGCCGACCGCGATGTTTATGGGGATTCGTCAGCCCGCCACCCCATTTGCCCGCGCTGCGGGCCGCCAGCGTGGTCCCATACCGCAGGAGCGTGCCCCTGCGCGCACCGCCGTCCGGCCCGGCGAGCGAACACCCCAGGGCCGCGAACGCACGGAATGGTTGTTCTGCCCGGCGAAGGCCACTGCCGAGCACCGGTTAGTGCGTCGCTCGTAATCGATCGGCGCGCTCGGGGAAAGGCCGGAGAGTGCGATCTTCGGGGGGTGGTATCAGTCGTGATACCATTAGGTTATGGCGATGACCTTGCGGCTCACCGATGACGAGGCGCGGTCGCTGCGGCGGCGGGCCGAGCTGGAGGGCAGGCCGATGCAGGAAGTGGCGCGGCAGGCGATCCGTGAGTACGTCGAGGGTCACAGCCGCGCCGAGCTGCTCGACCGGGTCCTGGACCAGGAGCTGCCCCGGTACGCCGAGGCGCTGGAGCGGCTCGGGCAGTGATCTACCTGACGCTGCCGGAGTTACTGCACGTGGCGCAGCGGACCCTGGGCGGCGAGCCGCATGCGCGGGACATCGGGCTTCTGGAGTCAGCGCTGGCGCGGCCGCAGGCAACGGCATTCGGCCGCGACGCGTACCCGGACCTTGACGCCAAGGCCGCGGCGCTGCTGCATTCGCTGACCCGCAATCACGCCCTGGTCGACGGCAATAAGCGACTGGGCCTGGCTGGGATCATCGCTTTCTACGGTGTTAACGGCCGGCGCCTGACCCTGACCAACGATGAAGCCTATGACCTGGTTATGGCCGTGGCCGAGGGCACGCTCGACGCGGTCGAGCAGATCGCCGCCCGGCTCGCCGATGCCACAGAAGCATGGTGACAACGAAGCTTCTCAGAATGCTCTGCGCGGCAGAAGAGGAAGTCTTCGGTGCGGTCGGCAACGCATAAACATACAGCGCGTCGGCGTGCACAGTGGCCCTTAAATGGGCTCGCCCGGCTGGCCTAACGACAGGAGAGTCGGCGTGATAACCGCGCACCGACCCGCCGCTATGCGCGGTTTCTGTTGCTTGGCGGAGCTGCGCTATGACGTCAATATCTGGGTGATCTGGGCGCAGCCCCGGCATAGTCCGAGGCTCGCGGGGGATCAGTGTCCCGCGCGTTGTGGCCCTCGGTGGCACTCGCTTCGATGTGCGGCCGGAGCGCAACGGCGAGCGTGCTTGCGCCTGAAGGTTCCGCTGGTCAGCGCCGCCGTGGCAGCAGCCCGTCTGAGGCTGCGGTCACGGCGACGATCACTGCGCGGTGGGCGGTGTGTGGATGAGCTTCTTGTTGACGAACTCGTCGATGCCAAGCGGGCCGAGCTCGCGGCCGACACCGGATCGCTTGGTGCCGCCAAAAGGTAGCTGCGGGCCGCCGAGTTCGGCAGTGTTGACCCAGGCCATCCCGACGTCGAGCCGGTCGGCGACCTCCACGGCCAGCTTCTCGTCGCTGTAGAAGACGGCTCCGCCGAGCCCGAACGCGCTGCTGTTGGCCAGCTCTACCGCTTCATCGGCGTCGGCCACCTGGTAGACCACGGCGGCCGGGCCGAACAGCTCCTCGCGGTAGGCGCGGATGTCGGGGGTCACGCCGGACAGCACGGTCGCCTCCACGAATGCGCCCGGCCCGTCGATGCGGTGCCCTCTGAGGTGGACGGTTGCGCCCTTGCTGACCGCGTCGTGGATCTGGGCCATCAGGTTGCGCGCCGCCTGCTCCCAGGACGGCGGCCCGTAGCTCGTCGCCGGGTCGGCCGGATCCCCGGTCACGTAGCTGGACATCGCGGCGGTGAACTCGCGCATGAAGTCGTCGTAGATGGCGTCGGCTACGATCATCCGCTTGGATGCATTGCAGGCCTGGCCGCCGTTCTCCATCCTGGCTGCTGCCGCCGTCCTGGCCACTTTCGCCAGGTCGGCACCGTCCAGCACAATGAACGGATCCGAGCCACCCAGCTCCAGCACAACCTTCTTCAAGTTCTGCCCGGCCACGGCCGCCCCGGCCCGCTCGCTGCCGGTCACCGACACCCCGGCGATGCGCGGCTTCGGTTTCACCGCCACGCGGGATCCCTACCTGGTCAGTCCCTGATCGCCATTGTGTCGTCGAGCCAGTCGTAGATCCGGGCGTGGGCCAGGCGCTGAGCCCCGAATTGACAGTGGGCGCCTGCGCCCTCGGCGTTGGTGAACCGCAGCAGGGTCTTCGGGCAGGTCAGGTGGTCGAACAGTTCCTGGGGCTGGCCCGGCCAGAACATATCCGACTCGCCTTCGCACACCAGGGTCGGGCAGGTGATCTGTTCGGCAATGCCGCCGGCGAGGGTGTAGTCGAGATAGCAGGCGGCAAAGGCGCGCGGTGAGTCCACGCCCATGACGTACATACCGTTGGTGATAGCCCAGCGCACCGTCGGGTCATTCGCCATGAGGTTCTCCATCGCGGCGTCGACTTCGGGAGCGCGTTCGGCCCGCAAAGCGGCCTCGACTTCGGCCCGGCTGCCCGGAAAGTGACTCAGGACGGTGGCTCCGAGCTCGTAGATACCATCGACGGCGACGCAGGCGGCGAGGCGGTGCTCGAAGGCGGCAGCGCGAGGGGCAAGCAGGCCCCCCATGCTCAAGCCGAGCAGTCCGACGCGAGACTCGTCGACCTCGGGGCGGGCCATGACCCAGTCCAGCACGGGGGTGACGACGTTCTCCCAGTCAGGTCGGAAGACGAGGCCGTCGAGGTGGCGAGCGGCGGGTTGGCCCGGCCCGTCGAAGGTGAGAACGTGGTAGCCGCGTTCAGATCCTGCTGCGGCGCCGTTGGAGTGCATCTCCTCGGCGGTGCCGTCGAAGCCGTTATGCAGGACCATGACCGGGCGCGCCGTGCCGTCGCCTCCGCCGTTAGCGGCACGATAGAAGTAGCCGTGCAGCACGGTGTCCTCGTAGGGAATCTCCACCACCTCGATGGTTGGGACGAACAGCGCTGCGGCGGTGTGGAAGCACTGCGTGGAGCGTTGATAGGCGTGGTCGATGCGCGGATCAGCGGGGTCGCCATGCAGGAAGAACCCGGCATTGTGGTAGTAGATGCTGGCTCGCATCAGCCCGTCCCGGGCACTGGTGCGATGCCCGGCAGCCAGCTGGGTCTCCGCCTCGGCGGCGATCTTGCCGGCGATGGCCAGCCACTGGTCGTGCCAGCTGTCATAGTCCCCCGCGACGATGTTCTGTGCCGTCGTGAGGACCTCGCCGATGTCGGCCCCGCCATAGGCGGCGTGGCCCATGGTGCGCAGGGTCTCGAACCAAAATTGCGGATCATCGGCGAACAGGACTGGTTGCATGACGCTCCCTGAGTCGATAGAGCTCGACGTGAGCGAGCTTTGCACCGTTGGTCAGCTAACGGTGGTGACCGTGTCGAGGACGGTGTCAAGCCAGTCGAAGACCACTTGGTGCAGCCTGGACACCGCCCCCGGTTGGCAGTGCTCGCCGCCGCCTTCTGCCGCGGGGAACAGGTGATAGGTCTTCTGGCAGCGCAGAGCCTCGTAGAGCCGGGACGAGTCGCAGGGGTCATTCTCGCCGTCGAGGACGAGCGTGGGACAGGTGACCAGTGGCGCGTAGCCTTCGAGGGTGTAGGGGGCGAAGGCGCGGAGGGCAGCCGCGGGGCTGTCTTCTCCGAAGACCCACATACCCCACGGGAGCGCCGGGCCGAAAGTATTGGTTCTGGAGCTTATGATCTCCTTGATGAGGGCGTTTGCCTTCGTGTCGCTTGTGACGAGGCCGTCGCCGATGAGCTTCATGATCTCGGGCCCGACCAGGCGGTGCACCATGTCGGCGAACGAGTAGAGGCCGTCGTATGCGATCAGAGCGGCCACGCGGTGCTCGGTGGCGGCGGCCCGGGGCGCGAGTAGGCCGCCGAGGCTCATCCCCATGAGCGCAATGCGATCGGGGTCCACGTCCGGGCGCGCCAGGAGCCAGTCGACGGCAGGGGTGACCACGGCGTCCCAGTCCGGGCGGAACAGCAGCTTTTGGTCACGAAGGGCGCTGCCTTGTCCGGGGCCGGCAAAGGCGAGCACGTGGTAGCCGCGCCGGGCGGCGGCCGCGCCGCCGGTGAAGTACAGCTCCTCCTCGGTGCTGTCGAAGCCACCGTGGTACAAGAGCGTGGGCCGGTGACCGTCTGGGTCACCGCCGGTGGGATGAGCCGTCCCGAGATCGGCCGGGATCCACCATCCGGGCAGCGTGGTGTCCTCATAGGGGAAGCTCACCCGCTGCGGCGCGGGGTTCATCAGCTGCGCAGCGCGGGCGAAGCTGTCGACGGAGAGCTGGCCCACTTCGCGGACTTCGGGGTCATTCGATGAGTCAACACGCAGGTAGAACTCGCACAGCCGGTAGTAGTTGCTCGCTCGCAGGTAGGACTCGCGGGCGCTGACGGGGTGCCCTTCGGCGGCGCTGCGATCGGCGTCGGCGTGAATCCGTTCGGCGAGCGCCCGCCACTGCGCGTACCAGGCGGTCAAGTCGCCGTCGGGGATCCGGGCCGCCGTGCTGGTGACTTCGCCGATGTCGGCGCCCCCGTATGGGGCGTAGCCGAGGGCCCGGAGCGTCTCGAAGGAGAAGGACTGGTCGTTGAAAATCGCCCAAGCCGACGATGCTGGTTTGGTCGAGATGGTCGATGTCATGGCGCTCCCGTAGCTGAGGAGGCGCAGGTCCGTTACGGGACGACAGACGGTGAGCGGTCGTCCTGCCCGAAACCAGGCGTCTGGTGGATCAATCTGCCAAGCCAGCGCTACCAAGGTCCGGAGCAACGCTCCCGGAGGCTGCCAATGGTCCCAGCAGAGTCCAACACGGCTACGGGACTGCCCGTCGTGTCAGAAACAAGGCTACAGCCGGCCAAATGGCACTTCAACGAAAGCTGAGGCACCCCGAAGTACCTGTCAGCAGTTCCACAGAGATCCGTCAAGAGGGTGTGTTGAACCCGACCGGCGATCCGCAATGACCCCGCACCCAGGCAAGCCCGATTGTCCAGGGAATCAGGACCAGACGGCAAGCAGCCAGGAACGGATGAACCAGCGCCTGGCGGTCAGCCTGCGCTGACTGATACTGAACTCTGACGCAGTCAGCATCTGGACGCGGCGCAGGAGGCCGGCCCGGTCAAGGTGGGACAGCGCGCGCAGCATCTGGTCACTGATGGCGGGTTCGCCCGGCCCGCCTGCGGGGCTGCTGCCAGACGTCATCGGAACCATGGCTTCGGCGGGGAGATGCTCTCGTCATTTTTTCGCGAAGCTGGTCCGGCAGCACGATCTTGGCTTGGCCGCAAAGCCTTGCATCGCCGCCCGGGTCGTCGCCATTGTGCGTTCACGCAGCCTTGAACCGGTGATTGCTGGCTGTTTTCCGGCAGCCTCACCGTCTGTGTCCATGACCGGCTGCACTGTCGTCTTCGGGGCATTCGACGCCGGCAGGAAGACCAGGGTGAGGACGACGCCTGCCAGGGCGATGCCGGCAGACACCAGAAGGGCCATGTCCATGCCGTGCACGAAGGCCGCCTGCACGGACGCGAGCAGCGCCGCCGAGTGGAGCTTCTGGGCGACTGCCACGCCGCCGAAGACGCTTTGGCGGACGGCCGCGGCGGCGGCCGGCGGCAGTCCCGGCAGGTGCAGCCGGGCAAGATAGCCGGCGCTCAGCACGCTGCCGAGGATGGCGATGCCGAGCGGGCCCCCGGTCTTGTTGACCGCCTGCAGCACCGCCGAGCCGACGCCGCTTTTGTCCGCCGACAACTCGACCAGCGCGGCGGACATGGCGGTGGCCATCGCGATGCCCGTCCCCAGCCCGGCGACGGCCATCCACGCCGCCACGAACAGGCCGCCCGAGCTGGCACTGGTCATAGCTGCGGTGAACAGCCCGGCCGCGAGCAGGACGAACCCGGCGGTCACGGCCACCTTGGCGCCGACCAGGCGGACGACGCGGGCCGCGGGAACGGCTCCGGCGATGAGCCCGGCGACCAGGGGCAGCAGCCTCAGGCCCGAGCCCATGGCGTTCGTGCCGAGCACGCCCTGGAAGTACTGCGGCATGGTGAACAAGATGCCGAGCATCGCCATGATCGGCAGCACCGCCAGGATCACGCCCCAGGTGAACGACGCCGAGCCGAACAGGCTCAGATCGAGCAGCGGCTGACCGCCCGGCCGGCGGGTCAGCCGGCGTTCCCAGCCCAAGAAGCCGGCCAGCAACGCCACTCCGGCGACCATCAGGGCCAGGGCACCGGCATCGCTCCAGCCGTCCTGGCCGGCCTCGATCAGGCCGTAGGTCAGCGCCACCAGCCCGGCCGCCGAGGCCGCCACCCCCGCCAGGTCCAGGCCCGGGCGCTGTGAGGCGCGGGACTCCGGCACCAGGGCGATGACGGCCGCCAGGCCGACCACGACGACCGGCACGTTGATCAGGAACACCCAGCCCCACCAGTAGCTGCTGAGCAGCCAGCCGCCCAGGATCGGGCCGATCGGGAAGGCCACGAAGGTGACCCCCGCCATCACCCCCACGGCCTTCGGCCGCTCCGCCTTGCCGAACAGCACCGTGAGGACGGAGAACGCCATGACGATTATCCCTGCGCCGCCGAGCCCGATCAGCACCCGGGCCGCCATGAACTCCGCCACCGACGTCGAGTACGCGCACGCCGCCGACCCGATCCCGAACAGCGCCAGGGAGATGAGCAGGACCTTCTTGCGCCCGTAGCGGTCACCCAGCAGCCCGGCCGGGAGCATCGCCGCGGCCAGGACCAGGAAGTATCCCGACGAGAACCACTGCAGGTCGGACTCCGACGCGTGCAGCGCCTTAGCCAGCGTGGGCAGCGCCACGCTGAGCACGGTGCCGTCCACGCCGACCGCCAGGCCGGCCAGGCCCAGAGCGCCCAGGGCCCACCATTTTCGTGTTCCGGACACCGTAATGGGTGCCGGCGCGCCGTCGAGGACAGTGGTCACGGCGTTTCTCCTCTAGCTGAGGAGGCGTCAAGCCCGTACGGGGCGACAGACCGTGGGCGGCCGTCCAGCCCGAACCAGGCGTCTCATGGACTAATCTGCCAAACCTGCGCTACCAGGGTCCGGAGCAACGCTCCCGGAAGCTGCCCAAGGCGCTAAGCAGAGTCCAGCCCGGCTACGGGACTGCCCGCCGTGCTACCACCCACGCTACAGCAGGCCATATCGCACTTCAACGAAAGCCGGCTTACCCCAAGCGCCTGCGGCCCTCCGGCGAAGAGGCAGCCGGCCTTCGATCAGCTCCTGGTCCGCCTCGCCCAATCGCGCTGAGCCGCTTCGACCAGCTCCCAGTTGGCGTCGACCCACCGCCCGAGCGCGGCGAGAGGCTCATCAAGCGACCTGCCGAGATCGGTGAGCTCGTAGAGGGTTGCCGTGCCCATTCGCCCGGAATCGAGATGCCGGCTGATGAGGCCGTCGCGCTCGGCGCGTCGCAGCGTGTCGGTGAGCACCTTGTGTGAGACGCCATCCAGGGCGTCATGGAGGTCCTGGTAGCGGTGGCCCCCGGCAGCCAGCTCTCCGAGCACGGCCAGGGTCCAGCGTCCGCCGATCAGCCCGACCAGGGCATAAGGCCGTCTCCACTCGATAGTCATCTCGATGGCCGGCCAGCGGTGACGCCGGCGGCGGCGACATCGGCAGCCTGACCAGCCACCGCCACGGCATGGGCGACCCAGCCCGCTCCAGCGTGGTCTGGCCGGATCGCCGGGACGGACAGCGCCAGAACCCTCCCGGCCCCGGCCCCGGGGAATACTTCACCGAGCCTTCGCCTGCCGCCGGGGCAGGCGCTCGTCTGCGGGCCTTGCGGGGCCGCCGCCGGAGCCTCGCTCTCCGCCACGAGGCCTCCTCATAAACGCGAATGCACTCGCGTTAGCGTACGCTCCTTCAGGCCACCGGTGCGGGAATCCTTGCGATAACTTCCAGGCATGGCCAACGACAGCGATCCTCCGCGGGCTCGCCGGACCGGCGGCAGGAGCGCCCGGGTGCGCGCAGCGGTGCTGACGGTCACGGTGGATGTCCTGTCCGAGAGCGGGTTCGATGCGCTGTCGATCCGGGAGATCGCCAAGCGCGCCGGGGTCCACGAGTCCTCTATCTACCGGCGCTGGGGCACCAAGGCCGACCTCGTCTCCGACGCGCTGGCCAGCAGGATGGGACTGGAGGTCCCGACTCCGGACACCGGATCCCTGCGCGAGGACCTGCTCGCGTTGCTCCGCGCTGCGGCAGCGTTCATCAGCACTCCGCTCGGAGAGAATGTGGTGCGCATGGCCCTGAGGCGGGATCTGCCGGACTCCGACGCGGCGCGTGACAGGTTCTGGACCGATCGCTTCACGCGTGGATCTGTGATCCTCGATCGAGCGGAGGCGCGTGGCGAGTTGCGTCCTGGCATCGACCGCTTCCTCACGCTGGAGACGCTGGTCGGCCCGCTGTACTTGCGGCTGCTGCTGACAAGAGAACCCCTGAACGAAGCGATCATCGAAAGTGTCGTCGACCTGATGCTGACCGGCATCGCCGCCGAGCATGCCTAGAGCGCCGCACACGCGCCGTCGCCCGGTCCGTCGGCCCCGCAAGCCATCGGCATAGCAAACCCGCACTCGGTGCTACTGAATGAGGAACTCTCGTAGCCGTGGAGAGAATCCAACGGGTTGGAGATCATCATCCTGGGCCAGTTCGACCTGCCACATAGCAGTGCCGCCTGCGATATCGGGACCGCAATGGGATCCCGCAGCGCGAGCCATGGGCGGGTGATCTGTGTATGCGATCGGCGCCGACATGGCCGGCCGGTTCCCGCTCATGGCCGAGAAGATGGCGTCCGGCATCGGGGAGATTCACGAAGCGCGGAGGGACAGGCCGCGCGCTCGTGCATGATATGCGGGTGATCTTCGTAAAGATCCTGGCGGGCTGACGGGCCCGTTCCTTACGGGGACGGAAGGCCTGCATGCCTGTTATCCGCCATGTAGCTGCCCAGCACGGCAGCTGGCAGCGCAAGGGTCACGTCTTTGCCGGCCAGCACACCCCGGAAGCGGCATCCCGCACAACAGTCCGCTAGTGGGGTGTCCACCAACGTCCACCGCACTAGCCAGATCGACCTGACCGGCACGGTCGGGCGCACCGAGAACCCTGATCAGGATGTCACGTGCGGTTCGAGCGCTGGGAGGGCGAGGAGGAAGTTCCCGGTTTCGGTGCGCCCGGTCCTGGAGGGACCCGGAAGCCATCGACGTTTCCTGCGCTTGCCTTCAGCTTGGCCGTTGATGGCGTCTGTTTCGCCGGCACGGGCACACCGGGATCCGGGAGGTCCCGGGGGACCCGCGATGGCAGGCGGGCGAGCACGAGGACGGCGCCGCCGAGGGCGACGGCGGCACCGATGGCCAGCGCCACCTCGCTGCCGTTCATGAAGGCGGCGCGGGCAGAATGCGCCAGTAGGGCGCCGGCGGCGCCCCCGGCATGAGCCGCCACGTCGAGGGCACCGCCGAGTGAGCCGAGGATGATGTGCGTGGCAGCGGCTGGCACGTGCCGGCCGGCCAGCGCTGTGGTCATGTGATCCTGGTAGCGGGTTGACAGCACGCTCCCGATCACGGCGACGCCGAGCGCGCCGCCGACCTGCAGGGCCACGGCGTTGGAGGCTGATCCGATACCGGAATCGCCCTGGGGGACCGAGCCCACGACGGAGTTCGTGGCCGTCGGCAGCAGCAGGCCGGCCCCAGCCCGATCAGCAGCAGGCCGGGCACCACGTCCCCGTAGGTCGTGGCAGCCGTGGACACCGCCGAGATCTGCCACAGGCCGCCGGCGATGGCCGCCAGGCCGGCGGCAACGGTGAACTTGATCCCGATCAGGCGGGCGAGAATCGGGGACAGCGGCGCGCTCACGCCGAGCACGGCGGCCATGGGCAGGATGCGCAGCCCGGCCTGGAGGGGCGAGTAGCTGAGGTCGAACTGCAGGAACTGAGTCTGCACGAACAGCGCCCCCAGCAGCCCGAAGACCCCGAGGCTCTCGGCCGCTGCGGCCACCGAGAACCGGCGATCGGAGAAGAATCCCAGGTTCAGCATCGGATGGCTGCTGCGGGCTTCCCAGGCGACAAAGGCGCCGAGAACAACGAGGCTGGACAGCCCGGCTCCGACCACCTCCGCTGAGGCCCAGCCCCTGGCCGGGGCCTCGATGATCGCCCACAGCAGCAGGCCCAGGCCGGTGATCGACAGCACCGCCCCCCAGGGATCGGGCCGGTCGGCGGCCGGGTTCTTCGAGTCGGGCACCAGCACCAGGGCTGCGGCGAACGCGGCGACCGCGATCGGGACGTTGACCAGGAACACTGAGCCCCACCAGAACCGGGCCAGCAGCAGGCCGCCGGCGATCGGGCCGATCGCGATACCCAGGCCGATGGTCCCGGCCCAGACACCAATCGCCCGGGCCCGCTCCGCCCGGTCGCGGAACACGTCGTTGATGATCGACAAAGACGGGGGGATCGTCAGCGCCGCGCCGGCCCCCATCACCGCCCGCCAGCCGATCAGCAGGTCCACCGACCCTGAGAACGCAGCGCCGATCGATCCCGCGGCGAAGACGGTCAGGCCGATCAGGAAAAACCGCTTCCGCCCGAACCGGTCGGCCAGGCTGCCGCCGACCAGCAGCAGGCCCGCGAACACCATCGCATAGGAGTCGACGATCCACTGCAGTTCGCTTGAGGTAGCGGCCAGCTTCCGGACGAGGGTAGGCAGGGCCACGTTGAGGATCGTGTTGTCCACATTGACGATCAGCGCGGAAGCGCAGACCACCACCAATATGGCCCACCGGTGCCCACGCGGCACCGCGGAGAACCCAGGCGCGGAGACCACTGCATCAGAAGATCGCACCACCGGAACCCCCTGGAGGCCCATCGCGACGGTTGATGTTGTACCGCCGGGGTCCCGGGCAGCTGCCGGATGCACAGGCCGCGGCACAAGCGCGCGGCCGAACCGGGCTTACGAGTGCCTCAACCGTACCTCCGGACGTGCCCGCGGCGAAATAAGCGCTGCCGGCTGCCTCCAAGGCGGCAGCCAGCACGACCCGCAGTGTTCAGGCGGCCAGCGGGCCGGGCGCACGAAGGCCGACCGTCGTTAGGCAGCGGCAGCGTCTGCCTGACCAAGGATGCCGCGGAAGATCCCCCGCCAGCGTCGCGGCAGAACAACGCGTTCGCCCGGCGTCAGACCGAACACGGGTCGTCGACAGAATCGGCAGGAATGCTGGCAGCTACAGCGCAGGGATGCACTCGCCTCACACGCGAGTGCGGAACCGCTCGTTCGGCGAGGGTCCGGCAAGCCGTCGTCGTGCTCGCCCAGGCAATGGCGGCCCGGCCCGGGGGCTGCCTGGCGCCGTCACCGGCTCGGGGGCCTGGGCTTCGCCGGTGGCGGGGTTCCGGGCTGGCGGGTTCTGGCTGCGGGCGGTGCGCCGGGATCTGACGGCGGTTGCGGCGGCCGTCTTTCTGCTGGGCGAGGTACCCAGCTGCGGTCAGGCCGGTGACGGTGCCGTTTGCGCTGCGCTCGGTGATTCCCGGGCTGGCCGCGATGTGCCGGGGCCGCACGCCCCGGGCCGGGCGCGGTGCGCCGCAGCACCCGGGCGTGTCCTGGCCGGGAACCCCAGCCGTCCATCCTCCCAGAAATTACTCTGATTTCTAGAAAAATATTGCCAGTTTTGTTCATATGTAGGTTTAGGCGCAGACACCGAGAATGCCGGTCGGCCGCGGCCAGCTACCCGGGTCAGCGACAGGGAACCGGGCAGGCAGACCTGACCGCCGGCACGTGACCCTGTTCCCCGACCAAGGAGAACCGTTATGAGACGCCGAACCTTCGACGTAATGGTCAGCGTGGCCGGCCTGTTCCTGGCCGTCACGCTGATCGTGTCCGGCCTGCTGCTGACCTGGGCGCACAACTTCGTCAGCAACGAGGTCCGCACCCAGCTCACCGCGCAGCAGATCTACTTCCCGCCCGCGGGCAGCCCGGCCATCAAGGCCCCGGAGTTTGCCGCGATGCACCAGTACGCCGGGCAGCTGATGACCACCGGTGCGCAGGCCGAGGTCTACGCCGACCACTTCATCGCCAACCACCTCAAGGTGATCGGCGGCGGCCTGACCTACTCCCAGCTGTCCGCCAAGGCGCTGACCCAGCCCAATAACGTCAAGCTGGCCGCCCAGGTCCAGCTGATGTTCCGCGGCACCACGCTGCGCAGCATGCTGCTGAACGCCTACGCCTTCGGCACCATGGCCACCATCGCCGGCATCGCCGCGATCGCCGCGTTCATCGCCGCCGGCGTCATGCTGATCCTCGGCGGCCTCGGCCTGGCCCACGCCCGCCGCGTCTCCCCCGAGACCGGCGTCCTCACCGGGCACCCCGCCGGTGCCGCCGACCCGGGCACCGGGCCGCTGCAAGCCACCCGCCCCGGCGACCAGCAGCCCAGCGACCAGGACCTAGCCGCCGCCGGGACCAGGACCGCCGGCTCCAACGGCCGCCCCGGCTGAGCACGGCCCGCCGGACCGCGCCGGCACCCCGGCAGCCCTGAGCTGCGACACGCACCTCGTGGTGCGGGCCGGAACGCCGGCCCGCACCACGAGGTGACGGCATTCCGGCCGAAGCCCGGTGCCCGGTGAGTACAACGGACGACAAGCCGCCCGCGGGTGGGGCGCCGAGATGGTCCGTCCGGCAGTGCGGGTGCCCTGCTCGGACAGGCCGCCGGCCATCATCGACCGCACGATCTGCTCGCAGACTCCGATGCCAGCCGACCCGGCGCCGAGCATCACGACCGTCTGGTCGCCCAGCCGCGACCCGGTGGCCGCTGCCCCGGCGGACAGCGCAGCCAGGACAACGGCAGCAGTGCCCTGGATGTCATCGTTGAAGGTGAGCAGCTGGCCGCGGTAGCGTTTCAGGATGGGCAGCGCGTGCGGGGTGGAGAAGTCCTCCCATTGCAGCAGCACGTCGGGCAGCTCGGTGCGCACGGCCTGGACGAACCGGTCGACGAAGTCGTCGTAGTCGGCGCCGCCGATACGGCGGTGCCGCCAGCCAAGGTACATGGGGTCGTCGAGGAGTTCGGCGTTGTCGGTGCCGACGTCGAGCAGCACCGGCAGGGTGCGCGCCGGGTCGATGCCACCCAGTGCCGTGTACAGCGACAGCTTGCCGATCGGGATGCCCATGCCGCCGATGCCCTGGTCACCCAGGCCGAGAACCCGTTGCCCGTCGGTGACGACGATGACGTCGACCTCCCGCCGGGGCCGGTTGTGCAGGATCTCCGCGATGCGGTCGCGGTCGGGATAGGCGATGAACAGCCCCCGCGGACGGCGGTAGATCTCGCTGAAGCGCTGGCAGGCCAGCCCGACGGTGGGGGTGTACAGGATCGGCAGCATCTCCTCGATGTGGTCAGACACCAGCCGGTAGAACAGCATCTCGTTAGTGTCCTGCAGCGCGCGCAGGTTAACGTGCCGGGCGACGTCGGTGGGCTGCTCCCGGTAGGCCTGGTACCCGCGGCGCACCTGCTGCTCCAGCGTCTCCACCACGGCCGGCAGCAGGCCACGCAAGCCCAGACCGGAGCGTTCCTCCTCGGAGAAGGCGGTGCCCTTGTTCGTCAGCGGGTCCTCCAGCACCCCCGCAGCCCGGGACCCTGACCGACGCCCATGATCTCTGCCACTCCTGTTCCGATAATGCCCGGGGCTGCGACGGTGCCGCTGCGCGGCGTGTCAGGCCGTACTCTGCCCGCGGTCGGTTGACCAGCCGGAGGCCTTCCTGTCGGGCACGTGATCCTCCCTCTTGCGGAAGGCGATCCCCGAGCCCGGCCTGCCGCGATCGGCCCCTTCCAGTCCTTCAGCCGGGTCGCACCGGCCAGGGCTTGTCCACTCGACACCCCTTCGCACCGCGGTGGCCCGGCTTCCGCGCGGCGGATCGGGCCGTCGGCGGTGTCAGCGGGTGATGGCCACCTTGAGGGCCTTGGTCTCCGCTGCGCGGCCGAAGGTGTCGTAGGCGTCGATGATGGCCTCGAACGTGAAACGATGGCTCACGAACTTCTCCGGTGTGAGCCGCAGATCCTGGTCAGCCAGCACGGCTGCGACAGCCACCGGAACGATCCGCTGGCCAACCTGGGAACTGAGCATCGACGCGCAACGCGCCGCCCACGCCGCGATCCACGCGCTGGCCCACGACCTGGCCGGCGGACGCTGGCTGCTCACCGGCGGCGGGGGCTACGACCTGGTAGGCGTCGTGCCACGGACCTGGACGCACCTGATCGCCGAGGCCGCAGGACAGCCGATCGACCCGGCCACCCCGACCCCCCTGCCGTGGCGCGAGTACGTCGCACAGCGAACCGGCCTGGCCGCGCCCGAGCAGATGACAGACGGGCACCCGCCACGTTCGTCCCCTTCGAGTCCGGCTACGACCCAGCCGACCCGGCCGACCAGGCGATCATGGCCACCCGCAACGAAATCTTCCCCCTGCACGGGCTGACGCCGCTATCACGGCAATGTTGAGGATCTTGCCAACGCCGATGCCAACATCGGCGTGCTCGCGTCTGGCCCGGGCGAGCGCGACCCTGGACAGATCCACCCCGACGGCGCTGCGGCCCTCAGCTCGCGGAATGAAATGAAGCTGCGCCATCCGAGGCTGATGTTAACCAGCTGGCGCCTATCCAGGCACAACGAGTCGGCGTAGGAGCGCTCGGCACCCAACCCGGCTCGGTGCAGCACGCCCTCCTGATACGGCAGCGGTCCGACGACGTCGTCTTCTTCGTCCACACCGATGAACTGACCTCCACCGAGCGGCACCAGCTGAGGGCGCGCGGAGTCCGGGTCGATGGCGAGGTAGCACGGCTGGTGGTGGAGGACGACCGCCTGAGGGGTGTCGAGCTGGCCGACGGTCAGATGATCGAGCGAACAGCGGTGTTCATCCAGCCTGGGAACACCCCCCACGACGATAGCCTCCTGGCCGGCCTGGGCTGCAGCTCAACGGGGCTGGCTTCCCCATCATCGATGCCGTCGGCCGGACCAGCGTGCCCGGCGTCTGGGCGGCCGGCAACGTCGCCGATCCACGTGCCCAGGTCGTCACCTCCGCTGGCGCCAGATCCGCGGCGGCAATCGCCATCAACGCTGACCTGGTCCAAGAAGACACCGAGCGAGCAGCTGACGACCTCGACACTGGCGGCGGCGCGTTCTCCGCAGCAATCGAGACCCGCGTCGCAGAGCTCGTACCCGGCGATCGCCGTCACGTGCTGTAGGACCGCCCTCCTGCTCACTGCTTCCACGCCCCAGCCGCAAGTCGCCTCATTGGCACCACACCGCCACGACGTGCCGATGCCGGAAGTTGCCCGCCGCATGCCTGTGGCCACTGCCAGATACCGTCAATCGCGGAGCTCGTAACGCTCAGAAGTGGCAGATCTGCGTGCGGCTGCAGACGCGATTGCAACAACTCCCAAGAACGCCGAATCGGCGATCTGCGATCGCCCTTGAGGACGCCGACAACGCCGGGCAACGCACCTCGGCGAGTTACGGCCGAGCCTTAATACGTGAGTGAGCATGCGGGTTAACGCATAAAAATGCGTGTTGCTCACCGCACTCATTTCGGCATCTCCGCGTAACTGAGGTGTCGTGCTCGGTCGGTGGTCATATATGGGTCAGGTGCCGGAAGCCATGTAGGCGGCGAGGATGTAGTTGGGGTGGCGGTCGAGGTTCTTGCGGGCCCGGTCGTATCGCATGGTGGTGCGTGGATCGGCGTGCCGGGCGGCGATCTGGACGTCGCGCAGGTCAACGCCGGCGTCGAGCATGGTCGTGACGAATGTATGGCGGAGCATGTGAGGGTGCGGTCTGTCGATGCGCACGCCAGCTTGCTGGGCCAGGCGCCGCGATCGCCGTGTCGCGGCGTGCCGGTCCATCCGGGCACCCCGGCTGTTGAGCAGGATGGGCCCGCTCGTCCGGTTCCCGATGGCTTGGTCGATAGCGCCGCCGACCGCCGGCGGCAGCGGGACGAGCACGATCTTGGTGCCCTTGCCGCACACCCGGAGCACCCGGTGACCGTGTTCCTCCCCGAGGTCGCTGATGTCAGCGCCGGTGGCCTCGAAGATCCGGAGGCCGAGCAGGCCGAGCATGGCCACCAGCGCGAAATCATGCCGGTTCGCGGACTGGCGGGCGGCCGTGAGCATGGCCTCGAACTGCAGGTGGGTGAAGCCGAGCGTGGGCGACTCGGCGGGCACGGTAGGCCGGCGGACGTGCTCGGCTGGTGAGTGGTCCAGGACGCCGTCGATCAAGCAGGTCCGGTAGAACCCAGCGGTCACGGAGAAGCGCCGGGACACGGTGGAGGGCTTGAACCGGCGGATTTCCTGCATCCGCCGGATGTAGAGCTCCAGGTGTGGTCGGCGTGCCGCCAGCGGATTCAGGCCGCGCTCGGCGCACCAGGTGAGGTAGCAGCGCAGGTCGGAGTCGGTGTGGTCGCGGGAGGAGCCCTTGAAACGGGCCAGGTAGGCGGCTACCGCCAGCCGCAGCGGGTCAGGCACGTGTGCTGGGCGCTCGGAGGGGACAGGGATCAGCTCGCTGTAAGTCGTCATGACCTGACAATGCGCCCGCTCGCCGCGATCACAGATGGTCCCGTCCCAGATACCGCACGAGCTGGAAGCGATCACCCTTGGCCCGGCCAGGACCCACGTTCCTTGCAGCGGTTTGACATGGCTGTGGTCTACCGTGCTGTGGCATGGCCAAGGCTGCACGGGTGCTGGCGGCGCTGAAGCGAGACGGCTGGACGGAGACCCGGCGCTCGGGCTCCCACCGGGTGCTCGTGAAAGGCGACCAGCAGCGCATCTGGGCCTACCATGACGGTGTAGATCTCGGCGGTCCGGCCATGGCCAGGATCGCCCGTGACTACGGTTACACACTTGCTGAACTGCGGAAACTATAGGACGATCTGGTGATGAGCGCGTTGCGGGTCGAGCTGTTCTTCGACGATGAGGCCAGGAACTGGCACTATCGCGTGCCCGCCCTGCACATCAACGGCGGCGGGACGGCGACTCGCGCAGACGCTGAACGTGAATGCCTGTCGGCCATCGCGTTCGCCCTCGAAGGCGACCCCCGGGACTACGACGCTGACGCCGAGACGGTCACCCTCGACGTAAGTGTGGCACCAGCGGCCTGAATCGCGCCCTCCCAACGCACCCGCGGCAGCATGAGCGCGCGTTGGCGCGCGTCGAGAGCATGAATAAAAATGTAACTCATGTAGGCCAGACAGCCGTCGACGGAGCCTGCCGGGACCAATCCAATAGACGTGAAGGCGACACCAACTGCGTCCATGTACGTAAGAAAGTGTCCGACGGGCGATTACGCCTAATTCCCGATGCCTCCTGACCGGTGAGTTCTCGCTTCTCCACGAGACACCTCAGTATTAACCGGAAAGAATCAGAAGTCAGCAAAGTCTGCCCATGCGGAGATGGCGATTCATAGAGTAGTCGCGGCAGCGAATCAACATCATGGCCTCGTTGCATCAGTATCCAGATCCGCATATTGTCATTCATGCCTGTTCCGTCCGCTCTGACTGCAAATGCTTCCGCAGATCCGTTTCGCATTTCCAGATATCCCGGGCATCTATCCAGCGGCCCGCACTTACCTCATTGGAGAGCCATGCACGTTACCGGATGGTTCCTGCTGACACCCAAGATAGCCATGGCGGCCGCGAGCACAGCGGCGCTGCTGGCCGGTCCGGCCGGTGTCTCGGCCAGGCTGATCCAGGGCGGGAGAGAAGCGGCCCCGAGCATCGTGTCCCCGGCCGCCGCGTATCACTACAGCCCCCTGCTCAGCGTCGCGGCCGCCCCCGGCTCGCAGGCCTGGGCGGTTGGGCTCTCCACCGACGGCAGCACGCAGAATCCGCTGATCGAGCGCTGGAACGGCAGCCTCTGGAAGATCGTGCCGAGCCCTAACCCGGGCGCCGCCTCCCCCGGCCAGAACAAGCTCGACGGCGTGGCCGACACCTCGGCGTCCAACGCCTGGGCGGTGGGCTCGTACACCAACGGCAGCACCGACTTCACCCTGATCGAGCACTGGAACGGGGCCGTCTGGTCGCAGGTGCCCAGCCCGAGCCCGGGCGCCGCGACCAACCAGACGAATCTGTATGGCGTGGAGGCCATCTCGCCCTGGGACGCCTGGGCCGTTGGCTACTACTACAACGGCACGAGCTACCTGACGCTGACCGAGCACTGGAACGGCAAGACCTGGGCTCAGGTGCCCAGCCCGAGCCCGGCTGGCGCCGACGGCAGCTTCCTGACCGGAGTCGCCGCCACCTCCCCGATCAACGCCTGGGCGGTGGGCTATTGCGGCACCGGCGGGGCATCGCGGACCCTGATCGAGCACTGGAATGGCCGGTCCTGGGTAATAGTGCCCAGCCCGAGCCCCGGTCCGCCCGGCGGCCAGAACGAGCTGAACGGCGTAGCCATGACGTCCGCCACCAGCGCCTGGGCAGTGGGTTACGACGGCAATCTCGCCGCCACCGCCGACCGGGCGCTGATCCTGCACTGGGACGGCACGCACTGGACCAAGGTGCCCAGCGTCAGCCCAGCGGGGGCGGCCGGGATCAGCCAGCTCTTCGGCGTGGCGGCGGACGCCGCCGGCCGAGCCTGGGCCGTGGGCCTATACAGCACAACCTCCGCTGGCGGCACCCTGGTCGAGCGCTGGAACGGCTCGAGCTGGCAGCACGTGGCGAGCCCCAGCCCGGGAACGCCCGCCGGAAGCGGTCTCTACTCGGTCGCCTTCACCTCCGCCTCCCGAGCCTGGGCGACGGGGAACTACACAAGGGCCCCCAACATCTACCCGACCCTGGCCGGGCACTGGAACGGCACTAGGTGGAGCCGCGTGCCGAGTCCCAGCTGACGCTCAGCAACAGCCAGCTCTGCGCCGGCCCCCCGTGCGAAGCCCGAGCGCACTACCGGCGGTGAGCAGTGAGGTTTTCTCAGCGACTTTCACGTGATCATCTTGTGCTCGAATTCGACGAGGACGAGGGCAGCCTGCGCAATGTCGCCACCCTTTGAAGCGGGCCAGATAGGCCGCCACGGCCAGTCGCAGCTGATCAGTGAACGGCTCAGGACGATCGTAGGGAACTGAGGCCAGGTCGGTGAGATTCATCATGATCCGACACTGCGCCTGCTCCCCGCCGCCGCCCAGCGCGCGAGATCTCCTGCGCAGACATGGCATGACAGGCCGTTACCTGCCGGTAGGAATCCGGGCGGCGGCGCGGTGGCCGCCGAGGGCGCCAGGCTACGATGACAGAACTAACCCGAAGGAGCCGGCAGCAATGACCCGGGCTGTGCACGTCCCCTACACCGTCGAGCAGGACGAAGACGGCATCTGGTGCGCTCATGCGCAGCTGCGTCCGGGCGTGGGGGCGAATGGCGAGGGCGATACCCCCGACACGGCGATCGCGGACCTGCGCATGGCACTGGAGGCCCTGATCGCTGAATTCGGCGCTCCGGACGAGCTAACTCTCATGGTCGATGTGGCCTGATGCCGGCAGTGCCGTCCGTGCGCGGCGAGCGGCTCGTCCGTGCGTTAGAGAAAGCCGGGTTCAAGGTAGCCCGCGTCGCCGGGAGCCACCACGTCATGCGCCATCCCGATGGCCGCGGAACCACGGTGCCGGTACACCAGGGTCGTGACCTGGCCAAGGGAACGCTACGCGGAATACTTTCGGACACCGGCATGACTATTGAGGAACTGCAACGCCTGCTGTGACACCTAGCTGTTTGCAGCCCCGAAAGTGCCAAACGTCCGGCCAGCGGCATGAGCGGACGTCTTCGTGGCCGGGCGAGCAGGAATGATTATGCAGACCAGCTCGCATCGCAGGCGTTTCTCCAGCGTGGGACGAACATATACGCCTGCAGCCGTCGGATCGGAATGCTCAGCTGTTCACCAGGTCGTCAGGTCGGCGGTAGCCTCACGCAGCACGGCCTGGCGAAGATCTGTCTCGCGAAGATCCGCGCCTCGCAAGTCCGCCTTGAACAGCGAGGCTTTCGCCAGGCTTGACCCGCGGAGCCGCACCGCTAGCCAAGCCAACGGGTAATTCTCAGATGCCGGCCGGCAAGGGTCAGCACAGGCCGAGCCATCATCTGGCCATGGCGGGGGGTAAGTCGGATGACTCGTGCATGCGCCGAGTTCCGGGCGGGTGATCAGCGCCAGGCCCTCCCGGTGAGGGTCCCGGCAGGAGATCCACGCCCACCGGACCGGATGCCCTGGATGCGGTGAAGCGGGCGGGCCACTCTGCTCCGTGAGGAACGCCCGGGCTTCTTCGCTCCCCGCAGGACAGGGCGACCTGCCCGGGTCAGGTGGCCGGGCGCCGGCGCAGGGGCGGTTCAGCCAGCGCGGCCGATGATGCCGCTCATCTCCCCGGCGTTGAAGGCCCGCAGCGTGTTGGAGCGGATGTTGCCTGCCGAGCCCACCTGGAGCAGGGCCGCGACTCCCGCCTCGTCGTCGGGGAACTCGACAATGCTGACGATGTCGTACTGGCCGACGGTCCACAGCAGTTCCCGGACCCTGCCGCCGGAACGTTCGACAAGCTTGGTGAAGTCCTCGGCACGCTGCGTACTGTCGCGGAAGTTCTTGATGCCCTGGTCGGTCCAGTTGATCAAGGAAACGTAAGTCGCCATGGTGACGCTCCCCTCGCCCTCCGTAATGCGTGCACCATGCTGGCCCGCGCAAGCCCGCCAGTCAAGCCTGGGGGCGGGCCCGGATCCGGGCACTGCCAGACCTGGTCAGCAGCGGGAGCGACCCACGAGCGCCTCCCTCTGCCGTGATGATCGCCGCTTCGCGGCTTTGCTGCTGGTCACAGCTAGTCCGGCCGCTCCTGGCGGGGATCAGGGGCCGGTCATCTGCGCGCCGCCGGCCGGCTGCCGAGGCGGCGGGCGTGGAACGGGGAGCGCTCGACCGCCGGGCCAGCAGCGCCCGCAGGCACCCGGTCTGGTGCGCGGCGAGCTGGCCAGCGTCCCAGTCCAGCCGCGGCAGCTGGGTCATCAGGCGGGGGCCGAATTCGGATTCCATCCGGGCCTGCAGGCCAGCCAGACCGGGTGCCGTGGTCACGCTCATGTCGTCCTCCCGACAGTGGGGTCATCAAGTTCAGCCGGCGCGGCCTGCTCCGCGTCCGTGGCGAGCAGACGGCGCAGCGCCTGGGCCTGGACCGCGGCTGGCAGCGCGGCCGGGTTCGCCGCGTACTCCAGCTGCCCGCCTGAGCTGAGTGCCAGCAGCAGCTCGGCCAGCTGCCCGGCGGGGAGCGGCGGGACCTGGCCCGCGCGCTCGTAAATGCCGCCCAGCACCGCCGCGACCTGCTCAACCGTCCGCTGATGCGCGGCAACGTAGCGCTCGTTCAGTTCACGGTCACGGGCGGCGTGTACCCGGAACTCGATCAACAGCAGCCCCCACCCAGGATCGTCACGGTCCCGGTCGGCTGCCCCCTCCATCAGCGTGACAGCGCCGTCTTCCCCGGACAGGCCCTCCGCTAGCGCGGCCATCTGCGCCGCGCGCTCGGCGATCCTGCGTTCCAGCAATGCCAGGAACAGGTGCGCGCGCGGTGGTCACCGAGGTGACCGCCGGCGCCGGGACACTTCTCGTGGGCTTGAGGTCACCGGCACGCCGACGGCACGACAGGCAGGCGGAGCGTCGGAGCGCTGGCAACTGCTGACCTTGCGGGACGGCCGGATCGTCGACATCCGTGGCTTCGACGATCGGGCTGCCCCGATGGCTGACGGGGCCTGGCCGGCGACCGCTACCTGCAGCTGGTGTTCGCCGCCGCGTTCTAGCGCTTCGGTCAGCCGGCCTGCCAGAGGCGGAACGTCGCGCCCTGGTCGTCGAGGCACTCGGCGATCAGCCCGTACGGCTTGCGCTCGGGCTCGTCCGCGTGGCCGCCGGCCGCCCGGACCCGCTCGACCGCGGCCCCGATGTCGTCGACGCGGTAGGACATCTGCACCTCGGGATCCGCGCCCTCCGACGACCAGATGCCCAGCGGCGGCCTGGTCTCGTCGGTGCGCCACGTGCCGGAATGACCGGAGGAGAACGGCACCCGCAGCACGGCCTCGTAAAACTCCTTGGCCCGGTGCGCGTCCCGCGCCACCATCGTCACGTTCGCAACGTCGCCCTGGCGCAGCCCGGTGGCCCGCGCCGGCCGCCTGAGCAGCATCCAGCGGTGCCCGAACGGGTCGACGATCACCGAGCCGCGACCGTAGGGCTGGTCGACCGGCTCCCGTTCCACCGAGGCGCCGCTGTGCCGGGCCCGCTCGGTACTCGCGTCAACGTCGTCGACCTCCAGGTGGAGGGTATGGCTGAACGTCACGGGGGAGTCGGGCGCGCGCACGGGCACGTCGGGCCAGAGGTCGGAAGCTTCGGCGAACATCAGCACCGCGTCGCCGATGCCGACCTCGGCGTGGCCGATCGTGCCGTCCGCGTTGACGTGGAGCTCGCCGCGGCGCTGCGCGCCGAACACCTCGACGTACCAGTCCATGGCGCGCCGGGCGTCGGACACGACGATGTAGGGGGTCAGCGTCGGAGGCCAGGCGGGCTCGCGCTCGACCCGGGTCGCGGCGGTCTGCTGGGACATGGTTCCTCCTGGGGGTGCGAAGACCTCCCGGGTCAGCCGCATCCGCAGCCGCCCGGCGAACTCGGGGTCGGGATCGACAGGCGTGACGGGCTCGCGCAGAGCCTCGAACGGATCCGTCATCGCGAGCCCTCCTCTCCCTCGTAGATCCGGCGGAACGCGGCGCGGGCCCGCACCAGCAGCGCCTCGGTGGCGTGCAGGGTGCGGTCCAGGTGCCGGGCCACCTCGGGCACCGGCAGCCCGTCGAGGTAGCGCAGCGTGAGCGCGGCCCGGTGGTGCGCGCCGAGCCGGTCGAGCACCTCGCGGGCACGGATCCGGTCGACGACCGTCTCCCATGGGTCGTCGACGCGCGCCGGCTCGCCGTCCAGCAGGCGCAGTCCGCGCTGCTCCCGCACGACCCGCCGCCAGTGGTCGGCGAGCTTGTGCTGGGCAACCCCGATCAGCCACGGGATCGACGGATCGGGCGCGCCCGGCTTGCGGACCGCGTGCACGGCGGCCAGGAACGACTCGGCCGTAAGGTCCTCGGCTAGGCCGGTGTCGCCGCAGCGGGCCAGCAAGTAGCCGTAGACGTGCGGCAGCGCATCGTCGTACAGCTTCAGCAGCCCGAACGCCGGGTCGGGCCGCGCCTGCGGGTGCGTCACACCCTCATCGTCGTCCGAGCGGCCGACACTCCGACGGGCAGTGCCGAACTTCTCCGCGGACCGGTCAGTAGGGTCACCGCGTGCCTGACGACCATTGCGGCGCGGATGTGCTGTCCCGCAAGCGGAACCGGCGTGCCGTGCCCGAGGTGGTGGCCGAGCCGGGGCGGCTCTGAAGCAGCCCGCGGTGTCCGCGTCCGGCTCGGCCCGCGTCGCCGGCCACACCGCCCGCAGGGAGCCCGCATCATCGACTGCGCGACGAGACTGTGCTTCTGCGTGGTCGGGACCGGGCCTGCGGGGCGCCTCGTGTGCTGCCCGCGACCGGCGTTTCGCTACAGGAGGTCACGGTCAGGCCACGGAAGCGCACGGTACCCGCCGATCGGCGCGCTAGCTCCGGTCGGCTCGCTGGCTTCATCCCGGGCACGAATGGATGATCTGCGCGAGCGCTTTCGTCTCCGGCCGCGGTTGAGGGCAGCCAGCGCTCCGCCTTCCCGGTGCCGGCTCTAGCCAGGCTGGGTGATCCGCTCGCCGAGTGCCAGCCGGTGACCGCCGGGCATCTCCACCACAAAGTCGCGCAGGCCCCACGGATGGTCGGTCAGGCCCTCGACAACCGGGGCGCCGCGTGCCGCGCACCGCGCATGCAGGTCATCCACGCCGGTGACACCGATATAGGTGGCGGTCGTGGCGTTGACGCCAGGGCTCGCCGACCGGACCAGCGCGAGCCCCACCGCGTCGCGGCGCAGCAGCATCAGGCCCATCTCCGGCTCGTCGACTTCGACCTCGAACCCGAGCACGTCATGCAAGAACGCGGCGGCGGGCGCCAGATCGCCCACTTCCAGATTGGGCCGGCAGCTCAAGAACTCGGTCACCGCCGCATACTAGTCGCCGTGCGAGCGCTGCGCTGGCACCGAGATGACCGCGCTCATGGCTGATCCACAGCCCTGCCGACTGAAAGGAGGCGCCTTATCGCCGCTGCAGAGGCGGCCTCATACATCCCGGAACTAGATCTGGTTTTCACTCACGGTGGACGACTGGCGAGCGGTCAGGATGCGTGCCCGTCCCAGCCGACCGGGGGATACCGGCGCATGACGGCGGGGGCGTACAGGCCAGGGCGCTCTGGCTGGGCAGGATCGCCTCGCGGGGACGCCGCGACAGACGCCGGTTCATGCCGGTGTGAGGTAGTTATCTGGCGGGCGCGAGCTGGCCTGTCGTTTCGGATATTGGCTCGGCTTGAGCGTCCGCGGCCGCGGATGGCTCGCGGCCGGGCGGGCCCGGGCGGCTGGTCAATCGCCGCCCGGCTCGGCGAATACTGTGTCCATCAGCAGCCCGGGAAGCCACACACCGCTCGCGACGTTCCCGACCTCAACCTGGTGCGCGGCAGCAGCCGCACCCGCAAGACGCTTTCGGAAACCCGATCACGCCCGCTTCCCTGCTGGATAGACGATTATCCAGGGCCTGCCTCGTCCACGGTGTCCCGATGACCAGGCATCAGGAGCCACTGGCGACAGGCCACGAGAATCACTCCCCTCCGGCTCGGCGGATATTCTGGATGACATGGACAGCCGGGCGAGTGACAAGATCCCCGGAGCCAGGGTGCGCGTCAAGCGACACGTACCAGCCCAGTCCTCATCAGATGCCAGGCCACGGGAGTGGCTGGCGCTAGCTGACGGAGCTGTCCAGGAAGCCAGGACTGAAGGGCCTGCTCTTGCCCTCGTCGGACAGCCGCTGCCGTACCAGCCGGGTCGCGCCGAGCGGCGTAGCGGCGTACCTATCGAGATCATAACTTCCGACCACGTACCTAATTCCTGTTCATGCTCGTGGGCGTATTCCCTGGGAAAGCTGACCTTGAAGCACTATAATGCGGCGTGCCCGGTGCACTTGGAGATCCTTGGTCGCTAATGCCGGAAACGCCCGCACATGCCATTCCTGGTCTGCGCCTGGAACACGATCGCAGAGCCCATCTCAGCGGGTCTTTCGGGTAATCCAGCGGAGCGCTCGGGCCGTACGCGATGCACTGCAGCGTGCCGCCACTCACGGTCCCGACATCTCGTCGCACTCGGCCGAGGTGAGCGCCCCGCCCGGACTAGGCCGGTCGCCATGCCCATCCAGTACGGCTGGTCGCGTGAGTAGCGGTCGTTGAAGCGGCGGGCGATGATGCGGGTGAGCTCTATGGGCGAGCTGTCCTTGCCGACAGTGTGAGCGAAGATCGTGCAGCGCTCCGGGTCCATGCCGACAGCGAGGTAGTCGGCGACCTGGCCGAGCACGCCGCCGGGCAGCTAGCAAAGAGGACACTCCGGTGTTCTGGCAAACCCTTCAGGCCATGGTTTCACCTCCCTGGCGGCGGGACGGGTAATCGCACCGGCGAGCCAGGCGGACGCGTGCACCGCGTTCAGGCAGGCTCGCCCGGCGACATGGGCCCGGTCCCGGCGAGCGGCGCCAGTGTTGCGCGGTTTGCCGGCATCGGCGGCCGTGCGCAGCCGCGTGACCGCGGCCGGGCGCCGCTCCGTTCAGCGCCGGGCCAGCGTGGTGCCGGCGCCGGGTCCCTGCCGGTCGCCGGAGGCGGCGATGCCGGCGGCGGCGATGCCGGCGGTGGCCCGGATCATCGGGGTCGCGGGGGAGCCGGGCGACCCCGGCCGGCCCGGCCCCTTCCCTGCCCGGTGGCGGCAGCGGACTCATCGCCGGCATGAACCGTGCGTCCCGCGGTTCGGGTGCCTGGCAGCGGCGCGGGCGATCTCCCGGCTGGCGCCTCGGCCAGCCAGGGCTTGCCTGTGCGCAAACCTGTGGATGACTTGTGCAAAGGCGCGGCGAATCTGTGCGCAATGTGGGGATAACGGCGGGGATTCCCGGCTGGCCGCGCCTTTGGAAGGGCCGTTACCTGCGAGAACGCTATCCGCGCCCTGTGCATTAGCAGAAAACTGAAAATGTCCACAGGCCACGCCGAAATGGCTCATATATAAGCCGTACGGTTACCGTATGTTTATCGGGCTGTGATTCGGCGGTAGGACCGTAGGGGATTCGAGAGCCTGGGCGCTTTGCAGGGAAGGAAAGCGTCATGATGGCGTACAGCACGGGGCAACCAGGTTCGCGCCGGTTGGTCCCGGAGGGGAGCTGATCATGGCTGATCACGAGCGTTGGACCCTCGCCCCGGCAGGGCCAGCCGTCGTCAAATACTGCTCGCTGTGTGGTGTCCGCTTGTCTGCCGGCCAAATGGTGGCTGACGGGACCAGCGCCTGCGCCGACGTCCGCTGGTATTGCCTGGACATGCGGGGATGCACCGAACGCTGGACTACGCGCTCGGCGACGCCAGCTGACAGTGGTCAGGGCAGTGCGCGAACGACAGAGCGACGGGACATGCAGCTGGCTGCCTCGTCCGGAACCTAGCGGGCGCTTACGCTGCGTGTCCCACCAGAAACCGCCTGATACGCAGGGCCTGTTCGTCCAGCCTGAACACGCGGACCCCGGTGATGGCGGGCCTCCCGCCGGGCAGCCGGGCGACCCCGGCCCGAACCCGAAGTGCGGCCGTGCCATCCGCCCATCGCGGCGGTCCTTGCGTCCAGCCTGAAGGCTGCGGGCCTGCCAGATCGCCCAGTCCAGCGTGCTGAAAAACGCGCAGAACTGGGCGATCGGTGCGCCGATCCCGGCGACAAGCCTGGAGCCCGCCAGAACGCGTAATCGGCAGGGCACGCTCGGAGAGCGGCACGAGCGCGCGTGTCAGGGGGCGGGGCCGCACAGCATACTCATGCAGGATGGGCGACCGACCGTGCCCAAACCTGGGATTGCCGGAGCACCTCCCGGCACGCTGCTCTTACGTTGGAGGTCGTTCGTGGAAGATGTTCTGGGCGTATGCAGGACCGGCGTCAGTGATCAAATTTTTAAACGGACATCACGCGACTATGCCGGGCCCGGACGCTTACGGGGCGAGGATGGGAGCGCAGTCACCGCGGCAAGGTCTCAAGCTCTTCTTCTGACGATAATGACGGCCATAATTACTATGACGATAGGAGAGAAGAGCGCAACCCAACCCGTTTTGCTTAAACCGCCCCCTATGGCAGTTGCTACACCGCCGAAGAAGCAGCTAGCGGGCTGTGTGAGCATCTTACTACATCGAGCTTGCTCTGCCGCATAATAACTTTGCACGTAGTTTCCTGATAGAATTAAGACCGTACCCACAAAAGCACAAGCAGCAACGATTGAAAACCTGCCGGGGATGCTGCTCATCAGCCTATTAATTATCTTAAGGCCCGCGGCCATACCAGGGGAATTCCGTCGATCGTCGTTAGTGACAGTCTGTTTCTGATTTGCTTCAGGCGCATCGGCAGCTTCACCCTCATATTCTAGGAGCATTGCCTCCAGTTCGTCATCCAGGCGCTTGTCCGCGATCTCAGCGGCGCGTTCATGCCCGAGCCGTTCAGCATACTCTGGCGCCATAACCTTCAGGAAGCCTTCAAAGTCTCGAAGATGGGGAACGAGAATGACGAAAGAGCTGTCCGATCCGGGGAAGTTAACGATTTTGATCTTGCCAGACCGAGTGGTAACCCGCTGCGGTGACCCAAGATCGAGACGGTTGACCGACACGATTGCGACCTCTCCACTCTCCTGGCTCAGCCCTCGCGCGTTCCTTCCTGATTTCACCAACAATATGAGCCGAAGTCTGGTAACAACAATCTCGGCCGCACCCACAACCACCTGACTCAACGTCTCCACCCCGGCGCGGCCAGGGAAGCGGACAAAGACTGGCTCGTCGGCCCGCTGCGGGTAGACTCTAAGCTGGTACAGGGCATCGCCCTGTTCGATGCGGAGAGCTAGCTCCCTTTCGTGATGAACTTTGTCAAGTTGGTTGAGAACATGCTTCCGTATTACGAGACTCACCATATCTCCTAGGGCGCGTGGTCCATAAGTCGAGGCTCGGCGCCGCACAGGGCCGTCAGCCATCCATAGTTGATCTCTCTGCGTTCTCTCGTCAGTTTCTATAAGTGGATACTAACGGCAGATGACCATCGAGGTGAGAAAGGGTAAGAAAACTTCTGGACAGGTGGCTACCCGGCTTAGAGGAACTTCGGTGATCCGCGTCGCAGACGCCTGTTTTACTGCGCGTGGACACCCGCGCACCGATCCTGAAGAGAACGAAGCCGCTCAGCTCAGATGCGCCAGGCACGTATCAGCGTTCCTGCCAGCCAGCTTCGATCCACAGCCCAGCAGCCCAGGCCAGAGCGCATAACACCCGCCGCTGATCGCAAGCAACCCGGCGCTAGATAGCCGCGCGTAATCGGCAGGGAGAATGCCGACGCGCGCGAGGCGACGCTGAGTGATCGACCCTCGTCTACGCCCCATGTCCGCGTATCCGCCGTTATCCGTCGGTCCAGGTCGGCCCCATGGCTGTCCGTGTCACGACGAACGGGCAGTTATGGATGGTGGGGCTGCGCGCATGGGCATGCGCTAGGCCTGCGGGAGGATCAGTTTCGAGCGGGACGAGTGACCGATCGGGTCCCGTCCTAGGGTTCCGGCGGGGTGATCACGGCACGGCCGTCGATCTTGCCTTCGCGGAGCTGCTGGTAGACGTCGGCGACCTGGCTAAGCGGGAAGCGCTGGACGCGGGCGCGGATTGTGCCCTGGCGGGCGAGGGTGAGCACTTCCATCAGCTCGACGGCGCTGCCCCAGTAGGGGACCGTGATCGCGCAGTCAAAGGGCAGCGCGCCGAACCGGAACGGGAACGCCCCGCCTGCGAGGCCGACCACCGTCACCTCGCCGGCGGGCCGGGTCACCGTCGCCGCGAGCGCCATGGTGGTGTCGGTGCCGACGAAGTCGAGCACGACGGTGACCCCGAGCCCGTGGGTGAGGTCGCGGATCTGCGCCGCCGCGTCGCCGCCGGAATGGACCGCCTGGTCCGCGCCGACCTCACGGGCCAGCGCCAGCTTCCGCTCGTCGATGTCCACGGCGATGACCTGCGCGGCGCTGATCGCGCGGAGGATCTGCACCGCCATGTGCCCGAGCCCGCCGATCCCGATCACCGCGACCGATGACCCTGGCACGAGCTTATGCAGGTTGCGCTTGATCGCATGGTAGGGCGTGAGCCCGGCATCGGTCAGCGGCGCCGCCTCGACCGGATCGAGGCCGCCGAGCGGGACTAGCAGCCGGGCTGCCGGGATGAGCATGAACGGGGCGAAGCCGCCGTCGCGGCCGAGCCCGCCGCCGAGCGCCCCGATCTGGGCCGCGTTCTCGCAGAAGTTCTCCTCCGACAGCCGGCAGGCGCGGCAGCGGCCGCAGCCCCACGGCCCGTGCACGGCGACCGCGTCACCGACCCTGAAGCCCTCCACGCCGGCGCCGAGGGCCTCCACCCAGCCGGCGTTCTCGTGCCCGAGCGTGAACGGCAGCGGAAAGTCAAACGTACCCGGCGGCCATTCCATCAGGTGCAGGTCGGAATGGCAGGCACCCGCTCCCGCCACCTTGATCAGCACCTGCCCGGGTCCCGGCTCGGGCACCTCGACGTCGCGGAACTCCGGCGGCTGCTGCCACCCGGTCATCTGGTAGGCACGCATCCCTGCCCCCTGCTGGTCATCGTTTTCCCGGAAGCCTCAGCCTTGCTCCGCCGCCGCGGTGGCGATAGAGCCCAAGGTCCCACCCGGGCCACGTGCGCACGGCCGCCAGGCAGGCCCCCATCGCCGCCGCCGGTCACCCCGGCGCGGGCTCCTTGCCGGCTTCCGCCGGCGGCAGGCCCGGATGCGGGACGACGCAGAGGGCCTACACTGCCGACGCAGACTCAGCGCACGACCAGGACCGGCAACGTCCCCAGGTGGAGCACTTTGTGGGTCGTGCTGCCCATCACGAGCCCTTCGAGATCCGTAAGGCCTCGGGCGCCGAGGACGACCACCGAAGCCTCCGAAGCGGCAGCCTCCGCAAGGATCTCGGATGCCACGCGACCCGAGTGGGTTTCGCGCAAGACGCCTGTGGCGGCGATACCGTCGGCCGTGACTGCCTTGACAGCGTCCTCCACGAGCGCATTAGCTTCCTGAGAGAATTCCGTTGACACCGGGCCGGACTTCCGCCCGAGCGACACCTCCCGGACGTGAACGATGCGGACCTTGCCCCCCGTGCATTTTGCAAGGTCTTTCGCGGTGAAAAGCGCGCGCTGCGAGTGATCCGAATGGTCGATGGCAACGAGAATCGTCTCGAACACGTACGTTCCCCTTGATTTGTCAACCTGATGAGCTGCCCGGCTGGGTACCGGCAGGGTACGACAAACCAGCCGTTATGGCCAGTCTTCGAGCACGCCGTCCAGGCCTTTTTGCTGCCGAATGCATCTGGCGCCACGCGGTTGAGCGGGGAGAGCGGGCATGATGTGGCCCAAGCTGGGCGAGGCCGGCCGCGGTGACCACATGATCGCCGCTGGCCCGGCCCCGGGACGGGTCCAGCAGCCGGTGGCGGCCTGCGGTAGGCGGCCGGGGAGGAGATGCGCGCGGTGGCGCAAATGGAGGGCCTGACGCTCCGGTCGTGGCTGACGGTGCACTGGCTCAGCTGGCCGGCGCGTTCACCGCTGACCTCGAGCGTGGACGGCTCCAGCGCGAGCGCGCACTGATTCGCGGCAAGGCAACTAGGCTCTATCTATGCTCATGCACGGATTCCCGCCGCCGGCGGATGCCCAAGTGACCCTCACGAATTGGCAGGAGCCGCCGTATAACCGGTGGTCGTTCTCGCACATGCGTGAACTCGTACCCACCCAGCGCATCTCCAAGGGTCCCGGGCCCGTGACGCCGCTGCCCGCCGCCCCGCTGCCGCTGGGCGAGATCGCGCTGCACCGCGTCGATGGCGCGGAGGCGGTCGTCGACGATGTGCTCGACGGCACGTACACCGACGCCGTCGTCGTCGCGCACGGCGGGCGGGTGGTGCTCGAGCGCTACACGGGGGAGACTGGCCCCGACACCCCGCACCTGCTCATGTCGATCTCCAAGTCCGTTGTGGGCTGCGTCGCCGGCAACCTCGTCGAGCGCGGCCTGCTCTCCCCGGCGCACCTCGTCACGGACCACGTGCCGGAGCTCGGGCACAGCGGCTACCGGGGAGCCAGCCTGCGCAACGTCCTGGACATGCGTTCCGGAGTCGAGTTCAGCGAGGATTACACCGATCTGAACGCCGAGGTGCGCGTCATGGAGGAGGCGATGGGCTGGCGCCCGGCGTCGCACGGTCAGCTGCCTGGTTCGATGTACGCCTACCTGACCACCCTCGGCGGAGCCGGCAACCACGGCGGGGTCTTCGACTACCGTTCCTGTGAGACCGACGTCCTCGGCTGGGTCTGCGAACGGGCGACAAAGACCAGGATGGCCGACCTCGTCGGCGAACTCGTGTGGTCGCCGATTGGTGCCGAGCGTGACGCCGAGATCACTTGTGACGGTGTGGGCACCGCGATTCACGACGGGGGGATGTGCGCCACGGCGCGCGACCTCGCTCGTTTCGGCGCGATGCTGCTGGCCGGCGGCGAGGTGGCGGGCCGCCGCGTCGTCCCCGCTTCCTGGTTGCGCGAGTCGTGGACGGTCGCTCCGGATATCCGCGACGCCTTCGCCCGGTCCGTGTCCGGGCCGTACCTTCCTGGCGGGTGGTACCGCAACAAGTTCTGGTTCTTGCCGCGCGAGCACGGCGACGTCCTGCTCTGCCTGGGCATCCATGGGCAGATGCTCTACGTCAGCCCCGGCACCGGCACGGTGGCCGTCAAGCTGTCCTCGTGGCCGGACGCGCAGGCGCCGGGAATGCTGCACGACACGCTGCTTGCCTTCGACGCGATCGGTGCGGCCCTCGCGGGCACTGCTGCCAATGACCCGAAGCGGCGGCACGGACCTCCGGGAGTAGCGGCGGGCCTGTCCCGTGGTCGCATCGGCGGGCCGCCCCAGTGATGGAAAGCCGGGATCGGAGCTAGGCTAGTGGACACGCTTCTTCCTCTTGTACGGGGAACTCATGAGCGAGTCGTCCCACCGCGTCCCGGCCACCTCCCTCCGCCGCCTCAATGGGATCTCCGAGATCCGCGGCTTCTTCCGAACGAACACCGCACCGGTCTATTTCTTCGGGCCGACCGCGTTCAACCTGCTCGGTATTGACCGCTGGGTCCGCAACTTCAGCTACGTCGCTTACTACGATTCCTGGGACGGCGGGCACCCGCGAGTGTTCAGCCCGAAGCACAAGCCGTACGTGAGGTTCGAGAGCAGCGAGGAGATCAATAATTACCTGCTCCGCGATCCGGAGGTGCAGGCATTCATCACCGCGCGCGGCGGCCACCCGAAGGTGGCGATGCTGTTCTTTGACGAGGAGACAGAACGGATCTGCGCAGAGCTGGGATACGAGATGATCCTCCCGTCTGACTCGCTGCGCCGGCGCCTGGACTCCAAGATCGTGACGACGGTGCTCGGCAACGAGGCCGGCGCCCTGAGCGTGCCGAACGTGCTCGCGGAGGTCGACTCGTGGGACACGCTGGTCCGCGTCGCCGTCGATGCGGGACTCGGCACCGACCTCGTCGTGCAAACCCCCTACGGCGATTCCGGGAAGACCACCTTCTTCGTCGCCTCAGAGTCAGATTGGGCCCTCCACGCCGGCGACATCGTCGGCCAGCAGGCGAAGGTGATGAAGCGGATCAACAACAAGGCCGCCGCGGTGGAGGCCGTGCTGACCCGGCACGGGACGGTCGTCGGGCCGTTCATGATCGACCTCACGGGCTACCCCGAGCTCACCCCGTACCCCGGCGGGTGGTGCGGCAACGACCTGTTCCCCGAGGCGCTGTCGGATGAGCACCGTGCCAAGGCGACCGAGCTCGTCCGTCGGCTCGGCGGGCGGCTCGGGCAGGAGGGTTACAAGGGCTTCTTCGAGGTCGACATCCTCGTCGACCTCGACACCGACGAGGTCTACCTCGGTGAGCTGAACCCCCGCATTTCTGGCGTGTCGTCGATGACAAACGTCACTGCCGCCGCCTACGCCGACATCCCGCTCTTCCTCTTCCACCTGCTCGAGTACATGGACGTCGACTACATCATCGACGTCGAGGAGATCAACGAGCGGTGGCGCGAGCTGGCGGCGGATGACGTCTGGGCACAACTGATCATGAAGGAGCCTGGCGACTCCGTCGAGCGGATCCTCGGCGCCCCGCGCACGGGGACCTATCAGCTCAACAAGGACGGGCAGCTGGCCTTTCTCCAGGAGTCCCACGACTGGCACGATTTGACCAACGAGGACGAGTGCTTCTTCCTGCGCGTCTACGCTCCCGGCGACTACCGTTTCAAGGGCGCGGACCTCGGCGTCCTCGTCACCAAAGGTCGCATGCAGACCGCCGTCGGCCTCACCGAGCGGTGCCGGCGCTATATCGACGGCATCCGTTCCCAGTACGTGAGCGAGCCAATCGAGCAGCCTCCGGCCGTCGTGCCCGTCACGTACGTAAAGTGACCGGGTGTGGCGCAGGCGCGCTCGGTCATGGAGCCGGCAGTTCGGCATCGAATGCGGGGAAGGAATTTCCGCCAGCGGCCGACCGGTGCTGACCTGGCAGTTCGGCGTCTCGGACCTCGACGCGCGAAGAAGCAGCTCGCTGAGGCCAGGGCGCCTGCCGGAAAGAGCTGGCTAGCCGGGGATGTACGGCCGGGCCATTTGCCTTTAATGTGAATCGCATGGCCGCTTTGCCTGGAGGTGGCTCATCGCAACAGCATCCAATGCCCCGGTTAGCGTCAGGCCAGCACCCGAGCGGCTGCGCCGCGGAGCGCTCGGCCTGACCGACATCACCGCTTCGACCATGGCCAACATCGCCCCGGCCATGAGTTTCTACTTCAGCATGGGGCTGATCGCGGCGGCCGCCGGCATCGCCTCGCCGCTGACCATCGTCGCCGCTGCCATCGCGATAGCGCTGCTCGGCAATACCCTGGCCCAGTTCACTAAGTCGATCCCGTCCACCGGGTCGTTCATCACGTTCATCGGCACGGGGCTCGGCCCTGTAGCGGCACTGACCACGGCGATCGTGATGTCAGTCGGCTACATCATCGCCGTGTCGGCGGTCGTTGCCATCGCCGGCGGCTGGACCTCCGACATGCTTCTGAAATACGCGCATGTGCACATCGCCTGGCAGCTGCTGACCGCAGTGCTGACGCTGCTGGCGTTCCTGCTGGTGGTCCGGGGCGTGTCGTTGTCCACGAGGTGGGCCGGGGCGCTGTTCGCGTTCGAGATAGGGCTGCTGCTGCTGGTCAGCATTTGGGTGCTGATCAGGTACTCGGGCAATCTCCATCTCACCCCGTTCGAGCCGTCCCATTTGCTGTCCGGCTTCAAAGGCCTGGGCCTGGGCTTCCCGATTGCCGTGTACCTATTCATCGGCTGGGAGAATTCCGCCACGCTGGCCGAGGAGACCAACAACCCGCGGCGGGAGGTGCCGAGGGCCATCTTCCTGGGCATCGCGGCGATCGCGGTGTGCTACGTGCTGTTCGCTTACGTGACCGTTCTCGGCTATCACTACAACGCAAAGGCGCTCGGGACGGCGGCCGGCGTGCCATTCGTCACGGTCGCGCTAGGCGTGGGCGCGGTGGTCGGGTTCTTTGCCTACCTGGCGGGCTTCACCTCGATCATGGGCTCGCTCATCGCGGCGACAAACTCGCAGGCTCGGCTGATCTTCAGTTCCGGCAGGGAAGGCCTGCTCCCCGCGGTCACCGCGCGGGTCACCGAGAAGAGCCGGACCCCGTGGGTGGCCTTCGTGATCTTCCTGGTCGTCGCGCTCGGCCTGGTGTTCGGGTTCGGCTGGGGCCTGGACCCAGTGGTGTACTTCGGCGAGGCAGCCACCCTGGGCACCATTCCCATCGTGGTGGTGTACCTCGTCACCAACCTGGCCCTGCCGGTGTACTACCGGAGGAACCACCCCGACCAGTTCTCGGTGCTCCGGCACCTGATCCTGCCGGTGCTCGGCGTCCTCGCGATCGCGTTCCCGCTCTATGAGCTGGTCAAGCCCGGCCAGCCGCATCCCTTTGACCTTTTCCCGTACATCTCGCTGGCGATCATCGTGGTCGCCGTGGTCTACGCGCTGATCCTCAATGCCAGGGACCGGACGCTGGCAACCAGGATCGGATCGATCGTCGCCGACGCTGACTGAGTACGGCAGCCCGCGGGCGGTCAGCGTTCTGCTTGAATCACGGCATGGATGCGGGAACCGCCGCCCGCCGCTGGGCCGACACCTGGTCTCGCGCCTGGGCCGCAGCGTGACGCCGAAGCCATCGCCGCGCTCTACGCCGACACGGCCGTGTACCGTTCGCCCGCGTTCCGGCAGCCCTACTCTGGCCTGGCTGGCGTTCGGCGCTATCTTGGCGAGAACCTTCCGGCCGAGGAGAACATCGAGTGCTGGTTCGGCGAGCCGATCGCCTCGGGCGACCGCGCCGCGGTCGAATGGTGGGGCAGCTGGCGGGAGCAGGGGCAGGAACTTACCTTCGCCGGGGTGACCGTGCTGCATGCTTACTGGACGTTGGGGGAATGGCGGCAGAGAAGGATGAGCGGCATGCCTGCGGGGCCCGTGCTCTCGGCTCCGGACACCGCAGTCCCGCCCTCAGTCTGCATCAGACGGGTGAACTCGGTCGTGATTGCTCAGGCGGGGGTATCGGGCCAGCCCGCGGCGTCGAACACGGCGATCGGGTCGAGGTAGTCCCGCCAGTGCGTCACCTTGTGGTCCTTGACGGTAATGATGGAGACAAAGCGATTGTTGTACGGCCGGCCTGTCTGCACCGATTCGCCGTGCACCTCGTACTCCAGGACGACGACCGACTCTTCCGGATCCCGGTAGACGCGGAGATCGTCAGCGCTGTGCACCGTCATGAAGTCGCCGTAACCGCTGTACAGGTCGATGATGTTCTGTCGCCCTTCTACGCGCCTGGGGTAGCCGGGCACAGAGATGACGTACTCGAAGACCACATCGTCGGTCAGGAGGTCGAAGTAGTCCTCTCCATCGACGAGACCCTCGAGTCCTTCCCGGATGATGCGGAAGAAGGGGCCATCAGCTCCGAAATTTGAGCTGTCACTGGTGTACTTGGTCACTTGTCCTCCGAGGTGGGCTATCGCGCTAACGCCGTTTCCGGCGGTTGGTTAGCAGGTCTCGGCGGCCGGGAACCGGTCGCCGAAGGTGATGGCGAAGGCGTTGATCGCCGGCTTCCATCGCATGGCCCATCTGGTCCGGCCGGTGCCGGTCGGGTCGAGGGACCGGGTGACCGGATACAGGCACCTTAATGCCGCCTGCTCGTTCGTTATGTGGCCGCGGGCCCGGACCGCGCGCCGGGAGCGGGCGTTCAGGCTCTCGATGGCATTCGTCGAGCAGATCACTTTGCGGATCTCGGTGTCGTAGAGCCTGTCGCATGACTGCATCCGCAGCTCAGGTGCGCACTAATTTGTCACAAGTCAGGTCGTATGACCCAGGTACAGGTCGGGGCCGGGTGCGCCCGGGGAGCTGGCCAACTCCGGTCGAGGCAGCGCCCCGGCTGGCGGCGCGGCTTGGACTTGACCCGGAAAGTCGGTGGATCAAGCGTGATGACCTGACGGGGCTGGTGCAGGCGGCAACAAGGTACGGAAGCTGGAATACGCCTGCGCCGCGGCGGTGGAGAAAGGCGCCACGACGCTGGTCACCAGCGGGGCGGCCCAGAGCAACCACGCGCGGCTGACCGCAGCCGCGGCATGCCGGCTTGGCCTGGGCTGCTGGCTGGTGCTGAGGGGAGAGCCGCCTCCGGTCCGCGGCACGCAGCCGCGCCTGCACGGTAGCCATCCGGCAGGCAGGGACCCGTCAGATCGTGCCGAATGCGTGCGTTGCGGATGCGCATCGTGGGTGTTGTTAGCGGCGGAGGATGTCGCGAAGGTGCTGCACGGGCCATCGCCGGTCGAACAGTGTCGGGTCGTCCTGGTCCTCGGCGCGGAGGTGCTCGATCAAGGTCACATAGTCGTCGAGGTCGAGCGTCCTGATCAGGGTCAGCAGGTCGGCCGCCTCGCCGGTAACGGGGGCGACCGGTGCAACCAGCCGGTCGTAGAGTTCCACGATCTGGTCAACCATCGCCAGGTGGCGCGGCCCGGGCTCGACGGAGGGGAAGCTCGTCGCGGCGAAGTCCTCGGTGAAGACGATCGGCTCGACTGCCAGGGCCCGTGGTCCGTAGTGCTGGGCGAGATGGATGAGCAACTCGACGTCGAAGGTCTCGTTGAAGGACGTCATCTGCCGGATGGCCGGGCGGAGCGCGGGCCCGTCGAAGACCTTGAAGCCGGCCTGGGTGTCGAGCACCTGGGCCAGGGGCGGGATGAGCAAGGCCCGGACGAAATGGCGGAACAGGACGATGATCTTGTCCGGCTTGTCGCCGGTGCTGTGCGGCTCGGTGACCGGCCCGTCGGCCCGGACCAGCACCGCCCCGTCGATCCCGTAACGCTGGCCGAGCGCGCCGACCACCTTGTCACCGGCCACCACCGGCGCCGCCATCGAGCCCAGCTGGGCCAGGTTCGCGGACAGATCCGCGTCGGTGTAGCAGACCACATGGCGGCCGGCGCCGTTCGCCCGCGTCGGATCGGTCCCGACCGCGGCGGCCAGCCCGGCGAGTATCGATCCGCCCTTGCGGGACTGGTCGGTCGAGATCAGCCGGTCGAATGCGGGGCTGATCGAGGTGTCACCCCCGATCACCTCATCCAGCCTGAGCACCGTCACGCTGCGGTGGCCTTCACTCGGGTAGCCCTCGGCCTCCGCGATGTCCGTCATGATGTCGGCACTCGAGGGCTGGTCCGGGCATCCGTCGTCGCAGGCGATGATGCTCCACGTGACGCCGGGCAGGCCGCCGGTCAGCCAATCGAGCTGGCGGACCTTGGTCCGTACGAAGTCCTCCCCGTGCGGGTGCGCTGCACGGGGGACCATGCGGCCCGTCTCGCCGTGCATGGCCCACACCACGGTCAGGTGGATCGGCCCGATGAGCTCGCCCAGCCGGCGCCGCGAGCGAGCCGCAGCAATCGCTTCGGCCGCCACCGCCGGACCGTGGCTGGCCGCGACACGCCCCGCCGCCGCGCGGCCCTCGACCAGGGCGGAGGCCACGTCGAGCACCGCCTGGTTCTGATCAGAGTCCGTGAGGTCGCGCACGGGCACCAACGCCTTGTCCATAGCCCGAGGATGCCAGGGCCCCCCGGCTCCCGAGCCCCCGGGCCCAACGGAAGTCGTTCACCCGCCTGCGGCGGGCGGGCATAGCCTCGATGGCATGACCGATGCTTGCCGCAGTGCCAGTGAGCGCAAGGCTGACACGATTGCTCGTCTCGAACGCGACGCCGACGTATGGGCCGCGACGGCCAGCGCGGGCCGGCCCATCTCGTGCCGCTGTCGTTTGCCTGGGATGGCACGCACGTCATCCTGGCGACCCCAGCGGCCTCGCCCACGGCGCGGAACGCGGCCACGAGCGGTGACCTGCGCCTCGCTCTTGGCACCAGCCGCGACGTCACCATCATCGAGGCGTCCGTCGAGGTTGTGCGTTGCGCCGATGCCGAGGACTCAATCGCGCAGTGCCATGCCGCCAGAACTGGGTGGGATCCACGGCAGGAGGACGTGCAGCACGTGTATCTGATCGCCATGCCACGCACCACGCGGGCATGGAGAAGCCTGCCCGAGATCGAAGGCCGCACCATCATGCGTGGTGGCCAGTGGACGCCAGCCTGAGAGCTCCTACGGGAAAGGCGCGGCCCGTCGGCAAATGCTCGACGGCTGTCTGCCTCAGGCCCAGGCGGAGGCCGGAATCGAGATGGGGCTGCTCGGTACCAGCGTGGCCACCGAGACGTGCGGCCATGTGAGCGTATTGAAGTTCAGGAAGACCTGCTGTGAGTACTGGATCTGGGTTGCCTTGACGGTAATCGTGCGCGGCGCCGTGATCGGGATCGGCGGGTTCACCAGGAATTCGGGGACCGGCTGCCCCGCCGCTCCGGTCTGGGCCGGGATGATCAGCGGCGGCTGGCCCGGCTCGAAGAGCGGCACCTCGATGGTGAACTCGGCCGTCTCGATCCAGAACGTCGCGTCCATCTTCAGGGTCTGGGCGTTCGGCGCGCTGGCTGTCGCGTTGCCCAGCAGGAAGGCGATGTTGCCCGTGCCGCCCCCGAACAGCGGCGCGGCGGGCTCGCTGGAGATGGAGATGACCGTCGTGGAGGTGATGGTCTGCGAGGCGATGTGGTTGCGCAGCAGGGTGTTGGGATCAGTCAGCATGGCCTGCGTGATGGTCCCGGCGGCCACGAAGGGAGCCAGGTCCTGCGGTATCCGAGCGGTGCCGGGGGTGGCTGCGGTCTGGCTGGGGAAGGGAGTCGGGCTGTGCGGCGGGGCGGTCGAAAAGGGGGTAATGTCCGCGGCCGGTATGGTCGGCTTCCCGGCGACGGTGGTCGAGGTTCCCTGAGCCTCGACGGACGTGCCATGCGGAATCGACGCCATGCGGACGACCGTCGCGCCCTCGGCAGGATCCGTGGTGGCCGGAACAGCCATCCACAGGCCCGGCTCGAAGTGGATGCCGACCGGCTGGCTGGGAACGGTCACATCCTCGATGGACTGCAGGTAAGGAACGCCGTTCAGGAAGATGTCGCCCTGCACCATGCCCCGGTTCGGCACGGAGCCCAGGCTGGCCGAGAACGACAAGGTCTCTAGGGTCAGGTTGAGCTCCAGCACGTTGTCGCTGCCGGAAACCGGTACCGGAAGCTTGGTCGGCGTCGCCGTGCTGTCAGGCCGGAAGATGGTGTTAAAGCCACTGCCCCTGAACGTGCCGGTAAAGGCGGCCAGCGGGCCCAGGCTTGGCACCGAGGCGCCACGGGCCCTGGGCGCGGTGACGCTGGATACCTCATCGAATCGGAAGCCGCTGGGCAGTGAAAGCGCTGGCTCAAGCTGCATGTCACTCATGGGTCCTCCTCCGCTCGGCCCATGCGGGCCGCCCGATGGAGCGCGGATAAACCGACAGGCGACTGATTTGCGACTCGCGGTGCCGATGTCCTCTCCCGATCCAATGCTGGCGCCGCCGCACGCCGTATTCAATAGCCGATTTCCGGAACGGTCTCGGACCTTGCCCGATCATGACCGGTATTCTGTCAACGGACGTCGGGTTCTGCCCAGCGGCGGTCATGAGTTCTGCCCGCTGATAGCCACGAGATCTGCCCGGTGGGCCATCAGATGTGCCCAGGCCTTGCCCGGCAGCCGGGCCGCGTAGGTTGACGGCATGGTTCACTACAGCAGGCTGTCCAAGATTGTGATTGATGTCCCGCCTGCCGGGCACGACCGCGAGCTGGCGTTCTGGAGCGCAGCCGTGGGTCAGCAGCTAGCGCAGGGCGACCGTCACCCCGAATACCATGGCGCCGCGCTGCACGGCCGGGAATTCGGACTGCTCGTCCAGCGGCTCGGCCACGGCTCGGGCCGGGTGCACCTCGACATCCACACCGACGACCTGGCCGCCGAACTCGCCAGGCTGGAAAGACTCGGCGCCGCGAGTACAGGCGGTGCACTCCTGGTGGATCCTGCGCGATCCCGCCGGGCTGCTGTTTTGCGTCGTCCCGGAGCCCGCCGGCTCGCTCAGCGACAGCAACGCGCAACGCTGGGACTAATGCCGCCCGGAAGCTCAGAGGATGAAGGGGATCAGCATCTTGGTTGACCGTTTGTACTGTGGATACGAGTCGGGGAAAAGGCGGGCCATGGAGCGCTCCTCCACAATGGCGCTATAGAGAAAGTACGCTCCAGTCACTACCACCGCTACCAGCCAATACAGGCTGACGGCGATCGTCGTGCCGATCATCGCAAGGATGATGCCCGAGTAGATGGGGTGACGGATGCTGCCGTATGGACCGGCTGTGACCAGTTCCGGGTCGACCTTCTGAGACATCGGCGTTCCCCAGTTCCGGCCGAGGTGCACCCTGGCCCAGATAGCCAGCGCCAACCCCATCAAGAAGACGGCCAGGCCGATGCCTTGCAGCCATAGGTTGTTCGTGACCACATGCCCCTTGAAAGCCCTGACCCGCAGCAAGAGAAGAATGACCAGAATGACACCGACCCGGATGCCTGCGAATCGGGTCCATCTCGTCTGGCCGGCCTTGACACCGGTGGACGCCGCGAGCCAGTAGACCCAGAAGGCCACCCAGCAGACGAGGATGACAACGTCGATGACATGCATGAAGGAACTCCCTGATCATGGTACGACAGCGAAGCGACCCACGGCGCCGTCACGCGTTCCTTGCCGGCGCGCCCACCATGACGACTGAGCTGAACTGCTTGGGCCTGCCGATCGAGGGATTCGACGCTCAGATCGCAGCCATCTGCCGGGTCCGAGGCGCCGCCCTGGCCACACGCAACATCAAGGATTTCGCGGAAACCGGGATCGATGTGATCGATCCGTGGCAGTCCAGCTGAGATGACTTGAGAGCGCGCGGGACGCCAGTCCCAAGCGCTCGCTCATAGCCGCGGACCGGGACCTGCGGTCAATTCGGGCCGAGTGCGAGCGGTGGCGGCCAGTCGCCGGGCAGTTCGTTCAGCCGCCGGGCGTAGTCGCCAGGATCGAACTGCCGATGTTCCTGCACGGCCCGGTAAAGGTCGTCGCTGACCACGGCTGCGATCATGTGCACGATGTTGTGCCAGTCGTAGCCCAGGGCGCTGAGCCGCTGAACCGTCTGCCAGGTCTCGGGCGGGTGATCGGCGAGCAACTGGCTCGCGACGATCTGGTGCAGCGCGATGTGCAGCCTCGGGCTGAACGGCTCACCGTCGATGATCATTTCTTCATCGCTGCGGAGCGCGTCTTCGAATTCTGTGTGCTGCGCCTCGATCAGAAACGTGCGTTCGTCCTCGTCGGCGCGATCCAGTAGTTCGAGGTCGAGCCCGTGGTAGGTGCCGTGCGCTGAGGGTATCGCCCAAGACCGCCGGTCGGCCGGGTCCGGCTCATCGAACCAGCAGTCGGTCGCCTCCCCGGCCTCCAGCATCGATTCATCCTGGGGCCGTGGCACAAAGCCGGGCGGCCCGCCGCGGCTTCCTGCCGAGCGCCGGGCCGGCTGGCGGCGCCGGCCGCGGCCGGGCGGGCGGCCTCGGCTTCGCGGACTCATCGCATGATTGTCCCAGCGTCAGGAGGATCACGCCACCCGCACGCGCATGGCTTGAGGCCTTTTCCGCGCCACCGGCGTGATCCGCGCGGCTAGCTCACCGGCCCTTGTGACCGTGCTGTCACCAGCGATGCGGTAGAGCTAGCGGCATGAGCTTCTTTGAAGGGTTGCCGGCCTCGGAGCCGGAACCGCCCCGGCGGCGCTGCCTTCGTCAAGTCACCTGCGCAGCTCGCCGCGAGCACCGCGGGCCGGCTGATCGGCCTTGACCCGGCCACGGGCCGGGAGCTATGGCAGGGTTCCGCGCAGTGACGCCGACCAGTTGGTCCTGGACGAGACGGCCGTGGCTCCGCACCTGATCATCGTCCTGGGCTGCGCTCCCGGCGCCATGGCGCCGTCGGGCCGAGGGACTGTGGTCTCATGTGGCCGTTGCGTCAGGACTGAGTGTCCACAGAGCTGAGATTGGCCAGGCGCGGAGCCGTTCTCCGAATGGGAGCGCCTGGCCCCCGGCGTAGAGCACGATTCCGGCGATGAGCTGGTCGCCGAGTCGCCGGGCGAGGCGCCGGATGCCGCGGAAGTCCTCGGACCGGACGGTTTCCGCGGCTTTGACCTCGCAGGCGATGACTTCCCCTGATGGCGCCTCGAGTACTGCGTCTACCTCGTAGTTGTCTCGGTCACGATAGTGGTAAAGCCGTACGGGCTGATCGGCGAGGGAGAGCTGGCGGGCCAGTTCGCCGAGTACGAAGGTTTCGATGAGCGGTCCGACGGGGGCGGCGGGATGCCGGGCGCGGCGCAGGCTCATTCCGGTGAGGTGGGCTGCGAGTCCGGAGTCGGTCAGGGTCAGTTTTGGCGTGGCGACGGCCCTGGTGGCGAGGTTGCTGGACCAGGCGGGGATGCGGCGTGTGACGAACAGCAGGTCGAGCAGGTCCAGGTAACGCTTGACCGTGCTGGCCGGAACTTGCAGTCGGCTGGCCATGGACGCCGGGATGGCGAGCGAGCCGGTCGAGGCAGCGACCAGGTTGACTAGGCGGCGCATGTCGGTGGGCCGCTCAATGTCGGTTAGCTGACGGACGTTGCGGTTGACCAGATCGGATATGTAGGACTCGAAGAAGCGGGCTCGACGGCCGGTATCGGTGCGCCGGACCGCCTCGGGGTAGCCGCCGCGCAGTGCCCGCTCGAGATAGTCGTCACGTCGCAGGCCCGAGGTGGGCACGCGCAGGGAGACGCCGTGCTGAAGTACGGCGTCGACGAAGCCGTCAGGGCAGCGGTCTATCTCGCCCTGGGACAGGGGGTATAGCTCGATGGTTTCCGAGCGGCCGGGCAGCAGGTCGGGGATATCGCGTAACCCGGTGAGCCTGGCCGATCCGGTGAGCAGGAACCGGCCCGGACGCGGATCGGTGTCGACCTCGTGCTTGATAGCCAGGAACAGATCTGGTGCGCGCTGTACCTCGTCGATGACGAGGAGGCCGCTGTGGCGGACGAAGAGGGCCGGATCTGCCAGCGCGGCCGAGCGGACCGGTGCCTCGTCGAGGAAGCGCAACTCCGAGCCGGGGAAGTCGGCCATTACGAGCCGGGCAAGGGTGCTCTTGCCTGTCTGCCGCGCTCCGTTGATGACTACGACGCGGGTGTCGGACAGGGCGGCGGTGACGGCCGTCTGCGCATGACGGGGGATGAGGCCGGTTGCCGGTTGCACCCCGCAAGCCTACCCTGTCTGTGGTTGATCTGCCGAGTATTGTGTGGTTGATCTGCCGGATAGGTTGTGGTTATCTTGCCGATAGGTGCATGACCGGTCCGCCACGCTGCTGACCTACCGGCAAGTTCCGCAGCGGCCCTGGCCCACTGGCCCCGCCGGAGTGCTATCGCTGTTGGCGTGCCGCCGCCGAGTCAACCAAGTTCGCCAGGCTAGCTCGGTGAAATCCACCGATCCCCATCCATCACCAGGCCCGCTGCGCTCGTACACCAGGGGGCCCTCTACGGCAGCGGGGGAACGGCGCTCGAGCTCGGAATGGAGCAGGCGGCCCCTGGGCAAGTTGGCGTTCGGGGTCAGGCGCAGCTGGAGCGCGTCACCGACGATCTCGCGGCTAACGGACTGGTGGACTTCTCGCTCCGGCGGGCGGCGCGGGCGGCCGGCACCACGCACAAGGTCCTGCTCTATTACTTCGATGGCGCCGAGGACCTGCTGGCGCAGGTGGTTGCCCAGTTGCGCGAGCGCCGCATCGGCAGCGGGCCTCAAGCTGCTGATGCTGCCCGGCCCGGGCCAGGTAAGCGATGCTCATGATCTGCTCCCATCACGCTCGCTTGCCCGCGAGCGCTCATCGCTGGACGATTGAATCTGGACATGGCCCCGGCGGTCAACGGTCGTTGATTCAGCGACAGGCCGGGCGCATGACGGGAGAGCCAGATGTCAGGCATGCCCACCTCTCAGGTCCCGGAACCTGAGAGCCCGTTAGCCGGGAGCCCGCCTCCCAGGCCACCGGAGGACGCGCCGCTGTTGCCGGCCAAGCACAAGCGATCGAGCGGGAAGAAGATTCTGACGCCGCTCGTCCTGGCCGTCCTCGGCCTGCTGCTATTTCTGTTGGTTATCATTTTCTATCCGTCAGCAGTGACCGATGTTCGCACGCCTCCTTATTCTCGCCTGGGTTTAGAAACTAGATTTCCCATTGCGCTTATCGGTCTCACCGTCGTCCAGGTATCTCCAGCCATAGCTGAGATGAAGATCTCGGTTGAGCTGCCTGCCGGTACTACGGCCCCGCCTGCGGGTCCGCCGGCGGCCCTGGTAGTGGCCCCGGCCCTCGGGACTGCCTTCCGGGATTGCCCTGCCCCTTTCTGCCTGACCGTTCCAGGGCCGTTGCCAGGATCTGAGTGGGGCATGACACTGGCCTTCAGTTCTGTTGGCGGCTCGCCTGGGAAGGCGACTGTCGATTTCTTTGTGAAGGCCCGCAGTTTCGGCGTCGCCTACAACGGCATCACCGCGTCGGCTGCGATCCCGGAATTCATCTACCGGGGTCCCGGGACACCGATCTTCCTGGTCGGGTACGACATCCCGTCAGCCGCGAGCTATGACTGGTCCTCGTTCCCAACTGCGGCGGTCAACAACCGCACCGCCAGCTGGCAGGAGGATCTGACCACCGTTGATTCGCCGGGCCGGGCAGCGGTCGGCATCAACCCCGCCGGACAGGCGAACCATGACAACAAGACGTTCATCGCCGGGGCGCTAGTCGGCCTCGCCGGCGCGGCGATACTCTCCGCCATCCAGGAAGCCCTGCACGCGAGCGACTGACCCTGCCTCCCGGCGCGCCGAACCCGGGTGATGCTGACGATCAGTCATGGGCCATTCGATGCCCGCACTTCTCAACGAGCACCTCACGGCAGCGGTGAGCTCGCTGCGCGAGGCCCTGCGCGCCCGCGACCTGCCGGCGCTGTCGGGCGTCTCGAAGGAAGCCGCGGCCATGGCCGCCGGCTACCTGGAGCGGCACCGCCTGGGCGAGTCCCGCCCGGACCGGTCCGTCACGCTGACCGCGGCCGGCCGCGCCGCGCAAGATTGCGGGTATGCACGCCAGGCGGAGAAGGCCATTCGCCGGTTTGAGCTGAGCTCTATCGATGATTCAGCCAGAACGCCAGCCCTCTGAATCTACGCCACCGGGAATAGGCGCGGAATCGTCATACGGCTCGCGCGTATAGACGAGCGCGCCAACACTGAGGTGACTGAGGGTGCCATCCGGCCGAGTCACGACATGAAGCGTCTCGCCGGCGTGGTAGCCGTTGCTGCCGGTCCAGGTTCCCTCCGCCGTCGGGAATCGGGCAGGCGCCTCGTCCGTCGCAAGCGAGGTCAGGGACAGTTCATTGTTGGCGTGTACTCGAAGTATCTGCGGGGTGGGTCCCCAGTACCAGGTTCCAGCCAGGGAGAGCGCCGCCGGATCACTCAGCGCGTCCTCGAACCCGGCGGTGACTAACGCCGCGTCGAGCGGACCAGGCACCGCGACACGAACCCCGCGGAGACCGGTGCCTTCAGCAGCGCGCCCATCAGGTCCGCAGCCCGCCCGGCTCCGATCACGTCTGTGCTCGCCAGCAGCGTTGCCGCATCGGTCACGTCCGGCCCGTAGCAGACCGGGCCCCCGGTTACCCCCGCCGGGGCCGGCGCGGTCGTGACCTGCCCGCACCCGCAGGTGCGGCTCATCATCTGGTACCCGGTCACCGTCAGCGCGGCTGGCGGGATACCGAGCACCGGCACGGCAGAAGCGTGAACAAGGACTTCGCTCACCTGCAGCCCGGCGACACGCGTTTCCTCGCGCTGGACACGTTGGGCCTGTCGGCGGCAGCGCAGGACATACTCCGCACGGCCGCGAAGGCGCGCAACTGCGCGCTGCGACTGGATAGCACGGACCTGTGTCAGCGCCACAGCCGGCCGCGGCAGAGGCTGGCCGACCCACCGCGTCTGGCTGCCGCCCGTTACCCCAGGTGAACGGGCGCAGCGAAGACCATGAACGGCGCGGACCGGCCGGGCGAGTACTCCGTCACGTCCTCCGCAGCACGCCCACGTCCCCCAGTCGGGCCCGGCCCGGTGGTCATCCCGGCTCCGGGCTATCGTGGCTGGGGCAGAGAGGAGCCCGGATGTCATCGACGCCAGAGCCCGCGCACCTCAGCAACCATCACCGCAACACGCTGCGCCAGATCTTCCAGCACCCCGTGAGCCACAACATCGAGTGGCACGCCGTGGTCTCCTTGCTCGAGGCGATCGGCTCGGTCGTGGAGCACCACGATGACATGGTTGCCGTTACAGTCGGGGCTGAGACCGAATTCTTCAACGTCCCCGCACACAAGGACATCGACACCCAGACGGTAGTCGACCTGCGCCGGATGCTGACCAGCGCCGGCTACGGACCCGATGCAGAGGAAGCCGAGGCCACAGGTCAGCAGGACTGACAGGCGACATGCGCGCGTCGGCGGCGCGCACCCACACGGGCCTGTACCGCTCCAAAACCTGGCGCGGGGACCGTAACCTGCTGCCTGGCTGAACAGGCACATCCGCCAGGCTCACGGTTCGTGGCTCCTTCGCCTGCTCTGCCGGATTCGGAGACCTACACCTCCTGCTTCGACTCGATCGCCGGCTACGTCGGCGAGGGCGGCGCACCGATCGCGACGCACCTCACCTGGGCGCGCTGGGGTCAGCGGAGCGCTTACGCCACCGGCAAGATCGAGGCCCGTCGGCTACCCATCCGGCGTACGAATGCCCCTACTACGCCCACCCCGGCGACGTAACGCTGTACCGCGTCCAGGTCCGCGACAGCGTCCGGTACTTCTCCCGCATGATCTGGGCCTGCCAGGCACGCGGCAAGGAGCAGCGCGCCTACTGTCAGGTGACCAGCCACGGATTCTGGCCTAAGCCCGGCCCGACCGACCGCGCCAAGCGGCCGCGCACCACTGCTGTTCAATCTCGATCCGTCGACGCCTGCCAGACCGAGCCGAGTTGCATGATCGCCCGCCCCCGGCATGCGCGCTCTTGCCGCGGTGGGCGCGTGCCGAGCTAGGTGACCGGGGCACCTGGCTGCCCGCCGTACCCGCGGAGCGCGAGGGCGCTCTGCGGTCCTTTGCTGGCGTTGCAGGGCACGGTCAGGCGGCGTAGGTGCGCAGGGCGTGCAGCGCTGTGGTCCCGTGCGGGCCGGTGGCGCGCAGTCCGGACTTGCCTGGCGGGAGCCGCTGCGCGGCTACCCGGCAGAACGCTCCCGCCGGGCCGGTGATCGCAGAATCGGCGCCGGGCGGCCCGTACCGCCACCGGGCCGTGCCATCGGGCGCCGTCAGCTCGCAGAACACCTCCTGCGGCTGTTCCCCGGCCAGGACGAGGGAATAGGGCAGTGAGCGATGCGCCAGCCAGGCGATGTGGGACAGCCGCGCCGTATCAGGGAAGCTGATGCCCAGAGGCCCGGTGATATCCAGGCCGTGCGACCAGTGCTCAGCCAGCCGCGTGGTCGCCAGGGTGGCCGGCTTCAGCGGTGCGTCCACCCATGGCAGGGGCCGTTGCGGGTCGGCTGCGCGCAGCGCTGTCACCGCGGCGAGCCGGGCCTCGCGCCACCGCCGGAAGACCGACGCGGGCGCCGTCCGTTCCGCCTGTACCAGCTGGTCCATGACCTGATCCAGCGCGGTCCCCGATACCGTGAGGACGCCCGGGCTGGCGCCGGCGATGCTGGCGGCCACCGCCTCCTCGGTCTGGGCAAGGTGGAGCACGACATCGGCGACCGTCCACCCGGCCGCCCCCGACGGGGACGCCCACTGCGCCTCATCCAGGCCGCCCAGGATGTTCTCCAGCCTGTCCTGCTCGGCCTCGAGATCATCGAAGATCACCATGCCAGGAGTATCACGCCCCCCGCCCAGCCCGCCAGGCACCGCGTCCCGCCAGCCCCGCACTCCAGGCCGCTCCGCGAGCATCTCCTGCCTTCGGCCCTGCGGGATGCTCCGGGGTGGCGGCTAGCCCCGCAAGGCGATGAGTCCAGCGTGAACCGCTGGGAGCTTCTGAGTGCCAGCGACTGGCCGAGGCATTCGAGTCAACCTCATCCAGGCCGGCTGCCTGGCATCTCAACGGGTCACAAGGAACCCGGGCCCGTTTCCGGCAAGGCCGGCGAGTCGGTCACATCCGCCGCCTCGATATCTCCCGATGACCTCTGGTATCGCGGCCAACTTCAGCGGGTCGCGGGTCCTCTCGCGAAACGGAAGAGCTTCGGCGCAGCCTTCTTGGCGTGGGCTGGACCTTCTCACCTCCAGTGCTTGGTGTAGGGCGGCACGCATCCGATCGCCGGATCCGCCGACAGGCTCACTGTCATCGAGTCCCAGGGCTCCATGCTGGGCGAGCCGGGCGGCGGTGTCGGCTTGAACTGGGTCACCGTGAAGCTGCAGACGCCCACCGAGTACCAGAACCACTGGCCGGCCCCGCCGATCCGCTTCGTCGCGATCAGCTTCCAGCCATGCGAGGTACTCCGGTAGCCGGCCGCAGTCACGGTCGCAAGATCCGTCTGCTTGCGGGTGGCCGTCAGCACCACCTTGAAGTTAGACAGCGTGGTCACGGCGAGCTGGCGCTGCTGGGGATGGGTGGCAGCAGCGCTGGCGGAGCTGGCCAGGGGCAGCAGAGCCAGCAGGCTCACGGCGGAGGCGGCGGCTGCGCGCCGCAGGGAAATGTTCATCTTGGGTGGCCTTCCTGGTGTTCCGGTTGGAGGCGCGAGCAGGAGAAGCGGCTCGTCAGTTCCCGTGCGCGAGGCTGCGGCACTCCGATTCGAGGCGCGCCGGCCAGCGCTGGCTGCGAGTTTCATGGCGGGGTCTCCGGTGTCTGGGAATGGATGTCCCATTCCCTTAAGGACATCTCGGCTCGGCTGGTACCACAAGGGGAGGGTTCCCCCCTGCGGCCTGATCCTGATGTGATGTTCCTCGACGCGCCCGTGGGCCGGGCCCGCAGGCGATGTCTGGGTCAACTGAGTGCTCTGCGGGCCTACTGGGCTCGAGTGAAGTAGCCGATGAGAGCACGGCCAGGATGGTGAAATAGATTCTGGGCAACCCGCCCGTCCGGCGCCACCGTGCGTTGGACGTGGTCTGGTCCGACTTCGGTCACGACAGGTCATGACACCTGCTGGCTAAGGGTCGCCCCGGATAATGGGTACGCCGCTGGCCGGCCTGGCAGGGGGAATGATCCCGCTGGTCAGCTGCGGGCAGGCAGTCGGCGGGGAAGGGCAGGCGTGGACCGCGGCTGGGAGTTCTGGATCGACCGTGGCGGCACGTTCACCGATGTAGTCGCGTGCCGCCCGGACGATACGCTTGCCGTCTGCAAGCTGCTGTCCGAGGACCCGGGCCGGTACGCCGACCCCGCCGTCGCGGGCATCCGGCGTCTGCTCGGCGTGGCGGAAGACGCTCCCCTTCCGGCCGGACTGATCTCTGTGGTACGTCTTGGCACCACGGTCGCGACCAATGCGCTCCTGGAACGCAAGGGCGAGCCGACAGTCCTGGTCATCACCCGCGGATTCGGGGACGCGCTGCGGATCGCCTACCAGGACCGGCCGAGGATCTTCGACCGGCAGATCGTCCGCCCGGAGATGGTGTACTCGCGGGTGATCGAGGCCACTGAGCGGATCGGGGCCCATGGCGAGGTCATCACCGCCCTGGACGAGGACGCTGTGGCGTGCGACCTGCGGTCCGCTTATGACGAGGGCTTCCGGTCGGCGGCGGTGGTGTGCATGCACGGCTACCGGTACCCGGCGCACGAGGCCCGGATCGGCGAGATAGCCCGCCAGGTCGGGTTCGCGCAGGTGTCACTGTCGCATGCGACCACCCCGCTGATGAAGCTGGTATCGCGCGGCGACACCACACTGGTGGACGCCTACCTCTCGCCCATCCTCGCCCGCTACGTCGATCAGGTCGCCAGCGAGCTGGGCGGCGTCCGGCTGCAGTTCATGCAGTCCAGCGGCGGCCTCACCGACGCCCGCCTGTTCCGCGGCAAGGACTCCATCCTGTCCGGGCCGGCCGGCGGCATCGTCGGCATGGCCCGTACCGCGCAGGCAGCGGGCTTTGACAAGGTGATCGGGTTCGACATGGGCGGCACCTCGACCGACGTGTCCCATTACGCCGGCGAGTTCGAGCGGCAGTACGAGACGCAGGTGGCGGGGGTGCGGATGCGGGCGCCGATGCTGAGCATCCACACGGTTGCCGCTGGCGGCGGGTCGGTCCTGCACTTCGACGGAAGCCGGTACCGGGTCGGCCCGGACTCGGCCGGGGCGGACCCCGGCCCGGCGGCCTACCGGCGCGGAGGCCCGCTGACGGTCACCGACGCCAACATCATGCTGGGCCGGATCCAGCCAGCGCACTTCCCGAGCGTGTTCGGCGAGAGCGGTGACCAGCCCCTGGATGCCGGGATCGTGCGGGAACGGTTCGCCGCGCTGGCGCAGCAGATCGGGGAAGCGACCGGCGGCCCCTCGCTCTCGCGGCAATCCGGGCGGCCAGCCGCCGGGCCCGGCCCGTCCCCCTCACCCGAGCTGGTCGCCGCCGGCTTCCTGGAGATCGCGGTGGCGAACATGGCGAACGCGATCAAGAAAATCTCGGTGCAGCGCGGCTATGACGTGACCCGGTACGTGCTGGCGACGTTCGGCGGGGCGGGCGGCCAGCACGCCTGCGCGGTGGCCGATTCGCTCGGCATCACCCGGGTGCTCATCCACCCGCTGGCCGGGGTGCTGTCCGCCTACGGGATGGGACTGGCGGACGTGACCGCGATGCGCGAGAGCGCGGTGGAGGCACCGCTCGCCGACCGGCTGCTCCCGGAACTGGACCGGGTGGCCGGCCGCCTGGAAGCCGACGCGCTTGCCGAGCTGGCTCAGCAAGGCATCGGGCCCGACCGCGCCCGGTCGGCGCGGCGGGCTCACCTGCGGTACGACGGCACCGATACCGCGCTGCCGGTCCCGCTCGGCGGCGTCGCCGAGATGGTCGCCAGTTTCGAGCAGGCATACCGGCAGCACTTCTCGTTCCTCATGCGCGGCAAGACGATCCTTGTGGAGGCAGTGTCAGTCGAGCTGGTCGCCGCGTCCGCGGCGCTGGCCGCGCAGCCGCCGGGCCGGCCGCCCGGGCCGGGGCAGGCGGACGGCGCGGGGGCCACAGTGGCGATGTATGCGGCGGGCGCGCGGGCGGACGTGCCGCTGGTCCGCCGCCGGGACCTGCGGCCCGGTCAGCGGGTGGACGGGCCAGCGCTGATCGTGGAGGACTTCGCGACCACGGTGACCGAGCCGGGCTGGCGGGCGGAGCTGACCGGGCTCGGCGACCTGCTGCTCACCCGCGTGGCGGCCCGGCCGGAGCGGCGCCTAGCCGGGACCACGGTGGATCCGGTCATGCTCAAGATCTTCAACAACCTGTTCATGTCAGTCGCCGAGCAGATGGGGGTGCGGCTGCGCAGTACCGCGCACTCGGTCAACATCAAGGAGCGGCTGGACTTCTCCTGCGCCATCTTCGACGCTGACGGGGGCCTCATCGCCAACGCCCCGCACATTCCGGTGCACCTGGGCTCGATGGGAGAGAGCATCAAGATCGTCGTGCAGCGTAATGCGGGCCGGATGCGGCCCGGTGACGTATACGTGCTCAACGATCCTTACCACGGCGGGACGCATCTGCCGGACATCACCGTGGTCACCCCCGTGTTCGATGGCGGTGGCCGCGAGATTCTCTTCTACGTGGCATCCCGCGGGCATCACGCGGAGGTCGGGGGCATCACGCCGGGATCGATGCCTGCGTTCAGCACCCGGGTTGAGGAAGAAGGGGTGCTCATCGATAACTGGCTGCTGGTGCGCGGCGGGGTGCTGCGGGAAGCGCAGACCCTGGACCTGCTCCGCTCCGCGCCCTGGCCGTCCCGCAACCCGGAGGTGAACCTGGCCGACCTGCGGGCGCAGATCGCCGCCAACGAGAAGGGGGTGCAGGAACTCAGGCGGATGACCGGGCACTTCGGGCTGGACGTGGTGCGGGCCTACATGGGGCACGTCCAGGACAACGCCGAGGAAGCCGTGCGCCGCGTCATCACCGCGCTGAGCGACGGCGAGTACGCCTACGCGCTCGACAACGAAGCGGTCATCCAGGTCGCGGTCCGGGTGGACCGCGCGGCCCGCACCGCGGAGGTCGACTTCACCGGCACCTCGGCGCAGCTGCCAGGCAATTTCAACGCGCCGTCGTCGGTGGCCATGGCGGCCGTGCTGTATGTGTTCCGTACCCTGGTGGCCGATGACATCCCGCTCAACTCTGGCTGCCTCAAGCCGGTCCGTGTGATCATCCCGCCGGGATGCATGCTGGCGCCGGAGTACCCCGCGGCGGTGGCGGCCGGGAACGTGGAGACCTCGCAAGCGATCACCGGGGCCCTGTACGCGGCGCTGGGCGTCATGGCGGAAGGCTCGGGCACGATGAACAACGTCACCATTGGCAACGAGCGCTACCAGTACTACGAGACAGTGGCCAGCGGATCGGGCGCAGGACCCGGCTTCGCCGGCACTGATGTCGTGCAGACCCATATGACCAACTCCCGGCTCACCGACCCCGAGGTGCTGGAATGGCGTTATCCGGTCCGGCTGGAGCGGTACGCGATCCGGCACGGCAGCGGAGGAGCAGGGCGCTGGCCCGGTGGCGACGGCGGCCGCCGCGAACTCCGCTTCCTGGAGCCGATGACCGTCACCACGCTGAGCAGCCACCGCCGCGTCCCGCCGTACGGGATGGCGGGCGGGGAACCGGGCGCCCTCGGGCGGCACTGGGTCGAGCATCCCGACGGCTCGATCACTCCGATGCGCGGATGCGATTCCGTGACCGTAGCCGCCGGAGACCTGTTCGTAATCGAGACACCGGGCGGCGGCGGATACGGTCCGCCGGCCCGGTAAGAGCCCGAGCTCGGTCGTGTGCGTGCGTCCCTTCTCGATCCCATCCAGTGGCGGCCGCATCCTCCCGCCGCGCAAATAAGTGCGGCATAGCTCAACCTGTAGGCCGGCGGCCGCTGGTGCCTGAAGGGTCCGCGTCATCGAATACCTCGTGGATGTGGACGGCCAGGACAACGGCGAGATGTTCTGCCTCATCACCGACCTGCACGACCACGCCGCCTACCCGGTCGGCCAGCTCGCCGCCGCCTGCGCCTGGCCAGCATCCGCTCTGGCGCCGCCACCGCGAGCCTGCCCGCCCCGATGGCCGAGGCCGCCCGCCGCGATACCCTGCGCGCCCTCGGCAGACGCCGGATCGTCATCGACCGCAGCCGGCACCGCGACCGCAAAACCAAAACCCGCCAGGCCTTCGCCAGCGCCGGACGCGACATCACCACGCGTACCGCGATCGCCCAGGTCGACATCTGCAGCCCGGCAGCGGCCTGACCGTCACCGCGCCGTAACCGGCTCTGATCCCTGCCCGAAACGCCGGACGTGGAACCGGCCGCCCGCCCGGAGCGACAGCCGGGTCGCACCCATGCCCGTCACGCTCCGCAACCGCAACCGCAACCGCAGACGATCAGCCTCAACCAGAACACCGTCACGAACACTGATCACGCTCAAGTACATGGCATTGGGCTCAGACCGGCGCCACGTGCCAGTCAGCGCCGGTTGCGGGGGAGAGCGGCAGCCATGGCGAGGCTAATGCCGGGCCGTCTGAGGCCGGCCGACGGCAAGGCCTGGCTGACCGTGACACGAAACTACCCGGCGGAACTACGCGCGGGACTCCGCCAGTGCCTGCCCGCGACCACCGGGGGAGACCGGCAGCGGCCCCCGGATCTGCCGAAAATAGTGCGTGCTCGCCGCCGCATAGTCATGTCTGGAAGCGCATGCCCATGCATGCTCCTAGTGATCAACTGAGCGGGCGCTCCAGCAATGTTGCTTCTGAGCGAGCGCGCATATCGAATAGGCGCTCGTGGTCACCCAGCCACTCGGGCCTAGGTGGGTAAAACCGATCAACCTATTCTGTGGCGCTCTGGTCTCAGTTGTCCCTTGCCTGCTCGGTGAATCGCAGGTCAGGTTCGTATAAGGCGTCATGCATCGCGGAATTTCAAGGCAAGTGCGCCGAGGAGGAGGGCGCCGGCGGTCCAGAGGGCGACGACGCCGAGGCCCTGCCACGGGGTGAGCGGCAGGCTGTTCACCCCGGTCGTGGCCTGGACGTCCAGGCCGGCGGACAGGGGGCCGATCTGCTGCAGGCGCCGGGCGAGGGTCGCGTCGGAGACGAGGGACGCGATGATCGGGAACAGGTACAGCAGGCCGAGCACCAGGCCGATGGCCACCGCGGAGTCGCGTACGGCAGCGGCGACGCCGAGGCTGAGCAGGGCGATGAGCGTCAGGTACACGACCGCGCCGGCGGCGGCCCGGAGGTCGGCGCCCGCGGTGAGGGACGCGTACCCGTGCGCGGGAGTGAACCCGCGGCCGGGGAGGATCAGCAACCCGGCGAGCGCGGAACCGGCCACCGCCAGCGCTGAGGCGATGAGCACCGGGGCGGTGAGCACCCCGGCCTTGGCGAAGAACCACGTCAGCCGCCGGGGCACTGCGGTGAGCGACGGCGTGATCATCCCGGTGCTGTATTCGTTGCCGATGGCCAGCACCCCGGCGACGGCGGCCGCCGCCTGGCCCGGGTAAATCCCGGTGAAGCTGACCTTCGCGGGGTCGATCCCGCACGTGGCTGACTGGCACTGGGCCGCGCCGGCCGCCGCCGCCGCCACGGTGACGGTCAGCGCGACGACTCCGGCCAGCAGCCAGACCGGGCCGGCCACGGTGCGGAGTTTGGTCCACTCGGCGTGCAGGGCCTGGACCAGCGGATGAGGCGGCAGAGAGACCCGGGCCGTGAGGCTCATGCGTCCCTCCTGCGCAGCAGGTAGAAGGCCAGCGCGAGCGCGACGGCGGCCCACGCGCACTCCACCGCGAACCCGGTCCACGGTGCGAGCGGGTAGTACCCCCAATTCGGGCTGTAGCTGGCGCCGGCGACCTGCGAAAACTGGGGGACCACCTGCTGGACGGAGAAGCCGGCGGCCGGGGTGATCCGCAGCAGCCACTCGCGCGCGACCAGAGAGAGCCCACCCCCGCCGAACCCGCCTCGCCCGACGTGCCCGGGGAGCAGGGGCGGGACCAGGACGAGCAGATACGGGACGAAGATCACCACGATGGCGGCGGCGACCGCCGTCGCGCTGCGCCGCGCGGCGGTGCCGACGGCGAGCGCGAGCACCGCGGCCACGGCGAGCAGCGCCCCGGTGCCGACGAGCATCCGTGCCAGGCTGAGCGCCGGAACCGGCCAGAGCGGGACGCCGGTCCCGGCGAGGATGCGCGCGCCGACGGCGACCGCGAGGGCGGCGGCGAACAGCCCGGTGACGAAACTGACCGCGCCGATCACCACGGCCTTGGCCGCCAGCAGCCGGCCACGGCGGGGTGAGGCGGTCAGCGAGACGCGGATCAGCCCGCGCCGGTACTCGGCGGTGATGAACATCGCGCCCACCACGATCAACGGAATCAGCCCGATGGGCGTCCCGGCCAGCGCCCTCTGGAGAGAGAGAACACTCCCGTCCCCGGCGAGGGGAGTGATGTCGCCGGAACCGGTCACGGTGATCGTGCCGGCGCTCTGGCGGAGCGTGCCGGGCTGTGGCACGCCGTTCGGGCCGGAGCCGCCCACGTTGGTGCCCGTCCACCTGGCAGCGGTCCAGGAGAGCCCGATGTGGCGGAAGATACCCGTGGCCGTGGCGGTGTTGCCGTTGCTCGGGGCGGCGGCGAACAGCCCGGCTTGCACGGTGGAGGTCAGCCCGGGGAGGGTCGCGGTGCCGGCCAGCGTCCAGTGGGTGCCGTCGGCGGAGTCGTACCCGGTGATCGTGGCGCCGTCGCGGACCAGCCGCAGCCAGCGCGGCGAGGCCGCGGATACGCTGCCGGTCAGGCCGGGCGTGTCGTTGACGTAGTCCCATTGCATCCGCACGCCGTGGGACCCGGTGGTCATCATCGCCGCGTAGGCCGAGCCCTGCGACGTGTTCTGCTTGATGATGATCCCGGCCTTGGACCACGGCTGCAGGCCGGGCACCGTCTGGGACGGGCCGACGGCGACCTGGCCGACCAGCGACGTCATCTGCACGGTGATCGTGCCGTTGCCGGTCAGCGGCTGGTGCGCGAAGTAGAACGCGTCCTGGACCGGCTCACCGCCAGGCCCGGTCGGCTGCGCCGGACAGGCGGACCCGCTGCACGAACTGCTGACGTTACTGGCGAGGAACACGAAGGCGGTGATCGCCATGACCGCGACGATCATCGCGATCATCCAGCCGCGGACAGTGCGGAACTTAGTCCACTCGGCATGCACGAGGTGCCAGAAACTCTCGCGCCCCGCGGCCGCCTGGGAGCGGTACGGTGTCATGGCACGTGCCGTCATGACGTCTCCTCGGCGCGGAACTCAACCGACGCGTGCGTTAGCTCCATGTAGGCCTGCTCGAGGGTGGCCCGGTGGGCGGTGACCTCGCTGAAGGGGACAGCCGGTGCGGTGAGAACGGCTACCGCTTTTTCTGCTGAAAGATTTGAAATGGTGAGCGTGTCGGGTCCTGTGGTGGCGACCTCAGCCCCCGCGTTGGCTAGCGCCGTCATGGCCTGTGCGCGGGCGGTGGTACGGACGGTGATGCGGTCGCCGGAGGCGGCGGCGATCAGGTCGGCGACGGAGGTGTCGGCGATCACCCGGCCGCGGCCGACGATGACCAGGTGGCCGGCGGTGTCCTCCAGTTCGCTCATCAGGTGGCTGGACACCAGGACCGCGCGGCCCTGCGCCGCCAGCGATCGCAGGAAGCCCTTCATCCAGACGATGCCCTCGGGGTCCATGCCGTTGTACGGCTCGTCGAAGATCAGCACCGGCGGGTCGCCGAGCAGCGCCGCGGCGATGCCCAGCCGCTGCCGCATGCCGAGGGAGTACCCGCCGGCCTTGCGCCGCGCGGCGGGCTCCAGGCCAGCCAGCGCGATCACCGCATCGACCCGGCCGGCCTTGAGGCCCTGGGAGTGGGCCAGCCACAGCAGGTGGTTGCGCGCGCTGCGGCCCGGCTGCAGCGCGCCCGCGTCCAGCAGCGACCCGACGTGAGTCAGCGGGTTCTGCAGCGAGTGGTACGGGCGGCCGCCGATGGTGGCGGTGCCCGCGTCGGGGGCGTCCAGGCCCACGATGACGCGTACGGTGGTCGATTTGCCGGCGCCATTCGGCCCGACGAAGCCGGTCACGTGGCCGGGCTGGACCGTGAACGTCATCCCGTCCAGGGCCTGCACCGGGCCGAACCGCTTGCGCAGTCCGTCAATCTCGATAGTCGCGTTCATGTGTCATCCGCTCGTTAGCAGGCGGCCCGGCCTGGGGCAGCGGGTAGGCGGGCGGGCGCTGCTCCCGGAAGGTGTCCAGGGGCGGGCGGGTGCTCTTGGCCTGGATGGCGTTGCGGCGCTCGAGTTCGGCCCAGTACACGGGGTCGAGGTAGATGGCCGGGTCCGGCCATGCCGCCGTCAGATCCGCGGCCTGGCCGGCGTACAGCCCGGCGTCCGCCAGCTGCCCGAACGTCATGCCGCACCAGGAATTGACGAACTTGGGGGCCTGCCCGTTCACCGATGCCGTCGCGCCGGGCAGGATGTCACCGGCGCTGACCTGTCCGAGCCAGGTGCCCGCGGTCGGGATGACGGTGCCGCGGGGGCAGGCCGCGAGCCTGGGGACCACGCCGCCGGGATCGGTGGCCAGCGGTATCAGGGGCACGATCACGTAGGCCCGGGCCCCGGTCTCCTGCTCGATGAGCCTGGTGAGGGTCCGCCCGTGGGGCGCGTGGAGCAGGTGCATGCCGCCGTAGATCAGCAGCACCCGGCGCCCGCTGGCCAGCGACTGGCTGGCCAGCGACGCCGGGTAGAGGTTCCGCTGCGGGAAGGGGATCTGGCTGGCGCTGGTGACCGTGGACCAGTCGAACGGCGGTTCGCCGGCCAGCACCCGGATCTTCTTGTCCGCGGGCAGGGTCCAGTTGACCGCCCGGACCCTGCGGTAGACCTGCTCGTAGACCGGGGAGTCGACGACGATGTTCGGGGACTGGGTAGTGTCGCGCCAGACCAGGCGCAGGCTGGCTTCGCTGACGGGCTCGCCTGCGAGGATGAACTTGTCGAGGGTGTCCTGGTAGAAGGCGTTCCCGAACTCGACGATGATGTCGCTGGCTGCCCCGTATAGCCGGGGATCGCTGAGCATCGTCAGCAGCAGGTCGTGGGCTTCCTGGCCCGCGTGCGCGTCGCCGATGGCGACCACCCGGTGAGTCTGGAACGCCGCCAGGACCGCCTCGATGAGGCTGCTGCCGGGTGCGGCGGTGGCCGCCTGGGCGTCGTCAGGGGCAGTGAGCCCGGCCTCTGCGGCTGCCGTGCCGGCCGAGGCGGTCGGGGATCCGCGCCGGTCCGGCCCTGGCACGTTGAGTGCATTCACGGTGCGCTCCTGTTCTGTTTCCGCGAGAGGTGATCTGGGATGGCAAGGGGAAAGGAGGCGTTCATGGGAAGAAGGTGCCGCAGTCGGGGGGCGCGGCGCATCGGTCTGCGGGCACGTCTGCACGGTGCCGCGGTCTGCCTGCGGGCGTATGCCCGCGGGCAGATGACCCGGCCCCGCGAGGCGGCTACGATCGCTGCCGTGAGCCATGACCTAGCAGGCTGGAGGCGCCTATGATCATGTGGGCATTCCCGGTGCTCGGTTGCGCCCTGCTGGCTTCCGCGCTCCTGCTGCGCCGCAGGCCGCTCACGGCGCTGGCCGTGCTGTTCGGCGGATCGGTGGCCGCCATGGCGCTGAAGTCACCGGTGCCGGCGAGCACCCTGCAGATCGTGGCCGCCTGCGCAGCGGGCATCGAGTTCTGCTACATAGCGGCAACACGCACCCGCAGAGTCTCGGTAACCGGCGTAGCCATGGCCAGCGCCGGCCTGCTGATCCTGCTCCTGGGAGTGCCCTCTCCGGGGATGCACCGGGACGGCATCGTGGCGCCGGCCGTACCCCTTGTCCCGATCGCCGTGCCCCTCGTCACGATCATTGCCTGGCTCATCGGAAACTCGATCCGGCAGGCACACGCCCGGGCCGAGCTGGTCCGCGCCCAGGCAGCCGCCCAGGCCGCGATGGCGGAGCGGCTGCGGATCGCCCGCGAGCTGCACGACATGGTGGCGCACAGCATCGGCATCATCGCGATCCAGGCAGGATCGGGCCGCAGGGTCTTCGACGCCCGTCCCGACGAGGCGCGCGACGCCCTGGCCGCCATCGAGGCCACCAGCAGGGAGACGCTGTCCGGGCTGCGGCGGATGGTGACCGGGCTGCGGCGCGCCGACCCGGAACCCGGGCCGGGGCAGGCGCCGCTGGGTCCGGCGCCCGGCCTGGCCGACATCGACCGGCTGGCCGCCACGGCCCTGGACGCGGGCGTGCAGGTCAAGGTTGACGTGGACTGGCACGGCAGCCGGGAGCCGCTCCCGGCCGACATCGACCTGTCGGCGTTCCGCATCATCCAGGAGGCGGTCACCAACGTGGTCCGCCACGCCGGCACGGGCCAGTGCCAGGTCGCGATCGACCAGCGGGACGGGCAGCTGTCGATCGAGGTCACCGACAGCGGGCGCGGCGGCAGCGCGGCCGGGACCGGCTACGGGATCACGGGCATGCGGGAGCGCGCCGCGCTGCTCGGCGGCGACTTCTCGGCCGGCCCGCGCCCCGGCGGCGGCTTCCGCGTCACCGCCCGGCTGCCCCTGCCCGCGCCGGCGTCGGCCCGGTGACCATTCAGGTCATCCTGGCCGACGACCAGCCGCTGATCCGAGCGGGCCTGCGCAGGCTGATCGAGCAGACACCCGGCATCGACGTGACCGGCGAGGCCGGAACCGGAGCCGAGGCGGTCCAGCTCACCAGGGACACCGGCCCCGACGTGGTGATCATGGACATCCGCATGCCGGGCATGGGCGGCATCGAGGCAACCCAGCTGATCACCGCCGACGACACGCACGCTCGCGTGCTCGTGCTCACCACGTTCGACGACGATGACTACGTCTACGGCGCGCTACGCGCCGGGGCGAGCGGGTTCCTGGTCAAGGACATGGCGCTGGACGACATCCTGACCGCGGTCCGCGTGGTCGCGGCCGGCGACGCCATCATCGCGCCGGGCGTCACCCGCCGCCTGATCGGGCAGTTCGCCAGCCAGCCACGTGCAGGCCACAAACCCCGCGAGCTCACCGAGATCACCGACCGCGAACGCGAGGTACTCAGGCTGGTAGGCCTCGGCATGTCCAACGCCGAGATCGCCGCCGCCCTGTACATCACCGCAGGCACCGCCAAAACGCACGTGGCCCGGCTCCTGGCCAAGCTGGACGCCAGGGACCGGGTACAGCTCGTCATCACCGCCTACGAGACAGGCCTGGTAACGGCACCGCACTGACAACACCGGCTGGCGGATAGAAGCGGCACGACCTGCACCGGTTGCAGCGCAGATCAGCCTGTTCTGGGTGCCCAAGCTGACAGTCACGAACGCTGCGGTGAGCGCGCCGAACGGCGGATAGTTCGTCGCGCCTTCCTGATCGGGTAGTCACATGGAGTGGCTTCCGGCCGTTGGCTGGCACAGATAGCCGTTGTCCCGGGCGGCAGTAGGATCATTTCCCGCCCGCGCGCGCTGCCCGCGGTACCGGATACTGGACTGGGGAGGTCGCCATGCCGGAGGCGTTCGCGGATCTGTCCACTCCGCTGGTGGCCGATGCCTGCTTGCGCTGTGGTGTTCCGCTGCGGGCCGCCCCTTCGGGAATCCGGGCGGTCGTGGCCGGCCGCGGATCGCTGGGCGGGTCCTGCCCGTGCGGCACTACGGCAGCGTGGACGTGTTCCTGGAGGCATTCGGCCGGGCCGAAGCCGGCGACGTGCTGGTCATCGACAACGGCGGCCGCCTGGACGAGGCCTGCGTCGGCGACCTGGCGGTACTGGAGGCCGAGGCCGCCGGGGTGGCGGGCCTGGTGGTGTGGGGCCTGCACCGCGACACGCCGGAACTTGCCGCGATCGGCCCTCCGGTCTTCAGCTACGGCAGCTACCCGGCCGGGCCGGTGCGGCTGGACGAGCGGGAGCCCGAGGCGCTGGTCACCGCGCGGTTCGGGTCGCACCTGGTCAGCGCCGGGGACATCGTCTTCGCCGATGACGACGGCGCGTTGTTCGTCGCGGCAGAGCGCGCCGAGCAGGTGCTGGTCACCGCGCACCAGATCTGGCAGACCGAGCGGGATCAGGCCCGCCGGATCCGGGAAGGCCAGACACTGCGCCAGCAGACCGCTTTCGATGACTACCTGGCCCGCCGCGCCGCTGACCCGTCATACACCTTCCGGCGGCATCTGCGCCGCATCGGCGGGGCCATCGAAGAATAAGATCTGAGCGCCGGGCCTCGCCCCCCAGGGCGCCATCACCGGCAATCGGCCGGACCGGATCACGCAGGCCGGATCCGGCGACGGCCATCTTCGGGCACCCGCGACGTGCGGCACAGGGTCCGGGCAGATGCCAGCCGGGCGATCAGGCACCGTCATCCCTCCCGGCCACGGGCCGCCAAGATCACCGGATGCCATCGCCTTGGCCGCTACCCTCACACAGCCGCAGCACTGCAGCAACCACCCTGCCGCTGACAGCCGCCCGGGAAACCCGCCCGCCAGCGGACTCAGAATGACCACTTCGGGATCGCGTTGCTCGCCATTCCGACCGGTCCGACCCAGCGCCAGATCGGCGGTTCGTGAGCCGCTTTAGCGTCACGGTCGGCGATATCGGCAGGCATCCGCTTGGCCTGGCCAGGCGGATGCCTGCCGACCGCGTCCGGTCAACCGGGCGGCTCCGGCGACGTAGGCGGCGACGATGTAAGCGTGCCGGTCCAGGCAAGCCCGTCGGCGGCCAGGAAGACCGGCCCTTCTGTGCGCTCGCCGATGGCCAGGTCGATCGCCCGGGCCGTGCGCGGCGCGAGCGGGATCGTCACGACCTTGCCGCCCTTGCGGGTGACCACGAGTGTCCGGTGACCGCGCTCCACGCCCAGCGCCTGGATGTCCGCGCCGGCGGCCTCGGACACCCGCAGGCCGTTGAGCGCCAGCAGCGAGATCAGCGCGTGCTCGGCAGGCGGGCCGAGCCCGGCGGCGACCAGGAGAGCGCCGAGCTCGTTGCGGTCCAGCCCGGTGGCATGCGACTCGTAATCCAGCCGCGGCCGCCGGACATGCAGAAGGCGAGCCCGCCAACGCCGTCCCCCAGGGCCTGCAGGGCCTTCATGGCGCCAGCACGCTCACAGCTGGGTTCATGATCCTTGCCTGCGCTGGTGATCAACCTCCGGTCCCCTCGCCGGCTCGGACCGTTGGGTTCCGGGTCTGCGGCTTCCGCGAGCCGACCACCGGTCACACCGCCCCGGGCGTCATCACATTGACACCTGACATCGAGCGGATGTGAGAGGCGGATGGCGCCGGCTGGCTCGCGAGCGGCGCGTCTACGAGTTGGTTCCCGATTCATCGAGGATGGCGGGGAGGTCAAAGCCGCGGAAGGCGTCTGGGGTGAGGAAGGCGGTGATCTCCTGGATCTGCGCGCCGTGCAGGGTGAGCACGTCGATGGCGCGCGGCATGAAGGTCTGTGTCTTGTCGTTCCAGGCGTAGCGGCCGAAGGCGAGCTGCCCGTTCGCGCGAGCGGGGATGAGGCGCCAGTGGCTCGTCCCTGCAAGTGGCCCGCGGCCGAGGTAGATGGCGACCTGTTCGCGGCCGCGGTACCAGGTGGGTACGGGCGGCATCGTCAGCTTCGCGTCTTCGGCGAGCATGGCAACGACCGCGTCGACGTCGTTGCGCTCCCAGGCGGTGACGTAGCGCTGCGCGACGAGTCTCAGCGCGCCGTCGTTCAGTGAGCGCAGCGTCGCCTGCTGGCTTCGCTCTGGCAGTCGTTTGTCTACTGTCTTGTGGGCGCGCTGCAGGGCGCTGTCGACCGAGACTGGTGTGGTTTCGAGCGCAGTGGCGGTTTCGCGGGCTGAGAACCCGAGTACGTCGCGGAGTATCAGCACGGCGCGCTGTCGCGCGGGCAGGTGCTGGAGTGCCGCGATGAAGGCGAGCTCGACGCCCTCGCGCTGCTCATAACGGGCCTCCGGGCTGGCCAGGCCGCTGCCGAGCCCGAGCCGCTCATCCGGGTAGGGTTCGAGCCATACCGCATCGGCCACTGGCTCGGCGAAGTTGTCGTGGGGGTCGGCGGCGGGCGCGTAGTCAACCGGAAGCACTCGCCCGGGCCGCCGCTCGATCGCCCTGAGGCACGCGTTTGTCGCGATCTTATAGAGCCAGGAACGGACGGAGCTCCGGCCCTCGAAGCGCGGCAGGGCGCGCCAGGCGCGCAGCAGCGTCTCCTGCAGTGCATCTTCTGCGTCTGCGGCCGAGCCGAGCATCCGGTAGCAGTGGGCGTGCAGCTCGCCGCGGTACGGTCCGGCGAGCCGGCCGAAGGCGTCGTCGTCGCTCCGCCGGGCGGCCTCGAGCAGCTCTCGCTCCTCACTCGCGGTCAGCGCCATGCGAGCGGCTTTCGTCCCGTGTTCAGGCTCGGTCGTCATGGTTTTGGCTGCCAGATAGCGAGCTCGCCGCACTGCGGCGCCGAAATGACACTGCGCCATCCGGCCGGCCCCTCGCGCGGCGCCAGCAGCACCGAGGCGCCGAGCTGGCGCGCGCGTTCGGTGGACTCTTCGATCTGGTCGACCTGGACGTAGGGCAGCCATAGCGGGCGCACGGTGCCGCATTCGACGATGCCGCCGCCGAAACCGCCTCCCAGGCCGAGGGCGAGGCAGGACCCGGACCCGGCCTCGATCAGCTCCTGGCGCCAGCACAAGAGTTTCGCGTAGAACGCCCTCGCCCGTGCGTGATCACCGGTGTGGAGCTCCAGGTGAACGACGGGCCCGGGACTGGACATATGCATAGTCACCTTACTTGTGATCCGCGCTCTGGCCGGAATCCATCGCCGCCGCAGCAGAATCGGTGAGCGAGATCCCGGCCGCGAGGGTGTGCCCAGACCGTCCGGACCAGCTGCTCATTGTCCGTCACGGACCGCCGCCCCAGCCGCCATCCAAGCCCGAGCAGCGTGGAGCCTGCGCCAAGCCCGGCTTTCGTGGCGAGCGATGGATTGCGGCCTTTCACCGGATCACCACCTCCAGGAGCGGGGACAGGGCCCGCCGGGCGCGTCCGCGGTTCGCGGGCGGCCGGTATCTATCAGGAGGATCTCGCCAGCATGGCACCGCAAGCGCAATGGATTCACAGCTTCGTCACCGACGACAAGATCTACTGTCTGTACCTCGCCGGCAACGCCGAAACCATCCGCGAGCACGCCCGCCGCGGCGGATTTCCCGCAGACCACGTCGCGCTGGTCCGAGCGCTGATCGATCCGACGACCGGAGAGACACCTCTCGCGGGCGAATAGCCATCGGCTATGCCGATGTCGACGCGAGCACACCCTAGGCAGCCGCCAGCACCTCGACCCATCGGCCACGATGCGCGCTGCGCACCACCATCCACACACGACAAGGAGACCGCCATGCACCCCACCATCAGCTACCACCTGGCCACGGCCCGGGCCGCCGAGCTGCGCAGCCAGGCCCAGCGAGACGCACTGGCCCGCGCCGCCCGCCACGCGCGAACGCACAAGCTCGAGCATGCCGCACCTAGGCTCGCGGCCGCAGGGCGCCGCCTGCTCACCTCCCTGCGCCCCCGCGGCACCTGACCAGCCTCCCGCATCGCCGCCTCGCACCCGATAGCGGCCGATACAGGCGGGCGTTGCCGCCCAGCGGCTAGCGAGCAGCGTCGGTTACCTTCCCGGTCCGGCGGTAGTGGGCGAGGGTCTTGCGGACCCGCCGACGGATCCGCTCGTCCGGGTCGTTGTGGCGGGACTCGAGGGCCTGGATCACAGCCGGGATACGGGGCGCGGGCGTGCTGTCCGTGAGGGCGTGGATCACGTCGCCGCGGACCAGGGGATCGGTATCCTCGACCAGCTCGAGCAACCTCGTCCACACCCGGTCGTCGTCGGCCCGGACGTGGCAGGTGCACAGGTTCTTGCACGCGAGCTGGCGAGCCCGGCTCTCCTCGCTCCGGGACAGCTCCAGGAGCCCGTCGAGAGCATCCTCGGCTGTGCGCCTGTCGCCGGCCGGCAGGCCGACCCCTACCTTCTCGGCGATCCTGTTGAACCGTCCCACCATCTAGACGACGATAGCGTCGGCCGGGTGCCCGGACCAGGGATTATCTCGCCGATTGGCGGAGCCTTCGGACCCTCAACTTCACCGGGTCACTCGAAGTGGCCAGGCAGATCGGGAGAGCTGCGGGCGGCCCGCTCAAGCGGCTCACGCTGGAACTCGGCGGCAAGTCGGAACCAGCTGGCCGCCGAACCGCACGTGCGTGCGCGCTGGTCAACCCGGCGCTGAAGGTCCGCAACGGCATGCGGGGACTGCCCGCCCACGAATGCCCGTTCGCACCAGAACATTCATTACGGCGCGCCATCGTGGCCTTGCGTCACCGAGCCCATTACCGCGCAGAACGGCGGTTACTTGCGGTCAGCGTAGGCCAGGTCCAGTCACTGAGTGTGATCTGATCTCAGGCCGAGCCCGCGGGGCGTTGCGCCGGCTTCGGAGCCCGCTACGACCGGCCGAGTCCACGCCGGAGGTCGTCGCGCCCGGCTCACCCGGCGGCGTATGCGTTGCCGTAGGCTCGCGCTGATGGACTGGGAGATCAGAGCGAACCTGGGCAGGCACGTACGCACGGGCGTCGACGCGCACGGTTGGCGCTGGGAGATCACCCGGGGTGCGGAGGTTGCGCAGGTCGTAATTGAGATCAGCGGGAGGGCCTGGTCAAGCGATCCTCTCAGCCTTCCTGAAGACACGCGGCACGCGCTCGAGACCGACGGCCACGCCGAGCTACTCAAGGTCCTCGGCCAGGACGACCCGCCCCGCGTCATCCGATGCGGCTATTCCGGCTGCTCGTATCCGTCTGCCGACGAACTCGGTGAGCGGCCTAGCCGAACGTGAACACGTAGCCTCGACGCCAGGAGCAAGGAAGGCGATGTCAAACATGCGGTCGACGGTCAGGCTGCGCTGAGCAGGGGAGGACCCATGATGGCTGCGGCGCCCGGTATGGGCAGGCGACAGTGACCGCCGCCCGGCAGCAGCCGACTGCCGCACCTGCTGGTGCCGTGCTGACGGCGCTGCTGCAGGCTGCGGGCCAGGAGGTGCCGGCCGCGGTCGCCCTGCGCCGCGAGCTGCACGCTAGCCCCGAGCTCGGCGGCCACGAGGCCGGGACTGCGAGCCGGGTCGCGGCCGCACTGGGGGAACCGGGCGCCCCGTCTGTTACCACGGGCCGCATTGTCCGCATCGGCGCTGGTAGCGGGCCGTCCGTGGCTATCCGGGCCGAACTGGATGCGTTGCCGCTCATCGAGCAGACACCGGTCGCATGGGCATCGCGTAATGGCGCCAGCCACTCTTGCGGTCACGACGTGCACCTGGCAGCCCTCGCCGTGGCGGGCCGTGCGGTGCGCCGCGTCGGTGGGCCGCTGCCGCTGGCCGCCGTGCTGCAGCCGCGGGAAGAGAGCTCCCCGAGCGGGGCTCGGGACATGGTCGGCTCCCCGCAGCTGGAGGCCCAGGACATCCGGGCCGTGATCGGCGTCCACGTGCACCCGCACGTCGCCCGCGGCCAGGTCAGTGTCGGGCCCGGCCCCGTGAACGCGGCCTCGGACGAGGTCACCATCACCGTTCGCGGTCTTGGCGGGCACGCCGCCTACCCGCACGTGACCAGGGACCCGGTCATCGCGGCCGCGCACGTGATCCTTGCCCTGCAGCACCTGATCAGCCGCCGCACCGACCCCATGCACTCCGCCGTCCTCACCATCGGCACGGTGCAGGCCGGCGCAGCCGCGAATGTCGTCCCCGAACAGGTCGTTCTCACCGGGTCGCTGCGGACTTTCGAGCCCGCCGACCGGGCGTCGCTGCGGTCTGCGGTTAGTGCCACCGCTGGGGCCACCGCCGAGGCGTACGAGTGCGCTGCGCACACATCGTTCACGCACGGCGAACCGGTACTGGACAATGATCCCGCCCTTGCCGCGGCTGCGGCTGCCTGCCTGACCCAGGCCGGGTTCCAGGTAGTCGAGTCGCTGCGTTCCTGCGGGTCGGACGACTTCGCGTACTACTGCACGAGGTACCCGTCACTGATGATGTTCGCTGGCGTCGAGCAGCTCGGCCCGCCAGACGCGCCGGGCCTGCACCATCCGGCGTTCCTGCCCCACGAGGACGCGGTCGGAGATGTGGCCCGGGCCATGCTCGCCGGCTATGTGGCGGCCTGCTCGGTCGTGCTGCCGGGTGCCGTCGGCAGGCCCACGAGGACACCGCCACCGCACGCTGATCGCGCCGGACAACGACCGGCGGCGGGCCGCACCGGGCACGCGGACGAGCAGCGATGAGCGGCGGAAGCGATGAATGACAACGGCGTAAGTGCGCGCTGATGCCGTCACTGCGCTTGGGCGAGGCGATAGGCGAGTCACTCGATGTTTTCGCTGCAGATCAGAAGGGACGGATGCTCGGGTCCGCGCGTGGTGGCGTTACTGGAGCCGCGGATGCGGATATTGTGCTGCGCGGTGCTGAAAGGACAGGATGTTCGGGTTCTGGATGATGCCAGCGCGGATCTCGATGGCCCGCCGAATGGTCTGATTGGAGTCCCACACGCCAGGGCCGCCAAGCACGGTCCTCAGGTGTGGCCGCAGGGCTTGACTGATCTCCCAGGTGGCGGAGTTCCGCAGCAGCGACGGGCTGTGGTCCACGGCGTAGTAATGGATGTTGCTGCCCACGGTGAACATGGGGTCCGCAAACGATGTGGGCTGTGCCCAGCTGAAGCCCATCCCCGCGTCGCACGGCACGTCGACGATGAGCGTGCCGGTGAGAACGCGGCCAGGTCATCATCGGTGACGAACATCAGTGGCGCGTCGGTGTGCTGGAGTACGCAGTTGACCACGATGTCGAACCCGGCAAGGTAGGCGGCCAGCGGCACCTGGCCGCTTTCCCCCAGCGCGTGGCACCGGGCAGGGTTACCGGCGTCGCGTTCGAAATGCACCATGCGGGCCGAGTGGATGGGTGCGGCAACGGCGGTCACCTCCCAGTGGGTGAGAACGTCCACGATGTTCACGCCGTAAGCGTTCAAAGTGGTCACCGCGCCCCGGCCGGTCGCACCGAACTGATGACAGCTGCGCGAAGCGGCCGCCCGTATTCACCGGTGATCCCCAGCGGCTGCATGGCGTGCAGCACCGAGCAGTAGCCGGCCAGTTCGTTGTTCTTATGGAAAACGTGCAGGCTAAACGAGCCGTCGCTGTGCCAGTAGTTCATCGCCTCAAACGCGATCAGGGTCAGCTGGCGGTCGACGCCCAGCTGGGTGATGTCCTCCTATTGGACGCAATGGGCCCAGCCCTGCAGAATCTGGCCCTCGCGCATCTGCGCAAGGTCTTGAGGCAGTGGCTTGGGAAGCAAGATGACATCACAGTCCGCCAGCAGCTGCTCACGACTGCGGAAGCCAGCAACGTAGCTCGCCAGCTGCCCGTCCGGCACGCCGAAGCGCTCACCGTAGCCGCGCTCAAGGTAGATGCACCGCCGTAGGCCGGCCTCGATCCGCTCGACATGCAGCGGGTGGATCGGCAGCCGTTGCTCGTTCTCCTTCCGCGACCGTGCCATCACCCCGAGACTGAGCTGATCCACACGCACTCCCCTGCCGGTTCCTTACGCCGCACAGCCACCGCTGCGCATGCCAGTTCCCGGTGCCGCGCAATGCCCGCAACCGGGCACCAAGCTAGCGCGCCGCGGCGATCCTGTCCCGCCATAGCGCGGCTCCCCGCGGCACGCTGAGTTGGCGTGAAGAGTTCGTCAGCGCGGCCCCATCTGGAAGATGGGGCCGAACCGCAGCTGCACGCGCCGCGCCCGAAACGGGCTGGCCAGGTTGGCCAGCGACAGACAGGTTCATCCCGACTGGGCCAGTTCCTTGCGCGACGCGACGCCCGGTCCGGGCCCCTGCCGCGGAACCTGCAGGAGTTCGGCCTTGGCAAGGGTCCGGGTGGCCGCGGTGCTGGCAGCCCGGTTCGCGCAGAGCCGGTCCACCACGGGGCGGACCGCGGCACACAGGTGCTTGGCCTCGTGGGCGGAGCCGCCGATTGCGGTCAGCCCGAACCTGCCGTCGATGGCGATGCCCGACAGCATGTGCAGCACCACACCGGTCCCGGTCCGGCGGTCGAACTCCAAGCCGGCGCAGCGTACGCCCTCGATGACCTGGCCCGGGGGCAGCCCGGTCCACCGCGGGTCCCCCAGGTGGTCGGTCGCGCAGTAGTACCGCGCCGATCCATCGGGAAGCCTCCACCGCCCGTGGGCGTCGTAGCTGCCCGGCAGCAGGCTGGACAGTACGACGAGGGGCGGGGTGGTGCCGCCCCGCCGCAGATTCACCTCCAGGGCATACAGCCGCCACGGCTGACCGCGGTCCCGGGCCGCCGCAAAGTCGATGCTCACCATCCCCCTCACCTGGTGCCCGGCGAGAAGCCGCCCGACACGCTGGCCGTAGGTGGTCAGCTGCATGGCGTAGTCCCGGCTGGCCGGGAAACGGCAGCCGGTGTAGACCTGGCCGTTGTCCCCGCCGAGGATCTGCTCGTGAGTGGCGACAACCACGGACCGGCCCTCGGGAGTGATCTGGATCTGGACGCTGGGGCTGGACCAATCCTCGCCCGTGATATACGCCTCCACGACGCCGCCGAGCGCGAGTTCAGCCAGGTACCAGTCCGGCAGCGAGGCCACCCGCTCCGCAACCGTCCGGGGCGAGGCGGGTGACCCGGCTGGGTCTTGCAGCGCGATCACCTGGTTGCCGTCGCCCGAGGTGCTGTTGTCCAGCTTGACGACGGCGGCCGCCAGCCCGGGGTGGGCCGTGCGCAGGCTGGCGATCGCGAGCCGCAGGTCATCCGCCGTCCGGACGCCTTCGGTCCCCGAAGGCGTTGGTATTCCCGCGGCGGCAAACAGCCTGCGTCCAGCGCTCTTGAAACCCAGCGGCCACAGTTCGGGGGCAGTGCCGTTCACCGGGGCCTGCAACCGAACCGCCACGGCGACCTCGTCGCCGGTGACATTCCACGGCTCGATGAACGCCGGGCGGCCACCGATCAGGCCGCGGATGTGGTCCACAAGGTCGGGCCGGTCCAGCAGCTTCGCGGCGAGAGGACGACCCGAATCGCCGGGGACCACCACGGTGTAGATCCTGGGGCGGACCCGCGCCGACGTCTCTGGCGGCAGCAGCGAAAGGTAGTAATCGATGACCTCAGCGTCCGGCGCCTGGCTGAAGACGAACACCAGCGTGCAGGCCTCGACACGCGCCAGTTGCAGGATTTCCACCAGGAAGCGGTGCTCAAGCGCGGGCAACCGGTACGCGTAATGCCGCAGCGCCGAAGCGCCGAGGTTGTACGACGGCAGCACGACACGCACGTGCTCGGTGCCACCCGGTGGCTGGCTCAACCGCCACGCCGGCACCAGACGTTGTTGCAACAGCGTGAAATCGCGCATGAGGAGCCCCCCAACACGGCTCTCATGCGGGAAACGTAAGCGGCCGGAGACGGCCACAACAGGGCCGTTCGGCCCTTCCTCGCCATTGTGGCCGGACCTATATTCCGATCACCTGCATATGCGGTAGATCCTGGCCGCCAGCACCCGTCTACCGCACAGCTCAGTGAGATCATCTGCCTGGCTTGACGCCTCGCAGGCGCGCAGAACGTCCAGATCCGGAACGGTGACCGCCTTGATCTGAGCAGAGCCTGAGGTCGACCAGAACGGCGGCGATGCGCGCAACTCATTTCGCAGTCTTGTCACTCAGCGTCAGCCCAAGGGTCGCGCGGGACCTGTCAGCAGGGGCGCTACGACTGATCCGGACCTGCTTGTGACGCGTCTTCGCCGGGGTCAGTTTGGTTTTGCTGGCTGGAGTTCCAGGCGATCTCGAACAGATGAACCGTCGGGGTCGGTGAAGTGCCCGGAGTAGACCCCGAACGGGCGCATGTGGGCCGGTGCCGTGAGCGCGCCGCCGGCGGCTTCGGCTTGCCGGAGCAACTCGTCAACCTCTGTCTGCGATTGGGCGGGGATACCCAGGCTGAACTCGGTGGAGCTGGGCGGCCCAGGCGGCAGGCCGGCGTCCTTGGCCAGGTTGGCGCGCTCATACAGCATGAGCATCAGGCCGCTGTCGAGGGTGGAAGATGGCGATGGTGGCATCGGCGCTGGTGACCTCGTCGTGGAATTCCTGGCCGGCGATGCCCTCGGTCGGCCAGCCGAGGCCGTCACGGTAGAAGGCGACCGATCGGCCGAGATCGGCTACGGCCAGGGTGATGAAGAAGATCTTCGCTTGCATTCCCATCTCCTTCCGGCACCGCCAGGCAGGTGCCTGGACGGTACAGATGCAAATAGCCTGCCTGCCACTGCCGGCAAGCCAACGCCCGGAGTGCTCCAGCGCGAGGGCGCCGATCTCGCTCCCACTCGCCAGCAGGCACCGGATCTTGTGCGCCTGGCCGCCACCAGCCGCCGCTCCAGCTTGCCGGGTAGCACGCTGCCGATCCCCGGGTGCCGCCATGCGGCCGCCATGCTGATGCTCATCACCTGCGTTCCGATCAGCCAGGTCTGTGTGCCCGCGGCCCCGCTAAGCGATCAACCACACTTGGCATCGGCCACAGGTTTGCGTCTTCGCAACGGCTGCCGAGCGCGGCACCTTCGATTTCGCTGCTCATCCTGGGCAGCCCTGTCGGTGTCCAGCTAACCGAGATCGGGGCCTGGCCCGGGCTGCTGGATGCCGGAAACGGGTGTTGGTGGCGGCTATGGCGCGGCCCTGAACGCCGGTGCCCGTGCTGGCTTTGGCGTGTCTGGGCTAGCTGGGCCTGGGACCTTTGCCTCTACCTGTTGTGCCCACGGCCGGATCGGATGGGAGCAGATCCGCAGCGGGAGAACGGCATGGCCAGGATTGAAGGCGAGATCGTCATCGGCCGCCCCGTGAATGTGGCGTTTGGCTACGTCGCTGACCAAAGCAACGAGCCGCAGTACAACCTGCGCACGGTGCGGGCGGAGAAGATCACCGCGGGGCCAGCATGAACGCGATGGAATCCAGGAGTGTATTGCTCCACGGTCGGCCGGTGACCTACGTCGAGGCGGGCAGCGGCCCCGTGCTGCTGTTGATCCATGGGATGGCGGGCAACATCGGGAACTGGCAGGAGGTGATCGAGCCGCTGGCGCGACACCACACCGTCGTCGCGCCCGATCTTCCGGGCCACGGCGCCTCGGCACCCGGCGCTGGCGATTATTCGCTCGGGGCGCTCGCCGCCGGCCTGCGCGATCTGCTCGTCGTGCTCGGCCACGAACGCGCGACGCTCGTCGGGCATTCGCTCGGCGGCGGGATCGCAATGCAGTTCGCCTACCAGTTCCCCGAGATCACCGAGCGCCTGGTGCTCGTCTCCAGCGGCGGCCTGGGCCCGGAGGTCAGCCCGGTCCTGCGCGCCGCGGCGCTCCCGGGCGCGGGCCTGTTCATCGCCGCCACCGCCACGGCGGGGCGCTCCGGGGGAGCCGCGCTCGCACGCGGGCTGGCGGCTGTCGGGCTGCGGCCGGTCCCTGAGGTCGCCGAGGTCGCTCGCGGCTACGCGTCGCTCGCCGACCCCGGCCGCCGCGCCGCCTTCCTCGCCACGCTGCGCTCGGTCATCAGCACACGCGGTCAGCGCGTCCACGCCGGCGACCGGCTCTACCTCGCCGAGGGCGTGCCTGTCCTCATAATCTGGGGTGCGCGTGACCCGATCATCCCCGTCCACCACGGCGAGCACGCCCACCAGGCCATCCCCGGCAGCCGCCTGGAGATCTTCGACGGGGTTGGCCACTTGCCGCAGCTCGAGGCGCCGGGGCGCTTCGTCGCGGTGCTCGAGCGATTCCTCGAGCAGACCGAGCCGGCGCAGTTCGACGCCAGAGAATGGCGCGCCCGGTTCCGGTCCGCCGCCAACGGGGCCTAAATGGCGCGGACACGCGCGCATCCTCCCTGGCACCTCGGCTCGGGCGAACGACATCTGGTCTGGTCCCCATCTCAGTGAGGAGGGCCTGGAAGTGGCGATCAGGGTGGAGCTCCACGTCCGGGACCTGACGACTGAGGAGGATGCGGCTCTGCTGGAGGCGCTGGACCTGGAGGGTTCGCCGCCCGCTGGGGGATGGATCCGCTTGGGTGGACCGATGGGCGGCGGTCGGCGCATCAAGGGTGTCTGGGACAGACAGCGCCGGAAAACCTGATCTGTGCGCATCACGAGCGCCGCCGCCGGGCCCCGCCGTCCGCGCATATCGGCGGGTCGGCGCGCGGTTATCAAGACCTCTTGGCGTCGCTGGTCGCATGATATTCCCGGTGACAGCCTCGTCGGAGTCGGCCAAGGCCGTATGTTTATGCAGCGTCGCATCTGGTTCGATTATCCGCTTCTGCCGGCCGAGGTGGTCGCTCCCGCGGCAAGGACTGGATCTGTCCCCTCGGGTATCGGGCAGCGCGGCTAGGAGGCGCGCCTGGGGTGGCGGCCCGGGGCGGTGCGCTTGCCGGACCGCCTCGTTGCTGGAACGATGGGGGCGTGAGGCTGGGGATCTTGTGCGGCGGCGGTCCTGCCCCGGGGATGAACTCGGTGATCTCTGCCGCCACGATCGAGGCCCGGAACTCCGGGTGGGAACGTCCTCGGGATCATGGACGGCTTCGAGCACCTCATCGAGGGCCGGATCGAGGAGGCGCGGCCCCTGTCCATCACGGACGTGTCGAGGATCCACGTCCAGGGCGGGTCGATCATCCGGACCTCGCGGGCCAACCCGACGGTGCGGGACGAGGACGCTGAGGACCCGGACTGGAGGCTGCACGCCTGTCTCGAGTCGCTGCAGAAACTGGGGATCGGCGCGCTCGTGACGATCGGCGGGGACGACACCGCGTTCTCGGCGTCCCGGCTGGCCGAGGCGGCCGGAGGAGGCCTGCGCGTGGCGCACGTGCCGAAGACCATCGACAACGACCTGCCGCTACCGGGCGGCACGCCGACCTTCGGCTTCGAGACCGCGAGGAGCGTAGGGGTCCAGCTCGTCAACAACCTGATGACCGACGCCATCACCACCCATCGGTGGTACCTGGTGGTGGCCATGGGCCGCTCGGCCGGCCACCTGGCCCTGGGCATCGGGAAGTCGGCCGGGGCCACCCTCACGCTGATCGCCGAGGAGTTCCCCCGCGACGAGCCCATCCGGCTGTCACGCCTGGTGGACGTCCTGGAGACCTCGATGCTCAAGCGGATTGCCCACGGCCGCCCCTTCGGCGTGGCGGTGCTCGCCGAGGGCATCGGCCTGCGCCTCCCCCCGGACGAGCTTCAGAAGGCCATGCCGGAGGCAGAGCGAGACGAGCACGGTCACGTCCGGCTGGCCGAGCTTCGAGCTGGACCGCCTGCTGGCGAAGCAGGTCAGGGACCGCTTCAGGGAGCGAGGGGGGAAGGTCACGGTCGAGGGCAAGAACATCGGCTACGAGCTGCGGTGCGCGCCCCCCATCCCGTTCGACATCGAGTACACCCGCGACCTCGGCTATGGTGCCGTCGACTACCTGAAGCGGGTGCTGGAGGGCGACGAGCCCGGCGGCATGGTCACGATCCAGGACGGGCACATGGTGCCGCTGCCTTTCGGGTCGTTCAGCGATCCGGAGACGGGGCGGGTGCGGATCCGGCTGGTGAACGTCGAGTCGAGCTCGTACCGGGTGGCCCGCGAGTACATGATCCGGCTGGACCGCGAGGATCTCGAGGATCCGGAGAAACTCCGCCCGATCGCAGCGGCCTCAGGGCTCACGTCCAGGGCCTTCCGCGACCGGTACGGCTATCTAGCCGAGGGCTGAGCCCCGCCTCCGAACCGCCCGGACCCCGTCGGAGGGAACCCCGGAGGAGAAAGATCATCCTGATGATGCCGGTATCCGCCGGCGGTTTCCTCGTGATCACCGGGACTTCGGCCGGCCCGGTTGCCGGTGCTGACATCACCTGCGGTCAGGAACCGCAGGCGCCGTACCAGGCTCAGCTCGCGCCGCCGGGAGCCTGAGCCCGCCGCCCGGATCGGCTGGGGCCCGATCGGCCGGCTGGCGTGGATGATGAACACCAGCCGAGACCCGGTGCGGGGGCAGGCGCGGATCGGCTGCTACGCGCGCGTCCGGGAAGATGCCTCACACCTCGATATCGGCACGGTGATGGGCGTATCGCGCTGCATGAATATACGTCTCTGCCTGGTACCGGCGATGCCCGGACATGCCGCATGTTGCGCTGCGGGGCCAGTTAGCTTATGCCGGTGATCGGGGGCTGCGGCCACCTTCCTCTGCTGGCTTGCCCTGGCTCTCGCCGGAGTGGTGCGGCAGGCTTGCCTGATGTGCCGCATTGCCCTGCTCCAGGGACGCACTGCCAGGTTGTGCTGCCTCGAACAACAGGAGCCATGCGACGTTGACGCCGGTGAACACCAGGATGATCAGCAGCACCGCCTCAACACGCACGGGCGTGGCGCCGAGCCCGCCGACGATGCGAGGCGCGATCGCCAGTATCCCGATCAGGACATACAAGGCAATCACGAATATGTAGGCGATCAGGCCGAGCTTGCCCACCGCGGGACCGCGCACCGCAATGAGTACCACCGCCCCGCCGATGGCAACGACGGCGAACGAGGCTCGCCAGAGGGCCGAGCTGTCCGGGTTGACCAGGGCCAGCAGGCTCATCAGCCCGGGCAGCGAGAAATGCAGCGCCACTCCGTAGGCTCGCCGCCGGTGCAGCGCGCTTCCTCTCCACTCAGCGTGACGTGTCTGGACGACAATGAGCCACAGGCCCAGCAGCGTGAAACACACGGCAGAGAAGGAGATGTAGAAGTCCGTCAGCACGAGTTCCTCCCCTCGGCGTTCCGCGGCCCCAGCGCCGGCCGGCGCTGGGGCCGTCCTCCAAGCATGCACGGGCGGGGTCGGCGGGTGCTATGTCACGGAGCTTCCGCTGATGCGGCATCGACACGAGGATGGGCAAGATCGTGACCCGGCGCGGGCATCGCGCACCATCCGGTCATGCCGCCGGTAGGGCGTTGCTGCCTGGGCTTTCGGCCTGTGCTCTGAACGACCAGCGGTAGGCGGGCCGCCAGCCGCATGTGGCCGCGGCGGCCGAGCAGAGCAACCGCGTCGCGGCGCATGGCGCAAGTAAACTCGATCACGCCCAGCAGCCGGGCACCGCCAGGCCGGGGAACTGCCTGAAGCGCAACGTGTACCCGGCATCAGCGGTGGCGTTACTCGCCGCCGCCCGGTGTGTGCAGAAGGCTGGCCCCTCGCTCGCCGGCTCGGCCAGGACTGATCAAGGAAATCTCCGCAGCCCGGCCGCGTGATTGGATCAGGCCATGAGCATTGCGTACGTAGCGCAGCCCGCGCGGCCCGCCGCGCGGTCACCATCTGGTCAGTGCTCGGAGGCCTGCTGGTGATCGGAGCCGGGCTCAACGGGGCGAGCTTCCTGGATTTCGGCGGCAACATCAGCTCGCTGATCATGGCCGTCCTCAGCTTCGCTGCCGTCGCCTGCTTCAGCGTCGCCTTGTTCCTGCTGGGCGCTCCCGGCGCGTCGCTCGGCCCGGCCGCGGGGACTGGCGCGCGCCAGGCCGCTGATCAGCTCGGCGGCGGTCCGGGGCTTCAGCGACCGTGAGTCCGTTCGCCGTTCAGGGCCCGGCCGTCAAGCCTGGCTGAAGGACCGGGCCAGCTCAGCGAGCGCCCTGGCCGTGGCCAGGGAGGTGTCCACGGCGAGCATCCGCGGCTTCTCGCTGCCCGCCAGCACCGCGTTGATGTGGCGGATGGCCGCGGTGAAAGAGGGCTCATCCGCGCCGGAGGGAAAGACGGCCGGCTCCCCGCCCGCCGTCACCAGCTCGAAGGTGTCGGCTGCGCCGGGATGGAACGGGTTGACTACGCGGATGTGGCCCTGCGTACCCTCCAGGGTGGTGGAGGTGTCATAGCTGCGCCGGAAGCCGGCTGACAGCATCAGGCGCCGCCCGGCCGGGTAGCTCAGCACGCCCCAGGTATCAACGTCGACGCCGTCGCCGCCCATGGTGGCGCGGGCCCACGCGGACTCGTAATCCGGGCCGAATACTTCCTGAGCAAGCCGGACCGGGTAGCAGCCAACGTCCAGCAGTGCCCCGCCCTCCAGTGACCTCGAGAGCCGGATGTTAGCTGACTTGCTGACGGTGAAGTGGAAGTTGGACTTGATCTCCATCAGATCGCCGATCGCTCCGCTGGAGACGAGCTCGGTGAGCTGGCAGAACTGGCGGTGGAACGGGAAGACGAAGGCTTCCCAGAGCAGCGACCCGGAGGTCCGGGCGGCGTCGAGCACGCGCTCGGTATCGGCCAGCGTGCCGGCCAGCGGCTTCTCGCACAGTACCGGCTTCCCGGCCGCCAGGGCACGGATGGTCCAGTCCGCATGCAGCGCGTTGGGCAGCGCGATGTAGAGCGCGTCAACGTCCGGGTCGTCGATGAGCTGCTGGTATCCGGTGATAGCTCGGTGGATGCCGTTGTCGGCAGCGAACTGCTCTGCCCGCGGCCGCTGGCGTCCGGCGACGGCAGCGGGCACGCCGCCCGCCCGACGCAGGCCGGGCAGGAACTGGCCGCGGGCGATGTTAGCCGTCCCGACGATGCCCCATCGCACCTGCCCGCTGGCGTCCATACCCGGCCTCAGGCCAGCCTTCCTGGTTCCCGCTCTGACTGCGCCTGGCCATCATGACCGATCTGCCCGCCGGCTGCCCCGGTATCGAGCGGAAGGGCGACCCAGCGGCGCTCGCGGTGCGAGATCTCGACGGCATGGACGAACTCCTGCACCCAGAGCCCGTCGTCAAAATTCCCCTCGTTTCCGTGCATCCGGATGGATTGCCCTGTGGTGAGGAGGTTCGGGGGTTAGCAAGCTCCGCTCGGCCAGCACCGGGCCCTGCTGGCAGACTGCTGGGGTGGAGCCGATCGAGGACGTCGCGGCAGGGGATCTCGGTGGCGTTGCCGGCGGGCGGGGCAGGTACGGCATTGACGGCGGGATCATCGGCGTCTCGGTCTTCGCGCTGGTCCTCGCCGGGGCCACGGCTGCCGGTGGCTGGGCGGTACGGCATCGCCGGCCTGGCCTGGCTGCGCTGGCCGGCGTCGCCGGCGCGGCGGTGGCGGGGTCGGCCGCGAGTTACCTCTACTCCACCGGGCGCGGCAAGCTCTCAGTCTGGGCGCAGGTGCTGGACGAGCTGAGCCTGCGGGGTGACGAGCAGGTCCTGGACGTGGGATGCGGTCGCGGCGCGGTGCTGATGCTGGCGGCCCGACGGCTTCCTCGCGGCCGGGCGGTGGGCGCGGATCTGTGGCGGCGCCGCGATCAGAGCGGCAATAGCCGCGCCGCCGCCGAGCGCAACGCGGTAGCGGAGGGAGTCAGCGAGCGCGTCGACATCGTGGATGGGGACGCTCGTGATCTGCCGTTCCCCTCCGCGTCGTTCGACGTGGTGGTGAGCAGCCTGGCGATCAGCAACATCCGCGGCGCTCAGGGGCGCGGGCTGGCCCTGCACGAGGCCATGCGGGTACTGCGCCCGGGCGGCCGGGTGCGCATCGTTGACCAGGGCGCGGACCAGTACGCCGCGGTACTGAAGGATGCCGGATTTGCCGGCGTCACCGTGCAGCGGCTCGACTGGCGGACCTGGTATGGCATACCGGGCCACCACCTGACCCTGGTTGCGGCCAGCAAGCCACCGGCCTGACATCCGCCGGCCGCCTCGTTCCGCCGTGCGGCAGCGGCCAGCGGCCCGGACAGCACGCGGGCTGCCGCCAGACGCTGCTCCGGCCCGTCATCCCGACGGGGATATCGGATAGGCCCCGGGCGAAGCGGTTGCCTGCTACCTGCCGGTAGCTGATGTCCCTGAGGCGGTCGGCCCCGCCCAGGTCCTGAAGGTCCCATATTTGCTGCAGCGGGTCAGCCAGCGGCACGTCGCCGCCGTGGGCATGGGCGGTCATTACATGACCGGAAAAAACGGACTGGTCGTCTGGCATGCGCACGATCACGTTGGCGTCGTGCCTTCCCTGTGCGTCGATCAGCCCGAGGCACTGGCGGGATCGATCACGCGCTTCGCGTACAAGATCACCAGACTGGGCCTGCGCCATGGCACGATCAGGTCCGGGCCGACATCGGCTGACACGACTATGGACTGAGCTCACGACCTTCGCACGGCCGTCGTCGAGGACGACCGTGGGCCGGCTGATCGCCCTGACCCGGCCACGGACCGGGAGCTATGTCAGGGTCCGCGCCGTGACGCCGGCTAGATGGTCCTGGATGAGATGCCCGCGGCTCCGCGTTACCCCCACATGCCGCGGGTGTCGTAGATGACCTTGCCGGTCAGCTGCGTCTTCCGGATGGACCGGAACCGGCTGTGATCGGTGAGCAGCGCCACCACGTCCGCTTCCTGGACCGCTTCCTCGGTCCCGGTCAGCAGCACGTTGCCGAGGTCGTCCAGCACGCCCGGCAGCGCGCGCACGTGCGGCTCGGCGACCATCACCTTGATGTCCGGCAGCGCCACGGCGACCTGGCGGACGATGTCGACGGCCGGGCTCTCGCGCAGGTCGCCGGTGTCGGCCTTGAAGGACAGCCCGAGGCAGGCGATCCGGGGCTCGCGGAACCGCCGTGAGGTGGTCACGATCCGCTGCACGACGTGCGCGGGCATCTGGCCGTTGACCTCGCGCGCGGTCCGCATCAGCGGGGCCAGGTCGGGGGCGGCGGAGATGATGAACCACGGGTCGACCGCGATGCAGTGCCCGCCGACGCCGGGGCCGGGCCGCAGGATCTCGACCCGCGGGTGCCGGTTGGCCATCCGCCGGATCTCCCAGAACGTCCAGGCCCAGCCGCTCGCAGATCAGCGACAGCTCGTTGGCGAAGGCGATGTTGACGTCCCGGAAGGCGTTCTCGGCCAGCTTGGCCATCTCCGCGCTGTCCGCGTCGGTGAGGATCATCTCGCCCCGGCAGAAGGTCCGGTACAGGTCGGCCGCGCGCTGGGCGCAGGCCGGGGTCAGGCCGCCGATCACCCGGTCGTTCGTGGCGATCTCGATCATGATGCGGCCCGGCAGCACCCGTTCCGGGCAGTGCGCGAGATGCACGTCCGGGACGCTGCCGGGGACGTGCGGCAGCAGCAGGTCCGGGCGCAGCCCGGCGATGAGCTCACTGACCTGCCGGGTCGTGCCGGGCGGGCAGGTGGACTCCAGCACGATGATCTCGCCGCCGCGCAGCTGGCGGCGCGATCGCCTCGGCCGCCGCGGTGACGGCGGTCAGGTCCGGCTGGTGCGCGGCCGTGAACGGCGTGGGCACCGCGATGATGTAGGCGTCGGCCGGGGGCACCTCCGTCGAGGCGGACGAGGCGGCCCATGGCGACGGCGCCGCTGACCGCGATCGACAGGTCCGGCTCGGCGAACGGCGCCTCGCCGCGGCTCACCTGCTCGACGATGTCCTCGCTCAGGTCGACGCCGGTCACCTGCAGCCCGCCGGTGGCCAGGCAGGCCGCGGTCGGCAGGCCGATGTAGCCGAGCCCGACGACGACGACACGCGGCACGGCCTCCGTCGTGGTTACGCTATGTAATTCCACGCTCTGCGGCATGCCGGAAACCTATCGTAGTTTTCTGACTACACGCAGTGAATTAGCTCGCTAGTATCCCTGGTCGTGACCCCGCAACTGACCGACATGATCGCCGCAGGATCATGCGGCGCCCTCGTCGTCATCACCGAACCGGTCACTATCCGCATACTCCGCCGCGCCGCAGCCATTGATATACCAAACGGGCGCTCATCCCACTCGGTGCCCACGCCGCGCGGTGGCGGGGCGCCGATCGCGGCCGGCTTAGTGCTGGCGGCGCTGCTCATCCGCAGCCCGGCCGCCATCGCGCTGGCCGTCGCGGTCGCGGCCTTCGCCATGATCGGCCTCGCCGACGACCTGTCCGGGCTGCCGGCCCGGACCCGGCTGGCCTGGCAGGGCGCCGGCGCGACCGCCGCCGCGGCCGTCGTGGTGCTGCACCTGCACCTGCCGCCGCTGATCGCCGCCGCCGCCGTGCTCGTGGTCGCCGTCTGGGTGACCGGCTTCGTCAACGCGTTCAACTTCATGGACGGCGTCAACGGCATCTCCGCCGCGCACGCGCTGATCGGCGGCGCCGCGTTCGTCGTCCTGGGGGAGTGGCGGCCCGACCCGTTCCTGGTCGCGGTGGGCGGCGCGACCGCCGCGGGCGCGCTCGCGTTCCTGCCGTGGAACGCGGTCCGGGCCCGGGTCTTCCTCGGCGACGTGGGCAGCTACGGGCTCGGCGCGGCGCTGGCCATGCTCGCGGCCTGCGCGGTGTTCCGCGGCGTCCCGGCCGAGGCCGCGATCGCGCCGCTCGCCCTCTACCTGGCCGACACCGCGTGGACGCTGCAGCGGCGCTTCCGGGCCGGCGAGCGCCTGCTTCGAGGCGCACCGCAGCCACGTCTACCAGCAGCTGTGCGACCTGGGCTGGTCGCATCAGCGGGTGACCGCGGTGACCGGCGGCACGACGGTGCTGCTGTGCCTGCTCGGCGCGGCCAGCCTGACCGGTGACCTGCCGCTGCGCGCCGTGCGCCGACATCGTCGCGCTCCTCGTGCTCGTCACCTACCTGCGCGCCCCCGTGCTGCTGGCCGCACCGCCCCGCAGCTGGAGCGCGCCCGGCAGCTGGAGCGTGCCTGACGTGCGCATCCTGCTGACCTGCCACTACTTCCCGCCCGAGATCGGGGCGCCGCAGGCGCGGCTGTCCGCGCTGGCCGCGACCTGGGCCGCCGACGGGGACACGGTGACCGTGCTGACCGGGATGCCGAACCATCCGACCGGGGTGATCCCGCCGCGGTACCGGGGCGCGATCCGGCGCCGCGAGCGCCGGGACGGCTACCGGGTCATCCGCACCTGGCTGTATGCGACGCCGAACGAGGGCATCGCGCGCAAGACCCTCGGCCACCTCAGCTTCATGCTCAGCAGCGTGCTGCTCGGCTGGCGCGCGTCCGGGCCGGCCGACGTGGTCGTGGTGTCCTCGCCGACGTTCTTCTCGATCGGCTCGGCCTGGCTGCTGGCCCGGCTCAAGCGGGCCCGGCTGGTGATCGAGGTCCGCGACCTGTGGCCGGCCATCTTCGTCGAGCTCGGCGTGCTGACCAACCGCCGGCTGATCGCGCTGCTGGAGCGGCTGGAGCTGGCCGCCTACGCCGCCGCCGACGCGGTCGTGGTGGTCAGCGAGGGATTCCGCGCCGACCTGATCCGGCGCGGCGTCCCGCCGGGCAAGGTGCACACGATCCGCAACGGCGTCAGCCTGGCCGAGTTCGACCCGGACGCGCCCGCCGACCCCGCGGTGCGGGCCCGGCTCGGCGCCGGCCCCGGCGACTGCCTGGTCCTGTATGCCGGGACGCACGGGATCTCGCACGGGCTGACCGCCGTGGCTGACGCCGCCGCGCTGCTGACCGGGGAGCCGGTCCGTTTCGCATTCGTGGGGGAGGGCGCGCACAAGCCGAGGCTGCAGGCCCGCGTCGCCGAGCTGGGCCCGGGCAACGTGACGATGCTGCCCGGCGTGCCGCACGGCGAGGTCCCGGCGCTGCTGGCCGCCGCCGACATCTGCCTGGTGCCGCTGCGCGACGTGCCGCTGTTCGCCACCTTCATCCCGTCCAAGATCTTCGAGTACCTCGGCGCGGGGAAGGCCGTCGTCGGCTCGGTGGCCGGCGAGGCGGCGCAGATCCTGCGCGAGGCGGGCGCGGTCGTGGTCGCGCCGGAGGACAGCCACGCGATGGCCCGCGAGATCCGGGCCCTGGCCGCCGACCGGGCGCGGCGGCTGGCCATCGGCCGGAAGGGCCGCGCCCACGTCGAGCGGTGCTTCGACCGGGTCGCGCTGGCCCGCGAGTACCGCAAGATCCTGGAAGCCACGGGGGAGCCAGCGAGATGACCGGCAGCAATATCGCCCTCCTGGCCCGCACCACGGCACTCCTGCAGCCGTCGCAGGTAGCGCATCGGGTGCGCCTGCGCGCGCAGCGCAAGGCACTGCAGACGTGGCCGCAGGCCGGACGCCGGCTGCTCGCCGGTCCCGACCCGGCCACGGCACGCGGCTGGCCAGCCAGCCTTTGCGCCGATCGACGGCCGGGCTGACCTGCCATGGCCTGACCTCGCGGAGCTGGCGAGCGGGCACATCACCCTGCTAGGGGTGACGAGGGCGCTCGGTGAGCCGCCGGACTGGCAGCACGCGGACGCGCCGCTGCTGTGGCGATTCCACCTGCATTACTGGGACTGGGCATGGGGTCTGGCGGCAGAGCAGGACTGGGTGGCCGCGATGGCGGTGTTCGCCCGACTGTGGCATTCCTGGCGGCAGGCGACCACCTTCGGCCGGGGAGATGCGTGGCTCCCGTATCCGGCAGCTCTGCGGGCCTGGGCATGGTGCGGTCTGTACCGCGAGCTTGTCGCCGAAACTGAGATAGAGCGCCCGTTCATTGCCGATCTCGCGGCGCACATCGGTTTCCTGCGCCGCCATCTGGAATCGGACATCGGCGGCAACCACCTGATCAAGGACCTGAAGGCGCTGATCGGGCTTGCGGTGTTCTTCGGTGACGACAAGCTCCTGAGCGATGCCACCCGACGGCTGGTCCGTCAGCTGAATATCCAGGTGCTTCCCGACGGCGGACACTTTGAGCGAGCGCCTGCTTACCACTGTCAGGTACTGGCCGATCTGATCGACATAGCCGGATTGATTGTGGCCGCCGGAGGTTCGCCGGCGGCGGAGATTACGGGTGCGATTGACCGAATGCGGCGCTGGCTGGGCGTCATCCTCGCACCGGACGGCACGGTCCCGTTGCTCAATGATGGCTATCCGGTGCCGAGTGGGCTGCTGGCCGCGCTCGCGCCGGTGCCGCGGCCCGCTGAGTCGCTGGTGCCGCTCCGGCACACCGGACTGGTGAGCGCCGTGAAGGGCGGCTGGCACCTGCTCGCCGATGTCGGCGACCCGTGCCCGGACGAGCTGCCAGGACACGCGCATGCCGACACTCTGAGCTTCCTCCTGCATGTCGACGGCACGCCGCTGCTCATCGACACGGGCACGTCGACCTACGCGCCCGGACCGATCCGAGACTACGAACGATCCACCGCCGCGCATAGCACCGTGCAGGTCGACGGTGCCGACTCCACCGAAGTGTGGGCAGCGTTCCGGGCCGGGTCGCGGGCACGGGTGTCTGCCCGGAGATTCAGCGCTGGAGCAGCGCACGTGACCTTCGAGGCCTCGCACGACGGGTTCCGGCGATTGGCCGGGAGACCGCTCCATCGGCGACGCTGGTCGCTCGGCAGCTCAGGACTGCGGGTCGAGGACCTGGTGACTGGCGAAGGTCGGCACGCCGTCGTCGCGCGCTGGCAGCTGCCCCGTGGCGCGACCGTGCAGCTTGACACGAGCGGGGCTGTGGTCACGACTGGCGGCCGGAGTTTCCGGGTCGATGTCAGCGCTTCGGCGCCGGTGACGATCACCGTGGAGCCTGGGAAAGTGGCCGAGGGCTTCCTGGCCACGGCGGCTGCTCCGCAGCTGACATGCCGTGCGGAGGCGGCGCTGCCGGTCCTGATCAGCACGCGCTGGCGCAAGAAGCCGGGAACCGCCAGATACGAAGTGGAGAACGCATGAAGCAGGTCGTGCAGCCCATCGCTGGCGGTCACGTTGAGGTGCTTGATGTTCCGCGCCCCACAGCGGGACCAACGGAGGTGCTCGTTCGCACGACCGCATCAATTATCTCCTCAGGAACGGAGCGAGCAATAACCGCGCTAGCGCAGTCCAGCTTGCTGGCGAAGGCGCGGGCCCGGCCCGATCTGGTTCGCCAGGTCGTGCGCAAGGCACGGGCGGAGGGAATCGCAGCCACCGCGCAGACAGTCCGCAGTCGGCTAGCCGAGGACCTTCCGCTGGGATATTCAGCAGCCGGGGAAGTGCTCGAGGTCGGCTCCGCGGTCACCACCGTCCGGGTCGGCCAGCTGGTCGCGACCGGGGGAGCGGGCAAGGCCAACCATGCCGAGTACCAGGCGGTCCCCGGACTGCTGTGCGCGCCCGTGCCCGATGGTGTGCCCGCGCAGGATGCCGCGTTCGCCACGGTGGCATCGATCGCCCTGCACGGCCTGCGGCTCGCCGACGCCGGACCCGGATCGAAGGTCGTCATCGTCGGCCTCGGCCTGGTCGGCCAGCTCGCCGCCCGGCTGGCCATGGCCGCGGGCTGCGACGTGGCCGGGATTGACCCGGCCCCGCACGCCCGCATGACCGCCCTGGACTCTGGTGTCCTCGCCCTCGACGAGCGCGGGGAGGCCACCACGGACCGGGTGCTGGCATGGTCCCGCGGCCGGGGCGCGGACGCTGTGCTGATCTGCGCGGCCACGTCATCATCCGGACCGGTGACTCGCGTCCCGGCGCTCTGCCGCGACCGGGCCGCCTGTCGTCATCGTGGGCGACGTGGGCCTAGACCTGGATCGCACACCTTTCTATGAGCGCGAGCTGTCGCTCCGGTTCGCGCGGTCCTACGGCCCCGGCCGATACGAGGCGTCGTATGAGGGCTGGGGAGTGGACTACCCGGCGGGCCAGGTGCGCTGGACCGAGGGCCGCAACCTCGAGGCCGTGCTCGACCTGCTGGCCGCGGGCCGGCTCAAGGTCTCCGACCTGGTCACGCACGTCTACGACATCGCGCAGGCCGCTGATGCGTACCAGCTGATCGAGGAACACAAGGACCCGTATCTGGCGATACGGCTGGCCTACCCGGCCGCCGCCAGCGCCGAGAAGCCCGTCAAGGTCCGGGCACCCGTCGCGGTGAAGTCCACGCCCGGTGTCGGCTGGATCGGCGCCGGGAGCTTCACCGCCGGGACCCTGCTGCCCGCGTTCAAGGCGGCCGGGTTCGACCGGTTCGTGGCCGTGACGTCGGCCAGCGGGCTGTCGGCGCTGAGGCTGGCGGAGCGCAACGGCTTCGAGGAGGCGGTCTCCGGGGCGTTCAGCGTCATCGAGCATCCGGGCGTCGACGTGGTGGTGATCGCGACCCCGCACGACACGCACGCGGAACTGGCCACGATGGCGCTGAAGGCCGGGAAGCACGTGTGGTGCGAGAAGCCGCTGGCGCTGACCGAGGAGGAGCTGCGCGACGTGGAGCTGGCCTGGGCCGCATCCGGGCGGCAGCTCATGGTGGGCTTCAACCGGCGCTGGTCCCCGGCCGTGCTGGCCGCGCAGAAGGCGCTGGCGGACATCGCCGCGCCGAAGTTCCTGGTGTACCGGGTGGCGGCCGGGCCGGTGCCGGACGGGCACTGGTACGCCGACCGGCGGCAGGGCGGGCGGCTGCTCGGCGAGGTGTGCCATTTCGTGGACACCGCTCAGGCGCTCATCGGCGCGGAGATCGAGGAGACGGTCTCGGTGCTCGGAGGGCAGGGCACTGGCGTGGCAGGTAACGACGCGGTGGTGTCGATGCGGTTCGCGGACGGCTCGCTGGCCACCATCTGCTACGGCAGCGCCTTGCCGACGGCGGGCAAGGAGTGGATAGAGGTGACGGCTGGGTCACACCGGCTAGTCATCGACGACTTCCGCTCGTGCACTGGACGGCCGGACACTATGGAAGGGGCGGCAGGACAAGGGCCATCGAGCGCAGGTGACGGCTTTCGGGCAGGCGCTGAGGGGCGCCACAGCGTCCCAACTGAGGTGATGCTGAGCACATGCTGCCACATTCAGGCGCTGGAGAGAGTCGATGAAACCTGATGTAGCGCCAAGTGACTGGAGCGGCCATGACGACCAGTGTGGATGTGGCGGGGCCGATGGGAGCGCTGCCCGCGCCCGGGACGAAGCAGACCTCAAGCGGACGGGCGAACCGACGGAAGGATGGGGCCGAACGAAGCGGGATCCGGCTGGCGCGCCGAGGCGAGGAGATCAGGTCGTCGGCCCTGGAGTGGACCATCCTGCGGCCGACCATGATCTACGGCGCGCCCGGTGACCGGAACCTGTCCCGGCTGCTGGCCCTGCTGACGCGGGCCCCGGTCCTGCCGGTCCCCGGCCGCCGCCACCTGCAGCAGCCCGTGCACGCCGCCGACCTGGCCGAGGCCGTGCTGGCCGCGGCGGAGCGGTCAGCCGCGGCCGGGCAGAGCTACGACGTCGCCGGGCCCGAGCCGCTCACCTTCGAGGAGCTGCTGCGCGTCTCGGCCCGCGCGGTCGGCAGCACGACCAGGCTCGTCCCGGTGCCGCTCGCGCCTATCGTCGCGGTCGCCCGCGGCTACGAGCGGATCAGCCAGCACCCGAGGATCAAGGTGGAGCAGCTGGAGCGGCTGGCGGAAGACAAGGCGTTCCGCATCGACGACGCCGTCCGCGACCTGGGCTACGCGCCGCGCCCGTTCGAGGACGGCATCGCGCTGGAAGCCGCGCTGATGAACCTCGCGCCCTGGCGGGACTGGCGCCGGGTCCTGCCGGCGCCGGGACTGGTGCCGTGAGCAGCGACCTCGCGCTGCTGGCCCGCACGGCCGTGCACCTGCAGCCCGGCCAGGTCGCGCACCGGGCCCGGCTCCGCGCGCAGCGCACCGCGCTGCGCCGCTGGCCGGACGCGGGCCGCCGGCTGCTGGCCGGTCCCGACCCCGCGGCCGCGACAGGGCTGGCCGGAAGGCTTCGCCCCGGTGGACGCGGCGGCCGGGCTGGACTGGCCGGACCTGGCCGAGCTGACCGCCGGGCGGATCACCCTGCTCGGCGTGACCAGGGACCTGGGCAAGCCGCCGCAGTGGCAGCAGGCGGACGCGCCGCTGCTGTGGCGGTTCCACCTGCACTACTGGGACTGGGCCTGGGGGCTGGACGCCGAGGTGGACTGGGTCGCGGCCCGCGCCGTGTTCGGCCGGCTGTGGCGCTCCTGGCAGGAGGCAGCCCCGTTTGGCCGCGGCGATGCGTGGCTGCCGTACCCGGCGGCGCTGCGGGCCTGGTCCTGGTGCGGGCAGTACCGCGAGCTGGCCGAGGGCACCGAGATCGAGGATGCGTTCACGGCCGAGCTGGCCGCGCATGCCGGGTTCCTGCGCCGTCACCTGGAATCCGACGTGGGCGGCAACCACCTGATCAAGGAGCTCAAGGCGCTGATCGGCCTGGCCGTGTTCTTCGGCGACGGCCGGCTGCTCGGCCAGGCGCTGCGCCGGCTGGCCGGCAGCTGCGCGTGCAGGTGCTGTCCGACGGCGGCCACTTCGAGCGGGCGCCCGCCTACCACTGCCAGGTGCTCGCCGACCTGATCGACATCGCGGGCCTGCTGCACGCCGCCGCGATCTGGCCGCCGCCGGAGATCACCGGCGCGATCCGGCGGATGCGCGGCTGGCTGGGCACCGTGCTGGCGCCGGACGGGACCGTGCCGCTGCTCAACGACGGCTACCCGGTCCCGGCCGCGCTGCTCGCCATGCTCGCGCCCGAGCCGCGGCGGGACCAGCCGCTGGTGCTGCTCGCGGACACCGGCCTGGTCTCGGCGCGGATGGGCGGCTGGCAGCTGCTCGCCGACATCGGCGCGCCCTGCCCGGACGAGCTTCCGGCGCACGCGCACGCCGACACGCTCGGCTGCGTCCTGCACGCCGACGGCGCGCCGCTGCTGGCCGACACCGGCACCTCGACCTACGAGCCCGGCGAGGTCCGCGACTACGAGCGGTCCACCGCGGCGCACAGCACCGTCGAGGTCGACGGGACGAACTCGACCGAGGTATGGGGCGGGTTCCGCGCCGGACGGCGCGCGCGCGTGCACGGCTACACCGCCCGGGCGGACGCGGACGCGGTGACGTTCGGGGCCGCGCACGACGGGTTCCGGCGGCTGCCGGGCCGTCCCGTGCACCACCGGCAGTGGACGCTGACCGCGGACGAGTTCCGGGTCGAGGACGCCGTGCTCGGCACCGGCCGGCACTCGGCCGTCGTGCGCTGGCATCTGGCGCCGGGCGCGGTGGTCCGGCTGGAGCAGGCCGGGGCCATCGTCGCGACGGCGGCAGGCGTGTACCAGGTCGGGTTCAGCTCGCCGTCGCCGTTCACGCTCAGCGTGGAGGACGGCCGGGTCGCGGAGGGCTTCCAGCGCACCGTGGCCGCGCCGGTGCT
>CAWDVK010000003.1:0-15493 GCA_963805715.1 uncultured Actinomycetota bacterium
CCTGCCGCCGAGCGAGGAGACGATGGCGTGGTGGATGCCGCGGACGCCGACGGTGGGGTCGGGCAGGTAGATGACGGTGTGCCGGGAGGTATCCAGGCCGGCCAGCGCGGACCGCGCGGCGACGGTCTTGCCGGCGCCCACCAGACAGGCGACAGACTGCAACATCTTCGCAAGGTGCTGCCCTGTGCGATACGCGTGACCGGGGCTGCTCATCCGCTGCGTGGCCGCACGCTGGATGCGGTGTCGTTCATCCACCTGCGTGGCGTGCTTCACCTGGTGGTCAGGCTTCCTGATTCTTCGCCGGCCACGATCCCGGCGTCGGCTACTGACATCTTCGGGGTGGCCGCTTCGGCGGGACCGGCGATGGTGCTGGACGGCGATGGCCTGCGCCGGCTGCGCGGGCTGGTCACGGCGCTGGCGGCGGGCCGGGGGCGGGCGCGGTGAGCCGGGCGGGGAAGGCGACGGCGCCTGGCCGTGGAGGCGAGCTGGGCCGTGCCCGGCTGCATGCGGAGCGGGCGGTGGCGGAGCTGACGGCGGCCCGGCAGGCGTGGGGCGTGTGGGCCGACAGCGTCCGCGAGCGGGCCGAGCAGCGCCTGGCGGTCACTGACCTGGACGATCAGCGCGTGCTCAGCGACCCCGAGTACGGGCAGGCCCTCGATGCAGGCCGGGTTTTCGCCGAAGCGCTGCGCGCCGCCGAGGTGCTGCGGGCTGGCCTGCCGCTGCCGGGCACACGCAAGTAGGTTCACCCCATCCCTGATCGCGCCACGACTTCGGGAGGAGTGAACCTACGTGCGTGAACTGAGGGTAGCGCGTTGCCGCCAGCTTGCCCTGGACCTGGGTGAGCCGAGCGGGGAAGACCGCTGGAACATGCTGCCCGAGCAGGCCCGGCTGCGGGTGCTGGCCCTGCTCGCGGCGATGATCGCGCAGGCTGCCCTGGAGGACGGGGAGCAAGGGGCCTGCGGTGGGTGAGCGGGCGGGCCGGCCGGGGAACGGGAAGATCACCGCCGGGCACCGGTCCCGCGACGCGGTCATCTATGTCCGCCAGTCCAGCTTCACCCAGACGCAGGAGAACACCGAGTCGCTGGCGCTGCAGTATGAGCTGCGCGCGCATGCGGCCGAGCTGGGCTGGGCCGAGCAGCAGATCAGCGTGATCGATGAGGATCTGGCCCGCTCGGCGGCCAGCACCAGCGGGCGGCTGGGGTTCACCGACCTGGTCGCCGCGGTTGGGCTGGGCAGGGTGGGCATCATCGTCGGCCGGGAGGTGTCCCGGCTGGCGCGTAACAACACCGACTGGTATCAGGTGCTGGACTTGTGCTCGATCACCGACACGCTGATCGCCGACTCCGACGGCATCTACCATCCCGCCGACTTCAACGACCGGCTGGTGCTGGGCCTGAAGGGGCAGATGGCCGAGGCCGAGCTGCACCTGCTGCGGACCCGGCTGACCGCGGCGCTGCGGCACAAGGCCGCCCGCGGGGAGCTGCGCCAGCTGCTGCCGGTCGGGCTGGACTATGACGACGACGGCCAGGTGGTGCTCTCTTCCGATGAGGCGGTCCGGTCGGCGATCGGCGAGGTGCTCGCGCTGTTTACCCAGCTCGGGTCCGCCCGGCAGGTGATGATGACGCTGCGCGAGCGCGGGCTGATGCTGCCCCGGCGCAAGCCCGGCTCCCGGCGGATCACCTGGGCTGAGGCGTCCTACCCGGCGGTGCATGACATCTTGACCAACCCGGCGTATGCAGGAGCGTTCGTGTTCGGCCGCACCCGCACCGAAAGGCACGTCGATCCGGCGGGGAAGGTGGTCAGCCGGGAGCGGCTGCTGCCCCGCGACCAGTGGGAGGTGTGCATCCCCGGCCATCACCCCGGCTACCTGGGCTGGGATGCCTGGCAGGACAACCAGGCCCGGCTGCGCGCGAACTACAGGGCGCCGCGCGGCGACGGCGGCGGCGCCGCCCGGCGCGGCGCGGCGCTGCTGTCCGGGCTGGTGCGCTGCGGCCGGTGCGGCCGGATGATGCAGGTCGGCTACTCCGGGCACGGAGACGCGCCCCGGTATGTGTGCGGCCGCGGCACTCAGCTGTATGGCACCCCGCCGTGCCAGTCCATCGGCGGGACCTGGCTGCACCGTGCGGTGCTAGATCAGCTGTTCGAGGTGCTGCAGCCCGCGTCGCTGCAGGCCACCGCGCAGGCGATGGCTGACGCCGAGCAGCGTCACCGCGAGCACCTGGCCGCGTTCGAGAAGGCGCTGGAACGGGCCCGGTTCGAAGCCGACCGGGCGATGCGCAAGCACGACGAGGTCGAGCCGGGCAACCGGCTGGTCGCCCGCACCCTGGAAGCCCGGCTCGAAGAGCGCCTGGCTGCCGTGCAGAAAGCCGAGACTGCGCTAGCCGCTGCCCGCGCCCGCCGCCCGGTCCAGCTCACCAGCGAGGAGCTCGCCTGGCTCAAGCGGGCCGGCGCCGATGTGCGCGCCGTCTTCGACGCCCCGGCCACCAGCAACAGCCAGCGCAAGCAGCTGATCCGCGCGCTGATCAGCGAGATCGTGCTCACCGTTGACCGGGTCGCCGGGACCAGCGACGCGCTCATCGTCTGGCAGGGCGGCGCGACCACCGCCGTCACCGTCCCGCTGCCCCGGCGAGGATCCGGCGCGATCACCACCAGCGGCGACACGATCGACCTGATCCGGCGCCTGGCCGCGAACTACAACGACACCACGATCGCCCGGATCCTGGGCCGCCAGCAGCGCCGCACCGCTACCGGGCTGACCTGGACCCGGGAGCGAGTCAGCGAGCTGCGCCGCTGCCACGGCATCCCGCACTGCCCGGCCCCCGATGTCAGTGCCAGCGAGCAAGATGCCATCATGACCAGCGTCCCCCAGGCAGCGCAGATGCTTGGCGTCGACAAGACCACCCTCTACCGGTGGCTGCGGGACGGGTTTGTCACCGGCGAGCAGCTCACCCCGGCCGCGCCCTGGCGGATCCGCGTCGACCAGGCGCTCCGCGACCGCATCCAGCCCGACGTCCCTGACGGCTGGCTGCCGCTTGGCCAGGCCGCCAAGATGCTCGGAATGGCCCGCCAGACGGTGTTGCAGAAGGTCCAGAGTGGCCAGCTCAACGCCGTCTACGTCACCGCCGGACGCCGCAAAGGCCTCCGCATCCAGGCAAGACACGACCAGCCTGGACTGTTCGCAACAACCCCGTGAAAGAAAGGCGCAGTGTTAACCATGGCCGACCTCGCCGGTGATGACGCCGAGGGCCTTGTCGGCCACGCACCAGGTGATCCGGGCGGCGGCCTCGCCGTGGGCGGCGTGGCGGTGCAGCATGCCGGGGGCCAGGTCGCGGCCGAACGGCATCCGGGTGAAGCCGTAGTGGGCTTGCAGGCGGTCGATCACTGTTCCTCCCCGGCGGCGCTGTCCAGCGCCTCGTCGATGGTCATCTGGCCGGGCAGCTGCCCGGCCTCGCCGGCCAGGAGGGCGGCGTAGTTGATCCGCTCGCCCAGCTGGTTGTCGTGCGCGGCGCCGATGAGGCCCAGGTAGCTGATCCCGGTCGGCGGGGCCGGGTCGCTGCCGGGCTGCTCGGGCTTGGCCTTGGGGTGGGCGTGCCGCCCGATCGTGAACGGCGCCGCCTGCCCGAAGGACTGCCCGCGGTGGCGGACCTCGATGGCGGTGAGGTCGAACGGGTCGAAGACAAGCTCGACCTTGCGGCCGGCCAGCAGCTGATCGACCTGGTAGGTGTTGCCGTGCAGGGACACCGTCGCGGTCTTGGCGACAGTGCGGAACTCTGACCACAAGAACGCCTCGCGCAGCTGCGCCGGGGCCGGCAGGGGCAGCGGCACCGGGATGCCGTCCTGCCAGCGGCGCAGCGGCGGCTGGCCGGTCTCGGAGTGCGGCGTGAGGTGGTAGACGGTCTCCACCCAGGCGGCGAGCATCTTGTTGAGCCCGGCCAGGCCGCTGATCCCCGCGGCTATCTCCGGCGTGATCTCGGCCAGGAACTGGCCCCGGACAGTCCGGAAGAACCGCTCGATCTTGCCTTTCCCCTGCGGTTATCCGGCTAATAACTGGTCAGGCGGATCGAGTGGCGTGTGGCCGCAGCGGCCAGTCAGTGGCGGCGGCTGATACGGCGGAGCTGTTCTTCGTGGCGTCGGACTTTGGCGGCGAGGGCTTCGATGCCGGTGCGGAGCTGGTCGATCTGGACGGCGAGTCCGGTGAGGGTGAAGGCGTCGCGGTGTCGCTGGCGGTGTTCCTCGATCAGGGCGCGCAACTCGGGGTGCCGGTAGAGAGTGGACCGGCCGATGCCGGATCGGGCGGCGACTTCGGTCGTGGTGACGGGCTGCCCAGCGGCGAGGATGTCGCAGCAGGCTTGCTCGACTCGGGCTGGCAGGTCCCTGGTCATGACGCCTGCGCGCGGGTGATGAGCAGGTCGAGCTGTTCGACGAGTTTGCCGTGCCGGCTGGCCTCGCTGGCCCAGCCGCGGGCGCGCGCGTCGGCGGCCAGGGTTTCGGCGTCGGCGCGCTGCGCAGCGAGGATGGGCAGGAAGGCCGGGTCGTTGCGGAAGTTGGGGCAGTGCTCGCAGATGTTGGCGTAGGCGCAGGGGCCCTGGGCGGCGGTGCGCAGGCAGTATCCGCCGGCGAGCCGGGATTTGATCAGCGGCGTGTCCCGCCAGCCGGTGCTGCCATCACTGATCGCGGCGATCGGCAGGGCTGTCCGGTTCACGGGCAGCACCGGGCCGAGCTGGGCCTTGGCCAGGGTGAGGGCACGCTCGTATTCCTCGCGGACGGTGGCATCGAACAGCCGCCCGTAGCGCAGGCTCATCTCGGCGGAGACGTGGCCGAGCAGGGCCATCAGGGCCTGCAGTGACACGCCCGAGTTAACCAGGGCGGTGGCATAGGTATGTCTGAGCTGGTGGGGCGTCGCGGCTGCGATCCCGGCCTCGGCGGCGGCGCGGTGCAGCTCGGCGCGCAAGGTGTGCATGGACACGCGCCGGCCCTGGTGGGTGAGCAGGAACTCGGCCAGCTTGCCGGTGCGCGGGTGCGGCAGCGGGCGGCCGGGCGAGCGGTGCTGGGTGATCCGGTCGAGCAGGTCAAGTGCCTGGTCGTCGACCGGCACCATGCGTTCGGTGTCCAGCTTGCCCAGCGGCACCTTCAGCCAGGCCCCGGCGCCGGGCACCTCGTGCACGCAGTCCAGCTCGAGGTCAAGCAGTTCCCCGATCCGCATGCCGGTGGCCCGCAGCAGCAGCAGGGCGTCGGCGCGCAGCCGGTTGGGTGAGGCGTGCAGCGCGGCGGCGAGCCGCCGGTCGGCGTCGGGCGGCAGGTAGCGGGGCAGCGCGCGGGGCAGCCGGGGAATGTCCCTGGAGAAGATCAGCCGCCGGGAGGGGGCTTCTTGCCAGCCCCATTCGATGGTGTCGTCGATCATCCGGCCCGCGGTCAGGATCCGGCTGCGCCGCTCCGAGGCGGACAAGACCGTGCCAGTGCGCGGGTTGCGGGCCGTGGCGACGGCGGCCAGGTAAGGCTCGATGTGCCGCTGGCGGTCCAGGTCCGCCAGCGAGGCCAGCGCCGGGTCGGCCCGGGTGATCACGCGGGCGAAGTGGCCGAGCCGCCCGGCCATATGCGACACGGTGGACCGGACCCGGGTGCCGGAGGCGCATTCGAGGTAGGCGGCCAGCGACGCGGCGACGCCGACAGGAACTCCGTCGAAGTAGCGTGCCCATTCCCAGCGCAGGTGGGCGGTGTTCTTGGTAGCAGCCGGGGTAACCGCGGCGCCCATGTGGTAGATCACGGTCCGGGAGGTATAGAGCGCGTCGCGGTAGTGCTTCATCGACCGCCCGCAGGATCGTTCCCTGGCAGTGATCGCCTCATCGAACGCTGCGATGTCGGCGTCGGTGAGCTCAGTGAGGGCGCGGCCGGTCTGGATGAGCATCCGCATGGCGATCTGGCTGCACAGCCCGGCGGCGACCCGGGGCAGGTAGCCGAGCTCGGCCGCAGCGGCGAGGAACCGGGCCCGGTCATCGCCGAGCGGGCCGTCCGCGGCCTCCCGCAGCACTGCGGGCAGCTTGCGTTCCAGCAGGTAGTCATAGCCCGGGTGCAGCTGCCCGGACAGCATCAGGTAGTTCAGGAACGGCCGTGTCGAAGGGCTTGCCGACAAGCGCACCGCCAATGGCTCGGCGGCCCAGGCCCGCGGGTCGGGCCAGCGGGCCAGGAACGCCCGGGCCGCGCAGGAGAACGACTTGTTGCCCGCCCCGCGAGCCGCCAGCGCCGCCCGGTAGCCGCCCAGCAGCTGGCTCGGCGGCGGGCGGCGGGCGTCACAGGGCACGCTGGCGCTGGCGGGCGGCATCGTAGGCGGCGCGCACGTGCGCCGGGGCGAGGTGGATATATGCGGCGGAGGAATCGACGTGGTCGTGGCCCATCAGCGCCTGCAGCACGGCCAGGTCCACGCCTGCCTCGGCAAGAGCAGTGCCGAACGAATGCCGCAAGGCATGCGGGTGCCCGGCCGCCACCCCGGCCTTGCCGCGGTGGTAGCGGAAGATCGTGCGCAGCCCGGCCGGTGTCAGCGGCTGGCCCCGGTGCGGGCCTTTCGCCACCACGAACAGCGCCCGGCTGGCGGTCTCCGGCCGCCCGGCGAGCAGGTAGGCCTGGATCAGGGCAGCGACGTTGGGGTCCAGCGGGACCCGGCGTTCCTTGCCGCCCTTGCCCATCACCTTGATCCAGCCGCGGGGGATGTCCGCGTCGGCGACGGCCAGGCCGAGCACCTCGGCCGACCGCAGGCCGGAGAACAGCATCAGCCCGGCGATCGCCCGGTCCCGGTCGGTGCGGAAGCTGGCCAGCAATGCGGTGGTCTCGGCCCGGTCCAGGCCGCGGGGCAGCCGACGCGGCTCCCGCACCCGCAGCCCGGAGCGGCGCTTCGGCCGGGCCAGGTGAGCCAGCAGCCCGCTGCGCTCCCCGGTGGCCGCCCGGCGAGTCTCGGCCCGGCGCGGGACCGGGCTGGGCGCGGCCGGATCCCGCATCGTCCAGTAGCCGAACAAGCCAGAGACCGCGGCCAGCCGGCGGTTGATCGTCGCCGGGGCATAGCCGGCGTTGCGGCCGTCCCGGAGGGAATACACATTGCCGCCCGCCCGGCCCGGCAGCGGCGCCCTGCGGCAGTACGCCAGGTAACGCAGCACCACATCGGTGCTCACCTCGGCCAGGCCGAGCTGCTCGACAGCCAGCCACCGGGCGAACGCCAGCAAGTCGAAGGCGTAGGACCGCACCGTCTGCGGCGAGTAGCCGCGGTCGGCCAGATAGCCGAGGTAATCATTGATCAGCTCGGTCCCGGTTCCCCCGGCCAGCTGCCAGCGGCCATCGTCAAACTGCTCAGCCCGGACCGGTGCTCCCCCGTCGATCATGCCGGCGAACGTAGCGCACCAGTCCCACTGCAGGGCAAGCATCAGCAGGTCAGCGGCGTGTCGTCTCCCGCAACCATCAGTTATTAGCCGGGTAAGGGGGGCCGCCGCGGCGTGGAGTGGATCAGCTTGATGCCCAGCACCGCGCAGGCCCGCAGCAGCCACGAGTCGACGAAGGCGCTGCCGTTGTCGACGAAGGCCGACTCGGGGACGCCGCGGGAGGCCAGTGCCGGGCGCAGCGCGGCGGCCAGCCGGACGGTGTCCTCGCTGAACCCGAACCGGGCCGCCATCACCGCCCGTGACCTGTCATCGATGAACGCGAACAGGTAGGTTTTGCGGCCGGCGATGACCGGGCCGTGCAGCGCGTCGCCGGTCCAGATCTCGTTGCACCGGTCCGCCTCGAACCGGCCGAATACCCCGGCAGCCGGGATCGCGGCAGCGGCCGGCCGGTTCAGCTCCAGCCGCTCGAAGTGCCGCTGCACGGTCCGCTCGGACGGCGCCCAGCCGGCCTGGACGCGCAGGATCCGGGTGACCTGGGCTGCGGTGCGCTGCGGGTTCTCTTTCTTCAGCGCCGCCGCCAGCGCGAGCACCTCAGCCGGGGTCCGCGCGCTGACCCGGGCCGGGGACGGCACTAACGCCTCGAACCCGCCGGCCCGCCAGTCCCGGACCCACCGGCGGATCGTCTGCTCCGACACGACGATCTTCTGCCCGGCCGGGCCGTCGTGCTCGCGGCCGGCCAGCTCGCGGACCAGCGCGCCGCGCTGCCCGGCCGATAGCTGCGGATCGGTCACGTCCTGGATCAGCTGGTAGCGGAACAACCCCGTCAGCCGGGCCCGCTCGGCCCGGCGGCGGGCTTCCTCAACTGCCTCAGCCACCTCATTCCTCCCTTTGATGCGGTTGCAGATAGTCCCGCACCGAAGGGTGGCCGCCAGAGCCCGCGGCTCACCAGGGGCAGCTGGTGTTGATCATCGGCACGGCTGCGCCGGGGCCCAGCAGCAGGCCGCAGGTGACCGCCGAGGCCAGCTCCCACGGCGACAACGCAGACGCCGCGCCGGCCCAGCGCCGCGCCGCCGCGACCGCCGCGGCCACGATCGCGGTGACCGCGTCAGCTACCGCCGACCCGGACGGGCCGGGCAGCAGCGGATCAGGATCCAGCGCGCATGCCAGCACGGTGAACGCCGACCGCAGCGCCTCCGCCCGCACGGCGAACCGGCGCAGCCAGCCCCGCACCGTCGCCGCGGCCCGGCCCGCCCGCACGGCGATCGTCCGGCATCCCAGCCCGGCCGCCGCGCCCGCCAGCGCCGCGCCGATCACGGCGACTGAATCTGCCCTCCGGGCCAGCATCCAGGCAGGCAGTAACACGTGCGTCCGCCCGCAGCCACTGCAGATCGCCCGCCGCGGCCGGACCCGCCGGCCAGTCCCGTCGCCCAGCCGGATCTCCCGGGCCCGGGCATGCCCCCACCCCCGCAGCCGGCCGCCGCATTCCGGGCACTCCAGCTGACCTCCGGCCAGCTGCCGCTCGACCTCAGCCCTGCCATTGCCTACCGTGAGCACAGGGTGCCTCCGCGCACCTAGTGGCCCTCCCGGCGGCTCGGCCAAAAGACGACCGGGAGGGCCCGCCTCTACCAGTCGTGCTCACGTTGTCGTCGGACACGAAAAAAGGCAACCCGGATCCGGTTGCCCACGCCACGCCCAGAACCGATGACGCTCGCTCAAAGAGCGCGCTCATACGGAGCGACGCTCAACAGCAGGATCGGCCAGCGGGATCTGGTCATGAAGTCCGGTACGGTTTGCAGGCCAGGCAGATCAGAGGCGGCTAGATGGCGCACAGGGACTGGGACGTGGTGGTTGTCGCTCACCGCGGGATTGTGTCCGGGTTCCCGGAGAACACGCTCGCGGCGTATCGCCAGGCGATCGTGATGGGCTTCAGCGCGATCCGTGCCGGGTCAGAAGGGAGAAGTCATGCCTACTTTCGCCCGGTCCAGCGACCTGCGGGGAGCGGAGTTCGTCGGCGCGGACCTGCGTGGCGCCCGGTTCGTCGAGGCTGACCTGTCCGGGGTCGTGATGCGCGGAGTCCAGGTGGAGGGGGCGGACATCGACGCACCATTTCTCTTCGACGGCAAGAGCCCTTGCGCGTCAACGGCGTCGATGTGGTCCCGCTCGTCGAGGCTGAACTCAACCGCCGCTTTCCCGGCCGAGCCGACCGGCGCGCCGCAGATCCGGATGGCCTGCGCGCGGCCTGGGCTGCGCTCGAGCGCAACTGGACGGCCACCCTCGAGAGCGTCGCGGCGATGCCGGCTGGCACAGTCGACGTCTCGGTGCGCGGCGAGTGGTCGTTTGCCCAGACGCTGCGGCACCTGGTCCTGGCCACGGACATGTGGCTGGGCCGTGCGGTCCTTGAGATCAAACAGCCGTTCCACCCCATCGGTCTCACGGACACAGGCACCGAGGCAGACGGCTTGGACATGTCGATCTTCGTGACTGTTACACCGTCGTATTCCGAGGTGCTCGAAGCCCGGGCGGGCCGCACCGCGATGGTGCGCGAGTTCCTCGCCAGCGGCACATCAGGGGAGCTGGCTGCAACCCGCATGAACCCGCACAATCCCGAATACCCGGAGACCACCCTCTCCTGCCTGCACGTGATCCTCAACGAGGAGTGGGAGCACCACCGCTACGCCGTACGTGACCTCGACGCGATCGAGGCGAAATACGACGCCCGGCGCTAGCTGGCCGGGCAGCAAGATCACCGTGAGCCCTGTGGGCTGACAGCAGAAGTGACAGCAACGACAGCCCAGCATGGCCCCACCGAACTCGGGCCAACATGCATCGGCCGGGATGCCAGAGCGCCACGAGTCGGCGTTGGCCAGAGCTGATAAGGACGAGGTCACCTGGTCGCGGCTGTAGCCAACGGTGCTGCCAACGCAGCCGACAGCGGCAGACATAGACCGGCCGCCGCAGAACTGGAGCCGAGGTCTTGGCGGTCCCTGGACGCTTCCGGACGGTCCGCCCATTGCTACGGATCAGATGCTCGGCCGCCCTAGGGTTGGCCCTACTGCGGGTGCCATCGCCGCGCACACTTGAAAGCTGGTGGGCCAGCTAGTCATCGGTCGATGCACTCCCGCAGTCCGCGTCAAGGCCGCCTAGGCGGGCTGAGTGACCAACTGCGTGACAACCACGACGGCGGCGGGCACACAACCGCGGACGCCCACGGACAACACGCCATGACTTCGTTGGCCTCTGGGCAGCGGTCGGTGGTCGGCAGCGGGTCGTGGCCCGCCAGGTGCGGCGGTCTGCTGCTGAGCGAGTGGACGAAGATCCGCTCCGTGCGGTCCACCATCTGGACGCTGATCGTGTTCGTGCCAGGAATGGTCGCGCTCAGCGCGCTGGGCGCCCGCGTGGCAGCGCACCGCGGCCCTAACCCTCCCCCCGGGAGGGTTAGGGCCGACCCGCTCAGCTACATCCTCGGCTTTCCTCTGGCGGCGGGTCCGCTCGGCAGCGGGCTGGCGGCGGGTCCGCTCGCTATCTGCGTGCTGGGTGTGCTCGTGATCACCAGCGAGTACTCGTCGGGGACGATCCGGGCCTCGATACTGGCCGCGCCGCGCCGTAACCCCATCCTGGCCGCGAAATGCGCGGTCTTCGCGGCGCTGGTGTTCGTCATCTCCGAGATCGTCGTGTTCAGCGCCTTCTTCATCGGCAGCGCGATCGTGGCTGGTGACCACATCACCCTGTCGCTGGGCCAGCCGAATGTGATCCGCGCCCTGATTGGCTCGGGCCTGTACCTCAGCGTGCTCGGCCTGTTCGCGCTGGCCATCGGCACCATGATCCGGCGCACGGCGGGCGCCATCGCCGCGGTGATCGGCCTGGTCCTGGTGATCTCCAATCTCAACGTGCTGCCGCCCGACAGCTGGGGTGGCCACCTCTACGCCTATTTGCCGACCGTCGCGGGCATGCTGATCACCAATGACAAGCCCCAGGCGGGCGCGCTGCTTTCAGCGTGGCAAGGAATCGGTGTGTTCTGCGGTTGGACCGCGCTGCTGCTAGCCGCGGGAGCCTGGCTGCTGCGCCGCCGCGACGCCCACACAGGCGGACGCTGACAGCAATAACAGCAACATCGCCGCGAACCGCAGGACTGGAGCGCGGCCAGTCGACGCGGATCACGATCGAGTCGAACAGCTGATCCACGGTGAGTGCCTGGATCCCGGACCGGGGCCCCAAGGGACTGGAATTGCTGGCGCGTCGTGCGGTTCACCCGGGTGCCCACGCGTAATCGCCTAGTGGTTTCAGGCCTGGCTTCGGCATCAGGCGCGGTGCGGCCTCATCCGGCATCTGGGGTCTGGCTGTCCCAGTGGTCGTAGTAGGGGCGTATGCCGAAGGCCTTGGCCAGTGCCCATAGCGGCGGGAGCATGAGGTTCTGTGCCCAGATCGGAGGCGAGGTGACCCGGCTTTCGTGGCGGAAGTGCCAGAAGGTGGCGCCAAGCTGGAGCGGGTTTTTGGGTGCGCCCCTGGGGGTGGTATGGCCGTCGGCGACCAGGCCGGCGAAGGCCTCGTGCAGTTCCTTGGCGTGCAGGGCTGGGCGAAGTTCGACGATGCCCTCGATCTCGCCCGGCCCGGGGTTTCCCTCCGAATGCGGAACGCCGGCAGGCACGATGATCGTCTCGCCGGCTCCGGCGACTAGTTCCTTGCCGTTGAGGGTGAAGTGAGCTTCGCCGGTCAGGATGGTGAAGCGCTCTTCCTGGCGGGGGTGGATGTGCTCGGTGATGGTGCCCCCGGGCACGCTGCGCCAGCTGAACCGGACGAGCTGACCGTTGCTGTCCTGAGCGGTGGCCGTGTACTGGATCCATTCGCCGGTGGCGGGGTTGAAGAAAGGCCGGAAGCTGGTCGCGGGGCTGTCTGTCTGATGCATGACCGTCAGGCTTTCGTGCTGAGCCTGGCCTGGCCTGGCGAGCTCGAGTGGCGGATGCCCGCGAGGTCGCGGAAGCCCGCCGCGGCTGTGCCCAGGAGCAGGACGCCGGCGGCGATGCCGGTGGTCACTTCGAGCGCTGAGCCCGACATGGTGGCGACGAGAACTACTGGCCCTGCGGTCATCATCCAGCCGACCAGGCGGTAGCGGGGGATGTGGACGAGGTGGTCGAGGTACAGCAGCAGCGGGCCGATCGTGATCACGATGGACGGCAGCACCCAGTCGGAGCGGCCGGCAGCGATCACGATGACGGGCAGCACGAAGGCCGCAGCCAGCTCAAGGATGGTGGCAATTGTCACCGACCGCTCAATCCGCCTGGCTTCCCGGCCTGCGGGCCGGGGTGCGGTGCCGGCCGTGACCCTGATGGCGTAGGTGAACACGCCGATCACGGCGACGCCGGATATGGCGACTAGTACGTCTTCGGCGCGGCCGCCGATTGCCAGGCTCGCGCGCACCAGCCAGAAGGCTGCGAAGGCGGCCTGGATGAGCCCGCCGATGCGCCGCACCCGCCTTGACCATGCCTCGACCGGGGGCTGAGCGGCGCTGGTCGCCGCCGGTGGAGTTGGCACGGCGATCGATGGAGTTGTCATGGCGGTTACCGCCTCAGGCCTGGTTGTTGTCATGGCGTACTCGGCCGGGTTCGGTACCAGGTGACGGTCGCGGCGATGGCGGCGGCCAGCGGGGTGCCGGCGGCTCCGAAGACGGACTCGTACTTGCTGGTGTCGAGGACGAAGGGCTCGTCGAACTGGTAGGACATCTCGGCCAGCTCCCGCAGCATCGGGTTCACCAGTCCCAGGGCGCGCAGGGCTAGCCTGGGCACCGACCGGATGGCCACAGGGTGCCCGACCTGGCCGGCCAGCAGATCGAGGAAGGCCCGGGTCGTGACGGTCTGCGGGACGGGCAGGTGCCACACCTGTCCGGCGGCACGAGGGTCGGTGCCGAGCGTGGCCAGGCCGGCGGCGATGTCGGGAACGTAGCTATAGGTGTGCGGCAGGTCAGGGTTGCCGATGAAATCAGCGCGCCGGCCGGCCAGGGCGTTGCCGAAGACCCGCTCGCCCAGCGTGGAGCCCTGGGTGACGCCGGCGCCGAAGAAGTCCGAGGCCCTGCCGATGGCGACCCGGACCCGGCCCGCATCGGCGGCGGCCAGCAGCTCGGCGGTCATGGCCGCCCTGGTCCGGCCCTTGACCGTCGTGGCGGCCAGCGGCAGGTTCTCGGTCATCGGCCTGCCGCCGGTCGGGCCGTAGCCGTAGAGGTTCTCCAGGGTGACAAGGAGCGCGCCGGAGTGCTCGGCGGCGGCCAGCACGCCTCGCTGCAGCGGCGGGAAGAGTTCCGGCCACTGGGTGTAAGGGGCGTTGAGGCACTGGTAGATGACCGATGCGCCCTTGGCCGCGTCCGCGGCTGCCTCGGGGTCGGTGACATCCGCGGCCCGCCAGTCGGCGCCGTCGGCCAGCGCGCGCGGCCGGGCCCGTGACACTGTCCGGACCGCTATGCCCAGCCCGGTGAGGTGCGCGGCCAGGGCGCTCCCGACCTGGCCGGTCCCGAATACCACGTGCAGTCGATCCTCACCCATGACCGGGTTCCTTTCACTGACCCCTCGAGCACCCTGGCGGTCGGCGACAGCCGGGCCCTCGGTGTCTATGACCGACGCTACGGTAGTCTCAGAAAACTAGCAAACAATTTCTTGAATTCATACGACATTCATGCAGACGTAAGCAATGAGTTTCCGGAAACGAAACGTGCTAGATTATGGGGCATGCGGGACTGGAGTTTCCTGACTAACCATGCCCGGGTGCTGCTGTGCATCGCCCACGACCCGGGCGCGCGGCTGCGCGATATCGCGGCCAGCCTGGGCGTTACCGAGCGCAGCGCTCACGGCATCATCACCGACCTGGTCGATGCCGGCTACGTGATAAAGCAGAGAGACGGCCGCCGCAACCGCTACCAGATCGATGCGGGCCTGCCGCTGCGCGAACCCGGCAGCAGGGAGCCAGCCATCGGCGAGGTCCTCGCTGTGCTGCTGAGAGGCAAGGACGGTCTCGCCGGGGCGGATGGCCGCGCTGCGGCGGACGGGGCAGGCGTATCACCGCGCAGTCGATGATCACGGTGTCAACGCGCAGCGCAGCTGACCGCGGTCCTCGGCCAGGTCCGCACCGGTCCAGATCCGTAACCAGGCCAGGGTGCGCCTGTGGTACGAGGAGAAATTCGGCGTGCCGTGCCCGCCGCATCAGTCCACCGAGGCAGCCGGGTCGGAAATGGCACGAATGCTACGACGAGCAGGAGCAGCAGATCGAGCCGCAGGAAGATCGAATCGGTCCGCGCGAGCCGGTCGGTCGGACCCGTGTGAGCGAGCCACCCCATGCTAATCGTCAGGAAGCTGACGGTGTACGCGAGGAAGGATGGCCAGGCGTGCAGCAGCTGCTGAAGCGCCGTGCCCGGCGGATGGAGCGCGAGGTCGACCACGAGCAGCGTGCTGGCGAATCCGAAGGTGCCGTCGCTGAATGCCTCCATCCGGCCCTTGTCGAGCGACCGGCGTCGGCCCGGGGTGTCCTCATCCCCTGGCACGGCAATGCCCCCTCGCCCCGACCGATGATGGCAACCACCGATGATGGCAACCAAGCTAGCGGTTGTCCGGTCATGCGCCACGGCATTACTGTCCGGCTTGACGTCCCGGCGAAGCGCTGGGCGGTCACGTCATGACCCCGGCGCCGCAGCAGGGCGGCGGCCCGGCCGGTGCTCGCGGCAGCGGCCCTGGCGTCATCACGCCAGATGGCTGCGCCGTTGACTTCTACGCGCTGCTGCCGCCGGGCCCGGAACCGGGCATCGTGCACGCTGCGGCGCCCCTGGCAGGCGCCTCCATCCTCGAAGCTCGGATCGGGTGCGGGCCGCGTCACCCGCCCGCTGGCGAGACTCGGCCATCCGGTCGTCGCCGTTGACGAGTCCGCCGAGATGCTGGCGCACATCGGCGAGGCGGAGAGGGTCTGCGCGCGGATCGAGGACCTGGCCCTGGACCGGACTTTCGACGTGGTCCTGCTCGCATCCCACCTCCTGAACGTGGCCGACGAGCAGATCAGGCTGGCGTTGCTGCGCACCTGCGCGCGGCATGTGTCCCCGGCCGGATGCGTCATCATCCAGTACCACCCGCCTGGCTGGTTCGCCAGCGCATCAGCGG
>CAWDVK010000004.1:0-490344 GCA_963805715.1 uncultured Actinomycetota bacterium
ATAGGTACAGGCTATGGGCGTAGTTAGCGGCGCTCGACAGCGTGAACACATGGTCCTCGCCAAGACCCTCCTTGAACCCGTGGAACGTCTCCTCGTCCAGCCGGAGCGCCTCCGCGAGTTGTCCGGCGGACCGCAGCGCGATCGCCAGGTTGTTGGCGTAAGGCAACGTGAACACGTGATCGCTTCCGTGCACCCGTCGAGCTAACGCCAGCGCCTGCTCGGCCAGCCTGCGCGCACCCTCAATGTCGCCAAGCTGCCGCAGCGGGCGGGCCAGTATCGTCATTGCGGCGACCGATCCGGATGATCGGCGCCGAACCGCCCGCGGAAGTCGGCGAGGACCTCTTCGACCTCCGCACGGGCACGGGCGTACTGCCCGGCGCGCTGGAGCGTCACCCCGTAGCTGAGCCTGGCATTGAGAACATCCTGGTGATCGTGGCCGAGCAGGTCACTGAACTGGGCGAGCACCCGATCGTAAAGGTCAAGCGCTTCCCGGTACTGCCCGCATCCGCGCAGATCACGGGCGACCATGCAGCGAGAAAATAGGGTTTCCTGGTCGGCGGCACCGAGCGTGTTCAGGCGGCGCTGGTAGATGTCCTGGTCAAGGTCCAGAGCGTCCTTGAAGTCTCCGCCCAGCCTCATGTCGACGGCCAGATTATTCTCGCAGCGCAACGTGGCCCGCTTTTCCGGCCCGAGTACCCGCTTGTGGCGCTCCAGGTTTTCCTCATCCAGCTCGCGGGCCGCCTGCAGCTCACCGTCAATGCGTAGGTCAGCCCCGTAGCTGTTGGCCGCTTCTAGCGATCGCTGATCATCCTCGCCGAAGACGCGCCTGGTGCGGTCCAGCGTGTCCTTGTTATAGGCCCGCGCCACGTCGGTCATCCCCAGGGCACGCCAGGAGTTGCCGAGCTGACGGCAGGCCATCAGCGTCAGTGCGTCGTTCGGGTCATACATATCCCACCAGACCAGCATCGTCGACTCGCCGAGCGAACGACTGCTCTCGTAGTCACCGCGCACGTAGAGATATCGGATCTGGTCGACGATCACCTGGCGGACGTTGTCTCCCTTGCCCTCGATCATTCCGACGCTGCGCACTATGTGCAGATTGATCTCCGCGAGTCGCGGCCAGTTCTCGCGGTTGTCGGGGTCGCTCGGGTTGGCGGCCGCGAGCAGTTGGTGGACCAGAGCCCGCTGGTGCTCCTGCTCCTGAGGCGGAATCCGGTCTCTCAATACAAGTTGCACGAGAGGGTGGACCTGGAGGCTCTCGTCGACCGAGTCGGCGCTGGCGAGGGCATAGCGGCCAATGTCCCTGATCCCCGTGTGCAGCAGGAACGTGTCCTGCATCGCGGCGGCGAGCTCTGTCGGCAGGTCGGCCACGTGCTGTCCGGCCGCGAGGACGTGAATGGAAATCGGCTCCGGCCCGAAGAAGGCGCTGAGCTGCAGGAGCTGCGCCGCCGCCGGAGAGACAGTCATCAGCTGCTCGAAACCCACGCGCCAGGTGACGGCGACCGAATTCGGATAGTCGGGCGGCAGGTTCTCCGCAAGCAATCGCTCATGCGCCTTCTCAAACAGCTCCAGGTAAGTGTCCACGGACATGCCGGTCTCGCCTTGCCAGGCTGCGGCTTGTTCGATCGCCAGTGGCAGATCGCCGAGCCGGTCGGCGAGCCGGGCCGCGGCATCCATGCTGATCTTGGGTTCTCTGAGCCTGATGAGGTCGATGCTCTCCTGGCGGCTGAACACGTCCACATGAATCGTCTTCGCCGCTGATCGCCACTTTCTGTTCCTTGACGTGACAAGCACGTGGCCGCACATCTCTGGCAGGTACTGCTGCAGCTCGTCCGGATCGTCGGCGTTGTCATAGACCAGCAGCCAGCGCCTATATGGCCGTCCCTGCCGTAAGGCATCAAGGACGGCGCGCACCGTTGTCCCCGTGTCTCCTGCCGGTGTGATTCCAAGCTCATGCGCGAGGTCGACGAGAGATGCGCGGACCAGGGAGAGCCTTCGGCCTTGATCCACCACACAAGCTCGTAGTCCGCAGCGAAACGATGCGCGAATTCAATAGCCAGCTGTGTCTTGCCCACGCCACCCAGACCGTGCAGGGCCTCTGGTAGGAGCGCGGTCAGGTTACGGCTCAGGTCGCCGCGCAGTTCGTCGAGCAGTTCGTTACGCCCGGTGAAGTTTGGATTGCGCCGCGGCACGCCATGGAAGACCCTGGGTTGCTCTTCCTGCTCATGTCCGGTGCGCGGGCCAGGGCTGGGATACGTCACGTCGCCTCCTAGAATGTGCGATGGGCTGCCAACCTGGCTGACCCGCGGTCCGCGGCCGCCATTCTCAGAATTGCCCAGTTCCGCCTTACTTTCCAGCGCATTTGGCGGCGCCGACGCGGGCACCGGTACCGGTGCTGGCACCGCGGACTCGCTAGCACCGCTCGGTCGCGGCAGTCCTTGATGGTCCTCATTTAGCTGGACCTCAAGCTTCGCTGCGACATCGGCGTAGCGTCCGCCCAGCGCACGGAGCGCGGTGTACGCGACTCGGGCGAACGGCGGGCCTAGATCGGCGATCTTGTCGGCGTCGGCAAGCAGTGCAGGAAAATCCGTAGGCGAGCCAAGCCGAGCGCTCACGAAACGCGACGTCTCTCGCAGCACTCGCATCGTGTCCGCCCTGGACAGCCCAGCGATCAGCAAGTCGCGGACGCCGTCATAGAAGTCGTAGCCAGACGAGTGCTGGCGGGCCGCATCTGAGTCGGCCCGGCGCAGCAAGCCACCAAGAAAGATCTCGGCCAGGTGCGCCGGGCGTGACTTCGGCAGCATCGCGACCTGGACGAGGCGCATTACGGGGAGGCTGAGCGGCGCGGCAGCCAGGTATCCGGCCAGTTCGTAAGCGGTCGGCGAGGAGGCGGCCCGGAAGCTCAGCAGCCGATCAAATGCGGACGGCTCATCAGGTGCGCTCGCTGATTCACGATTATCAGCCGCAACGAAAGCATCCGGACCGGTCATCGCGCGAGTGAAGAGAGCGACTCCGGGAGCAGAGCCTGACTGCGCCAGCAGCGAAGCCCACGGCGCGAGCCAGCGAGCCTCAGGCTCAAGCTCAAGAACGGGAATGGCCGTGCCGGTCGCCATCGCGTCAGCGGGATCCCGTGCGACCGCTGTGACGCGGCGACCGGCGAGTCCGGTCTCAGCAGCGTGGAATTCGACCGGAGTGAACGGCGGGCGGCAGCGCGCCCAGAGCCACTGCGGGAGCGGTTGCAAGACCGCCACGAGCGCGGTGCCGCTGAGTTCCTCAAGCAGGCGGGCCAAGGACCCGAACGTCCAGGCTGCTCCAACACAGTCGCTGATCAGCAGGATTAACTGCCTGCCTCCCGGCTGGAGCAGCTGACGGTGCTGAACCTGCTGGCCGGACTCGCCGCGTAGCTGCGGGAATCTTCCCTTCGTCAGATCCCCGTCGAATCGCCACGTTCGCAGGTCACGAAAGGCTCCCAGGCGTTCGAGCAGCACCCGGAGTTCGCTGATGGTCTGTTGCCAGACCACCATCGACTCACTGTCATCGACTATTAACGTCAGGTTGAGCCATCGCTGCATACCAGGCCGCAGCTGGGGATACCACAACCCGGAGTCTGCGATGGCCGCCGCGGTCGCTACCTCGTCAACGGTCGGATTAACCGGTGATTCGTATCTGCGCCTGAATGGACGCAGCGCGCGGTTGATCTCACGGATGCCCGGCAGCGCCGACACGGCGGGCATACCCGCGGTGGTCACCGTGGCCTTGCTGGTCGCCGCGACTTTGGCCGCGGGCTGATATGCCAGGGCAGCAGGGCCGCTCAGCTCTTCTCGAACCTGACCGGTGAACATGTGACAAGCGCTCGTAGCATCGGCGTCCGGCACCGGCCATTCGGGCTCCGTCGGCGGTCCGTGCGAGGCGGAGCCCTGGAGGCCGAGAGGCCCGGCGGGACCGACGGGGCCGACGCAGGCCAGCCGCCCAGGAGGGAGGTGTCGAGCGAGCCAGATCGCGTCGCAAACTTCCTCGGCTGTCACCGGGAACGGCAGGTCGCCGAGTACGCCAAGTAGCCGGTCGATCATCGCACGCCCGCCGCGCCCAGCGGGCTCAGCAGCGCTTGCTCAAGCCGCTCGAAACTAGTCTCAGGTACCTGCGCTCCCGACGTGGCGAAGTAGATCGCGTTCAGCAACTGGTCGGTGGCGATGTCGCCGCGTTCACGGCCATCAAGAAACCTGCCGATGATCGGTCCTGCCTGTTCTGCCGCCTCTGCGCCAAGCTGTGCGGCCACGATCGCCGCGAGCTTCTCGCGCCCTGGAGGCTGGATGGTAAGCCGCATGCACCGCCGCTGGAACGCCGCAGGGAACTCGCGCTCCGCGTTGCTGGTGATGACGACAATGGGAAACGCGTTGCAGGTGACCCGGCCACGGTCGATTGGCACGCGGAATCGTCCGTCGGCCGTGCGGGAGTCTACGTCTGCGGTGAAGACCCACGCTGGCGACTGGCTGTCCGGCAGCCTGGCCAATTCGCCTATGTCAAAGCGACCGTCCTCGAAAACGTGCAGCAGGTCGTTGGGCAGATCTATGTCGCTCTTGTCTAGCTCGTCAATGAGCAGGACCCGCGGTCGCGCTTGCGGCAGCAGCGCGGTGCCGAGCGGTCCGAGCCTGACGAAATGGCCGACGTCCTGCACCGCCCCGGGCGTTCCGGGATCCGGCATGAACTGCTGGAGGTTCGCGTCTTGCAAGCGTCCGAGAGCGTCGTACTGGTAGAGGCCATCGCCGAGTGTCGACCGGCTGGTGATCGGCCAGGACAGGACAGGCCCAAGCTTCAGCTCATAGGCGATGCTGTAGGCTAGCGTCGACTTTCCCGTGCCCGGCTTTCCTGTGACAAGCAGCGGGCGCCGCAGATACAGCGCGGCGTTGACCATCCGGACGACATTCTCATCCGCCCGGTACGCGCTGGCCTGCCCGGCGCTTCCCAGCCGCCGCTCGGCCGCGTCGTCAGTGCCGAACTCTGGCGTAATTAGCGGTCCGCCGCTGTACGCGCGCCATGGCGGCGGCGGCGGCAATCTGTCAAGGCCATCGTGCGTTGTGCCATCGCCGAGGTAGATCCGCCAGTCGCTGCCCTCGGCCCCAGGAACCTCGTCGGTCTCGCGACCCAGGGGGCCTATGTCGTCACCGTCCACCCAATCTCCTCATCGTGGGGCCCGAATCACCGTCTCTGGTTCCGGGACGCGGTCTGCTGGGTCGAACAGGAGCGTTAGATGACGCGCCAGATCGTCGTCTCGCTCCTGACAGTCTGCTAGGTCTGATCGCGATCCGCGCTTCTCGCCGACAGCGGCCCTGCGCTCGGCGACCAATCGCGGAAGATCAAGCAGCCCGCGACCGGACACAAGCCTTTTCAACTCGGCTGTGATGGCGTTCGGCTCACCCTCACGGCACCACACCATGATCGGCAAGCCCGCTTGCAGCCCTACGGATATCTCATCTCTCGATAGGCCGTGCGGCGGCCCTGGCGAATAACCGAGGGCGAGGCAGACAGGCTGCCCCGCACCGGCGAGACCATCAAACAGTACCTTTGCCCCGACTTTGCCCTCTTCCGGAACCCAGGCGATGGCCGACGGGTAATCGCGACCGCAGTTGGCAGCGGCCCATTTCCATTTGCGCTCCCAGCGCGGCCAGATCTCGGCTTCCCTCATACGATCACGGCTCCTGACGACAACGGGGTAGACCTCTCCCAGTTTCTTGTCGGGGTTATCTCGCCCGGCTGGCCACTGATCGACCGCGGCGTACCAGAGCAGATCACGGGGAAGTATGAATTCGACCGTCAGGACCGTTCCTCCCGTCGACAACTGTTTCGCCGCCACCAGCAAGTCCTCCATCAGCGAGCGGACCTGCTCCAAGCTCTGTGGTGGGTCCGCACGACGCAGCGTGGTGCCGAAGCGGGCGCCGCGCTGCAGCCACGCCGTCAGCAGGAAGCGGTCCTCTTTTAGAGGATCCTTCGCCTGCTGATCGCCATCCAGTTGGATGACCAGGTACGCCGGATCCGACGGGGATGGACCCGCCGGCATGTACCCGAGCTCGTACGGAAGGAACAGATGCGCGGGGATATCGTGGCGCGCCCGGTAGCGTGCGACCCACTGGCGGATCTGTACGGCCTTGGTAGGCGACACCGCACCAGCCAGCGACTCGGCGAAGACCAGTAGCGGCGGCACGCCTCCAAGCGGATGGCTCAGGGCATCGAGTACATTGGCGATCGCGATCACATCGTCCATGTAGGGCGGCAAGGGTTTGCCAAGCGGACCGACCGCCTGGACATAAGCCTCGGCCGCCTGGGCGAAGGTGGCGTCGCGGATCAACTCGTAGAGCGCCGAGCGGTCCGTAGGATTCAGCAGCGGCTCGGGAACGTTGCGTCGCACCAGCTGGTCAAGTTCTCGCAGCTGCGGCGGTATGGCTACGCCGTACCAGCGGCGCAACTCCTCGAGCAGTTCATGCATCGCGCCAGGCTGAGCGAGACACGCGAGCACCAGGCTGGTGGCACCCTCGGTGCCGCCAAGCCACGGCGGTACGGTGAAGAACGGACCGATGCGGGCCGCGACCCTGGCGGCAAGGTCATCCATCCAGATCGGCGTTCCCGCCTCGGCCAGGGCCGATAGCGCGGCGATCATCGCCCGCTGGTCGGGACTGAGGTCAGCCTGGCGGCCATGGCGGGCAACACCCGCGGAGTCCGCGTGAGGCGCAGGAGGTTGTGCGATGGCGGTCATCGCGTCAGCCTGATCGGCCCGAGTAGCGGGCGTGGCGCGCGCGCGTCCCGGCCCCGGCGGCAAGATAGACCTATAGTCCGGCAGGTAGTCAAGCACGATCTCAAGTGGCATCATCCACGCCAACCTGACCTCGGGCCCGGCCTTGACGACCCTGGTCACGCATCCGATTACCTCGCCGGTGCGTCGGTCGGCCACGCCCGCGCCGGCGAAGCCTGGCTCGATCGGATACCCAGTCTGGCCATAGAGCTGTACCAGCTCGTTATTCTCCCCTGCCGGACCGATCAGGCGCGCCTCAGCCCAGACGCCATCTGGCACGGCCTCCGGATGCCCGAACACGCTGACGAGCCCGCCATACTCCTGGCCGCAGCGTCGGAACAGCGGTGGCCGCGCCTCAGCGGGCGGACGGCCCTCTATGTTCAGTACCGCGATGTCCCTGCGGCCATTGAGGCGCGGAAGCCAGCCGAATGGGTCGACCCGTGCGCGCGGCGGCTCGCCGGTCAGCTGGCAGCCAGGGAAGTCCACTCGGACCGCTCCGGCTGGCGCCTGTGTGCCTACGTCCACGCCCAGGGCGTCCGCCACCACGTGCGCGCAGGTCAATACCTGCCCGGTGCCCAAAAGCACGCCCGCGCCGCGCGCCACCCGCGCATCGCCATCCATGATGCGGACGCGCCATGAGTACGACCCATTAGTCACTCGCGATCACTCCGCTGGTGGCGTTCCGATCAGGCTCATCAGCAGCTGAACGGTAGGTCGGCCAGGACTGGACGTTGCCACCTGCGCCCTGCCAAGGTCATGCCGAACTCGATCTCAAATAAGGTCAGCAAGCACAGGCCCGTCCGGGTAACAGCGGGATCACCGAATCCCTCCCCCCTCAATGCGTCCGTTCACCCTACCTAGGGTGATTGTGTCACGCAAAGCCATACGACGGCGACAGATAGAAGCCCGGGCGTAGCTATTCACGTGGGTTAATCGCTTGCCGGTGAGCGAGTGCGACCGGCGGCTGGGCTGGGCGTGGTAGCTGGCGACACGCCGGGGCGGGTTGTTGATCAGCTGGCCGGAATGGTGATCATTGCCAGTTGTGTCCGATGCCGCCCTGCCCTCCGCTGAGGAGCTGTCCGCCCTGCCGGCCGCTGAGCTGGCGGTGCGGCTGGCTGAGGCGTACCGGCTGATCGGTGAGCTGACCGCGCAGATCGAGCGGCTTGCGGCCCGGGTGGAGCAGCTGGAGCGGCAGGCCCGCAAGGACTCATCCACCTCGTCGCGTCCCCCTTCCTCCGATAGCCCGTACAAGAAGAAAGGCAGCGACCGGTCGCTGCGCGAGCGCGGGAAACGGCGGCCGGGAAAGCAGCCGGGCGAGCCCGGGATGACGATGCGCCTGGTGGATGACCCGGATGAGACCATCCAGTGCCCGCCGGCGGTGTGCCGGGGGTGCGGCGCGGGCCTGGCCGGGGCGCCGGTCACGGCACGGCGCCGTCACCAGGTCACTGACATCGAGCCGGCGCCGGGGCCGAAGGTCACCGAGTACGTGGCGCAGGCGAGGGAGTGCGCGGGCTGCGGGACCCTCACCGAGGGCGAGTTGCCCGCGCACGTGCGGGCCCGGGCCAGCTACGGGCCGGAGACCTGCGCGCAGGCCGCCAGCCTGGTCAGCGGCCACCACATCCCCATCTGCCGGGCAACGCTGCTGCTGTGCCAGCTCGCCGGAATCGCGGTCTCCACGGGCTGGATGGCCGGGATCCGCGGGAAGGCCGCTGGGCTGGTGGAGGCCAGCGGGTTCACCGGCCGGGTCCGGGAGCTGCTGAAGGCCGCCCCGGCGGTGCACGCTGACGAGACCCCCGCGCGGGCCGCGGGCGGGACCCGGTACGTGCACCTGGCCTGCACTCGGTACCTGACCTGCCTGCACACCGGTAACCGGTCAGCGGAGGCGATCGACGCCGGCGGCGTGCTGCCTGGCTACGAGGGCGTGATCGTCCGCGACGGCTACGCCGGGTACGGGCACCTGACCAGCGCCCTGCACGCCTGGTGCGCGGTCCATCTGCTGCGTGACCTGAAAGGACTGTACGACTTCGAGCCAGCCCGGCAGGACTGGGCTGCCCAGCTGGCGAGCCTGCTGATCGAGGCCCGCGACGCCGCCGCAGCCGCCCGCCAGGCCGGGCAGTCCGCCCTGGACACAGCCATCCTGGACGACCTGGTCAGCCGCTACCGGGCACTGGCCACCGCGGGCCTGGCCGCCAGTCTCTACCGGCGCACCGCCGCCGCGAAGGACGCCCGCCGCCTCGCCCGCCGGTTCCTCCGCTTCGAGGACATGATCCTGCGGTTCGCCACCCGCCCCGACCTGGACATCTTCTCCAATAACGAAGCCGAGCGGACGATCCGGCCCGCCAAGGTCCAGCAGCGCAGCTCCGGAGGCTGCTGGCGGACACTCACCGGACTCACCGAGTTCGCGTTAGTCCAGTCCTACCTGTCCACCGCCGCTAAATGGGGCATCAGCAAACTCGACGCCCTCCGCGATCTGTTCAACGGCCGCGCCTGGCTGCCGCCCGGCCTCGAACCAACCTGACCGCAGGCCAGATCACCTCATACCGCTGACGCTTGGTGAATAGCTACGCCCGGGCTTGCCGTCGCTGACGCGAATGGGAATGGCTCAGTTCAGCAGGCGATCGTGGTCGTGACTGGTTGACTTGAGGTTCGGATGGGCGATCGCGTAATCCGGGTTCCAGACCGAGCGTGCTCGCATAGCTCACCTATCGGTCACCGCAGTTCGGCTACGCACCCCCGGCCGCGCCGTGATCAGCCTCCGCAGCCGGTGCGAGCCCGCCACGCCGACTACTTCGACGTGCCGGCCGCCGAGCGCGACCGCGACGACTGGATCCGCTACGTCCTCACCGACTTGCGCGGCTGGAGATTGCGGACTCACTGGCTCCGCCGGGAGAAGAAGGTGTCGCCCTGGTCCAGGACCGGCGGCGGGAAGAAGGACAAGGGGAGCGCACTGCGGACGAGCGGTGGGCCCTGATCCGAGCTGCGATACGGCCAGGCGGGCATAAGGAACCGCAGCCCGGTTGCCGCTTGCGGAACTGGAACACCAGCGGCGCGACCGTGCTGCTTCGGCCGGATCTTGCTGGAGCATCATCACCCGCCGGCCAGCGCCCGCGCGGCACTGCCCGCGCTGAACGCGGCGAACTGCTGTTCCAGCTGACGAGCGGTGGCCGAACTGCGACAAGCAGGCGGCGCGGAGCAGTTGTCCGTGAACGTCGATGACGCCGCGGACGCATCCGGCGTCTAGCCGGTCCGGACGGAAGCCAGGTCCCCATGGGGGTACGCTCCCGCCGTGCCACGTTCGAGCGCGCGCTGCGGGCGGCAGCACTGGATCAGCCCGGCCTGCAGGCTCACCGTGGCCACGTCGATAGCGTGATATGCCGGCGCGGGCGGGCCGGCGGCGTCTGCGTCGACGGATCCGAACTGCCCGCCGACCTCGTGATCGACGCACCCCTGGAGTCAGCCTCGCCGGCACTCCGGGCGCGACAGGCCCGGCGGGACCAGCGGGACCGCAGGGGCCGCCAGGTGTCGGCACGGCGGGCCCGACTGGGCTTGACACCACCATGGTCAGGGCAACGAGACCCTCTCCCAAGACTCCTATGCCACCGAGGATGTGACCTGCGGAGCGCGCGACACAGACAGAGCCATTCCAGCCAGCCGCTTCAGTGCGCCGATTGTGTTTCACCAAGCCCGGCGGCGCTGTGAGCCTTTACTGAGACACTGACGACAAGGCAGCAAGCGGCCCTGCCAGCCCGTCGGCTCGGGCGGCCGGGTATAGGACAGCCGTCGTCGCCTAGCGGCCAGTAAGCCCAGGAAACCTCGATGAGCACGTAGTTCTTCTCACCGGACAGAGCGCAGAAAGGCGTGATCTGGGCGGGCGTTGACGCCCACAAGTGAGCGCACGCAGGCGAGCAGATCGGCGGCTCGGCGGGCAGTTATCAGGAACAGGCCCGTGCTTATGAATACGACCTGCTTCCCGGTCCCGTCATGGCCGCTCTGGCTTCTTACCGGCTTCGCCCAGCCGAGTGGCTGGTAGATCGTGAGATGACGACGCCCGGCCAAGAAGAGATCGATGTGCTCGCGCGGGCAGTTCTGAGTGCTCAGCGATGGACACCGCGAGGCAGTGATCAAGTGCCTCTACATCTGGAGCGCGGTCCAGGCTGGCACTTTCAGGGCGAGCGCCGAAACGGTCGAACTGCTTAAGCATTACCCGACCGACCTCAGCACGCGCGACCAGGCTGATTCGGCTGTGCGGGTGTCCATTCACGGGTGGGGGTCCGTGATGTCAGGCGGTGGCTGGCTCCGGTAGCCAGGGTTTGCCGGTGAGGGCAGCGTGGATGGCGTCGGTGGCGCGGATGCCGTGTCCTCGTGCGCTGACCAGGTAGGAGCGCACCCGGCAGTAGTCGGCGAGCGTGGTGGTGGTGTGCCAGTACCCGGAGACGGCCTGATGCCGCTTCGGGCCTTTGAGTGCCTGCTCGGAGGCATTATTCGTCCAGGGCACCTGGAACTCCCGGGTGAATAGCCAGACCTGCTCGGCCTTTTCTTGCAGCCGTCTGGCCAGGTTGTAGCCGGGGTGGCGGCCTTTGTGCCAGTGGCGGAGCCGGTTGGTGGTGATGCCCCAGGCGACCTGCTCGTCGTAGCGGGCGCGCAGGTCAGCGAGCAGACCGGGGTCGAGCTGGGTTTTCCTGTCGTTCCTGGCGGCCTGGACGGCGGCGGCGGCCTCGCGCAGGATGTCGCGGACCTGCCCGGCCCATGCCTGCCATTGCGGGTGCAGTTCCAGCACGCCTTTGCAGTGGCGGATCAGGTGGGCTGCGCACTGCTGCACCCCGGCGAGCTGGGCGTCGAACTGGTGCCAGGCGGCGTAGTCGTCGCGGACCAGGTAGCCGTGCCAGCCCTCCAGCACGCCCGGGCCCGCGATCGCGGGGCCAGAGCGCGATCCCATGGCGGCGTACCAGATCAGCCGCGCACCGGGAGTGCGGATGGTCACCGCGTGCGGTGCGCCCGGCACGGTCTCGCCGTGCTCGTCAGTGTCCTTGCGGATGACGTTCGCCGGTGTCTCGTCACCGCACAGCACGTCCTCGGCCTGCAGCGCGGCTTTCATCGCCGCATCGAAGCCCGCGGCCTGGAGCCGCTGCGCGAGCCGGGCCAGGGCCCGGGCGACGAACCCGCTCGACACTGGCGTGCCCAGCAGGGCTTCCATCAGCGCGGCAGTCCGCTCGACCGGGACGTTGCCCTCGGAGGAAAGCAGCACGGCGGCGGCGTTGATGCCCGGGCCGTAGACGACGGACCCGGCCCGGGCATGCGGCGCCGCCGCGGTGGTGATCTTCTGGCAGCAGCCGCACCGGCGCCGCGGCAGCTGCCAGTGCACCTTCTCCATCACCACCGGCAGGATGTCCCAGACCTGCGCCCACGCCGCGCTCACGTCGCTGGCGCCGGCAGCCGGGTCGGCCAGGTCAGCGCCGCACCCGCGGCACTGCGCCGGCGCAGCAGCAGACTCGGCCCGGTCCGGGACCGCCGCCGGCGTCAGCCCCGACCCTTTATGCCCTGGCTGGCCTCCCGGCTTGCGGTCCGGGGACCGCTCCCGCGAGGACCGGTCCGCCGAGCGCTTCGCCTTACGTGCGGCCTTCGCCGCGATCGGCTCCCTCGACGGCGGGGTCGAGGAGTTCCCCGCGTTCATCCCCAGACGGCGCCGCAGCTCGGCGTTCTCCGCCTCCAGCGCACCCACCCGGTCCGCTAAAACAGCGACCAGCCCCGCAAGCTCCTCATACGAGGGCGGGGGCTGGGCGTCGGCGGGCATGACCACGATGATCGATGATCAAGGACGCAAGATCAAATCAGGCACGCCGCAACGAACCAGGCCAAGCTCAGCCAGCCTCAAACGCCCAGTGCAGGAACCCGTTTTGCTTGGCCGCGCGAAGACCTACCTGGCCACTTTCCGGCCCTGCGCGGGCTTGCTGTCATTGGACCTTGCCGACCAGTACGGCGACGTGGACGTGCTCGCTGAAATGCTCATGCGGGGCGACGGTCACGCGGACCTGCTCGGCGAAGGCCGGCCGCTGATCCGGGGCGGGCAGCCGGGTCGCCCCCAGCGCGGAGTAGACGCCGCCGACAAGCTGGTCGAGGTCAAGGTCGGCGACGTAGTCAACAGTGGTGCTGAGCACCTCGAACCCTGCCCTGTCCAGGTCTTCCTGATACCGCCGCTGGCTCTCCTCGTCCGTGCCGCAGGCGAACGTCAGCCTGGTGTCAAGCCAGCGTTCCAGGTAACCGCGCAGAGCCCGGGACCAGTCAGCGTCCTGGAGCCACAACGGCGTCCCGTTGGTCACCACCGCGATACCACCGCCCGCGCGCACCAGCGGGACGACCGACCGGAACAGGTCCGCAGGGCTCATCCAGTGCAGGGCCTGGCCGACCGTCACCGCCCCGGCCGACCTGTCTCCCAGCAGGCCCCGCAGCGCCGGGATGTCGGTATCAGCGCCCAGCATCCAGCTCACGTTGGGCACGGCCAGATCCCGGGCAGCCTGCCGGGCGCGCCGCAGCATGTCTGGCGCGGGGTCAACGCCGACCACCGCCCGTACCCGCCGCGCCATCGGCAAGGCCAGCTGACCAGTCCCGCAGCCGAGATCAACCACCACGTCCTGGCCATTCAGCCCGAAAGCGCCCGCCAGCGCGTCGATGACGGCGCCCGGGTACCCGTGCCGGTACCTGTGGTAAAAATCCGCCACCTCACCGCTGAACCCCAGCTCCACGGTTACCACGATGCCATCACCGATCCCGCCGGGAAATCGTTCAGCTCACGGCGAGAGACCACACCGGGATGGCGCAGGCTGGAGTGCTGCCGCCAGGCGTGCCACCCAGCCTGCCGAAAGTGAGCCGCACGACGTACGGACCCGCGGCATGCCCACTGGCCCTGCCGGGCGCTACGTCATAAAATCGCAGGTAGCCGCCTGCTTCGCAGACGCATGAGCTTCCCCGAAGGCCGGCCGCCACGCCGAGTGGCCATATAGCCGGGCAATGGCCAAGCGGTGGCCAGGTAGGCCCGCGAGTGGCCAGCTAGATCGGGTTCCCACACCCAGCTCAACCGACCCCGTGAATGGACACCTGTGCGGGCCCTCTGGGGTGCGCGCAGAGGACTGTTGCTGCAGGAGAACGAGAGCCATTTCGCGGAGGCGATCAGTTGGGCCAGGGTGTTCTGGGGCGCGAACTCGATGACGACGCGCTGCATGAGACATCGCGACATGGAGGCGGCCGAGCACGAACCTGATGAGGCTGCCGCAGATACAGGGGACGAGGCAACATCACTTGGCGAAGCGGCTGCTCCGGGACCTGTACCGGAACGCGGCGCCCATCTTCGACGGCTCGCGATGGACCTGGTCTCCAGCTATGTGGAAGCGCTCGAAACTTCGCCTGCCTGTCTCTACGACCGTGAACGGCAAGAGGTTCACTCCGGGCTTGTCGTCCGAGCCGGACGCGATGTGATCGCAGCGCTCGGCGCTCCGGACTTGTGGTGCATGGAGCACGGCGCTCACATCATCCGGGCGCTGGTGGAGGTCCGCATCTACCTTCAGTGGATGGCACTGCAGGACGAGTCGTTCTATCGCGCGTTCCAGGAGTACGGAGCCGGGCAGGCAAAGCTGTACGCGCGGATCATGGATGAGCTGCCCAAGGAGGCCAGACGGCCAGACTTCGAGGAGGCCATCAAGGATCTGGAGAAGCTGAGCCGCAATGACGCGGTCCTCGACCACCGGGTCGTTGACGCGCGCGACTCCTTCGCGAACGGGAAGTCGATCCGGGCGATGGCAGAGGAATGCGGCCTCATCGATCTATACCGCCAGACGTACTACATGGCGAGCGGCGTCGCCCATTCTGAATGGTGGTCAGTTGAGTCGCATGCAATGGAGCGCTGCCTGAAGGCCATCCACGGAGGGCACCTCATTCCCAGCCCCTCGCTCAATTCGGGCGGGAATGTCGAGTTCGCAAGCTCATGGGTAGAGCAGCTGTATACCCTGATCCGGGCCAGCCTGCAGATCCTCGGGACCGAGGGCACAGCGGTAGAAAACGCTTTCGCCTGGCTGGACGAGGAACGAAAGGAACCCGCAGCCGAAGGACAAGACGGGTCGTCCGCCGTCCTTTGATGGCTACTCGCCGTCCATGCGCACTCGCATGCCCGAACAGATGCCGCGCCGTCACCGAGACCGAGACCAGGAGCAAGCGCCTGATCCGCAACCTTGAGCTCGCCGACCCCATCGACCAGGACCTGATCCGCGACATCAACGAGCGCCGTGCCGAACTACGCGCCCGCCGCAACGAACTCGAAACCCAGCTCGCCGCCGCCCAGGACCAAGCCAGCCAGGAACCCAGCCCTGCCCTTCTCAACCAGCTACCCGTCACGCCAGTCGACCTGGCCAGCATGCCCGACGAAATTTCCCGCCAGCTCTTCGAAGCACTCCGGCTGGAAATCCGCTACGACTTCACCACCCACATCGCCGCCTGCCAGATCACCCTCGCCGCCGAGACCATCGACGCCGTCGCCCGCACCAGCCGGCAAACCATGCCCAGCCCGCCCCATACCCCCTCGCAACCAGAAACGGGGATGATCTGTGTGGCGCCCCCAGCAGGATTCGAACCTGCGCGGGTCTGTCAAATCTTCGGTGTAACTGATCTTGTGGGTTCTACTTCCGTCCGGCAGACAGGCGGCCGTCGAAGGTGATGTCGAAGGCGTTCAGGGCGGCCTTCCACCGGTTGGTCCAGCGCTTGCGGCCCTTCCCGGTGGGGTCCAGGCTCATGATCGCCAGGTAGAGGCATTTGAGGGCGGCCTGCTCCGTCGGGAAATGGCCGCGGGCGTTCACGGCTCTCCTGAGCCTGGCATTGATTGACTCGATGGCGTTGGTCGTGCAGATGACGGTTCTTATTTCCCGGTCGAAGCGCAGGAATGGCACGAATTCCGCCCACGCGTTCTCCCAGAGCCGTATGATCGCCGGGTAGCGTTTCTCCCACTTGCCGGAGAAGTCGGCGAACCGGTCGAGTGCCTCGGCCTCGGATGCGGCATTGTAGATGGGCTTGAGGTCTTTAGCTATCAGGCCCCAGTCCTTTTTCGAGGCGTACTTGAATGAATTCCGCAGGAGGTGAACAATACATGTTTGCACGATTGTCTTGTCCCAGACGGTGCTCACCGCGTCGGGCAGGCCCTTCAGCCCGTCGCAGACCAGCATGCTCACGTCCCGGACACCGCGGTTCCTGATTTCTGACAAGACACGCAGCCAGAACTTGGCGCCCTCCCCGTCGCCGTGCTCTCCGGCCCACAGTCCCAGCACGTCACGCTCGCCGTCCACGGTGACGCCCAGCGCGAGGCAGACCGGCCGGTTGGCGACCTGGCCCTCGCGGATCTTCACCTGGATCGCGTCGATGAAGATTACCGCGTACACCGCATCCAGGGGCCGGTTCTGCCATTCACTCATGCCTTCCATGACGCGGTCGGTGATAGTGCTGATCGTCTGCCTGGACACCTCCGCGCCGTACACCTCGGCCAGGTGCGCGCTGATCTCCCCGTGGGTCAGCCCTTTCGCCGACAGGGAAATCACCATGTCGTCGACACCGGTCAGCCGCCGTTGCCTTTTGGCGACTATTTTCGGCTCGAAACTGGAATCCCGGTCCCGCGGCACGGTGATGTCCACCGGCCCGGTATCGGTGATCACGGTCTTGGCCCGATGGCCGTTGCGGGAATTGCTGCCATTCCGGCCCGCCGGGTCGTGCCGGCCGTAACCGAGGTGGTCATCGAGCTCGCCTTCCAGCGCGCCCTCGACCACCATTTTCGTTAGCTTTCCCAGCAGGCCGCCCTCGCCGGTCAGCCGCAGCCCGCCCGCGCGGGCCCGGTCGGTAAGCTCGCGCAGCACCTGCTCATCGGCCGCAGACAGCTCCACGGGAGCCTGGCCATTGTCGGTCGTCACGTCAGTCACTGGTGTCTCCTCCATCTCGGGGGTTACACCGTTGAAATTACAGTCCCACCTGCGCACACGGCTCCGGAGGGGAATGCTCCCTAGGGCTTTTACCAGGTAAGACGCGCTAATCCGGCGTAGCTGGGGGGCGCATGGGGAGCGGGCGAGTGGATGTCAGGAGAGGGTCGGGGGCAAGAGAGGGATCTGCGCGTGCCGGCAGATGGCTGCCGGTGGTGTTCCTGTGCCGGGCGGGTGTCTTACGACTTGGTGCGCGATAGCGGGATGCCTGGCGTAACGCGATGATCTTGGCGTGTCGGTCCCGGGATGGCAGGCGGCCGCGCAAGATCATGAAGATGTGTCGTCACCATGGGCCCGCGCGGCCTTCTCGCATCGTATCTGCACGGGGATCTCCGGCCGGCGTCTGGGCGAGCTGATCGCTGAGCTGGCCGGGCCGTGGATGGCGCAGCAGGAGTCCCGGCTGCGCGAGCGCCGCGGCCACGGCCGGCAGCGGGCCGCCGGCGCGGGTCCCGGTCATGACCTGGTGTTCACCGACCGGGTCATCGCCACGCTGGTCATCTTGCGGTTCCAGCTCCCGCACGCTGCCCTCGCGCTGTTCTACGGCGCGGACCGCTCGACGATCACCCGGGCCGTTCATGAGATCCGCCCGCTACTTGCGGCCCGCGGCTTCGCCGTCCCAGGCCACGGCGAACTGCGGCTGCGCACGCTGGCCGACGTGTTCGCCTACGCCGCCGCCGAAGGGGTGACCTTGCGCGTGGATGGCACCGAGGTCCAGGTCCGCCGGCCCCGGGCGAACCGGCCCGGGCGCCGCGCGTTCATCTCCGGGAAGAGGAAGCAGAACACCAAGAAGGCCACCGTCATCACCGGCCCGGGCGGCCATACCTTGTGGACCGGGGCATTCCGGCCAGGCCGCATGCATGACCAGACGGCATTGAAGACCGAGGGCACCGGTGACCTGCTCCAGCGGTTCCCGCAGGTAAAAGCCCTCGTCGACGCCGGATACCGGGGACTGGCCAGGCAATTCCCCGATCAGGTGACCGCGCCGCCGCTCAAACCCGGCAAGGACGCCCCGCCCGGCGAAGCGGCCAGCTGGGAGATCAGCCGCAAAGCCCAGTCCTCCCGGCGGATCCCCGTCGAGCACGCCAACGCCGAGCACAAGCAATGGAGAACCCTGCAGCGCTACACCGGCCGCCGCGAATACTACGACGAAACCCACCTGGCAATCGCCAGCCTCGTCTCCGACCGGACAGCCCGCCGCTGATCACCCGGCCCGCCAGCCCGCCAGGCCAGCACGGCCCAACCTCAATCGCGCACCAAGTCGTTAGCGTGTTCACGCCGGAGGATGCGCGATGATGGGCTGTATGAGCGCGGAGCCGGTGGATGTTGTCGACCCGGATGATCCGGTGGAGATTCTTCGAGTGCTGCCTGCCCGGTTCCACGAGCAGTTCTTGTCCGAGTACGGCGCTGCGGTGGCGGCGGCCCGGCGGCCGGAGCAGTACCGGCAGCTGCATCGGGTGCTGCGGCTGTGGCGGCTGAGCGCGGCCGCGTTCTCCGATCCGGGTTACGAGACCAGGCGGCTGGCTGCGGGGGACGCGGTGCGCGGGGGCGTTCGGGGGACTCCGATCGAGGAGATCGTCCCGGACTGGGCTGAGCGGGTCGCGGCGGCCCGGCGGCGGCGCGCGGGCGGGTGAGTTACCGGCCTGAATTTGAGGGCGGCGCGCTCGTGCAACTCAATGGCCTGCCGCAGGCTGCTTTCGACGCCTTAGTGGAGCGGGTCGCGGACTTGGTAGATGAGCCGTGGGACGCGGCCGTTATACCACCGGCCAATGACCCGGCTTATCGCCGGACGGTGTTCGGCTCAGGCCACGGCCTGCTGTCGTTCCGGGTCGACGATGCTGCGGAGGTCATCAGCATTTTCGACATCCTCTGGATCGGCTGAGGGAGCGCGCCGAGCCGCCGTTCTGCGCGGATGCCGGCTGTGTTTCGATCAAGACGCTAGCCGCACGGATCTGGGTATTCTGCGCGCCCATGAGATGGGTGCTGGGCCAAGCGATCGCGTCTGCACGCGGGGCCAGCAAACCTGCGCGGTCAGGGCGTAAGGCGAGAAGAGGAGCGCCATCACGGTCGCCACCGCTTGGTGTAGGTGTTCGAGCATCCCAGGGCCGGAGTTTCCAGCAGGCTCGCCGTGATCGAGTCCCAGGTCACCACGCTGGGCGAGCCGGTTGGTGTCGGCTTGAGCTGGGTCACCGTGAGGCTGCAAACCTCCGTCGAGTACCAGAACCATCCGCTGACCCTACCGATCCGCTTGGTCGCGATCAGCTTCCAGCCACGCGAGGTATGCCGGTAGCCGGCCGCGGTGACAGTGCCCAGTGGGCCTGGGGCGGTGCCCGGAGACCGGGTGATTGTCAGCGCCACCTTGAAGCTGGACAGCGTGGTCACGGCAAGCTGGCGGTGCTGGGGATGGGCGGCCGCGCCGTTTGCGGAGCTGGCCAAAGGCAGCGCAGCCGCGGCGGGATGGCCCGGCGTGCCCGAGGCGGCCACGGCCGCGGCTGGCAGCAAGATGGCAGCACAGATGAGTGGGACGCCGGCGGCGAGGCGCCGGCCAGCGTGGGCTGTCGGGTTCAGTCTCATGAGGACCCCCTGGGGTGATGGTCCGGGAATTCCGGCTGCGCGGCATGTGCCGCATCCTGGGCACAGGGTGCGCCGGGACCGCGACCGATACAAGGGGAGGGCTCGCCATTCCCGCGCCCAGGGCGGGCGTGGCCTCAGCCGGGCCAGGTGGCGGTAGGCGCGGCGCGATCCCGATCCGTCCCCAATGCCGCAGCTCAGCGTGGGCTACAGATCTGACATTTCTGTGCGCCGTCGCCCGCTGGTCGGCCGGGGTGGACCTACGCTCGACCGTTCCGAAATGCTGACGCTGTCTGCCGCGGCCAGCTGAGCGCGCTCACCCGAGAGCCCGGCAGAGCTCGCTTATCCCAAGAGTGAGGTGCCCCGAGGATTCCGGACAGTCCGTCCATTAGGATGGGCCGTCTGGGAAGGTTAGGTAAATTGCCTCGACTGAAGACGAGCTTCTCTCCTGAATTCAGGGATGAGGCCATGAAGATGGTGATCGAGACATCGCGTCCGATCGTAAACATTCACGCCCCTACTGTCGGCTTGGCGGCAGTCGGGTGGGGTGGCGCGCCAAGCTGACCGCGACTCGATCTTCCCGGAGTCGGCCTGGCGTGTCGTGTTGATTACTGAGGGTCGGCGATCATGATGGCTGGTTATGGCTGTTCTGCCGCCTCCCGTCCCGGGCTGCGCGTCGTGCGCCGCCCGGGATGCGGTGATCGAGGCACAGGCCCGCGTGCTGGAGGAGCAGGCCGCCGCGATCGGGGAGCTGCGGTCCGATGTAGTGGCGCTGGCGGCGGAGATCCGGGAACTGCGGCGCCGGCTGGGCCGTAACAGCGGCAACTCCTCGATGGCCCCGTCCGCCGATGACCTTCCCGGCCGCACGCCGCCGCCGGCGAAGCCGAAGCGCGGTAAGGGCGGGCGCCGGCCCGGCGGGCAGCCAGGCGCCCCGGGATCGCACCTGGCCTGGTCCGGGAGCCCGGATGAGCGGGTGCCGCACTTCCCGGCCGGGACGTGCGCGTGCGGCGCCGACCTTGGCCCCGCCGCTGACCCGGGCGTGGCCGCCAGCCACCAGATCGCGGGCATCCCGCTGGAGACCGCGACGGTGACTCAGCATGACCTGCACGAGGTGGCCTGCCGGTGCGGCCGGGTGCACCGGGCTCTGGCCCCGGCAGGGGCCGGCGTCGCCGGGACGGTCACTTACGGCCTTGCCCTGCAGGCGTGGTGCGTGTACCTGCTCGCGGCGCATGCCATCCCGGTGCACCGCTGCGCGGAACTGATCGAGGCCCTCACCGGCGCGGAGCCGTCGCCCGGGTTCGTGCACTCCATGATCTCCCGCGCCGCCGCGGCGGTAGCGGAGGCGAACAGGGCGATCCGGTGCCTGATCATCCTGGCGCACGTGGTCAGCGCGGACGAGACCCCGATCCGGGTCGGCCCCGGGCCGAAGACCCGCAAGAAGTACCTGCTGGTCGCCTGCACGCACCTGCTCACCTATTACTTCCTTGGCGACCGGAGCATGAAGACCTTCGCCGCGTTCGTCCTCCCCGGCCTTTCCGGCACCGTGGTGGTGCACGACCGGTACCAGAACTACGATGCCATCCCGGGCCTGATCCACCAGCTCTGCGCCCAGCACATCCTGCGCGACCTGGCCGGCGCCGCCGAGACCTGCCCCAGCGCGCACTGGCCCGTCCAGGCCAGCCAGGCCCTGCAAGGGCTCATCCACGCCGCGAACACCGCCCGCGCGCAGGGCCTTCCGGCCATCCCCGGCGACATCGCCGCGCCCCTGACCCACGCGTTCAAGCACGGCGTCCTGGTCGGCCTGTCCCAGGTCCCCCGCGTCCCGGGCCGCAAGCAGCAACCCCGCCGCGACCTGCTGGAATGCCTGCGCGACCGGCAGGCTGACGTACTGCGTTTCACCACCGACCTGCGGATCCCGCCGACTTCGAACCAGGCCGAGCGAGACCTGCGGCCCGCCAAGACCCAGCAGAAAATCTCCGGCCGGCTCCGCTCCGAGCAGGCCACCCGCGACCGGTACGCCATCCGCGGCTACATCTCCACCGCCGCCAAGCACGGCGCCCACGTCCTGACCGCCATCCACGACGCCCTCGCCGGCAGCCCCTGGATGCCGCCTATCCCCGACCCGCCGTAAACCCCACCGCACCGCATCACCACCCCGGCACGCCAATCACGCGCACCGGGGACGTGAACCGGGAATGTTTAGAGCGCCGGGATAAACCGGCATGGAGAAGGAGATGAGAGAGCTCTACATCGAAGGAGTAGCGATCCACGGTGGCCCCGAGTCATGCGTCGGCGTCCGTGAGGGCGCAGGCGAAGCGTTGACAGGGGTACGTGCAGGCTGGGCTATTGAGCCGCGAAATCAACGAGTTCGGGGTGCCGACGCCGTTAAACAGGTCGGAAGGCAACATCGCTGGCGGCGCTATGCGCGAGCCGTCAGGGGACCCCGCGCGGTCGGAGAACCTGTGCATGTACGGAATCTCCATGCGCGAGAACCGGGAGATCCTGCGATCGCCCGTCCGGCTGATGACCGGGCGGGCCGCTCAGGAAACGCCAAGGCGGTAAGCCTGGGATGAACGAGCGCAGGAAGTCTGACAGCCCCGTAGTACCTGCGAAGCCGCCGAACAAGGCGATGGCTGCGGCCGTCGGTGCGGAGGTGGTGGAGGAAAGGGGGCTGGCCAAGGGGAACACGGACAGCACAACACGTCCCGGACGCAGTGCCGGGCCAGGCGTGCCAAGCGGGCTGGATCGTGTGCGCGAAGTAGCACGAAGGGACAAGGATGCGCAGTTCACGGCGCTGCTGCACCATGTCACCCTGAGCCGCCTGCGGTGGGCCTACTGGGCGATCCGCCCGAAGGCTGCTCCGGGGGTGGACGGGATGACATGGGGCGCCTACGGACAGGACCTGGAGACCAGGCTCCAGGACCTGCACCGGCGGGTGCACAGCGGTGCCTACCAGGCAAAGCCATCACGGCGGGCGTACATCCCGAAGGCGGACGGGCGGCAGCGGCCGCTTGGCATTGCCACGCTGGAGGACAAGATCCTCCAGCGCGCCGTCGTCGAGGTGCTCAACGCCGTCTACGAGGTGGACTTCCTGGGCTTCTCCTACGGCTTCCGGCCGCGGCGCAGCCCGCATCATGCGCTGGATGCGCTCACGGTCGGGATCGAGCGGAAGAAGGTGAACTGGGTGCTCGACGCGGACATCCGCGATTTCTTCACCAGCCTTGATCACGGCTGGCTGGAGAAGTTCCTTGAGCACCGGATCGCGGACAAGCGGGTCCTGCGGCTCATCAGCAAGTGGCTGAACGCAGGGGTCATCGAGAACGGCAAGTGGTCGGAGACTCCGGAGGGGGCGCCGCAAGGCGCATCGGCATCGCCGTTACTGGCGAACGTCTACCTCCACTATGTCTTTGACTGGTGGGCCCAGTGGTGGAGAGAACGCCACGCGCACGGTGATGTCATCATCGTGCGCTTCGCGGACGACTTCGTTGCCGGGTTCGAGCATCAGGCGGACGCGCAGCAGTTCCTCTCTGATCTTCGCGAGCGGTTCGCGAAGTTCGGCCTGGAGCTGCATCCTGGCAAGACGCGCCTTATCGAGTTCGGCCGGAATGCGGCCCGAGCCCGTGCGGCCCGGGGTGACAGGAAACCCGAGACGTTCGACTTCCTTGGCTTCACGCACATGTGCGGCCAGACGAAGAACGGCCGTTTCTGGTTGAAGCGCAAGACGATCTCGAAAAGGATGCGGGCGAAGCTGGCAGAGGTCAACGACCAGCTCAAGCGACGCCGGCACCTGCCCATCCCGGGACAGGGACGGTGGCTGGCCAGCGTGGTGCGAGGGCACCGCGCCTACTATGCCGTCCCCGGCAACACCGACGCCGTGGCAGCCTTCCGCACCCAGGTGACGAGGCACTGGTACAAGGCGCTCCGGCGCCGCAGCCAGCGCACGCGTCTCAACTGGACGCGGATGAACCGCCTGGCGACCCGATGGCTACCACCCGCCCGCGTGATGCATCCCTTCCCAGGCGAGCGGTTCGACGCCAAGACCCAAGGCAGGAGCCCAGTGCGTTAGCAGCGCACGCTGGGATCTGCGCGGGGGGCCGCCCGCAAGGGCGGTCCCTACCGCGATCGATTCATCGGGACCGACTACATCACCACCCCTATCCGCAAGCCGGAATGCCGTGAGCTCTTGCAATGGGAACACGAGTGGAACAATCAGGTAAGTTCCTTCCGTGCGCCAGTCGAGCGAGCCGTCGCTACATTGAAGACATGGCGGATTCTCTTCACCGACTACCGGCGACCGCTGAAGACCTTCAATTCATCGTTCCGAGCCGCGACCGGGCTTTACTTCTTCAAGGAAAGTTTTGCATAATCCTCGTTATGTCGCCGACCATTTTCTCGCCCGGCGCGTCAGCGGTGAAATCCCGCTTTACGAGGTCGGGAATGTCGTGCTCCTGCCCGTCGCCCTCGGTGAGGCTGACCCGCCACGGCCGCGGCTGGCAGGGCTCCAGGCCCAGCTCACGCATCAGCGACCGCACCAGCTCCGGCCCGGCCGGCACCCCCAGTCCACCAGGTCCGCGTGGACGCGGCGGTACCGTACGTGTCATCAGAATCATCGAATGACTTCCTGACATACAGCGCGAGTATCCCGCGTCTTTTCGCCGTCGCCGATTCCGGCGCGTTCCGTCATTCATAAAAGCCGGAACGTGACACCTTCATCCAGATGCACATTTTCACGATCGACGGCACGTACTGTTCGCCCGATTCCTGGTAAGCGGCGTACTCCACGTCGATGAACTCGAACTTGTCGCTCACCGATGATCCCTGGCAAAGTACGCTGCGGCTTTTTTCAGGAACTCGTTTTCCATCCTCAGTTCCCGGGTTTCTCGTTCGAGTTCGCGCAGGCGCGCGCGTTCGCTGACGGCTAGCGGCCGGTTCCTCGCCGGCATGTTCACGGCGATAGGCGCCCACCCAGTTACCGAGGGTACCTTCGTTGATACCGAGCTCCTTAGCCACTCGGGCAATCGGGCGCAACGTCTCGATCACCATCTTCACGGCTTCATCCCTGAATTCCGGTGAGAAGCTCTTCTTCGGTCGAGGCAATTACTTCAACCTTTCCAGACGTCCATCCTATTGGACGGACTGTCCGGAAGCTTCGGGGCACCCCAGTCCGCTTTCCGGGGCTGCCGGTATTGGCCGGACAGGCCGTTGTGTGAAGGGGCAATCAAACAGGCGCTGAGCTGTCTGTCTGGCAGTGGCTGAGATGAGTGCGGCACGTATTCGGCAAGCAGTCTCCCTCCTTTCTGCGGGCGGTCAGCAGCCTGCGGTCCCGACTGGATACCGACATTGTCTGTCATCGAGATCCAGCCTCGAACGGGTTGCTGCGACGGCATTCCAAGTCTGTGCGGGCATTGCCGGCGTCCGTTCGGAGCTGGCTCGTGGGTATTGACCAGCGCAATTAGCCGGGCATCGATCTGCGGCTCGGCCCGATGCTCGCTACCTTAGCCCGGTGCTCGGGCCGGGATGGACAGAGGTCGTCGCCCTGGCGGCAGCCTTCGCTATTGCCGTCCTGGCCACGCCGGCGGGGATATCCGGCGCGGTCCTGCTGCTGCCCTTCCAGGTCACCGTCCTGGGCACGCCGAGCCCGGCCGTGACTCCCACCAACCTGCTCTACAACGTCGTCGCCACCCCCGGTGCGCTGTACCGGTACTGGCGGCAGGGGCAGACCGGCGGCGCACTGGCCCTGGTCCTGATCGCGGGGACCCTGCCCGGCGTCATCATCGGCTCGATCATCCGCGTCGAGCTGCTCCCCGGCCCAAAGGTCTTCGACCTCGTCGTGGCGGCCGTACTGCTGCCACTCGGATGCTGGCTGGCCCTGACCAGGCCGCCGGAGGCCTCCGACATCACCGGCGCGGTACGGGTGATCCCGCCGCCGGTCCTGATGCTCCTCGCTGCCCTGGTGGGCTGCGTCGGCGGCATCTACGGCATCGGCGGCGGCTCCATCCTCGCTCCCATCCTCATGGCCACCGGCCGAAGTCCAGCAGATGTCGCCCCTGCAGCCCTGGCCTCCACATTCGTGACATCCGTGGCAGGCGTCATCACGTTCGTCATCCTGTCGGTCCACCACAACGGGTCAGTGGCCCCGGAGTGGCCCACCGGGCTAGCTCTCGGCGTCGGCGGCCTGGCAGGCGCGTACACCGGAGCGCGGATGCAGTCGCGCCTTCCCGACCTGCTGATCCGGCGCATCATGGGCATCCTCGTAGTCGCCATCGGTGCTCGCTACCTGTGGTCGGGCCTGGCCTGACCCGGCCCGCATCAATCAGTAACTGGCCGCCCGCCGCAACCGACAGGTCCGCACTGAGGACGGAATCAGGCCGGGCGCCCTGCTCCCAAAGCCAGCTGGCCAGGCCACGTGCTCGGCCGCATCTAGCTGCATCGCCCTCGTCCGCCAGCGTCTCCTGGCGTCTGCATCGGCGGTTCTTTCCGGGTGTCGCGCTCATCGGATGATCAGGCATGACCGGGCCTGGCGGCCTGGATGATGGCGGAGTGGAGGCCGCCGCCGAGGTCGCGCGTGATGGTGATGGTGATGCTGGTGAACCCGGCCGATTCCAGCAGGTTGCGGTACTGGGGCTTGGTGAGGGTGCCGCTGGTGCAGCCGGCTCGCTGCTCGGCTTCGGTGAGCTGGCGGGGGTCGGCGTTGTCGCCGGCGGTGATGTCGCTGATGCCGAGCCGGCCGGCGGGCCGCAGGACCCGGAAGGCCTCGGCCAGGACGCGTGCCTTATCGGCGGACAGGTTGATGACGCAGTTGGAGATGATCACGTCGACCTGGCCGTCGGGAAGCGGGATGTCCTCGATGTGGCCGTGCAGGAAGCGGGCGTTGGTGACGCCTGCCCGGGTGGCGTTGGCGCGGGCGAGGGTGAGCATGTCGGGGCTGGCGTCCAGGCCGTAGGCCAGACCTCCCGGGCCGACGCGGCGGGCGGAGAGCAGGACGTCCAGGCCGCCGCCGGAGCCGAGGTCCAGGACGGTCTCGCCCGGCTGGATGCTGGCGACAGCCAGGGGGTTGCCGCAGCCGAGGCTGGCGCGCAGCGCTGCCTCGGGGACGGGGGTGCCGTCGGGGTAGGCGGCGGCGCCGAAGGACCCGTCAGCGAATGCTCCGGGATCGCAGTCGACGGGCGTGCCGCCGGCCAGGGCAGTGCGGGCCAGGGCGGAGTAGCGGTCGATGACCGCGTCCCGCCCGGGGCCGGTCCTGGTCGTGTCGTCCTTGGTCACTGGCGTGCTCCTTGCGGGTGAGTGGCGGCCCGGGCTGGCTGGGCGGGGACGGGGCGGCCCATGACGATGTCGGCGGCGGTGGGGAAGCAGTCCACGGACGCGTCGTTGATCCGGTAGTAGGTCGCGGTGCCGCGGTGGTCGGCCAGGACGAACCGCACGTCTGCCAGCACCCTGAGGTGGGCGGACACGGTGGACTGGCCCACGCTGACGGCGGCGACGATCTCGCCGACGTTCATCGGCTCGCTCCGGCGGGCGAGCAGGGACACGATCTGGATCCTGGTGGGGTCAGCCAGGGCCCTGAACCAGGTCGCGTACTCGGCGGCCATGGCGCGGCCGAGAGGCTGAGGTTGCCCGTTCATCGTTAATCGACGATAAACGATGAAGGCCGGTTGCGGAACTGCTCGCACCCGGACGGCTGGCAAGCCGGGAGTTCTCCTCGATCGCTGCGGGCCGGGCGGTCAGACGTGGACTTCGGCTACGGAGCTGGCTCGGGGTGTGGTGTGGTCGCTCAGGCTCCGGGGTAGCCGATCAGGGTCCCCAGGCTGGCCAGGGCCGCGGTGCGGGCCCGGTAGTAGACCCATACGCCGCGCTTCTCGCGGTCCAGCAGGCCGCTGTCGTGCAGCACCTTCAGGTGGTGGCTGATCGTGGGCTGGGACAGGTCGAACGCTCCGGCCAGGTCACAGACGCACGCCTCGCCGCCCGGATGCGAGGCGACCAGCGACATCAGCCGCAGCCGGACCGGATCGGCGAGCGCCTTCAGCAGCGGCGCGACCTGCTCGGCCTGCGGCCGGGACAGCGGCTCGACCGACAGCGGCGGGCAGCACGCCGCCGTATCGGCCGGGCTCAGCACCGCCAGAGGCTTAGGCATGCATCTATATTGACAGGTCCCGATGTCTGTGGCAAGCTCGGCGGCAGAGCAAGATATAGACGCTCATCGAAGTCTAAGCCTGGGAGGTTCTCATGTCCGGCCGCGTGCAGCTCGCCCTCAACGTCAGCGACCTGGAGCAGTCCGTCGCCTTCTATAGCAAGCTGTTTGGCGCCGAGCCTGCCAAGCGGCGGCCCGGCTACGCCAACTTCGCCATCGCTGACCCGCCGCTCAAGCTCGTCCTGCTGGAGCACTCCGGCCAGGCCGGCGCCCTCAACCACCTCGGCGTCGAGGTCGCCGACGCCGGCACCGTCGACGCCGAGCAGGCCCGGCTCGCCGAGGCCGGGCTCGCAGCGGCCGACGAGCGGGACACCACCTGCTGCTACGCCCGGCAGGACAAGTTCTGGGTCCAGGGCGCACCCGACGGCGAGTCCTGGGAGATCTACACCGTCCTGGCCGACAGCCCGACCTTCTACGACGAGGACCCCGGCGCGACCGAGTGCTGCGGCACCGGCGGCCGCCAGCCGGGCGAAGCAGGCGCCACCGCCGTCCCGTGCTGCTAGCAGGCAGGCCACGCGTTCGGCGTCTGGAGCGTTCCCGCGCGGCCTGCGCGCAAGGCACGGGCCGGCCCCGTCGCTCACAGGCCGGCGGAGATCCCCCTGGCCCGCCCGGCCGGGTCTGCGGATGGGTTGCCCGATCACCTCGGCGGGCTTGCCGTCGGGTGCCCCAGGGGACAGCCTTCTCGGGCGGCGGCAGTTGCCGTGCCAGGCGAGCCGGGTGCGCGGGCAGGCGGAGGTGACGTCGCTTGCTTCGTCGCGCTTACCCGGGCTGGCACATGGTCTGGGCCCTGGCGGTTACCGAGACCATCTCCTATGGCGTGCTCTACTACTCGTTCGCCGCGTTCCTGCTGCCGATGCAGCGCAGCCTTGGAGTCAGCCAGACCACGCTGACTGGGGCGTTCTCGCTCGGCGTCCTGGTAACGGGCGCCGGTGCTGTTCCCGCCGGGGCGTGGCTGGACTGCTGCGGCGCGCGCGGCCTGATGACCGCAGGGTCGCTGCTCGCAGCTGGCTGCGTCCTGCTGTGGGCGCACGCCGGCAGCGTCCTCGCGCTGTACCTGACGTTCGCCGGGATCGGGCTGGCTGGCGCAGCCGTGCTGTACGAGCCCGCCTACGCCACGATCAACGCCTACTTCGACTCCCAGCGCCAGCAGGCGCTGCTGACCCTGACCATGGTCGCCGGCCTGGCCTCCACGATCTTCGTGCCCGGCGCCGCCGTGCTGATCACTCATCTGGGCTGGCGCCATGCCCTGCTGGTCCTGGCCGGCGTGCAGGCCGTCACCGTCGTCCCGCACGCCTGGCTGCTGCGGCGCCGGCCTGCCGACCATGGCTGGCAGCGCGACGGCATCCGCGGCATCGCCAGCCTGCCCGCAACCGCCTCGCCGCGCGCCAGCCAGGCCGCGCCGGGGCCAGAGCATGCGGTCAGCGGGCAGGTCGCGACTGTCCTGCGGTCGCGGCCCGTCGCGCTGCTGACAGCCGGCACGGTCCTGGGCAGCGCCGCGATTGCCGCCGTGGCCGTTCACCTGCTCGCCTACCTGCGCGAAGATGGTTACACCCTGGCAGTCGCAGCAGCAGCAGCAGCAGCGGCCGGCGCGCTGGGAGTCGTCCAGGTCGCCGGGCGGATCGTGCTCACCGCTTCCGCGCGCCGCATGCCGGCAGCTGTCGCTACCGCGATCCTGCTCGCCGGGCAGGTCGCCGGAGTCGCCGCGCTCCTGCTGATCAGCGGCCCGCCCGGAGTGGTCCTGTTCGTGCTCCTGTTCGGCGCCGGCTTCGGCGTCCTCAGCATCGCCCGGCCCGACCAGCTCGCCCGCTACGCCCCCCGCCATCTCTATGCGCGCCTTAGCGGCATCCAGGCACTCCTGGTCATCGCCGGCGAGGCAGCCGCCCCGACCGCCGCAGCGGTCCTGCGCGCCGCCACCGGCAGCTACACGCCGGTGTTCATCGCCATCGCCTGCTGCTCCCTCGCCGCCGCGCTGCTGTTCCTCGCCGCCGACCACGCCCACAGCCGCGCACCGGTTCCGCAGCTGCCCGGACCAGCCGGCGGCCCTGCGGCAGCAGCATCGGACTGACGCGGGCAATGACGCCGGGCGCACGCCCGCAGCGGTCAGCGCAGGGCCCGCGGCGCGTGCTAAGACACTGGGGATGATCCTCCCTGCGTCCCCCCGAGGAGGCACTGATGGCCGTGACGGCAGAAGCTAGCTGGCGGGGCCCGAGAGCAGCGCGGCCATCCGCTCCAGCACGGCGGGGACGAGCCAGTAGTAGACCCAGGTGCCGCGGCGCTCGCCGTCGATGATCCCCGCTTCGCGCAGGACCCTCAGGTGATGGCTGATCGTCGGCTGGCTGAGGTCGAACGCGGTGGTCAGCTCGCAGACGCACGCCTCGCCGCCCTGGTGCGCGCCGATCAGGGACACCAGCCGGAGCCGGACCGGGTCGCCGAGGGCCTTGAACACCCGGGCCAGCCCGGCTGCCGCACCGTCACTAATCGGCTCCCCGACCAGCGGCGTGGAGCAGGCCTCGACGACGACCTGCAACTCCGCCGCCGGAACGAGCTTCGGCATAGTCTGCCCCGCCTGCATCGACATGCCTCTATCTTGACGGCTATCTATCCAGCCTGGCAAGCTGGCCCTACCTGAATAAACGTCTATCAATGAAGCCACCCTGGTGGCGGCTTCGGCGCCATGGCACAGCTGTGCTGCGCGAGGCGATACGGCGATGAGCAATAGGGCGGATGGGTTCCGGCGATGAGCGACGTGGCACTGTGGCGGCGGCTGCTGGCTGAGCTGCTGGGCAGCGCGTTCCTGGCCGCGGTGGTGGTCGGCTCGGGTATCGCCGCGCAGCGCCTGTCGCCTGGCGCAGTGGGGCTGGAGCTGCTGGAGAACGCGGCGGCGACCGCGGTCGGCCTGTTCGCGATCATCCTGATGTTCGGGCCGGTCTCGGGCGGTCACTTTAACCCGGTGGTGTCCTTCGCGGACGCCGCGTTCGGCGGGCTGCGGTGGCGCGAGGCGGCGGCCTACCTTCCCGCCCAGGTAGCGGGCTGCATAGGCGGGGCCGTGGTCGCGAACCTGATGTTCTCCCGCGCCGCGGTCAGCATCTCGGCCAAGGACCGGGCCTCGCCGGCGCATTTCCTGTCCGAGATCGTCGCCACCCTCGGGCTCATCCTGGTGATCTTCGCGCTGGCCCGGTCCGGGCGCAGCCGCGCCGCGCCGGCCGCGGTCGGGGCGTATATCGGCGCGGCGTACTTCTTCACCTCCTCCACCAGCTTCGCCAACCCCGCGATCGCCGTCGGCCGGATGTTCTCCGACACCTTCGCCGGGATCGCGCCCTCGTCGGTGCCGAGTTTCATCATCGCCGAGGTCATCGGCGGCGTCCTGGCCGTGGGGGTCATCCGGGCCCTGTATCCCGGCGTCACCGCCGCCGAGGCAGCCGGCATCATCGTGCCGCATCACCGGGACTGGCCGGACGAGCCCGCCGTGCCCGGCCCGGCCGGCCAGCCATCAGCCGACGGCCGCCATCCGGCACCGGGCCAGCCCGCCGGCCAGCGGCGACCTCAGTAGCAGACGAAACCACCGGGAGAACGCATGCACATCATCGCGATCGGGGGCAGCGACGCCGGGATCAGCGCCGCGCTGCGGGCCCGCGAGCTGGACCCCGCTGCCGAGGTCAGCGTGGTGGTCGCGGACGCCTACCCGAACTTCTCCATCTGCGGGATCCCCTACTACGTCTCCGGGGAGGTGACGCACTGGCGCAACCTGGCCCACCGCAGCATCGCCGACCTGGAAGCGACCGGGATGAGCCTGCGGCTGGACACCACCGCGCGCCGGATCGACGTCCCCGGCCGCAAGCTCCTGGTCACCGCCGCCGACGGCAGCGAGGAACTGCTCAGCTACGACAAGCTGATCGTCGGCACCGGCGCCGTCCCGGTCCGCCCCCCGATCGGCGGCCTGGCCGGGCCGGACGCTCTGGGCGCCGATGACGGGGTGCACCTGCTGCACTCGATGGGCGACACCTTCGCCGTCATGCGCACCCTGGAGCGCGGCACCCCGGCCACCGCGGTGATCGTCGGCGCCGGTTACATCGGGCTGGAGATGGCCGACGCCCTCACCGTCCGCGGCCTGCAGGTGATCCAGATGGAGCAGCTGCCCGAGGTCCTGCCCACCGTCGACCCCGAACTCGGCGCCCTGGTGCACGCGCAGCTGGAGGCCCGCGGCGTCGAGGTCCTCACCGGCACCACCGTCCGGCAGATCAGCCGCTTCCACGCAGGCCGGGCCGGGCGGCTGCAAGTCGAGGCCACCGCGGCCGACGGCACGGCGGTGACACGCCAGGCCGACATGGTCCTGGTCGTGGTCGGTGTCCGCCCCGACGCTGCCCTCGCTGCCGGTGCCGGGGCCGCGCTCGGCGCCAGGGGCGCGATTGCCGTGGACCGGGGCATGCGGACCAGCCTCCCGGACGTGCTCGCCGCCGGGGACTGCGTCGTCACCCATCACCGGCTGCTCGGCGACACCTACCTGCCGCTCGGCACTACCGCGCACAAGCAGGGCCGCGTCGCCGGCGAGAATGCGCTCGGCGGGAACCGGCAGTTCGCCGGCAGTCTCGGCACCCAGGTCGTGAAGATCTTCGACCACGCCGCGGCCCGCACCGGCGTGCGCGACCATGAAGCAGCCGCGGCCGGGTTCGACCCGGTCACCATCGGATCGCAGGCCGACGATCACAAGGCCTACTACCCCGGCAGCCACCGCATCACGATGCGGTTCACCGGCGACCGGGCCACCGGGCGGCTGCTGGGCGTGCAGCTGTTCGGCCACCGGCACGCCGAGATCGCCAAGCGCGTCGACATCGCCGCCACCGCGATCTTCCACCACATGACCGTCGACGCCGTCAGCGACCTCGACCTGTCCTACACCCCGCCGCTCGGCAGTCCCTGGGACGCCATCCAGATGGGCGCCCAGGCCTGGCTCCGCCAGGCCAGCCAGCACTAGCCCGCCTCACCTGATCCGAGGAACCACCATGCCAGGCCACCACCGAAGGCACCACCCCAGGCCTCACCACCCAGCCAGCAGAACCATCACCGCGGCCGCAGCCGGAGCCGCCCTCCTTGCCCTGAGCGCGTGTACCACCAGCAGCGCCACCACCGCGGCGCCAGCGGCTGCCACCGCGGGCGCCGCTGCCAGCAGCGCTGCCCTCACCCTCACCGGGGCCGGGTCAACCTTCGACGCCCCGTTCTTCGACCTGGCCTTCGCCCGCTACCACCAGCAGCACCCCGGCGTGGCGATCCGCTATTCCGCCGTCGGCAGCAGCGCGGGCATCGCCGCCTTCACCGCCCGGCAAGCCGCCTTCGGCGCCTCCGACGTGCCGCTCACCAGCGCCGAGCAGGCAGCCGCCCGCGGCGGCCCGTCCGCCCAGATACCCGTCGACCTCGGCGCCGAGGTCGTCGTCTACAACCTCCTCGGCCTGCCCCGGCTGCACCTGACCGGCCCGGTCATCGCCCGCATCTTCCTCGGCCAGATCACCAAATGGAACAACCCCGCCATCACCGCCCTCAACCCCGGCGCCGACATCCCGGGCGACCCGATCACCGTCGTCCACCGCTCCGACGGCAGCGGCACCACCTACATCTTCAGCAACTACCTCTCCGCCGTCGACCCCGCCTGGGCCAGCCGGGTCGGAACCGGAAAGAGCCTCCGCTGGCCCGCCGGCATCGGGGCCAAGGGCAACGCCGGCGTGACATCCGCCGTCGCCCACATCCCCTTCTCCATCGGCTACATCGAACGGTCCTACTCCCAGGGCCCCATCCTGACCTATGCCGCCATCCGCAACCAGGCCGGCCACTACACCACCCCCACGACCGCAGCCATCGCAGCCGACGCCGCCCAGAAACCCGACATCACCCCCACCGACTTCTCCATCGTCAACGAGCCCGGATCAGCCAGCTACCCCATCTGCGGCTACAGCTGGGCCCTCATCTACACCCGCCAGGCCAGCCAGGCCACCGGCCAGGCCCTCGTCACCCTCCTGGACTGGCTCACCCACCAGGGCCAGGCCTACGCCGCCGCGGAAAACTACGTCCCCCTCCCAGCCAGAATCCAGCAACTCGCCCGCACCACGCTCCAGCAAGTTGTCGGCCCAAGCGGAACGCACCTCCTGAACTAGGCACGCCAGCATGCGCACGAAAACCGGCTCACAGTAACCCCGCGCCGCTCTGGGTTATGCGGCAGCACCGCTGGTCGGCAGCGGGTCCTGGTCGCAGGCGGCTCAGCGTCCAGCCGATCCTGCGATCAGACCCGCGCTAGTAGTCGGTCCGGGCTGCCGTCACCGTCACCCTGACGTTATCCAGGACAGCCTGATGCGGCCAGGCCACTTAAAAACGCCACGCGCGCGCGGAATGGCCAGAGCCTGGTTCACCAGGACGTCCAGAAGCAAATGGGCGAGCTCGGAGCAACGCTGAATTGGTTGATCTGGCGTCGAGCACGATCAGTTCAATTGATATGTGACCAGTGCAGATTAAGCGTTCGGCACTTGGGGAGGCATGGCCCTAGCGGGCGCACAAGGCCCCGACCGTGACTGCCAGGGCAGGCCCGCTGTGTGCCGCCGAGGTAACCGTTCAATGCCCTTTGACCTGGCTGAGGATTAACCCGCGCAACGGTTCTTCCACGGCGGTCGACCGCTTCCTCACGCGGTTGATGGCAATGGGTGGCGGAGGAACTCGAACGCGGTGCATCAAGCGGAGCCGGCCAAGTCACTCGGGAAGCAGGCGCCTTCTTCGAGGGACCGGTATCCCGCCGCTGTTCACCTGGCGCTTCGGGCCGGAGCAGGTCCGGCGGATCGACAGGCCAGCGTTCTGCGTCGGCTGAAGTGAGAGCGGGCAGTGGCTCGCCGAGGCCTGCGACCTCCTTCTCTCCTGCCTCTGGCAGGCCGGGGACGCCGTGCTGGCCGGAGTCGGCTGGAATCTGGGATTCACTCACCCGCAGCAGGTCGCAGTGGGCATGGCAGAGCCCCCTCCGGGGCCATCCCATCACTGACGCAGCGGTCTGACGCCGCTCCCACGGGCCTCGCAAAAAGCGGGAGCGCTGCCGCTGGTCAGCGAGGTCGGCCGTGCAGGGTCGGTTTCCGCTCGCTCCCAGATCCGGGAACCGGCTAATCTCGGCAGCCGAAATTGATTACGAAAGCAGGCTGCTAAGTGCACCTTAGTGGTCGGGTGGCCGGATTTGAACCGGCGGCCTCTTCGTCCTGAACTGAGCGCTCAAGCCAACGAAGCCGCTGTTCCACAGGGTTCCCGCACGTCAGAGACGTCGGATAGATCATGACGACCGCGTCTGACCGCACCTGACGACCTACCGCCACTCCCATCCTGCTCCCAAGGCCGCGTGGCGTAAGGGATCACCGCAATGCGGCCCGCGACCTCGGCCGCGCCGGGCAACGGCGACCCGGCAGTGCGGCTGATAAACACCGCGCCCGTTCCTCCGGACCGTCTCTGCCCATCGTCCTAGCAGTTCCCGCGCCCGACCGACGGCTTCAGGGGTCAGTTCGTCTGCCACGTCCAGCAGCAGCATGGCCTCACTGGTCCTGTCTTCGCGGCCAGGCGTTCCCGCGACCCCAGCAGCCCCTGCGCGGTCAGGTGCGCCGCGGCCCTGGCTGTCAGATCGGCCGACGCTGCCCCCGGTCGCCGCGCAGCTGCACGCAGTCCCACCGCCTCAGGGCACGACGGTGACCTCGGTGGCCCTGCAGGCCGTCCAGGTCACCGGGCAGGCAACTGATCTGGGCCTGCCCGAGCCCGTCGGCATCGTGTCGGTGACCGTCGGGGTCGACGGCAGGCCCTTGATCGAGGCGTCACGCAGTCAGGTGTTACCCGCCATTCATTCTGAACACTGATAGTCGCTCCCGATGGATATGGGATATCGGATAAGCCCGGCCGAAATCCCGCCACGACGTTCACGATGACGCGGTGATGTTCATCGTGACGCCACCGCTGGATCTGGCCGGCATCTCGCAGGTCCCGGGCGTATTCAGTCGTCGTGTTTCCAGGCTTCCACGCCTTCCCTGACCGCCAGGACGGCGATGACGAGCGCTGCGGCCGGGTCGGCCCACCACCAGCCAGGCCACGCGTTGAGGCCGAGGCCGATCAGGGCGGCAGCGGAGGTGAAAGCGCAGAAGGCAGTTTCGGCGGAGTCGGCTATGAGGGTGCGGTTGCCCAGGGCCTGACCGGTGCGGCGTTTAGCGATGGCCAGGCCCGGCATGATGAGCAATGCGGCGGCTGTGACGGCAAGCCCCGCCACGGACTGCTCCGGCCGGGCGAGGCTGACAAGGTCATGGATGCTCTCGGCCACGAGGTAGGCGGCGAGTGCGAAGAACGTCACGCCGACGAGCCGGACGGCGCTGGTCTCCCCATCTTCGGCGCCGCCGCGCAGCTGCCAGACCACGATGCCGGCGGAGAACAGCTCGATCACCGAGTCCAGGCCGAAGCCGGTCAGGGCGATGGAGGAGGCGATGACGCCCGCGGTGATCGCCACCCCGGCTTCGGCCACCATCCAGGCCATGCTGGCGTACTCCAGCCAGAATCCCCGGCGCCGCAGCCGGGCAAGCTCACCGTCCGGGATGATCATCGGTGTCTCCGGTCTGGAGCTGGCAGCCTGTCATGGCGCGATGGGCTGGCGCTAGATGATGCCGGTGCCGATGGCCACGCCCACGCCGATGAGGATCAGGCCGCCAATGAGCTCACCGCGCTGCCCGGCGCGCATTCCGATTCCCGCGCCCAGCTCCAGGCCGGCCAGCGACATCACGACGCTCACCGTGCCGATGACGGCGGCGGCAAGCAGGAGGCTGACATGGTAGGTGCCAAGCGCGAACCCGACCGCGAGATTGTCGATGCTCAGCGCGATCCCGGTGACCAGCAGCCGGCCGAGTTGCGGCTGATCCGCAGCAGAGCCAGATGCCCCGGCAGCGTCGGCCCGCATGGCCTGGATGAGCGCGCACGCGCCGGTGGCGATCAGCAAGCCAGCGCCCGCCCAGTGCGCAGCGTGTCCGAGCGTGCCGGCCAGGCTGTGCCCGAGCGCCAGGCCCAGGACCGGCATGCCGGCTTCGAAGATCCCGAACACGATGCCGACCCGCACGCGGGTCCGGGCGTCCACACCCGCGACGCCGATACCGACCGCGGCGGCGAAGTTCGACAGGCCCAGCGAGAGGGCAACCAGCACGAGCGCCAGCACCGGCCCACGGTACCCATCGCGCCTGGCCAGCGTGCTCCCGTGCCAGCCGTCGGCGAGCGCGGCCACCCGCCCGATCGATCTGCACGAACCCGCGCGGCGAACGCTTACGCTTCGTGACAGTCGCCTCCCGCCTTGACGGCTGCCGCCGAACGGGTCCCGATGGCCACCATGTTCACGGAGCTGTCGCTGCCGATCACAGGGTTCCGGTCACCGTCGTGTTCAAAATGTATGACGCCGCATGCTCATATTGAATGGCGGGCAACAGTCAGGTACCGGACGCGAACCTCACAATCGTCAACTTCTCTGCATCCGTTGGAATGCCTGACATTGAAGGTGCGCACGTGATCACGGTGATCCCCAGCCGGATGCCGAGCCGACGACCTAGCAGGGTTCGCTCTCGCCACTCCACAGACCTGGCGCGGCTCGCCAACCTTGGCTCTCCAGCGGGCATGCGGCCAACGTGACGGGCGCAGAGCATGGCACAGCTCATGCCGTACATGAGGTGAGCGTGTTGGAGTCCTGAGCCTCAGCCAAGGCCCGACCACAGGTAGCGGGCACCGATAGCGACCACCAGGACGCCCATCACCCGGCGGATGAGCGTGTCAGGGAGCCGCTGCTGGATTCGGGCACCGGTGTACGCGCCCGCCAGGCCGCCGATGCCCAGCGCGATTCCCGTTGGCCAGTCGGGGGCGACCGACCCGTGGTGATGGACCGAGAGGATCAGGAAGGTGATCACTCCTGCGGCCGAGGTCACGAAGGTGGACGCGAGCGCGGACGGGGCGACTTCCCGGGGTGGCTGTCCGGTGCCGATGAGGATGGGAGCCAGGATCGAGCCGCCGCCGATGCCGTAGATCCCGCCGACGCAGCCCACCACCGCCGCGAGGAGGATCAGCACCGGCGGGGGAACGGCGCGTGCCGGCCGGGGTTCCGTTCCGGGCCGGGCCGGCCTGGTCAGCGCCAGCCAGGCGCCGAGCGGCAGCAAGACGGCCGCGACGACGAAATCGAAGACGCGGGCGCCGGGAAGCAGCTCGACCCGGATGACCGATCCGGCGATCACGCCGGGCAGCGTCCCGGAGATGAGGACCAGGGCGAGCCTGCCGCCGGTCTGCCCCTGCCGCCAGTACCGGTACAGCGCACCCGGAGTCGCGACCACGTTGTAGAGCAGGTTGGTCGGGGTAACTGCCGGGCTCGGCGTGCCCAGCACGCTGACCTGGAATGGCAGCAGCAGCACCGCCCCCGAGATCCCCGCGGGCGTGGCCAGTACCGCGATGGCGAACGCCGCCGCCAGGGCCACGACCTGCGTCCAGCCCGCACCCAGCACCGAGTCACGGTAGCGACCTCCCTGGCCGGTGATGGGGCGATGACCGACTAATTGCTGCGGGCAACTCCCGGTCGCCGGTCGCGGGCGATTCCCGCCGTCGCGATGAGTTTGGCGGCTGCGTTCCGTCAGGATGTCAGCGGGTCATGGTAACTGTGCCTGGCGGCGATCGCCAGGCCAGGCGTGATCATGCCGGGCCGGGCCGGGCCGGGGCGTGGCGTCGCGCCGGGCGGGACTGAGGGGAGCAGGGCATGAGCGGTGTACGGGTGCTGGCGGGCACGCGCAAGGGCGCGTTCGTCCTGACCTCGGACGGCACGCGGAAGCGGTGGGAGGTCAGCGGCCCGCACTTCGCAGGCTGGGAGATCTACCACGTGAAAGGCTCGCCGGCCGACCCCGACCGGCTGTACGCGTCGCAGTCCAGCGGCTGGTCCGGGCAGGTGATCCAGCGATCCGACGACGGCGGCGCGACCTGGGCGCCGGTGGGCAACCAGTTCGCCTACGACGGGACGCCCGGCACCCATCAGTGGTACGACGGGACGCCGCACCCGTGGGAGTTCGCGCGGGTCTGGCACCTGGAGCCGTCGCTGGACGACCCGGACACGGTGTACGCCGGGGTCGAGGACGCCGGGCTGTTCCGCTCCGGTGACGGCGGGCAGAACTGGCAGGAGCTGCCCAACCTCCGCGGCCACAAATCCGGCCCGTCGTGGCAGCCGGGCGCGGGCGGGATGTGCCTGCACACGATCCTGCTGGACCCCGTGCAGCAGGGCAGGATGTTCGCCGCGATCTCGGCGGCCGGAGCGTTCCGCTCCGATGACGCGGGCCAGAGCTGGCGGCCGATCAACCGCGGGCTCCAGTCCGAGGGCATCCCCGACCCGGACGCGGAAGTCGGGCACTGCGTGCACCGGCTGGCGATGCACCCGTCCCGGCCGGGCGTGCTGTTCATGCAGAAGCACTGGGACGTGATGCGCAGCGACAACGGCGGCGAGTCCTGGCGGGAGATCTCCGGGAACCTGCCGTCTGACTTCGGCTTCCCCATCGACGTGCACGCCCACGAGCCGGACACGATCTACGTGGTCCCGATCACCAGCGACGCCGAGCACTTCCCGCCCGAGGGGAAACTGCGGGTCTACCGCAGCCGTACCGGCGGCGATGACTGGGAGCCGCTGACCACGGGCCTGCCGCAGGAGAACTGCTATGTCAACGTGCTGCGCGACGCGATGGCCGTGGACTCGCTGGATTCCTGCGGGGTGTACTTCGGCACCACCGGCGGCCAGGTCTATGCCTCGGCGGACTCCGGGGACAGCTGGGAGCCGATCGTCCGCGATCTGCCGGCCGTGCTGTCGGTCGAGGTCCAGACGCTGCCATGATCCGGGTCGTGCTCCCCGCGCACCTGCGGACCCTCGCCCGCATTGATGGCGAGGTGCGCCTCGATATCACCGGGCCGGTCACCCAGCGGTCGGTGCTGGACGCGCTGGAGGCCCGCTGCCCGATGCTGCGCGGGACCATCCGCGGTCATGACGGCGGCCCCCGACGCGCCTTCATCCGGTTCTTCGCCTGCGAGCAGGACCTGTCCCACGACCCGCCCGACGACCCGCTGCCCGATGCGGTCGCCGCCGGGACAGAGCCCTATCTCGTCGTCGGCGCCATGGCAGGCGGATAAGAGCACTGGTCAGCCAGGCAGCCTCGCCACGTACGCTGACAGGCATAGCCCAACAGGATGGCCGGGACTGAGGAGGTGACCTCGTGCTAGCGGACTCCTTCGGGCGGATCGCTACTGATCTGCGGGTCTCGGTGACCGACCGGTGCAACCTGCGGTGTACCTACTGCATGCCCGCCGAAGGCCTGGACTGGCTGCCCGGCCCGGCTCTGCTCACTGACGACGAGGTATCCCGGCTGATCTCAGTCGCGGTCCGGCGGCTGGGCCCGGCTGGCGTGATTAATGCGGTGGGTGTCGCCCCGATCGCGGCAAGGATCGTGATTAATGCGGTAGTGCCGCCCCGAGTGCGGCAAGGATGATGCCTGCGCCTGCGGCGCACAGCAGGGTGAGGACGACGCTGCGTTTCAGTGCCAGGAGGAGGATGGCGGCGGCGCCGAGGATGGCGTATTGCCAGGGCTGGGTGAGGGTGCGGGCGAGCGGGATGGCTGAGCCGAGGATCGCGCCGATGGCGGCGGGTCCGGCGCCGTTGAGGAAGGCGCGGGCGGTCTGGTTGCTGCGGAGCCGGTCGAAGTGGCGGGCTCCGAGCAGGATGAACGTGAAGGACGGGCTGAAGGCGATGAGGGCGGCGATGATGCCGCCGAGTAGCCCGGCGGCGGCGTAGCCGACGACGGCGACGGTCTGCACGACCGGGCCGGGGGTGATCTGGCCGAGCGCGACGGCGTTGAGGAACTGGCCGCCGGTCATCCAGTGGTAGTGGCTGACGGCGTCGGCCTGCATGAGCGGGATGATGACGAATCCGCCGCCATAGGACAGGGCTCCGACCTTGAATGCCACCCAGATGAGCGACGCGAGACCGCCGGCGGCGATGGCGCCGCCGGCGGCCAGCGAGATGGGGGCGACTGCCGCGGGACGGCCGGCGTGGTGCGGAATCCGCGGGGCGAGCTCGATCGCGCCGCAGCCGAGCAGGACGAGGACGAGCCACGGCCCGAGAGTGGCGGCGGAAATAACGCCAGCGGCGAGATAGCTGATCCAGCGCAGCTGCCGGGCGCGGCCGCTGGCATGGGCGGCGCGCCAGCTGGCCGGCATCAGGCCAGTTGCGGCGTGGACGGCCACCGCAGCGACCGCAGCTCCGGCTCCGGCCCCGGCGGCGAGGACCCACCGGGGCGGCGAGCTGCTGAGGAACAAAGCGGAGAGCGCGAGGATGAGGATCAGGCCGGGGACGATGAACGCGGCCCCGCCGACGATCGCGCCGAGCCGCCCGCGCAGGCGCCAGGCGCAGAAGATTGCCAGCTGGGTGGAGGCTGGCCCGGGCAGCAGGTTGCAGGCGGCGACAGCGTCCTCGAACTCGACTGGCTCAAGCCACTGCTCCCGCTCGACGCACAGGTCACGGAGCATCTTGATGTGGGTCGGCGGGCCGCCGAAGCCGATACACCCGATCCGGCCCCATTCGCGCAGGATCGTCAGCAGAGAGGTAGGCCGCGCGGCATCCGCGTCAGCGGGCTGACCTGGCAGCGTCATCCGGCTGCCGGCGTGAACAGCTCGACCGGGTTGCCCGCCGGGTCCTCCAGCACAATGCGCTGGATCAGGAAGCCAATGCGCGCATGCAGGTCAGCGGCGGTGCGCTGGAACGCTGGGTAACTTGCCGGGCCGCTGCCTGCGGCGCCAGGGTCCGGGATGCTCCAGTGGATCGGCTCGGGGCCGCCCGGGAACTCCGGGCAGATCTCCCGGACCCGGTCGCACAGAGTGATCACGTAGTCGAAACGCTGCGCGCTGAACTCGCTCAGGTGCTTGCTGCGCCGCCCGCTCAGGTCGATGCCGTATTCGCGCATCACCCGCACCGCGTCCGGGTGCAGGTCCTTTGGGTGGCTGCCGGCGCTCACGACCCGGGCCCGGTCGCCGGCGGCCTGCTGGAACAGGGCCTCGGCGATCTGGGAGCGAGAGCTGTTGCCGGTGCACAGGAACAGGACCCGCACCGGAGTCCCGGAACGGCGCTGGCCGGCTCTCGGGCCGGCGGGAGTGACGCGGGCAGCAGGCCCGGCTGCAGCGCGTCGGCGGTCGCGGCGAGCAGCTGGCCGCACCGGGCTAGCTCGACCCGGTAATAGGCATCGCGTCGGTCCGCTGAGCTGCGGTGCATTGACACCAGCCCGCCAGCGCGCAGCCGTCCCAGATGGTAGGAGACCGCGTTCTGCGCCTCGCCGACCAGAGCGGTCAGCTCATGCACCCGTTGGTCGCTGCGCGCCAGTTCGCTGAGCAGCCGCCAGCGCAGCGGATTGCCAGCCAGCCGCAGGAACACCGGCGGCTGCACCTCCGCATGGACCGATTCCGCACCCACGCCGCCGACACTACATCAAAACAATTTGATGTATTCCCTCATCTGCCGTACCTGGTTGTTGATCTTGCAGCCAGCGCATCTCGCTGCCTGCTGCCACGCTGTCCTCAGCGAGTTTCAACCCAACACACCGAGGCATTACTAATGATCATGGCCCATCAAGATCATGATCGGTGTATCCGTGCAGCAGGGGCGATCAGGCTGGGCCAGAGATGGCCTGGGTCATCACAATCTCGCCAGGTCATCATGGCTCTCCGGCGGTGCCGGGGGCAGCGGGCGGAATCAGCCCGCTGCGCAGCGCGGCGTGCCGCTGCCATACCGCGATACTCAGGTGATCGGGCGCGAGGACCGGCCAGGCGTCGTCCTCCCCGTGATGCATGAGCTGCGCAATGTGGCCGGCCGCGTCGCAGCGGATGATCTTGTCCATGCTCGTCAGGCCTATCGCTCAGTTTTCGCCGCACTGCGCGCGCCAGTTGGTGGTGGCGGCAGCGGGTCGGGTGCAGCCGTCGGCGCGGCCTGCTCGTTATCCGGGCAGGTCCACGTGAATGTCACGTGGTCGTGCGCCCGCCGGTCCTCTCGCCGCGTTCAGGCGGCGAACTCGAATGCGGCCTCGGGGATGGCGACGCCGCTCTTAAGTAAGTCAGCATGAAACGGCCGGCTCCGGTTTCTGCCGGTAGCACTTGGCTTGTGTCGTGGGTCGTCCGACGCTAGTAGGTGCTGAACCAAAAGCGGTGGACGGAGCCACAGGCAGAAGGGAGCCGACCGTCATGACCAGTGTGCCATCGGCAGCGGAGGTGATCCATCTGGGGATGGACACTTCCGTGAACGAGATCGTGGCCGGGCAGCAGCGATCCCGTGAACCAGGACACAACGGCATCAACCGGGGTGGCAGTGCCACCTGATGAGGTACAAAAGCTTGACAGGCCGTTTCATATGAGCATTCACGTCCTGCCCGGCGCGTCGGCTGTGGGGCGGCTTCCCTTGGCCTACCAGGCGAGTATGCGCCCCAGCGCCGTCAGATCGCAGCTTCCCGATCGGCGGCACGCTCGACTTGCGGCGCCGGGCGCATTTCAGGCTGCTGCGCAAGGACCTCAACCAGGGCGATTACACGGTCCCGCTTGATCAGACCGAGGCTCATGCGCTGGCGTGGCTGGAGAAGGCCTCGCGCCCGGTCAGTGCGCTGCGGGACGAGTCCGTGGTATGCGATGTCCTGGACGCCCTAGCCGTCAACCTCGACGGCACGCGTGCGGCGCCTGAGTATTTCTCCCGGCGTCGGCGGGTCATGCATCGGGTCCTCGGCTACGCCGTCCGGAAGAAGCGCCTGGACAGCAACCCAGTCAGCACGAGCAACCTCCCGCAGAGCTGGACCGCTCCCGAGGTCCCGGACGACGCCATTGACCCCCGCAGCGTGGGCTCACCCGCCCTGATTGCCTCGATGCTCGTGGCGTGCAGCTACGTGGGCCGGAATCAGGGGCCGCGGTTTGTGGCCTTCTTCGGCTGCATGTACTACGCGATGATGCGGCCATCCGAAGTTGCCGCTCTCACCTCCGACGGGTGCTACCTGCCCGACAGTGGCTGGGGGCACCTGACCTTTGCAGACTCCAGCCCGGCCGCGGGCAGGGCCTACACCGACGATCGCTTAGTGCACGAGCACCGGGGGCTGAAAGGCCGCAACAAGGGACGGCCCAACACCGACGCCCGCGGACGGAGGCCCACCCGCCGCGTGCCCATCCCGCCCGAACTAGTGGCACTGTTGCGCGAGCACATCACCCGGTTCGGTCCCGGGCCCGGCGGGCGCCTGTTCCGCAGCGAGAACGGCTATCCCATCCAGCCCTCGACCTGGTGGCGCGTCTGGCAAAAGACTCGGGCCTTCTCGTTTACTCCCGCTCAGGCGGCGACCCCACTGCTGAGTCGTCCTTATGACTTGCGTCATTCCGGGGTCACCTGGCGGCTGAACTCCGGCGTCCCGCCAACCGAGGTAGCCGCATGGGCCGGTCACAGCGTCGAGGTCCTGATGCGCACCTACGCCAAATGCATGACCGGCATGGAAGAGATATGGATCACCCGCATGAACCAGGCCCTACGTCTGGAAGTCCCCTCTGGCAGAGAGGAGCAAGGTGAAGGCCCTGAACGAGATCATGGAATTCGACCGCGGGACTGATCTTGTCCCTGCACTGGCCGTAATGCTCAGCGTCCGTCTGCTGGCACACGCTATTCGGCTCCGTCTGAGAGTGGCCGGCCTCCTCGGCAGATGTGGTGTAAGTCATGGGTCCAGCCGCACCGCGTCAACGCCGGGCAGTTGCTCCAAAGCTCAGCAGGACGTTGGCCGGCTCAGTCACCCTGGTTCTGGCCGTGATTCATGTGGTGACTATAGTGTTCTTGCATGAAGATGAATTAATTCGTAACTTTGTGCTACAGAGGCTGTGCGGAAAGTTCTTGATCAAGACTGACAACTAGCAAGCTGACAGGCTGAAGGCGCGATAGGCATCTGCGAGATGCGGCGCTCACCAGCCCAAGTGATGCGACGATGACGGGCTACGAGAGGGTGTTACCCATGAGGGGCACGACACAGGTTTCGCCGGATGTCGTGAAGGATGTCGCGTTCGCGGTCTGCAGCGGCTTGGGGGGTACTGACTGTCAGAAATTCCCAGTGTGGGTGCAGGGGATCCGCGCTGTACTGCTCGTGCGGCTGGATGTGAATGAGTGTGACCGGCGCGTCGCTGGGGGACTCGATGCCGTCAGTTCGCCGGACATCTTGAGGATCTTGCTAGGGCTTCCTCTTGGCGAGCCTGTGCCCTACGCGGCCTTGACAGCGGCGGAGCGTTCGGCGCTCCGTACCGTTCCCCGCGGCGTTGTGTCCTTCGATGGCTCTTGCGTGATTCGTCGTGCGGTACCGCCACTTGAAGTGGCCATGGCGCTGGTTCCTGCGGGTTCCTGGCGCAGCGGTCTAGAGCGGGCCGGGCGGTTTGCGCCTTTCTGCCCGCGAGCTATCGTTCTCCGGCTGCGCCCGCGTGATCTAAACGATCTTTACATAGAGGCAGGTTTCTACGGCATCGGTGTGATAGCTGCGAACAGCGACGCCGGGCCTGAGGTACTAGTCGAGCCTGCCCGGTTCCTTAGGAATCGGCTTACGGTGGCTGGCTGGCGCTTCCTGGAAGAGGTGTACCGCCAGGTCAGTTCGTCGGCTGAGCTGAAGGTGCATGCAAGGTGGCCTGCCGCTGGGTATCGCGCAGCGGGAGGCTTGCCCATTGCCGGAGTGCCGGCGGGGGCTTGAACTTACCCGGCTGGCGGATCCTCGTGTTCTCGATGACGTGAGCGTCGACGGCTGCCTGGCAGCGGTTTTGCCACCACCGCTGACGTCCAGCGATGTTGTGGTTCTCAAAAAGGCCGGGGAGCCAGCTATTCCACAGTGCCGCATTGTGTTCGTGAGCGGCCGCGCGGATCAGGTCGGTAAGCCCGTAGAAGGAATCGACCGGTAGAGGACTGCCGCCGCAAAGTGGGCATGGGCACGGTGGCGGAGTTACGTTGTCATAGGCATTGGCGAGAAAGTCAGCCGCGCTGAAGCGCAGCAGCTCGGGCACCAGCACGGTCGGAAAGTGCGGAAATGGTTTTGAGGACTCTGGTCGCTCTCCGGCGGGGACCAGGTGCCGCAGTGAGCCACCCGCTCCGATTGCGGCGAACGAGCCGCCGTGCATCATGGCGTCGAAGCCAGCAAGGTCGGTACGCCAGAGCCCGATCCCGGGGACCTCTTGGAGCAGATCACGCAGGTTAGACGGAGCTGCCTTGAACTTCTGTAGTGGGTCATATTGCCCACCGAAGATCAATGCGACGGGATGAGGGATGCGTTGCAGCACCGCTGCCAGCTGCGTTCGTGATTCCTCGCGGAGCCACGCGATGGAAATCGGGACAAGCACGACAACGTCGTCCCGATCGAGCGCCTGCGCGGCGATCATGATTGCCTTCAGGGCGTCTGATGCTCCGGCTGGGACATATCGGGTGGGGGTAAGCGTGACGCTCGCCCCGCGGTCAAGCTGATCCTGCAGAACGCTCTCAAGATCATTACCGAATAGGGCGGGCTCGGGGAGAGAGAGAAGGGCTCGTCAGCCGTTGCGACTTCAGTCTCGTAGGCCGCCACATCTTCTACCAGCACGCCCGTATAGCCAGACTTCCGCAGAGCAATCACGCCAGCCCCGGCGTTAGCATCGCAGAGCACCAAGCCCCCATGCGCGGCATCAAGGTAGGCGGGCACCTGCCGCACATACTTTGGCCGGTTGAGCAGGAAGATCCGCTCGGCCACCGCAATCCGCGGCGCGGCCAAGCCGCCGAGCGTGCGCCGCAGCGGGGGTGCCAGAGCCCGTCTGCGTGGTGGGGCGATCATTCATCGGCTGGCCTCGTGTAGGTGTCGGACTCAGCAGATTCTCTGGCCGAGTGGGGGTCAGGTAGATACAGGGCGCGGAATTCGTCTGGCAGTAGTCCAGCTAGACTGGCTGCTTGATCAAGGCCGCAGAGGCTCGTGAGGTGTTTAGCGGTTCTTGCCGCTATGTGGGGGCACTCACTAGCGACAGGGCCAGGCTCATGAGTTCGGTATCCAAGCGTGGACATCTCGATCATCAGATTGCGGTACTGCCAGTCGCTGACGGCCGCCAATGTAACGGCGCGGCGGGCCAGTGCAGCCATTGATACCCTCCATCGTTGTTTCAGCACCAGAAGACGGTTCAGCTCCAGTTTGCCCCGCATCTCTGCCGCGATATCCGCAGCAGGCATCAGGAACTCACTGGCGAACTCGTCGGCCTGCCGTTCCTGGAGAACGGTCGCACCGGCCACAGGATGCATGATGATATGCCCGAGCTCGTGCGCGAGGCTGAACCGAAATCGGTCGCTAGGAGCATGCACATTGAGGACGAACAGCGGAGCCTCGTCCCCGTCCCAGGTGCTCACAGCGTCTAGGTCACGGGTGCCCAAGTCGCGGACGAGGATCAAGCCGCCGGCTTGTTCAATGATGAGCACAAGGTTGTGGATAGGTCCTGCGGGGACATTCCACAGCTTGCGGACCGCCCTTGCGACATCCGAAGGCGACTCCAAGTCGGTAACGGCGATGTGCTCGAAGCTGTGTACGGCGTCCGCTTCGGATGAGAGCAGCCCGCGGACCTGAAGGCGCGCCAGCGCCAGTTCGGCGTGAATTCTGCGCAGATGCTGCGCGCCAAGGGCAGCCTTCTTGCGATGGTGGACCAGGCCGATGCCCATGCCCGTTACGTTGGGTTCGATCCTTAGCAGGTGAGCTGGGTAATGCAGCGCTTGGGCGTACAGATCTAGCCGGGCGCCGCTAACTGCGATGCGTCCCGCCTCTGCCTTGCTCACATACCCCTGAGAGATGCGGTCGGCCTGCGCCAGTGCTGTCATCGCCTTTGCGAGGTCGATCTGCGTCATGCCACGAGACTCCCGAGCGAGCGTCAGCATGGCTGCATCAGCAGCCGGTTCAGATGTCCCCGGCATGGATCTTGCACCTCCTGCCTGACCGTACCCTCAATTCAAGTCCTCAAAATAGACCATCAAAATATTCCACGCAACCGCAACGCTCATCATGACCCAGGAGCGTGGCACGTGTCAGCGCCGATCGTCAGTTGCGGCCGGTGGTTCGAGGGTGCTGACCGGCGCGCTGGGGAGCGTATGGGGAGTGGAAGCCGTCAGATAGCGGCATCTCCCGTCGCAACCTGGCGCAGGATGGCGATCCGGGAAGATTCGTGAGACGGGTTGTACTGCCTGCTCAGAGAGCCATTTGGGCTGGTCATCGGGTGGCGCCCCCAGCAGGATTCGAACCTGCGCACACGGCTCCGGAGGCCGTTGCTCTATCCCCTGAGCTATGGGGGCTGGCGCGTTCGCCTGGCAGGTGCGGGCCTGCCAGGCCCAGACAGAGTATCAGCACAAGTATCTACGGACACGACTGCGATCTGTACCCACTGTGGCGGCGAAAGAAGATAGCCTCACGCGGGTGACGCAGGGACTGGGCCGCGTGCTGGTTGTCGATGACGATGAGGTCATCCGGCAGCTGATCGCCGTGAACCTCACGCTCGAGGGGTTCGACGTGATCACGGCCGTCGATGGCCGGGATTGCCTGGAAAAGGTGATCGAGGTAGGGCCGGACGTCATCACCCTGGATGTCATGATGCCCCGGCTGGACGGCTGGGTCACCGCGACTCAGCTCCGGCGCAACCCGGAGACCGCCGGCATCAAGGTCGTGCTCATCACGGCCAGGGCGCAGGAGGACGACCGGGACCGGGGCCGGGAGATCGGCGTCGACGCCTACCTCACCAAGCCGTTCGATCCGGCTGAGATGATCCGGGTGGTGCGCGAGCTGGCCGGCGCTCCGAGCAGCGCGTTCGACTGACCCGCGCCGGGCTCTAGCCTGAGCGGGTGATCACTGCCGACCTTGGCGCCGAGCTGGCCGCCGCCGTGCGCGCGGCTGCCGGGGCCGGCCACCTGCCGCCGGATGCCGTGGCGGCCAGGCCGAGCGGCACCTGGCGACGCCCGCCCGGTGCCGCGCCGGGCAGTTACGCCAGCTCCCTCCCATTCGAGATCGCCCGCCGGGCAGGGCTGCGGCCCGCGCGGGTAGCCGCAATCCTGGCCGCGCGGCTGCGCGCCGCCAGCTGGATCCACGCCGTGTCCGTCACCGGCGACGGTTACCTCACCGTCACGGTCACCCCGTCAGCCCTGGCCTTCCTCGCGGTCCGGATCGCAGCCGCGGGCCGGGCCTGCGCCCGCAGCGAATCGCTGGGCGGCGCCGAGCTGACGGCTCCGCCGCTGCCGGACCTCGCCGCCGCGCCGACCTGGCCGCAGGCCCGGCGAGACCAGGCCGCGGCGCTGACCGGGCGCCTGGCCGCAGCGGCCGGGGCCACCGTCGTGGTGACCCCCGAGGCAGAACGCACCACTTCCGCCGCATCTCCCGCGCCGCCCGGCGCCGCCCCGGCGTCGGTCCCGGTCACCGCCCCGCCGGCCGGCCCGATAGGAGACCCGGTCGCGCCTGGCCGGGAGTCAGGACCGGTCCTGCCGGGGCCCCGCGCAGGACCCGTCCCGCCCGACCCGCCCGTCCCGGTGTCAGCCGCGGTGGCCTACGCCGGCCCCGACGTCGTCCGCTACCTGCTCGCCCGCACCCCCGCGGGGGAAGGGGCCGGGCCGGCTGGGGCGGGCGGGACGGCTGGAGCGGGCGGGACGGCTGGGGCGGACGGGACGGGGGCAACCAGCCCCATCGTGTCGAATCGGCTGTCAGATCCCGCGTACCTGGTCAGGTTCGCGCACGCGGATGCGGGCGCCGTCCGGCGCTGGGCCGGCGACCTGGGGCTTGCCCGCACCGAAGCGGACGCCCGGCTGGCCCGGCTGCTCGCGCACCCGGCTGAGCGCGTCTTGCTGGATCAGCTTTCCTGGCTGCCCGAGCGCATCGCCGGCGCTGCCCGGCGTGGCCGGCCGGAGGAGTTCCCGCGCTACCTCGAGAGCGTGGCCGCGGCGTGGCTGGACTGCCGGGAAGCCTGCCCGGCGCTGCCGTTCGGCGGTCATGCGGCGCCACGGGATGCGGCGGGCAGGAGCGCCCGGCTCTGGCTCGCGGAGGCGGCTCGCACGGTGCTTGGCACCGGGCTGGAGCTGATCGGAATCGGCCCGGCCGGCCTGTCTCATACCGGGCTCTTGTGAGAATCGCCAGGTTGAAGTAGGTTCGCGGGTCATCTGGAGGATCACGGCACCGGGGGCCAGCGTTCCATGACTAGGCGGTTCAATCGTCAGCGAAACGGGTATCGCCAGCGGTGTAAGCCCCCTGGATGCCGACAGCTAAGGCAGAGCCTCCAGGGCCTTTCGCCGGCTGACAACCCTCCAGAAATCGGCCGGCCGAAGGGTTACCTGCGGGAATGCCGAACATGTGCGCCTGGCCACCGCCAGGCTGGCTGCCGCCTGGCTGTCGGCCCCTTTCACCGGTGACGGACGCTGTCGAAGGAATGCCTTGGGTCCCGTTGGTGTTAAGCTAGGTGCTGCACCAGATGCCCCGCCCTGGGGAGAGGTGCTCGTCCGTATTCCATCCGACCGGCCATACGGCCTGCGGCGGGTTGCGGATCCCCACGACATTCGCTCATGGTCAGCTTCTCGCGTACGCGCCGGACGGGCCAGGTCGAGGGATGCCGCGGAACCACTCACGGGGGCGATGGCACATAGCGGCGACGCGCGATGGCGCACCGCGCAGCAACCAGCGGCGCGACCAATGATGATAAGACTTGCCCGGCTACAGCTCAGCCGGGCGGATATAGCGGCTTACGCCGCAGCTGACATGCGACAGCGGGCACCGGATCACCGCAGCCCGTACCCCGGGAAGGACCCCTCGTGAGCGAAACCTTCGATCTGTTCTCTGGCCCCGCCAGCTCGCCTGAAGAATCTGCCGGTCTGTCCGGATCCGGTGGCATGACGGCCGGCGCGGCGCTCTCATCAGGGACTTCAGGGACTTCCCCGGGGGAGGCAGGCGCGGTACGCTCCAGGCCGGATGCGGGCGACGGCGCCCGTGCTCCCGGCTCGGCTGCGCCGGCCAGGCGCTCCGGAGCGGGGCTGTCCGCGATGCTGCTGCCCGAGCTTCAGCGGCTTGCCCAGTCTCTCGGCATCACGGGAACTGCGCGGCTGCGCAAGGGTCAGCTCATTGCGGCGATCGAGGAAAAGCGGGGCGCTGGCAGCGATGCCGCTGGCAGCACTGCTCCGGCTAGTGCCAGCGGGAGCAGCACAGCCAGGAATGGCGCGGCAGGACGGGGCAGGCGCAACGGGGCTGCCGTCGCGTCATCCGGCGAGCTAGCGCCGGCCGCGGAGCTTCCAGGGCAAGGGATCCGACAACTCAGACCAGCGGGGCGCGCCTGCGGGAGCCGGCGCGATCCGCCCTGTTGAGCAGGACGCTATGGAATCAGAGACATCGACGCAGCCCGGACTGGGCAGCACCGGGTATGCAGGCGGAATAGGGGATGCGGCGGGCGCTGGCAGCCCGGCCGGCGCCGCCGCGGCAGTCGGCGCACCGAACGGGGCCCAGCAGGACGATGTCCAGCATGACGGCCAGCGCGGCGATCGTCGTCGCCGGGGCGGGAGCAACCGCCGCGACGACCAGGCGAGGGCGGCCAGCGACGGAGCGGAGCACCGGGAGTCCGGTCGTGACTCCGGCTCAGGCGGCCGTGACCAGCAGGGACGTGATCAGCAGGGACGTGATCCGCAGGGCGGCGGCCAGCAGAATGCCGCGCAGCGCGGTGATGGCGGCCAGCGCGGGGAGAGCCAGCGCGACAGCCGGGGCGACGGCGGCCAGCGCGGTGACAACCGGGGCGATGGCGGTCGCGACGGCGACGAGCGCGAGGGCTCGGGCAGCCGCCGCAGCCGGGACCGGTTCAGGAACCGCAGCCAGGGCAACCGGCGCCGCGAGCGCGGCGGCGGCAACTCAGACGCCGAGCCGGTTATCTCCGAGGACGACGTCCTCATCCCGATCGCCGGCATCCTGGATGTGCTCGACAACTACGGATTCGTCCGTACCACCGGCTACCTGCCCGGCCCGAACAACGTCTACGTCTCGCTCTCCCAGGTGCGCCGGTACGGCCTGCGCAAGGGTGACGTGATCGAGGGCGCGATCCGCCAGCCGCGCGAGGGCGAGCGCAGGGAGAAGTTCAACGCCCTGGTCCGCCTGGACAAGATCAACGGCCTGGATCCCGAGCAGTCCAAGGACCGGGCCGAGTTCTCCAAGCTGGTGCCGCTGTACCCGCAGGACAGGCTGCGGCTGGAGACTGACCCCAGCATCATGACCACGCGGATCATCGACCTGATCGCCCCGATCGGGAAGGGCCAGCGCGGCCTGATCGTGTCGCCGTCCAAGGCAGGCAAGACGCTGATCCTGCAGGCGATCGCGAACGCCATCACCAAGAACAACCCCGAGTGCCACCTCATGGTCGTCCTGGTGGACGAGCGGCCTGAGGAAGTCACCGACATGCAGCGCACGGTGAAGGGTGAGGTGATCTACTCGACCTTCGACCGGCCGTCGGAGGACCACACCACGGTCGCCGAGCTGGCCATCGAGCGGGCCAAGCGGCTGGCGGAGATGGGCCACGACGTAGTGGTACTGCTGGACTCGATCACCAGGCTCGGCCGTGCTTACAACCTGTCTGCGCCGGCCAGCGGGCGGATCATGTCCGGTGGTGTCGACTCGACCGCCTTGTACCCGCCCAAGCGCTTCTTCGGCGCCGCCCGCAACATCGAGCACGGCGGCTCGATCACGATCCTGGCCACGGCCCTGATCGAGACCGGATCCCGCGCGGACGAGGTCATCTTCGAGGAGTTCAAGGGCACCGGCAACATGGAGGTGCGGCTGCGCCGCGAGCTGGCCGACAAGCGCATCTTCCCGGCCATCGACGTGGACTCCTCCAGCACCCGTAAGGAAGAGCTGCTGATGACGCCGGAAGAGCTGAAGATCGTCTGGCAGCTGCGCCGCGTGCTGCACGCGCTCGACCCGCAGCAGGCACTGGAAGTGCTCATGGACCGGATGAAGGGAACCAAGAGCAACGCCGAGTTCCTGCTCCAGGTGCAGAAGACCACGCTCGGTGTCAGCTAGCGGCAGGGCGGCGGGTGCGCCCCGCCGACTGGCCCAATGACTGGCGGGCAGGCGGGAATCTGCGGTCGGCCCGGCGCGTTGCAGGGTCTGGCACACTGGTAAGCCCATCGAATGCGGTTCCGGTTCACGCCCTTCGCGACAGCAAGTGGCGACCCGGCGACTGCGAGAACCAGGAGTAAGCACATGAAGTCCGGAATCCACCCGGAATACGTGGAAACGACGGTGACCTGCACCTGCGGGAACACCTTCCAGACCAGGAGCACGGCGAAGAACGGCGTGATCCACGCCGATGTCTGCTCGAACTGCCACCCGTTCTACACGGGCAAGCAGAAGATCCTGGACACCGGCGGCCGGGTCGCCAGGTTCGAGCGCCGCTTCGGCAAGAAGCCGGCTGACAGCAAGTAGGGCCTGCCGACGGCCAGAGCAAGCCACCATCACGCAGGTCAGATCACTAAGCGCAGTTCAGGGTTACCGGCCCGCTCAGGCCGGTAGCCCGGCTCGGCGCGTTCGCCGGCGGCCGCCCCGGCCGCGGCCGTCAGTATCGCGGGAGGTCAGCAGTGTTTGAGCGGCTTGCCGATCTCGCCAGCGAGTACGCGCAGCTCGAGCGCGATCTGTCCGATAGCGCGGTGCACGCCGATCAGGACCGGGCCAGGACCCTCGGCCGCCGCTACGGCGAGCTCAGCCCGATCGTGCATGCCTACACCGAGTGGCGGCAGACCTCTGATGACGAGGCGACCGCGCGGGAGCTAGCCGGCGAGGATGCCTCGTTCGCCCTGGAGGCCGAGCAGCTGGCCAAGCGCAGGGAAGAGCTGGAGCACCGGCTGGAGCAGCTGCTCGTACCGGCCGACCCGTTCGACAGCAAGGACGTCATCCTCGAGGTCAAGGCCGGGGAAGGCGGCGAGGAATCAGCCCTGTTCGCCGGGGACCTGCTGCGGATGTACCTGCGGTACGCCGAGCGCCAGGGCTGGAAAACCGAGATCCTCGACGCCACCGTCACCGGCCTGGGCGGCTACAAGGACGTGACGGTCGCGATCAAGGGCCGCCGCGGGGGCGCCGGCGCCTGGTCCCGGCTGAAGTACGAGGGCGGCGTCCACCGGGTCCAGCGGGTGCCGGTCACCGAGTCACAGGGCCGGATTCACACCTCCGCGGCCGGGGTGCTGGCCGCGCCCGAGGCTGACCCGGTCAACGTCACGATCGACCCTAACGACCTGCGGGTGGACGTCTTCCGCTCGTCCGGCCCCGGCGGCCAGAGCGTCAACACCACCGACTCCGCCGTGCGGATCACGCACCTGCCGACCGGGATCGTGGTGTCCTGCCAGAACGAGAAGAGCCAGCTGCAGAACAAGGAGCAGGCGATGCGCATCCTGCGGGCCAGGCTGCTGGCAGCCGCCCAGGAGGAGGCGGACGCGCAGGCCGCCGCCAACCGTCGCAGCCAGGTTGCCGACGTGGACCGGTCGCAGCGGGTGCGCACGTACAACTTCCCCGAGAACCGCATCTCTGACCACCGGGTGGGCTTCAAGGCGTACAACCTGGATCAGGTGATCGACGGGGACCTTGACGCGGTGATCAACGCCCTGGTGGAGGCTGACCGCGCTGACAAGATCGCCGGTGCCGATGCGGACTGACTGTTTGGCTAGCCGGCCGGGAGCTGCCTCGGCGCGAGCTGACCGGTCGCCCGGCCGCTGGCGGCGGCCGGCCAGCGGCCGGCCGGGTGAGCCCGATGAGCCTGCTGCTTGACGAGATAGCCGTGGCCACGGCGCGACTCGCCGAAGCGGGGGTAGAGTCGCCGCGCGCTGATGCCGAGATCATCGCCGCGCACCTGCACGGGGTGTCACGCGGTGAGCTGCACGTGGTGCCCGATACCGCCTTCGACCCCCGGTACTGGGACGATGTCGCCCGCCGGGCGGCGCGTGAGCCGCTGCAGCACATCACCGGGCTGGCCTATTTCCGCTACCTGGAGCTCGAGGTCGGGCCGGGTGTCTTCGTGCCGCGGCCGGAGACCGAGGTGATGACCGGCTGGGCGATCGACTGGCTGGCCGCCAGGGACGTCGCCGAGCCGCTGGTCGCCGATCTCGGCACCGGTTCGGGCGCCATCGCGCTGGCCATCGCCCAGGAAGTGCCGCGAGCGAGGGTGCACGCCGTCGAGGCGGATCCGCTGGCCAGGCAGTGGGCCGCGCGGAACGTTGCCCGGCTCGCGGCGACGGCGCCGCACACCGAGGGCCGCGTGACCCTGCAGGCCGCGGACTTCGCCGACGCCCTGCCCGAGCTGAGCGGCGCCCTGGACCTGGTGATCAGCAATCCGCCGTACATCCCGGCCGGCTCCTGGGTGCCGCCCGAAGTGGGGGAGTATGACCCGGCCACGGCGCTGTGGGGCGGTCCGGACGGCCTGGACGCCATCCGCCGGATCGAGCGGGTAGCGCAGCGGCTGCTGCGGCCGGGCGGCGCGGTGGCGGTCGAGCACGGCGCACCGCAGGGGCCGGCTGTGTACTGGGTGTTCGCGGAGGAGAGCGGCTGGCGCGAGACACGCAACCACCGCGACCTGGCCGGGCGGAACCGGTTCGTCACCGCGGTGCGGCCGTGATGGCCGCACCGGTCATGGCAGGATGATCGCTCATGAGTGCCTGGTTTGACTGCGCAGACGAGAAGCAGCGCGCTGACGGGCTGGCCGAGGCAGCCGCCGCGGTGCTCCGCGGGGAGCTGGTCGTGCTGCCCACCGATACCGTGTACGGCCTGGGCGCGGACGCCTTCAGCCCGGCGGCCGTCGCCCGCCTGCTCGCGGCCAAGGGCCGGGGCCGGGACATGCCGCCGCCGGTGCTGGTGGGCACCGTGCGCGCGGCCGAGGCCCTGGTGGAGGACCTGGGGCCGTACGGCCGCCAGATGATCGACGAGTTCTGGCCCGGCGGCCTGACCCTGGTCTGCCGGGCGGCCCGGAGCCTGAGCTGGGACCTGGGTGATACCAAGGGCACCGTGGCGATCCGGATGCCGCAGGACCCGGTGGCGCTGGACCTGCTGCGGGAAACCGGGCCGATGGCGGTCAGCAGCGCGAACCTGTCCGGGTCGCCGGCCGCGACCACGGCCGCGCAGGCCCGTGAGCAGCTCGGCGACGGCGTGGCCGTGTACCTGGACGGCGGGCCGTGCCGCGGCGGCAAGGCCTCGACCATCGTCGACATCACCGGCCCGTCGCCCCGGCTGCTGCGCAGCGGCCTGATCTCGATGGGCCGGCTGCGCGAGATTGCGGCGGTGACCGCGGGCGGTGACGCCGCGGGCGCCCAGGCCGGGTGAACTGCGGCAGGTGTGTTCTAGAGTTGCTGCTAATGCCTGCCTTCGCTGCTCGGGCCGGGTGAGCCGGTGCGCGAGTACGTCCTGACGCTGCTGGTGGCCGCCGCGGTCAGCTACCTGCTGACACCGCTGGTGCGCCGCGGCGCGATGCGGGCCGGGGCCATGCACGAGGCACGTGACCGGGATGTGCACGTCGTGCCGATTCCCCTCTTCGGCGGGCTGGCCATGTACGGCGGCCTGGCCGCCGGGCTGCTGGTGGCATCGCAGCTTCCGTACCTGAACAGCGTGTTCGCCGGCAACCGGATGGCCCTCGGGCTGCTGCTGTCCGGCGGCCTGATCGTCCTCATCGGGATGGTCGATGACCGGTGGGGGCTCAACCCGATCAGCAAGTTCGCCGGGCAGGTGGCGGCGGGGGCGATCCTGGTCGCGACCGGCACTGAGCTGTCCTGGCTGCCGCTGCCGGGCGGCAATACGTTCTCGCCCGACCCGAACCAGGCTATGGTCCTGACGATCCTGGTCGTCGTGGCCACCATCAACGCGGTCAACTTCATCGATGGCCTGGACGGGCTGGCGGCCGGGATCGTGGCCATCGCCGCCACGTCCTTCTTCCTCTACTACTACACGCTGACGCATGTCCTGCGGCTGTCGGCCGAGGCAGGCCCGGCCCTGGTGGCGGCGATCCTGGCCGGAATGTGCATCGGCTTCCTGCCGCACAACTTCTATCCGGCGCGCATCTTCATGGGCGATACCGGCTCGATGCTGCTCGGCCTGCTGCTGGCCTACGTGCCGATCGCCAGCATCGCCTCGCTGGACCAGAGCAGCCTGGTCGGCGCAGCCGCCTACCGGGCCGGCGCGCCGAACCGGTTCCCTGAGATCCTGCCGCTGCTGCCGCCGGCGATGATCCTCGTGATCCCGTACGCCGACATGCTGCTCGCGGTCATCCGCCGGACCAGAAGCGGAATGTCCCCGTTTGCTCCGGACCGCAAACACCTTCATCATCGCCTGCTCGACATCGGCCACTCGCATCGTCGCAGCGTGCTGATCATGTACCTGTGGGCGGCGCTCTTCTCCGGCACGATCGTCTGGCTGTCGGTCGAGCGGACCGCGCTGCTGGTCTTCGCGGTCATCACGCTCGCTGCCGTCCTGTCGCTGCTGCTGATGTCCATGCCGAGGCTGCGCTGGTGGCAGCGCAGGAGCGGCGCGGCCGCGGCGCCCCGGGCTGTGCCCCGCGGCACCGTCGGCGGGGCCCGCGCACCAGTGCCCGCCGTCACCTCGGCCCGGCTGGCCGCCGCGGGGCCGGGCGCGCCGACGCTGGCGGCGCCGGACGGGGCCATGCCCGGGGTCGCCACGCCAGGGGCCGCCGCACCCGCGGATCAGCCTGCGCCGGGACGGGTCGCGCTGGCGGACAAGCCCGGTCCCGCGTCATCCGGTCCTCCGCCGTCTGGTCCTCCGCCGTCTGGTCCTCCGCCGTCTGGTCCTCTGCCGTCTGGTCCTCCGCCGTCTGGTCCTCCGCCGTCCGGCCCTCCGCCGTCCGGCCCGGCGCTCCGGGCGGTCGCGGAGGCTGCCGGTCCCGCGCTGCCGGGTTCACCGGGGGGCTCAGCGAAGCCTTCTGATCCTGGCCCGTCCGTGGTGGGCGCAGTTCCGCCGCCCGAGGCGGCCGGCTGGCCGGGTGAGGGCTGAGTGGCGGTCAGCGTGCAGGGATTGTGGTTAGGTTCGTCACGTTAGGTGACCTGCTGCGATCAAGGTCGGAGAGCTTGTGATATCTTTCACGAGCACCCACTCATAGGCGAGTGAGAGGTCCGTGATACGTTTCGCACACCTGGAAGCGCAGGCCACCTGCAGCCGCCAGGCGGCCAGGTGCCACCTGGGCACTCGCGCCTTGAGAATCTCGACCGGGCAGAGGAGAAGCCTTCTGCCCAGATCTTCCGGAGTCTGGTAGATGCTGGCGAGCTATGCCCGGATCGCGCGGCGGTCCGGTGCCGTCACGGCCGTGGCAGCAGCGGCCATGGTGGCGCTGTGCGCAGTGCTCGGCGGCTCGAAGGGGCTGCTCGCCGCCGTCATCGCGGTCGGGGTCGTCATCTTCTTCTTCGGGACCAGCGTGCTGGTCGTGGGACGCGCCGCCCGGGTAAGCCCGGAAGCCATGATGGGCGCAGCGGTCGGCGTCTACCTGTTCAAGATCCTGGTGCTGCTGATCCTGGTCAGCAAATTCCAGAACTCGACCGCCTTTAACCCCAAGCTATTCGGCCTGACCGCGATCCTCCTCGTGCTCGTTTACAGTGCTGCCCAGGTGTTCTGGTCCATGCGGCTGAAAATGCTCTACGTCGAGCCGGACGGAGAACGGTGATCCGTGGCATCGACACGAGGAACGGACGGCGGATGGCGGCCCGGATCCAGTGCTGTGCCGGGAGTGCGCCGCCGGGCGTCCGGCGATGACCGCACGCGGTCGCTCCGGCGACACGCCGGAGCGCGGCGACACGCCGGAGCGCGGCGACACGCCGGAGCGCGGCGACACGCCGGAGCGCGGCGACACGCCGCGGCCGAGCGAGACCGACGGATGGCGGATCTTCAGCTACCTCCTCGGCGGAATGCTCACGTACGGGGCGGCGGGATGGCTGATCGGGCACTGGACCGGACTGGCCTTCCTGTTCCCGGTCGGGATGATCGTGGGCCTGGCGTCCGCGATCGCGCTGATCATCCTGCGAGTTACCAGATCCTGAGCGATGGGCTGCCTGCGGCCGCGATCGCCGCCGCGCGGCACCCGGCTAGCGCTCAGGCTGCCACCAGCCAGATAATCAGCGCGGACACTGACAGACGGTGCACGCTGGCGGCCGGCTGGGCACGCCTCGAAGGGATTGACGGTGAGTGACGTCCGGATGCTGACGACCGCGAGCGGCTGCCATTTGTTCAGCGGCTGCGGCTATCCCGCCCCGTCGTTCACCGACTTCCTGTTCAAGCCGCTGTTCAAGATCGGCATCTTCGAGGTCACCAAGCCGATCGTGCTGGTCCTGCTCGTCGCGGTGATCGTGCTGCTGTTCTTCGGCATTGCCTTCCGCAAGCCGAAGATGGTGCCGCGCGGCGCGCAGAATCTCGGCGAGATGGCCATCCTGCTGGTGCGCGACCAGATCCTGCGGCCCCAGCTCGGCAAGCGGGGGGATAGGTACCTGCCGTTCCTGGTCTCGCTGTTCTTCTTCATCTGGCTGATGAACCTGCTCGAGCTCATCCCGCCCATCCTGTTCCCGGCCACGTCCCTGTACGGGATCCCGGTCGGGCTGACGCTGATCGTCTGGCTGACCTACCTGGCCATCGGGATGAAGCACCAGGGGCCGATCGGCTACTTCAAGAACATGGCCGTCCCGGCGGGCGCGCCGTGGTGGATCCTGCCGCTGCTCAGCCCGATCGAGCTGCTGTCCAACATCATCGTGCGCCCGTTCACGCTGTCGATCCGGCTGATGGCCAACATGCTGTCCGGCCACCTGCTGCTGCTGGTGTTCGGGCTCGCCACCTGGTACCTGTTCGGCCTGTCCATCGGGCTGTTGTTCTCGGCCACGTCGCTGATCGTCTACCTGCTGGTCTCCGCGCTCGAGGTGCTGATCACGCTGCTGCAGGCCTTTATCTTCACCACGCTGACCGCCTTCTATATCTCCGATGCGCTTGAGTCGGCGCACTGACCACTAGCATCACAAGCCCGCCGGCGGTGTGGCCGGCCTGACAAGAAGGAACCCGACACATGCATCACCTGGTGCATCACCTCGCTCTCGCGGCCGGCACGACGGGCACGCCGTCCAATCCCTACACGATTCATATCTGGTATCTGGGGGCACTGGTCTACGGCCTCGCGGCCATCGGCCCTGGCGTCGGCATCGGCCTGGTCTTCGGGCACGCCATCGAGGCGATGGCACGTCAGCCTGAGGCAGCCGGCCGGATCACCACGTTCATGTGGATCGGCTTCGCGCTGACCGAGGCGCTGGCCCTCATCGGCATCGCCGTTCCATTCTTCCTCAAGTGACCCTTCTCGGCTGAGAGGTAGCCGCCATGCAGTACCTGGCCTCATCCCTGCCCCTGCAGCAGCCCAGCAATCCGCTGTTCCCCAGCCTCACCGAGATGATCATCGGGATCTTCGCGTTCCTCGTCATCTTCGGGGTGCTCGGCAGGATCCTGCTGCCCCGGATCCAGAAGACCCTGCAGGAGCGGACGGACGCGATCGAGGGCGGCCTGGAGCGGGCCGAGGAGGCGCAGGCCGAGGCGAACCGGACGCTAGAGCGGTACCGCGCGCAGCTCGCTGATGCCCGGCACGAGGCCGCCCGGCTGCGCCAGGAGGCCCAGGAGCAGGGCGCGCAGATCATCGCCGAGATGCGCGACCAGGCGAGGGCCGAGGCGACCCGCATCACCGAGGCCGCGCGGGCCCAGATCGACGCAGACCGGCAGCGGGCGCTGGCGTCGCTGCGCGCCGAGGTCGGCTCGCTGGCGGTCGAGCTGGCCAGCCGGGTCGTCGGCGAGTCCCTGGCGGACGAGGCCAGGCAGCGCCGGACCGTCGACCGGTTCCTGGCCGAGCTGGACGGCAGCTCCGCGCCGGACACCGAGGTCGAGGCGACTCGATGAGAGGTGCGAGCAGGGCATCGCTGGCGGAGGCGAGCGAGCGCCTCGCCGCGGTGGCGGCCGAGTCGCCGGATCCGGCGCGGCTCGGCGAGGAGCTGTTCGCGGCCGCGCACGTGCTGGACAGCGAGGCTGCGCTGCGCCGCGGGCTCGCCGACGCCACCAGGCCGCCCGAGGCGCGGGCCGCTCTGGTCACGGCGGTATTCGGCGGGAAGATCAGCGATGTTGCCGTGTCGCTGCTGGCCGATGTCGCGAGGCTGCACTGGTCACTGCCCGGCGAGATGGTCGACGCCATCGAGGAGCTCGCGGTGATGGCCATCGTCACGGCTGCCGACCGGGCCGGGCATCTGGATGACCTGGAGGACGAGGTCTTCCGGTTCAGCCGGATCGTGGCCAGCCAGCCGGGCCTGCGGATCGCGCTGTCCAATCGCTTCGTCGCTCCTGAGGGCAAGCGCGAGCTGCTGAACTCGCTGCTGGCCGGGAAGGTCACCGACGAGACGCTTCTCCTGGTCACCCAGGCGGCCCTGTACTCCAGGGGACGTAGCCTGGATGCGAGCCTGGAGGAGTACGCGCGGCTTGCCGCCGAGCAGCGCCAGCAGGTGGTGGCGGAGGTGCACGTGGCTATCGAGCTGACCGGCGAGCAGCGCAGCAGGCTTGATACGGCCTTGTCGGCTGCCTATGGCCACCGGGTACACCTCAATGTCGTGCTCGACCCGGAGGTCATCGGCGGAATGTCGGTCCGGGTGGGGGGAGAGCTGATTGACGGCAGCATCGCTAGCAGGCTCGCTGAGCTGCGGCGCAGGCTGGCTGGATGAGATGAGTGAGCCGCCGGCCGCCGCCGGGCCCGCTCCGGGCAGTTCCGGGGCGGCCCAGATGCGCAGCCACCAGAAGCAGACAAGGAAGACGCGAGGAAGATGACGGAGCTGACAATCCGGCCGGACGAGATCCGGGATGCGCTGGCGCGTTTCGTCGAGACCTATGAGCCGGGCACCTCCGCGAAGGAGGAAGTCGGCGTCGTGGCCGAGTGCGGTGACGGAATCGCCAGGGTCGAGGGACTCGCTTCTGTCATGGCCAACGAGCTGCTGGAGTTCGAGGACGGCACCCGCGGCCTCGCGCTGAACCTGGACGTCCGCGAGATCGGTGTCGTGGTGCTGGGCGAGTACAGCAAGATCGACGAGGGCCAGCGGGTCAGGCGGACCGGCGAGGTGCTGTCCGTCCCGGTCGGAGACGGCTTCCTCGGCCGGGTGGTCGACCCGCTCGGCAACCCGATGGACGGCAAGGGCCCGATCGAGGGCACCGAGCTGCGCGAGCTTGAGCTGCAGGCACCGTCCGTGGTGCAGCGCAGGAAGGTCAATGAGCCGCTGCAGACCGGAATCAAGGCCATCGACGCCATCACGCCGATCGGGCGGGGCCAGCGGGAGCTGATCATCGGTGACCGGCAGACCGGCAAGACGGCCATCGCCATCGACACGATCATCAACCAGAAGGGCAACTGGGACTCCGGCGACCCGGCCCGGCAGGTCAAGTGCGTCTACGTCGCGGTCGGCCAGAAGGGCTCCACGATCGCCCAGGTCCGGCAGTCCCTGGAGGACGCGGGCGCCCTGGAGTACACGTCGATCGTGGCGGCCCCGGCGTCGGATCCGGCGGGCTTCAAGTACATCGCGCCGTTCACCGGATCGGCCATCGGCCAGCACTGGATGTACGCGGGCCAGCACGTGCTGATCATCTTCGACGACCTGACCAAGCAGGCCGAGGCGTACCGGGCGATCTCCCTGCTGCTGCGCCGGCCGCCGGGACGCGAGGCCTACCCCGGTGACGTGTTCTACCTGCACTCGCGGCTGCTCGAGCGCTGCGCGAAGCTCTCCGATGAGCTGGGCGGCGGGTCGCTGACCGGCCTGCCGATCGTCGAGACCAAGGCCAACGACATTTCCGCCTATATCCCCACCAACGTCATCTCCATCACCGACGGCCAGATCTTCCTGGAGACCGACCTGTTCAACTCGGGCGTCCGGCCGGCCATCAACGTCGGCCAGTCGGTGTCGCGAGTCGGCGGCGACGCGCAGATCAAGGCGATGAAGAAGGTCGCGGGCGGGCTGAAGCTGGCCCTCTCGCAGTTCCGGGACCTGGAGGCGTTCGCGTCCTTCTCCTCCGACCTGGACGCCGCCTCCCGTGCCCAGCTCGACCGCGGCGCGCGCCTGGTGGAGCTGCTCAAGCAGCCGCAGTACAGCCCGATGCCGGTCGAAGAGCAGGCGGTCTCGGTCTGGGCCGGCACGTCCGGGTACCTGGATGACGTGCCGGTCGAGGACATCAGCCGGTTCGAGTCCGAGTTCCTGGACGACCTGCGCCGGTCGCACCCTGGGATCCTCGACGCGATCCGGGAGACCGGTGACCTGTCCGATGACACTGTCAGCGCGCTCAAGGACGCGATCGAGGAGTTCCGGCGCGGTTTCGAGACCACCGGCGGGCAGCTGCTCGTGCAGGAAGAGGAGGCCGAGCCCGCCGAGCCTGGCCAGGTCCAGCCGGAACGGATCAAGAAGCGCACACAGCCTCGCGACGAGGAGTCCGGCCCGGCTGCGCCGGACGCCAGCGCTGACCAGGGTGCCGCGCCGGACGCCAGCGCGGAGGCGGGCGCGGCACCGGACCCGGGCGCGGACCAGAGTGCCCCGTCCGGCGCCACGGCCGCGCGGGACGAGACTGAGTAAGGCGGGCGGACCTGCATGGGAGCACAGCTACGCGCGGTCAGGCGGCGGATCAGGAGCGTCCAGTCCACCGCCAAGATCACGCGTGCCCAGGAGCTGATCGCGGCCTCGCGGATTATCAAGGCCCAGCAGCGAGTCCGCGCGGCGCTACCGTATGCCCGGGAGATCACCCAGGCGGTCGAGGCGGTCGTCAGCCGGTCCGGCCAGATCCGGCACCCGCTGACCACCCCGCGGGAGAACCCGTCCCGTGCCGCGCTGCTGGTCATCACCAGCGATCGCGGTTTCGCCGGCGGCTACAACGCCAACGTGCTGCGCGAGGCCCAGCGGCTCCGGGCGCTGCTGCGTGACCGGCGGCTCGAGCCGGTGACGTACGTATCCGGACGCAAGGGCATCGTCTGGCACAGCTTCCGCGGCCACGAGCTGGTCGGCCAGTGGAGCGGGTTCTCCGAGACCCCGACGAACGCGAACGCCACCGAGATCACCAGGACCCTGCTGGAGGCCTACAACACGCCCATCGAGGAAGGCGGCGTGGACGAGATCAACATCGTCTACACCGAGTTCATCTCGATGCTCACCCAGCAGCCGGTGATCCGCAGGCTGCTGCCGATCGAGATCGAGGAGACGACCGAGGAAGGGCCGTCAGGACCGCTGCCGGCGTATGAGTTCGAGCCAGCGGCGGACATCGTGCTGGACGCGCTGCTGCCGTGGTACCTGGAAAGCAGGATCTTCACCGCGCTGCTCGAGGCCGCGGCCGCCGAGGTGGCCGCGCGGCGGCGGGCGATGAAGTCGGCGACCGACAACGCCTATGAGCTGATCGACAAGCTCACCCTAGAAGCCAACAAGGCAAGGCAGGCTGAGATCACCCAGGAGATCAGCGAGATCGTGGGCGGCGCCAACGCCCTGGCCGAGACCATTGCAGGGAGTAAGTGAGCGATACCATGACCGCTACCACAGAGAACACCGCAGCCCAGAGCGGCGAGGCCAGCAGCGCCGGCACCGGCCGCGTGGTGCGGGTGATCGGTCCGGTCGTCGACGTGGAGTTCCCGGCCGAGCAGATTCCCGGCATCTACAACGCCCTGCACGTGGACGTGAAGCTGGGCGGCAAGGTCAGGACGCTAACCCTGGAAGTGGCCCAGGACATCGGTGACAACATCGTCCGCGCCATCTCCATGCAGCAGACCGACGGGCTGGTGCGCGGCACCGAGGTGACCGACACCGGCGGCCCGATCTCGGTACCGGTCGGCGATGTCACCAAGGGGCACGTGTTCAACGTGCTCGGCGAGACCCTCGACGTGCCGACCTCGTCACTGAAGATCACTGAGCGCTGGGGCATCCACCGCGATCCGCCGCCCTTCGACCAGCTCGAGGCCAGGACGGAGATCCTGGAGACCGGCATCAAGGTGCTCGACCTGCTGACCCCGTACGTGCGCGGCGGGAAGATCGGCCTGTTCGGCGGCGCCGGCGTGGGCAAGACCGTGCTCATCCAGGAGATGATCACTCGGGTCGCCAGGTCGGCCGGCGTGTCGGTCTTCGCCGGGGTGGGGGAGCGGACCCGCGAGGGCAACGACCTGTTCATCGAGATGACGGAGTCCGGCGTCATCAAGGACACCGCGCTGGTGTTCGGCCAGATGGACGAGCCGCCGGGCACCCGGCTGCGGGTGGGACTGGCCGCGCTCACCATGGCCGAGTACTTCCGCGACGAGCAGAGCCAGGACGTGCTGCTGTTCATCGACAACATCTTCCGGTTCACCCAGGCCGGCTCGGAGGTCTCCACGCTGCTCGGGCGCATGCCGTCGGCGGTGGGCTACCAGCCCACGCTGGCCGACGAGATGGGCCAGCTGCAGGAGCGGATCACCTCCACCCGGGGCCACTCGATCACCTCCATGCAGGCGATCTACGTGCCGGCTGACGACATCACCGACCCGGCCCCGCACACCACGTTCGCGCACCTGGATGCCACCACCGTGCTCTCGCGTGAGATCACCCAGAAGGGCATCTTCCCGGCCGTCGACCCGCTGGACTCGACCTCGCGGATCCTGGACGCGAAGTACGTCGGCCAGGAGCACTACGACGTGGCCCGCGAGGTGCAGCGCATCCTGCAGCGCTACAAGGAGCTGCAGGACATCATCGCCATCCTCGGCATCGACGAGCTGTCCGAGGAGGACAGGGTGACGGTCCAGCGCGCGCGCCGGATCGAGCGCTTCCTGTCCCACCCCATGTACGTGGCCGAGCAGTTCACCGGGCAGCCCGGCGTCTTCGTTCCGCTGCAGGAGACGATCGAATCGTTCAAGGCCATCGCCGAGGGCAAGTACGACAACCTGCCGGAGCAGGCGTTCTTCATGTGCGGCGGCATCGAGGACGTGGTGAAGAAGGCCAAGGAGCTGGAGCGCTCATGACATGGCGTGAGGTAGCGCGGTGACGCTGCAGGCAGCACTCGTCGTGCCGGAAGGCGAGCTCTGGTCCGGCCCGGCCCAGATCGTGATCGCCAAGACGACGGACGGCGACATCGGCGTGCTGACCGGGCACAGCCCGGTCCTGGGCATCCTGGCCCCCGGCGGCCTGGTGCGGATCAGGCCGGCCGGGCCGGACGGCGAGGACGCCGTGGAAGCGGTCGTCAACGGCGGGTTCCTGTCCGTCGCCGATGACCGGGTCTCGGTCCTGGCCCGGGAGGCCCAGCTCGTCCCGGAGATCGACCGGGCTGCCGTCCAGGCGGCGCTGGACGAGGCGCTGGAGGCGGCCAGGTCGGTGACCCAGGGCGGTGAGGACACCGCGGAGGTCAGCTACTACAGGGCGCTCCTGCACGCCTCCGGCGACGGCTCCTGACGGGGATCAGGGCAGGGCGCCACGGTGACGGGGGGACTGGCGCTCGCTGTCGGCTGGACTCTGGCCGCGCTGCTGCTGGCCGTGGCCATCGCGGCGGCCTTCCTGGCGATCAGGCGCCTGCTGCTCGGCCGGGGCGGCGGGACCGTGGAATGCGGCCTGCGGCATGGCTCCGGCGACCCGTGGCGGCTCGGCCTGGCCTCCTACCAGCCTGATGAGCTGCGCTGGTACAGCGCATTCGGCCTCCGGCTCCGCCCGGCCGAGGTGTTCGGCCGGGCCTCGCTGCGGCTGCTGGAGCGCCGCCCGGTCGGCCGGGCTGAGGCCGCCAGCTTCGGGCCCGATGTCGTGGTGGTGGTGTGCCAGGTCGGCCGGGCAGGTGGCATCCCGGCCAGCGCCGGAGTCGTCGCGAGGCTGCCCCTGACCGTCGAGCTGGCCATGAGCGATGCTGCCCTGACTGGCCTGCTGGCCTGGCTGGAGGCTGCCCCGCCAGCGCAGGCGAATGGGCGGCGATAGCCCGTTTCGCGGGAAATGCGAGTTTAGCGCTCGCCGCCTGGCTTCCAGAGCAGGTCCCCGCCCGGCTCGTTAGCCCGCCGCCCGAGGATGAACAGCAGGTCGGAGAGCCTGTTCAGGTACTTCGCCGTCAGCGGGTTCATGCTGTCGCCGTAGTCCGCCATCGCCGCCCAGGCGGACCGCTCAGCCCGCCGGACAACGGTCCTCGCCACGTGCAGCAGCGCCGAGCCGGCGGATCCGCCGGGCAGGATGAAGCTGCGCAGGGTGGGCAGGCCCTCGTTGTGCTCATCGCACGCCTGCTCGAGGGCGTCGATGTAGCTCTCGCTGACGCGCAGCGGGGGGTACGGGGGGTTCTCGGCTACCGGGTTGCACAGGTCGGCACCGACATCGAAGAGCTCGTTCTGGATGCGGATCAGCAGCTGGCTGATCTCGGCGGGCAGGTGGCCCATGCTGACCGCTACCCCGATCGCGGAGTTCGCCTCGTCCACGTCCGCGTACGCGACGAGCCGCAGGTCGGTCTTGGCCGCCCGGCTGCCGTCTCCCAGGGCGGTCGTGCCGTCGTCTCCGGTCCGGGTGTAGATGCGGGACAGGACGACTGGCGCGCTGGCACGCTCTTTTGGCATGGCAACCACCGTATCGGCCGCGCGGCGGAGGAGCGAGCGGAGCCTGGCGGCAGCAAAGGCTGACCGTAACGGGCATGTCGGCCCAGGTCCCTCCGGGTGATCCCCGGGTACTGTCGTGACCCTGGATGTCTCTGAGCTTGAGGTATTCACAACGTAACCACTATGTGACATCGTATGAGTACGAGCGGTAATCACAGGTGTGGCACGGCGACGTGCGGTACCCAGTTTCGGGCGCCTCGATGGATAACCTCAGCCAGGCCGAAAAGTGCCTGGAGGCCGCCTTTCCGGTGGCTCGCGGCCGCGCCCGGCATGTGCCGGCGGATCTCGGGGGCCCCGCCGGCCCTGCCAGTGGCCGCCGCAGTGGGGGGGAGCGCGCTCCTGGCTCAGGCCGGGAGCGCGCTCTGCTGCCCCGGCCCGCCAGCACGACCCAGGCCGACGGATTCGCGGAGCTTGGCCATGAATGGCCCGATACGCTTAGCTGCTGAGACTCGCCAGGACGCCAGCAGCTCGGGAGGTGGCCGTGTACGACTACGTCATCGTGGGCGCCGGGAGCGCTGGCTGCGTCCTTGCCTCGCGGCTGACCGAGAATCCGGACATCAGGGTGCTGCTGCTGGAGGCGGGCCCGCCCGATGACGCGGACGAGATCCACATACCGGCGGCCGTGAACCTGCTCTTCAAGAGCACGTATGACTGGGACTACCAGACCGTGCCGCAGGAGCGCGCGCGCAGCCGGTCGATCTACTGGCCCCGCGGCCGCACCCTCGGCGGCTCCTCGTCGATCAATGCCATGATCTACATTCGCGGCGCCCGGTATGACTACGACACCTGGCGGGACGAATTCGGCTGCGCTGGCTGGGGCTACACCGACCTGCTGCCCTACTTCCTGCGAGCCGAGAACAACTCACGGGGCGCGTCGGCGTTTCACGGCGCGGCCGGCCCGCTGAGCGTCCAGGACCTGCGGCACAAGAGCCGCGAGACCGCTGCCTTCGTCGAGGCTGCCCGCAGCTGCGGGCAGCCCGCGAACGATGACTTCAACGGACCGAGCCAGGACGGCGCCGGCTTCTACCAGGTGACGCAGCGCGGCGGCCGGCGCTGGTCGGCTGCCGATGCCTACCTGCATCCGGCTGCCGCCCGGCCGAACCTGACGATCGAGACGGACGCCCTGGTCACCGGGCTGGCCATCGAGGGCGGCCGGGCGGTGGGAGTGCGCTACCTGCGCCGCGGCGCGGAGGAGCTAGCCAGGGCCGAGGCCGAGGTGATCCTCTCGGCGGGCGCGATCGGCAGCCCGCAGCTGCTGCTGCTGTCCGGGATCGGCCCGGCCGACCACCTGCGTGAGCACGGCGTCGCCGTGCTCGCTGACAGCCCGGGCGTGGGCGCGAACCTGTCCGATCATCCGATCGTGACCGCCATGTGGAGCACGCCGAAGTCTCGCTCCCTGTGGGAGCAGGCCTGCCCGCGGAACCTGACCCGATGGCAGCTCACGCACTCCGGCCCGATGACCACGAATCTGGCCGAGGCCGGCGGGTTCGTCCGGACCGACTCCTCGCTGCCCGCGCCGGACATCCAGTGGCACGTGCTGCCCGTCCCGTATGTCAATGGCGGCCTCGCCGACCCCTCGGTGCGGGCGATGTCGGTGCTGGTCACGCTGGTGTCGGTGGGCAGCCGGGGCAAGGTCAGGCTGCGCAGCGCCGACCCCCGGCACAAGCCGGCCATCGACCCGGCCTATCTGTCCGACTCGGCGGACCTGGACCCCCTGGTCAAGGCGATCGGCATGGTGCGGGAGTTCGCTGCCGCCCGGCCGCTCAGCAAGATCTGCACAGCGGAGCTGGCGCCGGGCGGCGACCTCCGCAGTGACGCCGAGCTTCTGGGAGTGGATCCGCAGCGACATCTCCACGATCTATCACCCGGTCGGCACCTGCGCGATGGGCGGCGACTCACGGCTGGCCGCCAGCAGGCTGACCAGCGTCGTCGACCCCGAGCTGCGAGTGCGGGGGATCGAGTCGCTGCGGGTGGTGGATGCCTCGGTCATGCCCACGGTGCCCCGCGGCAACACCAACGCGCCGACCATCGCCATCGCCGAGCGGGCCGCCGACCTGATCGCCGGCCGTGCCCCGCTGGCCGCCGTGGAGCCCGCCGACCTGGTAGCGGCCGCCTCGCAGCGCTCCTAGCCCGTCAGCGGCCCGCTGCTTACCGATCCGTCAGCGGCCTGCTGCTCACCCCCGTCCGCGGCCTGCTGCTTACTTGTACCGCTTGCCGTGCAGCATGGTGACCAGGCTGAGGACCTTCTTCATGTCCTGGTCGGTGCGCGAGAACGAGGTCAGGTTGGCCAGCGGCTTCATCCGCAGCCGGGTGATGGCCTTGGGCCGGGCGAACTCGCGCAGCCCGTCCGCGCCGTGAATCCGGCCGAAGCCGGAATCACCGGAGCCGCCGAACGGCAGCGTCGGGACGCCGGCGAACGCGACGACCGAGTTGATCGCGGTCATCCCGCTGCGCAGCGCTCTCGCGGCGCTCATGGCCGGCTTCCTGCTGCCGGCGAACACCGTGGCGCCGAGCCCGTACCGGCTGGCGTTGGCCCGCTCGACGCCCTCGGCGAGATCCGCCACCTTGGCGACCGTGATCGTGGGCCCGAAGGTCTCCTCGGTGACGGCGCAGCTGTCCTCCGGCACGTCGGCCAGGACGACCGGGCCGACATAGGGCTTGCGGATGCTCGCGATCCCGCCGACGACCGGCCGGCCGCCCCGGGCCAGCGCGTCGGCGATGTGCCGCTCGATCACCTCGAGCTGGCCGGGCATCGTCATCGGCCCGTAGTCCGCCTCGCGGTCCTCGCCGGGCCGGATCCTGGCGATCCGCTCGGTCAGCTTCTCCAGGAACGTGTGGTAAACATCCTCGGCCACGTAGACCCGCTCGACCCCGATGCACGTCTGGCCCGCGTTGGACAGCGCGCCCCAGGCGCAGGCATCCGCGGCGGCATCCAGGTCAGCGTCGCTGGCCACCAGGAAGGCGTCCTTGCCGCCGCACTCGGCCACCATCGGCGTGAGGTTCTGCGCGCAGGCGGCCATCACCTTCCTGGCCGTCGCGGCCGAGCCGGTGAATGCGATCTTGCTGACGCCGCTGCGGGCCAGGTACTCGCCCGTCTGGCCCGCGCCCGTGATCAGCTGCAGCACCGGCTGCTCGGGCACTACCTCGGCAAACGAGCTGACCAGCCATCCGCCGACGGCGGGCGTGAGCTCACTGGGCTTGAACACGACGGCGTTGCCGGCGGCCAGGGCATAGGCAATCGAGCCCATCGGAGTGAACACGGGGTAATTCCACGGCCCGATCACGCCGACCACGCCGAGCGGCTGGTACTCCAGCGTGGCCGCCTGGTTGATGGAGATGAGGCCGCTGCGCACCCGGCGCGGCCCCAGTACCTTGCGCGCGTGCCGGGCGGCCCAGTCGATGTGCACGATCGCGAGCAGGATCTCCAGCTGGGCATCCGGCACGGGCTTGCCCGTCTCGGTGTGCACCAGCTCCGCTAGCCGGCCGATGTACCGGGTGAGGTAGGACTTCCAGGCCAGCAGCCGCTGCTGACGGCCCTTCCAGCCCAGGCCCGCCCACCAGGCGGCGGCCGCCTGAGCCCGCTCGACGGCGTCGGCGACATCCTGCTCGCCGCAGACTCCGAACGTGGCGATGACCTCGGAGGTGGCCGGGTTGACCGTGTCGAACGTGTCCGCAGGCCTTGCTGAGCCGCGGGAGTATGCCATCGTGGTCATGACCTGCCTGCCGTCCTGTCCAGCGGTTACCTGCGCGTAGGTCCCAGTAAATCACTGGCTGACCGGACGGCAGATACTGCCGGGCAGGCGCAGTGCACCGCCGGGCGGGTGACGAGGCCGCCCGGCGGAGGGAGGGTCAGAATGACCGGAATGCCCAATTCTGAGCCGCGGCCGGGTCGCCGCGAGCCGCCGGGCGCGCCCGCCGCTCCGGGTCGGCCGGACCGCCCGCCGCCGCGCCCGGCGGAGCCGTCCTGGCCGGACCTGCCGCCGGGCGAGCGCGCCGCCGATGAGCGGTGGCTGCGAACGGCCATCGCGCTGTCCAGCCGCTGCCCGCCGTCGGACTCGGCGTTCAGCGTCGGCGCCGCCCTCGTCGCGGCCGACGGCAGCCGCATCGCCACCGGGTACTCGCGGGAGCTGGACCCCCATGATCACGCCGAGGAGATAGCGCTGCGGCGTTCGGCCGGCGACCCGCGCCAGCCCGCGGCCACGCTTTACAGCTCGCTGGAGCCCTGCCGCCGGCGGCTGTCCCGGCCCCGCTCGTGCGCCGAGCTGATCGTGGCGGCCGGGATCCGCCGGGTGGTGCTGGCCTGGCTGGAGCCGCCGGTGTTCGTTCCCGGCGGCGGCGCGGCCTGGCTGCGCGAGCGTGGCGTGACCGTGGTCGAGATCCCGGACCTGGCCGCCGAGGCCAGGTCGGTCAATGCGCACCTGGTCAGCCGGTAGCCGGGCGCGGGCGGGCCCGCGGGGGCGGCGCGGCGGCGCTGAGCCGGGAGGCTAATGTCAGGCTATGAGCCGACTTCCGTACCTGCGCTACGACGACCTTGACGCTGCTGGCCAGAAGGTGTGGGACGGCATCGTCGGGTCCAGGGGAAACGACCTGGTCAATGAGCAGGGCGGGCTGACCGGGCCGTTCAACGCCTTCGTCACCGCTCCCGGCACCGGGAGGCGGGCATCCGCGCTGGGCCAGGTGCTGCGTTTCGAGACCTCGATCGAGCGGCGGCTATCCGAGCTCGCGATCATCACCGTTGCTGCCCGCTGGAAGGCGGAGTTCGAGTGGTGGGCGCATGCGCGGATGGCCCGTGCGCACGGCGTGCCCGAGGCCGTCGTGGACGCGATCGGCCGGGGCGAGGCCCCGTCGTTTGAGGCCGGTGACGAGCGGACGGTTTATGCGGTCGCGCGCCAGCTCACCGATGACGGCCAGCTCGGCCAGGAGGCCTATGCGGCGGCCCAGCGGCTGCTCGGCGACGCGGGGGTCGTCGAGCTCGTCTCGCTGTGCGGCTATTACACCCTGATCTCGTTCCTGCTGAACGCCTTCGCCGTGCCCATGCCGGAGGACGGCGCGCCCCCCTGGACCCCCTCGCCGGGCGCCGCGGGCTGACGAGCCCCCCGCGCGCGGCGGGCTCGGCGATGCCGACATCAGTGCTGCCCGGCACGGCTCGGCGCGTCAGCGACAGCTGCTCGCTGACGCTGACGCGCCGCAGTCCCGCGCGGTCGCGGTCAGCAGCCGTCATAGGCGGACCATGGCTGCGCGCCCTGCTGGGCGTACAGCTGCTGGAACGCCTGGTTCTGCACCGCGACCGAGGCCTGGCCAGCCGTTCCCGAGTAGCCGAGGCTGGCCCAGGTGCTCGGCAGGATGCCGTACAGGCCGTCAGGGTCGGTCGGGGTATCCGAGGACTCCCGCCAGGCCACGCACTGCTGGAAGGAACCGGGTGCCGAGCCGCCGCCGGACGGTGCCGTCAACTGGCTGGTCTGAGCGGGCGCCGGCACCGCCGCCGGGGAGGCCGCTCCCGAGGATGCTGCTCCCGAGCTGGCGCCCGGCAGGTTCACCAGCTCGCCGACGCTGATCAGGTTGGGATTGGCGATCTGCGGGTTGGCCGCCTCCACCTGCGCGAGCGATTCCCCGGACTGCGCGGCAATGCCGCTGAGTGTCTCGCCGGGCTGAACGGTGTGCGTACTTGCCAGCGCCGGTCCTGCTGCGAGGCCTGTTAGCAGGCCGCCTGCTCCGAGCGTGGTAATTATGCGGGTTCGTGCCCTCATTGCGCTCCTTGTCTGCGTTGCTAGTGGGACAGCGGCCCAACGTATGCACCGCTGAACGGTGATGCAAACGAGATCGAAACAGCTCGAATTGGCGCGGCGGAGCAACTCACCCATCCGGATGATCTTCTGATCGGGCCGGCGCTCAGGCCGACTGCGGCCGGGCCTGCGGCTCACGGCGCAGAGCCGGCAGCGATACCGCCAGCAGTCGGGCCAGCCACCGCGGACTCATGATCGTCTGGAATGGCCTCAGTGCCGGCTACCCCATCAGGCCGGCCAGATTTTCCCGAGAACGCAGCCCGCGCATAACGGACTTTTCGTTCAACCAGGACTCGCAACGGCCGGATGCCGCCCATGGCCCGGCCACCCGCGGCGCCTGCCAGGCCTTGTTATGCGACTGGCCGCGGGGTCAGAAGAGGCGGAGCGTGCCGTCTTCGAGGCCGCGCAGGGCGTCGTAGTCGAGCGTGACGCAGCGGATGCCGCGGTCCGCGGCGAGGACGCGGGCCTGCGGCCTGATCTCCTGCGCGGCGAAGATGCCGCGAACTGGGGCGAGGAGCGGGTCACGGTTGAGCAGCTCCAGGTAGCGGGTCAGCTGCTCGACCCCGTCGATCTCGCCGCGGCGCTTGATCTCCACCGCCACGCTGCCGCCCAGGGCATCCCGGCACATGATGTCGACCGGCCCGATCGGGGTGGGGTACTCCCGCCGGACCAGCCGCCAGCCCTCGCCGAGCACGTGCAGCTGAGCGGCCAGCAGTTCCTGCAGATGCGATTCGACGCCATCCTTGACCAGCCCCGGATCATCGCCGAGCGCGAACGAGGTGTCGCTGATGATCTCGTCCAGCTCGATGGTCAGCGTCTCGCCCGCCTTGCCGGTGACGATCCACCGGCCCGGCTCCTCGGCCAGGCGGCACGGCGGCGGCATCCAGTTCAGCGGCTTGTAGCTGCCGCCGTCGGAGTGAATGAGGACGGAGGAGTCGGCCTTGACGATGAGCAGGCGCGTCGCCAGCGGCAGACGCGCCGTCAGCCGTCCTGCGTAGACCACGCTGCACCGGGCGATGACGAGCCGCACGGGAGCTAACAGTAGCGGGCCTGCCACGTTCACCGCGTCCTGCTTGGCCATGACCCGGAACGGACCGGCAGGATGTCAGCGGTGGCCGACCTGGCTAGCTGAGGGTCTCATCCAGCCAGTCGAAGGCCCGCTGGACGAACCGGGACATGTGCAGGCCCTGACCCTTGGTGATCCGCCCGGCGGTGGCCGCGCACTCGCCGTAGTCCGCACCGCCGCCGGTCATGGTGGCCAGCGCCCGGTCGGCGAAGCTTTGCCACAGCGGGTCATCGAAAGATGCATCGCGTGATCCTGCCCGGCTCGCCAGAAACCTACGCCGGCTGGTGAGGATCACAGGCTGCCAGGAATGCGGCGTTTCGACCGGTTCGCGCGGCCAGAGCACTCACGCTCATGGCGCGCGCGCTCAGGTCCGAACGACGTGGGAGCGTGCCTGCTGCGCATACAGCAGCAGCACCTGCGCATCCACGCTGCTGCGCCATGACCACGGCGGCGGCTGATGAGCGGGCGGCGCTCGCGCCGTGCCGCAGCAGGCCTGGCGGGCGGCGCTCGCGCCGTGCCGCAGCGGGGCCTGGCACGGGCGGGGCGCCGGGCGGGCCTGGCTCGGGCGGGGCGCCGGGCGGGCCTGGCTCGGGCGGGGCGCCGGCGGACCTGGCGGGGGCCATCGATAGGGTCCCGGCATGGAGATTCGCGAGGTCGCGGTCGTCGGGCTGGGCACGATGGGGGCTGGGATCGCCGAGGTCTTCGGCCGCGCCGGGATGACCGTGGTCGGGATCGAGGCCGACCCGGATGCGCTCGCCCGCGGCGTGGGTATCCTGACGGCGTCGCTGTCCCGCGCGGTCAGCCGCGGCAGGCTGACCGAGCAGGAGCAGGCGGACATCCTGCGCCGGATCCGGCCGGGCTCCGGCTTCGAGGCCGCGGCCGGCGCCGACCTGGCGATCGAGGCGGTGCCCGAGCGGATGGAGCTCAAGCGGCAGGTCTTCGCCGGGCTGGACCGGGCGTGCAGGCCGGACGCCATCCTGGCCACGAACACCTCGTCGCTGTCCGTCACCGCCGTGGCCGCCGGGACGGCACATCCCGGCCGGGTCGTCGGCATGCACTTCTTCAATCCGGCGCCGGTGATGCGGCTGGTCGAGGTCGTCACGACGGTGCTCACCGAGGCGCCCGCCGGCGCGGCGATCGCCGGTCTCGCCCGGCGGCTGGGCAAGACGCCGGTCCAGGCCGGTGACCGGGCCGGTTTCGTGGCGAATGCGCTGCTGCTGCCCTATCTCAATCACGCCGTGTCCCTGCTGGCCGCCGGGTATGCGACTCGCGAGGACATCGACACGGCGGCCATGGCCGGAATCGGGCTGCCGATGGGCCCGCTGGCCCTGCTCGACCTGATCGGCCTGGACACCGCCCTGTCGATCCTGGAGGTCCTGCAGGCCGAGTTCGGCGGCTCGCGCTGCATCCCCGCTCCGCTGCTGCGGCGGCTGACCGAGGCCGGCCAGCTGGGCCGCAAGAGCGGCCGCGGGGTATATGACTACGGAGAGCCGGCGCCGGACGCGGCCACCCTCGCATCGATCCGAAACGACAAGCTGCCCCCCGCGCCCCGCCGCGTGACGCTGATCAGCGCCGGGGGAGCCGAGGACGCCGCCGGGGAGCTGGCCGGTGCCATCGCGGCCGCCGGGATCAGCGTGACCAGGAATGCGGCGGAGGCCAGCGACCTCATCCTGATCTGCGCGCCGCCGACGGCCTCGGTGCTCCCGGCGGCGCTGGGCACCGGTCGGCCGGACCAGGCGGCCGGGCTGTGGCTGACCGGCGACAAGCTGACTGAGCTGGTCACGACCCGGCTGACCTCGGCGTCCGCGACGGCCGCGGCGACGGCGCTGGCCGGGCGGCTGGGCTGGCAGCTGGTGAGGTCGCCGGACCGGCCGGGTTTCCTGACCGGCGCGCTGCTGTATCCGCACCTGGCCGACGCCGTCCGGATGGTCCAGGACTGCTACGCCGGCGCGGCCGACGTGGACGCCGCGATGACCCTGGGCTGCGGCTACCCGCGCGGGCCGATGCGGATCCTGGACGATATCGGACCAGAGGTCGCGCTGGCGGCGCTGCGGGCGATGCACGAGGCCTACGGCGATCCCGCTTTCGCGCCGCCCCCGCTGCTGGCCGAGCATGCCGCGGCGGGCCTCCCGTTCTCCGGGTAGCGGCGGTCCGGTGAGCCCGCGCAAGGCCCGCCGGCTGCCCGGCGACCTGCCGCGGCGGCCGCGCCGCGGCGGCCGGCGCCCTGGCGGTGCCGGCGGCCGGGACGCGGCCGGGGAACCGGCCACCCGGCTGGGGCCGCCGCAGACGCAGTCCTGGCCGGACGGCGACTGGGTGGTCCGGCAGGTCCCCGCCGCCGCAGCCACCAAGACCTACCGCTGCCCCGGCTGTGACCAGGAGATCCTGCCGGGGATCGCGCACGTCGTGGCCTGGCCGGCCCAGACCCCCGGCCCGGACGAACGACGGCACTGGCACAATTCGTGCTGGCAGCGCCGTCCCCGCCGGCCCGGCCCGGGTCCGGCCACGCACCGCTGAGGAGCCATGACCGACATCACTGCCAGCACCGTCCTGCCGGCCCGCCGCGAGCACATCACGCTGCACACGGCTGACGGGCTCGATCTCGTCGGCGAGCTCGCGCTGCCGGCTGGCAGGCCGCCAGTGGCGACGCTGATCTGCCTGCACCCGCTGCCCACGCACGGCGGCATGATGGACAGTCACCTGTTCCGGAAGGCGTCCTACCGGCTGCCTGCCCTGGCCGACCTGGCCGTGCTCAGGTTCAACACCCGGGGGACCACGTCCGAGCGGGGCACCAGCGACGGCGAGTTCGGCAGCGGCCACGCCGAGCGGCACGACGTCGAGGCGGCGATCGCCTTCTGCGCCGGGCGCCAGCTGCCGGGACTGTGGCTCGTCGGCTGGTCGTTCGGCACGGAACTAGCACTGATGTGGGGGAATGACCCGGCCGTCGAGGGAGCGATCCTGCTGTCGCCGCCGGTGCACCGGGCGGGCGACGACGACCTGGACTCGTGGGCCGAGTCGGGCAAGCCGCTGGTCGTGCTGGTGCCGGAACTGGATGACTACCTGCGCCCGGACGAGGCCGGGGTCCGCTTCTCCCGGGTGCCGCAGGCGGAGGTGATCGGGGTGGAACGCGCCAGGCACCTGTGGGTAGGAGAGCGCTTCGTCCGCATCGTTCTCACCGAGATCGTCCGGCAGATGAACCCGGCGGCCCTGCCACTGCCGGCTGAATGGAAGGACTGATCGTGAGCCTCTTCGACCTGTCCGGCAAGACCGCGTTCGTCACCGGCGCCTCTCGCGGAATCGGCAAGGTCATCGCGGTTGCGCTCGCCGGAGCCGGTGCTGACCTGGCCCTGGTGGCCAGGGATGCCGACGCGCTGGCGGAGACGGCCTCGGACATCACCATTCTCGGGCGCAAGGCGTTCGTGATCACGGCGGACGTGACCAGCCAGCAGGCGGTCGAGCACGCGGTGGCCTTGGCCATCGACCAGCTGGGCTATGTGGACGTGGTGGTGAACAACGCGGGCGGCTCCAACTTCGTGGCCGGGTTCCGCGACCTGCGGATGTCGGGCTGGGACAAGCTGATGCGGCTGAACCTGGACTCGACCGCCTATGTCTGCCACGCCTTCGCCGGGCACCTGCTGGAGCGGCGCCAGGGCTCGGTCATCAACGTGGCGTCCGTGGCCGGCGTGGCGTCTTCGCCCTACCGGGCCCCGTACGGCGCGGCCAAGGCGGGTGTCATCTCGCTGACCAGGTCACTCGCCGTCGAGTGGGGCGGCGAGGGCATCCGGGTCAACGCCCTGTGCCCCGGATGGACGGCGACCGACATGAACCGCACCCTGTGGGAAGACCCGCAGGCGGGCCCGGCCACCGTCGCCTCGGTCCCGATGCGGCGCTGGGCTGATCCGGAGGAGATGGCCGGCCCGGTCATCTTCCTGGCCAGCGAGGCCTCGTCCTACATGACCGGCCAGGTGCTGGTGGTCGACGGCGGCCAGACGGCAACCGCTTGAACCAGTACCGGATACCGCTGGCGTTCTGCGGCGCCGCAAATGCCTCCCGAAAGCAAAGCGCGCTCCCCGGCCCGGGGAGCGCGCTTCGAGCGAGCTGCTTACTCAGTCCACCAGTCTTCGTCGTCCTTGCCGGACTTCGCGCCGCTGGGCTGCCTGGCCGGGCCGCCGGAGCTGCCAGGCCCGGGATGCTGGGCGGTCGCGGTCCCCGCAGGGCGCTGAGTCTCGGCTGGGCTCGCCGCGGCGGGGATGGCCGAGCCGTTGGCGGGCGGGCCGGCGGTGACCGCCTTGGCTGCCGGGGCGCCGACCGGCGCTGGCTGCGGCTTCAGCGCGTCGGCCAGGCCAGGCATCTGGGTGCCCAGCAGCTGGCTGATCTGAGCCAGGTGCGCCGCCACGCTTTCCTTCTGCTTGTTCAGCTCGTCCACCTGGCGCTGCGCCGCGGTGCGGATCCGGTCGGCCTCGGACTTGGTGTCGGCCAGCAGCTGGTCGGCCTGTGACTTGGCCTGGGCCACGATCTGGTCGGCGTTCTTCTTCGCGTTGCTGACCAGCTGCCGGGAGTGCTGGTCGGCGTCCCGCCTGGTCTGCTCGGCCTGGGCGCTGGCCTTGCTGGCCCGCTGCTCGGCGGTCGCGGCCCGCTGCTCGGCCTCGGACACCAGCTTCTGGGTGGCCGCCTGGGCGGCCGCCAGGCGCTCGGCCTCCTGCCGCTCGGCCTCTTCCCGCCGGGCGGCGAGCTGGATGTCGAACTCCGCCTCGGCCTGAGCGCGCTGAGCCTCGCTCTCCTCCAGGATCCGCTGGGCCTGGCTGCGCATCTCGTCGGCCTGGCGCTTGGAGGTAGTGAGGATCTCGTCCCGCTCCCGCTTCGCGTTGGCGCGCATCTGCGCGACCTCGCGCTCGGCGGTGGTCCGCATCTTGGCGACTTCCCGCTCGTTCGCGGCCCGCTTCTCGGCGGTCTCGTGGTCGGCGGTGGCGCGCAGCTTGGCCGCCTCGCGCTCGGTGGTCGACGTCAGCTCGTCCGCCTCGCGCCGGGCGGTCGTCCGGATCGTGTCGGCCTCGCGCTCGGCCGACGAGCGCAGATCGTCGGTCTCGCGCTTGGCGTTGGCGCGCAGCTCGGCCGCCTCGTTCTCGGCGGCGGCCCGGACCTCGGCCGCCTCCACCTTCGCGGTCGCGGTGAACTGCGTCGCGGCTCCCTTGGCCTCCTGGATGTGCTCGGCGGCCTGCTCCTCGGCGAGCCGGAACAGCTGCTCGATACGGGAGCCGAGGCCCGACAGCGTGGGCTGCTCGAGTTCCTGCATCTGGCGATGCGCGTCGGTCAGCTCCCGCTGCAGCGCCTGCACCTGGTCGCGGTACTGGCGCATCTCGCCGTCTACCGCCTTCAGGTGCTCGTTGACCTGGTGCGGATCGTATCCGCGCATGACTCTGGCGAAGTCGCGCAGGGAGGATTCCTCGAAGAAGTTGCTGAGCTGGGCATCGATATCGGGCTGCATGTCGCCTAATCCTGGGTAGACGGGGGATACGCACGCCCGGACGATCGCCTCATGGTCCGATTGCCGGGCCGGCAGTGTTACAGGCTGCCGCAAGCCCGACCGGCACGCACTTCAGCTCGCCCGGTGCCTGGCAGCGTACTCCCCCGGAAGGGGCTAGGCGGCGGGTTCGCGGTCCCTCGCGCTTTCTCTCCCTTTTTTTACTTTCGCCAGGATTAGGCGCTGCTGCCAGGGGCCTGGACCAGCTCGGTCAGCACGCCGCCCACGTCCGCCGGATGCAGGAACGCGATGGACGCGCCCATGGAGCCGTGCCGCGGCCGGGCATCCAGCAGGCGGACGCCGGTCGCCCCGATCGACTCCAGTGCCGCTGTGATGTTGGCCACGCCGTATCCGACATGGTGAATGCCCTCGCCGCGCCGCTCCAGGAAGCGGCCGACCGGGGTGTCCGGCGAGAGCGGCTCCAGCAGCTGCACGTAGGAGCCGCCCGTTATGTCCCCCGCTACCTGCAGCATTGCTTCCCGCACGCCCTGCTCCTCGTGGATCTCCCGGCTCACGACCGTCAGCCCGAAGGTGCTCTCGTAGAAGGCAATCTTCTCTTCCAGGTCCCGGCACGCAATGCCTACGTGGTCAATGCGGGTCAGCATGGTTCTCACCTCTCGGGCTGACGGATGCGACACAGGTATCGTTGCAGTATGCGGGAAGCGGTGATAGTCGGCGGCGCAAGGACGCCCACCGGCCGCCTGCTCGGCGGCCTGAGCACTTTCAGCGGAGCCGGCCTCGGCGGCTTCGCGATCAGGGCAGCGCTGGAGCGCGCCGGCCTGGCTGGTGACCAGGTTGATTACGTGATCATGGGGCAGGTGCTGCAGGCGGGCGCCGGGCAGATACCGTCCCGGCAGGCGGCCGTGGCCGGGGGCATCCCGATGACGGTGCCGTCCCTCACCATCAACAAGGTCTGCCTGTCCGGCCTGGACGCCATCGCGCTGGCGGCCCAGCTGATCCGGGCCGGCGAGTTCGACGTGATCGTGGCGGGCGGCATGGAGTCCATGTCGCAGGCACCGCACTTGCTTCCCGGCTCCCGGCGGGGCTACAAGCTGGGCACGATCGAGCTGCTCGACGCGATGCAGCACGACGGGCTCACCGATCCGTTCGAGCAGATCTCCATGGGCGAGTCGACCGAGCGGCACAACGCCGGCCTCGGCATTACCCGGCAGCAGCAGGACGAGTTCGCCGCCCGGTCCCATCAGCTGGCGGCGCGGGCCGTCAAGGACGGGCTGCTGGCGAAGGAGATCGTGCCGGTGGCGGTCCCGCAGCGGCGCGGTGAGCCGGCGATCATCAGCTCCGATGAGGGCATCCGGGCGGAGACCACGGCCGAGTCGCTGGCCGCGCTGCGGCCGGCCTTCAGCCGCGAGGGCACCATCACGGCGGGAAATGCCTCGCAGATCTCCGATGGTGCCTGCGCGGTGGTGGTGATGTCGGCCGAGGCCGCCGCTGCCGCCGGGGCGCCGGTCCTGGCCGAGATCGGCGCGCACGGGGTAGTGGCGGGCCCGGACAACTCGCTGCACTCGCAGCCGTCGCGGGCGATCGAGCAGGCGCTGGGCAAGGCCGGCCTGGCGGTGGCTGACCTGGACCTGATCGAGATCAACGAGGCGTTCGCCGCCGTCGCCATCCAGTCCATGCGGGACCTGGCCGTCGGGCCGGATCGCGTGAACGTGAACGGCGGAGCCATCGCGTTCGGGCACCCCATCGGCGCTTCGGGTGCGCGGCTCGCGCTGCACCTGGTCTACGAGCTGCGCAGGCGCGGCGGCGGGCTGGGGGCTGCCTCGCTCTGCGGCGGCGGCGGCCAGGGAGACGCCCTGCTGCTGCGGGTGCCTGCGCCCGACCGTGCCTGACCGGCAGGGACTGCCCGCGCAGGACGCGCCCGGCAGCCAGGCCGCTCCGCACCCGCACGACGCGGCGCACGAGCACGACGCGGCGCACATTTACGCCCCGTCCGCGTCAGCCGGAGCAGCTCAGCTGGCCGGCGATCGCGCCTGCGCGGATAGCCGGAGGCCAGGCCGCGGGCCGGTCGACGCCGAAGCGCTGGTAGCGGCGGCGCGCGATCAGGACCCGCGGGCCCTGGCCCGGCTGGTATCGCTGGTCGAGAACGCGTCGCCGCAGCTGCGGGACGTGATGCGGGTCGTCGCGCCGCTGGCCGGGGGAGCGCAGGTGGTCGGCCTGACCGGCTCGCCCGGCGTCGGCAAGTCCACCGTCACCGGTGCGCTGATCCGGGCCTACCGGGACCGCGGGCTCCGGGTCGGCGTGCTGGCCGTCGATCCGACCTCGCCGTTCAGCGGCGGCGCGCTGCTGGGTGACCGGGTGCGGATGCAGGAGCACGCGACCGATCCCGGCGTGTACATCAGGTCCATGGCCAGCCGCGGCCACCTGGGCGGACTGGCCTGGGCGACGCCGCAGGCACTGCGCATCCTGGATGCGGCCGGATTCGAACGTCCTCCTGGTCGAGACCGTGGGCGTCGGCCAGGCCGAGGTGGAGATCGCTTCGCTAGCCGACTCGACCCTCGTCGTCGTGGCACCGGGGATGGGGGACTCGATCCAGGCGGCCAAGGCCGGGATCCTCGAGGTGGCCGACGTTTTCGTGGTGAACAAGAGCGACCGGCCTGGAGCGCAGGAGGCGGTCAGGGACTTGCGCAGCATGCTGGCCATGGCGAAGTACGAGAAGGGCGACTGGAAGCCGCCGATCGTCAAGACCGCCGCCTCGGCTGGTGACGGGATCGCCGATCTCGTCGCCGCCGTGGACGCGCGCTGGGCCTGGCTGGCGGAATCGGGACACCGGGACCGCCTCCGCCTGGCCAGGGCGCGCGAGGAGGTGGCCGCCATCGCCGTGGCCGAGCTACGGCTCCGGCTGGGCGGGCTGCCGGGCGAGGCGCGGCTGGAGGAGCTCGCGAGCCTGGTCGCGGCGGGTGAGCTTGATCCCTATACGGCGGCCGATGCGCTCATCACCACCTAGCCGCACGCCGCGGCAGCATGGCCGGCCAGGGCCGCGGCAGGGCGGCCCGGTCATGATGCGCCATCACTGCGCACGGCGTTTGTCCGGCGGCGGCCAAGAGCGGATCCTGGTTGCATGCTGAAGACTCTCCGTTCGGTGCTGCGATTCCGGCCGATCCAGCTGCAGCCAGCTGACCGCGCGCTCACCCGGGCTGCCTGTGTGGAGGACTTCCGGCGGATCGCCCGGCGGCGGCTGCCGCGCGGCGTGTTCGACTACATCGACGGGGGCGCCGAGGACGAGGTGTCGCTGCGCCGGAACGTGATGGCCTTCCGCCGCCTGGAGTTCCGGCCCCGGGTGCTCTGCAATGTCGGCGCGATCGACACCTCAGCTACGCTGCTCGGCCAGCGCCAGCCGCTGCCGCTGGTGCTCGCGCCGACCGGCTACACCAGGGTGGCCAGCCCGGCGGGCGAGCTGGACGTGGCCAGGGCGGCGGCTAAGGCTCAGCTGCCGTACTCGCTCTCGACGATGGCGACTCGCTCGATCGAGGAGGTGGCAGCGGTCAGCGGCGGCCGCAAGTGGTTCCAGGTCTACGTCTGGCGGGACCGGGGCCTGCTGAAGGACCTGCTTGCCCGCGCGGCCGCGGCCGGGTACGAGGCGATCGTGCTGACCGTCGACACCGCGGTACTCGGCCGCCGTGAGCGTGATGTCCGGCGCGGCTTCACCCTGCCGCCGAAGGTCGGCATCGGCACCCTGCTGGACGGGGCCGTGCACCCGGGCTGGACGTGGGACTTCGTCCGCAGTGAGCCGATCATGTTCGCGAACGTCACCGGCGCGCCCGGAGCCGACGGCACGGAGGCGGTCAACATCGCGCAGTACGTCACCGACCAGTTCGATCCGGGGCTGTCCTGGCGGGACCTGGACTGGTTCCGCGACGCGTGGAACGGTCCCATCGTGCTCAAGGGCATCCAGACCGTGGCCGACGCCAGGCTCGCCGCTGACGCCGGGGTCGAGGCCATCGCCCTCTCCAATCACGGCGGCCGCCAGCTGGACGGCTCGCCGGCGCCGATCGAGCTGGTCGCCCCGGTGGCGGATGCTGTCGGGGACCGCACGGAGATCATCTGCGACGGCGGCATCCGCCGGGGCAGCGACATCGTCAAGGCCGTGGCGCTGGGCGCTCGGGCCGCGATGATCGGCCGGGCCTACCTGTACGGCCTGGGCGCGGCCGGGCAGCCGGGCGTCGAGCGCGTCCTGGAGATGCTGGCCGCCGACGTGCGCAGGACCATGGCGCTAACCGGCTGCCGGTCGATGGCGGACGTGACGCCCGATCTCGTGCGCTGGCGGGGCGGCACGCCGTAACCGGGCAGCGGTGACTGGCGAGCCCGGATCTCCCGGCCGCGGCACGAGATCGGAGCGGGCGGCGGGGCCGGGATGGCACCGCGGTCAGGCGCTGACCAGGATGCCGTCCGAGAGCGTCAGGACATCGGCGCAGGCGAGGGCGAGCGCGTCAGCGTCCGAGCCGATGGCCAGCACGCAGGTATCCCGGCTCAGCTCCCGGACAGCATCAGCCAGCGCCCGCAGGTCCCGTCCGGGCAGGTCGTCCAGCAGTCCGTCGATCAGCAGCAGCTCGGGCTGGTGCACGGCAGCCGCGGCCAGCCTGGCGCGCCGGGCAATGGCATCAGGCGCCGCGCGCACCGGGACGCCGGCCCAGGGCGTCAGCGATAGCCGGTCCAGCACCGCTGCGGCCAGCAGGTGCCGGTCGCAGCCCGGCAGCCGCGCGGTCTTCGCGCCGCGCTCGACCACGCCCCGGATCCGGGCTGCGGGCTGCGGCCGGGCATGCCGCCGTGCGATCCCGACCCGGCCCCGCACGGCCGCCCGGCCCCGCGGCGTGGTCATGTCCTCGCCCAGCACGCGCAGCTCCCCGTAGCTGGGCCGGGCCAGGCCGGCCAGCAGGTCAGCCACGGCGCGGGCCGCGCCGGCGCCCGGGATGACGATGCCGAGCGGCATGCTCGGCACGCAGTCCATCCGGAAGCTGGCCGAGCGCAGCGCCCAGCCGCGCCCGTGCCGCAGCCCCAGGCCGGCCGCCAGCACGGGAGCGACCGGCCTGGCAGTTTGGCTGGACCGCACATTATCCCCCGACTGTGCTTGGTCACATGTTCCCCAGCAGGCAATATAACCTTCTGTAGTCAAGAATATGCACAGACGCCACGTGTCGCCTGATCGTGTCGCGTCAGTGCGCCGCCGGCAGCGGACGGGCTGTCCCGGTACCTTGTGCCTGTGGCGAAGCCGCTGGAACTGCCCTTCGACCCCATCGAGCGCGCCGCCGAGATCTGGGAGCGCCGGTTCGGGGACGCGCGAGCCATGGCCGCGGTGACATCGATCATGCGCGTGCAGCAGATCCTGCTGGCCGAGCTCGACGCGCTGCTCCGGCCGCACGGGCTGACCTTCGCCCGGTACGAGGCCCTGGTGCTGCTCAGCTTCAGCCGCGACGGCGCCCTGCCGATGCGCCTGATCGGGGAGCGCCTGATGGTGCACCCGACCAGCGTGACGAACAGCATCCAGCGGCTGGAGGGCCAGCAGCTGGTCGTGCGGCGCCCCAATCCGCTCGATGGCCGCGGCACCCTGGCCCAGATCACCCCGGCCGGGCGGCAGCTCGTGCAGCGGGCCACCGCCGACCTGATGGCGGCCGGGTTCGGCGTCGGCGGCTACGCCCCGGAGCAGCTGGAGGAGATGTTCGCGATGCTGCGCGGGCTGCGGGTATCAGCCGGCGACTTCACCGATGACTAGCGGGCCGCGACCGGCGGCCGGCTAACTGCCCGAGATCGGATGCGGGCTCCAGGTCGTGCCGCCGTCGCTGGTGATGAAGACCTCGCCGAGGCTGGCGTCCGCGGGCAGCGCCATTCCGTGCGTCGCCGTGGTCATGCCGACGTAGCTGAACCCGCCGGCCGGGGCCCCGCTCGCGATCGTGGCCGGCTGCCAGGTCTTCCCGCCGTCGGCGGAGTAGTCGATGCCGGCGGTCGTGGCCAGGATGACCTGGCTGCTGCCGGCCGTGGTGAGCGAGGTGGCCGTCCCGGCAGCTGGCGCGATGCCGGCGGGCTTCCAGCTCGCGCCGCCGTCGGCCGATGACCAGACCGACTTCCCGCAGCTGATCAGCAGCGCGGGCCCGGCGGCCAGCAGCCCGTCCGACGGCTGGCCGCCGGGCTGCGCCGGGTCGGCCGGGCAGGGAGTGGCGCTGCCGGTCATCTTCCAGGCAGCGCCGGTCAGCGGCCCGCTGAGGATGTAGCCCGAGGGAGTCAGCAGGTAGCCGGTCCCGGCCTCCGGATTGGCACTGTCGGACCCGATGACCAGGCTGGCGGACCTGTTCCCGTTGGCCCCGATTCGCCCATCGCCCGGAAGAGGCACAGGCTGGAAAACGGCGCTGCCCGCTGGCGCCGAGTACAGCGCGAATGTCGTGCAGTTCGCCGCGAAGTCAGGGCCGCCGCCGGAGCAGAAGGCGAAGATCGCGAAGGCGCGGTTGCCCGCCACCTCCAGGTCAATGACCCGCATGCCGTAGGTCTGCGCCGCCGACCAGTGCAGGCCGCCGTCGGTGGTGACGTAGAGCTGCGGCCCGAACGCCCAGCCATCCTCGAGGTTGAGGAACCGCACCTGGCTCACGCCCAGGGCGCCGTCAGGCCCGGAGGTCACCGGCGCGCTGACCCCGTACCAGCTGGCTCCCCAGTCGGAGGTGCCGGCCAGTGACGTGCAGGCCGCCGGCACCGGCCCGGCGCAGTGGCCCGGTGTCCCGGCCTGGCCGAGCACGGCCCCGACCCCGCCGCCGATCATGGTGATGGAGGTGGGCCTGAAGCTGGCTGGCGCGGCAGCGCCGGAGGTCGTCGCCGACAGAGCGGTGCCGCCTGCCTGAGCCGGCGCCGTCGCCGCCGGTCCCGTGCCGGGGCTGGCGGCCGGCGCGCTCGTGGCCGGACGCGCGGCAGGAGACTGCGATCGTGACCGGCCGGCCGCGACCGACTGACCCGGCGGACGAGGGCCGTGCTGGGAGAACGCGGCCGCGATCTGCGGCGCGGCGGCGAGCCCGGCGATGATGACGACGGCGCCCGCGGCGGCCAGCAGCGCCTGCCGGCGCTTGCGGCGCCTGGCCTGCCGGTGAACGCGCTCGAATGTGCCCGGCGCCGGGGGCAGGAGTTCCACCTCACGGTCCAGCCAGGCGTCGATCTCGTCGCGCGGGCCGCTCACGTGCTGTCTCCCAGCGCTGCCTTGAGCCTGGCCCGGGCATGAAACAGGTCCGCCTTGACCGTCCCTTCCGGCCGTCCCAGCATGCTCGCCACCTCGCGCACGCCGAAGCCGGCGTAGTAGTGCAGCAGGAAGGCACTGCGCAGCTGCGGCGGCAGGCCCTCGATCAGGGCGCGGACATCAACGTCCTGCGCCGGGTGGCAGGCCGCCTCGCCGGGGGCGGCCGCGGTCATGGTCCTGATGGCCCGGCGCTCACGGCCGGTCTTGCGCCAGTGATCCCGGACCAGGTTGGTCGCGATCATGTACAGGTAGCTCTGCGGGTTGTCCAGGCCCGACCAGCGGGCGAGCAGCCGGGTGAACGCCTCGGATGCGATCTCGTGAGCGGTCTCGTCGTCATCCACCAGCCGCCGGACCCAGCCGGCCAGCCGGGGATAGCACGCATTGAAGAGGTCCTCCGCCGCCTGGCGATCGGTAGCGCGGAGCCTGGCCACTGAGCTCCCTTGCCCGGATGCCTCGCTGGGCGCCGCTGCCCAGGAGAACTGCACGGTCGCGACGTCAGCAAGGACTGCCGTGCAGCCGGTGTCGCTCGCGCGATATCGCATTGGTTGTACCACATCTTCGCCGGTCGCGGGCCTGCTGAGGACCAGGGCGGGAGCCCGGTCATCAGCTGAGACGGCGCGGGTGCCGTCGTGGTTGCGGCCTTTTCCCGTGTTTCCTCTCCGGGCCGGCACTGCGTAGACTGGCAGGCAAGATAGTAGGACGTCCTACTAAATCGCCGCGTGCGAGCCGGAGGAACGTGATGGACGAGCAGGCCAGGTCAGAGCCGGACGCCGGGCGGGAGCGCTGGCAGCGCCGGTTCAGCGGCGCGCGAAGCCGTGACGCCGATTTCAGCACGCTGTCCGGCCTGGAGCTCGAGCCGGTTTACGGACCGCCTGACGGCGCGGTCGTGCCCGGCTTCGAGCGGATCGGCTGGCCGGGGGAGTTCCCGTTCACCCGCGGCCTCTACTCGGCCGGCTACCGGGGCAAGCCCTGGACGATCAGGCAGTTCTCCGGCTTCGGCAACGCGACCCAGACCAACGAGCGGTACAAGATGCTGCTGCAGACCGGCGGCCACGGCCTGTCCGTCGCCTTCGACATGCCGACGCTGATGGGCTGCGACTCCGACGACCCGCGCTCGCGCGGGGAGGTCGGCCATTGCGGGGTCGCCATCGACTCGGCGGCCGACATGGACACCCTGTTCAGCGGCATCCAGCTGGCTGATGTCACCACGTCCATGACGATCAGCGGGCCCGCCGTGCCGGTCTTCTGCATGTACCTGGCAGCCGCCCAGCGGCAGGGAGCCGACGTCGGGAAGCTGAACGGCACCCTGCAGACCGACATCTTCAAGGAGTACATCGCGCAGAAGGAATGGCTGTTCCCGCCTGAGCCGCACCTGCGGCTGATCGGCGACCTGATGGAGTTCTGCGCGGCCGAGATCCCGGACTACAAGCCGCTCTCGGTGTCGGGCTACCACATCAGGGAGGCCGGCTCCACGGCCGCGCAGGAGCTGGCCTTCACCCTGGCTGATGGCTTCGGTTACGTCGAGCTGGGGCTGTCCCGCGGGCTGGATATCGAGACGTTCCCGCCCGGCCTGTCGTTCTTCTTCGATGCCCACATCGACTTCTTCGAGGAGATCGCCAAGTTCCGGGCCGCCCGCAGGATCTGGGCGCGCTGGATGCGGGACGTGTACGGCGCCCGCACCGAGCGGGCGCAGTGGCTGCGCTTCCACACCCAGACGGCCGGGGTGTCGCTGACCGCCCAGCAGCCGGAGCTGAACATCGTCCGGACCGCGATCGAGGCGCTCGCGGCGGTGCTGGGCGGGACCAACTCCCTGCACACCAATGCGCTGGACGAGGTACTGGCGCTGCCCAGCGAGAAGGCGGCCGAGATCGCCATGCGCACCCAGCAGGTGCTCATGGAGGAGACCGGAGTGGCCAATGTCGCGGATCCGCTGGGCGGCTCGTGGTACCTGGAGGCCCTGACCGACCGGCTGGAAGCCGAGGCGGAAGAGACGTTCGCGAAGATCCGGTCGATGAGCCCGGACGGGTCGGTGACCGGCGGGATCCTGCGGGGGATCGAGGACGGCTGGTTCATGGCCGAGATCGCCGAGGCGTCGTTCAGTTACCAGCAGAAGCTGGAGAAGGGCGACAAGAAGGTCGTCGGGGTCAACTGCTACACCGACACGGTCGAGAATCCGATGGAGATCCTCCGGGTCAGCCACGAGGTAGAACTCGAGCAGGTCAGGGTGCTGGCCCAGCGGCGCAAGCGGCGGGACCGGGCCGCCGTCGAGGCCGCGCTGGCGGCTGTCGTGGCCGCGGTGCGCTCGGGCGGGAACATGATCCCGCCGATGATCGCCGCGGCGGCAGCGGAGGCGACCCTGGGCGAGATCTGCGGGGCGCTGCGCGAGGAGTGGGGCGGCTACTCCGAGACGCCCGCCTTCTGACGCCGCCGCCCGCTCCGCCCTGCCGCTGAACGGCCTCTCCATCCGGCTGACCGGCGCCACGATCGTGCACGGGGCCGACGGGTGCCAACCCGGTGCCGGCCATGCGGCAGGATGGAGTCATGCAGCAGCCGCGGACTTTCTCCCTTCAGGGCGCCGTCGACCTCGGCGCCCGGCAGGCCGCAGTGCAGCGACGGCAGCGGGCGGCCGAGAGACCGGCCGACGGCGGGCCGGCCGGTGCGCAGGGCGGCATCATCATCGAGGCCACCGACGAGACGTTCAATAGCGACGTGGTGGCCCGGTCACGATCAGTTCCGGTCATCCTCGACCTGTGGGCCGAGTGGTGCGGGCCGTGCAAGCAGCTCGGCCCCATCCTGGAGAAGCTGGCCACGGAGGCGGATGGCGCCTGGGTGCTCGCCAAGGTGGACGTCGACGCCAATCCGCAGCTGAGCGCCGCCCTGCAGGTGCAGAGCATTCCCATGGTGGTGGCCGTCGTGGGCGGCCAGATCGTCGACGGCTTCCTGGGTGCCATGCCGGAAGAGCAGGTCAGAAGCTGGCTCGGCCAGGTCATGCAGGTAGCTGAGCAGCTCGGGCTGCCGGGCGCGAACGGCGGCGCGGCCGCCGCGGCGGGCAGCCAGGAGCCGCCCGGCGCGGCCGGGCCGCAGGCTCAGCCAGGCCGGGACGGCGGGCCCGGTGACGGTCCCGGCCGGCCGCGACCCGGCGCCGGCCCGGGCGCGGGACCAGGGGATGCCTTCGGGGATCCGGCTTTCGCCGAGGCGCAGGACGCGATGGAACGCGGCGACCTGGACGCGGCCGCGACCGCGTTCGAGAAGGTGCTGGCTGCCTCGCCCGGCCACCCGGTCGCCACGATGGGCCTGGGTCAGGTCAGCCTGATCCGCAGGGTCAGCGGGTACGACCAGGCCAGCGCGCGGAAGGCCGCCGGCGAGCGGCCGGATGACCCCGAGGCGCAGGCCCGCGCGGCCGATATCGACCTGGCCATGGGCCGGGTCGACGCCGCCTTCGACCGGATGCTCGACACCATCAGGCGCACGGCGGGCGCGGACCGGGACAAGGCCCGCGTTCACCTGCTCGGGCTCTTCGAGATCTTCCCGCCGAGGGACCCGCGGGTGACGAGGGCCAGGAGCACGCTGTCCAGCCTGCTGTTCTGATCGGCTCTGCCGCCTGGCCGGAGCGCGCTGCCGGTCGCAGCCTGGCGGGCTCAGGCTTGGCCGCGGTCAGCCGCGCTTCGCGGCCGCGGGTCCGGGCGGGCCTGGCTGGACGGGCGCGGCGCCCGCCCCGGCCGGGCCGGCATCGGCCAGCTGCTCCAGCGCGGGCAGCGCGGCCGCCAGGGCGGTGAGCTGTTCCTCCGGCAGGGTCATCAGGCTGTCGGCGAGCAGGCTGGTGGTCTCGCGGCGGATGCGCTCCAGGGCCTGGTGACCGACATCGGTGGCCGTGACCATGCTGGCCCGTGCGTCGCCGGGCACGGGACAGCGTCGCACGTAGCCGCGCTCCTCCAGCACGCTGACCAGGCGGGTGAGCGTGGACGGGGCGATCCGCTCGGCAGCGGCGAGGTCACCGAGCCGGACCGGTCCCGAGTGCTCGATCGTGGACAGCGCCGAGAGCTGGGTCGGTGTCAGGCCGGCCAGCTCGTGCTTGCGCAGCCGCCGTGACATCCGCAGAATGGCGACCCGCAGCCGGGCCACGTCAATGTCCGGCGCCCGGCCCGCCGGGTCGCCCGCCGGGGCAGGTGCCGCTGCCGTTCTGGTTCCCGTGGACACCCTTGCAGCGTACGTGGCCGGTGCCGCCGAAGGGGACCACGCCGGTCAACCTGTCGTGCCGCTCTGCCGCGGAGCGGCTGACGGGCGCATCATGGTGTCATGGAGGATGAATCCCTCGCCGGGCGGCTGCTCGCGGCGACCCCGCTGCTCGGTGACCCCAATTTCCGGCGCACCGTGGTGCTGATCGTGGAGGACGACCCGGACGAGGGATCGCTCGGCGTGGTGCTGAACCGGCCGACCGAGGTCCCGGTGGGCCGCGTGCTCGAGCCCTGGACTGAGCTGGTCACCGGGCCATCGGTGGTGTTCCGCGGCGGTCCGGTCTCGCCGAACAGCGCCCTGGCCCTGGCCCTGGCCGGGGGGGAGGACGAGCCGGTGGGCTGGCGCTCGCTGGACGGCTCGCCGCTGATGTCGCGGATCGGGCTGGTCGACCTGGAGGCGCCGCCTGAGCTGCTGGCCGGGGGCATCACCTCGCTGCGGGTGTTCGCCGGCTACGCGGGCTGGGGAGCGGGCCAGCTGCGGGCCGAGATCGAGGAAGGCGCCTGGTATGTCCTGCCCGGCGAGCCGGCCGATGCGTTCTTCGCCGAGCCGGAGCGGCTCTGGCCGTCCGTGCTGCGGCGCCAGGGCGGTGAACTAGCTCTTGTCGCGACGTATCCGGACGACCCCGTGCTCAACTGAGGCGCCCTCTTGCGGTCGCGGGTAGACTGTCATGCCGTGAGCACAGAAGTCCTGCCTGGCACAGATATCCGCCACGAGACCAACGTCCGGCCTGACCTGTCGCACGGCGACGGAGACCACGAGCGGTTTGCGCACTATGTGCAGAAGGACAAGATCGTGGACAGCGCGGTGACCGGCACGCCCGTGGTCGCCCTGTGCGGCAAGATCTGGGTCCCGAGCCGGGATCCGAAGAAGTACCCGGTCTGCCCGGAGTGCAAGGAGATCTTCGAGTCCCTGCCCGAGGGCGACGGCTAGCTGGCTGTCCCCGGCTACCCGGCCCGGTTACCCGGACTGCGGGTCACCGGGCTGCGCCAGCCCCGTCACCGCCGTCCCGGTGCGCGGCGCACCCGTGACGGTAACCCCGGCCGCGCGCAGCGCCCCGATGGCCGCCTGGCTGGTGCCGGGGGCCACCCCGGCGGTCAGGCTGAGCAGCACGGTGGTGGCGAAGCCTGCCCGCACGGCATCCAGCGCGGTGGCGCGCACGCAGTAGTCCGTCGCGATGCCGGCCACGTCGACGGCTGACACCGAGCGCTCGCGGAGCCAGTCCTCCAGGCTCTCGCCGTCCGGGGCGGATCCCTCGAAGCCGCTGTAGGCGGCCGCATAGGCGCCCTTGCGGAAGACCTCCTCGATCCGGCTGGTGTCCAGCGCGGGATGGAACAGCGCGCCGGGCGTGCTCGCGACGCAGTGCGGCGGCCAGCTGGCCACGAAGTCAGGCTCGGCCGAGAAGTGCGCGCCGGGCTCGACGTGACAGTCCTGCGTCGCCACGACGCGCGTGTACCCGTCCGCCTCCGGGCTGGCCAGGTAGTCGCTGATCGCGCCGGCCACAGCCGCGCCGCCGGCCACGGCCAGCGAGCCGCCCTCGCAGAAGTCGTTCTGGACGTCGACGATCAGCAGCGCTCGCACGGGCTGAGGGTGCATGGCCCGAGGCTAGCCCGATTCATCACTACCTGTCCCGTCGGGCTCCATGACGGTCGGGATGGCCTGGTATCCGCGGGACAGCTGACGGGCGTGCGGCGGGAGCTCGGCCAGCCCGGCGCGATGCCGGTCCCGCGCCGCGGCCAGCGGCTCCGCGCCGACGACCTTGCCGCCGCGCACGAGCTCGCGCAGCAGCAGCCGGTAGCGGGAGTCCGGCGGCAGCTCAGCGGTGCTGACGAGCTCATCGACCGCGGTCCCGCTGTCATCCAGGCGGCGGGCCGCCCACTTCCGGCCGCCGCGACCGGGCTTGCCCACCGAGCGCTTGGCCACGGCCCGCAGCGGCTGGCCCGGCCCGGCCTGATCGGCCCTGGCCACCAGCTTGTACACCAGGGCGGCGGTGGGCGTGCCTGATCCGGTCACCAGCGACGTGCCGACGCCGTAGCCGTCGACCGGAGCCGCCGCGAGCGCGGCGATCGAGTACTCGTCCAGGTCACCGGTCAGCACGATCCTGGTCCCGGTCGCGCCGAGCGAGTCCAGCAGGGCGCGCACCTCGCGGGCGATCACCGCCAGGTCACCGCTGTCGATCCGGACCGCGCCGAGGCCAGGGCCGGCCACCTGCACGGCAGTCCGCACCGCCGCGGCCACGTCGTAGGCGTCCACCAGCAGGGTGGTGGACGGGCCGAGCGCGTCCAGCTGCGCGGCGAACGCGGCGCGCTCGCCGGCGTGCAGCAGCGTGAACGCGTGCGAGCTGGTGCCGCCCGTCGGCACGGCGAACTCGTATCCGGCCCGCAGGTTGGAGGTTGACTCGAAGCCGGCCAGGTGGGCGGCCCTGGCGCTGGCGACAGCGGCCATCTCGTGCGTCCGGCGCGAGCCCATCTCGATCAGCGGCCGGCCGCCGGCCGCCGTCACCATCCGCGAGGCCGCGGCGGCGATCGCGCAGTCGTGATTGAGGACGGACAGGATCAGCGTCTCCAGGATCACGGCCTCGGCGAACGTGCCGTCCACGACCAGCAGCGGCGAGCCGGGGAAGTAGCAGTCACCCTCGCCGTAGCCCCAGATGTCGCCGCTGAACCGGTAGCCGGCCAGGAACTCCCCGGTCGCCTCGTCGATGATGCCCGACTCCCGCAGGAAGCCAAGCTCGGCTCGGTCGAACCGGAACCGCTCGATCGCGTCCAGCAGCCGTCCGGTGCCGGCGACCACGCCGTATCGTCGGCCGCCCGGCAGATGGCGGGCGAATACCTCGAAGACCGCGCGCCGCTGCGCGGAACCGTCCCGCAGCGCGGCCCGCAGCATCGTCAGCTCGTAATGATCGGTCAGCAGGCCGGTGCCGGGCCCCTCCGGCCGCGTCGCGGCGGGACGGGGATCGGCGGCCCGGCTCAGGCCGCCAGGGTCGGTGGTCACGACCCGCAGCCTACGGGCAGGCCGGGGCAGTGACGTGGCAGGTGCGCCGGCGGCCGGGCGGAGTGCAAGACTAGGTCAGAGGAGGTGACGGCCGGTGAACACGGCGCCAGTTGAGGTTGAGCGCCCGGATACCAGCGAGATTGCTGATCTGGAAGCGCCCTGGGTCACCATCGTGTGGAACGACCCCGTCAACCTCATGTCCTACGTGACGTATGTGTTCCAGCGCGTATTCGGCTATGCGAAGCCGAAGGCGGAGAAGCTGATGCTGGATGTCCATCACAAGGGCAAGGCGGTAGTGTCTTCCGGCGCGCGGGAAGCAATGGAGCGGGATGCCGAGACCCTGCACGGTTACGGTCTCTGGGCCACGGTGAGTCACGACTCGTGACCAGCGACCAGCCAGGGGACTGGCCGGAGTCCGATCCGGAGGATCAGTTGCCACGATTCCGCGCAAGTTCGGGCGGCAGCGTCACCGCGCGCTTTGACGCAACCCAGGCGGCCCTCATCCGCGGGCTGGTCGGCCAGGTCGCCGACCTCATCGCGGCCGAGCCGCCGCCCGCGTCCCCGGCCGGCGGCCAGGACGAGCTCGCGGCCGAGCTCGGCCTCAGCCAGCACGCCGAGCTGCCGGATGACCCGGTGCTCGCCCGGCTGCTGCCCGATGCCTATTCCGATGACCCGGAGGCGTCGGCGGAGTTCCGCCGGTACACCGAGACCGGCCTGCGCAGCGCCAAGGTGGAGGCGGCCATGACGGTGCTGGAGACTCTGCCGGCCCGCGGCGGCAAGGTGCGGCTGGCCGAGCCGGAAAGCCAGGCCTGGCTGCGCGCGCTGAACGACGTGCGGCTGGCGCTGAGCGTCCGGCTCGGCGTCACCGACGACTTCGACGAGGACGTCGCCCGGATGCCGCCGGACGACCCGCGGGCCGGGCACGTGTGGGTCTACCAGATGCTGGGATACCTCCAGGAGAGCCTGGTCGAGGCGCTCTGGTGAGCCGCCCCGTTACGCTCGCAGGCATGCTGACCATGAGCGCCGAGCTGCGCGACGCGATCGTCGCGCATGCCAGGGCCGACCATCCCGACGAAGCCTGCGGCGTGATCGCGGGACCGGCCGGCAGCGGCCGCCCGCAGCGCCTGATCCCGATGCTGAACGCCGAGCGGTCGCCGACCTTCTACCGCTTCGACTCCCTGGAGCAGCTGCGGGTCTGGCGGGAGATGGACGACCGGGACGAGGAGCCAGTCGTCATCTACCACTCGCATACGGCAACGGAGGCATATCCCTCCAGGACCGACATCTCGTACGCGAGCGAGCCCGGCGCGCACTACCTGCTGGTCTCGACCCGCGACCCGGACGAGGCCGAGTTCCGCTCCTTCCGGATCGCCGACGGCGTCGTCACCGAGGAAGAGGTGGCGATCGCGCCCCTGCCGGCGGCCAGCGCGGAATGATCTGGCGGGCCGCCCGGTTGCATCGCTAGGGGGAGCTGACCCCCCGCCCCTTCCCCTACTCACCTGGATACCTGGAGCGAGGCACATGGCGATCGAGGTCCGCATTCCGACGATCCTGCGCACCTATACCGGTGGCGCCAAGTCGGTCGAGGGCTCCGGCGACACGCTCGGTGACCTATTCGCTGACCTGGATGCCCGCCATGGCGGGCTGCGGGACAGGCTGGTGGACGACACGGGCCTGCGGCGCTTCGTGAACGTCTACCTGAACGACGAGGACGTGCGGTTCATCGGCGGGCTGAGCGCCCCGATCAGGGACGGCGACACCGTGACCGTGCTGCCCGCCGTGGCCGGCGGCTCTCGCTGACGGCTGCCGCCTGATCTGATGCGCTACGACTCCCTGCTCGACGCGGTGGGCGGGACCCCGCTGGTGGGGCTGCCCCGGCTGTCACCGGGACCGGACGTGCGGCTGTGGGCCAAGCTCGAGGACCGCAACCCGACCGGATCGGTCAAGGACCGGGCCGCGTTCTGGATGGTGGCCGCCGCGGAGAAGGACGGGCTGCTGAGCCCGGGCGACACCATCCTGGAGCCAACGTCCGGCAACACCGGGATATCGCTGGCCATGGTGGCCAGCCTGCGGGGCTATCAGCTGATCTGCGTCATGCCGGAGAACACGTCGGCCGAGCGCAGGCAGCTGCTGGAGGCCTATGGCGCGTCGATCATCTTCTCGCCCGCGGCCGGGGGGTCGAACGAGGCCGTCCGGGTGGCGAAGGGACTGGCGGCGCAGAACCCGGACTGGGTCATGCTGTACCAGTACGGCAACGAGGCCAACTCGCTCGCGCACTACGAGACGACCGGGCCCGAGCTGCTCGCCGATCTTCCGCAGATCACGCATTTCGTCGCGGGGCTCGGCACCACCGGCACGCTGATGGGCACCGGCCGGTACCTGCGGGAGCGAGTGCCCGGTGTGCAGATCGTCGCGGCCGAGCCGCGCTACGGCGAGCTCGTCTACGGGCTGCGCAACATAGACGAGGGCTTCGTGCCCGAGCTGTATGACGAAACGGTCCTGACCAGGCGCTTCTCGGTGCCGGCCGCCGACGCGCTGCGCCGGACCCGTGAGCTGCTGGCCGCCGAGGGCCTGTTCGCGGGCATCTCGTCCGGCTGCGTGCTGCACGCCGGGCTCGCGCTGGCCGCTCAGGCGCAGGCGGCCGGCCAGCGCGCCGATATCGCCCTGCTGATCGCGGACGGCGGCTGGAAGTACCTCTCGACCGGCGCCTACGCCGGCACGCTCGAGGAGGCCGAGGCGCGGCTGGAAGGCCAGCTGTGGGCCTGAGGCGCGGCAGCAGGGCGGGCGCATGACGATCTTCGATGAGGCAACCGCGGTGACCCGCCGCGGCGAGGGGACCTACGACGCCCGCCCCGACCCCCGGTTCGCGATGGTCGCGCCCGGCGGCACCGCGCCGCCGGCCGTCAACGGCGGCGTGCTGATCGCCACGGTGCTGCGCGCGGTGCTGGACTCCTCCGCGCACCCGCATCCGGTCGCCACCAGCGCCACCTTCCTGCGCGTGGCCCGGCTGGAGCCGGCCGAGGTGCAGGTGACCTGGCTGAAGCACGGCAAGACCGCGTCCACCGCGCACGCGACCCTGGTCCAGGAGGGCGAGCCGGTCCTCGACGTGACGGTGACCACGGGCACGGTGCCCGCCGGCCCCGAGGCGGCTGCCGCGGCCGGCCCGGCCCGCGCGGCTGATCCGGCCAGGCCGCTGCGATCGGAGGACCTGCACTGGACCGACGCGCCGCCGCCGTTCCCGCCGATCGAGGAGTGCGTGGACCTCGGCGTCTGGCCGGGCGCCGTCGCCCAGGGCGGCGCGGCCGGGTTCGCGGCGCAGATCCAGGTGCTGTTCGACCCGGCCACCACGGGCTGGCGGCGCCGCGAGCCGTCCGGGCTGCCGGAGATGCGCGGCTACTTCCGGCTGCGCGAGGAGCGGGAGGCTGACGCGTACCTGCTGGCGCTGGCGGTGGACGGGCTGCCGCCGGTGGCGTTCGGCCTGGGGGCGACCGGCTGGGCGCCTACGGTCCAGCTCACCTGGCACATGCGGGGCGTGCCGTCCGCCGGGCCGCTGCGGGTCGCGGCCCGCAGCCGGCATGTCGGCGGCGGCTGGTTCGACGAGCAGGCCGAGGTGTGGGATGCGGCCGACCGGCTGGTCGCGCAGAGCACCCAGCTGGCCAGGGTGGGCCGCGGGCCCGTGCACGGCCCGGCCGACGGCGGCCGCCCCGGCTGAGCGCCGCGGGCCATCCCGCTGCCCAGATGATCTCGAAGACTTAGCGGGAAATGACCCCGCAAACCTTACGAGATCATGGTCAGCGGCCGGCTGACCGCGGCGGGCGAGCGCCGTGCCGCCGGCGCTAGGGGACGCTCTTGATCCGCCAGACCAGGATCGATGCCAGCGCGGCCACTGCGGCGGTCGCGCCGAAAAGGGTCGGATAGCCGCCGAAGTAGACCAGCGGCGCCGCGATCGCGGCACCGATGGCGGACGGCCCGACGATGGCGATGTTAATGATGCCGAGGTCCTTGGCCCGGTCGGCCGCGGCGGGCAGGACCTGGGTGATCAGCGCCTGGTCCACGGCCAGGTAGGCGCCGAACCCGACCCCGAAGAGCACCGCCGCGACCATGGCGGCGGTCCAGGTCTCATCGAACGCCAGCAGCAGGGCCGCGACACCCATCAGCGCGCCGGAGATCGTCACGATCATCTTCCGGCGGCCGATCCGGTCGGAGATGATGCCGCCGACGATCGCGGTGACGACCACGCCCGCCGTGTAGATCACGATGAGGATGAGCAGGCCGTCCGCCGCCGTCTGGCCGGGGAACAGCCTGGCGTAGCGCACCGCGTCCCGCAGGAAGTACAGCAGGTACAGCGTGCCCATGGCGATCGCGAGCGAGGCCAGGAACCGGGTGACCCAGGCCCAGGCGAAGTCGGGATACTGCCGCGGGCTGATCCAGTAGGCCCGGGCCAGCTGGCGCCAGGACAATGGCTGGCGGTCCGCCTCGTCCAGCGGGTGGTCGTCGGTCAGCAGCACGAACGGCAGCACCAGCAGCACGAGCAGGGCAGCCAGCACCAGATAGCCGCTGACCAGGCTGGTGAACACGGCGACGACCAGGACGGTGCCGACCACCAGCCCGAGCGCCTGCGGCATGCCGACCCAGCCCGCCACCGTGGCCCGCTGGCGCACCGGGACATGATCGGGGATCGCGGCGCTGAGGCTCGCGTACTCGCCGTTCTGGAACGCGCTGAACAGCATCCACAGGATGGCCACCCCGAGCACGGACCCCTGCCTGGACAGGACGGCCAGGCAGACGGCGCCGAGCAGCGCCATGGCCAGGGACCAGCGATGCCGCCGGCCGTGCAGCCGGCCGATGCTGTACGCGCGGGTCGTCCGGTCGGACAGGGCGCCGGCGATCGGCGTGGCGAGGACGGACGCCACGGCGCCGAGGGCAGAGACGATGCCGAGCGCGAAGATCTTGTGCCGGGGCGTGATGTCCTGCAGCTGAATGGGCAGCAGCACCTGGATCGGGGTGTAGGCGGCCATCCACATCGCGAGGCTGGCCAGGCCGAGTCCGGCGATCCAGCCGCTGCGCACGTGCACGCTCGGCTCAGCGAGCGCGCGAGGCCTTACCCCGGCCTGATCGGTCGCCTGGTCGGCCATCGCACCTCGCATTATCCCGGACGGGCCAGGCCGCCCCGCGGCGGCACCCCTGGTCAGTGACCCAGGGTGAGCAATACTCAATGGATCATGCCGCTTTCCTGCGGATTCCGGAAGATGCGGCCGGGCCGGCCAGCCGAGTAGGCTCGGGTGCCGTGCGCGCAACGATCGTCGGCTGCTCGGGCAGCTTCCCCGGCCAGGACAGCCCGGCGTCGTGCTACCTGATCGAGGCCGAGGGCTTCCGGCTGGTGCTGGATCTCGGTAACGGCGCGCTCGGCCCGCTGCAGCGCTACGCCGGGCTCGATGACATCGACGCCGTCTGCCTCAGCCATCAGCATGCCGACCACTGCATCGACATGACCGGGTACTCGGTCGCCCGCACTCATCGTCCGGACGGGCCGCGGCCCAGGATTCCCGTCTACGGGCCGGCCCGGACGCAGGAGCGGCTGACCACGGCCCTGGGGCTGACGCCCGGCACGGGCATGAGCGATGCCTTCGACTTCGTCACGCTGTCGCCGGGAACGACCGCCATCGGCCCGCTGCGGATCACCACCGCGCACATGAACCACCCGGTCGAGACGTTCGGCTTCCGGATCGAGCACGCCGGGCAGGTGCTCGCCTACTCGGCCGACACCGCGCCGTCCGGCCAGCTCGTCGAGCTGGCGGCAGGCGCCGACGTGCTGCTCTGCGAGGCATCGTTCCTGGACGGCCCCGGCCTTCCGCCCGACCTGCACCTGACCGCGCGGGAGGCGGGGGAGCACGCGGCCAGGGCCGGCGCCGGGCGCCTCGTGCTGACGCACCTGGTGGCCTGGAACGACCCGGCCAGCACGCTGGAGGAGGCGGCGGCGGCCTTCACCGGGCCGCTGGAGCTCGCCGCGGCCGGCCAGCGGCTGCTGGACAGCCGGGCCTAGCCCGGAGGGCCGGACCCGCCCCGGCTCAGCCCGGCTGCCAGCGCTGAGCCGCGGCTGCGATGCCAGCACGCCGGCCCGGCGGCAGGCCCGGCGCATAGACTCCACTGCCATGCGCGTACTGGTGACCGGCGGCGCCGGCTTCATAGGGTCTCATCTGGCTGATGCGCTGCTGGCCAGGGGCGATGACGTGACGGTCGTTGATGACCTGTCGGCCGGCCGCCCCGGCCGGCTCGATGACCGGGCCGCGCTGCACAAGCTGAGCGTCACCGACACCGGGATGCTCACCGCGGCGGTCGCCGAGCTGCGGGCCGAGCTGATCCTCCACCTGGCCGCGCAGATCGACGTGCGCGCCTCGGTAGCGGCGCCCGCCGCCGATGCCGAGGTCAACGTCGTGGGCACGGTCAGCGTGCTGGAGGCGGCGCGGGCGGCGGGCGCGCGGGTGCTGTTCTGCTCGACCGGCGGCGCCATCTACGGGCGGGACGCGCCGATCCCGGCACTGGAGGACGTGCTGCCGCTGCCGGAATCGCCCTACGGCGTGGCCAAGTACTGCGCCGAGCAGTACGTCGGCCTCTACAACCGGCTGCACGGCACCGCGCACTCGGTGCTGCGGCTGGCCAACGTCTACGGCCCGCGGCAGGATCCGGCCGGCGAGGCGGGCGTCGTGTCCATCTTCTGCTCACGGGTGCTGGCGGGCGACAGCCCGACGATCTACGGCGATGGCACCCAGACGCGCGACTACGTCTATGTCGGTGACGTGGTGGAGGCGTTCCTGGCCGCCGCCGATCACGGCCAGCCGGGCACCTGGAACATCGGGACCGGGCAGGAGGTCAGCGTCCTGGAGCTGGCGGCCGCCATCGCCGCCGCCACCGGCCGCGACATCGACCCGGTGTTCGCCCCGGCCCGCCCTGGCGAGCTGCAGCGCAGCGCGCTCGCCGTCGAGCGGGCCAGGCGGGACCTCGGCTGGAGCGCGCGTACCCCGCTGCGCACCGGGATCACCAGCGTGTTCGGCTGGATCGAGGCCGGGGCGCGGGACCGGGCCGCGCTGTGACCCCGCCGCCGCGGCGGCCGGAGCGTGCTCCGGCGGTCCGGCCCGCCCGCTAGGCTGGCGCCCATGTCCCGACCAGACGGGCGACGCCCGGATCAGCTGCGCCCTGTGACGATCACCCGAGGCTGGCTCGACCACGCCGAGGGCTCCGTGCTGGTGGAATTCGGCGCCACCCGTGTGCTCTGCGCGGCCAGCGTGGCCGAGGAGCTGCCCCGCTGGCGCCGCGGCAGCGGCCTGGGCTGGATAACCGCCGAGTACGCGATGCTGCCGCGGGCCACGAACACGCGCAGCGACCGCGAGTCGGTGCGGGGCCGGATCGGCGGCCGGACGCATGAGATCTCCCGGCTGGTCGGCCGGTCGCTGCGCGCCTGCATCGACCCCAAGGCGCTGGGCGAGAACACGATCACCATCGACTGCGACGTGCTGCAGGCCGACGGCGGCACCCGCACCGCGGCGATCACTGGCGGGTACGTCGCGCTCGCCGACGCCATCAGCTGGCTGCAGGCGCGCAAGCGGCTCCGCGGCAGCCCGCTGGCCGCCTCGGCCGCCGCCGTCAGCGTCGGGATCGTGGGCGGCGAGGCCAGGCTCGACCTGTGCTACGAGGAGGACGTGAACGCCGAGACCGACATGAATGTCGTCTGCACCGGCGACGGCCGATTCGTGGAGGTCCAGGGCACTGCCGAGCGCGAGCCCTTCAGCCGTGAGCTGCTGGACGAGCTGCTGACCCTGGCGGTCAGCGGCTGCGATGAGCTGACCCGGCTGCAGCAGGAGGCTCTGCGGGCATGACGAAACGAACCCTCCCGGCTCCGGTCGGTACCGCCAGGCTGGTGCTGGCCACCGGTAACCAGGAGAAGCTGGCCGAGCTGCAGCGGATCCTGCAGGCCGGCCGGGTCGAGGTGGGCCTGGCCGGCCTGCAGGAGTTTCCCGGCGCGCCGCAGGTCGCCGAGACCGGCGCGACCTTCGCCGAGAACGCGCTGCTCAAGGCCCGGGCGATCGCAGATTTCAGCGGCCTGCCCGCGGTTGCCGATGACTCCGGGCTGTGCGCGGACGCGCTGAACGGGATGCCGGGTGTCCTGTCGGCTCGCTGGTCGGGCCGGCACGGCGACGACGAGGCCAACCTGCGGCTGCTGCTGGCCCAGCTGGCCGACGTGCCGGACGCCCGGCGGGGCGCGCACTTCACCTGCGCGGCCGCGCTGGTACTGCCGGGCGGCCGGGAGCACGTCAGCGAGGGGGAGGTCCATGGGCGGCTGACCCGCGAGCCGAGGGGAAGCAACGGCTTCGGTTACGACCCGATCTTCGTTCCGGATTCTGCCGAGCTGACCACGGCGGAGATGGACTCAGCCGCCAAGGACCGGATCAGTCACCGCGGCAAGGCGCTGCGCGGCCTGGCCCCCATCATCGCGGCGCTGCTGGGCTAGCTGCTCTGCTCGGCCAGGGCGGCCCGATAGGCCGGGCGGCCTCGTCCCGGCGCCGATCCATCCGGGCGCGGGCTGGTCAGGCAGACGGGGTGTCAAAATAGTGGCCCTTGTCGAGGTCCTCGATCAGGCCGGGCTGGGTCGGCTGCCATCCCAGCAGCTCGCGGGTCAGCTCGCTCGATGTCGGATTGTCGATCCCGATGAAGCCGGCTAGCCAGGTGAAGTGCCCGGCGGCGTCGTCGGGGGAGATGGCGGACACCGGCACGTCCAGGTGGCTGCCGATCACCTCGGCGATGTCGCGGATCGGCACTCCCTGGTCGGCGACCGCGTGCAGGGTCGAACCCGCCGGGGCCCGCTCCACCGCCAGCCGGAAGAGGCGGGCGGAGTCGAGCCGGTGCACGGCAGGCCAGCGGCTGGACCCGTCGCCGAGATAGCCGGCGACGCCCTTAGCACGGGCGATGGCGACCAGGGTCGCCATGAAGCCGTGGTCTCCTTCGCCGTGGTTGGTCGGAGGCAGCCGCATGATCGACGAGCGGACGCCGGCCGATGCCATGGAGAGCACCAGCTCCGCCGTGGCGTGCCGGGTCTGCGGACCGCCCCCCGCGAGGTCAGCCGAGATGGCCTGGTGCCCGTCGCGTTCGGTCGCCAGCCGCCCGGGCGTGAGCCCGAGCGTCCCGGAGGCGATGACGAACGGCCGGTCAGAGCCCGCCAGCGCCTCGCCGATCACCTCGACGGCGCGGCGATCCGCGTCGGCAGCGCCCTGGAAGTCGCCTGAGAAGGCGATGTCGTGCTTGAACGCGAGGTGGATCACCCCGTCCGACTCGGCAGCCGCACTGCGCAGGGTGTCGAGGTCATCCAGACTGCCGCGATGCACCTGCGCTCCGGCAGCGGTGAGGGCAGCAGCGGAAGCGTCCGAGCGGGCCAGCCCGGTGACCTGATGACCGGCGCCGATGAGCTCGGGAACGACGGCGGAGCCGATCCAGCCGGACGCTCCGGTGACGAACACGCGCATGAGAAACCTCCAGGTAGCCGCCTGTCCGCTAGCACACGGAGCGCGGGGACAGATCGATGTCAGTTGCTGTCATCACTGTAACACCTGATGTCAGCTACTGTCATCAAGTACCATCGGAGCATGAGCCGATGGGAGCCGAACGCGCGCGGCCGGCTCGAGCAGGCCGCGCTGGAGCTCTACGTCGAGCGCGGGTTCGAGCAGACCACGGTGGCGGAGATCGCCAGGCGGGCGGGACTCACGGAGCGGACGTTCTTCCGGTACTTCGCCGACAAGCGCGAGGTCCTGTTCGCGGGCGCTGGCGCCCTGCAGGACTTCCTCGTGGGCACGCTCGGCAGCGCGGCTGATTCCGCCGCGCCGATCGACGCGGTCATCGCGGCCCTGGAGGCCGCCGGGGTCATGCTCCAGGAGCGCCGCGACTACGCCCGGCAGCGCCAGGCCGTCATCGCCGCGAACGCGGAGCTCCAGGAGCGCGAGCTGATCAAGCTCGCCTCGCTCGCCGCGGCGATGGCGGGCGTGCTGCGCCGGCGCGGCGTCAGTGACCCGGCCGCGAGCCTGGCCGCCGAGGCGGGGATCGCCGTGTTCAGGATCGCGTTCGAGCGCTGGGTCAGCGAATCCGGCCAGCGAGACCTGCCGCAGTGCATCCGGGAGTCGCTCGGCGACCTCCAGGCCGTGACCGCGGGAATCCGCCCCGGCCACTGACCGGGTACGCCGCTGGCCGGCCCGGAGTCAGTTGCTGTAGACGCGGGTCGGGGTCACCAGCACGACGGCGCGGCGCTGCTGGTCCATGACCTGGTCATAGGCCGCCCAGTCGTCGTGGGTGCCGCCTGCCGCGGTGAAGACCTCCCGGCGCAGCAGCCGCAGCCGCTCGTGATCGATGCCGGGCTGCGGGTCGTCCGGGCCGGCGACCTGCGCCCGGCCCTCCACGGTCACCCACTCGGGGCCGGACCGGAACGTGACGCTCACCTGCGGCCGGGCCCGCAGGTTGCGCAGCTTGGCCCGGCCGTAGGTGACGAAGGCGACCACGTCCTCCCCGATGCCCGGATCCGGCAGGACTCCCGCGTTGACCACCGAGGCCTGCACGGTGCCGTCAGCGCGAACGGTGCACACGACGGCCAGGAAGCGCTCACGGCGGCCGATCGCGACCGCATCAGTCAGGTTCGTCACAGCGCCATTCTCGCCCGGGGCCTGGCTGGCGGTCCGGCTCGGGTCAGCCCGCCGGCCTGCCGGCCGGGAACCCTCGCGGTAGCCTCCAGGGCGTACGGTAACGGCGGTAGACAGCTCGAAGGGGAGTGCGCGTGAGCGAGAAGCGGCTGGCGCCAGGTGATCCTGCGCCGGACTTCACCCTGCCGGATGCGGACGGGAACCAGGTCAGCCTGTCGTCACTGCGCGGTCAGCGGGTGATCATCTATTTCTACCCGGCGGCGATGACGCCCGGCTGCACCAAGCAGGCGTGCGACTTCCGGGACACCAGGAATGACTGGTCGCAGGCCGGATTCAGCGTGCTGGGCATCTCGCCCGACGGCCCGGCCAAGCTGGCGAAATTCCGGGAAAAGGAAGGCCTGACCTTCCCGCTGCTGTCGGACCCCGGCCGGGACGTGCTCCAGGCGTATGGCGCCTACGGCGAGAAGATGATGTACGGGAAGAAGTCGGTGGGCGTGATCAGGTCGACCTTCGTCATCGGCGCGGACGGCACCATTGAGCAGGCCTACTACGGCGTCAAGGCCACCGGCCACGTCGACCGGCTGCGCAAGGAACTAGGCGTCTGAGCGTCCGGCGGCCCAGCGGATCGGGCGTGCGAGCCAGGGCGGCCGGACGCCATGATGGGGGAGCGCACGGGGCCGTAGCCCAACGGCAGAGGCACAGGACTTAGGATCCTGCCAGTGTGGGTTCGAATCCCACCGGCCCCACCTAACCTACCCAGCTGGTCATTGCGCGAGCCGCTGGCCGGGGTCGCGCTTGCGGCGCTCGGCCTGCTCGGCCTGCCTGCCAGGGCCGGCGGCCCGTGGCTGCGGCGGACGGCCGCCGTGGTCACGCTGGCCGGGGCGGCGCTGTCCGGGACCGCCGTCGGGCTGGCCGGCACAGCCCGGCTCGGGCCTCATGGCATGGTCATCCCCGCACTGCATGACGCGGCGAACGACCGGCCGATCCGTTACGCTCCGGTCTGCGGTCACGCCGCCGGGATACCGGTGTGCCTGAACCCGTCCTACCGCTCCATCCTGCCGCTCGTGACCGCAGCGCTGGCGCCGGTGCTCGGCGAGGTGGTCGGCCTGCCCGGCGCGCCCGCCCGGGTCACCCAGGTGTCCGAGGGCTACTCCAGCGGTGAGGGGGAGAGCGGCCAGCCGGTGACGATCAGCGGCCGCCCGCCGGTGCTCGGCGTGCCGGTCGACGGCCTCGGTGTCCTGCCGGGCGCGTTCGGCGGGACCAATGCGCAGTTCACGGACGAGATGCGGCTGCTGTCCGTGCACGCGTTCGCGGGTGTCGGCAACGGCGCCGGCACCCCCGCGCAGCAGGCCGTGCAAGCGGCCCTGCTGCAGGGCGCCGGCCTGCCGTTCGCCGTGCAGCCGCACGTGCTCAGCATGGTCGGGCTGCCGTCCTGGGCGCGGCCGGCCGCGCACGGGTCAGGCGGCGGCCCAGGGACGGGAGCGGCCGGGCACGGCAAGCCCGGCGGATCCCGGCCGGGGCCGGCGACCGGGCTGGTGTATGCCGCGGCCGGGCGGCTGGCGGCGCTGCCGCCCGCCGCCCGGCGCGCCTGGCTCGCGGCCCACCTGGCCGCGCTGCGGGCAGGCAACCTCAGGCTGGCGCAGCTGCCGTGACCGCCGCCCGGGTCCAGGGCTCACCGCCCGCCGCGGCGACGGCCTCGCCCGCGGACCGGATCATCGCCTCGGTGCGCCTGGCCTGGCTGCATGCGGCCAGCCGCCGCATCCCGGCCGCGCTCGGCCTGCTGGCGGGTCTCGGCGGCCTGCTGTGGGCGGCCCTGCACTGGCGGTGGAACATGGCCGGCGGGCCGGCCGCGCAGGAACTGCTGCCGCTGGTGATCGAGACCGGCGCGGCCGGGATCATCACGGTCACCACCTACAGCCCGTTCGGCGAGCCGGAACGCGCGACCGGCCGGTGGCTGCCCTGGCTGCGGCTCGGCGCGGCCCTCGCGCTGACCGCTGCCGCGGTGGGCGCGCTGGGCGCCGGCGCCACCGGCGGCGTGCTTCCCGGCGGGACCCTGGCCATGCTCCGCAACGTCGCCGGGATGACCGGCACCGGCCTGCTGGCCGCGGCCGTCCTCGGCGGCGCGTTCGGCTGGACCGGCCCGATGGCCTACTGGCTGGTCACCGAGTCTGCGCTGGCCGCGGGCTGGACCACGCCGTGGATCTGGCCGGCCCGGCCGCCGCACGACCGCGGCGCGGCGATCTGCGCGAGCCTGGTGTTCGCCGCCGGGACATCGGTCATCACGCTGCGCGGCAGCCGTGAGCGTCCGGCCGGATGACGCTGCCCTCGGCAGCGTGAGCCCGGCCAGCGCCAGCTGCCGCACGAAGAGGCTGAGCTGGCCCCGGCGCAGCCCGGCCGCGGCGCGGCGTAATGATCCGGGCCGCCTGCCGGGCGCCCAGGATGGCGGCGGTCAGGTTGACCTCGATACGGTGACGGGACGGGGCGGCGCTTGCACCGATGTATCTTGTCACGACGCGTGCTCGGCGTCCCGCCGCGCCCGGAGAGGCTGGGGGAATGCCCGATGAACTCCGCCGGGCCGGTCGGCTTCGATCTCGACCTGACGCTGATCGATTCCCGGGCGGCCATCATGGCGGCGTGGTCGGCGGTTGCCGCGGACACGGGCACCCGCATCGACCTGTCCGACGTGGACCGCCGGATGGGCGACAAGCTGGAGGACGAGGTCGCCCGCTGGTTCCCGCCGCCGGAGCGCGAGCAGGCCGCGGCCAGGTACCGGCAGCACTACGTGCGGCTGGCCCCGGCGCTGACGACCGCCCTGCCGGGAGCGCATGCCGCGCTCGCCGCCGTCCGGGCGGCTGGCCGCCGGGCCGTGATCATCACGGCCAAGCACGCGGTGTCGGTGGCGCCGAGCCTGCTGGCCGCAGCGCTGGAGGCGGACGAGGTGGTGAGTCATGTGCACGGGCCGGAGAAGGCCGAGGTGCTCAGCCGCATCGGCGCGGCCGCCTACGTCGGGGATACCCCGGCTGACATGCGGGCCGCCACGCGCGCCGGAGCGGTCGCGGTCGGCGCCGCGACCGGGTCCTTCGGCCCCGCTGAGCTGCGGGCGGCAGGGGCCGGGATCGTGCTGGCCTCACTAGCCGAGTTTCCCGGCTGGTACGCCTCCTTCCGGGCCGGGGCTGACGCCGGACGGTCAGCTGCCGGGACGGCCGGCGGCCTCGATGACGGTCGGAGGGATCTGCGAGGGTAGGGGAATGACCGCTAGCTCCCAGCGCAGGAACGTGACCGTCGAGCGCGTCAGGCCGGGCAGGTTCGCGGCGGCCAACAGCCGCGGCGGCCGGATTGCCTTCGGCACCGGCGGTGACGCCGATTTCACCCCGACCGAGCTGCTGCTGGCGGCGATCGCCGGATGCACGGCCATCGACGTCGACATCGTCACCTCCCGGCGGGCCGAGCCGGAACAGTTCCTCGTCGACATTCACGCGGAGAAGGTGCGCGACGCCAGCGGCAGCCGCCTCACCGGCATCGAGGTGACGTTCCGGATCTCCTTCCCGCGCACCGAGGGCGGCGATGCCGCGCGGGCGATCTTGCCCGACATCGTGCAGAAGTCCCATGACAAGCTGTGCACGGTGGGCCGCACCGTCGAGATCGGCACGCCCATCGCCACCCGCATCGAGTAGGGCAGCGGCGCCCGGCCGTCCTGGCCGGCAGAGCCACGGCAAGCCGGCGGCCTGATGGCAGGACTCATCATGGATGCGGGCGGCCGTTCTGGCGCTCGATCTGGGCGGCAGCCCGGTCTGGCTGCGGTACGACGAGCCCGAGTTCATCGTCCGGAACGTGTGGCGGCTGTATGACGGCTGGTGGGATGGCAACCCGGCGACGCTGAAGCCCGCGCCCGAGCGCGCGCTCGCCGCCGAGCTGGCCAGCCTGGCCGGCGGCCCCGGCGTGCTGGCGGAGCGAGCCGAGGCCCTGCTGCGGGAGGCGCTCAGCGCGGCCGCTGACCGTACTGCCGGCAGAGCGGGCGGCTGGCGAGGCACTCGGTGATCTCTTCCGGCCGCCGCGGGAGACTGACCCGGCGGCCGGGGACTGACCGGGCAGAACGGCATCACCAGGACTCGATCAGCGCCCGCAGGTCGGCCAGCCGGCTGATCACCGCGTCCGGCCTGGCATCGTCGAAGGGCGGCACGTCGCTGTTGGGGATCAGCACGGCCCGCATGCCGACGCTCTGCGCGCCGTGGATGTCGTCGTAGGGCCGGTCCCCGACGAAGACGCACCGCGCCGGGTCGCTAGCGCCGACCGCGGCCATCGCGGCCAGGAACGCCTCGCGGTGCGGCTTGGTGCAGTGAATCTCGCTGGAGTAGACGGCGCCGTCGATGAGGTGCAGGATCCCGTCGCGCCGGAAGATCTCCTCGTGCCAGCTGCGCGGCCACATGGTGTTGGACAGGACGCCCACCTTGATGCCGCGCTCGCGCAGGTAGGCCAGCAGCGCGGGCACGTCGGGGTCGGTGTAGGTGTGCGGCTCCCACGCGGTGGTGTAGCTCGCGAGCATCGCGTCGGTGGGGGAGATGCCGGCCCGCTCGAACACGTGGGTCATGGTGGCGCTGCGGTGCTCGCGCTCCGCGCGGCCCCACAGTTCCCGCTCGGCCGCATGCACGGCCGCCGCGATCTCGGCCACCCGGCCGACCGGATAGTGACCCGCGCACACGTCCCGCCACAGCTCCACGTGGTCGACGCTGTGCCACGGAGTCAGTGTCCCGCCCCAGTCGAAGATGACTGCCTCTACTGCCACGGTCGCATCTTATGCAGCCGGCCGGAGCTGACCGCGGCAGCCGCAGCCAGTGAGCGCGGCCGGTGAGCGCGGCCGGTGAGCGCGGCCGGGCCAGGGCCGCGGTCCGCGGAACGGTCCGCGGAAAGTCAATCCCTTTGTTAGCCGTGCCGTTGCGGGAGATTTAAGCGGCTGGCCTACCGTAAGCGCTGAAATAACGGCAGCGTCGCAGGAATGTGACCAAGAGAGGACAATCGGATGTCACGACGACGTGATCGACGGCGATTGGCAATGCGCGCGACCGCGGGGGCGGCCGGCGCGGCCATGATCGCGGCGCTCGGCCTCTTCGGGGTCGCCGCGCCCAGCCTGGCCTCGGCAGCCCGGCCGGTGTCCCGCCATCAGGCGGCGGCGAGCTGTCATCTCGCGAACGGCATCAAGCACGTGGTCGAGATCGGCTTCGACAACGTGCACTATTACCGCGACAACCCGAATGTGCCCTCCGACCTGGAGATGCTGCCCAGCCTGCTGCACTTCATCGAGGGAAACGGCACGCTGCTGACCAATAACCACACGCCGCTGATCGCGCACACCGCCGATGACCTGCTGACCACCTTCACCGGGCTGTACGGCGACCGGGCCGGGATGCCGGTCAGCAACGACTACCAGACCTACAACCCGGACGGCACGACCGACCCGGCCGGCTCGTTCGCGTACTGGACCGACCCGGTCTACGACACCGCCTACACGCCTGCCGCCGGGCACGACACCAACCCGTCCCTGGTCTACTCCGCAACCCCGCCGGCCACGACCAGCCCTGCGCCTGCCCCGGACACGATCACCCCGGCGCCGTGGGTGCCGTTCACCCGGGCCGGCTGCAACGTCGGCGAGGTCGCCACGGTGAACCAGGAGCTGGAGAACACCGCGATCGACATCCCGAGGGTGTTCGGGCCCGACTCGCCGGAGGCCCAGCAGCTGGCCGCTGACCCCGACCCGTACAAGGACCCGGAGACAGCGGACTACGTCGGCATCGCGGTGCACTGCGCCCGCGGCAGTGCGTTCTGCGCGAACGCCCAGGCGGTGAAGTACGGGCAGACCGCTCCCAGCCACACCGCGGTCGCTGACTTGCTGCCGGACGAGCCCGGCGGATACGCCGGCTACCAGGCGCTGTTCGGCCACAAGTACGTCGCCCCGCAGCTCGGCGCCGGAACCCCGAACCTCACGCATAACGGCTACCAGGTGACCAACGCCGCCGGGAACCTGGTCGACCTGAACGGCAACGAGATTGACGGCGCCTACCTGACCAGCTACCCCGGCTTCCCGGGCTACGACAGCATCAATGCCGCGCAGTCGCTCGCCTACACGGCGGACATGCTGGAGAGCGGCGTGCCGGTCGTGGACGTGTACATGGCCGATCTGCACGGCAACGAGTTCATCCCGTCGCTGTCATCGGCCTGCGCTGGCGCGCCGGACGCGCTCGGCAGCGGCAGCGCCTGCTACGTCGCCCAGGCGCAGTACTACAACCAGGCGTTCGGCACGTTCTTCGCGCGGCTCGCCACCGACGGCATCAGCAAGAGCAACACGCTGTTCATCATCAGCTCGGACGAGGGCGACCACGAGGCGGGCGCCAACGCGGGCCGGGCCATCCAGCCCACGCCGGCGACCTGCGACGGCGCGACCGTCAGCGGCGACACGGTGACCCCCGACGTCGCATGCACCTACCCGGCCGGGTCGTTCGGCGAGCTGGACGTGAACGTGACCGGGCTGCTGTCCAGCCAGACGGGCAACACGACCCCGTTCAGCCTCGAGGATGACACCGCGCCGGAGTTCTACGTCACCGGGGATCCGGGAGCCGATGCGCCCGAGGTGCGGAGCCTGGAGCACGACGTGGCCAGCATCACCGCCGACAACCCCTACGCCGGCGGCACGCAGAAGATCGACAACTACCTGGCCGACCCGACCGAGGAGGCGATCCTGCACATGGTCAACGCCGACCCGGCCAGGACGCCGACGTTCGCCATGTTCGCCAAGCCCGACTACTACCTGCAGTCGGCGGCGCTCTCTGGCTCCTGCAAGGGCGAGGACGTGTGCCAGGACACCGAGTACGCCTGGGACCACGGCGACTACGCGGCCGAGATCAACACCAACTACATCGGCTTCGTCGGGCCCGGCGTCCGGCACCTGGGCCTGGACGGCAACGCGCCGAACGACGGCCCGAGCTCGGCGGGAGCCGACAGCGGCCAGGTCACGGTCGCCCAGACGCACCTGTCCGGGCCGTGGACCGACGAGACCGACATCCGGCCGACGCTCATGTACCTGACCGGGCTCCGGGACGACTATGAGCACGACGGCCGGGTCATCACCCAGATCCTCGCCAATCCGGACAGGGCACTCAGCGCGCCCGGCGTGACCCCGCTCGGCGAGTGCTACAAGCAGCTCAACTCCAGCGTCGGCCAGTTTGCCGCGGACACGCTGCAGGCCGACACGGCGGCCATCGACAGCAGCAGCCCGGGCGACGGCGTGTACCTGAGCACCGACAGGGCGCTGCGGGCCCTGGAGGTCGCCAGGGACGCCCTGGCCGGCAAGATCAAGGGCGAGCTGGAGGCAGCGGCGTTCAGCGACGCCCGGATCCGGTTCGCCGGCCCGCAGATCGCTGCCTGCCAGCTGATCATCCGGGCAGCGCACAGGCTGGCCAGCTCGGCCTAGGCGGCGTGCCTGCGGCGGGCGGCTGCGGCGCGGCAGCGTGCCGGAGCCGCCCGCCTGCTGCCCGGCCAGCGGCCGGGCAGCAGGCAGGCCAATGATCACGAGAGGGCGGGCCGGCCGTGCAGTCGGCGGGAGAGCCTGGGACACTAGGCAGGAGCCGCGGGGCAAGGGCCGGCGGGGCAGGGGCCGCGGGGAGGCCCGGAGAGGGTGCGTCAGATGGCGAATCCGGCGAGCGCGGTCGAGGTACACGGGGCTGCCGTCGATGGCTCGGTGATCAGGCGCGATCCCGACGCCCTGGTCGCGGAGATCGACCGGACCAGGGAGAACCTGGCACGCACCATCGACGCGCTGGCCGAGCGGGTGAGTCCCGCCAATAACATGCGCAAGCTGCGCGAGCGCGCCGCCGAGCAGCTCTCCCGGCCCGAGGTCCAGCTCGCCGCCGCCGCGGCTGGCCTGGCGCTGGTCAGCATCACGATCTACCGGATCTGGGGCCGCCGCCGCCACTAGCACCGGCGCCCGGGCCGGCACTCCCTGGCTAGCAGACGGCCTGCCCCGCTCGGTCTGGGCGGCATTGCCTGCCCGCCCGGCCAGGCAGGCGTGTCCTCACAGGAACGCCTTCCCCTCGCCCCGGTAGGTGGGCACGACGGCGGTCACGGCATCCCCGTCGATCAGGTGCAGCTCGCCGAATCGCTCGCACAGCTCGCCTGCCTTGGCGTGCCGCAGCCAGACGCGGTCGCCGATCCTGAGCCCGTCCGCGGCCGGCCCGAGCAGCGGCGTCTGCACCTCGCCCGCGCCTTCCTGGCGGTCCAGCCGCAGTCCGGCCGGCCGGTAGGGAGCGGGCAGCCTGCTGCGGTTCCCGGCCCCGGAGGCCAGGTAGCCGCCGCCGAGCGCGGTGACCACGCCCGGTCCCGGCCGCCGCACGACAGGCAGCGCGAACAGCGCGGCCGGCCGCCCGGAAAAGCCGCGGTAGCCGTCGAACAGCCGCGGGTGATAGAGCCCGGACCCGGCCCCGAGCTCGGTCACCGCGGGCTCGGCCGCCGTCCGCTCGAGCGAGCCGGTGCCGCCGCCATTGACGAATTCCAGCGGCGCCACCGCGCGGACGGCCGCCACGATGGCGGCGCGGCGGACCGCCAGCTCGGCCGCCGATTTCCGCTGCAGGTACCGGACCGCCTGGCCGTAGAGCGGCCGTCCCGGCGGGTTGTCACCCACGCCGGCGATCTGGGCCTCGTAGGCCATCAGTCCCGCCAGCCGCAGGCCCGGCCGGGCCACGATGGCGACCGCCAGCGCGGCGGCATCGGCCGGAGTGCGGACGGGGGAGCGCCGGGCCCCGGCCCGGAGCAGGCCGCCCAGCGCCAGGAAGCCGGCGTCGATGTCGATGCTCACGCGCACCGGCTGCGGGCGCGCTGCCGTCTCCGCGGCCCGCTCGATCAGGTCGAGGTGCTCGCGGCAGTCCACCATGACGGTGATGGCGGCGGCAGCTGCCGGATCGGCGGCCAGCCGGGCCAGCGCGGACCGGTCCGCGGTCGGGTAGGCCACCACGATGTCATCGCTGGTCCCGGTGGCCGCCAGCCAGAGCGCCTCCGGCAGGGTGTAGGCCAGGATGCCCCGGAAGCCGCCGAGCCCCAGCACCATGGCGATGAGCTCGCGGCACCGGACGGACTTGCTGGCCAGCCGGATCGGCTTGCCGGCCGCCCGCGCCGTCATGGCGGACGCGTTGGCCCGCAGCGCGGCCAGGTCGACGACGGCGAACGGCGGCTCGAGGGCCGCCGTCGCGGCGTTATAGCGGGCCAGATCGCCGGCGGTGGCGGTGCGCCCGGCGCTGTCCGTCCGGCTGTCCGTCCGGCTGCCCAGCCGCGGCGGCACGGACTGCATCAGCTGCCGGGCGCGGCGGCGCGGCCCCGGGGCGTCATTCGCTCTCCTCGGTCAGCGCCGCGTACTCCGCCGCCGTCAGCAGGCCCGGCTGCTCGTCGCCGTTCCCGTCCAGGGCAACCTTGAAGAGCCAGCCAGCCCCGTACGGGTCGGAGTTCACCAGGCCCGGGTCGTCATCGATCTCCGGATTGACCTCGCTGACCTCGCCGTCGACCGGCGAGTAGATGTCACTGACGGACTTGGTCGACTCGATCTCCCCGCACGGCTCGCCGGCCGTGACCTTGGTGCCGGGAGCGGGCACGGAGACATAGACGACGTCACCGAGCTGGCGCTGCGCGTGGTCGGTGATGCCGACGGACGCACTGGTGCCGCTGAGCGCCACCCACTCGTGCTCGGGCGTGTAGTGCAGCTCCTCGGGAACGCTCATGATCGCCTCTCCTCGTTGCCTTCGGGTCGTGGGTATCCGCGCCGGCCGGTCAGGCCGGGCGGCGGTAGAACGGCAGCGGCACCAGTCTGGCCGGCTCGGCGCGCCCCCTGATATCGATGGCCAGCTGGCCGGCCCGGCCGGCCTCGCCGCTGGCTGCCGCGCGGGCCACATCCGGCCGGACGTAGGCCATCGCGATCGGGACGCCGAGGGTCGGCGACGGCGCGCCGCTGGTGACGCTCCCGCACGGCTCCCCGTCCCACAGCACCGCGTAGCCGTGCCTGGGCACCCGCCGTGACTGGCCCTCGAGCCCGGCGAGCTGCCGGGCCGGCGGCGAGTCCGCGCGCTGCGCAAGCGCCTCCCGGCCGACGAAGTCACCTGCCTTGTCCAGCCGGACCACCCGCCCGAGGCCAGCGTCATACGGCGTGAGGTCCGGGCCGAGCTCGTTGCCGTAGAGCGGCATCCCGGCCTCTAGCCGCAGCGTGTCGCGGGCGGCCAGGCCGGCCGGGATCAGCCCGTGATCCTGGCCGGCTGCGCTCAGGGCGGTCCAGAGGTGCTCGGCGTCGGCGGACCTGGCGAAGAGCTCGAAGCCGTCCTCGCCGGTGTAGCCGGTGCGGGCGAGCAGCGTCTCCCGGCCCGCCACGCTGGCCGGGTAACTGGCGTAGTACTTCACCTGGCCGAGGTCTGCGCTCGTCAGCGGCGCGAGAATGGCGGCTGCCCGCGGGCCCTGGATGGCGATCAGCGCGTAGTCAGCGGTCCGATCGTCGACTGCGGCCTGATAGCCCTCAGCCCGCCGGGTGAGCTCGGCGAACACCGTCCCGGCGTTCGCGGCGTTGGCCACCACGAGGAACTCCCCGTCGGCGAGCCGGTACACGATCAGGTCATCGAGGACGCCGCCGTCCGCGGCGCAGATCATTGTGTAGCGGGCCCGGCCTGGCTGCAGTGCCGAGAGGTTCCCGACCAGCGCGTAATCGAGCGCGGCCGCGGCCTGCGGCCCGGTCACGAACAGCTCGCCCATGTGGGAGAGGTCGAAAAGGCCGGCGGCGGACCGGACCGCGGTGTGCTCGGCCGTCTCGCTGCCGTACCGAAGTGGCATCTGCCACCCAGCGAAGTCAGTCAGGGCGGCGCCAAGGCGCTCGTGCACGCCGGTCAGCGGGGTACGGCGGGGGGAGCGAACTGCGGAATCTGTCACGGTGAGCACTCCAGAGGGCCAGGCAGGGTCCGGTCGGGCACGCACATCGGACCGGTCGGGCCCGCTGCCACGCAGGCGGCGGTGGCCAGCCTACCGGGACGGCGGCCGGGGGAGGGAGCACCCGGTCTTCCCGGCGTCAGCTGCTGCCCGCAGCGGCCCGGCCGCTCGCGGCGCCGGCCCGGCCGCTCGCGGCGCCGCGGCGCCGGCCGCTCGCGGCGCCGGCCCGGATGTGATAGGCGGGAGAGATGCAACTGCTCACCGATGATGAGATCACTGCCCGGCTGGCCGGGCTGCCCGACTGGGTGCGCGAGGGCGACAGCATCCGCTACACGACTACTCGCGCTGACTTCCGCGACTCGCTGCTCTACGTCGGCGCGGTCGCGTACCTGGCCGAGGCCGCCAACCATCATCCCGATATCACGATCCAGTGGGACAAGGTGGGACTGACGCTGTCGACCCACGCGGCCGGCGGCCTCACCGCCGCGGACTTCGCGCTCGCGGGGCAGATCAGCCGGCTGACTGGCTGAGCGGGGCCAGCTGAGCGGGGGAGCGGCCGCGCGATGGCCCGCGAGCCGGCGGCAGACGGCCTGCTTGTGCGGGCGGCCCCCTTGTGCGGGCGGCCCTCTTGTGCGGGCGGCCTCCGCCTGCGGGCGGCGCCACGCCCCCGGGTGGCGCCGCCCGCAGGGCGAAGATCCCCCTCCGCTCGCCGCGACCCTCGTCCGTGCTGCCGCCGCTGGCCATTGCTGGGCCTGGGCGGCAGGCAGCCGGGCGATCCCGTCCGGGATCAAGCGCCCCCGGACGAAGGTCCCCCTCCGCGACTTACGGCTTCCCCCGCACCCTCGCGATGCCCTCCCCCGGGCCCGGCAAGCCGGGCCGTGAGCGCCGCGTGGGTCTCCAGTTATACACGCTGTACATCAGCGATTACAGCTGGTTACAAGATTGAGGTCAGGGCGGGTGCGGCGAGCCCGGCAGGCCGGGCGAAACTGCCTGAGCCAGGCCCGCTTCCGGGCGCGTCGCAGGGCCTCGCGGGTGCCGCTCGGCCGGCTAGCCGGCGTCGTTCAGGCGGCCTGGCTAGTCGATCTCGCAGGGCAGGTGCTTGACCCCATTGATGAAACTGGACAGCAGCCGGTCCGGCGGCCCGGCCGCCCGGATCCGGGGCGCCCGCCGCAGCAATTCCCGCAGCATCACGCTGATCTCACGCCTGGCCAGGTGCGCGCCCAGGCAGAAGTGCGGTCCGGCACCGCCGAACCCGACGTGCAGATTGGGAGAGCGAGTGATGTCGAACCGCTCCGGCGCGGCGAACACTGACTCGTCCCGGTTGGCCGACCAGTAGAAGAGCACGGCCTTGTCACCCGCACGGTAATCGTGCCCGTTCACCGTGCAGTCCCTGGTCACCGAGCGCCGCATCCAGATGACGGGCGAGACGTACCGGACTATCTCCTCGACGGCGCCGCCGTCGCTCGACGGTGCGGCAGGGAGTGTGGTCACATCGGCCGCCTTCCGGCCAGAACTCCGTTCGGTCTCCATAGTGACAGACTGGGGCATCCGCCGCCTCTGCCGCCAAAGCGCTCCGGACCGTCCGGGCCGGCGCCTTGATGACCGTCCGGGCCGGGGCGGCGCAGCACGGTCCGGCGCGGGCGCGCTTCAGAACCGTCCGGGCCGGGGGCGCGGCGCAGGACGGTCCGGCGCCGGCGTTCCGGGCCGTCCGGGCCGGGCGCGGCGCAGCAGGGCCGGCCGCCGGGGCGCTAGCAGACCGTCCGTCGCCGGGCGGGCTCAGGACCTGGTGCTGGCCCGGAAGCCGCGCACGCGGCCCCGCCGCCGGTCCCGGCCTGACCGGCCGCCGCCGCCGGCGCGCGGGACGCCGGTGAGCACCGCCACCGCCACCGGGCCGGACACGCCGCTGAGCTCGACGATCACGCTGGCGATACTGGCGCCGCCGGCATCCAGCAGCACCCACCCTTCACTGGCGACCCGCTCGACGCCAACCGGGCAGCCGGCCGGTGCCCCGGCCGTGGACAGGCAGCCGGAGATGGCACGCAGCCGGGCCGCCGACGCGGCAGGTGGCTCGCCGGCCAGCTGCCGCAGCTGGCCGTAAGCGGTGGCCAGCCCGGGGCCGGCCACCGCCTGGACCCCCTGGTCCGCTTCCGCTACCGCCCAGCCGCAGGCCACGGCGGCATCGGACGCCGCGGTCAGCGTGAATCCGGCCAGCTGGCCAGCGCTGTCGGCGGTGGCGGTGCGGCGGGCCGGTCCCGCGGATGGCCGGGCCGCAGCCGCGCCGGGCGGCTGGCGCTGGGACGGCAGCGTGATGGCTCTGGCCCGCGAGTCACCGGGCCTGCCGCCGGCCAGCCTGCGGTCATCGGGCTGACCGCACTGGACGCTGACGGTGAGGCCAGGATCAAGGCCGAGCGCCCGCGCGCCGTGCCCGAGGTAAACCGAGAGCAGCGACGGCGGCCACGCGGCATTGCGGGGCAGCGGCCCGGCATCCCGCATCCGCACCCCGCGCCAGTGAACCAGGCTCTGGCCGCTGGCATCCACGGCCTCGATGTCCCACAGCGGGCCGGCCGCACCAGCGCGGGCCGGATCAGCCGGCCGCGCCGGGCCAGCCGCGGGACGCTGGGCCGGGATCACGGCCGCCTGGGCGGGAGCGTGACCGCCATCGCCGGGCCCGGCCGCGGTCTCGGCCAGCACCAGGGCTGCTGCCGCGGCTGCCGCCGGTCCGGCCGCTTGCGCGCCAACCTGGCCGGGCTGGCCTGCCGGCGGCGCCGGCGGGCCGCCGGCGGGCACGTCCCCGGCGCCCGGCGTGCGGCTCGCGGCGGCGGTAGCGCGGATCTCCACCGCGCCATCCGCGACGCGGCCGCTGAAGGTGACCGACTCGCAGCCGTCCAGGACGAGCCGCCGGTGCGGGAGGCAGGCCTGCAGCATGTGCAGGGACGCATCGTTCAGTCCCGGGCTGCCCAGCACCAGCTCGGCGGCCGCGCCCTCGGCAGCGAACCATGGCTGGTCGTCAGCGCCGCGGGCCAGTGCCCGGCAGGACAGCGATGACACCTCGGGCAGGATCGCCACCCGCCGGAACCGGCCCGACTGGAAGCAACTGGAGCCGTACAGTTCTGCGCCGTCCGCCAGCCCGGACTGGCCAGGTGAGAGCGCCGTCACGAGCAGGGTGCCGTCCGCCGGGCTGGCCGTCGCCGTTGCCGTTTCCTCGGCATCGATGCGGAACTCCGCGCGTGCGTGGTCCGCGCCGAACCCGCTGTCCTCACAGCGCAAGACGGCGGTGACGGTGTCGCCCTCGCGCAGCGCGCAGATGCGGATCAGCGCGTGGCTGTCCCCGGATCCGTCGGGCAGCACGACCGGCGCGTCCGCGCAGACCCGCGCCGCCCGCCGCACCGGCCGCCCGGCCAGCACGGATGCCGCCTGAGCGAGTGCCTCCAGGGCCATCACCGGCGGCAGCACCGGAATGCCGTCGATCCGGTAGTCAGCCAGGTAGGGATCGGTACGCAAGGACAGCCGCGCCTGGCAGACAAGCTCGATGCCCGGGTAGTGCACGACGACCTGGTCCACGAACCTGAAGGCCGTCGCCGGACCTGACGGCGCGCCGATGAGGTCGGGCGCCGGAATGCCGACCCGGCCGTGCACGGCCAGCCTGGCGGGGGCATCGGGCGCGGACAGCAGCTTCAGCAGCAACCGGGACCCGGCGCTGACGCTGACCGGCTCCAGGCCGGCGGCGGCGAGGCCGTCCGCGGTGAGGCCGCCTGCCGCGCCGCGGCGCCGGCCTGCCTCGGTGCCCGGCCATCCGGGCCAGTCAACGTGCAGCGACCGGCAGCCCGGGGCAGCGGCGGCCGCTCGCTCAGCCTGCTCGGCCAGCACCGCGCTGGCCGCGGCCAGCATGCCGCCGCCGGGCAGGCCGTATCTGGCGGCCACCGAGCCGAATGTCGCGATCAGCCGCAGCCGGCCGGGCGTGACCGAGTTCAGCAGCTGCCGCAGCACGGCATCCTGCTCGGCCAGGTGGCCGCGGAGGGCCGACTCGGTCAGCTCGCTGATCGGCAGCGCGGGGGGCGTCCCGACCGCGTGCCCCAGCGCGGTGACCGGCCCGAGCCGGTGCTCGACCCGCCGCACCGCAGCCGTCAGCGCTGCCGGATCGGTCACGTCCACGACCTCGTAGGCGACCCGGGCACCCGCGGAACGCAGCTGCTCGAGCCCGGCGACTACCTCGGTGTCCGCGTCCTGCGGCTCGCGGCCGATGACGGCGACGGGCGCCCCGGACAGCGCCAGGACCTGGGCGAAGGCCAGCCCCGCGCCGCCTGCCTGCCGGGTCACCAGGACGACATCCTCGGGGCCCAGCGGAAAGTGGCCGCCGGACGGGACGGCGATCGCGCTCATGACCGGCTCATGCGCCCGGCCCGCGGCGTCGATGACCAGCTGCCGGAACTGACCCGGCTCGGCATCGGCGAGCCGGGCGGCGGAGCGCAGCCCGGCGGGAGTGGCCGGTGCCCGCAGCACGGTGATGCCCAGCGCCGGATGCTCGGCGTGCAGGGTCGCCCAGAGTCCGTCATGCCCGGCGCTGGGCGTGATCACCACCAGCAGCCCCGTGCGGATCGCGTCGCGGGCCGCTCTTAGGGCCTCCTCGCAGGCCCCGGCGTCGGCCGGGTCGCCCGCGATCGCAAGCGTCCTGCGCGCTGCCGCGTCGTCGCGGAACAGCTCCCCGACATCCATGCCGAACGGGTTGCTGGCGGCCGCGCGGATCTGCCAGGGCCCGTCGTCGGTATGGCGGACCGGCCGGACCGGGTCGCGCAGCTGCTCGGCAAAGCAGCGCACCCATGGCCCGGCGCCGGCCACCGAGTCCGCCGCGCCCGGCCAGGCCGGCCGCGCGCCATCGGATCCGCGGCGGTCCCGTTCCGGGCCGGGAAGCCTGGCGACCTGCGCCTGGCCGGCCGCTGCCGGCGCTGGCCTGACCGGGCAGCCGGCTGACGCTGCCCCGGACGGGCAGTCGGCTCGCGCGGGCCCTGGCTGGCGGCCCGCAGGTCCGGCTCCGGGCTGGTCGCCGGCCGGCTGACTCCATCAGGGCCCGCAGCCCGGCGACACTGCTGGGCTGCGGATCTGTCCCGGCGGAAGCACGCGTGCCCGGCTGCGCGGTGACCGGCCCGGCAGCCGGCAGGCCCGGCGGGTCGTCCTGTCCGGCCGGCCGCGGACCAGCGATGAAGATCCGCTCCCGCCAGATGTCCATCGGGCGGGACGGCTGCCCCGCCTGCAGTGCCCGCGGCTGGCCGAGAGCCCCGGCCGCGAACAATGCGGCCGCAGCCAGGGCCGCGCTCTCGGCACCCGGCCCGGTCTCGGTCGTCCCGTGTCCCGAGCCTGCGCTGATGGCCGGCACGCGGCTGCGGCCGGCGGCCGCAGCCGCCAGCAGGCCGGGCGGCCCGGCCTCGAGCAGCAAGGTGGCGCCCACGGCTGCGATGCCGAGCGCATCAGCCAGCCGTCCTGCGCCGGCCAGCCCGGCGCAGATCTCGTCGATCACCTGGTCGGCACTGGCGAGCTCGGTGCCGGTGCTGGCGGAGATGAGGCGGCGGCGCGGCGGCCCGAAGCGCAGGTGCGCGGTCGCCGCGCGGAGCAGGGCACGCTCATCGCGGGGCAGGGCATCAGCCACGGCGCGTGCGTGATGGCGTCCCGCGTGCCTGCCGTTGCCGGACCTCGTCGCGACCGGCCCGCGCAGCAGCTCGGCCCGCAGCGCTGCCAGTTCCGCGGCATCCTCTTCGCTCAGTACGCCGGCCCAGATCAGTCCGGCGATCTCGCCGAAGCCGTGACCGACCCCGGCGGTGGCGTGCACATCGAGTGATTCGAGCCATCGCAGCGCGTCCAGCGCGGCGCCGAGCCCGGCCGGCCATGGCGGACCGCCGGTTCCGTGGCCGGTCGGATCGGGCTCACCCGCCACGGCCGCGCGGGATCGCCGGCCGCGGGCCGGCTGCCGGATCGCGACCCCAGTCGTCGTGAGCCTGGTCCTGGCGAGCTCAGTCCTGGCGAGCTGCAGTCCTGGTGAGCTCGGCCGTCGCGAGCGCAGGCGTCGTCGGCGCAGGTGCCGCGGCTGCCGCGGCCGTGTCCGAGAACAGCAGCGTGACCCGGCCATCGGCGCCGTCTGCCGCGAAAACGCCCGGCCGGCCGGCCAGCACGCCGTCGCCCAGGCCAGGCAGCAGCGAGCTGGCTGTTCTCGCCTGGCGAGCCAGCTCCTCCTGCCGGGCCGCGACGATCCCGGCCCGGACCGGGCCCTGCGTCATCGCGTCCCTCGCGAGCTGGCAGGCGAGGTCGTGCATTTCCGCATCGGACAGCCAGCCAGCCAGCTCGGCGACCCTGGCCAGCCGGCCCGCGAGCTGGCGCCGGTCCGGCGCGTGCAGCAGGTAGGCGGCCGGCCGGGCGGCGCCCTCACCGACCCGGCAGCTGGCCAGCGGCCGGGCGCCAGGCTCGGGCCTGCCCGGCCTGGGGAGCACCCGGAGCAGCCGGTCCGGCCGGGACCCGGCGCCGGGCTCGTTCCGGAGCACGAGATGCACGTTGATCCCGCCCGCGCCCATGGCGCTCACCCCGGCGAGCCGGTGGCCGCCAGGCCATTCCGCGGCCGTATCCGGCAGCTGCAGGTTCGCATCCCCGTCGCGCAGCAGCAGATGGGGCCGCCCGACGCCGGTCGTGGGCGGCACGATGCCGCAGCCGAGCGCGAGCACGACCTTGATCAGCCCGGCCGCGCCGGCGGCGGCATTCGCGTGGCCGATGTTGGCCGTGATGGACCCCAGTGCCGCCTGGCGGCGCGCGTGCCTGCGCAGCATTCCGAGCGCGGTCAGCTCGGCTTCGTCGGCCGCGGCCAGGGCGGTGCCGCTGCCCTCGATGAGTTGGATGTCCGCGGGATCGACGCCGGCTCGCTCGTAGGCCCGGCTCAGGGCGAGCAGCTGGCTGCCCGCATCGGAGGACACGCTGTTCTCGGCCGAGCCCGCCGAGCTTCCCGTGCCGATGATCTCGGCGTAAACCGGCAGGCCGGCCGCTCGCGCATCGGCCGTCCGCATCAGCACGATCACGCCGCAGCCCTCGCCGGGCAGGTTTCCGGTCGGGCTCTCGTCGTAAATCCGCACCGATCGTTCGCCGCCAGCCGGCCCGGCCGCGGCTGACCCTGGCTGGCTGCGCCGGCCGGCCCAGGCGTGGCCCAGACTGACGTTGACGCCGCCGGCCAGGACGACGTCCATATCGCCGGCCAGCAGCGCGGCGCACGCGGACGTGACCGCCTGCAGCGCCGACGCGCTGCCGCCGTCCACGCAGTGCCCGCCGCCGCGGAAGCCGAAATAGCTGCTGATCCGCGCCGCGATGGGGCCGTAGAGCGTGTCAGCCAGGCTGCGGCCGTTGCGCCGGTCATCGTCCGGGGTGTCCCGGCCGGGACGGCCCGGAGTGCTGCTGAGCAGCCTGCCGCCGAGCGTGCCGGGGCTCACGGTGCCGCGCAGGGCGCCCGTGCTGCGCAGGGCGCCCGTGCTGGCCGGGCTGCCCACCAGGTAGCCGCTGACCGGGGCATGGCCGATGATGATGCCGATCCGGTCCCTGTCCAGGCCGATGCCGCCGGGGAATCCGGCGGCGGCCAGCGCCCTGGCGGCCGTTTCGAGGGCCAGGAGGTAAGCGGGGTCGGCTGCGTAGGCGGGGGACGGGATCCGGAACGCGTCCCGGTCGAACCGCCACCCCTCGATCAGCGCGGCCCTGGCCGTGGTCGCCAGGCCGGCGGCGGCCAGGTCAGCCGGGGCGGCTGCGGCAGCCGGGCCGCTCAGCTCCAGCCGGCCGGGCGGCAGCCGACGGAAGGCGCGCCGGCCGGTCAGGACCGCGTCGAGCAGCCCGGCCGGATCATCGGCATCCGGGAACCGGCAGGCCAGCCCGACGATGGCGATTGACGATGCCGAGGTCACGTGCGGCAGGACCTCAGCCACGGCAGGACCACGCCGAGCGGGCCGCTGCGTATTCGCGGCCGTTATGGCATGCCTCAGGGGTGATGGTGTCAGCACGTGCCTGCGCGCAGCTATATCCGTGAATTCGGCGCGAGAATTCTGCGCACGCCAGAATGTCCATTCTTCCCCCGAAAAGAAGATCTGCCACCGCAGGGCCCCACCCAGCCCTGAAATATGCCACCTGCCCAGCTCAGCCCTGTTCTGCTCCGAGCCGACCCGACCTGCCCCGGCCTGCGGCGGGCAGTGAGATGCGTCCGCCCGAGCTGGGTGTCAGGCCATTATTGGCGGTGCCCCGGCGGCGGTCAAGATGGAAATCAGAATGCTCACTTTTTCATAGCTGATGGCATTGCCGGATTGCAAGATAGCCTTTTTCCGTGCATGTGGGCGCCATGCCGCGCCGCGGGCCCGGCCGCGCTCGCGATCCCGCTGCCCGTGCTGTGCGGTCCGTGCATCCCCAGTCGCCGCCCAGCGCAGCCTCCGTGCGCTATCCTGGCTGCGTGCGCTTCGGTCGGCTGCTCCTTACATAGCCGCGCCACTGTCCTGTCGTGGCGCGGCTGCCCCTCGTGATCGAGGGGCATTTTGCTTGGAGCAGGAAGGCCAGACACGGCCTAGCCGGATCTCACCATCTCGCGAGGAGTCATGACAGCCGCTGACAGCGCGGATCGGGCGTCGCAGTACGACCCGCGCGCCATCCAGGAGAAGTGGCAGGACCGCTGGGCAGCCCTGGACCCGTTCCGGGCCAGCGATGATCCGGCCGACCCCCGGCCGCGCACCTATGTGCTCGACATGTTCCCGTACCCGTCGGGTGACCTGCACATGGGTCATGCCGAGGCGTACGCGGTCGGCGACGCGATGGCGCGGTACTACTTCCAGCGCGGGCACAACGTGCTGCACCCGATCGGCTGGGATGCCTTCGGGCTGCCTGCCGAGAACGCGGCGATCCGTAACAACACCCATCCGGCCGACTGGACCCACAAGAACATCGAGACCCAGGCAGCCTCGTTCCGCCGGTACGCGGTGTCCTTCGACTGGTCGCGTCGGCTGCAGACCTGCGACCCGGACTACTACCGCTGGACCCAGTGGCTGTTCCTGCGCCTGTATGAGCGGGGCCTGGCCTACCGCGGCGACGGCTACGTCAACTGGTGCCCGGTGGACCAGACCGTACTGGCCAACGAGCAGGTCATCAACGGCAGGTGCGAGCGCTGCGGCGCTGAGGTCATCCGCCGGGTGCTGACCCAGTGGTACTTCAAGATCACAGAGTACGCGGACCGCCTGCTGGCCGACATGGCCCCGCTGGAGGGAAAGTGGCCGGACCGGGTGCTGCTGATGCAGCGCAACTGGATCGGCCGCAGCGAGGGCGCCGAGGTGCAGTTCGTGATCGAGGGCCGGGAGGACCCGGTCACCGTCTTCACCACCCGCCCGGACACCCTGTACGGGGCGACATTCTTCGTCGTGGCGGCGGACTCGCCGCTGGCCGAGGAACTGGTCACCGATGAGCATCGCGACGAGCTGCGCCGCTACGTCGACGAGGTGCGGAAGCTGACCGACATCGAGCGCCAGTCGACCGAGCGGGACAAGACCGGCGTCTTCCTGGGCCGGCAGGCCATCAACCCCGTCAACGGGGAGCGGATACCGGTCTGGGCGGCCGACTACGTGCTGCCCGACTACGGCACCGGCGCGATCATGGCGGTGCCCGCGCACGACCAGCGCGACCTGGACTTCGCCCGCAAGTTCGGCCTGCCGATCTGGGAAGTGGTGGACACCGGGATGCCGGATCCGACGCTGACCGGCGTGGCCACCTTCGGCGACGGGGCGATGGTCAACTCCGGCCCGCTGGACGGGCTGGCCAAGAACGAGGCCATCGCCCGGATCACCGAGATCCTGGCCGAGCGCGGGCTGGGCCGGGCCGCGGTCAGCTACCGGCTGCGCGACTGGCTGGTCTCCCGGCAGCGCTTCTGGGGCGCGCCCATCCCGATCGTCTACTGTGAGGACTGCGGCGAGGTCCCGGTACCCGACGACCGGCTGCCGGTCCGGCTGCCGGACCTGCGCGGCGCGGACCTGGCACCGCATGGCGTATCGCCGCTGGCGGCGGCCGAGGACTGGGTGAACACCGAGTGCCCCAAGTGCGGCGGCCCGGCCCGGCGCGACACCGACACGATGGACACGTTCGTCGACTCGTCCTGGTACTTCCTGCGCTACTGCTCGCCGCAGTTCGAGCACGGCCCGTTCGAGGTCGACGCGGTCCGCCGGTGGTGCCCGGTCGACCTGTATGTGGGCGGCGTCGAGCACGCGATCCTGCACCTGCTCTACAGCAGGTTCTTCACCAAGGTCCTGAATGACATGCAGATGCTGGACTTCACCGAGCCGTTCACCCGGCTGGTGAACCAGGGCCAGGTGATCAACCATGGCAAGGCCATGTCCAAGTCACTGGGCAACGGCGTGGACCTGGGCGCTCAGCTGGCCGAGCACGGCGTGGACGCGATCCGGCTGACGATGATCTTCGCGAGCCCGCCCGAGGACGACATCGACTGGGCCGACATGCGGCCGGAATCGATGGTGAAGTTCCTGGGCCGGGTGATGCGGGTCGCCGCCGATGTCGGCACCGAGGTGACCGGCCCGGCCAGCGCGGGCGAGGTCGGGCTGCGGCGGGTCACGCACCGGACCATCGATGAGGTAACCAGGCTGGTGGAGGCGACCCGGCTGAACGTCGCGGTGGCGCGGCTGATGGAGCTGGTCAGCGCGGCCCGCCGGGCTATCGACGCCGGGCCGGGGGCCAGTGATCCGGCCGTCCGGGAGGCCGCGGAGACGCTGGCCATCCTGCTGTCGCTGTTCGCTCCCTACACGGCGGAGGAGTGCTGGCAGGTGCTGGGCCACCAGCCGACGGTGGCGATGGCGGGCTGGCCGGCGGTCGAGCCCGCGCTGCTGGAGCAGGACACGGTGACCTGCGTCGTCCAGGTGAACGGCAAGGTGCGGGACCGGCTGGAGGTGCCCACCGGCATCGGCGAGGACGAGCTGCGCGAGCTGGCCCGGGCGGCACCGGGGGTGCAGCGGGCGCTGGACGGCCGCGGCGTGCGCACCGTCATCGTGCGCCCGCCCAAGCTGGTCAACATCGTTCCTGAGTAAGTCCGGAGGCAATCGCGCCGTCCAGGCCCTCATTCGCGGCCGGTCTCGGCCAGTGCTGCTGATCCGGTACCAGTGATCACGGTGCCGGTGATCACGGGCCAGCGGCGCCGGACCCGGTCAGGTCAAGATCAGCGAGTCTTTCCGGCGGATCCGGCTGAGTGCCACCAGCAGGCGCTCAGCCCGGACGCTGACCGCGTGTCCAGGACCCGGCTTGGCGCCTCCAGGAAAGTCAGCCTGGCCCTTTGGCTCTCGCGCGCATCTCAGGAGTGCGCGGCCTCCGTCGCTGCCCGTGGCGGGCAGGCTGTTAAAGCCGAGGCCTCGGCCTGGCACGGACCGGCGATTCCTGACGGCGCGACGTGGTCGCGGCTCAGCCGGGGCGGTAGCCGTCAGACCCGGCGCAGCACGGCCACCACGCGGCCGAGTATCTCGGCCTCGTCGCCCGGAATCGGGGTGTAAGCCGGGTTGTGCGGCATCAGCCAGACGTGGTCGCCGGAGCGCTTGAAGGTCTTCACCGTGGCCTCGCCGTCAATCATCGCGGCGACGATGTCACTGTTCTCGGCGACTGGCTGCTGCCGTACGACGACCCAGTCGCCGTCGGCGATGGCCGCGTTGATCATCGAGTCACCGACGACCTTCAGCAGGAACAGGTTGCCCTCACCGACGATCTGCCGGGGCAGCGGGAAGATGTCCTCGATCGCCTGCTCGGCCAGGATCGGGCCGCCAGCCGCGATCCGGCCCACCAGCGGAACGTAGGCCGCCTCCTGCGAGGCGATGTCCATCGGGACGTTCTCGTCGAGTCCCTGCTCAGGCTCGGGGCGAACGGCTGGGTGTCCGGGCAGCCGGACCTCGACCGTCCGCGGCCGGCCAGCGTCGCGGCGCAGGTAGCCCTTGTTCTGCAAGGTCGAAAGCTGGTACGACACGCTGGACGTGCTCGTCAGGCCGACGGCCTCGCCGATCTCCCGCATCGACGGCGGATAACCGCGGCGCTGAACTGACTCGCGGATGACCTGGAGCACCTTGCGCTGGCGCCAGGTGAGCACGTGATCAGGATCAGGCTTGTCGGGAAGGTCTGCCACGATGACGGGGACGCTGCCCTTCGGCTTCCTGCCAGGCTTTCCCCGCGGTCTCTCGCTGCGGTGGCGGTCGGTCTCGCCCTCGGGGCGCGCGTCGCTACTGACAGCCGAGGCCCCCCGTGTCGCTCCGTCGCCGGTCCGGTCGTTCATTATCGGGCCTCCGGATCTCGTGGTTGTGTTCGATGCCGACGCTAACGGTTCTGATCGCGGATCTCAAACATCTGTTCGACGAATGACGAAAATGTCGGAGCCCTGCGATAGGACTCTATCGTATCTCCGTTCGATCGAACGGAGATACGATAGAACAGAGATGCGATCGAACGGGCATTCGGCGGGAGGCGATCGGGGATGAGTGCGCTGAGCGGTGCGGGAGTGCGCGACATGGCCGAGGCGGACCGGCAGGCCGCCGGTCCGCGAAGGCCGATTCTGCTGGTAGTGCCCACGCCGCGTGCGGGAGCGGTGCCCGGCGCCGGGGCTGCGCAGAGGTCTGGGGCTGCGCAGAGGTCTGGGGCTGCGCAGAGGTCCGGGGCTGCGCAGAGGTCCGGGGCTGTGCCGGGGGCCGGGCGTGCACCGGGGGCCCGGAGTGCCCCGGTGCGGGTCATCCGGGCCGTCCCGGTCGCCAGGGGAGGGGCCCGCGCTGCGGCCGGGCCAGCTGCGGTGTCCCCGCGCGAGCGTGCGGGTGCGCGGCCGACTCCGCGGCTGGCCAGCAGCCGGCAGCCAGGACGGCCGACCCGGAGCGGTGCTGGAATCGCCGGTGCCAGGCCGGCCGGGCACGGTGCCGATCAGGCCGGCCGGCAGGCAAGGCCGGTGCGCCTCACCCGGCGCGGTCGCCTGGTGGCTGGCAGCCTGGTTGTCGCGCTGGCGGCCGGGGCGGCGATGCTGGTGCTGCTGCTCACGGCGCCCGGCGGGGCGCTGGCATCCAATGGCGGCGAGTCGCGGGCGGGGTACCGGGGGATGACCCGGGTGCTCGTGCAGCCGGGGCAGACGCTGTGGTCCATCGCTGCGGCCGCCGAGCCGCGCGCCGATCCGCGCCTGGTGATTCAGCAGATCGCCAGCGCGAATGCGCTGGGAGGCAGCGCCATCTATCCGGGGGAGCTGCTGTGGGTGCCGAAGGGCTAATAGGCCCGGCTGCCTGGCCCCGGTGAACGGGCGGGCCCAGCACGGCGGGCCCAGCACGGCGGGCTTCGCGACACGCCGGCGAGCTTGCCTGAATCCGCGGCTGCCCCGGCCAGGGGGCGGATCGTCTACCTGCGGCTTCGACTGCCGGCCTGAACCAGTTGCGCTTCAGCTCGTCGTAGACCACAATATCTAGTAGTTACACGGCTGTGGTTTTCCTATAGCTTGTGCTTAGGGACGGTAAGTCCGAGTGTCGTGAAGGGGGTGATTCGCATGTACTGCCCGTATTGCAGGTATCCGGATAGCAGGGTGATCGACAGCCGGACAGCCGAGGATGGCGCTGCCATCCGGCGCCGCAGGATGTGCCAGGAGTGCGGACGCCGGTTCACCACTCAGGAGACTGTCATCCTCATGGTGGGCAAGCGCAGCGGAGTGACCGAGCCCTTCAACCGGGACAAGATCGTCCGCGGCGTCCGCCGGGCGTGCCAGGGCCGGCCGGTGACCGAGGATCAGCTCGCCATGCTGGCCCAGCAGGTCGAGGATGCGATCCGGTCCAAGGGCTCCGGCGAGGTCCCCTCGCAGGAGGTGGGCCTGGCGATCCTCGGCCCGCTCCGCCAGCTGGACGAGGTCGCGTACCTGCGATTCGCCTCCGTCTACCGGAGCTTCCAGTCGCTGGCCGACTTCGAGGACGAGATTTCCGCGCTCCGGGCTGAGCACCTGGAGGAATGGCGGCTCAGCCAGGACGACGCGGGGCTTCCCGGTAACAGGGACGCGCCGCGCTCGGCGGGCGGCGGTAATCCGCCGGGGCCGGCCGCCCCGGCCGATCCAGGCTCGCCAGCCAAGCCGCGCGAGCAGCGCTTGTCCGCCCGCTAAGCCGGGCGGACGCCGAAAACTATCGGGAGAGGGCCTGAGCAGGCCCGCAAGGGGATCCAGCGGATCCCGGAAGAAGGGGGAAACATGACCGAGACGGCCAGCGGGGCAGCGTCGCAGAATGGCAAGAGTCCTGACCAGGGCCTCACCATGCGTCGCATCTACACCCGTGCAGGCGTCCATCCTTATGACGAGGTCACGTGGGAGCGCCGCGACGTTGTCATGACCAACTGGCGGGATGGCTCGGTCAATTTCGAGCAGCACGGCGTGGAGTTCCCCGACTTCTGGTCGGTCAATGCCGCGAATATCGTCACCACCAAGTACTTCCGCGGGGCGGTCGGCACCCCGCAGCGCGAGTGGAGCCTCAAGCAGCTCGTCGACCGGGTCGTCGGCACGTACACCGCGGCGGGCCGCGAGCACGGCTACTTCGCGGCCGAGCAGGACGCGGAGATCTTCGAGCACGAGCTCACCCACGCGCTGGTCCACCAGGTGTTCAGCTTCAACTCCCCGGTCTGGTTCAACGTCGGCACCTCCTCGCCGCAGCAGGTGTCGGCCTGCCAGCCTTATGACGCGCTGGTGAGCACGCCAGCGGGCCTGGTCCCGATCGGCAGGCTGGTCGACGACGATGCGGTCGGCGCCAAGGTGCACGACGCGCACGGCACGACCACGATCGTGGCCACCAAGGCCAACGGCGTGAAAGAGGTGCTCCGGCTGCACACCGCCGCCGGCTACGCACTGGACGCGACGGCGGATCACCTGGTGTGGCGCGCGACCGACCTGGACACCGGCGAGTTCACCGTGGCCGGGTTCATCCGGCCGGGCGATTTCCTCCTGCACGTGGACCCGGATGTGGGCGGTCAGGACCGCCGCCTGGTGCCGGTGAGCCGGGTCGAGCGGCTCGGCACGATGGAGGTCTATGACATCCAGACCGAGAGCGGCGAGTACCTGTCCGGGAACGTGCGGGTGCACAACTGCTTCATCCTGGCGGTCGACGACACCATGGACTCGATCCTGGAGTGGTACCGGGAAGAGGGCCTGATCTTCAAGGGCGGGTCCGGGGCCGGCGTCAACCTGTCGCGGATTCGCTCCAGCCAGGAGCTCCTGTCGTCCGGCGGCACGGCCAGCGGGCCGGTCTCGTTCATGCGCGGCGCCGACGCCTCGGCCGGCACCATCAAGTCCGGTGGCGCCACCCGGCGCGCGGCGAAGATGGTCGTCCTGGACGTGGATCACCCGGACGTCGAGGACTTCATCGAGACCAAGGCGCGCGAGGAAGAGAAGGTCCGGGTGCTGCGCGATGCCGGGTTCGACATGGACCTCGGCGGCAAGGACATCGTCAGCGTCCAGTACCAGAACGCTAATAACTCGGTGCGGGTCTCGGATGAGTTCATGCGGGCCGTCGAGTCCGGCTCCGACTTCGACCTGGCCTCCCGCACGACCGGCGAGCCGCTGAGGACAGTCCAAGCCAGGGAACTGTTCGGGAAAATGGCCAAGGCCGCCTGGGAATGCGCCGACCCCGGCATTCAGTATGACGGGACAATAAACGACTGGCACACCTGCCCGGAATCGGGCCGCATCACCGCCAGCAACCCGTGCTTCCCGGCTGACCAGCGGGTCGTGACGGACCAGGGCCTGATCCGGATCGGTGAGCTGGTCGCGCGGGCGGCAGCGGGGGAGAGGTTCGGCGTTTACACCAATGACGTCACCTCGGCCACGGCGCCGGCGGAGCGGGTTACCGCCACATCGCCGACGCGCTACATGGTCACCGGGACCAACGAGATCCTCGAGCTGCGGTTCTCTGACGGATCGCGGCTGCGCTGCACGCCCGGCCATCGCCTCTGGACCGCGAACCGGGGCTGGATGCACGCCGAGGAACTGACCGCCGCCGACCAGGTGGTCCGCTCCCTGCAGCACGCCCCGCGCAGCGCGGCCGACGCCAGGATCCCCGCGGCCGCCCTGGCCGCCGCCCGGACCGCCCGGTCGCGCAAGGCGATCAGCCTGCCCGAGAAGTGGGACTATGAGCTGGCTCATTACCTGGGCTGGCTGGTCGGTGACGGCTGCGTGACCGATCAGAACGCGGTGACGGTCTACGGCAGCGAGGACGACCGCGCCGAGGCCCTGATCAGGCACCAGGAGCTGCTGACCCAGATCACCGGGTTCGAGGCCAAGCCGAGCATCCAGGCCAACGGCACCGTGCAGCTGCGGGTGACCAGGGACGCCTTCATCGCCTTCACCCGGGCCCTCGGTGTCTCATCGGGGCGCGCGCCCGCCAAGCGCGTACCCGAGGCAATCTTCGAGGCGCCCGAAGAGGCAATGGTCGGCTTCCTGGAAGGTCTGTTCGACGCCGACGGCTGCGCGGTCAGCCAGCCGAACGGCACCCGGTACGTCGGCCTCGGCAGCCGCTCCGAGGAACTGCTGCTCGGCGTGCAGGAGCTGCTGGGATCGCTGGGGATCGCCAGCCGCATCTACCCGATGCCCGTCAAGAAGGACAGCTTCAGCTACACCCGCAAGGATGGCTCCGTCGCGACGTACGGCTCCGACGGGCCCGGCTTTGACCTGCGCATCACCGGCCGCTCGCTGCGGGAGTTCGGGGCCAGGATCGGGTTCAGCCTGCCCGCCAAGGAGCGGAAGCTGCTCTCCGTCATCGCGTCGACGAGGTTTTACAACACCGACGAGACCGTTCGCATGGTCTCGCGCGAGTCGCGCGGCTTCGAGACGACCTACAACCTGACCGAGCCGCGCAACCACTCCTACATCGTGAGCGGGATGGTGGTCGCGAACTGCAGCGAGTATGTCCACCTGGACAACTCGTCCTGCAACCTGGCCAGCATCAACCTGCTCAAGTTCCTGCGCGGCGATGACACCTTCGATGTGGAGAAGTTCGAGCAGCTCACCGAGCTGATCATCACGGCGATGGACATCTCCATCTGCTTCGCCGACTTCCCGACTGAGAAGATCACCGAGACCACCCGCGCCTACCGTCAGCTCGGCATCGGCTACGCCAACCTGGGCGCTCTGCTGATGGCGACCGGTCATGCTTACGACTCTGACGGCGGCCGCGCTATCGCCGGCGCCATTACCTCGCTGATGACCGGCACGGCGTACCGGCGCTCCGCTGAGCTGGCGGCAGCCGTCGGCCCGTACGAGGGCTACGCGCGCAACGCGTCGGCGCATCAGCGCGTCATCGCTAAGCACACCGACGCCAGCGCGAAGATCCGCCCGCTGGGCGGTATCGACGACCCGATCCTCGCGGCGGCGAACAAGGTCTGGCAGGAATGCCGGGAGCTTGGTAAGCTAAATGGGTACAGAAATGCCCAAGCCAGTCTATTGGCGCCAACTGGGACAATTGGGCTCATGATGGACTGCGATACCACGGGTGTCGAGCCGGACCTGGCCCTGGTCAAGTTCAAGAAGCTGGTTGGCGGCGGCTCCATGCAGATCGTCAACCAGACGGTGCCGCGGGCCCTGAAGAACCTTGGCTACCAGCCCGAGCAGGCCGAGGCGATCATCGAGTACATCGCCGAGAATGGCCACGTCATCGACGCGCCGGGCCTCAGGCCCGAGCACTACGAGGTGTTCGACTGCGCGATGGGCGAGCGCGCGATCAGCCCGATGGGCCACGTCCGGATGATGGCCGCCGTGCAGCCTGCGCTTTCGGGCGCGATCTCCAAGTGCGTGACCGGAGAGACGCTCGTCGCGTCCTCGGAAGGCCTGGTCAGGATCGGCAGCCTGCACCAGGGTGAAGCAGAGGACACCTTCCGTGACGAGCGCCTGGTGATCTCGTCTCTGGACGGGGACCGGAAGACCAACGCGTTCTACTACGGGGGGAAGCGGCCCGTCCGGCGCGTCCGGCTGCGTTCAGGGCACACGATCACGGGAACGCTGCCCCACCGGCTGCTCGTGGCCGGCGCTGGCGGTCTCGACTGGAAGACCCTGGAAGATATCGAAGAAGGCGACAACGTAGCGATCCAGTACGGTGCCGAGCTCTGGGCTGCTACAGCGCCCAGCTTGCGCCACATCGCGGTATCTCCGTCTCATGGCAACCAGAAGCTGGTCAGGCTGCCCGGGGAAATGACGGCGGAGCTCGCGTTCCTGCTCGGTGCCTATGCGGCCGAAGGCCACACGACGCGCAGCACGTGGACCATTACCATCACCAACTCGGTGCCAGAGGTCCTTGAGCGCGTTCAAGCAGCCTGGCAATCGCTGTTCGGCCTGCGGGCTCGCATCACGGCAGACCCAGGCAAGTGCCCGGGCGTGATCGTGGCGTCGAAGGCCGTGGTGGAGTTCATGGCCGCGCTGGGCTGCGGATCCCGTGCCTCGGAGAAGCGCATCCCCGACATCGTGCTCCGTTCGCCGCGGGAGATGGTGCTGGCCTTCCTGCAGGGCCTGGCGCTCGACGCCTACGTCACGACGGGAACAGCTCCCAAGTGGGCCATCTGCCTGGACAGCTCCCAGCTCCTCGATGACCTGCAGGCTGTCCTGACCAACCTGGACGTCATGACCGGCCGGGTCAGCAAGTACAACAAGGAGTACGGCAAGAGCTACGACGAGGTGTATGCAGCCGGGCCTCAGGGCCAGCTGATGGCCAGCCTCGTTCCGTTCCTTGAGCCTGACAAGGCCGCACGAGCAGCGCGGTATCTGCAGATGAGTTTCGGGTCAGGCACCTCCGATATCGTTCCCGGCATCACCGGCCGCGAGCTGTATCAGCTGATTCCGGCCGTGAACGAGGGCGATGACTACGTCCCCAGCTGGCGCCCGGGGTTCACGTTCCTGCTGGATCATCGGACGCGGCACGTTACCCGCAGGACGCTCGAACGCGTGTCCACGCTTCCCGGTGTCGTGCTTCCTGCCTGGCTCCAGCAGATCATCAGCGGGAACCTGCACTTCTCTCCGGTGGAGTCGGTCAGCGATGCTGGCGAAGCTGAGGTCTATGACCTGTCGGTTCCGACGACCCACGCTTTCGTCGCAAACGGCATTGTCAATCACAACACGGTGAACCTGCCGGAGTCCGCGACCGTCGAGGACATCGAGAAGATCTACTTCGAGGGCTGGAAGCTCGGCCTGAAGGCCCTGGCGATCTACCGGGACAACTGCAAGGTCGGCCAGCCGCTGTCCATCGCCAAGAGGAAGACCGCCGAGGTGGCGGAGCCGGTCGTGCCGCACGAGGTCAAGCCGGTCCGCAAGCGGCTGCCGCGACAGCGGTCGGCGACGGTCACGCGGTTCTCGGTGGCGGGAGCCGAGGGCTACATGACGGCCTCCAGCTACCCCGACGACGGCGTGGGCGAGGTCTTCCTCAAGCTCGGCAAGCAGGGATCGACCCTGGCCGGCGTGATGGACGCCTTCTCGATCGCGATCTCGGTGGGCCTGCAGTACGGCATCCCGCTGGAGTCCTACGTGGCCAAGTTCACCAACATGCGGTTCGACCCGGCCGGCATCACCGACGACGCGGACATCCGGATGGCCAGCTCGGTGATGGACTACATCTTCCGCCGCCTCGCCCTGGACCATCTGCCCTACGACGAGCGGGCCGAGCTGGGCATCCTCACCACCGGCGAGCGAACTGCGCAGCTATCCGGCGAGGCCCCCGCGTCCGTCACCGAGGAGATTGACCCGGACGAGCTGGCGCAGTCGGTGCCGGTGGAGAAGGAGCAGCACCAGCAGCCCCGCGCCCCGGAAGCCGAAACTGGCCGCCGTGCTGACTCGCCACCCCAGCCGCGCAGCTCCACCGAGCTGATCGAGTCCCATCAGCGGCGCAGCGCGGACGCCCCGCTCTGCCTGAACTGCGGCACCAAGATGCGCCCGGCGGGCAGCTGCTACGTCTGCGAGGGCTGCGGCTCCACCAGCGGCTGCAGCTGAAGCTAAGCGGTAGCGATCAAGTGCCCGTCGCTCGGGAGAGCGCCTGGGCACCTGATCGCTGACACGCCGCACGCCCAGGCCTGCAGAGGCCCGGGCGTGCGGGGCGAGCCACGATGGACTCTCGGCCGCCTGGGGATCCCCGCTCCCTGGACTCTTCCCAGGCCGGAGCCGTCCGGTCGGCCGGGGACACTCTCTCCGGCGAAAGGCTTTGATGGCCGGAAACCAACTAACCAGCCCACTAAACACGCTAACTGCCGCTGGGATTGGGTTGTTTGCGGCCGGAAACCTATCCGCATGAGCAGAGGCTCAGTCGTCGGCGGGCTGATGGACCAGGTAGCGCAGGAGCACGACATCGCCGATCTGGCGGACCTCGGCCAGTCCCATCCGGTGGCCCGGATGGGAGGCGCCGTCGGCGCTGAACCGCGGGGCGGCGGGGTCGCCGACGAAGAGTGGCGCGATCAAGGTGGATCTCATCGGCAGCGGCGTAGGAACTGGCGGTGGATCATGGCACCGCCTTCGACCATCAGCCGCCGCACGCCACGGGCGGCAAGGTCGGTCAGGACGCCCGGCAGGCTGGGCGGGTCGCCAGCATCGACGACGGTGGCCACGTCAGCGAGCTGTTCGCGGGTCCTGGCCACGGCTGGGCTGGAGGCATATACGATCTTGCTGGCCGGCCCGGCGGTGAAGAAGCTGGCGGCAGGGTCGAGATCCCCGCTGCGGGTGAGCGTGACCTTGACGGGATTCTCCGGCTGTCCGCGGGCGGCGCGGGCGGCGCGCCGCGGCGCTGAGCGGACGAGCAGCCGGGGGTTGTCGCGGCGGATGGTGTTCCCGCCGACCAGGAAGGCGACGGCACTGGCGCGGACTTCGTCGACCCGGTCGAGGTCGGCGTCGTGGACAGCAGCAGCCGCGTGCTGGTGGTGTCGTCGATATAGCCGTCGGCGGATGGGCGACAGACAGCATGAGTAGGGGCGTTCAGGCAATCGATCCTCCGTAAACGCGGCTGAGCAGGCGTCGGGTCATGGTGCGTTGTCCTGTCGGGGGATCAGTGCCCTTGAGCGTAGGCGCGCCGTGAGTGCTGCGCGGTGAGGAGCCGCCCGGCGAGCCGGCTCCTCACCGCGGCAGCAGCCGGGCAGGCTCTGCGGCGTTCAGGTGCCGCTGCAGGAATCAGGCCTGATGCCCGAGCAGGTTACTCGGTGATCTCTCCGCCTATGGCCTGATGGCCGACTCCGGGCAGGAGCAGCACCTCGTGCGCCGCCCGGCGGCCAGCAGCGCGGTAGACAGGCGCAGCGTGTTGGCCGGATGGACGTTGTCATCTGCGAGGCCGTGCATCAGCAGCAGCGGCCGGGTCAGCCTCGGCGCTTCCCGTACAGCAGATGCCCGTATTGTTCCGGGAAATCGCCGGGATGGCCGAGGAAGCGCTCGCGCCAGTGCGCGTTGTAGAGGTACTGGTCGGTCACTCCCGCGCCGGCGACCGCAGCGTGAAAAACGTCCGGCCGCCGCAGCACGGCCGCTATCGCCAGCGAGCCGCCGAACGACCAGCCGCGGATGCCGACCCGCCCGAGATCCAGCTCCGGATACAGGCGCGCGGCCTGGTGCAGCGCCGCTACCTGATCCTCCAGTACCGGCCCGAACAAGTCGCCGTGAACCTCCCGGTCCCAGCCGGGGCCGCGCCCGGCGTGCCCCTCCCGTCGGCGACCAGGACCGCGAATCCCTGCTCCGCGAACCACTGCGCGACCAGGGACCGCCAGTCCAGCCCGGCGGTGACTCGTTGCACGCTGGCTCCGCCGTAGGGGTCAACGAGCACGGGCAGCAGCTCGTCTCCTGGCCGGTGCCAGGAAGGAAAGTGCAGCATGGCGCGCAGCTAGCGCGGGCCGAGAACGAGCGGCGTCGCGAGCACCTGCAGGACAGGTTGTTCCGCCAGTGACGTGATCGGGACGGCCTGCTTGCCCTCTCTCAGCACCGCGATCCGGCTGCCCGGACGACCGCCGCCCTGGGCGACGTGGACCAGGGTCCCGCCGCGGCGAACGCCTGAGTGCACGCCCGGCGCGGCGCTCAGCCGGCGGCAGCCCGCACCCGGCCGGTAAGTCCACAGGTGCGTCTGCGTGGGCTCGTTGGAAGCGGTGAACAGCACCTCGTCGACCGTCGACGCCCAGCACGGCCCGGAGCTGAAGACCCGGCGGCGTGACGGTGACCCCGTCCGCGGTCAGGTGCCGGGTGCCCGCCAGGTCAGCGTGCGAGAGGACCGCGCCGGAAGCGCTGCGTGCGGGCAGGCCAGGAATCAGCTGCACCCAGCAAGCGTCCTGCTGCTCGCTGAGGACCGCCGTCTGGCCGCTGGCCGGGTCGATTCGCAGGAACCGGACCGTGCGCTGACTGCGGGTCTGCACCACGGCGCAGGGGCCGTGGGCATCCCAGCCGGCGCCCACCAGGTATTCGAAGGCGTCCCGGTCCCAGCGCGCCTCGGTCCGCGTGCCGTCGAGCCCCGCGAGCCACAGCGTGACCTCGGCGCTGGCCGCGCCGGCCGCCGCGTAGCGCATGGTGCGCGGCGGCGCGGCGGGCTCCGAGAGGTCGGACAGGCGCCAGACGGCCAGCGCCGCCTTGTCCGCCCGCGTGACCAGCAGCCGGGCTCCGTCGGGGGCCCACCAGCAACCGTGCGGGCCATCTGCCGAGGTGGCGACGGTGTGCTCGGAGACCCCGAACGCGACCTCCGGCGCGTCCGGCGAGGCGAGCGCGCGGTCCCCGCTTCCGTCCGCCTCAATCACCCGCAGGGCGCCCCCGGAGACGTACGCGATCCGCCGGCCAGCCGGGTCCGGCTGCGGCGCGGCCACCGGGCCCCGAGCGGGCAGGCGAGTCGCCCGGCCGTCGGCCACGTTCACCGTCCACAGTTCGCCGGCCAGCGTGAAGGCGGCCAGGGCGGCGGAGCGGTCGGTGGCGTATGCGCCGATCCCGGTGCCCGGCGCACGCGCTGGCTCAGCCCGGCGTCGCTCCGCACCCGGCCGCGGCGGCGCGCCAGCGACGGGCAGCTCGGCCGGGTCGGCGAGCAGCCGCTCGGTGCCGGAGCCCGTATCCAGCGCCCACAGGCAGGCCCGCGGGTCGTCGCCGCCGCGACTGCGGAGGAAGAGCACGGTCGCCCCGTCGGCGGCGATGGTGAACTGATCGGGGACGCCCAGGGTAAAGCGCCGCGTCCGGGCCAGCTGGCTGGGGAGGGCAACCATGGTCACGCCCGCCATCTTGCCACTTCGCCCAGTGTAGGGAACAGGTTTTCGAATATAGCCCCCCAGCGACTACCTCACGTTATCGTCCGTGGCAGCCTGGCGAGCGCCCGCCTCAGCCAGGCGCCCGCGCAGGGCAGCCTGGTGGCGGGCCACTCGGCGGCAATGACCGAGAACATCGCGGAATCGCGGAGCAGCCCGGCTTCGCCGGGGGCGTGCGACGGCGACCAGCTGCGCAGGACGCCCTCGAACCGGGCGCCCAGGCGTTCGAGGGCGCGGCGGCACTGCTCGTTACGGGCGTCGGTCTTGAGGTCGACCCTGACCACGCCCAGGGCCTCGAAGGCATGCTCCAGCAGCAGAAGCTTCGCCTCGGCATTGATGCCTGTCCGCTGCGCGGAGGCGGCCAGCCAGGTCCAGCCGATCTCGATGGCGCAGAGCTCGGCGCGGCCCGGCCAGAAGCGGGGATCCCAGTACGCTGTGCACCCCACGGCGCGCCCGTCCGCCTGGCGGATCTGGGCGAACGGCGTCAGCTGGCCGCTGCTGGCCCGATCGAAGTGAGCGGCGAGGTAGTGCTCGACTTCCCACCCGCGGGGGACACCGGTGAAGCCGTACGCGCCGCGGTCTTCTTCGGCGGAGACTGCCAGGTCCGTGCCATGACGAGTCGACAGCGGCTCCAGCCGGACCAGGGATCCGTGCAGCACGGGAACGTCAGCCAGCAGGCTACTCATGACTTCCCCTCATCGCTCCTGGCATTGGCACCTTGCGCCGAGCGCAGGTTGCCGGACCGTCAGCGGGCCAGGTCCCTCGGATCCTCTGGATGATGACGAGGGAACCGTAGCCGCCGCGCCGACGACGGGTCAAGGCATCGGGGGCTGAGGGGCGGGCTTCAGCCGCCGCCGCAACGGCTGGCCCGCTCGGCGGGCCGCGGGTCGCCGTCAGGATTGCCGTAGCCGGTCGCGGAGGAAGCGGCGCTCGGCCGCAGTGGGGGCGAGCTCAAGCGCCGCCCGGTAACTCTGCCGGGCCTCAGCCGTGCGCCCGGTACGCCGCAGCAGGTCAGCACGCGTGGCATGCAGCAGGTAGTAACCATCCAGCTGCCCGGTCCCCGCGACCGCCTCTACCAGTCGCAGCGCCGCCTCCGGGCCGTCGGCCATCCCGATCGCGACGGCGCGGTTCAGGTCGACGATGGCGCTGGGCGCGATGAGCGCGAGGCGATCGTACAGCCGGGCGATCTGCGGCCAGTCCGTCCGGGCCGCGGTCGGTGCGGTGGCATGGCAGGCGGCGATGGCCGCCTGGATCTGGAACGGGCCGGCCCGGCCGCGGCGCAGCGCGCCTTTCAGGATCGTCGCGCCCTCGGCGATCTGAGCCTGATCCCAGCGCGAGCGGTCCTGCTCGTCCAGGGTGCGCAGGTGGCCGCCCTCGTCGATGCGCGCCGCCCGGCGGGCGTCGTGCAGCATCAGCGCGAGCATGCCATGGGCCTCAGGCTCGTCGGGCATGAGCCCGGCCAGCACCCGCGCCAGGCGGATGGCCCGCTGGGACAGCCCGGCCTTCGCCGGGTCGCCGTATCCCTCATTGAACAGCAGGTAGAGCACGTGCAGTACCGCAGGCAGGCGCTCGGGCAGCAGGCGGGCGGGCGGCACGCGAAACGGGATGGCGGCGTGCGCGATCTTCTGCTTAGCCCGGAAGAGGCGCTGGCCCATGGTGCGCTCCGGCACGAGGAACGCGCGCGCGATCTCGGCGGTGCTCATGCCGGTCAGGCTGCGCAAGGTCAGCGCCACCTGGGCATCGAGGTTGAGGGCCGGATGGCAGCAGGTGAACATCAGCTCCAGGCGCTCGTCGGGGATGTCGCTGTCTCGTGCGCCTGGAGGTACTGGCTCCCGCTGCATGCTGGCCGCCTCTCGCAGCTTCGCTGCCTCGGTGGAGGCGCGGCGCATCCGGTCGATGGCGCGGTTGCGGGCCGTGGTGGTGAGCCAGGCCAGCGGCTGGTCCGGTACGCCTGACTCCGGCCACTTCTGCAGGGCCCGCGCGAACGCGTCCTGAGCACACTCCTCGGCCAGGTCCCAGCCGCCGCCGGTGAGCCGGATCATGGTGGCCACGATCCGGCTCCAGCCGTCGGCGTAGATCCGCGCGATGAGGTCTCGCGCCTGGTCTGCCACGCTCTCTCCGTCAGCGCCTGCGGTCAGCCCTCGTCATCAGTCCAGAACGGCCGCAGTTCGATCATCCCTCGCCAGGCCATCGGGTGCTTGGACGCGACCTCGATGGCCTCGTCCAGGTCGGCGCACTCCAGGACGTCGAAGCCCGCGATCTGGTCCTTGGTCTCCGCATACGGGCCATCGGTCAGCAGCACCTCGCGGTTGCGGACGCGAACGGTCGTGGCGTCGCTGGCCGGGCGGGTCGCATTGCCCAGCAGCCGGATGCCCCGGCCGTCCATCTCGGCCACCCAGTCCTCGACATCCGGGGCGCCGTCATCCTGGCCCGGCGTGTAGTCGGGGTCCGTGCACACGAACATCAGGTACTTCATGGTGCTGCTCTCCTTTCACGGTCGACAGGAAACCGCCGACAGGAAGATGACGAACGGGCCGGGCGCTCTACTACCGGCTCAGCCGGGTTTTTTCTCCCGGCCGCCGCGGGCCGCATCGTCCCGGCCGTCATCTGACCTGTCAGGCCGCCGCTGCGCCGCCCTTGACCTGCCTCCCGCGCACCCACACCCCGGTCACGTGCCGGGGCTCGGCGATGATCGAGATGTCCGCCAGCGGATCGGCGTCCAGCGTGATCAGGTCAGCGTCATAGCCGGCCGCCAGCCGGCCGCTCTTCGGCGCCTGCGGGCCGAGGGTCAGCGGCGCCGTCACCGTGGCGGCCGCGATCGCCTGCAGCGGCGTCATGCCCAGGCGCACCAGATGCGGCAGCTCGGTCCCGTTGGTCCCCCAGGAGTTCGGCACGTCCATGCCCGTCAGGCCAATATCCGTGCCCATCGCGATGGTCACGCCGTGCGCGATGGCCCGGCTGACCGCCTCGGCGTGAGCCTGGGCCACGGTTGTCAGCTTGGCGGCCGCGTACGGCGGCACCTTATCGAGGTTGGCCAGGATGTCCTCGACGATGCTCCGGGTCGGAACGAGGATCGCCCCGGTCTCCCGCATCGCGGCGCAGGCCTCGTCGTCCAGGTAGGTCCCGTGCTCGATCGTGCGGACCCCGGCCTCCAGCGCCGCCATGATCCCCGGCTTGCCGTGGCAGTGCGCGGCCACCACCCGCTCGGCCAGGCCGGCGACCTCGACGATGACGCGCAGCTCGTCGCCGGTGAACTGCTGATGCACCGGGTCGTCGACTTCCGAGAGCACCCCGCCGGAGGCACATACCTTGATCACCCGGGCGCCGCGGCGCAGCTGCTCCCGGACCGCGCGCATGCACTCGGCGGTGCCGTCGGCGAGCCGCAGCATGCCGTCGAGGCGGCAGAACTCCTGTACCCAGGACAGCGGATAGGCGTGCAGGTCGCCGTGCCCGCCGGTGACGCTCAGGATTGCCCCGGCCGGGTAGATGGAAGGCCCGTCGAGTATGCCCTCGCTGACGGCTCGCGCCAGGTAGATGCCCAGCCCGCCGACCTCGCGGACCGAGGTGATGCCGGCGCTCAGCGCGTTGGCCAGGTCCCGGCTGGCCCTGGCCGCGCGCAGCTGGCCAGGTTCCAGCGGCAGCTGGCCGAGGTCGAATACGCGGCTGCCGAGGAAGTGGCCATGGCAGTCCCACAGGCCCGGCATGACCGTGGCGGCACGGTGAACGGTCGCGGCCGGGGTCTCGGGCGCATTGCCGGCGGGCCCCGCGTAGCTGATGGTGCCGCCGTCGACGAGCACCACGCCACCGCGGACTGGCTCTTCGTCGCCCGCAATCAGCAGTCCGGCTTCGATCCGCTCCATGATCCCTCCGAGGTAGCGCCCGCCCGGCTGGCAGGGCAGGCAGAATAGCGGCCATAACCGCAGCGGAATGACTGCGATCACCGCGGCTGGCCCGGCCTGAATAATGCCAGCGCCCCGGTTATCGCGCTGCTGCCCGGCTGGCATTATTCCATGATCGTCATAGCCGTCGCGGCCCGGCCGCCGGGCAGTGGCGGACCGCCCGTACTGGCGATCTGGCCGCGCCGGCTCCTGCCTGCCTGGTCCCGCGCCTGGGCAGCGAAACGGGGCGATGGCCGGTCACGCCTACGCTGCGTACACGGATGGGGCGCCGAGACCCAAAAAAAGTGCCCCTTATCCGATTGCGGGTATCCCGAATGCCAGCACTAATGCGCTATACAAGTCTCAGTGCGTGGGAGCGAGACGGGGTCACCGGAGCGGCCAACCTCCCTGCCCGGCTGGCGGACCGTGCAGGGCGGGCTGAACCGCATTCGCCAAACCTTCCGCTCTGCCCCGCTGATCGTCAAGATACTGCTGGTCGTCCTGCTGTGCGTGCTCGCCGTTCCGTTCGCGGCCTTCCTGATCCTGAGTGCGCTGGTCTACGCGCCCTTTGCGGTCTGGGCGGGCAACCGAACGCTGGCGGCGTCGCTCTCCGTGGCCGTCTGGGGCATGACCGTGGTCTCGGCGCTGGCGCACGGCACGAACGATCTCAGGTACGCGCTCGTGGCCCTTCCGCTGGCCGTCGTCGCCGCCGCCCACCTCGGCTCGCTCGGCCGCTGGTTCGTGCCGTGCCGGACAGTGGCGTGGGCCCTGCTGTGGTCGCTGCCGGCCGGCATCGCCGCTTTCCGCTTCCTGCAGGGCAGTCAGCCTTATCTGGGGCCGGCCTTCGCCTGGGTGATTGCGTGCGTGGTGCTCGGCTGGCGGCTGGCCAAGTCGTGGCAGGAGAGCAGGCAGCTCGGCCGCCAGCAGGCGCGCGGCGGCGCGCTGGCCGCGCCCTATGCCTGGTCGCCGCCGCCCGCCCCGCGGGCGGCAGGTGCCCCGGCAGGCAGCCAGGCCCGCGCGACCCGCGGCGGGGCCGCGCCGGAGCCGGTTCGCGCGGCGCAGGCCGGGGACGGCCTGCGCAGTCAGGCTGCCGCCGGGCCGGGCCGGGACGAGTCGGCCGCGGACTGGCCGGAGATCACGGTCGACGAGGCCATGGCCGAGCTCGATGACATGGTCGGCCTGGCCGCCGTGAAGGATCAGGTTCGCTCCGTCGCCGCCTCGATCGAGGCCGCCCGGCGGCGGGCGCTGGCCGGGTACGGCACGGACAAGCCGATGCAGCATTTCGTGTTCCTCGGGCCGCCGGGAACCGGGAAGACCGCGGTGGCCAGGGTCATCGCCAAGATCTTCTACGCCTTCGGCCTGCTGGACACGCCGAAGGTCGTCGAGGCGCAGCGGGCCGACCTGGTCGGGGAGTACCTCGGCGCGACCGCGATCAAGACCAACGAGCTCATCGACTCGGCGATCGGCGGCGTGCTGTTCATCGACGAGGCTTACAGCCTGGCCAACGAGGGGGACGGCCAGAGCGACCGGTTCGGCATGGAGGCGGTCCAGGCGCTGCTCAAGCGGGCTGAGGACGATCGCGACGACCTGGTCATCGTCATGGCCGGCTATGAGCGGCAGATGGAAACCTTCCTGGCCAGCAACCCCGGCCTGAACTCGCGCTTCGGCATGCGGATCAAGTTCCCGACCTATTCTCCTGCCGAGCTGCTGGCGCTCGCGGACCTGGCGCTCGAGCGCCGGGGCGAGCTGCTCGGCCCGGACGCGCGCCCGGCGCTGTGGCGGATCTTCGAGGACATCGGCCGCCGGCGGCTGGCCGATGAGCTGGGCAACGGCCGGTTCGTGCGCAGCCTGCTGCGCCGCGCCGGGCAGGCCAGGGACGTGCGGGTGATGGCTGCCGCCGCGGACCCCTCGGCGGCCGACCTGGTGACGCTGCGGGGCGCGGACCTGGAGCATGCGTTCACCGAGCTGACGGCCAGGTTCCGCGGCTACAGCGAGACGCCGACGCTGGAGAGCGCGCTGGCCGAGCTGGACGCGCTGGTGGGTCTGGAGCCTGTCAAGCGGCAGGTGCACGAGATCGCCGCGCAGCTGAAGGTGGCCAGGCTGCGTGACCGGCAGGGCCTGGCCAGCCAGCCGCCGGCCCGGCACTTCGTCTTCACCGGGCCGCCGGGTACCGGCAAGACCACCGTGGCCAGGATCCTGGGCCGGATCTTCGCCGCGCTCGGCCTGCTGGTCCAGCCGGCCGTGGTGGAGGCGCACCGGAGCGACCTGGTCGGCGAGCACCTGGGCTCGACCGCGATCAAGACGAACAAGCTGATCGACTCCGCGCTGGGCGGCGTGCTGTTCGTCGACGAGGCGTACGCCCTGTATAACGAGGGCTATTCCGGCGGTGACGCCTTCGGGTCCGAGGCCGTGGCCGCGCTGCTGAAGCGCGCCGAGGACGACCGGGACCGGCTGGTCATCGTGCTGGCCGGCTACACCAGGGACATGGACCGGTTCCTGCGCAGCAACCCGGGACTTGCCTCCCGGTTCAGCGTGCGCATCAGCTTCCCCAGCTACACCCCGGCCGAGCTGTCCAGGATCGCCCAGGTGATCGCGGGCGCGGCGGGGGACAGCTTCGACGCCGACGCCCTGCCGGTGCTCGAGCAGATCTTCACCCAGGCCTGCGACGAGGGCCGTATCGACGAGCTGGGCAACGGCCGGTACGCGCGGTCACTGTTCGAGCGGTCCTGCGCCGTCAGGGACATGCGGATCTCCGGCCGGGGGGATGCCGCGACGGCGGCCGACCTGACCACGGTGACGGCGGCGGACCTGCTGGCTGCCTACCGCGAGATCACCCGCTGAGCACGAACCGCACCCGCTGGCCAGGCCGGAGCTGGGCGGCGCGGCCGATGTCGGCCGTGGCGACAACGGCCAGCACCGGGTAGCCGCCGGTGGCCGGGTGGTCAGCGAGCAGCAGGATCGGCTGGCCGCCGCCGCGGCGAGGCTCGCCGGATCGTCAGCGGGTCGCCCGCGTGGAATCCGCAGGCCACATTGGCGCTGGTGACCAGCGCCAGCATGGCGTCGTCGTCACCGAGCTGCCAGGTGCCGTAGCTCTCGCCGAGATCGGCGTTGAGGTCGACGACTGGCTCCATGACGCTGCTCAACTCGCCTCTCCGGTCAACCCGGCCCCCTCCGGTCAGCCCAGCCCTTCCGGCGGCAGGTCGGAGAGGGCAGCCCCGATGGCGTCCTCGCTGGTCCCGGCGGCCCGGATCGTGTTCATCAGGGCATGCAGCACGGCGTGCCGGTCCTCCCCGAGGTCGAGCAGGCGCTGGGCCGCGTCCCAGAAGCTCCGGAGGGTCGCCCCGCCAGAGCCGGTCAGCCAGCGCGAGGTGGCGGTCAATGTGCTCCGGGCTGGCCTGGCGGCCGGAGGGGTCGTGGTGATCGGCAGCCAGCAGGGCGCGGCGGTCCGCGGGTGAGGCAGGATCGAGGCCGGCCAGGTCGACCCCGCCGTGGGTGCCGTTCAGCAGCGGGAAGGCGAAAGCACGGCGGGCCAGCGCCTCCAGGTCACGGTCGGGCAGCAGCCGGGCCACCAGCTCGGGCTCCAGGCCGAAGGAAGCCGGGTCGCGGTAGACCGTGCCGAACATGCGCATCGCGTCGAAGACCGCGTCCAGCGTCCTGGCGATGGCCTCGCTGCTGAGCCCGGACCTGGCCCCCGCCCAGCGCACCCAGGCGAGCAGCACATGCGGCATCGCGTCCTGCTCGGCCGGGGACAGCATGACTTTCCTGGGCAGCCAGTCCAGCAGGAAGGTCTCCGCCTTGGCGGGGCTCATCCGCAGCGGGCGGCCGAAGTCGCGCTCGCAGCCGTACTCGACGATGTGGTCGGCGCACCGGCTGGCCGCCTGCCGGTCGGACAGGTCCTCTGCCTCGTCGGAAGCGAGGAACTCGGCTACCAGCATGGCCCGCCGGTCCTTGCGCCACAGCTGGCGCCTGGCCGCGGCGGTGAGAGCCGCGGCAGGCGGCGGCAGCGGAGCCGCGCCGCTCGCCGTGGTCGGGGGCAGGGTCCGGACGCGCGCGCGGATGAACGCGTGGTAAGAGGGGAACGAGGCGCTCACCGGCGGCTCGGCGGCCGACTCAGTCGTGGCGAGTGCCGCCTCCAGCAGCCATCGCACGTGCGCGGCGTCAACCTGGGTGAAGGTCGTCTGGACGGTCACCAGGTTGGCCGCCGCGGCGCCATGACCGACCTGCAGCGCAGTTCCCCGGCCCGCAGGCGGCCGCTGGGCCGCCTGCCCCTCGCCCTGGCCGTGAGACAGCCTGCTGGCGTCCGAGCAGTACTCCAGCAGCTTGCTGACCTGGGAAGTGACCCAGCCATCGCAGGCCATGCCGCCGGTGTTGTAATCGACGACCACGACCAGGGCATGCTGTTCCTGCCCGGCATAGCTGAAGACGCAGACCACCTCGTCGCGATCGCCGTAGGCGTCGGAGTTGAGGTAGCACTCCGCCGATACGACCGCCCCGACGTGCTCGGCCCAGCCCGGCCGCGCCACCCCGCGGTCCATCAGGTCGAGGGCCGCGAGCTCGGCCTGGGCCGCCTGCCGGGGCGTGCCGAGGCACGCGATGCCGGAGAGCAGCGCCAGCGCGGCCGGGCTCGCCTGCTCGGCTGCGTAGGCCACCAGGCCCTCGCCGATGAGCTCCTCGATGCTGGCCCGGCGGCGCCGCACCTCACGCCGGCCAGAGCGGCTCGGACGCTGGCCCCACCAGGTGCCGAGCAGCTCACTGACCATCAGCTCCGCGTCCAGCGGGCTGCGGACGGCCAGCAGCTCGCGGGCAGCCCTGAGCATCTCGGCGAACAGCGCGCTAGGCGGCGGGGCTGCCAGTCCGCCGGGCCCGCGGGCCGGACCGGAAGACCCGTGCTGACCATGCCCGCCAGTGGGCTCTCGTCGTCGGCTCTGCGGACTCACGTCTCTAGCTTCCCAGATCCTCGCGCGCTGATGCGACGGATGCGGCGGCGCGCCGCCCGAATCCTTCTGTCAGGGCGGGTTTAACCGAGATGGCATCCCCCGGTAAGGGTGGCGATTAGCTCCGGTCTATTGCGTAACTGGAAGGTTAGTCCATTAGCGCCCGGAACGGCGGGTCTGGGCTCGCCCCGGATGCCGTGCCGGGCCGGGATGGCCGGCGGCGCCGGCCATCCCGGCTCCCGGAGCCGGATTGATCCGGAAAGTGGTGCGTAGGCGGCGCCACCTGACCTAGGCTGCTGGCCGCCGGAACGACGCTCATCGCCGAGTTGTTGTCGCCGGGCTTCTTGTATGCGTTCTTGCCGCTAGCCTTCTTGTGTCCGCAGTGAGCAGGAAGGAGCTGTTCGATGGCACGCGCCCGTGCGGCTTCGGGGTCGTCGCAGTGAGTACCGGCACGTCGGTGCCCAGGCCGCGGCTGCCCGGACTCGATGCCTCCGATGCGGCGCTGCTGGCGGCGCTGCTGGCCCACGCTCCGGTCGGTTTCGCGTTCTTCGGTCCTGACCTGCGGTTTCTCCGGGTGAACGAGGTACTGGCCCAGTTCGGCCCGGATGGCCAGGCCGCTCTCGACCCGGCCGCTCATGTCGGCCGGAGCCCGGCTGAGGTGTGGCCGGCCGCCCTCGCGCAGCGCGCTGAGGCCGCGCTCCGGCAGGTCCTCGGCACGAACGAGCCGCTGCTGGAGACCGGGATCGAGATGGTCACGGCGCAGCCGGCCGCGCTGCCGGCCCAGGGGCCCCGGTCGGCGGAGGCCGCCGGCCCGGCGGGCATCGGCCAGCTGGCCCGCCGCTCGCACTGGGAATTCTCCTGGATCCCCTGCTGGGACGCTGACGGCGCCCTGGCAGGCGTCACCCTGATGGCCGCCGACGTGACTGACCGGCTGGCCTCGGCGGAGGCCCTGCGCCGCAGCGAGGAGCGCTACCGGTCGCTGGTGCAGGCAGGCGCCCAGGTGGTCTGGGTGACCACGCCGGCCGGCGAGATCGCCGAGGACTCGCCCGAGTGGCGCTGGATCACCGGCCAGACGGTGGATGATTACCTGGGCAAGGGCTGGCTGGCGGCGATCCACGACGACGACCGTGACCGCGTCGGGCGCGACTGGCAGGACTGCGTCCGGTCCGGCAAGGTGTTCGACAGCCGCTACCGGGTGCGCACGAAAACAGGCTCATACCGGCATTACGATGTTCGTGCCGTGCCGATCGAGCGGGACGGCCAGATCATCGAGTGGGTGGGCGCCAGCACCAACGTCACGGGCCAGCGCGAGGCCGAGGAGATGCGCGGCAGGCTGACCGAGCAGCTCTCCGCCGCTGCGCTGCGCACGGCGCGGCTGCAGCAGGCGACCTCCATGCTGGCCGAGGCGCTGACCATCGAGCAGGTGGTCCAGGTCATCACCGAGGTCGGCCGCTCGGCCGTCGGGGCCGAGCGCTCGGCGGTGGCCATGCTGGACCCGGACCGGCTCCGGCTGCGCACGATCAACCCGGCCGGGCTGCCCAGCAGCCCCGGAGCGCCCAGCGGCGACATCCCGCTGGACGTGCCCAGCGTGATGACCGCCGCGGTGCAGACCCGCCGGCCCGTGCTGCTGGACAGCCCGGACTCGTTGCGACGCTACTTCGCCGACGCCGAGGCGGGGGTGGAGCTGTTCCTCGCCCATACCGACGAGCGGGCCTGGGTCGGGCTGCCGCTGATGTCGTCCGGCGCCGGTCTCGGCGCGCTGCGGTTCTCCTTTACCAGGAACCGTCAGATCACCGAGGAAGAGCGGGTCTTCCTGGAGGCCCTGGCGGGGCAGTGCGCGCTCGCGCTGGAGCGGGCGACGCTGTACGAGCGGGAGCACACCACGGCCGAGACGCTGCAGCGCAGCCTGCTGCCGGACCGGCTGCCCACGGTGCCCGGCATCATCCTGGAGGCCAGGTACCTGCCGGTCACCAGGAACATGGAGATCGGCGGGGACTGGTACGACGCCTTCCGGCTGCCGGACGGGAAGCTGGCGGTGGCCGCCGGCGACGTGATGGGCAAGGGACTGACGGCCGCGGCGGGCATGGGCCGGGTGCGCAACGCGCTGCGTGCCCTGGCACTGACCGACCCGAGGCCGGCCGCCGTGCTGGCCGGGTTGGACCGGCTGTTCATCGCCACCGAGCTGGAAGAGCAGGTCACGACCGTCGCGTATCTGGTGGTGGACCCGGAGACGGGCGAGGGCATCGCCGGCAACGCCGGGCACCTGCCGCCGCTGCTGCTGTCGGCCGACGCCCCGCCCCGGCTCGACCTGACCGAGGCAGGGACGCCGCTGGGCTGGGCCAGCCCGCGGCGCCAGTACCCGTTCCGGCTGCCGCCCGGCAACACGGCAGTGCTGTATTCCGATGGACTGGTGGAGAACCGCAAGCGGGGCCTCGATGTCGGCCTGGACGAGCTCGTCTCGGTGGCAGCTCAGGCTCCGCCCGAGGTGGTGGAAGATCCTGCGGAGTTGCTCAGTTACCTCGTTGACCGGATGCTGACCGGGTATGAGCAGGACGACGACGTGACCGTGCTGGTCCTGCACGTGCCAGGCCGGGAGTCGGGGCTGCAGGCTGGTCCCGGCCCGCAGGCGGTGCGAGTGGCGAGGGAGGGGAAGGCGTGACGGATGCGGGTACTATTTCCCGGGCTGCGGTTGCAGCGGGGGATTTCGCCGGCTGGAGGCCCGCAGCGGTACGAGCTACCCATCGAGTCCGCCTAAGGTGGTTGGCGGGAGATAAGCCAGTGCAGTCTTCGATCCCATGCGGCAGGTTCGTCGCTTTCGGTGCAGCCGGAGGAGCAGGGCCCGCAAGGTAGGGTCCATTTCTCGCCATGACGTTTGCCGGGGAGGCAGCCTGTGTCGTCCGCTAGCTCGCTCGGCCAGGGGCGCTGCGCGGCACGACCGGCCGCCAGCCAGCGAAGGAAGGGGTGACCGCGGTGGCAGGCGCTGCAAGCTCCGCAGCCCGGCGGCAGTCTCGGCCGCCCGCTGAGGACGGGCGCGTTCCGCAGCAGGGCCGCGCCGACTCTGCGGACGCAGGCGGCAGGCGGGCAGATGCGGCTCTCGCGCTGGCGCAGGGCGACGACGATACCGCTGACGGCCGGAGAGTTCCCGCCGCCAGGCGCTCAGCGGCCGCGAGGCCGCGTCGCGGCGCTTCCCGGCCCGGGGATGCTCCGCCAGATGATGATGCTGCCGGTGACCGGCTGGCCCCGGCGGCAGGCGACCCGCCCGCGAAACGCCGCCCGGCGCCAGCCGCCGGCCTGCCGCCGCGGCGGTGCGGGCACGCGGATCGAGCAACGGATCGGATAGTCCCGGTAGGGGGAACGATGGCGACAACGAGCGGGGCACTGTGACTGCGGACGCTGACTTCGTCGGCCCGGCAGCTGACGGCATCGACATAGCGGCCGACCTGGATGCCGCGGGCGACCTGGACGGCGATCCCGATCTCACGGCCGTGGCCGACCTGGATGTCGACGCCGACCTCGAGGACCTGGCCGAGCTGGCCGGGGATGACGAGATCGACGGTGACGAGATCGACGACACAGTGGCCGCCGATGACGCCGAGCTGCCGGCCGACGCCGCCGACGAGCAGGAGGCCAGCGACGGCCCGGCCGTTGCCGTGGCAGGAGCGCCCGCGGCCGCCGCGACCGGGACCGGCGAGGAAGGCGACGACAACGTCTTCGTCTACGGCGACGACGACGAAGATCTCCCGGCTGCCCAGGTGGCGGTGGCGGGAGCGACATCCGACCCGGTCAAGGACTACCTGAAGCAGATCGGCAAGGTCCCGCTGCTGAACGCCGAGCAGGAAGTCGAGCTCGCGAAGCGGATTGAGGCCGGCCTGTTCGCCGAGGAGAAGCTCGCCGAGGGCCGGGGATCGCTCCGGCCGGAGGCCCGTCTCGATCTCGAGTGGATCGCCGACGACGGCAGGCGGGCCAAGAATCACCTGCTCGAGGCGAACCTGCGGCTGGTGGTCTCGCTGGCCAAGCGCTACACCGGCCGGGGCATGCTGTTCCTCGACCTGATCCAGGAGGGGAACCTCGGCCTGATCAGGGCGGTCGAGAAGTTCGACTACACCAAGGGCTACAAGTTCTCCACCTACGCGACCTGGTGGATCAGGCAGGCGATCACCCGGGCCATGGCCGATCAGGCCCGGACGATCCGGATCCCCGTGCACATGGTCGAGGTGATCAACAAGCTGGCCAGGGTGCAGCGGCAGATGCTGCAGGACCTGGGCCGCGAGCCGACGCCAGAGGAGCTCGCCGCCGAGCTGGACATGACCCCGGAGAAGGTCATCGAGGTGCAGAAGTACGGCCGTGAGCCGATATCTCTGCATACGCCGCTCGGCGAGGACGGCGACAGCGAGTTCGGTGACCTGATCGAGGACTCCGAGGCGATCCAGCCTGGCGAGGCCGTCAGCTTCACGCTCCTGCAGGAGCAGCTGCACTCGGTGCTTGACACCCTGTCGGAGCGGGAGGCCGGGGTGGTGTCGATGCGGTTCGGCCTGACCGACGGCCAGCCCAAGACCCTGGATGAGATCGGCAAGGTCTACGGGGTCACCAGGGAGCGGATCCGGCAGATCGAGTCCAAGACCATGTCGAAGCTGCGGCATCCGTCCAGGTCCCAGGTGCTCCGCGACTACCTCGACTGAGCCAGCCCGATCGCTGACCGGCCGCCTCAGCTGACGACTCCGGCTGAGGCGGTCAGGCATGTGCGCCCAGGGCGCCACAACAGGGACAGGCCGGATCTGATCACCAGGCCGGATCTGCGCGCTGCGGCTGGCGACCGGCCCGATGGCAGGAACCTGCCGGGATAAGCGCGTGCCCGTGCCGTCGCCCTGACGGGCGGCGGCACGGGCACGAATCAGGCGCTGCGCTCGCGCTTACCGCGAGTCAAATCCTGGCTTATCGGACAGTCTGCCCGTTTCGTCCTGAATCTCCACCGCGACCTTGGCCAGCGCATCGGCGTGCTTGCGATTGTGGTGCGCGCAGAAAAGCAGCTCCGCCGATCCGGGAAGCAGGACGCGTACGTACGCAGGGGCCCCGCACCTGTCACAAATGTCGCTGGCGGTCAGCGGCTTCGTAGGGGCTATAGCTCCGGACATGTCGCCTCCTCGCCTCTGTCCGCCGGCGCCCTTGCCGGCGGACCATGCAACTAGTGATCTCTACCGCATCACAACACCTTGCCGGGCGGTTGTCATCCCCTAGTCTCCCCTAGTCGTGTCGGATATGCCGTGGGCGAACACGGGGCCCGGCATGGCCGTTCCGCGCCTGGTTTCCGCCTCGTCTCCGCCTCGTTCTCCGCCTCGTCTCCGCCTCGTCATCGGCCGCGCCTGCGTTGTACCAGGTCGCCGGGTATGTCGGCGGCGTGGTTGCACGGGAGAAGCCGCCGGGGCGGCTAGTCTGCCCTCAGGATTCATCCCGCCCGTCAGGCCGGCCCGCCGCCGGCCGTGCCATCTCAGGAGAGCCGCCGTGACCGCCGTCAGCACAGCACCCCCGCCGCCAGCCAGCGCAGCGGATGGGTACACGGCGCGGCATCTGACGGTGCTGGAGGGCCTGGAGGCGGTCCGCAAGCGCCCCGGCATGTACATCGGCTCGACCGATGGCCGCGGCCTGCTGCACTGCCTCTGGGAGATCTTCGACAACGCCGTGGACGAGGCCCTGAACGGCCACTGCACCCGGATCGAGGTGATCCTGCACGCTGACGGCTCGGCCGAGGTGCGAGACACCGGCCGCGGGATTCCGGTCGACATCGAGCCCAGGACCGGGCTGACCGGCGTGGAGCTCGTCATGACCCGCCTGCACGCGGGCGGGAAGTTCGGCGGCGGGTCCTACACCGCCTCGGGCGGCCTGCACGGCGTCGGCGCGTCCGTGGTGAACGCGCTGTCGGCCCGGCTGGACGTCCAGGTGGACCGCGGCGGGCACGAGTGGGCGGCCAGCTTCCGCCGCGGGACGCCCGGCCAGTTCGGCGGGACCGGGCCGGATGCGTCCTTCGAGCCGGGATCCGGGCTGCGCAAGGTGCGCCGGGTGGCCAGGACGCTGACCGGCACGCGGGTGCGGTTCTGGCCGGACCGGCAGGTGTTCGTGCCCGGCGCTGACTGGAATTTCGAGGCGCTGACGCAGCGCGCGCGGCAGACGGCTTACCTGGTGCCGGGCCTGGCCATCCGGGTCGTGGATGAGCGCCCGGCCCGCGAGCCTGCCCGCCCCGCGGCCGGCGCCGAGGCGGACGGGCAGCCCGGCCAGGAAGGCGCCGGGCAGGTGCTGGCCGACATGACCGGCGTGCAGCCGGGCGGGCGCGAGGCCGAGTTCCGGTTCGCCGGCGGGATCAGCGAGTTCTGCGAGCACCTGTCGCCCGGTGAGCCCGTGACCGACGTGCTGCGGCTGACCGGGTCGGGGCATTTCACCGAGACCATCCCGGTCCTGGACGACCTGGGGCACCTGACGCCCACCGACGTCGAGCGGGAGCTGTCGGTGGACGTGGCGCTGCGCTGGGACAGCGGCTATGACAGCGTCACGCGGTCCTTCGTCAACGTCATCGCCACGCCGAAGGGCGGCACGCACGTTACCGGGTTCGAGCGGGCCATCGTGCGCACGCTCAACGAGCAGCTGCGGGCGATCCGGCTGCTGAGGAACGGCGACGAGCCGGTCCTGAAGGAGGACGTGCTGGAGGGCCTGACGGCGGTGATCGCCGTCCGGCTGCCTGAGCCGCAGTTCGAGGGACAGACCAAGGAGGTGCTCGGCACCCCGGCGGCATCCAGGATCGTGGCTCAGGTCGTCTCCGCCGAGCTCCGGGGCTTCCTCGAGGGCCGGGTGCGCGGCAGTAGGCAGCAGGCCCGCGCCGTGCTCGACAAGGTCGCCGCGGCGGCCAGGACCCGGATCGCGGCCCGCGAGCACCGGGAGAATCAGCGGCGCAAGACCGCCCTGGCCAGCTCGGCGCTGCCGGCCAAGCTGGTGGACTGCCGCCTGGCCGACGACCGCAGCGAGCTGTTCATCGTGGAGGGAGACTCCGCGCTCGGCACCGCCAAGCTGGCCAGGGACTCGGAATTCCAGGCCCTGCTGCCGATCCGCGGCAAGATCCTGAACGTGCAGAAGGCGTCGCTGACCGACATGCTCAAGAACGCCGAGTGCGCCGCCATCATCCAGGTGCTCGGGGCCGGGTCGGGCAACGCGTTCGACCTGGACGCGGCTCGCTACCAGCGAGTGATCTTCATGGCCGATGCGGACGTGGACGGCGCCCATATCAGGACCCTGCTGCTGACCCTGTTCCACCGCTACATGCGGCCGATGGTCGAGGCGGGCCGGGTGTTCTCGGCGGTGCCGCCGCTGCACCGGATCGAGCTGACCAGCCCGAAGAAGGGCCAGCCGAAGTACATCTACACCTACTCCGACGCCGAGCTGAACCGGACGCTGCTGGAGCTGGAGCGCAAGGGCCAGCGGTTCAAGGAGTCCCCGCAGCGCTACAAGGGACTCGGCGAGATGGATGCCGCCCAGCTGGCGGAGACCACGATGGACCCGCGGCACCGCACCCTGCGCCGGATCAGGATCGCGGACGCGGCAGCGGCCGCCGAGATCTTCAATCTGCTGATGGGCAGCGAGGTGGCTCCCCGGCGGGACTTCATCGTCGGCGGCGCGGCCGAGCTCGACCCGGCCCGCATTGACACCTGACGCCAGCGGCAGCCGCTGGCCCGGCCCGGCCGGGGAGGCGCCCCCTGCGCCCGCCTGGCGGCCCCGGATGACCCCGGCGGCGCAGGGCGGTCCTGGGCGGGCTCCCGGCGGGCGGCCCCAGGCCAGCAGGCAGTCCAGGCGCGTCAGGCTAACGGGGATCACCTGAGCGGCTCCTGAGCGCTCCTGCCGGCCATGGCTAGCGGCCGGTCCGCCGGGAGGGCCCGTTACGAGCCGCTCGGGCTCGCGCCCGGACTCGCGCCGGTTCCGGCCTTCATGTGCGTGCAGTGCCCCTTCATCGGGCCGGAACCCGATGATGGCGCCTTCGTCGAGCCCGCCGACGGCGACGCCGACGTGGCCGACGACGCAGAAGCCGGCGTGGACGAGGACGTGGACGAGGATGTTGCTGCCCTCGTCGTCGACGCCGGACTGCCGGTAGCGGCCAGCGCGACGCCGGTCACGCCCGCGCCAAGGCCGGCCGCGACGAACCCGGTGATGACCAGGCGCCCCGCCCGGCCTGTGCCGAATGCCATGTGTGCCTCCTTTCCTGCTGGTTTCCCGGGCGGAAGCGGTCGGATCCGCCCAGGGACAGCATCGGCCGCGAGTACCCGGCGGAACCCGAAGCGTTGCTCTCAGAGCGCTCTGAGTAACCGTCCTGGCGCAGTGCTCAGCATGCCCTGAGCTGAGGCCCTGCGCGGCAGGCGGAGGCTCCGCGAGCGGAGTGCGCCGCAGACAGCGCCCTGCGCTGCGTTCCCGCCCGGCCTAGCCGGGGCCGGCCGTCCCGCCGAGGGCCGCCAGCGGATGGCGGACCCGCTCACCGGAGCCATCGCGCCGGCCCTCGGGCGCAGGCAGCTCGACCGGCGTGCCCGCATCGGTAGCACCGCGAGCTGGCCCGGGGCCGGCCCAGGCGAGCACGAGCGCGTCCTCGCCCTTGAGGAACCGGTGACAGCGCACGCCGCCGGTGGCCCGGCCCTTGGGCGGGTACTCGGCATAGGGCGTGACCTTGACCGACGCGGCCGAGGTGCCGGGCAGCGCGTCCGCGCGGCCGGCCACGGTCACCACCACCGGGGCATCCGGCGCGCCCGGATCTGCCGGGCCGGGATGCACGGCGCCGAACCAGGTCACGGCCGCGCGCGGCGCCAGCCTGATCCCGGCCATGCCGGCCGCGGCCCGGCCCTGCGGCCGGACCGAGGACGCGCCGAATCGCAGCAGCTGGGCGTCGCTGGTGATGAAGACCAGGTCCTGCTCCTCGTCGGCGAGCTGGACGGCACCGACCACGGTGTCACCATCCTTCAGCGCGATCACGTCGAACTCGGTCGCGTTCTGCGGGTAGTCGCGAGCGACCCGCTTCACCACGCCCTGCGCGGTGCCGAGGGCCAGGCCCGCGCCCGCGCCCGCGCCGTCGGCGTCCACGACGGCGACCACTTTCTCGCCCGGCTGCGTCGACACGAACTCGCTCACCGGCGCCCCGCCGGACAGGCCGGGGGAGTGAGCGCTCGGCGGCAGGGCCGGCAGCTCCAGCACGCCCAGCCGGATCAGCCGCCCGCGGGAGGTGACGACGCCGATCGTGCCGCGGGCCGTGGACGGGATCTCCGACACGATGACGTCGTGCGCCGCGCGGCGACCCTGCTCTGGCTGGGATCGCGGCCGCGCCGTCCCGGCACCGGGCGGCGTGCCCGGTGCGGGGGGCTGGTTCCGTTCCGGATCGGCGTCGGCCAGCGAGAGCGCGTCCTGCCCGGCGGGCTGCCTGGCCGCGGTCCTGGCCAGCAGCCCGGCAGACGACAGCAGGACCGTGCACGGATCGTCCGCCACCTCCAGCGGCACGGCCGCCGTGCGGGCCGCGCCGCTGCCTTCCAGCAGGACGGTGCGGCGCGGTGTCGCGAACCGCTCGCTCACGCTGGCCAGCTCGTCGGACACCACCTCGCGCAGCCGGTCCTCGGAGTCGAGGATCGCGGTCAGCTCGGCGATCTCGGCCCGCAGCGTGTCCCGCTCCCGCTCCAGCTCCAGCCGGTCGTAACGGGTGAGCCGGCGCAGCGGCGTGTCCAGGATGTACTGGGCCTGGATCTCGGTCAGGTCGAACACGGCCATCAGCCGCTCCCTGGCGGCCGCCGCGTCGTCGCTGGTGCGGATGACCTGGATGACCTCGTCGATGTTCAGCAGCGCCACGATCAGGCCGTCGACCAGGTGCAGCCGGTCCGCCCGCTTCCGGCGGCGGAACGCGGTACGGCGGCGGACGACCTCGATCCGGTGATCGACATAGATCTGCAGCAGCTCGCGCAGGCCGAGCACGCGCGGCCGGCCGTCGACGAGCGCGACGTTGTTGATGCCGAACGTCTCTTCCATCGGCGTCAGCCGGTACAGCTCGTCGAGTAGCGCCTCGGCGTGGAAGCCGCTGCGGAGCTCGATCACCAGCTGCAGGCCGCGGTGCCGGTCGGTGAGGTCCTTCAGGTCCGCGATTCCGGCCAGCTTCCTGGCCTGGACCAGGTCCTTGATCCGGGCGATCACCTTCTCCGGGCCCACCCCGTAGGGCAGCTCGGAGACCACGATGCCGGTCCGCCGCGGGGTGATCTGCTCGATCCTGGCCGCCGCCCTGGTCCGGAAGGTGCCGCGGCCGGTCTCGTAGGCGTCCCTGATGCCCTCCAGCCCGATGATCTTCCCCCCGGTCGGCAGGTCCGGGCCGGGCACGAACCGCATCAGCGTCTCCAGGTCGGCATCCGGGTGCGCGATCAGGTGCCGGGCGGCGGCGACGACCTCGCCGAGGTTGTGCGGCGCCATGTTGGTGGCCATCCCGACCGCGATCCCCGCCGTCCCGTTGACCAGGAGGTTGGGGATCGCCGATGGCAGCACCTCGGGCTGGGTGTCAGTGCCGTCGTAGTTCGGGATGAAGTCGACCGTGTCCTCGTCCAGGGAGTTGGTCATCTCCATGGCGGCCGCGGCCAGCCGCGCCTCGGTGTAGCGGTAGGCCGCCGCCGAGTCCTCGCCGCCCAGCGACCCGAAGTTGCCGTGCCCGTCGACCAGCGGCAGCCGCATCGCGAACGGCTGCGTCATCCGCACCAGCGCGTCGTAGATGGCGCTGTCGCCGTGCGGGTGCAGCCGCCCCATGACGGAGCCGACGACCTGGGCGCACTTGACGTAGGCATGCTGCGGCGACAGCCCCATGTCGCGCATCTGGTACAGGATGCGGCGCTGGACCGGCTTCAGCCCGTCCCTGGCGTCCGGCAGGGCACGCTGGTAGATCACCGAGTAGGCGTACTCGAGATAGCTGCCGCGCATCTCGTCGGTCACGTCGATGTCGACGATGTTTTCCTCGAAGTCCTCGGCGCCAGGCGGGCCGGGCGGGCGCCGGCCTGAGCCGCCGCCACCGGAGCGGCGCGGCGGACCGGCGGGAGTTGTCGTAGTGCGTCTGGCCATGACCGTCATTGTGCCGTCGGACCGGACCGCGTGCAGGCCGGCACTCCGCTGAGGGCCGCGCTGCCTCGCCCGGCGGTGCCGGGCGAGGCAGCCCGGCAGGCCTGGCAGGTCCCGCCCGCCGCCGTCCGCAAGTGGTACCTTCGGCGTCAGAAAGGGGCGGCATTGACGAATCCATGGCAGCCGTACGGGGAGAGCGTCCCGCTGTGCGACAACGGCCATCCGATGGCGGCGAACGACCAGCGGTGCGCCCTCTGCGGCGCCGGGCGGAGGTCAGCCAGCCCGGAGCAGGGCGGCCAGCCGGCGTCCGCCGGATTCGATCAGCCTGCCGGCTACCAGCAGCCTGCCGGCTACCAGCAGCCGGGTGGCTACCAGGCGCAGGGCGGCTACCAGGACCCGGCGGCGGCTTACCAGCAGCCGGGCGGGACCGCCGCCGGCTACCAGGCACCGGCCTGGGGCAGCTATCCGGCCCAGCCGGGAGCCGGCAACTGGGGGCCGCAGGGCGGCTATCCGATGCCCGCGCGCAAGACCAATCCGCTGGCGATCGTGTCGCTGGTGCTCGGCATCATCTGGATCTTCTGGCTGGGCTCGATCGCTGCGCTGATCTTCGGGTACGTCTCGCTGAGCCAGATCCGGAGCCGGAACCAGTCAGGCCGCGGCCTGGCCATCGCCGGCATCGTGCTGGGCTGGATCGGCGTCGCGACGCTGCTGCTGTCCATCATCCTCGGCATCGCCGTCGGCCACACGCACACCACGGCCCCGCCGCCCTGACGCGTAAGCCCCGGCGGCCGCCACGCTCTTGATCACGGAATCCTGTCAGTCGCAGCGACCGACAGAATGCCGTGATCATGAAAATCTCCGCTCGCGGCGGGCTCCAGCGGGGCCTGGCTGGCCGGGCGCGGCCCCGGTCACGTGGCCGAGAAGCCGCCATCGACGTAGATGACCTGACCGGTCACGTAGCCGGCCGCCGGGCTGGCCAGGAAGACCGCCGGGCCGGCGAAGTCGGCTGGCTCGCCGTTGCGGCCGATCATCGTGCGGGCGGCCAGCGCCGCTGACCGCACCGGGTCGCTGGCGACCGGGGTGGTCAGCGCAGTGGCGACGAAGCCGGGCGCGATCGTGTTGCAGCACACGCCGCTGGACGCCCAGGCTTCGGACTGCGACCGGGTGAGGGACTCGACGCCGCCCTTGGACACGCCGTAGCCGCCGCTGTTGCCGAACGCCCGGTTTGCCTGCTGGGAGCTGATGTTGATGATCCGGCCCCAGCCGCGTGCCGCCATGGCCGGCCCGAACCGCTGGCCGAGCAGGAACGGGGCGGTCAGGTTGACGGCCATGGTCGTCTCCCAGTCGGCCAGGGTCAGCTGCGCCAGCGGCGGCCGCAGGTTGACCCCGGCGCAGTTCACCAGGATGTCGGGCTCGCCCAGCGCGGCGGCGGCCTGCCGCGCGGCGCGTTCCAGCTCGGCCTGGTCACCGAGATCCGCGCTCACCCAGCTGGCGCAGCCCCCGGCCGCGCGGAGTTGCGCCACGGTGTCCCGCAGCATCGCCTCGCCGCGGGCGAGCACGACGACGGATGCGCCGGCCTGGCCGAGCGCCAGCGCGATGGCCCGGCCGATGCCCGAGCTCCCGCCCGTCACCAGCGCGACCCGGCCGGCCAGCGAGAAGAGACGGTCCAGGTAGTCAGTCACGGCATCGGATGCGCAGGGTCAGCGCAGGCCACGCCGCTGCGAAACGGCAGCCCCGCCCCATCACGATCCCTGGCCAGTCCGGCGGCCGGCTAGAGCAGGGGCCGGGCGCCGACCAGGCTGAGAGCGCGCGCCGCGAGACGGCACCCCCCGGCCAGGGCCTCGCCCGGCGGCTTCTTGTCCAGCCACGCGGGCAGGAACCCGGCGCAGAACGCGTCCCCGGCGCCGGTCCGGTCCACGATCCGCTCGATCGGGGGGCCGGGCACCCGGACCGGATCGGGCCGGCCGTTGGCGTAGAACAGGGCGCCATCAGCGCCGAGCTTCATCACCACGTGCGGGTACCAGGCGTTCAGCACCCGCGCGGCCTGCTCGGGCTCATCGCGGCCGGTGAGCACCCGGCCCTGCTCGGAGTTCACGAAGAGCAGGACAGCGCCGTTGGTCAGCTGCAGGAACGGCTCGGCGCCGACCCGCTCGAGCGGGGCCGCCGAGGCGCCGTCGACCGACACCGTCATCCCGGCCCGCTGCGCGTAGGAGAGCGCCGCGAGCGTGGCCAGCCGGGAGCCCTCGTTCAGCAGCGTGTAGCCGGAGATGTGCAGGTGACTGCCCGGCGTGAACAGGTCCTTGGGCAGGTCATCGGCGGACAGGGCCGCGCTGGCGCCGGGATCGGACAGCATCGTGTGCTCGCCCTTGTGGGTGACCATCACCACGCAGGTCCCGGTCGGCCGCTCGGGATCCATCACGAGGCGCGCGTCCACCCCGTAGCCCATCAGCTCCATGTCCCTGTTCCGCCCGGCGATGTCCGCGCCGCGGCGCCCGACGAACGCCACCTCGGCGCCGTCGACGGCCAGCCAGGCAGCGACGTTGGCGCCCGAGCCGCCGCCGTGCATGGTGACCGTGGCCGGCGTGTCACTGCCTCGGGCCAGCGGCAGGTGCGCATGCGCGACCGTGTCGGTCATCAGATCGCCTACGACAACGACGCGTGTCAATGTCGTCACCACCTTGCTCACGGGGCTGAGCTGGGCGCCTGCGGGAGAATATGCCCGGCTCAGAGCTAGCCAGTAGAACTTAACAGCTCTGCAGGCCCGGCTCGTGCCGTTCGCGATCCCAATCCGCGATTAGTGATGATTCAGGCTAAGTTGTCATGCTCAGCACTCGGCCGGCTACCACCAGCAGGGTCTGCTCGGACTCGGCCGCCAGCCGCTGGTTCAGCCAGCCGAGCTGATCGCGGAAGAGCCTGCCGCTCGGCGTCGCGGGCACGATTCCGGACCCTACCTGATCGCTCACCGCCACGACCAGGGCCGCCGTCTGGCGCCAGGCGGCCAGCAGATCGTCCACCCGGCGGGCGACCGTCCCGGCGGGCCCGGCGGCCCGCTCAGCCCCGCCAGCTCGCTCAGCCCAGCCAGCTCGCTCAGCCCCGCCAGCTCGCTCAGTCGCCTCAGCCTGCTCAGCCTGCTCAGCCGTCCAGGCACCGGCCTCGTCCATGACCGCGGCCAGCCACGTGCCGATCCCGTCCAGCAGGATCGCACCGTCCTGGCTGGCCAGCACTCCGGCCACGTCCAGGCTCTCGACGGTCCGCCAGTGCCGTGGCCTGGCCGCCTGATGCGCCGCCACGCGCTGCGCCCATTCAGCGTCCGGGCTGCCGTCGGCGCCTGTCCAGGAGCCGCCCGGCCACGGGCCGGCCGCCAGGTAGGTCACGGCGGGCTGGCCGGCCAGCCGGAGCTCGGCCTCCCGTGACTTGCCGGACCTGGCCCCGCCCAGGATGAGCGTCCGGTGCGGGAGCGGCACGCCGCCTGGCCGCGCGTCCGCCGCCCGTCCGTCCGGCTGCCCGCCAGTGGCCGCCAGCGGGCCCGGCGAGGCCAGGGAATCGCCGTCAGCCGGGACGCATGCGCCCCACAGCGCCGCCCGGCGGGCCAGCTCCGGCTCAGACTCGATCCGGTGGTCCATGTACAGCGCGGCCGCCACGGCGGCGGGCCGCAGCAGGCCGCGGGCCCGCAGCTCGCCGAGCTGGGCCGGGCTGTGCAGCAGGTCGAGCAGCGCGACGTCGAACGGCCGGGTCCCCTCGGCCGGCCTGGGCACCGCAGCCGGCCCGGCGGCCAGCAGCAGCCTGCCGCCATCCGGCCCCGTCACGTCCCAGCCGCCTTCGAGCCGCGTGACCTGGTACCCGGTCGCGGGCTGGCCCGCGGGCGGCTGGCCCGCGTCGATGCGCAGCGCCCCGTCGACCAGCACCTGGCCGGGCGCACGGCGCCGGCCTGCCGCCCGGCCGCGCATGCAGGAGGCGCACCGGCAGCCAGGGCATGGCCAGCCCTGATCCCCGCCGGTGCCGAGCAAGCGGATGTCCATGACCTGCCTCGGGTGAGCGCGATTACGATGGGTGGCCGGCAACCGGCCTGATCCTAACGACTGAGGCCCTGATCACTGAGGCGGGACATGACCTGGACCTGGCAGTTCGAGAAGGCAGACGGCAGCACCATCGCATCGCGTGATCTTCCGAAAGAGAGCTTCAGCAGCCAGGGCGATGCCGAGAGCTGGCTGGGGGAGAACTGGCGGACCCTGCTGGAGGCGGGCGTTGACCAGGTCAGCCTGACCGAGGACGGGCGGGTCGAGTACGGCCCGATGAGCCTGCACCCGGCCGGCTAGCGCGCTCAGCGAGGCGCGCCAGCCGGCCCTGGTGCCGTCTGGTCAGCGGTGCCGTCTGGTCAGCGCCGTCTCGGCGGGCTGCTGGTCTCGGCGGGATCGGTGACGATCACCGGGGCCAGGATCTCGTCGATGCGCTGCAGCAGGGCCTTGTCCAGCTGGACGCCCGCGGCGCGGGCGTTCTCCCTGACCTGCTCGGGCCTGCTGGCGCCGATGATGGCCGCGGCGACGTTGCTGTTCTGGAGGGTCCATGCGACGGCCAGCTGCGCCATGGTCAGCCCGGCCTCGCCGGCGACCGGCTTGAGGTCCTGCACCCGGCGCAGCAGCTCGTCGGTGAGGTACTCGGAGATGAAGCGGGATCCGGTCTGGTCGGTGGCCCGCGAGCCGGGCGGCGGCGCGGCACCCGGCTGGTACTTGCCGGTCAGCACGCCCTGGCCGATGGGGGACCAGACGATCTGCCCGATGCCCTCGGCCGCGCAGAGCGGGATCACCTCGGTCTCGATCACCCGCCAGATCATGTTGTACTGCGGCTGGTTCGAGATGATCCGGTCGAAGCCCATCTCGTCGGCGATCTTCAGCGCGGCCGCGATCTCCTCGGCGCGCCACTCCGATACGCCGATGTACAGGGCCTTGCCCTGCCGGACCAGGTCCTCGAAGGCGCGCATCGTCTCGTCCAGGGGCGCGCCGTGGTCATAGCGATGGGCCTGGTACAGATCGACGTAATCGGTCTGCAGCCGCCGCAGGGACGCATGCGCCGATTCCATGACGTGCTTGCGGGACAGCCCGGAGTTGTTGGCGCCGGCTCCCGTCGGCCAGTAGACCTTGGTGCAGATCTCCAGGGACTCGCGCCGCACCCCGTGCAGCGCCCGCCCCAGCACTTCCTCGGCCTTGGTGCCGGCATAGGCATCGGCGGTGTCGAAGGTGGTGATTCCCTCGTCCAGCGCGGCGGCGACGCAGGCGCGCGCGGCGTCCTCTTCCACCTGCGAGCCGTGCGTCAGCCAGTTCCCGTAGGCGATCTCACTGACCCTGAGGCCGCTGCGGCCCAGATATCGATGTTCCATGCTGGTTAACCTAGCGGCGCCGGCCGCCGGGAGCTCACCAGGGTCGATGGCCGGATGTGTCCCGGCTCAGACCTTAGCGCCGGGCTTGACCCGCGGGGCCGGCATCCGCATCCGGCGGATCTGGGTCCCGCGCATGGCCGCGTACAGCCGCACGCCGCGCATGCTCTCGCCGGGGAACCGCTGCTGGGCCAGCCGGAGCACCCGGCGGCCGACGTACCAGCCCTCGCCGATGATCACGACCAGGATGGCCAGCACGATGTAGTCGACGACCAGCGTCTTGCGCAGGGCAGGCAGGAACAGCACGGCGACCATGACGAACACGCCGTACAGGTAGAACTCGCTGATGCCGCGCCGGGAGTCCACCACGTCCCGTGCCAGCGCGCGCACCGGCCCCTTGTCCTTGGGCGGCAGTGCCCACTCCTCGCCGTTGCGCATGGCCGCCGTCCGGCGCTGCCGGGCGGTGCGGCTGGCGTCCCGGCTCTGGGTCGAGGCCGCCTTGCGGTCGGCCGGAGCGGTGTAGGGCTGCCGCCGGCGGCGCTCCACCTCGCTGCGCTTCGGCGTCGGCAGGCCCTTGGCCGCGGTCACGCCGGGACGGTCGGGCTGGGCCGGGTCGGCGTCACTGCCGCCATCGCCGGACGGCGCCTGATCGAGCACGTCAGGAGCGCCGCTGCTACGTCGTCGGAACACGTCACCAGCCTACCGGGACGAACGGCTCAGATCGCCAGCCCTGCGCCGTTGCTGCCGGGCAGCCGGCCGCGCGTCCGCTTTCCCGGCCGCCGTTATCCGGGCCGGTCCACCTCTGTAGTGACGGCTGCCACAGGCAGTCGTAGGGTTGGCTGCAAGACGTAGGGTTGACTGCAAGCATTATGTCCGTTGCCTCTCGCAAACGTCCGTGCTGCGGCACCGCCGCGAGCTGCGGCAGCGGTGGATGAACCGATGAGGGGATGGTCGCGCCTATGGGCGTAATGAAGCGGGTCTCGCTGATCTTCAAGTCGAAGGCCAACAAGGCCCTCGACAAGATGGAAGATCCGCGGGAGACCCTGGATTACTCCTACCAGACGCAGCTCGAGCTGCTGCAAAAGGTCCGGCGCGGCGTGGCCGACGTGGCGACCTCGCGCAAGCGGGTGGAGCTGCAGATGAACCAGCTTCAGCAGTCATCCGACAAGCTGGACCGGCAGGCCAGGGACTCGCTGGCCGCGGGGCGCGAGGACCTGGCCCGTGAGGCGCTGACCCGCAAGGCCGGCGTCCAGTCGCAGCTGACTGACCTGCAGACCCAGTACGCCTCGCTGCAGGGCGAGGAGGAGAAGCTGACCGGCGCCGCCCAGCGGCTGGACGCCAAGGTGCAGGCTTTCCGGACCAAGAAGGAGACCATCAAGGCCACCTACACGGCCGCGGAGGCGCAGACCAGGATCAACGAGGCTTTCACCGGCATCTCCGAGGAAATGGGCGATGTCGGCATGGCGATCCAGCGGGCCGAGGACAAGACCGAGCAGATGAAGGCCCGGGCTGGCGCCATCGACGAGCTGATGGCCTCGGGCGCGCTGAACGACGCGGTCAGCGGCCCGCGCGACGACATCCAGGCCGAGCTGGACCGGATGGGCGCGGGCACGGGCGTGGACAACGAGCTGGAGCGGATGAAGGCCGAGCTTGCGGCCGGCAGCGCGCCGCGGGAGATCGAGGGCTCGGCACCGGGCGCGACCGGTGCCCAGCCTGCTGCCGCGGCACCTGCCGAGCAGCAGGCGGGTGAACCGGAGTGATCGTCCGCATCCTCGGGGAAGGTCAGCTCCAGGTCGATGACTCCTTGACGGGCGAGCTCGACGAGCTCGACGCGAAGCTGGAAGCGGCGGTCAACTCAGGTGACGAGCCGGCCTTCAAGCAGGCGCTCGATGCCCTGCTGGGCCGGGTCAGGCTGGCCGGGACCCCGGTCCCGGCCGACATGCTCGCGCCGTCTGACCTGATCATGCCCCAGGCGGATGCCACCAGGGATGATGTCCGCAAGCTGATGACCGACGACGGGCTGATTCCCGGCTGACCCGGGGCCGGCTTGAGCCCGGTGCTGGCGGACCGGTCCGGTCCCGGCCGAGGGCTCACTGAGGGCTGGCTGACCTGAGCTGGCGTTCGGCTGGAGTTCGGCTGACAGTCAGGCTGGCTGGCTAGGGTCATGCCTGCGGTCGCAGGAACGAACGGGACCGTCCCGGCGTTGACCAGGTAACTGGCCGCCGGCCGGTCATTGAGGGCTGGACAGCCCCGGCACCGAACGGCGCTGGGATGCTGCGCAAACCACTCCGGTGGCTGCGCTGTAATGAAGTAAGACGGCTCACAGTTGCAGCCGCAAGGAAACGGAGGCGCCGCAATGGCGCGGACTCGCTACGCGAGCGATCCCGGGCTGATCGCCCGGATGGGCGCGACGATGTTCCTGCTGGGACTGGCTTTCGTCGGATTCGTCGCCGCCCTGTTCTATATCCTCTTCTTGTACAGCACCAGGCACGGGAGCAGCGGGGGCGGTGCCTACAACTCCGACGGGATCCTCATCTTCGCCGTGCTGATCGGCGTCGGCACGGCGTTCGCGTCGTACTACTGGTCGGACAAGATCGCGCTGAGGACCGCGGGCGCCCGGCTTGTCACCCCGAACGACGGGCCCGAGGCGGCGCGGCTGCACGGCGTCGTCGACCGGCTCTGCGCCCTCGCCGACATGCCCAAGCCGCGGGTGGCGATCGCGCCCACCTACATGCCGAACGCATTCGCGACCGGGCGCAGCAGCAAGGTAGCCGTCGTCTGCGCGACCGAGGGCCTGCTGCAGAAGCTGGACAACGAGGAGCTCGAGGGCGTTCTCGCGCACGAGATGTCGCACGTGGCGCACAAGGACGTGGCGGTCATGACCATCGCCTCGGTCCTCGGCATCGTCGCCGCGCTGATCGTGCGGTTCGCCTTCTACTCCGAGCTGTTCGGTGGCCGCGGCCGGAGCAACAACAACCAGGCGGCGCTGCTCATCATCCCCGTCATGCTGGTCGGCATGGTGACCTACGCGGTCAGCTTCCTGCTGATCAGGCTGCTGTCGCGGTACCGGGAGCTGTCGGCCGACCGTTCCGGAGCGCTGCTGACCGGGCGGCCTTCCGCACTGGCCAGCGCGCTGGTCAAGGTGACCGGGGACATGGCCAGGATCCCGACCAAGGACCTGCGCGCGGCCGAGCCGCTGAACGCCTTCTACTTCGCGCCCGCGATCGCCCGGCGCGCCGGGGAGATGAGCCTGTCCGCGGTATTCTCCACGCACCCGTCGCTGGAGCGGCGGCTGCACGAGCTGGACAAGATCTCTCAGCAGCTCAGCAAGTAAGGCACGCGTCCAGCCCGGTCCGGCCGATCGATGCGCGGGAGGTAGCAGGTGGGGTTCCTCGATACGCTGCTCGGCCGGACCAAGCCGGTGGCGCCGAACCTGGACGCGCTGTTCGCGCTGCCGTCGGCCGCCATCACCCTGCAGGCCGCCGCTGACTTCGCGCCGACCGGGACCGGATCCGTCTGCTTCCGGGCCGCCGAGGGCAAGGCGTTCAGCGACATCGAGAATGACGTCCGCCAGCTGCTGAACATGGGCGAGGACAAGACACCGGTCGAGGTCTCAGCGGACTCCTACGGCTTCACCTGGCTGGTCTGCCACCACCAGCCTGATGACGCGGAGGGACTCGTCACCGACCTGCATGCGGTCAACTCATCCCTGGAGGCGGGCGGGTTCGGCCCGCAGCTGCTGTGCACGATCGTGGCATTCCGCAATCCGGCTGGCCGCAGCCTCGGGCTGGTCTACCTGTACAAGCGGGGCACGTTCTACCCGTTCGCCCCGCAGTCGGGCGAGCGCCGGGACAACGCACTGGAGCTGCAGACCCGCGGCGTGCTAGCTGACGACCTGAAGATCGAGCCCGACCTGGGCCGCTGGTTCCCGGTCTGGGGAGCGCCAGGCCTGTAAGGGCTGGCAGTTTCCGCCGGCCGCGCCCGCCGCCGGTGACGCTGCGCGGCCAGGCAAAGGGCCTGGCTGGCCAGCGGCGGCCGGTCAGGGCAGCGCGAGCATCCGGTCCAGGGCGGCACGGGCCTGCGCGGCCGTCTGCGGATCGACCGTGATCTGGTTGACCAGCGAGCCGCCAGCCAGTGACTCCATCGCCCAGACCAGGTGCGGCAGGTCGATCCGGTTCATCGTGGAGCAGTAACAGACCGTTTTGTCCAGGAAGACCACGGTCTTGTCGGGGTTGGTGGCCGCCAGTCGCTGCACCAGGTTGAGTTCCGTCCCGACGGCCCAGGCTGAGCCCGAGGGCGCGCGCTCGATCGTCGAGATGATCTTCTCGGTCGATCCGACCTGGTCCGCGGCCAGCACCACCTCGTGCTTGCACTCCGGATGGACGATCACGTTCACCCCCGGCACCCGCTCGCGCACCTCGGCGACGCAGCTGGCCTGGAACCGGCCATGGACCGAGCAGTGCCCGCGCCAGAGGATCATGGTGGCCGCGCGCAGCGCGGCGGGATCGAGGCCGCCGCCGGGCGCGTGCGGGTTCCACACCGCGCAGTCATCCAGGCTCATGCCCAGCTCCAGCACCGCGGTGTTACGGCCCAGGTGCTGATCCGGCAGGAAGAGCACCTTGCGGCCCTGCTCCAGCGCCCAGGACACGGCCCTGGCGGCATTCGACGAGGTGCAGACGGTGCCGCCATGCCGGCCCGTGAAGGCCTTGATGTCGGCCGAGGAGTTCATGTAGGTGACGGGAATCACCTCGTCAGCGAGCCCGGCGTCCTCCAGTGCCTCCCAGCATTCCTCGACCTGGTCGTAGGTCGCCATGTCCGCCATCGAGCAGCCGGCCGCCAGGTCCGGCAGCACCACCTTTTGCTCCGGCGAGGTCAGGATGTCCGCCGATTCCGCCATGAAATGGACACCGCAGAACACGATGTACTCGGCGCCCGGCCTGGCCGCCGCCTCCCGGGCCAGCTTGAAGGAGTCCCCGGTGACGTCGGCGAACTGGATGACCTCGTCGCGCTGGTAGTGGTGCCCGAGCACGAAGGCGCGGTCCGCGAGCGCCTCCCTGGCCTCCCTGGCCCGCCGGACCAGGGCGGGATCGGAGGCCGGCGGCAGCTCGCCGGGGCACGACACGCCGCGCTCCGAGTGCGCGTCCGCACCCGTGCCCAGGACGAGCAGCGGAAGGGTAGCCGGGCGGGGTTCTGCTGAGATGGTCATGGAGTCCTCGGATCGCTGGGGACTTATCGTCGGAGTGACGATAGGATTTCATGATACTGCGCCGGCCCTGGCGGAGCCTCAGCCGGAGCCGATTGACGGCCATGACAGCTGGCCGCCGCGATCGCCGCCGGGTATCTCGCCGGGCTGGAATGAGCATGGATGGCTTATGGTTGACAGTGCATGACGGGGCCGCGCCGCCAGGGTGCCGGCCAGCCGGACGCAGGAGTAAACGCAGATGACAGTTCAGGACCAGGCCACCAGTCAGGGCGTCCTCCTTACTGAGGTCGCCGCGACGAAGGTGAGCAGCCTGCTGGCGCAGGAGGGCCGCGACGACCTGCGGCTGCGGATCGCAGTGCAGCCGGGCGGCTGCTCTGGCCTGCGCTACCAGCTGTATTTTGACGAGCGCGCGCTGGATGGCGACGTGGTCAGCCAGTTTGGCAGCGTTCAGGTCGTGACCGACAAGATGAGTGCCCCGTACCTGAGTGGCGCGACGATCGACTTCGTGGACACGATCGAGAAGCAGGGCTTCACGATCGACAACCCGAATGCGACCGGGTCGTGCGCCTGCGGCGACTCGTTCCACTGACGGCCTGAAGATACTGGACCGGCCGGGTCGCCTCGGCCGGTCCAGTATCTTGTTCTCGGCCGTGTCATGCCCATGACATCGGCGAGGCAAGGCTGTGCTCAATGTCACAGCCGCGGGCCCGATGCTGCGAAAGGGACTGCCGTGCGCATTGCCGTGACCGGGTCGATCGCGACTGACCACCTGATGACTTTTCCCGGCCGCTTCGTCGACCAGCTCGTGCCGGACAAGCTCGACAAGGTCGCGCTGTCCTTCCTGGTCGACTCGCTGGAGATCCGCCGCGGCGGGGTGGCGGCCAACATCGCCTTCGGGCTGGGCTGCCTGGGCCTGCGGCCGCTGCTGATCGGCTCGGTAGGCGCCGATTTCGCCGAGTACCGCGGCTGGCTGGAGCGCCACGGCGTGGATACGAGCTGGGTGCGCGAGTCCGCGGTGCACCACACGGCGCGATTCGTGGGAACCACGGACGCCGACCTGAACCAGATCGCGTCGTTCTATCCTGGCGCGATGAGCGAGGACGTCGACATCGACCTGGCGGGACTGGCGGGCGAGGTCGACCTCCTCGTGGTCGGGGCCAGCGACCCCGAGGCCATGCTCCGCTTCACCGGCCAGTGCCGCACGCACGGCATCCCGTTTGCTGCTGATACCTCGTGGCAGCTGGCCAGGCTGGACGGCGAGCAGGTCCGCGCGCTCGTGGACGGGGCGGCCTACCTGTTCAGCAACGAGTACGAGGCCTCGCTCATCAAGCGCAAGACCGGCTGGTCCGACGATGAGCTGACCGGCCGGGTCGACATCCGGATCACGACCCTGGGCGCGGCGGGCGCACGGGCGGACCGGACGGGCGAGCCGCCGGTGCTGGTCCCGCCGATCCCGGACGTGACGCCGCAGGAGCCGACCGGCGCCGGCGATGCCTTCCGCTCGGGCTTCCTGGCCGCCGTGGCCTGGGGGCTCGGCCTCGAGCGCGCCATCCAGCTCGGGAACCTGATCGCCGTGCACGTGCTGGAGACCACCGGGACGCAGGAGTACGTCATCAAGCCGGACCAGCTCGAGGACCGGCTGGCGGCGGCGTACGGTCCCGCCGCCGCGCAGGACGTGGCAGGCCGCCTCAGCTTCGGCTGAGCCGCCGCAGGCCGCCCCGAAGAGCGCGCGGCGCCTGAGGGCGTTCCTGAGCGCGGCGCCGATCACGGTACCGTGGCAGGCATGTCAGCAGCGCTTGCCGCCGGGTATTACGGGGCCGCCGGTGCTTCCGGGTATCACGGGCCGCCGCAGCTGACGGTCTCGCGCGCCTTCACCGAGTGGACGGTGGACCCCTGGGCGCTGGCCGTCATCCTGCTGCTCGGCGGACTGTACCTGGCCGGGGTGCGCCGGGCGCGGCGCAGCGGGCCGGGCTGGCGAGCCGGGCGCGTGATCGCGTTCTGCGGGCTCGGCCTCGGCTTCGGCATCATCGCCACGATGTCGTTCGTGGGCGTCTACCAGCCGGTGCTGTTCTACGTCCGCAGCGTCCAGACGATCCTGCTGCTGCTCGTCGTGCCCCTGTTCCTGGCCATGGGGCGGCCGCTCAGCCTGATCATCGCGACGGCGCCGGGCACGGGCCGCCGGCTGGACGCCGCGATCCGCAGCCGCGCCGCGCGGGTGCTGACCTTCCCGGCCATCACCACCCTGGTGCTGGTGGTCACGCCCTTCATCCTCTACTTCACCGGCTGGTACGCGGCCGGATTCCACTCGGCAGCCGTCCGGGACCTCACCTACCTGGCCCTGCTGCTCCCCGGCTTCGCGTTCTTCTGGACGCTGCTGCGGGTCGACCCGGTGCCGAAGGCCTACCCGTACGTCGTGTCGCTCTGGATCAGCGGCGCCGAGGTCATCGGCGACGCGGTGCTGGGGCTCGCGGTGCTCGCGAGCCCGACCCTGATCGCCAGCGCCTACTACCATGCGCTGGCCCGGCCGTGGGGGCCGAGCCTGTCGACCGATCAGGTCCTGGGCGGGGGAGTGCTGTGGATCCTCGGGGACATCGTCGGCCTCCCGTTCTTCGCCGCCCAGCTGATCCAGATGATCAGGGAGGACGAGTCAGAGGCGGCGGCCGTCGATGCCGAGCTAGATGCCAGGGATGCCGCGCTGGCCGCCGCCAGCCAGGGCGAGGCTGCGTCAGCGGGCGAAGCCGGCCAGCCGCCGGCCCAGCGGCCGTGGTGGGAGTCTGATCCCAGGTTCGCCGAGCGGTTCCGCGCCGTCGACGACCCGGCGGCGAGCAGGCCGTCCGGCCCGTCCGGTCAGTAACCGCGCCTCAGTAGCTGCGCCGGACCAGGAACGACCAGCCGACCGGCCGCTCGGCGGCCTGGACGAACTCCTGGGACTTGATCGCGCACCAGGCTGGCAGGTCGGTCTTGGCGGCCGGGTCGTCGGCCAGCACCTCGACCAGCTGGCCGACCTGCACTTCCCGGATCCGCTCAGCCAGCATGATGATCGGGATCGGGCATTTCTTGCCGAGCGCGTCGATGGTGAGGGCCGGCGCCGGTGCGGGAGCGTCGGCTCTCGCCGCGCGATTCGGGGGGGGCACGCGGTCACCTCCACATAGGTGTCGTCTGGCCGGGGTGCCCGGTCCTCGTGCTCACGGTGTCTGTGCTCATGGTGCCCGTGCTCATGGTGCCGCGCAGCCGGGCGACGATGCCAGGCAGCGCGGCGAGGAACCGCCCGATCGCTTCCTGGCTGCTGCCTCGCGGAAGCGATACCCGGACGTTGCCGTGGGTAAGCACGCCCATGGCCGCGAGCACGTGGCTGGGCTGCTGGGTGTCGGAGACGCAGGCGCTGCCGGAGGATACCGAGAAGCCCGCCCGGTCCAGCTCGGTCACCAGCGCCTCGCCGTCCACGTACAAGCAGGAGAAGGTCACGATGTGCGGCAGCCGGCGGACCGGATCCCCGTGCACGACGGTATCGGGGACCAGCTCCGGCACGGCAGTCCTGATCTGGTCCGTCAGAGCGCGGAGCGCTCCGCTGGCCGCTTCCCGTTCTGCCCGGACGGCGCTCAGCGCGGCCGCGGACGCCATGATCGCCGGAACGTTCGGCGCGCCGGGGACGCGCCGTGACTCACGGTCGTCGGCGGGCAGCGGCGCGCGCCACCGGGTGCCCTTCCTGATCGCCAGCACTCCGACCCCCGCCGGGCCGCCCCACTTGCGCGCGCTCGCGGCCAGCAGCGACCACCCGTCCGGGACGGGCAGGCGGCCGGCTGACGCCGCCGCGTCCACCAGCAGCGGCACCCCGGCCTCCCGGCAGTGCCCGGCCGCCTCGGTCACCGGCTGGATGGTGCCGACCTCATGATTGGCCGACTGCAGGCACGCCAGCACGGTGCGCTCCTGCCGCACCGCGGCGGCCAGCTCGGCGACGTCCGCGCGGCCAGCCTGGTCAACCCCGGTGACAGTGACCGCGGTGCCGCCGCGCTGCACCCACGCCGCCGAGTTCAGCACGGCGGAATGCTCGACGGCGCCGGCGACCAGGTGGCCAGGGCCGCGGGTGGCTGACTGCCGGGCGGCGACGGCGCCGAGCACGGCCAGGTGCACCGCCTGGGTGCCGGAGCCGGCGAAGGACAGCTCGTCGGCGCGGCAGCCCAGCTCGCCCGCCACCGCCTCCCTGGCCTGCTCAAGCAGCAACTGAGCGCGGCGGCCCTCGCGATGCAGCCGGGCCGGGTCGGCCCAGCCCTCATCCAGGGCCGCCAGCATGACCTCGCGGGCGCGAGGGTGCAGCGGCTCGGCGGAGGCCGCGTCGAAGTAAGGCACGGAACTGACTGTAGGCCTGTTCAGCCCCGGAGGCGGCCTGGCGGACAGGCGTATACCAGTTGTCGCCGATACGTCCCGGCCTCCTCCCGGCCTCCTCCCGGCTTCCTCCCGGCCTCCTCCCGGCCTCCTCCCGCCCTCGTCAGGCCCTCGCCTTGTGCCTTCTCTGCCGGGGGTCCCCCACGGTGCCGAGGCGCTGCGTTGTACTGTTTCCACGACAGCCTGTAGGAGGAGACCCCTGACCGGCCAGTGGCGCCGGGAGTACCCGCTGGGAAGGCCATCCGTGAGTCCGATTCGCAGTGCCCCGGGCGCCGGGGCCATTTCACCGCGGCCGCGCCGGGGCGGGACCGCGCGCCAGCTGCGGCGCTGGGTGCCACGTGCCACCATGCTGGCCGGCCTGCTGGCGCTGACGACGGGCTGTGATGCCTCGGACATCGCGCGCCTCGGCATGCGGGATCCGGTGACCCGGCAGGGCCTGCTCACGCTGCACCTGTGGGAGGGGTCCTGGCTCGCCGCCCTGTGCGTCGGCGTCGTGGTCTGGGGCCTGATCCTGTGGGCCATCATCTTCCACCGCAAGCGGTCCGACGGGATCCCGCCTCAGGTCAGGTACAACCTGCCGATCGAGGTCATGTACACGGTGCTGCCGTTCGTGATGATCGGCGTGCTTTTCTACTACACCGCGAGGGACGAGAACAACATTGACCTGCTGTCGGCGCACCCGGACGTGGTGGTGAACGTCACCGGATTCCAGTGGAGCTGGGAGTTCCAGTACCCGCAGTACCCGGTCAAGGGCTCGTCCAGCGGCGTGACCGAGCTCGGCGAGATGTGGAACGGCAACCTCGGGGCCGACGACAACGAGAGCCAGCTGCCGCTGCTGGAGATTCCGGACAACGAGAGCGTGCGCTTCAACCTCACGTCCATCGACGTGATCCACTCGTTCTGGGTGGTCCCGTTCGACTTCAAGCGGGACGTCATTCCCGGCCACCCGAACCACTTCCAGGTGACGCCGATCAAGACCGACAGCTCGATCGGGCACTGCTCTGAGCTCTGCGGTCTCTACCACAGCCGGATGCTGTTCCGGGTCAAGATCGTCACTCCGGTCCAGTTCCATGCCTGGATCCTGGGGCAGCAGGCGGCGCAGAATGCATCTGGGGGTGCTCAGTGACCTTCTTCGAGGCGGCTCAGCAGCAGCCGCAACCCGTCGCGGCACCGCAGCGCTACCGCAAGGGCTCCATCCTGGCGGACTGGCTGTCCTCCACCGACCACAAGATCATCGGCCATCTGTACCTGATCACCTCGTTCGCCTTCTTCCTTATAGGCGGCGCGATGGCCATGATCATGCGCGCGCAGCTGATGGCCCCCGATAACCACATCGTGTCCGACCAGCAGTACAACGAGCTGTTCACCATGCACGGCACGATCATGCTGCTGCTGTTCGCGACGCCGCTGTTCGTCGGGTTCGCCAACGAGATCATGCCGCTGCAGATCGGGGCGCCGGACGTGGCGTTCCCGCGGCTGAATCTGCTGAGCTACTACCTGTTCCTGTTCGGCGGCCTCATCCTGCTGTTCAGCTTCCTGACGCCGAACGGCGCGGCGGCGTTCGGCTGGTATGCCTACTCGCCGCTGACCAGCTCGGTCTACTCGCCCGGCATCGGCGGTGACATGTGGATCATGGGCCTGGTGCTGGCCGGCCTGGGCACGATCCTCGGCGGCGTGAACTTCGTGACCACCATCCTGTGCATGCGCTGCCCCGGCATGACCATGTTCCGGATGCCGATGTTCACCTGGAACATCTTGCTGACCAGCCTGCTGGTGCTGCTGGCCTTCCCGGTGCTCACCGCGGCGCTGCTGGTGCTGGAGATCGACCGCAAGCTCGGCGGCCAGGTGTTCAGCGCGAACAGCGGCGGGGCGATCCTCTGGCAGCACCTGTTCTGGTTCTTCGGCCATCCCGAGGTCTATATCGTGGCGCTGCCGTTCTTCGGCATCGCCACCGAGATCCTGCCCGTGTTCTCCCGCAAGCCGCTGTTCGGCTACAAGGGCCTGGTCGGGGCCACCATCGCAATCGCGGGCCTGTCGCTGACCGTGTGGGCGCATCACATGTTCACGACCGGTGCCGTGCTGCTGCCGTTTTTCTCCTTCATGACGTTCCTGATTGCCGTGCCCACCGGGGTGAAGTTCTTCAACTGGGTGGGCACCATGTGGCGCGGCCAGCTCTCCTTCGAGCCGGCGATGCTCTTCATCATCGGCTTCCTGGTGGTGTTCCTGTTCGGCGGCCTCACCGGGGTCATCCTGGCCTCGCCGCCGCTGGACTTCGCGGTCAGTGACTCCTACTTCGTGGTCGCGCACTTCCACTACGTGCTGTTCGGGACCGTGGTGTTCTGCATGTTCGGCGGGTTCTACTTCTGGTGGCCGAAGTGGACCGGGAAGATGCTGGACAACACGCTCGGCGTCTGGCACTTCTGGTCCGTGTTCATCGGCTTCAACATGACCTTCCTGGTCCAGCACTGGCTGGGCGTGATGGGCATGCCGCGCCGGGTGGCCAACTACCCGTTCCTGCCGCACGTGGCGACGACGCTGAACGACATCTCCTCGATCGGCTCGTTCATCCTCGGCGCATCGACGTTCATCTTCCTCTACAACGTCTACAAGACGTGGAAGACGGGGGAGACCGTCACGGCCGACGATCCGTGGGGCTTCGCGAACTCGCTGGAATGGGCCACGTCGTGCCCGCCGCCTCGGCATAACTTCACCTCGATCCCGCGGATCAGGTCCGAGCGGCCGGCCTTCGACCTGCATTATCCGGAAATCAGGACCGGGCGCGATCGCGCTCCTGAACGGCAGTCGATCGGAGCGGGCCAGTGAAAGTCGAGGCCTACCTGTTCCTGGGCTGCGCCGTCTTCTTCGGTGGCGCTGACCTGGTCTACTGGCACTTCTCGCACGATCCGACGGGCACGACCGCGCTCGCGCTCTCAGTGGGCCTAGCGTTCCTGGTCGGGTTCTACCTCCTGTTCACTGGCCGGCGGCTGCCGACGCGGCCGGAGGACGACCCGGAGGCGGAGATCTACGAAGGCACCGGCGAGCTCGGCTTCTTCAGCCCGCACAGCTGGTGGCCGCTGTTCGTGGCGCTGGCCGCTGCCACCGCGGCGCTGGGCGTGACCATCGGCTGGTGGATGTTCCTCATCGGCCTGCTGGCCGTGCTGCTGAGCCTGATCGGCTTCGTCTTCGAGTACTACCGCGGCCTGTACGCGCACTGAGCCGCTGACGCGGCCAGGGGCGCGGCGAGGCGGATGATGGACATCTACGAGGCGCTGTACACGACCAGGGCCATGCGGCGGGTCCGGCCGGATCCGGTGCCCCTGGATGTCCAGGAACGCATCCTGGACGCGGCGATCCGGGCGCCGAGCGGCGGCAACACCCAGCACTGGCGGTTCCTGCTGGTCGACGATCCGGCCGTGAAGGCGCAGCTCGGGCCGCTGTACCGGGACGCGATGAGCCAGCTGTGGGCCGGTCCCTACCGGGACAGGATCGAGCGTGCCGGGGCCGCGCCCGGCGATTCGCAGAGCGCCGCGATGCTGCGGGTGGTGAAGTCCGCGCAGCATCTGGCGGATCATTTCGAGGATGTGCCGCTGCTGATGTTCGGTTTCGCCCAGGGCGACCGCAGCGGCGGGTCGATCTTCCCGGCTGTCTGGAGCGCGCAGCTCGCGGCCCGGGCGGACGGGGTCGGCAGCGCCCTCACGTCTGTTCTCGGCGGCTACCACGGCCCGGAGACGCTGGAGATCCTGGGCGTGCCGCCGGATGAGGGCTGGGTGATGGCCTGCTGCGTGTCGTTCGGGTACCCGGCCGGGCGCTGGGGCGTCGCGGCGCGACGGCCTGCGCATGAGGTCGCCTACCGCAATCGCTGGGGCGCGGACCCGGGACTGCGGATCCCGGCGCCGCTGTGGCCGCAGGGGCCGGACCAGGGCCAGGCAGCCAGCCGCTAGCCCGCCGGGCCGCTAGCCCGGGCCGCTGGCCCGCCGGGCCGCTGGCACCACGGGCCGCTCGCACGGCCGGCTCCTAGCACGACGGCTCGCTAGCCCGGGTGACCTCCCCGGAAGCCCGGCAAGCCAGCGGCCGCGTCCCGGACCCGCTGACCCGCGGGATCGGGACACGGCCCTGGCTGCCGGGAAGCTCAGCGCGCCCGGGCAAGCTTCGGCATGACCTGCTGCCCGGCCCGGACCGGCTGCGGCTCTGGCCTCGGGCGCCGCGGCAGGGCGACGACGGCCGCGACCGCGGCGGCCAGCGCCACCACTGCGGCGACCCGGATGCCCATGGCCATCGCGGTGACGAAGGCGCTGTGCGCGGCAGCCACCAGCTCGCCGCCCGCGGCGCCGCCCACCTGCCGCCCGATGATGTCGGCCGCGGCCACGGAGCTGGCTGCCTGGTGCACGACCGCTCCGGGCGCCTTCGCGGCGGCCAGGGTGCTGCTCAGGCGGGAGTGATACACGGCGGCGGCGAGGCTGCCCACGATCGCCACGCCGAGAGCGCCGCCGACTTCCCTGATCGTGTCGTTGATCGCGCTGCCGGCGCCTGCCTGGTGCGCGGGCACCGTCGTCATGATGGTCGTGCTGGCTGGTGCCATGACCAGGCCCATGCCGGCGCCCATGATCGCGACGGCCAGGGCAACCTGCGGGTACGCCGTGTGCACTCCGGCCGTGGAGAGGTCCAGCAGGCCGCCGCCCATCAGCGCCATTCCGGCCGGGATGACGACCCGGCTGCCGAGGCGCCCGGCCAGGACCGGCGAGATCGGTGACGCGGCGGCCATCGCGAGCGCGAACGGCAGTGCCCGCACGCCGGCGGCCAGCGGGCTGTAGCCGTGCACCAGCTGCAGGTACTGGGTCAGCACGAACAGGCTGCCGAAGAGGGCGAAGAAGATCACGGTGACGGCGCCAGCCGACGCCGAGAAGGCCCGCACGGCGAAGACCCTCAGATCGATGAGCGGGTGCGCGGTGCGCAGCTCCCACCAGGCGAACACGCCGAGCGCGGCCAGGCCCGCCACGGCCTCGGCGAGGGTCAGCGGAGCGGTCCAGCCGCGGCTGGGCGCCTCGATGATGGCATCCACGATCGCGAACAGGGATCCGGCCACCAGGACGGTGCCGACCAGGTCAAGGCGATGGCCGCCGGGCTCGGCGGTCTCCGGGACGGTCAGCGCCACCCCGGCCAGGGCCAGCGCGACCAGCGGGACGTTGATGAGGAAGACGCTGCCCCACCAGAAATGCGCCAGCAGCAGGCCGCCCAGGGTCGGGCCGATGACGATGCCGACGCCCGCGACAGCCGACCAGGCCGCGATGGCCTGCGGGCGCTCCTGCGGCGGGAACACGGCGTTCAGGATGGACAAGGTGGCCGGCATGACGAACGCGGCACCGAGCCCCATCACCAGCCGCGCGCCGATCAGCATGCCAGTGCCCGACGCGACCGCCGCCAGCGTGCTGCCCAGGGCGAAGACTGTCAGCCCGCCGATCAGCGAGAGCCGGCGCCCGTACCGGTCGCCGAGCGCTCCGGCGGGCACGAGCAGCGCGGCGAAGCAGAGCGTGTAGGCGTCGGTGATCCACTGCAGCGAGCTGGTGCCCGCGTGCAGGACCCTGGCCAGGGTCGGCAGGGCGGTATTGAGGATGGTGTTGTCGATCACCACCACGAGCAGGCTCAGGCAGAGCACGAGGAGGATCCGGCGGCGACGGGGGTGCCCGCCCGGCCACCGGGCGGGCGGCTGGCTGCCGGCTGCGGCCGGGACCCCGCGGGCGAGGGGAGCGCTGCTCATCTCAATCTCCTAACGGCCGATTGCTTACGCACGTTCACTTACGCTTGTAAGCATAGACAGATGAGCTAACAGATGTAAAGTAGAAATATGAATGGGCCCAGCAGCACCACAGCGCCTCCGGCGGGCAGCGGCGCCGGGACGGACAGCGGCGCCGGGACGGGCAGCGGCGCCGGGACGGGCAGCGGCGCCAGCAGCGCCCAGCGGCGCCAGCGCAATGCCCGCGGCCAGGGCGCGAGGCTGACGCAGGACATCGTGTCCGGCGCCCTCGCCCTGATCGAGCGGTCCGGCTCCGACGAGGCGGTCACGCTGCGCGCGGTGGCCAGGGAGGTCGGCATCGCCGCTCCGTCGATCTACGCGCACTTCCCGGACCGCGACGCCGTGGTCCTGGCCGTCGTCCTGCGCGTCTTCGACGAGCTGACGGACGCGATCAAGGCCGGCATGGAGTCAGCCGGCCATGACCCGGTCAGCCGGCTGGTGGCGGGCTGCCAGGCGTACGTGGCCTTCGGGCTCGAGCACCCGGCCCGGTATGGCGTGCTGTTCTCCGAGCGGCGGACTGGCGCGAAGGACTACTGCGAGCCGGTCCGGCTCGGCCCCGCCGGCGAGCCGGTACTCGAGCTCGGCGCCGAGGCGTTCGCCCTGCTCGTCGGCGGCATCGAGGACTGCGCCCTGGCCGGGGCCTCCGCGAGCACCGACGTGGTCGCCGACGCCACGGCGGTGTGGGTTGCGCTGCATGGCGCCGTGAGCCTGCGTACGGCGCTGCCGGGCTTCCCCTGGCCCGCGGAGACGGCGGAGTTCGTCCGCGGGCTGGTGCGCTCGCTGGGGCGCGTCCAGGACGGCCACGGGCCCGGCTAGAGGCCGGCCTGGTCGTCCTGGTCATCGGTTTCCGCCCGGCCGCCGGCCGGCGGCTCGTCACCGGCGGGCAGCGCAGCCGAGGCGCCGGCCCCGACGGTGGCGGGGTGCTCGTCGTGCCCGTTGCCCTCGATGGCCGCGTGGCCATTGCCGTGCCCGTTACCCTCGGGCAGCGGCACGCTCTCGGTCACCACGTGGTACATGCGCTCCCGCAGCTTGCCGACCGCGCCGCGCATCCGCGGCGCCGGCACGTTCTCGGCGTCGGATCCGGCCGGCAGCGCGGGGTACTCGGGCCGGTACTCCAGCACCGCCCGCGCCTCCTCGGGCACCGGCCGGGTCTCCTCGATGAACTCGCCGTTGGGCAGCTGCCGGATGATGCCGGTCTCGATGCCGTGCTCCAGCAGGTGGGCGTCCTTGCGCTGCAGGCCGAGGCAGATCCGCTTGGTGACGTAGTACGCGGCCCACGGCACCAGGATGACCGCGAACCTGGCTATCCAGGTGATCGTGTAGAGCGGGACATCGAAGTGGTCGGCGAGGACGTCGTTGGCGCCCTCCAGCCACAGCACGCCGTAGAAGGAGACGGCGGCCATCCCGATCGCGGTCCTGGTGGCGGCGTTGCGCGGCCGGTCGTTGACGTGATGCTCGCGTTTATCGCCGGTAATCCACCGTTCCAGGAACGGCCAGATCGCGGCCCCGGTCATGATCAGCCCCAGCGGCAGCAGGCCGGGGACGAACACGTTCCAGGCAATCGTGTGCCCCCAGATGGTCGTCTGCCAGGCGGGCATGATCCGTAGCGAGCCCTCGAGGAAGCCCATGTAGAAGTCAGGCTGGGAGCCCGCCGAGATCGCCACCGGGTTGTACGGGCCGTACAGCCAGATGGGGTTGATCTGGGCGAAGGCGGAGGCCAGCGAGACCGCGGCGAAGGTGAAGAAGAAGAACGCGCCGGTCTTGGCCATGAAGTACGGGTACAGCGGCGCGCCGACCACGTTCTGGTCGGTGCGGCCCTTGCCCGGCATCTGGGTGTGCTTCTGGTGGAACATCAGGAACAGGTGCCCGGTGATCAGCGCCAGCAGCAGCGCGGGGATGACCAGGACGTGCAGGATGTACATCCGGGGGATGATGTCATTGCCCGGGTAGGGGCCGCCGAACAGGAAGAACGCCAGGTAGGTGCCGACGATCGGGAGCGACTGCAGCACGCCCTCGGTGATCCGCAGGCCAGCGCCCGACAGCAGGTCGTCGGGCAGCGAGTAGCCGAACAGGCCCTCGAGCAGGGCCAGCGTGAACAGCCCGAGCCCGATCAGCCAGTTGGCCTCGCGCGGCTTGCGGTACGCGCCGGTGAAGAAGATCCGGAGCATGTGCGCCAGGATCGCGGCCACGAACAGGTCGGCCGCCCAGTGGTGGATCTGCCGCATCAGCAGGCCGCCGCGCACGTCAAAGCTGATGTTCAGGGTCGAGGCATAGGCCTCGCTCATCTTGACGCCGTCGAGGTGGATGTAGGAGCCGTGGTAGACGACCTCGGTCATGCTCGGCTGGAAGAACAGCGTCAGGAACGTGCCGGTCAGCAGCAGGATGATGAAGGAGTAGAGCGCGATCTCGCCGAGCAGGAAGGTCCAGTGGTCAGGGAAGATCTTCCGGAGCAGATGACGGACGCTCTTGGCCGCGCGCAGCCGGTCATCCAGCGTCCGGCCGACGCCCTCGAGGCCATGCTCGACGCTCATGATCGCTCCCAGAAACTCGGGCCAACGGGCTGGTTGAAATCGCCCTGCGCGACCAGGTTGCCCTGCGCGTCCGTCGTGATCGGCAGCTGCGGCAGCGCCCGGGTGGCCAGCCCGAAGATGACCTCGGCCCCGCGGGTCGCGTCGAAGGTGGACTGATGGCAGGGGCACAGGATGTGATGGGTGGTCTGCTCATACAGCGCCGCCGGGCAGCCGACGTGGGTGCAGATCTTCGAGTAGGCCACGATGTTGTCGACCGTCCAGTTCGGCACCACCGTGCCCTCCCTGGTGGGGCCGCCGGGGCGCACGTGCGGGCCGAAGAAAAGCTGGCCGGGCCGGAACTTGATGATGATGACGGCCGCCTTGGCCATCGCGTCGAAGTCGTCCTGGAAGCCCTCGGGGGCGACGGTGATCATCCCGCCGGGGGAACTGAACTCGGCCGCGGTGATCGGCCGGTTCGTGCCGTAGACGATGAGCCGCATGCCCTTGCGCCAGACCGTGTGATCCAGGCTGGTGCCCGGCAGCGGGCTGAGGTCGCGCAGCAGGATGATCGGCGCCACGGCGACCGGAACCGTCGCGGCGATCAGGGTCCGGCGCAGCAGCGGCCGCTTGGCGAACTGGCTGGCGTCAGCGCCCTCCCGGAAGGTCTCGGCGAATTCCGCCCGGTCCTCCGTCAGCGAGGCGAGCGGCTTGCGCTCCTCGGTCATCTCCACCTGCGGCATGATCCGCCGTACCCAGATGGTGGCGCCGATCCCGAGGAACAGGAAGGCGAGGCCCATCGTGGTGCCCAGCGCCAGGTTGGAGTTCCGGGTGCCGCTGATCGTGTGCACCTGGAAGATCACGTAGGCGGCGATGAAGCCCAGGCCGGCCAGCATCGACAGCACGAAGCAGACCGCCACCACGCGCTCGGCCTTCTTCGCCACGACCGGGTCATCCGGATCGGCCGGCAGCTCGCGGGCCGGCGGCTGGTCCCGCTCCGGCAGCATGACCCTGGCCTCGGCCGGTGACGGGGTGCCGATCACGCGGTGCGGCGCCACCGGGCCATCTGCCTGCTGCGCGGCGTCGCCGGCCGCCTGCTCCGGCTGGCCGTGCTCGCCGGGAAGGTCCCGGCCCGTCGTCTCACTCATCAGCTCTCGCTCTCCCCGTGCGGGCCCACCTGGCGCTTCCCGTGCTTCGCCGTGATCCAGAGGGCCGCCAGCACCATGAACAGGAGCAGCCCGAGGAACGCCACGAGGCCCTCGGTGACCGGCCCGACGCGGCCCAGGCTGACGCCGCCCGGGTTGGGCTCGGCCCGGGTGGCGGTGACGTACGCGATGATGTCCCGCTTCTCGCTGGGCAGGATGGTCGTGTTGTTGAACACCGGCATCGCCTCGGGGCCTGTCAGCATGGCCTCGTAGATCTGCGTCGGGGTGGACTGCGTCAGCGGCGGCGCGAACTTGCCGTAGGTCAGCGAGCCGCCCGCGCCGACGAAGTTGTGGCACTGGGCGCAGTCGGCGGTGAACAGCTGCTGGCCGAGGCCGACGTTGGCACCGCTGGTGCTGACCTCGGCGGCCGACGGGATGGCCGGGCCGCCGCCCAGTGACTGCATGTACGCGGCGACCGCGTGCGTCTGCCTGGTGTCCAGCCGCGGGTACTTGCGCACGTTCTCCGCGCCGTTCTCCGCGGCGGGCATCCGGCCGGTGCTGACCTGGAAGTCAACCGCCGCGGCGCCCACTCCGATCAGGCTGGGCGCGATGCCGGCCTGGCCCTGGGCGAACATGCCGTGGCAGGTGGCGCACTCGGCCTCGAAGATGTTCCTCCCCTCGGCGATCTGCGCGGCGTTGGCGGGCGTCGGCGACGACGCCGCGGCCGTGCCGCCGCTCCCGGTGATGACCGCGTAGGCCGCTCCCACCAGGAGCAGGCCCAGCAGAAGGACGGCGTATCCGGCTGCCGGGTGCCGCCGCCTTGCGGTGATCCAGCTCACTGCTCTCCCTAGTTCCCGGTCAGTGGATCAGGTAGATGGTCGTGTACAGGCCGATCCAGACTACGTCGACGAAGTGCCAGTAATAGGACACGACGATCGCGCTGACCTGCTGCTCATGCGTGAATCTCTTGGCCGCGAAGGTCCGGCCGAGCAGGAACAGGAAGGCGATCAGGCCGCCCGCCACGTGCAGCCCGTGAAAGCCCTCGGTGATATAGAACACCGATCCGTAGTTGCTCGACGAGAGCGTGACGTGCTGGTCGCCGATCAGGCTGAGCCACTCCCAGCCCTGGCCGCAGTCGAAGTAGAGGCCCATCAGGAACGTCAGGATGTACCACTCGCGCAGGCCCCAGCCGCGAGGATCCCAGACCGACCTGACCCGGCCGATCTGGCCCCGCTCGACGGCGAACACGCCCATCTGGCAGGTCACGCTGGACAGCAGCAGCACGAGCGTGTTGACCGTGGCCAGCGGCAGGTCGAGGTGCGCCTGCGGCCACGCCTTGCCCATGCCCTTGTCCACCGCGCGGATCGTGAAATACATCGCGAACAGCGCCGCGAAGAACATGAGCTCGGAGGACAGCCAGACGATTGTCCCCACGCTGACGAGATTCGGCCGGGCCGCAGTCGGGCGCGGGGCCACCTCGGTAGTTGCTGACGCCACGGGCCCATTATTACGACACCGCGTAGGGGTACGCGTCCCGACCCCCCAGGTCGGTAGCATCCACTTCCATGAAGGTTGTTGTGTATAGCCATGATGCCGACACCAGGGCCAGGATCAGGATGGCCATCGGCCGCCGTCCCGCTCCCGACGTGCCGGAGGCCGAGGTGATCGAGGTAGCCACCGGTCCGGCGCTGATCCGGCTGCTGGACGGGGGCGGGGCGGACGTCATGGTGCTGGACGGCGAGGCGCAGCCGGCCGGCGGCATGGGCGTCTGCCGCCAGGCCAAGGACGAGATCTACGACTGCCCGCCGGTGCTGCTGGTGGTCGGCCGGGCCGACGACGGCTGGCTGGCGACCTGGTCCCGCGCGGACGCGGTGGTCAGCCAGCCCATCGACCCGGCCGCGCTGGCCCTGGCCCTGGCCGGGCTGATGCGCCAGCGCGCGGCTGGCGCGCCCGTCGCGCAGCCCTGATCCGCCAGCTGCCGCAGGGCTGCGAAACGACAAGCCCTGCCCGACCCTGACCCCCAGCCCGATCGGCACCGAGGTGGCCATCCATGGACTCGCGTACAGCCTGGCCCGCCCTGATCGGGGCCCTGATCAGGGGGGAGGCTCTGACTGCGCAGGAGTCGGCCTGGGCCATGAACGAGATCATGGACGGCGCGGCGACCCCGGCGCAGATCGCGGGCTTCGGGGTCGCCCTGCGGATGAAGGGCGAGACCCCCGCTGAGCTCAGCGGCCTGGCCGGGGCGATGCTCGCGCACGCTCAGCCGATCGCGATCGAGGGCCGGCTGGTTGATCTTGTCGGCACCGGCGGTGACGCCGCCAGGACGGTCAACATTTCCACGATGGGCACGATCGCGGCGGCCGCGGCCGGCGCGCGGATGGTCAAGCACGGCAACCGGGCGGCCTCGTCGGCCTGCGGTACGGCCGATGTGCTGGAGGCGCTCGGGGTGGTGATCGACCTGCCGCCGGCCGCCACCGAGGAGCTGGTCGCCGAGGTCGGCATCGGGTTCCTGTTCGCGCCCCTCTATCACCCGGCGCTGCGGCATACCTCGGTGCCGCGCCGTGAGCTCGGCGTGCCGACGGTCTTCAACTTCCTCGGGCCGGTGGCCAACCCGGCCCGCCCGGCCGCGCAGGCGGTCGGCGTCGCGGACGGGCGGATGGGCCCGGTGCTGGCCGGCGTGCTGGCCGGCCGCGGCACCTCCGCGCTGGTCTTTCACGGCAGCGACGGGCTGGACGAGCTGACCACGACCGGGCCGTCGGAGGTCTGGATCGTGCACGACGGGACGGTGGCGCAGACCGCGTTCGACCCGGCGGAGCTGGGGATCGCGCCAGCCCGGCCGGCAGACCTGGTCGGCGGGGACGCCGCGCGGAACGCGGCCGCGGCGCGCGCCTTCGTCGGCGGCCAGGCCGGGCCGGTGCGGGATGTCGCGCTGCTGAATGCCGCCGCCGCGCTGGCGGCCGAGGCGGGCGTGCCGGGGCCGGCGGCGCTCGCGCCGGCGCTGGCCGACGGCTACGCGCGGGCGGCGGCCGCGGTCGACTCCGGCGCCGCCGCCGACCTGCTCGTGCGCTGGGCGGCGGCGAGCCGGCGGCTGGTCCGCTGACGGCGGCTGGCTAGGCGGGCTCGGGGTAGCCGATCGCGAACGCCGCCTCCAGGTCGTGCCGCGAGTACGTGCGGAACGCGATGTGAGTCTCCGTGTGGGTGACCCCGGCGACCTTGTTCAGCCCGCCGGGAATGACGTTGGCGAGCTCTTCGTGCTGCCTGACCCGGACCATCGCCACCAGGTCGAACTCACCGGTTACCGAGTAGACCTCGCTGACCTGCGGCATCTGGGCGATCAGCTCGGCCGTCTCCGGAATGCGCGCGACATCGGCCTTGATCAGGACGATAGCGGTGACCACAGCCGCCTCCTCGGCAGGCCGGGAGCCCGCGCCCCGGCTGCGGCAGTAGCGTACCGCCTGCGCTGGTCAGCCGCCGAGCACGGCCAGGGCCCCCGGCCTCGGCGCGGCCAGCCTGCCCAGCAGCCCGGCGAGCACATCAGCGGTGGCCCGCGCATCCGCCAGCGCGCGGTGGCACGGCATGGTCCGAGCGGCGAAGAACTCGGCCAGCGTCGCCAGCCGGCAGTCCGGTACCTCGGCGTTGTGCAGGACCAGCCGGGCCAGCACCGCCGTGTCGATGACCGCGGCGGTCGGCCAGCCGATGCCGCTGGAGCGGCAGGCGGCGGTCAGGAAGCTCAGGTCGAACGGCGCGTTGTGCGCGGCCAGCACGGCGCCGCGGGCGAAGGCCAGGAAGACGGGGAGTACGGCAGCCACCGGAGGCGCCCGGCGGACCATGTCGTCGGTGATGCCGGTCAGCTGCGTGATATCGGCCGGGACCGGGTGACCCGGGTTGACCAGCGAGGAGAACTCGCCGGTCAGCTGGCCGCCGCCGAGCCGGACGGCGGCGATCTCGGTGATGGCGGCCTCGTCAGCCAGCCAGCCGGTCGTCTCGACGTCCACGACGACGAGATCGATTCCTGCCAGCAGCCCGGTCACGGATGTCACGGTAAAGCCGGGCACCGACAGTGGCGCTCAGGCGCGCCGGAAGCCGCCGGCTGGCCACGGAGGCCCCTGGCGGCACCGGTGCCGCAGCCGTCACGCAATTCGTTATGGCCTTGTTATCTAGGCGGAACGAACGACACGAACCACGAGACTTCGCGAAGCGGTTGAATGCACCACCGCAGACTCACTAGTGTCAGGCACCAGTCCGATCGCTCAGTAGCCGCCAGACCGGCGGCGGCGATCGGCCGCCGCCGAGTCTCAAGCTGGCCGCACAGCCGGCGAGGGAACCGGGGACCCAACCGGACGGCCGCGGGCCCAGCCCGCGACAGGCCATCCAGGGGTGAATCGGCCAGGGCATGCCGCTCCGGCCGTAGGGCGACTTCCACAGCCCGAACCCGTCAGCTGACCCGGTAGGCGGACAGTGGGAGAAGGAGCGTGTCACGCAGGTGCATACGCCGCCGTCGGCTCGCCGGGCAGTTGCACGCACGGCAGGGCTGCGCAGGATCCGCGGTCATCGGGCCGCGGCCGTCACGGTCATCGTGGCCTCGGCCGGGCTGCTGCTGTCATCCAGCGGCATTGCCGGAGCGTCGCCCCAGGCGACGATCCCGCAGGTACAGGCCAAGCTTCGCGCGCTGACCCTCAAGTCCAATGTGCTCGACCAGAAGTATGATCAGGCGCAGCAGGAGTTCACCGCGGCCGATCAGCGCCTCGCGCTGGTGAACAAGGAGGTCGCCAGGTACAGCGCGCAGTTCAACGGCATGCGCACCGAGATCGCCAGGATCGCCGCCACGTCCTACGAGGACGGCGGCGTCAACTCGCCGGAGGCCCTGCTGACCTCGGGTAACGCCCAGCAGGTACTGAACCAGTCGTCGATCCTGCTGGAGCTGTCCTCCGCCGATAGCGCGGAGATGAGCCAGTTCGTCGCCGCCGCGAGGCAGCTCAGCAGCGCGCAGCAGACCGCGCAGCGCACCAGGGCGGGCATCCTGGCCCTGAAGACCAGCCTGGGCAAGCAGAAGACGCAGCTGGCCGGCCTGATCAGCCAGCAGCAGTCGCTGCTGGCCCAGCTCACCCCGGCGCAGCAGGCCGCGGCCGGGCCGGGCAGCCCGAGCCCGAGTCCTGGTCCGGTCAAGTACTCCGGGCCGACCAGCACGCAGGCTGAGAAGGCCGTGGCGTTCGCCTACGCCCAGCTCGGCTGCCCGTATGTCTACGGCGGCACGGGCCCGTGCTCGGACGGCTTCGACTGCTCCGGCCTGACCATGGAGGCCTGGGCGTCGGCGGGCGTGAGCATCCCGCGGACCAGCGAGGAGCAGTGGGCCGAGCTGCCGGCGGTCAGCACGTCAGCCCTGGAGCCGGGCGACATCCTGGTGTTCCTCGGCGGCGCGCACGTCGGCATGTACGTGGGCGGCGGCTACCTCATCGATGCGCCGCATACCGGCGCGGACGTTGAGCGGGTCCAGCTATCAGGCTGGTACACGCAGAACCTCGACGCCGCGGTGCGGCCGTAGCCCGCGGCGACCGGCGTCCGCAGGAGCCCGCGCAGCCGAAGGGCTGCGCGGGCTCCTGCGCTGATGCCCTGGCCAGCTCCGCGGCCCGGTACTCCGGTGGCATCGGCGGCTATGCTCTGCTGGGTTACCGGCGATGGGGCTGGTTACCGGCGATGGGCTGGCTTTCGGCGGCTGCCGCTGCCGCGGCCCGCGCGGCCCGCAGGCGCCACGGGAGTCCTGATGAGCAGCGTCCTGGTCGTCACGAACGACTTCCCGCCGCGCCGCGGCGGCATTCAGTCGTTCGTGCACGCGCTCGTCACCCGGCTGCCCGCGGGCACGGTCACTGTCTACGCGCCGCGCTGGGAGGGGGCGGCTGCCTTCGACGCGCGCCAGCCGTTCCCGGTGATCCGGCACCCGACGTCGCTGATGCTGCCCACTCCGGCCGTCGCCCGCCGCGCCGCCGCGATCCTGCAGGACCATGGTCGCGACACCGTGCTCTTCGGCGCCGCGGCGCCGCTCGGGCTGCTGGCGCCCTCGCTGCGGCGCGCCGGGGCCCGGCGGATCGTCGCGCTGACCCACGGTCACGAGGCGGGCTGGGCGGCGCTGCCCGCCGCCAGCCAGCTGCTGCGCCGGATCGGCGACGAGGTCGATGTCGTCACGTACCTGGGCGAGTACACCCGGCTGCGGCTGGCGGCCGTGCTGTCCCGCCGGGCCGCGGCCAGCATGGTCAGGCTCGCGCCCGGCGTGGACACGACCGCATTCCGGCCGGGCGCCGGCGGGCTGGCCATCCGCAGGCGGCTGGGCATCGCGGCGGACCGGCCGGTCGTGGTGTGCGTGTCCCGGATGGTGCGCCGCAAGGGGCAGGACACGCTCATCCGGGCGTGGCCGCGGGTGCTGGCCGCGTCGCCGGATGACCCGCTGCTGCTGCTGGTCGGCGACGGTCCCTGCCGGGCCGGGCTCGGCCGCCTGGCCCGGCAGGCCGGGGTGGCCGGCTCGGTGCTGTTCACCGGGGCGGTCCCGTGGCAGGACCTGCCCGCCTACTACGACGCCGGGAACGTGTTCGCGATGCCCTGCCGGACTCGCCGCGGCGGCCTGGACGTCGAGGGACTGGGGATCGTCTACCTCGAGGCGTCGGCCACCGGGCTGCCGGTGCTGGGCGGGGACTCGGGTGGCGCGCCCGACGCGATCATCAACGGCGAGACTGGCTATGTGGTACCGGGCCACAGCACGGAGTCCGTGGCGGCCAGGCTGACTGACCTGCTGTCCGACCCGGCCGGCGCGGCCGCCATGGGGGACAAGGGGCTGGCCTGGGTCGACCGGGAGTGGCGCTGGGACCTGGTGGCCGAGCGGCTGGCCGGCGTGCTGGACGGCTGACCGGCAGCCGGTCAGCCGTAGAGCGCGTCGATGTCGCTGGCGTAGTCCTTGGCCACCACGCCTCGCTTGACCTTCAGCGATGGCGTCAGGTGCCCGCTCTGCTCGGTGAAATCGCTGCCGAGGATGACGAACTTGCGGATGGACTCCGCACGCGACACTGCCTTGTTGGCCTCGTCGACCGCGGCCCGGATCTCGGCGGCCAGGTCCGGGTCACTGGCCAGGTCGGCTGCCGTCGCGCTGGCCGGCTTGCCATGCTGCTGCTTCCAGCCGTCGAGCGCATCGGCGTCCAGCGTGACCAGGCAGGCAATGAAGGACCGTCCGTCGCCGACCACCATGCACTGGCTGACCAGCGGATGCGCGCGCAGCCTGTCCTCCAGCACCGCTGGCGCGACGTTCTTGCCGCCCGCGGTCACGATCAGCTCCTTCTTCCTGCCCGTTACCTGCAGGAAGCCCTCGTCGTCCAGGGCGCCGATGTCACCGGTGCGCAGCCAGCCGTCTGCGCCGAGCACCTCGGCGGTGGCCGCCTCGTTGTGCCAGTAACCGGGGAAGACGTTCGGGCCGGCGATGAGGATCTCGCCGTCTTCGGCGATCCGCACGCTGACGCCGGGCAGCGGCAGGCCGACAGTGCCGATCTTGTTCCGGCCCGGCTTGTTCACGGTGGCCGCGGCCGATGTCTCGGTCAGCCCGTAGCCCTCCAGCACCATGATGCCGGCGCCGCGGAAGAAGTGGCCGAGCCGCTCCCCGAGCGGCGCGCCGCCGGAGACCGCGTACCCGACCTGGCCGCCGAGGGCGGCTCGCAGCTTGGCGTAGACGAGGCGGTCGAACAGGGCGTGCCGCAGCGCCAGCGGGGCGCCGGCCCGGCCCGGCCCGGCGGCCGGCTGGGCGCGGCTCCACGCGATCGCCGTGCCGGCCGCGGCGGCGAAGATCTTGCTCTTGGCCCTGCTGGCCGCGGCCTGCTGCTGCGCGGTGCTGAAGAGCTTCTCGAACACGCGCGGCACGGCGAGCAGGAATGTCGGCCGGAAGGTCTGCAGGCCCTCGGCCACCGTGGCGGTATCGGGCCAGTGCCCGAGGATCGCGCCGCGCTCCAGGCAGGCCACCTCGATGATGCGGGCAAACGAGTGCGCGAGCGGCAGGAACAGCATGGTCGAGGCATCGCGGATCTCGAAGAGCTCAGGCAGCGCACCGTCCACCGCGTTGCGGGCATTGGCCAGCAGATTGCGGTGAGTCAGCTCGCAGCCCTTCGGCCTGCCGGTCGTGCCGGAGGTGTAGATGATGGTGGCGAGGTCATCCGCGGTCCGGCTGCCGCGCCGCCGGGCCAGCTCCTCGTCGCTGACATCGCGGCCCGTCGCGGACAGCTCGTCCAGCTTCTCCACCGACCAGACGTCGCGGATCTCGGGCAGCCGGTCCCGGACGGTGCTGATGATGTCCTGGTGGCGGCTGGTCTCGGCGAAGATGGCCCGGGCGCCTGAGTCGCTCAGTATCCATTCCACCTGCTCGGCCGACGATGTTTCGTAGACGGGGACGCTGACGGCCCCGACGGCCCAGATCGCGTAGTCGATGAGCGTCCATTCGTACCGGGTGCGTGACATCACGCCGAGCCGGTCACCCGGCTCGATGCCGGCCCTGACCAGGCCGCCGGCCAGTGCCGTGACCTCCGCGCGGAACTGGCCGGCGGTAACGTCCTGCCAGCCGCCGCCCTGGCTGTCGAGCCGGCGCAGCATGACGGCATCCGGCCGCGCCGCCGCTCGCCTGATGACCACATCAGCCAGGCTGGCACCGGCGTGGACGTCCGCCAGCGCGGGAACGCTGTAATCGCGCACGTGGCCTCCTCAGGCGGATCCTGCCCGGTCTGCGGCCCCGGGCCTTCCAGGACGGTATAACACGGGCTGGGGTACCGGGTGACGGCGCTGGGGGGAGCATGGCCGGTGCCTCTCGCCGGGCTACGGCGGCGTGCTTAAGGTGGCTGCCATGCGGATGCACGTGGTGAGCAACGTCCATGGCCGCAGCGATGCGCTGCGCCATGCCGGCGACGGCGCCGACGCGCTGATCTGCCTGGGCGACCTGCTGCTGTTCATCGATTACGCCGACCATTCGCGCGGTATCTTCGCTGACCTGTTCGGTGCTGAGGCCGCCGCCGAGCTGGTCGGGCTGCGCACCGCGCAGCGCTTCGACGAGGCCAGGGAGATGTCCGCCCGGCTGCGGGCCGGCCTGCCGGGCGATCCGCGCCAGCATATCGAGGCGGCGGTGTCGCGGCAGTACGCCGAGCTGTTCGCCGCGATGCCGACGCCCGCGTATCTCACTTACGGGAACGTGGACATCCCCCGGCTCTGGGGCCCGCACCTGCGAGCAGGACAGCTCGTGCTGGACGGGGAGCGGATCGAGCTGGGCGGCTGGACCTTCGGCTTCGTCGGCGGCGGCCTGCGCACGCCGTACCGGACTCCGAACGAGATCGACGACGACGCCTTTGCGGCGAAGGTGGCGGATGTGGGCGAGGTAGACGTGCTCTGCGCGCATATTCCGCCCGCGGTGCCTGAGCTGCTCTTCGACACAGTGGCCCGCCGGATGGAGCGGGGGAGCGAGGCGCTGCTGGCGGCAGTCAGGCAGACCCAGCCCCGGTACCTGCTCTTCGGCCATGTCCATCAGCCGCTGGCCAGGCAGGTTCGCATCGGCAGCACGGAGTGCATCAACGTCGGTCATTTCCGGGCCACCGGCCGGCCCTACGTCCTCGAGTGGCGGCAGCGGGAAGCGGCGGCGGGCTGAGTCCGGCGGCAGCCGGAGACATTCGCTGCGGCGGGGGAGGTACGCTCCGATCATGGCGGACAGGACCAGCTCCGGCATCACCATCGCGGCGCCGCGCGGCGCCGTGATGGACGTGATCGCTGACTTCGCCGCGTACCCGGAATGGGCGACCGGCGTACGCTCCGCCACGGTGCTTGATTCAGGTCCCGGCGGCCGGGCCCGCCGCGTTCGCTTCGAGCTGGATGCGGGGCTGGTCAGGGACAGTTACGTGCTCGGATACGAATGGGATGGCGAGGCCGCGGTCCGCTGGGAGCTGGCCGAGGCCGGGTCCGTGGTGTCGGAGATGTCGGGTGCTTATTCCCTGGTCGCGGCCACGTCAGGGACAGATGTGACGTACGAGCTTGCGGTCGGCACCAGGGTGCCGATGATCGGCATGCTCAGGCGGAGAGCGGAGAAGACGATCATCGATACGGCACTGAAAGGCCTCAAGTCCCGCGCCGAGGCGCCACCGCCCGGCGCTGCGGGCAGCAACGCAGCCTCCGGGGGTGAGTGACATGCCTGAGAGCGCCGGCAGCGGCCAGCCAGATCCGGCAGACCGGGGCAATCCCGCGGCGGGCAATCCCGCGGCGGGCAATCCCGCGGCGGGCGGTCCCGCGGCGGGCGGTCCGGCGGGCGGCGGCTCAGCGGCGGCCGGTCCGTCCGGGAGCGGCGAGCCCGCACCGGGCAGCCGGGATGGCCGGGATGTCTGGGCGACGGCCGTGGACGGCGCGGCGAGTACCGGTCCCGCGGGCGATCCGGCGCGAACCGGCGACTCCGGGGCCGGCGAGGCGCAGGACGGCGGCGCCGGCGTCGGGCGGTCCGGCGGGAGGCAAGAGGCCGTCCGGGGCGGGCCCGCGCCGGCGGCCGGGGACAGGCGGCAGCAGGCCGCGAGCCAGCCTGCTGCCCCATCGGGCGCACCGCGCGCGCCCCGAGCGGGCGCGGCCAGGGCAGGCGCGACTCGAGCGGCCGCACCCGCGGCCGGATCAGGCGCCCGGTCGCGCAAGCCGGCTCAGCCGGGCGGCGCCCTGCTGTCCGAGCTCCAGCGCTGGCTGATCCGCTCCAGCGCGAAGAGCATGCGCCGGGAGATTGAGGGCCAGGTCCGCCGGACGCTCGGCGGCGGCCGCAGCGATAACCCGGCCGACGTTCTGGCGGACCGCGACGACCGAGCCGCCGCCGGATCTGGGCGAGTCGCCCGAGTGCGCCTGGTGCCCGATCTGCCGCGCCGCCCGCAGGATGCGTGAGTCGGGGCCCGGGCTGGGTGCGCAGATCTCCGGCGCGGGCGAGGCCGTGGCCATGACGGTGCAGGATGCGGTCGCCGCCCTCGACGCCGCGCTTGCCCGCAGCAGGGCGGAGAGCAGCAGCCGCCCCGAGGGCCGCTCCCGGCCCGCTGAGGCGGAGCCTGAGACGGCCCGGCCGGACGGCACGCAGCCAGACACCGGCCCGCCGGGCCCGGCTGGTCAGGACAGCACCCCCGTCAGGCGAGACGAAGGGCCAGTGGATGAGCCTGACGATCGGGATTGACGTCGGCGGCACGAAGGTCGCCGCGGGGGTGGTGGATGAGCAGGGCAGGATCGTCGAGAAGCTGCGCCGGTCCACGCCCGCGGCCCGCCCGGATCAGACGGTCCGCGTCATCGGCGAGGCGATCATGGAACTGCTCGGCCGCCACGAGGTCGAGGCGGTGGGCATCGGCGCGGCCGGCTTCGTCGATGAGACCCGGTCCACGGTGCTGTTCGCCCCGAATCTCGCCTGGCGGGACGAGCGCATCCAGAAGCAGCTGGCCGATCTGGTCGGGCTGCCGGTCATCGTGGAGAACGACGCGAATGCCGCGGCCTGGGCCGAGATGCGACTCGGCGCCGCTCGTGGCCAGGAGCATGTGCTGCTGATCACGGTCGGCACCGGCATCGGCGCTGGCTTCGTGCTGGATGGCCGGCTGTACCGGGGCCGGTGGGGGGTAGCCGGAGAGCCCGGCCACTACCGCGTCGTTCCTGATGGCCGCCTGTGCGGCTGCGGTAATCGCGGCTGCTGGGAGCAGTATGCCAGCGGCAGCGCGCTGGTGGCCGAGGCGCGCGATTTCGCCCGGCGCTCTCCCGGCGCCGCGGTGCGGCTGCTGCAGCTGGGCGGCGGCAGCGCCGAGGGCATTGACGGTCCGGCGGTGACCCAGGCCGCGCAGGAAGGGGACACCGGCGCGCTCCGGTGCTTCGATATCGTCGGTCGCTGGCTGGGCACGGGCCTGGCTGATCTGGCCGCGATTCTCGATCCCGGCTGCTTCGTGATCGGCGGCGGCGTCTCGGAAGCAGGCGACCTGCTGGTCGCGCCGGCCCGCGCGGCATTCGAGCAGTGCCTGACCGGCCGTACCTACCGCCAGTTCGCGGAGATCAGGCTGGCGCAGCTCGGCGCCGACGCCGGCCTGATCGGCGCGTCTTACCTGGCCCGCGACAGCTAGCCGCGATCAGAGCACGGCCCCGTGGTCGTCGTCGTCACCGCGGGACGGCCCGTCACCCATCCGGACCACCAGGATGGCGAACCCCCCGATGAACGCGACGATGGCCGCCAGCGCCTGCCAGTCGGCGATAGGCCAGCCGAGGATCGTGGCCGTCAGCAGGTAGGCGGGCCCGCCCAGCAGAGCGACCCAGGCTCCCTTGGCCACCGGATCGAGCCGCGGCAGCGGCGGCGGGTCCGGCGGAACGTAATGCTCGTCCTCCTCCTCCTCCTCCTCGTCCTCCTCCGCCGCATCCTCGTTCGTGCTCGCCGGGGGCGGAACCCGGTTCGCGTGCCGCACGACGCGCGCCTGGCCGGCCCGGTGCCCGCGCTGCTGTCCGCGACCGACGGGCCGGCGGGCGGCTCCGCGGACCTGGCCGTCTCGCCCGGGCCGCCGCTCTCGCTCAGGTCCGCGGGCTGGCCGGGATCGGGCAGGCGGTCATCTGGCAGGTCCTCGCGGGCCGGCCAGGGCGTGGCCATCGTGGCCCGGTCGGCTGGCAGGTCATAGTGCGCAATCAGGTCGCGCCAGGCTTCCTCCTCGCTGCTCGCGTCCCGACCCGCGTCCCCGTTGGTGCCGTTCACTAGCTCAGTCCCTGCCTGCACGATGGGCTTGCACGAATTCGAGGCTGCCTTTGAAGATAGCCTCCGCGTCGTTGTCCAGGGTCGCGACGTGATAGCTGTCAGCCAGTTCCCGCACCTCGAGCCTGCCGTCCGGCAGCGCCGCGCGCAGCGCCTCCAGGCTGGCCGGCCCGACAACATGGTCCTGCAGGCTCCGGTAGACCAGCACCGGCTGGCTGACCAGGGCCAGATTCTGCTGGGTGATCCGCCACAGGCCCGGCAGGGTGGCGGCCGCCTTGACCGGGATCCTCGTGTACCCGGCCTCGGTCACGCCCGGCTTCTTGATGTCGCTGGTGATGCCCTTCAGTGAAGGAACGAGGTACTTGAGCACCGGCGCCAGCACGAACATGCGGGTGTCGGCCGTCACCGAGGGATTGACCAGGACCAGCCCGCTGACCGCGTCGCCGTGCAGCTCCGCCAGCCGCAGGGCCAGGCAGCCGCCCATTGACAAGCCCATGATGAAGATCTCTTCAGCGCTGCCGCGGAGCTCGTTAAAGGCCCGGTTGACCTCGGCGAACCAGTCCTCCCATCGGGTCCTGGCCATGTCCTGCCAGGTCGTGCCGTGGCCCGGCAGCCGCGGCAGGGAAACGGTCAGTCCGGCGGCAGCCAGGTACTCGGCCCACGGCCGCAGCGACTGCGGGCTGCCGGTGAAGCCGTGGCAGAGCAGCACGCCCGTGCCGCCGCCCTGATGGCTGAACGGCTCGGCACCTGGCATAACTGGCATAACTGGTCCTTTCGCCCCCGGCTGCCGGTCACCTATGAATCGTCGCACGCCGACCGGATCTGCACTACCGGCTGGGGTGCTCCGGCGGACGCGGGCCGACCTCCAGATTTCCTGGAGATTCCCTGGCGGCGCAGGGTCATGGGACCATGTGACAGTGTTCTACTGGGTGGTAAAGGCGATCATCGGCCCCGTGTTGCGGATTGTGTTCCGGCCGTGGGCTGAGGGCGCCGAGAACGTGCCGCGCACCGGTGCCGCGATCCTGGCCAGTAACCACCTGTCCTTCTCTGATCATTTCTTCGCGCCGCTGCCGCTGCCGCGCAAGGTGATCTTCCTGGCTAAGTCCGAGTACTTCACTGGCCGGGGCCTGAAGGGCGTGCTCAGCAGGGCGTTCTTCAGTGGGGTCGGGCAGATACCGGTTGACCGCTCGGGCGGCGAGGCGAGCCAGCGGGCGCTGCGAACCGGACTGCGCGTGCTGGCCCAGGGGGACCTGCTGGGCATCTACCCGGAGGGCACGCGGACGCCGGACGGCCGCCTGTACCGGGGCAAGACGGGGGTGGCCAGGCTGGCGCTCGAGGCCAGGGCGCCCGTGGTGCCGACGGCGATGATCGGCGGCTTCGAGTTCCAGCCGCCCGGCAAGATCGCGCCGACGCTGCGGATCCGGCCCGGAGTCCGGTTCGGCAAGCCGCTCGACTTCTCCCGGTACTACGGCCTGCACGAGGACCGGATCATCTTGCGGGCGGTCACCGACGAGATCATGTACGAGATCATGCGGCTGTCCGGCCAGGAGTACGTCGATGAGTATGCCCAGCGGGGCAAGGGCCGCCGCCCGGCGCTGCGGCCCGGCCGGCTGAAGGCGGACCGCGTCAGCCCGGCCGACCTGGACGGCAGCGCCGGCGCCCGCAACGGCGCGGCCGGCCCGGATGGCGTCGTCAGCCCGGCCAGCACCCAGGAGCGGGCGGACGGCTGACGCGGTCCGCTGGCCCGCCCGGCCGCGGTCACCAGCCGTCTTGCTGCGCCCTGGCCTCGTAGAGCAGCACGGCTGCCGACACCGACACGTTGAGCGAGTCGGCGTGCCCGAGCATCGGGATGCTCACGCGCTGAAAGTCCGGCTGGGCCCAGGCCCTGGCAATGCCGTAGCGCTCGGCGCCGAGGACGAAGGCGGCACGCCGGCCGGCGTAACTGACCGAGCGAAAGTTCTCCGCTCCCTCGGTATCGGCGAGGTAGACGTTGAACCGGCGCTCCCGCAGCCAGGTGACGGCGTCCTCGGGCTGCCCGAAATCCAGCACCGGCATGGTCAGCACCATGCCCTGGCTGGCCCGGAAGACCTTCGGGTGAGTGAGCCGGGTGCGCCGGTTGGTGAGGACAACGCAGTCCGCCCGGCACGCATCGGCGGTCCTGATGAGCGTGCCGAGGTTGCCCGGGATCTCCATTCCGTCCGCCGCCATCACCAGCGCGGACGAGCCGAGCATGATGTCGTCGGCCGACCACTGCGGCAGCCGGGCCAGCGACAGCAGGCCATCAGGCCGGTCCCGCTCGGACATGCGCCCCAGCGTCCTGGCCGAGACCTGGAAGCTGGACCGGGCCGCCGCGGCCACCTGCTCAGCCCGCATGCGCGCCTCGTCGCCGTACGCGGCCTCCGGACACCAGAAGAAGGTGTCGACCGGCGTGCCGGTGCGCAGCAGCAGATTGTGCGCCCACAGCCCCTCGGCGACCAGCAGCCGGTGCGGATTCGGCGCTGAGTTGGCCTGGACGGACTGCACCTGCCGGATCCGCGGATGCCCGGCGCCGATCTGCTGCAGGTTCATTCCGCCATCAGCGTTCCCTCGCGCTCTGCCGGGGCGACTGCGGCGGCTGCCGCAAGGCCCTCTCAGCTGGCCCAGCCCTTGGTGCGCTGCACGGCCCGGCGCCAGCGAGCGTAGCCGTCCTCGTCCCTGCGCCCGGGCGTGAACCTGCGGTCGAGCTGCCAGCTGGCGGCCAGCTCGCCCGGTGCCGACCATACGCCGCAGGCCAGGCCGGCCAGGAAGGCGGCGCCAAGGGCCGTCGTCTCCGCGATCACCGGGCGCTCCACCGGAATCTGCAGCTGGTCCGCCTGTAGCTGCATCAGCAGGTTGTTGACGCTCGCACCGCCGTCCACCCTGAGCGGAGCCGCCGCGGAGACCGCCGGCCCGTCGGCCGCCTGGCCGGCGGTCTCCGCGGCCATGACGTTGAAGACATCCCGCACCTCGAAGGTGATGGCCTCCAGCGCGGCCCGGACCAGGTGGGCCCTGGTCGTCCCCCTGGTCAGCCCGAACATGGCCCCGCGCGCGTCCGGATCCCAGTCCGGCGCCCCCAGGCCGGTGAGGGCGGGGACGAACGTCACGCCGCCCGCGTCGGGCACCGAGCCGGCCAGGGCCTCGCTCTGCGCGGCGTTGTCGAGCAGGCCCAGGCCATCCCGGAGCCACTGCACGGCGGCGCCGGTCACGAAGACCGAGCCCTCCAGCGCGTAGGTGAGGTCGCCCTTGTCGTTCATCCAGGCCACCGTGGCGAGCAGGCCGGCCCGTGACCGGACGATGGATGGCCCGGTATTCGTCAGCACGAATGAGCCAGTCCCGTAGGTGCACTTGACCGAGCCCGGCGCGAAGCACGCCTGCCCGAACATGGCCGCCTGCTGGTCCCCGGCGATGCCGGCGACCGGCACGGACAGGCCGAGGAACGCACCCGGATCGGTGTGGCCGGCCGTGCCGGTCGACGGCACGACCTCGGGCAGCGCGTGCGGCGGCACCCCGAAGATCTCGCAGAGCTCGGCCGACCACTGCCCGGCCTCGATGTCGAACAGCAGCGTGCGGGAGGCGTTCGACGCGTCCGTCACATGCCGCCTGCCGCCGGTCAGGCGGGCGATCAGGTAGGAGTCGACCGTGCCGATCGCGAGCGATCCGTCGCTGACGCCCGCCCACAGGGCTGGCTCATTGCGGGCCAGCCAGGTGAGTTTCGTACCGGTGAAGTACGGATCGATCCGCAGCCCGGTGAGCGCGGATACCCGCGGCTCCAGGCCGCGCTCGCGCAGCTCGGCGCAGATGCCGGCGGTCCGCCGGTCCTGCCACACGATGGCCCGGCGCGGCGCGGCCATCGTGGCCCGGTCCCAGATCACCGCCGTCTCGCGCTGATTGGTGATGCCGACGCACTGCACGTCGTCACCGCCGCCCGACTGCAGCGCCTGCGCGCATGCGCTCAGCGCGGCCTGCCAGATTCCTTCGGGAAGATGCTCCACCCAGCCCGGCTGTGGGAAATACTGGCGGAATTCCTGGTATCCCCGAGCTGCCACCGCGCCGTCCGCAGTCACGATCAGGGCGGTGACGCCTGTCGTTCCCGCGTCTATCGAGAGGACGCTCATGGACACTAGTCTGACGGGCGAAGAGCGTCGAGAGGGAGCAGTCATGCGAGTCGGAGTCCTGACCGGAGGCGGGGATTGCCCTGGTCTGAATGCTGTGATCCGTGGCGTGGTGCGCACGGGCGTGGCCGAGCACGGGATGGAATTCATCGGATTCCGGGACGGCTGGCGCGGGCCGCTCGAGGGCGACACGATGGCACTGGACGTGCAGGCGGTCCGCGGCATCCTGCCGCGCGGCGGCACCATCCTCGGCTCCTCGCGGACGAATCCGCTGGCCGAGTCCGCGGCGTCCGGCGGCAAGCCCGGAGTGGAGCGAATCCAGGAGAACCTGGCCAGCCTGGGCGTCGACGCGCTCGTGGCCATCGGCGGCGAGGACACCCTGGGCGTGGCGGCCAAGCTGACCGAGGCGGGCGCCAGCGTCGTCGGCGTGCCGAAGACCATCGACAACGACCTCGGCGCGACGGACTTCACGTTCGGCTTCGACACGGCGGTCAACATCGCGATGGAGGCGATCGACCGGCTGCACACTACCGCCGAGAGCCATCACCGGGCGCTGATCGTCGAGGTGATGGGCCGTCACGCGGGCTGGATCGCGCTGCACGCCGGGATCGCCGGCGGCGCCAACGTGATCCTGATCCCGGAGAAGCCGTTCGACATCGAGCAGGTGTGCGCGTACGTGCAGCACCGCTTCCAGACCAGATACGCGCCCATCGTCGTGGTCTCCGAGGGCGCGCACCCGAAAACCTCGGACGATGCCGTCGCCGACGAGAAGCTGGACGCGTTCGGGCACGTCCGCCTGGGCGGCATCGGCCAGCTGCTGGCGGACGAGATCGAGCAGCGAACGGGCAAGGAAGCCCGGGTCGCCGTGCTCGGCCATATCCAGCGCGGCGGCACCCCGACCGCGTTCGACCGGGTCCTGGCCACGCGCTTCGGCGTGCATGCGGTCCGGGCAGTCGCTGACGGCGCCTTCGGCACCATGGTCGCGCTGCGGGGCACCGACATCGTGCGGGTTCCGCTGGCGGACGCGACCAGCGAGCTGAAGGTCGTTCCGCCGGAGCGCTACGCCGAGGCGGAGGTCTTCTTCGGCTGACGCCACGACCCCGGGTCAGCGGGCCCGTCGCGGCCCGCCGGTCCCGGCCGGCCCCGGCGAGCCGGGTCCGGGCTAGGGGCAGCTGCGGAAGGCCGCGCGGTAGCCGGCCGGCGGGGCGCCGATCACGTACGAAGTGCCCTGCCTGGTCAGGTACAGCGTGATCCGCCAGTCGGTGCAGGTGCCTCCGGCCGGCCCGGCACCGGGCCGCTGGCGGCTGGTGAAGCTGACGGTGACGTCCAGCTGCCTGGGCGCGGGGGCCGAGAAGGCATCCAGTGCCGCCGCCGAGTCCGCGCTGCTCGCGTAGCCGGCCATGAACCGGGCCCGGGTCAGCGCCAGCTGGCTCTGCGGGCTGAACAGGCGCCGGTAAGCCAGGTAGTCGTGCTGGTTGATCGCGGTGAAGTATCCGGTCAGGAACGTCACGAGCGACGCGGTGCCTGGCCGGCCGGCCAGCGCGGGCCGGACCGCGACCAGGCTGCTGCCGACCTGGGTCACCGGGCTGGGGCCAGCAGATGGGGTCGCGGCCGGCTGGCCACTGCCCGCTGAGGCTCTGGCCGGGGTCGTCAGGGGCCGCTGGCTCGTCCGGGCACCCGTGGCTGCGTGCGGCCGGCCGAAGCGGGCGAGCGCGAGGGCGGTGCCGCCGCCGGCCGCCGCTAGGACCGCTGCCGCGGTGCCGAGGATGAGCACGCGGCCGCCGTGCGCGCGGCGCGGCGGCGCAGGCCAGGCGGGCCGGCCAGGCTGGCTGCGAGGCGGCGCGGCCGTCGCGGCACCGCAGGCGGGGCACGCCTGCGCGGGCGTGCCTGACCGGTGGCCGCACTGGGTGCAGGTTGCCATGCGCTCTCGTTCCTCGGCCGTCCCGGTCAGATAGCCGGTGGCGGCATCGCCAAGGCGGCATCACCATCAGTATCGGCGCCGGTCACGCACCGGCGCCACCGAGATGGCGCTAGTGGCCGGCCGCTGAACGTCCGGGCACGCCCTGATCCGGACCGCGCGGCGGACTGCCCGGCAGGTGGCAGACTGGGACGATGCCAGCCGTTCCCCTCACCGCGAGCGATGCACCGCAGCTCACGACGGCGCTGCATGAGCCATGCGTGCTGCTCAAGCTGGGCGAGATCGTGCTCAAGGGCAAGAACCGCCAGCAGTTCGAGCGGCTGCTGCAGGACAATATCCGGCGCGCCGTCCGTGACACCGGGATCGGCATCAGGATCTGGCAGCGTGAGGGCGTCATCGTGCTCCGGGTGGCGGGCGGCGAGGCGGGCGGCCTGGCCGCGGAGACCGCCGCCGACCTGGTCGCCGAGCGGATGCGCTACGTCATGGGCCTGGCCAGGGTGTGCCGGGCGGTGCGGGTCAGCAAGAACCCGGAGGCTGCCATAGCCGCCGCGGTGGACCTGGCGGCCGGGCGGACCGGCAGCTTCGCCGTGCGGGCCAGGCGCCGGGATAAGCGATTCCCGGTCACCTCGGCCGAGCTCGCCGTCCGCATCGGCGCCAGGATCCAGCAGGAATACGGCTACCCGGTGAACCTTCGCCGGCCCGATATGACGGTGTTCGTCGAGGTCGATCAGCGGGAAGTCTTCGTCTTCACCGAGGGAGCGCCCGGCCAGGGCGGCCTGCCGGTGGGCATGAGCGGGCGCGCGCTGGTGCTGCTGTCCGGGGGCATCGACTCGCCCGTCGCCGCCTACCGGATGATGCGCCGCGGCCTGCGCTGCAGCTACCTGCATTTCTCCGGCATGCCGCTGACCGGCCCGGAGTCGGTGTATAAGGCATATGGCCTGGTGCGCCAGCTGGACCGCTTCCAGGGTCAGTCGCGCCTGTTCGTGGTCGCCTTCGGCAAGGCACAGCGGCAGCTTGCCTCTTCCGGTGCCGGGCGGCTGCAGATCATGGCGCAGCGCAGGCTCATGCTGAAGACCGCTGCAGCCATGGCCCGCCGGCTGCGGGTGACCGCTCTCGTCACCGGCGATTCCCTCGGCCAGGTGAGCAGCCAGACACTGACGAACATCACCGCGCTCGATGACGCGGTGTCGCTGCCCATCCTGCGGCCGCTGGTCGGCTTCGACAAGTCCGAGATCGTGACCGAGGCACGGCGGATCAGCACGCTGGCCATCTCCGAGCTGCCGGACCAGGACTGCTGCTCGCTGCTCACGCCGCGGCAGGTCGAGACGAGGGCCAGGATCGAGGACCTGCGCCGGATCGAGGCGAGGCTGGACGCCGACGATCTCGCCGACGAGCTCGCGGCGGCCGCGCAGGAGCACACCCCCAGCCGGTACTGACGGCCGGCCGCGGTCCGGTGACTGGGCCGGCTGCCCGCTCGCCGGGTTCCCCCCCGTCGGACGGGAACCCGGCGCGGGCTCAGCGGACGCGCCCGTAGGCCCAGATAGCGGTGTCCGAGCCCGTCGTGGGCTCCGAGGAACCCGCAGCTAGCAGGCCGGATGCCGGCAGGCCCGGCGGGTCGGGCGCCGGGGGAGCGGCTACGTGCCGCCCCGAGCGAAGATCACGGCATCGCCGCCGCTGTGAGTGAGGAAGCCGCCGCTCGCCCAGAGCGAGTCGGTGCCGGGAACGAGCGCGATGTCGCTGACGCCATTTCCCAGGCCGTGGTCGACCGTGGTCCAGGCGTGGCCGCCGGACCAGTACAGGTGCAGGAACATCGCGCCGATGCGCTGGCCGCCGGTGGTCGCGGTAATCCAGGCGCCGCCGTGGCCGTCGGATGCCAGCCAGGCCCCGACGTGCACCGGCAGGATGAAGGCCCGCCACCAGCTGCCGTTCCAGTGCGCCACGACCAGGGGGCCGACACCGCGGCGGGCTGGCAGGTTGCCGGCCACCCAGACGCTGCGGGCGGAAACGGCCAGCACGTCGTGCAGGCGGGCGCCGGCCAGCTCAGGCACCGTTCGCACGCGCGCCCAGGCTCGGCCGTCGAAGTGCTCGACGAAGCTGCCGCGTGCGGTGCCGCCGATCGCCCAGATATCGCGCCAGTTCACGGCGCTCGCCCGGTAGATGCCGGCGTCCGGCCCGGTCACCGCCAGCCACCTGCCGTGTTCCAGGTGCCATGTGCCCAGGCCGGGACCGCCGGCCGGCGACGTGCCGAAGACCCAGACATCCAGCGGGCTGACGGCGGTGACCCCGGTCAGCGCGCCCTGGCTGCTCCACCGGCGGGCGACCGTCCAGCGCGCCCCGTCCCAGTGCAGCAGGTAGCCGCCGTAGTAGCTGGCAGCCCAGATGTCCTTGCTGGTCGGCGCGCTTGCGACGCTGATGAAGTCATCGAGGCCGGGCGGCAGCGGGACTCGCTGCCAGCTCCGGCCATCCCAGCGCAGCGCCACCGGCGCGCTGGGCCCGCCGGGATTAGTGCCGCCGAACGCCCAGGCCTCAGCCGGACCCGATGCCACCACGGCGGCAAAGCCTGAGGCATTACCGGCCGGCCCGTAGTGCGCCGTGACGCCGATGCGCCAGGCATCAGGGGAGACCCGGGCAGCATGGGCAGGGCGAGCGGCATGAGCCGCGTGAGCGGATGCTGGCGGCGGTGCCAGGGCCAGTGCGAGCACGGACGCTGCCCAGGCCACGGCGACGGCCATGCCAAGGTTCCTGGGCATCTGGGTACTCCGGTCGGCGCTGCGGGCACGGTCCCTGGCGGGCGGGCCCTGATCCACGCTAAGGCTTTCACAATGAAACGGCAAAGGAGGCTTTACCCGGGAAACCGCTGCGCTGCGCGCTGCCCGCCGCCGCCATGGCCGCCGCCAGCAAGCCCGGCTGGCTGCAGGGCGGCCTCCGCGCCGCGGCTTTCGCGCGGCGGCGGTGCCGCCTGTGGCAGGCTGGGACGCGGAGGTGGCCACGTGCAGATCGGACTGCAGATCCCTGATTTCACCCGCCCGGCGGCCGAGCGAGGCCTCAGCGCAGACCTGGCCACGGTGGCCAGGACAGCTGACCAGGCGGGCTTCGGGTTCATCGCGCTGATGGACCACTTCTTCCAGATCAACATGATCGGACCGCCCGAGCACGACATGCTCGAGGCCTACACGACCCTGGGCTACCTGGCCGGGCTTACCTCGCGGGCCAGGCTGATGACCCTGGTGACCGGCGCGGTCTACCGGTATCCGGGCGTGCTGGCGAAGATCGTGACGACGCTCGACGTGCTATCCGGCGGTCGTGCCTGGCTGGGCGTCGGCGCGGCCTGGAACGAGGAGGAGGCCCGCGGCCTCGGCATCCCGTTCCCGCCGGTTGCCGAGCGATTCGAGCGGCTGGAGGAGACGCTGCAGATCTGCCGGCAGATGTGGAGCGGCGACGAGTCCCCGTACCGCGGCAAGCACTACCAGCTGGAGCGGCCGCTGAACCATCCGGCGGCTGTCTCGCAGCCGCATCCGCCGATCATGATCGGCGGATCGGGCGAGCGCAAGACGCTGCGCCTGGTCGCGCGGTACGCCCAGGCCTGCAACCTCTTCCCCGGCCCCGATCTCGGCCGCAAGCTGGACGTGCTCCGCGGGCACTGTGACGCAGAGGGCCGCGACTATGACGAGATACTCAAGACGTGCTACTTCATCTTTGACGTCGGCGAGAAGGGCGAGAAGGCGGCCGAGGTCGTCGATCAGCTCGGCCGCCTCGCGGAGATGGGCTTCGGCGCGGCGATCGGCGCGGTCGCGAATGTCTGGAGCGTGCGGCCGCTCGAGGTCATCGGGGAGCACGTGATCCCGGCGGTTGCCCGGATGTGACGGGTCGCCGGCGGCGCTTACCCCGAGGCTGCCCAGCCGGCCCAGCTGGTGATGGTGACGGCGATGAGCGGCCCGCGCGGTGGCTGCTGCCGGTACTGCGGATAGCGGCTGGCCAGCAGCGCCGCGGGGCCGGCCATCGCGTCCGGCTCGTCGGTGACCGCGGCGGTGCCGTCAGCGCGGACCCACCAGAGCCGGCCCAGTCCTCGGCGTAGTAGTCAGCCAGCACCGACACGCGCGGCTGCGCGCGGATATTGGCCAGCCGCCGCAGCGCCGTGGTGGCCTTCGGCTTCTGATCGACCGCCGTGTACAGCACGTCCCCGGACAGGACGAAGGTCACGGGGACCAGATGCGGCGCGCCGCCGGCCGTGACCGTCGCCAGCCGGGCCACGCGTGCCCCGGCCAGGAGCCTGCGCGCCGCCGGTACGGTCAGCCGCGGCACGGCTACCCGGCGTGCGCCGGCTGCAGCGCGGGCGTCAGGGTCTTGCCGACCAGCTGCGGCAGCCGGGCCGCCGCCGCAGCGAGCTGGCGCATGTCATCGCCGGTGAGTGCCTGATCGCCATCGCACATGGCAGTCGCCGGCTGCGGGTGGACATCGACGATGATCCCGTCGGCGCCGACGGCGATCGCCGCGCGGCTGAGCGGGAGCACCAGGTCGCGACGGCCGCCGGAGTGCGACGGATCGACGATCACCGGCAGGTGCGAGAGCCGCTGCGCGACCGGGACCGCGCTGATGTCCAGAGTGTTGCGGGTGGCCGTCTCGAACGTCCTGATACCGCGCTCGCACAAGACGATGTCGAGGTTGCCGCGCTGCGCGATGTACTCGGCGGCCATCAGCCATTCCTCGATAGTCGCGTTCATCCCGCGCTTGAGCAGGACTGGCTTGGCCGCCGATCCCACGGCCTGCAGCAGGGTGAAGTTCTGCATGCTGCGCGTCCCCACCTGCAGCATGTCGGCGTAGGACGACACCAGGTCGACCGATGCCGGGTCAATGACCTCGGTGACCACGGGCAGGCCCGTTTCGGCGCGCACCTCGGCCAGGATCTTCAGGCCGGTCTCGCCCAGGCCCTGGAAGGCGTAGGGCGAGGTGCGCGGCTTGAAGGCCCCCCCGCGGAGCAGTGCGGCCCCGGCCGCCTGCGCCATCCGCGCGGCGGTCAGCGTCTGCTCGGGGGTCTCCACCGTGCACGGGCCGGCAATGACCGTGAAGGTGTCCGGGCCGATCGGCACCCCGCCGACCGTGATCACCGATCTGTTGGCATGATGCTCGCGGCTGACCAGCTTGTACGGGACTGAAATCCGCACGACGTCGCTCACGCCCTGCTGGCTGCGCAGGTTCAGCGCGCCGAACTGCTCCACATCTCCGACCAGCCCGATGATCGTGCGGGATACCCCGCGGCTCACGAAAGCGTCACCGCCGGCGGCGCTCACCAGCCCGACGATCGCGTCAATATCGGCTTGCGTGGCCTCGGGGGCCATCACCACCACCATCATGTCCTCCCTGTCTCCATCATGACGAAAAGCCCCGGGCCACTGTGGCCCGGGGCTTTCCCTAAGTCGCTTGCGTCAGCGCAGAGTCTGGCGGGCGACCGTCCAGGGGCCGGGCCGGTAGCCGAACGCAAACCAGTACACGCGCTGCACGAGGGGTAGCCTAGCGCATCCGGCCGGCCTCGCATCCGCGGTGGGCGCAGGTAAGCGCCAGGCCGGGGGATGGCAAGATAGCTGCACTCGCGGGGTGTTAGGTCGTCGCGTGGCCAGCAGGCGGCGTGAACGGGAGAAGGGGCAGGCAGCCGGACAATGATGCAGCCGGAAACGGATGCGCGTGCGGTCGGCGGCTTCGGGCCAGCCGTTGCGCCTGACGAGTACGGGCCTGGCGCCCGGCTGATCAGCGCACGGGCGGCTGATGCTCACCCGGCGGGGGGCGCGGCGCCCGGCTCCGGCGAAGGCGGCCAGCCAGGCGGCACCGGCACCGCGGACGCGGCCAGCGAGCAGGCCAGCGGCGAGATGGCGGCGGCATGCGACGCGCAGTCGCTGGTCCTGCCGCCGGGCCAGTACATCCCGCGGAAGCTGCCGGTGCTGCATTACGGTCCCGTCCCGGCCTTCCATCCGGACACCTGGGATCTGCGGATCTTCGGCGCCACCGAGTCCGGTGCGCCGCATCAGTGGAACTGGAGCCAGGTCAGCTCGATGCCGCGGCGCGAGCTTGTCGCCGACCTGCACTGCGTGACGAAGTTCACTGTCCCCGCCATCCGCTGGGCGGGCATCCCCGCCACCGACCTGCTGGCGCTCGCGCCGCCTGATCCCGCGGTCACGCACGTGATGATCTGGGCTGACTACGGCTACAGCGCGAACGTGCGGATCGGGGACTTTGCCGCTGACGACGCGCTGCTGGCGACGCACCGCGATGGCGGCGCGCTGACCCCGGAGCACGGATACCCGCTGCGGCTGGTGCTGCCGGGCCTGTACGCGTGGAAGAGCGTCAAGTGGGTGCGGGCCATCGAGTACCTGACCAGGGATCGCCGCGGCTTCTGGGAGGAGCGCGGCTATCACAACCGGGCGGACCCGTGGCGCGAGCAGCGTTACTCCTATCAGGAGCAGCCCGGCGAGGGCCCGCCGCCCTGACCGGCCGGGCGCCCGCCGCCCTGACCGGCCGGGCGCCCGCCGCCCTGACCGGCCGGGCGCCCGCGACCCCGGCGGGGCCGCGGGCCGGCGAGATTAGCCGTCTCCCGCAGCTCACGCAGGGCCGCGATGTCGGCGGCCTGACCGGCCGCACCGCCAGGAGTCTCGACCACGAAGGCCGCCCCGTCGGTCGCCGGGTGGCTCAGCAGGCTGGCGAACGCGGCCGTGCCGATCTGGCCCTGGCCGATGGCCGCGTGACGGTCCCGCGTCGAGCCGCAGCAGTCCCGTGAGTCGTTGGCATGCACGAGCCGGAGCCGCCCGGCCGCGAGCGCATCGAGCTCGGCCAGCACGATGGCCGGCCCGGCCGGGCCGGCCAGGTCATGCCCGGCGGCGAACAGATGACAGGTGTCGAGGCAGATTCCCGCCCGTGGATGCCAGCTCAGCGCGTCCAGGTACGGGCCCAGGTCGGCGACGAGCGAGCACAGCGCGTTGCCCTGCCCGGCCATCGGCTCCAGCAGCAGATCGGGTGCGTCAGCGCCGATGCCGGCCAGGATCGGCAGCAGGCATTCCCGTGCCCTGGCCAGGCCGCCGTCGCGGTTGCCGTCGGTCGCCGAGCCGGTGTGCACGACCACGCCGCGCGCGCCGATCGCTGCGCCCCTGGCCAGTGAGTGCCGGATTGACCCGGCCGACAGGGCGCGCAGCCGCGGATCCGGAGAGGCCACGTTGACCAGGTACGGAGCGTGCACGAACACCGGCATCCGAGCCTCAGCCGCCGCCTCCCGCAGCGCCTCTTCCTGCGCCGCCTGCTGCGCGGCGTCGCGCCGGGTCAGCGCCCAGCTGCGCGGGTTGGCGACGAACACCTGGATGGCCTCGGCGCCGACGGCCGCGGCGTACCGCAGGCTGCCGGACGCGAGCCCGCCCGACGTTGGCGCGTGCGCGCCGATCGGCCTGCCGCGCAGGCGAGCTGAGCCGTCCGGCATGAGGCGCTAGAACAGCGTGAAGCCGACGTTGATGGTGATCGCGGAGCCGGCCGGCAGCCGCGGGCCGCTCGGGCTGATGCTGTAGACGCGATTGCCCAGGCCCTGCTTGTTCTCGGTCACCTGGAATCCGGCCTGCTGCAGCACCTGAGCGGCCTGCTGCGCGCCCATCCCGATCACGTTGGGCACCGTGACCAGCGGCGGACCGGGCGAGACCCAGACGGTGACGACCTCACCCGCGGCGACGGGCGTGCCCGCGGCCGGCGACTGCCGGGTGATCGTGCCGCTCGGCTGGCTGCTCCTGGCGTCCTGCACCCAGGTGATCTGGTAGCCGCCCTGCTGCGCGGTGGCCTGGGCGGCGGACACCTGCTGGCCGACGAAGCTGGGCAGCGGCGGCCCGGAGCTGACGGTGATCTGCACCGGCTTGTTCTTCGGCCACAGCGTGCCCGCCACCGGATTGGTGCTGATCACCTCGCCGGCCGGGACGCTCGGGGACACTGCCCCGAGCGGCGTGCCCGGCGTCAGGCCGGCTGCCTTGAGCGTCTGCTCGGCCTGGGCCACCGGCATCCCGGTCACCTGCGGCACGGTGATCTGCACCGGGCCGAGCGAGGTGACGAGCGTCACCGTGCCGCCGTGCCGCACCCGCGCGCCCGCTGCCGGGTCGCTGCGGATGATCTCGCCCTTCGGCACGTTGCTGTGCAGGCGGGCACCGGTGCGGACGGCGAGGCCGAGATTGCTGAGTTCGGTCCGCGCGAGGCTCACCGACATCCCGGCCACGTCCGGCGTCGTCGTGTACCGCCCGGCGGCGTACCACCAGCCTGACAGGCCGATCACCAGCACCACGGCGAGAGCGGCGGCCAGGTAGGCCAGCCGGCGGCTGAACAGCCAGCGCTGCAGCCGTGGCTCGCGCGGCCCTCGGTCCGCGCGCCGTGACCGGCGGCGGTAGCCGGCGGGCTCGTCCGGGTCGTCGATGTCGATGCCGCCGGCCGGCACGACGATGGTGTGGTTCATGGCCTGGTAGGTGTCCGCCGGCGGCACAGCCGGGGCTCCCAGCAGGCGGTCCGTGAGCGCTGTCCGGCCAGCCCGGCCGGCGGCCGCCGGGAGGCGGGCGAGCCGGCCGAAGCCGCCGCGGCGGCCGCCGGCGCAGCCTGCGGGCCGCGCGGCCCGGCGGCCGCGGCGCCCGCGAGCGTGCCGTCAGCGGCGCTGCCTGTCGCGGCATGGGCGGCGCCGCGGCCCGCGCCGCGGGCCGCGCCCGGATCCGCGTCGCCTGGACTCGCGTCCGCCGGATTCTCGCCGGCCGGCGCGGCATGCTGACCGCGGCCGCGGACCCCGGCCGGCAGCGGCATGCCGCCGCGAACCTCGTGAATGGCCAGCAGGAAGTGGCTCGCATCGGCCGGCCGCAGGTCCGGGTCGCGGCTGGTCGCGAGCGCTACCAGCGCGTCCAGCGCAGGCGGGAGCCCGGGCACGACGCTGGACGGCGCCGGCACCACGTCATTGACGTGCTTGTGCGCCACCGCGAGCGGCGTCTCGCCGGTGTGCGGCTGAGTCCCGGTCAGCAGCTCGAACAGCATGACGCCGGCCGCGTAGACGTTGGTGCGCGCGTCTGAGGTACTGCTGGAGACCTGCTCGGGAGCCAGGTACGCGGCCGTGCCGATGATCATGCCGGTCTTGGTGTGGCTCACCCCGGCCAGCGCCCTGGCCAGCCCGAAGTCGGCCACCTTCACCACGTTGCCCCGGCTGAGCAGCACGTTCTCCGGCTTGACGTTGCGGTGAATGATGCCGGCCTCGTGCGCCGCCGCGAGCCCGGCGAGCACGCCCTCGATGATGTCGAGCGACTCCCTCGGGCTGAGGCGGCCGCGGGAGTTCAGCAGCTCGCGCAGCGTCTGGCCGGGCACGTACTCCATGGCGATGTAATGCATGTCACCGTCGGAGCCCTGGTCGTAGATGGCCACGACGTGCGGGCTTGACAGCCGGGCCGCCGAGCGCGCCTCGCTGATGAAGCGGGTGATGAACTCGTGATCGCTGGCCAGCTCCGGGTGCGCGATCTTCACCGCCACCGGGCGATCGAGCCTGATGTCGCGGCCGAGGTAGACCGTCGCCATCCCGCCGCGTGCCAGCTGGGCCTCGATCAGGTAGCGCCCGTCCAGCAGCTGCCCGGTAGGTGGTGACAGCGTGGTATCCATCGGGAGAAGTTTAAGGGCGGCCACCGTGCGTGCGCGCCCGTAACTGCGCTGCCCGCGTCCCTGCTCACCGGCAGCGACCGGCCGGTCACGCCTGATCACGGGCCGGCGGGCACGGTGAGCGGGCGGCGATCAGCCGGGCGGCGGTCAGCCGGCCGGGGGTGACGAGGCGAGCGCATGCCGCCGCCGCGGCACCCGCCCGGCCCGGCGGGCCTGCCGGCCGGCGATGACCGCGCAGCGCATCGCGTCGGCCATCAGCTCGGGGTCGCGGGCCCGCGTCACCGACGTGGCCAGCAGCACCCCGTCGCAGCCCAGCTCCATCGCGATCGCCGCGTCGCTGGCCGTGCCGATGCCGGCGTCCAGGATGACCGGCACGCCGGCGCTCTCGACGATGAGCTCGATGTTGTGCGGGTTCCCGATCCCCAGCCCCGAGCCGATCGGCGAGCCCAGCGGCATGACCGCGGCGCAGCCGGCCTGCTCCAGCCGCCGGGCCAGCACCGGGTCGTCATTGGCATAGGGGAGCACGGTGAAGCCCTCGGCGGTGAGCTGCTCGGCGGCCGCCAGCAGCTCGATCGGGTCCGGCAGCAGGGTCCGCTCATCCGCGATGACCTCCAGCTTCACCCAGCTGGTGCCCAGCGCCTCGCGCGCCAGCATCGCCACCCGCACCGCCTCGGCCGCGGTGTAGCAGCCGGCCGTGTTCGGCAGCACCCGGATCCCGCGGGCCGCCAGCACGTCCAGCACCGAGCCGGGCGAGCCCGGGCTGACCCGGCGCATCGCGACCGTGGTCAGCTCGGTCCCCGACGCCGCCAGCGCCCGGTCCAGGACGGCCAGGCTGGGCGCCCCGCCGGTGCCCATGATCAGCCGGGAGCTGAATGTCTCCCCGGCGATGATAAGCGGATCGTCCATGGTCAGCCTCCCTGCACGGCGGTCAGCACCTCGACCTGGTCGCCCGGCGACAGCGGCGTGCACGCCCAGTCCGCCCGTCGCACCACCTCGCCGTTGAGCGCCACGGCCACTCCGCTGGCTGCTGTCGTCAGCATCGAAACGGCATCTCCCAGCGACATCGGGCTCGCCACCCGGCGCCGCTCGCCGTTGATGATTACCTCCATGACGCGGCCTCCTGATCCTGCCGGGCGAACCGCGCGGCGGCGAACGGGATGACGGCTGGCGGCAGGCGTTCTGCCTGGAGGTAGTCGCAGATCGCGTCGGCCGTCACGGGCGTCAGCAGCACCCCGGCCCGGAAATGGCCGGTGGCCAGGACCAGGCCGGGCAGCTGGCTGGGGCCGATGACCGGCGCGTTGTCCGGCGTGCCCGGCCGCAGGCCGGCCACCGCCTCGGCCAGCTCGAGCTCCGTGATGCCGGGTACCAGCAGCCGGGCGTCCCGCAGCAGCTCCCAGACGCCGCCGGCGGTGACGGTCGTGTCGGCGCCGAGATCTTCCTGAGTGGCGCCGACGACCAGCTCGCCGCTCTCCCTGGGCACCAGGTAGACAGTCGAGCCGCGGACCACGCCGCGGACGGTCCGGCGCAGCAGCCCCGGCCGCAGCCCGGCCGCCAGCGTCGCCGGGGTGGAGCGCAGCCGCAGGATCTGCCCCTTGACCGGCCGGACCGGCGGGACCGAGCCGCCGGCAGCCCGGCCACCGCCGCCGACTGCCAGCCAGCGGCGAGCACCACCCAGGGCGCGCTGACCGTGGTTCCGTCGGCCAGCGTGCCGCCGCCGGCCCGGTCGCGGCTCATGGTGATCTCGGCGGCCGCCTGCCGGATCAGCCTGACCCCGGCCTGCTCGGCGGCGGCCAGCAGCGCGCTGACCAGCAGCCGGGGGTCGACCGAGCCGTCGTCGGCCGCGAGCAGGCCGCCGCGCACCGCCGGATCGAGCATCGGCTCGGCGTCCCGGCACTCGCGGCCGGTCAGCGGCTCCGGGTGAACTCCGAAGGACTCCTGCAGGATGCGGAACTCCTCGATCACGGCCATGTCATCGCAGTCATAGCCGACCTGCAGCGTGCCGCTCGGGCGGAAGCCGGTCGGCCGGCCGGTCAGCTCGGTCAGCTCGGCGGTGAAGGCCGGGTAGCGGCGCAGCGAGTCCTGGCCGAGCGCGAACAGCTCGCGCTCGGCGTAAGCGGCCTCGGCGATCGGCGTCAGCATGCCGGCGGCGGCGCGGCTGGCGCCCTGGCCGGGCGCTGGATCGGCGGCGATGACCTGGAAGCCGCGCTGGGCAGCGCGCCAGGCGATGCCCAGGCCGATGACCCCGCCGCCGATGACCAGCACGTCAGCGGTGACGTGCCGGGCCGGTGTGCTCATGGTTATGCGCTCCCTTCGCCGGCATGACCCGGATCAGGTTCCTGCGGTCGGCGACTGCTAGCCGCCCTCTCAGTCCGGTCCGCACCGGACTCCCGCGCGATGTACCCAGGGTAGTGCCTGGACCGGAAGGACCTGAACGGGCGAGGGAGCAAGCCGTAGCCGGGGGCGGCGCGCGGCGGGCAGCGGCGCTGGGGCATGCCCGGTCCCGGCCGCGGCGGGCCGCCCGGCAGGATGGTGCCACCATGCTCGGCCGTCACGCTGCTGGGACGGCAGCGGGGCGGCTGAAGCGGCAGCGGCTGAGGCGGCAGCGGGGCGATGCGGAAAGCGGGGAACTGGTGCGCAGATGCGTCCCGGAGCGAATCGTGGTCGTCGGGGGCGGTCTCGCTGGCCTGCGGACCGTCGAGGAGCTGCGCGCCCTCGGCTACGCCGGCTCGCTGACGCTGGTCGGCGCCGAGCGGCGGGCGCCCTACGACCGGCCGCCGCTGTCGAAGAAGGTGCTGACCGGCGCACTGGACGACACGACGCTGCGAGCAGATCTGTCCGCGCTGGGCGTCGACGCGCGGCTGGGGGAGCAGGCGGTCGCGCTCGGGGACGAGGTGGTCAGGACCGACGCCGCCGAGCATCGTTTCGATGCCCTGATGATCGCCACCGGGGCAAGCCCCGTCCTGCTGCCAGGTCCCGGCCCGCAGCGGGTACTGCGCACCCTGGACGACGCGCTCTCGCTGCGGGACCTGCTGCAGCCGGGCGCCGCGCTGGCCATCGTGGGCGCCGGCTGGATCGGTGCCGAGCTGGCCACCGCGGCGGCCGGGCGAGGCTGCCGGGTGACCGTCGTGGAGGCGGGGCCGGCGCCGCTGGCTGCCGCGCTCGGCCCGGAGGCCGGCCGTCTCACCGAGCCCTGGTACGCGGCCGCCGGGGTGGAACTGCGGCTGAGCCAGCCGGTCGAGTCGGTGCAGCCAGCGGGCCTGATGCTGGCCGGTGGCAGCCTGCTGGCCGCTGATGTGGTCGTCACGGCGGTCGGGGTGCGCCCGGCAGTGGGCTGGCTAGCCGGCTCGGGCGTCGCGATCGACAACGGCGTGGCGGCTGACGGGCAGCTGCGCACCTCGGTACCAGGGGTCTTCGCGGCCGGCGACTGCGCCTCGTTCTGGTCGGCGCGCTACCAGCGGCAGCTGCGCTTCGAGCACTGGGATATCGCCCTGCACCAGCCCGAGGCTGCCGCGGCCAACGTGCTCGGCGGCAGCGTCGGCTACGACCCGGTGCCCTACTTCTGGTCCGAGCAGTTCGGCCGGATGGTGCAGTATGCCGGGTATCACGGTGACGCCGGCCTGCTGCTGCTGCGCGGGGACCCGGCGGGCGAGCGCTGGTCGGCGTGCTGGCTGCGCGAGGACAGGCTGGTCGCCCTGCTGGCCGTGAACGCGCCGCGTGACCTGCTGCAGGGCCGCCGGGTGATCGAGTCAGGGCAGCCCGTCGACCCGGCGCGGCTGGCGCAGCCAGGGATTGCCGTCCGCGATTGCCTGCGGTCCTGACATGCGAAGCTTGCCGGGAAAGGCGCCAGCCCGGGCTGCCGCCGGCGGGCAGTGCAGGGCATAGACGGGGTTTTGCCGGCCCCATGATGTGGGAAAGTCTGGAGACGTGGCACAGATCGATCCCCCGACCGACGCCATCGTCGGCAACTGGCTGACCATTCCCGAGGCTGCTGACCAGCTGGGCCTGCCCGCAAGCCGGGTCAAGCAGCTACTTCGCGATCGCAAGCTGCTCGCCGTGCAGAGGCCGGCCAGCACGCGATCCCGGCTGCGTTCCTGGACGGCGACCAGGTCATCCGCGGCCTGCCCGGCACGCTGACGCTGCTCTTCGACTGCGGTTTCTCCGAAGTAGAGGCGCTGCGCTGGCTGTTCACCGACGATGAGACGCTGCCGGGAACCCCGGTCCAGGCGATCAGCGAGCACCGCAGCACCGAGGTGAACCGGCGGGCCCAGGCCCTCGCCTTCTGACCGCCGTCCGCCCGGCTGACTCGGCTCTGGGCAACGACGTGGATGCGTGATTGCTGCTGTAACAGCGACAGCAGGTACGTTTTCACGCTGTTGCGGACGGCGGGTCGGCCCGCGGGCTGATGAGCTGCACTCGGCGTCTGGGCAGGATGTCCCGCGTGACAGGCTTGGGGCATGTCCACCGACTTGCGTGCCCGGCTGGCAGCAGCCCGGCTTTACCTGTGCACGGACGCCAGGGAGCGCCAGGGCGACCTGGCCAAGTTCCTCGACGCGGTGCTCGGCGCCGGCGTGGACATCGTCCAGCTCCGGCAGAAGGGCCTGGAGGCCGGCCAGGAGCTGCGCTTCCTGGCGGTGTTCCGCGCGGCCTGCGAGGAGCACGGCGCGCTGCTCGCGGTCAACGACCGCGCGGACGTCGCCTACGCGGCCGGCGCGGACGTCCTGCACCTGGGCCAGCACGACCTGCCCGCGGCGGCAGCCAGGCAGATACTCGGGCCGGGCCCGCTGATCGGCCTGTCCAGCCACGACGAGGCCCAGGCCAGCGCGGCGAGCGCGGCCGCCGAGGCGGACTATTTCTGCGCCGGGCCGGTCTGGCCCACGCCCACGAAACCGGGACGGCGGGCGGCCGGCCTGAGTCTCCTTCAGTACGCAGCGACGCTGGACCGGGCCGCGCCGCCCGGCGCGGGCCGCCCGTGGTTCGCGATCGGCGGCATCGATGAGACGAACCTCGGGCAGGTGCTGGCCGCGGGCGCGCGGCGGGTGGTCGTCGTGCGGGCGATCACCGAGGCCGCCGACCCGGCCGCCGCGGCCGCCGGCCTGGCCGCCAGGCTGCGGGCGTGACCAGGCGCTAGCTGTGCCGCTCGGTGACGATGGACGCCAGCTCGGTCAGCGCCTTCCTGGCCTCGGGGGCGACAGGCGCGGCGGCGAGCGCCGAGAGGGCGGCACTGATGTTCTGGTCGATGAGCTTCTCGCATTCGGCCACGGCGCCGGTATCAGCCAGGACCGTGCGGATCTCCGTCGCGCCGGCCTCGGTCAGCAGCGGGTCGCCGAGCAGCCGGTCGAGCACGCTGGCCTGGGCCGCGGTGGCGCGCTCCCTGGCGATGGCGACCAGGACGGTGCGCTTGCCCTCGCGCAGGTCCCCGGTGACCGGCTTGCCGGTCCGCAGCGGATCGCCGAAGACGCCGAGCACGTCATCGCGGATCTGGAAGGCGATGCCAAGCGGGATGCCATAGCCGGACAGGGCGCGCATGACCGGCTCATCAGCTTGCTGGCCAGCCGGGTCCGCCGCGCGGCCGGCCCGGCCGGGCCCGGCGAGCGCGGCGCCCAGCTGCAGCGGGCGCTCGATCGTGTACTTCGCCGACTTGTAGGTCATCACGTGCAGGGCGCTGCTGACCGTGCCATCACCGGCGGCCTGGCCAATCAGGTCCAGGTACTGGCCGCACATGACCTCGGTCTGCATCGCGTCGAGGACTGGCTGGCCACGTCGCAGCGCGGCCGGGTCCAGGCCGCCGCCGTGGTACAGCTGCCCGGTCCAGGCCAGCAGGAGGTCGCCGATCAGGATGGCTGCCCCGGTGCCGAAGCCCTCAGCGGAGCCGCGGTGGCCGCCCGCAGCATGACGGGCCGCGAACTGCCGGTGCACGGCCGGGCGCCCCCGCCGGGTCTCACTGCCGTCCATGACATCGTCATGCACCAGCGCACTGCCGTGCAGCAGTTCCAGCGCCGCGGCGGCGGCGAAGATCTCCCGGCAGTCGGCGCCTCCGGCCGCCCGCCAGCCCCAGTAACAGAACGCGGGCCGCAGCCGCTTGCCGCCGGCCAGCAGGTCTCGCATGGCGTCGAGCCACGGCAGCATCTCGGCGTCGATCTCGGCTAGCACCGTCCCCTGCAGGCCGAGGAAACCGGAAAGGACGTTCCCGACCTGATCGCGAATGCGCTCCAGGTCGGCCGGGTCATCAGCCATAGTGGCGAGACTAGCCTTCGCGGCCGGAACCGCCGTTCGCGCCGCCGCGCGACCGGCCTTCGCCACCGGACTAGCCTGCACCGTGCGACTTGCCTGCGCCGCACGACTAGCCTGGGAGGTATGACGCCCGGCCGCGCTCCTGGTCCGCCCGCCATCCGCGACCTGCTGCGCGAGGGCGGCCAGTCCTTCTCGTTCGAGTTCATGCCGCCGAAGACCGCGCCGGAGGAGGACCGGCTGTGGCTGGCCGTCCGGCAGCTGGAGCCGCTGCGGCCGACGTTCGTCTCGGTCACCTACGGCGCCGGCGGGTCGACCCGCGATCGCACGGTCCGGGTGACCGGCCGGATCGCGGCAGAGACGACGCTCACGCCGGTCGGCCACCTGACCGCGGTCAGCCACTCCGTCTCCGAGCTGCGCCATGTCATCGGGTCCTATGCGGACGTCGGCGTGCGCAACGTCCTCGCGCTGCGCGGGGATCCGCCTGGCGATCCGGCCGGCGAGTGGCTGCCGCATCCGGACGGCCTGACCTACGCGGAGGAACTGGTCCGCCTGGTCAAGGCGTCGGGCGACTTCTGCGTGGGCGTCGCCGCTTTCCCCGAGGGCCACATGAGATCACCGAGCCGCCAGTCCGACATTGACTTTTTCGTCCGCAAGTGCGACGCGGGCGCCGATTTCGCCATCACTCAGATGTTCTTCAATGTCGAGGATTACCTCCGGCTGCGCGACGAGGTCGCGGGCCGCGGCTGCGAGGTCCCGATCATCGCCGGCATCATGCCCATCCTCAGCGCCGCGATGATCGAGCGGGCTGCGCTGCTGTCTGGCGCCCGGCTTCCGGCCGGGCTGGCAGCGGAGCTGCGGGAACACGCCGACGACAAGGCGGCGGTGCGCAAGATCGGCGTCGAGTACGCCGCGGCCATGTGCGAGCAGCTGCTAGCCCAGAGCGTGCCGGGACTGCACTTCTACACGCTGAACGGCTCGCGCGCCACCAGGGAGATTTACCAGCTCCTCGGCCTGGCCGACCGGCCTGCCGGATAGCCGCCGGCCGGATAGCCGCCAGCCGGATAGCCGTCGGCCTCGCCCACGCGCTAGCCGGCGCCGCGGTCCGGCAGCGGGAGTGCCGCGCCCATCACCGCGTAGCGGGGACCGCCGCCCGGGAAGCTGAAGCCGGTCAGCAGGTCGGTAAAGCCGAGGCCCCGATACAGTCGCCGGGCGACCGACTCCGTGTCCTGCGTCGACAGCAGCGCGGTCCGCTCAGCCCGTCCCGCGATCAGGCTGAGCAGCAGGCTGCGGCCGATGCCCAGACCCTGATAATCCGGATGGACATGGACCTCGGCGATTTCCATCGGGTCGTCGAGCCAGCCGCGGGCGGCGGCATAGCCGGTCGCGGCGGTTATCGCGGAGAGCACCACGTCGTGCCACCACTGGCCCGCCTCGCCATGGAACCCGTAGGCGAAGGCAACCGGGCTGGCGTCCGGCCCGCCGCTGGCGATCAGCGCCCGGAAGGCGGGATAGCCGGCGTGCCGTTCCATGATCGATAGCCGGCCAGGCAGCTCAGCGGATCGCGCGAGCATGGCAGCGGAATAGATATCAGCAAGCGACCTCAGGTCGGCCAGGAAGTCCGCCCGGCTGATTTCCCGGATCGGTGGGCTGGCTGGCACGCGAGTCAGCCTAGCCGACGGATCAGCGGCCCCGGCGAGCCGCCGGTTAGCCGCCGGTCAGCCGCTGGGAGCCGCCGCCGGCGGCCGGTGCCGCGGCGTGGCGCGGCCGGCGATGCGTGAGTGTCAGACCCGCACGGTAACTTCGAACGCAGATGCCAGGGAGTGGACAGGGAGCCGAATCTCTGTTCGAATAGAGCGGGCGGAGCCCGGTGCCCGACCCCCTAGGGGCTGCCGGGCCGGGCCGGGCGGGACGAGGGAAGCGGCCCGCCCGGCCGCGCACTCTCGCTGAGGAGGTTGTCGATGAGCACGATCGCCCGGGTGCGGCCGGACCGGCCGAAGTGCCGGGTAGCGCCGTCCGCGCTGGCCCTGATGGAATCCGCGCGCCAGGGACTGGCGGCCGCCGGGTCCGAGACGTCGGCAGGAGCCAGGTACGTCGCTGCCCATCTCGCGGCGCTGCGGGCCGCGGCCGCTGTCGTGGCGGCACGATCGGAGCCAGGAGGGTCGACGCGCAGGCAGCGGCCGAAGAGCGTGTGGGAACTGCTGCCGCGGGTGGAGCCGGCGCTCTGCGAGTGGGCCGCCTTCTTCGCGGCCGGGGCCGGAAAGCGAGCAGCGGCTGAAGCAGGCCTGCCGAGGGCGGTCTCCATCGGCGAGGCCGATGATCTTCTCCGCGACGCTGACACGTTCGTGTCCCTGGCGGAGGACGCTCTCGGGATTCCTGCTCAGCCGCTGCTGCCGCTGCTGTCAGCCGGCTAGCCAGGGGGCCGGCTCGTGGCTAGCCCGGCCGGTGAGCTCAGAAGGGCTCGATGGCAGCCCGCGCATCAGAGTCCAGGATTCCCCAGCCGATCAGTTCCTCAGTGAGGTCCGCAGGCGTCTTGTCATAGATCACCGCGAGCGAGCGCAGGTCCTCCTGGCGGATGGACAGCACCCGGCCGTTGTAGTCGCCGCGCTGGCTCTGAATGGTGGCGACGTAACGGGCAAGCGGTCCTGCCTTGTCCTTCGGCAGCTGGGCCATGCGCTCAAGGTCGATGACGAGCTTGGGGGCGGGCGCAATCAGAGTCGGCAGCACGTCGCCGGGCAGCAGCTCGGACACGGGCACGCCGTAGAACTCCGCGAGCTCGGCCAGTTTCTGAACGGTGACCGACCTGTCGCCGCGCTCATAAGATCCCACGACAACGGCCTTCCAGCGGCCGCGCGACTTCTCCTCGACGCCGTGCAAAGAGAGGCCCTGCTGCGTGCGGATGGCGCGCAGTCGCGCGCCGAGTGTCTTGGCGTAGTCAGATGGCATAGTGCCTGGCCCCCTGGCCTGTCGTAGCTATGAGTCATGGTTACGCACAGTGACGGTAGGCCGCGTTGGCGGCAAGGTCAAGCCGAATGGCAAAAAGCGGATGAACTTACCCGCCTCGCCGCATCCCTGCCCGCAGCGCTAACGAAGTACCCAAAGGGAGCCGGAAGCCTTGCGCGGACGGCGATCCGGCCGCCTGCGGTGCACTCGTCAGCCCTCTGAAACGTCACGGTAAGGATGTCTTAATCCGGACAAACTGTGGCAGAAATCACTCTCCGTGATGCTGGTGCGGTGGGCCCGTGATCCTGGTGCGGTGGGGCCCGTGATCCTGGTGGGTGCGGCCCGTGATGCTGATGGGGCGGGGCGGGCCTGCGGCTGGCCCGGCGAAGCGGTCAGCCGGCGGGGCAGGCCTGGCTGGTGTGCGGCCGGTCCGGCTTTTCGTGTCTGGCCTGGTACGGTGGTGCAGACAGGCGTCCTTTAAGCCCCGTCCTGTGAGGCGGGAAAGGGGGTCATTTGCATGCATGCACACGATCAGCTCGGTAACGAGGCCGACCCGCCCCCCAGCGGCGAGTCCCCCGGCCTGGCTCCGGGCAGCCCGGCTGCCCGCGGCACGGCAGCGTCCGCCGCAACGGCCGGCGGCCCGGGCTACGGCGCGGCTGGCGCGCGTGACGGGCGGCGCAGCAACGAGAGCCGCAGCGGCGAGCGGCTGCGGGCCAGTAAGGCTGTCCTGGAGCCGGATGAGATCCGGCGCGCGCTGACGAGGATCGCGCACGAGATTCTCGAGCGGACCAACGGCGGCCGGGACGTGGTGATGCTGGGCATCCCGACCCGGGGGGTGCCGCTGGCGCAGCGCCTGGCCGAGCGGCTGGCACACGTCGAGGGGCGCAGCGTCCCGGCGGGCGCGCTGGATATCACCATGTACCGGGACGACCTCCGGCTGCGCCCGGCCCGGGCGCTCGGCCACACCGACGTTCCGGCCGCGGGCATCGACGGCAAGGTGGTGGTCCTCGTCGATGATGTGCTGTACTCCGGCCGCACCGTGGCGGCCGCGCTCGATGCACTGAAGGACATCGGCAGGCCGCGCGCCGTGCAGCTGGCGGTCCTGGTCGACCGCGGCCACCGCGAGCTGCCGATCCGCGCCGACTATGTCGGCAAGAACCTGCCGACCTCCCAGCGGGAGGTCGTCCGGGTGCTGCTGGCCGAGGTAGATGCCGAGGACGCGGTGATCCTCGGCGAGGACGCTAGTACGGGAGCGGGCCGATGAAGCGCCACCTCATCTCAGCCGCCGACCTTAGCCGCGAGGATGCGCTGCTGATCCTGGACACGGCCGAGGAGCTGGCCCAGGTCACCGACCGGCCGATCAGGAAGCTGCCGACGCTGCGGGGCCGGACCGTGGTCAACCTGTTCTACGAGGACTCGACCCGGACCAGGATCTCCTTCGAGGCCGCGGCCAAGCGGCTGTCCGCTGACGTGATCAATTTCTCCGCCAAGGGCTCGAGCGTCGCCAAGGGCGAGAGCCTGAAGGACACCGCGCTGACCCTCGAGGCCATGGGCGCCGATGCGGTGGTGATCAGGCACAGCGCCTCCGGCGCTCCGCACCGGCTGGCGGGCTGGGTACGGGGCAGCGTGGTCAACGCCGGTGACGGCGCGCATGAGCACCCGACCCAGGCACTGCTGGACGCCTTCACCATGCGGCGCAGGCTGGGGCGGCTGGAGGGCCTGCGGGTCACGATCGTCGGCGACGTGCTGCATAGCCGGGTCGCGCGCTCCAACGTGCTGCTGCTGCACGCGCTCGGCGCCGATGTCAGCCTCGTCGCGCCGCCCACGCTGCTGCCCGTCGCGGTCGGGAGCTGGCCCTGCTCGGTCGGCTATGACCTGGACGCGGCGCTGCCCAAGACGGACGTGGTGATGATGCTGCGGGTCCAGGCTGAGCGCATGAATGCCGCCTATTTCCCGACGGTCCGGGAGTACAGCCGGCGCTACGGCCTGGATGCCGGCCGGATGGCGCTGCTGCCCGAGTCGGCCATCGTGATGCATCCCGGCCCGATGAACAGGGGAGTGGAGATCGCCGCCGAGGTCGCCGACTCGGCCCGGTCCACGATCGTCGAGCAGGTCACTAACGGCGTCAGCGTCCGGATGGCGGTGCTCTACCTGCTGCTGGGCGGATCGGAGGCAGAGCGATGAGCGACGGACGGCAGGGCACTGACTGGCGGGGCTCCGGGCCGGGCGCCGCGGCGTCGTGGCTGATCAGGGGAGCGAGCGTGGTCGGCGCGGGGCCCGCCGACATCAGCGTCACCGACGGGATGATCACGGCGGTCGGGCCGGCCGCCGAGCCGCCGCCGGGCGCGCAGGTGCTGGACGCGGGCGGACTGGTCGCCCTGCCCGGCCTCGTCGACCTGCACGCGCACCTGCGGGAGCCGGGCCGCGAGGACGCCGAGACCGTGGAGACCGGCACGGCCGCCGCGGCCCTGGGCGGCTTTACCGCCGTGCACGCCATGGCCAACACCGACCCGGTGGCCGACACGGCCGGGGTGGTCGAGCAGATCTGGCGCCTCGGCCGGCGCGCCGGCCGCTGTGATGTCCGGCCGATCGGAGCGGTCACCGCCGGGCTGGGCGGCCGGCAGCTGGCTGAGCTCGGCGCGATGGCTGACTCTGACGCGCGGGTCCGGGTCTTCTCCGACGATGGCCGGTGCGTCTCGGATGCGGTCCTGATGCGCCGGGCGCTGGAGTACGTCAAGGCGTTCGACGGCGTGATCGCCCAGCACGCGCAGGAGCCGCGGCTGACCGACGGAGCCCAGGTCAACGAGGGCGAGATCTCCGCCGCGCTGGGCCTGACGGGATGGCCCGCCGTGGCTGAGGAGGCGATCATCGCCAGGGACTGCCTGCTGGCGGCGCACGTCGGCTCGGCCCTGCATGTCTGCCACGTCTCGACGGCCGGCTCGGTCGAGATCATCCGCTGGGCCAAGTCCAAGGGCTGGCGCGTCACGGCCGAGGTGACGCCGCACCACCTGCTGCTGACCGAGCAGCTCGCGGTCGGCTACGACCCGGTGTTCAAGGTCAACCCGCCGCTGCGGACCGAGGCCGACGTGGCGGCGCTGCGAGCCGGGCTGGCCGACGGGACCATCGACTGCGTCGCCACCGACCACGCTCCGCACCCGCTGGAGGACAAGGAGACCGAGTGGCAGGTCGCCGCGTTCGGCATGACGGGGCTCGAGACCGCGCTGCGGGTCGTGCACGCGGCCATGGTGCAGCCAGGGCTGCTCGACTGGGCCGGAGTCGCTGACCGGATGTCGCAGCGGCCCGCGGCCATCGGCCGGCTGGACCTGCTCGGCCCGGCGCAGCACGGCAGCCCGGTCGCCGTGGGCTTCCCGGCCAACCTGGTCCTCTACGATCCCGACGCCAGCGACCGGGTGGATCCCGCGGCGCAGGCGTCCAGGAGCCGCAATACTCCGTTCGCCGGGATGACGCTGCCCGGCCGCGTCATCGCCACCTTCCTGCGGGGCGAGGCGACGGTGCTCGACGGGAAGCTCGCCCGATGACCGCCCGGTCAGCGGCCCGGCCGGCCCGGCCCGGCCGGCCTGCCCGGCAGTCGGCGGCGCCGCCCGCCATTCTCGTGCTCGAGGACGGCACGACGTTCCGCGGGACCGGGTTCGGCGCGGCCGGCGAGACCTTCGGCGAGATGGTGTTCAACACCGCCATGACCGGCTACCAGGAGACGCTGACCGACCCGTCCTACTGCCGCCAGATCGTGGCCATGACGGCCCCGCATATCGGCAATACCGGCATCAACGACGAGGACTATGAGTCCCGGCGGATCTGGGTGAGCGGATACGTGGTCAGGGAGCCGGCCAGGATGGCGTCCAGCTGGCGCTCACAGCGCAGCCTGCAGGAGGAGCTCGCGGACCGCGGCGTGACCGGGATCGCGATCAGCGGTACCCGCGCGCTGACCCGGCACCTGCGCGACCGGGGCGCGATGCGGGCCGGGATCTCGGTCACCGGGGACGACCCGGCCGCGCTGCTGCAGCGGGTGCTGGCCAGCCCGCCGATGACCGGGGCCGACCTGGCCCGCGAGGTGTCCGTCACCGAGCCGTACGTGGTCAGCCCGCCCGACGGCACCCCCGTCCGGTACCGGGTAGCCGCCGTCGACCTGGGCATCAAGGCAGCCACCCCGCGATACCTGGCCAGCCTCGGCTGCGAGGTCACCGTGCTGCCGGCCACCTCGACGGCAGACGCCATCCTGGCCGCCAGCCCGGACGGCGTGTTCTTCTCCAACGGCCCCGGCGACCCGGCGGCGGCCGGTTACGCCGTCGAGGCAATGCGCGGCGTGCTGGCGGCCCGCGTGCCCGCCTTCGGCATCTGCCTGGGCAGCCAGATCCTCGGCCGGGCGCTCGGCCTGCCCACCTACAAGCTGCGCTTCGGTCACCGGGGGGTGAACCAGCCGGTGCAGGACCTGCGCACCGGCCGGGTCCAGATCACCAGCCACAACCACGGGTTCGCGGTGGCCATGCCGGACGCGGCGACGGACGCAGCGGCCGACGGCCGCACGGCCCCCGGCCGCGGCTGGTTCGACACGCCCTACGGCGCGGCCGAGATCACCCATGTCAACCTGAACGACGGCGTGGTCGAGGGGCTGCGGCTGCTGGACGCGCCCGCCTTCACGGTGCAGTACCACCCCGAGGCGGCACCCGGCCCGCACGACGCGACCGGCCTGTTCGCCGAGTTCTGCGAGCTGATGGCGGCGGCACGATGAGCGCTCGGGGGGCGGTCTTCATGATCACGGTAATTTCTCAGTCGCTACGACTGACAGATCTCCGCGATCATGCGTTTCGGAAGGAAGGCGAGCAGCATGCCGCGGCGCGCTGATATCCGGTCGGTCCTGGTGATCGGGTCCGGGCCGATCGTCATCGGCCAGGCCTGCGAGTTCGACTACTCCGGCACCCAGGCCTGCCGGGTGCTGCGGCAGGAGGGCATCCGGGTCAGCCTGGTCAACTCCAACCCGGCGACGATCATGACTGACCCGGAGTTCGCCGACGCCACCTACGTCGAGCCGATCACCCTGGACGTGCTGGAGAAGGTGATCGCGAAGGAGCGCCCCGACGCGGTGCTGCCCACGCTCGGCGGCCAGACCGCCCTGAACGCGGCCGTCGCCCTGCACGACGCCGGCACCCTGGCCCGCTACGGCGTGGAGCTGATCGGCGCCGACATCGACGCGATCCGGGCCGGCGAGGACCGCAGCCGGTTCAAGGAGATCGTGACCGGCATCGGCGCGCAGGTGCCGGACAGCCGGATCTGCCACACCCTGGCCGAGTGCGAGCAGGCCGCCGCGGAGCTCGGCTTCCCGCTGGTGGTCCGGCCGTCCTTCACCCTCGGCGGCACCGGGTCGGGCATCGCCTCCGGCGCCGCGCAGCTGCGCCGGATGGCCGGCGCCGGGCTGGACGCCAGCCCGGTCACCGAGGTGCTGCTGGAGGAGTCGGTGCTGGGCTGGAAGGAGTTCGAGCTTCGAGCTGATGCGCGACAGGCACGACAACGTGGTGATCGTCTGCTCGATCGAGAACATCGACCCGATGGGCGTGCACACCGGCGACTCGGTCACCGTCGCCCCGGCCATGACCCTGACCGACCGCGAGTACCAGCACATGCGGGATGTCGCGATCGCCACCGCCCGCGCCGTGGGCGTCGACACCGGCGGCTGCAACATCCAGTTCGCCGTGCACCCGCGGACCGGCCGGATGGTCGTCATCGAGATGAACCCGCGGGTGTCCCGGTCCAGCGCGCTGGCCTCGAAGGCGACCGGCTTCCCGATCGCCAAGATCGCGGCCCGGCTGGCCATCGGCTACACCCTGGACGAGATCCGCAACGACATCACCGGCGAGACCCCGGCCAGCTTCGAGCCGGCCCTGGACTACGTGGTGGTCAAGGTGCCGCGGTTCGCGTTCGAGAAGTTCCCCGGCGCCGACCCGGCGCTGACCACGCACATGAAGTCGGTCGGCGAGGCGATGGCGATCGGCCGCAGCTTCCCCGAGGCGCTGCAGAAGGCGCTGCGCTCGCTGGAGAACCGGGCCGCCCCGCTGAGCTGGCAGCGCCCGCCCGGCGATAAGAACGAGCTGCTGGCCCGCTGCGCGGTGCCGCACGACGGCCGGCTGGCGGGCGTGCACCAGGCACTGCGGGCGGGCGCCACGGTGGCCGAGGTCGCCGCCGTGACCAGCATCGACCCCTGGTTCATTGACCAGATCGCCGGCATCGAAGAGCATGCGCAACGGATAACCGGAGCCGCGCCGCCGCCCGCCGCCACTCTCGCCGCGGCGAAGGCGGCCGGGTTCTCCGACGCGCAGCTCGGCCAGCTCACTCAGATGAGCGAGGCGCAGATCCGGCAGCTGCGCCGCGACCTCGGCGTGCGGCCGGCCTACCTGACCGTGGACACCTGCGCGGGCGAGTTCGAGGCGCGCACGCCGTACCTGTACTCGGCGTATGACATGGCCTCGGAGGTGCCGGCCGGGGACCGGCCCAAGGTCATCATCCTGGGCAGCGGCCCGAACCGGATCGGCCAGGGCATCGAGTTCGACTATGCCTGCGTGCACGCCTCGTTCGCGCTGTCGGAGGCGGGCTACGAGACCGTGATGGTCAACTGCAACCCCGAGACCGTGTCGACCGACTACGACACCTCCGGCCGGCTCTACTTCGAGCCGCTGACGCTGGAGGACGTGCTGGAGGTGGTCGCGGCCGAGCAGGCGGCCGGGCCGGTGGCCGGGGTGATCGTGCAGCTGGGCGGGCAGACGCCGCTGGGGCTGGCGCGATCGCTGGCGGCCGAGGGGGTGCCGGTGGTGGGCACCTCGCCGGAGGCCATCCACCTGGCCGAGGACCGCGGCGAGTTCGGCGCGGTGCTGGCCGCGGCCGGCCTGCTGGCCCCCCGGTCCGGGATGGCGACCTCGGCCGCGCAGGCGCAGGCCGTCGCCGACGAGATCGGCTACCCGGTGCTGGTCCGGCCGTCCTACGTGCTCGGCGGGCGCGGCATGGAGATCGTCTACGACGACGAGACGCTGGCCGCGTACGTGCAGCGGGCCACCGAGATCAGCCCCGAGCACCCGGTGCTGATCGACCGGTTCCTGGACGACGCGATCGAGATCGACGTGGACGCGCTGTATGACGGCACCGAGCTGTATCTCGGCGGGGTGATGGAGCACATCGAGGAGGCCGGGATCCATTCCGGCGACTCGGCCTGCGCGCTGCCGCCGATCACGCTCGGCCACGAGTACGTCGCGCTGATCCGGGAGTCCACCGAGGCCATCGCCCGCGGCGTGGGCGTGCGCGGGCTGCTGAACGTGCAGTATGCGCTGGCGGCCGGGGTGCTGTACGTGCTGGAGGCCAACCCGCGGGCGTCCCGCACCGTGCCGTTCGTGTCCAAGGCCACCGCGGTGCCGCTGGCCAAGGCGGCGGCGCGGATCATGCTCGGGGCCACCGTCGCGCAGCTGCGGGCCGAGGGCATGCTGCCCGCCTCCGGCGACGGCGGCTCGCTGCCGATGGACGCGCCGATCGCGGTGAAGGAGGCCGTGCTGCCGTTCGGCCGGTTCGCCGATGCCAGCGGCGTCGGCGTCGATACCGTGCTCGGGCCGGAGATGCGCTCCACCGGCGAGGTGATGGGCATCGACGAGGTGTTCGGCACGGCCTACGCCAAGTCGCAGGCGGCCGCGTACGGGTCGCTGCCGGTCAAGGGCCGGGCGTTCGTGTCGGTGGCGAGCAAGGACAAGCGGTCGATGATCTTCCCGGTGAAGCGGCTGGCCGACCTGGGCTTCGAGATCTGGGCCACCAGCGGAACCGGCGAGGTTCTGCGCCGCAACGGCGTTCGTGCCACGATCGTGCGTAAGCACAGCGAAGGCCCCGGGCCCGACGGCGAGCCGACCATCGTGGACCGGATCCTGGCCGGCCAGGTGGACCTCATCGTGAACACGCCATTCGGCGGCCCCGGCCAGTCCGGGCCGCGGCGGGACGGCTGGGAGATCCGCACGGCGGCGGTGCGGCGCGGCATTCCCTGCGTGACCACCGTGCAGGGCCTGGCCGCCGCTGTGCAGGGCATTGAGGCGATCAACAGGGACGAGGTAGGCGTGCGGTCACTGCAGGAGCACGCGGCCAGGCTGCGCGGATCGGGCCGGGCGGGCGAGCCGGGCCAGACAGGCGGGCCGGGGTGACCAGCGGCCAGAATGAGCCCGAGACCGGGCCCGTGCAGGTGCGGGGCACCGTGCTGACGGTGCGCCGGGTCGACGCCTACTACGCGATGACGATCGTGGCGCCGGCGATCGCGGCGCGATTCCGTCCCGGCCAGTTCGTCGCGCTGGCGGTCGGCGGCCCGGAGAGCCCGATGCTGCTGCGCCGCGCCTTCTCGATCCACGACGTGCGGCCCGACCATGGCGGCACGGTGGAGTTCGTGTTCGCCGCGCACGGCCCGGGCACCCGGTGGCTGGCCGAGCGCCGGGCCAGGGACATGCTGGACATCGCCGGCCCGCTGGGACGGCCGTTCCCGCTGCCGCGCGACCCGGTGAGCTGCCTGCTGGTGGGCGGCGGCTACGGCAGCGCGCCGCTGTTCGCCCTGGCCGCCCGGCTGCGGGAGCGCCGCTGCGAGGTGGATTTCCTGCTCGGCGCGGCCAGCGGCGACCGGGTGTTCGGGGCGCTGACGGCGCGGCGCGGCGGCCGCACGGCGACGATCACGACCGAGGACGGCTCGCTGGGCCTGCGCGGGGTGGTCACCGACGTGCTCGGCCAGGTGATCCACGAGGCGCGCACCGACGTGATCTACGCCTGCGGCCCGATGCCCATGCTGCGGCAGGTGACCATGCTGGCGGGGCGTTATGACATCCCGGTGCAGGTGGCGGTCGAGGAAGAGATGGCGTGCGGGATCGGGGTCTGCATGACCTGCGTGCTGCCGGTCATCGGCAACGACGGGATCACCCGGATGGTCCGCTCCTGCACTGACGGGCCAGTCTTCCGCGGTAACCAGGTGCGCTGGGATGACGTGGGCACGATCCCGTTTGACGCGTTCGGCGCGCCGGGCTGGGAGCCGAGGACCAGACGGGCTTCCCAGGCCGCCCAGGCCGCGCTGGCGGCCGGGAACGGCGATGGCGCGGCCGCCGGGCCGCAGCCGACCCCGAGGAGGCCAGGCCATGGCAGCTGACCTGCGGACCAGGCTCGGCCACGTCGAGCTGCCGAATCCGATCCTGACCGCGTCGGGCTGCGCGGCCAGCGGCCGGGAGCTGGCCCAGTTCTTCGATATCTCCAGGATCGGCGCCATCGTCACCAAGTCGGTCATGCTCGGGCCCCGGTCGGGACGCCCGACGCCGCGGATGGCCGAGACGCCCAGCGGAATGCTGAACTCGATCGGCCTGCAGGGGCCCGGCATCGACGCGTTCCTGCAGCGGGACCTGCCCTGGCTGCTGTCCCGCGGCGCCCGCGCGGTGGTGTCGATCGCGGGCGGCACGGTAGCCGAGTACGCCGAGCTGGCCACCCGGCTGTCGGAGGCGGCCGGGGTGACCGCCATCGAGGTCAACATCTCCTGCCCGAACGTGGAGCACCGCGGCCAGGTGTTCGCCTGCGATCCGGCGGCCGCCGCGGCCGTGATCGAGGAGGTCCGCGGCCGGGCCCGCTACGACATCCCGGTGTTCGCCAAGCTCTCGCCCAACGTCACCGACATCGTCGCGGTCGCGAAGGCCTGCGTTTCGGCCGGAGCGGACGGGCTGTCGCTGATCAACACGCTGCTGGGCATGGTGATCGACACCGACACCATGCGCCCCGTGCTCGCCGGGGAGACCGGCGGGCTGTCCGGGCCGGCCATCCGGCCGGTGGCTGTGCGCTGCATCTGGCAGGTCCGCGCGGCGCTGCCCGGCGTGCCGATCATCGGCATGGGCGGGGTCAGGACCGGGCGGGATGCCTTCGAGATGATCCTGGCCGGGGCCTCGATGGTCAGCGTGGGCACGGTCATCTTCCATGACCCGAGCGCATGCGTCAGGATCCTGCGCGAGCTGGATGAGGAGCTGTCCCAGCGCGGCATCGAGCGGCTCGCCGATGTCGTCGGGCTGGCGCACGAGCCGCGCACCGCCCCGCGCCGGGGGCTGGCCGGGACCGCCGCCGCGAGGAGGATGCCATGAGCGCACCGATAGCCGTGGCGCTGGACGCGCCTGACCTGGAGACTGCCGCGCGCTGGGCCGGCCTGGTGACTCCGCACGTCAGTACGGTGAAGATCGGCCTTGAGCTGTACCTGAGGTACGGGCCCGAGGCGGTGGCCTCGATCCGGGGCGCCAGCGACGTGCAGGTCTTCCTCGACCTGAAACTGCACGACATCCCGGCGACGGTGGCCGGCGCCGCGCGGGCGGTGGCGCGGCTGCGGCCGGCCCTGTTCACCGTGCACGCGGCCGCCGGGCCGGCCGCGATCCGGGCCGCCGTGGCCGCGGCGCCCGGCATCAGGATCGTCGGCGTTACCATCCTCACCTCGCTGAGCGCCGCCGACCTGGACGCGATCGGGCTGGCCGGCCCGGTCAGCGACGCGGTCAGGCGGCTGGCCGTGCTCGCGGTCGACGCGGGCGCCAGCGGGCTGGTCTGCTCGCCGCAGGAGGTCGCCGCCGTCCGGGCCGAGGTGGGTCCGGGCATCATGCTGATCACGCCGGGGGTGCGGCCCTCCGGGGCGGCGCTGAACGACCAGGCGCGGACGGCGACCCCGGAGGAGGCGCTGCGGGCCGGCGCCGACCTGCTCGTGATCGGCCGCCCGATCACCGGCGCGGCCGACCCCGGTTCTGCCGCCGCGGCCGTGGCGGCGTCACTGCGGCGAGCGGAGGCGGTGCGCCGCCGAGCTTCCTGACGCCGCCGGCGGCGCCGGCGGCGCGGTCATTTTCGCACTAGCTGACGGATCCGGCGCGGCGCCTGCGGCGACGCGCGGCGTGCTGTAGCCTGCAAAGTCAGTTACAGTAAGTGTTTCTCTGACAGCGTAACGTGATATTGGACGATTTATGGCGCCACAAACGGGGGTTCACGTTGCCGTGGCGTTCCGAACTCGCTAGTTTCCCCTCGCGGAGCGACTTTTTCGACACGAAACCCGAGGTGACCTCGCGTGGCTCTTCCTCCACTCACCCCCGATCAGCGGGCTGCGGCGCTTGAGAAGGCGGCCAAGGCACGCAAAGACCGTGCAGAGGTCAAGAACCGACTCAAGCACGGTTCGACGACCCTGCCCCAGGTCCTCAAGGAGGGCCAGACCGACAACGTCGTCGGCAAGATGAAGGTGTCGGCCTTGCTCGAGTCCATGCCTGGCGTCGGCAAGGTGCGCGCCAAGCAGATCATGGAGCGGCTGGGCATCGCCGAGTCACGACGTGTTCGCGGCCTGGGCGCCAACCAGCGCACCGCGCTGGAGAGCGAGTTCGGCGGCGACATCTGACCGACGCGAGCGGGATCGCGGACGGGGCCGGGGGACACAGGTCCGTGGCCGGGCTGCCCGCTGCGGGCGGACCGGGCGCGGGCGCCCCTGTTCCTGCGCGTCTCACGGTCCTGTCTGGTCCGTCTGGCGTCGGCAAGAGCACGGTCGTGGCCAGGCTGCGGCAGACCTGCCCGCAGATCTGGCAGTCGATCTCGGTCACGACCCGGCGGCCGAGGCCAGGCGAGGTGAACGGCCGCGAGCGCTACTTCGCCAGTGATCAGGAATTCGACGCCATGGTGGCGCGCGGCGAGTTCCTGGAGTGGGCGGAGTTCGCCGGCCACAGGTACGGGACTCCGCTCGCGCCCGTGCGGGAGCGGCTGCGGGCGGGCGTCCCCGTGCTGCTGGAGATCGACGTGGCGGGCGCCCGCCAGGTCCGCGCGGCCGTGCCGGGCACGCTGCTGGTCTTCCTGGCCCCGCCGACCTGGGACGAGCTGGTCCGCCGGCTGACCGGCCGGGAGACCGAGCCGCCCGACGTCGTCGCCCGGCGGCTCGCGGCCGCGCGGGCGGAACTCGAGGCCGAGGCCGAGTTCGACATCACCCTGGTCAACACGTCGGTCGATGAGGTATGCGACCAGCTGGTAGCCTTGGTGCTGGCTCAGCTGGCCAGTAACACGTGATCACGACCTGGAAGGCACACGGTGGCAGGGACTCCGATCTCAGAAGGCATCATCAATCCGCCGATCGATGACCTGCTGAAGGTCGTGGACAGCAAGTACGGCCTGGTGATCATGGCATCGAAGCGGGCCAGGCAGATCAACGCCTACTACGCCCAGCTCGGCGAGGGCCTGCTGGAGTACGTCGGCCCGCTGGTGGAGACCCGGGTGCAGGAGAAGCCGCTGTCGATCGCCCTGCGCGAGATCAGCCAGGGCCTGCTGACCGCGGAGAGCCCGGAAGCCTGAAGCGGCTGAGTCCGGAGCTGCCAGGTAAGCGCCGATGCGCATCGTCCTTGGCGTAGGCGCCGGGATAGCCGCCTACAAGGCCTGCGAGCTGCTGCGGCTGTTCACTGAGTCCGGTCATCGCGTGCGCGTCGTGCCGACACCTGACTCGCTGCGCTTCGTCGGCGAGGCGACCTGGGCCGCCCTTTCCGGCCAGTCGGCCAGCACCAGCCCGTGGGACGACGTGCACGAGGTCCGGCATGTCCGGCTCGGGCAGCACAGCGACCTGGTGATGGTCGCCCCGGCCACGGCCAACCTGCTGGCCCGGGCGGCCGCCGGGATGTCCGATGACCTGCTGACCGCCGTGCTGCTCACCGCCGGCTGCCCGGTCGTCTTCGCGCCCGCCATGCACACGGAGATGTGGGAGCACGCCGCCACCCAGGCGAATGTCGCGACCCTGCGCAGCCGGGGCGCGGTGGTGCTGGAGCCGGCCATCGGCCGGCTGACCGGCTCGGACGTCGGCACGGGCCGGCTGCCCGAGCCCGCCGAGCTGCTGGCGGTCGCGCTGCGGGTGCTCGACCGGGGAGCGGCGGGGCTCAGCCCTGACCTGGCGGGCCGCCAGGTCGTGATCTCCGCCGGGGGCACCAGGGAAGAGCTCGACCCGGTCCGGTATCTCGGCAACTGGTCGTCCGGCCGGCAGGGCTACGCGCTGGCCAGGACGGCCGCGAGCCGCGGCGCCGAGGTGACGCTGGTAGCCGCCAACACCGATCTGCCCGACCCGGCCGGCGTCCGGGTGATCCGGGTGGTCTCGGCCCGCGAGCTGCGGGACGAGATGCGGGCGGCGGCGCAGGCGGCCGATGCCATCGTGATGGCGGCCGCGGTCGCCGACTTCCGCCCGGCGGTCCGCAGCGACGGCAAGATCAAGAAGACCAGCTCCGTGCCCGAGCCGATCGAGCTGGCCGAGAACCCCGATGTCCTCCGCGAGCTGACCGCCTCCCGGCCCCGGCGGCAGGTCATCGTCGGGTTCGCCGCCGAGACCAGCGACCTGCTGACGAACGGGCGGGCGAAGCTGGCGGCCAAGGGCTGCGACCTGCTCGTGGTGAACCAGGTCGGGAATGGGCTGGCCTTCGGCACCGCGGACAACGAGGCGGTCGTCCTGGATCACGACGGCCTGGAGGTCAAGATCCCCCGCGGGCCCAAGGAGGCGCTCGCGGAGGCGGTCTGGGACCTGGTCGCCGCGCGCCTGGAGTAGGAGACCGGGCCGGCATCCCCGCGGGCATCGCGACCACGCCGGGTCATCCGGGCACGTTACACTTCGGCGAGATCTCAGCATGCGAAGAAGGGTGTCAGGTGGGCCGTCGTCTTTTTACCTCCGAGTCGGTTACCGAGGGCCATCCGGACAAGATGGCTGATCAGATCAGCGATGCCATCCTGGACGGCATGCTGAAGGGCGACCCGCGCAGCCGGGTCGCGGTGGAGACGCTGATCACCACCGGCCAGGTGCACGTGGCCGGCGAGGTCACCACCGACACCTATGTCGACATTCCCGAGACGATCAGGGAGAAGGTCCTGGAGATCGGCTACGACTCCTCGGCCAAGGGCTTCGACGGCGCGTCCTGCGGCGTCCTGGTCTCGATCGGCTCCCAGTCGCCAGATATCGCGATGGGCGTGCGCGACGCGTTCGAGTACCGCGAGGGCGAGGGCGCCGACGAACTCGACCGCCAGGGCGCCGGCGACCAGGGACTGATGTTCGGCTACGCCTGCCGGGACACACCCGAGCTGATGCCGCTGCCGATCACGCTGGCGCACCGGCTGGCCCGGCGGCTGTCAGAGGTCCGCCGCAGCGGCGCGGTGCCCTACATCCGGCCGGACGGCAAGACCCAGGTCACGATCGAGTACGCCGGCAACGATGCCGTGCGGCTGGACACCGTCGTCGTCTCGACCCAGCACGCCCCGGCCATCGACCTGAAGGCGATGCTCACCCCCGATATCCGCGAGCACGTGGTCGAGCCGGTGCTGGCCGGCCTGGAGCTGGACACGGCCAACTACCGGCTGCTGGTCAACCCGACCGGACGATTCGAGGTCGGCGGCCCGATGGGCGATGCCGGGCTGACCGGCCGCAAGATCATCATTGATACCTACGGCGGGATGGCCAGGCACGGCGGCGGCGCGTTCTCCGGCAAGGACCCGTCCAAGGTCGACCGCAGCGCCTCCTATGCCATGCGCTGGGTGGCCAAGAACGTGGTCGCCGCCGGGCTGGCCGAGCGCTGCGAGGCGCAGGTCGCCTATGCCATCGGCAAGGCCAAGCCAGTGGGCCTGTTCGTGGAATGCTTCGGCACCGAGCACGTGCCGGTGGATCGCATCCAGGACGCCGTCATGCAGGTCTTCGATCTCCGGCCGGCGGCCATTATCCGCGACCTCGACCTGCTCCGGCCGATTTACTCGCAGACCGCCGCCTATGGTCACTTCGGCAGGGAAGAGCCGGACTTCTCCTGGGAGCGGACCGACCGCGCCGAATCCCTCCGGTCCGCGGCCGGCGCCTGAGCCAGGCTCCGGGCGACCGCCTGCCGCGGCGGCCGGGCGGACCGCCCGGCCCCCGCTGCGCACGCCTGTCCGCGCGCCCCGAGGTCGGCGTGGCTCGTCGCCGGCGCGCCCGCCCTGGTCGGTGCCATCTGGTAGGACGGGAGCGTGGCTGAGGCGGTGCGGCAGGCGGGCAGGACGCCAGCCGGGCTGACCGCCGGGCCGGGACCGGCCGGCCGGGAGCCCGCCCAGATCATGCCGGTAGCCGTCGTAGCCGCCAACGTCTCGCTCCCGCACCTGGACCGGCCGTTCGAGTACCTGGTCCCGGCCTCGCTGGCCGATGCTGCGGTGCCAGGCTGCCGGGTGCGGGTCCGCTTCGCCGGCCGGCTCACGAGCGGTTACCTGCTGGAGCGCACCGCCGAAAGCCAGCACGAGGGCAAGCTGGGCTACCTGGAGCGGGTCGTCTCACCGGAGCCGGTGCTGACGCCCGAGATCGCTGGCCTGGCCCGGGCCGTCGCTGACCGGTACGGCGGCACGCTGGCCGACGTGCTGCGGCTGGCCATCCCGCCGCGGCACGCGGCCGCGGAGGCACGGGCAGGAGAGGCACGGGCAGGAGAGGCACGGGCCGCGGATGCACCGGCTGGGGACGCGCCTGGCTGCGAGCCGCCGCCGCCCGGACCGTGGTCCAGGTACCCGGCCGGACCGCAGTTCCTGGCCGCCCTGGCCGACGGCCGCGCGCCGCGGGCGATCTGGTCGGCGCTGCCCGGAACCAGCTGGCCGGAGGAGATCGCGCTGGCCGCCGCCGCCGTGGCCGCCGCCGGGCGCGGCTCGCTGATCGTCGTCCCCGACGTGCGGGACCTGAGCCGCGTGGATGCCGCGCTGGCCGCCGCGCTGCGGCCGGGCACGCACATCACGCTGGCGGCGGGGCTGGGGCCGGCCGAGCGGTACCGGCGCTGGCTACGGGTGCTGCGCGGCGAGGTGAGCATCGTGGCCGGTACCAGGTCGGCGATGTTCGCGCCGGTGGCGCGGCTGGGCCTGGTCGCGCTCTGGGACGAGGGAGACGACCTGCACGCCGAGCCGCGTGCCCCCTATCCCCATGCCCGGGAGGTGCTGGCCCTGCGGTCCTACCGGACCGGGGCTGCCGCGCTGATCGGCGGCTTCGCCAGGACTGCCGAGGCGCAGCAGATGGTGTCGGGCGGCTGGGCGAAGCCGCTGCAGGCAGACCGGGCCACTGTGCGCCGGCAGGCGCCCGCCGTGCTGGCGGCCGGGGATGATGCGGAACTGGCGAGGGACGAGGCCGCGCGGGCCGCCAGGCTGCCCAGCCTCGCACTGCGCACGGCCCGCGCGGCGCTGGCCGCCGGCCCGGTGCTCTTCCAGGTGCCGCGCCGCGGCTACCTGGCCGCCGTGGCCTGCGAGCGCTGCCGCGGGCCGGCCCGGTGCGGCCAGTGCGGCGGACCGGGCACGCTGCCGGGCCCGCAGGCCCCGCTGCGCTGCGGCTGGTGCGGCGCGCTCGTGCCGCGGCGGTGCGAGCAATGCGGGCATACCGGGCTTCGGGCCGTGGTGACGGGGGCCAAGCGGACGGCCGAGGAGCTCGGCCGGGCCTTCCCGTCCGCGCCGGTCCGCACCTCGGGCGGCGCCACCGTGCTGGATAGCGTTCCGGGCAGCGCCGCCATCGTCGTGGCCACGCCGGGCGCGGAGCCCGCCGCTGACGGCGGTTACGCGGCCGCCGTCCTGCTCGATGGCTGGGAGCTGCTCACCCGGCCCAGCCTGCGCGCCGCCGAGGAGGCACTGCGCCGGTGGATGAATGCGGCGGCCCTGGTCAGGGCGGGCGCCGACGGAGGCACCGTGATCGTGGTCGCCGACGCCGGGCCGCCCGCCGTGCAGGCCCTGGTGCGGTGGGATCCGGTGACGTTCGCGGAGCGGGAGCTAGCCGAGCGGGCTGAGCTGCGGTTCCCGCCGGCGATCCGGATGGCCTCGCTGACCGGCTCGCTCAGCGCGGCTACCGCGCTGCTGGATGCCGCGGAGCTGCCCGCTACCGCGGAGGTACTCGGTCCTGTCCCGGGGCCGGCCGCGCAGCCGGGCGGGCCAGCCGGGCCAGCCGGGGATGTGGTGCGCTTCCTGGTGCGCACGCCCCGGTCAGCCGGGGCCGCGCTGGCCGAGTCCTTGCGCCGCGCGCAGGCCGTCAGGACAGCGCGCAAGGATCCCGGTACCGTGCGATTGCAGCTCGACCCGGCCGAGCTGATCTGACTACAGCGCGCTCAGGCCATAGGGTGCTTGCGTGGCGACCTCACGACGAGACCAGCGCACGCACGTCAGGCTGGCCCGCCCGGACGAGGAAGCCGGCCTGCCCCGGCACCATGGCCCGGCCGGCCCGGACGACCAGCGCGATGCCGGGCCGCCGGACCGGCCGGACCGGCCGGACCGGCCCGACTTTGCCGCCGCTCGCAGGCCGGCTGGGCAGGGCCCCGGTGCGAGCCAGGGCCACGACCAGGCCGGTGTCAGTGACCAGCCAGGCCGGGCGCGGCGGGACCGGCCGCGGCTGCCGTCGGTCCGGCTCGCGCCCCGCGATGAGCTGGCCGTGGCGGCCAGGGTCGCGCCCCTGATGCGCGCGGCCATGGAACTGCGCCAGTGGGCAGCTGACCGGCCCGCCGCGGCCTCGCCCGGCCAGGGCCCGGCGCAGCCTGCGCTCTCCAGGGAGGACACGACGGCCGCCGCCGCCGCCCTCGACCTGGCGCCGCACGAGGTGGACGCCGCCTGGCGGGTAGCCGTGGCCACCGGCCTGGCTGGCGGCGCTGCGGCTGACGACCGCGGGCCGCTGAACAGCTGGGATGCCGAGCAGGTCCTGACCGCATGGGACCGTGCCCTGGCCGCCATCCTGGACGCCGACGACCTGGACGGACTGGCCACCGCCCTCTACACGGTCGGGGCCCCGGTGCGGATGGACGGCCTGTTCGACGCCTACGCGGCCGCGGCCGGGCCGGGCCGGGCCGGGCTCGGGTTCCGAGATAGCCGCGGGGGAGCGGGAGGAGGCCGCGGCCCTCTCCTTCGCCCTGGAGACGCTGGCTGACCTCGGCGTGGTGGAACTGGGAACGGACGAGTCAGCGGGCGGCCTGACGGTCAGCCTGTCGCCGCTGGGGATCTGGGGAGTGCACCGCAGGCTACGTGCGCAGGGCTGGCACGTGCCCGTGCTGGGCGGCGCCGACCAGGCCGGCGCGGCCGGCCTGCTCGCCACCCTGGCCAGCTGCGACGCCGAAGACGGCGAGGCCGAGATCACCGCCTGGCTGAATGCGCGGTCGCCCGAGCAGGCCGCCGCGGAGCTGATCGACGCGGCGGCAGATGGCTCGCCCGGCCTGCGCGGCGCCGCCTTCGCCGTGCTGGACCGGATCGGGGATACCGCCGCGGCCCGGGTCCGGGCCGCGCTGGCCGAGCCGCTGCTGCGCGCGCACGCGGCCGTCTGGCTGCACGAGCATGGCCAGCAGGCCGAGCTCAGCCCGGATGACAGGACCTGGCTCCTCGTCGACCTCGGCGCCGGGCTGCTCGAAGAGGCGGACCCGCGCAACGTCGTGGCCGAGCTGCTGCCGGAGCTTCCCGCGGCGGCCCAGGCCGAGATCGTGGCCGGGCTGTGGCAGGTTCAGCATCCGGGCGTCATCGGGCTGCTGACCACGCTCAGCGACCACCACCCCGACCCCGGCGTCGCACGGGCGGCCCGGAAAGCCGCGTTCAAGGCCCGGTCGGCGGGCCAGCGCGACTAGCCGGCCAACTTCATAGACTGGACGCGCGCGGAGGATCGCGCTGGCATCTGCCGGGAGGACCTGGGTGAGCATCAAGCCGATACGACTGTTCGGTGATCCGGTACTGCGGACGCCTGCGGAGCCGGTCACGGATTTCGACGCCGAGCTGCGCCGGCTGGTGAAGGACCTGACCGACACCATGATCGACGCACCCGGTCTCGGGCTCGCCGCTCCGCAGCTGGGCGTCGGCCTGCGCGTCTTCACCTACTGCGTCGACGACGAGCTCGGCCACCTGGTCAACCCGTCGCTGCAGCTCTCGGCCGATGCGGAGATCGACGACGAGGGCTGCCTGTCCTTCCCCGGGCTCGCCTACCCGACCAAGCGCGCGCACGGCGTCGTGGCCACGGGCTTCAACATGCACGGCGAGCCGGTCAGGCTGGAGGGCACCGGCCAGCTGGCGCGATGCGTTCAGCACGAAACGGATCATCTGGACGGGATCCTGTTCATCGACCGGCTCGATCCGGCCCAGCGCAAGCTGGCCATGAAGGAGATCCGCAACGCCGAGTGGTGGGGCGAGCCGGTGCCGCTGGTGCGGGTATCGCCGCATCCGACTGAAGGCAAGGCCTTCTAGCCGATGCGCCTGGTCTTCGCCGGCACACCGCAGGCCGCCGTGCCCGCCCTGGAGGCGCTGCTGGGCTCGCGGCACAACGTCGCGGCCGTGCTGACGAGGCCGGATGCGCCGGCCGGCCGGGGCTTGCAGCTGACGCCGAGCCCGGTGGCGCTGCGCGCCGAGCAGGCCGGGGTGGAAGTGCTGAAGCCCGCCAAGCCCGGCGACCCCGACTTCCTGGCCCGGCTGCGGCAGATCGCGCCGGACTGCGTTCCCGTCACCGCCTACGGCGCGCTGATCGGCCAGCAGGCGCTCGACATCCCGGCCCACGGCTGGGTGAACCTGCACTTCTCGCTGCTGCCCGCCTGGCGCGGCGCGGCACCGGTGCAGCACGCCATCCGCAGCGGCGACGACATCACCGGGGCTACCACGTTCCGGCTGGTACGGGAACTGGATGCCGGCCCGGTCTACGGGGTGATGACCGAGCTGATCGGGCCGGAGGATACGGCCGGCGAGCTGCTGGACCGGCTCAGCGTCGCCGGGGCCGGCCTGCTGGTCGCCACGCTGGACGGGATCGAGTCCGGCGAGCTGACTGCCCGGCCCCAGTCCGCCGAGGGAGTCAGCTACGCGCCGAAGCTCAGCACGGCCGACGCGCGGGTGGACTGGAAGCAGCCGGCGCTGTCGATCAGCCGGCTGATCCGGGCCTGCACGCCTGTCCCCGGTCCGTGGACCGCGCTGGACGGCGCCCGGATGAAGCTCGGCCCGGTCACGCTGGCCGCGCCCGGCGAGGACGGCCCGGCCGCGCTGCCGCCGGGCGAGCTGCGGCTGCTGCGCGACCGGGTGCTCGCCGGTACCGGGACCGAGCCCGTGCAGCTCGGGGATGTGCAGCCCACCGGCAAGCGGGTGATGCGGGCGGCCGACTGGGCCCGCGGATTGCGGCCGGAGGGCCGTCCGCTGGTGCTCGGCTGACGTGGCAGCCCGCCAGGAACGCCAGCGCGGCCGGGCGCCGGCCCGGCGTGGCGGGAACCGCGCGGATCCGGCCCGGCGCGCGGCCTGCGACGCGCTGTGCGCGGTAGCCGAGCGAGACGCCTACGCCAACCTGGTGCTGCCGGCGATGCTCGCGGAGCGGGGCCTGACCGGGCGCGATGCGGCCCTGGCCACGGAGCTCTGCTACGGGACCTTGCGGGGCAGCGGAACCTACGACGCCATCGTCGCCGTCTGCAGCGACCGCGAGCTGCACACGCTGGAGCCGCCGGTGCTGGCCGTGCTCCGGCTGGGCGCGCATCAGCTGCTGGCCACCAGGATCCAGCCGCACGCCGCGGTGGCTACCTCAGTTGACCTGATCAAGGACATCGCCGGACCTCGCCCGGCCGGATTCGTCAACGCCATCCTGCGCCGCATCGCCAGCCGTGACCTGGAGACCTGGCTCATGATTGCGGCGCCGGACCGCGATCAGGACCTGGTCGGCCACCTGTCGGTCCGCTACAGCCATCCCCGGTGGATCGTGACCGCGTTCCTGCAGGCGCTGGGCGAGGATCCGGACGGCGGGCTGGCGGAGACGGAGGCGGCCCTGGCCGCCGACGGGGTGCGGCCCCGGGTGACCCTCTGCGCCGTCCCCGGCCTGGCCGACCCGGCCGAGCTGGCGGCCTTCGGGCCGGCTGCCCGGTGGTCGCCATTCGGTGTCAGCCTGTCCGACGGCGATCCGGCCATGATCCCGGCCGTGGCCGAGCACCGGGCCGGCGTGCAGGACGAGGCCAGCCAGCTGGCCGCGCTGGCGCTGGCGAGGACGCCGGTCACCGGCGGCGACAGCCGCTGGCTCGACCTGTGCGCCGGGCCCGGCGGGAAGGCGCGGCTGCTGGCGGGCCTGGCGGCGGGAGCCGGTGCCCGGCTGGCAGCAGCCGAGCCGCGGCTGCAGCGGGCCCGGATGGTCCGGGCCGCCACCGCCCCGGCCGGCTCCGCCGCGGTCGTCGCGGCGGACGGAATGCGGCCCGGCTGGCGGCAGGCAGCCTTCGACCGGGTGATCGCGGATGTGCCGTGCTCCGGGCTCGGCGCGCTCCGGCGCCGGCCAGAGGCTCGCTGGCGGCGGTCCCCGGCGGACATCGAGAACCTCGGCCCGCTGCAGCGCGGCCTGCTGGCCACGGCCATCGACTCGGCCCGGCCGGGCGGAGTGGTGGCCTACGTGACCTGCTCTCCGCATCTGGCCGAGACCCGTGACGTCGTGGCCGACGTGCTCGCGGCCCGCGGCGACGCCGAGGTGCTGGACGCGCCCGCAGTGCTCGCCGGCCTGCCCGGAGTGCCCGCCTGCATGCCCGGCCTGCGCTGTCCCGATCCGCACGGGGCGTACGCGCAGTTCTGGCCGCACCGCCATGGCACGGATGCCATCTTCCTCGCGCTGCTGCGCCGGCGCCCTGCCAGCTGACCGGCGCCACCTCAGCCCGACCGCCACCCGCGTGCCCGACCGCCACCTCCGCCAGTCCCGCTGCCCCCGGACCCCGCTAGCCCCGGCTGGCGCGAGTCAGCGACCGGCGGCCCGGCGCCAGCCGGCCGGTGCCGATGTCAGCGCGCCTGCCCTGCTCATAGCCGGCGCCGTACCCGCTGCCGCTGTAGGTGACCCGAGCCTGCCGGGTCACCGGGTACGCATGCTCGACGTTGCGCCTGATGACGAGCGCGCGGTCGGCCAGTACGATCGCGGCGCCAGGCGCCGGCCCGGAGCCCGGAGCCGCCTGCTGCTCGGCCCGTTGCTCGGCGGCACGCACCCGCGCGATGACCGCGGTCGCGAATCCGAGCAGCCAGCTGCGCCGCCAGGCACGCGGGCTGCAGCTCCAGTCGGGTAGCTGCGCGCCGGCCAGGCCATGCCACATCTGGATCAGCACTGAGGTGTAGAGCACGTCCGTGCGCTCAAGGTCGGAGGCATAGCCGAAGATGTGGATCCGGCTGCCGCCGGCCGCGGGCAGCATGATGCACTGGCAGCGCAGCGCCGCGGCCAGCCCGCAGAGCAGGTGGGCCTTCACCCTGGCCCACGGGTTGCCGATGTCCATGATCTGGCTGGCCGGGCGATCGGTCTCCGGCCGCCGGGCCGCGAGCATGGCCCGGTCGATGCCGTACCTGGCCATGAGTTCCGCGGCCTTGGCGGTCAGCGCCTGGGCCTCTGGCGGCGTGACGCTCTCGTCCTCTGCCTTCGCCAGGAGCTTGCGGACGCGGTCGAGCAGCCGGTCCGATGCCTCGGTAGTCAACGAGCGGCCTCCCTGCCAGTGGGCGATTCGAATACATAATCGAACCTAGCTGCGGGCTGTGACAGTCCGCGGAATTTGCCTCGTCAGTCTGCCATGACGGCCCTAGACTCGCCCTGAGATGACTATCCAGATAGCGCCAAGCCTGCTCGCCTCCGATCTTTCCCGGATCGCGGATGAGTCCGCCGCGGTCGCCGGCGTCGCCGACTGGCTGCACGTCAACGTCATGGACAACCATTTCGTCCCGAACCTGACAATCGGCCTGCCGGTGGTCGAGGCGCTGCTCAAGCACGCGCAGCTGCCGATGGACTGTCACCTGATGATCGAGGACCCCGATCGCTGGGCGCCCGGTTACGCGGAGGCGGGCGCGCGGAACGTCACGATCCATGCTGAGGCGGCCAGTGCGCCGATCCGCACCCTGCGGGCCATCCGGGCTGCGGGAGCGAGGGCGGCCCTGGGCATCAACCCGGCTACCGCGGTCGAGCCGTACGCTGACCTGCTGCCGGAAATCGACATGCTGCTGCTGATGACCGTAGAGCCGGGCTTCGGCGGCCAGGGCTTCCTGGACGTGGTGCTGCCGAAAGTGCGCCGGGCCCGGTCGCTGATCAGCCGGTTCGGCGGATCGGTCTGGCTGCAGGTGGACGGCGGGGTGACCGCGGAGACCATCGGCCGCTGCGCCGAGGCCGGAGCCGACATGTTCGTGGCCGGATCGGCTGTCTTCGGCTCGGATGACCCGGCGGCCCGCGTTCAGGAGCTCAGGAGCATCGCCGGGGCAAGCTCCTGCTGAGGGCGCCGATCCCGTCAGCCGCTGGCCGGCGCCTCATCCCGCAGGACGCCGGCTGACCGGTGCCGGCTGCTCAGCTCCTGCCGTCTCACCGTCTCACCGTCTCGCGCCGGGCAACCGGGCGCGACAGCCGCCGCCGGCCGAGAATTCAGCCGGGCGGCTGTCGATTTGCCAGGCTGTCGTTCGTCGGCCAGATAGCGGGCCGGGTAAGCGGGCCCGGATAGCAGGTCACGTACCGATCGAAACGAGACACCAGGGAGGCTGTCATGGCGAACTACATGATCCTGATCTACGAGGAAGAGAGCCGTTACGCTAACGCAGGGCAGGAGGTGTGGCAGCAGGCCATGGAAGCGCACAGCCGCTTCGCCGCGCAGGTGGGCGAGAAGGGCGGCAAGATCCTGTCCGGCGATGCCCTGGAGCCGACCAGCACCGCTACCTCCATCCGCGGCAACGTCGTGACCGACGGCCCGTTCGCCGAGACCAAGGAGGCACTCGGCGGCTACTACCTGATCGAGGCGCGCGACCTGGATCACGCACTCGATATCGCGAAGCTCTGCCCGGCGCCGTACGGCGGCGTAGAGGTGCGCCCGGTGATGGACACCTCGGGCGGCTGATCGGCCAGCCATGACCGGGCAGCCTGACCGGGGCCGGCGGCCCGGCAGCTCCAGCGCCAGCGGGCCGGCTTTCCGGCCCGCTGACCCGGCGGCGGCCCGGGGCGGCCCGGCTGGCCAGCACCACCTGCGTGACCAGCCGGTGCCCCCGGCCGCTCCGCCGCCCGCGGGCAGTCACCGGCCCGCTGCCGGGGGCAGCCACGAGGATGTCGCGGCCGCGATCGCCGACGCCCATCGCCGCGAATGGGGCTTCGTGCTGGCCGCCACGACCAGGGTGGCCAGGGACATCGATATCGCGGAAGAGTGCGTTCAGGACGCATACGTGGCCGCCCTGGACGCGTGGACCCGCCAGGGTGTCCCGCGCAACCCGGCCGCCTGGCTGACGACCGCCGCGCGGCGCAAGGCGCTGGACGCACTGCGCCGGGACAGGACCCTGCGGGCCAAGCTGCCGCTGCTGATCGAGCCGGAGCCGGCGCCGCTGTCCGCTGACGGCGATGACCAGGCCATCCCGGACGACCGGCTTCGGCTGATCTTCACCTGCTGTCATCCGGCGCTGGCCAGGGAAGCACAGGTCGCGCTGACCCTGCGGCTGGTGTGCGGGCTGACGACAGCGGAGATCGCGCAGGCATTCCTGGTCTCCGAGGCCACCATGGCGGCTCGGGTTACCAGGGCCAAGCGGAAGATCTCAGCGGCCAGGATCGCCTACCGAGTCCCGGCGGCGCGCGAGCTGCCGGACCGGCTTGATGCCGTGCTGACCGTGATTCACCTGGTGTTCACGACCGGGCATGCCGCGCCGATCGGCCCCGAGCTGGTCCGCGATGACCTGGTGGACCGGGCGATCGCGCTGGCCAGGATGGTGCGGGTGCTGATGCCGGACGAGCGGGAGGCGCGCGGCCTGCTCGCGCTGCTGCTACTGACCGACGCCCGGCGGCCTGGCAGGCAGGATGCCAGCGGCCGGCTGCTGCTGCTGGAGGAGCAGGACCGGTCCCGGTGGGACCAGGCCATGATCGCGGAGGGGATCAGCCTGGTGACCGGCGCGCTGCGGGGCGGACGCCCTGGCCGGTTCGGCCTGCAGGCGGCCATCGCGGGCCTGCACGATGAGGCGCCCGCCTACGGCGACACGGACTGGCCGCAGCTCGTCGCGCTCTATGACGCGCTGCTGCGGGTCTGGCCGTCGCCGGTGGTGGCACTGAACCGGGCCGTGGCGGTCGCCATGGTCGACGGCCCGGCCGCGGCCCTGGCTGAGATCAGCGAGCTGGAGCGAGATGGGCGCCTGGCCGGATACCGGTACCTTCCGGCGGTGAAGGCCGACCTGCTACGGCGGCTGGGCCATCGCCGTCAGGCGGCTGAGGCTTACCAGGCTGCCCTGGAACTGGCGGAGAACGCGGCGGAACGGGCCTTCCTGGCGGGCCGGATCTCCGAGCTCGAGCTGGCCAGCCGCTGAGCCTGCCGGGCCGCCGGGAGGCGCGCTCGTACCGTCGATGTGGTGATGAGCAGGGCTTCCGGCGACAATAGGGAGATGACCGCCGCCCTGCAGACCACCCCGGCTGCCGCCGTGCCGTTGCTGTCGGTTTCCGATCTGGCGGTCAGCTTCGGCCAGGTGCAGGCACTCAACGGAGTCAGCCTGACGGTCGGGGAAGGCGAGATCGTCGCGCTGGCCGGCGAGAACGGCGCGGGCAAGACCACTCTGGTGCGCTGCATCGCCGGCGACATCACCCCTGGCCGCGGCCAGATCGCCGTGGCCGGGAAGCCGGTGCCGCCGGACCCGGCGGCCATGATCCGGCATGGCATCGGCGTGGTGTGGCAGGACCTCGCGCTCTGCGACAACCTGGATATTGCGTCGAACCTGCTGCTCGGCCGCGAGCGGCGGCGGCTGTTCCTGTCCGAGACGCGGATGCATGCCCACGCCGCTGCGCTGCTGGCCGGGCTGGGCATCCCGCTGCAGGACACGACCCGGAGCGTCCGGTCGCTGTCCGGGGGACAGCGCCAGATGGTGGCCGTGGCGCGGGCCGTGGCGCATCAACCGCGGCTGCTGATGCTCGACGAGCCGACCGCCTCGCTGGGCGTCCGGATGGCAGCGCAGGTCGAGGACCTGATCGTCGGCCTGCGCCAGCAGGGCACCACGATCCTGCTGGCCTGCCACGACATTGACCAGATGTTCCGGCTGGCTGACCGCATCCTGGTGCTGCGGCACGGGCGGGTCGTCGGGGACGTCGCCGTCGGCGAGGTGCATCCGGACGAGGTGCTCGCGCTGCTCTCGGGCCAGGAGGTCGACTCCTCGCCGCGCCGGCAGCTCAGCCGCCTGCACGGGCTGGCCGACCGGCTCGTCTCGGCTGATCCGTCGTCCACCCTGTCGCTCATCCTCTCGGCGCTCGGGGCCGCCCTCGGCAGCGAACGGCTGTGCATCCACCTGCCCGCTGAGGCCGGGCTGGAGTGCGCCGCGTCCCTGGGCATGTCGGCTGGCCTGCAGGCCGCGCTCGCCCTGCTCCCGTACGGCGCCGCCGGGGGACCGGTCGGCGTCGCGGCCGCGAGCCGCGCCCCCGTGCTGGAGGAGAACGCACGGGCAGGCGGAACCTGGTCGCCGTTCGGCGACCTGGCCCGCGCCGCGAGCGTGGCCAGCTCCTGGTCCGTCCCTGTGCTCGGCCCCGGCGGGCTGATGGGGGTCATCACGGTCCTGCGGGCCAGCCAGGGAACGCCGAAGCAGGATGAGCTCGAGCTGGTCACGCTCTATGCCGGGTACGCGGCCAGCGCGATCGAGCGAGACCGGCTGCTCGACCAGGTGACGGCCCGCAACCGGGTGCTGGAGACGATCAGGGAGATGCTGGAGACCCTGGCCGGGCCGGCCCCGCGGCCGACGGGCTGGCCATCGCCCTGCAATCCCTGCTGCGCGGCCTGCAGGCCGACGAGGTGACCCTCGTGACCAGGCCGGCCGACGGCCTGCTGCGGTGCCGGGCCGCCGCTGCCGCCGGCCAGCGCAGCCCCGGCCGTGCCTCCGCGGCCCTGCTGGCTGTCGCCGACGGCGCGCTCGGGGCGGGCCGGAGCCATGGCGCCGCCGTGCACCACGACGGGGCGGCCGGCCAGAAATTCGTGACCGTGACCTTCGCCGCGCCGGGCGCGCCGTCCGTGCTGGCGGCCAGCTGGGCGCTCGGCCCGCCGCCCGCCGACGCGACCGCGCTGCTGGAGGATGCGGCGCATTCGCTGCGGCTGGCGCTGGAGCGCGAGGAAGCGTGGTTCGCCCACCAGGAGGCAACGACACTGCGCCGGTCACAGGAACTGCAGCGCGGCTTCCTGTCCCGGCTGAGCCATGAGCTGCGCACGCCGCTGACCGCGATCAGGGGATACGCGTCCAGCCTGCTGCAGCCCGACGTGACCTGGGACGGTGAGTCCCAGCAGCGGTTCCTGGCCCGGATTGCCGCCGAGTCCGCCCGGCTGGGCCGCCTGGTGGACGACCTGCTGGACTTCTCTGCCATCGAGTCGGGCATCCTGCGGCTGCAGCAGGACTGGTGCGACATCTCGCTGGTGATCGATGCCGCTGTTGCCTGCCTGCCGCCGGAGGCGGCAGCGCTCGTCGATATCACCGGCGACCCGCGGCTGCCCGTCGTCTGGGCCGACCACGACCGGCTCGAGCAGGTGTTCGTGAACCTGCTGACGAACGCGTTCAGTCACAATGCGCCAGGCACCCGGGCGCGCGTCGGCACGCTGGCCGACGGCCCCGAGCACGTCATCGTGCGCGTGGCCGACGACGGGTCGGGGCTCCCGCCGGAGCTGGCCGCCGCGCCATTCGAGCCGGCCAGGCGCCGCCGGTCGGCGACTGCGGGGGCCGGGCTCGGGTTGTCCATCGCCAAGGGAATCGTTGATGCGCACGGCGGGCAGATCGAGCTGGAGCGGCAGGCTGAGGGCACCTGCTTCCGCATCCGCCTGCCGGTCGAGGCGATCGCCAGGCTGGCCAGCGAGCTGACGGCACCGCCTGTCCCCGGTGCCGGCCGCGGCACGCTGGCCAGCGCAACCGGGCCAGGGATGACGGCGGCGCCACCGGTCGCCGCGGGGACAGGAGCTTCGCCCAGTGCATGACGAGCCACCTCGCACCCGCGCGCTCGTGGTCGAGGATGATCCCAATATCGTGGACCTGATCAGGTCCAATCTGTCGGTGCGCGGCTTCGACACGGTCGTGTCGACGGACGGCATGCGGGCGCTCAAGCTGCTGGAGACCGAGGCGCCCGACATCGTGCTGCTGGACCTCATGCTGCCCGAGGTGGACGGCTTCGAGCTGTGCCAGCAGATCCGGGAGCGCTCGTCGGTGGCGATCATCGTCGTCTCCGCCCGCGGCGGGGAGCGGGACAAGGTCACCGCCCTGAACGTGGGCGCCGATGACTACATGACCAAGCCGTTCAGCATCGAGGAACTGCTCGCCCGGATCACGGCCACGCTGCGGCGGACCCGGCCCGCCGCCACTCCGGATACCGCGCCGCTGACGATCACTATCGGCGAGCTGGTCATCGACCTCAGCATGCAGCAGGTCTCGGTGGCCGGCCTGCCGGTGCACCTGACGCCGACAGAGTTCGCGCTGCTGCGGGAACTGGCGATCAACCGGGGCAAGCTGCTCACCCACGCGCACCTGCTGCGGCGGGTATGGGGACACGGCTACGAGACCGAGACCGAGTACGTGCGGGTCTATGTCCGCCGCCTCCGGGCCAAGCTGGAGAGCGAAGGCGGGGCGCCGCTGATTCTCACCCAGCCCAGGGCCGGATACCGGATCGCGGCGGAATGAGATGGTATCGGCGCACCGGCGCGTACCCTTTGACCTGCGGTTTTTCTGTTTATAAAATATTCATGCTGTTACGACGATGTTAACGACGATGTTTACCCGAATCCCTCTAGTCTTTCCCCGGAGCACATTTGAGGTCCGGCGGCGATAGGTCATGCGGGCCACCTACCCGTATCGATTCGTCCCGCCCGCAAACGAGGTGGTCAACTTGCATTCACTCACCAAGGGAGCGGCGCTGACAGCGCTGGCAGGCGGCACGGCGCTGGTCCTGGCAGCCTGCGGCAGCAGCTCGCCGAGTACGAGCAGTTCCAGCAGTTCAAGCCCCAGCAGTTCATCCGTTCCGACGGTCTCGGCGACGTCCTTCACCCGCGACTTCTCGGCGATGGCCACGCTGAAGCCGCTCGCCGCGATGGGCAAGGGCAGCGTTGGCGTCATCCTGCCGGACACCGTGTCGTCCGCCCGCTACGTCGAATTCGACGCGCCCTACCTGACCAAGGCCCTGGAGACGGCTGGCCTCACATCTTCCCAGTTCACTGTGCAGAACGCGCAGGGCAGTGATGCCACGGAGCTGAGTGACGCCCAGGCGGACATCACCAAGGGCGCGACGGTCCTCATCATGGACCCGCTCGACTCCGGCGTCGGCACGTCGATCGAGAAGTACGCCGCCTCCCACGGCGTGGCCGTCATCGACTACGACCGGCTGACCCTGGGCGGCAGCCGCAAGTACTACGTCAGCTTCAACAACGTGTACGTCGGCACGCTGCTGGGCCAGGGCCTGGTCAGCTGCGTCGCCGCCTGGCACGTCGCGAAGCCGAACGTGCTGGTCATGTACGGCGCGCCGACCGACAACAACGCCACCCTGTTCGCGCAGGGCTACACCGCCGTCATGAAGCCGTACTTCTCCTCCGGCAAGTGGGTCCAGGTCGGCAAGGCCGCCGGAACCTGGGACCCGCCCACGGCCGAAGCCGAGTTCCAGGGCCAGTACACCGCGCACAAGAACATCAACGCGCTGCTCGCCCCGAACGACGAGAACGCGGCCCCGATCATCCACTACCTGCAGACGCAGGGAATCAAGGCCAAGACGTTCCCGGTCACCGGCCAGGACGCGACCCTGATCGGCCTGCAGAACATCCTGTCCGGTTACCAGTGCGGCACCGTCTACAAGCCGATCTACCTGGAGGCTCAGGCGGCCGCGGCGCTGGCCATGTACGCCAGGGCAGGCAAGACACCGCCGCCGGCGCTGGTCAACGGCAGCGTCATGGACACCACGGCCAAGGTCAGCGTTCCGTCGGTGCTGCTGAAGCCGGAGTGGGTGACCCCGTCGAACATGAACTCGACGGTCATCGCTGACAACTTCGTTCCGGCTTCGCAGCTGTGCACCGGCGCGTACAAGGCCGAATGCACCGCGGCAGGGATCATGGGGTGATCATGAGCGCTCGATCCAGAGCCGGGTTCCGGCAGTGGTGACAGCAGGCGCTGGCGATGGCGCCCGGCCCGCATCAGCGGGCCGGGCGCCATCCGGCGCCACATCGGCTGGCCCGCAGTCCGCGGGCCAGGGGGATGCTCCGCTGCTCCGGCTGCAAGGGATAGGCAAGAACTTCGGCCCGGTGCAGGCCCTGATGGATATCAATCTCGACATTCCCGAGGGCGCCGTCACCGCCCTGGTGGGCGACAACGGCGCGGGCAAGTCCACTCTCATCAAGACCATCTCGGGCATCTGGGAGCCCAGTCACGGCCAGCTCCTGTGGAACGGCAAGCAGGTGCACCTGCACGGGCCCAAGGACGCGACCGATCTGGGCATCGCGACGGTCTACCAGGACCTCGCGCTGTGCGACAACCTGGACATCGTGCAGAACATGATGCTCGGGCACGAGATGCGGCGGCGCGGATTGCTCGACGAGGTCAGCATGGAGCTGGCCGCGAAGCAGACCCTCGCCGACCTGCGGGTTATGACTGTCCGCTCGATCAGGCAGCCGGTCGGCTCGCTGTCCGGCGGCCAGCGCCAGTCGGTTGCCGTGGCCAAGGCGGTCATGCTGGATGCCAGGCTCGTGGTCATGGACGAGCCGACAGCGGCGCTGGGCGTGACCCAGACCGAGCTCGTCCTTGATCTCATCGGCAGGCTGAGGAGCCGCGGGCACGCGGTCATCGTGATCTCGCACAACCTGACGGAGGTCTTCCAGGTTGCCGACCGGATCGCGGTGCTCTATCTGGGCCGGCTGGCCGCGGCGGGACCCGCGTCTGATTTCGATACCCAGTCCGTCGTGGAACTCATGACCACTGGCACATCCGCGAAGGTCGCCGGGAACGGCAGCGCGGCGGAGGCCGCGTGGGCACGCGGCCGCGGCAGCGGCACGGAAGGCTGAACATGTCACCGACAGACAGCGGCGCGGAGCAGGGCCTGGTCGACCCGGTAGCGGTGGCCGACCAGCCTGCCAGCGAGGAGATCGCCCAGGAGGCAGCCCGGGCCGGAGCGCCGGAGCTGATCGCCAATTCGATCGGCGAGTACGCTCGCATCTGGCTCAAGCGGGTCAGGAGCGGCGAGAGCGGCGCGCTGCCCATCATCGTCGGCCTGGTCGCCATCGTGATCTTCTTCCAGGCCAAGAACTCGCTGTTCCTGTCCGCGGGCAACCTGGTCAACCTGATGGTGCAGGGCGCGCCGTTCGTCCTGCTGGGCATGGCCGAGGTCTTCGTCCTGCTGCTGGGCGAGATTGACCTGTCCGTGGGCTACAACGCGGGGATCGGGGCCGTTGCCACGCTCTGGGCCGTCTATACGCTGCCCTGGTGGGTCGCCGTCCTGATCGGGCTCGCGTCCACCGCGTTCATCGGCCTGGTCATGGGAACGATCATCACCCGGCTGGGGCTGCCGTCCTTCGTGGTCACGCTGGCCGGCCTGCTCGGCCTGGAGGGCCTGATGATCATCATGGTCGCCCACACCGGGCATGGTGCGGGCGGCTCGATCCAGAACCCGAGCAACGTCCTGTACGACCTGACCGCCGGGAACCTGAGCCCGGCGGCCGGGTGGATCGTGATGATCGTCCTGGTCGCGCTGGCCGGCTCTTTCATGATCATGCGCGACCGTCGCAGGCGCGCGGCCGGCCTGGTGGCTCCGCCGCTCGGCGTCACGCTGCTGAAGGTCGCGGTCATGGCGGTCGCCGGCGTCATCGTGGTGCTCATCGGCAACGCCAACCGCGGCGTCACCGTGGTGCTGCGCGGGGTGCCCTGGGTCGTCCTCATCGTGCTCGGTGTTCTCGTGCTGTATACGGTGCTGACCGGGCGGACCCGCTTCGGGCGCTATATCTACGCGATCGGCGGCAACGCCGAGGCCGCCCGCAGGGCTGGCGTCAACCTCGCGGTGGTCCGGACGCTGGCGTTCACGCTCTGCGGCCTGACGGCCGGAATCGGCGGCATCGTCTACATGTCCTACACCAACTCCATCGGCACGGACCTGAACGGCGGCCAGCTCGTGCTGTTCGCCGTGGCCGCGGCCGTCATCGGCGGCACGAACCTGTTCGGTGGCCGGGGCAGGATGCTGCACGCGCTACTCGGCGGGCTCGTCGTCGCGACGATTTACAACGGCCTCTACCTGATCGGGCTGAGCGCAGCTGACACCGACATTGTCACCGCGATCGTGCTGCTCGCGGCGGTGACCGTGGACACCGTGGCCAGGCGGCGCAGCTCCGCCAGCTAGCCGGGCGCCGGTGCCCGGTCAGGCGGTCGGGCACCGGCACCAGCCGGACCTTTTCGCCCCTGGTCTCGCTGTCCGAGCGGAATAGCCGCTATGGCACACTGGTTGGGACGAGCAAAGCGTGCTCCGGGGTCGGTGAAATTCCGAACCGGCGGTGATAGTCCGCGACCCGGCCGAATCCATCGGCCGGCTGAGCCGGTGAAATTCCGGCGCCGACGGTCAGAGTCCGGATGGGAGGCAGCACGCGCACGGCAGGCCTGAGCAGGGCCGGTAGCCGTGCACGCGCATTCCGCGCACCCCCCGGAGCCTGCAGGAGGCTAGCAGCTCCGGAGGAGGAGTCGGTGTTTACCGGAATCGTGGAAGAGCTCGGTGAGGTCGTCGCCCTGCACCTGAACGGCAGCTCAGGCCGGCTCACCGTGCGGGGGCCGCTGGTGACCGCTGGTGCGTCCCGCGGCGATTCGATAGCGATCAACGGCGTCTGCCTGACGGTTACCGAGCTCGCTGACGGCCAGTTCAGCGCGGACGTCATGGGAGAGACCCTGGCCCGGTCCAGTCTCGGATCGCTGCTGCCCGGAGCCGGAGTCAACCTGGAGCGGCCGCTGCGGCTAGCTGACCGGCTGGGCGGTCACATGGTCCAGGGCCATGTCGACGGGACCGGCACCATCATCGAGCGGCGGCCAGCTGGCGACTGGGAAGTCGTGCGCATCTCGGTGCCGCCGGAGCTTGCTCGTTACGTGGTGCATAAGGGATCAGTCGCCGTCGACGGGATCAGCCTGACCGTCTCGGCGACCTCCGGCGCCGGGCGGAACGAGGGCGGCGGTCCGGCCTGGATCGAGGTCAGCCTCATCCCGGAGACGCTGGCGCGCACCACCCTGGGCCGGAAAGAGGCCGGTGAGGTCGTCAACCTGGAGGTTGACATGATCGCCAAGTACGTGGAGCGGCTGATCGTGGCAGGAGGGCGGCCGGCATGACTCGCGAGCCATCCGACGGCGGCGCCGCGGGCGGGGTCGTTCTCGATGACGTGCGGCGGGCCATAGCCGATATCGCCGCAGGCAAGGCCGTGGTCGTGGTCGATGACGCCGACCGGGAGAACGAGGGCGACATCATCTTCGCCGCCAGCAAGGCCACGCCCGCGCTGGTCGCGTTCATGGTCCGGCACACCAGCGGCGTCGTCTGCGTGCCGATGCCCGGCGCGGAGCTGGACCGGCTGCAGCTGCCGCTGATGACCGCGCAGAACAGGGAGCGGATGCGGACGGCCTACACGGTCAGCGTGGACGCGCGTGACGGCGTCAGCACCGGGATCTCGGCCGCTGACCGGGCCAAGACCATCCGTACCCTGGTGGACTCGGCGACTGAGCCCTACGAGCTAGTCCGGCCCGGCCATGTGTTCCCGCTCCGGTACACCGAGGGCGGGGTGCTGCGCCGGCCCGGCCACACCGAGGCCGCCGTCGACCTGGCCCGGCTGGCCGGCCTGCCGCCTGCCGGCGTGGTGGCCGAGGTGGTCAACGATGACGGGACGATGGCCAGGCTGCCCGCGCTGCGCGCCTTCGCCGACGAGCACGGCCTGGCGCTGATCTCGATTGCCCAGCTGATCGGGCACCGCCGGCATGCCGAGCGCATGGTCAGCCGGGTCGTGGAGACCAGGGTGCCGAATGAGTTCGGCACCTGGCGGGCCGTCGGCTACCTCAGCAAGCTTGACGGCACTGAGCACCTGGCCCTGGTACTCGGCGACCTGACTGCTCCCGGCCGTGACGTGCTCGTCCGGATGCACTCGGAGTGCCTGACCGGGGATGTATTCGGCTCGCAGCGCTGCGACTGCGGGGAGCAGCTGGACGCCGCGATGGCGGCGATCGCGGCCGAGGGCCGCGGCATCGTGCTGTACCTGCGCGGGCACGAGGGCCGCGGCATCGGGCTGCTGAGCAAGCTGCGGGCCTATCAGCTGCAAGACGGCGGCGCCGATACCGTGGACGCGAACCTGGGCCTCGGGCTGCCCGTCGATGCGCGCGACTATTCCACCGGCGCGCAGATCATCGCCGACCTGGGCGTGCGCTCGCTCCGGCTGCTGACCAACAACCTGGCCAAGGTGCGCGGCCTGGCCGGATTCGGGCTGGAAGTGACGGGCCGGGTCCCGTTGCCGGTGACGCCCACGGCGGCCAACCTGCGCTACCTGACGGCCAAGCGGGATCGGCTCGGCCACCAGCTTGATCACCTTCCGGTCAGCATCACCCCGGCCAATGGCTCGGGGCCGGCCCGCGGAGCTAACCCGGCCGCCAGCACCGGCGCATCAGCGGCCGGCACACCGGCGGCCGGGCAGGCCGGCCCGGACACGGTGGGAGGCATCAGCCCGGCCCCCGCGGCAGCCTGCCAGTGAGCGGTCAGGGCCGTCCGCCCGGCCGGCTGGTCGCCGCCAGCGGTCTGACGCTGGCCATCGCGGCCACCCGCTGGCACTCCGAGATCACCGACTCGCTGGTGCGGCGGGCGCTGGCGGCAGCGGACAGCTGCGGCGTGACCGACCCGGTGGTGGTCCGGGTGCCCGGCGCGGTCGAGCTGCCGGTCGTCGCCGCGGAACTGGCCCGCCGGCATGACGCGGTGGCCTGCCTGGGTGCGGTGATCCGCGGTGGTACCCCGCATTTCGAGTATGTCTGCGACGCCGTGACCTACGGGCTTTCGCGGGTGGCGCTCGATGCCGGCACGCCGGTGGGAAACGGGGTCCTGACCTGCGACACCCTGGACCAGGCACGGGATCGCTGCGGCGGCGAGTCCAGCAGCGAGGACAAGGGCTGGGATGCTGTCGTGGCCGCGCTGGAGACTGCCCTGGTGCTGAGATCGCTGCGCGGCGCGGCGGCCGGAGGCGACGGATCGCCGCGTGCGCATGACGGGCCGGCGCACGGAAAGCTATAGCGTATGGGATTCGCAGGCAGCCAGCTGGTCAGCAAGAGCGTCGGCGTCCTGGCCGACGGACGCGAGATCATCTACTTCGATGAGTCGCCCGGGTCGGCCAGGGACCAGATCCGGGATACCAGGGACCTGGCCGCCCGCCCGTCCGGAGCGCCCGGCGGCGATGAGCACGATGCGGAGCTCCGCTGGGATCCGCTGGTCGGCGAGTGGGTGGTGCTAGCCGCCCGGCGCCAGGACCGGACGTTCCTCCCGCCGGCCGATCTCTGTCCGCTGTGCCCGTCGCGGCCGGGACGGGCCACCGAGATACCGGCGGCCGACTACGACGTCGTGGTCTTCGAGAACCGGTTCCCCTCGCTGCACGGTGTCGGCGCAGCGTGCCCGTGCGGATGCCCGTGCGGATGCCCGTGCGGATGCCGGTGCCGGGGCGGGTCAGCTGGGCGCGCATCGGCCGCCCCTGGGCCGCTGTGAGGTGGTCTGCTTCACCTCCGATCACGAGGCCTCGTTCGCTGCCCTGACGCCGCAGCGGGTGCGCACTGTCGTGGAGGCCTGGGCGGATCGCTCGGCCGCGCTCGGCTCGATGCCCGGCATTGCCCAGGTGTACTGCTTCGAGAACCGGGGCGAGGAGATCGGCGTTACCCTGCACCATCCGCACGGGCAGGTGTACGCGTTCCCCTTCGTGACCCCGCGGACGGCCCGGATGCTGGAGCGGGCCGGCGCTTACCGCGGCGGCGGCCGGCGCAACCTGTTCGATGACGTCGTGGCCTGGGAGCTGGCCGAGGGCACCCGGCTGGTGGCGCGCAACGAGCACTGGATGGCCTTCGTGCCCGCGGCGGCGCGCTGGCCGTTCGAGGTCATGATCTATCCCGCGGCTCGGGTGCCTGACCTGCCCTCGCTCGGCGAGCAGCCGCGCGCGGCCTTCGGCGAGCTATACCTGGATGTGCTCCGCCGCCTGGACGGCCTGTTCGGTGTGCGCATGCCCTATGTCGCCGCGTGGCATCAGGCCCCGGTGGCAGACGCCGCCGCCCGCGCGGAGTTCGCACTGCATCTGCAGGTGATGGCCGTCCGCCGCGCCCCCGGCAAGCTTAAGTTCCTGGCCGGGACCGAGTCCGGGATGGGCGTCTGGATCAGCGACGTAACGCCGGAGGCAGCGGCTGGCCGGCTGCGCGATGCCGGGTGATCGACCTGGCGCCCGTCGCGGCCTGGTTCGGCGAGTGCTATGGCCGTGATCCGCAGTGCGTCTGGCAGGCGCCTGGCCGGGCCAACCTCATCGGCGAGCACACCGACTACAACGACGGCCTGGTGCTGCCGTTCGCGCTGCAGCGCGGCACGGTGGCGGCAGCCTCGCGCCGCGCTGGCGACCTGCTGGAGCTTCGCTCACGCCAGAGCAGGGGTCCTGTTGCTGCGGTCCGTATTGGCGAGCTCGAGCCCGGCGCGGTGACCGGCTGGGCAGCGTACCCGGCCGGGGTCGCCTGGGCGCTGCGGGAAGCGGGGTACCGCGTCAGCGGTGCCAGCGTGGCCATCGACTCCGACCTGCCGCAGGGAGCGGGCCTGTCATCCTCCGCGGCGCTGTCATGCGCCGCGGTGCTGGCCTGCGCCTGCCTGTCCGGACTCAGCATCCCGCGGCCCGCGCTGGCTGAGCTGGCCCGGCGGGCGGAGAACGACTTCGTCGGCATGCCCTGCGGGATCATGGATCAGAGCGCTTCCTTGCTCTGCCAGGCCGGTCATGCCCTGCTGCTGGACTGCCGCAGCGGTACCTGCAGCCAGGTGCCGCTCGCGCTGGCGGATTCCGGTGCCGCACTGATGATCATCGACACCCGGGCCAGCCACGAGCTCACGGACGGGGAGTACGCGGCCAGGCGCGAGGAGTGCGCGGCCGCGGCCCGCGCGCTCGGCGTCTCCTCGCTACGAGACCTCACCGATGACTCTCAGCTGGCCGGTCAGCTTTCCGACCCCGTCCTGCGCCGCCGGGCCCGGCACGTGCTGACCGAGAACCGGCGCGTCGAGGACACGGTCCGGCTGCTGCGCGACGGCGATGTCAGCGCGGTCGGCTCGCTCATCAGCGAGTCGCACCGGTCACTGCGCGATGACTTCGAGGTCTCCTGGCCCGAGGCCGACCAGGCAGTGCAAGCGGCGGAGTCGGCCGGTGCGCTCGGCGCCAGGATGATGGGCGGCGGGTTCGGCGGGTCGGTGCTGGCACTGGTGCCCGGGGACCGCGCCGCACTGGTTCGCGACGCCGTCGCTGCGGCCTTCGCTGGCCGCGGCTGGGGCCAGCCGGAGTTCCTGGACGCCACGCCTTCGGATGGCGCCCGCCGGATCGGCTGAGGCATCACCCGGCACCGCCGCTGAGCACCCGGCTGCCGCCGGCCAGGAAGAACCTGCTTCCGCAGGCCGAAGAACCGCGAGACTGTCACCGTACTCTGCTATTATCGAGCACATATTCGAGAGTGTTGGCGCACCGGGGCCGTTGACGAGATGACGGTTATCAGGTTGTAGCGCTCCGCGAGGAGTCTCCCGCCCCGGCCAGCGGCCCCTCCAGTTCCTGCCAGAACGCCCGCTACGCATAGCTGCGTCACCGCCCTAGGTAAACCCATGCCCGGGGTAAACGACGACCCCGCTCCGCTCCATCGCCCTGCCGTAGCGGTCCTGCTACTGCGCCTGTCCGCTGCTTCCTGCAGGACGCGCAGCTGGCCGGGCCGCCGTCCTCGCTGGAGGTGATCCGCTGATGTGCTCGCCTGATTCAGTCACTAGCTCGGGTGACGCGGTGGCGGCGGTCGAGGCCGGGCTGGGGTGGCTGGCAGCCGTGGACGCGACCGGCCTGACCGCTGATGAGCAGGCCGGGTGCCTGCAGGCGTTAGAACGGGCCGAGTCGCGGCTCACCGCCGCCCGCGCCAGCGTGCTCGCCGCGTTCACCGCCACGCGTGCCTTCGAGGCCGATGGGCAGGGCGGCCCGAGGTCCTGGCTGCGGTTCAGGACCCGCATCACCCGCGGCGCGGCGGCCGGGGCGGCCGCCTGGATGCGCCGGCTGGCCGCCCATCCCGCTGTCGCTGATGCGCTCGCCGCCGCGGCTCTCTCGGGGTCCTGGGCCCGGCACGTCTGCGAGTGGACGGACCTGCTGCCGGAGGCGAGCCGGGCGGATGCCGATCGGATTCTGCTGGCCGCGGCGGCGAGCGGGGCAGAGCTGGCCGACCTGGCCGCCCTGGCCGAGGAGATTCGCCTGCGGTGCGCTGAGCCTGATAACGACAGCGATGACGACGGGTTCGGTGACCGTTACCTGCGGCTGGACCGGCACTACCGCGGCGCGGGCAAACTCGACGCCGACCTGACCCCGCAGTGCGCCACCGCCCTGCAGGCCGTCTTGGACGCCCTCGGCAAGAAGCAGGGCGCGGAGGACACGCGGACCCGCCGCCAGCGCGACCATGACGCGCTCGAGGAAGCGTGCCGCCGGCTGATCGGCGTGGGCACCCTCCCCGACCGGGCCGGCCAGCCCACCCAGATCCTGCTCCACATGAGCCTCGATCAGCTCCGCGGCGCGGGCGGCAGCGGCGCCGCGGGCGCCGAGGCCGCGTGGGCGGCCGCGCAAGGCGGCGCGTCCGCGCCCGCGCCGCCGGGTGCGGACTGCGATGCCGCGATCGTCCCGGTAGTCAGCGGCCATGTCGATCCGGACGTGCTGGACTCTCTCGCCGCCGCGCTGCTCGCCCGCCGCGATGCCCCCGATCGTGACGCCGAAGGCCGTGACCCCGACCGTGGTGACCCGGACCGTGACGCCCCTGGTGGCGGCGCACGCGGCGGTGACCCGGGCCGCGGTGACCTCGGCGGCCGGGATGATCGTGCTGCGGCGCGGCAGGAGCGGCTGGACCGGGCGGTGCGGCAGCTGATCCTCCGGCACGCCGCCAGCCTGATGTCCGGGCCCGGCGGCCTGGCTGCCTACCTGCGCACCGGGCTCGCGGACCGGCTGACAGGCTCGGTGCCGCTGCCGCTGGACATCGGCGCGGTCACTGACACCATCCCGGTGCACCTGCGCCGGGCCGTCACCAGCCGCGACCGCCGCTGCCGGTTCCCCGGCTGCGACCAGCCCCCGGCCGCCTGCCAGCCACACCACATCACCCCTCGCTGCGAGGGCGGCCCGACCAGCCTGGCCAACCTGATCCTGATGTGCAGCTTCCACCACCTGATCGCGATCCACCGATGGGGATGGGCCATCGCCCTGCACCCCGACGGCACCCTCACCGCCACCAGCCCCGACCACCAGCGCACCCTGCACGACCACGGACCACCCGCCCACGCTGCCTGAGCGGGAGGTAGCCAGAAGCAGCGAGCCGGCTGGCCGGCGCGAGCATGCTGGGCTGGGGCTAGCCGCGTGACCAGGCGCGGACCGGGCCCTTAGCGGCCAGCCGCACGACTGAGCCGGGCGGCAGCTGCGGTCCGCCGCTGGTCCGCACGATGATCGGGGCCGCGGCCGGGTCGTGCTCCGGCTGAACCCGCAGCACGGCGTCGTGGCCGTAGTACTCACAGGCGACGATCCGGGCGGCCAGGACCGCGCCGGCCCCATCGCGGGCCGCGCCGCCGTCAGCCGGGCCGCGAGCCGGCGCCTCGTCGCAGAGCACCAGCTGCTCGGGCCGGACCAGCACGGTCACCGGGCCGGGCGAGGGGACGGCCGGCTCGAGCGGCAGCCTGCCGAACATGGTGTCGACGCCGCCGCCGTCGCAGATCCCGTCGATCAGGTTCGCGTCGCCGATGAAACGGGCGACGTCCGCGTCGGCCGGGCACGCATACAGCTCCTGCGGCGCCGCGCACTGGGCGATCCTGCCGTCCCTGAGCACTGCCACCCGGTCGGCCATCGAGAGCGCCTCGTCCTGGTCGTGCGTGACCAGGACCGCGGTGGCGCCGGACGCGCGGAAGATCTCCCGGACATCCGCCCGCACGCTGGCCCGCAGATGCGCGTCCAGGGAAGCGAAGGGCTCGTCCAGCAGGACGACCGTCGGCTGAATGGCCAGCGCCCTGGCCAGGGCGACGCGCTGCTGCTGCCCGCCGGACAGCTGGTGCGGGTACCGCCTGCCCAGGCCAGCCAGGCCGACCGACTCCAGCAGCGCCTCGGTCCCGGGCCCGCGGCGCTCCCGGGCGGGCAGCCCGAAGCTGACGTTGGCGGCCACGTTGAGGTGCGGGAACAGGCTGCCCTCTTGCGGCACGTAGCCGATCCGCCTGCGCTCAGGCGGCACGAAGGCACCCGGGCCGTCGGCCACGGTGGCACCAATCCGCACCGTCCCCGAGTCGGCATGCTCGAACCCCGCGAGCACCCGCAGCAGCGTGGTCTTGCCGCTGCCGGAAGGGCCGAGGATGGCCGTCAGCGAGCCGGCCGGCACGTCCAGGTCCACGCCCGTCAGCACCGGATGGTCACCGAACGCCTTATGCACGCCGGTCACGGCCAGCTGAGTCATGCTGTCATCCTTGCTCGTGCGCTGAGCGGTCAAAGAACCGGCCGAGCACGTAACTCGGCACCGCCGCGACCGCGATCATCACCAGCGCGAACGGCGCCGCCTGTCCGTACGACGAGTTCGTCTCGTACTGCCAGAACTGCGTGGCCAGCGTCTGCACGCCGGTCGGCACGAGCAGCAGGGTAGCGGTGAGCTCGGTGATAACCGACAGGAACACCAGGCAGAACGCTGCCGCCAGGCCCGGTCCCGCCAGTCGCAGCGTCACCCGGCGCAGGGTAGCCAGCTTCCGCTGGCCGAGCGAGCGGGACATCTCATCCAGGCTGGCCGGCGCTCGGGCCACCGCTGCCTTGACGCCGACCAGCGCCAGCGGGAAGAACATGATCGCGTAGCAGATCACCAGCAGCGGTGCGGTCTGGTAGCCGGTCCCGGCCAGGTACCGCTCGGTGAAGAAGGTCAGCGCGAGCGCGATCACCACGCCGGGCATGGCGAGCACCAGGTAGGTGCTGCGCTCCAGGAAATGCCGGGCGCGGCCGGAGTACCGGATCGCCAGCAGCGCTACCGGCAGCGCCAGCAGCGTGTCCAGCGCCCCGGCCGCGGCGCCGTAGACGGCCGTATGCCAGGCGGCGTCGAGCATGGACACGCTCGTCGCGCTGGTGACCGACGGGACCCCGCCCTCGAAGATCCAGTAGATGCTCGCGGCCACGGGCAGGCCGAGCGCCAGCAGGACGAGCAGCGTCAGGCTGGCCAGCGCGGGGATCGCTGTGGCGCCGAGCCGGTGCGGCGGGGTAACCCGCTGCGCCATCGCGCCCACCCTGACGGCCCGGCCGCGGCCGCGCAGCATTCCCTCGCCGCCGAGCACGAGCAGGCTCAGCACGACGAGCACCAGCGAGAGCGCGCAGGCGGCAGTGGTGCTGAAGGCCGAGTTGAACTCGGTGAAGATTTCCGTGGTGAAGGTCTGGTAACCGAGGATCTCGAAGGCCCCGTACTCGGCCAGCAGGACCAGCGCGACAAGCAGGCAGCCGCCGAGGATGGCGCCGCGAGCCTGGCCGAGGGTGATCCGGGCAAAGGTGCGCAGCCGGCTCGTGCCCAGGCTGCGGGCGACCTCCTCCTGAGCCGGGTCGGCCGCGCGCAGGCTGGCCGCCACCGGCAGGTAGACCAGCGGGTACACGGCAAGGGTCATGACCAGCACGGCGCCCCGAAAGCCGTGTACCCAGCCCCACAGTGACTCCCAGCCGAAGCTCACCACGAAGTCGGGGATGGCCAGCGGCACCACGACCAGTACTGCCCAGATCCGCCGTCCCGGCAGGTTCGTCCGCTCGATCAGCCATGCGGCCCCGGTGCCGATGATCGCGCACAGGACCGTCACCACGACGGTCAGCCGGACCGTGTTCCAGAGCAGGGTGGCGGTCAGCGGCCGGAAGATGAGCGAGATCACCGTCGACAGGCCCGCCTGGCTGGCCTCGATCAGCAGGAAGACCAGGGGCAGCGCGAGCCCGGCCGCGATCAGTGAGCTGACGGCGAGCAGCCCGCCCGGCCGCCGGGCCCGGCGTGCGCGGACCGGGCTAGCCCGGGGTGGCTCGACGCTGGGCCGTGGCGGTACTCCGGTCACATCCTGGCGAGTCACCATCTGCCTGATCCCGATCTTGCCGCAGCGCCGCCCGGCGGCTCAAGACGGCAGTTCATAGCAGCCCGGCGGCGCGCATCAGCGCGATAGCGGTCGAGCCGTCGCCCAGTTCGCCGATCGTGATCGGGTACGGCTGCAGCTGGCTGAACGGCGTTTCCGGCGCCAGCGTCGTGACGCCCGAGGCGAGCGGGTACTCGAAGCTGATCGACTTCGCCGGGCTGGCCAGGATCTCCTGGCCCTGCTTGCTGACCAGGAACGCCACGAACCGCTGGGCGGCGGCCTGATGCCTGCTGGACTTCAGCACCGCGGCACCGGAGACATCGACCACGTAGCCGGGATCACCGGTGGTGAAGTAGGTGATCTTCGAGTGCATGTTGCCCGCGCCGATCTCCGCGCGCATCCGGTACCAGTAGTACTGATTGATGATCCCGAACGCCACAGAGCCCCGGTTCACCTCATCCGCGATCGTCTCGTTGTCGGCGTAGACATGGTTGCCGTTGGCTGCGTTGGCCTTGATCGCGTTCAGCCAGCTGACCGTGGCGGCGCGGCCGTAGGCGCGGTCGTAGGCAGTCACGATGGGCTGGAAGTCGGTCTCCTGCGGGGCGAGCGCGAGCTTGCCGCTGTATTTCGGATCGGCTAGCTGGCTGACCCGAGTGGGCAGCTGAGTCGCTGAGATGAGTCCCGGGTTATAGATGATGACGCTGACCCGCGCCGAGACGCCCACCCAGTCGCCCTGCGGTGAGTTGTACCTGGCCGGGGTTCTCGCCAGCGTCGACGGGTCGATGGCCGCCAGCAGGCCCTTGCTCTGCAGGCTCTCCAGCGGCGGGGAGTTCTCGGTGTAGAAGACGTCGGCGGGGGAGTGGGAGCCCTCGGCGGTGATCTGGCCCGCCAGCGTGTCCTCGTCGTCGCTGCGGACCAGCACGGTGATGCCGGTCTGCTTCTCGAACGCCGAGATCAGGGTCTCGGCCGTCTGCACGTGCTGGCCGTTATAGAGCGTGATCGTCGACTCCCCCGATGATGAGCCGCAGGCCGCCAGGGCGGCGCAGGCCGCGGCAGCCGCCACGACGGCAGCGCCCCAGCGCCTCACGCGGCAGCTCCCGGGCAGATCGCGTCCAGCTTCCTGCTGGCCGCGGCCACCAGCGCGGGCGATGAGGAGCAGGCGCTCAGGGCCAGGACCGGAGTGAGCGCTGCGGCTACCGCCATCGCGCGCTGGGATCGACTCGTCATATATCCGTTTCCTCGGGCAGCACCGCCGCCGCCTGCCAGCTTAGGCTTACCTTGCCTGAAGTAACTTAGGCTAACCTAACAAAAACGGCCGGGTGTGCCGAGCTGGCCCCGCAGCACGCCGGATCGGCCGCGCTGCCGCCGCGAAGCTGGTCATCGCTGACTCGGCCGTCGGCCACGTACTCTATCCGGTAGAGATCGAGACGCCTGAGGTGACCAGTATTGCGTGACATCCTGGATTCGATCACGAAGTGGTGGGAGGCGGGGGAGGCCTTCGGCCTGGCGACGGTGGTCAGCACGTTCCGCAGCGCGCCGCGAGAACCGGGCGCGGCGCTGGCCGTCTCGGCGGCCGGCGAGGTCGTCGGGAGCGTGTCCGGCGGGTGCGTCGAGGGCGCCCTCTACGAGCTGGCCACCCGGGTCGCCGGCACCGGGCAGCCGGTGCTGCAGCGGTACGGGATCAGCGACGACGATGCGTTCGCGGTCGGCCTCACCTGCGGCGGCATCATCGATATCTTCGTGCAGCCGGTCAGCCGCGAGCAATACGGGGAACTCGGCGAGCTGGCGGCAGCAGTCCGCTCCGGCAGCCCTGTCGCGGTCGCGACCGTGATCTCCGGTCCCGGCCAGGTCGGCGCGCGGCGGGTGATCTGGGGCGCTGACGACGCGGCGGCGGCCGGCGCCGCCCCGCCCGGCTCTGGCTCGCTCGGATCGGGCGACCGGCTCGACCAGGCCGTCGACGACGATGCGCGCGGGATGCTGGCCCAGGGCCTGACCGGGGTCCGCCGGTACGGGCCGGAGGGCGAGCGCCGCCGGGATGAGCTGGCCGTATTCGTGCAGTCCTTCGCCCCGCCGCCGCAGCTGCTGGTCTTCGGCGCCATCGACTTCGCCGCGGCCGTGGCCAAGGCCGGCAAGTTCCTCGGCTACCGGGTGACCGTCTGCGACGCCCGGCCGGTGTTCGCCACCGGCTCACGGTTCCCCGACGCCGATGAGGTGGTAACCGACTGGCCGCACCGGTACCTGTCCGGCATCAGCACCGACGACCGTACCGTCATCTGCGTGCTGACCCACGATCCCAAGTTCGACGTGCCGCTGCTGCAGGTGGCCCTGCGCCGTCCGGCCGCCTACATCGGCGCAATGGGCAGCCGGCGGACGCACGAGGACAGGCTGGCGCGGCTGCGTGACGTGGGCATGACCGAGGCCGAGCTGGCCAGGTTGCGCTCGCCGATCGGGCTGGACCTGGGCGCCCGCACGCCGGAGGAGACCGCCGTGGCCATCGCCGCCGAGCTGATCCAGCTGCGCTGGGGCGGCTCGGGCCGCCCGCTGACCGCGACGACGGGCCGGATTCACCATGAGCGGATGACGGACGGTGCAGCTCGCTAGCCTGAGCACGTGTCCGGTCATGTCGCGGGAATCCTGCTGGCCGCGGGCGAGGGCAGCAGGCTCGGCCAGCCCAAGGCGCTGATCGAGGTCGGCGGCGCGCAGCTGGCGGCGCGCGGTGCCAGGCTGCTGCACGACGGGGGCGCCGCGCCCGTCATCGTGGTGACCGGCGCAACCGCCGTTGACCTGACCGGTGTCATCGTCGTGCATAACCCGCACTGGCGCGACGGCATGGGCTCCTCGCTGGCCGCCGGGCTGGCCAGCGTCCCCGGCACCTGCCCGGCCGCGGTGATCGCCCTGGTCGACCAGCCGCTAGTCGGGGCGGAATCGGTGCGCAGGCTGATCGCCGCGCACCTGTCCGGCGCCAGCGTGGCCGTGGCCGCCTACCACGGGCAGCCGCGTAACCCGGTCCTGATCGGCCGTGAGCACTGGGCCGAGGTCACGGCCCGGGCCGCCGGAGACGCCGGGGCCCGGCTGTTCCTGCGCGCCCATCCCGAGCTGGTAACCCTGGTGGAATGCGGCGACACCGGCCGCCCCGACGATATCGACACGCGCGCCGACCTGAAGCGGATCGGGCGCCTCATGCGGAGTGCGGATTCCGTTCCGGATCAGGATTGAAGGACCTGGATCCCCCAGCTGCGGGCGGAGCTGGCGCCCGGCTCCAGCGTGATCAGGTCGGTGCCGGTCACGAAGGCGTTCGCCGGGCAGGTCATCGGCTCGATGGCGAGCGCTCGCCGGCGCTGCGCGCCGAGCCCGTCGCCGGTGAAGACCTGCAGCCAGTCGTAGCCGCGGCCGGCCCAGAACCCGAGCGTCCGCTGCGGCCCCGCCAGCCTGACCCAGGCCCGGCCGTCTGAGTTCCTGGCCAGACCGGTGAAGGCATCGTCCATGCCGGTGCCGGCGATCCGGCGCGGCTGGCGGAAGTCGAAGGGCGTCGTGCCGATGTCCCGCGAGGGCCCCGCCGGGATGCCCCGGCTGTCGGCCGGCAGCCAGCGTGCCGCCGGCAGCTGGAGCTCGCAGTCGTCAATCAGCGGCGGGCCGGCGGACAGGTAGGGGTGCGAGCCTGTCCCGTACGGCGCCGGCCGCGATCCCGCGTTGACCGCCGTGATGGTGACCTCCAGCCCGGCCGCCGCGCTGACCTGATAGGCGGCCGTGAGCGCCAGGCAGAACGGATAGCCAGGCTGGCCGTGCAGGATGCAGCCGAGCTCGACGCGGTCCGGGGCGTGGCTGGCGGCGTCCCAGCCCGTCCACCGGGTCAGCCCGTGAATGGCGTTGCCATGGGCAGTCTCGTTGATCGGCAGCTGGTGACTGGCACCGGCGAAGTCGTACCTGCCGTGGTCGATCCGGTTCGGCCAGGGGGCCAGCAGCTGGCCTGCGCCAGCCGGCGGCAGCTCGTCGGCCTCGTACTCCACGATGAGCGGCTCGCTGCCGAACCGGAGCCGTCGCAGGCCCGCGCCGAGCTCGGTGATGGTGGCCGCATAGTCCCCCGCGGCGATCTCGTACTGCTGGCCGGTGAGTGGGACCGCCGACTGGTCTGTCTGGCTCATGACCCCATCATGGCGTGCGGCCGGGCCCGAAGTCGCCTGAGACGGATGATGCCGGCGGGGCTGCTTGGGGAGCGGGGGACCTTCAGCCCCGCCGGCACTTGCACGATAGCCGTCACGGCGGGACATCGGAGCGAACTTCACCAACCCCGGGGCTAGTTGTCCGGCTCACGTCAGCCGGCGGCCGCCCGGAATCCGGTCGCCGCCATCCTCGCCTCCGGCGCCGACCATGACCGTCCGGCGCTGGCCTGGCCGCCCCCTGAATGGCGAATGACAATGGCCGCGCATTTACCCGCGCGGCCATTGATAATTGCCTGTTACCGCCGGGCGGCTGCGCGCTAGCTTTCCCCGCGGATAAGCGCATTCCAGGTGAGCGGACCGACGGTACCGTCGGCGGCCAGCCCGTGCCTGCTCTGGAAGTTCCGCACGTCCCCACGGGTGATGCTGCCGAAGTAGCCGGTGACCGGCAGGTTACGGTAGCCGTACCCGTACCGCAGGTTGTGCTGCAGGGCCGCCACCGCTGAGCCGCGGTTGCCGAAGCGCACCTGGATGATGAGCCTGTTCCAGGTGGCCGATCCCACCACCCCGTCCGCCGCCAGTCCCCGCACGTGCTGGAAGTTCCTGACGTCTGCCCTGGTCACCGAGCCGAAGGTGCCGTCCGTGCCGATTCTGTAGCCGCGTGCCCGCAGCAGGTACTGGATCGCGTAGACGCGCTCGCCCCTGGCCCCGTAGCTGACGGTCGGCCAGGAGAGCGCGGCCGGGCTGCTCGCTGACCGGGCTGATGCCGTGGCGGTCGCGGCGCTGGCGGTCCCGGTGGCGACGAGCGCGGGCATCGTCCCGGCCATCGCCAGGCCGGCAACCCCGATGCTGATACGGCGCAAGGAAAGCCTCATGGTCCTGATCCCCCCGTAATATCGCGCTACCGCCGTCGCGGTGCGCTGCTGAGACGGCCGGGCGGCGAGAATGCCTGCTGAACCAGCACGTCTGTAAGCCGAAGCTAATAGGCGCCCGACAGGTGAGTCAACTGGCCGCGCAGCTTCTCTTTCTTACCGGCAAGTCTCATCAACGCTGCTGATATCCGGAGCGCTATTCTTTACCTTTGCCGGGCGGCCGGAGCGACTGCGGCGCTAGCGGCCCCGGTTGCCGATGTAGCTGGCGAAGACCACAACGTCGCCCAGGTAGTGCCCGGTCCGCGGGTCGAACTCCCCGCCGCAGGTGACCAGCCGCAGGGTCGGCCAGTCGGTGAAGCCGTAGACCCGGGATGTGGGAAATTCGGCCTTGAGGTACAAGGCGACGGAATAGACCCCGAAGATAACCGTTCGCCCGTTGTGCAGCCGGACGAGGATCTGGTCGCCCGGGCGGAGATCGCCGAGCCGGTAGAAAATCGCCGGGCCGACGCCCGCCGCGTCCACATGGCCGAAGATGGCAGCTGCCCCTGGCTCACCCGGGGTGGGACCGCCGTCGTACCAGCTGGTGACAAACGGCCTGGTCAGCGGCGGAACGGCGACCGCGCCGTCCCGGCTGAGGCCGAGCGGGATCACGCCGGCCCGCACGCCGATCGCCGGGATCGCGATGCCGACCGGCAGTGACCGGCCCAGCGGATGCGGCCCGCGGCCCGTATCGCCGGCCGGGACGGGCGGCCGGCCAGCCGGGCCGGCTGCGGCCGCCCAGGCTGGCGGAACCGGCGGGGGTGACCAGCGCAGCGTGTCATGACCCGCGAACGCCATGGTGATTCCGGCCGCGATCAGGGTCGCGGCCACGACGTTGAGCCACGAAACCCCGGCCGGGCGGTGCTCAGGCACCCGGCTGTGCCCAGGCCGCTGCCGTAGCGCGCGCATGCCGCGCAGCCGTCTGCATCATGCCCCCGTCAGTGCCGCGTCCAGGTCCCCGCCGATGTCATTCCCGTCGGCTGCCTGGTCACTCGGGCCCAGCGGGTGGCGATGTCATGACCCCGGGCATTCTCCCGGCCCGATGCCCGTCATCCGCCGCGCGGCCAGCCGGTTCCTCGCGGGCCGCGGCCGGGCTAGCTCCGGGGCTAGCTCCGGGGCTAGCTCAGCGCCGCCGGGGGAGCCGCCGGCCCGTCCTTCGGGGCCAGCACCCCGGTGCGGACCGCCTCCGCGGCCAGCACGCCGAAAAGGTAGAAATAAGCGGACTCCTCGTCGCCGAAGACCCGGACGTCACGCCGGAGGCCGCCCGCCGCGCTGAACACCTCGTAGCCGGCCAGCGTCGGCACCAGGCACAGGGCGCCGTCGACTGCCGCGCCGATCGCGTACGCGGACTCGGGGATGGCGGCCAGGGCGGCAAGCTCGGCAAAGATGCACTGGGTGGCCACGGGCTGCGCGCTGCGGCGCCGCCTGGGAGCCGGGGACGCGGGCGCCGGCCGGGCGGCCCGGCTGTCGCGCTCGGCGGCCGCTCTGTGCCGGGCCGCGGCCTCCATGGCCGCCGCCTCCAGGGGCAGCCGGCGCTCCGCGGCCGGCGGCAGCGCGACGCCGGACCTGTCATTCAGGCCGGCCGGGCTGAATCCGGCGGGCAGGGAGCCGGACGGGTCCGCGCCCGGTGCGGAATCACTGAATCCGGCCGGCGGGCAGGTGGCCGGGGCCGGCCCGCTGACCGGTGCGGCAGGTGCCGGCTGCAGGTCCCGGCCGGGCGCTGGCCGACCAGGAAGGCGAGGGTAGTCCGCCCGCTCCTCCACGATGTCGGTCACCTCGTCGCGCGCCGTGACCAGCTCAAAGACGCCGCGGTCCACCTGCCAGTAGCCGAGCTGCGCGGCCAGGTAGCCGTCCTGGCCCAGGTAGCCGAGGTGCAGCCGGTCACCGAGATCGTCGAGGATGATGCAGCGCTCGCCGCGGAACATCCCGGTCGGGCGCGACTCCCAGACAGCCTCGACCTCCTGGATGGGCAGCTGCTTGCGCCAGTGGCCGGTGGCCGGCTCGAAGCCGAGTTCCTCCGGCGGCGGGCAGGCGGCGAACAGCACGACGTCAGCACCGGTCGGCCCGATCCCCGCCTCGTAGGGAGCGCCACGGTATGTCGCCATGAGCCGGTAGCGCATTGCCTAGATCCCCTCCGCCGGAGACAGCCATACCTGCCCGTCGTAGCGGGCGATGAAGTCCGCCTGGCCTGACTGGATCCGGAAGATCTCGGTGCCCACGGGGACCGGCACCGGCTCGGTATAGAACTCGGTGATCGCCAGGACATGCGCCGGCGCGCCCCAGGCGGCCGGGGCTGCCGCCCATTGCATGCTGGCCGCCTGACCGGCTACCTGCAGCGGCTCGGTGCCGACGGTGCGCCAGCGCAGCAGGTAGAGCTGGTCCATGTCGGGCGTGAAGTCGGAGCCCTCGTAACCGAGGCCGCACGCGTCGTAGAATTCGGCGGGATACAGGAATGAGCTGTCGGCCGCCAGGTACACGTAACCCGAGATGATCGACCGGCGGCCAGTCAGGTAGGGCTCGACCAGCCGCGGCGGGATTGCCTTGTGCATGGGCGTTCCCGGCGCTATGGCCGCGAGAGTCCGGTCGACCTGGCGCACGCTGTCCCCTGTGGTCAGAGTCTCCTTTAGTCCCACGAGACTCTCATATCGCAAAAATACGTCCTCAACTGCTTCCGTGTACGTGCTATACCGGCCGCCAGCGTACTCGCGACAGGCCGGCGGGCGTCCGGTGACTGGCCGGCGGTCGGCGCGAGAGCCTGAAAGGGCGGGCGGGCCCGGGCGGGACGGGCGGACTGGGCGGGGCGGGCGCGGACTGGGCGGGGCGGGCGGGGCATAAGGTTGGCCGGTGTCCTTGCTGAGTCCCGAGCCGAGGTTCCGGCATGACGACGGCTCCGCCGACCCGGCAGCGACGGCCGCGCTAGCCGCTTACGCCGCGGGAACCGGCAGCGAGCACGCCGCGCTGTCCGCGCTGGCGGCAGGACGCCTGCTCGTCCCGGTCGTCGCGGCGGTCACGGAGCAGGCGGAGCCCGGCGACCGGGCCGGCCAGGACGGCGCGGCGGCCAGGACGGCCCAGGCGGCGGAGACGGCGGAGACGGCGGAGACGGCGGAGACGGCCAGGGCGGGCGTGACGGGCGGCGGGGCAGCGGCAGAAAAGTCCAGCGAGATGGCCGTGCCCTCGCTCATCGGCCGTGACGGGCGGGCCGCCCTGCCGGTCTTCACCTCGCTGGCCGCGCTGGCCAGCTGGCGGCCTGGCGCCCGCCCTGTGCCGACGGCAGCCGAGCGGGTCTGGCAGGCCGCGGTGGCAGAGGGCAGCGCCGTCGTGATCAACGTCGCCGGGCCCGTCCCGCTGGTGGTGGAGGGCGCCCGGCTGGCCGCCCTGGCCGACGGCCGCGGTGCTCCCCGGCCCGAGCAGGATCCGGACATCAGGTCCGCGGTGGCAGCAGCCGTCGCGGCAGTCGACCCGGCCGCGGAATTCCGGCTGGTCACCCCGCCGCACGGCACCGATCTGGCGGTCGAGCTGGCCCTGCCCGCCGGGGCCGGCCGCGAGCCCGCCGACGCCATCGTCGGTCAGGTCGGGGAAGCCGTGGTCGCCGCGGTCGGCGACAGGCTCCGGCGTGACATCGCGATCACGCTCAGGTGGCGGCCGCAGGCCTGACCAGGCGCCCGCCGGATGGCCAGGCTCGAGACGCCGTCAGGACCCGGCACGCCGGCGGGACACCGCGAAACCGCCGGTGATCGCGCCGCCGGCGATCAGAGCCAGGCCGCCGAGCGCCAGCCCGCCGTTCGTCGTGGTGGACGTCGTGCCGTCACCGGTCTGCGCCCCCCCGGCAGCCGGCAGGTCCTGCACGTCCAGCGAGATCGTCGTGGAGCTGTTGTTGGAGCAGTCGACGCCGGGGTTGTACGGGCCCGCGGCCGTCCGGGCGGGGATCGTCACCGTGACCGAGAAGTCGCCCGCGGTGGCCGCCGGCGTCATCGGGATCTGCTCCGGCAGGCCGAGCGTGGTACCGAACAAGGTGGCGCTGGCCGCCGGGCCGCCGCAATCGACCGTGAACGTCACCTGGCCGCCCGGGCTGACCGTGGCGGGCGACGCCGATCCGGTGGTACCAGCGAAAGCGGCAGGCCCGGCGGCGAGCATGGCTGCCGCGAGCACCCCTACCGACGCAGCCGACCTGGTCAGGCGCATCTGATGGTTCTCCCCCCGAAGAACGCATGAGACCGTCCAGCGCCATGACGTGATGGCGTATAGCCGGGCGGAGCCGGCCTGAGGCGGCAATTCCTGCTGTGCGTCGGCGTGATACCCGGTGGCCTGACCTGCAAACTCCGCACCATCGGGGTCCGCGCCGGGCCCGCAGCAGTCGGCCGGACGGCCCGCGGCGCGCCGCCGGCGCAGGCACTGGCCCGGCCTGCCAGGCGGCCGCGGCCGCGGTCATGGCAGGATCGGCAGCATGCTGCGCTGGCTGACCGCGGGGGAATCGCACGGCCGTGCCCTCGTGGCGGTCTGCGAGGGCATCCCGGCCGGCGTCGAGATCACCACTGCCGCCGTCGCGGCCGCCCTGGCCCGGCGGCGAGCGGGTTACGGCCGCGGTGCGCGGATGAAATTCGAGCAGGACGAGGTCGAGCTGACGGCGGGCGTGCGGCACGGCCTGACGCTGGGCGCGCCGGTGGCGATCAGGATCGCCAATACGGAGTGGCCGAAATGGGAGACGGTGATGTCGGCCGATCCCGTCGGGCCGGACCTCCTGGCCAGCCAGGCCAGGGCGGCGCCGCTGACCCGGCCGCGGCCCGGTCACGCGGACCTGGCGGGCATGCAGAAGTACGGGTTCGACGACGCGCGGCCGGTGCTCGAGCGCGCCAGCGCACGGGAGACCGCGGCCAGGGTGGCCCTGGGCGAGCTGGCCCGGAGGTTCCTCCGCCAGGTCGCCGGCGTCGAGATCGTCTCGCACGTCGTGGCCATCGGATCGGTGTCGGCAGCTGGCGGGATCGTGCCGCTGCCGCAGGACGCGGACCGGGTGGACGCCGATCCGGTCCGCTGCCTGGACCCGGCGGCCAGCGCGGCGATGCGGGCTGAGGTCGACGCGGCGCGCCAGGATGGTGACACGCTGGGCGGGGTGATCGAGGTAGCCGTCTACGGCGTTCCGCCGGGGCTCGGCAGCCATGTGCACTGGGACCGGCGGCTGGACGGGCGGCTGGCCGGGGCGCTGATGAGCATCCAGGCGATCAAGGGCGTCGAGGTCGGTGACGGGTTCACGACGGCCGCGCGCCGGGGGTCGCAGGCGCATGACGAGATCGAGGCGGGCGGTGACGGCCTGCGCCGCCGGACCAACCGGGCTGGCGGAATCGAAGGCGGGATGAGCACGGGCGAGCTGATCAGGCTGCGGGCGGCGATGAAGCCGATCTCCACGGTGCCGCGGGCGCTGGCCACGGTAGACGTGCGGACCGGCGAGCCGGCCCCGGCGATTAACCAGCGCAGTGACGTAACCGCGGTGCCAGCCGCCGGCGTCGTGGCCGAGGCGATGGCTGCCCTGGTGCTGGCCGATACCGTGCTGGAGAAGTTCGGCGGTGACAGCGTGACGGAGACAGCCAGGAACCTGGATGGCTACCTGAAGGCGCTGGCAATCAGGTGACGGAGGAACGAGTGATCGGGGATCAGCTAGCCGGGGACGAGCTGGCCGGGGACGAGCTAGCCGGGGATCAGGGAAGCGCCCAGCGGCCGGTAGCCATCCTGATCGGCCCGCCGGGGGCGGGCAAGTCGACCGTCGGCGCGCTGCTGGCCGCGCGGATCGGCGTGGCGTTCCTGGATACCGATGACAGCGTGCAGGCGGTCGCTGGCAAGCCGGTGAGCGACATCTTCATCGAGGACGGCGAGCCGGCCTTCCGTGAGCTGGAGCGGGCCGCCGTGGCGGCGGCCATCGGGACGCACGGCGGCGTGCTGGGGCTGGGCGGCGGCGCGGTGCTGGATGAGGCGACCCAGACGCAGCTGGCCGGCCAGACCGTGGTGTACCTGGAGACAGGCTTCTCCGAACTGGCCAAGCGCGTCGGGCTGGACCGGCCCCGGCCGTTGCTGCTCGGCAATCCGAGGGCGCAGCTGAAGGCCCTGCTGGAGCAGCGGCTGCCGGTGTACGCCCGGCTTGCGCAGATCACTGTCCTTACCGACGGGCGGGATCCGGCTGAGATCGCTGGTCAGATCGCCGCGCATGTATCCGGCCCCGGCGGTCCCGCCGCCGCCCCCGCCGTTCCCGCTGGCCCCGAGGGCGGTCCGGGGCCGGCGGCAACGGCCGGTCGGGGCCGTGACTCCGGCCGCCGCCAGGATCGGCGTCGGCGGCGAGCGGCCGTACGAGGTGGTCATCGGCGCCGGCGTACTCAGTGAGCTGCCCGCGCTGGCGGGCCAGGCACGGGCCGTCGTCGTGGTGCACGCCCGCAGCGTGGCCGGGGTTGCCGAGCGCGCCTGCCAGCTGCTCGGCGAGGCCGGCTACGCGGCGGCGGCGCAGGAAGTCCCTGACGGCGAGGCAGCCAAGGAGATCGGCGTGCTGACCCGGCTGTGGGAACGGCTGGCCGATCGCGGGATCGGCCGCGGCGATGCGATCGTCGCGGTCGGCGGCGGGGCGGTGACGGATGTGGCGGGCTTCGCCGCGGCGACCTGGCTACGCGGCATCCGCGTGATCCTCGTGCCCACCACCCTGCTGGCCATGGCGGACGCGGCTATCGGCGGCAAGACCGCCATTAACGTGGCGGCCGGGAAGAACCTGGTGGGGGCGTTCTACCCGCCGGCCGGCGTGCTGGCCGACCTGACGGTGCTGCGGACCCTGCCGCCCGCTGAGTACGCCAGCGGGCTGGCCGAGGTGATCAAGGCGGGCTTTATCGCCGACCCGGTGATCTTGCAGTTCATCGAGGCTGACCCGGCGGCCGCGGCCCGGCCCGGCGGCCCGCACGAGCCTGAGCTGGTGCAGCGGGCGGTCGCCATGAAGGCGGCGGTGGTGTCGGCCGACCTGCGCGAGGCCGGACTGCGGGAGATCCTCAATTACGGGCACACGCTCGGGCATGCCATCGAGCGGGCGGAGGGGTACACCATGCGCCACGGCGAGGCGGTGGCGATCGGCATGACCTACGCGGCCGCGGTGGCCCGGCTCGCCGGGCGGCTCGACGCCGCGACGGCGGAGCGGCACCGGGCCGTCCTGGCCGGGGTCGGCCTGCCCACCCGCTACCGGCCGGGCGCCTGGCCGCAGCTGCGGGACGCGATGACGATGGACAAGAAGAACAGGGCGGCCCGGCTGCGGCTGGTCGTCCTCGACGGGCTGGCCCGGCCGGGCATCCTGGCCGATCCGCCCGAGGAACTGCTGGAGCGTGCCTACGCGGAGGTGAGCTGAGCCATGACGACGGTGCTGGTGCTGAACGGCCCGAACCTGTCCAGGCTCGGTGCCCGCGAGCCCGACGTCTACGGGACCGCGACGCTGCAGGACGTGGCCGATGCCTGCGCGGCGCTCGGCCGTGAGCTCGGCCTGCAGGTGGATTTCCGGCAGACCAACGACGAGGCCGAGCTGATCAGCTGGGTGCACGAGGCCATCGAGCGCCAGCGCCCCGTGGTGCTCAACCCCGCCGCGTTCACGCACTACTCCTACGCGCTGCGTGACGCGCTCGCCATGCGGACGGCCCCGCTGGTGGAAGTGCACCTGTCTAATCCCGCTGCCCGCGAGGGATTCCGGCATACCTCGGTGGTCGCCGGGGTGGCCGACGGCACGGTGGCCGGCTTCGGCCTGCTGTCGTACCTGCTGGCCCTCCGCGCGGTCGCGTCGCTGATCGAGCCCGCGCAGGCCTGAGGCGGCTGGCCGGGTCCTGCCGGGGCTGGGGCGCCCCCCGGCCCGACGTTACGATTTCATCCTGAGTCACGAAACGGCCCCGTCGGCGAGCTGCCGCCTGGCCGCCACGGCGCCGCACGGCGCGGAAGGTACAGGCCACATGCGCATCGGGATGGCACTGAATTACTCCGGCGGCTTCAGGGAGACCGTGGCGGAGCTGGCCGACTACGAGAAGGCCGGGCTGGACATCGTGTTCGTGCCGGAGGCCTACAGCTTCGACGCGGTCAGCCAGCTTGGCTACCTGGCCGCCAGGACCGAGCGGCTGCAGCTGGCCTCGGGCATCCTGCAGCTGTACTCACGGACCCCGACGCTGACCGCGATGACGGCGGCCGGGCTGGATTATGTCTCCGGCGGCCGCTTCGTGCTGGGGATCGGGGCGTCGGGCCCGCAGGTGATCGAGGGCTGGCACGGCGTCCCCTACGACGCGCCCATCGGCCGGACCCGCGAGGTGATCGAGATCTGCCGCACGGTGTGGCGGCGCGAGCGGCTGGAGTACGCCGGGAAGCATTACACCATCCCGCTGCCCGCTGATCAGGGGACAGGCCTGGGCAAGGCACTCAAGCTGATCAATCACCCGGTCCGCGATCGCATCCCCATCGTGGTGGCGGCCATCGGCCCGAAGAACGTCGAGATGGCCGCCGAGCTCGCCGAGGGCTGGGAGCCGATCTTCTACCTCCCGGAGAAGGCGGCCGGGCAGTGGGCGGGGCCCCTGGCGGCCGGCACGGCGAAGCGCGACCCCTCGCTCGGGCCGCTGGACGTCTTCGCGCATACCTCGCTGGCGATCGGCGAGGATACCGGCGGCGTGCTGGACCTGCACCGGCCCATGCTGGCCCTGTACATCGGCGGGATGGGGGCCAGAGGGCAGAACTTCTACACCAAGCTGGTGTCGCGGTACGGCTATGAGCAGGAAGCCCTCGCCATCCAGGATGCTTACCTGGCCGGGCGCAAGGACGAGGCGGCCGCACTGGTGCCGGAGTCGCTGCTGGCCGGGATCTCACTGGTCGGACCGAGAGGCCATGTCGCCGAGCGGGTCGCGGCCATGCGAGAGTCCGGCGTCACCACCCTGAACGTGACGCCGATCGCGCCGACCCACGCCGAGCGCGTCGCGCTGATCGAGCAGATCCGCGAGATAGCCGCCTGAGACAGCCCGGCGGCCGCCGGGGATTCGGCTGGCCCGGCTGTCAGCCGGGGCCGGGCCTCGTGACCTGATCCGGGCAGCACTGTGCCCGGCCGGTTACGGGGGACCCGGCCGGACTCCAGGACGTGGCGGGAGCTGGACGCGTGACCTGAGCGGGGGAGGGGGATGGCCCCGGTCACGCGCCCAGCTCAGGCTGCGAGCTGCTGACGGGAGCCGTCGTAGACGGCCAGCGTCTCCTGGCCGACGCGCTCCCAGGAGTACCTGCTCCTGGCCCGGTCAGCGGCCGCGATGCCGCAGCCCTCGAGCAGCATCGGGCTGCCGAGCAGCTGGCGGATCCGGCGGGCGAGCGCCGCCGGGTCGTCGCGGGGGATCAGCGCGCCGGTGGAGCCGTCGACAACGGCGTCCTCGTCCGCGCCGCCCGCGCCCGCGATGACCGGAGTCCCGCAGGCCATGGCCTCGAGCGGCTGAATCTCGGTCGGCTCGTAGCTGGCCAGGTGCACGAACAGGTCGGCGGAGCGCAGCAGGGCCGGCATCCGGGCCTGGCTGACCTGACCGGTGAACAGCAGCCGGCTCGTCACCACCTGCAGGCGCTGGGCAAGCCGGGCGAGCTGGTGCAGCACCGGGTCGGCGCCGAGCTCATCGCGCGGCGGGCCGCCGACGATCAGCAGCTCCGCGTCGGGGACCGCGGCCAGTGCCCTGATCACCGTGTCCAGCCCGTGCCCGGTTCCCTCGGGGGCGGCGGCCAGCAGGCGCGGCCGCTTGCCGCGCCGCGCGACCGGGCCGGTAGGCCCGAACCTGCTGGTGTCCACGCCGGCCGGTACCACGGCGATGGAGGTCCGCGGCACGCCCTGGCCAGCCAGATCGGCGACCTCGGCGGAGGAGGCGGCGACAACCTTGCGCACGTTGCGCCCGATCAGGCGCTCCAGCCGGATCCGCACGGCTGCGTCCTCACAGACCACGGCCTGACGCCGTCGGTCGGCCGCGCCCAGGGAGTGGAAGCTCTGCACAACCGGAATGCTGGTGCCACGAGTGGCCGCGAGAGCCGCCAGGCCACTGGTCCAGAAATGCGCGTGCACGACATCCGGGGGGCGCTGCTGCCAGCGCTCCGCGAGCCCGGCGCTGAACGCACCGAGCTGCGGCAGCAGCTTGTCCTGCCCCAGCGGCGCCTCGGGGCCGGCCGGCACGTACTCAAACCGCACTCCGGCCACGCTGGAGGCACGCGGGCGATCGGCGGAGTCCTTGCGGGCATAAACCGTCACCTGGTGGCCCAGGCGGACAAGCGTGCCGGCCAGTGCGGCCACTTTCACGGCCTGCTCGCGCGGGTCGGCGGGGGCGGCGGCCGCGGGGCCTGCAGGCGACGGAGCAGCATGACCAGTAACTAGGGCAATCCTCATGACGTTGTCTCCTTCGAGATCCGGCACGACGATCACGAAGGGGTCATGGAGAAGGCGGGGGGTGTGCGGCCTACTGCGTGCGCCCGAATGGGCAAAAAAAGATGCAGGCACCTTCCACAACCACACCGTGACGGCGTGAGTGGCGTGCCTGCGTCGTAGACACCGCTAGGAAGACCATAGCCGAATTTCGCGCATCGTCAAGCAGGCGGCCGGCCCATTTGCTGTGACCCAGGTCACAGGCCCGGCACGGCAGGGGACGGGAGTCGCGCCAGGACCGCGCCAGCCCGCCACGGGCTGGCGCATGACGGGCTGGCCCATGAATGGCGGGCACATGAATGGCCCGCCGGGCGTCAGCTGCGACGCCGGGCGGGCCAGCTCAGGCGGTGACGCGGCGGCCGGCTAGCCGGTGCCCGCCTGGCGGTCCTCCTCGGGCGGCTTGACCGACGTCAGCCGGCGGCTGGCCGGGGCGACCTCGGCCGGGCCGGGACCAGCCAGCCTGAGGTCCGGCCGGCGGCCGCCGGGCTGGGGCCGGGGGCGCCCGGCCGCGCGCCTGGCCGCTGCCGCGGCCTCGATGTCGCCGAGAACCTGGGCGGCCAGGACGGCCGGGTCCTGCCAGAGGTAGGAGGGATAGCGCTTGTCGTCGTCATCGAGGCCGTCCTGCCCGGCCGGATCGCCGCCGTTCAGGTCCCCGTGCAGGTCCCCGTGCAGGTCCCCGTGCAGGTCCCCGTGCACGAGGATCCGGCGCCGCATCCACTCCGGCGCCACCCACTCCGACGGCCGCGCGGGCACGAAGAAGCCGACGATCCCCGTCGCCATCAGGATCAGGCCGGCCACCTGCATATTGACCGGGAAAGTCGGCAGATGCACGGCGAAGGCGGCGATGGCGCCGGCGGCCAGCAGGGTCAGGCAGGTGGTAGCTCTCATGACTCCCCGATATCCGCGGGCTGCCCGGGATCCAGCAGCCGCTCACGCAGGTAGCTGAGCGACTGCGCGATGAGCCGCGACACATGCATCTGGGACAGCCCGAGCCGCTCGCCGATCTCGGCCTGGGTCATGTTCCCGTAGAACCGCAGCAGCAGGATGCGCTGCTGCCGCTGGGGCAGCTCTCGCCAGTGCGCGGCCAGAGCCTCCATGTCCAGCGCGCGCTCGACTCCGGGGTCCTCCTCGCCGAGCAGCTCGGCCAGGCTGCCCGATTCCGCCTCGCCGGTGACGGGCGCGTCCAGCGACCAGGCGGAGAAGCCGAAGTCGGCGCGCCTGGCTGCCTCGATGTCGGTCAGGCTGACCCGCATGTGCTCGGCGATCTCGGCATCCGTCGGCGTCCGGCCCAATTCCTGGGTCAGCTCCGCGGCTACCTTGCGCAGCTCCAGCAGCAGCTCCTGGGTGGACCGCTGGACATGGACCTGCCATCTCTTATCTCGGAAGTGCCGCTTGATCTCGCCGCTCACGCAGGCCAGCGCGTACGGCCCGAGGCTGGTGCCGATCTCCGGGTCGAACCGGTTGATGGCCTTCATCAGCCCGACGTAACCCACCTGCATCAGCTCATCCGCCGATTCAGGACTGCCCAGGTACTTCCGCGCGCACGACCGGACCAGTGACTGGTAGCGGCTGACCAGGATCTCGCAGGCCGCCGCGCGAAGGCTGCTGCCTCGTGGCTGGTCCCGGATCAGCGTCAGCAGCTCCCTGTCGTCGCTGCAGGTCAGTTCCGATACCGATGGGGTAGCGGCTGCGCTTAGTGTCATCGCCGTCACGAGTCTGCCTCCTCAGTCATCCGGTGGGGGTCCCGGACGCGGTCGGGGGTATGCCCGACCGGAACGAAATAAACATCGCGGTCGCTGCGCTGCGATTCGAGCAGGGCGCGCGGAGCTGTCGCCAGCCCGGCGCCACTACCGGGCTGGCGGCTGTCCGGGCAGGCTGCACCGGTAGTACCGGCGAGCCGGGCGGGTCGGCCGAAGGAGTGATATGCGCCGGAAGAAAATGAGAAGTCAGCCAGCGGGCGCCGCGGCGGTGGTCATCATCGGCGGCGGCTTCGGCGGCCTGGCCGCGCTGAACGCGCTGGCCGGCACCGGCATCAGCGTGACGCTGGTGGACCGTAACGTCTACAGCACCTTCCAGCCGCTGCTCTACCAGGTGGCGACGGCCGGCCTCACGTCCTCCAACGTCGCCTACCCGCTGTGGGCGGCGGCCCGCAAGGCCGGGGCCAGGTTCCGCAAGGGTGAGCTGGCCGGGATCGACGAGGCGGCAGCCAGCGTGCTGCTGGCCGATGGCGGCAAGCTCCGTTACGACTACCTGATCCTGGCCACGGGCGTGGCCGCCGCCTTTTTCGGCGTGCCGGGCGCGGCGGAGCACAGCATGAGCCTGTACACCCGCAAGGACGCAGTCCGGCTGCGAGACCGGCTGATGACCGAGCTGGAACAGCGCAGCACCAGGCAGTCGGGCGGGGACCTGGCCATCACGGTCGTCGGCGGCGGCGCCACCGGCGTGGAGCTGGCCGGGACGCTGGCCGACCCGCAACATCGCCCTGCCGGCGTCCTTCCCCGAGGTTGACCCGTCGGCCGTGCACGTCCGGCTGATCGAGCAGGGTGACGCGCTGATAGCGCCGTTCCAGCCGGGGCTGCGTGAGTATGCCCGGCAGCAGCTGATCGACCGCGGGGTGGAAGTGCGGCTCGGGGCGGCTATCAAGGAGGTCTCCGCCGGCCGGGTCCTGCTCGGTGACGGCACGTCGCTGCGCAGCAACGTCACCGTGTGGGCGGCGGGCGTGACCGGGCCGGCTGATGCGGGCCCCGCGCTGCCGCGCGGCCGTGGCGGCCGCTACGCCGTAGGCCAGGACCTGCGGGTAGAGGGACAGGACCGGATCTTTGCCGTCGGCGACGTGGCCGTCCAGGGCGACGACCCGGTCGCCCAGCTGGCCCAGCCGGCCATCCAGGAGGGACGGCACGCGGCCGGGCAGATCCGGCGGCTGATGGCCGGCCAGCCGACGATCCCGTTCCGCTATCACGACAAGGGGACGATGGCGACGATCGGGCACCGCTCGGCGGTCGTCCAGCTGCCGCGCGGAATCCGGCTGCGCGGCACGCTCGCGTGGCTCGTCTGGCTGGCCCTGCACCTGGTGACGCTGCTGGGCAACCGCAACCGCCTGTCGGCGCTCGTCAACCTGTCCTGGCGGTATCTCACCTGGAGCCGGGGCGGCGGCCTCATCATCGGGGACGAGGAGTCCCCGCCGGCTCAGCAGCCCGCCCGCTGAGGCAGGCCGCAAGCTGAGCGGCCAGCTCAGCGCGGCGCGCTGGTCAGCGTGGCCAGCGCCGCGGTGAAAGCCGTCCGGCCGGGCCCGAGGGCCGCGAAGTAGGCGTCGTCAGCTGCCTCCACGTCGGCCAGGGCGCCGGACAGCAGCTCGCGGCCGGCCGGGGTGAGCCCCAGTCGCCGGGCCCGGCCGTCGGCTGGATCGGGGTCGCGCCGCAGCAGCCCGCGCGCCGCGAGCCTGCGCAGGACCTGGCTGGTCATCATCTCCTCGGTGCCCGCGTGCTCGGCGAGTCCTGCCTGGGTGGGCGGCCCGCCGCCGTGCTCCTGCAGCCACCAGAGCGAGGCCAGCAGGACGAACTGCACGTGCGTCAGGTCGTGCCTGGCCAGCGCCGCGCGCATCTGCCGCTGCCAGGACAGGGTGACGCGCCAGAGCAGGAAGCCGGGGCTCTGCTCGGGAGCGGAGTGACGGGAGGCAGGCAATGGCCTATGCCCCGCGCCCGGCGGCCAGGGCGATCAGCGCCGCGACCGTCTGCGGGAAGTCGGCGGTGATCATCGGGCCGATCCGGGCGGCCTGGCCGGCGGGTCCGTCGATCTGCGCCGCGTAGGTAATCCGCAGCCCCCCGCCGGGCAGCGGCTCCAGCCGGTGCGAGACACGGACGACGAGGCCGGCGACTGGCGTCTCATCGACGAACTCGCGCTGCGGCTCGACCTTGATCAGCCGGTAGGGCAGGGGATCCTGGCCGGTGAACTTCATCGTGCCCGTCGATCCGGCTGCGAACGGGCCGTTCCTGGTGATCACCTCGGCCTGCCTGTCCCACTGCGGCCACGTGCTAACGTCCTCGTACAGAGCCCAGATGGCGGCGGCCGGAACGTCGGCCTCGGCGACGTGCGTGTAGCTGAACGCTGGCTGCGTAGTTGTCATGCGTGCATATTATCTGTGCGCATACTATCTGTCCAGTGCTGGCGGGACGGCCCGGCGCTTCGCCCCGTACAGTCGGATCATGGTGAAAAAGAAGGCCGGCCGCCGCTTGCGGGCGCAGCGGCGGGTCGCTGCGGCCGGTGCCGATGCCGCGCTGGTGACCAGTCCGGCCAATGTGCGGTACCTGACCGGCCTGGTCAGCTCGAACGCCGCCGTCCTGGTCCCGGCCGATGGGCCGGCCGTGCTGGCCACCGACTCCCGCTACGCCGGGGCGGCGGAACGTGATTGCGGCGGCATCGAGCTGCTGATCAGCCACTCGGTGAAGCCGGCGCTCGCGCGCGCCGCGGCCGAGCGCGGGGTGCGGACCCTGGCCGTCGAGACACACGAGATGACGGTCGAGCGGTACCAGGAACTCGCCGCACTGCCGGATGCCCCGCTGCTCGTCCCGCTCGGCCGGGTGGTCGAGGAACTCCGGATGGTCAAGGACGAGACCGAGATCGCCCAGCTGGCCAGGGCCTGCGCCATCACCGACCAGGCCTTCGGCGACATCCTGGCCGCCATCACGCCCGGCCGGACCGAGCGGGAGCTGGCTGTCCTGCTGGAGCGGGCCATGGTCGACCGGGGCGCGGAGGCCCCGGCCTTCGGCACCATCGTGGCCAGCGGCCCGAACGGGGCCATCCCGCATCACGTGCCCGGTGACCGTGCCTTCGAGCCAGGCGACCTGATCACCATCGACTGCGGGGCCAGGTGCGGCGGCTATCACGCGGACATGACCCGCACGGTGGCGCTCGGGCACCCCGAGGCCTGGCAGCGAGAGCTCTACCAGCTGGTGGCGGACGCCCAGCGGGCGGGCGTAGCGGCCGCGACGCCCGGCGCCGGCATCGCGGCAGTCGATGCGGCCGCACGGGACCTGATCGCCGCCGCCGGGCATGGCGGGCATTTCCAGCACGGCCTCGGCCACGGTGTCGGGCTGGAGGTGCATGAGGCGCCGATCATCTCCTCCGGGGGGACGGGTACACTCGTGGACCGGGTTCCCGTCACCGTCGAGCCCGGGATCTACCTGCCCGGCCAGGGCGGCGTCAGGGTCGAAGACACTCTGGTCGTTCGCGAGGGCTCCGGGGCGACGGGATCAGCCGAGTTGCTGACCACCACCACCAGGGAGCTGCTCGTCCTGTGACGGGGCGCTGCGGCTTCGCGCGCGTGCGGGAGAGAGACTGACGTGGCCACCACGAACGACCTCAAGAACGGCATGACACTCAACATCGACGGTCAGCTCTGGAACGTCGTCGATTTCCAGCACGTCAAGCCGGGCAAGGGCGGCGCCTTCGTGCGCACCAAGCTGAAGAACGTGCTGTCCGGCAAGGTCGTTGACCGGACCTTCAACGCCGGCGTCCGGGTGGAGGTAGCCAACGTCGACAAGCGGGAGATGCAGTACCTCTACCGCGAGGGCGACGACTTCGTCTTCATGGACACCCAGGACTACGACCAGCCGCACATCCCGGCGGAGACGGTCGGTGACGCGGCGAGCTACCTGCTCAAGGAGCAGACCGCGGTGATCGCCTTCAACGAAGGGATGCCGCTGTACGTGGAGCTCCCGGCGGCCGTGGAGCTCACGGTCAGCCAGACCGATCCTGGCCTGCAGGGTGACCGGTCGACCGGCGGGACCAAGCCGGCCACGCTGGAGACCGGGGCGCAGATCCAGGTTCCGCTCTTCATCACCACCGGCGAGAAGATCAGGGTCGATACCCGGACCGGCGACTATCTCGGCCGGGCGTGAGAGCGGGGTCGCGGCGAGGTCGCGCTGCCGGTAGCCATGGCCGCCCGCAGTAAGGCCCGCAAGCGGGCGCTCGATGTGCTGTTCGAGGCAGAGATCAGGGGCGAGCCCGTACTCGACGTGCTCGCCGCGCGGGCAGCGGCCGCCAGCCCGCCGATCTCCCCCTATGCGGCCGAGCTGGTCCGCGGGGTGCAGGCGCATCGCGGGCAGATCGACGAGCTGCTCGCGGCGCACGCGACCGGCTGGACGCTGGAGCGCATGCCGGCCGTGGACAGGAACATCCTGCGCATCGGCACGTATGAGCTGCTCTGGGCGCAGGACGTGCCCGATGCTGTCGCCGTCAGCGAGGCGGTCGCGCTGGCCAGGGATCTGTCCACGGAGGGGTCGCCGGGCTTCGTCAACGGCCTGCTCGCCCGGCTGCTGGAACTCAAGCCGGGGCTCGCGCTCCCGTAGCGCCGCGACTGTCAGGGCCAGCCGTTACAGTCAAGGCGGGCGACGGCGGCAGGCGGCGGCAGCGCAGGCGGGCTTGAGGAGGCCACGTGATGGCGGCGGGAGCGAGCGGGCGTCCGCCGGCTGCTGCCGATGACACGGGCTGCACCATCCTGCACGTGGACATGGACGCCTTCTACGCCAGCGTCGAGATCCGGGACCGGCCCGAGCTGGCCAGGCCCGTGATCGTCGGCCATGCCACCGGCCGCAGCGTCGTGCTCTCGGCGACTTACGAGGCCAGGGCCGCGGGAGTCCGCTCGGCCATGCCGATGGCGCGGGCGCGCCGGCTGTGCCCGCAGGCCGTTGTCATCGCGCCCCGGCACGGCCTGTACGGAGCCGTCTCGCGGGAAGTGATGGCGATCTTCCGCGGCGTGACGCCCGCCGTCGAGCCGCTGTCGCTGGATGAGGCGTTTCTCGATGTGGCCGGGGCGCGGCGGCGGCTGGGAACGCCGACTCGCATCGGGCAGCTGATCCGGCAGCAGGTTGCCGACCAGCAGGGCATCACCTGCTCGGTCGGGATCGCCGTGAACAAGTTCCTCGCCAAGCTCGCGTCGGTGCACTGCAAGCCCGACGGCCTGCTCGTCGTGCCTGCCGCCGGGACGCTGGACTTCCTGCATCCGCTGCCGGTATCGGCACTGTGGGGGGTGGGGGAACGGACCTGCCAGGCACTGACCAGGCTCGGGCTGCGCACGGTCGGCGATCTGGCCGCCGCCCCGCCCGCGGCGCTGGCGGGAGCCCTCGGCCGGGCCAGCGCGGAGCACCTGACCGCGCTGGCCCAGGGCCGGGACAGCCGCCGGGTGACGCCGGAGACGGCGGAGAAGAGCGTGGGCGCGGAAGAGACATTTGACGTGGATGTCACTGATCCCGAGCGAATCCGGCGCGAGCTGCTCCGGCTCTCCGGCCGGACGGCCCGCAGCCTGAGGTCGGCCGGCTGCGCGGCCCGGACCATCGTGATCAAGCTGCGGCTCGCCGACTTCACCACCATGACGCGCTCTCGCACCCTGCCGGAGCCCACCAACGTCACGCAGCGGATCTACGCCACCGCATGCGAGCTGTACCGCTCGGCCGGCCTGGACGCCGGCGCCCGGCTGCGGCTGGTCGGGGTCCGCGCCACCGGCCTGGTGGGGGAGACCGGCGTGGCCACCCAGCTGGCCTTCGGGCCGCCTCCCGCACCCTGGCGCGAGGCCGAGCGCACGGTGGACCGCATCGCCAGCCGCTTCGGCGCGGACGCGATCCGGCCGGCCGCGCTGGTCGAGGATCCCGGCCAGGGCGGCTAGCAGCCGGGCCTGGCCCGGCGTGCGGTGCGCCGGGTACCCGGACCGCCATGCTGCTGGGGTGTGTTTGCGTGACTGAAGTGACACCGAGCGCAGCGGCGCGGTGCATCTTGGCTCCGTGCTGCCGTGTACCCTTCCACATGACGCGCTGACCCTCGTATTCTGGCTGTAAGCCAGGCCGTGTGGCGATGGTCGTCGAGCCCGTTTTGCGTGAGTCCATGGGAGGCACCGTGCCGCTGTCTGAGCACGAGCAGCGCCAGCTCGAGCAGATTGAGCAGGCGCTCTACGCCGAGCACCCGCGGTTCGCCCGGGCCGTGCGGGTCACCGACCCGCGCGTGCACTACCGGCGGCGGGTCATCCGGGCTGCACTCGGCTTCCTGATTGGCGTGGGCCTGCTGCTGGCCGGAGTGGCTACCAATGACCCCTGGATGGGCGTCGCGGGCTTCGTGGTGATGCTGGCCTGCAGCATGTGGGCCGTCACCAGTTACCGTCACATGACCGGCACGGCCACCGGCCGCGGGCCGGCCAGGGCCAGGGAACGCAGAGGCGGCAGGGAGCGCAGGGGCAGCAAGGCATCGGGCATGAGCATGATGGAGCGGCTGGAGGAGCGCTGGCGGCGGCGCCAGGAAGGCGGCCGCTAGCCTGCCGCGAGCCGGCCCGTTAGCCTGCCCGCCGGGCGGGTACGGCGGGCCCGCGTCGCCGTAGCCGGAACGCCGCCGCATCGAGCCACCCGAAGATGTCCGCTAGCTGCCGGATGCCCGAGTGCACCGGGTCCAGCGTGGACGGGGGCATGAGCAGGGCCCGCAGCCGCTCCGGCCAGCTGGCATTCCTGGCCAGCGCCCGGCGGACGAGCGCCACCTCAGCCCGCAGCGAGCCGCCTGCCAGCGGCGCTCGGGCGTAGCGTGCCCGCTCCTCGGCGGCGGCGATGTGCCGGAGCGCCGCAAGGGCCGCGTCATCCAGGCTGGCGTCCGCCCCGACCCGCGCGGCGGCCGCGCGGGCGGACTCGCTCGGCCGCAGGGCGATGCCGTAGTCAGCCAGGTCATCCTGCAGCTCCCGCCAGGCCGCCCGGGCCAGGTCGGCGTCCCCGCGGGCGGCGCGCCAGCGCATCCGCCGGGTGCCGGACCTGACCAGCCGGGGGGTTATGGCCAGCGCCGCGATCAGGCAGGCCGCCACCGGCAGCCAGGGGAAGCCGCCGCCGCGGCGGCCGGATCGCGGCACGGCGGCCGCGCCGCGACCCTGCTCGAACTGGTGCAGCCGGCCCGCAGCCCCCGCGTGCGGCGCCGCCTTGCCCGCCCGCGAGGTGGACTGCGGCGCCGAGCCGGGCGATGAGCCGCGATAGTCGGGCGGAGGCACCGCCGCGTAGATCGGAGCTGACGCGGTGCCCTGGCCGACGGCGCTGCCCGCCGGCGTCGGCTCGAACCGCAGCCAGCCGGCGCCGGCCAGGTACAGCTCCGGCCAGGCATGCGCGTCCTCGGTCGTCACCAGCCAGCGGCCGTCCTTCTGCTGCCTGCCCGCGGTGAATCCCACCGCTACCCGGGAGGGGATGCCGATGAGCCTGGCCAGGATCGCCATGGCGAAGGAGAACTGCTGGCAGTCCCCCCGCCTGACCTCGGTCAGGAACCGCACAAGCCCGCCCGCCGAGTTCGGCAGGCTGGTGCTGACGCTGTATGTGAACCCCCCGGTCTGCGCGAGCCAGTCCTGCAGGTCCGTGGCCTGCTCCAGCGGCGTGGCCGCGCCGCGAACGGCCTGCTCCGCGATGACCGTCAGCTCGCGGCGATCCGCGCCGGAGTAGCCCGCGTCAGCGCGCGAGATGGCGGCGGGCACCCGGCCATGAGGATCGAGCTGCCCGGCCGCCGGATCTGGCTCCTTGCTGGTCACCGAGTAGCCCAGCCGGGACAGTGCCTGGTTCCCGCTCACTACCAGGGTTGACCGGGACTCCTGCCAGCCGGGGCCAGTGACGTGCACGGCCGTGGGCGCGTAGGGGAGCGGCAGGTAGCTGGTCTCGCCGCCGTAGCCGGTGACCTGGTCCATGGTGATGCGGGTCCGGACGGTTATATACCCGATCCTGCCGGTCTGCCCGGGCGGCGGGGCAAGGGGGCCCGAGCCGACCTGGACGGTGTTCCCCGCTTTCTGCTGCGTCCACTGGCCGCTGGCGCTGTCGTAATTGAGGACGTAGACCTGCAGGTACTGCTGATCAGGGTCCGAGGCAGTGGTGGTGTAGGACAGCACCTGCTCGGCGGGCGAGTCGTGCAGCATGCCCTGCATCTGAACCAGGGGCTGGGGCAGGCTGGGGGCGCAGCAGCCGGACCGCTGTCCGCTGCCCCTGGTCGCGAACAGGTCATGGATCTTCAGCCCTGGCAGCAGCAGCGGGACGATGAGGCCGAGGCCGACCGCGGCCATGCCGATGCGGCGGCCTGAGACCGCGAGCGCCCGGGTGTCCGGGCTCTGGCCGGTCCGGTCGTCCGTGCCCGACGGCCAGAAGGTCACCAGCCGTCCCCACAGCCGCAGCCGCTCCCGTCCGTCGGCCGACAGCAGCGCGAGATAGCCGCTGATGCCGAGGCAGAACGCGATCGCCTCGCCCAGGCCGGCGTCCTTGACGTTGGTGGCGACGGGGACGCTGAACAGCACGAGCAGGGGCAGGCCAGCGATCGCGGGCCTGCGCATCCGCACCGCGAGCAGGTCAACGATGATGGCGATCACGCCGATGCCGCCCGCCGCGAGCAAGCCCACGCCAGGGTGGCCCGGCACCGGAGGCGAGTAGGCCCGCTCATCGCCGCCCTGGCTGATGAGCGTGCCGAGATACCGCAGCGACCGGGCGCTGGGCACGAGCCTGGCCAGGGACTCCGGTCCCGCGTACACGAGGTTGAGGTAGACGAGCAGCGCGGCCAGGTAGCTGGCCGCATGCGCGATGACCGGCAGGATCCGCTGCCTGCTCGCGCTGGCGGCGACGATGGCCACCAGGGCGAGGCCGCCCAGCCGGGCCGGCCACGCGGGCCCGGACAGCAAGGGCACCACGGCCAGCGCGGTCAGGATGGTGGCCCAGATCGCGGCCGGGACGGCCGATAGCCGGGTGGCCGTTCCGGCCGCCGCGACGGCGATCACCGCGCCGATGCCGGCATAGAACCAGCCGATGCCCTGGATGACCGCGAATATCGACAGCGACGCCAGGACGACGGCCAGGCCGGCGGTGATAGTAAGCCGGTGATTCATCGCACCGCCCCCGGCTGCGCTGCTGATGCGTGCGCGGCCGGCAGGTCCGGGAAGCCGGGCAGCCGCTGCCAGGCGGCCTCCAGGGCGGTGCCGGCCTCGATCGAGATGACCCGCCAGCCCGCGGCGCGCAGCACCGCGCTCGCGGCAGCGGTCTCCTCGCAGGCGGCCTGTCCTGGCCTGCCCTCGGGGCCCGGCTGCCGGTCGCCCGCGCGGCTGGTGTCAGCCCAGGTGGAGACCGCGAGCAGCAGGGCAATCGCCTGGCATCCCTCGCGCCGGCACGCAGCCAGCTGGCGGGCCTCGCCGGCCGACAGGCCGGCGATGGCCACGATCAGGCCGCTGTCGGCCCGCAGCGCGGCCAGGCCGCGAGCCAGGTCGCGGCCGGCCGATGGCTTGATCACGGCCAGCGAGTCGAGCAGCACGTCCTCGAAGATGCCGGCACTCGCGATCGGCCCGGCATCGGTGACCAGCTGGCCCTCCAGGCCCTCGCCCGCCATGTGCACGCCCATGGATGCGGCGGCGCTGACCGCGTACTCGAACGACGACGTGGCGCCGCTGCCGGCATGCGCCAGCCGCCGCGTGTCGAGCAGCAGCAGGGCGCGGTTCTTCCAGCGCTGCTCTTCCCGCCGCACCATGAGCTCGCCGTACCGCGCGGTGGAGCGCCAGTGCACTCGCCGGAGCTCGTCACCGTCCCGGTAGGCACGCGGGATGGCGTCGTCCTCGCCGGCCGCCGTGGTCGCGCGGGTCCTGCCGTCCCCGTCGCCGACCCAGCTGCGGCTGACGGCGGTCCGGGCCAGCGGCACCACCCGCGGGGTCACCACCAGGGTGGTGCGAGCGGAGAAGGACCGGCCGAGCTCGGCCACGCCGAACGCGTCGGTGATCCGGATTTCCAGCGGCCCGATCTCGAACTTGCCGCGCAGATCGGACCGGATGGGATAGCTGAGCTGGCGAACGCCGCCACGCTCGATTCCGTTCAGCACGTACCGCGGCCGGGTTCCCAGCGAGTAGGGGACGGTGTCCTCGGCCAGCATCAGCGACGTGGGCAGTCTGGAGACGTTCTCCAGGCGGAGGGTCACCCTGGCCGTCTGGCCAGCCGGAATGCGGGCCGGGCTGATGAACCGGACGCAGCTCAGCCGGTACCGTGCCCGGCTGGCCGCCAGCGTGGCGAGCAGCGGCAGCACGGCCAGCACCACGCCGATGCTCAGCAGCGGCCGCTCGCCGAGCACCAGGCCGGCCAGCATGGCCGCGATTCCTGCGGCCAGGAATGACGTGCCCCGGGTCGTCAGCCCCCTGAGCATGGATCGCATTCCGATCCTTTCTGCCGGCGCCGTGTCCCAATCTATTCCCGGCTCAGTGACCGGCCTAGTGCTGCGGCCGGATCAGGCGGCCTTACCTGGCCGGCAGCGGCAGCCTGCTCACGATGGCGGCCAGTACCTGCTCCGGCATCTCCTGGCCCACGATCGCCTCGGCCGTCGGCAGCAGCCGGTGCGCCAGCACCGGGCCGGCCAGGCGCTGCACGTCATCTGGTATCACGAAATCGCGCCCGTCGAGCGCGGCATAGGCTCGGCTAGCCCGGAGCAGGTGCAGGGCGGCCCGCGGCGACGCGCCGAGCCGGAGCTCGCGCGAGTTCCGGGTGGCGGTGACCAGGCTGATGATGTAGCGCTTTATTTCCTGCGCCACGTGAATCTGGCGCACGGCGGCCACCAGGGCCCGCACGTCGCTGGCGTGCGCGGCGGGCTTGAGGTCATCAAGAGGCGAGGCCGATCCGTGCGAGTCCAGCATGGCCAGCTCGGCCGATGAATCCGGATAGCCGATGGCGATACGCGCGGTGAACCGGTCCCGCTGGGCCTCCGGCAGCGGGTAAGTGCCCTCCATCTCCACCGGATTCTGCGTGGCGATGACCATGAACGGCGGCTCGAGCTGATACGTCGCGCCGTCCACCGTGACCTGGCGCTCCTCCATGCATTCCAGCAGCGCTGACTGCGTCTTCGGCGAGGCGCGGTTGATCTCATCGCCCAGCACGATGTTCGCGAAGATAGGCCCGGGCTTGAATTCGAATTCGCGGATCTCCTGGTTGTAGGCACTCACCCCGGTGAGGTCGCTGGGCAGCAAGTCAGGCGTGAACTGCACGCGCCGCACCGAGCAGTCAATCGACCGGGCCAGCGCCTTGGCGAGAAGCGTCTTGCCGACGCCCGGAACGTCCTCGATCAGCACGTGCCCCTCGGCTAGCAGGACGGTGAGAGCGAGCCGGATCGCCTCTGGCTTGCCGGAAATGACGCTCTCCACGGTGGCGCTGACGCGGCGGGCGACACCGACCAGTTCCTCGAAGCTCCCGCTCGCCGTGCTGCCCCGTCTCGACAATCACGTGTCCTCCTCGCATCAATGCGCTCCGCGCCATCATTGGTCGATCGCGCAGGAGGTTAGCTGATCAGACATTACGTCGCTGAGCGGCTCCCGCACGATTCTGAGACCGGCTTGGTACGCCGTTGAGACGAATTGCCGGCGCGCGCCGCTGGCCCCCCTGGGGCCGTCCGGGCGCGATGTCACGCCTGGCCCTTCCTGGGGGTGCCCCCGGATCCCGCTGAGACCGGCTACTCCACTCTGCTCCACCCTTCTGACCTCGAAATTCCTTCGCGGTCGCGTCCGATTAACCGGGTTTCCGTCATTGACCGTGGGGGATAGTGGAGTACAGTGGTGCGCGGTGGGGCAGGAGTGGCCGCACTGCGTACCGCAGGTGGGGGACTGGGGAGGTGAGGCCGGTGTTTCTCGGTACTCACACGCCCCGCCTGGATGAGAAAGGCCGGCTGTTCCTGCCGGCCAAGTACCGCGAGGAGCTCGCGCACGGGATCGTCCTGACCAAGGGCCAGGAGCGGTGCCTCTACGTGTTCCCCGTCTCGGAGTTCGGCCGCATCACCGAAGCGCTGCGCACCGCCCCCGTCACCGCGAAATCCGTCAGGGATTACAGCCGCGTGTTCTTCGCGAGCGCATCCGACGAGGTACCCGACCGGCAGGGCCGGATCACCATCCCGCCCGGCCTGCGCGAGTACGCGGCGCTGCAGCGCGACTGCGTCGTCATCGGGGCCAACACCCGGCTGGAGATCTGGGACGCCACGTCCTGGGCCACCTACCTGGACCAGCAGGAGGACGCATTCTCCGACGCATCAGAGGAGGTGCTGCCAGGAGTTCTGTAGGCGGGCACCGCTGGGCTGCGGTGCCCGGTGCCCGGCGAGGTCTCCACCCGTGCCGGACGGCCCGGCCGGCTGACGTCACTTCCCCGGCGCCAGGCGGTCAGCGGGGTCGTCAGCGAACGAGCGCGGATGGGGACCTGGCCGGGGCACCGGCCGGCCCTGCGGGCGCGGCCGGGACGTGGCGGCATGTGACAGCGGGAGAGGGGGCTCGATGGGTACGGCTGCGGCCGGTCATCTGCCGGTCATGAAGGACCGGGTGCTCGCGCTGCTCGCGCCTGCGCTGGAGCCCGCCGGCGCAGTGGTCGTGGACGCGACTCTCGGCCGGGCTGGTCATGCCGCTGCCCTCCTCGAGGCTCACCCTGACCTGACGCTGATCGGCATCGACGCCGACCAGACGGCCATCGAGGAGTCCGGCCGCCTGCTCGCGCCCTTCGCCGCCAGGGTGGCGCTGGTGCAGGCCAGCTACGGCGAGCTGGCGCAGATCCTGGCCGATCTCGGCCATCCGCGGGTGCACGGCGCGCTCTTCGATCTCGGTGTTTCCTCGCCCCAGCTGGATGACCCCGGCCGCGGCTTCGCCTACTCCTATGACGCTCCGCTGGACATGCGCATGGACCAGTCCGGGCCGCTGACGGCGGCCGATGTCGTCAATACTTACCCGGCTGACCAGCTGGCGCAGGTCCTGCGCCGTTACGGCGAGGAGCGGTTCGCCGGCCGGATCGCCGCCTCCGTGGTGCGCGAACGGGAGCGCGAGCCGATCACCTCGACGCTGCGGCTGGCGGAGATCGTCCGCTCGGCCATACCGGCCGCCGCCCGGCGCAGCGGGGGCAATCCCGCTAAGCGCACGTTCCAGGGCCTGCGCATCGAGGTCAACGGCGAGCTCGACGCCCTGCACCGCGCGCTGCCGGCCGCACTGGACGCGGTCAGGGTCGGCGGCCGGGTCGTGGCGCTGGCCTATCACTCACTGGAGGACAGGGCGGTCAAGCGGGCCTTTGCCGAGCGTGCGGCCGACAGCACGCCGCGCGGCCTGCCCGTATCGCTGCCCGGGAGCCGGCCGCAGTTCCGCCTGCTGACCAGGGGAGCTGAGCGGCCGGCCGAGCAGGAAGTCGAGGCCAACCCGCGGGCTGCTTCCGCGCGGCTGCGCGCGGCTGAGCGCGTGCGGGCGGCGGCATGACGGCCAGCCAGACCATGACGAGCGGGGCCAGCATGCGGGCCAGCCGCCCGGATGCGACACGGAGGGATGTCAGCGGATGATCGAGACTGAGCTGAGCACGCGCGAACGGGGGCAGCGTCCGGCCAGCCGAGGGCTGCGGGACCGGCCAGCCGCAGCGCGGCCGGCCGCCGCGGCCCGGCCGGCCGGGACGGCACCGCCCAGGCAGCGGCTGGCGGGGCCAGCGCGGCCGCGGCCGGGTGCCCCGGCGCCGGGCGCCGCGGACCGCGGCCGCGCGGCAGCCGGCCGTCGCCGGGCCCCGGCGGCGCGGATGCCTTTCGTCCTGCTCATCCTGGGGCTGCTGGGCGGCGGCCTGGTCTGCCTGCTGGTGATTAACACGACGCTGGCCACTGCCTCGTTCGCCATCAGTAACCTGCAGCAGGGCAACGCCTCCCTCGCGCAGCAGGAGCAGGTCCTGCAGCAGCAGATCGCCCAGGAGGAGTCGCCGGCCTCGATCGAGCAGCGCGCCTACCGGCTCGGCCTGCGCGAGCAGCAGGTCCTCAGTTTCCTTGACGTGCAGACGCACCGGACTTATGCGCAGCCGTCGTCCGCCGTTCCCGGTGCCGCCGGGTACGCGCCGTGACCAGCGCGGAGGGGCAGGACGGTCCGGCCGGATCCCGGCCCGCTGGCCGGCCATGCGCGGCGGTCCCGGCGCGAGCCGTCCGCGGGCCGGCGCTGGCCGCGTCCCCGGCCCGCGCCGCGCGGCACCGCGCCGGGCGGCACCGGGCCGGGCAGCACACGGCGAGGCAGCACAGGGGCGGGCAGCACAGCTGCGGGCAGGCCAGGGCCGGCCGGGGCCGCGGCCGGCTGGCGGGCCGGCCCAGCGCCCGATAGCACCGGGCCGCAGGCGGCAGGCGCCGGCCGCGCTGCGCAGGCCGATACTGCGCCGCGGCCGGGCGGGCCGCCGGCTGAACCTCACCCTGCTGTGCCTCATCCTCGTGCTGGCGCTGTTCGCGGCCAGGCTGATCCAGCTGCAGGGCCTGGACGCGGCCAGGTACCGGACGCTGGCCGATGAGGACAAGGTCGCGACGGTCCCGCTGCCCACCGTCCGCGGCAGCATCACCACCAGCGACGGCACCGTCCTGGCCATGACCGTCCAGACCGACCTGGTGTTCGGCGATCCCGCGGAGATCCCGCGCGGTCAGCAGCCGGCGGCCGCGGCGAAGCTCGCCGGGCCGCTGCGGCTGGCACCCGGCGTGATCCTGAGCCTGCTGCAGCATCCGTCCTCACCCGAGTACGTCGTGCTCAGCAAGGTGGTCAGCGCCTCGACCGCCGCCGCGATCGCCAGCCTCAAGCTGCCGGGCATCGGCCTGATACCGAGCTACGCACGGTCCTACCCGAACGGCGACCTAGCCGCGAGCGTGCTCGGCTTCACCAACGTCCGGGGCGGCGACCTGGTCGGCGAGGGCGGCCTGGAGCAGGAGTTCAACGCCGAGCTGGCCGGCCGGGACGGCAGCGAGGAAGTGGAGAAGGACGCCGGCGGCCAGCCCATCCCTGGCACGCAGGACAACGTCCGGCCGCCGATACCCGCGGTGAGCATCCGGACCACGATCCAGTCCGACATCCAGTACGAGGCTGAGCAGGAATGCAAGCTGCGGGTTAAGCAGACCCATGCCCGCAACTGCTCCATTATCGTGATGGACCCCCGCACCGGCCAGATCCTGGCCATGGCCCAGTGGCCGACCTTCAGCCCGGCCTCGCCGACCAGCCTGCAGGCGACGCAGAACATCGCCATCGGGGACGTTTTCGCACCCGGCAGCACGCTGAAGCCGGTGACCGTGGCCGCGGCGCTGGAGCAAGGCCACCAGACGGCGATGAGCCCCTACACGATCCCGTACCAGATCGACCTGAACGGCTACTCGTTCCACGACGCGGAGGAGCATGCCACCGCCCGGTACACCATCGCCGGCATCGTGGCCTACTCCAGCAACGTCGGCATGGTGCAGGTGGCGCAGCACATCAGCCCGCAGGTGCAGAACCAGTACCTGCGGGCGTTCGGCCTCGGCTCGGACAGCGGGCTGGGCCTGCCGGGCGAGACGCCGGGCCTGCTGCCCGCACCGGGATCCGCTGACTACTGGGGCGATGAGCGGTACGAGCTCTCGTTCGGCCAGGGCGTCGGGGTCACCGCCCTGCAGATGGCCAGCATCTACTCGACCATCGCCAACGGCGGCGTGCGGGTCCAGCCCTCTCTCGTGGCCGGCGCCGCGACCGCCGCCGGGGTCTTCCGCCCGGCGCCTGTGCCGCCGCGCCGCCGGGTGATCCAGGCCAGGACCGCCGCGACCCTGATGAAGATCCTGCAGCAGGTCCCGGCGGTTGACGCCGCCCAGGGCGAGCCGTGGGGGCTGATCAGCGGGTACACGGTGGCAGCCAAGACCGGCACCGCGCAGGTACCCGGCTCAGGCAACTGCCTGTGCCAGTACGGCTCCAGCTACATTGGCATCGCTCCGGCGAACAACCCGCAGCTGGTGGTCGCCGTCAATATCCAGGACCCGAAGGACGGATACTACGGTGATGTCGTCGCCGGACCCGTCTTCTACAACGTGATGAAGTTCGCGCTGCAGACCATGAAGATCCCGCCGGACGGCGGCCACGCGCCCTACATCAGGCTCACCGCGCCGTGAACGGAGGTACCCTCGGCCAGTGCCACCGGCTCTTCGTCCCGAACATGTCACCGCGCGCCCGCTAGCAGAGCTGGCGGCGCTGCTCGGCCTGAAGTCGGCTCATCAGGCCGGCCCGGATGCCCACTCTGCCCCGGCCGGGCTGACCGGCGTGTCCGGGCTGACCCATGACTCGCGCCGGGTGCGGCCCGGCGACCTGTACGCGGCGCTGCCGGGCAGCCGCGTCCACGGCGCCCGGTTCTGCGCCGACGCGGCGGCAGCCGGCGCGGTGGCCGTGCTCACCGATCAGGCCGGCCGGGCCGCCGCGGTGGCCAGCGGGCTGCCGGTCTTCGTGGTCGCCGGCCCGCGCGCCAGGCTCGGCGAGATCGCGGCCTGGATCTACGGCCAGCCGTCCGGCCGGCTGCTGCTGATCGGCGTCACCGGTACCAGCGGCAAGACGACGACCACCTACCTGCTGGAGTCAGGCCTGCGGATGGCGGGCCACCGCACCGGCCTGATCGGGGGCGTCGAGACCCGGATCGGCGCCGTCGTCGAGGCCAGCCAGCTCACCACGCCGGAGGCCGCTGACCTGCAGGCCGCCCTCGCGGTGATGGCCGAGCGCGGAGTCACGGCGGCAGCGATGGAGGTATCCAGCCATGCCCTCGCGCTCGGCCGCGTCGACGGCACCCACTATGACGTGGCCATCTTCACGAACCTGTCCCAGGATCACCTCGACTTTCACCCCAGCATGGACGACTACTTCGCCGCCAAGGCGGAGCTGTTCACGCCGCGCTACGCCTCCGCCGCCGTGGTCAACATCGACGATCCGCGTGGCCGGCAGCTGGCCCGCAGCGCGCAGATCCCGCTGACGACCTTCTCCGCGGCCGGCCAGCAGGCCGCTGACTGGCGGGCCGTGGACGTGCGCGCAGGCGCAGACGGAAGCACGTTCCGGGTTATCGGCCCTGGCGGCGTGGAGGCCGACGCTTCCGTTTCGCTGCCAGGGCCGTTCAATGTCGCCAATGCGCTCGGCGCGATCGTCGGGCTGGTGGAGGCCGGCGTCAGCCTGGCCAGCGCGGTGGCCGGCGTGGCCGCCTGCCCGGGGGTGCCCGGCAGGCTGGAGCGGGTCGACGACGGGCAGGACTTCACCGTGCTGGTCGACTACTCGCACAAGCCCGGGGCCGTCGAGGCCGTGCTGACCGCGCTCCGGCCGGTCACCCAGGGCAGCCTGACGATCATGCTCGGCTGCGGGGGCGAGCGGGATCCTGGCAAGCGCCCGCTGATGGGTGCCGCGGCCGCGGCCATGGCCGATAAAGTGATCCTCACCAGCGATAACCCGCGCTCGGAGGACCCGCTCGCGATTCTCGCCGAGATGCTGGCCGGCGTGCTCGAGGTCCCGCAGGACCGCCGCGCGCACGTGCTCGTGGAGCCGGACCGGGCGGCGGCGATCGGGCTCGCGATCAATACGGCGGGGAAGGGCGACGTGGTGCTGCTGGCAGGCAAGGGCCATGAGCGCGGCCAGTGCACCGACGCCGGGGTGATTCCCTTCGATGACCGTGAGGTGGCAGCCGAGGCGCTGGCAGCCCGGCGCGCCGTCGAGGATGCGGCGCTGAGCGGCAGCCACGGCACCGGCGCGGGCCGGCCTGACCGGCGCCGCGGGGACGCGAGCGCAGACAACGCGGAGGACGCGTGATCCCGCTGTCGCTCGCGCAGATCGCGCGGATCACCGGCGCCACCCTGGACGCGGTGCCTGACGCCGGCGCCCTGGTCGGCGGCCCGGTGGTGATCGACTCGCGGGAGGTTCAGCCGGGGAGCCTGTTCGCTGCCCTGCCGGGCGAGCGGGCCGACGGGCACGACTTCGCCGCCGCGGCGATCGCCGGCGGGGCGGCCGCGGTCCTGGCCGCCCGGCCGGTCGGCGTGCCCGCGCTGATCGTCGCTGACGTGCCGGCCGCGCTCGCGGCGCTGGCCAGGGCGGTCGTCGACAGGCTGGGTGATGGCCTGGAGGTCATCGGCATCACCGGCTCCGTCGGCAAGACCACCACCAAGGACCTGGCGGCCCAGCTGATCGAGACGGTCGGCCCGACGGTGTCACCCCGCGATTCCTACAACAACGAGATCGGCCACCCGCTGACCGTGCTGCGCGTCACCAGCCAGACGCGCTTCCTCATCTCGGAGCTGTCGGCACGCGGCGCCGGCCACATCGCCGCCCTCTGCCGGGTCGCGCCGCCCAGGATCGGCGCGGTGCTGTGCGTCGGTCACGCGCACGCCGGGGAATTCGGCAGCCTCGAGCAGGTGGCGCTGGCCAAGGGCGAGCTGGTGGAGGCCCTGCCGCGCGGCGGAGTGGCCGTCCTGAACGCCGACGATCCGCTGGTCCTGGCGATGGCCGGGCGCACAGCGGCCCGGATCGTGACGTTCGGCAGGTCCGCGGCGGCCGGCGTGCGCGCGGCCGGCGTGCGGCTGGACGACCGCGGCAGGCCCGGTTTCACCCTGCTGATGGCAGGCGAGTCCGCCCCGGTCCGGCTGCGGCTGTTCGGCGAGCATCATGTCACCAACGCGCTGGCCGCGGCGGCGCTCGCGCAGCAGGCCGGGCTGACCACGGCCGCCATCGCCGAGGGGCTGTCGGCCGCGGTCCAGCGCAGCCGGTGGCGGATGGAAGTCACCGAGCGGGCCGACGGCGTGACGGTGATCAACGACGCCTATAACGCGAACCCGGAGTCGCTGCGGGCGGCGATCGACGCGCTGGCGGTGATGTCCCGCGGCCGCCGCGGGTTCGCCGTGCTCGGCCAGATGAACGAGCTGGGTGACCAGGCGGACGAGTTCCACGAGGAGGCCGGCCTGGCCGCGGCGGCCGGGGTGGCCGGGCTGCTCGTGGTGGGCAGCGGGACGGCGCCGCTGCTGGCCGGGGCCAAGGCCGTGCCGTCCTGGCACGGCGAGCTGGTGGCGGTGCCCGATGCTGCGGCGGCGGTGCGCGAGCTCGATCAGCGGCTGCGCGGCGGCGACGTGGTCCTGGTCAAGGCCTCGCACTCGATCGGGCTGGAGCGGGTCGCGCTGGCGCTCACCGGTGAGCTGCCCGCGGGGCAGGAGCCCGCGCGTTGAAGACCATCCTCATCGCGGCGGGGATCTCCCTGATGCTGGCGCTGTTCGGCACGCCGCTGGCGATCAGGCTGTTCACCCGGCGCGGGTGGGGCCAGCCGATCAGAGAGGAGGGCCCGGCGCATCAGACCAAGCGCGGCACGCCGACGATGGGCGGCACCGTCATCGTGGTGGCATCGCTGGCCGGCTATCTCGCCGGGCACTGGCTGAGCAGCGATCCCATGTCGGCGTCCGGGCTGCTGATCCTGATGCTGATGGCCGGGCTGGGCCTGGTCGGGTTCCTCGATGACTTCATCAAGATCTACCGGCGGACCAGCCTGGGCCTGCGCAGCGGCGCGAAGCTGGCCGGCCAGGCCGTGATCGGCGCCCTGTTCGCGATCGAGGTGCTCCGGCGCCCGGATGGCTACGGACTGACGCCCGCGGACGACCACTTCTCGTTCCTGCGCGACTTCGGGCCGTCCATCGGGCTGCTGGTCTTCGTGATCTGGATCGTCATCATGATCGCCGGTACCTCGAACGCGGTGAACCTGACCGACGGCCTGGACGGCCTGGCCACCGGGGCCACCGTGCAGGTGCTCGCGGCCTACGCGCTGATCGGCATCTGGCAGGAGCGCAACGACTGCACGAACTTCCTCGCCCCGCAGTGCTACGCGGTCCGGGACCCGCTGGACATCGCGGTCGTGGCCGCGGCCGTGGCCGGGGCCTGCTTCGGCTTCCTGTGGTGGAACGCGCCGCCGGCCAGGATCATCATGGGCGACACCGGCTCGCTGGCGCTCGGCGGCGTGCTGGCCGGCCTGGCGGTGTGCACGAAGACCCAGCTGCTGCTGCCGGTACTCGGCGGCCTGTTCGTGATCATCGCCATGTCGGTCATCATCCAGGTCGGGTTCTTCAAGATGACCGGCCACCGCGTCTTCCGGATGGCGCCGCTGCAGCATCACTTCGAGCTGCTCGGCTGGGCAGAAACCACCATCGTGGTCAGGTTCTGGCTGGTCTGCGGCCTGTGCATCGCCCTTGGCCTGGGCATCTTCTACGTCCAGTGGCTGCCATGACGGGGGCCGCCCGATGAAGACGATCCTGCTTGCCGCGGGAATCTCGCTGGTGCTCTCACTGTTCGGCACGCCGCTGGCGATCCGGCTGTTCGCCCGGCGCGGCTACGGGCAGCTCATCCGGGAGGAGGGCCCCGAGTCGCACCTGACCAAGCGGGGCACCCCGACGATGGGCGGCACGGTCATCGTGGTGGCGTCGGTGGCCGGCTACCTGGGCGGCCACCTGCTCACCGACGACCCCATGTCGGCGTCCGGCCTGCTGGTGCTGATGCTGATGGCGGGGCTCGGCCTGGTTGGCTTCCTCGATGACTTCATCAAGATCTACAAGCAGCGCAGCCTCGGGCTGCGCAGCGGCGCGAAGCTGGCCGGGCAGGCCGTGGTCGGCGCCCTGTTCGCCGTGCTGGTGCTGCACTACCCGGACAACTACGACCTCACCCCGGCCGACGCGCACATCTCGTTCCTGCGCGACGTCGGCCCGGCGATCGGGGTAGTCCCGTTCGTCTTCTGGATCGTGCTGATGATCGCGGGCTGGTCCAACGCGGTGAACCTGACCGACGGCCTGGACGGGCTGGCTACCGGATCGGCCACCCTGGTGCTGGCGGCCTACGTGCTGATCGCCAACTGGCAGCTGCGCAACGACTGCACCAACGCCCCGATCGTCGCGCACTGCTACGCGGTGGCCAGCCCGCTGGACCTGGCCGTGGTGGCCGCCGCCGCCGTCGGCGCCTGCTTCGGCTTCCTGTGGTGGAACGCGCCGCCGGCCAGGATCTTCATGGGCGACACCGGCTCGCTGGCGCTCGGCGGCGTGCTGGCCGGCCTGGCGGTCTGCACGAAGACCCAGCTGCTGCTGGTGATACTCGGCGGCCTGTTCGTGATCATCACGCTGTCGGTGATCATCCAGGTGGGGTTCTTCAAGATGACCGGGCGGCGGGTGTTCCGGATGGCGCCGTTGCAGCATCACTTCGAGCTGCTGGGCTGGGCGGAAACCACCGTCGTGGTCAGGTTCTGGCTGGTCTGCGGCCTGTGCATCGCCCTGGGCCTGGGGATTTTCTACGTCGAGTGGCTGCAGGTGCCGGGATGAGCGGCGCCGCGGCCGGCCCGGCAGGCTTCGCCCGCAGCCTGGCCGGCCAGCAGGTCTGCGTGACCGGCCTCGGCGTGTCCGGGCCGCCGGCCGCCCGGCTGCTGGCGGGCCTCGGCGCCCGGGTCACGGTGCTGGACTCGGGCACCGGCCCGGACGCTGCCGCGCTGGCGGACGGCCTGGCGGAATCCGGCGTCCGGGTCCTGCTGGGCCAGGCGCAGGCCGGCCCGGACGCGACCATCCCGGCCGGCACCAGCCTGGTGGTCACGACGCCGGGCTGGCGGCCGGACACGCCGCTGCTCGTCGCGGCGGCCAGGGCGGGCATCCCGGTGATCGGCAACGTCGAGCTCGCCTGGCGGATCAGGCCGGTGCTGCCCGGCGGCGGCCGGCAGCAGTGGCTGGCGGTGACCGGCACCAACGGCAAGACCACCACCGTGCGGATGGTGGCGGCGATGCTGGCCGCGGCCGGGTACCGGAGCATCGCGGCGGGCAACGTCGGCACGTCCATCGTCACCGTGGCCGCCGACCCTGAGCCCTATCCCGTCGTAGCCGTCGAGCTGTCCAGCTTCCAGCTGCACTGGAGCTCGACCGTGCGGCCGCTGGCCGCCGCGATCCTCAACGTGGCCGGTCATCACCTGGACTGGCACGGCGACATCGAGTCGTACGCGGCGGACAAGGGCAAGATCTTCGCCGACGGCACCATCGCGATCTGCAACGGGGACGACGCGCGCTCGTCAGCGCTGGCGGCCGCCGCGGCCAGCCCGGCGCGCGTGGTCACGTTCCGGCTCGGCGAGCCGGGGCCCGGCGAGATCGGGGTGACCGGCGATGCGCTGGTCGACCGGGCGTTCGGGGATGGCGTCCGGCTCGCGGGCGTCGCAGACGTGCGGCCGGCCGCCCCGCACAACGTCGCTGACGCGCTCGCCGCCGCGGCGCTGGCCCGCGCCTACGGCGCTCCGGCCGCCGCCGTCCAGGGCGGCCTCGCGGCGTTCGAGCCCGAGCCGCACCGGATCAGCCTGGTCGCCCAGGTCGGCGGCGTCGACTACGTCGACGACTCCAAGGCCAGCAACCCGCATGCCGCCGCGGCATCGCTGGCCGCCTTCCCCTCGGTGATCTGGGTGGCGGGAGGGCTCTTCAAGGGCGCGGACGAGGATCTGGACGCGCTCGTCCGCGCCGTCGCCCCGCGGCTGCGGGCGGTGCTGCTGCTGGGCGCTGACCGGGACAGATTCCGGCAGGCAGTCACGCGACACGCGGCAGATATTCCGGTCATCGAGGCGGCCGGCACCGACACTGGAGTCATGGACCTGGTGGTCGGAGAGGCGGCGAGGCTGGCAAGGCCCGGGGATACGGTGCTGCTGGCGCCGGCTGCTCAGTCGTTCGACATGTTCCGTGACTACCCGGCGCGCGGCGCGGCCTTCGCTGCCGCCGTCGCGAGGCTGGCAGCCGCCCGGTGAGTGCCACCGTCGGACCCGCCAGGTCCGGCAGGCGGGACGACCCAGATGCGGCGGAGGACGCCGAGGCCGGCCCGCCCGCCACCGCTGGCCGCGGTCGCGACGCCGGCCCGGTGACCGGGGCCCTGGCCCTGCTGGACCGGCCGCTGACGTCGTATTACCTCGTCCTCGGATGCACCTTGCTGCTGCTCGCCCTCGGCCTGGTCATGGTGCTCTCCACGTCCTCAGCGGTGGCGCTGGACAGCGGCGCGCCGCCGTTCGGGGCGTTCGAGAAGCAGCTGCTGGGGGCCGCGCTCGGCCTGCCGCTGATGTGGCTGGTCGCGAAGTTCCCGCCCCGGCTGTTCCGGGCCTTCGGCTACCCGCTGCTGGGACTGTCGGTGCTGGGCCTGCTGCTCGTGCTGGTCAAGGGCACCACCGTGGACGGCGCCGAGCGCTGGATCAACCTGCCCGGCATGGGCGGCGTGCAGCTGCAGCCATCGGAATTCGCCAAGCTGGCTTTCGTGATCTGGGGCGCCGACCTGCTGGCTCGCAAGGAGAAGCTCGGCCTGCTGACCGACTGGCGGCAGCTGCTGATCCCGCTGCTGCCGGGAGCGGCCATCCTCAGCATGCTCGTCATGCTCGGGAACGACCTCGGCACCACCTTCATCCTGGTGGTCATCTTCCTCGCCCTGCTGTGGGTCATCGGCACCCCGGCGCGGCTGCTGGGCGGCATGATCGGGCTGATGGTCTTCGTCATGCTGGTCCTGGCCGTCGTGGCGCCGTACCGGGCCGAGCGGCTGACCGGCTTCCTCAGCGCCCAGGCGCATTCCAGCAGCCAGGGCTACCAGCAGCTGCAGGGCGAGTACTCGGTGGGCTCCGGCGGCGTGTTCGGCGTCGGGCTCGGCGGCCGGCAGAAGTGGGGCTGGGTCCCGAACAGCACGACCGACTTCATCTTCGCCATCCTCGGCGAGGAACTCGGCCTGGTGGGCACGCTCTGCGTGACGTTCCTGTACGGCGGCCTGGCCTACGGCGGCCTGCGGATAGCACGCCGGGTGCAGGACCCGTTCATGCGGCTGGCGGCGGCGGCCACGACCATGTGGATCGTGCTGCAGGCGCTGGTGAACATCGGCGCCGTGATCGGCCTGCTGCCGATCACCGGCATCCCGCTGCCGCTCATCTCCGAGGGCCTGTCCTCGCTGCTGGTGACGATGCTGGCGCTGGGCATGCTGATGGCGTTCGCCCGGCACGAGCCCGGCGCGCGGCAGGCGCTGGCTGCCGCCGGCCCGAGCGTGCCGCGGCGCGTCCTAAGCTGGCTGGGCCTGGGCCGGGCGCGTAACTGAGCCCGGCGGGCCGGGCGGCCAGCCAGGCTGCCGCGGCAGGCGGCCGTCCGGCCGCGGCAGGGCGGGCGGGCAGCGCGGGCGGCGCAGGGCGGGCGGCGCAGGGCGGGCGGCGGGAGGAGAGGTAAGGGACGGATGTCACTGAGCGTGGTCATCGCGGGCGGCGGTAGCGGCGGCCATATCGAGCCGGCCCTGGCGCTGGCCGACGCGCTCCGGCGGGCCGATCCGGCCACCAGGATCACCTGCCTGGGCACCGAGCGCGGCCTGGAGACCAGGCTGATCCCGAACCGCGGCTATGATCTCGCGCTGATCCCGCCCGTTCCGCTGCCGCGGTCGCTCACCGTCCAGCTGCTCTCGGTGCCGCGGCGGATGGCCGAGGCGGTCCGGGCCGCGGCCGGCGTGCTGGACCAGGCCGGCGCCGATGTGCTCGTCGGCTTCGGCGGCTACGTTTCCACCCCCGGCTACCTGGCGGCCCGGTGGCGCGGGGTGCCCATCGTGGTGCACGAGGCGAACGCGCGGCCCGGCCTGGCTAACCGGATCGGCGCGCTGCTGACCCGGCAGGTCTTCACCGGGCAGCCCGGCACCAGGCTGCGGCACGGCACGTACGTCGGCATCCCGATCCGGCGGGAGATCTCCAGCCTCGACCGGCTGGCCGTGAGCGACAAGGCACGCTCGCATTTCGGGCTGCGGCCCGACCTGCCGGTGCTGCTCGTGACCGGCGGATCGCAGGGCGCCAGCTCGCTGAACCGCGCGGTCCTGCAGGCGGCCGGGACGCTGCGGTCGGCGGGCATCCAGGTGCTGCACGTCGTCGGCCCGCGCGCGGAGGCCGGCGTCAGCGTGCCGGATGGGGACGCGCCCTACGTAGTGCTGCCCTACCTGGACCGGATGGACCTGGGCTACGCTGCCGCGGACTTCGCCCTGTGCCGGGCTGGCGCCATGACATGCGCCGAGCTGACCGCGGTGGGCCTGCCGGCCGCTTACGTGCCGCTGCCGCACGGGAACGGCGAGCAGCGGCTGAACGCCCTGCCGATCGAGGCGGCGGGCGGCGGCCTGATCGTGGCGGACGCCGCGCTGACGGCGGACTGGATCACCGGCACGCTGCTGCCCATCCTGCTGGACGCCGAGCTGGTCGCCGCCATGTCCCAGGCCGCGGGCGCGGTCGGGAACGCCGCGGCCGACCGCGCACTGGCAGCCGCGGTCGCGGACGCTGGCCGGAGCCGGCGACGCGCGCGTCGCGGCCGGGCACGGACGTGAGCGGGACGGGCGGAAGGGGCCAGACGGACGGAAGGGGCGAGACGGACGGAAGGGGCCAGATAGACGGAAGGGGCCAGATAGACGGAAGGGGCGGGAGGAGACAGTCATGGGCCTGGTAACACCGGTGCCGCCGGTCCCCGTCAGCGAGCTGGGCGCGGTTCATTTCGCTGGCATCGGCGGCGCGGGGATGTCGGGCATCGCGCGCATCATGCTGGCCCGCGGCGTGCCAGTGTCGGGCTCCGACTCCGCGCCTTCGCCGCAGCTCGACGAGCTGGCCGCGCTGGGTGCCCGGGTGCACGTCGGGCACTCGGCCTCCCACCTTGCCGGAGCCGACACGCTGGTGGTGTCGAGCGCCATCCGGGCCGACAATCCCGAGCTGGCCGAGGCACGGCGGCGCGGGCTGCGGATCCTGCACCGCGCGGCCGCGCTGGCCTCGATCATGCTGGGCAAGCAGGGGATCGCGGTGGCAGGCACCCATGGCAAGACGACGACCACGTCGATGATCACCACGGTGCTGCGGCACTGCGGTGCCGATCCTTCCTACGTCATTGGCGGGGTGCTGGCCGAGACCGGCCGCGGTGCGGAGCTGGGCAGCGGCCCTGCCTTCGTGGCCGAGGCGGACGAGAGTGACGGCTCCTTCCTGATGCTGGCCCCGGACGCGGCCGTCGTGACCTGCGTGGAAGCCGATCACCTGGATAACTACGGCAGCCTGGCCGAGATCGAGGCCGCCTTCACTGCCTTCGCCGGCCGGATCAGCGCGGGCGGCCTGCTGGTCGCCTGCGGCGACGACGACGGCGCGCGCTCCCTGGCCGGCCGTGCCCTGGCCGGCCAGGCCGCGGCCGGCCTGCGGGTGCTGACCTATGGCACGACGGCCGGCGTCAGCTACCGGATCACCGGGATCACCCCCCTCGGCATGTCGACCAGGTTCACGGTGACCGGCGGCGCCGGGACCCGGCTGCATGCGTCCGGGCCGGCCGAGGTCCGGATCGCCCTGCCCGGCCGCCACAACGCGCTGAACGCGGCGGCCGCGCTGGCGCTGACCGCTGAGCTAGGCTTCGCGCCCGGCGACGTGGTGGCCGGGCTGGCGGCCTACGCGGGCGCGCGCCGCCGGATGGAGCTCAAGGGCCAGGCCGACGGCGTCCGGGTGCTGGACAGCTACGCCCATCACCCCACGGAGCTGGCCGCCGACCTGAAGGCGGCCAGGGACGTGGCCGATGGCGGCCGGGTCATCGCCGTCTTCCAGCCGCACCTGTTCAGCCGCACCAGGATCTTCGCCGCGGACTTCGGCGCCGCGCTCGCGCTGGCCGATGAGGCCATCGTGCTCGATGTCTATGCCGCCAGGGAGGATCCGGAGCCCGGCGTCACCGGCCGGCTGGTCGCCGACGCGGTGCCGGGCGGCCGCGCCCGGTTCCTGCCGGACAAGGCGGCCGCGCCGGCCGCGGCGGCGGCCCTGGCCAAGCCCGGCGACCTCGTGCTGACCATGGGGGCCGGCGACGTGAGCGCGCTCGGCCCGCCGATCGTGGCCGCGCTGCGCGAGCGGGCTGGCGATGATCACGCCGGGCAGGCTGGCGGCCAGCCCGGCGGGCGAGCGGACGGCCGGGGATGACCGGGCAGCGCGGGGCCGGCCCGGAGCGCCCGGCGCCGCGGGCGCCGCAAGTCGGCCGGCCCGGCCGGGCCGGCCGCATGCAGACGGCGCGCTTCGCCGGCCGTCAGCCCGCCGGGGCCGCGGCGGGACACGCCCCGGGCCGGCTGCGAGCCGCGGTCCTGGGGCTGGCGGTACTGGGCCTCGTCGCCGGCGGGGCCTGGGCTGTGCTGGGGTCAAGCCTGCTTGCCGTCCGGCACGTCGAGGTCACCGGGAACCACCTGGTGCCGACATCGGAGGTACTGGCCGCCGCCGGGCTGCGTCCGGGCACCCCGCTGGCGAGGCTGAACACCGGGATGGTGACGGAGCGGATTGAGCAGATCACCCAGGTGCAGTCCGCGCGGGTGACCCGCTCCTGGCCGGACACCGTGGTCATCTCGGTCCGCGAGCGCACTCCGGCGCTGGCGGTGCCCGCTCACGGCCGGTTCGAGCTCATCGACGGCGACGGGGTGGTGGTGCGCTGGTCCCGGCTGCGCCCGGCGAGCCTGCCGCTGCTGCGATCCGCTCCCGCGGTGCTGCGCGGCAGCCCTGCCATCCAGTCCGCGGTGGCGGTCCTGGCGAGCCTCCCGGCCCCGCTGCGCGCGCGAGTGGAGTCGGTCACCGCGACCGCGGCCAGTGCCGTGTCGCTGCGCTTGCGCGGCGGGGTCACCGTCCGGTGGGGGAATGCCAGCGGGGCGGCGGCCAAGGCGGCCGAGCTCGCCGTCCTGCTGCGCACGTCGGCGCGGACCATCGACGTGAGCGATCCGGCCACCGCGGTGACCGGCGGATGACCGCCGGCCAGCCCGCGCCGCGGCCGGACGGCCGGGACCGGTTAGGGAACGGCGATGGCGACACGCCGGGCCGCCGGGGCTCCAGTAGTTGACCCAGGGCCGCGCACGACCCTACTGTCCGTATCAGTCGGCAGCTTGACATAACTCTAAATCTCAAGTTGAGGGTGAGAGTTGACTTGTCCGCGGAACCTGCCCGGCCGATGGCAGTGGGGGCGTGTACCGGGCAAGCTCTGCAGCTGGAGTTTGCCGGCCCGCCGGGCTAACTAGCCGGGGCCGCGGCCGCAGGTCAGCGGAACAGCAGACGAGCTGAAAGGGTTCCTCCTCGTGGCAGCACCGCAGAACTACCTGGCGGTCATCAAGGTCGTCGGTATCGGCGGGGGCGGCGTCAACGCCGTGAACCGGATGATCGAAGAGGGACTCAGAGGCGTTGAGTTCATCGCGATCAACACCGATGCTCAAGCGCTCCTGATGAGCGACGCCGACGTGAAGCTGGATGTGGGGCGTGAGCTCACCCGCGGCCTCGGGGCCGGCGCTAACCCGGATATCGGCACGAAGGCGGCCGAGGACCACCGCGAGGAGATCGAGGAGGTCCTCAAGGGCGCCGACATGGTCTTCGTCACGGCCGGCGAGGGCGGCGGGACCGGCACCGGCGGCGCTCCTGTCGTCGCGAACGTGGCACGGTCGCTGGGCGCCCTGACGATCGGCGTCGTCACCCGCCCGTTCGGCTTCGAGGGCAAGCGCCGGGCCGGCCAGGCCGACAGCGGGATCGACCGGCTTCGCGACGAGGTCGATACTCTCATCGTCATTCCGAACGACCGGCTGCTGTCGATCTCGGACCGGCACGTCAGCGTGCTCGAGGCGTTCAAGGCCGCTGACCAGGTGCTGCTGTCCGGCGTGCAGGGCATCACCGACCTGATCACCACGCCCGGGCTGATTAACCTCGACTTCGCCGACGTGAAGTCGGTCATGTCCGGCGCCGGGTCGGCGCTGATGGGCATCGGCTCAGCCCGCGGCGACGACCGGTCGGTGGCGGCGGCCGAGATGGCGATCTCCAGCCCGCTGCTGGAGGCCAGCATCGACGGGGCGCACGGCGTGCTGCTCTCCATTCAGGGCGGATCGGACCTGGGGCTGTTCGAGATCAACGAAGCGGCCCAGCTCGTGGCCAACTCCGCGGCGCCGGACGCCAACATCATCTTCGGCGCCGTCATCGACGATGCTCTCGGCGATGAGGTGCGCGTGACCGTGATCGCGGCCGGCTTCGACGACGCCCAGACCGGGCGGCCGCGGGCCGGCCGGCCGTCGGTCGGCTACACCGGGTCGTTCGGCTCCGCTGACGCCGGCGCGCCGTCGGCCGGCTGGCGGAGCTACGCCGTCAGCGAGCCCAGGGACCTCGCCGCCGCGGCCCTGGCCAGTGCGGAGCCGGCCGCGACCACAGCGGCCGAGCGCCCGGCTGCCGCCGCGGCGAGCACTTCGCCTGGCCAGCACCGCCCGGTGATCGAGCCAGCCGCCACCGTGCCGCCAGTCGCCACCGTGCCGCCAGTCGCCACCGTGCCGCCAGTCGCCACCGTGCCGCCCGTCGCTGGCGGGGCGTCGGCTGCCGAGCAATCCGGGCCGCCCGTCGGCGGCGCTGACGGGCGGGCTGAGCCCGCGGCTCAGGATGCGGCCAGGATCGACGGGGTCCCGGCACCCCGGTCCGCCGGGGGCGCAGCGGACGCGGGCAACCCGGCAGCCGCCGACCGCCCGGCGGCTGCCGCCCGGCCCGAGCAGGCCGGCGGGCGGCTGCCGGACGCCGGCACCCGGCGTAAGTCGGTCGTCTTCGAGGAAGACGACGAGCTCGACGTTCCTGACTTCCTGAAGTGACCCGACTGCCCGACGCGACCCGGAGCCGGCGGCGGTGGGACCGGTAGCACGGGAACCGGAAGCACGGGAACCGGAAGCACTGGGACCCGCGGCGCTGGCGCTGTTCACCGGCCGCGCTGGCGGTGTCAGCGGGGCACCGTTCGGGCTGAACCTGAGCGGTACGGTCGGGGACGCCGCCGGCGCAGTCGCCGCCAACCGGCGGCTGGCCGCGGCGGCGTGCGGACTTGACCCGGCGGACCTGGCCTGGATGAACCAGGTCCATGGCATCCGCGTCAGCTATGTGCCAGGCCGCCAGGCCGGGCCGGATGTCCCCGCCGCCGATGCCATCTTCACCGATGTGCCCGGCCTGGCCATGAGCGTCCTGGTGGCTGACTGCGCGCCGGTGCTGCTGGCTGATCCCGGCGGGCTGGTCGGCGCGGCTCACGCCGGGCGCGAGGGCATGGCCGCCGGCGTCGTGCCGGCCCTGGTGGCCGCCATGACCGCGGCCGGCGCCGACCCCGGCCGGATGCACGCGCTGATCGGCCCGGCGATCTGCGGCCGGTGCTACGAGGTCCCGGATGCGCTGCGGGCCCGGGTCGCCGCCGCGGTGCCCGAGGCCGCCTGCCAGAGCGCCGCCGGAACGGCCGGGCTTGACATCCGGGCGGGCGTGCGGGCCCAGCTCAGGCAGGCGGGAGTGCGGGAGGTGCGCACCGATCCCCGGTGCACCGCCGAGTCGCCCGGCCTGTTCTCGTACCGGCGTGATGGCACCACGGGGCGGTTCGCCGGGCTGGTCTGGCGCACGTCATGATGTGCCGATGACCAGTTTGCCTGCCACCGGCCGCCGGACCGAGCTGGCCGAGAACCTGGCCGGCGTGCGGGCCAGGATCGAGCGCGCCTGCGCGGCGGCCGGGCGCCCCGCGAGCGAGGTGACGCTGATCGCCGTGACCAAGACCTTCCCGGTGTCCGACATCCGGCTGCTCAGCGAGCTCGGCGTCACCGACATCGGCGAGAACAGGGACCAGGAGGCGGCGCCCAAGGCGGCCGCATGCCGTGCGGCTGGCTTCGAGCCGACCTGGCACTTCGTCGGCCAGCTGCAAGTCAATAAGGTGCCCAGCGTGATCTCCTACGCCAACGTGATCCACTCCGTGGACCGGCTCCGGCTGGTCACTGCCCTGGGCCGCCGGGCCAGGATGGCCGGGCGGGAAGGGCGGGAAGGGCGGGAAGGGCGGGAGGTGACCTGCCTGGTGCAGGTCAGCCTGGAGGACGCCGAAGGCCGCGGCGGCGCGCGCCCTGCTGACGTTGCCGCGCTGGCGGACGCGATCGCCGCTGAGCCCGGCCTCATCCTCGGCGGCGTCATGGCCGTGGCACCGCTCGGCGCGCCGCCGCGGGCAGCGTTCGGAAAACTCAGGCGGATAGCCGAATCCGTGCGGTCTGCGCATCCCCGTGCATTGGTGATCTCGGCGGGAATGAGCGGTGACCTGGAGGAAGCGATAGCAGAGGGCGCGACACACGTGCGAATCGGTACGGCGTTGCTCGGCGGCCGGCGGCCCTTCGTCAGGTAATGTCCGACGCGTGGCACGCGGCGTGAGTTCGGCTGCCTGGCAGTCATGACGGAGGACAGAAGATGGCCAGCGCAATGCGCAAGATGGCGGTCTATCTCGGCCTGGTCGAGGACGACCAACGCTACGACGACCGTTACCAGGACGAGTACGTCCTCGACGAGTATGAGGAAGCGGGGTACGAGGCCGGACTGACCGAGCACGAGCACGAGCGCGCCGAGCCGCCTGCCGGGTATGCCGAGGTCCAGCCCGCTGGCCGCGCGCCCGATCGCCGGCCCGCCGGGCAGCTGCAGACCACCGACCTGACGCGCATCACTACCTTGCATCCCCGCACGTACAATGAGGCACGTACGATCGGAGAGCATTTTCGTAACGGCACTCCGGTGATCATGAACCTGACGGAGATGGTCGACAGTGACGCGAAGCGGCTCGTCGACTTCTCGGCCGGACTGATCTTCGGGTTGCGCGGGAGCATCGAGCGGGTGACCAACAAGGTGTTCCTGCTGTCCCCGGCCAATGTCGAGGTGGCGGCCGAGGACAAGGCCCGGATCGCGGAGCGCGGCTTCTTCAACCAGAGCTAGCCGCAACCAAACGACATGACAGCCTGGCCATTGGTGTGACGTTCCTGACATCGGCCGGGCTGGGCAGGGCAGGGATGTGGACATTTTTTTGCGCGTGCTGTCCTACGTGGTTCTGGCGTACCTGCTGCTGCTCATCGGCAGGCTGATCATCAGCTGGATCCAGACTTTCTCCCGTTCCTGGACCCCGACCGGCATCGTCCTGGTGATCGCCGAGGCCTGCTATTCGGCCACGGACCCGCCACTGAGATTCCTAAGGCGCTACATTCCATCGCCTCGGCTCGGTACTCTGGCGTTTGACCTCAGTTTCATGCTGCTGTTCCTGGTGGTGCTCGTGCTCTGGCAGGTGCTGCAGCAGTACTCATGATCGGTAGCGTCCACAGGGGACCACGCTCCAAGGAGACGAGATGCCACTGACGCCCGCGGATGTGCGGAACAAGCAGTTCAGCACGACCAGGCTCAGGCCCGGCTACGACGAAGAGGAAGTCGATGCTTTCCTCGACGAGGTAGAGGCAGAGCTCGACCGGCTGATCCAGGAGAACGAAGAACTCCGGGGCAAGCTGGCCGAGGTCCTGCGCGGCGGGAAGGTGCCGGCTGCCTTGAACGCCCCGCACGTCGAGCCTGCGCCTGAGCTGATGGCACCAGAGCCGCCACGGCACGAGCCGGAGCGCCGGCCGGAGCCGGTGATGATGACGCCGCCGAGGCCTGTCGAGGAGAACCACGACACGGCCGCGCGCGTTCTCGCGCTTGCCCAGCAGACGGCCGACCAGGCCATCGCGGACGCACGCCGCGAGGCGGACGAGACCCTCGGCCGGGCCAGGCGCGAGGCCGACGACCTGCTGACCAAGGCGCGACGCCAGTCCGAGCAGATCACCAGCGACGCCAGGGCGCGCGCCGAGAGCCTGGAGCGGGACGCTCAGGAGCGGCACCGTCAGGCGATGGGCTCGCTGGTCCAGTCGCGCGAGGAGCTTGAGCGCCGCGTTGACGACCTGCGCGCGTTCGAGCGCGAGTACCGCAGTCGGCTCAAGGCATACCTGGAAGGCCAGCTGCGCGACCTGGAGGCTGGCGCGGCCGATAGTGGCGTCTTCCCGGCTGTCATGACCGGCCCGCAGAACAGCTCCGTGCCGGCCGGAATGGGACGGATGGAGAGCCGGAGCAACGGCCAGCCGAGCGTGACCGGCTCGTACGGCGGCGTGCCGGAGCCGGTGGCGCACGGCGGCGGCTTCCACCCATCTGACTCAGGCCAGCACGACCGGCGGTAGCCCGGCCGGGCTGCGCGCTACCTCCGCTGGTGGAGCCTGATAGTGATCCGGTTCGGCGCCATCCTGTCGGTCGTGATCGTGGCGATCGGACTGCTGGCTGCTGGCGCCGTAACCGGCAGCATCAGACTGGTCGACGTGTCGATCGGGCTGGCTGTGCTCGCTTTGCTGATGTTCGTCATCAGCGTGGTGGTCTGGCGCGACGAGGCATTCGCGACACCAGGTGCCCGCAGCACCGGTGGGTCGGCGGCTGACTGGCAGAAGGCCGCTGACCAGGATGTCGTGCTGCAGCAAGTGTCAGTGAGCCCGGTATCGGATAGCCGGGTGCCGGACAGCCCGGGGCCGGACCGAGCCGAGCAGCCGCTCAGCGCTGTGCAGTCCTGACAGCACCGGGCAGTCTGACAGCACCGGGCAGAACGTACCGGCGGGTGCCGGGAACGGGCGAGATCGCCCATCCCGGCGCCCGCCGGCTGCGTCTGACCGCCGGGATGAGCCGGCCGCGCCAGCTCAGCCAGCCGCGCCAGCTCAGCCGGAAGTAGCAGCTCAGCCGGTTCCGGCGGCCCAGTCGGCCGTGAAACAGGCAGCGAGCAAGCCGGCGGCGACAGCGGCTGAGTCACCTGGCGCTGGTCCGGCGAAGCCCTCGGCCGGCGGTCCGGACAGGTCGCCGGTCACCAGCACGGCCAGGCCCTCGGACACCAGTACTCCGCGGTCACCGGTTCCTGCTGCGGCGGGCTCAGCCACGGCGGAGCCCGGTTCCGGTGCGCCGGTCACCGCGACGGCGATCTCCTCCCGGGCCGGCGCTGACGCGGCCAGGCCCGCCAGCGGCGCTCCGGACAGCGGCGCTCCGGACAGCGGCGCTCCGGACAGCGGCGCTCCGGACAGCAGCGCTCCGGACAGCAGTGCTCCCGCCGGCAGCGGGGCCGGGCCGGCCGTCAGCGCGGCCCCCGACGCGGATACCGAGGTCACGCTGGTCCCCGGCATCGCGCGCTACCACCGCGCCGAGTGCATTCTGATCAGGTTCCTCGGGCCTGAGGACCTGGACACCACGACCCGCTCCGCCGCGGAAGAGGCCGGGTGCGCGCCCTGCAAGGCCTGCCGGCCGGATCAGGCGACGTCCCCGGATCAGGCGAAGTCCGGGGACTAGCCAGCCCGCCGGATCCAGAAGGTCAGTCCCAGGCTGGCATCGGCGTGCTCCCGTGCCTCACCTGCCCGGCTCGCAGCCAGGCCGCCCGGCGCGGCGGCGAGGCCGTAGTCGACCGCCAGCACCTCGGCGCTGATCATCGGTCCGTGCTCGGTCAGCGCGGTGGCCAGTTCCGGATCAGCGGTCGCCCAGCGCAGCGAGATCCGGTCGCTCACGTCCAGGCCATCGCTTTTGCGGGTGTCCTGGACCAGCCGGATGACCTCCCTGGCCAGCCCCTCCCGGCGCAGCTCCGGGGTCAGGGAAGCCTCGAGCGCCACCGTCTCGCCCGCCTCCGCGGCTACGGCCCAGCCCGAGCGCGGCGTCTGCGTCACGATCAGGTCGTCCGGGCCGAGCTCGACGGTCATCCCGCCGACCTGGATCGCCGCCGTCCCGGACGCGCGCAGGCGGCCGGCCAGCCCGGCCGGGTCGGCTGCGGCGATGGCTGCGGCGACAGCGGGCGTCCCGCTGCCGAGGCGCCTGCCGAGCGCGCGGAAGTTCGGCTTGACCGTGTAGTCGACGAGCTCGTCCTCGGCGGCCTGGAGCGGAGCGAGCTCGTGCACGTTGAGCTCATCGGCGACCTGATCGCGCAGCTCGCCGGGCAGCTCGGCGAACCCGGCCGCGCTGATCAGCGCGCGGGCCAGCGGCTGCCTGATGCGCAGGCCCGCGGCCGCGCGGGCTGACCTGCCCAGCTCCACCAGCCGGCGGGCGAGCGCCATCTGCCCGGCCAGGATCTCGTCGATCAGCTCCGTCCTGGCCGCCGGCCAGGACGCCAGGTGCACCGAATCCGGGCCGGATTCGCCGCGCAGCACGTTCCAGACGTAGTCGGTGAGAAAAGGGGTAATCGGTGCCATCAGCCGGGTCAGCGTCTCCAGGGCTGCGTACAGAGTCGCGAACGCGGCCGCGCCGCCGGGCGTGCCCGGCCCCTCCCAGAACCTTCGCCGGGACCTGCGCACGTACCAGTTGGACAGATCATCGATGAACGCGGCGATCTTCCGGCCGGCCCGGGCCGGGTCGAACTCCTCCATCGCGCCCGTGACGTCCCGGACCAGCGCGTTCAGCTCACTGAGCAGCCATCGGTCCAGCACCGGGCGGTCCGGCACGGGAGGTGCATCGGCCGTCCGTTCTGGATTCCAGCAGTCGCCCTGCGCTGCGGCCGCATTGGCGTACAGGACCAGGAACGAGGCGGTGTTCCAGTAGGTCAGCAGGACCTTGCGGACGATGTCCTCGAGCGCGGCGTGACCGATTCGCCGGGTTGCCCAGGGTGAGCCGGCCGCGGCGAAGAACCACCGGACGGCGTCGGCTCCGTGCCGGTCCATCAGCGAGATCGGCTCCAGCACGTTGCCCAGGTGCTTGCTCATCTTCCGGCCGCGATCGTCGACGATCAGGCCGAGGCAGACCACGTTCTGGTAGGCGGAACGGCCCAGCACCATCGTGCCGATCACCATCAGCGAGTAGAACCAGCCGCGGGTCTGGTCGATCCCCTCGCAGACGAACTGCGCCGGGTAGCTGCGCTCGAAGTCGGCCAGGTTGCGGTGCGGGGCCCCGAACTGGGCGAATGGCATCGACCCGGAGTCGTACCAGACGTTGATGACCTCCGGTACCCGGTGCGCCTGGTTACCGCACTCCGGGCAGCTGATGATCACGTCGTCCGCGAACGGCCGGTGCGGGTCGAGCCCGGTCAGGTCACGGCCCGCCAGCCGGGACAGCTCGGCCAGCGAGCCGGCGCAGGTCGCGTGCCCGGACGGGCACTCCCAGATCGGCAGCGGCGTGCCCCAGTACCGGGTGCGCGAGAGCGCCCAGTCGACGTTATTGCGCAGCCACTCGCCGTACCGGCCGTCCTTGATCGTCGGCGGCTGCCAGTTCGTCTTCTCGTTCTCGGCCAGCAGCCGGTCCTTGATGGCCGTGGTGCGGATGAACCAGGAGGGGAGCGCGTAGTACAGCAGCGGCGTTCCGCATCGCCAGCAGTGCGGGTAGCTGTGCTCATGCGGCTCGGACCGGAAGAGCAGCCCGCGGTCGGACAGGTCACTGATCAGGATCGGGTCCGCTGCCTTGAAGAACAGGTCGCCGACCAGCGGGATGTGCTCCTCGAACCGGCCATCGGGGCGGACCGGGTTCACCACCGGCAGCCCGTACTGACGGCCGGTGGCCAGGTCGTCGGCGCCGAATGCCGGAGCGAGATGGACCAGGCCGGTGCCGTCCTCGGTCGTCACGAACGACCCGGTGACCACCCGGTGCGCGCCGGGGATGTCGACCAGGCTGAAGGGCGGCTGGTAGGTCGCGCCGGACAGGTCGCTGCCGCGGAACCGCTCCAGCACGTGCCAGCCCTCGCCGAGCACCCGGCCGAACAGGGACTCCGCGACGACAACCCGGTCGCCCTGGCCGGACTTGCGGGCCACCACGTAGACCTGGTCCGGATGCACGGCCACCGCGGTGTTCGCCACCAGCGTCCACGGGGTGGTGGTCCACACCAGCAGGTCCGCGCCGTCGAGCTGGCGGGTCACGCCGTCCGGCAGGGTGCGCAGCGGGAACCGGACGGTCACCGACGGGTCGGTGACCGTCCGGTACACATCGGACTGCCCCATCTCGTGGTCCGACAGCGGGGTGCCGCAGCGCGGGCAGTACGGGCTGATCCGGTGATCGCGGACCAGCAGTCCCTGGCCGAAGGCGTCCTTCAGCGACCACCACACGGACTCGATGTAGGCGGCGTCCATCGTCCGGTACGCATGGGACAGGTCAATCCAGTAGCCCATCCGCTCGGTGAGCTCCTCGAAGGCGTCCACGTGCCGCAGCACCGACTCGCGGCACCGGGCGTTGAACTCGGCGATGCCGTACTCCTCGATGTCCTTCTTCGAGGCCAGCCCCAGTTCCTTCTCGACCGCGACCTCGACCGGGAGCCCGTGGCAGTCCCAGCCGCCGCGGCGCGGGACGTGGTAGCCCTGCATGGTCTTGAACCGGGGGAAGGCGTCCTTGAAGACCCGGGCGGGTATGTGGTGCACGCCCGGCATGCCGTTGGCGGTCGGCGGCCCCTCGTAGAAGATCCAGCGCTCGCCGCCCGCCGTCTGCTCCAGCGAGCGCTGGAAGACCTTGCCGTCCTGCCAGCGGATCAGCATCTCCCGCTCGAGCGCGGGCAGATCAGCGGTCGCCGGCATGTCCGGGAAGGGCGCGACCGCCGGGCTGGCCGGCCGGGACGCGCCAGGACCGCCGCAGGCGCCGGCCTGATCATCATCGTCAGGGTGCGACATCGTGCGGCCTCCCCGGTTCGCTCCTGACCGCAGCCAGCGGCGGCTGTCCCCGCCAGCGCCGCAACAGGCCCCCCAGGATAGCTGATGGCGGTTTTCCGGCGCGGGCCTGTTTCCTGGCCCGGCCCGCCCGGCACCAGCAGCCCGGCGGCACGGTCCAGGCTGGCCTGGCCATCGCTGCCTGTTATGTTTGCGGACTGCCCCAGTCACCACTTATCCTCCGGTGACTGCCGCAATCAAGATCGCCGCAAAACGGGTCACGAGGGGAGGCGGGACATGACTGCTGCCGCACGTTCAGGTGCTGCCGCCCTTCCTGTGCGGCAGGGCGAGCGGCGCTGGACAGAGGCCGAGCTCGGCAAGGTGCGCGATCAGCTCGCGGCTGAGGCCGCGGAGCTGCGCGCCGACATCGAACGGGCGGAATCCGACATTGCGGACAGGCTGGGAGACGCTATCGGCGACGCCGGCGATGACCAGGCAGATGTCGGAGCCAAGACCTTCGAGCGCGAGCACGAGCTGGCGCTCGCGCACAACACCCGTGAGCTGCTGGCCCAGAACGAGCGGGCGCTGGCCCGGATCGATGCCGGGACCTACGGCTCCTGCGAGTCCTGCGGCGAGCCGATCGGCAAGGCGCGGCTGCAGGCATTCCCGAGAGCAACCCTGTGCGTGACATGCAAGCAGCGCGAGGAACGCCGCTGAGCAGGCCGGCTGGCGCCGCCGAGAGCGAGCAGCCGGCCGGCCAGGAGCGGCCGCGGCGGGTCGGGATCCTGGTGGCCGTCGCCCTGACGGTGCTGGCCCTGGACATAGCGACGAAGGTCACGGTCGTCGCGACGATGTCGGACCGGTCCTGCGGGCCAGTGTCCGCGCAGCAGCCACTGCCGCCGCTGCGGGTGGTCGGCGGCTTGCTGAAGCTCTGCGTGTCGAGGAACCCCGGTGCCGCCTTCAGTATCGGCACGGGCATGACGATCATCTTCACGGCGATCGCCGTGGGCGTGATCATCCTGATCCTGCGCACCTCCCGGCAGATCCGCAGCCTGCCGTGGGCGATCACGCTCGGCCTGCTGCTGGGCGGCGCTACCGGCAACCTGACCGACCGTATCTTCCGCTATCCGGCGCCTTTCCGCGGCTATGTCGTGGACTGGATCCAGCTCCCGCACTGGCCGGTCTTCAACCTGGCTGACTCCTCGATCGTCTGCGGCGGGGTGCTGGCCGTGCTGCTGTCGGCCCAGGGCATCCGGCTGGACGGGCAGAAGCCGCCGGCCGCGGATGCCGTCGCTGAGCGGGGCGCCGCCCCGGTCCAGCCGGCGGACGGGCAGCCGGCGGACGGGCAGCCGGCGGACGGGCAGCCGGCGGACGGGCAGCCGGAGCACGGGCAGCCAGAGCACGGGCAGCCAGAGCACGGGCAGCCGGAGCACGGGGCGCCGGAGCACGGGGCGCCGGAAGAACGGCAGCCGGAGCACGGGCAGCCGGAAGACGGCCAGGCCGGCCAGGCCGACCGGGCGGCCGGACCGGGCGAGCCTGCCGGGGGCGGTAGCGGATGACCTCGCCGGGGCAGCGCCGCGTGCCCGTGCCCGACGGGCTGGATGGCGAGCGCCTCGACGCCGCGCTGGCCAGGATGTTCGGCCTGTCCCGCGCTCAGGCAGCGGAGCTGATCAGCGGGGGATCCGTGCTGGTCGGCGGCCGGCCGGCGGCCAAGTCCGACCGGGTGCCCGCCGGGGAGTGGCTGGATGTGACCCTCCCGCCGCCGCCGGAGCCGCTCGTCGCCCGGCCCGAGCCGGTGCCGGGGCTGCGGGTGGTGCATGAGGATGCCGACATCATCGTGGTCGACAAGCCGGTCGGGGTCGCGGCGCATCCCACGCCGGGCTGGACCGGTCCCACCGTGCTGCAGGGACTGCTCGGCGCCGGTCACGCGGTTGCCACCAGCGGCGCCGCGGAGCGGCAGGGCATCGTGCACCGGCTGGACGCCGGCACGACCGGGCTGATGGTGGTAGCCAAGAGCGAGCGCGCCTACAGCAGGCTCAAGCAGGCGTTCCGCGATCGGGAAGTGGACAAGCGCTACCACGCCCTGGTGCAGGGCCAGCCCGACCCGCTCCGCGGCACGATTGACGCGCCGATCGGCCGCCACCCCGCCGGCGACGGCCGGTTCGCCGTGGTGGCGGACGGGCGGCCGTCCGTCACCCACTACGAGACCGTCGAGGCCTTCCGCGGAGCCAGCCTGGTCGAGATCATCCTCGCCACCGGGCGGACGCACCAGATCCGGGTGCACATGTCCGCGGTGCGGCACCCGTGCGTCGGGGACCGCCTCTACGGGGGCGACCCGGTGCTGGCCGCCCGGCTCGGCCTGACCCGGCAGTGGCTGCACGCGGTGCACCTGGGCTTTGACCATCCGGCCGATGGCCGCCGGGTCGACTTTGACAGTCCCTACCCGGCCGACCTGCAGCACGCCCTGGAGATCCTCCAGGACGCGAGCTAAGCCGGTCGCGGGCGGCGGGCCCTGGACCGCAGACCCGACCCCGGCCCACGGGCCGCGCGCTACCGGCACTGAGCGCGGCGGGCAGAGGGCGGGCGCACGGGGCGGCCCGCCCTCATCGATCAGCTGGCGGCCAACCGGGCCGGCCCGGCCGGCCCGGGTCGGCCGGCCAACAACGTCGTTGCGTGCCTGCTGCTGATACAGCAGCAGGCACACATCCACGGCGTTGCCGAGGGGCAGCCGCCCGGCTTGCCAGCCCGGCCAGTCAGCCAGCCCGGCCAGTCAGCCAGCCCGGCCAGTCAGCTAGCTCAGCCAGACCCGGTCAGTCGTTCTCGACGACGAAATCCCACCTGGCGACGATGTTCCGTCCGTCGGGCGCCCAGCGCATCAGCCCTTCCCCGGTGGCCTCAACGGCGCGCAGCTCGAAGCTGACCGTCTTGCCCGGCAGCAGGGTCGTCGGCGGCTTTGGCTGGCCGGGTACGAGGACAGGCCGGTACACGTGGCCGAGGTCGTCGATGCTGGTGAAGTCGGACGCCGATATCGGCACGGCCCCGGTCGCCCCTGACATGGTGATGACCCAGGTGCACGTCGTCGCCGGGGCCTGGTAGGGCAGGCCCTCGCCGGGTACCTGGGGGCCGGTGACGGTCACGAGCACCGACCAGCGCGTGGTCTCGGCCTTCACGCCGTCGCCTTCATTGGTCAGCGCGGGCCGTCGGACGGTGCCAGTCAGCACAGCGTCACTGTGGTAGTTCAGGGTGCTGCGCGGCAGGAACGAGGGGTACCCGCCGAACTGGCTAGAGCTTGCGGGATGCCCGGAACCGGCCGAATGGCTGGAGTCGGCGGCCGGGGCGCAGCCAGCCAGGGCAGTCAGCAGCAGGGCGGCCAGCCCCGCGCGGGCGGCCAGCCCGGCCAGCCCGGCCCGCCCGGCCCGGGCAGCCCGCCCGGCCCGGGCCCCCGCCCTAACGGCGGAGGCCGGACCGGGCGTGACCGGGCGTGGCATGCGGGGCAGCCGCTTCATGGCCGCCCAGGCAGGGCCGAGCGCCGACGGCGCGAGTACCACGCGTGCCCGCCGATGACCATCAGGGCCAGCAGCGGTGCTCCCACGGCGAGCGTCGCCCGCGCCCACAGCGGCCGTGGCGTGACGTTGCTGAGGGTGGTGAACGCATCCAGGGCGGCATGGTGATCGCAGCCGTACTGGCAGAAGCCGCCCCGATTGTTGAACACGTCCCGGCCGAACGGCCGCAGGCCAGGCTGGGCGGCGTAGCCGAGGTGACCCTGCCCGTCGAGCCCGCCGGATACGGTCCCGGCCGGAAGCGGGGAGTAGCCGTGGCCGGCCGCCACGTCGAACAGATCCTCCATCGTGCGCAGCCAGCTGTAGTGGTTGTAGTACACGTCCGAGACGGTGCCCGGCCGGATGTACGGGCTGATCAGGACGCTGCCGGTGTCGCCTCCGCCCGGCGTCGGATCGGTGGCGTCGAACAGCGGGTCCGGGGTCTCGCCCGGCGCCAGGTCGGCCGGGTCGCCCTCTGCGCTGAGGGTGATGCTGCTCACGGGACCGGCCGGGTCGACCGGGCTGCCATTCTGGCTGACCAGCTGGAAGGAACCGGTCACGGCCGAGCCGGTGTTCGCGGTCGGGAAGTCCGGGCCGGTGTCGGTCACGGCCCCGACGAAGGAGTTCGCCGGGATGTTCGTGCCCGTCACCGCACGGCCCGTGTCGTCGGCCACGATCGAGTTGTCGGAGATGACATTGGACCCCGGCGCGCCGGTGACGGTGTCGGTCCGGGCGCCCGGTGAGTTGCCTGAGCCGCCGCGCACGATGCCGGGTACGCAGTCCGAGGGCACCAGCACCGGGCTGGTCTGGGTACACGCCGGGGGACGGTCGATGAAGGCATTGTTGCCGGGACCCGGGTACAGCTGGTCACCCTGGGCGTTGGTGCCGAGCGTCGAGTTCGGCCCGGTCGGCTCGTAGCGAACGTTGCGGCCGTCAATATTCTCGCCCGCCGAGTCCGACTTGAGGCTGCTCGTGTAGTTCGGCTGGTCCGCCGACGTGGGACCGTAGGCGTTGGCGTTGTTGAAGCTGTCGCCGGTGTAGGTGAAGGGCGGGAAGGCCTCGTCGAAGGTGATGTCGATCAGGCCGCCCTGCTTGAACGCCGGGGACTGCTCGATGAGCGGAATGTAGTACTCCAGGAACAGGTCGGACGCATACAGGCCGCCGGTGTAGTTGACCGGAGTGGTCGACTCCGGGTCGTAGGGAATCGGCGAGTTGTAGTCCGGGGTGCCGTCGGCGCTGAACGCGCCGGACAGGTTATTGCCATGGCAGACCGCATCGTGCGCGTCACTGCAGTTGTCCGGGGTAATCCAGCTGAAGCTCGGGGTGGTCCGGGCGCTCTGCAGGTCGTGCACCAGGCCGTAGGCCGGGCTGTCGAGATTGGCGATGTGGTTCGCGTCGCAGTCGGTCCCGCCGTTGGCCGGCTCGTTCAGCGGCGGGGTCGTCGTGCCATCGGCATTGACCGCGCCGGTCAGCGACTCAAACCAGGGGAACGGGAAGTGCTTGGCCACGAACTGGTCGTCCGGCTGGGCCGCGGTGAAGGTCGTCACGCCGGGCGGGTAATCGCCGGACATGTCGGTGGGATCGGTGTCGGGGTTGTTGGCCGGCGTGCCCGGCCCGCCGCAGGCCGCAGCCTCCCGGTCGGGCACGGTGTCCGGCTGGAACACCGTGGAGCCGGGTGTCTGCGCGCCGCCGAGGTCCTGGGCGTAGCCCTTCCAGGTCTGGCCTGCCGCGTTCAGCTGGTTGAACAGCGTCGGGACGTCGGTCGGGTAGCTGCAGCCGTTCTCGCCCAGCGGCGCGTTGGCGCCGCTCGGCTGGGAGGCGTTGGCCGGCGAGTTCATCTGGCCGTAGTCGGGATTGGTCCGCAGCGAGCCGGAATTCAGGATGTCGGAGTTCGGCCCGATCAGCTTGTCCGAGACGCTGCAGTCCTCCTGGGTGTCCTCCTCAGGGGCCTGCCCGGACACCAGCGACAGGTAGTTGTCCATGCTGGAATGGCCGGTCCCGTAGTAGTTCCTGAGCAGGACGCCCTGGGCCGGGAGCGTCTTCCAGAGGTAGGTGTTCTGGTTGAGCCCGCTGAACGTGGCGTCATAGGACTTGTTTTCCAGGATGATCAGCCATACGTGCTTGATCGCTCCGGGCCGCAGGCCCGTGCTGGTGATGGTGACCCCGCTGGCCTGGGCAGGCGATGCGGCGATGACCGATGCAGGGACCGCGATGCCGGCCAGGCCGAGGAGCCCGATCCCGCACGCGGTGGCAACTCGCAAGAGACGATGACCTGCGAATGAGGGAATCATAGGCATTTCCTAGCAACCTGCCCGCACATCGGGGGCACGGACGGGCAGCGCGCGCCCGACGCAGCGGTGAACGTTTGTATTCACCGGGTCGCCGGGAACTCCCGCCCGCTGCCCGGGCGCTGCCCGGGTGGTGACCGGGTCTGGCCGGTGTGTCGGGCTGCAGGGACGGGCGGGCCGGGCGATACAGTCGAAGGCACGCACCCCCGCATCGCCGTGGGCAAGCCTGGCCAGTCCCGAGCGGCCGGGCTCCGAGACGGCGGTAGTGGTGTTGTCCCTGGTGCTGGCGGTCGATGACTGACCCCCGCGCGGCTGGCAGGATTTCCCGGTGGGCCCGCAGGAGGTCGTGGCAGCATGCCTGAAGGAGGCGGTACTTCATGGCGGCAGCCCCGGCGGGGAGCCCTCAGCGCGGCCCGGACGGCTCGTTTGCCCACCTGCACGTGCACACCGAGTACTCGATGCTGGACGGCGCGGCCCGGCTGAACGACCTGTTCGCCGCCTGCCAGCAGGCCGGCATGCCTGCCATCGCGATGACCGATCACGGCAACGTCTACGGCGCCTACGACTTCTGGGCCAAGGCGCGGGCGGCCGGCATCAAGCCGATCATCGGCATCGAGGCCTACGTCGCGCCCGAGCACCGCGGGCTGAAGCAGCCGGTCCGCTGGGGCACCCCGGCGCAGCGCGAGGACAACGTCTCCGGGGCAGGCGCCTACACGCACATGACGCTGCTGGCCGAGACGACCGAGGGGATGCACAACATCTTCCGGCTGTCCTCGCTGGCCTCGCTGGAGGGCTATTTCCGCAAGCCGCGGATGGACCGCGAGCTGCTGTCCAGGCATGCGAAGGGCATCATCGCCACCACCGGCTGCCCCGGCGGCGAGGTGCAGACCAGGCTCCGGCTCGGCCAGCAGAAGCAGGCCATCGACGCGGCCGCGCAGTTCCGCGACATCTTCGGCCCGGACAATTTCTTCGTCGAGCTGATGAGCCACGACCTGGCCATCGAGCAGCGCACGGCGCCCGCACTGCGGCAGATCGCGCGGGACCTGTCCCTGCCGATGGTGGTCACCAACGATCTGCACTACACCCGGCCGGACGATGCGCAGGCGCACGGCGCGCTGCTCTGCGTGCAGACCGGCTCGACGCTGGCCGATCCGTCCCGGTTCCAGTTCGAGGGCACCGGCTACTACGTCAAGAGCCCGCAGGAGATGCGCGCGATCAGCGCCGACGCGGACTGGCAGGCAGCCTGCGACGCGACCCTGCTGATCGCCGAGCGCGCCGAGGTCGGCTTCGAGAAGCGGAACCTGCTGCCCCGGTTCCCGCTGCCCGACGGCGAGACCGAGCAGAGCTGGCTGCGCCAGGAAGTCTGGCGGGGCATGGAGCGCCGGTATCCGGACGCCATCGACGAGACGACCCGCGGCCGGGCCGAGTACGAGCTGGGCATCATCGAGGCGATGGGCTTCTGCTCCTACTTCCTGGTGGTGGCCGACTTCATCATGTGGTCCAAGCGCAACGGGATCCGGGTCGGTCCCGGCCGCGGCTCGGCGGCGGGCTCGATCATCGCCTACGCGCTCGGCATCACCGACCTCGACCCGATGGCGCACGGCCTGGTCTTCGAGCGCTTCCTCAATCCCGAGCGCGTCTCGATGCCGGACATCGACATTGACTTCGATGAGCGCCGACGCGGCGATGTTATTCGTTACGTAACGGAAAAGTATGGCGCTGACCGGGTCGCGCAGATCATCACCTACGGCACGATCAAGGCCAAGGCCGCGGTCAAGGACGCCGCGCGGGTGCTCGGCTTCCCCTACGCGGTCGGCGACCGGATCACCAAGGCGTTCCCGCCGCCGGTGATGGGCAAGGACATGCCGCTGGCCGGCGTCTTCGACCCTGATCACCCGCGGCACGGCGAGGCGGGGGAGATCCGGGCCCTCTACGAGGCCGAGGCCGAGGTCCGGCAGGTCATCGACACCGCCCGCGGCCTGGAAGGGCTGATCCGGCAGGCTGGCGTGCACGCCGCCGGGGTGATCATGAGCAGCGAGCCGCTGCTCGACCACATCCCGGTCTGGAAGCGCGAGGCCGACGGGGCAATCATCACCCAGTTCGACTACCCGAGCTGCGAGGATCTCGGCCTGCTCAAGATGGACTTCCTGGGCCTGCGGAACCTGACCGTGCTGGATGACACGCTCGCTTCCATCCGGTCCAACCAGGGCCAGCAGGTGAGCCTGGAGTCGCTGCCGCTGGACGACAAGCCCACCTACGACCTGCTCGCCCGCGGCGACACGCTCGGCGTGTTCCAGCTGGATGGCGGCCCGATGCGGGCACTGCTGCGGGCCATGCGCGCGGACCGGTTCGCCGACATCTCGGCCATCAACGCGCTGTACCGGCCGGGCCCGATGGGCGCGAACGCGCACAACGACTACGCCGACCGCAAGATGGGCCGCAAGCCGGTCGTCCCCATTCACCCCGAGCTGGCCGAGCCGCTGGCCGACATCCTCGGTGACACCTACGGGCTGATCGTCTACCAGGAGCAGGTGCTGGCCATCGCGCAGAAGCTGGCCGGCTACTCGCCCGGCAAGGCCGACCTGCTGCGCAAGGCGATGGGCAAGAAGAAGAAGGAGATCCTGGACAAGGAGTTCGAGCCGTTCGCCGCCGGGATGAAGGCCAACGGCTACACGGACTCGGCGATCACCGCGATCTGGGACATCCTGGTCCCGTTCTCGGACTATGCCTTCAACCGCGCGCACGCGTCCTGCTACGGGCTGATCTCCTACTGGACCGCCTACCTGAAGGCGAACTACCCGACCGAGTACATGGCCGGCCTGCTCACCTCCGTGGCCGGCGACAAGGACAAGTCCGCGCTGTACCTGAACGAGTGCCGCCGGATGGGCATCAGGGTGCTGCCCCCGGACGTGAACCTGTCCACCGCGATGTTCACCGCGGTCGGCAAGGACATCCGGTTCGGCATGGCGGCCGTGCGCAATGTCGGCGCGGCGGTGGTGGAGTCGATCGTCGCGGCGCGGACCGAGAAGGGCGCCTTCACCAGCTTCTCCGATTTCCTGCGCAAGGTGCCGGTCAATGTGTGCAACAAGCGGGTCATCGAGTCGCTGATCAAGGCCGGCGCGTTCGACTCCTTCGGGCACCCGCGCAAGGGCCTGGTGCTGATCCACGAGCAGGCCGTCGACGCGATCATCGACGTCAAGCGCAATGAGGCGATCGGCCAGGACTCGCTCTTCGGCGAGGAGCCCGAGATAGCGGCGACCTTCGACGTGCCCGTGCCCGATACGGAATGGGAGAAGGCAACGCGGCTGAGCTTCGAGCGGGAGATGCTCGGCCTGTATGTCTCCGATCATCCGCTGCTCGGCATCGAGCATGTGCTGGCCGCCGCGACTGACTGCTCGCTGGCCCAGCTGCTCGGCTCGGCCGAGGATGATGCGGGCGGAACCCATCGCGGCGAGCGCGCGGACGGCCAGGTGGTCACCGTCGGCGGGATCCTGTCGGGCGTCCAGCGCAAGGTCACCAAGCAGGGCAACTCCTGGGCCGCGGCCACGCTGGAGGACCTGGAGGGCGCGATCGAGGTGCTGTTCTTCCCCGCTACCTATCAGCAGTGCATGAGCCTGGTCATCGACGACGCGATCGTGCTCGTGAAGGGACGGCTGGACCGGCGTGAGGACGTGCCGAAGCTGGTCGCGATGGAGGTGAGCGTCCCGGAGCTGACGACCGACGGGCAGCAGGGCCCTTTCGTGGTATCGATCATGGAGGCCAGGTGCGTGCCGCCGGTGGTGGAGCGGCTGCGGGAGGTGCTGGGCACCCACCCCGGTGCGACGGAGGTCCACCTCCGGCTGCTCAGCGGGGCCCGGACCCGGGTGCTGCGGCTGGATGACAAGCTGCGGGTCCGGCCGTCCGCTTCGCTGCTCGCCGATCTCAAGCAGCTGCTGGGCCCGGCCTGCGTCGGCTGACGGCAGTCAGGGGCGACAATTCGGGCAGCGGGTACCATGAGTGCCAGGTGAGCCGGGAAGTCTGGTCGGCACGAGTCCTTGCTGGGCCATCGGGAGGCTTTCCATGTGTGCTGGCGCCCGGGCGCTGAGAGCAGAACGGTGATCCGCCGGCTGCTGCGCGGCTCCGAGTGGCGCCGCGAGTTCCTGCGCACCAACCTGTGGCTGGTCCCGGCCATCGAGGTGCTGGCGGCCGTCGTCTTGTTCGCCGGCACGTACGCGCTGGACCGCGCCGCTTACGACGGCGTTTTCCGGGTACCCGGCTGGGCGCTCAGCGGGTCGGCCGACGCGGCGCGGCAGATCCTCACCGCCATCGCGGCCGCGGTCATCACGGTCGTGGGCGTGGTGTTCTCGATCGTGATCGTGGCGCTGACGCTGACGTCGACCCAGTTCGGGCCGCGGATGCTGCGCAACTTCATCCGGGACCGCGGCACCCAGCTGACCCTGGGCACGTTCGTGGCCACCTTCGTCTACGCGGTGCTGGCGCTCGGATCGGTCGGCCAGGGCGACCACGGCAGCTTCGTGCCGCACATCAGCATCACGGTGACGCTGGCGCTGCTGCTGGTGGACCTGGCGGTGCTGATCTACTTCCTGCACCACATCGCGGTGCAGATCCAGCTGCCGGAGGTCATCGCGAGCATTGCCGCCGACCTGGCCAAGGCGATCGAGCTGCAGGCCGGCGACCCGACGGTTGGCGCCGACGCCCAGTACCCGGCGCTGCTGATCGCGGACATGGACGGACCGGGCGGCGATGTGGCCGCGCCGCGCAGCGGCTACCTGCAGTACATCCAGCACCGGACCCTGGTCCAGCTGGCCGCCGAGGTGGACGCCGTGATCTACCTCCGCTACCGGCCGGGACATTTCCTGGTTCAGGGCCACCCGTACGTGACGGTGTGGCCGGCCGAGGCGGCCCAGCGGGTGGCGCGCGAACTGGCCCGCGCGCACGTGACCGGGCCGTACCGGACGCTGGCCCAGGACGTTCTCGTTCGGCATCGACCAGCTGGTGGAGATCTGCATCCGCGCGCTGTCGGCCGCCGTCAATGACACCTTCACCGCGCTGACCTGCATCGACTGGATCGGCGACAGCCTGTGCAAGGTGACCGGCCGGTGGCAGCCGACCCGCGTCTACCGGGATGCGGCCGGCGGTGTCCGGCTGATCGCGACCCAGGTCACGTTCGAGCGGCTGGTCGAGCGGGCCTTCGAGAAGGTCCGGCAGGCCGGCCGCGGCATGCCGGCGGTGCTGATCCGGCAGCTGGACGCCCTGGCCAAGATCATGGAGCGGGCGACCGCCCCGGAGGACCGCCAGGTGGTACTCGACCAGGCGGCGATGATCGAGCGGCTGAGCGCCGCGTCGGTCGACGAGGCAGCCGACCGCGCCAACGTCCAGCGGGCCTACCAGCGGGTGCTCGACGTGCACGCCGGCCGCGCCGCTAGGGCCACGTAGCGCTCGGGCGCGACCGGCGCACCCGCGCTGGGCGCCCCTGTTCCGGCCGCCGGGCCCGAGAAAGCGGCTGCACGCCTCTGATGGCGGTCCTTCCTGCCGCGGTACGATGAGCGCCGGCCGGGCCGGAAGATCAGGTCGGCGCGGGGGAGCGTCTCGGGGGAGACTGGCGATGGGCTGGCTGGCGGTGCGGGCAGGAGGGCCACCGGAGGCGGCCGCATGACGGGCAGGCTGGCGCGGGGCGCCGAGTGGCGGCGCGAGGCCCTGCGCACGAACCTGTGGTTCGTGCCGGGGGTTGAGATCATGACGGCCATCCTGCTGTTCGCCGCCACCTACGCCGCGGACCGGGCCGCCTACAACGGCGACTTCCGGCTGCCGGGCTGGGTCATCGGCGGCTCCGCCGACGCGGCGAGGCAGGTCCTCACCGGCGTCGCGGCCGCGGTCATCACGGTCGTGGGCGTGGTGTTCTCGATCGTGATCGTGGCGCTGACGCTGACGTCGACCCAGTTCGGGCCGCGGATGCTGCGCAACTTCATCCGGGACCGCGGCACCCAGCTGACCCTGGGCACGTTCGTGGCCACCTTCGTCTACGCGGTGCTGGCGCTCGGATCGGTCGGCCAGGGCAGCCACGGCAGCTTCGTGCCGCACATCAGCATCACGGTGACCCTGGCGCTGCTGCTGGTGGACCTGGCGGTGCTGATCTACTTCCTGCACCACATCGCCGTGCAGATCCAGCTGCCCCAGGTCATCGCCGGCATCGCCGCGGATCTCGCCGTCGCGATCAAGGAGCAGGGGGACGCCGGAGGCCTGGCTGACCAGAATGCGGGCCAGCTCATCGCGGACATGCTCGCCGCCGGCCCTGGCGCGGACGTGGCCGCGCGGCAGAGCGGCTACCTGCAGTTCGTCCAGCATCAGGTGCTGGTGCGGATCGCGGCGAAGGCCGATGCCGTCATCCTGCTGCAGCACCGGCCCGGCCATTTCCTGGTCGAAGGGCACTCGTATGTCACCGTCTGGCCGGCCGAGGCGGCGGGGAAGGTGGCCAGGGAGCTGGCGGCCACCCACGTCATCGGGCCGTACCGGACCCTGGCCCAGGACGTGTCCTTCGGCATCGACCAGCTGGTGGAGATCTGCCTGCGCGCGCTGTCCGCCGCTGTCAACGACACCTTCACCGCACTGACCTGCATCGACTGGATCGGTGACAGCCTGTGCAAGGTGACCGGCCGGTGGCAGCCCGCCCGGGTCTACCGCGACGCCCAGGGCAGCCCGCGGGTGATCACCACCGAGGCGACCTACCGCCGGCTGGTCGAGCGGTCGTTCGAGAAAATACGGCAGGCTGGCCGGGGAATGCCCGCCGTGATGATCAGGGAGCTGGACGCCCTGGCCAAGATCATGGAGCGGTCGACGCGCGCGGACGACCGGCAGGTGCTGCTCGAGCAGGCGGCCATCATCGAGCAGTCAGCGGAGGGCTCGGTGCCTGAGGAGCCGGACCGGGCGGACATCCGGCGCCGGTACGAGGCGGTGCTGGCCGTGTACTCGGCGGTGACCGGCGGCCGGGAGCCGGTGCCGGCCTCGCGGCGGTCAGCGGGCTAGGCATCCCGCCGCCGCAGCAGGTAAGCCCCGGCGGCCAGCAGCAGGGCCGTCCAGATGCAGAACACGCCGAAGCCCTCCCAGGGCGTCAGCAGGCCGCCGGCCGCCTGCTGCGCATGCGTGATCAGCGACCCGGCCTGCTCGGGCATGTAGGCGTCGACGTGCGCACCCCAGCTTCCCGGCAGCAGGCCGGTCAGGATGGGCAGCACCAGGACGATGCCGATCACCGTGGCGATGGCTCCGGCGGTATGCCGGATCAGCAGGCCGATGGCCAGCGCGAACACGCCCAGCACGGTGAGGTACAGCCCGGCGCCGATGGTGGCGCGGGTCACGCCGGGGTCGCTCAGCGAGACGGCCACCTTGCTGTGCAGCAGCGCCGACCCGACGAAGAACGAGCCGAACGCCACGATCTCGGCCACGATCAGCAGCATGATGACGGTCACGATGACCTTGGCCGCGAGCATCGGCAGCCGCCGGGGCACGGCCAGCAGCGATGCGCGGATCACCCCGGTCGAGTACTCGGTCGTGATCAGCAGCACGCCGAGCACGCAGATCGTCAGCTGGCCCAGGCCGATCCCGGCGCCGAAGATGAAGCTGACCGGATCGGCCAGGATCCGCGCGTCCCGCGGCGCGGCCCGCGGGCCGTTCCAGCTGGACACGATGAGCGCCGTCAGGCCGGCCGTCAGCCCGATGGTCAGCACGACGAACAGCAGCAGGGTCCACGAGGTGGACCGGACCGACCGGATCTTCGTCCACTCGGCCAGCATGAGGTGCCAGAACCCGGCGCGGTGACCGGGCGGCGGCGCCGCTGGCCGCTCGGCGGGCAGCACGGGAGACGAGGCGGTCATCGGGCGCTCCCTTCACTGGCGGCCAGCGGATTCGCGCCATGCTGGCCGAACTCGAGGCTGCCCGCCGTCAGTTCCATGAACGCCTCCTCGAGCGAGGCAGCCTGCGGCGTGAGCTCATGCAGCACGACTGACGAGGACGCGGCGAGCTCGCCGATCCGCGGCGCGGTCAGCCCGGTGACGATGAGCGTGGCCGCGGTATCCGGCGCTTCGGCCCCGTCCGGCGTTCCCCCGGCGGGAGCCTGCTGGCCATGCCCGGCGGGCGCGGGCGGCACCACCTTGGCGCCCTGGGCGGTCAGCAGCGAGGTCAGCCGGTCGGGCTCGGGGGTCCTGACCCGGACTGACTGGCCCGAGCTGCCGGCGATGATCTCCTGCGTGCTGGCCTCGGCGATGAGCCTGCCGCGGCCGATGACGATCAGGTGGTCAGCCGTGACGGCCATCTCGTTCATCAGGTGACTGGATACCAGGATGGTCCGGCCCTGGGAGGCCAGATACTTCATCAGGTTCCTGATCCAGAGCACGCCCTCGGGATCGAGGCCGTTCACCGGCTCGTCCAGGAGCAGGACCCGCGGGTCGCCCAGCATCGCCGCGGCGATCCCGAGCCGCTGGCTCATGCCCAGCGAGAAGCTGCCCGCCCGCTTGTCCGCCACGTCGCGCAGGCCGACGAGATCGAGTACCTCACCGACCCGGCTGGTGGGCAGCGCCTGGGTCTGGGCCAGGAACAGCAGGTGGTTGCGCGCGCTCCGGCCGCTGTGCACGGACTTGGCCTCGAGCAGCGCGCCGACCGTGCGCAGCGGGTCGTGCAGCTCCCGATACGGGTGGCCGTCGATGGTGGCGGTTCCGCCCTGCGGCCGGTCAAGGCCGAGGATGAGCCGCATGGTGGTGGACTTGCCCGCGCCGTTGGGCCCGAGGAAGCCGGTCACCCGGCCGGGCTCGACGGTAAAGGACAAGTGATCGACGGCTACCTTGCCGCCGTACGACTTGGTCAGGTCGCGTACCTCGATCATTGCCTTTCCCCATGGCAGCCGCGGATTCCGGGGCCGGCTAATGTGGCCACGCCCCAACCTAGCAATGTCCGGGTGCTGGCCGGGCCGGCGCGGCACCACAACGCCCGCGCTGGCGCTGCCGGCCAGCCAGTCAGCGAGCGGCACCCCAGCTCACGTACCCTGCTGCGAAGAATGGCCGAATCCAGTCAGCCTCCGCTCCCGCCGCAGCCCGCCCGGCCGGCTCCTGGCGCTGCCGGCGCCGGGCAGGCTCCGGCGCCTGGCCGCGCGCTGCTGGCCGCCCTGGCCATCGCGATCGGCGGAACGCTGCTCGGAGCGCTGGGCGGCGTCGTCTGGGCCGGGATTGCCCCGCGAGTGGTCTACGTGATGATCAGCCATGGCACCGCCGAGGTGGTCAATCCGGAGACCAGCGCGTTCATCGCCGCTGACGGCTGGTACTGCGTGATCGCGCTGCTCGGCGGGGCCATCATCGGCCTGGCCGGCGACCTGCTGGCGGCCCGCTGCTACGGTCCGGTGCCGATGGCCGGGATTCTCGCCGGAGCAGTCGGGGCGGCCTTCGCCGCCCTGTGGACCGGCGAGCAGTTCGGCGCCGGAACCTTCCAGCGGCTGCTGGCCAGTGCCCGGCCGGGTGCCATCGTGCGGCCGCCGATCACGCTGGGCGCGCACGGCGGGCTGGCCTTCTGGCCGCTGGCGGCCGCCGCGGTGGCCGGCGGCCTGGAGGCCATCGCCATCATGCGGCGCCGCGGCCGCAGTTCCGGCCAGCTGGAGCCGGACCCGGCGCTGCCGGGCTACGGCCAGGACGCCCGCGGCCAGTACGGCACAGGCCAGCCCGGCACGGGCCGGCGCGATCCGGGCGGCCATGTCGAGCCACGCTATCCGGGCAGCCTGGGGCCGCGGCCCGAGGACTGAGCCCGGGCAGGCCGGTCAGTCAGGTCGCGGCCATCGCAGCGCCGACGATGCCCGCGTCGTTGTGCATGGCGGCCGGAACGATCGGCGCGCGCAGGCTGGTCAGCAGGGGCAGGAACTTGTCGGCCTTCCTGCTCACCCCGCCGCCGATGATGATGAGGCTCGGCGACAGCAGCCTCTCCATCTGCTCCAGGTACTCATCGACCCGCCCGGCCCATTTGCCCCAGCTCAGCTCCTGCTCCTCCCGTGCGTGCTCGGAGGCCCGCTTCTCGGCGTCCTTGCCCCGGATCTCGATATGACCGAATTCGGTGTTCGGCACGAGCGTGCCGTCGATGAACAGCGCGCTGCCGATGCCGGTGCCGAAGGTCAGCAGCAGCACCGTGCCGCGCTGGCCAGCGCCGGCCCCGAATCGCATCTCGGCGACGCCGGCCGCATCGGCGTCATTCAGCACGGTCACCGGCAGTCCGGTGGCAGTGCCGAAAAGCTCCCGGCCGTCGGTCCCGATCCATGACGGATCCAGGTTGACGGCCGTGCAGATCGTCCCGTCCATCACCACGCCGGGGAACGTGATGCCGGCCGGCCCGGTCCAGTCGAACGTCGTGACCAGGTCGCCGACGACAGCCGCGACCGCCTCCCGCTCGGAGGGCTGCGGCGTGGCCAGCTTGACCCGGTCAGCGACCAGCTTGCCGGTGCCGGTGTCGACCGGTGCTGCCTTGATGCCACTGCCGCCGATGTCGATGCCAAGGACGTGCGCCATATGTCCTCCGTAGCTTCGCGCGGCCGACAAATCACGATGATCCCTAGCGTAGGCGGCCGGCCGAGCCGCGAGGCGGCCAGGCGGGAGGATACGGTCAGCAGACGACCCCCGGCTGGCCCGTGCGGAGAGGGATCGATGAGCGACATCACGACGGCCTGCATGGACATGGCCGGGACCACCGTGGCTGACGAGGGCAGCGTGCTGTCCGCGTTCACCGCGGCCATGGACGGGTCCGGGCTGGTGCCCGGCGCGCCGGGCTATGACGAGGCCTTCCGGATCGTGCACGAGACGATGGGACAGTCCAAGATCGAGGTGTTCCGGCGCATCCTCGGCAGCGAGCAGCAGGCGCAGCGGGCGAACGCGGCGTTCGAGGACAGCTACGCCGAGTCGGTCCGGGCCGGCCTGGTGACTCCGCTGCCTGGTGCCATCGAGACCATCACCGTGCTGCGCGGGGCCGGCATCAGGGTCTGCCTGGCGACTGGCTTCTCCCCGGCGACCAGGGAAGCCCTGCTGGACGCGCTGGGCTGGCGCCCGCTCATCGACCTCGCGCTCTCACCCGCGGACGCGGGCCGCGGCAGGCCCTGGCCGGACCTGCCGCTGACGGCCCTGCTGCGCCTGGGCGGCGGCGCGGTCAGCGAGCTCGCCGTGGTCGGCGATACCGCCAGCGACGTGCAGTCAGGCGTGCGGGCGGGGCCGGCCTGGTGGCGGGCGTGCTCAGCGGTTCGGGCAGCAGGGAGGAGCTGGAGCAGGCTGGCGCGACGCACATCCTGGAGTCCGTCACCGGCCTGGTGCCGCTGCTCGGCATCGGCGGCAGTGCCTGAGGCCGGCTGTCCGCCGCCGGCCGCAGCGGCGTTTACCTCGCTGTCATCCCGCCGCGGTTGACTGAGCGGAGCTACCGCGGGGGAGGGCCAGCAGCAATGGATGCAGTGGTCGTGGTCGGCGGCGGCGTGCTGGGTCACCTGCACGCCGTGCAGGCGCGGCGCCTGGGCCTGGACGTCGTGCACCTGGAGCGGGAGCCAGGATCCCGCGGAGCCAGCGTCCGCAACTTCGGGCTGATCTGGGTCAGCGGCCGGGCGGCCGGGCCGGAGCCTGCCCTGGCGCTGCGCGCCAGGGCAGGCTGGGAGGAGCTCGCGGCCGTCATTCCGGGAACTGGCTTCCGGCTGCACGGCTCGCTGACGCTCGCGGCCGGCGACGCCGAGCTCGCGTTGCTGAAAGAGGCATCCGCGCTGCCGGATGCCGCCGACCGGGGCTACGAGCTACTCGATCCGCAGGCGGCGCGTCAGGTCAACCCGGCGCTGCGCGGCTCCTTCGCCGGCGCGCTGCACGGCCGGCGGGACGCGATCGTGGAGCCGCGGCTCGTGCTGCCGGCCATCCGTGATTACCTGCTGGCCAGGGCGCCGGCGTCAGGCCCCGGCTATTGGTGGCTGCCAGGCCGGGAGGCCGTCGAGGTAGCGCCGCACGCGGTCCGCGATCACACCGGAACCTGGCATCGCGGCGACCTGGTCGTGCTCTGCACGGGCGCCGCGCATACCGGCATCGCCGGCCCGCACCTGGCCGCGTACGAGCGGCCGCCGGTCCGCCGGGTCCGCCTGCAGATGATGCAGACCGAGCCATTCGGGGCGGAGCTCACCACGTCGGTGGCCGACGGTGACTCGCTGCGCTACTACCCGGCGTATGACCTGCCGGGCCGCGGCCGGCTGGCAGCTCAGGAGCGCGCCGCGGCCGCGGCCGCGGCGCAGCTGCTGCTGGTCCAGCGACTGGACCGCAGCCTGACGATCGGCGACACGCACTCCTATGAGGAGCCGTTCGCGTTCGATGTCGACGAGGCCGCTTACGACCATCTGCGCGACCGGGCGGAGGAACTGCTCGGCGCCTCCCTGCCGCCTGCCCGGCGCCGGTGGGCTGGCGTCTACAGCCAGGTCACGACCGGCGAGCTCTACCACCGCTCGGCGGTGGCGCCCGGCGTCGTGCTCGTGACCGGGCCGGGCGGGCGCGGCATGACCTGCGGGCCGGCGATTGCCGAGGAGACGTTCGCGATGATGAGCAGCCTGCCAGGCGGCGAGGAGACGGACTGATGCCCCGCTGACCGCTCTGATTCGCCTGGGCGGCGGCAGCGTGGCCGAGCTGGCGGTGGTCGGCGACACGGCCAGCGACGTGGAATCGGGCCTGCGCGCCGGCGCCGGCCTGGTGGCCGGGGTGCTCAGCGGCGCGGCCAGCCGGGAGGAGCTGGAGAAGGCCGGTGCCCCCTGCATCCTGGCCGACATCACGGCGCTGCCGGCCCTGCTCGGCCTGGGGCGGCCAGGCGATCGCTAGCGGTTATCGGCGCCCGGTGACCAGGACCGCCGCGGCAGGCAGGCTGACCTGCACGGATTCACCCGGTGTCATGCTCGCCGCAGCGGCGCTCGGATGGTCCACCTTGACGGTCAGGTCACCGGAGAGCCGGACGCTGATCCGGGTCACCGAGCCGAGGAAGGTCCGGCTGGTCACGATCCCGTTGCCGCCCGGCTGGGCGGCAACCTGCAACCCCTCCGGCCTGACCAGCACGTCGACGTCGCCGCCCGGGCCGGCCGGGGCCGCGCCGTGGACGGGCACGACCGTGCCGAGTGCGCGGACCTGGTCCTGGCCGAGGAGCGAGCCGGGAACGCGGTTCATGATCCCGACGAACTCAGCGACGAACGCGGTAGCGGGCCGGTCGTACAGCTCGTCCGGCGCGGCTACCTGCTCGAGCCTGCCGTCTTTCATGACGCCGACCCGGTCCGCCATGGAGAGCGCCTCCTCCTGGTCGTGCGTGACGAACAAGGTGGTCGTGCCGAGGCGCTGCTGCAGGGCCCGGATCTGCTCGCGCAGCTGCAGCCGCACCTTCGCGTCCAGCGCCGACAGCGGCTCGTCGAGCAGCAGCACCCGTGGCTCGATCGCGAGCGCGCGGGCCAGTGCCACTCGCTGCTGCTGGCCGCCGGACAGCTGGTGCGGGTAGCTCCTGGCCTGCGGGGAGAGGCCCACCATGTCCAGCAGCTCGGCGGACCGGCGCTGCCGCTCGGCCGACCGCAGCTTGCGCATGCGCAGGCCGAAGCCCACGTTGTCCGCGGCCGTCATGTTGGGGAACAGGCTGTAGCTCTGGAAGACCATGCCCATATCTCGCCTGGCCGCGGCGACCGGCGAGACATCCTTGCCGTCGACGGTGACCGAGCCGGCGTCTGCCGCCTCAAAGCCGGCCACGATCCGCAGCGCCGTCGTCTTGCCGCAGCCCGACGGGCCGAGCAGCGCGACCAGCTCGCCGGGAGCGATGTCGAGCGACAGGCCGTCGAGGGCGCGCACGGCGCCGAACGAGCGGCTCAGGTCCTGCAGGCCGACCGGGGCGCCCGCGCCGTCACCGTGAGCGCCGGATCGCCCGGCGCGGCCGGAGCCTGCCGTCATGCTGGCGGTCATCCGGGCTCTCCCGGGGTCTGGCCGAAGTCCTGCCGGACGACGGTGAAGAGGGCTACCTCGCCGCCACCGCGCCTGCGCGAGCTCCAGCTGCCGGCCGTCACAATCACCATCAGCAGGATCCAGGTGACGAAGAGGGCGAACAGCGATGCCGCTACCGACACCGGTCCGCTGTTCTGCTCGAAGTTGACGATCCACACCGGGAAGGTCTGGTAAAGATCGAGGCTGGCCATGGTGAACTCGCCGAGCACCAGCGCGACCGTCAGCACGGTGGCCGACAGCATGGCGGTACGGATATTCGGCAGCACGACGCGCCAGAGAGTGGCCGGGGCGCCGGCGCCGAGCGAGCTGGCCGCCTCGACCATGGTCTTCAGGTCGAACGCCCGCAGGCCGGCGTCCAGTGACCGGTAGGCGAACGGCATGGCCAGGATGACGTAAAGCAGGGCGAGCAGGTAAGGCGTGCTCAGCAGGAAGCCCGGCGCCACCTTCAGCACGCCGATGATCAGCACGATCGGCGGGATGACGATCGGCAGGATCGTGATCGCCTCCATCATGCGCCGTATCTGCGGCAGCCGCAGGTGCACGTAGACGACGGTCGGTACCATCAGCAGCAGGGTAAGGATCGTGGTGATGAGCGCGAGCCGCAGCGACAGCCCCATCGCCGAGATGAATCCTGACTGCCGGAAGATGTCAGGGAATGCCTTCAGGCCGGCGAACTTCAGCGCCGAGTACAGCGGGATCAGGAAGTAGGCGGTCGCGGCCAGCAGGATCGCCCATCGCCATACCGGGAAGCGCAGGCCGTGGGGCGCCGGCCTGTTCGCCGGGGCGGGCGCCTGCGGGCCTGGCGGCTGGCGCTCGCTACCGCAGCCATCGGGCCGCCCTCCGCTGCAGGATCGTATAGAAGATCATCACGATGCCGATGATGACGACCATGAACAGGCCTAGCGCGTAGCCCACGTTCTGCTGGCCTGCCAGCACGTTCCCGTTCTCCAGCGCCCCGATCTGGATCGACGTGATCGCGACGGTGCCGCCGGTGAGCGCCTCGGCGGTCGCATACGCGGAGAAGGCGCTGCCGAACAGCAGCAGCACGCAGCCGAGGAACGCGGGGAACAGCACCGGGCCGCCGACGTGACGCCAGTACTGCCGGGTCCCCGCCCCCAGGTTCTCCGCCGCCTCGCGCCAGGCCGGGCGCAGGCCTTCCAGCGCGGGCAGGATGACCAGCACCATCAGCGGGATCTGGAAGTACATGTAGACGACGAACACGCCGACCGGGTCGTACAGGGTGAAGCCGTGGTTCCACGGGTCCCAGCCCAGGTCGCTGAGCCAGCCGGTGACGACGCCGGTGGTGCCGAGCGCGGCGATGAAGAGGAACGCCAGCGGGACGCCGCCGAAGTTAGCGAACACGCCGGACGCGGTGATCACGATCTGCCGCAGCAGCCTGCCGCGCTTCGCCGTGTGGATCGCGTAGGCGATCAGCAGGCCGAAGATCCCCGGCACGATGGCGGAGGCAATCGCGAGCAGGATGCCGTTGCGCAGCCCCGGCAGGTACGAGCCTTCCGTCGCGAGCCTGATATTGCTCAGCGTGAAGCTGCCGGTATCGGGGTTCTTGAAGGCGGCTATCGCGATCGCGATGGTCGGCGCGGCCAGCCCCAGGGCGACGTAAACGCCGAAGGGCAGCACGCCCGCCCATTGCAGGGCGCGCCGGAGCGATCGGGAGCGCCGGCCCGGCCGGGCCCCGGGGGCGGCGATCCCCGGGGCCGCGGCCTGGATGGTGCTTTCTGCCATCGCTAGCCCACTTCGCTCGGCCACAGCTTCGTGACCTGCGCCTCCGCCGCGGCGTCCTGCGCCTGAGAGGGGAACGTCGCGGTGCCCGACGGGGCCGGGGGCAGCGCCGCGTACGCGGACTGATTGACCGTTCCTGCGCTGACCAGGGTCGGCAGCTCGATCGGCCGGGCAGCGCCCTCGAGCCACAGGTTCTGGCCGGCCACCGAGTACAGGTACTCCTCCCAGAGCCTGGCGGCTGCCGGGTCGGGGGCGGTGGCGCTGATCGCCTGGTCGTAGTACGACGCGAAGTGGCCGTCTGCCGGGATCACGATCTTGAAGCCGGGGACGACCGGCACGACCTCGGACGCCAGCAGGTAGTCCCACCAGATCAGGATGGGCGTGCTGCCGTTCTGCACGGTGGTCGGCCCGCCGATGGCCGTGGGGACGAAGTTGCCGATCTGCTTCAGCTTCGCGAAGTACTGGATTCCCGGCACGATGTTGCTGAAAGATCCGCCATTGGCCAGCGATGCGGCATAGACGGCGGCGAAGGCCGCCCCGGCCGTGGTCGGGCTGTTGTTGAGCGCTATCTCATTCTTGTAGACGGGATTCAGCAGGCTCTTGAACGACGTTGGCGCAACCTTCACCTTGGCCGGGTTATACCCGATCGCGACGTAGCCGCCATAGTCGGCATACCAGTCACCGTTGGCATCCCTGGCGTCGGCCGGGATGTTGTTCCAGGTCGCCACCTTGTATGCGGCCCAGAGACCGTCATTGGCGCCCTCGACCGCGAATGCCGTGCCAACATCGACCACGTCGGGCGCGCGGCTCTGACCCTTCAGCTGCTGCACGGCGGTGATCTCCTGCCCGCTCGAGCCCTCCGGGTTGGCGTCGTTGATCTTGATGTGGTATTTCGCCGAGAAGTCCTTCATGATGGTGCCGTAATTGGCCCAGTTGCTCGGCAGCGTGATGACGTTGAGCTGGCCTTCCTTCTGCGCCGCAGTGACCAGGGCGGTCATTCCGCCTCCGGCCGCGAGCGAGTCGGCTTTCGCCCAGCTGGAACTGGAGCCGCCGCTGCTCGATGAGCCGCTGCTGCCGCAGCCTGCCGCCATTATCACTCCGCCGGCCGCGGCCACGGCAACCGCCGTTCTCATGGGGCGATGACCTCGAAAATGCTGCACTATTTCCCCCTCCGACACGGGATCCGCGCTTATCACATCGCCAGCATCGTTGCGGTGACGGGTGACGAGACGGTGTCCTGCGGATGCCGGTCCGGATAGCCGGGAATGAATGATCAGTGGCTGCGGCACGTATTTCTCGTGACGTTAGCCGGGAAAAGCCCCGGCCGCTCCGTTGTTACCGCGCCGCTGGGCATGCAGTCGCTGTCAGTTATCCGGAAGTTTGCCAGCGGAGATTTTCCTCGTGCTGTTCCGCCGGCCATTAATTGCCTGCGCCGGCGCCGGAAACGGGCCGCGGAACCGGGTCGTGACCAGATAGGACTTGCCGCCAGAGCGCGACTCCTGCAGGGTGATGCTGGAACCGGATCACCGCGGTCCCGCCGGGCTGCCTGGCCCGAAGCTCAGCAACACTGGCGCGCGGGGAGCAGCATGGCGAGGCCTGCGGGGGAGACAGCACGGCCGGCGGGCATCCGTGACGTAGCCCGGCTCGCCGGGGTGTCGGTCGCCTCAGCGAGCTTTGCCTTAAACGGCCAGCCGGGCGTGGCTGACGATACCCGCAAGCGGATCATGGCCGCGGCGGAGCAGCTCGGGTACCGGGCCAACCCGCAGGCTCAGGCCCTGCGGCGCGGCCGTACCAGCACGTACGGCTTCGTCGTGCGCAATTTCGCCAACCCGTTCTTCCTGGAGGTGCTGAGCGGGGCCGAGCGGGTGGCCGGCGAGTCCGGCGTGACGCTGCTCGTGCTCGACTCGCGCTACTCGCTGGAACGCGAGCACCAGCACGTCCGCGAGATGGCGGCGCAGCGGCTGGCTGGCCTGGCGATCGCGCCGGTCGGCGCTGGTGACTCCGTCCGGCTGTGGCAGGAACTCCGGCCGGGCGCGCCGGTGGTGGCGCTCAACGCTGCCGTCGACGGCATTAAGGGAGTCAGCCGGGTCAGCCCCGACAATGTGGCGGCGGTCGAGCTCCCCATGCGCCGTATCGCCGACCTGGGACATCGCTCGGTCGCGTTCCTGGCCGCGCCGCGCACCCTGATGGCGGATCCGGATCGGCTCCGCAGCTTCCGCCGCGTGGCGCGCGAGCTGCCGCTGCAGGCGCGCGTCGTGCATTCCCCGCTCACCATCGCGGACGTGCGCCAGCATGCCAGGGCGCTGCTGTCGCGTCCCGGCCGCCCGACCGCGATCATCACGAACTCCGATTACACGGCGCATGCGATCTATAAGGCGGCCCGCGACGTTGCGCTCCGGATTGGGGCGGGAATATCGGTCGTCGGCCACGACGACCTGCCGACATCCGAGCTCCTTGAGCCGCCGCTGGCGACCATTCGGCTGGATCACCGGGCAATGGGCCGGGCACTGATGATGCGGCTGCTCGGGCAGGTGCCGCCCGGAGACTTCGCAGCGCCGGTCGAACTGGTGGAGAGGGCTTCTCTTCAGCCCCCGGAAACCGGGCTGTCATGCCGCGTTTACCGGGCCTGATGAAAGGGCCGCCAGCCGGCGGCGACAAGTCGGTAACGCCCCTTGACACTCGCGCTTGAGCTGCGCCAGCATGCTCGAAGCTAAACGTTTTAGGCATTTAGCTGTGCTGTTTCTGCCAGGGGGCGATACCTCCTGGCCATGACAGTTCGATGGCACTTTCTCCAGACCGCGGGTCCGCCACCTGAGGTGGGGAACTGGACAGGAGGCACGGACGTGCGAACGTCACATCGGTATGCGCTCACCGGGCTGGCCGCCCTCACGCTGCTGGCCGCGGGCTGCGGGTCAAGCTCGTCGGGATCCTCGAGCGGCGGAACCAACTGGTCGACCGTGACCTCGGCCGCTGCCGGCGGCGGGATGAGCAAGCTCATCGCCGCGGCCAAGAAGGAGGGCACGCTCAACGTGATTGCCCTGCCCGCGGACTGGGCGAACTACGGCACCATCATCAAGGACTTCAGCGCCAAGTACGGCATCAAGGTCAACTCCATCGCGCCGGACGACAGCAGCGCTCAGGAGGTCACCCAGATCCAGCAGAAGAACGGCACGTCGCTGGCCGCCGACGTGCTCGACGTCGGCATGAGCGTGGCGACGGCCAGCACCTCCCTCTTCGCGCCGTACCAGGTCGCGACCTGGTCGTCCATCCCGGCCAGCCAGAAGAGCCCGAACGGGCAGTGGGTGCAGGACTACGGCGGCTACATGTCGGTGGGCTACAACTCGTCCAAGTTCCCGTCGATCACCTCGCTGAGCCAGCTGCTCGGCAAGCAGTTCAAGAGCGCCGTCGCGCTGAACGGCAACCCGACCGAAGCCAACGCCGCACTGAACGGCGTGATGATGGCCAACCTGGCCGAGGGCGGCACGGCGGACAGCATCGCTGACGGCGTGAACTTCTTCCACAAGCTGAAGGCCGCGGGCAACTTCACCCCGGTGCAGGCCACCCCGGCGACCATCAAGGCCGGCACCACGCCGGTGGTGTTCAACTGGGACTACCTCAACACCGCGGCCGTGGTCGGGCAGACGAACTGGAAGGTGTTCATCCCGGCCAACGCCACCCTGGGCGGCTTCTACGCGCAGGCCATCAACAAGAGCGCGCCGCACCCGGCGGCCGCCCGGCTGTGGCAGGAGTTCCTCTACTCCCAGGCCGCGACCGGCGGGCAGAACCTGTGGCTGGAGGGCGGCGCGCGGCCAGTCGAGCAGGCGGCCATGACGTCCAACGGCACCCTCAACAAGACGGCGGCCGCGGCGCTGCCGCCGGTGACCGGAACGCCGGTGTTCCTGACCCAGACCCAGGCCACCAACGCCGCCACCTACCTGGCGGCGAACTGGGCCAAGGCCATCAGCTAGGCAGGGATCGTGACTGCCGCTGCGACACAGACCGGCGCCCGGCCCGTACGGGCCGGGCGCCGGCCGCCCCTGGCCTGGATCGGCACCATGCCGTTCCTGGCCTACACCGGGATCTTCCTGCTGCTCCCGACCGGCATCGTGATCTGGAACGCGTTCCGGCGACCGACCGGCGGCTTTACCTTTTCTAATATCTCGGCGCTCAACACCTCCACCGTGCGTAGCCTGTTCGTCGGCTCGTTCGAGCTCTGCCTGATCTCATCGGCGGCAGGCGCCGTGCTGGGCGCGCTGCTGGCTTATGCCGTGGCGTCAGGCAATCCTGACGGCATGATCCGGCGGATCTACATCGCTGGCTCCGGCGTGCTCGCCCAGTTCGGCGGCGTCACCCTCGCCTTCGCGTTCCTGGCCGCGATCGGCCCCACCAGCGGCGTGCTCTTTCATGCCAGCTGGTACTACAACTTCCCGTGGGGCATCGCGCTGATCTACGTGTACTTCCAGGTGCCGCTGATGGTGGTGGTGTTCCTGCCCGCGATCGACGCGGTGAAGATCCAGTGGCGGGAGGCGTCGGAGAACCTGGGCGGATCGACCTGGCACTACTGGCGGTATGTCGGCGGCCCGCTGCTGGCTCCGGCCTTCCTGGGGGCGGCACTGCTGCTGTTCGCCAACGCGCTGTCGGCCTACGCCACGATCGTGGCGTGGGAGGACCAGATCGCCTACGTGGTGCCCCAGCAGATCGGCGTCTCGATGATCAGCGAGGTCGGGCTGGTCAATTTCAATCAGGGTGACGCACTGGCTACCGGAATGATCGTTATGGTGGTTATCCTCATGACCGGGTATTTCCTGCTGCAGCGCCGGGCGGCACGATGGCAGCGGTAAGTTCGCTCTCCGCCGAGCTGGGGGGAACCGCGCAGGGCAGCGCCCCGCGGGCCCTGCGGGCCGGGCAGCGCAGGCGGCTGAACCTGTTCCGGTACGTGATGTTCACGATCTTCGGGCTGTTCTTCCTGCTGCCGCTGCTGGCCATGGTCAGGTTCTCGCTGGAGGGCAGCAAGCTCGGCACGTGGTCCCTGGCGGCCTGGAAGCAGCTGACGTCCTATCAGGGGCCGCCCCCGCTGCTTCCGGCGATCGAGATCACGCTGGAGCTGGCCGTCATCACGAGCGTGGTGATGCTGGTGCTGGTGGTGCCGACCATGATCTGGGTCAGGCTCCGGGTGCGCTGGTTCAGCCGGGTGCTGGAGTTTCTCTGCCTGCTGCCGCTGACCATCCCGGCGATCGTGCTGGTGGTCGGCCTGGCCCCGATCTACAACAAGATTGAGCGCGTCAACGTGTCGGCGCTCATGCTGTTCTGGGCTTACGTGGTGCTGGCGCTGCCCTACGCCTACCGGGCGCTGGCCGCCGGGCTCAACTCGATTGACGCCACTACCCTGTCCGAGGCCGCGCGCAGCCTGGGGGCGCGCTGGTCCACCGTGATGTTCCGGATCATCGCCCCGAACATGGGGCAGGCCATCCTCAACGCGCTGCTGCTGACGGTGGCCCTGGTCATGGGCGAGTTCACCATCGCCTACCTGCTCACCTACGTGAATCTGCAGGTGGAAGCTCTTCAGCATCAGCCGGAACACCACCAACGCAGGGGTGCTCTTCTCCGCATCGTCCGCGACGCTGCTTTTCACCTTCGTTCTCCTGATGATCCTGACTTACATCGGCCGCCGCCTGCACCGCGGCCGGTCATGAGGTGGCGTGCGTGAGCTCACCAGCAACTGGCACCCATTCCGCTGCGACCAGGACCGCGGTCGAGGTGCGGATGCAGGGGCTGAGCCGGCACTACGGCCCGGTCGTCGCGCTGGACCAGCTGGACCTGACCGTCCAGGCCGGCGAGCTGGTCGCGCTGCTCGGCCCCTCGGGCTGCGGCAAGACGACCACGCTGCGGCTGCTGGCCGGCCTGGAGGACGCCGACACCGGGCAGATCACGGTCGGCGGCCGGGACATCACCCGGTTGCCGGCCAGCAAGCGGGACATGGGCATGGTGTTCCAGGCCTACTCCCTGTTCCCGCACATGACGGTGCTGCAGAACGTCGCTTTCGGGCTGCGGCTGCGGCGGGTGCACGCCAGTGAGCGAAACCGCCGGGCGCGGGAGATGCTGGAGCTGGTCGGCCTGGACACCCAGGCTGACCGCTACCCGCACCAGATCTCCGGCGGCCAGCAGCAGCGGGTCGCGCTGGCCCGCGCCCTGGCCATCGAGCCCCAGGTGCTGCTGCTCGACGAGCCGCTGTCGGCGCTGGACGCCAAGGTCCGGGCGCAGCTGCGGGACCAGATCCGCCGGATTCAGCTGGAAGTCGGCATCACCACGCTGTTCGTCACGCACGATCAGGAGGAGGCGCTGGCCATCGCGGACCGGGTCGGCGTGATGCGGGACGGCCGGATCGAGCAGCTCGCGCCGCCGACCGAGGTCTACTCCCGCCCGGCGACCCCCTTCGTCGCTGAGTTCGTTGGCCTGAGCAACAGGCTGGCCGGCACGGTCAGCGGCGGCACCGTCACCGTGCGCGGGCGCGACCTGCCGCTGGTCGACCACTCCACCCCGCCCGGCCCGGTGACGGCCCTGGTCAGGCCCGAGGCCGTCACGCTCGCCTCGGACAGCACCGGCGAGGCTGGCCCGCTGACCGGCACGGTGATCGCCTCCACGTTCCTGGGCGCGACCAGCCGGGTCACCGTCGACCTGGGCGACACCACGATCCTGGCCCAGCTGTCCACCTCCGATGCCACCCAGCTGCCGGCCGGCAGCAGGGTAGCCCTGACCATCCGGCCCGACCCGGTGCTGGTGTCCGCCTCGGCCGCAGTGAGCGAGGAGTGAGCGGCCGGCACCCGCCGCTCACGACCGCCCGCCGGCTCGCACCGGGGACCGTGCTGCGGCCGGGCTCCGTCGCGCCCTACCGCGCCGTCGAGATCATCGAGGGCGAGCCGCACCTGGTCCGCGATGACTTCGGGGCGGGCGGCAGCCAGCCGTGGCGCGGTCCGGGCCGGCCGCTGCTCTGCCTGGCTCACCTGACCGACCTGCAGCTGGCTGACGTGCAGTCGCCGACCCGGTTCGAGTTCCTCAACCGCGAGTTCGCCGACCCGCGGTACGCGCACATCGTTCCGGTGCAGCGGCCGCACGAGACGCTCACCGCGCTCGCCATCGACGCCATGCTGCGCACGGTCAATGCCGCGTCAGCCCCGGCCACCGGCGCGCCGCTGCAGCTGGCGGTGACCACCGGTGACTCGATCGACAACGCGCAGTGGAATGAGGTGCAGGCGTTCCTGGCCCTGTTCGACGGCGGGAAGGTGGCGCTGAACTCCGGCGGCCCGCAGTACGAGGGCGTCCAGGCGCTGGACTGGCCCGACAACGTCTTCTGGAAGCCGGACGGCGTCACCGGGGCAGGACCCGACATCTTCCGGCAGGCGTTCGGCTTCCCGCATCATCCCGGCCTGCTGGAGCGCGCGCTGCGCGAGTTCGCCGCGGCCGGCCTGCGGCTGCCGTGGCTGTCCTGCTTCGGCAACCACGAGGCGCTCAACCAGGGCGTCGGGGTGCTGACGGCCGGCCTGGCGGGCGCGCTCGTCGGGGACTCCAAGCCGTGGCGGCTGCCCGATGACTTCGACCATGACCGGGCGCTCGAGCTGTTCACCGAGCACCCTGAGGCGTTCATGGACGGCCCGGCCAGGCCGGTCACCGCCGACCGCGACCGCCGGGGGATCAGCCGGCAGGAGTTCGTCGCGGCGCATTTCCTGCCAGGCGCGCGGCCAGCCGGGCACGGGTTCAGCGAGCGGAACCGGCTCGACGGCACCGCTTACTACGTGCACGACACCCCGGCGGCCCGGCTGATTGCGCTGGACACCAGCTGCCTGGCTGGCGGCGCGGCCGGCTGCCTGGACCACGAGCAGGCGCGGTGGCTGGAGGAGCGGCTCGCCGAGGTGCACTCGGCCTACCGGGGCCCCGGCGGCGATCGGGTCCGGACCGGCCGCGATGACCGCCTGGTGATCGTGTTCTCGCATCACGGGTGCGGCAGCCTCACCCACGCCCTGGTCGGTCACGCCGGGCCGGACGGCCAGCCGCTGCTAGGCGGGCCGCAGCTGGTCGCCCTGCTGCACCGCTTCCCCAACGTGGTGCTGTGGCTGAACGGTCACACGCATCTCAACGCCGTGCGGCCGCGGCCCGACCCCGCTGATCCGGGCCGGGGCTTCTGGGAGGTCACCACCTGCGCCATAGTCGACTGGCCGTGCCAGGCCCGGCTGGTCGAGCTGGTCGACTCGGGCCAGCACCTGTCCATCATCTGCACCATGATCGACCATGACACCCCGCCGGCGCCGCGATCGCTGGACGGCAACGACGATCTCGCCGCGCTGCACCGGGAGCTGGCCGCGAATGTCCCGCTCATCGGCGCCGGGTCGGGCCGGGAGGGAGTGGCGAGTGACCGCAACGTGGAACTGCGGCTGGCGCCGCCGTTCCCGCTCAGCCGGCTGCCGGCCGGCTAGCAGCCAGCGGCCGTCAGGCGAGCTGGCGGCGGCCGCAGGACGAGGCAGCGGCGGCCGCTAGTGCCGCCAGCCCGCGTCGGCCAGCGCGCTCACGTCCGTGGTGCTGCCATCCAGCCTGACCCTGGCCGCGCCGGCCCGCCCCATGGCCCACATGGTCAGCTCCGCGGGCGCCCCGGTCACGGTCACCACCGGGGTCCTTGCCCTGGCGGTGATCCGGACGCTGCCCCCGCTGCTCCCGCTGCCGCCGGCGGGCTGCGCCAGGTCATCACGGACCAGCTCGACGCCGACCGGAGCCCGGCGCAGCGTCAGCCGGGCCATCGGCAGCCGGCTCCAGAGGGCATCCTGCAGCCCGGCGGGCAGTGCCCGGGGCTCCCAGCCGGGCTGCGCACGGCGCACGTCCTCGTGATGGACGAAGAACTCGACGGCATTGACCCGCTCATCCGCGCCGGGAATGGCCAGCGGCGAGAATCGCGGCGGCCCCGTCCTGATGAGGTCCACCAGCTGGGCGAAGGGCAGCCGGGCGAAGTGGGCCTGCACCCTGGCGGTATGCCCGGCCAGCGGCCCGCCCAGCAGGCCGGCCGCGGCGTCCGGCCGCCGCTCGCGGAGAACCAGGTGAGCGGCCAGATCGACGGTTCGCCAGCCCTCGCACAGGGTCGGCTCGGCCGGGCCGACCTCGTCGAGCAGCGCGCACAGGGCAAGACGCTCATCTCGGGCATACCTCATTAGGTGATCTTAGGTCACGGCGCCTGGCCACGGGAATGGGGGGTTCGCCGCGCGCGACGGGCGACGGGCGACGGGCGACGGGCGACGGGCGACGGGCGACGGGCGACGGGCGACGGGCGACGGGCGACGGGCGACGGGCGACAGGCGACAGGCGGGGGGCGTGGGCAGGCCGGGACAGACAGCGACCGGCCGGGCCGGCGGGTGGCGGCCAGGAGCTAACGTTTGACTACCTGTGCGGTCAGCTGGCCGAACCGGGCGGCGGCAGCGCGGCCCGAACGGGAAGGAGCGCAATGAGCGGCAGGACGCTGGCGCTAGCGGGCATGTCGCCGCGCCGCGAGCTGGTGGCGCTGCTCGCGGCGGGGGCTGCCGGTGCCGGGCTTGTGCTGCTGTCGGTGCGCCAGGGCTGGGCCACCGTCAGCACGGCCGCACCCAGGCCGCTGCCCGCGAGCGTGATCACCGTCAGCGGCGCCAGCCTGCTGCCTTATGCGGATGCGCTGGCCATCGCGGCGCTGGCCTGCCTCGCCGCGGTGATCGCGACCCGGCGATGGCTCCGCCGGATCTGCGGCCTGCTGCTGGCGGCGCTGGGCGCCAGCCTGGCCGTCGCGGTCAGCGCGGGGGTGTCCAGATCGGCGGCTATCGCGGCCGCCGCCGGGACCGCCGGGCCAGCCACCGGCGCGGGCGCCGGAACGGCGGCCGGCTCAGCCACCCAGGGCAGCGGGCAGGCCGGGCCGGTTGCGCCGGCCGTGTCGGGATTCGCGGCTCACGTCGCCTTCCACGCCGGCGGGTGGCAGGCCATGGCCTTTGCCGGCTGCCTGGCCATCATCGGGGCCGGACTGGCCATCGCCTGGCGGGCAGGCATGCTGCCGGAGATGTCCAGCCGGTATGACTCGCCGGCTGGCGCCCCGGCTGGCGCCCCGGCTGGCTCAGCCGGGCCGGCCAGCCCGGCCAGCCCGGGGCGGCCTCCGGTCGCGGACGCGGCGACGATGTGGGAGTCGCTGAGCCGCGGGGAGGACCCGACCTCGGCCGGGGCCAGCGTCCCGGCGCCGCCCCGGCCGGCCTCGGAGCCCAGCTGAGGCCGCCCGGCTCGCAGGCGCCGCCACTCAGTCAGGGGGCCAGGCAAGCGCACGGTGCTGGGCTCGCTACGATTTGGACTCAAGGCATCCCACCCGAGGGGGCAGCGGAACCGCGTGAGCGTGCTTGCGGACATCCTCGATGGAGTACGTGCTGATCTGGCCGACCGCCAGCGCGGCACACCACTTGACCGGCTGAAGGAGACGGTGGCTCGTGCGCCCTCCCCGCGGGACGTGCTAGGCGCGCTGCGGTGCACCGAGGTCGCGGTGATCGCCGAGGTGAAACGGGCCAGCCCGTCCAAGGGAGCGCTGGCGGCGATAGCCGATCCCGCGGCGCTGGCGCAGGATTACGAGGCCGGCGGCGCGCGAGTGATCAGCGTGCTGACCGAGCCGCGCCGGTTCGGCGGCAGCCTGGACGACCTCGCGTCGGTCCGCGACGCGGTGCGGATCCCGGTGCTGCGCAAGGACTTCATCGTCAGCTCGTACCAGCTCTGGGAAGCCCGGGCCTTCGGCGCCGACATGGTGCTGCTGATCGTCGCCGCACTCGAGCAGAACGCGCTCGTCTCGCTGGTCGAGCGGGCGCTCTCGATCGGGCTGGTGCCCCTGGTCGAGGTGCACACCCGCGACGAGCTGGACCGGGCGCTCGATGCCGGGGCGACGGTGATCGGCATTAACGCCCGCGACCTGGCGACGCTGGAGGTTGACCGCGGCGTGTTCAGCCGGCTCGCCCCGCTCATCCCCGACGGCATCGTCAAGGTGGCCGAGTCCGGGGTCCGCGGCCCGCATGATCTGCTGGCCTACGCGGCCGCCGGGGCCGATGCCGTGCTGGTCGGCGAGAGCCTGGTGACCGGCAAGGACCCGCGGCTGGCGGTGGCCGACCTGGTGACGGCAGGCTCGCACCCGGCGCTGCGCGGCGACCGGGGCCTGCAGGCAGGCCGGGAAGGGCAGGCTTACCGGGAGCCGCCGGAAGAGCGCCGCGGCCGGCCAGGCGAAGGCGGGAACTCGTGACTGCTGCCACCTCCGCTGCCGTCGTGCCCGACAGCAGCGGTCACTTCGGCCCGTACGGCGGGCGGCTGGCGCCTGAGGCGCTGATGTCAGCCCTGGACGAGCTGACCGCGGCCTACGAGGAGGCCAGGGCCGATCCCGGCTTCCAGGCCGAGCTCGCTGCCCTGCTGACCGGCTACGCCGGCCGTCCGACGCTGCTCACCGAGGCGCCCAGGTTCGCCGCGCAGGCGGGCGGCTGCCGGGTGTTCCTCAAGCGCGAGGATATGGCCCACACGGGCTCCCACAAGATCAACAACGTGCTCGGCCAGGCCCTGCTGACCAGGCGGCTGGGGAAGAGCCGGGTCATCGCGGAAACCGGGGCCGGCCAGCACGGCGTCGCCACCGCGACCGCGTGCGCGCTGCTCGGCCTGGACTGCGTCGTCTACATGGGCGAGGAGGACACCAGGCGGCAGGCGCTGAACGTGGCCAGGATGCGGATGCTCGGCGCCGAGGTCGTCCCGGTCACGACGGGCAGCCGGACGCTCAAGGACGCGATGAACGAGGCGTTCAGGAACTGGGTCTCCACCGTGGAGACCACGCATTACTGCATCGGCTCGGTCGGCGGGCCGCACCCCTTCCCGGTGATGGTGCGTGACTTCCAGCGGGTCATCGGCGTGGAGGCCAGGGAGCAGGTGCTGCAGGCGGCCGGGCGGCTGCCGGATGCCGTGATCGCCTGCGTCGGCGGCGGATCCAACGCGATCGGCGTGTTCCACGCCTTCATCCCGGACCCGGAAGTGGCGCTGATCGGCTGCGAGGCCGGCGGGGACGGGCTGGCCACCGGCCGGCACGCGGCCACGCTGACCGCCGGATCGGCCGGCGTGCTGCACGGGATGCGGACCTTCCTGCTGCAGGACGACGACGGCCAGACGCTCGAGACGCACTCGATCTCGGCCGGCCTCGATTACCCGGGCGTCGGGCCCGAGCACGCCTGGCTGCAGGAGACCGGCCGGGCCAGCTACCGGGCGATCACCGACGCGCAGGCGATGAGCGCGTTCTCCGTGCTGTGCCGGACTGAGGGCATCATCCCGGCGATCGAGTCGGCGCACGCCCTGGCCGGGGCCCTGCAGGTCGGTCCCGAACTCGGGCGAGACGGCGTGCTGCTGGTGAACCTGTCCGGCCGCGGCGACAAGGACGTGGATATCGCCGCCCGCTGGTTCGGCCACCTCGGCGACAGCGGGGCGGCCCGGTGAGCCTGGTCAGCGCCGCGTTCGAGAAGGCGGCGGCCGAGAACCGGGCTGCGCTGGTCGGGTACCTGCCGGCCGGCTTCCCGTCGGTGGACGGCGCCGCCCGCGCGGCCATCGCCATCGCCGAGGCCGGCGCGGACGTGATCGAGATCGGCCTGCCGTACTCTGACCCGCTGATGGACGGCCCGGTCATCCAGGAGGCCGTGCACCGGGCCCTGACCGGCGGGACGCACGTCGCTGACGTGCTGACGACCGTGCAGGCGGTGGCCAGGGCCGGCGTTCCGGTGCTGGTGATGACCTACTGGAACCCGGTCGATCACTATGGCGTGGCCGCGTTCGCCCGGGACCTGGCGGCGGCCGGCGGCAGCGGGCTGATCACCCCGGATCTCACCCCCGAGGAGGCCGGGCCCTGGCTGGCGGCCGCCGACTCCCGCGGCCTGGACCGGGTCTTCCTGGTGGCGCCGAGTTCGTCCCGGCAGCGGATCGAGCTGGTGACCTCGGTCTGCTCCGGGTTCGTCTACGCGGCCTCGCTGATGGGCATCACCGGCACCAGGGACGCGGTCGGCAGCCAGGCCGCCGAGCTGGTCAGCCGGGTCCGTGACTGCACCAGCCTACCGGTCGCCGTCGGCCTCGGCGTCCGGGACGGCGCCCAGGCCGCCGAGGTGGCCGGCTTCGCCGACGGGGTCATCGTCGGATCCGCGTTCGTGCAGCGGCTGCTCGCGGCGCCGGATGCCGCGGCCGGCCTGACCGCGGTGCGCAGCCTGGCGGGCGAGCTGGCCGCCGGGGTGCGCGCGGGGCAGCGCCGCTGACCGGATGCCCCGTGCCTCGTTATACTGGTCGGGTGGAGTTCAGGCAGCTGCCGCTGCTGAGCTAGCGCTGAGTGCTGCGTGGCTCCTGCCGCTGGGCTAACACAGCAGTTAGCTGGCACCGGAGCTTGCTGGCACCGGAGCTTGCTGGCACCGGCAGCTAGCAGTGCAGCTGCCGTGAAGTTCTGGGCCAATGTCGTCCCGCACCAGGGCCAATGTCGTCCCGACCCCCCGCAGCGCGATGGTGGACGAGACGACAGGAGTGCTGATGGGATCTGCTCCGGGCGCCCCGAACAGGCTTGGCCTCTACGACAGCAGCTATGAGCACGACGCCTGCGGCGTCGGCCTGGTGGCCGACCTCACCGGCCGCAGGCGCCACGACACGGTCGCGAGGGCCCTCACGGTGCTGCGCAACCTGGAGCACCGAGGTGCCCAGGGCAGCGACCCGGACACCGGCGACGGCGCCGGCATCACCACCCAGATCCCCGATGAGTTCTTCCGCGGTGTCTGCGACTTCGAGCTGCCCCCGGCCGGGAGCTACGCGCCGGGCCTGGTGTTCCTGCCGCCCGACGACTACTACGGCCAGGCGGAGGCCATCGCCAAGATCACGCAGCTGGCAGCGGCTGAGGGCCTGGCCATCCTGGGCTGGCGCGATGTCCCGCACCAGCCGGAGCACTGCGGCCCCGGCGCCCGGGCCGTGCAGCCGCACCTGGTGCAGCTGTTCGTGGCCGGCCGGGCGGGCGAGAGCGGCCCGGAGCTGGACCGCCGGGCGTACTGCCTGCGCAAGCGGGCCGAGCACGACAGCGCCGCCTACTTCGCCAGCCTGTCCAGCGCGACCGTCGTGTACAAGGGGATGCTGACCGCGCTGCAGCTGGAGCACTTCTACCCCGACCTGTCCGATCCCCGGTACGTCTCGGCGCTGGCGCTGGTGCATTCCCGGTTCGCCACCAATACGTTCCCGTCCTGGCCGCTGGCCCATCCGTACCGGCTGATCGCGCACAACGGCGAGATCAACACGATCCGCGGCAACCGGAACTGGATGCGGGCCCGCGAGGCGCTGCTGGCCACCGAGGTGTTCGGCCGGGACAGCGCGGGCCGGGGGCTGGAGCGGCTGCTGCCGATCCTGGACGACGCGGTCAGCGACTCGGCCAGCTTCGACGCCTGCCTGGAGCTGCTGCACCTGGGCGGCCGGTCGCTGCCGCACGCGCTGCTGATGATGATCCCCGAGCCGTGGGAGAACCACGAGGAGATGGATCCGGACCGGCGCGCGTTCTACCGCTTCCATGCCTCGCTGATGGAGCCCTGGGACGGCCCGGCCCTGATCGCCTTCACCGACGGCCGGGTCGTCGGCGCCGTGCTGGACCGCAACGGCCTGCGGCCCGGCCGGTACTGGATGACCAGCGACGGCCTGGTCGTGCTGGCCAGCGAGGTCGGCGTGCTGGACATCGACCCGGCCAGCGTCGTCCGCAAGGGCAGGCTGCAGCCGGGCCGGATCTTCCTGGCTGACACCGCGGCCGGCCGGATCATCGAGGACGAGGAGGTGAAGGCCGAGCTCGCCGCCGCGCACCCGTACGAGCAGTGGCTGCACGCCGGGCTGCTGCACATCGACGACCTGCCGGACCGTGACCGGGAGCTGCCGGACAGCCGGGAGCTGACCACCCAGCAGCAGCAGTTCGGCTATACCGAGGAGGAGCTCAGGGTGCTGCTGGCGCCGATGGCGCGCAGCGGCGCCGAGCCGATCGGCTCGATGGGCAGCGACACGCCGCTGGCCGTTCTCTCCGGGCGGCCGCGGCTCCTCTTCGATTACTTCACCCAGCTGTTCGCTCAGGTCACCAACCCGCCGCTGGACGCGATCCGGGAGGAGCTCGTGACCTCGCTGGCGGCGACGACCGGACCTGAGCACAACCTGTTCGACCCGGGCCCGGCATCCTGCCGGCAGGTGGCGCTCCCGTACCCGGTGCTGACCGTCAGCGACCTGGCGAAGATCATCCATATCAACGGCGACGGCGACCTGCCCGGCTTCGCCTCGCACGTGATCGACGGCCGGTACCGGGTGGCCGGCGGCGGCGGCGCGCTGCGGCGGCGGCTGGAGGAGATCAGGGCCGAGGTGTCGGCGGCGGTCCGGGCCGGCGCGCGGATCATCGTGCTCTCCGACCGGCGCGGCGGCGGCCTCGGGGCCGACTGCGACCTGGCCCCGATCCCGTCCCTGCTGCTGACCGGCGCGGTGCACCACCACATGATCGCCGAGCGGATCCGGAGCCTGGCCGGCCTGATCGTCGAGTCCGGCGATGCGCGCGAGTGCCACCACATCGCGCTGCTGATCGGCTACGGGGCGGCCGGGGTCTGCCCGTACCTGGCCATCGAGTCGGTGCAGGACATGGTCGCTCGCGGGACGCTCCGCGATATCACCCGGCCGGCCGCGGCCCGGAACCTGGTCAAGGCGCTCGGCAAGGGCGTGCTCAAGATCATGTCGAAAATGGGCGTCTCGACCGTGGCCTCCTACACCGGCGCGCAGATCTTCGAGGCGATCGGGCTCGGCCCGGAGGTCATCGGCAGCTGCTTCGCCGGAACCTCATCCCGGCTCGGCGGCGTGGGCTTCGACGAGCTGGCCGACGACATCGCGAAACGGCACGCACGCGCTTACCCGCCCCGCGGCAGCCGGCCCGCGCACCACCGGCTGGACACCGGCGGCGAGTATCAGTGGCGCCGCGACGGGGAGCACCACCTGTTCAGCCCGGAGGCGGTGTTCCGGCTGCAGCACGCCACCCGCAGCGGCCGCGAGGAGGTGTTCCGCGAGTACACCCGGCTGATCAACGATCAGTCCGCCCAGCTGATGACGCTGCGCGGCCTGCTGCGCATCCGGGGCGTCGACGAGCCGGATCCCGATCCCGCCGACGGCGATGACCCGGCCTGGGCGCTCGGCCAGTCCCGTCCCGCCCGCTCACCGCGCCCGCCCGTGCCGCTGGAGGAGGTGGAGCCGGTCGAGAGCATCGTGCGGCGGTTCTCCACCGGCGCGATGTCCTACGGCTCCATCTCGGCCGAGGCGCACGAGACCCTGGCCATCGCGATGAACCGGCTGGGCGGCCGCTCCAACACCGGGGAGGGCGGCGAGGACGCCGTCCGGTTCATCCCCGACGCCGGCGGTGACTCCCGCCGGTCGGCGGTCAAGCAGGTGGCCAGCGGCCGGTTCGGGGTCACCAGCGAGTACCTGGTCAACGCCGATGACCTGCAGATCAAGATGGCCCAGGGAGCCAAGCCAGGGGAGGGCGGCCAGCTGCCGGGCAACAAGGTCTACCCGTGGATCGCCAGCACCCGGCACTCCACGCCGGGCGTCGGCCTGATCTCGCCGCCCCCGCACCACGACATCTACTCGATCGAGGACCTCAAGCAGCTGATCCACGACCTGAAGAACGCCAACCCGCGGGCGCGGGTGCACGTCAAGCTGGTCGCCGAGGTGGGAGTGGGCACGGTCGCGGCCGGCGTGTCCAAGGCTCATGCAGATGTCGTGCTGATCTCCGGCCACGACGGCGGCACCGGCGCGGCCCCGCTCACCAGCATCAAGCACGCTGGCGCCCCGTGGGAGCTCGGCCTGGCCGAGACCCAGCAGACGCTGCTGCGCAACGGCCTGCGGGACCGCATCGTCGTGCAGGTCGACGGGCAGCTCAAGACGGGCCGGGACGTCATCATCGCGGCCCTGCTGGGCGCGGAGGAATTCGGCTTCGCCACCGCCCCGCTGGTGGTGGCCGGCTGCGTGCTGATGCGGGTGTGCCACCTGGACACCTGCCCGGTGGGAGTCGCCACCCAGAACCCCGAGCTGCGGCGGCGATTCAGCGGCAAGCCGGAGTTCGTGGTGAATTTCTTCGAGTTCCTGGCCCGGGAGGTGCGCGAGTACCTGGCCATGCTCGGCTTCCGCACCCTGGCCGAGGCGGTCGGCCAGGTCGAGCTGCTGGACGCCGCCGACGCGATCGAGCACTGGAAGGCGGCGGGCCTGGACCTGCGGCCCGTGCTGCACCTGCCGGACCAGGCGGCCGGCCTGTCGCGGCTGCGCAGCAGGGAGCAGGATCACGGCCTGGATCGCGCCCTGGACAACACGCTGATCCTGCTGGCCGAGGGCGCGCTCGACCGCGGCACGCCGGTCCGGCTGGAACTGCCGGTCCGGAACGTGAACCGGACCATCGGCACCATGCTCGGCAGCGAGCTGACCAGGCGGTGGGGCGGCGAGGGCCTGCCGGACAACACGATCGACGTCACCTTGCGGGGGTCGGCCGGGCAGTCGTTCGGCGCGTTCCTGCCGCGCGGCATCACGCTGCGGCTGGCCGGAGACGCCAATGACTACCTGGGCAAGGGCCTGTCCGGCGGGCGGATCATCGCCGCGCCGGATCCGGACGTCACCTTCGCGGCCGAGCAGCAGATCATCGCCGGCAACGTGATCGGCTACGGCGCCACCAGCGGCGAGATCTTCCTGCGCGGCGTGGTGGGCGAGCGGTTCTGCGTGCGGAACTCCGGCGCCACCGCCGTCGCGGAGGGAACCGGGGACCACGGCTGCGAGTACATGACGGGCGGTCGCGTCGTGGTGCTCGGGCCGGTCGGCCGGAACTTCGCCGCCGGGATGTCCGGCGGCATCGCCTACCTGCTCGACGCCGATCCGCGGCGGGTGAACACCGAGATGGCCGAGCTGCAGCCGCTGGGCGATGACGACGTCGGCTTCCTGCAGGAACTGCTCGGCCGCCACCTGGAGGAGACCGGCTCGGCGGTCGCCGCCCGGCTGCTGGCCGACTGGCCCGCGGCGGTGCCCCGGTTCAGCCGGGTGATGCCCACGGACTACCAGCGGGTGCTGACCGCGGCGCAGCAGGCCGAGCAGGAGGGCCGTGACGTGAACGAGGCCGTGATGGCCGCGGCACGCGGCTGAGGAGGAGACTGATGGCAGACCCCAGGGGCTTTCTGACCACGGTCCGGCAGACGCCGGCCCGGCGGCCGGTCGACATCCGGATCCGCGACTGGCGCGAGGTGTACACCGATTTCGGCCACGCTGACCTGGAGCGGCAGGCGGGCCGGTGCATGGACTGCGGTATCCCGTTCTGCCACCAGGGCTGCCCGCTCGGGAACCTGATACCGGAGTGGAACGACCTGGTCTACAGCGGCGACTGGCGCGGCGCGGCCGAGCGGCTGCACGCCACGAACAACTTCCCCGAGTTCACCGGCCGGCTCTGCCCGGCGCCGTGCGAGAGCGCCTGCGTGCTGGGCATCAACGCCGACCCGGTGACGATCAAGCAGGTGGAAGTCGAGATCATCGACCGGGCCTGGGCCGAGGGCTGGGTGCCGCCCCGGCGCCCCTCGGCGGCCGCCGCCGCGGCCGGCCGCAAGGTCGCGGTCATCGGGTCCGGGCCGGCCGGGCTGGCCGCGGCGCAGCAGCTGACCAGGGCCGGGCACGCCGTCACCGTCTTCGAGCGGGCCGACGCGCCCGGCGGCCTGCTGCGGTACGGGATCCCCGAGTTCAAGATGGAGAAACGGCACCTGGACCGGCGGCTCGTGCAGATGCTCGCCGAGGGCACCGAGTTCCGCTGCGGGGTGACGGCGGGCACCGATATCAGCGCCGCCGAGCTGCGGCAGAGCTACGACGCGATCGTGCTGGCCGGCGGCGCGACAGTGCCGCGCGGCCTGCCGGTGCCGGGCGCCGGCGCCGACGGCGTCCATCAGGCCATGGAGTTCCTGCCGCTGGCCAACCGCGCGGTCGGCCGGGCCGAGCCGGCCATCTGCGCCCGCGGCAAGAACGTCGTCATCATCGGCGGCGGCGACACCGGCGCGGACTGCCTCGGCACCGCGCACCGGCAGGGCGCCGCGTCGGTGACCCAGCTGGAGATCCTGCCGCGACCGCCCGCCCAGCGGCCGGAGACTCAGCCATGGCCGTTCTACCCGATGGTCTTCCGGGTCTCCAGCGCGCACGAGGAGGGCGGCGAGCGCGTCTACGCCGTCAGCACCCGGGAGTTCCTGGCCGACTCCCGCGGCAGGCTGCGCGCGCTGCGGCTGGCCGACTGCGAGTTCTCCGGCGGCGCCTTCCGGGCCATTCCCGGCACGGAGCGGGAGCTGCCGTGTGCAGCTCGCGCTGCTCGCGATGGGCTTCACCGGCGCGGAGCGCGGCCCGCTGATGACCGGCCTCGGGGTCGAGTTCGACGCCCGCGGGACCGTTTCGCGTGATCATTCGTTCGCCACCTCGGTGCCCGGCGTGTTCGTGGCCGGTGACATGGGCCGCGGGCAATCGCTGATCGTCTGGGCGATCGCCGAGGGGCGGTCGGCCGCGGCCGCGGTGGATCAGTACCTCAGCGGCGAGACGGTGCTGCCCGCCGCCATCAGCCCGCTGACAGCCCCGCTGCGCTAGCCGCTGCCCGCCGCCCGCGGGCGGTGCGGTCAAACTGGCCTGGCCAGGCCGGGAGCGCGGGTAACGTCACGAACATGCCGGTGGCCTACCTCCCGAGCCCGGTCCGCTCGGTCTGGCACCTCGGCCCGGTACCGATCCGGGCCTACGCCATCTGCGCCGTGCTGGGCGTCGCCGCCGCGCTCTGGCTGGCCGACTGGCGCTACCGGCGGCGGGGCGGCCGGCCGGGCGAGATCCTCGACATCGCCACCGTGGCCGTGCCCGTCGGCCTGCTGGGGGCCCGCATCTACAGCGTCGTGACCGAGCCGCATCTCTATTTCGGGCCCGGCCGGGACTGGGTCGGCATGCTGCGGATCTGGGAGGGCGGCCTCGGCATCGCGGGCGCCGTCGCGGCCGGGGCGATCGCCGCCTGGGTCTACTGCCGCCGGGCCGGCCTGGACCTGGCGCAGGTCGCCGGGGCCGCCGCGCCCGCGCTGGCCGTCGCGCAGGCCATCGCGGCCTGGGGGAACTGGTTCAGCCAGAAGCTGTACGGGGCGCCTTCCACGCTGCCCTGGGCGGTGGCCATCGCGCCCGTGCACCGGGTCGCCGGGTACGTGAGCGACGCGACGTTCCAGCCCATCTTCCTGTACGAGTCCATCTGGGACCTGATCGTGGCCGCAGCCGTGATCTTCGCCATGCGACGGTTCGCGCTGACCGGCGATCGCGCCTTCGCCCTCTACGCGGGCCTGTACGCGGTCGGCCGGTGGTGCGCTGAGTCACTGCGCATCGACAACTCGCCGCGCCTGTTCGGGTTCGCGACCAACCAGGTAGCGATGGCGGTCGTGCTGGCCCTGGCCACCGGGTACCTCTACGGCACCAGGGCCAGGAGACCCGCGCCGCCGCCCAGGCTGCCCGTCTCCGCCGCGGCGCGGCGCCAGCTGACCCTCGCCGGGCCGACGGCGGATGCCGACATCGCCAGCCTGGACAGCATCGACGAGACCGATCAGCGGCCCGATAGCGGGCAGCCCGCCGCGGGTCCCGGCTAGCCGCGCGGCAGTACGGGCGCGTGCCCCGGGTGGTGTGCCCCGGGTGGGATTCGAACCCACACTGCACGGTGTTTGAGACCGCGGACTCTGCCGATTGGTCTACCGGGGCCGGGCTGCGCGCCGCCTAAGCAGGTGCGGCCGAACGCCAATGTACAAGCTTTCGGTACGCTCGGCGCGTGAGCAAGACCCCCTTGAACGTCGTGATCGCAGAAGACGAGGCGCTGATCCGCCTGGACCTCAGGGAAATGCTGGAAGAGGAGGGCTATGTAGTCGCGGGTGAGGCCGCCGAGGGCGGCACCGCGGTCGAGCTCGCCCAGCAGCTCCGGCCGGACCTGGTCATCATGGATGTGAAGATGCCGGGCCTCGATGGCATCTCCGCGGCTGAGCGCATCACCGCGCAGCGGCTGGCGCCGGTCGTGATCCTGACCGCCTTCTCGCAGCGCGACCTCGTGCAGCGGGCCAGTGACGCCGGCGCGATGGCCTATCTGATCAAGCCGTTCACCAAGGCCGACCTGGTGCCGGCCATCGAGGTGGCCATCAGCAGGTTCCAGGAGATCTCGGCTCTCGATACCGAGGTGGCCAGCCTGCGCGAGCGGCTGGAGGTCCGCAAGGTCCTGGACCGTGCCAAGGGCCTGCTCCAGGCCGAGCGCGGCATCACCGAGGCCGAGGCATTCCGGTGGATCCAGAAGACGTCCATGGACCGCCGGATGACCATGCGGGCCGTCGCCGAGGAGCTCATGAGCGGGCCGCAGCAGAGCGGGCCGCAGCAGGGCGAGCCGGGGCCGGGCGGCGAGGCCGCGCCCGATGCCGGCCCTGATTAGGCACGCCGGGTAAGCGCGCGGCCGGAGCCAGGCGCACAGCCCCCCGGTGCTGGCCTGGCTCCCGCCGCTTGCGGCCGCCTTCCGCTCTCGCGGACGGCAGTCCCGGGCCTGGCGGTCCTTTGGTGCCATGTCGGCCTTCCCCGGGCCGGCACGTTCTCTACTCGGCTTCGCCAGGCTCAGTCCACCACGGTAGCGACGCCTCGCCGTGCAGCGCAAAGGCGCCGGGATTCCCTGCCGGTATGAGTCATACGTCCCGTGAGCAGGTCGCCGGCCTATGTCGGCGCGAGATCATCTGACCACATCGCGTGACCGCCGCTCGGCCGCGCTGCGCCAGCGGCCGCAGGCGGGCGCTAGCTGGTCCGGCCGACCGCGGGCTCAGCCGCCAGCCGGCTCAGCCGGAGCCGCCCTGGCCGGGCACGGCGTCCCTGAGCAGGCAGCTGAGCCGGGCCGTGCAGACCCGCCTGCCCTGCTCGTCGGTGATGATGATCTCGTAGGTGGTGAGCGTGCGGCCGCCGTGCACGAGCGTGGCCACGCCGGTGACCTGCCCATCCGCGGCACTGCGATGGTGCGTGGCACTGATCTCGATCCCGACCGTGATCTTGTCCGGGCCGGCGTGCAGCGCCGAGCCGACCGAGCCGAGGCTCTCCGCCAGCACGCACGAGGCGCCGCCGTGCAGCAGGCCGTAGGGCTGGGTGTTGCCAGCGACCGGCATGGTGCCGACGACGCGCTGCGGCGAGGCCTCGGTGATCTTGATGCCCATCCGGCTGGCCAGCGAGTCCGTGTGCTGGTGGAACAGGTCCATGACTTCCTGGTCGCGGTCAGCGGCCACCGGCTACCTCCGAGTTCCTGGCGCGCGCTCCGTCCGCTGCGCCGCGCAGCACGCAGCCTAACGGGACGGCCCTGAACGCGGGCACCCAGCCGAGTGGCGCGACCGGGCGAGATGGCCGGCCAGGCCGCGGCGGGCGCCGCGCCGATCCGGCCGGCTGCCTGTCCCCGTTGCGGCCCGGAGCTGAATCCCTTCCGGCCGGGACCGGTCACGGGGCATGCTGCCGAGATGGACCCGGGCTTCCGCGGCGAGGTCGCCGATCTCTATCACCGGTACCGGCACGGCTACCCGGCGGCCGTGCTGGACGCGATAACAGGCGCGTTCGGGCTGGGCCCCGGCGACATCGTGGTCGATCTCGGCTGCGGCACCGGACAGCTGGCCGTTCCCATGGCGAGCCGGGTGCGTGCCGTGCTCGGCGTGGACCCCGAGCCGGACATGCTGGCACGGGCCCGGCCGATGCCCGGCGCGGGGGGCCTGGCTGACTAGCCAGAACAGACTGCCGCCGGCCCTACTAGGATCGATCCGTGGCGACGAAGCCGACACCGGGCGCCGGTCAGCAGCGCGAGGATCCAGCGGGCCGGCCAGCGGGGCACCGTGACAAACTGCTGCTGCTGGACGGGCACTCCCTGGCCTACCGCGCGTTCTTCGCGCTGCCCCCGGAGAACTTCTCCACCACGACGGGGCAGCCGACCAACGCGGTGTACGGCTTCACGGCGATGCTGATCAACGTCCTGCGGGATGAGCAGCCGACGCACGTGGCGGTCGCATTCGACCGCAGCGAGCCCACTTTCCGGCATGAGCAGTACGTTGACTACAAGGCGAACCGGCGGGAGACCCCGGCCGACTTCCGCAGCCAGCTCAGCCTGATCTTCGAGGTGCTGGACGCGCTCGGCATCCCGCGGCTGTCGGTGGCCGGCTATGAGGCCGACGATGTCATCGCCACCCTCGCGACCCAGGCCTCCGCCGATATGGACGTCCTGATCGTGACCGGCGACCGTGACGTGCTGCAGCTGGTCAATGACGACGTGACCGTGCTGATGACCAGGCGCGGGATCAGCGACATGACCCGCTTCACGCCCGCGGCGGTGACCGAGAAGTACGGGCTGACGCCGGCCCAGTACCCGGATTTCGCCGCCGTCCGCGGCGATCCGAGCGACAACCTGCCCAGCATCCCGGGTGTCGGCGAGAAGACGGCCGCGAAGTGGATCATCGAGTTCGGCTCCCTGGCCAGCCTCGTCGACCGGGTTGACGAGGTCAAGGGCAAGGCGGGCGACAACCTGCGCGAGCATCTCGGCAACGTGCTGCGCAACCGCCAGCTGACCGAGCTGGCCAGGGACGTCCCGCTGGAGGCCGGCCCGCATGACCTGCGGCCCGCGGCGTGGGACCGGGAGCAGATTCACCAGCTCTTCGACACCCTGCAGTTCCGTGTCCTGCGGGACCGGCTCTACGCCACGCTGCCGAACGGGATCGCCGGCCCGGCGGTAGCCGCCGCTGCCGCGCCCGCTGGTGACGCCTTCGACGCGGAGGCCAGCGTGCTGGCGCCGGACGAGGTAGCCGGCTGGCTGGCCGAGCACGCCACGGCCGCGGGCCGGGCCGGCCTGGCGGTGAGCGGCAGCTGGGGCCGCGGCACCGGCGACATGGACGGCCTGGCCATCGCGGCGCCGGACGGGGCGGCGGCCTTCATCGACCCAGTGGCGCTGACCGCTCAGGATGAGGCGGCGCTGGCCGCCTGGCTGGCTGACCCGGCCCGGCCGAAGGCCGTGCATGACGCCAAGGGGCCGATGCACGCGCTGGCCGCCCGCGGCTTCGAGCTGGCCGGCCTGACCAGCGACACCGCGCTCGCCGCCTACCTGGCGCTGCCCGGCCAGCGCAGCTTCGACCTGGCCGACCTCGCGCTGCGCTACCTGAACCGGGAGCTGCGCGGCGCGGGAACCGCCGACGGGCAGCTCACCCTGGACATGTCGGGCCCGGCGGAGGCGGCGAATGCGCTGGCGCAGCGGGCTCAGGCCACCGCCGGGCTGGCTGATGCGCTCGATGCCGACCTGGACAAGCGCGGGGCGACGACGCTGCTGGCCGAGGTCGAGCTGCCGCTGGTCGGCGTGCTCGCGCGGATGGAGCGGGCCGGGATCGCCGCTGACACCCACCACCTGGCCGACATGTCGGCCAGCCTGGCCGGCGAGGTGAAGGCGGCTGAGCAGGCTGCGTACTCGATCACCGGGCACGAGTTCAACCTCGGCTCGCCCAAGCAGCTGCAGGAGGTCCTGTTCACCGAGCTGGGCCTGCCCAAGACCAAGCGGATCAAGACCGGCTACACGACCGACTCGGAGGCGCTCACCGGCCTGCTCGCGCAGACCGGGCACCCGGTCCTGGAGTACCTGCTCCGGCACCGGGATGTCGCCCGGCTGAAGAGCATCGTGGACTCGCTGATCCCGATGGCTGACACCGACGGGCGCATCCACACCACTTTCAACCAGATGGTCGCGGCCACCGGCAGGCTCTCGTCGACCGACCCCAACCTGCAGAACATCCCGATCAGGACCGAGGAGGGCCGCCGCATCCGGCAGGCCTTCGTGGTGGGCGAGGGCTACCAGACCCTGCTGACCGCCGACTACAGCCAGATTGAGCTGCGCATCATGGCCCATCTGTCCGGCGACGAGGCGCTGGCCGCGGCCTTCGGCTCGGGCCACGACTTCCACGCGGAGACCGCGTCGCGCGTCTTCGGCGTGCCGCCCGACCTGGTCACCGTGGAGCTGCGCAGCAAGATCAAGGCGATGAACTACGGGCTCGCGTACGGCCTGTCCGCCTACGGGCTGTCTCAGCAGCTGCGGGTGACCCCGGATGAGGCACGGGCCTTCATGGAAGGCTATTTCGAGCAGTTCGGCGGGATCAGGGACTACCTGCGCGAGGTCGTGGCCCGGGCGCGCATGGACGGCTATACCGAGACGATCCTGGGCCGCCGCCGGTACCTGCCCGACCTCACCTCCGACAACAGGCAGCGCCGGGAGATGGCGGAGCGGATGGCGCTGAACGCGCCCATCCAGGGCTCGGCGGCCGACATCATCAAGGTCGCCATGCTCCGGGTCGACAGCGCGCTGCGAGCGAGCGGGCTGCGCTCCCGGATGCTGCTGCAGGTGCATGACGAGCTGCTGTTCGAGGTGGCGCCCGGCGAGCTGGACGAACTACGCGAACTGGTCGAGGCGGCGATGGGCGGCGCGTTCGCGCTCAGCGTGCCGCTGAGCGTGTCCGTGGGCACCGGGCGCAGCTGGGCCGAGGCCGCGCACTGACCGGCCGGCCCGGACCGGCGCTGGGCGGCCAGGAGCCGGCCCCGGGCGCGCCGGGACCGCGCCGCGACAGGGGATCGGGAGGCGTCTGCCGGGCCCCAGGATTGACCGCCCGGCCGGGGTCTCATATGCTGATCGCTGCGCTGTGATTTCTTGCAGTCCGCCATGGTCAGGCAGCCCGCGGGGCCGTCTCACGGCAGGCCGCGGCCGGTCATGCTGGCCAGGCGTGTCAAAGTCACTCCTGGCCTTCCATGTCGGGCTTACCGTACATAGCGCGGCCACCTATCCCTGTCCGTACCCGGAGTCCATCTACACATGACGAGCAGCACCGAGGCCACCTCGACCCCCAAGATAGCGGTCAACGACATCGGTTCCGAGGAGGCCTTCCTCGCCGCGATCGACGAGACCATCAAGTACTTCAATGACGGCGACATCGTCGAGGGAACCGTCGTCAAGGTCGATCGGGACGAGGTTCTGCTCGACATCGGCTACAAGACCGAAGGCGTTATCCCGTCCAGGGAACTGTCCATCAAGCACGATGTCGACCCGCATGACGTCGTCAAGAGCGGCGAGCACATCGAGGCCCTCGTCCTGCAGAAGGAGGACAAGGAGGGCCGGCTGATCCTGTCCAAGAAGCGGGCGCAGTACGAGCGCGCGTGGGGCACGATCGAGCGGATCAAGGAAGAGGACGGCGTCGTCACCGGCACGGTCATCGAGGTGGTGAAGGGCGGCCTGATCCTGGACATCGGCCTGCGCGGCTTCCTGCCCGCGTCCCTGGTCGAGATGCGCCGCGTCCGTGATCTCCAGCCGTACGTCGGCAAGGAGATCGAGGCCAAGATCATTGAGCTGGACAAGAACCGCAACAACGTGGTGCTGTCCCGCCGGGCCTGGCTCGAGCAGACCCAGTCCGAGGTCCGCCAGAACTTCCTCAACACCCTGCAGAAGGGCCAGATCCGCAAGGGCGTCGTCTCCTCCATCGTCAACTTCGGCGCGTTCGTCGACCTGGGCGGCGTGGACGGCCTGGTGCACGTCTCGGAGCTGTCCTGGAAGCACATCGACCACCCGGGCGAGGTCGTCGAGGTGGGCCAGGAGGTCACCGTCGAGGTACTCGACGTGGACATGGACCGCGAGCGGGTGTCCCTGTCGCTGAAGTCGACCCAGGAAGACCCCTGGCAGCAGTTCGCCCGCACCCACCAGATCGGCCAGGTCGTCCCCGGCCGGGTCACCAAGCTCGTCCCGTTCGGCGCGTTCGTCCGGGTCGAGGAGGGCATCGAGGGCCTGGTGCACATCTCCGAGCTGGCGGACCGGCACGTGGAGATTCCCGAGCAGGTCGTGCAGGTCGGCGACGAGATCTTTGTCAAGATCATCGATATCGACCTGGACCGGCGCCGGATCAGCCTGTCGCTCAAGCAGGCCAACGAGGGCACGGTCGGCGAGGCAGTCGGCGAGGACTTCGACCCGACCCTGTACGGCATGCCGGCCACCTACGACGAGCAGGGCAACTACGTCTACCCCGACGGCTTCGACCCCGAGTCGGGCGAATGGCTCGAGGGGTACGACACCCAGCGCGAGGAGTGGGAGCGTCAGTACGCCGAGGCCCGCTCTCGCTACGAGGCGCACCAGCAGCAGGTCGCCGAGGCCCGCAGCAAGGCCGCCAGCGCCGCCGAAGGCGACGACGAGGCCGGCGGCCGCCGCAGCGCCGCCTCGCCAGAGCCGGCGGCGATGGGCACGCTCGCCTCGGACGAGGCACTCGCCGCGCTCCGGGACAAGCTGTCCGGCGGCCAGAGCTGACCGCCAGACGACCCGTATTCATGATCACGGGGATTTCCCTGTCGCTGCGACCGGGAAATCCCCGTGATCATTACTGGTGGCTGGCTTGCTGCGCGTCGGGCTGACTGGCGGCATCGGGGCCGGCAAGAGCGAGGTCTCCAGGCGGCTCGCTGCGCAGGGCGCCGTGGTGATCGACGCCGACGCCATCGCTCATGAGGTGGTCGGGCCCGGCACCGGCGGCCTGGCCGAAGTGGTGGCCGCGTTCGGGAATGACGTACTGGACCCGGGCGGCCAGCTGGACCGGGCCCGGCTGGGCGACCTGGTCTTCGCCGATCCGCAGCTGCGCTCGAAGCTCAACGCGATCGTGCACCCGCTGGTGGCAGCCCGGATGCGCGAGCTGGAGGACACCGCGCCAGCGGGCAGCATCGTGGTTCATGACGTGCCGCTGATCGCCGAGAACAACCTGGCCGGATCGTATGACCTGGTCGTCGTCGTGGACGTGCCGCCGCGCATCCAGCTGGACCGGCTGATCAGGCACCGCGGCCTGAGCCGGGACCAGGCGAAGGCGCGGATCGCCGCGCAGGCAGCCAGGGAGCAGCGGCTGGCCATCGCCAGCATCGTGGTCGACAACTCTGGCTCGCTGGCCGAACTGGACCGCCAGGTCGGCGAGCTGTGGGCCGAGCTGAGGCGGCGGCTGCCCGCCAGCGCGTAACCCGCAGGCGCCCTGCCCGGCTGATGAGCTCGCCGTCCGCGGCCGGGGCGGCCAGCGCCAGCCGGGAAATACTGCCGGAGCGGGCGGGGTTGGCACTGGGCGGCGGGGGCGAGCGCCGGGCAGTAGCCGCCCGGGGAACCCGGGCCAGGGCCCGGCCGGGTTGTCAGACCCGCGGCCTACAGTGGATGAGCGGCCACCGGATGCTGGCGCATGAGGCGCGCGTCACGGTGGCGAGGTGGAGGATTCATGCGGCCGGTGACCGACCTGCAGCGCCGGGTGGCGGCCTTCAAGGTCGTTACCGATATGGTTCCGGCCGGCGATCAGCCGGCCGCCATCGCGGCGATGGAGCAGCGGATCAGGTCCGGTGCCACGGACACCGTCCTGCTCGGCGCGACCGGCACGGGCAAGACGGCGACGGTCGCCTGGCTGGCAGAGCGGCTGCAGCGGCCCGTCCTGGTCATGCTGCCGAACAAGACGCTGGCCGCGCAGTTCGCCAACGAGCTGCGGGAGATGCTGCCGGACAATGCCGTCGAGTACTTCGTGTCTTACTACGACTATTACCAGCCTGAGGCTTATGTTCCGCAGACTGATACCTATATCGAGAAGGACTCCTCGATCAACGACGAGGTGGACCGGCTCCGGCACTCGGCGACCAATTCGCTGCTGACCCGCCGCGACACCATCGTCGTCGCGTCGGTGTCCTGCATCTACGGTCTCGGCACGCCGCAGGAGTACGTGGACCGGATGGTCAAGCTGCGGGTCGGCGAGTCCATCGAGCGGGACGCGCTGCTGCGCAAGCTGGTCGCCATGCAGTACACCCGCAACGACCTGGCCTTCACCCGCGGCACCTTCCGGGTCCGGGGAGACACCATCGAGGTCATCCCGGTGTACGAGGAGATGGCCGTGCGGATCGAGATGTTCGGCGATGAGATCGAGCGGCTCATGACGCTGCACCCGCTGACCGGCGAGGTGATCAGCGAGGACGGCGAGCTGTACATCTTCCCGGCCACGCACTACGTGGCCGGGCCGGAGCGGATGGAGCGGGCGATCGCCGGCATCGAGGCCGAGCTGGCGGACCGGCTCGCCGAGCTGGAGCGGTCGGGCAAGCTGCTCGAAGCGCAGCGGCTGCGGATGCGGACGACGTACGACATCGAGATGCTGCGCCAGGTGGGTAGCTGCGCGGGCATCGAGAACTACTCGCGGCACATCGACGGGCGCGAGGCCGGCAGCCCGCCGAACACGCTGCTTGACTACTTCCCGGAGGACTTCCTCCTGGTGGTCGACGAGTCGCACGGAACGGTCCCGCAGATCGGTGCCATGTACGAGGGAGACGTGTCGCGCAAGCGCGTCCTCGTCGAGCACGGATTCCGGCTGCCGAGCGCGATCGATAACCGGCCGCTGACCTGGGAGGAGTTCGGCGCCAGGATCGGCCAGACGCTGTACATGTCGGCGACGCCCGGCCCGTATGAGCTGCAGCGCGTGGGCGGAGATGTGGTCGAGCAGGTCATCAGGCCCACCGGGCTGGTTGACCCGGAAGTGATCATCAAGCCGACCAAGGGCCAGATCGATGACCTGGTGCACGAGATCAGGACGCGCGCCGAGCGCTCCGAGCGCGTGCTCGTGACGACGCTGACCAAGAAGATGGCCGAGGATCTCACCGACTACCTGCTCGAGCTGGGCGTCCGGGCGCGGTACCTGCACAGCGAGGTGGACACGCTGCGCCGGATCGAGCTGCTGCGCGAGCTGCGGCTGGGCGAGTACGACGTACTGGTCGGCATCAACCTGCTGCGCGAGGGACTGGACCTGCCCGAGGTGTCGCTGGTCGCCATCCTGGACGCGGACAAGGAAGGCTTCCTGCGGTCGGGTACCTCGCTGATCCAGACCATCGGCCGCGCGGCCAGGAACGTCTCCGGCCAGGTGCACATGTACGCGGATCAGGTCACGCCATCCATGCAGCGCGCCATCGACGAGACGAACCGCCGCAGGGCGCGGCAGACGGCCTATAACGCGGAGCGCGGCCTCGATCCGCAGCCGCTGCGCAAGCGGATCGCCGACATCCTGGACCAGCTGGCCCGCGAGGACGCGGACACTGCCCAGCTGCTCGGCGGGGCTGGCCGCCAGCAGAGCCGCGGCAAGGCGCCCGTCCCTGGGCTGTCCTCCCGCGCGCGGGCGGCCGCGGCGTCAGCCCGGCCTGAAGGCGCTTCCGGCGGCGGCCCGGCCAGGGAGGACCTGACCGCGCTGATCGCCGAGCTGACCGAGCAGATGCACGCCGCCGCCGCGGAGCTCCAGTTCGAGGTCGCGGCGCGGCTGCGGGATGAGATCAGGGAGCTGAAGCACGAGCTGCGCGGCATGCAGGCGGCCGGTGTCTGATCACGATCATGCCGCCAGCCCTGTCGCTGCGGCGGGGCCGCAGTTAACGCGTTATAACTTGAGTGAGCGTCCGGTCAGCGCTCAGCCGACGGACAGCGTAGGGTCAGAGTTATGCTGGCCAGCCTGGTCGCCGCCCTGGTGTCGGCCTTCTGCTACGGAATCGCCGCTGTCATGCAGGCGATCGCCGTCAGGTCGGCCAGCAACCGACCGGAACTGGTGGACGCCGGAGCCCCTGGCGGCGCGGCCGCGGCCGTCGATCCGGGCCTCATCGTGCGCATGCTGCGGCAATGGCCGTTCATCGTCAGCATCTTCATCGACCTGACCGGTTTCGTGGCGCAGCTGGTCGCGCTCCGGCGGCTGCCGCTTTTTGCCGTGCAGGCCATCATCGCGTCGAACCTGGCCGTCACCGCCGTGTTCGCGGCCTGGCTGATGCACATCCGCCTCACCTGGCGGGAGTGGCTCGCTGTGGTCGGGGTGGTGATCGGGGTCGGGCTGCTGGGAGCCTCGGCGGGCCCGCAGGGCGCCGCCCGGGTCGGACACGAGTTCCAGCTGGGCCTGATCGTCGCGGTGGTGGGGGTGGCAGTGGCCGGGCTCGCCGCGGCCAGGCTGCCCAGTGCCGCCCGCACCCCCGTGCTCGGCGCCGTGGCCGGCCTCGGTTACGCGGTGCTGGCGGTGTCAGCCCGGATACTGCCCGGCTTCACGCCGCATCAGCTCATCCGGGACCCGGCCGCGTACACGCTCGCCGCGGCCGGGATTGTCTCCTTCATGCTGTACGCCTCCGCGCTGGAGGGCGGTAGCGTCACCGTGGCCACCGCGGCCGTGGTGCTGACCGAGACCGCGCCGCCCGCTGTCGTCGGGCTGCTGTTCCTCGGCGACGCCACCCGGCATGGCCTGGCCGGGGTGGCCGTCCTCGGGTTCCTGCTGGCCGTCATCTGCGCGGTGGCGCTGGCGCGGTTCGGCGAGGGCAGCGAGCAACGTGCGGACCGCCGGTCGGCGCGGCCAGCGCAGGAGAGCGTCCCGGCTGGCCGGCCGGGCGGATTACGGGCCGGCGAGGTGACGGACCCCTAAGTCACGGTGTCTGTGGCCGCCCGGGTGCCGCCCGCCTGATATTCTGATACCCCGTGGACCGGCGGGATTTCCCGCTGGCACTGACCACGGGAGTCTTACATTGGCGATGCCATCGCATGCAGCGCGGCCGGCCAGTACCAAGCACCTCTTCGTCACCGGTGGCGTTGCTTCCAGCCTCGGCAAGGGCCTTACTGCCTCCAGCCTCGGTCGGCTGCTCAAGCTGCGCGGCCTCCGGGTCGCCATGCAGAAGCTTGATCCGTACCTGAACGTCGACCCCGGCACCATGAACCCCTTCCAGCATGGCGAGGTGTTCGTCACCGACGACGGCATCGAGACCGACCTGGACGTCGGGCATTACGAGCGGTTCCTGGACATCAGGCTGCCAGGCTCGGCCAACGTCACCACCGGCCAGATCTACTCCAGCGTGATCGCCAAGGAGCGGCGGGGCGACTACCTGGGTGACACGGTGCAGGTGATCCCGCACATCACCAACGAGATCAAGTCCCGGATCCTGGAGATGGGCGGCCCTGCGGTCGACGTGGTGATCACCGAGGTGGGGGGCACGGTCGGGGACATCGAGTCGCTGCCCTTCCTGGAGGCCATCCGCCAGATCCGGCATGAGATCGGCCGGGACAGGTGCTTTTTCCTGCACGTGTCCCTGCTGCCGTACATCGGGCCGTCCGGCGAGCTGAAGACCAAGCCGACGCAGCACTCGGTGGCCGCCCTGCGCAGCATCGGCATCCAGCCCGACGCGATCGTCTGCCGGTCGGACCGGCAGATCAGCGACGGGCTGAAGCGGAAGGTCAGCCTGATGTGCGACGTGGACGAGGAGGCCGTTGTCTCGGCGCCCGACGCGCCGTCGATCTACGACATCCCCAAGGTCCTGCACAGCGAGGGCCTGGACGCGTACGTGGTGCGGCGACTGGGGCTGCCGTTCCGCGACGTGGACTGGAGCGAATGGGACGAGCTGCTGCGCCGCGTGCACCGGCCCGCCGAGATCGTGACGATCGCGCTGGTCGGCAAGTACGTCGACCTGCCGGATGCGTACCTGTCGCCGGCCGAGGCGCTGCGGGCAGGCGGTTTCGCCAACGATGCCCGGGTCAACGTCCGGTGGGTCACCAGCGATGACTGCCAGACGCCCGAGGGCGCGGCCCGGCAGCTGGCGGACGTCGACGGGGTGCTGGTTCCCGGCGGCTTCGGCGTGCGCGGCATCGAGGGGAAGATCGGTGCCGTGCGGTATGCCCGCGAGAACGGGATCCCGCTGCTGGGACTGTGCCTCGGCCTGCAGTGCATGGCGATCGAGGTGGGCCGTGACCTGGCCGGGCTGGACGGCGCCAACAGCGCGGAATTCGACCCGGACACGCCGCATCCGGTGATCGCCACGATGGCGGACCAGGAGGACGTGGTCGCGGGCGAGCGGGATATGGGCGGCACGATGCGGCTCGGCCTGTACCCGGCCGTCCTGGCCGAGGGCAGCCTGGTCCGCGAGCTGTACCAGGCCGAGATCGTGCAGGAGCGGCACCGGCACCGGTATGAGATCAACAACTCCTACCGGGCCATGCTGGAAGGGGCCGGGCTGGTCTGCTCGGGCCTGTCACCGGACGGGCGGCTGGTGGAGTTCGTCGAGCTGCCGCGCAGCGCGCACCCGTTCTTCGTGGCGACCCAGGCGCACCCCGAGTTCCTGTCTCGCCCGACCCGCCCGCATCCGCTGTTCAGCGGGCTGGTGGCGGCAGCGCTTGAGCGCTCCCGCGCCGTGCCTGCGGCTGCCGAGGCGGCGGCCGGCGGCGGGCTGCGGCCCGCGGCTGCGGCCCGGGCCGGCGCGCGCTGGGATGCCTGAGCAGGTGTCCCGGGGGGACGGCGGCGACAGCCAGGCGGCCCGGCCCGCCGGGGCCCGGGTCGTGTTCCCGGACGGCCCGGCCGATTCCGTGCCCGCCGGCGCGGAGCTTCGCGACATCGCGCAGCGCTGGCCGGTCACCGCGACAGCCGAGATAGCGCGGGCCCGGATCGTCAATATTCGCTCCGATACGGTGCAGATGCCGGACGGCAGCGAGGCCGCCCGTGAGGTCGTGGAGCACCCCGGCGCGGTGGCCGTGCTGGCCCTGGACGACGCGGACCGGGTCCTGCTGATCCGGCAGTACCGGCACCCCGTCGCCGCCCTGCTCTGGGAGATCCCGGCCGGCCTGCGCGACGTTCCGGGCGAGCCCGCGCAGGTCACTGCCGAGCGGGAGCTGCTGGAGGAGACCGGCTACCGGGCGGCGGACTGGCGGGTCCTCGCTGACTTCTTCACCTCGCCCGGATTCAGCACCGAGCGGCTGCGGATCTTCCTGGCCCGCCGGCTGACGGCTGTCCCGGCCGCCGAGCGACAATACGTACCAGAGCACGAGGAGGCTCAGCTGGCCCTGGCCTGGGTGCCGCTGGATACCGCCGTCCGCGCCTTCCTGGCGGGCGACATGCATAACGGCGTGGCCGCGGTGGGTATCTTGTCCGCGTATGTCGCTCGCCAGGACGCCCGCGGCGGGTTCGAGGCTCTGCGCCCCGCACATGCCCCGGAGCTGCCGTGACTTTAGCGGCACGGGCGTGGGATGGTGAGCCCGCCTGGTAATGAGGCCAGGCGGGAGTGGCGCAGAGGAAGGACATACCCATGAAGGTCGGCGTTCCCAAGGAAGTCAAGAATCACGAGTACCGGGTTGCGATCACGCCGGCCGGAGTGCACGAGCTGGTGCGAGGCGGCCACGAGGTCTTCGTCCAGCAGGACGCCGGCACGGGGTCCTCCATACCGGACGCTGATTTCGTGGCGGCGGGCGCCGCCATCCTGCCGGCGGCCGACGACGTGTGGCAGGCCGGTGACCTGATCCTCAAGGTCAAGGAGCCGGTGGCCGAGGAGTACCACCGGATGCGCAAAGACCAGGTGCTCTTCACCTATCTGCACCTGGCTGCCTCCCGTGAGTGCACGACGGCGCTGCTGGGGTCCGGCATCACCGCGATCGCCTACGAGACCGTGCAGCTGCCGGACAGCCTGCTCCCGCTGCTCGCGCCGATGTCGGAGGTGGCCGGGCGGATGGCGCCTCAGGTGGGCGCCCACCACCTGCAGCGGGACGGCGGCGGCCGCGGCGTCCTGATGGGCGGCGTGTCGGGCGTGTACGCGGCCAAGGTCGTCGTGCTGGGCGCGGGCGTCTCGGGCATGAACGCCGCGGCGATCGCCCTCGGCATGCAGGCTGAGGTGCTGCTGATCGACAAGAACGTCTCCCGGCTGCGCCAGGCGGACGCGATCTACCAGGGGCACTGCCAGACGGTGGCCTCCAACGCCTACGAGATCGAGCGCGCGGTGATCGACGCGGACTTGGTCATCGGCGCGGTGCTGGTGCCCGGCGCCAAGGCGCCCACCCTGATCTCCAACGAGCTGGTGTCCAGGATGAAGCCCGGCTCGGTCCTGGTGGACATCTCGATCGACCAGGGCGGCACCTTCGAGGACTCCCGGCCCACCACGCACGCTGACCCGATCTACCGGGTGCATGACTCGGTGTTCTACTGCGTCGCGAACATGCCGGGCGCCGTGCCGCACACGTCCACCTATGCCCTGACCAACGTAACGCTGCCGTATGTTGTCGAGATCGCTAATCGGGGCTGGCGCGAGGCCCTGCGGCGTGACCCGTCCTTCGCGCTCGGCCTGAATACCCATGAGGGCTCGGTAACCTGCCAGCCGGTCGCCGAGGCGCACGGCTTGCCCAGCATGCCCCTGGCGGAGGTGCTCAGCTGACCAACAGCGTGGCCGGCGCCATCCGGCGCTACCTGGACCACCTCACCGTGGAGCGGGGCCTGGCCCCGCACACGCTGGAGGCGTATCAGCGCGACCTGCAGCGCTACGCGGCGACGCTGGCTGCGGGCGGCCGGGCTGATATCGGCTCCGTCACCACCCAGGACGTGGCCGACTACCTGGCCGGGCTGCGCGAGGGCGACGCGGATCATCCGCCGCTCGCGGCCAGCTCGGCCGGGCGGGCGGTGGTCGCCGTCCGGGGGCTGCACGTGTTCGCGCTGGCCGAGGGCCTGGCCGAGACCGACCCGGCCCGGCTGGTGCGCCCTCCCGCGCCGCCGCGGCGGCTGCCGCGGGCCATCTCCATCCCGGACGTCGAGCGGCTGCTGGAGGCTGCCGGAGGCGGCCTGGCCGGCCCTGGCGGCACCAACGGCACTGACGGCACCAACGGCACTGACGGCGACGGCGCGGCGACCGGGACGCGGAGCGCGGGCGGCGTCCCGGCGGCCGGCGGCGGGCCGGATCCGCGGCCCGCTGCGGCCGGAGCGGTCAGAGCGGGCGAGAGCCCGGCGGCGCTGCGCGACCGCGCCCTGCTGGAACTGCTCTACGGCACCGGCGCGCGGATCTCGGAAGCGGTCGGCCTCGACATCGATGACCTGGACCTGGCCGGGGAGTGGCGGACGGCTACGGTTCCGGCCACCGTCCGGCTGGCCGGCAAGGGCGGCAAGCAGCGGATCGTGCCGGTGGGCAGCTACGCCCGGCAGGCACTGGAGGCCTACCTGATCAGGGCCCGGCCCAGCCTGGCCAGGGCTGCCCGGCACGGCCCGCCCAGCCATGCCGTGTTCCTGAACGCCCGCGGCGGCCGGCTGACGCGCCAGGGCGCATGGGGCGCGCTGCACGCCGCGGCGGCCAGGGCCGGGCTGCCCGCGGTCTCCCCGCACACCCTGCGGCATTCCTTCGCGACCCACCTGCTGGACGGCGGCGCCGATGTCCGGGTGGTTCAGGAACTGCTCGGTCATGCCTCCGTGACGACCACCCAGGTCTACACGCTGGTGACCGTGGACAAGCTGCGCGAGGTGTATGCGGCGTCCCATCCGCGCGCCCTGGGCTAGCCGGATCCCCGGACAAGCCTGATGCCCTTCGTGAGCGGATGCCCTCGGTGACCCGGTCCCCTCCGCTAGGATGATGCCCCGGCTGGCCGGATGAGCAGAATGCCGGCCTGACAGCCATTTCCGCGCAAACGGTGAGTCGGCTTGCCGCCAGTGGTCACAGGCCCTAGGTTCGGGTTCCAGCAGCTGCATTTCTCCGCGGCTGCCGGGGAGGTGCAGTAACTGTGGCAGCGTCCCGGACGTTGGAGATCAGGCCCGGCGCGCTTGGTCCCACCGGTCGGCCACTACCGGCTTTTCCCGACCCCGAGCCGCTGCTGGCCCACGGCCCCGCGCGGATCGTGGCTGTCTGCAATCAGAAGGGTGGCGTCGGCAAGACCACGACGACCATCAACCTGGGCGCGGCGCTGGCGGAGCAGGGGCGGCGGGTGCTGCTGGTCGACTTCGACCCGCAGGGCGCCCTGTCGGTGGGCCTGGGCATCCAGCCGCACGAGCTGGACGCCACCATCTACAACCTGCTGATGGAGCGCAGCCTGACGCCGCAGGATGTGCTGTTCAAGACGAGCGTTGACGGCATGGACCTGCTGCCGAGCAACATCGACCTGTCTGGTGCCGAGGTCCAGCTAGTGCACGAGGTCGGCCGGGAGTTCGTGCTCGGCCGGGTGCTGCAGCCCATCGTGCCCGACTACGACGTGATCATGATCGACTGCCAGCCATCCCTGGGGCTGCTCACGGTCAACGCGCTGGCCTGCTCGGATGGCGTGATCGTGCCGCTGGAATGCGAGTATTTCGCGCTCCGCGGCGTCGCGCTGCTGATGGAGACCATCGACAAGGTGCAGAGCAGGCTGAGCCCGAAGCTGGCCATCGACGGCCTGCTGGCGACGATGTACGATTCGCGCACGCTGCACACCCGCGAGGTGCTGTCCGGTGTCGTGGAGGGCTTCGGCGACAAGGTCTTTCACACGGTGATCAGCCGGACCGTGCGATTCCCTGACGCCACCGTGGCGGGCGAGCCGATTACCCGCTTCGACCCGATGAGTAATGGCGCGAGTTCGTACCGGGAACTCGCCAAGGAGGTACTTGACCGGTGGCGCCAGGGCGTCCCCGCGGGTCCGGTTCGCGGCGGGTAAGAATGCCAGGAGTCGCTGAGCTCCTGCGCCCGGCGTCCCGGAGCCCTGCGGACGAGGAACAGCGGCAGGCCAGCGGCAGGGAACGTCATCCTCAGAAGATCACCGTCTACATGTCCGGCGTGGAGCTGATGGACCTCGAGCGGGCCAGGCTCGCCCTGCGGGGCTACGGCATCGCCGTCGACCGGGGCAGGATCGTCCGCGAGGCGCTGGCCATCCTGCTGGCCGACCTGGACGCCGGAGGAGAGAAGAGCCTGGTGGCTAGGCGGCTGCGCGACGGCGAATGATCAGCTGCCGGGCCGGCGGCGGCCCGCATCGGATAGCGTCGTGCCCGGAGGACGGCCACGGTGCGAGAGCGCGGACAGCGGACCGGCGAAATGACGATCATGGCAACCGGCGAATCTGGCGAGACCGTGCAGGCTGACGCGGTCCGTGCGGGCCCCGTGCGGGATGGCCCCGCGCAGGAGGGCACCGCCCGGCCGGAGGCCGCCGCCGGCTTTGAAGTCCACCTGGACGTCTTCGAGGGGCCGTTCGACCTGCTGCTGGCCCTGATCTCCAAGCACAAGCTCGATATCACCGAGATCGCGCTGTCCAGCGTGACCGATGAGTTCATCGCCCATATCCGGGCCCTGGCCGACGGCTGGGACCTGGATCAGGCCAGTTATTTCCTGGTCGTCGCCGCGACGCTGCTCGACCTCAAGGCGGCCAGGCTGCTTCCGGCGGGCGAGGTGGACGATGAGGAGGACCTCGCGCTGCTGGAGGCCAGGGACCTGCTCTTCGCCCGGCTGCTGCAGTACCGCGCGTACAAGGAGGCGGCCGCCTTCCTGGCCGGCCAGCTGGCCGCGGCGGCCAAGCGGTTCCCGCGGCGGGTGCCGATGGAGCCGCAGTTCGCTGACCTGCTGCCGGAGGTGCTCCTCGGGCTCGGCCCGGCCGAGTTCGCGGCCATCGCGGCCCGCGCGCTGACGCCGCGCCAGCCGCCGACCGTGTCGACGGCTCACCTGCATGTCCCGCGGACGAGCGTGCGCGAGCAGGCTGAGATAATCAGCGGGCGGCTGCGGCAGCTCGGGCGCGCCACGTTCCGGCAGCTCGTCGCGGACTGCGCGGGGACGTATGAGGTCGTCGCCCGGTTCCTGGCCGTGCTGGACCTGCACCGCGACGGCCGAGTCTCGCTCGACCAGGCAGCGCCGCTGACTGATCTCTACGTGACCTGGGCAGGCGGGGACGGCTCGACCGGGGCCGCCGGCCAGGCCGACAAGGAAGACGAGTAGGACATGCCCAACGAATCGCCCGCCCCGCCCGGCGCCGCCGCTGACCCGGCGCCCGGGCCGGCCGTGCCGGAGCCCGGCCTGCGCGCGAGCCTGGAGGCGATCCTGCTGGTCGCCGATGAGCCGGTATCCGAGCTCGTGCTGGCCCAGATCCTGGAGTACCCCGCCGGGGAGGTCAGCGCCGCGCTGCGGGAGCTGGCCGCCGCTTACACGGCTGAGCAGCGCGGCTTTGACCTGCGCGAGGTGGCGGGCGGCTGGCGGTACTACACGCGGGCCGAGTACGCGGCGGTGGTGGAGCGGTTCGTCAGCGACGGCCAGGAGGTCAGGCTGACCCAGGCCGCCCTGGAGACGCTCGCCGTCGTGGCGTACCGGCAGCCGGTCAGCCGGGCCCGGGTATCAGCCGTCCGCGGGGTTAACTGCGACGGCGTGATGCGGACGCTGGTCCTGCGCGGCCTGGTGGCGGAGGCAGGAACCGACGCCGAGACCGGTGCCGTCCTGTTCGCGACCACGTCGTACTTTCTGGAGCGACTCGGCCTCAGCGGCCTGGCGGACCTACCGGATCTCGCCCCGCTGCTGCCGGACCTGCCCGACGACGAACAGGACCTGAGCCATGAGCATGCGGGGCTCTAGCCGCGCGGGCGGGGGCGTCCCTCGCAGCGCCGGCCGCAGCCGCCGCGGCGCGGAGGAGACCCGCCAGCCGGCCGGCGACGAGGACGAGCCGGCCGCCGATGCGGACCGGGACTCGCTCACCGATGTCCCCGGCGGCGTCCGGCTGCAGAAGGTGCTCGCGGCGGCGGGGGTGGCTAGCCGCCGCCGCTGCGAGGAGCTGATCGGCGAGGGCAGGGTCGAGGTCGACGGCGAGATCGTCCGCAGGTTCGGGGCCAGGGTCGACCCGCAGCGCCAGGTCATCAGGGTGGACGGCAAGCGCATCCCGGCCAGCGAGGACCTGGTGTATCTCGCCCTGAACAAGCCGCCGGGCGTGCTCACCACGATGTCGGACAGCCGTGGCCGCCCGACGATCGCGGACCTGGTCGGTGACCGGACCGAGCGGCTCTTCCACGTGGGCAGGCTGGACTACGACACCGAAGGGCTGATGCTGCTGACGAACGACGGGGAGCTGGCGCACCGGCTGGCGCACCCCCGTTACGGAGTGCTGAAGACCTACCTGGCGGACGTCGCCGGGCCGCTGCCGCGGGATCTGGCCCGGCAGCTCATCACCGGTGTACAGCTGGACGACGGCGTGGCCAGCGCTGACGGGTTCCGGGTGGTGGAGCGGGCCGGCTCGCGGGCGCTGGTGGAGGTCACGCTGCACGAGGGCCGCAAGCACATCGTGCGGCGGATGCTCGCCGCGGCCGGCACCCCGGTCAGCCGCCTGGTCCGCACCCAGGTGGGCCCGGTGACCCTCGGCTCGCTGCGGCCCGGCGCCATCCGGCGCCTGACGACGAAGGAAGTCGGCGATCTCTACGCGGCCGTCGGCCTCTAGCTAGGCTAGGCAGCCCGGCAGCATGACAGGCAGCATGTCCGCAGAAAGGGGGGACCGTGGCGGTCAGGGCAGTGCGCGGCGCCATCCAGGTCGAGGCCAATGAGCGCGCGGCGATCCTGGCGGGCACCTCGGAGCTGGTGACTGAGGTCATGGCCAGGAACAAGCTGGCGCCCGACGACGTGATCAGCGTCATCTTCAGCGCCACCACCGATCTCAACGCCGAGTTCCCGGCGCTGGCGGCCCGCAAGCTCGGCTTCCAGGAAGTGCCGCTGCTGTGCTGCACGGAGATCGACGTGCCCGGCGCGATGCCGCGGGTGGTCCGGCTGATGATGCACGTCGACACCGAGCTGCCGCGCAGCGCGCTGCAGCATGCCTACCTGCGGGGCGCGGTGGCGCTGCGGCTGGACATCGCGCAGTGAGCTCAGTGCGGCGGCCGGAGGCGGCCCGGCCTGCGGTCCCGGCCCGGGTGGCGGTCATCGGGGCGGGGCTGATCGGCACGTCCGTGGCGCTCGCGCTGCGCGAGCGCGGGGCATCGGTGTGGCTGGCCGATCAGGATCCGGCCGCCGCGCGGCTGGCCGAGCACATCGGGCCGGCCGCGTGCTGCCCGCGGCCGGGGTGCCGGGCGGCCCGGCCGACATCGCGGTCCTGGCCGTCCCGCCGGCCGCGGTCGCGCCGGAGCTGGCCCGCTGGCAGCAGCGTGAGCTGGCCCGCTGCTACACCGACGTGGCCAGCGTCAAGGAACTGCCGCTGGCCCAGGCCCGGCGGGCGGGCTGCGACCTGGCCAGCTTCGTGGCCGGGCACCCGCTGTCCGGACGTGAGCGGTCCGGCCCGGCTGCCGCGCGCGCTGACCTGTTCCTCGGCCGGACCTGGGTGATCTGCCCGTCGGCCGAGAGCTCGCCCGATGCCGTCGCGGCTGTGACCGCGCTGGTGGCGGCCTGCGGCGCCCAGCTCGCCGCGATGTCAGCGGCCGAGCACGACCGTTGCGCGGCGCTGGTCTCGCACGTGCCGCATCTGCTCGCGGTCGCCATGGCGAGCAGGCTGGAGCAGGCCCCCGACGCCGCGCTCGCGCTGGCCGGCCAGGGCGTGCGGGACGTGACCAGGATCGCCGCCTCTGATCCGGCGCTGTGGACGCAGATCCTCGGCGCCAACGCCGGCCCGGTGGCGGAGATGCTGGAGCAGCTGGCCACCGAGCTGGCGGGCGCTGCTGCCGCGCTGACCGGCCTGAGCGAGGGCGACGACGCCGGCCGCAAGCAGCTGATCGACCTGCTGGAGCGGGGCAATGCGGGCGTAGCGCGGATTCCCGGCAAACGAGGCGGCCCGGCGCCGGACTACACGATCGTGCAGGTGGTCATCCCGGATCAGCCCGGTGAGCTGGCCAGGCTCTTCCAGGCGGCGGGGGAGGCCGGCATCAACATCGAGGACGTGGCCATCGAGCACTCGCCGGGCCTGCCGGCCGGCGTCGCCGAGCTCTCGGTGCGCCCGGAGGCGGCTACCCGGCTGACCGATGCGCTGGCGGCCGGGGGATGGCCAGTTCGCCGGTAAGATCACCGTCGTGACCAACTCGGCTGCCAGCGCGCAGCGGACCACGGCCGGCGGCCAGGACCACCAGGCCTGGAACCGCGGGACCGGCCTCGTCATCGCGGTGGACGGGCCGGCCGGGTCCGGCAAGTCCAGCGCCGCCCGCGGGGCCGCTCGTGCGCTCGGCCTGCGCTACCTGGACACCGGTGCCATGTACCGGGCCCTGACCTGGTGGCTGCTCGCCCAGCAGGTCGATACCTCGGATGCCGATGCGGTGCGCGATCAGCTCGGCCGTCCCGTGATCGAGATCGGCACCGACCCGGCCGCTCCGCAGATTTGCGTCGACGGCCTGGACGTGGCCGGCCCGATCCGCAGCCGCGAGGTCTCGAACGCGGTCAGCGCGGTGGCGCGGGTCCCGCAGGTGCGGCAGCGGCTGATCGCGCAGCAGCAGGCGATCATCGCCGATGCGGTCGCGGCCGGGTCCGGCATCGTGGCCGAGGGCCGCGATGTGGGCACGGTCGTGGCGCCGGACGCGCCGGTCAAGGTGTACCTGACCGCCAGCGAGTCAGCCAGGGCCCGGCGGCGGACGGCCGACCTGGCGGGCGATCCGGCCGTCACGCCTGCACTCACCCAGCAGGAGCAGGCCCGCCGGGATGCGGCTGACGCGGCCCAGATGGCGCGGGCGCGGGATGCGGTCGAGATCGATACGACCGCGCTCAGCCTGGACGATGTCATCGCGCAGATCGTCAGCCTGGCCCGGGGCAGGAGCGCGGTGCCCCGTGGCTAGGGCCGATCAGCCCGCCGGCCCCGGCCTGCCTGACCTGGATGGCCGGGCAGCTGGGGGCAGCGGCGGCCCGGAAGCGCCGGTGCCCGTGCTCGCCGTGGTCGGGCGCCCGAACGTCGGGAAGTCCACCCTCGTGAACCGCATCCTCGGCGGGCGGCAGGCCGTCGTCGAGGACACCCCGGGCGTCACCAGGGACCGGGTCAGCTATGACGCGTCCTGGCGCGGGCGGGCGTTCACGCTGGTCGATACCGGCGGCTGGGAGCCGTCGGCGGAGGGAACGCAGGAGCTCGCGGCCAAGGTGGCCGCGCAGGCCAGGGTGGCGGTGGATGCCGCGGACGCGGTCCTGTTCGTCGTCGACGCGGTGGTCGGGGTGACCGACGCTGACGCTGCCGTCGCCGCCGTGCTGCGGCGATCCCGTAAGCCGGTGGTCCTGGCGGCCAACAAGGTGGACGATGCGCCGGGAGAGCCGAACGCCAGCTCGCTATGGTCGCTGGGCCTCGGCGAGCCGCTGCCGGTCAGCGCGCTGCACGGGCGCGGCAGCGGCGACCTGCTGGACGCGATCATGGATGCGCTTCCGGACGCGCCGCGTGAGCAGCTGGAGGCGGTAAGCGGCCCGCGCCGGGTAGCGCTGATCGGGCGGCCCAACGTGGGCAAGTCCAGCCTGCTGAACAAGCTGGCCGGCCAGGAGCGCGTGCTCGTTGACGCAACGGCCGGGACAACCCGCGATCCGGTCGATGAGCTCATCGAGCTAGGCGGCACGACCTGGCGTTTCGTCGATACGGCCGGGATCAGGCGACGGGTGCGCGAGGCGCAGGGAGCCGACTACTTCGCCGCGCTGCGGACGGAGCGGGCGCTGGAGCGGGCCGAGGTCGCGGTCGTGCTCATTGACGCCAGCGAGCCGCTGGCGGAGCAGGACCTGCGGATCGTGTCGATGGTGATCGAGGCCGGCCGGGCGCTGGTAATCGCGTACAACAAGTGGGACCTGGTGGACGAGGATCGCCGGCATTTCCTCGACCGGGAGATCGACCGGCAGCTGCACACGGCGCGGTGGGCCCCGCGGGTCAATATCTCGGCGGCCACCGGCTGGCACGTGGATCGTCTCGTCCCGGCCCTGGAGCAAGCCCTGGCTAGCTGGGAGACCAGGGTGCAGACGGGGCAGCTGAACGCCTGGCTGACGTCCCTGCTCGCGGCCACGCCGCCGCCGGTGCGCGGCGGCAAGCAGCCGAAGATCATGTTCGCGACCCAGGCCGGGATCAGGCCACCGCATTTCGTGCTGTTCACGACGGGATTCCTGCAGGCCGGCTACCGGCGGTTCATCGAGCGGCGGCTGCGGGAGGAGTTCGGCTTCCAGGGCACGCCGGTGCATATCTCGATGCGGCTGCGGGAGAAGCGCGCCAGGCCCTCAGGGCCGCAGGGGCGCGGCGGGCGCGGCTGACCGGGCCCGCAGCCGGTCAGCCAGCCTCCCGGCCCAGGCTGAACCAGGCGGTCGTGCCGGTCTCGTCGCGCAGGTACCCCCACTGGTCAGCCAGGGTCTGCACGAGATGGAGCCCGTGCCCGTCCGAGGCGTAAACGTCGCCCTTGACGGACGGGGCGCTCAGCTCCGAGCCGTCGTCCGTGACCTCGACCCGGATGCCGCGGCCCGTCTGGGTGACCAGGAGCCGGATGGTGCCGCCCGGGCGGCGTGAGTTGCTGTGGATGACAGCGTTGCTCACGAGCTCCGAGGTGAGTAAGACCGCTTCGTCGGCGATGCTCGGTAACTGGCTCAGCGCCTTGGCGATGAAAGCTCTTGCCTCGCGCACATTCTCGGCTCGGCCCGGAATCGTCAGGCTTCCGATAATGGCGCTTCCGGCCATCAGGGCAAGATTCTCGGCTGCCTGGCTTGCGCGAACCGTGGGCGCTGCCATCGGATCGCTCCTTCCCCCCCTTGCGCAGGATGGCAATGCGCCAGCCCTGGCTTGGTCTGGACCGGGCCGCGGATGGCGCGGGCCGACGCCTCCTTTCATCATGAGTCTGAGAGTGCATGCCACGCAAGTGCGTGGCACAAATCAGGTTTGCGAAATTTCAGATGGGATCTCATCAGGAACCGCCATTTCCTGTATGGTCATGCCTAAGCCCAGCAGGCGCGGGCCGACTGGTGCTTTCCGCGCCGGATCGACGCGCCTGGCTTCCCGGGGAGGGGGCGAGTTCCGTGGCCATTGGCCCGACTGTCCGGCGCAGGCGGCTGGGCAGCGAGTTAAGGCGCCTGCGCGAGTCGCAGTCGCTGAAGCTCGAAGAGGTCGCCGATCAGCTCGGCCTCGCGCCGTCCACCCTGTCCCGCATCGAGACGGGAAAGGCGCCGACCAGGACGGCTTATCTCACCTCGATGCTCGAGATGTACGGCGTCGACGATTCATCGCAGCGGCAGATGCTCACCGAGATGGCGCGGGAAGGCCACCGCAAGGGCTGGTGGGCGATCTGGGATGACGTGCTGCCGACTGGTTTCGGGATCTATGTCGGACTTGAGGCGGAGGCATCGTCGCTGCGCGTCTACGAGGCCCAGGTTGTCCACGGGCTGCTGCAGACCGAGGAATACGCCCGGGCCGTCATGACGACAGTCCGGAGGCGGCAGACAGCCGAGGAGATCGACCGGCTCGTTGATCTCCGGATGCAGCGGCAGGAAGTGCTGCTGCGCGAGGATCCGCTGCAGTTGTGGATCATCCTCGATGAGTCGGTCATCCGCAGGTTCACCGGACCGCCCGCGGTGATGCGCCGCCAGCTTGATCATCTCTGCGATGCCAGCAACTGGCCGAACGTGACGCTGCAGGTACTGGCCTTCTCCAGCGGACTGCATCCGGCGCTGAACGGGCCGTTCGCCATCATCGAGTTCCCCGAGCGGTTCGATCCCGACGTTCTGTACTCCGAGGGCGTGACCGGCCAGGCGTACCTGGAGGAACGGGAACGGGAGGTGCGCGCGCGAGCGGAGGCGTTCGACCTGCTGCGTGCGACAGCCCTGCCTCCGGCCGATTCGACCGACTTTATGCGCACCGTCGCAGGAGAAATCTCCTGAACGTCACCGAAAGGATTACCGCATGAAGCACGACATGTCTGGCGCAGTCTGGTTCAGCAGTCGTTCCTGTAACAACTCTGCCTGTGTGCAAGTCGCTCATCTGCCGGGTGGTTTCGTGGCGCTCCGCGACTCGAAGGACGCCACGAAGTCCGCGCACGTGTTCGACGCGGAAGAATGGTCGGCCTTCCTGGCGGGCGCGAAGAACGGCGAATTCGACCCGCCGGCGAGCTAACCGGCAGCAGGAAACTGTCGAGCCTCCCGGAGCAGCTGCTCCGGGAGGCTCGAGGGCTGTGCGAGGACTGTGCCCAGGCTGCAGGCCGGGGTGCCGAACTCACCGTCGAGTGCGCCGCCGATGAAGGCGTCCCACTCGGCCCGGGTGAAGATGAGAGCCGGGCCGGCTGGGTGACGTGAGTTCCGCATGGCGACCTCCCCGCCCGCCAGGAACGCTATCTCGACGCAGTTTCCTCCGGTCGGTCCGCTCCGCTGGCTTTTCACCCAGGTCACGCCGGTCAGCGCAGCGGCACTCATGCCCGTGTGGATGTCGCTCATCCGGATACCTCCATATCCTCGAGCCGTGCACGGATGATCTGTCGGGACTGTTCTGGCGTGGCGCTAGTGGCGCTGATCTTATCCATGGCCTCCGTGTAGCGCTCGACATCGGACCGCTTGTCCAGGTACATGGCACTCGTGAGCTGCTCGACGTACACCACGTCGGGCAGGTCGTCCGAGGCAAACTGCAGGATGCTGAAGCTGCCCGGCGCGATGTAGGAGCCGCCGACCGGGAAGGGCGCCACCTGCAACGTCAGGCCGGGTCGCTCCGAGACCTCGAGCAGGCACTCGAGCTGCTCCCGCATCAGGTCCTGGTCGGCGACGTGACGGCGCAGCGCGACCTCGTCGATGATCGCCCAGAGCCGCAGCCCGCCGGAGGCAAACCGGCGCTGCCGCTCCTTGCGGAGGTAGACCAGGCGGTCAGCCTCGTCGGGCCCGAACTCGCCCAGGGCGATGACAGCAGCCGCGTAGTCCTCGGTCTGCAGCAGCCCGGGCACGAACTGGGTGTCGTAGCTGCGGATGGACTCAGCCGACTCCTCCAGCCCGATATAGGCGTGGAACCAGGTCGGCAGCACGTCCTGATAGCGGTGCCACCAGCCTGGCTGGTTCGCCTGGCTGGCCAGCGTGAGCAACTGCTCACGCTCGGCTGAATCGGTAATGCCGTACAGCTGGAGCAAGTCGGCAATATCTACTTCCCGAACGGCATTCCGTCCCAGTTCTATGCGGCTGATCTTCGATTCAGATCCGCGGATTGCCCGGGCGGCTTCCTGCGCCGTAATGCCCCTGGCCTCGCGCAGGCGCCGAAGCTGAGTTCCGAGGAGGATGCGCAGGACAGTAGGCCCGCCCGCGACGTCCGTCATGAGTCACGCTCCCTGTTGCCGTGCCCCCCTCGAGTCACCATAGTGGCACGAGCGTCAGCATGGCCGTCGCCGATTACGGCCCGGCTGCACCGTCTGCCCCTGGCGTATGGCGCAATTGCGCAATGCACTTTCTCCGATACTTCCCTTAGTTCATGATATCGCAGATGGAATTTCACGCCAGGGCAAACTGTGGTCGGGCGCCGTGTCGCGGATGCCGTAGCGCACGGCTCGTGGCCCCGCAGCCGTGCTGGCACCCGGGACCGGCACCGGGACCGGCACCGGGACCGGCACCGGGCGCTGGTCCCTGCCGTCGGTACGATCGGTTTCTGACGGCAATGTCGGCTTCAGCAAGGGCAAGGACGGATGAGGTACAGGTCACTGGGCAAGTCGGGTCTGCAGGTCTCCGTTGCGGGACTCGGCGGCAATAACTTCGGCAGGCGGCTGGATGCGGCAGGCGCCAGGGCAGTCGTCGATGCGGCGATGGAGGCCGGCATCACGCTGCTGGACACGGCCGACACCTACGGCGGGGCGGGCCGGTCGGAGGAGATGCTGGGCGAGATCCTGACCGGGCGCCGGGACCAGGTCGTGCTGGCCACCAAGTTCGGCCACCAGGGCGCCGACCTGGGCTACGGGCCGGCGGCGGGAGCCAAGGGCGGGCGCAGCTACATCCGCCGCGCCGCGGAGGGCTCGCTGCGGCGGCTTCGCACCGACTACATCGACCTGTTTCAGATCCATACGCCCGATCCGGCCACCCCGATCGAGGAGACGCTCGCGGCGCTCCATGAGCTGGTGGCCGAGGGAAAGGTCCGCTACATCGGTCACTCGAACTTCGCCGGCTGGCAGCTGGCGGATGCGGCTGGAGTCGCCCGCGAGCTGGCCGTCACCCCGTTCATCTCGGCCCAGAACCACTGGTCCCTGCTGGAGCGCGACGCCGAGGCCGAGGTCGTGCCGGCGGCCGTGCATTTCGGGCTGGGGGTGCTGCCGTACTTCCCGCTGGCCAACGGCCTGCTGACCGGCAAGGTCAGGCGCGGCCGCGGCCCGCAGGAGGGCACCCGGCTGGCGGCCCGGGCCGACTACGTGACCGAGGAGAAGCTGGACAAGGTCGAGGCGCTGGCCGAATGGGCGCGGGCGCATGACTGCTCGCTGCTGGAGGTCGCGATCGGCGGGCTGGCCGCGCTGCCCGGCTGCTCGTCAGTCATCGCCGGGGCGATGTCGGCCGAGCAGGTCAGGGCCAACGCGGCAGCCTCCAGCTGGGTCCCGACGCCAGACGAGCTGGCTGAGATCGACAAGATCGTGCCGGCTGGCCGGGGCGAGTAGCTGGCCGCCCCTGGCTGGCTAGTTGGCGATCTTGTAGAGGGCTGCCACATTGGCGAGGAACCGCGGCGAGTAGGAGATGTCAGCGTAATCCCCGCCCTCCTGATAGCCGCCGATGACCCCGACCACGTCGCCGGTTGCCGTCTTGCCGCTGACGTGATCGAGGAACGGGCCGCCGCTCGTGCCGTCGGTGTAACCGCCGCAGCGGAAGATCAGTTGCGCATACGGCCTGATGTAGAAGTTGCGAGCCGGCGCAAGGCAGGTGACCGGGGTGTCGGTGGAGTCTGGATAGCCGATGACCTGGACTTGCTGCGGCATCTTCTGGCCCGTCGCGACCCGCTCCGCTCCGGTCGACTTCTCGATGTTCCTGCCGACGACGAGGAAGGCGACGTCGTCGTCGGGATCGTGATACCGGTGCCAGTTGCTGTCCACGTACTCGAACGTGACCGCCAGGGTGCCGTACGGAAAGGCACGGCCGTGAAAGCCGGGCGCGAAGCGGACGCTGGCCACGTCGCCGCCCGGGCTGACCTTTCCGTCCAGGCAATGGGCAGCCGTAATGAGCAGGTCGCCGCGCCGGCTTCGAACCACCGCCGCCGTGCAGAAGTGCCTCAGCTTGCCCGCGACATCGCGGAACAGCGCGCCAACCGCGTGCACCCCGTCGAATGGCCTGGCCGTAGGCATGGCGGTGGCGGCCGCCAGGGCATCGCCGGTTTCGTCCGCGGCAGCGGCCAGCGTCAGGCAGAGCGCGCTGATCGCCAGGCTCCCGAGCGTGACCGCGCACCTGAACCGCCTGGCGCGGCGCCTGGAGCTGCTGGTAGCCGCGCCACCGGACCGTCGCCTGCTCATGCCGTCGTGTCGGTCCATCTGAAACTGAGCGGTCCCTTCAGGTAGTGGTCATGCCTGGGCGCGAGCGTGAGCAGCCGGACCTGGGGGGCTTTGCCGGTTCCTTAGCTGATTTTGACCGTTCTTCGACAGCATTGCTAGAGGTGGCCAATGTGAAGCGCTGTGCACCATGTTCCGGATGAGCCGTTCCATCACCTGCGTATACCCATGGTGAAGGAATGGCTACATAGAGCTAATACAATGGTTGGGGATAGTTACGGCAAGCATGATTCCGCATCGCTGGGTAAGCGTCGGCAGCCGAACCCTGTACGGCCTTTCAGGGGGCCCGTAGACCTTGGTAGGTATTTAGGGGTGTTTGTTGCGTTGTCGAGGGCATCGGGTGATCATGTGGTGACACATGCCCGGCAAGGAGGGCGAGTCGCGGTGGATCGTGAATGGCGAGGACCTTCATGAGCGCCGCGGAAGTAGCGGCAGAACGGGCCACGTTCCGGGATGTGTTCGCGAACTCGGAGTTCCGCGCGCTCTGGCTGGCCCAGCTCCTGTCGGTCGCCGGCGATCAGCTGGCCAGGGTCGCCATGACCGTGCTGGTCTACGACCGCACCCACTCCGCGCTCTGGACGGCTGCGACCTACGCGGCGACCTTTCTGCCCTGGATCCTGGGCAGCGTCACGCTATCCGGGCTCGCCGACCGGCTGCCGAGAAGACAGCTGATGGTCGCCTGCGATGCGGCCCGGCTGATGCTGGTCTCACTGATGGCGCTGGTGAGTCTGGTTGTTGCGTCCGGCGCCGCTCTCTGGATCATGGTCGCCCTGCTCTTCGTCGTGACGCTGCTGGACTCGCCGTTCAAGTCGGCCAGGTCCGCGCTGGTGCCGGACATCCTCACAGGAGATCACTATGTCCTCGGAACAGCTGTCACTCAGACGACGTTCCAGGTCGGCACGGTTGTAGGCTTCGCGCTCGGCGGAGTAGCCGTGAGCCTCCTCGGCGTGCGGTCTGCCCTGATGGTCGACGCAGCGACGTTCGGTGCCTCCGCCGTACTCCTCTGGTCCCAGGTGGCGCCCCGTCCGGCCGCGGCTCCTGCTGTCCTGGTACAGGAGCGCTCACAGTCCGCCGGCATGGCTGCCGGGATGAGGCTCGTATTCGGCCAGCGCATCCTGCGTACGCTGGTGCTCTTCGGCTGGCTCGTCGCCTTTTACGAGGTACCGCTGAGCCTGGCCGTGCCGTATGCGGCTCGTTTCCACCATCTGGCCCTGCCGGTCGCGGCAGGCCTGATCTTCGCGTCGGTGCCCTTCGGCAATATCCTCGGCCTCGTTGTCGTGGGTCGCCTGGTGACCCCGGCCCGGCGGCGCATCTGGATGGGACCGCTCGCTGTACTGGCTTGCGGCCTGCTGGCCCTCTGCTGGTTCCGGCCAGGCCTCATCGCCTCCATGTGCATCTTCGTGATCGCAGGCGCGTGTGCCGCCTACCAGCTCCCCGCTAACGCCTCCTTCGTGGCGGCGGTTCCGCCGGAGCGGCGCGGCCAGGCGTTCGGGCTGGCCAACGGAGGCATGCAGGTCTCCCAGGGGCTGTGGTTCGTGGCGGCAGGAGCCGCCGCGCTAGCGGTGGCGCCAGCCGTCGTCATAGCCGTCAGCGGCTCACTGGGAGCCGTGGTTGCGGCCGGGCTCGCGAAGACCTGGCAGGAGCAGGCCAGATTTCATGGAAGTGAGTCATGATCGCAGCCCAAGGCCGGGGCTGCGATAGGGAGTTCTAGCCCCATTCGCCGCGCATGGTGGTCTCCTTCCGGTGGGTGGGCGGGTGCTGGCTGGTGTGGTGGTCGGGTCTCAGCCCCATTCGCCGCGCATGGTGGTCTCCTTCCGGTGGGTGGGCGGGTGCTGGCTGGTGTGGTGGTCGGGTCTCAGCCCCATTCGCCGCGCATGGTGGTCTCCTTCCGGTGGGTGGGCGGGTGCTGGCTGGTGTGGTGGTCGGGTCTCAGCCCCATTCGCCGCGCATGGTGGTCTCCTTCCGGTGGGTGGGCGGGTGCTGGCTGGTGTGGTGGTCGGGTCTCAGCCCCATTCGCCGCGCATGGTGGTCTCCTTCCGGTGGGTGGGCGGGTGCTGGCTGGTGTGGTGGTCGGGTCTCAGCCCCATTCGCCGCGCATGGTGGTCTCCTTCCGGTGGGTGGGCGGGTGCTGGCTGGTGTGGTGGTCGGGTCTCAGCCCCATTCGCCGCGCATGGTGGTCTCCTTCCGGTGGGTGGGCGGGTGCTGGCTGGTGTGGTGGTCGGGTCTCAGCCCCATTCGCCGCGCATGGTGGTCTCCTTCCTTGGCGGATTGTTAGGCGTCCCGAAGCGGGGTAGCTGTCGGTAGCTGGCACCCGGACGTCGCTCGCTGTTATCGTCCTTTAGTGCACATGAATGGTCGATCGTCCGGATGCGAGGCGTTGATCTTGACAAAAGAGTAAGCTTTCTGTAACCATGCGGCTTTAGTTCCTAGTAGTCCGTTACAAGTGTAATTGGTTTGCCGTCGGCCGGAGGGGGTGCTCATGGCCGCCCGCCACCTGCCCAGTCACCTGTCAGGTGGCCTCCGGCGAGCCGTGAGCTGGGCTCGCTCATGGCAGATCTGGTCACTGACCGACCCGTTGCGCGGTTACCTCTTGCTGGTGACATCGCTGGCTGTGCTCGCCGTCGCGCTGGCGGTAGCGCACGCGCCCTGGCATGTCGCCCAGTTCCTGGTGTTCCTCGGGCTGCTGGCTTGTGGCGTCGTTGCAATCGAGTCCACTCGCACCATCAGGGAGATTCATGGCGCGATAGTACGAGATTTGCTGCCTGTCTTCTATCTCGCGATAGCGATCATTCTTCCGCCTGTATATGCTTTTCTGGCTCCATTGCCGCTATTGATCTACAAGCTGCGGCGAGTTCCCGGCCTGGTCGCCTACCGGCGGGTCTTCAGCAACGCCACGATCAGCCTGGCTTACGGCTCTGTCTCTGTCATCTTTCACGCCCTGCCCGGTCTTGCCGGGCATCCTCTGGTCAGTGGGCTGCATGCGCTCGCCTGGTCTGGCGTCGTGGCGGGATGTGGTGCACTCGCGTGGGCGATCAATGATGGCCTGGTTTTTATCGCGATTAAGCTGGCTGATCCTGGATCGCGCTTTCGCGAGATGATCGGCAATCGTGAAGCCCTCACCTCCGATCTCATCGAGCTCAGCCTCGGCACCTCCCTGGCCCTGATCGTGGCGATTGACCCTGTGCTCATGGCGCTCGCTCTTCCGTCGATAGTCCTGTACCGGCGATACTTGATGAACGCCCAGCTTGTCGCGCTGGCCCGGATAGATGCCGACACGGGGCTGCTCAACGCGAACACCTTCCAGCGCGAGGCAGAAGTCGAGTTCTACCGTGCGGTGCGCTCTGACGCTCCGCTGGCGCTGGCGAAGGTCAACATTGATGACTTCAAGTCGATGCGGGAGACAGTGGGAGGCGTCGTATGCGATCAGCTGCGGCGCGACATCGCCGGCATGCTGAGGGAACAACTCCGGGATCGTGACCTGATTGGCTGTGTCAAGGGCGAGGAGTTCGCGATTTTGCTCCCGCAGACCGGCTGGGTCGAGGCCAAGCGCATCAGCGAGCGCATGCGCGATCACATCGCTGCCGAACCGATCGCCATTGAGTCCGGAACGCAGGAGGGCTTCGTGTTCCGCCTCACTGTCTCCATTGGCGTGGCGGTCCTGAACGACTCCGAGCGGGCGCTCAGTGAGCTGATAGGTGCTGCTGACACTGCACTCGGACGGGCCAGGAGCACAGGCTGGAGCAAGGTATGCGTGCTTCCCGACGGATGGGCCGGGCCGCAGGGCCTGTCGTAGCGGTCTTCATTTGTCCAGCTGGCGGGTGCTTCTTTCCAGCGGAAGATAACTCCAGGGAAAGCATGAGTCCGGTGAGTGTCAGTACTGACGCGCGCTGGCGCGGACTGCAGCGGTGACGTTGCTGGGCCCTGGCCTGGCCGGCCCGAGCGGATGAGAGGATCGGGCTGCGTAGCTGACTGACGGGAAGGCGGGCGTCTGCCATGAGGGCTGCTCTTTACGACACGCTGGGCTCGGCGCACCAGGTTCTCCGGGTCGAGGAGGTACCGCGGCCGGAGCCTGGTCCTGCCGAGGTGCGCGTCAAGATCGAGTTCTCGGGCGTGAACCCGACCGACTGGAAGTCCCGCAGCGGTGCCACGGCACGTCCGATCGAGGGCTTCCAGATCCCGCACCATGACGGCGCCGGCGTCATCGACGCTGTCGGCGACGGTGTCGACCCGGCACGGATCGGTCAGCGGGTCTGGCTCTGGCTCGCCGCCGCCGGGCGGCAGTGGGGTACTGCCGCCGAGTGGTCCGTGGTGCCCGAGCGGCAGGCTGTTCCGCTGCCCGACGGCGTGTCAGCCGAGCTGGGCGCGAGCATCGGCGTTCCGGCGCTGACCGCGCATCGCTGCCTGTTCGCCGATGGCCCGGTGGAGGGCAGGAACGTGCTGGTCGCCGGGGGCGCCGGGGCGGTTGGCCACTTCGCGATCGAGCTGGCCAAGCACGCCGGCGGCCGGGTGGTCACGACGGTAAGCGGTCCGGAGAAGGCGAAGCTGGCCGCCGAGGCCGGTGCCGACCTGGTCGTGAACTACAAGAACGCGGACGCGGTCCAGCAGGTGCAGTCTTTCGCCAGCCGGATGGACCGGATCGTCGAGCTTGCCCTCGGTGCCAACCTGGAGCTAGACCTGGCCGTAGCCGGCCCGGAGACGCACCTTGTGGACTATGCGGCGGAGAGCACCGACCCCGTGCTTCCGGTCCGGGCCTGCATGAACGCGAACATCGTGATCAGGTTCGTGCTGCTCTACGGGGTGCCGTCGGCGGCGCTCGACCAGGCCGTGGCCGAGGTTAGCCGTGCGCTGGCCGACGGGGCGCTTACCGAGCTGCCGGTACGCAGGTTCCCGCTGGATCAGATCGCCGAGGCGCAGGAGGCCGTTGAGCAGGGATTCGTCGGCAAGGTCCTGGTCGTGCCGTAAGCCCGGCCCGGCCCGGCCGGCTCCCATACGCCAACCACCGAGGGGAGGGACCGCCCGGCAGCGGTCATGGCGGCTTCGTCCGCTGTCAGTACCAGCTGCCATGGTGGCGGCCATGACCGGCAGGAGGCACCATGAGTGTCATGAGCACACCGGACGTGTGGGCCGACCAGCAGCGGCTGCTGACCGTCGAGGATATGGAGAACATGCCCGACGACGAGTTCCGTTACGAGCTGGATGACGGGGTGCTGATCGTGTCCCCCGCCCCGTCCAGCCTGCACCAGCTCGCGGTCGCCCGGCTGACCATTATCCTGACCACGGCGTGCCCGGATGGCCTGGTGGTGCTACCAGGAGTCGGCGTGAACATCACCAGGTTCCAGCACCGGGTGCCCGACCTGGCCGTGGTGCGGGCCGACTCGTTCGGGAGCGTTTTCCAGGAGCGGCCGCCCCAGCTGGCCGTCGAGGTCGCCTCGCCGCGGACGAGGCTGTACGACCGGAATCGGAAGAAGGACGTCTACGAGAGCTTCGGCATCCCGTCGTACTGGATCGTCACGCCCGAGCTGGACCGGCCCGACCTCACCGTGTTCGAGCTGAGGTCGGGCCGGTACGAGCAGGCCGCTTACGTCGAAGGCGACGAGGCGTTCGAGGCGCAGCTGCCGTTTCCGGCCACGGTCGTGCCGTCACGGCTGGTGACAACAGCGCCGCTCAGCTGACGCCGCCAGTTGGAACTAGGACGCCGATCGCTCGTCAGGGGCTGAGCCGGTGCAGGTCGCGCGGGAACAGCGTGACCTGGCGGACATTGGCCGTGCCGGTCAGCCGCGCTGTCCACCGCTCCAGCCCGATGGCGAAGCCGCCGTGCGGCGGCATCCCGTGCTCGAATACCTGCAGGTAGCTGGCGTAGGGCGCCGGATCTTCGGCGCGCGCTGCCAGCGCGGCCAGGTAGTCCTCGTGCCGGTGCAGCCGCTGCCCGCCAGTCACCAGCTCCAGCCCGCGGAACAGCAGGTCGAAGCCGTTGGTGTAGCCGGGGCGCGCCGGGTCGGGGTGGGTGTAGAAGGGCTTGGCCGCGAGCGGGTACCCGGTCACGAACAGGAACTCGCTGCCGTGCTCGCGCAGTGCCCACTCGCACAGCCACCGCTCGTGCGCGGGGGAGAGGTCGGGCTCGCCGCGCGGGTCCTCGCCCATCTGCCCGGCCATCAGCTCCTGCGCATCGGTGAAGTGGATCTGCGGGATCTTCGCCGGAACTTCTGGCAGCCGGACCCCGAGCAGTTCGCATGCGGGACGGGCCCGCTCGGCGACACCCGTCACCAGGCCGGCCATCACCTCGCGCAGCACCGCCATGACGTCCTGGTGGTCGGTGATGAAGCCGAGCTCGGCGTCCAGGCTGGTGTACTGGGCCAGGTGCCGGGCGGTGTCATGCGGCTCGGCCCTGAATACCGGTCCCACCTCGTAGACCCGCTCGAACACCCCGACCAGGGCCTGCTTGAAGAACTGCGGCGACTGGGCGAGGTAAGCGGGCCGGCCGAAGTAGCCGATGCCGAAGACGCTCGCCCCTGACTCGGTCGCCGACTCGACGATCTTGGGCGTGTGCACTTCGGTGAAGTCCAGCCCGTCCAGGGCCTGCCGGAAGCCGGCCACGCTGGCCGCGGAGATCTCGAACCCGGCCTTCAGCACCGGGTGGCGCAGGGTAGTCGGCGCATGGTCGAGGATCGTCGGCAGCGATGCGGTCACGGCCGGCCGGTACAGGTCGAATGGCGGTGGCGCGGCCAGGCCCGAGAGCGGCTCGACCACTGGCTCGGCCAGCTCGGCGCCGCCGGGAGCCCGGGCATTGGCCACGACGGTGCCGGTCACCTGGATGACAGTCTCCTCCGGGAGCGCCGGAGCGGCTGCCGCGGGCAGGACGACCTGGGCCAGGCCTGAGCGGTCGCGGACGATGAGGAAGGTCACGGACTTGAGGTCCCGGCGGCGATGCAGCCAGCCGGCGATCGTGATCTGCTGGCCGGCGTATGCGGGCACGTCGGCAGCGAGGACTCGAGAGATCATCACACTCCCTGGGGATATGCGCGACCCCTTGGGAGTGCGGGCGAGAAGGGAACTCGCGGTACCACCGCACCTTCACCGTCGCGGAGTGGCCGCGACGGCCTCGTTCAGGCCCGGTGACGGGGGCCAGCCGACGGGGCATCGGGCACTGCCGCTGGCCGCGGCCGCCGTTCCTCCCCGCACTCGGGAGGGTCTTCGCTTCCGGGGCGCGAGTCCGCCTTTCCAGCTGCCGGCGGCTCTCTGCTGCTCGCGTGATCCCGTGCTACTCGTCTCCGTCAGCGCGTTGCGCCCACGATAGCGAGGCACCCCGCGCCGCGCCAAACCCATTTCCCGGGGAGCCTTCGCTCGCGGCGGCGGCTCGGCACCGCCGCGGCCACCCGGCAGCGGCCGCCACCGCGGGCCGCCCGCCTCCGGGGCCTCCTGGGGTGGCCGGCCGTGCCGGGAGCAGCGTCGGAGCGCGCCTGCTGTCGCTGTTTCAGCAGCAGCTGCGCATCCACGTCGTCAGGACGGGGCGCGCCGGGCGCTCCGGTGCTGGTTTAGCCTGGTTGCGTGTACCTGCCACGCCATTTCACCGTCACCGATCTCCAGCACATCGCCGCCTTCGTCGACGCGGCTCAGGCTGCGGACCTGGTCACGTTCGACGGAACGAAGCCCGTCGCGACGCTGCTGCCGGTGATCTGGGACCGTCCGGCCGCGCTGGCCGGCGCGACCGGCCAGGACCGCGAAGGCGATACGGGCCAGGAGGACGGGCAGGGCAGTCAGCATGACCGGCAGCGCGGCCAGCATGACGGGCAGCGCGGCCAGCATGACGGGCAGGAGGGCCAGCGCGGCGGGCAGGGTCCGCAGGCCAGCGCCGGCTCGGATGATGCGGTCGGCCGGGAAGACGGCGAGCGGCGGCCGGACTACGGGCATCTCCTCGGGCACATCGCGCTGGCGAATCCGCAATGGCAGACCGTGCAGCCAGGCGCGACCGCGCTGGCGATCGTGCACGGGCCTCAGGCGTACATCTCGCCGTCCTGGTATGAGGCGAAGGCACGGCACGGGCGAGTGGTGCCGACCTGGAACTACGAGGCCGTCCACCTGACCGGAACGCTGACCATCCACCGCGACCCGGAGTGGCTGCGGGGCCTGGTGACCCGGCTGACCCGCATGCACGAGGAACCGCGGGCCCGGCCGTGGGCGGTCACGGACGCCCCGCCTGACTACATCAACGGCCAGCTACGCGCAATTGTCGGCGTGGAGCTGGCGATCACCTCGGTTGAGGCGAAGCAGAAGCTGGGCCAGAACCGCAGTGTCCTCGACCAGGCCGGCACCGTGGCCGGCCTGCGGGGCGAGGCTGGCCCGGGGCCAGCTGCCATCGCGGACCTGACGGCGGCCAACCTTGACGCCATCGCCGCTGATCACGAGTAGCCGCTGACCTGGATACCTTGGCCTGCGGCCGGCAGGTATCCGCCAGGCCGGCGCCCGGCTCCTGCCCAGCTGCGGGTAGCTGACAGCACCTGGCCATAGCCAGCGGGAGCTCAGCTGGCTGCGCTCGGCGCTTTCCCGCCGGGCAGGTCCTGTTCCAGCGGGTCCGTCCCGTCGCAGTCCAGGTCGGCCGCCGCCGCCCGGCAGGCCGGCTCGGCGGCACGCTCGATCGCTTCGCTGATCTCGCGGAGCTGCGCGACCTGCCCGGGACTGAGCTGGTCGAAAAGGGCTCGCCTGACCTGCTCCACATGGGCGGGGGCGGCCGCCTCCAGCGCGGCGAAGCCCTGGTCGGTGAGCCGGGCGATCAGGCCGCGGCGGTCGGTCGGGCAGCTGAGGCGCTCGACCCAGCCGCGCTCCTCGAGCCTCGCGACGGCATGCGACAGGCGGCTCTTGCTCGATGTCGAGGCCTCAGCCAGCTGGCTCATCCGCAGGGCACGATCAGGGGCCTCAGACAGCCGGACCAGGATCTCGTAGTAGCCGTGCGGGAAGCCGGCGTCACGCTGCAGCTGCCCGTCCACTGCGCCGAGCAGCGAGTGGCATGCGGTCAGGAAAGCCCGCCACGTCTGCTGCTCCTCGGCCGACAGCCAGCGCGCCTGCTTCTGTTCCACAACATCAGCATACCCGAGATGGTTGAGCGTTTGACAAGTCGCCAGTGGCCATGATACTCATTGAGCGTTCAACAACAACGTCAGACTTTAGCAGCACAGGAGTGATCATGACCGCACCAACGACGGCGACGAGGATCCCCGGTTACGTCGCCGGTACCTGGAACATCGACCCCGTGCATTCGGAGGTCGGCTTCTCGGTCCGGCACATGATGGTCAGCAAGGTTCGCGGCCGGTTCACCACCTTCTCCGGTCAGCTCGTGACGGGCGAGGACCCGGTCAGCTCCTCGGTGACCGCCGAGATCGACCTGGCCTCGATCAACACCGGCCAGGAGCAGCGCGACGCGCACATCCGGTCCGCTGACTTCTTCGAGGTCGAGAAGTACCCGACCATGACCTACCGCTCGACCGGCGTACGAAACGAGGGCGGCGAGTTCATCGTCGATGGGGAGCTGACGCTCAAGGGCGTGACCAGGAACGTGCCGCTGACGCTGGAGCTCAACGGCTTCGGCCCGGACCCCTACGGCGGCACCCGCGCCGGGTTCACCGCCACGGCCGAGATCAACCGGCGCGACTTCGGCGTCAACTTCAACGCCGCGCTGGAGACCGGCGGCGCGGTCGTGGCCGACAAGGTGACGATCCACCTCGAGATCGAGGCAGTCCTGGCCGCCTGAGGCCAGTGCCTCAGCAGTGAGGCTCAGCAGTAGAGGGAAGGCTGCGGCCCGCATGACGGGCCGCAGCCTTCTCCATGCGCACGATGAGCCTGGCACCGGTGCTGAATCTGGGATCTCTGATGCCCGCGTTGAGCCAGGTAAGCCGGATAGGCGCGCTGCGCGACGCCCGGATCGCGCGGATCGCGCGGCGCCTGGCCCCGCTGGCAGGCATTGAGTCAGCGGCGCCAGGCGGGCGCGGGCCGGGCTCAGGACCTGAGCGCGACCCGCTGGGCGCCCGCCCGCCGGCTGCCGCGGAAGCCGGCGCGGCGCGGCCCGTGGCCGGCCACGCTGGCTGGGCGATGGCTAGCGGTCCTGCCACTGCCGCGTGGCTGCCTGCGCGATATGGCGGCCGACGAACACCGTGCCGCCCATGATCAGGATTCGCATGGGAGCCATCGTCCCAGATCATCCGCTATCGGACGGCCCGGGGGCGGCGCGCGAGCGGCACCTGCCGTCCGGTCAGCTGGCGGTCAGGGCGGCGAGCTGGCTGGTGATGGTGGCCGCCGACGGGAAGGTGAGCCCGATGAGCGTCACGTGCTTCCACCGGAGCATCCCGCGGCCGTCGACGACGAATACCGACCGGCGCAGCCCGGCGCCGCCCAGGGTGATGCCGTACTGGCGGCTGACGGTCAGGCCGGTGTCGGCCAGCAGCGGGAAGGCCAGCTCATGCCGGCGGGCGAACTGCTCGTGGCTGGCAAGGTCCTGCGGGCTGATCGCCCACACGGTGGCACCGATGCTGCTGAAGTTGCCCAGTTCCGAGGTGTAGGAGCAGAGCTGCCTGGTGCACACCGCCGTGTCATCGCCGGGATAGAAGGCCAGCACGACCGGACTGCCCCGCAGCCCGGACAGCGTGTAGTCGCCTCGGTCGGCCTGGCCGTCATGCAGCACGATGCCGGGCAGCGTGAAGTCAGGGGCTGGCTCGCCGATCTCGGGTTTCCTGGCCATGAGGGCTCCTCCGGTGCTGGTCCGCCGATGGCGCCGGCCCGCAGCCATGACGAACGACTCCTGCCATCCCGCTGATCCTGACACGCCGGCCAGCCCGGCGGATCGCGGATCAACCAGTGCACCGGGCCGTCTCGCAGGCTCGCGACCGTCTGGCCAGGCAGGTCCAGGGGCCGTGATCGGCGGGCGGCGGGCCGGGACTGGGCCGGCTACCGCTGCGGCGGTATGTGCCAGCGGGTGCCCAGGGTGCCCTGGGCGGACTGCCGCCCGGTCGGCCCTCCGCCCGGGCCCCGCAGGATGTAGGCCATGCCGACGGCGATGACGCCGCCTGCCGCCGGGCCGGCCAGGTACGCCCACCACGCGGTCCAGTCACCGAGGACCAGGGCAGGCCCGAGCGACCTGGCCGGGTTCATCGAGGCACCGCTGACCGGCGCTCCCCACAGCCCGGCCAGCGCGATGTAACTGCCGACGCCGATCGCGGCGAGCGTTCCGACCTGCTGCGCGCCCGACGAGACGCCGAGGATCACGCTGACCAGCCCGGCGGTCAGGACTATCTCCCAGAGCATGGCGGTGGTCGCGGAAATGCCGGGCCCCGGCAGGGTCAGTCCCGCGGAACCCTGCCGGCCGATCAGGGCCCAGAGCAGCAGCGTGGCGAGGGCCGCCCCGGCGAACTGGGCGACGATATAAGCAGGAACCCGCTTCCAGGGAAAGTCGCCCCGCAGCGCGAAGGCCACGCTGACCGCCGGGTTGAGGTGGGCGCCGGAGAGCGCGCCCATGAACAGGATGATGGCGGCGACCATCAGGCCGGGCGCCACGAGGCGCGCGGAGTACGGGACGGCATGCCCGCCAAACCTGGCGTTGACCATATCCGCGCCCACCGACGCAAGGACCAGGAAGAACGTGCCCAGGAGCTCGGAGAACAGCCGCCGCCCCTCGTAACTGTCGTCCCAGAAGTCGACTTGCCTGGCAAAAGAGTTGGGCTGCCCCATGGACCGGATGGCCACATCGGCATGACGGGCCTCCTGCCGCGCGGCTTCCTCGCCCGGACCCGGCGGCCGCGCCTGGCTGGTCATCCAGGGCTCCTTTCCCGCTGCCCGCTGTCCGGCCCTCCGCGGGCCGGGCATGATGATGAGCGCTGGCCCGGGCGTTGAGACGAGCGCTGGCCCGGGCGTGAGGACGAGCGCTGGCCCGGGCACGAGCGCCGGGATTTGCGCCGGCACAGGCCGCCCCCGGCAAGATCCCCGCAGCCCTCAACGTCAGCTCACCCGGATGGGGTGAATCGCCCGCATGCGCTGCCGCCGCCGGCTCACCGGATCGGGCGAATCGCCGCTCTGCCGCGCTGGTTTCGCCGCGATGGCCAGGGGCACCCGCAAAGGTGACTATCGACCCTGGCCAGGCCGGCCCGATGGAGTGCACGCTCGTCTCGCGGAGGGGGAGCCATGGTTTTCGCTGATCGCGCCGATGCGGGACGACGCCTGGCTGCACGGCTGCAGTACCTGCAGGACGAGCCGGTTGTGGTCCTCGGCCTGCCGCGCGGCGGCGTCCCGGTCGCTGCGCAAGTTGCACGGGCCCTCGGCGCGCCGCTGGACGTCATCGTCGTGCGCAAGCTCGGGGTCCCTTTCCAGCCGGAACTTGGCATGGGGGCCATCGGGGAAGGCGGGACCCGGGTCATCAATGGCGACGTCGTCCGGGTGGCTGGCGTCTCCGCGGACGACTTGGCCGCCGTCGAGACGCAGGAACGTGCGGAGCTAGAGCGCCGCGCCGCGCGCTACCGCGGCGGGCAGCCGCGTCAGCCGCTGACTGGCCGGGTCGCGGTAGTGGTCGACGACGGCCTGGCCACCGGATCCACGGCACGGGCGGCCTGTCAGATCGCACGGGCGCAGGGGGCGGCCAGGGTCGTCCTGGCCGTGCCCGTCGCGCCGCCGGGCTGGGAGTCCCGGCTCGCCGGTGACGCGGACGAGCTTGTCTGCGTGCAGACGCCAGCTGACTTTTTCGCCATCGGCCAGTTCTACGCTGACTTCTCGCAGACCACGGACGAGGAAGTGGTCGACTGCCTCCAGCGCGCGGACCCCGCCGCGGGCGGGGCAGCCGGCCCCGCGGCCGGGAACAGCCGCCCGGCAGCGGCCCCGGATGGTCCGCCCCTGCCCCTGGCCGGTGAGGACCCGCCCCTGCCCCGGGCCGGTGAGGACCCGCCCCTGCCGCTGGAGGCGGAGGTGCGCGCCGGGGCGGCTCGCCTGCCGGGCCACCTGACCGTGCCGGACCGGCCGCTGGGCATCGTCGCATTCGCGCACGGCAGCGGCAGCAGCCGCCGCAGTCCCCGGAACCGCTACGTGGCCGGCGCACTGAACCAGGCCGGCCTGGGCACGCTCCTGTTCGACCTGCTCACGCCCCAGGAAGAACTCGACCGCGCCAACGTGTTCGACATCGCCCTGCTCGCCAGGCGGCTGGCCAGCGTCACCAGCTGGCTGCGGACCATGCCGGACACCGCGGGCCTGCCGGTTGGCTACTTCGGCGCCAGCACCGGCGCCGCCGCCGCGCTGTGGGCCGCGGCCGAGCCGGACGCTGACATCGCGGCCGTGGTGTCGCGCGGCGGAAGGCCCGATCTCGCCGGCGCCCGGCTCGCGTTCGTGCGGGCACCGACGCTGCTGATCGTCGGCGGGCTGGACGACGTGGTGCTCGACCTCAACCGGCAGGCTCAGGCCGAGCTCCGCTGCAAGAATAGCCTGGCCGTAGTGCCCGGCGCCACGCACCTGTTCGAAGAGCCCGGTACCCTGCCGGCCGCCGCGGAGCTGGCCCGTGACTGGTTCGCTGTCCACCTGCGCGGGCGCGTCCCGGTGACCTGACCAGCCGGGCAGCCGCGCTCGCCGCTGCGATGAGATTTCGCCCGTGGTGTCGTTCTACCTGGCAGAAGCTTGGCTGACGGGACTTGCCTGACGGGACAGGAGGATGCGCCATGGGAAAGGTCGTCGCCGACATCACGATGTCGCTGGACGGATTGGTCACCGGCCCGGATGACGGACCGGGCCGCGGCCTCGGCGAAGGGGGTGAATGCCTGCACAACCGGGTCATGGGCCGGCCGTGGCGGTACGACGACGGGGGTCGGCGGTTCGACCCGGTGGATGTGGACCGCCACGTGCTGGCGGAAGCCCTCTCGGCCGGCGCGAGGATCATCGGCAGGCGGATGTTCGATGTCACCGGCGGCTGGGGCGGCAATCCGCCTGGCGGCCCGAGCGCGAGGTACTTCGTGCTCACGCACGCCGCGCCGCGGGAGTGGGCCAGCCCGGATTCGCCGTTCACCTTCGTCGCTGACGGGATCGAGAGTGCCCTCGCGCAGGCCAGGGCGGCGGCCGGCGATCAGGATGTCACGATCGGCGGGGGCGCGAACGTCATCCAGCAGTACCTGGCCGCCGGGCTCGTGAAGACGCGGTCGGCGCCGGCCGCGTCGATGTCAGCGGCGACGACATGCGCGCCGGCGGCTGCGAGCGCGTTCGCGCATGCCGCACCGATGCCGCTCGCCGCGCTGGTCACCAGGGCGCGGCGCCCGGTCAGCGACCCGGCCGATGCTGTCATGAGGTATCTCCCCTCGTGGGTGGTTTCCATCCAGGAGTCACCGTAGACCGCGGGGGTCAGCGACGCCGCCGGGTGACCGGCAAATCCGGGCCCTGGCCGGTGAGGTGAACGGCGAGGCATGCGAGCCCGGCTAGCAGCAGGCTCAATGGCGAGAGCAGCGCGTCGGTGGCGATGGCCGCCGCATTAATGATGAAGGCGATCGCGAACAGGACGGCGGCAATAACAGCGAGCATGATCGGCTCCTCAGTCGGCAGCACCATGACGTGCCGTTTCCCCCCGGACGGCGAGCAGCGAAGTGCCCGCCGTCGCGGCGTTCACTCCCGTCCTGGCCAGATCGGTTGTTTGCGTGCAGCTGCCCTGGGCACCTCACGCGAGCCTTCAACCTGTCGTGAGAGGAATCCCCCGTGTATATCGGCATAGGAACAGTCGTCGTCATCATCATCATCGTGCTGATCGTCCTGCTGCTGCGCCGGTAGGCGCGCACCGCGCCGCCGGAGGCGGCGGGCAATCGCATTGTGGCCGAGGACGCCGACGGGTACTTTCGTCGGCGTCCTCGTGAGATATCTGGCATGAACCGGTAAAACGGAACAGTCCAGATCTGCTTGGTCACCTAGCGTGAGCAACCGAATCGATAAGCGTCGGCCGGGAGGGCTGCGTGGCGACACCGCGCGACGACGGAGTCATCGACGACGGGGTCATCATCGTGGGCGCGGGGCCGACGGGGCTGGTACTGGCGGGGGAGCTTGCCCTGGCGGGCGTCCGCTGCCTGGTGCTGGAGCGGCGGGACGGCCCGCGCTCTGACTCTCGTGCTATCTGCCTGCATGCCAGGAGCATGGAGGTGCTCGAGCTGCGGGGCCTGGCCGAGGTCCTGGCCGCTGCCGGACTGCCGGTGCCGACCTTCCCGCTGGGGCCGCGCGGAGCCGCCATCTCGTTCAGCCGCCTGGACTCGGATTTTCCCTACCTGCTGGACATCCCGCAGAGCCAGATGGAATGCATCTTCGCCGCCAGGGCGGTCGAGCTCGGCGCCCGGATCCGGTGGTCATCGCCCGTCACCGGGGTGCGGCAGGACGAGACCGGGGTGACCGTCACGCTGGCTGACGGGGCGACCGAGCGGGCCGCCTTCGTGGCCGGCTGCGACGGCGTCCGCAGCTTCGTCCGGGAGGCCGCCGGGATGACATTCCCCGGCTTCGCCAATCCCGGCTCGGTGATCCTGGCCGACCTGCACCTGGACGGCCTGCCCATGACCAGCGCCTACGGCGACCTGTCGCGGCACGGGATGCTGCTGATGTTTCCGTTTCGCGATGGATCCTGCCGCCTGGTGCTGTACGACTACGCTCGCGGCGGCGTGCCGGTGAGCGAGCCCGTCGGCCTGGACGAGGTGCGCGATAGCCTGCGGCAGATCACCGGGCGCGATTTCGGGCTGCGGGACATGTACTGGTCAGGGCGGTACCGCAGCGAGAGCCGCCAGGCTCCGCGGTACCGGATCGGGCGGGTGCTGCTGGCCGGGGACGCCGCGCACGCCCACTCGCCGGCCGGCGCGCAGGGCCTGAACACCGGCCTGCAGGATGCCGTCAACCTGGGCTGGAAGCTCGGCGCGGAGCTGCACGGCTGGGGACCCGGCTGGCTGCTGGACTCCTATCACGACGAGCGGCACCCGGTCGGTGCCGCCGTGCTGGCCCTGACCGGGCGGCAGTTCCGGCTCAACACGGCGCGATCCTGGAACAAGCGGCTGCTGCGCTGGGCCGTGCACCGGCTGGTGGTGCCGCTGCCGCCGGTGCAGGACCAGCTTGCGCGCGGCTACTCCGGAATCTCGATCAGGTACCCGCCGGGCGGTGCTGCCACGGGCGGTGCTGCCCCGGGCGGTGCTGCCCCGGGCGGTGCTGCCACGGGCGGTGCTGCCGCGCACCCGATGACCGGCAGGCGGCTGCCGGCCGGGGCCCTGACCTTAGCGGACGGCAGGAGCGCGCGGCTGTACGGGCTGTTCGGCGATGGCCGTTTCGTGCTGCTGTCCGATGCGGCGACGACGGTGGGCGCGGGACTGCCTGATCACGTCCGGGTGGTCAGCTACCTGGGCCGGACGGGGCGCCGCCTGCCGCTGGCCATGCTGGTGCGGCCAGACGGATACGTGGCCTGGGCGTCGGACGAGCCGGACCCGGCCGTGTGCGCAGCGTCGGCCCTCGCCGCGGCCGCCACCTGGTGCGGCCCGCGCTGACCGCCCTGACGGTGGCAGCGCGGGCGTGTGCCCAGGCGCACGAGAGGTCAGCCCCAGGCCGCCTGCACGACTTTTCTGCGTGTATGCTCGGCAGCACGTCCAAGCGGCAGGCGGACGGTTTGAGTGGCCAGCTTGACGCTGGTGCGGTACCATAATTGCATTAACGGGACGTGGCCCAGCTTGGTTAAGGCGCTGGTCTGGGGGACCAGAGAGCGCGGGTTCAAATCCCGCCGTCCCGACTGAATTAATGGCCAGCAGAATCGATCTGGCGGCCATTTGGTCAGAGGTTTCTGCTACCGTCTGAGCTATGGCAGAAACCCATCTCCAAAAAACGCATTTGGACTGATTCGCGGTTAACTTCCGCAGTGGCGGTATCTCACTCGTGGCGTGGCGTCATGCGCGAGCTCCGGCTGTGTCCCACATCCGCTGGGGCCATTCGTGCTGTCAAGCGCCACGCCGTACGCCTCGATCTCGATACCTCGCACTTTACCGGTCAGCGGCGCTGGTCGGACGCCCAGCTCAGGCGGGGGCCGTAGCCAGATCCTATTCCTGGCGCGAGCTGCTGGCGGAGCTCGGGCTCGCTGGCCGCAACGCAGATGAGCGGACTCGGGTCAAGGCGCACGCTATGCGGCGCGGCCTCGACCTCAGCCACCTTCAGGAGCCTAAGGCGGCTGGCACCGCGGTGGTTTTGACGCCCGACGTAAAGTGGCTCAGGGATGCCGGAGCCGCTATTGCGGCAACCTGGTTCCTGATTCGCGGATGTAATGCATCGATACCGATCTGTTGGTCTCCATGCCGGAGGGAGTTAAGCGAGTTCAGGTTAAGACCACGACTTATAGTAAGAACGGCTGGGAAGTTCAAGTGGGCAGGCGGCCTTATTCGGAGGGGAACCGAGGCGCACTACTTCCCTACGACCCCGACGCGCTGGTTTTTTTTCTTCATCATCGACGGCGACCTCACCATGTATCTATCTCATACCCAGTCGGGTTCTCGCCGGGCGCGTGCAGATCCTCTTGCGCACCTACTCCCAGTTCATCGTCGGTAATATTGATGGCGTTATGAAGTGTCCCATTCCGGCCTCCTGGCAACAGGACGTGCCAACTCCCCCACTTTCAATCGGATTTTCGACAGCGGCGCGGACCTGCCGGGCAGTTCCGCGCCGCTATCTGGGAGCCTTGGGGGCGTGAATGAGCGCCTCGCGGCACTGCTGCCGTTCCCCCAGGTAGTGCGTCCCCGGCCCGGCTGGTTCGCGATCGGCCCTGATGTCGGCATCGTCGCAGGCCCTGGCGGTGCGGAGGCCGCAGCGGCGTTCCGGCGTGTGCTGGGCTGGCTGCCCTGGCCAGAGGGCTCCGGCCGGTCCGGCGGACCGATCACCGTTGACCTGGCGCGCGAGCTGCCAGCTGAGGCGTACCGGCTCTGGATCGGGCCGGATGTGGTCCGGATCACTGCCGGGGGTGCGGCCGGTGCGTTCTACGCGGCCCAGACGCTGCGCCAGCTGCTGCCCGACGAGGCCTGGCGGGCCGCGCCGGTGCCAGGACCGGCCTGGAACCTGCCATGCGCGGAGATCGAGGACGCGCCCGCGCTGGCCTGGCGGGGCGCGCATCTGGACGTGGCCCGGCACTTCTTCCCGAAGCGGACCGTGCTGGCGCTGATCGACGCGCTGGCGGCCATGAAGGTCAATCGCCTGCACCTGCATCTCACCGACGACCAGGGCTGGCGGATCGAGAGCCGCCGGTACCCGGCCCTGCACGAGACCGGCTCGCACCGGCCGCGGAGCCGGACCAGCCTCGGCGGCGAGCAGCCGCCGGCCTACGACGACATTCCGCATGGCGGCTACTACACGCTGGCCGACCTGGCGGAGATCTCCGCCTGCGCCGCGCAGCGGATGATGACCCTCGTCCCGGAAGTGGAAGTGCCCGGCCACGCGACAGCGCTGCTGGCCGCCATGCCGCAGCTCGGCTCGGGCACGCCGCCGCCGGGCGGGTACCAGGTCAGCGCCGACTGGGGGATCTTCCCGAACCTGATGTCCCCGCTGCCGCCGACACGAGACTTCCTGGCCGAGATCTTCGCCGAGCTCCTCGGTGCCATACCGGGTGCCGGCGGCGGCGGCAGGTACGTGCACATCGGCGGCGACGAATGCGTCCTGGACTCCTGGCGGGATGACCCGCGGATCGAGGCGTACTGGCGGCAGCGCGGCCTGTCCGGCCCTGCTGGCCTGCACGCCTGCTTCCTGCGGGACGTGGCTGACCTGCTGGCCGACGACTTCGGCGCCAGGGCGCTGGTGTGGGACGAGGGATTCGCCAGTGCCGCGAGCGGATCCGGCACGCCGGCCGCGCCGGGCATCGCCGGCCCCGCCGCGGCGGCCGGGCAGCTCCGGCCGGACACGATCGTGATGGCCTGGCGGGGGACGGGCATCGCGTGCCGGGCGGCCGGAGCCGGTCACGACGTCATCGCAGCACCGGTGCTGCCCACTTACTTCGACTACAGCCAGGCCGACGACGAGAGCGAGCCGGCCGCGATCGGCGGGCCGATCCGGGTGCAGGACGTGGCGGCGTTCGAGCCGGTGCCCGCCGACTGGCCAGACTCTGCACGCCGGCACCTCATCGGCACCCAGTTCCAGGTCTGGACCGAGTACATCCCCGATGCCCGCGCGCTCGAGTACATGATCTTTCCCAGGGCCTGCGCGCTGGCCGAGGTGGCCTGGGCGGGCAGGCCGTCTCCCTGGCAGGACGATGCGCGCGGATCCCGCCCGCCGCTGCGGCCGCGGCTGGCCAGTCACCTGGGACGGCTTGCAGCGGCCGGGATCGAGTACCGGCCGCTGGACGGGCCCTGGCCCTGGCAGCGCGGCGGGACAGGACCGCGGCGGCACCGGGGCGGTTACCGGGTGCAGGACGTCGCGGTCCGTCTCGGCAACCTCGCGGCCGGCGCGGGTGACTAGGTGGTCCGCGGCCGCCGCGCAGCACGTCCGGCCGGGGTGCCGCGGCCTGCCAGGATGGTTTGACCAGGACCGGTCCTGCGCCTAAGTTGGGCCGACTGGCCGGTATCCGGCCAGCTGGCCCCATCACGGGCCAGCGGCCCGGATCAGCACGGGAGCAGACGAGCATGACGCCGACGGCGCGGCACACTGCCAGCGCCGCTGGCCGGGACGCGGCGAGCCCGGTGCGGGAACGGCTGCTGTCCGTCGCCACCCGCCTCTTCGCGCAGAACGGCTTCGAGGCCACATCGGTGCAGCAGGTCGTCGAGGCCGCGGGCGTGACCAAGGGAGCCTTGTACCACTACTACGACTCCAAGGACGACCTGCTGTATGAGGTTTACCACCGGCTGCTGACCATGCAGCGGGCCAGGCTGGACGAGATCGCGAGCGGCCCCGGCGGCCCGGCCGAGCGGCTCGAGGCGGCCGCGGCTGACGTGCTGCGCACCACCTTCGAGAACATGGACGACATGATCGTCTTCTTCCGCTCGCTGCACCTGCTGCCCGCGGCCAGGCAGGCCCTGATCCGGACGGAGCGGCGGAGTTACCACAAGCGGTTCCGCCAGCTGGTCGATGAGGGCATCGCCGCGGGGGCGTTCCGCGCTGACGTGCCGGCGGACATCGTCGTGCAGTATTTCCTCAGCGCCATCAATCAGCTCGGCACCTGGTACCGGCCCGATGGCCCGCTCAGCCCCGACCAGATCGGCCGGTACTTCACCGGCCTGCTGATGACCGGCCTGCAGGGCAGCTGAGCCCCGGCCGCGGGCTCGCGGGCCCGGTTCACGTCACCAGCAGGCGGGATGACGCCACGCCCAGGGCCTGGCCGCCTCCAGCTGGGCGCTCAGCGCGATCAGCGCCGCCTCACCGGCGGGCCGCCCGGCCAGCGAGACGCCGATCGGCACGCCGTCGCCGGTCCAGTGCAGCGGCAGGCTCACGGCCGGCTGCCCGGTCATGTTGTACATCGGCGTGAACGGGGTGAAGACGCCCTGGCGGCGCAGGTTGTCCAGCGGCTCGCCGTCCTCGCTGAAGTACCCCACCGGCTGCGGCGGCAGGCCGAGCGTGGGGGTCAGCACCGCGTCATAGCCGGCCGTGGCCACGATGGACCGGCGGGCCGCGACCTGCATGCCGGTCACCGCCGCGGCGTAGGCGGCGCCGCTGATGGTCCGGCCGTGCTCGCGCCACGCCCTGGTGACCGGCCGCAGCTGCATCTCCTGGTCCGGCCCGACCTGCGTGTCCAGTGACTTCACCCCCCAGATGGTGGCGAAGTAGCCGGGCATCTCCGGCCCGAACGGCAGCTCGATGTCCTCGACCTCGTGCCCGAGCGAGGCCAGCAGCTGCGACGCGTCCTCCCAGGCGGCGATGCAGGCCGGGTCGGCGGCCGTCCCGTTGGCCGCCGCCCGGTAGCGGCCGATCCGCAGCCGGCCGGGCGCCTGGCCAGCGTGGCCCTGGTCGGCCCAGCCCAGGAAGGTCTGCCCGGCCGGCAGCGGAGGCGCCCAGTACGGGTCACCGGGCATCGAAACGGCTATCGCGTCGAGCATCGCGGCAGCGTCGCGGACTGTCCTGGCCAGCGGGCCCTGGATCGACAGGCCCGGAGAGTCGCCGTCCGCCGGGCCGCTGCTCACCCGGCCGCGGGAGGGCTTCAGGCCGACCAGGCCGCACACGCTGGCCGGGATCCGCACCGAGCCGCCGCCGTCGCTGCCGTGCGCGAACGGGACCAGCCCGGCCGCCACCGCGGCCGCCGAGCCGCCGCTGGAACCGCCTGCGGAGCAGCGCGGATCCCACGGCGACCGGGTCGGCCCGGTGAGGTCGTTGTCGGTGTAGCAGCAGGTGCCGAACTCCGGCGTGCTGGTCTTGCCCAGGCTGACCGTGCCGGCCGCCCGGAGCAGGGTGACCGAGTGAGCATCGGTGTCCGGCACGTGACTGGCGAAGGCGCGGGAGCCGTACGTCGTCCGGATCCCCGCCGTCGCGGTCAGGTCCTTGATGGCGACCGGCACGCCGAGGAGCGGGGGCAGGCCATCGGGGCCGTTCCGGAGGCGGGCGGCTGCCGCCTGCGCGTGCGCCTTCGCCCGGGCTAGGGCCAGCTCGGGCGTCACCGTGATGAAGGCGCCCAGCGACGGGTTGAGCCTGCTGATCCGGGCCAGGTAATGCTCGGCCAGCTCGGCAGGGCTCAGCTCGCCGCGGCGGATGGCGGCGGCCTGCTCCAGCGCAGTCAGATCGTGCGGCTCGGTCATCTCCCGAGTCTAGCCAAACCGACCGGTCGGTACAGAAATCCCTGATTCATGCCAGAACGCAACCCTCGTCCCCGTCTCGTCCGCGCCGGCAGCCAGTCGTCCGCCCGCCTTGCCCGGCGGGCCGGGCGTGTCCGGGCCCTGCTTGCCTGCGGCATGACCAGCCGGGGGGTCATCATGGGGGGGTGGCGATGGCGGGACGGCACTCGGCGGCGACCCCGTTCGTTGGCGGTTCACGATGGTGACGTCGCCGCCGCTGGCCGTGGGCCCGCCGGCCGCGGAGTCCGGAACTGGCGTAACGGAGCGGATGTAACGGTGCGGGAATCATCGGGGGACGTGGCGCCGGGAGATACCACCCCGGGCAGGCCGGCCGCGTACTGGCCGCAGCCGCAGCCCTGGGAACCGGGCTGGCGAGGGCCCGCGCGCCGATGGCGGCGCCGGCTGCTGCGCCTGACCGGGCTGTGCCTGGTGATCGTGCTGATCGGGCTGGCTGCCTTCGGCGTGCTGCTGCTCGTCACGCCGTCGGTCTCCGGTGCCTGGCAGCTGGCGAGGTCGGAGGCCGTCAGCCACCATTCGGTGTTCCCCGGCCCGGCCGTGCCGCCGCGTTTCGCCACCTCGCTGGAGGCAACCGAGGACCACAGGTTCAGCGAGGAGCCGGGCGTCGACCCGATCGCCGTCTTGCGGGTGATCGAGGGGAAGATCACCGGGAAGGGTGACCAGGGCGGTGCCACGCTGTACCAGCAGCTGGCCAAGATGCTGTACACGCCCGGTCGCGCCGGGCTGCGGGTGGAGGCCGAGCAGGTGGCGCTGGCGGTCAAGCTCAAGTTCACGTACTCAGGGCCGCAGGTAGTCCGCATGTATGCCGATGTGGCCTATTTCGGCAACGGCTTCTACGGCCTGAAGGCTGCGAGCTGCGGCTACTTCGGGGTGCCGCCAGCCGGGCTGTCCTGGCCGCAGGCGGCCCTGCTGGCCGGCCTGGTGCAGGCTCCGTCCCTGGATGACCCGCTGCTGTATCCGGCTCAGGCGCGGATCCGGGAGGAGCACGTCATCGGCAGGCTGGTGGCGATCGGCGCGCTGACCCAGGCGCAGGCCAGCGCCGCGCTGCAGACCCCGGTGTCAGGCCTCGTCGCTGGCGGCGGCCAGGGGTGCGCGGCTTAGCTGGCCGGGCATTCCTGCCGGGACCGTCATTGCCGCGCGGGCGCGCCCGCGCGGCCGGGCGTGCCGGGGCCCGGTCCGCCGGCCCGGCAGGTCCGTCCCGGCCGGCTCTCGCCACACCCACTTGCGGTAGGACCAGAACCGGAACAGCGTTCCCAGGCCGGTGCCGACGATGACAGCAGCCAGGTAAGACGCCCGGCCGGTGAAGCCGAGCAGGTCGTCGGCCAGCCATACGCATGCGGCCTGGATCAGCAGCCCGATGCCGTTCAGGACTGTTCCCTAACGGAACGGCCGAGCCTGGTCGGGGAGTGTCGTGTCGGCCTGCGGCCGCGATGGCTGGGCGGGCAGCGGCTGGGCCTGAAGCGGCTGGGCTGGTAGTGACTGAGACGAGGGCTGGGCCTGCGGGGAGTCGGCCAGCCCGGCGGGCGCACTCGGCGTCATGGCCGGCTCCAGCAGCTCAGCCTGGGGACCGACGGCCTCGGGAAGGACCCCCGCCGTGGCGTCACGACGCTCCACCCAGACGAACCTGCGGTAGGACCAGAAGCGGAACAGGGTCCCGAGCACGATGCCGATCAGGAGGGCGACGTTGGACGAGAACTTGTCCGTGAGGCCCAGCGCGTAGTTGGTGAACCCGAGGCAGGCCAGCTGAATCAGCAGGCCGATCCCGTTCAGAACGAAGAAAAGGATGGTCTCGCGATGGATGGCCGTCCGCTCGCGGTGCCGGAATGTCCAGTACCTGCTGCCGAGGAACGTCACGATGGTCGCCGCGACGGTGGCGATCACGTTGGCCTTCAGCCAGCCCAGCTGGAACTGGGCGCGCAGCAGGTTGGTGCCGCCATCGGTCACCAGGAACCCGATCAGCCCGACGACGCCGAACTTGGCGCCTTCATGGATCAGCTGCCTGAATCGCAGGTAAAGATCGCGCAACATGCCCACTCGGGCGACCTTCCTTCTCGGATTCGCCGGGTCAGTGCCGTGCCGTAGAGCCGTTCAACCCCTGCTACTCAGCGGAACTGGGCAGCCTCGCGCCGTGATCTCGTGGCTCCGGACCCGCCACGGCAGCCTCTGCAGAGGGTACCGCTAGTCCAGCAGCCATATGGCCGGGAGCCCGGTCAAGGCGGGCATGCTTTCGCTGGCATCCCGCGCTGCCCGCCAGCATCTTCTGTACCCGATCTTCTGTACCCGCTAGCCAGAAACTCATTCGATACCTCAGCGCACGCCGAGTACCCTCGCGGGAGTGCCCGATGCTGACGTCCTGATCCGCGCGAGTGGCCTGACCAAGAAGTTCGGCGACTTTACCGCGGTGGACGGGATCAGCTTCGAGCTGCACCGCGGAGAGGCCTTCGGCTTCCTCGGCCCCAACGGAGCGGGCAAGTCGTCGACCATGCGCATGATCGGGTGCGTGTCACCGCCGACCGGCGGCGAGCTCTCCATCCTGGGTCTCGATCCGGTGCGGGACGGCCCTGCCATCAGGGCCAGGCTCGGCGTCGTCCCGCAGGAGGACACCCTGGACGTTGAGCTTACCGTCCGCGAGAACCTGCTGATCTACGGACGCTACTTCGGCCTGCCGCGAGCGGTGATCTCCGAGCGGACCGCCAGGCTGCTGGACTTCGTGCAGCTGGCTGACCGCGCGGAGGACCAGGTAGAGCCGCTATCCGGGGGGATGAAGCGGCGGCTGACCATCGCCCGGTCGCTGATCAACGAGCCGGAGATCCTGCTGCTGGACGAGCCGACCACCGGGCTGGACCCGCAGGCCCGGCACGTCGTCTGGGACCGCCTGTACCGGCTCAAGCAGCAGGGCGTGACGCTCGTCCTGACCACGCACTACATGGACGAGGCCGAGCAGCTCTGCGACCGGCTGGTGGTCATGGACCGGGCCAGGATCGCGGCCGAGGGCTCCCCGCGGGAACTGATCGAGGCCTACTCCACGCCCGAGGTGCTGGAGCTCCGGTTCCGCATCGCGGAGCACGATCAGGCCGCGGAGAAGCTGGCCGACGTGCCGGCGGACCGGATGGAGGTGCTCGCCGACCGGATCCTGCTCTACGTGCCGGACGGCGATGTCGCGCTGGCGTCGGTCCGGGCCCTCGGCCTGGAGCCGCTGACCTCCCTGGTCCGGCGCAGCACCCTGGAGGACGTCTTTCTCTGGCTGACCGGCCGGCGGCTGGAGGACTGATGGCCGCACCGGTAGCGCCCCCGGCTGACCAGCCGCGCGGCCTGGCCCCGGCCGCGGCGGCCGGCCCGTGGCAGATGGCGCTGCGGGAGTTCCGGTTCTGGCTGGTCAACTACCGGCGCACCTGGCGCGGGTCGATCTACTCCAGCGTGCTCAGCCCGGTGCTGTACCTCGGCGCGATGGGGCTCGGCCTGGGCACGCTGGTGGACGCGCACGGACTCGCCCGCCTGGGCGGGGTCAGCTACCTGGACTTCCTCGCGCCCGGCCTGCTGGCCGCCGCCGCGATGCAGACGGCCATGGGGGAGTCCACCTATCCGGTCCTCGGGTCGGTGAAGTGGCTGAAGACCTATCAGGCGGCGGCGGCCAGCCCGCTGCGGCCCGCGGACATCTTCCACGGGCACCTGCTCTTTACCGTGCTGCGGCTGGCGATGAACTGCTCGATCTTCCTGGCCGTGATGGCGGCGTTCGGCGCGGTCCGGTCCGCCTGGGTGCTGGCCGCGCTCCCGGCCGCGGTCCTGACCGGGCTGGCGTTCGCGGCCCCGATCGAGTCCTACGCGGTGACCAGGGACAAGGATCAGTCCTTCGCGATGCTGTTCCGGTTCGGCATGATCCCGCTGTTCCTGTTCTCGGGGACCTTCTTCCCCGTCACCCAGCTTCCCGCCTGGATCCGCCCGCTGGCCTACGTCACCCCGCTCTGGCATGGCGTGGCCATCTGCCGGTCGCTCAGCCTGGGCACGGCTGATCTGCCCGGCGTGCTGGCTCACGCCGGTTACCTGGCCGCGGTCGCGGCGGCGGGGATCGCGGTCGGCCAGCGTGCCTACCGGCGGCGGCTCTATGTCTGAGCGGGCGATGCCAGCCGGGGCGACGGCAGCCGGGGCGACGGCAGCCGGGGCGACGGCACGGATGGCAGGCCGGGCAGCGGCAGGAGGGCCTGCGCCGTGAGCGCGCCGTCGGTGCGGTCGCTGCCGCTGCGGATCCTGCCGCTGCCGATGCTGCTGGCCCGCGGCGGCGGACTCGGCGGCCGCGGCAGTGCCCGCCTGATCGAGCGGCACGCCCGCGCCTACCGGCATGCCTGGCTGGTGCTGATCTCCGGCTTCTTCGAGCCGCTGTTCTACCTGCTGTCGATCGGCGTCGGAATCGGGTCCCTGGTCGGGCACGTGGTCGGGCCGGGCGGCAAGGCGGTCGGCTTCACCAGCTTCGTGGCGCCGGCGCTGCTCGCGACCTCGTCCATGAACGGGGCGATGTTCGACTCCACCTTCAACGTGTTCTTCCGGCTCAAGTACGCCAAGCTCTACGACTCGGCGCTGGCCACGCCGATGCGCGCTGGCGACGTGGCGCTGGGCGAGATCGGCTGGGCGCTGATCCGCGGCGGCCTGTACGCGGTGGCCTTCCTGGTGGTCATGCTCGCGCTGGGGCTGGTGCACTCGGCCTGGGCAGTTCTCGCGCTGCCGACCGCGCTGCTGATCGGCTTCGCCTTCGCCTCGGCCGGCATGGCCGCGACCACCTACATGCGCAGCTGGCAGCACTTCGAGTTCATCACGCTGGCCACCCTGCCGATGTTCCTGTTCTCGGCGACCTTCTACCCGCTGAGCGTCTACCCGCGGCCGCTGCAGATCGTGGTCGAGTGCACTCCGCTGTATCAGGGCGTGGTGCTGATGCGCGGGCTGACGCTGGGCGTGGTCGGCCCCGGCCTGATCGGGCCCGCGGCCTATCTCGCGATCATGGGCGCGGCCGGGCTGACCCTGGCAGGCCGCCGGATCAGCCGCCTGCTCCTGAAGTAGGCCCCTGGTCTCAGCCCGCGCTGATGCCTCGTCGCCACGCACGGGCAGCTGGCCTGGCGCGGTCATCCTCTCGGCTAGATCGAGCCCGATGGCACCAGCGTGCTGACGCACACGGCAACGTCGTCGCGCTCATTCGCCGCCAGCGAGCGACGCAGGGATACGCACTGATCGCTTAATGCAAGGGTGATCTTTAGCGGCATACCGGCGGGCCGGCCGAACACGCTGCGCGTGGTGGAGTTCGATCTGAAGGCCTTCTTAACCGTCGTCGGGGAAGACCCGCTTGCTGTTGCCGTGACAGGCCGGCGCAGTCCAACCCGGTCCTGCGGGGCTGTCCGCCCGCTGTCAGGGCGGATCGCGGAAGTCGGATCGTGCCGCTGGTGCGGGTGCCGCGCATTCTGCCGAAGATCCTGCAACCTGCCAGGCGGGCCGACCGGTTGCGGTGCTGCGCACGGACCGGGACCGGGCGATGGTGCTAGCGGTGCTGCTGGCTGGGTGTGCCGCCGCGGCAGCCAGGCGCACTCCTTCGCGATCTCCACTTTGCTCTCGTGGAGGGGCCAGTGGTACGTGGTCCACCTCGGCGGCCACGTCCGGACCAGCCGTGGCGGCATGGTCAACCAGCACGCTGTGCCGCCGGGCGTACCGGGGCCGCCCGGCGGCTGCTTACCGGCAGCCCGCACTGGACGCCCATGCAGGCGAACGCCGTTACCGATGGCGGGCGGCGGCCCGCGAGCACCGCAGGAACAGGGCCTTGCGCGCCGCTTTAGCGACCGGCCTGACCGGGTGGTGGGCGCCGATAGCCTCCAGCACGGACTCGGCCGGCGGCGCTGGCGACCGGCCGAGCTCAGTGGCCAGCCGGGCCTGCTCCTCGTCGTCGCCGGCCAGCGCCAGAGTCCCCAGCATCCCTGCTGGCCCAGTCGTGACAAGCCGCTGGAACAGCACCTGGGCGAAGCTGTCCCGGTCCCCGGGGTCGAACCCAGCCAGATCCGCGAACATCCTCAGCACCGGGGCGGCCGCCTCAGACGCCTGGACCGCCTCCGGTGGCGGCAGTGGCACCGGAGGCAGGGCCATGGAGGACTGCGCGCTCCTGTCTGCGGCGCCGCCGGTACTGAAGGCGTTGTCGGGCAGGACGGCCTTCCGCTCCTCGTCGCTGAGCGAGTTGAACCTGGTGACCCACTGCTCCAGCTGCGCCGGATCGCTCGGGTCGGCGCCGTCCGCGAGCGCGCCCGAGAAGATGGACTTGGCCATCCCGAAGTTGGCGGGGTCTCCCATAGCCGCCACGAACTCGCTGGCCGCGCCGGTAGCGGCAGCGCGGAGCCGCGCCGGAGACGCCGATCCCGGCGCGAGGAGACGCTCGGCCGCTAGGTAGTCGGTGAACGCGGCGATGCTGCCAGGGATGGTCACGCTGTCCGCTTGCGACACACTGAGCTTGCGCGGACACCAGCTGAGCAGGAACTCCGCAACGTCGCTGGTGGTCCAGCGGCCGAGGTGGCCGTCACCGTAAGCGAACTTCCACTCCAGCGCGATGCCGGCGTCGACGGTCGCGTCGTCCGCCGCTGCCTCATCGAGCCCCGGCTGCGCCTTCAGCCAGCCACCGAACCCGTCCAGCAGCCGACCCCGGACCCGACCGAATCCAGCCTCGTCGTCCTGTCTGAGCTCCAGCTGCACCGGTCCAGCATTCCATGCGAGCGGCGCGCGGGCGCTGGATCTGCCGCCAGCCGATAACGACAGCGATGGGAGCGGAACGGGGCCGTTTCCGCCGACGGCAGTCGCCGCACGCACACCGCCATTCGCTTCGGCCGATGCGCGCCATCATTGCGATGGCGACGGTTCCGCCCGGCTGGACGACACGGACGAGTTCTGTAACGGCTCGGTCGCGGTCAGGTGGACTGATGAGGTGATACATCAGGCCGAGGGACAGGGCCGCGACGAGGACCGCGCCACCGGTGGTGATGTCGTCCTCGACCAGGACGACGTGCTGTCCGGCGGATCGTCGCCCTCGGCTAGCTTGCACGTGAGTCGACAGCGCGCATCCATGTCGCGGGCGAGCTGCTTTGCGCGTCGGCCGTACCTCGATCCTCGAGGCACCGGCCAGCCATTGTCAGTCGGTGCCGCAGGCAGCGAGTTTCCCACCCGGATGCGATGCGTCAGAGCAGGTATTGCATGTCCAGTCCATGCGGCATGCCGGTAAGAGGGCCCCCTGTGCGCGTAGCATCGCAGTGTGACGTTCGAGCGGATCACGACAAACCCTGATGTCATGGGTGGCCTGCCGTGCATCAGGGGTCTTCGGTTTCCCGTGGCGACAGTGGTCGCGATGGTCGCCGATGGGATGACGGTCGAGCAGATTCTGGCAGAACATCCCGATCTGACGCGAGAGGACGTCAGGGAGGCCCTGCTCTACGCTGCTGAGGCCGTGCGGGAGCGGGAACTGCCGCTTCGGCACTCGGCGTGAAGTTCCTGATCGTCCTGGCGGCCAAGGGCCGCACGCAGACTCGGCCGCAGCAGGATATCGAGGTCGTGGGACCCAGCAGTAGGCGGCAGGTTCGAGTCGCGCTCGGGGCGCCCGGGTTCGATGGCAAGTCAGCGGGATGGCGGCTGGGCACCGGGTCTAGGACTGGCGGGCGAGTAGCTCCAGGCGCGCGTGCAGCTCGGGGACGTGGGCCTCGTGCTCGGGCTTCATCAGGACGCTGCGCAGGATGCGGGCGCCGTCCTGATCGGCCACCGCTCCCCGATGCCGCCGGGCGAATGCTGCCTCGGGCACTCGCAGCGTGCTGAGGAAGACGGGCCGGGCGGCGTCCGCCATCCCGGCGCGCATGATGCGGGCGGAGGCCGCGTCGATCGACGACATGCTGCGCTCGCCGGTCACCGGGAAGTAGCAGACGATGTCCAGCTCCGGCGGCTGGTACAGCGCCAGCCTCGCCGAGGACCGCAGCAGCTCCGCCCAGGCCAGTGCGGCCCGGCGGCCGGCGGCCAGGACCTGGCCGAGCCCGGCGGGGGTGGGCGGCAGCAGCCGGAAGGTCAGCCAGAGCGCCGCGGCGGCGGCGCCGGCCCGGGAGCACTCCAGGCTGATCTCGCCCAGGTGCAGCTCGTCGGAGGTGAAGTAGGTGTACGGCGAGTCGTGCTGGTAGAGCCGGCCGACGGACGGGTCGCGGAACAGCACCGCGCCGCAGCCGTAGGGCTGAAGGCCGTGCTTGTGCGGGTCGACCACGATCGAGTCGCAGTCGGCGAGCGCCCGCCACGGGGCCGGGTCCAGGCCGGCCGGGTCGTCCAGCCCCGCCAGCAGGGTGAAGAAGCCGCCGTAGGCGGCGTCCGCATGTACCCGCACGCCGTGTCGGCGGGCGATGGCCAGCACCTCGTGCACGGGGTCGATGGCGCCGAGGCCGGTGGTCCCGGCCGTGGCGACCACGGTGCCGATCCCCCCGCCGGCCAGCAGCGCGTCCAGCGCGGCGAGATCCATCCGGCCGGCCGCGTCGACGGGCACCGGCGTGCCCTCGACCCCGAGCACCCCGCACATCCGGCTGTGGGTGTAATGCGCCTCGGCGCTGTAGGCGACGCCCCGGCCCGGGTGCAGCTCGCGGGCGATGTAGAGGGCCTCCAGGTTGGCGATGGTCCCGCTGCTGGTGAGGTGGCCCAGGTGCGGGGCCAGCCCGAACATGCCGGCCAGCTGGGCGATGACCTCCTTCTCCATCCGCGCCGTGGCCGGGCCGCCGTCCAGCGCGTGGTTGTTCGGGTTGATCAGCATCGCGGTAAGGTAGCCGACGATGGCGGCGGGATGCGGCGGTTTCAGCATCTGGCCCGCGTAGGACGGATGGAAGAACGGGTAGTTGTCCCGCAGCCGCTCGGTGAAGGCACCGAAGGCGGCAGCGAACTGCTCGTCGCTGACGCGCAGCGAGGGAACGGGCTCGAACGGGCCGAAGGCGGCCTCCCAGCTACTGACCGCCTCCACCGCGCTACTCAGCCAGCGCTGCACGTCCATGGCCGCCACCTCCCTCCGTTACAGCCGGGCTAGCGCCTCGCGCAGCGGGTCCAGGCCGAGCGATCCGAGGGCGAGGGCCTGGCGGTGAAAATCGCGCAGGTCGAAGGCCGGCCCCTGCCGGGCGCGGGCCTCCTCGCGGGCCTGCATCCAGATCCGCTCGCCGAGCTTGTACGAGGGCGCCTGGCCGGGCCAGCCGAGGTACCTGTTCAGCTCGAACCGCAGCATGTCGTCCTCCACCTGCACCAGCGAGCGCAGGAACTCCCAGGCCAGCTCGGCATTCCAGGTCTCGCCGTCATGCCAGCCCGTGCCGCCCGGGATGGGAAGCTGCAGGTGCACGCCCAGGTCCACGACCACGCGGGCGGCCCGCAGCAGCTGGCCGTCGAGCATGCCCAGCAGGTTGCCGGGGTCGGAGAGGTACCCGAGTTCCTCCATCAGCCGCTCGGCGTACAGGGCCCAGCCCTCGCCGTGCCCGGACACCCAGCACAGCAGGCGCTGCCACCGGTTCAGCCGGTCCTGCTCGAAGACGGCCTGCGCGATCTGCAGATGGTGCCCCGGCACGCCCTCGTGGTAGATGGTGGTGATCTCCTTCCAGGTGGAGAACTCCTCCACGCCGTCGGGGACGGCCCACCACATCCGGCCCGGCCTGCTCCAGTCCTCGCTCGGCCCGGTGTAGTAGATCCCGCCGTCGCTGGTCGGGGCGAGCATGCACTCGATCCGGCGGGCCGGCTCGGGGATGTCGAAGTGGGTGCCATTCAGGTCGGCGACAGCGCTGTCGGCGAATCCCTGCATCCAGTCCCGCAGGTTCTCCCGGCCGTTGATCCGGCGGCCAGGGTCGGCCTCCAGCGCGGCGATGGCCTCCGGCAGGCCGCCGCCCGGCACGATCTGGCCAGCGACCCTGGTCATTTCCGCCCGGAGCCGCCTGACTTCCTCCCAGCCCCAGGCGTAGGCCTCATCGAGGTCGATGACGGCACCGAGGAAATTGCGGGATGCCAGGGCGTACCGGTCGCGCCCGACCGCGTCGCGCTCGGGTGCCTGCGGCAGCAGGTCGGTCTCCAGGAACCGGCCGAGGCTGGCCGTGGCCGCGCTCGCTGCCTCGGCAGCCCGGTCCAGGTCCGTGCGTAGCGCGCCCTCGGCGCCGGTCCGCCCGACCAGGTCGCCGTAGAAGTCACCGCTGCCCGACCACTCGGCGCACTGCCGCGCGCATGCCAGGATCTGGCGGCGGGCGGCTACCCGGCCCTGGCTGGCGGCCTCGGCATAGGTCTGCCGCAGGCCCGCGTACGCCCCGGGCACCGCGGCCATCCGGGCGGCCAGGTTGCGCTGCGCCTCCTCGCCTTCGGCGGGCATGAGGTCAAAGACCTGGCGGACCCCCTGCACCCAGCTGGCGATCACGTTGATGTCGCTGGTGACGACTCCCGCGTCATACAGCTCGACGGCCACCGCGAGGCGCTCCAGCATGGCGGCCTGCGCGACCCGCTCGCGCTCGTCCGCCGGGGCCAGCCGGCGCAGGGCGGTGATCGTGGCGCGGTCCAGCTCGGCCCTGGCGGCGAAGCCCGCCGGGGTCAGGTCGGGCATCCGGTCGTCGTGGCCGGCGATCCCGGCCATGGTGGCGGTCACCGGGTCGAGTTCGGCTACCTGCGGGACGTACCGCTCGGCGATCTCATCGACTGTGCTCATGGCCGAAGACCTTACCGAGCCGCCGCCGGGCTGCCGCGCGGCGTCCGGCTCCGGCGGCGGTCAGGCGGGCGCGGTGAAGTAGCGGCGCGGGTTATCCACCAGCATGGCCCGGATCTGCGCCTCGCTGACCCCGCGGTCGCGCAGCGCCGGGAGCACGTCATCGAAGATGTGCTGGTAATGCCAGGCGGGCGCGAACAGCGGGATCTGGTCCTGGCGGAACCAGTCGATGTAGCAGGCCGCGTCGTGCGAGAGGACCATGCTGCCGGCGTAGCCGCGCGCGCACATCGCCGCGACCGTGTCCACTCGCTGCTCGAACTCCGCGGTCACGTAGAGGCCGAACCTGTCCATCCCGAGCAGGCAGCCGGCCTCGGCCAGCTCGGACAGGTAGGCCAGATCGGAACTGTCGCCGCTGTGGCCGAGCACCACCCTGGCCGGATCGGCGCCTTCCTCGCGCAGCACCCGCAGCGCGGTCAGTCCCGACCGGGACTGCGGGTACGTGTGCACGGTGACGGGCGCGCCGGTCACGGCGTGCGCGCGGGCCGCCGCCCGGAGCACCCGCTCTACCCCCGGGGTGAGGCCCGGCTCGTCGATCGCGCACTTCAGGAAGGCCGCCCTGACCCCGGTGCCGGCGATTCCCTCGGTGATGTCGGCGATGAACATGGCCGTCATCGGGTCCGATGCCGCTCCGCCCTGCCCCCGGCCCCGGTAGCGGAAGTACAGCGGAAGCTCGTTGTAGGTGTAGAGGCCGGCTGCCACGATGATGTTGATGTCGGTGCGTTCCGCCACCCGCCGGATCCGGGCGATGTCCCGGCCGAGGCCGAGCACGGTCGGGTCGGCGATGGTGGCGCAGCCGCGCTGGTGCAGCGCGGTCAGCCTGGCCGCGGCGTCGGCGATCCGCTCGTCCTCATCCCAGCCGGCCGGGTAGTTCTGCCGGATCTCCTCGTTCAGCACGAACACGTGCTCATGCATCAGCGTGGCCCCGAGCGCCGCGACGTCAACTGGGCCCCGTACCGTCTCGACCTGCGGCATGAGATGACCGTAGCGTGGTGTCCATACCGCCCGGTAGGTAGTCTTGTCCGGACTCTCCAGGAGGCAGCCGATGGATTTTGCCTACGACGCGCGCACCGAGGAGCTTCGCGGGCAGCTGCTGTCGTTCATGCAGGAGCAGATCCGCCCCGCGGAGAAGGTGTTCGCCGAGCAGGTGGCCGAGCTGGCTGAGCAGGGCAGGGTGTGGGAGCGCCCCGCGGTGATGCAGGAGCTGAAGGCGGAGGCGCGCAGGCGCGGGCTGTGGAACCTGTTCCTGGCTCACCATCCCGCGGGCGCCGGCCTGACGAACCTGCAGTACGCGCCGCTGGCGGAGATCACCGGGCACAGCCCAGCGCTGGCTCCCGAGGCGCTGAACTGCGCCGCCCCGGACACCGGCAACATGGAGCTGCTGGCCGAGTTCGGCAGCGAGGAGCAGCACGAACGCTGGCTGCGCCCGCTGCTCGACGGCGAGATCAGGTCCGCCTTCTGCATGACCGAGCCCGACGTGGCCTCCTCCGATGCCATGAACATCGCGACCAGGATCGAGCGCGACGGCGACAGCTACGTGATCAACGGCCGCAAGTGGTGGTCCTCGGGCGCGATGGACCCGCTGTGCCAGATCCTGATCGTGATGGGCAAGACCGACCCCGCGGCCGAGGGGCACCGGCAGCAGTCGATGATCCTGGTCCCGCGGGACACGCCGGGCGTCACGGTGCAGCGCGGGCTGCACGTCTACGGCTACACCGACGGGACCCACGGCGGTCACGCCGAGGTCGAGTTCCGTGATGTCCGCGTGCCCGCCGCCAACCTGATCGCGGGCCAGGGCGACGGCTTCGCGATTGCCCAGGCCAGGCTCGGCCCGGGCCGGATCCACCACTGCATGCGCCAGATCGGCGCGGCCGAGCGGGCGCTCGAGCTGATGTGCCGGCGCGTCAATGAGCGGATCGCCTGGGGCAAGCCGCTCGCCGAGCAGGGCGTGATCCAGGACTGGATCGCCGAGTCCCGGGTCCGGATCGAGTCCGCCCGGCTGCTCGTGCTGAAGACCGCCTGGCTGATGGACACGGTCGGGAACAAGGGGGCGCACACCGAGATCCAGGCCATCAAGGTCGTCACGCCGCGGATGACGCAGTGGGTGATCGACAAGGCAGTCCAGGCCCACGGCGCTGCCGGCGTCAGCCAGGACTTCCCGCTGGCGCAGATGTGGGCGGGTGCGCGGACCATCCGGCTCGCGGACGGTCCCGACGAGGTGCACAAGCGCTCGCTCGCCCGGCGCGAGCTGCGCAAGTACAGCTAGGCAACGTCCTATTACCTTTCACCGATACAGCAGCTACCAGGAGGACACAGACATGTCAGAGGCAGCAGGCCGGGTCGCCATCGTCACCGGCGGGGCGCGGGGCATCGGCGCGGGCACCGCCCGCCGCCTGGCCGCGGACGGGCTGGCGGTCGCCGTGCTCGACCTTAAGGAAGGCGACTGCACCGACACCGTCGACGCGATCACCGCGGCCGGCGGCAGGGCGCTGGCGGTCGGAGCCGACGTGAGCAACTCCGGGCAGGTCGCCGCCGCGGCGGACAAGGTCGTCAGCGAGCTCGGGCCGCCCGCGGTGCTGGTCAACAACGCCGGCATCATCCGCGACAACATGCTGTTCCGGATGACCGAGGAGGACTGGGACGCGGTCATGGGGGTGCACCTGCGGGGCGCGTTCCTGATGAGCCGGGCCTGCCAGAAGCACATGGTCGACCAGCACTTCGGCCGGATCATCAACCTGTCGTCCAGCTCCGCGCTGGGCAACCGGGGGCAGGCTAACTACTCGGCCGCCAAGGCCGGCATGCAGGGCTTCACCAAGACGCTCGCCATCGAGCTTGGCCCGTTCGGCATCACCGCGAACTCGGTCGCCCCCGGCTTCATCGCCACGGACATGACGGCAGCAACGGCCGCCAGGATCAAGATGGACTTCGAGGAGTTCCAGAAGGCCGCGGCGGCCCAGATCCCGGTCCGCCGGGTCGGTCAGCCCGAGGACATAGCGCACGTGATCTCGTTCCTCGCCAGCGAGGGCGCGGGATTCGTCTCCGGCCAGGTCATCTACGTCGCGGGCGGCCCGCTGTGCTAGCCAGGGGCGCTGTGCCAGCCAGGGGCGCTGTGCTAGCCAGGGGCAGAGCCGGGGGTACGCGGCTCGCGGCTGGCCAGCGGCTGGCCGGCCGGTGAGCGCCGGGGACCTGCGCGAGCAGGTACGCGAGTTCCTGGCCGCGCATGACCCGGCGGCGAGCGACCGGCTGGAGTTCCTGCGGGCCCGGTTCGATGCCGGCCTGGCCTGGGTGCACTACCCGGCCGGGCTAGGCGGCCAGGGCCTGTCCCGCTCGCTGCAGCCGGTGGCCGACGCCGAGTTCGCGGCGGCGGGCGCGCCGACCAACCGGCCCGAGCGCAACGGCATCGGGCTCGGCATGGCCGCTCCCACGATCCTGGCCTACGGCAGCGAGGAGCAGAAGGGGCGCTGGCTCCGGCCGCTGTGGACCGGCGAGGAGATCTGGTGCCAGCTGTTCAGTGAGCCCGGCGCCGGCTCTGACCTGGCCAGCCTGGCGACCAGGGCCGTCCCCGACGGTGCCGAGTGGGTGGTGAACGGGCAGAAGGTCTGGACCTCGTCGGCCCATGTGGCCCGCCGGGCCCTGCTGGTCACCCGGACCGACCCGGACGTGCCGAAGCACCAGGGCATGACGTACTTCGCCCTCGACATGACCGCGCCTGGCGTCGAGGTCAGGCCGCTGCGCCAGATCACCGGCGAGGCGGAGTTCAACGAGGTTTTCCTCTCCAACGTCCGGATCCCCGACGCGGACCGGATCGGCGCGGTCGGCGAGGGCTGGCAGGTCTCCACCGCCACGCTGATGAACGAGCGGGTGGCCATCGGCGGCACTGCCGCGCCCAGGGAGGGCGGCATGATCGGAACCGTGGCCCGGACCTGGCGGGAGCATCCCGAGCTGCGCACGCCGGGCCTGCACGACCGGATGCTGCGGCACTGGGCCGACGCCGAGGTGGCGCGGCTGGCCGGCGCCCGGCTGCGCCAGCAGCTGGCCGCCGGCCATCCTGGCCCGGAAGGCTCGGCGGCCAAGCTGGTGTTCGCCCGGCTGAACCAGGAGATCTCGGAGTTCGAGGTCGAGCTGGGCGGCGCTGACGGCCTGCGCTACGGGGACTGGACCATGCGCCGTCCGACCGGGGCCGATTTCTTCGGCCGCGACCCCGGCTACCGGATGCTGCGGGCCAAGGGCAACTCGATTGAGGGCGGCACCTCGGAGATCCTGCGCAACATCATCGCCGAGCGGGTGCTCGGGCTGCCCCCGGAGATCCGGGTGGACAAGGACGTGCCATGGAAGGACCTGCCCCGGTGAGCCAGACGACGACGCAAGCGGAGCCCGGCCGCGCCGCGCGGCCGGACCAGGCCGCGGGGCACCCGGCCGGAGTGCCCGACCTGCTGTACGGCGAGACGGAGACGCAGCTGCGCAGCGCGGTCCGTGACCTGCTGAGCGATCGCGCGGCCTGGCCGGACGTGCTGGCCAGGACCGAGACGGCGGACTCCTGCGACGCCGGCCTCTGGCACACGCTGGCCGCCAACGTCGGCTGCGCCGGGCTGCTGGTGCCCGAGGAGCATGGCGGCGCGGGCGCATCGGTGCGGGAGGCAGCAGTCGTCGCCGAGGAACTCGGCCGCGCCGTCGCGCCGGTGCCGTTCCTGGGCAGCGCGGTGGTCGCCACGACCGCCCTGCTGATCGCGGGCGACGGCGAGCTGCTGGGCGGCGTCGCGGCGGGAACGGTGACGGCGGCGCTGGCCGTGCCGTTCGCGGCCGGTCCCGGCTCGCGGCCCGCGCCGACCGTCCGGCTGGTCGCGCCGCAGGACGGCGACCCGGCCGGGACCGCCCGGCTCACCGGGTCGGTCCGCGGGCTGGCGGACGCGCTGCCGGCCGACGTGCTGCTCATCCCGGCCGACGGCGTGCCCTATGGCCTCTACGCGGTGCAGGCCGGCCAGGCGGGCCTGATCCGGACGCCGGTGACCTCGCTCGATGCCACCCGGCAGCTCTGCGACCTGACCCTCGACAACGTGCCAGGCCCGGCAGATCGCGGCGGGCGGCACGGCCGAGCGGGCCGTCGCGGCAGCGCTGGCGGCCGGGGCCGGGGTGCTGGCCTCTGAGCAGCTGGGCATCGCGGAGCGCTGCCTGGAGATGACCGTCGCTTACGTCAAGGAGCGGCGCCAGTTCGCCCGGCCGGTGGGCTCGTTCCAGGCCATCAAGCACCGGCTCGCCGACCTGTGGGTCGCGGTCACCCAGGCGCGCGCCGCCGCCCGGTACGCGGCGGCCTGCCTGGCCGCGGGCGATCCGGACGCGGCCGTCGCGGTGGCGCTGGCCAAGGCGACGTGCTCCAACGTCGCGCTGAAGGCCACCCAGGAAACCGTGCAGCTGCACGGCGGCATCGGCTTCACCTGGGAGCACCCGGCGCACCTGTTCCTCAAGCGCGCCAAGGCGGACTCGATCGGCTTCGGCACCGCGGACGCGCACCGGGCGTCGCTGGCCCGGCTGGCTGACCTGCCGCCTGCGGGCGGGAGCAGCTGATGCGCACCGTCGCCGGTGCCGGAGTGGTCGTGACCGGTGGCGGCAGCGGGATCGGGGCCGCGCTGGCCCGCCGTTTTGCCGCTGAGGGCGCGCGCGTGGTGGTCAACGACCTGAACGTCGGCGCCGCCAGGGCCGTGGCCGATTCGTGCGGGGCGGTGGCCGCGCCGGGGGACGCGGCCAGCGAGGCAGGCGTGACCGCGCTGATCGCCGCGGCCCGCGAGCAGCTGGGCGAGATCGACCTGTACTGCGCGAATGCCGGGATCGCGCGCACTGGCGGCCCGGAGGCGCCGGAGGCGGACTGGGACGCCTCCTGGCAGGTCAACGTGATGGCTCATGTCCGGGCCGCGCGGCTGCTGACCGGCCCGTGGCTGGAGCGGGGGAGCGGCCACCTGATCTGCACGGTATCGGCGGCCGGGCTGCTGGCCATGCTGGGCACCGCGCCGTACACCGTGACCAAGCACGCGGCGCTCAGCTTCGCCGAGTGGATGGCGATGTCGTACTCGCACCGCGGCATCACCGTGCAGGCCATCTGCCCGCAGGGCGTGCGCACCGGGATGCTGGATGGCAGCGACCCGGCGGCGGAGAAGCTGCTCGGGGACTCGGTCATCCAGCCGGAGGCGGTCGCCGGCGCCGTGATCGAGGCGATGGCCGACGGCCGCTTCCTGATCCTGCCGCATCCGGAGGTGGCCGGCATGTACGCGGGGCGTGCGGCCGACACCGACCGGTGGCTGCGCGGCATGAACAAGCTGCAGCGCTCCGTCGAGGCAGCTAGCTAGGCGGCTCCGCGATAGTCGCACCCGCCAGGAGTGAACGGCGCGATAGCGACCCGGCCGCCCTGCTCGTCGTGCTCATTGCGCTCCACCCGCTTCACTGCCATGCCCGTTCCTCCCGCGTATTGTGACAGAGACATGACGTTCAGTAACCAAGACGGCAGGCAAGTCCGCCCGTCACCACGGGGCCCGCTCGCGCGGGCGGGCGAAGCCGGTGCGGTGGCGGGTGCAACACTGGGTGCCATGCGGCGAGCCGCCGGCACGGCGCTGGCGAGCCCTGTCGCAAAGGTCTGGTAACCCGGCGTGCTTCCCGGCGAGTTCCTGCTGCCTGACGGCACGCCCGCGATGATCTGGCCGCTGCTGCCGACCGATGTGCAGGCGCTGCGGCACGCGTTCGATCGCCTGTCGGGGGAGTCGCGCCAGCGTCGGTTACTGTCGGTACTCGGCGAGCTCGACGACTCGATGATCCGGCAGCTGGTCGGCACGGTGGACGGCATCCGGCACGTTGCGCTCGTGCTGACCGTGTTCCCGCCGGATGGCGAGGAGGGCCCGGTGGGCGTGGCGCACCTGCTGCAGTACTCCGCTGATCCGGCCACGGCCGACATCGCCGTCACGGTCGCGGACGACTGGCAGGGGCGCGGCGTCGGCTCCGCGCTCGTCGCGGCGCTGCTGCAGCGGCCGCCGGCCGTCAGGCGACTGCGCACGGTCGTCGACCCGGTCAACCGGGCCTCGCTGACGATGCTCGCCCAGGCTGGGCGCCTCTCCTGGGGCTTGCCCGCACGGGGCGCGCTCGACGTGACGGTGGATCTCGACGAAGGCTAGAGCGGTGCCAGCAGCGGGTAGCGTCCGTGCCGCCGCGGCCGGCGATCCTCTGCTGCTGCGTGATGACCCGGATCGCCAGCCCGGATCCGGCCATGATGAGCAGCAAGGCAACGAGCAGCACAGCGGTCAGCGCTGCCGCGCGCCGCGCAGGCAATGAGCAGGAAAGGCGTGAGCAGGATGACGGAGAACACGGTCCGGCTGGAAGCGGTCAGCGTGCGCAAGCCGGACGACGTGAACGTGATCATCGGCCAGTCCCACTTCATCAAGACCGTCGAGGACCTGCATGAGACGCTGGCGGGAGCGAGCTCCCGGCTGCTCTTCGGCCTCGCGTTCTGCGAGGCATCGGCAGCCCGGCTGGTGCGCAAGTCGGGCAACGACGATGAGCTGACAAGCCTGGCCGTCGCGGCTGCCGCCGCGATCGGCGCGGGGCACGCATTCGTGATCATGCTCAGGGAGGGCTTCCCGGTCAACGTGCTGAATCCGGTCAAGTCCGTCCCGGAGGTGTGCACGGTATTCTGCGCCACCGCGAACCCCGTCGATGTCCTGGTGGCGGTCACCGATCGCGGCCGGGGCGTCGTGGGCGTCATCGATGGCTCGCCGCCGGTGGGCGTGGAGGCAGACGCCGACGTAGCCGTCCGGCACCAGCTGCTGCGTGATATCGGCTACAAGCTGTGATCATCACCGGCTGACATCGTGGCCCGCCATCACGGCCGGATAGCCCACCTTGCTGCAGGCGCAGTCGGCCCTGGGGCCGGGTGTCACTCAAGACGGGCTGAACGTCCCTGTTCCGCTTGGCCCCGGTGGCCGACTGTGCCGGTCAGGGTGATGAGCTTCCCCTGATCGACACGGGCCCGCGGGCGGCCGCGCGGTGCACCCCGGCGCCGCGCGGCCGCCGCGCCCGGCTGGCGTCCCTGCCGGGCGGGCCTGCGGCTAGCTCGCGGTCTTGCAGGCGGCGGGCAGGCTGCCGGTGCTGCCGCCATTCTCGAGTGCCAGCAGGCTGCAGAAGCTGGCGATGCCGACCTTCCAGGTACCGTCCTGGTAGACGGCCGTGCCGGTCTTATTCGACAGCGCGGGCGAGCCGCTGACCAGGATCGTGTAGGTAACCGTGGCCTGGTCCGGGGAGACGATGGTGACCTTGGTGACCTTGGCGCTGGCCTCGCTGGCCAGACTGGAGCTGGCCAGCGCCTTGACCACCGGGGCGAACGTCGTGCCGTCCTGCAGAAGCGCGACCCGCCTCGACTCCGGCGTCTTGGCGTCGAAGAAGGCGACCCAGTCCGCGGCTACCTCACTGGCGGCAGCGGAAGTGCTGGACGCGGAGGGAGAGCTGCTCGCCGGAGCCGAGGTCGCCGCCGCGGACTTTGAGCTGGAACTGCTCGGGCTGCTGCTGCCACAGGCGGCCGCGCCGAGACCGAGCGCGCACGCGAGCACTATCAGCGGGAGCGGCCGATGAAGGTGCATAAAGGACATTTTCCTGGCCTGCCTTAATTGTCAGCGGATCAGTGCCTGGCAGCAACGTCTCCGCCTGTCTGGGTGGCCTGATGAAAGCCGGAAACCGTATTCTCCGGCTTCCTGCTGCCGGCGGGGCCGGAACGCGCGGAACTGCCGTCCCGCACCCCGGCGTCTCATCAGCTTGCCGTCTGGATCGCGATCCGGCGCCCTTCCGGGCCGCCAGCCGAAACCGGGAAGCTGACCTCAAGGATTCCCTGGTCGTAGCGGGCTGTCACATCCTTGACGTCCGCTGCGGCGGGCAGCGCAACGGACCGGGTCAGGGAGCCGTAGCGGAATTCGGAGTGAGCCGCACTCTTGTGCTCCTCGCGCCGCTCGGCGTGAATGGTCAGGGTCCGGCCGTCCACCGTTACCTCGATGTCCTTCTCCGGATCCAGGCCGGGCAGCTCGGCACGGATGACGTAACGGTTGTCCTGAATGTAATTCTCGATGCGGAAGGTCTGGCTTGCGGTGAACGGCAGCAGAGCCGTCCACGGCGAATCGAGCCAGTCGAATCGGTCCTGGAAGAGAGCGGGCGCCTGCCGGCGCACAGGCTTGGCCATGACGATCCCTCCTTAGCTTGTTCCCCCTCTTCCGATGCGACTCCGGGCTACCCCGGCAACTCAGAGGCCGAGTACCCGGACTGAAAGGACCTTCGGCCTCTTACGGTGACAGCGTGATCAGCGCCAGCGTCCGGCAGGCTGTGGTCCTGGAGCGAGGCCCGGACAGCCCTCGGCGGGCCCGGCCGCCCCTGCCGGGCGCCGGGGGACCCGGGCGGCCGGGAACCCGGGCAGGAACCGGGGCCGGAACCGGGGGCCGGAACCGGGGAACTCCGGGCAGCCCGGACCGGAAGTCCCGTTTCCCGGGCCGTTCGACCCTGGCTTGCGCAGCCGCGGCGCGCTGGAGTCGCACCTGACGGATCCGATCAGGTGCGGCTGCCCGAGGAGTGCATGGCTGATGGTGCCAGGAGTACGGCCATGACACCGCTGGCGCCGGGCGGCGGCAGCTACCGGCTGGTAGTGCTGCGCCACGGGGAGAGCGAGTGGAACGCCAGCAACCTGTTCACCGGTTGGGTGAATGCCGCTCTGTCGCCAGCCGGAGAGCGGGAGGCCGCACGCGCCGGGCGCATGCTGGCCGAGCACGGATGGCTGCCCGCCCTGGCGCACACCTCGGTGCAGCAGCGGACGATCCGCACCGCCGAGCTCGCCCTGGCGGCGTGCGACCGGGACTGGGTCCCGGTCCGCCGGTCCTGGCGGCTCAACTCCAACCACTACGGCGCCCTGCAGGGCAGGAACAAGGATCAGGTGCGGCGGGAGTTCGGCGAGCGGCAGGTCCTGCTATGGCGCCGGTCCTATGACGCGGCGCCGCCTCCGCTGCCCTCCGATGCCGAGTTCTCGCAGTTCGCCGACCCGCGCTATGCGGGCCTGCCGCCCGAGGCACGGCCGCGCACTGAGTCGCTGCGGGACGTGCTGGCGCGGCTGCTGCCGTACTGGTACGACGCGATCGTCCCGGACCTGCGCACCGGCGCATGCGTGCTCGTCGTCTCGCACGGCAACACGCTGCGGGCGCTGATCAAGCATCTCGACGGCATACCTGACGAGCAGATCGCGGCGCTCAACGTCCCGACGGGCATCCCCCTGGCCTACGAGCTCGGCCCGGGCATGCGCCCGGTCGCCAGGGGCGGCTGCTATCTCGGCCAGCAGCCCGCAGGCCGCCAGCCGAGCCGGCCACAGGCCGGTTCCGGTACCCGCCGAATCCGGCACACGCCAGTCCGATGACGCTCGACGGCACTGGTGCCAGCACAGCACACGACCAGCACAGCACACGACGGGAGAGCAACCACATGACCGGCTTCGACATCACGGAACTATCGGCCCTGGAGATCCTCGACTCGCGGGGCCGTCCGACCCTGGCGGTGACCATCAGGCTGGGCGATGGCACGACGGCCCGGGCCGGCGTGCCATCCGGTGCCTCGACCGGGTCGCGCGAGGCGGTGGAGCGGCGCGACGGAGACCCGGCCCGGTACGAGGGCAAGGGCGTGCTCGGCGCGGTCGGCGCCGTCAACACTGAGCTCGCTGACCTGCTGCGGGGCCGGTCCTGGTCCGCGCTGCCCGAGGTCGACCAGGCCATGATCAACCTGGACGGGACGGCGAACAAGAGCAGGCTGGGCGCGAATGCGATCGTCGGCGTGTCGATGGCGCTGGCCCGGGCCCTGGCGGCCTCGGCCGGCGTTCCGCTGTGGCGGTGGCTGGCCCCGGACGGGGTGACCCCGAGCCTGCCGGTGCCGCACTTCAACGTGCTCAACGGCGGCGCGCACGCCGCCAACGAGCTGGACTTCCAGGAGTTCATGATCGCTCCGCTCGGCGCCCCCTCGGTGACCGAGGCGGTCCGGGCGGGCGCCGAGGTCTACGCGGCGCTGCGCCGCGAGCTCACCGCCCGCAAGCTGTCCACCGGGCTGGGTGACGAGGGAGGCTTCGCGCCCGAGGTCAGCGAGCCGGAGGAGGTGCTGCGGCTGCTGGTGCAGGCCATCACCGATGCGGGCTACCGGCCCGGCCCGGACGGGGTGTCGATCGCGCTGGACCTGGCCGCGTCGGAGTTCCGCCAGCCGGACGGCAAGTACCGGGTGGCCGGCGAGCAGCTCAGCAGCGGTGACCTGATCGAGCGGCTGGCCCGGATCACCGCCGACTTCCCGGTGCACTCGATCGAGGACGGCCTGGGCGAGGATGACGACGAGGGCTGGATCGCGCTGACCGCGCGGCTGGGCGGGGTGGTGGAGCTGGTCGGTGACGATAACTTCTGCACCAACCCGGCCATCATCACCGCGGCGATCAAGCGCGGCATCGCGAACTCCTCGCTGATCAAGCTCAACCAGATCGGCACGGTCACCGAGACGCTGGAGGCCATGGCCATCTGCCGGGACGCGGGATACCGGCAGTTCGTCTCGCACCGATCCGGCGAGACCGAGGACTCCTTCATCGCCGACCTGGCGGTCGGCACCGGCTGCGGGCAGCTGAAGACAGGCGCCCCGGCCCGCGGCGAGCGGGTCGCCAAGTACAACCGGCTGATGGAGATCGAGGCCGCCACGCCCGGACTGCGCTACGGCGCGTCCTGACCTGCGCCGCCGAGAGCGCGGAGACGCCAGCGGGCGGGCGGCCGGGACAGCGCTCCCGGCCGCCGGCCATGCTGGCGGCATGACCATGTCGCACCGGGTCGGGCGGCGGCATGCGCCTGCCGCTTGCCGCCACGAGACGGCCCGCGGATGAGCGCGCCCGCCGCGGGCAGCCTGCACCACGTGGAACTCTGGGTGCCCGACCTGGACCGCGCCGTCGCCAGCTGGAGCTGGCTGCTCGGCGAGCTCGGCTACCAGGCCTGCCAGGACTGGCCGGACGGCCGGAGCTGGCGGGCGGGTGACACCTACATCGTCGTCGAGCAGTCGCCTGACCTGCTGCCCGGCCGGCCCGAGCGCTGCCGGGCCGGCCTGAACCATCTCGCCTTTCACGTCCGTGACCGCGCCGCGGTGGATGCCCTGGCTGCCGCGGCGCCTGCGCACGGCTGGCAGCTGCTGTTCGCCGACCGGCACCCGCATGCGGGCGGCAGCCAGCATTACGCCGCCTACCTGGAGGACTCCGACGGCTTCGAGGTCGAGCTGGTCGCGCCGCCCGGCTGAGCTGGCTAGCTGGCCAGCCGGGGGCAGGGCTCCCGGCCGGCCAGCGGCATGAGGCCGGCTCGCCAGCGGGCGAAGACCGGGGCGGAGAGCCGCAGGTTGCGCGAGGAGCGGCCGGCCAGCACCGTGAACTGGCCCGGCGGCCAGACCCAGGCGGCCCGCTCGGCGCGGTAGCGGGCGAACGCCCGGGCCGGCACCGTCATCCGGGCCTGCACCGCCTCGCCGGGCGCCGCCTGAACCGTCGCGAACGCGGCCAGCGCGAGCACCGGCCGGCCGGCGATGGCGGTGATGACGTAGAAGCCGATCCTGCGGCTGATCACGCGCATGGCGACCCCTCAGGCTGCCGGGGCAGAGACGGGCAGCAGCGTGCCAGCCGGGCAGCCGCAGCTCTGGCGGCGGACGACCCGGGCGGGCAGCACGATGTCGCGGCCGCGCGGTTCCTCGTGGCTGATCATCGAATACACGGTCTCGAAGGCCGTCACGCCGAGGTCCTGAATCGGCTGGCGGACCGTGGTGAGCGGGGGCCGCAGATGCCGGGCCACCGGGATGTCGTCGAAGCCCGTCACGGCGACCTGGCCAGGCACGTCGAAGCCGTGCTGGGCGAGGGCATGCAGGACGCCGATCGCCGACTGGTCGTTGGCGCACATGATGGCGCGCGGCAGCTCGGCCCCGCTGGCGATCAGCCGCTCCATCGCGCTGGCCCCGCCAGCGGCCGAGTAGCGGCCCTGCCACTGCGGACCCTGCACGAGCACAGCGCCGCTGCTGGCCGCCTCGGCGGCCACGGCCTCGAGCCGCGCCACGTTGTCGGGGCTGTCCCGGTGGCCGGCCAGGTAGCCGAGCGTCAGGTAGCCGTGATCGGCGATCAGGTGCCTGGCCAGCTCGCGCATCCCGGCCTGGTTGTCGCCGCGCACGTTCACGGTGGTCTCCGTCGGCGTGCCCGCCAGCGTCACGACCGGGACCTGCCGGGAGAGCTTGCCAAGCTGGTGCGGCTCCAGCACCCGGTCGTGCAGGATGAGGCCGTCGCTCTTGCGGGCGAGCGCGAAGATCCGCCTGCCCTGGTCATGGTCATTGAGCTCCACCGATCTGACCAGCAGGTCGAATCCGTGCAATTGCGCCACTACCTCCATGCCGCGATTGATCATGTCGGGGAACTGCAGGCTCTCGTCCTCGTCAGCGAACATGCTGTCGGTGTCCACCCACTGAGGTCGCCGGACGACTACCCCGATGACCTCCTTGAGGCGCGCACTCAGCGCGCGGGCCGCGCCGTCCGGGACGAAGCCAAGCTCGGCGACGGCCTCCAGCACTCGCTCCCTGGTCTCCGGGCGGGGATTGCGGCGGCCGTTGAGCACCCGGGAGACCGATGCGATCGAGACCCCGGCCACTCGCGCCACGTCGTAGATCGTGGGCGATGCGATCGCCGTCTCGCCGTTGTCGGTCACCGGGTACCTCGGGCCTTCGGTAGGGGACTGCTCGCCGGTAAGCGCTTACCCAGGCAACCGGCACTGACCTGCGGAAGCTTCTGCATCGGCTGCCTGGTCGAACGGTAAGCGCTTACCGGAGGGTTGCGAGGACCATAAGCCCGGCCGATCCGGGGCTCAAGAGTAAACGCCAGGAATGTTACATGACCGTTACATTCGGGCTAAGGGGCCGGACCGGGCGGATGCCCCAGGCAGCCGGCGCCAGGGCGGGGAGGGCGGGCGGGGAGGGATCGAGGCTTGGCGGGGAGGGATCGAGGCTGGCGGGGAGGGATCGAGGCTGGCGGGGAGGGATCGAGGCTGGCGGGGAGGGATCGAGGCTGGCGGGGAGGGATCGAGGGCAGGCGAGGACAGTCGAGGGCGGGCAGGGAGGGGGCCGATGGCGGGCGGGCGGGGAGGGGCAGAGGGAACGGGGAGAGCAGAGGGAAAGCCGCGCGCCCGGCCTCGCGGCGCCGCCCGGTCGCGGGGGTGCCGCCCGGTCGCGGAGGTACCGCGGGCCTGCTCCGGCGGCAGCGCTCCCGCGCGGGCACGGGGAGCGCCGTCCGCGGCCTCGGGCGGCGCCGGCCCGCGAAACAGTTCGTTAACGAAAGCCCCGCCACCGCCTGCTCTTGTGCCGTGCGCGTAACAGCCGGGAAACGTGGCCGAAACGCGCGCATGGGAGACATGGAACGTACCGATGGACACGAAGCGGTCGGCTGGGGCCGCGCTGGTCGGCGTAGCCCGGCTCCCCCGGCAAGCCCCTTCGCTTCAGCCTCTGGAGGCGGAGAGTGAATCCCTACGCAAGCTGGCTTAGCGCGGGCGATAACTCCTGGCAGATGACGGCGGCAACGCTCGTCGGCCTGATGAGTATCCCGGCACTCGCTGTGCTCTACGGCGGCATAGTCCAGCGAAAATGGGCGGTCAACACCATGATGATGGTGTTCAGCGCCTTCTGCCTGACGCTCATCGTGTGGGTCTTGTGGGCTTTCAAGATGGGGTTCGGTACGCCGTGGATCGGCGGCAGCCTCCATCTCCTGGGCAAGCCGCAGACGGTCGTGGGGTCGGGAGGCGAGCAGGGGCAGGCGAGTATCCCGCTGCTGAACGGGCTGATGCCGAAGTTCCGGTTCCCGGAAGGCTCGCTGGTCTACTTCCAGTTCGTCTTCGCCGCCATCACGCCCATCCTGTTCATCGGCAGCGTGGTCGGCCGGATCAAGTTCAAGGTCTGGCTGATCTTCGTGCCGCTCTGGATCACGTTCGCCTACGCGGTCAACGCGTTCCTGCTGTGGGGCGGCGGCTTCTGGGCCGGCAAGGGCGCGCTGGACTTCAGTGGCGGTTACGTCATCCACCTCGCGGCCGGCGTCTCCGGATTCGTCGCGGCGGCAATGGTCGGGCCCCGGCTGGCGCGTGACCGCGAGAAGGCCATGCCGAACAACCTGCTGTTCATCGCGGTCGGCGCCGGGATCCTGTGGCTGGGCTGGAACGGCTTCAACGGCGGTGACCCGTACTTCGCCGGCGCTGACGCGACCGCGGCCGTGGTCAACACCAACCTGGCCACCGCCGTCGCCATGATGACCTGGATCATCATGGACATGGGCTTCGGCAAGGACAGGAAGCCCACGTTCCTGGGCGGCGTCAACGGCATGATCTGCGGCCTGGTCGGCATCACGCCGGCGGCCGGCTACGTCAACGGCGTCGGCGCGATCATCATCGGCGTGTTCACCTCGTCCGTGGTCTGGGTGCTGTTCTCCTACCTGCCGCGGAAGGTCTGGCCGTTCAACAAGGTCGACGACGCACTCGGCGTGGTGTATACGCACGGTTTCGCCGGCCTGTTCGGCGGCCTCCTGGTCGGCTTGCTGGCCGATCCGAAGATGATCATCTACCTCGGCATCGGGAAGTCGCCCGCTGTCACCACCGCCGGCCTGTTCTACGGTCACCCGAGGCAGCTGCTGATCCAGGCGGGCGCGGCCGGCACGGTGATTGTCTGGGACGGGCTGGTGACCTACCTCATCCTGCGGGTCATCAAGTTCTTCACCCCGCTGCGGATGTCGGACGCCGAGCTGCAGGCGGGCGACATCATGGTGCACGGCGAGGTCGCCTACCCGATGGAGGAGCCGGAAGCTCGAGCCTGACTTCGGTGACATTCCCGGTGAGCCGGTTCCCGAGCATCATCATCACCATCACGACAAGGTGCTGACGGAGGAGCATTAGCCAGCTAAGTCCAGCTCGGGACCAGGCCGGGGCACCCGCGGTTCGATCGGCCACCGCGGATGTCCCGGCCACCCGGCTGCCCGGCTGCGCCGCAGCTTCAGGAGGCGGCAGCTGTCGGCACGGGCTCGGCGAAGGACCGCACGTCGGCGTCGACGCCGGCGGCGGACAGCGCGGCCGCGACCTGAGCGGCGGCGGATGATCTCACCCGGTGACCCTACCGTCGGCCGCCCGGGCCAGCCGGCTGATTTTCCGCGCGCCGCCCGGCCCGGCGCCGGGCCGTCAGCGCGGACCGGATCCCGGCTGGCCGATCCGGCGCAGCAGGTAGGCCGAGAAATAGCTCCCGTACCTGCGCTGCAGCTCCGGGAGCTGCCAGTCGCGGCCGCCGATCGTGCCGCGGCAGGAGGCGGCCTGGCACCGGCACTGCATCTCGCCGTCGTAGTCGTCGAACAGCGCGTAATCCGTGGTCAGCTCCTCGCCTGCGAGCACGTCGCGCATGGCGACGAGCACCGTGTTGCCCGCGAAGCCCACGTTCGGCTCGCAGCGGTGGTTGATGAAGAGCATGACTGGCTCGTACTCTGCCTCGTCCAGCGCCACCAGGTGAAAGCCGTCAGCGATCTGGATATCGGAGTTCTGCAGCGGCTCGGGCAGGGCGCGCAGGGTCGCCGTGTCGACGATGTGGCCGCCCTTGATCGCGACGATCTCGTCTTTCGCGATGGGCTCGACGGCGGCCAGCCCGCGGCCCTCGATCGCGCTCGGCCCTCCCTTGCGGGCCTTCGGCGAGATATAGCTGGAAGCGAGCACGGCGCTGCCTTTCCTCCGGCCGGCACACCGAGGCGCCGGCAAGCCGACCTAGCGAGTCCGCCAGCCCCGCGGGCGCGGCGGCACGGGCCGGCGGGCACCGGACGGGACCTGACGGCTGCCCCGGCCGTGAGCTGGCGGCGGCCGCCTCCTCAGTGACCCCGGAACGCCTCCTCCAGCCACCAGGCGCCCCGCTCGGACGTGACCTTGGCGTCGATCAGCAGCGGCGCCGTCCGCGGCCCGGCTAGCCAGTCGCGCACCGGCCCGAGGTCAGCGGCGCTGCGCACGGTGATCCCGGTGCAGCCGAACCCGCGGCCGATCGCGGCCAGGTCGGCCGGCGGGAACCGGACGGTGTCCAGCGGGTAGCCGTCCGGCCCGAAGTGATGGACCTCGGCGCCGTAGGCCTCGTCGTCGTAGACCACGATCAGCAGGGGCAGGCCGAGCCGGACGGCCGTCTCCAGCTCGCTGATGCCCATCAGCGCCCCGCCGTCGCCCAGCGCGGCGACCGTCAGCCGGTCCGGCCGGGCGATCGCCGAGCCGATCGCCGAGGCCAGCCCGAGGCCGATGGACTGGAACCCCTGCGTGAAGCAGAATCCGTCGCAGTCGGGGACCGACAGGTACATGCTCGGGTAGCCCATGAAGTTGCCGGAATCGACGGCCACGGTCCGCTCGGCGGGCAGCAGGTCATCGAGGGCGATCGTCACGGTCCTCGGGTCGATCCGCCCGTCCGCGCTGTCATCCTCGTAGGGCACATCCCGCCAGCGGATCTGGCTGGCCAGCCGGGCGGCCAGTTCCGCCGAGCGATAGCCCGGCGCGGCACCAGGACCGAGCGCGGCCAGGGCCGCGCGCGCCGTCCTGGCGACGTCCCCGACGACGCCGAGGCCGACCTTGCGGTGCCCGCCGATCGCTGACTGGTCGTCGTCCACCTGCGCGACGACGGCGTCCGGTCCGATCAGGGTGCCGTGCCGCAGCGTCCACATGTTGAGCGAGCAGCCCCAGCCGACGACCAGATCGGCCCTGCTGATCAGCTCCGCGGCCAGCGGGGAGGCGAAGCCGCCGCTGACGTCGAGATCCCACGGGCTGCCGCGGAACAGTCCCTTGGCGGCGGCCGAGGTGGCGAGCAGCGCACCGCAGGCGCCGGCCAGCGCCTCCAGGTCCGCCCGGGCGGCTGAGGTCCGCGCCCCGCGGCCCGCGATGAACACCGGCCGGCTCGCCTGCCGCAGCGCCTGCGCCAGCGCGGCCACCCGGCGCTGCTCAGGCACCGCCGCCGGGGGCGGCTGACCCCGGCGCACGCCCGGCCAGGTGCACTCGCCGGCCTGCACGTCCAGCGGCAGGGCCAGGATGACGGTGCGCCGCTGCCGCGCGGCCGTCAGGTAGGCCCGGACCGTGTCGTCGACGGCCAGGCCGGGGGAGTGCAGCCGGGCCGACACCGCGCCGATCGCCGCGGCAATGGCCGCCACGTCGATCCGGAAGCTGGACCGGACCGCGACCGCGCTGACGTCCGCGGCCAGCACCAGCAGCGGCGTGCGGCTCTTGGCCGCCTCGGTCAGCGCGGTCAGCGCGTTGGTCAGGCCAGGTCCCTGGTGCAGGGACAGCACGCCCGGCCGTCCGCTGATCCGCGCCCACCCGTCGGCCATGCTGGCGGCGCCGCACTCATGCCGGGCGGCGATGAACCGGGCGCCGCGCGCCCGCAGCGCGTTGGTGACGTGGAAATTGCCGCTGCCCACGACCCCGAAGACGGTGTCCGCGCCCAGGTCGGCCAGCGCAGCGGCGACGGCCTCGGTGACCTGCATCAGGGGCGCTCCACCAGCGCGAGGACGCGCGCCGGGCTGCCGGAACCGCCCGTGATCGGCAGCGGGCCCGCGACCACCACGGCGCCGGTCGGCGGCAGGGCGCCCAGGTTCTGCAGCTGGGTGAGGCCGTACTTGCCGGCCCCGAGCATGGCGGAGTGGCAGGGGAAGGGCGGATCGAACGAATGCGCGGCGCCCGCGTCCGTGCCGACGGTCTCCACGCCGATCCCGATGACCGGCGCCTCGCTGGCCAGCCACTGCGCGCAGCGCACCGAGACACCCGGCGTATGCGGACCGGTCTCATTGGCGTTCAGGAAGTCCTGCTGGCTGGCCGACCTGGCGTCCCAGCCGGTCCGGTAGAGCAGCCAGCCGCCGTCGGGCAGCGGCTCGTGCTCGGCCTCCCACTGCCGGACATGCCCGACCTCGAGCAGGAAGTCGGGATCGGCCGCGGCCTCGGCGCTGAAGTCGAGCACCACCGCCGGGGCGATCAGTCGGCTGGCGGGCACCTGCGCGATGTCCTGGCCGTCCCGCCCGGTGATCCAGTGCACCGGCGCGTCAAAGTGCGTGCCGGCGTGCTCGCCGGTGGTGATGTCGTTCCAGTACCAGGCCGGGCCGCGATCGTCGTAGCGGCTGATCTCGTGCAGCGCGAACGAAACCGTGTTCCCGAACGGCTCGGGCAGCCTGATCACGGGCGTGGACGACTCCAGCGGCGCGGTCAGGTCGATGATCTCGACGGCGGCCGATGCAAGCGCGGCCAGCAGCTGGTCAAGAACGGGCATGGAGCGGCTCCGGGGGATGGAAGCGGACAGGCGCGGCAGGGCACCAGCCTGCCGCAGCCGGGCTGGCCAGGGAAGGCCTGCCCGGCCTGCGGGCACGGGCAGGATCGGCGGTCAAGCAGAATAGGGGCATGACCAAGCCAGTTATCCAGGCCCGGACCCTCGTGACCGAGGATGGCGTCCCGATTGATGTCGTTCACCTGCCCGGCGACAGCGACCTGGCGATCGTGCTCGCGCATGGGTTCACCCAGAACTGGCAGCGCCCCTGGGTCTGGCGGGCGGCCACCCAGCTGAACGGCGTGGCCGGGGTCGTCGCCTTCGATTTCCGCGGGCATGGCCGCTCAGGCGGGACGTCGACGGTCGGCGACCGGGAGATCAGCGACGTGGAGGTGGCCGTCGCCTACGCGCGCGAGCTCGGGTACGCGCGGGTGGCCACGGTCGGCTTCTCGATGGGGGCCTCGATCGTGCTCCGGCACGCGGCCCTGATCGGCGGCGTCGATGCCGTCGTCTCGATCAGCGGCCCTGGCCGGTGGTATTACCGGGGCACCAAGGCCATGCGCCGGGTGCACTGGGCGGTCGAGCACAAGGCGGGCCGGCTGGTGTCCCGGCACCTCCTGAAGACCCGGATCAGCGGCGGCCGGTGGGACCCGGTGCCGCTGCCGCCGGCCGACGCGGCTGCCCGGATCTCGCCGGTGCCCCTGCTCATCGTGCACGGGGATCAGGACCTGTTCTTCCCGGTCGACCATGCTGAGCAGATCTTCGCGGCAGCCCGCGAGCCGAAGGAGCTGTGGATCGTGCCTGGCTTCGGCCACGCGGAAACCGCCACCCGCCCGGCCCTGCTCGACCGGATCGCCGGCTGGCTCACCGCCAGGACCTCGGTCACCGCCAGCCCCAACGCCGTGGCCTGAGCCCGGCCGCGTGCCGCCCGCATCCGGCGCCGGGGCTAGCGGCCGAGCATGGCGCGCAGGGTCCGGGCGTTCCGCACGGCATTGGCGGCACCGTCGTTATTGAAATACACGAAGACGTCCTTGCCCAGCTGTTCCCATTCGCGTATCCGGTCAGCCCACCAGGCCAGGCTGGCGTCCGAGTACGAGCCCGCGTACAGGTGCTGGTCGTCAGAGCCGTGCATCCGGACGTAGGCAAAGCCTGCCGTCGCGCGCAGGATGCACGGCAGCTGCGCGCCGCTCATCACGCAGTAGGCCGCGCCGTGGTCTTCGAGCAGCCCGAAGACCTCGTCGTGGTGCCAGCTGGGATGGCGGAACTCCACCGCGACCCTGACCCAGCCGGGCAGCGCCCGCAGGAACCAGGCCAGCCTGTCGTCATCCCGCGCCTGACCGGGCCCGAGCTGGACCAGCAGCACAGCCCGCTTATCGCCCAGCTCATGCCAGCTGGCCGCGATCCGCTCGATCCATGCCTCGGGCGCATACAGCCGCTTGCCGTGGGTGAGGCCGCGCGGTGCCTTGACCGACAGCCGGAAGCCGTCCGGGAGCCGCCGCCGCCAGCCCTGGAAGGCCGGCAGCCGGGGCCAGCGGTAGAAGCTGCTGTTCAGCTCCGCGGTCGGGAAGACAGCCACGTAGCGGGCTAGCCGGTCCCTGGCCGGCAGGCCAGGCGGGTAGAGCTCCGGCTCCCAGTGGTCATAGCTCCAGCCGGACGTGCCGACGCTCGTCCCCACGGGCGCGTCAGGCGCCGGCCGGCTCGGGCAGCGGCCGCACTCAGCCGGCCTTACTCAGCCGGCGCGTCGCCGGCCTGCTCCTGCGTCCGGCCGCGGGCGCCGCCCTCCGGCAGGTCCGCCTCCAGGATCGCGCTCGACCCGGCCGGCCGGGTCGAGACGTCCTCGCAGCGGTCCCGCAGCCGCTGCAGCGACTCGCTGTCGCCGAGCGGGAACGCCGCCTTCAGGCGCGCGCTCTCCCGTACCTCGGGCAGGTCGAGCACCGCGTCGACCAGGCTCGCCCGGCGGCCCGGCGTGATGTGCCCGGATTCGGCGCGCAGCGACGCCCGCGCGGTCCCCCCGGCCTCCGCTGGCGTCGTCACCTCGGCTGCGGCGACCGGGCGATCGTTGTCGTTAACCTCGACATGCTGATGCCGCTCATGCTCGGCCATTGATGCCTCCAGCAGGATTCGTAGCGCGAATGAAGGACGGAGCGAGCGCTCGTCTCACTCACGAGCCGGTTCACCCAGCAGCTGCAGCTGGCGAGATGCGCCCCCGGACGTGACCCTTACCCATTGCTCAGCTAGCCGCTTACCCCCCGACCCGGCGCCAAAACAGCGCGCCGCCAGATCAGGGCCGCCAGCCATTTCGGCCGGCTCATCTGCGGGCCCGCAGATCAGCAGCCGCGGCCGCAGAGCCGGCACCGGTATCCGGACATCCCCGGTAAGAGAGACCTGGGGTTTAGGTCGCCGTTGCTGGCCGGTCAGGGCCGCTCAGCAGCGTGTCCGGCCCGCACGACGCTGCGGCGTCGCTTACCGTGGGTGCCATGACAGCGTCCGGTGACCAGCCAGGCCTGCTGACCGACGACGCCGCCACGAGCGTGCTCGTCGTCGAGGATGACTCGGGCATCGCCACCCAGCTCGTCCGCGGCCTGACCAGGGGCGGCTACCGCGTCGATCATGTGATCACCGGCGGCGAGGCGCTGACCAGGGGGGATCCTGACGTGGTGCTGCTCGATCTCGAGCTGCCCGATGCGGACGGCGTGCAGGTGTGCCGGAAGCTGCGCGAGCGGACAGACGCGGCCATCATCGTCGTGACCGCTCACGGCGAGGAATCGGACCGGGTGATGGCTCTCGACGCCGGCGCCGACGATTACCTGGTCAAGCCGTTTGGCCTGGCGGAGCTGCAGGCGCGGATCCGGGCCGTGCTGCGCCGGGTCCGGCCCGGCGGCGACGTCATCCGGCACGGTCCGCTGGCGGTGGACATCCGGACCCACCGGGTCACCGTGGCCGGCCAGGAGGTGTCCCTGACGCCCAAGGAGTTCGACATCCTGGAATGCCTGGCCACCGATCCCGGCCGGGTGGTCAGCCGCCAGGAGATCCTCGAGACGGCCTGGGACGCGCACTGGTACGGCCCGACCAAGGTGCTGGATGTGCATGTCGCGGCGCTGCGCCGCAAGCTGGGCGCGCCCGGCCTGATCGAGACGGTCTACGGGCGCGGATTCCGCCTCGGCGAGGCGTGAATGGCCCGCCGGATCGTGCTGACGGTCCTGCTGCTGATTGCGGCCGTCCTCGGTGTCGTGGCCGTCCCGCTGGGCGTCCTGACGGCCGCGCAGGAGAATCGCTCCTTCCAGCAGGACACTGTCTCGGCGGCAGTGACGCTGGCCAACGTGGCCGAGGAACGCATCGGTGACAGCAGCTCGGCCAGGGCCCTGGACAAGTCCATCAGCCAGTTCGAGCGGGCGGGCGACCTCGTCAGCGTCTTCGACAGCGCCGACCGCAGGATCGCCGGGACCGCGGTAGCGCCAGCCGTCTCGCCGGATCAGCTGGCCAGGACGAGGGCCGACGCCCTGGCCGCCGTCTACCCGGCCGGTGACCGGGTCCTGGCCGTCGCCCCCGTGGTGCCTGACTCGGGCAAGGGCACCATCGGCGCGGTCGTGCTCGCCCGCCCGGCCGCTCCGGTGCGCCATCGGGTGACCGTGCTGTGGACGCTGATCGCCGCGGTCGCGACGGCGGGCCTGCTGGCTGCCGCGCTGATCGCGGTCGGGCTGGCCCGCTGGGTCAGCCGGCCGCTGGACGCGCTGGAACGGGCCGCGCAGCAGCTGGGCGACGGTGCCCTGAGCGCCCGGTCGCCGGCCGGCCAGGGGCCGCCCGAAGTCCGCAGGCTGGCGGCCAATTTCAACCGGATGGCAGCCAGGCTTGAGGCGCTCGTGCACGGCCACCAGGTGACCATGGCGGACGTATCGCACCAGCTCAGGACGCCGCTCGCGGCTCTGCGGCTGCGGCTCGACCTGCTCGCGCAGGACTCCGATGAGCGGGTGGCGGCCGAGCTGGCCGGTGCGCAGGAGGAGATCACCCGGCTGACCCGGCTGGTGAACGGGCTGCTGGCGGTCGCGCGGGCGGAGAACATCACGGCTGCCCCGGTTCAGGTCGCCGTGGATGCGGTGATCAGGGACCGGGTGGCGGCATGGCGGCCTGCGGCCGAAGAGCGGGACGTCACGCTCGAAACGGATGATCTCCAGCCGGTCGGCGCCAGGGCCGGCGCCGGGCACCTGGAGCAGATCCTGGACAACCTGCTGGCCAACGCGCTCGACGCGGTCGGTGCCGGGGACATCATCCGGATCAGCGCGGCCGCGGCGGGCAGCCGGGCCCGGATCGTGGTGGCTGACACCGGCCCCGGCATGACCGCGCAGCAGCGGCGGCTCGCCTTCCGCCGGTTCGCCGTGAGCACCTCGGGCGGGACCGGGCTCGGGCTGGCCATCGTGGACCGGCTGGTGGTCTCCGACGGCGGCTCCGCCACGCTGTCGGACACTCCCGGCGGCGGCCTCACCGTCACCATCGAGCTACCGGCCGCGCCGCGCGACCGGGGCCAGCGCCGCGCGGCTCCGGGCGGTCGCTCCGGTGGAGCGCCGCGCAGCCCGGATTCCCCGGTCCGCGGCCTGGGCGGCCCGGCCCGCAGCCCGGATTCCCCGGCCCGCGGCCTGGGCGGCCCGGCCCATGGCGGCGGCGGGTTAACGCCCGGCAGCGGGACGCCAGCCCCGCCGGTGACCCTCAGGGAAGATCATCTTCTCGGAAATCACCCGGAAGGCTGACCCGTATTTACTGGTTCTGAACGTTTCCTGAACCGGTCTCGCGTACGCCGCTGGGCAAGCTGTGATGCGAAGAGCTCGCCGCCAGGTGCTGCCCGCGGGCAGGCGTCCTCCCGGGGCCGGCGCTGGCGGCGAGCACTTTCGTGCCGGATCCAGTCCGGATCCGGCCGGAAACCCGCGGGGGCTGCCCCGGGGACGACGGGGGTCCCCGGGGCAGCGCCATCTGCCAGCAGGAAGGATGAAGCCAGTCATGCCAGAGCCAGTCCACAGCGCCACGGCGCGCCGGGACAGCAGGCTCATCCGGGTCCGCGCGCTGTCGGTGTGGATAGCCGGCGGCGCGGTGGCGGCTTCCCTGGGCCTGGGCACCGCCTTTGCCCAGGCTCTGCCCGGTCACGCCAGGATCAGCGCGAGCCGCCCGGCCGGATCGCCGCCGACTGCGGCGCCGTCCGCCGCGGCGCCGTCCGCCGCCGCGCCGTCCGCCGCCACGGCGTCGGCCGGGGCCTCGGCAGCTGCCTCGCGGCCGCTGCCGCGTCATCACCGCACCCTGGCACCGCCGGCCCAGCCGCCCGCCAGCACGCCGCCGCCGCCTGCCAGTCCGCCGGCCCCGCCCGTGGTTTCCTCCGGCGGGTCGTGACCGGATGCTCAGCCTGTCCGGCCAGGCGGCGCGGCTGACGCCGGCTGCTGCCCGTCACTATCCGGCTGTCGGCCATCTGCTCGCCGCCAGCCGTCCGGCCGCCAGTCACCTGCTGGCGGCCGGTGGCGGCCCGAGCCCGCTCTGGTACGCGACCCGCGCGACCGGCGTGGTAGCCCTGGTCCTGCTCACCATCACGGTGGCACTCGGCGTGGCCGGGACCGCGCGGTTCACCTCGCCCCGCTGGCCCCGGGTCATCACCGCCGGCCTGCACAGGAACATCGCCCTGCTGGTAGTGGCGTTCGTGGCCGTGCACGTGCTGACCACGGTGCTGGACAGCTTCACCTCCATCAGCATTGTCTCCGCTGTCATCCCGTTCAGCTCGTCCTACCGGACCCTGTGGCTCGGGCTCGGCACGATCGCCTTCGACCTGCTGCTGGCGCTCGCGGTGACCAGCCTGCTGCGGGACCGGCTGCCGTACCGGGCGTGGCGCGGCGTGCACTGGCTGGCCTACGCCTCCTGGCCGATCGCGCTCTGGCACGGGCTCGGCACCGGCACCGACAGCAAGCTCTCCTGGCTGCTCGCGCTGGACGCGGCCTGCGTGCTCGTGGTGGCCGCCGCCACCTGGTGGCGGCTGCTGCTGGCCCGGCCGGGCCCCGGCCGGGCAGCCGCCATGGCCGCCACGATCGCGGTGCCGCTCGCGACGGTGATCTTCGCGGTCGCCGGCCCGCTGCAGGCAGGCTGGGCGCGGCGAGCCGGAACGCCGGTGGCGCTGCTCGGTGAATCAGCCGGCGCTGCCCCGGGCACGCGCTCTGCCGCGTCCGTTTTCACCGGCCGGGTCACGGTGGCCCATGCCCGGCCAGGCGGGGGAGAGATCATGACGGTCACCGCGCAGACCACCGGCCAGCCAGGCACGGACCTGACGATCGTGCTGCGCGGCAGGCCGGACGGGACGGGCATCGACCTGTCCAGCGGCACTGTGCGGATCGGCGCGCCGGGGGCCGCCTCCTACGCGGGCCCGGTGACCCTGCTGCGCGGGGAGCAGCTGACGGCCGCCCTGCGCAGTCCGGCCGGGCAGGCCGAGAAGGCCGAGATGACGCTGGTGGTCAGCGGGAGCCGTGCGTCCGGGCAGCTGGTCGTCCAGCCGGAGGGCTCGGCATGAGCGCGCGCGAGCAGCCCGGTGCCGCCCGCCTGGCCGGTGACGGCCTGACGGCCAGGCTGACGGTCGGCTGGCAGGAGACCGGCCTGCCGGCGAGCCTGCGGGAGCATGCCGGGCGATACGGGCCGCTGCCGCAGCTCCGCCACGGGCGGCACGGGCGGGCGGCCCTGGCCGATGCCGTCACCTCCGCTGGCCTGACCGGGCGGGGCGGCGCCGGCTTCCCCACCGGGATCAAGATGCGGGCGGTCGCGGCCCGGCGGGGCACCGCGGTGGTCGTCGCCAATGGCATGGAAAGCGAGCCGGCCAGCGAGAAGGACCAGGCGCTGCTGGCCAGGGCGCCGCACCTGGTGCTGGACGGGGCGGTGCTCGCCGCTGAGTCCGTCGGGGCGAACGTCGTGCACATCTGCCTGCCCCGGACCAGGGAGTGGCTGGCCGATGTCGTGCTGGCGGCCGTCAGTGAGCGTCACCGCACCGGGCTCGACGCCATCCCGGTGCAGCTGCATGGCCTGCCGCATCACTATGTGGCCAGCGAGGAAACCTCGCTCGTGCACTGGCTGAACGGCGGCGAGGCCAGGCCGACCCTGACGCCGCCCCGGCCCTTCGAGCGCGGCGTCCGGCGGCGCCCCACGCTGATCGACAACGTGGAGACGCTGGCGCACGTGGCTCTCATCGCCCGGTACGGGTCTGCCTGGTTCCGCGAGGCCGGGCCGGCGGAGGCCCCCGGCACGATGCTGTCCACGGTGTCCGGGGCGGTCGCGGAGCCGGGCGTGTACGAGATCGAGGTGGGCACGGCTATCGCTGACGTGCTCTCGCTGGCCGGGGTGCACCCCGATTGCGAGGCCGTCCTGATCGGCGGCTATTTCGGCACCTGGCATCAGCTCCGGGCCGTCGGCGGCCTGCCGTTCAGCAGCGCCGGGCTCCGGCCTGGCGGATCGCCCGGCACCGGGGTACTGGTCGCGCTGCCGCCGGGCGGCTGCGGGCTGGCCGAGGCGGCGCGCATCCTCGGCTACCTGGCCGGGCAGAGCGCCCAGCAGTGCGGCCCGTGCATGTTCGGCCTCCCGGCCATCGCCGATGACCTGTCGCAGCTCGCCAGCGGCCGGCCCGAGGGCGATCCGCTCGGCCGGCTGCAGCGCAGGTTCGCGCAGATCTCCGGCCGCGGCGCCTGCCGGCATCCTGACGGCGCGGTCCGGATGGCCTCATCCGCGCTGGCCGCCTTCGCCGCGGACGCGCACGCGCACGCCCAGCGGCGGCCATGCCTGACCGCGTACCGGGGTCAGCGCCGGGCGGCCATGCTCCCGATCCCGCGGCCGTGGGCGGAGGGGGAGTGGCGATGACGCTGCGGCTGACCATCGACCCGATCGCCTGCACCGGGCACGGACTGTGCGCCGACCTGCTGCCCGAGCTCATCGAGCTGGATGAGTGGGGGTACCCGATTCTTCCCGGCAGCGTCCCGGCCGGCCTGGCCGCGCATGCGCGCCGCGCCGTCCGGGCATGCCCGACCCTCGCGCTCCGGCTGACCCGCGGCCGCGCCGATCAGGGATCTTCCCGGCGGGCTGACCAGGACTCTTCCAGAAAGGCAAGCCAGCATTGACCGTGCAGAAGGGCAAGCCGGCACTACGAGCGGTGCCGCAGCATCGCAGGGACATCCGGCCGGGCAGCGGGCCCGAGGGCAACGAGCGGCTGACCGCCATGACCGGTGCCGTCCTGCTGGCCGGATTCGCGGCCGAGGACCTGACGATCCTCTCCATTCACCACCTCCTCGCGCTGCATTTCCTGCTGGGCATGCTGCTGATCGGCCCGGTGGCACTGAAGATCGGCTCGACCCTCTACCGCTTCTTCCGCTACTACGCCGGCTCGGTGCCCTACGTCCGCAAGGGGCCGCCCGCGCCGCTGCTCCGGCTGATCGGCCCGCTGGTCATCCTCACCTCGGCCGGCGTGCTCGGGTCAGGCGTCATGCTGGCCGTAGCAGGGCCGGCCGGGCGCGGCCCGTGGCTGCTGCTGCACAAGGCATCCTTCATCCTGTGGTTCGGCGTGATGACCATCCACGTGCTGGCCTATGCGCCCCGGCTGCCCAGGCTGCTGCTGCAGGGCCGTGCCAGGGCGTCCGCCGCCATTCCCGGCGGCGCCGCCAGGTGGCTGCTGCTCGGGGCCTCGCTGGCCGGCGGCATCCTGGTAGCGGTGCTGACGGTGCACTGGTCGGCCCAATGGGGTGCCGGCGCACTGTGAGGGGCCGGCGCGGCCGGCTGCCGGCGGCTGGCCGGCCTCACCGGTCAGCGCGTGCCGGGTCAGCCGCGTCCAGGACCGGCGGGAAATGGCCGTCGTCGATGGCGTAGGCAAGCTGGCCGGTGACGTCCACGACGCCGTCCACGGAGCGGGCCATCCTGAAGGCCAGCCCGACCATGCTCTTGTGCTCGACCTCGCCGCTCATGGTCACCACGCCGTCAGCGACGACGACGCTGACCCGGGCCGGATCCGTGCCGAGGTACCCGGTGATCACGTCGCGGATGATCTCGTCCCGGATCTCGCTGTCCGGGCGCAGGTAGACCTTGAGCAGGTCACGGGGGCTGATAATGCCAGCCAGCCGCCCGGCCGCATCGGTGACGACCAGGTGGCGGACGTGGTGACGGTCCAGTTCCCTGGCTGCCGCGACGATGCTGGCGTCCTCGCTGATGGTCACGGGCGGTGCCGTCATCAGCTCCTTCGCGGTCAGGCCGTGGGCCCGCGCCCGGCGGTCCCGGCGTCCCCAGCGCGGCAGCCTGCTCGCGCTCGGGTCAGCCTGGAACTCCTCCTTGCGGAGCAAGTCCACCTCGGAGACGACACCAGCGATCCGGCCCTGGCCGTCCAGGACCGGGAGCGCGCTCACGCCGCGCCGGGCCAGGGCGCTGACCACCTCGGTGAACGGCGCGTCCTCGGTGACCGTGGTGACATCGGCCGTCATGACCGTGCGGACAGCGCGATGACCCATCACGGCCTCCTGGCGTTCACCCTGGGTACTACACAAGATAAGCGGCAGGACGGTCGGTAGCCAGGCCCAGTTCGCGGGCCCGTCCGGCTGAGGAAGCAGGGCTGCTAAGCCAGCCCGCCCTCCCTCCCTGCCATCCCCCCGGCGCTGGCCGCCTGCCCTGCCTGCCCTCCCGCGCTGCCCTGCCGGGCGCCGGGCGTCAGCTGCCCAGCAGCGGCTCGGTTGCCTCGAGCACGGTCTCGGCGAACTTCCGCTGCGAGGACAGCATCTGCTCGGCGAAGTCGTAGGCGTTGGCCACGATCTCCTCGCGGCCCGGCAGCGTGTCGGCGGAGGGCGGCAGGCCGGGCTCCGGCTCGGGCAGCGCCGGCGAGCTGACCGCGCCGAGCTTGTTCACCACGTCCACCACGCCGTCAATGTCCCAGGTCAGCCGGATGGCTGCGGTACGCAGGTCAGCCTGCCCGGCGGGCCCGAGCTGGCCCGCGAGCGTCACGACCCCGCCCCGGACCCGGGCCGTGACCCGGGCCGGGTCCGCCAGCAGGACCTGGGTGAGCATGGCGATGACCTCCCTGGCGATGTCCTCGTCCGGGCGGAGGAAGACGCTCAGCAGGTCGCAGCGGCTCACGATCCCGACCAGCCGGCCGCCAACCCCAGGATCGCCGATCAGCCGGTCGCCGGCCTCGACCACGGGCAGCCGCTTGAGGCGGCGGCTGTTCATCAGCCTCGCGGCGCCGCGCAGCGTGGCATCGGGGTGGATCGTGACGGCCGGCGAGGTCATCAGATCCTCAGCCGTGAGGCCCCAGTGCTTCTTGTTGCCGGCGGGCCAGTACAGGCGGCTGCCTGATTCGAGCCGTGCCTCGCGCGCCCGCATGTCATGCACGCTGAGCAGGTCAGCCTCCGACACCACCCCGGCCACGTGCCGGCCCACGCTCAGCACCGGCACCGCGCTGATCTTGTGCTCCGCCAGCAGGGCAGCGATCTCCTTGTACGGGGTCATCCGGCCAACGGTGACCACCGAGGTCGTCATGACGTCGCGCACCCGGTGATGCCACCGTTCGTGCTGCTGCTGCTGCTGGTGGTGGTGTTGATGCTGTTGATGCTGCTGCTGGTGCTGATGCTGTTGCTTCTGCTCGCTGCCGGGCTGCGGGCCGGCGGGCACCGGCGCGGCTGCGGGCCGCGCCGCCGGAAGCTGGCACGTCTGGCTTTCAACGGAAAGGAGCGCCCTGGACACGTCGGCGGCAGTGGCAGTGCCGTGCAGCGATTCGTAGTAGGTAACGCCAAGATGGCGGAGCATCGCCTCCCGGTGGATCTCACTACGTGTCATGTCCGCCCCCCCTCTCGTTATCCGTTCCGGGGGTACTGCACACTCCCGGCATCAGCGTCTCCCGCGGTTGTCCCGTTCATCACGGTCGTATGTCATGTTCCCCGGGGACCTCGGTCACCCACATGACGGTTTCGCGGAAATCAGGATGACCGCCGGGCAGCGCGGCAAGGGCCGCGGCGTGACGGGCGCGGGGACAGGCACCGCCGGGCGCGAGCGGGCGCGGGATCGCCGCCGCGAGGGCAGAGCTGGCGAGAGCGGGCAGGAACGGCTGAGGCCGGTACCGCCCGGCTGCCGGGCCGGCAGGTCATCGGCCGCCGGGGTCGCCGGGATCGGGCGGCCTGCGTGCGCGCCGCGGGAATCACGGATGACCCGTGACAGCTACCAGCCGCCCGGCAGCGGCATGCCCTCGGTGTACCCGGCGGCGCCCTGCACGCCGACGACGGCACGCTGGTGCAGGCCGTCGATGGTGTCGGCGCCCGCGTACGTGCAGGCGCTGCGCAGGCCCGCGGTGATCGCGTCGAGCAGGTCCTCGACGCCGGGCCGCTGCGGGTCCAGGTACATGCGGGAGCTGGAGATGCCCTCCTCGAAGAGCTCCTTGCGGGCCCGGTCGAAAGGCGAGTCGGCTGCCGTGCGGAGCCGGACGGCCCGCGCCGATGCCATCCCGAAGCTTTCCTTGTACAGCCGCCCGTCGGCGTCACGGAAGACGTCACCGGGGGACTCGCAGGTGCCGGCGAACCAGGAGCCGATCATGACGTTGCCGGCGCCAGCCGCGAGCGCGAGCGCGATATCGCGCGGATGCCGGACGCCGCCGTCCGCCCACACGTGCGCGCTGAGCCTGCGCGCCTCGGCCGCGCACTCCAGCACCGCGCTGAACTGCGGGCGGCCGACGCCCGTCATCATCCTGGTGGTGCACATCGCGCCCGGCCCGACGCCCACCTTGACGATGTCGGCGCCCGCCCCCACCAGGTCAGCGACTCCTCTGGCGGTGACGACGTTGCCGGCCGCCACCGGCACCTGCGGCCCGACTTCCCGGACTGCCCGCAGGGCCTGCAGCATCTTCTCCTGGTGGCCGTGGGCCGTGTCCACGACCAGGAGATCGGCGCCCGCATCGAGCAGCAGCTTCGTCCGTCCGGCCACGTCGCCGTTGATGCCGAGGGCCGCGCCGATCCGCAGCCTGCCGCGGGCGTCGACGGCCGGCTCGTACAGCGTGGCCCGCAGCGCCCCGGTCCGGGTCAGGATGCCGACGCAGCGGCCGGTTTCGTCCACCACCGGCGCGAGCCGGTGCCGTCCCTCATGCAGCAGGTTGAAGGCCTGCTCGGGGGCGATCCCGGCCGGCAGGGTCAGCGGGTCGGCGGACATGACCTGGCTCAGCTGAGTGAAGCGGTCCACGCCGTGGCAGTCGGCCTCGGTGACCACGCCGACGGGCCGGCCGTCGGCATCGACCACGATGACCGCGCCGTGCGCGCGCTTGGGCAGCAGGCTCAGCGCATGCCCGGTAGTCGCCGTGGGCCCGAGGGTCAGCGGGGTGTCGTGCACCAGGTCGCGGCCCTTGACCCAGGAGATGACCTCAGCGACCACGTCGACCGGAATGTCCTGGGGCAGGATGGTCAGCCCGCCGCGGCGGGCAACCGTCTCGGCCATCCGGCGGCCGGCCACCGCGGTCATGTTCGCCACGATCACCGGGATGGTGGTGCCGCTGCCGTCGCGCGTCGCGAGGTCGACGTCCAGCCTGGAGGCGACGGCCGACCGGCTGGGCACGAGGAAGACGTCGCTGTAGGTCAGGTCATGAGCTGGCTCGGTAAGAAATCGCACGCCTTCGATTCTGCCCCGTCCGGGCGGCTGGTCACGCCCGGCTGGCTGGTCGCCCGCCCGGCTCCGCCTGCCCTGCCCTGGCCGGCCTGCCCGCCTTGCCCCGACTGCTGTCCCGGCCGCCCGCCCGCCGGCCCGGTGCGGCCGGGCGGGCGGCGGCAAGCGCGCCCGGGCGGCGGTAAGTGCGCCTGCCGGCGGCCGTGGCCTATCCTGCTCCCGGTGACAACGCCGCGGACACTTCGGCTGCGCCAGCGGGACTGGCCGCCCGGCGACTATGCGGTCATGGCCGTGATCAACCGCACTCCCGACTCCTTCTTCGACCGCGGGGCGACCTTCGAGTTCAGCGCCGCGCTGCGATCCGTCGAGCGGGCCGTGGCAGCCGGCGCCGACATCGTGGACATCGGCGGCGTCAAGGCCGGCCCCGGCGACGAGGTGGACACGGCCGAGGAGATCAGGCGGGTGGCGGGCCTGGTCGCCGCGGTCCGCGTGCGCTACCCGGACCTGGTCATCGGCGTCGATACGTGGCGGTCCGAGGTGGCCGCCGCGGTCGCCGACGCGGGAGCTGACCTGCTGAACGACGTGTGGGGAGGAGTCGACCAGGCTCTCGCCCATGTCGCGGCCCGGCGCGGCATCGGCCTGGTCTGCTCGCACGCGGGCGGCCTGATGCCCCGCACCGGCCCGCACCGGCCCGGATACGACGACGTGGCCGCCGACATCATCAGCCAGGTCACGGCCGAGGCCGGCCGGGCGGTGGCGGCCGGCGTCGATCCGGACCGCATCCTCATCGACCCGGCGCATGACTTCGGCAAGACGACCTGGCACTCGCTCGAGATCACCCGCAGGCTGGGCGAGTTCATCAGCACCGGCTGGCCGGTCCTGGTCGCGGTCTCGAACAAGGACTTCATCGGCGAGACACTCGGGCTGCCGCCGGACCAGCGCGGCGAGGGGACGACAGCGGCACTGGCGGTCAGCGCCTGGCTGGGCGCGCGGGTGTTCCGGGTGCACGACGTGCCGGCCGCCCGGCGGGCGCTCGCCGCCGTCGCCTCGATCAGGTCAGGATGACGCGAAGGCGGCGTAGATGATCGCGCTGAGGCGATCCACCATCTCTTCCCTGGGCAGCCGGACCTCGACGCTGAACAGGTAATTCACTCGCTCCAGCATCATCAGGCAGGCGACGGCCGTCAGCTCGGCGTGCTCGGCCAGCACGCCCCGGCCGTCCTCCTGGCCCGCGCCGGACGTCACCGTGGCGCCCGCCGTCATGCCCAGGGTGATCGCCTCGGCCAGGCGGAACATCTGCTGCAGCCCCTCGCCGTAGACCTCCTCGCCCACGACCTCGGCCTGGCTCAGGATCCGGATGACGGTCCCATGCGCGGCATATACATCGCAGAACTTGCTGACCCAGGCGCGCAGTGCCGCCTTGCCGGCCTCGTTGCGGGTGACGACGGGGAAGTCATCGGTGATCCCGGCCATGTCGTGCAGGGCGTCCCGCATCAGCGTCTTGAGCAGGTCGTCCTTGTTAGCGAAGTAGAGGTAGAAGGTGCCGTGCGAGGTGTTGGCCTTGCGGACCACGTCATCGACCCTGGCGGCCTGGAAGCCGCGCTCATCGAATTCCGCGATGCCGGCCTCCAGCAGCTTGCGTACCGTGCGCTGGCCCTGCCGGCCGAGTTCCCGGTTCTGAGCAGGCTCACCGCCGCGCAGCGACGGACGCCTGGCCCGCGCTGCGCCATGACCATTCAGCTGGCCGCCCGTGGCGGTCGCCTCAACCTGCTGTTCTCCCATGGCTCCGCTTCCTGGGGGGCGTCCTCAACAGGCCGCTCAGTGCCCGGTCACTGCCCTCGGCGAGGGCTCCTCACAACTCTGCCGTGCGCCGTATCGGATACCTCCTGCGCCGCTGCGGCGGACCGCCGCGCTGCCACGCTACCGCCCGGCTGGCCGGGACCGCCTGAGGGTGATTCCCGGCTGGCTATGCCACTATGCAGCGAGACTAGCCGCCCCGTCACTGCCCGCGCTCACCGGCCCTCAGGATCCGAGAACACGGGTCAGGTACTGGTTGCCGAACCTGCGCTCAGGATCGAGAGCGTCACGCAGCGCGGTGAAGTCCGAGAGCCTTGGATAGACGCCCGCCAGGTAGTCCGCGTTGGCCGTGTTCATCTTGCCCCAGTGCGGCCGGCCGCTGACCGCGGTCATGACCGCCTCGACATCCCTGAAGTATTCCTCATGCGGTGCTGAATGGAAGACGTGGATGGCGATATAGGCGGTGTCGCGGCCGTAAGCGGTGGACAGCCACGCATCGTCCGGGGGCGTGACCCGGACCTCGATCGGGAAGCTGATCCGCCAGTCACGGCGGGTGAAGAGGGAGCGGACCTCGGCCAGCACATCAGCGAGCGCGCAGCGCGGCACGGCGTACTCCTGTTCCTTGAAGCGCACCCGCCGCGGGCTGGTGAACACCCGGTAGGCGGCGTCCACGTAGCTGCGTGATCCGAGCGCTCTGGCCGCGGCGCCGTTCACGACGGGAATGGCGGCCGGCAGGAGGCGGCCCAGGTAGCAGGTCGCCCCGAACACGGTGTTGGACAGGAACTCGTCATCCAGCCAGTACCGCCAGCGGGGCAGCGGTCGCGGCGGCCCGCTGGCGCGGTTGTTCCGCTTGGTCAGGCAGCCTTCGCTATGCGGGAACCAGAAGAACTCGAAGTGCTCGTTGTCGCCGGTCAGCTCATCCAGCTTGCTGATGACATCAGCCCACTGCATCGGCTCCTCGCGCGCTTCCAGCAGGAAGGCGGGCACCACGCGGAACGTCACCGCGGTGATCACGCCGAGCGCGCCCAGCCCGACCCGGGCGGCATCGAACAGGCTGGCACCGCCCGTGCGGGCGGCGAGCGCGGCCGGCGAGCTGGCCGGCGAATCGGCCGAGCAGGTGACGATGCTGCCGTCGGCGAGGACGAGCTTCGAGCGCAGCCACCTGGGCGGCGATACCGCCGATGTCACGCCCCGTGCCGTGAGTGCCGGTCTGGATGGCGCCGGCCACCGTCTGCACCTGGATGTCGCCCATGTTGGCCAGGGCCAGGCCGCGGGCCAGCAGCTCAGCGTTCAGGACCTGCAGCGGGCAGCCTGCCTCGACCGTGACGAGCCCGGCCGCAGCGTCCACCGACCTGATGGCCGTCAGCCGGCCAGGGCGGAGCATTACGCCGTCGGTCACGGCGGCCGGCGTGAACGAGTGGCCGGTGCCGGTCATCCGGACGGTCAGGCCGTCAGCGCCGGCCCGGCGCACCTCGTCGGCCACCTCCTGCGCCGTGCCCGGCGAGGCCACCCGGCGCGGTCGCGCTGTGACGTTGCCCGCCCAGTTCTGCCACTGCGCCGGGATGCCGGTTGAGCTGCTATGGCTCCGCATCAACCCATTGTGCCGCTTGCGCCTCATCCGTCGCCCGAAGCTTGCTGATCCCCAGCAGGCAGGCAGCCGCTGCGGCGCTCCCGCAGCCTGCCGCGAACACGTACCCCCAGCTCGGGCCGCTGGAGTCGATGATGTGCCCGGCTATCGCCGCGCCGCCGGCCACGCCAACGGAAATCGTCGACGACAGCCAGGTCATGCCCTCGGTCCGCCGCGCGGCGGGCGCCTGGCGCTCCACCAGGCTGTAGCCGGCGATCAGCGTCGGGGAGATGGTCAGGCCGCAGAAGAAGATGCCGAGCACGAGCGAGAGCAGGCCCGGCTGCGCCCAGAACGTGCCGACGCCCGTCACGGTCAGGCAGAGGGTGATGGCAAACCGGCGCTCCAGCGGCGCCCGCCAGGTCCGCGATCCGTACCAGAGGCCGCCGACGGCACTGCCGAGCGCGTACCGGCGGCAGGCCGCACCTCCGTCGCGAGCAGCGTGACGAGCGCGGGGCCGACGATGAAGATCATCTCGTCGATGACGGACTCCAGCGCGAACGCGGTGTGCATCCGGCCTGAGCCGGCCAGCAGCGTGCTCCACCGGGCCCGCACCATTGAGCCCAGCCCTGGCATCGACGCGCCGGCCAGCGCGCCGGTGACCAGCAGCAGCCACAGGGCCGCGCGCGCCTGGGCCGCGGCGATGAACGCGATCGAGCTCGCCGCGAAGACAAGCGTCAGCGGCCTGAGCACGCGGCGCTGGCCGAACCTGTCCGCTAGCCGGCCGATCTGCGGCGCGCAGATCGCGTAGCCGACCGAGCCGGCGGCGGCCACCGTACCGGCTGCCCCGTAGCGCCCGGTGACCGCCGCGATGAGCAGGATGGTCCCCAGGCCGAACATGGCCATCGGCATCCGGCCGAGCGCGCCGGCCGCCGAGAAGCGGAGCGCCCCCGGCGAGCGGAGCAGGGCGACGTAGGCGTTGCCGCCTGGCTGCGGCTCCTGCTCGCGCCCTCGTCCGCCCGCTCGTCCGGGCCCCGCCCTGCGCTGGCTGGTTCGGTCCTGGCCGGTACTCCCGTCGCCGATCCGGTCCTGGTCCTGCCCGGTGCGAACCTCCGTCATGAGCGCGCTGACCTCCAGAGCCACGCTATCCGGACAGGTCAACAGATTTTCCGCGCGCCGGGACGGCCTGCCCTGGCCGCGGCGGCGCCATCGCCGGATGAACGCTGATCGGGGCGGCGGATCGCCCGAAGTCCGGCCATCGCCTGACCTGATGAGGACGCCCGCAGTCAGGTCCGGTGTTCCTGACGTTCAGCCAGGGTTGCTTTACCGGAGAGCGGGGGACGTTAGGGTTGATACATCATGGGACGCCTCGCCGCGCTGCTACGCGCCACCTCCGGCCGGCGGTTCGGCATACCCCGGGCCCGCAGCGCGGCCACCCTGAGCGCCGTCGCGATCGTCGGCCTGGGCGCGACTTCCGGCCTTCCGGCCGCCGCCGGGGCAGCCTCACATCCCTCCACCGGGCGGTCGGCGTCACACTCGTCCGCGGCCGGCTGGGCGGACCCGGCCGCTGTCCCCGTCGCGGTCTCGGACCACGCGGCGGCCACCGGCGCCGGGCAGGCCGCCGGGAGCCGGGGCGGCGCACGGGTCGCCGGCAGCGTCTACCGCCAGATCGTCCTGCCTGACCTGCTCGTGGTGGCACCCAACGGCCTCACGAGCCGGCAGGTCGCCAGGCTGCAGGCGATCAGCGGCGTGCGCCAGATGATCACCTTTGACGGCGCGAGGATTACCGCAGGGGGCCGGTCAGTCAACGTGATCGGGGTTGACCCGTCCACCTTCCGGTCCTGGGTACCACTCCGGACGGCCACCGACAATGCTTTCTGGGCGGCGCTGAGCCGCGGCGACTTCGTCGCCTCGGCCACCGCCAGCCAGCAGCTGCGGCTGCGGCCCGGCGCTGCTTACAAGCTCGCTGGCGGCACGACACAGGTGGTCACCTTCGGTGCGTCGGCCAGGCTCGGCGTCACCGGTATTGACCTGCTGGTTAATCAGGCCATGTCAGCCAGGCTCGGCCTGGTCCGGCATGTCGCCGCGCTGATCAGCGCTCCTGGCGCCAGCCTGGCCACGCTCACCAGAGCGGTCAGTGCCGTGCTTGGCCCGGCCGGCAAGATCGAGACCCTGCGCAGCGAGCAGCTTCCGGTCAGCAGCCCGGTGCCGTCCGGCACGCTGCCGGCCAGCTACCTGCAGCTGTTCCAGGCATCCGCGGCCAGGTACTGCCCGGGCCTGTCCTGGACCGTGCTGGCCGCGATCGGCCAGATCGAGAGCGCGGACGGCACCAACGAGGGCCCGTCCACCGCCGGCGCCCTGGGCCCGATGCAGTTCCTGCCGTCCACCTGGGCGGTATGGGGCATCGACGGGTTCGGCCAGACCGGGCCGCCGAACGTGCTGAACCCCTACGACGCGGTGCCCTCGGCTGCCCGGCTGCTGTGCGCGGATGGCGCCGCGGCCGGCGGCAGTTCGCTGTACAACGCGATCTTCGACTACAACCACGCCGGCTGGTACGTGCGCGAGGTACTCGGCCTCGCTGCCGAGTACGCGGCCGACTATCACTGAGTCACCGGCCAGATGAGCGGCTAGCCAGATAGGCACTGGCCAAGATCAGGCACTGGCCAGTGCGGCCGGCCCGGCTGATTGGATAGAGGCATGCCGCCCTGCGACGCGTTCCTGCTTGTCTCCTTCGGGGGGCCGGAAGGCCCCGGCGACGTCCTGCCGTTCCTGCGGAATGTCACGGCGGGCCGCGGGATACCGGATGAGCGCCTGGCCCGGGTCGCTGAGCATTACTACCAGTTCGGCGGGGTCAGCCCGATTAACCAGCAGTGCCGCGAGCTGCTGGCGGCCATCGAGAAGGACTTCGCCGCCGCCGGCATCGATCTGCCCGTCTACTGGGGCAACCGGAACTGGCAGCCCTACCTGGCGGACACGCTAGCCACGATGGCAGCCGACGGGGTCAGCCGGGCGCTGGCGTTCGTCACCTCGGCGTACAGCTCCTACTCCAGCTGCCGCCAGTACCTCGACGACATCGATCGGGCCCGCGCGCAGGTCGGGCCGTCCGCCCCGCAGGTCGATAAGCTCCGGCCCTACTTCAGCCATCCGGGGTTCGTGGAGCCGTTCGCCGCCGCGGTGGCTGCGGCCGCCCAGACGCTGCCTGCCCCCGCGCAAGACGACTACGAGCTCGTCTTCGTCGCGCACAGCGTGCCGACGGCCATGGCCGAGGCCAGCGGGCCGCGCGGCGGAGCGTATCCGGCGCAGCTGGCCGAGGTGGCCGGGCTGGTCGCGGAGCGGCTTGGCCGCGAGCACTGGCAGCTGGCCTACTGCAGCCGGAGCGGGCCGCCCTCGCAGCCATGGCTCGGTCCCGACATCAGCGAATCCCTGACCGAGCTGGCCGACCGCGGCGGGCGAGCCGCCGTGGTGGTCCCGATCGGTTTCGTGAGCGACCACATGGAAGTCAGGTTCGACCTGGACACCGAGGCCGCGCAGACCGCGGCCCGGCTCGGGCTGCCGTTTGCCCGCGCGGCGACACCGGGCACCGATCCCCGTTTCGTCTCGATGGTCAGTGAGCTGGTCGCCGAGCGGATGTCCGGGGCACGGCCCAGGGTCCTCGGCACCCCGGGGCCTGCCCCCGATTTCTGCCGGGACGGATGCTGCCGGCTCGGCGCCGCCCGGCCGCGGGCCGCGGGATGAGCGAGCCCGACCCGGCCGAGCTGGCCGGGCTGGCCGGGCTGGCCTGCGCGCTGGCGCAGGAGGCGGGCGAGATGCTCTGGACCCGGCGCGGGCAGGTGCATGTGGTGCAGACGAAGTCGAGCCCGACGGACGTGGTGACCGAGATGGACCGGGCGGCCGAGGAGCTGATCAGGCGCCGCCTGGCGACCGAGCGGCCGGACGACTCGATGCTCGGCGAGGAAGGCGGCCAGACCGGCACCGGGGCGCTCGTGCGATGGATCGTGGACCCGCTGGACGGCACCGTTAACTACCTCTACGGCCTGCCGGACTGGTCGGTCAGCATTGCCGCTGAGGTGGGCGGCACAGTGGTGGCCGGAGCGGTCTGCGCGCCGCTGCACCGCAGCCTCTACAGCGCGACCGCCGGCGGCGGCGCGTGGCTGCGGTCGGCCTGGCTGGACGGCCCGCAGCGGCTGGCCTGCAATACCGGCGTCCGGCTGGCTGACGCCCTGGTGGCGACCGGCTTCGGCTACGAGTCGGGCCGCCGCCGCTGGCAGGGCCAGGTCGTAGCCGAGGTGCTGCCGCGGGTGCGCGATATCAGGCGGGCCGGGTCAGCCGCGCTCGACCTGTGCTCGGTAGCGGCGGGGCGGGTCGACGGCTACTACGAGCGCGGCGTGCACTACTGGGACATCGCGGCCGGCAGCCTGATCGCGCGTGAGGCAGGCGCCGAGGTGGCCGGACTGGCGGGGCGGCCGGCCGGCGAGTCGATCACGGTGGCGGCCGGCCAGGGCCTGTTCGCGGAGCTGCACGACCTGCTGGCCCGCCTGGACCCGGAGCGGGACGGCTAGCCGCCCGGCCGGCGGGCCGCGAGCCCGCTACCCGCGGACCAGGTCACTGGCGGATCAGCGTGCCGGTGGCAGCAGGCCCCGAGTTGCCGCGGAAGCTGAATTCCAGCGTCCCCGACGCGGTGGCGACGATCGTCACCACCCCATTCGCGCAGTTGCCCTGCACGATGCCCTGACTGAGCCGCAGCGTGCTGCCCGATCCGGCCGTCGGGGTCAGCTGGCCGGCGCAGGAGAAGGATGCGCCGGAGTAGGCGATGGTGCTGGCGGCAGATCCCTCGGAGAGCACGAGCCGCACGTTGAAGACGTCAGCCGGTTCATTCTGGGTGACCTCGCCGCCCCAGGTTCCGGCCAGCGTGGCGGGCACTGTCGGTCCTGGCGTCGCGGAGCGGCCGGACGACGGGCCTGAGCTGGCGGTGCGAGATGCCGGGCTGCTCAGCGCCGAGGCCGGCTTGCCGTGCTGGCCGCCGGGATCCTGATCCACGTGGACCGCCACCAGGCCGACAGTGATCAGGACGACGGCCAGAGCCGTTATGATCGCGGCGCTCCGCCGGCCGCCCGGCCGCTGATGCTCGGGCGCGCTCCGCTGATCCGCTGTGCCCGGACCTGGCCCGGTCCGCTGCCCTGGCCGTTCCCGCTGCCCTGGCCGCTCCCACTGAGCTGGCCGTTCTCGCCGGGCCGGCCGTTCCCGCTGGCCCTGGCGCTGCCGCTGGGCCGGAGCGTGCAGCTGATCCTCATGGTCTGCCGGCCGGCCCCGGCGGGTACGGCGCACGATCGGGGAGTGCGACGCGGGCCGGCCCGGTGCGAGCGGGGCCGGTCCCTCCGGCCAGTAATGCTGGCCCGGCTGCTGGCCGGCGGCCAGCAGCGGCGGCGCCGCGGCGGCGTGGACGGCCAGCCTGGCCCCTTCGGCCAGCGCGCCGGAGGATGGCTCCGTGCCGCCGAGCAGTTCGACGACCACCGAGCGGGTGAGCGGTCGCTCCGCAGGCTCGGATGACAGGCACCCGGTGACGACCTCGCGGAGCTGCGCCGGCAGGACGTCGAGGTCGGACATGCTGGCTGGGGGCCTGGCCAGGGCCGCGAACAGGGTCGTGCGAGCCCAGGCGAGCATGTCGGCGGCGGGCGTCGCCATGCCGTACGGCGGCGTGATCCCGAACTCGACCACCTTCGGGCCCGACGAGCTCATGATCACGTGCTCGGGGCCGAAGGAGCCGTGCACCAGCCCGGCCTCGTGCACCGACAAGAGCCCGGTGGCCATGCCGATGGCCAGCCCGTCGAGGTCAGTGCGGCGCATCTCGCCCTCGGCCGAGACCAGCTCGAGCAGCGACGCCCCGGCTACGTACTCCCGCACCAGGTAGGCGCGACCGCTGTCGAGGCCGGAGTCCAGCAGGCGAGCGGCGCAGAATGGCTGGACTCTCTTCGCTGCTGACGCCTCGGCAGCGAAACGGTCCCGCGCCGCGCTATCATCCGTCCAGTCACTGCCGAGCAGCGATATCGTCACTTGCCTGCCGTCAGGGCCATCCCCGAGGTAAGTCGGCCCGGTGCCGGGCATGCCGCTCATGCGACCGGCGAGCTGGTACCGGCCGACGTGCCGAGGATCGTCTGGCCGCAGCGGCGTTACGTGGGGCATTGACAGGCTCCGCGTGATCATGCGGCATCACATGGTGTGTTGGGTAACTATACGCACTTTTGTGCCAGCTCGTCACGTTGTCGGGGAAGTTAACGGCCGGCACGCGGCCCGGCTGACGGGGCTGATGTGACAGATGCGCCGCTTCGCGGGTGATTGTGCCGCTCCGTTCTCGCCCGCGGATTGGTGACCAGCACGACACGAGAAAGCTTGTCGGGAGGGGTAGGTGTACCTCGCGCGGGGACGTGGCAGAATTCCCCGCCGGAATCGGGCACAACCAAGGCTTCCCGAGCGTTACATCCGCGCGACGAGGCTTAGTAGGGATGGAGGGGCAAGGGCCGACATGGCTACCGATTACGACAGCCCGAGGAAGACGGACGACGAGATCAGTGAGGACAGCCTGCAGGAGCTTCAGGCGCGGCGGATGGACAAGTCGTCGACGGCGATTGACATTGACCCCGACGACGTTGCGGAGTCACTGGAGCTGCCAGGGGCAGATCTGTCCAATGAGGAACTCTCATTCCGGGTGATACCGCGCCAGGCTGACGAGTTCACGTGCTCGAGTTGCTTCCTTGTGCACCACAGAAGCCAGCTTGCCGAGACTCGCGGCAGCCAGCTTGTCTGCCGGGAGTGCGCTGCCTGACGGCGGCATGCCATCAGCAGGCAGGTGCGGCGGCGGGCGCTCACTGGGGCGCGCGCCGCCGTCGGCATGTCACCGCGATGGCGCGGCTGAGCAGCGGCGGTGACGGCGGAGACGAGTTCTGCCGTGAGGCCGCCGGGTCCGGCGAGTGCCGCAGTGCCGGCTCCGGCGAGCGCCGCAGTGCCGTGGCAGGCTGCGCACGCTGCGGTCCCGGGCGCTGCCGCGGTGGCGAGCACTGTGATAAAGGTCACTATCCAGCCCAGCGCCAGGTCGGCGTCGCGGCTTAAATACGCGGCAGGCGGGGGGCCGACCGCGGCTATCAGGGAAGTGCGCGAGCTTGCGGGTCACGGCGAGTCCATTTTTGTTTCTTCAGCCACACGGACCACATCAGTAGCAGTTTTAATCCGCGGGGTCGGCCTTAGCCGGGACTTTCAGCGACGTGGATGCGCAGCCACTGTCGCTGTAACAGCAGCGATCGCGCACCGACGCTGCTAGCCGGGCGGGCATCGGGGGAGCGCGTCAGGGCTGCGACCAGATCCACCGCTCGTTATCGCGCGGATCGTGCTCGACATGGCCCCCTTCCGCACCCCCCGGGTCATAGCGGGATAGGTGCCCGTCGAACGGCGGCCAGCCGGGTCTGCTTCGGGCCGCTCGCCTTCGCCGCGGCCGGGCCGGTGGCGGCCGTTGCCGGGGCCCGGACGGTGCTCGGCTTCGGCGCGGCCTGGGGAATCCTCAGCGCGGCGACCGTCCTGGCTGTCCCGGCGGTTCGCGCCATCACCTGGCAGCCGCTGCCTCCGCCGGATAGCAGCCATCCGGCGCCTGGTCCCGATCCGGGTCCTGCTTCCCGGTCCGGAGCCTGATCCGGCGGCAGCGAGACGCTGATCAGGGTGGCTGAGCGGTGGCCGCCGCCGGACTCCGGCCGCGCCGGGCACCCGGCCTAGGATGTCGGCGTGCGCACCGACACATGGCCGCAGACGTCTGAGCGCGCGGCCCGGCGTCAGTCGCCGCTGCTGCCGCCCGCCGCGCGGCCCGCGGCTGCGGTCATCGGTGTCCTGTGCGTCGCGGCCACCCTGGTCATGATCGTCTTGTTCTGGCACGGGACCGGGCCGAGCTGGGCCGATTCGGTGGTGGACGGCGCCGTGCACCGGGTCCTGCCCTGGGCCCGGCGGCGGCCGCTGCGGGATATCGCCGACCTCGGTAATCCGGCCTGGGTCATCGTGCTCACCGCGGTGCTGGCGGCCGGGTGCCTGGTCCTGGGCAGGTTCCGCGCGGCCGTCCTCGCGGCCGTCTCGGTGCCGGCCGCGGCGGCGGTGACGGAGCTGCTCAAGCCGGTCGTGGACCGGCGGCTCTCCGGCGCGCCGGGCTACCCGAGCGGGGTCAGCTTCCCGAGCGGGCACGCCAGCGGGCTGTTCAGCCTGGCCGCCGTGCTGTGCGTGCTGGTGATGACCCAAGCGCCGCGGATGCGCAGGGCGGTGCGGCTGCTGATCGCGCTGGCCGCCTTCCTCGTCGCGGCCGCCGTGGCCGTCGCCGTCATCGCCCTGTACCGGCACTACTTCACCGACACGGTGGCCGCGGCGGCGATCAGCATCGCGGTCGTCCTGTGCGTGGCGTACATCGTCGACCTGCCGCGGTGGCGGGCAGGGCCGGCGTGATCGCCTGGCCCGGGGCTGCTCGGCGGCTGGCCAGTCCTCGCGGGCCTGGCGGTCATCCTGACTGAAGTCGGCGGGCCGGCCGCTCCCCGGCCGGCCGGGGAGAACGGGAAGAAACAGCCAGCCGGGAAGACACAGCCAGCGGAGGCGCAGAGGACGGCAGGGGCGCGATGAGCGGCGCCGCGGATCTGGTCTTCGCCGACGGCCCGGTCTACACGGCGGACGCTTCCGGCCGCCGGATGATGGCCGCGACCGCGGACGACGGGCGCCCCGCCACCGCTGTCGCCGTCAGCGGCGGCCGGATCACGGCCATCGGCGACGCGGCAGGCAGCCGGATCCGCGACCTGACCGGGCCGCAGGCCGGTTCCGTGCCAATACGGTCAAGATCATGCAGGATGGCGTGGCGGAGAATTTCACGGCCGCGGTGCTCGACCCCTACCTGGACCCGGCCGGCTGTCACTCCCGCGGCAGCGGACTGTCCTCCATCGATCCGCAGGCACTGCGCGACTACGTGACCCGGCTGGACGGCGAGCACTTCCAGGTGCACCTGCACGCCATCGGTGATCGCGCGGTGCGCGAGTCGCTGGACGCGATCGAGGCCGCCCGGGCCGCCAACGGGCCAGGAGACGGCCGGCACCACATCGCGCACCTGCAGCTCATTCATCCCGATGACCTGCCCCGGTTCGCCGCGCTCGGGGTGACGGCCACCATCCAGGGACTATGGGCCGCGCACGAGCCGCAGATGGACCAGCTGACGATTCCCTTCGTCGGCCCCGAGCGCGCCGCCCGGCACTACCTCTTCGGTGACCTGCTCCGCTCGGGCGCGCGGCTGGCTGCCGGCAGCGACTGGGCGGTGAGCAGCGCGAACCCGCTGCGGGCCATCCACGTAGCGGTCAACAGGGCGCTGCCCGGAGCGGCAGGCCCCGAGGCAGAGCCGTTCCTGCCCGGCCAGCGGCTCAGCCTCGCCGAGGCCCTGGCCGCGTACACTGCTGGCTCGGCCTTCGTCAACCACCTCGATGACGTGACCGGGACGATCACGCCCGGCAAGCTGGCCGACCTGATCGTGCTGGATACCGACCCGTTCGCGGTCGCGGCGCAGGACATCGCCAGCGTCCGGGTGCTGCAGACACTCGTCGAGGGCGAGCAGGTCTATCAGGAGAGGAACAGCTCATGACATCCAGCTCCGCCGGCCAGGCCCCGGCCTCCCCGGTTCCGCCCGGCGCGGTCCCCGTGCGCAAGATGCCGCTCGGCCGGGGCGGCCCGCAGGTGTCGCGGGCCGGGCTGGGCCTGATGGGCATGTCCGGCATTTACGGGCCGGCCGATGAGGCCGAGAGCATCGCCACCATCCGCGCCGCCGTGGACGCCGGCATCACGCTGCTGGACACCGGGGATTTCTACGGCATGGGCCACAACGAGCTGCTGCTCGCCAGGGCCCTGCGCGGCATCGACCGGTTCAGCGTCTTCATTCAGGTCAAGTTCGGTGGCCAGCGCGACCCGCGCGGTGCCTTCATCGGCCATGACGCGAGCCCGGCCGGAGTCAAGAACTCCCTCGCCTACACCCTGACCCGCCTCGGCACCGACTACGTGGACCTGTACCAGCCCGCGCGGCTGGACCCCAGGGTGCCGATCGAGGAGACGGTCGGCGCGATCGCCGAGATGATCGAGGCCGGGTACGTCCGCTATCTCGGCCTGTCCGAGATGGGCCCGGAGACGATCCGCCGGGCGCACGCCGTCCACCCGGTCACGGCACTGCAGATCGAGTACTCGCTGATGAGCCGGGGGATTGAGGCCGCGATACTCCCGGTTGTCCGCGAGCTCGGCATCGGCGTGACCGCCTACGGGATCCTGTCCCGCGGCCTGCTCAGCTCGGCCAGCGCGCGGGAGATCACCGAGGGCGACCCGCGGGCCAGGTTCCCCCGCTTCCAGGGCGACAACCTGCAGCGCAACCTCGGGCTGCTGGCCGCGCTCGAGCGGATCGCCGAGACCAAGGGCGCGACTACGGCGCAGCTCGCCATCGCCTGGGTGCTGGCCCGAGGCGACGACATCATCCCGCTGATCGGCACCAAACGCCGGGACCGGCTGGCCGAGGCACTCGGCGCGCTGGATATCTCGCTGTCCCCGGCTGACCTGGCTGCTCTTGAGGCAGCGGTGCCGCCCGGTGAGGTGGCCGGTGAGCGTTATGAAGCGGGCCAGATGGCAGCGCTCGACAGCGAGCGGGGGAGCGCGTAAGCCCCGGCCCGTCGCAGGCGGCATCAGCCGCTGCCGCGGTGCGCCCTGACCGGGGACTCGCGCTCCCCGCCAGGAACCGGGCCCGGGCTGTCCTGGCCGGCCTCCGCCGGGGCGGATGCCGCCCTGGCCGCCAGCTGCCGCCGGCCGGCGACCTGCACGGCGAGGACCACGCCGAGCACGATGGCGGCCACGATCCCGTCCATCCAGAAATGGTTGGCCGTCACCACGACCGCCAGAGTGGTCATCGCCGGGTAGAGCAGCGCTAGCCAGCGCCACCGGCTGCGGAGCGTGACGATGATCGTCACGGCGACCAGCAGCGCCCAGCCGACGTGCACCGATGGCATCGCGGACAGCTGATCGGGGTCAAAGCCGGCGGTGCTGCCATACACCGACTGGTGATAGAGGATCGCGGTATCGATCAGCCCCGTACCGGGCAGCATGCGGGGCGGCGCGACCGGGACCAGCTGGATCAGCAGGCAGATCCCGGTGAAGGCGACCAGCGTGGTCCGGAGCTGCCGGTAGCGATCGCGGTGGCGGACGAAGAGCCAGATCATGCAGGTGACCAGCACGGGGAAGTGCAGGCTGTCGTAATAGAGGTTGAAGAACTGGATGATCAGCGGATGGGAAAGGAAGAGCCGCTGCACCAACGTCTCGCTGGGCAGGTGCAGGCTCCGTTCCAGCTGCCAGATCCAGCGCGACCTGGCCAGCGCGCCGTCCGGTCCCATGATCGCGAATGAGCCGGCGTACTGCCAGAGCGCGAAGAGGCCCAGGATCAGGGCGCTCTCCTGGGTCAGCACGGAGGCCGCGCGCATCCTGGCTCCCCGTGCCTGGCGGAGCGCGACCGTGCCGGCCGCCAGGCAGCCCGCGGCTACGGCCGCCTGCCGCCAGCTCAGCTCCAGGTCAATCACGCGGGCCTCTCCTTACGCTGCCGCGGCGGCTGCCCTGCCGCTCAGCCTATGGCCTGCGTGAGTGATGCGGCAGGCCGGCGCGTTACGGCACAATCGACGCTATGCGGCGACCCGATCAGCCCGAGCGCGGGCTGTTACCTGAAGCGGATCGTACCTGGCAGCCCGGCGTCATGGCCGAGCTCAGGCGGCGCCTTGAGGGGCTGCCGGACAGTCACCCGTCGGCCGGCTCCCCGTCGGCCGGCGCGGCGGAGGCGGGCCGCGCGGATCGGGACGCCCCGGCGAGCGCGGAGCCGGGCGAGGAGGCAGGCTCTGCTGACGGCGACGGCGGACCGGCCGCTGATGCCGGGGACCAGCCGCAGCCCGGTGAGGCGGCTCCGGCGGACGCCGGCGACCGCCCGGCCGCCGGTCCGTTCGCTGACCGCCGCGCGTCTGGCCCGGACGGCTCCTCCGGGCTGCCCGGCGGAGATCCCCGGGGCCCGGGGCATGACCCGCTGCTGCCCTACGGCCCGCTGGCCAGCAGCCGTGGCGGTTACCGGCCCTGGTTCACCGACGGCGGGGTCCCGGCGCCGTGGTTCGCCGCGGAAGTCAGGGAAGATCAGGACGACTGAGGCTGGCCGGGTCGGGTTCCTGCCGGGGCAGCAGTACCTCGGCTGACACGTCGGCGGCCAGCCGGACCACGTCCCCGTCCGCCAGCCTGACGGCGGTTCCCGGCAGTACCCGGTCGCCGTTGACGAAGGTGCCGTTGGTCGAGTGCTCGTCCCGGATCGTCGCATGCCCGGCATCGTCGACCTTGACGGTGGCGTGCCGCCGGGAGACGTTCTCATAGCCGGCGAACGCGGCTGCTACCAGCGACTCGGCCGGGTCGCGCCCGAGCAGCAGCGAGGTGCCGGCCGGCACCTCGACGTTGCCCGTCGGGAAGGCGAGCCGCAGCACCGTCGGCGAGATCATCCGGGGCTTCTCGTCGCGCCGCAGGTACTCCTGCATGATCGTGTCCGGGGCCGGCTGGTCATCGTCCCAGGAGGTGCCGCGCGGCAGGTTGGCTCCGCAGGTAAAGCAGATGAGGTCGCCCGGCTTCACCTCGGCTGCGCAGGCGGGGCAGGTCAGTGTCGCCATCACGTCCTCCAGCGGACCGAAGTTTCCCGGCCAGGCCGGCGGGTGCCTGCCGTGACCGCTCGCACGAGAGAGTAACGCGCGAGGCTGCCCTTGTGGTTTCAGGGGGGCGCCCCTGCCGCCCGTATCGGCGTACCCAGTCCAGCGGGGCGGCCCGGTAACATCGCAGGCATGGTCAGCTTCACGCTCAATGACGAGCAGGAGGCGCTCCGCGGCACTGTCGGGGAGTTCGCCCGTGAGGTCGTAGCGCCGGTGATCGCGGGGTACTACGAGCGGGGTGAGTTTCCGTACGAGATCGTCGCGAAAATGGGCAAGCTCGGGCTCTTCGGGTTGCCGTTCCCCGAGGAGTATGGCGGCATGGGCGGGGACTACTTCGCGTTCTGCATCGCCCTGCACGAGCTGGCCAGGGTTGATTCGTCGGTCGCCATCACCCTGGAAGCGGCCGTCGGCCTCGGCGCGATGCCGATCTACCGGTTCGGCTCAGCGGGGCAGCGCGCGCACTGGCTGCCCGCCCTGTGCCAGGGCGAGCGGCTGGCCGCATTCGGCCTGACCGAGCCCGGCGGGGGCTCGGACATCCCCGGCGGGATGCGGACCACGGCGCGGCTCGAGGCAGGGGAGTGGGTGATCGACGGCTCCAAGGCGTTCATTACCAACGCGGGCACGGCCATCACCTCCGTGATCACGGCCCTGGCCATCACCGGGCGATCGGCCGGGCGCCAGGCCGGGCGGCCGGCCGCGCGGCCGGAGATTTCCGCGATCATGGTCCCGGCCGGCACGCCGGGCTTCTCGGTGGCGCCGGAGTACTCGAAGGTCGGCTGGTGCGCCTCCGACACCAGGGAACTGTCGTTCTCGTCCTGCCGGGTGCCGGAAGCGAACCTGCTGGGCGAGCCCGGCCGCGGCTACGCCCAGTTCCTGCAGACACTGGATGAGGGCAGGATCGCGATCGCCGCGCTGTCAGCAGGGCTCGCGCAGGGCTGCGTCGACGAGTGCCTGCGGTACGCGGGCGAGCGCTCCGCCTTCGGTCATCAGCTGGGGCACTATCAGGCCATCCAGTTCAAGATCGCGGATATGGAGGCCAGGGCACAGCTGGCCAGGCTGGCCTGGTATGACGCGGCCGCCCGGCTCGTGGCCGGGCAGCCGTTCAAGAAGGAGGCCGCGATCGCCAAGCTGACCGCGGCAAACGCGGCGATGGACAACGCGCGTGACGCGACCCAGATCTTCGGCGGCTACGGATTCGTGAACGATTACCCGGTCGCGCGGTTCTACCGCGACGCGAAGGTGCTGGAGATCGGCGAGGGAACCTCCGAGGTCCAGCGGATGGTCATTGCCCGTCAGCTCGGCCTGGACCAGGACCGGTAGCAGGGCGTCGGCCGACAGCAGGGTGTCGCCGTCGGCGCCGGGGAGAGGGTCATTCCGCCGTCGGCTGCGTTCCGGCCGCCCGCGAGCAGGTTACTGCTGAGCATCCGGCCCGGCGGCATGCCCCTGAGCGCTGTGGCGGCCAGCCGGCGGCCCTTCGGCGGTGACTCCGGCCGTCGTGCGCAATTTCGGTACATCCTCCATCAGGGCCACGGTGTACGGGTCGGCCGGGTGCTCCAGGACCTGCCGTACCGGGCCCTGCTCGACGACCGTGCCGTCGCGCAGCACCACCACGGACTGGGCAATGCTGCGGACCAGGGCCAGGTTGTGGGTGATGAACAGCATGGCGAGATGCCGCTCGCGCTGAATCCGCCGGAGCAGCTCCACGATGATGGCCTGCACGGAGACGTCCAGCGATGAGGTGACCTCGTCGCAGATCAGCAGGTCCGGCTCGGCCGCAAGCGCACGGGCGATGGCGACGCGCTGCCGCTCCCCGCCAGATAGCTGGTCCGGGTAGCGGGAGACGAAGTCAGGCCCGAGCGAGACATCGGCGAGCACCGCGGCGACGCGCTCGGCTCGCTCCCGGAAGGGCAGGTCAAAGAACTGCTCCAGCGGCTGGGCAACGATCTGGCCCACCGTCTTGCGGGGATTGAGCGAGGTGTAGGGGTTCTGGAAGACGTACTGCACGCGCTGCAGCACGTCCGCGGGGCGCTTGCGCGCCGGCTGAGCCAGCGTGGCTCCCCGGAAGCTGATCGCCCCGGTCCAGTTGGCGTGCAGCCCGGAGATGCAGCGGGCGAGTGTCGTCTTGCCCGAGCCGGACTCCCCAACGACCGCGACGCACGACTCGGGCGGCACGTCGAGCCCGACATCGAACAGCACGGCCTTGTGACCGTAGCTGGCACGCAGGTCGCGCACCGACAGGACCGGCTCCGTGGCCGGGGCGGCCGGACGCGGCACGGCGGCTCGCCGGATGCCCTGCGTGGTCCCGGCCTCGGTGGCGCGCAGGCACCGGACCATCTGGCCACCGATCATGACCGGCTCCGGCGTCTGCGACCTGCACTCCTCGGTGACCAGGCTGCAGCGGGCGGCGAACGTGCAGCCGGATCCCCGCCTGCCGGGCCGCGGCTGCTGACCCTCGATTCCGGTCAGCACCTCAGTGCGGTCCGGCGACGGGACCGCGCCGATCAGGCCGCGGGTGTAGGGATGCAGCGGCTCGCAGAACAGCCGGGCGGTCGGTCCCTGCTCGATGATTCGGCCCGCGTACATCACGGCCACGGTGTTGACCAGGCCGCTGACGACGGCCAGGTCATGGCTCACATAGACCGCCGCTACGCCGTAGGAGCGGGAGAGACTGCGGACGGTGTCGAGTACGTGGCGCTGGGTCGTCACGTCCAGGCCGGTCGTCGGCTCGTCCAGCACGATGAGTGAGGGCCTGCAGGCGAAGGCCATGGCCAGGCCGATGCGCTGCTGCTGGCCGCCGGAGAGCTGATGCGGATAGCGGCGCATCATCTCCGGCGTCGCATCGAGGCGTACCTCGCGCATGACCTCAGCAATGCGCGCGTCAGGATCTCCGACAACGCCTGGATGAACTCGCAGTGCCTCCCGGAGCTGGGTGCCCACCCGGAGCGCCGGGTTCAGCGACGATGACGGATCCTGGGGCACGTAGCTGACTCTCGCTCCGCGAACATCCCGCAGCTGTTTCGGACTGAGTCCCAGGATGTTTGCGCCGTCGAGGCGAACCTCGCCTGAGGTGATCATCAGGCCACCACGTGCATGGCCGAGCAAGGCGAGCGCTACGGTGGTCTTGCCAGACCCTGACTCCCCAACGAGACCGAGCAGTTCTCCTGCCTGCACCGAGAACGAGACCTCGCTCACCACGTCAGGTCCCGACCTGCCGAGACGTACCTCGAGGCCGTTTACATCGAGTCGCGGGCGTACAGGCAGCCGGGAGGATGCGGCTAGCGCGCCGACTGCCGATTCGTGTCTCACTGGGCCTCCGACTGGCCGAGGCGGGAGATTAGCGCGGATTCCTCCGGCCGGCGATCGACTCCTATGGCCACCCGGGCGATTGCGTCGGTGAACGTGTTGGTTCCGATCGTAAGGAGGCCGATGAGCGCGGCGGGAATGATCACGGCCCAGGGATTCAGTGAAAGGCCCACCTGGTTCTCGTTGATCATGATTCCCCAGCTCGGTGCGGGGGGCGGCTGGCCGAAGCCGAGGAAGGAAAGCCCGGCCATGATGACGATCGAATAGGTAAGCCTAAGCCCTGCCTCGACCATGAGCGGGCTGACTAGGTTGGGGAGGATCTCCTTTAGCATGACCTTGGCCGGTGGCATTCCCTGCAGTTCGACGACCTTGATATAGTCGCGCTCGGAAATGTCGAGGGTGGCTGACCGCAGCACCCGGGCGACCTGCGGCGCATGCGATATGCCTACAGCGATCACTATTAGCCATAGCTTTGGGCCGATGATGCTCAGCAGCAAGAGGGCGAACACGATCTGGGGAAACGCTAGGACGACGTCGACGGTCCGCATGATGACTCCGTCGGACCGACCACGGAAGTACGCAGCCGATATGCCTGCTGCCGCGCCGCCCGCGAGCCCGATTGCTGTAGCGGCGATGGCCATGACCAGCATGAGCCAGCCGCCGTTCAGGACCCTGGACAGCACGTCTCGGCCCAGGAAGTCGCTGCCCAGCAGATGCTGGGCTGAGGGTTTGGCGAACTCGACCGTCATGAGCTGGGTAGGCGAGTACGGTGCAATGAGCGGGCCGACCGCCGCTATGAGTACTACGACCGACGTTAGCGTCAGCCCGATGGCTCCTCGCGGCGTGCGGATGGCAGCGGACAGCGCTGACGCCCACTGGCGTCGGCGCAGGCCTTCTGTCGCGGATCTGGCAGCGGATGAGTTGGCGGGAGCGTTGACGGCCATAACTATCTTGCGATTCTCCGCCGAGGGGTGGCCAGCAAGGCGACCACGTCAGCCAGGATGTTCACGAATACATAGAAGGCTGCGAGTATCACGACGACGAACTGGATCACAGGAATGTCGCGACCGTTGACCGCGTAGACGAGTTCCTGGCCTATGCCGGGAAAGTTGAATACGTATTCCACCACCACGATCCCGCCGGCGAGGTACAAGAAGCCAAGGCCGATGACCTGGATGGTCGGCGCTATGGCGTTCGGCAGAGCGTGCACGAGCACGATTCGCCGCTCGGGCACTCCCTTAAGCCGCGCCATCTCCACGTAGTCAGACCCGAGGGCCTCGATCATCGACGCCCGCATCATACGCATGGTGTACGGGACGATGACGATGACGAGCGTAGCGCTCGGCAGGATGAGCAATTGCGGGCTGTTCCAGGGATAAGTGTCGGGGGGGAGCAGCGAGACAGCTGGCAGCACATGCCAGATGGTGGTCGAGAGCAGGATGATGAGGCCAACCGCGACGACGAACTCGGGCAATGAAGTCACCGCTAGCGCGATGACAGAGCTGGCGTGATCGAGTTTCCCGTCCTTGCGCAAGGCAGCGGCGGCACCGAGCGCGACGCCGAGCAGCGAGCCGATCACTCCGGCGACCAGCACCAGAGCGGCAGAATCGACCAGGCGTGGCTCAACCAGGCTCCAGACCGGCTGATGGTTGAGCAGAGAACGGCCTAGGTGACCGGTGAACAGTCCGGAGAGCCAGGTCCAGTACTGGCCAACCGCCGGACGATTGAGGTGCAGCTGAAGCTCAAGAGCGTGCAGACGCCTAGGACTGGTGTCGTTTCTGCCCAGGATGGCTTCCGCTGCGTTGCCCGGCAGTATCTCCGTCGCCACAAATATGACGACGGACACCAGGAACAGCGTGAGGACGCCTGAGGCGACTCTCCGCTGGACCAGCCGCAGGATGGGGTGAGCGTCGCGGCGGGCAGTCTCCCGGTGGACAGGCTCGTGGCTTGTGTCCACAAGCGCCTCACCCACGGAACAACCTGGCACATGGGCCTGCCACGTTCGGCTTCTTCCCTTCAGCGGTTGACGGCCTGTCGGTGGATGTCCGATCCGGACTGGCCGCCAGCCTTGTCGTCGGCTGAAGGCAGAACCGGTGCCGACTGCCCGTTGCGATCGGGCGATGTCGTCACTACTGGGACGTCATCACAATATCTAACGTAACTGGCGGATTGACGGGCAAGCAACAAGATCGCCTGCTTGTACCAGCCTGTTGACCTGGGTGTCATCGGCGGATCTTCCTGCCCGTGGCACGCTCGCCAGGGTCCACCACCGCACCGCTGGTGGCCGGCGGACTGCACATGCTTGTTAACGGATAGTGATCGGCGAGCGCAGAGCGTCGAGCGCAGATTGACTCCGCTAGACAGCCGGCACGGCCTCACCTACTCTCGCTGACATGGGCGATACAGGTGGAAATCGTGGTGCACCCATCGATTTGGCCGACCTGGCAAGTACCCTGCAGCCTTTCGGCCAGAGCAGGATGCTGCCCCGAGCCGCGTACGTCGACCCCGAAGTGTTCGCCTGGGAGCAGAGGGAGTTCTTTCGCTCCGGCTGGACCTGCGTCGGGTTCGGCTCAGAACTCGCACAACCGGGAGATCAGCGGGCGGAGCCGGTCGGCGAAGGCAGCGTCCTGCTCGTGCGTGGCGAGGACGGAACGCTCAGGGCGTTCGCCAACACCTGCCGACACCGTGGTCACGAGTTGTTGCCCCATGGCGTAACCGCGCAGCGCCACTCCATAATCTGCCCTTACCACTCATGGACTTACGCCCTGTCCGGCGGCCTGCATTTCGCCTCCGGCCTTACCGGTAACGATGGATTTGATCAGTCCGGCTGGGGTCTGGTCGAGATCCCTGTGACGGAGTGGCACGGGCTGATCTTCGTGAACCGCTCGCAGAATGCCGGATCCCTCGTCGAGTCCCTGCAGGCGCTAGACGACGCTGTCACTCCATACGAGCCGGAGCGGCTTGTGATCGCAGGGCGGCATGTTTACGACTCCGCCTCAAACTGGAAGGTGGTCAGCGAGAACTACCAAGAGTGCTACCACTGCCCTGCCATCCACCCTGAGCTGTGCCGGGTCAGCCCGCCCAGGAGCGGCGTGAATTTCCCCATGAGCGGTGCTTGGGTCGGCGGCTGGATGTACCTCCGCGAAGGCATGGAGACTATGTCGCTGGACGGCGCCAGCCTTGGGAAGCCACTGCGCGGACTTGACGCGGACAGCCTGCGAACTGTGATCTACGCCAACATATTTCCCAACGTGCTGCTGAGCTTGCACCCCGATTACGTTATGACGCACCGACTGCTGCCGCTTGCCGTTGATCGAACCATGATCGAGTGCACCTGGGCCTTCCCCCCTGAGGCGCTGGATAGGCCCGGCTTTGACCCCGGATACGCGGTTGAGTTCTGGGACATCACTAACCGACAGGACTTCAACGCCTGCGAGTCGGTGCAACGCGGACTTAGCTCGGAGCACGCGATGCCTGGGCCGCTCGCGCCGAGCGAAGACGGGGTGTACAACTTCGTCACGATGGTTGCGCGAGGATATCAGGGCAAGCCGGTCTGGAGCACGGCTGCTGCAGTCAGCTGACGTTCCACGACGAAGTGGGGGAGTGAGTCGGCAGGGCAGGCCAGCTGAGCGCCCCGCGGCCTGAACGGCGTCACGCTGGTTACCTATGACGCCCACCGCGGGCTCACGCCGTCCGTCCGGACCTACTGGCCTTGAGCAGCTTCCCCAAAGAGATCTGGCGGCAGTTCTGGCCCAAAACGCCTCAGGAACTGCTCAACGGGGAGATCCGCCGCTACCGGCTGTCGGCATCTAGCCAGACCGCAACTCCCTGATCCGGTTCGTCAGCGCCCTCCTGGCCTAGCAGCACGGGGAATGGGGCCGGAGGCCGCCGCTAGCTCGGCGCCCTGGTCCGGTCCCGCCTCGCCAGCTGCGACTCATCCGCGGAGGTGCATCACACCAGCGACCTGCCAGCACTCAGCGCCTGACCCCAAGAAGGATCACGCGTCAGCCCATGCGCCACGCCAAGGGTTTGACCGGCCGACCTGAGCCTCCGCCCGGTGGTACGAGGCAGAGCCGAGCAGGTGCGGCCGGGGGGTCTAGCGCCATCCGCGACGAGTTGCCCTCATGGCAGAGTGTCTGGGTTGATGGTACCAAGCTGGGACAAAAAGCGACGTGATGAACCTTTTAGGTCTGGCTGGCGCGTGCGTACGGCTTGTGAGACTATGACGTTTGCTCTGAACCAAACGCCCAGTCTCAGGTGGGATGCCGTCTCAGCCTGAGACTTTCCCTTGGGTAGGAAGCTGTCCCTGGCACGTCGGGGCCAGGGACATGCTGCCGCGTCAGTGGAGGTAAATTCTGTGGACCGATCGGATGAGCGCTCGACGCCCCTGCTGGGTGAGGGTCTTGGGCGTCGCCAGTTCCTTCGGGGGATAGCGGCCACGGGGGCAATCGCGGGCGCGGGCGGCTTGCTAGCCGCGTGCGGGAGCGGGAGCAAGAGCTCGACAGCCGATGCCGCGGGCGCGCCCAGGAAACGGGGAGGCAACCTGAAGGTTGGCCTGGCCGGCGGTTCGAGTTCGGATACTCTCGACCCGCATCAAGGGCTTACTTATCTTGATACCGGCCGCTTCGAGGCCCTGTACCAGCCCCTGGTCAAGCTCGACAAGCAGGCGAAGAACGAGTTCGTGCTGGCGGAGTCGATTACGCCTTACAACGGCTCGCTGTCGGCATGGGTCATACGGCTGCGGCCTGGCGTCACTTTCCATAGCGGGAAGAACCTCGCGGCCGACAACGTCGTCTTTACTATCAACAGGATCATCTCGAACAGTTTCAGCGGCACCACCTTCTTCGGTCCGATTGACCTTAAGGGCGTCAAGGCGCTCGATGACCGGACCGTGCTGGTGCCCATGACGAAGCCCTTCGGCAGCTTCGTCGACTCGCTCGCAGGTGGCTGGTACTACCTTTACGTAGTGCCGAACGGCTTCAACCCGAAGACTCCAGATGGAACGGGACCGTTCGTTTACCAGAGCTTTACGCCCGGCCAGCGCAGCGTATTCGTCCGGAACAAGAATTACTGGAAGTCTGGGCTTCCGTACGTGGATGCTCTGACGATCATCGACTTCAGCGACAATACGGCTGTCCAGGATTCCCTGGTCACCGGTGCCATCCAGGCCGCCGGCCAGCTTGACCCGCCGCAGATCCCTGCGCTGGCAAACACCAGCGGAGTGAAGACGGTCGTGTCACAGACTGGGCAGTTTAAGCCCTTTACGATGCGTGTGGACCAGGCGCCGTTCAATGACGTCAATGTTCGCCAGGCGTTGCGGCTCCTGGTCGATCGCCAGCAGTTGATTGAATCAGCCCTCAACGGGTACGGGGTGGTGGCCAGCGACGTCTTCGCGCCGTACGATCCTGATTTTGACAGCTCGCTGCACAGGCAGCAGGATATTCCGCAGGCCAAATTCCTGCTTAAGAAAGCTGGCATGGACAACCTGACGGTGACTCTTACAACGTCCGCCATTGCTACCGGTACTGTTGCAATGGCAACAGTACTGGCGGAGCAGGCCACCGCCGCGGGCGTAACAATTAAGCTTAATCAGGTAGACCCCGGCACTTTCTTCGCGACGGGAAAGTACCTCAACTGGTCGTTCTCTCAGGATTACTACAGTTATGCGGCCTACCTGAACCAGGTCGCGCAGTCATTCCTGGGCTCAGCTTCGCCCTTCAATGAGACGCACACCAACAATGCCCAGTACACATCCTGGTACGACCAGGCTAACGCGACAGCCGATCTTTCGACGCGTAAGCAGATCGTGTACGAGATGCAGCAGTACGATTTCACTCAGGGAGCTTACATTATTCCCACGTTCATGGACACGCTCGACGCCTATAGCGACAAGATAACTGGATACACCACCGCCAAAGTAGGCGAGTCGATCTCCAACTGGGACTTCGAGCACCTGTCGTTCATCTAGCCAGCCTTGATCACAGCCGGGTTTACGACTTGGCGCGCGATAGCGGGATGCCTGGCGTGATCAGGTGGTCTTGGCGTGTCGGTCCCGGGATGACAGACGGCCGCGCAAGATCATGAAGATGTGTCGTCACCATGGGCCCGCGCGGCCTTGTCGCATCGTATCTGCACCGGCCTTCCGCGTCGCCGGCTAGGCAAGCTGATCAATGAGCTGGCCGGGCCGTGGACGGCGCAGCAGGAATCCCGGCTGCGCGATCGGCGCGGTCGCGGCCGGCGGCGGGCGGCCGGCGCGGGCCCCGGTCATGACCTGGTGTTCACCGACCGGGTCATCGCCACCCTGGTCATCTTGCGGTTCCAGCTCCCGCCCGCCGCCCTGGCGCTGTTCTACGGCGTGGACCGCCCGGCCATCAGCCGGGCCGTCGGTGAGATACGGCCGCTGCTCGCCGCGCGGGGCTTCGCCGCAGCCCGGCGAGGCCGGGCTGCGGCTGCGGACGCTGGCGGACGTGTTCGCCTGCGCCGCCGCCGAGGGCGTGCACCTGCGCATCGACGGCACCGAGGTCCAGGTCCGCCGTCCGCAGGCTCACCGGCCCGGCCGGCGGGCGTTCGTGTCCGGAAAGTTGGAGGCGCGCCAGTGCGGGCCGGCTGTCGTGGCTCGGCGCGTTCCGCCCGGGCTGCATGCACGACATCACCGCACTGCGCACCGAGGGCATCGAGAACCTGCTACGCCAGCACCCCGGCGTCACCGCCGATGTTGATTCCGGCTATCAGGGCCTGGCCCGCGACTTCCCCGGCCAGGTCACCGCCCCGCCCAGGAAGCCCAAGGCCGGCGCAACGCCCGGCCAGGTCACCGAGCGCGAGGCAGCCCGCGAGCAGCAGTCCTCCCGGCGGATCCGCATCGAGCATTCCATCGCCGAACCCAGGCAGCGGAGACCCCTGCAGCGCTACATCGGACGCCGCGAATACTTCGAAGACACCGCGCTGGCCATCGCCCAATGGCATTAAGTTACGGTGGGACGGGCATCAGCCAGAAGGTGACCACGGTCAGCGGGGTTAGCCGGGCGGACCGGCCGGGCTTGCGGGTCTTGTACCGGCCGCCCGGGCGCTTGGTCTCGCGCCTGTAGCGCCGGCCGGGGCGCGTGGACCAGGTTGCGCTTGAAGGTGATCTCGAAGGCCAGGTCGGCGGCGAGGTCGTTGAGGTGCTCAGGGGGAAAAGCATCCGGAGTCGCTGATGCGGCTGCGGATTCCGTCGCGGGCCCGGGTGAAGGAGATCCGGGCAGGATCCAGGCCAGCGTCGGTGGCGGCGTGGCTGATCAGGGTGCGGATCGCCTGGTAGCAGCACAGCATCGCGTAGATCTCCTGGCGGATCATCGGCGGGGACTTCGACCGCAGCACCACGGCGGCGCCGCCGCGGACCGGGGTTTCCAGCTCATCGAAGCAGGTTTCCAGCTGCCAGCGCGACGCGTAGGCGGCGGCCGCCTGCTCCGGGGCCAGCAGCGCGGGATCGAGCAGGTCGGTGACCAGGGTGAAGGTCTCTGAGGTCTCGCTGCCGTCCTGGCTTGCCACCGAGTACTCGATGACGCGGACGGTGATCCCGGGAATGTCCTGCGGGCGCGCTCCCCTGCGGCGCATCCGCCGCGAGGCAGCCGGGTCGGCGATCCGCGACAGCCAGGTCCCGTCGGGGAGCACCTCCAGCACCGGCAGGTCCGCGTCGGACTTCGCCCGCCACAGCACGTGGATACCGCGGCCGAGGACGTTTTTCAGCAAGCCGCGGGACAGGAAGTTGCGGTCGGCCAGCAGCAGGTCGCCGGGCGCGAGCTTGCCGAGCAGCTGGCGGGTCAGCGGCTGCTCCCCGACGGCAAGCGGGGAGGTGAGCGCGCCCAGCACCGCCCGGGTCCCGCACTCCCCGAGCCCGACTACGCGGATCTGCGGGAACGGGCCAGGTCCTGCGTCGTTGCCCGGGTAACCGAACTCGGTCCCGTTCTCCGGGGTGGCCGGCACATCCAGGCACATCCCGTCCACGGCTGCCAGCCGCATGCCGGACACGAACGCGCGCTCCTGCTCCTCCCCGGCCAGCGGCCCGGCCACCTCCTCCAGCAGGGCGGCCATCACCTGCCACCCCAGCCGCTGGCGCGCGAGGGTGATCGCCGCCGCGCTCGGCTGCATGCCCAGCAGCACGCGCGCCTGGAACCGCCGTGCCCAGTCCAGGCCCGCGACCAGCTTGTTCCACACCTCGCCGTAGCCAGACTGGAAGAACAGCACCATCGCCAGCAGGTAGTAGACAACGACCCGGGCCGGCAGCGTGCGCCTGCGCTGCTCCCGCACGCCCGCCTCATCGACGACCCGGTCAACCAGCTCAGGCGGGAACACCTTCGCCAGCACGCCGATCCCGATCCGGTCCGCCAGCCGGTCACCGGCCACAACCCGCTGTCCTCGCCTCGCCACGCAGGCGATCTTACACCCGCACCAGCTTAACTTAACGCCACTGGGCCATCGCCGGACTCGTCTCCGACCGCACCGCTGAACGCTGAAGATCACCGGGTCGGCCACTCCAGGCCAGCACGCCCCGACCTCAATCGCGCACCAAGTCGTAAGCAATCGGGGAATGGGGCGGTTAGAGCGCCGGGATAAACCGGCATGGAGAAGGAGATGAGAGAGCTCTACATCGAAGGAGTAGCGATCCACGGTGGCCCCGAGTCATGCGTCGGCGTCCGTGAGGGCGCAGGCGAAGCGTTGACAGGGGTACGTGCAGGCTGGGCTATTGAGCCGCGAAATCAACGAGTTCGGGGTGCCGACGCCGTTAAACAGGTCGGAAGGCAACATCGCTGGCGGCGCTATGCGCGAGCCGTCAGGGGACCCCGCGCGGTCGGAGAACCTGTGCATGTACGGAATCTCCATGCGCGAGAACCGGGAGATCCTGCGATCGCCCGTCCGGCTGATGACCGGGCGGGCCGCTCAGGAAACGCCAAGGCGGTAAGCCTGGGATGAACGAGCGCAGGAAGTCTGACAGCCCCGTAGTACCTGCGAAGCCGCCGAACAAGGCGATGGCTGCGGCCGTCGGTGCGGAGGTGGTGGAGGAAAGGGGGCTGGCCAAGGGGAACACGGACAGCACAACACGTCCCGGACGCAGTGCCGGGCCAGGCGTGCCAAGCGGGCTGGATCGTGTGCGCGAAGTAGCACGAAGGGACAAGGATGCGCAGTTCACGGCGCTGCTGCACCATGTCACCCTGAGCCGCCTGCGGTGGGCCTACTGGGCGATCCGCCCGAAGGCTGCTCCGGGGGTGGACGGGATGACATGGGGCGCCTACGGACAGGACCTGGAGACCAGGCTCCAGGACCTGCACCGGCGGGTGCACAGCGGTGCCTACCAGGCAAAGCCATCACGGCGGGCGTACATCCCGAAGGCGGACGGGCGGCAGCGGCCGCTTGGCATTGCCACGCTGGAGGACAAGATCCTCCAGCGCGCCGTCGTCGAGGTGCTCAACGCCGTCTACGAGGTGGACTTCCTGGGCTTCTCCTACGGCTTCCGGCCGCGGCGCAGCCCGCATCATGCGCTGGATGCGCTCACGGTCGGGATCGAGCGGAAGAAGGTGAACTGGGTGCTCGACGCGGACATCCGCGATTTCTTCACCAGCCTTGATCACGGCTGGCTGGAGAAGTTCCTTGAGCACCGGATCGCGGACAAGCGGGTCCTGCGGCTCATCAGCAAGTGGCTGAACGCAGGGGTCATCGAGAACGGCAAGTGGTCGGAGACTCCGGAGGGGGCGCCGCAAGGCGCATCGGCATCGCCGTTACTGGCGAACGTCTACCTCCACTATGTCTTTGACTGGTGGGCCCAGTGGTGGAGAGAACGCCACGCGCACGGTGATGTCATCATCGTGCGCTTCGCGGACGACTTCGTTGCCGGGTTCGAGCATCAGGCGGACGCGCAGCAGTTCCTCTCTGATCTTCGCGAGCGGTTCGCGAAGTTCGGCCTGGAGCTGCATCCTGGCAAGACGCGCCTTATCGAGTTCGGCCGGAATGCGGCCCGAGCCCGTGCGGCCCGGGGTGACAGGAAACCCGAGACGTTCGACTTCCTTGGCTTCACGCACATGTGCGGCCAGACGAAGAACGGCCGTTTCTGGTTGAAGCGCAAGACGATCTCGAAAAGGATGCGGGCGAAGCTGGCAGAGGTCAACGACCAGCTCAAGCGACGCCGGCACCTGCCCATCCCGGGACAGGGACGGTGGCTGGCCAGCGTGGTGCGAGGGCACCGCGCCTACTATGCCGTCCCCGGCAACACCGACGCCGTGGCAGCCTTCCGCACCCAGGTGACGAGGCACTGGTACAAGGCGCTCCGGCGCCGCAGCCAGCGCACGCGTCTCAACTGGACGCGGATGAACCGCCTGGCGACCCGATGGCTACCACCCGCCCGCGTGATGCATCCCTTCCCAGGCGAGCGGTTCGACGCCAAGACCCAAGGCAGGAGCCCAGTGCGTTAGCAGCGCACGCTGGGATCTGCGCGGGGGGCCGCCCGCAAGGGCGGTCCCTACCGCGATCTTGCTAGGTTGATCGCGGGTGCCGGATAAGAAATGCGATTGAGAAGGCTGCGGGCTACGGGGAATGCGGGTGGCCTAGCGCCGACTTACGCTGGTGGCCTCTAGTGCCGTAGCAGGTCACGTTTGCCCTGTCGGGCGTGGACGGCCGGGGCTGTGTTCTAAAATTTAGCGGTCGCTGATCCTTCAGACTGGGCCGGTGGCCGAACGTCTGCGGGTGCGTGAGATCGATGATGATGAGGGCCGGCGTCTGGTCCGTATCGTGCGCCGGGGCAGCGGGTCGGTGGTTACCTGGCGGCGGGCGCAGATGGTGCTGCTGTCCGCGCAGGGCATGGACGCAGCGGCGATCGCGAGGGTGGCGTTCACCAGCGAGGACCGGGTCCGCGATGTGATCCGCAACTTCAACGCTGACGGGTTCGCCTCGCTGTACCCGAGGTACCGGGGCGGGCGGGCACCCAAGTTCACGTTGCCGCAGCGGCGGGAGATCAAGAAGATCGCCAGGTCGAGGCCGGTCGAGCATGACCTGCCGTTTTCCACCTGGAGCTTGTCGAAGCTGGCGGAGTTCCTGGTCGCTGAGGGGGTGGTCGACGACATCAGCCACGAGGGCCTGCGGGTGCTGCTCCGCGAGGAGGGCGTCACCTTTCAGCGGCTGAAAACCTGGAAGGTCTCCAAAGACCCGGACTACGCGGTGAAGAAGGCCCGGGTCGAGCACCTGTATGCGATCGCCGACCGCGAGGTCATCCCCGAGCCCGGCGAACCGGAGATCGTTTTTTGCGTGGACGAGTTCGGGCCGCTGAATCTCCAGCCGCATCCGGGCCGGCAGTGGGCTGCGGTCAGCGGCAAGAGCAAGGAACCCGGCCGCAGGCCACGGCCCCGCAGACGCGCCACCTATACCCGCACCGCCGGGGTGCGGCACCTGTTCGCCGCCTATGAGCTGGGCAAGGACAAGATGTATGGGCATATCAAGCCGCGCAAGAACCGGGCCCGGTTCCCGGGGTTCTGCCGCTATCTGCGCTCGCTGTACCCGCCCGATGTCCGGATCGCGATCATCTGCGACAACTTCAGCCCGCACCTGACCACCAGGAAGGACAAGCGGGTCGGGCAGTGGGCCGCGGCCAGCAACGCCGAGATCGCCTACACACCGACGAATTCATCCTGGTTAAACCGCGTAGAGGCGCAGTTCACCGCCCTGCGCTACTTCGCCCTCGACGGCACCGATCACGCCACCCATCAAGAACAGGGCAGCATGATCCGCCGCTACATCATCTGGCGTAACAACCACGCCTACGACGAACGGCTGCGCCGGGTCGTCGAGCGGGCAAACGTAGCCTGAGGCGGCACTAGCTAGATCTACCTTGCAACCAAGCCCTTGACGTTGAGCAGATTGTCCGTCACCCCGGCTTCGAACATCAACTGTGCGACTCGCTGGACCTGGCCAACGCTCAGATAGGTCGGGTAGGCGCCCAGCGTAATCAGTGCGGCGTCCGAGGCGCTCATGCCGGTTGCCTTGGGAAGGACGCGCTGTATCGGCCCGCGCATGCTAGAGGCAGCCTGGGCCTGGAACAGCACGGTTCGGAACTCGCTCACAGTGGCGGAATGCCCGAGCGCGTAGGAGGACAAACTGAAGTAGCCAAGCTGCGGCAACGCAGAGGCGACGCCCGAGTTGGCGTCGATCAGCTCCTGTGCGCCAACCTGGCTCTCAGCCTTCAAGACATAAGGCTCAGTGGCCAGGATGGCGCTAACCTGGCCGTTGCGGAGCTCGCTGATCATGTCCTGCGCCGGAGTCGGCTTCCACTTCACGCTCGTCGGGCTGACGCCGTCGCTCTCCAGCACTGCCTGGGCCGCTAGCGTTTCGATGTCATAAGGGAGACTGCCGGTGGCGGTGATGACTTGTGGCTCCGGAGAGGCGACAGTGGCGCCCTCGAGGGCCTGGGGGCTAGTGATCTTCGAGTTGGGCAGGGTGAGGATCTCCGTCATGTTCGGTGTGGCGTCATATCCGTCCGCGACCAACCGCAGCGACAGCTGGTTGTTGGCCTGCTCGTAAAAGAAGTCTGTGTAATCGCCAGCTGCGACCTGAGCCTGGCCGCTACGGAGTGCCCGCACCACCGGGGCGAGTGCAGGGTACCTCTTGATGTGGACAGTGAGCCCATGCTGGCTGAAGAGGCCGTCCCGGACAGCGACGTACAGCGGGGCGTTGCCTGGGCCGGGGACCACCGCCACAGTGATGGTCTGGCTCCCCGGCGAGCCTGCGTTCGCGGAGCTGCCGCAGGCAGACGCCAGGATGGCGATCAACGCAAGTGCAAGCGTCAACCTCAGAGCCGAAAGACGGGCACCAGCCCGGACAAGACGCATAAGGCTCCCTCGACGCGGTTGGATGGTGTCGAATCGGACGTTCGGGGACACAAGCGTAGCGTGACAAGTTATCCTAGTGTCGCCTGGTTGAGCCCGCACTGTGGTCAATACCGATTGTCGCGGATGCAGGTATTGATGTGCGTTGGCCGTCAAGGCGTTAGAGTTGGCCCGGCTGTGCCGCGACGCTGCACATACGAATCGTCTGCCAGGAAGGGTTCAGCATGTCTGTCCTGCCCCCGAGCCTGGATCAGTGTTGGCTCCCTACGGTCACATGGTGAGGGGTGCGAGAACTGTGCGCTTCAGCAGCGAGAACGTGCGCAGCCTCAGCCCTGAGGCTACCGGGCAAGTGGCGGCCGATCCTGGCGACGACCTGGCCGCAGCGCGAGAAGATGGCCCGGTCAGGCGCACACCTGACGCCGCAGACCCGTTGGCCGATCGCGCTGTGCAATCCGGCGACACGCAGCCAGCACCCCGCAGGACCTCGCGCCGGTCGCTGAAAAACTGGCGCGTCCGGTCGCGCCTGGTGATGCTGATCATCACACCGACCGTCGCCGCCGTGGTCCTGGGCGGGATCGGCATCACGTCGTCGGTCGAGAGTGCCGCTGCTTATCACCGGGTCGAGAACCTCGCCAACCTGTACGACAAGGTCGCAGGACTGGTTCAGGCAGTCCAAAACGAGCGCGAGGACATTGTCACCTACATTGTCCTGGGAGCGAATGGCGGCCGGGCCGCCGCAGCCGCGCCCGGGCAGGCGTCTACTTCGGCGACTTTCGAGCTAGGTGTGCTGAAGCAGGATGCTCATGTCACTTCCGGCTTGGCGGCGCAGGTGGACCGCCAGCTGCGAGGGATCGGCAGTGACTATCCTGCGCTGGCCCAGCTAGACGCGGAAGGTGCTGCCGCCGCCATCAGCGGGCTGCCTGCCTTGAGCGCGGCTGCAATCCAAACTAATCTTCCTGCACTCGTCGTGATCCAGAAGTACGACAGCACAATCACTGCGCTTCTGGCGCTTGACAACCAGGTCGCCGTGAGCAGCAACGACTCCACACTTGCCGACACCGTACGTGTCGCTAGCCTGGTCTCCCAGATCAAGGAGGAGGCATCAGAGCAGCAAGCGATCCTGACATCTGGGCTCTCATCAAGCCTGGTCGGCCTGGGCCAATTCGGCGCTAGCCAGCTGTCAGCAATCGCCAACGCAGAGGCAGAGCAACAGGGGGACCTCGCGGAGTTCGACGCTGCTGCCACGCCCGGCCAGCGGCAGTTGTACGACAACGGGGTCTCGGGAACGACGGTGGCAACGGCGCAGGCTGAGGAGCAGCAAGCCATCTCCGATGCCACTGGCGTGAAGCCTATCGCGACGGACCCAACGCTCGCCGACGCTGTTTCTGGAAGCTCGTATGTGGTGCACAGCCTCGGCAACGTCGAAAAGCAGCTAGTCAACTCGGTCATCTCCCGCAGCAAGGCGCTGCGAGACCGGGCGATCGCCGACGTGATCATCGTCAGCATCGCGGTGCTTCTCGTCCTGGCGGTCGCGCTGATCCTCACCACCGTGGTCGGCAGGTCACTTGTACGGCCCTTGCGCAAGCTCCGGACCGGGGCGCTGGAGGTAGCCGGTATTAGCCTTCCTGAAGCCGTCCGGCAGATGAACGAGACTGACGGTGAGGGCGTCTCGCTCGAGGTGGAACCCATCGACGTGGATTCCTCGGACGAGATCGGTGAAGTTGCCCGCGCCTTCGATCAGGTTCACCGAGAAGCACTGCGGCTGGCAGCCAACGAGGCTGCGTTGCGCGGCAACGTCAATGCGATGTTCGTCAACCTCTCTCGCCGCAGCCAGTCACTGGTTGAGCGGCAGATCGGCCTCATTGACCATCTTGAGCAGGGCGAACAGGACTCTGAGCGTCTTGCGAGCCTGTTTCAGATGGACCACCTTGCTACCCGCATGCGGCGTAACTCCGAGAACCTTCTCGTTCTTGCTGGTCACGCGATATCAAGGCGCTGGAACCAGCCGGTGGCCCTCATCAACGTCCTGCGCGCCGCGGTATCGGAGATCGAGCAGTACGAGCGGATCACCCTGAACGTACAGCCTGGCATCGCCGTCCGCGGGCAGGCTGTCAATGACGTGGTCCACCTGCTGGCTGAGCTCGCCGAGAACGCAACCTCCTTCTCGGCGGCTGAGACGCCGGTGGCTGTCACTGGCCACCTGCTGAGCAGCGGCGGAGTGCTGCTGGACATCACCGACCAGGGCGTCGGCATGGGCGCCGAGGAACTGGCTCATGCGAACTGGCAGCTCGATAACCCCCCCGTCGTGGACGTGGCCGTCTCCCGGCGAATGGGCTTGTTCGTGGTCGGGCGGCTCGCTGCCAGGCACGGTGTCAGGGTCCGGTTGCGCCCAGCCGCGTCGGGCGGCCTCACTGCGCTGGTCTGGCTACCCGATGAGGTGATCAGTCACGATGGCGCGGGCGGCGGCCCGACCGGCCTGCGAGCCGGAGACGCCCAGGCTGCGGCTATCCCAGGGCTGGCAGAGATCGGCACGGGTAACCGGAACGGCGAGCCAGTGAATGGCGATCGGTCCTTCATGGAGCAGGAGGTCAACGCGGCGCGCGCGCCGAAGTTCGCCTCTCTGAGCGACGACCAGCAGGACACCGGCAACCTAGGGCGGCGAGTGCCCGGAGCGGGCCCGCGGCCCGGTGAGGCAGCCGCTGCTACCAGCCCGCTGCCGGTATTCCGCACTAGCCCGCGACCCGCGTTGGAGCAGGATCGTGAGCCGCCAGTGGCCGCGGAGGTCGGCCCCGCGGAGGTCGGCCCCGCGGATGCAAGCCCGGATGAGCAGTCCGATCAGCCGGTCGTCATCCCCGATGAGACTCGCGCTGACGCGAGCCGGGCACCTGCTTCCGGCGAGCGCCCCTCGTTCGGCTCACCGCTGGTCGCGCCTAATGGTGGTGGGAACCGCAAAGATGGCGATCAGCAGCCGAGACGGGTTACCGACCTCGGCTGGGGGAACGGTGACTCCGGGAATCAGGTTGTCGTTCCGCCGGCTGGCCCGGCCGGCACCGAGAACCGGCTTCCCATCTTCGAAGCGGTCGAGTCGGACTGGTTCCGCCGCGGACGTAAGGGCATCGCCGGCTGGGAGTCGCCGAAGCCTGCGGAGACGACGACCGAGACTCCGGCCTGGGAATCGCCCGCCGACGAGGGCTGGGAAGCGGCTCAGGCAGTCAGCTCACCTTCGTCGGCCGGCGTGACCACGGCCGGGCTGCCCAAGCGAGTACCGCAGGCCAACCTCGTGCCAGGCAGTGCTGCGGTCGATACGCAGCCGACCCCGCCGGCGAGGTCTGCGGCGGCCACGCGGGAGCGTTTCGCTAGCTTCCAGCGCGGGCTCAGGGAAGGCCGTGCTGCTACCGGCGCGGACGAGCAGCCGGACGGAGAGGACCAGAGTTCGTGATGACGGGTGGCGCGAGTTGCCTGGGATGGTCATGCTAAGTGTCGGAATGCAATTTCGTCGGCCTGCGGCCAACAGGATGATCAGCCTGGACGCGAGCACCGCTCCGCAGGATGCTCGCCGGGAGAGGAAGGAGCGCCCGTGAGTCCGCTTGCGCGCCCGGCGCAGGACCTGAACTGGCTTATCACGAACTTCGTCGAGCGAGTGCCAGCCGTCGCACACGCGATTGTTGTCTCATCTGACGGACTTCCGATGGCGTTCTCGCACGGCTTCCCGGCTGACCGGGTTGATCAGCTGGCGGCGGTGACGTCGGGTCTTATGAGCTTGACCCAGGGTGCGTCGAGGGTCTTCGAGGGCGGTGCTGTTACCCAGACGGTCGTCGAGATGCAGCGCGGCTTGCTGATCGTCATGTCGATCAGCGACGGATCGAGCATCGCCGTGCTGGCTGCTGCCGACTGTGACATGGGCCTGGTGGCCTACGAGATGGCGCTGCTAGTCGAGCGCGTAGGCAGCGCGCTGACGCCGGACGTGCGCGGACTGATGGCGCCCGACTGGCCAGAGAGCCGCCGACAATGACAGGAGGGTACGGTGCCCGGCCCTGACCGCGATCAGTGGGAGCCGGCCGCCGATACGTATCCCGCCGGGAACGGCGTAGAGACTGGGCCGGGAAGTGAATTCCAGAGTGGATTCGCTTCTGATCCCTTTGACCCTGGGTCGCGTCATCTCGTTCCCCCGCAGGGCGCACCTGGCGAAAGCTCACTCGTGCGTCCCTACGCGGTCACCCGCGGGCGGACGAAGCCGCGATATCAACTGCAGATCGAGGCCATGGTCGCCGCCTCGCATTACGAGGCGCGCGACCTGTCGACGCTCGGACCGGAATGCCAGGCCATCCTGGGTTTCTGCCGCGACTGGCGGTCAGTCGCGGAGATCTCTGCGGTGCTCAGGATGCCACTTGGCGTAGCCCGTGTCCTCATCGCCGACATGGCGATGGATGGGCTAGTCAGGGTCCATCAGATCGACCACGAACATGGTCGTCCGGACCTTAACCTGCTTGAAAGGGTACTCAGTGGACTTCGCAAGCTCTAAGCTCGCCGCCAGCGAGGCCGCAGACGCCGCGATGACGTCTGTGAAGATCGTCGTTGCGGGCGGCTTCGGCGTGGGCAAGACCACTTTTGTCGGATCAGTGTCAGAGATCACGCCGCTCACGACAGAAGCTGTCATGACAACGGCCAGTGACGGCCTCGATGATCTGTCCCATACACCGGACAAGACCACGACGACGGTTGCCATGGACTTCGGCCGGGTAACCCTGGACGCCGGGCTGGTGCTTTACCTGTTCGGCACTCCCGGCCAGCACCGCTTCTGGTTCATGTGGGATGACCTGATCCAGGGCGCGATCGGCGCGGTCGTCCTCGTCGACACCCGCCGCCTGGCCGACTCCTTCCCGGCGGTCGACTACTTCGAGTCGGCCGGACTGCCGTTCATCGTGGCCATCAACGGCTTCCACGGTGACTTTCCGCACTCGATCCCCGATGTCCAGGAAGCGCTGTCGATCAACCCGCGGGTGCCTGTCGTGCAGTGCGATGCGCGGGGGAGGAGCTCGACCAAGTCGACGCTCATCGCCCTCGTGGAGCACGCCATGGAGATGCAGCTCACCACGCGGTAGTCTTCGTAGCCTCGCCCTGAAGCTGCCGCTCGGCCGGCGGACGCAGGGAGAGCCTGGCGGCACCGAGGCGATGCCGTGCCGTCCGGGGGCGGTAGCTCAGCCGGTCAGAGCAGCGGACTCATA
>CAWDVK010000005.1:0-215542 GCA_963805715.1 uncultured Actinomycetota bacterium
CGGGAGTGTGCGCGTCCCTCGAGACGAGCGCCGATCACGCGATGGAGTGAGATGTCGTCCGCGGCTCCGAAGTCCGAGCGCCGAATCGGCGCCTGGGTGGTGGCCGTCACTGCGTGCGACGCGAAGGCGCCGGGCCTGGGCAACGGGTCAATGATCGGGGAAGCGAAGTGACACAAAGATGGACCTGGTTGTGGTCTTCTTCGTGATCTGTGCGATCGCCCGGCTGCGCAAGGCTGGGCGTTAGCGACCGCCCGCTAGCGGTACCGGGCCCGTGCGGGGCCCGGTTGGTTAGTTACGCCTGATCGCGGCTAGCCAGGCCTGGACCTGCGTCGTGCCGTCCATCGGGTGGATCTCGAAGGTGTCGGCGGTAATCGACTCGATGGCCCAGCCGTCGCTGAACGCCGCGCGCAACTCGTCCGCGCGGACGCGGCGCGGGCCCCAGGTCCCTGGCTGCCGATCGCTGAAGCACATGAGGTAGCAGGCGCCGGCTGGTCTCAGCACAGCCGCGAGGCTGGCGACGTACCGGGCCCGGTCGTCGTCGCCGAATACGTGGAACACCCCGCTATCGATCACGGTGTCGGCAGTGAGGCTGAGGCGGCCGATGTCGAGTGCGTCTGCGACTTCGAACCGCGCGGTCAGCCCGCGCTCGGACGCTTTCGCGCGCGCCCGCGCGATCGCGGTCGGCGCAACGTCGATGCCGGTGACATCGGCGCCACGACTGGCTGCGAGCAGCGCGTTCTCGCCGGTGCCGCAGCCAGCGTCGAGAAGGCGCCCGGTCAGGCGGCCCTCGTCAGCGAGCCGGACAAAAGTCGGCTGCGGCCTGCCGATGTCCCACGGGGCCGGCGTGTCGGCCGTGTAGCTGGCGTCCCACTCCGGGTGCGCTTGTTTTGTCATGAGTCAGTGCCTCCGCAGAGTCGTGGTCCCGGGCCCAGTCTCTCGCGCCGCGGCCGAGCGTTCGCGGGAGCCGGGCCGCGCGGCTGCAGCCCGGGTCCCAGATCAGCCAGATCGGCGCACCCTCGCCGGGGGACGTCGAAATCGCACTTGCCACGCCGATCGGCGGCAATGCGTGCGTCTTTCTCTGTCGAGGACAGTCGCGTTGGGTGGTGGCCTGGCTGGCCGTCGATCTTCTCGGGGTAGGACGCCCAGTACCGGACGGCGGTGCTGATGAGCCGCAGCGGAGTAACCGTGTTGTCAGCGATCAGGCCGGGCAGCCTGTCGTCGGCGAGCTCAGGTTCCGTGCTCCGGGCGGACTTGACCGCGCGGGCCACCTCCTCCACGTCGGCGCCGCGTGGCCAGCGCGGCCCGCCGCCCGGTGGGGCCAGGCCGGAACACGATCCCCGGATGCTCGCTCATGCGGAGGGCCTCGTCCACGAGCCGGCTTGCCGCGGAGGACGGTGACATGCCAGGGTTAGCCGTCACGAAGAAAGCCAGGCGCTCGGCCACGGCACCGTCAGACCGCGCCGCGTCCGCGCCATCACCCGTGAGCTGCGGGCGGATGACGCGGATGCGGTGTGCGCTCTAGGCCGTCAGGGCGACCTTTCGCCCCTTCAGCAGGAGCCAGAGCATGAACAGCGCCTCGCCGATGAAGGTGAAGCTGGAGACGCTGGCGGTGTAGCTCGCGGTGAGCAGCCCGGCGATGCTGTCGAGGAGGTAGCCGCCGCCGGCGATGACGAGCAGGACACCAAGAAGCCGGGGAACGTAGCCGGACTTGCAGGCCAGGTAGCCGAGGAGAACGAGGTACAGCCCGAACAGGATGAGGCTGACTTTCCAGATGTCCTGATAATCCTGGATCTTCAGCAGTGCCTCGGTCTGTCGCTGGCCGACGCCGAGCGCTGTCAGGTGCCGGGTGTTGCTCAGCAGCGGGAGCACGCCCATGAGCTGGCTGACGGCGACCGCGAAGATCGCGGCATAACTGATTCTGAGCCAGGCCGCGAGGGTCGCCAGGCCCTTATGGGCCGGCTCGAAGAACTTCAGCAGCGCCCAGGCCACGACGATGTCGAGGATCACCACCGCCGCCAGTGCGGCTATCCCGAGACGGAAGAGCCCGGCGGAGGCCAGGATGTGCCCGGCCGTTCGGGTCGCGTCGCCCGGCGTGACGAGGTGCTGGATGACGCCGAACCTGGCCGCCGGGGCCAGGACGGCCATGGCGAGAAGCCCGGTGCCCGCGACCAGCGCGGGGCGGCGCATCGGGCGGGCTGCCCCGGCCGGCGGATCGATCGCCGTGGTCCTGGTGCCAGAAGGAGCTGATTGCGTAGTGGTCATGGCCTGAGCCTCGTTCCGGTGTGACGGGCCCCCTGGCCCTGGCGGTCAGCGGTGCGCGCTCCTCCGGGTTACCTTATGTTGTAAGGTAACCTTACGTAATAAGGTAACCCTACAATGTAAGGCTGTCAATAGGCAGCGGGGCAACCAGGGCAGAGGAGGACGACGCCCGTGGCGTCAGGTACCGGTCTGAGCAGGCACCACCGCGCCCCGCTGAGCCGGGAGCGCGTGCTTCTCGAAGCGGTCGCCCTGGCCGACGAGGCCGGCCTGGGCTCGCTGACCATGCGCAGGCTCGCGGACCGGCTGCACGTCGAGCCGATGTCGCTCTACTACCACGTGGCCGGCAAGGACGAGATTTTCGACGGCATGGTCGATCTCGTCTTCGCCGAGGTCGAGCTGCCCCCGGCGGGCGCCGAGTGGAAGACGGCCATGCGCGACCGGGCCGCCTCCGCGCGCGCCGCGCTGCGGCGCCACCCCTGGGCCATCGGGCTGATGGACTCGCGGCTGAACGCCGGCCCGGCAACGCTGCGGCACCACGATGCGGTCATCGGCTGCCTGCGGGAGGCCGGCTTCTCCATCGAGCTCGCGGCCCACGCGATCTCAGCCATCGACAGTTACCTCTACGGTTTCGCGAGGCAGGAGCTCAGCCTGCCCTTCAGCAGCCCCGAGGAAACCGCGGAGATGGCCGTGACCTTCCTCGAGCAGTTCCCCGCCGAGGCTTTCCCCCACCTCGCCGAGCTGACGACCCAGCACGTCCTGCAGCCGGGCTATAACTACGGCGACGAGTTCGAGTTCGGGCTGGACCTGATCCTCGACGGCCTCGAGCAGGCCCGCGCGCGACAGCGGAAAACCCGCTGAAGCCAGCTGGCCGCCGCACGCGATCCCATCCCGGAGCGATGCTCGCCGAGCAGCACCTCGCGAGCACCGAAGACCGATGCTATGCGGCATTTATCCAGTGCGGCGACTGTGAACGGCCGGCAGTCCGGCGGCTGCCCCTCGGATCGGAGTGAGCTTGCTGGCATGGTCGCCATGGCCTTGCTCATCGACCAATGCATCTTAACGACCTCCGATATAGGCGCCCCGCGCAGATCAGCCAGATCTGGATCAGCGGCTGCCCGGCCGGCAGCGAGCTGGCGTCCGCGCCGAGCGTGCGGCCACGTGGCGAACACCGGGGAGCCTGGCGACGGCAAGACCACTCTTGCGCCTGTGCCAGTGCTGAACCCGACGCTGCGCGCGTCAGCTGCCGCCGGTGTGCCCAGGTGAGCTTGTCGGCCGCAACCGCACAGTTAGGCGGCGGCTCCCGGCGGGCCTGATCAGGCATCCTGATCGAGGTTGGCGAGAACGCGCCGCAGGTCGGCTGCAAATGTGGCCAGCTGCTCTCTGGCGGCAGTGTGCAGGATTTCCATGTCAACCGACCAGTAACCGTGGACGATCCGGTTCCGCAATCGCACCGGCTGCTGCCAGGTGACCTCAGAGAATCGAGTCTTGACGTCCTCAGAGAGCTGGCCGGCGGCCTCGCCGAGCACGGTGAAGTTCCAGAGCAGAGCATCACGGCGCAAGCGGTCCGATTCCAGATCACTCGCAGTGATACCGTCCGTGAGTTCTTGTGCCTGCTCGGCCGCTTCGATCATCTCGGTGAGCAGGAGAATGTCACGCTGCATAGACAGGCCGTGCCTCAGCCAGGACCGATGGCCGAAGCAGGGGGTGCAGGGCCCGCAACGACACCAGGTCGACCGGGCGGCCGAAGAGTTCTGCGAGCTCGTCGGTTAGCTGTTCGATCTCCCAGCCCAGTCGGCGTCCGGGCCGGAGCGCATAAAGGACGTCGATGTCGCTGTCAGGCCGTGCGCTATCGCGGGCCCGTGAGCCGAAGACCATGAGTTCGGCGATCCCGTACTCGTTGCAGATGGTAGCCAGGCGCGTCCCATCGACCTCCACACCCGGAATGATCTGCACTATCCAAGGCTATCCCGAGACCTTCGCCCTGCGCTCGCGCGACAGGCGACATGCAGGAGCGGGCTGATCGTGGCGGCAATATCGGCATCGCGGGTCGGCCTTGTGCCGGGTGCGGGCAGCCCGGTGCTGACGGCGAGGGCCGCACTGTGCCGAAGTGTGTTGAACAGTGTCGCTTGGCTCATAACCCAGAGGTCGCAGGTTCAAATCCTGCCCCCGCTACCAGAAGATGCAGGTCAGAGGCCCGATTGCCACAGCGGCGGTCGGGCCTTTTGATCGTTTGTTGGCGGTTCGTTGGCGGGATGGGGCCCTTCAGCGCGGCAGGAGGCGCGGGGGACTGGCACGGATCGGCATCTCTCTTCAGCCGCGTGGCCGACTGCGGTCGTGCTGTGCAGCCCACTGCGGTGGCGGGCAAGTGGCGGCGACCCGCTACAGCCGGTGAGTAGCTTCACATGTATCAAGGTGCCCGAGGGCACCCGATCGCCGATTTAGTGCGCCCCAGGCACGGCACTGCCCGCATGGCCAACCAGATGCAGATCCGCCGGTTCTGCGTGCGCTAGCACACGATCGTCATCGCGGCTACGAGCGTGCTAGGCCCTGCGTCGCGGAGTGCGCAGGATCGACTCCCGCGCTGCATTCGGTGCTCGGGTCATCGGCTGCGAATCTTGGTCGATAGGTTGTGTGTACGCGGCTGGCGTGGTCTTAAGCTCGCCGCGGGCCAGGCACGTGGGAGTGGTACGTGGAGTGAGCCGGGTGGGACGGGTGCGTGCTGGGCGGCGGCGTGGATCCGGCCTTGCCGGACTACGATGGACCCGCTGCGCAGCATCGATTCCACTAGTTCGGTGGCGAGTGCGTCGGGAGCCCGGTCGAGTAGCCGCGCGGCGTCGGTGAGCCAGGCGCGGCGGGCGGGCCAGATCATCCAGCACGTGCGCTCCTGTCCCGGCTTGAGGTTGTTTCCCGGGCGGTTCGGGTCACCAGTCGGCCGGGCGGCCCTTGAGCTGCTGCCAGTAGCGGCGGTGTGCGTGCTGGGCGTGCTCGCTGGTCATCCATTGGGGAAGTTCGGTGTCGAGCGGGTCGGCGAGGTCGGCGATGTCGCGTAGTGCGGCGGCCTGGCAGGCGCGTTTGGTGAAGGCGTACTGCTCGAGGCAGTCCTCGGGTGTTTGCTCGGCGATGGCCACGGCCCGGTCCAGCAGGTCCTCGGCCGGGACGAGTTCGCGCACCATGCCGAGCGTGTGCGCCTGGGCGGGGGTGAAGATCTCACCGAGCAGCGAGGTCCGGGCCGCGACCGGCTCGCCCCAGGCGTAGGTGAGCATGCGGATGTAGACGGCGGGCATCGGGATGCCGATCGGTACCTCGTTGAGCCCGAACGTGGCTTCGCGGGTGACGGCGATGCGGTGGTCGCAGACCGCGGCCGTGATGAGCCCGCCGGCGAAGGCGTGGCCGTTGATGGCGGCGATGGTGGGACGCGGGTAGGTAAACAGGCGCATGTTCGTCGCCCGGTAGCCGGTGAACCATGACCCGACGGCGGCCGGGTCGCCGGCGAACAGCCGGAAGTGCTCGTCGAGGTCGAGCCCGGCGGAGAATCGGCGGCCGGTTCCGGTCAGTACGACCGGGGAGTCGGGGTGATCGCGTTCGAGCCGGTCGAAGGCGTCGTGGAGGTCGGCGAAGAAGGCCTGGTTCTGCGCGTTGACGGGGTTGGTCGTCATCGTCACCACGGCCACGCGCCCGCGGCGTTCGATCGTCCAGCTCATATCTGTGTTCTCCCGGTTCGACTCGGCGGATCATCTCAGGGCACGGCCGTGTCCCGTCAGAGCGCGGGATCCTCACCGCCGTGGCGGTCACGGCACTTGCACCAGATGGGTCACCGGCGCCCTGTCTGCCTGCGGCCAGGACACGCGGGCGAGCACGAGCAGACTGGCCATCACACCGGTGGCTCCGAGCACGATCAGCCGGGGGTCGGCCTTGTGGATGCCGAACACGCCCCAGCAGAGCAGTTCACCGAAGATCAGCAGCCAGGTGCCCCGGGATAAACCGGCGGTGTCCGGGGACCGGTACACCGTCCACACCGACGGCGTGACCTGGAGCAGGAAGGCGACGGCCAGGGCCGCGCCCAGTCCCGTGCGGCCGAATGCCGCAGCGGCCGTGAGCAGCACCACCGCCCACACCGACGTGAGCACCATGGGCCGTTTCGGCATGCCGCCGCCGCGTCGTGCCAGCTCGACCGCGAGCAATCCCGACAAGACCGTCGCCGAGATGGCGGGCACGAGCGCGGTCCAGAAGCCTGACAGTGCGAAGTAGGCCAGCCAGGCAGCGTTGTTCACACTCGTTAGTGCTGCCCACGACCACGACACCCCAGCCATGGTGCCACTGCGGCGGACCCGGGCCAGCTGCGGCAGGAACTGCGGTACCGCAAGGACCGCTGCCACCAGTGGAAGCGACGCGAACACCGTCTGCATCGGCGCTATCTCCATGATCCTGTCGGGTAAACGGCCTTTGGCTAAGACGTTACGTCGTTTTGCGAGACGAATGCTTGCCACTTTTGCTGTGGTGCGCCGAACCTCGGCAATAAACTTTCGATGTGGACCACGTGGACCGAGCGATCCTTGCCGAGCTGCAAGCCGACGGCAGGCTGACGGTCACCGAGCTCGCCGACAGGGTGCGGCTCACACCCGGCCCCTGCCACCGGCGGCTGCGTGAACTCGAACGCAGCGGCGTCATCACCGGCTACCGCGCCCTCGTGAACCCTGCCGCCGTCGGCATGGGATTCGAGGCCCTCGTGCAGATCACCCTGGAACGCGGCGACGCCAGCACCGTCGCCTCCTTCGAAGCGGCCGTGATCCAGCTACCCCAGATCCGGTACGCAGAACGCCTCTTCGGCGACCCCGACTACCTGCTGCGGGTCGCCGCGGGGGACCTCGACAGTTTCGCGACACTGCGGGACCAGAAGCTCGCCACGCTGCCAGGCGTACACCGCCTCACCTCAACCATCGTGATGAAACGCATCATCGACAACCGGCCCGTGCCGCTCACCACCCGAGGTGGCTAAGAACGCGCCACCGCAGCCGCACCCGCGATCACGTCCGACCCAAAGAACACTCATCGGCACGAACGGGTGAGTCGGTCGCGTGACGCTCCCCGCATATCAATCAGACCCGGACGACGCCAGCGCACAGATCAATCTGATCGGTATGCCCTGGCTGAAGATCGGCGAGGAGCCGTCAGCCGCACCGATCGGCGGCTCGGCGAGCGTTCTCCCTAACCTTCTTCGTCACTCAGCGTGATGCTGTCCATCGACGTAGCCCGAGGCTGACCTCGGACCAGCCCGGTGTGAGCGATCTGCAGGAGGTCACAGTCGGTCGCAGCCGAGGCGCTTGTGGATCTAGCGCCACGGCCGCCCGGCGGCTGCGGCATGCTTGACCGACGCGCCATATGCGGCACCCATGAGGGCCACTGGTGTCAAGAGGGCATAGGGAATTTACCCGGTGACCTGCGTGGTGTCGCCGGGCTGGCCTGACTGTTCTTCGGGATCTTCCTCGCAGCTGCCTGGTTCACGTCGCCGTGCGGGACGGGTCAGCGCCCGCAGCCGCGCAGCGGCGAGGACGAACGAGCTTGAGGCCGACGGACGGCGACAGATCATGGAAGGCGGGGAAGGGTCCTTTCGTGCTGGCTTGTGAGGGTCGTGTGGTGGTCCCCGGGCGTGGCGGGCGGAGTGGTCTCGCAAGCACCCATCCGGCGTCTGGCCGTGTGATCGGGCCGGCGCCATGACCATGTGTCCGGGGACCGGGCTGCTCAGTCAGATGATCGAGCGCGGCCGGTGGCCGGCTCATGCCGCACTAGCGAGCTTGCCCGGGGCTTGGTGACCCTCCCGGCTTGCGGGGGCGTGGTGGTACTGGCCGCGCTGGCTGTTCCTGGCGTCGCGGCCTGGGCGTCGGCGAGCAGGTGGTAAGCGCGGGTGAGCAGCTTGCGGGCGATCGCGATGGTGGCGATCTTCTTGCCGCGGCGCCTGGCGATGGCGGCGTAGGTGGCGGCGAACTGCGGGGAGCGCTTGGCGGTCTGCGCGGCCTGGTTGAGGACCCACCGCAGCCACGCCGAGCCCTGCTTGGAGATGTGCCCGTGCCGGACGGTCAGGTCGGAGCCGCGGACGGTCGGGGTCAGCCCGGCCCAGCTGGCCAGCTTGCGGGCGCTGGGAAACCGGGTGATGTCGCCGATCTCGGCGAGCATGACCAGAGCAGTGAACTCGCCGACGCCCGGCAGCGTCCTTAGGATCTTGACTCGCGGGTCGGCCTTCGCGTGCTGGTGCAGCTCGCCGTCGAGGCGCTCGATCACCGGCGCGAGGGCGTCGATGGACGCCAGGCAGTCGGTGACGATCTCCCGGGATACCGGGGGCAGGTCCAGCTCGGCGAGCCAGCCGCGGCCGGGCCCGGTCCAGTAGCTGCCGGTCCGGTCGTAGCCGTGATCGGCCGCCACCGCGTGGATCCGGTTCTGCAGCTGGGTGCCGAGGCGGACCAGGCTGGCCCGGTGCCGCAGCTGCGCCCGGAGCTGGCGGACCGGCGCAGGGGCGATCCACGCTTCGGGCAGCAGGTCCGCGCGCAGGAGCTGGGCCAGGATCGTGGCGTCGACCTTGTCGTTCTTCAGCCGGGCTGAGGCGATTGCCTTGCACCGCAATGGGTGTACCAGGTGCGGGTCGAACCCGTAGTCCTCGAGCAGCTCCACCAGCCAGCCCCAGCCGTAAGCGGCCTCGAACGCCACCGGCGTGCCCACCGGCAGCCCGCCGATCAGCCGCAGCATCGGCTCGGAACCGTTCACCACGTTCCGGTTGACCTGCACCTTCCCGTCCCCGGCGACTACCGCTACCTGGGACCCAACCTGGTCGCTGAATGTGCCTGCTGCTTGCGCTGCGGCCAGCGCCTCATCCGCCTGATTGCGCAGCCAGGCCTTGCGCGAGCACCGTCTGGTGCCGCGCTGAACTGGTTGATCTGCACGTGTGCTCGTCCGGCTCGGCGGCCGACGCACCTGCTGGCCGGGCCTGGCCCCCAGGCCCGGCCCCCAGGCCCGGCCAGCAGGGTGGACTGGGAAGTCAGCCGCTCCAGCGGCGCTGTGAGGCCTCGTAGTCGGACAACCGCCACATCAGTGCGGACTGTGGCCTGATGGCATAGACCACGTCGAAATCGGGGTCGGTGTCCGGGAGATACTGCTGGTCGGCCTGGCTGGTGTACTTCGCCGCCAGGGCCCTGACCACGTGGGGGACCTGGACGGGAGTCCCGAGATCCTCTGCCGTGCCGCGCACGATCACCACGTCGTCGCCGCTTTCCAGGTGCACGACAAGCCGCGGGTCGGCGGCCAGGTTGCGGGCCTTGCGGGTGCGGCGTTCGCCGTACAGGTACAAGGTGTGCCCGATCACGACTCCCCATACCGGGACCGCGTGCGGGGCGCCGGTCGGCATGGTGGTGCTCAGCCAGTAGTTGCGCGCCACCGCCAGGCGTGCGGCAACTTCGGGCCAGGAAATCGTGTTATCGGGCTCGGGTACCACCTGATCAGGCCCAGCCGGCCAGGGTCGAGGTGCTCGTCATGCAGAACTCGTTGCCTTCCGGGTCACGCATCACGGTCCTCGTAGAGGGCCTCGGCGATCACCGTGCCCGCGCAGAGCAGCAGCCCGGCGGCCGACCTGGCCCGGTCGTATCTGACGCCGACGTGAAGGCCACCAGCAAGACGGCGGGCAGGGTGGCGCCGCAGCGGACCATCGAGCCGAGCACGAGCCCGTTGAGGCCGGCGGCGGCCAGCACGCAGGCTGTGGCCAGCGGCGCCAGGCCACCGGCAGGGTCATCGCGAGCACCCCGGCGGAAGCTCCGGCGCCGCCGTGCGGGTGGCCGGTCGGCACGGCGCCGCTGGTGAGAGCCACGGCGTAGCCGGACAGGATCACCGCGGCCACGATGTCCAGCACGCTCAGGCCCGCGACCGTCCAGCCCAGCAGTGCGCGCAGGTCCCGGCCCCTGATCATGGCTCAGCCCTCCCAGGCTGCAGGAAAATTGTCCGCGCGCCGCCGCGGTGGTTCAACCGGGCGGCTACGTGCGTCCCGGCGCCGCGGCCGCGCCGGCCCCGTTTCGGCCCGCGATATCCCGCCGTGCCCTAATGGTCAGCACGCTCAGCACGGCGAAGCTGCCGGCGCACAGCAGGATCCCGGCTAGGCCCTGCACCGGCGGTGCCCCGTTCCCGGAATGGTCCCGCACCGGGGACGAATCCAGCAGGTACCCGACCTCGAATACCACGGTCAGGAGAGCCAGCAGGACCGAGGCCGACGCCACGTGTGCCGGCGGGGCGGCGCGGCCCGTCCCGGTGCCGTCGTCCGCCAGCATCCTGGCCCGCCGCAGGGAACTGAGCTCCGCCGCGATGCCGAAGGCGAGCGCGAGGAAGATCGCCTGGACGATCCAGTAGCTCAAGGACTGCGGGAATCGGGTGACCGTGCCCGGCGGGCTGACCGCCCGCCCTGCGGCGATCATCCACGACTGCGTGGCCAGGACGACCAGGAAGGGAACGATGACGGTCGCGACAGCCCGCCGCGGGTCCCGGACGAGCCAGCCCGCGACAATGGCGGTGACGAACCCGGCCCATGGGGTCATGACAAACCTCCGAAATCCCTAACGGGGCAGGTCGGCCCCGTTTCCGATGCCATGAACAGTAGGAACCCCGACCCGGCGCGGTCGTCCTGCCCGCGGGTGAGGTTTGTGGCGGCCCGTCAATCCCGGGGACTACGGTGGACGCGAGACTGCGACCGGGAGCTGCCTGATGGCCGAGGACCCGCCGGCCGCCCGCGGAGCCGCCGGGGGGCGATCAGCGTGCTGATCGCCGATGACGAGCAAATGGTCCGCCGCGGCTTCCGGGTGATCCTGGAGGCCGAGCAGGGAATCTCGGTGGTGGCCGAGGCCGGCGACGGCTGGGAGGCCGTCGAGCTGGCGAGAACACCGTCAAGACCCACGTGAGCCGGATCTTGATGAAGCTGGGCCTGCGCGACCGGGTACAGGCCGTCGTGCTGGCCTGCGAGCTGGGATTCGTGACCCCGAGGACCGCCCGTGAGGACCAGGCGAGAGCAGCCGCAACTGACCTGTCAGGTGCCTGACTCGCCAGACATGGGCACTGGTGCTTCGTTGCCGACGGCGACACCTCGGCTGTCGCGCGACGTGCTATATCCGCCTGATATGGACGGCAGCCGGCTCATCAATCGGGCCGCCAATGCAGCGCCCCCGAACGAACATTGTGGCGTGACGCCAACCTGGCCGAGGTCCACGTCGCCGTGCCGCTGGCTGGCTAGGCGTGGCCGGCGGGTCCGTCGGGCACGACGAATCCGGACTCGTAGGCGATCACGACGGCCTGGACTCGGTCGCGGAGCCCGAGCTTCATCAAGATCCTGCTGACGTGCGTCTTGATGGTGCTCTCCTCGACCACGAGCTCGTGGGCGATCTCGGCGTTGGCCAGCCCGCGGGCGACGAGCCGCAGGACGTCCAGCTCGCGGGAGGTCAGCTCCTTCAGCTGGGCTGGCTGTAGCGCGGGCGGCCGCACGGCGTGGGCGAAACGGCCGATGAGGCGACGGGTTATCGAGGGGTCGATCAGCGCGTCCCCGGCTGCGATGCATCGCACTGCGGCTATCAGCTGGTCCGGCGGCGCATCCTTGAGCAGGAACCCGCTCGCCCCCATCTTGAGCGTCTCGTAGACGTACTCGTCGGCGTCGAAGGTCGTCAGGATCAGCACCCGGCTGTCGCAGCTGCCGAGAATGCGCCGGGCGGCGGCCAGCCCGTCCATGTTCGGCATCCGGATGTCCATCAAGACGACGGCCGGGGCCAGCGTGCGTGCCAGCTCGACGGCTTCCAGGCCGTCCGCGGCCTCGCCAACTACGCGGATGTCTGGTTCGCCGGCCAGGATGACGCGAAAGCCAGCCCGGACTAGCCGCTGGTCATCGGCGATGACGACGGAGATGACGCGGTCGCCGGCGTTGCCGGCCGGGCTGGACGTGCTGGTCACGGCATGGCTCGCAATAGCCTCTGGCAGGTTGACCGACCGCCATCGTAGCCGGGCGATCCGGCGGCATCGTCCGCCTAGTGACGGACGTCAGCGCCGGGACGTCGTCCTGCGGACGGACGCCTGGACGCCGGGTCTTCTCTAGCGTGCGGATATGGCAGTGAACCTCAGAGCTGGCACCCGCGGATCGCGCGGCGCGACAATGAGTCGTCGGCGGAGGGGAGTTCCCGTGACCGGGATCAGCCTGGTGAGCTGGCTGTGGCGGCCGGTCGGGAGGCTGCGCGAGATCGGCTGGGGCGACGTCGCGCTCGCGGGTTTCCTGAGCCTGTACGCCGTGGGCCTGGTCAGCGGCGTGATCAAGACCGGGCACCCGCACGGCGGTGTCGCCGCTGCCGTGGCCGTGCTGGCCATGACGCTGCCGGTGGCCTGGGAGCGCCGGGCGCCGGCCGCGGCCGCAGCCGCGGTGGCCGCGGGCGCAGCGCTGAACGAGCTGCTCATCGGCCCGATGGTGCGCTGTGGCCCGGGACTTCCTGCCGTGTTGGCGATTGCCTTCTTTGCGGGGACCCGCCTGGACGGGCGCAAGCTGGCCATCGCCGTCACGTTCTGCCTCGGCGCGGTGACCACGCAGGCATTCTTTGACCCCAACCTTGGAGCTGGTTTCCTCGTGGCCGGGCTGCCGGCAGTGGCAGGGTTTTGCCTGGCCGGACGGCTGGCGCGGTCCCGTGGCCTGGCGGCGGCGGCCTTGCGCGAGCGCAACGCCGAACTCCGCGAGCAGCGTGAGCAGACCGCGCGGCTCGCGGTGGCAGCTGACAGGTCCCGGGTCGCGGCGGATCTCGAGGAGTTCCTGGGTGACCGGATCACCACGATGGCCGCCGCCGCGGCGGCCGGACGCGAGCTGATCACCGCGGATCCGGCCGGAGCGCAAGGCGCCTTCGCGGCCATCGAGAACAGCGGGCGGGCCACGCTGTCGCGGATGCGGGAGGTGGTGGGCACCCTCCGGGAGGAAGCGCTGACCGAGCCGCAGCCGGTACTCGCCCATCTCGGCAGCCTGCTCGAGCACGCCACCAGCGCCGACGCGCGGCTGCAGGTCGAGGGCAGCCCGCGGGCGCTGCCCGCTGGCGTAGAGCTCTCCGCGTACCGGATAGTGGAGCACCTGCTCGCCGCCCTGCAGGACGTACCGGAGGCGCGCATCGACGTGCGCGTGCGGTTCGGCCCGGACGCCCTGGAGCTGCACGTCGCGGGCCCTGCCAGCCGGCATGCCGATCCGGTGGCAGCGTTCGCGGTCGCGCGGGAGCGGGCCGCGCTGCTCGGCGGGACGCTGCGCATCGAGACCGGTTCGGGCCGCTGCGCCGCGCTCGTCCGGCTGCCGCTGGCCGTCGGCTATGCGTGCTCCTGACCGCATCTTGCGGATCGCAGGCGGCTGGCGCGGCGACGCCGTCGTAGCCGTCGGCCTCGTCGCGGTCTCGCTGGTGGTCTTGGCAGCTCAGGGCCTGCTGCACGGCGCGAACAACCTGCTCGAAACGGGCTGCGGCATCGGCGCCTGCGGCTGCATCATCGTGCGGCGGGCCCATCCCCAGCTGGCGGCCGTCGCGGCGGGTGTCTGCCTCGCGGTAGCGGGCGTGGCGGGATCGTCCGCGGGTATGCCGGGCAGCCTGGTCCTGGTGCCGGTCTTCCTGCTCGCCTACTCGCTGGGGGCCGGCGCGGGCTTCGGGCATTCGGTGCTCGCCTTGCTGCTCCTGGGCGCTGGCCTGCAGCTAGCGGTCGGGGCACAGTTCAATCCGTTCGTCGTGGTCGTCACGATCGGCCCGTGGGCGGTCGGGCTGGTCGTCCGCTCGCGCCGTCACCTCGCCGGGCAACTTGCCGTGCGCGGCCGCGAGCTGGAGGCCGAACGTGAGCTGTTCGCGGCCGAAGCGGTCCGCTATGAGCGGGCGCGGATCGCGCGCGAGCTGCACGACATCGTGGCGCACTGCGTGAGCGTGATGGTGATCCAGGCGAGCGCCGGCCAGCGGCTGACCGCAACTGAGCCGTCCCTGGCGGCTGAGGCGTTCGACTCCATAGGCGAGGCCGCCCGGCAGGCTGAGGCCGAGATAGGGCGCCTGGTCGAGCTGCTGGACCATGACCCGCAGCCGCGCGGCGCCGACGGCGTCCGGCTGATCGGCGAGCTCGTCGCACGGGCGGGCGCTGCCGGGCTCGCCGTGAGCTGCCGGTTCACCGGATCCGCCGAGGGCCTTCCGGCCCAGGCCTCTGATGCCGCCTACCGGGTGGTCCAGGAGAGCCTGACCAACGCCTTCAAGCACGCGCCAGGCGCGCCGGTGGACGTCGTCATCACGGGCGGGACCGGGCAGGTGGAGATCGGCGTGGCCAACGGGCCCCCGGCTGGCCCGCTGTCCGGGCTGGAACGGGCCGGGACTGGCCGCGGGCTGGCTGGGATGCGGGAGCGGGTGGCCGCCTGCGGAGGCGAGGTCAGCGCTGGCCCGGCAGAAGGCGGCGGGTGGCAGGTGCTTGCCCGGCTGCCCCGCCATCCGGACCGGGCCCAAGCCAGCTCAGTCCCGTAACCAGCTCCGCAGCAGGCGGGCCCGACCCGGCTGCGCTCTCCGTCCGGGGACGGATGCCCAGTCGCGGAATTCCGTCCGGCGCCGGACGCACCAGTGGCCGCCGCAGTCTCACGATGAGGTCACCATCTCTTCGAGGAGGAGCATCAGATGAGACCCGGTATCAAACTCACCACCGTGCTGCTCGGTGTTCTCGGCATCGGTGACCTGGCGACGGTTCCGTTCATGATCGCGGCACACCACCACAACCCAGGTCAGCCGCCAGTGCCCGCCATCGTCGCCGCAGTCATCATCGGCATCGCGACCCTGGCCAGCACCGTCGGCATCGTTCAGGGCCGGAAGCGGGCATTCGCAGTGGCGATGACGTGCCGGATCCTCGACAGCATCTCGGCGATCCTGGGCCTGCTCGTCCGCCCCAGTGCGGTCCTTGCCGCCGCAGGCGCGGCGACCCTCGCGCTGTCCATAGCCGCCATCGTGCTGCTCGTCAGGCTGAACCCGCGCAGGACACTCCAGCGCGCAGCCAGCGCAACCCCAGCCTGCAGGCAGCCAGAACCTTCCCGCGGGCCCACCCGATGATCGATGTCCCGCCCAGCCGGGAGAGGATCTCTGCTCGTACCCAGCTGGCACTGGCCGGCGGTTTGCTCGTCGCTGGCGGGGCTTGCACGGTGGCTGCGCTGTCGCTGCCGCCGCTGTGGTCGGTCGTGACGGCCGACGTCAGCCGGGAGGTCCGGCTCATCGGCGAGCACCGCGGCGTCTGGCAACTAGGGCTGTGGTTGTGGGCCTTCTCCGCGGGCCTGACGATGCCGGGCATGCTCGCCCTGGCTTCCGCCTTGAGAGGTTCCGCGTCGGCCGTGACCGGGCGGCGCCTGCCACTGGCCGACGCCGCTCTGGCCGCTGCTGCCGGGCTGTTCATCGCCGGAAGCGTGCTGTGGCTGTCCAACATCGCGTTCGGGGCGAGCGCCGCGGTCAGCGCCGCTGACATGGTACGGGCCGGTGGCGCCATCCCCGGCTGGTTTCAGCCCGTGCAGCAGTGGGCGAGCGCCCTGTGGCAGGCCGGCGCGCCGCTGCTGGCGCTGTCCCTGATCCTCTACGGCCTCGTGATCCGCGCCAGTGCGACGCTTCCGTCGTGGGCCGGCTGGCTCGCCATGGCGGCGGGAGCGATCGTCCTTGTCAGCTTCGCCCCCCTGGGGGGCACCCCGCCGTTCGTGATCTACCTCCTCGCGACCCTGCCGCTCGGCGTCGTCGCGGTCCTTCGCGTCATGCTCCCGCAGCGCCGCACGGCTGAGGCGCGGCTGTGAATCGCCCGGCGATGACGCTGCCGCCTCGCTCAATGACTCGCCGCGCTTCGCGAGCCACGCTGCGCTTCCCGATGACCGGCGCGGTGGTGGTGGCCGTGTCAGCGACGGCCGCGCTCATCGTCTGGATCACCCTCGAGCCGCACCAGCTGTTTGCCCATCTCTCCTGGCTTATGCCTGCCACGTTCGCCGCGATGGGATCGCTGATCGTGTGGCGCCAGCCTCGGAACACTGTCCGCTGGATCGTGCTGTTGTCCGGTCCGTTCGCCGCCATCGGGCTCACGACTTCTGCCGGCGGCGGCTGAGTTGCTCCCTACATGCCAGTCGCACCTGGCTCGCGCAGCAGTTCGGTCCGCCATTCGGCGAAGCGCTCTCGCATCTGCTGGATGCTGGCCCTGGACGTGAGCAACTGGCTGCGGCCGGGTGCGGCCACCAGCCCGGACCGGCTGTTCTGCCACGTCTACGGGCGCGGGAAGGGCCAGGCGCAGATGATCCCGGGCTGGCCGTACTGACCGCCGACGATGACCCCCAGTGACGAGTTGATACCGCAGTCATAACCTGTGCCTAATGTGGGGCACCGTGTTTCATGGCTGTGGTTGCCGGAGTCGATCCGGCGCGGATCGCAGCAGTGGTCTTCATCTTGTCCCGGGCCAGGCCGATGCGGCTGCTTGTGGCCTACTTCATCGGCGGTTTCGGGCTGAGTCTCATCATCGGCGCCGTGGTCGTGTTCGTGTTGAAAGACGCCGGCTTCGGGCAGAAAAGCTCGGTCCCCCCGAAATCGAGATCGCCGTCGGGGTGCTCGCCCTGCTGGCCGCCGCGCTCGTCGGCAGCGGCCTCGCGGTGCAGCTGCGCGACCTTGTTGCCGTGTGGCTTGCTGTGTGGACCCTGTTTCTGGCGCTGAGCCTTCCCGGGGAAAATCTTGAGCATCATTTCCGTCTCACCTGGGTCGGTTTTGACCTGATCCTGGTGCTGGCCGTTTACCTGACCGCCCATATGGCGTTTCGGCTGGATGCCAGGGTGCAGGCCCCGGCAACGGTGGTGGCCACCTTGCTGGTTGTCGATGCGTGGTTCGACGTCACCACCTCGGCGAGCGCGAAGGCGGCCGCCGAGGCGCTGATCCTGGCGCTGGTTGTCGAGCTGCCGGCCGCGGCGTTCTCCCTTTACGTGGCGCACAGGGTGGGCCGGCGCGTCCGCGAACTGGCCCATCTCGAACACGCGGCAGGTCGTCATCCGCCAGTCGCTGACCGGGCGCGCCCTGCGCCCGGTTCGGAGCCCCCTTCCCCGGCAGGACCGCTGCCAGGCGAGTGAGCCGGCGGCGCCGCGGGCTGCGGTTCCCTGAGCGCCGGTCGGCGGCTGCTGATTCAGGACCGGGCAGCGCCGGCGCCTGATCCGCGGATGCGGCTGAAACCGGCCCGGGCACGGGTTCCTGGTCACTGGCCGGCAGAACCGGTGGACTGCGCAGGACCAGGCCCCGGCGGGCGCGCCCGCCCCGGCACCGCCAGCGCAGTACACCGCCCCGGCGCAGCCGCAGCAGGCCCATGCCGAGCCCGCCCCGCCGCCGCAGGCACCAGCCGCCCCGGCGCAGCCAGCCGGCATGAGCGACCGGCTCGCCCAGCTCAAGCAGCTCGGCGAGCTGCTTCAGGCTGGCGTGCTCACCCAGGCCGAGTTCGAGCAGCAGAAAACCCGCATCCTGAACGGCTGACCTGACGGCCGCCGCAGCCGGAAACGCGCGGATGCAGCTGACACCATCCTGTTCGCCAGGAACCGGCGGGCCGCTAGACCCGGCAGCGTCAGGGGCGCCGCGAGAGCAGCTTCAGCTCATCGCCCTGGCGGACGGCGGCCCGACGGTTGTTCACGCCGAGCTTGGCGTAGATGTTCTTCTGGTGGGTGCGCATGGTGTTCAGGGACACCATGAGCTCACGGGCGATCTCGGGGCCGTTCAGGTCAGTGCCAAGAAGGCGGAGCACGTCCAACTCACGCTCGCTCAGTGGTTCGACCAAGGACTGCTTAACGGGGCGGTCGTGGTCGGTCGTGCTCGAGATCGCCAGAATTCGGCGGGCATATCTGCCTGCGGATCCTTGACTTGCGAGCGCTCGCAGCAGCGAACCCATCGGGGCGCCCTCATCAACGAAGATCCGGACGTAGCCTTCTGGCTCGGCAAGGCTGAGCGCACGCTGCAGGGACGCAAGCGCTGCCGGCATGTCTCCGAGTGCCTGGTGCGCGAGCGCCTGCAGGACCAAGATCTCGATGACCGTTCCGGTCCGCTCCCCGGTCTCCGCCTCCGCCAGGAGCCGGTCCAAGAGTCGGACCGCCTCCTGCAACGACGGCTCGGAGCGCTCGGTCCGGTGAAGCGCCAAGAGGACCCTCGCCAGAGTCACGTGCTCGAACTCGCGCAAGTAACTGAGGTCGTCTTGCACAGAGAGACCTCGCTCCCGTACCCAGGCGAGTGCTTCGCCCACCTCGCCCCGCAGGACGTGTGAGCGCGCCCTCACTGCGGCGACCGGCCGGACATTCGGAAAGAAGTCACCGACGTAGAGGCGTTCGGCTTCGTCGAGAAGATCCACTGCGGCACCCACGTCGCCTCCGGCCTCTCGTATTCGGGCCATCGCGACCAGCCAGCGATAGCGGTTCTGTGGCATGCCGATGTGCTCGCCGAGCTCCTGGCTCCGCACTAGCAGCTCAGTCGCAGTCTGCAGGTCGTCGCGCTCGCGGTAGACCTCGCTCATCCCGACATACATGTCCGAAGTGCCCCGGACAACGGGACCACCCTGGTCGTCAGCGAGCTGCAATGCGTGCTCATAGGTGCGCATCGCGTCGCGGAGACGACCTTGGGTACGCCGGATGTCGGCCAAAGCGATCGAGCAACCGAAGATGTCGGCGATGTGCCCGACCCGCCGCAGCCCATCCACGCATTCGGCATACCCCTGGTACCCCGCCTCGAGGTCGCCGCTCGTCCAGGACGCGAGGCCCAGCATTCCCGCCGCGGCGGCGCGGACGAGGTGATCCTCCCCGGGCGAAACTTCGAGCGCCCGGCGGGCGTGCGTCACGGTGCCGGGCACGTCGCCGTGAGCCAGAGCCAGCGCCGCCCGGTACGCCTCGGTCGCGCCGGGCAGGCTGCGAAACCCCGCCTCGTCGGCGACGATCATCTCCGCCGATGGTGCACCGCTTCCGGTCACGTCCAACCACCGCTCGGCGTCTCGCAGTCGGCCCTCAACGCCCTCGAATTCGCCGGCTACCACTAGCGCGCCGGCAAGGCCGACGGTCAGCACGGGCCGAACGCGAACCACCTCATCGGGAAGCACCTTGAGCCAGCCACGGATCGTCGCCTCATGCCGGTCCTGACGCATCGCTGGAATCGCCAACTCGGCCAAGTTGGCCGCCCTGTCGAAATCGCCAGCGGCGAGCGCATGGCGGATCGCTTCAGTCGGTTCACCGTTCCGCTCGAACCAGCCGCTCGCCCGGCTGTGCAAGGCGGGGACATTGTCGGGCTGTTCGCCCAGCAGGTGCGCCCGCAGCACATCGGCGAAGAGATGGTGGTAGCGATACCACCGACGGCGGTCATCAAGCGGGACCAGGAACAGATTCGCTCGCTCCAGCGTCCCGAGAGTGGCCCTGCCGTTCCCTTGACCGGTGACCGCATCGCACAACGGCCCGCTCAGGCGGTCGAGAATGGAGCTTCTGCAGGAGAAACTGCCGGACATCCTCGGACTGGCGCTGCAGGACCTCCTCAGCGAGGTAGTCCACGATGTACCGGTCGTCTCCGGCGAAACCGGCAATGAACGAGGCCAGGTCGTCGCGTCCCTGCATCGACAGCGCTGCCAGCTGGAGCGCAGCGATCCATCCCTCCGTGCGCTGATTCAGCGTCGCGACATCCTGCGTCGTCAGAACACCTCCGATGGTGCCGTCGAGGTACGTCGCCGACTCCTCGGGCGTGAAGCGGAGGTCGGCCGCCCGGATCTCGGTGAGTCGACCGTCTCCCCGCCACCGCGCCAGGGAAAATGGCGGGTCGGCACGGCTGGCGATGATCAGGTGCATCTGCGGGGGTAGATGCTCCAGCAGGAAGACCACCCCGTCATGCACGTCGCGCGCCTCGATGACGTGATAGTCGTCGAGCACCAGGATCACGTCGCCCGAAACAGTGAACAGGTCGTTGATCAGCGTGGTGAGCACCGCGTCGGTCGGAGCCTGTGACGACTCCAGGAGCGAGAGGGCGCTGGCGCCAACCTCCCTGCCCGCGACCGACCTCAGCGCTGCCACGACGTATTTCCAGAACAGCGATGGGTCGTTGTCGGCCTTGTCGAGCGAGAGCCACCCCGCGGAGGGTCCATCGTGAGGAACGGCGGCCAGCCATTCAGTGAGCAGCGTTGTCTTCCCGAAGCCGGCCGGAGCCGAGATGAGCGTCAGGGCCGACCCAGCCCCCGCGCTCAGGCGCGCACGCAGTCTTTGACGCGGCACCAATCCGCGTGCCCCCCTTGGGACGTGCAGCTTCGTCTCGAGCAGGGGATCGCGATCGCGACCTTGCTCCCTCAGGTTGCCTCGAGCCGTCTGCGTGTCCACTGTCTGCGTCCTTACCTGCGCAGGGATGAGCGACGCGTCCTGGACCAGGATGCGTCCCTCGAACTCTCGCAGGAAAGAGCCGGGATCGATTCCGAGCTCTTCGACCAAGCGATCACGGACTTCACCGTAGGCCCGAAGCGCTTCGGCCTGGCGCCCGGCCCGGAGAGGGCGAGCATGAGCAGCTCCCACATTCGCTCACGGGCACCGGCACGCCCGCGGCCGCTATCTCAAGCTCGCCGAAGACGTTCACCTCCACCACGCCCACAGTACGACCGTTATCGTCGGAGTGGCGACAGCGAAGGAGGGCCGACGGTGCTATCTGCGGGCTGACGATCCAGAGGTGCGCGAGCTTGCCGACTGGCGCGTCGATTCCCTCACCGAGCTGCCGGCTCTGTTCCGGCCGGGTGGGCGGCGATGAGCATGAGCGCGTCGAGCAGGCGTCCCCAGTCCGCCTCGGCGAGATCCCTGCCCATCGTGTGCGCGAGCGTCGCCAGCGCGGCCACGAGCTGGAGCGTGAACTCATCGGCATCCAGGTCGAGCGTCGTGGCCATGACCCCGACGGCCTGCCGGAATCTGGCCGTGCGCCCGAGCCGGACCAGTGAGGCCGGCACCTCAGGTGACGCGGACGCTTGCGGCTGCTGAGCCTCCTCGCCGACGGCCAGCGTGACGACCAGGTGCATGCCCAGGGCTTCGGCGAGCCGCGTCAGCGCCGCGGTCGTGGGGTTACCCCTGCCGTTCTCCAGGTTGGCGATGTAGGGCACCGACAGCCCCGCGTCCGCCGCGACCGACGCGACAGTCCGGCCCGCCGCGGTCCGCCGTGCCCGCAGCTGGCGGCCGATCGCTGGCTGCTCCACGTCTTCTCCAGTCTTGACAGAGCACTAATGCTTGAAACTATTCTGACAGAATAGTCAAGGACGGGTGGCAGGCGTGCTTCAGGCCTTGCGGATACGGGACTTCCGGCTGATGTGGGGCGGCAGCCTCATCAGTTCCCTTGGCTCGTGGCTGCTGATCCTCGCCGTCCCGGCCCACGTCTTCCAGGTCACTGGCTCGCTGCGCGACACCGGGCTCACGCTCGCCGCGCAGTACCTGCCGCTCCTGGTACTCGGCCCGGTCGCTGGCGTGTTCACCGATCGCTGGGACAGGCGCATGCTGATGATCGCAACCAGCTTGTTCCGCGCGGCCGCGGTGACAGCGATGCTGCTCGGCACCTCTCCCGGCCGCTACTGGGTCCTTGATGCCGCCCTGATCGCGGAAAACGCCGGCGGCGTGCTGTACGTCCCGGCCGCGCGGGCCCGCACTCCGGCCATCGTGGGCACCGGGAGCCTGCTGAGCAGCGCCAGTTCACTTAACGCCTTCGCCGGCGGCATCATGCAGCTCATCGGCGGCCCGGTCGGCGGGATCCTCCTGACCCTCTACGGCGTCAGATGGCTGATCTGCGCTGACGCCCTCAGCTACCTGATCTCGGCCGCCGCCAATGTCCTGACATCCCGGACTGGCGGTCCGCACGTCGGCCGCGCGGCCTCGATCAGCGGCGTGGCTAGCGACCTCGTCGAGGGGACGCGCATCCTGCGCGGCCAGCCCGTCGCCCGCGCACTGCTCCCCGTCACGGTCATCTTCCTGGCGGCTAACGCATCGCTCAGCGCCGTGCTCATTCCCTTCGGCGTCCAGCGGCTGGGCGGCACCGGGCACACCGGATTCCTGCTGTCCTGCCTGGGCGCGGGCGTGCTGCTCAGCGCCCCGGTCCTGCGCGTGCTCCTGGACCGGGCCCGGATCCGGAACCTGCTGGCCGCGAGCCTGACGGTCACCGCCGCCGCGTACTTCCTGCTCTTTACCTCGTCGTCGCTCGCCACCGCGCTGCCCGCAGCGGTAGCGGTCGGGATGTTCGGCACGGTGTCCGAGGTGGCCCCGCAGACCGCCATCCAGCGGGTCATCCCTAATGGAGTACTCGGCCGGGTCAGCGCCGTATTCGTAACCGGGGAGGCAGCGGCTGCCCTGACCGGCGCCGTCGTCGGTCCCTTTCTGGCCCAGGCCGTGCATCTTTCCGGCATAGCCGCAGTCGCTAGCCTCGTTACGCTCGGTGCAGCGGCACTAGCCTTCCGCATCGTGCCGCGCAGGCCCGCGATCATGGCCGTGCCGTCCACCGCGATCGACACGCAGTCATGACTCCTGCCTACGGCTCGCGGATCATGTACGCTCGGCGTGTTTGTCGACAGGCAGGTCCGAAGGCAGCGAGAATCGCGGCCATCACGCCGTTAAGAGGCGTGCCTGCGTGATGCCTGCGCGGCTGGGTCACTCGGATCCGTGCTAGCCAGATCGTGAGGTATCCGATGAGCACGATGGATAACGGCCTATTGTGACCAGCCATGCTGCCCCGATCATGAGCACAGGAAACTCACGGCCGCCGCCGGGGCGGTGGCCCGGGAGAGAAGGAGCAGGCAATGCCGGGAATCGTCGTGGGCATCGATGGCTCACCTAACTCAGAACGCGCACTGGACTGGGCGATGAGGCAGGGTGCGGCCCTGCATGTCCCGGTTACCGTCATAACGGTGCATGAGGTCGCGAAGAGCTACTGGGGTCACATCCCGGTGATCGGTCCGGCTGACCGGCCCCTGCTCGACAATCTGCACCAGGCCGCCGAGGAGATGACCCAGAAGGTAGCGAGCCGGATGGGCAACGCGCAGCCAGCATCGGTCAGCATTCGCGCTGTGGACGGCTTCGTGGTCAAGGAACTGGTCGATGCCTCGCAAGACGCCGACATGGTAGTCGTCGGCGCACGCGGCGGCAGCGGCTTTGCCCGGCTGCTGATGGGCTCGGTGAGTAGCGAGGTCGTCCAGCACTCGGCATGCCCGGTCGTGATCGTCCCGCACAAGAGGTGACCCGCGGCGCGCAGCCGGCCTTCCGAACTCCTGCGCCGGGCGCGGAGGCAGCCATGACGCCCTGCACCCTCAGTTCGCAGCGCAGCTCCTGATCAGCCAGTTTGATCTTCTTGCGGCCCGGCACAAGCTGCTGACCGAGGAACGTCACGCCGAACGGGTACTGACGCTGCGACGCGTCACGGCCGGCCGCCGCCGGGAAGACGCCGGCGGCTCACCTTGCTGAGGGCCAGCGCCCGGCTGGGCGCGACCGCCGCCACACCAGGCACAGGCCGTAACGAGGCGGCCCCGGGCGAAGGGCAAGGGCCGGTCCCCGTTACGCGGTTAACCGGTTGTGGCGACCGGCGGTCCGGCGGCAGGCTGGCCCGGTGGCTGATCGCCTGTTCGCCGACCCCGTCCTCGCCGAGCTGTATGACCGGTGGGATCCCTGGCAGCAGAGAGCTGACTTCCGCTTCTACCTGCCCCTGGTGATGTCTGCCCGGGCTGTGCTGGATGTGGGCTGCGGGACCGGCGAGCTGCTGGGCCTCGCCCGGCAGGCCGGGCATACCGGGCGGCTGTGCGGGCTCGACCCGGCCCCGGGGATGCTGCAGCAGGCGCGTCAGCGGCCCGACATCGAGTGGGTGGCCGGTGATGCAGCGTCCGCCAGCTGGGATCGTGAGTTCGACCTGGCCATCATGACCGGCCATGCCTTCCAGGCGCTTGTCGAGGATGACGACATCGCGAACGCGCTCGCGGCCATCCGGGCGGCGCTCACACCAGTCGGGCGCTTCGCCTTCGAGACCCGCCATCCGCTGGCACGGGCCTGGGAGAACTGGACGCCGGCCAGCGCAGTCCAGGTCATCGGTCCCGCCGGAAGCCTGGTGCGGATGACGCACGAGGTCCGGGCGCCGTTCGACGGCAGAACCGTGACCTTTACCAGCACGTTCACCAGTCCCGGATGGGATAGTCCGGAAGTCAGCCAGAGCACCCTGCGATTCCTGGACGCGGGACCGCTTTCGCTGTTCCTGTCGCGTGCCGGACTGATCATCGAGGAGCAGTTCGGGGACTGGGACCGCCAGCCGCTGACCGCCGCCAGCCCGGAGATCATCACCATCGCCCGGCCCGCCTGAGCGCCGTACCGCGGCGCCCGCACGGGTGCGGCGGGCGAGCCGCAGCGCCGCGGCCGCCACTGGGCCGGCCCGGCAGGCCGTGCTTCACGATGCCCCGGCCCAGCGGACGGTTAGCTGATCGAGCGTGTATCCGAAGGCGTTCACCGTCGGCTGGATGAAGTTGTCCCGGATGGTCTGTGCCGCCTCAGCTTCCGCGCTTGCCACCAGCGGGCGAGTAATGCTCGGGTCGCGGGTGGCGTTACGGAAAGCCTTCTGCTGGGCCTCGGCATAAAGCACTGACTCTGCGAACTGCGGCCTGAGGACCAGGCCGCAGCCGAATCCGGGGTAGGTCCAGCTGTGCTGAACGTCGATGGGCCTCGATGGGATGTTGTCGATCGTCACGTCGTGAGCTGTCTGCGGGAGCTGCGGCCGCGGCAGGATCATCGTGACGCTGACCTGCCCCGGCTTGCCGTCGCGCGGACGGCTCAGGACCTGCAGCCGGTAGTGCCCGGAAGCCGGCGTCCACCAGGAGGGGCCCGGATTGAGGTCGACCGTCGCGGATGCGCGCGCCACGGCGTAGAAGGTGCTGGCATACCAGCACGGCCATGGGCCGATGCTCTTCGACACCTTGTGGCTGAAGGTGAAGGTGAAGTTGGCCTCGCCGAGCGCTGGCCTGGAGATGCCCTCGATTTTCTGCAGCACCCACGGGCCCAGGTCCGTGCTGGTGCTGCTGCCAGCGCTGGCCGCCTGCCATGGCCAGCCGAACCTCACTGAGGGCAGATGCACGTTGATGCCCACGACGTGCAGGGCCGCGGATAGCGCGGCGAGCACCAGGGAAGCGATAGCCCGGCGGAATATCAGGCCGAGGGCTACCACCACGGCTGTCCGCATGACCCAGGGCCGGAGGCGGCGGCGGCGCCCTGGACCATCACCCGTGCTGGGGGGAGGGTCCGTAGCCCGGCCCCCGGCCGCGCGCGAGTCCCGCGGACCTGGCCAGCCGGCCTGACCGGGCCACGCCTCAGCGCCAGGGAGCCCGCCGGGGACGGCGGGCAGTGCCGCCGGGTCTCTCCAGCTGGCCGGGTCTGTCCAGCCGGGCGGGTCACCAGCCGCGTACGGCGCCGTGGCCGGGCGCCGTGAGCTGCCGGCGGAGATAGTGCCGAGCAGGAAGAGCAGGAAACGAACCACGCAGTCCACCACCTTCTTGCGGTTACTCGGACGATCAGACGGTGGCTGGGTAGTTCAGCCCCAGCATGACGGGCACTGCGCCGAAGGGCAGCCTGAAACGCGCTCCCGGCTTATCTGGCGCATGAGGGTCATCAATCCTGGGCCACCGCATGCTGGTGTGCTGGGCGGTCAGGCCAGCGACCGAGTAAGGGAACTCCATCGCGGATGTGCGGTGCAGCTTGAGCAGCCCGCCCCAGCGGAATGCCGCGAAGACGTTGGCCAGGTCGCAGACGGATAGGTCTGCCCGGGCAGTCAGGTCGATCTGGTAGACCGCCCACGCGAGCTCCACGAGGTCATCAGCGCACTGCTCCAGCGCTGCTGACCTGGTTCGGTAGATTGTCCCGTCCGGATTCAGGGTGCCGAGCTTCTCGCCCTGCACAGGCGAATACCGGGGCCGGGCCTCGCATTGCATCCAGTCGCAGGTGGCCAGGAATTCCCAGCGGATGGGGGCGTGGCTGGCGACATCGCGGTAGAGCGGCTCCGCACGAGTGAGCGGCACCATGGCCGACGTGAGGATGGCGTTCCGGACGGACGGCGGAATGCTGTCCCGGTACCGGCTGGCCGCCGGCCGCGCCGGGCGCGCAGCGGTCCGACCTGGCGGACCCGCGCCGGGGACTGGCACCTGCACGGCCGATGCCGTCGGGATCGACGGTGTCGCCTGCGTCGCGGGCCGGTAGGCATGAACCCGCGTGCGCCGCGCGGCGCCGGCGACTGCACGGCCGGAGGCTGCGCGCGCCGGGCCGGCCCCGGCAGCCGCGGACGGCGCGGGTGCTGGCACCGGCGTGCCCGGAGCCGAGGCAACGGGCGAGGGCACGCCAGGAATGGCGGCTGACGGCGCGATCGGGCCAGGAGATGACGTCACAGGCGCGGATGTCGCTGGCGGGGCGGGCGATGACGCCGGGGCGGGCGATGACGGCGGGGCGGATTGTGGCGTCGGTGTGGGCTGTGGCGTCGGCGTGGGCTGACCTGCTTGCGCGGGCTGCGTTGGCTGCGCGGGCTGGGACTTCTGCGCGGGCTGGGACTTTGCTGCGGGCGACGGGGGCGGTGCCGCCGGGGCGCTCACAGGCGTGCGGCTGGCCGCGGGCGGGGGCGGTGCCGTGCTGATCGCCGTGGCCACCGGAGCAGGCTGCAGGCCCGGAATAGCGGCCTTGCCAGACGCCGCCTGCCGGGCATGGGAGGGACGCGGCGTCACGTCGTAGCGGTACAGGTCATACTGGCGCATGAGGCTGATCAGCGTCGATCCGTAATCAGGGTCCGTGGCGTACACCCCCGTCAGGGCGCTGGCGAAGGCGTCCGGATCGTGCCGGACAGTCATCGCCTGCGTGTAGTAGCCGCTGGTAGCGAGCAGACGGCCGTGATCTTCGATGCTCTCGGCGACGTTGTGGTAGACGCGGAACGGAGCCGTCTGCGTGACCCACTGGGAGTTCTCGTACTCCTGCGTCGGCTGCGCATCGCTGCCAGCGGGTCCGGTTCCCTTAATGCCGAACAGGTTGTTATCCCGGCTGGCCAGGGTGCTCTGGCCCCAGCCGGATTCATCGATGGCCTGGGCGATGGTCACGGGGGCGGGAACGCCATACTGGCGCTGCGCGGCCATCGCTCCGGGAGCGACTTCGCTGATGAAGGCCTGCTGGGCGGTCATCTCCTGGGCCGGGGCTGGCGCTACCGCAGCCCGGGGACTGCCGCCGGGAGCGGCCGGCGCACGTCCGGCCGGCCTGGTGGTGGTCGCGTGCGCCACACGCGGCAGCCCCGGTATCGCGGCCGTGCCTTGCTGTGCGGCGATGGGCGTGCTGACGGCGCCCGCCAGGCTGGGGCCCGGGACATCAGCAGCGCCCGCGCCGCCGCTGACGGCCTGACCGCCGGGCCTGCGGCCGGCCCGGCTGGCCCGGGTACTGGCGGGCCGCGGCCGGGCCGGGCGCCGCGCCGGTCCGCCCGCATGGCCGGCTGCCCGCGCCGCGGCCACGGCGGGACCGGCGGCAGCGACCGGGGTGCCGGGAATAGCCGCTTCGCTGTCCTCGGATGCGGCCGAGGCTGCCTGCGGCGGCGCGCTGGCCGGGCTCGCGCCGGGGATCGACGTCTGCCCCTCGCCCGACGTGCCCTGTGCCGCACGGGCGCCGGGCACTGGCGAGCCGCCGGCCTGCCGCCCCGTGCTCGTCGCGGCCGCCAGCGGGCCGTTGTTGACGAATCCGACCACGCCCTGCTGGCTCAGCGGGCCGGGATACTCGTGCGCGTTCACGGAATAATTCGGCAGCGAGTCGCCGCCGATCGTGGACAGGATGCCCTCGGCGTCTTTCGTGACGACTTCCACGTGGCCGCTGAACAGCACCCAGTCGCCTGGCAGTGGCTGGTAGCCGTCGCCGAGCGGATGCCAGCGGTCGTGCGCCTCCGCGTCTTGCAGCACCGAGATGATGCCAGGCGATGCCGGATTGGGGTCCACGCGCGCGTCGACCCATGCGTGCACCGGCCAGGGATAAGAGGTTCCCCCGGTGACCCAGCTCTGCTGGCCAGCGACCTGGGCGCCCAGCTCCAGCGTCAGGCTGGCAAAGGCTGCGCATGATTCGCCATGATCAGCGCCGTCCCGGCTGTCGTGCTGCCAGATCATCGCCTCCATTTCGGCCGGCGTCTTATCCGCCGCCATCCGGAGGTAGTAATGCGCAACGTTGACGATCGCGGACCGGAGTATCGCATCGTCGCCGGGCGCGGGCTGAGCCGACCGGACGGACCGGTCGAGGGCCAGCAGCCGAATGGGCACGTTAGCCGGAGTGCTGAGGTCGGCGGCCGCTCCCGGGACAAAGGAAAAGCCTGTTATCGCTCCGCTCGCGCTCAGGCTGACGAGCGCAGTCACCTGGTGCCACCATGGCTTGCTGGCGGAATGCATGAGATCACCCCTTTTCCTGGTGCTGGCGGCCGCCGCGGCGGAGCGAGTCTCGCTGGGTGCCCGGGTCAGGCGGAAGGCCGGGCGCCGGCCAGCCGGCGCAGGATGGCCTGGACTTGCGGGGCACCTGGATCCTGAGCGTTCTCGAACAGCACGGCGGCGTCCTGCGCTGCGCTGGGCGCGGAACCGACGACCCATCTCTGGTAGATGTCAGACACCAGGGCGGCCTGACCCGCCGGGCTGGTGACGGGCTTCGCGCAGACGGCCGGGAACCCCCGGCGCGAGGCGACCGCAGCCGATCCGGTGTACTGGAGGCAATTCGCCGGGACGCTTTCCAGCCCAGACTGGACAAGCGGGCTGCCATTGGCACTGGTGAGCGTAGCGCCGCCGACAATGTTGTTGATGGCTCGCGCCGCTACTGCCAGGCTGTCGATCGGATTGGCCGGATCGTACGGATGGTGCAGGTTGAGGGACCAGGCCACGTCGCCGCCCTGCGCGGGCGTAATCGGCTCGAGGCCAGTCCGGCCGGTCTTCACGTCGGCGAAGGCCGGGTTGTCATCGCTGGTGATCAGGGCGAATACCCAGAGGACCTGCCGGGTGGCGCTCGCGCAGGCAAAGTTCACCTGATCAGGCTCCGACTTCACGTCAGGGTTCTGGCAGGCCCTGGCGGCCTCACGCTGCACGGTAGCGACGCTGGGAGGCCAGGAAGCCCCTCCGCCGGACAGCCTGATGACCAGGATCGTGGTGAGCACTGCGGCGACTGCCAGCCCCAGGGCCAGCTTGCGCCCGCGGGGAAGGGCCTGATGATAGCCGCCGCGGCGGCCGCGATTAACGAGTATCTCGGTGCGGGCCTCGGCCGAGCTGACGTGCTGATCCGGATCGGCCCCCGGGCAATCGCCCGAATGGGCCGACGCGCCGTACCAGCGCAGCGATCTCGTCGCATCGCGGCGGTGATCAAGGCTGCCGGGGGCGCAGTCGCATCTTCCGGCGGCGCGGACGGGCGCTGCGTCCCGGAGGCAGGCGGCGGCATGCGCCAGCTCGCGTTCCAGTGATCCGCGGGCATCGGCGAGTTCCCGCTCCAGCGCCGCCGTCCTGCTCTTCAGCTGGGCGAGTCGATGATCCTTGATCCTGATGTCGTCATGAAAATCAGTCGTCACTTTGCTATCACCTCTAGCGTGCGGCCAGTTTCCCGGCGGCCGCGGCTCTTCAGAATGGTTAGGAGATGGGTCCGCCCGGCCGCTGCCGGACGCGCGCTTCCTGGCGGGCCGCGGACGGCGGCTGGCTTGCCGGAGGACTCCGTGCGGACGTGGGCATGCCGGCCCGCCGGCACGGTGCAGCGGGCGGCGCGGTCTCGCGGCGGGCTAACCCGCGGCTGGGCCAGGCCATGCTCTCCCCGGCGGGCGGGCCAGTGTGGCCATGATCTCGTCATGCAGGTGACCTGAAGCATGCCTGTAATTAGAACATACATACGAGCCAGCTGTGAAGGCCAATTGGTTAGAACAGGTGTTCGCCCTGTGGCCGCCTCCTCGTCGGCCGGCCGCGTGCCCCGGTCCGGCGGCGAGCTGGGCGACTGGCGGAATGGCGGCCATCACAGCCTGGCCGCCAGCAGCCGCGGTCGCTACCATCCCTGGCTGGCAGCCGCCGTGCCGGCGCACTCAGGACCTGCCGTCGCGATGGCAGCGACTTGGCTTGCGGAACCTGGTGAGTGCGGGCGCCGCGCGCCCGCGGGCCGGTCATGGCGAGCTGGTGCAGGATGGATGAACCAGCCCCCGGCCTTTGGCGTCAGATTAGTGCGTCAAATTCGTAACGGCCGGACCGCCAGTGGGCATGATAGGTCTTAATCTTCGCATTCCGGGGGGGAGACTTGATTGTGCTCCGGCAAGCCTCGTTAGTGGAACCGCTGCGCCGGTGGGATCCGGAGCAGATCGGCGGTTACGTCCTGGTGGGCAGGCTGGGCGCCGGAGCCATGGGGCGCGTCTACCTAGGCAGGTCGGCCGCGGGGCGGCTGGTCGCGGTCAAGACAATCAAGATCGAGCTCGCCGACGAGCCGGATTTCCGCACCCGTTTCGCCCAGGAGGTAGCCGCCGCCCGCCGGGTCAGCGGAGCATTCACGGCCGCTGTCGTGGCGGCCGAGCCTGACGCCGACGTGCCCTGGCTGGCCACCGCCTACGTGCCGGCGCCCGCACTCAGCGATCTGGTCCGAGCATGCGGCCCGCTGCCCGTGGCCGCCGTCCGCTGGCTGGCGGCAGGCTGTGCTGAGGCGCTGGAGTCGATTCACGCAGCGGGCCTGGTGCACCGGGACCTGAAGCCGTCCAACGTCCTGGTCTCGCCGGACGGACCGCGGGTGATCGACTTCGGGGTAGCGCGCGCTGCCGAGCGGATCCAGCTCACGGTGACGCGCGGGGCGGTGGGCACTCCGGCTTACATGGCGCCTGAGCAGGCCCGTGATACCCGGCAGGCAACGATGGCCAGCAACGTCTACTCGCTGGGCGCGACCATGCTGTTCGCTGCGACCGGCCATGCTCCGTATCACGGCGACACCGTGATGGACGTGCTCGTGCAGCTGGCGATGTCGCCGCCTGACCTTGGTGGCCTGCCTCCGGAGCTGGCGGGCATCGTGCACGACTGCATGCAGCGTGACCCGCGGCTGCGACCCAGCTCGGCATCCGTCCTCGCCGAGCTGGCGCCGTTCATTGGCGCGCCGGACGGCGGGCACGACCTCGGCCCGTCGTCGCTGCCCGGCCCGGCGCTCGCGCTGATCGCCGAGTATCGCAAGGACCCGAGGCCGGCTGGCGATGACAGCGCGGAGGTCGCCGAGGACGCGACGTTCGGCTCCCACCCAGGCTACGGCGAGTCCGGCGGATCCTCCCCCCGCACGGTGCCTCCAGCACCGCGACGGCACCGGCGGGGCTCAGCGCGCAGCCGCAGGGCACGTGCCAGCACCGCGGGCGGCCGCGGGCCAGCTGCGACGGCCCGGCCGGGCGCCGTAACCCGCATGAGGTCTTCGTGGGCCGCCCTGCCGGGCCGGATCCGGGCTGGCACGGCGATAGCCGCGCTCGTCGTCGCCGCCAGCCTTCTCGGGGCCGGCGTCCGCATCGGAGCATCCGCCGACGGCGGCCGGACCATCGTGCGTCACCCGATCGTGCTGGGCCCTGTCCTGCCGCCGCCCCCGCCCGGCCAGGGTCCCCCTGGCCAGGGCGGGAAGGCCCAGATTGGCATCGCGCAGCCAACCGGAGACAGCCACACCGCGTTCGTCGTGCACGGTCAGGGTTTCGTGCCGGGGCGGGCGGTCACGATCGCTATCGTCGGCGTGGGCGCGTCACCCGAGCACCCCATTGCTGATGGCCAGGGCACCTTCAACTACGCCATCAACCAGGACCACGAGTTCTTCTCCGGTGGCCTGCCGCCCGGCGTTTACCACATCCTGGTCACGGCGGCAGGTGGCGTCCGGGTCACGGCTGCCTTCGCCGTTAACCGCCAGTAGCGCGCGCCGGGCACCGCCTGGCATCCCCGCTGCGCTCAGATCACCGGCGTCCACCACAGGTCCTCCTGCCGGGAGCACCAGGCCGGGTCGGAGAGACGGGCGAGATCGCTCGCGGTGATGATCCCGTTCTCGAGCAGGGCCCCCACCGCGACCTCGTCAGAAAGCCTCACGCCCGGCCGGACGAGGCCGCGCTCGGTTATCTTGCGCCGCAGCACCTTCAGGTGCTCCCCGACCCGCGCGGACAGCCGGTCACGGAAGGCCGGATCGTTGTCGAAGCAGTCAAGCTCATGGTGCGCGTCGGTAACTTCCAGCGCGGCCCTGGCGATCTCCGGAGTCCGCGGCAGCGGCGAACCGCGCCCCGCATCGATCAGCCACGGCCGGCACCACATGAGAGCGACCAGGAACAGCTTGGTATTCGGGTCCAGGTAAAGGGGGAGCAGGGTCGCGTCTCCCTCCCCCTGAGGTGCGTCGCCATCACGCCCGCTGGGCTGCACCGGACTGGCCACGACGACCAGGCGCAACGGATGCCCCTCGTCCAGCATGGCGCGTGAGCCGATGAGCGCCGTTCCCTGCCGGATGAACCATCCTTCGGACGGCTCGCCCTTCTCATCCATGCGCGGCAGCCGGATGCGGTAGCCATCGCCCTCGGCGTACAGCGCATGCGTGTAGCTGATGTTCGCCACCCATGCGCCGCCGGGCACCGCGCTGATGAGCCCGGCCCGCCGGGACAGCCCCCGGCCGACCGGGATCACCAGGTCGGCGTCCGGCCCGCGACCGAAAATCAGCTGGGTCCCCTCGGGTATCCCGATGACTCGCCCGGCGGAAGTGGTGACGTGCGCGGTCGCCGGGATTGAATCGAGCGTCATCGCCGTCCTGTCTGCCCCGCTCGTGCCGGCCCGAACGCGCGGCCGGCCGGCGGCCCGCGCCCAGCGGGCTCTTCCGGCCGCCTGGACCGTGCACGCGCGTAGCGCGAATCCTAAGCCCGGCCGCCTCCTGCCCGCATCCCGGAGTTCGGGGATGGCGGATGCGCGCCGTCCGCGGTTGGCTGGGCATGGCCGGGGCGAGGCGGCACCGGATCAGGGCTGGCTCGTGCCATCGGATCGCAGTCCGATGAGATGGGCCAGGGGATCCGCGCGACGGCACTGCCTGCGGAGCGTGGGAATCGTGGGGGGGACCTGTGAGTCTCGCGTAGTCCGCCTCGCCCCGGCCTGCCGGCCTCCGGCCGCTGCCAGCGTGCTCCGCCGGCGGGACGCAGGCGGCCCGGGTCATCCGGCCGCGCCTGAGTCGCCGGACTGCGCGCGGCGCTCGCCGGGCGGGCCGCCGGCCGGGTCCCTCGCATGCAGCCTGGCCAGGTACTCGTTCCAGGCCTGGAGCTGCGGGTCAGCGGGCTCACCGGGCGCGGCGCTGCCGGCCTGCGCCCTGCTGCCGTCCGGCATGGGCGAGGGCCCGGCGGGATCGGCGGCCGGCCGCGCGCGGGACCGGTCATCCTCATGCAGCAGCCGCCACCACAGGTAGCAGCCGAAGCCGGCGAAGAACGGCCACTCGAAGACGTAGACCCAGCTGAGCTCGTTTCCGGCCCGGGCACGAGTGAACTCGAACCAGCCTGCGGCCAGGCAGCCAGAGCCGGCGATGAGCAGCGTCAGGTGCAGCCGGATAGCTCGCCGCGACAGCCAGCGGCTGCGAGCTAACCCCTTCGTCCCGGTCGCGCTGCTGCCGTCGCCAGCCGCCTGCCCGCCGCTCATTGCTCGACCCTGGCGCGCCGGCGGTGCACGTCGTCCGGCACGTCGAACCGGTTCTCGGCCAGCGCACGGTCGGCGGCGGCCAGCGCCTCCAGCGTTCCCGCCGACAGCCGGCTCGTCATCGCCTGCAGGGCGCCCGACCACACGCTGTGGATCGGGCACACGTGCTCCCAGTGGCACGGGCCGCCGCGCAGCACGCAGTCGGTCGGCGCCAGCGGCCCCTCCAGCGCCTCGACGATCTGCAGCACGGTGATCGCGCGGGCGGGCCGGGCCAGAGCGTACCCCCCGCTCGGCGCCGGGCTGGACATCACCAGCCGCGCCCTGGTCAGCTCGCGCGGCACCTGCCGCAGGTAGTGAACCGACAGTCCCATCTGCTCGGCAATCTCCGGCGCGGCCGTGCGCGCCTTGTCCGCCGACGCCAGGTAGATCATCGCCTGCAGGGCGTAATCGGTCCGGCGGGACGGGGTGATCTTCACGATCACCATCGTAAGCGTCGGCGCAAGTGCGCCTGGACGCGAGCGTCGCGTCGGAAGGCCCCTCAGAATCAGGACTTTCGCCCCTTCCTGACGGGCACGCGATCAACAACCTTCGCGTCCAGGCGGCCTCCGGGAGGAAGACTCCTGGTGTTCCTCGCTTGACGTTGTGCTCAGCGCCACGCAAAACTGTGCCGGACCGCATAACCCGGAAAGAGCTTCACGCGAGTCAGAGGTGACGAGTATGCGGATGTGGGCGGGCGTGGCATCCGCCGTCGTGGCCGGTGCTGCCGTGGTGGCTCTGAGCGGCGCCCTCCTCTCGGTCACGGACCAGCCGCCAGGTCAGTTAAGGGCGTCAGTGCGCGGATACGTGCTGACTCCGTCAGGGCGGCTGCCGCACGCGTTCCTGAGCATCGCGACCTATCCCGACAGCCTGGCGGGCGAGCACGGGCACGGCGGCGGCCCGCATCCGGACTGGGTGAGTTACGGTCCGACCACGAACTTCGAAGTGCCTGCGCACGCCGTGGTCACGGTCACGGTCAGGCAGTACGACACGGGCGGGACCATCTATAACCCCTACTTCGCCCAGGTTCATGGCACGCTCGGCGGGACCGCGACAGTAGACGGCAAGACGGTCACCGGGATCAACCCGAACACCGTTGGCCACACCTTTACGCTCCACATGTTCCAGGCGAACCAGCCCGCGGAGTTCATCTCGGTGCCGCTGCCCGGCGTGTCAGCGAGTGCCCCCAACCATGCCAACGGCTACCCGACGCCGCACGTGGTCACGTTCTCCTTCGTCACCGCCGGTCCCGGCCGTTACGTCTGGAACTGCGAATTCCCCTGCGGCACCGGCTACGAGGGCTTCGGCGGCCCGATGTCCACCGAGGGCTACATGGACGGCACCCTGACGGTCGGCTGAACGACACAGCCGTAGCGAAAGAACTGAGGGGCATCAATGTCTGACCCGACGACGGTCACACCCCCGCCAGTCCCGCCGGCGTCACCGGATCCGCGGGAATCGCGTGACCGGAACCCGGTCGGGCCGATCGTCCTGCTGTGGGCGGGGCTGACCATTGTCCTCGAGCTGTTCGCCATCTTCGTGCCGGCCCGGGTGATGGGCGTAGCCGCCTCGACGAACATGGCCGACATCAAGCGGGCGGTCACCGTCTTCTCGATCGCCGCTGCACCAGTCGCCGCGCTGGTCTGGTCCATCGCGCTGTACAGCCTGCTGCGCTGGCGGCACCGGGGGCCCGAGCCGCCCACGCAGGACGGGCCGCCGATCCGCGGCAATACCGCTGTGCAGACCGTCTGGCTGCTGGTCTCCGGCGGCTTGTGCCTCTTCCTGCTCGTCTGGGGACTGGCGGCGATGCAGGCGACCGCGTCCACCGCGAGCAATCCGCTGGTAGTCGACGTTACCGGTCAGCAGTGGCTGTGGACCTTCAGTTACCCGGCCGCGGGCGGGGTCAGCTCCAACGTCCTGTACCTGCCCGTCAATCGCCCGGTGGCCTTCAACGTCACATCCGAGGACGTCGTGCACTCGTTCTGGATCGTCCAGATGGGGATCAAGATCGACGCCAATCCCGGCGAGGTGACCCACATCGGGGTCACCCCCGACCGGCGCGGCACGTTTGCGGTCCGCTGCGCTGAGCTGTGCGGGATTTACCACGCCTATATGCAAACCCAGGTACGGGTGGTCAGTGACGCCGCATTCAGGAGCTGGCTGCGCTCCGGCGGCGGCCGGGTGACGAGTGCGGCGACGCACGGCACGCCGCAGCCGGCCGGGGCCAGAGCATCGGCACTGGGCGGACTGGAGCTGAGGAGAGGCAATGGCTGAAATGACGATCGCCGACGCGCCTGCGCCTGCGCCCGCCGCCGGCGGGATCATGCGACGGCTGAATGTCGTCACCGGCCTGCTGGCCGGGCTGGTGCTCGCCGGGATCGGCTGGGCCATCTCGCACGCCACCCTGCAGAACGGGACCTATGGCTCGGACCAGGTCACCTGCATCACGCTGGTCTGCTGGCTGGTCGGATTCCTGGCGGGGATCGGCGCATTTGTCGGGCCGGTCCGCTGGCTGGCCGGCAAGGACCTGACCGAGGACGAGCGACTCTTCCTCGCGGGCAAGGATCAGGGCGTGGGGCGCTACTTCCGCTTCACGACGGACCACAAGGTCGTCGGCATCCAGTACCTCGTGGTCGGGATGGCGCTGTTCTTCGTCGGCGGCATGCTGGCCATGATGATCCGCACGGACCTGCTGACTCCGGGATCCAAGCTGTTCGGCCTGCAGACCTACAACTCGGTGGTCGGCCTGCACGGGATCATCATGATCATCGCGACGATCGTCATGGTCACCGGGCCATTCGGGAACTTCATCATGCCGCTCATGATCGGCGCGCGCGGCGAGGCGTTCCCCCGCCTGAACGCGCTCAGCTTCTGGCTGCTGGTCTCGGTCGTGCCGGTGCTGCTGTCGGCGGCGTTTCTCGGCGGCATCCCGACCGGGTGGTCCGCCTACGCCCCCCTGGCGGACCAGGCTCCGCCGGGGCAGGACGCATTCCTGATCACGATCATCGGGTTCGCCGTGTCCGTTGCCCTCACCGGCGCCAACCTCACGACGACCGCCGTCACGATGCGGACGCGGGGACTGACCTGGAGCCGCACGCCGATCTTCGTGTTCGGCGTGGTCGGCAGCGCCGTGCTGGGCCTGGTGGCCTTCCCCATGTTCATGTCCTCGCAGATCTTTCAGGGCCTGGACCGCACCGTCGGAACGAGCTTCTACAACGCCGCGGGCGGCGGCAGTGTCTGGCTATACCAGAACCTGTTCTGGCTGATGGGCCACCCTGAGGTCTATGTCATCCTGCTGCCTGCCTTCGCCGCCGTACTGGAACTGACGCCGGTCTTCTGCCGGAAGCCGCTGTTCAGCTTCAGGGGCGCGATAGTCGGGATGGCCGGAATCATGGGCCTGAGCCTGCTCGTCTGGGCCCATCACATGTACGTGTCTGGCTGGGCGCCGGACCTGAACGGCTCGTTCATGCTGACCACCGAGATGATCTCGGTGCCCACCGGCCTGCTCATCCTGGTCATCATCGGCACCGTGTGGCGCGGCAGGGTCTGGACCCGGCTGCCGATGCTGGCGGTCTACGCGATGCTCTGGAATTTCGTGATCGGCGGGATAACTGGCGTCTACCTGTCCGACGTCCCGGTCGACGAGGCGATGCACGGGTCGCTGTTCGTGACGGCCCATTTCCACTACACGCTGATGGGCGGTGCGCTGACGGGCGCGATCGCCGCACTCACCTACTGGTTCCCGAAGATGACGGGACGCATGCTGAACGAGAAGTGGGCCTCGATCGGGTTCTGGACCGCGCAGGTCGGGTTCCAGGTCACCTTCCTGTCGATGTTCGCCATCGGCCTGGCCGGGCTGCCGCGTCGTGTCGGCGACTACCCACCTCAGTTCGCGACCGGCAACGCGGTAGCGACGTACGGTGCGTACGTGATCATGATCGGCATGCTGATCTACGCCGGCGCCCTGATCACCTCGTGGATATACGGGGTGCCGGCGCCTGCGAGTCCCTGGGGCGGCAAGACCCTGGAGTGGCAGGTGCCGACGCCGGTGCCGCTGGACAATTTCGAGGTGCTCCCGGTGATCACCAGTGACTTCTACGGCTACGGCGAGAACGGGGCAGGGCCGCCGGCCGTACCGCCAGGCCGGCGGGAACCCGCCGAGCCCCCCGAGCCGGTGGAGGAGCCGGTCGGCGCTCAGTCCGCAGCCAGTCAGCCCGAGGGGAGCGCGCAGTGAGTGCCAGCACGCTGCCGCAGGCGTATCCGGCCGAGGTTGCTCCCGACCCGTCTCCTGGTCAGCGACTCGGGGTGATCATGCTGATCGTCGCGGATGCCGTGTTCGTGCTGTCGCTGGTCTTCGCCTATTTCTACCTGCGCGGCCTGAATACCGAGGGTGCCTGGATTTCCAAGGGCAGTGCCACGCTGTGGGCCGGCAGCGGCTGGGTCCTCGCGGGAGTCATGGTGCTGAGCGCGCTGGCCTACCGGTGGGGCGAGCTGGGCATCCGGGCGGGCGAGCGCGGCCGGCTCGTGGCCGGGACCATGCTCGCCCTGGTCCTGGTCCTGGCCGCGGTGGGCCTGGTGATCGGGCGCCTGGCGACGATGCCCTTCACGACCACGGCGGGCTCTTATGCGTCATCGGTGATCACGATGGCCGGCGCTTACCTGGTTCACCTGCTGCTGACCGCCTTCGTCGGCATCGCCATCCTTAACCGCGGCAGGCGCGGGCTGTTCAGCTCAGACGCCAACTGGCATGTCCGGCTGGCGGGATACTGGTGGTACTGGGTAACCGCGTCGGCTGTCATCCTCGCCGTCACGACATCGTTCGTGACGAGCCCGCACATCGTGCCCTGAGCGGGTCGCCCGGTCCCGCGGTCCGGCGCGATCTGCTGCGCGTGCCGGTTGATGATCGTAGGTCGGCCAGGCGGGCGTGCCGCATGATCAGGCGGGCTGGCCCGGACCCTGTGCGGCGGCCAGCTGCGCCGCGATCGCGGCGTCGACCCGCCGGGTCCTGATCTGCTCGCTGCGGAACCACGCCGCGGCGGCCAGGGCCAGCCAGCCAGCATCGATGATCATGCCGCCCGCCCACATCAGCGCGCCGCCCAGCTGCTGGTCGGCCAGCGGCGACGGCCCGAATGGCCGGTACACCCTCGAGTAGAAGGGATACAGGTCATAATTCGACGCATAGAGAAAGAAGCCGGTCATCGTCTCCGGCAGCATCATCAGGAACAGTGACAATACCCGAAACGACGGCTCCACCCGGCGGGGGCACGGATCGGCTCCGAGCAGCGGGTAGTAATACAGCAGCGCCACTCCGAGGTATAGCGGGTACTCGATGAATTCCTGCACGTCCGGATGCTGGAGGGCGTAATCGTAGAACGGCGAGAAATGCGTTCCCATCAGCACGCCGGCGAACAGCACCCAGGTGAGCACCGGATTGGTGAGGGTCCGCATCACCCTGCTGCGCAGGACCGGGACGATCCAGTGGCGGCGCTCGGCCGGGCTCGCGACCCGCAGCAGCAGCAGGACCGGGCTGCCGAGCAGCAGCAGCGGCGCTATCACCATCATCAGCGCGATGTGCTGGGCCATGTGCGCCCAGAAGAAGACGTCCGCGTAGGCGCCGACGGGCCCCATCAGCACGATCACGCTCAGCAGCAGGCCGCCCAGGAAGCTGGCCGCGCGGAGCCTCGACCACGGCCGGGCCGGCTGGCGGCGGCTGACCAGAACGGCCGCCCAGCCGTAGAGGACTGCGCAGGCGACGATGCCGAGCGCGGGCAGGGGGACAAACGTCCACGTGCCGAGAAACTGCCAGACGTGCACGCTTGGAGGCTATCGCGGCGGCGGCCGGCCCCATAAGGCCATTGCTGCTGCCAAGGAATCACAGCCAGCCCTGGAGAGCCGCTCTGCGACCGAGGCTGACGAACGTTAGGACCGGCGGGGACCTTCGGCCCTGGTTGCCGGCCCGGGGCAAAGGCGATCATGGTCAGCTAGGGGATCCGGGGAAACGGGGGGGTTAGTTGACTGGTTTGCTATCTGATGAGCAGATCGAGGAAATTGTGCGGGCGGCTGGTACCGCGCCGTCCATGCACAACACCCAGCCCTGGCAGTTCTGCGTCGCGGCGGATGGCAGCCTTGAGCTGTACGGTGACCCCGGCCGCACCCTGTGGGTGGCCGATCCGCAAGGGCGGGCACTCTATCTGGGCTGCGGTGCCGCGCTGTTCAACGCGCGGCTGGCCATCCGGATGACTGGTCATGAGCCGCTGGTGCGGCCGCTTCCGCATCCGGAGCACCCGCCGACTCTGCTGGCCATCGTGGCGCGTGGCCGCGGGACTCAGCCGACTGCCGCTGAGCGCGAGCTGTATGACGCGATCTGGCGACGGCATACCAATCGCCGGCCGTTCACCGGCCAGGCTGTGCCAAAGCCGGTTCAGGTCGCCATGGAGCAGGCGGCCAGGGCGGAAGCGGCCTCCTTGCGCATGCTCAGCAGGCCCGACGCCGAGACCGTGCTCAACCTGTCGGAACGAGCCCGCCGGCGGCTGGCGGATGACCGCGGTTACCAGGATGAACTTCGACGCTGGGTAGCGACCGGGAGCCGGGAGGACGGCATACCCGCCAGCGCCCTGCCGCTGCGGCCGGACCGTGAGCCCGCACCGGTGCGCGATTACGCCGTCAGCGCTGCGGTGGGGGCAGAGCGTCCGGCCGCGACCTATGAGAGGTATCCCCAGCTTGCCGTCCTCAGCACGGAGCGCGACGAGCCGGCGGACTGGCTGCGCGCGGGCGAGGCGCTGCAGCGGCTGCTGCTCACCGCGACCGTCAACGGCGTCAGCGCATCCTTTCTGTTCGAGCCGATCGAGCTGATGGACATGCTGGACATGGACCCGCGGCCCTGGCCGTGGCCGGAGCATCCGCAGATGATCATCAGGTTCGGGTACGGGCCGCCGGTCCCGGCCACGCCGCGCCGGAAGCTGGAGGACGTCCTGCGCCGCGGCCAGTACGCCCAGAGCGAGGGGACCGCCGAACTCGCCTCCGAGTTACTGGCAGCTTGACCCTGAGGAAGCGTCAGCCCGCACAGTGGTGACGTGGACGACGACGGATACACGGCGGGCGCCGTGGCCAGGCTGGCCGGTGCCGACCGGGCCGCGGGCTAGTGCCCAGCCGCCAGCAGCGTCGATGCGTGGTTGGTGCTCCTGTTTCAGCAGCAGATGCGCTCCCACGCTGCTGCCGGCCCGGTGGGCGAGCGGTCGGCAGCTAGCTCTGGCTGGCGGCCGGAGCGTGGCGGTCGAGGTCTGCCCTGACCTCGCGCCAGCGAGCGGTGACCTTGGGCAGCTCGGCGCTGACGAACTCGAAGAAGCGCGCGGACTCGGCCATCCTGACCCCGGCCGCTGTGCCGGGGCCGAGGAGCTCGATGCCCTCCCGCATGGCCGCGGTCCACCGGGCCATCAGCCGGTCGCGAAGCCTGGTCACCTCGTACCAGACATCGTCCGGCACGCGGTAGTGGTGCCGCCGGGAGCCGGGCTCTGACTCACGCGCGACCATGCCCACCTGGATCAGGTACCGGACGCCGCCGGAGACAGCGGCCGGGCTGGCGTTCAGCATCGCGGCGAGCTCGGCGGCGGTGAGCCGGCCGGAGTCAGCAGTCAGCAGCGCGGCGAAGACGCGGGCGGGCATCCGCGGGATGCCCGCCTCGGTCAGCACCGAGGCGAAGCGCTCGACGAATCGGCTCACCGCATCCTGGTCCCGCACTGCTGTCACTGTGCCCCCTCGCGCTGCCGGGCCCGAGTTACCCGAATGTTGCGTTCAGTGTATTCAGGAGTTTGTGAAACTAGTATAATGTCAAAATCATGACGGAGGCTATCGCAGTGTCCGGCCTGCGGAAGTCCTACGGCAAGACCGTGGCGCTGGACGGGCTCGACCTCGGCGTGGCCGTGGGCGAGGTGCACGGCTTCCTCGGCCCGAACGGCTCCGGCAAGACGACGACCATCAGGATCCTGCTCGGCCTGCTGCGCGCCGACGGCGGCGCGGCGCGGCTGCTGGGGGGTGATCCCTGGAGCGAGGCCGCCGCGCTGCACCGCCGGCTGGCCTACGTGCCGGGCGATGTGACCCTGTGGCCGAGCCTGTCTGGCGGCGAGATCATCGACCTGCTCGGCAGGCTGCGCGGCGGGATTGACGCCAAGCGCCGGGCTAGCCTCCTGGAGCGGTTCGAGCTTGACCCGACGAAGAAGGCCCGCGCTTACTCGAAGGGCAACAGGCAGAAGGTCGCGCTGATCTCGGCTCTCGCCTCTGACGTGGAGCTGCTGCTGCTGGATGAGCCCACGGCCGGGCTTGATCCGCTGATGGAGGCCAGGTTCCGGGAGTGCGTCGAAGAAGAACGCCACAGCGGCCGGACTGTCCTGCTGTCCAGCCACATCCTGTCCGAGGTCGAGGCGCTGTGTGACCGGGTCACCATTATCCGGGCTGGTCGCGCCGTGGAAAGCGGCACGCTGACCGAGCTGCGGCACCTGACCAGGACCTCGATCACCGCCGAGCTGGCGGGGCAGCCTGCCGGGCTCGGCCAGCTGCCGGGGGTGCATGACCTGGACGTGCAGGACCGGCCAGGACACGGCACCAGCGTGCGATGCGAGGTGGACACTGACAAGCTGAACGAGGTGCTGCGGCAGCTGACCGAGGCCGGAGTCCGCAGCCTGGTCAGCCAGCCGCCCACGCTGGAGGAGCTGTTCCTCCGGCATTACGCGGCCGGCCGGCCGGGCGAGCCTGCCCGGGCGGCAGATGCCGCCGGGGCCGGGGATACGGCCGGAGTGCGGTCGTGACCGCGCTCGCGCAGGACGCGCCCGCGCCGGGCCGGGCGGGGTCGCGCAAGCCTGCCGCGCTGGCCGGCTTCGGCGAGCTCGGCAAGCTAGCCGGGCGCCGCGATCGCGTCATGCTGCCCGCCTGGATCTACCTGCTGACCGTCGCGATGGTCGGTACCGGCTACAGCTTCAAGACCGGCTATAAGACGGCGGCGTCGCGGGCGGCGGTTTATGCCACCACGGCACACGACGCCGCGCTGACGGCCCTGGCCGGGCCGATCTTCGGCAGCTCGGTCGGCGCTCTCACCGCCTGGAAGTACGGCGGCGCCTCCGCCGCCCTGGCTGCGCTGATGAGCATCTTTATCGTGACGAGGCACACCAGGGGTGACGAGGAAGCCGGGCGCCTGGAACTCGTCGGGTCGACCACGGTGGGCCGCCACACCGCGCTGGCCGTCGGGCTCGCGCTAGCCGCGGCGGCCAGCTGCTTGCTGGCGGTGCTGATCGCGGCCGGCCTGGCCGTGGTGGGCTTGCCGGTTACCGGGTCAGTCGCCATCGGGCTCGCCGTCGCATCGTGCGGCCTGGTCTTCGCCGCGGTTGCCGGCGTGACCGCTCAGCTGGCCGGCTCTGCCCGCGGCGCCAGGGGCAGCGCGATCGGCCTACTCGTCACGGTCTACGTACTGCAATCCGTCGCAGCCAGCGCAGCTGGCCTGCACTGGCTGGGCTGGCTGTCCCCGGTCTACTGGGCCGAGCAGGTCCGGGCCTTCGCCGGGGACCGCTGGGCGGTGCTCGCGCTGCCCCTGGCGTGCACGGCCGTTATTGCGATCGTCGCGCCCGTCCTCGAGAGCCGGCGTGACGTGGGCGCTGGCCTGGTCCAGCCTCGCCCTGGTCCCGCCGCAGCGGGCCGGACGCTCCGCAGCCCGCTAGCGCTCGCCTGGCGGCTGCAGCACGGGAGCTTCATCGGCTGGGCCGTGGGCACCCTGCTGCTCGGGGTGGCCGTTGGCTCGGTGGCTAAGGGCATCGGCTCCATGCTCGGCAGCGGAAAGGGGATCAGGGAGGCAGTCACCAGGCTCGGCGGCCAGGCCGGCCTGAGCGACGCCTACCTGGCGGCGATCATGAGCCTGGTCGGGCTCGCGGCCGCCGGCTATGCGATCTCGGCCGTGCTGCGCCTCCGGTCTGACGAGGCGGCAGGACGCGCTGACCCGTTGCTGGCCACCGCGATGGGCCGGATCGGGTGGAGCGCCAGTCAGCTGGTCGTGGCCGCGGCCGGCGCGGCGATCGTGCTGGCCGCGGCCGGCCTCGGCGCTGGCATCAGCTACGGGTCGCAGGTCGGCGGTATCGGCGTGCAGCTGCCGCGCCTGCTCGGCGCCGCGCTCGCGCAGTTGCCCGCCGTGCTGGTGCTAGCGGGGGTGGCGGTCCTGCTCGTCGGGATGCTGCCGAGGATCTGCGTCGGGGCGGCCTGGGCGGCGCTGGCTGTGGTGGCCTTGCTCGTCCTGCTCGGGCCGACGCTGCGGCTCGCCCAGTGGGTGCAGGACATCTCCCCGTTCTCGCACGTTCCCAGGCTGCCCGGCGGCACGGTCAGCGCCGCGCCGCTCATCTGGCTCAGCGTCATCGCGGTGGCGCTGGCTGCCGCCGGGCTGGCCGGCCTGCGCCGCCGCGACATCGGCTGACCAGCGGCGCGGCCGATCCGCCGTCGCGGCGGACTGCGGCGGCCCGTGCTGCGCCGCGGCCCGTGCTGCGCCGCGACCGGCTGCGCCGCGACCGGCTGGCCTGTCAGGCCACGGCGACGTTTCCCCTGGCCTGCCGGGGCCCTCGCCGTGCGCCGAGCAGCAGGCCGGCCAGGCCGCCGGCGACCGCGGCGATCAGCGTCCACCAGACAATGCCGGGCACTTTAGTCGCCCGGCCCGCCGGCATCCGGCAGGCTGGCCTCGCCGCCCCGGGACGGCTCAACGCGCGCTCGTTCGGGTGTCATCGCTCACCTATGCGACTGTGCGCAACCGGGCCGAACGCTGCCGCGCGGGTTCGTGACCGCGGGGAGAAGCCTTCATGAATCCCGAGTGGGCGCCGCGGGCCGGGCCGGACCCGGCTGGGCCGCCTGACGGTGCCGGCCCGCAGTCAGTACGCCACGCTGATGCGCTGCCGCGCCGGGCCGCCGCTCTCGATCGCGTCGGCCACGGCGATCGCGAAGTCCGGAATAGCGATCAGGCTGTGGCCAGCCTCGTCGCGCAGCAGCTGATCACCGCCGACACGGAATTTCCCGGTGCGCTCGCCCGGACCGATCTGCGCGGCCGGGCTGATATACGTCCAGTCCAGGTCATCGGCCGCGGCGAAGACATCCAGCGCGTCGGCATGGGCCAGCGCGGCCGGCCTCCAGGCCCGCGGGAAGCCGGGGGTATCAACCAGCCGCTCGCCCGGTGAGACCTCCAGGCTGCCAGCGCCGCCGACCACGACCAGGCGGCGGACGCCGGCCCGGCGCAGCCCAGCGACCAGGCCGCGCGCGGCACCGAGCAGGCTCTGCTCGGCATCCTCGGCCGGGTCGCGGCGCGGGCCGACCGCGGAGACCACGGCGTCCCGGCCGGCCGCGAGCCTCGCCACCGAATCGGGATCGGCGGCGTCACCGATGATCACCTCGACCGGGAGGTCATCGAGCGGTGTACCGGTCCGGGTGACCCCCGTGACCGCATGGCCGCGGCGCACCAGTTCCCCGGCGATGGCGCAGCCGATCGCGCCGGAGGCGCCGAACAGGAGAACATTCATGGGCCTAACCTCATCATGCCCGGTCCGGCCAGGACCAGGGACACCACAGGCCGGGCCGATGGGACACTAGCTGCATGGCCGAGAGCACCGAGCCGGACAGCGACGCCGGCGGGGGGTGGCTGTTGCTGGTGTACCGCGTGCCCTCCGAGCCCACCAGGCTGCGGTCGTCGGTCTGGCGCCGGCTGAAGAGCCTCGGTGCCATCTACCTGCAGAATTCAGCGGCGGCGCTGCCGGCCAGCGTCGGCGCCGAGCGCGCGCTGCGCAAGCTGAGAAGCGAGATCCTCGCGATGTCCGGCACCGCCGTGCTGTTGTCCTGCTCAGTCCTGGCCGGAGAGCGAGACATCCGGGCAGCGTTTCAGGCCGCCCGCGACGATGAGTACGAGGAGATCGTCGACAAGTGCCATGACTTCCTCGCGCAGGTGCAGAAGGAGTACGTCGCGAGCCACTTCACCTATGCCGAGCTGGAGGAGAACGAGGTCGACCTGGTCAAGCTGAAGAGCTGGCTGGACAAGGTCCGTGACCGCGACGCGTTCGGCGCGAGCGGGCGCCGCGCGGCCGAGCAGGAGATCGAGCGCTGCGCGGAGGAACTCGAGCGCTACGCGGCGCGCGTCTACGCCGAGGAAGCCGAGAGCCGCTGATCCCCGACCATGGGGGTCGCGGGCCCGCTGGCGCCGGGCCCGCTGGTTCCCGTGGTTGGCTCAGCCGCGCCGGATGGCCCGCCACAGGCTGAGCGGGAGCAGGACGGCGAGCAGGACCGGCAGCAGCCACCAGGCCGAAACGGCCGTCCGGCTCAGCGCATAGGTAACGGCCAGCCCGGCCACCACGCCGGCCGCGACGAGCCAGTCGTCACCGATCACGAAGTCGTACCAGAACGCCAGGAGCCCGCGTAGCCGTGCCGTCATGTCAGCCTGCCTTCGCCGGTGCCGTCGCCGGCACGGGAGTCTCGGGGCCGCCCTGGCCGCCCGGTGCCCGGCGCATCGCCGCCACCAGCAGCAGCGCGAACGCGGCGATAGCCGGGATCAGCACCAGCAGGGACGCGTCCGAGCCGGGCCAGTGCGCGCCGGCCCCCTCGGCGCCCCAGAAGGTGCCGAACGCGGTGAGCATGATGCCCACGACGAACTTCATCGTGTTCTCGGGCACCCTGGCCAGCGGCGCCCTGACTGCCACGCCGAGGCCGGCCACCACCGCGATGGCGCAGGCGGCCGCGATCGCGGCCAGGCCGACATCGTGCTGGTTGGTGCCGAAGGTCAGGACGATGAACACGACCTCAAGTCCCTCGAGCAGGACGCCCTTGAAGGACAGCGTGAAGCCGAACCAGTCGGGCACCAGCCCGGCGCTGCGGCGCGGCTGCCCGGCCGCTGCGGCGACCTGCTGCTGATAGATCCTGGCCTCGTCGTGCAGGGCCTTGTGCCCGCTGGCCCGCAGGATGGCCTTGCGCAGCCATTGCAGGCCGAACACCAGCAGCAGCGCGCCCACGACCAGCCGCAGCCCGTGCAGCGGGACGGCCGAGATCGCCGGTCCCAGCGCGGCGATCACGACGGCGAGCACGGCCAGGGCGGCTGCCATTCCGGTGCCGGCCGAGCGCCAGTCCCTGGTAGTCCCGGCCGCGAGCACGATCGTGGTGGCCTCGACGGCCTCGACCATGCAGGCCAGGAACACGGCGATGAACAGTGCTCCAGCTCCCATGACACTCCCTGACTCTGCACTGCCGCTGGATGCCAGGCCGGAGCGCCCAGCTGTTACCAGGTTAATCTAACAGCCGTCACTCAGCCAAAATGACGGTGGTTATAGCCACCTCTTAGCGAACGTTTAACCGCAACGTCACCTTGCCGGCAGCGGCGATTCGGCTCGATGCCCGACGCTACCGGTGGATGGCGCGCCCGGCTGGGGGCAGCTGTGCAGTCAGCAGGGCGATGAGCACCATCTGGCGGGGATTGTCGCCGATGTAGCGTTTCGGGGCCGGGGTTATGAGCATGCGGTTGACTGGGCGGCCGCATCCGGATTCAGGCCGTGGTCAGGGGGCATTTTGCTGCTATCGGGGATTGCAGTTCGGGGAACCGCCGGCGGTTCCCGGTGCGGCGTCGCGAGATCACGGGGGAGATCGCGGGCATGGGTGCATCGCGTGTGAAGCCGGCCGCTGCGCCGGCCGGATCGCCGGCCACCGGCCGCCGCTCGTCCCGGTCCCTGGCTGCCGTGCTGGAGTTCGCCGCCGAGCGGCTGCTGGACGGAGACTCCAGCCTGGACCCGCTGCCGGAGGTTCTCGAGCGGCTCGTGGCCGGCACTGGCGGCCGGGTAGCGCTGGCGCTGGGGCCGGGCGCCGACCGGCAGCTGGGCGTGCAGTGCGGCTATCCGGACCCGGCGGCCGCGGACGCTCCGCTGCTGGCGCAGATCCGGGCGCTGTGCGCCCTGCATGGCGGCGCGGCCAGCCACGGCGGAGCCGCCCGCCGCGGCGAGACGTTCCAGGCTCCGCTGGCCGGGACCGATGCGGAGCTGACCCTGACGGTGGCCTGCGCCGCGCCGCTGGCCGGCCAGGTCCTGTGCGTCCTGGCGCTCGTCGGCGGCACCCGTACCTGCTCGAGCCCCGATGTGCGCTCCGCGCTGCGCGCGCTGGCCACCATCGTGGCCGCGAAGATGCGGATCGGGCTGGATGCCGACGACCTGGCCGAGCAGGCCAGCCTGACGCAGGCGCTGGTGGACGGGTCGCCCGAGGCGATCGTCGCGGTCGACTCAAGCCGCCGGATCAGCGAGTTCAACCCGGCGGCCGAGAAGCTTTTCGGCTGGCCCCGGCAGGAGGCGATCGGGCGCGAGATGCCGGGCCTGATCGTGCCCGAACGCTACCGCCAGCGGTTCCGGGAGGCGATGACCGCCTACCTGAAGCGCGGCGACCAGAGCGACTTCACCGGCCCGGCCCGGCTCCGCGCGCTGCGGGCGGACGGTACGGAGCCGGTCATCGAGCTGACGACGATCCCGATGCGGGTGGCCGGCCAGGTCGTCTTCTGCGGCTTCATGCATGACCTGACGGCGCTCGAAACCGCCCATGCCGCCGTGGCGGAAGGCGAGGAGCGGTTCCGGCTGCTCGCCGAGCTGGCCCCGGTCGGCATCGTGCGGACCGACGTGGCCGGGCGGTGCACGTTCGTCAACCAGCAGTGGAGCGCGATGACCGGCGTCCCGGCCGAGCAGGCCCGCGGCATGACCTGGCAGGAGACGGTCAACCCGCAGGACATCCCGCGGATCGAGTGGGAGCGGGAGCGAGCCGACGCCGACGGCGCGGTGGCCGTGGACTGCCGGCTGAAGTCGCCGCACGGCCGCGGAGTGTGGGTGCACGTCGTGGTCAGGCCGATCGTGGACTCGGCCGGGCAGCGCATCGGGTCGCTGGCCGCGCTGACCGACGTGCAGGACCGCAAGCGCGCGGAGTCCGAGCAGCGCAAGGCAGCCAGGCTGCTGGCCGAGCAGAACGCGCGGCTGCGCGAGCTCGACGACGCCAAGACGCAGTTCCTGGCGACGGTCTCGCACGAGCTGCGGACGCCGCTGACGTCGATCGTGTCCTTCGCCGAGCTGATCAAGAGCGAGGTGCCCGGCCTGGACCCCGAGGCCGGCGAGTACCTGACCATCATCCAGCGGAACGCGGAGCGCCTGATCCGGCTGGTCAGCGACCTGCTGCAGCTGAACAGGCTGGAGGCAGGGGCCGTCTTGCTGGACCTGACGCAGGTGCAGGTCCCTGCCGTCGCCGAGCAGGCGGTGCAGGCGGCGTCGGCCGGCGCCGCCGAGCAGGGCATCAGGCTGACGCTCTCGGTGCGGGAAGGGCCCGACATCGTGGCCGACCCGACCAGGCTCCAGCAGGTCTTCGACAACCTGATCTCCAACGCGGTGAAGTTCTCCCGCGAGCACGGGCAGGTTCAGGTCCGCGCGCACTGCGATGACGACGAGTGGCAGGTCGAGATCGAGGATTCCGGCATCGGGATCCCGCCCGGCGATCTCGGCCGCCTGTTCGGCAGCTTCTTCCGTGCCTCCAACGCCCGGAAGCTCGGCGCGGCCCGGTACCGGCCTCGGCCTGTCCACCGCGAAGGCCATCACGGTCCTGCATGGCGGCAGCATCAACGTCGCCAGCGAGGTGGACCGCGGCACCACCTTCACCGTGCACCTGCCGATCGCGTCATGAGCGGGCGGATCCTGCTGATCGAGGATGATCCGGACATCGCCCTGGCCATCCGGGTCGTGCTGAAGCGCGGCGGGTTCGAGGTGTCGTCGGCCGCCGACGGGCGGGAGGGCCTGCGGGCCTTCTATAGCCAGAAGCCCGACCTGGTGATGCTGGATGTCGGGCTTCCGGTGCTGGACGGCTGGGCGGTGCTGGAGCGCATCAGGGACCTCAGCCAGACCCCGGTGCTGCTGCTGACGGCCTACGGGCTGGAGGCCGACAAGGTGCGCGGGCTGCGGGGCGGCGCCGACGACTACCTCACCAAGCCGTTCGGCAATGCCGAGCTGCTGGCCCGGGTGCAGGCGCTGCTGCGGCGCGCCGGGCCGGCCGGGCAGCAGGCCGAGGTCTACGACGACGGCCGCGTGCAGATTTCCTACCAGGGCCGCCAGGTCAGCGTGGCCGGCCAGCCGGTGGCGCTGACCCCGACCGAGTTCCGGCTGCTGACCGCGCTGGTGCGGCACGGCGGCCAGGTCCTGTCCGCCGAGCAGCTGCTGGAGCAGGCCTGGAACGACCCGCTGAAGGTCGGCCCGGAGCGGGTCAAGTTCAGCGTCATGCGGCTGCGCCGCAAGCTCGGCCAGGGCAGCGGGGACGCCGGGCCCATCGAGGCCGTCCGGGGCTTCGGGTACCGGTACGTGCCGCCGAGAGCGGCGGCTCCGTGATCGCGGGCTCCGTGATCGCGGGCTCCGTGATCGCGGGCAGCTGCAACCGGCCTGCCACCGGGAGCGGCATCGGGATGCAACCGGCCAGGTCAAAGGTGGGGACATGACGAACGCAGAGCGCCCAGCCAGCCGCGGACGGATCCTGCTGGCCGAGGATGATGCCGACGCCGCGCACTTCGTGGCCCGGGTCCTGGCGGGCCGGGCGGGCTTCGAGGTCGTGCACGAGGCCGATCCGGCGGCGGCACTGCGCCGGGCCGCCACGGAGCACTGGGACGCCGTCCTGACGGATGTGGAGATGCCCGGCATGACCGGCATCGAGCTGCTCGAGTCGCTGCGCCGCGAGGCGCCCTCGCTGCCGGTGGCCGTGATCACCGCGCACGTGAGCGTCGATAACGCGCTCGGGGCGCTGCGCGGCCGGGCTGATGACTTCCTGGAGAAGCCGCTGCACCCGGACCAGCTGATCGCGTCGGTGACGGCGCTGGTGGACCGGCGCCGCGCCGCCCGGCAGCTGGTCCTGGCCGTCGGCGCGCATCCCGACGACGTTGAGATCGGGGCGGCCGGCGCGCTGGCCGCGCACCGGGCCCTCGGACACGACATCGCCATCCTGACCCTGAGCCGGGGCGCGCGCGGCGGGGCCGATCACCGCCGGGCCGCCGAGGCGCAGGAGGCGGCCAGGATCCTGGGCGCGACCCTGTACCTGGACGACCTGGAGGACACCCGGATCAGCGAGGGCGACCCGACGATCAGCGCGGTCAGCCGGGTGATCGGCGCGGTCCGGCCAGCCGTCGTCTACACGCACTCCATCCACGACGTGCACCAGGACCACCGCAATACGCACCGGGCGGTCATGGTGGCCGCACGGGAGATCGGCCGGGTGTTCTGCTTCCAGTCGCCCTCGGCCACGGTGGACTTCCGGCCTGCCCGCTACGTCAGCATCGACGCGCAGCTGCAGGCCAAGCTGGCCGCGATCGACGCCTTCGCCTCCCAGGTGGAGGTGCGGGCCTATCTGGAGCCGGACCTGATCGAGGCCACGGCGCGGTACTGGTCCCGGTTCGCCGAGGGCCGCTACGCCGAGGCCTTCGAGGTGATCAGGGACCGGGGCGCCACGCCGGTGCCGGGCGCGCCGCCGGCCGCCGCCGTCACGCACAGCCAGGCTGAGGAGGCTGCCCATGCCATCGGATAACGCCCGTCGCGGCCCGGTCCGCGTGCTGGTCACCGGAGCGGGCGGCCCGGCCGCCGTGGCCGTGATGAAGTCGCTGCGGCACGACCCGGACGTGCAGCTGCTCGCCGCCGACATGGATCCGTGGGCGGCCGGGCTCTACCTCGTCCAGCCGGAGGCGAGGACGGTCATCCCGCCCGGCCTGCAGCCGGACTTCGCCGAGATCGTGCGGCAGCGCTGCGTGGCGCTGGAAGTGGATGTGCTCATCCCGACCGTCGACTGCGAGCTGCGCCCGCTCGCCGCCGCGCGCGAGGCGTTCGCCAGCTGCGGCGTGGCGCTGCTGCTCACGTCCGACCGGACCCTGGGCTTGACCCTGGACAAGCTGGCGCTGGCCCGGTGCTGCGCGGGGGTGGCCCGGGTGCCCAGGACCGAGCCGCTGGACGGCGCGCTGGACCCGGCCGGGTGGACCTATCCGGTCATCGTCAAGCCGCGGACCGGCAGCGGCTCGCGCGGCATCGGGATGATCGCGTCCGCCGGCGATCTCGCCGCCGCGGCGCGCGCCAGCGACGAGGACATGATCGTTCAGGAGTACCTGCCGGGCCAGGAGTACTCGGTCGACGTGCTCGCCGATGAGCAGGGCCGGGTCGTGTCCGCCGTGCCGCGGGTCCGCGAGCGGGTCGACTCCGGCGTCTCGGTGGCCGGCCGCACGCTGCACGATCCGGAGCTGGAGCAGCTGGCCGCGGCCGTGGCCGGCGCCACCGGCCTGACCTTCATCGCCAACGTGCAGTGCCGCCGTGATCAGGCCGGCCGTCCGGCGCTGCTCGAGGTCAACCCGCGGGCGCCCGGAGCGCTGCCGCTCACCGTGGCCAGCGGCGTGGACATGCCGCGGCTGGCGCTCGACGCGCTACGCGGCGCCGTGCTTCCTGACCATCTGGACTTCACGGAGATGGCCATGGTCCGCTTCCTGGATGAGCGCTTCGTCGGGCTCAGCGAGATCGAGGCGGCGGCAGCGGCATGACCGGGCTCGCGCGGATCGATGAGGACTTCCACGTCCACTCGACGTTCTCCGATGGCATCAGCACGCTGGCGGAGAACGCCGCGGCCGCGGCCAGCCGGGGCCTGCGCACGCTGTGCCTGGCCGATCATGTGCGTACCAGCACGACCTGGGTGCCCGAGTTCGCCGCGGCGGTCAGCGCGCTGCGCCCCCCGCCGGGAATGGAGCTCCTGGCCGGCCTGGAGGCCAAGATCCTGGACCGGAGCGGGCGGCTGGACATGCCGCCGGTCGTCAGCGGCATCGACCTGATCCTGATCGCCGACCACCAGTTCCCGTCGGACCACGGCCCGGTCGACCCGGCCGAGCTGGCCGCGATGCTGAGGTCGGGCGCGATCAGCGCGGACGAGGTCGTCGCCGGCCTGGCTGAGGCGACCGCGAACGCCATGGACCGGGCGGGCCTGCCGCTGCTGGCGCACCTGTTCAGCGTGCTGCCCAAGGCCGGCCTGAGCGAGTCCGATGTCCCGGACGACCTGCTGGACGAGCTGGCCCGGCGGGCCGCGGCCGGCGCGCTGGTCGAGGTCAACGAGAAATGGGCGTGCCCGTCGCCGCGGGTCGTCAGCGCCTTCGCGCGGGCCGGCGCCGGGATCGTGGCCAGCACCGACAGTCATGACTGCGCGGCCGTCGGCCAGTACTCCTATGTCCGCGCCACCATGGACTCCTGCTTCGCGGGCTCGGGGCGATGACCTTCTCCGCGCTCATCGGGCTCAAGTGGCTGCTGGTAGCGCTGGTCATGGCCGGTGCCGTGCCGCTGGTCGTGGCCAGCTACCAGTTCCTGCTGATCGGGGTGCATTTCCGGCGGCTGCACTACGACAAGTGCGCGCCGGTCTTCCCGCGCACCGCGATCCTGATCCCGGCCTGGAACGAGGCTGCCGTGATCGGCGCGTCCATCGACCGGCTCATGCTGCTCGACTATCCGCGGGAGTCGCTGCGGATCTTCGTCGTGGACGACGCCAGCACCGACGAGACCCCGCAGGTGATCGAGGGCCGGGCAGCCGCCTACCCGGGCAGCGTGTTCCACCTGCGCCGTGAGGTGGGCGGCGAGGGAAAGTCGCACACGCTCAATCACGGCCTGGAGGTCATCCTGGCCGATGACTGGATGCAGGCGGTCCTGATCATGGACTCGGACGTCATCTACGAGCCTGCCTCGCTGCGCCTGATGACCCGCCATCTGGCCGATCCCCAGGTCGGCTCGGTCACCGCCTATATCAAGGAAGGCAGCCGCCCCGGAAACTTCCTGACCAGGTTCATCGGCTACGAGTACATCACCGCGCAGGCGGCCGCGCGGCGGAGCCAGAACGTGATCGGCGCCGTCGCCTGCCTGGCCGGCGGGGCCCAGTTGCACTCCCGGCGGAACATCGAGCTGATCGGCGGCCGGATCGACACCGCGTCGCTGGCGGAGGACACGGTCACCACGTTCAAGACCCAGCTGGCCGGCCAGCGGGTCATCTTCGAGCCGCACGCGACCGTTTGGGCCGAGGAGCCGGGCAGCATCGCCGGGCTGTGGAAGCAGCGGCTGCGCTGGGGCCGCGGCAACATCCAGGTCACCCGCCGGTTCCGGCGGCTCTGGTTCCGCCCCACGCGGGGCAACCGGCTCGGCAGCGTGAGCTTCGGCCTGTTCTGGTTCTCGCTGCTGCTGCAGCCGGCCCTGATGATCTGCGCCTCGGCCTCGCTGGTCACGCTGTTCTTCATCGACCACACGCTGGCCTGGCGGGCCTTCCACGCGCTGTGGATCACCAACCTGCTCGTCTACGTGTTCATCACCTCCTACTCCCTGATGATCGATCCGCGCACGGGGCGGCACGTGTGGCGGGAGGGCGTCATGTTCCCCGGCGCGATCAGCGTGATCATCATGCTCGCGGCGATCATGCCGGTGCCGCTGCGGTACATCGCCTACCATCTGCTGGCCTTCCTCGGCGCGCCGGCGCTGCTGCACGACGGCGCGGCCGTGGAGCTGTTCAGCTACCTATGGCTGGCCGGGTCCATGGGCGTCGCCTACCTCGCGAAGGTCACCGAGACGCGGTTCGCCGGCCGGTTCCTCAGCCCGCTGCTGACCTACGTCGGCGGTTACGGCCCGCTGCTGTGCGCGGTGACCTTCGCCGCCTTCGTCAAGGAGATCCGGGGGGCCGACAGCACCTGGGACAAGACCGAGAAGAGCGGCAAGGTGGTGATGCCGGCATGACGGCCGGCGAACCGCGCCGCGAACCGCGCCGCGACCCGCGGGCGGGCGGCCTTCCCTGCCGGGATCGGCCGCCGGACGTCAGCCCGGCCGACCTCGGGCTGGCCGGTGCCAGCCCGGCCGGGGCGGGCGCCGGAACGGCCAGCCTGGCCGGCGCGAGCCTGGCCAGCCCCCGGCTGGCCAACGCCAGCCCGGCCGGTGCCAGCGTTCCTGCCGAGGTCTACGAGCGGGCCATCGTCACATCCTTCGAGCAGGAGGTGAACGCGGCGATCGGCTACGAGGAGGGCCTGGCCCTCAAGGCGGTGATCGCGCTCGCCCTCGTGGTCATGGTCATCCTGGCCCGCGTCCTGTTCTTCGGCTGACCAGCTCCCGGCGGCTCCGGTTGCCGCTGCCCGCCTCCGCGCCGGGGCTGCCGGATCGGCGGAGCCCGCTGACCGCCGCCCGGGGCCAGAACGCGGCCGCGAGCAGGATCAGCAGCGGGCCAGTATTCGGATCGGTTCCCTGCCCGGTCAGGATGCCGCCGAAGTTCTCCCCGGCTACCCAGATCACCAGCGCGGCAGCGATCCCGAGAATGAGGGCCGGCCTGGTCGTTCTCGAAACGAGAGCCCCGGCCCCGACAAGCACGAAGACGACGGCCATGGCCACTGAGATCATGGCGCCGTGCGAGCCGGCCGCTGCGGCCACCGCGCGATCGAGCGCCCCGATCCAGTGCGGCTCGCCAGCCGACAGCCCGGCGACGGCATCATGCACCGATCCCGGCGCCCGGTTGACGGGCAGCACCGCCAGGTAAGCCAGGCCGCCCCAGAGCGCCAGCCAGGCCAGCCGGGCCCAGCGGCCGCCGACCGGGCTGCCGTCTGCTACCGAGGTGCCGCGCTCCTGATCGGGCCGCGCGGGCCAGCACAGCACCGCGATGAACGCGTAGATGAGCGCGGCACCGGGAGCGCCGCTGAGGGGGCTGGCCATCCCGGTAAAGACGCCACCCAGGCCCTCGCCGAGCCACCAGACGCCGAGCGCCCACACGACCGAGCCGGCCAGCGCGGCCCTGACGGCCGGCCGCCACAGCAGTCCCGCGGCCAGGGCGAGCTGGATGGTCGCGAAAGCCGCGTTCCAGGCGACCGGGTGCTCGGCAATCGCTCGCGCGGCCGACATCACCGGGTCGCCCAGCAGCGCCGGATTGCCCATGGACGTGGGGCTGATGATCTGGCTGGCGAAGCCCCGGCCGAACATGAACGGCTGGTACTGCAGCGCGGCGTCGAGCAGCCAGGCCAGCCCGAGGCCGACCTGAATCCAGCGCCGCGGCCCGCGGGACTCGCGGTCGGCGGCCCAGGAGACGATGCCGCCGCTGCCATCATGGCGGCGCAGCGTGGCCTGCGCGGAGGACGGCAGGAACAGGGTGCCGAAGGCCAGCAGCGAGCCCGCGCCGATGACCCAGAGGCCGGGGCCGCCGCGGGCCGCGACCATGCCGTCTCCCCCCGACAGGCTGCGGATGCTGGCGCTCAGCCGGACAAGCAGGTCACCGGAGAATGCCAGCGCGACGGCGCCGCCGATGCCGACCAGCCACCTGCTCAGGCTGCCGCCGCGCAGCAGGTGATAAAGCCCGGCCGCGACGATCAGGATGCCCGCCGCGGCCAGCATGCGCCCGTTGCTGCCTCGCACCCCGACCACCGGTATCAGCCCGCCGAACTCCGCCACCCAGGGCAGGAACGCGCCGGCGATCATCGTCGCGCCCGAGGCGACGGCGGTCAGCCCGACGGCCGTGCGCCAGCTGCGTAGTGCGGGCGGCCAGGGACGCAGCGCTGCCCCGGTGCTCGGCCGGACCTTGCCCGGCACGCTCGTCATGGCTGCTTCCCCCTGAGTGGTGCGGGCTGCGGGTTGACGGGCCCCCTGGTCACGGACCCTGCCGGACCGTGACCAGGGGAGTCCTGCTAGCGGAGGACGGAGAAGTACAGGAACAGGTTCGTGACGATGTTCCCGGTGACCGCGGAGCTGTCGTGCCGCTGCAGGTACTGCAGCGTCCAGTCGCTCTTGCCGCGGACGATCTTGTTCCAGGCGGCCTGGGTCTTGACGCCGACGACGACCACGTTCCACCACTCGGCCTGATGGCCGTTGCTGGTGGCGACGATGTGGCTGTGCGGCGGGAGCGGGAGATCCGACGTGCCGCTGCCCAGAACCGCGGACAGGTCGATGGTGCTCGGGTGGTCGATGCAGTGACCGGCGGTCGGGCATTGCAGCGTGGACTTCGCCGGCGTGAAGCCCAGCGGCACGATCACGTACAGCGGGTCGAAGTTGCTGGCCGGCGTCTGGGTGTAGTCAGAACCCGCCTCGCAGCCCGAGCTTGCCTTGCTGGCCGGCGGCGCGCTGCAGGAGAAGTTCTTGGTGTAGTAGAACCGGACCGTGCGGCCGTCGTACCAGCCCCTGGTGAAGCCGGCATGACTGTGCGAGCTGCTCGGGGACATCTGCATGCCGGTCATGGTCGCCGACGCTGACCCCGTCGAGGCCATGGCTGTCCCGGATGCGATCACCGCCCCGGCTCCGAGCAGGCCGACGAGGGCCAGGCCGGCCCGCCGCGTGCCTGTCATCCGGCCTAGTTTCATTCGGAACATACGTTCCCCTCCTACGGTCGTCCGGACGCGCCCGGTGGCGGGTCCATCGCCGGGGAGTTCGGGCTTAGGAGGACCCCGGATTGGTCGGGCGGTTGCTGGCAGGCTGGCGGCGGCACTCCGGAGCTGCCCGGTGGCATCCTCGGCTGCCGTGAACGTGCCTGTGACCTGGGCAGATAAGCCGAACGGGGGGCGCGGGAGGCCGCGAGGACGCCCCCGAAGCAGCAGAGGGAAATCTTCGCCGATGCAAAGTGGCTGAGCAGCCTCAGGCGGGCCTCAGAATGCCCCGCGAGTCAGCTCGGGAAACCCGCGCTGCCCCCGGCGCAGCGGGCCGGCGCCGGGCTGCGGCAGGATGAGCTGATGCGAGCATCGCCAGCCGCGAGGAGCTGCTCGGCCGGGCGGGCGACCTGTTCTCCTGGATCAGCCAGGGTCGGCTGAGTGTCCGCATCGGCGGCACGTACCCGCTCGATGCGGCAGCCCGTGCGCACGAGGATCTCGCGGCCAGGCGCACCACCGGCAAGCTGCTGCTGCTGCCAGGCTGACGCCCGCACGCCCGGGCCGGCCGGGCGCGAGCCGGGCCGTGATCAGCCGTCTTTTCCCGGCGTCGTCATCCCGTCTTCATCCTGGCCGGGTAGATCTCTGCAGTACGGGCGCTCGTCCCGGCCCTGGCGTTGACCAGGGCCGGACGTTTCTGGCCGATGGCGTGACTGCGCGCTGGCTCCGGGTAACCTGCCCGTATCCCCGGGGAACGCGCGAGGAAGAGGAACGCGGTGCGGATGCGGAACCTGCCGGACGCGCGCGAACCTGATCCGGCGATCCGCGGCGGGGACGTGACCACGGCCTGCGGCCGATGACCGGCTCCGCCGGGACCACCAGGGCCACACCTTCCGGCCCGCCCGGCCCGCCCGCCTCGCCGGGGCCGTCCCGGCGGCCCGCCCTGCTCGGCTGGCTCATCGCGGTGGTGCGGACCGCCAGGCCCCGGCAGTGGCCGAAGAACCTGCTGGTCTTCGCGGCGCCGGTGGCCGGGGCGTCGCTGGGCCGCGATGACGGCCTCGGCTACGCGCTCGTCGCAGCGGCCGCCTTCGTTGCCGCGTCCAGCGCCGTGTACTTCGTCAACGACGTCGCGGACGCGGAGCGGGACCGGAGCCACCCCTACAAGCGGTACCGGCCGGTCGCGGCCGGTGATCTCCCGCCCGCCCAGGCGCTGGTGCTGGCCGCAGCCTGCGCGGCGGCCGCGCTCGCGGCCGGCTTCTGGATTCGCGAGCCGCGGCTGATCGCGGTCATGGCCGCCTACCTCGTCACGTCGTTCCTGTACTCGTTCGCGCTCAAGCACGTGCCGGTCGTGGAGCTCCTGTTCGTCGCATCCGGATTCGTGCTGCGCGCCCTGGCCGGCGCGATCGCGACGCACGTGCCGCCGTCGGGCTGGTTCCTGCTCGTCTGCAGCCTCGGCGCGCTGATGGTGGCGAGCGCCAAGCGGTTCAGCGAGCTGACCGTGCTCGGCACGGACGGCGCCCGGCACCGCCCGGCGATGCGCTGGTATTCGCCGGCCGGGCTGCGCCTGTGCCAGCGGATCACCGGCGTGGCCATGATCATCGCGTACCTGCTGTGGGCGCGTGGCGAGCCCAGTGCCTGGATGCGGGACTGGCACCTGGCCAGCGCCGTACCGCTGGCCGTGGCACTGGCCCGTTTTGACCGGCTCACCGGCCGGGCGACCAGCAAGCCAGTCGAGGACCTGATCGCCAGGGACGTCGTGATGGTCTGCTGCGAGCTGGCCTGGCTGGCCCTGTTCGCCGTCGGGCTCTGAGAACAGCGCGGCGTCAGCAGAGCCCGGCGGAACCTTCTCAGTGGGTGACGAAGTGCTGGCCGTCCGCGGAGATCACGGCGGTCTCCGAGGCGGACTCTCCGTTGGAGAATGGGCCGCGCCGGACTGGGTGCACGCTATCTCCGCCCACTTGATGCCGAGGTCGCGGTTCATCTTGACCATCCGCTGGACGAACTCGAAATAGGGCTCAGCCGCCGGGATCAGCTGGACGTGCAGCCGGGGAAACCAGTAGGCCTGGTCAACAAGCTTCCGCACGCCCTGCATCCAGAGGTCGGTGACGCTCTCCACCGGGCTGCATGCCCGGCGCGCCGCGGGCAGGTCGACCGTGACGTCCAGGACGCCGCGCTCGGGCAGGCCGTAGCTGATCCGCCCGGCCCCGGCGAGCAGCATCAGCGATGCACGGTTGCCTGCCTCGACGATCGTGTGCAGTCGCGTGACGGCTGCCGGCCGCTGCTGCAGCAGGGCCACGATAAGCGCCGTGCCGGCGCCGCGGCGCTGCCACTCATCGACCACGGTGACGGCGATGTCGGCGGTCGCCGGATCATCGGGGAACTGCAGCAGGTGGGCTACCCCGATCAGCTCCTCCGGGCCCTCGGGCGGCAGCACGGTCAGCAGCAGCGCAATGTGCTGGATCCCGTCTGCGCTGTCGACGAGCATCGCGAGCATGGAGTCATCGAGGTGATCGATCGCCTGGAGGAAGCGGTGCCGGCGCGAATCGGGCGACAGGCGGCGGAACACGTCGCGCAGCGTCTCGCCATCGGAAGGCAGCAGCGGCCAGATCATGGCCGGCGTGCCATCGCGCAGCGAGAACTCTCCGGGCAGCAGCTGGCGAGCTGCCGGAGGAGCGATGGTGCCGCTTGCGGTGCCGATAGTGCTCACCCCGCCCAGGAATTCCCCTGATCGCCCGACGTTTGCATTTAGCGTACCTATTAAGGATAGCATCCTCGGGTTAAAGCTCGCGTGCGCTCTGGCTTTCTCGCAGGCCAGCCAATTCCCCATTTGTTACCTGGGAGTTTCGGTTATGAGACCTTTAGGTAAACGCTCACCGAAGGCCGCCTGTGCGGTCTTAGCCTGCGATGTCACGCGTCGCAGCAGGTCAGGGCCTCCTCCTGCACGGCGCCGCACATGCAGGCAGGTGCCCCCAAGTGCCCATGCCCAGCGGGCATACTCGCGCGATGCGGCCCTTTTCGGGACGTCAGGAATAGCGCCGGAGTGCTGTCCGAGTGAGGTGCTTCACGCATCGTCGCCGCCACCAGTGAGCCCGGCCTGTAGTCCCGCGCTTCGGCTGGCTAGCCGCGCCGCGAACCCCAGCTGAGCGGTACCGGGGCGGTGCCTGACGGCGGCCCGGGAATTCGCGGGCCGCTGCCGGCGCTCCGCTGATCATGGAGCCTGCAGCCGCACCTCGCCGCTTCGAGCCAGAACCGCCGCGGTTCCGGCAGGTCTTCGGCCATTTCTGCACCGGCATCACGGTCATTACCGCCGTGGATGACGGCGAGCCGGTCGGATTCTCCTGCCAGTCCTTCGCGGCTCTGTCACTGGAGCCGCCGCTAGTGCTGTTCTGCCCGGCCCGGGCATCGGCCACCTGGCCGCGGGTCAGGCGCGCCGGCTATTTCTGCGCCAACGTGCTGGGCGCCGGGCAGCAGGACCTGGCGAGCCGGTTCGGCCGCAGCGGCCCGGACAAGTTCGCCGGTGTCGCCTGGTCCCCGGCGACGACTGGCGCTCCTGTCCTGCACGGTGCGCTGATCTGGGCTGGCTGCGAGATCGAGGCCGTGCATCCGGCTGGTGATCACCTGGTCGCCATCGGCCGGGTGCTGGAGCTCGGAGACTGCGGCAGCGAACTGCCACTGCTCTATTACCGCAGCCGCTACGCCACGCTGGGCACCGAGGACAGTCAGCCCGACGTGGTGGAGACGCTACTATCCTGGCCGCCGCAGGCCGACTGGAGGTAGCGGCGGCAGCCGGCGGCTTGCAGGGCGCACTTTCCAGGACGTCGGCTGACAGCCGCCCGCCGGCCAGGCGCTCAGCCAGGCCGAGCCTCACGCCGTCCGGCTAGACGGGCTGACCTCACTCACCGGCCCGCCCAGATCGGCGGCCTGGCATTCAGCCGGGCTTGCAGCAAGGCGAACCGCAGCTCGTCGGTGGTCACGAGACCCGTTACCCGGCGGTCTTCGACGACCACCGCCAGCAGCCGCCCGCGCAGCGGCGCCCGGCCCAGCAGCGAGTCGGCTGCGGCGTCTGGCTCGGCCAGGTAGGGCGCCGGCACGGGCACGGCAATCTGGCCGAGCCGGGTCCTCGCCCGCTTGTCAGCGGGGACGCTGGCCAGTGCCTCGGCGAACACCACCCCGACCAGGTCGCCGTAGAAGCTGACCACCGGGAACACGCTCTGCCGGGGCGAGAGCACGATCCGGCCGGTGAAGTCATCGACATCGCTCCATGCCCCCGCCGTATCCGGGTGGGCCAGCATGATGTCCCGTACCCGCAGCCCGGCCAGCGCGCCCCTGGCCGCGTCCGACCGCTGCTCCGAGCGGGCCATCGTGACCAGGAACCAGCCGATCATCATCAGCCACAGTCCGCCGATGTCGCGCCAGCCGAAGAGCTCCAGCAAGCCCAGGAAACCGAGGCCGAAGCCCAGGACCTGGCCGGAGCGACCGGCAGCCCGGCTCGCGCGCTGCCGGTCTCCGGTGCGCTTCCAGAGCAGCCCGCGCAGGATCCGGCCGCCGTCCAGCGGTGCGCCCGGCAGCATGTTGAAGACGGCCAGCGCCACATTCATCAGCGAGAGCCAGGCCAGCGCCGCGATGATGACGGTCGGGCCGTGCACGGCCCTGGCCAGGACCGCCGACCCCCCGAAGACGATCCCGGCAGCGATGCTCGTGGCCGGGCCGGCGATGGCGATCAGCAGGTCGGCGCGCGCCGTTGGCGGGTCTGCCTCCAGCTCGGCGATGCCGCCGAGCATCCACAACGTGATCGAGCGCACCTGCACGCCGCAGTGTCTCGCCACGATCGCGTGCGCGATCTCGTGGGCGGCCAGCGCCGCGACGAACAATACGGCCCCGGTGACCGCTACCGTCCAGTCCAGGCCGGCCGACAGGTGCGGGATGACGGCAGGCAGCACGCTGGCCGCCAGCACGTCCGTAATCAGGGCGACGATCACAAGGACGCTCCAGTGCATCCCGACGGGGATGCCGGCTATCCGCCCGAGCCGGATGCTCTGCCTCATCGCCGGTCGCTTCCTTACATTTCTCCTGCATCCAGCCTGCGTGACGAAGTTCCTGCTGGATAGGGACGTGATTCCCGGCTTCCCAGGACCTTCGGTCTGGACTCTCCGCCGCCCGACTCGCTTCCCTGCCCGCGCCAGCTGCGCGGCGAGCCGGGCAGGGCCTTGGACTAGCCCCGCGGGTCGTTAGGCCCTGGCCGGACGCATCGTCTGGGCGCATTCTGCGAGCGTCACAGCCTCATGCGGAGGCGTGGGCCCCAGAGCGCCTCAGCAGGACCCGTGACCGGACAGGATGAGGGGGCGCTGCCATGAGCACGGCCCAGGATCCGCCAGCGGTGGCTGGCCAGGCCGGATATCCGGCGCAGGCGCCGCCAGGCGGCTGGCCCTGGCCTGATGTCTCTGGCGTCCGCGGCGCTCCCGGCGGTGCTGGCCCTGCGGGTACCGGGCGGCCTGCCCAGGGCGGCCCATCCCGCCGCTGGCTTGTCCTCGGCGCAGTGGCCGTCGCGCTGGCGCTGGCGGTCCTGGGCACGGTCGGCGGCCTGCGCGGCACCGTGACGAGGAGCAAGCCGGCCGCGCATGCCCGTGTGCTGCCCGGCGCGACCTCCGTCGCGGGCCAGGTCGATCCGGGCCTGGTCGATGTGGTCGCCACGCTCGGCTACCTGCAGGCCACCTCGGCCGGGACGGGGCTGGTGCTGACGCCGTCGGGCGAGGTACTGACCAATAACCACGTGATCGAGGGCGCCACCTCGGTCACGGTCACGGACGTCGGCAACGGACGCAGTTACCCCGCGGCGATCGTCGGCTACGACGAGAGCGATGACATCGCCGTCCTGCAGCTGCGCGGGGCGTCGGAGCTCCGCACCGTGACCCCGGCGGTCTCGGCCCCGGTCACCATCGGCGAGAAGGTCGTCGCCCTGGGCAATGCGGAGGGCAAGGGCGGCACGCCGGCGGCAGCCGCAGGCACGATCACCGGCCTGAGCGAGGCGATCACCGCCACCGACGTGGCATCCGGCACCTCCGAGCACCTGACCGGGCTGATCCGCACCGACGCGGCCCTGCAGCCGGGCGACTCCGGCGGGCCGCTGGTCAGCCACGCCGGACAGGTGATCGGCCTCGACACCGCGGCCTCCACGTCCTACCAGTTCCAGTCCAGCGCGACCCAGGGCTACGCCATCCCCGTCGGCCGGGCAGTCGCCATCGCCGGCCTGATCGAGGCCGGCCGATCCTCGGCGACGATCCACATCGGCGCTACCGGCTTCCTGGGCGTCCAGCTCGCGCTGTACGGGATTCCCGGCAGCCCGTCAGGGACCGAGGCGCTCGTCACGGGGCTGATGCCGGGACTGCCCGCGGCCCGAGCCGGGCTGGCGCCCGGCGACGTGATCGACTCGGTCGGCGGTCACCCGGTGTCCTCCCCGGCAGAGATCCAGTCGCTGCTGCAGGCCTACCATCCCGGCGACAAGATCAGCATCGGCTGGGCTGACCCGGCCGGCCATGCTCACCTGGCTACCATCGTGCTCGCCGTCGGCCCGGCCGGCTGACGGCACCAGGCCATCCGCGCCCGGCCGGCCGACGGCACCAGGCCATCCGCGCCTGGCCGGCCCGCCGGGTGCGGGCGGTGAGGCTCCCCCTGGCATCATCGAGCACATGACCGTCGTGAAGATCAACGCGATTACCGTCCCGGCCGACAGCGGAGACGAGCTCGCCCGCCGCTTTGCCGCCCGCGCGGGAGCCGTCGACAACCAGGACGGCTTCGAGGGCTTTGAGCTGCTCAAGCCCGCCGACGACCGGACGACCTGGCTCGTGGTCACCCGATGGCGGGACGAGGAAGCCTTCGCGGCATGGCTGCGCTCACCCGCGTTCGGGCACGGGCACCGTTCCGCGGCCGAGCGCAGCGGCGGCGAGGCGCCCCCGCCGGTGGGCGTCAGCAGCGAGCTGTGGTCCTACGAGATTGCCGGCGGTTCCTCCAGCTGACCAGAGCCCTGCGCCGTGTGGCCGGCCGATCAGGCTGAGCCTTCCGCTGGGCCCGCGCGCCGAGCTGAGCGGCACGGGCCGGGCCGCGGCCGGCCGGGCCGAAGCCGGCCGGGCGGCGTCAGCTGAGCAGGAGCACCGCGTACGCGGCGAGCCAGTGCTCCACCATGTAATCGTCACCCACGACATGCGGCAGCGCGGCATCCGCGTGCGTGCGCGCCGCCGCGTGGATGGCCTTGATCCGCGGATCGCCGTCGGGCAGGCTCTCCGCCAGCCGCCGCCAGCACCACGCGCGGCTCGCGTTGAGCCCGTGCAGGTGCGCGAACTGGCCGTCGCTGGCGTCCGAGACGACGGCGGGCGAGAACAGCGAGCGAGGGTCGTCGTGCTCGATTCCGGGCAGGAACATGCCGAGCCAGAACGCGAACTCCTCCCGCGGCAGGACCCGGCTCATCAGCTCGGCCTCGGTGAGCGCGGGGGACAGGAAGTCATGTCCTGATGGCTCCCACCCGCCGGGATACATGATGTCGCCGCCATACCAGGCATGCGCCCGGCCGGTGATCGCGGCCAGCAGCACCGGGTTCCCCGCCTGAGCCCGGGCTGCCGCGTAAGGAAGGGCCATGGACATCCCGAACGCGCTATTCGGGTGCACCCCGTGCCGGACCGGATAGGTCGCGGTGGCCAGCCAGTCGATGAACAGCCCGCTGATCGCGTCACCCAGCGGGGCCAGGGCCGCGGCCCACTTCCGGCCGTACGGGTCGTCCCAGGTCGCGATCTCGTGGATGAGCGTCAGCGCCCAGGCCCAGCCGTACGGGCGCTCACCGCGGCCGTCCGGGCCGGTGATGAAGTCCTTCTCCACGGCCAGTGCCGTTCGCTCGAAATGCGAGCTCAGCGTGGCCTTGATCTCGGCCGCGGGCACGGCGCCGGGCGCCACTCGCAGCAGCCGGACCAGCATCCAGTGCATCTCCACGCACGAATGCCAGTCGAAGCTGCCGTAGAAGACTGGCGTGCGCGCCCGCGGGCGGAACGGGAAGTCGCCAGGGGCCCGCATGGTGTGATGCACCCCGGACGGGAACTCGCGCTTGATGTTGGTCAGGGCCACCCGTGCATAGGAGTCGGCCTGGTCCTGCAGGACGCGGGTCCAGTCGTCCATGAGTCCCACGACTCCTCCTCTGCTTGCCGCCATCGATCGGTCCCCCCCACGGCAGGCTAACCGCCCGGATGACGAAACGGGCCGCCGCCCTCAGCTCCAGCGCCGGCCGGCCAGCCAGCAGCTCAGCACTGGTGACCTGCGCGGCCAGCTTCAATCCCGGCTCGGGGCGGCCGTATTCGCCTACCATGAGCGCCATGGCCGTCTTCGACTACGCGGGCCAGGTGGTAGTCGTCACCGGCGGCGTGCGGGGCATCGGGGCAGGCATCGCGTGCGGATTCCTGGCGGCCGGCGCTGACGTCCTGGTCTGCGCCAGGGCCGAGCCGGCCGATGCGGCCGAGCTGCCCGCGGCGGGCGGCCGCGCGGCCTCGTTCCTGCGCGCCGACGTTCGTGATCCGGACCAGGCGAGCCGGCTGATGCAGGCGGCGCTGGACCTCTTCGGCCGCCTCGACGTGGTGATCAGCAACGCCGGCGGCGCGCCGCGCGGCGACGCCGCGGCAGCGTCGCCCCGGCTGCATGCCAGGATCATCGAGCTGAACCTGACCGCGCCGCTGCATGTCGCGCAGGCAGCCAATGCGATCCTGCAGCGGCAGCCATCCGGCGGCTCGATCATCATGATCGGCAGCGTGAGCGGTTCCCGGCCCTCGCCTGGCGCGGCGGCGTATGGCGCAGCCAAGGCCGGCCTGCTGCACCTGGCGACCAGCCTGGCGGTGGAGTGGGCGCCAAAGGTCCGGGTGAACTGCGTCGTGCCCGGCATGGTGGCCACCGGGTCGGCGGCCGAGCGCTACGGCGACGCTGACAGCGTCGCGGCCATCGCGGCGAACGTGCCACTGCGGCGGCTGGCCAGCCCCGGCGACGTGGCGAGTGCCTGCCTGTTCCTCGCGTCGCCGTACGCGTCCTACGCCAGCGGCGCGGCGCTGATGCTGCATGGCGGCGGCGAGAGCCCGCCGCCGGCCTCGCCGTAGGCCGGCGGCCGGAGCCCGGCGGCCGGAGCCCGCCGGCCGGAGCCCGCCGGCCGGAGCCCGGCCGAGCGCCTGAGCGCCCGGCTCAGGCGGAGGCAGCGATGTCCATCAGCCGGGTGCTGATGATGGTGATCGGGGCGTCGGCCGGTGCTTCGGGCGGCCGGGCCGCGAGCGCGGCCTCCGCGGTCGCCTGCGACTCGAAGAGCTCCACGGATGTGCCCTGGGCATGATCAGCGGACCGCATCCAGTAGCCGGTGATGAAGCCCGCCGCCGCCTGCGCCTGCGGAACGGCCAGCTGGTTCAGCATGGCCGTGGCCTCGCTGGACCGGCCCAGCTCAATGTCGATGTTGGTGACAATCGCATGCATGCGTCCTCCAGCTCTGCTGGCCTCGCCGGACCGGGCAGGGTGGGCCTGCGGCAGCCGACCCATCATGGCATAGCGCAAGCAGGCGCCTACGCATAGTCAGGACGTTGCCGGGCTGCTGCGCGAGCTGGCGCGGATCCGGCAGGCGGGCCCGGATGCGGTCGTCGCCGGCGGGCCGGGATCCGGCCGTCGGCCAGGCGGCAGGAGCTTGCCGTGATCCCAGGAGATGATCCGGGACGGCTCTACGGCGTAGCCGACCCGCTTGCGGGCGGCGCGGGCGACGTACTCCTCCAGCTCCTCGGCGGGCTGGCCGCTCATCACGGTGACGATCCGGCGGCCGATCTCGTGCACGGCAGCCGGATCGGTGATGCACACCGCCACGCCCTGGACCTGGACCCCGCGCAGATCGAAGTACTCATCGCCGGTCTCGACGAGGCAGGTGACACGCGGATCGCGAGCCAGGTTGCGCGCCTTCTGCGAGGACCGGTAGGTCCAGAACGTGATCCGCCCGTCGATCATCGCGTAGTACATGGTGACCAGGTGCGGTGTCCCGTCCGGGTTAATGGTCGCGAGCTGCAGCTTGCGGCCCTCCGCGAGCATGGCCATGCTCTGCTCCGGCGTCATCGCGACCTGATCTCGCTGCTTCACCAGGCTCCCTCACCGGACTCCGTCGTGCTGGGCCAGACTGCCCCGTCCGGATGGCCCGCTCGCGGGCATTCCGTCATTATCCCCGCCAGCCGGGTCGGCGGCCAGCAGCGCCGGCGGCCGCGGCTAGTTCGGCCGGCGTCACCGGGACGGCCGGATGCGCGGCCGGGCTGCGCGATCCGTTCAGGCAGGCCTTGATCCGGCGGATGCGCCCGGTCATCGCCGGCCGCCTAGCCTGGCCGCTGGCCAGGCCGCAGGTCGCGCAGATGCGCGGTGTCGTTGAAGAGCCGGATCATCCAGCGCTGGTCAGTGATCACCAGCCGGGAGATAGAGCCATTGTCGGCCCCGACGAACGCGAAGGGGCGGGACCTCGCGGCCAGGGCGAGTGCCTGGCCGATGACGCCGCCGTGCGTGAACACGGCCACGCGCTGGCCCGGATGTGCCGCGGCGATCCGCGTGATCGCCTCGCCCACCCGGGCCGCGAACGCGCCGGCCTCCTCGGCGCCGGGAATGATGTCCCAGCGTTCCCGCTCCCACATCTGCTGTGCTATCGGGTGACGGTCCGCCACCATCTTGCGGTAGAGGCCGGCTTCCCACTCGCCGAGATGGACCTCGCGAAGCCCGGCCTCTACGGCCGGCGTCAGCCCGAGCCGGGCGGCCAGCGGGGCAGCGGTCTGGACCGTGCGGCGCAGCGTGGTCACGTAGATCGCCTTGATGCCCGCGTCGGCCAGCCGGTCAGCGACGAACTGCGCCTGCCGGCGGCCGCCGGGCGCCAGTTCAGGATCGGCATGCCCGTCGACCAGCGGAAACGGCTCATCGGGGAAGGCCGGCTGGGACTCGCCGTGCCGGATCAGCAGCAGGTCGGCGGCGTCCGGCGGGGGCCGGAACGGCCGCTGCCGGTATCCGGTCACGCCCGGCTGCGATTCCTCAGGCGTCGTCATAGATCCGACAGATTAGTCGCAGGCCGCCTGCTCAGCGGTGCCGGTCAGCAGTGCCGGGCTTAGGCACCTGCGGGCCGCGTCCATGACAGGTGTCACGGGCAGGAAGTGACAGTGAGCGCACGTCTGGCCGCCCCGCCGGTGTGAGCATGGGGCTATGACAATGACTGATGCAGAGGCGGGCCTGGGCCGGGGAGCGCCGGACGGCCAGCTGCCGGCCATTGACCTGCGCGGGGTGCGGAAGGACTTCGGGCCCGTGCAGGCTGTCCGGGGCGTCGACCTGGCGGTGCAGGCGGGCGAGATCGTGGCCCTGCTGGGACCGAATGGCGCGGGCAAGACGACCACCATCGACATGATTCTCGGCCTGTCCCAGCCGACCGCGGGCAAGGTGGCGGTTTTCGGGATGCACCCGCGGCGAGCGATCAGCCGGGGCCTGGTCTCCGCGGTGATGCAGACCGGCGGGCTGCTGAAGGACTTCACCGTCGAGGAGACGGCCCGTTACACCGCCAGCCTGTTCGCCCACAGCGAGCCGGTGCCGGCCGTCCTGAAGCGAGCCGGGATTGCGGACATCGCCGACCGCAAGGTCGGCAAGTGCTCGGGCGGTGAGACGCAGCGGCTGCGCTTCGCCATGGCGCTGCTCTCCGATCCCGAGCTGCTGATCCTGGACGAGCCGACGACCGGCATGGACGTGGAAGGCCGCCGCGCCTTCTGGGCCGCGATCCGGCAGGACGCGGCCCAGGGGCGGACCGTGCTGTTCGCGACTCACTACCTGGAGGAAGCCGACGCCTACGCCGACCGGATCATCCTGCTGCGGCACGGCGCGGTCGTGGCCGACGGAACGCCGCCCCAGATCAAGGCGCTCGCGGCGGGCCGGACCGTGCGTGCCACCCTGCCCGGCGCTGACGCAGCGGCGCTGGGCGCGATTCCCGGTGCCGACAGCGTCGAGGTGCGCGGGGACACGGTGCTGATCCACGCCACGGACAGCGATGCGGTGGCCAGGTTCCTGCTCGGCAGCACGGCCGCCAGGGACCTGGAGATCAACGCCCGCGGGATCGAGGACGCCTTTATCGCCCTGACCGGCGACGACAACGACACGACTACGTCGACAGGAGCAACCCGATGAGCGCCGTCAGCGCCCCTGACCTGAGCACCCGCCGCGCGCCGGCCATGGGCGGCTTCAACGGCACCGTCCTGCGGCTGGAACTGCGCCGCCTGCTGCGCAACCGGCGGACGCTGCTATTCGCCGTGATCTTCCCGGTCGTATTCTTCATCCTCTTCGGGCTGAACAAGTCCTACGCCAGCGAGAGCTATGGCCAGGGGAATGTCTCCGCCTTCATCATGATCAGCATGGCGCTGTACGGCGCCGTCTTCGCCACCACCATCGGCGGCGCCATGGTCTCGATCGAGCGGGCCGCCGGCTGGAGCCGCCAGCTCCGGCTGACCCCGCTCTCGCCGGCGGCGTACATCGGCATCAAGATGCTCACGTCCCTGGTACTCGGCCTGAGCTCGGTCGTCGCCGTCTACGCGGCCGGCCTCATCGCCGGCAAGCCGCACATGCCGGGCTCCATCTGGATCGCCACCGGCCTGACGGTCTGGGTCGGCTCCCTGCTGTTCGCCGCCTTCGGCCTCTTCCTGGGCTACCTGCTGCCCACCGAGAACGTCATGCAGTACATGGGCATCCTGCTGACCCTGCTGTCCTTCGCCGGCGGCCTGTTTATCCCGCTGAGCCAGTTCCCGCACGTCATCCAGACGCTGGCCAAGTTCACCCCGCTGTACGGGCTCAACCAGCTCGTGCACGCGCCGCTGTCGGTCGGCAGCGGGTTCGACTGGTGGTGGTTGGCCAACGTCGCGGCCTGGCTGATCATCTTCGCCGGCGGCGCGATCTGGCGCTTCCGCCAGGACACCGCCCGGGTCTGACGGGTGGCGGCTGGCCACCCGCCCCGTGACCGGGCGGCCCGCGCGCCGTCGCCCCGCGGTCCGCGCCCGCGGTCTCATCGCATTCACTTTGTCATGCCGACACCAGCGCAAAATGAGCGGCAGTAATCAGGCTCCCTAGTAGCATGCTGCCCGGTCCAGAGAGATTTTCTCCTGGTTATCCGGGTGGCGTGATTCACTCAGCAATTCACTGTGCCAGCTCTCCGCTGTGCTGCGCGCGGCTGGCTGCTGCCCGGCTGACCGGCAGGCAGCAAGTGGGCGGACGGGTCAAGGGGAGTCATGCCGGCGCCAGTGCGGGGTGGTCAGCGCTATCTGCCCGGGCTCGACGGGCTGCGGGCCCTCGCGGTCCTGGCCGTGGTGGCCTACCACCTCAACCTCGGCTGGGCCCAGGGCGGGCTGCTGGGCGTCGGGGTCTTCTTCACCCTGAGCGGGTACCTGATCACCGATCTGCTGCTGGGCCAGCAGCGGGCCACCGGGTCGCTGCAGATGGCCGACTTCTGGCTGCGGCGGGCACGGCGGCTGCTGCCCGCGCTGTTCCTGGTGCTGGCCGTGGTAGTCGGGTGGGTTGACCTGCTTGATCGCGCCCAGCTGCCGGCGCTGCGCGGGGCGGCGGCCGCCGCGGCCGGCTACGTCAGCAACTGGTGGCTGATCGCCGAGCACAGCTCGTACTTCGCCCAGTTCGGGCCGCCGTCGCCACTCGGCCACCTCTGGTCGCTGGCCGTCGAGGAGCAGTTCTACCTGGTCTGGCCGTTCCTGCTGTGGCTCGGGCTGCGGCTCTCCCGCGGCCGCCGCGGCGCCGCGGGGCGCGATGTTCCGCTCGCCGCCATGACCCTGCTGCTGGCGGCGGGCTCGGCCGCGGCGATGATGCTGCTCTACCATCCGGGCTACGACCCGACCAGGGTCTATGACGGCACCGATACCCGGGCGTTCGGCCTGCTGGTCGGCGCCGCGACGGCTTTCCTCTGGCCCAGCCGGAGGCTCGGCCAGGCCGCCAGCGCGCGCCGGTCCTGGCTGCTCGACGGTTGCGGCGCGCTCGGCCTGGCCGGCATCGTCGTGCTGGTCTGGCGCACGACCGAGTACTCAGCCTTTCTCTACCGCGGCGGGCTCGTGCTCTTGTCGGTGGCCACGGCTGCGGTGGTGCTGGCAGCCGCGGCACCCGCCAGCAGGATCGGCGCCCTGCTGGGCTGGCGGCCCCTGCGCTGGGTCGGCGTGCGCTCCTACGGCATTTACCTGTGGCACTATCCGATCATCGTGCTGACCACCCCGGCCGATGGCAGCCGGTCGCTGGTCCGCGCTGCCCTGCAGGTGGCCGCCTGCCTGCTGCTGGCCGCGTTGTCCTGGCGGTTCGTCGAGGAACCGGTTCGCCATGGTGCCATCGGCCGCTTCCGGGCTCAGCTGAAGTCCGGTGCGTGGCCCTCGGCCGCGGCCCGGCGGCGCGCCTGGCTTGCTCTCGGCGGCACGGGCTGCGCCCTCGTGCTGACCGCCTGCAGCCTGGCGGGCGTGCATGCACCCGCGACCGGTGGCACCGGCCCGGCCGGAGCCGCCTCGGGCAGCCGGGCGCAGCTGCTGCGGCCAGCCGGCCGCGGGGCCTCGCCGTCGTCAGCAGCCAGCCTGCCCGGGGCGGCCGCGGGGCTGCGCAGCTCGTGCCGCTCGGTCGTGCATATCGGTGACTCCACCTCCGACGGCCTGTTCTCAGCGGACTACCTGCCCGATCCGGCGCTGCGGATCACTGCCCAGTACCGCCGGGTGGGCGTCACCACCGTGCACGATGAAGTCTCCGGCGGCCGGTCAATCGTGGAGACGATCCTCGACCAGCCCAATGCCTACGCCGTGGCGCAGCAGTACATGCGCCAGGGCTACCACGGCTGCTGGGTGCTCGCCCTGGGCACCAATGACACTGCCAACGTCTATGTCGGCGGGACGGTCAGCGTGGCCGCCAGGATCAGGGCGATGATGTCCCTCATCGGCAACGAGCCGGTGCTGTGGGTGAACGTGATATCGCTGCTCAGCAGCGGGCCCTACTCCGAGCATGACATGCGGCTGTGGAACCAGGCCCTGCTGCAGGCATGCCCCCGCTATCCCAGCATGCGGGTGTACGACTGGGCGGACGCCGCGCAGCGAAGCTGGTTCATCAGCGATGGCATCCACTACACCTCGGCCGGGTACGCGGCCAGGGCCGCGAGGATCGCGGACGCCCTGGCCGCCGCCTTTCCGGCGACGGGCCAGCCGGCCAGCGGCAACCCCCGGCTGCGGCCGGAAGGCCAGGGCTCCGGCGTTCCGAGCTGCCTGGTCTTCTAGCATCCCGGCGGCCTGCCGGGCCGCCGCCCGGTGGCGGCTGTACGTGCGCGACTTCCCTGCCTTCCTGGCCAGCCTGGACCGGCTCGTCGAGCTGGCCGGCTCCCGGCCGGTCACGCACGTGCTGGGCTGTCACATCGAGAGGACCCGGACTCCCGGCCGGGACTACCCGGTCGGGAGCACGTACCAGCCGGATGAGCCGCCGCTGCAGATGACCACCGCGCAGCTCGCCGCGGTGCGCGATGCGGTCAGGTCAGTGGCTGACCGGCCGGGTGCGCACGCCTTCGACAACGTCATCATCTTCCATGGCCCGTGCCATCGGGCGATGATCGGGCAGCTGGTGCGGATGCTGTGGGGCAAGGTACGTCCGCCGGCTGCCGGGTAAGCGGCCGGCGTCCGTGTCAGCCGTCTCGTGAGGGAGCCCGTGACTGCGCATCAGCTGGAGCCCGCAGCGCACACGACCACCAACGTCTTCTCGCGTGAGCTGCCGCCGGTGCTGACCGTCGACTCCGGTGACACGGTGACCGTCCGCTCTGACGCTGGACCTGCTCGCCAGCGCGCCCGTGCCCGGCGTGCACGCCGAGACCCGGCCGGACGGGTCACCTTCGGCTTCAGCCCGGACCTGAACGAGGCCATGGGGGACGCGCTGGAGGCCATGCTGACCTGGCTGCAGGCGCTCTACGGGCTGGAGAAGAAGGCCGCGCTCGCTGTCGCGAGTCCGGTGCTGGACCTGCGCATCACCCAGGTGGCCAATCAGTCCCGGGGCGTGCACGCGCTGCTGCGCCGCGATGCCATCAGCCGGGGCTGACCGGGCGGGCGCCGGGCCTGCCGTCAGGCCGGATCACCGGGGCCGACCAGGATGACCTCCAGGGTGCGCGGGCCGTGCACGCCCTCCACCCGGCGGAGCTCGATGTCACTGGTGGCGGACGGGCCGCTGATCCAGGTCAGCGGCCGTTCCGCGTGCCCGGCGAGCCGGGCGATGGCCTCGGGCACCAGCTCGACGACCTGCTCAGCGCGCACGATGCAGAGGTGGTAGTCGGGTACCAGGCTGACCGCGCGGCGGCCCTGACTGGGCGAGCCGTCCAGAATGATCGTGCCCGTCTCGGCGATGGCCACCGCCGCTGCGGTGATCACTCCGTCGGTAGCGTCGAGGTCATGCGGCGACAGCCCCTCATCGGTTACGGTCACGACGCCATCGGGGAGCGCGGGCAGTGCGAGGCCGGGCGGAACCACGACCCGCCGTGCCTTCCGGCCGGTCAGGGCCGCGGCCACGGCGGCCGCGAGCTCGTCGGGACGAGCGCGCCGGACGGTGGCGCGGTAGTCGGTGATGCGCTCGGCGAGCAGGTCCAGCAGCGCCGCTCCGTCCAGCGCCCCGTGCATCCGGCAGGCAGCCGCATCGGGGCCCGCTCCATCGGCGCCGGCGCGATCGTCAGCACCGCCGGGATGGCCAGCATCGCCGGGATGGCCAGCATCGCCGGGATGGTCAGCACCGCCGGTGCTGCCGGGGACGCCGGCGGCACCCGCGGCGTCGCCGAGCGCGCCGGTCGGCTGGCCATCCCGGCCTAGCGCGGTACGGATCCGCGCCAGCACCTCGTCGCGCGCTGTCATGACTCATCTCCCCGGTTGTCGCGCCACCACTGCCGGAACGTCTGGGCAGGCGGCACGGGCAGGTCGCGGGCCCCGGTCCAGGCCGACAGCGGCGGCGGCAGCCGGCGGATGCGGCCGCGGCTGCCCAGCGCGCGGCCGATGCCGCCTGCCCGCTGCGCGGCCGCGAACCGGCGTGACCCGGCCATCACCCAGGATGCCGCCGCCATCGTGATCGCCTCGGGTCCCGGCAGCCGGCGAGCGCTGCGCGCCGCATCGACGTGCCTGGCCCGCAGCTCCACCAGCACCGACGGAATGTCGATCTTCACCGGGCAGGCGTCGTAGCAGGCTCCGCACAGCGAGGAGGCATAGGGCAGCGACGGGTTGTCCTCGATCCCGGTCAGCTGCGGCGACAGCACCGCTCCGATCGGGCCCGGATACACCGAGCCGTAGGCGTGCCCCCCGGTGCGCTCGTAGACAGGGCACACGTTCAGGCATGCAGAGCACCGGATGCAGTGCAGGACCTGCCTGCCCGTCTCGTCCGCCAGCGCCGCGGTGCGCCCGTTGTCGAGCAGCACGAGGTGGAACTGCTGCGGGCCGTCGCCGGGCGTCACCCCGGTCCACATCGAGGTGTAGGGATTCATCCGCTCGCCTGTCGAGGAGCGGGGCAGCAGCTGCAGGAAGATGCCAAGGTCCTGCCAGCGCGGCAGCACCTTCTCGATTCCCATCACGGTGATCAGCGTCTCCGGCAGGGTCAGGCACATCCGGCCGTTGCCCTCGGACTCCACCACGCAGATCGTGCCGGTCTCGGCGATGGCGAAGTTGGCGCCGCTGATGCCGACGCGGGCCGACAGGAACCGGCGCCGCAGGTAGAGCCTGGCCGCCTCGGCCAGCGCCGCAGGATCGTCGCTCAGCGCCGGGTCGACGCCGCTCATCTCGCGCAGGAATATCTCCCGGATCTCCGCGCGGTTGAGGTGGATGGCCGGCACCAGGATGTGCGACGGCCAGTCATGGCCGAGCTGGACGATGAGTTCGGCCAGGTCCGTCTCGTGTGCCGTGATGCCGGCCGCCGCGAGTGACTCGTTGAGGCCGATCTCATCGGTGACCAGCGACTTGACCTTGACGACCTCGCGCGCACCGGTCGCGCCGACCAGGCCGGCCACGATCTGGCTGGCCTCGATCGCGTCCCTGGCCCAGTGCACCGTGCCGCCGCGCGCCGTGACCTCGGCCTCCAGCTGCTCCAGGTAGGTGTCCAGGTGCGCCATGGTGGCGGCCTTGATGGCCTGCCCGGCGTCCCGGAGTGCCTCCCAGTCGGGCACCTCGGCGACGACGGCGGCCCGTTTGGCGCGAATGGTCCGGGTGGCGTTGCCCAGGTTGCGGCGCAGCTGGGTATCCGCGAGCGCGCGCCGCGCCGCGGCCGGGAACGGCTCGCTGCCGCGCAGGTGGCCGACGCCGCGCGGCGCCGTCGGCAGGCCGAGGAAGGTGCTCATGAGGTGCCGCCGTCCCTGGTCGATGCGAGGATCTCGGCGAGGTGCAGGGGCTCGACCCCCGCGTCCAGCCGGGACAGCCCGCCGCCGATGTGCATGAGGCAGGAGCTGTCCCCGGCTGTGCAGATCTCGGCCCCGGTGCTGAGCACGCTGCGCATCTTGTCGGCCAGCATCGCGGCCGAGGTGGCGGCGTTCTTCAGCGCGAAGGTGCCGCCGAACCCGCAGCAGGAGTCGGCGTCCGGCAGCTCGATCAGCTCCAGGCCCTCGACGTGGCGCAGCAGCCGGACCGGCCGGTCGCCGACGCGCAGCAGCCGCAGCGAGTGGCAGGTCGGGTGATACGTGACCCGGTGCGGGTAGTAGGCGCCCACGTCCTCGACGCCGAGCACGTCCACGAGCAGCTGGGACAGCTCGAATGTGCGGCTGGCCACGGCCTCGGCCCGCCGCGCGAGCTTCTCGTCGCCATGCCGGCGGGCGACCATCGCATGCTGGTGCCGGACCGATCCGACGCAGGAGCCGGAGGGCGCGACGATCACGTCGCAGTTCTCGAAGGTGTCCGCGTAATGGCGGATCAGCGGCAGCGCGTCCTGCTGATAGCCGGTGTTGACGTGCATCTGCCCGCAGCAGGTCTGCGCGGCCGGGAAGGTGACCTGATGGCCCAGGCGCTCCAGCAGGGTCACCGTGGCCCGGCCGACACGGGGATAGAGAGTGTCGGCCAGGCAGGTGATGAACAGGGCTATCCGCATGCTGTCATCCTGCGCCGGTCGCGGGGAGGGGGGAAGCGGCCGCCTTGCGCCGGGCGGGCCGGCCGGAAACGGCTCGCCCGTGACCGGGCCTGGCTGGACTGTCGCACCTCCAGCTGAGGCTGGAAGATGACCTGGCGGTGCTTGTGACTGTCCTGCTCCAGGGCTTCCTCGAGCAGGAGCCGTGCGACGGTGCGGCCGATCTGCTGGCGCGGCTGGCGGACCGAGGACAGGGGACGGTGGCAGCGGCGGCGAAGTCAATGTCGTCATAGCCGGCGATCGCGATGTCGTCCGGCACCCGGATCCGGCGTTGCGTCAGCTCCTGCAGCAGGCCCAGGGCGATGAGGTCGTTGGCGCAGAACACGCCGGCGGGCCGGACCGCGGGATCCATGACGGCAATCTCAGCGGCCGCCGCCTGGGCGGCGCTGACATTGAGGGCCGGGGTCTCGATGACCATCAGGCCGGACGGGCCCGATCCGGCCCGGGCCAGGGCGCGGAGGGCTCCGTCCCGGCGGTCGCTCACCTGCCGCAGGTTGAACGGGCCGCCGACGTCGGCGATGCGCTCGTGCCCGGCGGCGAGCAGGTGGGAGACGGCCATGTCGCCGCCTAGCTGGTCATCTACGGCCACTGAGCACTGGCTGCCGGACGGAGAGCGGCTGTCGACCAGGACGACCGGCGTGCCGCGAGATTGCAGCTGGGCTAGCCGCTGCTCGTTATCCGCCACCGCGGTAATCAGGATGCCCTGGACCCGGTGCTCTTCGAGCAGCTCCAGGTAGCCAGTCTCCTTGGGCAGCTGGTCGTCGCTGTTGCACAAGATGACGGCCAGCCCGGACTTGCTGGCCTCGTCCTCGACGCCGCGGGCCACGTCGGTGAAGAAGGGGTTGGCCAGGTCCAGCACGATCAGGCCGATCATCCGGCTGCGCCCCGCGCGCAGCTGCCGGGCGGACTCATTCCGGACGAATCCGAGTTCCCTGATCGCCGCATGCACCCGGTCCCTGGTCGTGGCCGCGACGATATCCGGCCGGTTCAGCACATTGGAGACGGTGCCCACCGAGACCCCCGCGTGCGCAGCCACTTCCCTGATGCCGATGGGCGCGTTCACCGCTGTCCTTCCTGGCCAGGATTGCCAGTGTCGTGGTGCTTCTTGGAACGTGTCAAGATAACGGACCGGCCTGCTGGCCGCGGCTCACAGCCAGACGGCGAGCGCGGGCGGCCGCACCGTGACGGCGAGCCGCCCGCCGAGCCGCGGCGCGGGCAGCGGCGGCCAGGAGGCCGGCCGGCGGATCAGGCCAGCGTCGGGCGCTCGGGCAGCCTGCGGCTGGCTGCCTGCCAGTCCAGTCCGCCGCGCGGCTGGAAGGCCTGCAGCGGCTGCGCGGCGCGCACCAGGGCGCGCAGGCCATCCCGTTCGCCGGGCGCGGCGCCGAGCGCGCGTGCCTGGACCAGGATGTTGCCGATGGCCGTCGCCTCGGCCGGGCCGGCCACCACGGGCAGCCCGCAGGCGTCCGCGGTCAGCTGGCAGAGCAGCTCGTTCCGGGCGCCGCCGCCGACCAGGTGGATGGTGTCCGCGGGCCGGCCGGACAGCTCCTGCACCTCGATGATGGCGCGCCGGTAGGCCAGCGCCAGGCTGTCCAGGACGCACCGCGCTATCTCGGCCGGGCCGTCCGGCACCGGCTGGCCGGAAGCGGCGCAGGCCGCGGCAATCCGGGACGGCATGTCGCCGGGCGGCAGGAAGTCCGCCGCGTCCGGGTCGATCACGGAGCGCAGCGGCCCTGAGCACCTTCTGCACCTTCGCAATCGGGTTACGGGGCCTGGCCGCGGCCTCGCTCGCTCGGCAGATTCATAGCTGGCGCAGAAGTGCCGGTCAGGGTGCGCGGAATCGGGTCTGGAAGAGTGGTTACGTGGAACAGCCGCATGACCTGCGAGCCCCTGGTCGGGACGGCCGTGCCCGGCGGGCGGGGCAGCCGGCCGCGGACGGCGGTCCCGCGCGCGAGGCCGGCTAGCCGGGATGAATATCAGTCATCTCATTGCCGTCTACGGTTACTGGGCCCTGTTCGCCCTGGTGGCGGGCGAGAGCCTGGGCATACCGCTGCCCGGCGAGACCGCCCTCATCCTCTCGTCCATCTACGCCGGCGAGACCCATCGCCTCTCCCCGTGGCTGATCTTTGCCGTAGCGGCGGCCGCCGCCATCATCGGGGACAACATCGGCTTCTGGATCGGCGATAAGGGCGGCTACCGGCTGGCCCGGCGGTACGGCCCCAAGGTGCGCCTGGACGAGGGCAAGCTGAAAATTGCCCGGTACCTGTTCGACCGTCACGGTGCCAAGGTGGTGTTTTTCGGCCGGTTCGTGACGGTTCTGCGCACGTATGCGGCGTTCCTGGCCGGTACCAGCCGGATGCGCTGGAGCAAGTTCCTGCCTGCCAACGCGGCAGGCGGGATCCTGTGGGCGGCCGTTTACGCGCTGGCCGCCTATCTGGCGGCCAACGCGCTGCGGCAGGTGTCCGGCACTATCACCCTGGTCCTGGCCGCTCTGGCCATCGTGGCCATGGCGGTCGTGCTGATCCAGGTCCGCCGCCAGACCCGTCGGCTCGCGGTGCGGGCCGAGGCCGCCTACCCTGGCCCTCTCAGCTAGGCGCCGCCCTCCCTGGTCCACGAATGGGTGCATAGTGATCAGGCAAGACGTGATCAGCCAAGAGGCGTCGCGTCCTTCACGGAAAGTTCATGTTCCGGACATACCGTCCGTAAGAATCAACGGAACTGGAAGCGGTGACTGTCCTTGACTGAGCGGCGCGGTCCGGGTCCTGGGGGCCGAGACGGTGTCCAGAACCGGGAGCCATGGCCTAGCCCGGAATCCCCGGGCCCACGGCTGCGGCCGGATGCAGGGTCAGTCCCGTCCCGTCGCGGGCGCCCGCCTGAGCGAGCCGCTGCCCGTCCGGAGCGTGGCGACCCGCGCGGCGCGGACGGCTCGCCGCGCCGGCCGGGCACGCCTTCGCAGCCCAGCACATTCTGGGCGCGCCGGTCCCGCCGCCGGGCCCGGCGGCGCGAGATCCGCGCCGCGCGCCGGACCATGCCAGGACGGCATCCGTACGCCACGGCGGCATGCGCGGTGGTCCTGCTGCTGACGCCGGTATGGGTCTCGCTAGGCGGCGCCCTGACTAATCCGGGACTCGGGTCCTCGGCAGGCGCCAGGGGCGCCGAGTGGGTCCGCGACCACGGCGGCAGCTCCCTGGTGAACTGGGCCGAGAACCTCTGGTACTCCCACCATCCGCCGCCTGTCGGCGGTACTCCGGCCAGGTCAGCCATCCCCCGCCTGCCCGGTTCGGTGCCTCCGGCGCACGGAGGCTCGACGGTCGCCCACCTGGCGCCCCCGGCGCGGATGACCTCACCCGCCGGGCACCTGCTGCCGGGCGAGGGAGTCTGGCATCCGGTCGGCCGGCGGGTGGGCGGCATCCCGGCCGTCTACGAGACGTGGGTGCGGCCGGACGCGGTGCACACCAGCCTGGTCGTGGGAATCGCCTGGATGGATACCAGGCTGCTCCGGGCCACCCTTTACTCGGGAAGCACCATTCCCGGCGGCGGCCCGTACCGCGACACAGCGCCCGTCTCGCGGGGGTCGGCCAAGAGCCTGGTGGCCGCCTTTAACGCGGGCTTCCTGATGAAGGACGCCGAGGGCGGCTACTACGCCGACGGTAAGACGATCATCCCGCTGCGGAGGGGCGCCGCCTCGTTCGTCGTCTACCGGAACGGCACGTCGACCGTCGCGGACTGGGGCCGGGACGCCACGATGACGCCGGAGGTGGCCTCCGTGCGGCAGAACCTCGACCTGCTCGTCGATCACGGCAAGCCGGTCCCCGGCCTGAACCCCAACGACATCAGCCAGTGGGGCTTCACGCTCGGCAATGCGGTCTATGTCTGGCGATCGGGCCTGGGCATCACGGCCAGCGGCGCTCTGGTTTACGTCGGCGGTCCGGGGCTGAATATCACCACGCTCGCCGACATCCTGGCCCGGGCGGGCGCGGTTCGTGCCATGGAACTCGACATCAACACGGACTGGGTGAACTTCGCGAGCTACGACCCGCACGCTGCGAGCGGGCCCGCCACGCCCGCGAACGGCACTGACCTGCTGCCCGGCATGTTCGGCGCGCCGAACAGGTACTTCGAGTCGTGGTGGTCCCGTGACTTCATCACCATGTCCGCCCGGCCCGTGCCCGCTAGCCCGGCATCTGCCAGTTCGGTGCATGCCCGGGCGGCCGCGGGCTAGCGGGGGAGCGGGGCAGCGACGGCGCGCCCAACGTCGCATTCGCCTGCTGTCAGCTGGCGAAGGCGACGTTGCCCGTGTCTGCCTCGGTTCCGTCCGGCCGGATCAGGTAACCGGCGTAGCCATCGAGCCCGGCCACGATGGCCAGGACCTCGTCGCCGCCGACCGCCAGGGCCGTGGCCAGTGCGTCGGCGAGCGCCAGGCTGGGACCGGTGACGGTGGCAGAGGCGGCCTTGCTGGCCAGGTCCCCGGTGAAGGGGTTGAGCAGGTGCGAGCCCCGCTCATAGCTTCCCGACGTGGCCACCGCGCCGGTGGCCACGACAATGGCGGCCAGCGAGGCCCGCCACGGATGACGGATGCCGATGCGCCAGCCCTGCCCCGGTGCGGGCACGCCGAAGACGGCTACGTCACCCCCTCCGTTCACCATCGCGGCCTCCATCCCCGCCTCCCGCAGCACGGCCACGGCCTGATCAACTGCCCATCCCTTGACCAGCCCGGTCGGATCAACCCCGCCCTCGATGGCCCAGGGGTCGAACCAGCCGGCCGAGGCCTTCCGCGCGCTCTCGCAGAACTCCAGGACCCCGGCCACCTCAGCAGGCAGGTCGCTGAGCGAGGCCGCGCCCCGTCGCAGGCGGCTGACCGGGCTCTGCGGATCCCAGGTGCTGAAGGTCCGGTCAGCCTCATGCAGGACCGCGCATGCCGACTCGACCGCGGCCGCTGCCGCCCGCGCCGGCGAGTTGCCGGGTACGACCGCGAAGGAGACGACGGTGCCCATGACGTTCTCGGAGTGGCGGATGACGTCGATGCCGCTGTCCATGACGCCGGCTACCTGACGTGCAGCTTGTCCAGGGCCGCCTGGAGCGAGGTGGCATACGCCTGGCTGGTGTAGGTAGCCCCGCTCACGGCGCTGATACCGGCCGTCTGCCCGGCCAGCACCTCTGACCGGAGGGTCGGGATGACCTGCATGGCCAGCTGCTGGGAGTACTGCTCGGCAGTCTGAATGACGGGCACGGTGACGTTAACGATGCGGTTTCCGCGCACGATGACCCGGACGGCCAGATAGCCATAGCCGTACTGCTCCGTCGCGCCGACCGCGCTTCGCCGGGCGGCCGGCGCGCCCGGGCCGGCCGAGGCGCCCGGGCCGGCCGAGGCGCCCGGGCAGGCCGAGGCGCCCGGGCCGGCCGAGGCGCCCGGGTCGGCTGAGGCGCCCGGGTCGGCTGAGGCGCGCCTGGGCCGGCCGGGCCCGTAGTTGCCGATGAGGCCGCCGGGCTCCCGGTCCCGGCTGCAGCGGCCGGCTTACCTGGCAGCGCGTGGCTGGCGGGAGTCCCCAGCGCCGCCGACGCGGCCGGCCGGGTATGGAAGCTCAGGATCCCGGCCAGGCCGGCCGCGGTGCCGGCCAGGACGAACAGGGGCGCCCGCTTCATGTGACCTTTCCTTCGGGTCGGGAGGCCAGCGGCCTCACGCTGCTTTTGCCTGCGTGGCAGCGCCCGGTCATAGCGCGAAGGCCTCATGGTGGATGCACTCCCCGGGAACTCCGAGGTTCCGGGCAACCTCCACGAGGTCCGCGACGAAGCCCTCCGGCCCGCACACGAACACATCGCGCCGGTCCAGGTCGGGAACCAGCCTGAGCAGCGAGGGCTCGTCCAGCCGCACCCGCTGCCGGCTTCCGGCAAGCTCGAGCAGCTGGCCGCGCTTGCAGCTGACCAGCTCTCGCACCTCCTGGCGCAGGACGAGGTCCTCCTGCCTGGTGGCCCGCAGGATGACGACCGGGGCGCTGGCGCGCGGCAGGTCCTCCAGCAGCGATCGCAGCGCGGTGACGCCGATCCCGGCCGCCACGAGCAGGGCCTTCGGCCGCTGCTGAGCGTGCCGGGTGAAAGCGCCGTAAGGCCCCTCAACGGCAATCGGGGTACCGGGCCGCAGGCGCGCCAGCGCGGCAGAATGATCACCAGCGCTCTTGACCGTCAGCCTCAGGTAAGGCGGCCTGGGCAGCGCCGAGAGCGAGTAGGGGTGGGCCTGCCACCACATGTCCCTGGTCAGGAAGCGCCACAGGAAGAACTGGCCGCCGGACGCGGCCAGCCGGTCCAGGTGACGCCCGGCGACGATCACCGAGGTCACGCCGGGTCCCTCGGCGCGGACCTGCACGACATGCAGCCGGTAGCGCAGGCTGCGGGCGACGGGCAGCCCGAGCCGGTAGCAGAGCACCAGCCCGGCCGTTGCGAGCCAGGCGGCCGACCAGACGGCCTGAGTGAGCGGATGACCGACGAAGGACGGCCCGAGCGCGATGACGTGCGCGAAGGAGAGGGCCAGCGCCAGGTACAGGTAGAGATGCACCGCCCACCACGTCTCGCGGCGCACCCGCCGGCGCACGGCGCGGATGGAGATGGCGCCGGCCGCGCACATCAGGCCCAGGGCTGCCGTGGCCATGAGGACATCGGGGTACTGAGTGATCAGGACACCGACCTGCGCCCAGGTGCCGGTCCTCGCCGCCTGCGCGTAACCGACGGCGATGAACAGCGCATGGGCGATCAGCAGGCTGATCGGCCAGGGTGCCAGCTTGCGTGCCAGCGCAGCAGGCCGTCCTGGCCGAGCACCCGCTCGACGAAAGGGATGCGGCTCACCAGCAGCACCATGACGAGCGCGAGGTAGGTACCGATCAGGCCGGTAAGGCCGCCGGCGAAGATCATCCGGCCGCCCGGCGCGGCGAGCTGGCTGGCGGTCTCGGCGGTGATCGCCAGCCCTGTCGTCGCGCCCAGACCCGCGCCGACGACAACCAGGGCCGCCTTGACCAGGGCTGGCCTGGGGGGCGCGGACCCTCTCCTGGCTACAGGATGGCGCCGTCCGGCCCTGCGGGAGGCAGGCGGCGAGCCGTCGAAGCCCGCCAGGCTGGCGCTCATGATCCCAGAACGTGCCAGCCGCGGCTGGCAGCCGAGTGCAGGAAAGCTCTGCAGTTCCTCTGAGGACGCCGAGCTTTCATCTGGAGCACTCCCGTCCTTCCCGGCCGCCGCGCGCTCAGGCCAATCTTCACAGCCGCCGCCCCTGCCCAGCCAGCCAACTCGCTGCCGGTAAGAAAAGCGTTCTATGCTCGCCGGTATGCCAGGTGCCGCCGGACAGGCGCCTGGCCGCCGTCCGCGATACGACAGGCAGGTGACCCGTGCCGAGCCAGCCGGCATCCGGCGAGCGCTGGCTGCGCCAGCGGCACTGGCTGGCGCTGGCGGCCGTGCTGCTTGCCATCGCCATGCTGCTTCCGCCGGTGATCGGCCTGGCCCGGCGGCAGGCATATGCCGAGGCGCTCCAGTTCGTCGTCTTCGCCACCGTGGTGCCCGCGCTGCTGGTCACGGGTGCGCCATGGCGGCTGAGCAGGGCCGGTCGCGCCGCCGGAACCGGCCTGGCCGACCGAGTTGCCCGGTCCAGGTCCCGCCATCCGGCGCTGCCGCGGGCGGGCGGTTACCTGCTCGCCTATGTGGCGGTGATCATTACCTGGCGGCTGCCGGTCGTAGTCGACGCCATGGCTCGCCATCCGGCGCTGCTCGCCGCCGAGGTCATGACGCTGGTCACGGTCGGCTGCTGCTTCTGGATCGAGCTGGTGCCGTCGCCGCCGCTGCTGCCGCGACTGTCACGTCCGCAGCGGGCAGCCGCCGCCGCGATACCGATGTGGACGATCTGGGCGCTCGCTTACATCATGGGCTTCTCGCAGGCCAACTGGTTCGCCGCCTACCACCATGTGGCCGGCCAGGGCCTCAGCGCAGCGGCCGATCAGCAGATCGCGACCGGCATCATGTGGGCCGTGCCGGCCTGCTGCTTCCCGCCGGTCATCTACGCCTGCCTGATCCGGTGGCTGCGGGACAGCGCCGATCCGGATGACGAGCTGCCCGCCCTCGCGGTGGGCCGCGACCCCGAGTCAGCGCACAGGTCCCGGCGCCCGCCCCGAGGCTGGCGGGCCCCCTCCGCCTGACCCGCGCCGCCTGACCCGCGCCGCAGGAGGCGGCAAACAGGTTCATAAGGGAGGCTAAGCCTCTTCAGGGGCTTAGCAGAAGATACCCGGCCACCGTAGTGGGCGTGCGCAGGCGAGCAGGTCGCCGGCGCAGGCGGACTGCGGAGGTGGTCGCACGTGAGCTGGTTCTGGATGAACATCCCGCTGGCCGCGGTGTTCTTCGCCGCGATGGTCGGTATCCCGCTGTGGATCGTCTTCAAGCACCCGGATACTCGGGTGGCCGCGGACGTCCGGGAAGCTGAGGCGCTGGCGGCACGGGCGGAGCGAGCTGTCCGCGATCACTTCCCGCAGACGCAGCCGGTCGTGCTGGCCGTGGCACCAGCGCGGCATGCGCGGGCCCGTCTTACCTGGCAGACGGCCAGCGCCCGCGGCCCGGCCTGACGCCGGGCCGGCCAGGGGCCAGCGAGGAGGCGAGCCGAGGGCCGACGCAAAGTAGCGGGCGCCGGGTCTCCCGGGTCAGTGCCAGGAGCCCGGCGCTTTCGGCTGCGCCGAGCCGTCATCCCGGCGGCAGCGCGCCGCCGCTCACCAGCTCGGCAGTGCCGGGCCGGGTGCCGCGCCGGAGCAGCTCGTTCCCGGCGGCCTGCTGCCCCGCCACATAGCGATCAAGGAAAGCGGCCGTCACGCCCGCGACGAGTCGCTGTTGCGTGCCTGATCCCTCGAACGGCGAAAGGTGACTCGCCCCGAGCACGTCGAGGTAGTACCGCGGGCCGGTGGTATCCGCCTGGTAGAGCTGCAGGCTGGCCCAGGGCGGATTCACGGTATCGGCACTGCCCTGGACGAAGAGCACGGGCGGCGCTGCCGACGCGAAGTAGCGGCCGCCGAGCGGCGGCCACTCCGCCCCGGCGAGCACGATGGCCGCCTTGACCAGGTGATTGCGGCAGCAGCTGTTGCCGGCGACGGCGGCCACGGTGTCTCCGCCGTCGGATTGCCCGGCGACGGCCACCTCGCCCGGGTTCACCAGGCCAGCCAGCGGGCCAGCGGAGCGCTCGCGGGCGCCGAGCAGCTGCGCGATGACGAAGGAGACATCGGCTGGCTGGTTCACCAGGTCCTGCTCGTCAGCATCGGACTCGTCGTGGCAGCTGGTGTGCGGGAAGGTCACCGCGGCCACCACATACCCGGCGCTCGCCCAGGAGCTGAGCAGGAACGCATAAGAGCCGTCGCACTGCAGGAAACCCGGCGCGAAGACAATGAGCGGGAACAGCCCGGCTGCGCGCTGAGCGGCCGCGTGCTGCGCCGCAGGGTCATGCGGATACCGCACGACCACCGGCAGGACCCGGACCCCGCTGTCCATCCCTCCCGGCATGGTGCCGGGCGGCTCGATGAAGGTTGTCCGGGTCTCGCTGACCGGATAGCTGCCGAGAACGCCGATAGGAGGCACGGCCATCGCTGGCCGCCGGGCAGGCGTGTCCGAGGGGGCGGTGGTCGCGCTGCGCCGGTCCCTGCTGGCGGCATGCGCGTGTCCCGTGCCGCTGCCGGACACCGACGCCGCGACGGCGATGGCTCCGGCCAGGATCGCCAGCACCGCGGCGCCGATTGCGACACTGCGGCGCCAGGTCAGCAGCGGGCGCCGACCCGGCCGATGCCGGCCTGGTCCATCATCCGGTCGCGAGGTCACGAGCCGAGGATAGCCGCGCTGTCCGGCCGCATAACGGGCCGGATTGCCTTTCCCAGGTGGCAGGAAAACTGGCGGAAGCATCTTCACCAATTCTTCATCTAACAGTTCGGCCGGGCCGTCATCAATTCTTCATGCTGACTGGACCTGACGGGACTGCCGGCAATTCTTAACCAAACCTGAACTGGATTGCGCAGTTTAGTGAGGCTCAAATTGAATAGGTTCTCTGCATGACTCATCGTGGGAGCTATTCCGCCGCATCTGCCGCTGGCCAGGACCGGGCGACGGCGGGCCAGGGCCAGGCCGGATCCGGCCTGGGCAGGCTGGCGACCTCAAGTTCCATCCGGCGCCAGCGCCGTGTCTGGTCCGGGCGCGCCGCGAGCTGGGACCAGCATGGCTCCGCGGGGCTGGGGCGGGTGACGGCCGCCGTGCTGGCCGCGGCGTCGCCGTCGCTGCGTGAGCAGGTCGTTGACCTGGGCTGTGGTACCGGCCAGCTCAGCCTGCCGCTGGCCGAGAGCGGCGCCGAGGTGCTCGCCGTGGACGTGAGCTCGGCCATGGTGGAGCAGCTGCGGGAGGAGGCGCGCCGGCGCGGGCTGTCCTACCTGGACGCCGCGGCGGTGCCCATCGAGCGCCTGAGGCTGCCGGACCGCAGCGTCGACCTGATCGTGTCCAGCTACGCCCTGCACCACTTGCGGGACAGTGACAAGGCCAGGCTCGTGGCGACGGCGTTTCGCTGGCTGCGTCCAGGCGGCCGTCTCGTGATCGCCGACATGATGTTCGGCCGCGGTGCCGCACGTAGTGACCGCAAGATTATCGCCGCCAAGGTCCGGGTCCTCGCCGGAAAGGGGCCGGGCGGCTGGTGGCGAATAGCGAAAAATGCGGTCCGCTACCTGCTGCGGTTGCAGGAGCGCCCGGTGACGATGGCGGCATGGACGGCCATGCTGAGCCGGGCCGGGTTCGACGGGGTGACCGGGAACTCGATCGCGGCCGAGGCCGGGCTGGTCACCGGCCGCCGGCCGCTGCCATCGGGCCCGAGCCCGGAGCCGGCGGCGGGGCGGCAGCCTGACCGGTCCGAGCTGGCCGGGACGGCCGCCGGCGGGGCCGCGGCGGGCCGCTAGCGGTTCTGCCTCTCGCCGGACAGGATCTCGGCGAGGTCGAAGCTGACCGGCTCCTCGAGCTGGCCGAAGCCGCAGGAGCGCGGGTCGCGGTCCGGCCGCCAGCGGGAGAACTGGGCGGTGTGCCGGAACCGGGTGCCCTCCATGTGCTCGTAGCGCACCTCAAGGACTCGCTCCGGCCGCAGCGGCACGAACGACAGGTCCTTGCCGGCGTTCCACCGGCTGGTCTCGGCCTCCCGCGGATGGCGGACATCAGGCCGTTGCGCCGTCCAGTTCCACGGGTGCTGATCGAAGCTGGTGACCAGCGGCTGCAGCTCTTTCCAGAGCTGCCTGCGCATGGCCATCGGGAACGCGCCCACGACGCCGACGCTGGCCAGGTTGCCGTCGGCGGTGTAGAGCCCGAGCAGCAGGGAGCCGATCGCGTCATCGCCGCTCTTGTGCGGCCGGTAGCCGGCCACCACGCAGTCGGCGGTCCGCTCATGCTTGATCTTGAACATGATCCGCTTGTCCTGCTGGTACGTCCCGGCCAGCGGCTTGGCCACGATGCCGTCCAGGCCCGCGCCCTCGAACTGGCTGAACCAGCGGACCGCCACGTCCCGGTCCGTGCTGGCCGGCGTGAGGTACACGGGCGGACCAGCCGCGGCCAGCGCGTCGGCCAGTGCGCGGCGGCGCTCACCGAACGGCAACGGGGTGTAATCAACGTCGCCGAGCGCGAGCAGGTCGAAGGCGACGAACGAGGCGGGCGTCTGCTCGGCCAGCAGCCGGACCCTGCTGTCGGCCGGGTGGACCCGCTGCAGCAGCGCCTCGAAGTCCAGCCGCCTGCCCTCGGCGTCGGGGATCACGATCTCCCCGTCGATGACGCAGCGCGGCGGCAGACTGGCCAGGACGGCGGCCACGACCTCGGGAAAGTAGCGGGTCATCGGCCGCTCGTTGCGGCTGCCGATCTCGACCTCGTCTTCGTCCCGGAAGATGATCGACCGGAAGCCATCCCATTTCGGCTCATAACTCATATCGCCACCGGGAATGTCCTTCACCGACTTGGCCAGCATCGGAGCGACCGGCGGCAGCACAGGCAGATCCATGCGCCCCATCATCCCTGACCAGAGTCATGGCCGGGCACGCGCACCCGGCGGCCCGGTCGCGGCCCGCCAGGGATGGCGCTAGCCCTTGACGAGCTCGGCGACTGACCCCGCCGGCCGACGGCGTACCGGCCGGCCGCAGCGGGCAGGACTTGGGCTATGAGCCGACCCGTGCTGTACGTGATCTCGTGTGCTGCCCCGCCGGCCGGCGAGGCCTCCGTCCTGGTCCGGCTCGGCCAGCAGGCCGGCTGGGATGTGTGCGCGCTGACCACCCCGTCCGGGCGCGCCTTCACCGACGCGGCTGAGCTGGAGCAGCTGACCGGGCACCCGGTGCGCAGCCAGTACAAGGATCCCGGCGAGCCGGACGTGCTGCCCGAGCCGGACGCGATCATCGTGGCCCCGGCCACCGTGAACACGATCAACAAGTGGGCGGCGGGGATCTGCGACACCCTGGCGCTCGGCCTCCTCGTCGAGTCGTTCGGCAGGCAGCTGCCCGTCGTGGCCGTGCCCTGCACCAACCGCGCCCATGCCGCCCATCCCGCGTTCCGGGAGAGCATCCCGAGACTGCGGTCCTGGGGCGTGACGGTCCTGTTCGGGCCGGACGTTTACCCGCTGAACGAGCCAGGCGCGGCCAGCTCGGCCCCGTTCCCCTGGTCCAGGGCGATCGAGGCGCTAGGCCCGGCCCGGCGGCACTGAGTAGGCGGCACTGAGCAGGCGGCACTGAGCAGGCGGCACTGAGCAGGCGGCACTGAGCAGGCGGCACTGAGCAGGCGGCACTGAGCAGGCGGCACTGAGCAGGCGGCACTGAGCAGGCGGCACTGAGCAGGCGGCACTGAGCAGGCGGCACTGAGCAGGCGGCACTGAGCAGGCGGCACTGAGCGGGCGGCGCGACGGCGCGGCGCTGGCGCTGCCCGGGCGGCGGTAGTCAGCGGCGCGGCGGCAGCGGGAAGAAGCCGCTCGTCCTGGCGACGTACTCCCGGTAGCCGGGCCGCTCCGCCATCCGGCCCTCCGTGATGGGCTTACCGCTGCCTCCGGCCAGCAGGAACGTCATGAGGATCGGCGAGAAGACCGTCGCCAGGCCGATCCACGATCCGCAGCTGATCAGGAACAGCCCCCACCACACGCACGCGTCGCCGAAGTAGTTCGGGTGCCGGGTGTAATGCCACAGGCCCCGGTCCATGACCTGGCCGCGGTTCGCCGGGTCGGCCTTGAACCGGGCCAGCTGCCAGTCCCCGGCTGACTCGAAGGCCAGGCCGCAGAGCCAGATCGCCAGCCCGATCCAGATCAGTGCCGGGGGAGCGCCGCGCTCGAACATGCCGGCCTGCACCGGGACGGAGATCAGCCAGATCAGCCCGGCCTGGGCCAGGAACACCTTCCGCAGCGCGTACGTCGCGCGGCGGCCCGGCGGCGCCTTGCTCAGCATCTCCGCGTACCGGGGATCCTCGCCCTGGCCGCGGCTGCGCCAGCCGATGTAGGCCGCCAGCCGCAGCCCCCAGACCACCGTTGCCGCGGCGAGCAGGTCGCGGCGCAGGCCGGCGCCGTGCCCGGCGGACGCGGCGAGCGCGACGACGGCAGCTACGGCGAAGCCGAGCCCCCAGCTCGACGTCCACCACGTTGAACCGGCCGGCTGTCAGCGCGATCGCGAAGGTGGCCAGCAGCAGCGCGGTCACCGCCGCGGCGGTGAGCAGCAGGGTCAGGCCGAACGCGGCGAGCGTGCCGCTGGCCATCACGAGCGCACGGCGGCGATCTGGTGCACGCCCATCCGTCCCTCATCAAAGGCGAGCGCACCGCCCGCCAGGTAGAGCCGCCAGACTCGCGCTGACTCCGGCCCGATCAGTGCCGTGACGGCATCCCACTGGCGTTCCAGGTTGGCCAGCCAGGCCCGGATGGTGGTGGTGTACTGCTCGCGCATGGCACGGACGCCCACCACCTCGAGCCCGGCGTCCTCCAGCAGCCCGATCGTCTCGCCGACCGGCCGCATGTGCATGTCCGGTGCGATATAGGCCTCGATGAACTTGCCGCCGCCCGCCGTCCTCGCCGGGCGGGACATCTGCTGGATCAGCAGCCGCCCGCCGGGCCGCAGCTGCCGGCGAAGCTGACGGCAGAACGCGGGATACTGATCCTTCCCCACGTGCTCGCCCATCTCGATCGATGCCGCCGCGTCATAAGGCTCGCCGAGCGGGATGTCCCGGTAGTCCGCGGCGGCGACCGTGACCTTGTCGCCCAGGCCGAGCTCGCCGATCCGGCGCCGGACGAAGGCGGCCTGCTCGCCTGCCAGCGTCACCGCGGTGACCTTGGTGCCATAGCTGCGCGCCGCGTGAATGGCCAGCGAACCCCAGCCGCAGCCCACGTCGAGCAGCCGCATGCCCGGGCCCAGCCGCAGCTGCCGGCAGACCGTGTCGAGCTTGTCCCGCTGCGCGTCGGCGAGGGCGTAGCCGGGATCACTGGACGTCCACAGCGCGCACGAGTAGGCCATCTGCGGGTCCAGGATGAGCTCGTAGAAAGCGGCAGGCACGTCGTAGTGATGAGAGATCACGGCGCGATCCCTGCTCCTGCTATGCAGCCGGCCGCTCACCCTGGCCTCGGTAGCCGGTGCCGCCGGGCGCGGGCCGGGGATCCGCAGCGCGATAGCGGCCCGCACGGCAGCCGTCCATCCCGCGGCCGGCAGCCTGGCGCCGGCCAGTCCCCGGTCCCTGGCCGCCTGCCAGACCGCCCGCAGTCCTTCGGTGATGTCACCCTCGACGTCCAGCTCGCCCGTGACATAGGCCTGGGCGAGCCCGAGCTCGCCTGGATGCCAGAGCATCCGCCGCAGCGCCTGGCGGCTGCGCAGCACGATGGTCACTGGCGTCTCCGGGCCTGCCTCACTGCCATCCCAGGCCCGCAGGCGCAGCGGCAGGTCGCCGCGCAGCAGCTGCTGGGCTACCGGGAACAGGACGGCCGCTGCGCCGCCGCTCGGCCTGGCGGCCGTGACTGTCTGCCCGCTCATCACGCGCCGGTCCTTTCCTGATCTCGAAGAGTTAGCGGTGTTATTTTGCCGCAAACCTTTCGAGATCTTCTGCCCTGGTGTGCCGGGCCCGGGTCGGCTGAGCAGGAACTGGGAGGCCTGCAGGTAGCCAGACCGGAAGCCGGCCTCGGAGTAGCTGAGGTACAGGGTCCACATCCGCCGGAACACCTCATCGAAGCCCAGCCGGCCGACCGCATCGGCATTCGCGCAGAACCGCTCCCGCCAGATCCGCAGGGTCTCGGCGTAATGCGAGCCGAAGTCCCGCCGGCCGGCCACCCGCAGCCTGGTATGGCCGGCCATGCTCGCCTCGATCGCCTGCACCGACGGGATCAGGCCGCCGGGGAAGACGTACTTGAGGATCCAGGTCTGGGTCCGGCGGGTCGCCATCATCCGCTCGTGCGGCATCGTGATGGCCTGCAGGCCGACCCGGCCGCCCGGTGCCAGCAGCCGGTCGAGTACCCGGAAGTACTCCGGCCAGTAGCGCTCGGCCACCGCCTCGATCATCTCCACCGATACGATCACGTCGAACTGGCCGGTCACCTCGCGGTAGTCGCACAGCTCGACAGCGACACGGCCGGCCAGCCCGGCCGCGGCGACGCGCTCGGCAGCGAGCGCATGCTGCTCAGCCGAGACGGTGATGGTGCGCACCACGGCACCGCGCCGGGCGGCGCGGATGGCCAGCTCGCCCCAGCCGGTGCCGATCTCCAGCAGGCGCGTGCCGGGGCCCGTCCCCGTGACGTCCAGCAGGCGGTCGATCTTGCGGCGCTGCGCCGCGGCGAGGCTGCTCAGGGCATCGCCCGGCGCGCCGGAGGAGGCAGTGACCGGCGCGCCGGCGTCATCGGACTCGAAGAGCGCGGCCGAGTAGGTCATCGTCTCGTCGAGGAACAACGCGAACAAGTCATTGGACAGGTCGTAGTGCTGGCGCACGTTCTGGCGCGCACCGGCCTCATCGGCATCCCAGTCGGCAGGCGGCCGGGAGACATAGACGCGGCGCAGCCATTGCAGCCGGGGCGGCACCAGCGTGTCGATCCGCCGGGCCATGGTGGTCAGCAGCCCGGTCAGGTCGTCGGCATCCCAGTCGCCGGCCATGTAGGACTCGCCGAAGCCGATCAGGCCGCGAGCACCCACCCGCCGGTAGAACGCGCCCGGCCGGCGCAGGATCAGGGCCGGGGCCGCGGGCCCGCCCCCGCCGAACGACTCGCCGGAGGGCAGCAGCACCCGGATCGGCATCCGGGCGGCGACTCTGCGCAGCAGCCGGCGGGCCATCGCCGACCGGATGCGCCCGGCCGGCATCGCCGCCACGTCGGGCCACCGGCCGGGGTCGACCAGCGGGAAGCCAGCCTGGTCCGGGCCCCGGCCGGCGGCCGGGAGATCACCCTGGCTGCCCGGCCCGCCCGGCCGGTGCCGGGTCCGCTGCCCGGCTGACCGCACTGGCGGCTGAGCGGCGGAGAGGTCGGTTGCCTGGCTCATTCGACTCCTTCCTGCGGTGGGTGCGCGGGCCTGGGCGCCACGCGCAGGCCGCGGGCGTACAGCTTCAGGCCCTGAGCGTGAATGCGGCCGGTCACTGCCGCGGTCGACCAGGGGTGCCGGGCTGCCGAGGCGAGCAGCTGCGCGGGTGTCGCCTCGCGGCGAACTCCCCGCACGCTGGCCACGAAGGGCGGCGCCGCCGGCCGGTGCAGCGCGATGGTGAGCGCGAGCCGCTGGCCCGGCTCGGGCAGGCTCATCTGGTAGTCCCCGTCCACCGGGTAGAACGGGGACACGTAGAACTCTTTGGGCACCTGCGCCCGGCCGCGCGCATCGGTGCGCAGCAGATAGCAGTGCCGCTGGTGATAGGTGTTGTGCACCTCGGCGATCACGCACGCCGGGTCGCCCGAGCCGTCCCGGCACCAGTACACGGTCAGCGGGTTGAACACGTAGCCGAGCACGCGGGCCTGCGTGAGCATCATCACCTTGCCCCCGTGCAGGTCGATTCCGCTGGCGGCCAGGTAACGATCCACGTTCTCGCGGATGCTGCGGCCGGGGTTACCCAGATGATCCGCGGCGTGGAAGCTGGCCAGCGGGCGCAGCCAGGACGGCAGCCCGGGCAGGTCGTCGAGGTCCACGAGCCACTGGTACATCCGGTAGGTGAAGGAATTGCGCAGCGGCGCGGCCCGGACGTGGGTGACCGCGCACTCGTAGATCGCGGCGGTCACCAGCGTCCGCCCAGCGACTCGGCGGCGGCCAGGCCGGAGCGGCAGCCGTCCTCGTGGAAGCCCCAGCCGTGATAGGCGCCGGCGAAGGCCAGCACGCCGTCATTGAGCTCCGGCAGCCGGCCCTGAGCGGCGACGGAGACCGGGTCGTAGACCGGATGGGAGTAATCCATCCGGGCCAGCACGCTGCCTGGCGCGATCCGGTCATCCGCGTTCAGCGTGACCACGTAGTCGGTCCGGCCCGGCAGCCGCTGCAGCCGGTTCATGTAGTAGCTGACCTGGACCGGGCCCGCTGAGGCGGCGCAGGACGGCAGCGCGTAGTTCCATCCGGCCCGCACCCGCGGGCTGGCCGGGATCAGCCGGGAGTCGGTATGCAGGACGGTGGCGTTCCGCGAGTACGTGAAGGCGCCCAGCACCTCGCGCTCGGCCGCGGCCGGATCGGCCAGCAGCCGGAGCGCCTGGTCGGGATGGGTCGCGATGACGACCGCGTCGAACCGTGCCGCTCGCTCGGCGCCGTCCTCGTCGCGGTAGCTGACCTCGGCGCCGCCGCCGACCCGGCGGACGGCGCCGACCGGTGTCCCGGTGCTGACCGCGGTGAGCTGCTTGGCCACCCGCTGCACGTAACTGCCGGACCCGCCGGTGACCGTCAGCCAGGGCGGTGATCCCGTGACCGACAGCAGGCCGTGCTGCGCGAGGAAGGCGAACAGGTAGCGAGCCGGGTATCGCAAGGCCGTCTGCGGCGAGCAGGACCAGACGGCGGCCACGAACGGCATGGCGAAGTGCGTGACGAAGTACCGGCAGTAGCGGCCGTCCGCGAGGAACTGGCCGAGCGTCAGCTCAGCGCCTTCGCCTTCCGCCGAGGGGCCTTCCGCCGAGAGGCCGGCGGCCAGGAGGCCCGCGGCTGACGGGTCGCCAGCTGACGGGTCGCCAGCTGACGGGCGGCTTGCGCCGGGCGCCCCGCGCGCGAGCAGCTGGCGGGCGCTGCGATGGAACCGGAGGACCTCGCCGAGCATCTTCAGGTAGCGCCCGCGGCCCCGGGGCAGGCCCGCCGCCAGGCCGGCCAGGCCGCGCTGGCCCGCGTACTGCAGCCCGCAGCCCGCGCAGCTGACGGACATGCTCATCTCGGTTTCCTGCACGGTGACGCCGAGCTCGGCGAACAGGCGGGTCAGCAGCGGATAGGTCCGCCGGTTATGCACGATAAAGCCGGAGTCGATCGACAGCGCGGACCCGTTCCCGCTGTCGATCTGGTGCGTATGAGCATGCCCGCCGAGCCGGCGGTCAGCCTCGAACAGGGTGACCTCGTCGGCGCGGGCCAGCACGTACCCCGCAGTCAGCCCCGAGATGCCGCTGCCGACCACCGCTATGCGGCGCCTAGGCATGGGACCAGGCGCCGCCGCGGCGGCCATGCTGCCGCCCGCGCGGGTTCCTACCGTGCGTCACGGCAACACCCCCTCTGGCTGTCTTGCTTTCCTGGTTCGGTCCCGGCAGGCCTGGCGGATTGGTGACCCAGGTCACATTCCTGGCCAGCGGATGATCGCGGTGAGCGGGCGCAACCTTTCGTTCACCTGGGTGCCGTAGTAATCTGCCGCTTTGGCAGTGCCCGGGCATGGGGCGCCCGCTTCCAGGACTACTTCATGAGCAGAGAGGTCCGGCGGACATGGCGAGTGCCGATCAGCAGGCTGCCCGGCATGACGGGACCGAACCACCGATCACCTCGATCGAGCAGCGCGGCATCGAGTACGTCCCGCAGGACAGCCGGTGGGGCAAGCCGAGCAGCTTGTTCTGGATGTGGGCCGGTGCGGTATGGAATGTCGAGTTCGTCGTCTACGGGGCGCTGGCGGTCATCGTGTTCGGGCTGTCCTTCGCCCAGGCGGTCCTCGTCATCCTGGTCGGCAACCTCTTCTACCTGCTGACCGGCCTGTCCAGCCTGCAGGGCCCGGAGGCCGGCACGACGACCTTCGCGATCAGCCGGGCCCCGTTCGGGCCGCGCGGGAACAAGCTGCCGTCCTTCTTCAACTGGGTCACCCAGGTCGGGTTCGAGATCGAGGGCATCGCGCTGATCGTCTTTGCCGCGATCCTGCTGGCTTCCAAGGCCGGGTTCACCGCCGGGACGGCGGCCAAGGTGATCTTCATCATCCTGGCCGTGGCGATCCAGGCGGTGCTGCCGCTGCTCGGGCACGCCGCGGTGCTGAAGGTGCTCCGCTGGCTGGCCATCCCGTTCGTGGTGCTGTTCGCCGTGATGGCCGCCCTCACGACATCGAAGGTCAACCTGCACGTGCCGGCGCACGGGGCGAGCTGGGGCGCGCTGACGATCGTGCTGGCCCTGGTGATCTCGGCCGGCGGCCTGGGCTGGACCGAGAACGCCAACGACTACTCGCGCTACCTGCCGCCGAACTCCGACCGGAAGCGGATCGTGCTCGCCGTCGCGCTCGGCGGCGCGATCCCGTCGGCCCTGCTGGAGATCCTGGGCGCCGCGATCGCCACCGGCGTGCCCGGCGCGACCACGCCGAACGGGCTCGTCGCCGGATTCCCCGGCTGGTTCGTCTGGCCCTACCTGATCTTCGCCATCGTCCAGCTGTTCGCGATCAACACCCTCGACCTGTACTCATCGGGCGTCACGCTGCAGAGCATCTTCCCGCGCCTCAAGCGGCCGCATTGCGTGGCCATCGACACGGTCGTCTGCGGCGGGGTCGCCGGATATGCGGTCTTCTCGTCGCATTTCTATACGCTGCTCTCCGACTTCCTGCTGTTCATCATCTTGTGGCTCGGCCCGTGGTGCGCGATCTACCTGGTTGACAGCTTGCTGCGGCGGAACCGCTACGACCACGCCGCGCTGCTGGACGAGCGCGCGAGCCGCTACTTCCGCAACGGCGGCGTGCACTGGCCGGCGATCATCGCCCAGCTGCTCGGGATGGTGGTCGCCGCGCTCTGGCTCAACGCCTACTCGCCCTATGTGGGCCCGCTGGCCAGCCGCAACGGCGGCCCGCTCGGCTCGGACTTCAGCGTGTTCCTTGGCCTGGCCGTCGGCGGGGGCGTGTACTGGCTGCTGGCCCGCAAGGGGGTTCAGGCCGAGGCCGTCACGCCGCCGCCTGCCACCGCCTGAGCGCTCAGCCCGGCGCGACGCTGGTCAGCGCGAAGTTGTCGACGTCCACCAGGCCCAGGTCGGTGATCCGCAGCTGCGGGATGACCGACAGGCCCAGGAAGCTCAGGTGCATGAAGGGCGCGCCGATGGCGACGCCGAGCGCCTCGGCCGTCACCCGCTCCAGGCTCTCCAGCTCGCTCGCCACCACATCGCCGGGGCGGTCGCTCATCAGCCCGCCGATGGGCAGCGCTACCTCCGCCAGAACCTGGCCGCCGAGCACGGCGACCTGGCCGCCGCCGAGCTCGGCCAGCCGGGCCAGCGCGACGGCCATGTCGGCCGGCCCGGACTCATCCAGCGACCCGACCAGCATGCAGTTATGGGCGTCATGCGCCACGGTGGAGGCGATGGCGCCGCGGGCCAGCCCGAAGCCGTGCACGTAGCCGAGCCCGATCCGGCCGGTCTGCAGGTGCCGCTCGGCCACGGCGATGCGGGCGACGCCCGAGTCCGGCCGGGTCACGTCCAGCACCAGGTGCCGCGTGCTCAGCGTGTCCGGCTCGATCCCGATGACCTTCGCCTGGCCGCCGGGCGGCGGCTGCAGCCGCAGGGCACCGGGTCCTGGCAGCCCGGCCAGGTGCACCGAGCCCCGCATCCACTCCGGGGCCGGCGCGCTGGGCACCGCGCCCGGGACCACCTGGCCGTCGCTGGCGACCAGCCGACCGGCCTGGTAGACGCGGTCCGGCCGCAGCCCGGCGAGCGAGCCGAAGCAGAGCACGTCGGCCTGGTAGCCGGGCGCCAGCCAGCCCAGGTGATCGAAATGGTGGTACTGGGCCGGGTTTGCCGTGGCCAGGACCAGGGCTTCCTCGATCGCCAGGCCGCAGCCGACCGCGAGCCGGACGCAGTCGTCCAGGTGACCGTCCGCGCGCAGCGTGTCCGGTTCCCTGTCGTCAGTGCAGAGCGCGATCCGCTCGGTCCCGTGCCGCAGCACGGCGGGGATGAGGTCGGCCAGGTTCCGGCTGGCCGAGCCCTGCCGGATGAAGATCCACATCCCCTTCCTGCGCTTCTCCTCCGCCTCCTCGAGCGTCGTGCACTCATGGTCGGACTCGACGCCCGCCGCCAGGTAGGCGTCCAGGGCGGGCCCGGTCAGGCCGGGCGCGTGCCCGTCCACCCGCCGGTCCCCGGCGGCGGCGATCTTCGCCAGCAGCTCGGCATCCCCGGCGACCACGCCGGGGTAATTCATCACCTCGGCGACGCCGATGGCGCCGATTTCGGTCAGCAGCTGCTCCACCTCCGCGGCGCGGATCTCGGCGCCCGGGCTCTCGAACGGCGATGCGGGCACGCAGCTGGGGGCGCAGATCCCGAAGGTGAACGGGAGCCCGGCCGCGGCCGAGGCCAGGGCGGCCACACCGCGGACGCCGAACACGTTGGCGATCTCGTGCGGGTCCGCCGCCACGGCCGTGGTGCCGTGCGGGAGCACCGCCGCGACGAACTCATCCACCCAGAGCTTGGTCGACTCCAGGTGCATGTGCGCGTCGATGAACCCCGGCGTCAGCGCGGCACCCCCGACGTCGACGGCTTCCCGCGCCTCCCGAGGCCCCCAGCCGGCCACGACCCCGTCCGCGATGGCCAGATCCCGGTCAAGCCACTCGCGCGTTCCGGGAACGAAGACCCTTCCCCCGGTCAGCAGCAGATCGGCGGGCTCGTCGCCGCGCGCGACAGCGAGAACGTGCGGCGTGCCACGGCGTCGTGACATGTCCCTCCTCCGAACGCGGCGGAAACTGGCCGGGCAGCAGCCCGGCTGGCGAGAGTCTATGACCGCGCCGCCCCGTGCCGCCCGCCCGTGCCGCCCGCCCGTGCCGCCCGCCCGTGCCGCCCGCCCGTGCCGCCCGCCCGTGCCGCCCGCCCGTGCCGCCCGCCCGTGCCGCCCGCCCCGTGCCGCGAGACCCTGAGGGGCATGAGCGCTGAATCAGCCTGGCCGGCCGGACATGACGAGCGGGCGGGGCTGGCCGCTTTGAGCGCCGTGCCCGCCGAGGCGGTCCGCGAGGCCCTGCTGGGCTGCTGCTCCTCACCGCGCTGGGCCGAGTCAGTGCTGGCAGGCCGGCCGTATGCGTCGGTAGCGGACCTGCTGCGGCGCTCCGCCACGGCGACAGCGGAACTCGGCATCGCTGACCTGACCGATGCCCTGGCCGGGCACCCCCGGATCGGCGAGCAGCCAGGCGGTGACCGGCAGGCCGGCGGGGGCGATGATGGTGACCGGGCGCACTGGTCACGTGCGGAGCAGGCTGGCCTGAGCCAGGCCGACGCGGCTACCCGGCAGGCGCTTGCCGACGGCAACCGCGCCTACGAGCAGCGGTTCGGGCACATCTACCTGGTCTGTGCGACCGGCCGCAGCGCCGGTCAGCTGCTGCAGCTGCTGCGGCAGCGGCTGGCCAGCGATCCAGGGACGGAGTGGCACGTGCTGCGAACAGAAGCTCGCGAAGATCAACGAGATCAGGCTGCGCAAGCTGATCGGCGGAGCGTCGTGAATCCCCGCGGCACGATCCCGTCCGGGCCGGGCTCTCCCGGCCAGGGTGCTGACACGGCGGGCGTCACCGGGAAAATCTCGGCGAGTGCCGTGACGACACACGTCCTGGACACGGCCCGCGGCGTCCCGGCCGCCGGGGTCCAGGTCCGGTTGGAGGTCCTGGATGTCGACGGCTCGGCAGCGGTGATCGGGCAGGCGCTGACCGACGAGGATGGCCGGGCCCATCAGCTCGGCCCCGCGCAGCTGCCGGCCGGGCGCTACCGGCTGGTGTTCGACACCGCCGGGTACCACGCGAGCCAGGGCCAGCAGCCGTTCTTCCCCGAGGTGACCGTGACTTTCCGGCTGGACGGCAGTGAGCCGCACTGCCACGTCCCGCTGCTGCTCAGCCCGTTCGCCTACGTCACCTACCGCGGGAGCTGATCATGGACATCGTCCTGTCCGCTGACCAGTACGGCAAGGCCGAGACCCGGCTGGTCCGGATCTGCCGGGACGCCCCCGAGCACCAGATCCGCGACCTGAACGTCTCCACCGCGCTGCGCGGCGACTTCGCCGTCCGCGACCCGGAGGGCAACCGCTGGTCCTTCGGCACCTACCCCGGCGAGCCCCGGGCCGGCTGACGGCTCGGCTCGGCTGGATAATCGGGGCAAGTCGGGTAAGGGATGAGGCGGGCGGCTCGAATGCGCCCGGCAGCCCTCGCCGGTGCGGCTGTCACCGGACCCGATGGCACCCGGCAGGCCGGTTCAGGCCGACGGATCGGCAGCGGAGCCGAAGGAGCGGCGATGGACTTCCTGCAGCCAGCCAGCTGGGATGAGGCCCTGGCCGCCAGGGCGGAGAACCCGGCCGCGCTGCCGCTGGCCGGGGGCACCAACGTCATGGTCGCGATGAACTTCGATAACCCCCGCCCGGCCGCGCTGCTCGATCTGACCAGGGTGCCGGAGCTGGCGGCCTGGGACGCTGACGGGGGAAGGATCAGGCTCGGCGCCGGGGTGACCTACACCCGGATCATCGGCGAGCTCGGCGCCAGGCTCCCCGGCCTGGCGCTGGCCGCCCGGACGGTGGGCTCGCCGCAGATCCGTAACCGGGGCACGATCGGCGGCAACCTGGGCACCGCGAGCCCGGCCGGTGACTGCCACCCGTCCCTGCTCGCCGCCGGGGCGCAGGTGGAGGTGGCCTCGGCCCGGGGCAGCCGGATGATCCCGGCCGAGGAGTTCTACACCGGCGTGAAGCGCAACGCGCTCGCGCCGGTTCGGCGAGCTCGCCGCCCGGGCGGCGGACCCGGTCGACGATGTCCGCGGCACCGCCGCCTACCGGCGGCACGCGCTGGCGGTACTGGCCCGGCGGACCCTGCACTGGGCCTGGCAGAGTTACCGGCAGGGAGGATGAGGGGCGCATGCGAGTGACGATGACGGTCAACGGCGAGCCGCGGCAGGCGGACGAGGTCTGGCCGGGTGAGAGCCTGCTCTACGTGCTGCGCGAGCGGCTGGGCCTGCCGGGCTCCAAGAACGCCTGCGAGCAGGGCGAATGCGGGTCCTGCACGGTCTACCTGGACGGCCTGCCAGCCTGCGCCTGCCTGGTGGCGGCCGGCCAGGCGGAGGGCCGCAGCGTGATCACCGTGGAGGGCCTGGCCGGCGCCGATGCGCTGCACCCGGTGCAGGAGGCGTTCATCGAGGCGGGCGCGGTGCAGTGCGGGTTCTGCACGCCGGGCCTGCTGGTCGCCGCGCACGACCTGCTGAGCCGCTCGCCGCACCCAGCTGACCTGGAGATACGGGAGGCGCTGGCGGGCAACCTGTGCCGGTGCACCGGCTATGAGAAGATCCTGGACGCCGTGCGGCTGGCCGGGAACATGATGTCAGGCTCCGGGGCATGACCGATTTCGCGCTCAACGGATGCGCCGTGGTCACCGTGGACCCCCGGCGCAGCGAGTACGAGCGCGGCCATGTCGTGGTCACGGGCAGCCGGATCACCGCGGTCGGTCCCGGCCCGGTGCCGGAGCAGTACCGGGGCACCCGGCAGATCGACGCGGCCGGCTGCCTGGTGACCCCCGGCCTGGTCAACACGCACCACCACCTGTACCAGTGGGCCACCAGGGGCCGGGCGGTCGACGCGACCCTGTTCGGCTGGCTGACCGAGCTGTACCCGGTGTGGGCGGGGATCGACGAGGCGATCGTCCGCGCGGCCTCCACCGCGGCGCTGGCATGGCTGGCCCGGTCCGGCTGCACCACCAGCACCGACCACCAGTACATCTTCCCGCGCGGCGGCGGCGACGTGCTGGCGGCGACCATCGAGGCGGCGCGGGACGTCGGGCTGCGATTCCACCCGGCGCGCGGCTCCATGGACCTGGGCCAGAGCGCCGGCGGCCTGCCGCCGGACAGCGTGGTGGAGAGCCGGGACGAGGTACTCGCCGCGACCGAGGCGGCCATCGACCGGTTTCACGACCCCGGCCCCGAGTCGATGCTGCGGATCGCGGTGGCCCCGTGCTCCCCGTTCTCGGTCAGCAGGGAGCTGATGGCCGAGGCCGCCGAGCTGGCCCGGCGCCGCCAGGTCCGGCTGCACACCCACCTGGCCGAGACCGCGGATGAGGACGAGTACTGCGCCGGGCATTTCGGCTGCACCCCGGTGCAGTACATGGACTCGCTCGGCTGGCTGGGCCCGGATGTCTGGCTGGCGCATGCCGTGCACCTGGATGACGCCGGGATCGCCCGCCTCGGCGCGACCAGGACGGGCGTCGCGCACTGTCCCTCGTCCAACGGCCGGCTCGGCGCGGGCATCTGCCGCACCCGCGACCTGATCGACGCCGGTGTCCCGGTGGGCCTCGGGGTGGACGGCGCGGCGTCCAACGAGGAGAACTCGCTGCGCGCCGAGCTGCACCAGGCGGTGCTGGTCGCCAGGTCGGCGGGCGGCCCGGAGGCGATGACCGTGCGCCAGGCTCTGGAGCTGGCCACCATGGGCGGCGCCGCGCTGCTGGGCCGCGAAGCCGAGATCGGCTCGCTGGAGCCCGGCAAGCTGGCGGACCTGGCGCTCTGGCGGCTCGACACGCTGCCGCACGCCGACGTGGCCGACCCGGTCGCGGCGCTGGTGCTCGGCGCGCAGCCGCCGCTGGAGCTGCTGGCCGTGCATGGCGAGGTCGTCGTGGAGCGGGACCGGGTGGTCACTGTCGATGAGGATCAGGCTGCCCGCGCGGCTCGCCAGGCCGCCGCGGCCCTGGCCGGCGGCTGAGCCGCTGCCAGCCGCCGCGATCCCCGGGTGACCGGCGGCCGCCACCCCCGGCGCGGCGACGTGCTCTGCGCCGGCAGTGCCTGAACAGGCAGTGCGGCAGGTCCGGGCGCGCAGGGCAGGCATGCCGGGTACGTTGACCAGATGGGCGAGGCGCGGTTCGCTGGCGGGGGACGGCGGCTTCGCCCGTGAGCTGGCGGGGAGGAGGGAGCGACACCTCATGAGCGCGCCCACGCGAGCCCCGTCGCGCGAGCCGGGCACGGCCCCGCCCGCCAGCGAACCGGCCAGCCGGGCAGGCCGGGCTGGCAGCGGCGTCGGCGGCAGCCCGCGCCGCCCCGACGGCGTCCCGAAGGTGACCGGCCAGTTCGCCTACGGCAGTGACCTGTGGATGGACGACATGATCTGGGGGGTGACGCTGCGCAGCCCGCACGCGCACGCCCGGATCTCCTCGATCGGCATCGGCATCGGCGCGGCGCTGGCCACGGCCGGGGTCTACGCCGTGCTCACGCACGAGGACGTGCCCGGCGACAACCGGCACGGCCTGGGGCGCACGGATCAGCCGGTGCTGGCCCGCCGCCTGGTCCGCTACCAGGGCGAGCCGGTGGCGCTGGTGGCGGCCGACCACCCGGAGATCGCCCGGCAGGCGGCGAAGAAGATCGCGGTCAGCTACGCGCCGCTGCCGCCGGTCACCGACCCGGTGGCCGCGCTGGAGCCCGGCGCGTCGGCCCTGCATGCGCACGGCAACCTGGTGCGCCACCTCAAGGTCCGCAAGGGTGACCCGCACCCGCCGGCTGACGTCGTGGTCACCGGCGAGTACCGGGTGGGCATGCAGGACCAGGCGTTCCTCGGCCCGGAGGCGGGCATGGCCGTGCCGGACGGGCACGGCGGCGTGGACCTGTACGTGGCCACGCAGTGGCTGCACGTCGACCAGAAGCAGATCTGCTCGGCGCTCCGGCTGCCGCCGGAGAAGGTCCGGCTGGTGGTCGACGTGGACACCGAGCTGGGGCTGATCAAGGTCGTCGAGCTGGCCTGCGCCCAGGATGTGGGCAAGGCGATGCACCCGCAGGCCATCCTCGGGCAGATTCACGGCGGCACCGCTCAGGGCATGGGCCTGGCGATCATGGAGGAGATCCAGGTGTCGGGCGGCCTGATCCAGAACCCGTCCTTCACCGATTACCTGATCCCCACGATCCTGGACATGCCCCCGATGCGGGTCGAGATCCTGGAGTATCCGGACCCGCACGCGCCGTACGGCCTGCGCGGCGTCGGCGAGCCCCCGGCCATCTCCTCCGGCCCGGCCGTCGCCGCGGCCATCCGCGCGGCAACGGGCCTGGACCTGCCCCGCATCCCGATCAAGCCCGAGCACATAACGGACCCCTCGTGACGACTCCCACCCCGCCGCCGGCCCGGCGCGAGAAGAAGCTGGCTGACGCCACCGGCGCCGAACTCGACGCGCTGCTCGCGCCGTCCGATCAGCAGCTCGCCGACCAGTACCCCGGGGAGCGGCCGGGCCGCCAGCCGGTGCAGACGCTCTATGTCCCGGCCGACCAGTTCGAGCCGGATCTGCCCATGTGGTGGGGGACTGAGGCGCTGGTCACGCTGGAACGCTGCGCTCCGCAGCCGGACCATTTCGCGGCCGCCATGGGCCTCGGCCCGCAGCTCGCCGCGGCGGTGCGCGACCGCGTGCTGGCCAAGCTGAGCACCGAGCCGGTCGAGGACCTGCGGATTGACTTCGAGGACGGGTACCGCCCGCGCAGCGCGCGGCCGGATTCCCGCGAGGACGACGATGCCCGGGCGGCCGCCGCGCTGCTCGGCGATGCCGTGATCGCCGGGACAGCGCCGCCGTTCACCGGGCTGCGCTGCAAGAGCCTGGCCGCCGCGACCCGCAGCCGGGCGATCGACACGCTGGATATCTTCCTGGCCGAGCTGCTGGCCCGGTGCCAGCTGCCGGCCGGCTTCGTCGTGACGCTGCCGAAGGTCACCTGCGCCGATCAGGTGCGGGCGATGGTCCTGCTCTGCGAGCGGCTCGAGGAGGCGCACCGGCTCCAGCCGGGCCAGCTCCGCTTCGAGATCCAGGCGGAGACCCCGCAGCTGATCCTGGGCGCCGACGGCGCCGCCGAGGTCGCCCGCTGCCTGCACGCGGCCGCGGGCCGGCTGACTGGCCTGCACTACGGCACGTATGACTACTCGGCGGCGCTGAATATCGCGGCGCACTGCCAGAGCATGGACCATCCGTGCGCCGACCATGCCCGTGCTGTCCTCCAGGTCGCGGCGGCGGGAACCGGCGTCCGGCTCAGCGACGGGTCGACGAACGTGCTGCCTATCGGCAGCCGCGAGGATGTCCTCGCCGCCTGGCAGCTGCACGCCCGGCTGGTGCGCCGGTCCCTGCAGCGCGGCTTCTACCAGGGCTGGGACCTGCACCCGGCCCAGCTGGCCAGTCGCTACGCGGCTACCTACGGGTTCTTCCGCGCGGAACTGCCGGCCGCGGCGGCCCGGCTGCGGTCCTATGCCGAGCGCACCGGCACCGGCGTGCTGGAGGACCCGGCCACGGCCAGGGCCCTGGCCGGCTACCTGGCTCGCGGCCTGGACTGCGGCGCCATCGCCCAGCAGGAGATCGCCGAGCTGGCCGGCCTGGACCGGGCGCGGCTGGACGCGCTCCGGGTGCTCTGACCGCGCGGCGCACCTGGTTGGCTCAGCCCCGGCCGATAAACGGCATCCTGGTGGCGGTGATGGTCAGGAACTGCACGTTCGCGTCCAGCGGCAGGGCCGCCATGAAGAGCACGGCCGCCGCGGCGTGCTCGGCGTCGAAGGTGGGCTCGGGCGCCGGCGAGCCGCCGGCCTGCCGCGCCCCCTCGCCCATGTGCCGGGTCATCCCGGTCGCGGCATTACCGACGTCGATCTGGCCGCAGGCGATGCCGAAATCCCGGCCGTCCAGCGAGATGGACTTCGTCAGCCCGGTGATCGCGTGCTTGGTCGCGGTGTAGCAGGCACTGCCCGGCCGCGGGCTGTGCGCCGATATCGATCCGTTGTTGATGATCCGGCCGCCGCGGGGCCGCTGGGCCTTCATCATCCGCACCGCGTGCTGCGCGCACAGGAAGGCACCGGTGAGGTTGGTGTCGACGGCCTGCCGCCAGTCAGCCCAGGAGACCTCGTCCACCGCGCCCGCCGGGCCGAAGGTGCCCGCGTTGTTGACCAGCAGGTCGACCCGTCCCCACCGCCGGTTCACGGCCCCGAACAGGTCCGCGACGGACTCGGGCACCGTGACATCGGCCGGGACCACCAGCGCGGACTCGGGCCGCGCCATGCCGGAGGCGACGGTCTCCCGCAGCGCCTCCTCCCGGCGCCCGGCCGCCGCGACCTGCCAGCCCGCCTCGAGCAGCGCGTGCGTGATGCGGCGGCCGAGCCCCAGCCGGCCCCGGTGACGACGGCCACGCCGGTAGTTGCCATGGAACTCCTCAGAGTCGCTGGTCGGTGGCTGAATCGGGAACGCCATCGAAGTACTGGCTGAGCACCTGCCCGAACAGCGGCTGGCCCGGATCCGCCCGCAGGAACAGGGTCATGGAAGACCGCAGCTTCTGCGCGTCCAGGCCGCCGAGTATCTGCTCCGCGGTGCGGCCCTGCACCTCGGTCAGGATCCGCGCGCACTCGGCCAGCCGCGGCCCGAGCACGGGATGGCGCAGGTAAGCCCGGGCCTCCTCGATCGAGGAGATCGCGTACGTTCGCGAGGTCGGGCTCTGGCCCAGGCCCGCGATCTGCGGGAAGACGAACCAGATCCAGTGGCCGGTCTTCCGGCCGCGGCGCAGCTCGCCGCTGGCGCGGTCGTAGCTGCCCCCGGCATCCTGGGCGGCGACGAAACGCTGCAGATTGCAGGGATCGTCCATCGTCATCTCCCCACGATATGGTCGCGCCGCGGGGCCGCGCCGCGGCCTGGCATGATCGGGCGCATGACGGGCCACGCCGCCGGGCCGCCGGGCGATTACCGCGAGTGCGGCCCGGCCGCCTGTGACCTGCTCATCCGGGGCCGCCGGGTGGTGACGCCAGCCGGCCTGCGGGCCGCGGCGGTGGGCATCGCCGGCGGTCAGGTCAGCGCGATCGAGCCAGCCGCCGGGCCGGCCGCGGCCGAGCTGGCCCGGCAGTCCGCCCGCGTCGTCGACCTGGCCGCCGACGAGGTCCTGCTGCCCGGCCTGGTCGACGCGCACGTGCACGTCAACGAGCCGGGCCGGACCGAGTGGGAGGGGTTCGCCTCGGCCACCAGGGCCGCTGCCGCGGGCGGCATCACCACGGTGATCGACATGCCGCTGAACTCGGTGCCGCCGACCGTGGACGCCGCGGCGCTGCGGTGGGAACCGCTGGTGGCCCGGGCCGGCGCCCGCGGCGACGCGGTGAACGAGTATGCGGTCAGCGACTGGCGGTGCTGGACCCACGTCCGGCTGTCCATCTACCCGGACGGCGGCGTGGCCAGGTTCCGCGTGCACGGGGAAGTGCTGCCCGATCCCGCGTTCCTGACCGGAACGGCTGACCTGGCCGCGATGCGGAACGGCGGCCGGGTGACCGACTGCTCGGACGCCTTCTACTCCCCGCCCGCCCATCTGATCATGCCCGGCCGGGCGCGGGTCATGAGCGACGGCTGGGAGAACGCGCGGCGCGGCGGCCCCGGGAACGACTACGTCGTCATCCGGCTGGCCGCGCCCGGCCGGCTGCGTCACGTCGAGATCGACACCTCCTGCTTCGTCGGCAACGCGCCGGGCTGGGCCAGGCTGTCGGCCGCCGACGAGCGGGCCGCGGCTCGGCTGGCGCAGGTGCCGCCCGGCGGGATGCCGGCCCGCCAGGGGATCACCCGGACTCAGGCCTGGACTGGCAGGAGGTGCTGGCGCAGACCCGGCTGCAGCCCGATACCCGGCACCGCTTCCTGGTCGGCTACCGGAGCCCGTGCACGCATATCCGCCTCGACGTGCTCCCCGATGGCGGCCTGGCCCGGCTGCGGGCCTACGGCGAGGTCGAGCCCGAGGCGCTGGCCGGCCTGCGCCGGCAGTGGCAGCAGGCCGGCTGATGGCGCGGCGCCCGGCCCGTCTTGCTGCCTGCAGCACCGTGTCCGCGGCACTGGCCCTGCAGAGCGACCGGCGGCTCGGTGACCTGGTGGATGCGGGGACTCCGATCGGTACCGGCATCGGCGGATCGGTCCTGCTGGTGCGGGTCGATGGCACGCCGGTGTTCGTCAAGCGGGTTCCGCTCACCGATCTGGAGCGACGCCCGGGCAACGTCATGTCCACGGCCAACCTCTTCCAGCTGCCCGCTTTCTATCAGTACGGAGTCAACAGCGCCGGGTTCGGGGCGTGGCGCGAGCTAGCCGCGCATGCCATGACCACCAGCTGGGTGCTCGGGTCCGGATGCCAGGGCTTCCCGCTGCTGTACCACTGGCGGGTCCTGCCAGCGCCCGCGGCTGCCGTGCCGGACGAACTGCAGGACGTGGACCGCGCGGTCGGCTACTGGAACGGATCAGCGGCCGTGCGCGAGCGAATCGAGGCGATCAGGCAGTCGTCGGCGAGCATCGTGCTCTTCCTGGAGTACTTCCCGCAGAATCTGGACGAGTGGCTGAGCGCCCGGCTTGCCCAGGGCGGCGCGGTGGCCGAGCGGGCCTGTGTCATGGTGGAAAGGGGCCTGAGGACCGGCGTCGGCTGCATGAATTCTCGCGGGCTGCTGCACTTCGACGCGCACTTCGAGAACATCCTGACCGATGGCCGTCGGCTCTATTTCGCGGATTTCGGGCTGGCGGCGTGTTCCCGGTTCGAGCTTCTCCCCGGCCGAGTACGGCTTCCTGGCGGAGCACGCGGGCTACGACCGCTGCTCTACCGTCACGCATCTGGTCTACTCGCTGCTCAGAGGCTTGTGCGGGTACGGAAGGGCCGGCATCGACGCGGTCGTCCGCGAGTGCGCGGAGGGCCGCGAGCCGCCGCCGGGCCTGCCGCGGGCAGCTGCCGCGATCATCACGCGCTACGCGCCGGTCGCGGCCGTCATGGGCGGCTTTTACTGGCAGCTGCAGAGCGAGAGCAGGACCACCCCGTACCCGGCCGGGCAGCTGCGGCTGCTGGAGCAGCAGCTCAGCTGGCCGTGACGCGGCCGCCGGAGACGCTGATCCGGCGGTTCGTGGTCACCGCGTCGAGCATCCGGCGATCGTGGGTGACCAGCAGCAGCGTGCCGGGAAACGAGGCGAGCGCCGATTCGAGCTGCTCGATCGCGGTCAGGTCGAGATGGTTCGTCGGCTCGTCCAGCACCAGCAGGTTGACGCCGCGCGCCTGCAGCAGCGCCAGCGCGGCCCTGGTGCGCTCGCCGGGGGACAGCGTCGAGGCCGGCCGCAGCACGTGCGCCGCGCGGAGGCCGAACTTCGCCAGCAGGGTCCGGATGCCGGCCGTGACCATGCCCGGCACCGCCGCGCCGAAGGCGGACATCAGCGGCTCGTCGCCGAGGAACAGGCCGCGCGCCTGGTCGACCTCGCCGACGACGACGGCCGGCCCCAGCGCAGCGTGTCCCGCGGCGAGCGGGATCTGGCCCAGCATCGCCGCCAGCAGCGTCGTCTTGCCCGACCCGTTCGCGCCGGTGATCGCGACCCGGTCGGCCCAGTCGATCTGCAGGCTGACCGGCCCCAGGGTGAAATCACCGCGGCGGACCACGGCGTCGCGCATCGTCGCGACGACCGCGCCCGCCCGCGGCGCCGCCGCGATCTCGAAGCGCAGCTCCCACTCCTTGCGCGGCTCATCGACGACATCGAGCCGCTCGATCAGCCGCTCGGTCTGCCGGGCCTTCGCCGCCTGCTTCTCGGTCGCCTCGGTGCGGAACTTGCGCCCGATCTTGTCATTGTCCGGCTGCTTGCGCCGGGCGTTCCTGACGCCCTTCTCCATCCAGGCGCGCTGCGACCTCACCCGTTCCTGCAGGGCCGCCCGGGTCCCGGCGTACTCCTCGTACTCCTCGCGCGCGTGCCGCCTGGCCACCTCGCGCTCCTCCAGGTAGGCCGCGTAACCGCCGCCGTACGTGGTCACCTGCTGCTGGGCCAGGTCCAGTTCGACCACCCGGCTGACGGTCCGGCTCAGGAACTCGCGGTCATGACTGACCAGCACCGTCGCGGCCCGCAGGCCCTGCACGAATTCCTCCAGCCGGGCCAGCCCGTCGAGGTCGAGGTCATTAGTCGGCTCATCGAGCAGGACCACGTCGTACCGGCTGAGCAGCAGAGACGCGAGCCCGGCCCGCGCGGCCTGGCCGCCCGACAGCGCGGTCATCGGATGGTCGATGTCCACGGTCAGGCCCAGGCTGGCCGCGACCGCGACCGCGCGCTCCTCCAGATCCGCGCCGCCGAGCGCGAGCCAGGACTCCAGCGCGCGGGAGTAGCCGTCATCCGCGCCGGGCGGGCCGGCCGCCAGCGCCGCGGCGGCGGCCTGCATCGCCTCGTCCGCCGCGGTCACCCCGGTCCGCCGCCCGAGGAACTGCCGAACGGTCTCGCCCGGCCGGGGATCCGGTTCCTGCGGCAGGTAGCCGATGCTGGCGTCCGGCGGGCTGATCGTGACTGAGCCGGCATCGGCCGGGTGCAGGCCCGCCAGCATCCGCAGCAGCGTGGACTTGCCCGCGCCGTTGACGCCGACCAGGCCGATCACGTCCCCCGGACCGGCGACCAGATCAAGGCCGGAGAAAAGCGGACGATCGCCGTGCGCCGCTGCGAGGCCGCTGGCGACGAGTGTGGCGCTCATGAGATCGCTCAGCCTACCGGCGCCCGGCCCGGCCACGCCAACGACTATGGGCGGGCCAGGGCCGTCGCGTCCGGCGCCCGGCCGGCCGGGCCGGGATCTGGCCGGACAACGCGGCGAGCGTGGATAATTGCCGGGAAAGGGATTCGGGCGACGGGATTATGACACGTGCCAGCACATTATGACTTCATCATCATCGGCGGCGGATCGGCCGGCTGCGCGCTGGCGAGCCGGCTGTCCGCTGATCCCGCGCATCAGGTCCTGGTCCTGGAGGCCGGGCGGCCCGATTACCCCTGGGACGTCTTCATCCATATGCCGGCGGCGCTGACCTTCCCGATCGGGAGCCGGTTCTATGACTGGCGTTATGAATCGGAACCGGAGCCATACATGAACGGCCGCCGGATCTATCACGCCCGCGGGAAAGTGCTGGGCGGATCCAGCAGCATCAACGGCATGATCTTCCAGCGCGGCAATCCGCTGGACTACGCGCGCTGGGCCGCCGATCCGGGCATGGCCGACTGGGACTACGCGCACTGCCTGCCGTATTTCAGGCGGATGGAAACCTGCCTGGCCGGCCCGGATGAGTTCCGCGGCGGCGACGGGCCGCTGATCCTGGAGCGCGGCCCGGCCACCAATCCCCTGTTCACCGCCTTCTTTGCCGCCGTGCAGGAGGCCGGGTACTCGCTCACCGACGACGTCAACGGCTACCGGCAGGAAGGCTTCGCGCCGTTCGACCGGAACGTGCACCGGGGCAGGCGGCTGAGCGCGGCCGGCGCGTACCTGCGACCGGTGCTGGGCCGCCGGAACCTGACCCTGCACACCAGGGCCTTCGTCACGAAGATCCGCTTCGACGGTCGGCGGGCGGCCGGAGTCGACTACCGGCATGAGGGCAAGCTGCAGCAGGTGCAGGCGGGCGAGATCATCCTCTGCGGCGGCTCGATCAACTCCCCGCAGCTGCTGCAGCTGTCCGGGGTGGGCAGCCCGAAGCTGCTGGAGCAGGTCGGCGTGAAGGTCCGGCACGAGCTGCCCGGCGTCGGCGAGAACCTGCAGGATCACCTGGAGGTCTACGTCCAGTACGGGTGCAAGCAGCCGGTCTCGGTCGCGCCCGCGCTGAAGTGGCGCAACCGGCCGCTGGTCGGCGCGCAATGGCTGCTGCGGCGCAGCGGGCCAGGCGCCACCAACCATTTCGAGGGCGGCGGCTTCGCCCGCAGCAACGACGGCGTGGCCTACCCGAACCTGATGTTCCACTTCCTGCCCATCGCCATCCGCTACGACGGGTCGTCGCCCGCCGGCGGGCACGGCTACCAGGTGCACATCGGGCCGATGAACTCCGACGCGCGCGGCTGGGTCCGGATCACCTCGCTGGACCCGGCGGTGCATCCGGCGCTGCAGTTCAATTACCTGTCCACCGAGCAGGACCGGCGGGAATGGGTCGAGGCCATCGGGGTGGCCCGGACGATCCTGAACCAGCCGGCCATGGAGCCGTACAACGCCGGCGAGCTGTCGCCGGGGCCAGGGGTGCAGACGCCGGAGCAGATCCTGGACTGGGTGCGCCGCGACGGGGAGACCGCGCTGCACCCCTCCTGCACCTGCGCGATGGGCACCACGGAGATGTCGGTGGTGGACCCGGCGACCATGCGGGTGCACGGCCTGGACGGCCTGCGCGTGGTCGATGCCTCGGTGATGCCGTACGTGACGAACGGCAACATCTACGCGCCGGTGATGATGATCGCCGAGAAGTCGGCCGACCTGATCCTCGGCAACACCCCGCTGCCCCCGTCGGCCGCACGGTTCTATACCCGTGCCACCGGCACTGGCGGCACCCAGACGTAGTCGCCCGGCTTCGGCTCCAGCCGGACCAGCTCACCGGAAGCGGTGGACAGCTCGTCGGACCTGACCAGCCGCAGCGGCCGGGCAGCCGGGTCCCCGCTCATCCCTGCACGGGCTCGAGCGTGAGCGACACCGAGTTGATGCACCAGCGCTGGTCGGTCGGCACCTCGTAGCCCTCGCCCTCGAACACGTGACCAAGGTGCGAGTTGCAGTTCGCGCACCGGACCTCGGTGCGGACCCCGCCCAGCGACCGGTCCTCGAGCAGGATGACGGCATCGTCCTTGGTCGGCTGGTAAAAGCTCGGCCAGCCGCAATGCGACTCGAACTTGGCATCAGAACGGAAGAGCTCCGCGCCGCAGGCCCGGCACCGGTAGACGCCCGTCGTCTTGGTGTCGGTGTACTCGCCGGTGAACGGCGCCTCCGTACCGGCCTCGCGCAGCACGTGATACTCCTGCGGGCTCAGCCGGGCCCGCCACTCATCCTCCGACAGCTGTGCGTTCTCCATGCTGGCGAGATTACCCCGAGGCCGCCCGGGGCTCAGGCTCGGCCAGCGTGACCTCGTGCGCCGGCTCGATCCCGGCCAGTTCCTGCAGCTCGATCTGGCTGACATGCCCGGCCGCCCGCACGTCCGCGCTGGCCGCGGCCAGCGCGTCCAGCCGGTCCCGCGGCGCGGTCAGGGCCAGCCGGGCGACCGGGGCCCGCATCGGCAGCCGGGCCGCGGATTTCGCCTTCCTGATGGCCGCGATCGCCGCGCTGGCCGCGGTCAGCGCGGCGTCGTCGCCCGGCCCGGCCAGGGCCAGCAGGCGCTGGGGCTCCGGCCAGGGCGCACGGTGCACCGAGCCGTCCCGCCACCAGGACCACGCCTCCTCGGTCACATACGGCAGGAACGGCGCGAATAGCCGCAGGATGACTGAAAGCGCCGCCCGCAGCGCGGCGATCGCGGACCCGGCCGCCGCAGGCCCGCGATCGCCGTAGCCGCGCGGCTTCACCAGCTCCAGGTAGTCGTCGCAGAACGACCAGAAGAACCGCTCGGCCTGGTCCAGCGCGAGTGCGTGGTCGTAGGACTCGAAGGCGACCGTGCACTCCGCCGTGACCAGCGCCAGCCTGCGCAGCATGGCCTGGTCGAGCGGCTCGGTGACCGGCAGCTCGCCGGCCTGGCCGGGGGCCTGCATGCCGAGCACGAACCGGCTCGCGTTGAGGATCTTGACCGCGAGCCGGCGCCCGATCTTCAGCTGCCCGGCGTCGAAGGTGGTGTCCACGCCCAGCCGGGCACTGGCCGCCCAGTAGCGGACCGCGTCGCTGCCGTGCTCGCGCAGCAGGTCCGTCGGCGTCAGCACGTTTCCCCGGGATTTGGACATCTTCTTGCGGTCGGGATCGAGGATCCAGCCGGAGATGGCCGAATGCCGCCAGGGCAGCACGCCGTGCTCGAGGTGCGCGCGCAGGATCGTGTAGAACAGCCAGGTCCTGATGATCTCGTGCGCCTGCGGCCGCAGGTCCATCGGGAAGACCCGGCGGAACAGGTCGTCGTCGCCGGGCCAGCCGCCCTCGATCTGCGGCGTCAGCGACGAGGTGGCCCAGGTGTCCAGCACGTCAGGATCAGCGGTGAAGCCGCCCGGCTCGTCCCGCTGGCCAGGCTGGTACCCGGCGGGCACGTCGGCCGCCGGGTCGACGGGCAGCGACTCGCCGGCGGGCAGGATCGGCCGCGACCGGTCGGCCGCGCCGCCCGGGCCGAGCGGGTACCAGACCGGTATCGGCACCCCCGAGTAGCGCTGGCGGCTGACCAGCCAGTCACCGGTCAGGCCCGCCACCCAGTTCTCGTACCGCGACCGCATGTGCGGCGGGTGCCAGGACAGCTCGCGCCCGCGGTCCAGCAGCGCGGCGCGCAGCTTCTCGTCCCGCCCGCCGCTGCGGAGGTACCACTGCCGGGTGCTGATGATCTCCAGCGGCTGCTCGCCCTTCTCGTAGAACTTCACCGGATGCCGGATCGGCTCGGGCTCGCCGCGCAGCGAGCCGGCCGCCGCCAGCATCTCGGCGATCCGCTTGCGCGCTGCCCGCACCGGCAGCCCGGCCAGCTGTGCGTAGACACCGGCCGGCCCGGTCCCGGCAATGCCGGGCGGCGGGGCCGGCCGCAGCCGGCCGTCCGGCCCGATGACCGGCCGGGTCTCCAGCTGCAGGTCCCGCCACCAGGTCACGTCGGTGGTGTCGCCGAACGTGCAGACCATGGCCAGGCCGGTGCCCTTGGCCGGGTCCGCCAGCCGGTGCGCCAGGATCGGCACGCCGACGCCGAACAGCGGCGTCCGCGCCACGCTGCCGAACAGCGGCGCGTACCGCTCGTCGTCCGGGTGCGCCAGCACGGCCACGCAGGCAGGCAGCAGCTCGGGCCGGGTGGTGGCAATGACCAGCTCGCCCTGGCCCGGCAGGCCGGCGTCGAGCCCGAACGCCAGCCGGTAGTACGCGCCTGGCACCTCGCGTTCCTCGACCTCGGCCTGGGCCACCGCGGTGCCGAAGGTCACGTCCCAGAGCGTCGGCCCGTCCGCCTGGTAGGCCTCGCCCCTGGCCAGGTTGCGCAGGAAAGCGCGCTGCGAGATGGCCTGGACCCGGTCATCGATGGTGCGGTAACTGGTGTCCCAGTCCACGGACAGGCCCAGCTGGCGCCAGACCTGCGCGTAGGCACGCTCGTCCTGCCCGGCGAGCTCCCCGCACAGCTCGACGAAGTTGCGCCGGGAGACGGGCTGCTGGCCGGCCCGGCGGCCGGCCCGCCGTCCTGCGCCGGACCGGGGAGCACCAGCCCTGGCTGGTAGGGCAGCGACGGATCGCAGCGCACCCCGTAGTAGATCTGCGTGCGCCGCTCCGACGGCAGGCCGTTGTCGTCCCACCCGATGGGATAGAAGACTGCCCGGCCGCGCATTCGCCAGAAGCGGGCGAGCGTGTCGGTCTGGGTGTAGGAGAAGACGTGCCCGATGTGCACGGACCCGCTGGCCGTCAGCGGCGGCGTGTCGATGGCGTAGACGTCATCGCGGCGGGCGGAGCGGTCAAACTTGTACTACACGCTCCTGTTCCCAGCGCCGCGCCCACTTGTCCTCCAGGCCGTCCAGCGTCGGCCTGGCCGGTGCGGAACGAGGGGGTTCATGGCTGCTCATACCGCTGAGGATAGCGCCTGCGGGGGCGGCCGGTCAGGCAGCCAGCCGCGGCGCCTCCGGCCGCCTCGTAGGGTGGAACGCATGGAGATGCGAGTAATCGGAAGCACCGGAGTCAGGGTCAGCCCGCTGTGCCTCGGCGCGATGATGTTCGGCGCCTGGGGCAATCCCGACCACGACGAGTCGGCGAAAATCATCCAGCGCGCGCTGGATGCGGGCATCAGTTTCATCGACACGGCCGATGTCTATTCGGCCGGGGAATCCGAGCAGATCGTCGGCCAGGCGCTGGCCGGGGGGCGGCGTAACCACGTCGTGCTGGCCACCAAGGCGCACGGGACGATGGGCCGCGACGTGAACGAGCAGGGCAACTCCCGGCGCTGGCTGATCCGCGAGTGCGAGAACAGCCTGCGCCGCCTGGGCACGGACTATATCGACCTGTACCAGATCCACCGGCCCGAGCCGGAGACCGACATCGACGAGACGCTCGGCGCGCTGACCGACCTGATCAGGGCCGGGAAGATCCGCTACGCGGGCAGCTCGACCTTCCCGCCGTCGCAGATCGTCGAGGCGCAGTGGACCGCGCAGCACCGCGGCCGGGAGCGCTTCGTCTGCGAGCAGCCGCCCTACTCGATCCTGGTTCGCGGCGTCGAGGCCGAGGTGCTGCCGGTCTGCCAGGACTACAAGATGGGCGTGATCCCGTGGGGCCCGCTGGCCAGCGGCTGGCTGTCCGGCCGCTACCGCGAGAACGCCGAGCTGCCGGTGAGCACCAGGGCGGAGCGGCTCCCGCAGCGCTTCGACATGAGCCTGCCGGGCAACCAGGCCAAGCTGGAGGCGGCCGAGCAGCTGGCCAGGCTCGCCGAAGAGGCTGGCTTGTCGCTGATCCACCTGGCGCTCGCGTTCGTGCTCAATCATCCGGCGGTGACCTCGGCGATCATCGGGCCGCGCACGATGGAGCACCTGGAGGCCCAGCTGGGGGCAGCCAACGTCCGGCTCAGCCGGGACGTGCTGGACCGGATCGACGAGATCGTGCCGCCCGGCACCAACCTCAACCCGCCGGATCGTGGCTACGAGCCGCCGGCCCTGACTGACCCGTCGCGGCGCCGCCGCTGAGCCGCCGCGGGCTAGCGCCTGCGCGGTCGGCTAGCGGAGCCCCCCGGGCCCGGCCACTGCAACGGCCAGGCCGGGGGGACCGATAAAAGGCCAGGCCGGGTAGGCCCGGCAGGCCAGAAGTTTCTTTGCGTTAATTGTTATCAAATAGGCCACCAGATTGCGGCCGACCGGCCGGCGCATTCTGGGCCGTCGGTTACCCTTCGGTCAGTGCTGCCTGGCGGGAACGTGCGGGACCTGTGCTGCATGGGTCGATGCTGTGACGCGTGAGCGGGAGGTGCGCGAGTGGGTCTGACCAGCCCCGTCCTGGTCTACCTGCTGGCCGGAGCAGGGATCGTGCTGCTCGCGGCAATGCTCTGGTACTGGCCACGGCTGGCGGGCCGCGGCTGGCGGCCGGTGGTCCTGCGGGCTGCCGCCGTGTGCGTTCTGCAGGCCTGCGTGCTCAGCCTGATCTTCGTCATGGTCAACCGGTCGTACGTGTTCTACTCCTCCTGGTCGGACCTGCTGGGATCGGACACCGGCACGGGCACGGTGCTGGCTGTCGACGGCGGAAGCAGCCAGCTCTCGGCGGCGACCCGGGTGACCGCGTCCTCGGCCGTCACGATCCCCGGCCACCACGGCGCGGTCGGCGTCCTGCAGGCGGTCCGGTTCCGCGGCCAGCTGTCCGGCGTCACCGTGAGCGGCCATATTTACCTGCCGCCGGGGTACCCGCAGCCCGGCCGCCGGTACCCGGTGATCATGGCCGTGTCGGGCCAGGCGGCCAGCACCAGCTCCCCCTACGGCGCCGCGCGGCTGGCCGCCTCGGCGGCGGTGCAGATAGCCAGCGGCAAGCTCAGGCCCGTCATCCTGGTCGTGCTGCCCGCCGCGCTCGGTGCCGATCAGGGCTGCCTGAACGTGCCGGGCAGCACGCAGGCTGGCATGTTCTACGCCCAGGACCTCCCGGCGGCGCTGGAGACCGGCTATCACGCGAGCGCGGTGGCGAGCCGGTGGGCACTGCTCGGCGATGCGGCGGGCGGCTACTGCGCGCTGCAGCTGGCCATGGACAACTCCACCGTGTTCTCGGCTGCCGCCGTGCCTAGCCGGAGCTACGCCGGGCCGCCCGGCTCGCACGAGGCCGGCAACAGCCCGCAGATCAGGAACCAGCAGAACCTGATCTGGCAGCTCCGGCACCTGCCGATGCAGCCGGTGTCCATCCTGTTCGCCGGGCCCGGCCAGAAGACGGCAAGCCGGGGTCCGGCCGCCGCGTTCATCTCGCTGGTCCGGCGCCCGATGCGGGTGACCGTGGCCGGCCTGAGCCCGGGCACCACGCCGCTCGCGCCGGTGCTGGACTGGATCGGGCGGGAGCTGGGAGCTTGACTATGGCCGCAGGGACTATGGCCGCAGGGGCTACGGCTGCGGAGACTACGTGCTGAGACTACGGCTGCTGAGACTACGGCTGCTGAGACTACGGCTGCTGAGACCAGAGCCAGGGACCGCCGGATGCCGGGGCTGCTCTGATGGGATTGACCAGCGGGTCCTTCACGACGCTGATGATCGTCGTCGCCGTCGCGTCGGTGCTCGCCGTCGTCTGGCTGTGGCCGCGGCTGGCCCGGGGCCGGCTGCTGAGCGTCGCGGGCAGGCTCGGGCTGATCGCGGCCAGCCAGGTCCTGGTGATCGCCGCTTTCCTTGTCGTGTTCAACGGGTACTTCGGCTTCTTCGGCACCTGGGCGGAACTGCTGGGCCGGGCCGGCAGCAGTCAGGTAGTGCCGGTCGTGCGCGCGGGCTCGCTATCACGCTCGGTCATCATCACGGCCACGGATCCAGGACCGCTGCCGGGCGGGAAGGCGCTGCCCAGATCCGGGCCCAGCGCGGCCGCGGCCGGCCCGAGCCTGACCGGCCCGGCGGGCCACGGGTCGGACAGCAGCCCGGCGCAGGCCGGCAGGCTGCTGATGGTGTCGATCATCGGCAGGCGCACCGGCATCAGCGTCGCCGGGGACTACGTCTACCTGCCGCCGCAGTACTTCCAGCCGGCCTACGCCCGCGCCCGCTTCCCGGTGGTCCTGGTCATGACCGGCTATCCGGGATCGGCGCTAGCCATCGTGACGCGCCTGGGCGTGCCGTCCACCGCCGCCAGGCTGGTCGCGGCCAGGCTGGCCACGCCGGCGATCTACGTCATGATGAACGTCTCGCCGGTGATGCCGCGCGACACCGAGTGCACCAACGTGCCAGGCCCCCAGGTCGAGTCGTTCTTCGCCCGCGACGTGCCGCTGGCGATCGAGCAGGCGTTCCGGGCCCAGTCCAGCCCCGGCGGCTGGGCCGCCATGGGCTACTCCACCGGCGGCCTGTGCGCGACCAAGCTGGCGATGCTCAATCCGCGCCAGTTTCCGTCCGCGGTCGCGCTGGCTGGCTACTACAAGGCGCTCAGGGATCACACGACCGGCAACCTGTATGGCGGCAGCAATGCCTACCGGAACGAGAACGACCCGTACTGGCGGCTGCAGCACCTCCCGGACCCGCCGGTTTCCGTGCTGGTGACGTCCAGCAAGATCGGCGAGAAGACCTATCCCGGCGCGCTGAAGTTCCTCTCGCTGGTCAGGCCGCCCATGCGCGCGTACTCGCTGTTCCTGCCGCAGGGCGGTCACAATTTCGGCAGCTGGACCCGCGAGCTGCCGCAGTCGCTGGAGTGGCTCAGCCAGCGGCTGACCCCGGCGGTGCCGGCCGGCGGCCAGCCGTTCGTGCGCAGCTGAGAGCGTGCCGCGCTCCTCCTGCTGGCACGCGCTCCGCTGGCACGCGCTCCGCTGGCACGCGCTCCGCTGGCACGCGCTCCGCTGGCACGCGCTCCGCTGGCACGCGCTCCGCTGTCAGGCGCCCGGTGCCAGGGCCCGCAGGATCTCCCCGGCCCGGCTGGCCGCGGCGGCCGGGTCACCATCCGGCGTTCCGATCAGCGGATCCCAGTTCAGGTCATAAAAGACCTCGGTGACTCCCTGGCCCGCCAGCCAGTCAGCGTCGGCCCGGATCTGCTCGTAGCTGCCGGACAGCAGCAGCCGCCGGCCGTCGGGCCCGGCTGCCTCGGCCCCGGCCCGGACGACGCCGCGGCAGGCGATCCTGATCGCGTCAGGGTCACGGCCGGCTGCCTGCGCCGCGTCGCGGATGATTCCGATCTGCTCGCCGATCCTGGACAGGTCCGTCCGGCTGGCGGTGACCCATCCGTCGGCGATCCGGCCGACCCGCTCCAGCGCCGGCCTGGCCATGCCGCCCAGCAGGATGGGCGGGCCGCCGGGCTGCACCGGGCTGGGGGCCATCGTTCCGCGCGGAACCTGGTAGAACTCTCCGTCGAACTCGCTGATCCCGTCCGCCCAGAGCGCCCGCAGCACCCGGACGAACTCGGTGCTGCGGGCGCCGCGCCGCTGCATCGACGCGCCGGTCAGCGCGAACTCCTCCGGCATCCAGCCGATCCCGAGGCCGAGATCGAGCCGCCCGGCCGACAGCAGGTCGACCGTGGCCGCCTCCTTGGCCAGGTAGGCGGGTGACACGAACGGCAGGTTGATGATCGCGACGCCGAGCCGGATCCGGGACGTCACGGCCGCGGTGTAGGCGAGCGCGGTCATCGGGTCCAGCACGCTCTGGTACACCGGGTCCATGCGCGAGCCCGCCGGGATCAGCAGCCGCTGGAAGCTCCAGAGCGAGGCATAGCCAGCCTCCTCAGCCAGCCGGGAGAACGAAACGATGTTGCCGGGGGTGGCCCAGATGCCGGAGACGGGCAGGCCGAAACCAATATCCATTCTGGACACCTTAACCGGGGTCGCTGGTGTCGTGCGGGCGGGCTGCGAGGCGACCGGGCGGGCTGGATAGGCTCCGGGGTACGGCCTCGTTTCGCATGCCCGAGCCGTGACGTTCCCGACCTTCGCTTCCCGGATGGAGTCATCGATGGGGTCCGACGCCCGCGCTAGCATCGCCGCCTTGCGCCATTCGCACGACCGGCTGACCGGACTTGTCCAGCCGCTGACTCCGGACGAGGTGAGCGCGCAGTCGTACTGCTCGGACTGGACCGTGGCCCAGGTACTGTCGCATCTCGGCAGCGGGGCCGAGATCTCGCTGCTGATGCTGCGTGCCGCGCTCGGCGAGGGCGAGCCCGCGGGCCAGGAAGCCTTCCAGGCGATCTGGGACGTGTGGAACGCCAAGAGCCCGGACGAGCAGGCCGCCGACGCGGTGGCCGCCGATGAGCAGCACGTCCGCACCCTGGAGCAGCTGACCGATGAGCAGCTCGACCGGGCCAGGATGTCGTTCATCGGGATGGAGCTGGACGCGGCCGGCATCGTGAAGCTGCGGCTCGGCGAGCATGCCCTGCACACCTGGGACGTTGCGGTGATGCAGGACCCGGCGGCCACGGTCTCGCCCGACGCGGTCGCGCTGCTGGTCGACAACGTGCCGGGGTTCCTCGCCCCGCGGCTGGGCAAGCCGCTGGGCGAGCCGTTCTCGGTCCGGATCCGGACCACCGACCCGGAGCGCGACTACCTGCTGACCTCCGCCGAGGGGGTCGCGGTGATCGACTGGCCGGGGGAGCAGCCCGCCGCGGACGTGGCGGGCACCCGGGTGACCGAGGTCAGCATGCCGGCCGAGGCGCTGCTGCGGCTCGCCTACGGCCGCCTCGACCCCGAGCACACGCCGGAGTCGGTGTCCGGTGACCCGGCCGACCTTGACCGGCTGCGGAAGATCTTCCCTGGCTTCTGAGCAGGCGGGCCGCGGGCTTACGCGAACGCAACGGGCCGGGCCGCGGGGTCAGGCCAGCGCGGCGAGCGCCAGGCTGGCCGCGTCCTCGGCGCAACCCCAGGAGAGCGTGATCCCGGCGCCGCCGTGCCCGTAGTTGTGCACGATGGTCAGGCCCGGGTAGGCGGCCTCGGCCTCCAGCCGGACGCCCGGCCGCACCGGCCGCAGCCCGGCCAGGTGCTCCAGCACGGTGGCGCCGCGCAGCCGCGGCTCGATCGCGGTGCACTCGCTGATGATCCGCGCGGCCGTGGCCGGGTCAGGCTCGCGGCTCCAGTTCGCGGCGTCCTTGGTGCCGCCCAGGACCACGGTCTGCTCATGCGGGAAGACATAGGTCAGCTGGCCGGGCTCCGCGCTGTCACCGACGAAGAACCTGGTGATGCCGGGGTTCGACACGATGACGGCCTGGCCGCGGACCGCTGAGACGGCCGGATCGGGCACCAGGGCGCGTGCGCCAGCCCCGGAGCAGTTGACGACCACCCGGGCGGCTGACTCACGGGCCGCTTCCGCCAGCGAGGAGTACCCGCGGCCGGCTCGCAGCTCGCCGCCTGCCGCAGCGAGCCGGTGCTCAAGATAGGCAAGGTACCTGCGCATCGAAACGACCGGCGCGGTGAACTCCCAGCCCGAGGCGTACCCGGCCGGAAGCTGGTCAGGGGCGCAGGCCGTGCGCTGGCCGACACCGTCGGTCCAGCCCGGCGGCCCGGCTGACGGCGGCTGCGGCGCGCGGTCGGCCACCGTGCCCGTGACCATGCGGACTCCGGCGGCCGGGTCGCCGGCCAGTTCGAGCAGGCGGCTCATCGTTACGCTGCCCCAGCGGGGGACCCGTTCGTCGGGGCCGACCAGGTGCGGGCCCCAGATCGCGCCGGCTACCGCCGAGGTGGTCTGCTGCGGGGCGCTCCGGGCATGAACGGCGACCCGGTGGCCGGCCTCGGCGAGCATGATCGCCGTGGTGAGGCCGGAAACGCCGGCTCCGATGACCAGGATGCCGGGCTCACTGCTGCTGGCGCTGCCGCTCTGCACGGCTCGACGATAGCGAGGCTGCGCGGGTGCCGGAGCCGGGCTCCCGTTTCGCATGGCCGGACCGACGGCGTGGCAAGGCGAGGATGAGGGCTGCGCAGGCCCCACTCGGCCTCATGCCCGGCTGCCTCATGCCCGGCTGCCTCATGCCCGGCTGCCTCATGCCCGGCTGCCTCATGCCCAGGTGCCTCATGCCCAGCGCACGTGCATGCCGTCGCGCCAGGCCCGCAGGATGGAGGCGTCGCCGCTGACGGTGATGCCGCTGACGGTGATGCCATCGGCAGCGGGATCGCACCGATTCCACAGCAGCTGGCAGAGCGCGGAGGCAGGCCCGGACAGCGTGCAGTCGGCCGGTCCGGTGCCGCGGGACACCCGCGCGGCCCGGCTGCCGTCGGCGGTCAGCTCGACCAGCCAGGCCCCGGCGCTCGCGCTGCCATCGCTCGCCAGCACCTGCAGGACCTGGTGCGGGTTTTCCCGGTGCTGGTCGGACTGCTGCTCGGGGGTCGTGGCTGTCGCACCGGGCGTGGCTGTCGCATCCCGGCCGAGGAAGCTCATGATCAGCTCGTCGATGCCGTCAGCGGCGAAGTCCGCCGGGAACGGCGTCACCCGGCCCGCGGCCAGCTCGGCGTCGACCCGGTGCATCCCGGTCTCATGCGCCTGCCTGCGGGCCCAGGCCAGGACGGAGGACGGGCCAGGCAGCACGGTCCAGCACACCAGGGCCGGGTCGGCCGTGCTCAGGGTCTGCACCAGGGCCGCGTGCCCAGCGCGGAACCAGCTGATCAGTTCCGCATCCGGCGGGCCGCCGTTGAGCAGCTCGCGTTCGGTGGGCCGGTCAGGCCAGGGTTCTGTGCGCCGCTCGGCGACGAAGCTGGCCGCCCACCGGTGGACGTAGCTGATGTGCCGGAGCAGGTCCCGTACCTGCCACGGCGGGCAGGACGGCACGACCGCGTCCAGCCCGGCCCGCTCGGCCGTGTCCGCGAGCAGAACTCCCTCCTGCCGCAGCGCTGCGATGTACTGTCCGATCTCCATGGCGGCATCATGACCGACGCACGCGGCTGAGCGCTTGAACGCCGATGCTCGGTTCGCGCGCCGGCCCGGCCAGGCTCAGCAGCAGGCGCCGCCATCGCCGGCGAACCTGTCATTGCGCCGGCGGAGGTCTCATGCGCCGGCGAACCTGACATTGCGCCGGCGGCTCCCTTATCCACAGGCGAATCTAAGGTGGGGGGTGTGCCAGGGGGATCTCTGCTAGCAGCCGGCGATGGCTACAGCGTGGCGGACGTGCGCTGCCCGGCCGCGTGCTCCGGCTTCGGGGCGCCCGAGCAGGCCGGTCACCATGTGCTGGCCACCATCCGCCGCGGCGCCTTCGTCCGGCGGGTGAACGGACAGGACGTGCTGCTGGACAGCACGATGGGCTACCTGGCGGCGCCTGGTACGGTCGCGCAATTCGCGCACCCGGTGGCCGGCGGCGATCAGTGCACGGCCATCCGGCTGTCGCCTGACCTGCTGGCCGCGATCGCCGGGGGCGATCCGCACTTCTCGGTCCAGGCTGTGCCCGTCGACGCGGCCGCCGAGCTGGCGCTGCGCCGCATCGTGTCGCTCGCGCGTCGGCCAGATCCTGACAGGGCGCTGGCCGAGCTCGTCGTGCGCGCGGTCGCTGCCCTGCTGGCCCGCAGGCTGCCGGGGCGCGTCGGCAGCGGCCGGCCGCGTACCGCCGCCGAGCATCGACGGCTGGCCGAGCTGGCCAGGGCCGCGATGCTGGCCGATCCGGGTGTCGGGCTGATCGAGCTGAGCCGCCGGGTGGGATGCTCGCCGCATCATCTCAGCCGGGTCTTCGTCACGCAGACAGGGTCGACCCTCAGCCGGTATCGCAGCCGGCTGCGGGTAAGCCTGGCCTTGCATCGGCTCGGCGACGGTGAGCGTGACCTGTCCGCCATGGCTGCGGAGCTGGGCTTCGCCGATCACGCCCATCTGGCCAGGACGATTCGCGCGCATACCGGCTGCACCCCGTCCGCGTGCCGTGACCTGTTCAGGTCCGCCGGCTGCAGCGCCGCCACGCGCAGCACCGGGTCCTAGGAGCACCGGGTCCCTAGGAGCACCGGGTCCTCACTGCCCGGGGTACGCGGCGCCGCTTGTCGCCCGTGCAGACGCCGTTAGGCGCTCCAGGGTCTCCGCCTTCTCATCGTCACTGCCCGCGACGCGACACGGTCATCGGACTGGCCGGGCCTGGCCTTGAGACCGAGACCTGTTTCGAACGTCGGAGCGATATTGTCGGTAGTACTCAATAATATGTTCGGAGAAGCAAGCCTGACTGCTACAGAAGGGAGGTGGCCTCGATGAGCGCGGAGGTGTGGGAGCAGCCGGACGGGGAGGACTGGCGCGATGACGCTGAGGTGTTCGATCCCGACACCAGCCCGGACTGGGCGGAGCGGGCGTGGCTGGCCAGGCTGAGTCCCGAAGAGCAGGACGAGCAGGCGTTACCGGCGTGGACCGCCGAGGGTGAGGTCTGGGCGGCAGGGTTCGTGCACCACCTGCCCGGCGCCGTCGGCGTCGGGTTCGCGGCCGGCGGCGCGCTGGACCGGCTGCCGCCTGGCCGGGTGCTGGCCGGTTTCGCCGATGACGCGCAGCAGGACGGCGGGCTGGGCGAGCTGGAGGACAGCGAGCTGGTCGGAGTGCTCTGTGCCTGGCGCCGGCTGGCGTCGTGGGCTGCCGCGGGCGAGGCGGCCGCGGTCGTGACGCTGGCGCGGCGCCGCGCGGTCCAGGCACGGCAGCAGCGGAACGGCCATCTGGTCGAGCACGTTAGCGATGAGCTGGCAGCAGCGCTGACGCTAACCGGCCGCTCGGGTGGGCGGCTGCTGGAGCTGGCCGCCGGGCTGGCCAGGCTGACCGCCACGTGGGCGGCGCTGGCCGAGGGCCGGATCGACTGGTCGCGGGCGGCCGTGGTCGTGGACGAGCTCGCTGCGCTGGCCGACGCGGATGCGCTCGCGGTCGAGGCGAGGGTGCTGCCGTGCGCTGGGGAGATGACGACCAGCCAGCTGCGCGCCGCATTGCGCCGTGCCGTCCTGGCCGTCGACCCGGCGGCGGCGGGACGTCGCCGCCGCGCGGCCCGCAAGGATGCCCGGGTCGAGGTTTGGCAGGAGCCATCCGGCAACGCCACGCTGGCCGGGCGGGAACTGCCACCAGCGGAGGTCATTGCCGCCGACCAGCGGATCACCGCCCTGGCCAGGTGGCTGCAGGCCAGCGGTGCTACGGGCACCATGGATCAGCTACGTGCCGCGGTGTTCACCGCTCTGCTGGCCGGCCGCCCCGTCCATACCCTGCTGCCCGAGACCGCGTTTCCCGGGCCAGCGTTTCCCGCGTCGGCGTTCCCCCAGGCGGCGTTTCCAGGGCCATCCGCCGCCGGTGACGCGGCCAGCGGTTCGGGCTCAGAAGCCTCCGGCTGTGCCCGGCCCGGCGGTTCCGAACCCTGCGGCTGTGCCCGGCCCGGCGATCCAGGCTCAGGAACCCACGGCCGCGTTCGACCTGGCCGTCATGCCGGACAAACTGGTTCCGGCTGGCCGCCGGGCGTCAGCGACTCAGCCGCCGAAAGCTGGCCCGCCGGGCTGGGCGGGTCGGTGAACCTGACCATGCCGCTGGCCTCGTGGCTTGGCACCTCCGACGTGCCGGGGGAGGTTCCCGGCTATGGTCCCGCTGATGCCGATACCTGTCGGGATCTCGCGGCCAGGCTCGCGGCGACCTCGCGAACCCGCTGGTGCCTGACTCTGACCGACAAGAACGGCCGCGCGGTCGGGCATGCATGCGCGCGACGCGGCCCGGGGCCGCCCGGCCCGCTTCCGGCCTGCCGGGTGCTGAACCGGCCCGGTGGCTCGCGAGCCTGCGCATGGCAATCCTGGAGTCCGGAGCCTGCTCGCACGCCCGCGGAAGCCCGCATTACCGGCCTCCGCGATCACTGCGGCACCTGATCGAGATCCGCAACCGGACTTGCGGGTTTCCCGGCTGCCGCCGCCCCGCCTACCGGTGCGACCTGGATCACACCCTCCCCTTTGACCAGGGCGGACGCACGTGTGAATGCAACCTGGCCGCCCTATGCCGCCGGCACCACGAGGCCAAGCAAGCCCCGGGCTGGCACCTCGGCCAGCCCGAGCCGGGCACCCTGGCCTGGACTCTGCCGCACGGCCGCAGCTACACCGCCAGTCCCGAGCCCTACCCAGTCTGAGGCCTACGCGGTCCGAGTCCTGCACGGTCTGAGCCGGGCCGGCCAGGAGATCTGCTGAGCCGTCTCAGCCAGGAAAACCTCCCAGCCGGCCCCGAGCGCCGTGGCGTGCAGCCGCGCGGCGGCGGCGCCCAGCATGCGCAGCCGGGCCGGGTCGGGTGCGCGCGGAAATCGTGCTGCTCCCGGCTAGCCGCTCGGTCAGCACGAGCGGGCTGCCGGTGGCCGTGCCGTCGTCATGAGCCAGCGGCCGGGGCGCGGGCGCGCCTATCTGGCCGGCCAGCGACAGCGCGGCGACCTCGGTCCGGAACGAGGGCATGTCGTCGGACCGGCCGACGCGCAGCACCACCTCGCGCTCGCCGTCGTGCAGCAGCCAGCGTGAGCCCCCCTCGCGCATGCCACAGACAACCGTGACATCGCCGCATCGCAGGATGCTCGCCGCCCACCGGAGCACAGCCTGGTGCAGCCGGCTCCTTTCGCGCGCCTGCGGTCCGCATCGCCAGGCCGAGAGGAGTAACTGCGGCTGTCCACTCATGCGCCATGCTCAGGTGGGCTCTGCCCGTCCCGCGGACCGGTGGCCCCCTGCGGGCCCAGCACGAATGGAGCGCGCCCGGCCAGCCGGAGCCATGACGATCCTGCTCGGTGAGCCTGCGACCGCATGATCGGCCGACCGGGCCAGCCGCATGCCCGTTCATACAAAACGAATACGTCCGGCAACCGGACGCCCGCAGCCTCTGCCTACCGGTCGTGACAGTCCTGTGCTATGACGGTTACGTGCAGGTCAGCCGATGGATGAACCGGGACAGCCTGGCCGTGGCAGCCGGTCTCGGGGCGCCGCTCGTGGTGACAGCGGTCCTGGTTCCGTTCCGGACGAGCTTCGCCAATACCGACGCCGCCCTGGTGCTGCTGCTCGTCGTGGTGGCGGTCGCCGCGGCCGGTAACCGGCTGGCCGGCTTCCTGGCCGCCATCTCGACCGCGGTGTGGTTCGACTTCTTCCTGACCCGGCCGTATGAGAGTTTCGCCATCACCAGCCGGGTGGACATTCAGACCACGATCCTGCTGCTGGCCATCGGGGCGGCCGTGACCGAGATCGCCGTCTGGGGGCGGCGGCAGCACTCAGCGGCCACCCGGCGAGCCGGGTACCTCGACGGCATTGAGGCCGCCGCCCAGGCCGCGGCGGCAGGAGACTCGCCGACGGCGCTGATTGAGGATGTATCGCGGCGGCTCGTCCGGCTGCTGTCGCTGCGCTCGTGCACGTTCCAGTACGGAGTCGCGGGCGTGGGCAGCCCGGCCAGGCTGCAGCAGGACGGTCAGGTGATCGTGGCCAGGCAGCCCTGGGACGTGGCGGCGCAGGGGCTGCCCGCCGGCAAGGGGCTCGAGTTGCTGGTGGAATCCGGCGGACTGCTGCGCGGCCGCTTCCTGATGACGCCGGAGCCCGGCGCGCGTCCCAGCCGGGAGCAGCTGCTGGTGGCTGTCGCCTTCGCCGGCCAGGTCGGCGCGGCCCTGGCGGGCGGGCAGGCCGCACGCCGGTAGCAGCCGCACGCCGGTCAGCCGCACGCCGGTCAGCCGCACGCCGGTCAGCCGCACGCCGGTCAGCCGCACGCCGGTCAGCCATCAGCGGCGCACGACGGTGAGGCCGCCGTCCACCGGGATCACGATGCCGGTCAGGTAGCGCCCGGCGCGCGAGCTCAGGTAGATCACGGCGCCGGCCATGTCGTCCGGGTGGCCGATGCGCCCGAGCGGCGTCTCCGCCTCGATCGCGGCCCGCGTGTCCGGGTCGTCCAGCGCGAAGGCCATCATCTTGCTCTGGAACGGGCCCGGAGCCAGGGCGTTGACCGTGATCGACTCGCTGGCGAGCCGCTTGGCCAGGTAGCGCGTCAGCATGTGCACGCCGGCCTTGGTCGTTCCGTAGGCGTAGGTCTCCATCCCCGAGACCGTCAGGCCGTCAATCGAGCCGATGTTGATCACGCGGGCGGGATCGTCGGAGCCTGCCGCGGCGCGCAGCAGCGGCAGGCAGCGCACGGTGAGATCGAACAGCGCCTTGACGTTGATGTCCCAGAGCTTGTCGAACGCCTCCAGCGGATACTCCTCCAGCGGCGCTCCCCAGGTGGCCCCGGCGTTGTTGACCAGGATGTGCAGCCGGTCCTCGCGGTCGGCGAGCAGTTGCGCGAACTCGGCCCGCTCCGCCGGGTCAGCCAGGTCGACGGGTACGGAGATGCACTCGCCGAAGGCCGATAGCTCGGCGGCGGTGGCATCGCAGGCATCCTTCCTGCGCGCCGTGATGTAGACGCGGCAGCCGGCCCGCACGAGGCCGGACGCGACCATCGCCCCGATGCCGCGTGATCCGCCGGTGACGACGGCGACCTTGCCGGAAATGCCGAAGAGGGAATCGATCACATCGCCGCCGGCTGCGGCCTGCCCGGTGCTGGAGTTCATGCCAAGATCCTGGCGTAACCGGGCGCCGGCGGCTACTCCGGGCCCGGCCCGGACGGCGGATCGGGCCCGGCTGCGGCGGCAGGGACCGTCGCCGCCCCGGAGGTCGCCCCCCCGGAGGTCGCCGCCCCGGATGTGGCTGCCGCGGAGGTCGCCGCGCCGGAGGTCGCCGCGCCGGAGGTCGCCGCGCCGGAGGTCGCTGCCCCGGAGGTCGCCGCCCCGGATGTGGCTGCCGCGGAGGTCGCCGCCCCGGAGGTCGCTGCGGCAGGGTCTGCCGGATCGGTGGCCCGCCAGATCTCGCGCACGATCACGTGGATCGCGCCGGCCGCGGGGATGGCCAGCAGCGCGCCGACAAAGCCGCCGAAGATCCCGCCGAGCCAGTCGCCGATCGACGCCCCGATCAGGATGGCCAGCAGCACCAGCAGCGGGTTGACCCGCACCGTGCGGCTCATCACGAGCGGATTCAGCACGTGATTCTCCAGCTGGGTGTAGATGAGGAAGACGACCAGGGTGACGATGCCGGCCGTCAGCGAATGACCGGCGGCGAACAGCACGGTCGGGATGCCGGCCAGCGCACCGCCGATCATGGGCAGGAAGTCCACCAGGGCCACCCATAGCGCCCACAGGAAGGCGAACGGAACGCCCAGTGCGAGCAGGGTCGCCAGGACGACGAGGCCGGCGATGATGGATGTCAGGAAATTGCCCAGCATGTACCCGGTGACCGAGCGGTTGACCTCGTGCGCTATCCGCGAGTAGCGCTCTGCCCGGGCGGGCACCATCATGCCGAGCAGGCCGCGCGTCCGGGGGCCCTCCAGCAGCAGCAGCACCACCAGCACGAAGATCGTGAGCAGCGCGATGAGCAGGGTGGCGGCGCCCTTGCCGAGCGTGAGGGCCGGCTTGGCCAGGCCCTGGCCGAGGCTCTCGAGCTTGGGGATGTTCTTCTGGATCCACGACTGAATGTGGTACCTGCGCACCAGGTGACCGAGCGGTCCCCGGCCGTGCTCCGCGTCGTTCACGTACGACGGCAGGGCATGGGCGAGATGGGTGATGCCGTTGGCCAGCGGATAGCCGAAGGCCAGGGCCAGCCCGAAGAAGACGATGAGACCCCACAGGGTCACGATCGCGACGGCCCAGCCGCGCCGCCGGATCCGCCACCGCTGCAGCGCCACGACCAGCGGATTCAGGATCAGGGCGATGAAGCCGGCGACGAGAATCAGGAGCATCACGTCCCGGAGCCGGTAGAGCAGCTTCCCGGCCAGGTAGACCACGACCACGACAGCGACAGTGGTCAGGATGGCACGCAGCGGGACGTGCCTGGCCTCGGCCGCTCGCCACAGCCGCTCTCGGCGGGGAGCAGCCGACGGTAGATCATCCTGCACTCTGCCATCATGGCAGCATCGCGGCCGCCGCCCGCACCGCCCGTCCCCGATCAGCGGCAGCGCGGAAGCGGGCCGGCACTGCCAGGAATCAGCCCGGCGGCGGCCCGGGCCCCGGGAGACTGAACAGCGTGAGCGTCGACGACGAGAAGAGAGCGGCCGCCGAGGCTGCCGCGCAGCTGGTGACGGATGGCATGACCGTCGGCCTGGGCACCGGCACCACCGTCAGCTACCTGCTGCCTGCGCTGGCGCGGCGGCGGCTGTCGATCCGGTGCGTGGCCACGTCGCCGCGGACCGAGCAGATGGCGCGTGATCTCGGCCTGGCGGTGGAGTCATTCGGCGAGATCGACCACTTCGACCTGACCATCGACGGCACCGACCAGGTCACGCCGGACGGCTGGCTGATCAAGGGCGGCGGAGCGGCGCACACCCGGGAGAAAATCGTCGCCGCCGCCGCGAGCAGGTTCATCGTCATCGGGGACTCGAAGAAGCCGGTCGCCGCGTTGCGCCCGCCGGTCCCGGTGGAGCTGATGGAGTTCGGCCTGCGGGCCACCCTGCGGCTGCTCGGCTCGGTGACGCTGCGCGATGTGCCGCGCAGTCCCGATGGCGGGGTGATCGGTGACTACACCGCGGCATTCGATGATCCTGCCGAGCTGGCCGCCCGGCTCTCGGCCACTCCCGGCCTGGTCGCGCACGGCTTGTTCCCGCCGGAACTGGTGGCCATGGTCCTGATCGGGCGCGACGGCTCGGTGGAGCAGCGAGTACTGCGCTGACTGCGGGCTTCGCGCTGGCGCAGGCGGGGCCGCCGCCGTGGCGGCATGCGCCGGCGGCTAGCCGGCTGAGGCCGCGGTGAGCAGCTGGCCGGCGATGCGCGGCACGGCCGTCCCGATGGGCTCACGGATGACCGACAGCGCGGCCGGGTCGTACGGGGTGGGGTCCCGGTTGACGATCACGAGCCTGGCCCCTGCCCGTACGGCGACAGCGCAGAGCGAGGCGGCGGGCTCAACGGTCAGCGTGCTGCCGATGGCCAGGAACAGGTCACAGCCCGACGCCGCGGCGGCGGCCTGCTGGAGAGTCTGCGGATCAAGCGGCTGGCCGAACATGACGGTCGCCGACTTCAGTATTCCGCCGCATCGCGGGCACGGCGGGTCGTCCTCGCCTGCCCGCACCCGGGCCAGCACGTCAGCCATGGGGGTGCGCTCACCGCAGCCGGTGCACACCACCGCGAACATCGTCCCGTGCAGCTCGATCACCCGGCCGGGGGGCGTGCCGGCCCGCTGGTGCAGCTCGTCGATGTTCTGGGTGATCACGCGGGTGTCGATAGCGCTGCCGGCCAGCCTGGCCAGCGCCTGGTGCGCCGCATTGGGCTGAGCGCTCCAGGCGGGGTGGGCCAGCCGGGCCTGCCAGGACCGGCGCCGCACCTGCGGGTCGGCGAGGTACGCCTGGAACGTTGACAGCTTCTCGGCGCCCGGATTCCGCGTCCACACCCCCTGCGGTCCCCGGAAATCCGGGATCCCTGAATCGGTGGAGATCCCGGCGCCGGTCATGACCGCCAGGTTCCGGACCCCTCGGGTCCAGGCCGGCGGCGGGCCGTTCTCGCCCCGAGCGCCGGCGTCCGGATCGCGGGCCCGCTCCGGATCCCGGTCCGGGCTGTCGGTCTGAGTCATCAGACCATCGTCACGGTCACCGCATCCCGGTGCAAACCGGTGCACGGCTCTGCTGCTGCCGGGTCTGGCTCCGGGCCAGCACCGAGTCTGCTGAGGGTCTGCTGCACCGGTATCGGTTTGGCCAAGATTGGCACAGAGGCTTGCGCGCAGCCAGTTCGTGCGTGAACTCTGGTTCGGAACCGCGGCAGCTGTGCTCCCGGACCTAGGAATCGGCCGATGAATGATAGTTCATTGGACATCCGGGGCATCACGGTGCGTTTCGGCGGGCTTACTGCTCTGGACAACGTATCGCTCACCGCGGCGAGTCGCGAGGTAACCGGAATCATCGGGCCCAACGGGGCCGGCAAGACCACGCTGCTGAACGTCCTCTGCGGCTTTGTCCGGCCCCAGTCGGGCACGATTCATTTCGCCGGGCGGGAACTGACCAGGCTCCGCCCGCACCGGCTGGCCTCGCTGGGCATAGCCCGCACGCTGCAGGGCGTCGGGCTGTTCCGCGGCCTGTCGGTCGCCGAGAACGTCATGGTTGGGGCCGCGAGTCACGCCAGGGCCGGGTTCTGGACGGCTTTCGCCGGCCTCGCGGACCGCGACGAGCGGCGGCTCCGCCAGCGGGCGCTGCAGGCCCTGGACCGGGTGGGCGCGGCCGACCTCGCGGACAGCATGCCCGAGACGCTCGCGCACGGCCCGCGCAAGCGGGTCGCGCTGGCCAGGGCACTGGTCGCCGAGCCAGCAATGCTGCTGCTCGACGAGCCGGCCAGCGGGCTCGACGAAAGCGAGCTGCCCGGGCTGGGCGAGCTCATCGGCGAGCTGGCCCGGGAGACGACCGTGGCGGTGATCGAGCACCGGATGGACCTGATGATGTCCATCTGCCAGAAGATCTTCGTGCTCGACTTCGGCAAGCTGATCGCCGCGGGCACGCCGCAGCAGGTCCAGGCTGATCCGGCCGTGACGGCCGCGTATCTCGGTGCCGAGAGTTCGGCGAACGGCGCCGATGTCACCGCAACGGGCGCGGGCGCAACGGCGGCGGACGTCAGGGCGGCGGCCGCGCCGGCCCCGGATGGCACGGAATCGGACAGCGCGCCGGCGCCACCGGACGGGGAGTCCGCTGATGGCTGACGGCGCCGCGCTCGTGACCGACGGCATCGTGGCCGGCTATGGCCACGTGCTCGTGCTGGACGGCGTCTCGATCTCCGCCATGCCGGGCACGATCACCGCCGTGCTCGGCGCCAACGGCGCGGGCAAGACGACCCTGCTGCGCACCATCTCCGGCGTCATCCGGCCCAGGTCCGGGCGGATCCTGCTCGACGGCGACAGCCTGGTCCGGCGCGCCCCGGAGGACGTCGCCCGTGCGGGCGTGGCGCATGTGCCGGAGGGCCAGGGCGTCATCATCGAGCTGACCGTCGAGGAGAACCTGCGGCTCGGCCTGCTGCTGCGGACCGCACGGGACCGGGCCGCGGCGCTGGCGGATGCCTATCGCAGGTTCCCCGTGCTGGCCGACCGGCGCCGCCGGCTGGCAGGCACCCTGTCCGGCGGCGAGCGGCAGATCCTGGTGATCGCCAGGGCGCTGCTGACCGCGCCGCGGGCGCTGCTGCTGGACGAGCCATCGCTCGGGCTGGCCCCCAAGATCGTCAGCCAGGTCATGGAGCTGATCCGGCAGCTGCGCGACGACAGCGGGCTGACCGTCCTGCTGGTCGAGCAGAATGCCCGCAGTGCCCTCGCGATCGCTGACCAGGGCGTCGTACTCAATCAGGGCAAGGTCGTGGCTGAGGCTGAGGCCGGGGCGCTCGCCGCCAACGTCGGGCTCCGCCGGCACTATCTGGGCTTCTAGAAAGGTCGCGCATGCAGGAGTTCCTTGAGTTCACCCTCGGGGGGATCGCCACCGGCATGATCTACGCCGCGATCGCGCTCTCGCTGGTGCTGGTCTGGCGCGGCACCAGGGTGCTCAACTACTCGCAGGGCGCGATGGCGATGTTCACCACCTACGTGGCCTGGATCGTGATCAGCCATACCCACAACTACTGGCTGGGCTTCGTGCTGGCCCTGCTGGCCGGCCTGGTGCTCGGCGCCGTGCTGGAGCAGTCCGTCGTCCGCCCGACGTTCGGGAAGCCGCCGCTGAACTCGGTCATCGTCACGATCGGGCTGCTGATCTTCCTCGAGGGCCTGGCCGGCATCATCTACGGTGGCCAGTTCAAGTCGTTCCCGGCTGCCTTTTCGATCGCCGGGCTGAGCATCGGGTCGGTCGACCTCGGCATCACGCCCGCTGACATCTTCACCGCTATTGCCGTGCTGGCCGCGGCGGCTGCCCTCGCGCTGCTCTTCCGGTTCACCGCGGTCGGCCTGCGGCTGCGGGCGTCAGCCTTCAACGCGAATGTGGCCCGGCTGCTCGGAGTGCGGGTAGGCCGGATGCTGACGCTCGGCTGGGCACTGGCCGGCCTGCTCGGGGCACTGGCCGGCCTGCTGGTCACGCCGTCGACCTTCCTGTATCCGAACAGCATGGACGCGATCTTCGTGCTGGGCTTTACCGCGGCGGTCATCGGCGGCCTGGAGAGCCCGGTCGGTGCGGTGGTCGGCGGCCTGATGCTCGGCGTCGTGCTCAGTTACGTCGGCGGCTATATCGGCAGCGACGTGGTCGAGCTGGCTGGCCTGGCCGCCCTGGTGATCGTCCTGATGGTCCGGCCGTCCGGCCTGTTCTCCTCAGCCGCAGTCCGGCGGGTGTGACGATGACCCTGCTGCGGCACGTCCTTACCGCGCTGGTCGCGGGCGTGGTGCTGTTCCTCCTGGCGACGAGGCTGTCGGCCTATCGCGACTACCAGATGGCCGAGATCGCCGCCTACGTCGTCGCGGTGGCCGGGCTGACCGTGCTGATCGGGATCAGCGGCCAGATCTCCATCGGGCAGGGCGCGTTCATGGCCGTCGGCGCCTATGCCACCGCACTGATCCTGCAGCATCAGGCCGCCTGGCCGATCTGGCTGGTGCTCATCGTTGCCACGCTGGCAACGGCCCTGGCGGGCGCCATCGTCGGCATCGCGGCGGCGCGATTGCGCGGCCCTTACCTGGCGGGCGTGACTCTCATGCTCGCGGTGGCGCTGCCCTCGGTGGCCGAGGCCTACCAGAGCGTGCTCGGCGGTGATCAGGGCTTGCCGGTCGCCGCCACCGTCCCCGGCTTCCTCGGCGTCAGTTTCCCGCTCACCCGCTGGCAGGCATGGCTGGGCATCGCCGCGGCCCTGGTCGTGCTGGTGCTGCTGGCCAACCTGATGCGCAGCGGCATCGGCCGCAACTGGCGGGCCATCCGCGACGACGAGGTGGCCGCCTCGCTGGCGGGCCTGAACGTGGCCCGACTGAAGGTGCTCGCGTTCATCGTCAGCGCGGCCTGCGCCGGCCTGGGCGGCGCCCTGTTCGGTGTGGTGACCACGATCGCCTCGCCGGGCGCCTTCACGCTCACGCTCTCGATCGGCCTGCTGACCGCGGCCGTGATCGGCGGCCTGGGCAGCCTGGCTGGCGCGATCTGGGGCAGCCTGCTGCTGGTCCTGGTGCCGAGCTACCTGTCGAACGTGGCCAGCAGCCATGGCCTGTCCAGCGCGGCCAGCTCGAGTGTGCCGATCGCCGCGTACGGGCTGGTCCTGATCGCTGTCATGCTCGCGTTCCCAGGCGGGATCCAGGGAGCCCTCCGCCGCCTGCTCGGGCCGACGGCCCCGGCTGCCACCACTCCACTCAGCGCATTGCGCCGGCACGCGTCGGCCAGTGATCACAAGGAGGAAAGCAAGACATGAACGGAACGCATAGGAAAGGCCTGGCCTCGGTGGCCGGGATAGCGGTCCTGGCCATGCTGGCGGCCGCATGCGGCTCCAGCGGCTCATCATCGAGTAGCTCCAGCAAGGCACTCACCGCCTCGGCCCCTGGCATCACGTCCACGCAGATCACGATCGGCAGTCATCAGCCGCTGACCGGCGTGGCCGCGCCCGGCTATGACGAGATTGCCCCGGCGTCCAACGCCTACTTCCAGTACGTCAACGCTCATGGCGGCATCTACGGCCGCAAGATCGTTTACAAGTACCTCAACGACCAGTACGACCCGACGCTGACGACCAGCGTCGTCCATCAGCTCGTGCTGCAGGACAACGTCTACGCGATCTTCGACGGGCTGGGCACGCCCACTCACCTGGCGGTGGCGCCGTTCCTGAACAGCGAGAAGGTGCCGGATGTGTTTGTCGCATCTGGCTGCGAGTGCTGGAACTCGCCATCGACGTGGCCGTACACGTTCGGCTGGCAGCTCGACTACGTGCGCGAGGGCAAGATCCTCGGCAATTACGTCAAGACGCATTTCGCGGGCAAGAAGATCGGCGTCTTCTACCAGAACGACGAATTCGGCCAGGATGGCGTCAAGGGCCTGGACTACGAGCTCCCGGCCAAGGACATCGTCGCCAAGGAGCCCTATGCTGCGACGAACATCGCCATCGGACCGCAGGTCGCGGCGCTCAAGGCCGCGGGCGCGCAGGTCGTCATCTCGTTCTCGGTTCCGGCCTTCACCGCGCTGCTCGAGCTGAACGGCCTGGCGCTCAAGTACACGCCCCAGCTCGTGGTCAGCAGCGTGGGCTCTGACCCCACCACTCTGGCCGGCCTGCTGGAGGCGTTCGCCAAGAAGGGCGGCGCGACGGTGAATGGCAGCTCGCTCACCCAGGGGATCATCACCGATTCCTACTTCCCGTCGCTCGGGGACACGAGCAACAGCTGGATCCAGCTCTTTACCAAGATCCACCAGCAGTACGTTCCGAAGCTGCCGCTGGACTTCAACGTGCTCTACGGGATGGGAGTCGCCTACACGTTCGTGCAGGCCATGTTCAAGGCGGGCCGCAATCCGACCCGGCAGGACCTGGTCAACGCGATCAACGGCGGGCTGCCGCAGGCCGTGGGCCTCACGCCGTACGCCTATTCGGCTACCAATCACAACGGTTTCACCGGCGGCTTCGTAGGCGTGATCAAGAACGGCGTGGAAGTCGCGCTCGGCCCGGTCCAGACCACTGGCACCAGCGCGACCAGTCCGGTTACGACCTACTCAACGCCGCAGCCCGCGGCGCCCAGCAGCGGGATCCCGTCGCCCTGACCAGGCACGTCCTGACCAGGCACGCCGCGCCGGCCGCCCGCGAGCTCGCGGGCGGCCGGCGCGGGCAGCACGGGACGGGTGGCTGCGGTCCCGCGGCGGCGGGCGAATCCGTTTCGAAGGCAAGGCTGGAGCTGCCATGGTGAGGGCCGCGGCGAACCGGCGGCCACCCGCCGGCGATGACCGGCCGCCCGCCGAGCGGCTGCTGCACGCGGCCGAGCGGCTGTTCGGGGAGCGCAGCTACCGCCGCACCACCGTGGCGGGCATCTGCGCCCGCGCAGGCATGGCCACGGGCAGCTTCTACGCCCACTTCGACTCCAAGGTCGGCATCTTCACCGCCGTGGTCCGGCGGATCAATTCCGACCTGCGGACGGCCATGGCGGCCGCCATCGAGGAGGCGGAGCCGAATCAGCGGGCCAGGGAGCGGGCCGCATTCCGGGCCTACTTCGACCTGGCGTCGCAGCACCCGTGGATTCACCGGATCGTGCGGGAGGCGGAGTTCGTCGCGCCGGGCCTGTTCCAGGAGTACTACGAGCGGCTGGCCCGCGGTTACGCGCGCGGCGTGCGGGCCGCGCAGCTTGCGGGCGAGGTGGACGCGCACTACGACCCGGAGGTCATCGCGTACCTGTACGCCGGGCTCGGCAACTTCATCGGCATGCGCTGGGCCGAGTGGACGGCCGGCGGCCGGGTGCCCGACGACGTCCTCGACCACCTGCTGGAAGTGCTGGCCCGCGGGCTGCCGCCGCGCCCGGATCCCGCTCCGGCCGCGGCACCGGGCACTGACCGGCACGTATCGTCATGGCCATGACAGCCGGCCGGGACTACTCGGGCACGATCCCCGGGCTGCTGGCCGCCGCCGCCGAGCGCGACCCGGACGGCACCTGGATCCGCAGCGACGAGGGATCACTGACCTTCGGCGGCGCCGCGGTCGCGACCGCCGCGGCCGCCGCGGCGCTCACGGCGGCTGGCGTGCGGCGCGGCGACCTGGTCATGCTGACGGCCAGGACCACGCCGCCGTACCTGCTCTGCTGGCTGGCCCTGACCGCGCTCGGGGCGGTGGCCGTCGCGGTCAACCCGCGCAGCACCCCGGCGGAGCTGGCCGGGCTGATCAGGCAGACCCAGCCGCGCGCGCTCATCACCGATGCCGATCTCGCCGGGCTGGCCCGCCAGGCGCGGGGGGAGTCCGGCGGCCCGGACATGCTGGACGCGGCGGACCTCGTGCCGGACGGCTGGCCTGAGCCTGCCCGGCTGGCCGCGCTCGCCGGTGCCGCCCCCCTGCCGGGCGCGCCGGTACGGCCGGATGACCTCGCCGTGCTCATCCCGACCTCCGGCACCACCGGGCGGTCCAAGCTGGTCATGCAGACGCACCGCGCCTACGCGATGGCCGGCGAGGGATTCGCCGACTGGATGGAGCTGACCGCCGCGGACCGGCTGATGACGACGCTGCCGCTGTTTCATGTCAACGCGCCCGCCTACTCGGTGATGGGATCACTCGCCTGCGGCGCCGGCCTGGTGCTGATCCCCCGGTTCTCGGCCAGCGGGTTCCTGGATGCGGCCCGGCGGCATGGCGCGACCGAGTTCAACGCGATCGGGGCGATGCTCGAGATCCTGATGCGCCAGCCAGCGCGGGCCGACGATGCCGACACCCCGCTGCGGCTCTGCTATACGGGGCCGGCGCCGGAGCGCGACCGGCAGCTGGAGATGGAGGCCAGGTTCGGCTTGCGGATCGTGGTCGGCTATGCGATGTCGGAATCGCCGTACGGGCTCATCTGGGCGCGCGGCACCCGGCCGTACGGGACGCTCGGCTCGGCGCGCCAGCATCCGGTGCTCGGCACGATCAACGAGGCGCGGGTGGTGGCGGCCGACGGCCGCGACCTCGGTCCTGGCCAGACCGGTGAGCTGCTGCTGCGCAACCCGGTCGTGACACCAGGCTACTGGGGGATGCCCGCGGAAACGGCGGAGGCCATCACCGGCGGCTGGCTGCGCACCGGTGACCTGGTGACCGTGAACGGCGACGGTACCTACACGTTCGTGTCCCGGCTGAAGGAAGTGATCAGGCGGCGCGGCGAGAACCTGTCACCGCTGGAGGTGGAAGAGGTGCTCGCCGCCCACCCGGCCGTGCTGGAGTGCGCCGTCACCGGCGTGCCGTCGGATCTGTCCGAGGAGGAGGTCAAGGCTTTCATCGTAACCGCCGCCGGCCAGCGCGCCGACTTCGCCGAGCTGCGCTCGTTCGCGGCGCAGCGGCTCGCCGCCTTCAAGGTGCCCCGGTACTGGCAGCAGATCAGCGAGCTGCCGCGGACGCCGACGGCGCGGGTCGCCAGGCACCGGCTGCCCGGCGGTCATCCGGCCGGGGAATGGGACGCGGAGGCGGCGCTGGCTGACTGAGCCGGCCCGGTCGCCGGGAGCCGCATGTGCAGCCGCACCATCGTCCCGTCGACCGTCCCGTCGACCCTGGAGCCGGAGCGCATCTCGACCAGATCGCAGACCTGGTTCACCAGCCACAGCCCGTGGCCGCCCAGCGAATCTGGCGGCAGCCGGCGGAACCCGGCCAGCGGGTCGGCGATGCAGCCATCGTCGGTGACCTGGCAGAGCACCTCGTGCTCGTCCTGCCAGAGCTGCAGGGTGCCCCCTCCGGCGGTGTGGCGCAGCGTGTTGGCGGCCAGCTCGCCGGCCGCGAGCACGAGATCGGCGCGCCTGGCCTCGGAGAGCCCGGCCCCGCTCGCGTAACCGGACACGAAGTCGCGGACCGGCCGCAGGTCCAGGTCGTACTGGAGCTGCGGTGCCGCGGCGGGCGGTGCGGGAAGCGGCTGCCGGCAGGGCGCCGGGATCCGGGCCGGCCCGAGGTAAGAGGAACTGACCGCTCGCTGGCCGTGCTCGATGACGTCCGGATGGGTATCCCTGGCGTACTCCAGCACCGGGGATGGCAGCCCGGCTGCATCGTAGGGGCAGAGCGCCGTCACGCTGCCGCCGGCCAGCGCCAGATTGGACACGGCCTCATGCCGGGCAATCTCGCATACCTCGGCGTCCGAGCGTCCCGGCCAGGCCGGTTCCCAGACGCATCGGACCTGCCGCCCCGCGGCAAAGGTCTGGGCCGCCGGGAGGATCCGAGCCGGATTGCCGCCGATCTCGCCCATGTTGGCGAGCAGCACGTCCTGACCCAGGCCGCCGAGCTCGCAGCGCAGGGCGCCGGCACTCTGCTCCGGGAGCAGGGCCAGCACCGGCTCGCCGTTCCGCACGCCCTCCCGCACGAACTCCAGCACCGAGGTCAGGAAATCGGCCTGCCCGCTGTAGAGCAGCGCAGCATGGCCGTGCGATCGGGGCAGTCGCTCGCCGGCAGCCGCGATGTCCTCATGTCCTGGCACTACACCGCTGCCGCCAGTCTCCCGGCATGCTGCCTTCGAGCTCCCCCGCCAGCGGCGCTGCCGGGAAACCGGCGCCGCTGCAATCCGATCAGGAGCCTGCACCGCATCTGCGCACCCCCTACTTGATCCGCTTCGGTCCTGAGTTGCTGCCCGGGTGTGGCGGCGTAAACTGATCTGCCGGGGTTAATCGGCGAGACGTCAGATTGGCGGGGCTGCCGGCGGCCGGCCCGGCGCTGGCCGCCGCCGGGCATTATCGCTGCGCAGGTGCCCCGGGCGCTAGGCTGAGCCGGTGACACGGGTACGCAGATGCGACTTCTGCTAATCGGTGCCCCCGGGGCCGGCAAGGGCACCCAGGCTGAGCTGCTGGCCGCTCGCTACCAGATCGCGCATATTTCCAGCGGGGACCTGCTCCGCCAGCACGTGCGGGACCGGACCTCTCTGGGCCAGCAGGTCAAGTCCTACGTCGACCGTGGTGACCTGGTCCCGGACGGCCTGGTCATGGACATGCTCCGCAAGCCCGTGGTGGCCGCGGCCAGGGCCGGCGGTTACGTCCTGGACGGATTCCCGCGGACCGTCGCGCAGGCCGAGGCATCGTATGCCGTGGTCCGCGAGCTGGGGGTGGAGGTGCAGGCCGCCGTCCACCTGGATGTTCCCCGGCAGGAGCTGGTGCGGCGGCTGCTGGCCCGCGGCCGGGGCGCCGATGACACCCGGGACGTGATCGACCACCGGCTGCAGGTGTTCAGCGACATGACGATTCCGCTGCTGGAGTATTACGCGGGCCGGGAATGGATGTTCGTGGTCGACGGCGCGATGCCCGCCGAGGAGGTGCACGCGGACATCGTCCGGCGCATCCAGAAGCTGGCGGCCTTCGCCGAGTCCGCTGGCTCCTAACGGCGGCGCACGGCCAGCAGGGCCACGTCGTCCTCGCGCGGGCCGAACACGGCCAGCACGCGATCGGCGAAGGCGTCCAGGTCGCCGCTGGTGTCCTGGACCGCCAGGCGCAGCCGGTCCAGGTTGCCGTCCAGGGCCCCGATGCGGTCCTCGACCAGCCCGTCGGTATACAGCACGACCGTGCCGCCGTGCGGCAGCACGGTGTGCTCGACGTGCGGGTCGTCAACGGGCGTGCCGAGCAGCATGCCGCCCTGGCCGCGGTAGGCGGCCCCGCCGTCACCGACCAGCAGTGGCGGCATGTGCCCGCAGTTGACGATCTGCAGGTCACCGGTGAGCACGTTCAGCTGCAGCAGGCAGAGCGTGGCGATGATGTTCGGGTGGTAGCGCTGCAGCACGCTGTTCAGCAGGCTGGCGATGCCGGGCGCCGGATGGCCCTCGGCGGCGAAGGCGCGCAGCGCGTGCCGCAGCTCGCCCATGACCGTGGCCGCCTGCAGTGAGTGACCCTGCACGTCGCCGATCGCCGCCACCAGATGGTCGCCGTCGGCCAGCACCTCGTAGAAATCCCCGCCGACCTCGGCCTGGTCGCTGGCCGGCACGTACCGGGCGGACATCTCGACGCCCGTGATCTCGGGCAGCGCCGACGGCAGCATGCTGCGCTGCAGGGTGAGGGCGACCAGGTGCTCCTCGGCGTAGGCGCGCAGTGCCTCCACGGCCAGTGCCACGGACTGCACCAGCTGGCGCAGCACCAGCCGGTCGACCTCGCCGCTGATGCCCTCGCTGGCCACGCCGATCACCACCGGCGGCCGGCCGGGCTTGGTCCGGGAAGCCGCCAGCCAGATATCTCCGGACAGCGCGGTGTCGGGGACCATCCGCAGGTACTCCTGCCGGGGGATCATCGCGACCGCGTTGCCCGCGCCACTGCCGAGCACTCGGCCGGCCAGGTTATCCGCCAGGCCGATGGCACCGCCGCGCTGGTGCTCGGGCCGCCCCGGTGCGGCGGTGATCCGGCGCAGCTGGCCGTCGGGCATGATCACGACGAGGCCCACGATGGCGTCGAAGATCTCGGCGGCGCCGTCGGCGGCCGCGCGGGCCAGTCGGTCGAACGTCTCGGCGGCGTTGATCGCCAGCGTGACCCGGGTGAGCGCGGCCAGCCGGGTCGCCGCCTGCTCGGCCCGGTGCCTGGCCTGGTAGTAGCGCAGCGCCGCGGTGACGGTGGCCAGGAAGACCTCTGGCTCGATCGGCTCGGCCAGGTAGGCATCCGCGCCCTGCCCCAGGCCGCGGGCCCGGTCAGCGACGGCCACCGCGGTCGCCGACACCTGGATGACCGGGATCGCCGCCGTCTGGGGGTCGGCCTTGATCCGCTCGCAGACCTCGATGCCGCTGATGTCCGGCAGCCGCACATCGAGGACGACCAGATCGGCGTCCCGAAGCTGGGCCAGCGCAGCGGCCCCGGTAGCTGCCTCGGCCACCCGGTGACCAGCCCGACGCAGCCAGCTGGCCAGGATGTAGCGCCTGGCCTCGGAGTCGTCGACCACCAGCACCACCGACGGCTCGTCAGCCATCAGCCACCCCGGTGATGCGGAGAATCGCGTGGGCGAGCCTTTCCCTGCTGAGCTAATCCTTCCGCAGCACCGCTCGTGCTCCGGGCGGCGGCTCCGCCGGGTCCTCGGACGTGACGACGATGGCTGGCATCGAATCCGGCAGCCGGGCCAGCAGCGTGTATCCGTCCATGGTCGGCATCCGCAGGTCAATAAGTGCCAGGTCAACGGGGCTGTCATCGAGCGCAGCCAGGGCCTGCTCGCCGTCAGCTGCCTCGATGATACGGGCGGCGATGCCGTCCAGCAGCCCGCTCAGCATCTCCCGCCAGACCGGATCGTCGTCGGCAACCAGCACGGTGCCGGCCCGCGGCGACCCGTGCGGCAGCCGGAGCGCGATCGTGGTCCCGCGGCCGGGCTCGCTGTCCAGGGTCAGGCGGCCGCCGAGCAGCTCAGCCAGCCGCCGCGCATACGGCAGGCCGAGCCCGGTGCCGCCCCGGCGGTCGCCGGGCACCTGGAAGAACTCCTCGAATACCCGCTCCTGCTGGCCGGCGGGTATGCCGATGCCGGTGTCAGCGACCACGAAGTCGACATGCCCGGCGGCAGGCCGGACGCTGAGCCGCACCTCGCCGCTGTCGGTGTACTTCAGCCCGTTGGACAGCATGTTGCGCAGGATGGCGGTCAGCGCCACCTCGTCGGTGAGCACGGTGTCCGGCGCCCCGGCATCTCATTGCGTACGTACCGACCTGAAGGTTACATGCGCCCGGCTAAGGCGGCGCTGCCTTTCGGAAGCCGTGGCCTGCGCGCAGGTGCCAGTCCCGTCAACTGGATGCAGGGACGGCTGACGCAGCCGCCCCTGCGACGATGCGGGACGGCTCGGCCGCCGCCGCGCACCAGGTCCCGCTGTCACTGTCCGTGAGCGGGTGCTTGAAACATCCAGTCAGGACCGGGGGGTCCTAGATGCGGAAGAACAGGTTCAGGAAGCGATCCGCGAGTGCTTCGTCGCCACGGACGGTTCCGCCGTTGATCCGGCCGAAGGTGGTCAGCACCAGGTCGCCGGCATCGAAGTCGATCACGGTCGGGAGGTCGTCGACATTGCCCTGCTCGTAGCTCATGCCCTGATCGCTGACGGAGATCCGGTAGTCACCGGCGTTCCGGCCGCTGACCCTGACCCCGATGGTGAACGGCGTCAGGTCGGCGTCCGGCCTGATCGTTGACTGCCAGAGCACGAACATGAAAGGCACGAGCAGGTCCGCGGCATCGCCGGAGATCCCGTGCGCCCGGCCGGTGCCCTGCTTGATATCCCAGGTATGGACGCCGTAATCCATCAGCTGGCCAGCCGCATAGAAGAAGGCAGGCAGCGGGCCCATGTAGAAGTGCGGCACGATCATGCCGGTCCACTCATCAGCGGTGAGCGGCTCGAGGATGCCGATCAGCTTGTCGAGATCGTTGCGCACCCTGGACATCAGCTCCGGCTGGGAGAGGTCGCCGAACGCCTGGGCATGCTCGCCGGCCCGTTCGTGCATGCCCCCGAGGCCGTAGGCATCCGGCATGGCAGCGCCGCTCCTGGCGGTTTCGAAACCCTCGAAGTATCCCTCGGTCGTGTCGACCAGGTGGCCGACGATGTCCTTGACCTTCCAGCTCTCGCATGCTGTCGGGGCATCCCAGGCGCCCGGCGCCTCGGCGAGCGCGAACATCCGCTCCGCCTCCGCGCGGACCACGCGCAGGATGGTGTCCTTGCCCTCGTAGGTCATGGCGTTCCACTCGCTCATGCCGTCACCTTTCTCGCGCCGCGCTGCGCTGACCAGACTCCTCAGCCACCGGCCATGCCGGGCGTGGAGCTCGGTGCAGGAGATGAGGAAAGAGCCGTCGTCGGCTCACAGTACGAACCTCAGCGCACCGGGCCGCCGCTGTCAATGGCCGCGGGAGCCGGTCGGCTGCATCGGCCGGACGGCTGGACGCCGGGGCGTCAGCCTGGGGGGTCAGCCAGGCGAGCCGGCCATGCTGAGCCGGGCCAGCGCCGCGCCGTACCTGATGGCGACGAGCTGGGCCACGGCCGGGTGCGCGCCGAGCGGGGCCGCGCACGGTATCCCGAACTGCGCGGTCAGCGAGTCCAGCTCATGGCGCGGCGTCTCCGGGCCGATCACGCACGGCGCGAACGTGGCCCGCTGCGAGCCCGCCTCGCGGAGCCGGCCGAGGCCCCGGCTGATCGCTGCCGAGTCACCGAGCAGGGCTGTCACCGTCGGAATGGACAGCCGGGACGCGAGCAGGACGGCGGCGACCTCGGCGGTCTGGACCGCCTCCACGCCGCCGTCGGCTAGCACCAGCACGCCATGGCCGGCGGTCGCGATGCTCAGGCCGTGCGCGCGGGCATGCCGGGCCAGTCCGGCGTCGGCGAGCCGGGCGTGCAGGGACTCCGCGACCAGCGGATGCGGGCCCAGGTGAGCGGCGAGCAGGACGGGTGCGCTGGCCTCGCTCACCGCCCTGGCCAGCCGGTCATCGATGGCCGGGAACGGCCCGGCCAGCAGCGGGACGACGACGCCGGCGACGGCGTGCGGATCCGGCCGGCTGTCGAAGGTCAGTGCGTCCGCGAGCGAATGAGCCTCGCCGGCCAGGTAGCCGATCCGGATGTCCACACCGGGGCACGACAGCTCGGCGGTCGCGGCGATCTCCTCTGCCACGCCCTGCTGGTCGGCGGCGGCGGTCCCCGGTACCGCCAGTACCAGGGCCGGCGCATCAGAGGCCACGGACAGCCGATGCGGGCTGCGGTGACGGCCGGCCCGTCGGGTACGGGTCGTTCGCCTGGGCAGCGCCTCGCCCCCCTCGGACCCCGGCTCGGGGGGGTCGGCGCGGCGGGGGAGCGGGTTCTGGGGCTGCTGGTCACCGCGGCGGGGCAGCGGGTCCTGAGCCGGGGGCTGCGAGTCGCCGCGGCGGGGGAGGGGCTGGCTCTGCGCGGCCGCGGGGGCGGCCGGTGGCTCGGTGGTCCGGCGGGGAAGCGGGTCCCAGGCCGGGGGCTGCGACTCGCCGCGGCGAGGCAGCGGATCCTGAGCCGGGGGCTGCGGCCGGGCCGGCAGCCGGTCGGTATCGTCCGCAGTGCGGCCGCCTGGCACCGCCGGGTACTCGTCGCCTGTGCCCCGATCACGCTGCCATGGCTGCTCACGGCGGGGTAGCGGCTCCGCGCCCGGGCTCGTTTCAGTCACGCTGACGTATCGTAATGCGCCCGTAGGGTGCTTGGTTCGCCTTCCGGGATGTTCAGACCCGAAACAGCCCGTGTCCCCGTTTCGGATTACTCGGCTTGAAGCATGCCATGGAAGATGATGATCAGGGCGTTTTTCTGCTCCTGGCTGAGCCGTTCCTCGCCGTGGATGGCGGCCTCGACCGCGGGCACGGGCGGCTGCCCCGTATCGGTCCCGGCCTCCTGGCGGATCAGGCCGGCCTGAGCCAGCAGGGTCTCGGCTGAGACGTTCAGGGCATCCGAGATCAGCTGGATAACCCGGACGGAGGGCTGATGCAGCCCGCGCTCGATCTGGCTCAGGTAGGGATTCGACAGCTTGGTCATGTCGGCGAGCTGGCGCAGGGATAGGTCAGCCAGCTTGCGCCTGCTCCGGATGAAGGCTCCGAGCGTCGCCAGCTGGGTATCCCAGGACTCGTTCACGGGTCTCCTCGTTCCTCGGCAGACGGGCGCTGACCAGGCGTGCCGGTCGGCGCAGGGGAGGCGCGGGGCGGGCACGGCCTGCGGCCCGCCCCGCTTTCCTCACTTGTTCGCGTCGCCCGGCTCGCTTGCCGTCGCGCCGGTCTTGCGCGCTGAACGGGCCGCGGCGGCCCGGCTGGAAGGCGACCGGCCGGTGCTTGTCTTCGCGGCCCCGGTCTTCGCGGCCCCGGTCTTCGCGGCCCCGGTCTTCGCGGCCCCGGTCTTGGCCGTGCCGGTCTTGGCCGTTCCGGTCCTGGCGGCGGTGCTGGCGGTGGCAGTCTTGCGCGTGGCCGTCCGGGAGCCGGCGGTCCTGGGTGCGGCGGTCCTGGGTGCGGCTTCGCGGGCCGGGGCCACCTCGGCACCGGCCTTCAGGCCGGTGATCGCGGGCACGAGGGCCTTGGGGGCCTGGGTAGCCAGAGTTGCTGCGGCTGGCCCGTCGGAGTGAGCGACCTCTCCCAGCGGGACGGCCGGCGCCGCAGGCTCGGTCACGGTCACGGTCTCGGTCACGATCACGGCCTCGGGACCGGCGAAGGTCTCGGGACCGGTGACAGCCTCGGAGAAGATGACGGCCTCGGAAACCGTGACAGCCTCGGGCGCGGTGACAGCCTCGGGCGCGGTGACAGTCTCGGGCGCGGCGGCAGTGACGGGCTCCGCTGGCACGGCGGATCCGGCCCTTGCTGCGGGCTCGGTGACTACTTCGGGCTCGGGAGCCACCGCGGGCGCTGCGGCGGCTGCCTCGGCGGGGCTGGTGGCGCTGGCTGGCTCGGCGGCTCTGCACGGCAGCCACGGCGGCCACGGCAGCCACGTGCGCGGCGGGCTCGGCGGGCTCCGGGCGCGCGGGGGTCACGATGGTGGTGACCGACGCCGTGAACCTGGGTCGTACCGCGATCAGCGGAGCGATCGCCGCAGCGGCCTGGCCGGCCCGCCGTGCACTTTGCTCAAAAAGCGGCACGGCGGCCTGCACGAACTGGTCGGCGATCTTGACCTGGAACGCCATCAGCTGGTAGGCGAGCAGCTGCGCGCTGGCCGCGAGCTCCTCTGGCCTGGGCAGCCTGGCCAGCCCGGGAATCCCGGCGGCGGTGAAGCGCGGCGCTGGCATCGGCGGCCGCAGCGCCTGCGCCGTATGAGTGAGCGTCCGGAACGCGTCGGTGGCGGTGTCCTGTCCCTTGCGGATCTGCTCCTGGCTTTTGCGGACACCGTCGCGAAGCTGCTCGAGCAGCTCCTGCCCGAGAGCACTGGTGTCGTTCATGGGTCCTCCCTCGTCTGGCTAATGATGCAAACTATATCAAGCATTCGCGCGGTATGCCAAGCGGAATGACATTGATGACCTGGCCGGAACGAACCCGGGACGACCCCCCCGGAACAGCCCCGGAACGGCCAGGGATGACAGGGCGCGGTGCCGCCCGATGGCGGAAGAGTCAGGCCGGGAAAGCGGAAGAATCGGGCCGGGAAAGGCGCATGATCAGATGCCAGGCCAGGCCGGGCGTGCCAGGCCAGGCGGAGCAGGGCGGGCCGGGATCAGGACAGGACGCGGCGCCGGAAGTTGCGCAGCCCGATCGCGAGGAAGGCGGCCCCGAATCCGATCACGACCGGATAGATCACGTACAGGTGCATGTGCGGCGCCGTCGTGAGCGCGGCCCGCATCCCCTCGTTCACGTAGATGAGCGGATTGATCAGCACGAGCGTCTGCAGCCAGTGCCACCCGCCGACCGTCACCGGCGCCAGCCTGGTCCACGAGTAATACGTGCCGCCAAGGAACGTGATCGGCAGGATGATGAAGCCGAACATCAGCCCGATGTTGCGCGGCTCGAAGCTGGTGCCGAGGACTAGCCCGAGGCCGGCCATCGCGATGCAGGCAATCGGGATGAACGTCACGATGAGCAGCCAGTGCAGGGTCAGGTGCGCGTGCACGCCCGGCGCGTGCACCACCGAGGCGATCGGCAGCACGATGATGGCCGACAGCACGCCCTGCGCCGCGCCGGAGAGCACTTTGGCGATGGCCACCAGCCAGATGGGGCAGGGCGCCTGCACCCGGTCCTCGATCTCGCGGGTGAAGCCGAACTCCTGCGCCATGGCCAGGGCGATGGACTGCACGCCCTGGAACATGACCGAGATGCCTACGACGCCGGGGACCAGGATGGTGGCGAACGCCGATTCCTCCGCCGAGCCGTGGCCGCCGATGCCCTGCCCGATCTTCGGGAACACGTACAGGAACACGAAGCAGAGCAGGAACGGCTGGATCAGGGTCCGCAGCACGAACTCCCACAGGTGCTTGCGCAGCACGACCAGGTCGCGCAGCATGAGCGCGCCCAGGGCCGTCCAGCTGGCCGCGGCCACCGAGCGAGTGGGACCGCCCCCGATGGGCCGGGCCGGCCGCGCCTGCGAAGTGACAGAAGTGGTCATCCTTCCCTCAGCTCCTTGCCAGTGAGGTTGATGAACACCGTCTCCAGGCTGGGCTCGGAGATCGATACGTCGACGAGCTCGAACCCGCCGCGCTCGGCCGACACCACGATCCGCGGTACCAGCCGGTCATTGCCCTTCATGTGCAGCTGCAGCCCGCCGTCCACCTGGCGGGTGCGGGCCACCCCCGCTACGTCGCTGGTCAGCAGGTCAGCGAGCCGGGCGGGATCACCCGTGGTCTTCACGGTGACGACGGTGTCGGCGCCGATGCTCTGCTTGAGGGCGGCTGGCGTGTCGAGAGCCAGGATGTGCCCGTGGTCCATGATGGCGACCCGCTCGCAGAGCTGGTCGGCCTCCTCCATGTAGTGGGTGGTCAGCAGGATGGTCTGGCCGGACCGGTGCAGCTCGCCGAGCAGGTCCCAGAGGGCGAGCCGGCTCTGCGGGTCGAGTCCCGCCGTCGGCTCGTCGAGGAAGAGCACGGACGGGCGGTGGAAGATCGCCCGGGCGACCATCAGCCGCTGCGCCATCCCGCCGGACAGCGCGTAGACCGATGCCTTGGCCCACCTGGACAGCTGGAACTGCTTCAGCAGCTCATCGGCGGTCTGCCGGGACGCCTTGGCCCCGATGCCGAACAGCCGGCCGTGAAAGTACAGGTTCTCCCACACGGAGAGCTGACGATCGAGCGTGTTCTGCTGCGAGACGATGCCGCTGAGCTGCTTGGCCAGCGCCGGGTGCGCCGCGACGTCGATGCCGCCCAGGAAGGCCCGGCCGGAGGTCGGCACCACCCGGGTCGTCAGCATCCCCGCGGTGGTGGTCTTCCCGGCGCCATTCGGCCCCAGCAGGCCGAAGATCTCGCCGGCCCGCACGTCCAGATTCAGCTTGTCGACGGCGGCGAAGTCCGTTCCCGGGTAGACCTTGGTGAGGTCCTCGGTGTGGATCACCGCGCCGCGCTGCGCATCGGGCAAGCCGCCAGCAGCGGCCGCCGATGCTGGTGTGCTGCTCATCGCCCCACATCGTAGCGCCAGGAGCGGTCACTCCAGCGGGCGCGACCGGCGGGCTGCCGCGGCGGCTGGCGCGCCGCAGGCCCTGCCCGGCCGGGGATCCGCTCGGGAGCGCCTCGCTGGCGGAGCCGTCGTCCCGCGGAGGCGGCAGGCGGCGGCGGATGCAGTGATCTAGCCGCTGGCGTGCTCTCGGTAGCCGTCGGCTGACCGCGCGCCGGCGGGCTGCTGGCCCTGCTCGGGCGCACGGTCGAGCGCGTCCAGGAACGCGGCCGCCCAGTGCTGCACGTCGAATTCGAATACGCGCCGCCGCATCGACCGCATCCGTCGCCTGGCCTCGGCTGGCGAGACGGTCGCGGCGCGCACGATGGCTTCCTTCAGCCCTTCGATGTCGTGCGGGTTGACCAGGAAGGCGCTGCTCAGCTCATCGGCGGCGCCGGTGAACTCGCTCAGCACCAGGGCCCCGGACTCGTCGTGACGGCAGGCGACATACTCCTTGGCCACCAGGTTCATGCCGTCCCGCAGCGAGGTCACCAGCATCACGTCGGCCACCAGGTACATGGCGGCTATCTCCTCCGGCCGGCAGGTCTGGTGCAGATAGTGAATCGGCGGGTTGCCCAGCTCCCCGTGCTCGCCATTGATCCGGCCGACGATCACCTCGACCTCATCGCGCAGCAGCCGGTACTGCTCGACCCGCTCCCGGCTGGGACTGGCCACCAGGACGAGCACGGACTCGATCGGGCCGAGACGGCCCTCGCTGAGCAGCTCGCCGTAGGCATTGAGCCGGTGCAGGATGCCCTTGGTGTAGTCGAGCCGGTCGATGCCGAGCAGCACCACGTCCGGATCGCCCAGGGCATGCCGGATCTCCTTCGCCCTGGCCTGGACGTCCGGTCGCCTGGCGATCTCCTCGAAGGCTGCCGAGTCGATGGAGATGGGAAAGGTAGCGGTGCGGACCTGGCGTCCGCCGGTCGCGCTGCCCCGGCCCCCGGCGTCCAGCACCTGGACGAGCGATCCCCTGGTGGAGCACCCGGCGGCGCGGCGGCAGGCGCGCAGGAAATTCGTGGCATCGCTGTGCCGCTGGAAGCCGAGCAGGTCAGCTCCCAGCAGGCCGTCCACGATCTGGCGGCGCCAGGGCAACTGGGCGAAGATCTCGTAGCCAGGGAACGGGATATGAATGAACACCCCGATGCGCAGGTCATTGCGCAGCTCCCGGAGCATCCTCGGGACTAGCTGCAGCTGGTAGTCGTGCACCCATACCGTCGCGCCGACGGCCGCCTGCTCCGCCGCTGCCTCAGCGAAACGGCGGTTGACCCGCACGTAGGACTCCCACCAGGGCCGGTGGAAGACCGGCGGCGCAATGACGTCGTGATACAGCGGCCACAGCGTGGCGTTGCAGAAGCCCTCGTAGTAATCCCGCACCTCGTCCGCGGAGAGGCCCACGCTGACCAGGTGCATTCCGTCCATATCGAACGGCTCCGGCGGATCGCCCGCCGCGCCCGGCCAGCCGATCCATGCGCCGTCCGCGCTGCGCATCACTGGCTCCAGGGCGCTGACCAGGCCGCCGGGGCTAGGCCGCCACTCAGTCTCGCCGTTCGCGCCGCTAACCTGATCGACCGGCAGGCGGCAGGCGACGACCACGAAGTTGTAATCACCGCCCATCGGCAGGTCCTCGCATCCGGTGGCGGTCTCCCCGGTCTCCCCGGTCTCCCCGGTCTCGTCAGACAGCACAGTGAGCTCGCCCACCTCAGCACCCTTTCTCCTCAGCGGCCCTATTGTGCGCGGCGCCGTCTTAAATACCTAGGGGCCGGATGTCCCTGGCATCAGATTCCGCACGCCGACCTCGTCCGCGCGGGCCAGTAGCTCGGCAGGATCCGCGTAGACCCGGTAGGCGCCTGCCCGCTCGAGTTCCTCGCGACCATACCCGCCGGACAGCAGGCCGATGCCCAGCGCGCCTGCCCGGCGGGCCGCCAGCAGGTCCCAGACGCTGTCCCCGACAACCATGGATTGCCTGATCTCGACGCCGAGCAGCGCGGCCGCGGCCAGGAAGAGGTCAGGGTCCGGCTTCGCGTGCCGGACCATGTCGCGGGTCACCATCGGCGCGTCGTCGGGCAGCCCCAGCATCGGCAGGGCCTGCCGGGCCATCACCTGCCGGCCGCTCGTGGCGATGGCCCAGGGCACATCATGCTCGGTCAGGGCGGCCAGCAGCCCGGCCGCGCCGGGCAGCGGCCGCACGGAATCGATCTGGGCCAGGTACTCGGCGGCGTGGTCCTGCTGGAGGGACTCGATGTCCTGCTCGGACAGGGTCCGGCCGGTCTCGCGCAGCAGCGCGGACACGAACAGGCCCCCGCTCATCCCGATCCGGCGGTGGATCCGCCAGACGGACAGGTCGATGCTGAGCTTGGAGAGGGCATTGCGCCACGCGACCACGTTCTGGTAAACGCTGTCGATCAGCGTCCCGTCCAGGTCGAAAAGGAAAGCCGGCACCGGCGGCTCGCTGTACTCCACCCGGCCCGTCATGGATCCCACACTAAGGCCCCGGCCGCAGCGAGCCGGGATGACCCGGCCAGGGACTGAGCGCCACGCCGAGGGACTGCGCGCCGGCGAACTTCGGAATGCCCTGCTCGTAGAAGACGTCGAGTTCCGTGATGCGGAAGCCCGCGGCAGTCAGCAGGCCGGCGATCGGCCGGGTGAAATGACATCCGCCTGCTACCCGCCGCTGGATCGGGTCGAGGCGCCGCTGCCACCGGCGGACTGGCTCGTCCGGCGCCAGCCCGTGCTCCAGGAAATGCAGCGTCCCGCCCGGCCGCAGGACGCGCCGCAGCTCGCGCAGCGCGGCGGCGGCGTCCGGGATGGTGCACAGCGTCCAGGTCGACAGCGCCGCGTCACAGCTGGTGTCGGCCAGCGGGAGTGCCTGGCCGTCCAGGCCGGACCGGCGCACCGGGACGGGGGCGGCCAGCAGCCGCCCGGCGGCCAGCCGCCAGCTGGCGTCGGCGGGCTCCACGGCGGCGACCGCGGTGACGGCGGCCGGATAGAACGGGACATTCAGCCCTGAGCCGAAGCCGATCTCCACCACCTCCCCGGCCAGGCCGTCGCAGACCCGGCGCCGGAGCGGCTCCAGCGTCCCGGAGCCGCACGCGATGTCGATAATCCGCGGCAGGATCCGGTCGCTGTACAGGCCCATGACGTCCTCCCTGTCCCTGAGCCCGAGCACTCAGCCTGAGCACTCAGCCTGAGCACTCCCCTGAGCCTCCGAGCACTCCGCCCGAGCGCTCCGCCCGAGATCGCGGCAGCGCGGCAAACCCGAATTCCGGCTGCAGCAGCCGGAGTCCCAGTCGGCTCGCGTGATAAGATTTCCAGCACTTATCATCGCAGCGTGCCAATACCGGATTCTATCGCCGGCCAGCGCCGCCTCTTGCTGATGGGAATTCATGACCAGGCTGGTAATAAAGCTGGGGTCCAGTTCCATTGCCAGCGGCAATGGGCTAGCCCTGGACGTTATTGCTGGCCTGGTTAATCAGATAGCGGCGGTGCAGCGAGACGGGCATGAAGTCCTGCTCGTCACCTCGGGTGCGGCGAGGCTGGGCAGGCGGCTGCTGGCCTTCGAGGGGCCGACCGCGGGAGCCGCTCCCGCGCTGCGCGCGCTGATCGAGTCGGTCAGGTCCTCGATGGATGCGGCCCTGACGTCTGGCGCAAGCGCGCCGCCCGCGGGACGGGCCGCCGGGGAGGCGGCCGCGCCCGGCGAGTACGACCGGCTGGTCAGCTCCCTGAACAGCGCGCTCGGCCGGTACGACGGGCCTGACCTGCTGCCCCCGGCGGTGGGAACGGCGCTGCCGGCCTCGGTCGGGCAGCCGGCCCTGATGGCCCTGTACCGGCAGCTGGCCGCGGCCGTCGGTGTCGAGGTCTGCCAGATACTGGTCTCCAAGAGCGATCTGGATTCCGCCCGTGCCATGGGTGATCTGGGCCGCCTGCTGCGGACAGCCGTCGGCCGCGGCCTCCTGCCGATTATCAACGGCAATGACGCCGCTGACCCTATGTCGGCGCTTGATAATGACCAGATAGCCGTGGCGGTCGCCGTCGCGGCGGAAGCAACCCGATTGCTCTTCCTGACCGATGTCAATGCCGCGTACCGCGACTCCTCGCTCCGGGAACGAATTTCCCGGCTCACTCCCGATGAGGCCAGGTCGGTTCGCGTGGCCGCGCTCGGCGCGGGCCGCGGCGGAATGGGATCGAAGCTGAAGGCGGCTGCCCGGGCGGCGTACTCGGGAGTTGAATGCGTGATCGGCTCGGCCCGCGAGCCGAGCGTGGTGGCCCGCAGCCTCAATCCGCGAGCCCGGATGGGAACGGTGGTGCGTGCGGCCGGCGCCAGCCTGGAGCCGTCCGAGCGATGGGTCGGCGGCATGGCCTACTCGGTGGGTGCCCTCTACATCAACCGGGACGCCGAGCTCAGCCTCCGCGCGGGCAGCACGCTCTTCCTGTCCGGGGTCAAGCGCGTGGACGGTGACTTCGAGCCCGGGTCCGTTGTCGAGATCGTCGATGTCCGGCATCCGGAACGGCTGATCGGCCGGGGCAGCGTCGCGCTGCCGTCGAGCATCCTGCGGCTGCTGCGCGCGCTGTCCCCGGCCGAGGTGACCAATGCCCTGTCGATCCTCTTCCGGCTGCGGCATTCGCTGGCCGCGCAGGGCGACGGCAGCGCGGACGCCATGACGCGGTCGCAGATCACCGATCCCGACGTTTTCCAGGACTGCCGTGAGCTGCTGAAGAACAACTCCAGGGCGGCCCGGCTGGCGATGGCACAGCTGGCCAGGTTCTCGCCGGACAGGCTCTTCGCCCTGACGGACTCGCTGATGGCAGCCCAGCCTCAGCTGTGCGCGGCCATCCTGCTGGACGGGGGCTTCAGGTCCGGCCAGTTCCCGGTCGAGCCTGCCGCCATCCGCGCCGGGCGGAATGTGCACGCCGTGCACCGGGACTCCGTGGTCGTGTTCCGCGGCGACTAGCCATCCCTGCCGCAGTGCGCAGGCTGTCCGGCCCGCCGCCGGATGGTCCTAGTACACTTTCCGATGTACTCTTATTGGAGACAGTCGGGGAGGCGGCACATGACCAGAAACTCGATCCGCGGGTCGTCGGACCGCAGCGTCCTGATCCTGACCAGCCTGGCCGACTCGCCCAAGCACGGCTACGCGCTCATCAAGGACATCGAGGAGTTTGCCGGGGTCAGCCTCGGCGCCGGGACGCTCTACGGCGCCCTGGCCAGGCTGGAGAAGGCCGGCCTGGTCACGGCGCTGCCCGAGCAGGACCGCCGGCGGCCCTACCAGATCACCCCGGCGGGCCGGGAGCAGCTGCGCGAGCGGCTGTCCGAGGCAGCCCGGATCGCGGCGGTCGGGCTGCGGCGCATCGCGGCGGAGCCGTCATGAGCCGCCGGATGCGCTGGCTGCTGGCGCTGTATCCGCGCGCCTGGCGCGACCGGTACGGCCGGGAGGTGGCCAGCCTGACCGAGGAGCTCATCCGCTCCGGCGACCGCACGCGGCTGCGGGCCGGGCTCGGACTGGCCGGGGCCGCGGCTGCTGAGCGCATCCGCACCCTGTCCCGGCCGGCCACGGCGATCGCGGTCCGGGCGAGGGCCGCGCAGGCCAGCCCGCTCGGCCTGGTCGTCCGCAATCTCGCGTTCACTGTGGTGGTGCCGGGGCTCGGGGGAGCCTGGGAGCCCTGGTGGATACTGACGCACCACGGGCGCGCGCCCGCTCCGGCCGCATGGGAGGCGGTCGGCGTCATCGCGGCCGGGACGGCTCTCTACGTGTGGTGCGTCTGGAACTTCGCGGCGGTCGGACGCGGCACTCCCGGCCCGTGGGACGCGCCGGCGCGGGTGGTCGCGGCCGGGCCTTACCGCTGGGTTCGCAATCCGATCTACCTGGCCGCGCTGCTGATCGTCCTGGGCGAGGCGTGGCTGTTCATGTCGCCGCGGCTGCTGGCCTACGCCGGCGCCATGGCGGTCTTCTTCCACCTGTTCGTCACCGGCTACGAGGAACGGACGCTGCGCCGCCGGTTCGGCAGCGCCTACCTGGAATACCGGTGCGCGGTGCCGCGCTGGATCCCCCGCCGTCCGGCTGCGGCCGGGACCTGACGCCCCGTCCGGCGCAGCTGGCCGCAGGCCGGATCAGCCGGCCGGGCGGTCCCACCAGAGGGGTGGGCAGATGAGCCTGGACGCTGAAGCCCCGCCCGCGCGGGCACCGCCGTGACGGTCAGGCTGGGCCGGGTCCGGCGAGGCAGCCTGACCGTGCTCGCGCTGATCGTGGCGGAGTACCTGTGCTACACGGCCTGCCTCTACCTGCTGCCCCGCCAGCGCGGCTGAGCTGCCCGCGAGCTAGCTCGCGGGCGCCTGGCCGGCCGCCGCGGGCAGGACGACATACTGGCGGAGATAGAGGTCCCGGAAAGTGACGGGGCCGCGAGGCCCGGGCACCGCGTCTATGTTGATGCCTGTCTCAGGCACCGACAGCAGCCGGAATCCGTCCAGCAGCCGGGGAGTGGCGTTCCAGAACGCACCCGTTCCGGCATAGGCGTGCAGGAACCGGCGCGCCGCCTCGGCGTCCTGCGCGATGATCGACGCCGCCAGGCCCGAGGTCTGCTGATTGGCGATGCTGGCCGCGTCGCCGGCGTCGGCGGCCGGCGCCACCGTGATGGTGGCCTCCCGGCCGGCGTCAAGGGCCCACTCGTGGCCGAGCTCGTGCGCGTGCGGCGGCAGGGACAGGGTCACGCCGAGCCGTGCCGCGACCTCGGCGACCCGCGGCAGCGCCGTCTCCCACGCCGGCCGCTGCACCAGCAGCAGATTCAGCCGGTTGCAGACCCCGAGCCGGTCGAGGCTGGCTTCGATCAGCCTCGCGATGAGCGCCTCATCGGCGGACTCGTCGATGTAGATCACGGCCCCGCCATCGGCATGAGCCAGCGTCCGGACGCCGTGCACGGCGCCTTCGCGCGCGAGCGCCCTGGTGGTCGGGCCGCTGCCGCGCAGGATGACGAGCGGAATCAGGGCCGGCTGCCGGACCAGCGCGTATGCCGCCGGGCGGCCGGGAACCCGGACAAGCTGGATGGCCGCCGGGCTGAGGCCCGCGTCGCGCAGGGCGGACGCCACCACCAGGTCGGTGAGCGCGGCCGCGGACCGGAGGGCGGCTGACCCGGTGCGCAGCACGCCGGCGTTACGGGACTTGATCAGCTGAGATGCAACGTCGACGACAACGTTCGGCCGGGCCTCGAAGTTGGCCCCGATCACGCCGACCGGCCTGCGCCATTCCCGCAATTCCAGCTGGCCGGGCAAGTCGCGAACGAAGCGCCAGGCCGGCTCGGCCGCGACCTCCGCGAGGGCCAGGAGCTGACCGGACGTGGCGCGGGCGCGCTCGTCATCGAAGATCAGCCTGTCGATGAAGGCCTGCGGAAGGCCCTCAGACCGGGCTGCCCGCACATCCTCCGCATTGGCGGCGACCACCTCGGCCCGGTGCTGCCCGAGCCGGGCGGACATGGCCCGCAGCGCATCGTCCAGGCTGTCATCGGACGCGTCCCGGAGGGATGGCGCTCCGCTGTGCGCGGCCTGCGCGGCCGCCGCGACGGCGGCGTCAGCATCCGGATCATCCGGCGGCCGGAGCGCATCGCCGCGGCCCTGGTCGCGCTGGGCCGCTGCCGAGCCTGCACCGGTCATGATCCCAACCTTTCCGGGACTCGGCTCCTGCGGTCAGGTCGCCGGCCGTCGGCGGAGGATGCCGTCGGCACAGGATAACGGCGGCACCGGATAACGGCGGCACCGGATAACGGCGGCACCGGATAACGGCCGGCCAGATTTCTGCCGGGCACTGCCGCGAGGGCCGGGCGGCCGGTCGTGATAGCCGGCGATCAGGTCCTCGATGCGGGTCTTCGCCCGGATCACCGGCTGGCGGATGCGGGTCTCGCGCCGGACGGCCCTGGCGAGCTTGCGGGGCTTGCCCTGGTAGCGCCAGCGGGCCCAGGGCGAGTGCGGCCGCGCGAGCCGCAGCGCGGCCACGACGAACAGGAACGGCAGGAAGAGCCCGAGCAGGCCGGTCCATATCTTGCCCTTCAGCAGGGTGATGGCCGCGAAGCCGAAGAGCAGGACGAGCGACAGCACGAGCGACACCAGCGCCCCGGTGCCGCCGGGCAGGCGCCGGTAGTCCGCCACGTCCGAGACGCCAGCCGGGCTGGCGCCGAGCAGCAGCAGGGCGGTGATCCCGGCCGCGATGAGGACGGCATCGATCGACACCCGGCCCGCGCTGCTCCAGTACACGTCTCGCAGGTGCAGGATCAGCGCGAACTCGTCGAGCACCAGGGCCGTCCCGATGCCGAAGAGCGCGGCGGCGCCGGCCCGCCAGTCAGCCGAGTGCGCGGGGGGAGCGATGGCTGCCACGCCGGCGATGACCATGAAGATGACGCCGAACACCATGTGATGCACGTGCGTATCGCCCCGGCTGATATTGCCCGGCCACCACCGGACCTGGGCCCGGATCAGCCGCACCGAGAGGCGGATAAAGCAGAAGCTGACCAGGAAGGCGCAGAAGAAGCAGAAAAGCGGCAGCCGCCCGGTGTGCACGATCTGCGCAGCGAACCACCCGGACATCTGGTGCTACCTGCTCAGACGCGCGGCGGGGCTCATCTTCCTGACCTACTCCGCGGGCACCCCGGCCAAACGTTCGCGGCAGCAGCTATCCAGCCAGCAGGCCAACCCGCGCCCGGCCGATGCGCAGGCCGCGCGTGACCGCCTGGCCGCCCGCCGGGCGGGCCCTCCCGCGCGATAACCGGACGGTCCCTCGCGTGATCAGCGGCCGGGCATGGAGCGCTGCACGAGGGGTAGTACGCGCGACTGAGAGCGACCGCGCGGCGCCGGTTGCGGTAGCGGAAGGTGACGGTCATGCCTCGCGGGTCAAGCCCGAAGCGGGAACGGCAGTATGAGCACATCAAGGCGAGCGCGAAGCAGCGCGGCGAGAGCACCGGCCGCGCCGAGGAGATCGCGGCCCGCACGGGTCGCGGCCGTAAGCACCAGTGACCGCCATACCCGGATAGGACCGGCTGTCATTTTGCGTTTTGTTTTCGTGCCATTGCTATTGCCCATACAGATCTGCGGGCATCAGGCTGGCATGGTAACGGTGTACGGCGATGCCAGCGGCCTGGCCAGCCCGCATGACGACAATTCCGGTGACATGGGCTACTGGGCCAGCCACCAGTATGAGCACATGGCCGAGGTGATGGCGATATCGCGGCTGCTGCGCGGTCGCCAGTTCGGTCATGCCGTCGACGTGGGCGGCGGATACGGGCGGCTGAGCATGGTGCTGCGCGATTACGCCGACCGGGTCACGCTGACCGACCCCAGCCTTCTCCAGGTCGAGCGGGCGCAGCAGTTCCTGCGGGGGCGCAGCGGCGTGGAGATACGCCTGATGGACGCCGCTCACCTGGACTTCGACGACGACAGCGTCGACCTTGCCGTGCTGGTCCGGGTCCTGCGCCACCTCCCCGATCCGGCCGGCGAACTCGCCGAGATCGCGCGGATCCTGCGGCCCGGCGGGTGCGCGATCATCGAGGCGGCCAATGTCCTGCACGCCGTCACCCGGCACCGTTACTCCCGCAGCAGCCACGCCATCACCGAGTCGCCGGCCACCGTCCGCTCCCGGCCGGGCAAGCACGCGGGCGGCACCGCGTTCGTCAGCCATCACCCGGAACGTCTCATGCTCCAGCTGGCCATGTGCGGCCTGCAGGTCGAGCGGATGCTGTCGGTGTCCAGCCTGCGGCGGCTCTGGCGGCATAAGCCCGGCCGCGTCCTGCGCGCGGCCGAGAATGCGCTGCAAGTCTCACTGGCCCCGATGTATCTCGGGCCGAGCCTGTTCTTCCTGGCCCGCAAGCAGGATCTGGCCGGCAGCCACGAAAGCCTGGCGCTGGAGGCCGGCTGCCGGTAGCGAAAACCGGCATTGCGCAATGTCTTTCCCGGCCGGGAAAGCCGCCGATCGCCCGGGCCACGGCACATCGGGTACCTGGACGCCACAGATATTCGGGGGACACGATCACCATGATCGCAAGTGACGCGCTCCGCTTCGGGCCGGCCGCCGCCGCCCGCCGCGTGCTGGCCGTGTCGGCAGGCAAGGCCGCGCGCGGCGGCGTGCGCAGGCTCGGGCGGGGTAACGGGACCGCGGTTCCCGGCAAGGTCGCCATGGCCATCGACGCCGGCACGCTGGCCGGGCTATCGGCGCAGATCCGCCGCGGGGCGGTGCTGGTGACCGGCAGCAACGGGAAGGGCACGACGTGCCGGATGCTGGCCGCGATCATGCGCGCCGGCGGCCTGCACCCGATCGTTAACCACGAGGGCTCGAACCAGCTCGCGGGGCTGGCCACCACCCTGCTGGCCAGCGCGGGGCGGTCCGGCCAGCTGCCCGCCGACCCGCAGGCCATCGGCCTGTTCGAGGTGGACGAGGGATCGATGCCCGCGATCGCCCCGCAGATCTCCCGGCCGGCCGCAGTGATCGTCACCAACCTGTTCCGCGACCAGCTCGACCGCTACCTGGAGCCGGACTACGTCCGGTCCCTGCTGGAGCGGGCGCTGCGGAGGCTGCCCGCCGACACCACGCTGATCCTGAACGCCGACGATCCCCGGCTGGCGCAGCTGGCTCCGGAACTGCCGAACCCGCGGCTGTACTTCGGCATCGGCGACACCGGGCACGGCCGGGACGGCGTCGATCCCACCTCGGACTTCCCGCGCTGCCAGCGCTGTGGCGGGGAACTCGCCTACAGCTGCCTGTTCTATGCCCACCTCGGGCACTGGTGGTGCGAGGGCTGCGGCCTGTCCCGGCCCGAGCCGCGGGTCACGGTGACGAAGATCGACCTGCTCGGGCCTGCCTCGTCGCGCCTGCGAGTCGCCGTGCCCGGCGCTGAGACGGTGCTGGACGTGCCCGTTCCCGGCTTGTACAACGCCTACAACGCGCTCGCCGCGGTGGCCGCGGCCAGCGAGTGCCGCCTGCCCGGTGCGGCGTTCTCGGCCATCCAGCAGGTCACGGCCGGCTGCTTCCGGATGGAGCGCGTCGCGGTGCCCGGTCATGACGTGTACCTGGCACTGGCCAAGAACGCCAACGGGTATACCGAGGTGCTGCGCGCGGTGCTCGGCAACGGCGAGCCCCGGCGGATGCTGCTCGGCCTGAACGACAATCCGGGCAAGCAGCCGGACATCTCGTGGATCTGGGACGTCGACTTCGATTCGCTCGGCGGCCTTGTCCCCGCCGCGGTCGTGTCCGGCAACCGGGCCGCCGACCTCGCCGTCCGGCTGAAGTACGCCGGCTGGCTGGGCGCCAGCCCGGCCACCGACCTGGTGACCGAGCCAGACCCGGTCCGGGCGTTCGAGCTCGCGCTCGCGCGCACCCCCGCCGGGGAGCCGCTCTGGGTGGTGTCGACCTCCATCGTCTTGTGGCAGCTGCGGGACTGGCTGCGCAAGCAGGGTTACGTCGGCCAGCTGTGGCGCGAGCAGCAAGGAGCGGGCCGGTGACCGTCATGAAGATCACGCTGGGCTACCTGTACCCGGACGTCATGTCCACCTACGGGGACCGCGGCAACATCGAGACGATCCTGCGGCGCTGCAGCTGGCGCGGCATCGAGACCGAGGTCCGCGAGCTGCGCCTGGGCGACCAGGTCCGGCCGGGTGAGCTGGACATCATCGTTATCGGCAGCGGCGGCGAGTCCCAGCAGCGGCTGATCGCCGCCGACCTCGCCGGGGTCAAGGGACCGGGCATCCAGGAGGCCGTGGCCGGCGGGGCAGCCGCCCTGGCCGTGGGCGGCGGGTACGAGCTCTTCGGCCGCTTCTGCCAGCCCGGAGAAGGCGCGGAGCTGCCCGGCGCCGGGCTGTTCGACACCTGGACCGTCCGGCGCCGCGCCGTCCTCGGCGGTCACTACGGCACGATCACCGAGGCACGGGCCGATCGCGTCATCGGCGACCTGCTCGTGCGCTGGGGGAGCCAGCTGCTGGTCGGCTTCGAGAACCACAGCGGCGCCACCTGCCTCGGCCCGAGCGCGCAGCCGCTCGGCCAGGTCGTCAGGGGATACGGCAACTGCGGTGACGGAACGGAGGGCGCGGCGCTGGGCAATGCGGTCGGCACTCACCTGCGCGGTCCGTGCCTGCCGCGGAACCCGTCGCTGGCGGACTTCCTGATCTGCGCCGCGCTGCGCCGGCGTCATGCGGGCGCGGTGCTGGCGCCGCTGCCCGACCACCTTGAGGTAGCGGCGCACGAGGTTGCCATGGCGCGCGCCGGCCAGGCAGCCCGGCCGGGCGCGCGGGCCCGGCTGGTCGCCTTGCGGCGCAGCTCTGCCCAGCTCCGTCAGTCAGCCACCGGGCCCGGGCAGGCCAGGCGGCCGCGCCGGGGCCCGGCCCGGCTGCACATCGGGCCCGGCACCCGCGCAAGCGGGGACCGGTGACGGCCGCCGACAGCCGGACCGGGGCGCCCGTGACTGACGCGGATCTGGCCAGTGCCGAGGCGGAAGTCCTCGTCACCGCGGCGGATCTGGCTGATGTGCTCCGAACTGCCGCGGATCTGGCCAGGACCGGCCTGCCCGCGGCTGACGCGGACGCGGACCTGCCCGCCGCGGACGCGGACCTGCCCGCCGCGGACGCGGACCTGCCCGCCGCGGACGCGGACCTGGCTGACCCGGACGCGGACCTGGCAGGCCCCGGCACGGGGACGGATGCCGCCGATGCTCGCCGGGCGGGCGGGGTAGCGAGCGGAGCCAGCCTGGCCCGCTCCAGCGGCATCATGGCCGCCGGCACGCTTGCCTCCCGGTTCACCGGGTTCCTGCGCACCGCCGTGCTGCTCTACGCACTCGGCACCAAGGATCTCGGCGACGCCTACAACGTGGCCAATACCGTCCCCAACGCCGTCTACAACCTGGCCCTGGGCGGCATCCTGACCAGCGTCGCCGTGCCGCTGCTGGTCAATGCGGCCAGGCGGCACCGGGACCGGGGCGAGGCCTACGACCAGCGGATCTTCACCCTCGGCGTGCTGGCGCTCGGGGCTATCACGCTGATCGCCACGCTGGCTGCGGTGCCGATCACCGCGATCTACGGGCACGGCATGCCCGATGCCGCCACCTACCACCTGACCGTGATCTTCACGTTCTTCTTCCTGCCGCAGATCTTCTTCTACGGGGTGAGCTCGCTGGCCGGGGCGATCCTGAACGCCCGCGGCAGCTTCGCCGCGCCGATGTGGACGCCGATCGTGAACAACGTCGTGGTGATCCTGGCCGCGATCGCTTTCGTGGCCACGGCGGGCCTGAACGGCACTCCCGGCAGCATCTCGGCGGGCGAGGTCCAGCTGCTCGGGATCGGGACCACGCTCGGCATCGTGCTGCAGACAGCCGCGCTCATCCCGTCGCTGCGGCGGGTGGGATTCCGGTGGCGCCCCCGTTTCGACTTCCGGCGGGCTGAGGTCTCGGAGATCAGCCGGATGAGCGGCTGGATGTTCGGCTACATCGTCACCACCCAGATCTCGTTCCTGGTGACCACCATCGTGGCCAACGACGCCGGCGCGCGGGTCTGCGCCAGCTGCGCGGGGCCGGCTTCGCCGCCTTCAGCAACGCCTGGCAGCTGTTCCAGCTGCCGTATGCCATCGTCGGCATGTCGGTGATCACCGCCATGCTGCCGCGGATGAGCGCGCACGCCGCCGAGGGCGCCAGCCGCCTGGTGACCAGGGACTACTCGGCCGCGACCCGGCTCTCGTCGGTGCTCGTGGTGCCCTCGGCCCTGATCCTCGCCGTGCTCGGGCCGCCGCTGGCCCAGGCCGTATTCGGGCATGGCAGCACGTCAGCCGCCTCGGCCCGCTACCTCGGCGTGGTCTTCGCCGTGTTCTCCCTCGGCCTGCTCCCGTACACCGTGTTCAACCTGCAGATGCGGGTGTTCTACGCGATGCGCGACAACCGCACGCCGGCGCTGATCGGCGGGGCCGCGATGGCGGTGCGGATCGCGGCCAGCCTGACCGCGCTGGCGGTCCTGCCGCCCGCCGACGTCGTCGCGGGCCTGGGCATCGGGTTCGGCCTGTCCAGCCTGGCCACGGCCGCGGCGCTGGGCTGGGTGCTCAGCCGGCGCGTTGGCGGCCTGGACGGCCGCCGGATCCGGTCCAGCCTGGTGCGGATGCACCTCGCGGCGATTCCCGGCGTGATCTTCGCGCTGGCCGTGTCCGCGGCGATGGCGCGCGCGCTGCCGTCCGGGACCACGGAAGCGCTGGCCACAGTGGCCATCGGCGGCAGCGGGGGGCTGCTGCTGTACGTGCTGGCCGCACGGGCACTGCGGGTGAGCGAGCTCAGCGACCTGTCCTCCATGCTGCGGGCCCGGCTGCGCGGCTAGCGCCGCTCGCCCGGATGGGCAGTGCTCAGCCGGATGAAGGCGGTCAGGGCGATGACGACCGCGCCGATGCCGATGCCCAGGTACAGGGCGTCACGGCCGCTGGGGGAGTCCACGATCACCTCGCCGAAGGTCACCGCCAGGACCAGCACGACCATCGCGATGACCCGCGCCTTGAGATCGTTCAGGTCACGTATCTCCAGCCAGGCGGGCATGATCGCGGTTCCGCGGCTGTGCAGTTCCCGGACGAACAGGGTGTAGAAGCCCACGGCCGAGATGAGCAGCGTGGCCCCGATCAGGAACAGGTCGATGTCCAGCAGGAACAGGCCGACCTGGTGACCGACCGGGAAAGGATGGTCAAGGATGATGCCGACGGAGTGCACGAACAGCGCCGTCCCGTAGACAAATGCCCCGAGGCCGGCCAGCAGCAGGACCAGCACGGGGATGACGGCGAGCCGCAGCGACGCGGCCAGGGCCCGCTCGGTCCGGACCTCCAGCGGCCGGGGCGGCCGTGGTTCCGGGTGGGCGTTCGCCCGGCTGCCCTGTGGTTCGTCTGGCATGTTCAGTCCCGCCGATCGCAGCTGGCTGGCGCTCCATTCTCGCGGACGCCAGCGCGGCAGGCAGCCGGGCCGGCCGGTTCCGGCCAGCTGCCAGGCCGGCGCCCGCTAGCCATGCACCGCCGGGGTCTTGTCAGTCCCGGAGCCCGCCGCTGCCGCGGCGGCCTCGCTGCCCTCCAGGTGCAGGTGCGGCAGCACCGGCTCCAGCCAGCGGGGCATCCACCAGGCACGCCCGCCGAGCAGCGACATGATGGCCGGCACCAGGATCATCCGCACGATCGAGGCGTCGATGAGCACGGCGACCGCCATGCCGATCGCCAGCATCTTGATCGCCGGCTGGTCGTTCAGGATGAAGCTGCCGAAGACGAACACCATGATGGCGGCCGCGGTCGTGATCACCCGCGCGGTGCTGCCGATGCCGATCGCGACGCTGCGCTGCGCGTCGCCGGTGCCCACCCAGGACTCGTGCACCCGCGAGAGCAGGAACACCTCGTAGTCCATGGACAGGCCGAAGACGATCGCGAACACCATCATCGGCACGTAGGCCGGGATGGGAGACGTGGTCGGCACCCCGATCAGGCTGATGCCCCAGCCCCACTGGAAGACCGCGACAATCACGCCGTAGGCGGCGCCGATCGACAGCAGGTTCATGATGGCGGCCTTGAGCGCGATGACCACGGAGCGGAACGCCATGGTCAGCAGGATGAAGGCGACCGCCACGATGGCCAGGATCAGGATCAGCATGCGGCTGGTGATCTGGTCGGTGAAGTCGACGTTGCCGGGCGTGGTGCCGGTCACGTAGGTGGTGACGTGGTACTGGGGCAGCACGTCGTCGCGCAGCGTCCTGACCAGCGAGCTGGTGGCGTTCGCCTGCGGCCGGGTAGTCGGGATGGCGTTGAACACGGCGACCGTGGCCGCGCTGTTCACCGAGGTGGGCGAGACCGACGCGACCCCGTGCGTGCCCGCCACGCCCTTGGTCATCGAGCTGAGCAGCGACTGGGTCGCCGAGCTGGACTGCTTCGGCAGCTTCACCACCACGGTCAGCGGGCCGTTGGCGCCCACGCCGAAGCCCTGGCTGATCAGGTCATAGGCCTGCCGGCTGCTGTCGGAGGCGGGGTTGGTGCCGTTGTCCGGCTGGGCCAGGTTGATCGACAGCAGCGGGATGGCCAGCACCAGCAGCACCACGACGCTGGCGATGCCCCAGAGCCACGGCTGCCTGCTGACCCGCCGGCCCCAGCGGGCGAACGCGCTGTGCTCATGGCGGTCCTCGGTGGCCGTGGCGGTCTGCCTGGCCTGCTGCTGCGCGGAGATGCCCGCCCGGTGCGCGCCGGCCCGCGCGCGCAGGGACCGGACGTTGTTCTTGACCAGGCCCATGAACGCGGGCACCAGGCTCAGTGCCGCGCACATGGTGATCGCGACGACGACGGCCGCCGCCAGGCCCATCGCGCCGACGAACGGGACCCCGGACAGGTAGAGGCCCAGGATCGCGACCACCACGGTGCTGCCCGCGATGACGATGGCCGCGCCGGACGTGCCCTCGGCCTGGGACGCCGACCTGACCACGTCCATGCCCCGGTCCAGCTGCTCGCGGTGCCGGGCGGTCAGGAACAGCCCGTAGTCGACCGCGACGCCGAGGCCGAGCAGGGTGGCCACCGTCGGCGCGGTCGTCGGGAAGGTGCCGATCGAGGCGATCAGGCCGACCACCGACAGGCCCGCGCCCACGCTGAAGATGGCCGACACCAGGGGGATCGCGGCGGTGATGAAGGACCCGAACATGAACAGCAGCATCACCAGGGCAAAGGCGATGCCGAGGATCTCGGAGGAGGTGTCGCTCGTCTGCTGGCCGATCTGGCCCGCGCCGCCGCCGTACTGCACCTCCAGGCCGGCCTTGCGGGCCGGCGCGACGGCGTTGCTGAGCTTGTTCAGGTAGGAGGTGGTCAGGCCGGCCGGGTTGTCCGTCCAGGACACGCTGGAGTAGGCGATGGTGCCGTTCCTGGAGACGGCGCCGGAGCTGGCGGACGCGAACGGGCTGACCGCCTTGATCACGTACTGCAGCTTCGACACGTTGGCGGTGGCCTGGTTCACGGCCGTGGCCTGGTCCGCGACGGTGCCGTGGCTGGCGTGGAACACGATCTGGCCGCCGTAGCCGCCCTGCTGCGGGTAGTCGCTGTTGAGCAGGTTCAGGCCGTTGGACGAGTTGCTGCCTGGCACCGTGTAGTCATTGACGTAAGAGCCGCCGAACTGGGCCTTCGCCGCGATCAGGCCACCCAGGACGACGATCCAGATGGCAATGACGATCCAGTGCCGCCGGGCCGCGAATCCGCCCAGCCGCTCCAGCAGCCTGTTCATGCGCCCCCCCAGGTCCCCCATATCCGGCGAATCCGGCAGCCGGCAGCCGACCGGATGATCTCCGCTTCTCGCCAGTGTTCCCGTCTGCTCCGGCCGGCTATCGCCCGCCGGGAGTGATGCCGCCCGGCCGGGCCAGCGGTGGCGGCGACTAGCGCCGGGCGGCCGTTCGCGGACTGTCATCTCCTCATCCATGGCCAGCGGAAAGTGTGCCGGTCTCGCCTGGCCAGCGGGAACCGTGCCGGTCTCACCTGGCCAGCGGAAACGATGCCGGTCTCACCCGGGCAGGGTGAGGCGCCGGCCGAGACTGCGGGGTGACGATGGACTAGGCCCGGCCTGCCGGGGGGCTCGTACCGGGGCCGTCGTCAACGTGGCGAGCGGAGGTCAGCTCGCCGGGCTCGCTCGCAGGTCATCAAGATCATCGCAGGTCATCGAGGAGGGGGACTGATGAACTATCCGGCGATCGAGGATCACGCCCTGATCGGCGATATGCAGACGGCGGCGCTGGTGGCGACTGACGGCACCGTGGACTTCATGTGCCTGCCGCGGTTCGACTCACCGACCATCTTCGCGTCCCTGCTGGATCAGCGCAACGGCGGCCGGTTCACGCTGGCACCGGCCGGCCAGCACGTGACCAAGCAGATGTACCTGCCGAATACCGCCGTCCTGGTCACGCGGTACCTGTCCGAGGGGGGAGTCGCCGAGGTCATCGACTTCATGCCGGTGGAGAGGCCCGGCATCGCCACCGATAAGCACCGGCTGGTCCGGATGGTGCGCGGGATCCGCGGCAAGATGACGCTGCAGGCCCGGGTGGAGCCGCGGTTCGACTACGCCCGCTCGGCGCACAAGACGCACATCTCGGAGGCGGGCGTCGTCTTCGACGGCAGCACGCCGGTCGTCGCCCTGTCTAGTACCTGGCCGATGGAGCGGGACGGAGACAACGTTCCGGACCCGGTTCACCATCCGGGCCGGCGAGACCGGCGCGATGGTGCTGGAGTCCGGCAGGTCCGCGCGGCCGGCCAAGCTCAGCGAGCGACAGCTGGAGAAGTGGCAGGACGAGACCATCGGGTTCTGGCGCACCTGGCTGGCGCGCGGCAGCTACCGGGGCCGGTGGCGTGAGGCGGTGGAGCGCTCCGCGATCACGCTGAAGCTGATGACCTACGCGCCCACCGGCGCCATGGTCGCGGCGCCGACGGCGGGGCTGCCCGAGCAGGTCGGCGGCGAGCGCAACTGGGACTACCGCTACACCTGGATCCGCGACTCCTCGTTCTCGGTGTTCGCGCTGCTCAACCTGGGCTTCACGGACGAGGCCTACGGCCTGGGGTACTGGATCCGCAACCGGGTGGAGGAGCGTAAGCGCGGGGACGGCAGCCCGCTGTCGATCATGTACCGGGTGGACGGCAGCTCGGACCTGTCCGAGTTCACCCTGGACCACTTCGAGGGCTACAAGGGCTCGAGCCCGGTCCGCATCGGCAACGCGGCATCGGACCAGCTCCAGCTCGACATCTACGGCGAGGCGATCGACACGATCTACCGGCTCGACCAGGTGCGGCCCATCATGGCCGAGCGGGGCTGGAACGACCTGACCGGGCTGATCGACTGGCTCTGCGAGCACTGGGACCAGCCGGATGAGGGCATCTGGGAGACCCGCGGCGGCCGCCGCCCGTTCACCTACGGCCGGCTCATGTCGTGGGTGGCCTTCGACCGGGTCATCCGGATCGCCGCCGACCGGGCCCGGCCGGCCGACCTGGCCCGGTGGACGGCCGAGCGCGACCGGCTGTACGCCGAGGTCGTGGACAAGGGCTTTAATCCCAAGCTCAAGGCGTTCACGCAGTACCAGGGCAGCGACGTGCTGGACGCGTCGAACCTGCTCATGCCCGCCACCGGCATCATCGTGCCCACCGACGAGAAGTGGATCTCGACGATGGCCGCGATCGACAAGACGCTGGTGGAGGACAGCCTGGTCTACCGCTACGACCCGAAGGCTTCGCCGGACGGGCTGCGCGGATCGGAGGGCACGTTCTCGCTCTGCACCGGCTGGTACGTGGACGCGCTGACCCGTACCGGCCGCCTGGACGAGGCCCGGCTCACCTTCGAGAAGATGCTGACCTACGGCAACCACGTGGGGCTGTTCTCGGAAGAGATCGGCAGCACCGGCGAGCAGCTGGGCAACTTCCCGCAGGCCTTCACCCACCTGTCCCTCATCAACGCCGCCATCAATCTCGATCACCAGCTGGACCTGCACGAGCTGCGCACCGCCGCGTAGTCCTTTCCGAAACGGATAGCGCGGCGCCTGTCGCCCCCCTGGGCCAGCCCTCAGGGGGGCGACGGCCCTGCGTGCGTCAGGGCACGGGCATGAGGCCGTACTCGGGGAAGACGGCGTGGCGGGTGGCCATGATGGCCTGGTCCACCGGGTCGGCGGGGTCGTAGCCGGACTCGAACCGCCTGTACCGGGCCCGGCCTCCCTCGGTCATCAGCTCGGGGGCGGGCCGCCCGGTGCGGCGGGAGGCGTACTCGCGCCACCCGGCCGGGATCCGCGCCTGCGGGTCGATCGGGTACCCGGCGGCCTCGGCGAGCAGGTGCGCCCAGGTGCGCGGGACGACGTGGAGCCGCTCGTAGCCGCCGCCGCCGGTCAGCAGCCAGCGGCCGCCGGCGCTCTGGTGGGCCAGCTGGTGGATCGCGGCGTGCGCGGCCCGCTGCCCGTCGATGGACAGCCGCAGGCCGGTCAGCGGGTCGAGCAGGTGGGTGTCACAGCCGTGCTGGCTGACCAGGATCTCCGGCCGGAAGGCCCGCACCAGCGGCGGCACGACGGCGTGGAAGGCGCGCAGCCAGCCGGCGTCGGCCGTGCCGGCCGGCAGCGCCACGTTCACCGCGGAGGCAACCGCGCCGGGGCCGCCGGTCTCGGACGGCATGCCGGTCCAGGGGAACAGGGTCAGCGGTGACTCGTGCAGGCTGATCGTCAGCACCCGGGGATCGTTGTAGAAGGCGGCCTGGACCCCGTCACCGTGGTGCGCGTCGATGTCCACGTAGGCGACCCGGTCCGCGCCGGCCAGCAGCAGCCAGGCGATCGCGATCGCCGGGTCGTTATACACGCAGAACCCGCTCGCGTTCCCGCTCATCGCGTGATGCAGCCCGCCCGCGATGCTCGCCCCGTGCGCGGCCGCGCCGGTCCACACCGCCCGGGCCGCGGCCAGCGTCGCGCCCGCCACCAGCGCGGACGCATCGTGCATGCCGGAGAACACCGGGTCATCCTCGGTACCGAGCCCGAAGCTCAGGATGGACGGGTCGGGGTCGGGGCCGCCGGCCTGCCGCACCGCCGCGATGTAGCGCCCGATATGCACCATCTGGAGCTGGACATCCGTGGCGGCCACCGGAGGCTCGATCGACACCCCGGCCCGGCCGAACAGCCCGAACGCGCGAGCCAGCTCAATCGTCAGCTCGACCCGGATGGGCGCCATCGGATGGTCGGCCCCGAAGTCGTAGGCCGTCAGGCCCTCGTCCCAGGCCACGTGCAGCGTGCAGGGCATGCGTCATTCCTCCACAGTCATGCTTCCCGGCAGCGGAGGAATTCAGGCCCTGTCGCGCGCTCGGGTTCCCCGCGGCGGCCGGCTGAGCGCCGGGCTGGCTACACGAGGCCGGGGAAGAAGATGCCGATCTCCCGCTGCGCTGACTCTGGCGAGTCGGATCCGTGCACGATGTTCTGCTGGACTTCCAGCGCGTGGTCACCGCGGATGGTGCCCATCGGGGCGCGGATCGGGTCGGTAGAGCCGGCCAGCGCGCGGAACGCCTCGATCGCCCGCGGCCCCTCCGCGACCAGCGCCACCAGCGGGCCGGAGGTGATGAAGTCGACCAGCTGCCCGAAGAACGGCCGGACCGAGTGCTCGGCGTAGTGCGCCTCGGCTCTCTCCCGGTCCAGCGTGCGCAGGTCCATCGCGACGATCTGCAGTCCCTTGCCCTCGATCCGGGACAGCACCTCGCCGATCAGCCCGCGCTGCACGCCGTCGGGCTTGATCAGGATCAGCGTTCGTTCTGTCATGAATGCTCCCTCGCGGTGACACGGCGAGCAGATCACGCAGCGACACGGTCTACTTGCTCCGGCGACAATCGTACCGATACCGGCACGCCCGTGCCCCGGCTCTCAGCCGGCGCTTGTATTGGCCAGGATCCGGTGCGGCCACGCCCTCAGATTGGTACCCGGCGTGAACTGATGGAAGGCGCGGCAGGCCTCGGTGATGGTCTCCTGCACCATGTCCTCGGCGTCGGCCGGGTTGCGGGTCATGCGCAGGGCCGCCGCATGCAGCTGCCCCTCGTAAGGAATCACGTCTCGCTCGAACCGCGCGTCGGCGCAGGTCGGTGGCCTGGTTTAAGCTTGGCCGGTGGCTCTGGCTGCCCCGTCGCGGACCGCGCTGGTCCGCCGAGCGCGCCGGATCAATCGTGAATTGGCCCGGCTCTACCCGGATGCGCATATCGAGCTCAATTTCACCTCTCCGCTGGAACTGCTAATCGCCACGATCCTGTCCGCGCAGACGACCGACCGCAGGGTCAATGCGGTGACGCGGGTCCTGTTCGCCCGGTACCGGACCGCTTGCGACTACGCCGCCGCGGACCGGGCGGAGCTGGAGAAGCTGATCCAGCCGACCGGCTTCTACCATGTCAAGGCGAACAGCCTGATCGCGCTCGGCCAGGGGGTGTGCGACCGCTTCGGCGGCGAGGTTCCCGGCACGCTGGAAGAGCTGGTGACACTGCCGGGAGTTGGCCGCAAGACCGCCAATGTGGTGCTCGGCGGCGCCTTCGGCAAGCCGGGCGTCACGGTGGACACCCACGTCGCCCGGCTGGCCAGGCGGTTCGGCTGGACGGCGAGCAAGGACCCGGGCAGGATCGAGCAAGACATCGCGGCGCTGCTGCCCCGGCAGGAGTGGACCGCGGCCTCGAACCGGCTGATCTGGCATGGCCGCCGGGTCTGTCATGCCCGCAGGCGCCTGCGGTGCCTGCGGGATAGCCCGGCTGTGCCCGTCGTTCGGCGAGGGCCCGACCGACGCGGAGACCGCGCGCAAGCTGGTCAAGACCGGACCATTCGGGTAACCGCGACCGGCTGTCAGCCGGCCTGCGGCCAGTGCGCTCCATCGGAGGGACCGCTGGGCCGCGGTGCGCTAGCCGGCGGGACGGTGGCGTCCGGCTGGCCTGAGCGCCGAAGCGAGTCGGCGACGAATCCGCTGGCCTTGAGGTCATCGACGAAGGCGCGGAGGAACTGGATGGTCTCCGGGCTGCGGGTCCTGGTCGTGCCCAGCGCCTGCCGGATTTCCATGAACCGGCCCTCGATCAGGCGGAAGCCGCGGTGGCTGCTGACGAATTCCGTCATCGGCTGCCTGATGCCGGCCGCGACCTCCAGGCCCTGGTCCAGGAACACCTGCACGCCGTCGTCTGCGCGCACCACGCTGGCGTGCTCCAGGGTGCGGGAGAGGAAAAGGTCGTAGGCAGATCCCTGCTTGACGCCGATGCGCACGTGCTTGCGGTCAACGTCAGCCGCGGTGGTGACAGCCGAGTCCGCGGGTACGGCGAACACGCCCTCGATCACGACGTACGGCGCGGTAAACGCGACCTGCGCCTCCCGCGCGGGCTCGATGGCCAGGAAGCAGATGTCAGCCCGCCCCGCCGTCATCGCCTCGAAGGACGTACGCGCCGCATCGGAGCAGACCCACTGCACCGGCAGCCGCAGCCGCGAGCCCAGCTCGCGGGCGATGTCGACCGTCACGCCGGACGGTGCCGTCGGCGGGCCCTGGGCCAGCACCGGATTGCCCAGGTTGATGGCGGCACGCAGGGTGCCTGTCGGCGCGAGATCCCGGACGATGGCGGCAGGCGCGATGCTCATGAGGACACCCTATGGAGGACTGCCGGGGCCCCGGCGCGGGCAGTCGAGCGGCCGCGGCTGCTGGACGCACCGGCGACGCCGGACGCTGGCAAGCCGAAACTCGGGCGCGTCGCCCCGCCTGACCGCCGTGCCGGCTAGGCCTCCTGAAGGTCGGAAAGCTTGACGAACCGCGACAGCTCGCGCACCGAACGGACCTCTGCGACGTAGAACCCGCGGTGGCAGATCCGGAGCCACTCGCCGTCACGGCCGTCGGCGGTGAGGGACAGGCGGATGACATCGATCCGCCAGTCACCGTCAGCGCTCCGCAGCCGCATGGCACAACTGTCCCATGAGTCACAAACGGTACGCTAAGCCTCAGCCGTCGCGAAGGCCCGGTGACCCGCAGGATCGCCCCTCGCACCCGGAATCTCGGTAACGGGGCATCCTCATGTCCGTCAGCGTGGACAGGCCCCGTGCGCCGCAGTGGGCGCACGGGGCCCTAGTCGAACTGGTCGGCACGGGGGAGCCGACCCGCTCAAAGGGGAGGGCCAGCCTTGACCGCGCCCGGGGGAGGCGGCAGGTCGGTGACCCTACCCATGGGTAACAACCCCTCAGCGGCGTGAATGATGCCCGCGCGCCGCCGTGTCTCTGGTCACATTCTGTAGATCCGCAGCCTGCGACCGCCGGCGAGAGCTTCACGACGTGGCCCTGTTAATCCGCAAGCGAAGCCGATCGCTGACGCCGATGCAGGCCAGCTATGGGTGACCAGCGCGTTGCAGGAGGCACGGGTGGCCGTCAGTACGTGGCGAAATGCGGGGCGCCTCTCGCGCGTCGGGCCGGAATCCGGAGTCTCAAACCGCGTCGGAGGTGGCTGGCTTCAGCTGCGCGGGGCTGAGCGCGACGTCTGAGGTGTCTGGATCCGCGTGCCAGGGCCACCACGCCGCAGTGTCCGGATCGCCTGGCGGGCTCGCGGCACGGACCGTGCGCAGGTGCCTCAGCATTGATAGCCACAGCCCGAATCCGAGCAGGAACAGCACCCAGGGCATCGCCGCCACAGCGGCAGCAGTGGGCTGCTGAGGCAGGCTAATACCCGCCGCGTGCACGGCCCCTACTACGGCGACCACAGCGAGGAAGAACATGACCGAAAGCCACGCATAGCCCTGTATCCACCACTCGGCGCCGCGCAGTGCCAGCGCGGCCACGCACGCGACCATCAGCATGGCATAGACGATCAGCGGATATAGTCCCGCCAGCGCAGGGGAAACCCCGGCGGCCACCGCGATCTCGCGGATCCCCGCATAGGACAAAAGGAAGGCAGCCACGGCAAGCAGCGCTACTCCGGTGATCACAATCACAACCGCGGTCACCTGGAACCCGTTGCCGCAATCCGCCGCCCGGAACCTGGGCGCGCCAGAGAAGTTAGTCATAGGGCTTGAACGTACCCCGTCCGCCTATAGCTGGAAAGGAGCGAAACGCCCCAGCCCAGCGTCATAACCGGACCCCGCGCCGCCTGCCCGCGCTTTGGCCGTATGAACAATCTGTGCCAGTGGCCATGCGGTGTGGCGCTGACAGCACGGTCCGGCACGGGCGTCGGCTGCCCGCACCCGGCGCACGCGTCTGCCTGAGGCTCGGCGTCATGACGAGAATCACCGTTCGGGCCGGCAGTCCGTAATGTGCTAATCGAAATATTTTGCGTGCAGATCATGACGTCACGGCCTGGATCGCGCACACCTGTCATGGCTCGGACCGCAAGAAGCGGGCGCGCCAGGAACAACGCCTGAGATCCGCGGATCGGCCCGGCATTGTCGTATTTTCCGGGCGCGCCGCAGCCCGAATTTCCGCGCAGCCGCTGCTAGCGTGACACAAGCACCTAAAGGGAACAGAGCGCGTTACCTGACGGCAAGGCCCACCTGATGGATGAACTCGGCATCTCGTGACATGCATGCAGCGGCTTCAATGGTGACTCTTGGGCTCGCGTTCGTGTTCGGAATGGCTTGACCTACCTCAAGCCACACATCGGAGGCCATGGATGCTTCGAGCAGGTGACAGGCGCGGCAGTGGCCTGAGCGTCGCCCAGCCGGGGCCGGGCGCATTGCGGATCAGCCGGCGCAGCGTACTGGCCGGCGGCGCCGGCACCGCGGCGTTGATCGCATCGCCGGACCTGTTCTCTGCGCTACGGGAGCCCGCTGCCGCCTCGGCGGGCTCCATCCGGAGCGCGTTCTTTCTCTATGGCGTTACCGGCGCCGCCGATCCGGCCGGGGCGACGGTCCGGGCTGCCCGGCCTCCGGCGCTGCGCCACCCGGCCCGCGTCTCGTTGCGGCCGGTCGCGACCCGGCTGGCCGGACTTCCGGCGCAGTCCGCGGATCGGTCGGCTCTGGCCCTGATCACGACGGAAGAGCGTTCCGACGGGGCGGCGGTGACCTTAACTCTGGTGGACATGCTGTCCGGGACCGCGGAGTCGGGCGGCACTCTCGAGCTGCCTGACCTGCCGCCCGCGACATCTCTGCTGGTTACCCCGGTCTTCTCCGCGGATTTCGCGACGGTCGCGCTCGTATTGTCGATCACGGTGCCGACGAGCATGCGCAACGTGAGCAAGATAAATCCGCACACCGGGCGGGCCATGACTGTTCCGACGGCTACGTGGACCTCGCATCACGCCCTGGCATATTTCGACCGCGGCACCGCATCATTCACAGGGCCATACCACCTATCCGACGCCCCGTCCCTCGCTCTGGTCAGCGCGGCTGCCGATGCCCGTCACCTGTATCTGTGGACGGTAAAAGAGGCGGCAGCCGTTCGCTCCCGGAACGGGCATCCGTGGCAGGACCCCGTTCCGCGGTTCTCTTCTTATCCGCTGGGGTCAGGGACCGCCCGGTTCTGCGTGCCCGCTCCCGGGCCGTGGCCCACCGGCGGGGAGCCAGTCGCGATGCTGGCGACCGGCCACATTGCGCGCCTGGTCAACGGCCGCCAAGTCCTGCTCTACTCACCCCGCTCCGGTGAAGGCCGGCAGATCAGGCTCGCCGCACTCAACGTCCCGTCGACAAAGCCTGGCGCTGTCACCCTGGCACCACGACCGGACGGAACGGTCTTCATCAACAACCCGGCCATCGGGCGGGCGGTCATCGCTGACCCGGCGGGGTCGTTCCGCGAGACGGCGGTAATCAGCTATCCGAGGCCGGCCGGTCCGTTCGGCGGGCCGTGCGGCAAGGCGGCGCTCTCGCAGGACGGCCGCATGGTCTACGTCCTGGGCCCGGCGGGGGCGGGCGGTCTCAGCGCCTATGACATCCGCACCGGAGTGCTCGCCGCGTCCTACAGTCACGGGGAGCACTACACCGGCGTGTACCAGCTGGCCAGCAGCGTGCTCCTGGCCGTCAGCCCGACCAGGCCCCAGCTTGTGTTCTTCACCCCATCCCTCATGCCGATAGGGACGGCCGACACTGATGTGCGCGTGGCGGCGGTGTTCTGATGGCCCCTCATGCCGCATCCCATCAAGATCGGAGCCAGATGTCGGGAGTAGAGCCGGGCATGGGCGGCTATGACACGGCGAGCAGAGTCCAGGAGGTCTGGCCAGCGGCTAGTAAGTACGGTCATCCTCAATACTGGGTGCGGTACTTCGCGCCGTCGCCTGGGGATTATCTTCTCGAGGATGCTGCGGTGTCTGAGTGCCAGGCAATATGGGACAGCGGCGGTCACTACCTGAGCCCCATCAGCGCGCCTGCGCAGTACAATCTGAGCAGCACCCATTCCGCCACAGGTCTCGCCGACGCGCAGGCCTTTGTGTCGGCGATGATTACCGCGTATCACAAAGTGCGTCCTCTTCTGCTGCCGGACAACGGTATTCTCTGCTGCTGGCTTGACCAGGAATATTCCACCTCCCTGAGCCTTCACTACTGGAACGGCTGGGCGGGGTACATAAATGGATACGATTTCGGGGGGCACGGACAGGTGCTGCATGCCGGCCTGTACTGCAGCCCGGACTCGCCGTATCCCAACTGCTCGACCATAGGCAGCGCCTCGGCCCATTACTGTTTCGGCATCTGGACACCCGAGGACCAGGCGTGCGGCCACACTCTCAGGAACCCGCCGCCCTACGCCCCGATGACCTGCGGCTCACTAGCATCCACGCGCGTCATACTCTGGCAATTCCATGAGGACATTGAATACCCAGGATGTCATCTCACGGTTAATGTGGATTGTAACTGGAGCAATCTCAACTTTGCCAGGCACTGCTTCAACGTCAGCTCCTATTCATAGGGACCACGGCAGAAGTGGCTGAAATGGTTCCCGGCGCTGCCGAGGTGCTGTCCGGGATGGTCGTCAGCGCAGCGGCACTGCTAGTAGCGGCCGGGGCGGCCAAGATGCACGGTGCCGTGCGCGGCACCGATGGTGACAGCGCCATCCGGCGCGCGCTCGGGATCTGGCCGGGCCACTGGCGGCTCGTCGAAGCGGCCGCGGGCGCGGCGGAATGCGCGACGGGCGCGGCAGTATGCGCTGGAATCTTCCCCGTGCTGGCAGGCGCGACGATGGCCGGGCTGGGCGCCGTGTTCACCGCGCTGCTGCTGAACGCCCGCCGTGCCGCAGTGCCCGGCGGCTGCGGGTGCCTCCGATGGCGTCACGGAGAGGCCGGGGCGGTGACGTGGCTGGTTATTGCCCGGGCAGGGTGGATCCTCGCCGCCGGCCTAGCCAGCGTCGCCCTCCCGCGGCCGGGGCTACCGTTCTTCGCGCGGCCATGGTTCTACGCCGGAGTCGCCGCAGGCTCAATCATGCTGGCGTTGCTGAGCGCGGCTCCGGCCTCTTACCGGGGGTTGTGCGGCTGGCAGAGGTGGCTTCCAGTCCGCGGTACGCTCGCCAGCCTCACGCGGCACCCAGTTTTCGCGGCCATGGCCGGGCCGGCCGGACTATTTGGCCAGGAGTTCGGCTACCGCCGCGCCGGGTGCGCCGAGGAGTTCTGGTTCCGCGCGTCACCTGAATCGCAGTGCCGGCCTGGCGCGGTCGTCTTCCGGGTCATGCGGCTCCCTGGCGGAGCGCTGGCGGTACATGCGTCAGTGCGGGACGCCATGCCGCCAGCAGCACGGCGGCGCGCCTGGCCTGGCCCCCTGCTCCCCACCGCAGTTGCAGCCAGCGGCCTTGAGGCGGACAGCTGCCGACAAACGCTGCCGACAAACCGCTATCAGGCAAAGGGATGATCATCGTGCGCGCTCATTGCTCCCGGTGGGCTGCTGGCCTTGTCGCCGCCGTTGCTGCCGGGGTCACCGGTTGTGGCTCAGTCGCAGATAACGGGGGGAGCGGCGCAGGTACGGCGGCGCCAAGCGCGACAGCCGCGATACCCACGACGAGCGCCCCGGCCACAGCGTCGCCCACGGCCACGGCGTCGCCCGCCACTGCCGATGCCCTCTGCCAGAACGCGCAGCTCAAGATCACGATGATCCGGGGCGGTGTCGCGGCCGGGAACGTCAGTGGTCTCATCGGCTTCACCAACAAGGGAATCTCACCCTGCAAGCTAACTGGCTGGCCGACACTCGTCGCGGTCAGTGCAGCGGGGACAACCACGACGGCTGTCCGCACGCTCACAACCACGTTCGGGCCCTACATCACGGCGCCCCCGACGGTAACGGTCCCCCCTGGGGCGCAGGCGGAAGCGGTTCTCGCTGGCAGTGATGTCCCCGTGACGGGCGCTGCCTGCCCTCCGTCCTACCGGCGCCTGCGTGTCACGCCGCCAGGCGGCACTAACGCCGCTGTAATCTCGGCGTGGCTTCCTGGCCTTTACGCCTACCTGCCCGCGTGCTCGATGATCCGGGTCTCGCCTGTTGTGCCCAGCTCGGCTCTCCCGTGAGCAGCTTCGCCGCGGTCACGTCGCAGGCGACGCCGAGACCCGATCTTCCCAGCAAGGTCGGTCCTTGTCGGTCCTTCCTGTCGGCCGCCATCGTCGCCCGCCATCGTCGCCCGCCAGCACGGTTCAAGATCACTGACTTCGGACGCGCCCGGCCGCCCGTCCAAGGCGCTGACGCTCGCCCAGGCCGAGGCCGTCCTCACCGCCGCCGAGGGCACCCGGATGCACGCCTACATCGTGGTGTCCCTGCTGACCGGTGCTCGCCCGCCCCGAGGAACTGCGCGCCCTGACTTGGGATCATGTCCACCTTGACGGCCAGCCCGCCGTTTGATCCTCCGATCCCGCCCCATCTGGAGATGTGGCGGTCGTTCCGGATCGGGGGAGACACCAAGACCCGCAAGTCCCGGCCCGTGCTGCAAGGTGGCGCAGTCGCCACGGACAGCATCTTCGGCACCCGAAACGCCGAACATAGTCACGCAGAGAGTCACTCAGCTGACACAGCCGGAGCTACCTGGCTCCGCGCAGTCGCTCTGACCTGCGACAACTTGGTGGGCGGTACTGGGATTGAACCAGTGACCTCTTCCGTGTCAGGGAAACTCGGGCGCATGATAACCAGGCGCAACGTTGGCTATTCTTCTAGCTGACCTGGGTGTTTGAGTCTGCTTGGGTCTGCCCGAGTCTCCAGGTATGCAGGCAGATGGTCCCCAGGATGGTCCCCATCCCGGCCGCTCGAGCGGTAACGTATCGCTCATGCCTACCAGGCGCGGATGGGGTCAGGACGCCATCAGCTTCGAGCACACCGAGCCCTGTCGCGACCCGGGTCGTCATCGCAGCTGCGCCGGGCGCTGGCGCGGGATCATCAGCCTCGGCTACGGGCCGGACGGCAAGCGGCGGCGGCGGAAGGTCAGCGGGCCGACGAAGTCCGTCGTGCAGGAACGGCTGGAGAAACTCCACGACGAGATTGACGCGGGAGTCAGGGCGAAGCCCGGCTACACCGTCCGCCAGGCCGCCGAGGACTGGCTGAAGGACGGGATGACCGGCCGCGACGCCAAGACCATCAGCAAGAACGAGTATGTCCTCGCCCCGCTGCTTGCCGAGCTCGGCAGCACGAAGCTCCGCGAGCTGTCCGCAGGCGCCGTCAGCGACGCTCTCGCCGCGATGGCCCGCACCTACAGCACCGCCGCGGTCAGCATGGCCCACTCGGCCCTGACCCGGGCGATCACGCACGCGCAGGCCCGCGACCTCGCCAGCCGGAACATCTCGGCACTCGTCGACACCCCGAAAGGGCAGACCGGCAGGCCGAGCAAGTCACTGACCCGCACTCAGGCTGCCGCGCTGCTCGCCGCCTCTTCCGGCACCATGAACGCCTACATCACGCTGTGCCTGACGACCGGGATCCGCACGGAGGAAGCACGCGCGCTCACCTGGCAGCACGTCGACTTCGGCGACCCTGACGCCAGCCCGCCGCGCCCGGCATCGGTCGCCGTATGGCGCTCGGTGCGCGCCACCGGAGACACCAAGACGCAGAAATCCCGGCGCACGCTCGCCCTGCCCAGGATGGCAGCCGATGCCCTGCGGGCGCAGCGGGAGCGCCAGGACGAACACCGGGCCACAGCGGGGGATGCCTGGCAGGATAGCGGGCTTGTCTTCACCACCCGGACAGGGAAGGCCATCGACGCGTCCAGCATCCGCAAGCAGTTCAAGGTCGCGTGCCGCGGCGCCGGGATCGAGGGAACCTGGACACCTCGCGAGCTGCGGCACTCGTTCGTCTCGCTGCTATCGGAGCACGGCACGATAGTCGAGGAGATCGCCCGGCTGGCCGGGCACAGCTCCACCCGCACCACTGAGGTCATCTACCGCCAGGAGCTGCGGCCCGTGCTGACCACCGGCGCGGAGGCAATGGACAAGCTGTTCGCAACCACGCCCTGAGCGCCCATCGGGGAAGTGCTTCCGTCCTTTACGCTGCGCTTGCTTTGGACGGGCTAGCAGGCCGTGCTCGCCGTCACTCTTCCACAGGCTGGTCAGTAGTAGTGGTGATCTTCTCGATGACCAAGGAGGCGCCGTATTTGCTGGTGGCGAGGAGACCACCAGGTCTCCTCGCAGTCTGGCAGGCCAGGTACAGGCTGCAGCTCGACGCACCGAGCAAGCCGGCAAGCGCCGTGGTGATCGCACGGGAGTCATGGTCTGGTTCCCGCCGAGCCAACGCGGCAATCTCGCTGTGCTGCTTACCGGTTCGAGGAGCTACCGCTGGTCGCGGGTATCGCCGCCTTGAGCATCACGCGAGCTGCTCCGGCCTCGCCCCGGTCCCCCTTCCGGGGGAGAGAGAACGCACCGAGGAGCTGCTCCGCACCCTGGTCGAGGCCGAGATCACCGCCCGAGGCCGAGATCACCGCCCGCGACGCCTCCAACGCCCGGACCCGGCTGAAGACCGTCGCGTTCCCGGTGACCAAGACACTGGAGGAGTTCGACCTGGGCGTGTCCTCCATCCCCGCCGCCACCGTGGACTACCTCGCCTCGGCGGCACGCGTACTTCGTGCGTGTCCTGCACTCGTCTGGCCGCGCTCCAAGTGCCGTCCGCGGCACGCGCTGCCGGGAAGGTGAAGTAAACGGCGTACCTGCGTGAGGCGTCCTAACGCTAGGTATTCATGTCCATACGCGAACGGGTGAGGTCATTGGGGATCATGCGTCTGTCGGCGGCTGTCGCGACCGCGGCGCTCGTGCTGGCGATGGCGGCGACCGGGTCTGCGGCGAGCGCGGCTACCGTGGGGTCAGCCCCGGATTACCGTCACGCCTGCGCTGCGGCGGCACCGGCCGGGCAGGCGGAGTGCCTGGCCCTGATACGGACTAACGTGGCGAATTCCGCGGTCGCTACCCCTGATGCGGCCTCGGGGTACGAGCCGGCGGACCTGCAGAGCGCCTACGACCTCGCGACGGCTGCGGCCTCTTCCGGTCGCGGCCAGACGGTGGCGCTAGTGGACGCCTACGACGATCCCACAGCGGAGAGTGACCTCGCGTACTACCGCTCTTACTTTGACCTTTCGGCCTGTACCACGGCGAACGGCTGCTTCAGCAAGGTGAACGAGGACGGCGAGGCAAGCCCGCTGCCGCCTGCGTCCGGGACGACCGGCTGGGCCACCGAGGAGTCGCTGGACCTGGACATGGTGTCGGCGATCTGCCCGAACTGCCACATCCTCCTGGTTGAGGCCAACTCGCCCGAGGACACCGAGCTGGGCACTGCCGTCAATACTGCAGTCAGTCTCGGCGCCGGGTACGTCAGCAACTCCTACGGGGGCGCGGAGTTCAGCGGCGAGACCACAGACTCGGCCGACTACTACGACCATCCAGGCGTGGCCGTAACAGTGAGCGCTGGCGACAGCGGCTACGGGGTGGAGTTCCCGGCCGCCTCCCCGTATGTCACCTCGGTCGGCGGTACCTCGCTGATCCGGGACAGCTCCACCGCGCGGGGCTGGAGCGAGACCGTCTGGGGCGACGGCGAGTCGGGTACAGACGGCGACGGCACCGGCTCGGGGTGCTCGGCCTATGAGCCCAAGCCGTCCTGGCAGACCGACACCGGCTGCGGCGACCGGACCGTCGCGGATGTCTCCGCCGACGCGGACCCGAACACCGGGGTCTATGTCTACGACACCTACGATCAGGGCGGTTGGCTGATCGTCGGCGGGACATCCGCGGCCTCGCCGATCATCGCGTCGGCGTACGCCTTGGCCGGGACGCCCGTCTCAGGTACTTACCCGGCTGAGTACCCCTACGAGCACAGCAGCCATCTCTACGACGTGACGTTGGGGAGCAATGGCTCGTGCGGGACCTACCTGTGCAATGGCGAGGTTGGCTATGACGGGCCGACCGGCCTGGGAACCCCCGACAGCCTGGGCGCATTCCAGGCCGTCGACAACACCGTCACCGTCACGAATCCGGGCACTCAGTCGAGTATCAAGGGCGCGAAGATCACGCCCCTGGCGATCACGGCCGCGGACTCTGATCTGTCGCAGACGCTGGCCTACAGCGCCACCGGGCTCCCGGCAGGCCTGTCCATCAGCAGCTCCACCGGGATCATCTCGGGCAAGCCGACAGCTGCCGGAACCAGCTCTGTCACCGTGAGCGCAGCCGATGACACCGGGGCCACGGGCTCGGCCGCATTCACATGGACCGTGACCGCTAGTACTGTCACGGTCACCAGTCCTGGCACGCAGGTCACCTTCAAGGGAACGAAGATCACTCCCCTGCAGATCCGGGCAACTGACTCGGACACCAGCCAGTCCCTCACCTACACGGCAACGGGGCTGCCGGCCGGGCTGGCCATCAGCACAGCCGGAAAGATCACTGGCACGCCCAGGACCCTGCAGTACACCAAGGTGACCGTGACAGCCACCGACAGCACGGGCGCCTCCGGCAGCACGAGCTTCTACTGGGACGACGGCGCTAAGGGCACGATCACCTCGGGCCTGTCTTCCACGCGGTGCCTGACCGCCCGCAGCGGCAGCTACAAGGCCGGCACCGCCATCGAGATCTCCAAGTGCAACGGCTCCAGCTCACAGCGCTGGATCATCTACGCCGGCCCGAAAAGCGAGGACAGCATCGAGCTGGCCTCCGGGGACAAGAGCAGCTCTGACCGGGCTGGCTGCATGGGCGTGACGGGCTCCAGCACCGCATCCGGAGCCAAGGTGGCCGCCTACCGTTGCATCCTCACCACCAGCCTGGTGTGGAAGCCCGGCAGTTACGGTCACCTGACCGGAGAGCACTCGGGCAAGTGCCTCATCGACTCGGCCGCCGGGCCGAACGGCACACAGCTCACCATCGCCACCTGCAAGAACGAGAACCAGGAGCACTGGACCCTGCCCTAGCCCGAGTTTCGTGTGCCCAGCAGCGTGGGTGCACAGCGTTGACCAGGAGGTGGTCACGTTGAGGTGATCCACGCGCAAGCTCGTGTCCGCCAGCCGGTGGAAGTCCGGTCCGGGTAGCTGCCAGGAGGCCCGGTAGCAGGCTGCCGGTGCCGGGGGGAAACGCCCGGTGCCGAAGCGCAGCGTCGAAAGCCCCTTCGGGGGGAGCAACTGTCCAGCCCGCAGCATGAAGCGAATCCTGCAGCCGAGTGACCGCAAACGGCCTAGGAGCCGGTCGTAGCCCTTGACCGGGGTCCACACGCGGGGGAGGACGTGCAGGTCTGGCGTGAGGGCGACCGGCTCGACGCCGTCGTCGGGGTGGTGGTCGCCGATGTCCTCGGGCAGTTACAGCCGCTTGATCGAGGTGCCGAAGGTGCCGATCGCCCGTAGGGCCGAGCCTGCCGACGGCGCCCAGACGAGGTGACCGTCCTGGCGCAGGGTGCTGCCCAGGATTCCGGGAAGCACGACGACAAGGTCAGTTGCCGTCATCAGCTGGCTCCTCGGGAGAGATTCCCTGGGTTGAACCGGATGGGGTTGTGAGGCCGGGTATGAGCTGCAGGACGCCGTGGTGGTGCTGGCCGATCTCGGCGAGTTCGTTGATCCACGCTGGCGAGTGGGCTGGGTCGAGAGTACGGGCTTCGGTGATCAGGTTCAGTGCCCGGTCCTGGTCTCCGGCGATTGCTGTCCCTGCGGCGTAATAGAACAAGGCAGAAGCAATTTCCGCCTTGGTAGTCGCGATGGTGGTGGCCACGGTCGCCGCTGGCAGGAGGCTGGCGGGATCGGGGCGGGTGGCCCAGAGTATGCAGCAGGCCAGGAAACCGGCCTGGCTCGGCGAGGGCATCGAAGACCGGCTCGGCGTCACCTGCCCTGGCCAGGTCAAGCAGGCTACCGGCACGCAAGGCAGCCAGGGACATGTCGTCATCCCGCGCGGCCAGATCGCGGAGCAGGCCAGCCATCACCTCGCCAAGCAGCTCGCCACCACGGTGGGCTAGCATGGCCTGCTGGCTGACGGGGTCAGCGGCAGCGAACTCGTGAGCCAGGACCGTCAGCAGCAGAGGCTGGTAGGCGCGCTGGACGCCTTCCCGCAAAGAGCTTTCCCGCAGGCCCGTGTAGCGGCTTGCGGCCTTCTCGCTCATATCGAACAGCGCCTCTCCCACCGCGGCGTCAGCTGCGGATCCCAGTAGTTCGAGATGAGCAGCCAGGTAGTCCCGCTCGGCAGTGTAAGTATCGGTCCCGACCCACGTCCGGGCCGCACCGAGCAGCTCCGGATCAGCGGTGAGCCAGGCCGGGACAGGCCCGCGGGTGTGATGTGCCCAGTTCCTGTCGAAGCTGAGCGGATCGCCGGCGCGGTGACGGCGGGCTTCTTCGTGGCCGACGGTCGACCGCGACGATCCCGCAAGCCTGGGTGTGCAGGGACTGCCGCCAGGTCGGGCCCGAACGGCGCGGCGCCGGATCGATACCCGCAGCCCGCAGGATCTCCCACACGGTAGACGGTGCGACCGTCACGCCGAGTCTTGTCAGTTCGCCGTGGATCCGGCGGTATCCCCACAGCGGATTCTCCTTCGCCAGCCGAACGACAAGGGCTGGCGATGCTCCGGACCGTCGGCGGGCGCCCTGGCTTGCGCCGCTTGGTCGTGTCGTACTTCATCGCGGCCAGCTTGCGGTGCCAGGCCAGCAGCGTCGCGGGCGTCACGGGAAAGATGTCGGCCAGCGCCTTCGGGGTATGAGTCGTGCCAGCGCGGCGAACCACACCCGGTCGGCCTGCTTGTAACGCACGCGGCCGAGATTGCGGCGCAGCACCGCGTTCTCGTGCCGGAGGACGAGCAGCTCAGCATCCTTCGCCCGGTTGCCGCGGAACACCAGCATGGCCAGGCCGAGTATACGGCCGGTCAGCAGGTAGACGATCTTGAGCAGCACCCGCCCAGCCAACCATCACCGCGTCCAGCCTGTTGGCAACAATGCAGTTCACCACCCAAATCGAGTATTCGAGCGCCACAGGTTCCGCTGCCGGTGGAAGGTCCGCCCGGAAACCTGCAGCTCGCGGCAGGTTGTCAGCGACGTCGCTGCCCACGCCGAGCAATCCGGTCGGTGCCGCTTGCGCACGACCCGCTTGGGCGTGTGCCTGCGTCTGGTAAACTGAGATTTGAGATTTTTTGGGCCCGGAAACGGGGGCAGCAAGAATCTCACACAACCTGGGTCAACTAGAGGGGTCATATCACTTCGCGAACGGCCGTGACGGCATAGTGACGCGGCGGCGCGAGTCTCGCCAAAGCATTTAGCCCGAAGGACGAGGGCATGGCTGAGTTCACACTCACACGGCAGCAACGGGGCCAGTCACCCGAAGACCGGCAGGCTGCATTGGTCCGTGTTCCGCTCCGTCCAGGCCGCGCGCTCGCGCCCGGACATTACGTGCCAGGTGATGGCGCGGAGAGTCATCTCAAGCATTCGGTGGTTACAACTGCCGGTGAGATCCAGTCGAGTGTCCTGGACGCCATCAATGGCCCCAAGCTCCCTCTCGGTAGCGGCACCTCACTATTGACGGAGTCCCGGCTCGTTGGAGACTTCAGCGGAGTCCCGGTGCGAGCCGTTTACCCCCAGACCACCACTGAGGATCATCGACCTGCCATATGGGACGTGCGAGGAATGCCGCAATCCAGCCGAGCTGCTTCAGTGGTGGCAGAGCGCGAGCCTAACCGCCGGTCGGGTGACTCCACCGCAGAGGACGCCGGCCAGCGCGCCTCAATGAAGTCCTCTGTGAGCCGTTCTATCGCTGCAATCACCTCGGCGATCCTTGCGCGCGTGCCTATTGACGAAGACGTCGCTGAGGATGAGATCGAGAAGGTGGCCGACCTCGTGGCGGGAGCGCCGTGGACGTCAGTTGCTCCGCCTTCGGAACCGGCACGCCCTGGGCGAACTCACCTGCGCCCCATCCCCGCAGCCCGCGCGCGACGCCATACGGACAGCTATTCAGGCCTACCCGCGGTCGTCATAGACGCGCTGAATGCTGGCCAGGGCCAAGCGCTGGGCGACTCGGTCAGGGAGAACCTCGAAACCCGCTTCGGTCGGGATCTGACCCACATCCGCGTCCATACGGGGGGTCGAGAGACGTGGTCCGCCGAGGCGATGAATGCTCGAGCCTACTCAGTTGGTGAGCACATCGTGTTTGGAGAGGGCGCTTACACGCCCCACACCACGGCGGGGCGGCATCTCCTGGCCCACGAGGTAGCCCACGTCGTGCAGCACGACCATGCCGTCACGACCCGGACAGCGATTCGGCGCAGCATCCTCGTCGGCGGGCCGCCGTGGCCAGAAATGTCCAGCGAGCAACGACGACGCTTCATCAACTCACACTACGGAGCCCATCCAGATAAGGTGCGAGCCGGACGCATCGTCGATGAACTTGCCAGCGCCCAGGATCCGATGCGCTTCACCAGCCTGGACGAGCTGAAGACTGAGGTAGACAAGCGGCTATCGACCTCCGAGGTTATGGAAGAAAGCCAGACAGCACGCCGGGTAAGCGGCGCATTAGAAAAGGCCTTCGGCTACCCTTTCACATCACCGAGTGACTTGTACGGACCGCGTGTCAACTATTCTGCCAGCCAGTATTGGAGCCCGACAGTCGCAGACAATTATGCTATCCGGAAAGACGTGGCCAAGAACAAGCAACTGCGAAATCTACCGCGAAGCGATCGTTGCACGGTCTACAGCGACCCATGCGGGCTCTATGAATGGAAGCTGACCGCTGCAGGCAAGACCGATCCGTACACGGCTATCTTGGCACTCTTCACTCCTCAGGAGCCGCACAAACGCTCACTGCTCCATTGCGATTACCTCGTTTCCCTAGTCCAATTTCGGTCGTTGGCAGCGGCGATCGGCCGGACCGAGTTCAACGCTCGACTCCTGCATTACGGGCTAGATCGCATCGTGCTCAAATGGAATGCCTTCGACGAGCTGCAGGACATTGGCAGCATTCAGCGCATGAGCCCTTCCAGCGTGCACGATCTCGTGATCGGCGATCATGTGGTTTTCTACAATAACGTCGCGTATCCTCTGCTCAACCGCGGAGTGGGGAACGCATGGCAGCTGGAGAACGCGATCTTTGTGAACCGAATTCAACAGCAGGATATCTTCCTCGGACACGGCTCGGGGCGCATGACCGAGACGCAAATGAAAGCAAAACTTGCAGAAGAGTACAATAAGGTAGCCGATGAGGCCATCGCTCTTACGCATAAGGCCGACTCAAAACGAGGAACTGCGAGCACGGATGCTATGGGGAAGTTGTCTTCCAGGTTCCCTTGCGTAAACAAGATTGGCGACGTCTGGAGGGTCCAGGGAGTCTCGCCGTGGTGTTCTAAGCCTGTGGATGTCAGCCTTCGGCGCATCGGCCCGTCCGAAGTAGTCGGACTGCATGACCCCTGTGACCCGAGCCGGATGGGTGCAGTTCAAAGGCCAGCAGAGTCACGGTAACCAACCGGCCGAGACTGAGTTTTGCAAGAGCTACTAAGCTTGCCTTTTTAGCCCGGCCTGGCCATGTATATCCGATCGGATTCGGCGTGTCGGCGTGACTTGACGCGCCACCGCGTGATCATCTTCGGGTTCGTTCCACGGATCCCGGAGATGAAAGCGGTGGCCGCAGATGTCTACGATGACAGCTCTCCCGCTAGTCGCGGGAGCGCTGGGCGGCGTCATTAACGAGTACTACTGGGCCGCGTAGCCACCTCATGAAACGCCAGGTCAGGCGCCACGCGATGGTTTTGAAGCGGTACAGGCCCACCAGCGCGGTTAGGGGAGGAGCCTTACGTCCCCATGCCAAGTTGCTGTTCGGGGGTGACCACGGAGATCGTCCCGCCCCACATGCACTGGCATGTCGACGTAACGAGCACGCACGGGAGGCCGCCGATCTGGGCAGACACGGACCCGGCCGTCCACGGTGCGCCGGTAGCCGGCACGCACGGCTGGGGTGTCAGGACCCCGTGGGCGGCAGCAGTCGCAGTGGCCACCTGGGGGTTGCCGAGGCTCATGCACATGCCGAAGGTGGGAATGTTGGTGTCGGGGATGGTGTCTGCGATCGTTGCGACAGGTGTGGTTGCCGACACGATCGGTGTTGCCACGATGAGGCTGGCGGGCGTGGCACCCATGGTGCAGGTCATGGTCGTTCCCGCAGTGACAAATGGAGGCATGTAGTGACCGCCCTTCCAGATGTAAACGGAGACAGGCCAACTGAGACTGCGAGCGATTCTGCGGGCGGCGCCGGAGTTCGGGCGCTTAATCACCGCGAGGAGGACCGGACGGTGTGCGAACCGGCCGATCGATGGGCCTGCGCCTCGAAGGCACCGTTGGGCCGCCGGCAACAGGCCGGTTGCCTGAGCCTGGTCCAGGTCCGGCATCCCTTAGCCCGTTTCCAGCATCAGCTGCACGCCGCCAACGTCAATTTCGTCACCGGGCGCGAGGGGAGTCTGACGCTCGATGGGCGTGCCGTTGACTTTGGTCCCATTCGTGGAGCGGAGATCCTCGATCGTCACCTTGTCGCCGTGTACCCGCAGCACCGCGTGGTTGTGGGAGACCCTGAGGTCGTCGAGCTGTATCTCCGAGCCTTCCTCGCGTCCGATGATCAGCTCACCCTGGTGAAGGTGGAACGCCTCTCCCGCGTTGGCGCCGCTGGTCAGGAGGATCCGCAGCAACGGTGCTGCCGGGACTGAGGGAATGATCTGGGTAGCGGCTGCCGGCGAGACGAGCGGCGGTTGTGGCGGCCGGTGCCGCACCGGCTTACCGGTGAGGCGGCCCTGGATCTCTCGGCGTCGCTGTTGCTGATGCTCAAAGAATGCCCGTCCTTCGAGCGCCGCGGCGGCCACGTCAGGACTCCTGGCCTTCGTCCGAGTCACCGGGCTCCGGCCAGGCCAGGTTGGTGAAAAGGGTCCGCATGTCCTCCACGTTCCCTTTGTCTTTGACCAATGCGAGGGGCACCAGGTAGCGGGCGGGGCCCTGCGGCGGAACGGCAGACGGGTGGGTGCCGCCGGGCCACAGGAGGCCGCCGGTCGCCGTCCGCGCCGGAATCCGCCAGTAGTCGCCGCGCCGGTACTCGGCCCCGCTCGCGGCGAAGCGGACTTGAACGCCATCTTCGAGGTCGAGCCGGGTGTCCCAGCCGTCGCTGGCGGGCGACTCGACAACCGGAATCCCGTCTGGGCCGCCCGGACCGTCGGCCTGGTCCCAGCGGCGGAGATAGGGATGCAGGGACAGATCGGTTGCAAGCGCTCCGCCGAGGGTGATGATCCGGTCGGCGCGGTCGATCGCCCGCACGTCCAGCAGCGGAGCCGGCGTGCCTTGCGGCACCCAGGTATCGTCGATGAGCTCGATCCAGTCACCGACGTCCAGCCCGGTGCGTTCATCACGCCCGAGGGAGGCGACGGTCACCTTCACGGCCGGGTCGGTCGCCTTTGTCTCTGCGTCATCGATGTCCACGATACGGAACTCGACAGAACCGTTTTCGCGCGACCATTTGACGGTCGGCTTGGACGCGGCGGCCGTGCCGCCGGCCACCGTGCCGCCGGCGTGCACCTCGACCCGGTACAGCTGATTCTCCACGCCCAGGTAACCCGAGGTGGCCGGCACGATCGACGCATCCCCGGTCACGGCGTCTTGCTCGACGCGCGCCGCCAGCAGCGGGCGCGTTCGGCCGTCGGCGTTGTACTTGTCGAACACTCCGGAGATGTGATCGGGGTTGAGGTTATTCGGCGTCACGGCGGCGATCTGGGTGCCGTCCGGCAGGGTGGTGCTGACCGCCGGGACCCAGGCCACCTGGGAGCGCACAGTGGTGTCGGGCGGGTACGGGCCGAGGGCCGGCTCGAGCAGGTCGGGATCGACCACGGCGCTCACCGAGCGCTCCCAGACGAGCAGCTGCACCAGGTAGGGGGGCTCTGGCAAGGGACCGGCGCCGGGCACCAGGCTGCTGTAGGTCGCCCCTGTGACTCCTTCCGCTGGCTCGGGCATATCGCAGCGCAGGCCGTACACGTAGTAGTGACCCGGGCTGAAGGTCAGGTCGGCGCCGTTGAGCCCGACGCGGAAGCCGGCCCGGGTGACGTGGCCGCCGAAGGGACCGATGAAATCGACGGCGAGTGTCCGCAGCCAGTCGAGGAGAATGGCGGTCTGCTCGTTGGCATCGGCGTCCAGCTGGACGCGGCCCTGCTGAGACCACACCCCAGTGTAGCCCTTGCCGCGGGAATAGGTCATCCGCGAAAAATCGCCGTACATCATGTCTCCTAGGTGGCGAACAGAGCGTCGATGTCAGTCCCGATCGGCGGGTAGGCGGGTAGCCCGGACTGCAGTTGGGAATCGCGGTAAGCGAGCCACAGGAAGTGGTAGGCGCCGAGCTCGCCCTCGTCGTGGGCGCCGCGTGCCAGCTCGGGCGGGGCGGCGGTGATCAGACGGCCGTAGGCCGGCGTGCCGAATCGCGCGCTGTCGAAGCGGGGGGTGACCCTGGCGGCCTCGCTTCGGCGGAGCGTGTCACGCTCCGATGCCGGGACGGTGCCCCTGGCGACGGCGTCGTCGACTTCGGCCAGCACGTCGTCGGGCTGGCAGGAGGTGCGCCGCGGCGTCCGGGAGTCTTCGGGCACATACGAGAAACGCACCTGCCCGACCTGCCGGCGGTCGGCGTCGAGGCGGCCTACGACGAGGCTGTCGGCGACCACGTCGACCTCGCGGACGTCGACGTCGCCCAGGACGGTCACGCGTTGCAGGGACAGCGTCACCCAGGCAGGCCGGCGGTCCGCGCCCACGATCGCCTTCTGCCCGGGGCGGCCAGGGTCGAGGATCGAGTCGGTGACAGCCAGCGGGACCGGATCGAAGCCGGTCTCGGGGCTGATCACCTGCAGCCGGCCGACGACACAGAACCCGATTCCGACCGTGCAGGGCATGGCCGCAACCCGCAGGCTGACCTCACCGCCCTCCCGCCGGCTCCCGGCGGCCGGCACCAGGGTGCAGTGCCGGAACGTCACGGTACCGAGGTGCCCGGCCAGCTCGACGGCGTGCCCGGCGACCCATACCCCGTCGAAGGTGACGTCGGGGGGCGGGCTTGAAGGGCCCTGGGCGGCGATCGGCGGCGGCGGGGCCTCGTCGTCCTCCGGCCCGCCCGGTCCGGCGGCCGCCTGGTTCTGGCCGCCGCGCCGTGCCCGGCGAGACCGGGCCTTCCGCCGGTCCGGCGGCTCCTCGTCGGGGCGCATCCCGACGACGCGCAGGGCCTCGGGCCGGTCGTGGTCCTCGCCGGCCGGGCGCAGCACGGGCCGGTGGCCGTCGGCGGCCCGGATTTCCAGGGCCTCGCCGGGCCGGAGGTCAAAGTGGAGCGCCTCTTCGTAGACACCGTCGTCGAGGATCTCGATGGTGGCTTGGGCGCCGGCCTTCCCGGCGGCCTGGTCGTCCCGCCACGCGGCGAACGCCGCGCAGACGCTGGCGTGTCCGCCGTGGCCGGTCATGCTGACCTGGTAGGGGGCGGCGGCCGGCTCGGCCAGGGACCGCGGGTACTGCCCGCCGCCGAGGCCGCCGACGGTCAGACGGCGGTAGCTCACGAAGACGCCCGCCTCGGGGACATCGCGCACCGGGAAGGCGATCCGCCCGAGCACCGGGTCGATGGCGACCTGGGGCGGGGCGAGCCGGTGGCGCCAGCGGCTCAGGTCGGCGGCGACGATCTCGGCGCGGCCGACCGGGGAGCTGCCCCGGTACACGCAGAAGCTGCGGGCCTGCCCGTAGTAGTCTTCGAGCCGGCGGTCCAGGGCGAGCCGGCTGATGGGGGTGGGGACGTCGAGATCGCCGACTGGTGCCCGGCCGGGCGTCCGGGGGGTGGGAAGGACGCACAGCTGGGTGTCACGGCCCAGGGCGTCGAAGGTGAAATGGTTGTCGTCGTTCACGCAGTCGGCGGGAGCGTGGTCCACGCCATCGGCGACGAGGCGCCAGGCGACAAGCCCGATAGAGGGCAGGTTGTGCGTGCCGCGGGTGCGGTGTGAGGAGATGCGCCGCACGTCTGCGGTTTCGGCGGCGGTGGAGAACGGGGTGCCGAAGGTGTCGAGGGCGTCGGCATCCCCGATGCCCATCGTGGCGCCCCGGCCGAGGTCCGGGTGGCGGACGGACTGGGTAATCGACACGAGCGGCGCGTACTCGATCGCCCGGCATGGCCACTGGGTGGCGTCGGCCGCGAAGCGCTCGATGGCGGCGAGCGTTCCCTTGGCGCGCCGGTCGCGGATGGCGTTGGCGACCCGGCTGCGGCGGCTGGCCGCGTCGAGGGGATCAAGCGCGCTGGTGGCCGGCGCCCCGACGGCGGGGCCGAGGGCGACGTCGACCAGGTCGGCGAAGTAGGGGACGAGCCAGTCCTGGCAGGTCTCGATGAACCAGTCGTCGTAGAGCTGGGCGATGTCGGCCTCCAGCGCGGCGGCCTGATCGCCGATCACGCCGAGCAGGGCCTGCAGCGGGCCGCCGGCCTCGGCGTCGCGGAGCTGGTCGAAGGCTGGCAGGAGGCTGAAGAGGTCGTCGGCCATCAGCGCACCACCTGCTGGAGGATGAGGGTGTCGGTCATGGCGTCGGAGAGGTAGGCGACAGCCGCGGCTGGTGGCTCGCCCGCCGCCGGGGCGGGCAGGGGCAGGCGCCCGGTGGCCGGTGGCGCCGGGAGATTCTTGGTCGAGCCCGCGATCGTGCTGGCCGACGCGTTCGTGGGTATCAGGGTGATGGCTGTCACCGAGAAGGACTCGACGCCGGGGACCGAGTGGGCCACGGCGATGATCTCGCTGATCACGACATCCTGTCCGAGCTGGCGCTGGCTGTAGCCGAACGCGCCGAAGAGCGCGGCTTGCAGGGCGGCGGAGACGTCGGTCCAGTCCAGCGCCGGATCGCTGCGAACATGGGCGGCGAGCACGATGAGGTACAGGCTGGCCGGCAGGACGACAACCGGTGCGCTCGGGCCGCCGCCGGCGGCGGCCAGGGCCCCGGTCAGGTCCGTGCACAACGCCCCTGTCGGGTCCAGGGCGACCGGGTCGACGCCGGCGACGGTGAGGGCGATCACCTCGCCGCTGCCATCGGTGGTCGACACGGCGCTGGCCTTGCCCACGCCGGCCCACGACAGGACCAGGTCGGCGGCGTCGGCGACTGAGACCAGGCGGCCCAGGGAGGTCAGGCCGACCGGGGCGCCGGCGCGCAGGTCGCCGGGTCCGTCGCCGTCGGATCCGTCCGAGCCGGGCAGCGGGTTGTCGACGCTGGCGACGGTCAGGGGCCGGCTGAGGAGCTGGGTGACCTGGTGGGCGCGCACGTTGCCGGCGCTGCCCTGCCCGGTCCGGTAGGTGGCCACCACGCTGCTGGTGCCGGTCGGCAGCGGGCCGCTGAGCGTGATGGTGGTCCGGCCCTGGCTGTCGATGCCGGTCAGGTAGCTGTAGGGCGGCGTGGCAGCGTCGAGACGGGTCACCGGTGTCCAGGTGCGCCCGCCGACGCTGAGCTGGAGCGAGGAGACGGACCCCGATGCCGTGGAGCTGGGATCGGCCAGGACGGGTGCCTGGGACAGGGTGAAGGACGGGTTGGGGTCGCCGGGGGTGGTGCCGGTGAGGGGCTCGGTGACGGTGGCGCCCTGCTGCGCGGGCACGACGTTGCCGTAGATCTGGACCGACGGCAGCTGGTAGCTGTAGGCAAGCGGGCCGGCCAGGTGCAGCGTGGTATGGGGCGTGTCGGCGGTCCCCGGGGTCGTCTGCTGGGTGACCCCGGCGACCATGGCCTGCTCGCCGGCCGGCACGGCGGCACCGGAAGGAAGGCCCGAGCGTATGCCTGTGACGAGGATGCGCTGCCCGGCCTCGATGCCGGCATACAGCCCGTCGAGGTCGATGGTGCGGCCGTCGATGGTGCGGCCGGTGAGCGGGCCGGGCAGGGCCACCGGGAGCAGGGTAAGCTCGGCGGGCTGGGCCTGAACGCTCAGCGGGCGCGCCGCCGAAAGCCACCGGGCACCGGTACCGACCCACGATTGGCCGGGGGGGAAGAAACTGAGGGTGAGTTCGGTGACCGTCCCGCTCATCCCGTAGCGGGCAACAGCCGTGGTCGCCACAGTGTTGACCTGGGCGACGACTGGGTAGGTGGGTGAGTTTGTGCCTTGACCGGTCTGCTCGGCAGGACCGTCGATGACGACCCAGCTGCCGGGAAGTATTCCCGGATAGGTCGTGTCGAGGTCGAGTACGGCGGGGTTAGCCAGCGGCAGGGCCTCGGAGACGGACACGGTGAGTAAGGCCGCACCGGCATGAAGAGTGGGCTGCTGCCACCCTATGGTCACTTGATAGTTGCCCAGGGTGAAACGCTGAGACGACGGCACGGTGGGTACCGACGGCACCCACGTAAGGACGGTGTCGTCGGCAGCGCTGCTGTCGTCACTGATGGTAACGGTGACCGGACCAGGACCCTTGCTGGGGTACGCCAGGGCCAGTGTCATATTGGCCAGCCCCTGGACGGTCGAAACGAAGGCCACGGTGGTGCTCGACCCGCCGGGGCTGGTCACCGTAACGTTGCCGAGGTTCCCGAAGCTGACCGGCTGAGCCTGAGAAGGGTAGACCGGGGCTTGGGTATAGGTGCTGTTCGGCCCCTGGACGGACAACAGAACGGCGAGGAGCAGCCCATCAACGTTCAGGTTCAGGTAGGCGCTCAGCACCTGAACGCCGCCGATCGGCCACTCTTCGGTGCCGACCTGCTGGCCTTGGCTGTTGAAGACGGGGCGGGGGGGCATGCGGACACCGAAGGGCGTGGCCCGTACCTGCATTGCCTGCGCGGCTGTCACGGCGGCCGAGCCGATGGAGGTCGTGCCGAGGGCCTTGTAGATGGTGCCGGCGAGCACCGGGTCGAGGGCGGCCACCAGCCGCGGGATGGCGTCCGAATCTGGGGCGAACACGTCAGCGGGTGTCCGGTTGAGGGCCGCCGCGGACGCCGGCGGCACCGGCGGCAGCGTGCGGAGCGGGGACGGCCGATTGCCGCGAGGGCTGAGCAGGTTGTCGATCGCACGGGTGATCGGCGTCCCGTTTTGGGCCGGGCCAGGAGGGACTTTCCCGGCGGCGGGGGCGCTGGCGCTGTCCGGGGGTTGCAGGGTCACGGAGGTAACCTGGCTGGCCAGATCCACGCTGACCGCCTGCACCAGTACCCGCGTGGGCGTGGCGCCGCCATCGGAAAAGAGGAGGATCACGTCGTTGGCCGCCAGGCCAGTGGTCGCGCCCTGGAAGGCAAGGCTGGTCAGCGCTGATAGCCCGTTCGGCGCGGTGACTGGGCCGGTGGTGCGCACGCCGAGGGTGTTCCAGCTCGGGCGGGCCACGAGCTCCTCGGTGGTTTCGAAGGTCTGGGGCAGTTCGCCGGTCCCGGGCACCGACTGGGCCAGCAGCCCGGCGGGCAGGACCACGGCGGTGTCCGTGGGGTCGGGCTGGAGGCTGTAGGCCAGCCAGACCGAGGCGGCCAGCCCCGGCCGGGGCTGGTATCCCACCAGCTGGGCGATGGCGAGCAGCGAGCCCGGCTGGGTCGCCGTGCGCAGGTAGCCCTCATTGGCGATGCGTTCCTGGTAGAAGGCGATGACGTCGGCGAGGGTGGCCCACGCGTCGAGCAGGGCGACGGTGGGGTCGTCCAGGGCCTGGGTGCGCAGCCCGAATGGCTGGCCGCCGGCGTCGGCGCGCGCCAGTGCGGCCAGCATCTGGGCCAGGAACTGCTGGCGGTCACCGGGACTGTACGGCAGGGCCGGCAAGCCCGCGGGCGGGGTTATCGGCGCGGGGTCGCTCATCGGGGCGCCCTCCCCGAGGGTGCCCGTGAGCGGTATGCCGCGGTCACTGGCTCGCTCCCAAGATCGCTCACCGGCCGCCCTGCAGGTTGATGACGGCGTAGCCGTGCTCGGGCGCTTCCGGGTCGTTGTCCAGGCGGGCGATCTCGCTCGGGCGCAGCCGCAGGAGCTTTGGTATCCGCGCGGGAATGGGCGCACCGGGAGGGCCCAGGAAGCCGAAGCGGGTCAGCAGCACGGCTTCGACCCCGGGAATGTCCTGCGCCGCGGCGACGATCGGGCTGGCGTAGACGGGCTGGCCGAAGCCCATTCGCTGCGGGCTGAACAAGCCGGGGGTGCCGTCGGCCTGCTGGCCGGAGCCGAGCAGCGCGGTCAGCGCGGCCGTCACATCGGCGCGCACCACGTCCGGGCCGATGTCGACGTTGAGCGCGACGACGAGCGGCCGGTAGCCCGGCGGCCGTACCCACAGCTCGTGACCGATGCGCCGCAGAGGCCAGAGCGCGTCGTGGACCGCGGCCAGCAGCTCCTGGCCGGGGTCCTCGCCGACGGTGGGCTGGACGGCAACGTCCGCCGCGTAGCGAATCCCGGTCCAGCGCAGCGCTGTGGTTGCGCTGCGCACCCCGGCTACCCGTTCGGCGATCGCGGTGTAGTCCGCTGCCACGAGGGCGCGCGGCTGGTCGGCCAGGAAGGCGCCGGGCAGGGCGGCCTTGGCCGCGGTGATGGTCTCCGGATCGGTGCCGCCCGCCGCGGGGAGGGGATTTCCCAGGCTCTGCACTACCGACAAGGCCGTGGCGGCAGCCGGGGTCAGGGCCGCGACGGCGTTGATCGCCTCCGCTGGCACGTTACCCGCGGCCCCCTGGCCGATCTGGTAGCTCGCCTCGACCGGGCCGGCGGCTGGTCGCCCGAGCTGAAGCGCAGGTGACCCAGGCCGGCGTCGTCAATCTCGGCCATGACCTGCCGGGATCCCGGCGGGCTGTCGACCAGATCCGGCACCACGGTCCACGGCTGCTGCGCACTGCCGGCCCCGCCGGCCGGGGCCACGGCGAGCAGGGGCAGCGCCTGGCGGGGATCCTGGCTGGTGGCCGCGCTGGCAGGACCCCACGCGGCGGGCTGGTGCGGGCTGAGCGGCCCGGCTAGGTCCTCCCCCCAGTCGTCGGCTACCTCCCGGAGCAGCACCTGCGCGAGCGGCCCGCTGGCCCGGGCCAGGGCGGCCAGGACCTCCAGCCGGCGCAGCCGGGGAGCGAGCAGCCGGCCGGCGTCGAGCAGCAGCCGGCGCAGGCCCTCCGCCTCTTGCCCGGCCCGGTCCCGTTCCCGGCCGCTCAGGCCGAGCTCGGTGAGCGCGTCCTCGCCGAGCAGCCGGCGCAGCCGGGTCAGCCGCTGCTCGCTCAGCGCTTGGCCGGCCTCGGCGTCACGCCGCCATGCCTCCACTTCCCGGCGCCAGTCCGCGGGCAGCCCGCGCAGCATCCTGGCCTGGTGGCGGGCCACAGCCGCGGGGTCGGGGTACGGGCAGGCCCAGGTGAGCGACGGATGGCTGAGCACCACCTGGCCGGAGGGCAGCTGCTCGGGCACTCCCGCGCCGTCCCCGACCAGCACCGTGTTGCCGCGCACTACAGCGCATTGCACCGTGGAGCCCGGCCGGTCCGGCCGCGCTGACCTGGAGGTTGAAGGGCAACGCCTCGGCCTCGGCCCAGGTGATCTCGAGGATGGCCTGGTCGTAGAGGCGGTCGACCGAGGCGTGCACGGCGGTGAGGCGGACCGGGTGGCGCTGGGCGGGGTCGGGTGGCCCGATCCCGGACGGGTCTTTGGTCGCCTCGAAGACCACGACGTCGCCCGCCTGCAGGCTCAGCGACCGCGGCCCGGCCGACCCGTGGTCGGCGGGATCGATCCACCCGTCAGCCAGGACCGCGGTGGTCGCCCCCGCCAGGAGCCAGCTGTCGTGTTCTCCCCACGCCCACAGCGGCACCTCGTTGTGGGCCGGGCTGACCGCGACCGCGGGACCGCGGCCCACTCCGGCGGCGCTCATCGTGGCCGGCGGTCCGAGGGCCGCCCGGACCGGGGTGTACGGCCGGGCCGGACTGGCCGTCCCCGGGGCCACGGCGTCGGCGGACAGTACCGGCGAGGCCCCTTGCGGCATGCCCGGTACGGCGGCAAACAGCAGCTCGCGAAGGGGCAGCTGGGCCGCGCCGATCACGGCCAGGCACACCCAGGCCCGTGCCTGGCAGCCCTCCCCGAGCCGGTAGTCGACCAGGCGGGCATGCCGCCGCACCGAGATGCGCCGGCGCGCCGTCTGCAGGTATGCCTCGGTGGCGACCGCGTCCTGGTAGTAGCTGAGGTCGTCGCCGATGTAGGCGAGCAGCTCGACCAGGGTGATCCCGATGTCAGGGATGTGCGTTTCGGTCCAGGCCGGCATCGTCCCCGCCAGCCGGTCCAGGATGAGCTGCCGCAGCCCTTCGTAGTCGCGGGCCAGGTAGGACGCCTGCAGGACGGCGGTGCCCGAGGCGGCGGCTGGCGCGGTGCCGGCGACCGGGTTGGGCAGGTCGATGTCGAAGGCGAACCCCGCCTGGGCAAAACGGGGGTCAAGGCCCCGCAGCGGGGCCCAGCCGGGGCGGCCGTCGGCCGTCCGCTCGACCAGCCGGAGCGTGTAGCGGCCCGCGCTGCCGGGGGCTGCGAGCTCGACCAGCAGCCGGTCCTCGAGGTGCGGATCGTCCTGCGTGGCCCGCCGGACGCTGGCGACGCTGACCGGCGCAGCGCCGGCAGGCCCGTCGATGCGGACGTTGGCCGGGTGCACGTCCGCCGGCGCGTGCTCCAGGAAGGTCAGGATCAGCCGGCGTCCGCCGTGGTCGACCTCGACCGTGTCGAGGCCGTTGCCGTGACGGCGGCGCACCTCCTGGCGGCGCGCACCGCCCGCCACCATCAGGTCCCCCCACCGGGTCGTGCCGTCGGCCATGTCCTGGCTCACCCCACCGGCACCGGGAGGGTCAGGGTGGACGGGGCGCCGGTGGCCACGACGAGGTAGCTCAGCGTCACCTGCAGCTGGCTCGCGGCCGAGGTGACGTCGACGGACTGGATCTTCACCACGTCACCGAGCCACTGCTGGACCGCGGCCGACACCGTGATGGACAGCGCGGCGGCGACCTCCGGCGAGTTCGGGCTGAACACCAGGTCGAGCAGGCCGCAGCCGAAACCGGGATTGTTCACCCGCTCGCCTGGCCGGGTGAAGAGCAGCTGCTCGAGCATCTGGGCGATGTGGTCGTCAGCCGACGGCGCGGTCGCCGTGGTCCCCTGCGGGCTTAGCTGATACGGGAAGGCGATGTCCACGCTCAGGTCACCATGAAGTCGGTGCCGTTGACGGTGAGGCTTGACGTCACGATCTTGACCGCCGGCGCCGTGATGGTCACGCCGGCGGCGCTGAGGCTGATCGAGGTATCTCCCTGGGCGGCGTAAAGGCTGACGTTGCCCGCGGTCGGGGGCAAGACCGGCAAATCGCAGACCCCGATGCCGCTGGTGACCGTTTCCAGCGTCACCGACGGGGTTGTTGTTCCGAGCGCCGCAACCACCATCCCCATCGTGCCGAGGCTGGAGGGCGCGTCCCAGAAGCACCCGACCCAGATCGGCATCTGGGGATCGCCCTGCTCGAACTCGACCCACACGCTGGACCCGACCGGCGGGGGCACGAACAACGTCCCCATCTGCGGGCCGGCGAGCGGCACGCAGGGCAGGGCCCAGCTGCTCGGCAGGATCCCGAACACGTCGGGGACCCGCACCATGAGCCGGCCCTGCAAGAGGGGGTCGACGTTTACCACCACCGAGCCCCGGTACTTGCCGAAGAACCGCTTGCGGACCTCGGGATCCGGGTCTTGTGCCTTTGGCTCGCCGAAGGGCAGGAACGACTCCTTGTAGCCGGAGTGGCGTAGGTCAGTCATCGGTCTCCTTCACACGGGGGATCACGGTGAGGCCGGCAGGGCGGCGATCCGGCCACCGCTTCCGGCTGACGGCGTGGGCGCGGGAAGCAGCGGCCCCGGGGGGCTGGTGACGGTGCCCACGCCGCCGGGCGGAGCAGGCGGGGCCGGCGGGGTCGGGGCGGCGAACCCGCCCAGCTTCTGCACGGCGGGGGCGGGCTTGGGCAGCTGGCCGCCGCCGCTGGCGATCAGCGCGTTGCGGCTGAGGGTGAAGCTCTGCTTGTAGGAGCCGGGTTTGATGGTGTGGGTAGTGCTGTCGACGAAGTACTGGCCGTCGTAGGTGATGCCGGCTCCCCGCACCTCGACGATCGTGCGGGCCGGCAGGATCGACCCGTAGCGGAGCACGTCGAGGGTGCCCTGGCCGGAGATGACGTTGGCGGTGGACGCGGCCTTGGCCAGGGCGATGCCGGCCGCCTGGATCGGGTTGTACTTGGCCAGGCCGGGCATGGGGCTGATCTTGAGCGGCAGCGGGCTCTTCTGGCCGAGCGGCGGGCTGATCGGGCTGACGTCGGGCACCGGGATGGGAACGGGGATGGTGTCCACCTGGATGACCACGACCCACTGGGTCTTGGCGAAGCCGTCGAAGGAGAACTGCAGCGACTCGACGTTGCTGGATCCGTCCCAGTCGATGGCGATCGGTGGCGGTGCCGGCAGGAACGGGATCGCGGTGCGCAGCATCGGCCCCCAGTAGGCCAGGTTCCTGCCGGGCAGCGGCCCGGGCTGGATGAAGAAGACGTAGCCGACGTCAGCGGCGAGGGCCTTTATGTAGGTCAGGTCGGTGCCCTGCTGAGCGGGGATCTGTTTCAGCGGGTTCGGGACGTCGATCAGGACGCTGGGCATGACAAGCGGGACAATCCCGTAGAGAGGAGCGTACTTGGCCACGGCGATGGCCACGCGTGCCTCGGCGGGCATGGCCGGCCAGGGAAAGCCGGTCAGGTCAACGAGGTCGAGCATCCGGGTGAGGTCGTCGCCCTTGATCGAGAGGACCGATTTGCCCGGCTCGTCACTCGGCACCATCTCCTGGAACGTGATCACGCCATCCATCAAGACGGTGGCCGTGCCGGCCATGGTGGCGACCAGGATCACCCGCGTCGGGGGGTCGAAGTACCCTGCGGGCAGGAGGTCGGTGAGCAGCGGCGACCCCGTGCTCACGGCGAAGGACAGGTCGAAGCCGCTCTTCTCGGTCGCGCTCACCGTTACGCTGACCGAGACCAGCGACTCCATCACCTCCCGCGGCGCCGGCTGAGGCTGGACGGCCCCGATCAGCAGGCTGAGGGTGAGCTCACTGGCCACTGGGCACCCCGGCAGGGACGGGAATGTTGATGGTCGTGCCGGGCTGGTTGAGGTCGCTCGGTCGGTTGACCAGGTTGGCATCGGCCAGCAGCCAGGACAGCTCGGGATCGCCGAGCTCGGCGTTGGCGATCATGTCGATGCGGTCGCCAGGGCGTACCAGGTAGGTGCCCTGCGTGACAAGCTGGCCGGCCTGGGGGAGGAAGCGGCGCAGCAGGTACGGGACCGCGGTCCCGCCGGGCGAGGTCCAGGTGGCGGTGCCCACGGCGGCGTAACGGCTGGGCGAGCTCATCTCGGCATCCTCCTGGGATCGGTCACGGCAGGTGCTCCAGTCCGAGCGGCCGCACGTCGGTGGCGGCTACCAGGGCGCCGAGCGCTTCGGCGGTGCGGCGGTAGCCGAGGTAGAGCGTCGATCCGAGGTGGGTAATCGGCAGGTCGTTGGTGGTGAGCACCTTGAGTTCGATGCTGGCCTTGACCCGGATCGGCCGGAGCTGGGGATCAAAGGCCTCCTCGGTGATTGACAGGCTGCCGACTAGCACCGGAACCACTCGTTTGACGCCCCAGACCAGCACGATGAGGGGCGCCTCGGCCGGGGCGACCTCGAGCATTCCCTGGTCGAAGAGCGCGTCGGTCGCCTGCAGCTCGTCGGCGGAGGGCGTGATCAGTGCCTCGAGCGAGGCCAGGGCCGGCAGCAGGCCATTCTCGACGACAGGCGCACTGCCTGGGTCGGTCGGCTTCTCCAGCTGGTCGGTGGCGTCGAGCTCGGCTTCCAGCTTGATCGTCTCGCGCGGCGCGCCTGTGAGACGCAGCGCCTCGAGGCGGTCACCGGGCTCGCCGGTCATGGCCCGGGGCTGCAGAGTCCGGGTGACGGTCTCGGGGTTGTACTGGAACACGATCACGTCGACGATCGCTTTGGTGCGTGGGTCGAGCTGGATCAGGCCGCCATGCAGCAGCTTCGGGGACCCTGGAAACGCAGCTCACCGGGCCTCCCCTAGCATGGCCGGTCGGGACCGGCGCCGGCCGGGCGGTACCAGCCGGGCTGTGCGGGTGCCGACGAGGATGCCGCCGGGCAGTGCCGCCAGTACATCATCGGCAATCCGGGCGCCTAGTGCGGAAGCGCCGTCGGCGTCCCGGCCTCGCCGGGCGCCGCTCCCTGCCGGGCCACGCTGGCCGGCGGCGCGCCAGCGCAGCTGCCGGGCGAGTTCCCGCTCCAGGGCCCTGGCCAGGTGCTCACGCTCGCGCCGGGTGAGCGAGGTGCCGTCAATCACGATCTGGTCGATGCGCAGGCTGATCTTCATCGGGCCACCTCCGCGGGTGCCCGGAAGTCGGCGTTGCTGACCGGGAGCTGTAGCTTGCGGAACTCGACCCGCGCCATCTCTAGGACCAGCTCCGTCGTCACCGGGGTCTGCCGCCCCGCCGCGCAGAAGGCGGCGTTGAGGGCGATGTTGCGGATCATGCCGCCGGTCGTGGCCAGTTTCGTGAGCCGGCCGAGGTCGAGATCACCGACCGGCGCGCGGGCCGGGAACGCCCGCCGCCACAGCAACTCCCGCTCGCGCGGCGACGGGAACGGGAAAGACACGACGAAACGGAGCCGCCGGAGGAAGGCCTGGTCGACGGCATGCCGCTGGTTGGTGGTCAAGATGGCCACGCCCCGGTAGTCCTCCATGCGCTGCAGGAGGTAGTTGACCTCGATGTTGGCGTAGCGGTCGTGGCTGTCCTTGACCTCGCTGCGGCGCCCGAAGAGCGCGTCGGCCTCGTCGAAGAGCAGCAGGGAGCCGCCCTCGTCGGCGGCGTCGAACACCCGGCGCAGGTTACGTTCCGTCTCGCCGATGTACTTGCTTACCACCCCGGAGAGATCGACCCGGTATAGCGCCAGCCCGAGTTCGCCGGCGATGACCTCGGCGGCCAGCGACTTGCCGGTGCCGGACTGGCCGGCGAACAGGGCGGTGATGCCGCTGCCGCGGGTGATGTTCTCGCCGAAGCCCCAGTGGCGCAGTACGGTGGCCCGGCCCCGTACCTGGTCTACGAGGTGGCGCAGCAGCACCGTCTCCGCGTCGGGCAGCACGAGATCGTTCCACGTGGCGACGCGTTCCTGGCGCCGGGCGAGCGCCTCCAACCGGGGACGAGTCTGCGCCTGGCAGGCTCTCCAGAGGGTGTCGGGCCCGCCGCCGGAAACCCGGGCGCTCCGAGCAGCCTCGCGGATGGCCGCCTGGTTGAGGTCGAATTCCCCGGACAGCCGCCCGGTGACGGCGTCCAGGCAGTCGGCCGACAGGGTGGCGTCGGCTAGGACCTCGGCCCAGAGTTCTTCTTGCTCTGCCGGGCTCGGGCGCCGGGCGTCCACGAGACGGAACAGTCGGCCGGGTACGGTCACGGGCTCGCGGCAGCCGACGAGGACGGCGCCGCTCAGGTCCCGGAGCAGGCCGGCGAGGGACGCAAGCTCCTCGGCTGGCGCGTCGCTCACGTCTATATACAGGGCAAGCGGCAGCAGCATCGTCTCTCGCTCCCACAGCCGGATGACGTTGGCGACATCAAGCCCCGAGCGTGGCAGACGGTCGATGGCCAGCTCGTAAAGCAGAAGATCGGCCCGCTGTGCCATGGCCGACGCCAGGCCCCGCCGGACCACCGGATCAGGCCCGAGCACCTCGATGAGCGGAAGGCGGGCTGCGCTCTCAGGTTCGGCCCAGGCTCCGAGCCCGTCCCGGACGACGGCTTCCTGGCTGGGAGGCAGCTCGCCGAGAAGGTCGCCAACGGGGCGAAGCAGGTGATCCACACGTTCGTCAAGCTGGTTGAGGCCCTTGATATAGTTCACGACCCGCTCGTCAGCCCGCAGCGGGCTGGCCACGAGCGGCTGGGCGGCACCCTGGTGCACCTCGACCAGCCGCCAGTAGCGGAGAGGTCGCTGCGGGGACAGGGCGTCCCAGGCCGGTTCGGGCAGGATTCGGAGGGCCAGGGCAAATGTGGGCTGGCCGGTCCCCGCCTGGCCGGCGGCGGCTGCACAGCGTGCCGCCATCGCCGGGTCGAATTCCATCGCTGCGCAGAGCAGCAGGGTGAGGCGTTCGAAGCGCGACAGGCCGAGGCGGTCACCGAGGAGCTCGAGCGCTGGCGGCGGCCCGGGTTCTGCGCCTGGCGGGGTACTGTTTCCCCAGATGTCTGCCGGGTCGCCGGGCCCGCCGGGCCGCTGCTCGGTGAGGCGGCCGCGGAGCCACTCCAGGCCGTCGGCCAGATAGGCGCCGTTGCGCGACTCCCAGTCGGTGAGGGCCGTCACGACAGCACCAGGCGCTGGTTCGGGTCAAAGCTGGTCTGGCCGGCCACGACCGGGATGCTGTCCTGTCCGTCCACCCGCAGGCGCAGGACATACGAGCCAGCGGAAAATCCCTGCAGGGTGAACGACAGGGACGTGCGGGGCTCGCTGCCGGGCGCCCCAGGGGTGCCGGCCACGATCTGAGAGCCGACGGCGAGAGCGACCGTCTGGGACGCGAGCACGGCGGGCGCGCAGGTGACCTCGATGGTCGCCGACCCGCTGGAAAGCTTCGCGGCGAGCGGGGCGCTGCTCGTGATCACGGGTACCAGGACGAGCGGGACGGCGTTGCTGGCGATCGTGTCGCCGTCGGCGGCGGTCACCTGGGCGGTGACGGCGACGACTCCGGCGGGCAGCGCCGGGTCCGTCGGCATCTGGACCGTGACAGCGCTGCTGGACGCCGTGGCGACCGGCAGCAGCTGCGGGCCGCTGAGCGCGCCGCCCGAAACCCGGACCTGGGGCACCCCGGCCAGACGCTGGCCGGTCAGGGTCACCGTATCGCCGGGGCGGGCGCCAGGCTGGGCGCCCGGCGGCGACGCTGCCTGGATGAACGGCGCGACCTGCGCGCCGGCGTGCGGTCCCAGGTCACCGCCAGAACGGGCCAGGACCGGTAGCGGTGCCCGGAGCGGCTGATTGTTGTCGATCAGGACCACGGCAGCGTCGTAACTCGCCGAAATGCGGTAACCAGTGCTGAAGGTAGCCCAGAGCCGGGAGATCTCGTCCATCGGGATGGGATGCGGGGTGACCCTGACACTGTCGGGCTGGTCCTCCAGGCCGCTCCCGCTCAGTGCCGCGGCGATGGCATCGGGAGACAGCACGGGCTGGTCGTTGAGCAGCTGCATTCCGACGCCCAGGAGCCGGTGGGCCAGGACCTCGTCGTCGTCTTCGCCGTAGGCGGTCATCAGGTAGGACAGCACGAGCGGCAGGGGAGGCTGGCCGGACTCACCGGGACGGATTCCGGGCGGGTCCTGGTTGCGCCAGGCAGCGTCGATGGAGGTCTGGTACAAGAAGAGGTTGATCTGGTTGCCGGCGCTGCCGTCCTGGCGCGCCCGGTCAGGCGGGCGGGTGGTCACCGTCGTTCCCGCGAGGTCGGCGTCGCCGGACACCGCCTGGAACAGCATGTTCCGAAGCGTCGAGGTCACCGCCGCGATGGCCCGGTCGTTGCTCAACCGACCCTCCCAGCCGCCCGCGCGCGCAGGTAGTCCTCCAGCCGGCTGGGCTGGGGCCGGACGGGACGGCCGTCGCCGGCCCCGGCGGCTGCGCCCGGGGGAGGCGGCGGAGGACCGACGCGGACCTCGACGCGTCCGATGGTTACCGTCACCTCGTCGGGCTGGGCTGCGGCGGCCGTTCGCCGGTCGACGCCGGGGCGTGCTGGCCGGGATGCCCTGGCCCGGTCATCGGCTGCCAGCTCAGCCAGCCCGGTCCGGTCCGCGCGCAGCGGGAAGCGCCTGGGCGCGGCCGCCTCGGCCGGATCAGGCTGGGGCCGGGGAGCAGGCGCTGGCACCCGGTCCATCGCGAGAGCCGGCTCGTTCGGGTCAATGCGCCCGTTCGGTTCCGGGCTTGCCTCGAATCGGCTGCCAGGGGTGGCCGGGACCGCGAGTCCGGCGGCGGAGAGATCACCAGGCATCGAGCCCGTCGACGCTGGGCGGGAGCCTGTCGGCGCCGGGGCGTAGCCCGTCGGCCCGGACGCCCGGTGTGCCGGGCCGGATGGCGGACGCGGGCCCTGCGGCGGCAGTGGGCGGCGCTCGTTGCGATCGCTCACGTCGCCGGGTACAGCAGGGCGGCCGGGGCGCTCCCGGCTGGACGCCGCCACAGCATGATCCGCTGAGACCGGCCGGGCGGCAGATGGCGAACTGATCACCGTCGGCGGCCCGCCGGGCCGCGCCGGAGGGCCGCCGGATGCGCGCCGACGGCGACCGGCCACCGACCCGGAGACGTCCTCCGGGACCGCAGGGGCCGAGGGGGCGTGGGATGAGCGGGGTGAGTTCTGGGGCCTCAGGCCAGGCCATGGACGCGCCGTTTCCGCGTCCGGGTGGTCGCCGGGAACCGCCGGGGCGGGTGCGGGGGGCCTGCCGGCGGTCGGCGGGACGTCGCCCGGTGGCCTGGCGGGGGGCGCTGCGGCCTCGTTGCCGATCTCGAACGGTGACCATGTTTTGTCGCGCAGTGCTCGTTCCGGCCCCAGTTCAGCATCAGGCGGCGTCGGCTCGAAACGGGAGCGGGGGCGCACCCGCAACGACGGCCGGTCGGCCGCGAGCCGCCGCACCCGGTCTATATAAGCCGTCATCGGGCACACGATTCGAGGTAGAACCGGCGCCGATACAGGCTCATCTCAAGGATGTCCCGCTCGGCCCACCCGTACGCCAGCGCCAGCTGGTGGACCTCATCCAGGCGGCCCTGCACCCACCGGGTCAGCTCCGTCCACAGGATCGAGCGGATATCGACGGTCTCGGGCCACACGGCTCCGCAGGGGCATTCGATGTCGGCGGTGACCTCGGCGCCCGGATCGCTGCCCGCCAGGCCACCGGCTACCCGCTCTGCCACTGCGGGGGGCAGCGCGGCCGCGACTGCAGGGGCGCCTGGCCCCTCCATGGCCTCGACGCACCGCTCGAGCAGGTCAGCGATCGTCGCCTTCGGGCCCAGGCCGGCCACCTCGCTCAAGTCGCCGTTGGTCGGCACGCGGCACCGGATGCGCAGGCCGTATTCCTCGAAGGTCACCGTGCTCACCGGGTCGCCAGGATGAGCCGGCACCACCTCCGCGATGGGGATCGCGAGCTCGACCTCTTCGCCGCAGTCCGGGCAGGTCGCCACCATGTCGAGGTCGGGACCGAACAGCCAGCGCCGCAGGTCGAACAGCAGCAGATCGCACGCGCCCACGGTCATAACCGCCGGATCGCAGGCAGGTTCAACCAGCCCGAGTGATCGGAGCAGGGCTGGTGCGCGGTCCGGTAGCGGCTCGCCCATCCCGTCCTCCCAGGCGTCCACCAGCGCTAGGGTGCTCAGGACCTGCATGCCGGTCAGCTGCTCGGATCGTTGAAGCTCGGCTCCGTCGGCTCGGTTACGGTCTGGTCGCGGATCCAGCCCTCGTTCTCCAGCTTGATGTGCTGGATGGCCACAGCGTTGGCGTTGCCGTCCAGCTCGGGCATGGCCTGATACTCCGACACCCAGGCCCGGAAGACGTGGTAGGAGATGACTATCTGCCCGGCTTCGTTGCAAAGAACAATCGTGAGGTTCTTGCGGAAGTCGAGAAGCGAGACCTCCTGAGTGGCGTTGCTGGCCTGAGCGTTGTTGTAATCCCACACCTTGTTGGCCCACTGCTCAAAGTCGGTGTCGTAGGTCACCCCCCGCTCGAGGGTGATGGGGTCGTATTCGGTCGGCCCCGGTGATTTGCGGCTCGAGCTCATATCGGCGCCGTCGCGGAACGTGACCACCTTGGTGACGCGCTTGAGCGCGCTCACCTTGCTCACGCCGGCAACGTATGTAGTGCTGCCCGCCAGCTGCACCTTGAACCTGTAGTTCTTGTACGGGTCGATCCGGGCGCTCTTGAAGGGGGGCATCTGACTCTCCTTAGCCTTGCAGCTGGCCGACCAGCTGCTCGATCTGGATGATCACGAACTCGGCAGGCATCAGCGGCTGGAACCCCACGAGGATGTTCAAGATGCCTAGATCGATGCTGTTCTGCGGGTTGTTGTCAGCATCGCACTGGACCAGGTAGGCCTCGCCCGGCGTGCTCCCCTGAAAGGCTCCCTGCGTGAAGAGCGAATTCATGAATGCGCCGATGTTGAGGCGGATGGAGGACCACAACGGTTCGTCGTTCGGTTCGAACACTGCCCACTGGGTGCCCCGGCGAATTGACTCCTCCACGAACAGCGCTGTCCGCCGCACCGAGATGTACTTCCACTGCGACGCATCCTCGTCGGCTCCGGCTGCGGTCCGGGCACCCCACGACACCGGGCCGGCCAGGGGAAGCGTGCGCAGGCAGTTGACGGCGATGGGGTTGAGCACGCCGCTTTCGCCGTCGTCGATGTGGACCGCCAGGTCGCTGATCCCAGCGATCGCTGCCGCCGTGCCCGCCGGCGCTTTCCAGACCCCGCGGGCATCGTCGGTGCTCGCCCACACCCCGGCGACGGCACCGCACGGGCCCAGCTGCACCGTCGCGCCGGTGACCGGGTCGGAAACCAGCAGGTTGGGGTAGTAAGTGGCGGCGTTCGCGGTGTCAGGTCCCCCGAGGGCGGCCGTGCCGTTCACGGTCTCGAAGGTGAGCGGGGGGGTGGCCTGCGACCACGCGGTCGGCGGATCGACGATGAGCATGGCCCGCTTCTGGGCGCAGAAGGTCGCCACGTCGCCGAGTGTGGCTGGGGGGTATGTCTGTTTCCAGGTGGTCGGCAGACAGAGCATGTTGAAAATATCCGCCTTGACCAGTGCGTAAATGCCTGTCGTGCCGTCAACGGGCACCACATCGAGAGGACTGGCGGCGGTCGGGACGGGCACATCCACACCGAGGCTGCTCGCAGGCGGGGCCGGTTTGGCTCCGGCGTCCGACTGGCCTTCACCGGCCGATTCGCCTTCGGCGGCCGGCTTGGCCTTGGGGGGCGGCTCGGGGAAATAGGTCCCGACGGCAGGGGGCTTTGTTCCGGTAGTGAGGTTGCTGTTCGCCGTATCCACGTTCATCAACGCCGATGATGCAAGCGCCGTGGTGATCCCTATACCGCCGGTTGACGCTCCGAGACCACCGGCACCGACGCTGAGACCCGTGTAGCTCTCGCTCGCAACGCTGACACCACCGATACCGGTCTCCGTGATCGTGAGGTTGAACTGCGTCGCCGGGTTTTTCAGGTTCTTGGTGTCCACTACCACCTGCAAGTTGTTCCCCCACGTGCCTGGCGACGTTGCAACGAGACCGATCTCCGCAGGTCCGGATTCCGGAGGAAGGGCGATGCGGGCCGCTGCCCCGCTCCCGCCTTCCCCGGGCATAGCGGCGCGCACGATCTGGGCGCTGTTACCGCCGTTCATGAAGAACAGGAACACGGCATAATTCATCGGGAACGCGGCATCTTTCACCTGGCTGCTGGGGTCAAACCCGCCGAAGGCGCGCACGAAGTCCGCCCAGCTATTGACTTGTACGGGCGTATCGGCGACTGGCCCACGGGCGGCGTACCCGACAAATGCGGCGACCGACGTTGGCACCCCGACAATGGTGTGGACGGAGCTTTGGACTTCCTGGATATACACACCTGGGTACGTCGGCGTTATGGGCATGCCTAATCTCCTCGACCGGATCGGTGCGCTGGTTAACCGTACGAATGGGGCCGTGACCCAGGTGTCACGGGAGCGTGACCGCCGCGTTACGGTTCCGCGATCGCTATGTCGCTGCGCTCTGCGTCGGCAGAGACGCCGTTCAAGGACGATGCCGGCAGCACGTCCCGGGGAAGGCCGTCGGCGATGTCTCCCCGGGCATCTGATGGGCCGACCTGAGCTGGTACTTGCCTGACGGCAGCGCCACGGACGTCGTTCCCCGCTGCTCGCCACCGCGGGCCGGGCGGTAGCGCACGTCAGACCCGGTTCCGGGCGCAACACCACGGACTTTAGGTATTTCGTGCTGACTGGGGTGTGATCGACTTGCCGCGTAGTTTGGATCTTGCTGGGCGGTTTGAGAATGGTCCCGGGGCACTGCGGGCATGACAGAAGCCCGCATCTCGCTGCGGGTGGGCGCGGTTCCACTGGCCGCGGTGGTGCGCTGACCTCCATTTCCAGGTTGTCCGGGCAGGCCGCAGCTGTCATGAGGTGTCGGCGGCCTGCGGGGCGACCCATTCGGGGTGGAATCGGGTGATCGTGACGGGGCCGGTGACGGTCGGTGTCGTCACACCGGTGTGCGGGAATCTCGGCCTGCTCTTCTGCCGGCGGCTGGAATGCCGCTGCCGGCCGGTGACGATGAGGGTGCTGAGGGCGGCATGGCTGGCCGTCTCGGCGAGCCGGGCGAGCGCCGCCGGTGAGGTGGCGGCTGTGAGACCTGGGTCTGGACCATGGACCGGGCCGCCTCGCGCCGCATGGCGGTGAATGAGATCTGATCGGTGGTCACCGGCCGCGCCGTGTTGCCTGCCGCCGTGTTGTTCGCGGCCGTGGTGGTGAGCGTGGCGGCGCCCCGATGGTGGTCTCCGAGGCGCTCCACCGCTGCGGGTAGGCCTCCCGGACCTGCTCGGCGGGGAACCGCTGGTGGCCGGGCAGCGTGGTGGCCAGGCAGTACAGCTCCGAGACGGTCTCGCCACCGGGGACGGTGACGTTGTGCCCGGCCACCCGTACCGGCAGCCGGTCGGCCACCCGCCGGCTGGGGGCGTTCAGGTACGACATCCGGGATCCGTCACTCAGCCATCCGCCGGGCACGGCCGGAAGCGATATGCCCTGCCTGGCGCGCATCACCAGATGCCCGCCGGCATCCAGGATCGCCGTGGCCAGCTCATGGCCGGGGAAGTTGCGGTCCACCACGAAGACCCGGCCGGCGAAGAGCCGGGGATGCCCCGCGACCAGGCGGGCGATCAGGGTCTGCTCACCCACGCTGCAGGCGTCCATCGCCGCGCCCAGCATCGCCCGGGCAGCCCGCGCGGTCACCAGCACCGCCCGTGCCTGCGGGAACGGGCCGCGGCCGTCGCTGGTGCCCGAGGACCCGAACTCTTCCCTGCTGGCGCCGGTGGCAGGCAGGTCGATCTGGAACCCGTCGATCGCGCACAACTCCAGGCCGCACCACAACGCCGCCTGCCCGGGCGGCGCGGCCGGGCCGGTGATCGAGCCGGCCGCCTGCCAGAACACCTCTTCCATGACCTGCCATCCCAGCCGCCGCCGCCAGCCGGTGAACACCCTGGCCGTCGGCACGTGCCAGCGCCTGGCCCACGGCAGATCGAGCAGGTGCCCGGCCAGCCGCGCCATCGTCTCCCGGTAGTCACACTCCGGTGACAGCGTCATCGCCACGGTGAACCGGCAGGTCAGCTCCAGCGACATCAGCCGCCGCCGCGCCGGCCGTGCCAGCCGCCCGGCCCGCACGGCGCCTTCAATCACCGCCTCGATCACGCCGTCGCCCAGCTGCTGCTCCAGCAGCCCGAGCCGCACATGGCCGGGCAGCCACCCGCCGGCCTGGACCGCGCCGCTGCGGCGGACCACCGCGGGCGCCACCGTCACCGGATGGGCGAACACCAGCGGCTCGCCCGAGACCACCGGCGATCCCGCGACCAGCAGCGCCGTCGCGGCCCCTCCCGGACAGATCACGCCGGCGGCCCGAACCGCGATCATCCCAGCTGGGAAACCAGCGTCAGCCTGCGGGAACTCAACCGTCGGCGGAATTGCGGAATCGACACAAGACAGGTAGGAAGACACCCGAGGCTCCTGGACAGGGACGGACTAGACACCTGAATCCCTACCAGGAGCCTCTCCCGGTTCTGCGCCCAGCCCCAGCGACCCCCGTCAGATCAACAAACCCGCAGCTCAGCCCTCAATACCCGCTAAATCCCTGGTGTTGGGTTCCGGGCGTCTTGCCAACCTACGGCATTGCGCGTTCCCTGGCAGCAGAACTCAGATGCGGTCAGCGAAGGCACCGCCATGAAAACAGGGCCTGGCGGGAAGCTTCCTGCTGAGCCTGCCCGGCACTGGTATTCGCCGCGCAGGCTGGCGGGGATACTTGTTATCCTCTCAGCTCTCGGCTGGCTGGCCGCGTTAGCGGCCCCGAGCGCGACGGAATCAGACCCATCGCTCAGATCGCCTGCAGTCGCCTCTTCTCGTCCGGAAAACTGCTGGCCCGCGCAGAGGCCGACGGCACCGGGACGATGACCGTCTCGCCTCAGACGGTCCGGGCGGCCGCCTCTGCCGCGACCTTCACCTTCACGTACAATGGCCACCGGCGGGCTCAGCAAAGGCACCGTCACGCTGCAGGTGGCGGCAGTCTGGACGCAGCCCACGCAGACGCCGGGCGCCCGTTTTGCGACTTCAAGCACCGGCACCCTGATCGCGTCCAGTACGACCATCACCGTAACGGGCATCGTGCTTGAGGCTGGCGGCTCGTTCACCATCACCTACTCCGCGCCAGTTCCTGATGCTGTTACCACGACTACCCTCAGCGCCGCCGAGCAGTCCTGGCCCGAGGGCGCACTGGCCCGGCAGGCCGTGTCTCCCGTCGTGAGCGTGACGCCATGCGCGGACGGCACGGGCGCAATGACCGTCTCGCCGACACGGTGGCTGGGTCTAGCACGAGCCCCACTCACTTTCACCTACCCGTCGGCGGGCTGCGGAGTGCAAGCCGGGGGCCAGGTCACGCTCGCAGTGCCGCGCCGCTGGCCGCAGCCCATGCAGGTGCCCGGCGCCCCTGGCTGGACCACCTTGTCGGGCGCCAGGACGCTGCTACTGTCCGGAATGACGATCGCAGCCGCACCGCATGCGAGTCCGCCGGCGTCGGCAAGCATTCATGACACCGGAACTGAGCCGACACTGACTGTGCGCATCGAGCCGCGCGCCGTCGGCGCGATCACGGCCATCGAGGACGCGCGGCCATGACGGCCGCGCGGCCCGTGCGGCCGCCCACTGCCCTGGAGGTGCTGGCGGGCAACGGCCAGGAGTTCCCCGCGGCGATCTCTGGGCGCCTGCTGTCCGTTCAGGTGGGCCGAAACCTCGCTGGTGGCCTGGACAGGGCTGCAAGAGAGGGTGACCGGCGAAGCCGCCGGCCGCGAGGTCCGGCCGCGGCGGCAGGACTGCTGGCACGTCAGCCTGATAGGCGTGCTGGTAGCCGGATGGCGAGGGCATCATGACCTCACCTCTGCCGCGCGGCGCACTTGTCGGCCCCATGGCAGCACTGAGCTGGTACAGCTGGCTACGCACCGGGTCATCACGACGCAGCGGCCATCGGTGACCGTACTGGTCGATGGTGACCGCGTGGCCACACTGCAGCTGGACCTTTCCCTCGTTTTCAACGTCAGCGCTCTGCTGGCAGGAATCAGCGCCGGGCGGCTCGTCGCCCTGCACTCCGGGCGCTGTGATGTCACGGCAACGCTAGCCATCCAAGGCGCCGATGTCGTAACCAGGCAATCACAGCTCGAGCTGGCCGGCGCGATCCCGCTCAGCCCGGGAATCCGGCTGCTGTCCGAACGGATTACCTACCCGATCAGGAACAGGCAACAACCGGGGCCGGCCTGGGTGACCAGGGACGGGCGACAACAGCCGGGGATTCCCCCACTCAGCGAATCACCCATGCCCGTGAGGACACAATACGGATGCCCCGAAATCCGAAACGGCCCCGAGAGCGCAGCATCGCGATCGATCGAACCGCCTGACGGCTAGCCTGCGATTCCAGATCCCAGCCTGCCGGTTGCTGCCCGGCCTTGAACGCGGCAGCAAAGGGCGGCGGCCTCGGCCTGGCGGCGGTCCGCCAACAGAACCCAGTTGACTTTCATGCAACAGCCATTCATCGTCACGGGTGGAACGGGAATGAACTAGGAAAGATCGCCGGGCGGAGGCTTGAGATTACTTGCCCGGTATGCCGTAAATAATATGATAAATGCTGGCTATACCGTTTTGTTAACCGCTCCATGGCGAGCAGGCCGTGACCTGTTTATGAGCCGACCCAAACCAATCGGCCGCCGTAAGGGCAGGGAGCAGGTAGGCGACCATGAAGAACTCGACGCAATCGGTCAGCAAACCCCTCCTCCGCCTTTACCTTATTAGAGGCTTCGAGCTGCGCAGCGGGGACTCTGTGGTCCAGGTGGCCTGGAGTGCTCAGCGGCTGGTGGCCTTCGTGGCCCTCCAGGACCGCGCGGTGCGGCGGCCGCACGCCAGCGGGATGCTCTGGACGGACGCACCCGAGCTGCGGGCCAGCTCAAGCCTGCGCTCAGCCCTCTGGCGGACCCCCTCACCCGACGGCCGGCCGCTGATCGAGGCGTCTAGCACCCATTTGCGGCTCAATCCGGCCGTAGAGGTCGACTTCCGCGAGATCGTGTCGCGGGCGGTATCGGCACTCGACCGGGAGGACGGGTTTCAGAGCGCCGACAGTCTCCGCAGTCAGTTACGGCAGTTCGGCGGCGACCTGCTGCCCGACTGGTACGAGGACTGGGTGCTGGTCGAGCGCGAGCGCTTCCGCCAGCTGCGCCTCCACGCCCTCGAGGCGATCTGCCACCGCCTGACCAACGTCGGCCGCTATGCGCTGGCGCTCAAGGCCGGCCTGGCCGCCGTGGCATGCGAACCACTACGCGAGAGCGCCCAGCGCCAGGTCATCCGCGCGCATCTGATGGAGGGCAATGCCGCTGAGGCCCTCCGCCAGTACCGCAGTTACGCCCGCCTGCTGGCTGACGAGCTGGGAGCCAGACCCTCACCGTCCATGGACAGGCTGCTTGAAGGGGTCACGGCCAATCTGTCCCGCGGCCTGGGTGACGGTCACGTGACAGCAGAGGCGTAGACCTCAGGGCATGGACGTTCCAGCTGCGAGGTGGTCCACTCTGATCATCAGAGTATGGCTCACCGACGGCGCACACTTGCGGGGCCGCCTGACCGAACTGGACGACGTCGAGGGCCCGGAGCGGGCGGTCGCCGTAGTCGGTGACGCCGGCGACGTGCTTGACGCCACCCGGGCCTGGCTCGCCAGGGTCCTGGCCGCAGGGGACAATTAGTTTTCAGGCGTAGCCCTGCTGACGTCGTTGTTCCCCTTGTCTGCGAGATCATTCGCGCACGGCGGAAGG
>CAWDVK010000006.1:0-201961 GCA_963805715.1 uncultured Actinomycetota bacterium
CCGTTCGGCGCGGATCCTGGCGGGATCATTTCCAGAGTTGACGCTGTGCATAAAGATCGTGCTGTGTTGCCCAGCCTTGCCGTCCACTTCGCTGGAGGGAGGGCAGCTGATGCTCGTGCCAGCCGTCCGGCCCGGTGCTGGCAAAGGACGAGAAGACCGCCGGCCAACACGGCCCGCCGCCGGCACTGCCCGGGCTTGCTCACCTGGCTCCACTCCTCAGGACCTGTGAGTACGTAACGGCCTGCGGCACGCCCCGCCGGCAGGGAGCTGCCGCGAGTGCATCGCTGATCACCCGGGCGTCTGCGCCCAGCCATGTGCCCTCGGGCGGGCTCGGGGTTCTGGTGTGGCGACGGTGCCCGGCGGGGCTGCCCCGGCGTGGCTAGCGGGTCCGGCGCGCGTCGTAGGCCACTGGCAGGTGGAGCGGGCCTCGCAGCACGGGGCTGGGCCGGTAGGGTGGCGGATCGTCGGTCAGTCTGGGGTTGTCGAGTCGGCTGGCCAGCGCGGTGAGCGCCAGCTGCACCTCCACCCGGGCGAGCGGCGCGCCGAAGCAGTAGTGCAGGCCGCTCCCGAAGCCCAGGTGCTGGTTGTCGGCGCGGTCGGGGTCGAACCGGTCGGGGTCGGCGAACCGGCCCGGGTCGCGGTTGGCCGCGGCGATCAGCAGGGTCAGCTTGGAGCCCTTCGCGATCGTGGTGCCGTCGATGATGATGTCGGCGAGCGCGGCACGGTTGGGCAGGTACTGCAGCGGCGGTTCGAACCGCAGTAGCTCCTCGGTCACCGGGACCACCCAGCCCGGTTCCCGGCGGAGGCGCGCCAGGGCGTCTGGGTTCCGCAGCAGGGTGAGCGTGCCGTTGGCGATGAGGTTCACCGTGGTCTCGTGCCCGGCGATCAGCAGCATCACCCCGGTGACCTGCAGGTCCATATCGGTCATGGCATCGGCTGAATCGTCGTTGGCCAGGCCGGACAGCATCGAGCCGTCCGGTGACCCCCGGTGCTTCTTGACCAGCTCGCCCAGGTAGGAGAACAAAGCGAGCAGCCCCTCGTCACGGCGTTTGACGGCGGCCTCGCTGTCCTCCAGGTTGGCCGCGTCGAGCCCGCCGACGGCCTGCGTGGCCCATCCCCGGAACTGCGGCTCGTCGGCCGCCGGAACCCCCAGCAGCCGGCAGATGACCGCCACGGGGAGGGGGTAGGCGAAGCCGTCGACCACGTCGACCTCGCCAGACTCGGGGAAGGCGCCGATCAAGGTGTCGATCTGCCGGCGGATTTCGGGCTCCTGGCTGGTCACCAGGCCGGGGCTGTCCGGAGGGCCGAAGAAGCGGGTGGCCACCCGGCGCAGCCGGTCGTGGGCTGGCGGGTCCCGGTCGATGAACGGCATGATGTCCATGATGATCCGGTCGCCCGGATCGGTCGGGGTGTGCGGATCCGAGCTCACCCGCGGGTCGTGCAACAGGGCCAGGACGTCGTCGTACCGCCCGGTGGCGTAGCTGCCCTCGTCCAGCCGGACGACCCTGTCCTGACGGAGCCGCGCGTACAGCGGCCAGGGATTGGGCCGGTTGGCCTGCTCGCCCACCTGGCGCATGAGGTCACTGCTCACTTCTGGTCCTTTCCTGCGGGGACCCGCCGGGCCTCCATGCTGGTGGGCGAACGGCCGCTCACGACGACGGGCGGGAACTCATAGGGGGCGCCGGGATCGGGGAAGCGGGCGTCTTCGGCCACGTTGCCCTCTGCCTCCCCGACTGGGACGGGGGCGGGGGATGCCCGCTCGATCAGGTGCCGGTAGTACTCCAGGTAGCGGCCGTGGTTAAAGGTCACCGCGGCCACCATCCGGTCCCCGTCCAGGTAGGCGGCGGCGAACCGGCCCTGCTTGGCCGACCCCTGGGTCACCAGGATCTGGCCGGCGAGCGACGGCACGCCAACGGACTTGATGTTCGTCCCGAACTGCACCGACCAGAACGCGGGCACGCTGACATGCGCCCGGCGGTCCGGGTCGTCGCAGATCATGTTGTGCGCCGCCACCTGCGCCCCGACCACGGCGTTCTCCCAGTGCTCCAGGGCCAGGAACTCGTACTCATACAGCGCATGAGGGAACCGGGCCACGTCGCCCGCCGCGAACACGTCCTCGACCGCCATCCCGTTCACCGCATAGGCGCGTCCGCCAGGATCACACGAGACACCCAGCGGCCCGCAGGCGAGCCCGGAGTCCGCCAGCCACTCGGTGTTGCGGAGCGCGCCCAGTGCGATCACCGCCAGGCCGGCCTCGACAGTGGTCCCGTCCGACAGCGAGGCGGCGCGGAACCGGCCCCCGCTGCCCTCCAGCGCCTCCACCGTGACGTTGCAGCGAAGATCGACGCCGGCCGCCCGCTGCAGCCCCGCCGCCACCTCGCCCACCACCCCGCCAAGCGGACCCACCAGCGGGTTCTCGGCCCGCTCCACCACCGTGACCGGCAGCCCCCGCTGACGGCAGATCGAGGCCACCTCCGACCCGGTGAACCCGGCGCCGACCACCAGCACCCGCTTGGGCCCGGCATCCAGGTGGTCCCGGATCACCCGGGAATCCTCCCTGGTCCTGATGCCCCGCACCCCCTCCAGCGCCGCCTGTTCGGCATTGGGCCAGGGCCGGTTGGGACCCCGGTGGCCACGAGCACCCGGTCGTAGGGCAGGCGGGTGCCATCGGCCAGCACCACCTCCCGGGCGCGCCGGTCCAGGGCGGTGGCCGCCACCCCCAGCCGCCAGTCCACGTCACCCAGGTCGGCCAGCCGCGGCAGGCCGGTGTGCTCGGGCGGCACCCAGTCGGTCAGCGCTGCCTTCGACAGCGGCGGGCGGTCATACGGCTCATGCGGTTCATCGCCCACGATGGTCAGCGAGCCGGTGAACCCCATCCGCCGCAGCGACTCGGCCCCCAGCAGCCCGGCCAGCGAGGCACCCACGATGACGACCCGCCCCGGCCGGGAACCACTCACCGCTGCCCCCGTTCAACCGAGATGGCCTGCACCGGGCAGGCGGCCGCCGCCTGCACCACCCGCTCCCGCAACTCGTCGTCAGGCTGCGGATCGTACAGCAGCGCCTCCTCGCCATAGATGCGGAACGCATCCGGTGCCAGGAACGCGCACTGCGCGTATCCCTGGCACACAGCAAGATCGACGACGATCTTCATGCCTGCCTCCCCTAGGAATATCTACTGCAAGCGCACAGTCCCCGCGTGCCCACGCTAGCTCGGCGATCTACGAGGTCAAGCCCCCATCTGCGCAGCCTCGTTCCGCCCCTGGACGGGCGTTGCTGACACTTTGGGTGACTGCACGACACAACCTTGCCCACGGTGGAGGCCCTTGCTCCCGCGGCGGGCACCTCTCAAGGAGGCGGCCGGGCCCGAACGTATCTGCCGCAAGGGGTCGCCGGGCTCACCATCCGCGGCTGGTGGTGTGAACGGTCCTCAAGCGTTCGACGCGAGCGCCAGCCGCGGCGCCTGGTTCGCGGCAGCCGCACCGGACTGTGACCACTACCGGCCAACTCGACACGGAGAGAGGATAGGAGCGGGCCTGGGAGCGGATACGCGACAACGGGGACGGTCCAGATGACAAGCATCATGGGCAACGACGCCCGGAGCGGATGGCGCTCGTTGCTGGCTGTGGGGGCTGCTGTTGTGACCGCCTGCGGTCGTGCGTCATCTACCTCCAGCCTGGCGGCCGTGCGCTCCGGCCGACCCGAGGGTCCCGCCCGGTCAGCTGGCCAATCAGCGACCCAGCGTCAATCCCCTGACTTCGCAAGGAGGAATCAGAGATGACTGCCCAACCCGGCGGAACCGCACACAGGACCGATGTGCGCGACACCCGCTACGGGGAGATCTTCCTCATCAGGAGTGAGGAAGGCCAGCTCATCGGGGCCGTTTACAACACCACAGGCCTCAACGACTGCCCCCTTGACAAGTGGCGGGCGCTGAATCCGCAAGAGCTCACGACCCAGTTCGGGGTAGTGGCGGTCCAGCTGAATGGCCCGCGGTTTTGGACGATGGACCGGATCACCGCGAACGCAGTCGGCGAGGTAGTGTCGTTCGGCGGCCTGGAGGCCCGCTGGGTCGCTGAGCTGCCCATCCCGCCCGACCTGAGCGACCCCGACCACCCGGGCGCCAGATATTACCGCGACATGGTGATCAAACGGGAAACCGAGTTTCATTTCGCCGCCGGTCGGCCCGTGTATGAAATGCTGACCCCGGACGGAAAGACGTATGTCATGCAGGCGTACTCACACATCGTTGACGACAGCCTGACCATGCAATCCCTGGCCGCCCTGGGTGGCCAGCTGCAGATTCCAGAAGGCTGGCAATACCGGGCACGCACCCCAGACCAGGAGCTGACGCTGGCGACGGCCGGGGGCCAGGCTCACGTACTCCAGGACGAGCTGCAGAACACCTACATGCAGCTGGTCACCCCGTGACGAGCGTTAGCCCGGTGGCGGGGCAGAGCACCCCATCTCGCTGCTGTGACGACGCGCAGAACCGGACGATCGGCGCGATTATTGCGGAGACGAGCCTGGCGCGTGTCAAAGCGCCTATTCGGCAGGGAGACTGTGGATAGTGCTTCTGGCCTTTATCCCGTCGGTGACCATGGCGGGGGCGTAGGGTCAGGGGTCCTGGGTCCCGGCCTGACCTCCGAATCGGCTGACGCCGTCTCGGGCTGTCCTGCGAAACGATTTGTCGGCCGGGTCCCAGTTCCTGGCACCCACCGGCGCTGCCGGTCTGATCTGCCCGTCCTGGACTAGAGGCCGGGGTTCACAGGTCCGACGGCTAGCGGGTGCGTGCCATCCCTCAATCCGAGAAAAGGGATGACATTGACCATCGTAGAGACACGCGCCATTACCGGTGGCGTGGATACGCACGCGGACATGCATGTCGCCGCGGCGCTCGATCCGATCGGCGGGTTACTGGGCGTCGGGGAGTTCGCGGCCACGGCTGCGGGCTACGCGCGTCTGCTGGACTGGCTGAGCGGGTTCGGGACGGTGTGCCTGGTCGGCATCGAGGGCACCGGCAGCTACGGCGCCGGCCTGGCCCGCCATCTGAGTGCCGCCGGTGTCCGGGTCGTGGAAGTCGACCGCTCCGACCGGCAGGACCGCCGCCGTCAGGGCAAGTCCGACCCGCTCGATGCCGTCAGTGCTGCCCGGGCTGCTCAGTCGGGCCGGGCCCGCGGCGCATCGAAGGGCCGGGACGGCTCGGTGGAGGCGATCCGCGCGCTGATGGTCGCCAAGCGCAGCGCTCGTGCCGAGCGGACCCAGACCATCAGCCAGGCCAGGGCCCTGATCGTGACCGGGCCCGATGACCTGCGGGCCCGGTTCGCCCGGCACACTGCAGCTGCCCTGGTCGCCGAGACGGCCGCGCTGCGGCCCCGGCCCGGTGATGTCGTCGGCTACGCCACCCGCATCGCGCTGCGCGAGCTCGGACGGCGCGCCGAGTTCCTCGGTGACCAGCTCGATCGCCTCGACGAGCTCATCGTCCCGCTCGTGACAGCGCACGCCCCCGGCCTGCTCGCGCTCTACGGGATCGGCCCCGATACCGCCGCCCTGCTGCTCATCGCTGCCGGGGACCATCCTGAGCGGCTGCGCTCCGAGTCCGCCCGGGCGCACCTGTGCGCCACCGCCCCCATCCCCGCATCCTCAGGGAAAATCACCCGCCACCGGCTCAACCCCGGCGGCGACCGCCAGGCCAGCCATGCCCTGTGGCGGATCGTGATCACCCGGATGAGCTCACACCCGCCCACTCGCAGATACGTCCAGCGGCGCAGCGAGGAAGGCAAGTCAAAGAAAGAGATCATCCGCTGCCTGAAGCGTTACGTCGCCCGCGAGGTCTATCCCCACCTGCGGCACCGCTGACTGACGCCCCGAACCCCGGGGACGGCCTGGCCCGCTAATCGGCTGCCGCATCCATGCTGGCCTGCGAACGATTCGCCGGCCGCCCCCGGCCCCAACCCCAAGGCGCTGGCGACGTGACCTCATAAGAGCCTGCCCTCCAACCGGAGCGGCCCCTCCCTGTCTTGTCCGTAATCCAGCGGCCCGGCCAACTCACCGAACCGAAGCCTTGACAACCATGTCCGCACCCAGCAGCAGCCAGACCACCATCCCCTGAGCCTTCAGAAATTGAAAGACTAAACATCATCCGAGCCATTGACAGACATAGGAGCATCGTTATACGCCCATTTGCCAGCCATCCCGTGTCGCCGACGGCGACCGTGAGCGCACCGGGATCGGGCTATGTGCGCTCCGCTGCTGTCCGCGCTGGAGTGCCGGGCCATCCTGCAGCTGGCGCGACGACTGCACCCAGGCGACGAAGCAGCAGGCGCCACGTCGCACTGTGATGATCACGGCTGATTGTGTTCCGTGCCTGTTCCGTCAAATGGGCGCTCGGCACGGCAACAGCCCAGGGCGGCGGATCCGGCGCGGTCGGTCCGGCCGGTATCACTGCAGATCAGGGCTATGTTGGCCGGTGATGACCAGGGAGGACCGGGGCGGAACGCGCGGTGGCCCGGACCGTGCACTTTCAGCGTCAGGGATGGTCTCGCGTACTCGGCCTGAGCTGGGGTTTTACTTGTGGCCGGTGTTGGGTTCGAACCAACGTAGGCCAGTGACCTGCCAGGCACGCTCCCGGCCGCACGCTTAGGGCGGGGACGTTCCGCGCAGGTTCCGCCAGGCAGTCTCCCGCCTTCGCATGCACCATGACCTGCAACGCTGCAACGATAGCCGCTCGCGAGAGCCAGGATACGGTGTCGCTCGCCAGACCGGGCGACCCCAGCCAGCGTCCGTAGCTCAGGGAGGCAGCGCCCAGGTGTGGCGGGGCTTCAAGAGGGCCGCTGGGACGTGGCTTCCCGCGGTTGCGGATGAGCGGCGGCATAACCTTGCGCCAGGTGGAACGGGCTCGCCCAGGGGCGGCTGCACGGCTGCCTGGCTGGGCCAGCGCACGGTGATAGAGCGACAGGGAGAGGCGAGTATGAGCCTCGGCAAGCCTGAGATCGACTTTCCCGGCGGCGAGCCGCCGGCCGAACTGGAGATCACCGACATCTGGGAAGGTGAGGGCCCCGTGGCCAGCCCGGGTGACAGGGTCAAGGTTCACTATGTCGGGGTCGCGTACTCCGCGGGCGAGGAATTCGGCGCTAGCTGGGACCGGGGCGAACCTCTGTCGTTCCAGCTCGGCGCTGGGCAGGTCATCGTCGGCTGGGACCAGGGCGTGCAGGGCATGAAGGTCGGCGGCCGCCGGCAACTGGTAATTCCTCCGGGCCTGGCCTACGGGGACTGCGGCGCCGGCGCGTGATCGCGCCGGGAGAGACCCTCATCTTCGTGTGTGACCTGGTCTCGGTCTGATGAACGTCCCCGAGCCGTCCCTGTGCCCGGCCCCGCTGTGGTCGCCGCAATGAGATCCCTGGCCGAAGCCCACCGTGTTGGCTGACCGCGAACACCCGCGGCGGTTCTCCAGCCCTTCGAGCTTCACTGCCAGTTCAGCGGACTCGCGTCCCCGGTGAGCTCCGGCCTTCCTGGTCGGAAATCATTTAGGAGGCACCGTGGGCGATCACCACCCTCGTGTCCTGCCTCCCCGTCCTGGTCCTGGGCATCCGGTCCTGGTCCTGGCCATGGGCACCGCGCTGGCCCACGTGCTGCGCGCCGACGCCGCCGCAGATGTCTCAGGCAGCAAGACCCGCGGACCAGCCCCGGACCAGTTCCCCGACGGCCAGGCCCGGCCCCGCCGGGACCAGACCGCAGGCAGTGGGGCGCTCACCGCGTCCGGTCCCCGGCCGCAATCAGAGGGTCCCCGCGCCAGGACCACGACGCAACCGCGCGGACCACGGCACCGGTCACCCGGACCGCGCAGCCGAAGACGGGCCAGGCCCGCCTTACTGCGCTGACGGTAGCAGCCGATCGGCCCCCCAACGTCAGGACCTCTGGCCCTGAACAGGCCCTTTGCCGCCAGGTGAGGTTGAGGCAAGACCAGGCGGCCCAGTAAGCCGCGTCGGTGAGGAGACGCCATGACCACATTGACTGCCGGGATCCCTGGCTACGTCGCGGGTACCTGGGACCTCGATCCTGGCCACTCTCGTGTTGGCTTCACGGCCCGGCACCTGGGGGTGCGGAAGGTCCGCGGGCACTTCGACAAGTTCACGGCGCAGATCGTCACCGCGGAGGACCCGCTCCAGTCCTCCGCTACCGCGACCATCGACCTGAGTTCCGTGAACACCGGCGACCAGACCCGGGACAACGACCTTCGCTCGGGCAACTTCTTGGACGCCGACGACTACCCCACCATGACCTACCGGTCCACCGGCATCCGGCGCCATGGCGCGGACTTCATCGTCGGCGGCGAGCTGACCGTGCGCGGGGTGAGCCAGCCGGCGTCGTTGAAATTCGACTTCAACGGCTTCCGCCCAGACCCACAGGGCGGCACCCGGGTCGCCTTTTCCGCGTCCGGCGAGATCCACCGCATCGATTTCGGTGTCTGCTTCGACATACCGATCCTGGGCCTGGCCAGCGACAAGATCCACATTCAGGTCGACGGAGAGGCAGTCCTGCGCGAGGAAGAGCAGCGGGCCGGCGGCCTGCAGCACCCGGCTGCCTGACATCCCTGCGTCCAGGCAGAACGTGGCGGCACTGGTCTACTGAGCTGGACGGCCGGTGGTCTGCAGCCCGGACATGATGACGTCGAGGAGCCCGTCGGCTCGCCGGGTGGATATCCCAGCGGTGTCCCGGGCCAGCACTTGATACACCAGGGCACCGGTGAGAGCGTCCGCGACGGCGTCCAGGTCGGCGTCGGCGCGCGCCTGCCCGGCGTGAACCCCGGCCCGCAGCCGTTTGATCAGGATGGCGCGGCGTGCTCCACGCAGATCCGCGCCGATGACTGGGCGTGGCGGGCCTGCTCCCAGGCTTGGGTCACCTCCGGCGGCGCGCCGCCCAATCGGCAAGGCAGATTAGCCTGACCGTAGCCAGCGGCCACCCGTCGCTGGAAGCCTCGTAAGAGCTTGCCGAGCGCTCGAAACAGGAGCATATCTTGACAGAACGTGACCGCGCTCGATGGCGCCGACGCGCCTGATCCGCCGATATGCACGCTGGCCACGGCGGGCTGCTTCTCGCTGGCAGTGCGCGTGAACGCGCGTGTTCGCGCAGTACACACAGCCTGGCGGCCGCTGATCGTCATCGGCGGCTCCCAGTAGCTGCGCGGCATGTACCGGCCGGGGGTGGGCCTTTGGCGGTGGTGTTTGACCGTATTCGGGGCACTCGCGCGTGACCGGGCATGCTGCTTATGATCTGCGAACCGGTCGGCGCAGCATGAGGGGGAGATTGGGGTGGTGGCTGCCGATTCCCTGCGGCGGGTGACTCTTGCCGAGCTGGTGGCGACGCTGTCGCTTGTTGCCGACCTTGGTATGGGGCGGCCGATGGAGCGGGTGTTGCGTCAGACCGTTGTTGCGATGCGGCTCGGGGCGGCGGCCGGGATGGATCAGGCAGCCTGCACGTCTGCGTATTACACGTCACTGCTGGCGTGGGTGGGCTGTGCCGTCGACACCACCGAGCTGGCGGCGCTGTTCGGTGATGAGATCGGGTTGTACGCCGATACCCGCGATGAGGACCTCGAGCGTGTCACGCTGGCGGTGTTCGTCGGCCGCCATCTTGGCCGCGGTCAGGCCGGTTTCCGCCGGATCGGGCTGGTCGGGAAGTTTCTGGCGACCGCCGGCCGCTCGGTGCAGCAGGTCATGGAGTCGCACTGCCGCGTGACGAGCGATCTTGCCGAGCGGCTCGGGCTGGGCCCGGCGGTATGCGAGCCGCTGCTGCAGACGTTCGAACGATGGGACGGGAAAGGGGTGCCAGGGTCGGTCGGCGCCGGTGATCTTGCCCCGGCCATCCGCCTGGTTCACCTGGCCGACGCCATCGAGGCGTTCCATCACACTGGCGGTGCCGGGGCCGCACTGCATGTGACCCGGGAGCGGCGGGGCACGCAGTTCGACCCGGAGCTGGTCGACTGCTTCTGCGCCCAGCCCGCCGAGATCCTGGAGGGTCTCGGCGGAATCTCGGCGTGGGAGGAAGTGATCGCGCTCGACCCCCGGCTGGGCGCGGGATTGAGCGAGGACAACCTGGAACGGGCGCTGGCTGCCTTCGCTGATTTCAGTGACCTGAAGTCGCCGCTGCGCCTTGGGCAGTCCCGCGGCGTGGCCGAGCTCGCCGCCCTGGCCGGCACGAAGCTCGGGCTCCCAGAAGCTGACCTGGTCATGCTGCGCCGGGCGGCGCTGGTCAAGGACGTCGGCATGATCGGGATCCCGAGCGGTGTCTGGGACGAGCCCGGCGAATGGAGTCTCGCCCAGCGCGAGCGGGCGCGCACCCACCCGTACCTGACCGAACGGATGCTGGCCCGGGTCCCGCTGCTGGCCGAGGTCGGGCGCTGCGCGTCGCTGCACCACGAGCGGCTTGACGGGTCTGGCTACCCGCACGGGCTGCGTGGCGACGCCATCTCGCTGCCGGTGCGGATCCTCGGTGCCGCCGACGTTTACCAGGCGCTGCGTCAGCCCCGTCCGCACCGTCCGGCGCTCGGTGCCGGTGAGGCCGAGCGGGTAATGCGCGAAGAGGTGCGCGCCGGGAGGCTGGACGGCGAGTGCGCCCACGCGGTGCTCGAAGCAGCCGGCCACCGTGTCCGGCGCCGGGCCGGGCTGCCGTCGGGGCTCACGGCCCGCGAGGTGGAGGTGCTGGTGCGGCTCGGCCAGGGCCGGTCCAACCCCGAGATCGCCGCCGAACTGCACGTCAGCCGCAAGACGGTCTCCTCCCACCTCGAGCACATCTACGCCAAGCTGGGTGTCAAGACGCGGACCGGTGCCGCCCTGTTCGCCATGCGCCACGGCCTGACCGGGACAGCGGGCGAGCCCGGAACCTGACAGAAAGATCGGGCAGTTACCCGATTCGCCGCGGCTGGCCGGTCCGTACAACGGATTCATGACCACAACCCATGACCACAGCGCGGCGAGCGTGGTGCCGCAGTTCGCCCGGGCCGGGTCGTTCCTTGAGGGCCTGGCCGGCCAGGACTTCGCTCAGCTCGGTAGCGCACTCGCCGCCGCGGCCCGGCTCCGCGCCCTGCTGCCCCCCGGTCTGCGGGAGTGGACCGGCGCTCAGGTGATCGCCGACCAGTTCGCGCTCTGGTTCGGCAACACTCAGGACTTCGACCTCGTCGAGGCCACTGTCGGCGAGGTCGGCGGCCGGCTGCACCTGCACTGGCGGCTGCGGCTGCGCGCAGAGCGGCTCGGCACCGGCTGGTTCACCGTCGAACAGCAGGCCTACGCCGACACTGACGACGGCGGCCGCATCGCCCAGCTCGACCTGCTCTGCACCGGCTACCGGCCCGAGGGCGACGATGACTGACACCCTGGCCACCTGGGGCGGCTGGGAGCCGGCGATCCGCGACGACCCGTTCGGCCTGTTCGCCGAGGCCCGCGCCCGCTGCCCGGCGCAGCGGGTACGCCTCGCCGACGGTCACCCGGCCTGGGTCGTCCTCGGCTACGACGCAGCCCGCCAGGCGCTGGCCGACCCCAGCATCTCCAAGGACATGCTCGCCGCGCTCGAAGACAATGGCGATGTCGTGGCCGAGGGCCTGCCGGGGCCGGAGTTCTCCCGGCACATGCTCAACGTCGACCCGCCCGACCACACCCGGCTGCGGCGGCTGGTGTCCCGGGCGTTCGTGCCATCCCGGGTCGCCGCGCTCGAGCAGGCCGTGCGGGACATTGCGGACGACCTCCTCGATGAGCTCGACGACGCCGGTCCGGGCGCCACGGTCGATCTCGTCCAGGGATACGCCCATCCGCTGCCTTTCCGAGTGATCGGGGAGCTGCTGGGCATCCCCCCGGCCGACCGCCTGGACCTGCACGCCTGGTTCCAGGTGCTGCTGACCGGATGGGCGGGCGAACCGCCAGCCGAGGCGGTCGAGGCATCCGGCAAGATCGTGGCCTACCTGCGCGAGCTCGTCGACACCAAGCGGCGAAACCCGGCGGAGGACCTAGTCAGCGTGCTGGTCGCCGCGAGCGACGACGCGCTCACCACCCAGGAGTTGCTGTCGACCCTGTTCCAGCTCGTCGTGGCCGGCCACGACACCACGGCCAGCCTCATCGGCAATGGGGTGGTGGCCCTGCTTGATCATCCTGACCAGCTGCAGGCGCTGCTGGCCGACCTTCGGCAGCTTCCCGCCGCGATAGACGAGCTCATCCGGTACACCGCCCCGGTCCCCCATGCCACGTTCCGGGTGACGGCCGAGCCGGTGACCGTCGACGGCGTGGCAATCCCCGCGCACGAACAGGTACTGGTGTGCCTTGGCTCGGCCAACCGCGACCCGGGCCGCTTCCCCGCCCCCAACGTCCTCGACATCGGCCGCAACAACGGGCCGAACCTCGGGTTCGGCCACGGCGCGCATTACTGCCTCGGCGCGCCCCTGGCCCGGCTAGAAGCCCGGGTCGCTTTCGAAACCCTGCTCGGGCGTCACCCCGGCCTGAGGCTCGCCGGCGACCGCGACACCCTCGCCTGGGCGCACGGCGACGGCCTCGTGCTGCGCGGCCTCGTCTCGCTCCCCATAGTCCTCGGTCCGGCCCGGCACCGGGCTGAATGACCATCCCAACGCGCCGAGATCAAGTCCGAATCAAAGGAGACACCGATGACCATCACCGACCGTCCCGTCGACAACGGCGTGAACGTCCAGGCCCTGCTCGATGCCCGCAACGCGCTGTCGGCCGCACCGGAAGCAGCGCAGTTCACCTGGCGGGCCAGCTGCACCTGGCGCAACGGCACCCACAGCCACTCCACCGTGGCCGGCTTTGCCGGCCTCGGCGCCGAGCAGCAGCACCGCACGACATATGGGTTCGACACCGACCACCCCGAGTGCTTCGCGTCCGAGGACAACGGCGCCACGCCGGTGGAGTTCGTCCTGGTCGGCCTTGCCGGGTGCCTGACCGCAGGCGTCGCCGCGGTCGCCCAGCACCGGGGCATCCAGCTCCGCTCGGTCACCGCCACGATCGACGGCGCGATGAACATCCTGGGCATCCTCGGCGCCGACCCTGACATGCGCAACGGATTCGAAGCGATCACCGTCCGGTTCGCCATCGAGGCCGATGCCTCCCGTGACGACCTTGAGGCGCTGATCGCCCAGTCACAGAAACGCTCGGCGGTCTTCAACGTCGTGGCCAACCCGACGAACGTGCTCGTCGAGCTGGCCTGAGCCTGACGACCACGGTCCAGCCTCCGCATGATGCAGACCACGGCAGTCGTCATCGGCGCCGGCCACGCTGGCCTGGCCATGAGCCACCGCCTCACCGAACGCTCCATCGACCACGTCGTCCTCGAGCGCGGTGCGGTGGCGAATTCGTGGCGGAGCCAGCGCTGGCCCAGCCTGCGGCTGCTCACCCCCAACTGGCTCACCCGGCTGCCCGGCTACGACTACGCCGGGGATGACCCCGACGGCTACATGCCCGCCGCCGGCGTCGTGGGAACCCTCACCCGCTACGCCCGCCTCGCCGCCGCACCGGTGCGCACCGGTGCGACCGTGCACACGGTGCGCACCACACCGGGAGGCTTCCAGATCCAGGCCAACGACGAAATGCTCCACGCCCGGGCCGTGGTGCTCGCGACCGGGGCGTGCGCCCGGCCAGCGATCCCAGCCGTCACCGGCGCCGTCCCCCGGCCGATCACGACGCTCACACCGCTCACCTACCGCGATCCCGGCCAGCTCCCCGACGGCGGCGTGCTCGTCGTCGGCGCGTCAGCCACCGGCGTCCAGCTCGCCGGCGAGATCCACCGGTCCGGGCGCCCGGTGTCCCTGGCCGTCGGCGAACACGTCCGGCTGCCCCGCCGCTACCGCGGCCGCGACATCTTCTGGTGGCTGGAAGCCACCGGAGTGCTGGCCGAACGCTACAACCAGATCGATGACCTCACCCGGGCCCGCCACCTGCCCTCGCCGCAGCTCACCGGGACTCCCGAGCCAGCGGCCACAGACCTCAACACGCTCACCGCGCAGGGGGTTCGCATCGTCGGCCGCCTCGGCCGCATTACCGGCGGGGTGGCCCAGTTCTCCGGGTCGCTCCGCAACACCTGCACCCTCGCCGACCTGAAAATGAACCGCTTCCTCGCCAGAGCCGACAACTGGGCAAATGCGCACGGCCTTGACGACGAACTCCCGCCAGCGCACCGCCTCGCACCCACGCAGGTCGATCCCCGCACTCCCCTGGAGCTGGACCTGGCCAGCGGAGAGATCACCACGCTGCTGTGGGCGACGGGCTTCCGGCCCGACCACTCCTGGCTGGACATCCCCGTGCGTGACCACGCCGGCCACATCCGCCACGACGGCGGGGTGATCACCAGCGCCCCCGGGCTCTACCTCCTCGGCATGCCGGTACTCCGCACCCGCGCCTCCACCTACATCCACGGCGCAGTCACGGACTCCGAAGCCCTAGGCGCCCACCTGCACTCCTTCCTCAGCAGCCAGCTCCGATGACAACCCGTTGCGATGCCAGGCAGGCATCGGTACCTCATGTTCCAATCGTGGAAATCCGATGGGCTGCCGCAAGGGCCTTCATGGCCGACGGATGCGAATAGGTTGCCCAGATCATGGGCTGCCCGGACGAGACCGAACTCCGAGACAGCCCAGTTATCCGAACGCCGCTGCATGCCACAGACCTGCTGGACGCATAACCGGATGATCTGCGTACGCTCACTGCAGTGATTGGCACGTCGGCGTAGCGCGCCGAGTCGGCGATCGGTAACGCCCCGATACGAAAATGCTGAATTGACGATCGCTGCGACCCTTAGTGGCATACAGTCCGGCGCATAACTATACGAGTTCGCAACGCGCTCTATTCGGCGTGATCGGAACAGACAGCAAGCCTTGGCGCCGTACTTTACGCCGAGGCAGGACTGCCCGGGCGGCTGGCGCGGACCTCAAAGCATCGCGGCGATCGCACCGGCCAGGGCGATCCGCGGCAGGATGGCGGGAACGCCACCTGTTTCCCGGATCACTCGCTGGGCGGAGCGGCCGAAGCCAAGGCAATCGAGCACCACGAGGTCCGGGTGCCAGCCAACGAGCTCTGCTGCGGCACGGGCCAGTGGCTGGCCAGGACCATACGGCGAAGCGGCCAGGACACGGCGTGTGCCAGTGACCGCTGCCCAGTCGGATTCGGCCCCGGCGACCTGATCGGCGGCGGGAACGATCACGCCGAGCCTGCAGTCCTTCGCCAGGGCCAGCACGAGATGGCGCACGACCGGCCCGGGAAACACAAGCGGCCGCGGGGATCGCAGGCCAGGCAGCGAGCCCGTGCACAGCGGGGCGACCACCGTCGCACCGAGTTCCGCCACCTCGTCGACCGCGCGCTGCAGCAGCGGCAGCAGCCTGGCCTCGGCCAGGGCGACCTCCCGGCCGTCCCGCAGCCGGGTGACCACCACCGTCTCCTCCGCTACCGGGGCCAGCCGACCGAGTTCGCTCGCCGAAACGCCGTCCAGCGCGCCGCGCTCGACGAACCGGGTGCCGCGGGGAAGTAGCTCGGCCATCTCGGGCAGCACATCGTCCCTCGGCGACTGCCCGGCCGTGACCGCGCCGACGATCGCCTCCGTCATGCGCCAACGTCCGCCGAAACGGCGAGCCCGACGGGCGACGACACCGGCCCGACGGGCGACGGCACCGGCCCGAAGACCACGCCGTAGCCCGGCCGGTCCTTCGCCGGGGGCGGCGGATAGGTCCGGCGGCTTGGCGCGAGTCCCAACCGGGCCAGCCCGGCCGCGACCTGAAGGGTTGCCGGCAGCGGGTCGACGACCGGGATACCAGGGGCGCCCGCCGCGGCAAGCGCCGCGGCCACCGAGTCCGCGAGGCCCAGCATCCCGGTGCAGCCGAGAATGATCACATGCGCGCCGTCGTCGCGAACCGCGCGGAGCCCCTGCTCGGCCAGCGCCTCAGTCAGGCGCTCATGGTCTTGTTCCAGCTCGAGCACCGGGATGTCCACGGACCGCACCGAGGCGAGCCGGCTGGCCAGCCCGCAGCGGGCCGCTTTCTCCTCGTCCACGCGGATGAGCCGGCTGAGCACGGTCAGGATGCTGAACCGGTACCCCAGCATCGCCGCCACGTGCATGCTGGTCTGCCCGGAGCCCAGCACCGGGATCGTGACGACCTCGCGCGCGGCCTCCAGGCCGGGATCGCCCAGGCAGTCGATGACCACGGCGGCGGCACCCGACCGGGCCGCGTCCAGCACCTTCGCGATCGTGTCCGGCGCGGCCAGGGCCTCATCCAGCTCCGACTCGATCGACGCCGGGCCCGTCTCGATGCGCGACCAGGTGACTGCAACGCCGGGGCCGAGACCGGCCGCAAGCGCGGCCGAGTCGCGGGCGCCCATCCCGGTCACGGGGACCACCACATGCAGCCGGAGCGATGAGGTCATCGGTTCTCCTCCGAGGTGCTCACGGGCGGCTTGCCGCCCGCGCTGCTGGCCGGCTCGCCACCCAGGATCACGTCGCCGGCCAGTCCTTTCCCTCCGGTACCTGCCCCGCCGGCACTGCGCCGCCCAGGACCTCCTCCGCCCGGTGGCAGGCGACCGTGCGGCCCGGCCCGATCGCGCGGAGCCGGGGAATCTCGGTGCGGCACCGGTCGACCGCGAGCGGGCAGCGGGGATGGAAGACGCACCCGGCCGGCGGATGAGCAGCGTCCGGCGGCTCACCGGGCAGCACGATCCTGGTCGTGCGTGCGCTGGCCTTCACCTCGGGCACGGCCGACCGCAGCGCCTGGGTGTACGGATGGGCGGGCTGGCCGAGCAGCTGGCCGGTCGGGCCGGTCTCGGCGATGCCGCCCAGGTACAGCACGGCGGTCTGCTCGCACAGCTCGCTGACGACCCCGAAGTTCTGCGTGATCAGCAGGTACGACAGGCTCCGCTCCTCGCGCAGCCGGCCGATCAGCGACAGGATCCGCGCCTGGGCCCGGACGTCCAGCGCGCTGGTGGGCTCGTCCAGCACCAGCAGCCGGGGCTGCACGCTGAGCGCCCGGGCGATGGCGACGCGCTGGCGCTGGCCGCCGGATAGCTGGTGCGGGTACCGGGTCGCGAAACCGGGATCGAGCCCGACCTCGGTCAGCAGCTCCGACACTCGCCGGGCGACCTGGCGCCGGGGCACGACGGCGTGCGCGGCCAGCGCCTCGCTGATCGTGGCCTGGATCCGCATCCGCGGGTCGAGGGTGTTGTCCGGGTCCTGGAAGACGATCTGCACCGCGCGCCGGTACTCCTTGAGCGCCCGCCCGCGCAGCGGCGTCACGTCCGTTCCCTCGAACAGGATCCGGCCGCTGACGATCGGCGCGAGCCGGAGCACCGCGCGGCCCAGCGTGGTCTTGCCCGAGCCGCTTTCGCCGACCAGCCCGAGCCCGAACGGGCCGGGCGCGACCTGCAGGCTCACGCCGTCTACCGCCCGCACCGGGCCGAACCGGACGGCCAGGTCGGCGATCTCCAGCAGCGGGGCCACCCGGTCAGCCTCCCGTCTTGATCGCGGGAATCGCGGCCAGCAGCTCGGCCGTGTACGGGTCGCGGGGCGCGGACATGACCTGGTCCGTCCCGCCCTGCTCGACGATCCGCCCGGCCCGCATGACCGCGACCCGGTCGCACAGCTCGGCGACCACGGCCAGGTCATGGCTGATGAACAGGATCGAGATGTGCTCGCGGTCGCGCAGCTCCCGCAGCAGCTCGAGCACCTCCGCCTGGACTGTCACGTCCAGGGCGCTGGTCGGCTCGTCGGCCAGCAGCACTTCCGCTCTCAGTGCCAGGGCCAGGGCGATCGCGCCCCGCTGCAGCTGGCCGCCGGACAGCTGGGACGGGTACCGGTGCAGCAGGCCGGGCGGCAGGAATACCTCCCGCATGGCGCGGGCCGCGCGATCGGCGGCTTCTGCCTTGGTCAGCCCGTGCAGCCGGAGCGCCCGCAGCATGACCGTGCCGACCCGGAACACCGGGCTGAAGCTCATCGACGGGCTCTGGAAGATGGCCGCGATCCGGCGCCCGCGCACGGCGCGCATCTCGGCAGCCGGGAGGCTGGTCAGCTCCGTGCCGCCGAGCCGGATGCTGCCGGTCACGGTGGCGCCGACGGTGTGCGCGAGGCCCAGGATGGCCAGCGTGGTCATGGACTTGCCGGACCCGCTCTCCCCGGCCAGCCCGACGATCACGGCCTCGCCGAGGGCCAGCTCGTCAACGGACACGACGGGCTGGGTCCCGAAGCGCACGTCGAGGTCGCTGATCTGGAGTCTCATAGCCGCAGGCCCCGCTTCGGGTCCAGTGCGTCCCGCAGCCCGTCGCCGAGCAGGTTGAAGGCGAACGCGGTCAGCAGGATCGCCAGGCCCGGGAAGGTCACGACCCACCAGTCGGTGGTGAAGAAGGCCAGGAAGATGTCGGTCACCCGCATGATGGCCTCGTCCAGCCAGCCGCCGAAGTAGCCGGCCGCGAGTCCCAGCGGGATGCCGATCGCGCACGCGATCAGCAAGACGAACACGGCAACCAGCGGGGAGACCCTGGCCCCGTAGATCACCCGGGAGAGGATGTCGCGGCCGACCTGATCGGTGCCGAACCAGTGCTGCGCCGACGGCGCCTTGAGCACCTGGAACGGGTGGGTGGCCGATCCGGCATCAGCGGGATAGGGCGCGAGCAGCGGGGCGAACAGTGCCACGCACACGATCAGCGCCGCGACCAGGGCGCCGACGGTGATCAGCGGGTTCGCGCGCAGCCAGGCCAGCAGGGCCCGGCCGCGGGGAATCGCGAGCGGGGCGCGGGCCGGCGCGGAAATGTCGAGCATCGCAGCCTGATCCTCGGGTCGATGGCGGCCTAGAGCACGTCGACGATCAGGTTGGCAATCACGTAGACGAGCGCGATGAACAGCGTGACCCCGAGAATCGCCGGCGTGTCCAGGGTCGAGATCGACGCGGCCGCGTAGCTGCCGAGACCTGGCCAGTCGAAGATCGACTCAACCAGGAACGTGTTGACCAGCGAGTACCCGAACACCAGGGCGACGGCCGATGCCACCGGGCTCCAGGCCAGCTTCATCGCGAACCGGCCGAACACCGCCCGCTCGGGGAAGCCCAGGGCGCGGGTCATCAGCACGTGCGTCTCGCCGATCGTGTCGAGGACCTGGGCCCGGACCATGCGCGCGATCAGGCCTGCCGGGTAGGCGGCGACCACCAGCGCGGGTCGCCGTAGCCGCCGCCGGTGCCGGTGACCAGCCGGATCAGGTCGCCGCGGCGCAGTGGCAGCCGCGACGCCTTGCCGAACCGGGGCGAGATGGGAGCGCCGTCGCGCAGCACCTCCACGTAGTTCGGCGAGCCCGCCCGGCCGCCCGCCGCGCTCCACGGCGGGGTGAGATGCCGTCCACAGGCGACTGTCAGCAGCGTTTCGCCGGACAGGATCCGGTACTCCCGCACCAGGCCGCGGCCGCCGCGGCGGCGGCCGGCCCCGGCGCCCTCGACGACGTCGAAGGCGAACCGCTCGACCCGGATCCCGTAGCGCTGCTCCGCGACCTCGGCGGGGATCACGTAGGTCTCCCCGTCTCCGACGGACACCAGCCCGTGCTCGCCGTCGCTGACGGCGCTCGCGCCCCAGCCGCCCGGCTGCGGCTCGACCAGCAGGGCGGGCTCGCCGGTATCCGGATGAGTGAGCGCGAGCGAGGTTGAGCAGACTGAGACGAAGCTGCCCGCGGTCAGCCGCTCAGGGAACGCGGGCGCCAGCGCATGCCAGACCAGGTCTGATGCGAGTTCGGTAGCCTCGAAGTAGGCGGCGACCGGGGCCTGGCGGGCATTGAAGATGCTGCCCGGCGGGCAGATGATCGTCAGCGGACGGAACCAGCCGTCCGTGGCGGGCTCGGCCGGGTCAGTGATCGCCTTGAAGACGGTGCGGACACCGGAGACAAGGCCGCTCCAGATGCAGTTGATCGGGCCGGGCACCTGCGGGTGACTGCCGGTGAAGTCGCAGACGACAGCCGTGCCGGAGATCTCCACCCGGACCTGGACCGGGAACGGCCCGTTGCCCAGCCCGTCCTCGTCGGTCCAGTCCGATGCCGTGTAGACGCCGTGCGGGATGGCGGCGAGCGCCCGCCGCGCGAGCTGCTCGCTCCGGTCCAGGATCACGCCCATGGCCCCGGTGACGGTCGCGGCCCCGAACCTGTCGCACATCTCGTGCAGCCGCCGCTCGGCGACTTCCAGGCAGGCGGCCTGCGCGGTGAGGTCGCCCAGCGTCATCTCCGGCAACCGGCTGTTGGCGGCGAGGATGGCCCGCAGGTCAGCGACCAGCCTGCCCTCCCGGTAGGCGTGCACGAACGGCAGCTGGAGGCCCTCGGCGTAGACGTCGGTGGAGTCCGCGGTCCACGAGCCCGGGTCCTTGCCGCCCACCTCGGTCCAGTGCCCCTTCGCGGCGGCGAAGCCGATCAGCTCCCGCTGGTAGAAGACCGGGCGCACCAGGGCGACGTCGGACAGGTGCGTCCCGCCGCCCGCATAGGGATCGTTGGCGATGATCACGTCGCCGGGCCGCAGGTCAATGCCCCTCGCGAGGGTTTCGGTGATCGCGTCACCGAGCGGGCCCAGGAAGCCGGCGATCCCGTTGCCCTGAGACACGAGCTCGCCGCGGGCGTCGGAGATGCCGACGCCGAAGTCGAGAACCTCGTAGATGATCGGGCTCTGCGAGGTCCGCTGCAGCGAGACGAACATCTCGTCGGTGATCGCGGCGAATCCCTCGCGCAGCACGTCGAGGGTGAACCGGTCCGCGCCCACGTCGCTCACGCCCGCTCCTCGATGACGATGTTGCCCAGCTCGTCCCGGCTGGCCGCCTGCCCGGGCAGGACCAGCGCGGTGGCGGCGGGCTCCTGGATGACGCACGGCCCGCTCAGCCAGCCGCGTCCGGCGAGCCCGGCCCGGCCGATGACCGGGGTCTCGGTCAGGCCGCCGTGCGCGTCGAAGTCGACCAGCCGCGATCCGGTCGGCGGCTCGCCGTCTTCCGGGTCGTCGTCCCGCCACGGCGCGTCCGGGCTGGCCGGCGCCGTTGCGCTGACCCGCACCGACACGACCTCCAGGGGCGCGTCCAGGCGGAATGAGTAGGCCTCCAGGCAGCGGCGCTCGAAGGCTTCGCGGATCGCGGCCAGATCGGCGGGGTCGCCGACCGGGACCTCGAGGGTGTGTTCCTGGCCCTGGTAGCGCAGCTCGGCGTACCTGGCCAGCACCGCTCCGCTGCCGTGGCGGCCGAGCTCGGCGATGGCGGCACGCTCCGCGGGCGCGAAGGCCCGGCCCAGGTCCACTCCGGCCCCGCCCGGGCCGGTCTCCCCCGCTGTCTCGCCCAGCGGGCCGATCACGGTCCGCACCGCCTCGCCGCGCAGTTCGCCGGCCAGCATGCCGAACGCCGAGAAATGGCCAGGCCCCGGCGGGATGATCGTCCGGGACATGCCGAGCTCGCGGGCCAGCAGCGCGGCGTGCAGCGGGCCGGCGCCCCCGTAGGCGACGAACGCGAAGTCCCTCGGGTCATGTCCGCGCCGCAGCGTGACCAGCCGCAGGGCATGGCTCATCTGCGCGACCGCATAGCGGAGCACGCCGCGCGCGGCGGGCTCAACGTCCACGCCGAGCTGCTCCGCCAGCCCGGACAGCGCCCGCCGCGCCGCGTCGGTGTCCAGCTTCATCGCGCCGCCGAGGAAGTAGCCGGGGTCGAGCCGGCCGGCCACCAGGTTCGCGTCGGTCAGCGTCGGCTCGGTCCCGCCGCGCCCGTAGCAGGCCGGGGTCAGCGCCAGCGCTCTGCGGGCCGACGTGCAGGCCGCCGGCCGGATCGGCCCACACCAGCGAGCCGCCGCCCGCGCCGATCTCCACGATCTCGACCGTCGGCGCCTGAACCGGGTAGCCGGCGCTGCGGGGCGTCCTGCCGATGTGGTGCAGCGTGTCCACCCGGACGGCGCCGTCCCGGATGGCCGCCGTCTTGGCCGTGGTCCCGCCGATATCCAGGGTGAGGACGTGCCGCGCGCCCAGCCGCCGGCCCAGCTCGGCGGCGGCGATCACGCCTGCCACCGGCCCGGACTCCAGCAGCGTGATCGGCGCGGCAGCGGCACGATCGAATGACGAAACGCCGCCGTTGGACCGCATCGCATACAGCGGCGCGCTGACGCCAGCTGAGCGCAGTGAGCGCTCCAGCGAGCCGAGATAGGCGGCGGCGACGGGCTGCACGTAGGCGGAGAGGACCACGGTGCTGGTGCGCTCGTACTCTCGCCACTGGCCGCTGACCTGATGCGAGGCGACCACCGACATGCCGGGGAGCCGGTCGCGCAGGATGGCCGCGACCCGCTCCTCGTGCTCCGGGCTGGCCCACGCGTGCAGGAGGCAGATCGCGACAGCGCGCACGCCCGCGGCCGCCAGCCGCTCCGCTGCCGCGTCGACGTCCGCTTCGCGCAGCGGCGTGATCACCTCACCCCGGTAGGACATCCGCTCCTCGACCTCGAAGCGCAGATGCCGGGGAACGAACGGGCCGGCTTGCGGTAGGCGAGGTTGTAGATGTCGGGCCGGTTCGCCCGGCCGATCTCCAGCACGTCCCGGAATCCGGCCGTGGTGACCAGCCCGGTCATGGCGCCAGTGCGCTCGGTCACCGCGTTGATGACGGCCGTCGTGCCGTGGATGAAGGCCGAGATCTCCGCTGGCTCGACGGCTGATTGCCGGAGCGCGGTGAGAACGCCCTGTTCCAGGGCCCCCGGAGTCGTCAGTGCCTTGGCGCGGGCGAGCCGGCCGGTTGCCGCGTCCATGGCCACCAGGTCGGTGAACGTGCCGCCGATGTCCACGGCGAGCCGGACTCCCTGACCGGTCATGCGGATCCCGCTAGCTGGCGCATGACAGGATGCTCGCAGCGGCCAGACCCCGCAGTAATGGGCTGTTCGCACCACAGTCAGCAGGTAATTGTGCGTTTCGCATAATCTGGCACGGTGCCCTCGGTTGACGCGCTGCTCGCGAGCCCCCCGCTCGCCGGCCTGGCGCGCGTCAGCACCCGCGGCGGCAGCAGGGAGGTCACCCAGCTGAGGCTCGCCGAGGAGTTCGCCGATCTCGGTGAGGCGCCCGCCGGGAGCCTGGTCATGCTGGGCCGGGCCGCATCGGGGTCGGCCACCGATTACCGCTTCGACATGGGCATGCGGTGGGCGGCGATCCGCGGGGTGGCCGCGGTGGCGGCGTTCTCTGCCGAGCGCTGGCGGCCACCCGTGACGGCCATCGACATCGCCGAGCGGGCCGACATCGCGCTGGTCTCCGTGCCGAGCGGGATCGAGCTCACCGGCCTGATCCAGGCCGTCATGCGGGAGATTGGCGGCGGAGCCGAGCTGGCGCTCGCGCGCGCCGCGGCCGGCCTGGCGGCCGTCACCCAGGCCGATGCGGCGGCGGCGGACCTGGAGAGCCTGCGGGAGTCGGCGGCCCTCGCGCTCGGCACCGAGATCGAAGCTCCGCGCCCCGGCTGATGACGAGGTGGGCGCGACCATCGCGGCCGGCGAGGCGGCGGTCGGTCATCTCACCGCGCCGGCTGCGCGCGGCGACATGGCCATCGCCGCGCGCCTGGTGCTGCACGCGGCGGCCGCTGCGGCCGGCCGGCGGCTGGACGCGGCCGCGCGGGCCAGCGAACTGCCGATCCGCTCCCGGAGCGGGCTGCTCTCCGAGCTGCTCATGTCAGAATCGGCAGCGACTTGCTGGAGCGGGCGCGCCAGCTGAGCCTTCCCGTGACCGGATGGCACATCGCGGTCTGCCGGGCCCGGCTGCTCGATTAGCCCCGTGACCTCGTCCCGCATATGTCCCGGCCATGATCCGCGACCAGCTCCGCTAGCTCTGCTAGGTGGAGCAGCGCCTCCTGAGCTGGCTCGAGTAGGCGGCTCCGCTGGCAGTCATTCACCTGGGCACCAGCACATTGGCGCCGCGGTCGCTCACGTTGCCGGTCAGCGCGGGCGTCCGGGTGTAGAGGCCGGTCAGCCGCCGGGCGCGCCGGGACAGCCGGTCGGGGCTGCTGGCCAGCAGGCTGAATCGCCTTTCCTCGCGGCGAATTCCGGTCGAGGCGACGGCCACGATCGCGATCGTGACACAGAAACCTACCAGAGCTATGACCGCACATATTCCGATCTCGAGTGCCACGTTGCGCCTCCGATACGAAGCGAGATGAATTTTCATCTCGCCAGTATTGTTGGACCGGTGATTGTGCGAGAGCAAGCTGGCGCCGGTTATCACAGTGATAAGCCCGACGCCCACCGCGCGGGCAAAGACCCGCCAATTATCCACTGAACGTAGGCACTCATCTACACAGCGCAACAGTTCGGTCCCCCGGGCGCGCCAGCGATAACCTCGGGCAGGGGGCGCACCAACGAACTCCGCTTGCCGCCGGCGACCGATGACAGCGACAAAGCCACCGCGGTCAGCACCGGGAAAAGGCCTCAGGCGGCCCACCAGCCCCAGGTCACACGCCAGTCCCTTCCCTGGATCAGCCGCGTACGATTGACGTGGGTTCACGCTGGTGTGCGCCTGAGCACGGGGACGAGCATGAAACTCGATATCACGATCCAGCGCCTGCAGTGTTTCGTGGAAGCAGCGGAGCAGCAGAGCTTCCGGCGCGCCGCAGAGGCAATGCATCTGACCCAGCCGGCCCTATCGCAGCATATTCAGCTGCTGGAAAAGAGCCTGCACGTTAATCTCTTCGAGCGCAGCGCCAAGGGAACTCATCTCACACCCTTCGGCGCGCAGCTGCTGGTGCGCGCTAAGGCGGTCATCAACTCGATTGACCGGCTCGAGGAGTTCGCGCAGAACCTGGCCGCGGGCCAGGACGGCACCATATCCATTGCCTGCTACCCCGTCCATATCGAGCGCTTCCTCGGACGAGTCATCGGCTCTTTCCACCGCGACCACCCGCGCGTTCGGTTCGACCTGACCCGGCTGCGGGACGACCGCCGCAGGGGCCTGGGCAGATCCCTGCTGGAAGAGCTGCGCGACGGCAACGTCGACCTGGCGATGGCGCCCCCCGACTCCAAGTTCGACCTCGGCGGCATCAAGCTCTACGACGCGAAGATCCTCGCCCTGGTGCCCGACACCGACCCCAGCCGCCACCAGCACACCATCGCCATCACTGACCTGAAGGACCGGCCCGTGCTGATCGCCCCGCCGCAGTACTTCTCCCGGCAGGCCGCCGAGGCTACCGCGCGCAAGGCGGGCTTCAGCCTCCGGGTCGAGGCGGACAGCTCGACTCCGTCGGCGCTGCTGGTGCTCGGACGCCAGGGGCTGGGAATCCCGATCCTTCCCGACGACTATCCCCTGGTCGGGCAGCAGCGCTACCCCTACCCCGTGCTGGCCGACCAGGCCGGCGCCGAGATATCCACCCCGGTCTGGCTGCAATGGCGCCGCGAGGGCGGCCTGAGCCCGCTGGCGGCCAGCTTCATCGAGTACGTCCGCAAGGAAGTCGAGATCGAGCGCCTGCACGGCCGGGGGCGAGAGTGCTACTACCAGGCCGACCTCTCCCCCGGCACGTGACAGCGCTGTCCTCGATCAGGCGCCGCCCAATCAGCCGGAATGACGTTCCAGGAAGGCGAGGGTCTGCTTGTTGAACTGGTCAACGTCCTCATAGATCGGCGCGTGCGCGCAGTGCTCGAAGACGATCAGCTCACTACCGCGGATCGCGGATCCGAGCGGCTCGGCGAACCGGGTCGATGTCACCACGTCATGCTGGCCGAAGGTGATCAGGGTCGGCGCCTGGATGGATCCGAGCGCCTCGCGCGCGTCGTGGCTCAGCACGGCCCCGGACTGCCGCAGGAACGCATCCACCGGCGGCATCGGCCGTCCGCGGACGAAGTCGGCCAGCGAGTCGATGTACTCGGGCCGCGCGGCATACAGCTCCGGGGTGAAGCACCAGGGGAAGATGCCCTTGATCACCATGTCGGTCACGCTGCCCAGCGCCTGCGCCATGATCTGCCAGCCCTCGACGATCACCCGCAGGAACGGGTCCGTGGCCGGCCAGGCGCTGTGCAGCGACAGGGACCGCACCCGCTCCGGGTGCCGGGCCGCCAGCCACATGCCCGTCGCCGCGCCGAGCGACAGCCCGGACACGTGCGCGCGGTCAATGCCGGCCGCCTGCATGAACGCGGCGACGTCGTCGGCCAGCAGCTCGGTGGTGTAGGTGCCGTCCGGCTTGCCGGACAGGCCGGCGCCGCGCAGGTCCACGGTGAAGCAGGTGAAGTACTTCGCGTACTCAGCGACCTGGAAGGCATAGCAGGCCTGATCCGCGGCGAGATACGGGATGAGCACGAGCGGCTCGCCCTCACCCTGGACCTCGTAGTAAACGTCAATGCCGTTCGCCTGCACGGTGGGCATCACTGACCCCCAATCGGGTGGGCCGCTTTATCGGCCGCGTTGCTGCTGAGTCAATCGCGCCCGGCCGTACACCGCCAGACCCAGAGCACTCAGCTTCACCGCTTCCCGGCAGCATCGCCACGATGCTCCCGCTGCCCGCCGCGCCGTCGGGCCCGAGCGCGCACGGCTGAAGGCGCCGGCGCACGCGGATGCCAGAACCGGCTCATGACATTCCTGACCCCTCAGGGCCGGGCCCTGACTTACCGGCGCGCGCCGGCCAGCGCGGCTCGCACGGTGCTCGCGTCCGCGGGGGTGCCAGCTTCGTTGTCGAACGATCCGTAAGGCGCGCCATACACGGGCGTGCCAGGCTCCTGGCGCCAGCTTTCCGCCAGCGGGCCGGCATCGACGGTGCCGTATCCGATCGAGTCGAGGAATGCGGTCACTCCTGCCTTCGCGTCCGGATCGTCGCCCGCGATGGGCAGGAATGTCCGGTCGGCCGCGCCGGACGGGCGGGCGAGTGACTGCAGGTGCCTGAAGAAGATGTTGTTGAAGGCCTTCACTACCGCCGAGCCCGGCAGGTGCCGCTGGAGCAGCTCGCTGCTGGTGGCCTGGCCGCTGTCCAGCTCCGCGATCTGCCCGTCGCGCTGGGGATAGTAGTTATTGGTGTCGATGACGGTCTTGCCGGCCAGCGGCTCGGCCGGCACGCTGCGGTAGGCCTTCAGCGGGATCGAGACCACCACGATGTCGCCTGCCGCGGCCGCCTCGGCCCCGGCCGCAGCCCGCGCGAGCGGTCCGAGCTCACCAACGAGGTCCTGCAGCGTCTCGGGGCCCCGTGAGTTGCTCAGGACCACCGGGTGCCCCGCCGCTACTGCGAGCCTCGCCACCGTGCCGCCGATCATGCCGCTTCCGATGAATCCAACAGTTGCCATACGGGCCGCAACTCCGAGCCGACGGAGATCATTCCGCCCACCTCGCAGGTAGCTGCGGATATGCCAAGTCCGTTGCTCACGTTTCGCGGAGTTGTTACGGGCAGGCCCCGGTTCGTTGTTACGGGCAGGCCCCGGTTCGTTCGCGCTGACCAGTCATGCTGCTGCACACCGGCTGCCTCTCGCCGAGCCTCGCGATCGGCAGCTCGCGCAGCACCCACGATCTGGCGTTAAGGCATAGCGGCGCCGCCAGCCGCTAAAAGGCTATGCGGCTCATCTGCTCTCTGGTGCAGCAAGCGCCGTTTTCGTAGTCTCATGGTATGAATGCGGGAGTTGTGGCCGGCGTCGTAGGCGCCGCGGCGGCCGTGGCGGCAATTCCCATCGCCATTCTCCAGCTTCGGCAGGGAAGGAAAGCTGGTCGTCTGACTGAACCCGCGGACGCACCGGACACGGTAGACGAAGTTCCGCCGGGCGGTCTCGCCCTCGCCGTTGATGAGGTCCTGGAAGAATCCGCACCCGCACTTGCGTGTGGCCAGTCGCTAGCTGGCCACGATCCGCCGGGACGAGTCGTAATCGATGATTCCGCCGGGCAGCGGGGCGAGACGGTCAGTACTGCCCAGCTGGTGCATGACTCCTGGCAGATAAGAAGGACGCTGGCCGGCCACCGCGGCGGCGTGCGCGGGCTCGCCTTCAACCCGGACGGAACCATGCTCGCGTCTGCGGGCGCGGACGGCCGCGTGCTGCTGTGGGACATCGCCACCAGCGAGGCGGCGACTCTCAGCGGCCACTCTGATGCGGTATCGGACGTGGCCTTCAGCCCGGATGGGCAGTTCCTCGCATCCGCCAGCGCTGACCGCACCGTGTGGCTCTGGAAGGTCGCCACCAGGACCACAGCATGCAAGCTGACCGGACACTCCGATGCGATCACCAGCATCGCCTTCAGCCCCGACGGCCGCCTGCTCGCATCCGCCAGCGCTGACCGCAGCATGCGGCTATGGAACGTGGTCACCGGAAAGACCGAGTACAGGCTCACCGGACACTCCGACATGATCACCAGCGTCGCCTTCAGCCCGGACGGGCGACAGCTCGCGTCAGCCAGCGCCGACCGCAGCGTGCGGCTGTGGGACGTCGTCAAAAGGACAGCCGAGCGAGTGCTGACCGGTCACTCGGGCCTGGTATCCAGCGTGGCGTTCAGCCCGGATGGCAGGCTGCTGGCGTCGTCCGGCTGGCCTGACCGGGCCGTGCGCCTATGGGACGTCTCCAGCGGAGAGACCGTCCATGTCCTCTCCGGGCACGAAGACTGGGTGCTCGACATAGCGTTCAGCCCGGAGGGGACGCTGCTGGCTTCGGCCGGCGGCCGCGACGAGACGGTCCGGCTATGGGAAGTGCCGGGCGGCACCGCGCGCAACGTCCTGACCGGTCATTCCGGCTCGGTCTCATGCGTGACATTCAGCCCAAACGGGACCCTGCTCGCCTCGGGAGGTGAGGCCGACCATACCGTATATCTCTGGACTGAGTGTTAGATAAGCCACCCAGGCGACCAGGCGCAGAGATAGTTAACCGGAATGACATCCTGTAGGTTCACATTACGGAGATACTCACGGAAGGCCGAGGGGACTGAACCGGCAGGTTCAGGGACAAAAGGACGCCGACCGGGAGGCCCGGATGACATCGAGTGGGGAGGCGCGGTGATGACCAGCAATATCGCCGCGGAAATGTCGCCGCAGGTGCGGTGGTGGAAGTCAGGCACGCGCGGCGAGCTCGTAGTGGCTCTAGAAGCGGGAGTGGTGACTGTTGCTCCTCTTCCTTAGCTATGCAGACGACGACAAGGAAATTGCCGGGGAGATTGCACAGCGACTGCAGCGGGGTCATGTCAAGGTTTATCCCCCGCAGACCGGCCACGATAATAACGACCTGGCCTTCGACGGCCCCGAGGGTGCCATCGGTCAGGCCGATGCCTTTCTCGCGCTGCTGTCGCCGAGCTTCCTGGCGTCCTCCTCGTGCCGCCGAGAACGAGAGCTGGCATTGCACCGCGAGCAGCACGGCACCGTCAACGGCACGGGGTCAGGCTTCGTCCAGGTACTGCAGGTGCGCGAGACGGCCTATCACGAGGCCGGCGCGCTGCGGAGCAGGCCGTGGCTCGACCTGACCAGTCAGCGGGCCAGGGAAACCGCGCTGAACGAATTAGTCAGTGAGCTCGGGCCAGCGGACGAGCCCACGGCGACACCGGGCCGCATAACGTCCGGTGGCAGCAGCGGCGCTGGCAGGCTGCCGAAGTTCCGCAACCGCGAAGCGGAACTTGATCAGGTGCTTGACGGCCTCACCAAGGAGGACGGCGAGCACTTCTGGTTCCTCATCGCCCCGCCCCAGCTCGGCAAGAGCCGGCTGCTCGACCGGATCAGCGAGGCAGTAGAAGTCAGGCAGCCGGGGCGCTGGCAAGTCAGGCTCGTCGACGTGCGCGACCAGCCTGCTGGTGTCCGGCAGGATCCCGAGGCGCTCGTGCGGGCCCTGTTTCGCTCAGCGCATCATCCCGCGACAGACCAGGAAAACCTGCGCAAGCTCGGGATTGATATCAGCAGGACAGACAAGCTCCATCTCTGCATGCTCGATAGCGCCGAATTGCTGGACGACAGTACCGTCCGCGAGCTGCGTACAAGCATCAGCGCGATAAACCGGCACGTGGAGAGCACACGAAACAGGAATGCCCGGCTGACCCTGATCGTGGCGAGCCGGCGCGAGCAGGAGTGGATCGGCGTCACTCCCAGGCCGCGGCTGAAATTGCTTCCGCTGACCAAATTCAGGGTCGAGGTCATGTTCGCCGCGCTGCGCGAGCTGGCGGAGAGCATGAACCGTGACTTCAGCGACGCGGAGCTGCTGTCCCACGCGGAACTCGTGCACCGCCTCAGCGAGGGGCTTCCAGCTCTCCTCTACTGCTACCTGAACTGGATTTATGAGGCGCAGTGGAACGGCCTGGACCGGCTGAAAGACAGGGAACAGTTCGACCGGTTGACGAAATCCTATATCGAGGAGCAGCTGATCTCGGCGACCGGTCTCTGCCGCTCCGGGGACGCTCCGAACGAGGAGGAGCGGCGCGCGCTGGCCCGGACTTTCCAGGCGATGGCGCCTTATCGCATCTTCACGCAGTCGCATTTGCGCCATCACGCCCAGCCTGGTGGCGCCCTGCACGGTGTCCTGGAGGACCTTAACTGGACCGTGGACAAGCTCTGGGACGAAGTCGGCAAGACGGACTGGCTGACCCGGCCGCTGCCGCAACCCTGGCAGGAGGTTCACCCGCCGATCCGCAGGCTCTTGTGCCACCACTGGTACACCTCGGAGGCCAGTTGCGCTCAGGCCTACCGCGACGCCCGCGAGTTCGTTCAGTCGTGGGCCAGGGCGCAGACCGGCTCGGATCAGTCGGTCGCCCTGGTGGAGTGCCTCTGGCACGAGGCGCAGGTGCTCAGCCTCAGTCGCGCGAGCGACATGGAGGAGAAACTGATCGCGCTGGCCAGGGAACTGTCCCTGCACATCGTTCCATCGGATACGTATTCGCAAGCGAATCTCCGGAGTTACGCGGTCACGCTCATGACACAGGACGAAGAGCTTGAGGAGGCCGTCGACGGCATGAACGGCTTGTTCGAGCGACTGCTCGCCACCGTTCGGACGCCAGCGTAGGAGCCAGCCAGTGAACGGATATTCGTCCAGCTCGCAGTACATTCACCGAGTCGAGGAGCGCCCGATTCAGCAGCAGCTCGATGCGGTGAAGAACGACCGGAAGAGCCGCGCCGTCCTGCTCTACGGAGCCGGAGGCGTCGGGAAGACCTCGCTCGTGCGGCAGATGTCCCGCGCCAGCTCGGACGCCGCGACCACCTGGCTGGACCCCATTGATGTCGACGACCCTGAGTGCTGGCTGCTGTCGAACCTGGAGCGTAAGGTCGCTGGCCGGTTAGATCCGGACGGCAGGTACTTCGGCCCGTATCAGGAGCAGCTATCGCAGCTGCCGACCTACACTCGGGCAGATATCAGCCACGAGACGATCGTCAGTTACCTTGGCCGCATTAAGGAAGTCTTTGCTGCTTGCTATCGCCATTATGTCGAGGCAGAGAACAAGACCGTCGTCATCACTTTCGATACGGTGGAGACAATTCGCGGGACGAACCTGCTGCTCACGCTGACCCAGTGGATGAAGGCACTGCCGACGGCCACGCTCTTCATCCTGTCCGGCAGGCCCCTTTCGCACAGCGGAGAGGGGTTCGCGGACCCGATCGGGGCTGAGCTAGGCAGCCCCTACTATGGCATCCCGGTGCAGACTGTCGAAGTCGGCGGGTTCGCCTTCGAGGCAGCGCGCGACTACCTCAGGCACAGCCAGGTTGCCGATGCCATCCAGGATGAGGAGCGGGACAAGCTCGTACTCCTGACCAGAGGCCATCCCCTGTGGCTGGCGTTCACGGTCGCCTACCTGGAGGAAAGGGGCATTCCGCCGGAGGCGGAACAGGTCTCACTGGAGTACCTCAGGCAGCATGTCCCCTACGGCGCGGAGATGAGTCCCGAGGGGCGACGGCTGCATGAGGCGTTCCTGCGCAGCCTGGTCGCCCTCTACCGGCCGTCCGATTTCGCTCATGAGTCCATCAAGCGCCTGGCCGTTGTCCGGCAGCCCGTGGCCAGGGTGGTCTGGGAGCAACTGATGAGCGACCGCGCACCGCCAGGCGACTTCGCCTTCATGGACGCCGCGTGGCAGCAGTTGCTCGACACTCCCTGGGTCCGGCCGCGCGGCAACGGGCGGTTCGTCACGCTGCACGACGCGGTAGCGGAGGAATTCGCCCAGCGGCTCTTCCCGCTGCATGACGAGGGCCAGGAGTGGCGGCACGAAATCTGGGGCCGGGCGCGGCAGATCTACGATGACCTCGCCGAGCGGGCAGAAGCCGAGCTGCTCCCCGAGCTAGCGGCTCTGGATGAGGAGCTCAGGCAGTTCGAGGTCGCGCGAGAAGGCGGAGGTCCCGATGAGCCGGAGGCCGAGAACGAGTTCATCGTCAGTTCCGGGCTGCTCGACACGCGCAAGCGTGATGTCGACCAGCTGAAGGCCGCTGGCCTCTACTATCTCTTCCTCGGCGACTTCGAGGATGGCTGCCAGCACCTGCTGCGGTACTTCGAGCAGGCCGAGAACGAGAACGATGTCTTCTTCCAGGATCTGCTCGCCATCTACATGCAGCGCTTTCTGCCGGGCGGCACCAGCCCCAGTGCCTTCAATGATGTCATCAGGGCGAAGCTCGACGATTTCCGGCGCTGGCTGTCCGAGGACAGGCCGGACTACTATGCCGCGCTCGGCGTCATGGTGGCCAGGTACCTCATCGACGCCGCGCAGCCGGAGATGGCGTTGCGGCTGCTGGACCAGCTGCCCGGGGACGTCGGGGGGCGCCGCGAGCGTCACCGGCTGCATATCCTGCGCGGTAATGCCTGCATGCGCATCCCCGGCCAGGTGAAGATGGCGCTGCCGCATTTTGAGTGGGCCCTCGCCGAGGCAGAGGAAGTGACGACGCCGGACCGTCACAAGTTCATCGCCGAAGCGCACAAGGAGAAGGGCTTCTACTACCGGAACACCGGGCAGTGGCGAGAAGCTGACCTGTCCTACAAGCACGCACGCGACACGATCTCGGCGACCCTGTCAGCGCAGAGCTCGCACGAGGATCGCGACGAGATGGCGTCCATCCAGACGAACTGGGCGTACGTCAAGGGACTCGACGGCGACTATCTCGAGGGCCAGGAGCTGATCGAGAGTGCCATCAGCTTCCGGCACCGGATAGAAGACAACCCGGCTGAGGGCAAGTCCTGGAGCGTGCGCGGGGAGGTCTACCGGTACGCGCGCAGATTCGAGAGAGCCTGGGCCGCTTACGCGGTGGCCGAGCAGCTTCTTCAGGGACGCCGTTACTGGAGCTGGCTCGGGCTGATCTACCAGGAGCAGGCCATCTGCCTGTACCAGGCGGCACACGACGATATCCAGCTCACCAGCAATCCCTTTGAGGACTCCAAGGAGCTTATCAAGAAGTCTCTGGATATCTGCCTGGGTCACGCTATTCGCGGCTATCCGTCGGCCCTGAACCGGGCCGGACGCATCTTCGGACGGGAGAATCCGGAAGAGGGCCTGCGCTATCTCAAGCTCGGGATCAGCGAGGCACGGCGGCTGGCTGATGGCTGGTTCTGGTTCGCTAACATCGTCGAATATGCCGAGCTTCACTACCGCGCCTGGGTCAGGAACAGGCAGGACGAGAATCGGGCCGAGATTGCCGCTCTGGTCCCGGAGGTCCAGTTGGTGTCGGAGGAATACATGTTCCCCGACCTTGCCGGGCGATGGAGCCTGCTGCAAGGGCACCTAGCCATTTACGATTACCTGGACACCCACGACCCAGACACACTTCATATTGCGCTCGACAACTACAGAAGCGGATTCGCCAATGTCGCCAAGAGGCGCGTCGGATCATCCGGCTCGTCCTCTATACCCGGAGAATTTCGAATATTCCGGGAGCTGTTCGCACGATTGCCCGCATCCGTCCAGGCAGACTGGCAGGCTAAGTTCCGGGCAGCATGGAGCGTTGACGACGATGTCTCGACCACGCTGCTCGCGCGTTTGGAGGAGCTGTACTGACCAGCTGGTAACGCCATGGGCCGACGTCCAGGAAGGCGTGAGATATGAGCTCTGCACAGCCATGGCGCCAGGCCATCGTGCTGTCGAGGTTTGATCTGGCGGATGGTCACGAACTGCTACTCCACAGCTGTGAGGACTGTGCCTGCCCGGTCAGCGACGAGCAGGCTGTCCACCGCCATGTCCTGCCGCCTCCGGCCGCGCCCGATGACAGCTGCTGGGTGCGCGCGAGCGACGTGGCCGAGTTCCCCCTTGAGGGCGAGTACCGGCTGCTCTTCAATCCGCTCAGCTCTGCCGGGGTGGTAGTGGTGAATGGTTCGGCCTTGGACATCTTCCGCGACTTCCGGCTGCCCGCGGTGCCGGGCGACGTTGCGCGCAGCCGACCCGGGCGTGCGGTGGAGATCAGCCAGGCGTTCGGGCGGCTGGCTCAGCTTGAGCTTATTCACCCGGCCGGTCAGCGGCCGCGGCCGGAATTTCACGACGGCCAGGTCCTCACGGCCTGGTTGCACGTCACCAACGGCTGCAACTTGCGTTGCCCCTATTGCTACGTGAATAAGTCCGCGGAGCCCATGGATGAGTCCGTCGGCCGCGCGGCCGTCGAGGCGGTGATGAAGTCAGCCGTGTCGCACGGCTTTCCCTCCGTCAAGCTGAAGTACGCCGGCGGAGAGGCGACCCTCAATCATCGCCTGGTGATCAGCCTGCATGCCTACGCACGCGAGCTCGCTGCCGCCTGCGGCTTGCGGCTGTATGCGACGTTGCTGAGTAACGGCGTCCGGATGCCGGCCAGCCTGATCCAGGCCTGCAAAGCTGAAGGCATCCGGGTCATGATCTCGCTGGACGGGCTGGGCGACCAGCATGACATCCAGCGACCGTTCGTGAACGGCAAGCCCTCGTTCCAGTTCGTCGAGCGCACCATTGCCCAGCTCATCAGGCAGGATCTCGCTCCGCACTTGTCCATCACGGTTACCGGACGGAATACGAGCGGCGTGGCAGACGTGGTGCGGTTCGCACTGGAACGCGAGCTGACCTTCAGCATCAACCTCTTCCGCGACAACAACTGTGCGGCCAGTTTTCCGGATTTGCGCTACGAGGAACAGGCCATCACCGAGGCTTTGCTGAAGGCGTTCGCCGTGGTCGAGGACCTCATGCCGCGCTGGAGCGTGCTCGGATCGATACTCGACCGGGGGCAGCTACTAGAGCCGAGGCAGCGGTCCTGCGGGGTCGGCCAGGACTACGTGGTCATCGATCAGCGGGGCAAGGTTGCCAAGTGCCACATGGAGATCGAGCGGACACTAGGCAACGTCTTCGCCCACGACCCGCTGCAGCTCGTACGCCAGGATCGGACCACCGCGCTGAACCTAATCGTCGATGAGAAGGAAGGCTGCCGGGACTGTAGCTGGCGCTATTGGTGCTCCGGAGGCTGCACCGTAGCCACGTTCAGGGCGACCGGCAGGTACGACATCAAGTCTCCGAACTGCAATATCTATAAGTCCATCTATCCGCAAGCGCTGCGGCTCGAAGGACTCCGGCTGCTCAGATACGCGGCATCTGGCTAACGACAGGGCTGCTGGTGGCCAGGCCTACGTTGCCAGCGACTCGGCCTGAGGTGGCCGCCACGGTGTCATCACTCCCGGCCAAGCCGATGAGTTCCCGGCCGTCCTGGCGTCTACCAGTCACAGCACGCAGCAATCCAGGAGGAGGGTCAGCATGAGCCTGCCCGAAGTCGTGTCGCGTGAGCAGTGGCGAGAGGCCCGGCGAGCGCTGCTGGTCAAGGAGAAGGCGTTCACCCGCCAGCGCGACGCGCTCAGTACCGAGCGGCGGATGCTGCCGATGGTGCGCGTCGAGAAGGACTACGTGTTCGAGGGCCCGTCCGGCCAGGCCAGCCTGCTCGACCTGTTCGCCGGAGCACGGCAGCTGATGCTGCAGCACTTCATGTTCGACCCGCGCTGGGATGAGGGCTGCCCCAGCTGCACCGCGAGCGTCGAGGAGCTGTCGGAGGGGTATCTGTCGCACCTGCGGGCCCGCGAGACCGCGTACGCGGCGGTGTCGCGGGCGCCGATCGAGAAGATCGAGGCCTACCGGGACAAGCACGGCTGGACGATCCCCTGGTACTCCTCGTTCGGCAGCGACTTCAACTACGACTACCACGCGACCATCGACCCGGCGGTCGCCCCGGTGGAGTACAACTACCGGGACGCCGACGAGCTGAGGGCGGCCGGCATGGGGTGGATGGTCGACGGCGAGCACCCGATGGAGCAGCCGGGGGTGAGCTTCTTCCTGCGCGACGGCGAAGCGATCTTCCACACCTACTCCGTCTACGCCCGCGGCACCGAGGCCCTCGGCGGTGCCTACGCCGCGCTGGACCTCACCGCCCTCGGCCGCCAGGAAGAATGGGAAGAGCCCAAGGGCAGGGCCGACAACCCGCACGAGTCCCTGCCTAGCTTCACCTCCTGACTGGCACCGTTTCACCCAATCAGGGGCAGACGGCACCGGGTACCGCCGGTTTATCTGCGGTGCCCGGTGCCGCCTTCACTCAGCTATGGTCCCGGCGGCCGGCGCCCAGGCCGGGCCGCGTGCGCGCCGGCGCTGCGGGTTCGCGGCCCTGGATCGGCGCGCCGCGCATCCGCTGCCCGCTCGCCGGGTCACTGAGCTGCAGGATCCGGGCGCGGCAAGTTCCGGGCGGCAGGCGCACGGCGCGGGTGCCCGCTGACCGGAGCGGCCCGGCGGTTGCTACGGTGCCGCCATGGCTATCCCGCTCAGCGACGCCACGCTCCGGCTGCTCGACGGCCCCAACTACGCCGTCCTGGCCACCATCAACCCCGACGGCAGCCCGCAGACCTCCGCCATCTGGGTCGGCCGCGAAGGCCTGGACGTGCTGTTCTCGACCGTCGAGGGCCGGGTAAAGCACCGCAACATCGTGCGCGACCCGCGCGTCAGCGTCACGGTGCTTGACTCGTCGGACCCGGAGAACTACGTGGAGCTGCGCGGCCGTGCGTCGATCACGCCGGACGTCGCCCGGCGGGTCGACACGCAGCTGTCCTGGAAATACGACGGCAAGGATCCCGATGCGGACCGGCCGGGCGCGGTCCGCGTCGTCGTGCGGATAGCCGTGGAAAAGGCCACCGGATACGCCGCGTAACCGCGGGAACTCCGCGCTGATCAGCTGGAATGGCCCGGTCGGCCCGTGGCCGGCTGCCGCGGTCCCCGGCCCCCGGCCCCGTCATCGCTGGCGGTTGCCAGGTCTTCAGCCACCGTGAGCTGAAAGAAGGGGGACTTCCCGAGCGCACCCGGCCATTCGCCCGGATGGATAATCTTATTGCGGTCATAGGCTATGTAACCCGCCGGCACGTCCCTGGTGATGAGCGCGCCAGAGCAGACATAGGCGCCCGGCCCGATATTGACGCCGCCGACGATCACGGCTCCCCATCCGACAAAGGCATGGTCGTCAATAATCGGCGCTGACTCCGCCGCATCGTCCCACGGGATCGTAGGGTCCAGCTGGCGGTGAATAAGGTCACCCGCGATCCTGCAGCCCTTTCCGATCCGGGCATAATCGCCGATGGTGGCCTTGTTGATGACCGAATTGGATCCCACCGTGACACCGATTCCGATCGATGAGCGGCTGGTCACCAGGACTCGTGACCCGATCGCGGTCCCGGTCTGGACGTCGATGAACTGCTCAAGCATCGAGTGGGCGCCGATGCGCACGCCCTGACCGATAGTCGTATGCGGGCCGATCCACACGCCGGCCTCGATGACCGTTCCCCGGTCAACCTCAACCTGGCGGCCGTCTAGGAGAGGACGGAACGGGAGATCGATTATCGCGGTCGGGGCGATCTGTGCTGTTGGGTCGATCGCGGCCGCGTCACAGCTGGTCACTGGCTCACGCACCTGTCTGGGAGTGGAAGGTCGAGGAACTTAGCCGCATCGGCGAGGTCGCCGACTAGCGGGAGGTCACGCAGGGTGTGCCGCCAGGCGTCGAGGTCGGCCTGCCAGGCGCGCACGAATGAGACGCAGGCGAGCGGTGAGATCGCGGCGAGCCGCTTGCGCGCGGCGGCCAGCGACATCAGCGCGCTACCGGTCAGGGACGCACTCCCGCCTGCCATCAGCAGTCGCGCGGCGACGTGGTCGATCAGCTGGAATCGTCGTTCCAGCACGTCCCGCCAGTAGGCGGATGTCGCGTCGGTCACGGCCGCCCCCTCGTGGATAAGCCGGTAGAGACCCTCGGCCAGGACGTCTCCGAATTCCTCGGAGGCCGCGCGCCGCGCATGCGCGAAGGGCTGGTACTCCAGCTGAGAGAGCGTGCCGGCGACCGCGACGGAGCGGGACCGGACCGCATCGAACAGGAAGAGCCAGTCCTCGTTGTAGACAGGCGGAAAGACGGTCTCGCACCGTGCCACGTCCACGACCAGCGCACTGCCTCCCGGCAGGATGTCCTGCTGGCCGCCGCTGAGGCGATGCGCATGGCAGACAACTGAGTTATCCGGGTAATACCCGATCCTGAAGCTGGCCGCCTGGAAGCAGGTGGTCAGGTCAGCTGCCCAGGACACGGCACTGGCCGTCAGGTCCCTGATGTCATCGTCGAGGTACATGATCGCCTGCCAGCCGCAGAGGCGGGCGAGCAGCAGACCAACATTCCGTTTCCGGGCGATGTCGCCGTGACAGGAGGGAGCGACATCGATCTCTGGATGGCCGGAAGCCAGGAACGAGAGCAGGGTCGCGTCCAGGGCCGGGGAGACGTGAGTTACGAGCGTGTCGTCGGGAGCTGGCCCGCACTCGGCCAGCACCTGCCCGGCTTGCTCTGGCGTGCTGCACAGCACCACCAGCGCGCAGCCGAGTTCGCTGGCCAGGCCGACCGCCGCGGGCAGCAGCGCTGGCCGGATCGTGGGAACGATTATGGCGTCGAGCGGCCGCCGCGAGATGCCAGCTGCAGCGGGCCGTTGCAGCAGGGCCTCATGCGACTCAATGTGAAATGAGTCAGCCAGCTCGCTTCCCGGGGTCAAGGGTGATCTTCCTATTCTTCTTAAAAGCTGGCGTCACACCATTCAAAGAGACGATTCTCCTCTTTTGACAGGTCAGGCGTCAGGGGATCCTGGTTGACGACTGGTACTCGCATAACGATGCAGTAAGTGGAGCCGGCCGGAAATCTCGGGAATAGGTATTGCTCGTTGCGCTCCCTCAGCTCCCAGTCGATAAAGCAGCGCGCCGCCCCGCGTACTCCACGTGTTGTGATACCGCCGCAGATCGTGAGCGTGCGCCGCGGGGCTGACGGATTCTCCCCGCGAGCGAAGAATCCCACGTCCTCGATCAGCTGACCATTATCGTCGAGCGTGTAGGAAAACGGCAGTTCCCCGCCGTCCGGCTCGCGAACCACTATAGCGCCCAGGTCAGCGGGATCGCCGGCCTCAATCGGAATCGGGAAGATGCGCGAAAATGATGGAGTCACGCTTTTCCAGGCCAATCCGCCGATCACCACGACGTGGTTGGCGAGATCGCGCAGCGTCAGGTCCTGCGCGGCCATGATGACAACTAGGGACATGGGATTGTAGGCCCTGATCGCGCCATAGATATCGATCAGGGTGTCCAGGTCCGAGAGGCCGGAGAAGCGGACGTAATTGAGATCGCCCGGCTCTGACTGCGGCGGTCGGCTGCCAGGCGGCAGCCGGTAGCAGACCAGCGTGATGCGCGATCCATCGGGGAAGTGCCACATCGACTGGGCCTCGCCCTCGGCGGCTGACTCGCCGCGGGCTACTGCGCGGTCGCGCGTAGCCGAGGGCACCCGCAATTTCAACGAGTCCAACCACGCCCATGAGGAACTCTGGGCACGGACGCATCAGGCCAGTGACGCGGTGCGTAACAGCAGGAAAGAAGAGGTGGACAAGCAGCAGAAGGCCCGGGAGGCGCGGGAGAGTCATCTCGCCGTCCAGGCAGAGCACCCGCACCGGCGTGCATCGCTGCCTCAGCAGGTGGCGATCGCCGGCCTGAGCGTTGCGCTGGACGGCGTGGCGTGCTGGTTCTCCGCCCAGGCGCTGGGCAACGGCCAGCTGGAATCGCTGCTCTGGGCGGCACTTTTCCTCGCTGTCCTGGCCGGCGGCGAGATCGCCCTCGACTACTACAGCGACCGTAGCCGGAAGGCGTGGCGGCTGCTGGCCTTCGGGCTCGCAGCCTTTGTCACCGGACTCGGGGTGCTGCGCTTCCTGTTCCTCTACACCGTCGGCCTTGACGGCCCCGTGGCCGCCCTGGTCGGGGCGGCCCTGTTCACGGTGGCGACGGCTGGCTTCGTCGTCATCGGGTACCGCGCGCTGCGCGCGGCGGAAACCTTCCTGGCCTGGCAGGCGCGGCGTCGCGCCGGGAAGGCGGGCCGGGAGGCCGAGGCGGCCCGATCCAGGACGGCCTCCTGCCTGGCTGAAAGGGACCGCCTGGCCGATGCCTATGTGAGCAGGATCAGGGTCAGCCTGCTGAGGACGTGCACATCGACCCAGCTGCCGCTGATGGAGGCGGCCCTGCGCGCACACCTGAATGGGCGTGACCAGTCATGATGCGCGCGGCTGTGCTGGCGAGGACCACTGCGTCACTCGCCCTGCTCTCCCTGGCCGCCGCAGCCGCTATCGCCGGCTGCGGCTTCCCGGGCCTGCCCGCTTCGGCGGGCAGGCCCGGGACTGGTCCCGCGGTCACCCTGACCGAACAGGCGGCGCGCTCGGCCTTCGTGACGGTGACATCCGCGACGGTGACCGGCCAGGTACTGGCGAGGCTGGTCGCCGCGACCGCCCGCCCGCACGAGGACATCGACATCCTCGAGGCGGCGCCGCAGCCACGGGTCATCATCTCCGCTGTTTCCCCGCCCCCGGCCAAGGTCCTGATCCCGGCCAGGCCGACGGCGCCGGCGAACGGCGCCACTGTCTACCAGCAGGCCGTTTACCAGAAACGCCTGACGAGCTGGCAACGCGAACTCGCCGCTGGAAAGCGGGCTGTCGCGGCCCGCACCATGGCCGCCAGCTTGGCCTGGGCCCGCGCGCTCGACCTACCGGCGCTGGTGCGGCCCGGTACCGGCGTCGCGGCGGCAGATCCGGCCGACCTGGCCCAGGAATGCGCCATCGCTGCCAGTGCGCTCGCCGGCCTGGCCGAAGCGGACGGCGCTGGCTTCGGGAGCCGGCGCGTCGTGCTCCTGTATGTCTTCAGCCTGGGCGGCGTCCCCCCGGCCGGCGAGCTCGCGGGAACCGACGTGATCGTCGTTACGCCTGCCTTGCCCTCCGCGGAGTCGGTCAGCTCGACCCAGGCCGCCCTGCTGGCTGCCGGCGCAGCGCAGGCGAGCGTCCTGGGGCCGGAGATAACCGCGTCCCAGATTGCAGAACTCGTAGACATCGGCCTCAGCCACCGGTCGCTCACCGAGAATCTCTCCGGCCCGGCCTTGTTCGGTAATGACAGCGCAGCCCTGCTGCCCGGCGCCGGCCGGGTACTCGCGCCGCTGCTCGCACCGCTGCGCCAGGCGGGGGCGATGGCGGTGATCAACGGCTATGCTTCCGCCCCCGGAAGTGCGGCGGCAAACTACCGGCTTTCTTTTGCCAGAGCCACGGCCGTGGCCGCGTATCTCGAGGCCCGTGGCGTTCCGGAATACTCCCTCATCATCGTGGGGCATGGCGCGAGTGACCTGGTCGCGCCTGGACCCTCGGGCTCCAACCGTCGGGTCGTCGTGGTGGTCGAGGAACCTCAGCACTAGCGGAAAGGCAGGCGACAGCACCTGACCGATCTGACGGCCGAAGGAAACCAACAGGCGTGGCGGCGGCCCTTTGCGCTGCATATCCGGCCCGCGCAGGGCTTGAGGCTGAAGCTAGATTCATCGGGGGCTTCAGGCTCGGCCTGATGCCCGGCCTGCTGCAGACACGTGACTACGCTCACGCCGTGCTCGAGGTGACAGTCCCTCATCGCAATCGCGAGGCGGGATAATCTCGATGCCCACTGGACCATGCCCGGATCGCCCTTAAGGGACGAACGCCTTCTTATCCCCGGACGCCACGAGGCCAGCTGCCGCTGATCGCCAAGACGGCCTCTCAACACGCCGGACTAGTTCACCGAAGCAGCCGCACTACCAACGAGCTTAGTGATAAGAAGTGTGGCCTAAGAAGGCGCCAGTACAAGCGCGTTTCTCCCGTGACATGTTCCGGCCTGCAGCGCAGGTCTGCCTATTTCGGACATTACGTATGCCTGGTAAGCATCTGAGACCGCCGAGATGGACATGGCGAAAGATCTGGAAGGTCTGCTTCGTCACCATAGCGACGGCTCTGGTATCGACGTTGGTAGCAGAAGGCGTCAGCCAGCTCTTCGGGCCTCAGCACGTCATCGTTGCTCCCGCCGCGAAAGGCTCGCCGGCGCTGCGAGCCGGAGGTCGAAGAGTCACGGACCGCAGGCACCGGCTTCGCCCTGCTCCACCGGCGCAGTCGGCTGGCCAGGCTCTCCTGCACCCGCTGAACCTGATCTCCGAAGATCCGGTGGACCCTAGTGTGGAATGGATGTTCTCCGGCCGGCTGACCTTCAGCGGGCAGCAGCAGGAGCAGCTGGACTACGAGATCGACGCCGACCAGATGAGCGCGCTCAATAACTATTTCTTTGCGAGTGATGGCTATGCGCCATCCGCTCATACGCTGCTGGTGCTGAGGAATGCTGATGTTCGCACCGTTGAGATCAGCAACCTGCAGATCATCAAAGACTGTGAACCGCCGGTTAACGGCTCGCTCATCAACGTGACAGGGCTCTCCGGCGCGTCCCAGACTGGCCCGGAAGGAGGGATCCCGCTGGGGTACGACCTGGATCAGCAATCACCCGACGCTGAGGCGAATACCGTCACCAGCCAGGATCCGCAAGGCTGGGAGCCCGGATACTTCCTCTCTCACTCCGTCCCGGTCCAGCCGGGCAGATTCGTGGCATTCAACATCGAGGTCGTGGCCTCGAATGCAGCCTGCAGTTTCTGGTACAAGATCACTGTAATCGACGGTGCCATCAAGGATCGCGAGACAATCGGTGACGGCAACGGCCCGTTCCGGGTCAGCGCCTTCTCGCAGACCTATCCGCGAACATCGCATCAATCCAATGGCGGTGGCTACGCTGGTTACGGCGAGGTCTATCTGGGAGGTACCGCGAGCCCCTTGCCCAACGGTGCCCTCGCGCTGGACGCTCCCGCGACAACACCCAGGAAGCGCTAGCGGCCCGGCATGCCGGTGGCCTAACTGCCGGTCACGGATTACTGTCGTGATGTGATAGTCGCGGTCGCGCTGGCAGGTGCCGTCTTGTTCATCGCTGGCGGCCTGGCCTGGACCGCGCGTCTGGTGCACATCGGGAATCTCGACGCACTGGCGCTGGCCGAGAAAATCGGCACGCCTGATCCCGTCTCCGCGCTGGACTGGCCGGAGCTGCACGTGCGGGCGGTGATCCCGCAGCCGGGCGAGCCGTCCGTGGTGCTGCTGCGGGTCGGCTGGCCGGCGCATCCCGAGCGGGAGGCGACCCTGCTGGTCGGCCTCGACAGCGACGATCCGCGATCGCTGCCGCTGCTGTCGCGCTGGTGCGCCGCGCGGGCATCCATCTCCCCGGCCGCGCGGGGCGACCGCGAGCTGGAGCTCCGCCGCCGGCAGAGCCTGGAACGGGTCCGCGGCCGCCTGATCGCGGAGGACACCGCGCCGGGGCTGCTCGCGCCGCTGCAGCGCGGCACCGGCAGCCGGCCCGGCTAGAGCGGACCCTCACCGCAGGCACCGCGCGCGCAGGCGAGCACGGCGCGCGCCCGGCCATCGCGCGCACGCGAGCCCCGCGAACGGCGAGCGTTCGACCATCGCGCACGCAGGCACGGCGCGGGCACGCAGGGACGCGGGTGGCGTTCCGGGCTCCGCGCCGTCATCGTCATTGCGGCGGCAGCGTCACTGCCGGGCCGGAGAACCGGTGCCTCCCCGATCCCACCTCGAACACCGCCTCCCGCACCCGCAGCACGGCCATCATCATCTCGGCCAAGCACGGCCAGTCCCCGACCGACCCGGCCGACCTCAAGCGGGTCCCGGACGCCCCGATCATCGCCGCTGTCAACGCGGCCTGGACCGCCGCGCACCCCGGCGCGGGCGCCCTGGTGGCCTTCTCCACCGACGACGACGGCATGCTCTGGTGGCTGAGCGACCGCTCGCAGGCCGCCGCGGACTTCGTCAAGAACTACCTCCTCACCCACGACGCGGCCGGCAACGACATCAGCGGGAGCCCGATCACGGTGTCCGCGTCGGGCCTGACGCAGGTCTACGCGGGGGCGGAATCGGCGGCCTACTTCGGCGTGCCGGTCAGCGATCCCCGGCACCCCGACATCTTCGGGATCGTCCAGCACGGCGTCGTCTACACCGGCGGCAAGGGCAAGATCGCCGAGCACGGCGGCGCCGGCTTCCAGGACCGCAACGTGCCGATCCTGGTGGTCGTGCCCGGCATGCGGCAGGGCGAGCAGATCGGCGCCCAGGTCGAGACGACCCAGATCGCCCCGACGATCCTCAGGCTGCTCGGCCTCAACCCGTACGCCCTGCAGGCCGTGCAGATCGAGCACACGCAGGTCCTGCCGGGCCTGCGGCGCCACTGACCCCGCCGGGCAGTTAGCCGGAGGCCTCAGCGCGCGAGTGACCGGGGCCGCGAGCCCGGGTCACTCGCGCGCGGGGTGATCAGCTCAGCGGCCGCGATCCGCGATCCTGGCCGCCCGCTTCGCCCGCCAGCCCGCGCCGCGCGCCCGTGCCCTGCTGGCGAGGGTGGTCCGCTTCGGGCCGGTGGCCGTGGCCGGTGTCGGCGACTTGCGTCGTGTCCTGATCGTCCTGCGCCCGGGCGGCCCGGCCGCCGCGCCGTCGGCGGCCGCGCCGTCAGTGGCCGCGGCGGTGACCCCGGACTCCGCGGTGAGGAACCTCTCCACGATGGCGGCCATCCGAGCGGGCTCGGAGACGAGGTCGAGATGCCCGCCGTGGTAGACATGCAGCTCGCTGGACGGGATCAGCCGGTGCATGATCCGCGCGTTGACCACCGGGGTGAGCGGGTCATCGTCGCCGGCCAGGATCAGCGTGGGCTGCCGGATCTGCCGCAGCACCGGCAGGCTTGTCCAGCCGGCCGCGGCCAGCAGCTGGTAGTAATAGCCCCGGCCCGGTCCGGGGGTCGTATCCCCCGGCAGCAGGTCGCCAGCCCGCGACGCGCCGTCCCGCATGCTGCCGCCGTAGATCTCGCCGGCGATAGCCGCCGCATAGGCCGGGTCGCGATGGCGACGCGGGGTGAGCATGTGCCGCAGCACGCGCGGGTGGCCCGGCACCATCAGCGCCCCGGTCGCGGTGGCCACCAGCACCAGGCGCCGCACCCGCTCCGGGCAGCGCACGGCGAACTGCTGCGCCAGCCCGCCGCCCCAGGAGATCCCGAGCACGTCAGCCTGCTCGTAGCCGAGCTGGTCGAGCAGGCTGCTCAGCATCGGCGCGAGCGACCACATGTGGTAGGGCACGACCGGCGGCGGGGACCCGCCGACGCCTGGCATGTCGAACCGGATGACCTTCCGCCGCGGGTCGATCGCGTCGACGAACGGCTGCAGCAGCTCCAGGCTGGCGCCGATGCCATTGCACAGCAGCAGCGGCGGCCATTCGGGATTCCCCGTCCCCGGCCGCACGGCAACCCGCAGGACCCGGCCGGGGAGCTTGAGCGTCCGGATGTGCTCAGCTGCGGCGGAGCGCTGCCGCCAGCCGCTGACCATGGCGCGCAGGCGGGCCCGCAGCTGGCTGTTCGCGGCCCCAGGCGCGGGCGGGCTAGGCACGGGCGGGTTAGTGGTCACGGCGTATGTCCCTGGCAGGGCCCGGCTGGGCACCTGGCCCGCTGCCGCCGGACTGGCGCGGGGCGCTTTCTTCCCAATGTAGTGCCTGGCCCCTCATGCCGCCCGAGTGATGCGGCGCTCAGCCTGCCGCCGGAGCCGGCGTCCTGGATGCTGCTGCATAGTGGCCTTGCAGGACTGAGGTGCGCGCGGGTAAGGGCAGGCCGCGGGCCAGTGATCGGCTATTCGAAACGGGCGCTGCCGGGCTCGGTGATGCGCCCGAGCAGCGGCAGCGAGGCGAGGATCACCAGCAGCGAGGCGATCAGCCCCGCGCCCATGGTGACGAAGTAGGCGTGGCCGGGCACCGGCGCGGGAGTGCCGGCCGGTGCCATCGTGCGGACCGTCAGCACGGCGATGCCGTAGGCGATGCCAGCGGCCACGATGGTGGCGGCCACCAGCGGGAGGACGGCTTCCAGGAAGACAACCCGGTACAGGGTGGAGGTCGGCGTGCCGGTCAGGCGCAGCAGGGTGAAGGGCCGCTTGCGCTCGATCAGGCTGCCGCCGACCGCGACGGCCAGGCTGCACCCGGCCACGATCAGGGTCAGCAGGACCGCGATGTAGATGAGCCGCTGAACGGTCGCGGCCACGCCTTCCCGGGCCTGCACGGCCTCGCCGAAGGTCCGCGGCGCGGTGCCCGACGCGGATTGCGTGGCGTGCGTCACCAGGTAGGTGCGGACCTTTTCCAGCGTCGCGGGACTGTTCACCTTGACCAGCACGTCCTGCAGGTACAGGCCGCTGGCGCTGGCCGAGGCGGCGGGGCTCGAGGCGCTGGCGATCGGCTGGGTGCTGTACTGCGGGTTGTCGTCGAACAGGTTCTGGGCCGGGACCTGGACGGCGGTGCGGCCGGGTGCGCACTGGCCGAGCACGGCCAGCTCGCGCAGGCCCGCGCAGCTGATGATGCCATTGCCGGGCAGGCCGCCGGGCCCGGAGATGACAGGGCCGCCCGGCCCCGAGCTGACCGGGCCGCCGGATCCGGAGCCGGATGAGTTCCCGTGCTGCGGCACGGAGTAGACGGGGATCACGGCGGCGCCGCGGAATGCCCTCAGCCCGCTGAGCAGAGCGGCCGCATCCCGCGGGGGCAGCCCCTCCAGCGCGATGCGCTGCTGGAGGGGCGTCGCCCCCGGCTGGGTGCCACCGGGGCCGGAACCTCCGGTGCAGTTGACGTTGTTGCCGCAGACGGGAGCCGCGGTGAACCCGTCGAGCAGCACGTTGCTCAGTGCCCTGGCGCTCGGGGTGGCGGTAATGGACTCGACGGCCGGCAGCAGCCCGGCCAGGACGGTGCCGAGGAAGACGGCCAGCACGAGTCCGCTGACCGACCTGAAGGCAGCCCTGGGGTTGTCGGCCAGGCGGCGCGCTGCCAGCAGCGAGGACGCCCCGGCGGTGAACCGGCCGATCAGGCGCGCGGCCTGCGCGGTGAGCCACGGGCCGCCGACCACCAGGCCGACCAGGATGAGGATGAGCCCGGGGAAGACCGGGGCGCCGATGGACTTCTTCGAGGTCAGGTCCAGTCCCACGATGAACAGGGCGATGCCGGCCAGCAGCGGAGCGATCCGCCAGGCCGTGGGCGCCGGCGGCGTGACCCGCCGGCTGACGCCGAGGGGCGAGATCCGCACCCGCCGCAGCGACAGCAGCGAGGAGATGGCCGAGGCGGCAGGCACGCCTACCAGCACGGCCAGGTAGCCGGCGGCGGTGGGAGTGACCTGACCGGAGAAGTACCGTGCGCTGGTGATCGCGGTGTCGGCCAGCGCGGGCCGCAGCAGCATGAAGATCACGATGCCGAGGATGGTGCCGAGCAGCGCACTGGCCACGGCATCGACCGAGGAGATGACGCTGATCTGCCGGGATGTGGCCCCGACCAGCCGCAGCGCTGCGTAACGCTCCTCGCGGCGGGCCGCGGCGAGGCGCGTGGCCGTGCCGACGAGGATGAGGATGGGGAACACGAAGGCGATCGCGCCGACGACGAAGGCGTCGCGGAAGTAGCTCGACCAGATCTGCCGCCCGGGCGCGGTGGCGATCTTGCTGACGACGGTGGTGGCCGGCAGGCCGGCCAGCTTCGCCGGGGCGTAGCCGACGTAGATCACCAGCTCGTCCGGTCCGGTCAGCGCGCGCTGCCCGATGGTGCCGGCCAGCCGGCCAGGGAACCGGTCCCCCAGCTCATCGGCCGGCACGCTGCGGATCAGCGCGGCCAGCGCCGGCGAGGCGTCGTACTGCCCGCTGGCGGGCAGCCGCGTGATGCCCGGCGGGACCGGCGCTCCGGGCCCCAGGCCCGCGAGGTCCAGCCGCTCGATCGTCTGGCCCCGGTAGATGTCGTTGCTGTAGTTCCACAGCTCGGCGGCCGGGGCGGACGCGTAGTCCCTGCCGACGGGCTGGCCCTGGGTGGACTCCCACGAAGGGCGGTTGCTGGTGACCTGGAAGGCGTGGAAGTCCGCCAGCACGGCCAGCAGGATCACGACGCCCGCGGCCACCGCGGCGGCCGTGACCACCAGCCGGACGAATGGCTCCCTGCCGCTGTGCAGGGTCAGGCGCAGGCCCAGCCGGTACATTACTGGCCGACCTTGACGTTCAGGTCGGAATGGTCGATGACCTTGCCGTCCCGGACCAAGACCTCACGGTCGGCATACGCGGCCACGCGGGCGTCGTGCGTCACCAGCACGACGGTCGTGCCCTCCTCGCGGGCCACGCCGACGAGCAGGTCCATGACCAGCTCGCCGGTCAGCGTGTCGAGCGAGCCGGTCGGCTCATCGGCGAACAGCACCTTCGGCTGCGCCACCACGGCCCGCGCCAGTGCGACCCGCTGGGCCTCGCCGCCGGACAGCTCCCCCGTGCGCCGGGCGCCCAGCCCGTCCAGGCCGAGGCGGGGCAGCCACCCGGCCGCCCGAGCGTACGCGGCCTTCCGGCCGGTCCGGCCCAGTAGCAGCGGCAGCGCGATGTTGTCCGTGACGGTCAGCTCGGGCACCAGCTGACCGAACTGGAAGACGAAGCCGAACGCGGTGCGCCGCAGTTCGGTGCGCCTGGTGTCGCTCAGCGTGTCGAGCCGCTCGCCGTCGAACCACACCTCGCCCTTGTCGGGGGTGAAGATGCCGGCCAGGCAGTGCAGCAGGGTCGACTTGCCCGAGCCGCTGGGGCCCATCACCGCCAGGATCTCGCCGGTGGTCACCGCCAGGCTGGCGCCCGTCAGCGCCGGGGTATGGCCGAACGACCGGTACACGTCGCGGGCTTCGATCAGGCAGCCGCCAGAGCGCGGTGCCGGCACGTTCAGGGAGGTCATGAGGCAGCCACCAATTCCGCCAGCGCACTGAGCCTGGCTGAGGTCACGTCAATCCACCGGAGATCGGCTTCGAGGTGGAACAGGCCGTGATCGGCGAGCAGCGCGTCCATCAGGCCGCCGGTCCGCTTGATCTCGGTCAGCTCCCGCATGCGCCGGATGTGAGCGGCGCGCTGAGTATCGAGGTAGGTCTCGGCCGGGCGGCCGAGCATCAGCGCCAGCACCACCTTGGAGAACAGCACAGTCTGCAGGTGCGGTTCCGGCTCGATCGGCTGCCCCAGCCAGGCGTCGAACTCGCTGGTGCCGACGTCGGTGATGGTGTAGCGCTTGCGATCGGGCCCGGCGCCCGGCTCCGCATCCCCGCCGGTCACCTTGCCGTCCCTGGCCAGCCGCCGCAGCGTGGCGTACACCTGGCCGAACGGCAGCGGCTTGTCCCGGCCGAAGTAGGCGTCGTAGTCGCGCTTGAGGTCATACCCGTGGCTGGGCTCTCGCTCCAGCAGGCCGAGGAGGGTGAGGGGAACCGTCACGAGGCGAGCATACACCGAAAGTAGACACTGAGCGTATACACGCGCCGAGGCATCGCCCGGCTGCACGTCCCGCGCTCGCCGCCGTGACAGATGTCATCCTCAGCCGGTGACATCCGCGCGGCGCGCCGGCTGCCGGGGGGCTGGAAACTAGCTGCAGGAAAGCGGATAGCTTCCGGCTGAGCCCGGCGTGCGCGGCAGCGGCGCGGGGAGAAGGGCAGGCAGCCGATGAACACGGTCCAGGGCAGCGACCGCCTCCGCCGCCTGGCCGGGCGGCACCGCGGCCCCGGCCGCGAGGGCAGCAGCGGGCGTGCCGTCCCCGGTTGCGGTCACCATTCCCAGTAGAACCCGACGATCGTGTGCTCGATGGCTTCCAGGTACCGGTGGGCTGATCGTTCCTCGTCCAGGGTTATCTCCTGGCGGTCAACGATGTCCCTGCGCAGGTCCCGGTAGTCCCTCCACTGCGCCCACCAGAGCCTGGCCGGCAGCTTCAGCTCGTGGAACTGCACGCGCATGTCGAGGTGCTCGACCCTGGTATGCGTCCCGCGGCGGAACTCGGTCACCGGCGGCTGCGAGTAACGGAAGATGGTCCAGTAATCCAGGTAGTGCTCCTCGCCGTAGCGAAGGGGATGCGGGAAGGCAATGTCCACGGCGTAGTAGTCATCGGCGATGGCATAGACCGGGCCGCCGGTGCCGCCGCGCCGCACCCGGATCTCGGCGTCGGGGGTATCGATCCGGTACTGGTAGCTGGTGAGGCCGTCAGCCAGCGAGCGGATGGTCTGCTGCGTGTGGTGGTGAGCGGGCACGCCGTCACGGCCGATCGTGTGGTGCTCGAACAGCAGGGTGGTCTCGTGCCGGGCGGGCCTGATGCCGCTGCCGGAGGCCGGGGGCGGCAGCCGCCCGGCGATCACGGAGGTGGAGATGTCGCCCCGGTAGATCTCCCGGACCCGCTGCGCGTCATGCGGCGACAGCTCGAAGGCGTCGGTTAACCAGCGCAGGGTCTGCAGGCTGAGGCCACGCCCGTTCAGTGCCCGGTGCACCTTGTCCTTCAGCCTGCGGGGCAGGCTCTGATCGGTCTCCTCGCACTCGCCGCTGTCCCACAGGTACCGGGCGACGACCTGGCACACCGCGGCCTGGTTGACCTGGCCCGGAGCGGCGTCCCTGGCGAACGCGTGCCAGACATCCCGGTACGGACCCGGCCGGCGCAGCAGGACCCGCAGGTGCAGGCCGGCGTCCCGCTGGCCGCGCTGCTTGTCACTCAGGGGCATCGGCTAACTCCGCGTTCATGCGACAGCCATGCGACAGATGCCCTATAGCTTCGCAGCATTGCCCCCTGAAACATCGAGCCGCTGCTGTCTTGTGCAGCAGGCCCTGGCGAGATGCGGACCGGGGGTGGGGGGAAGAGCGCTGTCCCTGGTGGCCCATGCCGTGGCAGCGGCCACCAGGGACAGCGCACGGTGAGCCCCGCTGAGCGCACGGTGAGCCCCGCTGAGCGCATGCTGAGCCCGCTGAGCGCAGAAGTTCCCGCGCAGCGTTCCGCCCGGTCTGCCCGGCTGCGCCGCCTCCGGTTACAGGTCACCCGATTCCTCCCGTCCGCATGAGACGATATCGCCGCCAACAACACCGGAGGTGGCGTGCATGGTGTGGGAACGGCTGGAGCAGCGGGAGATGCGGCGGCTGACCCGCCGCCTGGCCGCTGCGGAGCCGGGGCAGCTTCCCCGGCCCGACCTGGCGCCGGGCACTGACCTGCTGCCGCAGTTCCGGCACATCGTCGTGCTGATGATGGAGAACCATTCCTACGACAACTACCTCGGCATGCTGGAAGGCCGCGGCGAGGGGTTCTCCCTCAGGCCGGACGGCAGGCCCGAGGCGGCGAATCCCGATGCGGCCAGGAAATCCGTTCCGGCCTATCCGATGAGTTCCACGGTCCAGCAGCCCAGGGCGCCGTCGCAGAGCTGGCATGCCAGTCACCTGCAGTGGGGCGCGGGGAAGATGGACGGGTTCGTGACGAGCACGCAGACGGTGCTGCCCGAGGCCGATGCCACCGCCGGGATGGGCTACTGGACCGAGCGCGACCTGCCCTTCTACTACGGGCTGGCCCGCACCTTCCCGCTGGCCGACCACTGGTTCTGCTCCTGCCTGGGCCCCACGTTCCCGAACCGCCGGTTCCTCATCGCCGGAACCGCGAACGGGCTGATCGACGACTCGCCGTACAACCTGCTCGACTACCCGCCGGCCGGGACCATCTTCGACCAGCTGACCCGGCACGACATCTCCTGGGTCAACTACCACCCGGTCGCCGGGGACCAGTCCCGGTTCCAGCGCTACCGCCGCTACCGGCAGCGGATGATCAGGCGGCACATCCAGTCCTGGGGCAGGCGGTTCAGCAGCGGCACCCAGGTGATCCAGAAGGACCTCCAGTTCACGGCGGACATCTTCCCGCTCGGCATCGCCCGGTACATGCTGCACGTCCGCAGCACCGACGAGTTCTTCACCGACGCCGATAACGGGACGCTGCCGTCGTTCGCCGTCGTGGATCCGGACTTCGACAATTACTCCGAGGAGAACCCGCAGGACATCAGGAAGGGCGAGAGCTTCGCGGCCGAGGTGATCAGCCGGGTCATGCACGGCAAGGCGTGGGAGGACACCCTGCTGATCTGGCTGTATGACGAGCACGGCGGCTACTACGACCACGTGCCGCCGCCGCCCGCCGTGGCGCCCGACGATGTGCGGGCGCGCAGCCTGCTCGGCAGCCCGACCCTGGTGCAGAAGATCCTGCGGCCGTTCATGCCGGGCACGATCAGGAACGCCGAGAACCTGGATGAGGGGCCGGAGACCTACGAGCAGTACGGCTTCCGGGTTCCAGCGGTGCTGATCTCCCCGTACGCGCGGCAGAACTGCGTGCTGCCGGACGTGTTCGACCACACCTCGATCCTCAAGCTGGTCGAGGAGAAATGGAACCTGCCGTCGCTCACCCGGCGGGACGCCGCGGCGAAGTCGCCGATCGGCGCGCTGGACTTCGCCTCCCCGCCGGCCTTCCTCGAGCCGCCCTCGCTGCCGGAGCCGAGCCTGAAATGGGGCACCTGGTAGCGAGGCGGCGGTCGTCACTCGCCGGCCGGAATGCCGGCGAGTAACGACCGCCCGTGCGTCACCTCGATATGCGTGCTCCGGGCGCCGCCGCGCCCCAGGCCAGCCGGCCAAGGCGGTCCTTCGGCGTCGCTGCCGCCGAGTCGCCGCTGCCGGTGATGCCGAGATGCTCGACCAGGCGCAGGGTCCCGGCGGGCTGGCCAAAGCTGGAGAACGTTCCGTAGCCGGCCAATGTTGACAATCCGCCGTTGCCGGCGCCCCCGGAGGTGACCAGGAAGGTGCCCCTGGTCAGGCCATTCGAGGTCACTGTCCCGTAGGCCCTGATGGTCACGGTGCCGGTCTGGCCGCCGAAACTGCACTCGCAGTTGTCGACCGCCAGGAACGACTCTCTGCCGTCAGGACGGACGGTGATCAGGACCGCTTCCCCTGAGCTTCCCAGCTGGGACCCAGGCACGACCGTCACTGACCCGGTGAGGCCGGTGCCGGCGAGGACGACATTGTTCAGCTCGGCGACCAGGGTGTCGCCTGACTGCGTGACGTTCGGCGTCCCGAGCGGAACCGGCACGCTCGCCCCGACCTGGGTGTGCGTTCCCGAGTAGGTCCGCAGGCGCCGGGCGCTCACCGATATGTGCTCGGGAATGCCGGCCCCCTGGCCGGCCTCGGGGGCCGGGTTGGGCAGGACAACGCGGAACCCGCATTGTCCGATCGCGAATCCGCCGGCGATGTTCGGGGCAGCACCGGAATCGCCGAACTGCACCGCCGGCAGGTTGGCCAGGCAGGTCAGGCTCCCGCCGGCCAGGTTGCCGCCCAGTTCCATGCCGTCGGGGTCGCTGGACGCGTCGCCGATGAAGCTGACGCTGCCGCCCACCTGGTTACGGAACGATCCGAGCCAGCACGTCTGCACGCCGATCACGCTGAGACTGCCGCCGATCGAGTTGTCCTCGAAGTCGGTGTACTGGGGGGAGCCGGTTGCCGGGTTGCTCAGGGCGGGGTCCTCGGACCACGGCGCGGGAATGGGACTGGTGAAGCATCCTCCTGACGCAGCACCGCCCGCCGCGCCGCCGCCGCCGCCCAGCACTGAGGCGCTGCCACCGATCGACGTTGAGTGGACCACGACCGCCAGTGCCCCGGCGCCGGTGAGGTTCCCCCGGATGCGGTCGTGGGTGACGGACAGGCAGCCGTTGTTCGGTGAGCAGCCGAGGACCAGCACAGCACCGCGACCGACCCGGACGTTCCCTCCGACGAGAACGGTCGCCGGCAGCAGCGGATTGGCGGCCGGGTCACCGGGAGTGGTCGCGTCGAGCAAGGCGCCCGGCGCGACGGTGAGGTCCCCCCGGACGGCGACCGTGCCCGCCGGCATGTAGCAGATGCCGGCGATGATCACCGAACGGTAGGCGCCCGCGGGAACATTGCCGCCCGTGCAGGTATAGGAGCCGCCGCCGGGCGATGCGCTGGCCGGACCCGAGACTGCGAATAGACCTAGTAATGCGAGCGGGAGAACCGGAATGAGCCTCAGCGCCTTCATGGCCGAACCTTTCCCTGACTGGCGGATCCCCGGGCGTGACGAGAAGGTCATATAGCCGCAAATTATGCAAAGCCCGCGATGACCATAGAGGTAAAATACGCTTATCGCCGGCAGATCGCCCGGCCGGCAGGAGAACTTTTACCAACTGTTTCAGGCGGCTAGCGAGCGATGGCGAGGTAATTATTTATTATTGCCAAAGAAATAGTAATATCATCCCTTATCACTAAACAGCCCGCTTGTGACCGCCGGCGTTTCCTCTCGTGCCGCCGGAGGCCGGCCTCGCGCCCCGCAGGCCGTGTGCCGCGACCATCCCGGCCAGGGACTGGCTGGGCCGGCGCCGGCTCCCTGACGCCAGCAGCGGCCTGCCTGCCCGGGAAGATTCCAGCGTGCCTGCAACGAATAGTCATGCACTGAGCAGATACTTCCCTCATATGCGGGAAGCTGCCGGGGCATTCCGGTCAGCCACGCTAGAAGGGTCGGGATTCATGCCAGTCAGGACCAAGCATCTCAGCGGCACCGTGGTCCGCGAGCGGTCGGCGCCGGGCCCGGGCCCGGCCTTATGGTCACCCGCCGGCGCGGATGGTGACCGTCACTACCTGTGGCCTGGCCGGGGCACCGGCCTCTTCCTGGTCGACGGCAGCGGGATCAGGCCGGTGACGCACCCGGCCGCCAGCGGCCAGTACAGCGAGCTGAAGCAGGCCCGCGGGGCGCTGGCCCGTCTGCTGGCCCAGCGCGCCGCTCATCCCAGCCGCCCGGCCGGCCGCCGTGGCCCCGGCACCGAGCGGCAGCAACCCTGCCCGGACGGCCATGCGCGCGGCCTGCAGACGGCCGGGCACGCGCGCATGCGGTCAGGCAAGCCAGCTGCCCGCGCCGCCCGGCGAGACACCTGATCCAGGGCAGGCCCTTGCTGGCGCCGGCGCTGACGGCGCGCAGCGGCCGCGCGGCTTTCCCGCGCCTGCATCCGGCGGCGGGTCCCGAGGCGGGGACGGGGTTCGTTTCGGGACTTACTCGACCTGGCCTGATTCCAGCAGCGCCACGGAGGCCACGGTGGCGGCCAGTTCCTGCGCCGTCGGCCGCACCGAGCCGGGCGGCAGCAGCGGATACCGGCTCATCTCGGCGTCGGGAAGCGGCTGGCCGCTGGCGCGAGCCTGATACTGCGTCTCCAGCTGAGCGCCGAATGCCTGGATGAATGCCTGCTGCATCGGGACCGAGCAGCCGAACCGCTCCGCCTCGGCCAGCGCGTCGCCGGCGCTCCAGCCCATCACCGCCATGCGGTAGCAGGCGGCCATCACCCCCGTCCGCCCCTTCCCCGCCTCGCAGTGCACGTACGTCGGCACGGCAGCCGGGCCGGCCAGGATGCTCAGCAGCTGCGTCACCTGCGCGGGCTCGGGCGGGGCCATGTCCACGATCGGGATGTGCCAGGTCTGCAGCTGGCCGGTCAGGCCGGCCGCGCTGACGACCGGATCGTCTCCGCCGGCCATCTCCGCGCACAGGTTGACGGTGGCCCGGTACTTTCCGCGGCCGAACAGGTCCGTCAGCTTCTCCGGGCTCGGGCGCTCGCCGCGCGACATGACGGCGGAAACGATATAGGTGTAGGGGGTGACCGGATAACGGGACAGGAAATGCAGTAACGGAGCCCGCTCCAGGTTGCCGAAGGAGTCAAGAGCCGCGTTCTCCAGCTCATCGACAATCCGCTGCCGGAGGCTGGTGGCCTGCGGCACGCCGGCGATCTCGGCTGCCTGCACCCGTGCGTCTTCGGGCAGATCCTCGAGCGCATGAGCGATGGCGTGCAGGTCCAGCTCAACCTTGTAGGTGACGGTCTTTCCCCGGATCAGGTCGTCCTGAGCACTCATGGCCCTGACCATCTCCCCTGGAGCGTCCTGCCGCTGGCTGACCGCCGGGCGCGGCCATTCCCGAGCCCGCGGTGGCACGCTACCGCAGCGCGACCGCGAGCACACCGCGAGCACCCGCGAGCGCGCCGTCGCGCGGGAGTCGACCGCGCTGACGGTCGAGCTGGCGAGCGCGGTGACCGGCCTGGTCTCGTTCAAGCGCGATGGCGCCTGGCGCGACGCAGTGGTGTACGGGCTGCTGCGCGGCTAGTCCGGCGGCGTGCCCAAGCCTCCGTCAGGGCTGCCGGGGGGCGGGCTCTGCCAGGCAACGTCCGCGCCGGACAGCCGGTAGTAGATCAGCGTCACGACCAGGGCGAGGAACGGGGCCACGAGGGTTCCGGAAATGACCGTGCTCAGGCCGCCGCGCAGCAGCGCGGGCAGGGCCGAGAAAATGAGCCCGAGCACGATATCCACGCCGAGCAGGATCAGGAACACCAGCACCAGGGTGCCGAACACGTGCCATCCGCGGCCCCGGACCAGCTGGTGGCTGCGCCCGAACGCGGCCAGTGCCCCTGACCGCTCGATGACAATGACGGGCACGATCACGGCCCAGATGGTGATCAGGTACAGGCCGGGGACGATGACGAGGATGAGCCCGATCGTGATCGCGATCCCGGCCAGGATCGACGCCGCGGCGACGGGCCAGATGTAGGGAGTGGCCGCGGAGACCGTCGCGCCGATGGACAGGTCAGCCCGGCCGTCACGCACGTCCTGCACGGCCTTGACCAGCGCGGCCTGCAGCAGGAAGGCGGCGACCAGTTCCACGATGGAGCCCAGCAGCGCCCCGAAGCCGCGCCCGGCTAGCGAGAGCAGCGCGGCGACGATGGCGGCCGCCAGGTAGATGACAAAGGCGATCGCGAGCAGATGCGCGGCATGCGCCTTGTACATTTTCCATGCCTCGCCGAGCACACCTGATAACGGGTTCATGGCGTGATCTTACAGCCGCCGCGGCCCGCTTATAAGTCCCGTCAGTCCAGCTAAGTCCCTTCAGTCCATCCAGGCCCGGCCGTTCGCGCACCTGCGCGGCGCCGGCCGGGCGGGGCTAGGGTTCCAGGGAGTCGCCGGCTCCGCCCGGGGCGTGGCCGCCGAGCAGGGACCTGGTGAGCTGGCTGCGGATGTCGAGCAGCTGGTCAAGGGCGGCGCCGACGTGCGCATCGGTCACGTGCAGCGGCCCGGCCGCAGGCTCCGCCCCCGGTGCCGCCCCCGGTGCCGCGCCGCCGCCGGGGCGCGGGGCCGGCCGGTCCGATTCCTCCGCTGCCACCAGGGCCGCCCGGCGCAGCAGCTCCTTGAGGAAGGAGGCCGTCACGCCGTCGGTCCTGGCCAGCACGGACTCCATGTCGGCCAGCTCGAGCACCAGGCTGCCGCGGTACAGCCCGATGAGCCTGCGCCGCGCCTCGGCGTCGGGAACCGGAAGCTCAGCGGCGTGATCGACGCGCCCTGGCCGGGCCGCCAGGGCCAGCTCCAGCAGATCCGCGCGGTTGGTGGTCAGCAGGAACGTCACATCGATGTCCTCGCCCAGGCCGTCCATCTCGTTCAGCAGCTGGAACAGCATCGGGTTCTCGCCCAGCCGGGCGCCGCGCTCCTCGGCGATCAGGTCCACGTCCTCGATCACCACCACCGACGGCTGGAGCGCCCGGGCGACCGAGCAGGCCTCGGCGATCCAGCGCAGCGCGTAGCCGGATATGACGATGACCGTCGTCCCCGGCAGCTGCCCGAGCAGGTAACGGATCGTGTGCGTCTTGCCGGTGCCGGGTGCGCCATGCAGCAGGACTCCGCGCTTGAGGTGCTGCCCGCTGGCGGCGAGCGCGCTGGCGTGCCGGGCAATGCCCAGCACCTGCCGCTCGATGCCGTCCAGCACGGCACGCGGCAGGATGACCTGCGCCCGGTCGATCCGCGGGCGCGGCAGGAAGCTCAGCAGCGCGCCGCGGACATGCCCGAAGACCTCGCCGCCGAACGTGACCACCTGCCCGCGGAACACGTTGCGCTCGGCGGTCAGCTGGCCGACCTCATCCAGCACCCGCTCCGCCGTCGCCTGGTCCGCGCCGCAGACCTCCAGGTGCACCTCGTCAGACCCGTGCTCCTCCGGCCCGCGCAGCAGCAGCGCGATGCGCGTGCCCGCATCCTCGATCAGGTACAGGCCGCACTGGACGCACGCGCGGGTCTCGCCGGCCGGCCCGGCGGGCAGCACGACGGTCGCGACGCTGCCCACGCCCAGCTGGTCATAGCGGGCCGGCTGGATCAGGTCGGCCAGGCCGAAATCCTGGTGCCGGAACCCGGTCAGGCCGGCCAGCTGATGCCGGCGGCCCGGCGCCGCGAGCCACGCGTCAAGGCCCGCCTGCACGTTCACGTGGTCATAACGGGGCCACGACCTGGCCACCACCGGCAGCGAAGAGCCGGCCGGGCCGAGATGATCACGCAGCAGCCGTCGCGTGGGCGCATCCTGCGCTCGTGCCGCCGCGACGCCACGGCGGACCAGCCGCCGGGCGAGCCGGCCAATGTCAGCAAGCTCCGGATTGTCATCCGGGCCGGCCGCGCCGAACCCCGGCGGGCGGGCGATCAGCACTGCGCTAACGTCCTGCCCCGCTGCCTCGCTGGCCTGCACGCCGTCAGCTTAGGCGCTGCCGCGCCGCCGCGCCGCCGCGCCGCCGTGCGCGGGCCGCGCTGAACGGCGCCCCGGCGGCGCCTTTACCTGCTGCTTTTGGCCTGGCTACGATCGTCGGCAAGCAATGCACGCTGCCGGCCGGCACTCCCTCCGGCACCGCCATCCCGGCCATCTACCCGGGAGGATCCAGGGTCTTCGCCCGCAGCGGCTCGCACGTGTGGATCGAGGACGCGCTGCTGATGGTCCTCGTCGGGGCTGCGGCCGGTGCCGCGCTGTGGATCAGTCCGCTGCGCGTCTTCCGTCCTCGCTAGCAGAACGCGCGACCGGGTGCGCAGGTCAGGCCGTCCTGCGAGGATGACCCGCAGGCGGCCGAGAAAGGATCCGGATATGTCGTTCGGCGGGTGGCCGGAAGCGGCCCTTGACTTCTACGAGGGGCTGGAGGCCGACAATTCCAAGGCCTACTGGACGAGCCAGAAGGCGGTCTACGAGACCGCCGTCCTGGGGCCCATGATGGACCTGCTGGACGAGCTGGCGCCGGAGTTCGGCGAGACGAAGATCTTCCGGCCCTACCGCGATATCAGGTTCAGCAAGGACAAGTCGCCGTACCAGACGCATATCGGCGCGATCGTCGGCAGCGGGTATATCCAGCTGTCCGCGCGCGGGCTGGCCGCTGGCAGCGGGATGCACACCATGGCCCCCGACCAGCTCGACCGGTACCGCCAGGCGGTCGCGGCCGAGGCGGCTGGTTCCGCGCTGGAGCAGGCGATCGCGGCGATCGAGCGGCACGAGATCGGCGTGACCGGGCACGACAGCCTGAAGACCGGGCCGCGGGGCTACCCGGCCGATCACCCCAGGGCCGGCCTGCTCCGGTACAAGGGCATCATCGCCTGGAAGGAGTGGCCGCCCGAGCCCTGGCTGGAAACTGCAGCGGCGAAGGAGCGCATCGTCAGCTTCCTGCGGGCGGCCAGGCCGCTGGATAGCTGGCTGAGCGCGAACGTCGGTCACTCGTCGCTGCCCGGAACGCGCCGATAGCTGAGCGCGGATAGCTGAGCGCCCGGTCATATCGGGCCCGCCCCTTGTGGCCGCGGTGGCCGGCGGAGCACCCTGGACGTGGCGTGCCCGGCCCGCAGGTCACCTGCCAGCCGGCCGAGGGAAGCTGGAGGTGACCGGTTGGCTGCGCTGGCCGAGACGGGATGTTCGTACGCGCTGCTGGCCGATGGCACCACCATCACGATCCGGCCGGCCGGCCCGGCGGACGAGCTGCCAGTCCGGCAGCTGCACGAGGCGATGTCGCCGGACAACCTGTACTCCCGCTTCTTCAGCATGAGCCGGACGGCCGCCGAGCAGGAGGCCCGCCGGGTCTGCCGGGAGCCCGGCCCCGACCACGGGGCGCTGCTGGCGCTGCTCGGCGATCAGCTGGTGGGAGTGGCCAGTTACGAGCCCGCGGGCGGCCCGCAGGCCGCGGAGATCGCGCTGGCCGTCGCCGACGGCATGCACGGCCGCGGCGTCGCCACCCTGCTGCTGGAGCACCTCGTCTCGCTGGCCCGTGCCCGCGGCGTCACGGTCCTCACGGCCGAGGCACTGACAGCCAACAGAGCAGTGCTGCAGGTCCTCGGCGACGCCGGGCTGGCTCTCCAGCAGAAGTTTGATGGCGGCGTGCTGGAGCTGTCCATGCCGATCCCGCCGGGCACGGCTCTCGGCGAGGCCAGCCCCTATCTGGACGCGGTGGCCGGCCGGGACAAGCGCGCGAATGTGGCGAGCCTGGAACCGCTGCTGGCCCCCCGGTCCGTCGCGGTCATCGGCGCGGGCCAGCAGCCCGGATCGATCGGCCGGATGATCCTCCTCAACATTCGCGACGGTGGCTTCAGCGGCGCCTTGCATGCGGTCAATCCGCGCGGCGCCGACATCGACGGCGTGCCCTGCGTCCGCACGATCGCCGCGCTGCCCGAGGCTCCCGACCTCGCGGTAATAGCGGTGCCGGCAGCGGGCGTCGTGGATGTGGCGCGCGAGTGCGGGAAGCGCGGGGTCAGGGCGCTGGTGGTGATTACCTCGGGACTCACGCCAGCGCAGGGATCCAGCCTGCTCGCGGTCAGCAGGCAGGCCGGCATGCGGCTGGCAGGCCCGGACTGCTTCGGTGTCGCCGTGCCGGCCATCGGGCTGGATGCCACGTTCGCCATGCACCACCCAGCTCCCGGCAAGGCCGGCCTGGTCACCCAGTCCAGCGGCCTCGGCGTAGCACTGCTGGAGCACCTGTCCCGGCTGGGCATCGGGATCTCTTCCTTCGCCTCCGTCGGCGGCATGCTCAACGTCTCCGCCAACGACCTGCTGATGTGGTGGGAGGCGGACACCATCACCGAGCTGGCCGTGCTCTACCTGGAGTCCTTCGGCAGCCCGCGCCAGTTCGCCCGGACCGCGCGACGGGTGGCCGCCAGGATCCCCGTCCTGACCGTCCACGCCGGCCGCTCGGCGCCGGGTCAGCGCGCTGCCGCCTCGCACACCGCGGCGGCTGCCGCGCCGCTGATCACCCGGCAGGCGCTGTTCGAGCAGGCCGGGATCATCGCCACCACCAGCCTCGGCGAGCTGCTCGACGCCGCCGTGCTGATCGCATCCCAGCCGGTCCCGGCGGGCAGCGTGGTCTCCATCGTCTCCAACGGCGGTGGCGCGGCCGTGCTCGCCGCCGACGCCTGCGCGGAAGCCGGCCTCATCGTGGCCGCTCCGGGGCCGCAGGCACGCAGCCGACTGCGCGAGCTGCTGCCCGCCGGTTCCTCCGTCACCGGCCCGGTGGACACCACGATGGCCGTCAGCGCGGAGGCATTCCGCCAGGCCCTGCGCATCGCTGGCGAGGACGGCGCGGACGCGCTGATCGCGCTGGTGATGCCCACTGCCGCCGCCGACCTGGTGCCCGCGATCACGGCCGAGCGGCTGCCGGTCCCGCTGGCCGCCGTGGTGCTGGACCAGCACGAGGCCGTCCGGCTGCTGCCCGGCGCCGACGGCGGCCCGGCCGTGCCGGCCTACGCCTATCCCGAGGCGGCCGCGCGGGCCCTGGCCCGGGCCGCCCGCTACGGGGCATGGCGATCCCGGCCGGCCGGCACGGTGCCGGAGATCGAGGGCCTGCGAGCGGCGGACGCGCGCTCCATCGTCGACTCGTTCCTGGCCCGGATGCCGGGCGGCGGCTGGCTGTCCGCCCGCGAGGCCGATGACCTGCTGCGCTGCTACGGGATCCCGATGGTCGATTTCCGCCGGGCGGGGGACACCGACGCGGCGATCGGCGCGGCCGCCGGCCTCGGCGGTCACGTGGTGATCAAGGCCGACGTGCCGGGGCTGCTGCACAAGAGCAATGCGGGCGCGGTCGAGCTGGACCTGCGCGGAGCCGACGAGGTGCGCGCGGCGATGCGGCGGCTGCAGGACAGGTTCGCCGGGCGGATGTCCGGCGTGCTGGTCGAGCCCATGATCGCGGGCGGCACCGAGACCATCGTCGGCATCGTGCAGGAACCGGTGTTCGGTCCCGTCGTGGTGTTCGGGCTCGGCGGGGTCGCTACCGAGGCGCTCGCGGACCGCGTCGCCCGTCTTGCTCCCCTGACCAGCGCCGACGCCGACGACCTGATCCGGTCGATCCGGGCAGCACCGCTGCTGCTCGGGCAGGGCGGCCAGCCCGCGGCGGACCTGCGGGCCCTGCGTGACACCCTGCTCCGGATGTCGCGGCTGGCCGACGACCTGCCGCAGGTCGCCGAGGCTGACCTCAACCCGGTGATCGCCCGCCCGGACGGTGTCATCGCCGTGGACGCCCGCATCCGCGTGACCCGGGCCCGGCTGGCCGATCCGTTCCTGCGCCAGCTCCCGGTGCCGCGGCAGGAGGCCCGGCCAGCCGGACTGCCTCAGGATGCGTGACAGGCGGGACGGCGGGCTGCCAATCCGGCTGGCCCGACCGCGGGCGGGTCAGCGCTTAATGATGACGGTCGTGACCGGGAGCCGGAACTTCCGCTCGGCCTGATGCGGCAGGTCCGTCCCGAGCCAGCGCGAGATGGGCTGCGGCAGCGTGGCCACGATGATCTCGTCGAACTGCCGGTCGGTGCAGGCTTTCTCCATCGCCTCGAGCGGCCCGGAGCTGCCGAGGTCGCCCTCGGCGGTGACACCGTGCTCGGCCAGGTCCGCCAGCGCCTCGCCGAGCCGTTCCCTGGCCTGCGCGCTCGCCTCCTCGTCGGTGGCGGGACCGCGGTAGTTCGTCGCCCACCAGGCGAGGCTGGGCGGCAGCACGCCGGCGTCGTCCGGGATCTCGTAGTCCGCGGCGCTGGTGTTGGGGACGAGCAGGTAGAACGAGATCGGACCCGACTCGATCCGCTGGCGGAGCTCGGCCCGCAGCTCGGGACTCAGTAACGTCCGGTTGGCGACGACAAGGCACCGGCGCATGATGACCATCCAGTTGGTCGCGGCCGTCCGCGTAACTATGCGGTACCTGCCCAATGTAACGCGGCGGCGGACGGGCTGCACGGCCACGACGGCGGCCGCCGGGCCGCCCCGGCTGCGCCGGCAGGCCGAGAGCCATTTCGCGGCGCTGACCCGCGCGATCGTGTACCAGCAGCTGGCCGGCGTCGTGGCGGCGGCCATCCACGGGCGCCTGATCGCCGCGCTCGGCAACGAGGTCACCCCGCAGCGGCTGCTGGCGCTGCCCGACGGCGCGCTGCGTACCGCGGGCCTGTCCGCAGCCCAGGCAGCGTCCCTGCGGGACCTGGCGGTCAAGGTGCTGGACGCGACGCCGACAGCGCGGGAGCTCAAGCCGCTCGGCGACCCGTACCGGCCGTACCGGTCGGTGCTGGCCTGGTACTGCCGGGGCATCCGGTCACGCCGGCGTCCGGCTCAGTGATCGTCCCAGTGACCCTCGTGACTCGCGTGCCGGTGCCCGTCGTGCACGTAGTCGGCGTGATCGCCATGCTGGACGGCGTCGTGCCCGCAGCCTTCGCCGTGCGCGTGCTCATGCCCGGCGTGCACATCGTGCGTGCTGCGCGTGCACTCGTCAGCATGGTCGCCGTGCGCGCGATGCACGTGCGAGTCGTGCGCGTAATCGATGTGGTCGTCGTGCTCGAAGGCCACGTGACCGCAGCCCGGGCCGTGCACGTGCGGATGATCGGCGTGCGGCTGATGCTCGGTTTCGGTAGTCATCACACTCTCCCCGCGCTTGCGCGTCCCCCCGGATATGCCGCGTTACTGCTGGTTGCCGGGCAAACTGGCCAGCCAGCCGCCCTGCACATCCCACGATACCGAGATGCGCGCCGCAGCCGGCCCGTGAGCCTGCTGATCGCCGGTGACAAGCCGGCCTGCCCGGCGCCGGGAAACCCGCGGCTCACCGCTTGTCGATCTGGGCCCTTCCCGTTCGTCGTCTAGGTGCGCACCCGGCGGATCGCGGATCCGGCGCGGGCATGCGCCGGGTGCCCTCAGCTGCGAGGGACGGGAGGGGCCGGCATGAAAGCTGCGGAAACCTGGAAGTACATCCATTCTGAACGGGCCCAGATGGCAGACACCTGGACCACCCTGTCACCGGACCAGTGGGCCGCCCCTTCGTGGTGCGCGGGCTGGTCGGTCCAGGACACCGCCGGGCACATCCTGGCCGCCGCCGAGCAGACCCCGGCGAACTTCTACCGGGAGATGATCTCGGCCGGCTTCCGGTTCAGCGTCTTCGCCGACCGGGGCGCCAGGCGGGTGGCGTCCATCGGCCCCGAGGAGCTGATCCGCCGCCTGCGGGCGCGGACGTCGACGACCAATCACCCGCCCGCCCCGGTCATGGCCATGCTCGGCGAGATCGTCGTGCACGGCGAGGACACTCGCCGGCCGCTCGGCCTGAAGCACGAGTCGCCCGAGGCGGCGCTGGTGGCGGTCGCCGACAGCTGGAAGAACTCGAACCTCCTGATCGGCGCGAAACGGCGGATCACCGGGCTGCGACTGCGGGCTACCGACACCGAGTGGGTACACGGCGACGGCCCGGAGGTCCGTGGCCCGCTGGTCTCGCTGATCCTGGCGATGACGGGACGCAAGGCCGTCCACCCCGACCTCGCCGGCGAGGGCGTCGCCGCGCTCGCCGCGCGCCTCTGAGCGGCAGCTCCCGGGGAATGAGCCGCTCCGGTCCGCGGCACTCGCGCGGGCCTGCGCAGGCCGGGCGGACGGCCGCGCTCCCCGCCCGCCCGTGAAAGCGCCCGGTACCCGCAGCGATCCCTGAACCCGGCGGGCTGGGTCGCTGACCGGCCCTGCCACCGGGCGGCACACGCGGCAGGCGCGCAGCTAGCATCTCCCGTACAACGGCAGCAGGGAGATGGCGAGCGACCGTGACGAAGACCGTGCTGGACCACGTGGCCGTGGGCACGCGCGAGCTGGCCGATGGCTGGGACCTGTTCGGCGGGCTGCTCGGCGGTTCCTGGGTCTACGGCGGTGATTCGCCCGGCTTCTGGTGGGGTCAGGTGCAGTTCCGCACTGGCCCGAAGATCGAGCTGCTCACGCCGACCGGGGGACCCGACGCTGCCTTCCTGGAGCGCTTCCTGGCCGCCCGCGGCGCTGGCCCGCACCATTTCAACTTCATCGCCGCTGACATCAGGACGGCACTGTCGCGGGTGCGGGCCCTGGGCATCGAGCCAGTCCAGGTCAGCCTGGACAGCGCGACCTGGAAGGAAGCGTTCCTGCGCCCCGCGGACGCCCACGGCATCGTGATCCAGATTGCCCAGCAGTCCGGGCCGCCGCCGGTGCTGGCGGCGCCCGCCCGGCTTCCGGCGCCCGGACCAAGGTCGGCCTTCGCCCTGGTCGAGCACTACGTGACCGACCTCGACGGTGCGGTTCGCCTCTTCGAGCAGGCACTCGACGGCGAGGTCGTCATCCGGCCGGACACCGCGGAAGCATCAGTGGCCGAGCTCGCCTGGCAAAACGGCGCACGGCTCCGGCTCCTCCGCGCAACCCCGGTCGCGGGCGGCGCGGAAGCGGTCGCTGACCCGGCAGCGGCAGTCGCCGGCGGGACAGGGCCGCGCCGCGGCGGCGGCCTCGGGCAGCTGCACTTCATGCGCGACGGGGCGCCGTTCAGCCCGGCTGACCGCGGCCACGCCGCCGAACTGGCCCGGCGCCTCGGGATATCGCTGCAGCTCGGCTCGGAGATCTGACCATCCCCGATCATGACTGAGTGGTTCGCCCGGGCTCGGGGGAACTGTCGTACCACTGTGCTACCGTCAGGACGTGGCCGTCCGCAAGAAGCGTTCCATCTCCATGCCGCCCGACCTCGATGCCGACATCGCCGCCGCGGCAGCGGAGGCGGGTCTCAGCTACAGCGCGTGGCTGGCTGCGACTGCCCGGAAGGAGTTCACGATCCGGGCAGGCCTGGCCGCGGTCAGCCAGTTCGAGCACGATAACGGCGCCTTCACGGCCGAGGAGATCGCCGACGCTGATGCCTGGGCCGCAAGGGCGATCGGGCGATCCGGCCAGGGTCGACCGAGCGCCGGACGGCGCAGCGCCTGATGGGCGTCACCTACGACACCGGCGCGCTCATCGCCGCCGACCGCGGCGAACGGCGAACCTGGGCGCGGCACCGCGCCTTGCTGGGCCGCCGCGAAGTCCCGACCGTGCCCGCGCCGGTCGTTGCGCAGTCCTGGCGCGGATCAGCCCGGCAGGTCCAGCTGGTCCGGCTGCTCGCCGGCTGCGACGTCGAGGCTCTTGATGACGGCCGGGCGCGATCGGCCGGCGCCCTGGCCGCACGGGCCGCCGCCACCGACATCGTCGACGCGTGCGTGGTCGAGGGGGCCCTGCGCCGCCGCGACCTCGTCGTCAGCTCCGACCCTGACGGCCTGAAGGCAATCGCCTCCGCCGCAGGCCGCCGGATTGACATCGATCACCCCTGACCGGGCGCCGGACGGCGCGGGCGGCCTGGTCAGGTGGTCGGCTCGGGCAGCACCTCGTTGAGGCAGCTGAGGGCGTTCAGGGCGCGCGGGCAGCCCGCAGCAGGTAGCTTCAAGCTGGTCGACCCGGACGGGCTGCTGGCCGAGGCCGAGTACGACCTGGGCATCCTGATGCGGGAAGACCCCGTCGAGCTGCTCGACGGCGATCCCTGGCGGCGCGCCCGGTGGCTGGCCTGGCGCTGCCGCCTCGATGCCGCCGCCATCTGGGAATGGGGCGCCGCCGAGCGGGTGGCGACCGGGCTCCTGCTGACCCAGATCGGCCTTCAGCCCGTCGGCCGGCAGATGCTCGCCGCTGCTGACCGCATCAGCGGATAGAGCCCGTCACGGGGTCACGAAGTGATAGCCCTCGCGCAGCAGCCGGGGCAGGACGACGCGCAGCGCCGCCACGGTCTCGGAGCGGTTGCCCCCGCCGTCGTGCTCGAGGATGATCGAGCCGGGCTGGGTGGTCCGCATGATGGTGCGGATGATGCTGCTGGTTCCCGGCTGCGCCCAGTCGCGCGGATCGACCGACCAGTCCAGCGGCACCATTCTCATCCGCTCGCACTGCCGGATCACGGCGGGCGACCAGGCCCCGTAGGGAGCGCGGAACAGGCCCGGCTGCATGCCGATGGCCTCGTGAATGACCTGGCTGGCCAGCTCGATCTCGCTGTGCACGCGGTGCGCCGGCATGCCGGCCAGGTTGACGTGATTCCAGGTGTGATTGGCGATCTGATGGCCTGCCTCCGCCACCGCCTGCGCCAGCTGGGGGTAGGCCGCCACGTGCAGGCCGATCATGGAGAACGTCGCGGTCACCCCGTAGCTCTCCAGCACCTGCAGCACCTGCGGCGTGTAGACCGGGTCGGGGCCGTCGTCGATGGTGAGCGCGATCGACCGGAAGGCGTCGTCGACGTAATAGAGCGGCCGGTCCAGCGGGTAAGCCGGGGCCGGTGGCGTGGCCGCCCGGTGCGGAGCCGCGCGGCGGTCCACGGGCCGGCTCGCTGACCGGTCAGCGGCCACCTGCTCCCGCGGCCCGGCCAGCAGACGCGGCGCCAGCGCGCCGGTCAGCGTGATAGCCCCGGTCGCCAGCAGCAGGCGCCGGCGCCGGACCGCGAAATCGGCCAGCGGTGCGTCATCGGAGAACGTGCGATCTGCCATCGGCACCCCGGCGCATTCCATTCCTTATCGCAGCGCGTACAGACACGGCCCTGCAAGGTACGCCATCCATGTCATTCTGCAGGAATCACCCTGGCCGGCGAAGCAGGCCGGGCGGCGTGTCGCCGCCTGCCCGGGCCTGATGGCGTGACCAGCCGGAAAACAGCTCAACGTCGCGGGCCAGGCCGGGGTAGACCGGCCTCACGGAGATGCGCGGCAGCCTGGCCGGCTGGCAGGCCTGATTTCCGAAACGGCTACGGAGGCTGGCTGTGGACCGGACCGAGATAGGCCGCCTGGAGCAGCTGATTGACCGTGAGGTGAGGGCGCGGTTCCTTCCTGGCACCGTGCTGCGGATCGCGGTGCTGCAGCACGGCGATGATCCGGTCATCGAGCCGGGCGACCTGCTGGTCCGGGTAGTCGTCGGCACGGCCGGCGCCGCCGGGGAAGGCGAGCAGTCGCTTCGCGCGTGGGCCGACGCGCACCAGGCCGGGATGCGGAAGTTCCGGCGGGAGCTGTCGCTGCGGCTTCCCCCGGCCCGGCTGCTGGAATTCACCGTCGAGGATCCCGGCGGATCCGGGCCCGCGCCACGGATTACGCTGCCGTGCGACGCCGCCGTGGCGGACGAGCCGGTGCCTGGCCGGGAGATCGCGGAGATCGCGACCGCGCTGGTCCGCACCCGGTACGTGTTCCCCGATCGCGGCGAGCAGGCAGCCGCGGCCATCGAGGCCAGGCGCGGCCGGCGAGTATGACGACCTCAGTGAGGCGGTGCTCGCCGAGCGGCTCACCAGCCAGATGTTCGAGATCTGCCGGGACAGGCACCTGCGGGTGCAGGCGCGCGGTCCCGCCCTGCCGCCCCCGGCAGAGCCGCCCGGCCGGGCCGCCCCGCAAGACCCGCGGCCGACCTCCGTCATGCCGATCAGCCCGACAATGACGATCGCCGTCCCCCGCGCCCGGTCCATCAGCCCGGTCACCGGGACGAACTGGGAAGGCACCGGCGTCATCCCCGACATCGCTGTCCCGGCCGCGGACGCTTACGACGTGGCCTACCGCGCGGCCCTGGAGCACGTGCTGGGCCAGGGCGCGCCGCCGCCCGTCACCGACGAGGCCCGCGCCGTGCTGGCTGAGCTGCCGCCCGCAAGCCAGCCGTAGCGGCGCGGCAGGACTGGCGCGGCAGGACTGGCGCAGGAACGGGCCGCCGGGGTTTTCCCGGGCCGCCGCACTTTGCTCTTGCTAGATGCGCGGCTCTTGCTAGATGCGCGGATTGGCGGTCAGAGTGGCTTGTGCCCGCAATAACGCGGGTCAATGACAACGGGAGCCCGGCGATGACAGCTACCCTGCAACCGACCGAGGCCGCGACCGCGGTGGCCACCTGGCTGTCTGAGTTCGGGGACGCGCTGACGGCCGGCGACCCGGCCGCGGCGGCTGCCCTGTTCACCGAGGACTGCTACTGGCGCGACCTGATCGCGTTCACCTGGAACATCAAGACCCTCGAGGGACGGGTCGCGATCGCCGCGATGCTCAGCGAGACGCTGCCGAGCGTGCAGCCAGGTGGCTGGAAGGTCGCTGACGGGGAGGAGCCCGCTGACGCGGGCGGCGTGGTGGAGTCCTGGATCGAGTTCGAGACGGCCGCCGGCCGCGGCCGCGGGCACCTGCGGCTGCGTGACGGCTCGTGCTGGACGCTGCTGACCACCCTGTACGAACTCAGGGGCCATGAGGAGCCGCAGGGCGCGAGCCGCCCGAAGGGCGCGGAGCACGGTGTGAACCGCGGCCGCGCGACCTGGCGGGAGCAGCGCGAGCGCGAGGCGGCCGAGCTCGGCTATACGGAGCAGCCGTACGTCCTGATCGTGGGCGGCGGCCAGGCCGGCATTGCGCTCGGCGCCCGGCTCCGCCAGCTTGCCGTGCCCACGATCATCATCGACAAGCACAGCCGCCCCGGCGACCACTGGCGCAGCCGGTACAAGTCACTGTGCCTGCACGACCCGGTCTGGTATGACCACCTGCCGTACCTGAAGTTCCCCGCGAACTGGCCGGTGTTCTCCCCCAAGGACAAGATCGCCGACTGGCTTGAGTCCTACACGAAAATCATGGAGCTGAACTACTGGCCCAGTACGGAAGTGAAGCAGGCCGCCTACAACGAGGCGACCCGCGAGTGGACCGTGCAGATCGAGCGGGAGGGCCAGCCGATGGTGCTGCGCCCGGCGCAGCTCGTCCTGGCCACCGGCATGTCCGGCCGGCCCAGCCTGCCGTCCTTCCCCGGCATGGACCTGTTCCGCGGCGACCAGCACCACTCCTCCGCGCACCCGGGGCCGGATGCCTACCGGGGAAAGCGCTGCGTGGTCATCGGATCCAACAACTCGGCGTTCGACATCTGCGGCGCGCTCTGGGAGAACGGCGCGGACGTGACGATGGTGCAGCGCTCGTCCACGCACATCGTGCGCTCCGACACCCTGATGGAGATCGGGCTGGGCGCGCTCTACTCCGAGCAGGCGGTCGCGGCCGGGATGACGACGGAGAAGGCGGACATGGTGTTCGCCTCCATCCCGTACCGGATCATGCACGAATTCCAGATCCCGCTGTATGAGCAGATGCGGGAACGGGACAAGGAGTTCTACGACCGGCTCGAGGCGGCCGGGTTCGAGCACGACTGGGGTGACGACGGCTCCGGCCTGTTCATGAAGTACCTGCGCCGCGGCTCCGGCTACTACATCGACGTGGGCGCCGCGGACCTGGTGGCCAACGGGGAGGTGAAGCTGGCGTCTGGCCAGGTCGACCACCTGACCGAGGACGCCGTGGTGCTCAAGGACGGCACCCGGCTGCCCGCCGACCTCGTCGTCTACGCGACCGGCTACAGCTCGATGAATGGCTGGGCCGCCGAGCTCATCTCCCGGCAGGTCGCCGACAAGGTCGGCAAGTGCTGGGGGCTGGGCTCGGACACCACCAAGGACCCCGGCCCGTGGGAGGGCGAGCAGCGCAACATGTGGAAGCCGACGCAGCAGGAGGCGCTGTGGTTCCACGGCGGCAACCTGCATCAGTCGCGGCACTACTCGCTCTACCTCGCGCTGCAGCTCAAGGCCCGCCAGGCCGGCCTCCCCACGCCGGTCTACGGACTCCAGGAGGTGCACCACCTCAGCTGACGCGGGGGGCAGGGCAGCCCGGGAGTCCACGGGTCTCGGCCGAGGCTGCCTGGCTCGCGCCTGGCAGACTGCCCTGAGAAGCTCGGCACCGGTGCCCCGCCAGGAACGCGCCCGCTCCTGCGACCGCCGGCACGGAAGGGGAAAGCTCATGAAGCTCGGCCTGCATCTACCCGATTTCACCTGGCCGGGCGGTCCGCCGACGCTGGGCCAGGATCTCGGCCGCGTCGCCGCTGCGGCCGAGGACGCGGGCTTCGCCAGGCTCAGCGTCATGGATCACGTCTGGCAGATCGGTAACATCGGGCCGCCCGAGCACGAGATGCTCGAGGCCTACACGACCCTCGGTTACCTCGCCGCGAGCACGTCGCGGATCGAGCTGCTGGCCTGGGTGACGGCAGTGGTCTACCGGGAGCCGGGCCTGCTGGCCAAGGCCGTGACCACTCTCGACGTCCTCTCCGGCGGCCGGGCCTGGCTGGGCATCGGCGCGGCGTGGTACGAAGCCGAGGCGCGCGGACTGGGGCTGCCGTTTCCCCCGACCGCCGAGCGGTTCGAGCGGCTGGAGGAGGCGCTGCAGATCTGCCTGCAGATGTGGAGCGATGACGAGGCGCCCTACGCCGGCCGCTACTACCGGCTGGAGCGGACCCGGCCGGATGCCGGACGTGTCGGCGATCACCCCGCTGGAACCGTTCGGCGAGCGCGTCGTCCCGGTCGCAGCCGGGTTCTGAAGCGCGCGTGACCGCCCGCGCCGGGCATGGCCCGGACGCGGTCGCTGGATGGGCTCCCGCTTCCCCGCCCGGGGGCTGCGGCAGGCAACCGGCTGCGGCGCGCGGCACCGTCCCTGGCAGCACCGTCCCTGGCAGCACCGTCCCTGGCAGCACCGTCCCTGGCAGCACCGTCCCTGGCAGCACCGTCCCTGGCAGCACCGTCCCTGGCAGCACCGTCCCCGATGGTCAGGGACGGGAGCTGCGCGGCCCGGCCGGGTCGTTGTCCTGCGGTGCCTGGCCCTGTCCGGGGCGGGCCGGCGGGCCGCCGGCTGGCGACCCCGGCGCAGGCCGGGACCCGACGGTCCGCGGCGACGCGGCGAGCCCGCTGATCCGGCCGGCCCGGGCCCGGACGCTGCTGGCCGCCGCGGAGGGGACGGCCGGCACAGGGCAGGGATAAGCGGCGATGCGATGCACCCAGCAGGGTCCGGGCAGCGGCCGGATGAGCGCGAGCGCGGGAGCGGCCCTGCTCGCACTCCCGCCGCCGCCGGTGGTGGCACGGGTCAGCGGATCCCGCGCCGCGGGAGCTGGCTGCATGGAAGAGAGCTACGGGACCGGTGGTGGTGGCCGATACGGCCAGCATGACCATGGCCGCCAGCCAGGAGAAGGTCAGCACGAGCCGCTTCCCCCGGTTCGGCTTCCTGTGCCGGGACTGGTACGGGCCATACGGCGACATGGCCGTTAGACGCGCTGAGCGACTCATTCGTTGGCATCAGCGCCGCCCGGCCCTGCGAGCAGCGGCCGGCCGCTACGCCGGGCCGGACAGCTTCGAGGCCGCCCGGGCAGCCTGGCACGGCGCGCACATCGGCACGTCCATGCCGCTGATCCGTACCGCGGACACCGACGTGCCCTCGCAGCTGCCCGGATCGTCGCCGTGCACCTCCGCGCAGAGGCAGTGGCAGTCGCGGCGGTCCAGGCCGAGGTCGCCTGCGATCGCGGCCTGAACGCGCGGGTCCCTGGCGATCTTGGCTACTGCCTCGACGACTGGCCGGAGGCTCTCGGCCACGGGGCGGAGATTCTCCGCGAACTCGGTCATTGCACGGCCAACGCTGGTGAATGCCGCCAGGATCCTCTCGACCGGATCCGGGCCTGCCGGCGGGACGCTGTCACTCATGTCTCCATCCTGCGCCTCGCCCTGGCCGGATGTCTCCCCCGGTCCGCTCCGGACCGCCAGGCACCCGGCGCTGGACAATGTCGTTATGCCACGTCCTCAGCCGGCCCGCGACGGCCCGGACAGCGGCCGGCCGGGGCCGACCGGACCGGTCGAGCTGCTCGCTGACCTGGACCGGCCGCGAGCCTGGATGCTGCTGGCCGGCGACGTGCCGCAGTCGTATGTTGATCTTGACGATCCGCGGCACCTGGAGCTGGAATACATGCGGCGCCTCGGTCACCTGATCGACCTGGCCGCGCCAGCCGGGATGCCGCTGCGCGTGCTGCACCTCGGCGGCGGCGGCCTGACGCTGGCCCGTTACGTGGCAGCGACCAGGCCGGGTTCCCGTCAGCTGGCCGTCGAGGCCGACGCGGAGGTAGCGAGGCTTGTCCGCAGGCGACTGCCGCTCGCGCAGGCCGGCCAGCCGCGGCCGGGGACGGGCCGGATCCGGGTCCGGGTGGCGGATGCCCGCGCCGTCCTGGAGCAGGTGCCGGCGGCTCGTTCGACATGATCGTCATGGACGTCTTCGCCGGGGGCCGGACGCCCGCCCACCTCACGTCGGCGGAGTTCACCGCCGCCGCGGCCAGGGCGCTGGCGCCATCGGGCTGGTACGCCGCCAACGTCAGCGACGGGCCGCCGCTCGCCCATGCGCGCGGCCGGGTGGCGGCGGTCCGATCGGTATTCCGGCACGCCTGCGTGATCGCCGAGGACACGGTGCTGCGCGGCCGCAGCTTCGGCAACCTGGTCGTCGCCGCCGCCGATCATGAGCTGCCCGTCCCGGAGCTGAGCAGCCGGACGGCGGCGGACCCGGTGCCAGCGCGACTGCTGGCGGGCACGGCACTCGCGCGGTTCGCTGGCCGATCCGTCCCGATCACGGACGCGAGCGCCGAGCCCTCGCCCGCCCCGCCGCCCGAGGCGCTGGCCTGATCCGTGCTCGCTGCGCTGCCCCTGCACGCCGCGCCAGTGCCGGGTGCCGGTGCCGGGTGCCTGCTCCGGGCGCCTGTGGCGGGCGCCGGGAGCTTCAGTACGATCGGCCCTGATGCCGCCGGCCAGTTACCCGAATTTCGCGGGCAAGCACGCCGAGGAGGCGATCTTCGGCCCGGCCGATTTCCTCGCCTACCTCCGGCGCGCTGGCGCCCTCGGCGCGGGCCGGGCCCCGGCCGGCGTCGTGCTGTGCTATCAGCGGTCCCTGTATCACCACGTGCTGCAGCTCGAAGGGCTGACGCCGCCAGGACGGCAGGGCGCGGCACACTCGGTCCTGGCGCTGCCCAGCACCGGCGGCCGGGTCGGGCTGCTCGGCCAGTTCGGCATCGGCTCGCCGGCCGCGGCGGCCGCGATGGAAGAACTGGCGGCGCTGGGCACGTCGGCCTTTGTCTCCGTCGGAACCGCGGGCAGCCTGCAGCGTGATCTGGCCGTGGGGGACCTGGTCCTGTGCGAGGCCGCCATCCGGGACGAGGGCGTCTCCCACCACTACCTGCCTCCGGCGAAGCTGGCCAGGGCCACTGCCGCCGCCAGCGCCGCCCTCGGAGCGGCACTGGGGCAGGCCGACGCCCGCTTCCGGGCCGGCACCTCCTGGACGATCGACACCCCCTACCGGGAGACCGTCGCCGAGGCCCGCCAGTACCAGGCCGAGGGAGTGCTCTGCGTGGAGATGGAAGCCGCCGCCCTGTTCGCGGTGGCAGAGGCCAGGAGGCTGCACGTCGCCTCGGCCTTTGTTATCAGCGACTCCCTGGCCGACCTGACCTGGGATCCCCGGTTCCACGGGCCGGAGGTGGAAGCGGGCCTCATCACGCTGTACGAGGCAGCGCTGCGCGCGCTGCAAGCGCCTGCGGCTGAGCAGCCGGGACCAGAGCAGCCAGGACCAGAGCAGCCAGGACCAGAGCAGCCAGGACCGGAACGGCCAGAGCCGGAACAGCCAGGGGGCGCCGGCGTGGCGAGGGCGTCACCCCCGGCCTGACCCGGCTCCGGCCCGGCTCCGGCCCGGCTCCGGCCCGGCTCCGACCCGGTGAGCGATCCGGCCAGCCGGGCTGGCCAGCGTGCTCAGGATCGCCAGATCGAGGTAATCGGCTTCGCGGCAGCCGCCCGGCCGTCTCGCCGCAGGCCGTAGGCGGCCTCGATCGTGGCCAGGACGCTGTAATGGGTGACCGGCTCGCCGTACCGGCCGGGCCGCACCATCTGGCCGGCGAAGATCGTCGGTATCTGATTGCCCGAGCTGCCGTCGTTCTCGTCCCAGGTGAGGATCAGCAGGCTGTGATGACTCATCGCCCAGCTCGCATAGCCGCCGATGTGCACGCGCAGCCAGCTGTCCCCGGCGGCCACGTCGCAGCTGTGCATGTCATGGCACAGGTTGGGGATCACGAAAGACACCGTCGGCAGGCGGTCGAAGGCAGGCTCCGGAAAGCTGGTGAACGGCTTGCTCACCGAGCCTGGCACGTTCCGGAAGTCAGTCCACGGCACGTGCTTGCGCGCGTACTCGCCGGCCGAGCAGGCCAGCGATCCGGTGACCGGCAGGCCCTCCGCGTAGCCGACGAAGCTCTTGCCTGCCCGGATCAGGTCGGCGGCGAGATTGGGCCCGCTCAGCCGGTAAGGGCAGCCATCGTCAGTGATGCCGTGCGTGCTGCCGGAGAACAGGGCCAGGTAGTTCGGCTCGCTGGGATGGGTGATGGCGTAGGAGCGGGTGAGCAGCGCCCCGCGCCGGGCCAGCGAGTTGATGAAGGGCGCGGCGCGGCTGCCGATGATCTGCGCGTACGAGTGGTTCTCCAGCACCACCACGAGCGTGTGCGCGGGCGCTGGCACCTGATCGGGCAGGCTGCCGGCGGACGCGGCGCCGGGAGCCGCCGGTCGCCCGGAGCCCGCGCTCGCTGACCCGCTGCGCCCGGCAGCCGGGCTGGCCGCCGCCCCGGAGGTGCCGCAGCCCAGCAGGGCCAGGAGCGCGGCGCCAGCCGTGAGCGAGGCCGGGACGCGGCGGTCCCGCACGGCGCGGCCCAGCCGGGCCAGGACTGCCGCGACGGGCCAGCCCGGCCGCCCGCGATCCCCCCGGCCCGGGCGCGCATGCATCCGCCCATCATGACGCACCCGCCGGCACGGCCGACGATCACGCCCCTGGCCCCGGTGCTGCGGGCAACCTCGCTCGCGGCGAGCGCGCGGGCCTGGCTAGTGCCGTCGACGCCGGCTGAGCCGGTCGCGCCACCGGGTCCGCACAGGTCTTTCCCCGGTCGCCGGGCGCCGGGCATCAGCCAGGGAAGCGGTAGCGGGCCGGGCAGGGTGCGCGGCCCGCCAGCTGCTGATCATCGCTTCCTCGTCCACCAGCGGCACGAAGACCGGCGGCCCGAGCGGAATCCGGCGCCACTCCAGGATCCTCCTGTTCAGGTCCGCGGCGACTTCGCGTACCTCCCGCTCCGAGCGCATGCCGGGCGCCGCCTCGGTGAGCCGCTCGATCTCCTTCCGCAGCTTCAGCGGGGTCGGCAGCATCTCCTCGGCCGGCACGCCCTCCCGGCGCGCGTACTCCCGGATCCACGCCTGGCCATCGTCGAATCCGCCCCTCCTGGGCAGCGGCTTGCCCGCACCGGGCAGATCGTCGAAGGCGCCGCGCTCAGCCGCCTCGCTGATCTGCTGGTCGATCCATGAGCTGAAGCTCATCCCGGCCGGCTTACGCTCTGTCATCCTGACGCCCTCGCTACGACCTGGCCCAGCCGCGGGCGCTGTCGCCACGCCCCGGCCGACTCACCATCACTTCCACACTACGAGCCCCTGGCCGGCGACGATCGTCGGCCGCCCTCCCCGCGGAGTGCCCGGCGGTGCGTAGCCTCTCTGCCATGGATGCCCACCCGTCATGAAAGCTCGGCTGTCATGACTGATCAGCACGTAATGCGGCCGCTGCGCGGGCGCTGTCGCCCGGTCATCGGCGGCTGCGCCGCGGCGCTGCTGGCCGCGGCGACGCTCAGCGGCTGCGGGAGCTCGGCCTCGCCGGGGGCCACCGCACGCAGCTATCTCGCGGACTGGGCCCGGCGGGACTGGTCAGCCATGCGGTCCCTGGTGGCCGCCCCGCCGCCGGATTTCGCCTCGGTCAGCGCGACCGCGCTGACCGACCTCAGCGTCCGCCGGGCCAGCTACGCCCCGGGCACGCTGCGGACCGATGGGGCCCGTGCGTCGGAGCCGGTCTCGGAGCGGCTTGCGATCTCCGGCATCGGCACGGTCACCATCCGGACCGTGCTCCGGCTGGTCCAGCGCTCGGGAAAGTGGCTCGTAGCCTGGTCGCCGGCCACGATCGCGCCGCCGCTGCGGACTGGCGGCCAGCTGCTGCTGCAGACGACCTGGGCGCCGCGGGCCCCGATCCTGGGCGCCGGCGGGGCGCCGCTGACGGTGCAGGCCCCGATGGTGACGATCGGCGTCGAAGGGCAGCGGATCAGGCACCCCGCCTCGCTCGTCACCGCGCTGGTGGGCGCCGGCGCGACCCCGGCCCAGGCCAGCAGCGCGATCGCCGCGGCCAAAGCCAGGCCCACCTGGTTCGAGCCCGTCTTCACCGTCCCGATGGCGCGGTACGAGCAGCTGAAGCCGGCCCTCTACCCGCTACCCGGCACGGTCTTCCAGACCACCAGCGCCCGGACCGCGATCACTCCCGGCCTCGCCGCGCACGTGGTCGGGACGGTCGGCCCCGTCACCGCTCAGGAGCTCAGCTCTCTCGGGCCCCCCTACAGCGCGAGCAGCGTCGTCGGCCAGACGGGACTGGAGCAGGCGTACGAGCGGCAGCTGGCCGGCCTGCCAGGCGCGACGATCACTGTGCTCAGCCCGAAAGGCCTGCCCGTGGCCACCCTCGCGCGGCTCAGCCCGCGGCCCGGCACGGCGGTGCAAACGACCATCAGCCCCCGCGTGCAGCAGGCCGCGGAAGCGGCACTGTCCGGGGTGCGCAAGAACGCGGCCCTGGTAGCCGTCAACGCCTCGACCGGCGCGATCCTCGCGGCGGTCAGCGTGCCGGACTCCAGCGAGTTCGACCAGGCACTCGGCGGCGCCTTCCCGCCCGGCTCGTCGTTCAAGGTGATCACGTCCACCGCGCTGATCGAGCACGGGCTCACGCCCGCGTCCCCGGCCAGCTGCCCGCCGACGATTACGGTCGACGGGGAGGTGTTCCACAACGCCGAGGGCACCGCGCCGATCAGCGACCTGCTGCACGCTTTCGCCGAATCCTGCAACACCGCGTTCATCGGGCTGGCCACGAGCCACCTCACCGCAGCGGAGCTGCCCGGAGCCGCGGCGCTGTTCGGGATCGGCACCACTCCGCGGATCGGGCTGCCTGCCTTCGGCGGGTCTGTTCCGCTGCCTGCCGGCCCGGCCGATCTCGCCGCCACGGCCATCGGCCAGGGCCGGGTGCTGGTCTCGCCGCTGGCCATGGCGGAAGTCGCCGCCGGGGCCGATACGGGCACCGCGCACCCGGCCAGTCTGGTGGACGGGGCGGCAGGCGAGCAGGCCCCGGCCAGCCAGCTGCCCGCGGCCGTCGTCAGCGGCCTGCACGAGATGATGGCCCAGGTGGTCGCGACCGGTACCGCCGCGAACCGCGGACTGCCAGCCGGGACGTACGCCAAGACCGGGACTGCCCAGTACGGCCGCGGCAGCCCGCTGCCGACGGACGCCTGGCTGATCGGCTTCAACGGCACCATCGCCTTCGCGATGGTCGTCGTCGACGGCGGCGAGGGCGGGCCGACCGACGGGCCGCTGATCGCGAGGTTCCTCGACCTGCTGCACCGGTAGTACCGGCCCTGCCCCGCCCGCGGGCCCGCGCGCCGCGGACCCGCCGCGGGCTAGCGTGGGGGCATGCGGGTCTTCGTCACCGGCGGCACCGGCGCGATCGGCGGCCACGTCGTGCCGCTTCTGGTCGCCCAGGGCCACGCGGTCAGCGCGCTGGCCCGCACGCCGATGACGGGCCGCTGACCAAGCGCCAGTACGCCGACGCGACCGCGGCGGCTTTCAGCCGCGACGCGCCGTCACCGTATAGACAAGACGGCAATGGTTCGGCAAAGTGACGACCAGGCGCCGACGATAAGGGGATCAGATGCCCAGGTTCATGGATTACCACGACGACCTCAAGCTTCCGCAGGAGGCCATCGACCAGATCGCCCAGGGAACCAGGGATGGCGCCAGCGACGAATTCGGCGTGCGGCAGATCGAGCTGTACCACAACGCCGACGGCAAGGTCTACTGCCTCCTGGAAGGGCCGGACGAGGAGGCCATCCGCCAGCATCACGCGGCGCTGAACGTCCCGTGCGGCGACGTGCACCAGGTCGACAGCCTGCTCTGAGGCACGGGACTCCCGGCACGAGGCCCGCAGGACGAGGCTCGCGGCTGCCGGAGCGTGCTCACGCTCGCGCGAGCGTGTCCGCCGGGACGGACGCAATGGCAGCGAGCAGTTCGGTCCAGAAGAAGGCGGCCATGAAGAACTGCAGCGTGTCGCCCTTCTCGAGCATCAGCTTCCGGTACATCACCATCTTGCCGACGTCGTAGCCGGCCAGCATCTGCTGCCAGTCGGCGTAGCAGCCGGACAGCAGGAAAACCGCGCCGGCCTCGGCCTCGGCCCTGGGCAGCACCGACGCGGCCGTGACCGTGCCGCCGTCGAAGTCGAGCGCCAGGGTGTCCCCGTCCGGGCCGGCCGGCAGGTCCCGCACGCTGAGCGCCAGGCGGCCGGTCACGAACGGCCGGATCATCGCGATCCAGTCCCAGAAGTCCTGCAGCTTGCTGGCCTTGCGCTGCTCCCCCGGCCAGCCGTTGATGGCACGCCGGCATTCCTGCGCCCAGGCGCCGGTCATGAACCGGGCCATCTCAGCCCCCCGCCAGCGTCGGCTTGACCGAGGACACCATGTCCTCCATGTCAGCCGGCAGCGTCACGCCGACCATGCCCAGCTTGCGGTGCAGCTGGTTCATGAACAGTTCCGTCACCCGCTCCTCGGACCAGCCGAGCGGCTCGTAGTAGATGTAGCTGGAGCGGGCCGCGCTCATGGTGAGCAGGGTCCGCAGGGTGTCGTGCAGGTCCTGGACGTAGCCAGGGTTCTCGGCGAGCAGGTCGCGGATGAACCGCAGGCCGCCCTGCACGTGCCGGGCCTCGTCCCGGCAGGTGGCGGTGAAGCCGGTGTAGAAGCCCGGCAGCACCCGGAAGTCCCGCGCGTAGTTGAGGGTGATCTTCATGACCGACAGGGCCAGGACTCCCTCAATCCAGATGATGTACGTGGTCGCGTACTTCATCTGCAGGTGCTTGTTCCAGGGATCCCGGCGCAGGTCGTCGGTCAGGTAGGCGAGCAGGCCGAACGGCCCGACGAAGGTCTCCTGGATGTAAGGCCACGACGCGTCGAGGACGTCCATGATGCCGTCGCCCTCCAGCCCGACGACCTCACGGTAGAACCGGTCGAAGAACACGGTGTGCCGGGCTTCGTCCTCCAGGTGGCTGGTCAGGAAGATCTTGTAGTCCTCGGGCGCACCGAACAGCAGCGGGGCCAGCTCGACCGCCACCTGGCGCTCCCCGTGGTGGAAGCCAGAGGCAATCGACAGGAACGAGTTACGCGAGTCGCCGGTCATCCGCTCGGCCCAGTCGGCCTTGTCGACGGTGAAGTCGAGCTCGTTGACGTTCCAGCGCTGCCGCAGGTACCGGTCGTAGAGGCTCAGGTAGGCGGGCAGCCGGGCGGTCGGCACATGCACGTACTCGATCACGTCGTCGATGTCGGCCCGGCCGATTCCCTGCAGGTCGCTGCCCTCGATGCGATCCAGCTTCCCTTCGGCACCAGACACGCGATTCTCCCTCCGGGGCGCGGGATCCCGGCGCCGCCGCGAAGCGGGACAGACGCCTCATTCGTCATGCTAACCCCGGCCGGCGGGCCCGGGCGTGGCTCGCGGGGCGGGGGTTCCGCCAGCCAGCCGGCCCCGGCGCGCGGCGCGCTCAGGGCAGCAGGACGATCTTGCCGATGACGTGGCCCTCGGCGAGGCGCCGGTAGGCGTCCTGCACCTGGCTGAGCGGGAAGGTCGCGGCCACCGGGATCTCCAGCTGGCCGGCCGCGATCATGGCGGCCAGCTCGGCCAGCACGCTGGCGCTGGCGCCCGCGGCGCTGCCCTCGGCCTTGACCCCGTACTGCTCGACGGCGCTGAAGTTCGCAATCGTGTCGATCCGCTCGGGCCGCACGCCGAGCTCGAGCGCCAGCTGAACGTAGCCCGCGCCGAACGCGTCGATGAAGGCGTCAATCTTCCCGCCGGCCGCCTCGCGGATCCGGTCGGCCGCGCCCTCGCCGTAGCTCACCGGGATTACTCCGTGCCCGGTCAGCCAGTCATGGCCTGCCTCGCTGGCCAGCCCGACGACGGTGGCCCCGGCCAGCCTGGTCAGCTGGACGGCGATCGAGCCGACCCCTCCGGTGGCCCCCGCGACGATCACCGTGTCCCCGCTGCTCGCGCCGACCGCCCGCACGGCCGCGTACGCGGTGGAACCGGCCACGAACAGCGACCCGGCCACCTCCCACGGCACGGCGGCCGGCCTCAGAGTTAGGTTCTGCTGCTCGGCCAGGACGAACTCGGCCTGGCTGGCCCGGTCGTCGGTGAAGCCGATGACCTCATCGCCGATGCTGACCCCGGTCACGCCGGGACCGGTCTGCGCCACGATCCCGGCTAGATCACTGCCCTGGCCGGACGGGAAGGTGGCGGGGAACCTCGCGTGCAGCGAGCCATCGCGGATCTTGGCCTCGCCGGGGTTGATGCCCGCCGCCTTGACCTGCACCAGGACCTGGCCCGGCCCCGGCTCCGGCCGGGGCACCTCGGCCACCCGGAGCACGTCGGCCCCGCCGTACTCATCGAACCGGACAGCCTTCATGACGCCCCTTTCATTCGCCTGAGAGTCCGGGTTAACCGAAGCGGCACGCTCGTTATGCCGGGGAAGGGCGTCCGTTCCTGACGGGAGCGTCACTGAACACGGGCGTCACTGGGCCGGGACGGTGTCACTGGACCGGGATGGAGGACTCCATCGCCGACCGCAGGTCCTCGTCGGCCGCGACGATGTCCGCGGGCTCCAGCCGCATGAGATCGTCGCGTGTCCATTTTCGGTCCGGCTCGGCGGCCAGCCGGTGGGCGTGCCGGAGCCGGGCGCGCTCCAGCTCATTGCGGACGCTGCGGGCATTGGCGAACCGCGGCTGGTTCATCCGGCCCGTGAGGGAGTCGCGGAACACCGCCTCTGCCGCGTTCGACAGGTAATAGTTCGCCTCCCTGAGAATCACCCAGCCGATGGCGACGAGCTCGTCCAGCTCATAGGGGGCGAAATCGAGGTGATGAGCGATCCGCGAGGTGAGGCCGGGATTGGACCCGAAGAACCCGTCCATCCGGTCCTTGTAGCCGGCCAGGATCACCACGAGCTTGTCGCGGTCGTTCTCCATGACCTGGAGCAGGATGTCGATCGCCTCCTGGCCGTAGTCCAGCGAGTCGCCGGTCCGGTAGAGCGAGTATGCCTCGTCGATGAACAGCACCCCGCCCATCGCCCTGGTCAGGACTCTCTTGGCCTTCGGCGCGGTCTGCCCGATGAACTCGCCGACCAGGTCGTCCCGCATCGCGTGCACCACCTGCGCCTGCTCGAGGTAGCCGAGCCGGTGCAGCAGCTCGGCCATCCGCAGCGCCACGGTCGTCTTCCCGGTGCCGGGCGGCCCGGTAAAGCACATGTGCAGGTTCGGCCGCGGTGCCGTCAGGCCGAACTTCTGCCGCGCCCGGTCGACCAGCAGCAGCGCGGCGATCTCCCGCACCTTCTGCTTCACCGGCTCGAGGCCGACCAGGTCGCTGTCGAGGGCGTCGAGCACCTCGTCGATGCCCACCGCGCGCCGCTCGGCGGCAAACGTGACGCTGGCGCCCGCTGGCAGCAGCTCGGCTCTCCGGTCGCTCTTGCGCCGCGCGCCACGGGTGACCTTCGGCGCGACCATGCGTCCCTTTTCCTCACGTCTTGGGGTAATCGTGTCCTCGGTGGCCTTCCCCACGCTCCGCATGCCGTGGACCAAAAGGACCATGAGGCCGCCGAGGGAGAGGAGGCTGACAACGACGATAATGGCCGAGTCGACGTGCGAGATCATGCGGTGTCACGCGGCGCGGATCCGCGCCCCTCCCCCCGGCTCGCTATCCATGCACCGACAGTACCCCGAGGCCCTTCTCCCGGGTCAGGCCGGCAATGGACCTCTCTGGCCGGGCGGCTCGCTGCGCGGCGTCACCTGGTGGGCGGTGGCGACGCTGTTCGCGGTCGGGCTAGTCTGCATCGGCGTGCTGTCGGGGCTCTCCACCATGGTCCAGCTCCGCGCGCCCGAGGCGTTCCGCGGCCGGGTGCTCAGCTTCTTCCTGGTCGCCCTGGGCGTTGCCTACCCGGTCGGCTCGCTGGTCCAGGGGCCGGTCATCGACCGGATCGGCCTGGGCTGGACGACCGCGGGCACGGCCGGGCTGCTGACGCTGATCATGGCGTGGGTCGATCCCCGCATACGGAGGAACGCCCGGCCAGTGGCCGGTGAGCCGCCAGCGCGGCGGCCGGCCTCAGGGCCGCGCCGGCGCGGCCGGCATCGGGTAGTACGTCTCGTAAACGGCCCGCGCCTGCCGCCGGGCATCCTCCCAGGACCAGGTGCGGGGCACGAACCTGTCCGGGCTGAGCGAGCGGACGTACGGGGACGGATCCGGGCGCAGGCTTTCCACCAGGTGCATCGCCAGCCCGGCCGAGCCGGACACGCCATGAGCGTTGCACCCGGCGGCCAGCGCCAGGCCCCGGATCGCGCTGACCGGGCCGACGATGAAGCGGCCGTCCGGGGTGAAGGCCGGCCAGCCCTGGAAGGTGCTGCTGACGCCGGCGCTGGCCAGGCCGGGGACGAACGCGCTGAGGCTGCCCGCGAAGCCCGCCAGCACATCCCAGTCCGGACGCGCCGCCAGCGGCGAGGAGATCGCCACCTCGCGCGGATCGATGCTCGTGCCGCGGTTCTCGAACCCGCCGCACAGCACGCGGTTGCCCTCGCCGCGCGCATAGACCTGCACCTCGGGGATGCGCAGGCAGGGCAGGTCCGGATGCCAGCCGGGCACGGGCTCGGTGACGAAGTACTCGTGCAGCACCGGCACGGCCGGCAGCTCCAGCCCGGCCAGCCGGGCGATCGCGGCCGACCACGGGCCCGCCGCGATCACCACCTGCTCGGTCTGGTAGTCGCCGTCCCTGGTCGAGACCGCTCGGACCGCGCCCCGCTCGATGCCGATGCCCGTCACCTGCGACCGCGTCGCGATGCTGACGCCCATCTCCCTGGCCGCGCTGGTGTACGCGCTGACCAGGCTGTTCGGCTGCAGATAGCCATCGGTAGGTGACCAGAGCGCGCCGCGCACCGAGTCGGTCCGCTCCAGCACCGGGCACAGCTCACGCAGTCGCCGGGTGGTCAGGAACTCGACGGGCAGGCCGGTGATCGCGGCGGTGTCGGCGATCTGCCTGAGCTTCCCGCAGCGAGGTCTCCGACAGGGCAAGCCGGATGGCGCCGCACTCGCGGTAATCCACCGGGTAGCCGGTTTCCTGCTCGAACCGCCGGTACAGATCGGCGGCCGCCATGGTGAGCCGCGCGCGCTCGATCGTGGGCCGGGCCTGGCCGACCAGCCCGGCCGCCTGGCTGCTGGTCTCCTCGCATAGCCCGCGGCGTTCCAGCAGCTGGATGTCCTGCCATCCGTCGCGGGCGAGAAAGTACGCGACGGCCGCGCCGACAGCGCCGCCCCCGATGATGGTGACCTGAGCGTCGCGGGGCCCGGACACCGGCGGCCTCATCTGAGCTTCACCGCCGTGATAGGCAGAGCCGGGATCCGGCGGCAGCGATACCTGGCAGGATCTGGCGCGGGCGGCCGCACCTCCCGGATGGCCCCGATCAATCTCATCCCTGCCGCATTCTCATTCCGCGAGCTTGCCATGGATGCGGCATCAGCGGCATCAGGGACGAGCGGCCTGGCGGCTGCCTGGCCCGATGGCGCTCGGCCCGCACGTGGCCGGCCCGTCTACGGTAAGCGGGCGATCAGCGTAGGCCGTGCGCGCAAGCCGGCCGCCGATGCGGGCACTAGCCGGGGGCGCGGTCGCCGCAGGTGCCGTCAGCGCAGGGCATGAGAACCGGCGTGATAGCACCCGAGACGGAGGGCATCCGAACAAGGCGCTTGATGATGTCGAGACTGATGGCCTCGGGGCGGCGCCCGCCGGTCGCCACGATCTGTGTCGCGACAGCTTCATAGTTCGACTGCCGCCGCCGGAGAATGACATTCAGGTCCGGGCGGTGCAGCATCGGCCGGTTGTCGTCGCGGGAGACGCGCAGCATCGCCTCCTCGTAGCCAACCCGGAGATAGACCACCTGCCTGCCCGCAAGGCACCGCCGGGTGGCCGGATGTTCCACTCCCCCGCCGCCAAGTGCGATCACAGCGTCCTGGCCCTGCAAGAGGTCCGCCGTGACCTCATGTTCGAGTGCGCGGAACGCGGGCTCGCCGTCGGTAGCGAAAATCTCCCGGATGGGCCTGGCCCGGCTCTCGATGACAGGGTCAGTGTCGAGGAAAGGCAACCCGAGCCTGTCGGCCAGCAGGCTTCCCACCGTGGTCTTGCCGGCGCCCATGAAGCCGACCAGGACAACCATGCTTCACGTGCCCGGCGGTCCGGCCAACCGGGGGCTGACCGGTGGCCCCATATTCTGTCACCGAGAAACGATACCCGCGTGGCGAATCGGCCTGGCTCGTTTCGGCCGCATCAGCCATCGCCCTCGCTCAGCCCGGCAGCTGCTCGTCCCGGGCGGCAATCGAGTTACCGCCTGCTGCCCGTCCTCAGCCCTCTGCGGCGGTCCGGCGGGACGCCTGCCCACGTGGCCGCTGTCGCGCCGGAGCGGCTACCCTATGCGCAATTGTGCGACGGCCCGTTCCTGCCGATCCGGCCGGGTAGCGCGGCGGCCCTCACGGAGGCGCGCACCGGGAGGGCTGCTTCCCGGCGATGGCGAACTGCCGCTGCCGGAACTCATCGCCGCGCTGCCAGAGCAGGCGGCGCTGGCCGTGGAATCGCCGGTGGCCGGCTGGCCGGGCGGACAGCCGGCCAGCAGGCCCGCCTGGCCCATGCGGCCCGGCCCGGCTGCTGGCCGGGGCACCGGACAGCGATCAGGCCGATGTGCGGTAATGGACTGCCCGCTCTCCGGCGCGGACCTTGGGATAGGCAGATGCTCGTGGACGAAACCAGCACCGCGGCCGATCGGCCGGCCCGGCGGGCAGCCGTGCTCGGATCGCCGATCAGGCACTCGCTGTCGCCCGTGCTGCACGGCGCGGCTTACCAGGCACTCGGCCTGCACGGCTGGCGCTACGACATGATCGAGTGCGACGAGCCCGGCCTGGCGCCGCTGCTCGACGGCATGGGACCGGAGTGGGCGGGCCTGTCGCTGACGATGCCGCTCAAGCGCGTGGCCCTCGCCGTCGCCGATGAGGTGTCGCCGCTGGCCCGGGCCGTGGGGGCCGCGAACACGCTGGTGTTCCCGCCAGGCGGGCCAGCCGCGGGCAGGCGGGCGGACAACACCGACGTGGCCGGCCTGGTCGCGGCGCTGCGGGAGGCCGGGCTGGGCCGGATCCAGCGGGCGGTCATCCTCGGCGCGGGCGGCACGGCCCAGTCCGCGCTCGCAGCCGTGCGCGAGCTGGGTCACCAGGCGCCGGTCGTGCTGGTGCGCAACCTGGCCCGGACCGCTGAGCTGCGGGAGACCGCCGAGCGGCTCGGGATGCGGCCGGCCATCTCCGGCCGCCTCTTCGAAGAGCCGCTGCCGGAGGCCGACCTGGTCATCTCCACGCTTCCTCGCGGGGCCGCCGACCCGCTGCGCCCGGCCCGCTGGAAACCCGGGACGACGGTGCTGGACGTGGTGTACGCGCCATGGCCGACCCCTTTCGCCGGATCGGCCCTGGCCGCCGGCTGCCAGGTCGTCAGCGGCCTGACCGTGCTGCTGCACCAGGCGGTGGCTCAGGTCGAGCTGATGACCGGCTACCCGGGCCCGGTGGAGGCCATGCGGACCGCCCTGGCCGCCGCGGTGGCGGCCCGGCATCGCTGAGTCGCAGCCAGCGCAGTTCTCCGGCGCGAGGCGCGCATCGTGCTGCCTACGGTACTGCGAGTCCGGGATTCGACTGGTCCCGCACGGACGGGACGGCGGCCTGAGCAGGTCCGGTCGGGCGCATCCGCCCCGTGATGCGCGGGCTATGCCCGCGCGCGAGCCGGGAGCGGAGCGGGGCTGGCGGCAGGCAGTATCCGGCCGCGGACCCGCATCACGATCAGCCGGGCGATGACCTCCGCCAGCGCCATCAGCACCAGCGCCGCCACCCACGCGTTCGCGCCGGTAATGCTGTGCGCCAGTGAGAACCGCGCGATGGCCGGGCCGGCACCGTGATCGGAGGAGAACGCGACGCCCATCCGGGCGCCGATCCCGATCACCCACAGCACCGCGGAAAGCCATCCGGCCCGGGCCAGTGCCACGCCGTCGCCATCGCGGCGCATGCGCAGGGTCAGCGCGCAGAGCGTGCCCAGCGCCGCGTCGGCCGCGGCCAGGGTCACGTCCAGCACGATGTCGTTCCCGCCGGCCGGCACCGAGTGCAGGTAGTAGGCGGCGGCTCCGGCGACCAGTACCACGGGCAGCACGAGGTTCACCAGGTCCCGGGGTGGACCGCCGGGACTGACCCACCCCGATTGAACGACCTGGCCTAGCACCGGCAGCCGGCCGGCAACGGAAAGCCGCGGTCATCCGGCGGACAGCGCCTGGTCAGGTAAAGCCCGAGATCGGGCGCCTCCGGCCCTTGACTCCTCATGGCAGTGTCAGGCAATGATGATGGAACGGTAAAGGCGTCGAGCGCGACTGGCGGCAGTGCCCGGCCGGCGTCGGGAACCGGCCGCGTTCGAGATCGCCGCATCCGTTCCGAACTTCGGGGGGAGCTTCAACGTGAGAATTCCGAGATTTCGCAGATTCCTGCCCATGCTGCTAGCTGTGCTGGTAGCGCTCGCGACGGCCGGGATGCTGGGCGGCGCGGGCATCGCCAGCGCCGCCACGGCCGGCCACGGACCGCACGGCTCGTCCGTCTGCGCGGGAACGCCCAAGTCGCCCGGCGTCCTCACCGGCTACCACCGCAGCGTCCTGGTCACCGGGACGTGCGTCGTCAACGCCGGGCCGGCCTACGTCCGGCGCGATGTCAGCGTGGCGCCCGGCGGGACCCTGCTGGCGGCCTTCGCGCTCAACGACCGGACCGGTCACGGCAGCTCCAGCCTGAGAGTCGGCGGCAACGTCTTCGTCGGCAGCGGCGGCACGCTGATCCTCGGGTGCGAAGCGGCGCACTTCGCCTGCATCGATGACCCGAACCAGAAGAATCCCACCCTCAACAGCTCCGACTCGGTGGGCGCCAGCATCGTCGCCAGCCAGGCACTCGGAGTGGTGGTGCACAACAGCTGGATCGGCAACAGCGTGCTGCAGAGCGGCGGGGGCGGCGGCGTCACCTGTACCCCGTCCGGCCCGTTCGCCCAGTTCAAGTCGCCGGTCTACAGCGACTACGAGGACAACTGGATCGGCGGCAACCTGAGTATCACCGGCCTCCAGTCCTGCTGGCTCGGGTCGCTGCGCGACAAGGTGCGCGGCAGCGCACAGGTCAGCTGGAACACGATGGCCGACCCGGACGCCATGGAGATCAACAGCAACGTCGTCCTCGGCAACCTGTGGTGCACGAGCAACAGCCCCGCGGTGCAGTTCGGTGACTCCATGGGCACCCCGAACCGCGTCGGCCGCTTCGCGTTCGGCCAGTGCGGGTTCCACGTGCTCAAGCCGAACCCGGCACCGACCTCGACCACGCCGGCCGGGCCGCTGGAGCACATCTCGGTCCGCCTCTTCCGCGGCCGTCGCTGACAACGGACGCACTGACAGACGGCCGCACTCATGACAGGCGGGCGGCCGCGGCGGGCGCTGAGCCCGCCGCGGCCGCCCGCGCCGTCCGGGGCCCTACCGGTCGAGCACCGCGGCGTCGGTGACGGTGACGATGCCGACGAGCAGCTGCACCCGGGTGGTGACCTTGATCCGGATGATCGACAGGACCAGGAACAGCGCCAGGCCGATGAAGAAGAACAGGATCCACAGCTTCGGGTTGAGGCCGAGCAGGTTCGCGGCCAGGTAGCCGACACCCGACATGGTCATCGGCACGAAGCAGATCATGCCGAAGAAGTAGAGTCAGCCGGCCATGAAGCCGGCCCCGGTGCCGAGGCTGCGGCTGGCATAGGTGTAGGCGTAGCCGGCCGATGCCATCCGGCGGGTGAACCCGATGACGACGAACGCCAGCGCCAGGCACGCGACGCCGCCGAGCAGGAACGCCAGCGGCGTGGAGCCGCCGCTGACCGCCGCCACCCCGGACACGTTGAGCAGCATCGCCATGCCGGGGGCGAGCAGACAGGAGACAGCCCGCCATGTGCCGCCTGCTTGGTTACTGCTCACCCGCCGCGGTGGCCCTCGCCGACCTGATGGGCGAGCAGGAGCTGCGTGACTTCACCGCCCTGTCGTCGCTGCACAGCGACGGCTGGGGAATGGCCTGGTACGACGAGGGCGAGCCCGCGATCCGCAAGTCCCTGGGCCGGGCGGGCAGCGAGCCGGAGTACGCCCGGCTGACCCGCCGGCCGCTCAGTGATCTCGGCCTGGTGCACCTGCGCTGGGCCACGCCGGGCCTGGCCGTGAGCGACAGCAACACGCACCCGTTCCGCTATGGCCCGTACGTGCTCGCCCACAACGGCGCCATCCACCCGCAGCACCGCCTGGGCGAGATGCTGCCGCCGGAGTGGGAGCGGCAGCTCGGCGGGACGACCGACAGCGAGCGGTATTTCCTGCACCTGATGTGGCGGCTGGAGGCGCGCGACGGCGACGTGCTCGCCGCGATCGCTGACACGACCGACGACATCGAGGCGCGCTTCGGGCCGAACAGCCTGAACGCGATCCTGCTCTCGCCGGGCAAGCTCTACGCCATCTGCTGGCACAACCCGGCCAAGGTGCCCGGCGAGATGCTCCGCGCCCGCGGCTACGGCGACCGGCCGGATGAGGTCGCCGCCTACTTCGACCTGGCCTACCGGTCGACCGCGGATGCGGTCATCGTGGCCAGTTCTGGCTGGCCGATGCCCGGCTGGACGCCGCTGCAGCGCGGCCACGTGCTCGTCGCCGACCGGGCCACCGGCGCCCTGGCCGTGCTCGCCCTGCCGAGCGGGACCGCGCTGGCGGCCGGCCCGGGCAGCGCACGCGGCTGATCCTGGCCGCCTGCGCGGGCTGACTCGGCGCCGAGGGCGGCCAGCGCTCGCGGCGACCGCGCCGGTTCGGGAGACGCCCCTGTCAGTCTCCCGGCTCAGGACAGCCGGGCTGTCCTGGACCTGCGCCACTGCCGGCGCAGTGGCCGGCGCTCGTCCTCGTCGTAGCCGCCCCAGATGCCGTACTCCTGACTGGTGTCCAGGGCGAACTCCAGGCAGTCCTTCCGCACCGGGCAGCCGGCGCAGACCGCCTTGGCCTGCTGGATCTCGTCCGTGGCCAGGCCGCTCTTGCCGATCGGGAAGAAGAGCTCGGTGTCGGCATGACGGCAGGCTGCTGACTCGCGCCAGGAGTCGCGGTCATAGCCGACCGCGGGCACCGGGTGCTGGCGGTCCGCGCCGGCAGCCGGATCGCGGGAATCGGCGATGGTCACGGCTTCCTCCTCAGCCGGTCATCCCTCCGCAGCACCGTGCCAGCCGGGCAGCTGCGCAGCCGGGCTGGTCACCGCGGCCCGGGCCTGCCCCGGACGGTCCGGTGCCGCGCCGCGCGGATCCTTTTCTCGGGAACTCCGGCCTGATGATGTGTCTCAGGTGCTACCGTATCATCACTCTGACGAAAGAAGCCTAATCGCCATGATGAAGGTCGAGGGTGAGGAAGGCAGCGCCGACGCTGACCCGGCCGTGCTGCCGATCAGCGAGGTCTCCCGGCGGACCGGCATTCCCGTCGCCGGGCTGCGCAACTGGGAGCAGCGCTACCGCCTGCCCCGGCCGCAGCGCTCGGCGGGCGGGCAGCGGCGCTACCGGGAATCCGACTGCGCCCTGCTGGCCGAGGTGCTCCGGGGCCGCGAGAACGGCCTGTCCCTGCCGGCGGCGATGGCCAGGGCGCTGTCCGGCGCGGACGGCAATCCGCAGACCTCTATCTTCGCCGGGCTCCGGCGCCGCCATCCTGACCTGCGCGTTCACGTCATGAGCAAGTCAGTCCTGCTCGCGCTGACCCGGGCCATCGAGGATGAGTGCTGTGCCAGTGCGCAGCGGCCGCTGCTGATCGGGTCCTTCCAGCGCCAGTGCTTCTACGATGCCGCCAGGGCGCGCTGGACCGACCTGGCCGCCGGCGCCGAGCGGACCGTGGTCTTCGCCGCCTTCGAGCGCAGCCGCGCCCGGCCCGGCCCGGTGTCGGAGGTGGCGATTGCGGCCAGCTCCCCGATGCGCCGGGAGTGGGCGCTGATCTGCGACGCACCCGACCACCCGGCGTGCGTCGCCGGCTGGGAACAGCCGGGGCAGGACGAGCGCCGCGACGCTGACCGGATCTTCGAGGTGATCTGGTCCGTTGATCCCCAGGTCGTCCGCAGCGCCGCGCGGATCGGCGCGGGACTGGCCGCGGCGGCCGTTCCGGAACTGCCCGGCCAGCTGGGCGCCCGGCTGAGCGACGAGGCCCCGCCCGGCTCGGCCGACCTGCGCCGGGCCAGCGGACTGATCGAGCGCACCGTGGACTACCTGGCCCGCTGATGGGACGACGAGGGAACCCGGCAGCACGGATCAGGCCCCGCCATATCGGGACCTCCGTCACACTGTCGTCATGGAAACGGCTGCCGAGAGCCATCTGCGGCTGCTCGCGAAACAGGCCGTCGCCCTCGCGGAGCCAGGTGATGAGTTCGCGGCCGCATGGGCCAGCCTGCACGCCGTCGCGCACGCCTGCACGATGCTCGGCCTGATCACCGGCCCGGCGGCTGAGGCGGTGCTCACCGCGGCAAGCGCGGCGGTGACCGCACGCGGGCTGCCCGCGTCCTGGCTGCCCGGCCGGCCCGCTGGTGACGACAGCTGGCAGCGGCGCAGCCGCGGCCCAGCCGGGCTGCGCTGGACCCCGCGCGTAGTGGCGCCGGGCCCCGCGCGGTTAGCCACCGCCGTCGCGGACCTGAGATTCGGCTGGCTGCGGCTGAGCCGCGGCGGCCTGCGGTTCCCGCTGCAGGCGATGTCGCCCGGCACCGGCCTGCTGGTCCGGCACGCCGGCCTGGCGCTGGCGGAGGTGTCCCTGGCCGATGACGCCGGACGGCGGTACCAGATGTACTGGGACCGCGGCAGCGGAACCGCCCGGCACTGGGTCGGCGAGGTCGTCGCGCGGCCGGCGCCGCCGGCGGATGCCGGCTGGCTCGAGTTCCGTGCCCTCGGCTCTCCGGCCGCCGCCCGCGTGGCCGTCGGGGCGCCGCGGCCCGGGCCGGCGGGCCCGGCGGACCCGCCATGGCCGACCGCAGCTGAGTGTTACCTGGCGCTGCTCTGCGCTCAGGACCCGCCGCCAGCGATCGGCCGCAGCCGCGGGCGGCAGGTCGCCGCGGCCGTCGCCGAGGCCCTGTACTTCACCGGCGCGATCCCGCCGGACAGCCCGCTGCTACGCCGGGCGCTCGGCCGGGCCAGGCGCTCCACGCGACCGGCGCGGCTGGCCGCGTGGCCCGATCCTGTCCGCCAGGGCATGCAGCCCGACGTGCAGATCGCGGTCTGCGCCGCACTCCCCTTCGCGGGCTCCGCGGTAGTGATCGAGGGCCTCTGCGGCTGGGGCGAGCACATTCAGCTGCTCCTGTACGGCTGGCCCTGGACGCAGGGCGACTGCTGGCCGGCGGCCATCCCGGCCTTCACCGTCCGGGTCGTCGATGACCAGGGCGGCGAGCACGTCGGGCGGCTGGGTGGCTGGACCGGATACGGCGAGGGCGAGGGCCGCGGCGAGTTCACGCTCTGGCCGGCCGTGCTGGCCAGAGTGCGCAGGCTGCGGGTCATCGTCAGCACGCTCTGGGAGGCGGCCTGGGCGGACATCGAGCTGCCGCCCCGGTAGCTAGCTGTCCTGCGACCCGTGGAGGATGGCCACGACCTGCGCCAGCGCCTGGTCGTCACCGACGTTGCCGGCGAAGACCACGTAGGGCAGCCCGATCGCGGCAGGCGCCGCATCAACCGGGTGCAGCACCGAGATCATGCCGGGGAACAGCTGGCCGGCCACCTCGGCGCGCCGGATGCCCAGGCCGTGCAGCGCCACGTCATGCGCGGTGATGCCGCCCTTGGCCACGACCCAGGCCGGCCGCGCGGCCAGGGCCGCGGCGGCGATGCCGGACAGGGCGGCCGATATCTGGCGGCCGATCTCCAGGTCGCCTTCCCCATGGCCGGATCCCGCGCCGCCGGAACCGCCGCCGCCGGACCCGCCGTCCGCCAGGACGGTCCGGCTCGTGTACAGCAGCACGTCGGACCGGCCCGGTGCTCCGGTCAGCAGCGCGTCGGCGACCCGGCGCTCCGCCGCTTCCACCACGTCGCTGCCGCCGCTGACGACGGCGGCTGCGTCGAGTTCCACCTCGACGGTGCCGCCCAGCGCACGCAGCGCGGCCAGCTGCCGGCTCGTCTGGCCGACGTGGGATCCGACCACGATCAGGCCGTGCCCGGCGCGGCGTCCGGCCGGCCAGATATCCGCGCCGCGCAGCGGCGCCCTGGGCGGCTGGCCGAGCAGCGCCCGGACGAACGAGGGCCCGGTGCGGAACAGGAACGACTGGCCAGCCCGCTCGGCCTGCAGCACGGCGCAGGCCACCGTCTCCAGGTCGGAGTACTCGGTGGCGTTGATGACGGCCCAGCCGCCGTTTCGCATGCCGGCCAGCAGCTGGCGGACCCGGGCGGGGCCGCCGAGCCTGATGTCAGCCAGGCCGATGCTGGCCACGGCACTGGCCTCGATCCCGCCGCCGCTCTTCTCGGCCAGGAAGTCCCGCAGATCCGATGCGCGGTAGCCGAAGACGGGATCGCGCGCGAACTCGGTCTGGCCCGCCGGCACCAGGCCGCCGCCCGTCCGGGCCCACTGGATGTCAGCCGCGGTCATCCGGCCGGCCTTGAGGAACGCGGGGACCAGCAGCACCGCGTCGAAGCCGCTGCCGAGCGCCTCCCGGCGGGCCGCCTGCAGCGCCGCCACCTCGGCCAGCACGTGCCCGCGCAGGGTCGAGTCACTGCGGCTGATCAGCTGGATCCGGGCGCCGCGCCGCCCGGCGATGGCGAGCAGGGTGCGAGCAGCCCGCATGGTCAGCTCGACCGCGGCCGGCTCGTCCAGGCTGCGCGTGTTCGTCAGCACGAAGCAGGTTCCGGCCGAGGCGGCCAGCGCGGCCTGGCAGGCGTCCTCGTGCAGCACGGTCACGACCTGGACATCGTGCACCGACTGCGACCCGGTGGGGTCATCGTCGAGCACGCCCAGCAGCAGGCCGTCCTGCGCCCGCATCGCGCGGATGGACGCGCGCAGGGCCTCGTCGTCCGGCCGCGGCGCGGGCAGCGCGGCGAAAACCTCGGACGCGGACGGCAGGCTGTCTGGCAGCAACCTGACCTTCCCCTCGTCAGCCAGTTCGGGGCTGAGCACCTACGATCACAGTAGTCGGCCTGAGGGGCCCGGCCGGGCAGCACGGGAGCGGCAGCACCGGACGCGCACAGAACGGAGGCGACGTGGCAGCCGAGGCGAGCGTCGTGGTCACCGGGGGCGCCGGCTTCCTGGGCTCCCGGCTGGCCCGGTCGCTGCTGGCCGCGGGCGCGCTGGACGTGGCGGGCAGCGGCGCGCGACCGCTGGCCCGGCTGGCGCTGCTCGACCAGGCGCCGGCCCCGCCGGACCTGGAGTCCGACGAGCGGGTGAGCGTGATCCGCGGGGACCTCGGCGAGCTGCTGGCGCCCGGCGGTCCCGGCCGGGGCGCGCTGACCGGCGCGGATGTAGTCTTCCATCTCGCCGCCGCGGTCAGCGCGGAATGCGAGGCGGACTTCGACCTGGGCATGCGGGCCAACCTGCACGCCACCGAGACGCTGCTGGGGGCGTGCCGCGCGGCCGGGACGAACCCGGTCGTGGTGTTCGCGAGTTCCGTGGCCGTCTTCGGGGCCTCGGCCGACCATCCGCTCCCGGCGGTGGTGAACGATCACACGCTGCCGAACCCGCAGTCCAGCTACGGGGCGCAGAAGGTCATCGGCGAGCAGCTGCTGGCCGACTACGCCCGCAAGGGCTTCCTGCGCGGGCGCGCTATCCGGCTGATGACGGTCAGCGTGCGGCCAGGCCGGCCGAACGCGGCGGCGTCCGGCTTCCTGTCGGGCATCATCCGGGAGCCGCTCGCGGGCAGCCGCGCGGTCTGCCCGGTCGGCCCGCAGACCGAGGTCGCGCTGGCCTCGCCGGCCCGGGCCATCGACGGCCTGCTCCGCGCGGCCACCTCATCCGAGCAGGCCTGGGGCGGCCGCAGCGCGGTCAACCTGCCGGCCCTCACCCTGACGGTCGCCGACATGGTGGCCGCGCTGCAGCGCGTGGCCGGGCCCGAAGTCAGCGCCCTGATCGACTGGGTGCCCGACCCGGCGGTGGCGGCCATCGTGACCGGCTGGCCGGCCCGGTTCCGGATCGGCCGGGCGGCCCGGCTGGGCCTGGCTCCCGACCCGGATTTCGACTCCGTCATCAGGATGCACCTGGCCGAGACCGGGCGCTGACCCGATCCCCGCCCCCGCCCTAGCGGGTGTCGCCAGGCGGCGTGCCGGGCTGGGCGTCGGCATTGCCGCCGAAGGCCGCCCGCATCTGGTCCTCCTGCTGCACCGACAGGGACGAGCGGATCAGCTCCATGCCCTGTCCCTGGAAGGCCTCCGCGACGGGACCGATCACCGCATCGGAGCTCAGCAGGACCAGCGCCGAGGTGCCCGGCGTCATGTCGCCCTTGACCGCCTCGACCGTCGAGCTGTCGATAGTGGCGCCCCTGATCTTGCTGACCAGGGAGGAAACCTTGCCGCCCTGGTCGGTGACGTGCTCGTGCGCCACGGGCGCGGCGGCGTACTGCGGCCAGCGGATCACCGTGACATCTTCCACGTCGATGAGGTCCTGGCCGTCCAGCTGCTTGAGCCGCAGGACCGCCTCGTCCGCCCCCTCGGTGCCGCTGAACCGCCATGCTGTCAGTGCTGACATGGGCTGCGCTCCCTTTCCCCCTGGCCGGAGCATCCGGCCGTGCCGCCGGCAGGCGGGCATCGGCGGCTTGAGTCCCCTGCTCAGTCCTGTTCCCCGGTGGTCACCGGAAACACCCGGGGGCCGCGCTGCAGGAGGGGCAAGGCCGGGCAAACAGGCAGATCGCGCCCTTATCACGGCCGGGGGCTCCCGGCGGCCCGGCCGCTCCCGGCCGCTCCCGGCCGGGCCCGGCAGGCCGCGCGTGACCTGCAGCAGGTACTCCCTGCGGCTGAGCGGATCGGGGCCTGGCCGCGGCCGGACCGGGGCCAGGCCGCGCACCCGCTGATAGCGCCCGAACGCGCATTCCAGCACCCCCTCGCCCCGGGTCAGGGCCGGCAGCTGCTGCTGCAGCTCGTGCACCCGGGCGGCCGGAATCTCACCCTCCGCCAGGCAGAACGAGTCCCGCACCGCTGAACCTGCGGCCACGGCGCGCAGCCGGGCGAGCGCGGCCATGACCGGCCCGAGCGTGTCGGCCGGTATGTCCAGCCGGAAGTGGGATCGCGCACCGAGCCCATGGGCGCGATGGCGCGGGTCAGCCGGCCGGAGATGCCCGCCAGCACCCGGTCGCAGTCCGCGCCGCCCGGTCGATCTTGTTCACGAAGATGAGCACGGGAATGCGCAGCCGCTGCAGCGTGCGGTCGCTGACGTTGCCGGGAGTACAGCAGAAAAGCGGCATAGGGGGCAACAGGTTTGCCGCGGGGCCGCCTGCGGCCCTATGACATTCGCCACACTGGGCCCTCACCAGGCACAACGGCGCAGGTCCCGGGGGTAGAAGGACTTTCGGCCCTTTGCCGCCGGTCATAAAACCAGGCGATACTCAACTGCATGGGTCGCTGGTCGTCGCCATCGGCCAGGTCCTTGGCTGGGACGTGACTGCTATCCGCGTCTCCCAGCCCGATGCAGGGGAGACCGCGATGAGTGCAGACGTTATCGAAGACCAGACACAGACCACCCTCCCAGAACTCGCCCAGTGGGTCAGCGAGATCGCGAAACTAACCAAGCCAGACAACGTCGTCTGGTGCGACGGCTCGCAGGGCGAGTGGGACCGGCTCACCAGCCAGCTGGTCGATGCCGGTACCTTCACCCGGCTCAACCCGAAACTGCGCCCGAACAGCTTCTACTGCGCTTCCGATCCATCGGACGTGGCACGCGTCGAGGACCGCACGTTCATCTGCTCGGAGAAGGAATCCGACGCGGGCCCGACCAACAACTGGATCGCGCCGGACGAGATGCGCGCGACCTTCGCCGAGGTCTTCGACGGCTGCATGCGCGGCCGCACCATGTACGTGATCCCGTTCTGCATGGGACCGCTCGGCAGCAGCATCTCCCAGCTGGGAGTGGAGATCACCGACTCTCCCTACGTGGTCGTGTCGATGCGGATCATGACCAGGATGGGCACCCCGGCGCTGCGCTCGATCGAGGAGACCGGCCAGTTCGTCCGCGCCGTGCACTCCGTCGGCGCCCCGCTGGAGCCCGGCCAGGCCGACGTGCCGTGGCCGTGCAGCAAGACGAAGTACATCTCGCACTTCCCGGAGACCAGGGAGATCTGGTCCTACGGCTCCGGCTACGGCGGCAACGCGCTGCTCGGCAAGAAGTGCTACGCGCTGCGCATCGCGTCGGTCATGGCACGGGACGAGGGCTGGCTGGCCGAGCACATGCTCATCCTCAAGCTGACCCCGCCCGGCGGCGAGGCGAAGTACATCGCGGCGGCCTTCCCGTCCGCGTGCGGCAAGACCAACCTGGCCATGCTGGAGCCGACCGTCCCCGGCTGGAAGGTCGAGGCCGTCGGCGACGATATCGCCTGGATGCGATTCGGCGATGACGGCAGGCTGTACGCGATCAACCCGGAGGCCGGGTTCTTCGGCGTCGCCCCCGGCACCGGCATGAAGACCAACGCCAACGCGGTCAAGACCATGTGGGGCAACAGCATCTTCACCAACGTGGCCCTCACCGACGACGGCGACGTGTGGTGGGAGGGCCTCACCGATGAGCCGCCCGCGCACCTGACGGACTGGAAGGGCCGGGACTGGACGCCGGGCTCGGCCGAGCCCGCGGCGCACCCCAACGCCCGGTTCACCACGCCGGCCGACCAGTGCCCGATCATCGCGCCGGAGTGGGATGACCCGGCCGGCGTCCCGATCTCGGCGATCCTGTTCGGCGGCCGGCGCGCCAGCACCGTGCCGCTGGTGATCGAGTCCTTCGACTGGGACCACGGCGTGTTCCTGGGCGCCAACATCGCCTCGGAGAAGACCGCGGCGGCCGAGGGCAAGGTCGGCGAGCTGCGGCACGACCCGTTCGCGATGCTGCCGTTCTGCGGCTACAACATGGGCGACTACTTCGGCTACTGGCTGCAGATCGGGCAGAAGGCCGACCCGGACAAGCTGCCGAAGCTGTTCTACGTCAACTGGTTCCGCAAGGACGCCCGCGGCAGGTTCGTCTGGCCGGGATTCGGCGAGAACAGCCGGGTGCTCAAGTGGATCATCGAGCGGCTGGACGGCAAGGCCAAGGCGACGAAGACCGCGATCGGCTACCTGCCCGCGCCAGGCTCGCTCGACCTCGACGGCCTGGAGATCAGCTGGGCTGACCTCGACCTGCTGCTGACCGTGGACAATGAGGCCTGGAAGCTCGAGGCGGAGCACATCCCCGAGTTCTTCCGCACCTTCCACCGGCACCTGCCGCCGCGGCTCTGGGAGCTGCACCAGGAACTGGAGGAGCGGCTCGGCTGAGTCACCGCCGCGGCAGCCGGGCCCGGGCCAGCTGGCCCGGGCCCGGCTGCTTGCGTGCACGGCCCGCGCCGCGAGGCCGTCAGGTCACAATCACGTCACGTTCTGCTCTCTTGCTGTTACTCTCTGTTTCCAGCGCCGGGGAGCGCCTAGTCGAGCCGACGGGGGAAGCGCTCGTGACAATGTGGCTGACCGGTCAGGATGTGGCCGGGAATGGTTCCGCCGGCGGCTCGCGGCAGCCGGACTTAGCCACCTACCGAGCGGCGGTCGCGGACCTGGTCGCTCAGGCCGGCGGCCGGGCGCAGTCCTGGACGGCCCGGTCGGCGGAGCAGGCGCTGCTGCGGCGGCTGCCTGAGCCCGCGCTCGCTTCCGTGCTCTCCGCCACGCCGGCCGGCCTGGACGCGACGGCCGAGAGGCTGCTGTCCGAGGTACGGAACTACCGGCCCAGCGCGCGCAGCTCCGCGGCCACCCTGGCCGGGCTGGTCAGGATCTCGCTGCTGGCCCAGATCGACGCGCTGTGGTGGGGCGACTGCCCGGCCTACCGGACCGACGCCGACCTGCGCGGCGCCGCCGACCTGATCGATCTCGATCCGCTGCGGCGGTCCGGGCAGCTGGGGTTCCGCTACCGCCGGCAGGCCGTGACCCTGCTGAGCCGGGCGGCGCGGTCAGCGGAGCGGCGCGCGTGGCCCGACCGCACGCCCCGGACCGCGGGCCTGCGGCTGGCCCGCACCAGGCCGCAGGCCGCGGCGCTGCTCAACGAGCTGGCAGCCGAGTTCGCCCGGCACGTCCGGGCGGGCACGCCGCCGCTATGGGTGACGAGCCTGACCCGCAGTGTCGAGCACCAGCGTCAGCTGCGCGCGCTCGGCTACACCGCGCTGCTGCCCAGCTCGCACTGCGCGGGCTACGCGGCCGATATCGAGGTGGCCTGGTTCCGGCGCTTCGGAGCCCACTGGCTGCTGCAGCGGCTGCTGCTGGAGCGCCAGGAAGCGGGCCAGATCAACGTCATTGACGAGGGCCAGGCCTGGCACATCTGCCTCGGGCCGGCGGCGGGCCACCGGCTGAGCCCTGTGGCCGCGGGCCGGGCGGGCAGCTGACCGGCATGTGCGGCATCGCGCTCATCGCCGGGGCCGGCCCGGACCCCGTGACGTTCCGCCGGATGATCAGCTCGCTCGCGCCGCGCGGCGAGATCGAGGAGACCAGCACCAGCGCGTCGCTGCTGGCCGGCACGCAGCGGCTGCGGATCGTGGACCGTGACCGCGCGGTGCAGCCGTGGATCTCCGCCGACGGCCGCTGGCTGCTCTGCTACAACGGCGAGGTCTTCAACTACCCGGCGCTGCGCGCCGAGCTGGCCAGCGCCGGCTGCGCGCTGCGCTCGGAGAGCGACACCGAGGTAGTGCTGGAGGCCTTCCTGCGCTGGGGCGAGCAGGCGGTCAGCCGCTTGCGCGGCGAGTTCGCCTTCGCGATCGCCGACCGCACCTCCGGTCGTGTCTACCTGGCCCGCGATCCGCTCGGGGTGAAGCCGCTGTACTGGTCGCGCCGCGGCGGCTGCCTGCACGTGGCGTCGGAGATCAAGGCGCTGGTGCCGGCCGCCGCCCCGGTCTTCGAGGTCCCGCCCGGCCATCACGGCTGGGCCGGCTCCGGCGCCAGTCCCGTCCTGGCGCCTTACGCGGACCTGACCCGGCTGGGCGAGGGCCTGGAGCCGGTCGAGGATCCGGATGAGGCCGCGAAGCTCATCCGGGCCGCGCTCGAGGACAGCATCCGGGTGCGCACCGACACCGACCTGACCGTCGGGGTCATTCTGTCCGGCGGGCTGGACAGCTCGCTCACCCTCCTGCACGTGCGGGAGATGCATCCGGACTGCGTCGCGCTCACGGTGGGCGCGCCGGGCAGCGAGGACCTGGCCTATGCCCGCCGCCTGGCCGCCGACCTGGGCGTGCCGCACGAGGTGATCGAGCTATCCCCCGGCGGCATCCAGCTGGCGGACGTGCGCGAGGCGATCCGGATGTCGGAGCTCACCGAGTACGGCGACATCATCAATGCCGTGGTATCCGTGCCGCTGTTCCGGCGCGTGCGCGAGGCGGGGATCAAGGTCGTGCTCACCGGCGACGGCTCCGATGAGCTGTTCGGCGGCTACGAGATGTACCAGCGGGTCGGGGCGGCCGAGTCCCGGCGGCTGTTCCTGCACAAGATCTCTCAGCTCAGCCGCACCGAGCTGCAGCGCGTCGACCGCACCAGCATGGGCCAGGGCGTCGAGGCCAGGGTGCCGTTCCTGGACCTGGCCCTGGTCGAGCTGGCCATGCGGCTGCCGGTGAGCCTCAAGGTTCGGGACGGCCAGGAGAAGTGGATCCTGCGCGAGGCGTTCGCCGACCTGCTGCCCGGCTATATCCGGCAGCGGCCGAAGAACCCGATGTCGCACTCGTCCGGGCTGCACGAGCGGGCCCGGATGTACCGGCCGCTGTTCGCGCGGCTGCACCGCTCGTTCGGCTACGACCTGCTCGGGCCGGTGCGCCGTGACTTCTCCATCCTGCTGGACGCGTGCGGGAACGACCTGGACCGAGCCATCGCCGAGAGCGGCAGGCGGCTGGACTACACGATGCTCGAGCACGCGCGTGACCTGGCCGGGGCCCTGCGGTGGAACGCCGCAGGGCTGCTCCGGCCGGTGCGGGCAGCCGGGCCGGCGGAGCCGGTGACGAGCGACCCGCGCAGCCGGTGACGGGTACGGCGCCAGCGCCGAGTTGATCAGCTCGTTGGCCGACTCGCTGAGTTCATGATCGGGCTCTCTCCCCGGCTGGGATGCCCGCGCGGCTACAGGTCCAGGTCGACGATCACCGGGGCGTGATCACTGGGCCCCTTGCCCTTGCGTGCCTCGCGGTCGACCCAGGCATCCGACACCGCGCGGGCCAGGGCCGCGTTGGCGTACACCAGGTCGATGCGCATGCCCATGCCCTTATGGAACGCCCCGGCCCGGTAGTCCCAGTAGGTGAACGGGTGCGGGCCCTTGGCGATCCGCGGCACCACGTCGGTGAGGCCGGCCTCCCGCAGCGCAGCCAGCCCGGCCCGCTCGGCCGGCGTGACGTGCGTCGAGCCGGCGAAGGCAGCCGGATCCCGAACGTCCGCATCCGTGGGAGCGATGTTGAAGTCGCCCATGAGGGCGAACGGCGCCGCCGCTGACGCCTCGGTGGCGACCGCGGCCCGCAGGGCGGACAGCCAGCGCAGCTTGTAGGCGTAGTGCGGGTCATCAGGGGTGCGCCCGTTCGGCACGTACACCGACCGGACCCGCGCCGGCCCGCAGGTCGCGGCGATGGTGCGCGCCTCCTGCGTCTGCTCGTCCGGGAAGCCGGGACCGGCGGGCAGGCCGCGGGCCACGTCCGCCAGCCCCAGCCGGGACAGGATGGCCACGCCGTTCCAGCGGCCCTCGCCGTGGTGCGCCACGGCGTAGCCGAGCGGCGCGACGGAATCGACCGGAAACGAGTCCGCGGCCACTTTCGTCTCCTGCAGGCACACCACGTCGGGGCCGGCCTGCTCCAGCCAGTCCACCAGCCGAGGCAGCCGCGCCAGCACCGAGTTCACGTTCCAGGTCGCGATCCGCACCCCGCCATCCAACCAGCCGCAGCGAGGTGGGTTGAGGATCGGGCCCTGACCGGCTAGCGTGCGGATCATGACCGGGGGCTGGCCAGCGATTTCGTACGAGCAGTGGCACGAGACCTGCGACACGCTGCACGCGCACACTCAGGTGCTGGGCAAGCTGGCGGCCGGGCTGGCGCCGCCCGAGCCCCAGCTTCAGCACGCCGCGCTGCGGCTGACCGCGCGGGGCTGGGAGACGGCGACGCTGCCGGCGCCCGACGGCTCGGGTGCGCTGGTGGTGCTGCTCGACCTGCACGCCCATGAGGCGGTCATCGAGCACAGCGGCGGCCGGGCCGAGCGGATCGCGCTGACTCCCGACCGGCCCGTGGCCGAGGTGACCCGCGGCGTGCTGGCCGCCGTGCGGGCCCTCGGCGGCAACGTCCAGATCGATCCGGCGCCGCAGGAGGTGCCCTGGAGCGTGCCGCTCGATGAGGACTACGAGCACGCCCGCTACGACACCGGCCAGGTGGCTGACTACCTCGCCGCGGCGACCCAGGCCGCGCTGGCACTGGCCGAGTTCCGCGCCCCGTACCGCGGCCGCTCGACGCCCGTTGATGCCTGGTGGGGCTCATTCGACCTGGCGGTGAGCATGTTCTCGGGCCAGCCGGCCGACCCGCCGTCCTCCGACTTCATCATGCGCAACGCCATGAACGCGCAGGAGGTGGCCGTCGGCTGGTGGCCGGGCGACCCCCGCCATCCGGGCGCCGCTTTCTACGCCTACGCGCACCCGGCACCGGAGGGCTTCGGCTCCGGCACCCTCTCGCCGCCGAGCGCGCACTGGGATCCCTCGCTGGGCGAGTTCATCCTCGAATGGGACGATGTCCGCGCTGCCGTCGACCCGCATGCGGCGGCGCTCGAGTTCGCCCGGTCCGCGTTCCGCCATGCCTGCGCGGTCTGCGCGTGGGATCCGCAGCTGGCCGCGACCGCCGAGGGACGCCCCCCGCCAGTCACCTGACGTCCAGCTTGGAGCCGGACACGCAGATCCAGATCAGGCGGGAATTCGGCGCGCGGAGATCGTCCCGAACGAGCGCATTGTGTACACGGAGGTCTATGAGGGCGCGCCGGGCGCGGAGGCGGTCAATACGGTCACCTTTGCCGAGCGGGACGGGTCACTCGGTAGTCGACGGAAAGATAGATGCCTTCGGGATTGCTCATGCCGAGGATCAAGGTCATGTTCCAGCGTACTTCTTAGCCGGACTCACGGAACGCCCCGATAACCTTCTCGGCTAGCAGGGGCGGTACGGAGTTACCGGCCTGTGCCTGGACTGAGGACCGGCTGCCGACGAATTCGAAGTTGTCGGGGTAAGTGAACAGCCGCTTGATCTCACCGACCCGGAGGCGGCGGTTCTCCCAGTGGAATGGGCCGACGTAGGGGCCGGGCTGGGCCTGGATGGTCGGGGATGGTCTGCCGGGTGAGAGCTTGAGCAAGAACGACCAGTACTTGCCGCGCCACCTGAACAGCGGGTCAGGGTGGCCGCGCTGGTCGGTGTAAAAAAGGTAGTTGTCGCCGGGCGGGATGGCTGGCAGGAGGTGCCCGTATTTGCCGTTCACCGACTCGCCGGGCTCGGGCTCGGTGACGAGCCCGAGCAGGGCCTGCCCGGCTGTCACATGTGGTTGCCGCGGATCGCCGCTCATCCGTCGTTCCCACCGGCCGCCGTGAGTCGGATCGGGGAGACGGGGCAGCGGCTCATCTTTGGGCACTCCGATGATAAACAGGCGCGGCCGGGCCTGCGGCACGCCGTAGTCCGCCGCGTTGAGCACTTTCGCTTCGCAGTGATACCCGGCCGCGTTGATCTCGCGCAGCAGACGGTCAAGTGCTGGCTTGCTGGCCTTGTTGTTGTAGGTGAGCGCGTAGACGTTTTCTAGCACGAACCGCCGGGGCCGGGCCTGCGCGAGGACACGTGTGTACTCCTGCAGGAGCGACGCGTCAGGGTCGAGGCCCTCGCGTTTCCACTCCAGCCAGAAGCCCGACTTGGAGAACGGCGTGCACGGCGGCCCGCCGATCAGGAGGTCCGGCCGCCCTCCGTCGCGAAGGCCAGCGGCGTGCAGGATCTCACTAGTTGGCGTGGCCATTATGTCGGTTTGGATGACCGGGGAGACGAGATGGCTGAAGTTCTTCTCCATCGTCGCGGCGGCGTCGCGGTCCCACTCGACCGCGGCCCGGACCTCATAGCCTGCTCGCTCGGCTCCGAGGTCCAGGCCGCCAGCGCCGGAGAAGAGCGAGATCGCGATGCCCTGGGTGCTCACAAGAACGATCCTCCCAGCAGCTGGTGACAAAGCCCGGCAGCGACAAGCCCGGCAGCACGACGCACTTGCAACTCGCTCACTCGGTCTCCGGCCGGGCGCGCTTGCGTAGCTCGGTCAGCTCGTCCTGGGCCGCCTTGAGGAGGCGCTGAAGCTGGGTCTGTACCTGGGGGCTGACCTTGAAGGAGAACCTGCGCCAGTAGTCGTAGAACTCCGCGGGGGTGGTGAAGGCACCCTGGCCGGAGCGCAGTGCATCTATGCCTTTGACGGCGCCGAGGTACTCCCTGGTAGTAGACGACCGTTCGCGACTGGCAATGCGCCAGGGTTCCTGCACGATGATCTCCAGGTCCTCCACGCGCTCGTTGCTGTCCGGGTTCAGGGTGTAGACCATGAGCACGTCGAGGTGGGTCGCGTAGTCGTTGAAGGGACGGAAAGTTCCGGGCCAGTGCAGGTCGGGCCACTTGAAGTAGGTGTTGCCGGTGTACAGAGTGATCCTGCTCTGGGTCTGCTGCCCGTTCGCTGCGCGCCGGGCTGCCTTGACATCAACTGCGTGGAAGCCACCGCCGAACGCTTCGCCGCTGATCTCCAGGTCCGGGTAGCCACGCTCGGTACCACGGCGCACCTTCGCCTGAGGGATCAGCAGTCCGCGGACCGTGAGGAAGTTCACGATCGACACTTCCAGCACATTGGCCAGCGCAGCCGGTTCCTTGGGCAAGGGCAGCAGATGGCCGCCTTGCACGAGCCGTTCCTCCAGCTCCGCAGGCCCGGACGCCTCCAGAGGCCACCAGGACACGTCACTGTTTCGCTGGAAGACGCCGCCGACATCAAACCTGAAGTCAGCGCATTGCTCACGCAACCATGTGCCCAGATCAAGTGGTTTCGCCACGATGACAGAGCCTGCCACAGATGATCACAGGCGGAGGCCAGCTTGCGGACGGAGCCGTGCCGTGCAGCAGAAGAGTGCAGCAGCGGCGCCAGACCGCAGCGACCCATTCGGCCAATACAGGTCTCTGGCCTGCATCAATGACCTTCATGGACCCTGATGCCTGCAGATGGTAAGGAGAAGGTCTACGGTTCGATTCCGTGCGCACCACCCTGACCATCCTGGTTCCAGCACGCCAGCCAGGAGAACCCCGACGTGCACGTCAACGTCGGCATGGAAGGCGGCATGCAGGAGGCACTGGACCATCTCGAGCAGGTGACGATCTCGCGGCGCTGACTGGCCAGCCGGTACGGGCGGACGGCCCTACTTCCCGGACTGCGCGCAGGCTCCCGCCGCGATCAGGTCGACCACCTGCCGCGCAAAAAGGTCGGTGAGCGGACGGTGGCCGTGCAGCAGCCGGTGGTAGGCGGCGCCGAACAGCAGGTCCAGCATGACCTCCTGGTCGATGTCGGCCGAGATCTCGCCGCGGCCGACCGCCCGCTCCAGCATGAGCTTGTGCTGCGCCCGGAGCCGCTCGACGACGCGCTCCCGCCAGGCCTCGGCCAGCTTCGGGTCCTGCTGCGCCTCGGCGATCAGCCCGGCCAGCATGGCCCCGGCGCTGGTCTGGGTGACCGACCGGATCCAGGCCCGGAGCGCCGCCAGCAGGTCGCCCCGCAGCGTGCCGGTGTCGGGCGAGGGCTGCTGGCCCTGGAACTCGGCCAGGAACGCGTCCAGGGCCAGGGTGCCGCGCGAGGACCATCGCCGGTAAATGGTGGCCTTGCCGACCCCGGCCCGCGCCGCGACTTCCTCGATGGACATGCCGCCGAGGCCCCGCTCGGCCAGGATCTCCGTGGCCGCCTGCAGGATGGCGCGGTCGGCCTGCTCGCTCCGCGGCCTGCCGCGGCGCGCGGGCGGCGGCGCGCCCTCGGCGACCGCCGTCGCGTCCGCTTGCACTGTCCCCATGTCCCGGTAGCGTACCCCAGAAATTAAATACGAAACGATTCGTATTGCTGAATCGGGACGCGCCGGACCTCTACTCAGGCTCCTCGCCGAGGATGCCTGTCGCCTTCTCGTCCGGCTCCGGGCCGCCCAGCACGCCGGTGGCCTCCTCGTCAGGCTCCGGGCCGCCCAGCACGTCAGAACTCCGCTCGGGCCCGCCCAGGATGTCCGTTCCTGCTTCGTCCGGCTCCGGCCCGCCCAGGACGCCCTTGCCTTCCTCGTCCGGCTCCGGTCCGCCTAGCTCGTCGGTATAGCGTGCCATCGCAGCTCCCCCTTTGCACCGCCGCAGTCTCCCGGTGGCGGCTCGCAGGCCGCCCTTCCCGCCAGTGTGCCACTCCTGTCCTGCGCGCACCGCGCAGGCCACGTCGGCGGGCCGCCTTGCCAGCCGCCCAGCCTGACGGCCGCCCAGCCTGACGGCAGCCCAGCCTGACGGCAGCGCGGCCCGGCAGCGGCCGGCCCGGCAGCGGCCGGCCCGGCAGCGGCGCGGCTTGACAGCGGCGCGGCCAGCAGGCACTCTTATAAATACGAGCCGTCACGTATCGGAATGAGGAAGCGTGTCAGCGCCAGCCGCAGCCAGCGAAACACAGGCAGACTCCGCTGCCGGGCCCGCCGGGGCCAGCCGCGAGGGCCAGCCGGGCCGGGCCGCATACGGGGGCGGCCCAGTCCAGGAGCCCCCGCAGGCCCGCCGGCAGCGGCTGGCGCTGGCGCTCATCCTGGTGGCCGCGTTCATGGTCGTGCTGGACTTCAGCATCGTGAACGTGGCGCTGCCATCGATCGAGCGGGAACTCGGCCTGACCGCCTCCTCGGTGCAATGGGTGATCACCGGGTATGCGATCGCCTTCGGCGGCCTGCTGATCCTGGGCGGCCGCGCAGCCGACCTGTTCGGGCGCCGCCGCATGTTCAGCACCGGGCTGCTCATCTTCACCGCGGCGTCGCTGTCCGGCGGCCTCGCCCATGACCCGGTGCTGCTGATCGCCTCCCGCGTCGTGCAGGGCGCCGGCGCCGCGCTGGTCGCGCCGGCCGCGCTGTCCCTGATCACCACCGGCTTCCCCGAGGGCCAGCAGCGCAACCGCGCGCTGGGCATGTACGGGGCGACGGCATCGATCGGGTTCGTGGCGGGCCAGGTGCTCGGCGGGGTGCTGGTCCAGTTCACCAGCTGGCGGGCGGTGTTCCTGGTCAATGTCCCGGTTGGCCTGCTGGCCGTGGCGGTCGCTCCGGCCCTGCTGGCCGGCTCCCGCCAGGGCGGGGCCAGGCGCCGGCTGGACGCCCGCGGCGCCGCGCTCATCACCGCCTCGGCCGCCGCCCTCGTCTTCGCCGTGTCCCAGGGGAATGTCTTCGGCTGGACCTCGCCGGTCATCCTGGTCGCGTTCGCGGCCTGCGCGGCCTGCGCGGCAGCGTTCGTCCTCGGCGAGCGCCGGCACCCCGACCCGCTGCTCCCCGGCGCGCTGATGCGCCGGGCCGGCCTGCGCACGGCCGGAGCGCTGAACCTGCTGCTGGGCCTGTGGAACGGCGGCGAGATGCTCGTGCTGTCGCTGTACTTCCAGCAGGTGCTGCATGACTCACCGCTGGCCACCGGCCTGGCCATCGCGCCGCAGGGCGTCATCGGGTTCACCGCGGGCGCGTTCGGCGCCCGGCTGGCCGGGCGCATCGGCGTGCACCGCGTGCTGGTCCTGACCAGCGCCGTGGCCACGGCCGGCTTCCTGGTGCTGACCCGGCTGCCGGCCACCGGGCACTACAGCCCGCTGCTGGCCGCCGTGATGCTCGTCGGCTTCGGAACGGCCGGCACGGCATTCGGCACCATGGTCACCGCGACCCGCGGCGTCGCCTCGGCCGATCAGGGCGTCACCGGCGGGGTCATCAACACCAGCCGGCAGATCGGGGCGGCGATCGGCGCCGCGCTGCTGCCCGCGGTCGCCCTCGCGGTCAGTCACGGCGTCCCCGCGGCCGGCGCCAGCGGCGCCCGGGCCGCGATGCTGACCGGCGCCGCGGCCGCGGCCCTGGCCACCGTGATCGCCGTCACCGCCATCCGCGCCACCAGGCCGGCGAGACACGCCAGGCCCGCAGAACAGGAGGCAGCAACATGACCATGCCGGACATCACGCTGGGCCGCACCGGCCTGCGGGTCTCCAGGATCGACACCATCATGCAGGCCGCGGTGACCGCGGCCGGACCGACGCCCGACAGCGTCTAGAGGAGGAAAGCCGCCATGTCGTCAGCGACGAGCTCGCCCAGGCCAGGCGCCCGAGGCCAGCACCGCCCGTGACCCTGGCAGCGCACCGCGCGTCGCCGTGCTGGGCATGGGCACGATGGGGGCCGCCATGGCCCGCAACCTGGTGGACGCGGGCCTGCCCGTGAACGTCTGGAACCGGACGCCGGAGCCGGCCGAGCGGCTCGCCGGGCTGGGCGCGTCGGCGCATTCCTCGGCCCGGCAGGCGGCCGCGGCCGGCGACGTCGTCCTGACCATGCTGCCGGACGCCGAGGCGGTCAGCTCGGTGGCCATGGCCGGGGGGATGCTCGCCGCCCTTCGGCCGGGCGCCGTCTGGGTGCAGATGGGCACCATCGGCGCGGCGGCCACCGACGAGCTGGCGGCCGAAGTCCGGCGCCGGCGGCCGGACGTCCTGTTCGTGGACGCGCCGGTCTCCGGGACCCGCGGCCCGGCCGAGGCCGGCCAGCTGCTGATCCTGGCGTCCGGCCCGGATCAGGCCCGCGCCATGCTCGAGCCGGTCTTCAGCGCGATCGGCAGCCGGACGCTCTGGCTCGGGCCGGCGCCGGAAGCCGGCTGAAGCTCGTCCTGAACACCTGGCTCGCCTTCCTGGTGGAGGGCATCGCGGAGTCCGCGGCCCTGGCCGACTCGCTGGGCGTCAACCACGAAGCCCTGATCAGCGCCCTGCAGGGCGGCCCGCTGGCGGCCGGCCTGGCGCTGGCCAAGCTGGCCAAGATCGATGCGGGCGACGACTCGCCGGACTTCTCCCTGCGCTGGGCCGTCAAGGACGTCGACCTGGCGGTCAGCGCCGCGGGCGACTGGCGGCTGCCGACGGCGGCCGCCATCGCCCGGCACTGGCATCAGCTTGCCAGCGCCAGCCTGGCGGACCTGGACGTCAGCGCCGCCCGGCGCGGACTCGCCTAGCCGGAGGCGGACATGGGCTGGGCTAACAATCTCCCGGTCAGCACGCGGGGCGATGACCTGGACCGGGTGCGCACCCTGATCGCCGAGCACCGCTGGGCCGTGCAGGACGTCGACCGGGACCGGTTCCGGCCGGCCAGCGCCTACACGGTCGGGCTGACCGAGCACGGCCTGCCGGAACTGGTCGTGGCCGGCCTGCCCGGCTGCGACGCGACCCGGCTGCTCAACTATGTCGCCAGTCACGTCCTGCAGACCGCAGCGCTGGGACCGGGCGACCAGATCCCGCTGCACAGTGACCCGGTCATCGTGGGCCCGATGATCGAGGCAGTCGAGGTCACGGTCCCGGCGGCTAATCTCCCGGTGGCCACCCGGCTCTACGGCCAGGACCTGCGCGCCCTGCAGCTCGTGTATGCCGATGACCGCGGGCACTGGCCCTGGGATCCCGGCTATCGCGGGTTCCGCGGCGATCAGCCAGTGCTCGGGGCTCGCGCGGGCGGCCATCGCCGCGTCGACCTGGCCGGCTCGCTGCCCGTCCCGCCGCACCGGCCGCACGCCGCTCCGGCCAGCCACTGAGTAGCGTGGGCGGGATGTCAGCCGGATCAGCCGGGTCAGGCGGGCCGGTCACGTCCCGCGAGCCGAGGTGCGAGGTCTTCCTCGCCCGGCTGTCGTACCTGCAGCCGCGGCATCGCGCGCTGCTCGATGAGCACGAGGCCCGGCGCGAGGCCCGCTTCCGCCGCGACGCCGACCGCCGCCGGTTCGTCCTGGCCGCCGTGACGCTGCGCGCCGCGGTCGGCCAGCGCGCCGGTACGGATGCGGCGACCGTGACCGTCGACCGCCGCTGCGAGCGCTGCGGCGCGCACCATGGCCGGCCGCGCCTGCCGGGCCGGCGCCTGGCGGCGTCCATCTCGCATTCGGGCAACGTCGTCACGGTGGCCCTCAGCGCGGCCGGCCCGGTCGGCGTCGACGTGGAGCGCCTCGCGCCGCGCGACTTTGACCTGCTCGCCCCCGCGGCCTGCGGGCCATCCGAACGCCTGCACGTGCGCGGCACCGACGGCTTCTACGCGTACTGGACCAGGAAAGAGGCGGTGCTGAAGGCCACCGGCCAGGGGCTGCGGACGCCGATGACCGATCTGATCGTGGCGCCGCCCGGCGCCGTCCCGGCGCTGCTGGCCGTGCGCGGCGCTCCGCCGCCACCCTGCAGCATGGCCGACCTGCCGGTCGGCGACGGCTACGCGGGGGCCGCTGCCGTCCTGGCGGCCGGGCCGGTCGCGTTCAGCACGATCGACGCCGGTGCCCTGCTCGCCCGGCTGTGAGCCGCGGCCGGCCCGTCAGGCCCCGCAGCCGCCGCTGATCAGCTCGCCGCTGCCGTCAGTACCACTGCGATCAGTACCACTGCCGTGAGTATCGCCGATGACACTCGGGCTGGTGGCGGCGGCATTCCGCCCGGCGCCGGCCCCCGAGGACCGGCACCGGGCGAGCAGCAGGCCGGCCACGAGGATCCACCAGGGCGCCCAGCCGACGTGGCCGATGCCGATCAGCACGGCCAGCACGATCGCGGTGGCGGCCAGCGGGGTGGCCATCACCGGTAGTGACCAGCCCGGCCAGCCCCCAGCCCGGACCGCGCCCGCTGGCCCGCCGTCCGGCCCCGTGCCGGGCGGCCCCGTGCCGGGCAGGCCAGTGCCGGGCAGGCCAGTGCCGGGCAGGCCAGTGCCGGGCAGGCCAGTGCCGGGCAGGCCAGTGCCGGGCAGGCCAGTGCCGGGCAGGCCAGTGCCCGGCAGGTCGGTCATGAGGCCGGCGAGCTCGCCCCTGGTCCGCGCGGTCAGGGCCCGGCCGGACCGGTCGTCGAATTCCTCTTTCGTCAGCCAGCGGCCTCGAAGTGGCCGGTCAGCTCGGACAGGACCTGGTCGCGGTCGGCGTCGGACGCCCTGATGTCACCGGGCGGATAGGTCCTCGTGGTGGTGTCCATGCGGCACCTCTGTCTGCGGCCGGGGGCCCCGGTGAGCAGGGCGCTCTCGTTATGAAGCGTGCTTGCGGCCGGTTGAGGCGGGGGCCGGCGGGGTTACCGCTAGCCCATCTCCTGCGGCCACTAGCAACGGTAGGCGTCCGCGCGCGCCCGGCCATCGGCCCCGGGGTTGAACTTCGGCCTCCACCCGGAGGCTGACCCGGCGCGGCGGAGTCAGCCAGGCGCGGCCAGTCCGTGACGGAACGCATAGCCCACGAGCTGGGCGCGGTCGCGCAGGCCGGTCTTGGTGAAGATGTGGTTGATGTGGGTCTTCACCGTGGCCTCGGAGACGAAGAGGGCGGCCGCGATCTCGGTATTGGAGAGCCCGGCGGCGATCTGCGCGAGCACCTCCGCGCTCCGGTCAGTCCGGGCCCGGCATGCTGCCGGGCACGGGGCTGCCGGGCACGGGGCTGCCGGGCACGGGGCTGCCGGGCACGGGGCTGCCGGGCACGGGGCGGCCGGGCATGGGGGCGGCGGGCATGGGGGTGGCAGGCACCGCGGCCGGGCGCAGCCGCCGCGGGCGGGGGCCAGGGTCCTCGTTCTGCGCTGGCTTAGCCGGCTTGGGCGGGTTCTGCAGGAGCACGGCCAGCGCGCAGGACACCATCCGCTCGGACGCCTGGGCGGCCCGGCTGGTCAGCACGATCGGGACCCGGGCTCCGAGCACGATCCCGGTTGACTGCGAGTCGCCGAGGTAGTCGAACTGCTTGACGAGCATGTTGCCGCTCTCCAGATCGGGCACGACGATGATGTCCGCCTCCCCGGCCACGGGCGAGACGATGCCCTTGATCCGCGCCGCGGCCGGCGAGATCGCGTTGTCGAACGCCAGCGGCCCGTCGACGATGCCGCCCTGGATCTGCCCGCGGTCGGCCATCTTGGCCAGGGCCGCGGCGTCCAGGGACGAGCGGAGCTTGGGATTCACCGTCTCGACGGCCGACAGGATGGCCACCTTCGGCGTCTCGACCCCGAGCGCGATGGCCAGCTCGATGGCGTTCTGCACGATGTCCCGCTTGGCGGCCAGGTCCGGCTCGACGTTGAGGGCCGCGTCCGTGATGAGCAGCAGCCGGGGATACGTCGGCACCTCCATGACGAACACCTGGCTCATCCGCCGGTCGGTGTCCAGGCCGGTACCGGGGGCGACCGCCGCGTGCATCAGCTCGTCGGTGTGCAGGCTGCCCTTCATCAGCGCATCCACCTTGCCGTCGCGGGCCAGTCCCACCGCTACCTCAGCGGCCTCGTGACTGTGCTCGGTGCCGATCAGCGCCAGGTCGTCGATCAGCAGCTCGTGCGCGTCGGCGAGCGCGCGGATCCGGTTCTCCGGCCCGACCAGCACCGGGATGATCAGGCCCTCCCTGGCGGCCTGCAGCGCGCCCAGCAGGCTGTCGAGGTCCACCGGGTGGACCACCGCCATCCGCACCGGCGGCAGTCCCTTAGCCCGGTCGACCAGGCCGCGGAACAACACGCCGTGCTCGCTCACGCGCACCTCGGGCAGGGCGAACTGCGGGCGGCGGACCTTCTCAGCCGGGGCAATCACGGTGGCAGCCCCGTCGATCACCACCTCGTGCAGCTGGTTGACGCAGCGGCACTCAAGCAGGACCCGGCGCGACCCCGCGTCCTTCTCCACGGCCGTGACCGACACGGTGATCGTGTCGCCGATCCGCACCGGGCGGTGGAAGCGCAGCGTCTGGTCGAGGTAGATCATCCCCGGCCCGGGCAGTCGGCTGCCGAGCAGCGTGGAGATCAGCGAGGCGCCCCACATGCCGTGCGCGATGATCGTGTGAAAGACATCGCTGTGGGCGAAGTCCTCGTCCAGGTGCGCGGGATTCACGTCACCCGACATCACCGCGAACAGCTCGATGTCCTCGCGGCTCAGGGTGCGGGAGAGCGAGGCGGTTTCCCCGATCTGGATCTCATCGAACGTGCGGTTCTCGACGAACACCCGCGGCTCGGTCAGCTCCATCGGTCCCTCCGTCGCCATGCGGTGCCCTCGCTGCCCGCTTCCTCTGATCATCGTCGCCTGGCCGCTGCCCGGCAGAGCATTCCGCCCTGTCCGCGGCAGACCAACGGCCCCGGGCGAACCCGAATCGTGACTGTTTCTTTGCCAAGTCATGGGAATGTTAGTAACCTTCCTTGACCGTGCGCAGGACCCGATATTCGAAACGCACGCGTCGTCGCCGGTCAGTGCGCGTGGCTGGCACCAGGTCGGGCCGGGACTCTGAGGTTTCGCCGCAGGCTGCTCTCAGGTTGCGGGCAGGCACGCCTGATCTGCTGGAAGCCAAGGCCAGTGGCCGCAGTTGCGGTCCGGGGCACCACGACGGAAGGAACGCAGATGCCTGCGAATCCGGCGGCTACCGTCTCGCCGCACCCCGCCAGCCAGCCCCGGCCGGGGCCCGGCAGCGCCGCCAGCGCCAGCGTCACGCAGTTTGCCGTGAGCAGACCTCTGTTTGACATCGCGCAAACCAGGTACCCCTTGGCCCATGAGGACTGACCGCGGCGGGCCTGCCGCCCGCAGCGGCAGGAGCACCGGCCGTGTCGTAGTCCTCGACGGCCTGCGCCTGCTGGCCGCGACGATGGTGGTTTTTTACCACTACGTGGGTGCGCCGAATCTCGACATCGGCAAGACCGCCGTCATGGCCTGGGGCGCCCCGTCGGTGAACGTGTTCCCGGCCGGGCTGCACCACCTCGCCACGTACGGCTGGACCGGCGTCGAGCTGTTCTTCCTGATCAGCGGCTTCGTGATCTGCATGAGCGGCTGGGGCCGCAGGCCAGCCGATTTCTTCGTGTCCCGCGTGGTCCGGCTGGTGCCCGCGTACTGGGCCGCCATCATCCTGATGACCGCCGTCCTGCTGCTGCTCCCGCGGCTGACCGGCGGCATCGGCATCCGCACGGCGCTGGAGAACCTGACCATGGTCCAGACCGCCTACAGCGTGCCGAACCTTGCCCCGGCGTTCTGGACCCTGTTCGTCGAGCTGATGTTCTACCTGCTGTTCGGGCTGGTCGCGATCGGCGGAGTGACCTACCGGCGGATGGTCGCGTTCTGCGTGCTCTGGTCGGTCGGGTCGATCGTGGCGGCTGACTCGCACAACTCCCTGCTCATCGCGATCGCCGATCCCTCCTACTCGCCGTACTTCATCGCCGGGATTGCCTTCTACCTGATCTACCGGTTCGGCGGCAACCTGCTGCTGTGGGCGATCGTCGCCTTCTCCTGGCTGCTGACCATGCAGAGCCTGCAGTCGGGACAGCCGTGGCAGGCCAACGTGCTGCTGACCTCCTTCTTCGTCCTGCTGGCGCTGGTCGCGACGCACAGGCTCGACCGGATCCAGTGGCGCTGGCTGACCGTCGCCGGCGCCATGACCTACCCGCTCTACCTGATCCACCAGGACGTCGGCTTCACCGTGTTCGCCTACCTGCGCGGGCACGTCCCGGCCGAGCTGCTGGTGGCCGCCACCTATGTGCTGATGCTCGGACTGGCCTGGCTCATCCACCGGGTGGCGGAGCGGCCGTTCGCACCGCTGCTGCGGACGCGGCTGCTCGCCGCCCTGGACACCGTGCGCCGGTCCGGCCTGCCGGACAGTTCGCCGGCGCGGCAGCCCGTGCCCGTCCGCGAGCCCGCCCGGGCGGCGGCGGACGGCGTGGCGGGGAGCCGAGGCGCCGGCAGCCCCTACCACCGGTGGCGGGACGCTGTCACCGCCGCCCAGGCCCACATCGGCTATGCCCGCACCGGCCAGGGCCATGCCGGCCAGGGCCATGCCGGCCAGGGCCGGGGCGGCCAGGGCCGGGGCGGTCAGGGCCGGGGCGGTCAGGGCCGCGGAGATCGGACCGGCCGCCCGCCGGACCGGGACGAGACTCACCCCGGCGCCAGGCGCCGGAATCTGCGGCTTGCCCCGCAGGGCCCGGTCGCCACTCCCGACAGCTCGCAGTGACCGCAACGCACGCCCGGAGCACGACCGGGCGATACGGCTGGTGCGAGCGGTGCGGCAGTCCTCTGCCGATCGCCCGGCTGGCCGGGCGATCGCAGGCCAGGTTCTGCGGTGGCTGGGCACAGTGCGGGCGGCTCCGCGAGAGGCCCGGCAGGCCCGGCCCGGGCTGAGCGGCGGACGCCGGTCCCGGCCGGCAGCCCGCCGGCCCGCCCGGCGCGGCAGCGGCGGCGCCGTTCGTTACGGTAGGAACCCTGCCGGACGGCGGGCGAGGTGAAGGGGTCATCCATGTGGAATTCGTTCAGCACTGACGCGCACCTGGGCATCAGCACCGAAGTCATCACCTACCCCGGCGGCAACGGGGATGAGATTCACGCTTACGTGGCCAGGCCGATCGGCGACGACCCGGCGCCTGGCGTGGTGGCCGTGCACCACATGCCCGGCTGGGACGAGTTCTACCGCGAGTTCTCCGAGCGGCTCGCCCGGCACGGCTACACCGTGATCTGCCCGGACCTGTACTGCCGCTTCGGCCACGGGACCCCTGACGACATCGCCGCCAAGGCGCGCTCCGAGGGCGGCGTGGCCGACGACAGCGTGGTGGCCGACTGCGCCGCCGCGCTCAGCTGGCTGCGGGAGCAGCCCACCAGCAACGGCAAGGTCGGCATCATCGGGACATGTTCCGGCGGCCGGCACGCGCTGCTGACCGCGTCCCTGGTGACGGGTTTCGACGCCGTCGCCGACCTGTGGGGCGGCGGCGTGGTCATGGCGAAGGAAGACCTGTCCGAGGCGCGGCCGGTCGCGCCCATCGACTACACCGCCAGCTTGTCAGCGCCGCTGCTCGGCATCTTCGGCAACGACGATCAGCACCCCTCACCCGAGCAGGTGAACCAGCACGAGGAGGAACTCAGGCGGCATGGCAAGGTGTACGAGTTCTACCGGTACGACGGCGCCAGCCACGGCTTCTTCTACTACCACACCCCGATGTACCGGCCCGAGGCGGCGATGGACGGCTGGGCCAAGGTCTTCAGTTTCTTCGGCCATTACCTGAAGGGCAGCGCCTGATCGGGCTGGGCCGCCTCGTCGCGATACCGGGCCAGCACCATCGGCCAGCCGCTGCCGTACTCGGCGCTGGCCGCAGCCGGGTCGTCGAAGGCCTCCCAGCCGGCGTGGCTGAGCGTGACCAGCGTCTGCGGCCCGGCGGCGGTGAAGGTCACCTCGACCCGGCTGGCCCGGTCCGGGGACCGGCCGGGATGCCAGCTGAACGCCACGGCCGCGGCCGGCTCCCATCGGGTCACCGTGCCCCAGACCGCCTCCCGGCCGTCGGCCGCGCGCTCGACGATCTGGCCGCCGGCGAACGCGACGGTCGCCCCGGCCCCGTACACGCTCAGCTCGGCCAGCGGCCACCACTGCCCGATGCGCGAGGTGAACACCTCGAAAGCAGTCGCCGGGTCGGCGTCCACCAGGACCTCACGATGGATCGGCGGGATAACGCTCACGGTCGCTCCTTCGCTCCGGGGTCCGCGGTTTCGCTCCGGGGTTCCGCGCCCTGCTGCCGCCGGGCGCCCTGCCCGGCCGCCCGGCTGACCTCGCCGGCGTAGGCGGCCAGCACGGTGTCCCAGGTGCGGGTCAGCCATTGCTGCGCGATGGCCAGGCCGCCTGGCGCCAGCGCGTACAGGTTGCGCGTGCCGACGCTGCGATGCTCGATGAGCCCGGCGCTGCTGAGCACTCGCAGGTGCTTGCTGACCGCCGGGCGGCCGACCGGCAGCCGGTCGGCGAGCCGGCCCACCGGGGTAGGCCCCTGCTGGAGCAGCTCGAGAATGCGCCGGCGCACAGGCTCGCCGAGCGCATCGAACACCAGGTCCGCCGCTTGGTTACTCATGGGCAACGGTTACTCTAGGGCAACGGAAAGCCGCGCGCAAGAGTCACTGGCCGGGGATGTCCGTGAGGTCGCGCTGCTCCGGGCCGTGCGGGATGTCGATGCGCTCCTCGCCGGTGCGCAGCGCCCGGAGTATGACCCTGCCCACGTAGTCAGGACTGTGCGCGACCATGCCGGGCCGGGCGGGCTGGCCGGCCCGGAAGCGGCCGCCGGCGAACTCGGTCGCCGTGATAGACGGCAGCACGAGCGAGACAGCGATCCCCTCATCCGCCAGCTCCCGCCGGGCCACGGCGCTGAGCATGTTCACGGCGGCCTTGGTCGCCGCGTATCCGCCGACGCCCGGCAGCACCATCCGGGTGGTCCCCGAGCTGATGTTGACGATCCGGCCCGACCGCTGGGCGCGCATGGCAGGCAGCACGGCCTGGGTCATCGCCAGCACGCTGACCACATTGAGATCCAGCACCCGGCGGAACTCGCCTGGGTCGAGCTGGCCGATGGGCTCATGCAGGCTCACTCCGGCGTTGTTGACCAGCCCGTCGATCCGCCCGTACCGGTCCAGGGTCAGCTTCACCAGACGGCTGATGGCGGCGCTGTCGGTCACGTCGGTCGTCACCGCCAGAGCGCCGCCGAGTTCCCTGCTCAGGGCGTCGATGCGAGCAGAGCGCCGGGCGGCCAGCACGGGATGCGCGCCCGCCTCGTGCAGCAGCCGCGCCGTCGATGCGCCGATGCCGGAGGAGGCCCCGGTGACGATCACTGTCGCGCCGGTCAGGTCCGTCACGTCCATCGGGGCATTCTCCCGCATGGCCCCGGTCCGGCCGGATCCGGGCGTCCGGGCGTGGCTATGCCGCCGTGCGGGAGCACCTGGCCAGGGCGGGCTCCCGGGCCCGCTGTCACTGGCCGGACTGACCCGCTCCGGGTAAGGCAGGCCGGCCAGGCGCCGGGCTAAGGTGCTGGAAACGCCATCATCGGCTGTCCAGCGCCCAGGAGGCCCGGTGCCGCTGCCTGATTTCCCGCGCTATCCGCTGCTGTTCGGCCCGAGCCCGGTGCATCCGCTGGAGCGCCTGTCCGCCTACCTGGGCGGCCCGCGGATCTGGGCCAAGCGGGAGGACTGCAACTCCGGGCTGGCCTTCGGCGGGAACAAGACCCGCAAGCTCGAGTACCTCGTGCCGGACGCGCTCGACCGCGGCGCGGACACTCTGGTGTCGATCGGCGGGGTGCAGTCCAACCACACCCGCCAGGTGGCCGCGGTCGCGGCCAGCCTCGGCCTGAAGGCCGTGCTGGTGCAGGAAAGCTGGGTCGACTGGCCGGACCCGGTGAATGACCGGGTCGGCAACATCCTGCTGTCCCGGATCATGGGCGCTGAGGTGCGGCTCGTGGACGCGGGCTTCGGCATCGGCATCAAGTCCAGCTGGGAGCAGGCGCTTGAGGACGTCCGGGCCGCCGGGGGCACGCCGTACGCCATCCCGGCCGGAGCCTCCGACCACCGCCTGGGCGGCCTGGGCTTCGCGAACTGGGCGGGCGAGGTACAGCAGCAGGAGGAGCAGCTCGGGATCTTCTTTGACACCGTCATCGTCTGCAGCGTCACCGGATCCACCCAGGCCGGCATGATCGCGGGCTTCGCCGCCCAGGACCGGCCGCGGCGGGTGATCGGCATCGACGCGTCGGCCAGGCTGGAGGAGACGCGCGCCCAGGTGGAGAAGATCGCGCGCAGTACCGCCGAGCTCATCGGGCTGGGCCGGGAGCTGCGAGACGAGGAGATCACCATCCTGCCGGGCTGGGCCGGTGACCATTACGGCATCCCGGTGCCGTCCACGCTGGACGCGATCCGGCTGACCGGGCGCCTGGAGGGCGTGATCATCGACCCGGTCTACGAGGGCAAGTCCATGGCCGGGCTGATCGACCTGGTCCGAACCGGCGAGATCGGCAGCGACTCCACGGTTCTGTACGCTCACCTGGGCGGCCAGCCCGCGATCAACGCCTACAGCGGGCTCTTCCGGTAGGCGGCGGCCGGAAGGGGGCACACTGGAGGTAGCCGACTACTTATGAGGCATTCGTTAACCCCGGCGGCCAGCACCGGGGCAGCGGGCCAGGGCAGGAGCCAGTGATGGCAGACGAGCAGAAGAGCACCTCCGGCGGGATCCCCGGCCTGATGCAGGAATTCATCGCCCAGCTCCGCGGAGCTACCGAGAGGCTGGAGGACCTGACCGGGCTCGGCAGCTCGTTCCCGTCCATCTCGCTGCCCTCCCTGCCGGGACTGCGGACCTGGCCGTCGCCTGGCGCCTTCTCGGCCGCCCAGCTATCTGCCATCACCACCGGGGTTGCCGCGCAGCGACGTAGCATCGACGCGCTGAAAACGCAGCTGACAGCGTTTGACGAGCAACTCGCGGTGCTGGAGGGGATGATCGAGCCGCTCGCCGAGTGGAGCAAGACGTGGGCAGAGCTGGAGAACCGGCTGATGCACTTGCGCCGTAGCCAGCCGGGCAGCACGACCCCGGATGAGCCATCGCACTAGGCATCGCACCAGCCGTGCCCTAGCCACCGCACCTGGCACCGCAGCAGGAGGCTGCCCCGTGACTGCCGACGTCCTCGGCCCCGGCGAGGGCCGCCAGCGCTTCACCGCCCGCGGCAGCGTGCTGGTCTTCAAGGCGCTGGCCAGCCTGGACGACGGCGACTTCTCGCTGATGGAGCGCACGCTGCCGCCCGGCGGCCGGCGGCCGCCGCCGCACCGGCACACCAACTGCTCGGAGGCGTACTTCGTGCTCGACGGCGAAGTCACGGTCACCGTCGACGGGCGGGACCTGACGCTCGGGCCGGAAGGATTCGTGCTGGTGCCCCGCGGCACCGCGCACACGTTCGGCAACACCTCGGCCAGCGAGGCGCGCCTGCTGGTCCTGCACGCCCCGGCGATGGACGCGTACTTCGCCGGCCTGCACGAGCTGTGGAATCGCGGCGAGCCCCCGTCAGCCGAGGAAGAGCGCGCGCTGATGGCCCGCTTCGGGATGGAACCCGCCTGATCTGTTGCTGCCACTGCCAGGCAGCGCGGTCAGGCAGCGCGGTCAGGCAGCGCGGTCAGGCGGCGCGGTCAGGCTGGGCGGTCAGGCAGCGCGGAGCCGCCGGGCCCGCCGGGCGGCATACGCGGCCAGCCCGCCGGCCAGCCCGGCGCCGACGATCACGGCGCGCGCCAGCGGGCCGTGCTGAGCCGAGCCGAGCGCGCTGGCCAGCAGCGCGGTCATCGGCGCGACCGCCAGGACCGGGCCCCAGGCGGCCCAGAAGACCATCCTCAGCGCGGCGGTGTTCCCGACCGGGGTGTCCACGCCGCCGAACATGTCCAGCGGGAAGTCGCCGCGGAAGACATTCACCATGGCCCCGGCGACCAGCACCGGCACGGTCACGACCAGCAGCAGGATGTACTGCGGCCGGCCTGCTGCCACCGAGGCCGCGGTGACCGGCAGGCCGGCCGCGACGAGCAGGATCAGTCCCGGCACGGCCGTGTGCCACCAGGCCAGCGACTCGAACCGGAACGGCAGGTGCGCGGACCGGCGGACATCCTCCGCGTCCAGCCTGGCCGCCTCGCAGAGCCAGGCGGCGGCCAGGTACCCGAGAGCCAGCGCGCAGGCGACCGGCACCAGGGACACGTGCCGGCTCCGGGCGGCCAGCGCCATCAGGCCGACGGCCAGCCAGGTCAGCGCCACCGCGCCGGCCAGCCGGGACGGCGCCCGGCCGACCGCGAGCAGGTCCCGCCACAGCAGCACCAGCTCGCGCCGCCGCGGCGGCCGCAGGCGGAACCTGGCCCGGCGCGAGGTCCCCGCGCCGCTGCTGTAGGCAGTGGCGACACTGCGCGTGTCCATGCTCAGCATCGCCGCGGACATCGCGCCCAGCGTGGCCGCCCGGCTGCGCAGCGCCCCGCCGGGGACAGCGGCGGCCGCGCGGTACCCGGCCGCCAGCGCTGCCAGCGCCGCCGCGCCGAGCAGCGCGGTCGCGGCCGGCCAGAGTGGCGCGCTGCCGCCGGCCGCGGCGACCGTGCCCTGCGCCGCCCAGCCCCACGGGCCTGACCACAGCACCACCGTCGCGACAGCAGCGGGCGGGCGGCCCAGCGCCGCCCAGGCGGCCAGCCCGGCGAGGCCAGCCGTCACCGCCGCGGCAGCCGGGGTCGCGCGCCGCAGCCAGCGCCAGCTGGCCGGGTACCGCTCGATGACGCCCGCGGCACCGGTGGCCAGGCCGAACAGCAGCGCGGTGGACAGCATCGCCGCGCCGGTCCGGCGCAGCACGTCGCCGGCCCCGCGGCCGCCGAGCCCGAGCGCGACCAGGGCGGCGGCGGGCACGATGCCGACCGCCGCGCCGGCCAGCACGGCGAGGACCGCGGACAGCCGGAACCTCGGCCGCAGCAGCCTGCCCCGGTCGACCGGCGTGTCCAGTAGCCAGTCCACCGTGGCCTGCGGCAGCGTGACCGGGCCGCGCCAGAGCGCGTCCCGCAGCAGGATCAGCAGGAGCAGCAGCGCCAGCCCGGACAGCGCGGCCGGCGCGGCGGCCAGCACGTGCGCCGCCTGCGCGCCGGGCGGCGGCGGATGCCGCAGGTCCCGGACGGCGGCGGCAACCAGCGAGCCGCCGTAGGCGACCACGATCAGCACGGCCAGGTAGATCCAGAAGGCGACATTGCCCGCCTGCCGGGCCGCCCGGCCCCGGCGCAGCTCTCGCAGCAGCGAGATGGTCGGCTCGGTGCTGTCCGGGATGGCGATCGGGCCGCTGGCGACGGTCACCGGATCTGCGCCAGTGCCTCGTCCGGCGTGCCCGCCGCGATCACCGCGCCGTCGCTGAGCACCAGGACATGGTCGGCCACCGAGGCAGCCAGCTCGGCATGATGGGTGGCCATCAGCACCGTCGCGCCCGCCCGTTTCTCGGCCTGCAGCAGGCCAGCGAGCCAGCGGCGCGCGGCCGGATCGAGCCGCTGCTCCGGCTCGTCCAGGACCATCAGCCGCCGCGGGCGAACCAGGACCGCGGCCAGGTGCAGGGCCTGCAGCTGGCCGCTGGACAGCGCGCCGGGCAGCGCGCCGCCGTGATCCGCGAGACGGCATTCGGCCAGCGCCCGGTCGGCCAGCTCGCCAGCGCCGCGGCCCGCGCCGTGCGCGACGGCGACGAGCAGCAGGTGCTCGCGGACGGTGAGATCCGGGTACGAGCTGGCCATGTCGCCGACGACGGCGATCTCGGTCCGCACCAGCAGGTCGTCCTCGGTCAGCAGCCGGCCGGAGTAAACAACCCGGCCGGCGGTCGGCGTATCGCGGCCGGCCGCGATCCGCAGCAGGGTCGACTTGCCCGACCCGTTGACGCCGAGCACGGCGACGCACTGCCCGGACGCCAGGGTCAGGTCGAGATGGGCGAGCGCGACGCGGTCGCCGTAGCGGCGGCTGATCCCGTCCAGGACGAGCAGGGCGGGCGGATTCGCTGGCGGCACGCTCGTCAGTTCACCACACCGCCGCCTGCGCCGGCGCGCGGCGGCGGTCAGTCGGTGGTGGCCGTCAGCTGCCGGGCCCGTTTCGCGTGCGCGATGAGGCCGAGCGCCAGCACCGCGCCGACGCCTTCCCCGGCCCGCAGGCGCAGGTCAAGCAGCGGCTCCAGGCCCAGGGCATCGAGCACGCGGCGGTGCGCGGGCTCGGCGCTGAGGTGCCCGGCGATCAGGTGCGCCTGGACAGCCGGATCGTGCCGGACAGCCGCCAGGGCGCTCACCGTGGTCAGCAGCCCGTCGAGGACGACCAGGCCCCCGGCCGCGGCGGCGCCCAGGCACACGCCGGTGAGGAACACCTGCTCGGGACCGCCGAGCCCGGCCAGCAAGTCGACGAGGGCGGCCCGGCTCAGCGGGGCGGCCCGGCCGGCCAGGGCCAGCCGGTCCCCCATCCGGGCCAGTGCCTGCTCCACCACCTGCTGCTTGCGGGCGATGGTGGCCGTGTCGCTCCCGGCGCCGCGGCCGACCACCTGCCCGGCCGGCCGCCCGAGCAGGGCGGCGGCCAGCGCCGCGGCCACGGTGGTGTTGCCGATGCCCACCTCGCCGACGGCGAGGGGTCCGGCCCCGGCGAGCTCGCCGCCCGTCCGCTCCCCCGCGGCCAGCAGCCGGGCCGCGGCGCCGGATTCGAGCGCGTCCGCGCCGGCCAGGTCGCCGCGCTCGCCCGCCGGGCGGACATCCAGCCAGCCGGAGACGCCGCCGCCGTCAATGCCGCAGTCAGCCAGGCAGACCGCCAGGCCGGCCGCCCTGGCGACGGCGGCGCCCTGGCCCTGCCCGGCCGCGAGCGCACGGGCGACGAGCCGGGTGGTGCTCGGCGGGAACGCGCTGACCCCGAGCGCAGTCACCGGATGGTCGGCAGCGGCGATCAGCAGCGTCCCTGCGCCGTCAGCGGCAGTGGCCGGGCCGGCCCGCCGTGAGCCGTCCCGGACCGAGCCGCCAGGCAGCGGGTCAGCCGGGATCGGGTCAGCCGGCAGCGGGTCAGCCCGGAGCGGGCGAGCGCGGAGCACGGTGTCGGCCCGCAGCAGCGTGTCACCGAGCAGGCCGAGCGACCCTGGTGCGGCCAGCAGCCGGTCCTCGAGGTCACGGGCCCCGACGCGCGCGCTGGGTTCCGTTTCGCAGCTGCGGTCCCTGGGCGCGTCGGGCGCCGCCTGCGGCCAGCGGTCCCGCAGCACGACGCCGGCCAGCGGCAGCCGCCGCGACCAGCCGTGCCGCTCCAGGCCCGGCGCGGGCGGCCGCTCGTCCGGCCAGCCGACGCACAGCCAGCCGAGCGTCACCACGCCGTCGGGCAGGCCGAGCAGCGCCGCCAGCTCCGCGGGGTCGAACAGGGTGACCCAGCCGAGCCCGAGCCCGTAGGCCCGGGCGGTCAGCCAGATGTTCTCGATGGCGCACGCGCAGGACCACAGGTCGGCGTCCGGGAAGGTCGCCCGGCCCAGCACGCCGGCCGGGCGGGCCCGGCGGTCGCAGCAGACCACGATGCCGGCCGGCGCCTCGCGGATCCCCTCCAGCTGCAGGCTGCGCAGATGACGCGCGCTGTCGGGGTCGAGCTGCTCCGCCTGCGCCAGCCGGGCCCGGTCGGCCATCACCGCCGCGGTGGCGCGCAGCTTCGGATCGCGCACCACGATGAACCGCCAGGGCTGCGAGTGCCCGACGCTGGGCGCGGCGTGACCGGCCGCCAGGACCGCGCCGATGATCTCGTCGCTGACCGGGTCAGGACGGAACCGCCGCACGTCCCGGCGCGCGGCGATGACCCCGGCCAGGGCCTCGCGGTCCGCGGCGGGCAGCGCCCAGCTCGCCGGGTCGCTGGCCCGCTCGGCGCTGCTGCTCGCGTCCCCGATCAGCGGGCGCGGGCGCGGCCAGGGCCCGGGTGCCTCAGCGGTCACGCGCGCGTCTCCTTCCCGCCGGTGGCGTCCCTGCTAGCGGCCTATGACAGCTGAAGTCTGCCGCATTCCGGCCAGTGCCACTCACGCGAGCTGCCGCCACCCGCCCCGGAACACGCGCCGCCGCCAGCGCCGGCTCCCGGCCAGCTGGACTCGCGCCTGCCAGCTGAGCCGCTGTCGCCTGCGGGCCTGCCGCGGTCGCCCGGTGAGTGTGAGCGGCCGCGGTACGGGAAAGAGCAGCCGGGGTGAGGCAATCCAGCAGGCGGATCCCCGGCCGGTGATTTACTGGGGGAGCTTCGCGGGGCAGTCGCGGGCCTGCGGGGCCGGGCACGAGGAGGGGAGCCGAGATGGCCGACGGCCCAGCTGACGTACCCGCCTGGCTCGGGGACCGGGCGGGTCATGTCCTCGGCACCCGCCAGCAGCCGGGCCTGGCCGAGGCTGAGCGCGGGCCGGTCCGATGACCGGCACTCAGAAGCTGGCCACGAGCATCCTGCCGCAGCTCTCGGTCCGGCGCGGCCGGGCCGCGATCGAGTTCTACAAGTCCGCGTTCGGCGCGGTTGAGGACTACCGCGTCGGCGGCACTGATGAGCACGAGGCCGTCGTCGCCCAGCTCTCGGTCGGCGGCGCGGCCTTCTGGGTGGCCGACGAGTCGCCCGCGCATCAGAACTTCAGCCCGGAGTCACTCGGCGGGGCGACTACCCGGATGCTGCTGATCGTCGAGGATCCGGGCTCCGCGGTCCGGCGCGCGGTCGCGGCCGGCGCCAGGGAGGTCCGCCCGGTCAGCGAGGAGCACGGCTGGCTGCTCGGGCGGGTCGAGGATCCCTTCGGCCATCACTGGGAGATCGGCCGGCCCCTCGTCGCCTGGCCGCCCGGCGACGGCGGCCACCAGCCCCGCCGATCTGGCTGACGGCAGGCGGCGGCCGACCCGGCATGCCCGGCCGGGCCGCTCCTGGTCGCCCCTGACAGGGCGACTTCCTGCGGCAGGGCCTGCCGCAGGAAGCGTGGTGGACGGGCCTCAGACGCTCCGGCCGGAGGCGGCCGCGAGCACGTCGGGATGCTCGCGGCGGTAGTGCTCGGTCAGCACCGCGCTCGCCTCGCCGGAGCGGAATGCGATGGTGCGCTGGCAGACCTGGCAGCGGACAACCGGGAGACGGGTCACCGTCACCGGGAATCGGGTGGACCTTGAGGTACTCATGGTGATCCCATGATGCCAGACCCGCAGGGGGTCAGCTCACATCCCTCGCGCTGAGTTCATTCGCCCTCGGCCTTCATTCCGCAGCCGGACGCAGGGGTGCCGACACGGTGCCAGACCGGGCCGGCGGGCTGACCGCCTGGCCGTGAGCCGTTTAGCCCGGACTACTTCGGACACCTGGCGGGAAACGCAGGACTCACGGGAGGAATCTGATCATGGCCACGGAAGACAAGGCCGCCGACAAGGCCGAGGAAGTCAAGGGCACGGTCAAGGAGAACGTCGGCCGGGCCGTCGGGAACCCGGAGCTGGAGGCCGAGGGAAAGACGGACCGGGTCGCGGGCAATCTCAAGCAGGCCGGCGAGAAGGTGAAGGACGCCTTCAGGAAGTAGCAGCAGACAGTGCGACGGGGCGGGCCGCTTGCTTGCGGCCCGCCCCGCTCGTGCCGGTGATCAGCGACGGCTGATCACGCTCCTGCTCAGCTGCGGAACGACAGGATGTAGCCGGCCGTCGGGGAGCCGACACCGGTCACGTTGTCGTAACCGCGCTGGGCAACCAGCGTGTAGTCCTTGCCCAGGGTGAACAGCTGGCCCTGCTGCACGCCGCCGGAGATGCCGCCGTTGATGGCGGTGGCAAACGTCTGGCCGCCTGGGTGATCGGTGATGTCCCGGAAGTCGGCCGTGCCGTGCTCCCGGTAGCGCAGGTAGATCTCCGGGTTCGCGAAGCCCACCAGCTTGTGCTGGGCCTGCTGCGCGTCCGCCTGGACGCCGGCGAACAGCGGGGTGGCCACGCTGGTGCCGCCGTAGCCCGCCTCGCCGAATCCGGTGGTGCCGTTGGGCAGCTGCTGGGTGAAGCCGACCATGGTCGCGGCGAACAGGTCACCTTCCATCGCCACATCGGGAACCACGCGCATTGCCTTGGCGGAGTGCTGATGGGTCAGCAGCGTGTGCGAGAGAGCGCTGGGGACGACGGCGGCCTGGTAATGCGGCTGGGTGAAGTAGTTGCTGGTCCCGCCGCCGGCGCCGAACAGGAAGGTGCCGGGCAGGTGTGACCAGGTCCGGCCGGACAGCAGGGTCGCCTCGTCGTCGCCCATGCCGGTCTCGAACAGGTAGTTGTTGTGCGCGCCGATGCCGATCGCGCTCGCGCCCACCGCGGTGGCCCACGGGTCCGAGGCCGGGAACGTGACCTGCGGATCCGATGAGTGGATGTCACAGTTCAGGCCGTGCTGCACGATGCTCGGCGCGTCGGTGCTGCAGTCCCCGGAGGCGAAGTAGAAGCCGATGCCCTCGGTCGCGCCTTCCTCGAACGCCTGGGTGTAGGCCTTGATGGAGGCCACCGGCTCGTTGCCGGTGCTGTCGTAGAGATCCTCGTCCCAGGAGTTCGTCACGATCGACGCCAGGTGGTGGTCAATGATGTTGGCGAACGCGGCGAGGAAATCGGAGTCGAAGCAGGAGTTCGCGCCGACGTAGAGCACGTGCGCGCCCGGAGCCATGGTGTGCACGGACTGAACGTCCAGCGACTCCTCCGGCAGCCAGCCCGCGGGGCCGCCGCAGGCGGACTCGTTCGTCCAGTCCCCCGGCGTGACAATCTCGCTGAACTGGCCCTTCGCGAACTCCGGGAACTTGTTGTCCCGGTCGAAGGTGTTGGTGTCCTTGAGAATGGTCGACGACCCGTAGGCGTCCACCACGGCCACGGTCACGTGCTTGCCGGTGTAGGGGGTGGAGGCGACGCCGTAGGCATCCCGGATCTGGTTCGGCGTGTAGCCGCACACCGGGTCCGGGTTATGGCGGCCGTAGGCCTTCGGCAGGTGGGCCGGCGTCTTCTGGCCCCAGTAGGTGGCGCAGGGCGACAGGCCGATGTAGGGCGACTTCGCCGGCGTCGCGCTCCGGCCGGCGGCCGTGGTCGGGACGGATGCCGGCCGCGCCCCCCGCGGCGCATTGGTCAGCCCGGATACGCCGAGCACGGCCGTGCTGACGCTGGCCGGCACCGACGCCTCGGCGCTCGGCGCGTAGTAGACGTGCCCGGCGAGCGCGTAGTTACGGAGCTGAGTGCTGAATGCCCTGCCGATAGCGCTGGCCGTTCCGCTGACCGTGACGTACTGCTCAGTGCTGGCGGTGATCTTCAGTCCGGCCCCGGTGAGCCAGGAATCGACGGCCCTGAGCTGGGCCGTCGTCGGGCCGAACTCGGCCTGCTGCTGCGCGGCGGTCAAGTAGTGCTCGTAGTCGGGACTAGCCGGGTCGGAGACGGCCGCGGCGAAGGCGGCCAGGCCGGCCGGGTTCCGGCCGGTCAGGTAGACCTGGGTGGAGACGGTGCTCCCAGCCGCGGTCACGCCGCGAGCCGCGCTAGCCGTCGCCCACGCCGGATGCGTGCCGGGCAGCGGCTGCGCGGACGGGGTCGCCGCCTGCGCCGTGCCGGACATGGCGAACGCCCCCGCGACCATCGCGGCGACCACGGGCAGCGTGGCCGCGCCGCCGATCCGGCTTCGCCACTTGGTGGCTCCTCTGAACATTAAACAGGTCCTCCCGGGAGACGGCTCCAACCGGACAGCGACGCTAGCCCTCATATCGTCAGAATCACTGCCTAGCCACGACCAGCCGATCTTTCCATAGCACTCAGGCAGCCGCAGCATCCGAGCGCTGACTTATCCAGATTGATACCTCGAGCGCCCTTGCGGGGCCGATCCCCGGCCTATAGGCCCCAATCAGGCGGCTGCTCGCGCCCGCCGCCCGGCGCGGCCCGCTCCGGGCAGGCGGCACCCGCGATCATTCCGAAACGAGCTGCCCGGCGACAATCTTGGCCGCTGCCTGGTCGAACAAGATGGTGTAATGATTGGTCGCCGGGATGGTCTGGACGGCCAGCGCCGGTATCTGCTCCTGCCAGAACGCGGCGAGTTCCTCGGGGATGACGCCGGGCGGCTGGCCGAACATGCCGGCCGGCGCCCGCAGCAGCGGGACGGGATGGCCCGGCTGGCCGGGATAGCCCGGCTGGCCGAGGTGCCGGAGTGCGGCCGTGACGCGGTCGGCGGAGCCGAGCAGGTCCCGTCCGTCGCCGCGCGCCGCTTCGGGCACCACGCGCGAGTGCAGCCGGCCGGGCTCGCCCGCCAGGTCGTAGCGCACGTACTGCTCGACGTCGTCGGTCCAGGCCCCGGTCAGGGCCGGATGAGCGCGCCAGAACTGAACGTACGCCTCGGGAGTCGGGAACGTCTCCGACAGCCGGGCCAGGGCAGGACCGAGGCTGACCGCGAGCAGCTGGTCGAGGTCGGCATCGGGCGGGACCGGCAGCGGCAGGCCGCCGTCCACGAGCACGAGCCGGCTGAACATCCCCGGATCAGCGTCCGCGGCGAGCAGCGCGACATACGCGCCCAGCGAGTGGCCGACCAGGACCGGCCGGTCCAGGCCGAGCGCGAGCACGGCGGCGCGCAGGTCGGCGACGTGCTGGCCGAAGCCGTACGGGCCGGGCAGCGCCGCGCTGTGACCGCGGCCCCTCAGGTCGACGGCATAGAGCGTGCACTCGTCCGGAAGCGCGCGGGCCACCGGCTGCCAGCAGGACGCGTTGCCGGTGATGCCGTGCACGGCGATCACGGGCCGGGGGCCTGCGCCCCAGGAGAGCACTCGCAGCGTGCCGCCCGTCACCGCGGCGTCATGGGTCCTGGCTGGCGTGTCCATGGTGATCACTTCTTCTTCCGTGTCTCGTTCTTCGGTGTCTCGTTCTTCGGTGTCTCGTTCTTCCGCGGCCCGGCCTTCGGTGTCACCGTGCGGCGAGCGCCGACCATGCGCAGGGCGAGGGCAGCGTAGGCGTCGGCGACCTGCTGCCCGCTGTAAGGCTGATCGGGTCCGAACCAGTGGGCCACCTGCATGCCGAGGCCGCCCAGGGCGATCCCGGTCAGGACCGGGTCGACCATGGCGAAGGCGCCGCTGGCGTCACCCTCGGCTAGCACGCCGACCAGCAGGTCACGGCAGCGGGCCCGCAGCTCAAGCGGCGCGGCGGCGTGCGGCCCGGAGAGCACGTGCAGCTCGGTATTGGCCACGACCGCCAGCAGCGGAAACTCAGCATGCACCAGCACCTGGGCGCGGACCAGCGCGGCGAGCCGTGCGGCCGGATCCGGCCCCGCCGAGGCCAGCGCGTCGTCCAGGCACGCGGAGAAGCTCCTGGTGCCCCAGCAGCACCAGCTCCGCGAGGATGTGCTCCTTGGACGGATAGTGCGCGTACAGCGTGGCCGGGTTAATGCCCACACCGGACGCGATCTGCCGGATCGAGGTGCCGTGAAAGCCAAGCTCGGAGAAGAGCCCGAGCGCGGCCCGCAGGATCCGGCCGCGGGTTCCGGGCGGGGTGACGCCGCCGGGTAGCTCGACCTCCACGGCAGCGAGCCGCCGCGGCTGCCACGCGGTGCCAGTGGTGCTGAGCTCCGTCACCAGGTCCACTGCGTCCTCCGGCTCGGTCACCGATCGACCCGCCGCGGAAGCCAACCGAACGATTGGTTGACAGTCTAGGGCATGCCGCGCAGAGTAGTCAGCAACGCTGCTCCCCAACGATCGTTTGATTGGCCCCGACTGATTGGCCGGTCCCCAGAAGTGGGTCAGGTGCTCCGGCTCGATCATGCAGCGGAACACGAGCTCTCGCGGAGCCTCGAGGATCCGGGTGAAGACGAGCTCGCCCGGTGCCGCGCTCTGGTCACTCATGGGCCCTTCCCTCCTGAGCTGATCTCTTCGCGTCTTTCTGAGCCGGCGGAGCCGGCGCCCGCTGGATGTCGCGCAGGTGCCCGTCCGGCTGATCGAACCGCTGCGCCCAGACCCGGCGGCTCTCCTCGATCCAGCTCCCGGCCGCGTCCAGCGCATCCCGTTCCAGATGGCAGGGCCGGAACGGCGATCTGGCCCTACGGTGGCCTCATGGCAGATCCCGGCAGTGCGCGTTACGTCAGCCTGACGACCTTCCGCCGGGACGGCACGCCCGTCCCGACCCCCGTGTGGGTAGCGGCTGGCCCTGATCACCTGTACGTCTGGACTGGCTCGCAGACCGGCAAGGCCAAGCGGGTCAGGAACAATCCCGACGTGCTGCTGGCCCCCTGCACCGCGCGGGGCACGGTCACCGGGCCTGCCGTCCGGGCGCGGGCCGTGATCATTCCCGCCGAGTCCCGGCCGGAGATCTGGAGCCGCTTCGTCGCCAAGTACGGCCTGCAGCTGAGAGCGATCATCTGGGCCGAGCGCGCAGTGCGGGCGTTGCGCCGCAATCCGGGCTCTCAGGGCGAGCGGATCTACCTGGAGCTCACCGTCCTGCCGACCTGATCAGCGGGTATGGATCAGCACGGCGTCGTTCTCGGCGACCGCTGCAGACGGGGGGACAGCATGGAGTCAGGTTCGGACGCCTTGCTGGCGGAGGTCCCCGATGCCCATCTCGATGCCGAGTTCACGACCCAGGATCTCGACGCGGCGATGGCGACGATGGCAGATGACCCTTATCTGGCGCACGTGCCGGTCCAGGTCGGCCCGCTGGACCCGGCCGGGCTGACCGTGGTGGGCGCGCGGCAGGCGGAGAAGCTGCGCGCCCCGCGCGCCCTGCCGTCCAACGAGCTGCTGCAGCGGTAGCCGCTGCCTGCCCGGTCAGTCATCACGCGGGTGGCGCTACTAACCTGGCCAGTCGCGTCAGCGCGCCCGGGCCTGACGGGCCAGCCCCGGCAGCCGGGCAAAGATCTCATCGGCCTCCGCGGTGCCGCGATCCTCGATGCTCGCGGTCACCCGCCGGCCCGCGACATCCAGCCGCACCGAGGCCAGCCCGAGCCGGCGCTGGACGGGTCCCTGCACCCAGCGGACGCTCTGCACCTTCTCCAGCGGGACCCAGGTTGTCTTCCGGCAGACCCGGCCGCGCGAGGCCGCGACATAGCGGTCGTTCCCGCCCCAGGCCAGGAAGTGATAGGTCAGCGGCGCCTTCCACCGGGCCGCGCGAGGGGCGCGCAGCGCCGGGACCGGCCGCGTGCTCAGCAGCTCGCCGATCACCTGATCAGCCTCCGCGCGCGACCCGACGGGGATCAGCGCTCGCAGGCGCTGCGACTCCGACCGGTTCTCGTGACGCTGCTTCGGCCCGGCCACATCCACCTCGAGCCTGCACCAGCCGAATGCCCGCCAGACCAGCGGCTCGACCAGGCGAACCCCCTGGACCCGGCCGGGCCGGATGGTCTCGGCCGTGGTCTGCACCAGCCCGGATCGCAGCCGCAGCCCGTCCGGCGCCGCGGCGACCACGGTCCCGAAGTCGCCGTTGAACTGGCGCCAGACTCCCAGCACGACTCCGATGGCGATCGGCAGCAGGGAAGCAAGGACGCCGGGCTGATGGGTCAGCTCCACGACGCCGGCCACCAGGGCCACCGCGATGGCCGCGACGGCGCCGGTCCGGCTGAGCGCGATGGCCGCCGCCAGCCGTCCCGGCCGCACCCGGAACAGCTGCCGCTCGGGGCCAGCCGCGAGGCCCGGCGCCGCGGCGCTGACGGCCGTGCCCGGCAGCCCGGCGGGCGAGCCTGCCGCCGCCTGGCCGGTGGCCTGCACCATGGCGAGCAGCCGGTGCCGGAGCTGCTCGGCGTCCGCGCGCGGCAGCGAGGCCAGGCGGCCGCCGGATGAGTCGGCGCCTGCCATCCGCAGCCGCAGCTCGGCCAGCCCGAGCACCCTGGCCAGCCCGGACTGGACCACGTCGATGGCCTGCACCTGGGCAAGCGGGAAGCGCCGCGACTGGCGCCGCACCAGGCCGGTCTCGATCCGCAGCACGCCGTCGGCGACCTGCCAGCGGGTGACGATCCAGCTCACCACCCCGGCGCCGAGCACCAGCCCGACCACGACGAGGTTCACCACCAGGTCGCCGCCGTCGCCGTTGTGGTTGGCGAAGAGGAGCGCGAGCACCACGACCATCACCGAGGCCAGATGCCGCCCGGCCCGGACCAGCGGCGACAGCGGGTGCAGCCGATGCCAGGCGGCGAAGTCGGCCGCCGCCGGAGGCGAGCCGCCCGCCGCCGGAGAGCTGTCGGCCGGCGGAGAGCTGTCGGCCGGCGGAGAGCTGTCGGCCGGCGGAGCGGTCACAGTCCCGCTGCCTGCGCTTCGCCGATGGCGGCGAGCTGGTCGCGCAGCCGCGCGGCATCGGCCCTGTCCAGGCCAGGAATGCGGGCATCGCTGGCCGCGGCGGCGGTGTGCATCCGCACGGTCGCGAGCCCGAGGCTCCGCTCCACCGGGCCGGCCGTGACGTCGATGAACTGCATCCGGCCGTAGGGGATGACCGACTGGCGGCGGATCAGCACCCCGCGGCGGACCATCAGGTCGTCGTCCCGCTCGGCATAGCCCCAGGCCGCGACTCGCCGGGCCAGGAAGCGCTCCCCGAGCAAGCCGATCACCACCATGCCGAGCCCGGCGGCGAGGCCGGCGGCCAGCGATCCAGCGAGACCGAAGCAGAGGCCCGCAACGAGCGCGGCCGGCACCGTGACCAGCGCGGCCTGCAGGCGCCGCGCGCTCAGCAGCCGCGGCGACGGGCGCCGCCACTGGATCTCGGCCCCCGGCGGGCCAGCCACGGCACTGCCGGCCTGACCGGGCGCGGAACGGGACCCGGCCGGACGAGGCCGCGCGGCGGGCGACTCGCCGCCGATGTGCCCTGCATCGGTCACCGCCCCAGCCCTCTCCGCATAGCCACAGCAGTCCTGCCCTGTGACCATATCAGCTTCATAACCGACGAAAACGGACTCGCCGGGCACTCGCGCCCCCGCCCGGGAGGCGCCGTCGCGGGCGCTGCCGCTAGGCCAGCCGGGTCACGCCGACGGTGACGGTCATGGTACTGCTGGGGGCGCCGTGGTAGATGCCCTTGAGCGGCGGGACGTCGCCGTAGTCCCGGCCGGCCGCCACCAGGACATGACGCTCGGCGACCTGCGCCTGGTTGGTCGGGTCGCAGGCCACCCACTCACCGGTCCAGTACTCCACCCAGGCGTGACTCTGGCCCGCCGTCTGATCGCCCGGCGCCGCGTCAGGCTGCGGATGCAGGTAGCCCGATACGTAACGGGCCGGCAGCCCGATCTCGCGCAGCAGCGCGACGGTGAGGTGTGCCATGTCCTGGCAGACGCCCTGGCCCTGATCCCAGGCCTCCTGAGCGCTGGTCTGGACCCCGGTCGCGCCCTGCACGTAGGCGACCCGGTCGCTGACCCAGGACGCGATCTCCGCCGCGGCCTCGAACGGATCGGCACCGGCGGTGCGCTGCCGTGCCCGCGCCGCCAGCGCCGGGTCGATGGCGGTGCGGGTGGTCGGCCGCAGGTATTCCTGCAGCCGGCCCGCGGCCGCCCGCTCGCGCAGCACGGCCCACTCCAGCGGCCGGGCCGGCCGCGGCACCGGCCGGGTCTCTACCGTGGCCTCGGCCCGGATCACGAGTTCCCGATGCGCTGCCTGGACGTCGAAGGAGCTGACCAGCGCGCCCCAGTAATCGGTGTAGGCCCAGATCGGCGCGGGGTCATCGATCGAGACGCTGGTCTCCAGGGCCGACTGGCGCGGCAGCGTGGGCGGCGTCATGCGGGCCTCGTTATAGGACGCGCGGGCCGATCCGTGATAGCGCACCTGCGTCTGGTGCACGATCTTCAGCCGCCAGCCCGCGCTCATGCTTCCTGTTCCCACACCACCGGTGGCGCGCAGGTGAAATAGCGCGCGGCGACGGCCTCGCTGGCCTGCAGGCAGGTCTGCTGGAGCGCGGCCAGCAGCTCGGGCAGCTGCTCGGGCAGCAGCTGCGGGTCGGCATACTCGAGCCGGGTCCGCATCAGCCCGATCGGCCGCCTGGCCTGCTCGCTGAGCCCGGCCCGGTCCGGATCCAGGGCGGTCAGGCATTCCTCGGCGATGCCCAGCGAATGCAGCACCGATCGCGGGAACAGATGGTCCAGCATCAGGAATTCGGCGACCTCACGGGAGCCGCCGGTCCAGTTGCTCGTGCGGATGAACGACTCGTAGGCGCCGCAGGCGCGCAGCAGCATCGGCCAGCCGAGCTCGTAAGCCGAGGCAGGCATGCGGGCGAGCAGCAGCCTGGCCGTCATGTCGACCCGTTCCAGGCTGCGGCCGAGCACCAGGAACCGCCAGGCATCGTCGTGGCTCATCGTCGAGTCGGCCAGCCCGAAGAAGAGGGCCGCCCGCTCCCGGACGAACCGGAGGTAGACGTGCGGGCCGAGCCGCTCGGCGGCCCGGCGCTGCCCCGGCAGCCCGAGCCCGGTCACGTTCAGGCATTCCCACATCTCGCTGGAGATCACCCCGCGCATGCTGCGCGCGCCCGACCGGGCTTCCAGCACGGCGCCGCAGATGGCGCTCGGATTGGCCGGGTCGTATGCGAGCTGCTCGAGCGTGATCCCGATGTCCAGCCGCGCATCCCGCGGCGGCGGCATCCCGAGCACGGCCAGCAGGGCGCTGCAGCCCGCGTCCTCCTCCGCCCGTGACTCCTCCAGCATGCGATGCACGTAGACATCGACCATCCGGGCCGTATCGTCCGCGCGCTCGATGTAGCGCCCGGTCCAGAACAGGGTCTCGGCGATGCGGCTGAGCAGCGCGCTGCGGGTGGCCGTGCCGCCTCTCATTGCTGCTGGGCCGATCATTGCTGCTGCTCCGACCCGGGGCCGCTCTGCCGGCGGCCAGCGGTGCTACGGGCGGCGTGCGCAGCGGCCGGCACCTGCTGGGGGACAGGGCCAGCGGGCGGCCGCTCGCCATTGGCCAGCACCCAGGTGTCCTTGGAGCCGCCGCCCTGGCTGGAATTGACGACGAGGGCGCCCTCCTGCAGCGCCACCCTGGTCAGGCCGCCGGGCAGCAGCCACACGTCGCTGCCGTCGTTGACAGCGAACGGCCGCAGGTCGATGTGGCGCGGGGCCGGCCGCTCGTTGATCAGGACCGGGGCGGTTGACAGCGCCACCGGGCGCTGCGCGATCCAGTTCCGGGGCCATGCCGCCACGTGCCCGCGCAGTTCCGCCAGCGTTCGCTCGTCCGCGTGCGGGCCGATGACGATGCCGCTGCCGCCGGCCCCGTTGACGGGCTTGAGCACCAGCTGGTCGAGCCGGCCCAGCACCCAGTCGAGCATCTCGGGATCATCCAGCCGGTATGACTCGACGCTCGGCAGCAGCGGCTCCTCCCCCATGTAGTAGCGGATCAGGTCGGGCACGTAGGTGTAGAGCAGCTTGTCGTCGGCCACCCCGTTGCCCACCGCGTTCGCGATCGTCACGTTGCCCGCCCGGGCGGCATTGAGGAGGCCGGGACAGCCGATGACCGAGCCGGGCATGAAATGCAGCGGATCCAGGAAGTCATCGTCGACCCGCCGGTAGATCACGTCGACCGGCTGGTTGCCCTGCGTCGTGTGGACGAAGACCTGGTTGCCGGTGCAGACCAGGTCCCGTCCCTCGACCAGCTCGACTCCCATCAGCCGGGCCAGCAGGGTGTGCTCGAAGTACGCCGCGTTGTACACGCCCGGCGTCAGCACGACGACCACGGGGTCGCGCGCTCGCTCCGGCGCGGCGGCGCGCAGCGCGGCCAGCAGCCGCGCCGGGTACTCATCGACCGGCTGCACGTGCTGCTCGGCGAACAGGGCCGGGAACGTCCTGGTCATGGCCAGGCGGTTCTCCACGACATAGCTGACCCCCGAGGGGATGCGGACGTTGTCCTCCAGCACGCAGAACCTGCCCTGCTCGTCCCGGACCAGGTCGATGCCCGCGATGTGCACCCGCACGCCGTTCGGCGGCATCAGGCCGTGCGCCTCCCGGCGGAACTGCTGAGAGGTGAACACCACCCGCCACGGCAGCACGCCGTCGGCGAAGGCGTTGCCGGGGCCGTAGACATCAGCCAGGAATGCCTCCAGCGCCAGTACCCGCTGCCGCACCCCGCGCGCGACGCTGTCCCATTCCGCCGCGTCGATGATGCGGGGAATCAGGTCCAGCGGGAAGGGCCGCTCCTCCCCGGCGTAGCCGAAGGTCACCCCGCGGTCGGTGAAGGCGCTGAGCATCTGGTCCGCCCGGTAGCGCAGCTCACCCGGATCCATGGGCTGCAGCGCGGCGAGCAGAGCCTGGTAGGGCGCCCGCGGCTGGCCGGGCCGCTCGAACATCTCGTCCCAGGCAGCCGCAAGCTGATAGGTGTCGAAGATGTCCGTCATTGCCGCAGCCTAAACGCGGCATGTTGCGGCGTTGTTACACGCGGCACCGCGGCTGCGCCGCGGGCCGCCGTGGTGCGGGCGGTCAGGCCGCGGCGAGGACGCCGACCCGGCGGGACGTCGTCAGGCTGCCGCGCGAGGTGCCGAGGTAGGAGCCAGACGTCGGGGCGACATCGGAGTAGTCGCGGCCTGTGGCGACGGTCACGTAGCCGCTGTTCGCCCGGCGCCCGTTGCACGGGTCGAACGCGACGGCGACCGCTCCGGTTGCGGCGGGCACGATCGCCTCGACCCAGGCATGGGTGCCGCCCTGGCCGAGCAGGTGACCGGACACGTACCGGGCGGGCAGCCGGACGATGTGGCAGAGCGCGAGCATCACGTGCGCGAAGTCCTGGCACACCCCGCGGCCGATGGCCAGGGCCTCGGCGGCCGGGGTGCGCACCGACGTCGGGCCGAACTCGTAGCCGATGGCCGCGTGCACCAGGTCGCAGATCTGCTCCGCCTGCTCCAGCGGGCCGGCGCTCGCGGGCAGGTCAGCGGCGAGGGCTCGCAGCCGCTCGTCCGCGGCGGTGAGCCGGGTGGGCCGCAGCAGGCCAGGGCTGCTCAGGGCGTGCGCGGGAAGCACCTCGGGACCGTCGTCGCGGACCCGCTCGATCAGAGCGGCGACCCGGAACTCGACGGCACGTGCCACCCGCTCGGCCTGCAGCAGCGCGACCACGTTGCCGCGCGAGTCCCGGCGTAGCCGGCGGCTGGCCCGGGCCCCGCTGACCTGCAGCAGGTGCGCGCGGCGGTACTGGCTGCCGTGCCGGGCCCTGGGCACCACGACCAGCCGCTGCCGCAGCGACTCGACCGGCGCGTCGTACTCGTACCGGAAGCTCTGCTCGAGCACGTAGCTGATCCGGCTGGCCGAGTCGAGGTCGAGGCCATGATGGTCGAGCAGGGGGGCGCTCAGCACCTGGTCATCGAGCATCATGGCGTCGCCTCCTCCGCCTGGACCGCCATCGTCTCCAGCAGCGGCCCGCCGAATGTGGTGGCCATCGCAACGTCGGAGGCGTCCCGGCCCCGGCCGATCACGATGCGCCCCTTGCGCCGTGCGTTGTTGCGGGGGTCGAACGTCCACCACCGTTCGCCCAGCCAGACTTCCATCCAGGCCGCGAAGTCCATCGGGGCCGGGTCCGGCGGTACGTCCAGGTCCGGCAGGTAGCCGAAGACGTACCGCGCGGGAATGTTCAGCGCGCGGCAGAACGAGATGGCCAGGTGCGCGAAGTCCCGGCAGACCCCGCGGCCCGCCGCGTTGACGTCCGCGGCCGTCGACAGCGCGGTCGAGCTGCCGTACTGGAATTCCAGGTGCTCATGGACGTGCGAGCAGATCGCCTGGATGCGGCCGTAGCCGGGCGCCAGCGCGCCGAACCGCGACCATGCCTCGTTACCGAGCACGTCCGGCAGGCAGTAGCGGCTGGGCAGCGTGTAGATCAGCGTGTCATCGGGCAGGTCGGCGGGCGGGCGCTCCGGCGCGTCCTTGTCCGCGTCCTCCTCGGCGTCGGGGACAGCGGCCAGCGCGCTGTAACGGAAGCTCGACCGGCCCGCGGGCAGCACCGCCCGGGTACACGGGTTGCCGTACAGATCTGTATAGCGGTGCATGTCCATGCGCGGCTCGCACTGCCACCGCTCCTGCTCGACGGCAACGTCCGCGGACGGCAGCGGCTGCACCTGGAAAATGACCGGCGTGTTGATCTGCGCCACATAGGTGAAATCGCACCCGATCCGGATCAGACGTGGCGCCATCGCCCCATTGTGCGCGCTCCATGTTTCCGCGCGGTTACGGGTCGCACGGGCGCCGGGCCGGGACGCAGTGGTACCGGGCCGGGCCCGGCCGGCCACGCGGCAGGCCCGGCGCGACTGGCAGCGGTGCGAGTCCCGCGCCGTTTTCGTCGAGGAAAGGCGGCGCTACGAGCAGCGCATTTACCAGGTCATCGCGACCGCGGTCCAATCGGGGGACCTGCGCGGCGATCTCGACCTGCAGGACGCCACGCTGATTCTGCTGTCCGTCGCGAACTGGGCGTATACCTAGTTTAGCGACGAGACCGACGTTGATGACGTCACCGCGAGAATGATGTCCATCCTGCTCAGCGGAATGGGTCCGGTCCGGGCCTGAATACCGCCCCGGCACAGGGAAATCTCCCGTCTCGCCGGAAGACGCCATCCCGCGCCGGAATACGCCCCTCGCGCTGAGAATCCGCGCTCTGTCACTGGAATACGTACGTGCCGGGGGCGGCCTCTCCCGGCGGGTACCGGTCGCTGCCGACTGCGGCGGCGGCCGGGACCTTCTCGCCTGAGCGCTCGGCCAGCCAGCCGGACCAGTGCTCCCACCACGACCCCTCGTGCCGCTGCGCGTCGGCCTTCCAGTCCTGCTCCCTGGCCGGCGTGGCCGGATTGACGAAGTAGCCGAGCCGCGGATGGTCGGGCGCGGCCACCACCGTCTGGATGTGGCCGCTCGAGCACAGCACGAACTGCGTGTTGCCGGACACCAGCTGGGTCGTGCGGTAGCAGGTCTGCCAGGGCGTGATGTGGTCGGTCAGACCGGCCGCGACATAGGTGTCGCAGGTAATCCGCGACAGGTCGATCGGGGTTCCCAGCACCTGCAGGGCGCCCGGATGGGTCAGCTGGTTGCCGGCCACGATGTCGAGCAGCTGGTGGTGGAACCGGGCGGCCAGCCGGGTGGTGTCGGCGTTCCAGGCCAGGATGTCAAAGGCCGGCGGCCTGCGGCCGAGCAGGTAGTTGTTCACCCAGTAGTTCCAGACCAGGTCATTCGGCCGCAGCCAGGCGAAGATCTGCGCCATCTGCCAGCCGTCCAGCACGCCGCGCAGCTGCGAGGCCTTCTTCGCCGCCGCCATGGACGCGGGCGTCGCGAAGAGCAGGATCTGCCCGTCGGTGTCGCAGTCGAGCAGCGTGACGACCATGGTCGCGGTATGGACGCGCTGGTCGTCCCTGGCCGCGAGCAGCGCGGTCGCCATCGCGACCATCATCCCCCCCGCGCAGCCGCCCATCACGTTGACGTCCGGCGAGCCGGAGACCTCGCGGACCACGTCCACCGCCTCCAGGATGGCCCGCATGTAGGTGTCGATGTCCCAGTCGCGCTGCGCGGCCGTCGGGTTGCGCCAGCTGATGCTGAACAGCTGGAAGCCATCGCGCAGCAGGTACTCATACATGCTGCGGCCGGGCGCGAGATCCAGCGCGTAGTACTTGTTCACCTGCGGGGGCACGACCAGCAGGGGGCGCGCGTGCACGGCCGTGCTCTGCGGCGCGTAGTGGATCAGCTCGAACACCTCGGTGCGGTGGATGACCGAGCCGGGCGTCACGGCCAGGTTCTCGCCGACCCGGAAGGGCGCGCGGTCGACCTGCAGCGGCATGCCGTGGTTGTGGCGCAGGTCGCTGACCCAGTTGCCGAGGCCGCTCAGCAGGCTGCCGCCGCCGGTTTCGATGCAGCGCTTGATCGCGGCCGGGTTGGTCAGCAGGCTGTTGGTCGGCGCCATGGCCTCCCGGAGCAGGCCGAGCAGGAAGCGCACCCGCTCCGCGTTCTGGCCCTCGATACCGAGACCGTCGACAAAGCCGTCCACTTCGGAGCCGAGATACAGGTAGGCCTGCATGAGCCAGGCGCAGCAGCAGGTTCTCGTCCCACGCTGGATCGGCGAAGCGCTTGTCGGCCCTGGCCGGCCCGACCGGCGAGCTGCCGAGCCCGATGCGGGCGAGCCCGCCCGGTCCGCGGCAGGCCCTGCACCAGGGACAGCGGCTCCCGCAGCGCATGAGCGCCGAGCGAGCGCAGGCCGCCGAGTGCCTCGCGGAGGCCGAGGCCGACGAACGGGCTCGGCCCGAGCAGCGCGTCAGCGCCGCCCGCGAGGCCAGCCGCGCCTTCCGCGAGCTCGCCGTGCTCAGCCGCCGCTGCGCCCGCGGGCGGCCCGGCCGCCACGGGCAGCTGGGCCTGCGCCACGGGCAGCTGGGCCTGCGCTTCGGGCAGCTGGGCCTGCGCTTCGGGCGGCCGCGCACCGCCGTGATGCCCGTTGGACGGGCTGCCGGGCAGGACGACCTTGTCGCCGCTATCCATCATGAGAGCCTCTCTACGATCATGGCCATGCCCTGGCCGCCGCCCACGCACATGGTCTCCAGGCCGATCGCCTGATCCCGGCTGCGCAGGCCGTTCAGCAGCGTGCTGAGGATGCGGACCCCGGTCATCCCGAACGGGTGGCCCAGCGCGATCGCGCCGCCCAGCGGGTTCAGCTTCGCGCTGAACGGGTCAACGCCGATGCCCTCGGCGGACGGGATGACCTGGGCGGCGAACGCCTCGTTCATCTCGACGATGTCCACGTCGCCGATGGTCATCCCGGCCCGGCTCAGCGCCTGCCGGGTCGACTCGATGGGCCCGAGACCCATCAGCTCCGGCTCCACCGAGCTGACCCCGGTCGAGATGATCCGGGCGATCGGCCGGATTCCCAGCCGCGCGGCCAGCGCCTCCGACATCACCACGGCGGCTGCCGCGCCGTCGTTCAGCGGACAGGAGTTGCCCGCGGTGATCCGGCCGTCCTCGCGGAACACCGGCTTGAGCCCGGCTAGCTTCTCCTCCGTGGTGCCCGGCCGGGGGCCGTCATCGAGGGTCAGCATGGTTCCGCCGGCCAGCGGGACCGGAATGATCTCGCCCGCGAAGGTCCCGTCCTGCTGCGCCCTGACGGCCCGGCTCTGGCTCTGCGCCGCATAGCGGTCCATCGCCTCACGGCTGATGCCGTACTTGTCGGCCACGTTCTCGGCGGTCTCGCCCATGCTGATGTAGGCCTCGGGCAGGCCCTCGCTGTTGCCGCCGGACAGCCGCGGATTGCGGGTCTCGGGCTGATCGGCGAAGACGCCGAATGGCGAGCGCGTGCTGGACTCGACGCCGACGCAGACGAAGGCGTCCCCCTCGCCTGCCCGGATCGCGTGGAAGGCCATCCGGGTCGCCTGCAGGGAGGAGGAGCAGTAGCGGTTCACCGTGGTCCCCGGCGCCCCGAGGCCGGCCAGCAGGCTGATGATGCGGCCGATGTTGTGTGACTGCTCGCCGCCCGGCAGCGCGCAGCCGCAGATGACATCGTCGATCTGGCTGGCGTCGAGCTGCGGTATCTGCTGCAGCACCTGGCCGACGATGTAGGCACCGAGATCATCGGGCCGCTGATCGACGAGTGAGCCCTTGGCGGCCCGGCCGATCGGGCTCCGGCCGATCGCGGCGATCACGGCTTCTGGCATGGCTTAGCTCCCTGATCCGGTGACGTCCGTGGCCGGCGGCCGCGCTGGCCCGTTCTGTGCCGGCGCAGGCTCCCCAGCCTGGCCGCTGTCCGGCCCGGCCGGGCCGGCCCGCCGCTGACCACGACGTCCAGCGCGCCCCCGGCGTAATGCGCGCGCAGCAGCTTCTTGTCGTGCTTGCCGACGCTCGTGCGGGGAACCTGCTCGATGAACGCCCAGCGCTCCGGCAGCCACCACCTCGCCACCCGGCCGGACAAATGCACGCGCAGCTCCTCCGGGCTGACGGACTGGCCGGGGGCCGGGGTAACGCAGGCCAGCGGCCGCTCGCCCCACCGCTCGTCGGGCGCCGCGATGACCGCGGCCTCGCTGACGGCCGGGTGCGAGAGCAGCGCGGACTCCAGCTCCAGGGTGGAGATCCACTCGCCGCCTGACTTGATCACGTCCTTGGCGCGGTCGGTGATGGTGACATAGCCGTGGCCGTCGATCCGCCCGACGTCGCCGGTGCGCAGCCATCCGCCGCGGAACTTCGCCGGGTCCGGGTCGCGGTAGTAGCCGCCGGTCACCCACGGCCCGCGCACCTCGATCTCGCCGACGGCCTGCCCGTCCCGCGGCAGCACCCGGCCGTCGTCGGCCACGATCCGGACCTCGACGCCGCCGAGCACGCGGCCCGCGGTCGACCTGTACTCGATGGCGCGCTCCGCGGGGACATGCTTCGGCGGCCAGGCCAGGGACGCGACGGGGCTGGTCTCGGTGAGGCCCCAGCCCTGGACGACCTGCACTCCCAGCCGCTCCTGGTAGGCCTCGATCAGACTGCGCGGGACCGCGGCGCCGCCGCACATGAGCAACCGCAGCGAGGAAAGGTCAACGGTGGCAGGGTCGAGCGCGAGCACGTCGTACCAGACGGTGGGGACGGCGGCCGCGAGGGTAGCCTTCTGGTCTGCGATGAACCAGGCGAGCTGATCGGCCTGGATGAAGCGGCCCGGCAGCAGCAGGTCGGCCCCGACCAGCCAGCCGGCGTACGGCAGGCCCCAGGCGTTGCCGTGGAACATCGGCACCACCGGCAGGATGCGGTCGCGCTGGCTGAGCGCCAGCGCCTCGCCCGAGCACACCCCCAGCGAGTGCAGGAACGTGGAGCGGTGGCTGTACACCACGCCCTTGGGCTGATCGGTGGTACCGCTCGTGTAGCACATCGCGGCGGCCGACGACTCCGCCAGTTCCGGCCACGAGTAGCCGGGCCGCTCCGATGCGAGCAGTTCCTCGTAGTCGATCGCGCCGGGCAGGCCCGAGCGGTCGCCCTCGCCGAAGACGATCAGGTGCCGGACGCCCGGCAGCTCCGCCGCGATCGGGGCCAGCACAGCCGCGAGACTCGCGTCCACCAGCATGACCGTATCCTCGGCATGGCCGACGATGTAGCGGATCTGCTCGGGGAAGAGCCGGATGTTGATCGTGTGCAGGACCGCGCCCATGCACGGCACGGCGAAGTAAGCCTCCTGATGCTCCTGGGCGTTCCAGGCGAAGGTGGCGACCCGGTCGCCCGGCTGCACGCCGAGCCGCCGGAGCCCGGCGGCCAGCTGCCCGGCCCGCTGCGCCAGGGCCTCGAACTCGATCCGGCGCACGCTGCCGCCGTGGCTGGTGACGACCTCGCTGTCGCCGTAATTGCTGCGGCCGTGCTCGAAGATGTGGCCGATCGTGAGCGGGAAGTCCGGCATCGTGCTGCGCATCGGCTAGCCTCCCTGGACCTGGGCCTGCCGCCCGGCCCAGTGCGGGTTGCGCAGGTCGCGCTTGAGGATCTTGCCGGCCGCCGACTTGGGCAGCGGCTCGGTCCGCAGCTCCAGGTGACTGGGCACCTTGAACCCGGCGATCCGGCCGCGGCAGTGGACCATCAGCTCGTCCGCCGTCACCAGGGGCCCCGATACCACGGCGATCGCGTACACCGCCTCGCCCCAGCGCTCATCGGGAACCCCGAAGACCGCTACCTCGGTCACGGCCGGGTGCGCCGCAAGAGCCGACTCCACCTCCGTGGAGTAGATATTCTCGCCGCCGCTGACGATCATGTCCTTGGCCCGGTCAACGAGGAACAGGTAGGACTCCTTGTCCTGGTAGCCGAGGTCACCGGTGTGGTACCAGCCGCCTGCCAGCACCTCGGCCGACTCAGCCGGCTTGCGCCAGTATCCGGTCATCACGCTGGGGCTGCGGACGACGATCTCGCCGACCACGCCCAGCGGAACCTCGGTGTCGGAGCGGTCGACGATCCGCAGGTCCACGCCGACCGCCGGCTGGCCGCAGGAGCGATCCAGCGGCGTGCCGACGATGGCTTCCTCGTGCGGCAGCAGCGTGGTGATCGGCGTCGTCTCGGTGGTGCCGTAGACATGCAGCAGCTCGGCCTCGGGAAAGGCGCGCCGCACTCGCTGGAGGGTCTCGGTGGCGATGGGCGACGCGCCGTGGCTCAGGTACCGCAGCGAGCTGACGTCTCGCGGGCAGCCGGACTGCGCGGCGGCGGCGGCGGCCAGCATCGTCGGTACGAGCAGCGTGTGGGTCACCGCCTGCTGCTCGATCAGGTCAAGAGCAAGGTCGGGATTGAAGCTCGGCATCATCACGTGGGTGCCGCCGGCCCAGACGGTCGCGAGCATGGCCAGCGTCCCCCCGGTATGGAACATCGGGGAGGCCACCAGCCACCGCGTCGCCGCGTCGAATGGCCAGGTCGCCATGAAGTGCAGGCCGCTGGAGACCAGGGTGCGATGGGTATGCATGGCGCCCTTGGCCGCGCCGGTGGTCCCCGATGTATAGAACAGCACCGCCAGGTCGCTCTCGGTGACTCCCTCGCCCAGCGGCACCTCGTCCGCGCCCGCGATCAGTTCCTCGTAATCGTCCGGGAGGCTCAGCGCGCGCCCGGCAGCCGACGCAGCCGGGCGGTCGGCGTCGGTGAACAGCACGCTGACGCCCGCGTCTTCGAGAATGGCCCGCATCTCCGCGTCGGCCAGCCGTGAGTTCACCGGGACCAGCACGAATCCGGCGGCCGGCACGCTCAGGTACAGCTCGAGGTACCGGTCGGAGTTCAGGCTGATGACTCCCACCCGGTCGCCGGGCGCGAGCCCGAGGCCGCGCAGCGCGCCGGCCAGGCGGCGGCACCGCGCGCCGAGCTCGGCGTAGCTGCGCTGACGGCCGTCACTGACGACGGCGCAGGCGTCGGGCGCGATCCGCACGGCCCGGTTGAGCGGCTCGGCAAAGGTGTGCATCGAGCGTCGCCTCCTGGTACCAGGCCAACTGCCTCTCCGTCCTCAGGTCCGGGCGTGCGGGACCCTGAAGCGCCTGGGGCCATTAGCCTACCGATCGTTCGGTTATAGAGTCAATGCCTGCTTTGACCCTTGCGGTAAGCGCACGATAGTGCGCATAATGACGACCGACCGTTCGTTGGCTCAGTTGGGCGGCGGACCCGGGCAGGCCCGTGTCAGCGCTCGGTACCCCGGAGCCCGCGCAGCGCAGTCGACCAGCGAGCGGGGAGGTTCGCCATGACACCGGCCGCTTCCGGCATGCAGATCACGCACCGGCAGCTGCGCATCAGGGGGCTCCGCATCCACGTCCAGACCTGCGGGGTGGGCGAGCCGCTGCTGCTCTACTCGGGCATCTGGGGAGAGGTCAAGCTCTGGGAGTCGCTGCTGCCCCATCTCTCCGGCTTCCAGACCATCGCGTTCGACCCGCCGGGCATCGGCCAGTCCCAGATGCCGGCCCTGCCGCTGAACATGTGGGCGCTGGCGGACTTCGGCACCGCCGTCCTCGACGAGCTCGGCATCAAGTCCGCGCACGTGCTCGGCGCGTCGTTCGGCGGCGCCCTCGCCCAGCAGATGGCGATCACCCACCCCGGCCGGCTGCGCCGGATGGTGCTCGTCTCAACGTCCTTCGGCGGCGGCGCGGTGCCCGGCAGCCCGATCGCGATGTGGCATTTCATGCAGCGGGGCAGCTACCACCCCAAGCGACTGGAGCAGGTGGCGGGCAGCATGTTCGGCGGCCGCATGCGGACGGAGCCCGAGCTGGTGCGCTCGATGCACATCAAGCGCCCGAAGAACCTGTGGGCCGGCCTGTACCGGATGGCTCCGCTGATCGGCTGGACGAGCCTGCCGTTCCTGTGGATGATCCGCCATCCCACGCTGGTCATCGCCGGCGATGACGACCCGGTCACGCCGCTGATCAACCACCGGATCATCGCCGCGCTGATACCCGGCGCGCAGCTGCACATCGTCCGGGGCGGCGGCCACCTGGCCCTGGTGGACAGCCCGGCCGAGGTGGCACCCGTCATCACCCGGTTCCTGGAAGCCGACCGCGGTTAGCGCGGGCCAGGCCAGCTCGCGGCGCTATCCTCCCGCGTCAGCTCCCGGCTCATCCGGCTTTGTCACGGCTCATCCGGGCAGCCGCGGGCATCCGGGCAGGCTCATGACCGGGATCGGGGTGACCTGGATCGCGCGGCCTCCGGCCAGCGCTCGCACCGGCCACTCCTCGGCGCAGCCCCTGTGGGCGCCCAGGAATGAGGCGGGCGAAACGGGCAGGCTCGCGGGCCGGCTAGCTCGTCGAGCCTGGCCGGGCAGCGGTCACGCCCGGCCAGGCCAGTTTGCCAGGTGCCGCTTTGCCAGTGCTTTGCTGCCGATGTCGCCGCAGGTCACGGGCCGCTGACGGCGGCCGGTTCGGCATCCAGCATGGCCCGGATGCGGTCCGCGTCCGGATGATGCACGTCGCCGATGATCTCCAGCGCCTGCTGCCACGCCCGGCGGGCCGTCAGCGGCCGGCCGGCCGCCTCATGGGTGTCCCCCAGGTTGATCAGGCAGTAGGCCTGGCCCCACCGGTCCCCTAGCTCCCCGGAGATCGCCGCGGCCTGCTGATAGCAGGCGACTGCCTCCTCGTAGTCGCCGAGCTGGTGATGCACGGAGGCCAGGCTGTGCCAGGCATCGGCCACGCCGCCCGGGTCACCGAGTTCCCGGTAGAGATCGACTGCCTCCTGGCAGCGAACACGCCCCTGCCGGGCATCGCCGAGCCGGGCGTGCGCCAGCCCGGTCAGGTGCAGCGCGTAAGCGAGCCCGATACGATCGCCGCAGAGGCGGAACAGCCGCAGGGCCTGCCGGGCGTGACCGAGCGCGGCCCGATGTCGGCCGAGCCTGCCCAGCGAGATGCTCAGCCCGATGTGGCCGGAGCCCTGGCCCGCCAGATTGCCGGCCAGCCGGAAATGGGCGAGTGCGCGGGTGTTATGCGCGATGCCATCCTCGACGGCACCGGACAGGCTGCAGACCTGGGCTATCCGGTGCTCGGTCCAGCCCAGGCCATTGTGATCTCCCAGTCGCGCGGCGGCGGCCAGCGCGATCTCGTTGACGGCGGCCCAGTCCTGCCAGTGCCCCTGGCCGTCCAGGTAGCTGCGGAGCGTCCAGGGCAGCTGCCAGGCATGAGCGTCGAAGCCCTCGGCGGCGGCCTGGCTGATGACGGCCAGCAGGACCTGGTGCTCGGCCCGGAACCAGGCCAGGGCTTCCTCGTGGTCAGCAACCTGCTCCGGGCTGACCCCGGGGTGCGCCGCGGCCAGCTCGATCGGGTGTCCCACCGGCGCCATGAGCTGGGTCGCGGCGTGGGCGGTGTGCAGGTAATGATCAAGGAACCTGGCCACGGCGGCGCGCCGGCCTGCCTCGGAGCCGCCGGTCCGGGCCTGCTCAGCGGCGCAGGCCCGGGCCTGCTCAGCGGCATAGGCCCGGAGCAGGTCGTGGAAGGCATACCGGCCCGGCTGGTGCTCCGAGAGCAGGCTCGCCGCGGTGAGCTCCGCCAGCATCTGCCGGGCCTGCGAGCGGGATGTGCCGGACATGCTGGCCGCGGCCGCCAGCGAGATGTCGGGTCCGGGATGAGCGCCGAGCAGCCGGAACATCCGGGCGGCCCGCTCGCTCAGCTGGCGGTAGGACCAGGAGAGCACTCCGCGCACGCTGGTGGCCTGCTCGCCGGTATCCAGCGCATCCAGCCGGTCCTGCTCGCAGGCCAGCGCGGCGGCCAGCGCGGCCAGCGGCAGGCGAGGCCGGGCAGCGGCGCGAGCCGCGGTGATGGCCAGCGCCAGCGGCAGCCCGGCGCACAGGCTGACGATCTGGCGGACAGCCTCGGGCTCCGCGGCTGCCCGGCTGACGCCGAGCCGCGCGGTCAGCAGCGCCGTGGCTTCGTGGCCGGGCAGCAAGCCGAGCGAGACCGGCTGGGCGTCATCGGCCGCTGCCAGCCCGGACAGGACGGTGCGGCTGGTGACCACCACCAGGCAGCCAGGCGAGCCCGGCAGCAGCGGCCTGACCTGGCCGGGGTCACGCGCGTTATCGAGGACCAGGAGCATCCGCCGCCCGGCCAGCAGGCTGCGGTACAGGCCGGCCTGCGCCTCCGGCGTCGCCGGAAGCTGACCGGGCGGCACGCCCAGGGCGTCCAGGAAGCCGCGGATGGCCTCGGCCGGCGTGACAGGGACAGCGGCCGGGTCGTAGCCGCGCAGGTTCACGTGCAGCTGACCGTCCGGGAAGTGCCCAGCCACCCGGCGTGACCAGTGCAGGGCCAGTGCCGTCTTGCCGACGCCAGCCGTGCCGTCGATCGCGGCTATCGTCACGCCTTGCGTGCCCTCCCCGCGCTGGCCGAGCAACCGGTCCAGCTCGGCCAGCTCGGCGGCCCGCCCGGTGAAATGCCGTACTCCGGCCGGCAGCTGGCGCGGCAGCACGGCCACGGCCGCCGGGCTGCCGACGGCTGAGCGCGGGCCGCCGCCGGGCGCAGGTCCGCGCGCGTCATCGGGATCGTCATGGCGGTCGCCGCCGGGGCCGTGACCGGGGCTCTCACCGGGCCTGGCGGCCGGGGCCGCGACCGCTGCTGCCAGCCGGGTCAGGCGCGTGTCGCCGGCCAGGATCTGCTGGTGCAGGGCCCGCAGTCGCGGGCCAGGATCAAGGCCAAGCTCGTCCCTCAGCACCTGGCGGGCGTGCTGATAGGCGGCCAGCGCATCGCCGCGCTGGCCGCCGCGGAAGAGGGCGATCATCAGCTGCCCGCGCAGCCGCTCTCTGAGCGGGAATCGCGCCGCCAGCCCGGTGAGCTCGCCGCATAGGTCCGCGCCCGTTCCGGCCGCCAGGTCCGCGTCGATCCGGTCCTCCAGGGCAGCCAGCCGTTGCTCATTCAGGCTGGCGGCCCCGGCCGACAGCTGCTGGCTCAGCTGCAGGACATCGGCCAGCGCCGGCCCGCGCCACAGGTCGAGCGCCTGCCGGAGGGCATCGGCCGCGGCGGCCGGATCGCCGTCTCGGGCTAACCGGCGCCCGCACGCGGCGAGCGAGGTGAACGCCTGCACGTCGAGCTCGCCTTCGCCCAGGCTCAGCCGGTATCCGGGGGCGACGGTGGCGATCCTGGACGCCGGGGCGCCGGGCTCAAGCTCCGCCAGCCGTCGCCGCAGCTGATGCACCTGGACGTGCAGGTTCCGCTCTCGCTGCCGGGAAGCCTCCTCCTGCCACAGGGCGTCGATCAGCGACGCGACGGGAACCACCCGGTTCGCTGACAGGGCGAGCGTGGCCAGCAGCGCCCGCAGGGCCGGCTGCGCGATCCCGGCAGGCACGCCGCCGATGACGACATCGACCGGTCCCAGCAAGCCCACCACGAGCGCGTTCGCTGCGACCGGCTGCTCGCCCATGAGCATCAGGTTACTGAGCAAAGCCTCAATCCGGCGCGGATGCGGCTTACCGCCCGGCGTCCTGGCCTCTGGGACCTTCGCCTCTGTCGCCAATTGAGGGGATAGTTCTGGACTGAGATGGTCAGCGCCGTGGCGCGTCGCATCCCGTACACAGGACAAGGCGAGGAACATGACGGACTACCCGCTCGCGGAGAGCAACCCGGTCGAGCAAGCACCAGGGACGGCGAGGGACCCGCAGGCCGCTGCGGGCCCTGTCTCGCACACGGCGCTGACGCCGCTGTCGTTCCTGGAACGATCCGCTCGCGTCTGGCCGGACAAGACTGCCGTGATCTACGGCAGCCGCCGCCTCAGCTACGCCGAGCTGGCCGTAGCGGCGACCCGCGTGGCGCGTGCGCTCCAGGCGAGCGGCGTCGAGCCGGGTGACCGGGTGGCTTACCTGATGCCGAACCTGCCCGAGATGCTGATCGCCAATTTCGCGGTTCCGCTGGCGGGCGGCGTGCTGGTCGCGATGAATACCCGGCTGACCGCGGAGGAGATCGCCTACATCCTGGACCACTCGGGCGCGAAGCTCCTGGTCACGGACGCGGCGCTGCTGAAGACGGCTGCGGCTGCCGCGCGCGACGTTGAGGCGGTGACCCAGATCGTCGTCGCCGAGGACGGCGAGGCGGCGCCGTCCGGCGCGGACCTGACCGGGCCGCGGCTGGTGAGCTACGGGGAATTCCTGCGCCGGGGCACGGACGAGCCGCTGCCCTGGTCGGTCGCCGACGAGCTGGCCCCGCTCTCGATCAACTACACGTCCGGCACCACCGGGCGGCCGAAGGGCGTGGTCTACACCCACCGGGGTGCCTACCTGAACTCCTTCGGCGAGATCGTCCACTCCCGCCACGATGAGCGCAGCGTCTACCTGTGGACGCTGCCGATGTTCCACTGCAACGGCTGGTGCACGCCCTGGTCCCTGACCGGGATCGGCGGCACCCACGTGTGCCTGCGCGAGGTGCGCGGCGACGCGATCTGGGAGCAGCTGCGCGCCCACGATGTCACCCACCTCAATGCGGCGCCGACCGTCGTGACGACCATCCTGAACGCGCCCGAGGCCGGCCCGCTGGACCGGCCGGTGCTGATCACCACGGCCGGCGCGCCGCCGAGTCCCACCACCATCGCGCACATGGAGCAGATGGGCTTCCAGATCGTGCATGTCTACGGGCTGACCGAGACCTACGGCCCGATCTCGGTATGCCAGTCCCAGCCGGCCTGGGCTGACCTGCCCGCCGGTGAGCGCGCGGTGCTGCAGGCCCGGCAGGGCGTCAGCATGATCCAGGCCGAGGGCCTGCGCATCGTGGACGCCAGGATGGCCGACGTCCCGGCCGACGGCAGCACGATGGGCGAGATCGTCATGCGCGGCAACAATGTCATGGCCGGCTACTACCTCGATCCCGACGCCACGGCCGAGGCCTTCCGCGGCGGCTGGTTCCACAGCGGCGACCTCGGCGTGATGCACCCCGACGGGTACATCGAGCTGCGCGATCGCTCCAAGGACGTGGTGATCTCGGGCGGGGAGAACATCTCCACGATCGAGGTTGAGCAGGCGCTCATGAGCCATCCGGCCGTGCTGGAGGCAGCTGTCATCGGCGTGCCCGACGACAAGTGGGGTGAGCGCCCGAAGGCATTCGTCCTGATCCGGTCCGGCGTCAGCGCAACCCCGGAGGAGCTGATCGCGCACGTGCGCACCAAGATCGCCAGTTATAAGGCGCCGCGCGAGGTGGTCATCAAGCAGGAGCTGCCGAAGACCTCCACGGGAAAGATCCAGAAATTCGTGCTGCGCGATGCCGAGTGGGCCGGGCGCGCCCAGCGCGTTCACGGCTAGGGCCGAGCTCGCCGGGCGGCCGCGTCGGCCGGGAAGCTCGGCCGGGTAGCCGCGGCCGGGTAGCGCCGGCCAGAGTGGCGGGCGTGCCCGCTGGCGGCCAAGCGCCGGATTATTCCCGCTGCTGATCAGTGGTGACAAGCGCCATATTCCGGATGCGATGGATGCGGCGGGCTTCGCGGCGGTGTTGATACGGACGTGGTCCTTTAGTACGGATCACTTTTTCCATGCTCTCCCGGTTCCCGGCTGCCGCGCGACCATGTCGTGTCGCCAGTGCCGGGTGCCCGACGGGAAATAGCTAGCGCAGGCCAGCGAGAGGAGCCAGCCCGGACTGAAGCGCGCCGCGAATCACGCGAGCAACTCAGCAGGCCATGACCATGACCATGCCCCCCGAGGGCCATGGCACTTGAAGTCACGTCCAATACGTTAGTCGCGATCGTGCGCGAAGAGCTGAGGGCGGACGGAGGAGGGTCCATCCTCCCATGGGTATCAAGCACATCGCAGCAGCAATGATCGCGCCAGCGGCAATCGCTGGCGTCGCCCTCTCGACGGGGGGCGCCGCGAACGCGGCAGCAGTTTCGCACGCCAGGCCAAAGGCAGCTGTCCATCACGCCAGGCCGAATAAGTACCACCAGTGGGTCACCGTACGCGCGGGCGACACGCTCAGCGGCCTTGCCGCCGCGCACCACATCTCGTGGCAGGCGCTGTATGCCACGCCGCCGAACATGAAGACCGTTCACAACCCCAACGTGATCACGGTGGGCGAGCGCCTGCGCATCCCCGCCGACCCGAAACTGAGGGCGGCGCAGTTCGCCGCGCTGGAACTACGGCTCGCGCGGGAAGCCACGCCCACGCAGGACCGGGTGCAGCAGCCCGCAGTCCAGCAGCAAGCGGCCCAGCAGCCCGCGGCTCAGGCTCAGGCCGGCAGTGCCGGCACGGCCTCTCCGAGCGCTGGCATGTCGTCGTTCGAGCAGTGCGTGACGTGGCGCGAGAGCTCCGACACCCCGACCGATCCCGATGGGCTCTTCGGGATCCTGCCGTCGGTGTGGGCCTCGCTCGGCTACTCGGGCACGGCCGGCCAGGCCTCCGTGGCCCAGCAGCAGATCGCGTTCAGCCGGCTGTACGCGGAGTACGGCGCGCAGCCCTGGGCACCGTCGGACGGCTGCTAGCTCACGGCTGTTACCGATCTGCCCGACAGCTTCCGGCCCTGGCGATGGACGACCCATTGCCAGGGCCGGAGCCATGCCCGGACCTGGCCGGCCCATCATGCTGGCCGTGCTGCGGCCGTCCCGCCGGAGCCGCGGCTGGCCCTGACCGAGCTGATGATGACGCTGATCCCGAGCGCCCCGGCCGGCACCAGGGTGACCAGGACCGGCAGCTGGTACCGCCAGGAGAACTCGAACAAGTCTGATACGAGCGTCACGAGCACGGCCGAGGCGAACAGCAGCAGGCAGGCCAGGGCACGCTGGCGGGTACCGGGATCGGCCCTGCGGCGCAGCAGTGCCGCCGAGCCGGCCAGGCCGGTCAGCGTGAGCACGGCCAGCAGCGGGCCCGGCGTGTAGCCGCCGCCGAGCTGGTAGGACCGGAGGAACGCGGCGACCGGCCGCCAGACAGTCGGCTCGCCGCCGCCGAACCGGCTGACCGCGGCCCTGACGATCGGCTCGGTGGTCTGCGAGTCGTAGTACGGGTACGTCGTCTGGAACTGCCAGCGAGAGATGGGCGTATCACCCTGGCCGGTCGTGCGGGTCAGCATGAAGAGCTTGACCACGTCATGCCCGTAAGCGGAGAGCACCCGCATCGGCTGCTGGGTCAGCACCCGGTGGCTGAAGTCGGCCACCAGGCTGTTGACTTCACCGCGCGGGAGATTCCGGTAGTACGGCTGCACCGGGGAAGCCGCGTTGTACTCGAGCCAGTCGGGCCCGTTGGCCTGCTGGGCCGGCGTCGGGCACATCCCGCGCTCGGCTGACGGCAGCCTGAGCGTGCCGCAGTCCGCTGCGGCCGCCATCCTCCCGTAGGTGGACGTGACGCCCGTGTGCGACAGGAAGAAGGCACCGCTGAGCAGGTAGGAGCCAGTGCAGTAGGCCAGGATGGGCAGCGCGAAGGCCGCGCAGAGGACAGCCGCCTTGCCGAGCGCATGCCGCCAGCCGCCGCCCGCCGCGAGCAGGTAGATCAGCGCCGGCACCAGCAGGACCTCGCCGACCTGGGCGACCGTGGCTGAGGTCCCGAGCACGACGCCGGCCGCGACGACGCTGCGCCAGCTGGCTCTCGGCTGCCAGAGCAGGATCGCCAGGCCGGCCACGATCAGTGCCTCGAACAGGGTGTCCGGCATGATCGTCTGTTCCATCTGCAGCTGGTAGGCGTCCAGCAGGACGGGCGTCATGGCCAGGGCGGCCAGCCAGCGCGACACCCCGCGCCGGCGCAGCAGCAGGTAGATGGCCACGGCCATGGCCAGGCCGAGCAGATGCTGGAAGGCGGCGACCGCGTTGAAGTTGGCGATCAGCAGGATCGCTCGCAGCGGGCCCTTGTAGCCGACGGGGTCGTTACCGTCGGCGTTGTAGAGGTACCTCACCGTGTCGATGTAGAACAAGGCGGGCCGGTAGGCCAGCTGGACCAGCACCCGGAGCACCAGGCCGGCCGCCAGCAGCGCGGTGGCCAGCCAGTTCCGCCGCAGTGCGGCCGCGGCCGCCGCTGCCCCCTGGCGGGTCGCCCGGGCGCGGCGGCCCGGCCCCGCCTGGCCGGCCGGGCTGCGATCCGCGTCCGCGGAGGTGAGCGGGCTTTTCCCGAGCATGCCAGTCACCGGGCAGGCCCGGTCAGCGGGCGCGATCGCGCCACAGCGGCTCCCTGATCCGCCGGGCGGAGTGGCAGGGAGGCAAACCCTCGATCCCGGCCGCGGCTCAGGCCCGCCGCGCCGGCCCCTGGCCTCATCCCGAGATGATCCCGTGGCCGCCCCCGGAACGCCAGAGGGCCAGGAACACCGTGACGATCGCCAGCCATCTGGTCATCCGGTTGCGCGGGACCTGGGTCAGCGCGACCCAGGCGATCGCGGTGTACCAGGGGAAGACCCAGGGAGCGACGAGGATCCAGGAGAACGTCAGCGCGAACGGCGCGACCACCTCGCGCGGCTGATCCGAGGAGATCCGCTGGTAGATGAACCAGGCGACCACGATCATCGCGATCGGCCACAGGCAGCTGATGAGGGTGCCCACCGTCGCCGGGCTAAGGCCGGCTGTCTCGGCCGCTACCTGGAAAAGCCGCCACGGCGACGGCAGCGCGACCAGCTTCGACGCGTTCAGCAGCGGTTTCAGCGCGCCGAGCCCGTAGTAGGCGTAGACGAGGGCCACGGTGACCAGGGACACCACCGTGATCCGGGCCGTGCGCATCCACTCGTGCCGCCGCAGCAGCGGCCACGCCAGCCCGATCCCGATCAGCGCAGCGTTGATCTTCACCCCGCACGCCAGGCCGATCAGCACGCCGATCAGCACGTCGCCCCACATGCCGGAGACCCGGCGCGCCACCTGGATCGAGCAGATCGCCGCCGCGGCCACGAACGTGTCGAGATGGCCGCCGCTCACTAGCTGCTGGATGATGACCGGGTTCGCCACCCAGAACAGGGTGGCGCGCACGGGGTCGTCGGAGGTCTTCAGGAGCAGCCAGCCGACGCCGATGAAGACGATCCCGTTGAGGATCATCAGGATCCAGATGGTGGTGGCGATGTTCGGGCCGCCGATCCGCGCCGCGAACGACTGGATGACGGTCGCGACCGGCCCGTACACCGACGGCTGCCGCCTCCAGGCGGTGCCGATCACCGCCCAGTACGCGGTGTGGCGCAGGACCAGCGGGCTGAGCCGGTAAGGGTTACCGCCCAGCGACGCTATCCGGCCGTAGGCCGCGTAGCTCGCGGTATCCGACGAGCCGACCGGGGTGAGGCTGACCATGACGGCGACGATGGCCGCGCTGGCCAGCAGCAGGCGACGCGGATCGGGCCGCCACCCCTGGCTGTGCGCCCACAGCATCCCGGCGAGCCCCAGGCAGGCGAGGATATCGCCCGTGTACAGCATCGCCCCGGCGATGATGCTGTGGTGACCCAGCGACGGCAGGACGTGCGATTGCTGCAGCAGCCGGGTCAGCGGCAGCCGGATGGGCAGCGTCTCGGAGTTCGGCGCCATCGCGCCGACGAGCATGCCCAGCAGCAGGCCGGCTCCGGACACGGCGAGGGCGACCCTGGGCTCGGAGAGCCTGCTCCAGGAGAGCTTGCGGATCACCGTGCTCATGAGCCGCTCGATCGGGCCGTTCGGGCCACGGCCCCCTAGCGGGTCATATGCCCGGAACGTCTGGACCGTTCGCGACCACCCGCCCGGACGGGGCGATCCGGTCCGGCTGCCCGGCTCGGCCGCCTCAGCAGGCGAGGAGGGGTCAGCCAGGCCGACAGCCCGGGGCGGCTCGGCGGCCGCGAGGTGATCGGCCGTCGCGGCCGGCCCGGGCTGGCCGGAAGGCGCGGCCGGGTCAGTGAGCCGGGCCGATCCGGCCGGATCGGCAGGCAGGGAAGGGTCGGCCGACCCGGCCGACCCTGGTGGGTCGGCCGGCTGGATGGACACCTGTGCCACTCGCCCATACCCTCCACTGGCTCACCTGCGCGACCGCTGCCTCGCAGGCGTCGCCTCGCCGTCCGGCCCTGGGCTCCGGAGCCCCTGATCAGTTCTCGGCCGCCCCTGCTTGCGGTCTTCGCCCAGCGTAGGCGGCCCCCCAAAGCTCCACGTTACATTCGCCTGAATCGTGCCAGCGCCAGCCCCCGGCCCGCCGATTACCAGTGTGCCGATCGGTTATGCCGCATTTGCGCGGCGGATGCGCTCAGCCGGCGGCCGGCTTCGTCCTGCCCTTACCCGGCCAGGACTCACGGCTCCCGGCCGCGCCGCGGCGGGTCTCGGTGTCCCCGGCCTCGCCTGGCCGGCTCCTCGCCGGCGCCGCGTCCGGCCTGGCCGCGGCGGCCGACTTCGCCGGCCAGCTGCCGCCCGGCCTGTACCTAGTCGCCGCCGCCGCTGCCGCAGCTGTCGTCACCGCGGCCGCCGCCCTGCTGCCAGCGCAGGCGGCCCGCCGCCTGCCTGCCGCGCATCTACTTGCCGAGGAGTAAGCACATGGCCGACGGCCCGGATGCCCGTAACGGACCGCGCCTTCGCGGGGCCGCGCCTTCGCGGGGCCGCGCCTTCGCGGGGCCGCGCCTTCGCGGGGCCGCGGGAGATCATTAGCCCTGATCGGCCTGACCGCTGCAGAGCGCGTCAAGTCGCTCCAGCGTCCTGGCCATGCTCTCGGCCCAGATCTTGCCGTCGTCCATGCCCAGCCGCTCATCTTCCGGCACACGCGAGCAGTCATAGATTTCGGTCACGATAGTCGCATCCGGGCCATCGGGGGTGAGCTGATAGCCCCACCGTTGCCCCCAGCGGGCCTCGGCCGGACTGGACGGGGCGGCGTCCGGATGGCCGCGTCCGGCTTCCGGCTCCCAGGTGATGCGCCGGTCCGGCTCGTACTCGACAACGTGATTGTTCATCTCATAGTCGCCCAGTTTCGAGTAGTACATCTTGATCACGAAGACATCTCCGACGCCCGAGATCAGCGCGGTCGTGGCGGCCCCTCGCAACATCCCTGAGCCATCGAGCTCCAGGTGCCGCACCGGATTCGAGAGGATCCGGAAGATGTCGTGCGCCGGAGCGCAGATCCGCCGGGATACGGCAACGGGCTTGTACTCGGTGTCGGTCATGGGGTCGGTTCCTTCTCCCGGGTGTTCGCCGCTCGGCGCCTGGGGCCGATGCCTTCAGGCAAGACGCGTCGTCGCTCATCTATTCATCGCCCCCTGGCGGATCAGAGCGCCTGTTGCCTGCCTGGCTGTGCAGCACTGCGCCGGGGACGTGCGTCCCTGGCTGGATGGCCTGCTCGCGAGAGCACCACCAGGTCGACCGGCCGCCCACCGACGCGTGCTGCATCTCGGCGCCGCAGCGCGGGCAGGTGCCGCCCGGGCGCCGGGCCGCGATGACCTCGCCGGTGTGCACCCCGCCCTTGGCGATGGCGGACTGCAGGGCGGACCGCAGGGCACGGTAGAGCCGGTCGGCATCATGGCGCGACAGGCTGCCGGCCGCTGCCAGGGGCGAGATCCTGGCCTGCCACAGCGCTTCGTCGGCCAGCAGGTTCCCGACTCCCGCGATCTTGGACTGGTCGAGCAGGCGCGCCTTGACAGCGATCGTGCCCCTGGTGATCAGCGCGCCGAACTCGGCCCGCGTGACGTCGCCGGCGTCCGGTCCGAGCGCGTCGACGTCCGGGTTCAGCCGGACGCGGCCCAGCCGGCGCTTGTCGAACAGCACCAGGCTGCCGCCGCCGGCAAATTCGAGCGTGAAGCGGTTCCACCGGGCACTGCCCGGCTGCGCATCACGCCGCCGGTAGCCGCCGCCCTCGGCTGCCGCGCCGCTCGCGGATGCAACGATGATTCGACCGCCCATGCCGAGGTGAATGCCGAGGTCGGGGCCGGGCCCGCAGGAGCGGCCGGCCTCGGAGGTCTCGCACCAGATCAGCTTGCCCCGTCGCCGGGCCGTGGTGAGCATGCGCCCGAGCAGCGCAGCGCGGAGCTGGCCTGGCGAGTGCGGCCGGCAGACGAACGTGTCCGCGTCGTCGACGGCCACGATGGGCCGGCCCAGGGCCTCAGCGGCGATCAGGCTGCGAGCAGTCTCGACCTCGGGAAGTTCCGGCACGTACCCGTTGTACCCGGCCGGCCGCTGGCGGTCGCCAGCGGTCCCCGGCCGCCAGGCTGGTCCTAGGACACGCCTGCGCCGATCAGGTGACCGATAGCGAAGGTCACCAGCGCGGCCGCGCCGCCCAGCAGCAGCTGCCGCAGTCCTGACCGCACCGGGGAGCGCCCGTTCAGCACGCCTATCCCCGCGCCGACTCCCAGCAGGGCAGCTGCGACGAGGACAACTGCCGCGATCAGCGCGGCCGTCCCGCCGCCGAAGAAATAGGGCAGGATCACCACCAGCGCGCCGGCCGCGAACGTCAGCAGGCTGGAGATCGCGGCGGACAGCGGCGAGCCGAGCTCGGCCGGGTCCAGGCCCAGCTCCTCGCGCGCGAGCGTGTCGAGCGCGACCTGCCGGTCCGCCATGATCCTGTCGGCAAGCTTCGCGGCGTCGGCACGAGGCAGGCCCTTGGCCCGGTAGAGCAGGACGAGCTCCTCGCGCTCCTCCTCGGGCTTCTCCTCGAGTTCCTGGGCCTCCAGCGCGATCTCGCGCTGATACATCTCGCGCTGACTGGCCATGGAGACATACTCGCCAGCCGCCATCGAAAACGACCCGGCCAGCAGGCCGGCTGTGCCGGTCAGCAGGATCACGCCGTGCGATGTTCCCGAGCCCGCGACCCCCATGACCAGCGCGGTATTGGACACCAGACCGTCGCTGACGCCAAAGACCCCAGCCCGCAGCGCACCGGAACGGTCACCGCGGTGCCAGGGCTCTCTCCTGGCGATCTGCACCTGAGGGCTCGGGCGGCCGCCCTCGATCAGCTTCGCGATCGTGCGAGCATGACCGTGCTCGTCCGCCGCCATCCCCGGCGCCGCGTCGGGGTCGGCGTCATACATGCCGGCATCGGCCCGCTCGGTCCGCTCGATCAGCGGCAGCACCGCGCCCGGTGACAGCCTGCTGGCCGCCGTGGCCAGCAGCCGGGTGCGCAGGCTGGGACGTCCTGCTGGCGGCACGGTCTCGCCGGCGCCGCGAATCTTTTCCTCCCAGTGCGCCGCGTGCCGTCGCTCGACCGCGGCAAGATCCTCGAAGATAGTCCGCCTCTCCCCGGTTTCGGCCTCGGCGATCCGGCTGTACAACGCCGCGGCGTCACGCTCGCTGGCCAGCATGTCCCGCCAGCGCCTGAGCCGGCCGGCGTCGTTGCCTGTCATCTCGCCACTCCTCGATGAGGCTTCCGGTTGGCCGCTCAGTGCGACCCTCTGCTGCAAACGCCAGTCCCACGCGGGGCCGGGCGTGCCCCCGGCCGCCTTGGGACAACCCAGCTGCCCAGCTCACCGTCAGGTTAATCCCCGCGGTCCCGGTCCTCTTGTACCGGTTGCGGACGGGCATGCGGGCCGGGAGCCGCCGCGGCCGCGAGGACGGCGCGGCCGCGCGGGACGAGGACGCCGAGGGTCACAGCCATGCCGCGGCGATGGCAGCGGTCACGGCGGGAGCTACGGCGGCGGACGCATGGCGGGGCCGTGCCGGTGATGCCGCGCCGCTCCAGGTCCCCCAGGTCGGCGACATGATGGACGAGGATGTCGGCGCCCGGGCGAGGGCGATCAGGTCATCGCTGACGGTGGTGTCACCGGAGAAGACGACCGAGCCATCCGCGGTGTCGAACCGGTACGCCAGGGCCGGCGCTGCCCGGCCGTGCGTGACCGCGACGGCGGTGACCAGGACGGCTGCGTCGTCGGCCACGGTCACCGGAACCCGCGCCGCGCCCGGCGCGCTGGGGACGCGAATGTCGATGGCGCGCACCAGCGCGCCCGCGTCCGGCATGGCGGCGTCTAGCGGCATGACGTTCAGGTGGCAGGCGTAACCGGCCAGGATGCTGCTGACCAGGTCCGCCGAGCCGGGGGCCGGCAGGTCCGGCCTGATGGTGGTCTGGCGATGGAAAACGGCGTCGCCCGCTGGCAGCGTTTCGGATCTCGACGGCCCGTAGACGCGGATCGGCGCGAGCGGGCCGTCCTCGCCGGTCCGGACGCCCCACCCGTACAGCAGCATGCGGGCAGGTCACCGACGTGGTCGGCATGCAGGTGAGTGAGAAACACCGCCTCCAGCCCGTACCGGCGGGCCCGCGCGCGTCTCGATCACCTCGCCGAGGGCCATGCCAGCGACTCGCCGTTGCATCCGCAGCATGTCGCCGCCGCGATCGACCGGCTCGCCGCCGCCGACGCTGTCTTCACCGCTGATGTCGGCACGCCCTCCATCTGGGCCGCCCGCTACCTGCACATGAACGGCAGGCGCCGGCTGATCGGCTCTCGATCGCCCGGTCCGCCGGGCTGTTCGGCGCGCGGGTGGACAAGGCAGGCGAGCTCGAGGATGCGCTGCGAGCGGCAGTGTTATCAAGAGCAGGGCAAAGGACGGTGGTCCATGAGCAGCGTCGACGAGGTCCTGGCCGGCTACGGCAGTCTGCAGGCCGGCCAGGAGGCCTTCTACAAGGAACTGCACCGGCATCCCGAACTGTCCCACCAGGAGCACCGCACCGCCCAGCGGGTCGCCGGGCAGCTGAAGGAATACGGCTTCACGGTCCCATACGGGCATCGGCGGCACGGGGGTGGCGGGCGTCCTGTCCAATGGGCGCGGACCAGCCGTCCTGCGCAGGCGACCGCCCGGCCCGCGCCGCCCGCGGCTGCGCTCTCGGCCAGGCCAGGATCCATGCCGCAGTCAGCCTACGTGCAACCTGAGTGTTGCGCGATAGCCGATTATGTGCAACCCTAGCGTTGCACATAATCGCAACGGGAAGGCGGCAACTTGCCATGAAGACACCCCCGGTCGTGTCACCGCAGGAGTGGGATGCTGCGCGCCAGCGACTGCTCGTCAAGGAGAAGGAGCTGACCCGCGCCCGTGACGCGCTGGCCGCCGAGCGCCGGCGGATGCCGTGGGTGGCCGTGCAGAAGGAGTACGAGTTCGTCGGGCCCAACGGCACAGCGAGCCTGCTCGACCTGTTCGAGGACCGCCGTCAGCTGATCGTCTACCGTGCATTCTTCGAGCCCGGCGTGTACGGCTGGCCCGACCATGCCTGCATCGGCTGCTCGCTGGTAGCCGACCAGGTCGCCCACGTCGCGCATCTGAACGCCCGCGACACCACTCTCGCCTTCGCCTCGCGCGCGCCACAGCCCGACATCGAGCGGGTGAAGGCGCGGATGGGCTGGCAGATGCCCTGGTACAGCATGACGGACAGCTTCGACACCGACTTCGGCGTGGACGAGTACCACGGAACGAACGCGTTCATCCGCGACGGCGACACCGTGTTCCGCACCTACTTCGTCAACAACCGCGGCGACGAGGTAATGGGCGGCACCTGGAGCTACCTCGACCTGACCGCGCTCGGACGCCAGGAGGACTGGGAGGACTCGCCCGAAAGCTATCCCCAGACCCCGCCCTACGCCTGGTGGAACTGGCACGACGAATACGCCGGCGCCAAGTCCCAGGGCTGAGCGGCACCAGCCGATGAGCAGGGGGGCAGGCCCTCGCCTCGCCCCGCATTGGCGCGGCGAACTGCCTAGTCGATGCCCTTCCACTGTTCGGCGAGGCGGCCCCAAGCAAACTGGCTCGCCAGGTGCGAGCAAATGCCGAAGCCGGTACCTGCGAGAAGTCGGCTGACTACCTCAACGGCCTCGGGTGGCGGTTGCCGGCTCGGTCGTCCACTGGTCGGCGAGCCACGCCAGATCCGTTTCGTCTCTGGCCCGTGCTTCCTGCTCGCGGCCGAAGAGCATATCGGTCTTGGCAAGGACGAGTGTGTAGGGCCGGCCCTGCCGCCTGGTCACGTGGGTGACGGGCAGCTCAGCGGCGTCGATCCGGGAGTGGACATGCTGCCTGCCCGTCTGGGCGAGCGGCCACTCGAAGGTGCGCGCGTTCTTGTCCGCCAGGAACACCCGGAGCGTGCCGCACAGCTCGCACGCGCAGCTCCCAGCAGGCAGCTCGACCGACCAGTCGCCCGGTTCGCGTTCTGGGCGGGCGAGCCTGCCGCGGAGCCGCGCCGCGCAGTCGCTGGCTAGGGCGTCGAAGCCGCCGTCACCGGGTGCGTAGTCCCTGGGCGTTGCCGCGGACGCCCGCAGCGCGGACATCTCCAGCGCCGTCACGGGGTCGTCCTGCTGCCGGAGGTGCGCGGCAACCGTGTCCCGCCTGCTGGCCGCCCCGATCGCGGCGGCGGCCGTCAGCACCGCGGCGAGTGGCTTGCCAAGGTCGCCGAGCTGGCGGTCACGGTAGCTCGGCCGCGAGGAGGCCACCGCTGCGCCGATGTCCGTGGCGATCCGCTCCCACGCCAGGTCCAGCAGCCGCTGGGCAGCCGCCGCGCCGGCCCTGCCGGCGGCACGCAGCCGCTCACACAGGCCGGGTAGCTGGTCCGCTGCCCACTGCGGCACATCATGTCCAGCGCCGAACGCCCAGCCCGGCTGGTCACCGCCGAACCACGTCCGCAGCAGTTCCGCCGTCCACTGCTCGCCGTAGCGTTCGGCCGTCTTCGCGAGGGACTTCACGTGCGCGGCAGCGAGGCTGTCGATCCGGAACGGGCTCAGCAGCATCGCTGCGGTCGCCGCGTCCGCCACGGCTTGCGCGGCCAGCAGCGCTTTGCGGAGAAGCCCGGAGGTCTTGCCGCTCTGCTTCTGCTGCGCGGCCTGGCCGCGGAGGGCGACGTCCCAGAACGGCGCGAGGGTCGCGGCGGCGGCGCGGGCGCCGGCCACGTCGGCCGATGACGCCATCGCGGCGATCTGGTCGAGCGCCCATGCGGCGGAGGTTTCGGCGCGGTTGGCGAACGCCTGCTCCCGTGGCCACACGACGACCGCTGCGCGGTGGTACCAGCGGTCCAGCGTGTTGCCCCAGTTCCCCATGTAGCCTTCGTACTGCCGGGAATAGGGCTGGAGGTCGCCGGACGGGGTGGACTCGCACACCTCCGTCTCGTGCAGGAACAGCGAGGTTTCCTCCAGCCGGGCGCCGTCCGGGCCGGTCCAGTGCGTGAGCGTGATCTCCGAGTCGACTAGGTCCTGAGTCACGTACTCGCGCTCGTTGTCGCTCGCGCCGGAGTACTCGTCGTCTTCGCAGTAGTCATAGGTGTCATGCCAGCCCCGGCGGCGGTATCCGTAGACCTCGTCGGCCGGGTAGGCGTCGTGTGTCTCCTTGACGTCGGCGAGCGCGAGGATCGCCTCGCAGCCTGCCCGGTCGGCGGCAGCGCGCAGCAGGGACACCCGGCGGGCGTCCTCGCCTTTCAGCCGGGACCAGGCCAGCGCGCGCGGCGTGTACTCATGGTCCAGGAGGTAGGCAAGCCGGCCCGGCGGGGCGGCCGGAGGGCCGCCGTGGTAGCGGTGCGTCGGCGTGGCGAAGTGCTCCCGCAGCAGGCTTGCCAGCTCAGCCGCGGTGCCGTCGTCGCCCTCCGGGCGGGTGGTGTCGCCGTGCAGCAGCAGGTTGTAGGTGAGCGTGATGCGGTAGCCGGACTTCACCTTGAGTACCTCGTGCCGGCAGTCGGTGTAGAAGGCGACGAGCGACAGCGTCGTCTTCGAGCCCCGGTAGGTGCTGCGCTCTCCGTTGTGCTCAACCACCAGCTCGCCGCCGGCGTGGCTGGACGGCAGCGTCACCACCAGGGTCGCGACCATGTCGTCGGACTTCTCCGAGTCCTGGTGGGGGAGGAAGAACTGATCCGGCTCGTAGACCAGGAGCGAGTGAAGATCGGCAGTCAGGCCGGCCGCGTTCGGGAGACCGAGCTCTTCCTTGACCGTCGCGAGGAAGTCCGTGAGCATGGCGTCGTCCCACTCGGCCCGGACGAGGTGCCTCGGGATCTCCCACGTGTGACGGACGTTCGGGTCGGTCAGCGTCTCCGAGCCGCGGCCGAACCGGGCCGGCTCAGCAAGGCTGATGAGCTTGCGGGCCTTGGCGGGCGTCACGGGCAGCGTGACCCGCCCGCAGCCTTCCACCTCCAGGCTCAGGCATTCCGGCCGCGCCGTCAGCTCGGCGCCGAACGTCGACTTCGCGTCGGCGCGCAACGTCCTGGCCAGCCGGTCACGCGCCGCAGTCGCCATCGCTTGTTCCTCCGGTGCCATGGGAACGCCCTACTTCTGACGCGAAACGACTGTAGTGAACCGCTCTGCCGGAGGGGCACGCTTTTGCACTACCCCGCCCAAGCCCTCTAGCGGCGGTCGGTGCATTGAGATCGGTCGTCCGCCTGTGCTAGCTAACCCTGCCGCGGGGACCCGCATTCGATCAGCGAGGATGGCGCGGGCCTGGGGGGTCGCTTGTCGCGCTTGGGGCCGGGGCTGCCCGGCGGGGGTCGGGGAAGCCGAGGCTGGTGTAGCCGGGTGCGCGGCCTGCCAGGGTGGCGGCGAGCACGCCGGTGCGCACGTCGTGGTAGTCGTGGACCTCGGCGGTTTCCTTGCCGGGATAGGCGCGGAGGATCCGCCCGGCGTACTGGACCAGGCGTCCTTTCCACCTGACCGGCGCCGCGAGGAACAGGGTGTCCAGGGCCGGGCAGTCGAAGCCTTCCCCGGCGTAGGGGCCGGTGGCCACGACCAGCAGCGGCGGGCCGCCGGGCTGGGGCTGCAAACGTGCGAGCGCTGCGGTGCGGTTCTTGGCGCCCATGCCGCCGCGCAGCACGACTGGGTCGTAGCCAGTTTCCTGCAGGAGGCCGGCCAGCTTGTGCAGGTGAGCAACCCACTGGGTGAGGACCAGGCAGTGGCGTCCTCGGGCCAGGGCTGCGGCAACGTCGGCGGTGATCTGGCGGGTGCGGTGGTCGTCGGCGGCCAGGTCGCGGTAGATCGCGGCCATCCCGCCCGGTGCCTGCGGGTCGGCGTCACCGCTGTAACAGTAGGCGGTCTCGTGCAGGTGCAGGGCGGGTGCAGGCCGGGTCGTATCGCCGGGCAGCGTGATGCCGGGCAAGGCGAGTTCCTGCCGGCCCACGTCGTGGTCGCGAGGCGGCGTGATGGTGTGCCGGATCTCGCCGACCTGCCAGGCAATGAGGTCGTCGAGCTTGTCGCGGCGGTACGGGGTGGCTGTCAGGCCCAGCCAGCGGCGCGCTGGGATCTGGCGGACCGCGTCTTCGAACGCCGCGGCCGGTACGTGGTGGCATTCGTCGGCGACGACCAGCCCATATCCGGCGGTCAGCTCGCCGATGTCGGCGCGGCGCACCAGCGTCTGCAGGGTCATGATGTCGATGGATCCGCGGACCTTTGCCCGGCCGCCGCCGAGCTGGCCGGACCTGACGCCGAGGAACTCGCTGACACGGGTCCGCCACTGGTCGGCAAGAGTCTTGCGGTCGACCAGGACGAGCGTTGAAGCCCCGTGCATGGCGATCAGCGCGCAGGCGACGACCGTCTTGCCCGACCCTGGGGGTGCGACTAGGACGCCGAGTTCGTGGCGAGCCAGTTCGGCGACGGCCTCGCGCTGGCTGCCGGTTAGCGTTCCGGTGAAAGTGAAGTCCTGCCCGGCTCCTGCTGACCTCTCGTCGGTGATCTCCAGGCGGCTGCCGGCCTCCTCCGCGAGGGATGCGACCTTGACGATGAGTCCGCGGGGCAGGATCAGTCCGCCGTCGATGGTCTCATCGAAGCTGCGCAGGAACCGGGGGACATTCCAGGTGGACGCCCGCATCCGCTGCCGCTCGTCAAATACCGGGTTGCGCATGGAAGCGGCGTGCCGCAGCGCTGCGGCCAGGCTGGGTGTCAGCTCGGCTTGCTCTAGCCGGATCCCGGTGCCGAGCCGGGCGTGGACGACCGGCGAGGCCACCGGCCGGGTCGCCGTGGATGCCGCGGCGGCCAGCCGCGTCACGTCTGATCCCACGACCACCCGGCCCGCCTGGTCGGCTGCGCGGTTGGCTTCCCGCGGGCTCATCCGGCCCAGGGACGACAGGTATGCCCACTGGTCCCGGTACGGTTCCAGCGTTCCCGGGTCGATGAAGACGGTCCGGCCTTCGTCGCGGGCCGGCTTGAACAGCGGCGCGGCGATCAGGTTGCCGACCCCGCCGGATGGGAGCAGGTCCTGGGACGGGAACAGCCGGTCGTAGCTGGCCAGCTTCATCCGGCCGCGCAGCGCCATTGCCTCCCGCAGCAGCCCAGTGCCGAGCCGCCGCGCGGTCCCCGCCGGGACGGGCCGGGTGAAGAACACCCAGGCGTGGGCACCCACACCGGACCGGGACACCTCCAGCGCAGCCGGCACCTGCAGCGCCCTGGCCGCCTTCAGGTACATCAGCGCGTCGATCATCGCCTCGGGCCCGTCGAAGTCGGCCGCCAGCCACCAGCACCGATCGCCGTCCAGCAGCGGGTACAGGCCGATGTGCATCTTCCCGGACAGGTGCGCGGCCAGCACGTCGGCGGTCAGCGGCAGGTAGTCCCGCTCGCCGTGCGGCACTCCCTTGCGGAACCCGCCCTGCGTGGCGGGAACCCACCCGGCCTTGCCGGTACGCCGGTTCTCGTACCGGAGCGCGTACACGTCGGTCCGCGCGGCGAACAGCGCGCCGAAGAACGCCACCTTCTCCTGCGGCGCCGAGCCGCCGTGCACCGGCCCGGGCGGCGCCTCGAAGAACCCGGCCTGCGCCGGGCGGGGCAGGCCGGCCTGCTCGGGGGCGAGATCTAGCAGGCGCAGCAGTCGCGCGTTCTCGGCCCGCAGCCGGGCAACCTCGGCCGCCACAGACTTAGGCACGCGACCGTCGAAGCGGTCGAGAATCTCGGTCACGCTGACAACGGTACGTGGACGCTGAGGCGGTTGCAGAGCGCGAGAGCTGGGCAAAGGCCCGCTGGCCGGCCATCCTGAACGAGTGGGCCGCGCCGCAGCGCGCGCAGCGAACTGTCTACCGGCCACGGGTCGAGGAGGTGCTCGTCACGAACGTGTCCGGACTGCTTCCGAGCCAGGTCACCGATGACTACTGGATCTACGCCGATAGCCCGGCCGTGAGCGAAGCGGACCCGTCGCGCACGGGGAAGTGGCTTGTGTTCGTCCCGGCCAGGCAGGTCGACCGCTGGTGGGAGCTGATCCGGCTCGCGACCGAGCAGGGCCGCCTGGGCATCTCAGCCAAGGCGGCAACAGCCCGCCACAACGACCTGGCAACATCGCGGCGGACCAAGCTGATCTGCGTGTACACCCGCGACTGGCAAGACCAGAGCGATGTGCAGCGCGTCCTGCGGCAGCTCAGGGGCATTGGCGTGACCTCGCGCCTGTCCTACAAAACCGACGAAGCGACGGTGTCCGGCGTGTACGGCACCGGCTCGGCAATCTATGTCAGCCAGCCGGGCAGCGCGGAGTTCGAGGACCGCACTCGGCGCATGCATTCTCTGGTGACGAGCGGTCCGGGCCTGGCAGAGCGATTTCGATGCCCGGCTGGCTGACGCGCGGGCCCGCGCGAACGGTCACCGGGTCAGCCCGCTCGACATCTGGGTCTCCACCCCGCGGCCGTCCCCGGTCATGGTCTGGCCTCCTGCCCGGACCCGCGTGTTCCTCACCCGCGCCCGCAGGCACCGCCTGTACGCGCTGTACCACCTGATCGCCTTCCGCGGGCTGCGGCGAAGGCTGCGGGCTGCGCCGCCCCGACACCGACCTGGATAGCGCCACCACAACGATCCGCTTGCAGATCACGCAGCTCGGCTGGGCCACCGAGCACGGCCCCCCGAAATCCGAAACCGGGGAACGCCAGGTCGCCCTGGACGCGCGGACTGTCGCGGTCATCCGCGCCCACCGTCAGCATCAGGACCAGCAGCATCCGGTCTGCAGCGGGGCCAGCGGCCGGGCCGGAAGTCGAGTTCACCAGCCCCGACGGCACGCCCCTGCACCCGGCCGCCGTGACCGGCGCGTTCGAGCAGCTTGCCTACCTTGCTGGCCTGCCCCCGATCCGGCTGCACGACCTGAGGCATGGCGCTGCCACGCTCCTGCTCGCGGCCGGGCACCACATGAAGGTCGTCCAGGAAACCCTCGGCCTGTCCTCCATCACCATCGCCGCAGACACCTACACCTCCGTGCTCCCCGAACTGGCCCGCCGCTCCGCCGAAGACGTCGCTGCGCTAATCCGGCTTGGCGATTAAGGCGCTCCGGCAGAAGGCCGTGCAGCAACTCCCCGATCGCGCGCTCGGTCGACATCGCCAGCGTCACCATCTGGGACAGCTCCACCTAGGTTATGGGTATCGAGGCTAAGGCAGGATCTCGACGTATCCGTCCGTTCCATGCACGCGGATCCGCTGCCCATTTCGGATCAGCCGGGTGGCTTGCTCCACGCCCACGACGGCCGGCAAGCCGTACTCCCGCGCGATCACTGCGCCATGGGTCATAAGGCCCCCCACCTCCGTCACCAGGCCCGTGATCGCGACGAACAGGGGCGACCAGCTGGGGTCCGTGTAGGCGGTGACCAGGATGTCGCCCGCTTCGAGATCGGCCTCCGCCATGTCATGAATGACGCGAGCCCGCCCCTCGATGATCCCTGCGGAAACCGGTAGGCCGACTAGCGCGCCGGCCGGGACATCGACGCGTCGGTACGCCCCGGCGATAACCTCGCCATCCGACGTGAGCACCCGGGGCGGTGTGAGCGCTTGATACGACCTGAACGCGTCCTTGCGCTCGTGGATGAGCTGGTCGTCCACTTGGTTCGCGCGCACGACGTTGTGGAGCTCCTGGAACGTGAGGTAGAAGATGTCCTCCTTCTCACGAAGCACGTGGGCCTGCACGAGGCGCTCGGCCTCTTCCAGCAAGGCCTGCTTGTAAACGAAGTAGCGACTGACCATGCCGTACTTCGGATACTCCCGGTACCCGATGAAGGTCCGGACCCGGTCGATCATCCGCCTAGCCTCTTCGGCTTTCCGCTCCCCGTCCGGCAGCGCCTGCAATCGCTCCAGCACTTCCTGTTCCTTGTTCCACGCCTCCTGCCGCCCCTGCTCGAAGCGCCGCTCGCCGACGCCCGGCTCGAAGTTCTTGATGTTGCCGAGGATCACGGGCACGAGCGTGGTGGGGCGTTCGCTCCAACGCGGCCTCGTGACGTCGATCTCACCGACGCAGCGCATGCCGTACTTGTCAAGGAAGGCCCCGATGACGTCCCGCGCTTCCGGCCCGCCCGCAAGCTTGGCCATCTCGTCCAGGAAGTCCTCGTCCTCGACGTGTTGCAGAAAAGCCACCACCTCCGAATGCGGGCGGATCACGTCCGCGACGTCCAGGAGCGCCAGACCCATCTCCGACGTGACGTTGCGGGGAACGGACTGTGCGAGCGTGTCGGCCGCGTTCTTCTCGCCCAGCCACGCCTGCAGCTGCTCGTTTAGCCACCGCGTGGCCTCCATCGCCGACATGAACACCTGATGGCTCTGCGGATCGAAAAGGATCCGCTTCAGCTCCTGGATGTCCGCCAGGATGAAGTCGAGCAGCGCCGATTCGGACTTCGTCCGGATGTTGCGTTTCAAAGCGGCGATGGAAGCCTGGTTGCGCCCGATGAGCTCGGCGACGATGGCCGGATCGGTATCGATCGGGGCTGGCACGTCGCCAGGGGGCGCCCCGCCGGGACCCTCGTCCGGGAGCGACCGGATGAAGTCGTCGCGTTCGAGGATGGTCTGCAGCGCGTCCCTGATCAGCGGATCGGATCTCCCCAGGACCTCCAGGAGGCCTGCACGGCTCGCTGGGGAGGCCAGGCGCTGGGTGACGTCGACGAACAGCCTCCCGCCGGCCTCGTGCATCGGCGGGAGGGCCGTCAGCTGGAACAGGGAGAGCCCCAGGGGCTTCATGGGGTCGGTCATCATCTGCTGATGACCGACGGAGACGTAGACGTGGTTCTCTCGGTCGCCGGCTGCGGGGATGGGGAACAACGTGGTGATCGGCCGGCTCTGGACGACCTGGAATTCATCATCGGCCAGGCACCATTCGATGTCCTGGGGGCGGCCGAAGTGCGCTTCGATCCGCCGGCCCAGCTGCGCGAGGCGCACGGCCTGCGCATCCGTCAGCGCCGGCTGCTCCTGGCGCGCCGGGTCGATCGCCTGTTCCTGCGTCCCGCCAGCCGGCAGGGCGCGGATGGCACGCTGCTTGGTGGCGATCGCTTTGGCGACGACCTCGCCCTCCCGCACCTTGTAGGCGTCCGCGTTCACCAGGCCTGAGACCAGGGCCTCGCCGAGGCCGAAGTTGGCCTCCACGGAGGCGACCTTTCGGTTTGACGTGACGGGGTCGGCCGTGAAGAGGATGCCGGCAGCCTCCGGCAAGACCATCTGCTGCACGACCACGGCCATGTGGACCTTCCTGTGGTCGAAGCCGTTCCGCAGGCGGTAGGTCACGGCCCGCTCAGTGAAGAGCGAGGCCCAGCAGCGGCTGATGTGCTGGAGGATCGCCGCCGGCCCCACGATGTTCAGGTATGTGTCCTGCTGGCCTGCGAAGGAGGCCGCCGGCAAGTCCTCTGCCGTCGCGCTCGAGCGGACGGCGTAGGCGGCTTGCTCGCCGAGCCGGGCGAGCGCAAGGGTGATCGCCGCCGCCAGATCGTCGGGGATGGCGATCCCTTCGAGGGTCCGGCGGATCTCCGCGCTGAGCGTGCGGATCGCCTCCCGGTCGCCGGGGTTCAGGCGCGACAGCCGATCGAGCCGTTCGTCGATGGACGGCGCTTCCGCCATGATCCGCCGGAAGGCGTCCGTCGTCACGCAGAAGCCAGCTGGCACGCGAACGCCTTCGATCCGCGAAAGCTCCCCCAGGTGCGCGCCCTTGCCGCCAACGATGGCCATCTGCGTCTGGTCGATCTCCTGGAAACCCAGCACGTAGCTGCCCATCTGCCCACCTTCCCTTCAGCCCCCTCGGACCGCTCTCATTCCTACTGTCGGCCGCGCCGACCGCAGCTGTACTGGGCCATCCCTGGCCGCCGGGATGACCTCGCCGCGGTCATCGGGCCTCACCCGTCTCGGTCTCGAACTCCGCCGAGGTGAACAGCACGCACCTGTGTACCGCGAACCGGCGAGCAGGTTTCTCTCCACCCGCCTTCGGCGGCTGCGGGTCGGCGTACTCCGTCACGGCAGAAGTAATGTCGTCCGCTGTCAGGACTTCATAGCGGCGCACCTGGTAGACGCTGTTCGCGTCGGCGGCCTCGCGCTCCAGGATGTCGAGCCCGTACTGCTTCTGGCCGCGCCGGCCATAGAAATGAGCACCATGGTTCGGCCGACGCTTGATCATCTCGGCCGCGAGGCGCTCCAGCACCTCGGGATCCAACTCACCAAGCGGCAGCTTGGACTCGCCGGCGCGCGGTGTCGGCAGAGGAGAGCTTTGCTGCGCCCTCAGCAGATCGGCGAACCGCACTTGGCTCAGATCAGGCGGCTCATCATCTGGCCCCGGTCCCAGGTCGCCATCCGCATCGCCATCGGGCGCGCTGTCACTGTCGAGGAGCGGAGAATGCAACTGGGCACCTGGCACTCCGGTCTCATCGGACGACACGCCGCCCCCTAATCGAGGTCCGCTCACCTGCATCAGCGATACCAGATCCGGCCGACAGCGGCTCCGCCCTTTGAGCCCGGCTGACCTAGCCAGCGGCAGGCCCTGCACAAGATCACGACTGACGCGCGACTGACGAGCAAACGTCGAGCAACCACGAGCTGGAATCGGACCCGGCCAAGGCTAGATAAATGGAGAGAACCCCAGGTCAGGACGGGTCAGGTCCTCACATTTGGCGTTGAGCTGGCCTGATGCGAGCTGGCGGGAGGCGTGCCCGCAGGTTAAGCGGGCCGTGGCCACGGTGTTATGGGCTGGATTAGCCGCCAGGCCGACAACGCCCGGCGCGCAGCGGTGCCGTCAGATGATCTTGCTCCGCCATCGCTATATCCAACTTGATTGCCCCGTTCGAGCAGCCACGCTTGATTGTCTTGGTTGCTCGGTCATTGGTAGATGTCGTGGTAGCCGATGGCCAGCGAGGTCAAGAGCGGTTCGCCATCGGTGTCCGGGCCGATGGTGAACAGGGCCCGTCCATCGGGTCCGGCGAAGCTCCAGGTCAGTGAGTAGGTCTCACCGATCTTGTGAATGCGCAGGCGTCTGGGCCAGGGTGCCTCGCCGCGGTGCGCCCCGGCTGCCAGCGCGGGAATGAGGTAGCCGCGGACGGCATCAACGAACGGCCGGCGATGTTCGCGGGGGAGTTTGGCCAGTGCGAGATCGAATCCCGCGGTGGTCTGGTATTTCACCCACCCGCCTCATCGTCGATGGCTTGCAGATGTCCCAGGAACTCATCATCGCTGTCGAATCTGCGGACCCGCCCGGCGGCCAGATCCGCTTCGGCCTCCCGAAGTTTTTCCTGCCAGGCCGGGCTGTACACCCATGCGTCTTCCTCGGGAACGATACGGGCGAGCCGACGGCCGTCCCGGGTCAGCACTGTGGTGACATGACCGTAAGCGGCCATGTTGACCAGATCCGGCAGGTGCTTTCGAGCTTCGGTCGTGCTCATCTCCTGAACCTCGTACGGCAGCGGCATCGCGTTCTCGCTCATGCCCCTAGTGTACGTCACGTACGTGGTGCTTCAGGTCTCGGGTCTGCGGGTTCTGAGCCTGGCACTCGCATATGACGCGGCACGCGTGAGCCGCAAGTCGAATGCCGCTCGTTGCGTTCTGGTCGGGCAGCTCTAGCGGCTAACGGGACGGGCGCTCGGGCGGACCATGTGCCGGTGTCGCGTCGAGGCAGCCGACGATACGGACAGCCAGCTGAGCCTGCCGAGTGTTCTCTTCTGGCGTATTCGCTTAGGTTTGGGCAGGCCTGCGAACCGCAAGGATCCCGTTGTCGGGTCACCGTGCGCCAGGAAAGGCGGAGCCATGAGCCTGCAGGGCAGGGTCTACGCGTGGTCGGCTGCCGGGACCAGGTCACCGAGCGTCGGCTGGGCAGCCGGTGCCCGCGCCGCGGTCGGCGAGGTCACGGCAGCTGGTACCTGTCGGTGGAGATACCGGCCGGGCTCGACGGGCGCAGGCACCGGGGCTAGCCGACCAGAGATGCGGCCCGCCAGGCCCTGAGCCAGCTCGCAATGCCGCCCGGCGCGTCCAGAAAAGCCTCGGCCACCAGCTCCGATTCATTCCCAGGCATAAGTCCATCGGCGACTCAACACCGCTGGCCAACGTGCTCGCCGACGGCACAGCCGATTACGTCGGCGAGACAGGCCTCGTTCCTGGCCGCTTCCGCGTCTCGGCGCGCCTGCTTCCGATACGACGAAACGGCGTCTTCGTCGACCGCGTCGTCGCGCTGCTCTTCGACGCGGAAGCGGAGCGGCATCACTACGGCATGCGGCTGTCCGGATGAGCACTCCCGTCTTAGGCGGCAAGACGGTGGCGGCATTTACCAAGATCGCCACATCCGAGCGGACATCGAGCAAACATGGACCCGCGCTCACCTGCAAACGATCTCCGGATCACCGAGAACGCCCAGGTCAGGGGCACGACAGACGGGTGCGCCGCCAGGGACTTGAACCCCGAACCCGCGGATTAAGAGTCCGCTGCTCTGTTCGATTTTACTCCTTTGCCTCGTATCATTGTGTGCCGGGACGTGCCGCAACCTGCCGGACTGTACGGCAAGCCACGGGAGCGGGTGCCGCGTGATGCCGGCCGCTACCGGGCCGTACCGCGACATCCGAGCAAACATGGAGCAAACATGGGCGATGGTCGTTCGCCCGGCGGCAGATACGTTTCGTAATATCCCCTGCTAGCGCGGCTGCGAGCTGGGCGCGTTTCCGGCGCCTGGGACAGTGCTGAAGATCGTGACGGATCGCACGAGCCTGGTGCTCGGACGTCTGGTGAGAAGGCGTTGCCAGTGGCTCGCGGTGACATGGAGTGATTGACCTCCGGTAGACCTGCGATGTACCTCGCCTGGACCTGCGGGCGGCCCAGTCAGTGACTGCCCGTCGGCGCCGGACTGGCATCACGGACGGTATCGAGTGCTGAGCAAGCTGGGCTTTGCCATTTGATCATGATGTGATGGCAGGGATCGGTAGCCGCCGGCATCACGCGGCCGGCCAGGACGCGGAACACCCGAGCCGGTCGGCCAGCACCGAGCCGGCGATGATCGCGGCCAGGGTCGCGAACGGCCCCTCGGCCGCCATGACGCGGTGAGCCGGGGTCACCCACTCGGTGCTGCGTCAGCCCAGCCGGCCGCTGGTGCGAGGTTCGGGAACAACTCGATCTCCGTCGCGCCGGACGGGACGGCGGATGTTGTCTCGGACCAGCCGTCAACCACGCTGACATCGATCCGCTCGTCATCAGCCGCGAGCAGCGCCTCCAGCCCGGAACGGTCGCGTGCCGCCAGATCCTCCGAGACGCGATGAGCTTCCCCCTCCAGCAGTAGTTCCGGCCCGGCGCCGAGCGAGGCGTCCGAGCGCCGGTCAGCCCACACAGCCAGGTCCACATCACTCACCAGCTCCCGGCTTGGGTCGGTCATGCTGCCGAACAGCGCCACGCGCGTGATCACATGAGTCGAGGCCGGGTCGCGGTTCACCCCAATGACACGGGCCAGCACGTCGCGGACGAGCCCTTCCGCCACGGCCCGGGGAACTGGTGGGCCGATGCGGGCCTTGGCCAGGCTCTTGCCTCTCGGATACGACAGATGCCACAGCAGCAGCGGCTCGTCACCCGACTCCTCACCGGGCAGCCACTCGCCGCGATACCGCTCCGGCAACCGCCCGCGGTACGGCTCGTCCAGGTAGCCACCGGCCTCTAGCGCCTCCAGCAAAGACCGGCAGGCAGCCGTGTCCATGCCAAGGCGCCTAGCCAGCGCGCCCGCGCTGCACCACTGCGCCTCCTCCACCCCGCGGACCGCCGCGCGCGCCGTGGCCGCGGCGACACCACACACGACATCGCCTTCCGACAGCCTCATGCCCCCACCCGAACAGCCCAGCCGACGTGACTGTCACCATCCTCCCGGTGAGATGCCACCGCTTGCGCACGGCGCGAGTGACCAGCACGACTGTCCAGATTGTCCGCTGACGTGTTGGTGGCGCTACAGCGAGTCGCCACTGGTGGGATACTGCCTGGCATGCCCATCTACGGCGAACTCGCCGCTCTGCTGGACGATGTCGCGGGCCGTGTCGACCGCTGGACCCGGCAGGAGGCGTGGGAGCCGGAGCCCGGATCGCCGGGGGCGGCGGAACTGGCCAACACCGAGGTACGAGCCGACGGATCGCCGTGGGGGGAGCGCCCCACGCGGACCGTCTTCCAGCTCGGGCAGATGCAGATGAAGATGGTGGTCGAGTACGCCCGGTCCACCGCGTTGCTGGTGGCCGCTGAGCGCCCACCGCCGGGCATCGAGGTGGAGACGCGCGCCGCGCTGGAAGCGGCGTCGGTGACCTGGTGGCTGTTTGCACCCGGGCTGACCGCGCGCCAGCGTGTGTGCCGCCTGCAGCTCCTGCGCCGTAACAGCGCGCGCGAACTGGCTAAGAGCATCGCTGAAGTCGGGGCGGACCCCGCTGTCGCTGGGCGTGAGACTGTACCGGGGGTAGAGGCGGACTGCCAGAGGCTTGGCCTTGCGCCGTTCGGGGAGGGCGGTGACGAACTTGAGGGCCAAATCCGGCCGCGCTACACCGCTCGCGTGAAGGATCTCACGACCGAACTCGGGTACCTCGGTGGCTACAGCATCTACTCCGGTGTGGCCCACGCCGAACTGGCAGGGGTGTGGCGCCTGTTCGGAGAGACCGCGACGACCGTGCGGGACCGGCAGCCGATCCATTCGCCAGTCCCGAACCCCGAGGCTTCACATGCCGCCACGGATGGCGTCCTGAAGGCCCTGATGGGGCCCGCGGAGCGGACCGCCGTCCTCTTCGGGTGGCCGTCACCGGGTCGCGCGGACGAGTACAGCGCGACCATCGATCGCATGAACACCGAGATGACGCGCCTGAAGCCGTAGCCACCGCTGAACGCCCGGGAACCCAACAGCCGCGGGATTAGCAGGCGCACGGCTCGCGATCACACGCGCCCGGCGCCCGGGGCGAGAAGATGATGCCATGACGCGGGAACCGGGACCGGTGGCCAGCGCGGCGGGGGACAGCGGGACTGACTGGCGTGATGATGGCCTGCGCCCCACCTGGAACCTGTACAGGGGGATGGCCCAGTCCACGCAGAACCCGGCCCGGCGTGAGGCCGTGCTGTGGGCACTCGGCCAGCTTGAGAACCTGATGGGACCCGACTGGCTGGAACGCTACTTCGACCACACCGGCCACGTGCCCGCGGAAGTCAACCTCGGCTCCGCGCATGTGGCCGCGACCGGGCACCTGCTAGATCTCGCCCTGCGCTACTACGTGCTCGCCGGCGCCCCAGGGCTGGATGTGGTGCGCGGTGAGATGCGGGGGGACGTCCGGGACGAACGCAGGTGGCATTCGGCTCTGCAGCTGGAGGTCGCCGCGCTGGCGGCCCGGGACGGGTTCACGGTGGCGCTGGAAGCCGCTTCCCCCGCGTCGGCCAGACCGAGCGACGTGGCCCTCGTCCGCGACGGTCAGGAAATGCGGGTCGAGACATTCCTGCTCCTCCCGGACGAGGGGACTCAGGAAGCGACCGCGTTCTGGGACAAGTTCAGCCAGGACACGCTCTGGATCGGCGGGGAGTTCAACGTCGGGATCAGCGGTGACATCGGCCGGCGTGTCATTGGCGACGACTACCAGGAACTGCTGCGCCAGATCCGGGCGGCGGCTGCGCAGGCGGCGGCCACGGGGGAACGCCAGCCCGTCGGGTACGCCGGAGCCCGGCTTATGATCCTTCCCCCGGGAGAGGACGACTATCAGCTCAACGGGGCCGTCGAGGAAAGCAGGGGCTGGCCCCGGACCGAATCGAAACTGATGAAGAAAGCCCGGCAAGCCGCCGAGGCGGGCGGCGGCTGGCTGCGCGCCGACATCCGTGACGGCATCTGGATGTTCACCCCCTGGGCCCGCGCTGGCCTGGGCGACAAGATCGAGCAGATCGCGCAACACGTCGCCAGCGCCCTGCGGCGAGTCCCAGGGATCGACGGCGCTGTCCTCAGCAACGGCGCCGGGTTCGCGCAAAGCGAGTTCCACGGCGAGTCAGCCCGCACCACACAGGGCTGCTATGGCATCCGGCGTGTCCTCCCAGCCGCACGCGTCCGCGAGACCATGATCATCCCAGTCACCCCACGCGGGCGCTCCCAGGCCACTACCTGGCTGCGGATGTACGACGCGGAAGGACACTGGCTCGACTGGGCGCTCGCACGCGCCGGGATTCCCACCCGCCACCAGATCTTCGGCGAACAGTGAGAGCCGACGCGGCGATCAATGGACCCCACCACACCGCCGCGCGCCGGGGAGATGATCCAGCGGCGGAGCCAGCCGGGCAGCCGCGATAGGCGGGGCCCCCTTGTCGTAGGTGTGTCCTACAGTGCTGCCGGGAGGGACCATGGGGTCGGGGAAGTCGGGGAAGAAGCGGCGGGCCCGCCGCCAGAAGCAGAACGCGCGCGCTCGCCGCCTGGCGCGGGCAAGGCAAGAACACAGCCCAGCGGAACCTGACGACCTGGTACTCGCGCTGGCAAGGCTCGCTGGGTACACGCGGGGGGCGTCGACGTTCGAGGAGGCGGCGGCCGCTGCACGGGCCGACGTCATGTCCGCTGTCGGCCAGATAGCTCAGCTCAGCGTGGGGCGGAGCGTCTCCCAGGTGGTCCAGGGAGTGCGGACGGCGATGGCCTTCACGGCGATGGGTGCCGACGGAGCCTACGACCCGCCGGCGGCGCATCTCGAACTGGTCGCCCTTGTCCTCGCCTGCCGCGACGCGGTGACGCCGCCTTCCGGCGACGCCAGTGAAGCTGACCCGGGCTTCAACCCCGAGGACGTCAGGGTGGCCGCTGCCGAAGCCATGGCCGCCGGATCGATGCTCCCGCTGTTCGAGGCGCCCCCTACGGGTGACCCGTTCAGCCAGGTGCTGTTCCAGTCCACTCAGCGCGAGATCATGATGCGCAATCCGGTGTACCCGCACATGCTGCTCGACACCCTGCGCGGCCTATTCGGCGACCCGGCGGTCGAGTCCGACTGCCGCGACACCCTGGGCTTCACCGGCCTCGAAGCGGTCAACGTCCTCGAACAAGCGCGGCTCATGTCGATCACCGCACTGCAGGAAAGGTTCGACCGGCTGCTCGCGGCCCGGGACGCGTCGCTGCCGGTCATCTTGGAACACCGGGCGGCCCCGAGTCCGTCACCACGGGCAGGCGCCGACGGCGAGGACGTTTCAGAGGGCCTGCCCGAGGAGCACACGGCGATAATCCGGGAAATGATGTCCGCCTTGGAGGACATCACCACCAACGTTGGCGATTCCGCTGTCCTCGACGTTGATGAGCTGGCGCGGCGAACCGGTTACCCAGTCAGCACCGTTACCGCCGTCCTGGACGCGTTCACGCTCAACGGGCTCGCCGATAGCGCCGAGGCCGTTGAGCGGTTCTTCACCGGAGATAACCCGCTGCGGACCGCTCCGATCATCACGGACGGCAACGGCAGCCGCATGCTCGTCCACGATGGCCTCGCCCTGCCCGCTGTGCGGGAGGTGATCGAGTCCCGGTTGAAGGCCGCCGGCAAAGTCGCCGCCTATGACCGGCACCGCGGGCAGTGGGTCGAGGACCACGCCGTGGACCTGCTCGCCGGCCTGTTCCCCGGAGCCGCGGTACATCGCGGCTTCGACTACTTCATCCCCGATCCCGAGGCGGCACCACCGCAGACCAATCCCCGCGACTACACCAAGCGGGTCGAGGCCGACGGGCTGATCCTCATCGACGACGTCGCGCTCATCATCGAGGTCAAGTCGGTAGCCCTCACCGCCGAAGCACGCGCCGGGGTCTCCCGCAGGCTGAGAGGCAAGCTCCGGGACATCGTGACAGCCGCCGCCAAACAGGCTGACCGCCTCCGCCAGCGAATCCTCAACGATGGAACACTCCGGCTCAATGACGGCGAATGGCTGGACGTGAGCGGCGTCCGGGAGGTCCACACCATCGCGGTCGGCCTGGAAGACCTCTCTGGCGTAACGACCGCGACCTCGCTGCTGGTGCATGCTGGCGTGCTGGGAAGCGGCCATATCCCCTGGACCGTGTCGGTCCACGACCTCCGCATCATCTGCGAACTGACCGAACGGCCAAGCGAGCTGCTGCTGTACCTACGGCGAAGAACCCAGCCCGAGACCACGTCGATGTTCCTGGCGGTGGACGAACTCGACCTGTTCCTGCTCTTCCAAGCCAGAGGGCTCTTCGTCGAGCCCGACCCGAACCGGCTCGCCGAGATCTTCCCAGGAACCGGACCGCCGTCAGTCGCGGCGCAGCGCAGGTACGCCGAGCAGCAACCGGAGATGATCCCGGGCCGCACCCGCCCGCTCGACGCCTGGTACGCCTCTGTCCTCGACCCGGCCAAACCGCCCGCCGACAAGCCGCGATACACCGGCGACCAGAAACTGCTGCACCTCGTCGACGCGGTCACCGCCTTGTGCGAGCCTGGGTGGCTCTCGACCGCCACGCTGCTGCTCGAAGGCAGTGCCAAGGCCCAGCACAGCTTCGGCGGGTTCGCCGCCAAACTGGCCCGCGAGGTCAAACGCGATGGACAGCACCACATGCTGACGTGGCTGATGGCTGACTCGACAGGCCGACCGTGTGTCCTCGTCTGGGTATGCGCAGGGCTGGACGAATCAGATGAGGACTTGGAACAGGAGTTGACCGACTACCTGGCCGCCAAGAAGTACCAGGTCAAGGCATACCGTGCGGCCTGCATGGTTTTCGACCCGCGCACCGTCGAACTTCGGCGGATCATCTTCGACAACCGGATCAACCATCATGACCAAGAACTTGAGCGGCGAGCCCAACAACTAGTACCACCTGGCCGAATGACCGGTACGCCGGTGATGGGGTCACGCCATCCCGGCAAACGTTGAGGGGACATCGGCATCGTGGAATTCCGGCCCTCGTGGCGGTCGCGGGCTTCACGTCCGGCGGGCTCACGTGATCTCACGTGACCGATGTGGACAGCGCGCTGGCGCCTGCGGTGGTCGCGGTCCTGGGGACGTTGCTTGGGACTCATGGGACTTGCTACAGAGGTGTTCTGAGGCAACGAGGCCGAGGTGCGGTCAGAGCGTGAGCTCCTCTCCCAGCTCGTAAGCGACCCTAAGTCCCGCAACATCGCAGCGACTATCCTGGCCGCGCCCCTGCCAGTTGCCCGTACTGGCCCGGGCTGGTGATGCCCCAGCGCGTGTCATGGGGACCAGCAAAGACTTCACGGGGCAGCGGTACAGCCGTCTCACTGACTGACTCGTAGACATCAAGACAGGCAGCTTCGGCCGCTGTCTCGCCTTGCTGTGCCAGCAGGTGATGGGCCCCGCGCATGACGGCCAATGGATTGTCGTTACCAGCGTGCTGGCTATGTTTCATGGCAGCAGCCCACGCAGCTTGCGGGTAGACGTAGCGGAGGACAGCCACCGCGCTTAGGTACGGGTGGTTGCCGCGCACCGAGCCGTCCGGCTCCTTGACATGCAGCCTGCCGTTACGACCTGAGTGAAAATGGAGTTCGCCGTCAGGCGCGAAACTGACTTGTGAGTCACCAAACAAGGCGCCGATGAACACGGGGCCCTCCAGTGGCACCCAGGAGTTGCGCGGGTTCGCCAGGACCACAACGAGCGGATAGCCCTCGATCCCCTTGAGCTGTTCAGCCCCTGCCGTGATCTTGTTGCGTACCGCTCTCATTTTCGGCGTCATGTTGACGAACCCGCTCCGCGGCGTCAGCGGCATGGGCGGGGTGTTGAAGGACTCCACCTCAACGACGACTTCGTGTCCTGCGGCACGGATGAGGAAGTCCGGTCGCTTCACCGTGCCAAGGTCAGGCTCGTAGGCCAAGACGTTGTAACTGCTGGCCTTGAGGTAGCGCTTGAACAGTGCCTCGCCGGGATCGTCCGACTTCACGACCACCATGGTCTTACGGTTCCGGCGCCGCCTACGCTGGCGACACGCGGGAGCAGTCCAGCCGCACCGCGGTCGAGGCTCTTGGGAGGCCCGTCCACCTGCCGCACCTGGGACGTGCTGCTGGCGGCCAGCATGATGAGCGGGTCAATGCGGGCGCCGCCTGTGTCGGCATCCTCGGCAGGCTGGCCGTCGCCGTGCTTACCGGCCATCAGCCAGGCCACCTCGGCCGCGCGGCCATCGGCGCCGCCGTCCTCGCAGTCCGTCATCACGCCCGGCGGCATTGGCCTGGAGGACGCAACGTCGCTGCCAGCGTCGGTACCGCTCTTGCCTGGGCGGCTTCCTATGCTGTCTCGGCAGAGTCTGAGTCCTGGACCTGGGTGTGCGCGCGGCGCTTGTACAGTTTCAGTGCTTCGCTTGTGGTGCCGATGGCGATCAGGCCGCCGAGTGTCATCAGGCCGACGTTGCCCGTGGCCTCAGTGAGCTGCATTCCAGGGCTGGGTGAGCCTAGCGTCGTTTTCGGGAGGTAGGCGAGAAGGCCGCGCAGTTCGCCGTGGGCGAGGGAGCTGCACATCTTCCAGATGACAAGGGCGGACTGGGCGCCGGTGGGCTGGTGCGCTCCGGCGAGTTTGACGATTTCGCCGTAACCCGGCCGGTCCTTCAGCCGGGCCGGGTCGCAGCCCGCTCTTGTGAGCACGTCGGTCAGTTCTGACCGACGGTCAGCCATCGTCTTGGCGCTGGGCTGGCCGGTTTCTGCCCGGACGGTGTCAAGCTGCCGGGCCTCTTCCCAGTCTTCTTGCAGGCGTCGTGTGATCCGCTCTTCGGGTTGGTCGCTTTCGAGGAGCCAGTACGCCAGCGATGCGTTCTCCAGGGCGCCGCGCACGAGGGTGAGCTGGCCGTGAGTGTGCAGCTGAACCCGGAACACGCCAGGCATCGTCTCGCGGAAGAGGCTGTCACGCAGTGTGCCGAGGTGACTGACGGCCGCGGTGATCGCGCTCCATGACGCGGAACTGACGGTATAGGGGTGGGCGACTTGGTCGTCAGTGGCCAACTCGCTGCCCGGGCTGGCCTTCCATGCCTCCGACGTGCTGCCAGTCACCGTGTTCTCCCAGTCGGTCACCTTCTCGAGTGCTTGCCCAAGGTGCCGGACGTACTTGTCTTCTTCGGGAGTCACGGCCCCACGGTATGCCCGCTCGATTAGTGAGGCAGAGTTCTTTACTGCTGCGCCGCCTCCGGTAAGGGCGAGTTTCTCTGACGCCGTGGCCATCGAACCTGCCTGAACCGGATGCGCCCCTCGGGGCTTCGTCGCTGCTGTGCCGGGCCGCGCGTGTGTCCGGGCCGGGGAGTGCTCAGGGCCGGGCAGGTAGCCCTTGGCGCAGCCGTCCGGCCAGTGCTTCCATGTCCCAGGCGCTGAACACGGCCCGGGGCGGCCACCGGTGCGGCATGCTTGACGGGGCGATTCGCAGCAGTGCCGCCTGGTACGGGCCGGTGGGCGCCAGCCAAGCCTCGTTGTCAGGCGACAGATCCGCATCCTTCTGCTCGGTAGCGAACACCTGGAACATCACACAGCCGACGGAGAAAGTCACGCACTGCGCGGTGGGCTCGCGGTCGGCGTCGTACAGGCACGCGGCTTGGACCGATGCCGGGATGTCGGAGGTGCTCAGGCCGCCCATCCACACTCGGGTGCCGGGCGGCGCCATCCGTGAGTCGTGGTGCTGGCGCAGCCATCGCAGAGTGCTGACCGGGATCCAGCCGTGATCCTCGCCGCGGAACTTGCTGAGGGCCAGCAGCAGCGAGGTCTTCACCGCCCAGGTGGCCATGATCGCCTGCTGGTCCGGGTCCAGCAGGCGCGAGGTTCCCGGTGCGGCCCCCAGAAGCAGCGGTCCGAGCACCGGCCGCGTGGCAGTTTCCAGGGACTCCATCCATTCGGAGTTGCACCTGACGCACACTTCGTGGAACACAATCGCGAGAGTCTCCGCGGCGCCGACGTAGGTGCTTCCGCTGTACTCCTGGACCGGCTCGCTAATCTGAAGCGCCTTGCGCACCCACTTGGGTACCACGTGCTCGGCGCTCAGTGAGCCCGTGGCTCGGCAGAAGACGCAAGGCGTCGAGGACTTCCTTGTTCCGGTCACGCCGCAGTGTACGGCTGGAGCAGACTGGCGGCGCAGGCTAGCGAGAGTCGGCTGTACGCGGTTGCAAGGGTTGGCCGTCGCGGCGGGTGGCGACGCTCGTTGTCGTTGGCGGAGCCAGGTAGTCATCTCCCCGGGTGCCGGGTGCAGGCGCTGAATGCTTTGGCGAGCACGTCGAACCGCAGCGCTTCCTGGGGGACGACCTGCCTGGATCCCAGTAGTTCGGTTGCCGGCTCACGCAGCGATGCAGGTAGCCACTCAGCGAGCTTGCGGGCATCGGTCTGGCTGACGGCGTGGTTGCCCGGGCGGGATGGCTGTCTGAGGAGCAGTTCCCATAGGGCTGCTGCCGGTTGTGCAGGTATGCCGGAGCGTTCAGCGATTGCGCACGCTGTCGCGGCGATCGTGAGACCCGGCGGGTCGAGGTCACCGAGGTAGTCCAGGCGGGTGACGGTAAACGGCAGGTCGGGCAGTGACTCCAGGGGTGCGGTGTTGCGTCCCTGGATCCATGCGACGGCGATCCAGTCCGGCTCCGTTAGAGCACGAAGGTGGCGAAGGAGAGTACGGAACGTTGCGTGGTTCTCGACGCAGATGACTGGCCCCGGAGTACCTACCACGCTGGTGACGGGTTCCCATGTCAGGGGGGTGGGGACACGCTCGCACCGCAGTAGGGAGAATGTAAGCCTGCCAGGGCCCCACAGCCTGGCGCCGCCCCTTGGTGGCGTCGAGTCGAACGCCTTCTCATCGCGGATGAGTTCGTAGGCTCGTTCGGCGGCGGCGGCGACGGGTGCGTTGCCGCCGTCTGTGCGCCGCAGCCAGTTGTTGACGGCGATCAGGAGTTCCCGCTGGGCCGCTGACAGCGGCAGCCCGGTCGCCCACGGAGCCAGTTCGTCCCGCAGCGGAACACCGACTGGGCGAAGCCTGTCTGCACGAAGTGATGGAGAAGGCAGGACCACTGATTTCGGCAGCGTGACGCGTCCCCGCCGGATGGTTGTGGTCCGGGCGGCCGACCAGGCACCGAGCTGGTCGCCGCGCAGGATCGTGTCCCGTACCAGTTCGGGGACGGCCGCGGCTTCGATGTGCGGGGCCAGGCCCCGCACGGCAGCCGCGACTTCGTCCGCGTGCCGTCGGCCGCCTTTGCCCTCGGGATCGAGGGCGGCGACCACAGCGCCGATGTCCAGGGCGGTCATCAGCCCAGCACCGCGAGCACGTCCTTCTGGATAAGCAGCAGGTCAGTGACCTCGCGGTCATTGTCGGCGAGAATCACCACTTTCTCCTTCGAGGATGGCCGGGACCGGCGCGCCAGCGCGATAGTCCGATCGAACATCGATAGCGCGCCCTGGTCCTTGGGTGCGGCGGTGAACACAAGCTGCAGGCCGAGCTGGTCTGCGGCGAAGCGCATCGTGCGTATGAACGAGTCAGCGGATGCTTGCCCGAAGGGGTTGTCCAGCCAGAGCCATCCGATCGATGCGGCGTCTCCGGCAGCGCGCACGCGTGTCATCGCCGCGTACAGCAGCACGCCCGCGGTCACGCGCTGCCCGCATGAGAAGTTCTTCAGCTCTGCGATATCGACGCGGTCCAGGCTCAGATCAGTGTGCGGCTTGAGCAGCCGCACCCGGAACGGGGCCTCGACCAGCGCCCTGGCGGCGGCGAACAGCAGTGTCTCCGCGTCCGACTTCCCCGCTCCGGGGGTGAGCAGGGAATGGACGACGCGGGCTACTCTGTCGATCGCCACCGACTCGTCGTCTGGCTGCGGGTCGTGGTCGATGATGACGAACTGGCGCTGGGACCAGTTCCCCAGTCCCTCCGGGAGCTGGGACTGGTTCTGGTAGGCGCGGAGCCGGTGGATCGCCGTTGTCGCCTGGAGGTGAAGCATCCGCGCGCAGGCACGCACGTTCTGGTCATGGCGGTCCAGGTCATCGCGCAAGGACGCGGCACGCTGCTCAAGCTGGCCGGCGATGCGTTCGGCATCCTGGGAAAGTTGCGCGTCGCCGCGCAGCCTCGCGATCAGGTCTGCCATGCGGGGATCGCCTGCTTCCTCGATCTTGCGTGCCTCAGGGCCATTCGCGTAGGCGCGGATTTTCCGCGCGGCTGACTCCTCGGCCTGGACGCTCGCGGTGAGCTGCTCGCCGGACTGGCGGACACGCTCGGCGATACCGGCGAGCCGGCGCCGCAGCTCAGCAGCGTCGCCGGCTGGCTGGCCGCTGATGGCAGAATCAGCGAGGTAACGTAGCTGACCGATGGAGGCCTCGACGAGATCGAGGTCGTGACTCGCCGACTCGGCGGTCTCCGCGGCTTCCCTGGCGGCCAGTTCCTCGGCTCGCGCCGTATTCCCCATCTCGTTGGCAAGTTCGTCGAGCCGCTCCGCATAGCGGTCTGCATCCGCCGGGACGGTAACCTCCCTGTCGGCAGGGAATCCCTCCACGTCGGGAGACGTGCGGTCGGTGGGGCGCTCGTCAGAGCGTTGCCGATACTGGCTGGCGGCGGTTTCGGCAGCCGCCTGGGCCCGGCCGTATTCTTGCCGGGCCTCCGCTTCCCGCTGGATCTCCTCGTTGATCGATCGCTCCAGCGCAACAGGATGCCTGGCACCGTCGGTGTCGGCGTATTCTTCCGCCAGCTGCCGGATATCAGGTCTGGCGTCGAGCTTGCTGTTGAGGTCCGCGAGCTGCCGCCTGGCTTGAGCGGCCTGTTCATGAAGTCCGGGATCGACCGCTTTTTCGGCTATGGATTCTCCGACGGCTTCCAGCCGCGCGCGGATAGTCAGCTCGTCGTCATCAGGCACGGGTCCCGCCGTGATAGCCGACAGGCCCGCCGCGCGCAGCGCCTCTGCCGCATCGTCCCGGAGGTGGCGATGCGCGCGTGCCTGCTGGGTCAAGTCCGCCAGCTTCGCGTTGAGTGCCGTTTTGCGTGCGGCGAGTTCCTGAACTTGTCGCCGTGATTCGGAGATGGCTAGCCGCAGGTCGGGAAGCTCTTTCCGGAGCTGATCGAAGGCGCTGGCCGCGGTGACCGCAGGGGCCAGCCGGCGCCGGGTCTCCGTTGACTGATCGACGGTCCGCTGCGCTTGATCTTGGTCTCGCAGGCGATCGGCAAGCTGCCGTGCGAGGTTATCCAGCTTTTCAGTTGCGGTGTTCTCGGCGTCTGCTGCGGCCTGATGGCGTTCGCGCGCTGTCCGGATCTTCTCGTCCAGCCCTGGCCGTGGATCCTCGGTAAGGTCATCCCAGAGCTGTGTCAGGGCCGCGAGCATGTGCCGTGCATTCGTGCCGCGCAGCGTTGCTGTTTGCTCACGTTGCCTGGCATCGGCGAGAGCATCCCTGGCAGCGATCAGCATCTCGTCGGCCGCTGCCCGGTCATACGTCCCCGGGTGCGGCAGGAGCACCTGCCCGCAGGTGCCATCGTCCGTGCCGGGGCGGCTGATCATGGCGGCGGCCGTACTGTCTGCGATCGCACCAATCCACACCGCCGTATCGCGTGGCACCGTCCCGGCAGCTGCCACCGCCGCCTCCAGCATGCCGGGCTGGGCGAGGACCAGGCCGGAGGCGATCTCGGGCCGGGCATTGGCGAACGCTGCGGCGGCCTCGGGCGTCTTGGTATCCGCGAGCCACCGCCACCCGGTCCACACCGGTATCTCCTGCGTGTCCTTGATGGTGCGTGCGAGTTTGTCCGCGAGGACCGAGCCTGGGAGCAGGCCGTCCTCTCCAACCGAGTCGATCGTGCGCTGGGCGTCACGGGTGTCGCGCCTCGCCTCCGCGGCGTCAACGTCAGCGGAGTTTGCCGCCTGCTGGAGCATGTCTGTCAGTGAAGTCCTGGCCGTCCATAGGTCCGTTGCGAGCTCGCCGGCGGTGTCGAGCAGCCGCTCGTCATGGGACAGCGAGCGGACGCGACGGTTTACGTCGTCCCGGCGCCGCTGCGCGCCGTCCGCGTCTGCCTCGGCGCGGGTCGCATTGTTGCGTGCTGTCTCGGCTGCCTGTCGCTGAGCGGCGATTTCGCTGTCAATGCCGCGGAGTGCTTGCTTCGCGGTTTCGGCGGCCTGGCGTGCTGATTCGGCCTGGCCGGCCAGGAACTTGTCGCGGTCCGCGGGGCGTGTCCCCTCAGTGAGGAGTCCCGCGGCGACGGCCTCGGCTATTACCTGCTCGGATCGGGCCTCCTCTTCGCGTCCCTTGCGTTCCTTCTCGGTCACGGTGGCATGCTCGGCAACCGCGCCTTGCCAGGCTTGCTCAGCCGCGTTCAGGTCCCTGTCCGCACGCTCGCGCTCCCGGTCGGCTGCCGCGAAGGCTCCCGCCGCCTGGTCGCGGCGGTGGGTGAGCAGGCGGGCAAGCTGGTCCCGGTACTGTTGCTCGTGGCGGCGGAGCGCAGACGTTTCCTTCTCGGCGGTGTCCAGACGTTCCTCGAGCCCGGAAAGCGTGCTTGCGGTGAGCCTCGCCTCGTGCACACCGGCAACCATCTGCCATGCGGCCAGCGCTCTTACTGCCTCGTCCCGGACCCGGCACCGCTCCTTGGCGGCTTCCTCGGCCGCGTCGGCCCGCAGCTTCGCCGCGCGCAGTTGCATGCGCAACCGGTGAGCCTGGGCACGACGCTGCATCATGCTCGCGTCCTTGCGCCGCTGTTCACGCTGCTCATACTGGCCAGTTGCCGCGTCCTTCCTCGTGGTGAGCATGAGAGCCGTAGCGTCCGCGTCGGCGATCACGGTCGCGGCAGTTGCACGCACGGTCGCGACCTCGCGCCTTCTCACGCCCACCTGCTCATGAGCGACCGCCAGTTCCAGCATCGGGTCGGTCACTCGTTCCCAGAACGCGAGTTCCTCGGACCACCGGGGCCGGGCCGCCGCGTTCTTGCGCAGCACCTCGATGCTGGTGCCTATCTGCTCGACGGTGGAGGTAGGCGTGATCGTCCCGACTAGCCAGCGCACGAAATCATCGGAATCCGTGAACCGCATGACTTTATCGACGCCGCCCTCGGAGGCGTTCATTGCGGCCTGGAAACGCATCTGGGTGAGATCCACGTCGGCGGCGATCAGCCACGTACCCCACTGGTCCTGATGCTCTGACGGCGAGTGCGGCGGCAGCGCCCCGCCTTGCGGCATCAGGTGCCCGATCGCATCCGTGAACTGGGCGCTGGTCGCCCACCTGCCCGCCGCGGTCTGGAACGGCAGCTCGCTAATGGTCGGCCCGTCCGGGCCGGTCACCCAGCCGTAGAAGTGACGCTTCAGCGTTTCTGCGTTGTCCCGTCCTTTCTGCCAGCTCGCGACCATGCCTACGACGAGCCGCTGCAGCTCGCCGTTCGCCTCCCGGGTGGCTTGCTCTACGACGTGGCAGACGCGTCCTGAAGGAACGAGTTTGGAAAGTGACCGGTCGGAGTCACCCCGGACGAAGTCCCGAGGATGGGGGAGGTACAGCGCGAACCGAAGCGACGTGATCGTCGACTTGCCAGTGCCGTTGTCGGCCCACAGCGCGGCATGACCCGATGACTCGAACGGGTCGGACCAGTGGATATCGAGGCCTTCCAGGCGCGACTCCGGATACCCGGCTCCTGCCAGATAGGTGCGCTCCAGCCGCCAGCCGACCTGCATCAGGAACCCTCCTCTTCGTCGGCGCCGAGGCTGGTCCTGGCGGTTTCTGGAGAGCCGTTCATCGTCTGCCAGGCGAGAGGAGCACCTGCCGACCCAACGTGGGCACGGAACCGGTCTGTTGACCGCCAGACGCCAAGATCGGCCCGTGGCGGCGAGACAGTCTTATCCGGCACCATCAGGCCGAACGCTGCGAGCATCACGAGAACGTCTTCGCACATGCGTACGGTGCAGTAACGCTTGAGCCGCCTGCTGTTGTCTGTCTCCTCCGCCTGCTTTCGCCGGGCATACTCATCCCAGGCAGCTCCCAGCGGCTCATTGCCTGCATCCTCACCTGAGGTGAGGGCCGCTGCGTGCTCGCGGATCAGCCGGTCCACGTCCACGGCCGTCACCCGGCGGGTTCCCGGTTCGCGGACCGAGCGGGCGCTGGGATAGCACCAGGCCGCGATGCCTGCCAGGGCAAGTCCGTAAACCATGCGGTCAGCTACGCCGCGGATCCGCAGCCAACGCTCCGTATCGGTTACAGCCAGGGGGGAGTCTGATTCGGCAGTCAGCACGAGCCCTGTGGTCCGGTCGGCGGTGAGTACCCTCACGCCTAGCCCGGCGGTGACCTCGTCGAAAAGCGTGCGCAGGTCGGGGTCGGACTGGTAGCCGTCGAGCAGCCGACCGTATACATCGTGCCGGGCCGGAGACAAAGTATGGTCCAGGGCACACCGCAGCAGCAGGCCCGTATCCCGGGCGTCGTCACGCGTGGTCATCCTCGGTGCCTTTCTTGTGCATAAGCAGGTCAGGGATGTCCAAGTCCGGCGATGAGGAGCGGACGCCGTCATCGACGGCCCACCAATCGTCGCGGTCACCGGGAGCGCCGTCCGGGCGCCACAGCATCAGGGCGTCCAGGGCGAGCAGCAGGCGCAGCCGCCGCCGCGCCGTCTCCCGCGAACCAGCCAGGACCGCCAGCTCGGCGACTACTGGTGGGGGCGTGGCCGGTGCGAATAGTTCATCGGCGTCCGCGAGGAGGTCGCTGAGCCGTGCCTTGCCTCCCGGCGGAATCCGTCGTGTCCGCAGCACGTGGGCGACGTCGTGGAACAGCCCGGGGAACTGCTCGTATATCCCGTCCACCTCATCCAGGGGCTCATCCTGGACCGGCGCTCCGTCGGGATCGGGGCTATGCCGCGGTGCGGCCATCAGGCGGCTGGCCAGCGCGTTGAGGTTCAGCGTGATCTGTGATGCCGGAGGGGATAGGTCACGGCCGCGTGGAAGCTCGCGTCCGCGAAGCAGGGCCATCAGCGCGTCTTCAGTCGGGTCGATCTCGCTGGCCGGCGCTGCGGTGAACGCCTGGGCGGCTTGCGCGTCCCTCCACCTGGGCGTCGCGCTGATCACCTCCGTTTGCAAACCGGCGAGAATTTCAATGGCCGCCCCGAGCCGTGAGGTGGCGCGTGAAAGCTGGCGGACCGCCGCCGGATCGTCTTTCTCCGAGGCGTCCGCACGCAGGCCCTCCAGATGACGTAGCAGCGTCCCATCCACGCTGATGCGGCGGTCGAGGTGCTGTGCAGCCGCCGTGAGTTCCGGCCGCAGCACGTGAAGGTAGTCAACCCGGGTCACATCCCGTTCCGCTTCGGCAATGAGGCGGCGCACGTTAGATGAGTAAGTCCGGGACAACGTGAGTGCATCATGCGCCGAGTCGATGGCGGCATCGAGCCGGCCGCTGTCTGCCTGCGCGCGCATCACGGCGATAACCGCTTCGTGTTCGTCCTCCAGCGACCGGTTCGTCGCGATCAGCAGCAGGGCGACGGCGGCGTTGTCCGCGTTGACGTGCAGCGTCGCCCCGTCAGCGGCGAGCGTTTCGTAGAGGATCCGGACCTGCTGGACGTCAGGCCGCCAGTCATCGTCGGGATTGGCGTATCCGACGGCGAAATACGGCGTCGGCTGGTCGTGGCGCAGCAAATGATCAAGGACATGGCCAGCGACGTGAGTGTGCTCCTCGGTGGGCCGTTCGGGAGCCATCGCGGCGGCGGCGCGCGTCATCTCGGTAAGCACGGCTACCCGGGGCGTCCCCAGGTTGCCGTCCAGCCCTGACAGCAAGACCACCGTATCGACGCACTGCTGGATGAGGGCAATGAAGTCATAGGCAGCCCAGCTAACCTGGGACGGGTTGCGGTTCCGGGACAGGTGAAGGTCAAAAACGGGTGACAGGTGCGCCAGCGCCCGCCTTCGGCGCGCGGAACTGCCCGCCAGCGAGAGGACTCTCCCCGGGCCACTCACTGCGGCTCCGGTGAGCTGGCTTTGCGTCGGCGCGCCCCCGCTGACGGGTACCTGGCCGGAACGGGGCATGACTGCGGCTGACCCACCACTCGCTGGTATGGCTGGGCCGCCTTGCTTTCCATGAAGCTCACGGTACGCATCGGTGCCGACATTCCAGCGACGCCATTCTCATCCAGGTCAGAATTCGTCGGTATTGGTGCCGTTGATTGCGCCTCGGTGTGTATTCCGGTTAACGAGCAGGCTTCAGGGAACGCTGAGGCACAAGAAGTTCCCGGGACGCGTGTGCAGCTGGTAGGGTCGCCGGGACTCGGGAGCCAGTGGATGCCTTGGTCACGCTGCCCGCAACGTAGCCAACCCGGACACGGTACCTGTTACCAGTCAGCGAGCGGGCGGCTGGACACCCGGAAAGATCACGGTGCCTTTAAGGCTGAGCCGTGGTAAGTATTCGGAAGTCCTGTGGCAGGGTCGCTGGTGCCTGTTACTCCAGTCGTAGATCGTGATCTGTGTCGCGCGGAAGGTGACTGCGCTTGCCGTCGGCGTGGGGCTACTCGAGCTGGGCGAGCCGAAGTGCGTCCGCGAGCTCGTGGAGCTTTGCCGGTGACAGTCTTCCTGCTTGCTCGATCAGGTCGTCGCGCGTCAAGGTGACCAGCCAGGTGCAGGGGATAAACCCGGTGCGGGGCAGGGCAACACGTACGACGCCTTCGTTCGCGAGTCCTTCCCCGTTGCCCAGTCTGACCTCGATGCCGACATCAGTGATGTCGGTGCCTGCGGGAGCGACGACCTGTATCGCCCGCAGTTCTTCGGCCCCGTCTCGTGACAGGAGCACCACCGGGCGCTTCTCATCGAGCAGTGCCCACCACACTTCGCCACGGTCCATCATCGGTCCTCCCCAGCGGTCGGGCACCCCTGCGGCAGCGTACTTCGGTCGTCGGTCGTGACCTGACACGGAGTCGTCCATATTGTGCCGCAAAGGGTATACGGACGGTGTCTGCTCTGGCTGGGGGCTGGGTATGGGCGCGTGGGCTGCGGCACGCGGGCCACCGAACCGGGCTTATCAGGCTTCATCGGCTTCGGCTGGCGCGTCGTGGATGACACCGTCATCAAGAGGGTCGTCGTAGTCGATGGTCCGGCGGTATTCGGGGTGGTCTTTGTCCATCTGGTGTGCGCCGTGGAGGGGGACGGGGTAGCGGGTCCGGCTGTCCCAGGCGACGGTGTGGTCGCAGAGGCGGGCGGCTGCGATGGCGTAGGTGAGTGAGTCGTCCGGGGCGCCGACGACGAGGATCTCGGTTGAGGTGTGGGCGTACCAGTTGGCTTGCTGCTGCTCGGGGCTGGCGTGCCAGCGGGAGATGTCGCTGCCGAGGCGGCGTTGCCGGCCCTTGCCGTCGAACTGGCGTGGCACGGTCGCGAGTACCCATGCCCTGCCGCTGTCGTGCCCGAGGTCCAGTTCGTACAGGGCGTTGGTGGTCTTGACGACCTCTTCGGCGTCGGAGGCCTCGCCGGCGTCGGCCAGGTTGGGGGCGATGTGGACGCCGCGGACTGGCCGGGGGATTTCGCCAGTACCCGGCGTGATGCGGACGATGGCGGCGGGCTTGAAGTCCGGTGGGCCGGGGAGGGGCACTCTGCTCTCGATCGTGCCGTCATGGTCTGGCGCGCGGTCGAGGTGCTTGTTGGCGAGCCCGGGCCAGATGCTGCGGCATGACTCGCCGGAGACGAGCAGCACGTAAGGGGTGCCGCCCAGTGCCGGCTTCAGCTGGCGCAGCGCCTGGTTGATGGCGGCAGGCACGCGCGCGTCATATGCGGTTGCCCGGGTGCCTTCGGCCAGGTCGTGCGCGCGGAAGGCGACGTCGGCTTCGGTGTAGGGCATCCACCCGGTCGCGCCGGTGACGGGGTGCGGGTGCCAGCTGTAGCCGAGCATCCGCCACTGGGAGGTCTCGCTGACCGGGACCAGGGCCGCGAGCGTGTAGATCAGGTGGCGCTTCCCGGCGATGGCTTTCTGCTCCCGCAGGTGCAGGCCGACGAACGCATGCGGGCGGGTGAGGCCGTGGCGGCCGTGGGCGAGTGCCTCGCCGATCCGGCTGTGGATGATGCCGCCTGAGCGCAGCAGGTCGCCGAGCGCGGCGTGACCGGGATGGTCTTTGCGGACGGCCTCGGTCAGGGCCACGGCCGTGGTCAGCTGGGTGACGTTGCCGGTGCGTGGGGCAGGGGCCGTGGCGATGAACTGGGTTGGTGCTCCGCGGCGGGCCAGCAGCCGGTTGACCGGGTGCTTGGCGTCGCCGATGTCGGGGTCTGGTTCGGATGAGCCGCGGCGGGCCTTCTTGCGTTGCTCCTCCCATGCGGCGGGGTCGTAGTCGGTCTCGCACAACGCGAGGATCCGCACGCCGGGGCTGGGATCGAGATGGCTGATCGTGTCGGCGAGCTGACGCCGCTGGGTGTGCGGGCCGTGCGCGAGCAGGGCGCTGGCGTTGCAGAAGATGACCGTGACAGCGCCGGGGAGGAGCGGGGTCTGGTCGCCGTCGTTGATCGGGGCTGCGGCGAGGTCGAGCCGGTCGAAATGGTAGGCGAGAAGGTTCTGGATACGGCGGCGGGTGTGCGCGGTGGCGTAGAGAACCACGATCCGCAGGCTCTGGCAGCCCGACACAGTGATCGTCCCGGGGAGGGTGATCGGGTCCAGTAGCTCGGTGTCCCGTCCGAGCTGGCGTTTGGGCCGTGCCTTGAACCGGTGGCCGGGCACTTGAGTGGCGGTCACCGAGCGGACGCCGAGGGTTTCGGCCGCGTGGCAGGTGAGTGCGCGCACCGTGTGCATGCCGGCGCCGCGGCCGATTGGGAAGCGCACCGAGCGGGGGATTACTGCGCGGAGCCTGCCGGGTGGCCCGGACAGGTCGCGGTCTTCGGGCAGGATTGGCTTCTCGCCGCGGAGCTTGGACAGGATCGTCAAGGTCAGCCTCGTGGCGGGGTCGATGTCCTTGGGGCGGCTCCTGGCGCTGAGCCCGAGGACGAGCAGTGGTGCGGCGGGATCGTGCTGGGCGAGCCAGGCGGTGCGGGAGCTGCTGAGCCGGTCAGCCAGCCAGAACACGGCCGGGTCGAGCAGGAGGATGGGGAGGCGGAGGTGGGGCAGGGTCTTCATCCGTAGCTTGACCCGCAGCGCGGCGTACCGGGTGGGATATCTGTCGCCCCAGCTGCCGGGCCAGAGCAGGTCGTTGTCCCAGACCAGCAGGTCGCCGTTGGTGTCCATGCGGAACCGGATCTCCAGCCCGTCCACCTTGAACGCGGCGGCGGCCAGGAGGGACGCCGCGTGCCACGTGGCGATGTCGTACACCCACCCTGGCGCGTCCGCCTGATGCCCTGTCAGGCGCACATGGCGGGCCAGCGGGCACGGCTCCGGCGCGATCTCGGCGATCTGGCTGGCGAGTTCGCTGGTGTAGCCGAAGCTGATCTGGTCGGGCGGGACGCCCAGGATGGCCTGCTCGAAGACGGTGAACGCGTCTTGGAGGTCGGCGGGCTGCAGGGGATGGTGGCTGGCCAGGAACATGGGCGGCTGGTCTTTGCTGGCGGGCCCGAGGTTGACCTGGGTGCGCCCGGCGGCCCGCAGCGCGGCAGTGAGCGCGGCATAGGGCAGGTTGCCTTCTGAGCCGGTGTGCTGCCGGTAACGGTTCCGCAGGTCAAGCCAGGCCCTGCGTACTGCTGGCGGGAGGTGGTACAGCTGTGCCGTGCCGACCAGGTCGCGGGTGAACGGGAAGCCGGCCAGTTCGAGGTGGTTGCGTGATTGGGTCACGGCGTGTTCTCCGTGGGGGTGAGGCCGGCGTAGGTGAGCAGCGATGTCAGGGTCGAGCCGTAGATGCGGGCCATGGCATCCTGCCGGTCCGGTGGGAGGGTTTCGTAGTAGTAGCGCAGCAGCGCGGGCAGGTCGCTGCCCAGCCGACTGTCGTGGAAGGCGTTATCCACTAGGTACAGCTCAACGTCGGTCCGGCCGCGCCGTGCCCGCCCGGCGAGCTGGATGAAGTCCACCAGGATCCCGGCGACCACTTCGGCTTTGAGTTCGCGGGCCATAAGGCTGAACCGCGGGTCGCTGCCCAGCAGCTTGTACAGGCGCTGGTGTGCGTCGGTGCGCTGCTCTGCGAGGATCGCGGCCGGGTCCGGGCAGGCCGCGGCGCGCTGGAGCGCGTGGGCGTTGACGCTGGCGAACATCTCAGCCGGCTCGGAGAGCTGGGCAACCGGGCGGACGCAGACCCAGATCTCGGAGATCGCGGACCGCTGCTGGCCGGGGATCAAGATGTTCAGGCCGCGGGCGGTGCGGCTGATCGGGGCGAGCAGCACGTCGGCGCCGCGGTGGTGGGGGAAGGTCTCGAACTGCCCAGGGTCGAGGAGCAGCGCCCCGGGCGGGGGGAGGATCTGCCTGCGGGCAGGGTCGGGGCTGACGGCGACCGCCAGCTGTGCGGGGTCGGTGGCCTCGGCCATGCCGTGAGCGAGCAAGGAGCATTGCCGGTAGGAGTTGGTGACGACCAGGACGCGCGCCCGGTCGGCCCGCTGCGGATCGGCGCGCAGTGCCGCGAGGTGGGGGCCGAGCTGCTGATCCCAGAGGCGGTGGCCCAGCTCCGTCAGGATGCCGTCTTTGGCGCCCTCGGGCTGGCCGGCGACGCGGATGGCGGTGTAGGCGTGTTGCCGGTCATTCAGGGTGAGCGTGGCAGCGTCATTGCTGGTGAGCGCGTGCGTGACGTGAAGGCCCCGCCCGGCGTAGCCGGGCGGGGCCTGGTGTTCACGGTGTCGCGGGGACGCTCAGCCTGTCGCGGTGACTTCTGCGATGGCGGCCCTGGCGGAGGCGTGGTCGACGAGGTTCTTCCCGGCGCCGGCGGTGGCGATCAGGGCGGCGGTGCAGATGTTGTTGACGGTGCGGGGCTTGCCGCGGGCGGCCTGGTGGATCTGGGCGATCGCCTCGTCGGTGAACAGCTCGGCGGTGCGCCCCGCCTGCTCGAGGTGGTGGCGGATGTAGCCGGCGGTCTCGTCGGGGGTCATGCCCGTCATCTGGTACCTCACGGTGATCCGCTGCTCCAGGGCGGCTAGCACGCCCAGCTTGACGGAGTGGCGGAGGGTGGGCTGGCCGACCAGGATGGTCGCGAACGGGGTGGAGGAGTCCATGTCGTGGTTAGTCATGAGCCTGATCGACTCTAGCTGGTCATGGTCGAGCAGGTGCGCCTCGTCGATGACCAGCACCGGGGTCCGCCCGCGCTCGGCTGCCTCGCCGGCCAGGACGTTCCAGGCCTGGACGGCGAGGGCGGCGGTGCCGTGGACGGGCTTGCCGCCGAGGGCCGTGACCACGTGCGCGAGGATGCCCCTCACGCCGGTGGAGGGGTTGCCGACGTATATGACGGTGTGGCTAGCGGGGTCGAGGTCGGCGACGGCGGCGCGGATCGCGACCGTCTTCCCGGTCCCGACCTCGCCCGTGACCATGCAGATCGTCTTGTCGGCGACGGCCCAGGCGATGCGGGCGGCGGCCTCGCCGCAGTCGCGGTGGCGGTGCAGCCTTGAGGGGGGCAGGTCGCGGCCGAACGGCATGCGGGCGAGCCCGAACCTGGTGACGACGGCGTCGATCATGAGCTTTCTCCTTCTTCTTCTGGTGCGGGGCGGCCGTGGACGGCGGCGAGCTGCTGCTGGGCCTGGCCGAGGTCACGGGCGAGGGCGGCCGCGGACGCGCGGGCGCCGGACAGGGACAGGCGGGCGCCGCCGACGGCGGCGCCCGGGCCGGTGCCGTCGTCGCAGCCGAGCCGCCCGGCCTCCAGGGCGGACGCGAGCCAGCGGCCGACCTGGGCCAGAAGCTGGGTCAGGCCGGCCGCGGCGAGCGACAGCTCGCCGATGAGCTCGCAGGCGTCGGCGGGCCAGTCCAGGCCTTGGCCGCCGAGGGTGGCGTGGTTCAGGGAGCGGACCGCCCCGGCCGCGGCGCGGGCCAGGGCCAGGGTCTCGCGCGGGGAGTCAGCCACGGCCGCCTCCTTCATTCCCTTCCTCTTCTTCCGGTTCCCCCTGCTTGCCCGGTTCGTCCCGGGGGCCGTTGACGAGGAACTGGTAGGAGACCTGGTCGCGCAGGGCCGCGTCGTGGCCGTCGCCGAGGGCGCCGAGGTAGTCGATCCCGGTGGGGGCGGGCTCGGTGCGGGGCTGGGAGTCGGGGAGGCGGGCCTTGGGGTGGCGGTGCCGGCCGACGGTGAACGGGACGGCGGCCCCGGCGGGCTTCCCGCCGAGGCGGACCTCGACCCGGTCCAGATCGAACGGGGAGAACAGCAGCTCGACTGTCCGCCCGGCCAGCCACGCGTCGACCTGGTAGGCGTTGCCGTGCATCCGGACCAGGGCCGTCTTGTCGGCCTTGCGCCGCTCGGACCACAAGAACGCCTCCCGCAGCAGGCCCGGCTCGGGGACGGCCCGCTCGGCCGGGGTGGCCTTCTCCCACCGCTCAGCCGGGGCCTCGCCGGTCTCGGAGTGGACCGCCCGGTGGTAGGAGGTTTCCGTCCAGGCCTGGAACAGGCGGTTCATCTCCGCCAGGTCCGCGACGCCGGACCCGTCGCCGACCTCGACGAGGAACTGGTCCCGCACCGTGCGGAAGAAGCGCTCGATTTTTCCCCTTCCTTCCGGTTTGCCGGGCCGGGAGTGGATGAGCTTCACGCCGAGGACGGCGCAGCCGCGCAGCAGCCACGCGTCGACGAACGGGCTGCCGTTGTCCAGGTAGCAGGCCCGGGGGACGCCGCGGGCCTGCAGGGCCGGGCGGAACGCCGCGGCCATCCGGACCACGTCGTCGTGGTGCGCCCAGCGGGCGCCCATCACGGCGCGGGAGTGGTCGTCGACGAACGCGAAAAGGTACGACTTCGCCCCGCCGATCACGGGGCCGTGGAGAGTGTCCCCCGTCCACATTTCATTCGGCCTGGTGCACTCGAACCGTCCGAAGGCCCGCTGTTCTTCCTCCGGCCCCGGGGCCGGCCGGTTCAGCTCCAGCCGCTCGAACAGCCGCTGCAGGGTCCGGTCCGACGGCGCCCACCCCGACGTGACCTGCAGGACCCGCCGGACCTGCGCCGCCGTCCGCCCGGGCTTCTCCCTTTTCAGGGCCTCCGCCAGCGCGAGGACCTCCTGCGGGGTCCGCGGCGCGGGCTGGCGCGGGGACGGCACCAGCGCGTCGAACCCGCCCTCCTCGTAAGCGCGCCGCCAGCGGGTCAGCGTCGAGTACGACACCGTGACCCGCCGCCCGCCCGGCCCCTCATGGACGCGCGCCGCCATCTCCCTGGCCCGCCAGCCCCGCTCCGCCAGGCTCAGCCCCGGCTCGGCGAGCTCGGCCACCAGCGAGTACCGGAACAGGCCCGTCTCCCGGGCCCGCTCCACCCGCGCCTTCTGATCCGCCTCGTCCGCAGTCGCCACATCTTGTCCTTTCTCGAAGGCCTGCCCGTCGCAGGCCCGCCGAGAGTGACAGGAGGTAACCGCCCCAGGTCAGAGGGGAAGTCGTGTTGAACCGTCACGCCAGGGCAGGCAGCGGCATGTCCCCGCCAACCCGGCGGAACGCGACGGACGGGGACAGGAGCGACCCCGCCGTGACCACCGCCGCGAGCTCCCAGCCCGACACCGCGAGCGCCGGCCACCGGCCCGCCGCCGCGGCCCCGGCCGCCGCGACCGCCACCACCGCGTCGCCCAGGCCGCTGCCCGCCGGGTCCAGCGGCACCGGATCCACCGCCAGGATGCCCGCCAGCCGGGTGAAGAACCCCCGCACCCGCCCCGCCGAGGAACGGAACCGGCGCAGCCTGTCCCGCACCGTGTCCTGCGGGACCCCGCTCGCCGCCGCGATCGACCGGAACCCCTGGCCCCGCGCAGCCCGCGCCAGCATGTCCCCGATCACCGCCGTCCCGTCGCACCGCCGAGCCAGCACCCACGCCGGGAGCAGCACGTGCGTGACCCCGCACGAGCCGCACCGCGCCCGCCGCGGCCGCACCCCCACCGCGACTTGGCGTGCCTCCTTCTTTCCGGACTGCGGATCCTTTAGGATCCTCACTCGGAAAGGATCAGTTAATTGTCAAGGTACAAGACTTATTCGCCTGAGTTCCGTGAGGAAGCCGCCCGTATGGTGGCGGAAACGTCACGCGCTATCGCGGATGTCGCTCGCGAGTCGGGATCAGCGAGACTTCTTTGGGGAACTGGGTAAGAGCATACCGGGGAAAGCACGCGGCGAAGAGCCTCCACTGCAGATATCCGAGCGAGCCCGGCTCCGCGAGCTTGAGCGGGAGAACCGGGAGCTGCGGATGAAGAACGAGTTTCTCTCAAAAGCAGCGGCATACTTCGCAGCGGAGCATCGGTGAGCGACAAGTACGGGTTCGCCGACGCAGAGTATGCTACTGGCGCGGCTGCTCCGGGTATTACGCAGATGTGCGAGTGGCTGGGGGTATCAAAGTCAGGATTCTATGAATGGCGATCCCGGCCGGAAAGCGCAACCGCGGAAAGGAGAAACAGGCTCGCGCTGATCATCAAGAGCATATTCGACGATTCTGATTCCACGTACGGGTACCGGCGCATCGCTACCGAGCTGGCCCGCCAGGGCATCGTGGCCGGGCTTAAGCCGTCCGCAAGCTCATGCGCGAGCTGGGCCTGGTCGCCTGCCAGCCCCGGCCGAGACGATCCACCACGCACCAGGGCGCGGCCGGCCCGATCCCGGATCTGGTGAACCGGGACTTCTCCGCCGGGGCGCCGGGGCAGAAAATGGTCGGCGATATCACCTACATTTATACGTGGCAGGGCTGGGAATATCTCGCGACGGTCATTGACTGCGCGACCCGCAAGGTCATCGGCTGGGCGATGGATGACAATTATCAGACGCCGCTGATCACCAGGGCGATCGAGATGGCGGCCCGGAATGTTAGTCTCCCCGCTGATGCTATCTTCCATTCGGACCGCGGGAGTAATTACACGTCGGCGGAGTTCGCGGCCGTGCTGGAAAGCGCTGGGATCCGGCAGTCCGTCGGCCGCACCGGGATATGCTACGACAATGCGCTGGCAGAATCATTCAACGGCGTGCTGAAAGTCGAGCGGGTCTACCGGACAGTGTACCCGACGAGGGAAATGGCGAGGAAGGACATTGCGCGGTACATCGAGATCCGCTACAATCGGAAACGTCTTCACTCGGCACTCGGTTACCGGACTCCGGAAGAGGTCCATGACGAGTACCTGAACCGGCAGCCCGCAGCATGAATTAACACCAATAAAGCTGTCCGGAAAAGGCGAGGCGCCTCAACTCGCCCCGCCGTGAACACCCGCCGCAAGACCGCGTGGCCCCACCCGCCCAGCCGACCCCCGCAGCCAGGACACGAAAGCAGGCCGTTACGCAGAAGCTCCTCCGCAACCGCCGTGCTGTTGCCTACCGTGAGCAACGGTGCCTCCAAGCACCTCACGGCCCTCCCCGGACTTCGGGAAAAGGTAACGGGGAGGGCCGACCCGAAACCGACACGCTCACGGTGTCGTCGCACGCCACCCCGCCGCAACCAGAACCACCACGAAAAGCACGCTCACCAGCAAAGACGCAACCACGCCAACGACGCTCACGCTGAATGGCGGCTAACACACGCCGACAACTCCCGGCTCTCGATGATCTCCCCATAAGCGCGCGCGGCACGGGCCTGTTGGGCTGCCGCGTGTGGGTAACCAAGGTCGAAGCTCGCGCTGGCGAGCAGGCCACAGGACTGCCCCGCGACGAGGTACAAGTCGCGTTGCTGTGCTGGGTTGCGGGTTCGGTCGAGTAGCCAGTAGACGCGGTTCCGGACCCTGATCAGCTCGCCGAACAGCGGAAGCGGGGGCGCGTGGACATATGCCCGCGCGATGCGGAGGATGTCCTCGCCGATTTGTTCGAGCGCGTTTGGCCCGACGCTCGCCGACTCGAACGCGGCAGCGTGCTCACTGGACTCGTGTGCGGCATTCATGACCAGGCCCCATTCAACCTCCTGGGTGCTGGGCCTGGCTGGGTGGGCTGGTCGCTGCCACTGCGTTGAGAACTCGCTGAAGGGATGAACCAGGGGATCGTCTGCGTGGAGAGAGCGGCCTCTTGCCGCAAGCAAGCCCGGCTCGATGGAGACGGGGGTGAGATCCCCTCCGCGATAGTCCTGACCGAAACCGAGCTGAACCGGTCCGGTCCCGAAGAGCCTGGCACAAGAGATCCTGGTTGTGTCTGTTCGGGCGCTTCCCGGCCTCCCAGTCCTGCCAGGCACGCTTGCTGATGCCGGGATGGCCGAGACCGTCGCTGACGCAGCGGTCTTGCAGCGCCTTGATCGCTGCCCCGACAGTCCAACCGTAAGCGAGCCGGTATGCGCGGAGCGGCCGTTGGCTACAGCACGACTGGATCTCCGCGGCGATTGCTTGGAGCAGCTCAGCTGGGGGTGCTGGCGGATCGCCAGCTTCTGCCAACCGGAGCACCCGGATACGCTGAGAACAGCGATCATCGTGGACGGGAGGCTTCTCCCGGTGAGGCGGTCCTGCCGTCAAAGGACGCCACCCTCCATTCCGGTACTGCTTACAGCCTGGCCTGCGTGGCCGTTGCTCTCAACCACTTGGCGGGGGTCATCCGGGTGCTTACCGGTATGGAGTCCATCGCTCTTCTCGTCCGTTCCTGAGCCCGTCTAGGCGCCGTGTGAACTCCTGGGCAATCAGCGGCGAACTGGA
>CAWDVK010000007.1:0-423514 GCA_963805715.1 uncultured Actinomycetota bacterium
GTGTCGTCCAGGCCGAGGTCGGCCCGGTAAACGGCCTCGGCCTCAGCGACCCGGCCTTGCTCCAGGAGCAGGGCGCCGTAGGTGCCGGGCCGGCTGCATCCAGCCCCATGGCTCGTCGTAGGGGAGCCCGTCATCGAGTTCGACCGCGCGGCGCAGGTGGGCGAAGGCCACCTCGAAGTTCCCCTTGCGGTACTCCAGTTCGCCGTCCAGCATGGCTTCGGCCACGGTGAGGATGTCCTGGCAGGTGTTGTTGAAGACGGTGCGCGACTGCGGCACCTGCGCTACAGCGGCGGCGAACCGCCGACGGTGCTCGGCTGCCTCGCCGATGTGCCCGCTGACGGCCTGCGCGACGCCCTTGGCGTAGTGCATCATCGCCGTCGTCACGCAGTACAGCGCCTGGTCGCGGGGCATGGGCACGGCGATGATGTCCTGCCAGCGCCCGAACCGGATCAGCGCGTGCATCTTCATCGGCACGAATCCCTCGAGCCAGTCCGCCATCGGCGGGTTCTCCACCCGGAGCAGTTCCTCGGGGATCGCGACCGCAAGCTGGTCCGCGGTCTCCAGGGCGGTCCGCGCCTGGCCGAGGAACATCGCGCCATAGATCTTGAAGTGGTAGTTGTGCGCCCGGTACAGCGTGTAGAAGTTCATCGTGCCGCGGCGCGCGCGGAACTTCTCGTCGGCCGCGATCGCGGCAGTATTGGCGGACACCACCCGGCGGTAGTCGCCGCACAGCACATCCAGATGCGTCGGCATGTGCCGCAGGTGGCCCGCGTCCGGCACCAGGTCACGGAGCAGCTCCCCGACGGCGAGCGCGTCCTCGGGCCGGGGCGACATTTCCATCAGGTGGATGTACAGGTGCAGGATGCCGGGGTGCGACCGGCCGCGGTCGGTGGCCAGTGCCCGCTCCAGGACGGCCTTGGCCTCCAGCGTGGCCGCGCCCTCGGTCGGCCGGCCCGTGGCCTGGTCCCACAGGGCCCACGGCGTGAGATTCATCAGCGCGTCGGCGAACAACGCGGCCACATCAAGGTCGCCGGGATGAGACCGGTACACCTCGCGCATGGCGTCGGCGTACCTGGCGTTCCAGGGCGAGCAGTCCTCAGCGGGCCGGGCGGACGGATACCGCGAGGCCAGGGCCTGAACGAGCGCGCGTTCCACCGGCGTGGCCCCGCCTGCGCGTTGCGCCGCCGCCGCGGCGGCGCCGAAGGCCCGCGAGACGGACGAGGCCGCCTCGGCCGGGCCGAACGCCTCCCATGGCTTGTTGTAGTTCGGGCCCAGCGCGTAGGCCAGTCCCCAGTGGGCCAGCGCACACTCGGGGTCAGCCTCGATCGCGTGCTCGAAGCACGTCACCGCCTCCTCGTGGTTGAACGCGTAAGCCCACAACAGCCCGCGGGTGAACCAGGCGCAGGCCGATGCCGATGACGTGGTCACCGGCCGCGCGTAGCCGCCAAGATCGAAGTAGTCAGGCATTCACCCACCCTGGCACGCTGAACGGCTCGCCCCCACGGGGTATCACTGGCACACGGCCAGGTACTGCGTGAGGTGATCGATCACCTCGCGCGCGTCGTCCTCGATTCCGTAAATGAACGTGGACTTGCGCCGCCGCAGCACGGGCAGCCCCAGCGCGTACAGTCCCGGGCTGTCGACCACACCGCCCTCGTGGCGCAGCTGGCCCTTCGCGTCGACCACGGGCACGTCGAGCCACCCGTAGTCAGGCCGAAAACCCGTCGCCCACACGATCGCGCGGATCTCGCCGCTTTTCAGGTCAAGCCGCAACCGCGTCGACTCGGGCACGCGTGTCGGCGGGAACCGCTCGGGAGGGCCGACCTCAGCGTCATGCCCGTGCGTCCGAGCCCACTCGTCGAACGTGTCCAGCAGGCGCCCCATCTTGAGGTCCGCGAGCGAGAACACGTTGCGCAGGCCGCCGGAGAACAGCGCGCGGCCGTCACGGACAGCCGCCCAGCGGCCCACCAGCTCGACGCCGATCGAGTCCAGCGCGTTGAGATCGAGCGTCGTCCGCTCGGGAGTCCCGACGAGCTGGGGCGAGGGCAGCCGCCGGGCCCGGGTGAGGTCGTCAACCTCGTCGTACCGCTGGCCCCACACGCCCGACGCGTCCATCCACCACAGCACATCGCGCCCGCGGTACGTGCGCGGCAGCCGCGCGTGCTCTCCGACGGAGAGGATTACCGGCCGGCCCGACCGCTGCAGCTCGGCTGCTAGCTGCACGCCGGTCGCCGATGCCCCCACGACGAGCACGCCGCCATCGGGGAGCTTGGCGGGGTCACGGTAGTCGAACGGCGTCAGCTGCTCGACGGACGCTGGCACCGCATCAGTGAACTGCGGCACGGATGGCTGATTGCAGGCACCGCTCGCGATAACCACCGTGCGGCAGCGGATCTCACCGCGGGTCGTCGTCACGTGGTAGCCGTCATCGGTACGCCGCACCGACGTGACGTTCACGCCGGTCCGGACCGGAGTGCGCGAGGCCGTGGCGAAGCCCTCGATGAATTCGGTAACTTCGCCCACCGTCATGTAGCCGTCGGGGTCCGGGCCTGTGTAGCGAAGACCCGGCAGGCGGCTTTGCCAGTTGGGAGTAAGCAGCCGCAGGGAGTCCCAGCGTTCGCGCCGCCAGGAATTCGCCACCTCGCCGCGCTCAAGAACGACGTGGTCGATCGACCGGTCGCTGAGGAAGTAGCTAGCGGCGAGGCCCGCGTGCCCCGCGCCGATGACGACCGTGGTGGTGGCGCGCTCGATGGCCTGGCCCTCAGGCGACCTCGACGGTGACGTTCGTCGGGTTCGTGAGAGCGTCAAAAACGGCGGAGCGCTTCTGGGACTGGGCCACCAGCGCCTCGATCTCCTGCCTCGACGCGTCCGCATCGATGGTGAACGTCACCTTGATGTCGTTATAGCCGTTGCGGACGTCGCTGTCGGCACCGAGGATCCCGCGGATGTCGTGCGCGCCCTCGACCGTGGACTCGACCGAGCGCAGCTGGATGCCGCGGTTTTCCGCGACGGACGCCACACCCCCCGTCAGGCAGCTCGCCAGGCCGACGAGGAGGTACTCGATCGGCGTGATGCCGCCATCCTCCGCCGCGAAGACCTCGGGGTGGTCGGCTTCGAACACCCACTCTTCCTTGTGGCTTTGCTCCTGCCCGAGGCCGAAGAAGCTCTTGACCTTGATCGTGCTGTGGACGCCGCTCTGCCATTTGGCGGACGCGCGCCAGGTGAACTGAGCGGCCTCAGGCGCGCCCTTCAGCGCTTCGCGCGCGTCGAGCAGCGCCTGTACGTTAACTCCGTTGGTGACCGTCGTCATGTCGGGTAATACCCCTTTCACCCGTTTCCCCAGATTCCCTATGGGGATGATTGACAATACACCGGCGAGGGCAGGTTACCATAGCCCCTATGTCGGAGCTAGCCTCGACGCTCGCGGCCGGCTCGGTCGGCACCGTCGAAACGCAGTTCCTGGACCTGCCGGGGCCGGTGCGGCTCGACTGCGGGCGGGAACTTTACCCGATCCGCGTGGCGTACGAGACCTACGGCACCCTCTCGCCTCGGCGCGACAACGTCATCCTGGTGTGCCATGCGCTCAGCGGCGACGCCCATGCGGCGGGTTTCGCGAAGACGCCGCCCGAAGAGAGCACGCGCGACGGGTTCGGGGCCGATGATCGCGACGGCGCGGCCGGCAAGGGGCTCGGCTGGTGGGACGGGATGATCGGTCCCGGCAAGGCGTTCGATACCGACAGCTTCTTTGTCGTCTCCACGAACCTGCTCGGCGGCTGCCGCGGGACGACGGGGCCGTCATCGACCGACCCGGCGACAGGCCAGCCGTACGGGCCGGACTTCCCCGTGATCACCGTGGCGGACATGGTGCGGACGGAGCGGGCGTTCCTGGACGCACTCGGCATCGAGCGGCTCGCGGCGGTAGCCGGGGGCTCGCTCGGCGGGATGCAGGCGTTCGAGTGGGCGATCCTGTTTCCTGATCAGGTCGACGCAGTCGTGGCGATCGCCAGCACGCACGCCCTCCAGCCGCAGGGCGTGGCCTGGAACTCGATCGCACGCGACGCGATTATGCGTGACCCGGCCTGGCAAGGCGGCCGCTACTACGGCTCCGGCGCTGCGCCCGATGCCGGCATGGGCGTGGCGCGGATGGTCGGCCACGTCACGTACCTGTCCGCGCTGGCACTGGGCGATAAGTTCGGCCGGCGACTGCAGTTCGCTGACGACCTCCGCTACACAATCACCGAACCGGAATTCGGGGTCGAGAGCTACCTCCGGCACCAGGCTGACTCGTTCGTCCGGCGCTTCGACGCCAACACCTACCTCTATCTGTCGCGCGCGCTGACGTACTTCGATCTCGGGCGGCAGCACGGCAGCGGCTCGCTCGCGCGGGCGGTGGAAGACATCTCGGCGCGGACGCTGCTGATAGCGTTCAGTTCTGACTGGCTATACCCGCCGTCCGCGTCGAGGGAGATCGCCGACGCGCTGAGCGGTCTCGGCAAGCCGGTCGAGTTCCACGTGATCGAGGCGCCGTACGGCCACGACTGCTTCCTGCTTGAGGAAGCGCGGCAGACGCCCATCATCCGCCAGTTCCTGGGCCAGCACAGCCTGGCCGAAGGCGGAGCCGCCGGGTGACTTCAGGGAAGAGGCCCTTCATGACCGACGACGGCTCCCGTGCCGAGGAAGCCCGCGCGTTCGGATTCGAGACGCGACAGCTGCACGCCGGGCAACGGCCCGACCCGAACACGGGCGCGCGCGCGGTGCCGATCTTCCAGACGACCAGTTATGTGTTCGAGGACCCGGAATCAGCGGCGGCATACTTCAACCTGCAGGAGTACGGGAACACGTACTCGCGAATCATGAACCCCACCGTCGCGGTGTTCGAGGAGCGAGTGGCGAACCTCGAGGGCGGCGCTGGCGGGGTGGCCTTCGCCAGCGGGATCGCAGCGCAGGCGGCCGCGCTGTTCACGCTACTGGAGCCGGGCGACCATGTCGTCTCGTCCTCGGCGCTCTACGGTGGGACGGTGAACCAGTTCAAGCACCTGCTGCGCAAGATGAGCGTGGAGCTGACCTGGGTCGATCCTGACGATCCTGACGCGTGGCGGCAGGCGGTCCGCGACAACACGAAGGCGTTCTTCGGCGAGACGATCGGCAACCCTGCCGGGAACGTGCTGGACATCGAGACTGTCGCATCCATCGCGCACGAGCACGAGCTTCCGCTGGTCGTGGACAACACGTTCGCAACGCCATACCTGTGCCGCCCGATCGATTGGGGCGCCGACATCGTGATCCACTCGGCGACCAAGTTCATCGGCGGCCACGGGACGAGCATCGGCGGCGTCGTCGTCGAGGCTGGCACGTTCAACTGGTCAAACGGGCGGTTTCCCGTGGTCGCGGATCCGTCGCCGGCCTACCACGGCCTGCAGTTCCACGAGACGTTCGGGACGTACGGCTACCTGATGAAGCTCCGGGCCGAGACCCTGCGCGATCTCGGCGGTACGCTCGCTCCGCTCAACGCCTTCCTGCTCCTGCAGGGGCTCGAGACGCTGTCGCTGCGTATGGAACGCCACGTCGGCAACGCGCAGGCTGTTGCGGCGTTCCTCGAGTCGCACGAGCTGGCTTCGAATGTGACCTACCCCGGCCTGCCGACGAGCAAATACCGGCCCCTCGTGGAGAAGTACCTGCCGCGCGGGGCAGGCGCGGTGTTCTCGTTCGACTGCGCCGGTGGCCGGACCGGCGGGCAGGACCTCATCCGCGGCGTGACGCTCTGGTCCCACCTGGCGAACGTCGGCGACGCGAAGAGCCTGATCATCCACCCCGCCAGCACGACGCACCGCCAGCTGAGCGACGACGAACTGCTCGCGGCCGGCGTCCGGCCGGGGACAGTGCGGCTATCAGTCGGCGCCGAGTCCGTCGACGATCTGATCTGGGATCTGGAGCAGGGTTTCTCGCTCGTTGCCGCAAGAGCGGCAAAGAGGGTAGCGACGGCATGATCGATCTCGGGCAGTACCAGGACTCGCTGACAATCCAGCGCGTGATCCACACCGCGAAGACGATCGCGATTGTGGGCCTGTCGAACAACGAGCTGCGGGCCAGCTACTTCGTTGGCTACTACCTCAAGCGGCACGGCTACCGTGTGATCCCCGTGAATCCCCGCGAGACAGAGATTCTCGGGGAGACGAGCCATCCGAGCCTGCTGGACGTTGCCGAGCCCGTGGACATCGTCAACGTCTTCCGCGCGCCGGATGCACTGCCGGGGATCGCGCGGGAGGCCGTGGCGATGCACGCAGGCGCCCTCTGGTGCCAGTTCGGCGTGATCAACGAGGAGGGAGCGCGGATCGCCGAGGACGGCGGCGTGACGGTGATCATGGACCGCTGTCTCAAGGTTGAGCACGCGCGCTACGTGGGCCGGATGCACTGGCTCGGCTTCAATACGCAGCGCATCACGTCAGTCCGTGCCGGGCTCCAGTAGCTCACCAGAGGACGGTGACGAGGCTCGTGCTGATGGTCTCTGATGTTCTCTGATGGCGCGATGGCCCCCGCTGTGGCCCCCCGCGGGCGACGGTCGAGTGACGGTCAAATGATCTTAACCGTGATCAGCAGGCCAATGGATCATTGCTCTGACCTGCGGTTCTTGGTGGAGCTGACAGGGAAATAGCCTCAGCCGGTGAGCGGCAGCGAACCTCAGCTGACTATCTGGGGTTCGGTTATGCGGCTGCGGGGCTGAGGGCGACGGTGTATCCGAGTGCTTCGATCTGGCCGATGTGGCGCCAGTCACGCACGCCCGCTCACAGCCGCAAACCCGGAAAACCCGCGTTGACACGGCCCCGCTCCTTCAGGGATGAGCGACCCGGCCCGGGTCGCGCTGCGCGGCGATTAGGGCTCCGGGCATGTCGTAGACCGACATGGTGTCGATGCATGACGACGCGGTGGTGACCTAAACAGCGCGTCTCCCGGCAGCTTTTCAGCCGCTGCCAGTGCCGGGTCCGCGCCCGGTTCAAGTCGGTGCACAGCCGGGTAGCCCGGCAGTTGTCGGATCTGGGCTGGCAGGAAGAACGTTGAGAGAGGTCCTTGATAATGCGGTGACCCTCTGGCCAATAGCTTAGTTTCCGGGTTCGGGAACGAGTGAGTGGATCAGGAGCATCCTGGGGCGGTGCGGGTCGCGGGACCAGGTGAGCCACCAGCGGGTGCGCGGGGTGTCGATCCAGATGGTGAAGGCGGCCACTTCGGGCGGGATCTTGCTGTCGTCGCCGGTCCGGTAAAGGTGCCGCCGGGCCCAGCGGCTGCCGGGTCCGCCGGCCAGGTCCGGGTCATCGCTGTGTTCGCTGTACGGGGGCGCGGCGATCAGCCGCCTGATTGTCTCCCGTATTCGTTCGTATTCGGCTCCGCCCGCTTCCTTAACGGCCAGATATGTGATCTGGGCAGGCGGGCGGCCGTCTATCAGGTCTTCTTTGTCGGCGTAGAACGCGGCCGAGTACGGTGCGGTCACAGATCATCGTCAGTCAGGTCCGCTGCCACGCCGGTGTCGGCGGCCGCGGCGTTCAGGGATGAGGCGATGCGGGCGGCCTCCCGGGGGTTCCGCTTCCACATGATCGCTTCGGCGCGGGTGACATCGGTCGGGATCGGGTGCAGGGTGATCACGCCGTCCTCATCCTCGAACCGCATGTACGGCGTCCGCGGGTGACCCAGCGGGCCCCGTCCGCGGTCATCGGTAAGAATCACCTCAACGGTCAAGTTCTCAGCCTCCGTCCTCCACCGCAGCAGCCGGCTCCTTCATCATAACCCCATGGGGCAGATGCCCTATGGGGCAACTGTGCGCCGCCCAAGGGGCCGGCCGGATGGCCTGATTTCGGTTCGGCTGGCGACGCATCCGGTGTTCAGGTCTGCGGAACGGACGCCAGTCAGCGCGCATAGAGGAATCAGCAGGCAAGCGCGAGGTCCCGGCCTGGGGATCCATCTTGCTCAACTTGAAGCCGGGCGACCGGCCGGCAGGTTCAGTCCAGCAACTGTTGTGGCCCCCATTTAAGGCCGCATTTCCCCAACATGGCTCCCAGCCTAGCTGGCCAAATGATCAAGCTGAACTAAAACAAGCGCCTGACCTGCGGTTTCGGGTGGAGCTGAGGGGATTTGAACCCCTGACCCCCTCGATGCGAACGAGGTGCGCTACCGGACTGCGCTACAGCCCCAAGACCGTGAGCCAGCGTAGCAAAAGCTGGCAGTACTGCGCGCCCCGGCCGAGCTGGCGCCGCCCGAGGATGGCTGACGGATCAGTCGCCCACGGCTCGGACAGCAGCATCCGCGTACTGGTCGTAGAGCTGGTCGGTGACCCGGACCGAGATGTCGATGATCTCGGCGACTGGCTCCGGGGCGCCGGCTTCCCCGGTCACGTAGGCGCGCTGGCGGGCGGCGTAGGCCAGGCTGGCCTGTTCCGCCCGCCAGCGCGCGTGCTCGGCATCGGCGCGGGCAGCCTCGCGCAGGAGGAGGAGATACATGCCGAGCATTCCGGCGGGCGGCACGCACACCCACCATGAGGTGAGCCGCAGCATCGTGCCCGCGGCAGCGGCGACTGCCAGGAGCACGAGCGTCAGCAGGGTGCGGCGCCGCGCCTGGATGATCCGGGATCTCCTGGGCGCCGGCGGGGGACGGCTGACCATCCGCTGCCCGGTCCGGTGACTGGAAAACGACAGCAGGCCGCGGCGGCGCGGCTCGCTGTCGTCGCCAGCCGGGCCGGCCAGCTCGCCATCCGGGTCCTCGGCCGCGTCCGTCTCGATGTCGATCTCGATCTCGACTTCCTCGGACACGCGCCCGAAGACAGCATGCGGCCGGTGCACCCACCGGGGAACCAGCAGGAACGCCCAGATGGCCACGATCGCGAGATAGAGAATGGCGCCGCTCAAGGCGCCGCCTCGCGATCGCGGCCGCGCCGCGCCCACCGTAGTCCGCGCACCGGGCCAGGTACGTCGATGGGCGTGGTCACGTCACGCACGGTAAAGGCCGGCGGCTCAGTTGACGAGCATTCCGCCCGGTGTGTCGCAAGATAACGCTGCGAAGGCGCGAGAAAGCGCTGTCAGCCGGGGCCGCGTGAGCCGGTAACTGATGACCTGAGGCGTCTGGCGATATATCTTGTCTGGGTGACTACCCCGTTGTCTCCCGACGAGATCCGAGCGGCGGCCGCGGTCCATCACGAGCTAGGTCCCGATTATCAGAACGCGGTGGTGGACTCGTTCCTGGACAAGGTCGGCCGGGAGATCGACGCCCGGGTCGATGCCCGGCTGCGCGCCGGCACCAGCCCTCTGGCGCCCCCGCCCGCCGTGCGCGAGCGCGGATCCACTGATCGCGGGCAGATGTTCCTCGCTGTCGCATCGATCGCGCTCGGCATCCCGATCACGGCCATCGTCCTGTCGGTGGGATCACATCCGGCCGGGCTGGCCGGCCTGCTCATCGTCTGGGCCGCGATAGCCGCGATCAACATCGCCTACTCCGTCGGCGACCGCACGGCCGCTAGCCCCGCGCGAGGCCAGCGCGGCGCGAGGCCAGCGCGGCGCGAGGCCAGCGCGGCGCGACACTCCGGCGAGCCGCAGCCGATTCAGCCCGTCCGCGATCGTGACGCGCTCACCGTGTTACGCCAGCGCGGCAGCAGGCCGTCCGGCACGTCCTCGACGGTGAGCGCATAACAGAGATGATCCCGCCAGGATCCGTCGATGTGCAGGCTGCGGCGGCGGATGCCTTCCTCGCGGAAGCCGAGCTTGTCCACCACCCGCCGGCTGGCCTGGTTGTCCGGCCGGATGGTCGCCTCGATGCGATGCAGCCCGACCGTGAAGAAGCAGTGGTCGATGGCCATGGCCAGCGCCGTCGGGATGACCCCGCGCCCGGCATAGGCCTCGTCAATCCAGTAGCCGACCTGGCCGGACCGGGCCGATCCCCACACGATGCTGCCCACGGTGAGCTGTCCGGCGAAGCGCCCGCCGTAGGTGACGACCCACGGCAGCGTGAGACCCTGCCGCGCCTCGTGCCGCATGGTCCTGGCCATGGCCACGTACGGGCCGAGGCTGGAGCGGTACAGCGGCGTCTCCGGATTGGTCGGCTCCCACGGGCGCAGCCATCCGCCATTGCGCACCCGGGAGTCCCGCCAGGCGGCCGCGTCCTTGACGCGGACCGGGCGCAGCCCGACCGGAGCATCCAGCAGTGTCGGCTCGGTCAGGGTGGCTGGCCATCCGCGCATGCGTCCCACGGCAGTATCTTTCCCCGGCAATCGGTCCGGCGCTATCCGGTCACGCTACGAAACCCGCGAATATCGTATGTGTCCGCGCCGGCGTTGCCCGAACAGCGCACGGCAGACCCCAGCATGCCCGCCGCGGTGCCCGTCGGCCGGCCTGCCGGGCGCCGCGGCCAGATGGCGGCCGCGCACCAGGTCAGCCTGGCGCCGGCCGCGGGTGATCGCCGCCCCGTACCTGGTCGACGGCGTGCTCCAGCAGGCCGGACAGCACCGTCATCCCGTCCCGCACGCCGCCGGTCGAGCCGGGCAGGTTGACGATGATGGTCGTTCCGGCCAGGCCCGCGATGCCGCGGGAGAGCACGGCCGCGGGCACCCCAGCCGCCAGGCCGGCTGCCCTGATCGCCTCGGACACGCCCGGGATCTCCCGGTCGATCACGCCGCGGGTCATCTCGGGCGTGCGGTCGGCCGGCGTAAGCCCCGTCCCGCCGGTAGTGATCACCACGTCGTAGCCGGCCGACACGGCCTCGCGCAGGGCCGCCTCCACCGGGCGGCCGTCCGGCACGACACGCGGCCCGTCGGTCTCGCACCCTGCCGCGCGCAGCAGTTCCGCCAGCACCGGCCCGGACTTGTCCGGGTAGATCCCGGCCGCGGCCCGGTTCGAGACCGTGATGGCGAGCGCCCGGATCACGGCCGCCGCCACGTGCCGGTCTTGCCGCCGGTCTTCTCCTCCACCAGCACGTCGGTGATCACCGCTGCCGGGTCGATGGCCTTGACCATGTCGATCAGCGCCAGCGCGCCGACGGTCACCGCCGTCAGCGCCTCCATCTCCACGCCGGTGCGGTCGGCGGTCCGGGTCGTGGCCGTGATCGTCACCCCGCGGTCAGCGACCTCCAGCTCGACCGCGACCGAGTGCAGCCCGATCGGATGGCACAGCGGGATCAGGTCGGGCGTGCGCTTGGCCCCCTGGATCGCGGCGATCCGGGCGACCGAGAGCGCGTCGCCCTTGGGCACGGTGCCCTCCCGCAGGGCGGCCACCGCGGCCGGGGACAGCAGCACCGTGCCGGACGCACGGGCCGCCCGCGACGTGATCTCCTTGCCGGAGACATCCACCATCCGGGCATGCCCGGCGCTGTCCAGGTGGGCCAGCTGCGACGGCTCGGTCACGGCAGGTCCAGCACGTCGACGGTGTCGCCCGCGCCGAGCCCGGTGACCTTCTCCGGCACGATGATCAGTGCATTGGACCTGGCCAGCGCGGCCAGCTGGTGGGACGACTGGCCGGAGACCGGCTCGACCGTGCCGGCGCCGGGGTCCAGGCTGCCGCGCAGGAATGATCTCTTGCCCTGCGGGGACCGGACCGGCGCGGCCAGGGTGGCCTGGCGCACGGCGGGCATCCTGGGCGCCTGATTCTGCAGGGCATCCAGAGCCGGGGCTATGAAGAGCCAGAACGATACGTAGGCGCTGACCGGGTTGCCCGGCAGCGTGAAGATCGGGGTGGAATCGGGACCCACGAAGCCGAAGCCCTGCGGCATCCCTGGCTGCATCGCCACCTTGCGGAAGCTCACAGTGCCCAGGGCGGTCAGCGCGGCCTTGACCACGTCGTGCTCGGCGCCCATGCTGACCCCGCCGCTGGTGACGATCAGGTCGGCCCCGGCCAGTGCCTCGTCGATGGCGGCCAGCACGCTGACGGTGTCGTCCCGGACGACGGGATGCCGCCGGGCGACAGCGCCGGCCCGGCTGGCGGCGGCGGCCAGCATGACGCTGTTGGACTCCCAGATCTGGCCGGGAAGCAGCGGCCTGCCCGGCTCGATCAGCTCGTTGCCGGTCGAGATCACGCTCACCCGCGGCCGGGGCCGCGCCAGCACCCGGTCATGCCCGGTCGCCGCGAGCAGCCCGAGCTGGACGGGGCCGAGCCGGGTACCGGCGGTCAGCAGCACGTCGCCGGGGCTGGCGTCACCCCCCAGGCGGCGGACCGCGGCCCCGGCCGGAACGGCCTGCATGAACGTCGCCCGGTCCGAGCCGCCATCGGTCAGCTCCACCGGCACGACCGCGTCGGCGCCGGCCGGCAGCAGCGCCCCGGTCATGATCCGGATGCAGGTGCCGGGCGTGAGCTCACGCTGCGCGGTATCCCCGGCCGCCACTTCCGCGGCGACCGGCAGGGTCACGGGGGCCTCGGCGGTCGCGGTGGCCACGTCGGCGGCCAGCACGGCGTAGCCGTCCATGGCCGAGTTGTCGAACGGCGGCAGCGGGGAGCGGGCGGCGACATCGCCGGCCAGCACCGAACCGTCAGCCACGGCCAGCCCGAGTTCCAGCGGCGGGAGCGGCGCGATGGCGGCCAGCACGTCGCTGAGGTAGTCCTCCACGGATTCCATCGCGGCCTGACCGGCCCGGTCGCCGTGGCCGTCAGTGGTCATCCCACTGGTCATAGGACTGCGTCGGCCGGCTGCAGTCGGTCCAGGTAGCCGCGCAGCCAGGGCACGAACTCCGGCGCGATGTCCTCGCGCTGGCAGGCGAACTGAATCAGGGTGCGCAGGTAATCCAGCTTGTTGCCGGTGTCATAGCGGCGGCCGCGGAACAGCACGCCGTGCACGCCGCCGCCGTCGGTGCCGTTGCCCTGGTCGGCCCGGGCGAGCGTGCGCAGGGCGTCGGTGAGCTGGATCTCGCCGCCCCGGCCGGGCTGCGTGTTCCGCAGCACGCCGAAGATGGCGGGATCGCAGATGTAGCGGCCGATGACGATCCAGTTGGACGGAGCGTCGGCCGGATCGGGCTTCTCGACCAGGTCGGTGACCGCGACCACGTCGGCGGCATCGGTCGGCTTCATGGCCACGCAGCCATACGACGAGATCTGCTCGGGCTCGACTTCCATCAGCGCGACGACGCTCCCGCCATAACGCTGCCTGACCTCGAGCATGCGCTGCAGCAGCGGGTCGCGCGGGTCGATGAAGTCGTCGCCCAGCAGCACGGCAAAGGGCGAATTGCCGACGTGCTCGGCCGCGCACAGCACCGCGTGCCCGAGGCCGAGCGCGACGCCCTGCCGGACGTAGTGCACCTTGGCCAGCTCGGCCGAGGCCCGGACCTGGTCAACGCCGGCCTCGTTGCCCTTGTCGGCGAGGGCTTCCTCAAGCTCGTGATTGCGGTCGAAATGGTCCTCGATCGCCCGTTTGCCCCGGCCGGTGATCAGCAGGACGTCGCGCAGGCCCGCATCCACGGCCTCCTCGACCACGTACTGGATCGTGGGCGTGTCGATGACGGGCAGCATTTCCTTGGGCATCGCCTTGGTGGCGGGCAGGAACCTGGTTCCCAGGCCCGCAACCGGGACAACCGCCTTGGTTACGGCAGCAGATTCAGCCATGCTGAGAACCTTAAGCCAACAACCCGGAGGGCTTGCGCACCGCATGGCCAGGGACCGCTCAGCGACGGGGGACGAATCGGCTGATACGGCTGCCCGCAAGGCAATTCTGCGCGAGCGGCTGCTGGCCGCGCGGCGGGGGCTGGATCCGCAGGCCCGTGCCGCCGCCGGGCACCAGCTCAGGGACGCGGTGCTCGGGGCACCGGAGACCGAGATGGCCGGGGTGGTCGCCGCTTACCTGTCGGTCGGCACCGAGCCGGACACCCGCGGGCTGGTCTACGCGCTGTGGAAGCGGGGAACCTATGTCCTGCTCCCGCTGCTGCGGCCGGGCGGCGACCTGGACTGGGCCTCCTACGAGGGCCCGGACTCGGTCGCGCCCGGCCCCCACGGGCTGCTGGAGCCCACCGAGCGGCCCCGCGGCGTGGCCGCCATCACCAGTGCTGACCTGGTCATCGTGCCGGCGCTGGCCGCTGACCGGCGGGGACAGCGGCTCGGCCGGGGCGGCGGCAGCTACGACCGGGCACTGGCCAGGGTCGGCCCGGCCGTGCTGACCGTCGCGCTGCTCTACGACGGGGAACTGCTGGATGACATCCCGGCCGGTCCCTTTGACCAGCCAGTTCGGGCGGCCGCCCGGCCCGGTGAAGGAATCACCAGGCTGCCTTCGCCGTTGCTACCATTTAGCAGTTGAGCGCGGCGAGTGCTAAAGCCCGCCGTGGTTGCGGTGCAGAGGAGGATTCAGTGCCGACGTATCAGTACGCCTGCACCGATTGCGGAGATCGGACCGAGGTCGTGCAGAAGTTCACCGACGATTCGCTGTCGGTGTGCGCGACCTGCGGGGGCAGGCTCCGCAAGGTCTTCTCCCCGGTCGGCATCGTGTTCAAGGGGTCCGGCTTCTACCGGACCGACAGCCGGGCCGGCAGCGCCACGGACGGCAAGCCGGCCATGGAGAAGGCCGTCAACGGCAGTCCGGCCGCCGGCGACTCCGGGGCGGCCGCGAAGTCCGGCTCCGGCGCCGCGGCCAGCGACAAGTCCGCTGGCGACAAGCCTGCTGGCGACAAGCCTGCTGGCGACAAGTCCGGCGGGGACAAGGCCGGCCAGGCGGCCAGCTCCTCGTCGTCCGGCTCGTCCTCAGCCGCGTCCTCGTCGGGCTCGAAAGTCGCCTGACCGGCCGTGGCCGACCTGGCCAGCATCGGGGTCATCGGCGGGTCCGGGTTCTACGAGTTCCTTGACGCGGCGGACGAGATTGAGGTCGAGACCCCGTTTGGCATGCCGAGCGACCGGCTGGTGATCGGCCAGGTAGCGGGGCGCCGGGTGGCCTTCCTGCCCCGGCACGGTCGTGATCATCAGTTCCCGCCGCACCAGATCCCGTACCGGGCCAACCTGTGGGCGCTGCGGTCGGTCGGCGTCACGCAGGTGCTGGCGCCGAGCGCGGTCGGCTCGCTGACATCGTCCCACGGGCCGGGGACGCTCGTGGTGCCGGACCAGCTCGTGGACCGGACCACCGGGCGCGCGCAGACCTTCTACGAAACCGGCGGGGCCGTGCACGTCCAGTTCGCCGACCCCTACTGCCCCGTCGGCCGGGCGCACGCCATCAGCGGCGCCGCGGCCGCGGGCTGGGACCCGGCGTCGTCCGGGACGCTCGTGGTCATCGACGGCCCGCGCTTCTCCACCAGGGCCGAGTCGCGCTGGTATGCGGCGCAGGGCTGGACGATCATCGGCATGACCGGCCACCCGGAGGCGGTGCTGGCCCGCGAGCTCGCGCTCTGTTACACCACGCTGGCCCTGGTCACCGACACCGATGCCGGAGTCGAGGAGGGCGAGGGGGTGACGCACGCGGAGGTGTTCCGGGTGTTCGCGAGCAACATCCTCAAGCTGCGCGGGCTGCTGCTCGGCATCGTCGGCAGCCTGCCCGAGTCGCGCGACTGCCCGTGCGCGCATGCGCTGGACGGGCTGCAGCTGCCGATCAGGCTGCCCTGAGCAGCTGGGCAGGACCGTGATAGTGGCGGCGCGCGCTACCGGCTACGCTTGATCCGGCCCGCTGGTCCGGCCCGCTGGTCCGGCGTGGCCCGGCCCCGATAGCTCAGTGGATAGAGCGACCGCCTCCTAAGCGGTAGGCCGCAGGTTCGAGTCCTGCTCGGGGCGCATGGCCCGCCGCCGCCCGGTTAAGCGATGTGGCCGGCGGGAAGAAACCGGCTCTGAGTGCCGAGCGTCTGTCGCCCGTGCCCGTCAGGGAGCCGAGGTCGGATGGAAGGCCAGGCGAGGATCACCGCCAAGGTCGAGCATGCCCGGGCGGTCGAGCAGGTGCTGCAGTGGCTCGGCTGGTCGGTAGCGGCTCTGGGCGTGCTGGGGGTGGTCGCGTTCGCGGTGCTCTGGGCCGTGGGGGAGCTCAACCTGGATCAGGCCGTGAGCCTGATCCTGGGCACCGCGCTGGCGACCGTCCTGTCCGGTGCGACCGCGTACGGATCGGGCGTCAACGTGGGCCTGGGCGCTGAGCGGCTGGAGCTCGCGGCGCTGGCCGAGTCGCGCCAGGCGGAGCCGGGCCGGCGGCGCGGCGGGGTCGCTGAGCACGAAGCGCGCCATCGCATCCGGGAGCACGTCCTGGCTGCCGGCCGGCACCGGCCGGCACCGGGCGGCAGCGGATCGCCGCGCGCTAGGTGGCGAGAAGCTGCCTTGCCTGAGACGGCGCGGGACTGCCGATGTCAGCGGAGTGCAGCCAGCCGAGCAGGGCCGGGGACGCCAGCAGGGCGGCGCGCTCGTGGTAGCGGGCCAGCTCAGCGCTGGTGAGCAGCTCGCCGCCCGAGCCGGGCGTCCCGCGCCGGAAGAATGCCTGCTGATCCCTGATGACGCCGGCCGGGTCGGGAACCAGCCGGGCCGCGCGGGCTCGCATGTGCTCGAACGTGGCGGCCTGAACCAGCACGGGCCAGGCCTGCTCGGGCACGGTGATGGCGAGCAGCCCGGCCAGCCGCCGCATCTCGCCTTCCAGGTCCGCGGACAGGTCGTTGTAGTGCACCAGCAGCACGTTCGGCTCCCGGCGCCGCGCCCAGGCATCGGCGAGATGGCACATTACGCCGGGCAGCGAATCGAGCTGCTCCCTGGCGTCGTCGTCGCTCTCGATCCATTCCAGCAGCCATTCCCGCAGCGGCAGCTGCGGGGGCTGCTGTGCGGTCGCGGACCCCGGCTGGCCGGACTCGGACTGGCCGGACTCGGACTGGCCGGGCTCGGACTGGCCGGGCTCGGACTGGCCGGCGAGCTGGCGGATTCGCCCGTGGTCGAGATTGCCGGCCTGGTGGTAGAGGGACACCGCGATGTCGAGCGGGTGCCGTCCGATCACGATGTACGTGGCGCGCTGGTCGATGGGAATCCCGTCCAGCGGGGTGTGGGTCTTGATGATCCGCCGGTGCCGCTGGGCCTCGAGCCGGGCCCACACCTGCTCGCGCGGCGTGATCAGCCAGTCCAGCCACGGGGACAGCTCGGCCAGCGGGGCCGGCAGGTCGGGCGTCTGGAACACCAGCAGGGCGCAGATCATCTGCATCCAGGTCGTCCCGGTCCGCGACCTCGTGCTGATCACGATGTCGCCATCCCGGAAGGCGAAGCCGTACCACCGCGAGCTGTCAGTCTCGGCCGAGCGGTAGCGAACGGGAAACTCCGGCACCCGGTGAGCATAACCGGCGCGGCCCCGAGACCGGCTAGTCTCACGCACCGGCCGGGCCCTCAGCCGAAGCGGGTGGCCAGCATGCGGAAAACGCCGGGCGCGGCACCATGCACCCAGGCGGGAAACCGCATCCACCCCGGAACGAAGACCACGGGCCTGTCCCGGCTCGCTGCGGCCACGATGGCCCTGGCGACTCGTTCGGGCGCGACCGGGCCGGCCTGCTGCGCTCATACGGGTGGCCCCGCCGGTCGAAGAAGGGCGTATCGACGACGGCGGGCAGCACGACCGACGTGCCGACTCCGCTGCCGGCCAGCTCATAGGCCAGGCTCTCGGCGAAGACGCTCAGCCCGGCCTTGGCCGCCGAGTAGGCGGCCTCGCGGCGGACGCCGGTGATGCCGACGATCGAGGACACGAAGACCAGGTGCCCGCGGCCGCGCTCGGCCATCGCTGGCACCAGCGCCCGGCTCAGCAGCATCGGGGCCAGCAGGTTCACGCTGACCAGCTCGGCGGCCCCGGGCTGGCTCAGCTGGCCGACAGGGCCGGCCCACCCGACTCCGGCGCTGCTGACGAGCAGGTCGACCTGACCTGCGGCCGTCAGGGCGGCATCGATCAGCTGGTCCGGGCCATCGGCAGTGGCCAGATCGGCCTGCAGGGCGATAGCGCCGGTCCGCCGGGCGACCGCGGCCAGCCGTCCGGCATCACGCCCGGCGATCAGCGGCACCGCGCCCGCCGCGGCGAGCGCCGCAGCGGTCGCGGCGCCGATACCAGACGATCCTCCCGTGATCAGCGCGACTGCGCCGGCAAGCCGCATGATCCATCACTTTGGCCGTGCTGAGCTGCCATCGCAAGGACCACGCCGCGCCGGGCTCCGCCGAGCTTCATGATCACGGGGTTTTCCCGGCTGCAGCAGCTGAGAAAACCCTCGTGATCATGAACGGCCGGCCAGCGCCGGCCAGCGCCGGGGAGTCCGGGAGTCCGGGAACTCAGGCCGGAGCTGACGCGTGCATCTGGCCAGCCGCCGCGGCCAGGCTGGACCAGCAGCGCACGATGTCGCGCATGGAGAGCAGGCCGACGACCCCGGCGCCGTCCACGACGATCAGGTGCCGGAAGTTGCCGGTCAGCATCGCGGCTGCCGCCTGCTCCAGCGTCCACTCGGGCGCCGCGAAGACGACCCCGTCGGTCCGGTGGTTCGCTACCAGCTCGGTGTCGGGATCCAGGCCGGCGCCGATCGCATTCAGCACGTCGCGCTCGGTCAGGATGCCGATCCCGGCATGCTCGGGGTCGGCCACGACGGCTGCTCCGACGCTGTGCTTGGACATCTGCCGGGCCGCGTCCCGCAGCGTGTGCGCGGGACCGATGCTCAGGACAATCTGCGTCATTCCGTCCCGTACGTTCATGATTGATAACTCCCTCACGGCCACCCTGCTTGTGCGCTTGTGAACAGCGCTCTCCCAGCATCCGACTTTCGGCGGCCGAGGGCAAGATCAGGGGAGCCCGGAAGCTACCTTTGCTGGCCGGCCTCACCGGCGGACAGCAGGCCGAGCACTTCGGGGTGCAGCAGGCCGTTCGTGCAGACCGCGCTGCCGCCGTCCGGGCGGGGCTTGCCGGACAGGTCGGTAAACGACCCGCCCGCCTCCTCGACGATGATCTGCAGCGCGGCCAGGTCCCAGAGCAAGACATCCGTTTCGGCGGAAATATCCACGGCGCCCTCGGCCACGAGCACGTGGGACCAGAAATCACCGTAGGCGCGGGTCCGCCACACCTTGGCAGCCAGGCCCAGGAACTCGGTCAGCAGGCCGCTCTGCGCCCAGCTGCCCAGGCCGGAATAAGACAGCGAGGCATCGGCCAGGCTGGTCACGCCGGATACCCGGCAGGCTGTGGCCCTGGTCAGGCTGCGGCCGGTCCAGGAGCCGCCGCCGCGCGCGCCCCACCAGCGGCGCCGCAGCGCGGGCGCGGAGACGACGCCGACCGTCACCTCGCCGTCGGCCATCAGCCCGATCAGGGTGGCCCAGACGGGAACGCCGCGGACGAAGTTCTTGGTGCCGTCGATCGGGTCGATGACCCAGCACCGCTGGCTGGCGCCCGCCTTGCCGAATTCCTCGCCCAGCATCGCGTCTCGCGGCCTGCCCCGGCGCAGCAGGCTGCGCAGCGACTCCTCGGTGGCCAGGTCGGCATCGGTGACCGGGGTCAGGTCAGGCTTCGCCTCGACCCGCAGGTCCATGGCGCGGAACCGTCGCATGGTGATGTCGTCCGCCGCATCGGCGAGGACATGCGCGAACCGCAGGTCGTCGTCATAACCCGCCATGGCGCGCAACGGTATCGCTTACCGGGCAAGCTGGCCATTCCCGGGGCGCGGCGAGCGCATCGGCCGGGCTACGAGCCGTCGCCGCCGCCGTCCGCCGGGTCCAGGCCCTCGCGGCTGCGCAGCAGCCGGCGCAGTGAGTCCAGCCGCGCGGCCAGCGGGCCGCCGCCATGCTCGGCGACCCACTCGCCCAGGTGGCATTCGCTGCCCAGGTGGCTGCAGCCGGGCGGGCACTGCGCGGCGGCCTCGGCCAGGTCCGGGAATGCGCTGACCACGCGGTCCGGGGCGATGTGCGCGAGCCCGAAGCTGCGCAGCCCCGGCGTGTCGATGATCCAGCCGCCGCCGGGCAGCCGCAGCGCGATCACCGAGGACGAGGTGTGCCGCCCGCGGCCGGTTACCGGGCTGACCGTGCCCACCGCCCGGTCAGCATCCAGCACCAGCGCGTTCACCAGCGTTGACTTGCCGACGCCGGAGTGCCCGACCAGGACGCTGACCCGCCCGGCCAGCAGCTCCCGCAGCCGGCCGCGCGTCTCGTCGGTCAGCGGCCGCCCGGTGACCAGGTAGGGCGTGCCGAGCGGCTGGTAGGCGGCCAGCAGCTCGTCCGGGCTGGCCAGGTCGGACTTGGTCAGCAGGAGCAGCGGCGCCAGGCCGGCGTCGTACGCGGCGACCAGGAAGCGGTCGATCAGCCGCGGCCGGGGCGGCGGGTCGGCGAGCGCCGAGACGATCACGAGCTGCTCGGCGTTGGCCACGATCACCCGCTCGACCGGGTCGGTGTCATCGGCCGAGCGGCGCAGCACCGTCCGGCGCGGCCGGACCCGCACGATCCGGGCCAGCGCGTCCGGGCGGCCGGAGATGTCCCCGGTCAGGCTCACGTCGTCGCCGACGACCACGGAGTGGCGGCCGAGCTCGCGCGCCTTCACCGCGGTGACCTCGCGGTCGCCGATCCAGCACCGGTACCGGCCGCGATCGACCGCGGCGACGAAGCCATCGGCGGCGCTCTCGTGCGCGGGCCTGCGCCGCGTCCGGGGCCGCGATCCGCGGCCGGGCCGGACCCGCACGTCGTCCTCATCGAGCCTGGAATGGCTGGCCGCGCGGTTCAGGGCGGCTGCTCCAGCATCTGCTGCCAGAGGGAGATGAAGTCAGGGAACGTCTTGGCGACGGTGGCCGCCTGCTGCACCCGCAGTCCGGGCACGGCCAGTCCGAGCACCGCCGCGGCCATCACCAGCCGGTGGTCCTCGTGGCTGGCGAACGGCCGGGCGCTGGCTCGCAGCGGCCGCGGCCGGATCCGCAGCCCGTCCGGAAGCTCGGTGACGTCGCCGCCGAGGGCGCCGATCTCGGCGGCCAGGGCGGCCAGCCGGTCGCTCTCGTGGGTCCGCATATGGCCGATCCCGGTCAGCTCGGACGGCGAGCCGGCCAGCGCGGCCAGCGCCGCCACCACCGGCACCAGCTCATTGACGTCCCGCAGGTCGGCGGTCAGGCCCCGGATCGCGCCGGAGCCCGAGATCCGCATGCCCTCGGGCAGCGCGGTGACGGTGCCGCCCATCTGCGTCAGCACGGCCAGGATCTGGTCCGCCGCCTGCAGGCTCGGTGACGGCCACCCGGCGATCGTCACCTGGCCGCCGGTGACCAGCGCCGCGGCCAGGAACGGCGCGGCATTGGACAGGTCAGGCTCGACGCCGAAGGTCCCGGCGCGCAGTGTCCCCGGCTGCACCCGCCAGATTTCCGGAACGGGGCCGGCCGGGCAGGCCTGTCCGCCGCGCCTGATCCCGGTTTCCACGCTGGCGCCCGCGGCGCGCAGCATCGCCACGGTCATGTCGATATGCGGGGCTGACGGGATCCGCGGGCCCTCGTGCCGGATCTCGGCGCCCTTGTCATAGCGCGCCGCGGCCAGCAGCAGGCCGGAGACGAGCTGGGATGAGCCGGACGCGTCCAGCGTCACCGTGCCGCCGGGCAGCCTGCCGCGGCCGCTGATGGTGAAGGGAAGCGCGCCGCGGCCGTCGTCTGCGATGGCCGCGCCCAGCTCGCGCAGGGCGGTGAGCAGCTGGCCCACTGGCCGCTGCGAGGCTCTCGCGTCTCCCCGGAACTGCGCCTCAGCCCGGCCGAGGACCGCGGCGGGCGGGACGAAGCGCAGCACCGTGCCCGCATTGCCGACATCGACCGCCACCCGGCCGTCGAGCCAGCCCGGTGTCACCAGCCAGCTGGAATTTCCCGGCTCCGCCGTGACGTTAGCGCCGAGTGAGCTGACCGCGGCGGCCATCAGCTCGGTGTCCCTGGCCCGCAGCGGCCCGGTGATGCGGCTCGGGCCGTCGGCCAGTGCCGCGAGGATGAGCGCGCGGTTGGTGATGGACTTGGAGCCCGGCAGCTGCAGCCTGGCGCGCACAGGGCCGCCTGCTGCCGGGGCCTGCCAGTCCGCTCGCATGCTGCGAGCGTACTGGCTCCGTTTGGGGGTACTGGCTCAGTCGGGCCGTTCGTGCCGCCCCGGTCGGCGCGGCCCGGAATGAGCTGGATGTGGCATCAAGGTTTGGCAAAGCCCGATCTTGGCTATGAACTGGCAGAATCTGAGCTTTTCCCTGGCTCTTCCTGGCATCAAGTGAGGACCCATGTGTGGCCGGTACGCGTCTGCGCGCAAGCGCATTGAGCTCCTTGAGGAGTTCAGCGTGCAGCGAGACAAGGTCGCCAGGCCGCTAGAGCCGGATTACAACGTGGCGCCGACCAAGCCGGTGTACGCGGTGCTGACCCGCGGCGAGCGGGCCGAGCCGGAGGCCGAGCCTGCCCGTGAGCTGCGGGTGGTGCGCTGGGGGCTGGTGCCGTCCTGGGCTAAGGACGCCTCGATCGGCAGCCGCCTGATCAACGCCAGGGCGGAGACGGTGAGCGAGAAGCCGGCCTTCCGGCGAGCGTTCGCCGCCCGCCGCTGCCTGCTGCCCGCCGATGGCTACTACGAGTGGCAGGCGGGCCGGGACGGCGGCCCGAAGCAGCCGTACTACATCCATGGCGCCGACGGGAACTCGCTCGCCTTCGCCGGCCTCTACGAGCTGTGGCGGGATAAGCGAGTGCCCGATGATGACCCGGATGCCTGGCTCTGGTCAGCGACGATTATTACCACCAGCGCCCCGGATGAGCTGGGCAGGATCCACGATCGGATGCCGATGGTCATCGGCCGGGGCAGCTGGGCCGACTGGCTCGATCCGGCCAGCGGCGACGCTGCTGATCTGCGGTCCCTGCTGGTGCCGGCCGCATCAGGCCGGCTGATCTCGTACCCGGTCGCGACGACCGTGAACTCCGTGCGCAACAACGGACCTGAGCTGATCGAGCCGGCCGAGCCGCCCGGGCCCGGGCCCGGGCCAGCGGCCGAGCTGAGCGCGGCGGAGTTAGGCACGGCGGACTTCAGCACGGGGCGGGCCACAGCACAAGGTGCCCTGTTCTAGGGCCTGATTGACCGGCCGGGCGGCGAGGACCTTCCTGACTGCCCGGCCTCTGCGGATAGGAGGCGGGGATCGCATGGACACGATGACGGCTCGCAAGCGGCTGGAGGAGATCCGCGATCAGCTGGACAAGTCGATCATGGTGCTGCACCGGGTGCAGCAGCCGGCGGAACTGTCAGCGGAGTACCCGCAGGATCCGGCCGATGCCGGCGCGAACCTGTCCGAGACCGAGCGGTCCGAGGCGGTCCTGGCGGCGGCCAGGAGCCAGCGCGGTGATGTGCTCGCCGCGCTCGACCGGATCGACCACGGCACCTACGGAACCTGCGTGGACTGCGGCGGGACGGTGGCCGAGGGCCGCCTCGAGGCCAAGCCGGAGGCAGCCCGCTGCGTGGCCTGCCAGGCGAAGCAGGACCGGCGCAGGCACTAGCCGCGACGTGATGGCGTGGCGCACGGGGCCGGTGGCGTGGCGCACGGGGCCGGAATGAAGGCAGGACGGGAAGCGTTGACCCAGCGTGCCACTTGCAACCTGTCGCCCGTATGATGGCGCTCCCGCGGTAGTAGCCGCCGGCGTGCTGAATACGAGAGATGTATCCTCCCGCCGAGACGGCTGGCATGCTCGCCGGCCGCAGCCTTCGACAGCGGAGGGGGTGGGTCCGGTCCCGGAGACCCTTGAGCAGCGCAGTCAGCGCTTCTCCCGTGACGTGCTGCCGTACCTTGATCAGCTGTACGCGGCCGGCATGCGGATGACCCGCAACCCGGCCGACGCCGAGGACCTGGTGCAGGAGACGTTCGCGAAGGCATACGCGTCGTTTCACCAGTTCCAGCCGGGCACGAACCTGAAGGCCTGGCTGTTCCGCATTCTCACGAATACGTTCATCAATACCTACCGGAAGCGCCAGCGTGAGCCGCAGCGCTCGGGCACCGATGACATCGAGGACTGGCAGCTGGCCAGGGCGGCCTCGCACAGCTCGGCTGGCCTGAAGTCGGCGGAGGCCGAGGCACTGGAACGGCTGCCGGACTCCAACGTCAAGGCCGCGCTGCAGGCGCTGCCCGAGGAGTTCAGGATCGCGGTCTACCTGGCCAACGTCGAGGGATTTGCCTACAAGGAGATCGCCGACATCATGGGCACGCCGATCGGGACCGTCATGTCGCGGCTGCACCGCGGCCGGCGGCAGCTCAGGGAGCTGCTGCAGGACTACGCGGTGGACCAGGGCCTGGTTCCCACGGCGCCGGGCGCCCCGGCCGGGGCGCCGGACGCGCCAGGGAAGGACGAGAGATGAGCTGCGGCAAGCCGCACGAGGTGCCGTGCAGCGAGGTACTGGCCCGCGTCTACTCCTACCTCGACGGCGAGCTGCAGGAAGAGGGCTGCCTGCAGGTCCGCCAGCACCTGGACGAGTGCGGGCCGTGCCTGCGCGAGTACGGGCTCGAAGAGGTGGTCAAGCGGCTGGTGCATAAGTGCTGCGGCCACGAGGCGGTGCCCGGCGAGCTGCGCACCAAGGTCCTGACCAGGATCGCGGCCGTGCAGGCGGAGATCGAGCTGACCGAGGCGAGGGCCGAGTAGCCCACGGCGCGCCCCGCGGGCCTCGGCGCCCGCCCGGCTGATGCTGGCGTTGCGGTGCACCTTGCACATCACTAATTGCTCACATTGCGGCAGAGGCCTACGCGAATCTGATTGATCGCGTTACTCTAAGTGGCGGCGACCGCGGGCGGTCGCCGTCGCTACGGCGGGCCACCCCCCAAAGCCGGGTCGCTGGCAGGGTCCCGCCGCCGAGCGTGGAGGATTCAGCCGGCATGCTGTCGAGGGTCGCTTGGCTCTACATTGCGGTTGTCGTGCTGCTGGCCGTCGCGCTCATCGGCACCGATCCGCACGTGGCGGGCAGCCCGCAGGTCGTGACCGGCGTCCGCTACTGGGCCGAGCTCAACGTCCTCCGCTTACTGTTCCTGATCTGCGACTCCACCCCGACTCCGCTGGCCGCGCGGCAGTCCGCCTGGTCGCCGAGCTCGTCGGCCACGCTGGCGGGCGTCGTGCTGCTCGGCCCGCTCGGCGCCGCCCTGGTCGGGGCCGTGTCCGTGCTCAGCTTCCGGCGCCAGCGGCTGTCCGAGCGGCTGTTCAACGGCGCCATGCACGCCGTGTCCGGATTCGCCGCGGGGACCGCCTTCGTGGCGCTGCACGGCAGGGTCGGCGTGCCGTCGCCCGCGGACTTTCCGGCCGTGCTGCTGCCCTTCGCCGCGGCCGCGGTCGTGCACGTGGTCTGCAACCACGGGCTGATCTGGGCCGTGCCGCGGCTGAACCGGGGCCGCGGGCCGGTGCTGCAGCAGGTCGCGCTGGAGTCCAGCGTGCCGCTGCTGCTGATCTCGGACCTGGGCTTCGCCGCGCTTGGCCTGATCATCGCCGTCCTGTGGGCCGTGATGGGGTGGGTGGCCGCGGCCATCGTGCTGGTGCCGCTGTTCGTGGCGCGCTGGGCGATGGGCCAGTTCGCGGAGCAGCAGAAGGCCTACGCGGCCACCATGGCCGCGCTCTGCCAGGCCGTCGAGACGAAGGACTTCTACACCCGCGGGCACAGCGAGCGGGTGTCCAAGGGATCCGGCATGATCGCCCGGCAGATCGGCATGCGGCCCGAGCGCACCGAGGCACTGATGTTCGCCGGCATGCTGCACGACGTGGGAAAGCTGGGCGTGCCCACGACCGTGCTGCAGAAGACCGGTGCGCTGACCGAGGAGGAGTACGCGGCGATCCAGCTGCACCCGATGCGCGGCCTGGAGATCGTCCGGGAGATCGGCTTCCTGAACGAGGCGCTGGCCGGCATCATGCACCACCACGAGCGGATCGACGGCAAGGGCTACCCGATGGGCTTCGCCGGGCACGAGATCCCGGAGTTCGCGCGGGTCATCGCGGTCGCCGATGCCTTCGACTCGATGACATCGACCCGCTCCTACCGGCAGGCGCGCAGCATTGACGAGGGCGTCGGGGAACTCCGCCGGGGAGCCGGATCCCAGTTCGACCCGCTGATCGTCGACGCCTTCATCGCGGCGCTTGACCGCGAGGGCTGGCAGCTGCCCGATCCGCCGCCCGCCCCGTCCGAGCTCCAGATCGTGACCGCCCAGGATCACGACGACCCGACCGCGCCGCTGCGCGTCGTCGAGAGCCTATGACTACGCGACCGGCCGGGCCGCCGCGATGACCACGCGCCAGCCCATCGAGAACTGGTCATCCTGGCAGGCCCTGGACTCGGGGCGGCTGCTGCTGCTCGCCGCCTCCGGGATGCTGATCGTGGCCTCGCTGGCCAGCACGGCGGTCAGCACCCATCACCTGAACGTGCGGGTGGCGCTGGCCTTCGGCGGGTTCATCGCGCTCGGCGAGCTGCTCAGGCTGGCGCTGCCCGGCGGCCGGGAGGCCGCGCCGATCGCGATGGCCGGGGCGATGGCCTACGCGATGCTGCTGACCGTCAGCGGGCAGCCGACCACCGCGGAATCGTCCCTGGGGGTCATCGCGGTGGCGGCGATTGGCATGATCGTCGGCGCGCTGCCGCACATCGCCGCCGGCCGGTCAGCCGGGGTGACCGGCATGTGCACCCGGCTCATCGCCGTGACCTGCGTGGCGTTTATCTTCCGGCCGGTCGTCGCGCACACGGGCATCGGGCAGCTGCGCCAGTGGTGGCTGGCGCTTGCGGTGATGGCCCTGCTGGTGCTGGTCGGCTGGCTGGCTGACACCGTGATCTCGGCCCTGATCCGGGCGGATGACGTGCGCGCGAGGTTCTCGGTGTCGCTCTGGGACGAGATGCGGGTGCAATGGCCGCTGGGCGCCGCTGTCGGCGCCTCCGCGATCATCATGGTGTTCGCCGCCGAGATCATGGGACTGTGGGAGCTGGTGGTGTTCATCGGGCCGCTGCTGGTCACCCAGGTCGCGTTCCGCCGCTACGCCGGCATCCGGGCCACCTACCTGCAGACTGTCCGCTCCCTGGCCAGGGTCACCGAGGTCGGCGGCTACGTGGAGAGCGGCCACTCGCGGCGGGTCAGCAGGCTGGCGGTCGCGGTCGGCCGCGAGCTCGGCATGGCCGAGCCCGACCTGCTCGACCTGGAGTACGCCGCGCTGATGCACGACATCGGCCAGCTGTCGCTGCGCGATCCGATTCCCGGTGGCGCCACCGTGCTGGTGTCGGCCGCCGATGCCGAGCGCATCGCCCAGCTCGGCGCGGACGTGATCAGGCAGGCAGGCGTGCTGGACAAGGTGGCGGAGCTGGTCCGCTGCCAGAGCTGGCCGAGCCGCGGGCACGACCCGGAGCCGCCGATCGGCAGCAAGATCATCCGGGCCGCGAACGCGTTCGACGACCTGGTGGGCGCTTCCACCGACCGGGAGCGCACCGGAGCCGCCGTCGAGCGGCTGCGGCTGGATACGTCCAGGGAGTTCGACGCCGGCGTCGTCGAGGCGCTGAGCGAGGTGGTCGGCAGGCGGCTGACCAGCCGCCTGTAGGCTGCGAGCGCCGGATCCGGGGCGGTCGCCGGCGTCCCGCCGCGACCGGTCAGCAGCCGGGCCTGCTGCGGCCCTGACCGGCCGCGGCGGGACAATGGTGCACGGCGCAGGCGGCCGGAAGGGCGCCGGCCCGGATGTCAGAAACTGATACTCCGGAGGCACTGATAGTGCCAGAGTCACTCATAGTCCGCAGACACTGAGGAGGCGCAGCGTGGCCGAGGTCCGCGCGGAAATGGTCGCGAATGTGTGGAAGGTGGTGGCCGCCGAGGGGGCGGCGGTGGCGGATGGCGACACGCTGGTCATTCTCGAGTCCATGAAGATGGAGATCCCGGTGCTCGCCGAGAACAGCGGCACGCTCACCAAGCTGGCCGTCGGGGAGGGCGACGTGATCCAGGAGGGCGACCTGATCGCCATCATCGAATGAGCACCGCACCGGAAGCCCGCCTGGCGGTTGGCCTGATGGCCACCGTCCAGGCCGTCGTGACCGAGGATGACACGGCGATCGCGGCCGGCACCGGTGATGTCCCCGTGCTGGCCACCCCGCGGCTGCTGGCACTGGCCGAGGCGGCCTGCGTGGCCGCGATCGAGCCGCAGCTGGCGGCCGGCCAGACCTCGGTCGGCACGGCCGCTCAGTTCGAGCATCGCCGGGCGGCCCCGCTGGGGGCCGAGCTGTTCGTGGAGGCGGAGCTCACCGAGATCGACGGCTCCCGGCTGGTGTTCATGTTCATCGCCAGGCCCGGCGACGGCACCGACGAGGTTGTCGGCGCGGGCACGCTGGAGCGCGTCGTGGTGGATCGGGAGCGGTTCCTGCGCCGGCTCAGACCCCCGTCGTAGTGCGCGGGTAGGAAACCTGCGGGTCGGTGGCGACGTTGACCAGGTAAGGGACGCCGGACGCGAAAGCCCGCCGCAGGGCGGGCCCGATGCCGTCCGGCTCGGTGACCAGCTCGCCCGCTCCGCCCAGCGCGGCCACCACCTGGTCATACCGGCATTGCGGCTGCAGCTCGGCCGCCACGTCGTAGCCGTAGAGAGCCTGCATCGGGTGCTTCTCCAGCCCCCAGATGCCGTTGTTGCCGCAGATCATGACCACGGGGAGCCGGTGCCGGACCAGCGTGTCCGCGTCCATCAGCGAGAATCCGGCCGCGCCGTCCCCGAGCAGCAGCACGACCTGCGCGGCGGGCCGCGCGAGCCGCGCGCCGATGGCGTAGCCGAGTCCGGTGCCCAGGCACCCGTAGGGCCCGGGATCCAGCCAGCCGCCGGGCCGCTGCGGCTCGACGTACTTGCCGGCGTAGCTGACGAAGTCACCGCCGTCGCCGATGATCACTGCGTCGGGTTCCAGCAGCGGGGCGAGCTCGCCGTAGATCCGGAGCGGGTGGATCGGCCGCGCGCCCGACTGCAGCAGCGGGCCGTCGGCCGCGACCGCAGAACTGACCGCCTCGGCCAGCCGGGGCAGCCAGGAGGCTGACCACGGCCAGCGCGCGCCGCCGGCCGGCGGCCTGGCCGCGTCCGCGAGGCCGGTGAAGAACGCAGCGAGGTCCCCGGCCGCCGCGCCGGCCAGCTCGCAGTGCGCGGCCAGCTGGCCGGCTGCGTCGGCGACGTGCACCACCCGGGCCCGCGGCGCGGCGTTCTTCCCGCCGAACTCGCCGTAGCCGAGCCGGAAGTCGAGTGGCGTGCCCACCACGATGACCAGGTCGGCCTCGCCCAGGGCGAGCGAGCGGGCCCGGCTGACCAGCAGGTCATGGTCGGCCGGCACGATGCCGCGGCCCTGCCCGTTGGTGACGACCGGCAGCTGCAGCTCCTCGGCGGCGCTGCGGGCCGCATCGGCGGCGCCGTCCAGCCAGACATCGGACCCGAGCACGAGCACGGGCCTGCTCGCTGCGGCGAGCAGGCTGGCGATCCCGGCGATGGCGCCTGGGTCGGGCGCGGCGCCGGGGTCGGGCGCGGCACCGCGATGGCCAGCTTCAGCGGCCGGCCCCGCCGCCGGACCGGCCGCGGCCGGGCCGAACAGCGCCTCCAGGCTGATGTCGAGGAAGACGGGACCGCGGTGCCTCGCCGTCGAGAGCCGGAATGCCGCGTCGACCGCCCCGCCGACGCCGTCCGCAGCATGCTCGGTCCACGCTCGCTTGGTGATCGGGGCCAGCAGCGCAGGATGATCGAACTCCTGCAGGCTGCCGGACCCCCACCGGTAGTCGGGGGCCCGGCCGCCCAGGACGACCACGGGCGAGCCGTTGAAATGCGCGGTCGTGATCGCGCTGATCCCGTTGGTCACGCCGGGCCCGGCGGTCAGCACGGCCAGGCCGGGGGAGCGGGTCAGCCGTGCGGTGGCCTCGGCGGCGAAAACCGCGGTCTGCTCGTGCCGGACGTCGAGGATCCGCATCGGCGGATCGGCCCGGACCGCGCCGTCGTAGAGAGGAAAGACGTGGCCGCCGGACAGGGTGAACATCGTCGTCACGCCGTGCGCCCGGGCCGCGGCGACCCCGCGGGCGCCGCCGTGCCCCGGCGCCTGCTGCTGACCTTCGCTCATTGCGCCGACGTTACCAGCAGGTAGCTGGCACAGCAGGGAAGGATCAGGGCAAAACGCGGGCATCGGGCCATCTTGGCCGGGTGGGATGATGGCTGCGTGCCGACTCTCACCGATCTGGCCCGCAGGGCGCAGATCTGCGGGCCAGACGTGGACTGGCTGCACGCCCTGGTTTCCGACTGGCAGCTGCTCGCCGACCTGTCCTTCGCCGACCTGGTGCTCTGGGCGAAGCTTCCGGATGACGGCTGGCTCGCGCTCGCGCAGATGCGGCCCACCACCGCCCCGACGGCCATACCCGACGACGTTGTGGGGTCGGTCAGGCCCCCCGGCGCGCGGCCGTTCCTGGACACCGCCATGCGGGAGCGGCGGATCTGCCGGGAGGGTGACCCGGAGTGGACCAGGGGAGTGCCGGTCCGGCACGAGACGATCCCGGTCATGCGCGCCGACCGCGTCATCGCGGTGATCGAGCGGTCGACCAACCTCAGCTCGGCCCGGACGCCCAGCCGGCTGGACATCGCCTACCTCAAGGCGGCGGACGACCTCGCTCAGATGGTGGCCGCCGGGATGTTCCCGCGTCCCAGCGAGGAGCCCGTGCTGGTGCGCTCGCCGCGAGTGGGTGATGGCCTGCTGCGGCTCAGCCGCGCTGGCAAGGTGACCTACGCCAGCCCGAACGCGCTATCGGCCTACCGCAGGCTCGGCCTGACCGCCGACCTGGTCGGCCAGGAACTGGGGCCGCTGACGGCCGGGCTGTGCTCGGCCGGGGCGCCGCGCGACGACTCGCTCATGCTGACGGCCAGCGGCAAGGCGCACATGGAGACGGAGATTGAGGCGAATGGCTCGGTCGTCCAGCTTCGCACCATCCCTCTGGTCGTCGGCGGGGCCAGGTCCGGCGCCCTGATCCTGCTGCGGGACGTCACCGAGCTCCGGCACCGGGAACGTGAGCTGATCACCAAGGATGCCACGATCAGGGAGATCCATCACCGGGTCAAGAACAACCTGCAGACCGTCGCCGCACTGTTGCGGCTGCAGGCTCGCAGGCTCAAGGGCCCGGAAGCCCGCGGTGCCCTGGAGGAGGCGGTGCGCAGGGTCGGATCGATCGCCATCGTGCACGAGACGCTCTCCCACGCCCCGGAGGAGGTGGTCGACTTCGACGACGTGGCCGGCCGGGTGGCGATGATGGCGGGCGAGGTGTCAGCGCCCGAGGCGGGCGTCACGCCCACGCTGCTGGGCCGGTTCGGCATGATGCCGGCGGCTGTGGCGACGCCGCTGGCCCTCGTCCTGACCGAGCTGCTGCAGAACGCGCTGCAGCATGGCCTGAGCCCTCGGCCGGCGGCGGCGGGCTGCTGGAAGTCAGGGCGAACCGCCAGTCAGGCCAGCTGACGTTCACCGTCGTCGACAACGGGGCGGGCCTGCCGCCGGACTTCAACCTGAACTCAGAGACGAGCCTGGGGCTCCAGATCGTCCGTACGCTGGTCGAGGCCGAGCTGGCCGGTCGCCTCGAGATCGGGCCGCGACCGGGCGGCGGCACGTGCGTCACGGTACGGCTGCCGCTTGAGGCGCCCGCCAGCGGCGCTGCCGTACCCCTAGCGCATCGCTAGGGCAGGCAGCGGGCTCAGTGCGGCCGGGCTCAGTGCGGCCGGGCTCAGTGCGGCCGGGCTCAGTGCGGCCGGGCTCAGTGCGGCCGGGCTCAGTGCGGCCGGGCTCAGTGCGGCCGGGCTCAGTGCGGCCGGGCTCACGCGTTCGCCTGGGCCCTGATCCTGCTTCCCCGGCGCTTCAGCGCACGTCGCTCGTCTTCGCTCAGGCCACCCCACACGCCCGCGTCCTGGCCGCTTTCCAGCGCCCACTGCAGGCAGGAATCCAGTACTGCGCAGCGCTGACATACCTGCTTTGCCTCGTCGATCTGGAGCAGCGCAGGACCGGTGTTGCCGATCGGGAAGAAAAGCTCCGGGTCTACGTCACGGCACGCGGCGTAGTGACGCCAGTCCATGAGTCCACTCTCCTTGCGCGCGGCCCCACTCCTGGACCCGCCGCCTCAGTCGTGCTTGTGAATGATTTCACGAGCTATGCCGTATGTCGGAAAAGTACCTTCCGAGCGTGGACGCCTTCAAGTCACCGGGGCCTTCGCCCCCCACATAAGTCCCTTGGAACCACGACCGGACCGCATCCACATGGGTCGCGGCCCCACCCCAGGTGCGGCCTGCCCTGCCACGCCGCCAAGAGGAGCGTTACAACCCTCTCAAGATCGGCCATCAACCGCAAGAGGCTTTGGCAAAGGTTCGGACGGATTTCGGTGTCGGATGAGTCACATGGGGGGCATGGGCTGCGTGACGGGCTTGCCCGCCCAGGCAGTCCTGACGCTGATGGCCCTGCTTGCCTTTAGGTATCAGCCTTAGCCGGGAATATAGCTGTTTGGCTGAGCGGCCTTTCTCTAGATGAGCACCCGGAGGGCATGCGGCAGGCAGCGGAAGCGCACCTGCTCGCGTTCCCCCATGTATTCGCCGTCTACCTGGAACGCGACCGGCCGGTCTGCCCGGAGCACCAGGTCGGGCACGTCGTGGCGCGCCAGCACGCTGCGGGCGCGAGGCGGCTCACTGCGCTGCGCGAGCATCTGGCGCAGCGTGCGCAGGGCTGTGACCGTACTCAGGCTGCGCAGGCCGAAGACGTCCAGCCCGGCGTCAAAGCTGGCCTGCGGATTGGTAGCGACCGGCCGCCGTCCGAGGTAAGTCCAGGGCGAGGTGTTGGAGATAAATCCCAGGAACAGCGGTCCTTCTGGTGGCAGGCCCGACATTTCCAGGGTTACGGCCGGATGGCGCCGGTCGGTTATCCGGTAATACTGCCGCAGCGCCATCCTGAGGTAGAGGGCCGGAGTCACCGGCCGGCCGTGAGCACGGCGGCCCTCGACCGCCCGCACGACTTCGGCGTCGAAGCCCAGGCCCGAGTTGAAGGTGAAGAACCGCTCCCCGGCTAGCCCGAGGCTGATGCTGCGGTAACGGGCGGCGGCCAGGGCCTCCAGCACCTGCCCGGTGGCGTCCACGGGGTCCGCGGGCAGACCGAGGGCCCGGACGAACACGTTGGCGTTACCGCCGGGCAGGGCCGCCAGCGCCGGCAGGCCGGCCCGGCCCGGCTCGCTGCCCGGCGGCGAGCCGGCCGGTTCCTCCGGCAGCCCGCCCGTCCCGCTCGCCGCGGCCGCGCCTGCCGCGCCCGCCCCGCCGGCCGTTACCGTTGCCTGCCCGGCTCGCGCCCCGGCCATCAGGCCGTTGACCGCCTCGTTCACGGTGCCGTCCCCGCCGAGGATCAGGACGAGGCCGAATCCGCAGGGCACCGCCTGTTCGGCTAGCTTGGTGGCGTGCCCCCCGTAGCGGGTCTGCACGACCTCGAGGTCGACGGCGGACGCCAGGGCACGAATGATGACGTCCCGGCGCAACCGGGTCGTGGAGGTGGCCTGTGGATTCACGATCAAGAGGGCGCGCACGCGCTCAGGGTAGCGATGAGGAGGCCGCGGCAGCTCAGCGGCGTCCGGCCACGCTGACCGCCGCCGCCTGGGTCCAGGCGGTCGAGGCTGCCGGGGTCCTGGTCGCATCGGTGCTGGCCGGAATCGACGCGGCCGAGGGCCGGTCCTACGAGCGGAGCAGCGGGATCGCGCTGACCATCATCGGGATCGGGACCGCGGTCCTGCTCGGTTTCATCGCCAGGGGCGTGCTGCGGGGGCGCCGCTGGAGCCGCACTCCCGCCCTGCTCACTCAGCTGTTCACCGGAATTGTCGGGATCTATCTCCTGCAGGCCCCCCGCTACGACTGGGGCATCCCCGCCATCCTGCTGGCGCTGGCCGGCTTCGGCACGCTGCTGGCCCCGCCCAGCTTCCGGATCCTGACGCCGGGCCGGGCCGACAGCCCGGCCGCGGCCAGCGCGGGCCGGCAGCCAGGGCGAGCGCAGCCATCCGCCACCGCCAAGCCCGCGGCGAAGGGCCGCGCTCAGCCAGGCCGCAAGCACTGAGCCCTCAGCACTGAGCCCTCAGCACTGAGCCCCGCCCCGGAACTCCGGGAGCCGGGGACGCGGCCTGTTACGGCTACTCGTCCGAGGTCAGGCCCTCGCGTAGCTGGGTGAGCGTCCTGGCCAGCAGCCGGGATACGTGCATCTGCGAAATCCCGAGCTCCGTCGCGATCTGGGACTGGGTCATGTTGCCGAAGAAGCGCAGCAGCAGGATCCTCTTCTCCCGCGGCGGCAGCTGCTCCAGCAGCGGCTTCAGCGACTCCCGGTACTCGACGCCCTCCAGCGCGTCATCGACGATCCCGAGTGACTCGGCCACCGCCGGAGCGTCGTCGTCACCCGAATCCGGCGCATCCAGCGACACCGTGGAGTAGGCGTTAGCCGATTCCAGCCCCTCCAGCACCTCCTCCTCGCTCATCTGGAGGTGAGCCGCCAGCTCGGCGACCGTCGGTGCCCGGCCGAGGCCCTGGGCCAGGTCGCTGACCGCCTTCGTCAGGGCCAGCTTGAGTTCCTGCAGCCGCCGCGGCACGCGCACGGCCCAGCCCTTGTCCCGGAAATGCCGCTTGATCTCGCCGACGATGGTGGGCGTCGCGTAGGTGGAGAACTCCACCCCGCGGTCCAGGTCAAACCGGTCAATGGACTTGATCAGGCCTATCGTCGCCACCTGGGTAAGATCGTCCAGCCATTCGCCCCTGTTGCGGAATCTGCGCGCCAGGTACTCCACGAGCGGCAGGTGCAGCTCGACGAGCTCGCCCCGGATGCGCAGGCGCTCCGCGTCGCCCTCGGGCAGCTCCGCGAGCCGCTCAAACAGCTCCCTGGCGTGCCCCCGCTCGCGTCCGCCGTGCTGGATCCTGGCCTGTCCGCGCGGGCTGTCCGCTTCGGCTTCGAGTTCTTCCTGGTCAGGCAGCTCAGCGGGATCGAACTCGGCCGCGTCGCTCAACTCGAGCACGCCCCCCGGCTGATCATCAGCCGGACCGGCCGCTGCCAGGCCGCCGATCGGCGGTCCCGGCATGGTCTCGAACTCATTGGTCAAGCTGACCTCAATTTCCCCCGTCACGCTGCCCCCGATGCCGCCCGGCTCTTGCGCATGACAATCGTCAGCAGGTCACCGGGGCCGGTGCGCGCGTCCACGTCCCCGGCAAGCGCCGACAGCACCGTCCAGGCGAAAGTATCGCCGGACGGCAGCCGTGGCGTCAGGCACGGAACGGACACCGAGATCGTTATCATGTCGCGGCCCAGCACGAAGCTGCACTCCAGGCTGCTGCCAGGAATCGCCTGGCCGAGCAGCATGGCGCAGGCCTCGTCGACCGCGATCCTCAGGTCTTCGATCTCATCCAGATTGAAGTCCAGGCGGGCCGCCAGGCCCGCCGTGGCTGTCCGGAGTACAGATAGGTAAGCGCCCTCGGCCGGCAGCCGGATGGTTACCTGGTCCCGTGCGTCGCCGTCGTGCATGCCCGTGTGCCGGCCATTGCCCGCCAACGTCCCGACCTCCGCAGCCCCCCGCGCCGAGCCCACTGGCCTCGTCGCTGACGTGGTCGTCTCCTCCGTCACTGATGCCCTCCCGCAGCTTCCGGTCGCGGTCCCTGCGCCGAGGCAGGAACTGACTCCTGCCTGCAACCTACAGGGACCGCGGCACTGCACCGCTACGGCGCGCGGCAGTAACTGCGCCCGGCGGCGGGCGAACCTGCCCGCTGCTCCCATCGGGCCGCGCGGCCCCCTGCCGCGCGGCCCGATGAAAGGCCTGCCCCAGCGCCGGTCGCGCGATCAGGCCTGCTTCGTCTCCCAGAAGACCTTGGCGATCTCGTCGATCTTGGCCAGCAGCCGGTCGGCCGTGGCCACGTCCGTGCTGCCCTTGGTCCCGCTTGCGCCGGCGAGCTTGGTGGCCTCGTTGAACAGCTGGTTCAGCTGCGGGTACTTCTCGAAGTGCGGTGGCTTGAAGTAGTCGGTCCACAGCACCCAGAGGTGGTGCTTGACGAGATCGGACCGCTCCTCCTTGATCTGGATGGCACGGGTGCGGAACGCCGGGTCATCGTTCTGCTGGTACTTCTCGCAGATGCCCTTGACGGACTCGGCCTCGATCCGCGCCTGGGCGGGATCGTAAACGCCGCAGGGAAGGTCGCAGTGGGCGTGAGCGATGGCCCGCGGCTCGAGAAGACGTGCGAGCAGCCTCATTGATCTCCTTCTCTCCTGTCAGATCATTGGTTGCAGGATTCTGACAGTACCCCGTCGCCTGCCGGGCATTCAGGGCGGGCGGGACGGCGGGCGGGAAGATGGCGTGGTGGGCGGGAAGAGGGCGGGGCGGGCGGGAAGAGGGCGGGGCGGGCGGGAGTAAAGGAGGAACAGGTGCGCTGGCCGCTCTGGCGGGTCGCGGTGGCGGAGCGATCCATGGAGCCCGGAATCTGGCCGGGGGACTGGCTGCTGGTCTGGCGCGGCGTGCGGCCGGGTCTGCCACCGCGGATCCGCCCCGGGCAGGTGGTGATCGCGCGGCATCCCGGCCGGCCCGCGCTGCTGGTGGTGAAGCGAGCGGTGCGGCTGGAACCGGGCGGCTGGTGGCTGGGCTCGGACAACCCGCAGGCCGGCGCGGTGGACAGCCGCTCGTTCGGCGCCGTCCCGGCCGCGCTCATCGAGGGCCGGGTTGTGGCCCGGTACTGGCCGCTGCGGCGGCGTTAAGGCGCGCTGGCCCGGCTCTCCGCGGAGAACCGGGCCAGCGCGCTCTGGCTACTGCGGGCCGACGTGCCTGTCGTCAGTGCCCGGTCCGCTCTACCGGGCCTGATTGCCGGCCGACCAGGTCGAGCATCTCCTGCCTGGGCAGCCGGGCGTACTGCGCCCAGAAGTAGATGGCCACGCTGAACGCGGCCACGATCAGCATGTCCCACCAGAACGGGATGTTGTAGGTGTTGGTCGGGTTCAGCGGCGGCGGCGATGCGGGCTGGCCGCTGAACTGGCCCTGCCAGGAGATGATGCCCATGCCGATCAGGTAAACGGGCAGCCACTGCGCGGACTTCCAGTCCAGCGGCGGCCGCTCGCTGTCGAAGGCCATGAAGATGCCGATCACCACGTAGCCGATCACGATCGCGATGCCGAGCTTCCAGATCGTGAGGAAGCCCGACCAGTAGATGATCAGGTTGGCGATGATGAACGCGATCGGGCCCATGACGGAAGCGGCCGGCACCCGGTACGGGCGGTCGTGGTCCGGAACCTGCTTGCGGAACGCGCCCATGGATAGCGGCGCTCCCGCGTACATCAGCACACTGGCCGAGGTGACCAGGCCGACCAGGGAGTGCCAGCTCGGGAACGGCAGCAGGAACACCAGGCCGAGCAGGAAGGCCAGGATCAGGCTGACCCAGGGCACGCCATTGGCGTCGACCTTCTGGAAGACCTGCGGGTAGTAGCGGTTACGGGCCAGGCCGTAGCCGACGCGCGAGGTCGAGGTCTCGTACATCAGGCCGGTGCCGAACGGGGAGACGAACGCGTCGATGTACAGGATGGTGGCCAGCCAGCCAAGCCCGATGAGGCCGGCCAGGCCGGCGAACGGCCCGGAGACGATGCTGTTGATCGCGGAGGGGCAGGTCCCCGAGGACGGGCAGACGATGCCCAGGAAGCCGCCATGCGCCACGAGGATGCTGGGCTTCATCGCGCCGATGAACACGACCTGCAGCAGGATGTAGATCGCGGTGCCGATGCCGATGGCGAGGATGATCGCTCGCGGCAGGTTGCGCTGCGGGTTCTTGACTTCCCCGGCCAGCTGGTCGGCCTGCTCGAAGCCGAGGTAGGCGAACACGATGCCCGCGCCGGGGATCGCCGCGAATATGTCCTCCCAGGTGACTCCCTTGGGGATGAAGCCGCCGCCCGAGTGGAAGTTGCTGGGGTGGAACTTGAAGAACAGCACGATGATGGCGAGGACAGGGATAGCGACCTTCCACCAGGTGATGGCGCTGTTGACCTTGGAGAACAGCCGCATGGCCAGGAAGTTGATGGCAGTGAAGATGGCCATCAGGATGATCGTCATCACGAAGCCGAGGGTGGTGACGTTCCCCGTGGTGGAGTTGAACAGGCCGTGCCAGTAGTGCGACCCGTACTGCATCACCGCGAAGCACTCGATCGGCGCTACCGCGACCGCCTGCAGCCAGGAGAAGAACCCGAACGAGATGCCGGCGATGCTGCCGAACGCGAAGTGCGGGAACCGCGCGGTGCCGCCGGAGACCGGGTACATGCCGCCCAGCTCGGCGTGCACGAGGGCGAGGATGATGACCGCGATTCCGGCGATGACCCAGCAGATCAGGGCAGCCGACCCGACCGCCTGTGCGGCGAAGTACGAGCCGAATAGCCAGCCGGAGCCGATGATCGAGGTCTCGGATGCCCAGGTGGCCCCGATGAGCCCCATTTCCCGTTTCAGGCCGACGTCGGCCGGCCTGGTTTCAGTCGCGACGGACTCTGCTGCCATGATCGAACCTTCTTCCGGACCCGCATACGCGGGCCATACGCCCGTGAGGTAGGGCTCATAGTAATGATCCACTCCGGGGTTGAGAAGAAGTCACATGGATTCATTTCGATAACGCGGAGCACAGAATGCACCGGTTGCGGGCGGCATCGGCCCGCGCCCGCGCCCGCGTTGCAGCAGGTCAGAAGGGGGTCACCGGCAGGGTCTGAGCAGAGCGGGCAAAGAGCGCCGGAGTGGCGAGACGTAACAGCGCCGTAACGGGGCGCGGCGGCGAGGTCAGCCGGCTAGCTGGCGGCAGGCGCGGCGGACCGGTTGCCCGGCGCGCGCTCCGGTGTCCTGATGGCCCGGACATTGGCCCGCGCCGCGCAGTGCTCAGCGCAGTAACGCCGGGATCTGTTGGGGCTGGAATCAATGAAGACGCGGTCACACGAGACGATCGCGCAGATTTCAAGCCTGCTCGTGCCGTACTGCGCTGCGAACATCGCCAGCCCGGTGATCGCGCCGGCCGCGTACCTGTCAGCCACCGAGCCGACCTCAGCCAGGTGCAGATGCCACCGCTCGTCGTCATGACTGACCAGGACGGGGTGGACCGGATGCTGGATCAGCAGGGCATTGAGGCGGGCCATCGCGGCGCCTTCGTCACCGGCGAGAGCGCTGGCGAAGACAGCGGCCAGCTCTGCGCGCAGCAGCCGGAGCGAGTCGAGGTCCTGGCGGGTCACCGTCCCGGCCAGGCTCGGATGGTCGGCGACGAGCGCGCGAAAGCAGTCAGCTGAGCCGAGCGGGTCGGCCTCGCCGTCAGCCCGGATGGCCGTGTTAACGAGACACACTGCCAGCCCGGCATAGGACGTGAGATTCACTCCGGTCCTTACCTGTGCATGGACATCAGGAGGCCGCTTCCCCATGGCATTATGTCACTCGCGGGGCCGGAGGGCTCGGCGATTGCGCCAGATCACCGTGCGGCATCACCGCGCGGCATCACTGTGCGGCGGCCAGATCGTCGCCGGGCCGCGGAAGCCCGCGCAGCCGCCAGATCGCGCGGACTCGCCGCGGCCAGCCAGGGCCGCCGGGGCCGGGGTGGGACCGGGAGACTGCGCCCACTAAGGTCCACAGCATGCTTGCAGTCACCGCGGAGCGCATCGACCCCGAGAATCCCCTGTCTGGCCTGGAGATCGGCCAGCGCCCCGAGCCGTCACCGCCATCCGGCTGGACCACGGTCACGGTGAAAGCAGCCGCGCTCAACCATCACGACGTGTGGACGCTGCGGGGCGTTGGGATCTCCGCCGACCGGCTGCCGATCGTGCTCGGCTGCGATGCTGCGGGGATCGACGAGGACGGCAACGAGGTCGTCGTGCACGCGGTGGTGGGCGACCCGGCGGTGGCTGGCGGCGACGAGACGCTCGACCCGTCCCGTTCGCTGCTCTCCGAGCGCTATGACGGGACATTCGCCGAGCGTGTGGCTGTACCGAGGCGCAACCTGGTGCCTAAGCCTGCCGCGTTGTCCTTCGCGGAGGCAGCCTGCCTGCCGACCGCCTACCTCACGGCCTACCGGATGCTGTTCGGCCGGTCCGGCCTGCAGCCGGGCGCGACCGTGCTGGTGCAGGGCGCGGGCGGCGGAGTGGCGACGGCGCTGATCCTGCTCGGCCGGGCGGCTGGCTACCGCGTCTGGGTCACCAGCCGGGACGAGGCCAGGCGCGCGCAGGCCCTGGAGCTCGGCGCGGATCAGGTGTTCGCGAGCGGCGCGCGCCTGCCGGAACGCGTGGACGCCGTGATGGAGACCGTCGGGGAAGCCACCTGGGCCCACTCGCTGCGGTCCCTGCGTCCCGGCGGTGTCATCGTGATTTCCGGGGCCACCAGCGGCTCCGCGCCGCCCGCCGACCTGAGCAGAGTGTTTTTCCTGCAGCTCTCGGTCATCGGATCGACGATGGGCAGCCGTGACGAGCTCGGCAGGCTGCTGACCTTCTGCGAGCAGACTGGCGTCCGGCCGGTTATCGATCGCACGATGCCGCTCGCGCAGGCTAGGGACGGTTTCGCCGCCCTGATGGCCGGCGATGTCTTCGGCAAGGTCGTCTTCACGCCCTAGCGGCGCAGCTCACGGGTCCGCTGGCGGGCCCGGCTCCGGCGTGCCCTGGTCGGCTGCGCCGGCGCCCTCCGCGGCGCTGCCTGGCGCCTGCGCGGCTCCGGAGGCCTGGCTGGCGCCCGCGCTGCTCTGCCGCGCCGCAGCGGCCCGCCCGGCCGCGTCGGCCGGGCCGCCAGCGGCGTAGGCGGCACGTGTGGTGGACTTGCTCGTCCCGCCGGCGCTGCCTGGTGCGGCCTGGTCGCTGGCCTGCCCGGCCTTCTGGCCGCCGAAGATCTCGCTCCTGATCCTGGCCAGGGTGTCCGTCAGGATGTCCCGCAGGTCCCCCATCGCGGCGTCACCGATGTTCCCCGCGTATCCGGCCGCGGACCGCAGCTCCTGGGCGAAGTCGATCGCCAGCCGCTCCAGGTCGCCGAACGGCGGCCCGCCCGCCCCCCACGGAGGCCGGCGCCTGCTTTCCCGCCTGCCGCCGGCTGCCTGCTGGCCGGTATCGGTCCCGCCGCTATCGGTCCCGCCGCTATCCGTCCCGCCGCTATCCGTCCCGCCGGGCGCGCCTTCGCCCGCGAGACCGGGGTCGTTACCGCCCGGCATATCAGCGCCGCCCCCGCGGCCTCCTCGCAGCCTGCTCGCCCACTCCTGCCAGCTGGCCCAGTCGGCCTTCTCCGCCCACTCCTGCCAGCCGGGCCAGTCGGCTTTCCCGGCCCAGTCCTGCCAGCCCGGCCTGCCCCCGGGCTGACGCTGCGACCGGAACACCTCGCGCATCTCCGCACGTGCCCGGCGAGCCTGATCCCTGATGCGCCTGGCTTCCTCCTGCGCGCGCGCGTCCTCGTCCTCCGGGTCGCCGGGCCGGGGGCCGCCCGGCTGGCCGGCGCTCGCTGGTCCGCCGTCGGGCTCGTCCTCGCTGGCGCCGGGCGATCGGCGGCGATCCTCGCCGTCCCGCCGGATGTCCCTGGTTGCCCAGGTGAGCTCCTCGCGCAGGCTGCGCACCGTATCGCGGACGTCCTGACTGACCTCACGCGCGATGTCGCGGACGGAGTCAGCGAGTTCCTCCTCGAGCTCGGCCAGGTCATCGAGACGGGCCCGGATCTCCTCGCGGCCCTTCTCGGTGATCCGGTACACCTTCCTGCCGTCTTCCTCGTCGTGCGTGACCAGGCCGTCCTCCTCGAGCCTGGCCAGCCGCGGGTAGATGGTGCCCGGCGACGGCGCGTACACGCCGAGGAACCGGTCCTGCAGCAGGCGGATGACCTCATAGCCGTGCCGGGGAGCCTCGTCCAGGAGCTTCAGCAGGTAGAGCCGGAGCCTGCCATGGCGGAAGACCGGGCTCATGAGATCCCGCCCGGGCCATCCGGCCGCGCCTCGGCGCGCGGCAAGCGGGCGGCGGCGGGTCGCGGCGCGCCCCGGAGCGGCAAGGCTGACATGCATCCCCTCCCTGGCCGTCGCGGGCGACGCGGCGTCTCGCTGCTACAAGATATGTCGCGTCTTCCGGAAGTCAAGATGTATCGCATCACGTGCCCTCAGCTTACTCGCCCGGCTCCGCGCCGTAGCCCGTCACGTCCGCGTCCAGGTCGTCGTCGTCATCCAGCCGGGCCAGCCAGCTGGCCAGGCGGTCCACGGTGGCCGCAGCGTCCGGGCTGAGGTCAGCGAACTCCCGGAGCCGCTCGGCCAGCCACTCCAGCGTGACCTGCTCGCCGCCGCGCCTGTCGGCCAGTTCCTCGATGCCGCGATCGGTGAAGTACACGCTAGCCGTCCTGGCGCAGGGCCTTCTCGATGAGCTGCGCATGCTCGGCGGCGTGCGCCTTGGCCGACCCGGTGGCCGGCGCTGAGCTGGCCGGCAGCGTGATCGCGCGCACTCCCGTGCGCAGCAGGGCCGGCAGGTGCATGGCCATGTACGGCCAGCCCCCCAAGTTGGCCGGCTCCTCCTGAACCCACGCCATCTCGGCGCCGGGATAGCGCGCCTGCTCAGCCAGGATCTGCTCGGCAGGCAGCGGGTAAGGACGCTCGATCCTGACGATGGCCACGCTGCCGTTGCCCGCCGACCGGCGCTTCTCGGCCAGGTCATAGTAGATCTTGCCCGAGCACAGCAGCACCCGGCGCACCGCGGCAGGATCCGGGCTCGCCGGATCGCTGATCACGGGCCGGAAGGCGCCGCTGGTGAAGTCCGCCACCGCCAACGTCGCGGTCTTCAGCCGCAGCATCGACTTCGGCGTGAACACGATCAGCGGCTTGACCCGGCCCGACAGGGCCTGCCAGCGCAGCAGGTGGAAGTAGCTGGCCGGGGTGCTGGGGATCGCCACGGTCATGTTGTCCTGCGCGCACAGCGACAGGAAGCGCTCGACTCTGGCGGAGGAATGATCCGGGCCCTGCCCCTCGTAGCCGTGCGGCAGCAGCAGGACGACCCCTGAGCGCTGCCCCCACTTCTGCTCGCCCGAGCTGATGAACTCGTCCACGATCGTCTGCGCGCCGTTAACGAAGTCCCCGAACTGCGCCTCCCAGCAGACCAGGGCATCGGGCCTGGCGACCGAGTAGCCGTACTCGAAGCCGACGGCGGCGTACTCCGACAGCAGCGAGTCATACACGTGGAACTTCGCGCTCTCGTTGTTGAACTGGCGCAGCGGCGTGTACTCCCCGCCGGTGTGCCGGTCCATCAGCACCGCATGCCGCTGACCGAACGTGCCACGGCGCGAGTCCTGGCCGATCAGGCGCACGGTGTGCCCGTCGGCCAGCACGGATCCGAAAGCCAGCAGCTCCCCGGTGGCCCAGTCGATCTTGTCCTGCTCCACCATCGCCGCCCGGCGATGCAGCTGCGGCAGCAGCCGGGGATGGGCCGTGAAACCCTCGGGCAGATCGATCTGGGATCCGATGATCCGCTTGACGGCCTCGTGGCTGATGGCCGTCGGAGTCGCATCATGGTCTATCGGCTGCTCGGCGGCCGGCGGCGGCGCGGCCACCGCACCAGGCTCAGCGGAGCGGCTCATCGCGTCCCTGGTCTCGGTGAAGGCTCGCTCGAGTTCCTGCTGATAGTCCCGCAGGGCCTGCTCGGCCTCCTCCATCGTGATGTCGCCCCGGCCGATCAGCGACTCGGTGTAGAGCTTGCGGGTGGAGCGCTTCGCGTCGATCAGGTCATACATGAGCGGCTGAGTGAAGGACGGGTTGTCCGCCTCGTTGTGGCCGCGCCTGCGGTAGCAGATCATGTCGATCACAACGTCCTTGGCGAAAGCCTGCCGGTAGTCGAAGGCGAGCCTGCCCACCCTGGCCACCGCCTCGGGATCGTCACCGTTGACGTGGAAGATCGGCGCCTGGATCATCCTCGCCACGTCCGTGGAGTAGACGCTGGAGCGTGATGCCTCAGGCGCGGTGGTGAACCCGACCTGGTTGTTCACCACGATGTGCACGGTGCCGCCGGTCCGGTACCCGCGCAGCTGGGAGAAGCTCAAGCGTCTCGGCCACCACGCCCTGCCCGGCGAAGGCCGCGTCCCCGTGGATCAGCACCGGCAGCACCGTGAAGCCCGGCTCGCCCATGTCGATCACGTCCTGCTTGGCCCGCACGACCCCCTCGAGCACCGGGTCGACGGCCTCCAGGTGGCTCGGATTGGCCACCAGCGAGGTCTCGATCTCGCCGCCGCCGGCGACCATATACATGCCCTCAGCGCCGAGGTGGTACTTCACGTCCCCGGATCCGTGCGTGGTGCTCGGGTCCAGGTTGCCCTCGAACTCGTTGAAGATCTGCCCGTAGGACTTGCCGACGATATTCGCCAGCACGTTCAGCCGGCCGCGATGCGCCATGCCGATGACTGCCTCGTGCATCTGCTCGCGGGAGGCCTCGGTCAGGACCGCGTCCAGCAGCGGGATCAGGGATTCGGCTCCCTCCAGGGAGAACCGGCGCTGGCCGACGAACTTGGTCTGCAGGAACATCTCGAACGCCTCGGCCACGTTGAGCCGGGACAGGATCCGCAGCTGCTCATCATGGTCAGCGCGCCCGTGCGGTCGCTCGACCCGTGCCTGCAGCCAGGCCCTCTCCTCCGGGTTCTGGATATGCATGTACTCCACGCCGACGGTGCGGCAGTAAGAGTCGCGCAGCACGCCCAGGATCTCCCGCAGCTTCATCCGCGGCTTGCCGCCGAACCCGCCGGTGGCGAACTCCCGCTCCAGATCCCACAGCGTCAGGCCATGCTGATTGATGTCGAGGTCGGGGTGCTTGCGCTGCTTGTATTCCAGCGGGTCGGTATCGGCCATCAGGTGACCGCGGACCCGGTAGGCGTGGATCAGCTCGTGCACGCGCGCGGCCTTGCTGAGGTCGTCCTCATGCCCGGCCGGGATGTCCTGGACCCAGCGGACCGGCTCGTACGGGATCCGCAGCGACTTGAACACGTCGTCGTAGAAGCCGCTGCCGCCGAGCAGCAGGTCCTCGATGACCCGGAGGAACTCGCCGGACTGCGCGCCCTGGATGATCCGGTGGTCGTAGGTCGAGGTCAGAGTGACCGTCTTGCTGATGGCGAGCGCGGTAATGGTCTCCGGCGAGGCACCCTGATAGGCCGCCGGGTAGTTCATCGCGCCGACGCCGACGATGCATCCCTGCCCCTCCATCAGCCGGGGCACCGAGTGCTCGGTTCCGATGGTGCCGGGGTTGGTCAGGCTGATGGTGGTGCCGGCGAAGTCCTCGACGGTCAGCTTCCCGGTCCGTGCCTTCCGCACGATTTCCTCGTACGCCATCCAGAAATGGCGGAAGTCCATCGTCTCGGCGGCCTTGATGCTCGGCACCAGGAGCTGGCGCGATCCGTCGTCCTTGCGGATGTCGATGGCGAGCCCGAGGCTGACGTGCTCAGGCTCGATCAGCAGCGGCTTGCCGTCGGCCTCGGCGAAGGAGAAGTTCATCCCCGGCTCCGACGCCAGCGCCCGCACCACCGCGTAGCCGATGAGATGAGTGAACGAGACCTTGCCGCCGCGTCCGCGGGCCAGGTGATTGTTGATCACGATCCGGTTGTCGATCAGGAGCTTGGCTGGTACCGCCCGGACGCTGGTCGCGGTCGGGACGGCCAGGCTGGCCGACATGTTCGCGGCGGTCCTCGCGGCCGCGCCGCGGAGCCGGATAGCCGCCGCCCCGGCCGGTGCCGTGCTGGCGGCCGCCTGGCCAGCGCGGCGGGCTAACTGGCCGGGCCGGGCTCGCAGCGGGCGGCGGCATGCCATTGGCCGCCTGGCTGCCGGCCTGCACGGCCGCGGTCGGGGCTGCGGGAGCTGCCGCGCCGGGCGGTGCGGCCTGTCGCGGGCCAGCAGCGGGCGGGCCGGACGCGGCGGGCGGCGTGCGGGTTACCCCGGCGGAGCGGTCTGATCCCTTGGCCGGCCGGGGGTGGTAGTCGGCGAAGAAGCTCCACCATGCCCGGTCTACTGAGCTCGGATCGGCCTGATAGCGCTGGTAGAGCTCGTCGACTAGCCACTCGTTCGGCCCGAAGTCGGTTACCCCGGAGCGGCCGGGCGGCTGTGCCCCGTCTGCCTCTGCCGAACTCGGCTGGCTGGCTGCTGGCACGGTGAGATCCGCGGATGCCCGCGGAGACTCAGAAGACACGGCGGACATCGCCCTCTTCCGGAGCTGGATTTGCTGTCATTTCCCGCATAGTCAAGGCTACCCGGCAGATGCACAGGGCCGCTCCGAGGCAGCGTCGCGCGGGACCGGGCTAGCTTACCGGGCGGGCGCCCGCGTGCCCGGCCTTCCAGTCGGCTGACCTGCGAGCCTTCCCCGGCCTGAGCCCTGCGGGCTGACCCGGACGGCTAAGGCCGCGCCGCCGCCAGGGCCCGCGCCGCCGCCAGGGCCTGCGCCGCCGCCAGGGCCCGCGCCTTCGCTGGTACCGCGGCGGCGCGCCGTGCTGGCCCGCCCCGTCGGGGCACTCGCCGCCGCCGCCGATGGGCGATGGCGAGCCGTTCCCATTACGATGCACGAGGGCGGCAGCGCGCGCTGGCCGGCTCGCCGCGGGGCCGGCCGACGGCGGGTGCCGGCGCGAGCCGTCGGCGGCAGCTGGCCGCGCCGTTCGGCGCTGCCCGCCTGACAGTGCCGCCTGACAGTGCCGGCCCGCGATGCCGGCCGTGGCGGCCGCCGTGACGGCACGGAAGGGTCGGCATGTTGTGAGCTCCCTGGCGAGTGACCTCACCCACCTCAGCGGCTGGCTGGCCTACGGGCTCGTGGCCGCGCTGGTGTTCGGCGAGACCGCCATATTCCTCGGCTTCGTGCTGCCCGGCGAGACCGCGGTGGTCCTGGGCGGCGTCCTGGCCAGCCGCGGCCATGTCTCACTCGGCCTGCTGATGGTCATCGTCGTGGTAGCCGCCATCGCCGGGCCGCTCGTGGGCTATGAGATCGGCCGGCGGCTGGCGACCGGCTTTTCTCCTCTCGCGCCCTGCGCCGCATTCCCGGCGGGGCGGAGCGGACCAGGAATACGCTGCAGCGGCGCGGTGCCGCGGCGGTCCTGATCGGCCGGTTCGTGGCCGTGGTGCGCGCGCTGATGCCCGCCGCGGCCGGGGCGGCGGAGATCCCCTACCGCAAGTTCCTGGCCTACAACGCGCTCGGCGGCGTCGTCTGGGGGGTCGGCTACTGCCTGCTGGGCTACCTGGCCGGCTCGGCATACAAGGTCATCGAGGAGCGGGTCGGAGTCGGCCTGGCCGTCGCGGTGGCCGTCATCGTGGTGGTGGCGGTCGCGGTCTGGGCCTTCCGCAGGCACCGGGCCCGGGTCAGCTGACCGGGGCACGGCCGGACCGCAGCAGTGCGCAGCCGGGGCCAGAGCGCAGCCGGGGCCAGAGCGCAGCCGGGGCCAGAGCGCAGCCGGGGCCAGTGCGCAGCCGGGGCCGAGCTCAGCCGGGCCAGAGCTCAGCCGGGCCAGTGCACGATTAACCGCCCGGGTGCCGCAATCCTGCACCCGCGCTCCGCGCCGCCCCGGGCGCCTGCGCCGTCCGTGCTTAGCTGGTGGTCCGGAGGTGGCGGAGCGTGCGCGAATTTGGCCAGCTGGAAAGCGCGATCATGGACGTCCTGTGGGCCCAGGAGCGGCCCTTCTTAGTGCGTGAGGTTCGCGAGCGGCTGCACTACGGCCGCCCGGTCGCTTACACCACGGTGATGACGGTCATGACCATCTTGTACGGCAAGGGCGTGCTGCGCCGGGAGAAGCACGGCCGGGCCTGGCGCTACTGGCCCGCCGAGGCGAGGGAGGAGCACGACGCCCGGCTGATGGCCGAGGTACTGCGCTCGGGCGGCGACAGGCCGCGCACCATCCGGCAGTTCCTGGAGCGGGTCACCGACGAGGAGATGGACTGCCTGCGCGCCGCGCTCGACGCGGCGGGCGCCGGGCGCGCTGTGCCGGCCCGCTAGGGCAGGCTCGGCGCAGCAGCGAGCGAACCGCCGAATACGTCGTCTCGCCTGTTGCCCAGGCACGGCAGCGCTTGCCGCACCCGCGCGGTGAGGGCCGTGTCAACGTCGCCGACCGCGATGCCAGGGCCCGGCCCGAGGTCGATCCGCACGGTCCCCATCGGGTCCACCAGCATGCTGCGGCCGATTCCGGTCGGCGCCCTGGTGGGCGGCTCGGCGGGATCGGGGACCTGGCCGACCGCGGCTACCCAGATCGTGTTCTCGATCGCCCGCGCGCGCACCAGCGTGACCCAGTGCTCTTCCTTGAACAGCCCGGCGGCCCAGGCGGCCGGGATCACTAGCAGGTCGGCGCCGCGCGCGGCCAGGGCGCGCGCCAGCTCGGGGAACCGGACGTCATAGCACGTCAGCAGCCCCACCTTGAGGCCAGCCAGGTCGGCAAGCACCGGCTCGCTGCCCGCCGCGACATCGTCTGACTCGCGGTGGCCGAGCGCATCGAAGAGGTGAATCTTCCGGTAGGCAGCCGCCAGGCGGCCGTCGCCATCGAAGCCGACCGCGGTGTTGAAGACCCGGCCGTCGGGCGCGGGCTCAAAGACCCCGGCCACGATCGCCACCTGACTGTCGCCCGCAATATCCCTCAGGCCATGACAAAACGGGCCATCGACTGGCTCGGCCGCGCCGCGGAGGCTGGCCGCGAAGGAAACCTGCGTCCCTTCGGGGAACACCGCCAGCTGCGCGCCTTGCGCTGCTGCGCTCGTCACGGCGGCGGCTACCCGCTCCAGGTTGACGGACGGGGTGGAGCTGACCGGAATCTGGCCCAGGGCTACGCGCATGACGGCAGCGTAGCTCGTGCCCTACCGGATCGCCCCGGCCAGTTCGCTGGCCTCGGCCAGCGGGCCGGCCGTCGCGTCCTGCATCAGCGCTGGCGCCGACCGGGCCGCCGGCCGCCTGCTCTGGTCGGCGTGGAAGGCGAGCAGGCGGCGTGCTGCGGCCATCCCTCGTCCCGGCGCCGGCAGGCCGAGGCTCTGCGCCGAGTCCTCGCGCGCGCTGGCGACGCTCACCAGCAGGGCGGCGGCCAGCGGCGCGCTGACGATCACGGCGGCGATGACAAGAAGCGCGATGATCATGACGCTCAGCTCCCCTCGAGTGGTCCGCGGGTGGCGCCGGCGTGTCGCTGCGATCCCTTCGCGCGATGGCGCTAGCATCAGCCCGATCTTTCTTCTGATTAGACTCATACCAATGAGCGGTCTGTTTGAAACCTGCCCTACGGGTTACATTCCACCTATCCAGATGGTGAGACTCATGGGCATGACCCAGAGGGGAGCGCTGGATTGGTGGCGCCGAAATACCAGGAAATCGCCGATCGCCTGCGGGACCAGATCGGCAGCGGAGCGCTGGCGCCGGGGGATCGCCTGCCGAGCGAGCCCGAGTTGATCGCCGAGCACCAGGCCTCCCGTAATACGGTCCGGCTGGCCATCGCGCTGCTGACCAATCAGGGCCTGGTGGTGACGCGCCAGGGCCTCGGCACGTTCGTGCTCGAGCCGGCCAAGCCGTTCACGGCCCTGCTGTCCCGGGTGGACATGCCGCCGACCAATCAGTACGAGTCCACGGCCATGCCGGTCGTGGGGCCAGCGGAAAGCGAGCCGCAGACCGTCAGGTTCCTGGTGGAGAGCGCCCCGGCCAGCGCCAGCGTGGCCGAGAAGCTGGAGATCGCCGCCGGCGACCCCGTCATCATCCGGCGGTCGCAGCAGTACCTGGACGATGCCCCGTGGATGATCATCAATTCCTACTTCCCGATGGACATCGCCAGCGGCACGGCTTTGGAGCAGGCCGGGAAGGTCGAGCAGGGCACGAACCGGCTGCTCGCCGACCTCGGGCACGAGCAGGTCGGCTTCACCGACGAGATCGGTGCCCGGATGCCCGACACGCCGGAGTTCGATTACTTCCAGCCGCCCACCGGCACCCCGGTGATCGTGGTCAACCGCACCTCCTACAGCTCGGAGCGGCCGATCCGGCTGACCCGCTACATCTACCGCGGCGACCGGGTCCGGCTCGTGCATGAGCAAGGCAGGATCCCGGAGAAGTACCGGACGGCCTGACCTGCTCCCGGCTGGCCTGAGCCAGGCCCGCTTCCTCGGCTAACGTGTCGGGAGTGCTCGCGCTCCTCTTTGTCGCGGCTTCGGTCGGGTTGTCGAACTTCGCCGCTGCCCTCAGCATCGGAGTCGCGGGCGTCGATGCCAGGACCCGGCTGCGGGTCGGCCTGGTGTTCGGGGCCTTCGAGGCGGGCATGCCCGTCATCGGCCTGCTCATCGGCGGCCAGTTCGCCGCCGAGCTCGGCCTGGCCGGACGCTGGGTCGGGGCGGCTCTGCTGATCGCGGTCGGCATCTACGGGCTGATCGGGTCGCTGCGCAGGCGGGGACCCAAGATGGCCGCGGACAGCCGCTATGGCGCCGGCACGGGGCGGCTGCTGCTGACCGGCCTGGCCCTCAGCCTGGACAACCTGGTGGTGGGATTCGCGCTCGGTACCTATCAGACGCCCGTCCTCCTCGGGGTCCTGGTGATCGGCGGTGTCAGCGTGGCGCTGTCGCTGGCCGGCCTGGAGCTGGGGGCCCGGCTCGGCCGGAAGGCCGGCCAGCGGGGCGAGCAGATCGGCGGACTGATCCTGATATCGGTCGGCATCGCGATCGCGGCCGGGGCGCTCAGCTGAGCGGGGCCACGCTCAGCCGGCCAGCGACGGCGCCGGCGCCGCGCGCGAGACCGGGCAGTCCGGTCGGCAGGCCGGCTGGCGCCCCGGCGCGCGGCAGGGCCGGAGCCGGGGCTGCCGGAGCGCGGCCGGCCGCCCTGGCGAGCTCGGGCACGAAGTACCTGGCATCGATGGTGCCGGTCCCGGATACGAGGTCATAGCCGCGCCTCGCGCTGAACCCGGCGACCGTGTGCTCGGTGCCGCCCTGGTCGAAGGTCATGCTGTTGCTGCCGGTCAGGATGTCGGTCAGGCCGCGCTCGTGATGGGCCAGCATGCGATACAGCGCCGGGTTGATCAGCCCGAGCGGGTGGCCGGCCACCTGGTCGGCGAGGGCCACGACGCCGGCCAGCAGCGGCGTCGCGAGACTGGTACCGCAGACCCCGTCCCAGTGCTCCGGCCCGGTGCCGCCGAAGCTCGCGTAGATGGCCACGCCGCTCGCGCAGGATGCGTCCATCGCGATGTCGGGCACGCCGCGGCGGCTGCCCGTCACGCCAGCCACGCCGTCCTGATAGGCCGGGCGGGCGAAGACGATGGACCTGCCGCCGCCTCCGTCGCTCCAGGCAATGTCCGGCCTGCGCCGGACACCGCTGCTGGTCAGGTCGAGCTGGGTACCCCCGACCGCGGTCACCAGCGGGTCAGTGGCCGGCCACTGAACGGCCCGGCTGGTGTAGAGATCCCGCATGTTGTAGGTCTCGCCGGTGGCCCCGGTATCGCCGGTGGCCGCGAGCACGGTGACATGACGGGCCGACGCGAGCCGGTACGCTGCCCGCAGGCTCAGCAGCGAGGCTCGCGACGGGAACGTCTGCTCGGTTGCCGCGAAGCTCTGGCTGATCACCTGGCCCAGGTGGTTGCGGAGCACGTACTCCTCGGCCGCGACGATCTGCGGGAAGCCGGTGGTCCCCTCGTTCTCCGAGGTCGGGGTCTCGGCCAGCAGGATCCTCGCGGCCGGCGCCATCACGTGCGCCCACTCCACGTCCAGCGTCGTCTCGGTGGCCCAGCCCTCCCGGTTGCTGGTCGCGCGGTACGGCGGCACCACCCCGGCCGGCTGGATCACCGTGAAAGCCGGCGGGGGCGGCAGGCCGAAAGCCTGATCGAAGCCCGTCAGGTCGCGGCCGATCGTCGGCGAGCCGAAGGAATCGACGATGACGATCGTCTGGCCGCGGCCACTGATGCCCCGGGCCAGCAGCGGGTCCAGGTCGTAGGCGGTCCGGATCTGGGCTGGCGTCAGTCCGACGCCAGCGGGGCTGTCGGCGGCGGCGCTGACCCGGGCGCCCGGCGAGATGCTCAGCGCCGGCGCCGCGGCCCAGCCCGGCCGCGCCGCGATGCCCGGGCCGGGCCCCGCGCCGGGCCCGGTGCCGCTGCCCGCTGCGGCCAGCGCGAGAACGCCGATGGCAGCGCCCGCCAGCACAGCCTGCCGGCGGCGCATCAGAGCCGTTCCGTCCGCTGCGGGCTCAGCATGGCCGGTCACCCGGGAAGGCGCAGCGCGGTCTTCGGGCACGATCGGACCGCGTGCCTGACCTCGTCAGCTAGCCGCGGCGGCACGTCGGCCACCAGGATGTGCAGCTGGTCGTCATCGTCGAGCTCGAAGACGCCGGGTACCAGGCCCGCGCAGACCCCGTTGGCCTCGCAGGAATCGGGGTCGACTTCCACTCGCACCGCTGCGGCCTCCCGGTCATGCCCGCCCATCCGGTCATCCGGAGTGAAGCACGCCGGGGCTCGCGCGGCAAGCCGCCGGCCGCCAGACTAGGGCGCATGCAGAACGCGCTGCCCGACCGCATCAGCCGCGCCGCCGAGGCGGCCAGGGGCTTCATGCCGCCAGCCGAGGGGCTGGCGCTGTATGAGACGGCCGCCGCCTACGCGCCGGCCGGCCCGGTCGCGGAGATCGGGACCTATTGCGGCAAGTCCACGATCTACCTGGCGGCCGCGGCGAGTCAGGCCGGGCAGCTGGTGGTGACCGTTGATCATCATCATGGCTCGGAAGAGAATCAGCCGGGCTGGGACTACCACGATGCCGAGCTTGTGGATCCGGCGACCGGACGGCTGGACACGCTGCCATATTTCCGCGCGACGATCGCGGCGGCCGGGCTCGAGGAGCACGTGATCGCGATTGTCGGCCGGTCCGGCGCCGTGTCCAGCCTGTGGCGGGCGCCGCTCGGCATGCTCTTCATCGACGGCGGCCACACCGATGAGGCCGCGGTCACTGACTATGAGGGCTGGGCGCCGTGGGTCACCAGCGGGGGGGCCCTCGCCATCCACGACGTGTTCGAGGATCCGGCCGACGGCGGCCAGGCGCCGTACCGGATCTATCAGCGGGCGCTGAAGTCCGGCGCCTTCACCGAGGTCCGGGTGGCGGGATCGCTACGGGTGCTGGAGCGGACCGGAGCCGGGATCGGCTGAGCCTGCGCCGGCCAGCCCTGGCGGGCAGCCGCAGGACGCGGTCCCGGCCGGGAGCTCGCTGGACGGACTGGCCGCCGCGGCGAAGATGCCCGCGCCGTTGGTCGCCCCGGAGAGGGCGTCGGCGGCCAGGATGACCGCTGCGGATGTCCAGCTGCTCTGCTCGTTCGGGAAGTGCGCCTGGTTGGCGAACTGCCAGCCGGTCCAGTACGCACCATCCGGTGCGCGCAGGTGCTGAATCTGCTCGACCAGGTCCAGGGCGGTGGCCCGGTCGCCGATGGCCTCCAGCGCGATGGCCAGCTCGCAGGTCTCCGCACCGGTCACCCAGGGCTGGTCGCTGACGCACCGGATGCCGAGACCGGGCACCACGAACGTGTCCCAGCCCTGGTCCAGCCGCTGGCGCGCGGCACTGCCGCGCACCGGTCCGGCCAGCACCGGGTAGTACCAGTCCATCGAGTACCTGCTCTTGTCCGCGAATGCCTGCTCGCCATGGACGGCGACAACGTGGCCGAGCTGGGCCGCGGCGACCTCCCAGTCCGGCTGCGGCACATTCAGGTGATCGGCCAGCGCGATGCCGCAGCGCAGCGCCTGGTACATGCTCGACGAGCCGGCCAGCAGCGCATAAGTGTCGGGGGTACCGTCGGCCATCCGGCGCCAGATGATCTCGCCCCGCGGTCGCTGCAGGCTCAGCGCGAACTCGATGCCGCCGTGCACCACCGGCCACATCCGCTCGGCGAACGCCTCGTCCCCGGTGACCAGGAGCTCGTGCCAGGCCCCGACCGCGGCATAGGCGGCGTGATTGCTCTCCGCGCTCTGGTCGGCTGCGGTGAAGTCGCCGAAGATCTCGGCGGCCGTGCAATCGGCTGTCCCTGTTTTGCCGGTCCCAGTGCTGCCGGTCCCAGTGCTGCCGGTCCCAGTGCTGCCGGTCCCAGTGCTGCCGTGGCCTGTGCTGCCGTGGCCTGCGCCGCCGAGGGCCAGGACGCTCGCCGGGCGCACCGGCCAGGAGCCATCCGGCCGCTGTGCGCTCGCCAGCCATGCATAGGCGCGGCGCGCGGCGGCGCGCAGCCCGCAGACGCTCAGGGCCATCGCGCACTCGATATGGTTCCAGGCGTCCACATGGCCGTCCGGCCAGCCGATCGCGCCATCGGCCTGCTGCACCGCCGCGATGCTGTCGCCCGTCGCGAGCAGCTGGTCAGCCGTCAGGATGCCCGCGACCTCGGGCACCCAGCCAGCAGCGCGGGTTCCGGCCATGCGCTCAGGCCGCCGCATGCGCAGGTCCGGGGGCGTCCGCCGGTCGGGCAGTCCCGTCCTGGCCCGCCTGGTCCGCCGCAGGACCGCGCTGGTCCGCCAGCCCGGCCGCGTCCTTGCCCGCGTAGATGACCAGGCTCTTCCCGATGACCGGGTTGAGCACCCGGTCGGCCAGCCGGGTGACGGCCGGGGCCGCCATGATGTCCCAGACGAGCAGCCGATGATAGGCCCGCGCCAGCGGGTGGTCGTCGTCGTGCACGCCAACGGCGCATTTCAGCCACCAGTACGGCGTGTGCAATGCATGAGCGTGATGATGATCCCCGACGGCCAGCCCGGCCCGGCCGAGCTTAGTTTCCAGCTCACGGCGGGTGAAGATGCGGATATGGCCGCCCGGCACGTTGTGGTAGTCATCCGACAGCTGCCAGCAGACCCGCTCGGGCAGCCAGGCCGGCACAGTCACGGCGGCCACGCCGCCAGGGCGCAGCACCCTCGCGATCTCGTCCATGGCAGCCTGGTCGGCCGGGATGTGCTCGAGCACCTCGGCGGCGATCACCACGTCAAACGACCCGTCCGGGAATGGCATTGCTGTCGCGTCACCCGCCGCGCACGCGGCAGCCGCGCCTGGCGGCAGCTCGCCAGCCTCCTCCATCGCCACGGCGACCGCCGTGACCTGTCGCAGCTCGGCCAGGCTGGTGTCCAGGGCGACGACACTCGCGCCGCGGCGCAGCGCCTCGAACGCGTGCCGCCCGGCGCCGCAGCCCAGGTCCAGCACGCGGGTGCCTGGCCCGACCGGCAGCCTCGCGAAGTCGACGGTCAGCACGGCACCACCGTCTCCCCGGCTTCCCGCGCTCCGGCTTCCCGCGCTCCGGCTTCCCGCGCTCCGGCTTCCCGCGCTCCGGCTTCCCGCGCTCCGGCTTCCCGCCCTCCGGCTTCCCGCCCTCCGGCTTCCCGCCCTCCGGCTTCCCGGCCCTCCGGCTTCCTGGCCCCTGGCTTCCTGGCCCCTGGCTTCCTGGCCCAGCGCGCCGGTGCGTGCCGCCCGCATGCCCGCGATCGCCTTCCGGTACTCGGCCACGGTCGCACGTGCTACCGCTGGCCAGGCAAAACGCTCCTGAACCCGGCTGAGTGCCGCCGCCGACAGCCGCGCCCGCCCGGCCGCGGAGTCGTGCAGCTCCCGCAGCGCGGCGGCCAGCTCCTCCGGATCGCCAGGGGTCACCAGCAGGGCCGCGTCGCCGGTCACCTCGGGCAGCGCGCCAGTCCGGCTCGCTATCAGCGGCGTGCCCGAGGCCATGTGCTCGACGGCAGGCAGCGAGAATCCCTCGTAGAGGGACGGGACGACGGCGATTTCCGCGCTCGCGATCAGCTCGGCCAGCTCCAGGTCGCTGATATCGCTGACGAACTGCACCCGGTCGCCCAGCGCCAGCTCGGCTACCAGTCGCTCGGTCGGGCCGCCAGGCGCCGGCTTGCTGACCAGAGTGAGAACCGCATTTCGTTCGGTAGTGAACTTGGCGAAAGCCCGGAGCAGCACCGAGATGCCCTTGACCGGCGAGTCCGCGCTGGCCACGGCCACGACCCGGCCGGGCACCCGAGGGGCGGGCCGGGGGTGGAACAGGCGGGTGTCCACCCCCAGCGGGATCACGCGCACCTGCTCACGCGCTACCCGGAAATCGCGGCAGATATCGTCCCGCGATGACTCCGAGCCCGTCAGTACCGGCCCGACCCTGCGCGCCACCCGGCCCTGCATCCGCACGAACGAGTACCAGCGCCGCTTGGTGATCCGGGAGAATCCCCTGGCTGCCGCCAGCTCGATCCTCCGGTCCACGCTGATCGGGTGATGAATGCTGGTGACCAGCGGCAGGCCGAGGCGGGCAATGCCCAGCATGCCGTAGGCGAGCACCTGGTTGTCGTGCACTACGTCAAATTCCGCGGCCTGGCCGCGGAGCGCGCGCAGGGCGCGGATGCTGAAGGTCAGCGGCTCGGGAAAGGCCCCCGTCCACATCGACCCGACCTCGAGCAGGTCAATCCAGTCGCGGTACTCGCTCAGCCCCGGCGTGCGGAACGGGTCCTCGTCAGCATACAAGTCAAGGCTGGGCAGCGTCCGCAGCAGCGGTCCTGGCTCCAGGTCCGGATAGGGCTGCCCGGAGAACACCTCGACATGGTGTCCGAGAGCGGCCAGCTCACGGGATAGATGCCGGACGTATATTCCCTGGCCGCCGCAGTGCGGCTTGCTCCGATAGGACAGGAGCGCGATTCTCAGTGGCTGATCGGCGGCCCCGAGGGACGCAGGAGTCATCCCCTCAGCAGATATCGTGCTCACGCAGGATTGCGCCTCCTCGTCTGCCGCTGGCTGCCCATGCTGCAAAAGGCACGCCCGCGTGACCCCCTAGGGACGGAACATTACCAGGGGGTACCTTGCATTCCTTTGCACCCCATCCGTTAACCGCGGATGTCGTGAGCCGCGGCTATGTCGGTAAGCTGCCGCGACGTAGGTTTGACCGGCGGGGGGGTGTCCCGTCGCAATGAGCGGAGGCTCTGCTGACCAGGCGCGCGCTGATCACCGGGATCACCGGACAGGACGGCTCCTACCTTGCTGAGCACCTTGTCTCGCTCGGTTATGAGGTCTGGGGCCTCGTTCGCGGGCAGGCGAACCCGCGAGTGCGCCAGCTTCGCCAGCGGCTCGGCGATGTGCGCCTGGTCCGCGGCGATCTGCTGGATCAGGGCAGCCTGATCTCGGCCGTGGAGCGGGTCCAGCCGGACGAGGTCTACAACCTGGCGGCCATCTCCTACGTGCCCATGTCCTGGCAGCAGGCCGAGCTGACCGGTGAGGTGACCGGCCTCGGCGTGCTGCGGGTGCTCGAGGCCATCAGGGTCTGCAGCGGGATCAGCGCCTCGCGCAGCCCGGCCCACGGCCAGATCCGGTTCTACCAGGCGTCATCGTCGGAAATGTTCGGCAAGGTACGGGAATCACCGCAAGACGAGCGGACACCATTTCACCCGCGGAGCCCGTATGGCGTCGCCAAGGCCTACGGCCATTTCCTGACCCAGAATTACCGCGAGTCCTATGGCATGTTCGCGGTGTCGGGCATCTTGTTCAATCATGAGTCCCCGCGCCGGGGGGCTGAGTTCGTCACGCGGAAAGTCTCGCTCGGCGTGGCCAAGATCAAGCTGGGCTACGAGCGGCAGCTCCGGCTGGGGAACCTGAGTGCCAGCCGGGACTGGGGCTTTGCTGGTGACTACGTCCGGGCGATGCATATGGTGCTGGCTGAGGACGAGCCGGCCGATTACGTCGTCGGCACCGGGGTGACCCACTCGGTGGAGGAACTGGTCGACCTGGCCTTCCGGGTGGCGGGCCTGGACTGGCACGACCACGTGCTGACCGACGCCGCGTTCATCCGGCCCGCCGAGGTCGACCGGCTGTGCGCGAACCCGGCCAAGGCGCGGGACGAGCTCGGCTGGGAACCCAAGATCGGATTCGAGGAGCTCGTCGCCATGATGGTCGAGGCCGACCTGGAGCTGCTGTCCAGCTCAGGCGGCCATGCTGACGACTCGTTCGGCCCCGATTCCTGGTAGCCGCGACTGCCCGCACCGGCCAGCGACAGCTCGCGCTGACGATGGCTGGCTGCTCCGCCAGGCTGAGCCGGGCCGGGCGGGTCAGACCGCTCCGGTCGATGGCGGGGAGTGGCTGCGGAGGGTTTTCCGGCCGTCAGGGCTGGTGGCGGTGGTCGTGCCGTTGCCGTGCAGGGTGATGCTCCAGCCCCATCGATGAATCGCGATCAGGTGGTGGAAGGGGCAGAGCAGGAGCAGGTTCGTCAGGCAGGTCGTGCCGCCTGCGGCCCGGGGCTGGATGTGGTGGACCTGGCAGGAGGATGGGCGCTGGGCGCAGCCCGGGAATGCGCAGCGGCGGTCCCGGCTGATGACAGCCCGGCGCAGATGGGGTGGCACGGTGCTGGCGACTGTGCCGACGTCGAGCGGCAGGCTGACGGACGGGAACTCCGCGGCCAGTGTCCTGGTGCGCAGGAATGCCGTCAGCCCCCTCGGGCCGGACAGGACGTCGGCGGCGTAGCGGAGCAGCGTGTCCTGCAGCCGGGCCAGGGTCCGCGGCGGGAGCATCCGCGGCGGGAGCAGGGGCGTGCCGGATGCGGCATCGCCGGTGCCGGGCGAGCCGGTGCCGGGCGGGCCGGTGCCGGGCGGGCCGGTGGCAGGCAAGTCGGTGCCGGGCGGGCCGGTGGCAGGCAAGTCGGTGCCCGGCGGGCAGGACGCCGAGCCGGGCTGGGTCAGTCCGGCGAGCCACTGGCTGGTCAGGCTGGCGAGGATAGCGGGGTCGACGTGGCCGGTAACGATGGGGGTGATCTGGGCGTCGCATGCATACGCTTGGGCTGTCTCGCGGCTGGTCGCCCAGCCGGGCTCGCCATCCCCGGCGGACCGGGCGGCGGTCCAGGCGTTCTCGGCGTCCGCGGCGCCAGGGAGGCCGCGGAGCTCGTCGAGGGTCATGTGCAGCTGGATCTGGGTGGGCTGCCCGGCGCGGTCGGGGATGTCGCCGGCGGCAATGAGCCGACGGCAGGCTTCTTCGAGGGCGTCGTGGTCGCGCTGGCGCTGGGTGCGGGTGTCCTCAGGCCCGGCTTTCCTGCCGAGGGCGTCCAAGACGGCTTGCAGGGCGGCGGCGCATGGCGGGGTGAGGTCGGCGTCGAGTTTCCCGGCGCCGCGGTAGTGACGGTCCAGCCGCAATGACCGGTCGGCGAACCCATCGTCGCTGTCGGTGTCGGGGCGAGCGGTGCGGCGGCGTATTTCCTCGGCCAGGTCTGCCAGGTCGCGGATGCCGGCGCCGCCGACCGCGGCACCGAGCAGGATCTGGTCGGCGCCGGCGCGGTGCTCGGCGGGGAGCTGGTCGGTCCACTCGCTTACCTGCCGGGCCCAGGAGACAGATATCTCGGCCGAAGCGAGCGCACCGGCGATGGCCGGATGAGCGGCCAGCCGGCGCATCCACGCGGTGGCGCCGGCCGCAGCAGCGCGGGTGATCCGGGTTTGCCAGGCCAGCCATGACTGGGGGCCGCCCTGCCCGTCAGCCTCGAAACCACGGGCCGCGGTGAACGCGGCTAGCACCGAGGCGCGGGCGGCGGTCAGCCGGGCCTCGGCCCGTTCCAGCGCCCGCAGGCAGGTGGCCTGCTCATCGGCGGTCAGGCCGGCCGCATCCGCGGTCGCCAGCCACGCCAGCCCCGCCTCTACCGCCGCGACCGCCGCACCGGACGCCGTTATCAGGCCGGTGACCGAGCCGGGCGGGCCGGTGACCGAGCCGGGCGGGCCGGTGACCGAGCCGGGAGAGCACATCGCGAAGCACCTCCCCAGGGAAATAAGGACACAGAGCCAGGCCCTGCTGACAGGGCATCCAGCCCTTGGACAGAACGACCAGCCCCAGGACAGAACAGCCAGCCCCAGGACAGAACAGCCAGGAGATGGACAGGCGGCTTGCCCGGGACGCAGCGAAGAGCGCCGTGCTATGACGAGCAACTGGAGGGGCCGCGACCCAGGGCGGAAAGCTCCTTGCGGAGCGCACATCACCTGACAGCCGTCACATCAACGGCCCTGGCGCGCCATCACTCTCTCGAATATTTACTCGATACTAGCAGTCAGGCTCGCTGTTATCATCGAATTTATTATTTTCCCCGGCAACTTCCAGGAACTGGCGGCCCATCGGGCCAGGCGCGCCAGCGGCGCGAGTGAGCTACCGGGGCAGGCGCGCTACCGGGCGGGCAGGCTACCGGGGCGGGCGAGCCTCCTGGCGGAGGGCAACGGTGGCGGGAGCGAGAACGCGTGCTGAGGGAACGCGTGCTGAGGGAACGCGTGCTGAGGGAACGAAGCCAGGCCTGCCGGAGCGAGCGGAGATCAACGCCGCTCCGGCAGGCTGGCCAGCTTGCGGGACAGGACTCAGAAGTCCTTGATCGCCTCTTGCAGCGCCCGGTCGACGTCCTGCGGGCTCACGTCGAGTTCCTTGGCGACCTGCTTCTCCGCCCTGGTCACGGAGTTCTTGATGGCCTGCTCGACCTTGACCTCTCCGACGACCACGAGCCCGGCCTCGCCGGGGTCGATGAACTCGCCCAGTTCCTTCGCCTCGGACCGCGACATCCCGCGGGCGAGGTGCCCGCTGACGCCGCCGATGACGCCGCCGACGGCGGCCGTGCCGATGATCGACGGCGGGAAGATGACCCCGAGCGCCGCCCCGGCGGCGATGCCCCACCAGGCGCCATGCCGGGTGGCCGTCTCGTCCTTATTCTCGTGGACCTTGCCGTTGAGGTCCTTGGTGATCACGGCCGCGTCGTAGGATCCGACCACGCCCATGGCGTGCGCGTCCTTGACGACCTGGTAGTCCTCCTGCGCTGCCACTTCATCCGGATATGTCGCTACGAGGACAAATGTGCTGTCGGCCCCGGACATGCCACCCCCTGTTTGCTTCGCTGGCTAGGTTGATCCACCGCAGGCGGCCAGGCAGACCGCCGCGAACCTGTCCCAGGCTGCCGGTCGCGAGCCGCGCGGTCATCACCCGCAGCGGGCGACACCTCGGCCACGGGCGACACCTCGGCCACGGGCGACACCTCGGCCACGGGCTGGGCTCAGGTCTGCGGGCTCAGTGAACGGCGACGCCGACGAGGTGGCCGATGGTGTAGGTGAGCCCGGTGGCCACGCAGGCCAGCAGCAGCTGGCGCAGCGCGCCGCGCAGGAACGGCCTGGCGGTGATCCGGGCCACGAGGCCGCCACCGATGAAGGCGGCCAGGGCGGCCAGTGCGATCGCGATGGGCAGTGACGCCGAGCCAGACCGGCCGATCAGGTACGGCAGCAGCGGGATGACCGCGCCGATCGCGAAAGTCAGCAGCGACGCGCCCCCGGCGAGAAACGGCGAGGGCAGCTCCTGGTGGTCGATCCCGAGTTCCTCGCGGACATGCACCCGCAAGGCCTCCTCGGGATGCGCGGACACCTGGCGGGCTACCTGGTCGGCCAGATCGGCGTCGACGCCGCGCCGCCGGTACATGGCGGCCAGCTCACGGCGCTCGGCCTCCGGGTAGGTCTTCAGCTTCCCGTCGCTCCTTCTCGACCTCCGCGGCGACCAGCTCGTTCTGCGACGAGACTGACACGAACTCCCCGGCCGCCATCGAGAATGCCCCGGCCGCCAGGCCCGCCAGCCCGGTCAGCACGATGACCTGGCGCGAGCCGCCGCCGCCGCCGACCCCGGCGATCAGCGAGACGTTGGTGACCAGGCCGTCCATCGCGCCGAAGACGGCAGGCCGCAGCCAGCCGCCGGACACGTCGCGGTGCTTGTGGTCATGCTGCTCCGCGAGCCCGCGGGTACGGTTCTCAGCTGTCATTGTCGTGAATGCCTTGACGGTAGGCCTCGGCACTGGCAGGTAACCGAGCGCAGACGAGAGCAGATCCTTCGCTCCGGGCGGAGCCAGAACAACGAGCCGCCAGCTGCCATTATTCCTGCCGCCCGGCCAGCCTCGTGCTGGCGAGCGGGCCGATCCAGCGGCTGCACGGGCCGGGCCCCGATAGTGACCGGCGCACGGAGAGCCGCACGAGCTACGCTGAGCTACTTGCGGCGGCTCAGCGTCCGCGCGGCCTGGCACCTGCTGCGGTCCGCGTGATACGCAGGGGTCCGGGTAGTGACGGACACCCGGATCGGAAACCGGACAGCAGCAGAGCAGCGTGCAGACCAGCCCCCCAGCCACGGAAGAGACTGCGCTGTGATCACCTTTGACAACGTCAGCAAGCGATATCCGGACGGTACCGTGGCCGTCGACGGGCTGAGCCTGGACGTGCCGGCCGGGAAGACGATGGTGCTGGTCGGGCCCAGCGGCTGCGGCAAGACGACCTCCCTGCGGATGATCAACCGGCTGGTCGACCCAACGTCCGGCCGCATCCTGCTGGACGGCAGGGACGTCCAGCAGTCCGAGCCCTCGGCGCTGCGGCGTGGCATCGGGTACGTCATTCAGCAGACCGGCCTGTTCCCGCACCGGACCATCGAGGACAACATCGCGACGGTCCCGCTGCTGAACCACTGGGGCCGGGCGAAAGCCCGCAGCCGCGCGCGGGAGCTGATGGAGCTGGTGGGCCTGGAGGCTGGCCTGGCCCGCCGGTATCCGCACCAGCTGTCCGGCGGCCAGCAGCAGCGAGTCGGTGTGGCGCGCGCACTCGCCGCCGACCCGCCGGTCCTGCTCATGGACGAGCCGTTCAGCGCGGTCGACCCGATTGTCAGGGCCACCCTGCAGGATGAGCTCTTCCGGCTGCAGGGCGAGCTGCACAAGACGGTCGTGCTCGTCACGCATGACGTGGAGGAGGCGATCAAGGTCGGAGACCTGGTGGCCGTGTTCCGGCCGGGCGGCAGGCTGGCCCAGGTCGACAGCCCGCAGCAGATGCTCGGCAGGCCGGCCGACGATTACGTCGAGGGCTTCATCGGCTTCGATCGCGGCATCCGGCGGCTGTCGTTCTTCGCGGCGGCGGGCCTGGACCTTGATTTCGACGCGGTGGCACCCGAGGACACGACTATTGCCGAGGCCCTGCGCGCGGCCACCAAGGCCGGCGAGCCCTGGCTGCTGCTGACCGATGGCGACGGGCGGCCGCGCGGCTGGGCCTCGATCGAGCAGCTGAAGTCGGCCAGCGGCCAGCAGCGGCTCGCGGACCTCCCGCTCACTTCGTACGGCCACACCTTCCGGCCCGGCAGCGACTCACTGCGGGCGGCGCTGGACGCGACCGTGCTGTCCCGCAGCGGCCGGGCGGTGGCCGTCGACGAGGACGGGCGCGTGGTCGGGGTTACCTCGTATGAGCGGCTGCGCGCTGCCATCCAGGCCGCGGAGGAGACCTCCGAGCAGTCCGGCGAACGGTGGCCAGGGCGCGGTGAGGTCGCTGACCAGGCGGCCGCGTCATGAGCACCTGGACGTGGCTCTCCACTAACGCCGCGATGATCCGGCAGCTCACGCTGGAGAACGCCATTCTCGGCCTCGTGCCCGCCCTGGTCGGCCTGGCCATCTCCGTACCGGTCGGTATCCTGTGCGTCCGGTTCAGCTGGTCCTGGCCGCCGGTGCTGTCAGTGACCAGCGCGGTGTACGCTATACCGTCGCTGGCGATCTTCGTCGTGCTGATTCCCTATACCGGGCTGTCCAACCTGACCGTGATCATCCCGCTGACCTTGTTCTCGCTCTGCGTGCTCGTCCCGAACGTCGTGGACGGCCTCCGGTCCGTTCCCGAGTCCGTCCGGCAGGCGGCGACGGCGATGGGATTCGGCACCATGCGCCGCCTGGTCCGGGTAGAACTGCCGCAGGCCATCCCGGTCATCATCGCCGGGCTGCGGGTAGCCACCGTGTCGAGCATCAGCCTGGCCAGCGTCGGCCAGCTGATCGGGGTCAGCAGCCTCGGTTACTTTTTCATCGACGGCCTCCAGCGCGACTTCCCGCTCGAGATCTACGTGGCCATCGTGCTCGTCATCCTGCTGGCCCTGGTCTGTGACCTGATCCTGATCCTGATCCGCTGGCTGCTCACCCCGTGGCAGCGCAGCCAGCGAGCCGGACCGCGCGTGGATGAGCTGGAGCTCGCCACGGCCGGGCAGCGCGGTTAGCACGTCAGAGCCGGAGAGACTGGTATGAGCTTCCTGAGTTTCGCGTGGAACTGGCTGAAGTCGCCCGCGCAATGGCATGGCGCCGACGGCATCCCCATCCGGGTACTCCAGCACCTGGGCTACAGCGGCCTGTCGCTGCTGGTCGCCGCGACTATCGCGCTTCCGCTGGGCGTGGCGATCGGCCATAGCGGCCGCGGCTCCTTCGTCATCGTTAGCCTGGCCAATGTATGGCGGGCGATACCGACGCTCGGGCTGCTGGTGCTGATGGTCATCCTGCTCGGGTTCTCCGTGCTGGCCTGGCTGATACCGCTGGTGGTGCTGGCCATCCCGCCGATCCTCGTGAACGCGTACGAGGGCGTGGCCGGAGTGGATCCCGGCCTGAAGGACGCTGCCCGCGGCATGGGCATGACCCCGTGGCAGCAGCTGCGCAAGGTGGAGGTGCCGGTGGCGCTTCCGCTGATCATGCTGGGCCTGCGCACGGGCGCGATATTCGTCGTGGCCACGGCGACGATCGCCGCCGAGATTGGTCTCGGCGGACTGGGACGCTACATCATTGACGGTCTCGCGACCGAGAACTACGGGGAGGTGGCGGGCGGCGCCGCGCTGGTAGTGGTGCTCGCGCTCGTGGTCCAGGTCGTCTTCGTCGGCCTGCGGCGGCTCGTCGTTCCGGCCGGTCTGCGCCGGCAGGCGAAGACCTCGTGATAGCGTCTTTTCCTATTGAAATAGAAGGGAAAATGTCATGTTGGAACCTTCACGGCTGAGGATGGCCGGATCCAGGTTGAGAACGCCCGTCTTCGCGGGCCTGGCGGTCTTCACCGGGGTAGCGCTCGCCGCCTGCGGCAGCAGCAGCCCGAGCACGAGCAGCAGCGGCAGCCCGAGCAGCAGCAGTAGCAGCAACCCGCTCGCCTCGGCCGCTCCGTCGGGGTCGGTCGTCGTCGGCTCGGCGAACTTCCCCGAGAACGAGCTGCTCGCCGAGATCTATGTGCTCGCCCTGCAGGGCAAGGGCGTCAAGGTCACGCCCAAGTTCAACATCGGCGCCCGCGAGGTGTACTACCCGCAGGTCGAGAACGGCTCCGTCTCGATCATCCCGGAGTACAACGGCGCGCTGCTGACCACCTCGGTCGACCCCAGCAGCACGGCTGCATCCACGGCGCAGGTGGACGCCGCCCTGACGGCCAAGCTGCCGTCGTCTCTGGAGATCCTCACTCCGGCGCCCGCTCAGGACAAGGACTCGGTGACCGTCACCCAGGCCTATGCCAAGGCGCACAACCTCACCTCGATCGCGCAGCTGACCCCGCTCGCGTCCAGCATCACCTTCGGCGGCCCGCCTGAGTTCAAGACCCGCGCCGATGGCCTGCCGGGCCTGAAGAAGAACTACGGCCTGACCTTCAAGGGCTTCGACCCTCTTGATGAGTCCGGCCCGATTACCCTGGCGGCCCTGGTGGACGGGAAGGTGCAGGCCGCGGACGTCTTCACCACCACGCCGCAGATCATCACCGACAAGCTCGTCTCGCTCGCCGACCCGAAGAACAACTTCGCCGCGCAGAACGTGGTGCCGCTGGTCTACAAGAAGGCCTTGACGCCCACGATCACCAGCACCCTGAACGCGATCTCCGCGAAGCTGACCACCCAGGCGCTGCTGCAGATGGACCAGGCAGTCATCCTGGGGCACGCGAACTACTCGACGGTGGCCGCGGGCTTCCTCAAGGCGGAGGGCCTGAGCTGAGCTAGCAAGGCACGGCAAGGCAGGGGCCGGGACCGCGGGCTGCCCGCGGTCCCGGCCGCTGACGTGTCTCGGCTCGTCCGGAAGTGATCGCTCAGCCGGGCGGCACGCAGGGCCGGCTCCATGGGCGCACCGCCGGCCGCCAGCGGCGAGGGCTCCGCCCGGGCGCGGCTGGCATGATGGGCCCGTTGCAGCGGTGCAGCGCGCTGGCCGTAGCGTCAGCGTGACCAGGAGAGGAGCGGCGATGACGGCCGTGCAGTCGGCGAGTGGCGTCCCCGCTGGCCCCAGGCCGGTCCGTGCACCGCGCGGGACCGCCCTGAGCTGCCAGGGGTGGCCGCAGGAGGCGGCCATGCGGATGCTGATGAACAACCTCGATCCCGAGGTGGCCGAGCATCCGGACCAGCTCATCGTCTACGGTGGGTCTGGCCGTGCCGCGCGCAGCTGGGACGCCTTCGACGCGATCGTGGCCTCGCTGCGGGAACTCAGGGCAGACGAGACCCTGCTGGTGCAGTCCGGCAAGCCGGTCGGGATCTTCCGCACGCATGAGTGGGCGCCGCGGGTCCTGATCGCCAACTCCAATCTGGTGCCGCAATGGGCGACCTGGGAGGAGTTCCGGCGGCTGGAAGCCGCGGGGCTGACGATGTTCGGCCAGATGACCGCGGGGTCGTGGATCTACATCGGCACCCAGGGCATCCTGCAGGGCACCTACGAGACGTTCGCCGCCGTCGCTGCCAAGCGCTTCGGCGGCTCGCTGACCGGGACGATCACGCTGACGGCCGGCCTGGGCGGGATGGGCGGCGCCCAGCCGCTGGCCGTCACCATGAACGGCGGCGTGGCCATCGTGATCGACTGCGATCCGTCCAGGATCAGCCGCCGGATCGAGCACGGCTACCTCGATGTCGAGGCCGACGGCATCGATGACGCGGTCCGCCGGGCGGTGGCCGCCAGGGACGCCCGGCAGCCGCTGTCGATCGGGCTGCTGGGCAACGCGGCTGAGGTGGTGCCGCAGCTGCTCGCGATGGGCGCCCCGATCGACGTGGTGACCGACCAGACCTCGGCGCATGACCCGCTGACCTACCTGCCCAAGGGGGTGCGGTTCGAGGACATGGCAGCGCTGCGAGCCGAGGACCCGGATGGGTTCATCCGGCGCGCACGCGAGTCGATGGCCGCGCACGTGGCCGCGATGGTCGGCTTCCAGGACGCCGGCGCCGAGGTCTTCGACTACGGCAACTCCATCCGGGGCGAGGCCCAGCTGGCCGGCTATGAACGCGCCTTCGACTTCCCCGGCTTCGTGCCCGCCTACATCAGGCCGCTGTTCTGCGAGGGCAGGGGCCCGTTCCGGTGGGCCGCGCTGTCCGGCGACCCGGCTGACATCGCCGCGACCGACGCGGCCATCCTCGACCTCTTCCCGCAGAACGAGGCGATGGCCAGGTGGATCCGGATGGCCCGCGAGAAGGTCCACTTCCAGGGCCTGCCCGCGCGGATCTGCTGGCTCGGCTACGGCGAGCGGCACCTGGCCGGGCTGCGCTTCAACGAACTCGTGCAGCGGGGGGATGTGCAGGCGCCCATCGTGCTCGGACGTGATCACCTCGACTGCGGGTCGGTGGCGTCACCGTACCGGGAGACTGAGTCGATGGCGGACGGCAGCGACGCGATCGCCGACTGGCCGCTGCTGAATGCCCTGGTCAACACGGCCTCCGGCGCGTCCTGGGTGAGCATTCACCACGGCGGCGGCGTGGGCATCGGCCGGTCCATCCACGCCGGCCAGGTCTGCGTGGCTGACGGCACCGGGCTGGCCGCGCAGAAGCTGGAGCGGGTGCTGACCAACGACCCCGGCATGGGCGTGATCCGGCACGCGGACGCGGGCTATGACCGGGCGAGCGAGGTCGCCGCCGAGCGCGGCGTCCGGGTGCCGATGCGTGACGCCGCGCGATGAGCGCGGGACCGGGCCGCGCATCCTTTCCCAGCCTCTGGGCGTCGCTGCTGCCCATCGGCCGCGATGATCGCACCGGCGGGTATCGGCGTTACTCCTGGACGCAGGAAGACGCAGCCTGCCGCCGCTGGTTTACCGCGACCGCTGCAGAACTGGCCCTCCGCACTGACTGCGATCGCAACGGCAACCTGTGGGCCTGGTGGGATGTCGAGAATCCGGCCGGGCCGGCTGTCGGCACCGGCAGCCATCTGGACTCGGTGCCGGACGGCGGCGCGTTCGACGGCCCGCTCGGCATCGTGTCGGCGTTCGCGGCCATCGGGCAGCTGCGTGAGCGCGGCTTCCGGCCGGCCCGGCCGATCGCGGTGGCCGCCTTCGCCGAGGAGGAAGGCGCCAGGTTCGGCGTGGCCTGCCTGGGCAGCCGGCTGCTGACCGGGGTGCTCGAGCCGGCGGCGGCCCGGCGGCTGGCGGACTCCGGCGGGATGACCCTGGCCGAGGCGATGACCGCCGCGGGACTGGACCCGGCTCTCATCGGCCCGGACGATGCGCTGCTGGCCAGCCTCGGGGCCTTCGTCGAGCTGCACGTCGAGCAGGGCAGCACGCTGGACAGGCTGGCCGCGGCGATCGGGATAGCCGGGGGAATCTGGCCGCACGGCCGCTGGCGGCTGGACTTCACCGGCCGCGCCGATCACGCCGGCACGACGCGGCTGGCTGACCGCCGCGACCCGATGCTGCCCTATGCCGAGACCGTGCTGGCCGCGCGGCGCGCGGCCGCCCGCAGCGGCGCGCTGGCGACGGTCGGCAAGGTGATCGCCGAGCCGGGCGGGGTCAACGCGATCTGCTCGTCGGTCCGGGCCTGGCTGGACGCGCGGGCGCCGGACGAGGCGACCCTGTACCGGATGGTGGACCAGGTCCGCGCCGAGGCCGGGGAAGCAGCGGCGGAGCACGCCGTGGACCTGGCCCTGACGCAGGAATCGTTCACCCCGGTCGTCTCCTTCGATCCTGGCCTGCAGGGCCGGATCAGCCGCGCGCTGGCCGGGGCCGGGCTGGACGCGCCCGTCCTGCCGACCGGCGCCGGTCATGACGCGGGCGTGCTGGCGGCCCGGCTGCCGACCGCGATGCTGTTCGTCCGCAACCGGACCGGCGTCTCGCACGCGCCATCCGAGCACGCGGAGCCCGCGGACTGCGAGGCGGGAGTGACCGCCCTGGCGGCCGTGCTCGCGGACCTGGCCGGCCGGTGAGTGGCGGCAGCGCGAGCCGGGCCTGGCTGGCCGAGCTGGCCTGGCTGCCGGGGCTCGGCGTCCGTCCCGGTGTCCTGATCGAAGCCGGCGGCGACCGGTTCACCGCGGTCTCGCCGGAAGCGGACCGCATCCCGCCCGGTACGCGGCGGCTGGCCGGCCTGACGCTGCCGGGCCTGGCCAACGCGCACTCGCACGCGTTCCACCGCGCCCTGCGCGGCATCACCGAGGCCGGGCGGGGCACGTTCTGGACCTGGCGGGAGCGGATGTACGAGGTGGCCGCCCGGCTCGACCCGGACAGTTACCTGGACCTGGCCACGGCGGCCTACGCGGAGATGGCGCTGGCCGGGATCAGCTGCGTCGGCGAGTTCCACTACCTGCATCATGGCCCTGGCGGCGAGCCCTACGCGGACCCGAACCAGATGAGCCGGGTGCTGATCGAGGCGGCCGTCCGGGCCGGGATCAGGATCAGCCTGCTGGACACCTGCTACCTGGCCGGCGGCCTTTCCCCGGACGGCGAGCAGCAGCCGCTGCGCGGCGTCCAGCTGCGGTTCGGCGACGCAGACGCCGCAGCCTGGGCCCAGCGGGTGGACGCGCTGGGCGCCGACTCGCGCGGGGTGCTCGGGCCTGGTGCCCGGCTCGGCGCGGCCATCCACTCGGTCCGGGCGGTGCCGGCCAGCCAGCTGCACGCCGTCGCGGCCTGGTCGCATCCGTGCGGCGCGCCGCTGCATGTCCACCTGTCCGAGCAGGTGGCCGAGAACCGCGCCTGCCTGGCCGCCTACCGGCGCACGCCGGCGGGGGTGCTGTACGAGGCCGGCGCGCTGGGCCCGCGGACCACCGTCGTGCACGCGACGCACCTGGGCGCCGGGGACATCCGGCTACTGGGCGAGAGCCAGTGCTACGCGTGCTTCTGCCCGACGACCGAGGCAGACCTGGCGGACGGGATCGGGCCGGCCAGGGCCCTGCTGTCCGCCGGCTGCCCGCTGACCGTGGGCAGCGACAGCCAGGCCATCGTCGACCTGTTCGAGGAGGCACGCCGGGTCGAGTGGGGCGAGCGGCTGATGACACAGCAGCGCGGCCATTTCAGGGCTGCGGAGCTGGCCCGGGCCGCGACGCTCGACGGTCACGCCAGCCTGGGCTGGCCCGAAGCAGGCGAGATCGTGGCCGGGGCGCTCGCCGATCTGGTCACCGTGTCCCTGGACTCCCCGCGGACGGCCGGCGCGGCAGCTGGCAGCGCGCTTGAATCGGTCATCTTCGCCGCTGCCGCCGCCAACGTCCGCGAGGTTGTCGTGAGCGGCCGGGATATCGTCCGCGACGGCCAGCACCTGCTGGTCGACGACGTGCCGGGTGCACTGACCCGGGCCGTCCGCGCGGTACTGTCCTGAGCCCGTATTGAGCCCTGATCAGTGCGTGGCTCACTCGGTCGCACGCCAATCCCCGTAATGGCCGCGCGCCCATGACCAGGCCTGGCCGCGGCTGGGCCGCGGCGGCCCGGCCGGGTCACGGCGGTGTGCCGGGGTCCGGGTTGGCCGGCGGCAGCCCCGAGCAGATGCTGGCCGCGGCGTTGCGGGTCTCGACAGACGCGGGCGGGCTGCTCGGGCTGCCTGCCGGGCTGGCTGCCGGGCCGCTGCCGGTGCCGCCCGCCGCGGCGGCTGGCGCATTCACCCCGGCGAAGCCGGCGCCGATGATGAGCGTGACCGGGCCAGCCGGCCGGCTTGCGGGGCCGGCTCGGCGAGCATGTTCTCGGCTGCCGGAGCGCCCTTGACGGCCGTCATCAGGGTGTAGGCACTATCGGCCTGAGCGGTGCCCGAGTAGGCCACCGTGCTCGTGCTGGCCGGGGCCGTGTTGCCAGTCCCGGTCACCTGGAACCCGAGCCGTCGCAGGCTGTCCGCGGTGCGCCCGGCCAGTCCGGCGATGCCGGTCCCGTTCAGCACGCGCACCCGCACCTGGCCGGGCGGCAAGGTGGGCAGGTGGCGGGGCCACAGCTGGCCGCTGAGGATCATCTGGAAGAGCACGTCGTCCTGCGGCTCCTCGGGCAGCAGGCGGTCCGGGTTGGCCGGGTCGGTGACGGTCGGCATCGTGATGAGCGTCACGTCCCCGGGACGCAGGTGCACGAGGGACCTGGCCAGGCTGATCAGCTTGCTGACCGAGCTGAGACCCTGGTCCACGGTCAGCGCCTGGGTGGCGGTATTGGCGATCTTGAGCAGCTGGATCGAGTTACCGAGGATGCCCTGGCTGCTGACTTTCTGGACGACCGAGGAGATGAACGCCTGCTGCAGCTGGATCCGCGGCAGGTCACCGCCGGCGTCGGAGCCGCTGCCGACGCCGTGCCTGGTCCTGACGTAGGCGAGCGCCTCGTTGTAGGTGAGCAGGTGCTTGCCGCCGCTGAGGTCAAGATGCGAGTAGGGGTCGCGATAGCCGCCCGGCGGCACGCAGACCTCGACTCCGCCGATCGTGTCCACCATCGTGCGGAAGGAGTTGAAGTTGAACATGACGAAGTGGTCCAGCTTGATGCCGGTCAGGTCCGCTACGGTGCGGACCGCGCACGACGGGCCGCCGATGTTCATGGCGCCGTCGATGATCGCCGACGGGTAGGGGCCCCAGATGCCGTCGCCGATGCTGGCCCGGGCCTTGCAGCCAGGCTCGTAGACCATCGTGTCGCGCGGGATGGACAGCACGATGGCGTGGGTGTGCGTCGGGTCCAGGTGAATCAGCAGCAGGTTGTCCGAGTTGCTGGTGTCCAGGCTGGCGTTGCTGCCGAATCCGGGGCCCTGGCCCGCCCTGGTCTGCGAGCCGAGCACCAGGATGTTCTGCGCGCCGTAGACCGAGCGGTGGCTGAGCCCGGCCACCTTGACGGTCTGGATGTTGCCGTTTAGGTGCGCGTAGACGGCATAGGCGCCGAGGCTCGCCGCCACCACGATCACGCTGACCAGGACCATCGCGATGTAACCGGCCCTGGCCAGGCCGCTCAGCTGCCGCCAGCCGCCCGAGGCCGGCCGCGCGCTGCTCGTCCTGCGCGCCGGGGGGCTGCGGCGGCCCGCTCGCTCGTCACCGGGCGGCGGGGCGGGCCGGCCGCGGCGCTGTCCGCCGTGCGAATGGACCGTGGGCATCAGGTCAAGATACCGATCGGGCCGGCCCGTTATGGCCGACTTTGCCGGCCCGGGGGTGCTGGCTCTGCCACAGCTTGCCGCGGCCGGTGCCACGCCGGGCCGGGTGTCCCGGCCCGGATAAGCGGGTGGTCGCTGCCGCCCTGGCGGGCAGCCGCCGGGGCGGCCCGCTGGCGCTGTGGCACGATACGGCCGTGAGCACGCTGCTGACCAACATCGGTGAGCTCGTCACGAACGCGCCGGACCCGGATGGGGGCGGCGGGCAGTTCGCGGCGATGGCCGGGGCCGCGCTGGTGATCGACGACGGCCGGGTGGCCTGGACCGGGCCGGCCTCGCGGCGCCGGCCACTGACGAGCAGCTCGACGCCGGAGGCCGGGCTGTGCTGCCCGGATTCGTCGACTCGCACGCGCACCTGGTGTTCGCCGGCGAGCGGGGGGCCGAGTTCGCGGCCCGGATGGCCGGGCTGCCCTACCGCGCTGGCGGGATCCGCAGCACGGTCGAGGCGACCAGGGCGGCGACCGACGAGCAGCTGCGCGCGAACCTGGCCAGGCTGGCCAGGGAGATGCTGGCTCAGGGCAGCACCACCTTCGAGTGCAAGTCCGGCTACGGGCTGACCACGGCGGATGAGGCTCGCAGCGTCGCGCTGGCCGCCGAGGCCACCCCCGAGGTCACCTATCTCGGCGCGCACCTGGTCCCGCCCGAGTTCGATGACGACCCGGCCGGCTACGTCGATCTGGTCTGTGGCCCGATGCTCGCGGCCTGTGCCCCGCTGGCCAGGTGGATCGACGTGTTCTGCGAGCGCGGGGCATTCGGGCCGGACGAGGCGAGGGCGGTGCTGGCCGCCGGGGCGGCGGCCGGCCTGCAGCCGCGGGTGCACGCCAACCAGCTCGGACCCGGGCCCGGCGTGCAGGTCGCGGTCGAGGCCGGCGCCGCGTCGGCCGACCACTGCACCTTCACCGACGATGCCGACGTCGACGCGCTGGCGTCCTCGGCCACGGTCGCCACCCTGCTGCCCGGCGTGGAATTCTCCACCCGGCAGCCGTACCCGGACGCCCGGCGGCTGCTGGACGCCGGCGTGACCGTGGCCATCGCGACCGACTGCAATCCTGGCTCGTGCTTCACCTCCAGCATGCCGCTGTGCGTGGCGCTGGCGGTGCGGGAGATGCGGATGACGACGCAGGAGGCGGTCTGGGCGGCCACCGCCGGGGGAGCGCGCGCGCTGCGCCGCCCGGACGTGGGGCACCTGGCCGCCGGCGCGCGCGCCGACCTCGTCCTGCTGGACGCGCCGTCGCACGCCTACCTGGCCTACCGGCCCGGCGTCCCGCTCGTCACCGCGGTCTGGCGCGACGGCCGCCTCGCCGCCGGCCGCATCCCGCGGGCCGGCTGAACCATGATCTCGAAGACTTAGCGGGAAATGAGCCCGCAAACCTTTCAAGATCATTGGGGCGACAGTCCGCGCGCCGCCGGCGCCCTCGCCTCCCGGCGCACCGCGATCAGGACGAGGGAGCCGGAGTGGCGGTGGGGCCGAGCGACGGGTAGCGGCCGCGGAACCGGATCAGCGGCTCACCCGATTCCGCCACGTACGGCACGGCCACGACGCGGAACACGACCAGCAGGTGATCCCCGGCCGGCAGCCGCTCGGTGATCTCGCACTCCAGGGCGGCCAGTCCGGCATCGGGGATCAGCGCGCCGGACAGCTCGCCGCGCTGGTGCGAGACGCCGTCCAGCAGCAGCCGCGCGCCGGGCCAGGCCGCGGCGAACCGGCCGGCCAGCACCCGCTGCCCGGCCGACAGCAGGGTGACGGCGAAGAAGTCCAGCCTGCCCAGCACCTCGGCCGGGTAGGAGCCGGCGATCAGCGCGACGGCCGCCAGCGCAGGCTGCAGGGACACCGGGCAGAACGCGCTGACCGTCGTGCCGATGTCGTCCCGCCCGTCGGCCACGGTCAGCAGGGTGACGCCGGCTGCCCAGGCGCCCAGCGCATCCGCGAAGGCGGCACCCGGGTCAGTGCCGGGGGACCGTTTCGTCACTCGAATGTCCAGCTGCCGGGCAGCATCAGCGGACCGTAGGGCGGCAGCCCGCCGCGCGCGGCCAGCCGCCAGGCCGGGCCCCAGCTCTCGGCCAGCAGGCTGTCGGCCAGCGAGCCCGCCGCCAGGCCCGCCGCGGCGCCCCGGCTCTCGCTGGAGGCCGGCGGCCGGATCCGGTCGAGCGGGCGGACCCGCGGGTAGCCGCGCACCGGCGCGTCGGCGGGCAGGCCCGCGCGGCGGCGCGCGATGGCGACCGCCTTGTCCAGCCCGCCGAGCTCGTCGACCAGGCCGTTGGCCAGCGCGTCGGCCCCGGACCAGACCCGCCCCCTGGCCAGCTCGTGCACGCGCTCGGCGGTCAGGCCGCGGCCGGCTGCCACCTTGCCGGTGAAGTCGGCGTAGATATGGTCCAGCCAGTCATTGACCAGGGCCCACTCGTCGTCGGTAAACGGGTGCAGGGCCGAGAACATCGCGGCGTGCGCGCCGCGGACGACCGAGTCGGTGGTCACCCCGGCCCGGCCCAGCGCCTCGCCCAGCACCGGCTTGCCGGTCAGCACCCCGATCGAGCCGGTAATCGTGCCGCCCTGGGCCACGATCGCGTCCGCGGCCATCGAGATGAAGTAGCCGCCGGAGGCCGCCACGTCGCCCATCGACACCACGACCGGCTTGCCGGACGCCCGGGCCCGGACGACCTCGCGCCAGATCGTGTCGGACGCCACGTAGGAACCGCCCGGGCTGTTGACCCGCAGCACGATGGCCCGCGCGCTGGCATCGGCGTTCGCGGCCCGGATCGCGCCGGCGATCGTGTCCGAGCCCATCGCGCCGCCGGACAGCGGTCCCCGGCCGCTGCGGCCACGGCGGATCGGGCCGGTGGCGTGGATCAGCGCGACCACCGGCTCGCCGCGGCGGACCGGCAGCTTCCTGGCGCGCTCGGACAGCGAGCGGGACCGCTGATAGCGGCCCAGGTACTGGAGCATGGCGCCGGGGCCGACCTGCTTGCGCACGCTGGCGTAGACCTCGTCCCGGTAGCCGAGCGCGTCCACCAGCCCGGCTTCCAGCGCGCGGGCAGCGAGGAACGGCCCGCTGTCGATCAGCTCGCCCACCTTCCCGGCGGGGATCCGGCGCCGCTGCGTGATCGCCTCAGCCAGCTGCTCGGTGACCGAGGCGGTGAGCCGCTCGGTTTCCTCCCTGGCCGGCGGCGAGAAGCCGTGCTCGGTCAGCTGCTCGGCCGCGCTCTTGTACTCATGCCGCCTGGCGACCTGGAAGTCGGCGCCGAGCCGGTCCAGCGCGCCGCGCAGGAAGATCCGCTGCACGGCCAGGCCGGTGAGACCCAGGTCGCCGGAGGGCTGCAGGTAGATCGTGTCGAACGCGGTGGCCAGGTAGTAGGGGACGTTCCCGGCGGAGAACTCGCCGAACGACTCGGCCCAGGCCGCGGTCAGCTTGCCGGCCTCGCTCAGCTCCCGCACGGCCCGGCGCAGTTCCTGCACCATGCCCAGGCCGATGGGGCGGCCGCCGACCCGGACGATGAGCGCCTTGACCCGGTCGTCGCCGCGCGCGCGGCGCAGCCCGTCCAGCACGTCGGTCAGGACGAGCCGGTGCCTGGCCATCAGCCCGGACACCGGGTCGGACGGCCTCGTCTCGCTGACTCCGTCGGTGAGGTCAAGTTCCAGGATCAGCGGTGCCGTCCGCTGCTGGCGCAGTTTCGCCAGCCGGCCGGCGAGCATGGGCTCGGGCATGTCATCAGCTTAGGCGGCACGCCCGGCGCGCGGCGGCCGGCGCAACCCGGCTATCGTCGGCGGAATGGCCGATCGGGACGGTAACGGCTGGGTGCGCTGCAGGCTGGGTCACCGGCACTGGGGCCGTTTCGGCGCGGCCGGGATGCTGCTCTATGCCCCCGCCGCCACGTCCGCCCCAGCCGCCACGTCCGCCGCCGCGGACGAGCCCGCCGCGGACGAGCCCGCCGCCGCGACCGCCGACGGCGAGCCCCGGCTGCTGCTGCAGCAGCGGGCCTGGTGGAGTCATCACGGCGGCACCTGGGGCCTGCCCGGCGGGGCCAGGGACAGCCACGAGTCAGCGATCGGCGCCGCGCTGCGGGAGGCGGCCGAGGAATGCGCGGTCCCTCCCGATGCCGTGACCGTGCGCGGCTGGTACGACGATGATCACGGCGGCTGGTCCTATGGCACGGTGATCGCCCAGGCGCGATCTGCCTTCCGCGTCCATCCCGCCAGCGACGAAACGATCGCCACAGCGTGGGTCAGCGCCCCCGAGGTCAGCTCGCTTGACCTGCATCCCGGCTTCGCCGCGCACTGGCCCGAGCTGCGCGAGGCGCTCAGGCCGCTGACCGTCATCGTCGACGCGGCCAACGTGATCGGCTCGCGGCCGGACGGCTGGTGGCGGGACCGGGCCGGGGCGGCGCTGCGGCTCCGCGACCAGCTCGCCGCGCTAGCCGGCACCGGCCTGGATGGGTCCGGGTTCGCTCGCGGCGGTGACGGCGGTGACGGCGGTGACGGCGGCTCCGCGGGGCCCAGCCTGCCGGCTGGCCTGGAGCTGCCCCCGCTGCACCGGTGGTTTCCGGACTTCGTGCTCGTCGTCGAGGGCGCCGCCCGGCCCGCGGCCAGTGCGGCTGCCGCGGATCAGACGCGGTCAGGCGGCCGGCTGCGAGTCGTGGCCGCGGCCGGATCGGGCGATGACGCGATAGTGGAGCTGGTCCGGCAGCTGCCCGGCTGGCGGCTGGTGGTGACGGCCGACCGGGAACTGCGGGCCCGCGCCGAGTCCGCCGGTGCTGCCGTGGCCGGGCCGGGCTGGCTGCTGCGCCAGCTGTAATCAGACGCGCCCGGCTCGGCCGCACGCCGGAGCCGGGACGCCTCAGCCGATCTGGACGGACCGCTTGGCCAGGCCGAGCCAGTAGCCCGTGATCGTGGTCACCGGCGCGGCCGTCTCGGCCGCCCCGAGCGTCACGAAAAGCGGGGCGAAATGCTCGGTCGTCGGGTGCGCATAGCGCGCGCCGGGCGCAGCCCGGAACTTGGCCAGCGCATCGACGTCACCGGCGTCCAGCGCCTCGGCGGCCCAGTGATCGAACTCGGATGACCAGCCGGGCGGCGGCGCGTCGAACCGGAACTCCCGCAGGTAGGGCAGCCCGTGGGTGAGGAAGCCGCTGCCGATGATCAGGACGCCGTCGTCCCGCAGCGGCCGCAGGGCCTGGCCCACGCTGAGCAGCCGGCCCGGCTCCAGCGTGGGCATCGAGATCTGCAGCACCGGAATATCGGCCTGCGGGTACATGACGGTCAGCGGCACGTAAGCACCGTGATCGAGACCACGGCCGGGATGATCAATGATGTCCTCCCGGCCCGCCAGCAGCGCGCGGACCAGGCGGGCCAGCTCGGGCGCGCCCGGCGAGGGGTAGGTCGCGTGGTAGAAGCGCTCCGGGAAGCCGCCGAAGTCATAGATCAGCGGTGCCGCGTCCGTCGTGGCACCGATCGTCAGCGGCGCCTGCGTCCAGTGCGCCGAGATCATCAGGATGGCGCGCGGACGCGGCAGCGCACGGGCCCAGGCTTCCAGCTGCACCACCCAGAGCGGGTCATCGACCAGCGGCGGCGCACCATGACCCAGGTAGATGGCAGGCATCCGGCCCGGCACCAGCCCGGCCACAGCCCGCTGCGCTACCTCGTCTGCGGCATCCGCCGGGACTGGCTCGTGCTCCGGCGCCTTCGCGTCGAGTTCCTCGTCCATCGCTGCACCCAGCCCTCCGGTCATGCTGCGCTTCTGCGATGACGTTAACCCGGCCGCGGCCAGCCGCTGGCAGCAGGTCACCGCGGCAGGCCGGCGCAGCAGGCCGGCGCAGCAGGCCGGAGCCGGCCCGGGCGGTCGCCTCCGGCCGGGCCTGGCGGACCGCTGGTAGCATCCGGGTCCGTGCCCGGTGGATATGAGTGGGATGAATCTCTCTACGCCGGCAGCGCCGCTTACTACGCCATCGGGCGCATGCCGTACCCGGCGGCTCTGGCCGAGGCGCTGCGGCCGGCGCTCGGGCTGGACGGATCGGGCCGGCTGCTGGATGTCGGCTGCGGCCCCGGATCGCTGACGCTGCTGCTCGCGCCGTTCTTCCGCGAGGCCGTGGGCATCGATGCCGACCCGGACATGATCGCCGCGGCCAGGGCGGCGGCCGCGCGGTCGGGACAGGCCGGCGTCAGCTGGCGGCATATGCGGGCAGAGCAACTGCCCGGCTCGCTGGGGGCCTTCACCGTGGTGACGTTCGCCCAGTCCTTTCACTGGGTTGACCAGGGCCGGGTCGCGCCGGCCGTGCGTGGCCTGCTCCCGCCGGGCGGCGCGTGCGTCCATCTCCTCGCTACCACCCACCGGGGCGTCGACGACGGCGGCCCGCTCCCGCATCCGCGCCCGCCGCGGGGTGACATCGACGACCTGGTCGCCGGTTACCTCGGCCCGGTCCGGCGGGCCGGCCGCAGCCTCATCCCGGACGGGCCGCCGTCACAGGGCGATGACGCGCTGCGGGCTGCCGGGTTCAGCGGCCCTGAGCGGATCGAGGTGCCCGGCGGCGCGGTCCTGACCAGGTCCGAGGACGAGGTGGTCGCGTCGGTCTTCTCGCTGTCCAGCGCGACGCCGATGCTGTTCGGTGATCGCGCGGGTGCGTTCGAGCAGGAACTGCGCGAGCTACTGCGCTCGGTCTCACCGGACGGCCGGTTCTCCGAGCGGCTCCGGGAGATGACCGCTGATGTGTGGCGCGCGTAGCGATGCGGGGGCACGCGGCCGGAGTGGAATCTCGACATCGGCGGCCTGCCGGTGAGCTGACCCGCGCCCCCCGGCCAGCCCGCCGGCGCCTCAGTCCTCCGGCACCAGCCAGAGCACGCCGAGCGGCGGTAGCGTGAGCACGGCGGAGGCTGGCCTGCCGTGCCAGGGCCCGGCCACGGCCTCGACGGCGCCGTAGTTCCCGGTTCCGCTGCCGCCGTAGCTCTCCGCGTCGGTGTTGACGAGCTCGCGCCACCGGCCGGCCACCGGCAGGCCGAGCCGGTAGTCAAGGTGCGGAACGGCCGAGAAGTTGGCCACGCAGGCCAGCACCGGCGGCGTGCCGCGGGAGTCGCCGGAGGGATCTCCGGCCAGCACCGGCGGCGTGCCGCGGGAGTCGCCGGAGGGATCTCCGCTGTCGCCGAAACGCAGGAACGAGATCACGTTCCCGGCCGAGTCGCTGGCGTCGATCCACTCGAAGCCGTCGCCGACGGCGTCGCGCTGCCACAGCGCCGGGTGCTGCAGGTAGGCCCGGTTCAGGTCGGTGACCAGCCGCTGCATGCCTGCGTGCGGGGCGTAGTCGAGCAGGTCCCACTGCAGGCCGGCCTGCTCGGACCACTCATCGCCCTGGCCGAACTCCGAGCCCATGAAGAGCAGCTGCTTGCCCGGATGGGCCCACATGTAGGCCAGCAGCGTGCGCAGCCCGGCGAACTGCCGCCACTCGTCTCCCGGCATCTTGCGCAGCAGCGACCGCTTGCCGTGCACGACCTCGTCGTGCGACAGCGGCAGCACGTAGTTCTCGCTGTACGCGTAGATCATCGAGAAGGTGATCTCGTTGTGGTGGTAGCTCCGGTAGACCGGGTCCAGGGACAGGTACGCCAGCGTGTCGTGCATCCAGCCCATGTTCCATTTCAGCCCGAAGCCCAGGCCGCCGAGGTGCACCGGCCTGGTGACGCCCGGCCACGCGGTGGACTCCTCGGCGATGATCGCGATGCCGGGCGCCCGCCGGTAGGCGGTGGCGTTCACCTCGCGCAGGAAGGCCACGGCGTCCAGGTTCTCCCGGCCGCCCAGCTGGTTCGGCCGCCACTGGCCCTCGCGGCGCGAGTAGTCGAGGTAGAGCATGGAGGCCACCGCGTCGACCCGCAGGCCATCGGCGTGGAACTCCTCCAGCCAGTAGAGCGCGTTGGCCACCAGGAAGTTCCGCACTTCCGGCCGCCCGTAGTCGAAGATCAGCGTGCCCCAGTCCGGGTGCTCGCCGCGGCTCGGGTCAGCGTTCTCGTACAGCGGCGTCCCGTCGAACCTGGCCAGCGCCCAGTCATCACGCGGGAAGTGCGCGGGCACCCAGTCCAGGAAGACGCCGATGCCGGCCTGATGCAGCCGGTCGACCAGGTACCGGAATTCGTCCGGAGTTCCGAAACGGGCCGTCGGGGCGTAATACGACGTGACCTGGTAGCCCCAGGAGCCGCCGAACGGATGTTCCATGACCGGCAGGAACTCGACGTGCGTGAAGCCCCGTTCGCTGACGTAATCAGTGAGCTGATCGGCGAGCTCGACATAGGACAGGCCCGGCCGCCACGAGCCGATGTGCACCTCGTAGATGCTCATCGGGCTGGTCAGCACGTCCCGCCTGGCCCGGGCGGCCATCCAGTCCTGGTCAGCCCACTCGTACTGGGATACCGCGACGACCGAGGCGGTCGCCGGCGGCGCTTCCGCCGCGGCGGCCAGCGGGTCCGCCTTCGTCCGCCACCGGCCGTCCGGGGTGCGGATCTCGTACTTGTACCGGGTCCCGGCGCCAACGCCGGGGATGAAGAGCTCCCAGACCCCCGAGCTGCCCAGCGACCGCATCGGGTGCGGGCGGCCGTCCCAGTGGTTGAAGTCACCGATGACCCGGACCCCGCGCGCGTTCGGCGCCCAGACCGCGAACGCGGTCCCGCCGTCCCGGACGCGCGCGCCGAGGACCTGCCACAGCTGCTCATGCCGGCCCTCGCCGATCAGGTGCAGGTCCACCTCGCCCAGCGTGGGCAGGTGCCGGTACGGGTCGTCGCCGACGGTCTCGGCGCCGCCCGCGTGGCTGACGGCGAGCCGGTAGTCCGGAATATCCTTTCCGGGCACGGTCACGGAGAAAACGCCCTGATAGATGCGCCGCATCGGGAGGCGGGTGCCGTCGGGCAGCACGACCGACACCGACTTGGCCAGCGGCCGCAGCGTGCGGATGGTGACGCCGCTGCCGGGCCCCGGATGCGCGCCGAGCACCGAGTGCGGGTCGTGATGCTGGCCGGCGATGAGCCGGTCGATCTCGTCGTGGCTGATGAGGTCAGCCTGCTGGTAGGCCTGGCTCATGCTTAGGCCGCGGCGATGGACTCGAGCGGGATGGACAGCCAGGCTGGCCGGTGCCGGTACTCGTAGATCACTTCGTAGACCGCTTTCTCCAGAGTCAGCGCGCGCAGCAGCGCGGCGTTTGCCTGCGGATCGGCTCCGCCAGCGTCGGCGTACCCGGCGCAGAACGCCGCCTGGCACTGCCGTACCCACTGGCTGGCTGGCAAGCGCAGCTGCCCGGCTTCGGGATGGCCGATCAGCTGATGCCGGGCGGCGTAGTCAAATGATCGCAGCATGCCTGCCACGTCCTGCAGCGCCGGGGCCAGTGCGCGCCGCTGAGCCACCGGCGCAGCCGGCTCGCCCTCGAAGTCCAGCGCCACCCAGCCCGCCGCGGTCCGCAGCACCTGGCCGAGGTGATAGTCCCCGTGGATCCGCTGGATGGCCACGGGCTCGCGGACGGCGGCCAGGTCGTCGTAAGCCCGGCGCACCATGGCCGCATACGGGTCGAGGGCGGGCACCTCGGCCCGGGCTCGCTCCAGCTTGTCCGTCATCCTGGCCGCCAGGGCAGCCAGGCCGGACGGCTCGAGCTGACCGCCGCCGAAGGCCGTCGCCATGTCCGCGTGCAGCCGGCCGGTGGCCTGGCCGAGCAGGTAAGCATCGCCGGCGAAGGGCACCTCAGCCGGGGCCGCCGCTGACTCGCCGGCCGCGGTCGCATGACGCTGGGGCACCGGGGCGGTCAGGTATTCCTGGCCGTAGCCGCCGAGCCTGGCATACATCCGGCGCAGCAATCCGGTGGCCACCGACCAGCCATCGCTCGCGTGCGCCAGGTACTGCGAGAGCACGGCCAGCAGGGCGGGTTCCTCGTCCAGGTCCGTCTCGATCCAGCCGAACGGGGCGGCGACCTGGGCCGACCCGAGCCTGGCCAGCGCCCCGGCGACCTCCAGGTCGGGGTTAGGACCGGGGAAAACGCGTCGCATCAGCTTGAGGATGGCTGCCTCGCCGAAGACGATGCTGGTGTTGCTCTGCTCGGCGGTCATCACCCGGCTGCCCGGCCAGCTGCTGATCTCGGCGCCCGGCTCCCGGATGAAGCGCAGCGGGCCGACTGTGGCCTGGCCGGCAATGCCGCGCAGCAGCAGCGGGCTGAGCTCAGGATCATGCGCGGCGTCGTAGGCGGTCAGCCCGGTGGGCAGCGTCCCGATGACGGCGTAACCCAGCGAGTCGGGCAGCTGCGACCGCAGCCCGACCAGCAGCTGATAGCGGCCGGCGGCCGGGCCGGCCGAGGCGGTGATGATCACGTGCCGCAGGCCGGGGTCGCCGGCCGCGAGCTCGGTATCGGCCGTGATGGCGAGTTCGCTGACCGGGAGCTCACGGCCGGGAAACCAGCGCTGCGAGGGCAGCCAGCGGGCCAGCATATCCAGCAGGGTCACGGCGTCCACGCTCGTCGCTGGCCGCGCGAATCCGCTGGTCACAACCCGCTCCTGGGTCCATGGGGGTGAAGGATGAACTCTTACCTTATGCCCCACATCCGCCATCTAAACGAGCCGCCGGCCACTCGGCTCGCGCGAGCCGGCTGACCCCGGCGTCATTAGTCAGCGGGCGGCTGCAGCACGAACCAGTAGAAGCCGTGTCCCGGCAGCGTAAGCAGGTAGGGCAGGTCCCCGATCGGCGGGAACGTGACGCCGCCCATGCACTCCACCGGAGTCGATCCCTTGAACCTGGACAGGTCGAGCTCGACCGGCTGCGGGAACCGGGACAGGTTGTTGACGCACAGGATCCGGTCGCTGCCATCGGCGCTGCCGCCGTCCTGCTGGTACTCGCGTACGAAGGCCAGGACGCTCGGGTTCGAGGAGCTGAGCTCGTCGTACCCGCCCAGGGCGAACACCCGGTGCCGCTTGCGGATCTCGATCATCCGGCGGGTCCAGTGCAGCAGGGACCCGGTGCTCTTCTCCTGCGCCTCGACGTTCAGCGCCTGGTAGCCGTAGATCGGGTCCATGATCACCGGCAGGTACAGCCGGGCCGGGTCGCAGCGGGAGAAGCCCGCGTTGCGGTCCGGCGTCCACTGCATCGGGGTGCGCACGCCGTCCCGGTCGCCGAGCCAGATGTTGTCGCCCATGCCGATCTCGTCGCCGTAGTAGAGCACCGGCGATCCCGGCAGCGAGAGCAGCAGCGCGGTGAAGAGCTCCAGCTGATTGCGGTCGTTATCGAGCAGCGGGGCGAGCCGCCGCCGGATCCCGATGTTGGCCTTCATCCGGGGGTCGCGGGCGTACTCGGTGTACATGTAGTCGCGCTCGTCGTCGGTGACCATCTCGAGGGTCAGCTCGTCGTGATTGCGCAGGAAGATCCCCCACTGGCAGCCGGACGGTATCGGCGGGGTCTGCGCCATGATCTCCGAGATGGGGTAGCGCTGCTCCCGCCGGACGGCCATGAAGATGCGCGGCATCAGCGGGAAGTGGAAGGCCATGTGGCACTCGTCGCCGCCCACGGACGGGTCGCCGAAGTACTCGACCACGTCGGCCGGCCACTGGTTGGCCTCGGCCAGCAGCACCCGGTCCGGGTACAGCCGGTCGATCTCGGCCCGGACCCGCCTGAGGTACTCGTGCGTCTCCTTGAGGTTCTCGCAGTTGGTGCCCTCGCGCTCGTACAGGTACGGCACCGCGTCCAGGCGGAACCCGTCGATGCCGAGGTCCAGCCAGAACCGGAGCACCTCGAGCATGGCGTCCTGCACCCTGGGGTTCTCGTAGTTCAGGTCCGGCTGGTGCGAGAAGAAGCGGTGCCAGTAGTACTGCCCGCGGACCTGGTCGAAGGTCCAGTTGGACTGCTCGGTATCGACGAAGATGACCCTCGCCTCGGCATACCGGTCGTCGGTGTCCGACCACACGTAGAAGTCGCCGAACGGGCCGTCCGGGTCGTTGCGGGAGCCCTGGAACCAGGGATGCTGATCACTGGTGTGGTTCATGACCAGGTCGGCGATGACCCGGATGCCGCGCTTGTGAGCTTCCTCGACCAGCTCGACGAAATCGCCGATGGTGCCGAAATCGGGCAGGATCGCGGTGAAATCCGCGATGTCGTAGCCGCCGTCCTTCAGCGGGGAGGCGTAGATGGGCAGCAGCCAGATGCAGTCGATGCCCAGCCACTCGAGGTAGTCCAGCCGGGATGTCAGCCCGCGGATGTCACCGGTGCCGTCGTTGTTGGAGTCATGGAAGCCGCGGACCAGGACCTCGTAGAACAGGGCCCGCTTGTACCACTGCGGGTCGCGGGGCTCCTCGAACGAGTCGGACTCGACCGGCTCGCTGGGTATCGCGCCGGGACCAGCGTGAAATTCCTGCAGGGACTGCTCGGACTCACGCCGCCGCTCGTCCATCTGCTGGCCCCTCCGCTCCCGGCTGGTCGTGCTCGTGGCTGCTCCCTGGGTTGCGGGCCCGGCAAGGGCCTTGCTGCGGGCAGGCTAGGCGGTGACGGTGAAGATGTGCGCGGGAGCCACGGCGGGGTCGAGCCGCACGTAGTTCGCCGCACCCCAGCGGTACGACTCGCCGGTGAGCTCATCGGTGACGCCGAAGCCCGCGCTCGCATCAATGCCGGGCGCGGCAGCGTCGAGCCAGACCGTAGCCTCGCGGGGCTGGTTCGGGTCCAGGTTTACCACCACAAGTACGGTGTCGCGTACGGACCCGCCCGCGCCAGGGCGCCGGAGGCTCTTGGAGAAGCACAGCAGGTCCGGCTGATCCGGGTAGTGGAAGCGCAGGTTGCGCAGCTGCTGCAGCGCAGGATGCGCCCTCCTGATCGCGTTCAGCCTGGTCAGGAGCGGTGCGAGGGTGAGCCCGTAGTGAGCTGCCCGGTTCCAGTCGCGCGGCCGGTAGGCGTACTTCTCCGAGTTGAGGTACTCCTCGCTGCCCGGCCTCAGCGGGATGTTCTCACCGAGCTCGTAGCCGGAGTAGACGCCCCAGGACGGCGACAGCATGGCCGCGAGCACGGCCCGGACGGCGAACGCGACCGGGCCCGCGTGCCGCAGGTAGCCGCTCAGGATGTCGGGCGTGTTCACGAAGAAGTTCGGCCGCATGCAGGCGGCCGACTCGCCGGCCAGCTGCTGCAGGTAGGCGGTGAGCTCTGCCGCGGTGTTACGCCAGGTGAAGTAGGTGTAGGACTGATGGAAGCCCACCGCGCCCAGGGTGTGCATCATGGCGGGCCGGGTGAAGGCCTCGGCCAGGAACAGCACGTCCGGGTCGGTCTTCGCGATCTCGCCCAGTAGGCGCTCCCAGAACCGCACGGGCTTGGTATGCGGATTGTCGACCCGGAAGATCCTCACGCCGTGGTTCATCCAGTGCCGGACGACGTCGAGCACGGCGGCGTAGATGCCGTCCGGGTCGTTGTCGAAGTTCATCGGGTAGATGTCCTGGTACTTCTTCGGCGGGTTCTCGGCGTAGGCGATCGTTCCGTCGGCCCTGGTGGTGAACCACTCGGGATGCTCGGTCACCCACGGGTGATCCGGGGAGGCCTGCAGGGCCAGGTCCATCGCGACCTCCAGGCCCAGCTCGCCGGCCCTGGCCACGAAGGCGTCGAAGTCGGCCAGCGTGCCCAGGTCCGGGTGGAGCGCATCATGGCCGCCGGCCGGCGAGCCGATGGCCCAGGGGGAGCCAGGGTCCGCATCGCTGGCTACCAGGGTGTTGTTGGCGCCCTTGCGCGCCGTGCGGCCGATCGGGTGCACCGGCGCCAGGTAGACCACGTCAAAGCCCATCTCGGCGACGGCCTCGAGCGGCCTGCGGCGCTGCGCAGCGTGCCTGACCGCGGCGGCCCGGCGGCGGGATCGACGACGGCGCCCTCCGACCGCGGGAACAGCTCGTACCAGGCGCTGAACAGCGCGCGCTGCCGGTGCACGATCAGCGGCATGCGAGCCGACCTGGTCAGCAGGTCGCGCAGCGGGAAATCCTGCAGGACGGCGGTGAGGTCCGGATGCAGCGCGGCGGCGAGCCGGTCCGGCGCCGGGATCTCGGTATCGGTGAGCAGCCCGGCGGTTACCTCGAGGGTCTTGCGCGCGGCCATGGCGGCCGATAGCTGGGCCGGGTCGTCCCGGCCGGTCTTGATCGCGGCCGCGGCCCGCCGCAGCAGCAGGGCCCCCTCCGTCAGCATGAGCTGAACGTCCTGGCCGAGCGGCACCTTGATGGCCGCATCGTGCCGCCAGTGCGCGATCGGATCCGACCAGGCCTCGACCTCGAAATTCCACAGCCCCGGCGCGGCCGGCGCCACATCGGCGCCGTAGCGGTCCGTTCCCTCGGCCAGCTCATGCATCATCACGATGGGCTGGCGGGCTCCGCCGGGCTCGCGCAGCACCACGCCGGCCCCGAGCATGCCGTGGCCTTCCATGAACACGGTGGCGCGCACCGGGATCATCTCGCCGGGGACGGCTTTAGCGGGCCAGCGTCCGCAGTGCACGGAGGGCTGGAGGTCAAGGATGGGGATCCTGCCGATCACTGTAGAAAACTACCCCGCATATCGTCCTTAAAGCAGACTGGGCCCGGGCGTAAAGTTATGCCCGGGCGGGCATAGTCACCTCATTAGGGCGAGTCAACGTCCGCACCACTTCCCCCCACGCATTAAGGTCACTGCGCGTGAGAGCTATCCGCCGATTCACCGTCCACCCTGTCCTCCCTGAGCCGCTGGCACCGCTGCGCGAGCTGATGCTGAACCTGCGCTGGTCCTGGGATGCCCGGACCCTTGAGCTGTTCGCTCGCATCGATCCGGCCGGATGGGAGCAGGCCGGCCATGACCCGACCGCCCTGCTGGCCCAGGTGCCGCAGGACCGGCTGGCGAGCCTGGCCGCGGACGGCGAGTTCCTCGGCCGGCTCCAGGCAGCGACCGGCGACCTGCACGAGTACCTGACCGGCCCGCGCTGGTTCCAGGCGGCCCGGCTCGACGGCAAGTCGCCGGCCGCGATCGCTTACTTCTCGCCTGAGTACGGCATCACCGCCGCGCTGCCGCAGTATTCCGGCGGGCTCGGCATCCTGGCTGGTGATCATCTCAAGGCCGCCAGCGACCTGGGCGTGCCGCTGATCGGCGTGGGCCTGCTGTACCGGCACGGCTACTTCACCCAGTCGCTGTCCCCGGATGGCTGGCAGGCGGAGCGGTATCCCGCGAGCGATCCTAACGGCCTGCCGCTGGTCCTGCTGCGTGACTCCGCCGGGTCACCGGCCCGCATCTCGGTGGCGCTGCCCGGCGGTGGCACGCTGGCCGCCCAGGTGTGGATCGCGCAGGTGGGCCGGGTGCCGCTGCTGCTGCTCGACTCCTACGTGGAGGAGAACGAGCCGGCCCTGGCCGAGGTCACCGACCGCCTGTACGGCGGCGGTACCGAGCACAGGCTGCGCCAGGAGCTGCTGCTCGGGGTGGGCGGGGTGCGCGCGGTGCGCGCCTACTGCGCGAGCACCGGGCATCCTGAGCCGGACGTCTTCCACACCAACGAGGGTCATGCCGGCTTCCTCGGCCTGGAGCGGATCCGCGAGTACCTCCGCCAGGACCTGAGCTTCGATGAGGCCCTGGAGCTGTGCCGGGCGGGCACGGTCTTCACCACTCACACCCCGGTGCCGGCCGGCATCGACAGGTTCCCGCGCGAGCTGGTCGAGCAGCACTTCCGCGCCGATGCCGCCGACCTCCCCCTGCCGATGGACCGGGTGCTCGCGCTGGGCGCCGAGACGTTCCCCGGCGGCGATCCCGGCGTCTTCAACATGGCCGTCATGGGCATGCGGCTGGCCCAGCGGGTGAACGGGGTCAGCAGGCTGCACGGCGAGGTGAGCAGGGCCATGTTCAACGGCCTGTGGCCCGGCTTCGACGTGGCCGAGGTGCCGATCGGCTCGGTTACCAACGGCGTGCACGCACCCACCTGGGTCGCTCCCGAGATCATGGGGCTGGCCAGGGGCAGTCAGCCTGCCGATGCCCTGGCCGACGATGCGCCGTCCTGGGAGCGCGTCGGCGCCGACCCGGAGCGGATCTGGGCGCTGCGGCGGCTGCTGCGGGCCAGGCTGGTGCAGGAGGCGAGGCGGCGGCTGCGCGCGTCCTGGCGGCAGCGCGGTGCCTCCGATGCCGAGCTGGTCTGGATCGACAGCGTGCTGGATGAGAACGTGCTCACGATCGGCTTCGCGCGCCGGGTGCCCGCCTACAAGCGGCTGACCATGATGCTGCACGACCCGGCCAGGCTGACCGCCCTGCTGCTCGATCCGGAGCGACCGGTGCAGATCGTGATCGCCGGCAAGGCTCATCCGGCCGATGACGGCGGCAAGCACCTGATCAAGCAGATGGTGAGATTCGCCGACGACCCGCGGGTCCGGAACCGGATCGTGTTCCTGCCCGACTACGACATGGCGCTGGCCCGGTTCCTGGTGCAGGGCTGTGACGTCTGGCTGAACAACCCGCTCCGGCCGCTGGAGGCGTGCGGCACCTCGGGCATGAAGGCCGCGCTGAACGGCGCGCTCAACCTCTCGGTGCTGGATGGCTGGTGGGACGAGTGGTACGACGGCGAGGACGGCTGGGCCATCCCGTCGGCGGACGGCGTGCCGGACCCGGGACGGCGTGACGAGCTGGAGGCCGCGGCACTCTACGACCTGCTCGGGCAGTCGGTCGCGCCGCTGTTCTACGATGCTGGCCCGGACGGGCTGCCCCGCCGGTGGCTGGCCAACGTGTCGCACACCCTGGCCAGCCTCGGCCCCAGGGCGCAGGCGACCCGGATGGTCCGCCAGTACGTGACGGAGTACTACGGGCCGGCCGCCGGGGCTTCGCACACCCTGGCCGACGAGTACCGGGGCGGTCCTCGCTTCGGCGGCGCCCGCAGCCTGGCCGTGTGGAAGCGGCGGGTCGCGCACGCCTGGCCGGGCGTGCGGATCGAGCACGTCGAGGCCGATGACGGCGTGCAGCGGCCGGGCGGACGGCTGACGGTGCGCGCGAGCATCGCGCTCGGCGAGCTGTCACCCGATGACGTGACCGTCGAGGTGGTCTACGGCCGGGCCGGTGACGATGACGAGCTGATCCAGCCGGACCGCTCGCCGCTGGCCCCGGACGGCGAGCCGGCGGACGGCGCCGTGCGCTACACCGGCGCGGTGGAGCTCGGCCAGCCTGGTCCGTTCGGCTACACGGTCCGGGTGCTTCCGGCCCATCCGCTGCTGACCAGCCCGGCCGAGCTCGGGCTGGTGGCGCTGCCGGAAGCGCCTGCCGGAATGGTGAGTGGCGACTTTCGCTGACTGCGCTCCGGAGTCAGGTCCATCAGGGCCTGGCGCGAGCAGGCGACTACGGAGCGTGCGAATTAACTGCGACATAGTGCGCTCAACCATGCGATTGGGCCTCTGACCTGCAGGTTCATCGGAGTGCGGCGAAAACAGCCGATCTTGCAACATGAATTTCTGCCTTTGCTAGACAGAACGCCAGCAAAAGCCGGGGCGATGTGACATCCTGTGATTCGACGCTTTCACAAAGTGACGGTCCCGGATCGTCACGTTCTGTAATCGCAGAGCTACCCCGAGCGCGAGAGGATTAGCCGTCGTGAGAACCCAAATCAAGCCAGACAACCGCCTCCTGACCCCAGCCGAGGTCGCGGCGATGCTTCGGGTCGACCCGAAGACCGTGACCCGGTGGGCGCGCGGCGGCAAGCTGTCCTCCATCCGCACTCCGGGAGGCCACCGCCGTTACAGCGAGAGCGAGGTCCGCGGCTTTCTCAACGGCTGGCAGGGCGTCGGCGCGCGCGCGTCCGGCGAGTGATGCTGGCTCCGCGCCGGCCCCGCCGCGGCTGAATCGCCTGGGGGGCCGGCGCGGACGTGACTCGCCTGGCTGACCGCCGGGCCCTGGCTGACGGCCATGGCACTGCCCGCACGGGCACTGACGGCCCGGCACTCGCAGCCCGGGCACTGGCAGCCGCGGTCGCCGCGTAACCCGATCGGCGAGGCAGTGAATCCCTGCTAGCTCAGCCCTTTTCGCTAGCTCAGCCCTTTTCCAGGGGTCCAGCGCCGCCCCCGGGGGCTCAGGCACCGTCCGGCTGGCTGCCCTGCTCGTCCGTCACCCTGGTGAGCCGCTCGAGCGCGGCCCAGGCGTGCGCCGGGTCGGCCGGGGGCTGGTCCGGGCTGATGGCGGCCACCCATTCCCGTCCGCCGATTGTCAGGCGCATGCCCGGGTTCCCGGACGACTGGGCTGAGTGCAGTGCCTGCACGAACTCTCGCGGCGCGCCCGTATCGGGCACTTCGAGCCCTGCGGCATCCACCACCGCCGCGATGAGCTGCCAGAGCGATTCGACCCGGTCCGCCATTTCCCCGACCCGGTCCGCCACGCTGGCGACCTCGTCCGCCAGCGCGCGTACCAGCTGGCTCGCCGGTCCTGAGTCGGCCCGGGCCAGCTCGGCGGCCAGCTGCCGGATCCGGTCGAGATCGGGGCTGTTCCCTCTGCTCACGCCTACGTACCGTATCGGCGCTGGCGCTCCTGCGCCGGCTGCTCGGCCGGGATCTTGATCCCGAGCCGGAGAGCAATGGTGGCCAGTAGCTCGCGGGCCTCATCGGTATCCATGGCCCGGACTCGGTCGAGCAGCTCATCGCTGGGCGGGGTCTGGCTGGGCGAGTTGGCGAGAATGCGGGCGGCGTCGGCCCGCCCGGCCGACCTGAGCTGGGCCGGCGTCACGCCCACCACGGCGGCCATCCGGGCCAGTGTCCCGGCCGGGCCGCGGACCGGGGCGTAGACGCCGCTGCTGACGACCTGGTAGCCACCGGTGATCTGCCGCCACCTGCCCTCGCTGATGCCCGCTCTCCTGGCCGCCTCGCGCGCGGAGAGCTGCGCATCATGCAGCGCTGTGGTGATGAGAGCGCCCCACGGTGGCGGCTCTGGTCGCTGTGCCATGCCCCTACCTTCGCACAACCTTCGCAGCGATGTCCAGCCCGGCAGCCGACTCGCCGAACTATCTCTGTGCTGCTAGTGACAGGTAACCGCAAGTTCGGCCGGGGAAAAAAACTTCGCGCGAAGGTGTTGACCCTTCGCAACCCTTCGCAGTACGTTGTGCCTGCAACGCTCAGGGCGCTAAGCCGGGGCACAGTCCTTAGGGGGGACGCAGATGGGAGTCATGCTCTCGCTGGACGGGCCGCGGCAGGCTCGGGGCCGCAAGGGCCAGCACAGCCGGACATCCGACGAGCAGGCGTGCCTGGACGCGTTCGCCGCGTTCCTGAACTACGACGCGTCGCGAGCGGGCCGGTGCCTGAGCCGGGTGGGCCGCCGGCTGCTGGCCGCGAAGGTGGGTCCGGCGGCCAAGGCGCTCGCCGACGCCGTGGACCTGGTCCTGGCCGACCAGCCCAGGACCGGCAGGACCGTGCTGCTCAATTTCACCGTGTCACCGCAGTGCCTGCTCGGGCAGTGCCGCGGCAGCGGCGGAACCGCGGAGTGCTGCTCCCGCTCGTGCGAGCACGACTGTCATGCCATCGCCCTGGCGGTCGGCTCCGGGAAGGCTGACCCGGCCGCCTGATTCCGAGCTGCCTGCGGCCGTCGCCTGGCAGGGGCGGCGGCCGCAGGCGTCTCCGGTGGCCGCCGCAGGGCGAACGCCGCAAGCCGGCCCTGACCGCAGTGCCGGGGGACCGTGATTCCGCCGCGGCGCGCTGCGTAGGATCATGGCTCGGCATGGAGGTGCGGCATGAGCGAGTTCGTGCGGGTAGAGACCGACAATGCGGTGGCGACCATCCGGCTGGACCGGCCGCCGATGAACGCGCTGAATTCCGCGCTGCAGGCCGAGATCGCGGCCGCCGCCGCGGATGTCTCGGGTGATCCGGCTATCCGGGCGGTGATCCTCTACGGCGGCGAGCGGCTCTTCGCGGCCGGAGCCGACATCAAGGCGATGGCAGGCGCCGGGTACAGCCAGATGGCGGCCACGGCCCGCGCCCTGCAGGAGTCGCTGACCGCGGTGGCCAGGATCGGCAAGCCCGTCGTCGCGGCCATCACCGGTTATGCGCTCGGCGGCGGCCTGGAGCTGGCCCTGTGCGCGGACTTCCGGGTACTCGGCGAGAGCGCGCAGGTCGGCCAGCCAGAGATCATGCTCGGCCTGATCCCCGGCGCCGGCGGTACCCAGCGGCTGCCGCGGCTGATCGGCCCGGCGCGAGCCAAGGACCTGGTGTACACCGGCAGGTTCGTCGGCGCCGCGGAGGCGCTCGCTATCGGGCTGGCCGACAAGGTGGTACCCGACGGCGAGGTCTATCAGGCGGCACGTGACCTGGTCGCCCGCTATGCGGCCGGTCCGGCTGTGGCCCTGCGCGCGGCCAAGCAGGCCATCGATGATGGCCTCGATGTCGATCTTGACACCGGGCTGGAGATCGAGCGGCTGCATTTCGCCGGGCTGTTCGCCACCGAGGACGCGCAGGCGGGAATGCGCAGCTTCCTGGAGAATGGGCCGGGTAAGGCCAGCTTCACCGGCCAATGAGGCGGTGGCGGCATAGCCGCGGGATGGACAGGCGGCATGGACAGGGAGCATGAGCTGATGCGCCCAGGCAATCGCGGCGCCGGCGGCCGCGCTGACCGGGAAGGGCCGCGATGACCGAGCCAGCCGACGGCCTGTCCCTGGACATGGTGACAGCCGCGCTCCGCGCGGATAGTGCTGACGTGGCGCTCTACGCCAGGGTCCTGACCGACAGCCTGGGGGACGCGCTGCCCCCGGACTGCGTCACCGTGCAGCGCGAGCGCACCATGTCAGACCGCATGCGCGGACGCCCCGGCAACGTCTCGATGGTGATCGTCCGGCTCGGCGACCTGCGGATGACGCTGGGCATGCAGCGCGGGACCCCGGTGGCCGAGATCTGCCACGAGGTCAGGGGCGTCGTGCTCTCCCGGCAGCAGGTGCCGGTCAGCCAGTGGACGGCCGAGCTGGCCAGGGCGCTGGTGGCGCACGCCGAGCAGAACGCGGCCGCGGCGCAGGCCCTGCGCCGGCTGGTGGCGGGAAGCTGACCGGCCGCGGCCTCCCGCCCGTCAGCGTCAGTGACTGCCGGGCGGCCGGGCCAAATCTCGCGCCGCCGTGTCCTCAGGCTCGGAAATGCGGCCTGGCATACGTAGGCTGTGTGGTCATGACCGCGGCGCAGCAGGGGACGGGGCCAGACCGGCTCGGTCCTTACCGCCTGCGCCGGCAGCTCGGCGAGGGCGGCATGGGCGTGGTGTACCTCGCCGCCGACAGCAGCGACCGGCAGGTGGCCGTCAAGGCGCTCCGGTTCGGGGCGGCCGGCGACCTGACGGCCAAGCGCCGGCTCGCCCGCGAGGTCGAGACGATGCGCCGCGTGCACAGCCCGTACGTGGCGGAGATCATCGACGCGGACGTCGAGGGCACCCCGCCGTACATCGTCACCAGGTACGTGCCGGGGAGCACGCTCGACGAGGTCGTCAGCAGGCAGGGGCCGCTGGCCGGCCAGTCCCTGGTCCGGCTGGCGCACGGCCTGGCGGCGGCTCTCACGGCCGTGCATTCGGCTGGCGTCGTGCACCGTGACCTCAAGCCCGGCAACGTCATGCTTGTTGATGGCGATCCGATCGTCATCGACTTCGGCATCGCGCAGGTGCCGGACGCCACTCGCATCACGATGACCGGCATGTTCATGGGCACCCCTGGCTATCTCGCGCCCGAGGTCATCGAGGGCCGGCCGAGCGGGCCAGCCGCTGACGTGCATTCCTGGGGCGCCACCGTGGCCTTCGCGGCCACCGGCCGGCCCCCATTCGGCACCGGCTCATTCGAGGCGATCTTCTACCAGATCGTGCACGGCCAGCCGGACCTGGCTGGCGTGCCGGCCCCCCTGCTGCAGCTGGTGGTCCGGGCCCTGGCCCGTGATCCGGCGCGCCGCCCGGCCGCCACCGAGCTGGTCAGCTGCACGGCCGGTCTCGACCTGAGCGCCTGGCTGCCCGGCGCGCCGGGCACCGCGGTTCCCGCGGCCGGCCTGCTGCCGGCGGCCACCGCCGCGGACGTGCAGGTTCGGCGCGCCGCCGGGCTTCCCGCCGTCAACGGCGCTCCGGTGCCGCCGGGCATCGCGCTGCCGGGCACCGTGCCGCCGGGCACCGTGTCGCCGGGCACCGTGTCGCCAGGCACCAGGCCGATGGCCGTTGGCGCGCCGACGGACTTCCGCGATCTGCTGCCGCCGGTGAGCTACCGGCAGCCTGTGCCGTTCGCCCCCGCCCCGGCCATGGCCCCGGCCGGCACTCCGGCCGCCGCGGTCGCCGGGCCGGCCGCGCTGGCGCAGCCGGGGACCGGCCAGCCGGCGGCTGGTACTCCCGCGGCGGCGCGGCCGCAGCGGTCGGCTCGAGGGCCGCTGGCCGTCGCGGCCATCGCCATCGCCGTAGCCGCCAGCGTGCTGTTCCCGGTCGCGGGCAGCGCCGCGGCGCTGGCCGGGCTGATCGCGCTGCGCGCCGCAGATCTGACCAGCCGGTCGCTGGCCCGGCGGCGATCCCGCGCGGGCAGGCGGCCCAGTGACCCCCTGGTCGCCGCCGTGAGGCTTCCGGTGGCCCTGTGCCATGCCCTGCTCAGCACCGCGCTGCTGCTGCCGCTCGCGCTGATCGCGGCCACTGCCGCCGGCGTCATTACCCTGGTCGTGGCGCCGGGCAGCTCGCTAGCGCGGGCCGGGGCCTACGCGGCGGGCGCCATGGTGGCCTGCTACGGCCTCGGGCCGGGATCGGGGGCGAGCCGGCGGCCGCTGAGCAGGTTCTTCGCCGTCACGGCCGGATCGCCGGTGACGGCCGCCGTTGCCTTCGTCGGACTGGCGGCGCTGGCCGTGGCACTGTTCACTGCCGCATCCTCGCTGGCGCCCTTCTACTGGCCGGCCACCCACCTGAGTCTCCTGTTCAGGAACTTGCCCCTGGTCAGCACGCTGATCAGGGACGCGCACGCGGGACTGCTGACCAGGATCGGCCGTTTCGGCCTCTAGCCTGCGCCAGCGGGCGGCCGGCGCTGAGCCGTCCCCGCTCACGGCGCCGGGCTGAATGCGCCGGGAGGAATCCCCTGCGCTCCGGCGGCAGCGGTCACGGCCGCGGCGCGATGCCGCCGGACCTCGGCCAGATACTCGTTCATGGCGTCCCGGTTGCGCGTGAGGCAGTCAATCCGCCGCGTGAGCTGATCCCGCTCGTCCTCCAGCAGCGCGAGCATCTCGGGTGTCGCCTCGTCGAAGTGAATGGCGCGCGGCTTGTCCAGGCACGGCAGGATCTGCCTGATGATCCGCGTGGGCAAGCCCGCGTCGAGCAGGCCGCGGATCTGCATGACCCGGTCAGCGAAGCGCGGGTGGTAGTCGCGGTACCCGTTAGCGGTGCGGCCGGCCACGATGAGGCCCTGCTCCTCGTAGTACCGCAGGAGCCAGCGTGAGGTAGAGGTCCGCTCAGCCAGCTCGCCGATCCGCATCATGACCACCCCGGGCCCCGACCTTCACATATATGTGAATGATAGCGGTCGCGGGCTAGCCAGGCGGCGGATGCGCGACCAGGCGTCCCGGAAGCGGCTTGGCCTTCACATTAATGTGAGGGTTGAGCATCTGCTCATGGACATTGACGCATGCACGCAGCGACCGGCGGCCGCCCGCCAGCTTTCGCTCTCCCCCCGCTCGCGCTGGCCCTCGGCAGCGTGGCACTCGTCCTGAGCGCCGCCGCCAGCTTCACCAGGCAGGCCGGACTAGCTATAGCTAGCTAGCGCGCTGGCCACTGAGGCTGGCGGCCGCGCCCGGCTCGGTGGCGGCCAGCGGCGTCCGGCGCTCTGGCGGCCCGTCGCCGCGCCGGTCAGGAAGGCCGCCGGGATGCTGCTCGCGCTGCTCGGCCTGCGGCAGCGGCCGGACCAGGCCCAGGGCGACGACCTCATTGGCCAGCCGGACGCGCCGGTTGGGACCTTCTGGGATGCGGAGCTTCTGGTAGAGGCGGAGCAGATGCTGCTTGACCGCGGCCTCGGTGACGACGAGATCGGTCGCTATCTCCCTGGCCGTGGCCGGCGCGACGAACGCCTCATCGGACAGCGCGGGACGGCACAGCGAGGTCACCACGTCCAGCTCGCGCCGGGTCAGCTCAGGTGCGGCCGACCTGCGCAGCTCCATATCGGCGGTGAGCTCCTCGCGCGGTATCCCGCCAACCCGGCAGCGGGCGGTACCGAAGGTGACAACGTCGCTGTCCGCGAGCAGCCGGCGTGCCACCAGCCGTCCGTTGACCCTGGTACCGTTCCGCGATAACCCGAGATCGGCGACGTACGCGTACGGCCCGCGGCGGACGATCTCGGCGTGCAGCATGGAGACGCTCGGGTCGCCGAGCCAGACATCAACGCAGCTGCCGCGCCCGATCGTGGTCACGTCCTGGCGCAGCGGGACGATGCCGCCGGTTGCTTCGATCCGGATGAAGGGACTGTCCATGACCGTTCCCCTGCCTGTCGGAGCAGCCAGTAATTTCTCACTGTTCAGCTACCCTGCCGGCCCTGGCTCATACCCTGCGCCAGCTGTTCTTCTGGGCAGAAGATCGGCCGTGCGCCGCTGAGCAGCCAGGTTCCAGAAGTACACTGCCGAGCGAGCGTGCCGGAGGGAAGAAATATGGCGGAAAATCAGTCCAGGGGACTGGCTGATGTCGTCGCTGCGGCCACCGCTCTGAGTGATATCGACGGACGCGCGGGCCGCCTGTTCTACCGCGGCTACGACATCGACGATCTCGCCGGCGCCGCGTGCTTCGAGGAAGTCGCCTGCCTGCTGCAGCGCGGGTCCGCTCCCGATCGGGGCGAGCTGGCCGGGTACCGGGCCGAGCTCGCGGCCGGGCGCGTGCTGGGCAAGCTGGTCGCCAGCTCGCTCGCTGAGGTAGCCAGGCAGCAGCAGCCGATGGAGGCGCTGCGCAGCCTGGTCTCGCTGGCCAGCGCGGATGACCCGGACAAGGAGTCCAACGAGCCTGAGCCGAACCTGCGGAAGGCGGCCAGGCTGACCGCCCAGCAGCCGGTGCTGGTTGCCGCCTACGAGGCAGCCCGGACGGCCAGGCCGGTCCCGGAGGCTGATCCGGGACTTGGCCTGGCGGCCAGCTTCCTGCTGCAGATCACCGGCCACCCGCCGTCGGAGCGGGCGGCTGAGATTTTCGACACATGCCTGGTCCTGCATGCCGACCACACGATGAATGCGTCCACCTTCGCCGCCAGGGTCTGCGCGGCGACGCTCTCGGACATGCACTCGGCCGTGGTGGCGGCGCTGGGCACCCTCAAGGGCCCGCTGCACGGCGGAGCGAACGAGCAGGTCATGCGCGGCCTGGAGGCCATCAGGCTGACCAGCGGAGGTGATCCGGCCGAGGCGGTCACCGCGCAGGTGACCGAGCGGCTCCGGCAGGGCGAGAAGATCATGGGATTCGGGCACCGCGTCTACCGGGCCGAGGACCCGCGCGCTGGGCACCTGCGCCGTCTCTCCGCCGAGCTGGCCGCGGCCTCCGGCGATGACACGTATTACGTCATGTCCCGCCGGATGGAGGAGGTTGTCCTCGCGGAGAAGGGCCTCTACCCCAACGTCGACTTCTACGCGGCCACCGTGTACCACTATCTCGGCATCCCGACTGACCTGTTCACCCCGGTCTTCTCGATCAGCCGGATGGCCGGCTGGACCGCCCACGTGATCGAGCAGCATGCGGACAACCGCCTGATCAGGCCGGACAGCGAGTACATCGGCCAGCGCGGGCTGACCTGGACTCCGCTGGAGGCGCGGTGAGGCACGCGGCCAGAGCCGGCCGCCGGCCGCCCAGGGCAGCGCGCGGCACGCGCGTCAGCCCGGCGGCGCACCGGCCGGGCCGCTCCTCCGGGCCGGCGGCGGCAGGGCCCGGCGGGACGGGCTCACGGCCGCGGCTCGGCGAGCTGCCTTATGTGCTCGTGCTCGGCGGTCTCGGACTCGGGCTGCTGACCGTGCACGGCGGCGAGCAGGATGTCCGGAGCGGTACGTTGGTGGTGGCAGGCATGCTGCTCGCAGCAGCCGTGGCCAGACTGGTCCTGCCGGAGAGCCGGGCCGGGATGCTCGGTTCGCGACGGCGGCTGGCGGACGTGGCAATTCTTGCCGCGCTCGGCGCTGGCATCCTGGTGGGCGGGCTGATCCTCCCGGCACCAGCCTGACCGGCCTGACTCGTCCCGGCACGGCCGGGCACTTGCATGACGCCGGGCAACCCCGTGCCCGGCCAGACTTCGCCATGGCAATGGCGCCGGCGCGATGAAGGGAACGCAGCGGCATGTCCAAGATCAAGGTAGTGAATCCCGTCGTAGAGCTCGACGGCGACGAGATGACGCGGATCATCTGGAAGTTCATTAAAGACAAGCTGATCTTGCCCTACCTGGACGTCGACCTGAAGTACTTTGACCTGTCGATCGAGAACCGTGATGCCACCGAGGATCAGGTCACCGTTGACGCCGCTGAGGCCATCAAGCGCTACGGGGTCGGCGTGAAGTGCGCCACTATCACGCCGGACGAGGCCAGGGTCACCGAGTTCGGGCTGAAGCGCATGTGGCGCTCCCCGAACGGCACCGTTCGCAACATCCTCGGCGGGGTCGTGTTCCGCGAGCCCATCGTCATTGACAGCATCCCGCGCTTCGTGCCCGGCTGGACCAAGCCCATCCTGATCGGCCGGCACGCGCACGGCGATCAGTACCGGGCCACGGACTTCGTGGTGCCGGGCCCTGGCACGGTACGGATCTCCTTCACCCCGGCGGACTCGGCTGAGCCGACGATGGATTACGAGGTGGCGCAGTTCAGCGGCGGCGGCGTCGCCATGGGCATGTACAACTTCGACGACTCGATCCGGGACTTCGCCCGGGCGACGATGCGGTATGCGCTCGACCGCGGGTACCCGCTGTACCTCTCGACGAAGAACACGATCCTCAAGGCCTATGACGGGCGGTTCAAGGACATCTTCGCCGAGGTGTTCGAGAGCGAGTTCAAGGCCGACTTCGAGGCGGCCGGCATCAGCTACGAGCACCGGCTGATCGACGACATGGTGGCGCAGGTCATCAAGGGCGACGGCGGCATCGTGTGGGCGTGCAAGAACTACGACGGCGACGTGGAGTCCGACATCGTCGCGCAGGGATTCGGCTCACTCGGCCTGATGACCAGCGTGCTGATGACGCCGGACGGCAAGACCGTCGAGGCCGAGGCCGCCCACGGCACGGTGACCCGGCACTACCGGCAGCACCAGCAGGGCAAGCCCACCTCGACGAACCCCATTGCGTCGATCTTCGCCTGGACCAGGGGGCTGGCCCACCGGGGCAAGCTCGACGGAACTCCGGACGTGACCAGGTTCGCCGAGACGCTCGAGCGCGTGTGCGTGGAGACCGTGGTGAGCGGCAAGATGACCAAGGACCTGGCGCTGCTGGTCGGCGCCGACACGCCGTTCCTGACGACCGAGGAGTTCCTGGCCGCCCTGGCCGAGAACCTGGACGCCGCGATGGCAGGGTCCTGACTAACCCCGCAGAGCACAGCAGAAAAAGAAAAAGGAGCACCGGAGATGGCCCGCAAAGGCAAGGTAACGGTCGTCGGAGCTGGGTTCTATGGCTCGACCACGGCGCAGCGGCTAGCTGAGTACGACATCTTCGACGAGGTCGTGCTGACCGACATCGTCGAGGGCAAGCCGGAGGGGCTGGCGCTGGACATGAACCAGTCCCGGCCGGTGGAAGGCTTCGAGACCAAGGTCACCGGCCAGACCACCGGCCCGGCGGGCGAGGGCTACGAGGCCATTGCGGGCTCCGGCGTGGTGGTGATCACGGCAGGACTCCCGCGCAAGCCGGGGATGAGCCGGATGGACCTGATCGGGGTCAACGCGAAGATTGTGCGCAGCGTGACCGAGCAGGTCGTCCGGCACGCCCCGGACGCGGTGCTCGTCGTCGTCTCCAATCCGCTGGACGAGATGACGGCGCTGGCCGCGAAGGTGTCCGGCTTCCCCAAGCATCGCGTCATGGGCCAGGCGGGCATGCTGGACACGGCCAGGTTCAGCTACTTCGTCGCCGAGCGCCTCGGCGTGCCCGTGGGCTCGGTCCGCACCCTGACCCTCGGCTCGCACGGGGACACCATGGTGCCCGTGCCGTCGGCCTGCAGCGTGGACGGCAAGCCGCTGGCGGACCTGCTGCCAGCCGCCGATATCGGCCAGCTGGTGGATCGCACCAGGAACGGCGGCGCCGAGATCGTCGGGCTGCTGAAGACCGGATCCGCGTACTACGCGCCGTCCGCGGCCGCAGCCAGGATGGCCAGGGCGGTCGCCGAGGACGCGGGCGCCGTGCTGCCGGTCTGCGCCTGGGTGGACGGCGAGTACGGGATCTCCGGTGTCTACCTGGGCGTGGAGGCCGAGGTCGGCGCCACCGGAGTGCGACGGGTGGTGCAGCGCGATCTCACCGACACCGAGCTTGCCGGGCTGCGCGAGGCCGCGGAAGCGGTCCGGGCCAAGCAGGCCGACGTCGACAACCTCTGACCCGGCGGCAGGCCAGCCAGCCGCCGATCCAGCGGCCAGCCATCGTCAGCCAGCCACCAGCCGCCGCAGCGCCAGCTCGGCGTAGAGGGCTGTGCCGTCAGCCAGCGCCCTATCGTCGAACACGGCGTCGGCCGAGTGATTGAACGGTGCCGTGGCCGGATCGGCGTCTGGCGGGCACGCGCCCAGCATGATGAACGCTCCGGGGACCTGCTCGAGCACGTAGGAGAAATCCTCCGAGCCAGTGATCGGGTTCGGGGCCGCGACAAAGCGGCCCTCGCCCAGCACCCCGGCGATCGCCTGCTCGGCGAACGCCACCTCAGCCGCGTTGTTGACGGTCACCGGGTAGTTGCCGACGTACTGCACCTCAGCGGTCAGGCCGTGCGCCGCCGCGATCTCGCGCACCAGGGCCGGCGCGGCGGCCGCCACGGCGGCGCGTGCCTCGGCGGAGAACGAGCGGACCGTGGCCTCGAACCGCGCCTCGTCCGGGATGACGTTGTCGGTCGTCCCGGCGTGGAAGCTGCCGACCGTGATCACGACCGGATCGAATACGTCGAACCGCCTGGTGACCATCGTCTGCAGGGCGATGACGATCTCGCAGGCAGCCGGGATCGGATCAGCGGCCCGGTGCGGCTGGGAAGCGTGGCCGCCGTGCCCGCGGACCGTCACCTCCAGCGTGTCCGCCGCCGCCATCATCGTGCCCGGCCGGGACATCGAGACTCCCAGCGGCAGCAGCCCCGAGGCGACGTGCAGGCCGAACGCGGCCACCGGCCGCTCCCCGGCCGCGTCGAGCACTCCCTCGTCGATCATCTGCCGCGCGCCCCCCAGCCCCTCCTCGCCGGGCTGGAACATGAAGATGACATTGCCGGGCAGCTCCGGCTGGCGAGCCGACAGCAGCCGGGCCGCGCCGGCCAGCATGGCCGTGTGCAGGTCGTGCCCGCAGGCGTGCATGACCCCCTCGACGGCCGAGGCATACGGAAGCCCGGTGCGCTCCGCGACCGGCAGCGCGTCCATGTCCCCGCGGAGCAAGACCGTCCTGCCGGGCTTGCCGCCGCGCAGTACCGCGGTCACCGAGCTGAGCGACCGGCCCCGGCTGATCTCCAGCGGGAGCCCGTCGAGAGCGTCCAGCACCTTGCGCTGCGTCCTGGGCAGATCCAGGCCGATCTCCGGATCGCGGTGAATGGCGTGCCGCAGCTCGGCAATGTCGCCGCTGATGGCGATGGCGTCGTGCAGGACCTCAGCCACTATCGGACCTCTCCTTCGCGTTACGGTGCGTACCGGGAATAACCCCCAGAATCGTACGCTCGCGGCTGGCCGCGGCCGCCGTCGCCCGACTGTCCCCGCTTCGGCCGTCCGGACTGCGTAGACTGTGCGGACACCGCGCGGCCGTGCGGTGCCTGCCACGGCCGATGGTGCCTGGTGACCAGGCAGTCATCGCGCGAGGCCAAGCTACGAGGTCGGGGATCCAGAGGTGAACGGCGTCGGCTGGGACATTCTCCTCGTCCTGGCCGTGGTTCTCATCGGCGGGTTCTTTGCTGCCGCCGAGATGGCCCTCGTGTCGCTCCGCGAGGGCCAGGTACGCGCGCTGGCCAGGCGAGGCAAGCGCGGTCAGCGGGTAGCCAGGCTCGCGCAGGACCCGAACAGGTTCCTGTCGGCGGTCCAGATCGGCGTGACGCTCGCGACGCTGCTGTCCGGAGCGTTCGGGGCGGCGCTGCTGGCTGGCCGGCTGAAATCCTGGATGGGGCATCACCTGTCCCTGTCGCCCGACGTGGACTCGGCGCTTTCCCTGGTCATCGTCACGCTGGTGATCTCGTACTTCACGCTGGTGTTCGGCGAGCTGGCGCCGAAGCGCATCGCGCTGCAGCGATCCGAGCGGGTTTCGATGCTGGCCGGCCCGCTGCTGGACCGGATGGCGACGCTGGCCAGGCCGCTGGTCTGGCTGCTGTCCCGGTCCACCAACCTGATCGTGAAGCTGGTCGGCGGCGATCCGTCGGTCAGCCGCGGCGTGATGACCGATGAGGAGCTCCGCGACATGGTGGCGGCCAACCAGTCGCTCAGCGCGGATGAGCGGCGCATCGTGGGCGAGGTATTCGACGCCGGAAAGCGGCAGATCCGCGAGGTGCTCGTGCCGCGGACCGAGGTCGAGTTCCTGCCGGCCGTGATGACGCTGCGCGATGCGGTGGCCATCGTGGCGGAGGCGCCGTACTCCCGGTTCCCCGTCTATCAGGAGTCCTACGACGATGTGATCGGCTTCGTGCACGCCAGGGACCTGCTGGACGTGGGGGCCGACGGCGGGTCCCGCCGGGTCGGCGAGGTGTGCCGGCCGGTGAAGTTCCTCCCGACCAGCAAGACCGTGCTATCCGCCTTGTCGGAAATGCGGAAAGAGCGGGCCCACCTGGCCATCGTGATGGACGAATACGGCGGGACGGCCGGCATCGTGACGCTGGAAGACCTGGTCGAGGAGCTCATCGGGGACATTCAGGACGAGTACGACAGGGACGAGGGCCGGGCCCGGCACCTGCATGGTGGCGAGCTCGAGGTTGACGGCCTGCTGAACCTGGACGAGTTCGCCGAGCAGACCGGACTGGAGCTGCCGGAGGGCCCGTACGAGACCGTGGCGGGCTACCTGCTGTCCGCGCTGGGGCATCTGCCGAGTGACGGAGAGTCGGCTCAGGTGGCCGGGCGCAAGCTGACGGTGACGGAGCTCGATGGCCGGCGGATCTCCCGGGTCCGGGTGGGCCCGGCCGGGCCGCCGCCCGCGGGGGCTGTGGCCGGCGAGCGGCAGGAGCCGGGGGCCACCGGCCGATAGACTGGCGGGCCAGGATCATCTCGGCACGCGGCCCGGTGCTGCCGGGCAGGCACCGTGGCCAGGACAGCCAGTTCGGTCGGAGAACCGTGCGGTCAGAGCACATAGTGCGGTCAGAAGACACAGCGCGGTCAGAAGACACAGTGCGCCCGGACAACACAGGGCGCCCGGACAACACAGCGCGCCCGGACAACACAGGGCACGCGGAAACACAGGGCACGCGGAAACACAGTGCAGCCAGCAGAGACAGGGCGGCCAGGAGAGACAGTGCGGTCAGCAGACTCAGTTCAGGACGCTGACGTCAGCGGCGAGGCCATTGCGCCGGCCACGGGCGAGGCGACCGGCGGCCCCGGCCCTGTCCTGGTGGTGGACTTCGGCGCGCAGTACGCCCAGCTGATCGCGCGCCGGGTCCGCGAGTGCCAGGTCTATTCGCAGATCGTGCCGCACACCATGCCGGTCGAGCAGATGCTGGCCAGCAACCCGGCCGCCATTATCCTGTCCGGCGGCCCGGCCTCGGTGTACGCGCCGGGAGCGCCCCCGGCGCCGCCGGGCCTGCTGGCCGCGGGGGTCCCGGTGCTCGGCATCTGCTACGGCTTCCAGCTGATGGTGGCCGGGCTCGGCGGCACCGTCTCCCGCACCGGCTCCGGCGAGTACGGGGCGACCGTGCTGGAACTGGCCGGCGAGGACGCCGGCGTCCTGCTCGGCGGCCTGCCGGCGCGCCAGCAGGTGTGGATGTCGCACGGGGATACCTGCGCCGTCGCGCCGCCCGGCTTCGTGGTCACGGCCAGCACCGCCGGAACGCCGGTGGCCGCCGCCGAGGCGCCCGGCCGCCAGCTGTACGGCGTGCAGTTCCATCCCGAGGTCCTGCATACCGAGCAGGGGATGGCCGTGCTCCGGCGGTTCCTGGCCGCTGCCGGCTGCCAGCCGACCTGGACGATGCGCGGCATCATCGAGGAGCAGACCGAGCGGATCCGCGAGCAGGTGGGATCGGCGCACGCGATCTGCGGCCTGTCCGGCGGGGTGGACTCGGCGGTCGCGGCGGCACTCGTGCAGCGAGCCATCGGCTCCCAGCTGACCTGCGTCTTCGTCGACCACGGGCTGCTGCGCAGTGGTGAGGCGGAGCAGGTCGAGAAGGACTTCGTGGCCGCGACCGGCGTGGACCTCAAGGTCGTCGATGCGGCAGCTGACTTCCGCGCCGCCCTGGCCGGCGTGATCGACCCGGAGGAGAAGCGGAAGGTCATCGGGCGCGAGTTCATCCGCGCTTTCGAGCAGGCCGCCCGTGAGATCGCCGTGGCGGCGGGCAGCCAGGGCGAGCCCGTGCGCTTCCTGGTCCAGGGCACGCTCTACCCCGATGTGGTGGAATCCGGTGGCGGGACCGGGACCGCGAACATCAAGTCGCATCACAACGTCGGCGGGCTGCCCGATGACTTGCAGTTCGAGCTGGTCGAGCCGCTCCGGGCGCTGTTCAAGGACGAGGTACGAGGGGTCGGCGCCGAGCTGGGACTGCCGCCGCAGATCGTCTGGCGGCAGCCGTTTCCCGGCCCCGGCCTGGCGATCAGGATCGTCGGCGAGGTGACGGCCGAACGGCTGGCGATCGTGCGCGCGGCGGACGCCATCGTCCGCGCCGAGCTGTCGCAGGCCGGCCTTGACCGGGAGATCTGGCAGTGCCCGGTGGTGCTGCTGGCCAACGTCCGGTCCGTCGGCGTCCAGGGGGACGGCCGCAGCTACGGCTACCCGGTCGTGCTGAGGCCCGTCACCAGCGAGGACGCGATGACGGCCGACTGGGCCAGGCTGCCGGACCGGGTACTGGCCGCGATCTCGACCCGGATCACCAACGAGGTCCCCCAGGTCAACCGGGTGGTACTCGACATCACCAGCAAGCCGCCCGGCACCATCGAGTGGGAGTGATCGGGCGCCGGTCAGGTGACGCGTGACTGCTCGGCCGGGATGTCGGCGTACGACTTCTCGGCCGTGATCTCGCGGACCTGCTGCATGGCATCCCACACGTCCGTGAACCTGACGTACAGCGCCGCCGGGCCGAGCCGGAGCCGGTCGGGCGTCCGGTAGTCGCCGATCACCTTGGCGCGGAGCAGCGCCTGGCTGATCCGCCAGGCATCCGGATGGCGCAGGCTCACATGACCACCGCGCCGCGCGTCAGCTCGCGGCGACGCCAGCGCGAACCCGAGCGGCGCGAGCCATTCGTCAGCGAGCGAGATGAGGTAGCTGGTCAGCTGGATGCTCTTGGCCCGGAGCCGGTCCAGGCCGGCCTCGCCGAGCAGCCGGGCCCCCTCCTCGACGGCCACCGCGCCGATGATCTGCGGAGTACCGGTGGCGAACGCGTCAATTCCCGCTGCCGGGTGGTAGCGCGGTCCCATCTCGAACTGATTCTGCTGGCCGAACCAGCCCCAGATCGGCTGCCGCAGCTGCGGCAGCAGGTCCTCCCGCACGTACAGGAAGGCCGGTGCGCCAGGGCCGGCATTGACGTACTTGTAGGTGCACCCGACGGCAGCGTCGGCGCCGCTCGCGTCCAGTTCCACTGGCACGGCGCCGACGGAGTGACTGAGGTCCCACAGCGTCAGCGCGCCAGAACGGTGCACGAGATCGGTCAGGGCGGCCATGTCGGCCAGCGCGCCGCTGCGGTAGGCCACGTGCGAGAGGCTGACCAGCGCGGTGCGGTCATCCAGCGCCTCAGCCAGGACCTCGGCGCTGACGCCCTCATCCATATCCGCCGGCAGCAGCCGCAGCTCGCAGCCGCGCTGGGCGGCAATCCCCTCGAGCACGTACCGGTCGGTCGGGAAGTTGTCATCGTCGGTAATGATCACGTCCCGGCCCTGCCGGGCATCCAGCATGGACCAGGCCAGCTTGTACAGGTTGACGGTGACCGAGTCGCAGACCAGGACCTGGCCCGGTGCGGAGCCGAGGAGATGCTCGGCGAGCATGTCGCCGGCCTGGCGGGGGGTGCTCATCCAGTGCCCCCAGGAGCGTACGAGATCCTCACCCCACTCCCGGTCGATCACTCCGGCGATCCGCGCCTGGGTCCTGGCCGGCAGCGGGCCCAGGGAGTTCCCGTCCAGGTAAATGAGCTCCGGATCATGCCGGACGAACCGGTCCCGGAATGCCGCCAGCGGATCAGCGGCATCCAGCGATTCGGCATATGACCGATCTGCGGAGAACGTCGTCACAATTCCTACCCTAACTAAGCTCGCCGACACTGACGGGTGAACCCGCGGCGCGGGATCTGGGAGTCTTCCCGCGCAGCACGCCGCCATGCACCGCAGCGCTTCCCCCGCCAGCGGCGCGGCGACGCTGCCTGCCGGGAAAGCGCAGGCCAGGCGGGGCGACGCTGTCCGGGGAGCCGGGCGAAGCGCGCCGGGATGGCGCAGCCAGCGTGACGCCGCGCGGCGACAGCGGCGCGGCAGGTCGCGGTCCGCGGGAGGAGCGCAGGCCAGGCCGGAGCACCGGTCCCGGATGAGCTCTACCGGCGGGCGCGGCTCCGTCGCCGCAGCCCCAGCAGCACGAGGAGCAGCAGGAGGCCGCCTGCCACCGGGAGGGCTCGCTTGAGAACCGGCACGCCGGCCACGCTGAGCAGGTCGATGGCGTCGTCCTCAGGCGGCTGCCAGGCCTCGCCTGACGCCGGTACCGACCGCAGCGGGGTAACCGCCGGCGTCGGTGCCGTGCCTGCGGCCGGCCTGCCTGCGCCCGCGGCCGCGGGCGCGCCCGTCGCCGGGCCGCCGCTCTCTGCCTCGGCGCCGTCCGCGCTCCCCGCGGACTCGCTCAGGCCGAGCCCGCGGGCGGCCAGCCGCTGGCGGATGTCCTCCACCGATGCCCGGCCGATGTTCTCAATCGACAGCAGCTGCCGTGGCGTTCTCGCGACCAGATCGCCGATCGTGTGGATGCCCTCGCGGCGCAGGCTGTTGTAGGCGCGCAGCGGCAGGTCCAGTTCCTCGATCGGCAGCGCCAGGTCGTCCGCGCCGGCAGCCGGTGACGGCTGATCCGCGGGCCTGCCGGTCGCTGCCCCGTCCGCCGCGGCCAGGTGACGGGCGGCCGGGTGGTCATGGCCAGTGCCAGGGCCGGCCTCCTGGCCTGAGACGGCCGCCGGGCTTCCGGCGGCCAGCATGTCGGCCAGGTTGCCGGCGAAGATGCCGATCAGCCGCTCGCCCACCTCGGCCATCACGCCGCGGCCGAACTGGGCGGGCTTGCCGGTCACGTTCAGGGTGGTGTGCACGATCACGTGCGTCTCATCGCCGCGGCCTTCCAGCATGGAGCGCACCGTGGCCGACGCCGTGCCGGCCCCGCGGGTCTCCTTGCCGGATGCCTCGAGGGTAACGAGGTGGGCGTGCTCGTCGCGCTCGGTGAACTTGGCGGTGCCTGCGTAGGTCATGGCGATTGGCCCCACCTTGACCTTGATCTTCCCGCTGATCGCGTCGCCGTCCACCGCGTCGAGGGTGGCGCCCGGCATGCAGGGCGCCACCCGCTCCACGTCCAGCAGCACTTCCCACGCCCGCTCCTCCGGGACCGGGACGGTGAATGAGTGCTCTAGCTCCATCTGTCAGACTCCTGCCGCTGCCGCCAGTGCTCGGCCGGTCAGGACTCGCGCGAGGTGACGCCGGTAATCAGGCGCCCCGTGCAGGTCCGCCGGTGGCTGCGTTCCCTCGCCCGCGCTAGCCGCTGCCGCGCGCAGCGCCTCGGCGCTGGCCTGCGCCCCGGCGGCGGCGGCCTCGACCGCCGTTGCCCGGACCGGGACCGGGCCCATATTGGTCAGCCCGACCCGTGCCTCGGCAACCTCGCCGTTCGTGCGCCTCGCCAGCGCCGCCACGCCCACAGTGGCCCAGGACTGCGCGGTGCGATGGAACTTCTCGTAACGATATCCCCAGTCGCCGCCAAGCTTCGGCACCCGGATGCCTGTCAGGATCTCATCCGGCTCCAGCGCGGTCGTCAGGTAGTCGACGAAGAAGTCCGCGGCCGCGATCTCGCGCTCGCCGCACGGCCCGCGAGCGATGAGCGTCGCGTCCAGCGCCAGCACGACCGCGGGCAGGTCGCCGGCCGGGTCGCCGTGCACCAGCGAGCCGCCGAGGGTGCCGCGGTGCCGGACCGCGGGATCGGCGACCGTTCCGGTGGCCTGCGCCAGCAGGCCGCAGTGCTCGCCGATCAGCGGGTCATGCACGACCTGGTAGTGCGTGGTCCGGGCGCCGATCAGCAGGGCGTCCCCGGTGCCGGTCACGCCGCTCAGCTCGTCCACGCCGCCGATGTCGACCAGCAGCTCGGGATAGGCGAGCCGCAGCCGCAGCAGCGGGAGCAGGCTCTGGCCGCCGGCAATTACCTTCGCGTCCTCGCCGCCGCCGGCCAGCGCGCTGACCGCCTCATCGAGCGAGCCAGGGCGGACATAGTCGAACGCTGTCGGGATCATGCCGCGCCTCCGCTCTGCCGGGCCGCACCGCTCTGGCCGGCCCCGCCCTGCGGGCTGCTGCCCTGCGCCTGATCACTCTGCCGCGCCGCGTGCGGCTCGGCGGCGCTCGCCTGCGCGCCGCCCCCGGCAGCCTGGATGGCCCGCCAGACCCGCTCCGGCGTGCACGGCATCGTGATGTCACGCACGCCGAGCGGGCGGAGCGCGTCCATGATCGCGTTGACGACCGCGGGCGTGGACGCGATCGTCCCGGCCTCGCCGACGCCCTTGACGCCGAGCCGGTTGGCCGCCGGGCTCTCGGTCCTGGTGGTGACATACGAGGGCAGGTCGGGCGCCGCGGGCACCAGGTAATCGGCCAGCGTCACCGTCACCAGGTTGCCGTCGTCGTCGTAGACGCCCTCCTCGTACAGGGCCTGGGCGATGCCCTGCGCGATGCCGCCGTGCACCTGGCCTCGACGATGAGTGGGTTGACCACCACCCCGACGTCGTCCACCGCCACGTACGAGCGGATCTTCACGAACCCGGTCTCGGTATCCACCTCGGTCGCGCACAGGTGCGTCCCGTGCGGGAAGGAGAAGTTATCCGGGTCGTAGGTGGCGTCGCTGTCCAGCGAGGGCTCGACCCCCTCCGGCAGGTTATGCGCGGCGAAGGTGGCCAGCGCGATCTCCTGGATCGTCTTGCTGGCCCCGGAGCCGCTGCGGGAGCGGAATACCCCGCCAGCGAACTCGAGGTCATCGGGCGGTGCCTCCAGCAGCGCGGACGCGATGACCTTAGCCTTCTCGATCACCTTGTCGCAGGCCGAGACCAGGGCCAGGCCGCCCACGGCCAGCGACCGCGATCCGTAGGTGTCCATGCCCTTGGGCGCGACCTGAGTGTCGCCGTGCAGCACCCGGATGTCCTCGAACGGCACGCCCAGCTGATCGGACACGATCTGGCTCCAGGCCGTCTCGTGCCCCTGCCCGTGCGCGCTGGCGCCAGTGACGACCTCGACCTTCCCGGTCGGCAGCATCCGGATCGACGCATGCTCCCAGCCGCCCGCCCCGTAGGCGAGCGACCCCAGCACGCGGGACGGGGCCAGCCCGCACATCTCGGTGAAGGTGGAGATGCCGATGCCGAGGCGCACCGAGTCGCCGCGCGAATTCCGTTCTGCCTGCTCGCGGCGGAGCGCGTCGTAGTCGAATAGCTCGCGTGCCCTCGCGGTGGCCGCCTCGTAGTTGCCCGAGTCGTAGGTGAGTCCGCAGATCGTGGTGTAGGGGAACTCCTCGCGGGTGATCCAGTTCCGCTCCCGCAGCTCAAGCGGCTCGATGCCGAGCTCAGCCGCGAGATCGTCCATGATCCGCTCGATCGCGAAGGTGGCCTCCGGGCGGCCCGCCCCGCGGTAGGCGTCCGTGGGCATCTTGGTGGTGAAGACGCCGGTGCAGCGGAACGAGTACGCGTCCATCTTGTAGATGCTGTTGAACATGAAGGCGCCGAGCAACGGCACGCCGGGCGCGACCAGCATCAGGTAGGCGCCCATGTCGGCCAGCAGGTCAACGGACAGGCCGCGGATCTTGCCGTCGCGGTCGGCGGCGATCCTGATCCGCTGCCACTGGTCCCGGCCGTGGTGCACGGTCATATTGCCCTCGCTGCGGGACTCGGTCCACTTGACCGGCTTCCCGAGCCTGCGCGCGATCAGCAGGGCCAGCTCCTCCTCGGCGGTGACCTGCAGCTTGGAGCCGAAGCCGCCGCCAACGTCGGGGGCGATCACGCGGAGGTTCTGCTCGCCGATGCCGGTGATCGCGGCGAGCAGGAACCGCAGCACATGCGGGATCTGGGTCGCCGACCAGAGCGTGTACTCGTCGCCGAAACTGGCGCAGAGCACCGAGCGCGGTTCCATCGCGCACGGGATCAGCCGCTGCTGCCGGTAATTGCGCTCCAGCACAACGTGAGCGCCGGAGAACGCGGCGTCCAGGTCACCGTTGGCGAATACCCATTCGAAACTTTTGTTCCCCTCCGCGTGCACCTTCGGCGAGCTCTCGTCCAGCGCGGTGCGGATGTCCAGCACCGGGGCCAGCGGCGCGTAATCGATGTCAATGCTCGCCAGGGCGTCCGCCGCGGCGTACCGGTCGCGGGCGATGACCACCGCGACGGCCTCGCCGACGTACCGGACTTCGTCGACGGCCATCGCCGGATCGCGGGGATGAAGATGTCCTCGGTCACCGGCGCAGCAGGTCAGTCGCGGCCATGATCATGCCAGGCGTGCAGTAGCCGCACTGCAGGGCGTGCTCCTCGTGGAACGCCCGCTGCATCGGGTGCAGCTCGCCGTTGGCGGCCCGGGCCGTCGCACCAGCCCCTCCTGTCGCGATCAGGCGGGCGCCGTCTCCCGCCGGGCGCAGCCCTCAGCCGAACCGGCCGTGCACGTAATCCGCCGTCCGCGGGTCGGCCGGTGCCTCGAAAACCTGCTGGGTGGGACCGGTTTCGACGATATGGCCCGGCGTGTTCTCGGCGGCGAGGAAAAAGGCGCAATTGTCCGAGACTCGCTGCGCCTGCTGCATGTTGTGGGTGACGATCACGATGGTGACCTGGTCGGCGAGCTCGCCGATGGTCTCCTCGATCCGCCGGGTGGAGGTCGGGTCCAGGGCTGAGCACGGCTCGTCCATCAGCAGCACGTCCGGCGCCACCGCGAGCGACCTGGCGATGCACAGGCGCTGCTGCTGGCCGCCGGACAGGGCGCCGCCGGGGGACCGCAGCCGCCGGTGCACCTCGTTCCACAGCCCGGCCCGGCGCAGGCTCTGCTCCACCAGCTCATCCCTGTTCGCCACTTTCAGCCCGGACAGCCTGAGCCCGCTGGCGACGTTGTCGTAGACGGACATCGCGGGGAACGGGTTGGGCTTCTGGAACACCATGCCGATCCGCCGCCGGACCTCCGCCGGGCGGATCGCGGGGTGGTAGATGTCCCGGTCGGCCAGCAGCACCTGGCCCGCCAGCTGGGCGCCCTTGACCATCTCGTGCATCCGGTTCAGGATCCGCAGGAAGGTGGACTTCCCGCACCCGGAAGGGCCGATCAGCGCGGTGACCCGGCCCGGCTCCATCCGCAGCGACACCCGGTCCAGGACTTTGTGGCCGCTGAACCAGGCCGAGATACTCCTGGCCTCCAGCCCGACCAGGCCCGCTCCGGCGGGCGCGAGCGCGCCAGTGCCCGGCAGCCCGGCACCCGGCAGCAGCCTAGTGCCCGGCAGCCCAGGGCCTGGCTGCTGAGGGCCTGGCTGCTGAGGGCCTGGCAGCTCAGCCTGCCGGGCCGGGCCCGCCAGCGCGACAGTCTCGGCGGCCCGGTCAGTCAGCTCGGGCGGCAGTCCGCCAGGGTCCGCGGCGGCAGGCTGGCTCATGGCGGTGACTCCGTCAGTAGAGGTTGGGCAGCAGGGCGGCCAGGTTCTCGTACAGGTTCCAGGTGATCGCCAGCGCGACGGGCGCGACCACCAGGTAGACCGGCCAGGGCGACCAGCGGCCAGCGGCGGCCGCGCCGCCGACGGCCACCAGCGCGAGCGCGAGGCCCCAGACCATGGTGAGTACCAGCGCGCCGCTGTCGCCGGCCAGCGCCTGCTCGGCCGGGCCGATGTCCGGCAGCTCGACCGGGCCGTTGTTCACCTTAGTCACCAGGTCAGCGTCGACCTCCAGGTAGTAGGCGGGCACCTGCGGCGAGTTCGCGGTCATCAGCACCAGCCGGTTCAGCGTGGTGTCCGTGACCGGATGCTGGCTGTCGCCGAGCGCGACGACCCGGTAAACCGAGATGCCCTGCTGGGTGATGGTGGTGATCTTGTCGCCGGGCGCCACCTCGTTCAGGTGCCCGAAGGGCGCACCGAAGGTGGCCCGGCGGCCGTAGATCACCGACATCCCCAGCTGGCCCGGCAGCGGCGTGCTGCGCAGGTGACCAGGTCCGAGAGTCAGCTCCTCGGCGGAGGTCCCCTCGACCACCACCACGCTCCGCAGCCCGATGGCCGGAATGCTGATGAGCGCGACTGGCGCGCCCGGCCGTGTCGGGCCGAGCGGGCCGATCTCCTGGCCCAGCTCGCGGGCCAGGGTCGCGTACAGCCGGTGCTGTGCCCCGGCCTCCTGGATGCCGGAGGCACCGAAGAGGTAGCCGAGGAAGCCCAGGATCAGGGTAGCCAGCAGGAGCAGGCTGACGGCGACGCACTGGCCGGCCGGCAGCGCGGCCCGCTGGCGGCCGGCGCTGGCCGCGGCGGCCGGCTGCACGGGAGGGGCGGCCGGGCTGCACGGGAGGGGCGGCCGGGCTGCACGGGAGGGGCGGTCGGCTGCACGGGAGGGGCGGCCGGGCTGGCCACGCTGGGGTCCGGGTCCGGCGCTGAGCCGGGCGCCGCAGCCACGCCAGGCTCGGCCGCCATTACCTGGGCGCCCTTCTGCGCCGCCGGACCAGCGCGTAGATCGCGGGCGGGGCGGCGATGACCACCAGGATCTCGGCGGCGGTGAGCACCGCCAGCATCGAGCTGTCATTCGCCCCGGCTGCCAGGTTGACGACCGTTCCGGTGACGGGTCCCGCCTGCACCGCGGGGCCCGAGCCGGAGCCGGAACTGCCGGATGTCGTCCCGGTGATCCCGGCCGACGCGCTCGCCGAGGCCATAGCGCCGCCGGCGCCGGGCGTCGTCGCCTTGCCGTCGACCACGACGCAGTCGAGCGGCTCGCCCAGCTTGTCGCACGGCGACGGCTCCGGCGCATCAGCGAGGATGGTCAGCTGGCCGTTCCTGATGGTGGGGTTGTCGCAGTTGGTGGCGAGGTTGGCCGGCGCGACATGGCCGGGAATCCTGGCCTCCTGCAGCAGGCCGCCCTGGATCAGGTTCAGCGGGAGCGGCGAGTAGCCGAGCTCGGCGGCGAACTGCTGGCCCGCGCACAGGAAGTAGTTGACGAACGTGCTCAGCGTCTGCCCGGCTGCGCCGGTGAAATCGGTCGGGATCGCCGTGCCCGAGCGCGGCACGATCAGGTAGCTGTAGCTGGACAGCGGGTACGAGCGCGGATCGGTGTAGGTGTAGACGTTGTCCAGGTCCTGCTGCAGGAAGTTGACGCTGCCCGGGTCCTCGTTGATCTGCGCCCGGGTCAGCGCCACGGCGACGTTGGACGCGGTCGGCAGCACGTAGTAGCCGGCCGGGTTGAGCAGTTTCACCACCGGGAAGTGCGAGTTGAGCGCATAGGCGTACTCGTCGTAGCCGATCGCGCCCTCGCCGTAGCTGGCGCTGATGTAGGTGGCCACATTGTTGGAGCCGTCCTGGGCGACGGCTCCGGGGAACTGCGGGTAGAACTCGGTCTGCCCGCACGGCGGCTGGACGCGGCCGTGGGTGACCTGGCTGCAGAAGGCGTTCCACTGCGCCGGGAACATCGTGGCCATCCACCGGGTGAAGAAGAAGGTGGCGCCCGACCCGTCGGAGCGGATCACCGGGATGATGCGCTCGTCCGGCAGCTGGGCGCCGTAGTCCTTGGTGATCTGCGGGTCATCCCAGTTCGTGATCTGGCCAGTGAAGATCTTCATCAAGGTCAGCCCGGACAGCCGCAGGTTCGTGACCAGATGGCCGGCCACCGTCAGGTGATACATGAAGGCCGTACCGCCGGCCGTGTCCGGGACGTAGGAGTAGCCGACGGACGGGTATTCGGCGCCTGCCCCGCCGAGCTTGTCGGTGCCGTTACGGAATGGCGGGTCGGACGCGGCGAAGTCGACCTGCTGAGCCATGTAGTCGGCGCGGCCGGCGGCGGAGCCGTCCGGGTTGAAGTTGATCACTATGCCGTCGGCGCGCAGGTTCTCCGCCCACTGCGCCAGCGCGACTGAGCTCCACGACGAGCCGGAGCCGCTGATGGTGGCGTAGCCGGACGCACGAGCCACCGGCGCGGGACCGAGCGCCGCGGCGGCCGCCAGCGACACGGCGAAGGCCGTCAGGACCATGCGGGACAGGCGGATGCTCACGCTCTCGTCCTCCTCAGGCGCCGCAGGCGCGCGGTCACGGCGGTGCTGCCCCGCCCGATGGCCAGGGCGGACGAGCTGCCCAGCGCGAGCACGCAGCCGGTGATGAGCAAGACGGGCAGCGCGTAGCGGGCCAGGCCGGAGGAGGCAGGGTTGCTGACGTAGCCGAGGCTGACCCTGGTCCGGCTCGGGCTCGGCGCCGGCGTCGGCGTCGGCGACGGCCGGGCCGTCGGCGTGAGGGGCGCAGCGACCGCAGCGGGGCTGGGCTTCTTTGCCACGTCCCCCGTCTGGTCGGCCACGGCCCGCGCCGCGGCCAGCGTCTCCGCCCGCATCTTCGCCGTCAGCGGCAGGTAGCCGGGCGCGAGCTGACCGGGCAGGTCGCCCGGCTGCTGGCCGGCACCGGCGACGTAGTCGAGGAACTGGGCGATCCTGGCTGCCTTGGCCCTGGAGATGCCGCCGGTCGGGACCATGGCATAGATGACCATGGTCAGCGGATAGGAATCGGGCACCTTGCTGGTCTCCGGCACATCCTGGGTGATGTGATTGGAGTCGGTGGCCAGGTCGCTGACCGCCGCGGCCATGCTGGCATCGGTGGGAGCGACGTAATGGCCGGTGTCGTTCTGCAGGGCCGCCACCGGCAGCTCGTAGGCGGCCGCATCGGCCTCGTCCAGGATCGCGAACAGGGCCCGCTCGCCGGGCACTTCCGGGCTGAGCTTGTCGTAGTTCCCGCTGGGGTCGAGCTGCCAGTCGGTGGCCGGATACCAGCTGTCCGCCTGATACTGAGCCACCGAGCTGAGCGGGAAAACCGGCGAGTACCGGTGCGCGATCAGCGGGTAGGGATCCATCGAGACGAGGGAGTCGGTGGGAATGCTCAGGTTCAGGTAATCGGTATTGACGTGCTCTCCCCACGGATCGAAGCTGCCGTCAATGAAGCCCTTCGCGGCCGGGCTCGCCGCCATCCACCTGGTCAGCTCCCAGGTCATGTCGCTCTCGCCGGACAGCACCGTCGGCACCTGGTAGCCGTCTCCCACCGCGGCGACGCGCGGGTTGAGCTGTTCGAATTCCGGGTCGGCGAACAGGCTGACCGGGTCGTTGTCGACAGCGTTATCGCAGCCGACGCCCGGCGGGACAGAGCCGTGGCCGCAGCCCTCGTTGTCGAAGTCGTACGACTGAGTGAGCAGCTTCGCCACCAGCCGGGCGTCGAGCTTCAGGTGCGTGAGCGGCTCGCCCGTGACCGGATTGTCGATCCAGTAGGCGATCGACTCCGCCGAGATCGCGACAGGCGCGTAGGTATACCGGTACTTGCCGGTGGCGTCGGCCGGCAGCATGGTGAACGCGACATCATCGAGCCCGGCCAGGAAGTCCGTCCGCGCCAGCGGCTCGCTCTGCGCTGAGTCGTACTGGATGGTGAGCGGGTCAGCGGCCGAGCACAGCCCGGACTGCCACTGGCTCATCGCCCTGGCCAGCATGGGCGAGCCGATCGCGGTGAAGTCGGCATTCGCCACCGGGCAGTCGGTGGGCGTCGGGGCGAAGGACAGCGGGACGATGATCCGCTTCGCCCAGGAGCATGATCCGGTCTGGCTGCTGAACGCGAACTCGCCGAGGTCAGTCTGTTCGGCGTCCTGGCTGTGGTCGCTGCAGTCGGGCGGCGACTCGAGAGTGTTACCGCCCTGGCTCGGCACGATCACCAGCGAGCACGGGACACCCACATTGCAGCCGAGCTGCTGGTCTTCCTCAGCGGTCAGCAGCTGGATGGCGGCCTCGCCGGTCCCGTTCCCGGCCGTCGTCGAGTAGACCGTGTTCATCGGCCCAAACGGGCTGAACGAGCCGGCCACGCCGCCGTTGTCGGCCCCGAAGCACTGGCTCCACCAGGTCGGATGCGTGCCCTTGCACTCGGCGACCATGACCGGGTAGTCGGTGGCGCCAGGGTCATACAGCTCCTGGCTGCTCGGCGTGAAGCCGCGCCAGGTCACTTCGATCACCTGGTTCGTCAGCTCGACCGTCGGGCTGACCGTGACGTAGCTCGGCGAGCTGAAGTCCCGGTTCCTGGCCGGATCCCACATCCGCGGTCCCTGGACGGTTCTGGCCGGGCCGGCCGCGGGCCCGGCGAGCGCCTCGGTCGCAGGCCGAGCGGAGCCGGCCGGGGCGCCGGGCGGGCGCGGCGTGCTGGCACGGGCGGCCGGCGCCGGGCTGCCCAGCCAGGACAGCATCGGCAGGCCGAGTGACAGGCCCAGGACGATGATGGCCGCGCCCGTCTTGCGCCCGGCAGCGCGCCTCACCGCGACCACTCCGCCGCCGCGCGCCTGAGCTGGCGCTGCTGCCGCCTGGTCAGCTCGCCAGGGGCGCTGCCCCCGAGCAGTCGCGCGATCGTGAACAGGACCAGCACGATGAGCATGAGCACGGCCCCCGCGCCTAGCCCGCGGGCCACGTCATTGGGGTACTGGCCCAGGTTCTCGATCATGTTGAAGATGAAGGTGGGCAGGGTCGCCTGCCAGCCATGCAGCGGATTGGCATTCGGGTTGGCCGTGAAGCCGGCGGTCAGCAGCACGGGCGCGGTCTCGCCGATGCCGCGAGCCATGGCCAGCACGACCGCGGTGGACAGGCCCGATCGCGCCGTGGGCAGGATCACGTTCCACACCGTCCGGAACTGGCTGGCGCCCAGCGCATAGGACGCTTCCCGTAAAGTGCCTGGGACGACCCGAAGGACGACCTCGGCCGCCCTGGTCACGGTGGGCAGCATCACGACCGCCACGGCCAGCGACGCGGCCAGCCCGCTTTCCGGCAGGCCGAGGGTCAGGACGGCGAACGCGTAGACGAACAGCCCGGCCACGATCGATGGCAGCGCCGTCATGGCATTGACGATCGTGCGCACCGGCCGCTCCATCCGGCCGCCGACTTCGGCCAGGAACAGCGCGGCCATGACGCCCAGCGGCACCGAGAAGAGCGTGGCCAGGCCGAGCTGCTCGAGCGAGCCGACGGCGGCGTGCTGGATGCCGCCGACCCGCAGCGAGCTGGTCGGCGACGCGAACGCCATGCTCTCGGTGAAGAAGTTCAGGTGGCTGACCGACGCCAGGCCCCTGGTGATGCTGTAGCCGATCTGCTCGAGCACGACGGCCGTGGCGAGCACGCCGCCGCTGCCGACGGCGGCGGCCATCAGCTTGTCCCGTACCACCAGGGGGCGCCACTGGAGTCCCGCTGCCGCCGCGTACAGCACCAGGAAGCCCAGGTACCAGCAGAGCCAGAACCCGAACGCTCCGCTGAACGGCAGCACCCGCTCGTACAGCACCCAGATCAGGCCCAGCGACCCGATAGCCGCGCCGCCCAGCGTCAGCCGGTCCTCCGCGGTGACCTGGCGGATGCGCAGCGGAACCTCCGTGGCCGGCTGGCCCGGCGCGGAGCGCACCGCGGAACCCTGGCCCGGGCCGCGCGGAGCGTCGCCGGTGCCGCTCATCAGCAGGCTCCCTTCCGCGTCGTCCCGGTCAGCTGCGTTCTGTTCATCTGCATCCGCCGCCCGCGCGGGCCACGTCAGTCGGCCGTGGCCGCGCCCGAGCGGGAGCGGTTGATCACGACCGCGGCCAGCGAGTTGACGATCAGGGTGATGGCGAAGAGGGCCAGGCCTGCCGCCATCAGCGCGGAGAGCATGTGCGCGGTCGCCTCATTCCAGTTGAGGGCGATCAGCGCGGCCACCGAGTTGCCGCCGCTCTGCAGGACGTGCCAGTTGAGCGTGGGAATCGTCGTGATGACGAGCAGCACGGCGATCGTCTCGCCCATGGCCCGGCCGAGGCCGAGCATGGCCGCGCCGGTCACGCCGGCCCGGCCGAACGGCAGGACGACGGTCCTGACCATGCCCCACCGGGTCGAGCCGAGCGCGTAGGCACCCTCCCGCTCGCCCTGCGGGGCTTGCGAGAACACCTGCCTCGACAGCGAGGTGATGATCGGGATGGCCATCAGCGAGACCACCATGCCGGCTATCACCGGCGAACCGACGAAGGTGGAGGGGCTCACCGGGATCGTGATCCGGAAGGCCGGGAGAAAGCTCAGGTGATGCGACAGCCAGGAAGCCGTGCCGATGGCCCGCGGCACCAGGAAGAAGCGCCCCCAGACCCCGTAGATGATGCTCGGGATCGCGGCCATGAGGTCAATCACCGCGATGAGCGGGCGGCGCAGGCGGTCCGGCGCGTACTCGGAGATGAAGATGGCGGTGGCGACCGCGACCGGAACGGCGATGATCATGGCGATGACCGCGATGATGATCCCGTCCGGCAGGATGCCGCCGATGCCGAAATTATTGCCGACGAAGAGCCAGCTCTGCTTGGTGAAGAAGCTGAAGCCGTCAGCGCGCAGCGCCCAGCTGCCCCGCAGGATCAGGAAGGCCAGGATCATCCCGGTGATCAGGAAGACCGACAACCCCGATGCGCGCAGGACGGCGCGGAATATCGCGTCGCCGGGCGACGTGCGCGAGACGATCCTGCGCGGTACATCCTCATCGGCGGTGACCGGCAGCGGCGAGGTCAGTGCGGCTGCCATGGTGACGTCCCTCCCCTGACCCGTGCGGTGGCACCCGGCATCGCAGCACCCGCTGCGGGCGCTTCCATCCTGTTGGAGCCGTATTTCCGGCTGGGCAGAAAGAGGCGAACGATGGGCGAACAGGTGGCATACCAGTGCCGATGTGAGTTCCGCGGCCCGGGCGAGGCTGGTGAGCGGAAAGGGAAGGAGGAGGCACCCCCGGCGGCCGCCGGTCAGCCTGTCTGGAGTACCTGGAATGCCTCGGCCAGGCGGCCGTCCGGCAGGCCGCCCTGGGCGGCGGACCGGCTGAGCCAGCCGCGGAGCATGTCCTCGAGTCCGTCCGGGTCCCTGATCTGGCTGACGTGCGCGCGGAGCGCGGCCAGCTTGCGGCCGAAGGTATCGGTGATGTCGACGTAGTGGTTCGGTGTCGGGCTGCCGGAAAACCACACCTCGCGCACGGTCCACGCTTCCAGCCCGTCCTCGGACAGCAGCCCGGGAAAGGCGAACGGGTTGCGCGCGTCGGGGTAGACGGCGTCGAGGGCAGCCGAGCCGACAGCGCGATGGTCCGGATGGCTGGCGCCCGGCCTGGCGTAGTTGCGCTCGGGCGACTGGCAGACGACCCGGTCCGGCCGCACCTCCCTGATCACTCTGGCCAGGTCCCTGCGCAGTCCGATGGTGGCTTCCACCCGGCCATCCGGGTAGCCGAGGAACCGCAGGTCGTGCACGCCCACCTGCTTGGCGGCGGCCGTCTGCTCGGCCCGCCGCAGCCTGGCCATCTCGGGCCGCGGGATGCTGGCGTCGCTGCCGCCCGCATCGCCGTCGGTCACCACGGCGTAGCGGACGTCGATGCCCGCATCGGTCCAGCTCGCCACCGTGCCGGCGGCACCGAAGTCCACGTCGTCGGGGTGGGCCGTGATGATCAGGATGCGGCCGATTTCCGCGTCGTCGGGCATCCGCCGATCTTACGACGCCCGGCCGGGCGGCTCCGGCCGGGCCGCTGCCCGCTGCCCGCCAATCAGTCCGGAGAGGTTGACACGAGCCGTGCCCGAACCGCGATGATCGTACCGGGAATGCCGCGATGCGGACCGTCGTGCGCAGGGCGCTCGCACCGCGGAGAGCTGTCGGTCCGGTCGCCGTGCATAGCGACGGCGGTCACGGGTGAGATGAGGAGCGAGGACGGCTCATGGGACTTCTGGATTCGGGCGCCTGGCAGGGAAAGATCTACTCGGGTGGCTGGGTGGACGGCTCCGGCGGTCAGCACCCGGTCATCGAGCCGGCCACCGGGGAGACTCTCGGCTACGTCGGTTATGCCACTCCCGCCGATGTCCGCGCGGCCGCCGGGCGGGCTGCCGAGGCCCAGCGCGGCTGGGCGGCGGCCCCGTACGGCGAGCGGGCCGCCGTGCTGCGACGTGCGGGTGACCTGTGGAACCAGCACGCTGAGGAGATCAAGACATGGCTGGCACGGGAGAGCGGGGCCATCCCGCCGATGGGCGACCTGCAGGTGCACGTCTGCGCCGACGAGTGCTACGAGGCGGCCGCCCTCGCCTCCCGGCCCTACGGGGAGCTGCTGCGCACCCCGCAGCCGCAGCTCAGCCTGGCGCGGCGGGTACCGGCCGGGGTCGTGGGGGTCATCGCGCCGTTTAACGTGCCCACGATCCTGTCCGTCCGCTCGGTCGCGCCGGCCCTGGCCCTGGGCAACGCGGTCGTGCTCAAGCCCGATCCGCGGACCGCGGTCAGCGGCGGCGCGCTGCTGGCCGAGATCTTCGCGTCCGCCGGGCTGCCTGACGGCCTGCTGCACGTGCTGGCCGGCGGCGTGGACGTCGGCGAGGCCGTGATCACCGACCCGGCCATCCGGGTGATCGCGTTCACCGGGTCGACCCGGACCGGCCGCGCCGTCGCGCGGCTGGCCGGGGAGCACCTCAAGCGGGTGCACCTGGAACTGGGCGGCAACTCGGCGCTGATCGTGCTGGACGACGTGGACATCGACCAGGCCACCTCGGTCGGCGCCTTCGGGTCCTTCATCCACCAGGGCCAGATCTGCATGTCCACCAGCCGCCACCTGGTGCAGAGCTCGATCGCGAAGGACTACGCTGCCGCCCTCGCCGAGCGGGCCGCCCCGCTGCCGGTCGGCGATCCGTACCGGGATCAGGTCGCGCTCGGCCCGCTGATCGACGAGCGGCAGCGGGACAACGTGCACCGGATCGTCACCGAGAGCGTCGCGGCCGGGGCCTTGCTGCTCACCGGCGGCAGCTACGAGGGTCTCTTCTACCGCCCGACCGTGCTGGCCGAGGTGCCGGTGACCGCCCCCGCCTACACCGAGGAGATCTTCGGTCCCGTCGCCCCGGTCGTGCCGTTCGACACCGTCGAGGAAGCGATCGAGCTGGCCGCGGGCACCGAGTACGGGCTGTCACTCGGCATCCTGACTCAGGACGTCTACAAGGCGCTGCAGATCGCCGAGCGGATCCCGTCCGGCCTGGTGCACATCAACGACCAGACGGTGGCGGACGAGGCGACCATCCCGTTCGGCGGGGTCGGCGCGTCCGGCAACGGCGGCCGCCTCGGCGGCCCGACCGCGAACCTGGAGGCCTTCACCGAGACGCAGTGGGTCACGATCCGCGGCGACCTGCCCGCCTACCCGTTCTGAGCCGCCCGTACTAATCGCCATAAAACGGCCGGGCCAGCGGGGTACGGCCGGGCCAGCGGGGCCACGGCCGCCCGCCGGGGCCACGGCGACAGCATGGATGCGTGCCTGCTGCTGCTCTAGCAGCAGCAGGCACGCATTGACGTTGCCCGGAACCGCCCGCCACCGGGCGAGCGGCCCGGTGCCGGTTCAGCCCGGTGCCGGTTCAGCCCGGTGCCGGTTCGGCCCGGTGCCGGTTCGGCCCGGCGCGCGCGCTTGCTCAGTCGAGCGACGACATGACGTGCTTGATCCGGGTGTAGTCCTCGAACCCGTACATGGACAGGTCCTTGCCGTAGCCGGACTGCTTGAAGCCGCCGTGCGGCATCTCGGCGACCAGCGGGATGTGGGTGTTGATCCAGACGCAGCCGAAGTCCAGCCGCTTCGCCATCCGCATCGCCCGGCCGTGGTCGGAGGTCCAGACCGAGGAGGCCAGCCCGTAGTCGGTGCCGTTGGCCCAGGCCACGGCCTCGTCCTCGGAGCTGAACTGCTGCACGGTGATGACCGGGCCGAACACCTCGTTCTGGATGATCTGGTCGTCCTGGTGCACCCCGTCCACCACGGTGGCCTCGAAGAAGAAGCCGCGATCACCGGTCTGCCGGCCGCCGGTCACCACCCGCGCGTGATCGGGCAGCCCGCCGATGAACCCGGACACCCGCTCCAGCTGGGTGGCGTTGTTCAGCGGGCCGAAGTCCGCGTCCAGCACGTCGGGCCCGCCGACCGTCTGGCCCTTGGCCTGCTCGGCCAGCGCCTCGACGAAATCGTCGTGCACCCGCGGCCCGGCCAGCACCCGGGTCGCCGCGGTGCAGTCCTGGCCCGCGTTGAAGTAGCCGGCGATCGCGATCGCCTCGGCCGCCTTGGCCGGGTCAGCGTCGTCGAAGACCACCACCGGCGCCTTGCCGCCCAGTTCCAGGTGCACCCGCTTGAGCGAGGCGGCCGCGGCGGCGGCCACCTCCTTGCCCGCGCGCACGCTGCCGGTGATCGACACCATCTGCGGGACCGGGTGCGACACCAGCAGGCGGCCGGTGTCGCGGTCGCCGGTGATCACGTTGAACACCCCGGCGGGCAGGAACTCGCTCATCAGCTCGGCCATCAGCAGCGTGCTCACCGGAGTCGTGTCGGATGGCTTGAGCACCATCGTGTTCCCGGCGGCCAGCGCCGGCGCCCATTTCCAGGTCGCCATCATCATCGGGTAGTTCCACGGCGTCACCGCCGCGCACACGCCGATCGGCTCCCGCCGGATAAACGACGTATACCCCGACATGTACTCGCCGGCCGACCGGCCCTCCAGCATCCGCGCCGCGCCGGCGAAGAACCGGATCTGGTCCGCCATCGGCGGGATCTCCTCCGACAGGGTCAGCGCGATCGGCTTGCCGGTATTGCGCGACTCGGCCGCGACCAGCTCATCGGCGTGCGCCTCGACCGCGTCGGCGATCTTCAGCAGGGCCAGGCTCCGCTCGGCCGGGGTGGCATCCCGCCATTCAGGGAAGGCGTTGGCAGCTGACGCGACGGCCGCGTCCACCTCCGCCTCACCCGAGACCGGCGCGGACGCGAATACCTCGCCCGTGCTGGGGTTAATCAGCTCGGCCCGCTTGTCATAGGACAAGTCAGTCCACTGGCCGCCGACAAAGTTCTGCAGCTCATCCACTGCGGAGCCTCCGTTTCGAATCTCTGGTGAGTTAGCTGGCTGCCGGGCTGCGTTCCTCGCACGCCCAGGGTGACCCGTAGTCGGTGAGCAGATCAAGGAAGGGCTGCGGCGGCAGCGCCTCGGGGCCGAGGACTCCGGTCCCGGACCAGGCGCCCGAGTCGATCAGCTCGAGCGCGACGACCGGGTTGACCGCGGTCTGCCAGACCACGGCCTGCGAGCCGTACTCGGCCATCGACCAGGCGTTGTCGACCACGTGGTGCAGGTAGACCTCGCGCGGCAGGCCGTCCTTCCCGGTGCCGGTCACCCAGGTGCCGGCGCAGGTCAGCCCGGTCATCTTGTCGCCGAGGGTGGCCGGGTCAGGCAGGCAGGCCGCCACCACGTCCCGCGGCGACACCTGCACGCCGCCGGCCGGCACCGGGTCGGTCTTGTCCAGCCCTAGCTTGTGCAGCGTCCGCAGCACGCCGATGAACTCCTCGCCGAGGCCGTACTTGAAGGTGACCCGCCGGGCCTGCAGCCAGCGCGGCATCAGCAGCACCTCCTCATGCTCGACGTTCACGCACTCGACCGGACCGATCCCGGCCGGGAAGGTGAAAACCTCCGGTTCGCTAAACGGGGCCGTGGTGTACCAGCCCTTGCCTGCCTCCCAGACCACCGGCGGATTCAGGCACTCCTCAATAGTGGTCCAGATCGAGAAGGTTGGCGCGAAATCGTAGCCTTCGACCAGCAGGTTGGCGCCATCGCGGACGCCGATCTCGTTGATCTCGCTGAACAGGGTCTCCGCTGCGTGGCGGGCGAAGACATCAGACAGGCCCGGCTCGACGCCGATCCCGGCCAGGGCGAGCTTCCCGCTCGCCTCCCACTCGCTGGCCAGGGCAAATTGCTCGTCGCCAAGCTTGACACCGGTCTTGCTGTAGGGCGCATCCTGGTCTGGATGCGACAGCGACATGGCCATGTCCAGGTAGTGCGTGCCGGCCCGCAGCGCGGCCCGGAACAGCGGCATGACGAACCGCGGGTCGGTGGCGTTCATCAGCACGTCGCAGCGTTGCCCGGTGAGCAGGTCCGCGGTGGCCGCTTCGTCCCGGGCGTCCAGCTGGACGGCGGTGTAGGAGTCCCTGGCCCGCGCGGCGTGCTGGGCGCGGGCCAGGTCGTAATCGGCAATGACAAGCTCGGCGAACGGGCGGCGAGCGGCGATCCGGGCCAGCGCGGTACCGACGCCGCCGGCCCCGACAAGAAGTATGCGCATAGCCGCGATCCTAGTCCCGGAGGCCTAGCCAACCAACGAGACCAGTCGTGATACGTACCTGTTACAACTGAAATCGTTGCTCGATCACAAGATCCATGCTAGAACCGTTGCACGTAGGGTGCGCAATCCGTCGTGCTGGCGTTCCCGATTCAATGCCCGCCCGGCCCGACCGCGGCAGCGGGTACCACCCAGGCAATCGGGTGACTCTCAGGAGGGGCAAGCCATGGCCACCACCACGTCAGAGCTGCAGCCGGTAGAGGAAACCAGGGACAAGGGCCTCAAAGGCGGCGCGCTGGGGCTGATCTCCAGTGTCGTCATGGGCGTGGCCTCCACGGCCCCCGCCTACAGCCTGGCGGCGACCCTGCTCTTCGTGGTGGTCCTGGTCGGCTTCCATGCCCCCTCGGTCGCCGTGCTGGCCTTCGTGCCGATGCTGCTCTGCTCGATCGGCTACAGCGAGCTGAACAAGGCGGACCCGGACTGCGGGACGACGTTCACCTGGGCGACCCGGGCGTTCGGCCCGAAGACCGGGTGGGCCGGCGGCTGGGGGATCGTGGCCGCCGACATCCTGGTCATGGCCAGCCTGGCGCAGGTCGCCGGGCAGTACGTGTTCCTGCTGGTCCAGGGCCCGAACAGCGCGATCGGGACGAACCCGGCCAGCCCGTGGGTGCTGCTGGTCGGCATCCTGTGGATCATCGCGATGACCTACATCTGCTATCGCGGTATCGAGGTATCGGCGAACTTCCAGAAGATCCTGCTGTCCGTCGAGGTGGTCATGCTGCTGGTGCTGTCCATCACCGCCCTGGTCAGGGTCACGACCGGGCACCACCCGGCGACATCGGTCCAGCCGCACGCGAGCTGGCTGCTGCCGACCAACCTGACCTTCTCGGCCTTCGTCGGCGGCCTGGTGCTGATGCTCTTCATCTACTGGGGCTGGGACACCGCGGTCTCGGTCAACGAGGAGACCGCTGATAAGGCCAAGACGCCCGGCCGGGCCGCCATCATCTCCACCGTCCTGCTGCTCATCACCTATGCGATCGTGATCTTCGCGGTGATCTCCTTCGCCGGGATCGGCTCGAAGGGCATCGGCCTGACCAACACCGCGCACTCCGGCGACGTGCTCTCAGTGCTCGGCGGGGCGATCTTCGGCACCTCGGGGTTCGGCACGTTCCTGTCCCGGCTGCTGATCCTGATGGTGCTCAGCTCGGCCGCTGCCTCGACCCAGACGACCATCCTGCCGACCGCGCGCACCACCCTGTCGATGGCCGCCTACAAGGCCATCCCGCAGGCCTTCGCCAAGATCCACCCCAAGCACCTGACGCCGACTGTGTCCACGATCGTGATGGGCGTCGTCTCGATTGCCCTGTACGTCCCGATGAACTTCATCTCCGGGGGCAACGTCATCTACGACGCGGTCACCGCGATCGGGCTCTACATCGCCTTCTACTACGGGCTGACCGCGTTCTCCTGCGTCTGGTACTACCGCAAGACGCTGACCAGCAGCACGCGCAATCTCTGGATGCAGGGCATCCTGCCGCTGCTCGGCGGGCTGATCATGTACGCGGCCGGCGCGTGGAGCCTGTGGGAGGACTGGGACGTAGTGGTCGGGCAGCCCTACACGCAGTGGAAGATGCCCGGCACCGGCTGGATCATCGGCGGCCCGTTCGTGATCGCCTTCCTGGCGGCGCTGGTCGGCTTGCTGGCATTCATCTTCATGCGGGTGACCGCGCCGGCCTTCTTCCGCAAGGAGACGCTGACCAGGGCCACGCCGACCCTCGTCCCGGACGAGTAGGCGGCCACGCCCCGGGGCCCGGGCCCCGCGCCTTCGCCCGGAGCGTCGGCGGCACCGCCTAGGCTAGGCGAGTGACCGCGATGGCCGTTGGATCTGACGCTCTCCTGGACGGGCTGAACCCGCAGCAGCGGGCCGCCGTCGTGCACGAGGGCGGCCCGCTGCTGATCGTGGCCGGGGCCGGCTGGGCAAGACCCGGGTGCTCACGCACCGGATCGCCTACCTGCTGGCGGAGCGGCACGTCGCGCCGGGCGAGATCCTCGCCATCACCTTCACCAACAAGGCAGCCGGCGAGATGGCGGCCAGGGCGACGGCGATGACCGGCGCACGGGCCCGGGCGATGTGGCTGACGACCTTCCACTCGGCCTGCGTGCGGATCCTGCGCCGTGAGGCCAGGCGGTTCGGCTACCCGTCTGGCTTCTCCATCTACGACCAGGCCGACTCGCAGCGGCTGATGGCGATGGTCTGCCGTGAGCTGGACCTGGACTCCAAGTACTTCCCGCCGCGCGCGATGATCAGCCAGGTGTCGAATCTCAAGAACGAGCTGGTCGACTACGAGACGATGGCCGCCCGTGCCACCGGCTACCGGGAGAAGGCACTGGCCGAGGCCTACGGCGAGTACCAGCGCCGGCTGATGGCGGCCGGCGCGATGGACTTCGATGACCTGATCATGGTCACGGTCAGCCTGCTGCAGGCGTTCCCCGAGGTGTCGGCCGAGTACCGGAGCAGGTTCCGGCACGTGCTCGTCGATGAGTACCAGGACACCAACCACGCGCAGTACGTGCTGGTTCGCGAGCTGGCCCTGTCGCCGGCCTCGGTCCCGGCCGGCCAGGCGGCAGCCGGCCCGGACTCGCCGGCCTTCATCCCGCCGGCCGAGCTGGTCGTGGTGGGCGACGCGGACCAGTCGATCTACGCCTTCCGGGGCGCGACGATCAGGAACATCGAGGAGTTCGAGCGCGACTTCGCCGGCGCCCGGGTGATCCTGCTCGAGCAGAACTACCGCTCCACGCAGAACATCCTGGCCGCCGCCAATGCCGTGGTATCCCGCAATCCCGGCCGGGTGCCGAAGAACCTCTGGTCGGATGCGGGCGACGGGCCGCCGATCACCGGCTACGTGGCCGACAGCGAGCACGACGAGGCCGCCTTCGTGACCGAGGAGGTCGACCGGCTCGCTGATGAGGGACTGGCGACGCCGGGCCAGGTCGCGGTGTTCTACCGGACCAACGCGCAGTCCCGTGTCTTCGAGGAAGTGTTCATCCGCGCCGGGCTGCCCTACAAGGTGATCGGCGGGGTCCGGTTCTACGAGCGGCGCGAGGTCCGCGACCTGCTCGGCTACCTGCGGCTGATCGCCAACCCCGGCGACGAGGTATCGCTGCGCCGGGTGCTGAACACGCCCCGCCGCGGGATCGGCGAGCGGGCCGAGGAGTACGCGGCGGCGTTCGCCAGCCGGGAGCGGATCACCTTCGCCGCCGCGCTGGCCCGGCCGCAGGACGTGCCGGGCCTGGCCACCCGGTCGGTGCGCGCGATCGAGGCCTTCAACGACCTGATCGGCGAGCTGCGGGCGGCCGCCGAGGCGGGCAGCCCGGTCGGCGACCTGGCTGAGGCGGTGCTGGACAGGACCGGCTACGTGGCCGAGCTGCTGGCCTCGTCCGACCTGCAGGACGCGAGCCGGGTGGAGAACCTGACCGAGCTGGTGTCGGTGGCGCGTGAGTTCGATGCCGCGCACCCGGGCGGGACGCTGGCCGATTTCCTCGAGCAGGTGTCGCTGGTCGCCGACGCCGACCAGGTGCCCGATGGCGAGGACCACGGCGGCATGGTCACGCTGATGACCCTGCACACCGCCAAGGGGCTGGAGTTCCCGGTGGTCTTCCTGACCGGGCTGGAGGAGAACGTCTTCCCGCATGAGCGCTCGATCAACGACGACACCGAGCTGGCCGAGGAGCGCCGGCTCGCCTACGTCGGCATCACCAGGGCGCGGGAGCGGCTGTACCTGACCAGGGCAATCTCCCGCGCCTGGTACGGCAGGCCCGCGTTTCACCGGCAGTCCAGGTTCCTGTCGGAGGTGCCGGCTGAACTGATCGACTGGCGCCGGGACGCGGCGGCGGCCGCGCCGCCGGCCGCCGAGCGGCTGGCCCGCCGGCCGGGCGTGCAGGCGCTGGGCAACCGGAATGTGCCGTCGCTGCAGCCAGGCGACCGGGTGACGCACGACTCCTACGGGCTGGGAACGGTGCTGTCGGTCGAGGGCCGCGGCGACGACCCCGAGGCGAAGATCGATTTCGGTGGCGACTACGGGATCAAGCACCTGGTGCTCCGGTACGCCCCGATCGAGAAGCTGTAGCCGGGTCAGTTCACGGGTGTCGCCGCGGATCTGGCGGCGGCTAGTCTTCGGAAGAGAGGCTAGCCTTGCCGCCCGCAGGGTCCGCGCTGGCAGAGGAGCGTTATGAGCAGCATCCGGGTGATCATCGCCAAGCCGGGCCTGGATGGCCATGATCGCGGCGCCAAGGTGGTGGCCCGGGCCCTGCGCGACGCCGGCGTGGAGGTCATCTACACCGGGCTGCACCAGACACCCGAGCAGATCGTGGCCGCCGCGCTGCAGGAGGACGCCGACGCCATCGGCCTGTCGGTGCTGTCCGGGGCGCACATGACCCAGTTCAGGCGGGTCATCGAGCTGCTGCATGAGCGCGGAGCCGGCGACATCACCGTGTTCGGCGGCGGCATCATCCCCGACGCTGACATCGACGAGCTGAAGCTCATGGGCGTGGCCAGGATCTTCACGCCCGGCGCGCCGACGACCGAGATCGTGGACTGGGTGCGCTCCGCCCTCGGCCGCGACGAGCCTGCCGTCGGCAGCCAGGAGCCGGTCGGCTAGCCGGCCGGGCCAGCCGCCGCCGGGACGGCCGGCCCAGCCGCCGACGATCGCCCGGCCCGCACTAGGCTGCCAGCGCAGACGGGAGAGGCGCGCAGCCGCCAGACGCCCCCATCCAGCGATTGCCGAGCACGAAGGACGAACCCGAGTGGACCTGTTCGAGTACCAGGCGAAGGAGCTGTTCGCCTCCTTCGGCGTTCCGATTCAGCAGGGCAAGGTTGCCCAGACCGCCGAGGAGGCCCGGGCGATCGCGGAGGAGTTCGCGGCCGCCGGGAAGCCGAGCGTGGTGATCAAGGCCCAGGTGAAGGCAGGCGGCCGCGGTAAGGCAGGCGGCGTGAAGCTGGCCAGCGGCCCGGACGAGGCCGAGGTGAAGGCCCGGCAGATCCTCGGCATGGACATCAAGGGCCACACCGTGCACTCGGTCCTGGTCGCCGAGGACATCGACATCGCGCAGGAGTACTACCTGTCCTTCCTGCTGGACCGGGCCGACCGCGGCTTCCTGTCCATGTGCTCGGTGCAGGGCGGCGTCGAGATCGAGGAGGTGGCGCGGACCAGCCCGGACGCGCTGGCCCGGATCCCGGTCGATCCGCTGACCGGGCTGGACGCGGCGACGGCGGCCGAGATCGTCCGGGCCGGACGGCTGCCGGAGGAGGCGCTGGCCGGCGCGGCCGCGCTGGCCGAGCGGCTGTGGGATGTCTTCACCGGCGCGGACGCGACCCTGACCGAGGTGAACCCGCTGGTGCTGACCGGCAGCGGGCGGGTGATCGCGCTGGACGCCAAGGTCACGCTGGATGACAACGCGGCGTTCCGGCAGGACCTCGGGAAGTTCGCCGACCCGACCGCCGCGGACCCGCTGGAGGCGCGGGCCAAGGCGAAGCACCTGAACTACGTCAAGCTGGACGGCGCGGTCGGCATCATCGGCAACGGCGCCGGCCTGGTCATGTCCACCCTCAACGTCGTCGCCTACGCGGGCGAGGAGTTCGGCGGCGTGCGGCCCGCGAACTTCCTGGACATCGGCGGCGGCGCCTCGGCCGAGGTGATGGCCGACGGCCTCGACATCGTGCTGTCCGACCCGTCCGTGCGCAGCGTCCTGGTCAACGTCTTCGGCGGGATTACCTCCTGCGACGCGGTCGCGAACGGGATCGTCTCGGCGATCGGGATGCTCGCCGGGCGCGGCGAGCCGGTCCGGCACCCGATCGTGGTGCGGCTGGACGGCAACAACGCGGCCGAGGGGCGCAGGATCCTGGCGGAGGCCGGCCTGCCCACGGTGGAGCAGGTGGCGACGATGGACGATGCGGCGCGGCGCGCCGCCGAGCTGGCCGCTTCGGCCGCGACGGGAGCATGAGATGGCTATCTTCCTGAACGGCGACAGCCGGGTCATCATCCAGGGCATCACCGGCTCCGAGGGCCGCAAGCACGGGGCCCGGATGATCACCGCCGGGACGAACGTGGTCGGCGGCACCAACCCGCGCAAGGCCGGCCAGGCGATCGAGCTGGGCGGCGAGCAGGTGCCGGTGTTCGGGACCGTGGCCGACGCGATGGCGGCCACCGGGGCGGACGTGTCCGTGGTCTTCGTCCCGCCGGCCGGCACCAAGGACGCCGTGATCGAGGCGATCGACGCGCGCATCCCGCTCGCGATCGTGATCACCGAGGGCATCCCGGTGCACGACACGGCCATCTTCTGGGCGCATGCCTGCGCGGCCGGGAACACGACCAGGATCGTCGGGCCTAACTGCCCCGGCGTCGCGTCGCCCGGCAAGTCCAACGCGGGCATCATCCCGGCCGACATCAGCAGCGAGGGCCGGATCGGGCTGGTGTCCAAGTCCGGGACGCTGACCTACCAGATGATGTACGAGCTGCGCGACATCGGCTTCTCGACCGCCGTCGGGATCGGCGGGGACCCGATCATCGGCACCACCCACATTGACTGCCTGCGAGCGTTCGAGGATGACCCGGAGACCAACGTCATCGTCATGATCGGCGAGATCGGCGGGGACGCCGAGGAGCGCGCCGCCGCGTTCATCGAGAAGAACGTGTCGAAGCCCGTGGTCGCCTACGTGGCCGGCTTTACCGCCCCCGAGGGCAAGACGATGGGCCACGCGGGCGCGATCATCTCGGGCTCGTCCGGCACCGCGCAGGCGAAGAAGGAAGCGCTGGAGAAGGTCGGCGTGCGGGTCGGCCGGACCCCGAGCGGGACGGCCCGGCTGGTCCGCGAGCTGATCCAGGCCGGCTGACGCCGGGCGCGGCGCGCCGCAGCCCGTTGAACGGACCTGTTCAACGGGCCCCGACCCGCTGGCCTCCTTGATCAGCGGGTGGCGCTGCGGCGCGCCTCCCGGCCGCATGGGCGCGAACTTGCCAGGCTTGAGTCTTATGACTAGTTCCGCCACCGGTGCGCGGCAAGCCGGCGCCGGCGGCAGCGGCCCGGACGGGGCACCGGGCAGCGCCCGCCCGCTGGTGGTCACCGGCGCGATGGCGGCCTGCGTGGCCGCCAGCGCCGGCCTGGCCGTGGCGACCCTGCTCGTGCTAGCCGCGTGGATAGCCGCGCCGCACGTGGGCGACGGCCTCACCAGCGTGATGCGCGCCGCGGCCGTGCTCTGGCTGATCGGGCACCACGTCGGCTTTACCTCGCGGGGCGGCGTGCGGATCGGCATGCTGCCGCTGGGCCTGGCGCTGCTGCCCGGCGCGCTGCTGTGGCGGGCCGGGCGCTGGGTGGTCCGGGCCGGCGGCGTTCAGCCGGCTGCGCCATGTCGGCTACGCCGCGCTCGCGCTCGCCGCGCCGTACGGGCTGCTGACCATGACGCTGGCCCTGGCGAGTCAGTCCCCGCAGGCGGCGCCGGCGGTGCTGCAGGCCGGAGTCTGCGGGTTCCTGCTGGCGCTGACGGCGGGCGGGCTGGGCGGCGCGCGTGCGCTGGCTCCCTGGACGCGGCTGACCGATCTGCTGCCGGATCGGGCGCGGTCGGTCATCGTCGGCGCCGGGACCGCGCTCGCCGCCCTGGTGATCGCCGGCGCGGTGCTGGCCGCCGTGGCGCTGGGGACGCACCTGACTGAGTTCGCCACGCTCAGCCGCGGCCTGGCGCCGGACGCGGTAGGCGGCGCGCTGCTGCTGCTCGCCCAGCTGGCCTACGTGCCGAACGCGCTGATCTGGTCCGTCTCCTTCATCGTCGGACCTGGTTTTGCGATCGGGACCGGCACGGTGGTGGCGCCGACCGGGACAGTCCTCGGTCAGCTTCCTGCCTTCCCGATGCTGGCGGCGCTGCCTCCCGGCGTGCACAGCGGCACGGCGGCCTGGCTGGCCGGCCTGGTGCTCGCATTCCCGTACCTGGCGGGCTGCGCCGGCGGCCTGCTGATGATCCGGGCAGCGCCCACGCCCTCGCCCGAGATGGCGCCGCTGTGGGGGCTGGCCTGCGGCGGGGTGACCGGATGCCTGCTCGGAGTGGCGGCCGCCTTTTCCGGCGGCCCTCTCGGCAGCGGGCGGCTCGCGGCCGTCGGCCCGTCGGCCTGGCAGGTGGCGGTGGTTGCCGCGCTGGAGGTGGGCGTCGCCGCCGCCGTGACCGCCGGCGTCGCCAACTGGCTCATGCTACGCGGCGGACTGCGCGGACTGGGCGGACTGGGCGGACTGGGCCGGCTGTCCTGGCTGGCCCGGCCTGACCGGACGGACGCGGCGGGCTGGGTCGGCGTGCGGGCCTGGCCGGCCGAACGCGGTAGTGCCGGTAATCGCGGGCCCGGCGGTGACGACAGCCCGGACGGGCCAGGCCGCGGCGATCGCGCGGGCAGCCGGGGGAGGCCTGCGGACAGTGCGAGCCTGCGGCCCGTGCGCCCGGATGGCCAGGCCGACCGGATGCCCGGGCCGCTGCCGGGCCGCGGCAGGGACGACAGCGGGCACACGATCTACCTCGACCCGTGGGCCAGCGACGCGAGCGCCGTGCCGCAGCCCCGGCGGGGCGGGTCCGCAGGTCGTCGCGGCGGCCCTTCCGCGCTGCCCTAGCCGGGCCACGGTTCTCACCAGTCCCGCCGTGGTCCGCCCTGGCTGGGTCCGCCCCGGTGCTCAGCGATCGTGACCTGCGCACGGCACTAGCGTTAACGGCAGACATGGCAGCGATGTATTCCGCGGATAACGGCGGCTGCCGTTTTCTTAAGCGCTGTTCCCCGGCCGCGAGGTTTATGCCCTATTTTTAAATGGTTGGCGCCGGATCTATTGAGCGGGTCGGTGAAAGCTCTCAGCTGGGGCTTCATTACCCGGATCTGGATCGTTCACCTACTTCTCGGGTAGATAACCCATTCCGTTTCTTGTCGCTGATTCGGGTGCGAGGCATTCTGGGCGCGTCGGCCTGCCGGCCGGTCGGTGCGGGCATTCGCATCGGTGGTCCCCGCGCTTACACGTCTAGGAGGATGCGTGCGCATTCTGAAGAATCTGGTCGCGGTGTCCGCGGTTGCGGCTGTCGCGTCCGCGCTGGCCATGGCCCCGGCCCTGGCCGACCCGGTCAACGGGCACCTCAAGCCGGTGACGCCGCTGCCGTACGACATCGTGGGCGTCGGGTCCGACACCACCCAGAACATGCTGGACCAGCTCTCGGTCGACTACAACGCCGCGCACAAGACCCACAACGCTACGCACCCCTACATCTACAGCTGGGACGCGACGCCGCCCAGCGACCCCACCATCACGACGCCGACCCTGATCAAGCCGAAGGCGGGCTGCAGCAGCAAGACCGTCCGCCCGGACGGGTCCAGCGCCGGCATCACGGACCTGACGACCACGCAGAAGATCAAGTACAAGGGCAAGACGTACCCGTGCTTCGACTTCTCGCGGTCCTCGCGCCCGCGCAAGGCCACCGATCCCGGCAAAACGTCCATCGTCTTCGTGACCCTGGCCAGGGATGCTGTCACCTATGCGACGAGCGCTGTCACCAACGCCCCCGCGAACCTGACCGCCAAGCAGCTGACGGAGATCTACAGCTGCACCGTGCAGGCCACCGGGGGCCATCCGGCGAACAACTGGGCTGACCTCGGCGGGAAGTCAGGCACGATCGATCCGATCCTGCCGCAGTCCGGCTCGGGGACGCTGTCGTTCTTCCTGGGAGCGATCGGGGTCACCACGCCGGGCAGCTGCGTCAACGCCACGACGCCGGAAGAGAACGAGGGCACCGCGCCGGTTTTCTCCACGGACAGCGCCAACCTCATCTTCCCCTTCTCGGCCGGAGCCTACATCGCCGACAAGTACCACTCGCCGGCGTGCAAGAAGAAGCCGGGCGCTGGCCAGAACGATTTCGGCTGCAACCAGACCGGCAAGCTGATCCTCCGCTCGATCAACGGCGAGGCCCCGACTAGCGGAACAGGCTCGAAGACGGTCATTGACAGCAAATTCCCCCCGACCTTCAAGCGGTTCCTGTATGACGTGGTCCCGTACGCGGCGGGAACGGCGAACCACATCCCGGCTAATCTGGCGGGATTCTTCTCCAAGACGGGCTGGTTCTGCAGCAGCGCCCGGGGATCGGTGATCCGCGATTACGGGTTCCTGACCACCCCGCTCTGCGGCTTCACTTCCTGATCAGGCCCCGTCGCCAGGCGCGCGGGCGGCGGACGCTGCCGGGCACCCCCGGCAGCGTCCTGCCGCCCGCGCGTCCCGGCCTGTCCAGCTGACCCTCCGTCCTGCGGACCGCGCCGCAGCCAGCCCGGCCGGCCGCGGCGCTGGCCCGTCATGGTCGCGGCGGCCCTTATCGTGGGCGCCATGCAATCACGCCTGGTCGTCCTGGTCTCCGGCACGGGCACGAACCTGCAGGCTCTGATCGACGCCTGCGCCGACGAGTCGTTCGGCGCCCGCGTGGTGGCGGTGGGCGCGGACCGGGACGGGATCGGCGCGCTCGACCGGGCCCGGGCAGCGGGGATTCCCACCTTCGTCCGGCGGGTCAAGGACTTCACCGACCGCGCCGCCTGGGATCGGGCCCTGGCGGCCGACTGCGCCGGCTACCAGCCCGACCTGGTCGTGCTGGCCGGATTCATGAAGCTGGTCGGGGCCGATTTCCTGAGCCGGTTCGGCGGCCGCCTGATCAACACGCACCCCGCCTTGCTACCGTCGTTTCCCGGCATGCACGGGGTGCGGGACGCCCTGGCGCATGGCGTGAAGCTGGCCGGCTGCACCGTGTTCCTGGTGGACGCGGGCACCGACAGCGGCCCGATCGTGGCCCAGGCAGCGGTGCCGGTGCACGATGACGATGACGAGGAATCGCTGCACGAGCGGATCAAGGTGGCAGAACGCTCGCTGCTGGTATCGACCGTGGGCCGGATGGTCCAGGGCGGCTGGTCCGTGCAGGGCCGGAAAGTGAGGATCGGCCGGTGACCAAGGTGACGATCAGGCGGGCGCTGATCAGCGTCTACGACAAGACCGGGCTGGCTGAGCTGGCCACGGCACTGCACGAGGCGGGCGTCGAGATCGTCTCCACCGGCAGTACCGCGGCCGTGATCGCGGCGGCCGGGGTGCCGGTGACCAGGGTGGAGCAGCTGACCGGCTTCCCCGAGTGCCTCGACGGCCGGGTCAAGACCCTGCATCCGGCGGTGCATGCCGGCCTGCTGGCGCAGACCGATCTGCCCGGCCATCAGCGGCAGCTTTCTGACCTGGGTATTGAGCCGTTCGAGCTACTCGTCTCGAATCTCTACCCGTTCGAGCAGACGGTGGCGAGCGGCGCGGATCCGGCGGAGTGCGTCGAGCAGATCGACATCGGCGGACCGGCGATGGTCCGGGCCGGGGCCAAGAACCACGCCACCGTCGCGGTCATCACCAGCCCCGGTTCCTACCAGGACGTGGCCGCCGCGGTGCGCGATGGCGGGTTCACGCTGCCGCAGCGGCGCCGCCTGGCGGCCAGGGCCTTCGCGCACACCGCCGCGTACGACGCCGCGGTCGCCTCCTGGTTCGCGGCCAGCTACGCGCCGGACGAGGTAGCCAGCGACAGCGGCTGGCCGGACGTCACCGGCGCGCTCTGGACCCGCCGCGACGTGCTCCGCTACGGCGAGAACCCGCATCAGCGGGCCGCGCTGTACGTCCGCGACGGGGCCGGCGGCGGGATCGCCACAGCCGAGCAGCTGCATGGCAAGGCCATGTCCTACAACAACTACGTCGACGCCGACGCGGCCAGGCGCGCGGCCTTCGACTTCGCCGAGCCGTGCGTGGCGATCATGAAGCACGCGAACCCGTGCGGCATCGCGATCGGCGAGGACCTGGCGCAGGCGCATCGCAAGGCGCACGCCTGCGACCCGGTCTCCGCGTTCGGCGGGGTCATCGCCGCCAACGGCGTGGTGACCGCGGACCTGGCCGGGCAGATCGCGGAGATCTTCACCGAGGTAGTCATCGCCCCGGACTTCGAGCCGGCCGCCCTGGACATCCTGACCAGGAAGAAGAACGTGCGGCTGCTGCGCTGCGCGGCGCCCGGCTCCGCTGCGGCCATCGACTCCAGGCCGGTCAGCGGCGGCCTGCTGATGCAGACGGCTGACCGGGTGGCCGAGCCCGGTGACCGGGCCGATGGCTGGCGGCTGGCGGCCGGCCCGGCGGCCAGCCCGGGGGTCCTGCGCGACCTGGGGTTCGCCTGGCGCGCCTGCCGGTCGGTCAAGTCCAACGCGATCCTGCTCGCGGCCGGCCAGGCCAGCGTCGGGATCGGCATGGGCCAGGTGAACCGGGTGGACGCGGCCAGGCTGGCCGTCGCGCGGGCCGGCGACCGGGCCAGCGGCTCGGTGGCCGCGAGTGACGCGTTCTTCCCGTTCCCCGACGGCCTCCAGGTGCTGGCCGACGCGGGCGTGCGCGCGGTGGCCGAGCCGGGCGGCTCGGTCCGCGACGACGACGTGATCGCCGCGGCCGAGGCGGCCGGCATCAGCCTCTACCTCACCGGCGTCCGCCACTTCTACCACTGACATAGCCGCGCTCTCGGTGATCGCGGAGGCTTAGCCGCCACCGGCGGCGCAAGTCCGCCGTGATCACGAACCGGCGCGGCCGAAGTCCGGGTTGGTCTGCTGGACGATCCAGGCGTTGCCGTCCGGGTCGGCGAAGGTCTTCCACCGGCCCCAGGGGGCCTCCTGGATCTCGTCCTCCAGGAAGGCAACGCCCCGGCCGGCCAGCTCGGCCAGCGTCTGCTCCAGGCTGTCGCAGCCGAGCACGGCGCCCCGCAGCGAGCCGGCCGGCATCGTCTCGAACCAGGTGACCAGCGTGATCGCGGTGCCGCTGCCGGGCGGCCTCAGCGTGAGCCAGCGCATGCCCCCGTCGAAGCTGTCGATCTCGACGGTGAAGCCGAGCGCGCCGGCGTAGAAGAGCCTCGCGCGCTCCGGGTCGCGGACCGGGACCGAGATCACCTCGAGATTGGTGAGTGCCATCGAATCTGCCTCCTCTTCCTGCCCGGAACGTGCCAGCTGCCGGGCACGTGGGCGGCCGGGATGCGATGCACGGCGGCGGCTCGCCATCCCTGCCCTGACCCAGCATGCCGCGAACAGGGCGGCGGCCGGGCCCGCAGCAGGAAGGACGGGGAGCGGCACCGCGCCGCGGGCGCCGCCGGCCGGGGGGCGCGCGGCGTCGGGCAGAATAGAGGACGATGACTGCGACCATCCTGGACGGCAAGGCCACCGCTGCCGCCATCCGCGCCGAACTGACCAGCCGCGTTGCCAAGCTCACCGAGGCGGGCTGGACGCCCGGCCTCGGCACGATCCTGGTCGGCGACGATCCGGGCAGCCGGTCCTATGTGGCCGGGAAGCACCGTGACTGCGCCCAGGTCGGCATCGTCAGCATCCGCCGCGACCTGCCGGCCGACGCCAGCCAGCAGCAGGTCGAGGAGGCCGTGGCCGAGCTGAACGCCGACCCGGCCTGCACCGGGTACATCGTCCAGCTGCCGCTGCCGGCGGCCTGAACGCCCAGCGGGTGCTGAGCCTGATGGATCCGGCAAAGGACGCGGACGGGCTGCATCCGGTTAACCTGGGCAAGCTGGTCCTGGGCGAGCCGGGTCCGCTGCCGTGCACGCCGCACGGCATCGTCGAGTTGCTGCGCCGTTACGACGTGCCGATCGCCGGGGCGGACGTGACGGTGATCGGGCGCGGTATCACCGTGGGCCGGTCGCTGGCGCTCGTGCTGACCCGCAAGAGCGAGAACGCCACCGTCACGCAGTGCCACACCGGTACCAGGGACCTGGCCGCGCATACCAGCCAGGCCGACATCGTCGTGGCCGCGGCCGGCCGGCCCGGCCTGCTCACGCCGGACATGGTCAGGCCCGGCGCCGCCGTGCTCGATGTCGGCATTACCCGGACAGAGGCCGGCCTGACCGGTGATGTCGACCCGGCGGTCGCCGAAGTGGCCGGCTACCTGGCGCCGATGCCCGGCGGCGTCGGGCCGATGACCAGGGCGATGCTGCTCGCGAACGTGGTCGAGGCAGCCGAGCAGCGGGGCTGAGGCCCGCGGCGAGGCGCCCGGGCTGAGGGCGCGGCGCAGCGCGGGACGCACGGGCATCCGGCCGGGTCGGCCGCCGCCGTCTTACTGGCGAGTAACATATGCGGCAGGTCATGCTGGCACCGGGCCAGCCGCCGCAGGCGACCCGGGGGTAGGCGTGAGCTGGCGCATTTGGCAGGCTTTACCCTGGCGCCGGGCGGCGGGGGGCCGCGGGGCCGTATGGTGAAGCGCCGCATAGATAGGCACGCGCAGCTGGGGCGAGGGCCGCAGCTGCCGCAGAGGGAGGTCGGCCGCCGTTCATGAACATCGTCGTCTGTGTGAAGCAGGTTCCTGATACCTGGTCGGAGCGGACGCTCCAGGCCGCCGACAACACCGTCGATCGCGACGCGGCCGATGCCGTGCCCAACGAGCTGGACGAGTACGCGATCGAGGAGGGCCTGCGGCTGCAGGAGGCCAACGGCGGCGAGGTCACCATCCTGTCCATGGGCCCGGAGAAGGCGGCCGAGACCATCCGCAAGGCCCTGTCGATGGGCGCGGACAAGGCGGTGCACGTGTCCGACCCGGCGCTGCACGGGTCAGACGCGCTGGTCACCTCGGCGGTGCTCGCGCAGGTCCTCGGCCGGATCGGATTCGACCTGGTCATCCTCGGGTCGGAGTCGACCGACGCGCGGACCGGACTGATGGCCGCGATGCTGGCCGAGCGGCTCGGCGTGCCGCAGCTGTCGTATGCGAGCCAGGTGCAGACCGACGGCTCGGCGATCACGATTCACCGCCAGGCTGACTACGGCTATGACACGGTCGAGGCCGCGCTGCCCGCTGTGCTGAGCGTGGTGGAGAAGATCAACGAGCCCCGCTACCCCTCGTTCAAGGGAATCATGGCGGCTAAGAAGAAGCCGGTCGAGACGCTCACGCTGGCCGATATCGGGTTCGACCCGGCCCGGGCCGGGCTGGCCGCATCGGGCACCGAGGTGGTCAGCTTCGCCAAGCGGCCGCCGAAGCAGGCGGGCACGATCATCACCGACGAGGGCGATGGCGGCAATGGCGCGGCGGAGTTCCTGGCCACGCGCAAATTCATCTGAGCAGAGGCTTACCCGGGCCCTGCCGGGCCGAGCAGAGTTTTCCTGAGCAACAAGTTCACCTGAGCACAGGCCACTGGCGGAAAGGCTGCCCCACATGGCTGAGATCCTGGTTCTGGCCGACCACGACGGCGAGGTCGTCAAGAAGGTCACGACCGAGCTGCTGACCCTGGCCCGCGGGCTGGGCGAGCCCTCCGCGGTCTGGGCGGGACCCGGTGCCGAAGCTAGCCGGAACCGCCTGGCCGAGTTCGGCGCGGCCAGGCTGTATGTCGCGGACAACCCGGACTTTGACGACTACGTCGTGGCCCCGAAGGCTGAGCTGCTGGCCCAGCTGGTCGCCGAGAAGAATCCGGCAGCGGTGCTGCTGCCGTCCACGACCGAGGGACGCGAGATCGCGGCCCGGCTCGCGGTCAAGACCGGCTGGGGCGTGCTCACCGACGTGACCGGCCTGGCGGACGGATTCGTCGCCGAGCAGCAGATCTTCGGTGGCTCGATCATCGTCCAGTCGAAGGCACGCGCCACCGAGCCCATCGTCGCGGTCCGCCCCAATGCCGTCACCCCGGAGCCGGCCCCGGGCGCGGCCGAGATCGAGCCGGTCAGCTTCACCATCAGCGACAGCGGACGGTCAGCCCGGGTCACCGGCCGGGTGGTGTCCGAGCGCAGCGAGCGGCCGGAGCTGACCGAGGCCTCGATCGTGGTCTCCGGCGGCCGCGGGGTGGGCGCGGGGGAGAACTTCGCGCTGATCGAGAAGCTCGCCGACTCGCTCGGCGCCGCCGTCGGCGCCTCGCGCGCGGCCACCGACGCCGGCTGGTACCCGCACCAGTTCCAGGTCGGGCAGACCGGCAAGACCGTCTCGCCGCAGCTGTACGTGGCGGTCGGGATCTCCGGCGCCATTCAGCACCGGGCCGGCATGCAGACCGCCAAGACCATCATGGTCATCAACAAGGACCCAGAGGCGCCGATCTTCGACCTGGCCGACTTCGGCGTGGTCGGCGACCTGTTCAAGGTTGTCCCGCAGCTGATCGAGGGGATCCAGAAGCGCGCCGAGGGCTGAGCGGCCGGCCGGGCGGGCCAGCCCGGCCGCGGCCAGCCGGACTCAGGCGATCACGACTAGGCTTGGCTCATCATGGCAGACACTGACGGCGCTGGCGGTCGCCCGCAGGCACCCGCGAAGACCTGGCATCAGCCGGGCTCCCCGGTTTACCTCGATCATGCGGCGACCACGCCCATGCTGCCCGAGGCCCTGGCGGCCATGACCGAGGAACTGGCCCGGGTCGGCAATCCCTCATCGCTGCACAATGCCGGGCGCCGGGCGCGCCGTGTCGTCGAGGAATCCAGAGAGCAGATCGCCGAGGCCTACGGAGCCAGGCCGAGCGAGGTCGTCTTCACCAGCGGCGGTACAGAGGCTGACAATCTGGCGGTCAAGGGGCTGTTCTGGGCCCGGCGGGCTGAGGATCCGCGCAGGCGGCGGGTGCTGGCGACGGCGACCGAGCACCATGCGGTGCTCGACACCGTGGCCTGGCTGGCCAGCCACGAGCATGCCGAGGCCGAGCCGGTCCCGGTTGAGCCGAGCGGCCGCCTGGGCGCGGCGGCGCTGCGGACGGCCATCGAGCGGGACCCGGCCAGCGTGGCCCTGGTCAGCGTGATGTGGGCGAACAACGAGGTCGGGACGGTGCAGCCCGTTGCCGAGCTGGCCGAGGTCGTGCGCGACTACCGGATTCCGTTCCATAGCGATGCCGTCCAGGCGGCCGGCCAGCTTCCGGTCGAGCTGGCCGCGTCCGGCGCTACGGCGCTGACCATCACCGCGCACAAGATCGGCGGTCCGGTCGGCGTCGGCGCCCTGCTGCTGGCCAGGGGCACCGATCCAGTCCCGGTGCTGCACGGCGGCGGGCAGGAGCGTGATGTCCGTTCCGGCACCCTGGACGCTGCCGCGATCCGGGCCTTCGCGGTCGCCGTTCAGCTGGCCACCATGCGCCGGGCGGGCGAGTCCAAGCGGATAGCCGAGCTGCGCGATGACCTGATCAGCCAGGTGCTCGCCGCGGTGCCCGACGCGATACTGAACGGTCCGCCGCCCGGCCCGGACCGGCTGCCGGGCAACGCCCATTTCTCCTTCCCCGGCTGCGAGGGCGACGCCCTGCTGATGCTGCTGGACGCCCGGGGCATCGCCTGCTCCACCGGATCCGCGTGCACCGCCGGAGTCGCCCAGCCCAGCCACGTGCTGCTCGCGATGGGCGCCAGGGAGGAGCGAGCCCGCGGGTCGCTGCGGTTCTCGCTCGGCCATTCCAGCACGCAGGCCGACGTGGACGCCCTCGGCGCGGTCATCGCCGAGGTGGTGGAGCGCGCCCGGCGCGCCGCCCGGTAGGCGCAGCACCCGGCTAGAGCCGGCCGCCTGACCGAGTTTGCCTGACCGGGTTTGCCTGACCGGGTTTGCCTGACCGGGTTTGCCTGACTGGGTTTGCCTGACTGGGGCCGGCCGGGCCGGTGGCCGGGCGCTGGCAGGCGCATATCCTGGCTGGCGATGACTACTCTGCGCGTTCTGGCCGCCATGTCCGGCGGCGTCGACTCCGCCGTCGCCGCGGCCAGGGCGGCCGACGCCGGCCATGACGTCACCGGGGTGCATCTGGCCCTGTCCCGGAACCCGTCCTCCTACCGCACCGGGGCGCGCGGCTGCTGCACGCTGGAGGACGCGCGGGATGCGCGCCGCGCCGCCGACGTGATCGGCATCCCGTTCTACGTCTGGGACATGGCCGAGCGGTTCCACCAGGACGTGGTGCGCGACTTCGTCGACGAGTACGCGCGCGGCAACACGCCGAACCCGTGCCTGCGCTGCAACGAGAAGATCAAGTTCGCCGCGGTGCTCGACCGGGCGGTGGCGCTCGGCTTCGACGCGGTCTGCACCGGCCATCACGCCCGGCTCGACCCGCCGCCGCCGGCCGCCGGGCCGCGGCGCCTGGTGCGCAGCGTCGATGCGGCCAAGGATCAGTCCTACGTGCTGGCCGTCCTGACCGGCGAGCAGCTGGAGCGGGCGATGTTCCCGCTCGGCGGCTCGACCAAGGACCAGGTGCGCAAGGAGGCGGCCGAGCGCGGTCTCGGCGTGGCCGGCAAGCCGGACAGCCACGACGTCTGCTTCATCGCCGACGGGGACACCAGGAAGTTCCTGCGCGGTCATCTGGGCAGCGCTCCCGGCCAGCTCGTCGAGCCGGATGGCACGGTGGTGGGCAGCCACGACGGCAGCTACGGCTTCACGGTCGGCCAGCGCAAGGGCCTCGGCATCAGCCGGCCGACGGCTGACGGCAGGCCGCGCTACGTGCTGGACATCGAGCCGGTCACCGGCACCGTGACCGTCGGCCCGGCCAGCGGCCTGGACGTGACCGCGATCGAGGTCACCCGCCCGGTCTGGTCAGGCTGCGCGCCGCCCGATGGCCCGGCCGGCTGCCTGGTCCAGCTGCGCGCCCACGGCGAGCCCCAGCCGGCCACCTGCTGGCCGGAGGGCGATCGCTGGCAGATCAGGCTGCATGAGCCCGCCCGCGGCATCGCCAGGGGCCAGGCGGCCGTGCTCTACGCCGGCGAGGTTGTCCTGGGCAGCGGCACGATCGCTGCCGCTCGATAGGGTTCCCGCCAGGCAGCAGGACGGGCGGGCGCCGCGGGCTCGCTCAGCAGTACCTGCCCAGCCGGTCGGGCGCAATGAACAAGCCCGATCCGGACCGCCGGGCGAGAGCGGCGCGCTTCTGGAAGCGCGCCGCCGATGGGTACCCGTCATCGGCGTGAAAGCCGCACAGGGAGAAGCCCTGCTTCAGGTAATACGCATGCAAGCGATCGTTGGTCGTCCATGCGCTGAGCCGGATCCAGCGGGATCCGTACTCGTGCCGAGCCGTCCGGCCCGCCCAGTCAATGAGCGCGGCGCCGAGCCCGGCCCCGGCGTAGGCCCGGCCGACGATCAGGCGATGGATGTAGACGGCCGGCTCAGTCGGCCGGCTGCCAGACCAGTAGGGATCCTCGTCGGGATCTGCGGTGATCGTCGCCGCGGCGATTCCGCGGTCCCAGCCAATCCAGCACTTGCCCTCCTGCAGCGAAGCCAGGATCCGGCTGTCGCGGCTGGCCCGGTTCGGCCATGGCCTGGCCCACTGATCGGTGTTCTTGCTCCTGAGCCACGAGGCAGCCTCATCGAAGAGCCGGACGATGTCATCGAGGTGATCGAGAGCGGCGCGGCGCAGTTGTAACGGCCATTGCGGCATACCTACATATTCGGCCGTCAGGCCGCCGAACTGCTACCGGTCATCCGCCGGCTCGGATCGCAGACCGCGTCACTGTCACCCGCAGGGGTCGTAGTGCTCGTAGCGGTACTGCGCAGAGGGGTTTGCATGACGGCTGGCCATGGCGCCTCCTTCGGCTGGCCCCGGGAGACGCCGGAGCGGCGTCCGCAACGTCGGGCCTAACTCGTAATCGGCTCTGTCCGCTCGTCATTACACCTGGTCACGAAGCCGACGGCAGCATGTCAGGCGGCACGACGCCGGTCGCACCGGCCACTTACGTCATTCCTGTCACCCGCCGCCCGGCAGGCCGATATGTTGCTGCCCGCCGCCGCCGGCGCTGTGCAGTGGCTCAGGCTGAGAACCAGCGCCGGTGGCGTTGAACCGGACCGGTCAGCTCGCTAGGTGAGCGTGGCCAGGACCGGAGCGCATATCCATCCGATCAGCAGGGGTCGTAGTGCTCGTAGCGGTACTGCAGCGACGGGCGACCAAATCTCTTTGCCATCACACCTCCTCCTCTCAGCTAGCGCCAAACCGCGGGACGCCTCCCGTGGCCACCCCTCCCGCGGGCCGGCTCAGCGCCTGGCCCACGGATGCTCATGTGATCTTTGGTCCTGTCAGGCCGTCCCGGCCGATCGCCGGTGGCGAGCCGGGTATGGAGCCGCCATACCGGCGTCGGCTTGTTTTCAGGCGCTGCCCTCAACGGGCAGCGCGTTGTCATCGGCGCCTGGATGTGCGTTATCGGGAACGTCGCCGGACGTGAGGATGAACTCGTTCCGGTCGCTCGGGAATGTGGTCACTGTCACCCGAAGCGGCGTGCCTGATTCCTGAAAGGCTGTCCGGCGGACTTCGAAGACGGGCACCCGGCCGTCCTGGGGCAGCCGGAAGAACGCGGTCTCGACCTGGTCGGGAGCCCGCACGGTGATCTTGTCGCGCCAGCCAGCCTGCTTGATGCTCAGGACGTCCTCGAGATAGCGCACGACCCCATCGGACATCTCCCGGGCCACGATGATCTGGCCGGCCCCCTGCTCGACGAAGTGCATCGGATAGAAGCTGGTCTGCAGCGACCACGGGATGCCGTCGATGAAGCGCTGCTGGTGCCGGCTGACCACCATGGCAGTTTCGTCAAGCCCGAGCTCGGGAGCCATGGACGCCGGCTGGATCTCGATGCGCGGAGCAGAAACGGCGGGAGTTCGTTCCCCGGCTATTACCTCGGTGGCGTAGGCGGTGTCTTCGCCCTCGCCGAAACCGGTCTTGATATCCAGAGTGATGGTGAACGGCTCGATCTTGTCGACGACGAAGGTGCCCTGGCCTGGCCTTGTCGCGACGAGACCGCGGGTGATGAGCAGTTTCACGGCGTCCCGGATGGTGTTCCTGGACGCGTCGTAGTGCTCTCTGAGCTCCAGCTCGGTGCGCAGCTGGCTGCCGGGGGGCAGCTCACCCGACTCAATCTGCTGGCGCAGGTCTTCGGCGATCTGCCGGTACAGCGGATCAGGCATCTGACCTCCCAGAAATCCCGGAGATACCAACCATACCTATAGCTGGAATGCATAGATCCGTAGGGTTCATATGTACTGTGCCAATGTATGGGGATATCCCATTGCATCTGCCGGTCAAGGGTGCGACCATCGGGTATATCCCGAAGGTTGGGATGGCTCGAACGGCAGGATCCATGGGGCTCAGCCTAGCAGTCCGGGTGCATGGGTGCGCAAGGACCTTAGGCCTCTCTGTATCCGTGCCGGGTGAGGAGGGCTCGGGGCATGGTCATCCACGGACTACTGGCGCTGATCATCGGAATAGGCGCATTCGTGACCGTTGCCGGATTCCTGCTGATCCTCTACGCGGCCATTGTCGTGACAGTCGGCTCTCGCCAGGAAGAAAAGCACAGGACCTTCCTGCGGCACCGGGCGCCGAGCGGCACTGCCGAGCAGGCCCGCCTGATCGCCGGCCGGTACGTCCGGCAGGAAGTACCCGAGGTCGCCGCCGAGATCCCCGAAGAGGCGCTGCCCTGGTACGAGCGGAGCCAGGGGCCGAGGAGCTAGGACAGCAAGCTCGCGCCGCGCCGTCGCGGGGGCGCGCCGCGGCGCGGGCCTGCCGGCGCTGGCAATGACCAGCGCATGATGTCGCCGGTCGTCACTAAGCTCAGCACCGTGCAGGATCGAACCGTGCAGGAAAGAAACGCGCAGGACAGCGCGGCCACGAGCCCGTTCCCGTGGCCGGCCGGGAGCGCCACCGGGATCGGCTCGATGCCGGGTGATGATCCGGCGCAGGCCTGCGCCGTGGTCTTCGGCGAGCTGCCGGACTTGCCGCACCTGCCCGAGCTGCCCGGCCGCGGCGCGGGCGCCGACATGATCGGCCGGACCGCGGCGCTGCTCGTCGGGCTGTCGGCCGAGACGACGCCGCAGGGCTGGAAGCTCGCCGCCCGGCCCGGCCGCGACCTGCGCCGCGCGGCCGGATTCCGGTCCGCTGACCTGGACGCCGCCGAGGAAGCCGGCCAGGGTTACCAGGGCGCATTCAAGGTCCAGGTCTGCGGGCCCTGGACGCTCGCGGCGTCGCTGGAGCTGAGCCGCAGCATGGAGCCTGCCCTCACCGATCCGGGTGCGGTCGCCGACCTCACCGCCTCGCTGGCCGAGGGCGCCGCCGCGCATGTCGCTGAGGTTCGCAGGCGGCTGCCGGCCGCGACGGTCGTGCTGCAGCTGGACGAGCCAGCCCTGCCCCGGGTGCTGGCCGGCGGAGTGCCGTCAGCCAGCGGGCTGACCGCGGTAGGCCCGGTCGATGCGGCCATCGCCGCGGGCCGCCTGCGCGATGTGCTCGCCGCCGCCGGGTCATTCACGGTGCTGCACAGCTGCGCTCCGGAGTTCCCGTTTCGCCTGGTGATGGAGGCGGGCGCGGGCGCGGCCAGCTTCGATCTTCAGCAGCTGCGGCGCAGCGAGATCGATACGGTCGCCGAGGCAGCGGACGGCGGCATGGGACTGCTGGCGGGCGCCCTGCCCACCGCAGACGCGAAACGGATGCCTTCCCCGGAATCGCCTGCGCCGCGCCAGACCGCGTCGGCGGTGGTCACGCTGTGGCACCGGACCGGGCTGCCGCGCGGCGGCCTCGCCCGGCAGGTGGTGATCACGCCAGCCTGCGGGCTGGCCGGGCTGTCGCCGGCCGCCGCGCACGCGGCACTGGCGCACTGCCGGGAGGCGGCGCGCATCGCGCCCGAGATGATCGAGGAGGGCGCGCGGTGACTGAGCCGGAGCAGCCAGCCGGGATGGCAGCGCCCGCTGACCCCGGCCCCGACCCGGAGCCGGCGGTCCGGCACCGGCATGCCGAGCTGGCCGCGGGGATCACCGAGAACAACTACCGGTACTACGTGCTGGACTCGCCGCTGGTCTCCGACGCCGAGTACGACACGATGATGCGGGAGCTGCGCGCGCTGGAGGAGCAGTATCCGCAGCTGCGCACGCCTGACTCACCGACCCAGAAGGTCGGCAGCGTGATCTCCACCGATTTCGCCCCGGTGCAGCACCTGGAGCGGCTGCTCAGCCTGGACAACGCGTTCTCGGCGGAGGAGCTGGACAGCTGGGCCGCGCGGGCTGAGCGGCTCGGCGGCTCGGGCCCGTACCTGTGCGAGCTGAAGATCGACGGGCTGGCCATCGCGCTGGTCTACCGGGACGGTCTCCTGGTCCGCGCGGCGACCCGGGGAGACGGGGTGACCGGCGAGGACGTGACCCCGAACGTCAGGACCATCGCCGCGGTGCCCGCCCGGCTGTCCGGGTCCGGCTGGCCGGACACCCTGGAGGTGCGCGGCGAGGTGTTCCTGCCGGTGGCGGCGTTCCACGCGCTGAACGAGCGGCTGGAGAGCGCGGCCGGCCGCCGTTCGCGAACCCGCGGAACTCGGCCGCCGGGTCGCTACGGCAGAAGGATCCGCGAGTCACCGCCACCCGGCCGCTCAGCCTGATCGTGCACGGGCTGGCGGTGCCCGGCGAGGACACCGGCGGCAGCGGCATGCCGGTACCGGGCGCCGCGGGTGCCCCGCCGGCCGCGCCGGCCACCCAGTCGGGCTGGTACGGGCGGCTGCGCGAGTGGGGACTGCCGGTCAGCGACCGCTATCAGGTCGTGGACGACCTGGATGCGGTGCGCGACTTCATCACCCATTACGGCGAGCACCGGCATGACCCGGCTTACGAGATCGACGGCGTCGTCGTCAAGATCGACACGCTGGAGGTGCAGCGGGCGCTCGGGGCGACCAGCCGGGCGCCGCGCTGGGCCATCGCCTACAAGTACCCGCCGGAGGAGGTCACCACCCGGCTGCTCGACATCCGGGTCAACGTGGGCCGCACCGGCCGGGTCACGCCGTTCGCCGTGATGGAGCCGGTCAAGGTCAGCGGCTCCACGGTGGAGAACGCGACGCTGCACAACGCCGACGAGGTCAGGCGCAAGGGCGTGCTGATCGGCGACATGGTGGTGCTGCGCAAGGCCGGCGACGTGATTCCCGAGGTCGTCGGGCCGGTCACGGACCTGCGGACCGGGGCGGAGCGCGAGTTCGACTTCCCGGCGGCCTGCCCGGCCTGCGGCACCGAGCTGGTCAGGGAGGACGGCGGGATCGACTGGCGCTGCCCCAACACCCGGTCCTGCCCGGCCCAGCTGCGCGAGCGGCTGTTCCACCTGGCGGGCCGGGGCGCGCTGGACATCGAGGTGCTCGGTTACGAGGCCGCGGTGGCCCTGCTGGACAGCGGCCTGGTGCAGGACGAGGGTGACATCTTCGCGCTGACCGCCGCCGCGCTGGCGGGCAGCCCGTTCTTCGTCAGCAAGCAGGGCACGCTCACGGCCAACGCGGGGAAACTGCTGCGCAACCTGGAGGAGGCGCGCACCCGGCCGCTCTGGCGGATCCTGGTCGCGCTGTCCATCCGGCACGTGGGCCCGACCGCCGCGCGGGCCCTGGCCGCCGCGTTCGACTCGGTGGACGCCATCGCCGCCGCGTCGGTCGATGAGCTGGTCGAGGTCGACGAGGTCGGGCCCACGATCGCCGCGTCGGTGCGGGACTGGTTCGGCGTGGACTGGCATCGCGCGATCGTGGACAAGTGGCGCGCGGCCGGCGTCCAGCTGGCTCAGCCGGGCTTTACCGGCGCGCCCCGCCCGGCCGGGGCGGACGGCGGGACCGCCGGGGGCCTCCTGGCCGGGGTCACGGTGGTGCTGACCGGCACGCTGTCCGGCCGCACCAGGGATGAGGCCGCCGAGGCCGTGCAGGAGCGGGGCGGCAAGGTCTCCGGGTCGGTGTCGAAGAAGACGAGCTTTGTCGTGGCCGGGGCGAATCCGGGTTCCAAGCTCGATAAAGCGGCCAGTCTCGGCGTGCCGGTACTGGACGAGGAAGGGTTGCTCGTGTTGCTCTCAGAGGGACCGGCAGCTTTCGGCAGCGCATGAACGGAGGCCGGCATGGTAGCTAGACAGCGATCGCCTGACCGGTTGTAACAGATAGTATGCAATTGGCTTCGGGAAGTACGGTTTTCGCCGTACGCTGGATAAGCACCGGCGCCCGCATGCGCATCAGACCGGCTGCCCGACGAGGAAGCCTATGAGGGATCCGAACGACACCAGGGACATCGGCCCGCGGGCCGGTTCGCCGCTGTGGATTCACCTGACCACGGTGACCGCGGCCGGCGCTGTTGTGTTCGCCTGGGACATGACGCGGCTGGCTGGCGTGGCTCGTTACCTGCTGGGCCACCCGCTGTTCTGGCTGGTCGCCATGCTCGTCGTGGTGGGCGAGATCTGGCCGATCATCATGCCGGGACGGTCGGGCCCTGAGGCGCCCGTAGCCTCGCTCACCTTCGGCTTCGCCGCGATGCTGTACTGGGGCTTCCCCGTCGGCGTCCTGCTGCTGGCGGTCGCCACCCTGGCCGTGGGCCTGGCCAAGCGGAGCGCGCTGCACCGGGTGGCCTTCAACGCGGCCCAGGTGACGATCGCCATGACCGCCGCCGGGCTGGCGATGCAGGCGGCCGGGCTGCACCCATCACCGGCCCATCCGCTGCACATCGTCGGCCGGGACCTGCCCGCGGTGATGCTGGCCGGGCTGGTGTACTTCGCGGTCAACTTCCTCCTGGTCGGCACGGCTGTCGCGCTGCACGCACGAACGCCGGTGATCAGGACGCTGCGCGCGGCGCTGCCGTACCAGGGATTCGTCAGCCTGGTCCTGCTGGCGACCGCGCCGCTGGTCGCGATCGTGATGGCGGCGAGCTCGGCGCTGCTGGTGCTGCTGTTCGGCTTCCCGCTGGCCGCGATCTACATCAACGCGGCGATCTCGGTACAGCGCGAGCATCAGGCACATCATGACGAGCTGACCGGGCTGTGCAACCGCAAGCTGCTGACCCGGCGGACCGGCGACGCGCTCCAGCAGGCCGCGGGCACGCACGCGAAGGCCGGATTCCTGCTGCTCGACCTGGACCGCTTCAAGGAGATCAACGACACGCTGGGCCACGCGGTCGGCGACCGGCTGCTGCGGATCGTGGCGCACCGGCTCACGCACAGCGTGCGCCCCGGCGATATCGTCGGGCGCCTCGGCGGCGATGAGTTCGCCGTCCTGCTGCCCTCGGTGAAGGAAGCCAGCGCGGCGCGGGAGGTCGCCGTCCGGCTGCGGGCGGCGCTGGCTGAGCCGATCCGGCTGGAGGGAATGTCGTTCGACATCGAGGCCAGCGTGGGCATCGCGCTCTACCCGGACGACGCGACCAGCTTCGAGCAGCTGATGCAGCACGCCGACGTGGCAATGTACCTGGCCAAGGAGCGCCGCAGCGGCGTGGAGCGGTACGTAGCGGACTCCGACCGCAACTCCCCGGCCAGGCTCGCGCTGCTCGGTGACCTGCGCCGCGGGCTGGACCGCGGTGAGCTGGAACTGCACTTCCAGCCGAAGGTGCTGCTCGGCGAGCGGCTTACGGCCGGCATGGAGGCGCTGGTGCGCTGGCAGCATCCGGTGCGCGGGATGATGACGCCGGGGGAGTTCATCCCGCTGGTCGAGCAGTCGTACCTGATGCGCGAACTGACCGCGCGCGTCATCGACATGGCGCTCGCGCAGGCCGCGGCCTGGTGGCACGACGGCGTCCGCGTTCAGGTCTCGCTGAACATCTCCGCCCGCGACCTGCTCGGGAACGGCCTTGCCGAGACGATCGAGTACGGGCTGGAGCGGCACGGCCTGCCGCCCGACGCGATCCTGCTGGAAATCGACGAGCGGGTCCTCACCAGCGAGCCGGCGCACGCCGTCGCGACCGCGGAGTCGCTCGCGGCGCTCGGCGTCGCGCTGAGCCTCGATGACTTCGGCACCGGCTATTCCTCGCTGGTGCGGCTCAAGCGGCTGCCCATCAGCGAAGTGAAGATCGACTCCTCGTTCGTCAGCCGGCTGCTCGACTCGCCGGACGACGAGGTGATCGTGAAGTCCATCGTGGACCTGGCCAGGGCCCTGGGCATCCGCTCGGTCGCCGAGGGCGTCGAGTCGGCCGAGGTCGCGAGCGCGCTGCACGCGATGGGCTGCGTCGCCGCCCAGGGCTGGTTCTTCAGCAGGCCGCTCAACGCGGCCTCGGCGACGGCGTGGCTGACGCTCGACGGCGGGATGCCGATCCCCGGCGACCGTCAGCCGGTCGTTCCGGCCCCGGCGCCGGAGCCGGTCAAGCCGCCGGCCGGCTGGCTGTCCTGAGCTCCCGGCGTTACGACGGGGTTAATGCCGTCGGCTGGCCATCGGGCCGGCCTCTAGGATGGCCCTCATGTCCATAACCCGCGACGAGGTGGCGCACCTGGCCAGGCTGTCCAGGCTGGCGCTGTCCGAGGACGAAATCGACCACTTCGCCGGCCAGCTTGACGTGATCGTCGCCGCGGTAGCCCGGGTCCAGGAAGTCACCGCCGACGAGATCCCGCCGACGACTCATGCCGTGCCCCGGGTGAACGTGTTCCGCGAGGACAGGCTACTGCCGTGCCTGCCGGCCGGGCTGGCCCTGTCCCAGGCGCCTGCGGCTGAGCAGAGCCGGTTCAGGGTGCCGCGCATCCTCGGTGAGGACTGACCCCATGAGCAGCGAGCTGACCAGGCTGACCGCGGCCGAGCTGGGCGCGATCCTGGCCGACCGCACCATATCGGCCGTCGAGGTGACCCGGGCGCACCTGGACCGGATCGCGGCCACCGACTCACGGGTGCACGCATTCCTGCACGTCGCCGGGGAGAGCGCGCTGGCCGCCGCGGCTGCCGTGGACGCGAGCCGGGCAGCGGGGGATCCGCTGGGGCCGCTGGCCGGCGTGCCGCTGGCGCTGAAGGACGTTTTCGTGACCGCGGACATGCCGACCACCTGCGGCTCGCGCATCCTGGAGGGCTGGCAGCCGCCCTACGATGCGACCGTGACGGCGCGGCTCCGGCGGGCTGGCGTCGTGCTGCTGGGCAAGGCCAACATGGATGAGTTCGCGATGGGCTCGTCCACCGAGAACTCCGCGTTCGGCCCGTCCCGCAACCCCTGGGATCTCAGCCGGGTGCCGGGCGGCTCGTCCGGCGGCTCGGCGGCCGCGGTCACCGCGTACCAGGCCCCGCTCGCGATGGGGACCGACACCGGCGGGTCGATCCGCCAGCCGGCCGCGGTCTGCGGCATCGTCGGGGTCAAGCCCACCTACGGCGGATCGTCGCGGTACGGCCTGGTGGCGTTCGCCTCGTCACTGGACACGCCGGGCCCGCTGGCCCGGACGGTGCTCGATGCCGCGCTGCTGCACGAGGCCATCTCCGGGCATGACCCGTGCGACTCCACCTCGGTGGACGCGCCGGTGCCCCCGGTGGTGGCCGCCGCCCGGCAGGCCGACGTGGCCGGGCTGCGGGTCGGCGTGGTGACCGAGCTGGGCGGCGAGGGCTACCAGCCGGGCGTGCTGGCCAGGTTCGGCCAGGCGGTCGAGCTGCTGGAGTCGCTGGGCGCCAAGGTGGTCGAGGTCTCCTGCCCGCACTTCCGCTACGCGCTGCCGGCCTACTACCTGATCGCGCCGAGCGAGGCCTCATCCAACCTGGCCAGGTTCGACGGCATGCGCTACGGGCTCCGGGCCGGCGACGACGGCACCCGCAGCGCCGACGAGGTCATGTCGCTGACCAGGGAGGCCGGGTTCGGCGCCGAGGTCAAGCGGCGGATTATGCTCGGCACCTACGCCCTGTCCAGCGGCTACTACGACGCGTACTACGGCAAGGCCCAGCAGGTCAGGACGCTGATCATCCGTGACTTCGACGCCGCGTTCGAGCAGGCCGACGTGCTCGTCTCGCCGACCACCCCGACCACGGCGTTCCCGATCGGGGAGCGGGCCGACGATCCGATGGCGATGTACCTGGCTGACCTCTGCACGATCCCGTCCGACCTGGCCGGCAACGCGGCCCTCTCGGTGCCCTGCGGGCTGGCGCCCGAGGACGGCCTGCCGGTGGGATTGCAGATCATGGCGCCGGTGCTGGCCGATGACCGGCTCTACCGGGTCGGCGCGGCCGTCGAGGCGGCGCTGCAGCAGCACTGGGGCGGCCCGCTGCTTGCGCAGTCGAGCGGGATCGCCGCGCTGGACGAGGCTGCGGGGCGGCAGCAGGGCGGGAGGTGTGGGACAGCATGACCGAGCCAGCCACGCTGGTGGCCTACGACGACGCGGTGGCCAGGTACGAGCCCGTGATCGGGCTGGAGACGCACGTGGAGCTGGGCACCACGGCCAAGATGTTCTGCGGCTGCCCGACTCGCTTCGGTGCCGAGCCCAACTCGGCCGTCTGCCCGGTCTGCCTGGGCCTGCCCGGCTCGCTGCCGGTCACGAACGTAGCGGCGATCGAGTACACGATCCGGATCGGCCTGGCGCTGAACTGCGGCATCGCCTCATGGTGCCGGTTCGCCCGGAAGAACTACTTCTATCCGGACATGCCGAAGGATTACCAGATCTCGCAGTATGACGAGCCGCTCTGCACGGATGGCTGGCTCAACGTCAGCGTCGGCGACCAGCACGTCAGGGTCGGCATCGAGCGCGTGCACCTGGAGGAGGACACCGGGAAGTCGCTGCACGTCGGCGGCGCCACCGGCCGGATCCACGGTGCTGATTACTCACTGGTCGATTACAACCGGGCCGGGATCCCGCTGGTCGAGGTCGTCACCAAGCCAGTGCCCGGCACCGGCGCGCTGGCGCCGGAAGTGGCGCGGGCCTACGTCACCGAGCTGCGCGACGTGCTGCGGACCCTGGGCGTCTCGGACGTCCGGATGGAGGAGGGATCGCTGCGCTGCGACGTGAATGTCTCGATCGCGCCGGCCTCGTCCGCCTGGGGCACCCGGACCGAGACCAAGAACGTCAACTCGCTGCGGTCAGTCGAGCGGGCGGTCCGGTTCGAGATCCAGCGGCAGGCAGCCGTGCTGGACGCGGGCCAGAAGGTGGTGCAGGAGACCCGGCATCTGCACGAGGACACGGGCACCACCACCTCCGGCCGGAGCAAGGAAGAGGCGCAGGACTACCGCTACTTCCCCGAGCCCGACCTGCTGCCGGTCGCGCCGTCGCCGGACTGGGTCGAGGAACTGCGCGCGGCTCTCCCGGAGCTGCCGGCCGCGCGCCGGGCCCGGCTGCAGGCCGAGTGGGAGCTGCCCGACCTCGACATGGCCGCTTTGCGGCACGCCGGGGCGATCGACCTGGTCGAGCAGACGGTGGCGGCCGGCGCCGCGCCCGCCGACGCGCGCAAGTGGTGGCTCGGCGAGCTGCTGCGGCGCGCGAACGAGTCCGGCGTCGAGCTGGCCGCGCTGCCCGTCACCCCGGCTCAGGTCGCCAGGGTCGCGGAGCTGGTCGCGACGGGCGCGCTCAATGACAAGCTGGCCAGGCAGGCACTGGACGGCATGCTGGCGGGCGAGGGCGACCCCGACCAGGTGGTGGCGGCCCGCTCCCTCGCCGTGGTCAGCGACGACGGCGAGCTGCTCTCGGCGGTGGACGCCGCGATCGCCGCGAATCCCGACGTGGTCGCCAAGATCCGGTCCGGGAAGACCGCCGCGGCCGGAGTGCTCGTCGGCGCCGTGATGAAGGCGACCAGGGGGCAGGCGGACGCGACGCGGGCCCGCGAGCTCATCATGGAGCGGCTCGGCTGACTTCCCCGTGGCATGGCTCCGAAGCCGCGGGCAGCTGCCGCAGGCCGTCCCGGTCTATCCCGGGATCGGCCCGGTGCCGGGCTCGCGGCAGCCCGCCAGCGGCCGGTCCTGAACCGGCCGCAATCATCAGATGTGACTGCCGTCCCGCTAATCCCGGCGCTTCAGTTGTCTCCCTCTGTACGCCCTTCCTCAATCGAAGCGTGACCTTAGGCACGTAGGGTTAAGACCAGATCGCATTGCGAGAACGCGTCCTCCTCTGCGCGATCAGGCTGCCCGTGACGGTAGGTCAGGACACGGCAGGCTGTGCGTTGCCGTTGCTCAGTGCGGAGCCGCGGGCACTGCTGAATTAGTCAAGCCAGCGCCCGCGATGGCCGCGCTCACACCACGCAAGACGCGAAGGAGGAGGACAGGTGCGCACGGATGCGGTCGGCGGCGCCCGATGAGCGCAGCGGCGGCTCTGTGGACGGTAGCCGGATCGGTCGCGGCCGCCGCCGCGGTCGCCGTGCTGCTGCGCGCCGCGCGGCGCTACCCGGCCTGCTCGGCTGCCTGCCGCTGGCTGGCGGCGGCAGCCGCGGCCTGGGGCGCCGCCTTCATCGCCGTCAACCTCGACACCGGGCCGATCACCGGCATGATCAGTCCGCTGACGCTCGCCGACCTGCTCGGCTTGCTGGCGCTCCCGGTCCTCGTTGCGGGCCTGGTCAGTCTCGGCTCCGGGGCCAGCGCCCCGGACCGGACCGAGCCACCTGGCGACGGCCTGGCCCTGCGGCCGGTGGCCGGGCGGCAGGCACCCGGCCGGATCGAGGCGGCGCGGCGGCTGGCTGCCCGGCGCCCGGCAGTACGGCGGCTGACCCGCGCCGAATCCGAGGAAGCGGAGCGCGGCCACGCCGGGACGGCCATGCGCGGGCTGAGCCAGGGCAGCCTGGCCCGGGTCGCGGACGCCTGCCTGCTGGCAGCGGCGCTGTTCATCCTCGGCTGGCTGGCCGTGCTCCGGCCCGCCTATGAAACGGCGCAAGTCGGGGCAGGGACCTTCGCGGTCGGCCTGATTCACCCGCTTGCTGACCTGGTGGTGCTCGGCGGCGTCCTGGTGGTCGCGGTCCGGGCCGGATGGATCGGGCTGCCCCCCTTCCTGGCGCTGCTGGCCGCCACGGCGGGAGACTTCCTGGCCGTCCAGGCCAGGACTAGCGGGACGCACCCGGGGACCTGGCCGCTGGTGGCCTGGCTGGCGAGCATCTGCCTGCTGGCGGCGACTCCGGTCCTGCTGGGCGCCGCGGCCAGGCGGAACAAGGCGGAGCAACCTGACCAGGCTGCCGCGGTCCCGGATCAGCCCGCGCCCGATCACGCCGGGGCGGATCGCCCTGATCCCGATCACGCGGGCCGGCGCGATCGGCCCGGCCAGCGGGACATGCCGGGCAGCGAGCCGCAGCTCCCCGTCTGGGCGGCCGCCGGCTGCGTGGCAGCGGCCGCGCTGGTCACCCTCATCTGGTCGCTGACCGGCGCCAGCCTGGCTCCGGCCGTCGTGGTCGTCATCTGCGCTGCCGTGCTCCTGCTGGCGGTCCGCCTGGCCGGATTGCTGCGGCAGGTCAGTGCCGCCGCCCTGCATGTGCGCGAGTCGGGGCGGCAGTTCCGCGAGCTGGCCGACCGCACCAGCGACGCGGTCCTGCTGTGTGACATCGACAGCACCATCCGGTACGTGAGCCCGGCTGTGTCGCATTACGGGTACTCGCCGGCCAGCCTGCTCGGCACTCAGCTATCCGCGCTGCTGCACCCGGAAGACCGGGCCGGCGCGATCCGCGCGGCGCGGGCCGCGGGCCGCGGGTCACCGGCGCCGGGCAGGCTCTCCTGCCGGGTCCGGTCGGCGGACGGCACCTGGCAGCACGTGGAGGCGGCGATCTCGCCTTACCGGGAGCGCGGCGCACCGGAGCGGCTGCTGATCACCGCGCGGGACGTGAGCGACCAGGTGGCGCTGCGCCGGCAGGTGACGCACCTGACCTTCCACGACGGGCTGACCGGGCTGCCGAACCGCGCCTATCTCGAGGAGCGCGCCAAGGACCTGCTGGCCAGGACCGGCCAGCCGGGCAGCGAGCCGCCCGCCGAGGCCGGAGCGATCTTCGTTGACCTGGACGGATTCACGGCGGTGAACGACCTGGTCGGCCATGGCGCAGCTGACCTGCTGCTGGCGCAGGCGGCGCTGCGGCTGCGGGCCGTGGCGCCGCCGCAGGACACGGTGGCCCGCTGGGGCGGGGACGAGTTCGCGGTTCTGATCGAGAGCGGCATCAGCCCGCAGGAGATCGTTGATGTCGCCGAGCGCCTCGCCGGGGGCATCGCCGCTGAGCCGTTCCGGGTGGCCGACCGCGATATCTCGCTCACCGCGAGCGTGGGGGTGGCGCTCGCGCTCCCGGCTGAGTCCGAGCACCTGCTGCGCAACGCGGATGTGGCCATGTCCAGGGCCAAGGCGAGCGGCGGCGGCCGGGTCGAGGTGTTCGCCTCGCATATGCACTCCGATGTCGTGCGCAGGCTGGAGCTCACCAGCGACCTGCGTGCGGCCGTCGCCGAGGGCAGCATCGGCATCGAGTACCAGCCCATCGTGGAACTCGACACCTCTCGGGTCACCGGGGTGGAGGCGCTCGTGCGCTGGTCCCGGCACGGCAGCCAGGTGCCGCCGGGCGAGTTCCTGGGCGTGGCCGAGGATTCCGGGCTCATCGTCCCGCTCGGGGACCGGGTGCTCCGGCACGCCTGCCTGCAGGTGGCCCGGTGGCGGGAGTCAGGCTGGGAGATCGGCCTCGCGGTGAATTTCTCGCTCCGGCAGGTCGGCGCGTCGCGCTTCACCGACACCGTGCTGGCGGCGCTGGACGACAGCGGCCTGCCCGCCACCGCGCTGATCCTGGAAGTCGCCGAGCGCGTGCTGATCGAGGGAGCGGACTCGATCGTGGCCAGCCTGGCCAGGCTCCGGCGCCGTGGCATCCGGCTAGCGATTGACGACTTCGGCACCGGTTACGCATCGCTGGCCTACCTTCGCCAGCTGCCGGTCGACATCATCAAGATCGACCCGTCGTTCGTGGCCGGACTGGGCACCGACGCCGTGCTCGCGATGCTCACCCGCACCATTGTCCGGGTCGGCCATGGCCTCGGCATCGAGGTCGTGGCCGAGGGAATCGAGCAGCCGAAGCAGCTGGAGATGCTCAGGGCGATGGGCTGCAGCAGGGGCCAGGGCTACCTGGTCGCCAGGCCGATGGCGGCGACGGGCATCGAGGCGGCGCTGGCCCGCGAGGACCGGCTGCGCCGGGCGGGCCGCGGCGATGACCGGTCAGCCGCCGCGGCGGCCGTCTTCCTGGCTGCGCCGGCGCCGGGGCGGGGCATCCCGGCGGATGCCCTGCCCCCCGACGCGACGGCCTCGCTGCCGGAGGCGCCGGCCCCGGCCAGCTGAGCGACGGGCTGGGGCGCCGGTACACTGCAGTTCCGCCCCATGCTGACGGAGGACCCGTGGCCGCACCGATCGTCCTTGTTGCCGAGGAGCTCTCCGGCCGGCATCGCCGAGCTCGAATCCGGCTTCGAGATCCGCTATACCGACGGCAGCGACCGGAGCAAGCTGCTGCCCGCTCTCGCCGATGCCGACGCCGTCATCGTGCGCAGCGCCACGAAGATCGACGCTGAGGCCATCGCCCGCGCGCCCAGGCTGCGGGTCGTCGCGCGGGCCGGGGTCGGCCTTGACAACGTGGACGTCGAGGCGGCCACCAGGGCCGGCGTCATGGTCGTCAACGCGCCGCGGTCGAATATCGTGAGCGCCGCGGAGCACGCCGTCGCGCTGCTCCTGGCCCTCGCGCGGAACATCCCCCAGGCGATGGCCTCGCTGCAGGGCGGCGCCTGGAAGCGCGCCTTGTTCACCGGCGTGGAGCTGCAGGGCAAGGTCGCTGGCATCCTCGGCCTCGGCAAGATCGGCGCGCTGGTCGCCCAGCGGCTCGCGGCCTTCGGCATGACGGTGATCGCCCACGACCCCTATATCGAGCCCGCCGCGGCCGCCGGCATCGGCGTGCGCCTGGTCAGCCTCGATGAGCTGCTCGCGGAGTCTGATTTCATCACGGTGCACCTGCCCCGCAACGCCGAGACGACGGGGATCCTGGGCGAGCGGGCACTACGGCTGGTCAAGCCCGAGGTCAGGATCATTAACGCCTCGCGCGGCGGGATCGTGGACGAGCAGGCGCTCGCGAACGCGCTGACTGACGGCCGGGTGGCCGGCGCGGCGCTGGACGTCTACGCGACGGAGCCCTGCACGGACAGCCCGCTCTTCAGCTTCCCGAACGTGGTCGTGACGCCGCACCTCGGGGCCAGCACGCATGAGGCGCAGGAGAAGGCGGGTACCCAGGTCGCGGAGTCCGTCCGGCTGGCGCTGGCCGGTGAGTTCGTCCCGGATGCCGTTAATGTCAGCGGCGGCGCCGTGGCGCAGCCAACCGGGCAGGGGTAGCCGCCTGACGCTGGCCGGGCTTGGCACCGGGCGCCGGCTGGCCAGTAAGGTACTCCCGTGGCGGCGCGCAGCATCCGGATAGCAGTGATCGGCGGCGATGGCATCGGCCCGGAGGTGGTCGCTGAGGCGATCAAGGTGCTGAGGGTCGCGGTGGCCGGCCCGGCGATCGAGACGACCAGCTATGACCTCGGATCGGAGCGCTGGCACCGCAGCGGCGAGATGCTGCCCGACTCGGTTCTCGCCGAGATCAGCGAGCACGACGCGATCATGCTCGGTGCGGTCGGCGACCCGAGCGTGCCAAGCGGCGTGCTCGAGCGCGGCCTGGTGCTCCGGCTCAGGTTCGAGCTGGACCAGTACGTCAATCTCCGGCCGGTCCGCCTGTATCCGGGGGTCGCGTCAGCGCTGGCCGGCATGCGGTCGGAGTCGATCGACATGCTGATCGTCCGGGAGGGCACGGAGGGCCCCTACGTCGAGGCCGGCGGCTTCACCCGCAAGGGCACGCCGGCCGAGGTAGCCACCCAGGAAAGCGTCAACACGGCCTTCGGCGTCGGCCGGGTCACCCGGTACGCGCTGCAGCGCGCCGAGGCGCGGCAGCAGCGCAAGCTCACGCTCGTGCATAAGGCCAACGTCCTCGCCTATGCGGGCGACCTGTGGCAGCGGACCCTGGAGGCGCAGGCCGGTGACTTCCCCGAGGTGACGGCCGAGTACTGCCACATGGACGCGGCCTCGAACTATTTCGTCACCCAGCCAGACCGGTTTGACGTGATCCTCACGGACAATCTGTTCGGCGACATACTCGCCGCCCTCGGCGCTGCGCTGGCCGGCGGCATCGGCCTGGCCGCTGGCGCCAGCATCAACCCCGAGCGGACATCCCCGAGCATGTTCGAGCCGGTGCACGGCAGCGCGCCCGATATCGCCGGCCAGCAGAAGGCCGATCCGACCGCGGCCATCCTGTCCGCGGCCATGCTGTGCGAGCACGTCGGCCTGACCGCCGAGTCGGCCCGCATCGAGCAGGCGGTCGCCGATGACCTGCTGGAACGCCAAGGTGCCTGGGCGGCCCGCTCGACCCCGGAAATCGGCGACGACATCGCCGAGCGCGTGGCAGGCTAGCCGCGCGCCCGACGCGGCCAGCCGCGCACCGGGCCGGTCAGTCTGGGCCAGTCACGCTGGGCCGGTCACGCTGGGCCGGTCACGCTGGGCCGGTCACGCGCCGGCGCCCGGCATCGTCTCCGGGTACTTCAGCCCGGCGCCGGTGCTGAGCACGACTACCTCGTCGCTGCCGGCCAGCCAGCCGGACTGGCGCAGCTGCGCGACCCCGGCGAAGCAGGCCGCTCCCTCGGGACAGACCCACGTTCCCTCGGCCCGCGCCACCTGCCGCTGCGCGGCCAGCAGCTCGCTGTCGGTCACGGCCACCGCGGTCCCGCCGGTGGACCGGACGGCGTCCAGCACCAGGAAGCCGCCCAGCGGGGCCGGAACGGTCAGGCCGAAGGCCACGGTGCTGGCATCCGGCCACGGCTCCGTCTTGGCCGAGCCGTGCTCGTAGGCCCGCACCACCGGCGCGCAGCCTGCTGACTGCACGGCCACCAGGCGCGGCAGCGGCCGGTCAATCCAGCCGAGCTCGCGCAGCTCCAGCAGCGCCTTCCAGATCCCGATCAGGCCGACGCCGCCGCCGACCGGGCACACGATGACATCCGGGACCCGCCAGCCCAGCTGCTCGGCGATCTCCAGGCCGATCGTCTTCTTGCCCTCCAGCCGGTACGGCTCACGCAGCGTCGAGACGTCCTGCCAGCCGTCCCGGCCGTCCAGCTCGGCGCCGACCAGTTTCGCCGCATCGCCGATCAGGCCGTCGACCAGCCGGGTCTGCGCGCCAACCGCCTGGCATTCCGACCTGGTGATCTCGGGCGCGTCCGCCGGCATGGCCACCAGGCAGGGCAGCCCCGCCCTGGCGCAGTAGGCCGCCCAGGCGGCGCCCGCGTTGCCGTTCGTGGGCATGGCGACCCCGGCGGCTCCGAGCTCGGCAGCACGCGACACCCCGACGGCGGCGCCGCGTGCCTTGAAGGTGGCCGTCGGCAGCGGGCTCTCGTCCTTCATCAGCAGGCCCGGCAGCCCGATCGCGGCGCCCAGCCGGGGCATGGCGAGCAGCGGCGTCATGCCCTCGCCGAAGGTCACAACCGCGGCAGGCCCGGTCACCGGGAGCAGCTCGTGATAACGCCACAGCGAGCCGGGCCTGGCCGCGATAACGCCGGGGCCGGCCAGCTCAGCCACCCGGCCGAGGTCGTACCTGGCCAGCAGCGGGGCGCCGCATGCGCAGGTGCCCTGCAGCTTCGCCGCATCGGCGCGCGCCGCGCACCGGGAGCACTCCAGATCGGTCAGCGCCGAGTAGCCGCTGGTCATGCGCGTCCTTTCCGGCTGTGGTCGTGCCTGCCGCGAGCTGGCTTGATCGCGGCGACTGCTGCCCGCCTTGTATTGTCCAGGTCATCGAGTCCCGAAATGCCGGGGGTGCCCCCCTCGCCTGCCCCGGCCGCCTGACTGATGAGGTCAGCACCAGCGGGCGCCTCGCTGCGGTCCCCCGCGGCCCGCGGCGTCAGCGCGTGGCGGTGGTGGCCTTCTTCGCCGTACTCGGCCTCGCATCCGGCGGCTGGCTAGCCAGGATTCCGGCTATCAAGCACAGCCTGCAGCTGTCCGACGGCATGCTCGGCGTGGCCCTGCTCGCCGCTCCGATCGGCCTCGTCGCCCTGGTGACGCTGGCCAGCCGGGTCATCGACCGGGCCGGCAGCAGGGCCACTGCCGTCGCGGCCGGCACCGGTGCCGCGCTGCTGCCCATCGCGGCCGGCCTCGCCCCGGACCTGCCGGTGCTGATGGCCGCGCTGTTCACGTTCGGCGGCCTCAGCGGCCTGATGGACGTGGCGATGAATTCCCAGGCCGTGCAGGTCCAGCAGCGCTTCGGCCGCCCGCTGATGTCGTCGTTCCATGCCTGCTACAGCTTCGGCGCGCTGGCCGGCTCGCTGCTGGGCGGACTGTGCGCCTGGGCGGGCGTGAGCCCGGCGGTCAACTTCGTGCTGGCCGGGCTGCCGCTGGCCGGGGTTGTGCTGCTGGCCGGGCGCTGGCTGATTCCCGGCCGGCCCCGGCGCCCGGGGAGCCGGCCGGAGGTCAGCGGGCCGGGGACGAGCGGGCCGGGGATGAGCGGGCCGGGGATGAGCGGGCCGGGGATGAGCGGGCCGGGGATGAGCGGGCCGCTGATTCCGGCGGTCCCGCCGCCTCGGCTGGCCGGGTCTCCCGCCTCGCTGTCAGCCGTACGGGACTGCGCTGGGCCTCGCCGCTCTTGCTTCTCGGCCTGCTGGCCGTGTGCTCGCTGCTCGGCGAGGGCGCGGCCGACAGCTGGAGCGCGGTCTACCTGCATGACAACCTGGGGACGTCGGCTGCCTTCGCGGCCCTGGGGTTTGCGGCATTCTCGGTCACGATGGCCTTCGGCAGGCTCACCGGCGACAAGCTGGCGCTGCGGTTCGGGCCCGCGGTGCTGGTGCGCGGCAGCGGCCTGCTGGCCGCGGCCGGTCTGACCGGTGCGCTGCTGAGTCACAGCCCGGCGGTCGTGGTCGCTGGTTTCGCCGTCTTCGGCGCGGGGCTGTCGTGCACGTTTCCCCAGCTGCTGTCGGCGGCCGGGAACGCCGATCCGGCTCGCCCGGCCGGCGGCATCGCGCGGGTGGCCGGCATGGGGTACGCCGGCCTGCTCGGCGGACCGGTGCTGATCGGCGGCGTGGCCAGCGCGGTCGGGCTCACGGCAGCACTCGGGATCCCGGCGCTGCTTGCGCTCGGCATCGCCGCGGGCGCCGGGGCGGCAGGCCTGCGGCCGGCACCGCGCGGCTGACTAGCCAGCCGCGCCCTCAGCCACGACCGCGGCGACCTCGGCCGCCCTGGCTGCTTCCTCGGCCGCGAATCGCTCGGCGTCGAGTCGCTCGGCGATCTCCTCATCGGCACGCATGAGCGCCTCGAGGTCTGCCCTGGCCGCGTCGAGCACGCCCATCTCGGCATAGGCCTGCTGCAGCCGCTCGCTCCACAGCCCGATGTCGCGGACGCACGGGACCAGGCGGCTGAACAGCAGGGACCGGAATGCCTTGTTGTAATCCGACCCCTCGGTCAGCTCGCGGATCTCGGCCCGCGGGATGCCGAAGTTGTCCCAGATCTCATCACCGCGCAGCCGGTCCCGCATCAGGTAACAGCCCTCGATCACGAAGTCCTCGCGCTCGCGCAGCTCGGCCTCGGTCAGCTGGCGGTAGTAGTCGCGCAGCGCCATCCGCCCGAACGCGACGTGCCTGGCCTCGTCCTGCATCACGTAGGCGAGGATCTGCCGGGGCAGCGGCTTGGTGGTGATATCGCGCAGTACCCCGAAGGCGGCCAGCGCCAGGCCCTCGATCAGGACCTGCATGCCGAGATAGGGCATGTCCCAGCGCGAGTCGCGCAGCGTGTCGCTGAGCAGCGCCTGCAGCTGGCCGTTGATCGGGTAGACGAGCCCGATCTTCTCGTGCAGGAAGCGGCCGTACAGTTCTGCATGCCGCGCCTCGTCCATCGTCTGGGTGGCCGCGTAGAACTTGGAGTCAAGGTCCGGCACTGACTCCACGATCCGGGCCGCGCAGATCATCGCGCCCTGCTCGCCGTGCAGGAACTGGGAGAACTGCCAGGATGCGTTATGCCGGCGCAGCTCGCGTATGTTCTGCGGTCCGAGCATGTCCCAGTACCTGGTGCCGTAGATGGCCATCGACTCGTCGGGGACGCCGAGCACGTCGCAGGGGTCGACATCCAGCTCCCAGTCGATCCGCTTGACGGCATCCCACTGCTTGTCCTTGCCCTTCTGGTACAGCGCGAGCAGTCGCTCCCGGCCCTCGTCGTACTCCCAGGTGAATCGTGATTCGCCGGACATCGGCACGTCCCAGCCGGGCCGCACGGGATCCGTCGTGTAGAGGTCATGCGTGGCCAACCGAGCCTCCTACGTACGCCGTACGTCCCGCTGGCCCGAGCCAAGCACGTACGTTGTACGTCTGTCAATGCGGCCGGCCCGCCGTCAGCGCGCCGCGCAGCGGCCGGGCCGTGCCCGCCCCCAGCGCCGTCCCCGCCCGGGGCCGTCCCCGCCCGGGGCCGTCCCCGCCCGGGGCCGTGCTACCGGTGTGGCGGCTAACCGCGCTGGTCAGCTGGCCGCAGCGCGGCGACGGCGTGCACCAGCAGATCCAGCCCGAACTCGAAGTCGGCGTCGTGATCCTGCTGCGTCAGCTCCGCGGCCAGGTAGCTGACCTGCGGGAAGCCGGGCGGGCCTGGCAGCGGCCGGGCGCAGTCATCCGCGCTCTGGCCGGCTCCGCCCGCGGCGAGGCCCGGGCTCGGCGAGACGCCCACCTCGCGCAGCAGCGACCCCATGATGTAGGCCACGAAGGCGCGCACGATCTGCACCGCCTCGGTCCCGCCGAAACCGGCCTCGTGCAGCGTGGCCAGCGCGTGCTCGACCGGCCGCAGCCGTGTCGGTGAGGTGGCAGGCCGCCCGACCACCAGCATCGTGCATCGCGGGTAGGCCCGCGCGATCTGGCGGAATGCCCGGGCCTGCGCCCGGACCTGGTCCTCCCAGCTGGCGCCGGGAACGGTGCTGAAGTCGATGCCCGACATCACCCGGTCGGCGACGTGGTCGAGCAGCGCCGCCTTGCTTGGCACGTGGTTGTACAGCGACATGACGCCGCAGCCCAGCTCGGCGGCGATCCGGCGCATCGATACCGCCTCGGCCCCGGCCTGCTCGATCAGGTCCACGGCGGCGGTCACGATCCGCTCGCGGGTCAGCTGCATACGCTCAACGTACACCGTACGTGCCAGGGCGGATCCCCGGCCGCGGGCGGCGCAGGGCACGGAACGGTTCCGGCAACCGGATCGTAATGGTCACCAGGCGGGGTGCGCGCGCGCGAGGCCCGGCCGGGCTCATACGGTATGTGCATGGATGACAAGCAGATCCTCGGCCGCATTGACGAGCTGATCAAGACCGAACACGAGCTCCGGCAGAAGCTAGCGGCGGGTGAGCTTTCCAGCACTGAGGAACAGGCCCGGCTGAAGACGGCCGAGATCGCGCTCGACCAGTACTGGGATCTGCTGCGGCAGCGGCGGGCCCGGCGAGAGTTCGGGGTGGACCCTGGCGGCGCCGAGGAGCGCCCGGAGACCGAGGTGGAGGACTACCTCCAGTAGCGGCTCAGTACGCTTTGAGCGGCACGAACCGGTGGCACGAACCGGGTGGCACGGGCGACCGCTGCCAGGTGAGGACTGCGACGCTGGGGAGCACGGCATGCGCATCGCAAGGTTTGCGTACGGCGACGAGGTGCGCTACGGCCTGGTGAGCGGGGACGGCGCTCGGGCCGCGGGCCCGGCCGGCGGGCTGAGCGTGGCCGAGATCGCCGGTCATCCGTTCGGCGTGGGCGACGATGTCCGGCTCACCGGCAGCACGTTCCCGGTCGCCGACGTGCGCCTGCTCGCGCCGGTGCTGCCCAGCAAGATCGTCGCCGTCGGCCGGAACTACGCCGAGCACGCGCGCGAGCTCGGCAACGAGCCGCCCGCCGAACCGCTGCTCTTCCTGAAGCCCTCCACCTCGGTCATCGGGCCGGGGGATGCTGTCGTCCGCCCGGTCAGGCTGTCCGAGCGGGTCGATTACGAGGGCGAGCTGGCCGTGGTGATCGGCCGGCTGTGCCGGCACGTCCCGCGGAGCCGGGCCAGGGATGTCATCTTCGGCTACGCCTGCGCCAACGATGTCACTGCCCGCGACCTGCAGGCCAGGGACGGGCAGTGGACGAGGGCCAAGGGGTTCGACACGTTCTGCCCGCTCGGGCCCTGGATCGAGACCGACCTCGACCCGTCCGACCTCGAGCTCACCACCACCGTGAACGGCGAGGTGAAGCAGAACGCGCGCACCTCCCTGCTGATGCACGACATCAGCGTGCTGATCAGCTATGTCAGTGCGGTGATGACGCTGCTGCCGGGGGATGTGCTGCTGACCGGCACCCCCGCTGGTGTCGGGCCGCTGCAGGCGGGCGATGACGTATCAGTCACCATTTCCGGCATCGGAACGCTCAGCAACAGGGTGACTGACGAGGACTAGCTGGCCGTACGCCAGGACCGGTCCGACCGCCCGCGGCAGCATCGCCCTGATGCGGGCTGCCGTTCGCCACTGCCCGCCGGGTTCGGCTACACTGCACTGGCGCGCGGGCAACGTCCGCGCCGGTGGGGTATGGGGTAATTGGCAGCCCGACGGGTTCTGGCCCCGTTAGTCTAGGTTCGAGTCCTGGTACCCCAGCTTCTTCGGGTCACCGGCGGAGCCGCTGCCTGAGGCAGGCGGCACCGTGGCGGTGACCCGTTTTTGCTGCCAGCGGGCGATCAGATCCAGCGGTGGCGGCGCCGTGTCCGGCCCCGCTCCGTTCCGGTGACCCGCAGGATCAGCAGGACGACGACCGCGCCGAGGATGGAGCCGATGATCCCGGCGGTGGCCAGGTGGTTCTCGATCCTGTGGTACTCGATCAGCTGCTCCAGGAAGCCGCCCACGAAAGAGCCGACGATGCCGAGCAGGATGGTGGCCAGGATCCCGATGTTGTCGCGCCCCGGCACGAGCAGCCGTGCGATGAGGCCGACGATGAGCCCGATGACGATCATAAGGACAATGAATGTCAGCATGCGGCGCAGGTACCTCGTTTGACGGCGATTATGCGAATGGCGAGGGCGGCACCGGGTCCATTTCGCTGCCTGGCCAGGATCAGGACGGCCGGCGGCGGCCCGGGCCGGGTTTGGCGGGACTCGCCGTCGTGCGCTAGCCTGGGTCACCGCTGGGGATGGCAGTTTCCGCCCGCCTGAGGGAGTTCGGGGCGCCCGCCTCAGTGGATCCTCCTCAGGATTGGAACCGGATAGCCAGCACGGGCCTTCCGGTTCGGACAGTGCCTGGCCCCGTCGTCTAGCGGCCCAGGACGCCGCCCTCTCAAGGCGGTAGCGCCGGTTCAAATCCGGTCGGGGCTACCAGGGAGACTGGGAAGCCAGAGGCCCGGTGACCAGTCATGGTCACCGGGCCTCTGGCCATCTCGGCCGCCGCAGCTAGCAGCCGTCGTAGGCGCCCCACGGCGAGGTGCCGTCCTCGGCGTAGAGCTTCTCGAACGCGGCGTTCTGCTCGGCCACGGGCGCGTTCTCCGGCAGCCCGGAGTAGCCCAGCGATGCCCAGGTGGAGGGCAGGAAGCCGTACAGCCCGCCGGCGCCGCTGCTCGGGTTCACCGCGGTCGGGTCCCCGCCGCTCTCGCGCGATATGACGCAGGCCTGGAAGCTGCCGGGAGCGCCCGAGTAGGAGGCGGCAGCGGCCTGGACCGGAGCCGGCGCGGGATCGGCCTGAGCCGGCGCTGGATCGGCCTGAGCTGGCGCTGGCACCGCGTGCCGCGGCTGGTAGTCAGCAGCAGTCTGCGCCGCCGGTACCGGAGGCGCGAGCTGCGCGGGCGCGTCGGGTATCCGGGCGGGCTTGGCCGGAACGGCCAGCACCTGGCCGGCTTCGATGACGTCCGCCCAGCGGACGTGGGTCTTGTTGGCCCAGTAGAGCACCGGCCACGCGGCCGCATCGTGATAGACGCGGCCGGCGATCGCGGACAGCGAGTCGCCCGGCCGGACGGTGTAGGAGGCGGGAGCGGCGGCGGCTGCCCGCTTGCGCGGCGCTGCCTGCCGGGCAGCGGACAGCAGCTGCGCCGCGGACGGGCCCCGCTGGAAGGCAGCGGGCAGGACCGCGGTGTGCTCCGCGGCTGGCCCGGCGGCTGCCAGCGCCGGGGCCTGCTGGGACAGCAAACAAGCCGCGGCCACGCCAGCCAGCGTGGGGGCGGCGGCAATCGTTGCTCCATGCGGGAGCCGGACGCGTGATGGCTTACTGTGGTGGCCCAAAGGGCTCCTTTCCGAATAGTGCGCGCTCACCGGGAAGGCCGCACGGGGGGCGGGCGGCCTTCGGAGCGCCTGACATTGGGCGAGCCTAACGAGGCTTGCCCGGCTTATCAGTTAAACGGCGCACAAAATCCCAAAACGGCCGCCAGGTGCTAAACTTCGCCGCCGCTCACCGCATGATGGCGGCTGACCTGCACTTCTGGGGACCCGCTGGCTCCCGGTCAGCGCCGAGATCCTGCTCGCCCGGACCCTGCGCTGGCGCTCGGCCGGGGGGCGGCCCGATGGGCCGGACGGGCTAGCCGGCCATGTCAGCAGATGAGCCAGCCACGACCGGCTGCCGTCCTGGCACAGATCGGCAGCCGGGCAAATTCTGGCGGCCGGCAGGCGAGACTGGTAGCGGCAGGTTGTGGCGGCGGCGCAGTGCGCGGATCGGAGGTCAGCAGATGGCACAGGGTGCCCGGCTCGGCTCGGTGGTCATGTTCGTGCACGACCTGGGCAGGTCGGTGGACTTCTACGCCAACGTCCTCCGGCTGGAGGTCGCTGATAGCAGCCCGACCGCGGCCCTGCTGACGAGCGCAGCAGGCACGCAGCTGATCTTGCGTGCCATGGGCAGCGGCGCCGCTCATGCGCTGGGGACCGTCGGCGTCCAGTACGTCGTCTGGACCGCGGCGGGGCAGGACGACCTGAACCGGTGCGAGCGGGCGCTGACGGAGCGCTCGGCCCACCGTGCTACCCGCCGGGCCGGCCCGGCCGTGGTGGTCGAAGGGCGGGACCCGGACGACATCGTCCTGATGATTAGCTATCCCGGCCCGGACGAGGTGCCGATGCGCGAGCTCCCGTCCCGGATCTACGGATGGTGACGGGAGCGCGGGACACGGGGGCAGCTCACGGGCGATCACCCTCGATAGCCATCGCGGCGCCTGCCGGGGCGGCGGTCTTCGAGGATGCGCTGGCCGGGGTGGAAGCCGGCCGGGCCGGCGGATTCGGCTACGTGGTCGGGGTCGACCGGACCGGGCAGGCGGAGGCGCTGAAGGAGCACGGGGCGGATATCGTCGTGGCGGATCTCGCCGAGCTGCCGGACCGCGCGTGATCCGCCAGCCGGAATTCACGGTCGAGCCGTGGTGCCTGCGGGAGACCGCGCTGAACCTGGATCTGCTGGCCCAGGCCGAGTCGGTCTTCGCGCTGTCGAATGGTCACCTGGGCTGGCGCGGCAACCTGGATGAGGGCGAGCCGCATGGCCTGCCGGGCACGTACCTCAACGGGGTTTACGAGCTGCGGCCGATGCCGGTCGCCGAGGCCGCCTATGACCAGCCGGAGTCCGGGCAGGCGATCATCAACGTGACCAACGGCAAGCTGATCCGGCTGTTCGTCGATGATGAGCCGTTCGACGTGCGCTACGGCGAGCTGCGCGCGCATGAGCGACTGCTCGACTTCCGCGCGGGCACGCTGCGCCGCCGTACCGAGTGGGTGTCACCGGCCGGCGTCCCGGTCCGGGTCTCCTCCATCCGGCTCGTGTCGTTCACCCAGCGGGCGGTGGGGGCGATCTGCTACGACGTGGAGCCGCTCGACGGCCCGGCACGGATCTCGGTTCAGTCTGAGCTCCTCGCTAACGAGCAGCTGCCGGCCCGGGGCGATGACCCCCGCAGCGGCGCCGTTACGGACCAGGCCCTGACCAGCGAGTACCAGGATGCTGGCGGGACCGTCGTGGTCCTGGTGCACAGGACCGTGCGCAGCGGGCTGCGCGTCGGCGCGGCGATGGATCATCTCATCGACGGGCCGGGCGGCACTCAGCCGGACTCGCGGCTGTTTCCCGATGGCGGCATGGTCACGGCCACCTCGGTCCTGCAGCCGGGGCAGCGGCTGCGCGTGATCAAGTTCGTCGCCTGCGGCTGGTCGGGCGAGCGGTCGCTGACCGGAGTCCGTGATCAGGTGCTGGCCGCGCTGAGCGCCGCCCGGCAGACAGGCTGGGACGGCCTGCTGGCCGAGCAGCGCGTGTACCTGGACGATTTCTGGGACCGCGCCGACGTGCAGGTTGACGGGGACGCCGAGGTGCAGCAGGCGGTGCGGTTCGGGCTTTTCCACGTGCTGCAGGCCGGAGCGCGCGGGGAGAACCGCCCCATCCCGGCCAAGGGGCTGACCGGGCCTGGCTACGACGGCCACACGTTCTGGGATACCGAGACGTTCATCCTGCCGGTCCTTACCCTGACCACGCCGGACGCCGCGGCCAGTGCCCTGCGGTGGCGGCACAGCACCCTTCAGGTGGCCGTCGAGCGGGCCGCTCAGCTCGGCCTGCGGGGCGCGGCCTTCGCGTGGCGGACGATCGCCGGCCCCACGTCCTCGGGCTACTGGCCCGCGAGCACCGCCGCCGTCCACATCAACGCGGACATTGCCGCCGCGGTGCTCCGCTATGTGGATGCCACCGGCGATACGGCGTTCGAGCAGGGGCCCGGCATGGAGCTGCTGACCCAGACCGCGCGGCTGTGGCGTTCCCTGGGCCACCATGATGCGCAGGGACAGTTCCACATCGACGGAGTCACCGGCCCCGATGAGTACAGCGCCATCGCTGACGACAACGTCTACACCAACCTGATGGCCCAGCAGAACCTGGCCGCGGCCGCGGACGCGGCCAGCCGGTATCCCGGCCGGGCCCGCGAGCTCGGCATCGACCCGGAGGAAGCCGCCGGCTGGCGTGACGCCGCCGCCGCGATGGCCATCCCTTACGACCAGCAGCTCGGCGTGCACCCGCAGGCCGAGAGGTTCACCCGGCACCAGGTCTGGGACTTCGCTCACACCTCGCCCGGCCAGTACCCGCTGATGCTGCACTTCCCCTACTTCGACCTGTACCGCAAGCAGGTCGTCAAGCAGGCCGACCTGGTGCTGGCCATGCAACTGCGCGGCGATGCCTTCACCGCCGAGCAGAAGGCGCGGAACTTCGACTACTACGAGGCGCTCACCGTGCGGGACTCCTCGCTGTCGGCCTGCACTCAGGCGGTCATGGCCGCCGAGGTCGGGCACCTGGATCTCGCCTACGACTACCTGGGTGAAGCCGCCCTGATGGACCTGAAGGATCTGGAGCACAACACCCGCGACGGCATGCACATCGCCTCCCTGGCCGGCACCTGGGTCGCCCTGGTCTGCGGCCTCGGCGGCCTGCGCCACCACGACGGCGTCGTCAGCTTCGCGCCGCGCCTGCCCGAGGACCTCGCCAGGCTTGCCTTCACCATCCTGATCCGGGGCAGGCGCCTTCATGTCCAGGTAGCCCACGGCGCCGCCACCTACACCCTGGCCGAGGGCGAGCCGATCCAGATTCTGCACCACGGCGCGCAGGTGCGGCTCACCGCCGGGAAGGCGCATGCTCGTGCCATCCCCCCGGCGCCGGCCCGGCCGCGGCCGCAGCAGCCGCCGGGACGCGAGCCGGCCCACCGCCGGGCCGGGCAGGAGCAAGGCTGACCGCCCGGCCCCGTTGTCATCCGGGCTTGCGGGCCTCGATGAGGAATCGGGTGGCGCGGGCCGTGAACGAGCCCTCGCGGCCGATGCGGTCGTGCAGGGCTCGCAGCTCGGACCGGTATCGCTGCACCGTGAAGCCTGGCACCAGCCAGATCACCTTGCGCAGGAAGTAGACGCTTCGGCCGGCCGTGGCTGCTCGCGCCCCTCGGAAAGCCGGCCGCCGCCGGCCGGGCGCGGCGGCGCGGGTCATCAGCTGCGCCGCGCCGCGCAATCACCTGCGGGGGATGATGCCCGCTGGCCTGTGCCGGGGAAGGAGTGAGGAAATCTCCAGAACGACAGGGAAGGCGCGATGGCAACCAAGATGGCGTACAAGCAGGCATCCGGCGGCGTCAGGCTCAACACCGGGCCGCTGATCTTCGGCGCGGAGCTGATTGGCGTGGGCACTGTCCTGCTCATGGCCGGCTTCGCGGTCGGCAGCATGACGCTCATGTCGGCGGGGCGCCGGTGGCTCGGCACCCTGGACCAGCCGCCAGCCGAGATCGTCAGGCATCACTGGGAGAAGACCAAGGCCGCCACGCTTGCCGGTGCCTCGGCCTGGCAGAGCAGCGGGCCGGCCCGCAGCTCTCACTGAGCGCGGGGCCAGACCGCCGGATCAGCTACCGGGCGTGCTCGAGCCCGGCCTCAACGAGGCCGGGCTCGGCTCCCCGGAGCGCATCGGCCTCGAGTGGCGCCCGGGCCTGCGCCGGGGAGACCTGACCGCTCGCGATAAGCCGCCCCGGCGCAGCGGGATTGCCGGCAATTCTGGCTGGACTAGCCGGCAATCGTCCCGGCAGCGCTGACCGTGGCTTATTGTTCCGGTGTGATCCGGGAACAGGCTGATACGCGAGTGACCACCGTGACGCCGCGGCCGGAAGGCTCGGTGGTGGCCATCGCGCCGCCGGGGGGCGGCGCGGGGATGTGGGCTGGCTCGCCGAGCGCGGTCCGGTACGGGCAGGAGATCTTCCTGGCGTACCGGGTGCGCCGGCCATCAGGGCAGGGCCGTGGCTACGCGGTCGTCATCGCCCGCTCGGCAGACGGCGAGAACTTCGAGCCCATCCTGTCCATCGGCAAGGACGAGATGGACGCCGAGTCGCTGGAGCGGCCGTCCCTCGTCCTGACCCCGGCCGGCCACTGGCGGCTGTACCTGAGCTGCGCCACCCATGGCACCAAGCACTGGCGGGTTGAGGTCCTGGAGGCCGCGCACCCCGGCGCTTTCGACCCGCGGACCGCGGCGGTGGTGCTGCCAGGCAGTCAGGCGAGTGCCGTCAAGGACCCGGTGATCGTCCATCACGAAGGCCGGTGGCACCTGTGGGCGTCCGTGCACCCGCTCGGCGACCCCGCGCAGACGGACCGGATGACCACCGAGTACGCGGTCAGCCCCGATGGCCTGAACTGGACCTGGCAGGGCACGGCGCTGGCGCCGCGGCCGGCTGAGTGGGATGCGCGCGGAGTGCGGGTCACCGCCGTGCAGTTCACGCCGGCGGGCGTGCTGGCCTACTACGACGGGCGCGCGACGGCGGCGGAGAACTTCGAGGAGCGGACCGGGGTGGCCACCGGAGCCGCTCCGGACGCGCTGGCCGCCGTCGGGTCCGCGCCGGCCGCGCAGTCACCCGCGCCGCCGTACGGCCTTCGCTATCTCGCCATCGTGGACGTCGGCGACGGCCGGTACCGGCTGTACTACGAGCTGACGCAGCCGGACGGATCACACGACCTGCGCACCGAGCTGCGCTGACCCGATCGGCCGCCGGTGGCTGGCCCCGCGGTCACAGATCGCGCGGCCGCCCGTTGCGGGCCTGCCGCTGCCCGGACGGCCTGGCTCCGACCAGCCCGCCTGAGTCGCCGCGCGGCATCAGCCAGTCGCTGAAATCCTGCCCGGTCAGGGCTTCGAGCAGCCGCACGTCGGCCTCGAACCTGGGAATCAGCGCCTGCCGTTCCTCCCAGGTCAGGGGCTTGCGCGGGGCCGCGTCCCGCTGCAGGATGCGCTCCAGGTGATCCATCATCGCCGATTCGGCATGATGCGGCAGCGCGGCGGTGACCGCGCTGCCCGCTCGCACCGCCCTGGCCAGGGCCCGGTGCCGCAGGGACGGATCCGGATGAGCAGTGACGTTCTCCCGCGGCATCTCGGTCAGCACGCCCTCGGTCACGCCGAGGAAGGCGCAGATCTGGTCCAGCGTCCGGGCCGGCTGGTCGATGAGCGTCCGGTACCGGAGCACCAGGACCTGCTCGCGAGGGAACACCGAGTACAGGTCCCGTAGCTGCTCCCCGTACCTGCCGAGCGCGGTGTAGTGCCAGAAGTCAGCCCAGCCCGCGGCTATCCGGCGGTCCTCCTCGGCGCACGCCCGGACGAAGTCACTGACCGGGTCGAGGCCCGCTGACCACAGGTGCGTCCAGTTGGAGTGCGCGCGCTCCACCGGATCACGCAGTACGACTATCAGCCTGGCCGCCGGGATGAGAGTCCTGATCCGCTGGTGTGCCGCGCGGCTGTAGAGGTAGAACGGCGTTGACTCACCGCGCAGCGTGCCTGGCGGCGCGGGGTCGAAGAGTGCCTCGTAGGCATCCAGCTGCCAGATGTGCTCGCGGTAGGTCTTGGCGTCGCCGGGGCCGCCCTGGGCCGGCGGCGGCCCGTCGGTCAGGAAGAACTTCGGCTCCTTCACCGTCGACAGGTAGAGCGCGGGATGGCCGGCCAGGGCCACGTGCAGGGCTGTGGTGCCCGCCTTCGGGACGCCAGCGACGAAGAAGTCCGGCAGTGCCACGGCTTTCCTCCTACTGCAGCGGGCCGTTGGCAGCAAACTATATCGATCTGCTAACTAGGTATAGCTGCCTTCCGCAGCCCGTTGCCCAGTCGCTACCCCGCCCCGGGCTGATCATCCCGATCCCGGGCCGCCGACCCCCTGCTCCAGCGCGTAGCGGACGAGCTGGGCCTTGTTGTGCAGCTGCAGCTTGCTCAGCGTGTTCTGCACGTGATTCTGAACTGTCCGCGGCGAGACCGTCAGCCTGGCGGCGATCTGCGGATACGTCAGCCCGGTCGCGACCAGCCGCAGGATCTCGGTCTCCCGCTCGGTCAGTACCGGCGCCGGCGACCTGCCAGCGGGCGTCGCGGCCGGCCCGGCCGCCCCGCCTCCCGCGCCCGCGGCGGAGCCGGCCAGCCTCCGGTACTCGCCGAGCACCAGGCCGGCCAGCCCCGGCGTGAACACCGCCTGGCCGGACGCGGCCATCCGGACCGCCGTAATCAGCTCGCTGAGCTGCGTCGACTTCAGCAAGTAGCCGATCGCGCCTACCGTCACCGCGTCCAGCACATCCTGCCGCTCGCCCCTGGTCGGCGGTGACCACGCACAGTCCGGCGAGCATGGCGTCCTGGCGCATCGAAGGCCAGTGCGCCGCCCGCATCGACAGGCAGACCAGCAGCATCAGCATCATCCCGCGGCCGAGGATGGCGATGGCCGAGATCAGCGCCTCGTCCCGGCGCGGGCCCCGGTCCGCGGACAGGGCATGCAGGGCGATGAGGGCTGCGGCCAGGCAGCCGGCCTCGGTCACGACCAGGGCGACGGTCGGCTGGCGCGCCGCGGCCAGGATGGCCCCGGTGCCGGCCAGCCAGCAGCACGCGCTGAACTGGCAGGTGCGCCGGCGGCCATGCCGGACCAGGAAGATCCGCTTGCCGAACAGCGCGTCCCCGCGGACATCGCGGAAGTCCTTCAGCAGGATCCGGCCGATGAAGCTCAGGTAGAGGCCGGCCAGCAGGAGCAGGTCAGCGGGCCGCGGCGACCCGCGCACCGCGAAGATGCCGACCAGGTACGGGACGGCGACGTAGCCAGCCGGAAGTACCAGGGCGGCCAGCGCGCCACGGTCGGCCAGCCGGACCGGCCGCAGCCGCCGGATCATTTGCTGCTCCCGTAGCGGCTGAGGCCCACGAGCACGATCACCAGCACGCCGCCGATGAACAGGCCTCCCCCGATCAGCATCGCCGCGAGGACGATCCCGGCGATCTTCCACCCGCTCATCGGCCGGGCTCCCTGGCATCCAGTGCAGTTCTCATGCGGTCAGGATGCCGGCAGCGGCGCGGCCGGCGCCTGAGCCCTGCTACCTATCCCGGCCTGAGTAGTTCTGCCTAGCGGCCCGCTCCCTACCCCGGGCGGTCACTGCGGCGGCGCAGCCGCGCGGCGTCCAGCGGCGGCGCGGGCAGCGGGTCGCCGCGGTAACCGCCGACCGCGCCGAACCGGCCAGCGCGCCAGTCGGCGGCGGCCGCCTCGATCTCGCCGGGGGTGCGGGCGACGAAGTTCCACCACATCAGCAGCTGCTCCCCGAGCGGAACGCCGCCGAGAAGCAGCAGCGTGCTGCGCGCCGGAGCGGCCACGGCGGCCCGTTCGCGGCCCGTGCCGAGGTACAGCAGCTGACCAGGCTGCAGGTAGGTGCCCTCGACCTCGGCCGAGCCGGCCGCCACGAAGATCACGTGCTCATAGCCGGGCGCCAGCGGCAGCCAGCCGCGCGCATCGCGGCCGGGTGCGGCCAGCTGGGCCCCGAGGATGCCGGAGAAGACGGTGGCCGGGGACTGCTCGCCGGCCAGTTCACCGAGGAACACGGTGATCTCGAAATGGCCCAGGGCGGCCTGCGGCAGCTGCTGGTGGTGCTCGAACGCCGGGTCAGCGTGCCGGCTGGCGTCCGGCAGCGCCACCCAGAGCTGGACGCCGTGCAACTGGGGATCGTGCTCTGCTGGCGACTCCTCCGCGTGCGCGATGCCGCGCCCCGAGGTCATCAGGTTGAGCTGGCCGGGCCGGATCATCTGCTCGCTGCCCAGGCTGTCGCGGTGCAGCACGTTCCCGGCCAGCAGCCACGTCACGGTCTGCAGGCCGATGTGCGGATGCGGCGGCACCTGCATGCCGGTGACGCCGTCCACCGACATTGGCCCGTAGTGGTCGATGAAGCACCAGGCCCCGACGCTGCGGCGCAGCCGCAGCGGCAGCAGCCGGCGGACCGTCATGGCGCCGACTCTCGCGTCCCGCGCCTGCGATAGCTCCAGGCCCTCCGCGATGGCCGGATCTGCTGCGATCTTCACCGGGTCTTCGGCAATCTCCACGTTGGCATCTACGGTGCTCACGGCCGGTTCTCCCTTCAGGGGCATCTCCCGGCTGCCGTCGTCCGCGACGGGCGATTGCACGACAGGCAGATCTCGACCATAACCCGGCGGGAAGCCGGCCGCTGGGCGAGGAACGTCTTGGTCCCGACCCGGCGACCGGCCACCCTGTCTCCTTGTCTCCCTGCTGAGCGTCCATGATCTCGAAGACTTAAGGGGAAATAGCCCAGCTAAGTCTTCGAGATCATGGGATCACGCCTGCTTCCCGCTCACTCGGCCTGACCGTCACCCGCCGAGCCGCCCGGGTCCTCAGCCCGCTATTGACTCAGCCATTGCCTGGGCCAGTGCGTCGTACTGATCATCGGTGATGTCGCCGCGGTGATAAGCCGCCGCAACGTCATCGAAGGATCCGGGAACATATGGATCCGGATCCTGCTGCGCTCGGGCGGCTAGCTCAAGATAGGTCCGGGCCGCTGGCGGCTTAGTTCGCGGCCAGGAGCGATCCCGGAACCGCTGCGCCACGGCGTCCAGGCTCAACGTGCCGTCTCGCAGCGCTGCCAGCAAGTCAGTGACTTCGTTGCTCGTCATTTGGCCTCCTCGCTCAGACCGTCTTCGCGGCTCTGCTCGACGAGCACCGCGTCACGTCCGTTAACTGAGTTGTCGTACCTGGACCAGCTATCGAAGCGGTGCTTGACATCCTCGAACGTTTTCCTGTTGACGCTGCCGAGCTGTGAATCCTGCTGCGCGCGGATCACGTCGTGCGGGACGAACCTGCCTCCGAGGCCATGCCCGGCACGGTACTCATCGTGTCCGGCACGGTGCCGCGCGTCCGCGCGCTGGACGCTCGTCTCAACCGGTATGTCAACGAAGACTGCGTCAATCCTCGAGTACCCCGCTGCCCGTAGCTCGGTGATGCGCCGCTCGGTCGATGTCCGCGACGACATGGTGATATCCCAGATGACGTTCTTGCCGTCGGCGAGAGCCAGCAGGGCGACCTGCTTGGCCAGGTAGGACGTTTCTTCGTGGACCAGGTCGGATGCCTCCATCGGCGATAGGCCGGCGACCTCTGGCACGAGCCCGCGGGCGGCGAGCTCCTCCTTGATGTCATCGGGATTAATCGTCAGGTACTCAGAGCGGTCAATGCTGGCATGTTTCTCGAGCACTGTGGATTTGCCTGCCCCGCCCAAGCCGCCAGCGACTATCGCTCTGTGGTCACACGGCACGTCTGAGTGCCTTTGGTAAAGTCCTGGATATCAAATCATGTTGAGCGCCAATCTGCGGCTTCGCACCCAGCTTCTCGCCTGCGGGGTCGATGGTGTACTGGCAGTCTGTGGCGAGGCCGTTGGCGTGGGCTTTTTCCAGGCTGGCGCGGATTTCGGTGACGTGCTCGGACCATTCGGAATCGGTGAGCGGGCGCGCCGCGTCGTCAGGGCTATGGTCCGGGCCGGTGCCTTCGTCCTCGTCAGGTTCCTCGGCAGCGAGTTCGGGTAACCGGGCGACCGGCGGCCGGGCCCTGCCGTCCGCGTCGTAGGGCGAGGAGGGATGCCCGGCCGGCAGCAGATCCAGGCGCCGGCGCAGGCTATCCGCCGCGGACCGGCTGGCAGCCGGCTCGTCCAGGTGCTCGGGCGCGACCGGGCCGCGCGCCAGCTCAGGCTGGCGCAGCGTCCCGCTCACGTCGTCCACGGCCGGGCCAGCTGCCAGATAGCTAGCCCACCAGGGTCTTGACTGCGCTGGTCAGCTCGGCCAGGGCCGTCTTCGCGTCCGCGAAGTACATGCTGGTCTTGGGATCGAAGTAGAGCTCGTTCTCGATGCCCGCGTAGCCGTGGCCCATGGACCGCTTGATCACGATGATGCTGTGAGCCTGGTCGACATCGAGGATCGGCATGCCGGAGATCGCCGTTCCGGCCCGCCTGGCCGCCGGGTTGGTGACGTCGTTGGCCCCGATGACCAGCGCCACGTCGGTGCGCGGGAACTCGGGATTGATGTCGTCCATTTCCTTCAGCTGCGGATAGGGCACGTTGGCCTCGGCCAGCAGGACGTTCATGTGCCCGGGCATCCGGCCCGCGACCGGGTGAATGGCGTAGCTGACATCCACTCCGCGTGACTCCAGCAGGTCCGCGAGCTCGGCCACTCCGTGCTGCGCCTGCGCGGCCGCCAGCCCGTAGCCGGGAACGATGATGACCTTGGAGGCATAGGCGAGCTGGATGGCGGCATCGTCGGCCTGGATCGCGCGCACCCCGGCTCCCGCTCCCGGCCCGCCGCTCACCGCGACATCGCCGGTGCCGAATCCGCCCACGATGATGTTGGGGATGGACCTGTTCATCGCGTCGGCCATCAGCTTGGTCAGGATGCCACCGGATGCGCCGACCAGCGCGCCAGCGATGATCAGGGCCCAGTTGCCGATCACGAAGCCGGCCATCGCGACCGCCGTGCCGGTGAACGCGTTCAGCAGCGAGATGACGACCGGCATGTCGGCGCCGCCGATGGGCATCACCATGGAGACGCCGAACACGAGGGCGGCGATCAGCACGACGACCAGGCCGATGAGGCTGGGGCTGGCGATGATGTAGCCGCCGACCCCCAGCGCGATCACGCCGAGCGCCAGGTTGATGAAGCGTGCGCCGGGGAAGGTGACCGGCGCGGAGGTGATGACGCCCTGCAGCTTCCCGGCCGCGATGATCGAGCCGGAGAAGGTCACCGAGCCGATGATCACGTCCAGCAGGATGAAGACCGAGGTGGTGCCGGAGACGCTGCTGCCCGCCTGCATGTAGTCGTGGATCGCCACCAGCGCGGCCGCGCCGCCACCGACCGCGTTGAAGAGGCTGACCAGCTGCGGCATGGCGGTCATCTGGACGGTCCTGGCCGAGTAGAGGCCGGCCGCGCCGCCGACCAGGGCGCCTGCTGCCAGCACGATCCAGCCGGTCGCGCTGATCACGCCGCCATGGACGATGACGGCGAGGGTGGCCGCGACCGCGATGATCATGCCGACCGTAGAGGCCTGGTTGCCGCGCCGGGCCGTGGCCGGGTTGTTCATCAGGTGCAGGCCGAACACGAAGCAGGAGGCCGCGAGTACGTAGATCAGCTGGATGACGGTGTCGAAGGCATCGGGGGTGCTCATGGCTGCCGCACCTCGGGGCTGCCGTTGGCGGCCGCGACGGCCTGCGCGTCCGGCGCTGGCACGGTGGGCCGCTTCCTGAACATCTTGAGCATCCGGCCGGTGACGACGTAGCCGCCGACCACGTTCATGGCGGCGAAGGCGGCGGCCACGAAGGCCAGGATGTAGCCCACGGCGTTATTGGCCGTGACGGCGATCAGCATGGCGCCCACCAGCACGATCCCGTGGATCGAGTTGGCCGCCGACATCAGCGGTGTGTGCAGGGTGGCCGGGACCTTGCTGATCACCTCGAAGCCGACCCACAGGCTGAGCACGAATATTGCCAGGTCGACAAGCAGTGCCGGGTCATACATCAGCGGTCCCTTCAGCGGTTTCAGCCGGGGCGGCGGGCTCAGCGGTCTCGGCCTGAACGGGCGGAGCGGTCCCGGCCTGAACGGGCGGAGCGGTCTCGGCCGGGGCGGGCGGAGCGGTCTCAGCCGGGGCGGACGCAGCCGAGCTGGCGCTAGCGCTGTCGCTTCCGGCGAGAGCCGGGTGAACTACCTGGCCCTCGTGGGTGATGAGCACTCCGGCGTGCAGCTCGTCGGAGCGGTCGATCGCGAGCGCTCCGTCCTTGATCATGTTCAGCAGCAGCGCGCTGATGTTGCGCGCGTACATGGCCGATGCCGCGCTGGGCATCGTGGACGGCAGGTTCGCGGGCCCGATGATGGTCACGCCGCCTTCGACGATCGTCTCGCCGGGCAGCGAGCCGGCCACGTTACCGCCGAGGTCGCTGGCGCCCATGTCCACCACGACCGAGCCGGCGGCCATCGCCTTGAGCGCGTCCGCGGTCACCAGCAGCGGTGGCCGGCGGCCGGGCACCTGAGCTGTCGTGATCACGACATCGTGCCGGGCGATGTGGCCGGCCAGCTCGTCCTGCTGGGCCTGGCGCTCCTCCTCGGTCAGCGCCCGCGCGTAACCGCCTTCCCCGGACGCGGACCCGACCGACTTCAGCTCGATGAACGTGCCGCCGAGCGACTCGACCTCCGTCCTGGTCTCCGGGCGGACGTCGTAGGCGCTCACCAGGGCGCCGAGCCTGCGGGCCGTGCCGATCGCCTGCAGGCCGGCGACGCCGGTACCGAGCACGAGGACCCTGGCCGGCCGGGCGGTGCCCGCGGCGGTGATCAGCATCGGGAAGAAGCGCCCGTACGCGTCCGCGGCGATCAGCGCGGCCTTGTAGCCGCCGATGTTCGCCTGCGAGCTCAGCGCGTCCATCGGCTGCGCTCGCGGCAGCGTTCTCGGGATCATGTCCATGCTGATCGCGGTGACGCCCGCTGCTGCCAGCCTGGCGGCCAGATCGGGGTCGGTCAGCGGCGCGAGCAGCCCGATCAGGGCCTGCCCGCGGCGCAGCTTAGTGATCGTCTCGCTGTCCGGCTTGCCGACGAGCAGCACGACGTCGGCAGAGAGCGCCTCATCCCGGCTGACGATGCTGGCGCCAGCGTCGGCGAAGCTGTCGTCGGACAGCCAGGCGCCCGCGCCGGCGCCCGTCTCGACCAGCACGTCGACGCCGGCGGCGCGAAGCTTGCGCACGGCATCGGGCACGAGTGCAACCCGTCTCTCACCCGCTGCGGCCTCTTTGACTACGGCTACCTTCATGCACAGTCCTCGCTCGCTGGCCAGTGGGTGATGACGTGCGACCGTCAGCGTGACCGCAGCGCCAGTGCTTACCGTACTGGTGCCGCAGTCCCTCGGGCGCTGGCCTTCTGGCCCGTGACGGACTTTTGCAGGGTAGCCCGGCAGGCCCGCCGCAGGGGAAGGGACGTTAGGCCCGAAGTAGCCGTGCCATAAGGACACTGGCGGTCATGTGGCACCCTCGTCATGCCGTCTGCGCGGCCGGGTTCCGGCCACATAGTTCCGGCAAGAAGGACTTTCCGCGGGGATCCTGAGGCGGCACTGACAGGTGAGCACTGAGGTTTGAGCACTGAGGTTTGAGCACTGAGGTTTGAGGACTGAGGTTTGAGGACTGAGGTTTGAGGACTCAGGTTTGAGGACTGAGGCTGAGCACTGAGGCGTGAGCATGGAGGCAGCGGTCCGACGACAGGAGCATCGCGGCGGGAGCGCTGAGGGGGTGTGCAGGTGACCGATGCCCGGGAGCACGACAGCCGCGGCGCGCTGGCGGCACGGCTGCTGGCGGCGCAGCGGGGGCTGGCGGCCGCCGACCTGCCGGCCGAGGCGAGAATGCGGCTGCATAGGCGGCTCGCGGCCGTCTGCGACGCGCTGAAGTCCCCGGCCGCCGACGCCGCGGCGGCAGGCCGCCGGCTGGAGGCCTTTCTTGCGGCGCTGGACCGGGAGTGCGCTGAAAAGAGCGCACATAGAAGGCGAAAAGATAATTCTCCGTCCTAGCGCGAGCGCTGGGATCCCGCTGCGAGCGCTCTGAAAAGAAGCCGACACGCAGGATTTTCCGCCAAGGTATTTGTGCGGCAGCGCTGGATCGCTTAATTTCAGGCACATCAGAGGTCGCGAGCACTCGGCTGCCATGTCCGCGCGACCTCCCGTTGGGGGAACGCAGGAGTGATGACATGAACAAGCGCGACCTGATCGATGCAATTTCCGGGCGACTGGGAGATAAGAAGACCGCGACCGAGGCTGTCAACGCCGTACTGGACACTATTCAGGATACCGTCGCTAAGGGCGACAAGGTGTCAATTACCGGCTTCGGCGTCTTCGAGAAGACCGTACGGCCGGCCCGGACAGCGCGTAATCCGGCCACCGGGGCGGCGATCAAGGTGCCGAAGTCCTCGGTACCCAAGTTCCGCGCCGGCGCGGACTTCAAGGCGCTCGTCAACGGCGAGAAGAAGGCAGCCGCAGCGAGGAGATAGCGGGAGCGCGCCGGCGGGCGCCGCCAGCGGCGGCGCCCGCCGGCGCGGGCAGGACCAGGGCAGGCAGATCCCGCTGGCTCAGCGCAGGCCAGGCCGCTTGCGCAGGGCGGTGGTGAGCAGCCGGTCGATCAGCTGCGGGAAGGCCAGGCCACTCGCCTCCCAGAGTTTCTGGAAATACGAGGACGGCGACAGGCCGGGGATCGTGTTGATCTCGTTGACCAGCACCTGCCGGTCCAGGGTGTAGAAGAAATCCACCCGCGCCAGGCCCTCGCAGGACACCGCATCGAACGCCGCCGCGGCGAGCCGGCGTATCTCCCCGGCATGCTCGGCGGGGATGGGCGCGGGGATGGCCATGCTGTTCGCCGAGTCCATGTACTTGGCCTCGAAGTCGTAGAACTCCTCGCCGCCGGTAATCATCAGCTGGCCGGGAACGCTCGTGTCCGGCGGCGCGCCGTCGATGCCCTGCAGCACGGATACCTCGATCTCGCTGCCGCCGATCGCCTTCTCGACGAGAACCTTCGGGTCGTACTGGCGGGCGAGCGCGATGGCCTCGTGCAGCTGCCCGATATCGGTGACCCTGGATGTGCCGATGCTCGAGCCGCCCCTGGCCGGCTTGACGAAAAGCGGATAGCCGAATTCGGCGATGTCATCCAGTACCCGCTTGTGCTCGTTGACGGCTGCCGCGCTTTCCCCGGCCGCCGGCGGCCAGTCCTGCTCGCGCACCACGACGTACGGCCCTACGGGCAACCCCCTGGCCCGGAAGATGATCTTCATGTACTCCTTGTCCATGCTGACCGCGCTGGCCAGCACCCCGGCGCCCACGTAGGGAACCCCGGCCATCTCCAGCAGCCCCTGCATCGCGCCGTCCTCGCCGAACGGGCCGTGCAGCACCGGCAGCACGACATCCACCTCGCCCAGCAGGTGCGGGATCCGGCCGGGCGCGCTGGCGATGACGGAGCGGCCCGCGCCGCTGGCCCACGGGACCACCTCGCTGCCCGGCTCGGCGATCGCCTCGACCGACGGCAGCTGCCCCGCGGTGATGGAAAGCCGGGCCGGGTCGTCGGCCACCTGGACCCAGCTGCCGTCGCTGGTGATGCCGATCGGGACCACGTCGTACTTGGCCCGGTCGATCGCGCCGAGCATGTTGCCCCCGCCCATGCAGGACACGGCATGCTCGGGCCCCTTGCCGCCGAACACGACCGCAACCCTGATCTTGCGCTGCTCGTTCACGAATCCCTCCAGTCCCGCCATTCACGTTTCCGCTGCGTTGGTAATACCCGCTGCGGCGATCATGTCATCAGCGCTGGGCTGGTCAGGCACCATAGCGCTCAGGCTTGGCCGACCGGCTGGCCAGCATCACGGCCGCCTCGCTGACCGCAAGCCCTTCGTGCAGGACGCCCACCATGACCTCGGTGATCGGCATCTCGACCCCGTTGCGCCTGGCCAGCTCCAGTACGGACTGCGAGGATTTCACTCCCTCGGCCGTCTGCGTCGTGCTCGCCGCGACGTCGGCGAGCGGCATGCCGCGGCCGAGCTTCTCGCCGAAGGTCCGGTTGCGCGACAGCGGTGAATAGCAGGTGGCCACCAGGTCGCCGAGGCCGGCCAGGCCGGCGAAGGTGAGCTGCTCGGCGCCGAGCGCGGAGCCGAGCCGGGCGATCTCCGCGAGGCCGCGGGTGATCAGCATCGACCGGGTGTTGTCACCGAGTCCCATGCCCACCGCGATACCGACGGCGATCGCGATCACGTTCTTGACCGCCCCCCCGAGCTCGCAGCCGATCACGTCGGGATTGGTGTACGGCCGGAAGTAGGCCGTGTGACAGGCCCGCTGGAGCTGGCCCGCTACCTCCGCGTCCGGGCAGGCCACGACGGCAGCCGCCGGCTGCCGCTCAGCGATCTCCGGGGCCAGGTTCGGCCCGGACACGACCGCGATGCGCCCGGCCGGGGCGCCGGTCACCTCGGCGACTACCTCGCTCATCCGCTTGCAGGTGCCCAGCTCGATCCCCTTCATCAGGCTGACGAGCAGGGCGCCGGGCGGCAGCCAGCGCAGCCAGCCGGCCAGGTTCGCGCGCGCGGTCTGCGCGGGCACGGCGATGACGGCCAGGTCAGCCCCGGCCAGTGCCTCAGCCGGATCCGAGGTAGCCGTCAGCGCCGGCCGAGCTCGATGCCCGGCAGGTAGTCGGGATTGCGGCGGGTCTCGTTGATGGTGCCGGCCAGCTTCGGCCTGCGGCACCACAGCGTTACCGGCGTCCCGGCGTCGCCCAGCACGCGGGCGAACGTCGTTCCCCACGAGCCGGCCCCCATGACAGCCGCCCTCACAGCTGCGTGGCTCCGGGCGCCGGGTCGGGGGAGGGCTTCGTTTCGCTGCTGGTCTGCTGCAGAGCACGCAGGTCCTGGCGCAGCTTACGGCGGGCGATCGCCGGATGGTAGGGCTCGGCCGGCGGCGGCAGGCCGCGCAGCTCGCCGAGCAGGCCAGCCACGTTCTTCATGATCTTGTCGGTGGCGGCCCGGAGTGTCCGGGTGGTCAGCGGCAGCCCGGCGAACTCGGACAGGTCAACCGGCGGGCCGGCCACGATCTGCACTTTCCTGCGCGGCACCAGCCTGGGCACGAAGCTGCCGTAGGGCAGGATCCGCTCCGCGCCCCAGTGCGCGATCGGCACGACCGGGGCGCCAGTGGTGAGCGCGAGGCGCGCCACCCCGGTCTTGGCCACCATCGGCCACAGTTCCGGGTCCCTGGTGACCGTGCCTTCCGGGTAGAAGATCATGCAGGCGCCGCTCCTGAGGCCCTGCTCGGCCACCCGGAGCACCGCGCCCGCCTCCACCGATCCCCGCTCGACTGGCAGCTGGCCGAGCTTGAGGATGATCGGCCCGAGCAGCGGGATGCGGAACAGCGAGGATTTCGCGAGGAAGACCGGATAGCGGCCGGCGCTGTCAGTGAAGAGCGAGACGGCGAGGATGTCCATGTAGGAGAGGTGATTAACGGCGAGGATCAGGCCGCCATCGGCGGGGAAGTGCTCCTGGCCCATCCAGTCCAGCTTCATCAGCGTCCGGATGCCCGGCCGCAGGATGATCTTGGAGACGTTCCGCCAGCCGTTCGAGTAGCTGCCGTCGGCGTGCAGGATCGGTCGCTCCTTCGGCTCCCGCGCCGTCCGCTTTTTCATGTGGGCCAGTCTCCCTGCTTGCGCGACGCGGTGTCGAGGGAGGATCAGATGCATGGCATCCGCTCCTCCGCCGGCCTGGTCGCTGGTGATCCCCGTCAAGGTACTTGCCCGTGCCAAGTCCCGGCTCACTGGGCTGGCCGGAGACCGGCGGGCGGAGCTGGCCCTGGCCATGGCCGCCGACACGACAGCGGCCGCGCTGGCCGCGCCGCCCGTCGCCGCCGTCATCGTGGTCACCGACGACGAGACCGTGCGGGCCGCGCTGGCTGCCCTGGGCGCAATCGTGGTCAGGGACCAGCCGGCCGCCGGGCTCAACGCCGCGCTGGAATTCGGCGCGGCCTACTCCGATGCGCGGTGGCCGGGACGGGGGAGGGCCGGGCTGGCGGGTGATCTGCCCGCGCTGCGGCCGGACGAGATGGCCGCCGCGCTGGCGGCGGCAGGGGCGCAGGCCGAGTCGTTCGTGCCGGATGCCGCTGGCACCGGGACCACGTTGTATGCGGCCGGGCCGGCCGCCGCCTTCCGGCCCGCGTTCGGGCCGGGGTCGCGGGACCAGCACCTGGCCGCCGGGGCTGTCGAGCTGGGCCTGCCGGGCCTGGCCGGGCTGCGGCAGGACGTCGACACGCCAGCGGACCTGGATCTCGTCGCGGGCATCGGGCTGGGCCCGCGGACCTCAGCGGTGCTGGCGGCCGGCAGCGCGCGGCGCTCGCGCGGGGCCTAGCGCTGGCCGGCCTGGCGGCCGCAGCCCGTCGGGGCCTGTCGCCGCCCGCGATCGCGCCATGCGGCGCGGCACCCTGGCCTCGCGGGGTCGCGGGGTCGCCGGGTCGCGGGGTCGCGAGGTCGCCGGGTCGCGAGGTCGCGAGGTCGCCGGGTCGCGGGGTCGCCGGGTCGCGGGGTCGCGAGGTCGCCGGGTCGCGAGGTCGCGAGGTCGCGAGGTCGCCGGGTCGCGGGCGCCGGGCTAGATATGGACGATCGGGCAGGTCAGCGTCCTGGTGATGCCCGCTACACCCTGGATCTGAGCGACCACGAGCTTGCCGAGGAGGTCCACGTTGTCAGCCTCGGCCCGGACGATCACGTCATACGGCCCGGTCACGTCGTCGGCCTGGGTCACGCCGGTGATCTGGCTGATGCTGGTCGCGACATCTGCCGCCTTCCCGACCTCCGTCTGGACGAGAATGTAGGCCTGCACCATGTCGTCCTCCACGGTCGTGTGTGTGATGGACCACGCTACCGTAGGGACCCGGCGGCACCTAGTGACCCAGCGGCCTGCGCGGCGATATGGCAGCAGATGGCCTCGGTGACCGGCCATGACCGGCTGGCCCCGGGGTGAGGGCAGCCTTGGCCGGCCGGGACACAGCCGCCGCATACCGGGCCGGTGAGCTGAGTTGGCTCACGGACTGAGCTGGCTCACGGACTGAGCTGGCTCACGGACTGGGCTGGCGGATGGACTGGGCTGGCGGATGGACTGGGCTGGCGGATGGACTGTGCTGGCGGACCGCGTGGAGGCTGTCATTACCGTCGCTGAGCTGGGTGAGTTCGGGCTGATCGCGGCCGTGCACGCGCTCCTGCCGCGGCCGGCCGACGCCCGCGTGCTCGGGGTCGGCGACGATGCGGCGGTCATCCCGGCCGCCGACGGGCGGGTCGTCGCCACCACCGACCTGCTGATCGAGGGCCGCCATTTCCGGCGGGACTGGTCCGGCCCGGCGGACATCGGAGTGAAGGCCGCCGCGCAGAACCTGGCCAACGTCGCGGCGATGGGAGCGGCTCCCACGGCCCTGCTGGTCGGGATGGCCCTGCCGGGGACGCTGCCGGCCGCCTGGGTGCTCGATGTGGTGCGCGGCCTGGTGGCGGAGTGTCAGCGGGCCGGGGCCGCGATCGTGGGAGGCGATGTGACCAGCGCCGACAGCGTCATGCTGGCGATTACCGCCCTCGGCGATCTCGGCGGGCGGGCGCCGGTGACCAGGGGCGGCGCGCTGCCTGGCGATGTGCTGGCGATCTCCGGCGCTGTCGGCCGGTCGGCGGCCGGGCTGGCGCTGCTGTCTGCCGGCCTGGCAGACCGGGCCGTGCGCGACCCCGGCCAGGCCGCGCCGGCGGCCGAGTTCGTGGCTGCGCACCGGCGCCCGCAGCCGGACTACCCGGCCGGGCCGCTCGCCGCCCGCGCGGGAGCCACGGCGATGATCGACATCAGTGACGGCCTGGTCCAGGATCTCGGGCATGTGGCGGCCGCTAGCGGCGTCCGCATCGACGTGGACACCGGATCGCTGCCTGACCGCGACCGGCTGGCCGGCGTCGCGGCCCTGCTCGGCGCCGGCTGGCCGGACTGGGCGCTGGCCGGCGGCGAGGACCATGCCCTGGCGGCCACGTTCCGGCCTGGCAGCCCGCCTCCGGCTGGCTGGACCGTGATCGGGACCGTCAGCGAGGGCGCGGGCGTCTGGGCGGACTCCCGCCGCTGGGATCGCCGCGGCGGCTGGGATCATTTCCGGTGACGGGGCACTTATCGGCGCGAGTCTTCATCGCGGGAAGATTTGCCAGCTAGCCCGGCGGCTCATTGCTTGATATAAACCCCCTGATGCCCCGTCATCGCAAAGCGTTCCCGGCTAGGCACAGGACGCAGCGTCAGGCCGATGAGCCCGATCGCCGCGTCCCGGTGGATACTGCGGTGGCGGCGGCCGAGAAAGCGCTCGAGTCGGTCAGCCGGCCAGGTGGCTCGCCGCCGGATAACACGCCGACTGGCCGTCCCGGCGGCCGCGGGCACATTGTGCCGGGCCTGCTGGTCACCCCGTGGTTTGCGGCCGGCGCCGGTGTCGTCATCGCCGCAGGGCTGTTCCTGAGCGCCCCGCACGCCGTGCTCAGCTTCGCGCCTGCTCCTGACTACGTGACGGCCTGCCCGCAGCAGTGCGCGCCCGCGCCGGCCGGGCCGACGGCCGGCTCGCTGACGAACGCCAAGCCTGGCGTGCAGATCGCGACCCCGAAGCCCGCGCTCCGACGGGCCCCGCCCGCGCCCCCCCGGCCCAGCTCAGTGACGGCTAGCGCGGAGATTACCTTCCGCCTGCAATGGCAGCAGGGCGGAGCGTTCGGGGCATTGATCACCGTGCAGGCTGATCACGACATCGCCGGCTGGACGATGGCCTTCGCCATTCCCGGCGCCCGGATCAGTCACGTGTTCGGTGCCAGCTGGCAGCCGTCGGCCAGCGGGAATGGCGGCACGGCTGCCGATCCGGCTGGCCCCGCGGGGCAGTCCGGCCAGGGACCGCAATGGCAGCCGTCTGCGGACAGCGCGAGGTTCCTCATCATCGCCAATGGCCCGCCCGCCCGGCCGGCGGACTGCCTTTTCGACGGCGTCAGCTGCCACTTCAGGTGACCCGCCGCGAATCAGCGCAGCACAGGCCGCCCGCCCCCGGACCGCTCGATGACGGCTGCGTCTTAGTCTGGAGCGCATGGAAACCCCGCCGCGCGTGCTCGCCATCGCCGGCTCGGATTCCGGCGGGGGGGCCGGAATCCAGGCCGACCTCAAGACCATGCTCGCGCTCGGCGTGCACGGCATGACCGTGGTCTGCGCTGTCACCGCGCAGAATTCCGTCGGCGTGCAGGGGTACTGGGAGCTGCCGCCCGAGGCAGTCCGGGCCCAGCTCGATTCAGTCCTCGGCGACATCGGCGCCGATGCCATCAAGACCGGCATGCTGGCCTCGGCCGCCATCGTCGGCACGGTCTGCGATGTGCTCGGCGGGGTCGCGGCGCCTATCGTGGTGGATCCTGTCGCGGTCTCCAAGCACGGCGACAGCCTGCTATCGGCCGGGACGCTCGATGCGGTCAGGGAACGGCTGCTGCCGATCGCGACCGTGGTCACGCCGAACCTGCTCGAGGCTGAGCTGCTCACCGGGATGACGATCACGGACGAGGCCGCGATGCTCGCGGCCGCCCGCGCCATCAGGGCGATGGGCCCGCAGTGGGTACTGGTGAAAGGCGGCCACCTGCCCGGCCAGCCCGTGGACCTGCTCTTCGACGGCCAGCAGACGCTCCGATATCCCGGCCAGCGGATCGCCAGCCGCCACACCCACGGCACTGGCTGCACGCTGGCCTCGGCCATCGCGTGCCAGCTGGCGCTGGGCAGGGACGTGCCGAAGGCCGTCGAAGCGGCCAAAGAGTACGTCACCGGCGCGATCGGCGGGGGCTTCCCGCTCGGCGCCGGAATCGGCCCAGTTGATCACGCCTGGCGCGCTCGCGTCGGCTAGCGGCGCCCGGACTGCGGCGCCCGGTCGGCAGCGCACGGACTGGCAGCAGCCGATCAGTCGCGCCTTAGCGGGTGACCTTGCCTGCCTTGATGCAGGACGTGCACACGTTCAGCCGCCGCGGGGTCTTGCCGACCATGGCGCGGACGCGCTGAATGTTCGGGTTCCAGCGGCGCGGGGTCCGGCGGTGCGAGTGCGACACGTTGTTGCCGAAGCCCGGCCCCTTGCCGCAGACGTCGCAGACGGAAGCCACGGGATCGCTCCATTGGTAGATAGACAGGTCCTCGACCCGGCGGAGCCGGGACGGTCGCTGAAGGATATCCGACGGACGGCCATCCGCGCGAGCCGGGCGTGACGGTGCCTCACCGGGCGCTCTGGCAGCTGCTGACCAGGCTAGCCGGGCCGGTGGCGGCCAGCCGTCGGCACCGGCCATTACCCTGCGGGTATGGCGGCAGCGGAGGTCATGGACGGCGCGGCTGTCCGGCGCTGGTGCCGGCTGGCGGCCAGGGCGCTGGCGCAGGCCAGGTCGGGTATCGACGCACTGAATGTCTTTCCCGTGCCGGACGCCGACACCGGCAGCAACCTGCACCGGACGCTGGTGTCTGCCGCCGAGGCGGTCGAGGCGCTGCCGCCCGGGGCTGACCCCGCCGCCGTGTGGCAGGCCGCGGCCCACGGCGCGATGCTCGGCGCCTGCGGGAATTCCGGGATCATCGTGAGCCAGCTGCTGCGCGGGCTGGCCGACGTCTGCGGCAGCGCGTCGCCGTGCGACGGCCCCGCGGTGGCCGCGGCATTCGGCCATGCCGCCGCCCTGGCCAGGGCGGCGGTGAGCAGACCGGTCGAGGGCACCGTGCTGACCGTGGCGGATGCTGCCGCGCGGGCAGCGGGGGCACGGGCAGCGGGGGCACGGGCAGCGGAGGCGCGGGGAGCGGACGAGGCAGCTCCGGCGGCCAGCCTGCACTCCGTCGTGCTGGCCGCGGCCAGCGCGGGCCGCCGCGCCCTGGACGGCACGACCAGCCAGCTGAGGACGCTGGCCTCCGCGGGCGTGGTCGACGCCGGGGCAGCCGGCCTGTGTGTCCTGCTCGATGCCTGGTGCGCAGCCATCTCCGGGGAGATACCGCCGACCTGGGAGGTGCCGGCGGCCAGCCCGGCGGCCGGCGCGGCACAGCGCCAGTCTGTGACAGCCGGATCCTTCGGATACGAGGTGACCTACCTGCTCGCGGCGCCAGCTCCCGCAGTCGCCGACCTGCGGGAGCAGCTCGACTCGCTAGGAGACTCGCTGGTCATCGTCGGCGGCGGCGAGCTGTGGAGCGTACATGTGCACGTTGCGGACGCCGGCGCTGCCATCGAGGCCGCCCTGCGGGCGGGTCGGCCCCGCCGGCTCACCGTCAGCTACCTGGGCGCGGCCGCGGCGGCCGGGCACGGCGTTCTCGTCATCTGCGAGGGCGACGGGGTGGCGGACCTGATCGAGTCGGCCGGCGCCGCGGTGCTGCGGAGCGGGCCGGCCGGGGAACTGCCGGTCACCGTGCTCAGCGCGGCCATCCGGCAGACTGGACGGCGCTGCGTCGTCATTCCCGACAGCGGGTCGGCGGCGGCCGCCGCGGCGGCCGCTGAGCAGCTGAGGGACGAGGGAATCGAGGTCATGGTCATGGACGTGCGCTCACCGGTGCAGGCGCTGGCTGCCGTCGCCGTGCATGACCCGGACGGGGAGTTCGGCGCTAACGCGGCGGCGATGAACCGGGCTGCCGCGCGCGTGCGGTATGGCAGCGTCGCCGGGAGCGGTGACGGCGGCGTGCTGGGCCTGATCGGCGATGCGCAGGCCCTGTCCGGCACCGACCAGGGAGCGGTCGCCGCGGCTGTGGCCGCGGCCGTGGTCTCGGCCGGCACCGAGCTGGTCACCCTGATCGAGGGGCCGGCCGCCCGGCCGGGCCTCGCCCAGCTCGTGGCGGAGCAGCTGCGCAGCGCCGTCCCGGCCGCCGAGATCGCCTGTTACGGCGGCGGTCCGGCCGCTGCCCACCTGCTGATCGGGGCGGAGTAGCTGGCATGGCCATGCTCAGTGACCCGCTTCGGCTGGTCGTCGGCAGCAAGGCGGCGGACCGGCTCGACGCGGCCCTCGGCCTGCGGACGGTCGGGGACCTCCTCGGGCACTACCCGCGCCGGTACGAGAAGCGGGGCGAGCTGACCGACCTGATGTCCCTGCAGGAAGGCGAGCACGTCACGGTGCAGGCCGAGGTGGCGGCCGTGTCCGTCCGCAAGATGCGCAACAGGCCCGGCTCGATCTTCGAGGCCATCGTCACCGACGGCCGGGGGCGGCTGACCCTCACCTTCTTCGGCCACGGGCGGCAGGAGTGGCGGGAGCGGGAGCTCAGCCCCGGCTCGCGCGGCCTGTTCTCCGGCCAGGTTTCCAGCTACCGGGGCAAGCGCCAGCTCGCGCACCCCGAGTACGAGATGCTGGGCCGGGGCGACGCAGTTGCCAGGGCCGCCGAGTTCGCGGCCGAGGTGATCCCGGTCTACCGGGCCACCAGCCAGATCACCTCGTGGAAGATCGCCGACACGATCCGGGTCGCGCTGGACGTGCTGGACGTGCCGGACGACCCGCTGCCCGCTGCTGTCCGCGACCGCTATCACCTCTGCGGCTACGGTGACGCGCTGCGCGGCATCCACCGCCCGGCCGATTTCGCCGACCGGGACCGGGCGGTCGAGCGGCTGAAATGGGACGAGGCCTTCGCGCTGCAGGTGGCGCTGGCGCAGCGCCGCCGGGCTGCCGCTGACTACGCGGCCATTCCCCGGCCGCGGGCTGAGGGGGGCCTGCTCGACGAGTTCGACGCGGCGCTGCCGTTCGGGCTGACCGCCGGCCAGCAGCTGGCCGGCGCGACCATCAGCGACGAGCTGGGCCGGGATCACCCGATGCACCGGCTGCTGCAGGGAGAGGTCGGCTCGGGTAAGACGGTGATCGCGGTCCGGGCCATGCTGCAGGCCGTGGACGCGGCCGGCCAGGCCGTCCTGCTCGCGCCGACCGAGGTGCTGGCGCAGCAGCACTACCGGTCGATCTCCAGCCTGCTCGGCCCGCTGGCCCAGGCAGGTCAGCTTGGCGCCGCCGAGCACGCAACCCGGCTCACCCTGCTGACCGGATCTCAGGGCGCCGCCAGCCGCCGCCAGGCGCTGCTGGAGGCGGCCTCGGGCGCGGCGGGCATCGTGATCGGCACGCATGCGCTGCTCGAGGACAGGGTGCAGTTCGCCGACCTCGGCCTGGTCGTGATCGACGAGCAGCACAAGTTCGGCGTGGAGCAGCGGGACGCGCTGCGCGACAAGGCCGGAGACGGCCGGCCGCACGTGCTGGTGATGACCGCGACACCGATCCCGCGGACGGTCGCCATGACGGTCTTCGGCGACCTGGACGTCTCCACGCTGACCGAGCTGCCGGCCGGGCGGCAGCCGATCGCCAGTCACGTCGTCCCGGCCGCGGAGCGGCCGCACTACCTCGCTCGCACCTGGGAGCGGATCAGGGAGGAAGCCGCCAGCGGGCGGCAGGCCTACGTGGTCTGCCCCCGGATCGGCGGGGACGGGCCCGGCGAGCCCGATGACCTGCAGGCCGCCGCGCCGATCCCGGCCCGGGTCAGCGGGCCGCGACGATGACGGCGGCTACCCGGAGGCCCCCGGCGGGCATGGCCCCGGCGAGGACCGCCCCGGCGAGCAGGGACGCGGGCCTGCCGGCGAGGCGGAGGATGCCCCGCAGCGAGCGCCGCTGGCCGTGCTGGACCTGGCGGCCGAGCTGGCCGCGGGCCCGCTCGCCGGGCTGCGGCTGGCCGTCCTGCATGGCCGTCTGCCGCCGGAGGAGAAGGACCGGGTGATGCTCGCGTTCGCCGACGGGGACGTGGACGTGCTGGTCACGACCACCGTCATCGAGGTCGGCGTGGATGTCCCGAACGCGACCGTCATGGTGATCATGGACGCGGACCGCTTCGGCGTATCCCAGCTGCATCAGCTCCGCGGCCGCGTCGGCCGGGGCAGCCACGAAGGACTCTGCCTGCTGGTGACCGAGGCGCCCGACGGTGCGCCGGCCAGGGACCGGCTGGCCGCTGTGGCAGCCACGCAGGACGGCTTCGCGCTGTCCAGGATCGACCTGGAGCAGCGCCGCGAGGGCGACGTGCTCGGGGTCGCGCAGGCGGGCCGGCGGCGGAGCCTGAAGCTGCTCACGCTGCTGCGGGATGAGGATCTCATCGGGACCGCCAGGACGGAGGCCATCGCCCTGGTGGACGGCGACCCCGCGCTGGCCGGCTATCCGGCGCTGGCCGCCGCGGTCGCCGCCCTGGTCGACGACGAGCGCGCCGAGTTCCTCGAGAAGGCCTGAGGAGCAGCGGTGACGGCCACGCAGCGCGGGGCGGGGACGCAGCCCGGGCCAGCCACGCAGCGCGGGGCGGCCACGGTGCCGGGCGCGCCCTGGTGACCCGGATCATCGCCGGCGCGGCCGGCGGACGCCGGCTGGCCGTGCCGCCGGGCCGGACGACGCGGCCGACCAGCGATCGCGCCCGCGAGGGCCTGTTCGGCACGGTGACCGCCATCCGCGGCAGCCTGGCCGGGGCAGCCGTCCTGGACCTCTACGCGGGCTCGGGCGCGGTCGGGCTGGAAGCGCTATCGCGAGGCGCGGCCGACGTGCTGCTGGTCGAGAGCGATGCCAGGGCCGCCGACGCCATCAGGCGGAACATCGCGGCGCTCGCGCTGCCCGGGGCCCGGCTCGTCACCGGCCGGGCTGAGCGAGTGCTCAGCCGCGGGCCGGGCGATCAGGGCCGGCGCGACCTGGTCTTCGCTGACCCGCCTTATGCGGCGGGCGACGCGGAGATCGAGCGCGTGCTCACGGCGCTGCTGGCCGGCGGGTGGCTGGCGCCGTCGGCCCTGGTCGTGGTGGAGCGGGCCACTCGGTCGGGCCCGCTGGCATGGCCGGAGGGCTATGCCGGCGACCGGTCCCGCCGGTACGGTGATGCCACATTCTGGTACGGTCTCGTCGCGGGCGCGCAGCCTGCAGTGCCGCCGGTGACGAGAGGGTGAGTCGGGTGCGTCGTTTGGTCTGTCCCGGATCCTTCGACCCGGTAACCAACGGCCACCTCGATATCATCGGGCGGGCCGCCTCGCTGGCCGATGAGGTTGTCGTGGCCGTCGCGCTCAATCTCTCCAAGACCGCGCTGTTCACGATCGAGGAGCGGGTGGACATGCTCCGCCAGGTGACCAAGCCGCTGGAGAACGTGCGCGTCGAGCGATTCGACGGGCTGGTGGTGGACTTCTGCCGGCAGAACGAGATCTCGGCGATCGCGAAGGGCCTGCGGGCCGTCAGCGACTTCGACTACGAGATGCAGATGGCGCAGATGAACTACAGCCAGGCGGGCGTCGAGACGCTCTTCATGACCACCAACCCGCTGTACGCGTTCCTGTCCTCGAGCCTGGTCAAGGAGTTCGCCAAGTACGGCGGCGACGTCAGCGGGCTGGTGCCGGAGCCGGTCCTCGGCCTGCTGACCGCCCGGCTGGCCGGCAGCTGAGGCAATTCCGGCCGGCGGCCGCAGGCCAGCCAAGTTGGGATTAGCGCAGGCTGGCCGGTAAGCTGTGCCCCCGAACACCCGCCACCATCTCCTCCTGCCATGCCACATACGCGAACCAAGCACCCCAAGCGGCTCGACCCACGTGGCCCGCTGGTCTTCGGCGTGGCTGCCCTCGGTCCGGGGTCGGCCGAGACGGCGGTGCGCACCGTCCCGGCGCCCGCCGACATGGGCTCGGGGCTCGTGCGCATCCCGGCTGGGGCGGACATCGAGCTGGATGTCCGGCTGGAGGGGGTAACGGAGGGCGTGCTGGCGACGGCGCTGGTAACGGCGCCGCTGGCCGGCGAGTGCGCGCGGTGCCTGGAGCCGTTCGCCGCAGCGACGACAGTACGGTTCCAGGAGCTGTTCGCGCTGGACGCGGAGACCGCCGGGCCGGACGGCTATGTGCTGGCCGGTGATCTGCTCGACCTCGAGCCCGCGCTGCGCGACGCCCTGGTGCTTGACCTGCCGCTGTCGCCGCTCTGCGCGGAGGACTGCCAGGGGCTGTGCGCCGAGTGCGGGGCCCGGCTCGCGGACGCGGGACCTGGTCACGGTCACCCCCGGCGGGGCGTCCTGTGGGCGGCACTGAAGGATTTTCGCGCTGACGGTCCGGACCAGGACCCCGGCGGCGATGAGGCAGCACCGGGCGGGACGCCCGTACCGGACGACGAGTGAAGAAGGAGCGCTGAGGTGGCTGTACCTAAGCGGAAGATGTCGCGCAGCAACACCCGGTCGCGGCGGGCGCAGTGGAAGGCGACGGCTCCGCATCTGGTGGCCTGCCCCAACTGCCGTGATCCGAAGCTTCCGCACACTGCATGCCCGACCTGCGGCACGTACAACCGGCGCCAGGTGAGAACTCCTTCCTGACGCGCCTGCACGTGACCTGGCATCCGCTGTGCTCTCGCCAGGGAGGTAGACGATAGTGAGTGACGGCTCGGCCGACGGGCGGGCGGCGAACGCGGACATCGCCGAACTGCTGCTCGCCCTGCAGGCGCCGGTCGCCCCGGAACTGCTCGAGCGCGCGCTTATGCATCGCTCCTTCGCTTACGAGAATGGCGGGCTGCCGACCAACGAGCGGCTGGAATTCCTCGGCGACTCGGTGCTGGGCCTGATTGTCACGGACACGCTGTTCCGGCAGTATCCCGACCTGCCGGAGGGGCAGCTGGCCAAGCTGCGGGCGGCGGTCGTGAACATGCGGGCGCTGGCCGGCGTGGCGCGGACGCTCTGCCTGGGCTCCTACGTCCGGCTGGGCAAGGGCGAGGAGGGAACGGGCGGCCGGGACAAGGCATCGATCCTGGCCGACACGCTCGAGGCTGTCATCGGCGCCGTCTACGTCGACGGGGGCCTCGCTGACGCGGACGCCCTGGTGCACCGGCTGTTCGACCCGGTCATCGCGCTGTCCGCGCGGCTGGGCGCGGGCCTGGACTGGAAGACCTCGCTGCAGGAGCTGACGGCCGCCGAGATCATGGGCGTGCCGGAGTACCACGTGGACGAGAGCGGCCCGGATCACCAGAAGTCGTTCCGCGCCTCCGTCAGGATCGCCGGCCGTACCTTCGGCGAGGGTGGGGGCAGGTCCAAGAAGGAAGCCGAGCAGCAGGCGGCCGAGGCCGCCTGGACCGCGATCAGTGCGGGACTGTCGGCGGCGGCGCCCGGCGGCGCCAGCAACGGCGACCCGGGCGGCCAGGAGCCGGCCGGCCGCGAGGGCCGGGGCCGGGGCCAGAGTCAGGCCTAGCCGGTGCCCGAGCTACCCGAGGTGGAGGTCGTCCGGCGCGGGCTTGAGCGGCACATCGCGGGCCGCACCATCGAGTCGGTGGAGCTGCTGCACCCGCGCGCCGTGCGGCGGCACGCGGCCGGGCCGGCGGATTTCGTGTCGGCGCTGCCCGGGCGGCGCGTCGAGGGGGCGCGGCGGCGCGGGAAATACCTCTGGCTGCCCGTGGACGGCGACGCCCTGCTCGCCCATCTCGGCATGAGCGGTCAGCTGCTCATCGGCGAGCCGCAGCGACCGCTATCGGCTCACGTCCGGGTCCGGCTGACCTTCCGCGACGGAGGCCCTGACCTGCGCTTTACCGATCAGCGGACCTTCGGCCACCTGCTGATCTCGCCCGGCGGCGCGCAGCTGCCCGCAGAGATCGCGCACATCGCGCCCGATCCGCTGGAGCCCGCGTTCGACCTGGCCGCCCTGACGGCCAGGCTGCGCGCCAGGCGGACGGGCATCAAGCGCGCCCTGCTCGATCAGTCCCTGGTCAGCGGCATCGGGAACATTTACGCTGATGAGGCGCTCTGGCGGGCGAAGCTGCACTGGGCGCGAGCAGCCGACCGGCTGCGCGGGCCCGATGTCGCCCGCCTGATCGGGGCCGTCCGGGGGGTGTTCGCCGAGGCGCTGGCCGCTGGCGGCACGTCCTTCGACAGCCTCTACGTCAACGTGAACGGGCAGAGCGGCTATTTCGAGCGTTCTCTCGCTGTCTACGGCCGGGCGGGCCAGCGGTGCCGGCGCTGCGGGGCACCCGTGCGCCGTGACCCGTTCATGAACAGGTCCGCGTACAGCTGCCCGGTGTGCCAGCCACGTCCCCGGCAGGGCCGCTGGTAAGGCTCCGGCGCCCGTCCCGGTCGCGGGAGGCACGGCGCGCGGCCAGCCGGAGCCGCCGAGACCGACGGTGCAAGCGGGCCTGAAGGTGTGAAGGAGGCGATAGTGACTGAAGGGGCCCATCCCTGCCAGACTGCCGCCATGCCATCAGAAGCGGGCCGGCCGGCTCGCCTTACCGCGTGGGCCCAGGGCAGGGTCCAGGGCGTCGGCTTCCGCTGGTGGGTCCGGGCGAGGGCGCTGGAGCTGGGGCTCAGCGGCTGGGCGGAGAACATGGAGGACGGCCGGGTGAAGGTGGTGGCCGAGGGCCCGGCCGATGCTTGCGAGCAGCTGCTGATGCTGCTGGAAGGCGGGGAGACGCCCGGCCGGGTGGTGCGGCTGACGTATCGCTGGGACGAACCTCAGGGCATTTCCGGCTTCAGCGAGCGCTGATCGGGGTACAGGGCAGAGCAGAGCCGTGGCGGGGGGGCAGCGGCCTGCGCGCTGTGACCGCCCAGCTTGACCTAATAGGCTCGACGGTGGGACCATGAAAGCGTTACCTGCGCGCGCAACTACGCGTCTCGCGTTTCCGGTATTTGCGCGTGCTCGCCCACTCTGGTCACTCAGTGTGGAGGACCTTACACAATGGCAAAGGCTCTACTTGGCCACGTCGGCGGGCCGGATCCCCGCATGGTCTCAGAGATGCGCCGCCTGCAGCAACGAGTACGCGACCTGGAAGCCGAGCTTGTCCGCCTTCAGGAAGTAAATGACGTGCTCGCCGCTGAAGTCGGCAATGACCTGCTGATTCCGGTTCGCGAGCCCGCGCTCGCCTAGCGAGCTCGGGCGGCCGCAACGGACAGAGGGACGCCAGTGCTGGCGTCCCTCTTTGCCTGCCACCGCTCACCCGGTCGCCGCTCGCCGCTCGGGCGCGCCGCCGGTGAGCTGGGCTTGCAGGAAGGCGAGGCCCGCAGGCATCCGCCGATCCCGGAACGGCTCGTCGTGGCGCCCGGCAGGACGCTGGCCCCGATCAGCGCGTCCCCCCGCCGGCTGCCCGCGGCAGTTCCCGCCGTCAGCCCGAGCCCGGCCCGCAGGGCCGTCCTTCTCGAAACCGCGCGCATGGCGCAAACAACCGCAGATAACCCGCCGCCAGGCCCCGGCGAAGCCGGGAATTCGCTGCCCTGACGGTAGCGGACGGTAGGGTGCGGAAGGACCGGATGAACCCGCCGCTGGTCGGCGCCGCGGCGGGCCGCTCATCCGGCCGGGCGGGGCCAGTGGCTGAGGAGGAGTCTGCAGGTGTACCTGAAGGCCCTCACGCTGCGCGGGTTCAAGTCGTTCGCTTCCGCTACCTCGATGCGCTTCGAGCCCGGCATCACCTGCGTGGTCGGCCCGAACGGCTCTGGCAAATCGAACGTCGTGGATGCCTTCTCGTGGGTCATGGGCGAGCAGGGCGTCAAGACGCTGCGCGGCGGCAAGATGGAGGACGTCGTCTTCGCCGGCACGGCAGGCCGCCCGGCGCTGGGCCGGGCCGAGGTCACTCTGACCATCGACAACAGCGACGGCGCGCTGCCGATCGACTACGCCGAGGTCACCATCAGCCGCCTGCTCTTCCGCTCCGGGCAGAGCGAGTACGCGATCAACGGCGACCAGTGCCGGCTGCTGGACGTGGCCGAGCTCCTGTCGGATACCGGCCTCGGCCGGGAAATGCACGTGATCGTCGGGCAGGGCCAGCTCGACGAGGTCCTGAACGCAGGCCCCGACGCCCGCCGCGCGCTGATCGAGGAGGCCGCCGGGGTGCTCAAGCACCGACGGCGGAAGGAAAAGGCGCTCCGCAAGCTGGACGCGATGCAGGCCAACCTGACCCGCCTGGTCGACCTGACCGCGGAGCTGGGCCGCAGGCTCAAGCCGCTCGGCCGCCAGGCCGAGATCGCGCGCCGCGCCGCGGTCATCCAGGCGGACCTGCGTGATGCCCGGCTGCGGCTGCTGGCCGACGACTACGCCACGCTGGCCGCCGAGCTGGACCACGATGCCGCCGAGGAGGCGGCCGCCGCCGAGGCCAGGGCGGCGCTGGAGCTGGCGCTCGGCGACGCGCGCAGCCGGGAGACCGAGCTGGAGACCGCCGAGCAGCAGCACGCCCCGCGGCTCGCCGCGGCGCAGGCCGCCTACTTCGCGCTGTCCGGGCTGTCCGAGCGGCTGCGGGCCGTGCACAGCCTGGCGGCCGAGCGGCACCGGCACCTGTCGGCGCCGGAGCCGCAGCGGCCCGGCCGGGACGCCGCCGAGCTGGAGCAGGAGGCGGCAGAGCTGCGCGAGCAGGAGAAGGAGCTCGGGCAGCGGCTCGCCGTCGCGCGCGAGCAGCTCGCCGCCGCCGTCGCCGACCGGACCAGGGCCGAGAGCGAGCTGGCCCGGATCGAGCGGCAGCTGGCCGCGGACGCTCAGGCAGCGACCCGCCGCGCGGAGCGGCTGGCCCGGCTGCGCGGTCAGGTGGAGTCCGCGGCCAGCCGTGCCGCCGCCGCCCAGGACGAGGCCGACCGGCTGGCTGAGGCGCTGGCCCAGGCGCGGACCCGGGCCGATCACGCTCAGCTGGAATATGCCGCCCTGCAGGACCTGGTCTCCGGGCGGGAGGCAGGCCGCGCCGATCTCGCGGCCGGGCATGAGCAGGCCGCGGCGGCGCTGGCCGCCGCGGCTGCCGCGGTAGCCCGGCTGCGATCGGCCGAGCACCAGGCCAGCGACCAGCGGGCGGCGCTGCGGGCCCGCGCCGAGGCGCTGACCGAGGCGGTCACCCGCGGCGCCGACGCCAGCAGCGCGCTGCTGGCCGAGCCCAGGCAGTTCAGCGGCGTGATCGGGCCGCTGGCTAGCCTGCTCACGGTTGCCGACGGCGCCCAGGAGGCCATTGCCGCCGCTCTCGGCGCCGCCGCCGGGGCCGTCGCGGTGGCCGGGCTGGATGCCGCCGTGGCCATCCTGACCGCGCTGAAGAGCCAGGACGCCGGACGGGCCGGCCTGGTGATCGGGACTGAGCCGAAGGACCGCGGGATCGCCGCCGCGGCTGCGGACGGTGCGGAGCCGGCCGCGGCCGCCGCAGTCCCGCTCCGGCCGGGGCAGCCTGCGGGCCAGGCTGAGGCCGGTCCTGCCGTTCTGCCTGCCCGGCAGCTCGTGCAGGCCCCGGCCGAGTTCGCGGCCTCGCTCGATGAGCTGCTGGGCGGCGTCCTGGTCGTCGATGACCTGGCGGCCGGCCTCACCGTGCTGCGCGACGATCCCGGCCTCCGGCTGGTGACCAGGGACGGTGACCTGCTCGGGACGCACTGGGCCCGGGGCGGGTCGGCCGGCCAGCCCAGCCTCCTCGGGCTGCGGGCCGCCGCCAGCCAGGCCAGCGAGCAGCTCGCCGGCGCTGACCGGCAGTGCCAGCGGGCCGAGCGACAGCTCGCGGCCGGACTGGAGGAGGAAGACCAGGCCAGGCAGGCCCTGGCTGAGGCAGCCGCGCGGCTGCAGGAGGCGGACGCGGCAGCGGCCGAGACATCCGGCAAGCTGGGCACGCACGCGGGCACGGCCAGGGCCGCGCGGGACGAGGCCGGCTGTCCGCGGCCATCGACGCCGCGCAGCGGTCCCGGCAGCAGAGCCTGGACCAGCTCACCGACCTGCGGGCCAGGCTGGCCGAGCATGAGGCGCAGGACGCCGCGGGCCGGGCCGAGCGCCCGGCGGAGCCTGCTGACGGCGGCGAGGCGCCCGGCAAGCAGGAACTCGCCGATGCGGCCGCGGCCGCGCGCGGCACTGAGATGGAAGCCAGGCTCGAGGTCAGGACGGTCGAGGAACGGCTCCGGGCGATCTCAGGCCGCGCGGACGCGCTGGCATCGGCGGCCGTGGCCGAGCGGCAGGCCGCGGCCAGGGCGCTGGCCAGGAGCAGGCGGCGGGCGGCGGGCGCCGCGGTCGCCAGCGCGGTCGCCGACGGCGCCAGGCTCGCGCTCGCCCGGATCGAGAAGTCCCAGGCGGATGCGCACGGCGAGCGGCAGCAGGCCGAGCAGGCCAGCCATGGCCGCGGCGGCGAGCTGAAGGCGGTCCGGGCCAGGATCCGGGAACTGTCGGAGGAACTCGACAAGGTAGTCGGCAGCGCGCACGGCGCCGAGATGGCCCGGGCTACCCGCCGGATGCAGCTCGAGCAGATCGCTGCCCGCGCGGCGGAGGAGTTCGGCGTCGAGGCGGCCGCGCTGATCGGCGAGTACGGGCCCGAGGTCGCCGTCCCGCCCGCCGAGGACGGCCAGCTGGCCACGGCTTATGACCGGGCCGTGCAGGAGCGCCGGGCCCAGCTCGCCCAGCGGCAGCTCGATCAGCTCGGCAAGGTGAACCCGCTGGCGCTGGAGGAGTTCGCCGCGCTGGAGGAACGGCACGCTTTCCTGGTCGCCCAGCTGGAGGACCTGAAGAAGACCCGGCGCGACCTGCTGACCGTGATCAAGGAGGTCGATGACCGGGTTCAGCAGGTGTTCGGCTCGGCCTTCGAGGACACCGCGCGCGAATTCGAGCGGATCTTCGGCCTGCTGTTCCCCGGCGGTGAGGGCAGGCTCCTGCTCACCGAGCCGGACGACATGCTCGCCACCGGCATCGACTTCGAGGCCCGGCCGCCCGGCAAGAAGGTCAAGCGGCTGTCGCTGCTGTCCGGCGGCGAGCGGGCGCTGACCGCCATCGCGTTCCTGGTGGCCATCTTCAAGGCGCGGCCGTCGCCGTTCTACGTGCTGGACGAGGTCGAGGCGGCGCTGGACGACACCAACCTGCAGCGGCTGCTGGGAATCTTCACCGAGCTCAGGGAGACCTCGCAGCTGATCATCGTGACGCATCAGAAGCGCACGATGGAGATCGCCGACACGCTGTACGGGATCAGCATGCGCGGCGATGGCGTGTCCACGGTGATCAGCCAGCGGCTGCGGGAGCGCGCGACGGCCTGAGCCGCTGCCGCGGGAGCGCCAGCCCGACCAGTGCCGCGCGTCTGCCAGACTGGTGCCCGTCATGGAACATGCGCTCATCATTGCCGCGGTCGTTATCGTCGTCGCTGGCGGCGGCAGCGCTGCCCTCGTCCCGTGGGCCCGCTCGCGCCGCCAGCACCCTCCCGCCGGGCCGTCCGGTTCCGGCCAGCCTGACCAGGCGAGCGAGGAGCAGGCTGGCGGAGTCGGCACCCTGGAGCGGCCCGCCGAGCCCGGCACCGAGCCGGCCGCGCCGCCCGAGCCGGCCGCGCCGCCCGAGCTGAGCACTCCGGCCGAGGCTCCGCCTGCCAGGCCGGCGGTTGAGCGGCCGCCGCCATCGGCTGGCCGGCTGGCCCGCCTGCGGGGCCGCCTGGCCCGGTCGCAGAGCGCGCTCGGCGGCGTGCTGCTCCGGCTGCTGTCCTCGGGGACCCTGGACGATCAGGCCTGGGAGGAGATCGAGGACACGCTGATCACCGCCGACATGGGGGTCGCGCCCGCACGCCAGCTGGTGGAGGAGCTGCGCACCGAGGTCCAGGTGGCCAGCACCCGCGATCCTGACGAGGTACGGGCGCTGCTGCGCAAGGACCTGCTGGAGCTGATCGGCCCGGACATGGACCGGACCCTGCACACCCGCCCGCACGGCGACCGGCCCGCGGTGATCCTGGTCGTGGGCGTCAACGGCACCGGCAAGACGACGGCCTGCGGGAAGCTTGCGCGGGCGCTGATCGGCGATGGCCAGACCGTGCTGCTGGGCGCGGCCGACACCTTCCGGGCCGCCGCCGCTGACCAGCTCCAGACCTGGGCCGAGCGGGTGGGCGCCGAGGTGGTGCGCGCCGACCGGGAGGGCGCCGACCCGGCCAGCGTGGCCTTCGAGGCGGTCAACCAGGGCATCCAGCGCGGCATCGATGTCGTGATCGTGGACACTGCCGGGCGGCTGCATACCAAGACCGGGCTGATGGACGAGCTTGGCAAGATCAAGCGGGTGATCGAGAAGCACGGCAGCGTCGATGAGGTGCTGCTCGTGCTGGACGCCACGACCGGCCAGAACGGCCTGCGGCAGGCCCGCGTGTTCGCCGAGGTCGTCGACATCACCGGGATCATCCTGACCAAGCTCGACGGCACGGCCAAGGGCGGGATCGTCATCGCGGTGCAGCGGGAGCTGGGCGTGCCGGTCAAGCTGGTCGGCCTGGGCGAGGGGCCGGACGACCTGGCGCCGTTCGAGCCCGGCCTGTTCGTCGACGCGATACTGGGCTGACCAAGCCCAATCCGCCGGCGGGCAGCGGATAGCCTGGAATCCCACCAGCGGTCATCAGCGAGGGCGGCAGCCAGACGTGTTCGAGACACTATCCGATCGGCTTACCCAGGTCTTCTCGGCGCTGCGCGGGCGCGGGCGGCTGTCGGCGGCCGACATCGACGCGACCTGCCGTGAGATCAGGATCGCGCTGCTGGAGGCGGACGTTGCGCTGCCGGTGGTGCGCGAGTTCATCAGCCACGTCCGGGAGCGGGCATCGGGGGCCGAGGTCTCCGAGGCGCTGAACCCTGCCCAGCAGGTCATCAAGATCGTCAATGAGGAGCTCATCGCCATCCTGGGCGGTGAGGCCAGGCGGCTGCGCTTCGCCAAGGTCCCGCCGACCGTCATCATGCTGGCCGGCCTGCAGGGCTCAGGTAAGACCACGCTGGCCGCCAAGCTGGCGCTGTGGCTGCGCGGCCAGGGCAACACGCCCATGCTGGTCGCCGCCGACCTGCAGCGGCCGAACGCGGTCCAGCAGCTGCAGGTGCTCGGGGAGCAGGCGGGCGTGCCCGTCTTCGCGCCCTATCCGGGCAACGGCGTCGGCGACCCGGTGCAGGCGGCCACCGAGTCGCTGGATGAGGCGCGACGCCGGCAGCACAACATCGTGATCATCGACACGGCCTGCCGGCTCGGCATCGATGAGGAGATGATGCGCCAGGCCGCGCAGATCAGGGACGCGGTCGATCCGGACGAGATCCTGTTCGTGGTCGACGCGATGATCGGCCAGGATGCCGTCCAGACGGCTCAGGCCTTCCTGGACGGCGTCGGCTACGACGGCGTGGTCCTCACCAAGCTCGACGGCGACGCCCGCGGCGGCGCTGCGCTGTCCATCGCCCAGCTCACCGGCAGGCCGGTGATGTTCGCGTCGTCCGGCGAGAAGCTGCAGGACTTCGACATCTTCCACCCGGACCGGATGGCCTCGCGCATCCTGGACCTGGGCGACATCCTGACGCTGATCGAGCAGGCAGAGCGGAGCTTCGACCAGGAGCAGGCCGCCGAGATGGCCGGCAAGCTGGCCTCCGGCGACGGGTTCACGCTGGAGGACTTCGTCGAGCAGCTCGCCATGGTCCGCAAGCTCGGGCCGATCGGCAACCTGCTGGGCATGCTGCCGGGGGCCGCGCAGAACCGCGAGATGCTCAGCCAGGTCAGCGACAAGGACCTGGACCGGGCGGCCGCCATCGTGAACTCGATGACCGTCGAGGAGCGGCGCAATCCGAAGATCATCAACGGATCCCGGCGCGCCAGGATCGCGGCCGGATCGGGCGTGACGGTGGGTGAGGTCAACTCGCTCATCGTGCGCTTCATGGAGGGCCAGAAGATGATGCGCCAGATGATGGGCAGCATCCCTGGCATGGGCGGCATGCGCCGCGGCCAGAAGTCCAAGGGCAAGAAGAAGGGGAAGGGCGGCGGCCGCCCGGCCAGCGCGCCCGGCCGGGGCACTCAGCGCGGCGGCCCGCCGGGACTGCCGGCCGGTCCCGGCCAGCCCGGCGCGCCGGCCGGACCCGGCCAGCTGCCGCCCGGCTTCGGCCAGGGCGGCACCGGGCCGGGCTCGCTGCCGCCCGGCTTCGGCGGCCCGGGGGACGGCCAGGGCGGTGATGACCGGGGGCGGCGTCAGCTGCCTGGCTTCCCCGGTCAGCCAAACCTGCCTCCCGGCCTGCGCGGCCCGCAGCCGGGGCGTCGCGGGCGGCCGGGCAAGCGGGGGCGCTAGGATCGTCACGGCCCGCCCCGGTGCCGGCGATCCCGTGCTGGCGATGCTGGCGATTACGCCCTGGCGGGCCGCGTCTGGCAGAATGTGACAGCTACGATCGGCCGCGCGAGGCCCTCTCTCGAACTCGCTGAGCCGGACCCATGAGGGTGGCACGTCCGGTCCCCACCCGGGCGCGCATGCCGCCCGCCACCGAATCCGCTGGGAGAAGACCACAGCCGTGGCTGTAAAGATCAAGCTGAAGCGCATGGGCAAGATTCGCGCGCCCTACTACCGGATCGTTGTCGCCGACTCCCGCACCAAGCGGGACGGGCGGGCGATCGAGGAGATCGGCAAGTACCACCCGAAGGACGACCCGTCGTTCATCGAGGTGAACTCGGACCGGGCCCTGCACTGGCTGTCGGTGGGCGCGCAGCCCACCGACCCGGTCAGGAAGATCCTGGAGATCACCGGTGACTGGCAGAAGTTCAAGGGCCTGCCGGGAGCCGAGGGCACGCTGCGAACCGCCGCCCCCAGGGAAGACAAGAAGGCGGTCTTCGCCGCCGCCGCCGCGGAGTCGCTGGCCGACAGCGGCGCCACGACGCCCAGGAAGGGACGGGCCAGGGCCACCGAGGCGAAGCCGGACAGCTCCGAGAAGCAGGCCGACAAGGCGCCCAGGGGGGACAAGCCTGCCGCCAGGGCGGACAGGGCAGCCAGGGACGAGGAGCCCGCTCCGGCGCAGGACGCCGCGCCGGCGGCTGGTACGGCGCAGGCCGAGCCGGCTGCCGCCGAGCAGGCTGGCGAGGCCGCGGGGAGCGGAGAGTAGCGTGCTCGAGGAGGCCCTGGAGCACCTGGTGAAGGGCATCGTCGAGTATCCCGACGACGTGCGGGTCGATAGCCGCGGACTGCGCCGGGGCCGTGTCCTGGAGGTGCGCGTGCACCCGGACGACCTCGGCAAGGTCATCGGCCGGGGCGGGCGGACCGCGCGCGCCCTGCGGACCGTGATGGGATCGCTGGCCGGCAACTCCTACGTCCGGGTCGACCTGCTGGATACCGACGAGATCCGCTAGCTGGCATGCTGTTGGTCGTCGGCCGGGTAGTCCGGCCGCACGGGATCCGCGGCGAGGTCGCCGTGGAGGTGCGGACGGATGACCCGCAGCTGCGGTTCGTGCCCGGCTCGGTGCTGCAGACCGACCCGGCGCAGGCCGGTCCGCTGACGGTGTCCGCCGCCCGTCAGCATTCCGGCCGCCTGCTGGTCACCTTCGCCGGCATCGAGGATCGCGGCCAGGCAGACCCGCTCCGCGGCACGCTGCTGCTGGTGGATTCCGCTGACCTGGCCGATCCTGAGGACCTGGCCGAGTTCCGGGACTACCAGCTGATCGGCCTGGCCGCCGTCACCACCGCCGGCGAGCGCGTGGGCGTCGTGGCCGACGTGCTGCACCACGGCCAGGACCTGCTGGTCGTGGCTGGCGAAGGGCCGCGGCGCGGCGCGGACATGCTGGTGCCGTTCGTGGCGGCCATTGTCCCGGCGGTCGACATCGCGGCCGGACGGCTGGTCATCGACCCGCCGCCCGGCCTGCTCGATCCCGACCTGGCCAGGCTAGGCCGTGGCCCGGCAGGCAGTAGCCCGGCAGGCAGTAGCGGGCTAGGCGAAGGGGGCAGCGCGCTGCGGATCGACATCATCACCATCTTCCCGGACTACTTCGGCCCGCTGAGCGTGTCGCTGATCGGCAAGGCCGCTCAGCGCGGCGACATCGCCTTCGGCGTGCACGACCTGCGGCAGTGGGCCCGCGACGTGCATCGCACCGTGGATGACGCCCCGTTCGGCGGCGGCCCCGGCATGGTGATGAAGCCCGAGCCGTGGGGCGAGGCGATCGGGGAGGTCACGGCTGGCGGCGGCCAGCCGCGGCTCGTCGTGCCGACCCCGGCCGGGGTGCCGTTCACCCAGCGGCTCGCGGCGGAGTACGCGGCCGAGCCGTGGCTCGTCTTCGCCTGCGGCAGGTACGAGGGAATCGACGCACGCGTGGCCGACGATGCCCGGTCCCGGATGCGCGTGGATGAGGTCAGCATCGGCGACTACGTGCTGGCCGGCGGCGAGCCGGCCGTGCTGGTCATGACCGAGGCCATCTGCCGGCTGCTGCCGGGCGTCCTGGGCAATGCCGGCTCGGCCGCCGACGACTCCTTCGGCGGCGGCAGCGGGCCGATGGCGGGCCTCGTCGAGGGACCCGCGTTCACCAGGCCGCGGGTCTGGCGGGGCCGGGAGGTGCCGCCGGTCCTGCTATCGGGTGACCATGGCGCCATCGCCCGATGGCGCCGGGAGCGTGCGCTGATCCGGACGGCGCAGAACAGGCCTGACCTGATTGCCGCCCTGGCCGCGGGGCCGCCGGCAGGCTCAGCGGACCGCCCGGCCGCCCTGGACGATCACGACCGCGCGGTGCTATCCGAGGCTGGCTTTCCGGTTAGCGGCGAAGATATGGCACACTGAAAGCCGTCGCCCCGTCGCTGGCCATCTTCGCCGGGGCGCTGCCGGGCGCCTCCGCCCGGCCCGACGAGACCAGACGCATGCAGCGCGTTCGCAGGCGTGCGCGTGATGACTACCGAGGAAGCCGCAGCGATGCACACCGCGATTGCCGAGCTGGAGCAGGCGCAGATCCGTTCCGACATTCCGGAATTCCGGCCAGGGGACACCCTGAGAGTACATGTGAAGGTCACCGAGGGTAACCGCTCCCGGATCCAGGTCTTCCAGGGTGTCGCCATCCGGCGCCAGGGCGGCGGCGCGCGCGAGACGTTCACCGTCCGCAAGATCAGCTACGGCGTTGGCGTGGAGCGGACCTTCCCGGTGCACACCCCGGCGATCGACAAGATCGAGGTCGTCAGCCGCGGCCGGGTGCGCCGGGCGAAGCTCTACTACCTGCGCTCGCTGCGCGGCAAGGCCGCGAGGATCAGGGAGCGCCGCGAGCCGTCCGCGCGCTAGCCCTGCTCGCCGTGCGGCCGAGCGCTGACCAGGCCGGCGGCAATGCCGGGCAGTGCGCCGGGCGAGCGCTGGCTGGCCGCACCCGCACCCGCGCCTTGTCCGATGCGGCGGCCGGCTATGCCAGAACGAGGCTCTCCGGCGAGTTCCGCCTGCCCGGCCCGGCCGGCCGTGGCGCCAGTGCCGCGATAGGTCGCGGCCGGGTGCGACGGGCGGCCCTGTGAGCGCGGCCGCGCCAGCCGGCGATGATCACAGCGCCGAGCGCGGCAGTCAGCCGGGTGAGGCGGGCCTAGCCCGCGGCCAGGGCCAGCGCGCCGGTGACCAGGATGGCAGTGACCAGGGCACTGGTCACCAGGACGCCAGCCCCGAGGACGCCATCCCCGAGGACGCCAGCCCCGAGGACGCCAGCCCCGAGGACGCCAGCCCCGAGGACGGCATCCCCGAGGACGGCGGGCGGCGGCGGAAGAGGCCGGTGTGGCGCGAGCTGCCGGTGCTCATACTGGTGGCGCTGGTCATCGCGCTGCTGATCAAGTCCTTCGTGGTGCAGGCGTTCTACATTCCGTCCGGCTCCATGCAGGACACGCTCGCGATCGGCGACAAGGTCCTGGTCAACAAGCTCGTGTATCACGTCAGGAGCATCGAGCCGGGCGACATCATCGTGTTCGACGGAGCCGGCTCGTGGAACGCGCCGGCCGCCCCCAGCCCGAGCTCCGATCCCGTGGTCCGGGCCTATGACGCGACGCTGCGGCCGCTTTTTCACTCGATCGCCGGGATCTTCGGGACGACACCCGGCCAGACGGATTACATCAAGCGGGTGATCGGGGTGCCCGGCGACCGGGTGGCCTGCTGCAACGCCCGCGGCCTGATCACCGTGAACGGGGTGGCGCTGCACGAGGGGTCCTACCTCTATCCCGGCAACAAGCCGGGTGATGCGCCCGAGGGCGAGTCCGGGCATTTCAGCCTGACGGTCCCGGCGGGCCGCCTGTGGGTGCTCGGGGATCACCGGGCCATCTCCGATGACTCCCGCGGGCACGTCGACGACCCGGGCAACGGGACGATCCCGGAGAGTGCGGTGGTCGGCCGGGCTTTCATGATCGTGTGGCCGCCGTCACGCTGGCGGATCCTGCCGATCCCGTCCACGTTCGGCCAGGCAGGGATCAGCAGGCCGGCCGGGTCAGCGGCCCGCGGGACGGCCGCTGCGGCCGCGGCGGCCGATGCGGGCGTGCCCGTCGTCGCGGCGCCGTCCCCGCTGCCGCTCGGCGGCGGCCTGGCCGCCGCGATCCCGGTGACCTGGCTGCATCGGCGGCTCCGGCTGCGCCGGCGCCGGGTGCGTCCGGCCCGGCGGGCGCGTGCCGCGCGGCGGGCGCGCTGACCGGGTTGGCACGGTGTTTCGCGCTTTGTCCCGCTAGGAGAGGGAATGATGCGGCCGCTGGCCGCAGTTCGCGTGCCATGGCACGCTGCGGTGCTGCCGGCCCGCCGCCGGCGCTAGGCTCGGTCCCGATGGCGAGCGAAGAGCAGGGCATGAGTGACCGTCTGACCGGGCGCCCGGTGGCAGGCGAGGCTGAGGGCGCTTCCTGGAGCCCGGCCCCGCCGCGCGCATCCGCAGGCGAGGACGGGCAGGCCGGCGGAGCCGAGCCCGGCACGAGCCCCGGAGCGGCCGGTAACGAGCCGGCGGACACGGAGGCGGGCAAGGAAAGGCGGAATCGCTCGTTCTGGCGGGAGCTGCCGATCCTGATCGTGATCGCGCTGGTGATCGCGCTGCTGATCAAGACATTCGTCGTGCAGGCGTTCTTCATCCCGTCCTCCTCGATGGAGGACACCCTGCTGATCGGCGACAAGGTCCTGGTCAACAAGATGGTCTACCACTTCAGGAGCATCCAGCCCGGCGACATCATCGTGTTCAACGGCGCGGGCTCGTGGAATCCGGTGCCGGCCCCGGCCCCGGCCAGCTCCGATCCGATCGTCCGCGCCTATGACGACACCCTGAAGCCCTTGTTCCACTCGATCGCCGGCCTGGTCGGCACCAATCCCGGCCAGACCTACTTCATCAAGCGCGTGATCGGGATCCCCGGCGACCGGGTGGCCTGCTGCAATGCCCAGGGACTCGTCACCGTGAACGGCGTGCCGCTGCACGAGCAGTCCTACCTCTACCCGGGCGCGGCGCCTTCCACGATCAGGTTCTCCATTACCGTCCCGCCGGGCCGCCTGTGGGTGATGGGCGATAACAGGGCCGTCTCCGAGGACTCCCGGCTGCGGCAGAACGACCCCGGCCGCGGGACCGTACCCGAGAACGAGGTCGTCGGCCGGGCCTTCATGATCGTGTGGCCACCGTCCCGGTGGCGGATCCTGCCCATCCCGTCGACCTTCTCGCAGCAGGGCGTATCCGCGCACGCATCGGCGGCAGCCGCCGGCGGCGGCACGGTGCGGCTCCGGCCGGCCGCCCCGTACCTGCCGCTGGCAGGCGGCGTGGCCGCCGCGGTCCCGCTGACCCTGCTCCAGCGCCGGCTCCGCCGGCGCCGTGCGCCGCGGTGCCGGTGACGCGATGTACCGGGCCGTCCAACGCCCTGCCGGCTATACCCCGAGGCGAGGTTCCGGGCTGGGCGCCTACGAGAGGGCGCTAGCGCAGGCCGGCCTGTCGCCGGTCGCGGGCATCGACGAGGCGGGCCGCGGCGCGTGCGCCGGGCCGCTGGTCGTCGCGGCGGCCGTGCTGCGGCCGGGACGGCTGTCCGGGATCCCTGAGCTGGCCGATTCCAAGGCGCTGTCGCCGCAGGCCAGGGAAGTGGCCTATGAGCAGATCATGAACGCCGCCCTGGACTGGAACGTGGTGGTCATTCCCGTGGCCGATATCGACCGGCTCGGCCTGCATGCGTGCAATATCACCGGGATGCGCAGGGCCCTGGCCGGGCTTCATCGCCGGCCGGAGTACGTGCTCACCGACGGCTTCGGCGTCCGCGGGCTGGCCGTCCCGGCCCTGGCCATGTGGAAAGGGGACCAGGTGGCCGCCTGCGTGGCCGCCGCGTCGGTGATCGCCAAGGTCACCAGGGACCGGATCATGTGCGAGCTGGGGGCTGAGTACCCGGCTTACGGCTTTGCCCGGCACAAGGGGTACTCGACCCCGAGTCACATGCGCGCCCTGGCGGAGCGCGGCCCGTGCCTGCAGCACCGCCGGTCGTTCGCCAACGTGCCCGGCGTGCCTGAGGCCCGCCGTGAGCCAGATCCGGGGGAGACTGCCTCTATCGTGGATGTCATCGGGGAACAGGTATGGCCATCGGCAGGCCTCGCGGCGAGCGCCCGCGGTGCCTGATCGGAGGGGAGAACATGAGCGCGGAGGATCTCGAGAAGTACGAGACCGAGATGGAGCTCCAGCTCTACCGCGAGTACCGGGATGTCGTCGGGCTTTTCAGCCATGTGGTGGAGACGGAGCGCCGGTTCTATCTCACCAACCACGTCGAGCTGAACGTCCGCACGGTCGACAACGGAGAAGTCTTCTTCGAAGTGATCATGCAAGACGCCTGGGTGTGGGATATGTACAGGCCAGCCCGTTTCGTGAAAAACGTTCGTGTTGTCACCTTCAAGGACGTGAACATCGAGGAACTGGCCAAGAGCGATCTCCAGATTCCCGAGGACAAGTAGCCGCGGCCGCCAGCGGCCGGGCTCCCGGTACCTAACCACCCGGCACCGACAATTCGCCGCGCCTGGTCCACAGCGCCGCTCCGCCCGAAGCGGCGTCCACAGCGGCTGATTCGCCCCAGCGGCCAGATCACCGCCTCCGGCACCGTCGGCACCGGAGGTGGTGCTGATGAACGCCAGGGACGCGCTCGGAAAGCTGGGGGAGCAGCTCGCTGCCGATTACCTGGAGGCTGCCGGGCTGCGGATCTTAGACCGGAACTGGCGGTGCAGCGAAGGCGAGATCGACATCGTCGCCGCCGACCACCGGGCCCTGGTGGTCTGCGAGGTCAAGACCAGGTCGGCCGCGACCTATGGCACGCCGCTGGAGGCTGTCAGCCGCGCGAAGCGCCGACGGCTGCGGCGGCTGGCCGTGCGCTGGGTGGTCGCCAACGGCGTCATGGTCGACGAGATCCGGATCAACGTCATCGGCGTGCTGAGGGTCGCGCCGGGCGAGTTCACGATCGAGCATGCCCGCGGGGTGGGCTAGATGACGCTCGCGCGGACGCATGCGGTTGCCCTGGTGGGCGTCCAGGGCCACCCGGTGGAGATCGAGGCCGATATCGAGAACGGGCTGGTGGCCCTGCTTCTGGTCGGGCTGCCGGATACGGCGCTGCGGGAGGCCAGGGACCGGATCCGCGCCGCGATCGTCAACAGCGGCGAGGCCTGGCCGCAGCGGCGGATCACCGTCGGGCTGTCACCCGCCAGCCTGCCCAAGCGCGGCAGCTGGTTCGACCTGGGCATCGCCGCGGCGATCCTGGCCGCGGCGCGGGTGATCCCGGCTGATCGGCTCAGCGGCCTGGTGCTGCTCGGCGAGCTCGGCCTGGACGGGCGGGTACGGCCGGTCCCCGGCGTGCTGCCGGCGGTGGCGGCGGCAGCCGCGGCCGGCTTCCGCTGTGTCGCGGTGGCGGCCGAGAACGTGCCCGAGGCCGCGCTCGTCCCGCAGATGCGGGTCCTGTCCGTGCCCAGCCTGGCCGCCCTGGTCGCCTGGCTGCGCGAGGAGCCGCTCCAATCCGGCCTGCCCTGCGAGCTGGCCGGGTCCGGCACCCGGCCAGCCGAGGGCTCGGCGGCCGCCCCTAGCGGGATGACGGCGGCCGCCGGGGAGCCGGAGGGCCGGCCGGGTCAGGCCCGCGACCTGGCGGACGTGGTGGGCCAGCCGATGGCGCGGCGGGCGGCGGAGATCTGCGCCGCGGGCGGTCACCACCTGCTCCTGCTCGGGCCGCCGGGCGTGGGGAAGACGATGGTGGCGGAGCGGCTGCCGTCTGTGCTGCCTCGGCTGGGGCCGGCGGCGGCGCTGGAGGCGAGTGCGATTCACTCGGTGGCCGGGTCGCTGCCGACCGGGCGGCCGCTGATCACCGTGCCGCCGTTCTGCGCGCCGCATCACACGGCGACCAAGGCGGCCATCGTGGGCGGCGGGAACGGGGTCATCCGGCCCGGCGCGGCCTCGCTGGCGCATCACGGGGTGCTGTTCCTGGATGAGGCGCCGGAGTTCGCCAGGGACGTGCTGGACGCGCTGCGGCAGCCGCTGGAAGCCGGGGAGGTCACGGTCGCCCGGTCGGGGCTGACGGCCCGGTTCCCGGCGCGGTTCCTGCTGGTGATGGCGGCGAACCCGTGCCCGTGCGCGCGGGCGGTCTCGGCGGGTGCCGCGTGCACCTGCACGCCGCTGGCGCGCCGCCGCTACCTGGCGCGGCTGTCGGGGCCGCTGCTGGACCGGGTGGACGTGAAGGTGGAGCTGCTGCCGGTGAGCCGGGCCGAGCTGCTGTCGGACCGGCGGCTGGCCGAGCCGAGCGCGGTGGTGGCGGCCCGGGTGGCGGCGGCGCGCGAGCGGGCGGCCCGGCGGCTGGCCGGCACCGGCTGGCAGCTGAACGCCCAGGTGCCGGGCAGCGAGCTGCGCCGCCGGTTCCCGCCCGCGCCCGGCGCGCTGGGCCCGCTGGAGCGGGCCATGGACCTGGGCCAGGTCAGCGCGCGCGGCGCGGACCGGATCATCCGGATGGCCTGGACCCTGGCCGACCTGGCCGCCGTCCCGCGGCCGGGCCAGCCTGAGATCGGCTACGCCCTGGCCCTCTGGCTCGGCCTCGGACAATGACCACAGCCACGCGCGGACCACCGCCAGCGGCTCGGCAGCCGCTACGCCAAGGGCGGCGGGCAGTACTGGCTGGCGACGGCAGCTGACCTATCCCCTATCCGTCGTCTTGGTCATGGAGGGCTTCGGCTAGCGACTGGATGGCGCGTTCCAGTTCGGGCAGGTCATTTTCGACGGTGGCCTGCAAGATCGCGTGGGCTGTGTCGAAGTAGCGATGGGCCAGGTGATCGCGCATGCGGGTGATCTGGCTCCACGGGATGGATGGCTGCGTGGCGAGCAGGTCGGCGGGGAGTGCCTTGACGGCTTCCCCGATCTCGAGCAGCCGGATCCGGACCGCGTCAAAGACCAGGCCGTCGGCAAGGGTACCGCGCTGCAGATGGGAGCGGATCGCATCGATCACCGCCTGGATGTCGGAGAGCCGCTGCCGTTCCCGGTAGGTCACAGTGCCACCAGGTCGCGCTCAGCTCGCGAGCGGACGTCCGGCTTGAGATCCTGGGCCGGCACGAGGTCGACCCGGGTGCCGAGGATGGCTTCCAGTTCCGCCTGCAGCCGGCTGAGCCCGAACAGGCTCATGCCAGGGGGCAGGTCCGCGATCAGGTCGACATCGCTGTCCGGGCGGTCCTCGCCGCGGGCGACGCTGCCGAACACTCGCAGGCCGGACACCCCGTGGGCGGCCGCTGCCGCGATCAGGTCGCGGCGACGGCGGCGTACCCGTTGGCCGACTGGCCCCGATAGCCTGCTCAGACGCCGCGGCTGCCGCCGCACCTCCGCAATTACCTCATATCCTGCGGCCTCGACCAAGGCCGCCAGGGTTGGGAGTGAAGGCTCCCGGTGCCCGGACTCGTAGGCGCTGATTACGCTCTGCGTGACGCCTGCACGCGCAGCCAGCTCTACCTGGGACAGTCCTGCTCCCCGGCGCGCCTGCCGCAGCAAAGCCCCGGCGGTAATTGGCCTGGGAGTCACTTCCTCAGTATAGCGGATCGTCGATATGCTCTGTTCTGCCAGACCGGTACTCATGGGCGTGCGCGGACGGTGGCGGGCGGTTCGGCTAGGACTCTGCTGGTGACGGGCGAGTACCAGGCGAGCGCAATGGCCGGGAAGCAGGCGGGAGCGGCGATGGCCCCGGCGAGGTCGGCGTAGCGGGAGCGGTCGACGCATGCGGAAGCGACGCTCGACGCCGCCCGCGGCCTGGTCGGCGACACCTGGCAGGCGCGGGGCAGCTCCCGCCGCCCGGACAGCTCAGCCGATCCCGAAGCGCAGCTGGCCGTCATGAACTCCCGCGCCCCGCTGCTGGTGGCCGCCGACCCCGGCCGACGAAAGCTCGCGGGAGATCAGCTTTTCATCGACCTCGACCTGAGCACGACCAACCTGCCGCCCGGCAGCTGCCTGGCCGTCGGCTCCGCGGTGATCGAGGTGACCGCCAAGCCGCACCTGGGCTGCCGGACTTTCGCCGCCCGGTTCGGGACTGAAGCCCTGCGGTTCGTCAATTCTCCCGAAGGCCGCGAGCTCCGGGCGCCGAAGGCCCACCGGATGCAGATCTCACTGCGGCTTCCAGCGGAGAACGCCTCCCGCACGTCGCCGGGCGCGTCGGCGAGGGCCGCCTCGTCGGGGTCCGCGGGGGTGACGCGGGGTACGTGCACGATGACGTCGTAGGCATCCAGCGGCAGCAGGCTGGAGTAGAACGTTCCGTAACGCTGCTGGGAGGCAGCCCGGATAGTCGCGGCGTCGGCCGGGGACAGCCGTCGCAGGTCGGTTGCGAACGGCCCGCCGTGACTCCCGGCCATGAGCGCGTCCAGGCTGCCCGGCCGGGGTTCGTGCTCCAGTTCCGTGAAGAGCTGGCCGGCATTCAGTCGGAGCCTTTCTTGCGTTCCCAATTTTGGGAACTGTACCAGATATGGGATCGTCGGTGCGTGGATGCGCTTGACCTGCTCCTGCACCCGGTCCGGATGCGCATCGTGCACGCCCTGTCCGGCGGGCACGCGCGCACGACGTCCGAGCTATGCGCCCGGCTGCCCGACGTGCCCAAGACCACGGTCTACCGGCACGTCGGCCTGCTAGCCGAGGGGGGAATCCTGGAAGTTGCGGGGGAACAGCGCGTGCACGGCGCCGTCGAGCGTCACTACCGGCTGCGGAAGGATCGGGCGGCGATCGACGCCGGCGCGGGCGCGTCGATGTCCCTGGACGACCACCGCCGCGGGTTCGCCGCCGCCATGACCGCCCTGCTCGCCGAGTTCAACGCCTACCTCGACCGGGACGGAGCGGACCCGTATGCCGACTACGTGGGCTACCGGCAGGGCACCCTCTGGCTCAGCCAGGACGAGCTCGTCCAGATGATCGGCGCGCTGCGGGACGTCCTTGCCGCACGGGCGGGCAACGAGCCTGCGTCCGGCCGTACCGCCTACCTGCTGAGCATGATCCTCTTCCCGGCCGGGGAGCCACCGCGGCGTGCCGCCGACCAGGCCGATCACCACGGCTGACAGTGACGAGCAGCGGTGTCAGCCGACGAGGCCCTGCTCGCCGTGCTCGACGTCGTCGAGGAGGACAGCGACACCGGCCAGCCGTCCACCACAACGTCGGCCGCCGCCCGCCTCGGCGTCGACCAGCCCAGGGCGAGCAAGCTCATCGCCCGCGCGGTCGATCAGGGCCTGCTGCACCGCGCCGCCGACCAGCACGACGGCCGGCGGTCACTGCTGATGCTCACCCCGGCGGGCCGGGACTACCTGGACGCTGTTCACCGCCACCGCCGCCAGGCATTCGCTCGTGCCATGCAGGGCTGGAGCCGCGAGCAGCGCGAAACGTTCGCCGAGCTGCTCACCGATTTCGTCCGCCGGCTTGAGCAGCTCCCAGCCCGGCCGGAGCCAGCGCCCGGCGGGCCACGCCGCCGCTCCGCGGGCACGGTCAGATCCACGGCCCCCCGCGGGTGATGAAGCGCACCCGCGGGCCGGCCGATCATGACCGGCAGGCCCGCGACTTCGGCCCCGAGGCGCGACCGTCAGCGGGAAAGCCCGAGACCGGCCGTGCGCCGGGCCGGTGCGGCGTCAGGCGCGCTGGCGCCGCCCGCTGGCCATGAGCGCCCAGATGATGAAGACATCGACGGCGATCAGGATGATCGACCAGACCGGGTAGTACGGGATGAACAGGAAATTGGCCACGACGCTGAAGACGGCGAGGATCACGCCCGCGACGCGGGCCCAGGCCATGCCGAAGAACACGCCGACCCCGGCAAGGCAGAGCACGATGCCGAGGATCAGGAGCGTCCAGCCCCACCCGCTGATGCTCCAGTGGAACTCGTAACTGGTGCTGGCGACGAAGTACTGCTTCCTGGCGAGCGCCGCGATCCCGCCGAGGACGCCGCACAGGCCGGAGATAATCATCAGGACCCCGGCCAGCATGCTGCCTGCCCAGGCGCCCGCGCCGCCGGCCTCCTCGGTGACTTTCCGGGCCTTCCGCTCATCCAGCGGGTAGCCGGTCGCCTCCTCGTACGCGGCGGCCCGCGCGGCGTAATCCTGGTCGGTCTCATCGGCCTGGCCGACGGCGGCCGGGCGCTCCTGTGCACTGGTCATGATTGCTGCCCCCTTCCTGGCCGGTCGCCAGCGGGTCTGCCCGCCCGCGGCCCGCAGGTGCCCTTAGGGCCCGGCCGCCCAGCTGGCCGGGATTCCCCCGCCCGGAGTCCCTGGACGTCGCGCTTGCTGCGAACATACGGACCGGCGCGGCCGCCTGGCATCACTCGGCTCGGGTGATGGTGCCGGCCCCCGGCGGCACCATCACGGGCCGGCTGCGCGGTGCGGCAGGCGATCCCGCCAGCATGAGCCGCTCCGGCGGCCGCAGCGGGAGCCGGATGGGGACTGCCACGGCCCGGAGCCGGCCGCTGCGGCCCGCGGCAGCGGTGGCCAGGCCCGATGGCGGGCTCTGACGGCATGACAGAACGCGCCGCAGAGCCGCCAGCCCCCTCGCCGAGTGGACCCGCACCGCGCTGCGGCTGATCCCCATCACCGCGGCGATCTGTCCATCGGGAAGGCTCAGGTAATGCCTGAGCACCAGAGCTTCTCGCTGCCTGCGCGGCAGCCCGCGAACGGCCGAGACCACCGCGGCTTCCCCCGCTGCGGGCGATGCCGACCGGGGGGGAGCCGATGTGCAGGAACTGGTGCCCTGGGCATGCCAGCACTGGGTCGGCGGCGCAGGCGGCGTTCACGGTCAGGCAGAACCGCCGGGATAGCACGCCCGGCTGACACTTTCGGCGGCCTTGACCACAGGCCAGGCGCTGCCGCCCGGTCGTCCACAGCGGCGGCGTGCGGCCTGCGGCTGACGCTCCGTTTCGCCATGGTCGGTACCGGAGGTGGTCACGTTGAGCCCGGAGAATGAGCAGACCGGCGCGACCGGGCCGAGCGGCGGCACGGGCAGTCCGGTACCGCTGCCGACGGCGCGCGACCGGCGGGCCAGGACGGCGCTCAGCTTCCTGGCTGACCCCGGCGATCAGGCCCTCGGCTGGCTGCTGCGCGCCCTGACGCCGTCCGAGGTGCTGGCGGCAGTGTCCGCCGGAGCCGATAGCGACGCCGTCCTGCTCGGCGGGCATCAGCGGGTGCCCGGCCTGCGGAAGGCCGTCCAGCGCTGGCGGGCCAGGCTCGGGCTGCTGCCCTCCCCCGCCAGGCTGGCGACCTGGTATGACCATGGCCTGCGCTTGCTGTGCCCCGGCGATGCCGAGTGGCCGACTCAGCTCGATGATCTTGGCGATGCCCGCCCCCTGGTGCTGTGGGCGCAGGGTAGTGCCGACCTGCGGTATGCGTGCCTCAGCTCGGTGTCCGTGGTCGGCGCCCGGGCGGCCAGCGCCTACGGCCAGCACGTGGCGACTGAGCTGGCGGCGGCGCTGGCCGAGCGCGGCTGCACCGTGGTGTCGGGGGGTGCCTACGGCATCGACAGCGCGGCGCACCGCGGGGCGCTGGCGGCCGAAGGGCTGACCGTGGCCGTGCTGGCCAGCGGGCTCTGCTACGGCTACCCGCGAGGCCATCATGATCTTTTCGCGGCGGTCGCCGCGCAGGGCACGCTGGTCAGCGAGTGCCCGCCCGATCACGCACCGACCCGTCCGGGATTCCTGATCCGCAACCGGATCATCGCCGCGCTGAGCCGGGGCACCGTGGTGGTGGAGGCCGCGCTGCGCAGCGGCGCGCTGAACACCGCCAAGCACGCTCGCGAGCTGTGCCGGCCGCTGATGGCCGTGCCCGGCCCGGTGACCTCCGAGCAGTCGGCTGGCTGCCATGAGCTGATCAGGGAATGGGACGCGGTCCTCGTCACCGGGGCGCGTGACGTGGCCGGTCTCATCTGCCCGGAGGGCTGCGAGCCGCTCGGGCCGCGGCTGGGTCCCGCCGTGCCGCGCGACGACCTGGACCCGGTGATGACGGCCGTGCTGGAGGCAGTGCCGGCCCGTGGCGGCCGGGGACCGGCCAGCATCGCCATGATGGCGGGGGTCGACCTGGACACCGCCCTGCGGTCGCTGGGCCTGCTAGCGGCCGCGGGCTTCGTGCAGCGATGCGAGAAAGGCTGGCGGCTGCGCGGGACCGGCTGACACTTGGACGGCTGACACGCGGCCGCGCCTGCGCGAGGCGGCCGCGTCCAGGCCCGACACTGGAAGAGTGGGGAGCACGCCGCCGGCCGCTGAGCCACTGCCGCCCGCGCTCGCGCAGGCGCTGGCCGCCTTCGAGCGGCATCTGGCCGCGGAGCGCGGACTGTCCGCGCACACCGTCCGCGCCTACATCGGCGACGTCGGCTCGCTGCTGCGGCACGCGGCCGGGGCGGGCCTCGCGGACCCGGTCGGCCTGGACATCGGCGTGCTGCGGGGCTGGCTGGCGGCGCAGCACCATGCGGGTCAGGCCAGGGCGACGATCGCGCGCCGGGCTGCGGCCGCGCGGGCGTTCACCGCGTTCGCGCACGCGCGCGGCTGGCTGCCGGCCGACCCTGGCCCGATGCTCGGAACGCCCCGCCTCCCCCGCCACCTGCCCCAGGTGCTCGGCCAGGAACAGATGGCGGCCGTGCTGGCGACCGCGTCCGCGGCCGCAGCGCCGGGTGCTGCCGCCTCGCCTGAGGCCCCCGCGCCCGGCGCCCTCGCGCCCGGCGCCGGCGAGCCAGGCGCTGGCGAGGCCCGCGCCACCGCGAACGCGGCCTGCGCGCCCGGCCGGGGGCCTGCCGGCGAGGCTGTCGCGCGGGCCATCGCCGTGCGGGACTCGGCGATCGTGGAACTGCTCTACGCCACCGGCATCCGGGTGAGCGAGCTGAGCGGCCTCGACCTCGGCGACATCGACGAGAGCCGCCGGACGGTCCGCGTGCTGGGCAAGCGCAGCAAGGAGCGGACGGTGCCCGTCGGGATCCCGGCGCTGCGGTCGCTGCGCGCCTGGCTGGACGGCGGCCGGGAGGTGCTCATCAGCAGCCGGACCGGCCGCGCCCTGTTCATCGGCGCACGCGGCGCCCGGATCGATCCGCGGACCGTGCGCCGGGTGGTGCACGCCCGGATAGCCGCCGCCGGCCGGGTGCCGGACACCGGCCCGCACGGGCTGCGGCACACCGCGGCCACGCATCTGCTCGAGGGCGGCGCTGACCTGCGCAGCGTGCAGGAGATTCTCGGGCACGCGACGCTGTCCAGCACCCAGATCTACACGCACGTCAGCGTCGAGCGGCTGCTCTCGGCGTATCGCCAGGCTCATCCGCGGGCCTGACGGGCGGCGCGGGCCGGGCCGCGGCCGCCGGCCAGCAGCGCGACGAGCGGGCGGAGACCGCGGGCATGTAGACTGGCTCGACGGTCATTTCCCGGCTTCGCACGCGCGCGTGCCCCGGCCTGATGACCAAATTCGCGCGTCCGCTTGCCGCACGGGAAGCCTGCATGGGCCTCCAGCGGGACGTTCCTCACCGGTCTGCGAGATACCTTCTCGCGGCGGGGGGCGTACGGGCGCCAGGAGCAACCGGACGGCGCTCGCCCGCGGGCGGGGCGCCCTGAGCAGGGAAAGGGGACACCGGCATGGCACCGGTCGTCACCATGCGTCAGCTGCTGGAGAGCGGCGTTCACTTCGGTCACCAGACCCGGCGCTGGAACCCGAAGATGAAGCGGTTCATCCTCACCGAGCGCAACGGCATCTACATCATCGACCTGCAGCAGTCGCTGGACTTCATCGACCGCGCCTACGAGTTCATCCGGGAGACGGTCGCGCACGGTGGTTCCGTGCTGTACGTGGGAACCAAGAAGCAGGCCCAGGAAGCGATCGCCGAGCAGGCTCGCCGGGTCGGCATGCCGTTCGTGAACCAGCGCTGGCTGGGCGGGATGCTGACCAACTTCAGCACGGTCTACAAGCGGCTGCAGCGGCTCAAGGAGCTTGAGGAGATCGACTTCGACAACGTCTCCGGCTCCAACCTGACCAAGAAGGAGTTGCTGCACCTGCGGCGTGAGCGGGACAAGCTTGAGCGCTCGCTCGGCGGCATCAGGGACATGTCCCGGGTGCCGAGCGCGCTCTGGGTGGTGGATACCAAGAAGGAGCACATCGCCGTCAGCGAGGCCCGCAAGCTGGGCATCCCGGTGATCGCCATCCTGGACACCAACTGCGACCCGGACGAGGTGACCTACCCGGTACCGGGGAACGACGACGCGATCCGCAGTGTCGCCCTGCTCACCCGGGTCGTGGCCGACGCGGTGGCCGATGGCCTGATCGCGCGGGCCGGAGCCGCCGCCGGCGAGCAGAAGCCGGCCGCGGCCAACGGCGATGGCGTGATCGGCGCGGCGGAACCGCTGGCCGAGTGGGAGCGGGAACTGCTGGAGGGCCGGGCCGATGCCGCGGCCACCCCGGCCGCGCAGCCGACCGCCGCGGAGGCAGCGGCCGACGCCACGGCCGATATCGCCGAGGGCGAGAAGATCAGCCCCGAGGCAGCCGAGGTGATCGTCGCGGCGGCGGCAGAGGAGCGGACGCCAGGGACCGCCGAGGCGGCCGATGCGGCGGCAGTCGAGGCTGCCGCCGAGGGGAAGCGGGCCGATAGCGACGCGGCCGAGACCGCGGCCGAGGTAGCGGAAGCCGGGTCCGAGTCAGCCTGAGCATGATCAGCCGCCGGCGCCGGCGGTCGGCGGCACCGGAACAGAACTGAAAGATGAGGACATGGCGAACTACAGCGCCGCCGATGTGAAGCGGCTCCGCGAGCAGACCGGCGCGGGAATGATGGACTGCAAGAACGCCCTGGTCGAGGCGGACGGCGACTACGACGCCGCAGTGGAGGCGCTGCGCGTCAAGGGGGCCAGGGACGTGACCAAGCGGGCCCAGCGCACCGCCGCCAACGGCCTGGTCACCGCTCAGCTGGACGGGACCAGCGCCGGCGTGCTGGCCGAGTTCAACTGCGAGACGGACTTCGTGGCCAAGACGGACCTGTTCCAGCAGGTCGCGGCCGATATCGCCGCGGCCGCGCTGGCCTCGGGCAGCCAGGACCGGCTCGCGGTCCTGGCCCTGGAAGTCCGGCCGGGACAGAGCACCCAGGAACTGATCGAGGAAGCCGGGGCTACCCTGAAGGAGAAGCTCGAGCTGGGCAGGTTCGCCCGGTTCGATGGTGGCTATGTCACCAGCTACCTGCATAAGTCCGACCCGGGCCTGCCGCCGACACTGGGCGTCCTGGTCCAGCTGGACGAGGCTGGCACGGAGGTCGCGCAGGACATCGCGCACCAGATCGCGGCGATGCGGCCGCAGTTCGTCACCCGCGACGAGGTGCCCGAGGACCTGCTGGCCAGCGAGCGCCGGATCGCCGAGCAGGTCACCAGGGACGAGGGCAAGCCCGAGCAGGCGGTCCCCAAGATCGTGGAAGGGCGGGTCAACGCGTTCCTGAAGGACGTGGTCCTGGTCGAGCAGCCCTCGGTGCGGGACCAGAAGAAGACGGTGCGGCAGCTGCTGACCGAGCGGGGGGCCACGGTACGGCAGTTCGCCCGGTTCCAGATCGGGCAGGCTGGCTGAGGCCGGCGGAGCTGAGCCGTTCGGGCGAGTGTGGAAGCTGAGCGTGACGACGGGAAGGTGCATGCTGTGCCGGACGCCGCAAAGCGCGAGGACGGCCCGGCCGCTGTGAGCGACCGGTTCGCTGACCCTGACCCTGACTTCCTGCATAGCAGGGCCGGGGACACGCACGGTTCCTGGCGCCGCGTGGTGCTCAAGCTGTCCGGCGAGGCCTTCGCCGGCGGCGAGACGCTCGGCATCGACCCGGATGTGGTCATCAGGATCGCGAAGGAGATCACGGCGGCCGCCAGCGAGGGGATCCAGGTGGCCGCCGTGGTCGGCGGCGGCAACATGTTCCGCGGCGCTGCCCTGTCCGCGCGCGGCATCGACCGGGCCCGCGGCGACTACATGGGCATGCTCGGGACGGTCATCAACTGCCTCGCCCTGCAGGACGTGATGGAGAAGCTGGGCGTGGAGACGCGAGTCCAGACCGCCATCACCATGGGGCAGGTGGCCGAGCCTTACATTCCCCGGCGCGCCATCCGGCACCTGGAGAAGGGGCGGGTCGTCATCTTCGGTGCCGGGCTGGGCGCGCCGTTCTTCTCGACCGACACCTGCGCCGCGCAGCGTGCCCTCGAGATCGGGGCCGAGGCCGTGCTGAAGGGCACGCAGGTGGACGGCGTCTATGACGCCGATCCGCGCCAGGCGCCGGAAGCCGTCCGCTTCCACCGGCTGGACTACGGCGAGGTGCTGCGCCGCGGCCTGAAGTTCATGGACGCGACCGCTGTCAGCCTGTGCATGGACAACGACCTGCCGATCGTCGTATTTGACCTGATGAGAGAGGGCAACATAGCGCGCGCGGTGCGCGGTGAGCGGATCGGCACGCTGATCAGCCGGTCCGGGCACTGATGGCCGGGCCGGCCAGGCATGGCAGCGCCGCCGGGTCCGGGCGCACCATGGGAATAGGCGGGAGCCCTGGCGGGCGCTCGCGCAGACGCCTACCGATGCACGGGAGCCGCAGTGATTGACGACACACTCCTCGAGGCTGAGGAGAAGATGGAAAAGGCCGTGGTGGTCGCCAAGGAGGAATTCAGCGGCATCCGGACCGGCCGGGCGCATCCGTCGATGTTCGGCAAGATCACGGCCGAGTATTACGGGACGCAGACGCCCCTCAACCAGCTGGCCTCCTTCCATCTCCCCGAGCCGCGGATGGTCGTGATCCAGCCTTATGACAAGTCGTCGCTGGCAGCGGTCGAGAAGGCGATCAGGAACAGCGACCTCGGCGTGAACCCGTCGAATGACGGCTCCCTCATCCGGGTCGTCTTCCCCGACCTGTCCGAGGAACGGCGCAAGGAGTACATCAGGATTGCCCGGCACAAGGCCGAGGACAGCCGGGTCTCCATCCGCAACATCCGCCGCCACGCCAAGGACTCGATCGACAAGCTGGTCAAGAACGGCGAAGCGGGCGAGGATGACGGCCGCCGGGCCGAGCGCGAGCTAGACGAGCTCACGCATAACTACGTGACCCAGGTCGACGAGCTGCTCCGGCACAAGGAAGCCGAGCTCCTCGAGGTATAGCTTGCAGCTAGAACAAGATCACTCGGGGGCCGGCGCGGCGTCGCCGGAGGAGAAGGCGGGCCGCGTGGGCCAGCGCAAGCCGGGCAGGGCGGGCCGCAACCTTCCCGCTGCGATCGGCGTGGGCCTGGTGCTGGGCGGCCTCGCGCTGCTGACCCTGTTCACCGTCAAGGCGACGTTCCTGGCCTATATGGGCGCCATCGTGGCGGTGGCGCTGCTGGAACTCAGCCGGGCCCTCGCCACCCGTGACATCCGGCTGCCGCTGGTGCCGCTGCTGGCGGGCGGGGCCGCGATGGTCACGCTGGCGTACTGGCTCGGCCCGCTGGCGGCGCTGGCCGCGCTGGCCCTGACCATCGTGGTGATCATGGCGTGGCGGCTGCCCGGCGGCCCGGCCGGATACGTCCGGGATCTCACCGCCGGCGTGTTCGTGCTGGCCTACCTGCCGCTGCCCGCCGCCCTGGTCGCGCTGATGCTCGCCGACCGGGACGGGGCCAGGCGGGCGCTGCTGTTCGTGGTGCTGACCGTCTGCAGTGATGTCGGCGGCTACGCCGCCGGGGTCCTGATCGGCCGCCACCCGATGGCGCCGGCCATCAGCCCCAAGAAGACCTGGGAGGGCCTGGCCGGCTCGGCGGCCTTCTGCCTGGCCGCGGGGGCGCTGCTGCTGCCCGCGCTGCTGCACGGGCAGGTGTGGCAGGGCCTCGTCCTGGGCGCTGCCGCGGTCGGCGCGGCCACGCTGGGCGACCTGGTCGAGTCGATGATGAAGCGGGACCTGGAGATCAAGGACATGGGAACGGTCCTGCCGGGCCACGGCGGCGTCATGGAACGGCTCGATTCGCTGCTGGTCATGGCGCCGGTGATCTGGCTGCTGCTGTATGTGTTCATCCCGGCCGGCCGCGCCTGACCGCCGGCCGCTCCAGGGTGGCCGGCACCGGCCCGGCCTGGCCCGCTAGCCGATCACCCAGCTGCGGCGCTGCGCGGCCAGCTGAGTGATCAGGCTGGCGGTGCCGCGGCTGGCGGCGAACAGCCGCTCCCGCTCGTTGATCGGGATGATCCACAGCCACCGGACCGGCGCGCCGCCCACGGTGAATCCGTCCAGGCGGGGCGCATCCGGCCCGATCAGCCGGGCCGGATCGTCCAGCAGCAGCACGCCATCGTTGCCTCCGCCGAGCGGGAAGGTGCTCGGCTCGTGATACCAGGGGATGCTGTGCCCGGCACCCATCCAGGTCATCTCGCGCCACGGGTACTGGGCCAGCCACAGGAAGATCCGGGCCGCCTCGGCCGTCGGCATCGTGGTGGCCAGGGCCAGCTCGACCCGGGCCCGGCCGGCGGATCCCTCGCCCGCCTGCTCGATCACCGGCATCCGCTGGCAGCTCATGCCCACGGTGGACAGCACCGTGTAGGCGCGGCGCGGCGTCGGCGGCCGCTCGGAGACACCAGCCGCGGGCTGCTGGCCGTTGCCAACGTCCCAGTACCGGCCGCCGGGACCGAGCCGGGCGAGCAGGTGCCCGAGCACCGCCTGCTGGAAGGAGGCCCAGCTGGCCGAGTCGGAGCGCCAGGCCCAGAACCGCTCGGCCTGCTCGACGCGCGGGCCCAGGCCCTCCATGGCGTCATCGAGTGACCAGCCGAACGGCGTCTGGCCGATGATGTCCCGGCTGTAACCGGGCATGCCCCTGGCCAGATCTGACCAGCCGGCGATCACGGCGAGCAGCTCGTCGTTCTCCATGATCGCGACGCCGTCGCCCTCCTCGAGCCAGACTGCCCGCAGCGCGCCGGCGTCCAGCGGCTCGCGGCCGCCGGGGTGCCTGGTGTGCCCGGCGGGCATCTGCGGGGGCCGTCCCGCGCCCAGTCGCGCCAGGTCTACCACCCGCGGAGCCGGGGAGTGGTCCGCGATCCAGGTGGCGGCCACGGGCCCGCTCTTACCGTGCAGGTAAGCCGCCGTGGTCTCGCCGTCGTACTCGACGACCACCCGGCGGCTGCCATACGGGCTGGTGCTGTCGAGCAGCGTGGCAGGCTGGCCTGGCCCCGCGGCTATCCTGGTCTGACTGGCCCCTCTGCGCAGCGTCGGCATAGTAGTGAAATCTACCGACTTACCGGCGGCGGATAGTGACATGAGGCGATCTCGTGTCCCCGCATCACGTTCGGCCAGGCATCGAAGACGGCTACCGTGCCGCGCGCCAGCCGCGCGGCGCCGCAGGAAGGCAGGAGCAGGTACCCGTGGCGAGCGCACTCGAGCCGGCCGGCCGGGGGAGCCGGCGGCCCTGCGGCTGCTGTCCGACCGGCCCCCGCGGGGCCGGGCGAAGCCCCCGCGGCACCTCGCTGACCTGGATCCGGCCGGGCGCCGGGCGGCCGTCCTCGAGCTCGGCCAGCCCGCCTTCCGCGCGGACCAGCTGTCCCGGCACTACTTCTCCCGGCTCACGGACCTTCCGGAGGAGATGACCGACCTGCCCGCCGGCCAGCGCGCCGAGCTGGCCGGCGCGCTGCTGCCCCGGCTGCTGACAGCCGAGCGCGAGCTGACCTGCGACCAGGGCACGACCCGCAAGACCCTGTGGCGCGCCGTCGACGGCGCCGCTGTCGAGTCCGTGCTGATGCGCTATCCCGACCGCACCACGATGTGCGTCTCCTCGCAGGCCGGATGCGGCATGGCCTGCCCGTTCTGCGCGACCGGCCAGGCCGGCCTGACGCGCAACCTGTCCGCGGCGGAGATCGTCGCGCAGGTGTTCGCCGGGGCCAGGGCCCTGGCGGCCGGCCAGGTTCCCGGCGGACCCGGCCGGGTGTCCAATGTCGTCTTCATGGGCATGGGCGAGCCGCTGGCCAACTACGCGAGCGTGCTGGCTGCCGTGCGCAGGATCACCGATCCGGCCCCGGACGGGCTCGGCATCTCGCAGCGCGCTGTCACCGTCTCGACCGTCGGGCTCGTGCCCGCCATCAGCAGGCTGGCGGCCGAGGGACTGTCGGTGCGGCTGGCGGTGTCCCTGCACGCGCCCGACGACGAGCTGCGTGACGAGCTGGTACCGGTCAACCGGCGGTGGAAGATCGCCGAGGTGCTGGCCGCCGCGCGGGGGTACGCGGCGGCGACGGGCCGGCGGGTTTCCATCGAGTACGCGATGATCCGGGACGTCAACGACCAGGTCTGGCGCGCCGACCTGCTGGCCAGCCTGCTGGCCGGCCAGCTCGCGCACGTCAACCTCATCCCGCTCAACCCCACGCCCGGCTCGCGGTGGACCGCGTCCGAGCCCGGCGTCGCGCGGGAGTTCGTGGCCCGGCTGGCGGCCGGCGGTATCCCGGTCACGGTGCGGGACACCCGCGGCACGCAGATCGATGGCGCGTGCGGCCAGCTCGCCGCGGCCGGCACCGTATCCCGGGGCGGGTAATCCGGCGGGCGCCCGGTAGCGTTCCGCCATGCCGTGGATGCAGGAACTGGGCCACCGCCGCCGGGCCGCGCTCGCTGGCCTGATCCAGGGCACCTGGCGCGTCATCGAGAGAGCGGGAACCGTCACCGCCGGGACCGCGGCCGGCGCCAGCTTCGCCGCCTTCGGCCCGCGGTCGCTGATGGCGTTCCCCACCGGGGCGGTCTTCGGCCAGCGGTGGATCGAGGTCGGTGACCAGACCATGATCGGAGCCCAGGTCACGCTGTCCGCCGGGATGATGCCGGGGCACGACCTCGGCGAGGAAACGGTCCTGCGGATCGGGGACCGCTGCGTGATCGGGCGCGGCAGCCACATCGTCGCGCACCACTCCCTGGACATCGGCGACAACGTCTTCACCGGCCCCTACGTCTACATCACCGACCAGAACCACAGCTACGAGGACGTCGAGACGCCGATCGGCCGCCAGTGGCCGGTGAACAGCGCGGTCTCCATCGGCGCGGGCAGCTGGCTCGGCACCGGCGCGGTGATCCTGCCCGGCACCGTCATCGGGCGCAACGTGGTGGTGGCCGCGGGCTCCGTCGTTCGCGGCAAGGTGCCCGACTTCTGCGTCGTGGCCGGCATTCCCGCCCGGATTGTCCGGGAGTATCTGCCGGGCACCGGCTGGACCACCCCCGGACCGGGCTCGGGCTGACCGCATTTCCCGGTGCGAGCAGCGCGATTCTGCGACGATGGAAGCCTGCCGTCGCAGGGGAGAAATCGACGGCGCCGCTGGCGTCAGCGGCCGGGCTGGCGGGGACCCAGTACCGGCCCGTGTGGCGCCAGGAGCAAGCCGGTGCGGGCCGCGCCGGCGCAAGCTACCTGGCTGGCTGAGCGGGCGGAACGGGCGGGGGTCAGATCGAGGCGGGCGGCGGCGAGCAGCGCTCCGGGTCGGCTGGATCGGGCAGCGAGCACTCGGGGGGCGCACGTGCCGAGGCAGAACGATCTTGTCGCGACGGCCGCCTACCAGCCGCAGGCTGAGTCTGCTGCCGCGGCGCGCCACTTCGTGCAGGACACGCTCCGGTCCTGGCAGAGATCCGGCGACTGCCGGGGCCGGGATGACCTGGTCGACGATGCCGTCTTACTGACCAGCGAGCTCGTCACCAACGCCGTCGTGCATGCCGGGACGCCGGTCGAGGTAACCTGCCGGCTGGCGGACGAGGGCCTGGAGATCGTGGTGGTTGATCACCAGCCCGAGCGGATATCCGGCCCGTCCCGCCAGCCGGCCAGCGCGGAGCGGACGAGCGGCCGCGGCCTGCAGCTGCCGGACGAGCTGGCGTCATCGTGGGGGATCACCTACGCGGGAACGAGCAAGGCCGTCTGGTTCCGGCTGGGGCTCAGCGGTCCGCCTGGCCCGTGACCGGCGGCGGCCGTCCTGCTCTCCGGCCAGCTGCGGCACGAAGGCCTCACCGCGCAGCGCGCGGGTGATCAGGTCGGCCGCGCGCTGCGCTGCCACCAGCCGCTGGCCCTCGCTCCGGTAGGCGGCGAGCACCGCCTCGACCGCGCCGGCAGGCAGGTCCCGGCCGAGCTCGGCCCTGGCGGTCCGGTAACCCTCGCGCGCTCCCGCCACGCACGCGGCCAGGTGATGGCGGGCCAGCGTGGCCAGCGCCAGCGGATGCCGGACCAGCACGCCGTGCAGCCGGTAGTCCGGCGGGACCACGTCCAGCAGCCAGGCGACGGCCGTCTGCTGGAATTCGGCGCTGTCCGGCGGATGAACGCCAGCAGGCCATCCCGGCGGGAGATATGCTGCCACTGGCGGATCATATCCGTTTTCGAACATAAATTCCATATCTTGCGGCTGCACTGGCTGGCCAGGCGGGACGGAGAGTCATGGGCGGACAGCAGGGGCCGGTGGCCGGCGATACGCGCGCTGGCTGGCGGCCGCCACGGCAGGGCTGGCTTCCTTAGTACTGCTCGGCACCGGGCTGGCGGGCACCGCGCAGGCCGCCTACCCCGGCACTGACGGCCTGATCGCGTTCGTCCGCCACGGCAATATCTACACGATCAACCCGCAGAGCCCGGCCCCGGCCACCACGGTCACCAGGCTGACCAGCGACGGGCATGACGCGGGACCCCGCTGGTCGCCGGACGGCAAGCGGCTCGCCTACCTGGACCGCGGCAACCTGTGGATCATGCGTGCCAACGGCAGTCACAAGATCCGGATCACCGATCAGGCGCCCGCCTACACCGATGCCCGGCCGTCCTGGTCGCCGAACGGGCGCTACCTCGCGTTCGTGCGGACCCGCCGCGGTCACGGCTACGGCTACCTGACCCGTTACGACACGGTGACGCGCAAGTTCAACGTCTTCAGCACCCCGTACATGTCCGAGGCGCCGACCAGGCGGCAGGTAGACGTCACCGCGCTGCCCGATCCGATCGCGTGGGGCTGGGCGCTGGACTCTACCGGCGGCACCTCCGGATCGTTCATCCTGGTCGAGGGTGCCGGGTCGTTCTGCACGCCGGCCCGGTACTGCCTGCTCGCGCTCGGGCGACCGCATCAGTACATGTACCGGAACGCGTTCCCGAGCGCCGAGGACTTCACCGCCAAGCCGACCCGGCTGCTCGATCCGGACTTCTTCCCGGTTCACCCGCTCTTCTATCTGGACGTCATGACCACCCAGGACTCCTGCCCGGCCGGGCACTGCGTGCCGCAGGGACTTGACCTGACGATCCTGGCCTCGCCCGTCATCCCCGGTGCCTACGAAGGCGTGTTCTCGCCGACTGGCGACTACATTGCCTACGTCAGGAACGTCCGCGGCGTCCCGGAGATCTATACGGCTGACGATTTTCCCGGCGTCCCGTCGGGTTCCGGCGCCAGGATCCTCACGGCCGGCACGCAGCCGGACTGGCAGCCGCTCGCGCCGCTGCCGCCCACCTAGCCAGGCCGTCTGTCCCTGGCGGCGGCCGCCGGCGCTTCCCCGGGCCGGCGGCCGGGGCTGGCGCACGGGCCGGGAGTGACTGACGGGCCCGTGGCGTTACCCAGAGCGAATAGAATAGCGGGCGCCGTCCTTTCGGCATCCTCCCTAGTCAACGGAGCTTCTTCGCATGCCTGCCCAGTCCAGCCACCTCGCGACTCGCGACGACCTGCGCAACGTCGCGATCGTGGCCCACGTCGACCACGGCAAGACCACGCTGGTGGACGCGATGCTGTGGCAGTCCGGCGCGTTCCGGGCCGGATCGCACGTGGCCGAGCGCGTCCTGGACTCCGGTGACCTGGAGCGCGAGAAGGGCATCACGATCCTGGCCAAGAACACGGCCGTGCTGCATGGCGGGATGACGATCAACATCATCGACACGCCAGGGCACGCCGATTTCGGCGGCGAGGTCGAGCGCGGCCTGTCCATGGTGGACGGCGTGCTGCTGCTGGTGGACGCCAGCGAGGGACCGCTGCCGCAGACCCGGTTCGTGCTGCGCAAGACGCTGCAGGCCAAGCTGCCGGTGATCCTGGTGATCAACAAGGTGGACCGGCCGGACGCGCGCATCGCCGAGGTCGTGGACGCCTGCTACGAGCTGTTCATGGACCTGGACGCGACCGAGGACCAGATCGAGTTCCCGATCGTGTACGCGTCGGCGAAGGCCGGGCGCGCGTCCTTGCAGCGGCCCGACGACGGCGGCATGCCCGACTCGCCGGATCTGGAGCCGCTGTTCGCCACCATCCGGGAGACGGTGCCCGCGCCGTCCTACGACCCGGCTGCGCCGCTGCGCGCGCACGTGGCCAACCTCGACGCCTCCTCCTACCTCGGCCGGATCGCGCTGTGCCGGGTGTTCAGCGGGACGATCACCAAGGGCCAGCAGGTGGCATGGTGCCGGCGGGACGGCTCGATCGAGCGAGTGAAGATCACCGAGCTGTTCCGGACCGAGGCGCTGGACCGGGTGCCCGCCAGCGAGGCCGGGCCCGGCGACATCATCGCGGTGGCCGGGATCAGCGACATCATGATCGGCGAGACGCTGGCCGATCCGGACGACCCGCGGCCGCTGCCGCTGATCACGGTAGACGAGCCGGCCATCTCGATGACGATCGGCACCAGCACCTCGCCGCTGGTCGGGCAGGTCAAGGGCTCGAAGGTCACCGCGCGGATGGTGAAGGACCGGCTGGACCGCGAGCTGGTCGGCAACGTCTCGCTGCTGGTGCTGCCGACCGAGCGCCCGGACACCTGGGAAGTACAGGGCCGCGGCGAGCTGGCGCTGGCCATCCTGGTGGAGACCATGCGGCGGGAGGGCTACGAGCTGACCGTCGGCCGCCCGAACGTGGTGACCCGCGAGGTGGACGGCAAGCTGCACGAGCCGGTGGAGCGGCTGACCGTCGACTGCCCGGAGGAGTTCCTCGGCGCTGTCACGTCCCTGCTGGCCGTGCGCAAGGGCCGGATGGAGAACATGACGAACCACGGCAGCGGCTGGGTCCGGCTGGACTTCACGGTGCCTGCCCGCGGGCTGATCGGCTTCCGCACCCAGTTCCTCACCGACACGCGCGGCACCGGCATCGCGCACCACGTGTTCGAGGGCTACGAGCCCTGGTCGGGCCCGATGCGGATGCGGCCGAGCGGCTCGCTGGTCGCTGACCGGTCCGGCGTCGCCACCCCGTACGCCATGTTCGCCCTGCAGGAGCGCGGCACGCTCTTCGTCGAGCCCGGCACCGAGGTCTACGAGGGCATGATCGTGGGCGAGAACTCGCGTTCTGACGATATGGACGTGAACATCGCTAAGGAGCGCAAGCTCACTAACGTGCGGCAGTCCAGCGGCGAGGAGCTGGAGCGGCTGATCCCGCCCCGGATCCTGAGCCTGGAGCAGGCGCTGGAGTTCTGCGCCGACGACGAGTGCGCCGAGGTGACGCCGGCCGCTGTCCGGCTGCGCAAGACCGTCCTGGACGCCAGGCAGCGAGGCCGCCAGCGCGCCCGCCGGGCCCGGTCCGGCGAGTAAGGCATTCGCGGACTGGTCGGCTGCCGATGCTTTCAGTCAGCTGTGTTCTTCAGCGCGGGCCTCTATGCGGGACAGACCGGGGTGACCCTCACGGCCTCGCCGATCGGGGCTAGCGGACGCTCAGGTAGATGATGCTGCCGAGGCCGAACACGACGCAGTAGATGGCGAACGGCGTCAGTGTCCTGGTCTGGAAGTAGCGGACCAGGAAGCGCACCGAGACGTACGCGCCGATCCCGGACAGGATGCTGCCGACCAGGATCTGCCCGTAGATGCCGTGGCCCTTCTGGATCAGGTCGCCGGTCTTGAGCACGCCGGCCGCCAGGATGACCGGGGTGGCGAGCAGGAACGCGAACCGCGCCGCGTCCACCCGGGACAGGCCGCGGAACATGCCGGCCACCATGGTCACGCCGTCCCGGCTGATGCCCGCCAGCAAGGCAAGGCACTGCGCGCAGCCGATGACGACGGCTTGCACGAAACCCATCGAGGCGAGCCGGTCGTCGGCTTGCATGCCCTCATAGATCTCCTGCTGGCGCACGGCCCGGTGACCCGACGCGTGCGACCCCGGGCCGGGCGGGACGGACGAGGCCGACGGCGTGGCCGGCCCCCCTCCGGCAGCTACCTCGGCCAGCTCGCGCTCCCGGCTCAGCTCACCGTCGGCCCGCAGGGACTTGCGGGTGCGGAACCGCTCGCCCGCGTACAGGATGAGGCCGTTGATGACCAGGAAGATGGCGGCCCGGATGGGCTTGCCGAACAGCACCCGGAACTCGTGCTCGAACACCAGGCCCACCAGCCCGACCGGGATCGTCGCGAAGATGATCATCCAGGCCATCTTCTGATCGGTGGTCTCCAGCTCCCTGTTCTTGATCGAGCTGAAGAACCCGCCGATGATGCGGACCCAGTCGCGCCAGAAGTAGATCATCAGGGCGATAGCCGTGGCGACATGCAGTCCGACAATGAAGGCCAGGTAGGGGGACTCCGGCGCGGCGACATTCAGGTCTGCTGCCCAGCTCCCGCCGACCAGCGCCGGGATCAGCACGTTGTGCCCGAGGCTGGAGACCGGGAACAGCTCGGTCACGCCCTGGATCAGCCCGACCACCATGGCCTCGGGGTACGTCATGTGGGACATGGCAGCCTTTCACTCAGTGCGCCGGGCGGGCGGGGCGTCAACGGGGTCGCCAGCCAGATTAGCCGTGCAAAACGGAAACCGGGCGCCAGCCGGGGCGCCGGCACGCGTTCTCCGGGCACAGCCACGCCGGCCACCGAGCCCGGTCCCGCCGATCCGCTGCAGCCAGTAGCAGCATAGGACACGCCGGCGGGCCGGGACGACCGCCGCCCGCGGCTATCCGAGGCCTGCATCAGCGGACAACCGGGCGGTGGTCCGCGCCGTGCCAGCCCAGCAGCCGTCACTGGCCGGGCTGGCCGTCTACGGGCCGGGGAATGCGGTCGACAAGGTGCTGAAGGGCCTGTCGCTGCACTCCTGACCAGCGGCCAGGCGGGCGGCTAGCTCTTGCCGGGGACCTTGGGCGTGTCCTTGTGCGTCCGGCGGGAGATCTTGCTGCCCAGCCAGACCAGCGGGTCGTACTTGCGGCCCACCACGCGCTCCTTGAGCGGGATCAGCGCGTTGTCGGTGATCTTGATGTTCTCCGGGCAGACCTCGGTGCAGCACTTGGTGATGTTGCAGTAGCCCAGGCCGAAGTCCTCCTGCGCGATCTCGCGGCGGTCAGCGACATCGGCCGGGTGCATCTCCAGCTCGGCGATCCGCATCAGGAACCGCGGGCCGGCGAACGGCCGCTCGTTCTCCGGGTGGTCGCGGATCACGTGGCAGGTGTTCTGGCACAGGTAGCACTCGATGCACTTGCGGAACTCCTGCGAGCGCTGCACGTCGACCTGCTGCATCCGGAACTCGCCGGGCTTGACCGACGGGTCCGGGGTGAAGGACGGGATCTGCCGGGCCTTCTCGTAGTTGAACGAGAACGTCCGTGACCAGGTCCCGGATCACCGGGAAGGTGCGCATCGGGGTGATGGTGAGAGTCTCGTCCTCGCCGAAGATCGACATCCGGGTCATGCACGCCAGCCGCGGCCGCCCGTTGATCTCCATGGAGCAGGAGCCGCACTTGCCCGCCTTGCAGTTCCACCGGATGGCCAGGTCGTTCGCCTGAGTCGCCTGCAGCCGGTGCAGTACGTCCAGGACGACCTCGCCCTCGTTGACCTCGACCTGGTAGTCGGCCAGGTCGCCGGCCCCGAGATCACCGCGCCAGACTCGCAGCGCTGCCTTGTAGCTCATCGCGTCACTCCTATTGCGCGGCGGGGGAGTTGGTGTCGCTGGCGGGCGGGACCGCGGCGGCCCCGGCAGCGGGCGGCAGTTCCTGCTCCGTCAGGTATTTCTTCAGCTCGTCGCGGTCGAACAGGGCGAGCAGGTCCTCGCGGATCGGGACCAGCGGCTGCTGCCTCAGCCCGACCCGGCCGTCGGCCAGCGAGCAGACCAGGTTGACCTTGCGCCAGGTCGGCGACATGGCCGGGTAGTCATCGCGGGTGTGGCCGCCGCGCGACTCCTGCCGCTCCAGCGCGGCCTGGGCGATGCAGTAGCAGACCAGCAGCATGTTGCGCAGGTCCAGGGCCAGGTGCCAGCCGGGGTTGTAGGCCCGCCCGCCCGCCACGCTGACCTGGGCGGCGCGCTCGCGGAGCTTCTCCAGCTCGGCCAGGGCCGCCTTGATCTCCTCTTCCTGCCGGATGATGCCGACCAGGTCGTTCATGGTCTGCTGGAGGGCGGTGTGCACCTCGTACGGGTTCTCCCCGCCGGTGCGCTCCAGCGGCGCCAGCGCCTCGGCCACGGCCTCATTCACCGCGACCGCATTAGCGGCCGGCCGGGCGCCGGCCAGGCCGTCGACGTACTCGGCAGCGCCCGCCCCGGCCCGTCGCCCGAACACCAGCAGGTCGGACAGCGAGTTGCCGCCCAGCCGGTTCGAGCCGTGCATGCCGCCCGAGGCCTCCCCGACCGCGAACAGCCCGGGCACCAGCGCGGCCTGCGAGTCCGGGTCGACCTCCACGCCGCCCATCATGTAGTGGCAGGTGGGCCCGACCTCCATCGGCTCCTTGGTGATGTCGACGTCGGCCAGCTCCTTGAACTGGTGATACATCGACGGCAGCTTGCGCAGGATCTCCTCGGCCGGGCGCCGGGAGGCGATGTCGAGGAACACGCCGCCGTGCGGGCTGCCGCGGCCGGCCTTGACCTCGGAGTTGATGGACCGCGCCACCTCGTCGCGTGGCAGCAGCTCCGGCGGGCGCCGGTTGTGGTCCGGGTCGGTGTACCAGCGGTCGCCCTCCTCCTCGGTCTCCGCGTACTGGGCGCGGAACACGTCCGGCACGTAGTCGAACATGAAGCGCTTGCCCTCGGAGTTGCGCAGCACGCCCCCGTCGCCCCGGACCGACTCGGTGACCAGCAGTCCCTTGACCGACAGCGGCCAGACCATCCCGGTCGGGTGGAACTGGACGAATTCCATGTTCAGCACGGTGGCGCCGGTCAGCAGCGCGAGCGCGTGCCCGTCTCCGGTGTACTCCCAGGAGTTGGAGGTCACCTTGAACGACTTCCCGATGCCGCCGGTGGCCAGGATGACCGCCGGCGCCTCGAACAAGATGAAGTTGCCCGTCTCCCGGACATACCCGAACGCCCCGGCGATCCGCCCGTCGTCCTTGATCAGCCGGGTGATCGTGGTCTCAGCGAAGACCTTGATCATCGCCTCCGCGTCGCCGTGCTCGATGGCGTCCTGCTGCTGCAGGGCGACGACCTTCTGCTGCAGGGTCCGGATCATCTCCAGGCCGGTCCGGTCGCCGACGTGCGCCAGCCGGGGGTACTCGTGGCCGCCGAAGTTCCGCTGGCTGATCTTGCCGTCCTTGGTCCGGTCGAACACCGCGCCCCAGGCCTCCAGCTCCCAGACCCGGTCGGGCGCCTCCTTGGCGTGCACCTCGGCCATCCGCCAGCTGTTCAGGAACTTGCCGCCGCGCATGGTGTCGCGGAAGTGCACCTGCCAGTTGTCCCGGGAGTTGACGTTGCCCATGGCCGCGGCGGCGCCGCCCTCGGCCATGACCGTGTGCGCCTTGCCGAAGAGCGACTTGGAGATGATCGCGGTCTTCTTGCCGGCCAGCCGGGCCTCGATCGCGGCCCGCAGGCCGGACCCGCCGGCCCCGATCACCACCACGTCATAGGAGAGCCGCTGGATATCGCCGCGTTCGCTGTCAGTCATCGTGCTGCCCGTCTCAGTTGAAGAACCGCGGGTCGCTGATCGCGCCGCTGGCCACGAGCATGATGTACAGGTCAGTCAGCATCAGCGTCCCGAGGGTGGTCCACGCGAGCTGCATGTGCCGCGCGTTCAGCCAGGAAATGCGGGTCCATATCCGGTATCGGACCGGGTGACTGGAGAAGTTGTTCAGCCTCCCCGCGGTGATATGCCGGCAGGAGTGGCAGGACAGCGTGTAGGCCCACAGCAGGATCACGTTGATCAGCATGATCAGCGTGCCGAGGCCGAAGCCGAAGCTGCCATTCGGGCCGCGGAAGGCCTGCGTGAGATCATACGTATTGAGGATCGAGATCAGGATGACGAGGTAAAAGAAGTACCGGTGCAGGTTCTGCATGATCAGCGGCAGCCGGGTCTCGCCGGTGTACCTGGCGTGCGGCTCGCGTACCGCGCAGGCGGCGGGCGCGCGCCAGAAGGCCCGGTAGTAAGCCCGGCGGTAGTAGTAGCAGGTGAGCCGGAAGCCGAGCACGAACGGCAGGGACACGATCGCGTACGGGATGATCGGCGGCACCTTGCCGAACCAGGTGCCCAGGCTGGCCGAGCCCTGCACGCACTCACCGCTGACGCACGGTGAGTAGAACGGCGTCAGGTAGTGGTACTGCGGCACCCAGTACCAGTGGCCCATGAACACGCGGACGGTCGCGTACGCCACCCAGATGGTGAGCAGGACGGCCGTGATCCGGGGAGCTCGCTTCCACTGATCCTTGCGCAGGGTCCTAGCGGTGATCTGCGCCCTGCTCTTGGCCGGCGCCTGCGTTGTCTGCGTCATTCGTTGACGTCTCCGCCCTGAAACTCTAGGGTCACTGCGCACTCGCATAGCGGTTCGGCCCGGCGCACCCCCAGATAGCGCACGGCCGTGCCACAGCGTGCTCGCAAGCTCCATGGAACCTTATTAGACTGAATACCACGGTAGCGCTGTCAGGCGAGCCTTCCGTGCATGTGACACTGACTACATCGGGGCTCAGGGGCCGCCGGGACCGGTATCCCGCCCCTATTCCCCCGTGGCGGGGGCACTACCGTGCCGGGGGTGCGGCCCGCGTGCCTGGCGCCGTGGCAGGGCGGCCAGCGGCACGGCGTGCCGGACGTGCCCGCGGAAGCCCGTGGTCGTCTCCGCCATGAAGAGCGAGTTGAGGATGGCTTCCTCGGTGGCGTCCATCGCGGCCGTGAAGAGCTGGTCCAGGTCGGATTCCGGCAGCAGCCGGCCAGCGGCCGCGGCGGTCGAGAAGGCCAGCGCGTAATCCCCGCTGCGGCCCTCGAAGGACGACCCGGTCCGCGTCATGGCGAAGATCGCCCGCCGGGCGATCCTGCCCAGCTGGCGGGCGTCCAGCGGCGCGTCAGTGGCCAGGACGATGACGCACGAGTTGCCCGGCTCGGCTGGCTGGCCGCCGGTCCCGGCCTGCTCGGGGTCGGCCCGGCCGGTGCTTGCCGGGCCGGGGCGGGCCGGGTCAGGTACTCGGGCACGACCGCCGTGACGCCGGTGCGGATATCGGTGCCCTGGATGATCGTCGTGTGCCCGACCAGGATGCCGGCCACGTCAGTGATCGCATCGTGCTGCCCGGCCGGCAGTCCGCCGGGCACGATGCCGAGATCCCGCGCCCTGGCCCGGTCACCAGGCATGCGGCGCCGCCACGCCCAGTGCCTGCCGCAGGAATTCGACCTGGAGCAGCAGCAGGTTCTCCGCCACCTCCTCCTGAGCGGCCATGTGCGTCACCCCGGACAGCGGCAGGACGGCATGCGCCCGGCCCGCGGCCAGCAGGGCCGAGGACAGCCGCAGGGTGTGGGCCACCACCACGTTGTCGTCGGCCAGCCCGTGGATCATCAGCAACGGCCGGCTGAGCTTGGCCGCATCGGCCAGCAGCGAGCTCCGCTCATACGCTCCGCTGCCATCGCCGGGCTGGCCCAGATAGCGCTCGGTGTAGTGGGTGTCGTACAGCCGCCAGTCGGTGACGGGCGCGCCCGCCACCGCGGCATGAAACACGTCCGGCCTGCGCAGCACCGCCAGCGCCGACAGGTAGCCGCCGAACGACCAGCCGCGGATCGCGACCCGGCTGGTGTCGAGGTCGCCGCACTCCTGCGCAGCCGCCTGCAGCGCGGTGACCTGGTCCTCCAGCGGCGGCCCGGCGAAATCACCGGCCACCGCGCGCTCCCACTCCGGCCCGCGGCCCGGCGTGCCCCGGCCGTCAGCGATCACCACCGCGAAACCTTGCTCAGCGAACCACTGCGACGTCAGGAACGCCGCACGGGCGCTCAGCACCCGCTGCGCGTGCGGGCCGCCGTAGGGGTCCATCAGCACCGGCAGCGGGGCCGATCCCGGCTCGTGCCAGGAGGGCAGCAGCAGCGCGGTGCGGATCTGGCGCGGGCCGGCCGAGAGCACCCGCGGCTGCGGCGCCGGCAGCAGCGGCTGCTCGCCGAACGAGCTGATCCGGGCCGCCTCGGGGCCGTCCCGCCGCACCTGCACCACGACCGCGTCGGTGTCCAGCGAGCGGATCGCCGCCACGGTCGTCCCGCCGGCCCTGGCGCCGGACTGGACCTGCGGCGCCGGCGCCGGGGCGGGCCTGGCCAGGCCCGCCGGCCCCCAGGTCCACAAGGCGATCTCAGTGGGGTCATCAGCTGAGGCGGACAGCAGGACGGTATCGCCGTCCACGGCCAGGACCTCCCTGACCTGGAGCCAGGGCGGCGTGACCGGCTCGTCCCGGCCTGCCGCGAGATCGGCCGCACTGGCGACCAGCAGACGGCGTGCTCCGCCGGAGTCCTTGGTCCAGACGATCCGGCCGTCACCGGTCCGGGCCGGCACCCCGGCCACGATCTCCAGCCAGCGCGGATCGGAGTCGGCCCGGATCACCTCAGTGGTCCCGGTATCGGGCGACACGGCCAGGATGCGCATCTCCCGCTGGTCGCGGCTTTGCACCAGGAGCAGCGGCTGGGCGCCCTGGCTCTCCCAGCAGGCCGTGACCAGGTAAGGGAAGGCATCCTGATCCCAGCCGACCGGGATCAGCTGGCCATCCAGGCTGGCGATGAAGACGGACACGTCCGCGTTGGCGGTCCCGGCGGCGGGATAACGCACCTCACGGGCCGGCGTCGCGGGGTTGGCCGGGTCCGCGATATGCCAGCGCTGCACCGGGTTCTCGTCGACCCGCGCCACCAGCAGGGCTGTCCCGTCCGGTGCCCACCAGTAGCCGCGGGTGCGGCCCATCTCCTCGGCGGCCACGAACTCGGCCAGGCCGAACGTGATGCCCGCGGCGCCGCCCAGGCCGGCGACGGCGTGGTCGTGGCCGGTGGCGACCTCGATGACCCGCAGCGCGCCATCGTGGACGTAGCCGATCAGCCCGGCCGGGTCGGGCCGGGGATCGGCGGCGGGCCTGCGGGTGGGCAGCTCACGGGCACCGGCCGGAGCGCCGGAGCGCAGGTCAGCGAGGTAGACCGTGCCGGACAGGGTGAAGGCGGCGACGCTGGCCGGCGCATCGGTCGCGAAGGCGACGATGCCGCCGGCCCGCTCGCGGACCCGCTCGCGCCTGGCCTGCTCGACCGGGTCGAGGCCAGCGCCCGGCCTGGCCAGCGCCGCCGGGTCCGCGACCAGACGCTCCTCGCCGGAGGCGACATCCAGCGCCCACAGGCACGTGACCGGGTCGGTCCCGCCGCCGGAGCGCAGGAACGCCACCGTGGCGCCGTCCGGGGAAACCTGGAAGGACCGGGGGACGCCGAGGGCGAACTGCCTGGTCCTGGCTTGCTGGCGCGGGAACGTATCCGTCATGGCAGTAGATCCTGCCAGCCAGCCGGGGCCGCCCGGCCGCTGGCCCGCGGGGCCTGCCCGCCGCCTCCCCGCGGCTGCCCGGGCGGCCGGCCCGGCTGACTACCCTCGTCAGCATGACCGGACCGGAAGGCAGGCGGCTGCTGCTCGTGCATGCCCATCCCGATGACGAGTCGATCGGCACCGGGGCCACGATGGCGAAGTACGCGGCCGCGGGTGCCGGGGTGACGCTGGTCACCTGCACCCTCGGCGAGCTGGGCGAGGTCATCCCGCCCGAGCTTCGCCCACCTGGCCTGGGACGCTGACGGCGGTCTCGGTGACTACCGGATCGGCGAGCTGGCGGACGCCTGCGCTGCCCTCGGCGTGACCGATCACCGCTTCCTCGGCGGCTCTGGCCGGTGGCGCGACTCGGGGATGATGGGCCTGCCGGCCAACGACGCGCCGGAATGCTTCTGGCAGGCCGACGTGGACGAAGCGGCCAGTCAGCTGCTCGAGGTCATCCGTGCGGTCCGGCCGCAGGTGATGGTGACCTACGACGACCGCGGTTTCTACGGCCACCCCGATCACATCCAGGCGCACCGGGTGGCCTGGCGGGCGTTCGAGCTGGCCGGCGGCCTGGTCAGCAAGTTCTACGCGACCGCGATCCCCCGGTCGGTGCTGGCCGAGTCCATCCAGGCGATGCGCGGCGAGCGGGCCGGCGTGCAGGCCGGCCCGGACCGGGCCAGCGGGGAGCGGGCCGGCGGCCAGGGCTTCGCGCTCGTGGACTCGGTGGATGACCTGCCGTTCGGCACGCCGGACGAGAAGGTGACCACCGAGATCGACGCGCGGGACTACCTGGACGCCAAGCTGGCCGCCATGCGCGCGCACGCGACGCAGATCTCGGTCGACAGCCCGTTCTTCGCGCTATCCGACAACGTCGGCCAGCGGGCTCTCGGCGTGGAGTACTACACGCTGCTGGCCGGCCCGGCCGGGCCGCCAGCCGGGCCCCGAGGCTGGGAATCTGATCTCTTCGGCGGAATTGGCTAACCTGCAACTCGTGGACAGCAAGCCCGGGGAGAGCTCCGATGACCTGCACTCACGGAGCGCCCGAAGGGGCGCGGCCGTTACCTACGGCGGCTACGCGCTGCTGCTGGCCTTCGGGCTGCTGCAGGGCCTGGTCGGCAGCTTCCAGTACAGCCGGGGCCCGGCCCCGGTGGCCGCGATCGGATTCGCCCTGCTGATCACCCTGACCTGCGTGCTCGGGGCGTGGGGCATGCACGCGGCGACGGGCGCGGTGCTGCCCGCGGTGGGCTGGTTCATCCCGACGGTTCTCCTCACCACCGGCACCCAGGGCGGCAGCGTGGTGATTACCGATACGGCGGCCGGCAAGTGGTTCCTGTTCGGCGGCGCTCTGTGCGTCATCGCCGCGTGCGTCTTCTCGGCGCTCCGGTGGTCCCGGTCACGAGCCAGGCGCCCGGCCGCGGGCTCTCGCCGCTCCTGGCCGCGGCCCTGAGCGCCACCGTCCGCCGCCGCCCGCCAGCGGACGCTGACGCCGCGGTTACCCGCCGGACTGGGCGAATACCACCCAGACCTGGCCGCGGGCGAAGGTCATCCTGCGCCCCGAGGCCAGCGTGAACGTCGTGCCGCTGCCGGCCGCCGGCCTCGACCAGTGCACATCGTAGGCACGGCCGCCGCGCAGCACCACGGCGGTGCCGGAGCCGGTGCTCTGCGCGTACGGCGGCCGGACGCCGCGCTCGAGGAACCGGGACGTGCCGATCGTCGTGTACTGGATGACGACCGTCGCCGGGTCCATCTGCCCGCCGTCGGTGGTGCGCGCCGGGGACCCGTCCATCCAGACCAGCCAACGTGCCGTGCCCGGTGACCAGCGGAACTGGAACGAGGCCGCCGAGTACCCGACCGAGAACGCACTCTCCGGCCGGCCGCCGGCCGGGGCGGCCCCGAACCTGAATCCGATGTCGCGGGCGTCGCTGGCGCCGCGCGACTCGGCGAGCAGGGCGGAACCGCGGGCGTACAGGTTGTAGGGCGCGATGCGGGACGGGTCGCGGAAGTAGCCGCCGGCTATCCCGGCATACAGGTTGACGATCCGCGAGTTCTCGACAACCGGCAGCAGCTGGGGCTGCGCGCCCGAGAAGGCGTAGGCGGGGCGCCCGAACTGGCCGAGCAGCTCGATGTCATCTTCCCTGGCGCTGCGGACCGGGCCGATGACCGGCGGCAGGCGCGAGGAGAAGATGGCCATGAACCGGCTCAGGCCGCCCTCGACCGGCAGCACGTACACGATGTCGGCCGAGTTGATGCCGGTCTGCGGCCGGGCATTCACGATATTGTCGATCTTCACCGCGATGACCGGGCCGAGCGTCCGCACCGGCTCGCCGGTGAACGGAGATGTCAGCCCGGCCGCGGCCGGGGTGCTGGCATGGGCGGTTAAGGCGGGCTTCGCCGGTGTTGAGCGGCTGGTCAGCACCAGGATCGCGGCGACGGCGAGCGCTGCGGCGGCGACGGCCGATCCGGCCATCACGGCCACGTTGCGGCGGCTGAGGGCCATGCTTCACCTCCGAGGCCGCGAGCGCTGCGGCCTCCTTCCCCCAGTCTGGCACCGGCGCGGCCGGGCAGTCGGCCGCCGTCAGCGGACGATTTCCTCCAGCTGGTCCACGGCCCAGTCCAGGTCCTGCTCGCTGATGACCAGCGGCGGGGCCAGCCTGATGGTGCTGCCGTGCGTGTCCTTGGCCAGGATGCCGCGCGAGGCCAGCTGCTCGCAGGCCTCGCGGCCGGACAGCGAAGCGAACTCGACTCCCGCCCACAGCCCCCGGCCGCGCACGTCACGGACCGCGTGCCCGGGCAGCGCGGCAAGCCGGTTGTGCAGGTGCGCGCCGAGCTTGGCTGAGCGCTCCTGGTACTCGCCGGTGGCCAGCATCGCGATCACCTCACGTCCCACCGCGCAAGCCAGCGGGTTGCCGCCGAAGGTGGAGCCGTGCTGGCCGGGCCGGTAGACCCCGAGGATCTCGCCGGAGGAGACCACGGCCGAGACCGGGACGATCCCGCCGCCGAGCGCCTTGCCCAGGATGTACATATCCGGCACCACGTCCTCGTGCTCGCAGGCGAACGTGGTCCCCGTCCGGCCGAGCCCGGACTGGATCTCATCCGCGATCATCAGTGCGCCCCGGGCAGTGCACAGCTCGCGCACGCCGGGCAGGAAGCCGGGTGGCGGGACCAGGACCCCGGCCTCGCCCTGGATCGGCTCGACGAGCACCGCGACGACGTTCTCGTCCATGACGGCCGACAGCGCATCCAGGTCGCCGTAGGGCACGACCCGGAACCCCGGCGTGTAGGGGCCGAAGTGGTCGCGGGCATCCTGGTCGGTGGAGAAGCTGATGATCGTCGTGGTCCGGCCGTGGAAGTTGCCGTCGAAGACCACGATGACCGCCTCGCCATCGGGCACGCCCTTGATCTCGTAGCCCCACTTGCGCGCGGTCTTGATCGCCGTTTCCACGGCCTCGGCGCCGGTGTTCATCGGCAGCACCATCTCCATGCCGGCCAGCGCGGCCAGCTCGGCGCAGAACGGGCCGAACTGGTCGTGCTCGAACGCCCGGCTGACCAGCGTGACCTGCTCGAGCTGGCGCTGCGCCGCGGCGACCAGCCGCGGGTGGCGGTGGCCGAAGTTGATGGCCGAGTACGCGGCCAGCATGTCCAGGTACCGGCGGCCGTCGACGTCGCTCACCCAGGCGCCCTCGGCTCTGGAGATCATCACCGGAAGCGGATGGTAGTTGTGCGCGCTGTGCGCTGCTGCCTGTGCCCGCAGCCGGGCTGCCGTGTTACCGGACATGACCATCGCCTCCCTCTCGCAGTTCCAGGGTGCAGCACTTCGGGCCGCCGCCGGCCTTGCGGAACTCCGACAGATCCACCGGAACGGGCTCGAAGCCCGCGGCCGCCAGCTGCCCGGCCAGCCCGCGCGCCTGGGCCGGCAGCACCACATGGCGGCCGTCGCTGACCGCGTTCAGCCCGAGTACCTCGGCATCCTCGTCCTTGGCCTCGATCAGCTCGGCGAAGTAGGAGGCCAGTGCCGCCCGGCCGGCGTCGTCAAAGGCAGCCGGGTAGTACGCCGCCGTATCGCTGTCCAGCACGGCCAGCGCGGTGTCGAGATGATAAAAGCGGGGGTCCACCAGCGCGAGGCTGATCACCGGCAGGCCGAACAGCTCCGCCAGCTGCTCGCCGATGAGCGGATCGCTCCGGAAGCCGTGCCCGGCCAGGATCGCCCGGCCGGCGAAGACGATGTCGCCCTCGCCCTCGTTCACGGCAAGCGGCTCGTGCCCGGGCAGGAATCCGTGCTCCCGGAACCACGTCAGGTAAGCGGGGCCCTCAGCCGCGCGCTCCGGATACCGGAACCGGGAGCCGAGCGCCTTGCCGCCGATGACCGTGCCGCCGTTCGCGGCGAAGACCATGTCGGGCAGCCCCTCGCCCGGCTCGATGGTGTGCACCGTATGCCCGAGCCCGGTGAAGGTCGCGCGGAGCTGCTGCCATTGCCGGCGGGCCAGGTCGGTATCGACCGGCGCATCCAGATTCATCCACGGATTAATCGAATACTGCACCGTGAAGTAGTCCGGTGGGCACATCAGGTAGGTCCTGGTCAGCTGGACACGCCGCGCGGCGCACGTATCGGTCATGCGGCTCCTCCCGCCGGAGATCTTCGGAAAGTCCAGGCTAGGAGGCTCCGGGCGCAATGAGTACTCGTGCATCATGCACATCAGCGTAGATCTGTTGCGTAGTCGGCCACCCGATGACCGGTTCGTTGCGTCAGGGCCGGGCAGCCGTGCGGCCGGGGCGGACCGTCCACTCCTGGCCGTCAGCGGTGTCGGTCACCGAGACGCCGCGGGCGGCCAGCTCATCCCGGAGCCGGTCGGCGACGGCCCAGTCCCGGCGGGCACGGGCCGCGGCCCGATCAGCCAGCAGGCGGTCTGCCCCGGCCGGCAGTGCGGGCGTGACCGGTGCCCGGCCGACGTCGCGAACCAGGTCGAGGGCCAGCACCTGGTCGGCGTAGGCGAAGGTCTCGAATTTCGCGCCGGGCGGCACGCCGGGGTCCCTGGCCAGCGCCCGCAGCGAGCGCAGTGCCGCCGGGGTGTCCAGGTCGTCATCCAGCGCCCCGGTGATCTGCGCGGTGTAGTCCGGGGGCATCGGCGCGCTGGGCGAGTTCGCCCACTCGGCCACCTGCTCGCGCCAGCGGCGCAGGGTCCGGTCCGCGGCGGCCAGCGTCTGCCAGGTCAGGTCCATCTGCTGGCGGTAGCGGTGCTCGAGCAGCGCGAGCCGGACGGCCAGCGGGTCGAGGCCGCGCGCCGTGACATCGCTCAGCAGCACCACGTTCCCGGTGGACTTGGCCATCTTGCGGCCCTCGAACAGCAGATGCTCGTTGTGCACCCAGTGCCGGACCACCTCGTGCCCGGACACCGAGTCCGACTGCGCACGCTCATCCTCATGGTGCGGGAAGCGCAGGTCGATGCCGCCGGTGTGCAGATCGATGAGGTCGCCCAGATAGTGCAGGGACATCGCCGAGCACTCGGTGTGCCAGCCAGGGAACCCTGGACCCCACGGCGACTGCCAGGTCAGCTCGCGGCCCGCGGGTGCGGCCTTCCACAGCGCCCAGTCGGCGTGGAACCGCTTGCCCGGGCCGGTGACGCCGGCGGACCGGTGGCCGGGCCGCAGCTCGTCCAGGCTGTTACCGGAAATCTCGCCGTAGCCGGGAAAGCTCCGCGCGTCGAAGTACACCGAGCCGGCCGAGGCGTAGGCGTGACCGTCCTGGATCAGCCGGCCGATCATGTCGAGCATGAGGTCGATGGACTCCGAGGCCCGCGGCAGGTATTCCGGCGGCCTGATATTCAGGGCCGCGCAGTCGGCGCGGAAAGCGTCCTCATACAGCCGGGCGATCTCCAGCGCCGACTTGCCCTCGGCCCTGGCCTGCGCGAGCACCTTGTCCTCGCCATCTGGGTCGGGCTCGTTGTCGTCGGCCAGGTGGCCGACGTCGGTGATGTTCTCGCAGACGACCACGGCCAGGCCATGCCGCTCGGCGTTCCGCCTGATCAGGTCCGAGAGCAGGTAGGCGCGCAGGTTCCCGACGTGCGCGAACCGGTAGACCGTGGGCCCGCACGTGTACATGCGCAGCTGCCCGCGCCGGGCGGGCTCGATCTCCTCGACGCGGCGATGGCGGGTGTCGTAAAGCCGGAACACGCCGCCCAGCTTAGGTGCCGGAGGCCGGCCCGGCGCTGATCCCGTGCCCGGCGTCAGCCCGCGCCGCACGCGAGGGCCGCGACCGCCCGTCCTGGTCGGCCAGCCCGGTCAGCAGCGGCGAGTCCGAAAGGATGATAACGAGTCCGGCGGAGGCAGCTGGCTGAGCCAGGGCCCGAACGGCCGTCAGGCCAGCGCGGCCAGGCGAGTGACGGCGGCGTCGATCCGCTCGTCGGTGGCCGTGAGCGCCACCCGGATATGGCGACTGCCTCGCGGCCCGTAGATCTCGCCCGGCGCCACCAGGATGCCGGCCTCGGCGAGCCGCTGGACCGAGCCCCAGCAGTCCATGTCCGGGTGCGTGGCCCACAGGTAGAGCCCGGCGGCGGACTCATCGATGATCCAGCCGGCCGCCGTGAGCGCGGCGCGGAGCCTGCCGCGCCGGGCCGCGTACCTGGCATGCTGCCGCCCGGCGTGCGCGTCGTCGTTCAGCGCGGCCGTCATGGCGGCCTGCACCGGGGCCGGAACGATCATGCCGGCGTGCTTGCGCACCTCCAGCAGGAGGCTGATCAGCTCCGGGTCGCCAGCGACGAATCCGGCCCGGTAGCCGGCCATGTTGGACCGCTTGGACAGGGAGTGCACGGCCAGCAGGCCTGCCTGCGATCCGCCGCAGGCCGCCGGGTGCAGCAGCGAGAGCGGCCTGGTCTCCCAGCCGAGCTCGATATAGCACTCATCCGAGGCCAGCACCGCGCCGCGCCCGCGGGCCCACGCCGCGGCCGCGCGCAGCCGCCCGGCCGGCAGGACCTGCCCGGTCGGGTTGGACGGCGAGTTCAGCCAGGCCAGCCGTACCTGCCCGGTCACGGAGGTCAGGTCGTCGGCCGGGGCCGGCCGCGCGCCGGCCAGCCGCGCGCCGATGTCGTAGGTCGGGTAGGCCAGGTCCGGATAGGCAACGACATCCGCGGGGCCGCAGCCCAGCAATGTCGGCAGCCATGCGATCAGCTCCTTGGTGCCGATCACGGGCAGGATGGCGTCCGGGCTGATGACGACCTCGTGCCGCCGCGCCAGCCAGCCGGCCGCCGCCTCGCGCAGCGCCCTGGTGCCGGCGGTCATCGGGTAGCCGGGCGAGTTCGCGGCCGCTGCCAGGGCGTCCGTGACCACCTGCGGCACCGGGTCCACCGGCGTGCCGACAGAGAGGTCCACGATGCCATCCGGGTGGCTGCGCGCCAGCCGGCTGGCGCCAGGGCATCCCACGGGAAGGCAGGCAGCCGGTCAGCCAGGGCAGGGACGGCGTCGGCCGGCGTCACCGGCACGGTCCTGGCCTAGTGCTCGGCATTCTGCGGCGGCAGCGCGGCCACGATGGGGTGATCGGTGGGGATCTTGCCGGTCTTGGAGGCACCACCCGGCGAGCCGAGCTCACTGAAGAACTCGACGTTGGCCTTGTAGTAGTCCTTCCACTGGTCGGGCACGTCATCCTCGTAGAAGATGGCCTCGACCGGGCAGACAGGCTCGCACGCGCCGCAGTCCACACATTCGTCCGGGTGGATATACAGCATGCGCTCGCCCTCGTAGATGCAGTCGACGGGGCACTCCTCGATGCACGCCTTGTCGATCACATCGACGCAAGGCTGCGTGATGATGTATGTCACGTCCGAGCTCCTCTTCCATCCGGGCCTTCAGGCACCCAGGCGCTGACCCGGGCATCGCCGCACGACCAGTATCGCGTTCGCTGCGGGTAGCGAGCCGTCGGCCCGGGCCCGGGGATCGCAGGCTATCAGCCCATCTCGACTGAGCCATCGGGCGCCGGGGCCCGGCTCGCGCCGCGCGGCACCACCCAGCCGCTGGCGCCATCCGCCGCCGTCCACTGATACCCCTGGTACCGCACGTCACGGATGCCGTAGGAGCTGGCATGGGAGACCAGCCAGGCCGCGACAGCCCAGCCGGCGGCGGTACCCGGCACGGTGATCGCCAGCGCCGGGTCACCGGCCCGGTGCACCGCCAGCGGCCCGAATGCCGCGGTGAGCGCGCGGTCGGCGGCGGCTAGCCGGGAGGGGCCGACAGAACTGGCGTAGGAGCACCACACCGCATGCGGCGCATTGCCGGTAAACGCCACGGCCATGCTGGCGCCCATCTGCGCGAACTGGCCGTATGCTGATCCGTCGGCGCTGTGCTGGACCGCCTGGGCGGCCTCGTACACCGGCATGCGCGCGTAGCCGGGCACCCGGGCCAGCGCGGCGAAGAACTTCGTGCTGGCGTAGACCGGGTTCTCGAGCAGCCTGGCCGGCCCCAGCCTTCCGATGGCCGCTGCTGGAAGATGCCCACCGAGTCCTGGTCGCCGTAGTCCAGGTCGGTCAGCTTGGACTCTTGCATGGCGGCCGCATAGGCGATGGTGACGGCGCGGTCCGGCAGGCCCTGGCGCTGGGCCACGCCGGCGATAGTGGCCGCGATGGAGGCCTGGCTGACCTCGAGGGAGACGATCGTGCCGTCGCCGCGCGCCGCGCACTGGCTGGTGCCGGGCACCGGCAGCGTATGCCGGGCCGTCAGGTAGACGACCCCGCTCACCAGCAGCGCCAGGGCCAGCGTGGCCAGCGCGGCGCGCTTCGGCCCGCGGCCCTTCTGACTGCGGCGGCTGCGACTGGCGCGGCCCGGCTGGCCGCGACGGCCCGGCTGCTTGGCTGGCACACAGCAGAAGCTACCTGCTGCGCTCCGCCCCTGGTTCGCTGGGCCGTTAGGCTCGCGGCCATGGACGTATCCAGCGAAGCGCCTGCCCGCAGCGGCCGCCGGTCGCCGCTGCCTGCCGTGATCGATGAGCTTCTGGGATCGCCGGGCCGGGCTGTCGCCCGAGGACAGCGACGCCAGGTCGGCCGTGCTGGCCGCCGTCGACGCCATTGACGCCGGCGAGGTGCGGGTGGCCTGGCCGGATCCGGCCACCGGCGAGGTCATCGTGGATGAGCGCGCCAAGCGCGCGATCTTGCTGTCGTTCCGGCTGCTGCCCATGGTCCGCACCCAGGTCGGCGACTTCCGCTACCACGACCGGGTACCGCTCAGCTCCCGGCTGGACGGCGTGCGCGCGGTGCCCGGCTCGATCGTGCGCTGGGGCGCCTACGTCGCGCCGGGGACCGTGCTCATGCCCTCGTTCGTGAACATCGGGGCCTACGTCGACTCGGGAACCATGGTGGACACCTGGGCCACCGTCGGATCCTGCGCCCAGATCGGCAAGAACGTGCACCTGGCCGGCGGCGTCGGCATCGGCGGGGTGCTGGAGCCGCCGAACGCGGTGCCGGTGGTGGTCGAGGACGACGCCACGATCTTCTCCCGGTGCGCTGTGGTGGAAGGGGCGCGAGTCCGCGCCGGCGCCGTGCTCGGCGCGGGCACGGTCCTGACCAGGAGCTCGCACGTCATCGACGTGGAGACGGGCGAGGAACTGCCGCGCGGGGAAGTGCCAGCCTGGTCCGTCTCGGTCGGCGGCACCCGGCTGCGGAAGTTCGGGGGCGGGGAGTTCGGCCTGCCGTGCGTGCTGGTGCTCAAGCGGCTGCCCGAGGGCAGCGCGCACGACAAGGCAGCGCTCAACGAGATCCTCCGCGACCACGGCGTGAACGGCTGATGGCCCGCAGCGGGCCGCCGCGGCCGTCGCGCCGCTGAATGAGCCAGGGGCTTGCTGAGGCATTCACCAGGGCGGATAGCTTATGAGATCGTGAGTACCGCATCCGAGCCGCGCGAGCCGCGCGAGACCCGCCGCCGGCTGCGCCGTCAGGGGCCGGCCACGCTGCGGGGCAAGCACATCCCGGCGACAACCACCGATCAGCGGCTGCTGGACTGGCGCGGCCCCAGTGACTGGGTGCATACCGATCCGTGGCGGGTGCTGCGCATCCAGGCCGAGTTCGTGGAGGGCTTCGGCCTGCTGGCCGAGCTGGGCCGGGCGGTCTCGCTGTTCGGGTCGGCCAGGGTGCAGCCGGGCACGGCCGAGTACGAGTGCGCCGAGCGGATCGGGGCCGGGCTGGCCGCGGCCGGGTACGCGGTGATCACTGGCGGCGGTCCCGGCGTGATGGAGGCCGCCAACAAGGGAGCGGTGAGCGCGGGCGGCGCGTCGGTGGGCCTGGGCATCGAGCTGCCCCTGGAACAGCGGCTGAATGACTACGTCGAGATTGGCCTGGAGTTCCGGTACTTCTTCGTGCGGAAGACCGTCTTCGTCAAGTACTCGCAGGCCTTCGTGGTGATGCCCGGCGGGTTCGGGACGCTCGACGAGCTGTTCGAGGCGATGACGCTGGTCCAGACTGGGAAGATCACCAGGTTCCCGATTGTCCTGGTGGGGACCGAGTACTGGTCCGGCCTGGTGTCCTGGATCAAGGACGTGCTGGTCTCGAACGGCAAGGTCGCGGCGCACGACCTCGAGCTCTTCCAGATCGTCGACGACCCGGCCGAGGTCGTCCGGGTCATCCTGGAAGCGCACAGTAACAGCGCGGCACCACCCCGCGGCTGATCCTGTCCGCATGGGCGCGGCCTGCGTCACGCGAGACCGCGGACAGCTGCGGCCGGCGGCCGGACTCCCGCGATCGAGGCCGTCATGTCGAGCGCGCGCCGGACCGCGGCGACATGGCTGGTCCGGACCGCTGCCGCACCGAGCCAGCCGCTGACCGCGGCTACGGCGAGGATGTCGGCGATGGCCGCCGTTCCGGTACCGGCGGCGGTGCTGCCATCGACCGGCCCGGCGGTGCCTGTGGCCGGCGGCCCCGCGGCATGCCTGCGGCGGCTCCCGGCGTTAGTGCCCGACTCCGCGCAGGCGCCCGCTGCCTGGTCGGCGTCGACCAGGACAGCCCACCCGGCGGCGACGAGCTCGGGCAGGTCGGCGACCGATGCCTGCACCAGCAGCCGCTCCGGCGGCAGCCCGGCTGAGCTGGCCACGTCACGGCCGGGACAGAGCAGGCTGGCTCCGGCTGCCAGCGCTGCCCTCCGGTCGCGCACGATGTCGCCTGGCCCCGTGTCGCCTGGCCCCGTGTCGGTTAGCCCCGTGTCGGTTAGCCCCGTGTCGGTTAGCCCTGTATCGGTGCAGATGGGCACTTCCGGGTGCCCGCGACGGAAGCGCGCCACTCTGGCCGGGGGCATGGCGCCGAGATCGACCACATCAGCGCCCGCCGTGACGGCAGCGGAAGCGGCCGCCAGGTCCGCGGCGGCCGCGATGAGCAGCGTCCGGCCGGACCGCTGTCGCGCGAGGTCGGGCCTTACCACGTCACCGGGCATGGCACGATTCTTACTGTGCCCGTTGTCCTGCTCCTCGCTGCCCTGGTCATCCTGGCCGGCGTCGTCGTCGTGGCGATGGGCCGGGGCGGCGAGCTGGCGCAGTTCCCGCCGGACACCGCACCCGGTCAGTACGACTTCCGCAGCGCGGCCGAGGTGGCACGGCTGCACCTGCCGCCTGCGCTGCTCGGCTACAACGTGCGAGCTACCGATGACGCGCTGCTGGGCATCGCGCACGCTATCGCCGACCGGGACGCGCACATCGAGGCCCTGCGCGAGCAGATCGCCGCGATGCGGGCCGAGGCTGAGCAGCAGGCTCACGGCGCCGCGGCGGAGCAGGAATCGGCCCTGGCTCAGCCCGGCGCCCGCGACGCTGGCGGCGCCGAGGCAAGCGGTGCCGAGGCAAGCGGTGCCGAGGCAAGCGGCGCCGAGGCAAGCGGCGCCGAGGCAAGCGACGCCGAGATGGGCCATGCCGGGCCCGGCGATGCCGACGGCCGACCTGCTGACGCCCGGGCTGCTGACGCCCAGGCCGCTGATGCCGAGGCTGCCGGCGGGCATGCTGACGCCAGGGCTGCTGAAGCGCGGGCTGCCGATGCCGAGGCTGCCGGCGGGCATGCTGACGCCAGGGCTGCAGAAGCCCGGGCTGCTGGCGCTCGTGAGGACGACGCTCATGCGGCTGGTGCCGGGCCTAACGGATCGGCGAGCACCGGAGCGGCCAGCACCGGAGCGGGCGGCGGCGGAGCCGTGGCCGGGGTGGCTGACGGCCGCGGAGCTAGCCGGTGAGCGCGGCCGCTGCGGGGCCAGACGGGCGGCTCCGCTGCCCGTGGAGCCTGAGCGCGCCCGAGTACCTCGCCTACCACGACGACGAGTGGGGCAGGCCAGTCCGGGACGACACCGGCATTTTCGAGCGGCTGTGCCTGGAGGCATTCCAGTCCGGGCTGTCCTGGCTGACGATCCTGCGCAAGCGGGCCGGCTTCCGCGCCGCCTTCAGCGGGTTTGATATCACCGCGGTCGCGGCCTTCGGCCCCGATGACGTGGCGCGACTGCTCGCCGACACGGGCATCGTCAGGAACCGGGCGAAGATCGAGGCCGCCATCGGCAACGCGCGGGCCGCGCTTGACCTGCCCGAGGGCATCAGCGCGCTGGTGTGGCGCTACGCCGAGGGTCAGCAGCGCGCCCCGGTCACCCTGGCGGACGTTCCGGCCTGGACCCCTGCCTCGAAGATGCTATCGGCGGAACTACGCAAGCGCGGCTTCAGGTTCACCGGCCCGGTAACTGCCTACGCGACCCTGCAGGCGTGCGGGATAGTGGATGACCACCTGAGCGCGTGCTTCCGCCGGGGCGCCTACTCCGAGTGATGGGCGGCGGGCCGGCCGCCAGCACGGCAGGTCGTTTTGGAACAAAGGCCGGGAATAACCATTTAGTTCGCTGGATATGTTGGTTTGTTTCTGTACTCTGAGCATGAGCCGCTATCGCGCCGAGCTGAGAGGTGACATGACTGAGCGTGAGCACGTGCCCCCCGGCGTCGACCCGACGACGCCGAGCCCGGCCCGCCTCTACGACTACTACCTCGGCGGTACGCAGAACTACCAGGTCGACCGGGACGTGGCCGAGCGATTCAAGATGCACATGCCGGACCTGGAAGACTCGGTGTGGGCCAACCGGGGCTTCCATCAGCGCGCCGCGCTGTGGATGGCCGGACAGGGAATCCGGCAGTTCATCGACATCGGCTCCGGGCTGCCCACCCAGAACAACACGCACGAGGCACTGCACGCGGTCGCGCCGGACATCCGGGTGGCGTACGTCGATCATGATCCGCTCGTGGCCGCTCACGCATCTGACCTGCTGGCCGATAACGGCACCACCGCGGTCATCACGGCTGACCTGCGCGACCCTGACGCACTGCTCGGCGACCCCGCCCTGCGCGCCCTGATCGACTTCGGCGAGCCGGTCGGCGTGCTGATGACCGCGGTCCTGCACTTCGTGGCGGACGGTTCGGATCCGTGGGGGCTGGTGGCTCGCTACATGGCCGCCGTGGCGCCGGGGAGCTACCTGGCACTGTCGCACATCACTGATGACCAGATCCCGCCGAAAGTCATCCAGGCGGGCCAGGAGGCCTACGCGAACGCCACCGAGCAGGCCTACCCGCGCAGCCGGGCCGAGGTGGCGCGGTTCTTCGAGGGACTGGACCTCGTCCCGCCGTACCAGGGGGCCGAGCCGGCCGTCACCCATGTCGGCATGTGGGGCGCCGAGGATCCGGACCGGGCCGACAGCGACGGGTCGCGCGCCATGTACTGCGGCGTGGCCAGGCGGCCGTGAGCCCGGTGCCGGGCACCTCCCCGGGCAGCAGCAGGTCGGGGAGCGGCGGGCCGGGGAGCGGCGGGCCGGCCGGCGGCCCTGGCCGCCCGGCGGCGAGCGCGAAGACCACGGTGGCGGAACTCGGCGTTGACCCCGGCGCGCTGGACTGGAAGCGGTCCGGCGACGGCGACGGGGTCATCGAGATCGCGTTCCTGCCCGCCGATGCCGCTGCCGGCGCCGAGGGCGCTGGCAGCGTCTGGGTGCTCATGCGGGTGGCCGGGGATCCCGCGGCCAGGATCCTGATCTATGACCGGCATGAGTGGGAGTGCTTCCTGGACGGCGTCCGGAATGGCGAGTTCGATGATGCGGCCGGTCCGCCCGCGTCCTGAGCACGACGCCCCCTAGGGCCCGTATCGGGCTGATTCCAGCAAAACGAGCCCAACGATACCCAACCGAGATTAAACTGAGCCCGAAAATGTGACGCCAATCTTGTGATTCACAAGTTCTGCGGGCGCTAGGCTGAGCGCCACATCCTCCCAGGGAGGCGGTCGCGATGAGCGATGACGCCTACGGGGCCACTGTCGCGAAACGCCGGCTGGCCCGTCGCCTGACCGAGCTGCGGCACGAATCGGGCCATACCGCCAACCACGTCTGTGACGTGCTGAACTGGGGCCGCGGCAAGGTGGGCCGCTTCGAGGCCAACCAGTGGAAGCGTCCGGAGATGAGTGACATCCGGGACCTGCTGCGGGTGTACGACGTGTCCGGCGCTGAGGGGGACGAGCTGGAGGCCCTGGCCATCCGGGCTCGCCTCCGCGGCTGGTGGCGTGACTTTCCGGAGGTCTTCGAGAACGAGTTCCCCGGCTTCGAGAACGACGCGGTGCGGATCCGCGTATTCATGCCGCTGCTGCTGCCGGGGCTGCTGCAGACTGCTGACTACACCGAGGCGATGCTGCGGTTCGGCTCCAGGCCGCCGACCTGGCGGCGCCGGGCCATGCTGGCCCGGCAGCGCCGGCAGGAGATCCTCGACCGAGCGGACGGGACGGCGCCCCAGGTCGTCGCGGTGATCACCGAAGCGTCGCTGATGTACCGGTGGGGCTCACGGGGCGACCGCCAGGACCAGATCGAGCACCTCATCGAGCTGAACGCCCGGCCCAATGTCGAGCTGCGCATCCAGCGCTTCGAGGACGGGCCGCCGCAGGGCATCTTCTCCCCGGTCAACATCTTTGAGCTGCCCGACTCGGAGCCCAGCATCGTCTTCACGGAGACGGACACCGCGATCCAGGAGGTGAGCCAGAGCGATCTTGTTCGTGGCTACAGCCATACCTTCGACCGTGCTAGCGACGCGGCCCTCGAGCCCGCCGATACCACGGCATACCTGAGACATCTAGCCCAGCTACTGGAGTGAAACATGACTGACCTATCTCAGGCCGCCTGGCGCAAGGCCAGGGCGAGCCAGAACAATGGCGGCTGCGTCGAGGTGGCCGCCAATCTGCCCGAAGTGGTCGCCGTCCGGGACAGCAAGCGCCCGGCAGACGGGGCCCATGTGCTGAGCCGGGCCGCGTTCGCCGCATTCCTCGCCGACGCGCGGGCCGGGCGCTACGACCTGGATGCCCGCGCCTGACCGGGATCGGCTCGCCAGGCAGGATCCCCTTTGCCCGTTCGCGAGGGGGATCCTGTTGCGCCGGGGGGCAGGCGCCGCCACGACCCTGGGGGGCGGCCGGCGAGGCCGCCCCCGCTAAGCTCATGGCTAGATATTTGGCACCATATTTCCCATGAACCCATTGCGAAGGTTTGCGCGGAACTCATAATCTGTGTTTCACAGATGCCTTTCCCCCCCAGGGCGGAGGATCATGCTACCGTCGCCTGCCGATGGTGGCCGCAGCGGCCGTAGCTGGCCTGGCCGGTCTGCGGCTGCCGACGGGCAGCCCGGCTCAGCAGCTCACGAAGGGCTGCTGACGGCGCCGCTGGCTGAGGCGTTAGTGGCCAGCCCGCCCGAGCCGGACCGGCTCGTGGATGCGGGCATACGGGCTGGCGGCTGCTTCGTCCGGGTGCTGCCGCTCGACCTCACCTGCGCGGCGGCGGCCCGGCGGTTCTTCCGGGAGGGCGCGGCCGGCATCGGCCTGCCTGCCGATCTGGTCCACGACGGTGTCACCATGGCCAGCGAGCTGGCGGCCAATACGCTGCACGCCCAGGCCAATGTCGAGTTCAGCGGCAGCAAGCACCGCGCGGTCAGCGGGCTGCCCGAGCTTCTGGCTCTACCTGCGCGGCTCCGGCGCCCGGCGCGAGCTTGTCTGCAAGGTCTTCGATTCCGTGCCAGGCTGGAACGTGGGCGCGCGGCCGGGAATGGCCAGCGCGCCGGACGGCTCCGTCAGCGGCCGCGGCCTTCAGGTCGTCGCCGGGCTGTCGGCCGGCCAGTGGGGCTGCCACCGGAGCCGGGGTCGGCTCGGTGCCTGGAAGGTGCCGGGCAAGGCCGTCTGGTTTGCCCTCCGGATCCCGCCGGCCGCCGATCCGGCGCTGCGTGCGGCCCCTGAGCTGGAGCCCGGCCGGGCGATGGACGAGCTCGAGGCGATGCTCGCCGACCGGGGCCTCGCCGGGGGCCTGGTCCGGGCCGATGAGCCCGGCGGGTCCATCTCGGTGCTGTCGGTCAGCCGGAACCTGACGGTATGGCGGCATGGCGGCCGGGTGTCGTGGCGCCTGCCAGGCGGCGAGTGCCGTCAGATGCAGCTCAGCGATCTCGTCGACGTAGCCGAGCAGGTCGTGTGCGCGCACGAGGAAGCCAGCCTGACCGAGCCCGTCGGCGTCTGACCCGACTTCGGCCACGCTAGTGCGCAAGGCCGCGGGTGCCGGTGATCGCTTCGAGGGCCTGGCGGAGTTCTCCGTGGACGGAGTCGGCGGCGGTGATGGTGCGCAGGCCCCACAGCCGGCAGGAGGCATCCCGATGCACGCACCCAATGCCAACACCGCTCCGGAAGGTCTGCGCGGGTGGTGGGCATCTCCCCCGCGATCCGGCATGCAACGCATGATCTCGCCATGGGAGTACCGCCACCTGCGCGGCTGGGCAGGCGTGCGCATGGCCAGTGGTATCGCCTCGGCCGGCCTTGGCGCCGTTACGCTCTCGTTCGGCGGGAACGACTGGAAGACGTACGGGTGGACGATGGTGTTCCTGGCCCTGGCGGCGGCACAGTTCTCGTTCGCCTGCTGGGAGCTGATCATCGCTCGCTCCGGGTCTGCCCGAACCTGAGCCTGGTCAGACGCCGGCCGGGGCGACGATGCCGTCCACGCGGATCTTCCGGTAGATGGTCGCCCGGGGACATGCCGAGCGCCCCGGCGGCTTTCACCTTGCTCCCGTTGCTGGCCGGGCGGCCCGCTGCGATGGCGTCGCGCTCCATGGACTCCAGGGGGTGAGCAGGCGCCTGGAGACCGGCCAGCCTTCAGCAGCGACCTACACAAATGATCAAGGTCAGATCGTGGCCGAAGTCAGGTCTGAGCCCGCCAGTGCCTGAGCCCGCCGGGCCAGGGCCGTCGCGGCTGGCCAGCGCGGCTGCCCGGCGGAGCCCTACCGGAACTGCTCACCGCCCCCGGAACGCCGGCTGCTGCTTGTGCACGAAGGCCAGCGTCGCCGCCTGATGGTCGTCCGTCTGGCCCAGGCGTGCCTGCAGCTCGGCTTCCTTCTCCAGCGCCTCGCTCAGCCGGTGCGTGGCGGCGAACTGCAGGCTCTCCTTGATCGCCGCGTAGGCGAGCGTCGGGCCGGCGGCCAGCCGCTGGGCGAACGCGGCCGCCACGGCCGGAAGCTCGTCATCGGCCACCACCGACGTCAGCAGGCCGAGGCTCAGCGCCCGGCTGGAGTCGACCGGCTCGGCCAGCATCAGCAGCTCAGCTGCCCTGGCCGCGCCGGCCAGGTGCTGCAGGGTCCAGGAGGCCCCGGAGTCCGCCCCGAGCCCGACCCGGGCGAAGGCCAGCAGCAGGCTGGACCGCTGGGCCGCGATCCGGAAGTCGCAGGCGAAGGCGAGCGCCGCCCCGGCCCCGGCCGCGACCCCGTTCAGCGCGGCGATCACCGGCTTGGGCATGCCGGTGATCGTCTCCACCATCGGGTTGTAATGCTCCCGCACGGTGTCGAGCGGCTCAGCGCCCTCCGCGAGCAGCTCGGCGTGCTCGCGCAGATCCTGGCCCGAGCAGAAGGCCTGGCCGGCGCCGGTGAGGACCACGGCCCGGATGGCGCTGTCGGCACTGCTGTCCCGCAGCGCCTCCAGCAGCCCGGCTTTGGTCTCGGCGGTCAGGGCATTTCTGGCCGCCGGGCGGTTAATCGTGATTGTCGCGACCGCCCCATCGATGTCGTAGCGAACGGTGTCGGTCACTGCCATCTCCTCTCCGGGCGAGCAGGCCGCGACGGACAGCCGCTGCCCTCGCAGCGTCGCATGGCTGCCGTCCGCGGGACAAGCCGGACAGTGCAGGACGGGCCGTCCAGGGTATAAATGATCTCCGTGGCCCGTCCGCGAGGGCGATCGCGCGGCTGGGCTGCCGGCCTGGCCGGGCATGCCAGCCGCGATGGGAGAACTGATCGTTACCACCGAAGGCCGGAACTGAAGGATAATGGAGGGACTGATCGAGATGCTTGTGGCTGGCCGGTCCCGCCAGGCACCGTCGCTGCGGTGCGCTGCGCCTCAGCGAGGTTCCGTGCGGCCCTTGGACAGGGAAGGGGATGCAGGATGGCGGCGATGAAGCCGCGGACGGGCGACGGTCCGCTGGAGGTCACGAAGGAGGGCCGCGGCATCGTGATGCGCGTCCCGCTCGAAGGTGGTGGGCGGCTTGTGGTCGAGCTCACTCCGGACGAGGCGGGCGCTCTGAGCGAGGCGCTCAAGTCCGCTGTCGGCTGATCTTGCCCATCGCCACCGAGGTCACTGCGCTGGCCGGGCTTGGCCCGCGTCCGCTCAGTGCCTACCTGTCCGCCGTTGCCTCCGGGACCGCCGGGCCGGCTGACCTGATCGCCGTTCCTGTCGAGGGCGACGGCGTGCCCGCTGCCGATCCGGCCCTCGACGAGTTCCTCCCGTCTGCCGCCGCCGACGTGGCGTCTGCCTTCCGGCTCACCGGACAGCCGGGGGAGGCTGCCGATACGGCTGTGCGAATCGCTGACTCGACGGCCCGCGTGCTCTTTCTCGGCGTCGGGGACCGATCACCGGAAGCGCTCCGCCGGGCGGGCGCCGAACTCGGGCGCAGGATCGCCGGCGGCCGCAGCGCGGCCGCCACCGTCGTCGCCGATGAGGCGCAGCCCGGCGTCAGCGCCTTTGCCGAGGGAATCCTGCTCGGCGGCTACCGGTTCACGCTGGCTGCCCGCGACGCGGACGAGCTGGCTCGTCCCGGTGCTGTCCAGCTGCTCGCTGCCGATGAGCGCGAGCAGTCGGCCGCGCTGAGCCTGGCGGCCACGCTGGCCAGCGCCGTGGCCCTCGCTCGCCACCTGGGCAATGAGCCGTCTGATCGCAAGAGCCCGCAGTGGCTCGCCGACGCCGCGGCGATGGCGACGGCCGACCGGGACGTGCAGGTCAGGACCTGGTCGGAAGCCGAGCTCGCGCAGGTCGGCTTCGGCGGCATCCTGGCCGTCGGTTCCGGATCGGTCCGGCCGCCCCGGCTGATCGAGCTGAGTTACTGCCCGGCCGGCGCACGCCAGCACGTGGTACTGGTCGGCAAGGGCATCACCTTCGACAGCGGCGGCCTGTCGCTGAAGCCGACCGAGGGCATGCAGCTGATGAAGACGGACATGGCCGGGGGCGCCGCGATCATTGCCGTCGCGTCCGCGCTGGCCAGCCTGGGCATCGGCTGCCGGGTGACCGGCCTGGTGGCGGCCGCGGAGAACATGCCGTCCGGCTCGGCCTACCGGCCGGGAGACGTGATCACTCAGTACGGCGGCCGCACCGTGGAGGTGCTGAATACCGATGCCGAGGGCCGGCTGGTGCTCGCCGACGCCCTGGCCTACGCGGCTGCCACGCTCCAGCCCGACCTGATGGTCGACGTGGCGACCCTCACCGGCGCGGCCAGGATCGCGCTCGGCACCTCCCATGCGGCCCTGTACGCGACCGATGACGGCCTCGCGGACGGGCTGATCGCCGCCGGGCTGGCCAGCGGCGACCGGCTATGGCGGATGCCGCTGGAGGGCAGCTACGCCAGGGCACTGGAGTCGCCCGTCGCTGACCTGTCGCACGTGGCCCGCGACGGCTCACCGGCCGGGTCGATCCTCGCCGCGCTGTTCCTGCGCGAGTTCGCGGGCGACTGCCCCTGGGCGCACCTGGACATAGCCGGAGCCGGCCGCTCGGCGACGGACGCGGGCGAGTTCTCCAAGGGCGCCACCGGATTCGGCACCAGGCTGCTGCTGCGCTGGCTCGCCGGGCTCTGACCACCCGGCCCGCCCGGGCCGCCGCCGGACCAGCCGGGTCGCCGATCGGGCGCGGCCGGGCCTGACGCCGTCGGCGCGGGCCCTACTCGGGGCGCTTGACCGCCGTCAGCAATCCCGCGCCGATGGGCAGCAGCAGCGGCACTAGCTGGTCGTCCGCCCGTACCTGGTCGCGAAGCCCGGCGAGCGCGGCTGCCTCCTCCGCGCTAGGCGCCCGGTCACCGGGCAGCTCGCCCGCCAGGGCGTCGTCGAACGCGAGGATCCCGCCCGGCCGCAGCAGCCGCAGCGCGGCGAGCAGGTACTCCGGGTACTCCTGCGGATCAGCGTCGCAGAACACCATGTCGTAGGCGCCATCGGCCAGGCGCGGCAGCACCTCCAGTGCCAGCCCGCCGATCAGCCGGTACCGGCCGGACGGGAAGCCGGCCTCCAGGAAGGCTGCCCTGGCCAGCCGCTGATGCTCCGGCTCGACATCGACACTGGTCAGCACGCCTCCCGCCCGCATCCCGCGGAGCAGCCACAGACCGGATGTGCCGCAGCCGGTGCCGATCTCAACCACTGACCGCGCGCCCATGGCGGCCGCGATGAAGCGCAGGGCGCTGCCGGTCACCGGGCTGACCGGCGCGGCGCCGCCCACCTCGGCGGCGCTACGGCGGGTGCCGAGCAAGGCCTCATCTTCGGGCACGAACTCGTCGATGTAAGCCGGGGTGACGTCGCCGGTCGAGATAACGGCCTCCCCAGGGCGGCTAGAAGGAGTCTCCAGGTCGGCAGCCTAGCGTTCGCTGCACTGCCGCGGGAACCAGCGGGGCAACCTCGGCGTTGACCACATGCCGGGTTTTTCGATGTCGGCCGGCATCCGGGCCGGACCGACCACTCAGCTTTTCTGCGGTTTTATTTCAGCCGGGCGGAAGTCTCAGCGGGATGATGGTGTTGGAGGCTGTGGGAGCGGGTGAAAGGGGAGATCGTGAGCCAGGCCGGATCACCGGAGGCTGGGGCCACTGACTGGACGCCCCCGACCTGGGAGGATGTGGTCAGGGATCACTCAGCCCGGGTCTACAGGCTTGCCTACCGGCTGACCGGCAATAGCCACGATGCCGAGGATCTGACCCAGGAAGTGTTCGTCCGCGTCTTCCGGTCCCTCGACACCTACACGCCAGGCACCTTTGAAGGCTGGCTGCACCGGATTACCACCAATCTTTTCCTTGATCTCGCGCGCCGCCGCCAGCGCATCAGGTTCGAGGGCCTGGGCGAGGAGACCGAGGCGCGGCTGGGCGGTGCCGAGCCGACCCCCGCCGAGGCGTTCGATGACCGGCACCTCGATGGCGATATCCAGGCTGCGCTGAAGGCGCTCGCGCCGGAATACCGCGCCGCGGTCATCCTTTGCGACATCGAGGGCCTGTCGTATGAGGAGATCGCGGACACGCTCGGCATCAAGCTGGGCACCGTCCGCAGCCGCATTCACCGCGGCCGCGCACAGCTGCGCGCCGCACTCGAGCACCGCCGCCCGCGGCAGGCCACCCTCGCGCTGCCACGACCGCGGCTCGGCGTCGAGGTACCGCTGCCGCAGGGAGGGCAGCCATGACCCATCTGGGACAGCGCCTGTCCGCCCTCATCGACGAGGAGCTGGACGGGGCCGAGCGCGACCGGGCGCTCTCGCACCTGGCCAGGTGCGAGTCCTGCCGGGCTGAGGTGTCCGCGCTGCGGGTGCTGAAGCGCCGGATGAATGCGCTCGGCGAGACGGCGGCGGACGCCGAGCTGACCGGGCGCCTGATCGGCCTGGCCGGGCTAGCGGGGCTGGGCAGCATGAGCGGCGGCCCGGAGGCCCGCGCGCCATGGCCGTCGGCGTCCTGGCCGGGCCTGCCGGGCAGCGACCGGATGACCGCCGGCAGCTGGCACGAAACCGGGCGGCCGGGCTGGCATGTCCTCGGCGGCTCGCTGGCCGTGCTGCTGGCCGGCCTCGGCACGGCCGCGTTCCTGATGGGCGGCGAGCAGCAAGCGCCAGCGCCCAGGATTACCCCGGCCGTCGACACGTACATGCTGCAGAACGATCTCGTCAACGGCGTGGTGCCGGTAGCGCCGGCCCCGCACCCGGGCGATAAGCCGGCGCCGCACGGCCCGTGACCGGTCGGCTGCTCTCCCCGTGGCGGATCGCCAGCGCGGCCGTCGTTGTCGGCCTGCTGGCCGCCGGCGCCGTCACCGCTGGCCTGGCCGGCTCCAAGGCCGCGCCCGGCGGCACCGGCCGGGCCGGCCAGGCAGCGAGGCAGCGGCGCCCGCAGGTGGTCCAGCAGGGCGCCAGCGCGCGGGCCGGCCTGCGGCTGATGGCCGAGGCGGCCGCGGCGTGCAAGACCGTCGCGTACTACGGCGTCCAGGTCGCCATCCGGTGGGGCCGCGGCGGGACGAGCGCCTCGGTCGTCCAGATCTGGCACCGGCCGGGCAGCACGGCGCTGGCGCAGGCAGCGTCCACCGAGTCCGGCTCGCCCGCGAGCGCGCTGGGCACGCCGCAGGACGCGGCCGGGATCATCGGTCTATCGCCGCAGCTGCTGAGCCTGATGCGGACGAATTATGTCATTAGCTACTCGGGCGCCGGTACGGCCGATGACCGGCCGGCCCAGGTGGTCGAGGTCTGGCGCGCCGATGGCAGCCTGGCGGCCAGGTTCTGGCTCGATGCCAGCACCAAGCTGCCGTTGCGCCGCGAGCTGTTCGACAGCAGCGCCAGGATGACCAGCGAGGATGCCTTCATCAGCCTGCACGTGGGCGAGAGCCGGCTGGCGGGCATGCCTCCGGCCAGCGCGCGAGCCTGGGCTGGCGAGCTGCGTCGAGGCAGCCTGGCCGCGCTGCGCTCAGCTGGCTGGCCGGTTCCCCGTGCGCTGCCCGGAGGCCTCTCCCTGTTCTCCGCCAGCCGGGCCTCGACGCCGGCGGGCACGGTCGTCGACCTGTCGTATTCCGATGGGCTGTCGGTCATCTCGCTCTTCTTGCAGCGCGGCCAGCTGCCGCGGAGCCTGGCCGGCTGGAAGCCCGAGGAGATGCAGGGCCGGGACGTCTACGCCAGCGACTCCGATGATCAGAGCATCACCTGGTCGGCTCATGGCTTCGTGTACACGATGATCGCGGATGCGCCCGATGCGACCGTTGCTGCCGCTGTCAGCAGGCTGCCGCACGATCCGGACACCGACTTCTGGCAGCGGATGGAACGCGGATTCAGGCGGCTCGCATCCTGGGCCAACCCGTTCGGCTGAACATGCCTATTCCGGGCCGATATGGAAAGGTATCCAGCCGATGGCGGCCCCATCTCCACAGGTAGCGGCCGCTTCGGGGGAGGGGCGCGATGTCCGAGGGGCCTGGGCACTGGGCGGAAGGTCTGCCTGCCCTCCTGCCTGGCATGCCCGCGCCTGCGGACGAGGAGCGCCTGGCTAGCCGGCCAGGCGCGGCCGGCGCCACCGTGGCTGGCCGCCCCGCCTCGCCCGCTCCGCCCGGCTCGCCCGTTTGGGCTGGCGCGGCTGGCCCGCACGCGCCGGCCTGCACGCGCCGGCTGGCCCGCACGCGCCGGCTGGCCCGCACGCGCCGGCTGGCCCGCACGCGCCGGCGGCCCGCCCCGGCCCGGCGGTACCATGCATCCGGCTGGTTTCGCCAGCTCGGCCACGCCGGCCGCAGCCGCGGCTCAGCCCGGCTTCCGGACGTCCTATGCCCGGTTCGACGATGAATGGGTCGACCATGAGCTGGCCGGCTATGAGCTGCCGGGCCGCGACCGGCCGGGCCGCCAGCGCAGCGGCCGCCGGATGGGTGGCGCCGCCCGGCTGAGCGGCAGGCGGCTGTTCGCGGCGGCGACCGGGCTCGCGCTGGTCTCGGCGCTGGCCGGCGGCCTGGTGGGCGGCTACATAGCGACCAGGTCCGCTCCTGCCGGGGCTGACCCCACCTACAGCCTGGGGGCCGCGTCGCCGAACCAGACCGCCAGGCCGGCCTCGTCGGTAGCTGGCCTGGCCGCCCGCGTGCTGCCGAGCGTGGTCACGGTCAAGGTCGACGACGGCCAGGGCACCGGCTCGGGCTTCATCGTCAGCGGCGGCTACATCATCACCGACAACCACGTGGTCACGCTGGACGGCCGGCTCGCCAACGCCTCGATGAGCGTGACCTTCAACGGCGGCCGGACGGTCTCGGCCACGCTCGTCGGCCGTGACCCCTACTCGGACATCGCCGTCATCAGGCCCGCCGGAACCGCGATCTTGCCGGCGCTGCCGCTGGGAAATTCCAGCAGCGTCGAGGTCGGCGATCCGGTCATCGCCGTGGGCGCGCCGCTCGGTCTCGCGGAGACCGTGACGAGCGGCATCGTCAGCGCGGTCAACCGGCCGGTCGAGCCAGGCTCCGGCACGAGCACCTCACCGCAGGTGTACTTCGACGCGATCCAGACTGATGCGCCGATCAATCCCGGTAACTCGGGCGGCCCCCTGGTCAACGCACGGGGCCAGGTGATCGGCGTGGATGCCGCGATCGACACCCTGGGCGATCCGCTCACCGGCAGCCAGGGCGGCAGCATCGGCCTGGGCTTCGCCATCCCGATCAATCAGGCGCGCCGCGTCGCGACCGAGCTGATCAGGACCGGTCACGCGGCGCACTCAGTACTCGGCGCGGTGATCAACATCGGCTACGGCGGGACAGGTGCCCAGATCGTCCCGGTCCGGCCCGGCGCGGCCGCCCCGGTCACGCCGGGCGGGCCGGCCGCTCAGGCCGGGCTGCAGCCGGGCGACGTCATCGTCCGGTTCGCGGGGCTGCCGATTACCGACGGGAACAGCCTGCTCGACGCGATCAGGTCGCAGGCGCCTGGCAGCCGGGTCAGCGTCACGTACGTCCGGGGCGGCATCAGTCGCACCGCCTGGGTGGCGCTGGGGTCTGCCACGTCCTGACCACGGCGGTTTCAGCCGGCCAGCGGGCGGCCAGACCCGGCTGGCCGGCCGGGACAGGCCGGCCCCGGAAGCGGCCTGGAATGGCCGCCAGTCCCGCGGACCGTTTACGCTGGTGCCAGCGGGCCGTCGCGCTCGTGGTCCCGAAGCCGGCTGGAGCGATTAGCTGTGGATCTTTCCTTCCTGAAGCTCCTGGTGCTCGGGGTCATCGCGCTGATCGTCTTCGGACCTGATCAGCTGCCGAAGTACGCCGCGCAAGCCGGCCGGGCGCTGCGTGAGCTGCGGCGGATGGCCGATGGCGCCAAGATGGAACTGCAGGATCACCTCGGCCCGGAGTTCGGCGACTTCGACATCAACGACCTGAATCCGCGTCATTTCGTCCGTAAGCACCTGATGGACGATCTGAACGGCGACTACGGCAGCAGCACGGCCGACGGTGGCCAGGGCCCCGGCAGCCCCGGCTATGCCGGAAGCAACGGCCTGGGCCGGGACGGCATCGGATTGCAGCAGGCAGAGCTCAGGCTGGCTCCGGGCGAGAGCCCGCCCTACGACGCCGAGGCCACCTGATCCCTGACGGCGGCAGTGACCGGCCCTTCCGGCCCTTCCGGCGCCGGCCTCCTGGCCCGGACCGCGCTCCGCGGCCCGGCTGCTAGACGGGGGTAAGCCCGAGCGGCAGGCCGGCCAGGCTGCGCGAGCGAGCGGTGAGGCCCTCGGCGATCTTCCTGAGCTGCAGCGCCGCCGGGGAGTCGGGATCGGACAGCACCAGCGGCAGGCCGGCGTCCCCGGCCTCGCGCAGGCGCAGGTCAATGGGTATCTCGCCGAGTACGGGCACGGCCGTCCCGAGCATGCGGGTGAGCGTTCCCGCCACCGCCTGACCGCCGCCTGACCCGAATACGTCGACCCGCTCGCCGCAGTGCGGGCAGGGCAGGTACGACATGTTCTCGATGACGCCGACTATGCGCTGGTGCAGCTGAGCGCCGAGCGAGCCGGCCCGCTCGGCCACCTCGGCCGCGGCCAGCTGCGGGGTGGTGACGATGATCAGCTCGGAGCCGGGGATCAGGTGGGCCGCGGAGATCGCGATGTCCCCCGTTCCCGGCGGCAGGTCCAGCAGCAGCACGTCCAGGTCGCCCCAGAAGACGTCGGCCAGGAACTGCTGCAGCAGGCGGTGCAGGATCGGCCCGCGCATCGGCAGCGGCTCGTTGCCCTTCTTGAGCATGCCGCTCGAGATCGCCTGCACTCCGTGCGCGGACGGGGGCATGATCATCTGCTCGACCTGAGTGGGGCGGGTGGTGATGCCCAGCATCCGCGGCACGGAGTGGCCGTAGATGTCGGCGTCCAGCAGGCCGACCTTCTGGCCCATCGCGGCGAGTGCGACCGCGATGTTGACCGTGACGGAGGACTTGCCGACGCCGCCCTTGCCGCTGGCCACCGCATAAACCTTGGTCAGCGAGGCAGGGCTGGCGAACGGGATCTCGCGCTCCGGCTTCCCGCCCCGCAGCCTGCCCTGCAGCTCCCGGCGCTGTTCATCGCTCATCACGTCCAGCTCGACCCGGACAGCCGTGACCCCCGGCAGCCTGCCGACCGCCGCGGTGACTTCGCGGGTGATGGTGTCGCGCAGCGGGCATCCGGATACCGTCAGCCAGACATCGACCCGGACGGCTCCGTCGGGCGCCACCTCGACGTTCTTCACCATCCCCAGCTCAGTGATGGGGCGATGGATCTCAGGATCGTTGACGCCCGCGAGCGCCTGGGTCACCTGCTCGGTCGTGGGCGGTGAGGCAGCGCCGGCGCCGACACCATCGGCGCCGCGCCGTGGGGCAATAGGCATGCGACCATGCTACGGCCCGCTCGCCAGTGGCCATCCCGTGCAGTATGCCCGTCCGGCGGCCGGGACCGGCATTCCGCATGCCCGCGATGGGCGCTGCTAGGGCAGCGCTCCCCAGGACCTGAGTGCCGCGGTCAGTCCGTCGGTCAGCTCCCCGGCCGCATCCATCTGCGCGATCTCCGGCGGCCCGGCCCAGCGGGCGTCGCCCGCATCGTCGCCCGCCGCCAGCTCGCCGCCGGTCACGAACGCCGCGTAGTCGCTGATGTCGATCACTGCCCCGGACAGTCCGGGCCGCTGTACCCGGCCCAGGAGCGGGCCGCAGTCGACCGTCAGCCCTGTCTCCTCGCGGACCTCCCGGACAACGGCCTGCTGCTCGGTCTCGCCTGGCTCGATGCGGCCGCCGGGCAGTGACCAGAGCCCGGCCCCAGGCTCGTTCCGCCGCCTGACCAGCAGCAACCGTCCCTTCTCGTCCTTGATGACTGCCCCGGCGCAGGGCACGTGCTGCACGGCCATTGCCCTAGTATCAGCCTTTCACCAGTGGCCGCTCGTCCGTTACTGTCAGTCGTTATGAGGCCAGCACCTACCTGCCCGCGGTGTGACGCGGTGCTGCGCGAGCCGAGCATCTGGTCTAGTGCCTGGCAGTGCGATCTGCATGGCGAGGTGCCGCCGCTGCGGACCGGGCTGAGCCTGTCCACCGAGGGCCTGGAGAGCGTCCGCCGGGGTGCGGTCGTGCCGGTCTGGCTTCCGTGGCCGCTGCCGCACGGCTGGGTGGTGACCGGCTTCGCCACGGCCGGCGATGAGCGCAGCGGGACCCGCGGCTGCACCGTCGCGCTGTCCGGGCCGAACCCGGTCGGCGGCCCCGCCGAGATGGTGCTGGTGTCGGAGGAGCTCGGCGTCGGCCTGGGCGCCAGGTTCGCCGGCCTGGCCGGCCCCGATCCCGGCGACGGCTTCGCCACCGGCGCTCCTGCCGCCGTGGTGCGCTTCGGGAAGCACGAGTTTCCGCTCTGGCATGTCGAGGCGCCCGGCCGGGCGGCCTTCGCCGGCGAGGTCATGGGCAGCTGGCTGTGGCTGGTGCTCTGGCCGGATACGGCCGGAATGCTGACTGTTGATCCGCTGCCGCTGCGGGACCTGCGCGAGGCCGGCCCGGACGTGGACCTGCCTTTCGGCGCACGGTCCCCGCGGCTGCCCGGCTGAGGTCGCGAGGGGGCGCCCTCACCGCACCCGCCCGGTGCCGCCCGGCTAGGGTCACCAGAGTGCGCCCTGACCACATCCGCGCTGACCTGCATAGCCATAGCACGGCATCGGACGGGACTACCTCGCCCGCCGAGGTGATGAGCCGCGCCGCCGCGGCCGGGCTCGATGTCATCGCCCTCACCGACCACGACACGGTGGCCGGCCACGCCGAGGCCCGGGCCGCGCTGGCTGACCTGCGGCCCGGGCTCACGCTCATGCCGGGCATGGAGCTGTCCTGCCGGCTCCACGGGCACAGCGTGCACATGCTCGCCTACCTCTTTGATCCGGCGGACCCGGAGCTGGGCGGCGAGCTGGCGCACATCAGGGCGAGCCGGGAGGACCGGGCCCGCGCCATGGTGCGGCGCCTGCAGGAGCTGGGCGTCGACGTGAGCTGGGACCAGGTCGAGGCGATCGCGGCCGGCGGGGTGGTAGGACGGCCGCACATCGCCCGCGCGCTGGCCGCGGGCGGCGTGATCGCCAGTCCCGATGAGGCGTTCAGCCCGGAGTGGATCGGCCCGGGCGGCCGGGCTTACGTGTCCCGGTATGCGCTCGATCCGGTGCGCGCCATCGAGCTGGTGCGCGGTGCCGGCGGTGTCACGGTGCTGGCGCATCCGCGCGGCGCGTCGCGCGGATGGCAGATCCCTGATGACCAGATCGCCATGCTGGCGGCCGCCGGCCTGAGCGGAGTCGAGATCGACCACCCTCAGCAAGACCAGGCAGAACGCTCCCGCCTGCGTACCCTGGCCGCATTGCTCGGCCTCGTCGCCTCTGGCGGCAGTGATGATCACGGGGCGCTGACCGGCTACCGGATCGGCACCGAGATAGCGCCGGACGATGCGTATCAGCGGCTGGTCGCGGGCGCCACGGGCGCTGTCCCGGTGACAGGCTGACGGGCTGATGGGCTGATGGGCCCGATCTTCCCGGTCAAGTTCTTCTGGGAGGTCTTCATCACGCTGCTGGTGATCACTGACCCGCCTGGCGTGGTGCCCGTGTTCCTCGGCCTGACCAGGAACCGTCCCGCGGCCGAGCGCAACCGGCTGGCCTGGCAGGCCGCGGTGGTGGCGCTGGGCGTGATCGTGGCCTTCGCGCTGTTCGGCCGGTCGATGCTCGCCTACCTGGGCGTGGAGCTGCCGGCCCTGCAGGCGGCCGGCGGGCTGCTGCTGCTGCTCGTGGCGCTGCAGCTGCTGACCGGGCAGGCCGCCGAGCCGACCGAGCTGGAGGTCGCAGCGGCGAACGTGGCCTTCGTGCCGCTGGGCACGCCGCTGCTGGCCGGGCCGGGCGCGATCGTGGCGACGATGCTGTTCGTGCAGCGGTCATCCACGGCCGGCGACAAGCTGGCCTTCGGGCTCGCCATCGTCGCCGTCGTTATCCTGCTCTGGCTGGCCATGCGGTTTTCCGGGGCAATCCTGCGCGTGCTGCGAGAGAGTGGCGTGGAACTGCTGACCAGGATTGCCGGGCTGCTCTTGTCCGCCATCGCCGTGCAGCTCATCATCGGCGCGGTGCGGGCACTCGTGCGGCAGGGCTGAGAGCAGGGCCGGCTGAGAGCAGGGCCGGCTGAGAGCAGGGCCGGCTGAGAGCAGGGCCAGGCTGAGAGCAGGGCCGGCAGCAGGGCACTCTGGCAGGAACCGGGCAGCGGAAACTGACCGCGGGAAAGGCGAATGGCAGCGATGGAAGCGCGGATCGATGGTGTCACCGGCACGGTCAACAGCTGGATCGTGGGCGACGACGAGGAGGTCATCGTCATCGATCCGGGTGACGATGCGGCAGCGGTGCTCGATGCCGTGGGCGAGCGGGAGATTGTCGCGGTGATCTGCACCCACGGGCACCCGGCGCACACCGCCGCCGTGCCGGAGGTCGCGGAGCGGGACGAGGCGCCGGTGGCGCTGCACCCGGCCGATATCGAGCACTGGCGCGAGGCCCATTCGGGCGACGACCCGGAGATCGAGATGGCCGACGGGGGAATGTTCGAGGTGGCGGATGTCTCGCTCGAGGTCATGCACGCGCCGGGGCACAGCCCCGGCTCGGTCTGCCTGTACTGCGAGGATCTCAACGTCGTCTTCACCGGTGACGTGCTGACGGCGGACGGGCCGGTGCCGCACGACGATGAGTTCCCCGATTTCAGCCGCCAGCTCAGCTCGATCGGCGCCGAGGTACTGACCCTGCCCTCCCCGACCCGGGTGCTGCCGGGTCACGGCGCGGATTTCACCGTAGGCGCCGCGGAGAAGCGCTTCGACTCCTGGGTGGCAGGCGGGCCGGGCGGATTCGTGGCCGGCGATCCAGCCTAGATCGCGGGCTGGCCCGGACTAGGCTGTCAGCCGGCCGCGCGATGATAGGCAGGTGCAGGTGCAGCTGGGCTTTGACGGGATGCCGCAGCGGCTCTACGCCTGCACGCCGACCCGGCTGAGCACCTGGCTGGACTGCCCGCGGCGGTACCGGATGACGTACCTGGACCGGCCGCCGCCCGCCAAGGGGCCGCCGTGGGCGCACAACAGCCTTGGCGCGAGTGTGCACAACGCACTGGCGGGCTGGTGGCGGCTGCCGGTCAGCGCGCGGACGGTGACGGCCGCCGGTGACCTGCTGGAGCAGGGCTGGCTGACGGATGGCTTCGCCGACGACGCGCAGTCGGCGGCACACCGGCGGCGCTGCCGGGCCATGGTCGAGGGTTACGTGGCCCGGCTGGATCCGGCCTCGCCCCCAGCTGGCGTCGAGCGCACCGTGGCCACCAGGACTGACCTGATCGCCGTGTCCGGCCGGATCGACCGGCTGGACGACCGGCGCGGCCCGGCGGGCGGCGGCGAGCTCGTGGTCGTCGACTACAAGACCGGCCGGCACCTGCTGACCGCCGATGACGCCCGGTCGTCCCTGCCGCTGGCGCTGTATGCCCTGGCGGCGGAGCGGGTGATGCGACGGCCATGCCGGCGGGTCGAGCTGCATCACCTGCCGAGCGGGCGGGTACTGGCCTGGGAGCACACCGGCGAGTCGCTGGGCCGCCAGCTGCGTCGCGCGGAGGACATCGCGGCCGAGTGCGCGGCAGCGGACGAGCGATACGCCGTCGGCGGCGGTGGTCGCGATGACGACGTTTTCCCGCCCCGCCCCGGCCGGTGGTGCGGCTGGTGCGACTACCGCGCCCAGTGCCCGGAAGGCAGCGCTGCGGCTGCACCGCGCCGGCCCTGGGACGGCCTGGCCGACGAGGACGACCGGGACAGCGGCGCGGCGGCCGGTCAGCCAGCCTGATGCCTGGCTGACGGATGCCTGGCTGACGGATGCCTGGCTGACGGATGCCTGGCTGAGCTCACCGGCCCTGGCGGCTAGCTGCTGGTCCGGGCGGGCCTGGGCGGCTCCTGGCTGCTGCCGCGGCGATCCCGCGCCCATGGCCGGTGCCGTTCGGCGGCGTTCCAGAACGTGGTCAGCGTGCTCGCCGTCATGTCCGGTGCCTCGACAGCCGGCGAATGGGCCGCGCCCGGAATGCAGACTCGCTCCGCGCCCAGGCGCCTGGCCATCCGGTCCTGGACCGATGGCCGCCACGCGTCGTCGTTCTCGCCGTAGACGACGATGATCGGCAGCCGGGCCAGCGCCGCGAGCTCCTCGGTCCGGTCCTCGCAGTCCAGCAGGTACCTGGCCATCGTGATCAGGCCAATCGGGCAGGTCCGCAGCATCCGCTCCCGCAGGAAGGCGAGGATGTGCTGGCTGGTTCCCTCGGCCAGCGCCTGCGGCCCCAGCTGCTCCTGCCACAAGCTGCTGATCTGGCGGCGCAGCTTGTTCCGGTCGTCACCGCCGCGGCCCTCATCGGGATCCAGCAGGGTCAGCAGCTCCCTCAGCAGGACCGCGCGCTGCCCGGCGATGCTGGCCGGGCCGGAGCCGATCAGCGTCAGCGACCGTATCCCGGCGGACTGCCTCAGCACCGCCTGCCTGGCCACCAGGCCGCCCATGGAGTGGCCCACCAGATGGACGCCGCCGGCGTCGTGGTCGATGGCTGCCGCGATGGCGAGCAGGTCGGCCGCCAGCTCATCGGCGGCGTAGCCGCCGCGATCGGGCGCATGCGGGCTCTGGTACTGACCCCGCTGGTCAATGGCGACCACCGTCCGGCCAGCCGCGGCCAGCGGCTCAAGTACCGGGAGGAAGTCCTCCTTGCTGCCGGTATAGCCAGGGACCAGGATCGCTGGCCGGCGCTCGCACACGCCGTGGGATGGCTGTGCTTCCAGCATCGCGAAGGAGCCACGGTCTGTCGCCAGATAACCCGACCGGACCCGATCGGGCATCTCGAGGGACCTGGGGGTACTCACGGGGTCGCAGCCTACCGAGAAACGCCTGGAATGTAACGCTCAAATAACGGTGGATTAGCTGAAGGGCACGTCCTCTTAGCATGCTGCGCGCATGAGGCAGCTGCCGCCAAGAGGCAGGCTCAGCTGCTTGGTCGCCCGTCAGTGCCGCCGTACCGGCCGGGTCAGTCCCCTGCGGTCCCGCTGCCGCGGCTGCCGCTGCCGCTGCGCCTGCGGCGGCGGGCCGGCGAGCGCCGGGCCTGCGGTCCGGCCTGGGTGTCCGGCTGCGGCGACGCGGGCAGCTGCGCTGCGCTCGCCGCTGGCGACGACTCCGCCGGGCCGCTCGCGCCGGCCGGGCCGCGGGCGGTCAGGCCGGCCCTGGTCCTGCGGCGATTACGCTGCCTGCGCTGGCTGGGCTCGCGGTCCGCGGCCTCGGTCGTCCGGGGCCCCTGATCCCGGTGGCGCGGGCCACCCGTCCGGCTGGCCGTGCGGCCAGTGGCGCGGGACCGGTTGCGGCCGGTCTCGCCGATGTCTTCTAGCGCCTCGGCTTCCAGCCCCAGCCGGGCTCGCTGCGCGGAGGGCAGGGTGCCGCGTGCCCCCTGCGGGATATTCAGCGCGGCGAACAGGTGCTCGGATGTCGAATAGGTCTCCAGCGGCTCGGCGTGGTCGAGGCCGAGCGTGTCGTTGATGAGCTTCCAGCGCGGCAGGTCGTGCCAGTCCACGAAGGTGACGGCCACCCCGTCGCGCCCGGCGCGCCCGGTCCGGCCGATACGGTGCAGGTACGCCTTCTCGTCCTCGGGGCACTCGTGGTTGATGACGTGGGTCACGTCATCAACATCCAGTCCCCTGGCCGCGACGTCGGTGGCCACGAGGATGTCAACCTTGCCCGTCCTGAAGGCTCGCATGGCTCGCTCGCGCTGACCCTGGCCAAGATCCCCGTGCACCGCAGCCGCGGCGAAACCGCGGTCGGTCAGGTTGGTGGCCACCTGGTCGGCGGCCCGCTTGGTGCGGCAGAAGACGATCGTGAGACCGCGGCCCCCGGCCTGCAGCACCCTGGCCAGCACCTCGATCTTGTCCATCTGATGGGCGCGGAAGACATGCTGCTCGGTGCTCGGCACCAGGGCGGGCTCGTCATGCTGCTCGGCCCGGATGTGAATGGGCCGGTACAAGTGCCGGCGGGCCAGCGTGACGACCTCGCCAGGCATGGTGGCGGAGAACAGCATGGTCTGGCGGTTATCCGGGGTGAGCTTGAGGATCTTCTCAACGTCGGGCAGGAAGCCGAGGTCGAGCATCTTGTCAGCCTCGTCGAGCACCAGCGCGCGCACCCGGCTGAGGTCCAGGTGACCTTGCCGGCTGAGGTCCAGCAGCCGGCCGGGCGTGCCGACCACGATGTCGACCGTGGCCAGCGCCTCGATCTGCGGCTCGTAAGCGCGCCCGCCGTACAGGGTCACGACGTGGCTGCCCATCCGGGAGCCCGCGATCCGCAGGTCCTCGGCCACCTGGATGGCCAGTTCCCTCGTCGGTACCACGACCAGCGCGCGCGGGGCGGCGGCCTTGTCTCTCGGCGTCTGGTCGAGACGCTGCAGGATGGGCACGCCGAAGGCGAGCGTCTTGCCGGTGCCGGTGCGGGCCTGGCCGATGAGGTCGTGACCGTCCAGGGCGATCGGCAGGGTCAGCGCCTGGATGGGGAAGGCGGTCGTGATGCCCTCCGCCTCCAGGGCCGCGCAAATCGGCTCGCCGATGCCGAAATCGCGAAAAGTCTTCTCGCTAACCACCAGGTCAGGAGCTTCCGCTTCGGCCGCGGCCGGCTCGTCCTCGGTGGTCCATGTCTGCGTACTCAGGGCTTCCGCCTCCACTAGTAGCCCGCGGCACGTCAGGCCTCATCGCGCCTGCCTCGTGCCATGGACTGGCATGTAGCTCCCCGGCGGGACAGCCAGGGCTGTCATGGCACGATGGCGTGCGCTCGCGAAGGAGCAGGGAGCGCGGCGTCCAGTAGAGCGCCAGAAAGCATCTCGGCGTCGCCGCACTTTTACTCTCAGTACCAACACGATCGGGGGTAACCGCATTCCTGCATGTTGATCCGGTTCACAGTTTAGCAAGTCCGCGCGCTTGTCCTGGCTAACGCGGCGGGGATGGCCGCTCCGGCGAGGATTGTTACGCTGCCGATGTGAGTCCAGAGGCAACCGAAGGCCCGGATCAGTCAGCTGATGCCGCGGCGTCCGGCCCGCAGGCGGACGGCGTCCTCGACTTGCTCGGACTGCTGGCTTATGCCTCTCTGACCGCCTTCTTCCGGCTTTCTGATGATGCGGCGCTTGCCGTCTCGCTGGACGACAAGACGGCCCTGGCCGGCCTGGCGGTGGCGGAGTTCGGCCATTTCCAGCTGCTCCGGCGGCGCATCGAGGGCATCGGCGGCGATCCGAGCGCCGTGATGCGGCCGTTCGTGGCCGCCGTCGACGAGTTCCATGCCAGGACAGCTCCGGCGGACTGGCTGGAGGGGCTGGTCAAGGCGTACGTGGGCGACGGCATCGCGGCTGACTTCTACCGGGCCGTAGCGGAAATCCTGGAGCCGCAGGCGCGTGCCCTGGTGCTCGAGGTACTCGCGGACACGGGGCAGTCGACCTTCGCGGTGGCCCGGGTGCGCCAGGCGATCGAGGCGGATCCGCGAGTCGGCGGCAGGCTGGCGCTGTGGGCCAGGCGGCTGGTGGGCGAGGCACTGAGCCAGGCGCAGCGGGTGGCGGCCGAGCGCGAGCCGCTCGCCCGGCTGCTGGCCGGCCAGGACGCCGGCCAGTTCGGCGAGATCAGCCGCATGTTCGCCCGCCTCGCTGACCTGCATGCGCAGCGCATGCAGGCGCTCGGCCTGGCCGATTAGCGCTGCCTGGCCCGGAAGGCTGCCGCCTTCACCCTGTTCTGGCAGGCCGTCGAGCAGAACCGGCGGCCCCCATTGCGCGATGAGTCCACGTAAACGCGATCGCACCGCGGCGCGGTGCACACGCCGAGCCGGCCGTGCAGGTCACTGCCGAGTACCACGGCCAGGCCGGTGGCGCAGCCAGCCGCCCACCCGTGGAGCAGGGAGTCCTCCCGGCCGTGGAAATGCAGATGCCAGGGTTCGCCGTCGTGGCGGTCCAGTCTCGGCCGGGCGCCGGTATCCGCGAGCAGCGCGTTGACCCGGGCCGCCGCCGTGTCCTGGTCGCCGGAGGCCGCCGCGGCGAAGACCGCCCGGAGCGATTCGGCCAGCCGCCGGAACTGCTCCGCCTCCGCGGCCGTCACGGCGCGCGAGTCGGCCCTGGCCGCGCGCAGGGCCTCGGTGACCGCGGCCTGCAGCCGGGGCCCCGTCGGCGGCCGGTAGGCCTGGCCGCGCGCCTGGCCCGGGCAGAGCGCGTTGGCCAGCCGGGCGGCCACCGTCACGACCGCGTCCATGTGACTGGTGAAATTCATTTGACCGGTTACGTCCTAGCTTCTAGCCTCGTCACTATCTAAAGTCTAATTGCCAGTCACGTGGAGGTGCTTGTGATCAGCGACGGCACGGCAGCGGCCGGGACTCTCAGCCGGGCGGCGGCCCTGGCCTGGATGGAGCGCTGGGATGACCAGCAGCAGGTCTACCTGCCCGACCGGGAGGAGCGCTTCACCGCCCTGATCGACGCGGTAGCAGAGGCGGCCGGAACGTCCTGACCCGCTCGTGCTGGATCTGGGGTGCGGGCCCGGGTCACTGGCGGTGCGCCTGCTTGACCGGCTGCCCGAGGCGACGGTGGTGGCCATCGACACCGATCCCGTGCTGCTGGCGCTGGGGCTGGCGGCATGGTCAGGCCGGCCGGGCCTGCGGTTCGCTGATATCGACCTCAGGATCCCCGGCTGGAGCCGGGGACTGCGACTGGACCGCCAGGCTGACGCGGCAGTCAGCACGACGGCGCTGCACTGGCTGGCCGTTCCTGAGCTCACGGCGATGTACGCGGAGCTGATCACGGTCCTGCGGCCTGGCGGAGTGCTGCTGAATGGCGATCACCTGGAGGAGGACGAGAAGACCGCGCCCACGCTCGCCCGTCTCGGCAGTGCGCTGATCGCCAGGGAGGAGCAGCGGCGCTTCCCCGGCGGCCACGCCGAGAACTGGGCTGACTGGTGGACCGCCGTGCTGGCCGACCCGGCCCTCGCCGCGCAGCGGGCCGAGCGCGACCGCCGCCGGCACAGCTCCGATCACCACCAGCCGGAGACGCTCCGGCTGCGCAGCCATGTCACCGCCTTGCGGGCAGCAGGGTTCGCCGAGATCGGCACGCTGTGGCAGCGCGGATCCAGCCGGCTGCTCTGTGCCGTGGCCGGCTAGCGGCCCGGCCGCCGTCCGGTGCCACGGCCGGCTGGCGGCTGGCACGTGGCGCGATGCCTACGACCGTGTCACGATGACCGGCTCGCTGGCCGAGAGCCCGTGGGACACCGTGGCCAGCAGGACAGCCCGCAGCACCCGCTGCCCGGCCGCTGGGACCCGGATGGTGAACGTGGTCGCGGGACCTGGCCCGAGCCGGTGGCTTCGCGCGCTCTCCCAGAAGCCGTCGGTCCTGACCTGCAGGAGGACGACGTCACCAGGGGCCGCGTACTGGCAGCTGACCGTCAGCACGTCGGTCCGCGGCCCTGGCCCGGCGGTCACTGCGACCGACACCCGCGGCACGACGATGACCAGCACCGCCTGGCTTTGCGTGCGGTCCGGGCCGGTCAGCCGGAACCAGGTGTTCACGGTGATCGCCGGCGTGGCCAGCGCGGCATTACCCTCCGGGCTGGTCAGCATCTGCCCCGCGGGCTGCCAGCCAGCCGGGCCAGCGTCTCGCCGCAGCAGGCGCACCAGCTGGCCGGCCACCGGCCGGCCCTGCCCGGTGAGCTCGGCGTTTATCTCATCGGAGGATCCCGCGGCAATCCACCGCTGCCGGAGGGCGATGGTCAGCCTGGTGGCAGGCGATGCCGCCGGCCGGTTGCGCTGGGCGCTCGCGGAGGAGGATGCCGAGGCGGTTCCAGGCGAGCGGCTGCCGGGGGAGGCCTGGGAAGCGGACGGGGCCGGCGAGGTGGCGGGAGCGCCCGCAGCCGGCCGCGGATGCGACGGGGGCTGGTGCCTGGCGTCGGGCACGCCGATGAAGCCCAGGACCTGGTAGGCCGCATGCTGGACCTGCGCGGGCAGGATTGCCGCGTAGGCAGCGCCGATACATCCCGCCAGCGCGAGGACGGCGGCGGCGGCGAGCGTGCGCGCCCGGTGACGATGCCGGAGCACGGGCACGGGACCCGGCTGGCGGACCGCGCGGTACATCGCCAGCACGGCTGCCTCGCCGTCCAGCTCACCCTCGCCCGGCGCCCCGGTGAGTACGTTCACCAGCAGGTCAAGTGCCGGGCCAGCGGGGACCGGGTCGCCGGGCAGTTCCGTCGTCATCGCTTCACCTCCCTCAGCGCGCGCAGGACAGGATTGGCGGGCGCCGACGGCCGGCCAGCGAGATTCTGGCCGGCCGTCAGTGCCGGGTCGGCGGCCAGCGACGGCAGTGCCGGGTCGGCGGCCAGTGAGGGCAGTGCCGGGTCGGCGGCCAGTGAGGGCAGTGCCGGGTCGGCGGCCAGTGAGGGCAGTGCCGGGTCGGCGGCCAGTGAGGGCAGTGCCGGGTCGGCGGCCAGTGAGGGCAGTGCCGGGTCGGCGGCCAGTGAGGGCAGTGCCGGGTCGGCGGCCAGTGAGGGCAGTGCCGGGTCGGCGGCCAGTGAGGGCAGTGCCGGGTCGGTGGCACGCGACGGCAGTGTCGCGTCGGCGGCCAGGGTCGGATTGGCGGCCAGTGTCAGGCCGGCTGGGGGCGGCGAGTTCCGGTCGGTTGCCGCCGGCGGCCTCGGGCCGGCGGCCATAGCCCGCAGGCGCGGGTCGCCAGCCAGCGTCCGCAGCCCGCGGTGCAGGGCCACCCGGACCGCGCCGGCCGACTTGCCGAGAATCTCAGCGGCGGCTGCGGTTTCCAGGCCCGCGATGACCCGCAGCGCGACGGCTTCGGCCTGGTCCGGCGGCAGGGCGGCTAGCAGGTCAATCGCCGCGCCAACCGACAATCCGTCCAGGACCTGGTCCTCGACCTGCTGCCGGTCGGGCAGCAGCTCGGCGTCCGGCGGCAGGGCCGCGACCGGGCGCCTGATCCTGGCCCGCGCGCTGTCGATAGCCCGGTGCCGCCCCACGGTGAACAGCCAGCGGCGGAAGTCGTCCTCGCTGCCGCTGAACCGATGCAGATCGCGTACCACCTGCAGCCAGGTCTCGCTGGCCACGTCCTCGGCGTCACCGCAGCTCAGCACGCGCAGATAGCGCAGCAGGCGGGGTTGCAGGGCCCGCCAGAGCTCCAGGAACCCGGCCTCGTCGCCCGATCGGGCCCGCTCTAGCGCGTCGGCCAGATCAGCAGTCTCAGTCGCCATCGGGTTATCAACGTCTCACGCCGGAGCGCCGGGTAGCGCCAGGACCGGAAAACGTACCGGCCCGGGCGCTCCCGGCGCTCCGGCGCGCTGCCAGCCGGATGCTAGGCCTTCCGGTGGACGACGATCGCCAGGCTCTGGGACGGCGCGAAGTTCACTGTCCCCCTGAAGACGAGCTTGAAGGCCGCAGTCGCCGGCGGGAGGACGGCGAAGCGGACCAGGCCGTGCCTGTTGGTGAGCTGCGACCGCAGCAGCACCCACTTGCCGCCCTTCAGCTTGCGGTCAAGCCAGACCCGCTTCCCGGCCAGGGCGGTCCGGTGCGACGACAGGACGCCGAGGATGATCGCGCCCTGCTGGTGGTCGATCTTGGACGCGCCGATGGACAGATTGGTGTGCAGCCGGTGATGGACCGTCGCCGCGTCGGCGGCGCCCGCCACCGACATCGCGCCGGTGGTGGCGATCGCGGCCGCTGCCGCGAGGGACGCTAGCCGGGTCTTCAGAGATGTGCGCATTGCTCTCCTTCGGTAGATGCCGCAAGCCTGGGGTCGGCGGCACACCGACTACAGCGATGGCGGAAGCGGGGCGCGTTACGCCCCGCGGCGACGCAAATTGTGATCTGCGTCACACCTCAGCCGGAGAGCAAAGAAGGCGGAATGAAGAGGGCGCCCCGACCAGGGACGCCGCTCGGATGGGCACCGATCGCGGCTACAGGTTGCCGAACCCGATTCGCCGCGGCTCGGTCCCGCCCAGCTCCAGGTAGGCGATCTTGTCGGCCGGCACGAGAACCTTGCCGCCCTTGTCGTCCTGCACGACGAAAACGGTGCCATTGCTGACCGCGCTGGTCAGCGCCTGCTCGACTTCCTCGAACGAGGAATTGGTCTCCAGGACTATCTCGCGGGGCACGGACTGAATTCCTATCTTGACTTCCACGGCGCTCCTCTCCAGCAATCGAGGCTAGCCTGCGGTCGCCAGGCGAGATAGGAGCCAGAGCTGCTCACTGCTACGCCGCGAGCGAAAAGCCGGTCAGCTCGTCCGTGGCCAGCCGCTGATCCCGCGCCAGGCGAGCCGGGCCGTGAGCTGCTCCGCGGCGTCCTTCGGGATCTCGCCATCGGTGCTCAGCCAGTACCTGGCGGTCACCTGGGCCATGCCGACCAGCGCCATGCCCAGCAGGTGCGACTCGGCGTCCCCGACGCCCGCGTCCTCCCGGATGAACTGGCTGACCATGTCGGCACAGTCGCTCAGGGCGCGGTCCAGGCGGGCCCGGACGGCCGGCTCGTTGCTCAGGTCTGACTCGAAGACCAGGCGGAATGCCTCGCCGGCGCCAGCTACGAAATCGAAGAAAGCCTTGAACGTGGCCGGCACGCGCTGCTTGTTGTCGGTCGTCGAGGACAGGGCATCGCTGACGATCCTGACCAGTTCCTCGGCACTTTCGTCCAGCAGCGCGAGGTACAGCTCGAGCTTTCCCGGAAAATGCTGGTAGAGCACCGGCTTGCTGACCCCGGCCTTTTCCGCGATCTCGTCCATGGCCGCCGAGTGATAGCCCTGCGCGACGAAAACGTCACGCGCGGCGCCCAGCAGCTGCCGCCGCCTGGCCGGTCGTGGCAGCCGGGTGCTGGCCGTCCTGGCCTGCGGCGATGCGCTCACTAACGATCTCCGAACCTCATCGTGACGGGCGGCAGCCGGCCGCTTCCCCGATGCAATCCTACGACCGTGCAATCCTACGAGGCGCCGTTGCGGCCGCTCTGGCTAGCGATAGCCCTCGTCCTCATCCTCCTCCACCTCGACCGACTGCTCGGCCACGTCGGCCTCGTTCGCCTCCAGCGGCACGTCCAGTGACTCCCTTTCCCGCTCTTCCTCCTCGTTGTCCTCCTCGCCGGGCACGGCGTCCTGCTCCTGCTCCCAGGCATCGGCCTCGGGTACTTCCAGGTCCTCGTCGCTCATCTCGCTGCCTCTCCATGCCCGATATCGAGCCATCGACGTAGTGCCGGATCGCGGGAAACGGGTAAGCACTGCTTGTACCAGCACCCGATCGGTGCTGGAATCCCAGCACGACGTTACGGGAATCAGTAGCCGAACTGGAGCCGGGTAGGGAGAGAGCATGCGCAGCATGTGGAAGGGCGCGATCTCCTTCGGCCTGGTCATGATCCCGGTCCGGCTGTATGCCGCGACCGAGCAGCGGGATATCGCGTTCCGGCAGGTGCACCGCGCAGACGGCGGGCGGATCAGGTTCCGCAGGGTCTGCTCGGTCGACGGGGAGGAAGTGCCGTACGAGGAGGTCGCCAAGGGGTTCGAGCTGCCCGACGGCGAGATGATCGTGCTGACCGATGAGGATCTGGCCGAGCTTCCGCTGCCGACCACCAAGAGCATCGAGGTGCTCAACTTCACTCCCGCCGAGCAGCTGGACCCGATCCTGTTCAACCGCAGCTACTACATCGAGCCCGAGGCCACCGGTACCCGCGCGTACGCGCTGCTCCGCGATGCCCTGGAGGACTCCGGCAAGATCGCCATCGCCCAGGTGGCGCTGCGGCAGCGAGAGTCACTGGCCACCGTGCGGGCCCGGGACGGGGTGCTCGTGCTCGAGACGCTGCTGTGGCCCGACGAGGTCCGCGAGGCCGCCTTCCCCTTCCTGGACGACGACATCGAGGTCCGGCCGCAGGAACTGAAGATGGCCACCTCGCTGATCGACTCGATGACCGTGGACTTTGACCCGTCGGAGTATCACGACCGGTACCGCGAGGCCCTGCAGGAGGTCGTCAGCGCCAAGATCGAGGGCCGGGAGGTCCTCCAGCCGCAGAGCGAGGAAGGCGAGGCGGGCGAGCCCAGCAGCCTGGCGGATGCGCTCAGGGCCAGCCTGGCGGCGGCCAAGGAGGGCCCGCAGCCGCCCCCGCGAACCGCGCGGCCGAAGAAGGGCACGCCCGCCTCGCGTGCCCGTCCGGCCAAGCGGGCGGCCAGCGCCGAGGGCGGTGCCGACACGGAGTCCGGCGCCAAGCCGCGTTCATCCGGGGCCCGGAGCGCGCCAGCCCGCAAGACCAAGCGAAAGGCCAGCTAGCGGGGGTGCCAGGGCAGACCGGGTCGCTTCGGAAGGCCGGCCGGGTCCGGCCGCCGGCGGCTAGCAGTTCCGTACTGGCGAGTAGTGTTCTCCGCATGACTGATCCCATCCCGTCGTGGCCGGGCGAGGCCGTTGCGCTGGATGCCGGCGAGGTCTTCGTCCGCACTGCCCCGGCGCCCGCCGGCGCCGAGCCTGCCGTCTTCGTGCACGGCCTGGGCGGCTCCTCGCGTAACTGGACCGACCTGATGGGCCTGCTCAGCGAGCGGAACCCGGACAACCCGGCAGCCCCGCCGCTGGCCGCCGAGGCCGTCGACCTGCCCGGCTTCGGCTATTCGCCGGCCCGCGCCGACGGCGACTACTCGATCGATGCCGCGGCGTCCGCCGTCATCTCGCTGATCGACAGGCGCGGGCGCTGGCCGGTGCACCTGATCGGCAACTCCCTGGGCGGAGCCGTGGCCACCAGAGTCGCCGGTCGCCGGCCCGATCTGGTGCGGACCCTCACCCTGGTCTCGCCGGCACTGCCCGACCTGCGGCCCAGGCTGCTGCCGATCAGGATGGTGGCCTTCTGCGCGCCCGGCGTCGGGCGCTGGGCCCTGGAGCGGATGGCGGGAATCCCGGCGGCCGACCGGACCGCGCGGACGATCGCCGAGATGTACGCCGATCCCAGCCTGATCCATCCGTCCCGCCTCAGCGAGGAGGTGGCGGAACTCATCCGCCGGGACGGGCTCGGCTATGCCGGAGAGGTGCTGATCCGCTCTGCGAGGGCGCTGGTGGCCGAGTACACCCGGCGCGGCCCTGCCTCACTCTGGCGGGATGCCGCCAGGGTCACGGCGCCCGCGCTGGTGATCCACGGCAGCCACGACCGGCTGGTCAATCCGGTCATGGCGATCCGGGCGGCCCGGGTGTTCCGCAACGGGCGGGTCGTCGTGCTGCCCCGCGTGGGCCATGTGGCGATGATGGAGCGGCCGGACCTGGTGGCCAGGGAGATGCGAGGGTTCCTCGCCGCCGTCGCGGCCGCGGAAGCAGCCCGCGGTCAGCGGGCCCGGGTCGCCAGCTGAGCGCGGCAGGTGGCAGGCTGGCCGGCGTGAGTCAGCCAGCAGAAGTCCGGGCCGGCGGTCCGGGCGGGCGGGATGGGCGGGCGGGCGGGATGGGCGGGATGGATAGGCCGGGCGGCCTGGGCGGGCCAGGGCCGGGCGCGATGGGCGCGAACGGCGGGCCGGGCGGGCCGGAAACCGCACCCGTGCGGATCGCCGCCCCGCAGGTGATCACGGCCGAAGCCGGGGCCCGGATCCTGTCGCCCGGTTATGTCACGATCTCCGGCAGCGTGGTGACGGACGTCGGCGAGGGCCGGCCGCCGGCTGCCCCTGACATCGACCTGCCGGACGGGACGCTCGTACCCGGTTTCGTGGACCTGCAGGTCAATGGCTATTTCGGGGCTGATTTCAGGACAGCGGGGGCCGACGGCTGGGCCGCCGTCGTGCGCGGTCTCCCGGCCAGCGGCACCACCGCGTTCCTGCCGACCCTGATCACGGCACCGCTCGGCGAGCTGACAGCGACGCTGCGCGCCGCCGCGGCACTGGCGCCCCGGCTTCCGTTTGGAGCGCGGGTCCTGGGCGTGCATATGGAGGGACCGTTCATCTCGCCGCAGCGCCGCGGCGCGCACAACGCCGACTGGATCATCACCCCGACCCCGGCCGCGGTCGATGCGCTGATCGAGGCCGCCGGCGGGCTGCTCCGGGTGCTCACCCTCGCCCCTGAGCTCCCTGGCGCGCTGGCCGCGATCACGCAGCTCAGCGACGCCGGGGTGCTGGTCAGCATGGGGCACAGCGACGCGACGGCGCAGCAGGTCGCGCTCGGCGCGGAGCACGGCGCGCGGATGGTCACCCACCTGTTCGATGGCCAGCGGGGACTGCATCACCGGGAGCCGGGCGTGGTCGGCCAGGCGCTGACCGATCCCCGCCTGACCAGCGGCCTGATCGCCGACCTGCACCACGTCTGCGGGCCGGCCTGCCAGATTGCCTTCGCCGCCGCGCCCGGCCGGATCGCGATCGTGACCGACGCCGCCGCCTGCGCCGGCATGCCGCCGGGCCGCTACCTCCTCGGCGGCGAGCTGATCGAGCTGCCGGCCGGGGACGGCGTGCCGCCGGTGCGGGCCGACGGGACCCTGGCCGGGTCGGCGCTGCGGATGGACACCGGGGTGGCCAACATGGTGACGGCCGGGGTCGGTCTCGCGGCAGCCGTGGCGGCGGCCAGCCGGGTGCCCGCCGACCTGATCGGCCGGCCCGATCTGGGCCGGATCGCCCCCGGCAGTGCGGCTGACCTGGTCTGGCTGGGCCCCGACCGCAGAGCGCGGGCCACCTGGATCGGCGGTCAGCGGATGGAGCCGGGAGCCGCGTACGCGGCCGACGGCGCGGCAGGCATCGAGAGGTAGCGGAAGGAATGAGCGTGACAGCCGGCGCAGCACGGTCAGGGTCCGGTCCGGGCGGGTCCGCCGCGAGCAGATCGCACATGGGCCAGGAGATCGCTGAGCAGCCGGCCGCGCTGGCCGCCACGATCGGAGCGCTGCTGCCGCGCCGGGCCGAGATAGCGCGGCTGGCCCGCGATACCCGGCAGGTTCTGTTCATCGCCCGCGGTACCTCCGACAACGCGGCCGTCTACGGCGGCTACCTGATCCAGTCGCAGGCCGGAAGGCTGGCCACGCTGGCATCGCCCTCGATCGCGACGACGTACCGGAGCCGCCTGGACCTGTCCGGCGTGCTGGCGGTCGCGCTGTCCCAGTCCGGCCGGACCGAGGAGATCGTCGAGACCCTGGCCTGGGCCGGGGACTGCGGCGCGCGCACGCTGGCCATCACCAATGGCGCCGGCTCGCCGCTGGCCGAGGTGGCCGACGTGGCGCTGGTCACCGAGGCGGGCGCGGAGCAGGCCGTCCCGGCTACCAAGACCTTCACCACCCAGCTAGCCGCCCTGGCCGTGCTGGCGCTCGGCCTCGGGGCTGACCTTGACCCGGCTGAGCTGCGCCGGGTGCCGGACGAGATCGACTCCCTGCTGTCCGGGCCGCTCGACTTCGAGCCCATCGTGGCCGGGCTGGCCGGGGTGCACGGCGCGGTGGTGTCCGGCCGCGGACTGGCCTACTCGGCCGCTCTCAAGCTCGCGCTGAAGCTGAAGGAAGCCTGCTACCTGCACGCGATGGGGCTGTCCTACGCGGACCTGCTGCACGGGCCCATCGCGGTGGTCGACGGCTCCACGCCCGCGATTGTGCTGGCCGCCGAGTCGGGGCCGACGCTGGCCGGCACCGTGGAACTGGCCCGGCGGGTCACCAGCGCCGGCGCCCGGGCGTACGGGATCGGCGGCGGCCGCGAGCTCGCGGCGGCTTGCTCGTACTCGCTGCCCGGACCGCGGCTGCCGGAATGGCTGGCGCCGATCGGCCTGATCGTGCCGGGCCAGCTGCTGACCGAGGCGCTGGCCCGGCGGCTCGGGCTGGATCCGGATAGTCCGCGCGGCCTCAGCAAGGTCACCCAGACGGGCTAGCCCTGCCGGTAGACCTTGTGCTGCGCGGCCTGCGCGCGCGGCCTGAGCACCATCAGGTCGACGTTGACGTGGGCCGGGCGCGTGATGGCCCAGACGACGGCGTTCGCCACGTCAGCGGCGGTGAGCGGCTCGGCCACGCCCGCGTAGACCGCCGCGGCCTTCGCCGCGTCGCCGCGGTAGCGGTTCAGCGCGAACTCGTCGGTCCTGACCATCCCTGGCGCGATCTCGATCACCCGGACCGGCTCCCCGCACAGCTCCAGCCGCAGCGTGGCGGCCAGCCCGTGGGTGCCGTGCTTGGCGGCCACGTACCCGCCGCCGCCCTCGTAGGCCACGAAGCCCGCGGTCGATGACATCACCGCGATGGTCCCGTCGCCGCTGGCGATGAGCTTGGGCAGCAGGGCCTGGACCGAGTTCAGCGCGCCGATTACGTTGACCTCGTACATGGCCAGCCAGTCGTCGGCCGAGCCGTCCGCGACAGAGTCCGCGCCGATCGCCCCGCCGGCGTTGGCGACCAGGACATCACAGCGGTCCAGCGAGGCGGCCAGCTCGTCCACGGCCGCGCGGTCGGTCACGTCCAGCTGACGGATGTCCGCCTCGCCGCCCATGTCGGCGATCCGCTCCGCCACCTCGGCCAGCCGGCCGGCCCGGCGAGCCGTCAGGACGACCCGGTACCCGGCCTCAGCCAGCTGGACGGCCGTCGCTGCCCCGATACCGCTGCTGGCCCCTGTCACCACGGCGATGCGATCCATGCAAGCGATTGTGCCAGGGGCCTTCGGCGGCCTCCGGGCGGCCTCCGGGCGGCCTCCCGGGCCGCGCGGGCTCCGCGAGGAGCGCCGCGGGAGCGGACGGCAGGAGCGCCGCGGGAGCGGACGGCAGGAGCGCCGCGGGAGCGGACGGCAGGAGCGCCGCGGGAGCGCCGCGCGGGCGGATGGCAGGAGCGGCGCGGGGAGCGCAGCGCGAGCGCCGCGCGGGCGGACCGCAGCAGCGTGGATGCGCGGCTACTGTCACTGTTTGCGCAGCAGATGCGCTTTCACGACGTTGGCCGCGGCCCGCGCGGCCGCTACAGACCGGTTAATTCGGCCAGGGCTATTTGATCTAGCTTCGCTTACCATCAATATGTGCCAGAACGCAGCGCAGCGGACGACTCTCAGCCCGGCGCGAAAGCAGCGGCAGGGCGGTTCCGCGGCCTCATTACCGACTGGGGCGGCGTTCTGACCAACCCGATCAGGGACACGGTGAATGCCTGGCTGCGGGCTGAGGGCATTCTCCAGGACAGCTATTTTGCGGTGATGCGCCTGTGGATGCGGCAGGCCTATGCCATCGGCCAGGCCGCCGGGCCCATTCACCTGCTGGAACGCGGCGAGTGCAGTGACGAGGATTTCGAGCGCCTGCTAGCGGCCAGCCTCGTCCGCATCGACGGCCAGCCGGTCTCCGCGGCCGGGCTGCTGACCAGGATGTTCGCGGCGACCGTGCTGGACCCGACGATGCCTGACCTGATCCGGGCCGTCCGCCGGGCCGGGCTGCGCACCGCGCTGCTGTCCAACTCCTGGGGCAGTGTCGGCTTCGGCTACCCCCGGCAGATGCTCAGCGAGCTGTTCGACGCCGTGGTGATCTCCGCCGAGGTCGGCATGCGCAAGCCCGAGCAGCGCATCTTCACGCTGACTGTCGAGCTCCTTGGCCTGCGGCCGGATGAGTGCGTCTTCATCGACGACGTGCAGGCCAACGTCGAGGCCGCCGAGTCGGTCGGGCTGGTGGGCGTCCACCACGAGGCGGCCAGCTCCACCGCCGCCCGGCTCGCCGAGCTGCTGAACATACCGCTGCCTGGTTTTGCGCCGAACCAGGAGGCTAGCCAGGTCAGCCACGACTAGCCTGGACAGCCGTGGCTGACTATCCGCGGCCCGCTAGCCCTGGCCGCTCGGCCAATATGCGCGCCAACCGCCGCGTCGACACCAAGCCCGAGCTCGCGCTGCGCCGGGCGCTGCATGGCGCGGGCTATCGGTACCGCAAGGATTACCGGCTTGACCTGGGCGGGACCAGGGTCAGGCCGGATATCGCCTTCACCGCTCGCCGGGTCGCTGTTTTCGTCGATGGCTGCTTCTGGCATGTATGCCCGGAGCACGGCACCCAGCCTGCCGCCAACACCTGGTACTGGGAGCCCAAGCTGGCCAGGAACGTCGAGCGTGACCGGGCCGCCGACGCCGCCCTGACCGCGGCCGGCTGGCAGGTGGTGCGGATCTGGGAGCACGTCTCGGTGGAGGCGGCGATCGCGGCGGTGACCGAGGCGCTGGCCCGGTCAGGCGGCGCGGCGGCGCCTGCGGTCGCTGACGTGCCGCCGGCGCGCACGGCCGCGGACGCGCCCTCGGCCACTGACCGCCCCCCGGTCACGGACGGGAAGCCGGTCACGGACGGGAAGCCGGTCACGGACGGCCCCCCAGTCAGGGTCGCGGACACGAGCGGCAAAATTGCCTGATCGCGGACGCGATTTCCGCAGCCATCCGGCCGCGAACCCTGGCACACTCGTGCTCACATTCACCTGCGCTGCGGGGACATATGCGCGTCTACCTGCCGTACACACTCCCAGCCCTGGCGGGCCTGCTCGCCTCATCCGTGACCGGCCATGCTCCAGTGCGCGGTTTCGCCGTGACGCCCTCGCTGCGCGAGTGGTACTCCAGCGGTGACATCGAGGAACTCGAGTACATCGCCCTGCTGCACGCGGCCCGGGCCTCGCTCCGGCTGCTGCGCGCCGATCCTGACGCCCCCCGCCGCCGCGCCGTGCTGGCCGCCGAGCTGCCGGACGAGCAGGTGCGGGTGGCGGCCGGATTCGACGAGCCGGCCGCGGTCGAGATCAAGTCCCCGGTGCGGCTGCGGGACATCGTCTCGGGCCACATCGACGATCCTGAGGCCGCGGCGGACATCGCGGTCGCCGTGGCGGCCCTGCCCGCGGCGGACGCGGGCGACGGCGATGCGCAGTTCGCGGTCGACGGCGCCGAGGGCCACGAGCTGCTCTGGTACGCCACCCAGGAGCTGGCGCACATCGGCGGGCAGGTCGGCGGGTAGGACTGCCCGGCGGCCTTAGCACCCCGTCGGACATGCGACGATGGGTTTCCGCCACTGATGTCGGGTTGAGCAGGGAGCTGTCAGCGATGGACGCCGTGACCAACGTTCCGTTTCCGGCGAATGAGCCGATTAAGGGGTATGCGCCGGGCAGCCCGGAGCGAGCGTCGCTGGAGCAGAAGATCAAGGAGCTGGCCGGGGAGCGGGCCGAGCTGACCATGACGATCGGCGGCCAGCAGCGGATGGGCTCCGGCGACCGGGTGGACGTGGTCGCACCGCATAACCACCGGCACGTGCTCGGCCACCTGGCCAGCGCGACCGACGCCAACGTCGCGGCGGCCATCGAGGGGGCCAGGCTGGCCGCACCGGGCTGGTGGGCGCTGTCCTTCGACGATCGCGCCGCCATCTTCCTCAAGGCCGCCGACCTGCTGGCCGGTCCGTGGCGGCAGGCCATCAACGCCGCCACCGTCCTCGGCCAGTCCAAGTCGGCCTACCAGGCCGAGATCGACGCGGCCTGCGAGCTGATCGACTTCTGGCGGTTCAACGTGCACTACGCCCGGCGGCTACTGAGCGAGCAGCCGGTCTCCGGCGCCGGGTCGTGGAACCGGCTGGAGTACCGCCCGCTTGAGGGCTTCGTGCTGGCCATCACGCCGTTCAACTTCACGTCCATCGCCGCGAACCTACCGACGGCGCCCGCGCTGATGGGCAACGTCGTGGTGTGGAAGCCCAGCCCCACGCAGCAGCTGTCCGCGCACTACACGATGCGGCTGCTGGAGGCAGCCGGGCTGCCGCCCGGCGTCATCAACCTGGTCACCGGCCGCGGCGAGGCCGTCTCCGACGTCGCACTGCCGCATCCTGACCTGGCCGGCATCCACTTCACCGGCTCGACCGGGACGTTCCAGCACCTGTGGCGGTCCGTCGGCGAGAACATCGCCCGCTACCGCGGTTACCCGCGGCTGGTGGGCGAGACCGGCGGCAAGGACTTCGTGATCGCGCACCCGTCGGCCGATCCCGGCGTGCTCTCCACGGCCCTGATCCGGGGCGCCTTCGAGTACCAGGGGCAGAAGTGCTCGGCCGCGTCGCGCGCCTACATCCCGCGCAGCGTCTGGGATCCGATGCGGGATGACTTCCTGGCCGCCGTCGAGTCGCTCACCATGGGTGACGTGGCGGCTGACCTGTCCGCCTTCATGGGCGCCGTGATCGATGAGCGGGCCTTCGCCAAGCACGCCGACGCGATCGGCCGGGCCAGGTCCCGGCCCGCGATCAGCGTGCTGGCCGGCGGGACCGCCGACGCCAGTGACGGTTACTTCGTCCGGCCGACCGTGCTGCAGTCGGCCGATCCCGCGGATGAGATCTTCAGCACCGAGTATTTCGGCCCGATCCTCGGCGTCTACGTCTACGAGGACGGTGACTACGACCAGGTGGTGGCGCAGGCCGCCAACGTCGCGCCGTACGCGCTGACCGGGTCGATCATCGCGCAGGACCGGGCCGCGATCGCCGCCGCCACCGAGGCGCTGCGGTTCTCGGCCGGCAACTTCTACATAAACGACAAGCCCACCGGCGCGGTCGTCGGCCAGCAGCCCTTCGGCGGCGCCAGGGCCAGCGGCACCGACGACAAGGCCGGCTCGATCTTCAACCTGATCCGCTGGGTCAATGCCAGGTCGATCAAGGAGCAGTTCGTCCCCCCGGTCGACTACCGGTACCCGCACATGGGCTGAGCGTCCCGCCGACCTGGCCGCCTCGCTGAGCGGCGGCGGTACCCTCGGATTGATTCGAAACGGGCCTGACCGGGTCAGGCCGGACCGGAGGCTCAGCATTTACCGCCTGGTGTTGTGGAACATCGACCTCACCCTGGTCAACGTCGCCAGGGTCTCGAGGGAGGCCTATGCCGAGGCCTTCCGCCGGGTCACCGGCCAGCCCCTGGTGGCCCTGCCGCAGTTCTCCGGCAAGGGTGACTCGGAGATCTTCTTCGAGTCCCTCGCGCTCAACGGCGTGGATGCGGGGCAGGGCGAGGGCGGCGCCGACGAGCTGCTCGCGCGGTACTGCTGGGAGCTGGCCACGGCCTTTCACGCCCGCCGCGACCTGCTGGCCGAGCAGGGACGGCTGCTGCCAGGCGCCCGCGAGGCGGTCGCCGCGACCGCGCAGCTGCCGGGGGTGGTGCAGTCGGTGCTGACCGGCGCGATCAAGTCGAACGCGACGGACAAGCTGCGCGCGTTCGGGCTGGCGGACTTCTTCGACCTGGACGTGGGCGGCTACGGCTCGGACGTGTATCCCAAGGGCGCCCAGCTGGTCATGTCATGCGGCCGGGCGAGCGATAAGTACGGCGCGCGCATCGGTCCGGGCGCGACGGTGTACCTGGCTGACTCGGGCCGGGACGTCGAGGCGGCCAGGATCAGCGGCGCGCGCTGCGTCGCCGTCGCGACCGGCCGCGTGAGTGCCGGTGAGCTGCGCGAAACCGGGGCCGACGTGGTTCTTGATGATCTTTCTGATCCCGTCGCCGTGGTACGCGCGGTCAATATGCTGACAGGTGCGGTCGTCGCGGGCTAACTAGCACGTGATCTCGTGACAAGGCTCGCGTACTGGTATATAACTATCCGTCAGCCTAGCGGGCTCCTGACGGACGTGCGAAGGTGGTGCGGGCGGCGCGATGATGCAGACTGGGCGTGACTACGGGGAGACGCTGTGGACGCCGGGGCCTGAGGCCGTCGAGCGAGCCAGGATCACCGGCTACGCCCGCTGGCTCGCCGCCGAGCGGGGCCTGCCGCTGTCCGGCGATTACCAGCAGCTCTGGCAGTGGTCGGTGGACGAGCCTGCCCAGTTCTGGACCTCGATCTGGGACTACTTCAACGTCCTCGGCCACCGCGGCGACGGCCCGGTGCTGGCCGGCGATCAGATGCCCGACGTGCACTGGTTCGAGGGCACGACGGTCAATTACGCGCGGAACGCGCTGCGGGCCGCGGCCGCCGATCCGGACCGGATCGCGCTGACCTACCGCAGCGAGGCCGGGCGGGACGGTCAGCTGAGTTACGGCGAGCTGGACCGGCGAGTGGCCGCGGTGCGGGCGGCCCTGCAGGCACGGGGCGTCGGCCGGGGCGACCGGGTCGCCGCCTACCTGCCGAATTGCCCGGAGGCCGTGATCGGGCTGCTGGCCGCGGCCAGCCTGGGCGCAATCTGGACATCGTGCTCGCCGGACTTCGGTGCCTCCAGCGTGATCGACCGGTTCGCGCAGATCTCGCCCGCGGTGCTGATCGCCGTGGACGGCTACGTCTACGGCGGCCGGAGCTTCGACCGGCGGGGCGAGCTGGCCGCGATCGCGGCCGCGCTGCCGGATCTCCAGGCCGTGATCATGGTCGACTACCTGGGCACCGCGGCGGACGTCAGCCTGCCGGTCCCCGTGGCCAGCTGGGCGGAGCTGCCGCCCGCCAGCGACGGCACGGAGTTCGACGACGTGCCGTTCGCCCATCCGCTCTGGGTCCTGTACTCCTCCGGCACCACCGGCCTGCCCAAGCCGATCATGCATGGTCATGGCGGGATCGTGCTCGAGCACATCAAGACGCTCAGCCTGCATCAGGACCTCAGCGCGGACGACACGTTCTTCTGGTACACCACGACCGGCTGGATGATGTGGAACTACCTGGTGGGCGGCCTGCTGGTGGGCGCCACCGTGGTGCTCTACGACGGCAGCGCCGTGCATCCGGGCACGGACGCCCTCTGGCGGCTGATCGCCGAAACCGGCGTCAGCTACGCGGGCACCGGCGCGCCCTACCTGCAGGCCTGCCAGAAGGACGGCATGAAGCTGCCCGCCGAGCTCGACGTGTCCGCGCTGCGCGCGGTCGGCTCGACCGGGTCGCCGCTGCCGCCCGAGGCCTTCCGCTGGGTCTACGACGAGGTGGCGCCCCTGTCGGCAGCGCCGGACTTCATCGTGGGCTCCTTCTCCGGCGGCACCGACGTGTGCACCGGCTTCGTCGGCCCGTGCCCGCTGCTCCCGGTCCGGGCCGGGGTGATCTCCGGCCGCTGCCTGGGCGCCAGGGTCGAGGCATTCGACCTGGCCGGGCGCCCGGTGACCGGCGAGGTCGGTGAGCTCGTGCTGACCGGGCCGATGCCGTCGATGCCCGTCGGCTTCTGGAACGATCCCGCCGGGGAGCGCTACCGGGCCAGCTACTTTGCCGACTATCCCGGCGTCTGGCGGCACGGTGACTGGCTGATGATCATGCCCGATGGCGGCTGCGTCATCTACGGCCGCTCGGATGCCACGCTCAACCGCGGCGGCGTCCGGATGGGCACCAGCGAGTTCTACCGGGTCGTGGAGCAGCTGCCGGGGATTGCCGACAGCCTGGTCGTCGACACCGGGCAGCTCGGCCAGGACGGCCAGCTCATCCTGTACGTCGTTCCGGCCGACGGGCACGCGCTGGACGCGGACCTGACCGCCAGGATCCGCGCCGCGCTGCGCTCGCAGCTGTCCCCGCGGCATGTCCCTGACCAGATCCACCAGGTGCCCGGCATCCCGCGCACCCTGTCCGGCAAGAAGCTCGAGGTGCCGGTCAGGAAGATCCTCACCGGCACCCCGGTGGCCGACGCCGCCGACCCGGCCGCGCTGTCGAATCCGGACGTGCTCAGGTTCTTCGCGCCGGAGGGCGCATGAGCGCCGCCGCCGGGCGCAGCTTCGGCGAGGAAGGCGGCCGGCTCACCTACGGCAGTTACCTGCGGCTGCCCGAGCTGCTGGCCCAGCAGGTGCCGCAGGCGCAGCCCCCGGCCCACGACGAGCTGCTCTTCATCACCGTGCACCAGGTCTATGAGCTGTGGTTCAAGCAGCTGCTGCACGAGCTGACCTCGGCCCGCGGCCATATGACCGACGGGGAGCTGTGGCGGGCCCGGCAGCTGCTGCGGCGCGCGCACGTGATCGAGCGCCTGCTGGTGAGCCAGATCGACGTGCTGGAGACCATGACCCCGCAGGACTTCCTGGAGTTCCGGGCGGTGCTGGCCCCGGCCAGCGGCTTTCAGTCGGTTCAGTTCCGCGAGCTTGAGTTCCTGTCCGGAGCGAAGGATCCTGGTTTCGTCCGCCGGTTCCGGCAGCTGACCGAAGCCGAGCGGTCCCGGCTGGCGGCCCGGCTGGCCGAGCCGTCGCTCTGGGATGCGTTCACTGGCCTGCTGGCCGCCCGCGAGCTGCCGGCCGCGGACGACGAGCAGATCCGCGCCTCGCTGGTCTGCGTGGCCAGGGACCGGTCCCGCCATGACGACCTCTGGCAGCTGGCCGAGGACCTGCTCACCCACGACGAGCTGGCCGGCCTGTGGCGGGCCAGGCACGTACAAATGGTGGAGCGGCAAATCGGCACCAAGTCTGGAACTGGCGGCTCAACGGGCGCACCGTATCTGCAGAGGCGGGTGCCGCTGCGGTACTACCCGTTGCTATGGGAATTGCGGGACGTGCTGTAACGGCGGCCGGTAGCAGCCGGGAGCCACAAGGGAGTGGACCTCATGTCGGAGAATGCAGGCGATGTCAAGCAGGCACAGCTGGCGGCGGCCGCGAAGTTCGTCGATCCCGCGCTCGGTATCGGTGATGCCCTGACCTACCTGCAGGATTACTACCGGCACGTGGCAGCCGAGGATCTGGCGGCCGTGGCCCCGGCCCGGATCGCCGCCGTCGCGGCGCAGCAGGTGGAGTTCGCCGCGCACCGCCCGCAGGGCCGGGCCCTGGTGCGGGTGCGGCCCGGCGGGGACGCCGCGCTGTCGCCGCGCTCCGACGTCATCGACACCGTGAACGACGACATGCCGTTCCTGGTGGACTCGATGACCATGGTGCTGGCCAATCACGGCGTGTCCGCACGGATCATCGTGCACCCGCAGCTACGGGTCCGGCGGGACGTGACCGGTGCCCTGCGCGAGGTCCTCGGCATCGTCGACAGCGTCGCGCCGACCCATGACCAGCTGCCCGAGTCGTGGACGCACATCGAGACCCCCCCGCTGGCTGACGGCATGGCCGGCCGGCTGGTGGCCGAGCTGGAGCGGACGCTCGGGGACGTCCGGGTGGCCGTGGAGGACTTCAGCCGGATGCAGGCCAATGCGCTCAGGATCGCCGACGGCCTGCAGACGGCGCTCCCGGCCGGCCAGGCGGCGCCCGCAGACGCGGCTGACTCGCCCGGGGAAGTCGCCGCCCTGCTGCACTGGCTGGCCGACGGGCACTTCACCTTCCTGGGCTACCGCCAGTACGACCTCGAGCGCGACGGGGACGGGATCGCGCAGCGCGCCGTGCCCGGTACCGGCCTGGGGATCCTGCGGCACGATAAGGCGGGCAATGGGTCGTTCGCGCCGGTGCCGCCCGAGCAGCAGGCGCGGGCCCAGGATCCGCACCTGCTGATCGTCACCAAGGGCAACTCGCGCTCCACCGTGCACCGGCCGAGCTTCCCCGACTACGTGGCGGTCAAGCGCCTGTCCGAGACCGGAGAGGTCATCGGGGAGTACCGGTTCCTCGGCCTGTTCACGCACGTGGCCTTCTCCGAGAGCATTACCCGCATCCCGGTGCTGCGGCAGAAGCTCACCGAGGTGCTGGCCCTCGCGGGCCTGGCCGCCGACAGCCATGACGGCACCGAGCTGGCCCAGGTGCTGGAGACCTATCCGCGCGAAGAGCTGTTCATGGCCTCGGTCGACGAGCTGGCGGCCGTGGCCGCGGGCGTGCACCGGCTCCGCGAACGCCGCGAGACCCGGCTGTTCCTGCGCAAGGACGTCTACGGCCGTTACCTGTCCTGCCTCGTCTACCTGCCACGGGACCGCTACACGACGAAGGTCCGGCTCCGCATCCAGGGGCTGCTGCAGCGCTGGCTGGCCAGCACGCAGCTGGATTACAGCGTGATGGTGGGGGAGTCCACGGTGGCCCGGCTGCACATGGTGGTGCGGGCCGAGCGAGGCACCGTGCTGCCGGATGTCGACGTGGCCGCGCTGGAGCACGCCATCGCCTCGGTGGTCCGGTCCTGGGACGATGACCTGGCCGAGGAGGCGGTGAGCACGTTCGGCGAGCAGCGGGCGCGCGAGCTGCTGGCGGTGGCCGGGGACGCCATCCCGGAGACCTACAAGACGGATGTGCCGCCATCGGCGGCCCTGTCTGACCTGGGCCGGATCCTGCAGCTGCGGGAGTCGGGCGAGGACGTTGCTTTCGAGCTGTGGGAATCCGAGGACTATGTCGGCGGCGTGCCCGCGGACGATCATGACGACCGGCACGCGGCCGGGCCCGACAGCGGGAAGCGGGTCTGGCGGCTGACCATCTACCGGACCGGCAACCCGATCACGCTGACCGACGTGCTGCCCCGGCTGCAGCACATGGGAGTCGAGGTCGTCGATGAGCATCCGTACGAGTTCGGCTCCGCGGAGCCGTTCTGGATCTACGACTTCGGCCTGCGGCGCAGTCAGGTCAGCAGCTCCGGCTCGGCGCGGCAGAAGGCGGCGCAGCAGAAGCCGGAGCCGCCGGTCGATCAGGTCAGGGATCGGGTCGAGGACGCGCTCGACGCGCTCTGGCACGGCCGCACCGAGAATGACGGCTTCAACGCCCTGGTGCTGGACGCGCAGCTGACCTGGCGCCAGGTCGCGGTCCTGCGCGCGTACGCCAAGTACCTGCGGCAGGCGGGAACCACCTTCAGCCAGGGCTACATCCAGCAGGTGCTGCGCTCCAACGCCGTCATCACCCGGCTGCTGGTCAGGCTGTTCGAGTCCCGCTTCGACCCCGCGCTGCAGGCCGGCGGATCGGAGCGCAGCGAGGCGCTGTCGGAGGAGATCAGGGGCCAGCTGGACGAAGTCGCCAGCCTGGATCAGGACCGCATCCTGCGGGCGTACTGGGGCATGATCGCTGCTACTCTCCGGACTAATTTTTTTGCGGAGGGTTCGGGGTCATCGGGGTCCGGGGTGTCCCCGGGTGGCGCCGTGTCCCCCCGGGCTGGCAGAGCCGCCGGCGGCGAGCAGTGGTCCCGGCGGGGCGGCGCGGCCGGGCGGGAGCCGCTGGCACCCTATCTCGTCTTCAAGTTCAATGCCGCCGAGGTGCCCGACCTGCCGGCGCCGCGGCCCAAGTTCGAGCTGTTCGTGTACTCGCCCCGGTTCGAGGGCGTCCACCTGCGGTTCGCCAACGTGGCGCGGGGCGGGCTGCGCTGGTCGGACCGAAGGGACGACTTCCGCACCGAGATCCTCGGCCTGGCCAAGGCGCAGGAGGTCAAGAACTCGGTCATCGTGCCGTCCGGCGCCAAGGGCGGCTTCGTCTGCAAGCAGCTGCCCGCCCCGGCCGACCGCGAGGCCTACCAGGGCGAGGTCCTCGCCTGCTACCGGATGTTCATCACCGCGATGCTGGACGTGACGGACAACCTGGAAGCCGGCCGGGTCATCCCGCCGGCTGGCGTGGTCCGGCACGACGGAGACGACCCCTACCTGGTGGTGGCGGCCGACAAGGGCACGGCGACCTTCTCCGACACGGCGAACGAGATCGCGAAGGCCCGCGGTTTCTGGCTGGGCGATGCCTTCGCCTCCGGCGGCTCCGAGGGGTACGACCACAAGGGGATGGGCATCACCGCCCGCGGCGCCTGGGAGTCGGTGAAGTTCCATTTCCGCACGCTGGGCATGGACGTGGATGCCGACGACTTCACCGTGGTCGGCATTGGCGACATGTCCGGCGACGTGTTCGGCAACGGGATGCTGCTGTCCGAGCACATCAAGCTGGTGGCGGCGTTCGACCACCGGCACATCTTCATCGATCCCGATCCCGATCCGCTGGCCAGCTTCGCCGAGCGGCGGCGGCTCTTTGAGCTGCCTAGGTCGTCCTGGGACGACTATGACCAGTCCCTGATCTCGGCTGGCGGCGGCATCTGGCCCAGGGCGGCGAAATCCGTGCCGGTCTCGGCGCAGGCCAAGGCCGCGCTGGGGCTGCCGGACGGCGCGATCGCGATGGCGCCGGACGAGCTGATCTCCGAGATCCTGCAGGCGCCCGCCGACCTGCTCTGGAACGGCGGCATCGGCACCTATGTCAAGGCGGCGGCCCAGTCGAACGCCGATGTCGGCGACCGGTCGAACGACGCGGTCCGGGTCGACGCCAGCCAGCTGCGCTGCCGGGTGATCGGCGAGGGCGGGAACCTGGGCCTGACGCAGGAGGCGCGGATCGAGTACGCGCTGGCCGGCGGCCTGGTGAATACCGACTTCATCGACAACTCGGCCGGGGTGGACACCTCTGACCACGAGGTCAACATCAAGATCCTGCTGGACTGGGTGGTGCGCGATGGCGAGCTCGAGCCCTCGGCGCGCAACGCGCTGCTGCACTCCATGACCGATGAGGTCGGAGCGCTGGTGCTGGTGCACAATTACGAGCAGAACCGGGCGCTCGCCGCATCGCGGGCGCAAGCCGCGCGGATGCTGCACGTGCACGCGCGCTATATCCGCAAGCTGGAGCGGGACCGGCGGATCCGGCGCCGCCTGGAGGTGCTGCCCCGCGAGCGGGAGATCGCGGAGCGCCGGTCGGCCGGGACCGGGCTGACGGCACCGGAATTCTCCGTCCTGCTGGCGCACACCAAGATCGCCGCGGCCCAGGAGGTGCTGGCGTCCGGCCTGCCGGATGATCCCTTCCTGCGGCGGGTACTCGTCGGCTACTTCCCCACGCCGCTGCGCGAGCGCTACGCCGGCCGGATGGGCGACCACCCGCTGCACCGGGAGATCATCACCACCGCGGTCGTCAACGACATGGCGGACAGGTCCGGCTCGACGTTCGCCTTCCGGCTGAACGAGGAGACCGGCGCGTCGGTGCCGGAGATCACCGCGGCCTGGCTGGTCTCCCGGTCGGTCTTCGACATGCCGGGTTTCTGGGCCGAGCTGGAGGCGCTCGACGGCGCGGTCGACCCCTCGGCCCAGATCGCCGCGCTGCTGGAGGGCCGCAAGCTCACCGAGCGCGGGACGAGATGGCTGCTCAACTTCCGGCGGCCGCCCTTCGATATCCAGGCCACCATCGACTTCTTCGCCGGCGGCGTGCTGACCGTCGGAGCCGGCCTGCCGAAGCTGCTGGCGGGCCGTGACCTGGCCGGGTTCGACGAGCGGCGCGACTCGTTCGCGGCCCGCGGCGTGCCGGACGGCCTGGCCGAGCGGATCGCCGCGATGGTGCCGGCCTACTCCGCCTTCGACATCGTCGAGATTGCCCACGGCACCGGCCGGTCGGTGGATGAGACGGCCGAGGTGTACTTCGACCTGGCCGACCGGCTGCAGATCGCCCGGCTGCGGGACATGATCACGGCCCTGCCGCGAGAGGACAGGTGGAACACGATGGCCCGCGGCGCCCTGCGGGATGATCTGTACACCGCGCATGCCGAGCTGTCCAGGGATGTGCTCAAGGTGACCGACTCGGGCAGCCCGGAGCAGCGGCTGGCGGCCTGGGTGCAGCGCAACGACTCGGCCGTGCGGCGGGCGACGCAGACGCTCACCGAGATCTGGGAGAGCGACGCGTTCACGATAGCGACCCTGTCGGTCGCGGTCCGGGCCGTCCGCACGCTGGTCACTACCAGCACGCTGCCGGCCTAGTCGCGCCGCCGCCCGCCCGGCGGTCGCCCCGCCGGGAACTGCCCCGGGGCCGTGTTGCTGGCGCCCGAAACTGTCTGGTCAGTCAGCTCGCGTAGGCTTTCTGGCATGGCAACCGATCCCGCGAGCGAGATCTCCGAACTAGCGGCCAAGCTCGCCAGCGTGGAGGCTGTCCTTAACCCGGACACCATGCGCAAGGAGGCTGACGGGCTGAGGGAGCGGTCCGCCGACCCTGCCCTCTGGGAGGACCAGGAGCAGGCCCAGGCGGTCACCAGGCGGCTGTCCTACCTGGACGGGGAGCTGGCCCGGCTGGAGGGCCTGCGGCGGCGGCTGGACGATACCTCGGTGATGTTCGAGCTGGCCGAGAGCGAGCAGGACGAGCCCACCCGGCTGGAGGGGGAGCGCGAGCTGACGGCGCTCCGCAAGGAGATCGACCAGCTCGAGATCAGGACCCTGCTGTCGGGCGAGTACGACGCGCGGGACGCGCTGATCTCCATCACCGCGCAGGCCGGGGGCGCGGACGCCGCTGACTGGGCCGAGGGCCTGCAGCGCATCTACCTGCGCTGGGCCGAGCGGCACGGATACCCGACCGAGGTCTACGACACCTCCTACGCGGAGGAGGCCGGGATCAAGTCGACCACCTTCGCGGTCAAGACCCCCTATGCGTACGGGACCCTGCGCGGCGAGCACGGGACGCACCGCATGGTGCGGATCTCCAAGTACGACAATCAGGGCCGCCGGCAGACCTCGTTCGCCGGCGTGGACGTCATCCCGGTGGTCCAGCAGACCGACCACATCGAGATCCCCGAAGACGAGCTGCGGATCGACGTCTACCGGTCCAGCGGCCCGGGCGGCCAGGGCGTGAACACCACCGACTCCGCTGTCCGGATCACGCACCTGCCGACCGGGATCGTGGTCTCCTGCCAGAACGAGCGCAGCCAGATCCAGAACAGGGCCAGCGCGATGGCCGTGCTGCAGGCCAAGCTGCTGGAGCGCAAGCGGGAAGAGCAGGCGGCCAAGCTCAGTGAGCTGCGGGGTGAGTCCAGGCGCAGCTGGGGCACGCAGATACGTAACTACGTATTGCACCCGTATCAGAACATCAAGGACGTCCGCACCGGCTATGAGACGGGCAACACCGCCGCCGTCATGGACGGCGAGATCGACGATTTCATCGAGGCTGAGATCCGCTGGCTGCGCACCCAGGGGCTATGAGCGGGCCGCAGGCAACCGGATAGGACGACTGGCCGGGCGGCCAGGCAGGCTCAGCTCGCCAGGTGCGTCGCCGCGAACGTCAGCACCAGCAGCAGGACCAGGAGCGCCGTCAGCACCAGGGGCGTGACGAAACCGTGGCCGGAGTGATGCACGTGCGTGCGCGCGAGGCGGCAGACTGGGCAGCGGCCCTCGGAGACCGGCCCGGCGCACTGAGCGCAGATCAGGTGCTCGCAGCTCATTTTGCTCCTCTGGGGGCTCGTCCGTGCCCGGGCCTCTTCGACGATGTTGGACCTTCCAGACCAGTTTCCCCCCTAGACTGGCCCGAGGCCAAACCGGGTGGTGCCCAGCACGTCCTGGCCAGGCCCCTACATCCTGTGGAGTGCGCGTGATGGGCCAGTGATTCATCTCGACAACGTGACCAAGACATACCCCAACCAGAGCCGCCCAGCCCTGGAGAACGTCACCCTCGACGTGGAGAAGGGGGAGTTTGTCTTCCTGGTCGGGCCGTCCGGCTCCGGGAAGTCGACATTCCTGCGGCTGGTCCTGAAGGAGGAGCGGCCCACCGAGGGCCGGATCTTCGTGGCCGGCCGGGATCTGGCCCGCCTGACCAACTGGAAGGTCCCGCACCTGCGCCGCCGGATCGGCTGCGTGTTCCAGGACTTCCGGCTGCTGCCGGCCAAGAACGTCTATCAGAACATCGCCTTCGCGCTGGAGGTCATCGGCAAGCCCCGCCGCTTCATCAAGAAGGTCGTGCCCGAGGTCATCGACCTGGTGGGCCTGGAAGGCAAGGGCGACCGGATGCCGGACGAGCTGTCCGGCGGCGAGCAGCAGCGGGTCGCCATGGCCCGTGCGTTCGTGAACCGGCCGATGATCCTGCTCGCCGACGAGCCGACCGGTAACATCGACCCGGCCACGTCGATCGGCATCATGAAGGTCCTGGACCGGATCAACCGGACCGGGACGACAGTCGTCATGGCCACCCACGATGCGGCCATCGTGGACTCGATGCGCAAGCGAGTGATCGAGCTGGAGTATGGCAAGGTCGTGCGCGACCAGTCGCGCGGGGTCTACGGCCAGGCGTACTGACCGGCCGGAACCGACACCGAGGGATTTTACCTAGATGCGCGCCCAATTCGTTTTCAGCGAGGTATGGATCGGCCTGCGGCGGAACCTGACCATGACGGTCGCGCTGATCGTCGTGGTCGCGATCAGCCTGTCGCTGCTCGGCACCGGGCTGCTGTTCGTCAAGCAGGTGGACAACACCAGGACCTACTGGCAGAGCCGCGTACAGCTGTCCGTCTACCTGTGCACCAACGGCGACCCCAGCTCGCAGTGCGTCAAGGACGGGCCGGCCACGCCGGCCGAGATCGCGCAGATCAGGCAGGACCTCACGTCGGACTCGGAGGTCACGAGCGTCTCGTTCCTGTCCCAGTCGCAGGCTTACCAGCAGTTCCGGCAGGAGTTCGCCGACAACCAGTCGCTGGTCAAGCTGACCCCGGCCAGCATGATCCCAAGCTCCTTCGAGGTGAAGCTGAAGAACGCGCAGGCGGACGCGGCTCAGGTGGCCGCGGTGATCGACGGCGCCCCCGGAGTCGATCAGGTGGTGCAGGACTCCACGGTGCTGAACAGGTTCTACAACCTGCTGGACGGGGCGCGGAACGCGGTCGTGGTGATCGCGATCATCCTGCTCGTCGCGGCCATCCTGCTGGTGGCCAACACGATCCGGCTGTCAGCCTTCAACCGGCGCCGGGAGACCAGCATCATGCGGCTGGTCGGCGCATCCAATTTCTACGTGCAGCTGCCGTTCCTGGTCGAGGGCATGATCGCCGGCCTGATCGGCTGGCTGGTGGCCACCGGGCTGCTGGTGGCGGTGAAATCACTGTGGCTGAACGGCCTGCAGCAGTACTTCCAGTTCAACGTCCAGCTGAGTACTGCCGACCTGGTCGAGGTGATCATCCTGGCCATGATTATCGGGGTGCTGCTCTGCGGCACCACGTCCTTCCTCACGCTCAGGCGTTACCTGCGCGTGTGACGCAGGAGCACTGGAGACCCGTGGCAAGGGAGCAGGGCCAGAAGGTCATCGCGAGGAACCGGCGCGCCCGGCACGACTACTCGATCGAGGACGTCGTCGAGGCTGGCCTGGTGCTGACCGGGACGGAGGTCAAGTCGCTGCGCGAGGGACGGGCCTCGCTGGCGGACGGCTTCGCCCAGGTGACCGATGGCGAGGCGTGGCTGCACGGCGTGCATATCCCCGAGTACACCCAGGGCACATGGACTAACCATGAGCCGCGCCGGACACGTAAGCTGCTGCTGCACCGCAAGGAGATCGATCGGCTAGCCATCGCGACCAGGGAGCGCGGCCAGACGCTCATCCCGCTCTCGATGTACTTCAAGGACGGGAACGCCAAGGTCGAGCTGGCCCTGGCTCGTGGCAAGCGCACCTACGACAAGCGCCATGACCTGGCGCGACGGGATGCCGCACGGGAGGTTGACCGAGCCTTGCGGCGCCGGAGGTAGCGGAGTGGTCGGATGATGCTGCGCACGCGGTCCCGTGGTGCGCATGCCGCCGCCCATCGCGCTTCGCGAACGGGGCCGGCGGCCCGGCCGAGCCGGGCGGCCAGGCAGGAGAAGGGTGGCCCGGAACCCGGCAGCGGGAACGGGCAGGTCGGGGGACCCAGGTTGAAGACCGTTCGGTTGCGGAGCTTGCGGCTGCGGGGGACGCGCGCCAGGCTCGCCGTCGTGCTGGCTGTCGTTGCGGTGGTCGTCGGCGTGACCGCGGGCGTCGGCGAGCCATCGGCCGAGCCGGCGGTCCAGGCCTTCCTGCTGGCCTGGGAGAACGGAAACTACCGGGCGGCGGCGGCACTGACCACCGAGCGCGGCGCGAGCGTGACTGCCGCGCTCGGCGGCATGTACCAGCAGCTGGACGCATCCGGCCTGCAGCTGGCCATGGGCCGGATCACTCAGGATGGCACCGCGGCCACCGCGCACTTCAGCGCGTCGGTGGATCTGGGCAGCAGCGGGCTGCGCTGGAGTTACCAGGGCGTCATTCACCTGCGCCAGGCCGGCAGGCTGGAAGGTGGTCTGGAGCCCGTCGGTGATCGTGCCCGGCCTGCGGGCCGGGCAGCGGCTGGCGGCCGTCACCACGATGCCCGGCCGCGCGCTGCTGCTCGACTCTGCCGGAGCGCCGCTCGCGCCGGTATCCAACGTCTATGTCGTCGGCGTGCGGCCAGGCCAGCTGGCGGACCCGGCCAGGACCGCTGATGCGCTGGCCGACGCTACCGGCCTTGATGACCAGGAGATCTACGGGACCATCGTCGCCGCGCCGGACTCCTCGTTCCTCCCGCTGCTGAACCTCCCTCCCGCCACTTACCGCAGGCTCAGCACCGCGCTGCGCCGGATTCCCGGCCTGATCGTCACCCAGCGCCGGGAACGGCTCTTCGGCACCATCGCCCCGCTGGTGACCGGCTCGGTCGGAACCGAGATGGCTCCGTTGCTGCGGGCCGACGGCATGCCCTACCGGCCGGGCACGACGATTGGCCTGGCCGGGCTGCAGATGACCTTCCAGCGCCTGCTGGCCGGGACGCCCACCACCGAAGTCGTGGTCCAGAGTGCGGCCGGCCGCGTCGTGTCGGTGCTGCGGAGCTGGCCGGGATCGGCGGGCAGCCCCGTGCAGACGACGATCAGCGAGCAGGTGCAGGGCGCGGCGGACCGTGCGCTGGCCGGCCTGCCCGACCCGGCCGCGGTCGTCGCGATCCGGGCCGGCACCGGCCAGGTCCTGGCCGTGGCGGCGCACTCAGTGACCGGCATGCCCGCGGTTAGCCCGCTGACCGGTGCGTACGCGCCCGGCCAGGCTTTCACCATCGTGTCGACAGCGGCGCTGCTGGCGGCCGGATTCAACATCCGCAGCCCGATCCCGTGCGAGTCCGTGAACCCGGTCGGCGGCTTCAGGTTCGCGAACGTCCCGCCGGTGACTGACCTCGGCACCCAGCCGCCCTTCACCGACGACTTCGCTGACGCCTGCAGCACGGCCTTCGCCGGGCTGTCGATGCAACTGGACGCCGCCGACCTGACCAGCGCGGCGAACGGGTTCGGCATCGGCCTGCGCTGGCAGCTGCCGGTGGGCGGATTCGTCGGCACGCTCGGCGATCTGGCCAGCACCGGCGCCATTGCCGAGGCCGCGGTCGGCGACGGCAGCGTGCGGGTCAGCCCGCTGGACATGGCGCTCGCCGCGGGCGTTGTCGACTCCGGCACCTGGCATCCGCCCGTACTGGTGACCAGCCCGGCGGATCCGGGCCTGGCGCCCCGGACTGCGTTCGGCGCGCAGGTTGTCTCATCGCTGCAGGCGCTGATGCGGCAGGCAGTGACCAGGGGCGCGGGGAAGCCGGCCAATGTCGGCAGCGAGCCCGTCTACGGGCAGGTCGGCAGCGCCTCGGTCGGGTCCGCGGCCAGCGGCGTGCGCTCATTCTGGTTTGTCGGTTATCAGGGGAATATCGCCTTCGTAGCTATTGAGTTCGCGAAATCGCCCTATGCCTCGGCAGCTCCGCTGGCCGGCACCTTCCTGCGGGACCTCGCGAGCTAATCGTGACCAGGTAGTGGCGGGATTTTGGTAACACGGAGCAACCTTTCGGCTTCGTTCCGGCGTCTTCCATAGTGACTGGGGTGCCGCTTGGGGGGTTGCGGCCCAGTCGTCGTGATGAGAACCAGGCCTCATCTCGGGGGAGGCCTGGGCGTTGAGGACCGGCCCCGACCCTGCCGGTCAGCCCCCGTGGGCGCTTTTCGGCCACCGCCAGCGCCCACGGGGGTATCTCATCACCACCGGTGGATGCCCGATGGGCGCCGCGCTCTGCGGACGGCCCGTCGGGCATTCTGCTGTCAGCGGACCGCGCGCCCGGCGCCGGCCTGCCCGTTGGCCGTGCGGCGGCGATCGGGTAGCGTTGCTGACAGCAATCCCAAAGGGGGTGACAGGCTTCGACTTCGGTAGTTGATCCAGGGGAAGCGGGCCGAGGGTTGCGGGCATGACCTCGTTAATCCTGTGGCCGCACAACAATAAGTGCCAACACACAGCGCACTCGTCTCGCCCTCGCGGCCTAAATAACCGCGAGTTAGGGACTGTCAGCCCGGGAGTTCCTCCGGCCCGGTGCCTGGCATCAGTAAGGAGGATTTACCGTCTGGCCCGGCCGCGGGACCAGGCGGGACATCGAACAGCGGCTGAGCCCGGCGGCGGCTTGCCTGCGTGACCGCCGGGGCTGAGAAAACCACAGCAGGCTGCGCCCGGAGAAGCCCTGGAGATGTACTGAAGGACGCGGGTTCGATTCCCGCCACCTCCACTCGTGTCTCGGTATCCGGATCCGGACACGGTGAAGGCCCCGTCAGAGGGCGGCCGGTCCTGCTCATGGCAGAGCCGGCCGCCTTTCACGTGGTCGATTCCCGGCGTCGGGCGGCACGCTTCAGCGGCCGGCCAGCTTCCACGCCCCCGGCCAGCTTCCACGCCCCCGGCAGCAGCATGGCAGCGATGGCTGCCTTGATGGCGTCACCGGCAAGGAAGGGCGTCAGGCCGAGAGCGAACGCATACAGGAGCATGGCGGCGGTACCTCGCTTCCAGCCGAGCGCGGCGCCGGCGTGCTGATGGCCCTGTTCGGGTCCGTGGCCGTGGCGATCGTGGCCCTCATCACCTTCCGGGATGACCTGCGTGCCCGGCTGCGCCAGACCAGGCCAGGCGTCCCGCTGCTGACCGAGGCCACGGTCATGATTGCCTCCTATCTCAGCGCCGAGCGGGAACTGGGCCGCATCGCGGCGGACGCCGACGTCGACACGCTGGCGCCCATGCTGATCGGGACCGCGCACCTGCTGTTCGCCGGCCGGCCGGGCGACCCGCTGGAGGCCGGAGCGGTCGAAAAGGTCGTGACCACGGTCATCGCCGCTGTCGTGCAGGAACCGCTGCCCTAGGCGGCCCTTCCGATGACCGGTCCCTGGACAGCGCGCGTCCGGCTGCCTATCCTGACTGTATGGTCAGTCAGTCACGGGTTCCGGTCGCTCCCATCGATCCAGCCGGGCTTGCGGCGGCGCTGCAACCATTCGGCGACAGCAGGATGCTGCCCCGCGCGGCCTACGTCGATCCTGCTGTCTTCACCTGGGAGCAGCGGCATTTCTTCGGCGGTGGCTGGACCTGCGTGGGCTTCAGCGCGCAGATTGCCAGCCCTGGCGACCAGCGGGCCGAGTCAGCCGGCCCCGGCAGCGTGCTGCTGACCAGGGACGACGATGGTGTCCTGCATGCGTTTGCGAACACCTGCCGGCATCGCGGCCACGAGCTGCTGCCCTGCGGCGGCTCGGCGCAGCGCGGCGCGATCGTCTGCCCGTATCACTCCTGGACTTTCTCGCTCGGCGGCGAGCTGCGCGCGGCGTCCGGCTTCAAGGGGCGGCCGGGCTTTGATGAGAGCGCGTGGGGACTGATCGAGCTGCCGGTGACCGAGTGGCACGGGCTGATCTTCGTGGATTCGTCCGGTACGGCCGGGCCGGTGGATGACGCCCTGGCGGGGCTGGAACCGCTGGTGGCACCCTACGAGCCAGAGCGGCTGGCGATCGCTGGGCGGCACGAGTACGACGCGGCAGCCAACTGGAAGATCCTGACGGAGAACTACCACGAGTGCTACCACTGCCCGATGATCCATCCGGAGCTGTGCCGGGTAAGCCCGCCGAAGAGCGGCGAGAACTACCCGGCCCAGGGCACCTGGGTTGGCGGATGGATGGACTTGCGGGACGGCATGGACACCATGTCGCTCGACGGCACCAGCCATGGCGTGCCGCTGCGCGGGCTGGACGCGACCGGCCTGCGCACCGTGATCTACGTGAACATCTTCCCGAACGTGCTGCTGAGCCTGCACCCGGACTACGTCATGACGCACCGGCTGACGCCGCTGGCCGTAGACCGGACCATGATCGAGTGCACCTGGGCGTTCGCGCCCGAGGCACTGGAGCAGCCAGGCTTCGATCCCGGCTATGCGGTTGAGTTCTGGGACATCACGAACCGGCAGGACTGGCAGGCGTGCGAGTCGGTGCAGCGCGGGCTGTCGTCCGCGCACTCCGTCCCTGGTCCGCTGTCGCCCGACGAGGACGCCGTGTATCAGTTCGTCACGATGGTGGCCCGCGGCTACTCGGGCAAGCCGGTCTGGAACCTGGGCAGCCGGGCAGTCGCCGCCCGAACGGCCGGCTGACGCCGGCTGGCTCCGCAGGCCAGGCGAGCTGAGCCCTGCTGACCGGCCCGGCAGCGCCATTACAGCGTCGTCGATGCGCGCTTACTGTCGCTGTTGGCGCAGCAGGCGCGCATCCACGCTGCTCGCGAGCGGCGCCGCCGTCAGGCCGGTGCCCGGCGGGACGGCCGAGTTCCGGGCCGCAGGCCCGACCGGGCCGCCGGCCGCCAGCTGTGTCATCCTGGCCGCCACGGGCATTCCTGCGCACCGGGCTGCGTTGAGGCTGAGGTCCAGCCAGGACGCCCGGCGACCTGGCCCGAGCAAGCAAAGGATTTCGCATCGTGACCGTGCACGACATTCCCGTGAACACGCTGGACGGACAGCCGGCCTCGCTGGCTGATCTGGCTGGCCAGACCCTGCTGATCGTCAACGTGGCATCGAAGTGCGGCCTGACTCCGCAGTACGAAGGGCTGGAGCGGCTGCACGAGCGCTACGCCGATCGCGGGTTCTCCGTCGTCGGCTTCCCTTGTAACCAGTTCGGCGGCCAGGAGCCGGGCAGCGCGGAGGAGATCGCCACGTTCTGCTCGACCACGTACGGCGTCACCTTCCCGATGTTCGAGAAGATCGAGGTCAACGGGCCCGGACGGCATCCCGTCTACACCGAGCTCACCGTCGTGCCGGACGCCGCGGGCGAGGCAGGCGACATTCAGTGGAACTTCGAGAAGTTCCTCGTCACCCCGGACGGCAAGATCGCCGCGCGGTTCCGGCCGAGGACGGAACCGGACGACCCGGCGCTGGTGGCGGCGATCGAGGCGAACCTGCCTGGCTAAGGCGAACCTGCCCGGCTAAGGCGAACCTGCCCGGCTAAGGCAGCCCCGCTCTGCCGGGATGGCCTCCGACGGCCATGGTCCCCGCGCCGCCGGTTACCGCGGGTCCCGGTCAGCGGGCTGCGACTCGATGGGCGGTAGTCGCCCGCTCGCGGCGGCGCGGGACTGGCCGTCTCCGGCCGCAACCGCGGCTCAGGCCAGCGCAGCCGGGCCGCGCTTGACCATCTGGTCGGCGATGATGGCGCGCTGGATCTCGCTGGTGCCCTCCCAGATGCGCTCCACCCGCAACTCGCGGAAGAACCGCTCGGCCACGTTCTCCCGCATGTAGCCGCGGCCGCCGAATACCTGGACGGCCCGGTCGGCGACCCGCCCGGCCATCTCGGACGCGTACAGCTTGGCCATGGAGCACTGCGCGTGCTGGACCTTGACGTCGGCGCCGGCATCGATGGCCCGTGCCGTCTCGTAGGTCAGCGAGCGGGCCGCGAACAACTCGGTCAGGCTGTCCGCCAGCATGGCCTGAATAGCCCCGAACGAGGCGATGGGCTGACCCTGGATCCGTCGCTCGACGGCGAAGGCGGTCATCTCATCGGTGAGCCGCTGGGCGGCCCCGAGGCACCGCGCCGCGACCATCAGCCGCTCGAACCTGAACCATTCGTAGGCGAAGCTCATCCCGTCGCCTTCCGCCCCGACCAGATGGCTGGCGGGCACGCGGACATCGGTGAAGGCGACGATCGGATGATGGTGGCTGATCGTGTGCGAGTAAGCCGGGGTCCGCACCACCCGGACGCCGGGGCTCGGCAGGTCCACCAGGAACATGGCGTGCTCCCCGGCGTGCTCGCCGCTGGTCAGCTTGGCCTGGAAGAAGGCGAAGTCGGCCGAGTTGTAGGACGTGACGTGCCACTTCTCGCCACTCAGCACGTACTCGTCACCGTCGCGCCTGGCGGTGGACACGATGGCGTCCACGTCCGATCCGGCGCCCTCCTCGGTGATCGCGTAGCACTCCTCGCGCTCGCCGCGGATGACCGGCTTGACGAACTTCTCCAGCTGGTAGGGGGTGGCCACGGCCGGCAGCCAGGACGGGGGCGTGCTCACGACCCAGGCCAGCGCGTTGGTGACCCGGCCCGCCTGCTCCTGCACCAGCACCTGCTGCAGCGAGGTGCACCCGCCGCCGCCCAGCTCGGCCGGCATGTTGGTGGCGCACAGACCGAGCTCCCTGGCCCTGGCGGCGTGCCCGGCGACGGTCTCCTTGGGCAGCTCGCCGTCGTTCATCTCGGCGCTGACCTCGAGCGGGAACAGCTCCTCGGCGAAGGCGGCGGCCCGTGCCCGAATCCGCAGGTCCTCGTCTGACAGCCCGTACATCTGGCCCCTCATCCGGCTGGCTCGCGCGCTCTTGACTGAACGTTCAGTCTATGTCAGCATCGGCTTCGTGCCAATGCTTCCAGATGGCCAGCCGGAAGCCGCCGACGCGGTCGTCGTCGGTGGCGGGACCGTCGGCGCCTGGTGCGCCTACTTCCTCCGCCGCAGCGGCCTCGGCCGGGTGACCCTGGTCGAGAAGAGGACGCTGGGCCAGGGCGCGAGCAGCCGGGCGGCCGGCATCGTGCGCACCCAGGGCGGCACGCCGTGGGCGGTGCAGCTCGGCGAGTGGTCCAGGAAGTTCTACCTGGCCCAGGCCGGCGAGCTGGGCATCGATTCCGGCTTCACGCCGCAGGGCTACCTGCTGCCGTGCTTCAGCGAGGCGGACGTGACGGCGGCGCGGCAGCGGATGGCCATGCAGCTGGAGCTGGGCCTGGCGGTCCGCTGGCTGGAGCCCGCTGAGCTGGACGCGCTCAACCCGACCCTCGCGCCGGGCCGCACCCTGGGCGGGACGTACTGCGCCGATGACGGCTACCTGACGCCCCCGCGCAACGTGACTGCCTACGCCGTCGCGCTCGCGACCAGCGGCGTCCGCATCCGCGAGCGGGTCAGCTTCACCGGCCTGCTGACCGGCGGCGGCGCGGTCACCGGGGTGGCGACCTCGGCCGGCCCGATCTCGGCGCCGCTGGTCGTGCTCACGGGCGGCCCGGAGCTGGCCGAGGTGGCCGGGCTGGCGGGCGTGCGCGTGCCGGCCGGCGGCGTCCGGCACCAGGTGGCAGTCACGCAGCCGCACCCGGACCTTGACCCGGCCCGGCTGCCGATGGTCTTCGATCTGTCAGCCGGGCTCTACTGGCGGCCTGAGGAAGGCGGCCTGCTGTTCGGGATGAGCAATCCGGCTGAGCCGCCGGGCGTCGCCACCAGCGTGGACGAGCCCTACCTGGCGCTGATGCGGCAGCGGCTGGCCGACCTGGTGCCCGTGACAGCCGGGCTCGGGCTGCGCCGGGTCTGGGCGGCCACCATCGACTACACGCCCGATCACCTGCCGATCATCGGGCCGGCGCTCGCCGGGGGCCGGGTGCTCAGCGGCGTCACTGTCGCCAGCGCGGGCGGTGCCGGGATGATGTGGGGGCCGGCGGTGGCCCGCGCGACCGCCAACGTCGCGCTGACCGGAAGCTCCGCCGTGGTGGACGTGACGGCGCTCGGACTGGACCGGTTCGACGAGGCCGGCCGCAGCAGGCTCGGCACCGATCCGATCGCGCTGCCGTTCCCCGAGGCCGTGCAGCCGGCCGGGGCGCGCCAGGCCGATCTCCGGCAGACCGGCGCGCAGCTGTCCCCCGCGCTGCAGGCGCCTGGCAAGCTGACTCTCTCCTGACCTGATCTGGCTCGACCCGACGTGCCCGACCTGACCTGACCGCCGAAAGGACCCGCCAGCATGACCGATATCAGCACGCCATTCCTGGCCTCCGCCGCGACCGCCGAACTGGAGGACTGGGGTCCGCTGGAGGAGGCGACCGGCGAGCCCATGCAGACCTCGGGGCTCACCCTCTGGCAGGACGGTGACCAGGAGGCCGGCGTCTGGCAGAGCACGCCGGGCCCGTCCTACTGGACGCTGGAGACGCACGAGTTCGTGCACATCGTGGCCGGGCGGATGACCGTGACGCCGGACGGCGGCGAGCCGCGCGACATCGGCCCCGGCGACACGGCCGTCTTCCCGCGCGGCTGGGCCGGTACCTGGCAGATTCACGAGACCATCCGCAAGGTCTACGTCATCTTCTAACGGGGGCCGCTATCTTCTAGCGGGGGCAATGCATCCGTTTCGGAAGAATCAAGGAAAGCCCGTGCCGCGGGCTGCCGATCAATGGCTGGCGGGCCACTTGGCCGGGTAGCCGGACAAGTCGCAGCTATTTCCCGGTTTTCGCCAGTGGGCGCCGGGTACCAGCACGAGCAGATCCACAGCGCCGCCGGGCCGGGCCGAGGTCGTTCCTCGGGCAGCGGGGTGCCTGGGCGGGGAGTCTGTGGGCTCATCAGGGGGAGGAAAAGTACATGCGCTTTATGAAGTCCGCGATCGCTATTGCCGGACTCTGCGCCGTTACGCTGGCGATGACCGCCATGGCATCCCGGCGGAAGAAGTCGCGGCGTCACCGCTAACTTGGCGCGTGCCGAACGCTGCGGGGCGGCTGCGCAATGGCGCGCGGCCGCCCCGCAGCCATGACTGCTACAGGCGGCCATCCCGGACGGCTTCGCTGACCCAGGGGATGACCTCGTCGAGCATCTCCTCCAGCGTCGTCGTGGCCTCGAAGCCGAGTACTCGCCGGGCCTTCTGCACGTCAGGAATCCGCTTCCGCACGTCGTGCCGGTAGGGCTCCTCGCTGGCGAACCGGAACGGCGTGTCCTCGCCCCGGATCTTGTGCCAGATCAGCCTGGCCAGCTCGAGCACGGTGGTCGGGCTGGCCGCGGAGAGGTTGAAGTCGTCGTTCACCGCGTCCGGGTGAAAAAGCGTGCTCACGATCCCGCGGGCCAGGTCGCCGCCGTAGGTGTAGTGCCGGATCTGCCGGCCGTCGCCGAGGATGCGCAGCGTGTCCTGGCCCTTGAGGACCTTCTGCACCAGGTCGGGCACGACATGCGACATGGCCAGCCTGACGTTGCCGGAGAGCACCTCGGCCTGGCCGAGCGCCCTGCTCTCGCCGACGCCGACGCAGTTGAACGGCCGCACGATGGTGTAGGGCAGCTGGTACTGGTCCCATGCGGCGCGCGCGTAGTACTCGACCGCCAGCTTCTGGAACCCGTACGAGGAGGCCGGCGGCGCGATGCGCCGCTCGTCGCCCTCGCGCGATGGCCAGTGGCTGGTGCTCTCGTAGACCATCGATGAGCTGATGTAGGTCATCTTCCGCAGCTGGCCGGACCGGTGCGCGCGCAGCGCGGCGTCGCAGCTCGACGCCATGATCCGCTCGTTCGCGGCGAGCAGGTCGTAGGCATAGGCGTGAAAGTAGGAGATCCCGCCGATCATCGCCGCGCCGGCGATGAAATGGTCACAGCCGTCCAGCAGGCCCGTCAGCAGATCGCCATCCCGTGCATCCCCCTCGACGAACGAGTAACTCGGATGATCATGGAAGCTGTGCTTCACCGGGCCGTACTTGGAGAAGTCGTCGACGCCGACCACGGCGTGGCCCTGGCTGAGCAGCTCCTGGACGAGATAGCCACCGATGAATCCGGCCGACCCGGTCACCAGAACCTTTGCCACGACATTCCCCCGTGCCTGACTCCGCCGTGCCTGACTCCGCCGTGCCTGATTCCCCCGTGCCTGATTCCGCCGTGCCCGCTGACGTGACTGGCTGGCCGGGCCGCCCCGGCGGGGGAGCGCGCCACGGCCGGCGCGCCGCCGCGGCCGCCGCGCCCGCGGCGCGCGGCCAGCTTCTGCGTGCTCAGCCGGGGCCCGAAGGCGAAGCGGTACCACCGCAGGTATCCCGGCAGCCAGCGCGCCAGCTGGAAGCGGGAGTCCCCGAGCGCGCGGTCCAGCCAGATCGTCGGGATCTCGGCCACCGGCAGCCGCAGCCTGGTGGCCTTCGCTGTGAGCTCGAGGCCGATCTCGAATCCGTTCCTTGAGTCGATTCCGACCTGCCGCACGAAGTCGGTCGAGTAGGCCTTGAAGCTGTTGGTGGCATCGCGGGTGCCAGCCCGGGCGAGCAGCCGCAGCGACTTGCCCGCGCACCGCGACAGCGTGCGCTTGAGCCGGGGGCCGCCGACTTGCTGGCCGCCCGGCATGTACCGGGAGGCGGCCGCGACCACGACCCCGCGCTCCACCAGGCGGGCCAGGTCGTCGATCTGCCGCGGGTCGTCGCTGCCGTCGGCCATGGTGATCACGGTCACCGGCGATGACGCCCGGTCGATGCCGAACCGGATGGCATTCGCCGGCCCGGGGCCGTAGCCATTGAGCAGACCCCGGACCCGGCTATCCGCGCTGGCCGCCTGCTCGATGCACGGGACGGTCGTGTCGCCCGGCGAGTCATAGACGACGAGCAGCTCGCAGCGAGAGGCCACCGCGCGCAGGATCCGGTCCAGGCAGGGCAGGATCGCCTCGCCCTCGTTGTAGACGGGGATCACGATGCTGACGTCCGGACTCATATGCGCATGCCCCGTCCCGTTATGCCCCAGATATCGGCGACCGGCTTGCCGGTCACCAGCCCGGCATACTCCCGGTGCGGCGTCGCGATGACCAGCAGGTCGGCCCGCTCCAGCACCTCGGCGAGCGAGCTGAACCGCTCATCGGCGATGTAGGGATCCGAGCACAGGGTCTGGCCGGCCCTGAGCATGAGGATCTTGCGGAGCTTGTAGGAGAGGCTCTCCCGCGGGTCGTCGATGCCGGCCTTGAATCCCATCCCCAGCACGCCGACGGTCATCGACGCCAGGTCGTAACGGGATTCCAGCCGGGAGACCAGGTACAGCGGCAGGCCCTCGTTGATCAGCATCGCTGAATGGCCGAGGGCGAAATTGTTGTGGCTGAAGGCGGCCAGATGCATCGTGTCCTTGAGCAGGCAGGGACCGGCCGCGAAACCGGGTCCCGGCAGGTCGGCGGCCCGCGGGTACTCGTGGCTGATCGCCCAGCGGATCCGCTCGAAGTCGAGCCCGTCATCGTTGGCCATCATCCAGAACTGATTGGCCGTCGCGAACTTGATGTACCGCCAGGTATTGGTGAACAGCTTGGCGAGCTCGGCCTCCTCCGGCTGCAGCCGGATGATCGTGTCGGTCAGCGTGCGGAAGAACTTCTCCGCCCGGTCACCGGCCTCGCCGGTCCGCGCTCCGACGATCTGCGGCAGGTCGAACAGCTCGGTCATGGCCTGGCCCTCGGCGATGCGCTCCGGGCAGAAGGCCACGTCCACCCGGACGCCGCGCTTGCTCAGCATGCGCTCGGTCAGGGTGGTGACCGTCGGGTGCACGGTGCTGCGCAGGATGACCAGCTGGCCGTCCACCAGATGGCGGGCGCACCGGTCCAGGGCGGCCGGCACGGCGCCGAGGTCGGGATTGAGGTGGCGGTCAACCGGGGTGCCGACGACGACGACGAGGACGTTGGCGCTGCCGGCGCTGGCCGGATCGGTCGTCGCGGACAGCCGGCCGGCGCTGACGGCGGCGCGCAGCGGCTCAGCGGCCCCCGGCTCGGTGAACGGCATCCGGCCGCTGTTGACGACCGCGACCGCGGCCGGGTTGATGTCATAGAGCCGGACCGACAGGCCGCGGGAGGCCAGGGCCACGCCCAGCGGTAACCCGGCGCGCCCGCAGCCGCCGACGATCACCGCGTCGGCGGCGAACGGCGGCGTGACCCTGGGTTCAGTGCGCACATATCCTCGCTTGGCGCCGATGTCGTTCCTCGGCGGATCTGTCGGCCCGCCGGGGCAGCCAGGCCGCCTGTTAGGCCGCAGGTGTCCTGGTTTACACGACACTGCGGCTATTAAACGTGCAGGTCAGCGGGGGTATCGCGATGCTACAGGATTCCGGGGGGCCGGATGGGCCAGGAACAGAACGGGAGCCGGAAGCCGGGTCCCGCTCGCCGCCGCCGTCCGCTGCGGCCGGTCAGCCGGCCCGGCGCGGGATGGCAAGCGCGTCGACGGCGACGGCCCCGGACGGCCCGCAGATCAGCGGGTTGATGTCCAGCGCCTCCAGGTCGTCGCCCAGCTCGCCGGCCAGCCGCGACAGGGCGGTGATCGTGCGGATGACCGAGCCCAGGTCCGCGGCCGGGCCGCCGCGAGCGCCGTCCAGCAGCGCGGCGACCCGCAGCCCGGCGATCAGCCCGGCGGCAGCTTCCTCGTCGACCGGCGGCAGCGCGACCGCCCGGTCAGCCAGCAGCTCGACCAGCACGCCGCCCGCGCCGAGCACGATGAGCGGTCCGAGGCCGGGGTCACGGGCGATGCCCAGCGCCAGCTCAGGCCCGGCGGGCACGGTTTCGCAGACCAGCACGCGGGGCCCGAGCCTGGCCGCCAGGCTGGCGTAGCCGGCGGTGAGCTCCGCGGGCCTGCTGATGCCGAGCAGGACGCCGCGCACGTCGGACTTGTGCTGGATGGCCGTCTCGTCGGTTTTCAGCACCACGGGGTAGCCGATCGCCTCGGCGGCGATCAGCGCCTCTTTCAGGTCGCTGGCCTGCCGGACCGCCGCGGTGGCGATGCCGTAATCGCGCAGCAGGCCCAGCAGCGCGGCGCCGCTGGCCAGGCCGCCTCGCAGCAGCTCGCCGACCCGGCGCGCCCGGCCGGCGTCGGCGGGCTGAGCGGCCCCGTCACGGCGGCCGCGGCGGGCGTGATCCAGCAGGTGCCCGAGCGCCAGCAGGCCGCTCCTGGTGCCCTCCAGGACCGGGATCCCGCTGCCGCGGAGCCGGGCCGCGGCCAGCGGGTCAATGGCGGCCGGGAAGCTGGCCAGGACGGCCAGCGGCTTGCCGCACTGCTGCGCGGCGTCCAGCATGGCCAGGGGATAGGAATCGTCTCCGTCCAGCTCCTGCACCAGGTCCACGGCCAGGGCGGCCACGGCCACCGCCGGGTCTTCCGCCAGCGTCACCAGCGCGCTGCCGAACAGGCCACGAGTGCCGGCCCCGGTGCCCCACACATCGAGCGGATTGGACGGCTGCAGGCCGTGATCGAGCAGGCGGCCCAGCCGCGCCGTGGTCGTCTCGCTGATCGGGGCGAAGGGGACGCCCAGCTCCTCGGCCAGGTCGGCGGCGTGCGCCCGCTCCAGGCCCGAGTCGTGCACGGTGGCGATGCCGGCCGGGCCCGCTGCCGTTCCCCGGCCAGGGCGGCGCCCGACGGCGAACAGCTCGAGCGTGTCGGCCAGCTCGGCCAGGTCGCCGACCCGGTGCACGCCGTAGGCGCGCGCCAGCGCCTCCCAGCCGCCGTCGGCCGCGGCCAGCGCGCCGGAGTGGGCGGCGACCATCATCCGGCCGCGCGGGGAGCGCCCGGCGGTCAGCAGGACGACGGGGATGTCGCGCTCGGCGGCGCGGGCCAGCACGTCGCGGAGCCGGCCGGTGTCCCGCATCGCCTCGAGCACCAGCGCGAGCACCCGGGTCTCGGGCAGGGTGAGCGCGTAGTCCAGGTAGGCGGGAGCGGTGGTCACGAGCTCCTGGCCGGAGGACACCGCGACGCTGAAGCCGAGGCCGCGGCGGATCCGCAGCAGGGCCGAGAACACCGAGCCGGAGTGGGTGACCAGCGCGACCGGTCCGGCCGGGAGCGGGTCAGGCTCGGTGTAGCCGATCGCGCGCAGGCCGCGGCTGACGTTCACGAAGCCCATGCAGCCCGCGCCGCAGACCGCCATCCCGGCCGACCGGGCGATCGCGGCCAGCCGGTCGCGCAGGGCAGGCCGGGCGGCCCGGGCAGGCGCGGCGCCGGGGGCGGGCTGGGCTGGCCCGGGGGGACAGGACGGCCAGCCCAGCCCTGTTCATGAGGGTCAGTGACGGCATTCTCATCAGGGTCAGATACGGCGTTGCCGAAGATCACGGCTGACCGGTCGCCGCGGCTCGCGGCCAGGATGAGCTGCTGCTCGAGCGCCGCGTCGGGAACGCCGAGCAGCACGAGGTCGACCGGACCGGTCAGCTCAGCGAGCGACCGGTAGCAGCGTCGCCCGCCGATCTCGGCATACTTCGGGTTCACCAGGAAGAACTCGGGCGCGGCCGGGCTCCTGGCCACCTCCTCGACCATCCGCTCGCCGAAGGTGCCCGGCCGGGGCGATGCGCCGACCAGCGCGACGGTCCTCGCCTCGAGCATCGCGCGCAGGGCGGCCGGCGGCGCGCCCCGGTCAGCGTCCGGGGGCCGTTTCGCGGTGGACCGGGCGGTCATGACCGCCCGGTGACCTTGCGCAGCTGGCGGGTCCGCTGAGCGGCCTTCCGGTCGCCGATGGCGGCCCTGGCTGCCTGCCAGCCGGGGATGCCGCAGACGCCGCCGCCCGCGTGCGTGGCCGAGCTGCCGTAGTACAGGCCGGGCACGGGCGTCCGGTAGTCGGCGTAGCCGGGGGCCGGGCGCATGTGGAACAGCTGCTCGAGGGAGAGCTCGCCGTGGAAGATGTTCCCGCCGACCAGGCCGTACTCGTGCTCCATCTGGTAGGGCCCGACGATGTCCCGGTGCAGGATCGAGGCCTTGAAGTTGGGCGCGAGCTCGTTGTAGCAGTCGATCATGCGGTCCGCGTAGTGCTCGAGCTCGGCGGTGTGCGGCTGCTCGTTCCAGTCATCCGGCACCCACTGGGTGAACAGCGACATGATGTGCGTGCCCTCCGGGCAGAGCGCCTTGTCGAAGGTGGTCGGGATCACGCCGTCGCTGAACGGCCGGGCCGCCGGGCGTCCGTCGCGGGCGTCCTGGAAGGCGCGCTCGATGTACTCCATGGTGGGGGCCATCTCCACCGAGCCGGTGTGGTGCTCCTGCAGCTGCGAGCCGGGATCGGCGATGAAATCGGGCAGCTCGGACAGCGCCAGGTTGATCTTCACCACGCCGCTGCGCGTCTTCCAGTGCCTGATGTCGGCGGCGAAGTCCGGCGGCAGGTTCTCCTCGCCCACCTGCTCCAGGAAGGCCGTGCGCGGGTGCAGTGTCGAAACGACAACCTTCGCGCGGATCTCGTCCCCGTTGTCGAGGGTCACGCCCACGGCCCGGCCGTTCTCGATGATGACCCGCGCGACCCTGGCCTGGGTGCGGATCTGCGCGCCGTGGCTGCGGGCGGCCAGCTCGATGGCGCTGGACACGCCGCCCATGCCGCCTTCCTGGAAGCCCCAGTTGCCGAGGTGGCCGTCGCCGACGTCGCCGATCGAGTGGTGCGCCATCACGTAGGCGGTGCCCGGCTCGTACGGCCCCGCCCAGGTCCCGATCACGCCATTGACCGCCAGTGCGCCCTTGACCTGGGGAGACTCGAACCAGTCGTCGAGCAGGTCGGCGATGCTCATGGTCATCAGCCGGGTCACGTCGGCGATCGTCCGGACATCCAGGCCGCGGTTGCGCCACGCCAGCCGCAGCGTGCCGGCCAGGTCACGCGGCTTGCGCGAGCCGAGCGCCGGCGGCACGGTGAGCAGCAGCGGGCCGAGCACGTCGGCGAGCCCGGCCAGCCAGGCATCCCACTTCGGCATGGCATCCGCGTCCTTCTTGGACCACCTGGACACCTCCTCGTGGTTGCGCCTGGCGTCGTCCGCGTAGAGCTTGATCGACCCGCCCTCGGGGAATGCCTGGTAGTAGGGGCCCATCGGATAGATTTTGTAGCCGTGCCGCTCGAGCTCGAGGTCCTTGATGATCGTCGGCGGCAGCAGGCTCATCACGTAGGAGAGTCGTGTCACCTTGAATTCGGGGGCATCAGGCCACGGCGCCTCGGTCGTCGCGGCCCCGCCGGTCTTGGGCCGGCCCTCCAGCACGAGCGTCCTGGCACCAGACCTGGCGAGATAGGCGGCGGCAACTAGCCCGTTATGGCCTCCGCCCACCACGATCGCGTCGTATGTTGCGGCCATGAGTCCGCCTTCCGTGAGTCTGGCGCCGCCGCGCGGGCCACTGTTTGACTGAATGTTCAGTTTAGAAAGCTGATACCGTGACGACAAGTGGGTGGAGAGGATTGCCGCGATGACCGACCGGACTGGGGCCACCGCCGAGGCCACGGGCACCGCCGATCAGCGGCGTGCCCAGATGCTGAAGGCGGCGCTCGAGGTGATCTCCGAGCGCGGCTATGCCGAGACCAGGATCGCTGACGTGGCCGAGCGGGCCGGGATCAGCCCTGCCCTGGTCATCTACTACTTCAAGACTAAGGATCAGCTGCTCACCGAGGCCATCAGGTACTACGAGGACGCCTGGTATGCCGTCGGCCAGCAGCGGATGAACGAGCTGCCGACCGCGGCGGCCCGGCTCGAGGAAATCGTCGCGATGAGCTTGCTGCCCGGCGACCCGCCGGAGCCGGACGATTCCTGGACGCTGTGGCTCGACTTCTGGGCGCAGGCGGCCAGGAACGCCGAGGTGGCGAGCGTCCGGCGGAAGTCAGATGATCGCTGGCGCGAGGTCATCAGCGAGCTGGTGCTGGCCGGGCAGGAGGCGGGCGAGTTCGCCAGGGTGGACCCGGCCGGCTTCGCCATTGCCCTGTCGGCGCTGCTGGACGGGCTGACGATCCAGATAGCCCTGGATGACCCGGTGGTTGACCCGGCGGGTGCTTTCAGGCTATGCATGCTCTTTATCGCTGAGCGGCTCGGGTTTAGCTGGACTCCGGGCCGGATCGAGGCGAGGCAGGCCGGAGAACTCTGAGGGGCGGTCGATATGCCCGGTGGTCGCATTGAGCTCGTGTCGCTGACCAAGCGCTTTCACGAGGCAGCCGTCGATGACATCAGCCTGGATATCGCCAGCGGGGAATTCTTCTCCCTCCTCGGGCCCTCCGGCTGCGGCAAGACCACCACCCTGCGGCTGATCGCGGGCTTCGAGCAGCCGACCGCCGGCAAGATCCTGCTGGACGGCGTCGATGTTTCCGCCGTGCCGCCGCATAAGCGCAACGTCAATACGGTCTTCCAGAGCTACGCCCTGTTCCCCTTCCTCACCGTGTTCGACAACGTCGCATTCGGGCTGCGCAACCGGAAGCTGCCGAAGTCCGAGATGGAAAGCCGGGTCGGCACGGCCCTGGACCTGGTGCGGCTGCGTGCCTTCGAGAAGCGCCGCCCCGGCCAGCTGTCCGGCGGCCAGCAGCAGCGGGTGGCACTGGCCAGGGCGCTGGTGCTGCAGCCCGCCGTGCTGCTGCTGGATGAGCCGCTCGGCGCGCTCGACGCCAAGCTGCGGCGCTCGCTCAAGGTCGAGCTGAAGGCGCTGCAGGAGAAGGTCGGCATCACCTTCCTGTACGTCACGCACGATCAGGAAGAGGCGCTGACGATGTCCGACCGGCTCGCGGTCATGCGGGAGGGCAAGATCGTCCAGCTGGGCAGCCCGACCGAGGTCTACGAGGAGCCGGCCGACACCTACGTGGCCGACTTCCTCGGCGTCTCCAACCTGATGAAGGTGGACGTGATCGCCCGCGGGCCCGGCGCGCACTGCGAGGTCAGGCTGGGCGAGTCGGTGCTGGCCTGCGAGCACGGCGGGGCGGACGCGCCGGACCACGCGCACGCCGTCATCCGGCCCGAGCGGGTCCGGGTCGAGGAGTACGGCTCAGCCGGGCCCAACCGGGTGCCGGCGATGGTCGAGCGGCTGGTCTACCTGGGCTCCGCCACCCAGGTCTTCCTGCGCCTGGCCGCCGGGCACGAGCTGCAGGCGCTGGTGCAGAACGACGGGACCCAGGAGGCGCTGGCGCAGGGAACGCCGGTGCAGGCGTTCCTGGCCGCCGATGCGCTGCGGGTGCTGGCCGGCGGCGGCCAGGCCGCCGACCTCGGTGCGGACGTCAGCCCGGACGTCGTGGACGAGGATGCGCTGAAGGCCAGCTGACCGGCGGCTAGCTCTCGGCGCCGGCGATCGTGGCCAGTGCCTGCCGGCCGTCGATCCGCTGGCCCCTGGTCATCCACCGGTAGCCGAGGAAGCCCGCTCCGGCCACGATGAAGGACATCACCAGCATGATCGTGGCCAGCGCGTTCAGGGCCGGGCCGCCGTTGCCGCCGTGCTGGGTCGAGTAGATGATCACCGACATCGGCGTATTCGTCGCGTTGGACGACAGCAGGTCCACGATGACGAAATCATCGATGACCCCGGAGAAGACCAGGATCGCGCTGGCGAAGATGGCCGGCGTGAGCAGCGGCAGCATCACCCGGCGCATGGTCTGCAGCTGCGTGCAGCCCAGGTCCGCCGATGCCTCCTCGTACTGCCGTCCGATGGTGACCAGGCGCGCCTGGACGATGATGGCCGGCCAGCTGACGTTCCACGTCACCAGGCCGAGTATCTCAGCCAGGGTGCCCAGGCCGACGCCGGAGAACAGCTGGGTGAAGACGAAGAACATCGCCACGCCGAAGATCAGCTCCGGCACCACGAACGACAGGATCATCACGAAGTTGAAACTCAGCGGGATCTTGCCATGCCAGCGGTTGATGCCGAGCGCGAAGGCCACGCCGATCGGGACCGCGATGAGCGTGGTGTAGGCCGACAGCTTCAGGGTGACGAAAACGGCACTGTGCAGCTGCGGATTGTGCCAGACCGAGTTCACCGGGTCGGTGTAATACCACCTCATGGACAGGCCCTGGAAGGTGGCCTGTGACTTGCCCTTGTTGAACGAGAACAGCACGGCGATGGCGATCGGGACGAGCGACCAGACCAGGTAGAGCCAGGTAAAGGTCTCCAGGAACCACGGGCGCCGCCACGGATTCCGCCACCCCCGGATCTTCGGGCTGCCGTCCGTGGCCGTCGCGGGGCTGGCGGCTACCGGCGTTGCCGTTGCACTGCTCACGACGCCTCCTGGGATGCCCGGTGCGTGGCGACGACGTAGTAGATCATCGGCACGAGCAGGATGAGGAGCACCAGCAGGGACAAGATCGCGCCCTGGCCCTCCAGCCCGGGCGTCCCGAGCTGGCCCTCGATCAGGTTGCCGATCATGGAGGTGCTCGGCGCGCCGGACAGCAACTGGTTGGTGAAGTAGTCGCCGACCATCGGCAGCACGGTGATGAGCATCGCGGTCAGGATCGGCTGCCGGGACAGCGGCAGGGTGACGCGCAGGAAGGTACGCGCCCGGCCCAGGCCGAGGTCGCGCCCGGCCTCGATCAGAGCGGGGTCGATCCGGTCGAGCCCGGCGAACAGCACCAGGATCAGGTAGGGGATGTAACCATAGACCAGGCCCAGGATCACCGTGAACGAGTGCCCGCCGAGCCAGTTCACCGGGGTGCCGATCAGGTGCAGGTCCAGCAGTGCCCTGTTCACGTATCCGTTGGTCTGCAGCAGGTCAATCCACGCCAGCATCCGCATCATGTAGCTGATCCAGAACGGGGCGATCAGCAGCACCAGGAACAGGCCCTTGCGCCGCCCGGCGAACCGGCTGACGAAGTAGGCGGCGGGGTAGCCGATGATCAGGCAGAGCAGCGAGGCGGCGACGACGTAGATGACCGTCCTGACGGCGATGGGCCCGGCGAAGGCGCCTGCGCCGAACAGGTCGTGCATGACGTTGGACAGGTTCGCCGAGCTCCAGTCCAGCGGGTTGTAGACCGCGACGGGCGACTCGTAGAGCCGGTTCAGCTTGCCCTCGCCGATGGCCAGCACGGCGTAGAACGGGACGATGAACAGGATGGCCAGCCACAGGATGCCGGGCGCCGCCAGCAGGATCCAGAACGCGCGGGCGGGCTGAGCGGGGCGCCGGGACCTGGCGGGGCGGCCAGGTGCGCCCGGCGCGCTGGGAGCGCCCGGGGGCTGCGGCGGGGCCTGGATCGCCATCGCTAGATCCCGTTGCTCGCGACGAGCCAGGCCTGCTGCCACAGGGCATCGGCGTCGACGGGGAGCTGCAGCTGTGAGACGCCGCGCCGGAAGTACGACGGCAGCACGACCGTGGACATCAGGCTGGGCGGCAGGATCTGCTCCTTGACCAGCCGCTGTGGCGTCACCTCGGTCAGCGGCTGCATGTAGCCGTTGAAGCTGATGTTCTCCAGCGCGTTGGGCAGGTCGAGGAAGTAATTCAGGAAGAGATGGGCCAGCACCGGATTGCTGGCCGAGCGCAGGACGGTGTTGGTGTCGTTCGCCACCGGGCCCTTCCCGTCAGTCGGGAACCAGTAGCCGACCACCTCCACCGGCGTCCCCTTGGGCATGTACGAGGCGGCCGCCGCCATATCGCCGGACCAGGCGTGATGGATCCAGGTCTGGCCGTCCGGCACCTCGGTGTAGTCGTTGTTGTCGATGTGCACGTCAACCAGGCTGACCAGGTCCTGCAGCGAGCGGCGGGACAGGTCGATCTGGCTCTTGCTGGTGGTGTTGAGATCGAAGATCCCGTTTTTCATCAGCCCGAGGCTGATGCCCTCCCGGTAGTCATCCAGGATCGCGACCTTGCCCTTGTACTTGGGCTGCCAGGGCATCGCCCACGCGTTCTTCATGGCGTACGGATTCTCGTGCACGTAATCCTTACGCCAGGAGATGCCGGTGGTGTAGATCGTGTACGGCACCGTGTACTGCCAGCCCTGGTCGTAGAACGGGTTGGTGAAGTCCGGCCACGCCTGGGTGATGTTCGGAATGTAGCTGTGATTGAGCGGCTGGATCAGCTTCGAGGCGATCAGCTGGCCGAGCACATCCACGGTGACGCCCATGAACACGTCGAACTTGAGCCCGCTGCGCAGCTTGGAGAGCGCCTCGTCCATCGTGTTGAACGTGGTGACGTCGACCTTGCAGTTGTACTTCTTGGCGAAGTTGTTCACGCAGGCCTGGTTCACGTACGCGACCCAGTTGTAGACCTGCAGCGCGGCCCCGGTCTCCGGCCGCAGGCCGCTGGCGATGGCCTTGTTGTCCCCGGTCGGCCAGGTGACCGGGTTGCCCGGCCGGGGGAGCGGCAGCGAGGTGCCACCGGTCAGGAACGGCGCGCAGGCGCCGAGCAGCGTCCCGCCGCCCCCGGCCAGCACCGCGGCCGCCGTCCCGCGCCGGAGCAGGTCGCGCCGCGAGAGGCCGGAGCGCCGGCGGGTGCCATCCGGCTGCCAGCCTTCTCGTGGGTGCATCTGCCCGGCCTCCCCGCGTCCTGACTGAACATTCCGTCAGCCGACGGTTCTTATCCGCATAGACCTACACCGGCCGGCCCGCGGGCGCAAGACCCGGGGTCCCGCGCGGGCGCGGGCTCGGGGGTCTCGCGGCACCCGGTGAAAGGCCATCCGGCGCCAGTTCCCGTTGCGGAGTAGGCCCATTATCCTCCTCCGCCGGCCATTTGCCGCGACCCGAAATTTCCGGCGGCCGGCCGGCCCGGGAGCGGGCGGCCGGCCGCCGGGCGGCGCGCGCACCACGGGGGAGGCGCACGCGCCGCGCTGAGTCCGGAGCAATCCGGTGATCACGGGCCTGAACGGCGTTAGGTGGCGTTGAGGACCAGTTCAGCGGGTCGGCCGCCCGCCGCTGGATCAGCCGCCCACTGCGGCGGCGAAAGCGGCGAAATTGTCGACGAACAGGTCGATATCCGTCTCATCATGCTGGACGGAGATCAGCCACTGCTCGCTCTTGCCCCAGGGCGGCAGGAAGACCCCGCCGTTGTGCTGGAACAGCCAGTGCGCCTGGCTGTACTGATCGTCGACGCCCAGGAAGTCGCGGAAGTCGCGGACCGGCTCAGCGGAGAACACCACGCAGCCCTTCGCGCCGACGGAGACGACGCGCGCCTGCAGGCCGTTCTGGTCGATAGCGCGCTGCACGCCCTCGACGGCTCGCAGCCGCAGCCGCTCCAGCCGGTCGTACGCATCCGGCGTGGCCACCGAGCAGAGCATCGCCCGGCAGGCCGCCATGGCCAGCGGATTCCCGTTGAAGGTGCCGACCATCTCGTAATCGCCGCTGGCCACATGACTCATCACCGCGGCCGTGCCGCCGATGGCGGCCACCGAGACGCCGCCGCCGATCGCCTTGGCCAGGCAGACGATGTCCGGGGTGACGCCGGTCAAGCCGGTCGCGCCGCCGGGACCGGCCGTGAGCCCGGTCTTGACCTCGTCGAAGGCCAGCAGCGACCCATGGGCGTGCAGCAGGTCGGCCAGCCCGGCCAGGTAGCCGGGCTCGGGCAGGATGATGCCCGCGTTCATCATGATCGGCTCGACGATCATGCCCGCGACCTGGCCGGGGTTCTCCTCCAGCACGCGCTTCACCGCGACCAGGTCGTTGAAGCCGACGATCAGGGTGAGGTCGGTGATCGCCTTCGGGATGCCGGTGCTGGACGGCACGGAGAGGGGCCGGTCCGCCGGGCCGATGTCGTCGGCCTCCGGGCAGACGGACACCTGGACCGAGTCGTGATGGCCGTGGTAGCAGCCCTCCACCTTGATGATCAGGTCACGGCCGGTGATCGCGCGCATCAGGTGCACCGCGTCCATGGTGGCCTCGGTGCCCGAGTTGGCGAACCGCCACTGCGGCAGCCCGAACCGGCGGGAGAGTTCCTCGGCCACGGCTATCGCCGTGCGCGTGGGCTGAGCGAAGTGGGTACCCAGGCCGACCTGCGAGCGCACGGCCTCGACGATCGCCGGGTGGCCATGTCCGGCCAGGGCAGCGCCATAGCCGCCGTGCAGGTCGACGTACTCGTTGCCGTCCACGTCGTAGATCCGGGAGCCCTGGCCATGGCTGAGCCACACCGGCTGCGGCCGGGTGATCTGCCAGCTGGAGGTAACGCCGCCGGCCAGCGAGCCGCTGGCCCGGCCGGCCAGCCGCAGCGACTCGGGCTGGCGCCGGACGAAGATCTCTTCCTGATCGTCGATGATCCCGGCGAGCCTGAGCCGGGCACGCTCCTCATCCCCGGACGAGGGGCGGCCATTCTGCCTGGAGGACCCGGCAGTCGGCGGCTGCGGGCGATGCTGCGCCGAGGCAGCTGGCCGCGCGGCCACATGCTGCGTGCTAACGGGGCGCGACTGGCCGCTCAGCGGCTGACCGGCGCGCGGCCTGGCTAGCCCCGGCTCGGCTGCTGGTGTCTGCTGGATGAGCTGGCCTGCGTCAGTGCTGACGGCGGCGGCATCAAGGGGTGTGGCCTGATCCATGGCCATAGCGCGCTCCTCACGCGGTTGACTGAATGTTCAGTCTAAGTCTCGCGTGACGGCAGTGGCAAGGTCGGGAACTGGTGAGCGAGCTGCCGCCGTTTCCCGCTCTGCTGACTTTGTTCCCTCTTCTGCCGCCGTTCATGACGAGGATCCGCCACCAGCGGCTCTCGGCGTCCGCGCCATGACGCCTGCGCGCCGGACGCCCGAATAGGTCAAGTGCCCCAGCCTGGCCGGCAGCACGAGAGGTTCCGGCGCCTCACCTCGCGCCGCGCGGCCGCGCGTGCCGCCGATGCGGCCGGCGCTGAACTGGTCCGGATCGAGCTGGTCCGTGACTGACGGCCGCGCTCAGCTCAGCGCGCGCAGCCGGGTGACCAGTATCCGGGCCACGACCCGCCAGCCCAGCAGGAACAGGGCCAGGAAGGCGAACGCGACCAGGACGAAGGCCGCCGCCGTACCCTGGCCCGCCAGCACCCTGACGATCATGCCGAGGCCGGCCGCGCCGAGCCAGGCGCCCAGGCCGGCCGGGACGATCGCGACCGGCTGGCGCCAGGCCCTGCTGGCCAGCAGGCCCGCGGCGAGGCCGGCCAGGAAGGGCCACGAGGTGTGCCACAGGCCGGCCAGGCTGTCACCGTCATGGTGCGTGTGCCGGCCGATCGCGACGAATGCGAAAACGCAGCAGGCGTCGAGGATGAGCCAGGCGGCCGAGCGCATGGCGTCAGCGTAGCCGGGTCCGGGCCGCCCGGCTTCCCGTGCAGGCGGCCTGGCGCACCGATCGGACGGCGGGCTGGCCGCTATGCTGCGGGCCCATGGGCCGCCTGCTGATCGTCCACCACACCTCATCGCCGGCCCTGCAGGCCATGTTCGAGGCCGCCGCGGCCGGGGCCGGGACAGACGAGGTCGACGGGGTTGAGGTCGTGACCAGGCCCGCGCTGACCGCGGGCGCGGCCGACGTGCTCGGCGCGGATGCCTACCTGCTCGGCACGCCCGCGAACATCGGTTACATGTCCGGCGCACTCAAGCACTTCTTCGATGGCATCTACTACCCGTGCCTGGAGGCCACCCGGCGGCGGCCGTACGCCCTGTACGTGCACGGCAACCTGGACACGGCCGGCGCCGTGCGCTCGGTGGAGAGCATTGCCGGCGGCCTGAGCTGGCGGCGGATCCGGCCGGCCGTCAGCGTGCTCGGCCAGCCCGGCCGGCCGGATCTCGAGGCCTGCTGGGAAGCTCGGCGCGCTGCTGGCGGCAGAGATCTCGGCAGCGGCGTAAGCAGCGACCGAATTATCCCGCACATCACATTTTCGTGATGCTTTCCACTGGTTACCGGGCTTGCGGTTACGCTCGTCGATATTCACTCGGGAAGGGAGCGGCTGATGGCCCGGTTGCTGGTGGCGGTCGCGATCGGCGCGATCCTGGCCATCGGAGCGGGGCTGGTGGCCAGCACGGTCCTGCTCGGGATCGCGAACGGCAAGCCGGCGAATGCCCAGCTCTACAACTACGGTCAGCCCTGATGCGGCGCGCTCTCGGGCTGCTCGCGGCCGGTCTGGGCTCCTTCCTGCTCGTGTCGGCGCTGGTACTCCGCTTCTACGTGGCTGACCAGGCGATCAAGTCGCCGCTGAATCAGTACCAGGTCTCGACCTACGTCGCGCCGGACGTCACGTATTTCAACCCCACCCTGCTCAGGGAACTGACCGGGGTCACCATGCGGGATACCGTGACGGTTGAGGGCGACCAGGCGGGCGGCAGTGCCGGCCGCGCGGTCTGGAATCAGTTCAGCTACTGGTACGACGAGACCAGCCGGCTGGCGTACCAGCAGCTGACGCAGCGGCTGGCCTTCAGCCGGCGCTCAGGCCTGCTGATCGACTGCTGCGCAACGTCCGTCGGCGGGAAATCCGGCGTGCGGGTGTCCGGCCAGGGCTACGCCTGGCCATTCGGGACGCGGCACGCGACCTACAACGTCTTCGATACCACCCTGCTCAGGCCGGAGCCGGCCAGGTACGCGGGCACCGCCGTCATCGACGGCCTGGCTACCGACAAGTTCGTCGAGCAGGTACCTGCCACGCGGTTCCGGACCCAGACGCTGCCCGGCAGGCTGGTCGGGCTGGCGGACCAGGCTTCCGTCACGCTGGGTGAGTTCTACCGGACCACGACGACCTACTGGGTGGAGCCGGTCACCGGCCAGGTGGTTGACCGCAGCAGCGACGAGGACCTGAGCCTGCGCGGCGGCGGGGCGCGGGTGCTCACTCTCTTCCGGGGCGACCTGGCCATGGACCAGGCCAGCGTGGCCGTCCTCGCCGCGGCGGCGAAGTCGGCCAGCAGCCGGGCCAGCCTGGTCACGGCGCGGATCCCGCTCCCGGCCGGGCTCGCAGGTGTCATCCTGCTGGCTCTCGGCTGCGTTCTGGCGCTGGTCGGCGGGCGCCAGCCGGAATACGACCCGGGCTACCGCGAGGCGGCGGCCTTCCAGCCGACCGGGCCGCGCAGGTAAGCCCCTCCGGGCGACCCGTCAGCGGCGCAGGAGCCACTTGTCCGGCCAAACCGGCACATGCTCTGCTGCGGAGTAGCGCACGACGGGGGGTCTGGGAGGTGACGGTGGGATCGCTCGGGTTCTGGCGGCGAGCGGCGGAGAACCCCGGCTGGATCGCCGTGGTCGAGGAGGACGGCACTCGGCACCTCGCGGGTGACCTGCTCGCGCGGGTCAACCAGGTCACGCACGGACTGCGCGCCCGTGGCCTGAAGGCGGGCGACGCTATCGCCGCGATCCTGCCGAACGGGGCAACGGCCCTGGAGGTCAACCTGGCGGCGATCCAGGCCGGCTGGTATCTGACGCCGGTTAACTGGCATTTCACGCCGCGGGAGGCCGCTTACATCATCGCTGACTGCGAGGCGAGGGCCGTGTTCGTGCACGAGCGGTATGCCTCGCTCGGGACGGCCGCGGCCGACCTCGCCGGGATCGGCGCAGGCGGACGGTTCTGCTTCGGCGAGGTGCCCGGCTTCACGCCAGTGGCGCAGCTGCGCAGCGGCCAGCCGGACAGCCTGCCGGCGGACCGCACGGCTGGCGCGACGATGCACTACACCTCGGGCACCACCGGCCGGCCTAAAGGGGTCCGCCGGCCGCTGTCCGGGATGGATCCCGACGAGGCAGCCGACCTGGGGTCGGCGCTGCTCCAGTTCTTCGGCATCACCCGCGGGGCGCCGAACGTGCACCTGCTGACCTCGCCGAACTACCACACCGCCGTGACGGTATTCGGCGGCGGCGCCCTGCATATGGGCCACACGCTTGTGTGCATGGATTCCTGGGACGCCGAGCGGGCGCTGGCCCTGGTGGAGAAGTACCGGGTCACCAGCTCGCACATGGTGCCGACCCAGTTCAAGCGGATGCTCTCGCTGCCGGAGGAGAAGCGGCGGCGCTTCGACCTGTCCTCGATGCGGTGGCTGATCCACGCCGCGGCGCCGTGCCCGGTCGGGATCAAGCAGGCGATGCTGGACTGGTGGGGGCCGTGCGTCTGGGAGTATTACGCCGCCACGGAGGGGGGCGGGACCATCGCCGCGCCGCGGGAGTGGCTGGAGCGGCCGGGCACCGTGGGCCGGCCATGGCCGGTCAGCGAGGTCATGGTGGCCGACGCGGACGGCAGCCCGTGCCCGCCCGGAGTTCCCGGCACGATCTACCTGAAGATGGGCAGCTCCGATTTCGAGTACAAGGATGACCCGGAGAAGACGGCAGCGAACCGGCTCCGGGGCTACTTCACCGTCGGGGATATCGGCTTCCTGGACGAGGACGGCTATCTGTTCCTCTGCGACCGCAAGTCGGACATGATCATTTCTGGCGGCGCGAATATCTATCCCGCCGAGGTCGAGGCGGAGATCATCATGCACCCCGGGGTCGCGGATGTGGCCGTCTTCGGCATCCCGGATGAAGAATGGGGAGAGCAGGTCAAGGCGGTCGTCGAGCCGATGCCGGGAGCGGAGCCCGGGGACGAGCTCGCGGCCGGGATCCTGGCCTCGCTGGAGGGCAGGCTAGCCCGGATGAAGTGGCCGAAGTCGATCGACTTCATGGCCGAGCTGCCGCGCGACCCGAGCGGCAAGCTGCTCAGGCGGCGGCTGCGTGATCCGTACTGGGCGGACCGGGCCGCCGTCATCTGAGCTGCGGTCAGCTCATGGACGCGGCCAGGTCGGCGGCCGGAGTGCCGGACGGCGAGCCCGAGCAGGCCGGGCCTTCGCCGGCGGCGCCCGCGTCCGGCCCGGCGGCTACCTCGGACAGCACGCTGATCAGGCGGGCGGTGGCGGGCGGGTCCGGCGGGTCACCGTAGGTCATGGCGAAGACGTGCCGCCGGGCGCCGGGCAGCGCCGCGGTCGTGATGCCCGGGTGCCGGGCGGCCCGCAGGCACAGGCAGGGCAGCGTGGTAACCCCGAGCCCGGCCGCGACCAGGGCCTGCACGGCAACGTAGTCATCGGTGGTGAAGGCGACCTTGGGCGTGAACCCGGCGATCGCGCACTGGCGGATCAGGTAGCCGCGGCAGCGCTCGCAGCCGGCGATCCACCGGTGCCCGGCATAGGCGGCGAGGTCGCCGCCGTGGCCGGCCTGGCCACGGGCGGCGGTGACGAGGTAGACCGCCTCATCGAGGATCAGGCGGCCGCGCATGCCCTCGTCCTCGGCCGTCGGCGGGCTCGCGTCAACGTCCTGCTGGTAGTGCTGGAACACCAGGGCCACGTCGACGTAGCCGGCCCGGAGCATGCGCAGCGCCTCGGGCGGTTCGGCCTCCGTCAGCATGAGGTCCATGCCGGGAGTCTCCGCCTCCAGCCGCGCCGCGGCGGCCGGAACGATCGTCCCCAGCGCGGACGGGAAGGCAGCCAGCCGGACCCGGCCTTCCCGCAGGCCGACATGCGCGGCCAGCTCGGCCTCCGCGGCGTCCAGCCGGCCGATGATCTCCTCCGCCCGCTCCGCCAGCAGCTTGCCCGCTTCGGTCAGCCGGACGCCGCGCCCGGCCCGCTCCAGCAGCCGGGCACCGGTCTCCGACTCGAGCCGGGCTATGTGATGGCTGATCGACGGCTGGGCGTAGTTCAGGGCGCGGGCAGCGGCGGTCACCGAGCCGTACCGGGCGACCGCGACGAGCACCCGGAGCCTGGTGACATCCAGCATCCATTAACTATAAGTCGTCTTGATCTTCCGGGCTGGCCGCGTCAGCCGGCCTATCGGCACATAAACCGCATGTCAGGCAGCCAGCCGGGAGCTCTCCGCCGCTAGCCGGCGGGCTCGCCGCGACCGTCCAGCAGCGGCCCGGCCGGGTCCCTGGCCGGCCGGGCCGGGTCGGCAGCCAGCCGCCGGCGGCGCCAGGCGATGCCGGACAGCGCCTCCAGCACCACCCGGCTGGCCAGGAAGGCAGTGACCTCGGCATGGTCGTACGGCGGAGCGACCTCGACCACGTCGATTCCGGCGACCGGGGAGCTCCATCGCGATCCGGCGGACGGCGTCGAGCAGCTGCCTGCTGGACAGGCCGCCCGGCTCCGGCGTTCCGGTGCCCGGCGCCAGCCCGGGATCCACCACGTCCACATCCACGGACAGGAACACCCCGTCGCACTCGTCGGTGGCGATCCCGAAGGCCTCGGTCAGGCAGTCATCGAGGCCCCTGGCCACCACCTCGGTCATCTCGAAGCTGCGCATCCGCTGGGCGGCCATCCAGCTGAGCGTCTCCGGCTCCGGCCAGTAGCCGCGTAGCCCGACCTGGAGGAAGCGGTCGCCGCGTACGGCGCCGGACTCGATCAGCCGGCGCATCGGCGTGCCGTGCCCGTACAGCGAGCCGAACTGGGTGTTGCCGGTGTCGGCATGGGCGTCAAAGTGGATCATCGACAGCCGGCCCCAGCCGACGTGCCTGGCCACGCCGGTCGCGTCAGGGAAGGTGACGGTGTGATCGCCGCCGAGTATGACCGGGATGGCGCCGCCCTGGCGCGCCGTCAGGACGGCCTGCTCGAGCCTGCGCAGGGACAGCTCGGTGTCGCCGGACGGCATCTCCACATCCCCGGCGTCAGCGATCGTCAGCTCGGCCAGCGGATCCACGCCGAGCGCGAGATGCGGCCGCGAGCCGTCATGCGGCAGGTAATCGGTGAACCGGATCGCCTGCGGGCCGAACCGCGCGCCCGGCCGGTGCGACGTGCCGCCGTCGAACGGCGCACCGATGATCACGATATCGGCGCCCGCCCAGGATTCCTGATCCGCCAGGTCAGCGCCGGGCACGCCGAGGAACGTGGCGTCCGGTCCGTACATGTTGCCGATTCGCGTCATCAGCTGCCATCCCATCTCCAGCGATGACGATATCGCGGCGGAATCCGGACGGCAGGCCGCCGCAGGGCCGGCGGGCACCTGTTACACATTCGCGCCGAGCACGAAGGACAGGAAGACCACCACCATGATCGCTGCGGCCGCGGAGATCACCCGCGCCGTGCTGCTGGGTGACCAGGATCAGCACCCCGTAGGCGGCACTGATGGACAGCAGGTTCAGCACCGCCGCCTTGACCGCGACGACCCGACCGGAACACAGCACGACATAGAATCTTTCTCCTGCGAGTGACGGAAGTGCTGCGTCCCTCCAGCCTCGCTGCCGCCGCCCGCCAGAGCGTCGTACGCTGGCAGGCTCTTTCCTGCCGGGCTACTCGCGCCGGCGTACTCCCCGCGGAGTATGCCGGCGGCGCGGTGGCCGGCCGTGAGATCGTGCGACTGCCAGCACCAGCCGGGACGGAGCGCGATCCTGATGCAGATATCTGGCGAGATCGGTCAGGTCATGCAGGCCATCGCGGCCGCGCAGGGACGGCACATCGCGCTGCCGGGCACGTTCAACCTGCGGGATGTGGGCGGTTATCCGGCCAGCGGCGGCACCCTGCGGTGGCGTACGCTGCTGCGCTCAGACGCCCTGCACCGGATCGGCGCCGGCGGGATCGAGCTGCTCGGCGGCGTGCGGCTGCGCACGGTGCTCGATCTGCGCACGCCCATCGAGGCCGAGATCGCGCCCTGCGTCGGCGACGGGCTCGGCGCGCGAGTTGTGCACCTCTCGATACTCGACGGCGACCTGCAGGAACTGCCCGCCGAACTGGATGCGATCTACCGGCACATGATCGAGGAGCGCGGGGACGCCATCGGGGCGGCGATCCGGCAGCTGTGCGCCGCTGACGGCCTGCCCGCGCTCGTGCACTGCAGTGCCGGCAAGGACCGGACGGGCATCGTGATCGCGCTGGCCCTCGCCGCGCTCGGCGTTCCTGATGAGATCATCGCAGCCGACTACGCGCTCAGCGGCAGCTTCCTGGATCCCGAGACAACAGCGGCCATCGGGCAGCTCAAGGCGAGCAGCGGCCTCGGGGACCAGCTCACTGCCGGGCTGCTGGGCAGCCCGCCGGAGCTGATCCTGGACGTGCTGGCCAGGGCCAGGGCGGCGGCCGGCTCGGCGGACGGCTACCTGCTGAGCCACGGCGTGCGTCCAGGCGAGCTTGCGGTGCTGCGCGCGGCAATGATCGAGCAGCCCGCCGCCGGGGCGGGGCCGGTAGCGCGGTAGCGCGATCGCGATGGCCAGTGCATCCGCGGGCGGCCGCGCGCGGGTCGCGAGCGCGGCGCGGCCATCTCAGCCTGCTCGGCCCGGCTAGCAGCGCGGAATGGCAGGATCGGGGGCTGTAGGCGGGACCAGATGCCAGGAGAGTGCTGATGGCGTTCGACGAGCTGGACAAGCGGATCGTCGTCGCGCTGGTCGAGGACGCCCGTGCCACGTACGCGGAGGTGGGCACGCTGGTCGGGCTGTCGGCGCCCGCGGTCAAGCGCCGGGTGGACCGGCTGCGCTCATCCGGCGCCATCACCGGATTCTCGGCCAGGGTCGACCCGTCGGCCCTCGGCTGGACCACTGAGGCCTACGTGGAGCTGTTCTGCCGGGGCAGGACGTCGCCAGCGGACATCGCCGCTGCCGTGAGCAAGCACCCGGAGGTGATCGACGCCTGCACGATAACCGGGGAGGCGGATGCGCTGCTGCATATCAGGGCGTCCGACGTCCGGCATTTCGAGCAGGTGGTCGAGCGGATCGGGGCCGAGCAGTTCGTCGTTCGCACGCGCAGCGTGATCGTCCTGTCGCGCCTCGTCAACAGGCCCGACTCGCTGCCGCCGGGAACCGGCGAGTAACCCCGGCCGGCTGGTGTGATCTCGGCCGAGCGGGCAGATCTCGCGGCTCCCATCAGCTACAGTCATGGCCATGTCCCAGGAAGACCACGCTTCATCCGCGGGCACCGGCCGGCCGCTGAGCACCGGAGAGTTTCGCGCTGTCCCGGACTCCTCGGCGAGCACCGCGCAGTTCCGGGCGTTTGCCGAGAGCAGCGGCGAGCGCGCCCCCGGCCGCAACGCTGCCCGGCTCACCGCGATCGCCGTTGCGGTCGCCGTCGTGCTCGCGATCGTCGTCCTGCTCGTGGTCCGCTAGGGCACTGCGCGTCCGGGTGGTTCCGCGGCAGTTCCTGGCCGCAAGCCATCCTGGCTAGCGCCGGGGTGGCCCGGGCCGCGGCGGGCGATGGCGGGTCGGGCGGCTAAGACGGCACTGAGCGTGCTTGTATGAACCCGACATGTCAGCAGCAGCACCGGGCACCGGTCCGCCGGGGAGCATCTCCCCGGCTAGCCTCACGCCAAGGAACGAGCGGCAGGCCGAGGACCGTCATCGGCTGACCGCGATCGAGGGCCTGGCCGCCCTGTCCCTGGATGCGCTGTCCTCCGTGGCCTACGGCCCGGAGGCCATCGTCATCGTCCTGGTGGCCGCGGGCGCGGCGGGCCTGAACTACACGCTGCCGGTCACCGGCGCCATCGTGCTGCTGCTCGCCGTGCTGGTGATCTCCTACCGGCAGGTCATCGCGGCCTTTCCCGGCGGCGGCGGGGCGTACGCGGTGTCCAGCGCTCACCTCGGCAAGACGCCCAGCCTGGTCGCGGCTGCCTCGCTGATCGTCGACTACGTGCTGAACGCCGCGGTGGGCGTATCGGCCGGCGTCGAGGCGCTGACGTCGGCCTACCCGGCTCTGTACGCCGACCGCGTGTGGCTCTGCCTGGCGGTGCTGCTGCTGATCACGGCGGCCAACCTCTGGGGCGTCGCCGACTCGGCCCGGCTGTTCATCGCTCCCACGGTCATCTTCATCGTGTCCATCTTCGCGGTGATCCTGGGCGGCCTGTTCCGGGCCCAGCCGCTCGTCCCGGTGTCGCACCACCTGCCGTCGGCGGTCGAGACCGTAGGCCTGCTGCTGCTGCTGAAGGCGTTCGCCTCCGGCTGCTCGGCGCTGACCGGGGTGGAGGCGATCGCCAACGCCGTGCCCGCGTTCCGCCAGCCGCGGGTCCGGCGGGCGCAGCACACGGAGATGTGGCTGGGCATCCTGCTCGGGCTCATGCTGATCGGGCTGGCGATCCTGATCCGCAAGTGGCAGGTCACCCCGTCGCCGACCGAGACGGTGCTCGCCCAGCTGACGGCCGGCTCGCTCGGGCACAACTTCGCCTTCTACGGGGTGCAGCTGATCACGACCGTGCTGCTGGCGCTGGCGGCCAACACCTCCTTCGGCGGCCTGCCGGTGCTGGCGTCGCTGCTCGCCACCGACAACTTCCTGCCGCACCTGTTCTTCCTGAAGGCCGACCGCCAGGTGCACCGGTATGGCGTCATCGTGCTGGCCGTGGTCGCGGCGATCCTGCTGGTGGTGTCGCAGGGCGATACCCAGGCGCTGATCCCGGTATTCGCCATCGGCGTCTTCGTCGGGTTCACCCTGTCCCAGGTCGGCATGGTGCGGCACTGGCGGGAGGAGCGGAGCGACGGCTGGGCCACCCGGGCCGCGATCAACGGCGTCGGCGCCGCGTTCACCACCATTGCGCTGGCCATCGAGCTGATCAGCAAGTTCACCGAGGGCGCCTGGCTGGTCGTGATCGTGGTGCCGCTGCTGGTACTGATGTTCCTGCGCATCCGTGCCGTCTACGACCGCATCGGCGCCGCGCTGCAGATCGGCAAGACGCCGCCGCCGCCGCGCCGGCTCAGGTCCCTGGTGGTCGTGCCGGTCCGCGGCATGTCGCTGCTGGTCGAGGAGGCTGTCTCCGCCGCCTTGTCGCTGGGTGATGACGTCACGGCGGTGACCGTCTGCTACGCCGACCCGGAAGACGACCAGCGGGACGCGGAATTCCGCGGCCAGTGGGAGCAGTGGCATCCCAACGTGCCGCTGCTGACCCTGCGCACGCACCACCGTGCGCTGGGCCCGCCCATCGTGGATTACCTGGGCCAGCTGGAGGCAGAGGAGCGCTATCACCGGGTCGTGGTGCTGATTCCCGACGTCGATCCGCAACGGTGGTGGATCCGGCTGCTGCTCAACCAGCGCGGGATCATCATCGAGCGGGCGATCCGCAAGGGCACCAGTAACGTCGTCGTCTGCCGGCTGCACTTCCGGCTGTCGGCCATCACCGGCCAGCAGCCAGGCGCCCCGGCCGCGGGCAGCGGCCATCCTGCGGGCAGCGGCCAGGATGCGGGCAGCGGCCAGGATGCGGGCTGAGCGTCTCCGCCGGGACGGGCGCCGCTGCTAGAAGCCGCCGCCAAGCTGCGACCAGCTGCTCCAGCTGCCGCCCGAGTCGGTGGATACGGCCATCTTGAGCTGGTGGTTCAGCGCGGCCGCCTCGGGGCTGCCGCCCGTATTGAGCCACGCGGCCGGGCTGCCCAGCACCTGGCCGCCCCCGGAGGCCCAGCTCGACCAGCCGCCGGCGGCGCTGCTGCCCTGCTGGGAGAGGTAGCCGAGCTGGCCGCCCGCCAGGTGGGCGAGGACAGCGACCCCGCCGCCAGGCCAGCTCGTCACGGCAGGCGAGTTCTCGATCTTCGTGCTGCCGCCCACGGCGGATGCCCAGGTCCAGCTGCCCGCGGCGGACGCCTGGTAGGCGGCCGCCAGCGTGCCGGACTGGGTGGCCGAGAAGACCTCGGTCTGGCCGGCGCCATCAGAAACCACGGCCGGGACGCCGGCCAGGCTGGCCGGGCTCGCACCCGCCGTGGTCCAGCCGCGCCAGCCGCCGCTGGCCCACGTGTCGACGGCGAGCGTGCCGCTTGCGGTCCGGCAGAAGACCTCCAGGTTTCCGCCGGCATCGACGAACGGCACGGGCGAGCTGGCGCAGCTGCCGTTCATGGTGGCCCACGCGGTCCACGAGGTGTTGCCGTTGGGCGCCTCCTGCCGGCTGGTCGCGACCGACCCGCCGGAGTCGGTGACGAAGACCTCGACCGCACCGCCCGGCGTGCGGATGGCGGCCGGGTCGAGGACGGCGGTTCCCGGTGAGCCGCCGCCGACCGGGCCGCCCCATTCCCAGTTGTCGGGTGCGCCTGCCTGCTGCCACGCGTGCACGATCTGGCCGGCGCTGCTGCGGGCGAACAGGGTAAGGGCGCCGTCGGCATCCGCCGTCACGGCCGGATTGCTGGCGATATTGCCGGGCGAATCACCCACCGGCTGCGTCCTCGACCAGCCCGGCGTGCCGGCCGGGTGCTGATAGTCGTGCAGCAGCGTGCCGTTCGCGGCCCGCGCGAACCACTCGGCCGATCCGTTGGCGTTCATGCCGACCGCGATCCGGAAGGCGGGCCGGGCCGGGATCGCGGTCGCGGCACCGCCCAGATTGACGTCCAGCTGGTCGTTGTCGATGTTGACGGTGACGCCGCCCCAGGTCTCGTTGTGGCCGCCCTGGTACTGATGCAGGCGCTGATGGCTGGTCCACATGCCGGACGGCATGTAGGAGCTCTGCGTGGTCGCCTGCCCGTCCCAGTCGGCGTAGTGGATGACATCCGGCTCGGTGATCCGGCCGGCGGCGCTGACCAGGTCGCCGACGTTGGAGAACGACTCGTACACGCCGGCGCTGTAGCCGAGAGCGTGCAGCTCGCTGTCCCAGGCCGAGAGGAAGGTGGTGACCTCGGCGCCGCAGCCCGAATAGCCCTCCATGTCGTAGATGAGCGGTGTGCCGCGCGGGATGCCGAGATCCTGCGCCTGCGTCACCGCGTCCTGCGCCGCGGCCCTCCCTTCCGATGCGGCGTCGGCCGGATTGATCGTCGCGTCACCGCTGGCGTCGACGCACGATGCCTGCAGGCCCACGTAGAACGGGAAGTAGTGCCAGCCGGCGCTGCGGATCGCGGTCAGCCAGCCAGGCGTCAGGCTGGCCTGGGAGCAGCCCCGGTTGACGCCGCCGATGTAGATGCCGATGGCCCGGTACGGCGAGGCCAGCCAGCGGGTCATGCTCGCCGCGGACGGCGCGGCGCAGCTGTCGAAGCCGCGGCCCTGGAAGACTCCCTGCGGCGCGGCGGCGGGCACGGCCACGGCCGGCTGGAACTGGATGGGCCGGGCTGAGCGGCTGATCCTGATCGTCGCCTGGATCGCGCGGGCCAGCGACGGGTCGCGCCCGTACGACAGGCTGACCTCCACGCCTGCGGCCGGCACGATGTCGATGATGGTGTGGCTGATCGCGGCATCGGAGTTGGTCACAGCCGGCCGGCCGCCGATCGTCGCGGGCTGGCTCGCCGCGAGGGCGTCCGGGCTCGACTGATCCACCGGCAGCAGCTGAACGGCCTCGGTCTTTCCGAGTAGCCCGGCCGGGCAGGCGGGCGCGGGTCCCGGCAGGCCCAGGTAGACCGCGTGCTGGTCAAGGCGCGGGCAGATCGCGGGATGCTGCGCGAGATCCAGCACCGGCCACGATGCCGGAACCTGCAGGCTGACTCCCTCGAAGGTCACGGTGCGCCAGCTGGCACTCGCATCCGCCGAAGGCCCCGTTACTACTAAGCAGCTTACGACAAGTACCAGTACAGACGCTGATCTTCGAAATCCCATACATATATCCTGGCGTCCGGAGCGGCCGAAAGAGATGGGTTTCTAATAACTGAATGCAGTTAGCAGATAACCTGTGGTGACAGCCTAGCGGGGGGCGCCAGGCCCGGGCCGGGGCACCCCGGCGCGAGCCCGCGTGCCGCGCCGGCCGGGCGCATGTGACAGCCCGCGGCCGCGCCACGGGTGCCGCGGCCGCCGGGCAGGCGGTGCCGCCGGGGTCACGGCTGGAAGCGGTAGCCCATCCCCGGCTCGGTGAGCAGCCAGCGCGGGTGCGCCGGGTCCGGCTCGAGCTTGCGGCGCAGCTGGGTCATGTACAGCCGGAGGTTGCCGGCCGCGTCCGCGTAGCCGGGCCCCCAGACCTCGGTGAGCAGCTGCTGCTGGCTCAGCAGCTTGCCCGGCGACCGCAGCAGCACCTCCAGCAGGTGCCACTCGGTGGGGGTCAGCCGGATGTCGGGCTCGCCCCGCCCGCTGCCGGGCGCCGCTGCGGGCGGCCCGGCGGTGCCCGCCGGCTCCCCGGCGGTGCCATCCGCCGCCTGCTCGCCCGCCTGCCTGATCACTCGCTTGGCGGCCAGGTCCACGAGCAGGTCGCCGAGCACGACCTGCGGGGTGTCGGCTTCGCCGGCCGTGCGGCGGCCGACGGCGCGCATCCGGGCGAGCAGCTCGTCCATGCCGAACGGCTTGGTGACGTAGTCGTCGGCGCCGGCATCGAGTGCCTCGACCTTGTCGGTACTGTCAGCGCGGCCGGAGAGCACGATGATCGGCGCTTCCGTCCAGCCGCGCAGCCCCTGGATGACCTCGACCCCGTCCAGGTCGGGCAGCCCGAGGTCAAGGATCACCAGGTCCGGCGGATGGCGCGCGGCCTGCTCGAGTGCCTCGGTGCCGGTGGCGGCGATGACAACGTCGTAATGGCGAACCCGGAGATTTATCCGCAGTGCGCGGATTATCTGGGGTTCGTCATCGACGACAAGGACGCGTGTCACGGCATCAGCGTGCCATGGGCAGGCCGGCGCTGTCGCCGCAGGCGCTATCTCCGGCGGTCCGGAGTCAGCCGCTGCCGCTGCCGCGTTCCCCGGCGGGCAGCGCGCCGGCGGCCTGCTCGCCGTGTTCATCAGGCAGCGGGCCAGCCGAGCCGGGCACGGCCAGCAGGGACAAGGTCATGGTCAGGCCGCCGCCCGGGGTTTCCTCCGGCTCCAGCGTGCCCTCCATGGCCTCGGTCAGCCCGCGCGACAGCGCGAGCCCGAGGCCGACGCCGGTGGTGTTGTCCGTATCGCCCAGCCGCTGGAACGGAACGAAGATCATGTCCCGCTGCGACTGCGGGATGCCGGGCCCGCGGTCGACGATCCTGACCTCAACCCGGTCATGCAGGGCGCTGGCCGTCAGGGCGGGCGGTGCTCCCTCGGGAGAGTACCGGAGCGCGTTGGTCGTCAGATTGACGATCACCCGCTCAAGGATCGCCGGATCGACCTCGACCTCCGGCAGGTCCTCCGGTATGTCCACCATGACCGTCCGGCCGGCCTGCCCGATGTCGTCCAGCGAGCGGGCGATGATCTCGGCCAGGTCGGCAGGACGCGGGAAGACGGCCAGGGCCCCGGCCTGCAGCCGGCTCATGTCCAGCAGATTGTCGACCAGGTGCGTCAGCCGGTCCAGCGACTCATCCGCGGTGGCCAGCAGCTCCTCGTGGTCTTCGTCGGACCAGCTCACGTCCTGCGAGCGCAGGCTGGTCACGGCGGCCTTGGCCGAGGCGAGCGGGGTGCGCAGGTCATGGCTAACCGCCGCCAGCAGCGCGGTCCTGGTCCGGTCGGCCTCAGCGATCGGCCGGGCGGCTTCCGCCTCGGCAGCCAGCCGCTGCTGTTCCAGTGCCACGGCCGCGTAGGCGGCGAACGCGCCCAGCACCCGGCGGTCCGTCGCGGGCAGCGGGCGGCCGCGCAGCGCGAGCGTCAGGCTCTCGGTGACGGGGATCTCGACATCGGCGCTCTCCGGCCGGCTGACCTGCGGCTGCCCGGATACGGCCACCGCGTCCCAGCCGCCACCGGAGCGCAGCTGGGCACCCTGGTGCTCGGGCTGGCGTTCCAGCAGCGTCACCGACTCCATGGCAAACGCTTCACGGACCCGGTCCAGCACGGCTGGCAGTGCCCGCTGACCGCGCAGCACGCTGCCGGCTGTGGTCACCAGCAGCTCGGACTCCGCGGTGGCCCGTGCCGCCTGTTTCCTGCGCCGGTCGGCGTCGTCCACCACCGTGCTGACCGCGAAGCCGACGACGACGAACACCCCCAGCGCGAAGGCGTTGTTGGCCTCGGCGATGGTCCACTTATGCAGCGGCGGGATGAAGAAATAGTTGAGCAGCAGCGAGCCGGCCAGCGCCTCGAGGATGGCGGGCAGGAGGCCGCCGACCAGGGCCACCACGATGACGGCCATCAGGAAGACCAGCACGTCGCTGATCAGGCTGACGTGGCCGCGCAGGGCCGCCAGGCCCAGCGTGAGCAGCGGCGCGAGCGCGGCGGCGAGCAGGTAGCCGGCCAGCTTCCGGCGGCGGTTCAGCCCGCGCTGGATCCGCGGCAGGCCGCGCCCGCGGCCGACGTGAGCGTGAGTCACGATGTGCACGTCGATGTCGCCGGAGTCACGCACCGTGCGCGTGCTGACGCCAGGGCCGGTCAGCAGCGCGGACAGCCACGAGCGCCGGCTCACGCCGAGCACCAGCTGGGTAGCGTTCTCGGCCCGGGCGAAGCTCAGCAGAGCCTCCGGCACGTTGTCGCCGATGACCTGGTGATAGCTGCCGCCCAGCGACTCGGCCAGCTGCCGCTGAGCCGCGAGCGCGCCGGGGCTGGCTCCGGTCAGGTCGTCGGACCGGGTCACGTGCACGGCCAGCAGGTCGCCGCCGGCTGACCGCGCCGCGATCCTGGCCGCACGCCGGATCAGGGTCTCGCCCTCCGGGCCGCCGGTGAGGGCGACGGCCACCCGCTCCCGTGCCTCCCAGGTGTCGTGAATGTCGTGTGCGGCCCGGTAGTCCTGCAGCCCCTCGTCTACCTTGTCGGCCAGCCAGAGCAGCGCGAGTTCCCGCAGCGCCGCGAGGTTCCCGGCGCGGAAGTAGTGCGTGAGGGCGGCATCGATCTTCTCGGCCGGATAGATGTTGCCGTGCGCCATCCGGCGGCGCAGGGCCTCTGGCGTCATGTCGATGAGCTCGACCTGGTCGGCGGCGCGCACCACGGCGTCAGGAATCTTCTCCCGCTGCGGCACGCCGGTGATTTTCTCGACAACGTCGTTCAGCGACTCCAGGTGCTGGATGTTGACCGTGGAGATGACGTCAATGCCGGCATCGAGCAGTTCATCGAACGTCCTGCCAGCGCTTCTCGTTCCGGGATCCCGGCACGTTGGAGTGCGCGAGCTCGTCCACCAGGGCGATCTCCGGCCGCCGGGCCAGCACCGCACCGAGGTCCATCTCCTCGAAGTAGGTGCCGCGGTAGGGCAGCCGGGCGCGGCGGATGACCTCCAGGTCGCCGATCTGGTCCGCCGTGTTCTTCCGGCCGTGCGTCTCGACGAAGCCGATGGCCACATCCGCGCCGCGCGCCTTGCGCCGGTGCCCTTCCCCGAGCATGGCGAAGGTCTTGCCCGCCCCGGCGGACGAGGCAAGGTAGATCCGGAGCTGCCCGCGGGCCCGGTGCGTCCTGAGCTCCGGGAGCATCGCCTGATCCGTGTCGTCCATGAATGTCCTTGTCGGCGCGTCGCGCTTAGCTAGAGACCTGCCCTGCTGCCGCTGAGGATAAGCCGGCTGACGGCACCCTTGCCGCCCCCGCCATCCGCTCGCCCGGCCAAACCGCCCGCCCCGGCCAACCGCCCGCCTTCCAGCCGGCGGTCGATCCGGCGTGTCCGCCGGGTCAGCCGTCCGGCCGCAGGTGCCGGTCAGGGCCGGTACCGGTAGCCCATCCCCGGCTCGGTCAGCAGGTGCCGCGGCCGCGGCGGGTCTTCCTCCAGTTTCCGCCGCAGCCGGGCCATGTGAAATCGCAGGTAATGAGTATTTCTCTCGAAACCAGGGCCCCAGACCTCGGTGAGCAGCCGGTCAGAGCTGATCAGCTGGCCGGGGGCGCGCAGCAGTATCTCCAGCAGCCGCCACTCCGTCGGGGTGAGATGCGGCAGGTCGGCCCCCGCGCCGGGCTCGGGCACCAGCGTGGTCCTGGCCGTGTCCGGGCTGGCATGCCAGCTGACCGTGTAGGCGGCCAGGTCGATGTCGTAGCGGCCGATCCGGACGATGCCATCGGACGGCGGGTGATCCTCGCGGCGCAGCGCGGCGCGCAGCCGGGCGAGCAGTTCCTCCATGGAGAACGGCTTGGTGACGTAATCATCGGCCCCGGCGTCCAGGGCACCGATCTTGTCCCCGGAGCCCGCCCGCCCGGAGAGCACGATGACCGGCGCGCTGGACCAGGCGCGGAGCCCCCGGATGACCTCGGTGCCGTCCACGTCGGGCAGCCCCAGGTCCAGCAGCACGGCGTCCGGCGGATGCCGGGTCGCCTCCGTCAGGGCCGTGCGCCCGTTCGTGGCCATGACCACGTCGTAGCCGCGGGCGTGCAGGTTGATGCGCAGTGCTCGCAGCAGGGCCGGCTCGTCTTCGACGACGAGGACGCGCAGCGTGCGGGTCGGCAAAGGGCGCGCGGGCGGACTGTCCGTCCGCCCGCGCGCCTGCACCGTATGTCCCTCGCTGCCCGGAATATCAGACCGGGTACTTTTCATCGAGCGCGATGTTGAGGAGCAGGACGTTGACCCTCGGCTCGCCCAGGATCCCGATGTTCCGGCCCTGGGTGTACTTGCTGACGAGCGCCCTGATGGCGGCCGGGCTGACATGCCGGGCCGCGGCGACGCGATCCACCTGGATGGCCGCGTTCTGCGGGGTGATGTCCGGGTCCAGGCCGGAGCCGGACGCGGTCACCGCGTCCGCCGGGATCTGCGAGATCTTGACGTGGTCGAACGCCGCGATCTGCTTCTGCCGCTGCCTGACCAGCTGCACCTGGACAGGATTGTCCGGCCCCAGGTTCGACGCACTGGAGTACAGCGGGTCGCAGCCGTAGTCGGTCTTGTCGCCCGCCACGACCGCGTCGGACGGCCGCGGCTGGAAGTACTGCGGCAGCGGGTTGCCCTTGGCGTCCACGAACTCCTGGCAGAGCAGGCTGGAGCCGACGACGCGGCCCTTGTAGCTCACCAGCGATCCGTTGACCTGGTGGTGGAATGCGACCTGGCCGATCCCGAACACGACCAGCGGGTAGGCGATCCCGCAGATCACGGTGAATACGAGCAGGCCGCGCAGCCCGGTGATGAGCTGCCGGAGGGTATTGGGTAGACGATTCATGTCAGATCACCGGAATCCGGGAATGAATTGAATGATGAGATCGATGGCCTTGATCCCGATGAACGGGATGATCAGGCCGCCGACGCCGTAGATCCACAGGTTCCTGCGGAGCATGGACGCAGCTGAGGATGGCCGGTACCGCACACCGCGCAGCGCCAGCGGGATCAGCGCGACGATGATCAGCGCGTTGAAGATGATCGCCGAGGTGATGGCCGACTCGGGGCTGTGCAGGTGCATGATGTTGAGCTTCTCCAGGCCGGGGTAGACGCTGGCGAACATCGCCGGGATGATCGCGAAGTACTTCGCCACGTCGTTGGCGATGGAGAAGGTGGTCAGCGCGCCGCGGGTGATGAGCAGCTGCTTGCCGATCTCGACGATCTCGATGAGCTTGGTCGGGTTGGAGTCCAGGTCCACCATGTTCCCGGCCTCCTTGGCGGCCGAGGTGCCGGTGTTCATGGCCACGCCAACGTCGGCCTGGGCGAGCGCGGGGGCGTCGTTCGTGCCGTCCCCGGTCATCGCGACCAGCTTGCCGCCTTCCTGCTCCTTCTTGATCAGCGCCATCTTGTCTTCCGGCGTCGCCTCGGCGAGGAAGTCGTCGACGCCGGACTCGTCCGCTATCGCCTTGGCGGTCAGCGGGTTGTCACCGGTGATCATGACGGTGCGGATGCCCATCTTGCGCATCTCGGCGAACCGCTCGGCGATGCCCTCCTTGACGATGTCCTTGAGGTAGATCACGCCCAGCGCCCTGGCCTTGCCCGGGCCGCCCGGCCCCTCCCCGGCCCGCTCGGCCACGACGAGTGGCGTGCCGCCGACACCTGAGATGCTGTCGACCATCCGCCCGAGACCAGCCGGCGGCGTTCCGCCGTTGTCCCTGATCCATTGCGTGACGGATGCCGATGCGCCCTTGCGCACCTGCCGTCCGTCGGCCAGGTCGATTCCGCTCATCCTGGTCTGCGCGGTGAACTCGACGAACTCCGCGCCCTGCAGCTCGCCCTCGTGCCGCTCGCGCAGGCCGTACTGGTCCTTGGCGAGCACCGCGATGGAGCGGCCCTCTGGGGTGTAGTCGGCCATGCTGGACAGCTGGGCGGCATCGGCCAGCTCGGCCGCCTCGACGCCGTCCACCGGGAGGAACTCGGTGGCCTGGCGGTTGCCGATGGTGATCGTGCCGGTCTTGTCCAGCAGCAGCGTGTTGACGTCGCCGGCTGCCTCGACCGCGCGGCCGGACATGGCGAGCACGTTGCGCTGCACCAGCCGGTCCATGCCGGCGATGCCGATGGCGGACAGCAGCGCGCCGATCGTCGTCGGGATCAGCGCGACCAGCAGCGCGACCAGGATGACCGTGCTCTGCGGCGCCTTGGAGTAGAAGGCCATCGGCTGCAGCGTGACCACGGCCAGCAGGAAGATGACCGTGAGCGCGGCCAGCAGGATGTTCAGCGCGATCTCATTCGGCGTCTTCTGCCGTTTGGCCCCCTCGACCAGGGCGATCATCCGGTCGATGAAGGTCTCGCCCGGCTTGGACGTGATCTGCACCACGATCCGGTCGGACAGCACCTTGGTGCCGCCGGTGACCGCGGACCGGTCGCCGCCGGACTCGCGGATGACCGGGGCGGACTCGCCGGTGATGGCCGACTCGTCCACCGAGGCCACGCCCTCGACCACGTCACCGTCACCGGGAATGGTCTCGCCCGCCTCGACCACCACGTGGTCGCCGAGCGTGAGCTGGGTGCCGGGCACCGGCTCCTCGCGGATCTGCTGCTGGCCCGGCTGCCAGCCGATCAGCCGGCGCGCCACGGTCTCCCGCTTGGTCCGGCGCAGCGTCTCGGCCTGCGCCTTGCCGCGGCCCTCGGCCACCGCCTCCGCGGTGTTGGCGAAGACCACAGTCAGCCACAGCCAGACCACGATCGTCCAGTTGAAGACCGACGGGCTGGCGATCGCCGTGCCGGTGGTCAGCGCGGCGCCGACCTCGACCACGAACATGACCGGGTTCTTCAGCTGGACCCGCGGGTCCAGCTTCTTCAGTGCGTCGGGCAGCGAGCGCCAGATCATCTTGGGATCGAGCAGGCCACCGCCGATCCGGCGACCGTCAGCCGGGGCCTTGCCCGCGCCGACCGGGGCATCGGGTGTCGTTGTCACAGACATCAGTGCAGTCCTTCTGCGAACGGGCCCAGCGCGAGCGCGGGGAAGTAGGTCAGGCCGACCAGGACGAGGATGACGGCGATCAGCATGCCGACGAACAGTGGCTTGCGGGTGTCCAGCGTGCCAACGCTCGCGGGTACACGCGCCTGTCTGGCCAGTGAGCCGGCCAGGCCGAGCGCGAAGATCTCCGGCGCGAACCTGCCGAGCAGCATCACGATGCCGCCGAGCGTGTTGTACCAGGTCGTGTTCGTGGCCAGGCCGGCGAATGCGGAGCCGTTGTTATTGGCCATCGAGGCGAACGCGTACATGATCTCGGTCAGCCCGTGCGGGCCCGGGTTGAAGATCGAGCTCTGGCCGATATGCGTCCCGATGGAGAGTCCCGCCGCGGTCAGGATGACCGTCGGCAGCGTCAGGAAGTACAGGGCCGCGTACTTCATCTCGGTGGGCCGGATCTTCTTGCCGATGTACTCCGGCGTCCGGCCGACCATCAGCCCGGCCACGAACACGGTGACCATGGCGAGCACGAGGATGCCGTACAGCCCGGCGCCGACGCCGCCGGGCGCGATCTCGCCCAGTGCGATGTCGAACAGCGCGATGCCGCCGCCGAACGGGGTCAGCGAATCATGGAAGCAGTTCACCGAGCCCGTGGACGTCACCGTGGTGGACGCGGCGAACAGCGAGCAGCCGGCCGTGCCGAACCGGGTTTCCACGCCCTCCATCGCGCCATGCGCGAGCATCGTGGCGGTTCCGCCAGCCTTCTCCTGGAAGTAGCTGATCCCGCCGATGGCCGCCAGCCAGATGGTGGCCATGACCGCGAGAAGCGCGTAGCCCTGCCGGTTGTCCTTGACCATCTTGCCGAAGGTGCGTGGCAGGCAGAACGCCGTCAGCAGCAGGAGGAAGATCTCGAACCAGTTCGTGAACGGGTTCGGGTTCTCGAACGGGTGCGCCGAGTTGGTGTTGAGCGGGCCGCCGCCGTTGTTACCCGCGTCCTTGATCACCTCTTGTGAGGCGAATGGGCCGCCGACGATCGTCTGGTGCGCGCCAGAGACGGTGGTCACGGTGTGGTAGGCGGCGAAGTTGTCGATCACGCCGCCGGCGGCTAGCACCAGCCCGCCGATTACCGCCAGCGGAATCAGGTAGCGGATCGTAATCCTGGTGAGGTCCACCCAGAAGTTGCCGAGCTTGTCGGTCCTGGAGCGGACAAACCCGCGGACCATCGCGATCGCAACGACGATGCCGACCGCGGCGGACAGGAAATTCTGCACCGCGAGGCCGCTCATCTGGACCAGGTAGGTCATGGTGTTCTCGCCCGCGTAGTTCTGCCAGTTCGTGTTGGTCACGAACGAGACAGCCGTGTTCCAGGCCAGGTCGGGCGGGACGTTGGCCATGTGCGGGCCGACAAACTGCAGCAGGTAATGCTGCAGCCGCTGCAGGCCGTACAGGAACAGCACGCTGATCACGGAGAACGCCAGCATGCTGCGGACGTAGGCGCTCCATTTCTGGTCCGCGGCCGGGTTGATGCCGATGATCTTGTACAGCCCGCGCTCAACCCGCCAGTGCTTGTCCGTGGTGAAGATGTGAGCCATGTAGTTGCCGATCGGCACGTAGCACGCGGCAAGCGCGGCGACGAGCAGGCCGGCCTGCAGCCAGCCTGCGGTGGCGCTACTCATCAGAACCTCTCAGGCAGGACGAGGGCTATGAACAGGTAGATCGTGAGCGCGATGCCGACGATCAGGCCGATCAGGTTCTCAGCGCTCAAAGCGCTCGACCCCCTTGAGGATGAGGAAGAGCACGCCGAACACCACGATGGTCAGACCGATATAGAGCAGGTCTTGCATGCAGCCCTCCTAGGCGCGAACAGGTACATCGCCCAATAGAACCGCGCTGACCAGGCCGTACAGGCGGCCCATGCGGAACCCATGCGGGCAGCGAGGCGGTCCTAACAGAACTCATGCAGTCCGCGAGTGCCGCGCCCTTCGCGGCGATGAGCGGCAACCGGCCGTAGTTGCCTGGCGTCAGGCGAGCCGCGGCTGCCGCCGGTCAGGCCCCGGCGCGGCCGCCTGCGATCACTGCCCTGCGCCGAGAAAGCGCCGCGCGCAGGCGGCGATCCGCTCGCTGGCGTGCCCGTCCCCGTACGGAGAGGGGATGCCGGCCAGCCGCTCGCCGAGCAGCGGGTCCGCGATGAGCTGCCTGCCCGCCTCGCCGATGGCCGGGCCGGGCGTGATGAGCTGAGCGAAGCCCGAATCCACTGACTCGGGGCGCTCGGTCGAGTTCCTGATGACCAGGAGCGGGCGCTTGAGCACGGTGCACTCCTCCTGCACGCCGCCCGAATCGGACACCAGCAGGCGGGCCACGCTGGCCAGGCCCAGGAAGGTCCGGTGGTCGGCCGGCGGGATCGGCCGCAGCCGGTCCACCGCTGCACCCAGCCGGTACCGGGCGACAGCGAGCCGGGTGCGGGGATGCAGGGGCAGCAGCACCGGCATGCCCAGCTTCGCCAGCTCGCCCAGGATCGTGGCCAGCCGCTCCGGATCGTCGGTGTTCTCCGGCCGGTGAATCGTGGCGAGCACGAAGGCGCCAGGATCGACGCCCAGGTCTGTCGCGATCTCGCGTGCCGCGGCCTCCGGCGGGAGCATGCCCAGGGTCGCCTCGACGATCGTGTTGCCGGTCAGCGTGATCTTCGCGGCCGGGACGCCCTCGGCCCGGAGATTGGCGACAGCGCGGGCCGTCGGGGCGCAGTGTAAGTCGGCCAGCACGCCCGTGACGCACCTGTTGATTTCCTCGGGCATCCGCCGGTCATGCGAGCGCAGGCCGGCCTCGACGTGAATGACGGGCACGCCCGCGTAGCTCGCGGCCTGTGCGCCGGCCGACGCGGTGTTGGTGTCGCCCTGGACGATGACCGCGGCCGGCCGGTCAGCGCGCAGCAGGTCCCCCAGCTGCTCGATCATGCGCCCGACCTGGGCGTGCCGAGGCGCGCCGCAGATGCCGCCCAGGGTCTGCGCCTGGCGGATCCCGGCTGCGGCCAGGAACACGCCGGACAGCTCCGCATCCTCGTGCTGGCTCGTGTGCAGGAGCCGCCCATCGGGCCCGAGCAAGCGGACAAGCGGTGCCAGTTTCACTATTTCAGGACGAGTGCCGGCGACAATAGCTATATGGCTGATTCCGCCGGCGGCGTGCGCCATATTCATTCCCTTGCAATGTGAATGTCGCATATTCGGGTCATGGTTAAGCGAGCCGGCCGTACGGCTGCTGAGCTGCGTGTTCCACGATGACTCTAATAGCGCGCCTACCGCCGCAGCGGAGATATCAGCAGAGCGCCCTGCCGACAGCCCGCAATGACGGCTGGGGAGATTCTGATAATACGGAACGATAGTGGCCGCTTCTAGCTGTGCGCTTTTGGCAGTATGCCGGGCCCGCCGGGCTGGCCAGGTACCTGACCATGATCGTCCCGTCTCGCGATCACGCGGCCCTGCGCAGCGGAACCATGGTCAGTCCAGGTGCTGAGCCCGGGGATGCGGGCAGGCTAGCGTGCCTCAGCAGGCGTGCCTGCGGTCCCGTCCGCTGCCCGGCTAGCCTGGAGCCGGTAGCAGGAGAGGACGCGGCAGGCAGCCGGCCTGGCCGCTGGAGGTGCTGAGTGACGAACCTGGCCGTCAGTTCCTACCTGGCGATCGGAGACAGCTTTACCGAGGGCGTCGGCGATCCGGATCATGCCGGCGGCTGCCGGGGCTGGGCGGACCGGTTCGCGGAGCGGCTCGCCGCGCACTCGCCCGGTGCGAGATACGCCAACCTAGCGATCCGCGGCAAGCTGCTCGGGCAGGTGGCCACCGAGCAGGTCCCGGCCGCCATCGCGCTGCGGCCCGACCTGGTCAGCCTGGCGGCAGGCGGCAACGACCTGCTCCGGCCCAGGGCCGACCCGGACTCGCTGGCGGCGACCTTCGACGATGCCGTCAGCCGGATGCGCGCGGCCGGCAGCCAGGTGCTGCTCTTCACCGGCTTCGACCCCGGCACCTTCCCGCTGCTGCGCATGATCCGGGGCAAGGCGGCCGCGTTCAACATGAACCTGCGGCAGATTGCCAGCCGCCGCGACTGCCTGCTGGTCGACCTCTGGACGATGACCGTGCTGACCGATCCGCGGATGTGGTGTGACGACCGGCTGCACCTGGCGCCGGAGGGCCACCGCCGGGTGGCGCTGCGGGTCTGCGAGGCGGTCGGCGTGCCGGTGGACGCGGACTGGCGCGAGCCGCCGGCTTCCGCGGCGGGGCCGGGAGCCCGGCTCGCGGCAGGCTGGCTGGCCGCCCGGCGGCAGGACGCGCGGTGGGCCCGTGAGCACGCTGCGCCGTGGGTCAGCCGGAGGCTGCGCGGCGTCTCCAGCGGCGACGGCATCGAGCCCAAGCGGCCCGAGCTGCGGCCATTCTGATCCCGCCCAGTCCCGCCCAGCCCCGCCCCAGTCCCGCCCGCCCCAGCCCCGCCCCGCCCGCCCTGCGCGGTCCGCTGCGCGGTCAGGCGCAGTCGGCCAGGATCTCGGCGAGCCGGTCCAGGCTGGCGGCTATCCACGGCAGCGTCAGCGGGTCGGCCGCCAGCAGCGCGGCCTGCCGCTGCTCGTCGGTGTCGCCGTAGAGCAGCCCGGTGGCCAGCCGCAGTTGCAGCGCCGCGGGCCTGGCGCCGAACGCGCTGGCCGGCAGCGTGCTGGCGCCGTAGCGATCGAGCAGCAGCCCGGCCAGCGCGGCTCCGGTGCTGACACCGAACCTGCGCGCCAGCCCATCCCGCCAGGGCTCGAAGTCCGGGTACACGTAGAACGCCGCCTCCGGCTGCGGCACCAGCAGGCCCGCCGACCGGCAGGCACTGGCCACGGCGCGGGCCACGGCGGCGTGCAGGGACCGGCTCTGCGCTATCCGTTCCGAAATCTCGGGCGGCTCACCGAAGGCCACGGCGGCCGCGTGCTGGATGGGCACGGCTGGCGCCGACCAGATCTCGCTGCCGATGCCGAGCAGCCGGTCGCGCAGCGCACGGCCGAGCTTGCCGTCAGGCAGCCGCGCGACGCCGATCCGCCAGCCGCCGAGCGCGAGGTTCTTGCTCAGCGCCGTCGTCACGACCGTGCGGTCCGGTGCGACGCGGGCCGGGCTGAGGAACTCGGCCGCTGGATCGTGCACGAGGTCGCGGTAGATCTCATCGGAGATGATGATCAGGTCGTGCCGGTCGGCCACCGCGCAGAGCTCGCGGATGACGGCCGGGCTGGCCAGCCTGCCGGTCGGGTTGTCCGGCAGGGTGACCACCACGGAGCGGATCTTGCGGCCGCCCGCGGCCGACGCCGTGACGGCGCGGTCGAGCTCGGCGGGGTCACAGACGCCGCCCTCCGCGGCCGGGACGAGGCATGCTTGCAGGCCGGCCAGGCTCGCATGAGCCGCGTAGCTGACCCAGCTCGGCTGCGGCACGGCGACGTCGGTGCCGATCGCCAGCAGCAGCGCGAACAGCAGCGGCTTGCTGCCGGGACCAGCGGCGGTCTGGTCCGGATCGGTGGGCAGCTCGCGCCTGTCCCAGTAGCCGGCTGCCGCGGCTCGCAGCGCCGGGATGCCGGCCACCGGGCCGTAGCCGCTCCGGGCGGTCGCGGCGGTCAGCGCCGCGCGCAGCGCGGGATGGACGGGAAGCCCGGCTTCGCCGAAGCCGAGCGGGAGGACCTGCTGGCCGCCGAGACGGCGGGTGGCGAGGGCCTCATTGGCGGCGAGGGTTGCTGACACGGTGACGCGGCTGCGGCCGCCGGTCAGTGGCGCTGGCATGGTCGCGGTAGCTGGCCCGGCCCAGGGCATGACGGAGTAACTCCTTGCTGCGGGGAATTTCGGGGCACCATGGCAGGAACTGGCACCGAACCGACGTCATCAGCGGTCCTCTTGACCAGCATCTCGTGCGCGGAGCGTTAGCGCAAACCGACGATCCTGTCGCAGAGGGTAAGATTTTCTGATGCTAGATGTGCACCGGCTGCGGCTGCTGCGGGAGTTCGCCGAGCGCGGCACGATCACGGCCACCGCGGCCGCACTCGGTTACACCCCGTCCGCGGTGTCTCAGCAGCTCGCCGCGCTGGAACGGGAATCAGGCGCGGCGCTGCTCGACCGCTCGGCCCGGTCGGCCGAGCTGACCGATGCCGGGCGGAAGCTGGCCGGGCACGCCGCGCAGATCCTGGCCCTGATCGAGGCCGCCGAGGCGGACCTGTCCGCGCCGGAGCCGAGCGGTCGCGTCGCCGTCGCCGCCTTTCCCACTGCCGCGGTGGCCTTCGCCCCGGCCCTGACCCGCACGGTGCGCTCGCACCCGGGGCTGAGCCTGCTGCTCCGGCAGAATCTCGGTGATGATGGCCTGCGGCTGGTCCGGGCCGGCCAGGTCGATGTCGCGATCGTCGATGACTGGTCCGGCCGCGAGCCGGATGCCGAGCACAGCGTGCTGCGCTTCTACCCGCTGCTGCGCGACCCGCTCGTGCTGGTGCTGCCCAGGAATCACTGGGCGGCTGACCTGCGTGCCCCGGTGGCGCTGCAGCAACTGCTCGACGAGCCATGGCTGGCCACGCCGGCCGGCGAGCCGTCCCGGCGAGTGGTCGACGGGCTGCTGGCGCAGGCGGGCGGGGCGCCGCCGACACCGTGGGAGTTCGAGGGGCTGGCCACGATCCTGAGCCTGGTCGCCCGCGGCATCGGGATCGCCGCGCTGCCCCGTCTCACCCTCGCGGCGGGGGAGGGCCGCGTGGTCGTGCGCGAGTTGCCCGGGGTCAGCCGGAGCCGGGACGTGCACGCGGTAGCGAGGGCGTCCAGCGTCCGCCGCCCGTCCGTCGCGGCCATCCTCGAGGCACTGGCCGGCGCTGCCCGTACGCTGGCCCGGCACGGCTGACCGGTGCCACCGCACGGCTGACCGGTGCCGCCGCCCGCGGACCGCCGCTGGCGCTCAGGCGTCCCGCTCGATCGGGCACGTCATGCACCGGGGGCCGCCGCGGCCGCGGCCGAGCTCACCGCCGCGCACGGTGATCACCTCGATGCCGTTCTCCCGCAGGTAGGTGTTGGTGGTGACGTTCCGGTCGTAGGCGACGACCACGCCCGGCGCGATGGCCAGCGCGTTGCAGCCGTCATCCCACTGCTCGCGCTGGGCCGAGTGCACGTCCTGGACCGCGGTCAGCACCGTGATCCGCGGCAGGTCCAGCGCGGCGGCGAGCGCGGCATGCATCTGCTCGGCCGGGTGGTCGGTGACGCTGAGCTCGCGCGGGCGCGGACTCGGCTCGATGGTGTAGGAGGGCAGCATGCCCATGCCCGCGTACTTATTGAAGACACCGTAGTCGGCCATGGTCAGCACGGTGTCCAGGTGCATGAACGCGCGGGACTTCGGCATGTCGATGGCCAGTACCCGGCTCGCGGCGCCGGCCGAGAACAGCCGGTGCGCGAGCATCTCGATCGCCTGCGGCTGGGTCCGCTCGCTCATCCCGACGAGGACCGCGCCGTTGCCGAGGACGGCTACGTCGCCGCCCTCGATCGTGGCCGGCGCGCTGTCAGCGCCGTGGTACCAGAACTCGAACTGGCTGTCCGCGAACATGGGGTGCCACTGATACAGCGCCTCGTCGCTGATCGTCTCGCGCATCCGGGCATGCTTGCGCATCGCGTTGACCGAGACGCCGCCGTAGATCCAGCACGACGTGTCGCGCTGGTACAGGGTGTTGGGCAGCGGGGACAGGACGAAGTCATCCGGGTGCAGGGAGTGGAAGGCGATGCTCCTGGGCTCGCTGGCGAAGTCAAGGAACTCGCGCTTGGTCAGGCCGCCGATGAGGTAGGTGGTCAGCTCGGCCGCATCGAGGCCGGCCAGCGCGTCCCGCAGCGCGCCGGCTGCCAGCGGACCGCTGTGCCGCGGATCGAAGATCCGGTTCAGCACGTAGTCGCGAGCCGGGCCGATCTCCATGGTCTGCGTCAGCAGCTGCTTGTAGTAGTGCACGGTCACGCCGTTGTCCCGCAGCACGGCGGCAAACGCGTCGTGCTCGGCCTGCGCCTCGCTGACCCAGAGCACGTCGTCGAAGAGCAGCTCGGCCGCGTTCTCGGGGGTCAGCCGCTTGAGCTCAAGGTCAGGCCGGTGCAGGATCACCTGCCGCAGCCTGCCCACCTCGGAGTTGACGGCGAACATGGTCCTCCCGCGATCTGCCTGCTGCCAGTTATTTCATGCCTGGCTAAGCTGCCGTCGTGGAACTTGATCTTTCGCTGCCGGTAGCAGCGGTGACCGCCCGGCTCGTCGACATCGAATCGGTCAGCGGCGGCGAGGGGCTTATCGCCGACGCTATCGCCAGCGCCCTGACGGCGCTGCCGCATCTGACCGTGCACAGGGACGGCAATGCGCTCATCGCGCGGACCGATCTCGGCCGCCAGCAGCGGGTCGCGCTGGCCGGCCACATCGATACCGTCCCGGTGGCCGGCAATCTGCCGTCGCGGCTGGACGGCGGCGTGCTGTACGGCTGCGGCAGCTGCGACATGAAATCCGGGGTGGCCGTGCAGCTCCGGCTCGCGGCCGGGCTCGCCGAGCCCACCAGGGACATTACCTACGTGTTCTATGACTGCGAGGAAGTGGAGGCCGATCGCAACGGCCTGCTGCGGCTCAGCCGGCACTGCCCGGAGCTGCTGGACGCTGACTTCGCGGTGCTGCTCGAGCCCACCGGCGGCGTCGTCGAGGGCGGCTGCCAGGGCACACTGCGGGCCGAGATCCGCGCGCCCGGCCGGCGGGCGCACAGCGCCCGGTCCTGGATGGGGTCCAACGCGATTCACGCGGCCGCGGGCATCCTCGATGTGCTGGGCGGCTACCGGCCGCGGCAGCCTGAGGTCGACGGCCTGACCTATCACGAGGGCCTGAATGCCGTCGGCATCCGCGGCGGTGTCGCCGGGAACGTCATCCCGGACGAATGCGTGGTGACCGTCAACTACCGCTTCGCGCCTGATCGCGACGCGCGGGCCGCAGCGGAGCACGTACGGGCCGTCTTCAGCCAGTGGGACGTGCGGGTGACCGATGTGGCCGGAGGCGCCCGGCCCGGCCTCGCCGATCCGGCTGCCGCCTCGTTCGTGGCCAGGATCGGCGGTGAGCCGCGGGCCAAGCTCGGCTGGACCGACGTCGCCAGGTTCGATGCGCTCAAGATTCCCGCCGTCAACTACGGTCCCGGTGACCCGCTGCTCGCGCACAGCAAGGACGAGCATGTCGAGCTGCCGCAGATCCAGGAGTGCGAGGCGCGGATGCGGGCCTGGCTAGCGGGCTGAGACTGGCTGTCAGCCCCCGTTTCGGGGAACTCAGCCTGCTGGCTCAGGCCGGCAGGCAGCGGGGGAGCGAGGCGCTGACCGCGCCCGCCCCCCCTGCGCGGCGGTTAGGCCGGGGCGTGCTGCTGCAGGACCAGGTTCTGCGTATGCGTCTGGCCTGAGGTGTCGACCCAGGTCACGGAGATCGTCGAGCCGGGGCTGAGCTGGCTGAGGATGTTCTCGAGCGAGTTCGGCGAGGTGACCTTCTGCCCGCCGACCGCGGTGATGACATCACCGGCGCTGATCCCTGCCGACGCCGCGGGAGTACCGCACAGGTCACCGAGGACCAGGGTCCCGGAGCTGACCGGGGCGATGGTCTGGGGCACGACCAGGTTCAGGTCGTTGGCCGAGCAGGCGCGACCCGGGTTCCCCTCGCCGCCGCTGGCCCCGCCGGCGTTCTCCGCCTGGAGCTGCAGCTGCTGCTGCTCCGTCGGGCTGGCGCTGCTCGCGGCCGAGCCGCCCGCCACGGACACCCCGATGAACCCGGTCGGGCTGACCTGGATGGTCGAGCTCTTCTTGCCGGTGATGATCTGGTCGGCGATGGTGATGGCCCGGTTGATCGGGATGGCGAAGCCCAGGTTCTGCTGGCTGTAGCCGTTGCTCCCGGTCGAGGCCGCCGTGTCCATCCCGATCACCTTGCCGGCCACGCTGGCCAGCGGACCGCCGGAGTCGCCAGGAACGATGTCGGCATCGGTCTGCAGCATGCCGGTCAGGTGCTCGCTGTTGGCGCTGCCCTCATCGCTGGCGGTGATCGACTGGTTTACTCCGGTGATGCTGCCGGTCACGGTCGTGATCGCCCCGGTGCCCCCGGCGTTGCCGAGCGCGACGACGCCGTCCCCCTGCTTGACGGTGGAGGAGTTGCCCAGCGGCACCGTCCGCAGGCCGGACGCGCCCTCCAGCTTGATCACCGCGACATCGTCCGACGCGTCGTAGCCGAGCCACTTGGCGGCGTAGTGCCGGCCCGTGGCTACCACCGTGGCGCTCAGGCTGGTCGTGCCGTCGATGACGTGGTTGTTGGTGAGCACCAGGCCGTTGCGACTGATGATCATTCCGGTCGCCGCGGCCGCCGCGCCCTCGTACCGCAGATTGCTGGAGATGATGACGAGCCCGGGCTTGACCGAGTTCACCACTGACTGCTCGGTGGTCCTGCTGACGCTGGAGCCGCTTCCGGTGCCGTTGCTGGAGCCACCGCCGTTGCCGTTCCCGAAGCCGTTGCCGTTCCCGAAGCCGTTGCCGAGGCCCGGGTTGCCGGACGACTGCTGGCTGGCCGACGGGGAGCTAGTGAAATGGTCGATGCCCAGCACGACCCCTGCGCCGGCGGCAGCAGCGACGGCAGCCACCGTCAGGAAGGCGACGAGGCCGCTGAACCGGCGGCGCGGCGGCCCCTGCTGGATGTAATCGGCCGGCGGCCCGTAGCCGGGCGAGCCGAATCCGCCCGCCTGCCCGTAGCCGGGCTGGCCGTAGCCGGGCTGGCCGTAGCCGGGCTGGCCGTAGCCGGGCTGGCCGTAGCCGGGCTGGCCGTAGCCGGGCTGGCCGTAGCCGGGCTGGCCGTAGCCGGGCTGGCCGTAGCCGGGCTGGCCGTAGCCGGGCTGGCCGTAGCCGGGCTGGCCCGCGCCATAGGCGCCTGGCTGAGTATCCGCAGGCTGACCGGGGGTGCCGGGCTGGGTCTCGCTCTCCTCCCGATCCTGGCTATCCAGCCGCTCGGGTGGCTGCTCCCGCTGGTCGTTCCCGTCCGCAGGCGCTGACCAGGAGCCTACGAATTCCGGCTGCTGGTCATCATGAGCCTGCTCGTCTTGCATCTTCCATCACCCCTGCCGGTGCAAGCCTGCCTTGTCTGCCGCTACCCAGATCCTGGCGGTCCAGCCACGCAGCCGTGAAACTGGGCATCTTCCAGTAAGCACCACGGACCTGGGTGTTAGCTGAATGCCTACTGGGGATCGCTCCTGTGACCCGCGTCACCCGCGATCCCCGCCGCGACCGGCCCGCGCGTGCCGCGCTGCCCAGGGCGGCACAGAGAAGATATATCTTGTCTTCGGATGACAGAAGATATATCTTGAGATCGTCCAGAACGCCATCCTACCCTGGAGTTCTTATGTCGGCGCAGCCTCGTATGTCGACTCAACCGCCTGTCCGCGAGCCTGACTTGACGCGTCGCGACGAGCTCGCCGTGTCCGGCGCCGCGATGTCCAGCGCGCCGTGGGGCCTGGCCGGCGCGGCCGGCGCCGTCACCGCGGGCGCCGACGCGCTGCTGCACTTCTTCTTCTCCCTGCACCCGCACGTGCTGAGTGACATCTCGCTCGGCGTGGTGGCCTTCTTTGCGGTGGCTGGCGCGGGCGCGCTGGTGCGGTCCCGGCACGGGCGGGCATTGCGGTGGGCCCGGAGCAACCCCTGGCGCTTCGCCGTCCTGCCCGGCGCCGCGGCCGCGATCGTCGTCTTCGTGCTGGCGGTCCTCACCGGCAGCGGCCTGTTCGGCGGGGCCTTCACGGCCGTGTGGCATGGCGCCGCGGCGTACGGGGTGACCGGGCTGGTCGGCTCGGTGGGCCGTCCGCGCGCGGCGAAGGACGACAGGTCCTGACCGGCTAATGCGCGGCGGCCTGGCGCGGGTCAGGCGCGGCAGCGGCCCCGGCCGGCGCGGATCCGGCGGCCAGCGGGCTGGCCAGGCCGTGCTCGCCCAGCGGGCCGACCCGCAGGCCGCGCCTGGCGCACTCGTCCAGCAGCATCGGCAGCGCGCCGAGGCCGGCCTGCCAGGAGCCCGGCGGAGACGTGCAGCCGGAGTCGTGCAGCAGCACCGTCACGCCGCCCGCCAGGTGCCGGGTCAGGGTCGCGTAGACCGACTCGGGCGTCGCGCCGGGCGCCCATTCCCGGCCCCATGTGCCCCACAGCACCGGCGTCAGCCCGAGGCGCCGGGCCGCGAGTATCGCTGGTCCGGTGAGTACGCCGTACGGGGGCCGGAACAGGGCTGGCCGCCTGCCGGTGACGTCGCCGATGAGCTCAGCGGACCGGCGCAGGTCGCGCCAGGTGCTCAGGGGGCCGCGCAACGGCAGGTAGCGGTGCTCCCAGCCGTGCACGCCGATCTCGTGCCCGGCCGCGGCCAGCTCGGCAGCCAGGTCCGGTGCGGCGGCGACCATGGACCCGAGCAGGAAGAACGTGGCGTGCACGCCGCGGTCGGCCAGTACCGCGGCGAAGCGCGGGGTGGACTCCAGGTCAGGCCCGTCGTCGAAGCTCAGCGCGACATGATCAGGGGTCCCGGTTCCGGCCAGCGCGGGGAACAGCCTCCTGCGTACCGGGCCGAATCCGGTCATGCCGGGTCCCGCGTGCGCGACCGCCAGGGCACCGGCCGCCACCGCGAGCCCGCGGCTCACGCCGGCGATGGGCCGGTGGCGTCCCGGCGCCGCAGAATGCATCATTCCCCCCAGCCTAGCGATTCCGGGAAATACCAGGTCACCCGTCAGCAGGTGACACCGGTGTCAATGGTAAGAGGGCCAGGGAATTTACCGGGACCACTCTCTGAGTATAATTGGCCGGCTGCTGGGATAGTGTATCGCGGCAGCTGGCCTGAACACTGCAGCTGGCCAGCCGGGGGCCGCGGCCACGTCGGCGAATCCGCTCGATGCCAAGGGGTGTCTCATTGGGAGTGCAAGCAGCACGTGTCGCCTTTCCCGCCGTTGACCGCACAGAGATCGCCGCTGCGACGGCCGATATTCTCGCCAGCGGAATGCTGACGCTTGGTTCTTACACCCGCCAATTCGAGGCGGCATTCGCGGCCGCGCATTCCGGGCCGGCCAGCCGGCGTCGGCGAGCGTGCCGAAGGCCGTCGCGGTGGCCAGCGGGACCGCTGCCCTGGAAATCGTGCTGCGGGCCATCGGGGTCAGCGGCAAGGACGTGATCATCCCGGCTAACACCTTCTTTGCCACCGCGGAGGCCGCGCTGCGCGCCGGGGGCAGGCCGGTCTTCGCCGACATCGATGCCGGCACGCTGGCGCTGAGCCCGGAAACCGTGGCTGCCGCGCTCACCCCGCACACGGCCGCGGTGATCCTGGTGCACATCGGCGGCCTCATCAGCCCGCATGCGGACCAGCTGCGGGACCTCTGCGACCAGCGCGGGATCATCCTGGTCGAGGACGCCGCGCACGCGCACGGGTCCACCTATGACGGCAGGTTCGCCGGCGCGTTCGGCGTGGCCGCTGCCTTCTCCTTCTACCCCACCAAGGTCGTCACCTGCGGTGAGGGCGGCCTCATCCTCACCTCATCGGCCGGGCTTGAGGACGAGGCCAGGATCTACCGGGACCAGGGCAAGGGCAGTTTCGGCGCCAATCACCACGTCCGGCACGGCTACGCGTGGCGGATGGGCGAGATCAACGCGGTGACCGGCCTGGTGCACCTGCGCCGCATGCGGGCGGCTATCGAGCGCCGGCGGGCTGTCGCGGCCCGGTATGACGAGGCGCTGGCGGCCCTGAACGGCCTGGCCCCGCTGGGCGAGCCCGCAGGCTGCCGGAGCAACATCTACAAGTACATTGCCGTGCTGCCGGCCGGCGCGGACCGGGCCAGCTTCAAGCGCGAGCTGGCCCGGCAGCATGAGGTGCGGCTGGCCGGCGAGGTCTATGACCTGCCCCTGCACCACCAGCCGGTCTTCGCCGAGTTTGCCGGGCCCGCGCTGCCGGTGGCCGAGGACATGTGCTCCCGGCACATCTGCCTGCCGGTGCACTCCGATATGCGCGATGACGAGATCGACGAGGTCCTGACGGCCGTGTCTGCCGTCTACGGTGCGCTGGCTGGCGTCTGAGCTGGCGTCAGTGTCCGGAGTGCGAAGCAGGGTAGAGAGGTACGCATGCGCGTTGCGGTAACCGGGGGCTGCGGATTCATCGGCTCCCACGTCGTTGATCATCTGCTCCGCGCCGGGCATGAGGTCGCCGTGGCCGACGTGTCGGGCCGCTGGCGCAATCCCGCGGCCGAGAACCACGTCGCTGACCTGTTCGACACCGCCGCGCTCGATCAGGTGACCGCCGGGGCGCGGGCCGTCTTTCACCTGGCCGGCGCCGCCAACGTCAATGACGTGGCCGACGATCCGGTGCGCGCCGTCCGGCTGAATGTCGAGGGCACGGCGCGGGCGCTGGAAGCGGCGCGCAGGGCCGGCGCTGGCCGGTTCATCCTGGCCAGCACCGTGTGGGTTTACGGCGCGGCCCGCGGCGAGGGCGAACTTGCCGAGGACGTTCCGGTCGACCTGCGCCGGGCAGGTCATGTCTACGTGGCCACCAAGCTGTCAGCCGAGCTTCTGGTGCACAGTTACCGGGAGATGTACGGCCAGGAATTCACCATCCTGCGCTACGGCATACCGTACGGGCCGCGCATGCGTGATCGCCTGGTGGTGGCCAGGTTCGTCCAGGCCGCGCTGGCCGGCCAGCCGATCACCATCGCGGGCACCGGCGAGCAGGAGCGCAGCTACGTGTATGTCGAGGACCTGGCCGACGCCCACGTCCGGTCCCTGTCCGCTGCCGCTGCCAACCAGACGCTGGCGCTGGAAGGCGGTACCCCGGTGTCGGTGCGCGAGGTCGCCGACACGGTCACCAGCCTGGTCCGGCCCGTGCCGGTCGAGCACGTTCCGGCGCGCACTGCCGACTACCAGGGCGTCAGCATCTCCGGGCGGCTGGCCAAGGAACTGCTGGACTGGTCACCCGTGACATCCTTCGCCGAGGGCGTGCGCCGGTACCTGGACTGGCTCGGCGCCGGGGATCCGGCGCGATGAGCGGGACTGGCCGGGCGCTGCTGCTGTCCGGATCGATCGGCATGGGCCATGACGCGCTGGCCGCCGCGTGCGCGGCGAGCCTGGAAGAGCAGGGCTGGTCGACCACGACGCTGGATGCGATGCGGCTGCTGGGCGAGCGCAAGGGCTCAGCGGGCGAGGCCGTGTTCCGGGCCATGCTGGCCGTTCCGGGCCTGTACGACGCGTTTCACTTCGCCGCCCTGCGGACGGGTAGCCGGCTCGCGCTGCTGGCCGATGCGGCGGCCCGGCGCCAGCTCGTCCCCCGGCTGGCCGGCTACCTGGACGCGAACCCGGTCGACCTGACCATCTCCGTCTTCGCTACCGGCGCCTCGGCGGTCAGCCATCTCGCTGACCGCTATCCGGCCATGAGTCACGTCGTGTACTGCACCGATGTCACCCCGCATCGGCTGTGGGTGCACAAGAACGTCGACCTGTACCTGGTCAGCGCCGCGGTGGCCGAGGCGGCCGTGCACCGTTTCCAGCCCGGCGCGAGGGTGCAGACCGTGCCCGCTCCGGCCCGTCCCGCCTTCTTCGCCGCTCCGCCGCAGGCGGCAGCCAGGGCAGCGCTCGGCGTGCCGGAGACGGAACGCTGCGTCCTGATCATGTCCGGGGCATGGGGGCTCGGGCCGGTCGCTGCCGCCGCCGAGGCCCTCGGTGATGCCGGCGTGCACGTCCTGGCCGTGGCCGGGCGAAACGAGAAGCTGGAGCGCAGGCTGGCCGCCGCTGCCGCCCGGCAGCCCCGGCTGCATGCCTTCGGCTTCACCGACCGGGTGCCCGAGCTGATGGCGGCATCCGACCTGGTCATCACGGCCTCCGGCGACACCTGCACCGAGGCGCGCATCGTGGGCAGGCCGCTGCTGCTGCTGGACGTGGTGCAGGGCCACGGCCGTGAAAACCTGCAGCACGAACTGGAGCTCGGGGACGCGTCCGTCACCTCGGCGCGGCGCGCGGACGTGCTGCGCAGCGCGCTGGCGGCGCTCGACCGGGTCAAGCCGGCGGCTCAGGGGCCGACCAGGTCGTGGGCGAGCTGGGATGCCGCGTTCACGGCGGCCCTGGCCTCCGTCGGCGCCTGACCGCGCCAGGGGGCAGGCTCAGGAGCGGTTGGCCCACTGGTAATGCCGGGAATCGCGGCCGATGATCTTCTCGATGGCCGGGCCGATCCCGCCATCCTCGCTGATCAGCCGGCGTATCACGATGATCATGCAGGGGACCGCCCAGAAGTCGCCGCAGACCCAGAGAATCCCGGCGCCGATCTGCTGGTCCGCCATCGGCAGCAGCGTGATGCCGGGGATGTGGCTGTAGACCGAGTACCACGGCGCGCTGCTGAAGATGCCCATCGCCATGGCGAGGATCCACATGACCACGTTCGTGATCAGCAGCGCGGCCGCCTGCGCGGCAGGCGTCATCCGCATCCGCAGCGGCGGCGAGGAGATGAACTGCGCCCAGAACAGCACCCCGGCCAGCAGGAAGCAGCCATACATGAGCCAGCGGACCGGCTCGCTTCGCTCCGCCGCGTCCAGCAGCACCGGGAAGTGCCAGGCCACCATGACGGCGTTGAACAGCGCGATCGCCAGCCAGGGCCGCGCCACGGCGCCGGCCAGGGCGCGCACCGGGCCGGGCCGGCCAGTCCCCGGGCTCTGCGGGGCCGGCCCCGGCCCGGCTGCGGCGCGGCCCGCGCGCGGCAGCACGGCGAGCAGCGGCTGCCAGGGGGCCCCGGCGACGATCAGGCTCGGGGCGGCGAACATCAGCAGCAGATGCTGGATCATGTGCACGTAGAAGTAGTCACGCGACCAGTACCCGATCGGTGACTCCACGGCGATGACCAGGACGGCCAGGCCGCCGTAGAACCAGAACGAGCGGAGCCGCCGCTGCCTGGCCCGGGCAGGCCCGGACCGGCGGGCGAGCAGGGCCAGGCCCGCCTCGTGCCAGGCCGCCAGCGCGAGGACAGCGAGCAGGCACGGCCCCGCCGACCAGTGATCAAGCAGATAGCTCACGGCGGCTCACCCCGCTTGGTGCCGGACGCCGGCCCTCGCGGCAGCCGCCGCCCGGTGCCGGCCTGCTCGGGTTCCCCGTCATCCGGGCAGCACCGGGGCCGCGGCGTGCGGCGACAGTGACCGGATGGCGGCATTCAGGGTCTTGTCGATGGCCGTGCGCTGCTGGTCGAGACGCTGCACGGCGCGCTGCTGCGCGGCCAGGTCGGCGGCCTCCGCCGGGGTACCGCGCGCGCTGATCGAGCTGGCGATGTCCTGCTGGACGGCCTCGGCACCCGGTGCCGCCCAGTTGATCAGGCCGGTGATCGCGGACTGCAGCCGGTAGGCGTCCAGCGATTCCGGTACCTGGTAGCCCTCCAGGTCGTCGATGAGCTCGTTGTTGGCGGGGGAGCAGTTGGCCGACCCGGTAGTGGCGATGCTGACGGCGGTCGCGGTGTCGTGACTGGCACCCGTATCGATTGCGCGCTGCGCGATCAGCGAATCATTGAGGCCGCCCGCGCACGACTCGATGTCGGCATTCACCGTCTGCAGCAGGCCGCTCAGGTCGCTGGCGCGCTGACCTGGCGTCGGGCGGTGCGCCAGGCCGACGGCGATGGCGATGGCGAGCAGCACGGCTCCGCCTGCCCAGGCCCATCGCGGTGCCCGCCGCGTCGGCCATCGGGTCCCCCTGATCGGGGCGCGCGGCGCGTTCGGCCTCGTCGTCACTGGCACTGGCTATCCCCGATCCTGCGAGCTCGTGCCGCTGGCCCGGCCGGCGGCCTGCCCGGCCTTCCCGGCCGGGCTGGCGGCGATCCTGGCGGCCCAGGCGGTCAGCTCGCTGCTGGTCACGTCGCCCAGGACGTGCTTGACGATGCGATGGCTGGAATTCAGGAAGAATGTCTGCGGAAGCGCCAGGACGCCGTACGACGTGGTGACGGATGCGGGGAACGGGTCGAAGCCCACCGGGTAGCTAACTTGCTCGCTCCGCACGAAGGCCAGCGCGGCCGCCGCCTGGTCGTTGGCATCGACGCCGATGATCATTATCTTGCCATGCTGATCACGATAGAAGCGGGCCAGCAGCGGGGTCTCGCGCTTGCAGGGCGCGCACCATGATGCGAAGAAGTTCACGATCACCGGCCGGCCGCGCAGGGCCGCGAGCGAAACGCGCTGGCCAGGATGACCGAGCTCGCTGAGGGAAAAGGGGCGGGCGGCGGGCAGCTGGCGGGGCGCGGCGGGCTTGCCCGTCGCCGCGCCCACCGCGATGACCGCGACCACGATCACGATCAGGCCAGCCAGGCCAGCCCGGGCCCACCCGCTGGCCAGCAGCCCGCGGATCATGCCTGCCTCCCGATCGCCCGCTGCGCGGCGGCGGGCCGGGCGACGGGAAGCGCGGCTGCCGTGGCCCCGGCCGGCCTGGCGGCTACTGGCAGCGCCAACTCGAATCGGCTGCCCTCGCCATGAACGCTCTGCACCTGCAGCTCGCCGTCATGCCCGCGGGCTACGGCCTGGGCCAGCGCCAGGCCCAGGCCGGTACCGCGCGGGCCGCCGCCCGCCCCGGTCCGGAACCGGTCAAAGATCGCGTCCAGGTCGCCGGTGGCGATGCCCTCGCCGCTGTCCTCGATGACCATGCGGGCGACGCTACCGTCTGGATCGCGCAGCACGGACAGCCGGATCACGTCGTCATCGGCGGTGTGCTGGATGGCATTCTCCAGCAGGGCGTCCATGGCCAGCCGGAGCCGTTCCCGATCGGCCTGCACGACGGCCTGATCCAGCCGGCCCAGCTGCCACTGGCGGCGGGCCGTGGGCCGCCAGCGCCGCAGCAGTTCCATGATGAGCCGCTCGAGCGCGACTGGCTCTGGCCGGAGGAACTCGGGATTCTCGGACGCGGCGATGAGCAGCAGTCGCTCGCTGAGCTTCCTGAGCCGGTCCAGCTCTCCTACCACGACATGGATGTCGCGGCGCTGCTGCGGCTCGGACAGGGCGCTCGCGAGCAGCTCGGCGTGCCCGAGCGCGATCGCGAGCGGCGCCCGGAGCTGATGCGAGGCGTCCTGCAGGAACCGGCGCTGCGCGGCGAGCAGCCGCTCATTCTCCGCGCTGACCCGGCATCGGTCAGCGTCGGCCGACCGCCTGCGCTCGGTATGCCAGATCATCGCCGAGAACATGGCCGCCATCAGCGCCACCTTGCCGAGCGACGCGTAGCCGAGGCCGCTGCGCCCGGCAGCCAGCCCGATCGCGGCGGCGGTGCTTCCGGCCACGCCAGCGCTCAGGCAGATCGCGTGCTGCGCGGGCCAGTCCCGGAAGCCGTACAGCACGGCCAGGCTGATCCAGATCAGGTAGAACGGGACGTCCTGCCAGCCGGGGAACGCGAGTATTCCGGCCAGGCAGGCAGCCCACAGCGCCGCCCACCCGCGCTCGGGCCAGCGGGACAGCAGGTCAGCCTGCCTAGCAGGCGAGCTGGTAGCCCTCACCACGCACCGTCTTGATCAGCTCGAAGCCGAGCTTGGAGCGGAGCCGCCGGATGCAGACGTCGACCACGTTGGACCCGGGGTCGAAGTCAAGGCCCCAGACCGCCGCGAGCAGCTCCGGTTTGGCCACTGACCTCCCCTCGTGCTCCATCAGCTCCTTCAGCAGCAGGAACTCCAGGCGGGTCAGCGCGACCGGGCCATGGCCGAGATCAGCCACCAGCCGCCCCACATCCAGGACCAGGCCGCCGGCCCTGATGACCTCGTGCTGCGGACGGGCCCGCAGCCGGGCCCGCACCCGGGCGATCAGCTCCGCGACCAGGAACGGCTTGGTCAGGTAGTCCTGGGCACCGAGTTCCAGGCACTCCACCTTCGTGCTGACGTCGGGCATGCAGGAGACCACCAGGATGGCCTGGTCGGGCTGGCCCCGGAGGATCTGGCTGAGCACGGCCCGGCCGTCCATATCGGGCATCACCAGATCCAGCACGATCAGCCCGTAGCGGCCCGCGGCGGCCTGCCGGATGGCGTCAGCGCCGTCGCACGCGTAACTGATGTCGAAACCCGCCTGACCGAGAGCCCTGCCCATAAAGTGGCGGATCGACGGCTCATCGTCGACGACCAGTACGCGCGAGCGGACCGGATCCTGCGGGTCAGCCTGCTGAGCTGCAGTCATAGCGCCCCTGTCAATCCGTCGCGGGAGGCGGATCATCGCTGAGGATACGCCCGCTGGGCCAGCAGAGGGGGGAGGGGCCGGCCCGTCAGCTCACGATTTACTCCTGGCCATGCCTGGAGTCAACCGATATGCCGTAATCGATGCAATCCATTGCATTGTTTGTTATCCCGCGCGCAATTGGGGCCTACTGCCGGGATGGTTCGGCATGGCCCGGAGGGCCTGGCTGCGATCATGACAATTTCGTCATCACCGGGCTCCGATACTTGTCTCCGCGGCCGGGAATCCCCAAGATCTGTGACGTAAGTGGCGCCCGGTCGCACCGTTGCTGAACGGCGGCCGGCCTCAGTCGTGTGTACGCGGCGAAGAAGCGAGGTGGTGGCTGGTGTCCTTGCCGGTCCGCGTAGGAACCCTGGTGGTGGCGTTCCTCGCCGTGGTCGGTGTGGCGATCTTCGTCGTCATCCACTACTTCCTCGGCGGCCCGCCCGTGGTCGACTACTCCGCTGGCGTCCCGGCTAACGCCGGGAGGACCGTCAGCGTCGTTATGCAGGAAGACCCGCAGAACAGCGTCAGCACTCACCCTGACTGGGTCTCGTACTTCATCCAGAGCCCGACGTCCCACCAGTGGGTGCACACCACCCTGTTCCAGGTGCCAGCCGGGTCAAGGATCAATGTCACCATTCTCGGCTACGACGGCTGCACTCCGCTGCGCAACCCGTTCTGGGGCAAGGTGACCGGCACAGTCGGCAACGTCGTGCACGTCAACGGCAGGCCAGTATCGGTGCTGAACTCGTGGGCCAACTGCGCGGTCGGGCACACCTTCTCGATTCCCGGCATCAACCTGAACGTGCCCGTCGCCTCGCCGAGCAGCGTGCAGGCGAACGAGAACCTGTGCCCAACGTCGCCGTGCACGTCGGGCCCGCACACGGTGGTCACCTTCAGCTTTTTCACTCCCCGGCAGGCCGGTGACTACTTCTGGCAGTGCCGGATCCCCTGCGGTCTCGGCTACCTGGACGGATTCGGCGGCCCGATGCAGACGATCGGCTTTATGACCGGGCAGATGGAGGTGGTGTCCTGATGGCCACCACGGGAGACACCGCCGCGCCCGCGGCCGGCCGGCGCGAGCCCAGCCACGGATGGCGTCTGTTCGCCATCTGGCTGGTCATCGCCCTGGCCGCGGACCTGGTGATCTGGTTCGTCTGGAAGCCGCACCTGCCGCCGGGAACGCTCTCGACCTCGGCCGCGGACCAGCAGTTTGACCTCGCGGTGCTCAGCGTCATCGCGGCGCCGGTGATGATCTTCGTGCTCGTGTACTTCAGCTATGCGGTCATCGTCTGGCGGCACCGGGAAGGCGACGACGAGGACGGCCCGGCACAGTTCGGGCACACCGGCATCCAGGCCACCTGGATCATCGGCACCGCGGTGATCGTGCTCTCGCTCTTCGTCTTCGGCACCTACGAGCTGATCTCTCCGGCCGGCGCTGGCGCAGGCGAGGGGCCGGCCCCGATCTGGACCCCGGGCGGGAAGACGCTGCAGGTCCAGGTGATCGCGCAGCAGTGGCGGTTCACCTACCGGTATCCGCAGTTCGGCGGCTTCGAGACCACCCAGCTCGTGCTGCCTGAAGGCCAGTGGGTCCAGTTCAACGTCACCTCGATCAACGTCATTCACAGCTTCTGGGCTTATCAGCTTGGCGTGAAGGCCGACGCCAACCCGGGCGTGAACAACGTCGCCTTCACCAAGCCGACCCACGCCGGCAGCATCACCGTGCGGTGCGCGGAGCTCTGCGGCCTCTGGCACGGTGCGATGTTCGACTATGGCCGGGTGATGTCGCCCGCGAACTTCCTGGCCTGGGCGGCAGGGACCAGGGTGCAGCTGGCGTCGGTCACCAAGATCCTGCCGCCGTACGCCACCACGTATGACCCGACCGAGATCGCGACGCTGGGAAAGGTCAACGTCAAGCTGGGCCTCACCGGGGCTGGCGGCGGCTATTACCCGCCGCAGGACCCGTCACAGCCGTAAGCCGGGGGCCGGTGCCTGGCAGCGCCGGTCGCAGGGCTCGTACCAACGAAGAGGTGACCGGATGGCCATCGAGACACAACCGGGGACGACGCAGCAGCCCAGCGGCGGCGAGCCAGGCGGCCCACGTCCCGTACGGGCTTGGTGGCGGCGCCCGGCGGCCCATACCGCGCTGGCCGGCGCCGTGCTCGGCTACTTCGCCGGTCACTGGCTCGGTAACTACATGGGCGCTAATTATCAGCAGGTATCCACCGCTGATGCCAATGACCTCGCCATCGTGCTCGGATACATCGGCGTGGTCATCGGCTGGCTGATCGGCCTCGGCGTGTTCAATGACCTGGTGCTGCAAATGCTCGGCCGCCCGGTCAGTACGACCGAGCAGCGGACCGAGCAGGAGGAAGCCCGGCTCACGGGCGTGGCCAAGTATTTCCGGTTCACGCTCGATCACAAGGTGGTCGGCCTCCAGTACCTGGTCGGCATGATCATCTATTTCTGTACGGCCGGCCTGTTCGCGATGGCCATCCGGGCCGAGCTGCTGTCGCCGACTTACCACATCTTCAGCTCCAGCACCTACATCGAGATTGTCGGCGAGCACGGCACCATGATGATGATGCTGATGACCTCAGTGATCCTCGGGCCGTTCGGCAACTACCTGATCCCGATCATGATCGGCTCCAAGCGGGTGGCCTACCCGCGGCTGGAGGCTCTCTCGTTCTGGCTCACCCCGGTCGCGTTCCTGATCCTGCTGTCGTCGATCCTGCTCGGCGGGTTCCACATGGGCTGGACTGGTTACCCGACGCTGTCCATCCAGGACACCTCCGGTGCTGACGCGTACGCGTTCGCGTTCGGGCTGATGGGCATCTCGATGATCCTGGCGGGCTTCAACATCGTCGTCACGGTGATCTGCTACCGGGCGCCCGGCATGCGCTGGAGCCGGCTGCCGATATTCGTGTGGGGCATCATGGGGACAGCCGTGATGATGGTGCTGGCGGCCCCGGTGCTGGTCGGCGGCATGTACATGCTGCTGACGGACCGGACCGTGCAGACCGCGTTCTTCACCGACCAGCTGGGCGGCAGCACCTACCTGTACCAGAACTTGTTCTGGTTCTTCGGCCACCCCGAGGTGTACATCCTGGCGCTGCCAGGCTTCGGGATCGTCCTCAAGATCATCCCGGTGTTCTGCCGCAAGCCGCTGTTCGGCTACAAGGTCGCCGCTGCCGGGATGATCGGCGTCACGCTGCTCAGCTTCTTCGTCTGGCAGCATCACCTGTTCATGAGCGGGATCAATCCGGATATGCGGCCGCTGTTCATGCTGACCACGGAGCTGATCTCGATCCCGACCGGGTTCATCTTCCTGGTGGCGATGGGCACCTTCTGGAAGGCGAAGATCCGCTTCACCGTGCCCATGCTGTTCGCGCTCGCCTTCTACTTCAACTTCCTCATCGGCGGCGTCACCGGTGTGTACCTGTCCGACGTGCCTGTCAACACCACCGCCCACGGCAGCTTCTTCGTCATGGCGCACTTCCACTACACGATCATGGGCGGGCTTATCTTCGCCTTCATGGCCGGCATCTACTACTGGCTGCCGAAGCTGACGGGCATCAGGCTGAATCAGGCGCTCGGCAAGGTCCAGTTCTGGACGATGTTCATCTTCTTCAACTCGACTTTCCTGCCGTTGTTCGCGGTCGGCCTGGCAGGCCAGCCGCGGCGGGTCTTCGAGTACGCGCGCAACCTCGAGACGCTGAATGACTGGGTGTCGATCTCCTCCTTCCTGCTGGGCGGCTCGATCCTGATCTTCGTGATCAACTTCGTCTGGTCGACCGTGATCGTGCGTGAGCGCGAGACGGGCAACCCGTGGCGGTCCCGCGGGCTGGAGTGGCAGGTCTCGTCCCCGCCGCCGCCGGGCAACTTCGAGACCGTGCCGGTTATCCTGTCGGGACCCTACGAGTACGGCGTCAAGGATGCCCCGCCGGTCGCCGACCTGAACCCGCCGCCCGGGCTGCTCACAGTCGCCGTTAACGGTGACCAGACCGCACGAGCGGAGGCATGACATGGCCGAGACCACCGAGCAGCCAGGCCTGAGCCGGGCGGAGGAAGAGGCCGCTTTCTACCACGAGTCGGCCCTGAACGCGGCCTGGACGGGTTCCCGGCTCGCGATCGGGGGCCTGTCTTTCGGCTTCGGCGCCTTCGTATTCGCCTTCTTCTACCTGCGCTCGCTGAACTCGCACCACCTCTGGTACCCGGCGGGCTTCCCCGGCCCCAAGCTGTGGACGGGCACGCTCATCATGGCGCTGGTGGTGGTGAGCGCCGCCGTCCAGTGGCTGTCGCTGCAGCGGATTAAGGCGGGTCACAAGGGTGCCTGGCTGGCGGGCGCGGGCGTGGCCCTGGTGCTGGGCCTCGGTGCCGTCGGCGTGCAGGTGTGGCAGCTGCTGAACCTGTCCTTTCAGCCCGGCGCGAGCGGCTTCGCCAGCGTCTTCACCGGGGCCAGCCCGGTATTCGTCGTCGTGATCTTCTCGGTGATGGTCTGGCTGGAGATCCTGATCATGCGGTGCCGGCCGCTGCCGGAGGTCTCGTTCGTCGAGCAGCCGCCCACGTTCGCCGAGGTGTTCGCCGTCGAGCGCTTCCAGTCCTCACTCAGTGCCTTCACCGTGGTCTGGAACTACATGGCCGTGGTCACGGTCGTCCTCTGGGTGCTGTTCTACTTCGTTAAATGATGCCCGGACGGCTAGGTACGGCTGAGGGCATGACCTATCCGCGTGGCGCGGCGGTGGCCAGGCAGGAGACGCGGCGATCATGAGCACGATAACCGCACACTGGTTCGGGACCGGGTGGGCGGGTCTGGCCGTGCTGCTGGGTTACGCCGTGGTGGCTCTGGCGCACCTGGTCGGGCTGCGCCGGATGACCAGGAGCGGGAGCATGCCGATGGCGCATGCCCCCGGCGGCGATGGCGCTCGGCCGGGTGACGTCCCAGCCCGGCCGGACCTGATCAGGCAGGCAGTGGCTTTCCAGCTGGGTCTGCTCTTCGCAGTTCTGGCAGTTGTCTCGCCGATCGGCTACTGGTCGACGGTCTACGTGTGGGTGCACGGGCTGCAGGACCTGCTGCTCGCCTTCCTGGCCCCGGGCCTGATCGTCCTCGGCGCGCCGTGGCAGCCGCTGCGCTGGTGCTGGCGGCCGCCGGGCGCGGCTGCTTCCCTGGCGGGCGAGACGAGTCCGGCCGGCCAGGCCAGGGACCGGTTGCTCAGGGCGGCGCCGGCCGGGCCCGCCGCGGGCCGCTGGTGGCTGGCCAGGCCGGTGGCCGTTGCGGTGGCGTTTAACGCGGTCTGGCTGGGCTGGCATCTGCCTGCGCTGTTCGATCCCACCCGCAGCAGTGCGCTGGCTGCCCTGGCCGAGTACGCCTGCTACCTGGGTGTCGGCGTGCTGTTCTGGCTCCAGCTGATCGGCTCGCGCCCGTCCGTCCCGGCCGCATCGCCGCTGCGCCGGTTCGCTCTGGTGACCAGCACCGTGATCACGAGCACGGTGCTGGGCATGATCCTGGTGTTCGGCTCGGGCGTGTACTACCCGGCCTTCGCCGGGACCGCCCACCACGTGCTGACGCTGGTGGATGATCAGCAGCTGTCCGGGGCGGTGCTCTGGATGGGCATGCTGCCGCAGGCGGTCGTGGTCGCAGTGGCCCTGCTCCTACGATGGTTGGACGACGAGGAATCAGGGGACCTCTCGGCAGGCTTTGATCGGCTGCTCGTCCGGCGAAAGTCCGCCTGGCCGTCCCGGCCAGGGCTTCGATGACCAGCCCCACGATCCCTGGCAGGAGGAATCAGTGCACGGGACGCTACTGGCAGTAGTTAATCCGGACAACACCCCGCATGGGTATAACTGGTCTTTCGCTTTCCCCATGCTCTTGTTCATCGTCATAACGGGCGCGCTGTACCTGATCTTCCGGCGGCCGCACACGGTGCCCGGTCACCACATGCTCGCCGCGGCCCGTGCGGGCGGCGGCCAGCGTACCCCCACGCCGGAAGCCGGAGCGGCGCATGCGGCCGCGGTATCGGCTGGTTTCACCACGGCCGAGGGCGGCGGGTCCGGTGAGTCCGAGGCTGAGCCACTGGGTGCGCACCGGGCCACGGCAGAGGATGATGGATCCGGTAACGTGTCTGCGCGCGGTGCCACCACGGCCGAGGCCAGCGAGCCGCCCGGTGACACGGCACCGACTGACAGCGATCCGGAGGCCAGCGAGTGACAGAGGCAACCAGCGCGGTTCCCGGCCCGGCAGTGACCCGGCCGGCCGTGGCTGACGAGGCCGTGGCCGGGCTGGCCAGCCGCTGGCAGGCTAGCCTCATCGCCCGCTCGCTCTTCCAGCTGACCAAGCCCAGGATCATCGAGCTGCTCCTGGTCACCACGCTGCCGACGATGCTGCTGGCCCAGCGCGGGCTGCCTTCCGCCCGGCTGATCGCGGTCACGCTGGTCGGCGGGGCCTTCGCGGCTGGCAGCGCGAACACCCTGAACTGCTATATCGACCGCGATATCGATGCCGTCATGCGGCGGACCTCCAACCGGCCGCTGGTGGCCAGGGGCGGCCGGGCCGCCGTCAAGCCGGCCGAGGCCCTGGTGTTCGGCCTGCTGCTGGGCGCCGCGTCCACCCTGCTGCTGGGACTGCTGGCCAACTGGCTGGCCGCCGCGCTGGCCGACGGCGCCATCCTGTTCTACGTCTTCGTCTACACGCTGGGCCTCAAGCGCAGGACCGCCTCCAACATCGTCATCGGGGGTGCCGCGGGCTGCTTCCCGGTGCTGGTCGGCTGGGCGGCGGTGACCGGCCGGGTGGCCTGGCCGGCCATCGTGCTGTTCGCCGTCATCTTCTTCTGGACCCCGCCGCACTTCTGGGCGCTGGCCATGAAGTTCCGCGACGATTATGCCGCGGCGAGCGTGCCGATGCTGCCGGTGGTCGCGTCCCCGGCGAAGGTCGCCAGCAAGATCGTGTTTTACTCCTACGTCATGGTGGCCGCGACGCTGGCGCTCGTTCCCTACTCGGGCTGGATCTACGGGCTGTGCGCGGCCGGGCTCGGCGGCTGGTTCCTGCTGGAGGCCCATCGCCTCCGCGGCCGGATCGCGGCCGGCGGCAGCGCGGTGCCGATGCGCCTGTTCCATCTGTCCATCGCGTACCTGACCGTGCTCTTCGTGGTCGTCGCCGTCACCGCGGTGCTGCCGGTCGGGCGCTGGTGAGCAACGGCACGCTACCTGAGCTGAGCGCGGTCAGCGGGGCCTTAAAGGATTCCTCATTTTTGCGTGGCTAATGGCCTAGGCGGCACCCGGAGCGGGACATCCTAGAGAGATGAGCTGGCGTTCTCGCTTCTCCCGGCGGGCCTTCCTGGGCGGGGCCGCCGCCGTGGCGATCCCCGGCGCGGCCGTGGCCGCGGCCGAGCTAGCCGGATCATCGGGGCCGCAGCAGGGCAAGCACGCGACGGCCGCTGCGCGGCACGGTGTGCCGCAGCGCCGCACGGTCAGCGAGAACTCGCTGCCCGGCGACCCGGACTGGTACATCACCGATCAGGGCGCTCCGGACGCGATCCTCGGTTACGCGGGCCAGTCCGGCGTGCCGCCCGGCCAGCCGGTCGACCTGTACGTGTCGACCACGTCACGCGAGTTCTCGGTGACCGCCTTCCGGATCGGCTGGTATGGCGGCGACCTGGCCCGCAGGGTCTGGCAGTCCGGCGCGGTGCGCGGCGGGCGGCAGCGGGCCGCAGTGATGGCCGCCGAGACCAGCACGGTGCACGCCGACTGGGGGGTCTCGCTGAGTGTGCCGACCGACGACTGGCCGCCCGGCTCGTACCTGCTGCGGCTGGACGCGTACTCCGGCGGTCAGCGGTACGTGCCGCTGACCGTGCGGTCGGCCAGCACGGCCGGCAAGGTGGTGCTGAAGAACGGCGTCGCGACCTGGCAGGCCTACAACACCTGGGGCGGTTACGACCTGTACATGGGCCCCGATGGCCAGTACGACAGCCGTGCGCTCGCCGTCAGCCTGGACCGGCCCTACGACCAGGAGGGCGCCTACCTCTTCATGGTCTACGAGCGCAAGCTGATCAACCTGGCCGAGCGCATGGGCCTGCCGCTCGCCTACCTGACCAGCATGGACATTGCTGCCGATGCCCATGCGCTGGACGGGGCGAGCGCGCTGATCTCGCCCGGCCATGACGAGTACTGGTCGCCGCCGGAGCGCGCGCACGTGACCGCGGCCAGGGACGCGGGAGTCAATCTGGCGTTCCTGGGCGCCAACGCGATGTTCCGGCGGACCCGGCTCGAGCCGACCAGCCTGGGCGCTGACCGGCTGGTGGTCTGCTACCGCACCAGTTACCAGCAGGACCCGATGTACGGCAAGGACAACGCCCTGGTGACCAGCGACTGGCGGGACGAGCCGGACCCGCGCCCCGAGTCGTCGGTCACCGGCACGCTGTACGAGAGCTTCCCGGCCGTCGCCGACTACGTCGTGGCCAGCCCGGATGCCTGGATGTTCCGGGGGACAGGCGTGGCGAAGGGGACCAGGTTCGCCGCGCTGGTCGGCATCGAGTACGACCGGGTCAACCCGGTCTATCCCGTGCAGCGGCCGATCCAGGTGCTGGCTCACTCACCGCTGACCTGCAACGGCGTGAACAGCTATCAGGACACGGCGTACTACACGCACCCGAGCGGCGCCGGGGTGTTCAACGTGGGCACGATGCGCTGGGTGGAGTCATTCGGGCCGCCCACCTACGGCTGGGGCATCACCGCCGCGTGCTCGCGCTTCACCCGCCGGGTCACGGCCAACGTGCTACGGGCGTTCGCTGACGGGCCCGCCGCGGCCAGGTACCCGGCGCAGGACAACCTCGACGCGATGGACGAGTGGCCGGGCGATCCGATCGCCGCCCAGCACGACCTCTGGCCCCCGGTCGTGCTCTGAGGAGAAAGGCCGTTCGCCCGTTTCGGTGCTTTCGGCGGTGACGCGTATCCTGGCCCGAAGAGGCCAGTTCCGGGGACGGCCGCTGGAGGCTGACGGCATGGAGCAGGATCAGGTAGCGCGGGGGCACGGCCTGCGGCGGCGCGCACGGTGGGCCGTGCCGGTCGCGGCGGTGGCGGCCACCGGCCTGATCATCGCCGGATCCGTGGTGGCAGCCGGAGCCCAGCAGGTGCCGTCCCTGCCCGCCCGCAGCGCCAGCCAGCTGCTCGCTGACGTGGCGCAGGCGAAGGCGCCCGGCCCGATGACGGCCACCATCCAGGAGAGCGCGGCGCTCGGCCTCCCGGACCTGCCTGACATCGACGGGATCTCCTCAGCGCTTTCCTGGGCATCCGGGACGCACACGCTGCAGCTCTGGTACGCCGATCCGGCGCACCTGCGGATGGCCGTGCCGGTCCAGATGGGCGAGACGGACCTGCGCCGCGATGGCCGTCAGGTCTGGCTCTGGCAGAGCAGCAGCCAGACGGCCACGCACCTGGTGCTGCCGGCCGCCGCGAGCGTGCGGGCCGCGGCCAGGGCCAGCTCAGCTCAGGCAGGCAGGTCAGCTCAGCCAGCCGGCTCCGCCAGGGCAGGGTCCGCCAGTACAGGGTCGGCGCCGGGCCTGGCCAGCGCGCCCACCCCGCAGCAGGCGGCCAGGGCCCTGCTCGCCGCGGTTGGCCCGACGACCCGGGTCAGCGTGCAGCGCAATGTCATGGTCGCCGGCCAGCCCGCCTACCAGCTCGTGGTCGCGCCACGGGACAGCCGGTCCCTGATCGGGCAGATCCGCATCGCCGTCGATGCCAGCGGCTACCTGCCGCTGCAGGTGCAGGTCTTCGCCCGCGGCGCCTCGAGTCCCGCTTTCCAGGTCGGCTACACGGCCCTGTCGCCGGGCAGGCCCGCGGCATCGAATTTCGCCTTCAGCCCGCCGCCCGGTGCCACGGTCAGGACCGAGTCGGTGCCGTCCGGCCTGCTGAAGGGCCGGGCGGGGCACGCTCCCCGCGGCAAGTCCCCGGCCTTCCAGCCCACGGTGGCCGGCCAGGGCTGGCTGTCGGTCGCGGTGCTTCCGGCGGGTGACGCCTCGCTCGCGGCCTCCGGCGTCGGCCCGCAGGGCGGCGGCCTGATCAGCGAGTCCGGCCGGGGATCGGCGGCCTACCGCTCGACGCTGACGATCAGCGGGCCGGCCCGAACCTGGCCCTGCTGCAGGCGCTGCTGCGCTCGGCGACTCCGGTGCACGGCTCCTGGGGCAGCGGCCGCCTGCTGCGGACCAGCCTGTTCTCCGCGCTGCTCACCAGCAATGGCAAGCTGCTGGTCGGCGCCGTCAGGCCGGCCGTGCTGTACGCGGACGCCTCGGCGCCGCGGTGACCGCGGAGCCGCCTCCGCCGCAGCCCGGGCAGATCGGCACTGACTCCGCCGCGAGCGTGGCCAGCGGCAGGACTGCGGCAGGCCCGGCGGAAGCCGCCAGCCCGGCGGAAGCCGGGCAGCTGGCCATCGAGACGCGCGGGCTGAGCAAGCGGTTCCGCAGCGGCCAGCTTGCCGTCAGCGAGCTGAGCCTGGCGGTGCCCCGCGGTTCGGTCTACGGCTTCCTCGGCCCCAACGGGTCCGGCAAGACCACCACGATCCGGATGCTGCTCGGCCTCGTGCAGCCGACGAGCGGGAGCCATCGGCTGCTGGACGTGCCCATGCCGGGCGGCCTGAACGCCGTCCTGCCCAAAGTCGGGTCGCTGGTGGAGGGCCCGGCCTTCTACTCGTTCCTGTCCGGTCGCGCCAACCTGGGGCGCTGCGACGCTGCCGACCGGACGGCTGACCCGCGCACCGCCGCGGCGCGGATCGGCGAGGCGCTGGAGCGGGTGGGCCTGAGCGCCGCCGCGGCGAAGCATTACCGTGCTTACTCGCTCGGCATGAAGCAGCGGCTGGCGCTTGCCGCCAGCATGCTTAGGCCGCGTGAGCTGGTGATCCTGGACGAGCCCACGAACGGCCTTGACCCGCAGGGCACCAGGGAGGTGCGCGGGCTCATCCGCCAGGTCGCGGCCGACGGCACGACCGTCTTCGTCTCCTCGCACCTGCTCGCCGAGGTCGAGCAGATCTGCTCCCACGTCGGGGTGATGCGGGCCGGCCAGCTCGTGTTCGAGGGCACGCTCGCGGATCTGCGCAGCCGGGGCGCGGCCCGGATCCTGGTCCGGACGACCGAGACGTCGATGGCCGCGAAGGTCCTGGGCGGCCTGGGGCTGGCCGACGTCCAGGTAGCCGGCCGGGAGGTAACGGGTCAGCTGGGCGAGCAGGCCCCCGAGGACATCTGCGCGTGCCTGGTGCACGAGGGGATTCCGGTCGCCGGGCTGGAGACCCCGCGGGCCAGCCTGGAAGACCTGTTCGTCGAGCTCACGGGGGAGGGCTTCGATGTCAACGGCTGAGCTCGCCGCCCCGCCGCCCGCGGCGGCGAGCCCGGACGAGCGCCGGCCATCGCCGGTCCGGGCCTGGCTGCGCCTGCTGCGCTCCGAGCTCGGCCTGCTCTTCCTCCGGCTGCGTAACCTGGTCCTGCTCGCCGTCGTGGCCGCCATCCCGGTTATCGTCGGCATCGCGCTGAAGCTGGCCGGGCATCCGGCCGGCGGCGGTGGCGGCAACGGGCCCGCCTTCCTCAACCAGGTCGCAGGCAACGGGGTCTTCCTGGCCTTCCTGGCCCTGACGGTGATGATGACGCTGGTGCTGCCGCTCGTGGTCGCCGTCGTGTCCGGGGACAGCGTGGCCGGCGAGGCCGGTCACGGGACGCTCCGCTACCTGCTCACGGTCCCCGCCGGGCGGACCAGGCTGCTGGGAATCAAGTACATCGGCGTGGCGGTGTTCATCCTGGCCGCCTGCCTGCTCGTCTCGGTGGTGTCCGTGATCACCGGGGCGATCCTGTTCGGCGTGGGCCCGGTCACCCTGCTGTCAGGAACCGCCATCTCCCTGGCGGCCGGGCTGCTCAGGCTGCTGCTGGTGACCCTGTACGTGGCGGCCGCGCTCGCCGCGCTGGCCGCCATCGGGCTGGCCATCTCGACGGTGACCGAGCACGCGATCGCGGCCATGGCGGCCCTGCTGATCATCGCCGTGGGCAGCGAGGTGGCCGACAGCATCCCGCAGTTCTCCGCCGTGCACCCGTACCTGCCGACGCACTGGTGGCTGTCGTTCGACGGCCTGCTGCGGGCGCCGATTGCCTGGTCGGGCGTCGGCACCGGCCTGCTGTCGTTCGCCGCCTACCTGGTCATCTTCGGCGCGATCGGCTGGGCCCGGTTCACCACCGCTGACATCACCAGCTGAGCGATCAGCGGCCCCTCCTCGCCGGCACGCGGTCCTCGCCGGCACGCGGTCCTCGCCGGCACGCGGTCCTCGCCGGCACGCGGTCCTCGCCGGCACGCGGTCCTCGCCGGCACCCGAGTCCTCGCCGGCACCCAGTCCTCGCCGGCACGCAGTCCTCGCCGGCGCGCGCCGCGGCCGGGGTCAGCTGCTGGCCAGCTCGTCCGCCGCGGCCCGGCCGGCCTCGGCCGTGCGGCGCAGGAAGCCCGCCAGCAGCTCGAGCTCGTCGGCGGAATAGTCCGCGCAGATCTCGTCCATCGAGTAGTTCATCCCCGCGTACAGCCGCAGCACGTCGGCACTCCTGCTGGGCACGGCCCGGACGACGACGCCGCGGCGGTCGGCGGGGTCGCGCTCGCGGGCGATCCAGCCGCCGCGCTCCAGCCGGTCCAGGATGCCGGTCGTGGTCGCGGGGTGCAGTCCGGCCCGCCGGGCCAGGGCGCTTGGGCTGAGCGGCCCGTGGCGGCTGATCAGCTCGAGGCAGCCCAGGTCGGTGGCCCGCAGCTCCAGCTGCCCGCTGACCTGATGAGACAACGAGGACAGCTGGCTGTTCAGGTCGCGCAGCGAGTCCCTGATCTGGTAGCTCAGCCGCCTGCGCCGGCGTACCGCGGCCTGGTCGTCACCAGATATCGGTTCCATATAATTTGAACTCCGTATAATATGAGCACGCAACTCAAATCTACGCCGTCAGCAGCAGGAGCGCACAGGAAGGCAGGATCATGAGGCTCACCGTGTTCGGCGCGTCCGGCGCGACCGGGACGTGCCTGGTCGAGCAGGCGGTCGCGGCTGGTCATGAGGTCACGGCCGTGGTCCGGGACCCGGCGCGGCTGTCCCGCATGCCGCAGCCGGGGGCGCGCATCGTCACCGCCGACGTGATGGACCCGGCCGCGATCGCCGCCGTGATCGCCGGCACCGGGGCCGTGCTGTCCGCGGTGGGTCCCCGCGGCACCGGACCCGGCACCGTCGTGCAGGACAGCGCCCGCAGCATCGCCTCGGCCATGCGCAGGTCCGGCCCCGCCAGGCTGCTCATCATCAGTGGCTCCATCGTGACCGACGCCGGCGAGGGAGCCGTCATGAGTCACCTGATCAAGCCGCTGGCCCGGGCGGCCATGCTGCGCCATGTCTGCGCGGACATGCGCCAGGCCGAGGACGAGATCCGCGCGAGCGGCCTGGACTGGACGATCATGCGCCCGCCCAGGCTCACCGGGAAGCCGGCCGCGGGCAGCTACCGCACGGCGATCGACCGCAACCTGCCGCGCGGGCTCACGATCTCCCGCGCCGACCTGGCTGCCTGCATGCTCGCGCTGATCAGTGACCGGGCCGCGGTGCACCGGCACGTCGCCATCGCCAGCTGAGGCCGGCTCCCGCTGCCGCCGGGCTATCCGGGCTACCCGCGCAGGCCGGGCAGGTCGTCCTCCCAGAACTCGGCGGGCGCGCGGCTGGTGTCCCCGGCCGTGCCCGCGTCCTGGCCACCGGGATGCCGGTCATTCTCCGCGCCGCGCAACTCGACCCGCCGGATCTTGCCGGAGATCGTCTTGGGCAGCTCAGCGAACTCGATCCGCCGGACCCGCTGATAGGGAGCCAGCCGGGCCCTGGCGTGCGCGAGGATGGCACGGGCGGTTTCCGCCGTCGGCTCGAAGCCCGCTGCCAGCTGCACGTACGCCTTGGGCACGGCCAGCCGCAGCGGGTCGGGCGAGGGCACCACGGCGGCCTCGGCCACGGCCTCGTGCTCGATCAGCACGCTCTCCAGCTCGAACGGCGAGATCCGGTAGTCGGACGCCTTGAACACGTCGTCGGTTCGGCCGATATAGGTGATGTAGCCGTCCTGATCGCGGCTGGCCACGTCCCCGGTGTGGTAGTAGCCGTCGCGCATGGCCTCGGCCGCGCGCTCCGGGTCGCCCGCGTAGCCGGTCATCAGGCCAAGCGGCCGCCGGGACAGGTCCAGGCAGATCTCGCCCTCATCGCCGGCGGTCCCGGAGATCGGGTCGACGAGCGTGATCTGGTAGCCCGGCAGCGGCCGGCCCATCGAGCCCGGCCGGACCGGCTGGGCCGGGGTATTGCCGATCTGGGCCGTGGTCTCGGTCTGGCCGTAGCCGTCCCTGACGGTGATCTGCCAGCAGCGGCGGACGTGCTCGATGATCTCCGGGTTCAGCGGCTCGCCCGCGCTGAGCGCCTCGCGCAGGCTGCTCACGTCGCAGCTGTCCAGGTCAGCCTGCACCAGCATCCGCCAGACCGTCGGCGGCGCGCACAGGGATGTCACCCCGCAGCGGGGTATCGCCGAGAAGAGCGCGCCGGGGGAGAACCGCTCATGGCCCAGCACCAGCGAGGTCGCCCCGGCGATCCACGGCGCGAACACATTGCTCCAGGCATGCTTGGCCCAGCCCGGTGAGGAGATGTTCAGGTGCACGTCGCCCGGCTGCAGGCCGATCCAGTACATGGTCGACAGGTGCCCGGCCGGGTACGAGACGTGCGTGTGCTGGACCAGCTTGGGCTGCGCGGTGGTGCCGGAGGTGAAGTACAGCAGCAGCGGGTCGCTGCCCCTGGTCACGCCATCCGGCTCGAAGCCCGCCGGGGCGGCGGTGAAGTCCGCGTAAGACCGCCAGCCGGCAGCCGGCCCGGCCGCGCCGGAGGTCACCTCGATCCTGGTCAGCTCATCGGCGATGGCATCGAACTTGGCCGTGTGCGCTGACTCGGTGATCACGTGCCGGATCGCCCCCCGCGCCACCCGGTCGGCCAGGTCCTCGGGTCCGAGCAGCGTCGATGCCGGGACGATGACCGCGCCCAGCTTCATGGCCGCGAGGATGGACTCCCAGAGCGGCGCGATATTGCCCAGCATCATCAGCAGCCGGTCACCGCGGCGCACGCCGAGCCCGCGCAGCCAGCTCGCCAGCTGGCCGGACCGGGCCGCCATCTCGGCGTAGCTGACCCGGGTGTCGCTGTCCTCGGTGAGCACCCGCAGCGCATCGCGGTCCGGGTGCTCGGCGGCCAGTACGTCGAACCAGTCGGTGGCCCAGTTGAACTCTTCCAGCACCGGCCAGCTGAACTGGGTGCTGGCGGCCTGGTAGTCCTCGCGGAGCTGCTGCAAGAGATCGCGTCCCGCGCGGAAGGCGGCGGTCGATGGCTGCTGTCTCGTCATACAGTTATCGTGCCAGCCGCGCTGGCACGCCGGGGAGACCCATGTCGGCCCGGATGCCCTGCCTGACCGGCTGCCCGAAGCGGCCTTTCGCGGCCCGGCGGCCCCTTATCGGGGCGCTCTGCGCGGTAGCGTCGTCAGATGTGCCCCTCGGCCGTGCCGGCAGTCCGTCGCCCGATGATGCCCGCGGCGCTCCTGGCCGCAGCGGCCGCGAGCGCGCGGGCAGGGTCGGCCTGCCGGGCGTGACCGACCTTCCGGGCGTGACCGACCTGCTGGCCGCCGCGGTCACCGCCATCGGCGGGGCGGAGCGAGCCGGTCAGGTCTCGATGGCACAGGCCGTGCAGCGCGCCATCGAGACCGGGGAGCACCTGGCCGTGCAGGCCGGAACCGGAACCGGCAAGTCGCTGGCTTACCTGGTCCCGGCGGTGCGGCACGCCATGACCGAGGGCGCGACGGTGGTGGTCTCCACGGCCACCATCGCGCTGCAGCGGCAGCTCATCGACCGTGACCTGCCGCGGCTGGCCCAGGCGCTGGAACCCATCCTCGGCCGCCCCCCGGTCTTCGCGATCCTCAAGGGCCGCCGCAACTACCTGTGCCTGCAGCGCCTGCGGACCGGGGCGCCGGACGACCCGGCGGAGGCGCTGTTCGATCCGCGCAGCGTCTCGGCCGTCGGGCGGCAGGTGCAGCGGCTGCACGAGTGGGCGGAGACGACCGTCACCGGCGACCGCGACGAGCTCGTGCCCGGCGTGCCGGCGCAGGCGTGGAGCCAGGTCTCGGTCACCGCGCGCGAATGCGTCGGCGCGCAGCGGTGCTCCTTCGCCGCGCACTGCTACGCGGAACTGGCGCGGGCGGAAGCGGGCCAGGCCGACATCGTGGTCACGAATCACGCCCTGCTCGCCATCGACGCGCTCGAGGACTTCGACGTGCTGCCCGAGCATGACGTGGTGATCATCGACGAGGCACATGACCTGGTGGACAGGGTCACCTCGGTAGCGTCCGACGAGCTTCTCGGCGCCGGCCGCGGAGATCGCCGCCCGGCGCTGCGGGCGCATGATCGAGCAGAAGTCAGCGGAGCGGCTCAGGGAGGCGGGCGAGGCCGCCGGGCGGGTGCTGGCCGTGATCCCGCCCGGCCGCATGGACATCCTCGCCGAGGACGTGGCTGCTTCGCTGGCGTTCCTGCGGGACGCCGCCGGCGGCTGCGCGGCCGAGCTGCGGGCCATCGCCAGGAACTCCGAAGACGATCCGGAACGGATAGCCGCGCGCCGGTCGGCTCTCGCCGCCCTGGACGAATTGCACGGCGCGGCCGACCGGATCCTGGAGGCGTTCGGCCCGGAGATCGCCGCCCGGCCGGACGTGGTGTGGATGGATCGCCCGGCGGGGGAGGAGCCGTCCCGGCCGCCCACGCTCCGGGTGGCGCCGCTGGAGGTCGGCACCCTGCTGGCCGCGCGCCTGTTCAGCCGGCGGACGGTGGTGCTGACCTCAGCGACCCTGGCGCTGGGCGGATCGTTCGAGCCGCTGGCCCGGCAGTGGGGGCTGTGGCGCGCGCCCGAGACCGCCGGGCCAGCCGAGACGAGGCACCGCAGCCCCGGGTCAGCCGGGCCTGAGTCAGCCGGGCCTGAGTCGGCCGGGCCTGAGTCGGCCGGGCCTGAGTCGGCCGGGCCTGAGTCGGCCGGGCCTGAGCCGGCCGGGCCTGAGCCGGCCGGGCCTGAGCCGGCCGGGCCTGAGCCGGCCGGGCCTGAGCCGGCCCTGAGCCAGGCGACTCCGGGCCGGAACCGGAGCCGCACTCACTGGCCTGGTCGGGGCTCAACGTCGGCTCGCCGTTCGACCACCCGCGCAGCGGCATCCTCTATGTCGCACGGCACCTGCCGCCGCCCGGCCGGGACGGGCTGCCCGAGTCCTACCTGGACGAGATCTGCGAGCTGATCACGGCCGCGGGCGGCCGCACGCTCGGGCTGTTCTCGTCCATGCGCGCTGCCCGGCAGGCGGCCGGCGCGCTCCGCGAGCGCATCGAGCACCCGCTGCTGTGCCAGGGCGACGACCCGACCTCGCAGCTGATCAGCCAGTTCGCGGCTGACGAGGCCAGCTGCCTGTTCGGCACGCTGTCGCTGTGGCAGGGCGTCGACGTGCCCGGGTCGTCGCTGCAGCTGGTCATCATCGACCGGATCCCGTTCCCGCGGCCCGATGACCCGCTCGCGTCGGCCCGTCAGCGCGCCGTCGCCGCGCGCGGCGGCAACGGCTTCATGACCGTGGCCGCGACGCAGGCTGCCCTGCTGCTCGCCCAGGGCACTGGCCGGCTGCTGCGCACCATGACGGACCGGGGAGTGGTGGCGATCCTCGACCCGCGCCTGGTCACCGCGCGGTACGGGACATTCCTGCGGGCGTCGCTGCCGCCGTTCTGGACGACGACCGACCCAGAGGTGGTGCGCGGTGCCCTGCGCCGCCTGGCCGGCGCGGCCGCCCCGGCGAGATCGGCTTAGCCGCGGCCCTGGCCTGCGGCCCGGACCGCGAGCGCGGTGATGGCCGCGGCGACGCCGGCCGGGCTGGCCAGCATGTGCAGGTGCTCGCCGGGCAGCTCGGTCACCGGCCAGCCGCGGCGGCGTGCCTCGGCTGCCTCCTGCCGGTAGCCGGCCGAGAACAGCAGGTAGGCCGCAGCGCCCGGCGGCCGGCCGGGCGGCAGCGGCGGCAGCACTTCCACGAAGAAGGCCAGCGGCAGCGGCCGGGCCTCGGCCAGCACGGCCGCCCGGGCGGCCTCGCCGGGGAACAGCCCGGACAGGTCCTCGCCGGGCCACCACTGCGGCCATGGCGGCACGACGCCGTTGCTGGCAATCTCCTGCAGGTGGGGGAGGAACTCAGCGTCCGCCACCCGGTCCGGCCCGGCTCGGCCGGGAAGGCCGGCGTCCGCGTACACGATGACGACATCGCTCGCCGCGGCAGCGGCGGCCACGTGGCGGGCGAGGACCCCGGCGCCCGAGTGCGGCACGAGCACGATGCGGTCCGGGCGGCCTTCTGGCAGTTGCCCGGCAGCGGCCCGGATCTGATCCGCGCAGAGCCCGATCAGCCGCGGCGCGTACGGCGGCCCGCCGCGGGTGAAGCCGTCCAGCGATGGCACCGCCACCGCCTGCCCGCTGCGGGTGAGCTCGCCAGCCGCCGGCCGCCAGCTGGCCGGCCCGAGAGCGGGAGCGTGCATCAGCACGATCAGCTGCGCCACCCTGCCATGCTGCCACCGGCCACGGCATGCGGCGATCCGCGGTCGGCCGGCGGACCGGACGCTGCCTGAAGGCGGAACGACGTGTCAGATTCCCGCCAGACCGCCGGCCGCCGGGAGGGCAGCATGGTGGTCATGTCCAGTCCAGTGATGAGCAGCAGAGCCACCCCAGTCCGAGCCACCGCGGTCCCGGCCACTGCGGTCCCGGCCACTGCGGTCCCGGCCACTGCGGTCCCGGCCACTGCGGTCCCGGCCACTGCGGTCCCGGCCACTGCGGTCCCGGCCACTGCGGTCCCGGCCACTGCGGTCCCGGCCGCCGCAGTCCAGGTGCGGCCGATTCCGCCGGACGTGCTCAGCCAGCTCCGCGAACGCGACGACGCGGGTCATCAGCCGCGGCTGATGACCGACCGGGACGGCGGCAGCCCGCTGCGCTGCTGCCTGCGGAGGATCCGGCCGGGGGAGCGGGTGGCCCTCGTCTCCTATGCCCCGCTGCGCCGCTGGGCGCAGCAGACGGGCGCTGATCCGGGTCCCTACGACGAGATAGGCCCGGTCTTCATCCATCCGGAACCGTGCCCTGGTCCGGGCGGCAGCGGGTACCCGCCGGACCAGGCCGGCTCGCGGCGCGTGCTGCGCGCCTACTCCGCGGACGGCCGCATCCTCGGCGGGCGGCTGGTCGAGCCGACGGAGATCGCCGACGGCGCGGCGGGTGACCGGGCGCTGGCGGAGGCGCTCGCCGACCCGCAGGTCGCGGTGGTGCACGTGCGCGCCGTCGAGTTCGGCTGCTTCCAGTTCGAGGCCCGGCGGGGATCTCCCGGAGACCAGCAGGACGCCTGACGAGGGGCCGGCCGAGTCCACCGCGGCGACGGTGATCGTGTCCGCCGGCGGCTGCTCCGCGTAGGCGCGGGAGATCGCGTCCCGGCCGATGAACGGGCCGGCCGGCACGCCGGTGAGCCGCATCACCGCGTCCGGCGTAAACCGGCTGGTGAACCGGGCCAGTCGCCGGACCTGACGGCCTCGTTGAACGCCGTGACGTGCTCCGCCACCCGGTCCCGTGCCGCCCTGGCGGCCCCGCTGATCATGGTGCCTGTGTCCGGCTGGCTCGTGTCGCCCATGGCGCGGCCTTCTCGTCCCCGCCTCTTAGCTGGCCCGGTCGGCTAGAGCACGTCGTGACCGGGATGCGGCTCGGCAGGGATGACCCGCGGCTCGGCCGGGATGGAGCCCAGCCGGCCTGCCTGGTAATCCTCGAAGGCCTGGACCAGCTCGTCCCTGGTGTTCATCACGAACGGGCCGTAGGCGGCCACGGGCTCGCGGATCGGCTGGCCGCCGAGCAGCAGGACGTTCGAGCTTCTCGGCCGGGCCGTCCATGACCGGCTGCGCCGCGAAGGTCAGCGTGTCGCCGGCGCCGAACACGGCCAGCTGGCCGGTGCGCACCGGTCGCCGCTCCTGGCCGGCTGTCCCGGCCCCGGCCAGCACGTAGCCGAGCGCGCTGAAATCAGCCCGCCATGGCAGCCGCAGCCGCGCGCCGGGCTCCAGGGTGGCGTGCACCAGCGTGATCGGCGTGTGCGTCACGCCGGGGCCCTGATGGCCGGCCAGCTCGCCGGCGATGACCCGGACCAGCGCGCCGCCGTCCGGCGAGCTCAGCAGCGCCACCTGCCGGGCCCGGATGTCCTGGTAGCGGGGGGTCGTCATCTTCATCCGCGCGGGCAGGTTCACCCATAGCTGGAAGCCGTGGAACAGGCCGCCGCTCATGACCAGTTCCTCGGGCGGCTCCTCGATATGCAGGATGCCGCCGCCGGCGGTCATCCACTGGGTGTCGCCGTTGGTGATCAGGCCGCCGCCGCCGTTGGAGTCCTGGTGCCGGAAGACGCCGTCGATGATGTAGGTGACGGTCTCGAAGCCGCGGTGCGGATGCCACGACGTGCCCTTGGGCTCGCCCGGCGCGTAGTCGACCTCGCCCATCTGGTCCATGTGGATAAACGGGTCAAGCGCGCGCAGGTCCACCCCGGCGAAGGCCCGGCGAACCGGGAATCCCTCGCCCTCGAACGCCGACGGCGCGGTGGTGACGCTGCGCACCGGCCGGTCCCGGGCGATCGCGCGGTCGGGCTCCTCGATCCGCGGCAGCAGCAGGATGTCGTCGACCGTCACGGCTGGCATGACTACCTCCTCGAAAGTACGTGTCCGGGGTAACAGTAGTTGAACACGCAACATTCCCGTCTTCCGATTCGGTGATCTCGAAGACTTAGCGGGCCTATGTCCCCCAAACTCTTCGAGATCACGGCCGGGCGGGCCGGCCGGGCACTCGCCCCGTCACAGCGGGAGGCCGGCCTCCAAGTGCGCAAGCGCCGCGTCGATGCGGTCGAACATGTTCTTGACGTCGGCTTCCTGGTCTGTCTGCCACGGCATCGTCGACGCCATGATCACGCCGATGATCGCGCCGGCCATGTTGCGCGCGGCGAAGTCGTCAGGGTCCCGGCCGGCCCTGGCTGCTATCGCGGCGCTGATGACCTCGATGGTCCGGGTGAACTCGTCGATGGCCCTGGCTCGCAGCTCGGGGACGGCCATGGTGAGCTGCGTTGTCTCGCGGAACTGCTCCATGTCCTCCGGGGTGAGCGCGGCCATGGTGGCGGCCGCCGCGGCCCGGAACGCCGCGATCGGGCTCAGGCCCGGCCTGCGCCTCGAGCGCGGCCAGCGTGACGATGTCGAAATCGTCCTGCAGGACCACGTCTTCCTTGGTGGGAAAGTAACGGAAGAAGGTCGCCGGGGACACCTCGGCGGCGTCGGCGATCTGCTCTACCGTCGTCGCCGGGTAGCCCTGCTCGCGGAACAGCCGGAGCGCGTGCTCCCGGATGGCAGCACGGGTCCTGGCCTTCTTGCGCTCGCGCAGCCCGGCTGGCCGAAGGGGCGCTACCGCATCGCTCATGGTCATCATTCTGCCCGCACAGACCGCGGAGCGCCCGTCTCACTGCGCTGGCCCGCCATCCCGGCCTCTCCCGAGGCGCCGCCCCCCGCTTCGCTGCCGGTCCCGGCCGCCGCTTCGCTGCCGGTCCCGGCCGCCGCTTCGCTGCCGGTCCCGGCCGCCGCTATGCTGCCGGTCCCGGCCGCCGCCTCGGTCCCGTTGTCCCCGGCCTCGCTGCCAGCCTGGTCCCCCGCTCCGGCCGGCGGCGTGTCCGCGTAGCGCGGCAGGAAGGCGGCCGCCAGCAGCGCGGCAGCGACAGCGATGCCCGCGCAGACCCAGAGCATCACGTCCACGCCGCCCGCGTAAGCGTCGCGCACCATGGCCAGCAGCGCCGCCGCGTCGGCCGATGACACCCTGGCCAGGGCATGTGCCGCGGCCACGCCGCCGGCCACGCTACTGCGCGTGGCCGCGGCGACGGCCGGGGGCAGCCCGGCCAGGTCCAGCTTGCTCCGGTAGACCGAGTCGAGCACCGTGCCGAGCACGGCCACCCCGATGGTGGCGCCGACCTGGCGCATCGCCGTCATGACCGCGGAGCCTGATCCGCTGCGTTCGGGCGAGAGCGCGCTCAGCGCCGCGTTCAGGGCGGTCGGCATGGCCAGCCCGAGCCCGAAACCGGTCACGGCGAACCAGCTGAGCACGAATCCGGTGCCGCTGGTCGCCGTGGTGCGGGTGAGGATGGCCAGCGCGAGCGCCATGACCGTGAATCCCGCGCTGGCCAGTACCTTGGCGCTGACCGGCGGGGGACCCGCCGCAGTTCCGTCGGCCGCCTTCGGCGGGGTCTGCAGCCGCTGCCCGATGCCGAGCCCCACGGCGAGGCCGCCGATCAGCGGGAGCAGCCGCAGGCCGCTGGCCAGTGAGTCAAGTCCCCGGACATCCAGGAAATACTGCGGCATGGCGAAGGTGATCCCGAACAACGCGAACGACACCAGAGTGGCCAGGATCGTGCCCCAGGTGAAGCCGGATGACCGGAACAAGGTCAGGTCTACCAGCGGCTCGCCGCCGTCGCGACGGCCCACGGCGCGCTCCCAGGCCACGAACGCGGCAAGGGCCAGGCAGCCCGCTGCCATGGTGGCGACGGCCGTGGCATCGGACCATCCGTCCTGGCCGGCCCTGATGACTCCGTAAGTGAGCGCGGTCAGCCCGCCGCTGGAGATCAGCACGCCGGGTACGTCGACCCTGGGCCGGCGCTCGCTGCGCGACTCGGGCATCAGCCAGGCCACCGCGATCACGGCGATGACCACGACCGGGACGTTGATCAGGAAAACCGAGCCCCACCAGTAATGATCGAGCAGCCAGCCGCCGAGGATCGGCCCGATCGGGTAACCGAGGAAGGTGGCGCCCCCGACCACGGCGATCGCCCTGGGCCGATCGGCCGCGCTGAACAGGACCGGGATGACCGCCAGGGACAGCGGCAGGATGACGGCGGCGGCCAGGCCCAGGATCGCGCGGGCGGCGATGAGCTCACCGGTGGAGGTCGAGTAGGCGCAGGCGAGCGAGGCGATGCCGAACAGGACGAGCGCGCCGGCCAGCAGCTTCTTCCGGCCGAATCGGTCGCCCATCAGGCCCGCCGGCAGCAATGCCGCGGCCAGGACCAGGCTGTAGGCGTCCACGAACCACTGCAGGTCGCTGGTCGACGCGTGCAGCGCACCCGACAGGGTCGGCAGCGCGAGCGTGAGCACGAACAGGTCGAGGCCGACGACCAGGACGCTGACGGCGAGCGCGGCCAGGGCACCCCACCGCCGCGGCCCGGGAGTCGGCGCGAGAGCTGTAGTCATGAGAGTTACCCGCCTTCGAGGCTTAATCTTACATGAAGGCTAGACTTAAATGAGAGTGACTGTCAACTGATTCCCAGTCTCAGCGTATGACCGCGTCAGGCACGCCAGGCCAGGGCGGGTAGCGGCGACTGCATCCGGCCGGGCAGGCCGGGCCGGGGGTAGCCGGCGCATGAATCCCGCATGATCCGGCCGCGGCCGCGCATGGAAGCTGCCTGCGCGGAAGCCAGTTGCCCCGGCTCGAGGTTGACTGAGAGAAGAGGTTGACTGACTGAAACAGTGCATCCGTTTCCTGAGAGGAGTCGTGACGTGTCCGCCGTACGGAGGGTTGTCGCCGGAGTGAGCGGATCTCCTGGCAGCCTGCAGGCACTGCGGTTCGCGGTCGATGTCGGCAGGACGACAGGCGCCTGGGTCACCCCGGTCCTGGCCTGGCTGCCGCCGGGAGGTGACTTTGCCGACCGGCGTCATCCGAGCGCGTACCTTCGGCAGATCTGGAAGGAGGATGCCTGGCAGCGGCTCTGGCGCGCCATCGACATGGGCATCGGGGGCGTCCCCGCCGACATCCCCTTCGAGCCAGTCGTGCTGCGCGGAGAGACCGGGGCGGTCCTGACCGGTGTCGCCTGCCGGTCCGGTGACGTGCTCGTGATCGGGGCCGGCCGCCGCGGCGGTCCGCTCCGCCGGCTGGCGGCCGGGCACGTCAGCCGGTATTGCCTGGCGCACGCCAGCTGTCCGGTCACGGCGGTGCCGCCGTCCGGCCTGGAAGCGGCCACGCACGGCATCCGCGGCTGGGCGCTGCGGCATCGCGGCCTGACTCCGCAGGACGCCGATCTGCACGCGGCCGACGCGTAGCGGCTCTGCTGCCCCGGCCGCTGGCCAGCCCCCCGGCCCGCGGCCATCCGGCGGCCCCGGCCGCGGTCATGCCCCGACCGCGGCCGGGGCCATGGGCCGCCATTGACATGCTGAGGGAGACTGGATGTCGTGCGGGCGGCCCGCCCGACCGGCCGGAACGGCGGCCGCTGCCGGATCACTGGGAGGCGACGATGCCAGAGCCACAGGGCGAGGACCTCGCGAGAGTACGGGCCCGGCGCGAGGAACTGCGCGACCGGTACCTGCGCAAGCCGGCCGACCGTTCACCGACCACCGTCGGGGGCATCCATCACCTGGCCCTGATCTGCCGGGACGCCGAGGAAACGATCAAGTTCTACCAGGAGTTCCTCGGCTTCCCGCTGGTCGAGCTGGTGGAGAACCGTGACTACGCCGGGTCGAATCACTTCTTCTTTGACATCGGCAACCGGAACCTGCTGGGCTTCTTCGACTTCCCGGGCCATGAGCACCCGCCCTGGCAGGAAACCATCGGAGGCGTGCAGCACCTGGCCATCTCGGTCTCCGCCGAGCAGTTCGACGCGGCGAAGAAGAGGCTCGATGCGGCCGGGGTTGACTACCTCGGGCCTGATCGCGGCGTCGACAACAGCATGTATTTCCGCGACCCGAACGGGGTCGGCCTCGAGCTGTACCGGGAGGACCTGGGCAGGTTCGAGGGCGAGCCGCTGCTCGACTGACGCCAGCGCGCGCCGGCCCGGCGGGCGCTAGCGGTTCTCGACGCGGATGACCAGGCGCAGCCCGGACCAGGTCTGGTCGATCGCGCAGACCTTGTTGTCCACCAGGCCGGTGGGCAGCGCGATCTCCCGGATGACCTCGTCCGTCAGGTCGGTGGGAACCCGGGACGAGCGTTTCGGCCACGCGATCCACAGCCCGCAGGCGGGCGCCATCTGCGACCGGAGCCTGGGCAGCTGGGCCTCCAGCTCGGCCCGCTGGGTAACGAACGAGATGATCACGTCGTAGAGCGCGTCCTCCGCGAGGTCGCTGTGGAACGTGACATCCTGCAGGGCGCCGAGAGTGTCATAGAAGCTGTCCGGCGCGCCGATCAGCGCGACCTCATCGCCCGGGCTGATGCCGAGCTTGCGCGGCAGCGGGGTGCCGGAGTAACCGGCAGGCTCAGCCATGAGCACCTGGCCCGGACCGGGACCGCAGGGTGGCCAGCCCGTCGCCGGACAGGTCATCGAGAGCCTGGGCGCGCCCGGTCATCGCGAGCAGGAGAGACAGGACCGGCCCGCTGACCTCGGGGCCGCTGCCCGTGCCCCAGTCGGCATCGGTCGCGCGCAGCCGCAGGCCGGCGATCCGCCGCTTGCTGCCGATCAGCAGGTTGGAACCCTTGAAGAAGTCAGCGGCCCGGGTCACGGCGGCCGGCGGGTAGTCGTGCCGCAGGCCGAGCGGCCGCCGGATGTCCTCGGAGTGAATGATGACCTCGCCGAGCATCGTGTCGACGGGCCCGGGCGGATGGCTGGTGGCGGGCATCGTCCGGCGGAACTCCGCCAGGGTGTCCCCCGGCGTTCCGGCCGTCTCGCGGCTGATGTCCCTGGACGTCATCACGCTGAACCGGAAACCTGCTCCGGCGAGCTGGGCGAAGAACCGCATGGGCGTCATCTTCGCGGTCGCCGTCATGTGCCCGAGGACCTCGCGCACCGACCACTCATCGCACAGCGACTGAGTCGTCCACTGCGCGCCGTCCAGCGGCGCCAGGTCCGCGGCCAGCGCCTCCCGCTCGGCATGAATCACCGGCCATGGGCTCGCTGCCATCTCGCCCCTTCCCGCCAGACTGGCCCCACTGGCCCCGCAGCACAGCTTGGCAGCACCGGGCCGCGGATGTCAGGTACACGCGCCGGCTCGGCGCACCGGCCGCGGCCTCGATTCGCTCAGAACGCGAAGCCGCCGGGCTTGCCGTTCCGGTCCGCTATCAGTCCGGCGATGGTCGCGATCGCGATCTCGGCCGGAGTCCGCGAGCCGATATTGAGGCCAATCGGCCGGTGGACCCGGCTGATCTCGGCGGCGGGCACGCCGAGGTCGGCAAGCGCCTGCACGTGCGGGCCCGCATGCCGCGGATTGCCCATGATGCCGACCCACCGGGCCTGCCCGGCCAGCGCGTCGCGCAGTGCCGCGCCGAGCTCGGGGCGGTGATGGTCGGTCACGACGACATCGGCGACGCCAGGCGGGAAGCCGTCGGTGCTGTCGGCCAGGACCGCGCCCGCTGCCTTGGCCGCCTGAGCGCGGTCAGGATCGGGCTCGGCCAGGACGGCGCGGTACCCGGCATCGGCGCCATAGCGGAGCAGGAAGTCAGCGACGGGGCTGGCGAAGACGGCGACGAGCACTTTCTCGTCGGCCGGCGGCGGCGCGGCGCCGTGCGCTATGTCGCAGGCAGGATCATCATGCGAGCTGGTCATGCATCCGAGCTTGCCACGGCGGCGGCGCCGCGGCGAGTCAGGGCAGCGTCCGGCCCCGGCTCCGCGGGCCGCGCTGCCGCGGGCGGATGACTGGCGGCGTCCCGGCAGGAACCGCCGTCTGGCACACAGCAACGTCCCGACCAGAACGGAGCAGGCATGCGACTCAGCGCCCGCAACAAGATCAGCGCACGAGTGACCGGCATTACCCACGGGGAGGCGATCGCCAACGTCGCGCTGGACGCGAACGGCGTCAGGCTGGTGGCCTCGATCACGGTGGAGGCCGCCAGTGAGCTCGGCCTGGCCGAAGGTTCCGAGGTCATTGCCATCGTCAAGGCGTCGGACGTGATCGTGGCCGTGCCCGACTAGCCGATCGCGCCCGCAGGCCCTCAGGCGATGAGCTGAACTACGCCACTGTCCAGGTCGTAATGGCCGCCGACGATCGTCAGCCCGTCGGTGACGATCAGCTCGCGGAGCAGCGGATCGTCCCTCAGCCGCTCGACCGTCAGCCTGGTCTGGGCTCGCACCATGTTGTCGACCTGGTCGCCTGGCTGCCCGGCTGACGCGTGATAGGCGGGCCTGAGGGCATCGACGACGGCCTGGATGTGGCCGGGCGCGGGCTGGCCGGTTTCGATCGCGGAGATGGCTGCCTGCACGGCCCCGCACCGCTGGTGCCCGAGAACGACGATCAGCCGGACTGACCGGTAGCCGCTGGGCCCGAACTCGACGCTGCCCAGGACGACCAGCTCATCGAGGGCCTGCGCGCCGGTATGGATCACGAACAAGTCGCCGATGCCGCGATCGAAGATGAGTTCCGGCGGCACCCTCGAGTCGATGCAGGAGACGATGGTGGCGAACGGGTCCTGGTGCCCGGCGACCTCATGCCGCCACGCGATGGACTGGTGCGGGTGGCGCGGCTGGCCGGCCACCCAGCGCTCGTTGCCCTGCATGAGCAGCTCTAGGGCTGCGGCCGGCGACGTCGGATACGGTTCCGGCTGCTCCCTCGGCCGCTGAAGCATCATGCGACGTCCTTCCGGCCGGGCTGGCCTGGACGCCCGCGCCTGGCCGAGCAATCACAAGCGATAGCTATACGATTACTCAAAGTTATAGCAGCGGCCGGCGGCGCCGGTCATCAGGCCATCGCCGGGAATCGGATCGTTCAGCGCTGCAGATCGGGGGCAGGTTCCGTCGCATGAGCCCCTACACCAATTTCTTTCTCGGCAGCGCCACCGTGGGCGGGGCGCTCACCGGGCTGCTGTTCGTGGCGCTGTCCCTGGCTCCCAAGCGCATCATGGGGGACACCGCATCGGCGGAGCATCAGGCGATCGCCGCGACGGCCTTCACCGCCCTGGTCGACTCGCTCTGGCTGTCGCTGGTTGCGCTGATCCCTGGCAACGGACTGCCGATCGCGAGCCTGCTGCTCGGGCTGCTCGGCCTCACCAGCACTGCCTCGCTGACGATCAGGCTGCTGCGCGCGAGGTCCCAGGAGAAGCTCAGCAGCCGGTGGCCGGTGCTGCTGCCGCTGATTCTCGTGCTCTACGGTTTTCAGGCCGCCACCTTCTTCACCGACCGCGGCGTCAGGTCAGCTCAGTCGGCCGCGACGACGTTCGTGCTCATCTTCTTCGGCGTCGGCATCGCCCGGTCCTGGGAACTGCTCGGCCTGCGCGGCGGTGGCCCGCTCGACCTGCTCTTCAGCCGGGCTGACCAGGCGCGGCGGCACCGCGATGCGCAGCAGGATCAGGGCGGCAGTCCCGGCAAGGCCCAGGCCTGAGCGGAGCCTCAGCCCGGCGCGAGCGCAGGCCGCGGCCGTCAGCATCGCGCCGCTGGCTGTCAGCGCCCGGGTCTAGCCTGGACTGGTGCAGGAGCGACCGGCCGGGCCGACCCGGCCGGAAGAGCGTTACGAGGACCTCGTCGATGAGCTGCTGGGACGTCCCGGCGTGACGCCGCCGCGCGGCGGCGGCGGCTTCGGCCGCTCGGCGCTGCGGTACCAGGAGAAGATCTTCGCCATGCTGGTCCGCGGGCGGCTGGTGGTCAAGCTCCCCGCGGACAGGGTCGACGCGCTCATCGCCGCCGGCGACGGGATCCGCTTCGACGCCAACAAGGGCACCCCGATGCGGGAGTGGTTCAGTCTCGACCCGGAGTCGCCGCTGCCGTGGGTCCCGCTGGCCGCCGAGGCGCTGGACTTCTGCTGCTCCGGCCGCTGAGCGCGTTAGCCGCCGTCAGTTCAGCAGCTCCCGGACTGACTCGCGCAGCGGGGCCATCCGCAGCTCAGCCGCCCTGCGGGCCGCAGCCAGCTCGCGGCCGGTCACGGCCTCCACCACCTGGAGATACGCCTTGATCTTCGGCTCAGTGCCGCTCGGCCGGATCACTACCCTGGCGTCGGCCAGCCGGTAGCTGAGCACGTCGGCCGACGGCAGCTCGCCGGTCCCGCCGGTCAGGTCGGTGACCGACAGCACGGGCGCACCGCCGAGCTGCGCCGGGGCCTGCCCCCGCAGCCGCGCCATCACCTCAGTCGGCGCCGTGGTCGGCACCGTGAGCTGGGCGGTCAGGTGCACGCCGTGCGCAGTCTCCAGCTCGTTATAGGCATCGAGCAGCGAGCCGCCGCGCGACCGGGTCCGGGCGGCCAGGCCGAGGATGGCCAGGGCCGCGCCGATGCCGTCCTTGTCCCGGACGATGTCAGTCACGGCGTAGCCGAGCGCCTCCTCATACCCGAAGACGAAACGGGCCGCCGGCCTTGACTCGGCCGCCCGCATGATCCACTTGAAGCCGGTCAGGGTCTCGGCGTACTGCGCGCCGGCCGCCGCCGCGATCCGGGCCAGCATCGTGGCCGACACGATCGTCGACACCACCAGGAACTCGTCGCTGCGCGGGACCGGGCGCCCGGCTGCCGGGCCGGCCGCGGCCGCGGTACCCCAGTCCGGATCGACGGTGGCCTGGCCGAGCAGGTAGGACCCGAGCAGCGCGCCGACCTGATCGCCGGTGAGGGTCCGCCAGCCGCCCGGCGCGTCGGGGTCGGGCACAGCCACGGCCAGCCGGTCGCCGTCGGGGTCGTTGGCGATCACCAGGTCGGCGGCGGACCGCCGGGCCTGGGCCAGGGCCAGGTCCAGCGCGCCCGGCTCCTCGGGATTCGGAAAGGCCACCGTCGGGAAGCGCGGGTCCGGCTCCGCCTGGGCGGTGACGACGTCCGGGGTGGGGAAGCCCGCCTGCTCGAACGCGCGCAGGGCCAGCCCGCCGGCCACGCCATGCAGCGGCGTATAGACGAACCGGAGCCAGGCCGCGTCGCGGGAGGCGGGCGAGATCGCGCAGACCTTGTCCAGGTAGGCCCGGGCAACCTCGTCACCGCAGCGGGAGATCAGCGGGCTGTCGGGGCCGGCGACCGGTATCTGCGCGGCCGGCCCGATATCCCGGATGGCGGCCTCGATCTCGATGTCGGCGGGCGGCACGATCTGGGCGCCGTCGGCGAGATACAGCTTGTAGCCGTTATCGGCGGGCGGGTTGTGGCTGGCGGTGATCATGATGCCGGCCGCGGCGTGCAGGTGCCGGACGGCGAAGGCGAGCAGCGGGGTCGGCTGGCACGGCGGCAGCAGCAGCGCCCGGATCCCGGCGCCGGCCAGCGTGGCCGCGGCCTCGGCGGCGAACTGGTCGCTGCGCTGCCGCGCGTCACAGCCGATGACCACGCCGGCCTCGGCCGCGCCGGGTATGCGCTGCAGCAGCCACCCGGCCAGGGCCGCGGTCGTCAGCCGCACCACCGCGCGGTTCATCCGGTGCGGTCCGGCGGCCACGGCGCCGCGCAGGCCCGCCGTGCCGAACTCCAGCCGCCCGCTGAACCGGTCGCCGAGCTCGGCCGCGGCCTCGTCGCTGCCGTCGGCCAGCAGCGCGGCGAGCTCGGCCCGGTCCGCCTCGTCGGGGTCCGCTGCCATCCAGTCCGCCGCCGCGGACCGCAGTTCCTCGCTGATCATGTCAGCGGACCTGCGGCAGGATCTCGGCGAGCAGCGCCCCCATCGACGTGGCGGCCCGCTGGCCGGCGGCGAGGACTCCGGCATGGTCGAGCGGCTCATCAGACAGCCCGGCCGCGATGTTCGTGACCAGCGAGATGCCGAGTACCTCGGCACCGAGGTGCCGGGCCGCGATCGCCTCCAGCGCGGTGGACATGCCGACCAGGTCGGCGCCCGCCGCGCGCAGCATCCGGATCTCGGCCGGGGTCTCGTAATGCGGCCCCGGCAGGGCCGCGTAGACCCCCTCGGCCAGCCCGGGGTCGGCCGTCCGGGCAATCGACCGCAGCCGGGCCGCATACAAGTCGGACAGATCGGTGAACCGGGCTGGGTAGCCGTCGGGCGGCGGCGGGCCTGCGACCGGCGACTGCCCGGTCAGGTTCAGCTGGTCGCTGATCAGCACCGGCTGTCCTGGCCGCAGCCCGGCCCTGATGCCGCCGGCGGCGTTCGTGAGGACGATCACCCCGCAGCCGGCCGCGACCGCGGTGCGCACGCCGTGCACGACGGCGCTGGCCGGGTGGCCCTCGTAGAGGTGAGTCCGGCCGAGGAAGACGAGCACCCGCAGCGGCCCGATCCCGATCGAGCGGACGGCCGGGACGTGCCCGGCCACGCCCGGCTCCGGGAAGCCGCCGAGCTCGCTGAGCGGAATCTCGGCATCGGCGCGGCCGAGCGCATTGGCGGCCGGTGCCCAGCCGGAGCCGAGGACCACGGCGGCCTGGTGCTCGCGCTGCCCGGTGAGCCGGGCCAGCGACGCGGCGCTGGCGGTGGCGGCGGCGTAGGGATCTGCTGTCATGCCTTGATGTAGGGCTTTCCGTCGTTGGCCGGCGCCCGTACCCGGCCGACCAGGCCGGCCACGGCGACGATCGTCGCCAGGTAGGGCGCCATGGCCAGGATGTACGACGGGATCGGAACGTTGATAGTGGACAGTATGGACTGCAGCTCGGATGCGAATCCGAACAGTAGCGCGGCCGCCAGCGCGCCGAGCGGCCGCCACCGGCCGAAGATGAGGGCGGCCAGGGCGATATAGCCCAGTCCGGACGAGGCATCGGGGGTGAAGTTGCCCGCCGATCCGATGGTCAGGTAGGCACCGCCGATGCCGGCGATCAGGCCGCCCAGGATCACGCTGGTGTACCGGGTGCCGAGCACCTTGATGCCCACCGTGTCGGCGGCGGTGGGGTGCTCGCCGACCGCGCGGACCCGCAGTCCCCACTTGGTGCTGAACAGCCCCACCTGGACCAGGATGAGCATCACGTAGGTGATGTACAGGAAGATCGTCGAGTCGAAGAAAACCGGCCCGATGATCGGGATGTCGCCCAGCAGCGGGATCTTCACCGCCAGGTAGGTGGCAGGCGAGTTGAGGGCGTTCTGGTACGGGGTCAGCACCCGGTCGAACAGGTAGGTGGTCAGCCCGAGTGCGAACACGTTGAGCACCACGCCGAGCACGACCTGATCGACGAGATAGCGGATGGCGAACACGGCCAGCAGCGCGCCGAGCAGCCCCCCGGCGAGCGAGCCGGTGATCAGGCCCAGCCACAGGACGCCGAAGAAGCTGGCCACGATCGCGGCCGTGAAGGCGCCGAACAGCAGCTGGCCCTCGATCGCGATGTTGATGACGCCGGATCGCTCGCACATGCAGCCGCCGAGCGCCCCGAGGATCAGCGGGATCGATGTCGCGAGCGTGCCCTGCAGCAGGTTGATGACCGGGAACGGTACCGACTGGCCGACCTCCGACCAGCACAGCAGCGCGATCACCGAGCAGAACAGCACCACGCCGATGCTCAGCCGCCGGACCAGCTTGCCGGCCGGCATCGCGGCGCGGGCGATCCCGATGGCGATGCACACCGCGCCAAGGAAATAGCAGGTGGCAGCGGCCGGCAGGCTCAGATTCGGCACGGTGACCTTGGCGAACGCCTGGGAGAAGGCGAAGACCGCGTCCCCGTGCCTGGCATGCATCCCGAAGCCGAGTATGTCGACCAGGCCCAGCACGATGAACGTGACCGGCGCGATGAACCGGCGGACGGGCGTGACCGGCACGGCGACCGGGGCGGCGAGCGCGGTCATCCGTTCCATCCCTTCGCCAGCGACGGCCCGGCCCCGCCAGCTGTCGCCTTATGCAGCCGGAAGATCGCGCGGACCAGCGGGGGAGCAGCCACGAACAGCACGACCAGCCCCTGGATGACCTGCACGAGCGACAGCGGCACCTGCGGTGTCGTGGTGGCCTGCATGACATTGCCGCCCGCGTGCAGCGCCCCGAACAGCAGCGCGGCGAGCACCACGCCGAGCGGCCTGGCCCGGCCGAGCAGCGCCACCGTGATCGCGTCGATGCCGTAGGTCCCGTAACTCTGGAAGTTCAGCGAGAAGTCGGTGCCCTGCACGATCGCGGTCGACGCCAGGCCGGCCAGCCCGCCGGCGATCAGCATGACCAGGATCCACGTGCGCTCCACGCTGATTCCGGCCGTCCTCGCGGCGCTGGGGTTGGCGCCGACCGTGCGGAACTCAAAGCCGATGGTGCTGCGGTTCAGCAGCCACCACACGCCGACCGCGCAGGCGATCGCGAGCAGGAAGCTCGCGTTGACCCGCAGCCGGGACCCGAGCAGCAGCGGAAGGTGCGCGTTACCGGCGATGAACGGGCTGATCAGGTCGGTCCGGCCAGGACGCTGCATGCCGGAGGTGCCGAGGATCCAGGACAGGAAGTCCTCCATCACGTAGTTGAGCATGATGGTGACGATCACCTCGTGCGCCCCGGTCTTCGCCTTCAGGAAGCCGACCACCCAGCCGGTGATCGCGCCGCCGGCGAAGGCGCCGAGCACGCAGACGACCGTGTGCAGCACGATCGGCAGGTCCACGGCGAAGCCGAGCCAGGTGCAGAGCAGCGCGCCGCCGATGAACTGGCTGGTCGCCCCGATGTTGAACAGGCCGGCCCGGAACGCCAGCGCCACCGAGAGCCCCGCGAGGATCAGCGGCGTGGCGTTGACGGCGGTCTCCGACAGCGGGTTGAACACGGCGCTGACCGCGCCGTCGCTGAAGGCGATGCCGAGCGACTTCTGCTGGAAGATGGCGGCGACCGTGTGCGGGTTGAAGACCGATCCCTCGAACATGGCCGAGTAGGCCCCGGCTGCGGAGTCCCACGCCTGGGCGATCGCGTTGCCGGGCGCGGCGAAGAAGCTGCCCCAGGCATGCAGGACCACCGGATCGGTGAAGGCGATCAGCAGGCCGCCGACGACTATGGCGGCCACGATGGCCAGGATCGTGACCACCACCGAGTTGCCCTCGACGATGGAGTCGATCATCATCTGGCCGAGCCGCGGAGCCCGGCTCTGGCTGCCCGGGGCACCGGCATCGGTGCTGCCCGTGTCCGTCCCCGCGGCCGGGGATCCGGCTGCCGCGGGGCCGGCCGCCGCCGCGCTGGGCTCAGCCGCGGCTGCCCCGCCCGGGTCAGGTTCGCCGGCGCCGGGTCCGGTGGCCGGCACTGCAGGGTTGTCACTCATCGTGCTCTCCAGGGTCAGCGCCCGGGGCGCCTCCGTGACCGGCAATCCCGCCGGCCGCCGGGCCGGCGCCTGCCCCATCTGGGCCGCCGGGAGCTGGGCCGCCGGGAGCTGTGCCGCCGGGAGCTGGGCCGCCGGGAGCCGTGCCGCCGGGAGCCGTGCCGCCGGGAGCTGGGCCGCCGGGAGCTGGGCCGCCGGGAGCTGGGCCGCCGGGAGCTGGGCCGCCGGGAGCTGGGCCGCCGGGAGCTGTGCCGCCGGGATCAGTGGCCGCCCCGCCCTCCGGCTGGCCGACGCCGGTCATCAGCAGCCCCAGTTCCCCGACCGGCACCGTCGGCGGCCGGATGCCGGTGATCCTGCCCTCGTACATCACGACGATCCGGTCCGCGAGCGCGTAGATCTCATCCAGCTCCGCCGAGACGATGATGACCGCGACCCCCTGGTCACGCTGCTCGATGATGCGCCGGTGCACGAACTCGATCGACCCAACGTCGAGGCCGCGGGTCGGCTGGCTGGCCACCAGCAGCCGCAGGTCCCGGCCGATCTCCCTGGCCAGGATGACCTTCTGCTGATTGCCGCCGGACAGCGTGCCGGCCGGCGTGTCGATGGAGGTCGCGCGGACGTCGAACTGCTCCGTCCTGGCCGTGGCCGTCGCGCGGATCGCGTCGAGGTCCAGCGACAGGCCGCGGGCGTACGGCGGCCGGTCGAAGACGTCCAGCACGATGTTCTCGGCGATGGAGAAGGTGGCGACCAGGCCGTCTTCCTGCCGGTCCTCCGGGATGTAGCCGATTCCCTCGCGGATCCGCTGCTGCGGCGAATCGGCGGTGATATCGCGCTCGCCCAGCCGCACGGACCCGGCCGCCAGCGGCCGCAGGCCCATGAGGGCCTCGCACAGCTCCGTCTGCCCGTTCCCCTGCACGCCCGCGATGGCGACGATCTCGCCCGCGCGCACCTCGAACGAGACGCCGTCGACCGCCGCGTGCGCCGACGCGATCTCGCCCGCCGCCCGGCCGTGATCGCCGGAACCGCCCGGCGAGTGGCGCTCGTCGATCACCGTCAGGTCCCGGACCGCCAGCACGACCTCGCCCGGCCGGGCGGGCGCCTTGCTGACCCGCAGGCTGACCTGCCGTCCGACCATCAGCGCGGCCAGCTCGTCATCGGATGCGCTCGGCGGCCTTTCCCCGACTACCCGGCCGCGGCGCAGCACCGTGATCGTGTCGGCGATCGCCTGCACCTCCCGGAGCTTGTGCGAGATGAAGACGATGGACTGGCCGCCTCCCCGCAGCCCGCGCATGATGGTGAACAGCTCGTCGGTCTCGCCGGGGGTGAGCACGGCCGTCGGCTCATCCAGGATGAGCACGCTGGCGTTCCGGACCAGCGCCTTGAGGATCTCGACTCGCTGCTGCACGCCGACCGGCAGGTCCTCCACCAGGGCATCGGGGTTCATCCGCAGCCCGTACCGCTCGGAGTACTCGCGCACCTCGCGCCGCGCGCCGCGCCGGTCGAGCAGGCCGAGCGGCCGGGTGCGCTCCGCGCCGAGCGTGACGTTCTCCGCCACGGTGAAGACCGGGACCAGCATGAAGTGCTGGTGCACCATGCCGATTCCGGCCGTGATCGCGTCCTTGGGCGAGCGCAGCGTGACCGGCTGCCCGTCGATCACGATCTTGCCGTCGTCGGGCTGCGTCAGCCCGTAGAGGACGTTCATCAGGGTCGTCTTGCCCGCGCCGTTCTCGCCGAGCAGACCGTGGATCTGGCCAGGCTCGATGGTCAGGTCGATCCCGTCGTTGGCCACGAGCGAGCCGTAGCGCTTCGTGATGCCCTGCAACTCGAGCCGCAAGCTCCGTGTCCTTCCTTGCCCGCCCGCCGGGGCCGCCCGCAGGCCGCCAGCCGCTGGCGGCCGGCTCAGCCGCCAGTCCCTGGCGAGCTGGCCAGGGCAGCAGCGTCACGTCCGCTGCCCCGGCCAGCTCCGGCCCGGTGATCGGCCTAGACCGGGCTCTTGGTGGCGGGCACGATCTTGCCGCTGATGATCTCCTGCTTGATCGTGCTGAGCTCGGACTGCAGCGACGCCGGGACCTGGCTGGCGAAGTCGTGGAACGGGGACAGCGCCACGCCGCCGTTGGCCAGGTCACCGAGGAAGTTGCCGCCCTTGAAGGTGCCGTTGGCCGCGCTCAGCACCGCGTCCTTGACCGCGGTCTGGATGCCCTTGGTCACGCTGGTGATGAAGTACTTGCAGTACTGCGGCGCGCTGATGCAGCCGTCGGTGTCGACCCATTCCATGTTCACCTTGTCGGACCCGGCCGCGGCGTCCGCGTCCTGGACGGCCTTGGCGGTGCCCAGGCCGACGTTGCCGGCCACCGGGAAGATGATGTCCGCGTGGTCGGCGATGAACGTCTGGGTCAGCGTCTGGCCGCCGGTCTGGTCGGTGAAGCTGTTGGTGAAGCTGCCGGTCTGGGTCTTCTCGTTCCAGCCCAGGACCGTGACGTTCGTGTGGTGCTGGCTGTTGTAGTACTGGACGCCGTCCCAGAAGCCGTCCATGTAGATCGTGACGGTGGGCAGCTTCTGCCCGCCGTAGGTCGCGACCACGTGCGTCTTGGACATCCCGGCCGCCAGGTAGCCGCCGAGGAAGCCGTCCTGCACGGTGTTGAACACCAGCGCGTCGATGTTCTTGACCGGCGGGCTGTAGGTGTAGTCGACGATGGCGAACTTCTGGTTCGGGTTCTTCTGCGCCGCGGTCTGGGTGTTGTCGCCCATCAGGAAGCCGACGGTGACGATGATCCCGCATTTCTCGCCGATGAACGTGTTGATGTTCGGCGTGTAGTCGCTGCCGGACGACGACTGCAGGTACTTGACCGTGATCTTGCCGGGATCGGCCTGCTGCGCCTCCTGCATGCCCTGCCAGGAGGAGGCGTTGAACGAGCGGTCGTCGATCCCGCCGGTGTCCGTCACCATGCAGCCGAGAAACTTGCCTGCCGTGGACGCGGAAGCTCGATGAGCTGCTGGATGAGCTGCCGGAACTCGGAGCCTTGGTCGCAGATCCGCACGCGGCCAGCAGAGCGGCCACGCTCGCTGCCGCGACCACTTTGAATGTCGCCTTCACGTACAACCTCCTCTGCGGCGGGCAGCCTGGCTGCCCGGGATGGCCGCCGGCTCGAAGCGCTGCCCTAGCCGGCCAGGGCACTACGGCCTGGCAAATCCCCCCAGGGCTGCCCGAAGGCTAGCTCGGCGCCGCTGTCCGGGAAAGGCGGAATCTGATCCTCTCTGGCCGCTGTTGCTAAATCGAGACCGTTTCCTGGCCCGCGTCAGGCCAGGCCGTGACCTGCCTGCCGCCTGGCGCCAGGATGGCGGTGTACACTCGGCGCCTTTGCCGGCCGGGGCAGCGGGCCAGGGTTGAGAAAGTTCCCGTTTCGTAGGATTTTGAGGGTGTCCCCGGCGAAACGTACCTATCGGAGGGATCCAGGATCAGATGAGCATCGACTGGCCAGCGCTGCGCACCGCCGCCGCGGCGGTAGCCCGCCGCGGCTACGCCCCGTACTCCCGGCTGCATGTCGGAGCCGCCGGCCAGGCTGCTGACGGCACGGTCGTGGTCGGCTGCAACGTCGAGAACGCATCCTTCGGGCTGTCGCTGTGCGCGGAGTGCGGCCTGGTCTCGGCGCTGCACGCGGCCGGCGCCGGACGGCTCGTCGGGGTCAGCGTGGTGGCGGGTGACGGGGCTCCGCTGGTGCCCTGCGGGCGCTGCCGCCAGCTGCTGCTCGAGGCGGGCGGCCCCGGGCTGCTGCTGGACGCCGAGGGCGGCCCGGTACGGCTTGCCGAGCTGCTGCCCGACGCCTTCACCAGCGCGGACATTGACCAGCGGCGGGGCACCGATGCCTGACGTCATCGACCTGATCCGGGCCAAGCGCGACGGGGGCCGGCTCGCGGACGAGGAGATCAGCTGGCTGATCGATGCTTACACCCAGGGCGCCGTGGCGGACGAGCAGATGTCGGCGCTGCTGATGGCGATCTTCTTCCGCGGCCTCAGCCCGGCCGAGCTAGGCCGGTGGACCACGGCGATGATCGCCTCCGGCGACCGGCTCGACCTGTCCGGCGTGGGCGCGCCGACCGTGGACAAGCACTCGACCGGCGGCGTCGGGGACAAGGTCTCGCTGATCCTGGCCCCGCTGGTGGCCAGCTGCGGTGCGGCGGTGCCGCAGCTGTCCGGGCGAGGGCTCGGCCACACCGGCGGCACGCTGGACAAGCTGGAGTCGATCCCCGGCTGGCGAGCTGAGTACACGGCCGCCGAGATCCTCAGCGTGCTGGCCAAGACCGGCTGCGTGATCTGCGCGGCCGGGCCGGGCCTCGCCCCCGCCGACCGCCGGATGTACGCGCTGCGCGATGTCACCGGGACCGTCGAGTCCATCCCGCTGATCGCGAGCTCGATCATGTCTAAGAAGATCGCCGAGGGTACCGCCGCTCTGGTGCTGGACGTCAAAGTCGGCAGCGGCGCCTTCATGCCGGACATCGGGGCGGCCGGGGAGCTGGCTCAGACCATGGTGGAGCTCGGGAACTCCCGCGGTGTGCGGACCAGCGCGCTGCTGACCCGGATGGACACTCCGCTCGGGCGGGCTGTCGGCAACGCGGTCGAGGTCGAGGAGGCGCTCGTCACGCTGCGCGGCGAGGGACCGGCTGATCTGGTCGAGGTGACCCTGGCGCTGGCCGCCGAGATGCTCAGGCTGGCCGGGGTGCAGGCCGACCCGGCCGCCGCGCTGGCCGGCGGGCAGGCGCTGGATCGCTACCGGCAGATGATCAGGGCGCAGGACGGCGACCCGGACGCACCACTGCCGCAGGCCAGGCACAGCCAGCAGATCGTGGCGGCCGAGTCGGGCTGGATCCGCGGGCTGGACGCGCGCGCGGTCGGGGTGGCCGCGTGGCGGCTGGGCGCCGGACGGGCCCGCAAGGAGGATCCGGTGAGCGCGGCCGCCGGCGTGATCTGCCTGGCCAAGCCGGGTGAGCAGGTCAGCCGCGGCCAGCCCGTGCTGGAGCTGCGCGCCGACGACGAGTTCCGGTTCGGCCGGGCCGCCGGCGCGCTGGCCGGCGCGATCGAGATCGGGGCCGAGCCGCCGGAGCCCGGCCCGGTCGTGCTGGCGCGAATCGGGCCGTGACCGGCGCTGACGGACGGGACTGCGCCGGCGGGTGCGCAGCTGCGGCGCAGGCCCGTCTGTGAGAATGAACGGCATGCTTCCGACGCTGGAGGAGATCCGCCGGGCTCCTAAGGTCCTGCTGCACGACCACCTGGACGGCGGGCTGCGCCCGGCCACGATCGTCGAGCTCGCCCGCGAGACCGGCTACGGCGGCCTGCCCGCCACCGACCCCGGTGAGCTGGCTGAGTGGATGACCGGGGCGGCCCGGCGCGGCCACCTGGAGCTGTACCTGGAGGCATTCCAGCACACGGTCGGCGTCATGCAGACCAGGGACGCGCTGATCAGGGTGGCCGCGGAATGCGCCGAGGACCTGGCCGCCGACGGCGTCGTCTACGCCGAGGTGCGATTCGCCCCCGAACTGCATGTCCACGGCGGCCTGGAGATGGATCAGGTCGTCGACGCCGTGCTCGAGGGCTTCCGGCGCGGCAGCGCTGGCCGGCCCATCACCGTCTACGCGCTGCTGACCGCGATGCGGACGGCGGCCAGGTCGCTGGAGATCGCCGAGCTGGCCGTGCGGCACCGTGATGCGGGCGTGGTCGGCTTCGATATCGCCGGGGCGGAGGCGGGCAGCCGGCCGAGCCGCCACCTCGACGCGTTCCAGTACGTGGCGCGGGAGAACTTCCACATCACGATCCACGCGGGCGAGGGGTTCGGGCTGCCGTCCATCTGGGAGGCACTGCAGTGGTGCGGCGCCGACCGTCTCGGCCACGGGGTCCGCATCATCGACGACATCCAGGTCGCGCGGGATGGCACGGCGTCGCTGGGACGCCTGGCCAGTTACGTGCGCGACCGCCGCATCCCGCTGGAGATGTGCCCGACCTCCAACGTGCAGACCGGTGCCGCGCCGTCAATCGCCGAGCATCCGATCGGGCTGCTGCGGCGGCTGTCGTTCCGGGCGACGGTCAATACCGACAACCGGCTGATGAGCGGGGTGTCGCTGTCCGCGGAACTCCGCGCGCTCGCCGAGGCCTTCGGCTATGGCTGGAGCGATATTGAATGGCTCACGATCAACGCGATGAAAAGCGCATTCGCGCCATTCGACGAGCGGCTGCAGCTGATCAACACCGTGATCAAGCCGGGTTACGCCGTGGCCAGGGCGCCCCGGACCGTGCCGGCCGCTGGCGCTGTCCGCCAGCACGCCTGACCATACGCGCGAGCGGGCGGCCCTCCGACCGGAGGGCCGCCCGCTATCGGTTGCGGATCTTGACTTCGGTTAGGCCGTCGTGACCTTCTCGGTCGCGGCGAGCTTGTACAGCACCTCGGACTCCGGGGAGGTCCGGGTGGTGTGCCAGAACCCGATGGCGGAGAAGATCAGCAGCAGGCCGGCGCCGATGAAGGACACGATCGCGGCCCACAGGGCGATCTGCCCCATCTTCCAGAACGCGTAGGCGTTCAGCAGCAGCCCGCGCAGCGTGGTGCCGCGGAACACGAGGTTGACCTGGTTCGCCAGCGCGACGTTGGTGGGCTGCGCGATTGCCTTGCCCGACAGCTGCGAGTAGGTCTGGCCGCCGCCGATCTTGACCAGGTGCACCGCGATGAAGTGATCGGCCCAGGTCTCGGCCTGCGCGCCGTTGGTCATCAGCTGCCCGGCGTACTGCTTCATGGCCGTGGCGTCCGAAGCGGGGAGCGCCTTGATCTCGGGGCTGTTGGCCGCCGGGAAGACGATCTTCTGGGCAGCCAGCTGGTTATGCACCTGGTTGTCCACGAACGAGTGACCCCAGACCAGCAGCCCGCCGGCCACCAGCAGGACGACGGCCAGGACCAATCCGGCTACGGAAACCAGCGCGTCGAATGTCTTTCTGCGCATCTGCAGAAGCCTCCTTGAAGGATGCCGGGCCTAGCTGGTCCGGCAGCAGGACTATTTTACCGCCTCCTATCCTCGGCCCGGCACGCATGGCGTCATCAGGGCAGCTAGACCCCATTCGAGAGGACATCAGTCCCCCATTCCAGGGTAAGTAGTCCTGCTAGGTCGGCCGTGTCGGAGCGATTACGAGCTGTATTCGTATTGGCTGCGGCTTGCTTTCTCCTGACCAAAGTCCCTTTGCCTGGGGCCGGAATTCCCTGCTGCTGTGGTGCGGCATGGGTGATCCTGACAGTGCAGCACCCGCCGCCTGGACGAGCCGGGCAAGGGAGCCGACCGGAGGGGCCGGAGCGGAGGCTCGGCAGAGCCGCCGGTTCCATCGGCAGCAGGACGGGATGCCGCTTCGGGCGGCATGTGCCCGGTGACGCTCGCGGCGGGTGCTGCCGACAACATCCGCCGGCCGCTTCCGCCGGCCGCTTCCGCCGGCCGCTTCCGCCGGCCGCTTCCGCCGGCCGCTTCCGCCGGCCGCGCCGCCTCAGCTCACTCCGGCCGGACAACGTCATGGATGCGCCATTGCTGTCGCTGTTTCAGCAGCAGATGCGCTTCCACGACGTTGCCCGCTGGGCAGGCGGCGTGCTGCAGGCGACCGGGCTCCCGGCGACCGGCGCTCGGGGCCCTGGGCGGAGCGGACGGTAACGTCGTGCGGGTGGGAGTTGAATCAGTGAGCGCCGCCGCGCCGCGATCGGAGTCAGCCGCCGACCGCCGCTGGCTGGCGGATGTAGCGACCTCGGACGCCGCGCTCCGGCAGGTACTGCACGGGCTGCCGGGCGTGGACGAGGTGGGCGTGCGCGAGCGGGTTGCCGCGCTGGCTACCCGGTCCATCAAGCGCGATGCCAAGATGCGCGCGCTGGACCTGGCGATCCGGACGGTCGACCTGACCACGCTGGAGGGTGCCGACACTCCTGGCAAGGTGCGCTCGATGTGCGCGAAGGCGCTCCGCCCCGATCCGGACGACCCCGATGTCCCGCCGGTCGCTGCCGTCTGCGTGTACCCGGACCTGGTCGGCGAGGCGAGGTCCGCGGTGGCCGGCAGCCCGGTGGCAGTGGCGTCGGTGGCGACCGCCTTTCCGTCCGGCCGGGCGTCGCTCGCGGTCAAGCTCGCCGACGTGGCCGACGCGCTCGCGGCCCGCGCGGACGAGATTGACATGGTGATCGACCGGGGTGCCTTCCTGGCCGGGCATTACGGCCGGGTCTACGAGGAGATCCGGGCGGTGCGCGAGGCCTGCGGCGGCGCGCACCTGAAGGTGATCCTGGAGACGGGCGAGCTGGCCACGCTGGACAACGTGGCGCGCGCTTCCTGGCTGGCCATGCTGGCCGGCGCCGACTTCATCAAGACCTCCACCGGCAAGGTCGCCCCGGCCGCGACGCCGCCGGTCGCGCTCGTGATGCTCGCCGCGGTGCGTGACTACCAGCTGGCGACTGGCCGGCCGGTGGGCGTCAAGGTGGCCGGCGGGATCCGGACGGCCAAGGACGCCATCCGTTACCTGGTCCTGGTCAACGAGACGGCCGGCCCGGCCTGGCTCACCCCGGCCCTGTTCCGCATCGGCGCGTCCAGCCTGCTCAACGACTTGCTGATGCAGCGCAGCAAGCAGATCACCGGGCAGTACGCCGGGCCTGACTACTTCACCGTCGACTGAGAAGCGTGCTGGTCATAGCGTGTAGCAGGAACATTGACGAGCACCTCGATGCGCCGGACATGAGCGGCCGGCCCGCCGCGGCGTCAGCTGGTATTCTGGCCCGGGCCGAAGGAACTACGAAAAGGGACACTTCGCCGGTGAGGACCCGTTGCTCTCAGGAAGTGTAAATCTATCCCCGGCTGTTCGTGACGTAATTGCCGCCGTCCTGTATCCGGGCACGGGGGTAAGTAAGCTTTTCTTTGGGCATCCCAGGCTCGGGGAAGTGTACCGTTCCTACGTAATTTCACAGGTCCTCGACGGGGTCAGCGATCTGGAGGATCCGGCGGCAGATCTGCCCGGCCGTCGCGCGGCGGAGGTGCTGAGCTGCTACGGCCTCACCGGCGAGGGGAGCGGCAACTGGACGCAGCTCTACGAGCACATGGGCGGCGTGGTGGCTGCCGCGGTAACGATAGCCAGGCGCATGAGGCTCAGCGCAGCCGATATGGAGATGACGCGCGCGGCTGCATTTCTGCATGATGCAACGTAACTGGATAGGTGCCGTGGGGTTGGCTGGCGGTTTGTTCCTGCCGATTACCGTGCAGCCGGCCGTGCGTGTCGCGTTGACTACTGTGCGCCGGCTGTAGTGTGTTACGAGTTGTGCCTGATGTTCCGCCTGTCCCGGATGAGGTAGCTGCGCTGCGTGCGCTAACGCCCGGCTGCGGCAGGTTGCGGAGGCGAAGGACACCGAGATCGCGGCTCTGCGGACCTCGCATCAGGCGCAGCTGGATGTGCTGCGGGCGCAGGTGGCGGCGCTGGCCGCGGAGGTCGCGGACCTGCGCTCCCGGCTGGGCCAGAACTCCCGCAACTCGTCCAGGCCGCCGTCGCAGGACGGGCCCGGGAAGCCGGCGCCGAAGTCGCTGCGGGGCAAGAGCGGCCGTAAGCCCGGCCGGCCCAAGGGGCAGCCGGGTGCGACGCTGGAGTTCACCGCCGCGCCCGATGAGGTGATCGTTCATGAGCCGGGCCAGTGCCGGGGCTGCGGGGAATCCCTGGCCGGCGCGCCGGCGGCGGGAATGGTCCGGCGGCAGGTGACCGATGTGCCGCCGGTGCGGCCGGTGGTGACCGAGCACCAGATGATCGCCCGCCGCTGCTCGTGCGGCGCGGTGACCAGCGCCCCGGCCCCGGCCGGAGTGAGCGCTCCGGTTCAGTACGGGCCCGGGCTGACCGCGATCGGCGCGTACCTGTGGCACGGGCAGTTCCTGTCCCGGAACCGGACCGGGCAGGCCCTGGCGGAGCTGTTCGGGGTCAGCGTCTCCCCGGGCGCGGTGACCGCGATGGTGACCAGGGTCGCCGCCGTGCTCGGCCCGGCCCTGGAGGTGATCCGCGGCGCGGTCGCCGCCGCCCCGGTCGCGCATTTCGATGAGACCGGGTTCCGGGCAGGCGGGAAGCTGGCGTGGGTCCACTCCGCGTCAGCGGGGAAGTTCGCGCTGATCACCGTCCACCCCCGGCGGGGCCGGGAGGGGATGGACGCCGCCGGCGTGCTCCCCGCGTTCGGCGGCACAGCCTGCCACGACGCCCGGGCGCCGTATGACACCTACTCCGGCGTGGCAGGGCACGCTCTATGCAACGCGCATGCCCTCCGCGAGCTACAGGCCGTAACTGATGCCGCCCCGGCCGGCCAGTGGTGCCGGGCGACCCAGGCCGGCGACGCGCTGCGGGAGATGAAACGCCTCGCCGACGCCGCCCTGGCCGCCGACGGCACCCTGGCCAGCATCGACACCGGCCGCCTGGCCGCGGCCCGGCACCGGTTCCGCTCCGCCGTCCTGATCGGCGAGAAGGAAACCGCCGCCCGCGCCGGGCCGCTCATGGCAAAGCACCACGCCCTCGCCCGCCGCCTGCGCCAGCGCGAAGACGACTACCTGCGGTTCACCCGCGATGCCCGGGTCCCGTTCGACAACGATCAGGCTTCATATTGCACCTCTTGTGACGGTTGGAGAGTCTGGGGGCTGGCGGGCTGGTCAGGTCGTTGTCGTGCTGGTGGTTCCAGTGTCGCTGGGGGGTCTGACGTTTTCTTCGGTGTCCGGGGGCGCCCGGATTTGCGGTGGGGGTTGCGGCGGCCTGAGCGGTGGTCGGTTCCCAGGCGTGTGGCGGTTTCCTCCACTAGTGCCGGGCCTGGGCGGGTCTGGCCGGGGTGGTAGCGGAAGATGCCGCGGTCGTCGGCTTGCTCGCCGGTGAGCAGGCCGAGGCAGTGCCAGCGTTTGATGCTGCTGGGGTGGGCGTGAAGGTCGGCGGCGATCTGTTCGAGACTGAGCAGGCCCCGGTCGCATAGCCGCCGGTCGTGGCTGGGCATGTGGTGGTAGTTCGCCAGCTTGGCGACGCGGTCGCCGTCCCAGGGGTGTCCCTCGCCGCTGGTGTGGCCCGCGGCATTGAGCTGCCCGGCGATCTGGGCGTAGGTGCAGCTGTCGAGAAGGTGATCGATCAGTTCGGTGAGCTGGGCGGGTGTCGCGCGGAGCTGCCAGGCGTTCTTCGGGACGGGCAGGCGAAGGACGTGGTGGCGGCCGGCGGGAAAGCGGATCGCGGCGGTGATGGTGTCCTGGCCGCGGGTGAGGGTGACGTTGGTGATCAGGAGGCGGATCAGTCGTTTGCGTTCGCGCATCGGGGTTGTGGGGTCGTTCCATAGGGCGGGCAGGTCGACGGCGAGCGCGCGGATCTTGTCGCGCTGCTGCTGGTCGAGGGCGGTGGCGGTGGCGGTGGCCTTGCGGTAGTCGTCGCGGGCGGCGGCCAGAGCGCGCAGGGCGGTGTTCCAGTCGGCTTCCAGGGCGTCGGCGACGAGCCGGTTGGCGGCGTCGACGGCGAGGTAGCGGTGCCGGGCGGCGTCGGCGGCGTGTTCGGCGCGCTGGACGTGGGCCTGGCGGAGCTGGTCTGCGCGTTCGGCCTGGGCGATCAGCTCGTCGCTGACGGCGAGGGTGACCTCGATGGCCGCTGGGGTCAGGGAGGTCAGGATCAGGTCGCTGACGGCGGAGTTGATCTGCCCCGAGCTTTCCGGACAGCGTATTTATGGTCAATTCACGCTGCGGACTGCCGTTCCAGGTATTCGTTGCGGACTTGCTGCGGGGTCCGGTACTGAAGTCCGGAGTGCCGACGTTTTGAATTGTACCAGAATTCGATGTACCTCACAACGTCGCGGCGCGCGTGCTTGCGGGTCGGATACTGGGTACGATGGCCGCAGCTCGTTCTTCAGCGCGGCGAAGAACGACTCGGCCATCGCATTGTCGTAACAGATCCCGGTGCGGCCGACGGACTGCCGGAGAATATGCTTCCTCAGCGTCTCAGCGAATTGCCGGGACGTGTAGTTGCTGCCGCGGTCGGAATGAAAAATAGCATTCTCAGCGAGAGAGTGATTACGGGCGGCCATCTCGATCGCCTTCTCGATGAGCGGCGTCTTGTAGTTATCGTCCGTCGCCCAGCCGACCACTTCCTTCGTATAGCAGTCGATAACCGTCGCCAGGTAAAGCCAGCCCTGCCACGTCGGAATGCAGGTTATGTCGCCGACCATTTTCTCGCCCGGCGCGTCAGCGGTGAAATCCCGCTTTACGAGGTCGGGGATGTCGTGCTCCTGCCCGTCGCCCTCGGTGAGGCTGACCCGCCACGGCCGCGGCTGGCAGGGCTCCAGCCCCAGCTCACGCATCAGCGACCGCACCAGCTCCGGCCCGGCCGGCACGCCCCAGGCCACCAGGTCCGCGTGGACGCGGCGGTACCCGTACGTGTCATCAGAATCATCGAATGACTTCTTGACATACAGCGCGAGTATCCCGCGTCTTTTCGCCGTCGCCGATTCCGGCGCGTGCCGCCATTCATAAAAGCCGGAACGTGACACCTTCATCCAGATGCACATTTTCACGATCGACGGCACGTACTGTTCGTCCGATTCCTGGTAAGCGGCGTACTCCACGTCGATGAACTCGAACTTGTCGCTCACCGATGATCGCTGGCAAAGTACGCTGCGGCTTTTTTCAGGAACTCGTTTTCCATCTTCAGTTCCCGGGTTTCTCGTTCGAGCTCGCGCAGGCGCGCGCGTTCGCTGACGGTTAGCGGCGGTTCCTCGCCGGCATGTTCACGGCGGTAGGCGCTCACCCAGTTACCGAGGGTACCTTCGTTGATACCGAGCTCCTTAGCCACTCGGGCAATCGGGCGCGACGTCTCGATCACCATCTTCACGGCTTCATCCTTGAATTCCGGTGAGAAGCTCTTCTTCGGTCGAGGCAATTACTTCACCTTTCCAGACGCCCATCCTATTGGATGGACTGTCCGGAAGCTTCGGGGCACCCCAAGTCGATGATGTCGCCGGTCAGGTGCTGGCAGATTGGCTGCGCGGTGCGGATGCCGTCGTTCTGGCAGACGTAGTCGGGGATCTGGGTGCCGTGGCGGGAGTGGTAGCGGATGGTCATCCGCCGTCCGCACCGGCCGCAGACGACCAGGCCTTGCAGCAGTGCGGTGCCTTCGCGGGGCGGGCCGGCGGCGCGGTCGTCGCCGCGGGCGGCGGCGTTGGCGGTGAGGACGGCGAGGTTGGCCTCGTGCTGGGCCCAGGTGAGGTACCCGGGGTGGTGGTCTTTGATCAGGACCGTCCATTCGGCGATGGGCTTGACGGTGGTGTGGTGGTGTCCGTCCAGGCCGGTGGTGTGGCGTGCCCGTCCGTAGGCGTAGGCGCCGGCGTAGGCGGGGTTGTGCAAGGTCTTGATGACCCGGTCGTGGGTGAGCGGCTGGAAGAACAGCTCACCGTGGCGGGGTCCGCGATGGTGGCGGGCGGGGAAGGTCAGCTGCTGTTCGCGGAACGCCCTGACGACACCGAACGCCGATCCGGTGGCGGTGAAGGTGTCGAACAGCAGCGCACGGCGTGGCGCACTTCGGCGTCGGGGTCCAGGATCACCTGGCCGTGGTGGTCGTGGACCAGGCCGATCGGGAGGGCGAGCGCGAGCTCGCCGCGGCGGGCCTTGGCCAGGATCCCGCCGCGCATCCGCGCGCGCAGGAAATGCAATTCGAATTCCGAGATCTGGCCTTTCATCCCCAGCAAGACGCGGTCGTTGAAGATGGCCGGGTCATACAGGCCGTCCTCGTCGCAGGTGAGGGTGTCGGCGTGGGCGCAGATCTTGACGAGCTGCTGCCAGTCGGCGGAGTCGCGGGCCAGCCGGGAGCATTCCAGGCCCAGGACGATGCCGGCGCGGCCCAGGGAGACCTCGGCGACCAGGTGCTGGAACCCGGCCCGGTCGGCGGCGCTGGCGCCGGAGTGGCCCTGATCGATGTCGATGACGTGGATTTTGTCCTCGGGCCAGCCGAGCGCGACCGCGCGGTTTTTCAGGTCGTATTGCCGCCCGGTCGACTCGGTGTTGTTGAGCACCTGGTAGAGGGTGGACTGGCGTATGTAGAGGTAGGCGTCGCGGCGCAGCCGCGCGGGGGTCACTTTGGCGGTGTCGTCGCCGTTCATGGGCGGGCCTTCCTGCTGATGGGCGTGGGTGGTTAACGGCGGGCATGGTGGAGCGCCATCTGCGCGAGCACCGCGACGATCTCCGCGGTGAGCGGCAGCGACGTGCAGGCCGGCGAGCGGGCATCACCTCCGTTCGTGCTCGTATCGGGCGGGACAGGGTCGGGGGCGGGCAAGGACGGGCCGGCCTGCGGCATCGCTGCTGCCTGGTGGTCGCCAGCGCCGGGATCGGCGGCGGGCCCCTGGGCCAGCCAGGACGCCATTCCCCGGGCGGCCAGCACCGGCAGCTGATACCGCCAGCCGCCGCCCGCGCCGGCCAGCGCGATCGCGCGCAGGGCCTCATAGCGCTCGATTGCCGGATCTGCGCCCGGCGGCCCGGGCTGCGGCGCCGCGCCGCGGCTGTCAGCCGCGGCGGCCGCTTTTGGGCGCCGCCGGCCCGGGGGTCTCGGCCCCGGGGCCGGTGAGCCGCCGCTCCAGCGCACGGCGCACCGAGCGGGGATGCACCTGGATACCGAACCGCTGCGCGGCCCGCGCGGCCAGCTCGCCGAAGGTCAGCCCGGGATCCTGCTCGAGCAGGCCCTGCAGGTGGTCCAGCACCGGCCCGGTGAGCTTGTGCCCCCCTTTGGGGCCCGGCTTGCCCGGGATCAGCGCGGCCAGCCCGCCGGCGGCCAGTGCCGCCCGGGCGTTGTAGACGCTCTGGCGCGCGAACCCGAACGCCCCGGCGGCCGCGGACACCGGCACGCCCTCCACCTCGACCTGCCGCACCATCTCGTACTTCACCTGCAGCAGATCGGCGGGATCGAAGAAACCGCCAGCGGCGAACGCCGGGTCGGTCACCTTCTGCGGATCGCTGTTCAGCGTCCGTGACGCCGCCAGCGCGGCCTCCTTGGCGTCGTCCCGCCTGGCCATGCCGCCTCCCGCAACCGGATCTCGTCCATGTAATTACATCACATAGATCACGCAGGAAGAGCAGGACCGGGCGCACTGATATCAAGAAAGCCAGCTTGACACCCAGAAGTTCTTGCGGAGAACCGCCTGATCGCTGACTGCCTGATCGTGCTCCGGACATAATCCGCTGGGCACTCATGACATAATCCCGTGGACAGCTGCCAGGCACGCGCTGACCAGATCAGCCAACTGCACCAGATCCTCAGCGCGGAACGCCGCCCGGCCCGCAGCGACCACCACGAACGGATCAGGCGCCACCAGATCAGTCCATGCCGCCGGCGCGCTCACCAGCTCTCCAGCGGCATCGAGGAAGTAGACCAGATCCGACTGCCACGCCTGCAGCCGCTTGACGAACTCGAACGACTGCCCGAACAGCGGATGGAACCGGTGCGTCACCCGCACCCGGCCCGCGGGCGCCCGATCACCCAGACCATTCGCAATTGACGGCCCGCTTGAACAACCCGGCAGAGCGCGAGATAGGGATGTCCAAGCTGCGGATCAAGGTATCGGGATGCATGCGGTCAATCACCGGAGCCGAAGCCTTCTGCGCCATCCGCTCCTACCTGGCGACCGCCGCCAAGCACGGCATCGGCATGCTCGACGCGCTCACCACAGCAGCGACCGGATCGCCCTGGATTCCCGGCAGCACATAACACCCCGACGCCGGAACCTATCCAGTTACGATGCAACTAAGCGGCAGGATGTCGAGAGGAACGGGGAGCTTTCCAGTAGCCTGAAGAACACCGATTTCTCGCTGGAGCGGACGATGCGCCGCGCGGGCTACTCGGCCGGGACGATCGCGGCGGCGATGAACACCGGGCGCGCCGACCGGATATTCAGCTCCGCCCGGGCCCGGTGCCAAAGCATCCAGGACAAGGGAGTCGTGGCTGCTATCGTCGGGCTGGCGGATACGCGGAGCCTGGGCGCGAATTTTGTCACGCTGGACGATGCGCTGGCTGACTACCTCGGCCGCAAGCGGGATGCCGAGTCAGTAGAGTTCTTCACCAGGCACTGGGAGCCCTACTACCGTGCGGTCGAGGAGTATCTCATCGGGCAGTCGCCGGGTCTCGACCTGCAGATGACCGTCGAAGACATTTACCATGAGACAGTCTTTACTGATGTCTTCGGCCCGGAGCCTTCTCGGCAGCTGAAGGAACGCTACGCGTTCCGCTGAGCTCCTTATCGGCCGGCCAGCGTATCCAGCCGTCGCTCCTGCTGATGGCCCGCCACGGCGGCCGGGCGTCACCCGGCCGGGGCGCCCAGCCAGGGAGCACCCCGACCAGCCTCCCGGGATAGGCTCTGGCAGCCAGCCGGAGGCGGCGGGCAGCCAGCCCGAGGCGGCGGGCAGCCAGCCCGAGGCGATCCTGAGGCGCCCGCGCGATGTCGCCGCGAGGCCGGCGGAGGATCGGACGCGCGGGTGCGCCAGAATTGGAGCCCAGGTGCAGCCAGCTCAGTGGCAGGGACTCTGATGACGCAGGCCGGAGAGGGCGCGGAAGGTCCGGTCAGCCGCCGGGAGCCGGCCGGGCATGCCGACGGGCTCTCGGCAGGCTGGGATTACGCGCCCGCGCCGGAGTCGCGCGACATCGTGTCCATCGCGCCCGAGTACGGGCTGTTCGTGGCCGGCGAGTTCGCCCCGGCGGCTGGCGGGGGCACGTTCAGCACGGTGAATCCCGCGACCGAGGAAACGCTCAGCCGAGTCGCGGCGGCTGGCCCGGCCGATGTCGACCGGGCGGTCGCAGCTGCCAGGGCAGCCTACGACCAGGTGTGGGGGCCCATGCCGGGGGCGGAGCGGGCCAAGTACCTGTACCGGATCGCGCGGGCGCTGCAGGAGCGGGCCCGCGAGTTTGCCGTGCTGGAGAGCCTCGACAACGGCAAGCCGATCCGGGAGTCGCGGGATGTCGACGTGCCGCTGGCCGCGGCGCACTTCTTCTACTACGCGGGCTGGGCGGACAAGCTCGAGCACGCCGGGTTCGGCCCGGCGCCGCGGCCGCTGGGCGTGGCCGGCCAGGTCATCCCCTGGAACTTCCCGCTGATGATGGCCGCATGGAAGCTCGCGCCGGCGCTCGCCGCCGGCAATACCTGCGTGCTCAAGCCGGCCGAGACGACGCCGCTGACCGCGCTGCTGCTGGCCGAGGTGTGCCACCAGGCCGGGCTGCCGCCCGGCGTGGTCAACGTGCTGACCGGCGCGGGGGACGCCGGGGCCGCGCTGGTGGCTCATCCCGGCATCGACAAGGTGGCATTCACCGGCTCGACCGAGGTAGGCAAGGAGATCGCCCGCTCCGTCGCCGGGACCGGCAAGAAACTGACCCTGGAACTCGGCGGGAAGGCCGCCAACATCGTGTTCGATGACGCCCCCGTTGAGCAGGCCGTTGAGGGAATCGTGAACGGCATCTTCTTCAACCAGGGGCACGTCTGCTGCGCCGGATCGCGGCTGCTCGTCCAGGAGTCGGTGGCCGGCGCCGTGGTGGACCGGCTGCGGCGGCGGCTGGCCAGCCTGCGGCTCGGTGATCCGCTGGATAAGAACACCGACATCGGGGCGGTCAACTCGCCGGAGCAGCTGGACAAGATCACGCGGCTGTCGGCGGCCGGCGAGGCCGAGGGCGCGCGGCGCTGGTCGCCGCCGTGCCGGCTGCCGGACCGCGGCTACTGGTTCGCGCCGACGATCTTCACCGGCGTCAGCCAGTCGCACCGGATCGCCCGGGAGGAGATCTTCGGCCCGGTGCTCTCGGTGCTCACCTTCCGTACCCCGGAGGAGGCGGTGGCGAAAGCCAACAACACGCCCTACGGGCTGTCCGCCGGAGCCTGGACCGAGAAGGGCAGCCGGATCCTCTGGCTGGCGCAGCGGCTGCGGGCCGGCGTGATCTGGGCCAACACCTACAACAGATTCGATCCGGCGAGCCCGTTCGGCGGGTATCAGGAGTCCGGGTTCGGGCGGGAGGGCGGCCGACACGGGCTGGCCGCGTACCTCGATGCCTGACCGCCGCGCCGCCAGGGGCCCGTCGGCCAGGGATCCTGCCGAGAACCCCGCCAAGGCGCCATCAGCCAAGGGCCCCGCCAAGGCGCCACGAGCCAAGGGCCCGGCCAAGGCGCCACGAGCCAAGGGCCCCGCCAAGGCGCCATCAGCCAAGGACCCCGCCAAGGCGCCATCAGCCAAGGACCCCGCCAAGGCGCCATCAGCCAAGGACCCCGCCAAGGCGCCATCAGCCAAGGACCCCGCCACCAAGAGCCCGCCGGCCAAGACCCCGTCCGTGCAAGACCCCGCCGCCAAGGCGACTCCGGTCAGGGATCAGGCCGCCCGGAGATCGCGCGCCGCGCGGACCGCCGAAACGCCGCTCGCCAGCGACCGGGCAGTGCGGGACGCGCCAGCCGGGACCCGGGCAGCCCGGCCGCCGGCAGTCGGCAGCCCGGCCGGCCGCCACGGCCCTGCGGCCAGGCTCGACGTGCGGAAGACCTACAAGCTGTTCGTCGGCGGCGCCTTCCCGCGCTCGGAGTCGGGCCGGTCGTATCCGGTGCGCACCCCGGACGGCACCCTGCTCGGGTACGCCGCGCAGGCGTCGAGGAAGGACGCGCGAGACGCGGTCCGGGCGGCCAGGAGCGCCTTCGCCGGCTGGTCGGGCGCGACCGCCTACAACCGGGGCCAGGTGCTCTACCGGGTAGCGGAGCTGATGGAAGGACGCTTCGCCCAGTTCGCCGCCGACGTGGCCGCCGCCGAGGGCCTGCCGGCCAGCGCGTCCATGATCACGGAGTTTTCTCAGTCAGGTGAACCGAGAAAACTCCGTGATCATGAAAATGGTGCCGGGGCGGACGGCGTGGTCGCGGCGGCGATCGACCGTTGGGTCTGGTACGCCGGCTGGCCGGACAAGATCGCCCAGGTGGCCGGCGGCGCTAACCCGGTGGCCGGGCCCTACTTCAACTTCAGCGTGCCGGAGCCGACCGGCGTCGTCGCGGTCATCGCGCCGCCGGGTTCCAGCCTGCTCGGGCTGGTCAGCGTGCTGGCGCCGGTGATCGCGACCGGCAACACCGCGGTCGTGGTCACCAGCGAGCATCGCCCGCTGCCGTCGGTGACCCTCGCCGAGGTGCTGGCCACGTCCGACGTGCCGCCCGGCGTTGTCAACCTGCTGACCGGGCACACGGCCGAACTCGCTCCCGTCCTCGCCGGGCACATGGACGTGAACGCCGTCGACCTGACCGGGGCCCCGCCGGACGGCCGGGCCGAGCTGGAGTGGCTGGCGGCCGGGAACATCAAGCGCGTGCTGCAGGCCGACGACGACTGGGCGGCGCCGCCGGGCACGCGCAGGATGCTCGCGTTCCTGGAGACCAAGACGGTCTGGCATCCGGTCGGCATCTAGCCGGCCGCCAGCCGACCGCAGCCGGCCGGGACCTCAGCCGACGAACAGCGAGATGCTGTCCGCTACGCAGGCTGCCTTGTCCTGCCCGTCGATCTCGACGGTCACCCGCGCGTGCGAGAGCAGGCCGAGGTGCGTCTGCCTGATCTCGGTCAGCGTCGCCCCGGCCCGGATCTGCGAGCCGGTGGGCACCGGGGCGGGGAAGCGGACCCGGTCGAGCCCGTAATTGATCGCCATGGTCAGGTTCTCGATCCGGAAGATCTGCGAGATCAGCACCGGCAGCATGGACAGCGTCAGGTAGCCGTGCGCGATGGTGCCGCTGAACGGCCCCCCGGCGGCCCGTTCCGGGTCGATGTGGATCCACTGGTGGTCGCCGGTCGCGTCGGCGAACGTATCGACCTGCTGCTGGGTCACCTCGTGCCACTCGCTGTAGCCGAGGTGCTCGCCCTTGGCCGCCGCGAACTCGTCCAGGCTGGTGAATGTCCGCACGGTCTGCCTCCCTGAGTACGCGGATTTGTCATGCCAGAACGGATCCTAAAGGTCACCCTGCTTGGTCGCCCAGCGCTAGATGGCGCCGAACAGCCGGTCCCCGGCGTCTCCCAGCCCTGGCACGATATAGCCCTTGTCATTCAGGTGGGTGTCGACCGCGGCCGTCACCACCCGGACGGTGACCGGCAGATCGTCGGGGAATGCCTCGGCTACCCTGGCCAGCCCCTCGGGCGCGGCGAGCAGGCAGATGGCCGTCACCCCGGCTGCGCCGCGGGCCACCAGCATGCTGATCACCGTCTCCAGCGTGCCGCCGGTGGCGAGCATCGGGTCCAGCACGAACGCCTCACGTCCGGTCAGGTCGGCGGGCAGCCGGGCCGCGTATGTCGACGCGACCAGCGTCTCCTCGTCCCTGGCCAGGCCGACGAACCCAACGTCGGCCCTGGGCAGCAGCCGGGCCATTCCGTCCAGCATGCCGATGCCGGCCCGCAGCACCGGCACGACCAGCGGGACCGGCCGGGCCAGCTTGACGCCTTCTGCCGTCCCGAGCGGCGTGTGCACGGACACTGGCTCGACCGGGATGTGCCGGGTGGCCTCGTAGGCCAGCAGCGTGACGAGCTCGTCAGCGAGCCGCCGGAACGTCGGGCTCTCGGTGTGGATGTCGCGCAGCGCGGTGAGCTTGTGCGCGACGAGCGGGTGATCGGCGACTAGCGTCTGCATGAGGGGTAGTTTGGCAGATCATGGCGCCTGGCCGGCCGCGCACGTCATCGCGGCGCCGGCCGGGCGCGCTGCGGCCAGGCCGGGGGATCCGCGTTGCTGGCTGCCGATCACTCTTCGCGATCATCGGGTTTCGGCTGCGTGTCGTCGTGCCGTGGCTGGTACCAGGTCGCGGTGCAGGTGACACTGCGGCAGCGGACCCAGAGATGGCCGCGGCCGGGATGCCGCAGCGCGCCGGCGCAGTCGCAGGGCATCCAGCCCACGATGACCCGCCCCGGAGCCCAGGGATGCCCGGCCGGGCAGTGCTCCGGATAACGCCACCAAGCGGGCCGCCTGACATCGTCCATCCGGATAGTAGAACACAAGTTCGACCAGCTCGGCGGCAATGGGCCGAGATGCGCGGTGTCCTCCTGACCGCCCGGCGGTCGGCTGCCTGCCTGGCGAACGGAAGTGAGCCATGTGACGCACGTTCCTGATGCTTCAGGAGGGTGACGGGCTTGAGCG
>CAWDVK010000008.1:0-411845 GCA_963805715.1 uncultured Actinomycetota bacterium
AAAGCACCATGTAGGAGTACTCCGCCATCATCTTCATTCTGCGCGATGCGCGCGGTGGTTCAATCAGGTTGCGGAAATTTATCGGCGTTGCCGGGAGAGCGGCGCGGCCAGGCATCCCGGCAGGTGGCCGGGAACACGCGGCCGGGCCAGCTCGTTGCGGCAGCTGACGTTCGGGCAGAACCGACCGCGGGCCTGCCGGGCTGGCGGCTGTCGCTCCAGCCTGGTCGCCGGCCGTCGTGGCGTGAGGACATGCTGCGACACTGCAGACTGGCTGAACGCCAGTGTGCGCAAGGCGCGCCTGCGGTAGCCTCCTGGGCGTCCGCTGGATATGAGGGTGAGAGATCGTGGCAGCAAGGACGGGCACGGCCGCCAGGGGCGGCGCCGCTAAGAGCGGCGCGCCCAAGAACGGCGCCGCTAAGGGCGGGGCCGCCAGCAGCGGCGCCGCCAAGGGCACTGATGGCGCTACCCGCAACGGGGGCGGCAGCGGCCGGGCGCTGGTTATCGTCGAGTCGCCGAGGAAGGCACGCACGATCGCCGGCTACCTCGGCAATGGCTATGTCGTCGAGTCCAGCATCGGCCACATCCGGGACATGCCCGATAGCGCCGCGGAGATACCGGAGAAATACCGCAAGGAGCCATGGGCCCGGCTGGGCGTGAACGTGGACGCGGATTTCGAGCCCCTCTACGTCGTCAACTCCGACAAGAAGCAGCAGGTCTCCAAGCTCAAGCAGCTGCTGAAGGGCGCCGACGAGCTGCTGCTCGCGACTGACGAGGACCGCGAGGGCGAGGCCATCGCGTGGCATCTGCTGGAGGAACTCAAGCCGCGGGTTCCGGCCAGGCGGATGGTCTTCCACGAGATCACGCCGGAGGCCATCGCGCATGCGGTGGCGACTCCGCGCGACGTTGACCAGGGACTGGTCGAGGCATACCAGACGCGGCGCGTGCTGGACCGGCTGTACGGCTACGAGGTCTCGCCGGTGCTGTGGAAGAAGGTCATGCCACAGCTGTCGGCGGGACGGGTCCAGTCCGTTGCCGTCCGGCTGGTGGTGGACCGGGAGCGGGAGCGAATCGCGTTCCGCACGGCCCGTTACTGGGATCTGGAGGCCGAGTTCGCTCCCGATCGCCCGGCCGCTGGCCCGGACGAGGTGAGCCGTTCCCGGCCACGCTGGTGTCCGTGGACGGAAGCCGGGTAGCGCAGGGCCGCGACTTCACCCCGGCGGGCGAGCTGAAGCCGGAGGCGGCCGCGGCGCACCTGCTGCACCTCGACGGCGAGGCCGCGGCTGCCCTGGCCGACCGGCTGGCGGATGCCTCCTTCACCGTCAAGTCGGTCGAGCGCAAGCCGTACCGGCGGTCCCCGTACGCGCCGTTCCGCACGACGACGCTGCAGCAGGAGGCGTCCCGCAAGCTCGGCTTCTCGGCCAAGTACGCGATGCAGGTGGCGCAGCGGCTGTATGAGAACGGTCACATCACCTATATGCGGACCGACTCCATCACGCTGTCGCAGACGGCGATCACCGCGGCCCGGCAGCAGGCCCGCGAGCTGTACGGCGCCGAGTACATCCCGGACCAGCCCCGCACCTACGCCAGCAAGGTGAAGAGCGCGCAAGAAGCGCACGAGGCAATCCGGCCGGCCGGCGACCAGTTCCGCACGCCCGCGCGGAGCGGGCTGTCCGGCGATGAGCTGCGGCTGTATGACCTGGTCTGGAAGCGCACCGTCGCGTCGCAGATGAAGGATGCGACCGGGGAGTCCGTCTCGGTCCGGATATCGGGCCGGTCCAGCGCCGGCGAGGATGCCGAGTTCGGCGCCTCCGGCAAGGTGATCGCGTTCCACGGCTTCCTCAAGGCCTATGTCGAGGGCAGTGACGACCCTGACGCTGAGCTCGACGACAACCAGCGGCGGCTGCCGCCGCTGGCCGAGCGGGACCCGCTGACCGCGCTGCGGCTGGCCGCCGCCGAGCACGCGACCCGGCCGCCGGCCCGTTACACCGAGGCATCGCTGATCAAGGAACTGGAGGACCGGGCCATCGGCCGCCCGTCCACCTACGCCTCGATCATCGGCACGATCCTGGACCGCGGCTACGTGTTCAAGAAGGGCACGGCGCTGGTTCCGTCGTTCGTGGCCTTCGCCGTGATCACCCTGCTGGAGCGGCATTTTGCGCACCTGGTCGACTACGACTTCACCGCGCGGATGGAGGACGGCCTCGACGAGATCGCCAGGGGCGAGGCGTCGCGGGTGCCGTGGCTGCACCGGTTCTACTTCGGCACCGACGGCGAGGAGGGGCTGAAGGAGCTGGTCAGCGACCTGGCCGACATCGATGCGCGGGATGTCAGCTCGTTCCCGCTGGCCGGCAGCGACATCGTCGTGCGGGTCGGCCGCTACGGGCCTTACCTGGAGCGGGACGGCCAGCGGGTGAATGTGCCCGAGGACATGGCCCCGGACGAGCTCACCCCCGAGGTGGCCGCCGAGCTGCTGGACCGGCCCAGCGGCGACAAGATCCTCGGCACCGACCCCGGCACCGGCAAGACCATCGTCGCGAAGGCCGGCCGGTTCGGTCCCTACGTGACCGAGCAGCTGGAGGAAGGCGCGCCCGCCTCAGCCAAGCCGCGGACGGCGTCCCTGCTGAAGTCCATGGACCTGGACAGCGTCACGCTGGACGACGCGCTCCGGCTGCTGACCCTGCCCCGCACCCTCGGTGAGATCGACGGCGAGCCCGTGACCGTTCAGAACGGGCGCTACGGGCCCTATGTCAAGCGCGGCACCGAGAGTCGCTCGCTGGAGTCAGAAGAGCAGATGTTCATCATCACTCTCGATCAGGCGAAGGAGCTGCTGGCCCAGCCCAAGGCACGCGGCCGGACCGGCCGGGCCGCCGCCGCGCCGCCGCTGCGGGAACTGGGCGAGGACTCGGCCACCGGTAAGCCGATCGTGCTGCGGGAGGGCCGCTGGGGGCCTTACGTCACGGACGGCGAGACGAACGCGTCGCTGCGCAAGGGCGACACGATCGAGTCCATCACCCCGCAGCGGGCCATCGAGCTGCTGGCCGAGCGCCGGTCCGCGGCCCCGGCCCCGAAGCGCAGGGCGGCCGGCGGCGCGCGGGCGAAGGCGGCCGACGGAGGCCGCGCCAAGGCGGCCAGCGGGGCACGGGCCAGGAAATCCTAGTCAGCCCATCGGGCAGGTCGGATCGGCGAGCGGCAGGCCGGTTCGCTTCTGCTGCCTGAGCAGCCTGGGTGGCTTCCTGCCTATACCCTGGCGCAGTGAACTTTAGATCCCCTTTGGGCACGCGCCGGTCGTCCGGCGTGCTGTCCATCCGGCCGTTCCGGCGGCTCTGGATCGCCTTGTCGCTGTCCAGCCTGGGGGATTGGCTGAGCCTGCTGGCCCTGACCGCGCTCGCGTTCGAGCTGACCGGGCGGCATGGCGCCACCGCCCAGGGCGCGGCGGTCGGCGCGGTGTGGCTCACCTCGCTGCTGCCCGCCCTGGTGCTGGGGCCGGTGGCGGGCGCGGTCGCCGACCGGTTCGACCGGCGCATGAACATGATCGTCGGCGACGTGGTCCGCGCCGTTCTGTACCTGTCCATCCCGCTGGACCTGTCAGTCGGTTTTGTCAACAAGCTGGCCTGGATGTACGTCGTCCAGTTCCTGGCCTCCTGCGCATCGCTGTTCTGGACCCCGGCCAAGGACGCGACCGTCCCGAACCTGGTGCCGCCCGAGCGGCTGGAGCAGGCCAACCAGCTGAGCCTGCTCGGCACCTACGGCACGGCGCCCATCGCCGGGCTGGTCTTCGGCCTGCTCGCGCTGATCAGCCGGGCGCTCGGTCCGGTCTCGCACTACTTCGCGGCCAATCAGGTCAACCTGGCGCTGTACTTCAACGTGGCGACCTTCGTGGTGTCGGCCATCACGGTGGTCACGCTCAGGGAGATCCCCAGGCGCCGGGCGGGCGGCGAGATCTCCGCGCCCTCGGTGGCCAAGACGATCATCGAGGGCTGGCGGTTCATCGGCAAGACCCAGGTCGTCCGCGGCATCATCATCGGGATGGTGGGCGCGTTCGCCGCCGCCGGGGTGGTCGTCGGCCTCGGGCAGGTCTACGTCACGCACACGCTCAACGGCGGCGGGGCGGGCTGGGGCATCGTGTTCTCGGCCATCTTCGTCGGCCTGGCCATGGGCATGTTCGTCGGCCTGCGCATCCTGCGCGGCTTCAGCCAGCGCCGGCTGTTCGGCCTGTCCATCGCGTTCGCCGGCGTCCTGCTGGCGCTGATCGCCCTGGTACCGAACCTGGCCGCGGTCACCATCCTGGTGGTCCTGCTCGGCTCGTGCGCGGGCGTCGCCTACGTCACCGGGTACACCATCGTGGGCAGCGAGGTCGGCGATGACACCAGGGGCCGGACCTTCGCGTTCCTGTACTCGGCCCTCCGCGTGATCATGTTCACCGTGATCGCCGTGGCGCCGTTCGTCGCGGCCGCCTTCACGGCTCTCATCGGAGCCTCGACGGTGCGGATCGGCAACGTCAGCTACGGGGCCATCGGTGACAACTTCGTCTTGCTGCTGGCCGCCGCGGTGGCCGTCTGGCTGGGCGTGATGTCCTACCGGCACATGGACGACCGGCCCGGAGTGCCGCTGCTGCGGGACCTGACGGCGGTCTGGCACGGTCATCATCCGGCAACGGAGGCGGCCGCGGCCGGGGACGGCGCCGGCCAGGCCAAGGCGGCCCGCGGACTGCTGCTCGTGCTGGAGGGCGGCGAGGGGCCGGCAAGTCGACGCAGGCGCGGCTGCTAGCCATCTGGCTGCGCGACCAGGGCTTTGACGTGGTGACAACGCATGAGCCGGGCGCTACGAAGATCGGCATGCGGCTGCGCGCGCTGCTGCTGGACACCGCGCACACCGGCCTGGCGCCGAATGCCGAGGCGCTGATGTACGCGGCGGACCGCGCGGAGCACGTCACGTCGGTGCTGCGGCCGGCCCTGGAGCGCGGCGCGATCGTGGTCTGCGACCGGTACGTCGATTCCTCGCTCGCCTACCAGGGCGCGGGCCGCCAGCTCCCGCAGGCCGAGATCGCCGAGCTCAATAACTGGGCGACCGGCGGCCTGCTTCCTGACCTCACGATCCTGCTCGACCTGCCGCCCGCGGCCGGCCTCGGCCGCCGGGCCAGCTCGGCTGACCGGCTCGAGGCGGAGCCGACCGAGTTCCACGAGCGGGTGCGCGCCGGGTTCCTGGCCCTGGCGCGGGCCGAGCCAGACCGCTACCTGGTCCTCGACGCGACCCGGCCGCCCGGCGATCTCAGCCGCGATATCCACGCCCACATCCGCGAGCTGCTGCCGGACCCGGTACCGGAGACGGCCGAGGAAACCACCGGCAGCTTCCCGGCGATCAGGGACTGAGAACCGATGACGGGCGCAGTCTTCAGCGAGCTGATCGGCCAGGAGGCCGCCGTCGGCCAGCTGCAGGCGGCCGTGGCGGCCGCGACCGGCGGGGACCGCCGGGCCGGCGGCATGACGCACGCGTGGCTGTTCACCGGGCCGCCCGGATCGGGCCGGTCGGTGGCCGCGCGGTCCTTCGCATCGGCGCTGCTGTGCGACAGCCATGGCTGCGGTCACTGCCCGTCCTGCCGCCAGGTCGCCGCGGGCACGCACCCCGACCTGCTGATCGTCCGCCCGGACGGACTGTCCTACGGCGTCCGGCAGACCAGGGAACTCGTGCTGAAGGCGGCGACGGCGCCGGTCAGCGGCCGCTGGCGGGTGGTCCTCTTCGAGGACGCCGACCGGGCCACCGAGCAAGCCGCGAACGCGCTGCTGAAGGCGATCGAGGAGCCGTCACCGCGCACCGTCTGGCTGCTCTGCGCGCCGTATGCCGATGATCTGCCCACCACGATCAGGTCACGCTGCCGCCTGGTGACCCTGCGCACGCCGCCGACCGACGCGGTGGCCGCCGTGCTCGAGCGCTCCGGCATCGCCGCGGACGTGGCGCTCGCTGCCGCCCGCGCGGCCCAGGGCCATGTCGGCCGAGCTCGGCGGCTCGCTACCGACCCGGTCGCCGCGAAGCGACGCGCCGAGGTGCTCCGCCTGCCCTTCCAGGTCACCAAGCTCGGAAACGCGCTGGCCGCCGCCGACGCGCTGGTCAAGGCGGCGAAGGCGGACGCGGAGGCCGTGACCGGGGAGATGGACGAGCCCGAGCGCAGCGCCATGCGGAAGGCCTTCGGCGAGGGCTCGACCGGCAAGGGCGTGGCGACCGCGATCCGCGGCGCCGCGGGCGCGCTCAGGGACCTGGAGAGCCGGCAGAAATCGCGGGCCACCCGAGTGCAGCGGGACTCACTCGACCGGGCGCTGCTGGATCTGGCCGGATTCTACCGCGACCTGCTCGCCGTGCAGCTGGGCGCCGATGTCGAGCTGGCCAACGAGGCGCAGCGGGACGAGCTGGGCAGGCTCGCCGCCGCCTCGCCGCCCGAGGCGACGCTGCGGCGGATCGAGGCGATCATGAAGTGCCGGGAGCGGCTGGCGGCCAGCGTCGCGCCGCTGCTGGCGGTCGAGGAGATGACCCTGGCCCTCGCCGCCGACTAAGGGTGCCGAGGCGCCCTGGCGAGCACGACGGGGCCGTTTCGGGCAAAACCGGCCGGCGCCGTGCAGGCGAGCGTGGCCGGCCCGTACTGTGGTGTGGTGGGCATGATGATGGCGGTGAGCTTCGAGCGGCACGGCCGGCTGTACTACCTCGACCCGGGGCCCTACCAGCCGTCCGTCGGGACGAAGGTGCTCGTGCCCACCGACGCTGGCCCGGAGGTGGCCGAGTGCATTTGGGCCCCGCAATGGGTGGATGAGGAAGTCGGCGGCCTGCCGGTCTGCGCAGGCCTGGCCACCGATGAGCACCTGGCCAGGAACGAGGCTAACCGGACCAGGCGCGGTGAGGCCAAGGTCGCGGCCCGGCGGCTGATCCGCGAGCAGGCGCTGCCGATGAAAGTCATCGCCGTCGACTACCTGGACCAGCCCAGCGTCTTCACCGTCTACTTCAGCGCACCGCACCGGGTCGATTTCCGCGCGCTGGTCCGGAGCCTGGCCGCGAAGCTGCACGCCCGGGTCGAGCTGCGCCAGATCGGGCCGCGGGACGAGGCCAGGCTGCAGGGCGGGATCGGCCCATGCGGACGGGATCTGTGCTGCGCGACATTCCTCAAGGATTTCGAGCCCGTCTCGGTGCGGATGGCCAAGGACCAGGACCTGCCGGTCAACCCGCTGCGGATCGCCGGGGCCTGCGGGCGGCTGATGTGCTGCCTGAAGTACGAGCATCCGCTGTACCAGAAGTTCCGCGAGGAGGCACCGAAGCTCGGCGAGAGCGTGCAGACGCCGGACGGTCCTGGCACCGTGGTCGGGCACAATGTCCCCGGCGATCAGGTCGTCGTGAAGCTGGCCGAGGACGGACGGCGCTGCGCCTGTCCCAAGGCCAGCGTGTGCGGCTCGCGGCAGGCCTACGAGGCGAAGTACGGCGACGCCTGAGCTGGCGCCGCCGTGGCCGGTCGTGGCCCGGCCGGCTGGCGGCGGGCGCGCTCAAGGCGCGGTGGCGGCGCGCGCGGACCCGCCGCGGACCGGTAGACTCCGTGAGCCGCCGCGATAGCAACGGCGTGCCGCCTTAGCTCAGTCGGCAGAGCGATTCACTCGTAATGAATAGGTCATCGGTTCGATTCCGATAGGCGGCTCCAGGAAATCGCGGTTCAACCCCATGATCGGTGATCAAGTTAGGTGCTTGTAGCCCTCAGGGGAGCCAAATGGGGAGCCAACTAGTTGTAGGCTCCCTGTTCATGGCGCAGCCGACAAAGCGCCGTGTCCCGTCTCGCTGAAGTCGGTCTCGTCTCACTGAACCTGGTCCGATTCTGCTGGGTGTCTCGGTGATTGTGGTCTTGCCCTGCGTGTCGTTGTGCCAGATTTAGCCCTGATCAGCATAGAGTGACCGGTTATGGCCGGGTCGGCGGCTGCTGTTCGTTCGGTGATGCCCACCTTCGAGGTTGAGTTCGCCGGCAGCGCTGGCGGGTGCTGCCGCGGGCCGCTTGGTGAGTTGTGGAGCACGCCGTTCGAGCGGGCGGCCCCGGTGCGGTCCTTCCCGTCATTCCGCGGGCAGGCGAGTTTTCCCGGCCTGTATTACGCGGCCACGATGGACGCCCATGTCGGGTTCGAGTCGTGGCTGGAACGCGACGTGGCGATGATGCTCGACTTCGATCCGGCGGTTGTCATGTTCTCTTCCCAGCCGTTCTGGTTGATCTGGGAGCAGGACGGTGAGCAGCGTCGGCACGTCCCGGATTACTTCGCCCGGCTGGCTGATGGCACGGGGGTGGTGGTTGACGTCCGCCCTGATGATCGCATCGAGCGGCGTGATGCAGAGGCGTTCGCCGCGACCGGGCGTGCCTGCCGCGAGGCCGGCTGGCTGTTCCGGCGGACGGCCGGACCCGGCGCGGTGCTGGCGGCGAACGTGCGGTGGCTGGCCGGTTACCGGCACCGGCGGTGCTACCGGGGCGAGGTGGCCGGGCTGCTGGCTGGGGTGTTCGCGGAGCCGAAGCCGCTGATGGCCGGGGCCCGTGAGGCCGGCGATCCCCTGGGGGTCCTGCCGGTGCTGTATCACTTGCTGTGGACGCGGGTGCTGTCCGCCGACGTGACGGCGGGCCTGCTCGGCCCCGGCAGCGTGGTCAGCGTGAAGCAGGAAGGCACGGGCCGGTGAGCGCGTCGCGTGGTGGTGTCCTGCAGATAGGCGCCCGGGTGCGCTTCGGCGAGGCGGTCCAGGCCGTGGTTGGGCTGTCCGGCACGCTGGTACGCCTGGCCGGGCAGGACGGCCAGGCCAGCGTGGTGCAGCTTGCTCATCTGCTGGCCAGTGAGGGTTTCGAGATCATCGGCGGGGCGGGCCGGATGCGGCCGCCGCTATCGGCTGCCGCGCTGGGCGGGGTGCCCCAGGACGCCGTCCAGGATGCCCTGCGGTGGGAGCGGCACATCATCGAGATCCTGACCGGGGCTCTTGCGGGTGCGGCGCCTGGGACGGCGCCCCGGCCCGGATACGATCCTGCGGCGTGTTCACTTGCGCAGCGCGAGCAGGCCAAGGCGGCCGAGCTGGCTGCGTCGGGTGAGAAGGTCACGGCCCGGACCGTAAGACGCAGACGGCAGCGCTACGAGGCCCGCGGCCTAGCCGGGCTGGTTGACTGGCGGGCCGGCCGTTCCAGGCCCGCGGCCGCACCGATGAGCGTGTCGTGGCCGCATTGCAGCAGGCGATCAGCGAGCAGGCGGCCGGGTCGACCCGGACGGCCAGCTTCTACCTGTGGCGGACCCGGCAGATCCTGGCAGAACGGCACGGGCAGGACGTGGTCCCGATGCCGGCCCGGGCCACGTTCTACCGGCTGTTCGAGCGGGTCACCGCAGGCTTGCACACGACCGGGTCGGCCCGGACCCGCCAGTCGCTGGCCAACCGTCCCGGGCGTCCTTTCAGCCAGCTGGCCGCCAGCCGCCCGGGCGAGGTGGTGGAGATCGATTCCACCCCGTTCGACGTCATGGTGCTGCTGGATGACGGGGTGGCCGGCCGGGCCGAGCTGACCGGCATGGTCGACCTGGCCACCCGCACGGTCACTGCGGCGGTGCTGCGTCCCACGACCAAGTCGGTGGACGCCGCGCTGCTGCTGGCCCGGACCGTGACCCCGGAGCCGATGCAGCCGGGCTGGGCTGATGCGCTCAGCATGGCCCGCTCGGTGCTTCCCCACCAGCGGCTGCTGGAACTGGACCAGCGGCTGGCGCACGCCGCGGCCCGCCCGGTCATCGTCCCGGAGACGATTGTGTGCGATCACGGGAAGGCGTTCATCTCCCAGAACTTCCGGTCCTCGTGCCGGCTGCTCGGCATCACCTTCCAGCCGGCGCACCCGCGCACCCCGACCGACAAGCCGCATATCGAGCGCACCCTCGAATCGGTTGCCTCGCTGTTCGCCCAATTTGTCTCCGGTTATCTGGGCCGCTCAGCAGAGTTCCGCGGCCACGGGGCGGGCAATGAGCCGCTGTGGCCGCTGATGGAACTGCAGGGGCTGCTGGATGAGTGGGTCATCGCCTGCTGGCAGAACCGGCCGCACGACGGGTTGCGTGACCCGGCCGCGCCGGGGCGGGCGCTGACGCCGAACGAGAAGTACGCGGCCTTGGTCCAGGCGGCTGGCTACGTGCCGGTCGCGCTGTCGGCCGGGGACTACATCGAGCTGCTGCCCGCGGCCTGGCGGGCGATCAACGCCTACGGTGTCAAGATCAGCCACCGGGTCTATGACAGCGAGGAGCTGAACCCGTTCCGGGGGCAGCGCTCGGGCGTGGCCGCGAAACAGAACCTGTGGGAGATCCACTGCGATCCCTACGACGTGTCCCGGATCTGGGTTCGCAACCACTGGGACGGCGGCTGGATCACCGTGTTCTGGAAGCACCTGTCTACCGCCCCCGCGCCGTTCGGTGAACTGGCCTGGGACCACGCCCGCCGGCAGCTGGCCGCCGACGGCAGGAATCCGGCAGAACAAGAGATCGCCCAGGCCGTCGAGTCCCTGCTCCAGCGGGCGCTCCAGGGTCCCGCTAAGCCAGGCCGTCCCGGCCGCAAGCCCGCCGCGAAAGACCGCCGGGTCGCCGCGCGCACCCGCGCCACGGCTCAGCCAAGCTGGCCGAGGCCTGCCGAGGACGGCGAACCGCGGCCCGCCGCCGCCGGGAGCGACCAGGAGCAGGACGAGCTCGCGGCGGTGATCCCGCTGCCGGTCTTCGACGCGCGGGAGGAGGCGAAGAAGTGGTGGTGAGCGCCGAGGCCGAGGCGCTCGACGCCGACCGGCGCGAGCCGACGATGACCTTGACCGGGTGGCGGCGGTTCGTCGACTCGCCGCCGGCGAGCTTCGGCCTGCTGGCCGGCGAGCAGTGGCAGGCGCTGTCGGGCGAGCAGCGCGGCCGTTATGACCAGGCGCGGCTCAGCTACCACTCCGAGCTGGTGGTCGTGGCCACCTCGACGGTGCGGGAGGTGGCCCGGCAGGGCAGGCTGCTGACCTTGCTGAACCGGCGGGAGATCTCCGCCCGGCGCGGGCTGATCGTGTCCGGCCTGCCGGCCACGGGCAAGAGCACCGCGCTGAAGCAGCTGGGCCGCACCCACGAGCTGATGGTGCGGGAACGCTACCCGGGCACCGGCCGGATCCCGGTGGTCTACGTGACCACGCCGCCGAAAGGATCGCCGCGGAAGCTGGCGATGGAATTCGCCCGGTTCCTCGGCCTGCCGCCGGTGCGGCGCGGGCAGAACACCACCGACATCGCCGATGCGGTCTGCCAGGTTCTTATCGACGCCCGGGTCGATCTGGTGCTGGTCGATGAGATCCACAACCTGAACCTGGCCACCAGCGCCGGGGAAGACATGTCCGACCATCTGAAGTACTTCACCGAGCACCTGCCGGCCACGTTCGCCTACGCCGGCGTCAACGTCGAGCGGTCCGGGCTGTTCACCGGGGTGCGGGGCAAGCAGATCGCCGGCCGCTGCGTGCTGGTCCACACCGGGCCGTTCCCGTGCCAGGCCGAGTGGGCCAGCCTGCTGGCCACGCTGGATGCCGCGTTGCGGCTGCACCGCCACCGGCCCGGCACGCTGCCCAAGCTGAGCAAGTACCTGCATCAGCGCACCGGCGGGATGATCGGCAGCCTGTCCCACCTGGTCCGCGCGGCCGCGCTCACCGCGGTCATGGACGGCACGGAGCAGATCACCCGCACACTGCTGGACGGCATCCCGGTCGATCACGCCGCGCAATCCGGCGCACATGGCGCGGCCTGAACCATGGACTGGCCGCTCATGCTGCGGCCGCTGCCGCGTATGGTCGCGCCGTTCCGCGACGAGACCATCACCAGCTACCTGCACCGCCTCGCCGGACCAAACCGCATCGACCCGGCCGGGCTGCGCTCCTGGCTCACCCGGAACGACCGCAAGGACGCGCCGGTGCCGCTCGGCCCGCTCGCTGCCGTCACCGGGATCCCCTGCCGGTCGCTGGCCTGGGCCATGCCGCAGATCTGCACCACCGGCGACCTGTCCGGCCTGCACATGCGCGATCGGCCACGCGCCCGGTCAGGATGGGCGTTCCATGCCTGCCGGGCCTGCGTGGCCGGCGAGCTGATCATCCGGTGGGCGCTGCACGACGATGTCATCTGCTCCCGGCACCGCCGCTGGATCAGCACAGACCACGAGCAGCCCGACCTCACCCGGCAGCCAGAGATCCTGCACGCATACCAGCGGCACCGGCGGCTGATCCGCCGCCACGGCCGGGACCCGGTCATGCGCGCGTTCCGCGACGCACAGCACATCTGCATCGGCTGGCGGCTGAACGGGCTGCGCGACGCCGGATACCACCGCCGCATGGAGATCTTCCACGGCCCCGACTGGAACGACCGCGACGAATGGACGCCCCACACCTCCGACGCCGCCACCTACCCGCAGTCCGTCGCACTGGCCCGCATGCTCGCCAGCCCGTACTGGCGCGAACGAATCCTCGGCACGGACTGGGCCGGGCACGACGAATTCACCGCCGAACTACGCCGCACCGTCGCCCCCGGCTACTTCTGGGACTACCGCCCGTCCACCCGCTGGCGTCGCGACCGGGAAGACCCGCTGCTCGAATGGCGACTGCATACCCGCCGCCTCGCGTTCGAGCCGCTCCCGCCCGGCCACGACTGGAACCTGCCCGAAACCATCCATCCGCCAGCACTCGCGGCGACGGATCATGAAGAACCACTGAGATCCGCCCCTGGCGAGCCAGATTCAATGAGACAACCGGCACCAGCCTGATCTCATCGAATCTGGTCCCCGGCAGGTCAGCGTGCTGAGCAGAGACCAGATTCATTGAGATCGGACAGCGGGCTACGGCGAAGACGGCATCTACTGGGACGAGAGCAAGGGCCGCTGGTACGGCTCGGTCAGTCTCGGCTTCGACTCTGGCGGCAAGCGGCTGCGGCGTAAGGTCTCTGGCAAGACCAAGACCGAGGTCAAGGACAAGCTCAGGGAACTGCACTCCGACCTGGACGCGGGCGTGCGGACCTCTGCCAGCTACACGGTCGATCAGGCTGTGGCGGACTGGATGAGGGAGGGCAGGGACGGCCGGTCAGCTCGCACGCTGCGGCGAGATGAGCTGATCCTGCGGCCGGTACTGGCCGGCATCGGCGGCATCCCGTTGCATGCCCTGCGCACCCACGACGTCCGCCGCGCGCTGTCGGAGCTGGCCACGTCGAGATCGAGCGCCACGGTGGCGCTCACGCATAACTGCCTGGTCCGGGCCATCCGCCATGCGGAGTCCGGGGACCATGTCCGGCGCAACGTGGCCGCGCTGGTCAAGCCTCCGCCGGGTAAGGGCGGCGGGCGCCCATCCAGGGCCATGACCGCTGGCCAGGCCGCGGCGCTGCTGCGCGCGGCGACGCAGGATGGTTACCTCGGCGCCTACGTCATCCTGTCCCTGACCACGGGCATCCGGACCGAGGAGGCACGGGCGCTGCGCTGGGATCACGTCGACCTGGATGGCGACCCTGGCGCCGGGGTCCCGCCGCACATCGCCGTGTGGCGGTCGGTCCGGGCCGGGAGCGACACCAAGACCGAGCGATCCCGGCGGACCCTGGGGCTGCCGCAGAGCGCGGTCGCGGCTCTGCGGGAACAGCGGAAGCGGCAGGCGGCGGCTCAGCTAGCCGCTGGCGAGCTATGGCAGGATCATGGCCTGGTCTTCACCAGCAGCACGGGCAGGCCGCTGGACGTTGCGAATGTCGGCCGCGGCTTCCGCGCTCTCTGCGAGAAGGCTGGCGTTGGCGGCAGCTGGTCGCCCAGGGAGCTGAGGCACACCTTCGTCAGCCTGATGTCCGAGTCCGGGATGGCGGTGGAGGAGATCGCCCGTCTGGCCGGGCATTCCAGTTCCAGGACGACGGAGGTCGTCTACCGGCACGAGCTGCGCCCGGTGATCACTGCGGGTGCCGACGCTATGGACAGAATGTTCGACCGGATGATGGGCCGCCCGGGTTGATCACGCCGCCTTGTGCGCCTCGGCCTCCAGCATCGCGATGTACTCAGCCAGCGCAGTCGCGGTGATGAACCGTGCCCTGCCGTCCTTCACCGAGTGCAGCCGCCCGGATCGCATCAGGTCGTAGAGCTTGTCCCGCCCGATGCCGAGCATCTGGGCCGCCTCCTTGGGCCGGTACAGCAGCTTGTTCATGGACTCACCTCCTTCCGGGTTTCCTCGTGCCTGATGTGCCAGAGCTGGCAGGAGCTGCAATGCAGCCGACTCTGCGGCTCGGAGAAGGCGTTTATGCCGATGGCGCGCGTATGCCCAGTGCAGAGACTGGGGTGGGCAAGTTGCTGGCGGGCTGAGCCCGAAATGGATGCCCTTGTTAGTGATTCCGCGCCGGAGCGATGTGAGTGATGCTGCCCGTGCCCTGGGCGCTTGCCCGCACTCCCGGCAGCGGTTTTCGTGACGCCTGTACTTCCACTGTGCGGCCAATGGTGCACGGGCGCAAACCCGCCTGACCGTCGATAGCTGCCGGGTAATGTCCGTGAATGGCCGCTGGAGGCCGTTGTCGTCCGCTGGAGTCCGCCAGCCCATAGAAAATGTGACCTAAATCACACTCTGTTTGGGCGGTCAGGCCGAGCGGCGCTGTGCTGAGCCGAGGGTGACTGTGAGCGTCAGGCCAAGCGCCTCGGCGAGCCGTTCCAGCAGCGGCAGGGTGGGGGTGGTGCCGCCAGCCTCGAACCGGGCGACGCCGGGCTGACTCATCCCGGCCCGCTCGGCCAGCTGGCGCTGGGACCAGCCCAGTTCCTCGCGCCGCAGCCTGACCGTTTCGGCCAGCTCGTAGCGCAGCCGGGTCTGCTCATAGGCGGCTGCGACTTCCGGGCGGTCCGTGCGGGCCTGGCGGGCGTCGGCGAGGCGGGTACGCCGCGGTGCGTCCTGGCTCATCGTCACCGGTCCTCCTCATCGGGAGTGTGGTCCTCGGCCTGGCAGCGGGCCATCGCCGCGGCGGCCCTGGCAATCTCCGCGGTCTCGCGCATCCTGGTCTTGGCGAACACGGTCAAGGCGATGATCCGCCGCCCCGAAGCGATCCGGTAGCTGATCCGGATGCGCTCGCCGCCGCAGTAGAACCGGAGCTCCCGCAGCTTGCCCGACAACTGCCGGGTGTACGGCTCGCCGAGCAGCACGCCGGCGTTCTTCCAGCAGATCCAGGTGGAACATCGCCTGTGCCCACCGCTGGTCATCCAGCCCCTCCAGCCAGTCCCGGACCTCGGGTTCGAGTTCTACCTCGCCCCAGGTCATACCAGCAATGGTATCGCGTGCCAGTCACGAGAACACCGGGTCACGCTGATTGTCGGACCAAGCCCGCATCCTGAGATACATGGGCAGGGCCAGGAAGCGGAAGATCAAATACGTCCAGCCGGGCTACCGGCACCGAGCCCGAGCGGCACCGCCCAGCCCGACAGAACGGATAGCCCGCCTGTCCCCACCGCAGGTGCTAGAGCGGATCAAGGCAAGGCTGCACCAGAAGGAACTCGATGCCGAGCTAGCAGCCCTCATCGACCAGGCAGTGGCTCTGGGCATCGGCTGGCCAGACATAGCCCACCGTCTCGGCGTAACCCGCCAAGCAGCCCGCCAGCACTACCAGCGAAGGCACCGCGACGATACCGCGGAGCGCAGCCAGAACGACGCTGCGAGAAGCGCCCGGCCTCGGGAGCGGCATCGGCGGGTGTCAAGCATCAGGCGGCACAGTCAACCATCTGGTGAACTCGTAAACGCATGTTTGGCAAGCTTCAGCGCGATCGTCGGCCCACGCCAGTAGTGCCCTGAAGTGCAGAAATGACCAAAGATCACCGCGCTGACAACGGACGTTGCCCAGATGCTGTTACGACTTTCTTTACGGCTTCAAGGGCACGCCCTCCGGGCGCGCCAGCCGTCCAGCCCACATGCCGGACTCGTGATGCGGGACGCGGAAGTCATCGCAGGGGACTGCGAACGGGGCGCGGGGCATCGCCAGTTGCCGGGCGGGCAGCAGGGGCTCGCCTGCTCCGGGGGCGGCAGCCTGCCCGCTCCCTTCGACCGGAAGCCCTCCGGTCGCGGGCGCTGCCGCCCGGCCGGCTGCCCCGCACCCGCCGGCAGGCGGCCGACGCCCCAACGCTCCCCGATGACCGCGCCCGCACGAGCTGGCCGGGCCGTCCTCCACGCGCCGGGCATCCTCTCGCCGCGCAAGATCACATTCAAGGGCGCTCGCTGCGCTCGCGTCGCTGGCGCGATGGCGCTCCGCGCCACCCCTGAGTGTGATCTTCCCCGGAAAGACCCGGCACCTATCAGGAGGACGGGGGAGGAGACGAGCGACACGCGAGCAGGACAACGGCACCACCCTGGCAGGACTACGCTGGCTCTATACGGCATCCCATACGGGGAATGACTGTGAGCACATGCAATGCCGCGGAGAGGAAGGCGGGCGTGTTCGAGGCAGGCGATATCCGGGAGTGGCGGGGCCACGACGTTGTTGACTCCGACGGTCACAAGATCGGGGAGCTGGAGGCCATCTACGTCGACACGAGCACAGACCTGCCAGCGTTCGCCACCGTCAAGGTCGGGATGCCTACCCGGCACCGGCTCGTGTTCGTTCCCCTGGCCCAGGCGACCGTGGGTCCCGGATACCTCAAGGTCGCTCACGACAGAAAGCAAGTGAAGGATTCTCCCTCGATCAGCACCGACGGCGAGCTGCCATCAGCCGACGAAGAGGCCATCTTCAAGCACTACGGCCTGACATATCAGCCAGGCACCGGCGGTGAACGGCAACTGGCCCGCCGCTGACCAGCACGACTGAGCGGAACATCAGATGCTTGCCCTCTTCCTACTCCTCGTGATCGTGGCGATCGTGCTCGGCATCGTGGGTGTCGTCGCCAAGGGCCTGCTGTATTTGCTGATCATCGGCATTGTCGTGTTCCTCGGCGCCCTTCTCCTAGGTGCCCTGCGAATGCGGCGGCGGCCCGGGAAACCCCCGGCGCGGTAATCCCTCACCAAACTCGGATACTGCGCTGACCCGTGGTCCACACGTAGCCACGAGCTTGCCTCTAATCCCTGAATCCCCAAGTCAGAAGAGGACGCACCGCCCCCGGAGCCGTAAACGTGCCCGCTACCGTTTCCGCAAATCAATACGCTCACCCCCCGCCTGCGTCGAACTAGGCACCACCACGCGCAGGCTAGCCCTTCTCCTGCCCCTTCGCCGTATCGGGAGGGGTGGCCTCGGCACGGTTGAGGAGGTCGTCGCGCTGCTGGCTGACTGCGGCCGTTTCACGGCGGGAGTGTTCGAGATCGCGGCGCGAGGCACTGCCGCGGCGCGAGGTGCGGCGCGCTCCCGCCAGCAGCAGGCTCAGCCCGAGCATGGCGAGGGCCCCGACCACGATGCCGTAGAGGAACAGCGTGCCGGTGGAGCCGGTCACGTGGTAGCCGAGCACCGCGAACCCGTGAGTGAGCGCATGCGCGCTGCCAGCGTTGCTGAGCACACCGGCCACACCGACGACTATGGCCGCGACCAGAATGATTAGCCCAAGGACGACGATCATGACATGCTCCTTGAAACCTACAGCCCTACCGGCTCCGGGGCAGGCGCGGGTGGCGATCCACGAAAACGAAGACGGCGGCACCGATCACAAGACCCAGCACAGCCACCAGCCACAGCGGAATGACCTTGCCGAGGATGCCGCCGACCACGAAGGCGGCGAACAAGGCGACCGCGATCGCGTAGGGAGTCATAGCCACCGGCCGCCGTGCGCCCGGCGGGGAAGTCTTCTGATCCGGCGCGGGGTCCGTCACCACAGTCGCCATCTCCTGCAAGCGTGTCCGCTGTCTCAGCTACCAACATACTGCCCGCACCAGAGCGTGCCTGCAAGAGAAGGTCGTTGGCCCTTAGTTAGGCTTCGCCCCACGACACATCGACCTCATCTATGTCGTACTTGAGCCGCAACTCGTGAAACGTAGGTTCACTGAAGTTGCCCGATGAGACCAGGGCAGCGATCTCTTCGAAGTAGCGGACGAGGAAACCTGGACAATGAATACCCAGCCATCGGGCCGGGGTCGAACCCACATTGCGAAAATCGTGGACCACTCCGGGCGGTATGTTCACCAAGCCACCAGGACCGACCCGCGCGACCTCATCTCCCACCAAGAAGTCGAACTCACCTTCAAGGACGTAGAACAGCTCTTCATGAACTCGGTGGATGTGGGGCTGTGGACCACGGAATCCAGGCTCCGCTGTGAACTCCGCTACATCATGGTTGCCTGGTTCGTGTTCGCCCCATACCTTGAAAACGATTCTGGCTCCGGGAAGAGGAAACCCCTTCCCCTCGCCTGCTAGCAGAACTCCGCCGTCTGCCATCGAGCATCGACCTCCGCCAGTGCATGCCCTCGGGGCTACGCCACACTGGCCACCGTATACCGCATCTCTCGGCGCGGTGCCGTGCCCCGGACCACCCGGAAGGCTCCGGGATGGCGGGGAGACCAGCTAGCCGAAAGTATGTTCTACTGGCCGGATGACTGGCGTACCCTGGCCTGCAGAGTGCCGTCTCCACCATCCATGGCAGCCGGGCACCATCACGATCACCTGGGAAGCGTGCGACTGTCCGGCTGCCCAGAGAGCGCGCAACGGCCACGTCAAGGTCTGGTGCAACGCTCCAGGTTGCGAGGAGACCTGGTGGTCCCCGCTGCACCGCCCGGAGCGGGTGCTCCTGGGCCACCGGGAAGATCACCTGCGCTAGCAGCACGGCGGTGAGTGACTAGCTGGGTGACATTCGCCGTGCACACGACCGGACGCCTGCGGACGCGCGTGGACCGTTATTGCTGGTCGCTGGCCGGACAGGCGGAGGCACAGGTGTTACGGACTACCCTCGTAATGAACAGGTCGGCAGCATGTCATGTGCGTGGCGTGCCCGCTACGTGGCCGATTCACCGGGCGACCTGCCGAGACCCCGCAGCTTCCGGAGAGTGCGCATGTTGGCGGAGCCGCTGGTGATGGCGGCCCCTTGAGTGACGGTGCCCGGGCGTGATCGCGATCCAAAAGGGATCGGTTCCCACCGGGATCGGCGGTCCGGCGGTATTGGTGGCCGTCGCGATCGGCGTGACCGTGCCCGCGGGGCCGTCGGCGATGTAGGCGGTCTTGCCGTCCGGCGTGATCGCGATGACACCGGGGCCTGCCGGGATCGGCGGTCCGGCGGTGTTGGTGGCCGTCGCGATCGGGATCACTGTTTCCGAGCCGCCGCCTTTGGCGACGTAGGCGGTCTTGCCATCCGGGGTGATCGCGATGAAATAGGGATCCAATCCCAGCGGGATCGGCGGGTCGGCGGTATTCGTGGCGGTCGCGATCGGGGTCACGGTGCCCGAATTGATGCTGGCGACGTAGGCGGTCTTGCCGTCCGGGGTGATCGCAAGGTAACCCGGGCCACTTCCCACCGGGATTGACGGTCCGGCTGTATTCGTGGCGGTCGCGATCGGGGTTACGGTGCCCGAGGTCCAATTTTCGACGTAGGCGGTCTTGCCATCCGGGGTGATCGCGACGAAATTGGGGTTAACCCCCACCGGGATTGACGGTCCGGCGGTATTCGTGGCGGTCGCGATCGGGGTCACCGTGCCCGAGGTCCAGTTGGTGACGTAGGCGGTCCTGCCATCCGGCGTGATCGCGATGGCATCGGGGTAACTTCCGACCGTGATCGGCGGGCCGGCGGTGCTGGTGGCGGTCGCGATCGGGGTCACCGTGCCCGAGTCGCCGCTGACGACGTAGGCGGTCCTGCCATCCGGGGTGATCGCGATGGCATCGGGGTAACTTCCGACCGTGATCGGCGGGCCGGCGGTGCTGGTGGCGGTCGCGATCGGGGTCACCGTGCCCGAGCCGCGGTTGGCGATGTAGGCGGTCTTGCCATCCGGGGTGATCGCGATGACACCGGGGTCACTTCCCACCGGGATCGGCGGGCCGGCGGTGTTGGTGGCGGTCGCGATCGGGGTCACCGTGCCCGAGTCGCCGTTGACGACGTAGGCAGTGCCCTTACTCAGCGCCCTACCCGAGAAGGAGCCGACCGAAGACGTATGTGCCGCAGCCTGCGCGGGTATCACCGGGCCCAGCCCAGCTGCCAGCGAGATCAGCGCGACAGGCACGACCCGCAATCGGAGCACCACCCGTCGAGCCGTATTTATCCCAGCAGACATCGCCTACCGTCCCCTCAGCGCAGCGGTCAGTAACGACGCTACTACTTTCAGTAATGAGTCGTTACACATTGTGAGTAACAATCGCCATCGCCATCAGTGGACGCCAGCGGACACTGACGGACGATCGTGCCCAGGTCAGGCATGCTGCGGCGCTGGCAGCCCGCACCGGTACCTGGCTTCGGGACGAGGGGGCCAACCATGCCACGTGCGTGCCAGAACGAGCAGTGTTGATGGGTCGAGGGCGGTCACTCACGGGCATGCGGACCTGGGCTTGACCTGCGACCCAGTAGGTCAGAAGCGAACACGAACAAACCTGATAAGGAAGAGGTCAGGCGGCCGAGCTGCGCACAGTAGCCGTGTGACCGGGCTGTTCGGTTCAGAAGCACGTTGCGTCTTTTTAGAACTGGCTGGAGCCGGTGGCGGGATCGAACTGCTGACTTGCCGTTTACAAGATTGCTGAGGCTGCTCCGAGGACGCCATCGATGCGGTAGCCGCGAGCTGGACAATTGCGGGCGGGAAGATGGCTTCGTTGAGCTTCGGCGGCGTGTTGCTGACCGGGATTGATCTGCGGGAGCTGTTCGGCCGAGGCGGCGGATGCTGGGCGCTGGGATGCTTGACCGCCTGCCCTGGGCGTTGACGGCGGTAGCTGCCCGCCGGAGCGCTTCTGATGCCGTGACTCGCGCATCACCGCCCCGAGTAGGATCAGGATCCCGATATTAGTGAAGGTGAGTATAAATAGAAATATCAGCATCCCTTTCGCACCGTCATCATCAATCTTGTGGCCGATCAGCACGGCCGCCCACAAGCCCGCCGTAAGCACGGTCATCCCCGTGATCATGGCGACGGCCGCCGGCTTGATGTCCGTGTTCCCCGACGGCTGAGTCTTTGCCCGGGCGGGCTTGCGCGGCGGCTGGGCTCCGACGAGCCAGGTAGGGAGATCGGCTGTAACCGCGGCCAGGTCCGCGTAGGTCCGCGACGCGAACGCCTGGCCCACCCGCGCATCGAACTCACCCTTGGCCAGTCGGCCCTGCACGAACGCGGTTTTGAGTACGTCGATCACCTGCTCGCGATCGGCGTGGGACGCCCGCAACTGGCCGGGGCCCGCCGTGCCTGCTGCCATCTCGTCTCCGGGCCCTGTCGTCACCGGCGCCTCCTTACGAGCAGAATGCGGAGAAAGCGTAGCGCGGCTGCCCTCCGGCGGCCATCCTCGCGGCGCCAGCATCCGAAGAGCAAGGGCTCGCTTCGATCGGCCCTGCGGGCAGACCCTTGCCGCCATGGAGAACCCGAGACTTTCTCCTAAGCAACTGCTCATGAGACAGACTCGCGAGCAACCGAGTAACCAAGTGAGTAACTATCGCCATCGCCAGCAGTGGACGCCAGCGGACGTTGACGGACCGTGGTTCCCAGGTCAGGCGCGCCGCACCACTGGCAGTCGGCCCCGCGACTTGGCTTTGGGAGCAGAAAGCCATCGAGACGGGCCTGCACGCAGCCAACCCGGGCTGTTTCAGTCTGGGTTGGCTGTGCTGTCAGTGCTGGCTGGTCCCGTTGGTGCTGGCTGGATCGAGCAACTGACGCAGGACCGCTGTGTAGTTGTCGAAGGCCTTGCGGCCCTGCGGGCTGAGGCTGACCGAGGTCCGGGAGGTGACGCCTCTGCCGGACTTGGCTGTCGTGACGTAGCCTGCGTCCTCGAGCTTGCGCAGGTGCGTGATGAGGTTGCCGGGCGTGAGCCCGAGCAGGTCCTGCAGCCTGGTGAAGGACAGGCTGTCCCCGTCGCGCAGGGTGGCCAGTGTCACCGCGACGCGCAGCCGGACGGGTGCATGAAGGACCGGGTCAAGCTCGTTCTCAGCTGCCATGCCGGCGAAGCCCGGTCTCGACGGCCGCCATGAGCAGGAACGCGCCGCCGCCGGCCAGCGCGCAGGTCGCCAGGATTGTCGCGGGTGCCAGCCAGGCGCAGCTGATACCGACGATCACTTGCCAGGCTCCGAGGGCCAGCACCGACCGGGATCGCCCGAGGGCGGCGGCAAGAATATAGGTCAGCCCGACGAGCATCACGGGACCCGCGAAGCTGATGAACGCGAGCGTCCGCGTGCTGACGGAGCCGCTGATCGCGGGCGCGGCGACGAGCAAGGCCAGGTATCCGACCGCCCACGTCGTCCCGATGATGCGGCGGTTTCGCACGGACTGGCCGTCGATGCCCGTGACTGCCTTGCTGGCGATGACCAGCACGGCCGCGACCGCGAACCCGGCCAGCACGAACACCGTCGCGATCGCGAGACCCGAGGGCCCGGTGTAGGGGTGCTGCCCCCGCACGGACAGCCACATCGCTCCGTAGCCGATGAGCCAGACCAGGCCCCACGCCGTGTACACCAGAGGCGTGCTGATGACTAGCTCCCTGCGAGCGCGGGCGCGGGCATCCTGCACGACGGCTGCGGCTTCCTGCACGCTCATGTCCTGGTCCTCTAGCACGTCGGCCTCCTGGTGCGGTAGCCAGAGTCAAACTTTGTACTTCAAAGCTACCGTGCTTTGCAACTCAAAGTCAAGACGGATCATCGAGTCAGAACTTCGCGGCTGAGCAACGCCCGTCCTGCCGACGCCGCAGTGCCTGGGAGGAGCGGTTCGCGCCCGGCCTCGACGTTCAGAGTCATTGAACCAGTTGAAGATCGCTGGCCAGGGGAGCCAAACGGGGAGCCATCCGCATCCGATTCCGGGCTACATCAGCCGACGACGGATCAGAATATCCGCAGCTCAGTGGCCGATTAGCCTACATCAGCCGACACCACCCGACGTATCTGCGGTCACTCGTAATGAATAGGTCATCGGTTCGATTCCGATAGGCGGCTCCAGGTCAGAGGCATGATCACGGCCCCTTGGGCCGAGCCCGTGGAACGGGCCTGGTGAACGGGCCTACCGTTCTGCTGGCCAGTGCGCCCAGAGGGCACACATAGAGTCGCTGCCCAACTGGTCCTAGCCGGCGAGTAGCCCGGAAGGTGCCCGCCGACCCGCCGCCTCCCTGGTCGGCCCCGGCAACCTGGGCCGAGCCCTGAGCCGCACTGGCACTCTGGCTTGAGTCACTCTCGGGCGCCACCACGCTGTAGTTGTAGGCGTAGCCCAGGAGTGGCGTTCACCTGGTTCTGCGCCGACAGCGACTCGGAGGGATTCTGGAGGGTCGCTGTCAGCCGCCTGGGTTACCCTGTGCTCATGTCTGCGTCTCGGGTTCTCACCGCCGCCGTGCACCGGGAAGAGGACTGGTATGTCGCGCAGTGCCTGGAGGTGGACGTGGCCAGTCAGGGCCAGTCGATTGACGAGGCGCTGGCGAACCTCGCGGAGGCGGTGGAGTTGTACCTGGACGAGGTCGATGACCCGGCCGGGCACGTGACCAGCACGCCGCTGGTCACGTCATTCCAGCTTCGCGGCGCCGCGTGAGCCCTGCCTTGGCGGACCTGCCGGTCCGGGAGGTTACCCGTGCCCTGGAAGCCGCTGGGTTCGAGCGCGCACGAGTGAAGGGCAGCCACGCCGTCTACCGGCGAACCGCGGATGGGAAGGTGGCGGTGGTGCCCGAGCACGGCACGGTCAAGCGGGGCACCCTGGCGTCGATCCTGCGGCAGGCGGGGCTGACTCCGGCCGAGTTCCTGAAACTGCTCGGCTGACTGACCAGCCCAACGCTCAGCGCCAATCAGGCCCGGACACTGAGAGCGATCCGGTTCAGGGTGTGACGCTGCGCCTAACTGCCGAATATTCGCTCACGTGAGTTCAGCGGGTTTCCAGGCTCCGAGCGCGCAGATCGTCCAGATAGGTGCATCTCCGATCAAGTCCATGGGGTCTAGCTCAATAGCACTCAAGACTCAGGCCGCCGGACAGTCGGCGCCGCGGCGCTGGGCGTTCTGGCTGCCCCAGTGGACGAGCATGTCCGGATCGGCCACCGGTGCGGGGTAGACGCCGGACTGAAGGTTCCCTGCCTGGCTGCTGGGACGATCGCGGGTGCGGACAGCATCGATGACATGGAGGTCCGCCGGGTCAAGGACCTCAACCGCGAAGCCAGCCAGGGCCAGGACGCGCAGCGCCCGGCTCGATCTGGGCCGCCAGCGAAACGCTCGCGACAAGAGTTTTACGGCCAACTTGGTGTCCGGCGTGCCGGTGGGCCAAGCCGGGCGAGCGGAGCCCAACCGATTCCCTGCTTCCTGCCGCAGATGCATCACCACAGAACCAATCCGTGCGGAAAGATCCCGCCCCCTGACGGCCATGTCGGGGTTCGATCCCGCCAACGAGCCGCCAACGGATGATCAAAAGGCCCGACCACCGTCTCCGGCGATCATGCCTGACCTGCACTTACTTAGCAGCGGGGGCAGTGTCTAGCGGGGGTCAGGACCATAGCGCGACCTTCGGGTTCAAGACCCGACGAACCCGCTGATCACAACGTCGTGCGTATGCACTGCGTAGGCAGCCTGCCCCTACTCAATGCTGCGTCGTCGATGCCTTGCCCCGAGAAACTCGGCCCTTCGAGTCTCGGGGTTCGCCCGCCCCAAGGTCTCAGGATCCGTACCGAGTGCGATCAGCTCGAGAGCTCGATGGCGCAGGGTCCCTTCCCTGCCCGGTTTGGGTGACGGAATGGTGGAATGACCTGCATGGATAGGTTTCTGGCATCTGACACGTCAAGCTGGGTCGATCCTGACGATGAATCCTCGCGGCCCCGACCGTCTAACCCGGGCCACTCCACTCCCTGCTGGACCGGTCCGCCAACGCTAGGGGGAGGGTGTGGGACGGGGACGGCCGACGGTCCCGTGCTCCCCCCGTCGGCCCGGCGGTGAGGCTCACGGCGTCGCGGTCCGGCGTCGGTGGTCGGCCACCGTGGCCGGTTGGTCCGGCGCCGAGCTGCTGGCGCCGTGTTCCTCCCGCTTGACACTGATGCGGTAGTCGCGGGCGCCCGGGGGTCCCGACAGCGAGTAGCTGCGCAGCAGCGGCCGTCCGGCGGGGTCAGGGTGCAGGCGCAGGGTCAGGAACTGTCCGGGCAGGGCGGCCGGCACGCTGCCGCCCCCGGGATCGGCCAGGTGCACCGAGATCACCGTCTCGCTCTCCCGGCCGATTCCGGTCACGGCGAGCGGCCGGAACCCGGGCCACGCCGGCGGCGGGCTCGCGTCGGTCAGGCCCGCGTTGCCGCCGCGCTGCCCGGACTGGTCGAGCATCTCCTGGAACGAGGCTTTCCACCCGCCGCTGAGCGCCGGGATGCGCAGCGCGCGCAGCAACTGCTGCCGGGGATGCCCGGGCAGGTACAGCAGGGCGTCCAGCTCCGCGACTGTCATGCCCTCCGGGCCGGAGGCAAGCTTGATAATCTCCTGGCCGGCCTCCACCGCGCCCTCGGTCAGCACGCGGGAACAGAACCCGGGCCGGTGATGGGAAACCTGCAGCGCGGGCATCTGGGGATCATCCATCCGGATGCCCACCCGGAAGCAGGTGACCCGCGGCTGGGTGACCTCGAAAACCGCGCCGCCGATCCGGTACCGGTCGCCGATGCACACCTGGTCGTCGGCCAGTCCCCGCACAGTGAAGTTCTCCCCGAACTGCCCGTACTCGAAGTCATCCCGGCCCAGCTGCTCCTGCCAGTACCGGTAAGACTCGATCTGGTGGACGAACACCGCCCGCTGCTCGCCGCCGTGCCCGGCCAGATCACCCTGCCCGTCACCATCGATATTGAGCCGCCGCACCATCCGCGGCCCGGCGACCGGCTTCTTCTACACCGCCGTGTGCACCGTCCTGCCGTGCCAGGTCACGTCCCGCGGCATCCCCACATTGACCGACAGCAGAGCGCCGGCCCGCTGCCCCGAAGTCACCACCAGCTCACCTTCTCACGCAAGCGGCCAGCCCGACCGCGCCGCGCCGAGTTCGGCCGCAGCGTGCTGCAGCCGGCCGGGGTTGCGGTCGGCGAGGATGACGGTTTGCCAGCTTAGGTGAACAGGACAATGGATCGTGACGCCAGGACCCGGGCCCGGCTAGAGCAGCACTGGAAGCCCCCGACCGCGGCGACATCGACACCGAGCACGCGATCTACGCTGCCGACGCGGTTCTGGACTACCGTGAGCCGCAGCACTCCGGGCTGCCGGACCGCGGACCAGCGAACCGGCCAGGGTCTTCACCGGCGCGTCCGGCCACCCCAGGCATGACCGTAGATGCCAGACCAAGCCCGGCGGCACCGGCACGGGTCAGCGGCACCAGGAGAGGAGCCAGGGACATGGACATGAAACTCGAGGTCGTGGTGGTGCCCGTCTCCGACGTGGACCGGGCCAAGGACTTCTACCAGGCGCTGGGCTGGTGGCTGGACGCCGACTTCGTCACCGCTCCGGACTTCCGGGTGATACAGATGACCCCGCCCGGCTCGGCCTGCGACGGCAACAGCTGGTTCGTCCAGGAGGTCACCACCCGCCTGCCCGGCCGGGCGACGTCGGCGCTCGCAGCCTACGACTCCGTGGCCGGGCTGGCCGGTGCGCTGCGCCGCGCGGCGGCCGCGCACGGCAAACACGAGGAGGAGACCGGGCAGCCCGACCCGGACTGGCCCGACTGGTATGCCCAGTACATGGCGGACGAGTCCGCCGGGCAGATGAGGGGGGAAGGGGAGGCGGGTGGGGCATGAACGGCTATGACTACGACGTGATCGTGGTGGGGGCCGGCTCGCCGGGTGAGCATTGCGCCGGCGAGCTGGCCGACGGCGGGCTGCGGGTGGCGGTGGTGGAGCGGGAGCTGGCCGGAGGCGAGTGCTCGTACTGGGCGTGCATCCCGTCCAAGACGCTGCTGCGCCCCGGCGAGGCGGCGCATGACGCGCGGGAGGCAGCGGCCACCGCGCAGGTCGATGCCGAGGCCGCACTGGCCTACCGGGACTTCATGGTCGCCGGCTACTCCGACGCCGGGCAGGTGCAGTGGCTGGCGGGCAAGGGCATCGACCTGATCCGCGGCACCGGCAAGCTGGCCGGGCCGGGCGTGGTCGAAGTCGACGGCGTCCGGCACACCGCCCGGCACGTGGTGGTGGCGACCGGCTCGGACCCGGTCATACCGCCCGTCCCGGGCCTGCGCGAGCTGGACGGCGTGTGGACCAACCGCGAGGTGACCGGCATGAAGGCCGTCCCGCGCCGCCTGCTGATCCTGGGCGGCGGGCCGGTAGGCGCCGAGATGGCCCAGGCCGTGCGCCGACTGGGCGGCGAGGTCACCCTGGTCGAGGCGGCCGGGCACGTGCTGGCCCGCGAGCCCGCGCCACTGGGCCACGCACTGGGCGAGGTGCTGCGCGCCGACGGCATCGAGCTGATCCTGGGCGTGACCGCGACCGCCGCGCGGCGCGACGGCCCGGACTACGTCCTGACCCTCGAAGACGGCCGTGAGCTGCGCGGCGACCACCTGCTCGCCGCCACCGGCAGGCGCCCGCGGCTGCCCGCCGGCCTGGACACGGTCGGCGTCACCGCCGGCCCGCACGGCATCGCAGTCGACGCGCACCTGCATGCGGGCGAGCGGCTGTGGGCGATCGGCGACGTCACCGGCGTCCGGCTGCTGACCCACGTGGGCAAGTACCAGGGCGAGGTGGTCGCGGCGAACATCCTCGGCGAGCCGCGCGAGGCCCACTATGAGGCCATCCCAGACGTGGTCTACACCGACCCGCAAGCCGCCGCGGTCGGCGCCACCGAAGCCCCGTTCAGCGTGACCGCTCCGGTGTCCGAGGTGGCCAAGACGGCCACCTATACGCACGCCTACGCCACCTCCAGCGGCTTCGTGACCCTGCTGTCCGACGGCGAGCACCTGACCGGCGCCTACGCGCTCGGCCCCGAGGCAGGGGAATGGATGCAGCAGGCCACCCTGGCCATCCGGGCCCGCGTCCCGCTGCCGGTGCTGCGCGATGTCATCCAGCCCTTCCCCACCTTCTCCGAGATCTACGTGACCGCGCTCAAGTCGCTGCACAGCCAGATCACCGCCGCCAGCCCGCCAACCGGGGCGGCATCGCCATGAACCAAGGCCGCTCCGCGACCCGCGCCCAGAGCGGCGCGAACGGCTGCGCCGTGCCGTGCCCAGGCCCGGCGGCATCGTGACCGGCCGCGACACCGGCCACCGGGAGGAATCATGACCACCGCACCCGCTGTCCCCGCCGCCCAGCGCCAACCGGGACTGCTCGGGCAGACCGTCGTCGTGATCGGCGGCAGCTCCGAAATCAGGACCAGGCGCACGCTCAGCGAGTTGCGGGGGACCGTAACACCACCGCCCGTTCGGGATAATTCAAATCTTTCCGGAACGACCGGTGGTACCACTTTTCCTGGCACGGAGGTGCCCACCATGGAGTTCCTCGTGACGATGATCACTCACGTTCCGGACGGGACGTCGGGACAAGCCGTCGACAACGTCCGCGGCCGCGAGGCCGCCCGCCCGCGCGAACTGGCCGGGCAGGGGCACCTGCTGCGGCTGTGGGTGCTGCCCCGTCAGGGGCGCGCCCTCGGTGGCGAGCCCGAGACGCCGCCGAGATGCAGGCGATCCTCGAATCGCTGCCGCTGTACGGCTGGATGACCGCGGTGACCACGTCGCTCACCGGGCACCTGAGCGACCCGGCGATCGCGAGGAGCTGACCCGATGCAGAAGGTGGCCATCATCACCGGAGGCTCTCAGGGCATCGGCGCCGGCCTGGTCGCCGGGTACCGCCGGCAGGGCTGGGCGGTAGTGGCGAACGCCCGGACGATCACGCCGTCGCAGGACCCGGAGGTGGCCGCCGTCGACGGGGACGTGTCCGAGCAGGCCACCGCCGAGCGGATCGTCGGCGCCGCGCTCGGGCGCTTCGGGCGGGTCGACACCCTGGTCAACAACGCCGGCGTGTTTGTCTCCAAGCCGTTCACCGACTATACGGCGGATGACTACGCCGTGATGGTCGGCGTCAACCTCACCGGGTTCTTCTGGCTGACCCAGCGCGCCATCGCCGAGATGCTGAGCCAAGGCGGCGGCCACGTGGTCAACATCAGCGCGGCGGTCGCCGAATACCAGGTCGCCAGCGCACCCTCGGTCCTGACCGCGCTCACCAAGGGCGGCCTCGCGGCGGCGACCCGGTCACTGGCGGTCGAGTACGCCTCGCGCGGCATCCGGGTCAACGCCGTCTCGCCGGGCGTGATCCAGACGCCGATGCACCCGCCGGAAAGCTACGCCGACCTCGGCGACCAACTGCCCCCGATGGGGCGGGTCGGCCAGATCAGCGACATCGTGGACGGCATCTTGTTCCTGGAGGCATCGCCGTACATCACCGGCGAGATCCTGCACATCGACGGCGGCCAGACCGCCGGTCACTAGGGCCGCGGATCCGGCTGCCCGAGGGCCGACAGCGCCCCACGCAGTTCCCGGCGCGATCCGATGTCCAGCTTGGTGAATATCTTGCGCAGGTGCCATTCGACGATCCGGACGGACAGGAACAGCTGGACGAGGTGAGTCATGAAGCGGTCGAGGGCGCCGTGCCAATGCCCCTCGCCGGCCGGCGAGACCACGGTGTCGCCCGGATGCATGGTCAGGACTTGGCCGTCGCGCGTCTGGACGACACCCAGGCCTTCGGTGACGTGCAGGGCCTGGCCCAGGGCATGGGAGTGCGAGGCGGTACGGGCGCCGGGCGAGAACCGTACGGCGCCCATCCTAAGCGTTGACGCCACACCGTCGCCGACCATAACGTCGGCTGCAGACCCCGTGGTAAGCGGGGTGTGAGACCCAACCAGTGGAGGTACCAGGTGGCCGAGCTCCCACCGCCCCCAGAGGGAATTGTGCTGGCCCACTTCATCGTCTCGGACGATGTCGAGCGCTCTCGGCGCTTCTACACCGAAGTACTCGGCGGCAGGGTGGTGTACTCCGGCCCCGGAGGGCTGACCTATGTCGCGCTATCCAACAGCTGGATCATCATCAATGTCGGCGGAGGCCCGACCGACGACAAGCCGGCGGTCACCCTGGAGACGCCACGCGATCCCGACCGGGTCAGCAGCTTCCTCAATATCCGGGTCAAAGACATCGAGGCCGTGTACGCCGAATGGAGCGCCCGGGGTGCTCAGTTCCTGACGCCGCCGAAACAGCACCAGTACGAGATCCGTTGCTACATCCGCGATCCCGACGGTCATCTGATCGAAGTGGGGCAGACCACGAACCCAGAGGGGGACTGGTCGCCGGCTCACTGGCCATCGAGTACGCCCGCCGAGGAGTCTGAGTGAATGCCGAGATCACCGGCGAAATCCCTCACATCGACTGTGGCCAGTCCCCCGGACACTGAGATCCCTACCACCCATTTCCGACAAGGCAACTAAAGAGACGGTCATCCCATCCGTTCTGACATCAGACCAGGCGGTGTGTTCCCCGACTACTCGTTGCCAGACCCCACCGGCATGGTCCGCACGCTGAGCGAGCTGCAGGGACGCGATCCGCTGATCCTGTTACTCGCCCGTGGCAACTAGTGTCCTAAAGAGCACCATCAGCACCTGGAGCTCGCGGCGAACTATCCGAAGGTCGCGGTCGCCTACACCCGGATCGTCACGATCTCGACCGACGACCATCACACGACCCAGGAGTTCCGGGCCTCAGTCGGCGCCGAATGGACCTTCCTCTCCGATACCGCTCGGTCCACTCCCGCCGGAGACGTGGTTCGTGATACGGCGGCGCTCACCGATCGTCCGTTACGCAGAGAGCTCACCGAGGGAGGTGCGAAAGCAGGGTCCAGACTCCGCGGCCCGCTTCCCTTACTGTGGCAACCTCCTGAGGCGGCGCTGCCCGGGTCGAGGAAGTATGGTCCCACTCCGTCAGGTCTCCACCCTCACGTGCGTTTCACCAAGGACGGCGGGGGACGGTCATCCTCACAGCACCCCCCGCTGTTCCCCCGCTCTCAGCGAGGCGCTGCGAGACCGCTCGGGCCGGTGCTCCGGGCCGCCGCTGTTAGTACTGTGACGCTGAGGAGGTTTCGGTCATGACCACCGCGATCATCGGCACGGGAGGGATCGGATCGGTCATCGCCCGCCGGCTCGCCTCAGGCGGCGAGACCTTGCGGCTCTCCAGCGCCGACACTGAGTCGGCACGAACGCTGGCTGCAGAGATCGGTCACGGTGCGGTCGTCGCCGCCGGCAACCGCGATGCGTTGCAGGGCGCCGATGCCGTCGTCCTGGCGCTGCGGTTTACCGTGCTGAAGGGCGTCATAGACGAGATCGCCGACCTGCTGACCGGCAAGCTGGTGGTCGTTCCGAGCAACCCGCTCAGCACCGACGCGCAAGGTAACGTGTCACGTCTGCTGCCGGAAGGGCAATCCTCTGGGAAGGTCGTAGCCGGGTGGTTGCCGGCGGGGGCGCGGTTGGCCATGGCGTTTGGAACCCTGTCGGCCGATCTGTTGGAGTCCGCTAGCAACCGGTCACGGGAGTCGGCGGTCCTGTTCTACGTGACCGACGATGACCGTGCTGGCGAGGAAGTTGAGCGGTTGATCCGGACGGCTGGCTTCGAGCCGGTGAAGGTCGGCGGGATCGAACAGTCGGGCCGGCTCGAGGTGGGCGGCGACCTTCACGATCTCGTGGTCGGCCCCGCCGAGGCGCGGTCATTGATCGGTGGGGCCTGATCGCTTCGCCGCCCTGGCCGGGGGCACCTCGTCGGCCGGGCCTTCGCCCAGACGGTCTTGACGGCGCTGACCATCGCGGTGTCGAACGGCATGTCAGGGCCTGGATACCGCGGTATCCGGGCCCTGCCGCGTCACCGGCGCGGCGCCAGCCAGCGGGTGTCGATCCGGCCGTGCCGCATCCGGCCTGCCAGGCGGACGCGCAGCGTCTCCGGCGTGTTGTCGCCCGCGTCCCTGCTGATCGCCAGCTTGCCGTGCCGCACCGCCAGTTCGTTGGCGTCCACCACCATGCCCGGCGCGAGGACCAGCTCCACGTTGCCGCCGCGCACCCGCAGCTCGATGACCAGCTCGGGCCCGCTGCGCACCGCGCTGGTCAGGTCCAGCATCACGTCGCACCACGCGGTGCGCAGCGCCAGCCGGTGCGGCAGCGTCCACCGGCCGTCGCGGCGCACCGAGCCGTGCCGCTCGTGGATGGTGAGCAGTTCGGCGGCCGGCTCGGCCGGCGTCCCGGCGAGCGGCAGCGTGAGCGCGCCGTCGCTGCCTGGCATCGTGATCAGATCGGCGGTGAGCGGGGCCAGCGCGCCGATGGTGCGGGCGGCCAGCGCCGCGTCCAGCCGCTCGTCGAACTCGGCCGGGTCGAGCCGGCCGTCGGCGACGGCGGCGCGCAGCAGCTCGATGACCCGGTCGCGGTCCGCGTCGGACGCGCGCAGCGCGGGTGAGCCGGGCGGATCTGCCGACATCCGGCCTCCCCGGCGGCGACGTGGCGGCGCCGCGCCACCGACATTCCACGTTATAGCGCAAGTCGGCAGCCATCAACGAGGGGTACGCCGACGCGGTGCCGGTCGATGGCCCGCCCGGATCAGGCGCCGGGCCGGATTACCCGGCGACATTGAATTCGCGGCGCAACCTCGCAACCTCGCCAGCGCATACCGCGCAGACAGCAGGACACGTTAAGCTGAAGCGCTGCCCGGATCCGTCCTGGCGAACTACGAGCGCACCCCAGGACATGATCATCCGTATACGAAGGCTGCGCGAGAGAACCTATCCCGCCTGAAAAGGGCCGCCAAGGTTCATCGTCCAAACCGGCAGCGCGGCAACGCTGCGGCATGATCCGAGTTCAATGGTCATGCGCATTGCGGTCACGCCCGCCGACGGAGCAGCGCTCAGATAGCCTATTCTGCGCGCGCTGCGGGTACAGCATCATCTTTTTCCAAACGTGCCTAACGGCGGGAGTGTGCGCGTCCCTCGAGACGAGCGCCGATCACGCGATGGAGTGAGATGTCGTCCGCGGCTCCGAAGTCCGAGCGCCGAATCGGCGCCTGGGTGGTGGCCGTCACTGCGTGCGACGCGAAGGCGCCGGGCCTGGGCAACGGGTCAATGATCGGGGAAGTGAAGTGACGCAAAGATGGACCTGGTTGTGGTCTTCTTCGCGATCTGTGCGATCGCCCGGCTGCGCAAGGGCTGGGCGTTAGCAACTGCACGCTAGCGGTACCGGGCCCGTGCGGGGCCCGGTTGGTTAGTTACGCCTGATCGCGGCTAGCCAGGCCTGGACCTGCGTCGTGCCGTCCATCGGGTGGATCTCGAAGGTGTCGGCGGTAATCGACTCGATGGCCCAGCCGTCGCTGAACGCCGCGCGCAACTCGTCCGCGCGGACGCGGCGCGGGCCCCAGGTCCCTGGCTGCCGATCGCTGAAGCACATGAGGTAGCCGATGTCCCACGGGGCCGGCGTGCCGGCCGTGTAGCTGGCGTCCCACTCCGGGTGCGCTTGTTCCGTCATGAGCCAGTGCCTCCGCAGAGTCGTGGTCCCGGGCCCAGTCTCTCGCGCCGCGGCCGTGCGCTCGCGGGAGCCGGGCCGCGCGGCCGCAGCCCAGGCGCCAGATCAGCCAGATCGGCGCACCCGCGCCGGGGGACGTCGAAATCGCACTTGCCACGCCGATCGGCGGCTCGTGCGGTTTATGCTGCTCACGCTTGGTTGCATCATGCGGTAGCTCATCGGTGCTGGTGATCTTCACGGTCCGCCTGGCGGACGATCCGGGCGGCGCCATGACGGTCCAGCCGCCGGCCGTCGGGGGCCGCGAAGACCGGCCCCGCGCACCGTTCGCCGATGGCCAGGTCGATCGCCCGTGCGGTGCGCGGGGCGAGCGGGATGGTGACGATCTTCCCGCCTTTGCGGGTGACCACGAGTGTCCGGTGCCCGCGCTCGATGCCCATGGCTTCGATGTCGGCGCCGGTGGCTTCGGAGACGCGTAGCCCGTTGAGGGCCAGCAGGGAGATCAGCGCATGCTCCGCGGGCGGGCCGAGCCCGGCGGCGACCAGCAGCGCGCCGAGCTCGTTGCGGTCCAGCGCGGTCGCGTGCGACTCGTAATCTAGCCGGGGGCGCCGGACGTGAGCGGCGGGTGAGTGATCGAGGAGTTCTTCTTCGACCGCGTAGCGGTAGAACCCCGCGATGGTGCACAGCCGGCGGGTGACGGTGGCCCGGGCGCGGCCGCGGGCTTCCAGGTCGCGGGCGAAGCACTCGATGTCAGCGCGGCGGGCACCGAACAGGCGCAGGTGGTGCTGCTGGCACCAGCTTGCGTACTGGCGCGGGTCCAGCTCGTAGGCCTGCCGGGTCAGGCCGCTGTATCCGGCCAGGTATCCGGCGAGCGCCAGCCGCTCGGTATTGGTGAATACCAGTGCGGTCGGGACGAGGGCAGCGGACACGGGTGTGGTGGTCATCGGGCACCTCCGGGGTTCGGGCTGAGACCCGGAGGCTGGGCCAGCCGAGGCCCCAGCAAACGACGAGAACCCCACGGTAAGGCGCTTCCGATGATCACACCATGTCACCGACCGGGACTCGCGCGACAGCACCACCGACCGGACGCGCGCTCGCTATCGCCGATTAGGCAGTTGTTGTTGACGACAAGTTCTGCCGTGATCAGGAGCGCAGAACTGCTGGTTCGGCGCTGCTAAGTTAGCGGCCCGGGTGGCCGGGGTTCCACGGCCCCAGGATGCTCCTTCCTTGTTCGCATGGACGGGTTCGGTGCCGGTCAGGGGGCGTGCGGCAGGGCGCTGATCCGGTGCCAGGCGGTCACGATGTCAGCGGTCCAGGGCCAGCTGGCCTGGATCTTCGGCTGGCGCTGACGGCGCGACGCCGACAGCTGGCTCCGCCAGAAAGCGACGGTGGCAGCCAGCAGCTCCTCGGCCTCCTCGCCAGAGCATGGGCGCGGCACGGCGTCGCTGCCTACCTCGTCCATCGCAAATACTGCCGACTCACCCTCGGCCACCTTGAATTCGGCCGTCACATCACGGTCGTCGTGCTCGACCGTACCGTCGCGGGACGAGATGGAGGACGAGGACGCCAATCACCACACCCGGGCACCTAACAGTTCCCCGCCTGAATGGGGTGCGTCGCGGCAAGCTTGGAAGATCGGAGGGGGCGGCATCCGGCCGCCCCCTCCCGCCGCCGACCGGTCACGGCCGGTCGGGGTTCAGTTCTGTCTATCCTGCGAAGCGGGCCAGGGCCGGAACGAACGAGGCAGCGTCCACGGTGCCCCACCCGGTCGCGTCGTTGTAGGAGCCGTTGGCGCCGAAGCCAGGGACGGTCACGAGGTCGGAGCTCGAGGCGCAGGAAGCGTTGCTCTCAACGTCAGCGGCGATGCAGAACGTGAAGGTGTTGTTGCCCTGGGAGATCGGCACGATGCCGTTGCGCACTGTGCTCTGGGCCATGGCGTACAGGGCCGGGTTCAGGTAGCCGAGGCTGTGCCCCGCCACCTGGTCGGCCAGGGCCACGATGCCGGAGAAGAGCGGGGAGGCTTCACTGGTCCCGCCCACGATCCCCCAGCCGGCGACTGACGGGTCGGTGGTGTCGTAGAAGTCGACCGCCCCGTTGACCGCGGCGCTCATCGCGATGTCAGGCGTGCCCCGGCTGTGGCCGACGATGCCTGCCAGTCCGTTCTGGAACTGCGGGCGCGAGAAGACCGTGGAATGGCCTCCGCCACTCGACCCCCAGGTGTAGACGGGCCCTGAAACCCCGACCGTGGAGCTGAGGTCGTTCCAGACGCTGTCAGGAGCGGTCCGGTCGCCCTCATCGCTGAGGTGCAGCTGGGTGCCGCCCACCGCCGTGACCAGCGGGTCCGACGAGGGCCAGTCGATCGCCCTGGTCGATTCGCAGCAGGTCGCATTGTCCGGGTTCGCGCAACCCGAGCTCGGGTCGCAGTAGTAGTCGGTCGAGCCCTGGTCACCGCTCGCCGCCAGGACGGTCACCCCGTGCTGCGCCGCGTTGACGTACGCGGAGCGCAGCGAGTAGATCTGGCTCGGGCTGGTGAAGGTCTGCTCGGTGGCACCGAAGCTCTGGGAGATCACGTCACCAAGATGGTGGTCGATGACGTAGTTCTCAGCCGCCACGATCTGCGGGAACCCGTAGATGCCCTCGGTCTCCGTAATCGGAGGTCAGACCGGGACCCAGGATCCCTGACCCTACGCCCGAACCACCCCAAAACCGGGGAGGCAGGGCCGGAAGCCACTTATCCACATCCTCCCTGCCGATTAGGCAGTTGTTGTTGACGACAAGTTCTGCCGTGATCAGGAGCGCAGAACTGCTGGTTCGGCGCTGCTAAGTTAGCGGCCCGGGTGGCCGGGGTTCCACGGCCCCAGGATGCTCCTTCCTTGTTCGCATGGACGGGTTCGGTGCCGGTCAGGGGGCGTGCGGCAGGGCGCTGATCCGGTGCCAGGCGGTCACGATGTCAGCGGTCCAGGGCCAGCTGGCCTGGATCTTCGGCTGGCGCTGACGGCGCGACGCCGACAGCTGGCTCCGCCAGAAAGCGACGGTGGCAGCCAGCAGCTCCTCGGCCTCCTCGCCAGAGCATGGGCGCGGCACGGCGTCGCTGCCTACCTCGTCCATCGCAAATACTGCCGACTCACCCTCGGCCACCTTGAATTCGGCCGTCACATCACGGTCGTCGTGCTCGACCGGTACCGTCGCGGGACGAGATGGAGGACGAGGACGCCAATCACCACACCCGGGCACCTAACAGTTCCCCGCCTGAATGGGGTGCGTCGCGGCAAGCTTGGAAGATCGGAGGGGGCGGCATCCGGCCGCCCCCTCCCGCCGCCGACCGGTCACGGCCGGTCGGGGTTCAGTTCTGTCTATCCTGCGAAGCGGGCCAGGGCCGGAACGAACGAGGCAGCGTCCACGGTGCCCCACCCGGTCGCGTCGTTGTAGGAGCCGTTGGCGCCGAAGCCAGGGACGGTCACGAGGTCGGAGCTCGAGGCGCAGGAAGCGTTGCTCTCAACGTCAGCGGCGATGCAGAACGTGAAGGTGTTGTTGCCCTGGGAGATCGGCACGATGCCGTTGCGCACTGTGCTCTGGGCCATGGCGTACAGGGCCGGGTTCAGGTAGCCGAGGCTGTGCCCCGCCACCTGGTCGGCCAGGGCCACGATGCCGGAGAAGAGCGGGGAGGCTTCACTGGTCCCGCCCACGATCCCCCAGCCGGCGACTGACGGGTCGGTGGTGTCGTAGAAGTCGACCGCCCCGTTGACCGCGGCGCTCATCGCGATGTCAGGCGTGCCCCGGCTGTGGCCGACGATGCCTGCCAGTCCGTTCTGGAACTGCGGGCGCGAGAAGACCGTGGAATGGCCTCCGCCACTCGACCCCCAGGTGTAGACGGGCCCTGAAACCCCGACCGTGGAGCTGAGGTCGTTCCAGACGCTGTCAGGAGCGGTCCGGTCGCCCTCATCGCTGAGGTGCAGCTGGGTGCCGCCCACCGCCGTGACCAGCGGGTCCGACGAGGGCCAGTCGATCGCCCTGGTCGATTCGCAGCAGGTCGCATTGTCCGGGTTCGCGCAACCCGAGCTCGGGTCGCAGTAGTAGTCGGTCGAGCCCTGGTCACCGCTCGCCGCCAGGACGGTCACCCCGTGCTGCGCCGCGTTGACGTACGCGGAGCGCAGCGAGTAGATCTGGCTCGGGCTGGTGAAGGTCTGCTCGGTGGCACCGAAGCTCTGGGAGATCACGTCACCAAGATGGTGGTCGATGACGTAGTTCTCAGCCGCCACGATCTGCGGGAACCCGTAGATGCCCTCGGTCTCCGTCATCGGGGCGGCGCTGTGCTGAGCCGAGGGTGACTGTGAGCGTCAGGCCAAGCGCCTCGGCGAGCCGTTCCAGCAGCGGCAGGGTGGGGGTGGTGCCGCCAGCCTCGAACCGGGCGACGCCGGGCTGACTCATCCCGGCCCGCTCGGCCAGCTGGCGCTGGGACCAGCCCAGTTCCTCGCGCCGCAGCCTGACCGTTTCGGCAAGCTCGTAGCGCAGCCGGGTCTGCTCATAGGCGGCTGCGACTTCCGGGCGGTCCGTGCGGACCTGGCGGGCGGCGGCGAGGCGGGTACGCCGCGGTGCGTCCTGGCTCATCGTCACCGGTCCTCGTCATCGGCAGTGTGGCCCTCGGCCTGGCAGCGGGCCACCGCCGCAGTCGCCCTGGCAATCTCCGCGGTCTCGCGCATCCTGGTCTTGGCGAACACGGTCAAGGCGATGATCCGCCGCCCCGAAGCGATCCGGTAGCTGATCCGGATGCGCTCGCCGCCGCAGTAGAACCGAAGCTCCCGCAGCTTTCCCGACAACTGCCGGGTGTACGGCTCGCCGAGCAGCACGCCGCGCTCTTCCAGCAGATCCAGGTGGAACATCGCCTGTGCCCACCGCTGGTCATCCAGCCCCTCCAGCCAGTCCCGGACCTCGGGTTCGAGTTCTACCTCGGCCCCAGGTCATACCAGCAATGATATCGCGTGTCAGGCGCGAGAACACCGGGTCACGCTGATTGTCGGACCAAGCCCGCATCCTGAGATACATGGGCAGGGCTAGGAAGCGGAAAGTCAGATACGTCCAGCCGGGCTACCGGCACCGAGCCCGAGCGGCACCGCCAAGCCCGACAGAACGGATAGCCCGCCTGTCCCCACCGCAGGTGCTAGAGCGGATCAAGGCAAGGCTGCACCAGAAGGAACTCGATGCCGAGCTAGTGCCGTGTCAGGCTACGTTTGCCCGGTCGACGATGCGGCGGAGTCGTTCGTCGTAGGCGTGGTTGTTGCGCCAGATGATGTACCGGCGGATCATGCTGCCCTGCTCCTCGTGACTGGCGTGGTCTGTGCCGTCAAGCGCGAAGTACCGCAGCGCGGTGAACTGCGCCTCGATCCGGTTTAACCAGGATGAATTCGTCGGCGTGTAGGCGATCTCGGTGTTGTTCGCCGCGGCCCACTGGCCGACGCGCTGGTCCTTGCGGGTGGTCAGGTGCGGGCTGAAGTTGTCGCAGACGATCGCGATCCGGATCTCGGGCGGGTAGAGGGAGCGCAGATAGCGGCAGAACTCCAGGAACCGGGCCCGGTTCTTGCGCGGCTTGATGTGCCCGAACAGCTTGTCCTCGCCCAGCTCATAGGCGGCGAACAGGTGCCGCACCCCGGCGGTGCGGGTATAGGTGGCGCGCCGGCGGGGCCGTGGCCTGCGGCCGGGCTCCTTGTTCTTGCCGCCGACCGCGGCCCACTGCCGTCCCGGGTGGGGCTGGAGGTTCAGCGGCCCGAATTCGTCCACGCAGAAGATCACCTCTGGTTCGCCGGGATCGGGGATGACCTCACGGTCGGCGATCGCATACAGATGCTCGACGCGGGCCTTCTTCACCGCGTAGTCCGGGTCGGCGGAGGTCTTCCAGGTTTTCAGCCGCTGAAAGGTGACGCCTTCCTCGCGGAGCAGCACCCGCAGGCCCTCGTGGCTGATGTCGTCGACCACCCCCTCAGCCACCAGGAACTCCGCCAGCTTCGACAAGCTCCAGGTGGAAAACGGCAGGCCATGCTCGGCTGGCTTCGACTTGGCGATCTTCTTGACCTCCCGGCGCTGGCCGAGGGTGAACTTCGGCGGGCGGCCGCCTTTGTACTTCGGGTACAGCGAACTGAACCCATCGGCGTTGAAGTTATGGATCACATCGCGGACCCGGTCCTCGCTGGTGAACGCCACCTTCGCGATCCCGGCCACGTCCATGCCCTGGGCTGACAGCAGCACCATCTGCGCCCGCCGCCAGGTCACCACCGACCCACTGTCACGGCGCACGATCCGCACCAGCCGACGGCCCTCATCATCATCGATCTCACGCACCCGCACACGCTCGGCCACCGGCCCAGTCTGAAGGACCGCGGTTCACCAGACCAGTGCCAGCCCATAGGGCAAACGTGACCGGCTACGGCACTAGCAGCCCTCATGGACCAGGCAGTGGCTCTGGGCATCGGCTGGCCAGACATAGCCCACCGTCTCGGCGTAACCCGCCAAGCAGCCCGCCAGCACTACCAACGACGGCACCGCGACGATACCGCGGAGCGCAGCCAGAACGACGCTGCGAGAAGCGCCCGGCCTCGGGATCGGCATCGGCGGGTGTCAAGCATCAGGCGGCACAGGCAACCATCTGGTGAACTCGTAAACACATGTTTGGCAAGCTTCAGTGCGATCGTCGGCCCACGCCAGTAGTGCCCTGAAGTGCAGAAATGACCGAAGATCACCGCGCTGACAACGGACGTTGCCCAGATGCTGTTACGACTTTCTTTACGTCTTCAAGGGCACGCCTTCGGCGCGCCAGCCGGGCCGGGCTAGGCCGGCCCGAATGCGGGGCGCGGAAATCACCGAGGGGAATCGCGAGCTGGAGTGAAGGGAATGCCGGCCAGCCGGGCGGGCAGCAGGGGACGCGCCTACTCCGGGGCGGCAGCTTGCCGCTCCCTCTGGGCTGGAAAGCCCCCGGTCGCGGCGCTCCCGCCGGTCGCCTGCCCCCGCTCCCCGCGGGCAGGCGGTTCCCTCTTCAACGCGCCCCCGGTGACCGCGCCAGCACGAACGGGCCAGGCCGTCCTCCTCGCGCCGGGCATTCTCTTGCCGCGCAAAGATCACAGTAAAGGGCGCGCCTAACGGCGCGTCGGTTGCTCCGCAACCGCAGACCCTTGACTGTGATCTTCCGTGGCAAGACCTCGGCACCTATCAGGAGGACGGAGCAATGTCGAGGTTCGGGGCCAGGGCAGTGACGTGACGGTCTCACCACCTACTGTCGAGGAACGACCAGCTCTGGTAGGTGTCTGCCAGCACGGGCATGCGAACTCCCTGGCGGCGGGTACGCGCCAGGGAGCCGCTGTCCAGAGTTCAGCCATGGTCAGGCGGGACCACGGGGCCCCGCACGGGACCCACGTGCATCCAGACTGGCCCGTGGTGGTAACAGGCCGGGACGGGGAGCGGGGCCACCTTCGAGGTGAACCGGTTCGGCGGGTAGACCCGCAGTCCGGCCGCGAGGGGCACCCGGCCCGGGTGGCCGGTGCCGGGCTGGGAGCAGGTCGGGCCGTAGTTGGCGGGATCGCCGACCTGGACGAGGATGGCCGCGGTCGCGTCCTGGGCGAGCGTCACCAGCGTCGGCGCGGGGCCCACCCAGCCGGCGGGGCTGCCGATCTCGTTACCGGACAGGCCCACCGTCGAGACTCCGGCGTGCCCGAACAGCGTGCACCGGTACCCGGACATGTTGGTCAGGTAGATGCTGTCGTAGTAGCCCCCGGCGTAAGCGCTGCCTGGGTTGGTGGCGGCCCAGATGTCCAGGCTGCGCCCGGCTGGCTCGGGCAGCACCAGGGTCAGCGCCAGCCCGGCCACCGATACCCCGGCGGTGAGCAGCAGCGTCCCGCGCAGGCCCAGCGAGGTCTGGAGAACCGGGAACAGGAAGACCCCGATGAAGGCACCGAGCTTGCCGACGCCAGCCGAGATCCCGTGCCCGGTCGCGCGCATGCTGACCGGGTACAGCTCACTGGGCATCACGAAGGTGGTCATGTTCGGGCCGAACTCGGTGAAGAAGTAGCTCACCCCGTACACCAGCAGGAACGGGGCCACCGTAGTGGTCATGCCCGGGACCGCCGCGATGATCAGGAAGCAGAGCGCCATCATCGCGAACCCGGTCAGCTGCAGCCGCCGGTGCCCGATCCGGTCCAGCCGGGCAATCGCCAGCACGTAGCCCGGGACCCCCGCGACCACGAAGATCGCCAGCTGGAGGGCGATCTTGGTCATGGTGGAGGCGTGGGGCGAGATCAGGCCGAGGATCTGCGGGGTGGAGATCGTGTTCCCGTAGTAGGCGTAGTCGAGCAGGAACCAGCAGCCTGCCGTCCCGGCCAGCATGATCAGCCACCGGCGGTTGGTGAGGAATGCCCGCAGCCTCAGCTCATGCCGCTGCCCGCCGGAACCATCACCGTTGATCTGGCCGCCGGTGAAATCGGATATCCGGCTGGCCGCCTTCTCCGCCTGGCCCTGTACCTGTACCTGGTAGCGCGGCGACTCCGGCATCCGGCAGCGCAGGTAGATGACGGCCGCGGAGGGCACGGCGCCGAGCGCAAGAAGGACCCGCCACGCCACGTCATCGCTGGCCCCGGCGCCGAGCAGCGTCAGCGCGACCAGCGGTCCGACGATGAGGCCGAGCGCCTGGGCTCCGAACACCATCCCGACCAGCTTGCCGCGGTCCTTGCGGTTCGCGTACTCGCTCACCATCACCGCGCTGACCGGGTAGTCGCCGCCGACGCCGAAGCCGAGCAGGAAGCGGAACGCGATCAGCACCCAGTACGACTGCGACAGCGCCGACCCCAGCGCACCAGCGATCATGATCGCGGCAACAATCCAGTACACGCGCTTGCGGCCGATTACATCGGCGAAACGGCCGAACACGAGCGCACCGACGCATGCGGCAGCCAGCATCGCGCTGTTGAGCAGGGCGAGCCTGCCCGAGCTCAGGTTCCAGTCCTTGGTGATCAGCGCTGAGGCGATCCCGATAACGAACAGGTCGTAAGCATCGGTGAAGAACCCCATCCCCGACGCCACGACCGCCCGCAGATGGAACCTGCTCAGCGAGGCATCATCCAGCGCTGCGATCAAGTCACCGGACTGGGTCTCAGTCACCGCATCCCCCCACCACTTGGCCGTCCGCCTCGCAGTTGGCCCGGCTTCCTGCACTGCTGCGGAAGCTAGTTGGCCCAGGCAACGCGTCGCCGACTTGAAAGTGAATAGCAGGTGAACACAAGGTGACTGGCGGCGGAACTCACCGCCGACCGCCAGGCCCCCTCGCCCGCGACCGGCCGTGCCCCCGTCGGACCAAACGAAAACGGCCCTGGCCAGACCGCTTGGGTGACTAAGTGGGTGACGATGACCGTCACCATCAGCGAACACGGCCGGACGCCAGCGGACGGTTCCCGCAGATAGCCGTTGATGCGTCAGCTGCACGAGCGTTTGCTGACTTGGCTTTGGGAGCAGGAGGCCGTGCAGCACGAAGGTGCAGCAACCGATGCGATCCAGCTCGGTCCGGACCGACCCTCGCACCCCGAGTGTCCTCCGCAACGACCACGATCGACCGCGCCGCCAATAGTTCGCATCGAGGGGATCAACGATTCCAGGGGCATGTCCCGTAAAGCCCAAGCGTGAGCTATCCGAGCAGTTCGCTACGTGCCACTAACGTGGGTAACTGGATAGGTGTCGCTTGTTGCCGTGGCTGGGCTAGGGTTCAGTGAGCCTTTTTCATCGTTGGGTCTCGCGGGCCTGCAGGACGTGGATGGCTTTGGCGAGTTGTCCGGCTTGCCAGGGGCAGCAGCGGAGTTTGCGCAGGATGTGCCAGGTCTTGCGCTGGGCGTTGGCGCGCTCACCGGGCCCGGGGAGCCGGGCATGGGCGCGGTTGGCGGCTTCCCTGCGACTCGGCGATCACCCCGGGCTCAGGTGGGCACCGCCGCGGGAGCACGATTGGTCCGGGGGAGCCGGCCGCTCGTGCGGCAGTTCTCTGGTGAACCCGAGCGAGATGAGGGCGAGGAGGGCAGCCGCCAGGAGCCCGGCCTTGAGCGATCGGAGCTGCGCCGACTCATAGTCATCGACGAGCGCAGCTGTGGTCGTGGCGTCGAGACCGGCCTTTTTCGCTGCGGCGTCGATCTGTGCGGAGGAGACGAAGTTGGTGTTGGAGCCCGCCGCCACCCCCACCTGGGCCGACACGTCGGCGCTGATCCGAGGGTCGTGCTCGACGTTTGAGATGAAGGTGCTGGTCAGGCCGATCAGCACGATGGACCCGATGAGCGCCACCCCGAGCGACGAGCCGAGCTGTTGTCCGGTGTACTGGAGCCCTCCGGCCTCGCTGCGGCCCGACTCCTCGACCGAGGACTGAACCACGTTGCCCAGCTGGGAGATCATCAAGCCCATCCCGACACCGAGCACGGCCATTCCGACGGCGAATCCAGCGCTGGAGAGAGCGGGCTTGATCGTCGCGAGCAGGATGAGGGCACCGGCGAGGGTCACGATCAGGCCGCTCTGCACGATCGCCCGCACCGGGAAGCGGTTCGACAGCCGTGAGCCGATCGCCGCGGTCGCGAACATGGTGATCGAGATGGGCAGCATCCTGATCCCGGTCTCCAGGGCGCTCAGCCCCAGGACCAGCTGGAGATAGAGCGGGACGACGAAGAAGATCCCCATGAGCACGAGGTTCTGGCTGAACATCCCGATCAGCCCCGACCGCACCGGCGGGATCCGGGCGAGTGAGAGATGGACCAGCGGGTCTCGGTTCGTGGCTTCGCGATGGCGCTGCCAGGTCACGAATCCCCACAGCAGGATGCCGCCAGCGGCGAGGACGAACAGGGTGAGCGAGAAGCCGAAGATGGTGATCGGGGAGTTCTTCGGCTTGACCCACCCCCAGGTACTCGACTGGAGAACTCCGAAGACGAAGACCCCCAGACCGGCAGCCGACAGCACCGAGCCGACGATGTCGAGCTTCGGAGCAGGATCCGGGCGAGGGGCGTCTGCCACCTTCCGCATCATGATCAGGATAAACGCGGCAATGAAGACCTCGCCGACGAACACGACCCGCCACGTGAGCACGGTCGTCGCCCACCCGCCCACGATCGGGCCGACCGCGATCCCCGCGCCAGCGACCCCGCCGATGACCGCGTAAGCGGCCTTGCGCCGGGCCCCCGCGAAGTTGCCGGCAATCAGCGCCGCGAGCGCAGGAAAGACCAGCGACGCGCCGATGCCCTCGAGCACCGACCACCCGAGGGCGAGCACAGCCACCGACCGGGACAGCGCGGTCAGCGCCGAGCCGCAGGCGTAGATGATCAGTCCGATGACGAACGCCCGACGGCGGCCGATCATGTCGCCGATCTTGGCCGCGGTAAGAATGAGCATGGCCATGACCAGGCAGTAAAGGGTGATGACCGCCTGGATCGTGCTGACCGTGGTGTGGAAATCGTGGACCAGCGCGCTGATCGAGACGTTCATCACGGACTGGTCCAGCACCATGAGGAACTGCGCCGTGGCCAAGGCGACAAGTGCCAGCCAGCCCTTGTTCGCCGTGGCGTTGTTCGCGCTGCCCCTTAGTGCTGCACGCGCTTGCCCGGAACGGGCCGCCTCCGAAAGCCTCGGTGATCCTGCCCCTTCGGCACGTCCTCGACGGCTTCCCGCCGTCCCGACCCGAATCCCTGCCGGAACGTCAGTAAGTATTGCACTGGGGAGACGGCCTTCGGGTGTGGAGTCCCGTGACCTCGGTCAGCCCGGCGACTGCATCTCCTCATAGCATCGCCAATGGCCACCGCCAGCCTTCAACCAGCTCATTAAGCGGCCGGACAGCGGGGGGTCCTCAGTGCCGATGCCTCAGGTGACCGTGAGCCAGCAGCCTGCCAGCGTCCGGAGTACGGGTGGTCGAGCGGTACACGTCGGCATGCCATCGGCTTGGCCACGTGCCAGTTCCGTGCCAGAACGGGCAGCCCAAGACGGCGATATGCGGTCAACCGCGGTCTATAGACGGCCACGCCGACCTGGGTAGGTCCTGGTCGGTCTGAGCTGTGCCCGAGGAAATCTGATAAGGAAAAGGCCAGTAGCCCATCAAGGGGACAACTGACCAGTTCCTAGCTGACAGTCGTACAGCAGTGGAGTACAGCAACGCGGGCGCGCTACGGCGATCCTGAGCAGCCATCCGCACACGTGCCAGGCTGCACCGATTGACCGCGAGCAGAGACGTGCCGTTAGTTTGCATCCAGATGCTCAGCCTTGCTCCTCCGAGTCACACTGCCGCTGGCATCATGCCGGGAGGATGCGGTTGCCCCACGTACTGGTGGGGTTCACCCGGATGAAGTGCGCAGGCACCCCCTCGATCCACGGTTCAAGCCCGGCGCCGATGATCGGCGCGCGCTCGGCCTCGGTATCCAGATGATGCGCCGCTCCCCGCACCAGCACGATCCACCCCTCGCGCGCCTCCAGATCGATCTGGTCGGCCTCTACGGCGACGTGATACTCGGCGTGCGCGATACCAGTGCGCAGGTCTTCGTCAAAGAGGGCGGGGTCCCACGTGCCCAGGACAATCGACTCGCCGTCGATCCTGTATGTGGTCGGCAGCGCCGTGGGCCCATACCGGCTGTTGTAGACCAGACGCCCCAGACCACCGTTGGCGAGCAGCTGCATGCATTCGGCCTCACTCAAGGGCTCCAGCACACGCCAGGCACTCGCTCCGGGGTCGGGCGAAGCGGAACCGCTGGGAGAACTGAGATCGGCTTCATCGTCTGGCATAGCTCCAAACCCTAGTCGCCCTGCCCCGGCGATGGCACGCGGGCTCGGCGCGTCGGTCGAGGCAGTCAACCTGCTTGCCGTCGTCGAATATCAGCAGGCTGGTCAGGCCCTAGTCTCATTCTTAGTCTCATTCGCCTACGTCCGGAAGCGTTCGGCGCGCACCACTGAGGACGGGCAGCCGAGGTCACAGACCGTCCCGACCTATGCCGGACCCAGCCGCGCAGACTTGGAAAGCATGTGGGCCTGCCAATCGTCGGTCGATGCGCTCCAACAGTCTGCGACGGCTGGCCAGGCGCCTGAGTGACCAACTGCGTGACAACCGCCACGACAGCGGGCATACAACCGCGGACGCCCACAGACAATAAGGCCAGTTCAGAGTGAAGATTCAGGATGGCAGCGGATGCTCGCCGTTTGCCTGATAAGGAAGACGTCAAAGAACCTCCGAGCGGCACGGTGCTGGCCTGATTTTGGCCTCGCGATGACGCCAAGCGCCGCCAAACACTGCGCAGCGTGGAGCAGTGCTCCAGCAGGTCAACGCCGTCCTAGCTGGGAGCAGTGCCCGCAGATCTCTACGGATCTGAAGGCTGGGGATTCGAGTCCCTCCGAGCCCGACTCATGCCGATAATCGCTCGTGAGATCAGCCGTCGTCTCGGCAGAGGCAGAAGGGGTGCCCGGCTGGGTCGAGAAGCACTCGGACGTTCTCCTGCGGCTGGGCTGCGGCCACCGTGGCTCCCAGGGCGAGCGCCTCAGCGACCGCGGAATCGAGGTCGCCGACCTGGAAGTCGAAGTGCATCATCGGGCGCTGTGCCCCATCGACGGGCGGCCATACCGGGGCTTGGTAGCCGGTCGCCTGCTGGAACACGAAGTAGATGGATCCCTGGGGAGCTGCGAGTATCGCCGTTCCTGGCTCCTCGTGACCGATGGGCCAGCCGAGCAGCTCCGAGTAGAACTTCGCCAGGCCACTGGGGTCCGGAGCTTCGATGGCGGTTCCCCACCACATGCCGTCCGTTCGAGAGCGCACGCTCGGATCCTTTCGCAAAGCGGTGTCGTCGGTCATGTCAGCACGCTACCTCCGGTTCCGGACGGTCTCCTTCCGGATCGCTACCGCGACCAGAGACGCGGTGAGGCCGAGCGCGTTGTGACGGCAGGCAGCAGGGCAAGGACGGCGATGGCCGCGCGCAGGCTGGCCAGGTCAGCGATGACTGGCGGCTGCGCGTGGCCATTCCGCCGAGGTCGCCGCGGCGATGTCAGGGCTCTTCACGCGGCTGATTGCGGGCGCGCAGACGGTCGTCGCCAGGAGTATCAGAGTTATCAGTCCACAGGTGAATTACCTCCTGGACGGCGCCAATCAGTGCAGCGCCGGCGACGCCCACCAGGGCACCGGCCAGGAATGTGTCGCGGTCATCCCTGCTTTGCGCACCGTGATCGACGCCCACCGCCACTCTGGCTGGTTCCTCGCCGGCCACCAGCTGTTCTAGCCACCCGACATATGTTCCTGTCTCAGTACTTGGCGGAAAGGATGACCAGTCGTAGTTCTCCGGAACGGCGAGGTTCTCGTAGATCACGGACAGCGGGAAATTGATGGGATGATTGAAAATCACCTGCGGCATTGCTGCCGTCTCGGTGACATCATTAGATGAGTAGCCAAAGTCCTTGCCCTGAACGAAGATAGAAAGCACTGCCTCGTTTGTCGCGGACGGAAAACCGATACTCCATAGCCTGACGGTTCCCGGATAGCGCTCTCGGCCTGCGGAAACTCCTGAAACTGTCTTTGCAGCGCAAACGGATACTGGTCCTATGCACGAGCCAAACTTGTACCCGTACGGCAGGTACACTTCGACCCGTGCGACATTATCGCTACTCGTCACCGCGACTGACGCCTGCAACAATATGGTGAGTAGATATCTAGAATCGCCTTTAGAGACTACTTCGTACGTCATTGAACCAACCGGCGCGTTCGTGGCAATACTGACGAGCGACGTCAGGGGAGTGGGCGGTTGATAGTCCGAGGGAAACACCAGCAAAGCGACAGGCAGAATGCCTACACCAATAAGCGCTAATATTACGGGCACGAAGAACTTCTTGTGCTTCGAAATCCGGCTAAGCAGCGACGGCGGCGGGTCGCCCTCTCGAGTTCTGGCCGGCATTGAGGGCTTATTTGCATCGACGGCAGGCCCGTCGCTGTTGCCGGTCGCCTGGCCCGCGACCGGGGATATCTCTGTCATGCGACGGCCCACCCCTCCCTGCCAATGCCAATGCTAAGTGACCTTCGATCACAGGGAAAGATCGCCCGAAGCCGCAGCGCCTGAGTCATCGCAAGGGCTTGCTGGCCGCAATCCTGGCCGCACGGCCGGCGAGCAGTGCGCCAGGCCGGGCGCGGGCTCGGGCACAAGCGCTCGCTTGCCCTGCGTGAGTACGCGCTGGGGCTTGAGGCACTGGACCGGGTCGCACGCGGCGAGCCCCTGTGGCGAGTGCACGAGTGCGTCTTCGCGGTACTCGCGCTTGAGTCAGAGCCTGTGGACCCACGGCTGTGAAGGGCCAGGACCGCTCGCCGGGAGAAGGGGAGATGTCACGTGCCCGCTGACTATGAGCAGATCCGCGCAGAGAACATCGCCCGCTACGCTGGGACACGGCCGTGCTCGAACTCCTCGGTCAGCTCTACAGCGAGCGGTCGCATTTTCATCTTCGAGCTGATCCAGAACGCCGATGATGCCGACGCGACCCAGATGACGTTCGAGCTACGGCGGATCCTGTTGCCGAGCGTCGGCATTCCGCGACTATCCTGGGCGCCCGGCTCGGTTTGCCTTCCGGCGTTCCCGGAGTCCTGTTGTCGAGCGTCGGCATTCCGCGACCTGTACTGCTGGACCGAGCCGCCCACGTACGCCAGGAGTTCGGGATCCATGCGATTGAATCCCTTGCGGGCGTACCACTTCACCCTGCGGTGATCGGCGCATACCGTGCGTTCCGGGCACCTGGTGATGCCATCGGCGTAGGTGGCGGCTCCAGAGCCGCCGTCCTGGCCTCTCGTAATGAATAGGTCGTCGGTTCGATTCCGACAGGCGGTTCCAGCAAAGCAGCAGGCCCCAGGCCCGCAGCAGCCAGTGCGCAGCTGACCATGACGCTACGCGCCTGTTTCCTCACCGGAGCGGCCGGGCCGGACTGCGGAGTCCCGGCCAGCATCGGTGCCCGTGGCTCCCCCGACCTCCTCGGCAGCCTGGGCACGGGCGGCGCGGCGGGCAGCCGCCGGGTCGTAGCGGACAGCGGGCGGCTGCTCGCCGCGCAGCTTGCCGAGCAGCGCGGTGATGTCGGCCATGATGGCGTTCGTCGCGCCCCGCAGGACATCCCGGCTGAGCGGTACACCCTCGAACGCGGTCAGGTCTACCGGCGGCCCGGCTAGCATGCGCACGGTCTGGCGCGGCACCAGGTGCGGCTTGCTGCTGCCGTAAGGCAGGATCTCCTGGGCGCCCCACTGGGCGACCGGGATCACCGGGACGCCAGCGGCCAGCGCGAGCCGGGCCACTCCGGTCCTGGCTACCATCGGCCACCCGGCCGGGTCGCGGGTGGCCGTGCCCTCCGGGTAGATGACCACGCATTCACCAGCGGCCAGGGCCTGCTCGCCTTCCTGGAGCACCAGCGCCGCATCGGCCTCGCCGCGCCGCACCGGCAGCTGGCCGAGGACCCGCAGGAACGGGCCGATGAGCTTCACGTCGAACGCTGACGCCTTGATCAGGAACACCGGGTAGCGCCCCGCCTCATGCACGAACAACGACATCGCGGGCCAGTCAGCGTAGGACAGGTGGTTGGCGGCTACCAGCATGCCGCCCTGTTGCGGGAAGTACTGATGGCCCTGCCAGTCTCGCTTCATCAGCGACTTGATCAGCGGAGGCAGCACCACCTTCGTGCCCGACCGCCACGCTGGGGAATAGCTCAGACCTCGTCGCCTGCTCATCGGTGCGGTCTCCCGCTTCTGGCCAGGGCGCTTGTCATGGCGATCAGTCTCTCGTTTCCGGTGGGCTGCTGGTGGATGCAGGGCCCGGTAACCGGCTCGTGACGAAGTCAGCGATGATCGCGCCGAGTTCCGGGCCGGCGTCCTCCTGCAGGAAATGACCGGCACCCTTGAGCACGGGATGGTCGAGCCGCGCCGCGCCGGGGATCGCCGCCTTCAGGATCGGGGCCATCCCGCCGGTGATCGGATCGCGATCGCTGAACGCGACCAGGAACGGCTTATCCCAGCTGGCCAGGCGCTGCCAGGCAGCCCGGTTGGCCGGCGCGGCCGGATCGTCAGGGGAGGCGGGAACCAGGCCGGGCATCGCGCGAGGGCCGGCCAGGAACGCCTCATCGGGAAACGGCGCGTCATAGGCCGCGAGCACGTCGGCGGCCAGCTTGGTCTGGCAGCCGGACTGGACCAGCCGGGCCACGCTCAGCTCGGGCGCGGTCCGCACGACCTCACGGAACCGCAGCCAGACGTCGGGCATCGGGTGATCACCCGTGGGCAGGCCAGTGTTGGCGGCGACCACGCGGGCGAACCTGTCCGGATGCTCGGCCACCAGCCGCAGTCCGATCAGGCCGCCCCAGTCCTGCCCGACCAGAGTGACTCCGCGCAGGTCAAGCTGGTCGAACGCGAATGCCCGGATCCACTCGACATGCCGGGCATAGCTGTGGTCGCCGATCCGGGCGGGCTTGTCTGACCGGCCGAACCCGATCAGGTCTGGAGCGATGGCGCGCAGCCCGGCGTCGGCCAGCACGGGCATGACCTGGCGGTACAGGAACGACCAGCTCGGCTCGCCGTGCAGCAGCAGCACCGGCTCGCCGTCGGCTGGTCCGGCTTCCACGTACGCGAGCTGCAGCCCGCCGACATCGACAGAGTGCGGGCGGTAGGGAAAATCTGGCAGCCCGGTCAGGCGATCCGCGGGCGTTCGGACGATCTGCACGTGGTCATGCTGTCACAGAAGCTGTCGGGGATATTACGGGTCGTCCACCTTGCCGACCGTGGGCGGCAGTCGTGGCAAGCTGTGCCAATGGGCTCAGCTCAGCTGGTACGGCAGTTGTATGAGGCTTACCAGGCGCGCGACTGGCAGGCGGCGGAGGCGATCGTTCATCCCGACGCCATCGTGGACATGCCGGCGACCTCAGAGCGGCTGGTCGGCCGTGCGCAGGTGGTCGGCTTCCAGCGCGATTACCCCGAGCCCTGGGGTGATCTGGCCGTGCTGTCCGTTATCGAGAGCGGCAGCAAGGCTGCGGCCCAGGTCGAGGTGCGCGCGCCCGATAGCGTGTACCGGATGGCGGCGTTCTGGGAAGTGTGGGACGGCCTGCTGTGGCACGGCACCGAGTACTGGGTAACGGCAGGCGAAGCGCCGCCCCCCAGCCGGGCGCATTTCGTGGTGGGCGGACCGTGACCAGGGCCGGTCAGTCAGCGTGGCCGCCCGCTCAGCTCAGCGGCCGGCGGCCCCGGCCGCCGCTAGCAGTTGGCTGAGGACGGACGGGTCCCCGCCCGCTACATCGACGATCTTGGTACGGCTCGCGGCCCCGGTCACCAGCGTGACAGCATCACGCCGGACGCCGAAGGCGGCAGCGATCGCGGTCAGCGCGGCAGCGGTTGCCCGGCCATCGACGGCGCGGGCGCTGACCCGGACAACCAGGGCGCCGTCGTGTTCGCCGCCCACGGCCGTGCGCGGCGCGCCAGGGCGTACCCGCACGGTGATGCGCATCCTCCCAGTCTGCCCCGGCCGCCGGAGCGGCGCCCGGTAGCCGATCAGCATGCCGCCAGCGAGGACGGCCGACGCGGAGCCGGCCGTGCTCGCTGAGGCACGCGCGTCGCTCACGGCGCCGCGCACGTCCAGGTGCTGGGGACGGCCTGGCTGGCGGCCATCGGCTCCAGCATGACCGATGCACTGGTCTCGTTATCCGAACCGGTCCACCGGTCGATCCACTCCCATGCCTGGCCGTCGGCGGTGAACACAGTCCGCGGCTGCCCGGTGCAGTAGGCGGTGGATAGCAGCCCTCCGTTCGCAGGACCCGGCGTCCATGGCCCGAGCATGGTCGGCGCGGTCGAGTACCCGGCCTGCACCTCGGTCGCGCCGCCGGCGGTTTTCAGCTGCGGCGGCCCGGTGCAGTACCCGCAGCCGGGCGTCGAGTACACCATCTCCCACGAGCCGCCCGGAAGCTGATACGCGCCGACCCCCTCGCCATCGACGGCGGCCGCGGCGGCGGACGCGGCCGCGAAATGCACTCCGGCCAGGCCGGTGCTGCCCTGCCCGGTCCCATCGGTCCACCAGTAGTTGAGCTTCTGCTCCGCCAGGGTGCCCTGTGAGCAGATGATCGCCGCGGCCCGCCCGCTGGTGATGATCGAGAAGTCCCCGTTGTCGTCGCATTGCCTCAGCGCTGGCTTGTGGGTCGACCCATGCGGGCCGCCTGCCTGATAACCGCACGGCCCGGCCGGCCCGTTGCATCCCATCACGTAGTAGGCCGGCGCGCGATAGGCCAGGCTGTCACGCGGTGCGTTGAACCACAGCATCCACACCCCGTCCGGGCGGCGCACCATCCGCGGATTGAAGCATCCCGTCCCCGCCCGGCCGCACACCCAGTCCCACGTCCTGCCCCGGTCCGGTCCCCAGTTGTCCAGGGCCCTGGGGGAGAACAGCAAGCCCCGGTAGGTCCACGGACCGGACAGCGACCTCGCCGACTCCACCCCGAAACCGCAGAACGGCGTGTTCCTGTGGTTCCACTGGAAGCCGCACTTATACATCGTCCCGTACATGTAGTAGGTGGGGCCGGCCTGCACGATCGTCCCGTCATGCAGGTCATGGCCGGTGAGAACGATCGCGGTCGCGGGAGCAGGACTGGCGGCGCGAGCCGGCCGGGCGGTGAGGCCCGCGCCCAGCAGCGCCGCCAGGCAGCAGCCGATGACCGCCGCCGACCTGGCCCGAGCCAGCGTCCTGGCGGCAGCGGCTGGCGCACGTTGCCGCAGCCGGTCCGGCCGGGCAGGTCCGGTGATCATCGTTTGCCTGCCCCCGCTCCGGTAGCGCATCTGCGTCGCAACGCTGCTAAGACGCCTGGCGGGCACCAGCGGTTAACAGCCCGGCGGCGGAAATCGCGGAAATCCCGAAGATGGCCCGATGTCAGAGTGGCTGGCTAGGGTCAGTGCTCGTGACCGCACCGGCCAGCATGCTCGAGCGACTGAATGATGAGCAGCGGCTGGCGGCAACACATCAGGGTGGCCCGCTCCTGGTGCTGGCCGGGGCCGGCACCGGGAAGACGGGCACGCTGGTGGCCAGGGCCGCGTGGCTGCGCGAGCAGGGCGTGCAGGCCAGCAGGATCCTGCTGCTGACCTTCACCCGGCGAGCGGCCGACGACATGCTGGCCAGGGCACAGCCGCCGGGCACCGCCGCGGCCGACCGGATCTGCGGAGGCACCTTTCACGCCGTCGCGCATCGCATCATCCGCGCGAATGCGGAGTCGTTCTCGCTGCCGCCGGAATTCAGCGTGATCGATCCGGCCGATGTGGCAGGCGTCATGGACACCCTGCGCAGCGAGCATGATCTCGTCGCGGTCGGCCGCCGGGCACCGCGGGCCGCGGTGTGCGCCGATATCTACACGCGGTGCGTGAACACCCACACGCCGGTGCCGGAGGTCGTGGCCGCGGGCTTCCCGTGGTGCCGGAACTTCACCGTCCAGCTGGGCGCGATGTTCCGCGACTTTGCCGGCTACAAGCGGAGGCACGGGCTGGTCGACTTCGACGACCTGCTGCTGCTGTGGCGGGCAGCCCTGGCTGACCCGGCCGGCGGCCCGGCGCTGCGGCAGATGTTCGACGCGGTCCTGGTCGATGAGTACCAGGATGTCAACGCGGTCCAGGCGGACATCGTCCGGCTGCTGCGGCCCGATGGGCGCGGCCTGACCTGCGTAGGCGATGACGCGCAGGCCATCTATGCCTTCCGCGGCTCAGATCCCGCGCACCTGCGGCAGCTCTCCGCTGACTACCCCGGCCTGACCATCGTCAGGCTGACCAGGAACTACCGGTCCCGGCAGGCGCTGCTCGCGCTGGCCAACCAGGTACGGCCGCAGTCAGCTGGCCTGGAGCTGGCACTGGTGGCTGACCGCGGCACCGGGGCACCACCCCAGCTGGTGCGCTGCCATGACGAGGCGACTCAGGCGCGCGAGATCTGCGGGCGGGTGCTGGAGGCCTACGAGTCCGGCATCCGGCTGCAGCAGCAGGCCGTTCTGGTGCGGTCGGCCAACCATAGCGACGTGCTCGAGATCGAGCTGTCCGCCCGCGCCATCCCGTACGTGAAGTACGGCGGACTGCGCTTCACCGAGGCCGCGCACGTCAAGGACTTCCTGGCGGCGGCCAGGATCGTGGCCAATCCGGCCGATGACATCGCCTGGTTCCGGCTGCTCCGGCTGCACGAGGGCATCGGGCCGGTACTGGCCCGGCGCGTCATCGACGCGCTCCGGCTGCCGGAGCCGTCGCCGCTGGATCGCTGGCCGGAGGCGGCGCTGCAGCTGCCACCGAGGCCCGAGCCAGCAGTCTCGGCTACCGTCGGCCGGCTGACGGCCGCCGCGGCCGTGGAACGGACAGCGGAGCGCGCCACCGCGATCCTGGCCGCGCTGCATGACCCGCTCCGCGCGCGGTACGCCGATGCCGACATCCGCCTGGAGGACCTCCAGCGGCTGGCCGACGCGGCGGCCAGCAGGCCGTCCCTGCAGGACGCGCTGGTGGAGCTGACACTCGATCCGCCGGTCTCCGGATCTGACCTGGCCGGCCGTCCCCGGCTGGATGACGACTACCTGATCATCTCGACCATGCACTCGGCCAAGGGCCTCGAATGGCCGGTTGTGCATCTTCCGCAGCTGATTGACGGTGCCGTGCCCAGTGACATGGCGCTGTCGAGCCGGGCCGGACTGGCCGAGGAGCACCGGCTGTTCTATGTCGCGGTCACCCGGGCCCGCGACCAGCTCTATCTCTACGCGCCGCTGCGCCTGCATCACCACCGGGCAGCGCGGGATGACCGGCACAGCTACGCACAGCTCAGCCGGTTCCTCGGCACCGCTGAGCTCGCGCACTGCGACATCGTGGAAGCCGTGCCGCCGCCCCCTGTCGTGCCCAGGCTCGGGGCGCTCGCCGCGACCGTGGACAGCTCGCTGGAGTCACTCTGGGGCACGTCCTGAGTTACGTTCATGAGAGCATCAGGGACCGGAACGCGACTATCGGCCGGGCGGACGCATTCATCTTTGTCGTGCCCGAGTACAGCTACGGATTCAATGCGGCGATAAAGAACGCCATTGACTACCTGAATGCCGGGTGTGACTACCTGAACGCCGAGTGGCGGCACCACCTCCCGATCGTGGAGCAGCCAGCGCGGCCGGCTGGGCCCTGGTCAGTGGCGCGACGGCGCTGATCCGCCGGCGGCACCCGGCGGGTACCGGCGCTGCGCCTCGGTGAGCTTGGCGTTCGCCGCCTCGGCGAGATCGATGCCGAGTACGTCGGCCAGCAGCACGAGGTACAGCAGGACGTCGGCCATTTCCTCCGCCGACCTGGTCCGCAGCGGCTCGCGCCGCGCCAGGTCACCGACCGATTCGGCCGGCAGCCACTGATACAACTCGGCGAGCTCGCCCACCTCGCCGACGAGCGCGAGCAGCACGGACTTAGGGTCGTGGAATCGTCCCCAGTCCCGCTCCTCGCTAAAGGCGCGCATGCGGTCCCGGAGAGCCTTAAGGTCAGACACGACCGAAGCATCCCACGCTTGCCTGGATGCGGTGGCGCGGGCGGACCAGGCCCCGCCATCAGCCAGGAAGTGTTTCAGGTGACGGGAAGCGGAGGGAATGCGCGCGGGAGTCGCACGGTTTGCCCTTTGCCGGGCAGCCCGGATTAACCGAACCTCAGGGAACGTTGGAAGATAGCCGTATGCAACCACTTCGGCCGCTCTCGCTGGTACTGCTCGCGTGCGCGGTTGGCCTCGGTGCGGCCGCATGCGGGAGCAGCAGTCCCAGCAGCTCCAGCTCAAGCTCCAGTTCCGGCGCGGCGTCCAGCAGCGCCCCGGCCACCTCGGCCCCGGCGAGCAGCTCGGCGTCCTCGTCCAGCACGTCGGCTGCCGCCAGTCAGGTAGCCGCGAACTGGGTGGCCTTCTTCGATGCCAAGACCCCGGTTACCAGGCGGGTCGCGCTGCTGCAGGACGGGTCCGAGTTCGCCGCGGTGATCAAGTCCATGGCCGGATCCAGCCTGGCCAGCGAGGCCAGCGCCAAGGTCAGCAAGGTCACCGTCGTCTCGCCAGCCGAGGCCAAGGTCAGCTACTCGATCCTGGTCAGCGGCTCGCCCGCGCTGCCGAACCAGGCTGGCACCGCCGTGTACCAGGACGGCACCTGGAAGGTCGGCGTCGCCAGCTTCTGCGGCCTGCTGGCGCTGGAGAACGGCGGCAGCACCAAGTCCCTGCCCGCAGCCTGCAAAGCCGCGAGCTAGCCGGGTGGTCCGCTCGGCAGGAGCATCAGCCGAACAGGCGGTGACGTCGCGCCACGGCGGTCGCGCGATGGCGCTGGGCGTGCTCGTCGCCGTGCTGTTCCTGACGTTCCTCGATAACACGATCGTGAGCGTGGCCCTCGGCAGCGTGCAGGCTGACCTGCACGCTGGCGTGACGGCGCTGCAGTGGGTGGTCAGCGCGTACGCCCTGACCTTCGCCAGCGCCATGCTCGGCTTCGGGATGGTGGGCGACGAATTCGGCCGTAAGCGGGTCATGCTCATCGGCATCGGCATCTTCTGCGCCGGGTCGGTGCTGTCGGCGCTCGCCCCGAATCCCGGCGTGCTGATCGCGGGACGGGCGGTGATGGGCCTGGGCGCTGCCGCGAGCGAGCCGGGCACCCTGTCGATGCTGCGCCACCTGTACGCCGACGAGCGGACCCGGACCCGGGCGGTGGGCGTCTGGGCCGGCGTGTCCGGCCTCGCCCTCGCCGTCGGCCCCGTCATCGGGGGCGCCCTGGTGGGAGTCTGGAACTGGCATGCCATCTTCTGGTTCAACGTGGCGTTCGGGCTCGTTGCCTTCGCGGCCTGCCTGATCGTGCTGCCGGAGAATGCCGATCCGGACGCGCACCGGGTGGACATCGCCGGTACGGCGCTGGGCGCGGGCGCGCTGAGTGCCCTGGTCTTCGCGATCATCGGCGGCGAGGATTCGGGATTCGGGTCACCCGCGGTGCTCCTGCTGCTGTGCGTCAGCGCGGTCGCCGCCGCTGCGTTCTTCTGGTGGGAGAGCCGGGCCGCGTACCCGCTGCTCGACCTCAGATACCTCCGCGTCCCGCGTTTCCTGAGCGCGAATATCGTGGCGTTCTGCGCATATTTCGCGACCTTTGCCGTCTTCTTCTTCACCGCCCTCTACCTTGAGGAGGTCGTCGGCGACACGGGCTATCAGATCGCCCTGGTGTTCCTGCCGATGACCACGCTGATGATCGCGGCATCCCTGGTGGCCGGCCGCTGGACCACCACGGCGGGCCCGCGGTGGTCCATCTTCATCGGCTGCCTGCTGTTCAGCGCCGGCCTGCTGCTCACCACGCTGACCCTGAGCCCCAATCCGCCGTATGGCCCGCTGGCCCTGGCCCTGGCCCTAACCGGCGTGGGAATCGGCACGACCGTCGTCCCCATTACTTCCTCCGCTCTCTCGGCGGTGCCGCCCGAGCGCTCGGGCATGGCGGCGTCGGCCACGAATACCAGCCGGGAGATCGGGGCCGTGACGGGCGTGGCGATCCTGGGCGCCCTGGTCAACGCGCAGCTGCACTCCAGCCTCATCAGCAGGCTGCAGCATCTCGGCATCCCGGCCACCTTCCAGTCGATCGTGATTAACGCGATCGAGACGGGCACCGTGCCGTCCAGCAGCCATGCCAAAGGCGCGGGACCGGCAGGCGAGGGCAAGCTGGTGCAGGAGGTCATCCACGCCGCATACAGCGCGTTCTACGACGGGCTGCACGCGGCGCTGTTCCTCGCCGCCTTCCTGGTCCTGGCCGCCGGCCTGTTCACGTTCGTGCTGCTCGGCCGGCGCCCGCCGTCAGCCGACGCCAGTGCTACAGAGCAGTGACGAGGCCACGCAGGTAAGCCGCCTGCCCGGCGTGCTGGAGATCATCGGAGATGACGCTGACCAGGCGCACCCCGCGCGTCACCGGCGGATCCCATGAGTCATCGATAACCCGGTCCAGGTCGCCGCCGGTGAGGCTGCGGACATAACGCAGCGTCTGCTCATGAACGGCGTCGAAATAGCCGGTGAGCAGCTCGGCGGAGTCGACGGTCACCTGGGCGACCTGCTCAGCCGAGTGTGCGTAGCCCGTCTCGGCCGGGTCGAACGGCAGCCCGAACTGTGCTGCCCAGCCGCCCGCGGTCCAGACCTGCTCCCGGCCGGCGAGGTCGGACACGTGATCGTCCTGGATCCGGGTCAGGTGCCATACCAGCCACGCGAGGGTGTTCGCGTCCGGCTCGGGCCGGAACGCGAGCTGCTTCGCAGTCAGGCCGTCCACGGCAGCGTGCGTGACCTGGTGTATCCGGTCGAAGGCATCGGCGAGCAGGTCAGCGACCGTCATCGTGATTGCTCCTTACGCGTGAGGTCCGGGCGGCAGCGCGCCATCGTGACACAGCGCCATCGTGACACAGCGCCATCGTGACACAGCGCCATCGTGACACAGCGCCATCGTGACACAGCGCCATCGTGACACAGCGCCATCGTGACACAGCGCCATCGTGACACAGCGCCATCGTGACACAGCGCCATCGTGACACAGCGCCATCGTGACACAGCGCCATCGTGACACAGCGCCATCGTGACACAGCGCCATCGTGACATAGGGCAACCTGGGCCGGCCGCATGGGGCACAGTGGCATGGTGACCCCAGTGACCCCTGACGCGTCGATCCGGGCCGGCCTGATCAGCTACGCGGGCCGCCTGCATGCCGCTATCGGCCAGCGGCACCACGTCGCATCCCCGCTGGCGGCCTGGCTGCTGCTGGCACTGTGCGCCCCGGCCGCCGGCGGAGCTGATCGCGCCATGCTGGCCGAGGTGCTCGGCTGCGATCCCGAGGCCGCCCGGCAGGCTGCAGCCGACCTGCTTTCCCGGCCGCACCCTCAGGTCGCGGCCGCGGCAGCCGTCTGGCAGGCTCGCCATGTCCCGGCCGGGCCGCGGTTCGAGCAGTGGCGGGCCGCCCTGCCCGCAGCCGTGCAGACCGGCGACCTGCCGGCCCCGGCCGAGCTGGACAGCTGGGCGCGGCAGCACTCGTTCGGGCTGATCGAGCGGTTTCCCGTGCAGGTCGATCCGCGGGTCTACCTGGTGCTGGCCACCGCTCTGGCGACCAGGGTCTCCTGGCAGGTCCCGTTCGGGCTCGCCCCGGCTCGCGAGCTGGGCGCGGCCAGCCCGTGGGCATCGCGGCTCCGTCAGGTCCTGCGCACCCCGGAGCACGGGCATGTCCAGTTCATCGCCGCGCAGGACCCTGGGGACCTGGCCGTCCACATCGCCGCCGCCGACGGCCTGATCGTGTGCTCGGTGGCCGCCGCTCCCGATGTCCCGGCGGCCGGCGTGCTGGCCGCCGCCTACCGCATCGGCTGCGCGCACGCGGACGGCGCGGACATCCGGCGCCGGCCACTGTCCGAGCTGCCGCTGGGCGACGGGCCGCTGTGGGCCATCCGCGAGGAGCTGTCGGCACGGGACAGCCAGGATGCCTGCACCGCCGTTCTCCCGGCCTGGTCCGCGCGCAGCCATCATGACCTGGGCAGTGATCCCGCGCTCGGCTTCGCCGCGGCCGCCCGCGCGCTGGCCGGCGCGAATCCCGCGGAGGCGAGACAGGCAGCGATGGCCCGTTATCACCGGACCGGCTTCGAGGCGGCGGCGGTCACCGCCACCGCCGTCCGGATGAGCGTCGTGCGGGGCCGCGGCCCGCGCCGGGTCGCGGAGCTGCGCTTCGGGCATCCGTACGCGGTCGTGGCCGTCGCGACCAGCCAGCCGGAGCGGCCGGCCCGGCAGCACGGCCGCAGCCCCTGGCACGGCCTGCCCGTGTTCTCGGCCTGGGTTGCGGAGCCGGAGGATGCCGGGCCGGAGGATGCCGGGCCGGAGGATGCCCGGCCAGGGGATGCAGGGGCTGAGGGGTCCGGGTAGTTTCTCGCCCATGCACAGCGTGGACTCGACGACAGAGCAGATGATCAGGTCGGTACTCGCCTACGCCGAGAACCGGCTGCGGCTTGACCCCGTGCCGCTGGACAAGGGCTCGCGTGACCCGGCCCGCCTGGACGTGGCCCTGGAAGGGCTGCTCGGGGACAGCGGTCACGACCCTGACCAGGTGCTCGGCGCCTACGCGGCGACGCTCGCGCCGGCCGTCATCTCGGCGGACAGCCCGCGCTTCCTCGGCTTCATCCCGGCAGCGCCCACCAAGGCCGCGCTGCTTTTCGACATGCTCGTCTCCTGCGCCTCGATCCAGGGCATCTCGTGGCTGGAGGCGGCCGGCGCCATTCACGCCGAGAACCAGGTGCTCCGGCTGATCGCCGACCGGGCCGGGATGCCGGCCGGGCCGGCGGGTGCTTCGTCTCCGGCGGGTCCGCCGCGAACCTGTCGGCTCTGGCCGTCGCGCGCGAGATGGCCAAGCGCCGGCCCGGCCAGCAGGAAGGACAGCGGCGCTGGCGGGTGCTCGTCAGCGCTGACGCGCATTCCTCGGTGCTGAACACGCTCCGGCTGCTGGAAATGGACGCGCTCGTGGTCCAGGCTTCCGGTCACCGGCTGACCGGCACGGCCACGGCGCAGGTGATCGACGCGGACGCCGATCCGTCGTCCATCGCGGCGGTGGTGGCGACATCCGGCACGACGAACGCGGGCATCATCGATGACCTGGCGGGCGTGGCCGAGGTGGCCCGGCGCCACCGCCTCTGGCTGCACGTGGACGGCGCTTACGGCGGCGCGGGCCTGTTCGCGCCGAGCGTCCGGGACCGTTACGCCGGCATCGAGCATGCCGACTCCTTCGTGGTGGACCCGCACAAGTGGCTCTTCGCCCCGTTCGACTGCGCGGCGCTGCTGTACCGGGAGCCGGCCCTGGCCAGGTCGGTGCACCGGCAGGACGCGTCCTACCTGGATGTCATCCACGATCATCCGGCCGAGTGGAACCCGACCGATTACGCCTACCACCTGACCCGGCGGGCTCGCGGCCTGCCGCTGTGGTTCTCGCTCTGCGTGCATGGCGTCCGTGCCTATTCCGAGGCCATCGAGCGGGCGATCCTGCTCGCCAGGCAGACTGCCGCCGAGATCTCCTCCCGGCCGGACCTGCAGCTCATCCGCGAGCCTGACCTGTCTGTCGTGCTGTTCCGGCGGCTCGGCTGGGGGCCGGCCGACTATGCGCGCTGGGCCGATCAGCTGCTGGACGATCAGGTGGCCTTCATGCCGCCCACGTCGTGGGAGGGAAAGACCGTAGCCAGGTTCGCCTTCCTGCACCCGCACACCACGATGCACCTGGTCCGCGAGATCCTCGACCGGATGGCTGACGGCTAGCGATTCCCGGCCCTCAGCGCGCCCGCCCGGTGGTCTTCCTCAGCGCGCCCGCGCGGCCATAGGATCTGCGTCAACCGAGCGGAGGGAGGAGCGCCATCGCTACAGCGACGCCGGGGCCGCAGGGGCCATCGCGGGGATCGGCATCACCCCAGCCGCAGACGTCGCCCGACCCGGCGCGGCTGGCCGCCGAGCAGATGCAAGTCGCCCGGCTAGCCCGGCACGCGGACGTGGCGCTGCGCTCCATCGGCCAGCCCAATGCCGTGGCCCGCCAGTTCGACTTCTGGGACGAGAGCTATGAGTGGCGGCGGCTGTTCTCCGAGCTGCTCGGCACCTTCCTGCTCGTGCTGGTCGCCGTCGGCGCCGGCCAGGTGAACGCCAGGTTCGGCGGCCACGTCATTCCTGTCCCCGCCCAGGTGGTGGCGCCCGCGCTGATGGTCATGGCGATCATCCTGTTCATGGGCGCGGTCTCCGGCGCGCATCTCAACCCGGCGGTCAGCATGGCGTTCGCGATCCGCGGCAACTTCCCGTGGAAGCGGCTCCCTGCCTACGTCGTGGCCCAGCTGGCGGGCGCCGTGCTGGCCACGCTGCTGCTGTGGGCCCTCATCGGCAGGCACGGCGATGCCGGGCTGACCATGCCCGGTCCAGGCGTCTCGGCGGTCACGGCCATGCTGTGGGAGGCACTGCTCACGTTCGGCCTGGTCAGCGTCATACTCGGGACCGCTTCTGGCGCCCAGCAGCTCGGGCCGGTGGCCGCCTTCGGCGTCGGCAGCTTCATCGCCCTGGCCGGCCTGTTCGGGGCGCCGGTCAGCGGAGCCTCCATGAATCCGGCTCGCTCGCTCGGCCCGGCGCTCGTCCTCGGCGACTGGAACTCGTGGTGGGCTTACCTGGCCGGCCCGCTGGCCGGGGCGCTGATCGCGGTGGGCGCTGCTTACATCCTGCGCGGGGCGGGCGGCGGCACGCACGGGACCGAGGCGGCCCAGGGCACGCTCGGCACGCTGTGGCGGCCCGGCCCGATCGGGACGCCGTTGCCGGCCCCGGACGTGCCGCCGCCGGCGACGGGCCATCCGGCCGGCCCCGCCGAGGGCGGCGTCTAGCGTCAGCGACCGGCTGCGCAGCTGACGCAGGTCACGGCGGTGGGCCGGGCCGCCAGCCGCTCGGGCGCTATCGGCCGCCCGCAGCGCTGGCAGCGTCCGTAGGTACCATCGCTCAGCCGCCGCGTCGCGGCGTCAATGTCGGCCAGCTGCTGCTGTGCCTGGCTGCGCAGCGACATGACGTGCTGCCGCTCGAAGGCGATCGTGGCGCCCTCCGGGTCGTGCTCGTCGTCGGCATTCGCCGACCTGGACGCCTCGACGATGCCCTGGTACTCCCGCTCCAGCGCGGTCAGCCGTTCGAGAGCACGCTCGCGCGCCGCGGCCAGCAGCTGCTCCGGCGGCTGATCCGCACGCGGTCCAGCCGGCCCTGAGCCCACGGCCTGCCTCCTGCCGGAATCCGGTGCCGCCGGCCTGCTCGGGCGGGAGGCCAGCGCTTCCGTTTCGCCTCTCCTATCAGATCACTGCCCGGACCCGCAGGCCTGCGCCTTCCGGGCAGGCCGCTGGCCCGACTGTCGGCATGATCGGGCAGGCTTGGGGCATGACTCAGCCCCTGACCCTGATGGCCGTGCACGCGCATCCCGACGACGAGGCGTCAAGCACCGGCGGCGTGCTGGCCCTGTATTCCGATCAAGGCGTCCGGACGATCGTCGTGACCTGCACGAACGGGGAGTTCGGCGATGCTCCCGGTGGCGTCAAGCCGGGCGACGACGGTCACCGCGAGGAGTCGGTGGCGCAGCTGCGGCTCAGCGAGCTCCGCGAGGCAGCCAAGATCCTCGGGGTCAGCCACCTCGAGCTGCTGGGATACCACGATTCGGGCATGCCGGACTGGGACTACAAGGACCGGCCGGACGCGTTCTGCAATGTGCCCCTGCCTCAGGTAGCGGCGCGGATCGGGGCGGTGATCGAGGAGTACCGCCCGCAGGTCGTCATGACCTACGACCCCGACGGGATGTACCAGCATCCGGATCACGTGCATGCGGCCAGGTGCACGATGGCCGCGGTGGAGGCGTTCCCCATCCCGGCCAAGCTCTACCTGACCGCCATGCGCGGCAGCGACTGGCGGAAGGTGATGGCGGCGCTGCGGGAGCTCGGCGCCGACGTGCCCGGCGAGGACACGTTCACGCCGGAGATGCGCCGGCAGGCGGAAGAGGCCGAGCGGCGCATCACCACGACCGTCGACATCCGCCCGGTGCTGAGCCGCAAGCGGGACGCGCTGTTCGCGCACGCCAGCCAGATCCAGGAATCCTGGTTCAGCAAGCTGCCGCCGGAGATCGCCGAGTCAGCGTTCGGGCGGGAGAGCTTCATCCGGGCCAGGGACACGACCGGTGCACCGCTGCCCGAGGACGACCTGCTCGCCGGGCTGCGCTAGCCGCGGTCACAGCTGCAGCAGCCGGGCCGCGTTCTGGTAGCAGACCGCCTGCAGCCAGGGCGTGCCGAGGTCGAGGCGGGCCAGCACGGCCAGCTGATGCAGGTAGGGGTGCGGGATGTTCGGGAAGTCGGTGCCGAGCAGGATGCGGTCCGCGGCAGCGGCCAGCCGGGGCAGCAGCGCCTTCGGGAACGGCCTCGGGTTGTCGATGAACTCCGTGAAGGCCATCGTGGTGTCGAGGTAGAGGCTGGGGTACTGCTCGGCGAGGTCAAGGAAGTCGGCGTACTCCGGCGCGCCGAGGTGCGCGATGATCGCCGTCAGCCGCGGATGCGCGGCCATCACCTCGCCGAAAGGGCCCGGCCCGGTGTGCGCGCCGGGCGTCGGCGCGGATCCGCAGTGCACGATCACCGGCACGCCCGCATCGGCGAGCTGTCCCCAGACCGGCTTGAGCAGGTCATCACGCGGGTCATAGCCTCCGACCTGCAGATGCGCCTTGAACAGCCGGGCGCCGCCGGAGATGGCCGAGGCCACGTAGCTGGCGGCGGACGGCTCGGGGAAGAACGTGGCGCTGTGCAGCGCGTCCGGGGTGCGGGCGGCGAAGTCAGCGGCCCACAAGTTCAGCCAGGCGGCCATGCCGGGCTTGTGCGGGTAGAGCAGCGCGCTGAACTTCCGTACCCCGAACTCCCGCAGCAGCGCCAGCCGCCGTTCCTCGGGCAGCCGGTAGGCGATCGGCCAGCGCCGCCCGGACTGGCCGGTCTCGAAGTAGGACCAGACCTTCGCCAGCACGTTGACCGGCATGAAGTGGGTATGGACGTCAATCAGTCCGGGCAGCCCTATTTCCTGCCAGAACGCCATGATGGCCGCCGTCTCCCCGGCCGAGCCGGCCACTACGTCCGGTTCTGCCATCTTGCGCACGATCTCAGTCTGCCAGCAGGGTCATCGCCGCCAGGACGCGGAGTCGTGCGGCGATCAGGCCGGGCCAGTTCCGGGATCCGGGCCGGCGCCGGAGCCGGGCCTGAACTCGGCGCTGAGGTCGGGGCCCAGCGCGCTGCCCGAAGCCCGGCGGAGTACGCCGGCGCCGGTGCCCATGGCCCGCCGCCACGGCGGCACGCCCTCGATCTCGGTCTCCAGGGAGAAACTCAGGAATGTTCTGATCAGCACGATAAGTCCGAGGCTGAGCACGTTGTCGAGCGTGGGGTCGACGACGACCGTGCGGACCAGGTCGGCCGCCACCAGGATCTCCAGGCCCAGCAGGATGGTGCCGCCGAAGGCCGTCCGCAGGACGCGGTAGGCGTTTGCGCCGCGGCCGGATCGCCGCCAGGCGATCACTGCCAGCACGAATGACCAGAGGACGCCGAGCACCAGGATGGCGACGCCGGTCACCTCGAAACCCTGGGCGACGTGCGCCATGACGCTGTCGAAGGACGCTGGCTCAGCATGCGCGGCTTCCGAGCCGATCATCAATGCGTCCCTCGCGTTCCGCTTCACCAGGCCAGGCGGCCCGGCACCGGTTATCTACCCGCCTCGCGTGCCGGCCGCACCGCATCATGATCTCGAAGACTTAGCTGGCGCATTTCCCCTGAAGTCTTCGAGATCCCCGGAATCCGGGGGCTTAGCGCGGCTCTGCCGGGCAGCCGCGGCGGCGATGGCGCCACACTGGACTGGTGAGCGAGCGGATACGGACCGCGGTCCGGGTTCAGGGAGTCGTCCAGGGAGTCGGCTTCCGCCCGTTTGTCTACTCTCTCGCCACCAGCCTCGGCCTCGGCGGTCTCGTCGGTAACGACATAGATGGGGTATTTGCCGAGGTGGAGGGTCCGCCGGAGGCGGTCAGCTCGTTCCTGCTGCGGCTGGAGAAGGAGGCTCCGCCGCTGGCCAGGATCGAGCGGGTGACCACGGCAGCCCTGGGCCCGACGGGGTCGGCCGCGTTCGCCATGGCGCCGAGCGCGGCGGGCGGCGAGCGCCGGGCGCTGGTGTCCGCCGACAGCGCGACCTGCGCTGACTGCCTGCGTGAGCTAGCGGATCCCGACGACCGGCGGTTCGGCTACCCGTTCATCAACTGCACCAACTGCGGCCCGCGTTTCACCATCGTGCGGGATGTGCCCTACGACCGTCCGCTGACCACGATGAGCAGCTTCCGGATGTGCCACCAGTGCGCCGCCGAGTACGCCAGCCCGGCCGACCGCAGGTTCCATGCCCAGCCGGTCTGCTGCCCGGCCTGCGGTCCCCGGCTCCGGCTGCTGGACGCCACCGGAGCGCCGCTGGCGGGCCAGCAGGCCGGGGCTGATCCCATCGCGGCGGCGGCGACGCTGCTGCGAGCGGGCCAGGTGCTGGCGGTCAAGGGCATCGGCGGATATCACCTGGCGGCCGACGCGGCGAACGAGGACGCGGCCGCCGCACTGCGCCAGCGCAAGCACCGTGAGGACAAGCCGTTCGCGGTGATGGTCGCCGACCTGGCCGCGGCCGGCCGCCTCGGCCAGGTCGACGCCGCGGCCGCGGTCCTGCTGGCCAGCAGCAGGCGGCCCATCGTGCTGCTGCCCCGCCGCGCGGACGGCGATGACAGCGCAGGCACAGTCGCGCCGTCTGTCGCACCGGGCAACCGGCAGCTCGGGATCATGCTGCCGTATACCGCGCTGCATCACCTGCTGGTCCGCGAGGCGGCCGGTCCTATCGTCCTGACCAGCGGGAACGTCTCCGACGAGCCGATTGCCTACCGGGACGAGGACGCGCTGCAGCGGCTGGCCGGGATCGCCGGCGCGTTCCTGCTGCACGACCGGGCCATCCACATCCGCACCGACGACTCGGTCGTGCGCGCGGTCCGCGGCCGCGAGTCAGTGCTGCGCCGCTCCCGCGGCTACGTGCCCGAGCCGCTCGGGGTCCCGGTCAGCTTCAGCCGGCCGGTGCTGGCGTGCGGCGGCGAGCTGAAGAACACGTTCTGCCTCGGCAAGGAGCAGCGCGCCTTCGTGTCGCATCACATCGGCGACCTGGAGAACGCCGAGACGCTGCGCTCGTTCACCGAGGGCATCGAGCACTTCCGGCGGCTGTTCGATATCACGCCCCGGGTCGTGGCGCACGACCTGCACCCCGAGTACCTGTCCACGAAGTACGCGGCCGGCCTGGCCGACGTGGAGCTCATCGGCGTCCAGCACCATCACGCCCACATCGCGTCCTGCCTGGCCGACAACGGCGAGCACGGACCGGTCATCGGCGTGGCCTTCGACGGAACCGGCTACGGCACGGACGGCACGATCTGGGGCGGCGAGTTCCTGATCGCCGGCCTCACCTCGTTCGAGCGGGCGGGGCACCTGGAGACGGTGCCGATGCCCGGCGGCACGGCGGCGATCAGGCAGCCATGGCGGATGGCGGCCAGCTACCTGGCTGCCGCCTACCCCGACGGGCCGCCGCCCGGCCTGCCGGTGACGCTGCGCAACGAGACCGCCTGGCCCGCCATGCTGGCCATGGCCCGGCGCGGCATCAACTCGCCGCTCACCTCCAGTGCCGGACGGCTGTTCGACGCGGTCGCCGCCATCCTGGGCGTGCGGGACGCGATCAGGTACGAGGGCCAGGCCGCCATCGAGCTCGAGCAGCTCGCCGACGCGGGAGAGCGCGGCTGCTACCGGGCCGCCGTGACGGGCTCGTCGCCGCTGCGCGCCCGGGGCCGCGACCTGGTCCGGGCCGCGGCCGATGAGCTGACCGCGGGCGTCAGCCCGGCCGTGATCGCCGCGAGGTTCCACAATGGCGTCGCCGCGATGATCGGGGACGCCTGCGTGCTGCTGCGGGAGCGCACCGGCCTGGACACCGTGGCGCTATCCGGCGGGGTGTTCCAGAACCAGCTGCTGACCGCGCGGACTCTTGACTGCCTCGAAACGAAACGCTTCCGGGTACTCGTGCACGGACGCCTGCCCTGCAACGACGGGGGGATCAGCTTCGGTCAGGCCGTGATCGCCGCCGCCAGGGACGCCGCGGGTAGCTGAGCTGCCGCAGGCGGTCAGGCCTTATCTGAGCGGGGCCGGCGTCCGGCGGCGCAGCCAGTCGTACCACTCCTGCATGCCGTCGCCGCTGGTGGCGGACACCTGCATCAGCAGGGCATCGGGGGCGACCTGGCGCAGATCGCGTCCGTAGGCCCGGACGTCGAAGTCCACGTAGGGCAGCAGGTCAGTCTTGTTCAGCAGGACCAGGCCGGCCTGCCGGAACATGCGCGGATACTTCAGCGGCTTGTCCGCTCCCTCGGTCACCGAGGCCAGTACGACCCGGGCATCCTCCCCTAGGTCGAACAGGGCCGGGCAGACCAGGTTGCCGACGTTCTCGATCACGACGATGGAACCGCTGGGCGGATCGAGGCTGCGCAGCCCGCGCGCCAGCATGTCGGCGTCGAGGTGACAGCCTGCCCCGGTGTTGATCTGGACCACGTTGCTGCCCGCGGCGAGGATCCGCCGCGCGTCCAGCGTGGTTTCCTGGTCGCCCTCGATGACCGAGATCGCGACCCGGCCGGCCAGCTCCCTGGTCGTCCGCTCCAGCAGCGTCGTCTTGCCCGCACCGGGAGAAGCTCATCAGGTTCACCGCGAGAATCCCGCGCTGTCGCAGCCAGGCCCGGTTCAGCCCGGCGAGCTGGTCATTCTTGGCGAGTACCCGTTCCTGCAGCTGAACGGTCCTGGCCGTGCCGGCCGAGGCCGGCACCTCGACGTGAACTCCCTCATGGCCGTGACTGCGGCCCGGGCCGAGGCCGAGGTCGTGCTCGTGGCTGTGCTCACGGTCGTGGTCGTGGTCGTGGCCGGTGCCGTGGTCGTGGCCGGTCCCGGCACTGAGGTCATCGCCGGGGTCGTCCGCGATCAGCCGGACAACCGCGTCGCCCGAGCAGCCGCATGTCGCGCACATGTCATGCCACCTGGACGGAGGTGATCGTGAGTTCCTGCCCGGTCAGCACGGTGACCTCGACACTGCCGCACGGGCAGATGGCAATCGGGGCATCCGGCTCGAATTCGGACGCGCACACCCGGCACCGGCACAGCGCGCGCGGCTCGGTGATCTCCAGGCGGGCGCCCTCCAGATTCGTGCCCTCGGTCACCAGCTCGAAGCAGAACCGGACCGAATCGGCCACGACGCCGGACAGTGCTCCGATCTCCAGCCGGACGCAGGTAATCCGCTGGTCCGGGAGGCGCCCGGTGACGGCGCTGACGACGCCCTCGGTGATAGCTAGCTCATGCACTCGGTACTCTCTCAGCTTGGTGCCCGCCAGCTCGGCGCCGGCCAGCACGGTCCGGTCACGGCAGGTTCAGCAGATCCGCGGCAGCGGATCGCCGACGAGCAGGTCGACGATCCGGGTGCCGCCGAAGGCGGTCTTCAGCTGGACAATTCCCGGCGGCTCCGCCGTGACGTGCCCGATGATGGCCGACTGCGCGCCCTGCGGGTGGCCGCGCAGCGCAGCCAGGGCCCGCTCCGCGTGGGCCGGGTCGACGACGGCCACGAGCCTGCCCTCACAGGCTACGTACATCGGATCGATGCCCAGCAGTTCCGACGCACCGCGCACGGCGGCCCGGACCGGGATGTCATCCTCGTTCACGAGAATTCCCACGCTGGCGGCGGTGGCGATCTCGTTCAGGATGGTAGCGACGCCGCCCCTGGTGGCGTCGCGCAGCGCGCGGACGCCGTCGGCCTGCGCCAGCAGGTCGGCGACCAGCCCGTGCAGCGGCGCGGTGTCCGACGTCACGTCGGCCTCGATGCCGAGTTCGCCGCGGGCCAGCATGATCGTCACGCCGTGATCGCCGATCGGCCCGGACACCATGATCACGTCTCCCGGCCTGGCCTGGGCGACGCCGAGCAGCAGGTCGCCCTCGATCAGGCCGAGCCCGGCCGTGTTGATGTAGCAGCCGTCAGCCTTGCCCCGCTCCACCACCTTGGTGTCGCCGGTGACGATCTGGACGCCGGCCCGGTCGGCGGCGGCTCGCATGGACGCGACGATCCGGCTCAGATCCGCGACCGGGAAGCCCTCCTCCAGAATGAACCCGGCGGACAGGCAGACCGGCACGGCCCCGGCCATGGACAGGTCGTTGATCGTTCCGTTCACCGCGAGGTCCCCGATGTCGCCGCCGGGGAAGAAGAGCGGCGACACGACGTAGGAGTCCGTGGTCATGGCCAGCCGGGAGCCGTTCACGTGCAGCTGGGCAGCGTCCTCCAGCGGCTCGAGCAGCGGGTTGCGGAAGGCGTCCAGGAATATCGCCTCGATCAGCGTCTGCGTCGCCTTGCCGCCCGCCCCGTGCGACATGGTGATGCGGTCCTCCCTGACCCGCGGGCGGCTGCGCCGGGCCCGGTCGATCCGCTCCAGCACCAGTTCCTCGCGCACCGTGCCGGGCAGCGGCTGCGGTGACCCGCGGTGCACGTGCCGGGCCGCCCCAGGGCTGGCCTGCTCGTGGTTCCCGGCCTGCTCGTGGTTCCCGGCCTGCTCGTGGTTCCCGGCCTGCTCCTGCTGCCTGGCCAGCTCTTCCCTGGCCTGCTCGTCGTGCTCGCGGAGTGCCTGCTGTACCCAGCTGGCCTCCCCGGCCTCAGCGGGCGGGGACTGGGGGCCGGCCGCCTCATCGGCGGGCTGGCGGGCAGCCGGGTGATCCAGCCGACCTGCTGTCATGACCGGCTCGCCTCCTTGACCCGGGTGCGGGTGAGCCGGCCGTAGTTGTAGTAGGCGGCGCAGGCGCCCTCGGGCGAGACCATGCAGGTCCCGATCGGTGTCTCAGGGGTGCAGGCGGTGCCGAATACCTTGCACTCCCACGGCTTGAGCACGCCCTTGAGTACCTCGCCGCACTGGCAGGCCGTCGGGTCGGCGACCCGGACGCCCGGCACGGAGAAGAGCAGCTCGGCGTCAAAGGCAGCGTATTTCTCCCTGACCTTCAGCGCGGAGTGCGAGATGAAGCCCAGGCCCCGCCACTCGAAGTAAGGACGCAGTTCCATCGTCTCGCCGATCGCCTTCAGGGCGACCGGGTTGCCGTCCCACGGCACGACCCGCGAGTACTGGTTCTCGACGATGGACTCGCCCCGGGAGAGTTGCAGCATCAGCATGTAAATCGACTGCAGGATGTCGAGCGGCTCGAATCCTGCCGTCACCACCGGCTTGCCGTAATCACGCGCGATGAACTCGTAGGGGCGGCAGCCGATCACCGTGGACACGTGGCCGGGACCGATGAATCCGTCCAGGCGGAGGTCCGGCGAGTCCAGGATGGCCTTGATCGCCGGGACGATCGTGACATGGTTGCAGAAGATGGAGAAGTTCCGCAGTCCCTCGGCCGCAGCGCGCAAGACGGTCATGGCCGTGGACGGAGCTGTGGTCTCGAATCCGATGGCCATGAAGACCACGCGCTTGTCCGGGTTCTGCCGGGCGATCTTGAGCGAGTCCAGCGGCGAGTACACCATCCGGATGTCGGTACCGCGGGCCTTGGCATCGAAGAACGACCCGTTGCTGCCGGGCACCCGCATCATGTCACCGAACGAGGTCATGATGACGTCCGGCTCGGCGGCCAGGGCCATGGCGTCGTCCACCCGGCCCATGGGGATCACGCAGACCGGGCAGCCGGGCCCGTGGACCAGCGTGATCTGCTCGGGCAGGTAGTCCTCCAGCCCGTGCTTGTAGATCGTGTGCGTATGACCGCCGCATACCTCCATGAGCTTGTACTGGCGCCCTGGCTCGCACAGCTCAGCGATCCTGGCGGCAAGCGCGTGCGCAGTATCGGCATTACGGAATTCGTCTACGAACCGCATCGTCCCGCGCTCCTATTCGATCCGTGATTCCTGCAGCGCCGCGAGCTCATCCTCATAGGCCTGACCGATTCCCTGAAGGAATGACAGCGCGGCTGCCGCCTCGTCCTCGTCGATCTTCGACAGCGCGAATCCCACATGGATCAGCACCCAGTCGCCCGGCTCCAGCAACTCGTCGGAGAGCAGGCCCACGTTGATCACCCGCTTCACGCCGCTGACATCGACCCTGGCCAGGTCGGGCTGGTCGGGGAGGAACTCGATCACCTCACCGGGAATGCCGAGGCACATGTGACCATCCCTTCGTTTCCCCGGAGCCCGTCACTGAGGGCTAGCCGAGTTCTCGTCAGCCGGCGACCGCGATAATGCCCGCTCGTCCGCCGGCTCGGCTGATATGGCTGAAGCTGCGCTGGCCCGCCCTGCGGCTTGCGGTTCCGCGGCGACTGCCGGCCGGTACTGGTGGCCGAGACGGCCGGAACCCGCGCTGGCCACCAGGTCGAGCACCACGCGGATGGCCTCGTCGACCGCCGCCTCGACTGGCTCGCTCAGCCCGATGCCGTAGTCGACGCTGGCCGGCTCGCAGCCGACGACCAGCAGCGGGCCCGCCTCGGCTCCCAGCATGTCCAGCACGCGGAGGACAACGTCAGGCTGCATGCCGTGCGCGTTGAACAGCGGGCTGCCGCCGACTTCCGCAGGCCCATCGCCGGCCTGCGCTGTCGCCCCGGCAGCCGCGGCCGGAGGGCGCTCGGGCTCGATGACGTAGATAGTCCCCGGCTCGCCGCCGCGCGGCGTCGCGTCGATCAGGATCGCGGAATCGTAGCCGCTGGCCAGGTCGTAGGCCAGGTGCATGCCCCGGATGCCGTAGTCGGCGACGCGCACCCAGTCGGGCAGCTCCGCGCCGGCCAGCCGGCTGGCCACCTCGACGCCGAAGCCATCGTCGCCCAGGAAGATGTTGCCGACCCCGGCCATCAGCAGCCGGCCGGTCATTGCTGCTCCAGCGAGCTGCCCGGCGCCTGATCAGCCGGTGCCTGATCAGCCGGTGCCTGGTCAGCCGGTGCCTGGTCAGCCGGTGCCTGGTCAGCCGGTGCCTGATGGGTCAGGGCCAGCTGGGTGAGTTCCCAGAGCACGTTGTAGATCGTCGTCTGCGCTTCCTGGATCCGGTGCACCGACGCCGAGGGCGCCACGAAGAGGTAGTCGATGCTGTCCAGCTCGGCCATCTTGCCGCCCTGGTAGCCGGCGATGCCGACGGTGAGCATGCCGCGCCGGCTGGCCTCGTCGAACGCCCTGAGCAGGTTGTCGGAGTTACCGCTGGTGGACAACCCGATGGCGATGTCCTGCTTGCCGCCGAACGCTGCGATCTGCCGGGCGAAGACGACGTCGACGCCGATGTCGTTGCACAGCGCCGTCAGCACAGCCGGATCGCTGCTCAGTGAGAGGGCCGCCAGCGGCCGGGCCGATGCCGCTGCGCGGTCCCCCGCGGTCGCGGCAGACCCGGGCCGGGCGGGCTGGGCGGGCTGGGGGGGGTGGGCGGGCTGGGGGGGGTGGGCGGGATTCAAGAACAGCGTGACTATCTGCTGGGCGTCCGTCGCGCTTCCGCCGTTCCCGAATGCCAGCAGGCGTCCGCCCCCGGCGAACCGGGCGGCCATCTCGCGGGCGCAGGCCGCCAGGCGCGCGCCATCAGCGTCCCGCACCTGGCGGCGCAGGGCCTGGATCTCGGCGGCCTTCGCCACGGTCGACTGGCGGGCCTGCTCGAGGACGGCGGACACATCTGTCTGTCCCGCGTAGAGGAACGGGTACAGGCCCTCAATCGTGCCGGCGCCTGGCTGATCAGTCCCGGCGGGTGGCTGGCTCATTGCGGCACCACCGCGATGGCCTCCTTGGCATGCACCAGGATCGTGTCCCCGACGGCGGCCGAGATCAGCGCCACGCTGACTTCCTCGCTGCCCGATCCGGTATCCACCACCGCCATGTTGTCACCGAGGAGAGCAATGACAGTGACCGCGACGGCGGTATCGGAGCAGGTGATGCAGACATCGTCCAGGCATTCCGGCACGGCCGGGCGGCGGCCGGGAGCGGGCAGGTCGCTGGTCGTCATGCCACCACCCCCGGCGACAGCACTCCCGGCTGCTCGAAGAACACGTGTACCAGCTCCCACAGCACGTGGTAGCTGGTGACGTGCATTTCCTTGACGATCCGCGGGTCAGCGGACCTGGTGACCAGAACGTGGTCAATGGCCGGGCTAGCGGCGATCGCACCGCCGTCGCCGCCGGTCAGGGCGATCGTCAGCAGGCCCATGCCAGCGGCCTTCATCAGGCCCGCCAGCACGGCGGGACTGTTCCCGTCCGCGGAAAGCCCGAGCGCGATGTCCGCAGGCTCAGCCAGGTACGGCAGCTGGCGGGCGAAGATCTCGGGCAGCCCGGCCTGCTCCGCGATCCCGGTCACGGTGGCGGCATCGGAGGTGAGCGATATCGCCGGCAGGGCGCGCTTGCCCACGATGACCGGGTGCACGAACTCCACCGCCACATGCTGTGCGTCCGTGCTCGAGCCGCCGGTGCCGAACACGACCAGCTTGCCGCCGCGATGGAAGCGGACCGCCATGGCGTGGCACGCGGCCGCGACGGCGCCGGCCTGATCAGCGAGCTCACTGACTGGCGTGGCCCGCCGCTCGAACAGCTCAGTGACCAGATCGTCGTCTGAGCGTGGCAGCGGCGCACTCAGCTCATCGGCGCCCCTCATGCCTGCTCCTAGGCTGTGCTTTGGGCCAGATCAGAAAGGTCGGCCTCGATCTCCACCTCGACCGCGTCGCGGACCTTCAGCGATCCGAGGAATGCGGTATAGGGCTTGATGCCGAACTCAGTCTGCACGATCGTCGCTGTCGCACGGTAGCGATCCGGGTCGGTCGCCGTCACTTGCAGGCTCAGCGGGCGGGACTGGCCGGCCAGCGTGAGCGTGCCGCTGATCGTTCCGCCGCCGGACGTGTCCGGCTCGAACTTGGCGGCGGAGAACACGGCCTCCGGGTTACGGTCGGCGCCCAGCACCTTCCTGGCCGTGACGGCGATCTCGCGCTTGTCCCGGTCGGTCAGCGGCTTCAGTCCGCCCGTGCCTTCCCGCACCGTCAGTGCGCCCAGATCGACCCGCGTTTCCACGGCCGGCCGAAGATCCTCCGAGACCGTGAGCTGCGCTGACCAGCGGGACGCCACGATGACGAGATCATGGCCGGCCTGGGAGGCGAATCCGTCGCGGGAGGTCCGCAGCGTTATGCGTCCGCGATCCGTGCCGAACTCGTAACGTCCCGCGGGAATCGCCATAGCAGCACCGTAGGACACTAGTGGGGGGACGTCCAGGCAGGCTCCGCCTGATACCGCCGAGGCTGGTGGCTTGTGCTGGCGTGTTCGTGCAGGTGAGCGCATCCTCCGTGAGTAAGCCATCTTGCGGAGGGTGTCATGGCGTCGCGGATCACGCGGTCGGTGCCGGTCACGGTCGGCGATGTGCTGGACGGGCACGTGCGGCTCGACCTGGACTGCCTGGACCGTGTCTACCCGCACGGGTACCTGGGCCGGCTGCAGGTCGGCGGTCAGGTCGTCCAGTTCCTGAACCATCGCGGCTACCGGGTGCCCTCGCCGGCGTGCCTGCAGCAGATCGGGGACGCGTTCCGGCGCCGGGTGGCCTCGTTCGCTGAGGCCAACCACATTCCGGTGGTGCCGCTGAAGGCGGCTGACCGCAACATCGAGGTGATGAGGCCCTACCTGGCCCGGGCCGCTGCCACCGGCCGTTCGCAGGTCGCGGCAATCGGGGTGGCGCAGGAGCCGCAGCGGGTGTTCATCGCCCGCAAGCGCGACACCGACCCGTCAAAGCCGCCGCAGTTCTCCTTCGACATGAAGACCGACCGCAGGGTCACCGTCTACTACTTCTACCTGTGGGATCAGGGGTTCGGCCCCGCGTTCATCAAGGTCTGCACCTACTGGTCGCAAAGGGTCGCTAGGCTCCGGGCCAGACATGTCCGGCCGCGCGGCGCCGACGCCTCCGCGCACTGTGCGGCGGCACGACGCAGCCCGGCCTCACGGCGGCCCCTGCGGCTCAGGGCAGCGGAACCTCCGAGAATCAGGGCAGCGGAACCTCTCCGAGAATCAGGGCAGCGGAAAGGGGCCGGCGAGCACCGCCGCTCCGGCGGGGAGCGCGGGGAGTGCTCCGGCCGGCAGTGCTCCGGCCCGCACCACCGCGGCTGCGCCGGCTCCCGCAGCTGGCGAGGCCGGCGTGACCGTGCCTGCGCTGGTCAGCGGGTCCCGGGCGGCGCAGGAAACCCCGGCGGCCGAGAAGTGCGAATTCTGCGCGGCAGAGGTCGCCGCCGAGCACGGTCACGTAGCCGACCTGGAGACGTCCACCCTCGTGTGCGCGTGCCGTGCCTGCTATCTGCTCTTTACCCATGGCCAGGCAGGCCGCGGACGGTATAAGTCGGTACCCGACCGGTATGTCAGCGACCCGGACCGGGTCATGACCGTGGCCGAGTGGGACGGCCTGGAGATTCCCGTCGGGCTGGCCTTCTTCCTGCGCAGTTCCCGGCGCGGCGAGCTCAGCGGCTTCTACCCGAGCCCGGCCGGCGTCACCGAGTGCATACTCGACCTGCGGGAGTGGGACCGGCTGGCCGCGGCCTACCCGCTGCTGGCCGCCCCGGCACCGGACGTGGAGGCGGCCCTGATCTGCCGCACGGATTCTGGCGTCGAGTACTTCCTGGTTCCGGTGGACGCGTGCTACGAGCTGGCCGGCCGGATGCGGCTGTACTGGCGCGGCTTCGACGGCGGCGCGGAGGCCAGGGCCAGCATCGCCGAGTTCCTCGGTCACGTGCGATCGCACGCCCGCGCCTTCAGCCAGGTGAGCTGACATGGCTGAGCTCGCATTCGATTGCATCGGCGCCCATGCCGACCGCTACGCGATGATCCCGGCCATGTCGATGACGCTGCGGATCAGCGAGACGTCCGGACAGCGGGTGGAGGCGATCGCGCTGCGCTGCCAGATCCGGATCGAGCCGGCCAGGCGGCGCTACTCCGCTGCCGAAGCCGATCGGCTGAACGACCTGTTCGGGGAGACGCAGCGCTGGGCGGACACACTGAAGCCCGTTCAGTTCGCGCAGGTCTCGCTGATGGTGCCCGGCTTCTCCGGCAGCAGGGAGATCGACCTGCCGATCCCGCTTACCTATGACATGGAGATCGGTGCCACCCGGTATTTCGCCGGCCTGGAGGACGGCGAGGTACCGCTGCTGCTGCTGTTCAGCGGCACCATCTTCGCGACGGCCGACGGCAGGCTCTCGGTCCAGCAGGTGCCGTGGAGCAAGGAGGCCAGCTACCGGCTGCCGATTACCGTCTGGCGCGAGGCCATCGACGCTCACTTCCCGAACAGCGCGTGGTTCAAGATCAGCAACCAGGCCATGGACGAGCTGCAGCAGTTCAAGTCACGCCGGGCCCTGCCGACCTGGGAGGCGACGGTGCTGGCGCTGCTCGCCGAGGCCGCGGAACCGTCGGAGCAGCCGTGAGACTCCAGGCTGAGCATCTCGACCACGCTCGCAAGGTCGCTGACGCGATCCTGTTCGAGGGCTACCTGCTCTACCCGTACTACAAGGAATCCCAGAAGAACCAGGTCCGGTTCCAGTTCGGCGTGCTGATGCCGCCCGGCTACGCGAGCGTTGACCCGCAGGAAGTCTCGGCCAGCCAGACTGAGTGCCTGGCTGAGTGCCCGGACGACGCGGAGGTCCTCGTCCTGGTCCGGTTCCTGCAGTTGCAGCGCCGGATCGTGCAGGGAGTCTCGCCGGAGACCGGGGATCTGCATGAGGTCGGCACGCTCTATGTCGACGGAACGGAGCACACCTCCTGGGATGGGGCCACCGAGCGCGAGCAGCGGGTGACGGCGCCGGTGAGCTCGCTGCTGGCGGAGGACAGGAACCTGGAGTTCCACATCGGCCCTGGCGAGTCGGCTGAGGACCTGACCGACTCCCGCGATCGCCTGGCCGGGCGGCTGATCCGGCGGTGGAACGCCCTGGACGGCGTGATCAGGCTGCATGCCGAGCGGGTCGCCGGGCCGTACCAGGCGCTCAGGCTCCGGATCCGGCTGGAGAACCGGACCACGTCGCTGTCGGCCCTGCGGACCAGGGAAGACGGCCTGCGCCAGGCGATGATCGCGGCGCATTCGCTGATTCGGCGTGCCGGGCGGCACCTTCCTGTCCATGACGGACCCGCCCGAGTGGGCCGCGGCGGCCGTGGCCGGCTGCGAGAACATCGCCACCTGGCCGGTCCTGGCCGGGCCGCAGGACTGCCACGACCTCGTGCTGTCCTCACCGGTCATCCTGTACGACCACCCCGAGGTGGCGGCGGAGAGCGCCGGGGACCTGTTCGACGCGACCGAGATCGACGAGATCCTGACCCTCCGCACGCTCGCGCTGACCGATGCGGAGAAGCGGCAGGCACGGGCGACGGACTCGCGGGTGGCCGGCATGATGGACCGGCTGGACGCTCTGCCGCCCGAGATGCTAGACCGCATGCACGGCGCGATCCGGTACCTGAAATCCGCGCCTGCCGGCGCGGCACTGGATCAGCCGGCCAGCCAGCAACCGGAATCCGGAGCCGGCTGGCCGGGGCCGTCGGTGACGGACCGGCCCGAGGTGCCGTGGTGAGGCTGGCCATGAAGACGACGGCACGAGTACTCACCAGGAGGAGACGATGATTACCAGGCTGGTCAAGGCGGCGCTGCTGGCGGCGCTGCTGGCCGCGGTCGTGCAGTCCCTGCCCGACATCAGGAGATATCTCGAGCTGCGCGAGATGTAACGACGGTGCCCGCCCGAAGGGTGGCCCGGGCCTGCCGCATGCCGCTCTGCTCAGTCGCGCGCTTTCCACATACGCGGACGCTGCTCATTCGCGGACGCTGCCGGAAACCCCGCCCGCTCCATTTCCCTTACCCGTTCTATCCCGCCTGCTCGATTTCCCCCACGAGGTGAGGCAGCACCATGGAAACGATTCTGGGCTTCCTCGCCGGCTACTGGGCCGGCAGCCAGGATGGCCGCGGCGGCGCCGCGCGCCTCCGCGAGTCGATTGACGCCATCAGGAGGTCTCCGGAGGCCCGCAGGCTGGCCGGCCAGGCCCTGGGTTTCGCCGAGCTGGCTGTCCGGCGGGCAGCTTCCGGCCGCGGCCCCGGGCTCAGCGGCTCCGTCGCGGTGGCTAGCGAGCTGATCGATCGCGCCGCCGCGATCGCGCGGGGCGACGGGCCGCGGCGCGCTGCCTGATCGTCGTCGCCGGGCTAGCCCGCACGCGCGGTGAGCTTCACGGCCCGGCCGGCCGAGGCGCTCGTGGCGCGCTCGATCCGCCGCCGCCGCGCATACCTGAGCAGCGCGGCGAGGCCGAGGGCGCCGGCCGGCGGCAGGGTGACCAGGGCCGGCAGCTGATAGCGCCAGGAGAACTCGAAAAGATCCGACATGACCAGCACCGAGGCCGCCGCGGTGAAGAACGCCAGGCAGGCGAGCGTCAGCTGGCGCTGGGCCGCGCTGGCCCGGCGGCGCAGCACCGCCAGCGAGCCGGCCAGGCCGATCAGGACGGACAGCAGGAAGACCGGCCCCGGCGTGTACCCGCCGGATAGCTGGTAGTCCCGCAGTATCCGGGCGCCCGGTCCCCAGACCTGCGCCTGGCCGCCATAGGAGCTGGTCAGCGGAATGTAGTCGGTCGGGCCGTTGAACGCATAGTGATTGACGCCCAGGATGATCGTCCCGGCCGCGTTGGTGCACACCGTCGGCAGGATGCAGGGGTAGCTGGTCTGGAACTGCCACCGCGAGATGCGGGTGTCGCCCCTGTTCGTCATCCGGCTGAGCGCGAACAGCTTGATCGAGTCGCGGGCGATCGCATCGAACACCCGCAGCGGCTGCTGCTTGATCACGCTGGAGTTGAAGTTACTGATCAGTGCGGTGGTGGAGCCGCCGCCCGGTGCCTTGTAGAACCGCAGCGGCGACGCAAGCCCGTGCATCAGCCAGTCCGGGCCCCTGGCCTGCTGGCCGGGCGTCGGGCAGAGCGCACTCTCGGCGGCGGGAATCTTCAGGGTCGCGCAGTCCGCCGCCGCGGCGACCCGGCCGTAGGTGGACTGATAGCCCTCCCTGGTCAGCCAGAAGTGCCCGCTCAGCATGTAGTTGCCGGCGCAGTAAACGAGGACGGGCAGCGCGAAGGCGCAGGCGACGACGACCGTCTTTTTCACGACCTGCCGCCAGCCGCCGGCCTCCGCCACCATCAGGATCACGGCGGGAATGATCAGGATCTCGCCGACCTGCGCGAACAACGCCGACCCGCCGAGCAGGATGCCGCCGGCGATGCACGCGCGCCAGGACGTGACCGGCTTCCATAGCAGGCAGGCCAGGCCCGCGACGATCAGTGCCTCGAACCAGAACGTCCGGCATGATGGTCGCTTCTATCTGCAGCTGATAGCCGTCCAGCAGCACGGGTGCCATCGCCACGGCGGCCAGCCAGCGGGGCACGCCGCGGCGCAGCAGCAGGACGTACAGCAGCACCGCCACGGCCAGGCCGAGCAGGTGCTGCACCAGTTCGACCGTGCCGAGATCGCCCGCCAGCAGGATCAGCTTCAGCGGCGCGTCGTAGCCGAGCGGGTCCTGGCCGGGCCAGGCCCCGTACAGGTACTTGACCGAGTCGATGTAGACAATCGCCGGGTGGTAGCTGACCTGCGTCAGCACGCGCAGCGCCAGGCCGATGCCGAGCAGCGCGACAGCCAGCCAGTGCTGCCCCAGCAGCGCCCTCAGCCCGGCCAGCCGGGTGGCCCGCCCGCGGTTACCCGCCGGCTGGTCGCCGGGAAGATCGCCGCCGTCCGAAGAGTCCGGGGCCGCCGCTGATGCCTTTGCTGCTGCAGGCGCCCGGTCGGCGGCTATCTTAGGCATTCGCATCAAGATCGTCCCGGTTGTGGATTGCCGTCGCCCGGCTGGCCGTCGCGCCGGCCGACCGCTGACGGCCGTCGGCCAGCAGGGCCCCAGAAGCTCACAGTTCGTCATGCCAGTTCCGCGGTGGCGAGCCAGGCGGGCCGCCGCCCCGGAGCGCCTGCTGGGCTGCGGGCAACGACTAGCTGACAGACTAGCGGCTGCTCGCGCCTGCTTGGTCAGCATGCCTGAACTGAGCGCTCCCCTCGTGTCAGCAGCCCCGTCAGCATCCCCCCGCAACGTCAGCAGCCCAGCGTAACGTGGCTGCATGCCTGTCAACGCGCCGGGTAGTCAGCTGACTGCGGAAGGCGAGCGGCCGGGCTGGGCCCGGCTGCGCGCCGTCGCCGGCGGCCCGGCCGTCTGGCTGTGCGGGGACCGCCCCGGCTGGGCCGGAATATGCCAGTTGTGCCGGGGCCGGCCAGGCCTGGCCGGAGCCTGTGCTTCCAGTGTGACCTGCAGGCGCAGTCCGCGCCGGGCTCGCTGGCCGACGCCGTCGTCCCGATCGCCTACGCGGTGAAGGGCGGCGGCCACGCCAGGGACTTGTGGACGTACAAGTCCGGCGGCCCGGCTGCCGCCAAGGCCGGCCTCCGCCTCGCGGTCCTGCTCGCGCTCTTCCTGCGCGAGCACGGATCCTGCCTCTGGCGGGCCGCCGGAATCTGCGGGCCCACCCATGTCGGCGTGGTTCCCAGCGGCCGGGGGCGTGCGGGCACGCATCCGCTGCGGGCCCTGGTGCAGCCCTGCACGCGCTTGCCGTGGGCCGACCTGACTGCCCGTCCCGGCGGCTCGGGCGGGGCGCGTGACCTGGATCCCGGCCGGTTCCGCGCCGCGAGGCTGGCGCGGGCGCGCGTGCTGCTGCTCGACGACACCTGGACGTTGGGCGCGAGTGCCCAGTCAGCGGTCATGGCGCTGCGCCGCGCCGGCGCGGGCGCAGTGGCGGTCATCGTGCTGGGCCGCCACCTGGCGGCCGGGCCCGATCCGGCCCGCAACCCGGCGGACCTGCCGCGTCCGGGCCTGCACCGGCCGGACCCTGATGGCCGGCCGGTGCCGTGCTGCCTGCCCTGCGCTGCCGGGGCGCCTGCCCCGCCAGCTGTCCGGCGTCCCGGCGGTCCGGGCAGTACATAGGCTGGCTTCGTGCTTACGCAGACCCCGTCAGCGACCGCGCTGGTCCGCCGTGCCCGCAAGATCAACAGAGAACTGGCGGCGGCGTATCCGGACGCCCACTGCGAGCTCAGCTTCAGCTCGCCGCTGGAACTGCTGGTCGCCACCATCCTCTCCGCGCAGTGCACGGACAAGCGGGTCAACATCGTCACGCCGGCCGTCTTCGCCCGCTACCGGAGCGCAGCTGACTACGCGGCCGCGGACCGCGCCGAGCTTGAGAAGATCATCCAGTCGACCGGCTTCTTCCGGGCCAAGACCACCAGCCTGATCGGCCTCGGGCAGGCGCTGTGCGACAGGTTCGGCGGCGAGGTGCCCGGCAGGCTGCGTGACCTGGTCACGCTGCCCGGAGTTGGCCGCAAGACGGCTAATGTCGTGCTCGGGAATGCTTTCGGCCTGCCCGGCCTGACGGTGGACACGCACTTCGCGCGGCTCTCGCGCCGCCTCGGCTGGACCACGCAGCCTGATCCCGACAAGATCGAGCAAGACGTCGGCTCGCTGATTCCCCGATCCGAGTGGACGATGCTGTCGCACCGGCTCATCTGGCACGGCCGGCGTGTCTGCCATAGCCGCCGGCCAGCCTGCGGAGCCTGCGTCATCGCCCGGCTCTGCCCGTCCTTCGGGGAAGGGCCGACCGACGAGGCGACCGCTCGCAAGCTGCTGCGCCAGGGGCCGTTCTCGTGACGGCTGCCGGACCGGCCGCCCAGCCGGCGGTCCCGCCGTGGCTATCCGGGCTGGCCCGCAGTGCCGGGCAGATGGCGGTGCCGGATGCGCTCCGGCCGCCGCGCCGCGGCGGCCGCCGCGCCGCCGTCCTCATCCTGTTCGGTTCCGGTGCCGCGGGTCCCGACCTGCTGCTGGTCCAGCGCAGCGCCGGCCTGCGGCAGCACGCGGGCCAGCCGGCATTTCCCGGCGGGGCCATCGACGATGCCGACGCCGGCCCGGTCCCCGCGGCCCTGCGCGAGGCGGCCGAGGAGGCCATGGTCGACCCGGCCGGCGTGGACGTGCTGGCCGTGCTGCCTGAGCTGTACATCTCCAGGAGCGGCTTCGCGGTCACGCCCGTGCTCGGCTGGTGGCGTGAGCCGGTCCCGGTGGGGCCGGGTGATCCGGCCGAGGTGGCAGCCGTCTGCCGGGTCCCGGTCGCGGAGCTGGCGGACCCGGCGAACCGGCTGGCGCTGCGGTATCCGTCTGGCCAGTGCGGCCCGGCGTTCCGCGCGGCCGGCTTGCTGATCTGGGGATTTACCGCCCTGATCGTGGACAGGCTGCTCGCTCTCGGCGGCTGGGAGCAGCCCTGGGATGCCGGCCATCCGGCCAGCCTGCCGCCCGAGGTCCTGGCGGCGGCCGGCGCCGGGCCGTGGCCGGCTGCGTGACCGGAATGTGAGCAGAAGTTGGGCCGTTGCCGTCCGGCGCACGCCTTAGGCTGTGGGCGTGCCGGGTGACTTGCTGGACCTTCTGCTGATCGTGCTGGCCGCCGCCTTCGCGGTAGCCGGATACCGCCAGGGCTTCATTATCGGCATACTCAGCTTCGCCGGCTTCGTCGGCGGCGTCGCCGTGGGGGCCGTGTTCGCGCCCCGGATCTCCACCGCCCTGGCGACCAGCGCGTCCTGGCAGGCGTTCATCGCCATCGTGGTGGTCTTCGCTGCCGCCGTCATCGGCATGATGCTGGCCTCGGGCCTGGGCGTGGCTGTCCGGTCCAGGGTTCGGGGGCGGCCGGCCACGTTCGCTGACTCCATGGGCGGCGCGCTGATGAACGTGATCGCCGTCCTGCTGGTGGCCTGGCTGATCGGCTCATTCGTCGCCTACGCGCCATTCCCGGCGATCTCGCGGCAGGTCAACGGGTCCATCGTGCTGCGCACCGTGGACCGGCTGATGCCCCGCGCCGCGCTGAGCCTGCCGGGCTTCCCGGCCCTGCACGGCTTGCTCACCAGCGGTCCGTACACGCAGGTCTTCGGCGCGCTGGGGGCAGAGAGCGCCCTGGCGGTCGCGCCCCCCGATCCGGCGGTGCTGAATTCCGCCGGGTTCGCCAGCGCGAGGGCCAGCGTGGTCAAGGTGATCGGGACGGCGCCCAGCTGCGGGCTCAACATCGACGGCTCGGGCTTCGTGATCTCTCCCGGCCGGGTGCTGACCAACGCGCACGTGGTGGCCGGCGTCACCGAGGGATCGAAGGTCATCACCGTGCAGGGGGCCGCGTACCCGGCCCGCGTCGTGCTCTACGACCCCGACCGTGATGTCGCCGTGCTGGATGTCCCCGGCCTGACGGCCCCGCTGCTGCGGCTGGCGGGCCCGGCGAGCTCGGGAGCTAACGCGATCGTCGCCGGGTACCCGCTCGACGGGCCGTTCACGGCCGGCGCCGCGCGGGTCGGCCGCGCCGAGCTGGCCAGCGGGCCCAACATCTACCAGACCGCCCAGGTGGACAGGCAGATCTACCCCATCAGGGCGCTGGTCCGGCCGGGCAACTCCGGCGGCCCGCTGCTCGCGCCCGATGGCCAGGTCTACGGCGTCGTCTTCGCGGCCGCGACCTCGGTGCCCGACACCGGTTACGCGCTGACGGCCGCCGAGGTGGCTCCCGACGTCGCGCTCGGGGAGCGGGACACCGCCACCGTCTCCACCGAGGGGTGCACGGACCGGTAGGCCGGCCTCAGCGGACCTGGTCCCCGCCGGGCTCGCCTCGCAGCGGCAGGCTCAGCGCGGCCGGCGGGATCGCGGCCAGGCCGTCCTGCTCGATCCGGCCGGCCAGCTGGCGGGCTGACCCGACGACCTCGGCCAGGTCGATATCGTGCACGGCGGCGCCGCTGTAGCCGGCCAGGCGGTCGGCGCCGCGGCGCAGCAGGGCCACCGCGCCAGCGGCATTGCCCCGCAGCGCATGCGTCAGGCCCACAGCCAGCTGCGCCAGGCCCTGCCACAGATCACGCTCGGCCGGCGGTGCGGAGCGCCACGAGTCCTCGAATACCTCGTGCGCATGAAACGGCCTGCCCTCGTCCAGCAGCCGCTGGGCAGTCCGGACCGCCTGTTCCGGGCTGAGCGCTGAGCCGGCCGTCGCGGGCTGCGGCCCGGCCGGGTCACCCTGGCTGTCGCGCGCGAGCGGACGGCCGAGCCGGTCCCTGGGCCGGGCATTCCTCGGACGCCCGGAGTCGTCCCGGTCCCGGCCGGCTCCGTTGCTCCCCGTTTCGGGACCTTGCTGGGCTGGGCGCGGCCGCATCGCTACCGCTCCGGCTCGGGATCGGCGAGCCAGGACCTGAGCTCGGAATCGAAGCGATCCGGCATCTCCTCGTGCGGGAAGTGGCCCGCCCCGTCCAGCAGCCGCCACCGGTAGGGCGCGTCGACATGCAGTCCCGAGCCGCGGGCGGCGCTGGGCCGCACGCAGGTGTCCAGTGAGCCGTGCAGGTGCAAGGTCGGGACCTGGATGGCCCGGCGCATGGTCCGCGCATAGCGCAGCCCGTCCGGCCGGAACCGGGAGCGGACGAACCAGCGGTGATACTCCAGCGCGCAGTGCGCCACGGACGGAACGGACATCGCCTCCCGGTACCGGCGCTCCGTCTGCGGGTCTGGCCAGCCAGGGCCGGACCATGCGGCCAGCATCCGGCCCACCCGCTGGGCTCCGCCGCGCAGCAGCCGCCGCTCCGGCAGCATCGGCAGCTGGAAGCCCAGCGCATAACCGCTGCTCCTGCCCTGGCCCAGCGGGTCAGACAGGACAGCCGCCCGCAGCCGCAGGGGGTGCGGCACCGAGACGATGGCCAGCCGGCGGACGACCTTGGGGAAGTATGCGGCCATCGTCCAGGCGATCAGCCCGCCCCAGTCGTGGCCGACGACCACGGCATTGGCCTCGCCGAGGGAGCGGATCAGGCCGGCCGCGTCGGATGCCGCGGTGACCAGGTCGTATCCGCGGGGCGGCTTGTCACTGCCGCCGTAACCGCGCAGGTCAGCCGCTACAGCCCGGTAGCCGTCGCGCTGCAGCGAGGGCAGCTGGTCCCGCCAGGTCCACCAGAACTCGGGAAACCCGTGCAGCAGCAGCACCAGCGGCCCGTCACCGCTCTCGGCGACGTGGAACCGCGTGCCGTTGGCGCTGACCGAACGGTGCTTCCAGGGGCCGTCGACGTAGATCGACCCGTCATCGCGCGCAGGCACTGCTAGCTGGATCCGGCCGGCTTCGCTGCCGTGTCGCCGTCCCGGCGAAGCAGCGAGAGGTCATCCTGGACCGTGCTGCGGGTCTTGCGCAGCCCGCTGAGCTTGCGCACCTTGGTGTAGCCGATCAGGACGGCCAGCGCGGCCAGCGCGATGCAGGTGCCGGCCGCGATGAGGAATGCCGCCCACTCCCAGATACCGAGGGCAACCAGTCCGAAGGCGAAGGCAAAGCACAGCAGCACGAGCACGAGGCAGCCCACGAAGGCGGCCACCCCGAGCAGGGCCCCGGCGATTCCGAGTCGGCGCACGTCACCCTTGAGCTCGATCTTGGCCAGGTCAAGCTCGCACCTGACCAGCTGCGAGACATCCTGGACCGCGAGCGACACCAGGTCACCCACGGACGGGTCACCCGCTCTGTCGGTCAGATTCCGGACTGCGGGTTCGGCCATCTGTCACTCCCCTCTGCGCTGTCACGTCAAAGTCTTGCTCATACCCGCCCGCGGCATTCTGGCGACGTCCCTTTATCGCCCATCCGAAGCGCCGCCGGGCTCAGCCGGACTGCGCCACCGCAGCTCACAACGGTAGTTCCGGAACGCGGGAATGGCATCGACCGGACCGTGTATCGCGGCAGGAAAAGCCTCCCCCGCAGCTCAGGAACTGCCTGCGTCGCAAAGGGGACGGTCACCGGCCGACAAAGTCCGGGCGCTGGCGCGGAAAGCCCCGAGACCGGGCGGAAAGGCCTGCCGGCGGCTGCGAAATTCCCCGTACGCCGCGGAAAAGGGCGCCGCAGGCACAGCAAACGGCGCCCCGTTCGGGGGCGCCGTCGCCTGCCACGTCAGGCCGGGCTACCAAGCGTGCACCTTCTCTGCCGGGGTAGGCAAGCCGCGCCCGTGCGCCACCTCGCGGGGCGCTCCGTCCGCCGACTCGCCTGCCGCGGCACGCCTCCCGCGGCTGGTCGCGCGTGGGTACCCGGCTGCCGTGCCCGGACGGATGACCGTCCGTACCCCCTTTCTACGTCGGATCGGCGCCCAGCGGAAGACCCAGTCCGTAATCAATTCGTGATCTCGATCGATCGGCACCGTCGCATGCCCGCTGCAGGCCGTCGGTTTATCCGCCAGTGTCGCCTTCGCCGGATCGGTGCTGCGGCTGGCCCGGCGCGCTCCTGGAGGCTGGCCCGGCCTGCCCGGCCTGCCCGGCCTGCCCGGCCCCGCCCAGCCGGAAGACGAGCTGCGCGCAGGCGCCGCGTAATGCCTCCGTCCTGCTGATCAGCCCGTAGCGGTAGAAAGACGGCGCGAACGCCAGGGTGCTCGAGCGCGAGATGATGGTCTTGTCGAGATCAAAAAAAGCCGCAGCGGTTGTTGTGCTTTCGGTCTCGACGGATCCGCCCACGGTCCGGCAGCATAGGGGAAGGCGGCCGGGCCGAATCCCGTTCTGGCTGACCCGCTGGTAACTTTGCCCCGTTGCAACTAGGCTTTCATGGGTAGCGGCACCGGCTCTGCCCCCCCGGAGCCGGACCGTTCGGCGACCCCCGCTCTCCCCCCCGGCGGGGGTCGCCTCTTTTCCTGCCGTGGCCATGTTCCGGTGCCTGACGGCCCGGAGCATGACCACGGCAGGTTCCATGGCTGGTCCCGCGACTGGGTCCGCGGGCGGGTCCGCGCCCGCGCTGACCCGGGCCAGGCGCGGGCGTCGGCCGGGCCTGCCCCCGCGTCAGCTGGCCGCTCCGCGCAGCAGGCACGCCAGCAGCTGCGCCGCCCCCTGCTTGTCCAGCGGATGGTTCCCGCTGCCGCACTTGGGTGACTGGATGCAGGACGGGCACCCGGCCGTGCAGCCGCAGCTGGTAATGGCCTGCGCCGTTGCCCGCAGCCAGTCCGGCGCCGCGGCGAAGCCCCGCTCGGCGAAACCGGCACCGCCCTGATGCCCGTCATAGACGAAGACAGTCAGGCGGCCGGTCGCGGGGTGCAGGTCAGCGGACACGCCGCCGACATCCCACCGGTCGCAGGCCGCGACGAGGGGGAGCAGTCCGATGGAGGCGTGCTCGGCGGCGTGCGCCGCGCCACCGAGGTGAATGCCGGCGGCGGCCAGCCCGGCCCGCTGAGCCGGGGAGATCGTCCACCACACGGCCCTGGTCGCCAGCGTGCGCGCGGGCAGGTCAAGCGGTTCCTCGCCGAGCGGCTGGCCGGTCTCCGCGCTGCGGCGGACGAAGGATGTCACCTGCCGCGTGACCAGGACGTCGCCGAAGTGCACGCCCGCCTCGCCCCAGCTGACGTGAGTCAGCTCCGTGGCCACCTCGATGCCGGTGAGCTCGCGCGCGGACGTGGAATAGCCGGGATCGGCCAGCTCCACCAGTGCCACGCAGTTCTCCAGGTCGAGGCTGCTGACCAGGTAAAGCTCGCCCTGATGCGGGTAGACGGCGCCTTCGTGCGCCAGCACGTGCGCGGACGGCTCGTCCATCGTTCCGACCAGCCTGCCGGTGGCCCGCTCGACGATCCGGACCGGCCGGCCGCCGGTACCGCGCAGCCCGGTCCTCGCGGCCAGGCCCGGCCGGGTGCAGAACCACTGCCCGCCGCGGAACCTGAGCAGCCCGTCACTGCTCAGCCGGTCGGCCACCGACGCGGCGGTCGGCCCGAAATCGGCCAGGTCCGATTCCGTCAGCGGCAGCTCGGCGGCGGCAGCGCACAGATGAGGAGCGAGTACATAAGGGTTGGCCGGGTCCAGCACGGTGGCCTCCACCGGCGCCCCGACCAGTGCCTCCGGGTGGTGCACCAGGTAGGTATCGAGCGGATCGTCGCGCGCGATCAGGACCGCCAGCGCCTCCCGCCCGGCCCGCCCCGCCCGCCCGGCCTGCTGCCAAAGGGCCGCCCTGGTTCCCGGCCATCCGGCGATCAGCACCGCGTCCAGGCCGGTGATGTTGACCCCGAGTTCCAGGGCGGTCGTCGTCGCCAGGCCCGAGAGCGCCCCCGACTGGAGCGCCTCCTCGAGCGCCCGCCTGTCCTCGGGCAGGTAACCGGACCGGTAGGCCGCCACCCTGGCCGCGAGCTCGGCGGCGCCGGCCTCGGCCAGCTGCCGCCTGGCCGTCATCGCCACCGCCTCGGCGCCGCGCCTGGACCGCACGAAGACGAGCGCGGCGACATCGGCGAGGACAAGCTCGGCCAGCAGCGAGGAGGCCTCGGCCGTCGCTGTCCTGCGGACCGGAGCGCCCGCCTCGCCGCGCAGCCTGGTCAGCGGCGGCTCCCACAAGGCGAAGGTCAGCGGGCCGCGGGGCGCGCTGTCGGTGACGACGGCGCGGGCGGGCTGGCCGGTCAGCTGCCAGGCGCACCGGGCGGGCTCGCTGATGGTGGCCGAGGCCAGCACGAATACCGGGCCGGCGGCCCCGTGCCGCGCGAGGACCCGGCGGAGCCTGCGCAGCACGTGCGCCACGTGCGAGCCGAAGACGCCGCGATAGGTGTGACATTCATCGATGACCACGTGCCGGAGCCTGCGGAAGAAGCCATCCCAGCGGGCGTGCCGGGGCAGCAGGTTCTGGTGCAGCATGTCAGGGGTCGTCAGCAGGTAGTTGGCCCGGGCGCGGGCCCAGTTCCGGTCGGCCGCCGGCGTGTCGCCGTCAATGACCGCCGGCCGCACGCCGGGCAGGCCCAGCGACTGGACCAGCCGCAGCTGGTCCGCCGCCAGCGCACGGGTCGGCGCGATGTAGAGGGTGCTGGAGCCGGCCAGGATGGCCGAGAGGGCCGGCAGCAGGTAGCCCAGCGACTTTCCGGACGACGTGCCCGTCGAGATGATGACGCTGCGGCCGTCCCAGGCCAGCTGCGCGGCCTCGGCCTGATGCGCCCAGGGCCGCCGCACTCCGGTCCGCTGCAGCGCCGCCACCAGTTCGGGCGCGACCCAGTCCGGCCAGCGGGCACCGCGCCCGGACCGGGCAGGCAGGCGCTCGATGTACGTCAGCCGGCCGGTGCTGGCGCCCTGGTCGAGCAGGCGCGCAGGGCCGCCGGAGGCGGGCAGCCAGTCGGCCCGCGACAGCGGCTCACCGGGGGCGAGTGGCGGCAGCGTAGGCATTGGGTTTCAGTGTGTCATCTTCAGGCGAGGTGCCTCGAACTGCGATCTGGTATAGACATGACCTCAGAGCGTGGACGAGTGCACGACGGAGCAAGCACCCCGGCCGCCCCGATGGCCGGGGCGCTGGTCCTGAGACGAGAGCCGTATGGCGCTGGAGGATTTTGTGGATCTGAAGTTGGATCACCACAGCAAAGATGGGATAGAGATCGTCGATGTGGAAGGCGAGATCAACGTCTACACCGCACCGCGCCTGCGCGAGCTGCTGATCGAGCTCGTGAACAATGGCTTCTACCAGCTCGTGGTCAACATGGAGAAGGTCGAGTTCCTTGACTCCACCGGACTCGGCGTCCTGGTGGGCGGGCTGAAGCGGGTCCGGGCGCATGACGGCTCGCTGGATCTGGTCTGCACGCAGGAGCGGATCCTGAAGATCTTCCGCATCACCGGCCTGACGAAGGTCTTCGGCATCCACGACACGGTCGACGCGGCCATCGGGGCGAGAAAGTCCGAGAAGTAGGCAGCGGCTGACATCTCGAGATGGCCACGGTTGAGCTCAGCTTCACCCCCCTGCCCGCGCATGTCCGCACGGCCCGGCTCATCGCCGCGGCCGTGGCCAGGCGCAGCGGCGTCGCGGAGTCGCTGCTCGACGAGGTCAGGCTGGCGGTCGGGGAGGCGTGCTCACGGGCGGTCGAAGAGCATCAGCTGCACTGCCCGGCCGAGCCGGTCCGGCTCGCGCTCAGCGACATCGCCGGGCGCTTTGAGGTTGAGGTGACCGACACCTCGGGGCATGGCACCGGATCACGGCCCGGCGGCCGGGGCGGCGGTGACGGCGCGGGCCTGCCCGCCGGGTTCGGCATCGCGGTCATCGCCGGGCTGGCCGAGGAGGTCGAGATCAGCGAGACGCCCACCGGCACCAGCATCCGGATGAGCTGGCCGTCGGCCGGGCGGCCCGGCTAGCGGCGCCGTGTCGCCCGGCACGCCGGGAACGCCGCAGGAACATTCGACCCGGCTCTCCCGCCGCGCGGTCACCAGTGGGTACCCTTTCGATCACAAAAGCGTCGCGACCCTGCCACGGACCAGACCCGGTTTACCATCCGCTTACCCGGATGCGTAGACTCCCCGGCACTGCCGTCGAGGCGCGACCTGAGGGCGCTCATCAAGGGCCGCGCCCGCCTGTCGTGCCACTGCCACCAGGAAGCGGTGCGGCATAGTGCGTAATCCCCTGTCAAGGAGGACAGATGCCAAGGCTCCACGCCGCTCTGGCGGTCGGCGCGCCCACCGTAACCGGCAGCAACCTGGGCTGGGTGTTCGCCGCGCTGGTGGTTGCCCTGCTGGCACTGGGCATTGCCGTGCTGCTGGTCAGGGAAGTGCTGGCAGCCAGCAAGGGCACGCCGAAGATGCAGGAGATCGCGCTGGCGGTCCAGGAGGGCGCGGCCGCTTACCTGCGGCGCCAGTTCCGGACCATCGCCATCTTCGTCGTGCTGATCTTCTTCATCCTGCTGGTGCTGCCGGCCGCGGACGACTCTGTCCGGTGGGGACGGAGCGTGTTCTTCCTGGTGGGAGCGCTGTTCTCGGCGTTCACCGGGTTCTGCGGCATGTCACTGGCAGTGCGCGGCAACGTGCGGGTCGCGGCAGCCGCACGGGAGTCGGGCGAGCGATCGGCCATGCGGATCGCGTTCCGTACCGGCGGCGTGGCCGGGATGCTGACGGTCGGCCTCGGCCTGGCCGGCGCCTCGATCGTGGTGATCATCTACCGGGCGAACGCGTCCAGCGTGCTGGAGGGCTTCGGCTTCGGCGCCGCGCTGCTGGCCATGTTCATGCGGGTCGGCGGCGGAATCTTCACCAAGGCCGCGGACGTGGGCGCCGACCTGGTCGGCAAGGTTGAGCAGGGCATCCCCGAAGATGACCCGCGTAACGCCGCGACGATCGCCGACAACGTCGGCGACAACGTGGGCGACTGCGCCGGGATGGCCGCTGACCTCTTCGAGTCGTACTCGGTCATGCTGGTCGCCGCGCTCATCCTGGGCAAGGTGGCGTTCGGCTCGCAGGGCCTGGTCTTCCCGCTGATCGTGCCGATGTGCGGCGTCATCACCGCGGTCATTGGCATCTTCGTGGTCGCGCCGCGCAAGGGCGACCGCAGCGGCATGACCGCCATCAACCGGGGCTTCTTCATCTCGGCGATCATCTCGCTGGTGCTGGTGGTCATTGCCGCGTTCGTCTACCTGCCCGCGAAGTTCAGCGAGCTGAAGGGCGTGAGCAGCCTCGCGGTCCTGCATCACAGCGGCAGCCCGCGCCTGCTGGCCATCTTCGCCGTTCTCATCGGCCTGGTGCTGGCGAGCGCCATCCAGCTGCTGACCGGCTACTTCACCGAGACCAACCGGCGGCCGGTCAAGGACATCGCGGAGAGTTCGCTGACCGGGCCGGCCACGGTGATCCTGTCCGGCATCGCCGTTGGCCTGGAGTCGGCCGTCTACTCGGCGCTGCTGATCGGCGGCGCGGTTTATGTAGCCTTCCTGCTCGGCACCGGCAACGCCACCATCGCGCTGTTCGCCGTCGCGCTGGCCGGGACCGGACTGCTGACCACGGTCGGCGTCATCGTGTCCATGGATACCTTCGGCCCGGTATCCGACAACGCGCAGGGCATCGCCGAGATGTCGGGCGAATTCGAGGGCGAGCCCGCCGCCGTGCTGACGCACCTGGACGCGGTCGGGAACACCACCAAGGCCATCACCAAGGGCATCGCGATCGCCACCGCGGTGCTGGCCGCGACGGCGCTGTTCGGTGCGTTCCGGACGACCGTCGAGACGGCCCTGGGCAAGGCGGCCGGCACCTTCACCCTGTCGGTCGACCATCCCAATGTCCTGGTCGGCGTCATGGTCGGCGCTGCCGTGGTGTTTTACTTCTCGGGCCTGTTGATCATGGCGGTCGGCCGGGCCGCCGGGCAGGTTGTCTACGAGGTACGCGAGCAGTTCCGCAGTCACCCGGGCATCATGGACTACACCGAGAAACCCGAGTACGGCCGGGTCGTGGACATCTGCACGAAGGACTCGCTGCGGGAACTCGCCACGCCCGGACTGCTTGCGGTGCTGACTCCCATCGCGATCGGGTTCGGCTTCGGTTACGCGCCGCTCGGCGCCTTCCTCGCCGGTGCCATCGCGGCCGGAGCGCTGATGGCGGTGTTCCTGGCCAACTCCGGCGGCGCCTGGGACAACGCGAAGAAGCTGGTGGAGGACGGGCACTTCGGCGGGAAGGGCTCGGAGGCGCACGCCGCGACGGTCATCGGCGATACCGTCGGGGACCCGTTCAAGGACACGGCGGGCCCGGCGATCAACCCGCTGATCAAGGTGATGAACCTGGTCTCGCTGCTGATTGCCACCAGCGTGGTGGAGCACAGCAGCAACCACGCGCTGCGCGCTGTCGTCGCCATCGTGGCGGTGGGGATCGTCGTCGCCGCGATCGTCGTCTCGAAGCGCCGGTCGACCAGCCTGGGCGCCGGCGGCCCGGACGGGGGCGCGGGCACGGGCACGGGCACCGAGAGCACGGAGGGCGTGACCTCGGCCGGGACCGCGACGGCGTGACCCCGGGCCGGGACCGCGACGGCGCGACGGCGTGACCCCGGGCCGGGACCGCGACGGCGGATAGCGGCCCGGGGCGCGGCTGGCTGGTAACTTCTCCTCCCGCGCGCCGCCGGGCCCTGCGCCCCGATGTAGCGCACCATGGTTGCCATGCAACCCGGGCGGAAGCTGATCGTGATGCGCCACGCCAAGGCGGGCGAGCTACCCGGTGGACCGGATGCGGAACGGGCCCTGAAGACGCGCGGCCGGCGGGATGCGGCAGCGGCCGGCGAGTGGCTGCGAAAGCACGATTACCGGCCGGACGCGGTGATCTGCTCGGCCGCCCGGCGCGCCCGGCAGACCTGGCAGTGCGTGGCTGAGCAGCTGGGCGGCCAGCGGCCGGTCAGCGTGGACCCCCGGCTCTACCAGGCCGGGGCTGCCGAGCTGACCGGCATCGTGGCCGGGACGCCCGCCGACGTCGGCACCGTCATGTACGTGGGGCACAACCCGGCGGCGGTCGAGCTGGTCGCCGCGCTCACCGGCGAGGAGGTGGAGCTCCCCGCCTCGGCGGTCGCCGTGATCGCGGTCTCGGGACCGTGGCCAGAGCTGGCGCCCGGCGCCGGCCAGCTGGTCGCGTCCTGGCGCCCCCATCCCTCGCTCGACGGGCCGGGTGACGAGCCGGTTCGCGGCAGCGGGCCCGGATGAGCCGCAGCAGGCCGGATGGCTAGCCGGCCGCCTCGCGGTAGACCGGGAGGCCGTCCTCGGCATCGGCGGCCTCAACGTCGGTGCGCGGAATCCCGAGCAGGTACAAGATCGCATCTAGATGGGGCACGCTGACCGAGGTATCGGCCGCGTCGCGGACCGATGGCTTGGCGTTGAACGCGATCCCGAGACCGGCCGCGGCGATCATGTCGAGGTCGTTGGCTCCGTCGCCGACCGCCACGGTCTGACTGAGCGGGACGCCGGCCAGGGCGGCGAACGACCGCAGCGCCTCTTCCTTGTAGCCGCGGTCCACGACCGGGCCGATCACCCGGCCGGTGAGCCTGCCGTCCGCGATCTCCAGCTGGTTCGCGGCGGAGTAATCGAGCCCCAGCTCGGCGGTCAGCCAGTCGGTGAACTGGGTGAAGCCGCCGCTGACCGCTCCGCACCGGTACCCGAGCCGCTTCAGCGTGCGGATCAGCGTGCGGGCTCCGGGAGCGAGCCGCAGCGTGGTCAGCACCTCATCGATGGCGCTGGCCTCCAGGCCCGCCAGCAGGGCCACCCGCTGGTGCAGCGACTCGGTGAAGTCCGCCTCGCCGCGCATGGCCGCCGCCGTCAGCTCCGCCACTTCGGCGGCGCAGCCCGCCTTCTCGGCCAGCAGGTCGATCGCCTCGTCCTGCAGCAGCGTCGAGTCGACATCCATGACGATCAGTCGCAGCGAGCGGCGGTACAGGCCGCCGGGCTGCACCGCGATGTCAGCGCCGAGCTCCACCGAGTCGGTGGCCAGCGCGGTCCGCAGCGCCTCCGGATCAGCCCCGGACACGTCAAACTCGATGCAGGTCACCGGCCGGTGCGCGAGCCGGCCGATCTTGTCGATGTTCGCGCCGCTGGCCGCGATCCGGCCGGCGATGGCCGCGATGACGCGGGGCTGCAGCGGGTTCCCCAGCACGGTGACGTGCAGGCTGCCTCGCCGGTTGGCCAGGCGCTCCTCGGTGCCCATCGTGATTTCCGCGTCCATGTCGAGGTCGGCGGCCACGCTGGTGACCTGCTGGTGAATCAGGTTGAGATCGGGCGTGGTATCGCAGGACAGCAGGACGCCCAGCACCAGGCGGCCGCGGATGACGACCTGCTCGACATCAAGGACGCTGAGATTGTGGGTGGACAGGACGGAGAACAGGCGTGAGGTGACGCCCGGCCGGTCACGGCCGGTCAGCGTCACCAGTAGCGTGATCTTCGGACCGGGCATAGCGCTTTAACGGTAGCGGCAGCGCCCGCTGCTGCCCGGCCCCGGGTCTGGGCTAGCGGGCCGCCGGCTCAGCGACGTGGATGCGCGGCCGCTGCGGATAGAGCAGCAGCAACGGCGCGTTGACGCCGTTAGCGTGGCGCCGCGGTACCGCCAGGCGCGGCGTGTCGCGGCGCGGCTGACGCCTGCCGCGCAGGGCTGCCGCGGGGCGCGGCGGCCGGTACGTGCCGGCGGCCCGGATGCCGTAGGTTGAGCTGACGACTGGTGCTGAGCTGGAAGGGGACCGGATGTCGGCCGAGGCGCTACGGCTGCGCGGTGTAGGGGTCCGCTTCGACAAGTCGATGCTGCTGCGCGACATCGACTGGACCGCCCGCACCGACGAGAGCTGGGTGGTCATTGGCCCCAACGGCGCCGGCAAGACCACCCTGCTGCAGGTCGCGGCCGGGCTGCTGCCGGCGACCGAGGGAACGGTGGAGATCCTGGGCGAGCCGGTCGAGAAGGCCGATCTTGACGACCTGCACACCAGGATCGGCTTCGCCAGCTCGGCGATCGCCGACCATGTGCCGTCCACCGAGAAGGTCATCGACCTGGTGCTGACGGCGGCCTACGGCATCCTCGGCCGCAGCGCCGAGGATTACGACTCCTCCGACGTGACCCGCGCGGTGGAGCTGCTGGATGCGCTGGGCTGCGCGCACCTGATCAGGCGGCGGTTCGCGACCCTGTCCGAGGGGGAGCGCAAGCGGGTCCAGATCGCCAGGTCGCTGATGGCCGATCCCGAGCTGCTGATGCTCGACGAGCCCGCGGCCGCCCTGGACATGGGCGGCCGGGAAGATCTGCTCCGCCGCATCGCCGCGCTGGTGCGTGATCCGAGATCGCCGATGATGGTCCTGGTCACCCATCACGTCGAGGAAGTGCCTGATGGATTCACTCACGCCATGCTGCTGCGCAAGGGTGCCGTGCTCGCGGCGGGACCGGTGCGGGAAGTGTTTACCGAGCGCAACCTGTCGCGGTGCTTCGGCATGCCGCTGGCGATCGAGCACCGGTCAGCCCGCTGGACGGCCCGCGCAACATGACGGCAGTGCCGCTACCCGGCAGGCTGGCCATGAGCATTCTCGTGCGAGGTTAACGTGGGCCCGGCTGAAGCGACCGCGATCCTGGCCGCCGGGATCGCCGCGGGCACGATCAACGCGGTGGTCGGCTCAGGCTCGCTGATCACCTTTCCCACGCTGCTGGCGTTCGGCCTCCCGCCGGTCGTGGCCAACGTGTCGAACAACATCGGCCTGGTTCCCGGCAACCTGAGCGGCGCCTACGGCTACCGGCGCGAGCTGGCCGGGCAGCGCGGGCGGCTGATCCGGCTCGGCATGCTGTCCTGCGCCGGCGGCCTGGCCGGCGCGCTCCTGCTGCTGTCGCTGCCGGCGCACGCGTTCCAGGTGATCGTGCCTGTGCTCATCCTGATCGCCTGCGTCCTCGTCATCGTCCAGCCGAGGCTCAGCGCCTGGGTGGCCGCGCGCCGCAGTCGCGCCGCTGACGGCAAGGACCATGGCCATCTGGTCCTCGGCGCGGGCGTGCTGGGGTCGGCGGTCTACGGCGGCTACTTCGGCGCGGCGCAGGGCGTGCTGGTGATCGGCCTGCTCGGCACCTTCATCGACGAGAGCCTGCAGCGGATCAACGGCGCCAAGAACGTGCTGGTCGCGATCGTGAACGGGACAGCCGCCGTGGTGTACGTGATCCTCGCGCACCCGGACTGGCTCGCCGTCCTGCTGATCGCCGTCGGCTCCACGATCGGCGGCCTGCTGGGCGCCAGGGTCGGGCGGCGGCTGCCGCCGCTGGCACTGCGCATCCTGATCGTGGTCATCGGACTGATCGCGGCCGTCAAGCTGATCTTCTTCTGACCAGCGGCGCCGCCGGGGCTAGCCGTCGCCGGGGGCCGGGGCCAGCAGCCCGTCTCGCACGGCCCGCGCGACCAGGTCCCTGGCATGACGCCCGAGCTCGGCCGAGCCGTCCTCGATCAGCGTGACCTTGGCGAGCACCTGGTCAGCCCGGATGCCATGACGGAGCCAGGTGCCCCCGCCGGCCCTGAAGTTCTCGAGCATGGGCTGCAGCCGGTCCAGTGCCCGGGCGAATCTCGCCTCCGCGCTCTGCCGTGCCTCGAACTCATCCCACAGCGCGGCTGCCCAGCCGGCCTGATCCGCGGGCAGCAGCCCGAAGAGCCGGGCGGCGGCGGCGTGCTCGGCCGCTTCCTGCCGGGCCTGTGCCTCGGGCCCGGCGTACAGGAACAGGTCCCCCGCGTCGATCTCGACAACGTCATGCAGGAGCAGCATGGCGACGACCCGGCTGATGTCCGTGCCCGGCGGTGCGTACTCGGCCAGCGTCAGCGCCATGACCGCGATGTGCCAGGAATGCTCGGCCGAGTTCTCCCGCCGGGCCGGGTCGGTGAGCATCGTCTGGCGGAGAACGCCCTTGAGCCGGCCAGCCTCCTCGGCGAAGCGCAGCTGCTCCTCAAGTCGGTGCATGCCCCCATTGGATCACCGGCCCCGCCGCTGAGGCAGCCGGCCGGCGGTGCGGCCTGGCGGGTCGGCCGGACTGATTTTCCCGTCTGTCCGGGCAATATCGGCATACAGGCCGAGATGCCGCTATTGCGGTGGGCGCCCGCCTCAAGGAGGACCCCGGCGCAGGCGGGGTGTCGGTCGCGTGCCATCCTGTTCTGCGGGGGACCCAAAGATGATACGGGGGACCGGCTCATCAGGCTCGTCCTGGCGGGGCAGCTGCCCGGCCAGGACGAGCCGTCTCATTCCGCGCCCCGATTAGCGACGTTCCCGTGCCAGCGGGCTAGCCATGATGCGGGCCTGGCGGCACGTCCAGCGCCGGGTTCCGGTCGAAGAAGCCCCACGGCTTGAGCCAGAAGGCGGCCCGGTCGGCCGGCATGACCGGCCAGTCCTCGGGCCGGGTGATGTGGTGCAGGCCGAAGACGTACCAGAGCACGACGTCGGTGTCCTCGATCGGCCGGTCCTGCGCGGTCCAGGCCGGCAGGCCCGTGTCCCGGTCACTGAGGTTCGGGAAGTCGCCGCAGGGCCACCGCTCCTGCTGCCGGTAGGGCGTGACCCAGAGGGTGTGACCGATCACCTCCGCTCGCCGGAAAGCCGGGGATGCGGGGTCAATGAGCGCCGGGAAACAGCCTGCCGGCACCAGCTTGTAGCCGGCCGGCTGGCCCAGGCCGCCCCGCGAGCCGCGGTTGACCACCTTCCAGCTGCGCTGGGACTGCCAGTCATAGTCCTGCTTGCCCTCGGCCTCGGTGCGCAGCGCGGTCTCGCGGATGACGAGGGCCAGGCCATGCGGGTTGTCCTCGCTGACCGGCAGCGGCTCGGAGTCGCAGGCATACACGGTGTTGGCCGGGCCGTCCACGTCCAGGTCCAGCCTGGCCACGATGAAGTGCTGGTGGAACGGCGCGTAGGTGCGCTGATCGACCAGCGCGCCGGTTGGCGGCTGGCGGCCGGGCGGGAATGAGGAGGTGACCATGATCCCGGTGGCCCGGACCTCGCACTCGATGTTGCCGTCCTGGTAGAAGCGCCAGTACACCAGGTACTCGTAGTTGGCCGCGGTGACGTGGAACGAGATGACCAGCCGCCGGGCGCGCCGGACCTCCGCTCCGGTGCGCTCGTCGACGTGCTTCCAGAGGACGCCGTCGTCCTCCTCATGGATGCAGATCGCGTTCGGGATCGTGACCGGCTCGCCGCGCGAGTCGTGCACGACGGCGTCGAGATAGGTGATCTCGCCCAGGCAGTCGCAGCCTCGCTCCAGGGACGTGGTCAGGAAGCCGAGTCCCCACTCGCCGATGTCGAACGCGGTGCGGCGGTAGTGGTCCGGCGTCGGATCCCGGTACGGCACGATCATCTCGGCCAAGGACAGCCGGTGCGCGACCGGCCGGATCCGGCCCGAGTCCGCGAACCCGACGCTGTGCAGTACCAGGCCCTCCCGGTGGTTGAAGCCCAGCCGCAGCTGCCAGCCCTGCCAGCTCAGCAGCCGGCCACCGAGCCGGAACGAGGTCCCGTCCGGCTGGCTGACCTGCAGCGGTGCCACCTCGCGCAGCGGCATCGGCAGCAGCCTGGGCAGGTACTCGCCCATCACCTCAGGGAGCCCGGCGGCGCCGTCGGCGTCCGCGCTGTCCTCGAGCTCCAGCAGGGTCATCGCGTTCAGGTCGACCAGCGGGTGCAGCCCGGTGACGTGGTGCGCGTACGGGTTGCCGCCGTCGCTGCCGCGGTACCAGAACGTCGGCCCAGCCGATCCGGATGCCCTGGTAGCGCTCGGGCACCAGCGCCGCCCCGTACGCCCAGACGTCGGTCAGCACCCGGCTCATGTCGGTCAGCCCGCGCCGCCGCAGGGCCGCGATGAGGCCGGGATGGGCGCGCAGCATGGCATCGCACTCATGCCACTCGTCCACCGTCATATTCGGCTGCTGGCCGGGCAGGTGCTGCCACCCGATGACGGTGTCGTCAGCCAGCGAGACAACGGCGCGGTAGGCCTGGCCGTTGCCGGTGTTCCAGCAGACAGCCACGGCCTCCCGGCGGATGCCCTGGCTGCTGCCCCGGCCGGGGCCGGGCATCCGGTGCAGCTGCTCCTTAGCTGGCTCGGCGAGCTCGATCGAGGCGAAGCGCCAGCCGGGCCCGGTGGCCCGGTCCCGCCGCAACGCCGCCGCCACGCGCCTGAACTCCTCAGCAGTCAGCGGGTCAAGCGGGTGCGCGGCGGCACCGGAGTCACTCCCGGCCACGCCGGCCGGCTGGTCAGCTGCGCTCACGAAGGTCGCCTCCTGTCGGGTTACCCGTCATTGTCTCCCGGCCCGGATCAGCGATCGGCCGGCACCGGGACTGAGGTTGACGCCGGCCCGGCCGCATCGACGATGAGCGCGCCGGCGCGCCGGCGCGCGGGGAGACCCGCGGCCGTGACGTGGCCGCCCGGCAGGAGATACTCGGCCTGTGACTGTCCTGGATGCGGTTGTCGTCGGCTCCGGTCCGAATGGCCTGTCGGCGGCGCTCACGCTGGCCAGGGCCGGCCTGACGGTGCAGGTCATCGAGGGAGCGCAGACGCCCGGCGGCGGGTGCCGGACGGCGGAGCTCACGCTGCCCGGCTTTCACCATGACGTTTGCTCGGCTGTCCACCCGCTGGCCGCGGCATCGCCTTTCTTCGCCGGCACTGACCTGGCTGAGCGGGGCGCCGAGCTGCTGACGCCGAAGGTGGCCTTCGCGCACCCGCTGGACGGCGGCCGGGCCGCCGCCGCGACTGGCTCAGTGGATGAGACGGCCGGGGAACTCGGGGCAGATGCCGCTGCCTACCGGAAGCTGATGCGACCGCTGGTGCAGCATGCTGACGCGATCGTGCCCGCCGTGCTGGCGCTGCACCGGCAGATTCCCGCCGATCCCCGTGCGGTGGCCGGCTTCGGGCTGCGCGGGCTGCTGCCCGCCTCTGTGCTGGCCCGCCGCTTTCGTACGCCGGAGGCGAGGGCGATGCTGGCCGGCGTGGCTGCGCACTCGGTGCAGCCGCTGTCGGCCCCGCTCACCGGCGGCTTCGGCCTGCTGCTGATGATGCTGGCGCACTCGCCCGGCTGGCCGGTGGTGGCAGGCGGCAGCCAGCGGATCACTGACGCGCTGACGGCCGAGCTGATCTCGCTGGGCGGCGAGGTCCTGACCGGGTCGTGGATCCGGCGGCTGGAGGAGCTTCCGCCGGCCACCGCGATCCTGCTGGACGTGGCACCGCGCGAGGCGGCCGCCCTGGCCGGTGACCGGCTGCCGGCCCGGTACGTCCGGGCACTGCGGCGGTTCCGGTACGGGCCGGGTGCCTGCAAGGTGGACTGGGCACTCAGCGGCCCGGTGCCGTGGGAGGCGCAGGCCTGCCGCGATACCGCGACCGTGCACCTGGGCGGCACATTCGCCGAGATTGCCCGCAGCGAGGCCGACGTGGCGGCCGGGCGGCACCCGTCCCGTCCGTACTGCATCGTGGCCCAGCCCAGCGTGATCGACCCGGCGCGCGCCCCGGCCGGGCAGCACACCCTCTGGGGCTACTGCCACGTGCCGCCCGGCTCGACCGTCGACATGACCGACCGGATCGAGGCGCAGATCGAGCGCTTCGCCCCCGGCTTCCGCGATCTCATCCTGGCCAGGTCGGTCCGGACGGCGGCGGACCTGGAGCGATACAACCCGAACTACGTCGGCGGGGACGTTAACAGCGGAATGGGCACGCTGCGCCAGACGCTGCTGCGGCCCACCACGGCGTGGAACACCTACCGGACGCCCGCGAAGGGCATCTACCTGTGCTCGTCGTCAACGCCGCCGGGCGGCGGCGTGCACGGCATGTGCGGCGTGTGGGCGGCCCGCACCGCGCTGGCCGATCTGGGCGTCACCGCGTGGCGGTAAGGCGCCAGGGCCCGGGCGCAGGCCGCCGGCGCCGCTCAGCCGCGCTGGGCCGCGATCAGGTCCCGGTACCAGCGGAACGAGGCCTTCGGCGTGCGCCGCTGGGACTCGAAGTCGACGTGCACGAGCCCGAAACGCTGGCCGAATCCCTCAGCCCACTCGAAGTTGTCCATCAGCGTCCAGGTCAGGTACCCGCGGACATCCACGCCAGCCGTGATCGCATCGGCTACCGCCCGGATATGCCCGTCCAGGTACCCGATCCTGGGCTGGTCGTCGATGCTGCCGTCGGCGGCGGGCTCGTCGGTCACCGAGCAGCCGTTCTCGGTGATGTAAATGGGCGGCAGCCGGTCGCCGTAGCGGTCCCGCAGCGTGGTCAGCAGCTCGGTGAGCCCGGCCGGCACGACCGGCCAGCCGAACGCGGTCACCGGGAAGCCGGGAATGGGCTCCTCCCGGAACGGCAGCGGCGAGCCGGTCGCGGCCGCTACCCGGACCGGGCGGTAGTAATTCACGCCCAGGGCGTCGACGGGCGCCGCGATCACCGCGAGGTCGCCGTCCCGGACGCAGCCGGGGCCATCGGGGCCGGCGCCGAATGCGGCCAGGCCCGGGTAGCTGCCCAGCAGCAGGGGATCGGTGCAGAGGCGGTTCTGCACAGCGTCGTAGGCGGCCGCCGCGGTGAGGTCAGCCTCGCTGCGTGAGGCCGGCCACGCGGGGGAGTAGTTATTGGTGATGGCGACCCGGGCCACCCCCGCCGCGCGCAGCGCCGCGGCCGCCAGCCCGTGACCGAGCAACTGGTGGTGCGCGGCCGGGAGGGCAGCGAGCATCAGCTCGCGGCCCGGCGCGTGCGTGCCGAGCGCGTAGCCGAGCGCGGTGACCACGAAGGGCTCGTTGAGCGTGATCCAGAGCCCGATCCGGTCGGCGAGCCGCTGCGCGGCGAGGCTGGCGTACTCGGCGAGCCGGTAGGCCGTGTCGCGTGCCATCCAGCCGCCCTGGTCTTCCAGCGGCTGCGGCAGGTCCCAGTGGTACAGCGTGGGCATCGGCGTGATGCCCCTGGCCAGCAGGGCGTCGGTGAGCCGGTCGTAGAAGTCCAGGCCGGCCGCGCTGGCCGGGCCGCTGCCCGGCGGCTGGATCCGGGGCCAGGCTAGGGAGAACCGGTAGGCGGTGATGCCCAGCTCGGCCATCAGGTCGAGATCTTCCGGCCAGCGATGGTAGTGGTCGGCCGCGATGTCGCCGGTCTGGCCGTCCCTGACCGCACCTGGCCGCTGGCAGAAGGTATCCCAGATCGACGGGCCGCGGCCGTCCTCGGCGGCAGCGCCCTCGATCTGGTAGGCGGAGGTGGCGACGCCCCAGGCGAACCCGTCCGGGAATCGCGTCATCGCGAGATCAGTCACGCAGCGATCGTATGGCCGGCGGCCTGGCGCCGACGTCGCGGCTGCCGCCCGGCGGCGGCTCGTGATCTTACCCATCCGCGTGATGCGGCCAGGGCCCGGCGGTGCCCGACTAAAGCAGGGCCACTGTGCCCTGCTGCTAGCGGGCAGGCAGATGGCACCGCCGCTGCCTGGCTGGCCTCACTCGTGCATCGGGCGCTCGTGGTCCGCGTGCCCGGCCAGCTCGAGCTGGAAGGTGGAGTGCTCCACGTCGAAATGCCCGCGCAGGCATGCTTGCAGCGCGTCCAGCATGACGGCGCTGCGGCCGTCGGTCAGGACGTCGGGCTCCACCACGATGTGCGCGGAGAGCACCGGAAGCCCGGACGTGATCGTCCAGGCATGCAGGTCGTGCACGGCGCGAACGCCGGCCAGCGCGGTCATGTGGCTGCGGATCTCCGCCAGGTCGATGTTCTTCGGGCTGGCCTCCAGCAGCACCTCGACCACCTCCCGGAGCAGCTGCCAGGTCCGCGGCAGGATCAGCGCGGCGACCGCGAGCGAGGCAATCGGGTCGGCCCGCTCGAAACCGGTGGCCGCGATCACCAGGCCGGTGACGATGACGGCCGCGGCGCCGAGCGTGTCCGAGGCGACCTCGAGGAAGGCGCCGCGCAGATTGAGGCTCTGCGCCTGGCCGCGGCGCAGCAGCAGCAGCGAGGTCGCGTTGGCGATCAGCGCGACCAGGCCGAACGCGATCAGCAGCGGCGGGCTGACCGAGGGCGGCGCCATCAGGCGGCGGATCGCCTCCACGAAGATGAAGACCGCCATCCCGATCAGCAGCATGGCGTTGGCCATCGCGGCCAGGATCTCGGCCCGTGCGTAGCCGAAGGTTCGCCGCGCGGTGGCGGGCCGGGCCGCGAACCGGGCCGCGAGCAGCGACAGCCCGACGCCCGCCGCATCGGCTGCCATGTGCGCGGCGTCGGCCAGCAGCACCAGCGCCCCGGCGGCGATGCCCCCGCCGACCTCGGCCAGCGCTACGGCCAGCGTGATCAGCAGGACGAGCCGGAGCGTCCTGCTGTGCCGGCCGGTTGCGGTGCCGGAGTGGTCATGGCCGTGCCCGTGCGCTCGCGCGGGCCCGCGCCGGGGATCACGGTCGCGCCCGGGCCCGCCGCCATCGGAGTGATCATGCCCGCCCGCGGGCCGCGCTCCGGTCATGTCTCCTGGTCGTCGCGCCGCCGGCGGGAGAAGCGCTTCGGCTTATCCCGGCTGCCGCCCTGGTCGGCCAGGCCCCCCGACCCGGCTGCCAGCAGCTCGTAGGCGGGATTGATCATGACGGGCTTGCCTTCCTTCATCCCGACGTGCCCGCGGAGCCGCACCTTGCAGCCGGGCTTCAGGCCCGGGATGTTCGACCGGCCGTAGAACAGCGCGGTCAGCTGACCGGTGGAGTCGGTCACGTCGCAGGCCAGCACCGTGTTGTGCTCGACCGGGCGGATCTCGACCGCTCGCACTCGGCCCTCAGCCACCGCGCGTCCCGGCCCGTTCAGCGTGCCGATGGGCTGGCAGTCTCGCGATGGCACCGGCCGGTCGTAGTCACTGCCATCGGGCGCCTGGACGGAGACCACCCGGCCCGGGTCCGCGGGCGGAGCCTCGGCATCAGGCACCGCCGCCGGGGCTCCCGGCGCGGCGGCGGCTGCCGGGGGCACCGGGCTCGCGGCCGCTCCCGCCTCGTCAGCGTCGGCTCGCAGCGCGGCCGCCGCGCTGGCGGGACCGCCGTCGCCGACCGGCACCGCACCGCCGTCGCGGGCCGGCACCGGACCGCCGTCGCCGGCCGGAACCGGACCGCCGTGGTGCTGACCCGGCAGCAGCCCGCCGGGCGGGCCGGCCGCGGTGCCGGATGCCTGCCGGGCGAGCAGGGTATCGACCCGGCTGCGCACGTCGAACGGGACGATGGTGGCGGCGGCATGCGGGATCCGGCTGATCACCGCCGCCATCTTGTCAGCGGTCCGGTCATGCAGCAGGCGGCCGAGCAGCGGCGAGTAGCCGCGTCGCGGCAGGATCACGGTCACCCCGACGCCGGGCAGGTCAGCCTCGGCCTTCACCAGCTCGGCCGCGCACCGGGCCAGCCTGCGGTCCGGGCAGTCGACGAACTCCAGGGCGATCCCGGTGTTGGCCTGGACCCATTCCCGGCGCAGCCGGTCCGCCACCACGTTGTCGATGACGAAGTGAACGGCTTCCAGGGTGGTGGGCCGCAGGCTGCGGGCATAGCGCAGGGCAGCCACGGTGGCCAGGTCGAGGTCGTCCACGAAGACGAACACGGTGCGGCGCGCGTAGGTGGGCGGCTCGGGTGGCTTCGGCCGGCTGCCGATGTTCTCCAGCACGGTGGCCTCTATCCGGTACTGCCGGTTCAGCCGGATGAGAGCGGGCACGCCGACGATGAAGATCACGATGACCAGCCAGGCGCCGGACGTGAACTTGACGACCGCGAAGATCAGGACCACGACCAGTGAGGTGACGCCGGCCGAGAAGTTGATCACGAGCTTGCGCCGCCAGTGCGCTTCCTTGTGGACGTGGTGGTACCGGGCCATCCCGAAGCCCGCCAGGGTGAACGCGGTGAAGACGCCGATCGCGTAGAACGGGACCAGCCTGTTGACGTTCGAGCCCACCGCGGCCAGCAGGGCGATGGACAGCACGGCCAGCACGATGATGCCGTTGGAGAACGCCAGCCGGTGACCGCGCTTGGTCAGCCATCGCGGCAGGAACGAGTCCTCGGCCACGAAGTTGGCCAGGAACGGGAACCCGTTGAAGCTGGTGTTCCCCCCGGTGTAGAGGATCAGCGCCGTCGTCGCCTGGACCACGATATAGAGGGCGTTGCCCCAGACCGTGTCTCGCCCGAAGACCAGCCCGGCCTCCTGCGAGATCACGGTCGGCACGCCGCTGTCGTACGGGGTGGCGTGCGTGGCGTGCGCCAGCCAGGAGATCCCGGCGACCAGGGTGCCCAGGATCAGGCCCTCGGCCACCAGCACCTTGCGGGCGTTCAGGCCCTCCGGGGGCTTGAACGCGCTCACCGCGTTGGAGACCGCCTCGATGCCGGTCAGCGATGAGCCGCCATTGGCGAAGGCCTTCAGCAGGACGAACACCATCCCGAAGGCAATCAGGGTGCTGTGGTTAGGCGTCCCGGTGACGGTCCCGGGGCCCGGGTGGTAGAGCGGAAGATTCCCGAAGGCCTCGCGTATCAGGCCAGTGATGATCATGATGATGATCACGGCGGAGAACAGGTAGGTCGGCACCGCGAACGCCCGGCCTGCCTCGCGGATGCCGCGCAGGTTGCCGAAGCACATCAGCAGGATGACGACGATGGACACCAGGGTCAGCTCGTCCTGGCTGACGTGCTGCATGATGCTGACCGGCAGCGCCGAGGCGACGGCCGCGGTCCCGGCCGCGATCTGCACCGCGACGGTGACGACGTAGTCGACCATCAGGGCGACGGCCGCGATCTGGGCGACCCGGGGTCCGAAATTATCCCGGGCGACCACGTACGATCCGCCGGCCCTGGTGTAGACCGTCACCACCTCGCGGTAGGACAGAACCACCAGGATCATCACGAAAAGCACCACGCCGGTGATCGGCAGGATCAGGGTGAACGCTGCGGCGGCGAGGCCGCCTTTGAGCAGCTCGATCAGGATCTCCTCGGTGCCGTAGGCTGAGGAGGAGATTCCGTCCGGGGAGAGCACGCCCAGCGCGAGCCGCTTGGACAGCCGTTGCTCGCCGAGCTGCTCGTTGATCAGCGGCCGGCCCAGTCAGCCGGCGCTTTATCGCGTAGCCCAGGCCCTCGGCGAGGTCGTTCCGCCGGATGGCCGTGCCCACCGCTCTTCGCATGGCCACGCCGCTGCGCCCTCCCTTGACAACACCCTGACGTGGCCTTCATACCATCACGGCCGTATGCAACGCGCGAGCGCGGCAGCCGGGATGTCCCGGGCTGGGCGCTGACCTGCTGCTGGGCAGATTCTGGAGGTAGGCAGACCGATGGCGGGCTATCAGCGTAACCGGCCGTTCACCTCCGTCTGACAACCTGCCCGCGGCAGGGCTGCGCGGCGGGACAGCGCCCCGGTGCGATGGCGGGGCGCAGCGCCCGCCCTGCCCTGCCATGGCAGGGTTATGCAGGTAGCACATGGAGGAAAGCTGCACCAGCCGCCGGATCAGGAAGGCACAGCCATGACCACGACACCGGCCGCACCGGTACCGCAGGCGGGAAGCGCGCGCACGCTGCACCTGCTGGACCTGCTGAGGCGGCCGCTCACCGACCAGGAGGGTGAGACGATCGGCCGGCTCTCCGATGTCATCGTGCGCTGGCGCGGTGCGGAGCTTCCCCTGGTCACCGGGCTCGTCGCCAACCTCGGGGGGCGTGAGGTGTACGTGCCGGTCGATCAGGTCAGCGCGGTCGACAGCCAGGTGCTCAGGCTCAACAGTCCCAGGCTCGACCTGCGCAGGTTCGAGCGCCGGCACGGTGAGGTGCTGCTGCGGGCCGACGTGCTGGGGCACCGCCTCATCGACGTGGAGAGCGCCCGACTGGTCAAGGCCGTCGACCTCAAGCTGGAGGAGCGAACCGGGGAATGGGTGCTGACCGGCGTCGATACTCATCGCAGGCCCCGCAGGCTCTTCGGCGGCCGCGGTGGCGCCAGCGGGGCCGCGGGGGCCGGCGAGCGGTCGTTTCGCGAATGGGCCAAGTTCGAGCCGCTGATCGGCCATAGCGGCAGTGCCCTGCTGCGCGGCCCGTTCGGCCGGATCCGCAGGCTCAAGCCGGCTCAGATAGCCGACCTGCTGGAGGAGGCGTCCAAGGAGGAGGAGTCCGAGATTCTCGGGCAGGTGCACGCTGATCCCGAGCTAGAGGCCGACGTGTTCGAGGAGCTGGATGAGGACCTGGCCAGCAGGCTGCTGGGCGCCCGGACTGACGCGGACATCGCCGCGGTGCTGGCCAGGATGCGCGCGGATGACGCCGCCGACGCCATCGCCGAGCTGCCGCAGAGCCGCCGGCAGCCGGTGCTCGACCTGCTCCCGGTGGGCCAGCGGACCAAGGTCCTGACCCTGATGGGCTTCAATCCCACCAGCGCCGGCGGCCTGATGGGCGTCGATTTCGTGGCCGTTCCACGTGAATCCAGGGTGCACGAGGCACTGGCGACCGTCGCCCGATCGTCCGCCCTGCAGCCGGAAGCGCTGACCAGCGTGCACGTCCTGGACGATCGCGGGCGGCTGTGCGGAGTCGCGCGGCTGGTCGGGCTGGTGCAGGCCGACCAGGCGGCCCCGGTCGCCGACGTCTGCGACGACGATCCGGTGCGGGTCGGCGCTGACACCGACGTGGTGGATGTCGCCGTGCTGATGAGCGACTACAACCTGATCACGATCCCGGTGGTCGACGAGCAGCGGAACATGATCGGCATCATCACCGTCGATGACGTGCTGGAAGCCACCCTGCCGGAGGACTGGCGGCGCCGCGAGGCGGCGGAGCCGCCCGACGCCCATCGCGGAGACTCATCGTGACGGGGCGGAACCTGACCCAGAGCGCGGCCCCGGAAGAGAACCAGCCCGGTGACATCGAGGGCGCGCTCGGCCGGATCAGGGCCGGCGACGACCGCGGCGGGAGCCCCTGGCGGCGGCGCCTGATCACGTTCCTGGCCATCGTCGGGCCCGGGCTGATCGTGATGGTGGGCGACAACGACGCCGGCGGGGTGGCCACCTACGCCCAGGCGGGCCAGAACTACGGCTACAGCCTGCTGTGGGTGCTGCTGCTGCTGATTCCGGTGCTGATCGTGAACCAGGAGATGGTGGTCAGGCTCGGCGCGGTGACCCAGGTCGGCCACGCCAAGCTGATCTTCGAGCGATTCGGGAGGTTCTGGGGGTGGTTCAGTGCCGGCGACCTGTTCCTGCTCAACTTCCTCACGATCGTCACCGAGTTCATCGGCGTCTCGCTGGCGCTGAGCTATTTCGGGGTCAGCCCGTATATCTCGGTGCCGATAGCTGGCCTGCTCCTGGTCGGCATCACCATGAGCGGCAGCTTCCGGCGCTGGGAGCAGGCCATGTTCCTGTTCATCGCGGCCAGCGTGGTCCTGCTCCCGCTGCTGCTGCTGTCCCATCCGCACTACGGGACGGTGGCCCGGGACTTCTTCGTGCCGGGGATCCAGGGCGGCGTCAGCTCCGATGCGATCCTGCTCATCATCGCGATCGTGGGCACGACGGTCGCCCCCTGGCAGCTGTTCTTCCAGCAGTCCAACGTGATCGACAAGCGGATCACCCCCCGGTTCATCCCCTACGAGCGGGCCGACACCTCGCTGGGCGCCTTTGTCGTGGTCATCGGTGCCGCGGCGATCCTGATCGTGGCCGTCTTCGCGGTCCGCGGCACCAGCCTGGCGGGGCACTTCACCAATGCCCTCGGGGTGGCCAATGCCCTCGGTGCCAAGAGCCGGGTGCTCGGCGCGCTGTTCGCGATCGTGCTGCTGGACGCCAGCATCATCGGCGCGGCGGCCGTCACCCTGTCCACCAGCTACGCGTTCGGTGACGTGTTCGGCATCAAGCACTCGCTGCACCGCAAGTTCCGCGAGGCCAGGCCCTTCTACCTCAGCTACGCCGCGATGATCGCGGTCGCCGCGGGCATCGTGCTGGTCCCCGGCGCGCCGCTCGGCCTGCTGACCACCGCCGTGCAGGCACTCGCCGGGGTGCTGCTGCCCAGCGCGAGCGCCTTCCTGCTGCTGCTCTGCAACGACCGCGAGGTGCTCGGCCCGTGGATGAATCCGCGCTGGCTGAACATCCTGGCCGGGGTCATCATCGGCGTGCTGCTGATGCTGTCCGGCACGCTGGTCGTGGGCACCCTGTTCCCTGGCTTCAACTCCGCTCAGGTCGCCATCGGGGTCTCGGTCCTGCTGCTGGCCGGAGCGGCCGGCGGGGGCGGGTGGCTCTGGCTCACCCGATCCCGCCGGCCGCCTGCCCCGCCGCACCCGCGCACCACCATGTCCCGTGCCGCGCGGATGAGCTGGCGGATGCCGCCGCTCGCGCTGCTCAAGCCCGTGGCCTGGTCCCAGGGAACGAAGCTGGCCATGCTGGTGCTGCGCGGCTACCTGGCGGTCTCGGTGCTGCTGCTGATCGTCAAGGCCGTGCAGCTGGGCGGCGGCTGAGCTGCCTGCTCAGTGCTGCCTAATCAGTGCTGCCTGCTCAGTGGTGCCTAATCAGTGCGCGAGCATCAGCTGCACGATCTTCACCACGACGAGGATCGTGGCCACGGCCAGGTACAGCCGCAGCGTGGTCATGCCGATCTTGCGCACGACCGGGACCTCGGGGCGCTGCAGCAGCGCAAGCGGGGGCATCCGCCAGCTCTCCTTGCCCGCCCGGTCGATCGGCACGGCGGCCAGGGTGCCCGCGCGCAGCCGCGAGGCGGTGACCAGGCCGGCCAGGACCAGGCCGCCGGCCGCGAATCCGGCCAGGATGTCGACGATCTGCGCCGCGGTGATGCCGGGGAACAGCACCGAGGCGGTCAGGATGACCGACAGGGCGACCAGCACCGTCACGACCGCGGTGGTGAAGATGTTGGTCCGGCGGCCATTGACCCACGGGCCGAGCACCTCGCGGTCGTTGCAGAGCAGCAGCAGGTACACCGATGCCGACGGCAGCAGGACGCCCGCCAGCGCCTGCACGCCCTCGGTCAGCAGGCCGAGCGGCGAGCCGGGGATGAGCACGACCGCGGCGGCCGCCAGCACCAGCCCTCCGTACACGGCGTAGAAGCCCTTGGCCCCCTTGACCCCGCGGTGCAGCGAGTGCTTCAGGCCGAAGACATCGCCGAGCGCGTAGGCGGTGGACAGCGAGACCGCGAAGGCGCCGATGATGGAGGCGTCCAGCAGCGCGATCGCGAACAGCACGCCTGCCAGCCGGCCCGCGTGCGCCTGCAGCCCGCGCGCCAGCCCGGCCGCGTCGGTGAACCCGCCGGCGTGACCGGCGAATGCCGCGGCGGTGAAGCCCATGACCGCGCCGGCCCCGACCACCACGATGACGATGCCGATCCACAGATCGGCCTTCTCGTACTTCATGAAGCGCGGCGTGATCCGCTTGTCGATCACGTAGCTCTGCTGGAAGAACAGCTGCCAGGGGGCGACCGTGGTGCCCACGATCCCGATGACCAGCAGCAGCACCGTGGCCAGCTGCCCGGAGCCGCCGGGCAGGTCCGGCGTGACGAAGCCGAGTGCCATCTGCCCGGTGGCCGGGTGGGACAGGAAGTAGATCGGAATGAGCAGCAGCGAGCCCCCGCACAGGATCATCGCCATCCGCTCGAACCGCCGGAAGCTGCCGGTGAAGGCCGCGCCGATGATCACGACCGAGGCCAGTCCCACGGCGGCCGCCTTGGGCAGCCCGAGGTAGCTGGCGGCCAGGCTGATGCCGATGAACTCGGTCACGATCGTGAGCGAGTTGAGCAGGAACAGGTCGATGACGCTGAAGGCGCCCCAGAACTTCCCGAACCGCTCCAGGATCAGCCGGGCGTGCCCGACCCCGGTCACGGCGCCGAGCCGCAGCACCATCTCCTGGTTGACATACAGCACGGGGACCAGCAGCAGCAGGGTCCAGAGCAGCCGGGTGCCGTAGTTCTGGCCTGCCTGCCCGTAGGTGGCGAAAGCACCGGCATCGTTGTCGCCGACCATCACGATCAGGCCGGGGCCGACAATCGCCAGCAGGGTCTTGAGGTGCGCAGACCAGCCACGGCGACGCGCGGTGTCGTCCAGCCGGATGGTGCCGAACGCGCCGCGGATGTCACCGGCGTGCTCCGGGTCAAGTACCGCACCGGGGTTGTCGAGCGCCATGGACATGGTCATCCCTCCCTCTCCCTGGGTCAGGGGGTTATCCGGGAGGCACGCAGCATCGGCCACCGGGCCCGCGAGCGGGCCGGCTAGCGGCTATCGATGGCGGAGTTAGTGCGTGCCGGAGGCAGAAAGCGAGAACATGCGGGTCAGGGGCCGTTGATGACCCGGTTTACTTCTTTCCATGTCTCGCCTCCCTCCGGCCATGACACACGCGGGTGCCAGCTTCGCGACATTATGCTCGCGACCGCGGGCGGCCCGGCATCATGCCTGGTCTCAGCACGCGGGGAGAAGACCGGCCGTCACCCGGCCGGAACGCACCCCTACTCGTCAGAGCTTTGGCACAACACGACGTAGCACCCGACGGGTGCAGCCACTTCGGGTCACCCCTTAGGCCGGGGAGACCTGTCCTGACCCTGGGCGTCTCTCAACGTCGTCGGATCAGTGGCCTGTGTTCGTGTCGACGCCTCACCGAACGAGGTGCTGTCAGCAAACCTTGCGCAGTATACCGTTGACGCGCCCATCTGGGCAAACCCCGGCGGCAGCGGCATGGCGCCGGGCCCGGTCAGCGCCGGAGCCGGGTCAGCGCCGGGCCGGCCCGGTGATCAGCCACCGGGAGCTGCGGGCCCGCAGCGTGAGCGTCACGAACCGGGCCAGCATCCAGACGCTGTAGCCGAGCCACAGCGCGACCAGCCCGCCGTGGCCGGCCACCACGATCACCGCCGCGGCGGCGAAGGCGGCCGCGGCCGGTGGCTAGCCAACCGTGCCGCTGGCCCGCAGCGCGGCGATCTCGGGGCCGGCGAGTCCGAGCGCGGCCAGCACCGTGTCCGTATCGGCCCCCGGCCGCGGCGGCGGGGCCGGCGGCCGGGCGGCGGAGCGGCTGAAGCGCGGCGCCGGGGCGGGCTGCCGGACGCCGGCCAGCTCAATGAACCCGTTCCTGGCCACCGTGTGCGGGTGCGCGGGCGCCTCGGTCAGCGCCAGCACCGGCACCACGCACGCATCGGTCCCGGCGAAGGCCGCCGTCCACTCGTCCCTGCTGCGGCTCGCGAACACCTCGGCGAACCGCTCGCGCAGGACCGGCCAGCCGGAACGGTCGTGCTGGGCGGGCAGGCCGGCGTCAGCCAGCCCGAGGCCGGCCAGCAGCGCGGCATAGAACTGCGGCTCAAGCGCGCCGACGGCCACGTAGCCGCCATCGGCCGTCCGGTAGGTGTCGTAGAACGGCGCCCCGCCATCGAGCAGGTTGGTGCCGCGCTCGTCCCGCCAGGCCCCGGCCGCGAGCAGCCCGTGCAGGAAGGCGGTGAGCAAGGCTGACCCGTCGACCATGGCCGCGTCGATCACCTGGCCGCGGCCGGATCGCGACCGCTCGACCAGGGCGGCGAGGACGCCGAGCGCCAGCAGCATCCCGCCGCCGCCGAAGTCGCCGAGCAGGTTGACCGGCGGGACCGGCCGCTCGCCGGCCCGGCCGATCGGGTCGAGCGCCCCGGCGATCGCGATGTAGTCGATGTCGTGCCCGGCCGCCGATGACAGCGGGCCCTCCTGTCCCCACCCGGTCATCCGGGCGAAGATCAGCCGCGGGTTGCGCCGGGCGCACTCATCGGGACCGAAGCCCAGGCGCTCGGCCACCCCCGGCCGGAACCCCTCGACCAGCACGTCGGCCTGCTCAGCCAGCCGCAGCAGGAGACTGACCCCGGCGTCGTCCCTGAGGTTGATGCCGATGGACCGGCGGCCCCGGATCAGCGGGTCAGGGCGCGGCCGCGCCTGCGGCCCGCAGCTCTCAGCGCGGTCCACCCGGAGCACGTCGGCTCCGAGGTCGGACAGGATCATGCAGCCGAACGGCGCGGGGGCCAGGCTGGCGATCTCGATCACCCGCACGCCGTCTAGCGGTCCCATCCGCGCCTCCCGGCCCAGCACTCGACGACCATGGCAGAACGGCCGCGTCATGCTGACCGGGGCCGCCGCCGACCTACCGCGATGGTAATGGCTGCGGCGGGGCGCCGATGCGGTCGCCGGCGCCTGTCAGCCCGCCCTGGTGAGCAGCAGCGCCAGCGTCGGGCAGACGTTGACCGCGCGCTGGGCGAGCGGCAGCAGCTGCTGCGGCACCGGGCCGGGCGCGATCACCGGATAGCCCCACGGGTCCGCGGCGATCAGCTCGGGCAGCAGCTCGATGCAGACGCCGTGCGCCTCGCAGGCGATCGGATTGAGCTGCAGCCGCTGGGGCTCGCGGCGACGCCGGGGGCTCATGACGCGCCAGCCGGCGGCCGGGGAACCGGCAGCACGCCCGCCCTGCTCACCCGCTGGCATGGCCCGCGGGTGAGGTGCCGGTGCAGATCGGCCCCGAACACCCGCAGCGCGCTGGCCGCCATGCTCGCGGTGCCGTCCGGCAGGTGGCACGCGCCGCGGCCGCTGACGAGCCGCAGCAGCTGCTGCGCCCAGCTCAGGCCGTCGGCGGCGCCGGCCCTGCCGTAGGCGATCCACTCCATGGCCTCCGCCAGTGCCGGGAGGCCGTTGCTGCAGGGCCCGCACTGGCCCGCGCTCTGGCTGGCGAGGTACCGGACCGCCCGGGCGGTCTCCGCCAGGCCGCACGACGATTCGGGCAGCAGCACGAGGACGCCCGGCCCGAGCGAGGCTCCCGCGGGCCGCAGCGCCTCGTCACTGAGCGGGATGTGCTGGGCCGCCGGCAGCGGCAGCCAGCCGCCGAAGTAGCCCCCGGCCAGGACGGCCGCCGGCGCCTCGGCCGGGCCGCCGGCCCGCTGCAGCAGGCTGGCCAGGGTCGTGCCGAGCGCCGCCTCGTACACGCCCGGACGCCGCACCGCGCCGCCGACGCTCATCAGCGCGGTGCCGGGGAAGGCCGCGGTGCCCGCCGCGCGGAACCAGTCGGCTCCGTACCGGGCGATGAGGGCGGCGTGCGCGAGTGTCTCGACGTTCTGCACCAGCGTGGGACGGCGGTGCGCACCGCGCTGGGCCGGCCGCGGCGGCACGAAGGCGGGCCGGGCCGGGCCGCCGTTGAGGAATCCGACCAGCGCGGTTTCCTGGCTCGTGACGTAACCGCCGGGGATCTCCGCCAGCTGAACCGGCACGCGGTTCAGCCCGGCCCGGTCCCGGCTCGCGATGGCGTCCCGGAGCGGCCCGGCGGCAGGGCCGACTGGCCCGGCGTGCACGCACAGGTAGGCCCGGCTCGCGCCGACCGCCTCGGCGGCCAGGGCGACGCCGTCGAGCACGAGGTGCGGAGCGCGGCTGAGCAGCAGCCGGTCCTTCCAGCTGGCCGGCTCGGATTCCGCTCCGTTGGCGATGACGACTGCCCCGACGCTGCTGAAGGTGCCGCCGCGGCTGGCGGCGTCCGCGACCGCGCGCATCTTGCGGGCGGCCGGGAACCCGGCGCCGCCGCGTCCGGTCAGCCCCGCCCGGTCAATCTCGTCGATCAGCCCGGTCACCGCGCGGCCCGCGGCCGGCCGGTCAGCCCGTAGCGGCGGCGGCCCGTACCTGTCCAGGTGCTCAGCGAGGGACACCGGGGCGGAGCCGGTGATGAGCCGCGGTATCCGCGGCGGCCGGCCCGGGTCCCTGGCGGCGTGCGGCGCGCCGGTGACCGTCATCGGGCCCGGCCCTGGCGCGGCGCGATGGCCGGCCCGCTGGCCGCGGCATGCGGGTGACGTGCGGGATCACCAGAACCGGCCGGCGCTGGTGGCCGTCCTTGCGTGATCGGCGAAGTGAGCCGGGCCGCGGCAGCGGGTCCGAGCGCGCGGCCAGCGGCAGGCTTCAGCAGGGCCGGCGGGTGCCGGCCCGGCTGGCCCAGCCGGGCTTCAGCGGCCCCGCCGCCAGCCAGGCTCCGCCGGCGATGAGCGCCGCCACGACGGCGAGCGCGCCGGCCAGCCTGGCGACCGGGCGAGACGGCCAGCCGGCCGCGAGCCGCCAGCCGGTCAGGGCGGCGATGACGCTCACGCAGGCGAGCGTGAGCAGCAGGACCCAGCGCACCCGGGTGTCCGAGCCGGTGCCCAGGCCGTGCACGACGGCGACCGGCCAGCAGAGGTAGGCCGCCCAGTGCACCGCCTGCCAGGTCCGGTAGCTCATCCGGGCCCGCAGCAGGCTGGTCCCGATCAGGGCGATCATCAGGTCGAAGGAGACGGCGCCCAGGCCGAGCCAGAGCGGCCGGTAGGCGGAGATGAACGGGATGAAGGCATCCTGGATCCGCACCGGCACGTAACTGTCGGCCAGGGTCGTGATGATATGCAGGACCGTGAAGGCGAAGGCCAGCAGCGCTGAGTTCCGGTGCAGGCCGACGGTGACGAACCGGGGAAGCCCCGGCCGCTGGTAGCGGACCGATGACAGCAGCCCGAGCGCCATGCTGATGGTCAGCAGCACCAGCGCCACCAGGCCGGTGGCCCTGGTCGCGTACCACAGCGGCGTGGAGGAGGTCACGACGATCGCGGCCGGATGCGCCGTCATATGGCCTCGGCGGGCCCGTCGTCGCTGGGCCAGCCCGCCGTGGTCTGCACCGTCCCGTCGGCACGGACGAGCCGGGCGGGAAGGCCCGAGCCGGACAGCCAGCCGACCGCGCCGGCGCTGCGGATGATGGCGGCCGTGCTTGCCGTATTGGCGTCCACGCAGCTTCCGGCCGTGACACTGACCGTGCGCCAGCACGAATCGGCCGGGCCGCCGGTGGCGGGATCGATGATGTGGTGCACGCGCCGGCCGCCCGATTCCCAGGCGCGCACGGTGGTACTGGACGTGGCCAGGCCGCCCGAGCTGATCGCGACCGTCTGGCCCGGCGCGTCCGGGCCGGCGGCATGGTCATCGGTGACCCGCACGCGCCAGCCGCCCTCGGGCACCGGCCCGGCGACGGCGATGTCTCCGCCGAGGCTGACCAGGGCCCCGCAGCCGAGGCGCCTGGCGATCAGCTCGCAGCAGCGGTCCGCCGCCCAGGCCTTGGCGGTCGCGCCCAGGTCCAGCTGGGCGCCGCCGCCCAGCCGCGCTCGCGCCCGATCCCGGTCGAGATGGACGCGGCGCCAGCCCGGCGCCGGGCTGGCAGGCTGGCCCGGCACGTTCCCGGCGGCCCGCAGCTCGGCGAAATCGCGATCGTAGCCGAGCCCGCTGAGCGCCCGCCCGCAGGTCGGATCAACGTCCCCGTCGGTCAGCCGGGCCGCCCGCAGGGCCGCATCGATGAGCTCGGCGAACAGCTCGCTGATCCCGACCGCTGCGCCCTCCGCCGCGTTCAGCCTGGTGATCTCGGAATCGGGCCGGAACCTGTTGCAGGCCCGGTCGACGGCGGCGAGCTCGGTGTCGGCGATCTCGCGGGCCCGCGGCAGCAGTCCCGGCCCGGTGACCAGCAGGACCGCGGTCGTCCCGAAGACGCCGAAGGTGTCAGCGGCGGGCGAGCCGGTCATCATGAAGCCCCTGAGCTCACCTGGCCCGCGCCCTGGGCGGGCGCCGGCGGCTGGGCCGGGATGACGATCGTGCCGCTGGCCGGGCGAGCGGGCCCGGCCGGCCTCGCCTCCGCGTGGTGGCCGAAGGCGACGGCGATGACCGCGGAGCAGATCACCCCGGCGGCGCCAGCCCGCCAGGTCAGCCGGGAGATCTTGCGGACCCCGTCGTCACGTCGCGCCGCGGCGTAGCGCATGTCGTCACGGAGCATCCGGCGGTCCTCCTGCTCTGCATGGCCGGTCACGGGCCAGCCGTCGCCCGGCGAGGGCCCAGCCAATGATCCCAGTCTGCTGGCCGCGACTCTAGAAACCGCTACTCCGCAAACGCTGGGCACCCGGTTCAGGTTCGCTGAAAGGGCCGCAGCCGGGCCCTTCCTTTCTACCCCGCGCCGGAGCGCCAGGAGTAATCGCAGGCCTCGCCCTGTCGGCGGCGCGGTGTACCGTTTTCGGTATGCGCGGCTACTCGCAGGACAGGGACGCCTACCTCAAGCGCCTGCGCCGGATTGAGGGACAGGTTCGCGGGCTGCACCGGATGGTCGAAGACGACACCTACTGCATCGACGTGCTGACCCAGATCTCGGCCGTCACCAGGGCGCTGCAAGCCGTCGCCGTCGGCCTGCTCGAGGACCATCTGGGGCACTGCGTGACCCAGGCCATCGAGCAGGGTGGCCCGGATGCCGAGGAGAAGGTCAGGGAGGCGGCGGCGGCCATCTCCCGGCTGGTCCGGTCCTAGCCCTGCAGCCGGGCCCGCGCCCCTGGCTCGGTGCCGTCAGTCAGCCGGGCGAAGGCCCGCAGGTTGGCCAGGCTCTCGCCGCGCTTGGCCCGCCAGGCGTACTCCTTGCGGATGGCCGATGCGAAGCCGAGCATGAGCGCCTGGTCGAAGTTCTCGTCGGAGTAGCTGAGTACGCAGCCCAGCAGCCGGTCGATGCCATCGGCGCCGATGGCTTCCAGCGGCAGCCGCCCGACCAGGTAGACGTCGCCGACCGGATCGAGGGCGAAATGGACGCCGTACATCCGCCCGTTGCGCTCCAGCAGGAACCGGTAGAAGGCGGCGTGATTCTCGTCGGGCTGACGGCAGAAGAACGCCTCGACGTGCAGGCTGTGCGCGCCGGCGATCAGCCAGGTCATCGTGACCAGCTTGTGCTGGCCGCTCAGCCGGACCAGGAAAGCGCCAGGGCGCGGCGCATCGAAAGTGACGTCCAGGCTCTTCAGCGCGGATTCCAGCGCCGCCGCCGGATCGCGCTCCGGCGGCGCGCCGCCGCCATCGGGGCTGGCTACCGGCACGCGTCCACCGATGCGGCGGCTTCCGTCATGACCCGACTGTACAAGCCGAGCAGCGCATCCACCGTGGCTGACCAGCCGAACCGGGAGGCGTGCTCACGACCCCCCCGCGACAGCCGGGCCAGGGCCTCGGGCGCGGCGATCAGGTCCCCGATCACGCGCGCGTAGGCCGAGGGGTCACGGGAGTCGATCAGCGCGCCGGAGATGCCGTCGCGGACCGCGGTGCGCAGGCCGCCGACCGAGGCGGCGACGACGGGCGTCCCGCACGCCTGCGCCTCGACCGCGACGAGCCCGAAGGACTCCGAGTGCGATGGCACCATGACCACGGTCGCGGCCCGGTACCAGTCGGCCAGTTCCGGCTGCGGGCAGGGCGGCTCCAGCCGGAACTGCCTGGCCAGCCCCAGCCGCGCGGCCAGCTCCGTCAGCCGGTCCGGATCGGCGCGGCCAGTGCCGCTCGGCCCGCCCACGAAGGCGACAGTCAGGCGGCCGGCCAGGCCGGGATCGTCCCGGATCATCTGCGCCGCCGCGTGCAGGACCAGTTCGGGCGCCTTCAGCGGCTGCACGCGCCCGGCGAAGACCAGCACGACGCCGTCAGCGGGCAGCCCGAGCCGCGCCCGGGCCAGCCGCTGCGAGCCGGGCCGGAAGACCGCCAGGTCGACTCCGGGGTTGATGGTCAGCACTCTGGCCGGGTCGGCGTCGTACAGGCCGACGAGCTGCGCGGCCTCGTCATCGGTGTTCGCCACCAGGCGGTCAGCCGAGGCGACGACCTCCGCCTCGCCGCGCAGCCGCAGCGCGGGCTCAGCGGCGTCGCCGGCCGCCAGCGCGGCGTTCTTGACCTTGCCCAGCGTATGCATCGACTGCACCAGCGGGACGCCCCACCGCTCCTTGGCCACCGCGCCGACCTGCCCGGACAGCCAGTAGTGGCCATGCACCAGGTCATACCGGCCGGGGGCGTGCGCCGCCTCTGCCCGCAGCAGCTCGAACGTGAACTGGCACAATTGCCCGGGCAGGTCGGCTTTGTCGAGATCCTCGAACGGGCCGGCCTGCAGATGACGGACGAGGACTCCGGGCGCAAGCTCGGTCACCGGCGGTAGCTCCGGAGAGACGGCCCTGGTGAAGATGTCGACCTCCACGCCGCGGGCCGCCAGTCGCCTGGCCACCTCGACCACGTAGACGTTAAGACCGCCCGCATCACCGGTACCGGGCTGCTCAAGCGGTGACGTGTGAACGCTGACGGTCGCGATCCGCCGGGGAAAGCGTCGCGTCACGGGCATGCACCTCCGGAAGGAGGAAACCCCGCAATGTGTCCTCATGTTCCCTCACCGAAAGATCAGCCGGCCCCGGCGAGATTATCCGCGGCGCCGGTAGGCTTTGCCCTATGAGCACCCTGGTCCTGATTAGGCACGGCGAAAGTACCTGGAACGCGAAGGGTCAGTTCACCGGCTGGGTCGATGTCGGCCTGTCCGACCGGGGTGCCGCCGAGGCGGCCCGCGGCGGGGAACTGCTGGCCGAGGCCGCGCTCCGGCCGGATGTGCTCTTCACATCCGTGCTGACCAGGGCAATTCAGACCGCTAACATCGCCCTGGAGTCGGCCGGGCTCGCCTGGCTGCCGGTGCAGCGCTCCTGGCGGCTGAACGAGCGCCACTACGGCGCGCTGCAGGGCAAGAACAAGGCGGAGACGCGGCAGCAGTACGGCGACGAGCAGTTCATGCTCTGGCGCCGGTCCTACGACGTGCCGCCGCCGCCGCTGCCGGACGACGACCCCACCTCCTCGGTCCATGACGCCCGTTACGCGCAGCTGCCGGATGACCTCATGCCGCGGACCGAGTGCCTGAAGGACGTCCTGCACCGGATGCTCCCGTACTGGCATGACGCGCTCATCCCGGCGCTGGCCGGCGGCCGGACCGTGCTCGTCGTGGCCCACGGCAACTCGCTGCGGGCGCTGGTCAAGCACCTGGACCAGATCGGCGATGCCGATATCGCTGAGCTGAACATCCCGACCGGGATTCCGCTGGTCTACGAGCTGGACGCCGGATTCGGCCCAGTCAGCAGGGGTGGCCGCTACCTCGACCCGAAAGCGGCCGAGGAGTCGGCGGAGGCCGTCCGTAACCAGGGCCGCTAGGCCCGCGCGGCCCGCCCGCGACGGGAGGCTCCGGCGGTACTCCCAGCACGGCAGCTGACGGGGCGGACATGACCGGCCGCCGACGAGCTGGTGAACATTCCGCGAATAACCGCAGGTCCGTTGGTGCCATCCGATGTGCCCGGCCGCCCATCCGCATACCATCAAAGCGTGGAGATGGGGGTGAATGCGGCCAGGGCTCCCCGCCCCGAGGCTGCCGCGCGGCCTGGTGCCGACCAGCATTCGGTGCAGTTGCCGCCGGGTATCGATTCCGTCCTCGCCGTGCTGTCCTCGTCGGCTGTCGTGCTCGACAGCGAGGACCGGGTGCTGCGGTCGAGCATGGCCGCGCGGGCCTTCGGCTTCGTCGAGGGTGACCAGCTCATGATCGGCGAGCTGCTCGCGCTGGTCCGTCAGGTCCGCCGCGACGGCGCGACCCGCGAGGGCGAGATCGACCTGTCCACGCTCCGGTTCAACGGCCGGACGACCAGCTTCGCTGTCCGGGTAGCCCCGCTCGGCGCCGGTGTCGGCGACGGCGGGCTGGTGCTGCTGCTCGCCGAGGACCAGACCGAGAGCCGGCGGGTGGAAGAGGTGCGCCGCGACTTCGTGGCGAACATCTCGCACGAGCTGAAGACGCCCGTCGGGGCGCTCGCGCTGCTGGCTGAGACGGTCGAGGACGCGGCCCACGACCCGGAGGCCGTCTTGCGCTTCGCGGGCCGGATGCGGCAGGAGGCGTCCCGGCTCACCGATCTTGTCCACGACCTGATCATGCTGTCCCGGATCCAGGCGGCCGAGCCGGTGCCCGATCCCACTCCGATCGACCTGGACACGGTGGTCGCCGAGGCCCTGGACAGGTGCCGGATGAAGGCCAGTGCGCGCGGCATCGAGCTGATCGCGAGCGCCCAGCACGGCCTGTCCGTCATGGGCGACGAGGACCTGCTGGTCACGGCGCTGCGAAATCTGCTGGAGAACGCCGTCGCGTACAGCCCGGAGCACACCAGGGTGCTGGTCACGACCCGGCAGGGCGATGACGGGACGGCCGAGATCAGCGTCGCCGATCAGGGCATCGGCATTCCGGAGCGGGATATTGAGCGGATCTTCGAGCGCTTCTACCGGGTTGATCCGGCTCGGTCCCGCGCCACCGGCGGGACTGGCCTGGGCCTGGCCATCGTCAAGCACGTCACCGCCGCGCACGGCGGCAAGGTGACGGTGTGGAGCGAGGAAGGCGCCGGGTCCACCTTTACGCTGCGGCTACCGCTGCGGCCCGGCCGGCCCCCCCGATCCAACGGCTCGGACCATGCTGCGGCGCGATCTGCCAGGGAGGCAGTCAAGTGACACGGGTGCTCGTTGTCGAGGACGAAGAGTCGTTCAGCGACGCGCTGTCCTACATGCTCCGCAAGGAGGGCTTCGAGGTCGCCGTCTGCCCCACCGGGCCGGACGCGATCGAGACCTTCGACCGCAGCGGGGCGGACCTCGTGCTGCTTGATCTCATGCTGCCGGGCCTGCCGGGCAGCGAGGTCTGCCGGTCACTGCGCGAGCGATCGAACGTCCCGGTGATCATGCTGACGGCCAAGGACAGCGAGATTGACAAGGTCGTCGGCCTGGAACTGGGCGCCGACGATTACGTGACAAAGCCGTTCTCCTCCCGCGAGCTGGTGGCCCGGATGCGTGCCGTGCTGCGTCGGCGCGGTGAGCCGGACGAGCCGGGCACCTCGGTGATGGAATCGGGCCCGGTGCGGATGGACGTGGAGCGGCACGTCGTCACCGTCCGCAGTGCGCAAGTCCAGCTGCCGCTCAAGGAGTTCGAGCTGCTGGAGGTCCTGCTCCGCAACGCCGGCCGGGTGCTGACCCGGATGCAGCTGATCGACCGGGTCTGGGGCGCTGACTATGTCGGCGATACCAAGACGCTGGACGTGCACGTCAAGCGGCTGCGGGCCAAAGTCGAGGTCGACCCCGCCAACCCGGCGCATATCGTCACCGTGCGCGGGCTGGGCTACAAGTTCGAGCCGGCCGGCTGAGAGCCGGGCAGTCCGGGGACTGGAAGCCGCCAGGCGATCCGGCTGGGAGCGGCCCGGGGGCGAGGGGGCTCAGGACGAGGGGCGACGAGGGCTCAGGGCGAAGTGGACGGGGTCGGCGACGGCGACGACCCCGGCGACGCGGCGCGGGTCGCATGGTGCTTGCCAGGAGCCGGAGTCGAGGACGGCGGGGGCGAGAAAGTGGAGTAGTACTGCGCCTGCGGCATCACCGGCACGTCCAGCGTGACGCTGCCGGCGTACTGGAAGTTCATCACCAGCCGGACGAAGGAGCCGCCGGTCAGCGGCCTGCTCAGGTTCTGCAGAACCGCGGCCGGCTGGGGGCCGGTGAGCAGGATGGCCCGGGACGTGCGCAGGGTGAGGGCCCCGCCGGGCAGCGAGACGCTCTTCGCTGTGCCGGGCGCGCTGACGCTCAGCAGCCGGTCCGGGCGCCCGTCGTTCACGATGGCGAAGAAGAGGCCCGCTGATTGCCCGGCCGGGATGGTCTGGTTGAGCGGGGCGCCGAGCACGAACACGTTCCTGACCGAGATCGTGTTGTTGACGATCGTGCCCGCGCCATCCGTCGGGTAGTGCCACTGGAGCGTCGGCGCGCTATTGCCCGCCTCGCACCCGGCCAGGATGGGGATCACCGCTGCGACGGCCAGCACCAGCAGGCGACGCGGCTGGAAAGCCCCCCGGCTGCTCCGGATCACGACGTGCTCCCCTCATCTGGCAAGGTGCCCTGGGACGTGGGAAAGCGTAGCCGTAGTGGTGCTGACGGCCCGCGCCGCCCCGGCCTCTTATCCGGCGGCCGGGGACGCGGCAGGCGCCAGGGCGCTCAGCGCGCCGGTCAGCCGCAGGTCCGGCGGCAGGTCCGCTGCCTTGCTGAGGGAGCCGTCCGGGCCGACCAGGACGGCGGTGAGGCCGGACTGGCCGTAAGCGCGGCCCAGCACATTGCGGGCATCCTCCGCGGCCCGGACGTACCGGTGGTCGGCGGCCGCCGCGATCTTCTGGACCTGCGCGAGCCCGGCCGGCGCGGCGACGAGATAGAGCGGCACGCGTGCGCTGGCCGCCTGGCCGGCCAGCGCGCTGACCGCCGCCGTGCACGCGCACCGAGCAGGCACCAGGGCGAGAACCGAGCTTCCGCAGCGCGCGCAGCTGGACCTGGTCGTGGCCGACGGCGATGGCGGCGGCAGGCAGCCTGCCGCTGACCGGGCTGACGGGGGTGGCGCCCGCAGCCGAGCTAGCGCTAGCACTGGCGCTGGCGGAAGAGCTGGCGGAGGAACTGGACCTGGTGCCGGGCGCCGAGATCGGGAAGTCGGACCTGGGGGCAAAGACGGTCAGCAGGGTGCCGGCGATGAGGGCCACCACCAGGCAGGCGGCGAACAAGGGCAGGACGACTCCGTCGCCGCCGAGCGGGCCGTACAGCCGCAGCCGCCGCTGGCGGCGCCGCCGGGCGCGCAGCTCGCGGTAGTATGCCTGCACGTCACGATCGAGTTCCCGCGCGTCATCGGGAATCTCGATGTCGACCGGCGGGAGGCCAGAGTCATCCCGTTCCGGCTCGCCCCCAAGGTTCACGCGCACCTCTCCGGCAAGAGCGGACGTCCTCTCCCAGTATGAGCCCATCGGCGGCCGGCTGTGACAACGCGGTCCCTGCTTTGGCTGCCAGCCGCGATCGCCCCGCGCCTGATGCGGTCGGGCAGCCGGGGCCAGGCCCCGCCGCAGCGCCCGCTGCGGGCCCGGTATCGGGCCTGCCAGGCCCAGCTTCCGCGATTGAGGCATTGACCTGCGTGTTTGTCGCCATCGACGGCTAATCCCCCGCTCTGAGGCGTGGTACCATAGGTTCAGCGGAAGGGGTACATGCCACATGTCTTTCAAGGTCGGCGACACCGTCGTCTACCCCCACCATGGGGCTGCTCGGATCGAGGAGATCGAGACCCGGTCGATTAAAGGCGAGGATAGGACCTACCTCGTGCTCAAGGTCGACAAGGGCGACCTGACTGTGCGTGTTCCCGCCGACAACGCCGAGCTGGTCGGTGTCCGGGATGTAGTCGGCCAGGAAGGCCTGGAGCGCGTGTTCGAGGTGCTGCGCGCTCCGTACACCGAGGAGCCGACCAACTGGTCCCGGCGCTACAAGGCCAACCTGGAGAAGCTCGCATCGGGTGACGTCAACAAGGTGGCGGAGGTTGTCCGCGACCTGTGGCGCAGGGACCGCGAGCGCGGCCTGTCGGCTGGCGAGAAGCGCATGCTCGCCAAGGCGCGTCAGATTCTGGTGAGTGAGCTAGCGCTGGCCGAGAAGACCAACGAGGACAAGGCCGAGGCGCTGCTCGACGAGATTCTCGCCACCTGACCGGTCGGTGACGGCCAGCCTGCCGCGCGTCGGCATCGGGGCTGACGTGCATCCGTTCGGTGGCACAGCGCCGCTGTACCTGGCGGGCGTGCTCTGGCCGGGAGAGACCGGCCTGGCTGGCCATTCTGATGGCGATGTTGCCGCTCATGCTGCCTGTGACGCGCTGCTGTCGGCAGCGGGCCTCGGTGACCTGGGCGCGCAATTCGGCACCACACGACCCGAATGGGCTGGCGCCCGGGGCACCGAACTGCTGCGCGAGACGGCCCGGCTGCTCGATCAGGCCGGGTTCGCGGTGGGAAACGTGGCGATCCAGATCATCGGCAACCGGCCGCGGATCGCCTCGCGCCGGGACGAGGCTCAGGCGGTCCTGTCCGGGGCGCTCGGGGGGGCGGCTGTCAGCGTATCGGCCACGACCACCGACGGGCTCGGCCTCACCGGCCGGGGCGAGGGCATAGCGGCGGTGGCCACCGCTGTCATCGTCCCCCGCCCGCAGGACTGAGCAGCAGGACTGAGCAGCAGGACCCCCGGCCGGAGACCGGGCCGGAGACCGGGCCGGGCGGCTGGCCTACTCCTCGCCCGGCGGAATCGGCAGGCTGCGGACCCGGCGGAAGACCGGCAGGCCCGGTTCCGGCGCCGGCTCGTCCGCCGTCGGTGCCGGGCTGAGCGCGCCGACGGATTCGCTCTCGTCCTCGGCGGTATCGCCGTCATCGCCGGCATCCCCGTCCTCGGCGGAATCGCGCCGCTGCTCAGCTGAGGTCCACGGCCGTGGCAGGGTCACTGCCGGGCTGGTCTCGTCGCTGCTTGGGTCGTCCAGGGCGGGCTCGGCGTCCACGGCCAGGTCCGTGCCGCCGTCGTGCTGACGGCCGGAGGGCGCATCGGCCGCGTCGGCGCCCGGTTCCCGGCTGCCCGGCCCCGCCGCTTCCAGCGCCGTCCGGGCCGCCGGGACCTCCCGGACCCCTGGGACCCCCGTGCCGCCGGCCTGCGCTGGCCCGTCCGGCGTGCCCTCGGGGCCGGCTAGCTGCCTGGCTGGTGCCTCACCGGGGGCCGCCGGGAGTGCCGGGACGCCCGCCTGCGCCGCCGGCTGCCGGTCCGGGGACGCCTCCCAGCGCGTTCCTGACTCGCCCCCGGCCACTGCGCCCGGCTGGCCTGCTGGCCCGTTCCGCCTCGCGGCGCGGCCGCGGCCAGCTGACATCAGCCACCTCATCCTGGCCTGGCGCAGCATCGCGATCAGCAGCCCGAAGGCGATGAGCACCAGCGCCCACGGCAGGACAGCGAACACCGCCGCGGCCGGCCGGGCCGGCAGCCTGGCGGCCGTCGCGTGCAGCGCATCCGCGAGGGCCGCGGCGGCCAGCAGAACCAGCAGGGAGAGCCACGCGAATACCCGGCTGACCAGGCCCGCCCCGCGCATCGACAGGACAGCCGCGCAGGCCACCACGAGCATGGCATCAATGATCAGCGGGTAGACCCGGGCCAGCGAGCGGGACACTCCGGTCTGCAGTGCCAGCGCGTGAATGCCGGGGTAGGAGAGCACGAATGCGGCGGCGGCGAGCGCGAGCACACCGATGATCACGGCGATCAGCGCCGTCATCCGGAGGCTGCGCGGGCCCTCGCCGCCGCGAGCGTTCTGAGCGGGGAAGTGGTCGCTCATCGGGGCACTTCGGTCCTTCCCGGCGCACTGCCGGCCCGGGCGCGGTCCGCCTATAGTCGGAAGAGGAGTGACGCCTCGGACCGGCATCCGCCGGTGGCCGCCGTCCCGGACGATCGGCGACGGTCACCACAGCGTGCGAACACGGCTGGCCAGGCTTCCCCGCGCCCTACCTCGCGATCACGGCGTCAAGGGAGACGATATGCCGTACTACCGGGTGACAGGAGACATTCCGCGAAAGCGGCACATCCGCTTCCGCGGACCTGATGGCGGTTTGTACGCCGAGGAGCTGATGGGCGAGGAGGGCTTTTCCGCTGACTCCTCGCTGCTCTATCACGTGCATCCGCCGACGGCGATCGTCAAGAGCGAGGGCCTGCCCGATACCGCGGCCGAGCCCGGCGTCACGCCGAACCATCCGCTGCTGCCGCGGCATTTCCGCACTCAGGAGCTGCCGCCGGGCGGCGACCTCGTGCTCGGGCGGCTGCTGCTGCTGGCCAATGACGATGTCCGGATCTCTTTCGCGGCCGCCGATGCCCCGTCCGGGCTCTACCGCAACTCCACCGGGGACGAGGCCGTCTACCTGCGCAGCGGCTCGGCCACGTTCGAGTCGGTGTACGGCTCGATCGAGGCCGGCCCCGGTGATTACGTCATCGTTCCGCGCGGCACCATCCACCGCTGGCTGCCCGCGCCGGGAGGGCCGCTGCACGCGCTGGTGATCGAGGCGCGCGGGCACATCCGGCCGCCGCGGCGCTACCTCTCGGAATTCGGCCAGTTCCTCGAGCACGCGCCGTACTGCGAGCGCGACTTGCGCGGACCGGCCGGGCCGCTGATCGCCGACGGCGAGGACGTGCCGGTGATTGTCCGTAACCGCGGCGGCCTGACCAGGCTGACCTACGCCTTCCATCCCTTTGACGTGGTCGGCTGGGACGGCTTCCTCTATCCCTACGCCTTCAATATCGCGGACTTCGAGCCGGTGGTGAAGCGCACGCACGCGCCGCCGCCGGTGCACCAGACCTTCGAGGGCCCGAATTTCGTGATCTGCTCGTTCTGCCCGCGGCCGCTGGATTTCGATCCCGAGGCCGTCCCGATCCCGTACAACCACCACAACGTCGACTCCGACGAGATGATGTACTACGTCGGCGGGGACTATTCGGCCCGCCAGGGCTCCGGCGTCGGCATCGGGTCCATCACGCTGCACCCTTCTGGCTTCACCCACGGCCCGCAGCCGGGCGCCGTCGAGGCGGTCATCCGCGGGCTGGAGCAGGGACGCTCGACGACCGACGAGACCGCTGTCATGATCGACACCTTCCGGCCGCTGCTGCTGGCCCCGGCCGGCCAGCAGGCAGAGGATCCCGAGTACGCGTGGAGCTGGGCGAAGGCCGTCCGGGGCTAGCCGCGGCAGGCGCCGGCCGGCAGTACGCGCGGCGAGCCAGTGGCAGCATCCCGTAACCTTGGCCGCGTGACACTGCGCCTTCATGACACTGCCGCTCGCTCGGTGCGCGAGTTCCGCCCGCTCGTGCCGGGCAGGGTCTCGCTCTACCTGTGCGGCGCTACCGTGCAGGCGCCGCCGCACATCGGGCATATCCGATCCGGGGTCAATTTCGACATCCTGGTGCGGTGGCTGCGCGCCAGCGGCTACGACGTCACGTTCTGCCGGAACGTTACCGACATCGACGACAAGATCCTGCAGGTAGCCGCGGCCGGGGGCGTGCCCTGGTGGGCCGTCGCCGAGCGGAACCAGCGCGCGTTCACCCGCGCCTACGCGGCGCTCGGCTGCCTCGCCCCGGATGTCGAGCCGCGAGCCACCGGCCATGTGCCCGAGATGATCGTCCTGATGCGCCGCCTGATCGAGTCCGGCCATGCCTACGCCGCGGGCGGCGACGTGTACTTCGACGTGACCACGTTCCCGGAGTACGGGGCGCTGTCCGGCCAGCGGCCCGAGCACATGCGGGCCGCCGAGGACAGCGAGAGCAGCGCGAAGCGCGACCCGCGTGACTTCGCGCTCTGGAAGAGCGCGAAGCCCGGCGAGCCAGCCTGGGAGACACCGTGGGGACCTGGTCGCCCCGGCTGGCACCTGGAGTGCTCGGCCATGTCGACCAAGTACCTCGGCGACACGTTCGACATTCACGGTGGCGGGCTCGACCTGCTCTTCCCGCATCACGAGAACGAGCTTGCCCAGTCGCACGCCGTCGGCGACGGCTTCGCCCGGTACTGGGTGCACAACGGCCTGGTGCGCGTGGACGGCGAGAAGATGAGCAAGTCGCTGGGGAACTCGCTGCTGGTCGATGCCATGATCACCCGCGTGCGCCCGGCGGAGCTGCGGTACTACCTCGGCCAGGCGCACTACCGGTCGGAGATCGACTATTCGCCGGAGGCACTGCACGAGGCGGCGGCCGCCTACCGCAGGATCGAGGGCTTCGTCATCCGCGGCACCGAGGCGGCCGGGGCAGAAACGGCCTCCGGCGGCATTCCCGCGCCATTCGCCGCGGCCATGGATGACGACCTGGGAGTGCCGCAGGCCATCGCGATCGTGCACGAGGCCGTCCGCGAGGGCAACAGCGCCATGGCCGCCGGCGATCTGGCGGGCACGGCTAAGCAAGTCGGCGCGGTTCGCGCGATGCTCGGCGCGCTCGGCCTTGACCCGCAGGACGGCTCAGCCTCCGCTAGCCAGCAGGCCGGTGACCTGTATCCGGTCGTGGATGCGCTGGTCAGCGTGGCCATCGAGCAGCGCGAGGCGGCCCGGGCCCGCAAGGACTACGCGACTGCTGATGCGATCAGGGACCGGCTGGATGCGGCTGGCGTGCTGGTGGAGGACACCGCCCGCGGCCCGCGCTGGGAACTGAAGCGGTGACCCGGCGGGCATCCGGCCAGTCCCGGCCCGGGCCTGGCGGCCGGACCAAGTCGGGGAAACCGCGCCCGGGCACCGGCGGCTACGGCAAGCGCAAGCTGGAGGGCAAGGGCCCGACCCCGCCCGCCGAGCAGCGGACGGGGCATCCGGCCCAGCTCCGGGCCGCCGCGGCGGCCCGGAGCGGCGCTCCGGCCCAGGGCCGGGGCAGGCCGCGCGCGCAGGCCGGCGATCCGCTCGCCACGGGCACCGGCTCCGGGGGCCGGGCCAGGAGCCCGGCGGCCGACGGCCGGGGCACGGCCAGCCTGCGGGCCGGCGGCCGCCCGCCCGGCGGGCAGCCCCGCGGGGCCGGCAGCTCGGCTGAGGTGGTGGCCGGGCGCAATGCCGTGCTCGAATCCCTGCGGGCCGCGGTTCCGGCGGCGGCCCTGTACGTCGGGCCGAGGCTGGACGCTGACGAGCGGATCGGCCAGGCCGTCATGCTGGCCGCCGACGCCGGCGTTCCGGTGATCGAGGCCGGCCGCGCCGAGCTGGACCGGCTGACGGGCGGGGCGATTCACCAGGGGCTGGCGCTGCGCGTCCGGCCCTACGCCTATGCCGACCCTGCGGACCTGCTCGACCGGGCCGCGGATGCCGCGGCCATGCCCCTGATCGTGGCGCTGGACGGGGTCACTGACCCGCGGAACCTGGGTGCCATCGCGCGCTCGGTGGCGGCGTTCGGCGGCCATGGCATCCTGGTGCCGGCCAGGCGGGCGGCCGGGGTCACCGCGGGAGCGTGGAAGGCCTCGGCGGGCGCCCTGGCCCGGGTGCCGGTGGCCCGGGCGTCCAACCTGGCCCGGGCCCTGGCGGCCTACCAGGAAGCCGGGCTGTTCGTCGTCGGGCTCGATGCGGGCGGCGCCGAGGACATCGGTCAGCTGGAGCTGGCGGATGCCCCGCTCGTGCTGGTCGTCGGCTCCGAGGGCAAGGGCCTCTCCCGGCTCATCGCGCAGAACTGCGACGCCCTGGCGCGCGTTCCGATCGCCAGCACGACCGAGTCGCTCAACGCCGGGATCGCCGGCAGCATCGCCCTGTACGCGGTCTCCCGGCAGCGCGCTGGCTGATGCCGCCTGGCGGGCCGCCGCCGCGGTCGGGCCCGCCGCTGTCGTGCCGCCGCCGCCGTGCCTTCTGTCGCCGTGCCTGCTGCCTGCGTGAGGTCTGCCTCCGCGACGCCTGACTCCTGCCGTGCTTCCGGCTGCTTTCCGCTGCCCGGCATGTCTGCGTGCACGGCGTCTATGGTGGAGCTGGGGAAGGTGGTTAACGGGATGAATGCTGGCGGACCGTCTCCCGCGGTCAGTCCGGCTGACGGAACGGGCGAATCAGGCCGTGCCGGCGGTCAGGCCGGCCCGGGCCGCCCTGACGCCGCGCGCGCGAGGCTGGCGCTCACGCTGCGCGAACGCGGCCCGCTGAGCCGGGCCGTACTGGCGGCGTTCGGCTCCGTGCCGCGGCACCTCTTCGTTACCGAGGTCGCCGCGGAGGCTGCCTACCAGGACGAGGCCTTCGTCATCAAGCTCGGCCCGGACGGGATCCCGGTCAGCTCGTCATCTCAGCCAATGATGATGGCGATCATGCTGGAGCAGCTGGGGCTCGAGCCAGGCCACCGGGTGCTGGAGGTCGGCACCGGCAGCGGCTACAACGCCGCGGTGATGGCGCACGTGACCGGTACGGCCGGCTCGGTCGTCACGGTTGATATCGACAGCGAGCTGGTGCACCGGGCACGGGCGAGCCTGGCTGCCGCCGGGTACGGCCGGGTCATCGTCAGGCGCGGCGACGGCGGATACGGCGAGCCCGACTATGCCCCGTACGACCGCATCATCGTGACCGCAGGCGCCTGGGACGTCGCCCCGGCCTGGCTGGACCAGCTGGCACCCGGCGGCCGCCTGGTGCTGCCGCTATCGGTCCGCGGCATCCAGCTGTCCGTGGCGCTGGAGTGCCGGGCCGGGCAGTGGATGGCTGCCTCCGCCAGCAGATGCAGCTTCGTCCTGATGGCGGGCGCGTTCGCCGGTCCGGAGACGATCATGCCGCTGCGGCCGGCCTCTTCGCTCAGGTCGAGGATGGCCGGCGGCTCGACACCAGCGCCCTGTCCGCCGCGCTCGCCGGCGCCGCCGCTGGCGCGCTGGCTGAGGTACCCCCGGCCCGGCCGGCCCAGCTCGGCGATCTCGACCTGTGGCTGGCCCTGACCGAACCCGGCCTGGTCCGGGTCCTGCTGCGGGCCGCGGCAGGACCGCCCGCGGTCCTGCCGTTCGGCGGCCTGGTGTGCTGTCCCAGTCCGGCGGCACCATTCGCGATCGCCGGGCTGGCGCTGGCCGAGCCTGGCCCGCCCGGCCAGGCCGAGCGCGGCGCGCCGGCCAGGGTCCTGATGCGCGGTTACGGCCCGGGCGGCCTGGCGCTAGCGGCTCACCTGGCCGCTCAGGCACGGCGATGGCATGACATCGGGCGGCCGGGGGCCGCCGACCTGACCCTGGCCGTGTGCCCGGCTGGCTCCGCCCTGCCTCCCGGCACCGGCCTGATGGTCCTCACCAGGCCGAACGTCCGGGTCGCGGCCGGCTGGCCAGCCAGCTAGGCGGCAGCGGCGGCCAGCGGCCTGGCTGCGGACGGGCAGCCGCGCGGCAGCGGACTAGCAGGCACGCTCGCCGGACTCGAACAGCAGCGGCGCCGGCCCCACGATCAGCGGGTCGGGCCTGCCGACGACGTGCTCATTCCGTCCCTCATACGGGACGCGCGACAGCACGTACCGCATGGCCTCGAGCCGGGCGCGGCGCTTGTCGTTGCTCTTGACCACGGTCCACGGCGCGTCGGGCAGGTCCGTGTGGAAGAACATGGCCTCCTTGGCGTCCGTGTAGTGGTCCCATTTATCGAGTGATGCCAGGTCGATCGGGCTCAGCTTCCACTGCTTGACCGGGTCGAGCTGCCGGTCGACGAACCGCCTGAGCTGCTCGGTCCGGGAGACCGAGAACCAGAGCTTGATCAGGGTGATGCCGTCGCGCGCCAGCATCCGCTCGAACTCGGGCGCCTCCTGCAGGAAGTCCATCCATTCATCGGGCAGGCAGAACCCCATGACCCGCTCCACCCCGGCGCGGTTGTACCAGGACCGGTCGAACATGACGATCTCGCCGGCCTTGGGCAGATGGGTGAGATAGCGCTGCAGGTACCACTCGGTCCGCTCGTGCTCGGTCGGCTTCTCCAGCGCCACCACGCGTGCTCCGCGCGGGTTCAGGTTCTCGGTGAACCGCCGGATGGTACCGCCCTTGCCGGCGGCGTCCCGTCCCTCGAAGACGATGGCGAGCCGGGCGCCCGAGGCCTTGACCGATCTCTGCAGCTTCAGCAGCTCGATCTGCAGCCCGCGCTTTCCCTCGTTGTACGTCTTCCGGCTCAGGCGCTCCTCGTACGGGTAGCCCTCGCGCCAGGTCTCCGCGGGCGTGCCGTCGGCACGGATCAGGATGGCGCGGTTCTTGGCGTACCTGATGTGCAGGCCGAGGTCGGCGGCGAGGCTGTCCAGCAATGCCGCCACCTGGCCGCCCGGCCGCGGGCTGGTACCGACGGTCGTGACCTGGCCGCCCCGGCCCTTGGTCGCTAGAGCAGTCACCGCTGCGCAGTTCCTTTCGCATCAGGGCCTCGCGCCGCATCGGCGGCCTCACTGCAGTCATCCCCCCAGGCCGGCTCAGCCTGCTCGCGGTGCGTCTGATCGTCATGCCGAAACCACCGAAGCTCCCGTCCGTGCTGGCAAGGCGCCGTGCGCCGCAGGTGAACAACGCGTAAATACCCGGCGACCGGATGCGCACACCTGAAGCCGTAACGCTAAGCGTTTACTCGGTAACGGCCGAGATTGGGCCGTTTACCGAACTGCCGGCCGGGCCGGCCAGCACCACCGTCGCTACCGGGATGGCGCCCGGCGGCGCCACAGGCCGAGGCCCGTGATCGACAGTCCGGCCAGGGCCACCAGCGGTCCGATGATCGCCCAGACGGAGTCCCCGGACATGAAGCTGCCCCCGACGACCCCGAAGCCCTGCAGGGCCCAGATAAGTCCGGCAATGGTGATCAGAATGCCGGCGCCGATGAGCACCCCGTTGTTCATGCTGATGGTTCCTCTTCCCGTGCAGGCAGCGACGGCGAGCCCAGTGCCCTTAGTACCCGAAACGGCTGTCGCGGCCGGCTGGTTCACCCGCGCGCGGCTGGCCGGGAGCCGGGCGAGCCTCGTGCTGGCATCCGAGCCTAATCCGGCTGGCCCGGCCGGGCGGATAACGACGGGCGGATAACGAAATGCACTCAACCCGGCCGCGGCGCGGCCTGGCGGGGCCAGCTGGAGTGAGTCATCGAGTAAATTCCGGCCCGGCCCCTGTTATGCGCCGGCTGGCCGGCCCTGGCCGCGGTCGCCGAATCCGGGTTGCCTGCCGCCGGGCCGCAACCGATTGGGAGGGTTAAACGTCTAGAAATGCGGTCAGGTTTCCTGTAGGCACCCGCATCGGCCTGCCGCGGTTCCCCCGGGGTGCGCTGCCTGCTCACGATGTACGCCCCAATGATGTACGCCCCAATAAGGAGTGGTCATGAATCGGTCGGCTCGGCGGCGGCTTGGCGGACTTGGCGCGGTGACGGCGGCCGTGGGCGTGGCGGCGGCGCTGCTGGCCCAGGGCGCGGCAGGAGCGGCACCCGCCGCGGCCGGCGTGAGCGCCGCGGCGCAGGCGCCCGCATCGGTCCCGGCCTGGGCACCGGTCAGGAAGACGCTGTATTTCGGTGACCGTGGTGCGGACGTGCGGAGGGTGCAGGAGCGGCTGAACCAGCTGCACTACTACCCGGGCGCGATTGACGGCCAGTTCGGGCCGGACACGCTGGAGGCGGTCTGGGCCTTTAAGGAAGCGCAGGGCCTCTCGACCGGAGCCACCGCTAACGAGATCGGCTACTACATGGAACGGGCCCTCGTGCATCCGCGGCTGCCGAAGGTGCTCAGGCCCCGCGGTGGCGCCAACCGGATCGAGGTCAGCCAGCCGCTCCAGCTCCTGGTTCTCTACCGGCACAACAAGCCCTACCTGATCAGCCACGTCTCCACCGGGGCCGGCTGCCTGGCCGGCCAGGGCTGCGGCTGGCTCACCCCGCCCGGCAGCTACCGGTCGGTCGGCTTCCTGCCCGGCTGGGTCCAGGTGCCGCTGGGCGAGATGTACAACCCGGTGTTCTTCATCGGCCGGACCTATGCGATCCACGGCGAATGGGATAGCAGCGTCCCGCTGTACCCGGACTCGCATGGCTGCGTGCGGATGCCGTATGACATCGCCACCTTCTTCCACGACCTGGTGCCGGCCAACGGCGAGCGGATCTACATCGTGGGACTCGCGCCGGGAACCTGAGCGCCATCCAGCCTCCCGAGTGAAGCGCTAGGGAATGCCCGGTAGGCTGGCGCGGACTAGTCCGGCAAGCGACATCAGCAGGCGCACCCAGCCTGCGTGCTGAGGTGAATCTCGGATGCGCAAGATCATCCTGACGAGCGTGGCCGCGGCAGCCGCACTGGCGCTGGCCGCCTGCAGCAGCATCGGCTCGTCCGGCAGCGGCTCCACGGGCAGCGCGAGCGCTTCGGCCGCCAGCTGCACGAACTCGGCGATCCAGCACGACCTGTACAAGAAGGGCGACCTTACCGTTGCCACCGACCAGCCGGCCTATCCGCCATGGTTCGAGAACAACGACCCGTCCAATGGCAACGGCTATGAGAGCGCGGTGGCCTATGCCATCGCCCGCCAGCTCGGGTTCACCAAGGCGCAGGTGCACTGGGCGTACGAGCCGTTCGACGCCTCCTATGCGCCGGGCCCGAAGAAGTTCGACTTCGACATCAACGAGATCTCCTATACGCCGCAGCGCGCCAGGGCGGTGACGTTCTCCAGCAGCTATTACGACGTGCAGCAGGCGCTGGTGGCGCTGAAGAACTCGCCCATCGCCAGCCAGCACACGCCGGCCGAGCTGAAGAACTACGTCTACGGCGACCAGATCGGGACGACCAGCCTGGCCTTCATTACCAGCCAGATCCAGCCCTCGGCGCAGCCCAAGGTGTTCAATACGCTGAACGACGTGAAGGAAGCGCTGCAGACCCACCAGATTGCGGCGCTCGTCACCGACACGCCGACGGCGCAGTACATCTCCTCCTCCGAGATCCCGAATTCGGTCATGGTCGCGCAGTTCCCGAGCACCGGCGAGCACTACGGACTGCTGTTCAGCCTGGGCAACCCGCTGGTCAGCTGCGTGAACAGGGCCATCGCGACGCTGAAGTCGGACGGCACGCTGGCGGCGCTGCAGAAGCAGTACCTGCAGATCTACCTGACCGTCCCCACGATCAAGCCCTGATCGGGCCGGACTCCAGGCCCGCCAGCACGCATGGACGACAACCAGCCCGGGCAGGCGGATCCGGTCACCGGCCTGCCAGGACCAGGCAGCGGCCGGATCGCCGGCGACCGCACTGCCGGCGGCGCCTGGATGCCGCCGGGCTCTTTCGCTTCCAGCGGCCGGGGGCCGAAGCTGTTCACCGGCGGCGGCCGCCGGGCGACCGCCGTGTCCACGATCAGCACGCTGCTGGTACTGGCGGCGCTGGCGGCGATCTTCCTGCTGGCACCGGGCAGCAAGCAGGTCCGGCACACGTTCTTCGATCCGCAGGACATGTGGCAGTCCTTCATCGGTAATCCCAGGAAGGGCTACTACTCGGTCGGTGCTGCTATCTGGCTGAACATCCGGATGTTCCTGGCCGCAGAGATCCTCATCCTGATCCTGGCCCTGCTGCTGGCCCTGGTCCGTCAGTCCGCCAGCCCGGCGCTGTTCCCGCTCCGCGTGCTCGCCATGATCTATGTCGACTTCTTCCGCGGCGTGCCGTTGCTCCTGGTCATTTACGCCGTCGGCTTCGGCCTGCCAGCGCTGCGGCTGACCTTCGTCTCCACCCAGCCGCTCGCCGTCTACGGCGTGGTCGCGCTGGTGCTGTCCTACTCGGCTTATGTCTCGGAGGTCTACCGCGCCGGGCTGAACTCCGTGCACCAGAGTCAGGTCTCGGCGGCGCGCTCGCTCGGGCTCTCGCAGCTCACAGCGCTCTGTTACGTGATCTTGCCGCAGGCCGTGCGGAACATCGTCCCGCCGCTGCTGAACGACTTCATCAGCCTGCAGAAGGACACGGCGCTGGTGGGCGTCCTCGGCGCCATCGAGGCCAACCAGGCCGCGCAGATCTACGCCAGCACCACGTTCAACTACTCGAGCTTCACGGTGGCGGCCATCCTGTTCCTCATCCTGACCATCCCGCTGGCCCGGTTCACTGACCGGCTGATCGCGCGGGACCGGCGTCGCCGGCTGGCGGGGGCGACGCGGTGAGCGACAGCGCGCAGTTCCCGGCCGCCCGGCAGGGACCGGCCGGGCAGGTGATCGCGATCGAGGGCCTGCACAAGTCGTTCGGGCCTGACGAGGTACTCAAGGGGATCAACCTGACGGTGGCCGCGCACGAGGTCATCTGCCTGATCGGCGCATCCGGATCGGGCAAGTCGACGCTGCTGCGCTGCACCAACCTGCTGGAGCCGATCGATGCCGGCCGGATCAGCCTCTTCGGCCAGGAGATCACCGGAGGCGGCATCGACCAGAACGTGGTGCGGCGGCACGTCGGCATCGTGTTCCAGTCCTTCAATCTCTTCCCGCATATGACCGTGCTGCGGAATGTGACTCTCGCGCCGATCAAGGCCCTGGGTACGCCGAAGGCTGAAGCCGAAGCGGAGGCACGGGCACTGCTGGGCCGTTTCGGACTGGCGGAGAAGGAGTCGGACTATCCTGACCGGCTGTCCGGCGGCCAGCAGCAGCGGGTGGCGATTGTCCGGGCGCTGGCCATGCACCCCCAGATCATGCTGCTGGACGAGGTCACCAGCGCGCTTGACCCGGAGCTGGTGGCCGAGGTGCTCGAGGTGATCAGCGAGCTGGCGCGCGGGGGCATGACCATGCTGATCGCCACCCACGAGATGGGCTTCGCGCGGGACATCGCCAGTCGGGTGTGCTTTCTCGAAGACGGCATCCTGGTCGAGGACGCCCCGCCGGCCGAACTGTTCAGCAGCCCCAGGGACGAGCGCACGAAGCGCTTCCTGCGGCGCATTATCGCGGCCGGACGGCTCTGATCGCTGCGCTGAACCTGCCGAGCGATTTCCGGCCGCTTCCCTGTGCTGGCGTGAGGTAAAGGTCTATGGTCTGCAAAGGGTCATTAAGCCGACGTATGGGAGAACGCACCGTGCGCAGACTCAGCAGGCTTTCCCGGGCAGGGGCCGCGGCTGTCGCCGTGGTCGCCGGCCTCAGCCTTTCCGCGACTGGCGTCGCGGCGGCCGCGCCGGCCAGCAGCCCGGCGGCCGTCCGCACCATTACCGGGACTTTCAACGACGGCGCGACTTACGAGATCCAGGTTCCCGGCCACTGGAATGGCACCCTCTTCCTGTACAGCCACGGCTACGTGACGCCAGGCTCGGCCAATCCGGCCACCGACGCGGGCGACCCGGTAACCGGGGGCTGGCTGCTCGGGCACGGGTACGCGCTGGCCGGCTCGTCCTACGCCAGCACCGGGTGGGCGATCCAGCAGGCGCTGACCGACCAGATCCACACCATCAATGTCTTTGACCGGCGCATCGGCACGCCGCTGCAGACCATCGCCTGGGGGCACTCGCTCGGCGGCATCATCACCGCCGGCCTGATCCAGGACTACCCCGGCCGGTTCAGCGCCGCGCTGCCGATGTGCGGCGTGCTGTCCGGCGGCGTCGCCACCTGGAACACCGCCCTCGACGGCGAGTTTGCCTTCCAGCAGCTCATCGACCCGTCCGGCGGCCTGCAGCTGGTGAACATCACCGACCCGACCAGCAACCTGGAGGCCGCGGAAGCGGCGGCCAGCACCGCGCAGGGCACCGCGCAGGGCCAGGCGCGGCTCGCCCTGGTCGCCGCGCTCGGCGACACGCCGGGCTGGTTCACCCCCCTGTCGCCGGAGCCAGCCGCGAACGACTACGCGGCCCAGGAGGCCAACCAGTACCTCTGGGCCTCCGAGGTGACCTTCCCCTTCGTCTTCGACCTGCGGGCCGAGCTGGAGGCGCGGGCGGGTGGCAACGTCTCCTGGGACACCGGCGTCAACTTCGTCAGCCAGCTGCGCAAATCGGCCGACTTCAGCGAGGTCGTGCACCTCTATCAGGCGGCCGGCCTCAGCCTGAGCGCCGACCTGAAGACGCTGAACCACGCCACCCGGATCAGCGCCGATCCCAGCGCGGTCGCCTACCTGGTGAAGTACATCAGCTTCAACGGCCAGATCTCGGTGCCGGTGCTGACGATGCACACGACCGGTGACGGCCTGGTGGTGCCGGAGAACGAGCAGGCCTATGCGAGCGTGGTCCGCCGCGCCGGCCACGGCGCGCTGCTGCGGCAGATCTTCGTCGACCGGGCCGGGCACTGCGCCTTCACTCCGGCCGAGACCATCACCGCGGCAAAGGTGCTGCTGCAGCGGCTGCGCACCGGGCACTGGGACGCCGCGGCGCTGCAGCCCGCGAGCCTGAACAGCCGTGCCGCCGCGCTCGGGCCCGGCTACAACATCTTCGCCAGCGGAAGTACCGCGCCCGCGTTCGTCCGCTATCGCCCCGCTCCCTACCTGCGCCCGTTTGACCTGGGACGGTTCCGCCGCTAGCCATTCGCCGACCAGCAGCCGGGCCGGTGCGGGCAGCGTCCCGCACCGGCCCGGCTGTGCTTGCTGCTGGCTACCGCCGGCGGCCGGGCTTGATCCGGACGACCCGCCACCACCCGAGCAGCGAGAACAGCAGCCCGAGCACGATCATCGCGCCGACATCCTTCAGCCAGACGCTTGCCTTATGGGCCCAGAGCGGGTCAGTCGGCAGCGCCTGCAGGCCGGCGGTCCCGGTCGCGGCCGGGCTCGCGGCTGGTGCCGGGCTGGCCGTGCTGCTGGCGATGGGGGTGCCAGCGGACTTCCCGGTGCCCGGAGACTTGGCCGGGCCCGTGCCTGCCTTGCTAGCCGGGAGCTGCAGGCCCGGAGGCTGCTGGATCACGTTGAGGTTGGCCGTCGAGGCCACCGCGGCGAAGCCCCATCGCGACGGTGAGAACCATGCGACCTGCTCAATCCCGGTCTTGCCGGCCAGCGGGAAGATCCCGCCCGTCAGGATGACCTGGAACATCACCACGACGACGAGCAGTGGCATGGTCTTGTCCGAGCTGTTGACCAGCGCCGAGATGAGCAGCCCCAGGGTCATCGACACGATTGCGAGGACGCCCATGGCCAGCAGGAACTCCACCAGCGGGAAGTGATGCAGGAACGAGCCGGTCGGCGGCATCTTCTTGCCGAGCAGGCCAAGCGCCACCAGCACGACGGCCTGGAGGGCGCTGATCACGCCCAGGATCAGCAGCTTCGAGAAGAAGTAGGCGCCGCCCGACAGGCCGGCCGCCCGTTCTCGGGTATAGATCGCGCGTTCCTTGACCAGTTCCCTGACCGCGTTGGCCGCCCCGATGAAGCAGGCGGCGATCACGAGGATCAGCAGCACGGACTCGGCGTCGGTGTTGCCCCGTCCGGTGAGCCCCTGCGGCGAGGGCACGAACCGGGCCAGGACGCCGAGGATGATCGGCATCACCGCCAGCACGGCCAGGTAACCCCGGTCGGCCGCGATGACCGCCAGGTAGCGGCGGCACAGGGTGCTGAGCTGGGCCAGCCGGTTGCGCGACGCGGGCGGCTCGACCGGTGCCCGCGGGTGCGCAGCGGCCGGTGCGGGCGCGGCCATCTCGGCGACGATGTAGCGCTGGCAGTAGGGAGAGCGCCGGTAGTCGCCCGCCCAGTCGCGGTCAGGCTCGGCGTCGAATGCCTGGAAGACCTCCGCCCAGCCGGGCTGGCCGAAGTGCCGCAGGCCGTCCTCCGGCGGCCCGAAGAAGGCGATCTTGCCTCCTGGCACCAGGACGAGCAGCCGGTCGCAGAGGTTCAGGTTCGCCACGCTGTGGGTGACCACGATGATGGTCCGGCCGTCGTGCGCCAGCTCGGCCATCTGCTCCATGACCGACTTGTCCAGGCCGGGATCCAGGCCCGAGGTGGGCTCGTCCAGGAAGAGCAGCGACGGCTTGGTCAGCAGTTCCAGCGCGACGTTGACCCGTTTCTGCTGGCCGCCTGACATGGCCGAGGTCCGGGTATTCGCGTGCCTGGTCAGGGCCAGTTCCTCCAGCACCTCAGCGATCCGGCGCTGGCGCTCCGACTTGCTGGTGTCGGGCGGGAAGCGCAGCTCGGCCGCGAAGCCGAGGGCACGCTCCGCCGTCAGCTGAGTGTGCAGGATGTTGTCCTGAGGGACGAGCCCGATCCGGTGCCGTAGCTCGGCGTAGTGGGTGTAGAGGTCGCGATTGTCGTAGAGCACCCCGCCCCCGTTGGCCGGTGCCATTCCGGTGAGCGCTCCGAGGAGAGTCGACTTGCCCGCGCCGCTCGGGCCGATCACGCCGAGCAGGCAGCGCTCGCCGAGCGGGAAGCTCACGTGGTCGAGCAGAACCTTGCCGCTGGGCAGCCGCACCGTCAGGTCCGTGGCCGCCAGCGAGATATCACCGGTATCGATGAACTCCTGGAGCTCGCCGCCGACCATGCGGAAGGTGGCGGGCCCGACGCCGATGAGGTCGCTGTCGCTGACCGGCGCGGCGCTGATCCGCTGGCCGTTGAGGTAGGTGCCATTATGGCTGTCCAGATCGATGATCTCGTAGCCGCGGGCCCCCCGGCGCAGTTCGGCGTGGTACCTCGACACGCTCAGGTCCTGCACCACGATGTCGTTGTCGGCCGCCCGGCCGATGCGCAGCACCCGGGCCGGCAGGTTCATGATCGCGCTCGGCGGCCGGTTCGGGGCCTGGGACTGTGGCGGCCTCATGCCGGGCGGGGGGGCCGCTGCTGCCCAGCCAGGCGACTGGAGCGGCTGGTCCGGCCGGACGGGCTGGGCGGGCGGTGCCTGCCAGGCTGGCTGCGGCGGCGCGGCGGGCGGCTGTTCCTGCCAGGCTGGCCGCGGCGGCGCGGCGGGCGGCTGTTCCCGCCGGGCTGGCCGCGGCGGCGCGGCCGGGGGCGGGTCCTGCCAGCGGGCCGTCGCACCCGGCCCCGCGCCCGGCGGCGGGCCGGCCGGGGCGGCCGGGGAACTGGTGAGCGAGCAGGACACGGCCGGGCCATCCTGCGGGTGCCCGAGCCGCACCTCGCATTCGCCGGAGATCGTGATCCTGTGCACCCGATCACGGCCGAAGAAGGTCCCGTTGGTGCTGCCGGAGTCCTCCAGCAGCCAGCCATCGGGCTCCCGTCGCAGCACGGCATGGCGCCACGACACCCGCGGATCGTCCAGGACGATGTCCGACTGCGGATCCCGCCCGATACGGTAGCTGGGACCAGCCTGGAGCACTCGGTCCGATCCGTCTGTCCGGACGTGCAGCGGCGGCCCGGGTTCAGCGGAGAGTGCGCGCTCGGTCGTCACCAGCCAACTCTAAAGCGATTCATAACGCAGGAGAATTGCCTGGCGCCGACGGAGAGTCAAGTCCGGCTAATCCAGGGATCCCATCTTCCGACGGGCGCCCGCATAGATGCCGATAGTGACCTATTGTCTGGTTCATCATCAATCGCACCGAAAGCAATTCCCTGTCCCCGTCCATCTGCCCGGCAAACGGCTACCGCGGGGGATTCATGGCAAAAGCGCCTGCGGGTTGACAGCGGCCGCTAGCCGAAATGGATACTTGGATCACCCCGGCGAGTGAATGACTGACCCCCCGGCGGTTCCGGATCTGGGCCACGCAACAGCGTGGAGCCCGGGCGGGGGCACTGGATGGGCAGCAAAGCGCTGGAGGAGCGGTGAGCGAGGACACCTTTGCGGTCCCTGGTGACTTCACGGCGGGCTCGCAGATTGCCGGTTACCGGCTGGAGGAGCAGATCGGCAGCGGCGGCATGGCCGTCGTCTTCCGCGCTTACGATGCGCGGCTGGACCGGCACGTAGCGCTGAAGATCCTGGCTCCCGGCCTGGCCCGCGACGACGCCTTCCGGCAGCGCTTCATCCGCGAGTCGCGGGCAGCCGCCGCGGTTGACGACCCGCACATCATCCCGGTCTTCGAGGCCGGGGAAGCCAGCGGCGTCCTGTTCATCGCCATGCGCTTTGTTCGCGGCGGCGATGTGCGGACTCTGCTGGACCAGGAAGGGCCGCTGCCGCCGGCCCGGGCTGTCGAGATCATCTCGCAGGTGGCATCGGCACTGGATTCCGCGCACGCGCGCGGCCTGGTGCACCGGGACGTGAAGCCCGGCAACATGCTGCTGGATGCCGGCCACGGTAGTGACCGCCCGGATCACGTCTATCTCTCGGATTTCGGTCTCAGCAAGGCATCGCTGGCGGTAAGCGGCCTCACTGGCACCGGGCAGTTCCTCGGCACCCTGGACTATGTCGCGCCTGAGCAGATCGAGGGCCGCCGGATAGACGGCCGGGTGGACCAGTACGCGCTGGCCTGCGCTGCTTTCGAGCTGCTCAGCGGAGCGCCGCCCTTTAGCCGGGACCAGGGCATCGCTGTCATGTACGCCCAGCTGTCCGAGCTGCCCCCGCCGCTGACCTCCCGCCGCCAGGGCCTGCCGGGCCGGGTCGACCAAGTGCTGGGGAAGGCCCTGGCCAAGGCGCCGGCTGACCGCTACCAGAGCTGCCGCGAGTTCGCCGCGGCGCTGCGCGAGGCCATCGGCACCGGGTCGGTGCAGCCGGCCGGGCCAGGGCCGGCCGGGCCGCCTACTCAGGTCGCCATGCCCGTCCCGCCTCCCGGCCCCGCCCAGCCTGAGGGGACCCGGCGGCCAGAGCCACTGCGGCCCGAGCCGGTCCAGCATGGGCTGGTGCAGCCAGAGCCGACGTGGTCCGAGGCGGCGCAGTCCGGGCCGGCCCAGTCCCAGCCGCCACAGTCCCAGCCGCCGGGGTCAGGAGCGGCGCAGTCCGGGCCGGGACAGTCCGGGCCGGGACAGTCCGGGCCGGGACAGTCCGGGCCGGGACAGTCCCAGCCGGCGCAGTCCGGGCCGGCCCAGGCCCAGCCGGCCCAGGCCCAGCCGCGCCAGCCAGGGGAGCCGCTGGCCGGACCGCCGACGCAGGCGGCAGGGTTCCCGGCGGTCAGGTCGACCGATCCTGGTCTGGCCGCCCTTCCCGGCGGACCGTCGGGGCCTGCTGGCTCCTCCAGGCCGCCGGGCTACGGGCCGTCCGGGCCGGAAATCGGACCTGGCCCGTCCGGGGCCGAGCGGCCGAGTCGCCCCTGGTGGCGATCGCCGCTGCCCATCGCCGCCCTCTGCGCTGCCCTGGTGGTCGTGATCGGCGGCGGTGCTTACCTGCTGGCGGGACACGGCGGCGGGAGCACCGGGACCGGGCATGCCGGAGGCGCCGGCACCGTGCTGACCGCCCCGGCCTGCACGACGGCAGTCGCGCACGCGAAGCTGCTCAGCCATGTCACCAGCCAGTCAGTGGCGACCGGCGGCAAGCCGTTCGGGGTGACCGTCGCCCGGGACGGCCGCTACACATTCGTCAGTGCGGGCAGCGACATCGAGATGCTGAGCAACGGCAGCGCGCCAGCCCCGGCTCCGGTCTCGACCATATCGGTGGCCGGGCTGGTGCCCGGCGGTGTCAAGGACGTGACGACCACGCACGATGGCCAGTATCTGGTCGCCGCAGCCGGGGACGGCGCCGTGGTGCTCAACGTGGCTGACGCCGAGCACGGGGCCACCAGCCCGGTGACGGGCGTCCTGACCAGCTCGGCAGGGGCCAAGGCGGGCGCTATCGGCGTCGATATCTCGCCCGATGACCACTACGTTTTCGTCACCCTGCAGGCAGCCGGCAAGGTCGCCGTGTTCAACCTGCAGGAGGCGCTCGACAGCGGCTTCGGGCCGGCCGATTTTGTCGGCTACATCCCGGTGCCGGATGAGCCGACCGGCATCGTCGGCTCGCCGGACGGCCGGTGGCTCTACGTGGCCGGCCTCCAGCGCAGTTCCTCGGATCAGCACGGCACGCTCAGCGTGGTCAGCCTGGCCGGCGCCGAGACGGACCCCGCCAAGGCGGTCGCGGCTACCGTCGCTGCCGGGTGCGGCGCAGACCGGGTGACGATATCAGCGGACGGCACGGTCGTCTGGGTCACGGCCCGGTTCAGCAACGCGCTGCTGGCGTTCTCGGCGGCAAGGCTGCGCACGGACCCGTCGGGCGCCCTGCTGGCGATGGTCAGGGTGGGGGAGGATCCGATCGGCCTGACCCTGGCTGACGGCGGCGCGCGGATGGTGGTGGCCGACTCCGACGACAGCAATGTGCGCGGGGAGTCGGCCAGCCTGGCGGTGGTCAGCACGACGGCCGCGCTAGCGGGCAAGCCGGCCCTGCTCGGCTACATCTCCTCCGGGCTGCTGCCGCGCGTGCTGACGGTGGAGGACGGCAAGACCCTGCTGGTGACGAACTACAACTCCCGTACCCTGCAGGCGGTCACGCTGGCCGACCTGCCATGAGTGCGCTGCGGGCTGAGGCCAGTAGTGTCCCTGGTGATATGCCCTAGCATCGGATGATGGGATACGCGTTGTGAGCGGGTACGCCGGAAATACCCGGCGCCGCGGCGGCCGGCGGCTGACCAGGATCGTGGTGGCCCTGCTCGTGCTGGTCGGGCTCCTGGTCGGCGCGGACTTCCTGGCCAGATCGATTGCGGAGGCCAAGCTCGCCGCGGAGATCCAGAGTCATGGGTTCCCGAAGAAGCCGGATGTGACCATCGAGGGCTTCCCCTTCCTGACCCAGGCCGCCCGCCGGGATCTGACCCAGGTGCGGATCAGCTCCGCGGACGTGCCGGAGGGCCCGCTGACGATCACTAACGTGAACGCCGTGCTGAACGGGGTCCACATCGACTCCAGCCTCAACGGCGCGACGGTCGATCAGCTCACCGGAACGGTGCTGATCAGCTTTCCCGACCTGGCCCGCACGCTGACCCAGCAGGTCGGGCCGCTCGGCTCGCTGCTCGGCGGCGCTGGGCTCACGCTCTCGGACGCCGGCCCCGACGAGGCGAAAGCCAGCCTGGACCTGCTGGTCACGACCGGGTCAGCCACCTGGCGGGTGACTCAGCTGAGCGGCAACGAGCTCAACATCCGGCTCATCTCCAGCAGCAACGTTCCCTCGTCCCTGCTCAGCTCCATCAGCAATATCAACGTGCAGATCCCTAAGCTCCCGCTCGGCATGACGATCCAGAGCGTGCGCATCACCCCGGAAGGGGTCAACGGGACCATATCCGGGCACGATCTGTCCTTCAGCAGCTGACCGGAGGCAGCGAATGAGCGACCCGCAGGTGCTGTCGTTCCGGCCGGAGGCCGGGCAGTTTGCCTGGACGTTCGGCGGCGTCCCGCCGGTGGCGAGCATCCGCGCCGGCACCGTGCTGGAGCTGTGGACAGAGGACTGCTTTGCCGGGCGCGTGCGCGGTCCTGCTGACCTGGTCTCGCAGGTCTGCGAATTCCCGTTCCTGAATCCGCAGACCGGCCCGTTCCGGGTAGCAGGCGCCGAGCCCGGCGACACCCTGGCCGTGCACTTCGTCTCGCTCCGGCCGAGCAGGGACTGGGCGGCCTCGTCGACGGTACCGCTGTTCGGGGCGCTGACGTCGACGCACCTGACCGCGACGCTGCAGGAGCCGCTGCCCGAGGTGGTGTGGATCTGGGAGCTGGACCGCGACCGGGGCACCTGCCAGTTCGCGGCGCGCGACAGTGACTTCACTGCCGAGCTGCCGATGAGCCTGATGCACGGAACCGTCGGCGTGGCGCCAGCCAACCTGGAGGTGCGGTCGGCCCTGGTGCCGGACGCCTTCGGCGGGAACATGGACACTCCGGAGATGCGGGCCGGGGTGACCTGCTACCTGGGCGTGAACGTACCGGGAGCGCTGCTGTCGGTCGGCGACGGGCATGCCCGCCAGGGCGAGGGCGAGACGTGCGGCGTCGCGGTGGAGTGCGCCATGGACACGGTCCTGATCGTGGAGCTGCTCAAGGGCGTGGCCACGCCCTGGCCCAGGATCGAGTCCGACACCCACATCATGTCGGCCGGCTCGGCCAGGCCGCTGGAGGACGCGTTCCGGATCGCCCAGGCCGACCTGGTGCAGTGGGTCGCGCAGGACTGGGGACTGTCCCTGATGGACGCCTACCAGTTCATCACCCAGGCGGTCGAGGCCCCGCTCGCCAATGTCTGCGACACGAACTACACCTCCGTCGCCAAGCTCCGCAAGGACTGGCTGCCGCCCCGCCCGGTCATGCGCGGCATGCACCAGCAACTGCGCGAGCTGGCCCGCGCCTACCAGGGCGGCTAGCCGCCGGGCCGCCCCCCGCTACCGCACGCCCCGGGCCATGGCCCGATCCGCAGGGGCACAGCGGACCCGGTCCCCAGCCGCCAGCCATGACCAGTCAGTAGACGTAGTGCATCAGCGCCTGCACGCGGGCCAGCGTGGCGTCCGCGACCGTCTGGGCGCGCTCGGCGCCGTCGGCCAGCACCTGCCGCAGGTAGCCGGGCTGCCCGGCCAGTTCGCTGCGCCGGGCGCGGATCGGCCTGAGGCGCTCGATCAGCGCGTCCGCCAGCTGGTCCTTGAGCGCGGCCGCTCCCTTGCCGCCCACGGATGCCGCGACGCCCTCGGGACTGGCATCCAGGCACAGCGCGGTGAGCAGGACGAGGTTCGACACCTCCGGCCGCGCGGCCGGGTCGTAGCTGATGTGACGCTCCGCATCGGTCCTCGCGCTGCGGACGAGCCGGGCGGTCTCATCCGCGGTCGCCGCCAGCGCGATGGCGTTGCCCCGGCTCTTGCCCATCTTTGCCCCGTCCAGCCCGAGCAGCAGCGGCGCGTCGCTGAGCAGGCCGTCGGGTTCGGGGAAATACGGTGCCTGCGGGGAGTAGCGCTCGTTGAAGCGCCTGGCGATCGTGCGCGTCATCTCCAGGTGCGGGAGCTGGTCCCTGCCGACAGGAACCAGGTTGGCCCGGCAGGACAGGATGTCGGCAGCCTGGTGCACCGGATAGCTGAACATGAGCGCGCTGGTCGAGCCGCGTCCGGATGCCGCGATCTCGTCCTTGACGGTCGGATTGCGTGCCACCTCGGCGACGCTGACCAGGCTGAGGAACGGGATGAGCAGCTGGTTGAGCGCCCTGACCTGACTGTGCGCGAAGATCGTGGCGCGCTCAGGATCGATGCCGACGGCGAGGTAATCGGCCACCTGGCCGAGTACGAGCGCGGGCAGGGAATCAGGCGCGTCACGATCGGTGATGGCCTGGTAGTCGGCTATCAGCACCATGACATCCGCGCCGGCGTTCTGCAGGCGGACCCGGTTGAGCAGCGTGCCGAACAGGTGCCCGACGTGCAGCGGTCCTGTCGGGCGGTCACCGGTGAGCACCCGGAAACGGCCCGGGGCAACGGCGATCTCCGCCTCCAGCTGGCGGCTCCGGCGCTGGCTTGCGTCGATGGACGGTGGTATCGCGATGAGTGACATGAGTAACCTCCTGGCAGCCGGGATCGTGCGACCTCCAGGCGGTTAGCGTCCTAGCTGCGCAAAAGGGCCGCCCGAAGGCGGCCCGCTGCATGCTCAGGAGACGGCCGCCTTAGCGCGACCGCCACCAGGACATGCAAGGACGCTGAGTCATCATCATGATGATAACGCAATGACGCCGAGCTGGCCTGGCCGTGCGGCTGCCATGCCCGGCGGCCGCCGCGGCCCACGGCTCAGGTGGCAGGTGGCTCAGGTGGCAGGTGGCTGCGGGGCCGTGGGCGCAGCGGCGGGTCGCTGAAAGTGGCATGGCGACGGGAGATGGGCATCCCGGAACGACTCAGCTGATCAGGTACCGGCGGGACAGCGGCACCTCATCGACGGGCGCCGCGGCGAGCACCCGGCCGTCCAGCCGAACCGTCCCGTCCGCGTGGTCGACCTCGACTGGCGGGCAGGCCCGGCCGGCGATCAGGCTTGCCCGGCGCACCGAGCGCGTGCCGCGGACGGCGGTGAAGCGCCGCCGGCTGCCCAGTTCCCGCTGTATTCCGGCGTCCAGGGCGGCCTGCGACACGAAGGTCACCGACAGCGAGGCAGGAGCGGCGCCGAGGCCGCCCCAGTGCGCGCCGTACCGGCGCGGCTGCGACTCCTCCACGCTCGCATTCCCCTCGCCGAGCGCTCCCCACGCGACATGACCCGCCTTCAGGATCAGCTCCGGCCGGACACCGAAATAGGCCGGGCGCCAGAGCACGACATCGGCCAGGCGGCCGGGAGCCAGCGTGCCGACCTCACCGGCGATGCCATGGGTCATGGCCGGATCGATGGTGTACTGGGCGAGGTAGCTCAGCACCCGCTCGTTGTCGTCGGCGCCGAGACCGTCCGCCGTCAGCGAGGCTTCGGCGCGCGGCACCATGCGGCGGACGGCCGGCGCAGCGGGCCAGCCCTGGCCGTCGAGGGTCGACCGCCATGCCTTCATCGCGTGCGCGAGCTGCCAGGTCCGGCGGACGGTCTCGCCGATCCGGCCCATTCCCTGCGAATCGCTGTTGATAATGCTGATCGCGCCGAGATCGTGCAGCGGCCCTTCGGCGGCCATGCTGGCCGGGTGCACCCGCTCCCCGGCGAGCAGGCGGTCAGCCGGGTCGGTGCCGGAGCCGCCATGGACCGCCATGATCATCTCGGGGTGCTCGGCCGCGGCGCCCGTCCCGTAGGGAATCGTCGGAGTGGTGGAGGAGCAGATCACGCTCGGCTCACGGACCAGGCCGATCAGGTCGGGGATGTGGCCGCCGCCCGATCCCTCGACGTGATAGGCGTGCACCGCGCGGCCGCCAATCGCGGCGACGGTGTCCTCCAGCTCGCACGACTCATTGAGCCCGTCGGTGTGCAGCGCCACGGCAACGTCGTGCTGATCGGCGAGCCGCAGGACCGCGTCGATGATCTCCGGATAGGCGCCCCAGTCCTCGTGAATCTTCAGGCCGACGGCGCCGGCCGCCAGCACCCGCTCCATGGCCGCCGCGACATCCGTCCGCGCGCTGGCCTGCAGGCCGAGATTCACGGGCAGCTGCTCGAACGCCCGGAGCGTGCTGCTCATCGCGGCCGGGGGCTCCTCGAAGCCGGCCGTGATCAGGGTGGTCACGCCGGCCGAGAGGGCGACGGGGACCAGCCGGGGGGTGATGAGGTGCACGTGCGAGTCGACCGCGCCAGCGGTCGCGATCAGACCGTAGCCCATGATCGGCAGGGTGTTCGGCCCGATGGTCATGTCGACGCCGCTGGTGATGTCGGGATTACCTGCCCGCCCGATGCCGACGATCCGGCCGCCGGAAATGCCGATGCTGGTCTTCACCACCCCGAGCAGCGGATCCACCAGCAGCACGCCGGCGACCAGCACGTCCAGCTCGCTCGCCGCAGCGGCCCGGTCCTGCTGGGTCATCCGGGAGCGGATGTTCCTGCCATAGCCCCACTGCGGCTCGTCCCCGTAGCCGACGTGGTCATCCTCGACGCGCAGCCAGAGATCGGTGTCGCCGAGCCGCACGCGATCACCGGTGGTCGGGCCGAACCGGCGGCTGTAGGCGTCCTGGCGGATGACTGCTGCCCTCATCCCGGGTCCGGGGCAGCGGCCCGGACCGCCACCAGGTCGACGTCCCTGACCTCGCCGGGCGCCCAGCGGATCGACTCGCCCGCCGGGATGTCCAGCCGGTACCCGGTGGCAGCCGCGCGGTCGAACTCCAGCCGCGGGTTGACCCGCCAGAAGGGGTAATGCGACGACACCCGGATCGGCCTCGCCGACCGGCTGGTCACCCGGATGCGCCGCCGCGCCAGGCCGGCGCCGAGCGGGATCTCGCGGTCAGGCCGGCGGATCCGGCCGGGCTCATCACCGGCGCCGGCATGGCTGCCGCCCGTGCTGCTCAGACCCGTGCTGCTCAGACCCGTGCTGCCGGAGTCCGGGGCCAGCGGATCACGCAGCACCACCAGGCGCATCCCGTCGCCGAGCAGTACCTCCAGCCGGATCTCCGCCAGCAGCGGAGCAACGCCGTCCATGAGGTCGTCCTGGCTGACGGCGGCCCGGCCCGCCGCCGCTACCTGATCGAGTGATCCTCCGGCCCGGGCCGCGCGATGCATCTCATCGCAGATCAGGGCGGTCGCCTCCGGGACATTCAGCCGGACGCCGTCGCCGCGGGCCCGGCGGGCCAGCTCGGCCGCCAGGAAGATCCTGAGCCTGTCTTCCTCGGTCGGGCTCAGGTACATGCGTCATCCTCGGTCAGGCGACATCCTCGGTCGGGCGATGCTGCGCCCGGCCGGGCGGCCCGGCGCCCTGGCAGCGACCGTGCGGCGCGAGCTGGCCATGATTGTAGGCATGAGCGCGGGCAGAATGTGGCCATGCAGGTCATGTCGGTCACCGGTCCCGTCCAGCCAGCCGATCTGGGCGTGGTGCTCCCGCACGAGCACGTGTTCACCAACCTGGTCCGCGAGTATCGCGGCACCGGACTGCTGAATGATGAGCACCTGGCCCGCCGGGAGCTGGAGCTGCTGCGCGCGGCCGGCGGCGGCACCCTGGTCGACCTCACGCTGGACGAGATCGGCCGCGACCCGGCCGCACTGCGCCGAGTGGCGGAGGCTACCGGCGTCACGATCGTCATGGGCTGCGGCCACTACCGGGATCCGTACCTGGACCGCGGCTGGTTCGACCGGCACGCCGTGGACGCGATCGCCGAGGAGATGGTCCGCGACATCGAGGAGGGCGCGCACGGCACCGGCATCCGGGCCGGCATCATCGGCGAGATCGGCGCCGACCAGCGGTACATCTCAGCGGCCGAGGAACGGTCGTTCCGCGCGGCGGCGCGGGCTCACCGCCGCACCGGGCTGACCATCAGCACGCACGCGGCCCGCTGGCCGGTCGGCACCGAGCAGCTGCGGCTGCTCGCCGAGGAGGGCGTGGATCCGAGGAGGGTGATCATCGGCCATGCCGATACGGTTCCGCTGCCCGAGTACCACCTCGCGCTGGCCCGGCAGGGCTGCTACGTCTCGTTCGACTCCATCGGCACCGGTACCCCCTACGATCTGGGCCGGGTGGCGGACTACGTGCTGGCCCTGGTGCGAGCGGGGCTCGGCGCCCGGGTCCTGCTGTCGCACGACATCTTCCTGCGCGGCCAGCTGCGCGCCGATGGCGGCTGCGGCTACGGCTACCTGCTGACTGACTTCCTGCCGCTGCTGGCGGATGCGGGCCTGGACCCGGCGGAGGCGCGCAGCCTGGTCACCGCCAACCCGCAGGCGGCCCTGACCGGCGAGTCGCCCGGCTAGCGCCGCGGCCACAGCCAGTCCTTGATCGCGCGGTTGATGGTGACCGTCACAGGGCGCCAATCCGCCACGCGATCATGAAATGCCCGGGCTCGGCGGCAACGAGGCGGGTATCAGGTTAACAATGACTGTTCGGCCGTTACGGGTGCCATTGCCACCTCTGCGCCGCACTGTTACCTTGACTCCATCTAGCGCCAGCCGAATCAGGAGAATCATCGTCGGCGGAAAGCCGGGCATGAGCAGCTGCCGTCGCCGTGATGCGGTGGAAAGTGAGGCATCAGGTGGCCGAAAGTTCCGCTCCCGCCGGACCAGTTGTCCCGCCCGCGCCGCGCGGCGCCAGCCTTTTCGTCCGGCAGTCATCCGGGCTCGTGCGCGAGGTCAGTGTCCTTAACGCGCTTTTCTATAACGCGGCGGCGTTCATCGGGACGGGCGTCGGCTGGTACACCGCCTTCTACGGGCTCGCCTTCCTGCCGGTCGGCCTGCTCGGCCCATTCTCCACCTACGGCTGGGCTGCCATCATCACCGCCGTTTTCGGCATCCTGCTCGCGCTCATCTTCTCCTCGCTCGCGACCGTCATGCCGCGCTCCGGCGGCGACTACGTCTTCACCAGCCGGTTCATCCCGAAGGCCGGGCCGTTCCTGGCCTGGCTGGAGGCGTTCATGCTCTGCTTCGCCTCCCTGGCGGTCATCGCGTTCGAGATCCCGGTCGTGCTGCGCAACCTGCAGATCGACGGCCTGATCGTGTGGGTGGGCACCGGCTCGTCGTTCTTCAGGCACGCGAGTAACTGGTTCAGCTACGGCGGCTCGATCACCGAATGGCCAGGGTTCATCGCCAGCATCGTGGTGCTGCTGCTCGTCCTGCTAGTCGTGATCCAGCCGACCCGCAGGCTGCACCGGATCGTCACCGTGCTGGCCGCGTGCGGGATCGGCGCGGCCGTGCTGATGTTCGGCTTCGGGCTGCCGCTGGCCAGCCGGGCCAGGCTGGACGCCAACCTGCCGCGGTTCACCGGCATGACCGCAGCCCAGATCCAGCGGGCGGGCAGCGCGCTGGGGACGACCGGGCACGGCGTGAGCTTCCACCCGTCCACTTTCTCAATCTTCATCTTCCTGGTCCTGTTCAACTACATCGGCTTCCAGTACAGCGCCTATATCGCCGGCGAGGTCCGCGGCAACATCAAGCGCGGCATCATGATCGCGGTGCTCGGCGCGCTGTCCATCGGCGTGCTGCTCAACTCGGTGTACGTGGACTTCCTGTCCCGGCGGCTCGGCTTCCAGCTGCAGGTCAGCTGGAGCTCGCTGTTCTGGTCCAATAGCCCGCACACGCCGCTCGGCCAGCCGAACGCCACCCCGCTGCTGGCCGCGATGTCCCGGCCAGGCGGCTGGTTCCTGTGGCTCGTGATCAGCTTCTTCGGCGGCGTGCTGCCGTTCATCCTGATCCCGGTTTACATCAACTTCATGAGCCGCATCATGCTGGCCTGGGGCCTGGACCGGCAGGTGCCGAGCTGGTTCTGCGCGATCAGCGAGCGGGTCCGGGCGCCGCTGAACGCCATCCTGACCCTGGTCGGGATCTCCGCCGTCCTGGTGGTGTTCGAGAACTTCAGCTTCCTGCCCGCCAGCGTCGCGGCCGGCGGCAAGCTGAACCTGGCCGGCTCGGCCTGGTTCAGCGGGCTGTGCGCGCTGCTGGCCTGGCTCATGCCGGGCATCAACGCGATGGTTGCCCCCTACACCCGTCCTGATCTGGTCCGGAGCGCGCCCTGGCGGCGCTGGCTCCCGGTGATGGGCGGCGTCTGGCTGGTCTTCGGCGGCATCGTCTACTGGTTCGCGGGCATCGACCCGATCGTCCAGTCCGTCAAGCACCTGCTGCAGCCGCACGCGCCGCAGAGCCTGCTGAGCTACCTGAATACCTCCGGCGTGTCCTTCACCCTCGGCGTGGCCGTCGTCGGGATCGTGATCTACGTGATCCGTAATGTGCAGAACCGCGCGCAGGGCATCGACCTGTCCCTGCTCTACAAGCAGGTCCCGCCGGACTGACCAGCCGGATGGGATCGCGGATGAGTGAGCGGCGGTCAGCCGACGTGCTGCTGCGGGGCGGCGCGGTCTACCGGGTCGACGCCGCGCGGAGCTGGGCCCGGGCGGTAGCCGTCAGCGGAGACCGCATTCTCGCCGTCGGCTCCGACGCCGAGTTGCGCGACCTGGTCACCAGCCGCACCCGCGTGATCGACCTGGGCGGCCGGATGCTGCTGCCCGGCTTCCAGGACGCGCACGTGCACGCCTCCGGCGGCGGCCTGGACCGGCTGCGCTGCGACCTCACCGAGGTGCGCGGCCGAGACGGCTACGCCGCGCACGTCCGCCGCTACGCCGATGAGCACCCGGACGAGGAGTGGATCACCGGCGCCGGCTGGTACATGGACGCGTTTCCGGGCGGCGTCCCGGTCAGCGCCGACCTGGATGCCGTGGTGCCCGGCCGGCCCGTCTTCCTGATCAACCGGGACCACCACGGCGGCTGGGCGAACTCGGCCGCGCTGGCGCTGGCCGGGATCGACGCCGCCACCCCCGACCCGCCGGACGGCCGGATCGAGCGGGACGCGGCCGGGCAGGCCGGCGCGCTGCAGGAGGGCGCGATGCGGCTGGTCGAGGCCGTCATCCCGCAGCCCAGCGCAGCGCAGCGCGTCCAGGGCGTGCTCGAGGGCCAGCGCTACCTGCACGAGCTCGGGATCACCGGGTGGCAGGAAGCCATCGTGGGCGACTACCCGGGCGTGCCCGACTGCTACGAGGCCTACCGCACCGTCGCCGCTGACGGCAGGCTGACCGGCCGCGTCGTGGGGGCGCTGTGGTGGGACCGCACCAGGAGCCCGGCTGAGATCGACGCGCAGATCGACGAGCTGGCCGAGCGCCGGGCCGACGCACGGGACGGGCCGTTCCGCGCCACCACCGTGAAGATCATGCTGGACGGGGTCTGCGAGAACCACACGGCTGCCATGCTGGCGCCCTATCTCGGCGGCCCCGGCCAGGACGGCGACGGCCAGCACGGCCGCGGCAGCCATCCGGCCGGGCTCAGCTACCTGGACCCCGCGGTGCTGCAGCAGATGGTGACGAGGCTTGACCGGCTCGGCTTCCAGGTGCACGTGCACGCGATCGGTGACCGGGCCGTCCGGGACGCGCTGGATGCGTTCGACGCCGCGCGGGCCCGGAACGGCCCGAGCGATCGGCGCCACCACATCGCCCATATCCAGGTCGTGCACCCGGATGACCTGCCGCGATTCCGGCGGCTCCATGTGGCAGCCAATGCCCAGCCGCTCTGGGCCTGCCATGACCGGCAGATGACCGAGCTCACGCTGCCATTCCTCGGCCCGGAGCGGTCCGCGCAGCAGTACCCCTTCGGCAGCCTGTCCCGCAGCGGTGCCATGCTGGCCTTCGGCAGCGACTGGCCGGTGTCCAGCCCGAGCCCGCCCTGGCTGCTGCACGTGGCCGTGAACAGGACCGCGCCGTGGGATGTTTCCGGCGAGCCCGACCCGCTGAGCCGGGAGCCGCTGCTGCCGGCCGAGCGGCTGGACCTGCCCACGGCCCTGGCAGCCTGCACAGCGGGCTCGGCGCACGTCAACCATCTCGACGAAACCGGCAGCATCCAGCCCGGCTATCTCGCCGACCTGGTGGTGCTTGACCGCAACCTGTTCGAGCACCCGGCAGCGGAGATCGGCCAGGCCGCCACCGAATTGACCATGGCGGGTGGCCGTATCGTGTACACGAGGCCTGGTTTCGGCGGATAGCGGATAGCGGGAGCCGCGGCGGGCCAGATCGGAGAGGCGAGTGCCGTTTCGTGCCAGGAAGGCGAAGAAAGACGTCGTCCGGCTTTATATCGTGTCGGATTTCCACGCGTCCGCGCCTGCCTGGCGCAAGATGCTCAATGCCATCCGGCTGAATGTCTACAAGGCCGATGCCGTGCTCTACGCGGGCGACCTCACCGGCAAGGCCATCGTCCCGGTGGTGCGCACCGGCGATTCCTGGGAGGCCGAGCTGCTGGGCCAGAAGCGCCACCCCCGCAGCGAGCAGGAACTGCAGGACCTCGACCGTGATATCGCGGCCCTGGGCTACTACCCGTTCCACACGACCCGGGCCGAGGTGGACGCGCTGCACGGCGACGCCGGAGCGCTGGACGCGCTGTTCGCGCATCAGATCCGCGAGCAGGTGACCGAGTGGCTGGAGCTGGCCGCCGAGCGGCTGGAGGGCAGCGGCATACCGCTGTTCATCATCCCCGGCAATGACGATCCGTACGCGATCGACGAGCCGCTGGCGGCCAGCAAGTACGCGATCAACGTCGACCGCAAGGTGGTGGAGATGCCGGGCGGCCTGGAGGTCATCGGCCTCGGGCTGTCCAGCCCGACGCCCTGGTCCACCCCGCGGGAGATCTCCGAGCACGACTTCCGTGACACCATCTTCCGGCTCAGCGACCAGGTGAAGGACCCGCGCCGGGCCGTCCTGCTGACCCACTGCCCGCCGTATGACTCCGGGCTGGATATCGCGCCGCTGCTGGACGACAACATGCGGCCGATCGTGTCGGCCGGCGACCTGCTCCGCGGCCCGGTCGGCTCGACCGGCGTCCGCGAGGCGATCGAGCAGCTCCGGCCGCTGCTCAGCGTGCACGGCCACATCCATGAGTCGGCCGGGGAGGCCAGGATCGGGTCGACGCTCAGCCTCAATCCCGGCAGCGAGGCAGCCTACGGCGTGGTTCGCGGCTTCCTGGTCGACATCAGCGCGGACGGGATCGAGCGCTCCTTCCGGGTGGAGGGATAGGACCATGACCGACACCACGGAGCCGGAGGCCGGGCCCGAGGACGCGAAGTCCGAGGCACTCGCGCTGATCAGCGCGGCCACCGAGGAAGGCATCACGGTCCGGCTGCTCGGCGGCCTGGCGGTGCGCGTGCTGTGCCCGCAGTTCCCGCCGCGGCCGAGCCGCGGCCTGCAGGACATCGACCTGGCCGCGGCCACGCCGTCCCGCAAGGCCCTGCAGAAGTTCCTGCTCGACCAGGGCCACCAGCCGGACAAGACGTTCAACGCGCTCTACGGCCACAAGCAGATGTACTTCGTCTCGGCGGTCAGCGGCCGGCCCATCGACGTGCTGATCGACCGGCTGGAAATGTGCCATGAGCTGGTCTTCCGTGACCGGATCGGCCGGCTGCCTTACACTCTGGACGTGCTGGATGTGCTGCTGTCGAAGCTGCAGATCGTCCAGCTGAACGAGAAGGACGTCCGGGACATCGTCTACCTGCTGGCCGCCTACCCGGTGGCGCAGAGCGGCGAGCCGGGCACCATCTCGCTGGAACTCTTCCGGCCGATCGTCGGGGAGGACTGGGGCTGGTGGCGCACGGTGACGATGAACCTGGAGAAGGTCCGGGCGCTGCTCTCCGACCGCGCGGCCGACCTGGTGCCTGCCGGCGCGAGCTGCGACCCGGCGGAGCAGGCCGCCGCGATGCTCACCGCGGCGCACGAGGCGCCGAAGTCGATGCGGTGGAAGATGCGGGCCCGGGTGGGTGACCGGATCCGCTGGTACCAGGAGCCCGAGGAAAGCACGCACGACTGACCGCGGCGCGCCGTACTACCTGGTCGCCGGGGCTGGAAAGCTGGCCTTTTACAGCAGTATCGGCAAAATTCGGCATGCATGCGGCGCGGGGTGCGCAGGTAGCCGTCGCGCCCGGCATGCCGGAGAATGGGGATCATGAGCGATCTGCCCCGCCATGCTGTTACCCGCACGGCGAAACTGGCGACGCTGCCCGTCGGCTTCGCCGGCCGGACCGCGCTGGGAACCGGCAGGCGCCTGGGCGGCCGGCGAGCTGAGCTGGTATCCGAGGAAATCCAGCAGCGCACGGCAGAGCAGGTCTTCAGGGTGCTTGGCGAGCTCAAGGGCGGCGCCATGAAGCTCGGGCAGGCAATATCGATATTCGAGGCCGCGCTGCCCCCGGAGATCGCCGGCCCGTATCGGACGACTCTGGCCAGGCTGCAGGAAGCCGCGCCGCCGCTGCCCGCCCGGACTATTCATAGGGTGCTCGCGGCCGACATGGGCGAGCAGTGGCGGGCCAGCTTCGCTGAGTTCGACGACCAGCCGACGGCCGCAGCCTCTATCGGCCAGGTGCACCGGGGCATCTGGCATGACGGGCGCCAGGTTGCGGTCAAGATCCAGTATCCGGGCGCGGGCAGGGCGCTGATCAGCGACTTTAACCAGCTGAGCCGCGTGGCCCGGCTTTTCAGCGTGTTCATGCCTGGCCTGGACGCCAAGCCGCTGCTCGCCGAGCTGCGGGACAGGGTGGCAGAGGAACTCGACTACCGGCTGGAAGCCAGCTCTCAGGAGGCCTTCGCCGCAGCCTACGCGGGCGACCCGGACGTCTCCGTACCGCACGTGGTCGCCGTCACCGACCACGTGCTCGTCAGCGAGTGGATGGACGGCACCCCGCTCGCCAGGATCATCGCCGATGGCACGGCTGCTGAGCGGGACCGGGCCGGCGTCATGATCGTCCGTTTCCTGTTCTCCGGCCCGGCCCGGGTCAGCCTGCTGCACGCCGACCCGCACCCGGGCAATTTCCGGCTGCTCGCCGATGGCCGGCTTGGCGTGCTCGACTTCGGGGCTGTCAACCGGCTGCCGGGCGGCTTGCCGTCCTTCTTCGGCAAGATGCTGCGCCTCATGCACGAGGACGGTGACCTCGAGGAGATCGAGGCCGAGCTCCGGTCGCAGGGGTTCCTGCGCCAGGGCGTCAGCATTGACCTGGCGGCGCTGCGCGCCTTCCTGGCACCGATCGCCGAGCCATCTAGGATGGACTCGTTCAAGTTCAGCCGGGAATGGCTGCGCGCTGAGGCGGCGCGGGTAGCGGACCTGCGTTCATCCAGCGTTCTGCGGCGGCTCAACCTGCCGCCCTCTTATGCACTGATCCACCGAGTATCAACGGCTGGAGTGGGCGTGCTCTGCCAGCTCGAATGCGAAGGGCCATTCCGGGCCGAAATGCTGAAGTGGATGCCGGGTTATACGGACGCGGCCCGGCCCGCGCCGCCGCGGCCCGTTGCTGCCCAGCTAGCCTGGACAACCGGATCCGCGCAGCCGGCCCGGTCGGCCAGGTCGGCCCGGCCGGCCAGCTCCGCGCGGCCAGCGAAACCCGCGCCTCGCGTGAAATCGGCCCGGCCGACATGGTCCGGGCCGCCAGCCAGGCCAGGTCAGATGACCTGGCAACAGATGAATTGGGAGAACATCATGGCAAAGCTGCCGCGCCCCCAGGCGCCCGCGATATTCCGTGCCATGTTCCCGGACATGGTCGAGTGGCTGGAGTCGCCATGGACGGGCCCGCCGCCCTTCATGGCGGCCCAGACGTTCCGGGTCGAGGAAACGGTCCAGGACAACCGTTACGTGATCCGGGCTGAGCTGCCCGGCCTGGACCCGGAGAAAGACATCGAGGTCGCCGTCGACGGCAGGACCCTGACGATCCTGGCCGAGCGCCGCCAGGAGGACAGCGGGCCCTATCGCTCAGAGTTCCGCTACGGCTCGCTCAGCCGGTCGGTCAGGCTCCCCGCCAGGGTGGACGCAAAGGACGTGACCGCGCGCTACGAGAAGGGAATCCTCGAGGTCAGTGTCCCGGTGCGGGAGGTGAAGCCGGAAGGCAGCCGGATCCCGATCGAGAAGGCAGACTGAGGCCGGGCGGCTCCTGCCGTCTCGTGGCGCCCGCTGCAGCGGGCGCCACGGCGCCGTCTCGCCGTTTCGCCGTCACCCGATCGGAAGGGTGACCCTCCAGGGGTAGTCCAGGCCCGCATGGCGCGGCGATAGGCGATACTTGCCTGGTGGACCCGTTTGAGCGACGGCGCTCGGTGGAGGGCCGACTGGTCCCGCGCATGGAGGCGTTGGCCCAGGCCGTCGCGGAGCGCGCGGTCGAGATTGTCGTGTCCGCGGTGGACATGAATGCGCTGCTGGACGGGGTCGACCTGAATGCCCTGCTGGACCAGGTCGACTTCGACCAGGTGCTGGCCCGCATTGACCTGGACCAGATGGTCGGGCGCCTGGACCTGAACCCCATCCTCGCCCGTATCGACGTGGAGGCGCTGGTCCAGCAGACCGACCTAGGGGCAGTCATCGCGAGATCCTCCAGCGGTGTCGCCAGCGAGGTGCTCAACGTCTTCCGCAGCCAGACCGTCGGGCTCGACGAGCTAATCGCCCGCTGGATCGGGCGGCTCCGCCGCCGCCCCTATACCGGGCCGCCCGGCCTGCCCGGCAGGCTGCCGGCCGGGTCAGGGTCATGACTGCGCGCGCGGGCGATGCCCCGCGCTCCAGCCCTCCGGTCATCGCCCGGGAGACCCTGCAAGGCAAGTGCGCGGGCTTCGCATCGCGTTTTGTCGCCTTCGGCGTAGACGTGGGAATCAGCCTCGGCGTGTTCATGCTTGCCCTGGCCGCCATCTCGTTCGCCGCGAGGGTGCTCACCGGCACGAACATCGCCTGGAACAAGGGCGACATCTGGGTGGTCGTCGCGTATGCGGTCTGGGAGTTCATCTACTTCGCCCATTCCTGGGCCGCGAGCGGCAGGACGGTCGGCATGGCGCTGTTTGGCGTGCGAGTCGTGCGAGACGACGGCACCGACGTCAGCGGGCGCCGGGCGGTCGTGCGCACGCTCGCGCTCCCGTTGAGCTTCCTGCTCCTCGGGCTGGGTTTCGCGGGCATCCTGCTCGGCGGCCAGCGCCGGGCACTGCACGACGTCATCGCCGGGACGGCGGTCATCTACTCGTGGGATGCTCGGGCGGCGCGCCTGCGGTTCCTGTCCCGCGGCTGATCTCTGACCAGGCCATCCGCATCGCCGCCGAGGGGCGCAAGTCGGAAAGATCTCTCCTCAGCCCGCACTGCTTCGCTTCGACGCGCGGATCACCGAGGAGGGCGGCAGCGACGTGCCCGCGACCTGGGCCGCTGCCCGTTACTAATGCCTGCGCAGCCCGCCGGCCGCCCCCGTGGGCGCACGATCAGGATCGCATAGGTTCAGATGACTGGAGCCGACGGACCGAGGGTCGGCCGCCCGGTCCGCTGTGCGGCAATGGCTGTACTTGCCGGCGGCTGTTCGGCGATGATGAAAAATTATGTTTTCGAGTGCGAGGCCTCTGCACGACGTAACTGTATGGGCGCGCGGCAGTGGGCTGGAGATCGTGCTCCTCCTGACTGGCGCGATACTGCTGACACGTCTCGCGACCTGGCTGGGCGGGAGGGTCACAGACCGGATCGACGCCAACGCCAGGGAGACAGACGCGCTGGTCCGCTCGGAGGCGTCGAAGCACCGGCACGCACTCACATCGGTGATCACCTGGGTCACCCTGGTGGTCATCTACTGCGCGACCGGAGTGGCCATCCTGCAGCGCCTGGGTATCCCGGTCACGAGCCTGGTAGCCCCGGCTGCCGTGGCGGCCGTCGCGCTGGGGTTTGGCGCCCAGCGCATTGTCCAGGACATCCTGGCTGGCTTCTTCATCATCACCGAGCGCCAGTACGGCTTCGGGGACCTCATCCGCCTGTCGGTGCCAAGCCTGCCCGACCCTGCGACCGGGACGGTCGAGGACGTCACCTTGCGGGTGACGACGGTGCGAACTGCCGACGGTGAGGTGGTCATCACCCCCAACGGCCAGATCACCCAGGTGACCAACCTGTCGCGCGACTGGGCACGTGCCGTGGTGGACGTGCCCGTGCCGGCTGCCGCGGACGTCAACCGGGTCAGTGACCTGCTGCGGCTGATCGGAGATGATGCGTACAAGGAGCCGGAACTGCGCAGTCTGCTGCTTGACCCCCCGGCCGTCATGGGTGTGCAGAGCATTGACGTGGACCATTTCCAGGTCCGCCTGGTTGCCAGGACGCTGCCCGGTAAGCAGTTCGAACGTCGGGCGGATGTTGCGGGTCCGGATCGCGGCGGGACTCCGGCGCGAGGGCATCAACCTGCCGACCACCCTGGAGACCACAGAACCGGCCGGGACGGACTGATGCGACGGGTGCGCCGGGTGCGGACCTCCACCTGGGTCCTGACCGCCGTCTTCCTGGTCGCCCTAGCGGCCTACCTGTGGCTGGGCCCTGACACGGCCGCAACCAGATCCCAGACGCCGGCGCATCCCGCAGGCTCGTCCACGGCGGTGCCCTCCACATTCCGGCCGACGACTAAGCCAAGCCCCACTCCGCGAGTCACGCCGGCAACTCCGGTGCCCACGACCAGTGCGCCGCGGCTGTCCAGGACGCCTCACCCGACCGTCGCCCCGACTGCGTCGTCCTCCACGCTTGGGACACCATCCCCGTCAGCCACCGGCTCCACGTCCCCCTAGCTCGCGAGGGCGCGAGAGCGCGGGGGTCTGGTCAGCGCCCGATCATGCCGACCGCCCGGCTCTCCGCCTGGTCTGCTGAGCGAGGCTGGCCGCGGCACTGAAGACCTTGCGCTTGACAAATCAAGCAGCGCTCAGTATAGTTAGCAATACACAGACCCTGAGGAGAAGCCATGACCGAAGCCCGCACCATGGGCCGCGAACTGCAGGACGAAGTCCTGAGCACGGTCCGCAAGAGCCAGAACGCAGTCGTCGAGGCGATCCAGGCCTGGACCAGCAAGGTCCAGTCGATCACCCCGGAGCTGACCATGCCGTTTGCCGACAAGATGCCCAAGCCGCACCAGCTCGTCGCGGAAGCCTACGACTTCGCTGAGCGCATGCTGGCCAGCCAGCGGAAGTTCGCCGAGGACATCCTGAAGGCGACTGCGCCGCTGACGGGCGCCAGGAACGACGCCCCGGCCAAGAGCAATGGCGCCGTAGCTAAGTAACCCCCAGTCGCGCGGCGGATCCAATGCGGTTCGCCGCGCGATCGTTTCGCTTGCGATCATTTACCCGCGGCCGGTGCGAACTCGCTGATCACTCGCTCCGCGCCGATATCTCGCGAGGACGTCGTCGGACAGCTGTGGCCAGGCCTGCGCTGCCCAGGGGCCGAAGTCGCGGTCCGCGAGGCCGGCGCAGGCGATGCCAGCGTCCGGGTCTACCCACATGAAGCTGCCGGAGCGGCCGTAGTGACCGAAGGTCGCGGGCGAGTTCCTTGATCCGGTCCAGTGTGGTGTCTTGCCGCCGCGGATCTCGAATCCCAGTCCCCAGTCGCAGAGCGGCTGACGGCCGTAGCCCGGCAGGACACCGGGCAGGCCGGGGAAGGCTGTCCGGGTCGCGTCCGCCAGCAGCTGCGGGTCGATGAGCGACGGGCTGAGCAGCTCGATCGCCAGCGCAATGAGGTCACTGAGCGGCCCGGCGGCGCCCGAAGCGGGGGAGCCGTTGAGGCGGGTGTGGAGCAGTCCCAGTGGCAGGCAGATCTCGTCGGCCAGCAGCAGCTCGAAGGACTTGCCGCTGCGCATGGCTGCGGTTTCGGCGGCGATCTCGATGCCGCGGTTGGAGTAGATTCGCTGCCGTCCGGGCTGGCTGAGTATCGCGTCGCCGTCAAGTCCGAGCCCCGATGCGTGGGCCAGCAGGTGCCGGATAGTCGAGCCTGGCGGCCCGGCCGGCTCATCGAGGTCGAGGAGGCCGCGCTGCACGGCGTCGAGCGCGACCAGGGAGGTCAGCAGCTTGGTCACCGACGCCCAGGGGAACGACCGGTCAAGCGGGCCATATGATGCCACCAGGCCAGCGGCCGAGACGACCGCCACCACGGCCGTTCCCACTGGCCAGGACGCGACCTGACCCAGCGGGCTCCCCATGTTCTCCTGCCTCGGCTCCAGTGCAGTCGCTCGACCGGTGATGCGTACGGCCAGGCCATCCTTCCATCTGCGAGTCGCGGCCCATGTCTGCCGGGCCGCCCCGTCTGTACCCGATTGTGACAGACAGTGGGACGATGGCGATGCGCCGGGCTCGCTGCTGGCGCGACCTGGCGTTGCCGATAGGGGATCCCATGCTGGAAGATCTTGACCCGGCCGAGACGCGCGAGTGGGTGGATGCGCTCGATTCGGTGCTGGCGTTCGAGGGCGCCGATCGCGCGTTCTTGCTGCTGGATGAGGTGATCGGGGAGGCCAGGCGCAAGGGCGCCAGGGTCCCCTACAGCGCGACGACACCGTACCTGAACACCATCCCCCCTGAAGAGGAGGACCGGCTGAGCCCGGAGGAGCTGGCCCTGGATCACCGCGTCCGGTCGCTCGTCCGGTGGAACGCCCTCGCGATCGTGCTGCGTGCCAACGCCGAGTCGTCCGAACTGGGCGGCCACATCGCCAGCTTCCAGTCCGCGGCGACGCTTTACGATGTCGGCTTCCAGCATTTCTTCCGCGCCCCCGACGGCCAGCATGGCGGTGACCTGCTGTTCATTCAGGGCCACTCCTCGCCGGGCATTTACGCCCGCTCGTTCGTGGAGGGCCGGCTGACCGAGGATCAGCTGGAGAGGTTCCGGATGGAGACCGGCGGTGGCGGCCTGTCGTCGTATCCGCATCCGTGGCTGATGCCGGAGTACTGGCAGATGCCGACCGTGTCGATGGGCCTGGGCCCGATCATGGCGATCTACCAGGCGCGCTTCCTGAAGTACCTGGCCAGTCGCGGCCTGGCCGATACCGCCGGGCGCAAGGTCTGGGCTTTCCTGGGCGACGGCGAGACCGATGAGCCAGAGTCGCTGGGCGCGATCTCGATGGCCAGCCGGGAGAGGCTGGACAATCTCATCTTCGTGATCAACTGCAACCTGCAGCGCCTGGACGGGCCGGTCCGCGGTAACGGCAAGATCATCCAGGAGCTGGAGGGCATCTTCCGCGGTGCGGGCTGGAACGTGATCAAGACGATCTGGGGCACCGCCTGGGACCCGCTCATCGCCCGGGACACCACCGGCCTGCTGCTGAAGCGGATGGAAGAGTGCGTCGACGGCGAGTACCAGGACTTCAAGTCCAAGGACGGCGCATACGTCCGGGAGAAGTTCTTCGGCAAGTACCCCGAGCTGCTGGAGATGGTGGCCGGCATGACCGATGAGGAGATCTGGGCGCTCAACCGCGGCGGCCACGATCCGAACAAGGTCTATGCCGCGTACTCGGCGGCCGTGCGGGCCACCGGCCAGCCGACCGTCATCCTGGCCAAGACCATCAAGGGCTACGGCATGGGGGAGTCCGGCGAGGGCCAGAACATCACCCACCAGCAGAAGCACATGGCCGATGCCGCGCTGGTGCGGTTCCGCGATCGTTTCAGCCTGCCGCTCACTGACGCCCAGCTGGCCGAGCTGCCGTTCCTGCGCTTCCCTGATGACAGCCCGGAGATGGCCTACCTGCAGGAGCGGCGCCGCGCCCTCGGCGGCTACCTGCCGGCCCGCCGCAGCCGCTCCAGCGAGTCGCTGGACGTGCCCGGGCTCAGTGCCTTCGGCGGCCAGCTGGCCGGCACGCCTGGCCGCGAGATCTCCACCACGATGGCGTTCGTGCGCATCCTGAACACGCTGCTGCGCGATAAGAAGATCGGCAACCGGGTGGTTCCGATCGTCGCTGATGAGTCCCGCACCTTCGGGATGGAAGGCATGTTCCGCCAGTTCGGCATCTACAGCCAGGTCGGGCAGCTCTACCAGCCGGAGGACGCCACCCAGCTGATGTACTACCGCGAGGCGCCCGATGGCCAGATGCTCCAGGAGGGCATCAACGAGGCCGGCGCGATGTCCTCGTGGATCGCCGCGGCAACCGCGTACAGCACCAGCGACACGCCCATGATCCCCTTTTACATCTTCTACTCGATGTTCGGCTTTCAGCGCATCGGCGACCTCGCCTGGGCCGCCGGGGACTCGCGGGCGCGCGGATTCCTGCTGGGCGGGACATCGGGCCGTACCACCCTGAACGGCGAGGGCCTGCAGCATGAGGACGGGCACAGCCACGTGCTGGCCTCGATGATCCCCAACTGCGTGTCCTACGACCCGACGTATTCCTACGAGGTCGCGGTCATCATCGCCGACGGGCTGCGGCGGATGCTGGCCGAGCAGGAAGACGTGTTCTTCTACATCACGCTGATGAACGAGAACTACGAGCATCCGGCACTGCCCGAGGGCGCCGAGGCCGGCATCCTGAAGGGCATGTACCTGCTGCGGGACGGCCCCCTCGCCTACCCCGGCGCAGCGGCCGGCGGCGCACAGCCGGCGGCGAGGAGCAAGACGGCCGGCAAGGGCCGGGCGGCGGCCGGGCCGGGCGGCGAAACGGCCCGCCCCCGGGTTCAGCTGCTGGGCAGCGGCACCATCCTGCGCGAGGTTGTCGCCGCTGCCGACCTGCTGGCCGCCGATTACGGCGTGATCGCCGACGTGTGGAGCGCGCCGAGCTTCACCGAGCTGCGCCGCGACGGTCTCGCAGCCGAGCGCTGGAACATGCTGCACCCGGCGGAGTCGCCCCGGCGCAGCTACGTGGAGACCTGCCTGACTGGCCGGCCGGGCCCGGTGATCGCCGCTACCGACTATGTGAAGTCCTTCGCCGATCAGATCCGCCCCTTCGTGCCGCGGCGCTACCGGGTTCTCGGCACTGATGGCTTCGGCCGGTCGGACTACCGCCGGAACCTGCGCCGCTTCTTCGAGGTCGACCGGCATTACGTCGCCCTGGCCGCCCTGTCCTCGCTCGCCGAGGACGGGACGGTCCCGGCGGCCATCGTCGCCGACGCGATCTCGCGGTACGGAATCGATCCGGGCAAGCCAGATCCGACGACGGTATGACCTGGCAGCAGGGCGCCAGAGAGAATCCGCCACCGGCATCGCCTGAGGGGAGCAACCGTGCCCGCTGCAACTGAAGTCAGCGTTCCCGATCTCGGGGACTTCGCTGACGTTCCGGTCATCGAGATTCATGTCGCGGTCGGCGATGTCGTCAGCGCCGAGGATCCGCTGATCACGCTGGAGTCGGACAAGGCAACGATGGACGTCCCGTCGCCCGCAGCCGGAACCGTCCGCGAACTCCGGGTCCAGGTCGGCGACCGAGTCGAGAAAGGGTCGCTCATCCTGCTGCTCGACACCGGCACCGGGCTCACTCAGCCGCCGCCGCTGACCGATCAGCAGGAGCCGCCGGGCCAGGACGCCGCCGACCCGGTCGCCGCGGCACAGGAGCCGGCCGGCCGGTCAGCCGCGGCAGTCCCGCCGCCAGCGACGCAGGCCAGCGCGCCGGTCACGGCCGCAGGCGCCGGGCCGCCCGCTGACTTCGACGGCGTGCACGCAGGCCCGGGCGTGCGCCGCCTGGCCCGCGAGCTGGGCGTGGACCTCAGGGCGATGCCCGGGACCGGCCCGAAAGGCCGCATTACCAAGGAGGACCTGCTCGCGACAGTCCGCGGGCCAGCCGTCGCCACGGCTGACGGCACGGCCGCCGCGCCGGGGACGGGCGCGGGCATCCCGGAAATCCCGGCACAGGACTTCTCGAAGTTCGGCCCCGTGCAGATCCAGCCGCTGTCGCGCATCCAGCGGCTGTCCGGCACGCAGCTGCACCGGTCCTGGCTCAACATCCCGCACGTGACTCATAACGACGAGGCCGACATCACCGACCTGGATGCTTACCGGCGGGAACTTGACACCGCCGCCAGGGCCGAGGGCTACCGGGTCACCCTGCTGGCCTTCCTCATGAGGGCTTCCGTCTCGGCGCTGCGCGAGTTCCCCAGGTTCAACAGCTCGCTGACGCCGGAGAAGGACGCGCTCATCTACAAGGGCTACTACCACATCGGTGTCGCGGTGGATACGCCCGACGGCCTGGTGGTGCCGGTGATCCGCGACGTCGACCGCAAGGGCATCCTGGAGCTCAGCCAGGAACTCGGCGCGGTCTCGGCGAGAGCCCGCGACGGCAAGCTCGGCCTGCCCGAGCTGCAGGGCGGCTGCTTCACCATCTCCAGCCTCGGCGGCATCGGCGGTACTGGCTTCACGCCGATCGTCAATTCCCCTGAGGTGGCGATTCTCGGCGTGGTGCGCTCCACGACCGCTCCGGTGTGGGACGGAACGGCGTTCGAGCCGCGGCTGATGCTCCCGCTATCGCTCTCCTACGATCACCGGGTCATCGACGGTGCGCTGGCGGCCCGTTTCGCACGGTACCTGTGCCATCTGCTTGAGGACATCCGCCGGCTCGTGCTGTGACCGCCACCCGGCGCCCCGCCTGACAGCCGCCCGCCACCCCTGGAGCCTGACGTGGACATCCGGATCCCGGACATCGGAGACTTCGCCGACGTGCCCGTCATCGAGGTGCATGTGGCCCCCGGCGACGTCGTGGCGGCCGAGGACCCGCTCATCACCCTGGAGTCCGACAAGGCGACAATGGATATTCCCGCCCCGGTGGCCGGAACTGTCGCCGCCATCAGGGTCGCGGTCGGCGACCGTGTCTCCGCCGGTCACCTCATCGTGAACCTGCGGACAGGCGAGGTGCTCGAGCCGGAGCCGGCAGCGCCATCCGCTGCTGCGACCGCCGCGCGCCCGCCCGCGCCCTCGCCTCTTGCCGGACCAGGGACGGCGCAGGGCGAAGCTCATTGCGGAAGTGCTCGTCCTCGGCGCCGGACCAGGCGGCTACTCGGCGGCCTTCCGGGCTGCGGATCTCGGCAAGAAGGTCGTGATGGTCGACAGCGGGCCGACACTTGGCGGCGTCTGCCTCAATGTCGGCTGCATCCCGTCCAAGTCGCTCCTGCACGCCGCCAGGGTCATCGCCGAAACCCGGGAGATGAGCGAGCACGGCATCGTGTTCAGCGCTCCCGATATCGACCTGGACAAGCTGCGGAGCTGGAAGGACGGCGTGGTCGCCCGGCTCACCGGCGGTCTGGCCGGGCTGGCCAGGCAGCGCAAGGTCACCACGATCCGCGGCTACGGCCAGTTCACCTCATCACATCAGCTGCAGGTCGAGCTCGCCGACGGCGGGACCACGACGGTGGGTTTTGAGCAGGCGATCATCGCGGCCGGCTCCCAGCCGCTAACACTGCCGTTTATCCCGCGCGACGATCAGCGAGTCGTGGACTCCACCGGCGCGCTGGAGCTTGACGGGATACCGCAGCGCCTGCTCGTGCTGGGCGGCGGGATCATCGGGCTGGAAATGGCGACGGTCTACCACGAGCTGGGCGCGAAGGTCACGATCGCCGAGCTGATGGACCAGCTCATCCCCGGCGCGGACAAGGACCTGGTTAACCCGCTCGCCAAGCGGGTCGCCGCGCAGTACGAGAACATCTACCTCAAAACGATGGTGACGAACGTCGAGGCCCGTCCTGAGGGCCTGGTGGTGTCCTTCGACGGTGCGAAGGCCCCGCCGACTGACACCTTCGACAGGATCCTCGTCGCCGTGGGCCGCCGCCCCAACGGCCAGCTCATCGGCGCGGAGAACGCCGGCGTCGCGGTTGACGACCGCGGGTTCATCCCGGTCGACAAGCAGATGCGGACCAGCGTGCCGCACATCTTCGCCATCGGCGACGTTGTCGGCCAGCCCATGCTGGCGCACAAGGCCACGCACGAGGGAAAGGTCGCCGCCGAAGTGACGGCCGGCCGGGGCAGCGTTTTCGACGCGCGAGTCATCCCGTCGGTCGCCTACACCGATCCGGAGGTGGCCTGGGCCGGGATGACCGAGAACGAGGCGAAAGCTTCTGGCGTGAAGTACGGGAAGGGAGTGTTTCCCTGGGCAGCCAGCGGCCGCTCGCTGTCGCTGGGCCGTGACGAGGGCATGACCAAGCTGCTGTTCGACGAGGGGACCGGCCGCGTCATCGGCTGCGGCATCGTCGGGCCCTCCGCTGGCGACCTCATCGCCGAGGCGGCGCTGGCGATCGAGATGGGCGCCGACGCGGCCGACATCGGCCTGACGATCCACCCGCACCCGACGCTCTCGGAAACCATCGGGATGGCGGCGGAGGCGTTCGAGGGCACCATCACCGACCTCTACCTGCCCAGACGGTGACCGAATCCGGCTCGGATCGGACTGCGCGAGGGGGTCAGGAAACGGATTCACACTGAACACGCCAGACTTTCCATATCGGGCAGGAGTTGATGACGCAGATGGATACGCCGAGGATTCTTACTGTCACCATCGAAGTGAACGTGCCCGGGCACATCGAGGCGTACAAGCCCGATCAGATCGGCGCCGCGGCGCTGGAGTTCGCCAGGTCCCTCAGGAGATTCGGCGCCGATCCAGACAGCAGCAAGGTCTCCGTCAGCTATGTCTACGACCGGTGGGCACACGCCTATCCAGACCCTCAGGCCTCGCACCCGACGGGCTGACACGACGATTTGGCGCGAGACGGGGAGGCAGGAGCCGGCTGCGGATCACCAGCACGCTCAGCAGCCCCCAGCTAGCCGTTCCGAGGCCCTCACCCGGTCACGGACCTGAGGTTCCCGCGATTATGGGCAACCGGACCGAATTACCTAGCCTGGCGCTTCGCGGGCCGCCGCCGCATCCGCAGGGTGCCCAGGAGAAGGGCACCCATCAATACGACAATGCCGATGATCAGCAGGTACAGCAGGCCCTTGACGACAACGCCCACGATGCCCAGCGCGATCGCCACGATCACCAGCAGGAGAAACAGGGCAATCAACGGACCCTCCGCTCAGTTTCGGTTGCTGCTCAGCGGCGGGCCAGCCGCCTTTCGCCGCCCCCGCCAGGCTCGTACGTCATGCCGTAATGCTTGAAGATCGCCTCTTCGTCGCCTGCCGGCAACTCGCCGTCGATGCCGATCGACGGGGCATCCTTCACTTGTCTCCTGTCATAAGAGACCTTGAGGTACCCCGGACCGACGGTCGCCCGGTCCAGAGGCACGAAGACGAGCCGGTGCCGGGTCGGCATTCCGACCCTGACCGTGCCGAACGACGGCAGGTCGGTGGCTGTGTCAACGTAGACGGCCTCCAGCTCGCCGATCTTGTGACCGTCGGCGTCGACCACGTCGTGGCCGCGCCATTCCCGGATGTTGGCAGCCTCGAACACGCCTGTCTTCCTTCCTGCGGCGCCCTCTATGGCCTGTCCCATGGGAAGAACCGCAGACACCCTCGCCGGTTCACCGTAGGTGTGCCCGACCCTTGTCGTGGCTGTCCCACAAGGCTTGCCCGCCGAGTCATCTCGCGCCGTCTGGCAATACAAGCATAAATCTGTTCCCTCTGACATGGAGTGCCAGCGGCCCGCCTGCAGCGAGATCGAGGCATGCAGGCAGCGCACGCAGCGCTGGCCATCGGGGCGGCTAGCAGGAAGCCGCCACCGGGCCGCCTGGTTCTCATTCCCTGCGGCCCGGCGGTCCGGAGGGGGTGAGATCTTTCGGCGACGTCCGCGACAGCACGGTGATCCCGGCGGCCATGACGGCGAAGGCCAGGATGGCGACGGCAATCCTGGCCGGGCTGTCGGTGAAGCGCTCGTCGAACAGCCATACGCTCAAGATGATGCTGGCGAACGGGTCGGTGACGACCAGGACCGGCTGGGAGATGCTCAGCGGCCCGACATGCAGCGCGGACTGCTCGAGCAGCGTGCCGGTGACGGCGGCGGCAGCGAGCGCGTACACGGGCCAGCGCGTCAGCATCCCGCCGATACCGAACGTGGCGAGGGTCTCGGTTGCTGTCTTGATGAAGGTTGCCATCAGAGCCCATGCGAGCGCGGCGGCCGTTGCGAAGACGGCGGCCCGGCGCACCGGTGAGCCGCGCATTCCGAGCAGGGCGAGCGCGGCGATGCTGCCGCCGAACACAGACACAGCCGACACCCATTCTGCGGTCTCCGGTGCGGGATGCCCGCCGGTGGGCTCGGCCACAATGAGGAAAACCGCGAGCGCCACGCAGACGACGAGCACGGCCGCCCACGCGGCGCGGGCCACGTCCTGGCGGATCCATACCCGGCGCAGCACCAGCACGAAAACCAGCTCAGTGACGAGGATGGGCTGGACCACGGACAGCTGGCCATGGTGCAGGGCGAGGGCCTGGAAGCTGAATGAGCCCACCGCCGCGACACCGCCCAGCAGCCATAGCGGCTGCCGGACCAGGTAGCCGACTAGGCGCCATCCCTTCTCCCGCTTCGGGGCGCTGGTGCTGGCCGCGTGCTGCGTCATCAGGTTGACCGCGTTGGAGAACGCGGCGGCCAGCGCGAACACCACGCTGAGGGTCATGCCCGTGCTCCTGTTCCCTGCGCCATGCCCGCGCAGCCCGAGGTCAGAGCAGGCGCGCGAGGCCGTTGACTGCCCTGCAGGCGCCGACGAGCAGTAAGACCACGGCAATGAGCTCGCGCGCGTGGCTCATGAGCCAGTCCTGGGAGCGCTTGATCCCCGCCCTGGTGTCCTCGGGCCGGACCAGCAGGAGCACTACCGGGATGAGCACGTGCGGCGCCGCGAGATATTCCCCGCCAGGCGTGCCGCGCACAGCGCCGATGAGCACCACGAGCGCGTACCGGGGCTTGCTCAGGATCCGCTGCGCCCACTCGTGCCCCTTGAGGGTGCCGCCCGGCTCCTGCCTGGGTAGTGACCGGAACCGGGGCTCGGCGCCGGCCGTCAGCAGCAGGTCAACGCCGAGCAGCTTCGGGTTCAGCGCCGCGAGAAATGCCAGGCCGAAGAACGTGGCGTTCATCTGCGGCCAGCCGGCATCGGCTTTCCCATCGTCTTCCCGATGGCCAGGGGACAACGGATACTCACGGCTCGGGCAGCGGTAGCCCAGGTCGCGGCCCTGAAGCGGCCGTTGCTTCTCCCTGCTGCCGGATCGCCGCCCGTCAGTGCTCCCAGACTGACGCACGCTCGGTCGAGCGCGCATCACCTGCCTGACAGAATCACCTAGGCAGGATTCTGCGTGACCACCTGCTGGAGCGGCAGAGGCGGCTCGGGCATGAGGCTCAGCCTGATCGCCTGCCCTGCTGGCTTCGGGAAGACCACGCTGCTCGCGGCGTGGCGCGAGGCAGAGGTGGCGCGGAGGCCGGTTGCGGCGGGCCCGCGTACCGGGCCTTGCCGCCCACCAGCCCGGCCAGGGCGCTGGGTGCGGTCGGAGCGAAGTCCCCCCACGCTGGAGCCGGTAACGGACCGCCCAGGTCACCTGGAACGGCGGTTCCTGCGCAGGCCCATAGCGGTCACCGGTTCGGTTGACGAGCGCACAGACTATCCCAGTGCCGGTACCGTGACATGCTCCGGCTCATAACTGCACGTCACAAGGCAGATGCGCACGTCAGGACCTATGCCGGCTAGCATGCCCGGAGTTCCCGCCGGTGTAGCTCAGTTGGCGAAGCAGCCGTCTTGTAAACGGCAAGCTGAACCTGCTGTGACCTGGCGCTTCGCGCTCAGCGCTGAGAAGTTCGGCACGTATTGGGCATGCCGAAGACGAAGCCCTCTGATCGCGCTAAGGCGCCTCTCGGCGCCGTTGTCCGGCGTCCGCGGGAACACGGAGCTTCTCCGACAGTGGATCAGACGCAGTCGTACGTCGGCTGTCGGCGCTCCGCAAGTGAGTTAGCGGCGGGGCGCGAGGAGGCGTTGCAGCGCAGTTCGGCATCCCTCCTCGAATGACAGCTGGCGGGATTCATGTGCTTTGATGACCATCCACAGGGCTGTGAGAACTGAGCAGCCTTGGAGGATGCAATGGTCAGTGTCGTCCAACTGCCGGCCGTAGCCGCGGAGGAAGGCATCGCGCAAGTCTGGCCTGTTCTCCCAGATGCCGAGATGCAGGCGGGCCAGGTCGCTGATCCATACGTCCGGGCGTGACCACTCTAAGTCGACGACGTAGAGTCCGCTGGCCCCGATCAGCCAGTTCCGCGGGGTGTAGTCGCGGTGGCAGGGCACGCTGACTTGGCTGCCGAGGGCTGCCAGCGCCTCGACTTCCGCGCGGGCGGCCGCTAGTTCGCGCGGACACCGACGGTAATGCCCTAGTCGCCGACGGGATGAAGACCGGCGGGGACGTGTTCCTCGACCAGGAAGTCATCGCTAAAGGGCTGATATCGCTCCGATCGGCGCGGGTGGGCGGATCGGCATGGCTGGGACACGTCTGCCAGGCAGGCGCCACGAGCGGACTGGATGCTGCCGGGATGCAGGTAGCGGGCTCACTTGTCTAGAAGCCGGCGGAGCAATTCGACGGCCGGGTCAGCCTCGAAGGGACCGTGGCAGGGCAGCTGGCGGACTCCTGGGCGCAGCATGGCCGGCGGCGGAACGGGCACTGGCCGGCCAGCGGCCGGCTGCGGCTCGATGGCTTCACCTACGGCGGGATCGGCGGTGACCAGCCAGCGACCGTGCAGCAGCGGCTGGCCTGGATCCGCAGCCAGTACCGGCAGGGCCCCTCGGGCCGGTGGGCAGGGTTCGCCCCTCAGCCCTACGAGCAGCTCGCGACGGTCCACCGGCAGCCCGGACGCGACAGCGACGCCCGCACGATCAGCATCGCCCGCCGCGCTGATCTTCGCCGGTACGGCGACCTCGCCAGATACCAGAGGGCCGCCAACTGGCTGCTGGACAAGACCATCAAATACGGCTACCAGACCTGGCGCGCCGCCGCCGGGCTGGTCGCCGTCTACGTGATCTTCCTCGTGGCGTCGGTGATCGCGCAGCACCACGGCCTGATGATTCCGGCGGGGAACATCACCGGCCTTCACCCGGTCCCGGTAGCCACGCGCTGCATGGCGGATTATCCGTGCTTCTACCCCGCCGGGTATGCCATCGACGTTGTCATCCCGATCGTCAATGTCCACCAGGCCGACAACTGGGGGCCGAACGGACACGCACCGTGGGGCTGGGCCTGGGCGACGGCGACCTGGCTGGCAACCGGGCTCGGCTGGGCGCTCGCCACCCTGCTCGTCGCCGGCTACACCGGGCTCGCCCGGCAGCAATAGAAACCCATCAGCCAGCGGGCTGCCAGCCCCAGTCCCGGCCGACGGTCGTCAGATGAGACAGTTGGATGCCAACTTGACGAACAGCAGGTAGGGGACCTAGGTGCCAGTGCCAGTTCCCTGAATGACGTTCGGGATCAGGTCACCCGATGCGCTGACGGCCTGATCGAGCGCTGTCTGCGCATTGCTGAGGGCATTGTTCCCTGCGGTCATGGAAGGGTTTGCCGCGGTCATCCCATTCATGTCTGGCGAGTTGGACAGCGTCTGTGCGGCTGATAGGTAAGCGGTCGCGGCTGACTTCCAGTCTGCGGCTGCCACGGCGAGCTGACCCCCGCTGGTGCGGGGTTTGCCTGCAAGGTGGCAGCGTCGTTCTCGAAGGCTTCCAGGTCAGTGATCCACGTGTTTATGTCGCTCGCAGTATTGCCACCATTCATCAGGTCCCCGACGACTGCGCCATCGTCCCGGTTGTAGTTAGACAAGTCCTGGTGGATGGCGTCCAGCATCTGTGTGCCGCGGTTAGCCAGCCATGCGTTCAGCTGGTGGTTGCATGGAGTAGGTCCAGAGGGCGTGGGCGACGGGCTGGGCGACGACGTGGATGCTGAGGGGGATGCGACTGCGACGGGATGAGTCTTCGCAGCAGGGTGTGATCCCGCAGCGGTCGAGCATGCCGCGAGCAAGACCCCCGCCGCGAGAGCAGGAATAACCAGCGCGCCTCGCATTGGCCAGCTCCTTCGCGAAATCGACTGTATGACGCATAACCGGCCAACTGGTTCACGCCACGCAGTCGTGGTGCGCCTGTCGAATGCGGAATCGTCAGATGAGACACGCGCGTTTCATGAGCTTGCCTCGCCGCTATCGGGGCTGTGGGCGGTCATCAGAATCTGCCCGCTGACGGCCACGGCTGGGCGACTGCGGCCATCACGGACAGTGAGCGAGCTCCTCACCCGCGACAGCGCGGGGAATGCGCGCCGACTATGCGTGCTGCTTGCTGATGACGAGCTTGCGGCGGCTGAGCGGTACAGGATGATCGGTTCGGGCGGTGCCAGGTGACTCGATCCGCCCGCAGGGCGCGCCGGCGGTTCGTGCTGCCTTGCCGGTGTGGTCCGGATGTGTGTCAGGGCCGGTTCAGGGGTTTCCTGCCGGGCGCCTGGCAGTTACGACGTGGGGTGTAATTGGGTGATCATGGACGAGGCATGATGATCGCGGCGTGTCGGTCGTTGGATAGCGAACGGCCGCACAAGATCATGAGTCGGTGTCTAAGCGATCATGGGCTCGTGCGGCCTTGAGCCATTCTGCCTTCATCGGGATCTCCCGTCATCACCTGGGCCAGGTGGTAGCCGAACTGGCCGGCCCGTGGCAGGCACGGCGGGAGTCTGACCTGCGTCGCCGCCGCGGCCAGGAGCGCCGCCGCGCGGAGGGCGCCGGGCGCCGCCATGAGCTGGTGCTCACCGACCGGGTGCTGGTCACCCTCGCGGTGCTGCGGCTGCAGATCCCGCACGCCGCGCTGGCGCACATGTATGACGTGCACCGCTCCACGGTGACCCGGGCGGTGCGGGAGGTCCGGCCGCTGCTGGCCGGGCGGGGCTATGCCACCGCGCAGGGCCGGCGGCTTTCCACGCTCGCTGACGTGTTCGCCCACGCCGCCGCCAGCGGGATCACGCTGCGGATCGACGGCAGCGAGATCCAGGTCCGCCGCCCCCCGGCGCACCGGCCCGGCCGGCGGGCGTTCGTGTCCGGCAAGAAAAAGATGAACACCATCAAGTTCACCAAGATCTGCGACCACCGCGGCCGGACCCTGCTGGACGCCACGTTCCGGCCCGGCCGCCAGCACGACCAGACCGCCCTGCAAACCGACGGCATCGACGACCTGCTCGAACAGTTCCCCGATGTCACCTGCGAGATGGACGCCGGCTACCGCGGCCTGCACCGCGACCACCCCGGCCAGGTCAGCGTCCCGCCGGGGAAACCAGCCAAAGACGCGGCCCCCGAGGTAATCCAAGCCTGGGAGCAGGCCCGCCACCGCCAGTCCTCGACACGGATCTGCGTGGAGCACGCCATCGCCGATAGCAAGAACTGGCGGCCCCTGCAACGCTGGACCGGCAGGCGCGACGACCTGCCAGAGACCATCCAGGCCATCGGCTCACTAGTATCCGACCGCGCCGCCGCCTGGTAACCCGCCGCTACTCACCGATCACACAGCCACCCCAGGCAAGGACGTCCCAACCCTAACTGCGCACCACGTCGTTATACCCGGGCAGCTGGGCCCGTAGCGGGGCGGCCGGGGTGGGCCGCTTCGCCTCGCTTCCTTGCGGCGGGCCGATGCGGGGGGCGGAGCCTGCCGTGACGGACGGCTGTGGGCGGCTTGTCTCAGGCCGTGTCCTGGCCAGGCATGCCCGGCGTGACGCCGCGGGAGGAGGGCCCGGGCGGGTCCGGGGGGGCCGGGTGCCGGGCAGCATGGCCGGCGCCTTCCGCGAATGGTCGTGACGGACAGTAATCATGGGCGTACGCTCTGGCGTGCTGCCAGCGCGGCTGCAGGGTACCGGGTCCGCTCGTGCCCGCCGGCCGCGCCGGTCTACTCGGGATGGGCCTGGAGGACAATCATGAAGCTGCGACTACTCCGCGGTGCCGGGGGGCTCGCCGCGGCGGCCGCGGCGGCCGCGGCGCTCTGCCTGACGGCGGGGGTGCCCGCGGCGTCGGCCAGCCCCGTCCTCCTCAGCACGATCACCGTGGGCAGCTACCCCTGCGGGGTTTCCTCCGACGGTACCCACGTCTGGGTCACAAACCTCGCCGACGGCACGGTCACCGAGCTGGACGCCGCCACCGGCGCGGTCATCAGCACCATCACCGTAGGCGACCAGCCCTACGGGGTCTCCTCCGACGGCACCCACGTCTGGGTCACGAACGACGCCGTCGGCACGGTCACCGAGCTGGACGCCGCCACCGGCGCGGTCATCAGCACCATCACCGTGGGCCGCGGACCCTACGGGGTCTCCTCCGACGGCACCCACGTCTGGGTCACGAACTACCTCGACAACACGGTCACGGAGCTGGACGCCGCCACCGGCGCGGTCGTCAGCACCATCACCGTGGGCCACGTCCCCGCCGGGGTCTCCTCCGACGGCACCCACGTGTGGGTCACGAACGCCGGCGACGGCACGGTCACGGAGCTGGACGCCGCCACCGGCGCGGTCATCAGCAGCACCACCACCGTGGGCAAAAACCCCTACGGGGTCTCCTCCGACGGCACCCACGTCTGGGTCACGAACAGCGGCGACAACACGGTCACGGAGCTGGGCGCCTTGGTCCCGCAGGCCATCAGCTTCACCGGGCCGGGCACCGGGACGGTGGGCGGGCAGGCCACGCTGACCGCGACCGGCGGCGCGTCCGGCAACCCGGTGATCTTCACCGTCGACGGGTCCAGCACCGCCGGCGCCTGCGCGGTGTCCGGGACCGACGGCGCCACCGTCACCTACACCGGCACCGGGACGTGCGTGATCGACGCCAACCAGGCCGCCGGGAACGGCTACGCCGCCGCGCCCCAGGTCCAGCAGTCCATCACCGTCAGCCCCGGCGCCCAGGCGATCAGCTTCACCGGGCCGGGCACCGGCACCGTCGGCGGCCAGGCCACCCTCACCGCGACCGGCGGGCCGTCCGGCAACCCCGTCACCTTCACCGTCGACCCGTCCAGCACCGCCGGCGCCTGCGCGGTGTCCGGGACCGACGGCGCCACCGTCACCTACACCGGCACCGGGACGTGCGTGATCGACGCCAACCAGGCCGCCGGGAACGGCTACGCCGCCGCCCCCCAGGTCCAGCAGTCCATCACCGTCAGCCCCGGCGCCCAGGCACCCTCCTTCATCGCCGACAGCCCGCCCCTGGAAACGGCCCCGGGACAGCCCTACGGCTACACCTTCGCCGCCACCGGCACCCCCGCCCCCACCTACGCCCTCGCCCCCGGCGCCCCCGCCTGGCTCACCATCAGCCCGGCCACCGGCCAGCTCACCGGCACCCCGCCCGCCGGCACCACCACCTTCACCTACACCGTCACCGCCACCAGCACCGCCGGCACCGCCACCGCCGGCCCCTACACCGTCACCGTCACCCCCGCCGCCGCCGACGCGCACCTCTCCGTCCATCTCGCCTGCCCGGCCGCCCTCACCACCGGCACCGACGGCACCTGCACCCTCACCGTCGCCAACGCCGGGCCCGCGACCGCCCGAAGGATCACCGCCGCAATCCTGCTGACGCCCCAGCTGCAGGAAGTGTCCTGCACCGGCGGCTGCACCCCGCACCCCCACGCGGTCACCTGGACCCTGGCCACCCTGGACCCTGGCGCCTCCGCCCGGCTCGCCATCACCATCACCGCGACCCGGCCGGGCCGAGCCCTGCTCCGGGGCCTCGCCGAATCACCGACCCCTGACCCCCGCCCGCGGAACAACTTCACCGTCCAGACGATCACCATCACCCGCCCCCACCCCCGGCGGCCACGCCCGTAGCAGCAGGCGCCGGCCACCCGGCACGGCCGCCCGGCGAACACCACCGCCAGCCCGGTGACCGGGACGACGGGCCACCCATGCCCCGCGGAAGAGCAGCGGCCCTGACCACGGTCACCCGCGCCGCTTCTGCCGGGCCTTCCCCGGCCCGCCGCATGCAGCAGTCGCATTCAGTGAGCAGGGTGACCGCCTCCGGGGAGCCTCTGATGGCCGCCCGCGGGCAGATTCCGATGACCGCCAACAGGGGCAGCGACCACCACAGGAACCCTAGCCCGATCAGGCACGCTGTGCCGCCGATAATCGCGGCCTGCCCTGGCAAGGACCGGCCGGTGACCATGCCGGGCACCACGACGCCGTTGCCGTCCTGGCCGACTGTCAGGTGCGATGCCTGCGCGCTAGCCGGGCTGACTGCGGGCACTGCGGCGCCGGGCGCGTGATAGCCGCCATGGAACACCGATGCGCCGACGCCCATGTTGGCTCTGCTCTGCGGCTGCCACATGCTGCTGTCCTCTCAGTTGCCCGGCTGCTCAGTTGCCCGGCTGCGGGATCGTCCGCGTCGAGTTGGTACACGGGGGAAGCAATACGTCTGGCTGATGCCGGTCTCGTTGTTCGTCATGGTCTGGTTGCACACGCCGTCGCAGGCCTCACCGGCCGGAAGGTTCCCGTGCAGGTCAGGACAGCGGCGAGGGGGGCGGGGCGTCAGTTGCGTGCCAAGTGAGCGGCGGGCTAGTGGAGGCCCGCGTAGTCAAGACCAGCGTCGGTAGAGCTTGAACAGACCTTCCCGAAGTGCCAGCGTCTTGTCCCAGTCGTCCTTCAGAGGATCCGCGCCGTACTCGGTGATGCACGCCCTGATGATGCTCTCCAGCGACACGCGGTCTGTCGGGTGATGCGCTTTGGCCGACATCACGGCGTCGTCGGCGAGCTGGGTGCGGCCGATGTGGATGTGGGGACGCTCGACCCTGGTTCCCGGATGCCAGTGATATGACCAGATGATTTCGCCGCTGGCAGCTTGCAGCTCGTAGTCGTAACCCCGAGTGCTAACCCGCCACGGTTCCTGTCCGGGCTGGTCATTCGGGACGATCTCGTACTGCATGCAGACCCGGAGCATCAAGACCGGCGCTCCCGGCGGGTACCGGAGGGAGATCGGCTTGTCATCGTTGACGGTGAGGGCATGGGTCTTGCCTCGGATAGCGCGACCACCGGGCGATAACGTGATCTTGGCCCGTGCGACGCAGGCCAGGGACTCCTTCAGCGGTTCCAGGAAGGCATCAACCGCCTCCGTGGGAGTTCTACCGGGCAAAGGGGATCAGCATGGCGACACGGGTGATGGCCGGGTCGTCCATCCCCTCATAGTCCCCTGCATCCCACTTGGCCAGGAACTCGTCTCCTGAGATGTTCAGGACTTCGCGGGCAGCGCGATCGAGCACGGCCACGCCCTCTTCGGGGGTCGCCTCCACTACCTCGACCCCCGCGTCTGACCTCGTGTCGTGCATAGGGTGATCCTCCCTCTGCGCAGCACTCTCAGTTACTCCTGGTGAGCTAACTGTAGCTATCCGTACCCTCCACCTCAGGTAAGCAGGCCTGTTCGCGCAAGTCCAGACCTAATCCATTACAAATGACTCCCGATAGTAGGAACAGGTTCACAAAATAGGTAATCGGGCTGCGGTCCCACCCCGCAGCGCGGGCCGTGCATGCGAACGCCCGCATATGGGGCGCCGCTCCCGCCGCTCCCGCCGATGCTGGCGCTGTCAGGCGGCGCGCTGGGCATCTTCCCAGTCCACACGGTCATACCAGTCTCTTTCCTGCTGCTCCTGGCTGGTCAGCCTGCGCCGTACCCCCGTCATCCCTAGCCGGGTGTCTTCCCCGCGGAAGTACGCCTCTGTAGGCCGCGGATTCTCCTGCCAGAAGTTCAGCAGCTCCTCGCTGGCGTACTTGCGGGCCCTGGCCTCCGGGCCCCGGAACAAGGTCCGCTCGTCAATGCCAGCTTCCCGGCTGCGCCGATTCAACATGTAGCCCTTGGTCGCGGTCTCAGCCGCCAGCCACTGCCGCTCTACCTCGCTGCCCGCTGCGTGCGCCGGTCGGCCCATCGCTGGCTGCGCCGGTCCTGCGCGGCCTGCCTCCGCTCGTTGCGCACATCCCGGCGGTGCAGCTCGTCTAGCACCTGGTCGCGGCAACGCGGGTTGCCTTCGGGGCACCGGGAATAGTGGGCGGCCAGGTCGTCATCGCTGGCGCTGTGCAGATACCGGGCAGGCAGCACCACCGGATAGTGCTCCGGGTGTGCGCGGAAGCCCCTGCAACAGGCATGGGTACAGGGCCGGTTGACCGGCTGCTCCCGGCGGATCCAGTGCTTCCAGAGGTCGCGCGTGTTGTACGGGGCCACGGGTCAGCGCCTCACTGCGACTAGCAGCACGAGCCCGGCCGCAGCGCCGAGCACGGCGACGGCCAGGCGGTCACGGCGGCAGGCCCGGCAGCCCGTCAGCTTCGCAAGGAACTCGTGCCGGGTCATGGCTGCCCTGCTCCGCCGGCGCCGAACGATGCGTAGGGCGTGACGGCGCAGCTCCACTTGTAGGGCTGGCCCGCCGGGCTTGCCGGCCTGGCCGTCGAGCTGGTGGAGCAGCCCAGCAGGCCCCCGCCGAGCGTGACGGCCACGGCGACCACAGCCGCGGGTATCTGCGGCAAGATGCCTCCTGGACGCAAAAAAACCGCAACGGAGTCTGCCGGGGCCTGTCGCGGTGCGATCCGCGCTCTGCCCCGGAGACCGGGCCGTTACGGTCAGTCGCAAGGATCCCGCTGGCTGCGGGCCTGGCCCTAACTTAGCAGCGGGAACGCCTCCGGGCGGGCCGCGCAGCGCGGCTTGCCTGCCGACTCGGGCGTGCCCGGCTGTGCGGGTGAGGGTGCGGGTTATGCCGGCCCGGCGGCCGGTATCGCCCCGTGGTCGGTGGCGCCCCATATTCGTTCTTCCGGCCACGTGTTGCACCAGTTACAGGCCCAGCTCAGATTGTCCAGCGCGTTGTCGCCGCCGTTGAAGCGCGCGACATCGTGGCCGAGGCTGCCGATGCGCCTGCCCACGTGCCCCCAGGGCTGGAGCCGCCCGTTAGCGAAGGGCGCCCGTTCGACGGCCAGGGAGTTGCAGTAGCGGCACCGGCCGCGGGCGCTCATCAGGATGCCCAGCACGTCAGCGGCAGTGATGCGCAGGGCGGGCGGCCCGGACATGAGCCGGGCACTGTTCGCCTTATGCGCCTTCCGGGCGCACCACGCGCGGCGCTCCCGCTCCGTGGTACGCGACAGGTAGTCATCCCAGGATGAATACTGCGGCGCCGGGACCGGGATAGCCCGGTCGTAGTCTCCCGGCTGACCGCGCGGCGCTGGCCGGAGCTGCGCCTTCATCTTCCTGCGCTCGGACGGGGGCAGGGCGCCAAGGAACGCCTCCAGCTGCGCCAGCGTGGGATTCTCCGGTAGCGGCCCTTGCGCTGCCTTCTTCCTGTTGCTCATCGTGCTGCCCTTCCTCCATGACTGGCAGGCTGCCCGCCTCTCTGCCCGGCCCGGCCACATTTCCCTCAGCGCTCTGTCCGCTGCGCCAGTGCCGGGCTCCCCTGGTGAACCGCCTACAGCCGGTGGCCGACCCTCGTGCCGAACGGGCCCGGCAGCGAGATCCACGGGCCCCGGACGCTGGACCAGTACAGATCCACGCCGCGGCGCCCGTGAGCCCGGCCGTGCCGGTAGTTGGCATGGGAATGGCCCAGGTGGAACAGGGCGTAACCGACGACGACCAGGACGATAACAGTGATCACGGCTTCTCCTCGGTGCTGTGCTCGGATGAGATGACGTACAGCCGCGGCCGGGCAGCCTCGATCGGCCGGGCGCGCGGCGGCGAGATGGTCGCGGCGGCCTTCAGCGGCTCCAGCTGACGGGCGGGCCGGGGAGCCCCGGCCGCGTGCCAGCGGTGCACGCGGAGCCCTGCGTAGGCCATTGCGCCGAGCACGGCCAGGCCGAGCCCCGACGCCAGGATGATGGCGGTGATTTCCAGGATCTCGCCCAGGACGTGCAGGCCGGTGTGCGCGGCATGCTCGACTGGCTTGCGGATGAGGACGGCGATGACGACCAGGACCACGGCCACGGCGGCCAGGCCGCTGCCGCGGTCTCCGCAGCCCGAGGCAGTGCAGGCCGGGGCACTTAGACATGGTTGTTCTCCTTCGTGGTGTCGTCGCGCTCGGCGCGGGCGGCGCTGATGAACCTGTGCACGGCGACGGCGCCCAGCCGGTAGTGACGGCCGGTGGCCTTGCACTTCGGGCAGGTGATGATCCGCTGCCGCCAGCGGGTGCGGACGATGCGCTTGCCGCCGCAGCGGCGGCACCGCCGGGTCGGGCTGATGGCCAGGAACAGCGCCCAGGCGGCCAGCAGGCCGAGGACTAGCAGGATGTGGGTCAGCATGGCCGGTCACCTGCCCTGCGCTACAGCGCGGGCGCCGTCTGCGTAGCCCTCGCCGTAGCCCTGCTGTAACCCTCGGCGATTCCTGCCGCGCGGCCGGCCTCGATGCCCTCGCGGTAGACCCGGCACGGGTAGCGGCTGCAGTCGGTGTCCCGGCAGTCGGCGTAATCGTGCTTAGCCGCCTTCCGGGCTGCGGCGGCGGCGTCGCGTCGTGCTGCCGCCTCGGCCCGCTTGTGCTCGGCGGCCCGCCTGGCGAAGTCGCCTTTCCCGCTCGCGCAGACGTGCGTGAGCGGGTTGGAGCGCGGCTGCCCGCATGCGCCGCAGGTGCGCAGGCTCATCTCGTCCCCCTGTTACCGTCGTGACGCTCCCGGCCGCTGGCGCTGGACCTGGAGATCTTCCTGCGGCAGTCGGGAACGCTGTACCTGATCGCCGATCCGGCCGGGAACGACGACTCGCCGCTGTCGCCGCTGTTCGCCGCGATGGCGAATGAGTTCCACCGCCTGATCGTCCGCAACACTGAACTACGCCGCCGGGATGATCGGCCAGGCCAGCGACCACGGGCGGCTCGATCCCCCGCTCTTGATGGCCCTGGATGAGGCCACCCAGATTTGCCGGGTTCCGCTGGACAAGTGGCTCGCCCACTCCGGTGGCAAGGGAATCCAGATCGCCACCGTGGTGCACGGCGAGGCGCAGCTGGCTGCCACCTGGGGCCACCATGGGCGCCGGGTGATCCTCGACACCAGCGGCTGCAAGGTCGTGCTGCCCGGCGTCGATGACCCCGACACGCTGGAGCACCTGTCCCGGGTCTGCGGCGAGCACGCCTTCCGCGAGCGCGGACGCGGCGAGCGCGGCCGGGACGCCATCTGGACCCGGTACCCGGTCATGACCCCCAGCATGATCAATCAGCTGCCGACCGGGTTCGCGCTGGTCAAGTGGGGAAACTCGGCGCTGACCATCGCGAAGATCGCCGCCGCCCGCAAGGACCGGATGATCCGTGCCGACCAGGTGCGCTACCGGCGGCTCCCGGCCGCTCCCATCGAGCTGCCGGTCCCGATCTGCGAGCTGCCGCAGGACGCGATCCCGGCGGATGTGGTGCCCGACGATCTGGCGGCGCTGCCGGATGTCCCGGTGTCCGCGCCGTCGGGCCAGGCCTACCCGTGGGATGAGGGCCAGGCATGACGACCACCCCGGACGGCGGCCTGGCTGCCGCGCTCAGAGTGCAGGCCGCGCACGACGACAAGATCTCGCTTCTGGAAGAGGGCCTGGCGCTGCTGGCCGAGCGGGTCAGCGAGATCCGCGAGAAGCTCGACGGAGACGCGGGCGGCGGAGTGCCGTACCGGCCGATACCCGCGCCGCGCTGGTGGTCGCTGAAGGGCGAGCAGCGCGAGGCCGCCATCAACCGGCTGCGCGGCTGGGTGCGCACGGTCTACCAGCCGTCCTATGGCCAGGTGGCGGCCGGGCTGCCGCGCTGCTGGGCACACCATCCGTTCTGCCTGTTCGCGCTGGACTGGCTCAGCGAGCTGCACAGCGTCCTGTACCTCCAGCCTGGCCGCACCACCCCGGTCCTGACCGCGCAGGCGGAATGGCAGTCACGGCTGCTGCCCGCGATCGCCGAGGCCATGCGCCAGGAGTGCGCCTCCTGCCCCCGAAGCGGTCACCCGGGCGGCGGTCATGACTAGCACCTCGCCGCAGCTGGCGGCGGCGCTGCGGTACGCCGCCGCCGGGTGGCCGGTGTTCGCCTGCCAGCCCGGGTCGAAGGTGCCGCCCGAGGGCAGCCGCGGCTTCAAGGACGCGACCACCGACCCGGACAAGATCGGATGGCTGTGGCGCCGGGCCAACGCCGGCGCGAACGTGGCGATCGCCACCGGAGCGCCAGGCCCGGACGTGCTGGACGTGGACATCCACGACGGCGCACCCGGCTGGAAGTCCTGCGCCGAGCTGCGCCGGGCCGGACTGGTGCCCGACGCCATGGCGGAAATACGCACCCCATCGGGCGGCGGCCACTTCTACTACCAGGGCACCGGCCAGCGAATCGCCAAGATGCCCGCCCACGGCATCGACTACCGCGGCGCGGGCGGCTACGTGGTGGCCCCGCCGTCCCAGGTCGGCGGCCGCCCCTACGTGGTGGTGTCCAAGCAGGCCAGCCCGGCCGTGTTCGACTGGGCCGCGGCCCGGGAGCACCTGGACCCGCAGCCGCAGGGCCAGGCCATTGAGCATGACCAGCCGGGTCGTCGGCCGGGGTCGCTGGATCACCTGGCCCGGTACGTGGCCGGGCTGCAGCCAGGCAACCGCAACGACGGACTGTTCTGGGCCGCCTGCCGGGCTGCCGAGTCCGGCGACCGGGACGCCCTGGCGGCCATCGCGGAATCGGCGCGCGCGATCGGGCTGAGCGAGCGGGAGATCACCGCGTCGCTGCGATCTGCCGAGCGCACCGCCACCAGTCAGCCCGGGCCGCCGGCGGAGCCGCGCCCTTTCGCCCGAGTGCCGAGCCGGCAGGCCGAGGCGGGCTGAGATGACGCCCGCACCTCAAGAAAGCCGCCGCGACGTTACCGGCGTGATCTACCTGCTGCACTTCGACCGGCCGATCGGCAACACCCGTAGCAAGACCGGCTACGCCCAGCACTACACCGGATGGGCATCAGACCTGGTCACCCGGCTCGCGCAGCACATGTCCCGCAGCGACGCCAAGATCGTGCAGGCCTTCCGGCAGGCGGGTATCGGCTGGGAACTGGCCCGCACCTGGTCCGGCACCCGCGCCCGGGAGCGCCAGATCAAGGCTCAGGGCGGCGCCGCCCGGCACTGCCCCGTCTGCAAGGGCCAGCCACCGCAGGTCGCCGCTACGGCGATTGAGGCCAGTTACCGCGTAGCGGTCCCGGCGCCCCGCCAGGCCCCCGCCCCCGTGCCGCCAGTCCCGGAGCCGCCGCTGTGGGAATCCATCGTCGCCCGCCTGGACACGGCTGAGGCGGCTGCCCTCCTGGCGGAGCTGGCCGCCGCCGAGCGGGCCGCATGGACCGCCGCCGGCCCGGACGCCGGGCCCGAGTGCGAGCGCCGCCTTGACCTCGCCTGCGACGTGTCCCGCCTACGCGGCGAGGAGGCCAGCGCCGCCGAGCGCCTGGCCGAGGGCCGCGCCATCGCCGAAGCCGAGCAAGCCCCAGACCCCAACCCCCGAAGGAGCACCGACGTGGAACCGATCAGGACCACCGCCACGGCGCCCGAGGCAGCCGCGCTGCCGGACGGCACCCCGCACCCCGACCCCTACCTGGCCGAGCGCGGCTGGCAGGCCCACGGTGGCGTGTACGTCAGCCGCGGTGCCGACCGCGGCCAGGACGTCACGGCCCGGCTGCTGGACATGCCCATCGGCGAGCGGGCCGCGATCCAGCACCGGGCCGCTGAGATCGAGCGAGAGGCAGGTGCGTGATGAGCTGGCTGCGCTACGAGTTGACCCCCGAGGACGCGGCGACCTGGACCGCGATGGACGCCAGCTACGCCCGGTACCAGGCCGTAGAGCCGCCCGCCGACGCTGCCGACGGCCGGCTCTACGCCGAATGGGCCGACCTGGACGCCGAAGCCGAGGCCGAGCGGGCCCATGCCGAGCGGGCCCATGCCGAGCGGGTGGCCGGGCGGCCGATGACCTGTCCCGAGTGCGGCGAGGACGCCCGCGAGCAACCGCCCGCAGACCTGGTGAACTGGCAGGCCCACGGGATCGCCGAGCCGGGCTGGTCGCACCGCGACAGCAGCGCGCTGTGCCCCGTCCTCGGGCCATCCGGCGGCTACCAGCCCGCCCAGCCGCAGGCCGCCCAGCCAAGGCCAGAACCCGACGCCGGCGTCGCCCGGCTGGACCCGCCCGCCACCTTGCAGGTTGCCCGCGACATCCGGCAAGCGCAGACCCGCAGCCACCTGACCCGCCAAGCCCAGCAGGAGCAGCCCGGCGCGATACCCCGCCAGTACATGGCAGCAGCCATCCGCCGCCTGGATGTCACCGGCCCTGGACCGGTCCTGCGCGGCCGCGACGCAGCCGCGGACACCACGGCTCGGCAGCCCGAGCGGGAGGCAGGCGAATGATCCCCGCCGACCCGCAAGCAGCCCGGCCCGAGCCCGGAACGCTGGCCGACCTGGCCGCCGAGTCCATCCGGACGCTCAACCACCTGACGCCCGAAGCCCTGGAGTATCCCGGTGACCTGTACGCGGTCATCGCCAGCCTCAAACTGCTCGCCCAGCGACTGCCCCAGCTGCTCGGCCAGCTGTCGGGCTGGCTCGACCACCAGCACACTGCCGGCCGCATCGCCCACGACACCCGGCAGGACGCCGAGCCCTACGTCCAGGACGTCACCAGCTCGCTCGCGCAGGCAGCCGCGGACGCAGCTGCCCTCGCCGACGCCCTGAACGTGGCGCACAACGCGTGCTCCGGGCTCAAAGCCGCCGACCCGCCCGCCGAAGGCACCGCCGGAACGGAGGACAGATCATGAGCCAGCGGCCGCACAACGCGACAGCCGCGCGGCCCGCGGGCCATGACGGGACCCCGGCGGAAATCGGAGCAGATCAGGCCACAGCCGCACTCGCTCCTGTTGCGGGCGAGCGGGATGCCGGGCAGTCGCCGGCGGCGCCCGGAACGCAGCATTCCGATCCGGTGCTTGCGGCCCGCGGAGGGCTGACATGCGAGCACGGCCACGGCATCTACATCCGCCGCGACCCCCAGCTCAGCGCCGACCGCGAAGCAGGCTGCATGACCACCGGAGTCATCTGCACCGCCGACCCCGCCTGCCGCCACCCCGCCCACGTGGAGACCGGAATCTGCTCCCACCACCGCCGCGCTCAGCGCCATGCCCAGATGCAGCGGTCACCGTCACTGACCATCCGCATCCTCGGCCGAGCCCTGGAACATCGCCGCGAACAGGAACGGGAGGCCGGCTGATATGCACACCCCAGCCGCCAGCCACGGTGGCTGCGGGCCGACTGGCATTGGCGCGCAGCGGCGCCTCCGCGCCCTCATGGCCCGAGCCTGGAGCCCCGAAGCCATCGAGCACGCCGCGGGCCTGCCCGCCGCCGATGTGCGGCGCGCCCTGGCCGACCGGCGGCGCGTCAGCCCCGAACTGGCCTGCGCCGTCGCCCGTGTCTACGACCAGCTCTGGGATACCCGCCCGCCCTGCAGGACTCATGCGGAGCGAGCAGCCGCGGACGCCCATCGCGAACACGCCGAATGGTGCGGCTGGCCTCCGCCCATGGCCTATGACGACGACACCATCGACCATCCCGACGGCGACCCCGCACCTGGCTGGAAGCGAACCGGGCGCACCACCATCCCCGCTGCCGACCTCGCCGAAGACGCCCGCTGGGTCCGTGAGTACGGCGGATACCGTCACGCCACTCCCGCCGAGGTCGCCGTGCGGCTCGGCGTCAGCAGAGCGGTGCTCGGCAAGGCCCTGCAGCGAGCCGCCCGAGCCAACCGGGAAGGACGCGAGGCGGGATGACGACGCTCCGAGGAGCAGAGGAGAAGCTCACCATCGTCGAGGTCTGCGCCGAGCTCAAGATCTCCCGCTCGACCTTCTACGACTGGCGCGCCAAGCGGCGCGGCCCGCGCTGCATCACGCTGCCCAACGGCAGCCTCCGGATCCGCCGCCGCGACCTGGACCGCTGGCTCGGCACCCGCGAAGACGCCGCCTGATGGACACCACCTACGACGTCCGTGTCTATAAGACCGAGGTCTACCGCGGCACCCGGGTGTCCAGCCACAAGGTCCGCTGGAAGACCGGGTCGCGAACCTGGAAGCGGCCGTTCCGCAATGCCGCCCAGGCCGAGGTCTTCCGCGCCGAGTTGCTGGCTGCCGCGCGCAAGGGAGAAGCCTTCAACCTGGCCAACGGCGAACCAGTGTCATGGCAGCGCGACGAGCCCGGCACGAGCTGGTACGAGTTCGCGTGCACCTACGTGGACATGAAGTGGAAAACGGCGTCGGCCAAATACCGCCGCGTAATCGCCCAGGCCCTCGCGGCAGCTACCACGGCCGTCCTGGCAGACAGCTACGACAAGCCGGACGACGCCGATCTGCGCGGAGCACTGGTGAACTGGGGCTATAACTCAAAGCAACGAGCCAGCGCGCCGACAGAGATCGCGGACATCCTCCGATGGCTGGTCCGCAACACCCGGCCAGTGTCCGACCTCGCCGATTCGGCTCTCTGCCGGCAAGTGCTCACCGCCGCAACGTCCCGACTGGACGGCAAACGCGCGGCCGCGACGTCGGTCCGCCGCAACCGCGCAGTCTTGTTCAACGCCCTTGAGCATGCAGTGGAACTCAAGCTTCTGAACGACAATCCCGTCGCGAACCTGAAATGGCGGGCGCCCAGCGCGACACAAACCGTGGACCGCCGCGTCGTGGTCAACCCAGCCCAGGCCCGGCTGCTGCTCGCGGCCGTCGAGTCGCAGCTGCCCAGCGGGCCGCGGCTGGTGGCCTTCTTCGGCCTGCTTTACTACAGCGGACTGCGGCCCGAGGAAGCCGTCGGCCTTCGGTGCGGCGACGTGATCCTGCCGGACGCGACGAGCGCTGAGCGAACCGGGCAATCAGCCGAGCCCAGAGAATCATGGAGCGAAGTCCATCTCAGACGCACGAGGCCCGACGCTGGCGGCCAGTGGACCGACGACGGGGCCAGCCGGGACCGTCGCGGTCTGAAGCACCGAGCCGAAGGCGAGACGCGCACAGTCCCGTGCCCCCCGGCGCTGACGAAGCTGCTGCGCCGGCACCTGGCGGAGTTCGGCGGGCACGCCGCTGCGCCGTTGTTTCGCGGGGTGCAGGGCAGGCCGCTTGCCACGATCACATACCGGCGCGTCTGGGACAAAGCTCGGCTCACGGCCCTGTCGGCCGAGCAGTACCAATCCTCGCTGGCCCGGCGCCCCTATGACCTGCGACATGCATGCCTTTCGACCTGGCTCAACGGGGGAGTGGCCCCCACCCAAGTTGCTCAGTGGGCTGGCCACAGCGTCGAGGTCCTGCTCCGGGTCTATGCCAAATGCCTCGACGGCCAGCAGGACATCGCCAAGCGCCGCATTGAGGTCGCGCTGGACACCTCGCGGTGACCGAATCACACTCGAAATGCGTGGCCGATCGTACACGGATTACTGCGGAGCGTGAATTCTCCGTTGCGCAGACGGCGGCTCAGTGCGCGCGACCGCGAGCCACGTGTCCACCGGGCGAGATACTCGGTGGTGTGGGCATGGTCATCTCCTGCCTGCGCAGGTCTGTATTGACCAAAAGGGTGTTCTTGACGCCAAGGCGTTCTTGCCCAATTTAGACCATTACACGTAGCAAAGACTAGTAATGGCCCGAATTTCTCTAACATATTTACAGACGGCCCTTTACATGAGACGTTGCATGCAACGATGGCAGTTCGGGCTGCTTACTGGCGTGCTATCTGGGGGGGCTCGTGGTAAAGGGAATCGCGCCGATGCTCGTCAAGAGGAAGCCGTCGTGGACCAGGCGTCACGTCAGCCAGTTGATGCGCGTCCCCGCGGGCGCGGTGGCGTCAGCCGTGGCTCGCTTCGCCTGGTCGGCGGGTATGGCACCGGCGGCCAGTGCTAAAGGGCTGGCGATTCGGCGGCATTCTTTAATAGTGGCGGCCGCCGTGGCGCTGGCGTTGCCGGTGACGTCCGCTTTCAGCCCGCCCCCGGGCAGGTCGGCTGCAGGACTTGCGACGCGCCAGGCCATCAGGGCCAGCGTGGCGGGGACAGCGCACCCGGCCGCTGTCCCTGCGGCCTTGCAGGCGGTGCTCGATAGGAAGCTGCGCTCGCAGCCAGTCACCATGCCGGGCGGGCTGACGATGTCCTGGGGGACTCGCGGCTCGGTCAGCATCCGCACCGCGCGCGGTGCTCGTCTCGGGCTGCGGCCGCTGTCGCTTGGCGGCTCATCCCGGGCGTTCTCGCCGGGACCCTTTGTGTTCGGCCGCAAGAGCGTGACCGAGCGCCTCGGCCTGGGGGTCACTGCCTGGTACAAGACGGCGGCTAGCGGGCTTGAGCAGGGCTTCACTGTGTCACGCCGCCCGGCAGGGACTGGCAGCCGCTTCTCGATCGTGCTGGCCGCGACCTCGCGTGTCCGCTCCTATAGTGCTGAAAGCGTGGTGCTGTCCGGGCGTGATGGCCCTGTCCTCACTTACGGCGGCCTTAGTGTCACCGACGCCGCGGGCCGGCCTGTGCCTGCCCGCCTTGCCGCTGGCAGCGGCCAGGTGAGAATCGTCGTGGACGATGCGCATGCTTCTTTTCCGCTGACCGTTGACCCGTACATCGTCCCGGCGTCCACACCGTCGGCTGTCATTAACGGAGTCGAAGGCTCGTACGAGCAACTTGGCTACTCTGCCGCGTTGTCGGCAGACGGCCAAACCGCGCTGGTCGGCGTCCGGGATGCGAATAATGGCGACGGCGGCGCCTACTTGTATGTCGAATCCGGCGGAACCTGGCCGGCGACGCCCACGGCCGCCTTCACCGCGCCGGCGGGCTCGAGTGATTTCCTCGGTGCCTCGGTAGCGCTATCGGCCGACGGGAATACGGCCCTGGTCGGAGGGGGACTGCCGGGCGACTCGATCCCCAACGTCGCCTACCTCTACACTGCAGCTTCGGGCTGGTCGAACACGCCTGCCGCCATGTACTCCTACCCGCTGTCCAGTTCCGGGCCGGTAGCCGTGGCGCTATCGGGTGACGGCCAGAACGCCCTGATAGGCGTGCAATATGCGAATGGCAGCCTCGGGGCGGCATTTCTGTACACAGAGTCCGCAGGCACCTGGCCAGCCACGCCGACGATGACCTTCCCCGGGCTAGATCCGTATTTCGGCGCTTCAGTAGCGCTGTCAGCCGACGGTAGCACCGTCTTGGTCGGCGATATTGGCTCGGGCAATTCAGGCACCGCTTACTTGTATACCGATTCCAGCGGTGCCTGGTCAGCAACCCCGGAGGCGGCGTTCACATCATCGACCTGGTCCTTCGGTTACTCAGTGGCACTGTCGGGCGACGGACAGACCGCTTTCATCGGCGCACCCTTTGCCGACATCAACAACGACGGCTACGCCGGCGCAGCTTACCTGTACACCGCGGCCCCAGGCTGGTCGAACACTCCGGCGATGACCTTCCTGCCGACCGGGGGCCCGGAACAGCAGTTCGGCACATCCGTAGCCCTGTCGGACAACGGCCAGGTCGCGCTCATCGGCGACCCTGGGGCTCTGGAAGACATCGGCGCCGGGTACCTGTACACCGCCTCCCCTGGCTGGTCAAGCACCCCGGCGGCCACCTTCGCCGGCGTGGGAGAAGGCTACGGCTACGCCGTAGCCATCTCCGGCGACGGGGAGACGGCGCTAGTTGGCGCCTACGCTCTAGGCGGCGGGGCGGCATACGTATATACGCCGCCATCGCTGGCCTCCACGACAACATCGGTGTCGTCATCGGAGAATCCGTCGATGGTCGGGGATGCGGTGACGTATACGGCGACGGTGAGCGGGCCATCAGGAACCTTGCCATCGAGCGGAGAAACTGTAGCGTTCGATGACGCCGGCTCGCCGATCTCCGGGTGCGGCTCGCTGGCACTAGCCACCAGTGCCCCCTACACGGCCGCGTGCACGGTCACCTACACCGCCACTGCGGGGTCGCCGCACTCGATCACCGCCGCCTACGGCGGTGACTCGGCCTACGCCCCCTCGACATCATCAGCACTGATCCAGACCGTGAACCCGGCCGTGCCGGGCCAGCCGACCGGCGTCAGCGCCACGGCGGGCAATGGCTCGGCGACGGTCTCGTTCAGCCCGCCCTCCTCTAACGGCGGCTCGCCGATCACCTCCTACACGGTCACGGCGTCGGATGTGACGAACCCGGCGAACGGCGGCCAGACCGCCACCGGGCCGGCAGCCCGCTGACCGTGACCGGGCTGGCCGGCGGCGATGCCTACACCTTCACGGTCACCGCGACCAGCGCAGCGGGCACCTCGCAGCCATCGCAGCCATCGAACGTGGTCACGGTCGAGGAGTCGCCGGCTATCACCAGCCCCACCTCGGCGTCGACCGGGATGCGCGAACCATTCAGCTTCACAGTCACCACCACCGGAGTCCCCACCGCCGCGATCACCGAGACTGGCGCCCTGCCAACGGGCGTGACCCTGGCCGACAACGGCGACGGAACCGCCACCCTGGGCGGGACCGCCCCCGCCGGGTCGGCGGGCAGCTACCCGATCACCATCACCGCCTCCAACGGCGCAGGCAGCCCCGCCAGCCAGGCCTTCACCCTGACCGTCACCACCGCGACCTCGAAGCCCGCGATCACCAGCAGCGCCGCGGACACCGCGACCTTCGGGGTGCCGTTCAGCTTCACCATCACCACCACCGGCTACCCCGTACCGAAGATCACCAGAACCGGCGCCCTGCCCGCCGGCGTGACGTTCACCGATAACGGCGACGGCACCGCCACGATCTCCGGAACCCCCGCAAAAGCAGCCGTCGGCGCCTACCCGCTAACCCTCACTGCCAAGAGCACCGCCGGCACCGCCACCCAGACCCTCACCCTAACGATCACCAAATCCCCGGTGATCAAGAAAATCCCCAGCACCACCGGCCAGGTCGGCACCGCACTGCACCTGGCCATCACCGCCAGCGGAGACACCACCCCCGCCATTGCCGAATCCGGCACACTGCCGGCCGGGCTGAGCTTCACCGACAACGGCAACGGCACCGCCGCCATCACTGGCACTCCCGCCGCCGGCAGCGGCGGCAGCTACCCCCTCACCATCACCGCCACCAACCAGCTCGGCACCGCCACCCAGACCTTCACCCTGACCATCGACCAAAGACCCGCCATCACCAGCGCCGCCACCGCGGCCGCCGCAACCGGATCGTCGTTCTCCTTCCCGGTCACCGCCACCGGCTACCCCGCACCCAAGATCACCGAAACCGGGAAGCTCCCCGCAGGAATCACCTTCAAAGCAGCCACCGCAACCTTCACCGGCACCCCCAAGACCGGCACCGGCGGCACCTACCCGATCGCCATCACCGCCACCAACAAAACCGGAACCACCACCCAGAACTTCACCCTCACTATCTCCTGAAGCAACCACCAAAGATCGACCCTGCGGCATTCAGAGGCTCTGGCGGGCGAGCTTGTAACCTCAGGTGTGTAAGATCTTTTTGAGCTTGCGGGTATGTCTCCTTTACCGGATTCGTCCTGGGTAGGCGAGGTCGAGTTCGTTGAGTGCTTCGCGCCATCCCATGACGCGCTGTCCTTCGATGAGGCGTCCGGGCTGGTCGCTACGCTTGCCGGTTTCGTTCCGGCGGGCCGCGCGCTCGCGGGAGCGCTTGTCCTCGATGTTGATGATCGCCAGCCAGAGCAGCCTGACGACGGCGTCGTCGCCGGGGAAGTGTCCGCGGGCCTTGGTGACCTTCCTGAGCTGGTAGTTCAGGCTCTCGATGCTGTTGGTGGTGTACAGCAGCTTGCGCACCGGCGGGCTGAAGGCCAGGAACGGGGTGAAGGCCTCCCGGGAGTCTTCCCAGACCCTGGCGGCCTGCGGGTACTTGCGGCCGAGCTCGGAGGCGGAGAACGCGGCCAGCGCATCCAGGGCGGCGTCCTCGCCGGGCGCGGTGTAGATGGTGCGCAGCTGCGCCGCCACGGCGGCGGCGTCGCGGCGGGCGACCGGCCGCAGCGCGTTTCGGACCAGATGAACAACGCAGCGCTGGACGATGGTGGCCGGGAACGCGGCGCAGATGGCGTCCTCGAACCCGGCCAGGCCGTCGCAGCAGGCGATGAGGATGTCGCGGACTCCGCGGTTGCGCAGGTCGGTCATCACGCTGCCCCAGAAGCGGGCGCCCTCCCCGGCGGTGGCGGTGTCCAGCGGGGTCTTAGCCAGCCAGATGCCCAGCACGTGCTTCTCCCCGTCGGCGTCGATGCCGATGGCCAGGTAGGCGGGCTTGTTCTGCACGACGTGGTTGTCTCGGACCTTGACCATGATCGCGCCCGGGAACACCACCGCGTAGACCGGGTCCAGGGGCCTGCTCTGCCAGGCCCGGACCTCCTCCAGCACGGCGTCGGTGATCCGGGACACGGTCTCGTGCGATAGCTGGGTGCCGTAGACCTGCTCGAGGTGGTGCAGGATGTCGCGGACGGACATGCCGTGCGCGTACAGGCTGATGATCATGTCGTCCAGCCCGCCGGAGATCCGCCCCGCCCGCTTGGGCACCAGCAGCGGCTCGAAGCTGCCATTGCGGTCGCGGGGCACCTCGATCGGCACCGGGCCGATCCCGGTCTGAACTTTCTTGCCGATCGTGCCGTTGCGGGAGTTGCCGGTGTTATAGCCGACCCGGTCGCGCCGTTCATAGCCGAGGTGAGCGGTCAGCTCGGCGCCCAGCGCCCGTTCCAGGACCGCCTTGACCAGTTCCCCGAGCATTGACCCCTCGCCGGTCAGCCGCAGCCCGCCGGCCTCGTCCCTGGAGCGCTCCAGCAGCGCGTCCAGCAGCCGGTCGTCGATCAGCTCCCGCAGCGGGACCGCTTCCGGGCCGGCCGAGGGGGGATTTTCCCCGTCGTAATGAGAGGGGTCCCCCAAAACCCCCTCGGGCTCTGCAGCCTGCACCATCCATGCCGGGACGGGCTCTTGGCGTGTAGTGGACATGATCGTTGTTCTCCCCCCGTAACAGTGGCCATTCCCACTGGCCATTCAGTTCCCTTTGATCACTCCTTACACACCTGGAGAGATACCCCCTGGCGGGCGCCCGGACCGCGGCAAAGTAGTGCGTTTCCGGTGACACGAGGCCATGGATAATCATGCAAGTCGGTTCGGTCAGGCAGCCGGTGACTATCCCTGGCGGGACATCGTGGAACATGAGTTGCGCGCACACCAGCCCGGTCTTTATGCGTCGACGGCAGGGCGTGCGCCTGACCGGTTCAGGCCTGGCACGGGGCCGGGCCCGGGGCCCGCCCTGGCGGCACGGCGGCAGGACACCACCACTGCCAGCGGCCACAGCGCCTGCGCGGCGCCGAAGACGCGCTCGGCCAGGCCGGCCTGCCCGCCCCCGGTGATCAGCTCCGCGCCGAACCAGGCCAGCAGGGCCAGCAGCACCGTCACGGCACTGGCGGATACCGCGGGCCGGAGGCCCCACGGTACCGACGGCCCGCGCCGCCAGGCCCCGGCCGGCCAGGCCACCAGCGCGGCGCACCCGGCGGCTGTCCAGATCATGTGCGGCAGCGGGAAGCTGGTCCCGGGATGCTCCGGGTTCGCCGCGACCAGGATGCCCGCCGCGGCCGCGGCCATCAGGATCAGCCGTCCCGGCGCCCTGGCGGGCCGCAGCGAAATCCCGGTGACGACATCACAGGCGCCAACCACCAGGAACGTCAGCGTCATCACCCACCGGTCGGCAGCACCCGGCGCGGCCAGCACGCTGACTGGCTGGGCAACGGGGTCGAAGGAGCGGGGCTGCAGCCCGGCGGCAACCGTCCACCCGGCGACCATCAGCACCGGGGCCGCGGCCGACGAGACCACGCCCCACCACGGCACACCCCGCACAACCACCACCGTAACCGCAGGCGCAGCACCGCTCCAGCAGCCGGACCGCTGCTGCGGCCGCAAGCCCCAGGTCCGGTCCGGGCCTGCCATGCTCCTCCCGGCCGGCACCGCACGGCACCGGCCCGCTGGCCGAGCCGAGGTGCAGCACCCCACCATGCGACTGCCGCATGCAGGTCTCTGCTAGCCCGGTATGTGATCCGGTTCCGGATTCCTGTCCACGGCAGAAGCGGACGATCCTGGGGACGTCGGTGCGAGGTCGCTGACAGACAGGCAAGCGGGCGGGACAGCGGTCGTCGTCAGTTAATGTCGAACTCGTTGCCCTCAGGGTCTTTCATCGCGACTCCGTAGTGGTCGAGACCTTCGGTGCTCAGGACACCGACGAGCACGGCACCGAGACCGGCCAGACGGGCCGCCTCCGCGTCGACGCGCTGCCGGCGCGTCTGGATCGGGACCGCGCGGCCGCCGCTGACACCGATATCGAGGTGCAGCCGGTTCTTGGCCGCCTGGCGCTCCGGTACCACCTGGAACCAGATCCGCGGCCCCCGCCCGGCGGGATCGACGATGCAGTCCGCGCCGATACCCAGCTCATCCTCTGGCACCCCAACGTCGCGCCAGTACTCATCCCAGCTCGAGAAGCCATCTGGAGGCGGCTCAAGCTCGTATCCCAGTGCGGCGGCCCAGAAGTGCGCGAGCGGCTCAGGGTCAGCGCAGTCGATCACCAGCTGGAAGCTCACGGCCATCGGTCTCTCCCCGGTAGCGGCAATGTGCCGCCGCCAGTGTGCATGGAGCCTCTGACACCAACCTGGCCGTCCTGCCGGCGGCAGAAAGAGTGCATGCGAGGCGAGCTCGCTGGTCACTGACTCCAGGCAGGCTGCCCAGCGAATTTCGCATCGTAGGCGGAGCAGCCAGAGTCAGCTGTTGGATGTCTGTCAGGGTATCGCCGACGCAGGAGGAACTCATTGATCACGTTCAACGACGTGCTCCGCTCAGCCGGATTGGATCCCGCCACCGTTCACCTCGCCCGCCTTCAAGACTCCAGGGTTCGCGGCCACAGCATTTACACGATCTGGAAGTCACCAGGCGGTCCGCAACTGGTGGAGGAATACCTATCGGTTCAAGGTCGTGACCGCTTCGAAGTCGGCGGGTTCGTCGCCAGCTTCGTGGTCACGCCGCCGCCGAGAAACGAAACGGTCTTCACCGGCCTGTACGAGGTCCGGTCAGTAACCACGTGCGAGCAGGGAAGCATCGAGGCCATTACCGACATCGACGTTAGCGGCCTGTACCGCTATGAGATGGCCCACGACGACCGACTCGATGAGTACAAAGAGCGCCTCGTTGTGGACTGGGGCCCGGGGACCCGGTCATGGGCCCAGCGTGCGTCACGCCAACCCAAGCTAGTCAGGGCTATCCGTGAGCAGCCTGAGCCACCGTTCCCCGGGTTCGGCCAGTTCTGCATCGACCTTCACGACCTACCCGGAATCTACCCAGGCTGGCAGGAACGCCTGCGCGAGGTGAAGGGTATCTACGTGCTGGTCGACAAGAAGACGGGACAGCAGTACGTCGGCTCAGCCAAGGGAGAAGACAGCCTCTGGGGCCGGTTCTCCGACTACGCCCGCACCGGCCACGGGGGGAACATCGAACTGAAGCACCGCCAGGGCGCGGAGTATCAGGTCGGCGTGCTTCAAGTAGTGGACCTGTCCTTGCCAGACCACAGCATCGAGGAGATCGAAAGCTGGTGGAAGCACAAGCTGATGTCCCGCGAGCACGGCCTAAACCGAAACTGACTCCGCCATCAACCGTCCCAGACGGGGGCCGCCTGCACTCTCAAAGTGGCATGACCGGATGTTCTCTGCGTCGGGCTGGGCATGTATACCGTGCACGTTGATGTCATCTGCCTGATGGCCGGGAATAGCGCAGGATCTGGTACGAGTAAGAGATTTCCCGCTGTTCGCCGGGAGCCCGTGTATTGCCAGATCGGCTCAAGATCAGCCAGCTGACGGCCGGCCTTTCCTGGGCGCCGTACCGCGCCACTGGCGAACTCCACCGACGGCGCGCCAGCGGCCCGCGCCGATGGCCGCCGAAATCCCGGGTCAGTTCACCCATTCCGGCTACCCGCCGAATCCGCCGCCGGATATCCGGCCCGAGGCACACGCAACAGGCGCAAGGGTCAGGTCAGCGGACTTCGGTGTACTCGCTGTGGTCCAGCTGCACGAGGTTGGTGTAGTCGCTGTCCTCTGGCTCTGCAACATCGGTGTACTGGCTGCCGTCCAGCCGCACGGCGCGGAAGCTGCCCCCCGAGAGCAGCTTGCGCAGGTGCCGCATCCCGCTCATGCCCGCGAGCGCGACAGTTATGGCGGCGGCGAGGACCGAGCCGCCGAACAGCGCGAGCCCGCTGACGACGTATCCCAGCATCATCATGACCACTGCGGCCAGCAGGGCCACCGGCACGGCCGCCACCAGCAGCAGCGCGAGGAGCGTCACGGCGATCACGGCCCTGGCCGGCCTGTCCGGCATCCGCTCCGCGTACCAACCAGTCATCACGCCCACCTCTCAAGGCCGGAGCCGCCAAGGCCCCAGCCTGCCCGAACAACACGATATGTCGTGTCCCTATCGTCAACGCTCCTCTGAGGCGGAATCATCCCGCAACCGTTCTGGCGCACTGACCGCGAGCAAACACCCACCGCGCCATGCGGCTAAGAGCGGATATGCGCTGCGCCGCCTTCATGGATAGTTATGCGATCCGACTGGCGCTGCTGATCTTCCTCGCGTACGGCATCAGTTGTCACTGAGGATCGTTCGTAGCTGTCTCAAAAGACGCCAGCAATCAAGGGGCGTCAGATGAGACACCCAGCGCGACCTTGCGGCCCGTGGCTCGGGGGCAGTGTCCAGATCCCGGCTAACGCTCAACAGATGAGACAGTCTTCCTGCCCACGCAGCCGCGCAGCTCACGGACTCCTGGACGCAGGCTGATCAACGACCCAACGGGCACTGGCCAGCCGGGGGCCAACTGCGGCTTGATGGCTTCACCTACGGCGGAATGGGCGGTGCCCAGCCAGCGACGGTGCAGCAGCGGGGCAGCGGTCACCGGACGATCGCCTGCCGGGCTCCGGGCTGCCGGTCGGTGTACAACGAGCCGCGGCACGGCCCGGCCTTAGACAGCGGGTCGGGCGTGACCGGGGACGGGTCGTCCTCGTGAGAGCGGGGCATGGCCCGGCTTGGACGGGCCGAGGACACAGACCGGCGACAACGCCGCCGGTCTGGTCCCAGTGCCCCTCGGCTTATGCAGGTCGTCAACGACTTGCATGATGCCTCCGCTGCCAGCCTGCTGGGCATGCCTGACGGTTCAGCCGGTCTGCGCGACGGTCTCGTTGCCTTCAAAGATGGTGGCAGTATCGCCCGAGGTGGCGCCTGAGGCGAAGCAGCCCACAGCGAACGTATGAACACCGGCGGTGGGCGGGAAGGTCAGGGTCATCGGGAGCACCACAGCCGGTGTGTAATAGCTGACCGAAGCGTAGGAAACCTGCTCTTCCGGGGGAGCAACGCCGTCGACGAACAGCTCACAGCCAACGGTGAACGAGGAATCGGCACTGCCTGAGTTGCTCTCGATGTCGATGTCCGCGGTCGCGATGAGGTTCCCTGCGCCGTAATCCACCGAGTCAGACACTCCCGGCACAAGAATGGCCGTGGTGTCGCTGGAATTAAGAGTCAGGTTTGCAGATTTGAACACCTGGGAGGTGCGGGGAAGGCTGGCCGGGCCTGTAGCTCCGGTGCAGGCGTAGGCGGTGTCGTTGTTGCCGTCCGTGATCTCCGCCCCGCCGTTGGCGCAGTTGGAGTTACCGGAGGGCAGGGACGTCACGGTCGCGCCCGTACCCGCTGGCCCTGTTGCTCCTGCTGGCCCAGTGCTGCCGGCGAGGCTGAGTCCGGGGGTCGGCCAGGTGCCGCCGGCTTTGGGCCCGTACAGGACGTCCGCGGCGGTGTCGATGTAGAAGTCACCGTTGTTGCCGACCGAGCTGCCCGGCGCTCCGGTGCCGTTGAGCACCGTGTTGCCGTTCGCTCCGGCAGGCCCCGCTGGCCCGGTAGCACCCGCCGGTCCCGCTGGTCCTGCTGGGCCGGCAGCGCCTGTCGCGCCCGGAGTGCCGGCGAGGTTGACTCCGGGGGTCGGCCAGGTGCCGCCGGCTTTGGGCCCGTACAGGACGTCCGCGGCGGTGTCGATGTAGAAGTCACCGTTGTTGCCGACCGAGCTGCCCGGCGCTCCGGTGCCGTTGAGCACCGTGTTGCCGTTCGCGCCCGCCGCGCCTGCCGGGCCCGTCAGCCCGATCGGCCCCTGCGGTCCCGCTGGCCCGGTGCTGCCCGTAGCGCCCGCCGGTCCTGCCGGTCCTATGGCTCCCGTCGGTCCCGCTGGCCCCGCGGGACCTGCCGGTCCCATTGCTCCGGCCGGGCCCTGCTGATTCCAGCTCACCGCCGTGGTGCCCTTCGGGCAGGTGGTGCCCGCGTCCTGCAGGACCAGGGCATGGGAACCGTTGACCTCCGCGTTGGTATAGCAGCCGTAGACGACCCCGCTCGAGACCGGCCCGCCCGACGTGGCCGCCAGCGCCGTGCCACCACCCGCTACCAGGACCGTGGCGAACCCTGCCGCCAGTAAGCCTGTTCGTCTGCGCATCTCTAGCTCTCCTCTCGGCCGAGCACGCAAGCAGCCCGGTGGCCACCTTCCGGGCCGACGGGTCCGCATACACGCTCAGGATGCGCCTCGGCAGCCCGGTTAGCACTGGGGAGCTTCCGACCTTCAGGGTCCGGTCCTACCTGACCTCGCCGCCCGGTACATGCCTCGGCTAACCAAACCGCAGCCTGGTTCCTGGCAGAAGCCGAGCGTCGGGCTGCCTTCGCGGCGGATGAACATGCGGTTGCTAGTTCGGTCGCTGTTGTCAAGAGGGCGTAGCGGTTTGACCCGGTGACGTGCGTTGCGGTCGTCGGGCTGGCCTGACTGTTCTTCGGGATCTTCCTCGTAGCTGCCGGGGTCTTGTTGCCGCGTTGGAGGGGTCCTGCTGGAGCGCCCGCAGCCGCGCAGCGGCGAGGACGAACGAGCTGGACGCCGACGAGCGGCGACAGATCATCGGGGGCGAGGAAGGGTTCCGTTCGTGCTGGGGTGGAGGGTCGCTGGTGTTCCCCGGTTCGTGGCTGGCGGAGTGGTCTCGCAAGCACCCATTCGGCGTCTCGCCATGTAGCGGGCGGGACAACCATGACCATGTGTCCGGGGACCGGGCTGCTCAGTCAGATGATCGAGCGCGGCCTGGTGGCCGGCTCATGCCGCAGGAGCGAGCGTGCCCGGGGGTCTGGTGATCCTCCTGGTCTGCGGGGGCATCCTGGTGGTCAGGCTGCCGCGCTGGTATGTGGTGTCGTGGTGCCGGGTGTCGCGGCGGCCTGTTCGGCGAGCAGGTGGTAGGCGCGGGTGAGCAGCTTGCGGGAGATCGCGATGGTGGCGATCTTCTTCCCGCGGCGCTTGGCGATGGCTGGTAGCTGGCGGCGAATTCCGGGGAGCGCTTGGCGGTCTGCGCCGCCTGGTTGAGGACCCAGCGCAGCCACGCCGAGCCCTGTTTGGAGATGTGACCGTGGCGGACGGTCAGGTCCGAGCCGCGGACCGTCGGGGTCAGCCCGGCCCAGCTGGCCAGCTTGCGGGCGCTGCCGAACCGGCCGATGTCGCCGACCTCGGCCAGTATGACCAGCGCGGTGAACTCGCCGACGCCCGGCAGCGTCCTGAGCACCTTGACCCGCGGGTCGGCCTTGGCGCGCTGGTGCAGCTCGCCGACCGGGCCGCTCGATCACCGGCGCGAGGGCGTCGATGGACGCCAGGCAGTCGGTGACGATCTCCCGGGACACCGGGGGCAGGTCCAGCTCGGCCAGCCAGCCGCGGCCGGGCCCGGTCCAGTAGCTGCCGGTCCGGTCATGCCCGTGATCAGCGGCCACCGCATGGATCCGGTTCCGCAGCTGGGTGCCCAGCCGGACCAGGCTGGCCCGGTGCCGCAGCTGGGCGCGGAGCTGGCGGACCGGCGCAGGGGCGATCCACGCCTCGGGCAGCAGGTCCGCCCGCAGCAGCTGCGCCAAGATCGCGGCGTCGACCTTGTCGTTCTTCAGCCGCGCCGAGGCGATCGCCTTGCACCGCAGCGGGTGCACCAGGTGCGGGACCGGACCCGTAGTCCTCCAGCAGTTCCACCAGCCAGCCCCACCCGTAGGCTGCCTCGAACGCCACCGGCGTGCCCGCCGGCAGCCCGCCGATCAGCCGCAGCATCGGCTCGGAACCATTCACCACGTTCCGGTTGACCTGCACCTGCCCGTCCTCGGCGACCACCGCCACCTGGGACCGCTCGCGGTGCACATCGATTCCGACGTAGACAGACATTGCCGGGCCTCCTTTCCCGAGCTCGTTCTTTCACCCGGAGCGTCCCGCTACCGGGCTGAGCAGGGAAGGGGGCCCGGCCCTCATAGGGTCAGAAGAGTGCGCGTTACACCTTCGGGTCAGGGCGATTTGCGGGCTTTCCAGATTTCTTCGCAGGGCCATTTCCGGGCCCATTCCAAGGTCGCGACCGGATGCCTGGTGGTTGAGCCGAGCGGAGGCTGGACCTCGATGAGATCGCAGATCCCGAACCCGCAACGGCGCAGCAACCGGATCATCTCGCCATGGCCGAGGTGGAACTCGACCGAGTCGCTGCCCAGCCATTGGAAACGGTGCATGCCGAAGTACGGCCGCTGCAGCGTCTCGGTGGCCGGCAGGTCATCGTGGTCCGGCCAGGTGAGAACGATCTGGGCGGAGCTGACCAGGAAGATCAGCCGCCCCCCCGGGCGCAGCACCCGGGCCGCCTCCGGGATCCAGGCGTAAGGATCACACCAGATGCTCGCACCGTATTCGGAAATCACCAGATCGAAAGCGGCACCGGCCAGCGGTATCTGCTCCGCATCGGCATGGATCAGCGGGAAGCGCAGCCCGAAGCGATCTTGCAAGGCGGCAGCGGTGGCCAGCTGCGCGGCGGAGTTGTCCAAGCCGACCGGCCGGACGCCGCGGCGGGCCAGCCAGGCCGAGATATACCCGGTGCCGCAGCCCAGCTCCAGGCCATCGGCCCCGGCCAGGCCCGACGGCAAGACCCGAAGCTGTGCCTCAGGGACCTTCCACACTCCCCACCCTGGTTCCGCGGCCGCCCAGTTGCGCAGGCCCGGGCCGGCGTAGTCAGCGGCCAGCCGGTCCCAGGCCACCCGGTTGCGCAGCACATGATCAGACGGGCCAGTCACACCCCCAGCGTCTTCGCCGCCGGCAAGCCCGTCAACCACCTCGCCGCCCCCCAGCGACAATCCGGTCGGCGGCAATAGAGTGCGTCTCCGTGCCGCTGGTTGTGCATAGTCATGCAGCTGGGTCAGCGATCGACGCCGCAGGCTCCTCTTCGGCGGGCCTGCGACGTAAAGCTCTGAGAATGCGGCCTGAATGCCAGGCCAGCTGGTCGTTAAATAAAGTCAAATAACCTGGGAGTGGTAGGTTCCTCGGCGGGCGGGTCGGCCAAGCGGAGAGCGGCCGTGTGCCGTGGGCGTCCGCGAGTCCGGGCGGTTCAACCGCTGACGCAGATCTGTGATGGCTCGGTAGCAGCTGTGGCCTACACGCAGTATTGTGTTACAATGAGACAGAATTTTAAATTGCTAAAGGCAGGTTCCGCGCTCAGGTTGCCAGGCATTTCCGCCTAAGGGGGAAGCCATGAGCAAGACCATCGAAACCGCGGGCATAGTTCTTCCTCGTACCGGCACCGCTTTAGCGGGCCAGCGGCAGCATTAAGCGCCGGGTGCAGCCCCGATACGGCGCCTGCAGCCGTGGCATCGGCGGGGTCGCCCAGACGCCGGACTTCTGATGGCTGCAGTATCGGGCAGCCGCCACGGTCGCGGACGCGGGCAAAGTTCTCGTGACATGTGGAGCGCACCGTTACGGGGCTTTGGCCTTGTCCTTGCTTCTGCCTTGAGACCTGGCGCCACGAGAGAGCGGGGATAGAAAGACACGGGGGGGCAAGATGATAAGGACCGCCGCGCCTGCGGCAGCTCTCGTCATGACCGGCGGACTCCCCGCAGCAACCGGCGGGATCGCATCGGCCAGTGATGCCCCGCGAATAGCCGCGGCAGCGCCAGCATCGTCCACTCCGGCCCGCCATGTGGTCGTGCTCGAGTTCTGCACCCTGAAATCGTCTGAGCTCTGCTGGATGACGCTCATGGCCCAGTTCAACATGACCGAAGGACCTGCTGTATGGGCAGCGCACATTCGCTGGTCCGGCTGGGGTAACAGCTCGGCTACCGGATCAGGCACCCTCTGGAGGGCTGATGCAGGGATCTTCCGGCTGGGACATGTGACCATCCACCTCTACCGGCCGCGCAGTTACGTGACCATCAACGGTCACCGGCACCCGTACTTCACGCGCGTTCACATCATCGGCGGCCGGGATGTCGCTCACTACTGGCACTGGGTCTGGCCTGGCCGAACCGGCACCTGGGCGGGCTTGTAGCCGGGAGTTCGGGCCATGCCACCGAACCGTTCCCGGGAACGTGGCGCCAGGCTCCCGCTCGCAGGTCCCGGAGCTTGCTCGCGGCCGCCGAGGATTGCGGCAATCGGCGGCCAGAGCTCAGGTCGCCGCACGGCAACTCAGCAGAACTGATCGCCTCACAAACAGGCAGGCAGGTGTCCCAATGAAGCTGATCATCACTGCCCTCGCGGCCGCGGCGGCGCTGAGCCTTGCAGCATGCGGCGCCGGTTCCGGCAGCCCCGCCTCCGCGGCGCACTCAGCCACCTCGCCGCCGCGAGCAACGTCGGCAGCACCCGCTCCGACTGTCACCAAAACGATTATCAGGCCGCAGCAAACGTCAGGCACCCCGGCGTCCGCCACGCCGGCGCCCGCACCATCGGGTCCGGTGACCGAGCCGAATGTCACCGATCCCTGGGCAGTCGTCTCCGCCTACTACGGCGACATTGAGTCAGGCAACTACCCGGAAGCGTGGGCGCTCCTCAGCTCGGGTGCGGTCACCGGCCAGACCTACCAGCAGTTCGCAGCCGGGTTTGCCTGCACTGGCAACCAGCAGCTCACCGACCTGGGCGAGACCGGCGACCAGGTCAGCTTCGACCTCGCCGCGACTGATGACTGCACCGGTGCGGTCCAGCAGTACACCGGCACCGACACCGTGGTCAACGGCAGAATCGTCGCGGCCAACGTCACCCAGCAGTCCGGCTGACACACCGGATCGGCATCATCCGGCGCGAACGCGCCCGAGCCACCAGGCCACCGTGGCCATGAGGCACGAGAGGATGCTTGCCGGCCGGTTGCTGGCCAGCACGGGTCGGGCGAAAATAACGATGTCTATTCCTGCTAACCGCAATGGATCGAGCCGCTGCAGACCTGCGCCAAGGGCGCGACCCGGCTGATTCCATTCGAAGCACCTCAGACGATTCTCGCGTACCAAGCGCCCAGGGTGATGTCGCACATTACATGCTCCGGAGCAGCGTGACCTCGTTAATGCGAAGAAGCCGAGCCCGGCGCTCGCCACACCCAGCACGAAGTAGAAGCAGAAGCCCGCAATTCCCAGTACAAGCCCCGCCACGGCCATGCCCTTACCCGTGCCAGTACGGACGTCCGCTCTCCTCATGCCCGCACCGCCGAAAGTGACAGCGAGGACCACCATGACCAGCGTCACCAGAACCCGCCAGCTGAAGACCACGCTGAGAATGCCCAGGACCAGGCTGGCGACGGCCGGGCTGTTGCCGGGCCGGGCCGACACAGGTACTGGCTGCGCCCCAGCCATTGGATACGGGACTGGAGCCTGAGCCCAATTCGGTCCCGCCGGGTGTTCCGGCAGCGGGCATCGCCCGTCGACGTGCGCTGAGTAGGTATTCCGCCACAGGCCGCAAGGCGGCCGCTCATCTGACTGAGCAGTCATATAGGCGTCCCCCCGATCGCCTCTTACACCAGGCTACGCCGATCGTCGCTCGGGCAGAAGGGCAAGCCGTCTACCTGAGCCCCCGGACACATCAGGCGACCAAGATCCTGTCTCTGCCGCTAGGCAGGCCACGCACTCGCACTCGACCGTCATCGCGGATGACTCTGCGCTCAATGCGGCATGAGCGCGCAATTCGCGGTCCGAGTGGACGTACGTCGACATATTGATTTACTTAACATAAATAGCTCGGATGGTGGTGCGGAAAATTCCCGGCTGTAAGAAACAATGACGGCGGCGGGAGCAGAGATCGATTGCGGGGCGTAGCGTGGACCGTGACGGCGCTTCTGAGGGAGATAGCGATGCGATTCCCGAAAAGCCTGACGATGCTCGTGTCCCTGGCAGGTATAGCGCTGGCCGTGCCGGCTGTCGGCGCGAGCGCAAGCGCGCGCCCGGCACATGTTGCGGGCAGGTACATTCCAGAGACCTGTGCCCATAGCGCCAACTGCGTCGCGCAAGTGTACCGGCCGCGCACTTTCCAGCTGCAGCGCGCCTATTTCACCATCGATGACTTCGGTGCCAAGGTCACCGATATCCAGTGGACGCACTACAGCAGGACCTCCGCTCGTGGTGTCGGGATAGCGTATCTCTCCCAGGGCGGCGGCGGCACGCATCAGTGCTCGCCCGAGATTTTGCGCGCGTGCGCCGACCGCCTTGGCCGTGTCGTGATCCTCTTCTACCGGCCGGAAGGATCACGCCCCGGCGACTACACCCGGCTGCACATGACCGGGCAGCGCCGCATCAACGGATATGGCCTGGCTCACTGGTGGCATTTCGATTTCCACAAGACCATCGGCGGCTCGCCAGCCTGGCTGCCAGCAGGCGAAAACTCATAGCCGGCAAAGTCCGCCCCACAAGACTAGACTGCGACTGTGACCGCCAGGAAGCCGGATCGACGCAAACTTCTAGTGAACATAAAGCGGTCCTTACCTGCTCTGGCCCGGGACCAGAGCAGGTAAGAAGCGCGGGTGACCATGGACGACGATCTGATCATCTGGCTTACCAAGCAACTCCGCCACTGACATCTCAATGCGCACGCCACCAGCGGCACGAGCGGATCTTTCGAACGCTGTCCAACGCCGTATATGTATGCAGGCGATCAACCCGACTCGGCGTAGCTTGCGCGGTCGGTCGTGGCGTCGGACTTCCCCCCGCAGCGCACTAGATCCGCCGATCTGGCGTTGACCAGGTCGGCCCGGCGCGGCCGACTGCGCCACGCAGACCTGGTTGATCTGCGCGTCTCCATGAAGCTGCGGCGCGCCTCCACCAGGGCACTGCCCAACGCGTCCCCACCGCGCCACCGGGACCGCGTCGACACGCGACAGATCCGCCCGAAACCCCGCCAGGGCAGCCGATCAACGAATAAGCCTAACCCGCCCTGACCCATGCGAAACCCGCAGGTCACGTACCAAATCATATTCTCGCAGGGACAGGATTCATCATGAAGTGGATAGCGACGAAGAGTCGCTAACTTGTCCACCTCGCACCTGCTTTGTTCCCTCAATAAGATTACCGGCCACTTTGCGCAGGACGTTTGCCCGTGATCTGCACCGAATTTCAGGGACGTTGTCCTCTAGTGTGCAACAGCTGCATGCACGATATTCGAGATAGGAAAACACGGCGTTTCCGCATCATCGGTCAGCTTCATCCCCCCACGTCGCCTGACCGCAGGCCGGCAGTCTGAACGAGCGCCTCTATGCGAAGCGGCAAAGGGAGGTCACGATGAGAAGACTAATTGTCCTGGCGCTAGCGGGGTTCGTGGCGGGCTCGATGGTCCTGCTGACAGGTTGCGGTTCGCTATCGCTTGCCAATCCGCCCGCCAGACAGAAAGTGCCCGCTCCGCCGTCGCAGTCATCAGCGCAGCCGGCAACGCCGTCACAGTCACCTACTCAGCCGCCTGCCCCAGCGCCTGCCCAGCCCGCGCCAGTGTCGTCGTACCCACAGGACATCACCGATGCAGGCATTGTCGCGCCTGTCGACTGGATCAACCGTACCGGCCAGATACTCTGCTCGGACTGGGCCAGTGGGATGTCGTGGACGCAGACAGACAATGCTGTTCTGACGCCTGGCGGCATCTATCCGAACCACCTCGCGCTGTATGACGAGATTACCGCGCGGGATCTGTGCCCGGCATACAGCGGCGGAAATTAATCGCTGACCTTGATTCCTTCGGGGACCGTGAGGCACGTGAAACGGTTCGAGCTAATCAAATAGGGGGATATCATGAGAAACAACGATAATAGGCAAGCATGGGCACGGTGGGCTGCGACATGGGCGATCATCGCTTTCGTAACGCACTTCGTCTTCGCGGCGATCAATTCGACGTCGAGTGTGAGCGCGGCGTCAGTTACTGTCGCGGCCAATACGGTCTGGATCACCGGGGTCTTCGTTGGTCTGACAGTAGTCCTGCTGGGCTGGGGCCTCCTGGTGCGATACGCGCGGACACTCGGCACACCCGCAGAAAAGGATCAACGACCTTCGACCATGACCGGCGTAGGCCCAGGGCCGGGGTCATGATGGCCTGTACTGCCAGCTCCGGCGGATATCGTTGCCGGTCGCCCGGCGCAGCTGGCGGACGACCTGGCCGCCGCGGACCTCGGCCTGACCAGCGACGAGCCCGCCCGGCCAGGCACGGCGAGCGAGCCGCCGCTGATCGGCCCGTACGGGCATCAGGCCACGACCGCCCGGGACCGGCTGTCCGCCGCCGACCTGACCCTGCTGCGGCGGCACGTCAGCTCGTGGAAGGGCACCGCGTTCGGTGTCGTCCAGGCCGTGAACACCTGGGAGACCCACGAGCGGATCCTCCGCAACACGACCGGCATCGAGCTGACAGACACGGACCTCCGTGCCATGCGCGGCTACGAGAACATGCTGCACGTGCCGAAGTGTCCGAGCGCTGACGAGCTGAACATCGAGCTACTGAAGTCGGTGCTCGTCTGATAGGTCCCGTTGGGTCACGGGAGACAGTGGCCCCAACGGGACCTATCAGATAAGGAGGGAAAGATCAATGAAGATCAACCGCAGGATCACAGCGGGGGCCGCAGGGCTCGCGCTCGCAGCCGGGCTCGGCATGGGCATGGCTGTTCCGGCGTCCGCTAGCACGTCAACCAGCAAACCACCAACGAGCTACAGCACGCTCTGGAGCGGCATGATCGCGCAGCCGAAGAGCGGCAGCTTTACGAAGGTCTCCGCCATTGTCACGGTGCCGAAGGTCAACTGCTCAGTGACGCCGGGCTGGACCTCGCCATACGGCGCAGATTCATTTCACTGGGTTGGCTTTGGGGAGTCAAACAAAACAATGGAGCAGGCTGGCGTCGTAGCCTCCTGCGAGTCCCCGGAGCAGCCGAATTACTCGGCCCAGTTCGAGATGTACCCGGCCACGCCAACCACGTCAGTGGTCGCTGTCCATCCGGGCAACCGGGTCTTCGAGTCCGTGCGCTACAGCGGCGGGGAGTACTGGCTGACGATCCGCAACATGTCCACGGGACGCTGGCAGAACATGATAGTGAAGTCCAGCGATAAGCGGGGCAACGCCGAGGTAATCACCAGTCACTGGTCTTGGCTGCAAAACTTCGGTGCCGTGCAGCTTGCGGACTTCGGCCAGGTTGGCTTCCGCAGCATATCCTTCACGGACTCGCACGGCACGACCGGATCGCTCACCAGCCCGGCGTGGACGTACAAGCGCGTGATCATGCTCGGGACCGTTACGAACGACATGATCTCGGTGCCAGGAGTCGTGTTCAGCCACGGCACGGCATTCGATGTCACCTGGAAGGGTGAGCATTAAAAGAGAGGAGAGGATCGATGCAGATCCTGCACAACAACAACACCAAGGCCATGGTTGCCATCGTGGTCGCGGGCCTGCTGGGGCGGCACCTCTAGTCTGCCTGGCCGGATGGCGGCGGCCCGAGCATGCCGGCGAGCATCCTGTGGGCTCGATGCGCGTTGCCTCCTTGCCTGCATGATGTGCTGGCCCGGCGACTGCAGCGCGCGGTGAACGACGTCGGTGCCTGCACTGATCTGCCCGCAGTCGCGAGCGAGCTCGGCATAGTCGTCAGACAGCGCATCAGCGACCTCACCGCCGCTTCAGCACTCGTGACCGGAGCGCTGTCCAGCGGGACATCGCTCAACTCCGACCTGACCGCTGCGCTGCATGCCTCGCTGCGTGCGGACACGGACTGCCTCACGTGGGCGCAGGAAATGGATGAGCGAGGCTGCGCCAACCCGGTCCCCGCAGATAAGCGCTTACAAAGCCGGCTTCACCATCCCGGGCAAGCGAAATACTGTGAAGGAAGACTTCATCCAGATCTGGAATCCCGTCGCCAGGTCTACGGCTACCCGACTGGATCTCCAGGCGGCATTTAGGTCACCAGCGGCCTCCCCTGGTATGCCCGGTCACTGGCCCGAACAGCCCCGCACACGCCATGATTCGCGCCGGGCAGCGCAGCGCGCGCCGGGGGAAGCTCTCAGCGGCCGCCGAGGAACGCGACGATCGCGGCCGTCAGCGCCGCGGCAAGCCGTCTCTGGAACCGGGTGGTGGTCAGCAGGCGCGCATCGGTGGCGTTGCGCATGTTGCCGCACTCGATAAGAATCTTCGGCTCGCTGGCGAGGTTCAGGCCAGCGAGATCGTCCCGGAAGATGACCCCATGGTCACCGTAATAGTCGCTCTCCGGCATCTGCGTGCCTGCCAGCAGCGCTGACCGCACGTCACCTCCGAACCGGACCGACGACTTGATGATCTTGTCGTTCGGGCCGTCCGCGACGGGTTCGAGCACCGTGAATCCTCGCCCCCAGGCCGGGCCGCCGTCCGCGTGAATGGCGATAGCGACATCCGGGTCCGCGCGATTGAGGATCTGCGCACGACGAGTTACACACGGCCCAACGCCGTCATTGCTGTTCCGGGTCAGGATCACGCGCGCGCCAGCCCGGAGCAAGTCATCCCGCAGCAAGCGCGCGACGTTGAAGTTGAAAGCCGCCTCGGTGTACCCGTCGTCGCTCTCGGTGCCGGTCGTGTCACACGTCTCCTCCTCCCGCCCGTTCCAGATCATGTGATTGATGTAGGAAGGATCATCCTCGTTGCGGCCGTTGTGCCCAGGATCAATCCCGACCGTCTTTCCGGCGAGCGGTTTCGCCGGGCCCGAAGGCACAGCACCAGATCCATCTCGCTGACTGGCCGGGGTCTTACTCCCGGGGACAGCCGGTGACGCCGACGCGGATATGGCACGCGGCGGACCGCCCGGACCGTGGAATGTCCCGCAACCAGAAATCAGGATGCACAGGCCCAAAAAATAAGCAGATCCACGCCTGGGCAAAACGCCTCCTAGCCAACAACGTGCGCCAATCAGTCACTAAGCTCCCCGCTCCTCCCCGCCGCAAAGGTGACGAGACTTCAGCTGTCTTGCCCTGCGGACAGCCGAGTCGAGTCTCAGCAGTCAAACACGGCCCCGCATTGCTATACCCGCTGTTGCAGCCAGACCGTAGCTTCAGCGAAAGGTCCTCCCGCCGTCCGGCGCATAAGTCTGAATCGCACCGGCAAGTCCAGAAGATCAGCTTGCCCAAAGACAGCGGTCTCGGCCATCACTTCGGCAACTCCGCTCCTGGACAGCGATCCGGCTATAGAGCGGCTCACCATGAAGTCAAAGCCAACCTGCTCAAAGACGACCGCACTCTCAGGACAGCAGGACAATTTACGGCGCGGATTCATCGCCTCGAAAGGCGATCACCCACTCGCACATATCAAGATGATCTGAGCCAACCACCCATGCGAGTTACTGGTATATCGTTGCGAGGGACACCGAGACGGCGTTAGGCGTGCCGAGCCGCCCGACGCGCGTGACGTCCGGCCGATCCGAGGGTGCGGAGTGAACATGCGAGCGACCGCATGAGCATGCGCATCGGCAACACGCGCTATTCGGCAGATCCGGGCATCGCTGGGGTGCAGAGTGACCTGATCTGTGTGCATCGACCCGTGATCGCCGAGGAGTTGCCGACGACCCAAATGGCGGCACTGTGCGCCCCACCGGCGGCGGGAATCCGTCGTGTTCGGTAATGGTCGGTTCGACCACGCCGTAGCGTGCGTGCATGCATGCGCGTCACGTTCAACAAGCTTGCCTGCGATCGGGTTCCTGAGGTCATTGCCCAGGAGGGACATCGGGCGGTTACTCACATCCTGGACGATGATGATCTCTTGAGAAGCCTCTTGACTAAGCTCGTTGAGGAGGCCCGCCAGATTCCACCCTGGTGACCCCGCCTACACACGATGGCGCACACAGCATCCGAGACAACCGGGTGGCCGCGACGCTCCGACCGTGTCCTGCTCTACCGCCCGGGCGACCTACCTCTGGCAGCCAGGAGGAACACACCTCTGGCAGCAGGAACCTCCTACGAACAACTCGACACAGCCACGATGCGCAGCCTGGAACACCGGACTGGGCGTCCGGCTCCAAGATCACGGAGTCCGCGGGATGGCTGTCTCCAGAGTCGAGACGGCATCAGGATGGGCTCTGGAAGCAGCCGCCCCGGCGCAGTCGACCGGCATCGCCAACCTGAGTGCTGGCGGATGAAGCGAAAACTTGGGCACGTATTGGGCACAGAGGGCCGCCGCGAGCCGGTTATGGCCGGTGCCAGCCGGACACCCTGCAGCCGCTGCACCTGACTTGAGCATGAAGCCCGCGACGGGAGCTTCCCAGGTCAGAACGGGTATGCACACGTCAGGACCACCGCCGGCTAGCATGCCCGCAGTCCCTCGCCGGTGTAGCTCAGTTGGCAGAGCAGCCGTCTTGTAAACGGCAGGTCAGCGGTTCGATCCCGCTCACCGGCTCCAACTCGTCGTGCGTTACTCACGCATTCTGACCTGCTGAAACGCGACTACGGTGCGAGCGCAGCGGTCACTGCGCTCCAGGTCTTGTCGCCAAGCAACTGTGGGGGCTTGTGGGGATCTTGGGCCCGTCCCTGATGGCGAAACTGGCAAAAGACCCATAGCGGTCGACCTGCATCACACTCTGAATTGACAGGGCAACTGGCTGCGATCACGGTGCTGGGTTCCAGCAGTATCGACCGCCTACTGAGCGTCCGCTTGTGAAACGCCTGTCATTTTCGCGCGGGCCGCTGAACATGCTCGACCTGTCGCGGGAGCGGGCCTGGCCGGGGTGGCTGCTCCGGTGTTTGAGGCCGACGGCGTCGTGGTGGCCAGCATTGCCCAGTCAGTACCGCTGCAGCGCGGTACCCGGCAGCGTATGCGCTCCCTCGTGCCGTTCGTGGTAGGGCGGCCGAGAAGGCTTCTGACCGGCTTGGCTTCCATCGGGGGTAGCTGCTCAGCAGCAACGGTACCTTCGGCGGTGGCGCACAGGTCGGCGTGAGTGTCCACCCCGCCGGTGACAGCGCGTATCTACGATGGTCAGCGTCATCCCTTTCTGAGGTTGATGGATGGCACGCACCCGCGCGGCGCGCCCGCGGAGGAGGCGCCGGCTGAGCACGTAGTATCACGGGGGGACCGAGCTCGGATTTCCCGGCCGCCGTGGGCTGGGCAGACGCCGCAGGCGCCAGTGGCCCGGCGCGTCCGGCCGCGTGCTGTCGGTGCCCGGCGATATCGTGCAGTGCATGCGGCGCGCGGTTCAGATCCAGGCCGAGATTGACCTCCGCTCGGTGCACGAGGCCGTGGGCACATTCGCCTACAAGGCGGCTCAGCGAGCGCTGGCGGGGCACATCACCGGGCGGGTCGAGTGGGATGCCGACGAAGGCACGCTGCACGGGCACGTCACGACGCAGGGCGGCGACTTCTTCGAGACCGCAATCTTCCTCGACGGGGAATGCCTGCTCAGGTTCGGGCACAGCCAGTGCACCTGCCCCCAGCGGAAGAACTGCGAGCATGCGGCCATCCTGACCCTGGGCGCGGCCCAGGCATGGGGCCAGGACGTGACGGCCAGGGTGGCCGCGGCCCCCTGGGAGCAGTCGCTGGCGTCGCTGCTGACGGGTGGCTCGGGCGGCGTCGGCGGGGCGGCAGGCCGCAGCGGGCAGACGGCGATCGCGATCGAGTTGTCGCTGCGAGACCTGGCCCAGCAGCACTCCAGGACTCAGCCGGGCGGGCGCGCGCCGGCCGACAAGAGCCGCAACTGGATGCTGTATGCGCGGCTGGTGCAGCCGGGCAAGAGCGGCGGCTGGGTGGCCGGTCAGCTCAGCTGGACCAAGCTGGAGAGCCTGCACTACCGCGGCGATTACCAGGGCGCGCATCTGCGGCTGCTGAAGGAGCTGCACTGGACCTACACCTCGGGCCACCGGACCTCTGGCTACTACGGTTATGGCTACGGCAGCGACCAGCGCTACATTGATCTCGCGAAGTTCGAGTCCCGCCAGCTGTGGCCGCTGCTGGACGAGGCGGCCTCGATCGGGCTGCCGCTGATCTACCCGCGCAATCTCGGCCGGATGCGCGGCTACCTCGCCGCCGAGTTCTGCCTGGACCTGACCAGCGGGGAACGGCCCGGCGACCTCGTGATCAGCGCGGTAGTGCGGGTGGACGGCCAGGCTGGCGAGGTCGTCCCGCTGCGGTTCATCGGCTCGGAGGCTCACGGCCTGGTCTACGCGAGCCGGGCGGACATCGAGCGCGATCCCGCCGCCGGCAGCTGGCGATTCGGCCTGGCGAAGCTGGGCCAGCTCACCCCGCCGGCTCTGCAGGGGCTGGTGCTGTCGGCGGACCGGCTCACGATTCCGGCCGCCGAGCGGGACCGGTTCTGCGCGGAGTTCTACCCGCGGCTGCGGCAGACCGCCACCGTGATCTCCTCGGATGAGTCCTTCAGCGCGCCCGTGATATCCGCGCCCAGCCTGGTACTCGGTGCAGCATACGGTGCCGGGCACAGCGTCGACGTCAGCCTGGAGTGGCTGTACCGGGTGGGCGAGGCGCAGCTGCGGGTGCCGGTCGCCGGCCAGGTCGGCCCTCAGGACCCCGCCGCGAGCGTATTCCGCGATCTTGCCGCCGAGCAGGAGATCGTGGACAGCATCGCCGGACAGCTCGGCCATTTCGGGCTCTCCGCCGCCAGTACGGATCCGACGTGCACCGCGGCCGATGGCGCGCTCTTCGACCCGCCGGGGGCCGAGCCGCTAGGGCTGAGGCCGTCGGCGAAGCTGACTGGCATCGACACGATGCTGTTCAGCACAGAGCTGCTCCCGCTGCTGTCCGGCCGGCCGGGTGTGGACGTCGAGGTGACCGGGGACCGCCTGAGTTATCGCGAGGCCAGCGACTCGCTGATCATCGGCGTATCCACCGGCGAGATCGCGGGTGAGAACGACTGGTTCGACCTCGGCATAACCATCACCGTGGACGGTCGCGAGGTTCCCTTCACCGACGTGTTCATGGCGCTCAGCCGCGGCGACTCGCACCTGCTTCTCGACAACGGCGCGTACTTCGCCCTGGACAAGCCCGAGCTGAGGTCGCTGGCACAGCTGATCGAGGAGGCACGGGCGCTGCAGGACGCGCCGGGCAGCGCGCTGCGGATCAGCCGGTTCCAGGCGGGCCTGTGGGGCGAGCTGGCGGAGCTGGGCGTGGTCAGCCGCCAGGCGAAGGCATGGCAGCACCAGGTGGACAGGCTGCTGCCGCTCGTCAGCGGGGACGTTACCGGCTCCGGCAGCGCGCCGCTGCCCGCCACCCTGACCGCCACGCTCCGCCCCTACCAGCTGGAGGGGTTCCAGTGGCTCGCGTTCCTGTGGGCCGGTCAGCTCGGCGGCATCCTCGCCGACGACATGGGCCTGGGGAAGACCCTGCAGACGCTGGCGCTGATTTGTCATGCGCGGCAGACCGAGCCGGATCGCCCGCCGTTCCTGATCGTGGCGCCGACCAGCGTCGTGTCGAACTGGGCGGCCGAGGCGGCCAGGTTCGCGCCGGGGCTGAAGGTGGCGGTGATCACCGACACCATGGCCAGGCGCGGCCAGGACATCGCCGAGATCATCGTCGGCGCCGACGCCGTCGTTACCACTTACGCGCTGCTGCGGATCGACTTCGCGCGCTACTCCGCAGCGGAGTGGTCCGGCCTGGTCCTGGACGAGGCGCAGAACGTCAAGAACTACCAGTCCAAGGTCTATCAGTGCGCCCGGCGCCTCTCCGCGCCGTTCAAGCTGGCGATAACCGGCACGCCGATGGAGAACAACCTGATGGAGCTGTGGTCGCTGCTGTCGATCACCGCGCCGGGCCTGTTCCCCAACCCGGCGAAGTTCCAGGAGTACTACGCCCGGCCGATCGAGAAGCGCAGCCAGGGCGAGCTGCTCGGGCAGCTGCGGCGCCGAGTGAAGCCGCTAATGAAGCGCCGGACGAAGGAGCAGGTGGCCGCCGACCTGCCGGGCAAGCAGGAGCAGGTGTTGGAGGTCGACCTGCATCCGCGGCACCGGAAGTTGTACGAAACCTACCTGCAGCGGGAGCGGCAGAAGGTGCTCGGCCTGATCGGCGACATGAATGCCAACCGGTTCACGATCTTCCGCTCCCTCACGCTGCTGCGGCAGCTCAGCCTGCACGCCGGGCTGGTCGACGCGGGGCATGAGAGCATGCCGTGCAGCAAGCTCGACGCCCTGCTCGAGCAGCTGCGCGACGTAGTCGGGGGCGGGCACCGCGCGCTGGTGTTCAGCCAGTTCACCGGCTTCCTGTCGCGGGTCAGGGCGCGCCTGGATGAGGCTGGCCTGGAGTACTGCTACCTGGACGGCAAGACCACCAACCGGCCCGCGGTGCTCCAGCGATTCAAGGACGGTAAGGCGCCGGTCTTCCTGATCAGCCTCAAGGCGGGCGGCTTCGGGCTCAACCTGACCGAGGCCGACTACTGCTTCCTGCTCGACCCCTGGTGGAATCCGGCCATCGAGGCCCAGGCCATCGACCGGACGCACCGGATCGGCCAGACTCGCAACGTGGTCGTCTACCGGCTTATCTCCACGGACACCATCGAGGAGAAGGTCATGGCGCTGAAGGCCAAGAAGGCGAAGCTGTTCGCCAGTGTCATGGACGACGGCAACATGTTCGGCGGCGGGCTGGACGCCGACGACATCCGTAGCCTGTTCGCCTAGCGCAGCCCGATGGCATCTCCCGCATGGGCGAAGACCCTAATCCCTGGACACAGCGCCCGGCGTGATAACGGAAGCTCATACCCCTACGGGCGAGCGCTGGCCGCAGAACGGGGCGAAGATGACCGCGGCCTGCTCAAGGCCATTGACCCAGGGCACTGGCTTGCTGCGGACGGGGAGATACAACGTCCGCCGGAGCTGCTCGGCTAGGCGTAACACCTCCAGCGGAGTGTCCATCCCCACAGAATCCCCACAGCTTGCTGCGCTGGGGGTCGTGGTTCCGGGCGACGGGTTTGCCCGTGGTCTTGTAAACGGCAGGTCAGCGCTTCGATCCCGCTCACCGGCTCCACCTTTGCGGCCGCCATCCGCACGCCCGTCGGCCCGGGCCCGGAATGGGCAGCCCACGTCTGTAGCCGGCGGATCCCGCCGCCCGGTTCCCTGCGCAGCTCAGCCCGGTAGAGCGCTCGGGCGATGGCTGGAGATCTCGAGAGCCTCTTCGAACAGGCCGGCTGCACAGGTCAGCTGTGGACCGGATGGGCATCGCCGCACGCGAGGGACATGGCCACGCTGCTCCGGCTCATCTGGCCGGATCAGGCCGGACCGCCGGGGGCGTGCGAGCGTGTCCGTCAGCTCATGCACCTGCTCAGCCCCCGAGTGGACGCATCCCGGACAGAGCGCTGACCGGTGACGCGGGTCATGTGCCGGGCGGGATCGCCCGGCGGTCACTCACCCCTTGGCCGTCAGGCGCGTGCCCAGGTCCGCGCCTTCGCAGATCTGGCGCATGGCGCCGGCCGCGCTGACATCGAAGACGTGCATCGTGAGGTCCTGCTCGTTAGCGAGCACGAAGGCGCTGGTGTCCATCACGCGCACGCCGGCGGCCAGCGCCTCGTCATAGGTCAGCTGCGAATAGCGCACGGCACCGGGATTCAGGTTCGGGTCGCTGTCGTAGACGCCGTCCACGCCGCGCTTGGCGACCAGCAGCGCGTCGGCGTCCAGTTCCAGCGCCCGCTGCACCGCCGGGTAGTCGGTCGTGACATAAGGCTGGCCGATGCCGCCGGCCAGCAGCACGATCAGGCCGACTTCCAGATGACGGGCTGCCCGCAGCCGGATGAAGGTCTCCGCCACGCTGTGAATCGGCATCGCGGTCATCACGCGCACGTCGTTGTCTGTCCTGGCCGTCAGCGCCCCCCGGAGCATCAGCGCGTTCATCACGGTGCCGAGCATCCCGATGTTGTCCGCCTCGGCCCGGCTGATGCCCCATCCGTCAGCCATCCGGCCCCTGAAGTAGTTGCCGCCGCCAATGACCACCGCGACCTGGATGCCGAGATCGTGCACGGACAGGACCTCGTCCGCGATCTCGGCCAGGCTGGCGGGGTCCACGCCCCAGCCGGCCGATCCCGCCAGCGCCTCGCCGCTGAGCTTGACCACGACCCGGCGATAGCGCGGCATGTCAGGCACCCCTTTCCCGGCGCGTCCGGCGGACGGCCCCGGCCACGCTATCGCAGGCGCGGCCGCCGCCGGTCCATGATCATCATGTCGCTGGCCGAATTCGCGGGCTTGCTGACTCGAAGCGGGTGCCGGAAACGTGCCGGCCAGCGGTTCATGGTAGGCAGGCTGCCGGAACAGGAATCATCGGTCGCCGCGACCGGCGCTGGACCATGACCCGGAGGTAACGTGCCCGATACCAGCTCGGCTGATGCGGTCCGGCGCATCGCGATCAAGCTCGCCGCGCTGGCGCAGGACGGGCTTACCTTCGGCGCTGACGACTACGACCTGGACCGCTACCAGCAGATCCGGCAGCTGGCCGCGGAGCTGCTGGCTGTGCTGTCCGGGCGCCCTGCCGCAGAACTAGTGCTGGAGCTCAGCCGTGACTCCGGCTATGCCACGCCCAAGGCTGAGGTGCGCGGGGTCGTCTTCGATGAGCGGGAGCGCGTGCTGCTGATGCGCGAGCGGACGGACGGGCTGTGGTCTCTTCCCGGCGGCTGGGCCGACCCTGGCGACGCGCCGTCCGCCGCGGTCAGCCGGGAGGTGCGCGAGGAGACCGGGTACCACGTCACTGTCGGCAAGCTGATCGCCTGCTGGGACCGTGAGGTGCAGGGCAATCCGCCGCCCATGGCCGTGCACGTCTACAAGCTGTTCTTCCTCTGCCACCGCAGCGGCATCACGCAGCCGCCGGACGCGCTGGAAACGCTCGATGTCGGCTGGTTCAGCCTGGGCTCCCTGCCGCCGCTATCGGCCGGCCGGGTCAATGAGCGCCAGCTCCAGCGCGCGCTGGCCCACCATCGTGATCCCGCCCTGCCGACCGAGTTCGACTAAGGCGGCTCAGCTGGCCGCGGCGGACGGCTGGATGCCGGAGAACGGCAGGCCCGGCTCCAGCCCGGCTTCTTACTCCCCGCTGGCGCGCTTCCTGTCCTGCTGAGTGCGCGCTTCGCTGGCGCGGACGCGGCTGCACTGCCCGCAGCGGCAGCCCCAGTTGCGGTAACCGGAGGCCGTGCCGTGCGGCACCTCGGCGAATTTCCGGTCCCGCAGCGACTCGACCCAGGCACGTCGCGCGGCGGTGGCCGCGGCGCGGCATGCCTCGCACCGGCAGCCGTAGTTGTTGTAGGCCGATGCCGTGCCGTGCACTCGGCCCGCGCCGCTAGCCACGGCGTGCCGCCGGCCGGGTGCGGACGGGTGAGCTCGTGGCGATGGCACGGGCGCGAGATCCCGGCTGTGAGTCCGCCATGTCGTTTACCTGCCACATCGTGTTACCGGATTGCCCGGGCCGGCCGTGGCAGGCGGCAGACGGGCATATCACTGTTAGCTGGCCCTGCCTAACAGGACGCCGCATCTGGCTATCGGGTGCACGCTTGCCGGCAAACTTCGCCGGCCGGTCGCCCGGCGCACTGCCCCGGCGGGAGGCGGCGGGCAGCGCCCCCGCATCGCGCCCAGCTCTGTGACCGGGGCGGATACGGTTAACGACGTGAAAGCGTGGCTGGCGCGGGCGGCGATGGCCGGCTGCGGCATGCTCGCCGCGCTGCTCGCACCGGCCGCCGCGATGGCGGCCGGCGGCGCGGCCACGCAGGCTCACGGGGCCGGCCGGTCAGTCGTGCTGATCACGATTCCCGGCCTGCGCTGGACGGATATCACGCCAGCGGTCACCCCCGTGCTGTGGCGGCTGGCTGCGGACGGCTCGGCCGGATCGCTGGTCGCCAAGACCGCGCTGACCGGCTCCTGCCCGGCGGACAGCTACCTGACCCTGAACTCCGGTGCGAGCGCGCAGTACCGGCTGCCTTCCGGCAGGTGCGCCCCGCTCCCGGCCGTTACCCCCACGGCCGCCGCGCCAGCCAGCAGTACGACCAGCCAGAACGAGGCCTGGCCCGCGCATCTGGCCGCGATGCCGCGACTCGTCAGGTACAACGAGCAATTCAGCACCAGACCGGACTGGGGCCTGCTGGCGACGGCTGCCGGGCCAGGGCAGTGCGCGACGGCGGTCGGACCAGGCGGCGCGCTGGCCCTCGCGAGTCAGGCCGGAAATGTCGCCAGCTACGTGCCCGGTGCGGGGACGGATGCCCGTTCTGCCATCCGGAACTGCCCGCTGACGGTCGCCGGGCTCGGCAGCCTGCCGCCTGCCTCGGCCCGGCAGGGGCCGGCCGCGCGGGCCCGCGCGCTCCGGTCGGCGGACCAGGCTGCCGAGCGCATCATCGCCGCGGCGCCCGCCGGGGCCATCGTCGTCGTGGCCGGGCTCGCCGACGGCCCGGTCCCGCACCTGCAGGCCATCATCGTGAGCGGGCCCGGGTACTCCCGCGGCCTGCTGACGGCGGCCTCAACCCGCCGCCCTGGCCTGGTGACGATCACCGACCTGACCGTGAGCGTGCTGCGCTGGCGCGCGCAGCCCAGGCCGGCCGCCGCCGTGGGATCGCCGATCATGCGCACCGGGCGCGGGCCGCTCGCCGCGGCCGTCCGCGCGCTGATCGGCCAGGACACCGTCGTGCAGGTCTACCGGACCACGGCCGGCTGGTTCTTCCTCGGCTACGCGGCGGCCGAGATGCTGATCGTGCTGGTGATCGCCCTGGCGTTGCGCGGCGGCGAGGTCGGCCGCCGGCGCCGGCGGCGGACCGCCTACCGGGTCGCGCTGGTGAGCGCTGCGGCCGTGTCGGCCGGCACCGTCCTGGCCGGCCTGGTCCCCTGGCCGGTACTGCCGCACCCGGCGCTGCTGCTCTACGGCCTCGGGCTCGGGTGGTCCGCGGTGATCGCGGCCCTGGCGCTCGCCGGGCCGTGGCGCCGCAGCCCGCTCGGCCCGCCGGGCTTCGTGTCGGCCGTCACGGTGCTCGTCATCGCCCTGGACGTGATCACCGGCTCTCATCTGCAGCGCGATGCGCCGTTCGGGCAGGCCGGGCTGGTGGGCGGCCGGTACTACGGGATCGGCAACTGCGCGCTCGTCAGCTACGCGGCCGGAGCGCTCATCTGGGCGGCCTGGGCCGCTCTTCCGGCGCTGCGGGCCGGCCGCCGCAGCCGCGCCGTTGCCACGGCCGGCGCCATCGGGCTGTTCGCGGTGGTGGCCTGCGGCTGGCCCGAGTTCGGCGCGAAGGTCGGCGGCACCATGGCCATGGTGCCCTGCTTCCTGCTGCTGCTAGCGGCCATCGGCGGTGCCCGGATCACGGCCGGCCGGGCGATGCTGATCGCGGTCAGCGGGATCGCGGTGATCGCAGCCGTCGCCGTGCTCAATTACCTGTTCCCCGCCGTCACCGGCAGCTCCGATATCGGCGCCTTCGTCGGGCAGGTGCTGCACGGCTCGGCGGGCAGCATCCTGCAGCGCAAGGCGAGCGCCAATGCCGGCTCGCTCACCGGGACCTGGTTCACGCCCCTGGTCCCGGCAGTGGTCGCCGTGACCGGGCTGATGCTGGCCCGGCCCGGCTGGTTCCGGCTGCGGACCCTGGCCCGTGCGCTGGCCGCGCAGCCGCTGCTCCGCCCGCTGCTCACCGCGGTCTGGCTGGCCGGGCTGCTCGGCTGGCTGGCTGATGACTCCGGTGTCAGCGTCCCGGCCGCCGGCCTGCCGTTTGCGCTGCCGCTGGCCATCGTGATCGTGACCGGAATCGCCGGGCTGGAGGGCGCCGACGGTATGTCCGGTATGGCAACTAAGGACCGGACTGCCGCACGGTCCCGGCCGGGCGGCTAATCTGTGACGTGCTGACCGGCGCTGACCTGGGGAACGCCGCCCTGGACCGCCGGAAGTCCACCTGGGAGGGCCCGTGCAGTATCAGTTGTCGAGGGTGCTCGCGGGACCTTTCCTGCGGCTGCTAGCCCGGCCCGAGGTCACGGGCGCCGGCAACATCCCGCCGGCCGGCGCGGCCATCGTGGCCTCGAACCATCTCTCGGTCGTGGACTCCATCTTCCTGCCCTTCATGCTGGACCGCCCGCTCAGCTTCGCGGCCAAGTCCGAGTACTTCACCGGGACGCGGCTGCGCGATCGCGCTGTCGGCGCCTACCTGCGGGCCACCAACCAGCTGGCGGTGGACCGGGCGGGGGCCAGGGCCGCCCAGGACATGCTGGAGGCGGCGCTGGCGCGGCTGAAGGCCGGAGACCTGTTCGGCATCTATCCCGAGGGCACCCGGTCGCCGGACGGGCGGCTGTACCGGGGCCGCACCGGGGTTGGCTGGCTGGCGCTGAACTCGGGCGCGCCCGTCGTCCCGGTCGCCATGATCGGGACGGAGCGCGTCCTGCCGCCCGGTCACCGGGTGCCGCGGCCCGGCCAGATCCAGATCAAGATCGGCAAGCCGCTGACCTTTGACGGCTACCGGGACCAGCCGCATGGCGCCCGGCAGCGGCGGGCGGTGACCGACGAGGTCATGCGGGCCATCCAGGCCCTGTCCGGGCAGGAATACATGCCGATCTACGCGTCGGTGCGCAAGGAGCAACTCGCGGCCAGCCCGCGCGGATAGCCGGGTGGGATAGGCGGTAGCCGGCTTTCCGGGACTGGCGGGCTGGCGCGGAGGGCCGGCCCGCGACGCCTGCCGGAGCCTGGCCGCAGGTCCGGGCACCGGATATGCCTGCGGGCGCTGGGACTAGGCGGGCGGGGATAACTCGCCGGGGTAGGCGGGGAAGTTCTCCGTGGCGGCGGCGGCGTCCCAGCCGCGGCCGGTGTCGGCCGCGCCCTCAGCCTCGGCGGCGGGCCAGTATGCGGCAGCGTCCGGGGCGGGACGGGACGCAGCGGCGCCGTGATCGGTGCGGCCGGTGCGGCCGGTGGGCGGGCGGCCGGAGGCGGTGCGGCTGGCGTCGGCGCCCCGGCCGGGGGAGGCTGGCCCGCCGGCCGTGCCAGTGCGGCCAGCAGCGGCAGCGCGGCTCGGACCGGGAGTGCGGCTCGGACCGGCAGCGCGGCTCGGACCGGCAGCGCGGCTCGGACCGGGAGCGCGGCTCGGACCGGGGGTGCGGCCGGAGGTGGCGGCGATGCCAGGCGTCTGCGCGTCGTTCGCGCGCGCCGCCGCGCTACGCCAGCGGCTGGCCAGCCATGAGAGCCGCCGGGGGGGCCGCTGCGGGCCGGCGGCGTCCGCCCGGGTCGGTCCGTCCGTGCTGGCCGGGCTGGGCAATGCGGCTGAGCCGCCCCACGAGGAGCCCTGGCGCTGCGGCGTCCCGGCAGCGCGGCCAGCGCCCGCGGACGCCGGCAGCGCACTCCACGGCAGCTCGCCCGAAGGTTCAGGCGCAGGTCCCCAGGGCGGCGAGCCGGAGACTTCCGGCCGCCGCGGGGCAGTCCGCGAGGCGGTCACGGCCCCGGACGGCCGGCGTGGCAGCGCCGCGTCGGCGGCCGTATCAGTAGCAGCCGTATCAGCGGCGGCCGCGGTCGGCTGGGCCGCCGGCGCGGCGAAGAACTCCAGCATCCGGTCGTCATTGCCGCCCGTGGCGAACGCCGTGCGCGGGGCCGCTCCGCGCCCCTGCGGGCCAGCCGCGGCAGCGCGCCTCCGGAGCGCGCTCACGGCTGCGTAGATGGCAATCAGGAGCAGCAGCGCGACGAGAACTCCGGCCGAGAGGGACAGGTCGCGCAGCAGGCGCCGATTCAGGGCGGCCCGGGCTGACGGCGCCGGCGGCGGGGCAGGCTCCACCCGCGGCAGCGCGCCGCCCTGCCGGGCGGCTGACGGCAGCAGCGCGGCCGCGGCGCTGAGTGCCCGCGCGGCATTGACGACGCCGTAACCTGATCCGCTGCGGAGGCCGCCAGCCGTCCGGTCGACAGCGCTGCTGGTCATCGCCCTGGTGACCAGGGCAGCCGACAGGCTGGGGAAACGTGATCTGATCAGCGCGGCGATACCGGCCACCATCGCGCTCGCCGCGCTGGTACTGCTCATCGTCTGGTAGCCGCCGCTGGCGGTCGCCGCGACAACGTCGACCCCGGCCGCCGTGATCGCGACGTAGGGCTGCTGGCTGGAAAAGAAGGCCTTCGTGAAGTTGCTGTCGACCGCCCCGACTGCGATCACGCCCGGATAGGCCGCCGGGTAGTTCGCCGCATCGGTGCTGGCGCCGTCGTCGCCGGCTGGTGCCACGAGCACGACGTTGCGGCTCAGCGCGTAGGCGGCCGCGGCCCGCTCGGCGGCACTGCCGCCCGCTGCGGACGCTGCGCCTGCCTGGGTGCCAGTGGGCTCACCGGGATCGATCGGCAGGTCGATCACCGTGGCGCCGTGGGCGACCGCATACCGGATGCCGCTGGCGATGGCCCCGGGCAGGCCGGCGGCCACCGCAGGATCGCTGGCCGGCTGCGGATCGGCGGCCGGAAGGGCGACACGGACCGACAGGATCCTGGCCGCAGGCGCAACGCCGGCCATCCCCGAGGAGCCGGCTGCTCCATGACCGTGCCCGGCGATGAGGCTCGCGATGGCCGTTCCCTGCAACCCGAAGTACGGCCCGGCCGGCTGGCCCGAGTTCGTGTAGTCAGGTCCGCTGACCACCGCGCCGGCCAGGTCGGCCTGGGCGCCGTTGACGCCATCGCTCAGCACCGCCACCGTGACGCCCGAGCCCCGGCTGGCCTGCCAGGCCTCGGTGATGCCCAGCTTGGTCAGCCACCACTCGCCCTGCCGCACCTGGTCGGCCAGCGCAGGCGCGCAGCACAGCGCGATCGAGGCACACGCCAGCCCCATGGCCAGCAATGCCGTGACCGGGCGGGGAAACCTCAGCGGCACGCCGTCCTTGCCTTCCGTGCGGGGAGTCACCCGCATTCTGCCACGTTAGAGCTGGTTATGTGCCATCTGGGTAATTCTCGCCGGCCATCGGGCCGCCTGCTCAGGAGCGGATCTCAGGCCCGGATCTCAGGCCCGGATCTCAGGGCTGGATCTCAGGGCTGGGCCGCGGGCGCTAGCCGGACGTGGGCGCCGGGCGGCAGGCCCAGCTGCTGGGCCGCGTCGCCGGCATTGACGGCCAGCGAGATGAGCCCGGCGCTGTCGGTGAAGGCGACGATCTCGCCGGGTGCCACGGCGGCGAAGGTCTCCAGGTAGGGAACCGTGAGCTGGCGCCGGCCGCAGCGGACCACGAGCGCGGAGCCGATGCCGATGCCCAGCAGGCCCGCGTCAGCGGCAGGAATGGACAGCTGCACATTGCCGAACCGGTCGATCGACATCACCTCGCCCTCGGCCTCGCCGCCCTGCATCCGGCTGGTGGGCGCCGGGAGGGTGACCAGGTCCGCGAGGTCGATCTCCTCGCCCGCCGCCATCAGTTCCGTGCCCGTCGCCAGGTGCGCCGCCACCGGCACGAAGATGTCGCGCCCGTGGAAGGTGGCCGACACCGGGTGCAGCCATAGCTCGTCGTTGGTGAGCTGGACGGCCCGCTCGGCTCCGCCGAGGGCGCCGAATGCCCAGGACAGCAGCCCGTTGTCGGGTCCTATCAGCACGCTGCCGCCGGCCTGCACGGCGATGGCGCGGCGGGCCGTGCCGACTCCGGGGTCTACCACGCCGACGTGCACCGCGGGCGGGAAATGCGCGATGGTCTGAGCGAGGACGGCGGCGCCGCGGCGGACATCACCGGGCTGGATCAGGTGAGTGATGTCAATGATCCTGGCGGCGGGCGCGATCCGGGCCGCGACGCCGTGGCAGGTTGCGACGAACCCGTCCTCCAGGCCGTAGTCCGTCAGGAAGGTCAGAAAGTCAAAGGAAGTCACGAACCGTGAGCGTACGTTGCCGGGGAGGCTGAGCATAGATGACGTCGCTGCCATGGTCGCGCTGGTTGCCTACGATGAAGGTCTGACCCAATTGCCGGGAGGCCAGGTGGCTGCGCTGTCTGAGCGAGATAAGCGCATCCTGGCGTTCGAGCGAGGCTGGTGGCGGTTTCCCGGAGCGAAGGAGCGAGAGATCCTGGAGGTGTTCGGCATCCCGGTGACCAGGTATTACCAGCTGCTCAACGAGCTGATCGACCGGCCCGAGGCCGCCGAGTTCGACCCTGCCCTGGTGGCCAGGCTGCGCCGCCAGCGGGGCCGGCGGCAGCGGCTGCGCTCGGCGCGGCTGGACTGATGGCCGCGCCGGAGCCGCCGGGCGGGCCGGCCTCAGCCCTGCCCGTGCCGCGCTCCGAGGCCGGCCGGGCGGGCCTCGCTGCGCTGCTCGCCGCACCGCGGCGGTCGCTCGTCGGCCTGGACTTCGACGGCACCCTCGCGCCGATCGTGGCGGATCCCGCCAGGGCCAGGGCGCTCCCCGGCGCGATCGCGGTGCTGCGCGACCTCTCAGCTCTGGCCGGCACGGTGGCGATCATCACCGGCAGGCCCGCGCTCGAGGCCGTCGAGTTCGCCCGGCTGGAGTCCGTGCCCGGGGTGATCGTGCTGGGTCACTACGGCAGGCAGAGCTGGACCGGTGGCAGGCTGACCGCGCCGCCGCCGCCGCCCGGCCTCGCCGAGGCCCGCACGGAGCTTCCCGCGCTGCTGGCGGCGGCAGGCGCCGCCGAGGGAACGTGGATCGAGGACAAGGGCGACGCGCTGGCCGTGCATACCCGCCGCGCGGCCGACCCGCAGCAGGCCCTGGACCGGATCAGCGGCCCGCTGACCCAGCTGGCGGCCCGGACCGGGCTGGCGGCTGAGCCGGGCCGTTACGTCCTGGAGCTGCGGCCGCCGGGCTCAGACAAGGGCAAGGCGCTGAAGCGGCTGGCGGCCGAGCGAGGCCCGGCCGCGGCCATGTTCTGCGGTGATGACCTCGGCGACCGGCCTGCGTTCCAGGCCATCAGGGAGCTGCGCGACGAGGGCATTCCCGGCCTGACCGTCTGCAGCGGCTCGGCCGAGGTCCCGGCCCTGGCGCAGGAGGCTGACCTGCTGGTGGACGGCCCGGACGGCGTCGTCACGCTGCTGAACTCGCTGGCGGCCGGGATGAGCGCGGCGGCCGGCGTCAGCTGACCGTGCGCCGATCGAGAGCGGCCAGCTGCTCGGCGAGCCATCTCGTGGGCGGCATGGCCGCGCCTGCGCGGGCCAGGGCCGCGGCGCGCCGGGTGCGCTCGTCGTCACTCATCGACAGCGCCTGGTGCATGGCCTCGGCCGTGCCGGACACGTCGAACGGGTTGATCATCAAGGCGGCCTCGCCCAGCTCTGCCGCCGCGCCGGCCTCCCTCGACAGCACCAGGGCACAGCCGCGGTCCGACAGGATCGGGCCTTCCTTGGCCACCAGGTTCATGCCGTCCCTGATCGGGTTGACCAGCAGCACGTCGGCCAGCCGGTAGGCCGCGAGAGAGCGCGCGTAGTCGTCATTGACCTGCAAGATCAGCGGATCCCAGTCCGGCGTGCCGAACTCGTCCTCGATCTGCCCGGCCAGCCGCTGCACGGTGGCCGTGTACTCGCGGTACTCCGGCAGGTCATGCCGGGACGGATAGGCGAAGGCAATGTGCATGATCCGTCCTCGCCACTGCGGATGCGTGAGCAGCAGCTCGCGATAGGCGGCGAGCCCCCGGACGATGTTCTTGGAGAGCTCGGTCCGGTCGATCCGGACGATGAGCTTCCGGTCGCCGACGGCGTCGCCCAGCGTCCTCATCCGGGCCTGCACATCCGGCTCGGCGGCGCGGCTGCGCAACTCGGCGGCGTCGACGCCCAGCGGATGCACGCCGATGCCGGTGACGTGGCCCGCATAGCTGACTTGCTGCCGTCCCCGGTCCACCTCGGCGCCGAGGAAGCACTCGCAGCAGTCCAGGAAGGCATCCGCCCAGCGCTGGCACAGGAATCCCGCGTGGTCGGCGCCCAGGATCCCGGCCAGCACCTCGCGGCCGATGCTGTCCGGCAGCAGGCGGTAGTAATCGGGCGGCGCCCAGGGCGTATGCGAGAAATGCGCGATCGGGACCTCGGGCCGCAGCTCGGCCAGCATGCGCGGCACCAGCGTCAGGTGATAGTCCTGCACCACGGCCCTCGCCGGCCCGCTGCCGTTTGCCGCGGGACCGGACGCGGCTGCGAGCGCGTTCGCGAATGCCCGGTTGTAGTCGCGGAATGACTCCCACTCGCGCCGGAAGGCGACGCCGAACACCGGCCTGGTGGGCGTGTCGTAGAGCATGTGGTGGACGAACCAGAGCGTTGAGTTGGCCACGGCGTTGTAGGCGCGGTTGAACGTCACTGGCGAGATGTCGAGCATCCGGATGGCCGGGTCGCCGACAGCCCCGCCGAGGTCGAGCACGCCATCGCGGCTCGCCCGCACGGCTGCCCGGTCGGCGTCGCTCAGCGCAGCGCAGACCCAGATCATGTCGGCCTGGCTGGCCACCGTCAGCAGGCCGGAGACCATGCCGCCGCCGCCCCGGCTCACGGTGAGCTTCCCGTCGTCGCCCAGCGAGTACGACACCGGGCCCCGGTTGGAGGCAATGAGGACCCGCCCGCTGGCTGCTGCTTCGCCCATGTGCGGCGAGGTTATCGGCTGCTGCCACCCGGCCGCCGCACCGGCTCGCTGCAGCGGCAGCGGAAGATCGATTGGAAGCGGACGGCCATCTCCGGTTACAATCATGGATACAACTTCATAACGCTCATCCAGAGGGGTGGAGGGACCGGCCCTGTGAAGCCCCGGCAACCATCGCGATGATCACGCGCTCGCGTCGCGCAGCGGCGGCCGCCTGACGGCAGCTGATCGCAGCTATTACGGCGAGGTCGTCTCGCGACAGGTGCCAACTCCGGCCCGCGGCCACAAGGCCGATGGGACAGATGAGGAGAGAGGCCTCGCCCCGTGAGTACTTCAGTGACGACGACAGCGCCGTCGCGGCTCGGCTATGCCAGCCACCTGTCCTGCCGCGAATGCGGCCACAGCTATCCCATCGGCAGCGGCCACGCGTGCGCCGAGTGCTTCGGCCCGCTCGAGGTCGCCTACGACCTGCCGTCGCTGAGCCGGGAGTCGATCGAGGCCGGACCGCAGAATCTGTGGCGTTACGCCAGCTTGCTGCCCGTCCCGCCGGATGTGGCCGACCGGCCCAACACCGAGCCGGGATGGACCCGCCTGGTCCGGGCCGATCAGCTGGCCCGCGCGATCGGGGTCCGTACTCTGTGGATCAAGGACGAGCGGTCCAACCCCACTCACTCCTTCAAGGACCGTGTCGTCGCGGTGGCGCTGGCCGCCGCGGTCGAGCTCGGCTTCAAGGTGCTTGCCTGCCCGTCGACCGGCAACCTCGCGCACGCCGTCGCCGCGGCGGCCGCCAGGGCCGGCATCCATTCCGTCGTGCTCGTGCCCGCCGACCTGGAGCCGCAGAAGATCATTGCGACGGCGGTGCACGGCGGCGCCCTGGTGGCGGTCGACGGCAGCTACGACGACGTGAACCGGCTCGCGTCGGAGCTGGCTGATGACCGCGAGGACTGGGCCTTCGTCAACGTGAACGTCCGGCCCTACTACGCCGAGGGCTCCAAGACCATCGGCTATGAGATCGCCGAGCAGCTGGGCTGGCGGCTGCCGCAGCAGATTGTCGTGCCGGTAGCGTCCGGCGCTCAGCTGGTCAAGATCGACAAGGCTTTCCGCGAGTTCACCGAACTCGGCCTGGTCCCCGGCACGGACTGCCGGGTCTACGGAGCGCAGGCAACGGGCTGCTCGCCGGTGGCCGCGGCATTCCGGGCCGGCCACGACGTGGTGCAGCCGGTACGGCCGGCCACGGTCGCGAAGTCGCTGGCGATCGGGAACCCCGCCGACGGGCCGTACGTCCTCGATGTCGTGCGGCGCAGCGGCGGGGCCGTCGCCGACGTGTCCGATGACGAGATCGTGGCCGCGATCAGGCTGCTGGCGTCTACGGAGGGCATCTTCGGCGAGACCGCGGGCGGCGTCACCCTGGCGGTGCTCCGCAAGCTGCTGGCGGCTGGCCAGATCGACCCGGACGCGGAAACGGTCATCATCAATTCCGGTGACGGGCTGAAGACGCTGGACGCGGTGGCCGGCACCATCGGCGGGCTGACGCCGATCCGCCCGACGCTCGCGGCCTTCGAGGCGGCCGAGGAAGCCGCTCTAGCGCGAGAGGCAGGCAGGGCATGAGCGTGTCGGTCCGCATCCCGACCATCTTGCGTTCCTATACCGGGGGCGCCAAGGAGGTCGCGGCCGAGCCCGGCTCACTGCGCGAGGTGATCGCCGGGCTGGACCGGGCCTATCCGGGCCTCGGCGGCCGCATCCTGGACGATGCGGGGCAGCTGCGGCGTTTCGTCAACGTCTACGTGGGTGACGAGGACGTCCGGCTCGCGCAGGGACTTGATACCCCGGTGCCAGCCGGGATTCAGGTCTCGGTCATCCCGGCCGTCGCGGGCGGCTAGCCCCGCCGCGAGCCGATACTGCCTGCCGGGCAGGGGCTTGCGCGGCAGGCGGTCGGCTTGCTGCCGGGGTTTCGGGGACCAAGTGGACGCGGCGGGGCACCGCACGATGTAAAGTCGTGAGCGGTCGCTCAGGTGCAGCGGGAGCGGCAAGCTGTGCTTGCTCGTGACGCCTGGACTTCCCGCGATCACACGGGTCCCGCGTTGCGTGGGCGGAACCCGCAGCCCGAGCGGAGTTAGGGAGTTGTTGGTAATGGCTCAGGGCACCGTCAAATGGTTCAACGCGGATAAGGGCTACGGCTTCATCGCTGTTGACGGTGGTAGGGACGTATTCGTCCACTTCTCAGCTATCCAGGCGGATGGCTACCGCAGCCTTGAAGAAGGCCAGCGGGTGGAGTTCGAGATCACTCAGAGTGACCGGGGGCCGCAGGCTGAGGCCGTGCGGACCGTCTAGGTCGCTCACTGACGCGCCGGCAGGCCCGGCACCCCGTCAGCGGGGTGCCGGGCCTGCCGCATTCATGGCCACGGTCCGTGCGGGCGGCCGCTCAGCTTGCACTCTCGTGCCGAGAGTGCTAAACAAGTCGTTAGCACTCTCGGGGTGAGAGTGACAATTTACAGTGGCGCGATCGGGGCGATGAGGCTCGTCGTGTGGGCAGGCAGGGACTGCCGCTAGCGAGCCGTCCGTCGCGGGCTTCGGCCCGGTGGGCGCGCAAAGGCAAAAAGTTCCGGAGGACTGGAGCCTATGGCAGCGAAGATGATCGCGTTCGATGAGGACGCCAGGCGCGGCCTCGAGCGCGGCATGAACCAGCTAGCCGACGCCGTGAAGGTGACCCTGGGCCCGAAGGGCCGCAACGTGGTGCTCGAGAAGAAGTGGGGTGCCCCCACGATCACCAACGATGGCGTGTCCATCGCGAAGGAGATCGAGCTCGAGGACCCGTGGGAGAAGATCGGCGCGGAGCTAGTCAAGGAAGTAGCGAAGAAGACCGACGACGTGGCGGGCGATGGCACGACCACGGCGACGGTGCTGGCCCAGGCGCTGGTGCGCGAGGGCCTGCGTAACGTGGCCGCGGGCGCCAACCCGATGTCGCTGAAGCGGGGCATCGAGGCCGCCGTGGAGCGGGTCAGCGAGGAGCTGTCCAAGCTGGCCAAGGATGTGGAGACCAAGGAGCAGATCGCCTCGACGGCGTCGATCTCCGCCGGGGACAGCGCTATCGGCGAGATGATCGCCGAGGCGATGGACAAGGTGGGCAAGGAAGGCGTCATCACGGTCGAGGAGAGCAACACCTTCGGCCTGGAGCTGGAGCTCACCGAGGGGATGCGGTTCGACAAGGGCTACATCTCGCATTACTTCGTGACGGACCCGGAGCGGATGGAGGCAGTCCTGGAGGACCCCTACATCCTGATCGTCAACTCGAAGATCTCGGCCAACAAGGACCTGCTGCCGCTGCTGGACAAGGTGGTGCAGTCGGGCAAGCCGCTGGTGATCCTCGCTGAGGATGTCGAGGGCGAGGCGCTGGCGACCCTGGTGGTCAACAAGATCCGCGGCCTGTTCAAGTCTGTCGCGGTGAAGGCTCCTGGCTTCGGTGACCGGCGCAAGGCCATGCTGGGCGACATCGCCATCCTGACCGGCGGCCAGGTGATCAGCGAGGAAGTCGGGCTCAAGCTCGAGAACGCTGACCTGGACCTGCTGGGCCGGGCCCGCAAGGTGACCGTCACCAAGGACGAGACGACCATCGTCGACGGTGCCGGGGACGCGGAGCAGATCTCCGGCCGGGTGAACCAGATCCGGGCCGAGATCGACGGTTCTGACTCCGATTACGACAAGGAGAAGCTGCAGGAGCGGCTGGCGAAGCTGGCGGGCGGCGTGGCGGTCATCAAGGCCGGCGCGGCGACCGAGGTCGAGCTGAAGGAGCGCAAGCACCGGATCGAGGACGCGGTCCGCAACGCCAAGGCTGCGGTCGAGGAGGGCATCGTCGCCGGCGGCGGCGTCGCGCTCCTGCAGGCCGGCCTGGCCGCGTTCGAGAAGCTCGAGCTGGCCGGAGACGAGGCGACCGGCGCGACCATCGTGCGCCGTGCGCTGGACGAGCCGCTCAAGCAGATCGCGATCAACGCCGGCCTGGAGGGCGGCGTGGTGGCCGAGAAGGTGCGGTCGCTGAAGCCGGGCCACGGCCTGGACGCATCGACCGGCGAGTATGTCGACATGTTCAAGCACGGCATCATCGACCCGGCCAAGGTCACGCGCTCTGCGCTGCAGAACGCAGCCTCGATCGCGGCACTGTTCCTGACCACCGAGGCAGTGATCGCGGAGAAGCCGGAGAAGGAGAAGGCTCCTGCTGCTCCCGGCGGCGGTGACATGGACTTCTAGTCCGTTTCCGGTACCGCCGCGCGGCGGTACCGGCGGGCGAGAAGGCCGTACTGACTGGCTGGCCTGCGCCAGCTACCAGCGACAGGAGGTGGCCCCGGCTCTGCCGGGGCCACCTCCTCGGCGTTGGGAGGTCTGCAGCTGCCGGGAGGCTGCCGTTAATGTGGCGGCTGCGGTCCCCTGGCCGGCGCACCGCCGGGCCGGACGGCAGCCGGGCCTGGATTTAATCACGCGTGCCGGCTCCACAAGGTAGCCCTGAGGAGGGATTATCGGCGCATGAACCCCCCGACCGAGCAGCTGATCCGCGACTACCTCAACCGGGTGTCGGTCGCGGCGCGTGATCAGCTCAGCCCGGAGGACCGGCGCGCGTTCCTGGCCCGGATGCACGAGGTTATCGAGCGCAGCAGCGGAGGTCCGCGGGCAAGTCGCGCCCAGGTGAGGAAGACGCTGTCCGGCTTCGGTGACCCGGCCACGCTTGTTGATCATGAGCGGGCCCGGCTGGCCGCCGTCCGCGGGCAGCCGCTGCCAGAGCCCGCCGCGCAGCCGACCGGCCCGCAGCGCCGGCGCGGATCCCGGCAGGCCGGCCTGAGCGGGACGGCCGCCGGCTTCGTGGTGCCCGGCCCCGCTTCGCCCCTCGACGACGACCAGGCACTGGCCAGCCGGGAGCTGTCCGGCAGGTCACCGGCGGCGCAGCCGTCCGGGCGGCCCCCGGCGGGGGAGAACCCGATCCAGAGCGGGCCGGGGGCAGGACGGTGGCGCCCGCCCGGCCCTGCGCAGCCCTCCGCCTCCACCCAGCCCGCCGCGAATGGCCATCCCGCGCAGCCGGTCACGCTGCCGCCTTCCGGCCGGCCCGGGCGTCCCGAACGTCCGGAATGGCCATCGGCGGCCCCGGCCGGGCCCCGCGAGGACGAGCTGAGCGCCTCCCGGCCGGACGTAGGCCCGGACATGGCCCCGGACATGGACGGGCCGGGCCGGCCGCGGCAGCGCGATCTGAGCGGCCCGCAGCAGCAGGATGGCCGCCGGCCGGCTCCGGCAGCAGCCGCGGCACCGGGCGTCCTGGCGCGGCGGGTCGGGAGCGTCGCGGTGACCAGGCCGCTGGAATTCAGTGCCATCGTGATCCTCGGCCTGGGCGGCCTGATCTTCCCGCCCGCCTGGCTGATCGGTGCCCTGGTGGCGCTGCTGTCCAGGACCTGGGATTTCCGCGACAAGTGGATCGGCCTGGGCGGCCCGCTGCTGCTGGTCATCGTCGGGAGCCTGGCGGCCGTGGCACTCGGCGGCGAGCACGCGTCGGCCGGCCGCTACGTGCACGAGGCGTGGACGTCCGGCAGCTACCTGAGCCGCATCGGCGCCGTACTTGGCGCCGCCTACCTGGGCTGGCGACTGAGGAAAGGGCCGCGGACTCCGGCCTCCCCGCCGTGGAACCGGCCGCACCGGATCGGCTGAGTGCCACGACAGGTGACAGTCCAGCGCACCGGCGACTGGCCGCGGCCGCGGGCACAGCGTGGCCAGGCGTGTACCGGGCCAGCATCAGCCGGATCGAGCGCATACCGATAACCTGGTGACGCGGCCGGGCTCCGGCGGCACACTCTGTCTGTCCTCCTCGCGTAAGGTCCCGCCCGTGCCCACTGGCAAGGTCAAATGGTATGACGCCGACAAAGGGTTCGGCTTTCTCACCCGCGACGACGGGGGTGAGGTCTTCGTGCACAAGGCGGCGCTGGATCCCGGCGTCGCGGGGCTGCGGCCCGGCCAGCGCGTAGAGTTCGGCGTTGCCGAGGGCAGGCGGGGTACCCAGGCGCTTCAGGTGCGGGTGCTCGATCCGCTGCCCACCGTGGCGAAGGCCAGCAGGAAGAGCCCGGACGAGATGGTCGTGATCGTCGAGGATCTGATCAAGCTGCTCGACGGGGTCTCGAATACCTACCGGCGCGGAAAGCACCCGGACGGCCGGGACGCCAAGAAGATCGCGGCGGTGCTCCGGGCCGTTGCCGCGGACCTGGAAATCTGACCGCGCGGATCCTGCCCCTGCGGTCGGCGCGGTTACCGGGCCTGAGCCTCCGGCTCCCGCAGCGCCCTGCTGTGCGCCCGCAGGGCCATCCGCCGCCGGCCCGCCAGCAGCAGCACGAACGCGGTCGCCAGCCCCGCGGCTGCCACGCTCAGGCCAGCGACCCCGCTGGACGTGAGCGACAGGGCTAGCCCGGCCAGGCCGCCGAGTACCCAGGACAGCTGGTTCAGGGTCTCGGAGACAGCGAAGGTGGACGAGCGGATGTTCTCTCCTATCTCGCGCTGGATGGTCGAGTCCAGCGCGAGCTTGACCAGTGACTGGGAGATGGCCGCGACGAAGGCCACGGCGAGCGCCGTCCAGAGACTGAAGTACCAGGCCGCTGCCCCGGTGACCACCGTGGCCAGCGCCAGCATGCCGAACACGATCAGGTGCGGCCGTCGCGAGCGCAGCTTCGAGCCCACCGCCGTGCCGATGAACCCGCCCACGGCGACGGCTCCGGCCAGGGCGCCCAGCGCGGCGTTGTGCGACAGCCCGCGGAAGTGATCGGCGCGCAGCAGGAAGGCCAGGAACAGCAGCATGAAGCCGGAGAAGGCCCGGAGCGCGGCATTACCGCGCATGGCCTCGCCGACAACGGGCCCGACGCTACGCAGCGCCCGCAGGCCACGGCGGCTCCTGGCCGGCAGCGGCCGGGTGGGCCCGGCCTGGCCGGGCTCGCTGGGATGGCCGCCGGGCGGCCGCCCTGGCCGGGAGTACCCGGCTCCCGCCGTCGCAGTCCGCCCTGGCCGGGAGTACCCGGCTCCCGCCGTCGCAGTCCGCCCGGGGCGGCTGAGATCCGCGACGGGCTGCTCCGGCTGGGTCTGCTGCCGGTCCGCTGCGGCGCCCGGAGTGTCGACGCTGTCCGGCAGCCGGAGGCCGAGTACTGTTCCGGCGATGTAGATAAGCGTGCCCACCCGCAGGACCCAGGCCGCGCCCGCTGTCCATTCGACGCCCGCGGCAACACCCACACCCAGCGTAGAGGCGATGATCCCGGCCAGCGTGGATCGCGCGTTGGCCGACACCAGGGTCAGCTCCTCGGGCAGCAGCCGCGGCGTTACCGCGGCCCGGGTCACGTTGTAGGCCTTCTGCAGGATCAGCACCCCGAACGCCGCCGGGAACAGCGTGATCGGATCGCCGTGCAGGGCTGCGGACATCCCCCAGCAGAGCAGGCCGCGCATCAGCAGCGTGCCCGCCAGGATGTAACGGCGACCTTGCTGTACGCGGTCGAGCATCGGGCCGACGAAGGGCGCGAGCACCGCGAAGGGCGCAAAAGTGAAGATCAGGGCGACCGCGACCGCACTGCGCGCCTGCTGGAGCGAGACGCTGAAGAACAAGGTTCCGGCCAGCGCCACCGTGACGAACGCGTCGCCGAAGTTGCCGGCCGCCGTCAGCTCGATGAGATTGGCCAGCCCGGTGCGGCCGGCGCCCGATGCCCTGGTCAGGCGGTGGACGATGCGCCCGGCGCCGCCCGCGACGGCGGCGCCGGCCCGGCCGGCGGTCTGCGAGACAGAGACGAAGGATCGCCCGGCCCGCTTGGCCCGCGTACCCGCACCCGACTCGCCCACGCTCCCAGTATTCTGCCTTCGCGGGCATCCGGCGAGCGCCGCCTCGCGGGACGACGGCGCTGCCCGCATGGCCGCCGGGCGCATGCACTCGCGCGGATGAGGGACAATTACTAAACGTGAGCCAGATTCGCACCCGCACCAGGGAACTTGACGAGGCCTGCCTCCAGGCCACCGACCTGGCCCGTGCCGCCGCCGATGAGCTGGCCGGCCCCGGGCAGGTCGGCGAGCACGTCGGCGCGCAGGCGGACGGCGATCGCGTCGTGACCCATCTGTTCAGCTGCCTTGATCCCGCCTACCTGGGGTGGCGCTGGGCGGTCACGGTGACCAGGGCATCGCGGGCCAAGCTGGTCACCGTCAGCGAGAGCGTGCTGCTGCCGGGTCCGGAGTCGCTGCTCGCCCCCGACTGGCTGCCGTGGAGCGAGCGGGTGCGGCCTGGTGACATCGGCGTCGGGGACATCATGCCGGCTCCGTCCGACGACGAGCGGCTGGTGCCCGTCACCGTGCTGGAAGGCGACGACGGCCTGCTGGACTGGGAGGGCGGCGAGAGCTGGAGTGCCGACAGCGAGCTGCCGGTGTCGCTCGGGCCAGCCGAAGGGTCGCGGGCGGCTGAGCACGCTGCCGCCGGGCGCGCCAGGGTGCTGTCGGCGATCGGCCGCGATGCCACCGCCATCCGCTGGTACACCAGCGATCACGGGCCGGGGACGCCGCTGGCGCATGCCGCCCCGGGGCCCTGCGTCACCTGCGGCTTCCTGGTCCGGCTGGGCGGTCCGCTGGGCCGGATCTTCGGTGTCTGCGCCAACGAGTACGCGCCCGATGACGGCCGGGTCGTATCACTCGATCACGGTTGCGGTGCGCATTCCGAGGCGGCGGCCGAGGGCCCGAGCCACGGCCCGCACGTGCCGGTCATCGACGAGGTGGGCTACGACCTGGTTGACGCCGCGGGTGTCTCGATGACCGACACCGTCTTCGAGGAACTGGACTAGGCGGCTCGTCACGGGAGCGCTGCGGCTTCCCCGCAGCCTGGCCGGGACGCGGCCGGCCAGCGCGGTTAGCTGACGCTGTTCCCGCTCCCGCCGCTGGCGGCCCGGCGCTCGGCGGCGCGCGTGCGCGAGCGCTTCAGCCACGGGACGAAGACCAGCCCGAAGAGCCCGATAGCCAGGCCGGCGGCCGCCGTCCAGATCCACCAGCGGTCGGCCGCCGCCAGCTGCCCGTGCAGGATGAGCAGGACGATCAGGGCAATCGCCCAGCCTCCGGTGATCATGCCGGTGATCAGCCGGTCGCTGCCTTCCAGCGGGGGCGGGGCCGGGCCGGAACTGGTCACTTCGCCAGGTTAACTCACCGGCCGTTAGGCCCTGTCCCGGGCGCAAAGGTGACACACTCTCCTCACGCGGCAAGCAAGATGCTGGTCGCGCCGACGCTGCTAACTGCTTTGACGGAATGCGGTCCAGCCGTCTAAAGTTAGCAAAGGTAATGACCCAGGCTAAAGATAATGACACCACAAGAGACCAGGTCCGACGCGGGCCTGGCAGCAGTTCTACGGATCTCGGTGAGCCGGCTCGCACGCAGGCTCCGGGCAGAGCGACTGGTGCGAGGCCTGCCCGAGCTTTCCGACACCCAGCTGGCCGCGCTCGCGGCGCTGGAGCGGCACGGCTCCATGACGCCTGGCGAGCTCGCCGAGCACGAGAAGGTGCAGCCTCCCTCCATGACCAGGGTTATCGCGGTGCTGCAGGAGCGGGAGCTGGTGATGCGGGCGCCGCACGCGACCGACCGGCGGCAAGTGAAGCTGACCGTGACGGATCATGGCAGGCTGGTCGTCCAGCAGACCAGGAAACTGCGCGAGGCATGGCTGGCGCAGCGGCTGCGGGAACTGACGGCGCAGGAGCGGGCGACGCTGCGGGCAGCGGCGCCCATCCTGGAGAAGCTCAGCCAGTCCTGACGGCCGCGGCGGACGCGGCGGCGTCAGGCGGCCTGACGATCGCGGACGCGCCTGCGGCCCGCCCGGCGACTGCGGAGACACTGCCGGCAGCCGCATCGCCGACAGACCGACTGCCTGCTGACGCCGCACCAGCCGCCAGGCGCCGCCTGCCGCTCGGCGGGCGCACGTTCAGCTCACTGGGCACCCGCAACTACCGGCTCTTCGCGACCGGCCAGGTCATCTCGAACACCGGCAGCTGGATGCAGCGCGTGGCCCAGGACTGGCTGGTACTGAACCTGACCCACGGCAGCGGCGAGGCGCTCGGGATCACCACCGGCCTGCAGTTCCTGCCGCTGCTGCTATTCAGCCTCTGGGGCGGCATGATCGCGGACCGCTACTCCAAGCGCCGCATCCTGATGGTCACCCAGACGGTCATGGGCGCCCTCGCCCTCATCCTGGGCATCCTGGCCATCACCGGGGCCGTGCGTATCTGGCATGTTTATGCCCTGGCCTTCGGGCTGGGCCTGGCCACGGTCGTGGACAACCCGACCAGGCAGGCCTTCGCGGTGGAGATGGTCGGCCGGGCGGACATGCCCAACGCGATCGCGCTGAACAGCGCCGTCTTCAACCTGGCCAGGATCGCGGGACCGGCCATCGCCGGCCTGGTGATCAGCGTGGTAGGGACGCCGGCGGCGTTCCTGGTCAATGCCGCGTCCTACCTGGCCGTGCTGGTCAGCCTCAAGCTCATGCGGCAGTCTGAGCTGCTGCCCGCAGACCGGGTGCCGAGGGCCAGGGGCCAGCTGCGGGAGGGGCTCAGCTATGTGCGGGCCCGCCCGAGCCTGTGGATGCCGATGATCCTGATCTTCTTCGTGGCCACGTTCGGCATGAACTTCCAGGTCACTAACGCCCTGATGTCCCGTGAGGTGTTCCATACCGGGGCGGGCGACTTCGGCATCGCCTCCGCCATCTTCGCTGTCGGCGCGCTCGGCGGGGCACTGCTGGCCGCACGCCGTGGCCGCCCGACCATGCCGCTGCTGCTGGTGACCTCGCTGGCATTCGGCGTACTGGAGATCCTGACCGGGCTGATGCCGACCTTCTGGTCATTCCTGGTGCTGCTGGCGCCGACCGGCCTCGCCGTGCTGACCTTCACTACAGCCGCCAACTCGGCCACTCAGCTGCGCACGAACGCGGAGATGCGCGGCCGGGTCATGGGGATCTACATGCTCGTGTTCCTCGGCGGCGCGCCGCTCGGCTCGCCGCTGGCCGGCTGGATAGCCCAGACCTCCGGCCCGCGCATGAGCATGATCGCCGGCGGCCTGATCTCGGCGGTGGCGACGGTGATCATCGCCATGATGCTGGTGCACAGCCGAGGCGTCCGTGCCCGGTCCTACCTGCGGCCCGCGCGGCTGGCCCGGATGGTGACCTGAACCCCTTATCCGGGCCGGGGTTCCCGGCGCCGCCGGAGTTCCCGGCGGCAGGGGTTCCCGTCCGGGGGGCGAGACGGTCGTGGCGTCGCCGCTAGAGCCGCGGGCGCCCGCACCACCTGCCACCACTAGCCGGCCCGAGCCGCGGGCACCTGCAGGGCCTGCTACCAATAGCGCTATGAGGCTCTTCGTGGCCATCACGCCGCCCGCCGAAGCACTGGAGGAGATGGAAGCGCTGGCGGCGCCGCTGCGCGCGGCGTGGCCGCGGCTGCGCTGGACCGGCCCGGCCGAGTGGCACGTCACGCTGGCGTTCCTCGGCGAGGTCGATGCGGGCGTGCTGCCCGGGCTCGGTACCCGGCTGGAGCGAGCCGCGCGCCGCCATCCAGTACTCCAGCTCAGCGTCACTGGCGCCGGGACGTTCCCCGGTGCACGCCGCGCGCGGGTGCTCTGGGCCGGGATACGCGGCGACCGGAAGGAGCTGGCTGCGCTGGCCGCCAGCGCGGCGGCGGGGGCGCGCCGCGCCGGCGCCCCGCCGCCCGATGAGGGCAGGCGGTATCACCCCCATCTCACCCTGGCCCGCTGCCGGGAGCCCGCGGATCTCAGCCCGCTGGCTGACGCTCTGGGGGACCTGGCCGGAGTCGGCTGGGCCGCGGCCGAGATCCACCTGATCAGCAGCAGCCTCGGCGCTGCTGGCCGCCCCCGTTATGAGATCATCGGCAGCTGGCCCTTGCGGCCCGCTGCCCCCCGGCCAGCCAGCATCCCGGCCAGCGAGCGTCCCGGCAGCCAGCGTCCCAGCAGCCAGCGTCCCGGCAGCTAGTGCGCTGTCCATGAACGTTTGCCGGGATAGTTGCGCTGCCGTGGCTGTTGGCAAGCCCGTTCAGGCAGTCGGCGCTGGCACTGAAACGCCCTTGGCGAACGGGCTCGGTTCCTGGGTGTGACCGGCATAACGTGGCGACGTGACCTATGCGGGTGCTGAGTTCTGGGATCAGTTCTTCCGGCAGCGGCGGGAGTCTGGCAATGATCTCGACTGGGAGCGCTTGTGGACCGGGCCGTTCCTGGTCCCGCTCCGGGAGACGGGCGTACGCACCATCCTTGAGCTGGGATGCGGAACCGGCAACGACGCGGCGCGGCTGGCTGGTGAGGGTTATTCGGTCACGGCGATCGATCTGTCTGGCGAAGCGATTGAACAGGCGCAAGCCAGGTTCGGCTCGATGGTCAGGTTTGTGGTGGCCGACATGACTCAGCGGCTTCCCTTTCCCGACGGCGGCTTCGATGCGGTCATGTCTAACGTCGCTATGCACATGTTTCCTGATGGTGTTACCCGTGCGGTCTTCGCGGAGGTTGGGCGGCTTGTCCGCCCGGGCGGGCTGTTCTTGTTCCACGTCAACGCGCTGGAGGACCGGCCGCTGCGCGCTCGCTGGCAGCCCGCGCGCGAGCTTGAGGCGGATTATGTGGCTGAGGAGCCGGGCCAGACGATGCACTTCTTCTCCGAGGCCTACCTGCGCGAGCTCCTCGGGGGATGGCGGGAGCTGCATCTCGGCTCGGTCCAGATCCCGCATCGCAAGACGGGTGAGCCGTATAAGCAAGTCTGGCGCGGCATAGCCCACCGCTGAACCAGCGCGGATAGGGTCTGGCAGGGGCAGCACGCTGGATGCTACCTGAGCGGCCGCCGGCCAGTCCGGCTTGTGCCCTGTCTGGGGAATCGGCTACCGGGCTGGTCATGCGGCGCAGGCCTTGGGCCGTCCCCAGCGTTGCTGACGCTGGCTGCGGACGCGGGCGCGTTCGCGGCGCTGGGCGGCCAGGACGTCGGGGTGGCGGGCGTGGGCGTTGCGCCAGCGCAGGTACTCCTGCAGCCGGCGGGCCAGGACAGTGTGATTGGGGTAGCTGGAGTCGCCCATGACGAAGCTGCGCAAGGGACCGAACTGAGCCTCGGGATCGGATTGGCCCACGAGGCGCTGGTCGGCGTGAAGCACAGCTCGACATTGGCCTGGTCGGCCCGGGCCGCGGATGGCCGGGGTCTTGTTCGCGGACAAGTTGTCCATGATCACGAAGAGCGGGTAGCCGCCGGGGCGGGCGGCCCGGATGGACTTCAGCGCGGCCAGGGTGTGATCACCGCCCTTGCGGCGGCGGACGACGCCCCGCAGCTGATCATCGCCGAGGGAGTAGCAGCCGTGGAAGTAGCGGATGCCGTGCGTGCGGTGATAGGTCGCGGGCAGCCGGCTGGGTTTCTTCCGAGGCGTCCACGAGGAGCCGTGATAGGGCCGGATGGACAGCGGGCCGAACTGGTCAAAGGCAAAGCACCGGTCCGGGAACTTGCTGGTCACCTCCTCATCCGTCAGCCGCCGCGCCCGCACCGGCTCAGCCATCACATCTCCTGGCACTCGATTCCGTCATCACAAGATCGAGTGTGCGGCACCCCAGCCACCCAGCAGCAACCGCCACGGCGTGTCACAAGACCCGGCGAACGTATCTGGTCAGCGCACTAGCGTCCCGGAGGCGTCGACCGCGAGCGACGTGGAAGCGTCCCTGCTGCGGCTGTTTCCGCAGTAGCCGCGCATCCACGTGGCTCGCCGCGCGGGCGGGTGCCCGGCCGCCTGGCCAGGATGCCCCGGCGGCGGCCGCGTGCGCGCAGCGGGGGCCGCTGGCGTGGCGTCCGCCGTCGTTCCGGCGACGTGGAAGCGTCCCTGCTGCGGCTGTTTCCGCGGTAGCCGCGCATCCACGTCGTTCGCCGCGCGCGGGCGGTGCCCGGCCGCCGCCGCTACAGTCGCTCGATGACGTAATCGATGCAGGCTGTCAGCGCCTGCACGTCCGCCGGCTCGACCGCGGGGAACATGCCGATGCGCAGCTGGTTGCGCCCGAGCTTGCGGTAGGAGTCCGTGTCGACGATGCCATTCGCCCGCAGGATCGCCGAGACCGCGTTTGCATCGACCCTGTCATCGAAGTCGATGGTCCCGACCACCTGTGACCGCTCCGCCGGGTCGGTCACGAATGGCGTGGCGACCGGCGAGCGCTCGGCCCATCCGTACAGCCGCCGGGACGAGTCGGCGGTTCGCGCCGTCGTCCAGGCCAGGCCGCCCTGCCCGAGCATCCAGTCGACCTGGTCAGCCAGCATGATCAGGGTCGCCAGCGCGGGAGTGTTGTAGGTCTGCTGCTGACGCGAGTTGCTGATGGCGGTGGTGAGCGAGAGGAACTCGGGGATGTACCGGCCGCTCGCGGCGACCTGGTCGGCCCGCTCCAGGGCGGCGGGCGACAGCAGCGCGATCCACAGCCCGCCGTCAGAGCCGAACGACTTCTGCGGGGCGAAATAGTAGGCGTCGAACTCGGCGGCCTGCACGGGCAGCCCGCCGGCCCCGCTGGTGGCATCGACCAGCACCAGCGCGCCCTCGTCCGCTCCGGCCACCCGGCGGATGGGCAAGGCGACCCCGGTGGAGGTCTCGTTGTGCGTCAGCGCGTAGGCGTCCACCCCGACCTCGGCGCTGGCCGCCGGGCGGGTGCCGGGCGGCGACTCGATGACCGAGGGCGCCTCCAGCCACGGCGCGGCCGCCGTGACCTTCGCGAACTTGGACGAGAACTCGCCGAAGGACAGGTGCTGGGAGCGAGCGCCGACCAGGCCGAACGCGGCCACCTCCCAGAACGCCGTGGTTCCCCCGTTGCCGAGGACCACCAGGTAGTCATCGGGCAGCGAGAACAGCTCGGCCAGGCCCTCGCGGACACGCCGGACCAGCGCGCGCACGGGAGCCTGCCGGTGCGAGGTGCCGAGCAGGGCGGTGCCGGGCCCGGCCAGGGCGGCCACCTGCTCGGGCCGGACCTTCGACGGGCCGCAGCCGAACCTGCCATCGGCGGGCAGCAGGCCGGCCGGGATCTCGATCTTCGGCGTTTCCTCAGACATTGTGGTCCACGACCTCTGCGGCGCCGGGCACGTCACGGACGGAGCGTGCCGCCGGCCCGATGTAGCGGGCGCTGGGCCGGACCAGGCGGCCGGTGCGCTTCTGCTCGAGGATGTGCGCGGCCCAGCCCGCGGTCCTGGCGCAGGTGAACATGGAGGTGAACATGTGCGACGGTACCTCGGCGAAGTCGAGGATGATCGCGGCCCAGAACTCCACGTTGGTGGACAGCACCCGGTCCGGCCGGCGGGCGTGCAGCTCATCCAGCGCCGCCTTCTCCAGCGCGGCGGCCACCTCGTAGCGCGGCGCGCTCAGCTCCTGCGCCGTCCGCCGCAGCACCCTGGCCCGCGGATCCTCGGCCCGGTAAACCCGGTGCCCGAATCCCATCAGCCGCCCACCGCTGTCCAGCATCCGCTTGACGTAAGCCGTCGCGTCGCCGGTCCGCTCCACTTCCTCGATCATGCCGAGCACCCGGGCGGGCGCCCCGCCATGCAGCGGACCCGACATGGCGCCTACCGCCCCCGACAGCGCCGCGGCCACGTCAGCGCCAGTGGAGGCGATGACCCGCGCGGTGAACGTGGAGGCATTCATGCCATGCTCGGCGGCCGAGGTCCAGTAGGCGTCAATCGCCTTGACATGCCGCGGGTCAGGCTCGCCGCGCCAGCGGATCATGAACCGCTCGGTGATCGCGCTGGCCTCGTCCACCCGCTTCTGCGGCACCATGGGCTTGCCGATGCCGCGGGCAGCCTGGGCCACGAAGGACAGCGCCATGACCGAGGCACGGGCCAGGTCGTCGCGCGCCTCCTCATCGGCGATGTCGAGCAGCTGATGCATGCCCCAGGCGGGGGCCAGCATGGCCAGCGCACTCTGGACATCCACCCGGATATCGCCGGAATGCACCGGAATCGGATAGGGCTCGGCCGGCGGCAGGCCCGGCGCGAATCTGTTGTCGACCAGCAGTCCCCACACGTGCCCGTAGGACACGTGTCCGACCAGCTCCTCGATATCAACCCCCCGGTAGCGGAGCGAGCCACCCTCCCTGTCCGGCTCCGCTATCTCCGTTTCGAATGCGACAACGCCCTCCAGACCGGGCGTGAAGTCGGACATCCGCTGTTCCTCCTGCTCCTTGGTCGTCGGCGGGCCGGCGGGCTGGCCAGTGCGTTCAGGCCGCGGGTGATCGGGCGGCGGGGGCCAGCGGGCCTGTTACGGCCAGCCACGCTATTCAACCGCTTCACGCCGGTGAACCGGTAACCCGGCCGGCGGAACTGGCCGGTCAGAGCCGGCCCGCGGCTGGCGGCGAGGCCGCAGGTGCGAGAGGATCTCTACCCGTGAACCCCATCGAGCACGCCAGCGAACCGGCCGGGCCCGGCCAGCCCGCGGACCTCACGGCCGGCCTCGACGAGTCGGTCCTGCCCGCCGATCCGCTGGTCCTGTTCGACCGGTGGATGGCCGACGTGCTGGCGGCTGAGCTGCCCGAGCCCACCGCCATGGTCCTCGCCACGGCATCGGCCGCCGGGCCCATGGCCAGGTTGGTGCTGCTGAAGAGCCATGGCGCCGACGGCTTCACCTTCTATACGAACAAGACCTCCCGCAAGGCGGCCGACCTGGCTGAGATGCCCCGAGCCTGCCTGCTGTTTCCCTGGCACGCCCTGCAGCGCCAGGTCATCATCGAGGGCCCGGTCACCGTGCTGTCCACGCCCGAGAGCGAGCCCTATTTCCATTCCCGCCCGCGCGGCTCCCAGCTGGGCGCCTGGGCCAGCAGGCAGTCCACCGTGCTGGGCTCGCGGGCCGAGCTCGAGGACCGGTACGAGGAGCTGAGCCGGCGCTGGCCGGAGGGGTCTGAGGTGCCGATGCCGGATTTCTGGGGCGGCTACCGGGTGCGGCCCGACACCATGGAGTTCTGGCATGGCCGGGTCAGCCGGCTGCACGACCGGTTCCGGTACCGGCGCCCCGACGGCGCCTGGATGATCGAGAGGCTCGCGCCCTAGGGCTTCCCGCAGCCCCGCGCCCATATCCACGCTGAGCCGCCCGGCCTGCCCTTCCGTTGCCGCCAGTCCGACCTGGCGCCGCTGCGGCATAGCATCAATCCTGGAAGGAGCGGCTGTGACAGCGCACGGGCTGATCGATACCACCGAGATGTACTTGCGCACGGTCTTCGAGCTTGAGGAAGAAGGCATCGTGCCGCTGCGCGCGCGCATCGCCGAGCGGCTGTCGCAGAGCGGCCCGACGGTCAGCCAGACTGTCGCCCGGATGGAGCGCGACGGGCTGCTCCGGGTGGAGGGTGACCGGCAGCTGGCGCTCACCCCGGCCGGCCGGACCCAGGCGGTGCGCGTCATGCGCAAGCACAGGCTGGCGGAATGCCTGCTGGTCAGCGTCATCGGCCTGCCCTGGGAGGACGTGCATATCGAGGCCTGCCGATGGGAGCACGTCATCTCCGACAGCGTGGAGAAGCGACTCGTCGAGCTGCTGCAGTTTCCCGTGCGGTGCCCGCACGGCAACGTCATTCCCGGCCTGGCCGAGCTCGGCGTCCCCGGCGACGCGACCGACCGGGCAGCGGCCGCCGGGGACGAGCCGGACGTTGCCATGATCGCGATCGCGTCCGCGCAGGCGGAGCCGGTGGTCGTGCGGCGGATCAGCGAACAAGTCCAGAGTGATGCCGCGCTGATGCTTAGACTCAAGAACATTGGGATACAACCCGGACGCGAGGTGACACTCGCGGTAACTGACCACGGTGTGCGGGTGACACGTGCGAACATGGCCGACAGCGCCGAGGGGGATCTGCCCCGGCATGTCGCGGCGCATGTCTTCGTTACCAAGCCATGATCGTCTGCTGTCGGGGCGGGTGAGGATCCGGTGAGGCCAGCGGGCAGGGCGCTCCAGCCGATGCTCAGCGACGGCGCGGTGCTGGAGCAGGTCCAGACCGGCATCGTCGTCACGGACCGGGACGGCAACCTGCTCTATGCCAATCCGTTCGCGGTAGAACTGCTCGGCTTTCCCGATGATGCGAGCAACCTGGTCGGGCGCCCGCTGCTCTCGCTGGGGTTCGACGAGGGCGACGCTCGCCGCACCCGCAGCATGGCCGGCCAGGTCCTGCGCGGGAAGCCCTGGGAAGGCACGTTCGCGAGCCTGCGCGTCGATGGCTCGAGGGTGTTCGTCCGCGCTTACGCCGCTGCCCTGCGCGGGCCGTCCGGTGAGATCACCGGAATCGTGATCATGGCCAGGGAGGCGGCCCGGCTCGGCAGCCAGTCCGCGAGCGACCGGATCGGGCTGCTGGAGCGGATCGGCGAGCGGCTATCCAGCTCGCTGGAGCTGGATGTCACGCTCAGGCAGGTGGCCGAGACCCTGGTGCCGCAGTTTGCCGACCACTGCTTCATCGACCTGCTGCAGGGCGACAAGCTCATCCGGCGCGCTCAGCTGCACTCCCGCGGCTGGATGCCGGCGCCGGGCACGTGGGCGCTGGTCGGCGAGCAGATCAGCTATCCGCCCGGCCACTTCTGCCACCAGGCCATGGCGCAGATGGATACCGTCGTGGTCGAGGACCTGGCCGACGGCAAGTATCCCGCGCCGAGCCCGGAGAGCCTCGGGACCTGCGACGACGTTGGCCTCTCCTCGGTCATCGCGGCACCGCTGATCGCCCGCGGTGAGCTGCTCGGGGTGATCAGCCTCGCGCTGTCCAGCCTGACCCAGCGCCAGGATGTCCACTACGGGGCGGACGACCGCGACTTCCTCAGTGCGGTGGCCAGCCGGATCGCGGTCGCGATCGACAACGCCATGCTGTTCGAGGAGGAACGCCGGACTGCCCTGGCGTTCCAGATCAGCCTGCTGCCGCGCAACCCGCCAGCACTGGACGGCCTCGAGGTCGCTTACAAGTACGTGCCGGCGAAGCCGCTGGAAACCCACGGCCAGGGCATCCAGACCCAGGTTGGCGGCGACTGGTACGACATCATCCCGCTGTCCGCGGGCCGCGTCGGGATCGTCATCGGGGATGTCGAGGGACGCGGCGCCCGCGCTGCGGCGGTGATGGGCCAGCTGCGCGCGGCACTGCGGGCCTTCGCCCAGGATGACAAGCCGCCGGCCGAGATCCTGCGGCGGCTGGATGACTGGTGCCGGGCGCTGGAGCCGTCGCAGGTCGACTCGCCCGGCTTCGCCGCAGCGGATCCGCCCACCGTGAGCTGCACTTACCTGGTCTATGACGCCTGGTCGCGCACGCTGTCCTTCGCCAATGCCGGGCACATGCCGCCGCTGCTGGTCCTGCACCATGAGGTGAGCCAGCTGGAGATCACGCACCAGAGCGTGCTGCTCGGCGTTCGCGGCAAGGGCGTTCCCGGGCTGCCGCCGTACCGGGAGGAGATGCGCTACCTGCCGCCGGGCTCGACCCTGGTCTTCTACACCGACGGGCTCGTGGACCGGCGGCAGCGCCTGGACGGCCAGGGCCATTACAGCGACAACGAGGTCCAGCAGATGCTCAGGCAGGCGGTCCGGGATGCCGCTGGCGGCAGCGTCGAGGACATCGCGCGTGCCGCCGAGGCAGCCGTGCCGGGGGAGATCGACGACGACATGGCCGTGGTCGTGGTCCGGACCTCGGCGGTGGATCTCGCGTCCTGGGAAGGCCAGTTCCCGGCCGAGCCCATCCGGGTATCGGAGGCCCGGCGGCTGGCTCAGGAGACGTTCGTCGGCTGGGGAATGGATCTCGAGCAGGCCGATCTGGCCTGCCTGCTGGTCTCCGAGGTCGTGACGAACGTCGTGCTGCACGCGGCCATATCCCCCAGTCCCCGGAACGAGTTCGTGCTGGAGCCCGCCCTGCCGGGAATGCCGGGCATGCTGCCGGACTGGGATAGCTTGCCGCTCACCGACGGGGCTGACGGCTCGGCCGCCAGGGATTTCACGCTCCGGATGCGGCGCGGTCACGAGTCCGTCTGGGTCGAGGTCTTCGATGCCGACCTGCGGCTGCCCAGGATCCGCAGCGCGGGCGAGAGCGATGAGGGCGGCCGCGGCCTCTACCTGGTGGACCAGCTTGCTACCCGGTGGGGCTCACGGCCGACCAAGGACGGCAAGGCGGTCTGGTTCGAGATCCCGATCAAGAGCAGCTCGGCCGGGCGCATGGAATCCGCGCGCGGCCAGGCCGCACGCGGTGAGGCCGCACGCGGCCAGGCCGCACGCGGCGAGCGCCAGCCGGCTGGCGTCGCGGCCGGGCAGGCGGCCCGGCACAGCTAGTGCTGTGCGGCGTGGCCAGTGCCGAGTGGCACCCGGCTAGTGCTGCGTGGCAGCGGCCCAGAGGGCCAGCACGACCAGCACGAAGCCCACGATCACGGTCACCCAGGTACGCCCGGTGGTGACGAGTCCCATCCGCCGTCTGGCCCTGGTCACGAAGTAGGCGGTGAGGACAGCAAGGACCACCAGCAGGATGAGGCCATCCGCCACTGCTGCCTCCCGAGGGTCTCTTCCCTGAGCATAGAGGCAGCCCGGTCGATGAAAAGGCCCGGACTCCGGGCAATACGCCCCGTGCCGCGCCGCCGGGCAATACGCCCCGTGCCGCGCCGCCGGGCAATGCGAGCCGTCAGGCCGCGCCGCCGTCGCGCAATGGCGGGACAACGGTCAGCCCGGCCGGCTGCGGCGGGGCCTGGCCAGCCAGCCCGGCGCCAGCGGTGGCGCTGCCCAGGATGGCCTGGACAGAGCTGGCCGCGTCGGCCGCGCGGACGGAATCGTAGAGCCGGCGAAGCACGGTCACCTGCCGGGTCAGTGCATCGATCCTGGTCTCGACCATGCGCGCGGCGGTGTCGCGCTGACCAGGGCTGACTGAGCGCCCCAGCGCCAGCCTGGCGAGCGGCCTGATCTCCTCGAGCCGGAAGCCCAGGTCCTTGAGCGCAAGCGCCGTCTCGATGTAGCCGCGGTACTCGCTCGGGTACTTCCTGGTACCGCCGGGGGAGCGGCGGGGCTCGGGGAGTATCCCCAGTTCCTCGTAGTAGCGAATGGTGCGGCTGCTGACCCCGGCATCCTGGGCGAGCTGGCCGATGCTGAGAAGCCCCGTGGTATCGTCCACCGTTTTCGTCATGGCTGCGCTTACTCCCCGTAATGTTCCCGCCGAGCGCGGCAGCGGCCGCGCCCCCCTGATGGCGGATGGTTCTGTGAGCCTGACCAGGCAGGCAGCCAGAAGGGTGGCCGGCAATGGCCGCCCGGTCCCAGCTAACTACGGATCGTAGCTGCCTGGATACTCGTAGCGGGCAGTAATCGGCCGGCGGCCCGGCCCTGCCTGGCCCGGCGGGGCTATGGCCGGCAGCGCGCCTCGGGGTAGCCTCGAAATGACCGGTCATCGTCCGCGAGCGCACACCCGAGCTGCGCAGGTAGCGGGCCGGTCGGCTGGCTGGCCGGGAGGTTGTTGTGTCGGAGGCATACATCGTCGGGGCGGTCCGCACCCCCATCGGCAAGCGAAACGGAGGGCTGTCGGCGGTCCATCCGGTGGACCTGGCCGCCCACGTGCTGACCGAGCTGGTGGCCCGCACCGGCGTTGACCCGTCCGCGGTCGACGACGTGATCATGGGCTGCGTCTCGCAGGTCGGGCCCCAGGCCATCGACATCGCCAGGAATGCCTGGCTGTCGGCCGGCCTGCCGGAGAGCGTGCCGGGCGTGACCATCGACCGGCAGTGCGGCTCCTCCCAGCAGGCTATTCACTTCGCGGCCCAGGCCGTGATGTCGGGGACGCAGGACCTGGTGATCGCGGCCGGCGTGGAGAGCATGAGCATGGTCCCGATGGGGTCGACCGTGGCGCTGCCGATGAAGAACGGCATGGCACCGCCGTTCGGCCAGGGCTGGCTGGACCGGTACGGAGACCAGGAGATCTCCCAGTTTCGCGGTGCGCAGATGGTCTGCGAGAAGTGGGGCCTGAAGCGGGCGCAGCTTGAGGAGTACTCGCTGCGGAGCCATCAGAGGGCGATCCGGGCCATGGACGAGGGCAGGTTCGACCGGGAGATCGCGCCGGTCGCGGGCGTCAGCATGGACGAGGGACCGCGCCGGGACACGACCCTGGAGAAGATGGCCGAGCTCAAGCCGCTGCGCGAGGGCTGGGAGCTGACGGCCGCGGCGGCCTCCCAGATCTCGGACGGCGCTGCCGCGCTGCTGCTCGCGTCGCCGGCGGCCGTGCGCAGGCACGGGTTCACGCCCAGGGCGCGGGTGCACGCCCTGACCGTGGTCGGCTCCGATCCGGTGTACATGCTGACCGGGCCCATCCCGGCCACGGAGCTGGCCCTGGAAAGGGGTCACCTGAGCGTGGATGATATCGACGCATTCGAGGTCAATGAGGCTTTCGCGCCCGTGCTGCTCGCCTGGTCAGCGGACACCGGGGCGCCGCTGGAGCGCACCAACCTCAACGGCGGCGCCATTGCGCTCGGGCACCCGCTCGGCGCCACCGGTGCCATCAGCATGACCAAGCTGCTGCACGAGCTGGAGCGTACCTGCGGCAGGTACGGGCTGCTGACGATGTGCGAGGGCGGCGGGCAGGCCAACGCCACCATCATCGAGCGCCTCGCCTGATCCGGGGCGGGGAACGCGGCTAGCCGGGCGGCTGCCGCTGCTGTCCGGCTAGGCAGTGCCCGCCTGCGAGCTGGAGGCGTACATCGCGGAGCTGGAGGGCCGCCATTCGGCGGGCAGTACGCACCGCGGTCGCGGCTAGCTGCGACCGGGCGCCCGTCCGCGCACGGGATCAGCTGACGGCCGGACTGGCCGGCGCGACCTGAGCGGACCCCAGACCTGGCTGACCGGACGCAAGGTCTGGCTGTTCGACCCGGCTGAGGTAGACCTGGGGGCTCATCTCGTGCAGCACGCCGAGAACGGCGCCGAGCCGCTCATCGTCCGGCAGCTCGATCACGAAGTCGGCGCTGACGGCGCCGATGATGCCGGGCTTCGGCATGACCCGCAGCATGTGCACCGCCAGGTCAGCGAGGGCGTGCCGGAGCGAGGTGACGTGATGCGGCTCGTCCGGCAGGGTAATCCGAATTCTCCACAGGAACATTGCGGGCCTCCCAGCGACAGCGCCCTTCGCTGTCGACTGTGCAGCGGCCCGGTTGCCGATATGATTCAGGCCCGTAACAACGATGTGAACAGTGCGCCGGGCCGCCGGAGGCAGCCGGCGCGAGCAGGCCGGCGCGCCAGCGGGCGCGAGCGGCCGGGCCGGGCCGCGTCAGGTGATGTGACGGTGCACTGATTCCAGCTTGGACGGCCCGGCCGTTTCGTCCTCGACCCAGGGGCCTGGCGTGGAGGGGTCGATCACGCCCTCCTCCAGCCAGGTGTAGCGGCCGGACAGCACCCGGCCGGCGAGCTTCGTGTCGGCCGAGTCCGTGTTGCTCCACAGGTGACTGAAGAGATCCTCGCAGCGCAGCCGGGCCTGCCCGCAGAAGGCGTCAGCCAGCTGCAGGGGGGTCCGCCCGCGATCGCCGGCGCCGCCGGACTCCTCCGAGGAGTCCATCTGCGCCCGCACGCACACGGCGCTGATGGCGAAGAGCTCGGCCCCGATGTCGACGATCCGGCCGAGGAAGCCCTGCCGGTGCTCCAGGCCGCCCTGCCATCTCGCCATCCCGTAGAACGTGGACCTGGCCAGCTTCCGGCTGGCTCGCTCCGCATAGCGCAGGTGCGGCGCGAGCGGCCCGAACTCGCCGTAGCTGCCCGGCCGCTGCCCTTCGCCCGCGACGAGCGTGGGCAGCCAGCGCGCGTAGAAACGGCCGGCCTTGGCCGCCGCGCGGGCCCGCTGGGCGGCAGGCAGGCTGGGCTCGATCATCTCGCCTGCCGCCGCGAGGTGCGCGTCCACGGCCTCGCGGGCGATGAACAGCCGCATGATCTCCGACGAGCCCTCGAAGATCCGGTTGATCCGCATGTCGCGCAGCATCTGCTCGGCGGGCACCCCGCGCTCGCCGCGGGCGGCCAGCGACCTGGCGGTCTCGTAACCGCGGCCGCCGCGGATCTGCATCAGCTCGTCCACGACCTTCCAGCCCATCTCCGAGCAGTACAGCTTGGCCAGTCCCGCCTCGATCCGGAAGTCGTTGCGGTGATCGTCGGCGAGCTGGCTGGATAGCTCGACGATGGCCTCCTGGGCGTAGCTGGTGGCGGCAATGAACGCGATCTTCATCGCGACTTCCTCGTGCTCGCCGACCGGCCGTCCCCACTGCACCCGCTCGCGCGACCACTCGCGCGCGATCTTCAGCGCCTGCTTGCTGGCCGCCGCGCAGCTGGCCGGCAGCGCCAGCCGGCCGGTGTTCAGCGTGGTCAGCGCTATCTTCAGGCCCTGACCTTCACGGCCGATGAGGTTAGCGGCGGGCACCCGGACTTCGTGGAGCCTGGTGACGCCGTTCTCCAGGCCGCGCAGCCCCATGAACTCGTTCCGGTGCTCCACCGTGATGCCGTCGGCGTTACCCTCCACCACGAAGGCGCTGATGCCGCCCCGGTGCCCGTCGCTCTTGGGCACCCTGGCCATCACCACCAGGAGGTCGGCCACGACGCCGTTCGTGGTCCATAGCTTGACGCCGTTCAGCAGGTACTCGCTGCCGTCGGCCGAGGGCGTGGCGCTCGTGGCCAGCCGGGCGGGATCTGATCCCACGTCGGGCTCGGTCAGCAGGAACGCGCTGATCTCCCCGCGCGCGCACCGGGGCAGGTACGCCTGCTTCTGCTCCTCGGTCCCGAACAGCGCCAGCGGCTGCGGCACGCCGATCGACTGGTGCGCGGACATCATGGCCGCCAGCACCGGCGAGGCCGACCCGACGATCATCAGGGCCCGGTTGTAGTACAAGTTGCTCAGGCCGAGTCCGCCGTAGGCCGGTGAGACTTTCATTCCGAACGCACCCAGCCGGGCCAGTCCCGTGACCGTCTCATCAGGGATCCGGGCGTCGGCCTCAATGCGTGCCGCGTCCACCGAGGTCTCGCAGAACTCGCGCAGCCGGGCGCAGAACTCCTCGCCGACCGTGACGGTGTCCGGGGCGGGACGCGGATGCGGGTGGATGAGCCCGAGCTGGAAGTCGCCCAGGAATAGCTGCTTGCCGAAGCTCGGCTGGGTCCAGGCCGTCTCTCTGGCCTCCTCGGCCACCTGCCGGGCCTGGCGCTCGTCGACCTGCGCTTGCTGCCCCTGCTGCTGGCTCATGGCGCCTTCCCTATGCTCGTGCTGGCCTGGCTCAAACTAGCCTGCACTTTTCAAAATGCCCAGCACTGCCGGGAAAGTAACGCAGAACGCGACCTGCGCCCCGGCTGCTCATGCGGCTCACCCGCCTAGCCGGGCGGAGGCAATGCCGGCGAGCCGTCGCCGCTGACGTTTGACCGGAAGAAGTTGAGGTAGGACTTGGACGGCGTCGGGCCGCGCTGGTCCTGGTAGCGGGACCCGTACACCTGCGATCCGTACGGGTGCTCGGCCGGGGAACTCGTCCGGAACAGGCAGAGCTGGCCGATCTTCATGCCCGGCCATAGCTTGATCGGCAAGGTGGCGACGTTCGACAGCTCAAGGGTCACGTGGCCGGAGAATCCGGGGTCGATCCAGCCCGCCGTGGAATGAGTCAGCAGCCCGAGCCTGCCGAGTGAGCTCTTTCCTTCCAGCCGCCCGGCGATGTCATCGGGCAGCGTAATGATCTCGTAGGTGGAGGCCAGCACGAACTCGCCGGGGTGCAGCACGAAGGGCTCGTCGCCGCTGGTCTCGACCAGCCTGGTCAGGTCCGGCTGCTCGACCGCGGGATCGATGTGCGGGTAACGATGGTTCTCGAAGACACGGAAAAACCGGTCAAGCCGGACGTCGATGCTGGAGGGCTGGATCAGCTCAGGGGAGTACGGGTCAAGCCGGACGCGGCCGGACTCGACTTCCTTCCTGATGTCCCGGTCAGATAGCAGCACCCTGGCAACCTACCGGTTCCGGTACTATGTCGGGGCAAGCGAGCGTCAGCCGGCGGCTGGAGGCAGGTATCGCAGCGGGGCAACCGCACGCGGGTGTAGTTCAATGGCAGAACGTCAGCTTCCCAAGCTGATAGTGCGAGTTCGATTCTCGTCACCCGCTCCGCCACAAAGCCGCAGGTCAGCGGTCATGCCCGGTCTTGCTCTCTGCCACGCTCGGGCCATTTTGATCGCCACGGGCCATTAGCGGGCCATTACCCGCGGTCTTGCCTGCCTCAATGTGCGCGTCGATCGCTGTCGTGATGACCAGATCGGCCCCGCGTGCCTCGTGCTGGTAGATGATCGCCGCGCGCTCGCTATCGTGTCCCATCCGCGCCATCAGGTCCTTGAGGCTCGCGCCGCTGGCCGCTGCGAAGTGATTGCCGGTGTGCCGGAGATCATGAAAATGCAGGCCCTGGGCGCCGACTGCGCGCACCGCACGCGGCCATGCCGACATCTTGTTGAAGTTGCTGCGCCGCAGCGGACCACCCTTGGCACCTGGGAAGATCAGCGCGTCCGCGTCCGGCCTGGCGAACACGGATAGATGTTCGTGCATAGCGGGAATGATCGACTGCGGGATGCCGACGATGCGGCAGGCGGCCCGAGACTTCGGCGCGCCGAGCACCAGCTCCCCGGTTGACCTCTCCGCGTAGGCAAAGCGCACGCGCACTATGCCCGTGGCCAGGTCCAGATCGCAGCGGCGGAGCGCAGTGACTTCTCCCCAGCGCAGGCTTGCGAATGTCGCTAGCAGCACGAGAGCACGGTAGCGGCGGTCGTAATCGGAGTCTGCCCTGCCTTCCTGGGCCATTGCCCATAGGGCTGCTTCGGCCGCCGGTCTGCTGGGATGGACCTCGGGCAAAGTGCGCATGACCCCGTGCCGCCGGTACCGAATCCGGTAACCGCCAGCAGGGAGCAGCCGGACATTGCCGACCGCGCGACGGCCGACCAGCTCGGCCAGCTCGAAAACTTGCGCAACGGTCAGGACCGGGCGCTCGGGTGCCCTCTCGGTTCCGGCGCCGCGCACTCGGCAAGGATTACGGGCGAGGATCTTGTCCTCCTCAACAGCGGTCGCGAGGATCGACCGGAGCAGCCGGTACGCCTTGGCCGCCATGGAGACTGAGACACCGCTGCGCAGCAGCCCCGCTCGCCACTCGCGGATCATGGGGGTTGACAGCCTGCCCAGGGGCACCCCGCCGAGGTACGGATTGATGTGCTTGTGACAGAGCCATGCGTAAAGGTCAATGGTGCGGGGGCGTAGCCCTGGCCGCTGTGCGAGCCAGTACGCGGCATAGTCCTGGAACTTGATCTTGCTGCGATCGGAGTCCGCCCACTCACCGGAGATCATCTGAGCCTCGATCAGCGAGAGTGCCCGCTCTGCATCGGACTTGCGCTCGTAAGTCACTGGGCCGGTCCGCATCCGGCCGTCCGGGCCGGGATAGCGAACCTGGTAGCGGCCTGAGGCGCGCTTGCGGATGTTGCCGAACCGCCGGTGCCGGTTTCTGTTGGCCATTACGCGGCCCGCCAGGGAGTCGGCCAACTATCTGCGGCCGTCATGGGCTCGACAACACCGGCCGCGATGAACTCGCGCAACGCTGTCTCGGGGATGCGGACGTGTCGGCCGACGCGAACGAAGCGGATGCGGCGTTCGGTGATGAGCCGCCGGGGGAATCGCTCACTGGTGCTGAGCAGCTCAGCGGCCTCGGCGACCGTGAGCAACCGGTCAGCGGACATACTCAAAGTGATCACTCCTCTCAAGGGGATAGGAACGAGACGGTCAGGCGGCGTGATCTGTCGCAGGCGCTTCGTGTGCGCGGGCACGATCAGCGGCGGCGAGGGCAAGTTCGGCGGCGGGGGCGATGGTGTGGGCCGGGCCGACGTAGGTCCAGGTGGCGAGGACCAGGACGACGGTCTCGTCGAGGGGCCGCCCCCAGGGATCGCGTGACCCTTCGGGGTGGCGCTGGGCTTTGCGGTGGTCGGTGCGGGCGCGGCGGAGCTGGCCGAAGGTGACCGAATAGCGGCGGGACTTGGTGAGGAAGTGGCCGCCGTAGCCGAGCATGTGCGCCCACTTGCACAGCCGCGACGCCGGGCCGGGGGTGCCGCCGCCAAGCTCCCACGCTGTTCGGATCATCTGGGCTTGGTGGCGGGAGCAGCGCAGCGCCGCCAGGTCGTGCCGGGAGCGCAGCGGCCGGTCGGGGACGCCGGGGGCATCCAGGGCCTTGGTGGCGTACTTGGCGATGTAGTTCCCGACCGCCTCGACCGACAGCTTGTGACCGGTGCCGGGCAGGCTGTCGCTGTGGCGGATGGGCCGGGGGTCGATCTGGTCGCCGAACCGCAGCACCACGGCCGGGCCATCGTCAGGGACGACGGCCACGGCGGCGGCGGCCTGGCGGATGGCATCAGCGAGCAGATCGGCGCTGAAGCGGGCGGGGGGTGGCTGGCAGGTGTCGCCGGGCGCATCGAGGCGGATGATGGCGTGGAAATGGATGACCCCGCGGGCCTGGTACTCGGCCACCTTGACGTAGCGGACCGCCACGAGGGACCGGAGCTGCTTCTGGGTCAGCCCGGCGAGGGCGGCCAGGTGGCGGGGCAGGTAGGTCGTGAACCGCCGCCACAGCTCCCCGGCCCCGGCATTGAACGCCACCGCGGCTTCGTAGTCGTAGCAGTCGCCGCAGAGCGGCCGTCCGAGCCTGGGGTCATCGTCGGCATGCCGTTTCGGGCAGGAGATGTCGCGGCTGTGGGGACAGCGGCGCTCGTTCCGGTCGCGGCGGGGTCGGCACGGCAGGACGGTCTTGCCACACATCCGCCGGGCGTGGACCGGGCCGAAGGAGGGGGCGGTGAAGGTGGCGAACACGCACGGATGCGCCGCCACGGTGTCGGGGATGCCCTTGCCGCCGGTCAGTCCGGCTCGGACGAGCTGGCGGGCGTCGCGCTTGTAGACGGCCGAGCAGGCGGGGCAGACCGATTCGCGGCGGTTCCCGCACGAGGTTAGTAATGCGCCGTCGCGTTCGGTGGCGGTGTCGTACATGGTGCGCAGCTCGCCGGTGGCCAGGTCGATGGCGTCGATCCGGCCTTTCAGCCGGACCGGGTGCGCGCACAGGCCGGTGGCCTCGGCGGCGCGGATCTCGCGGGTGAACTCGGCCCAGGTGAGGGTGATGGCGTGGTCGGCTGCGGCGGGCTCTCCCAGCCCCGGACCATGGTGCGGGCCGGGGCTGAGGGGGATCGTCGCGGCGGTCACTGCCGGGAGTCGCCGGGGTGGTGGCCGCGGAGCTGGGCGGCGTAGGCGGCGAGTTCGGCGATCTCGCGGTCGGTGAGGTAGGCGGCCTTGATCCGCTGCGGGACGCCGGTCTCCGACAGCAGCCAGGACACGCCCCGCGCGAGCGGGTCGATGGTCGCAGCGCTGTAGCCTTCCCCGGCCCAGCCGTGGCCGAGGACGGTGTCCGAGCTGGCGTCGGTGGTGCACCGGAATGCCCACCGGTAGCCGAACAGGTCCCGCAGCGACGGGTCGATCACCTGGAAGGACGGCCGCTGGGTGGCCAGGATGACGATCACCCCGGCGGCCCGGCCGCGGGCGACCAGGTCGCGGGTGAGGGCGGAGAACTCGGCCTGCTGCCTGCGGTCGCCGACCGTGGCGGAGAAGTAGGCGTACTCGTCAATGACCACGAGGTAGACCGGCTGCCCGGACTCGGGGGTGATCTTCCGCAGCCCGGCGGCGAGCAGCGCGTCGTAGCGGGCGTTCATGGTCTGCTGGAGCCAGGCCATGACGGCCAGGGCGTCGGTCATGGACGGGCCGATGAACTTGTCGGCGCAGTGCCGCCAGGGGCCGAGCTCGACCTGCTTGCCGTCGATCAGGATGAGCTTGCAGTCGCCGGACAGGGCGCCGTGCGCGGTGATGAGGTTGAGGGCGTTGGACTTGCCGCCGCCGGGCTCGCCGCCCAGCAGCATGTTCCGCTCGCCGAGTTCGACACAGACAATCTCGCCGTTCTCGTCAATGCCCAGATGCACCCGCTGCCAGATCGACAGCGGGAACACCGGCACCACCGGGGGCGGCCGGTAAGCCGCGGGAGCGGCGGGGAGGGTAGCGGCAGTCACGGGTGGTTCCTTCCAGGTAAGGCAGGACGGGCAGGCCCCGAAGGGCCTGCCGTCCGGCCGGTGATGTGGGGTGCGGTTCAGGCCGCGTCGCCGGTCCGGGCTGCGGGGGCAGGCCGGGCCGGATCTGGGTGAGGGGGGAGCTGACCTGGTGGGCGGCGGCGAGGGTGTCGCGGCGGACCACGTCGATGGTGACCAGCTGCGACCACCTCGGGTGCCGAGTGATGCGTGCGTCGCGGGCGTAGCAGGCGGCGCGGATCTCGCCGATGTGGGCCTCGAAGTCCTCGGCGCAGATCCCGGCGCGGCACAGCAGGTGGGCGCGCTCGCCGACCTTGGTCGGGCGGGTCCACAGCACCAGCGGGATCCGCCCGGAGCGGGTGTGCAGGCGGGCCTCGTAGCAGAGCCGCTGGATGCGGTGACGGCCCAGCACGCACCAGAACCGGCGCACCGTGAACCGCCGCGAGCCGGGGACGGCGAGCACGGCCAGGACCAGGCCGCCGAGGGTGATGGCGGCCCCGGTGAGGGTGATCAGCAGGGACAGCCGCCACAGGGCGGCAGCAGTGGCGGTGAGGAGGGCCAGCTCGGTGCGCCACCGCCAGGCGACCCCGGCCGCCGAGCGGTGGAAGCGGACCAGCAAGTCATCGAGAGCGTAGGGATTGTTGCGCGAGTTGCGGCTGCCGCCGCGCGCATTGGATGCGTACATAAGGGTTACCGCCTTGTCAGGCTCGGGGCGGGCGATGGCGCGGGGGTGAGGGTCCAGTCGGTGACGCAGGCCACCGGCCAGGCGGTGCCGCAGGCGCGGCAGGTCAGCGCGGTCTCGGTCAGGCCGTCGCCGGTCTCGACCTCGTCCTCGCAGGTGTCGGAAGAGCCGCAGTCGGGGCAGACGGGCTCGTGGTAGATGACCCGGAAGCAGCTCACCGCGCGCCACCGCCTCTCGGGGTGTAGGCGCGGATGAGGCGCCGCAGGTCGCGCGGTCCGGTGGCGTGGCTGGTGATCCAGGTTTCGGCGCAGCCCTTGTGGCAGGGCACGTCGCGGACCGGGGACCGGCACAGCGCGGGCAGGCCGCACAGCACGCAGGGTGCGAGCGGGCCGGTCCGGCCGTGCCGCCAGTCGAGGACCACGCCGCCGGGCGTGGCGGCAGTAGAGTGGGGCATGCCAGGTCTCCTGTTCTTTGGCGAGGCAGGGAAAGTGCTCTGGCTGGCCGGGCCGGGAGATTGCCGTCTCCCTGGCCCGGCACTGGCGCCTTAGAAGGGCGGTTCGCCTGCGGTGAGCGACCGCAGGTAGTTCTCGGCCGCCACCAGGCAGCGGACCGCCTCACTGGCCTTGTCCCGCATCTCCGGTTCGGTGGTCGCCTGGGCGGCGTCACGGTCGGTGCCGTGGCGCAGGTAGGCGGCCGATGCGGCGCGGTAGATGTCGTCGCAGAGCCGTTCGGCTTCGTAGGCGGCGTCGCGGGCGATGCTGGCCAGGTGGTAGGCCTGGGCCTGCTCGACCAGCGCCATGCCGGTCAGCCGCTCGGGCGCAGGGTCGGGGGCTGTGGGCTGGCTGCCGTTCGCGGCTTTCGTGGTGGTGGTGGTCATGATCGGGTTCTCCTGTTCTTGTTCTGTGGCGAGGCAGGGATGGAAGCGCTCGGGCTTGCGTGTCCGCAGACCGGGCACGAAGCGATGGTCACGGCGCGGCGCCGGGGGGATCAGGCGGCGGCCTTGCGGGCGGCCGGGTCAGCAGGAGTGATCTGCTGGGCGCGGAAGGTCCGCACGATCTTGCCGTCGCGGTTGACCCACGGTGCGTAGACGAGGTCGACCACCTGCACGAGGTCATCGATGGTCAGCCTGGGCTCGTCTCCGGCCACTTCGACCCAGATGGTCTCTGAGGTACTCCGCCCGTCATCGATCGCGGTCAGCCGCACGACCCAGATCGGCCGGCCATCCGGCGTCACAGCGTCCTGGCCCTTCCGCTGCTTGTGCTTCGCCGATCCGCCAGCGCGGAACCGGACACCGTCCGTCTCGATCTTCAGACGCATGACTTGGTCCTTCCTGTGTGTATTGGGTGACCTAGGTGTCATGGTACATAACGTCGAGGGCGTGTCAAGTCGCCTGGGTCACCTATGGCGCGACGGGTACGCTTGGCCGCATGGCCAACAGTTCGGATGATTCGCGGCCTGCGTCATTGCAGGTAGCCGATGCCCTGCGGAACGAGATCGCATCAGGCGCGCTGGCGCCTGGCGACAAGCTGCCTTCGATACGGAATCTGGCCGAGCGGTTCCAGGTGGCCCCGATGACTGCGCAGAGCGCCATGGACGTTCTGCGCAGTGAGGGCTTGATCTACAGCAGCCCTGGCCGGGGGACCTTCGTCCGCGCCCGGCCCGACGACGCCAGCGGTCCGTCACCGGAATACCAGGCGCTCAGTGAGCACCTGAGCGAACTTGACACTCAGATGCGCGCGATAGCCGACCGGGTGAACGAGCTGGAGAAGCTAGTGCGGCCTGAAGGTCAAGGTCAGCGATGATGCCCTCTACCCGGCGCGTAAGACTTCCCAGATCTTGCGCGAGCGCGGACAGGCGGGATCGCAGTTGATCGACTTCTTCCAGGGTCATGGACACTGATCGGCTCCCTCTGCTCGTGGCCTGCTGTGCTGCCAGGGAACCGCAGGGGACCGCGTTGCCATCAGGCTGAGCGCGACTCACTCACAGGTCACTCACACGCACACCTACCGAGAGGGGGCGATGTGACCACCGAAGACGCATCCGGGGCTGGCGAGCCGTTCATCGGCGAGCTGAAGTACTGGCGGGACGTCCGGGGGTTTTCTCAGTCCGCCCTGGCCAAAGAGGTGGGCTACACGCCGTCGTACGTCTCAAAAGTCGAGAGCGGGCACCAGCGGCCATCCCGGTCCTTTGCGGACCAGGCCGATGGCATGCTGCATGCGGGCGGGGCGTTAAGCAGGGCCTTCCGGGATTACGAGACCCGGCGGCACGCCTCCCCGGTCAATCTGCCAGATCACCAACGTGAACCGGGCACGGCCGCAGAGAGCCCTCCGTCAAGCCTGCTGGTCGAGCACGATGATGCCGAGCTGTTCTATGACGGGGCTTCTTACCGGGCCACCCAGCGGCGGAGGCTGCTCAATGCGAGCAGCGACCCGGTGGCCCGCTACCTCATCCGTATCTCGGTGGACCGCTACCCCGGAAGCCCGGAACGGTCCAACCAGCTGTACCGCGCGAATCCGCGACCTGGGAGGAGATCAGCCTCAGCGCCCGGATCAACGGCGAGCAGATCGGCTGGAGGATCCAGCATGATCGCGACGCGTTCAAGGAGCTATGGCTGCTGTTTGAGAACGAGTACGGCCGCTATCCCATCTATCCCGGCGAAAGCGCCCTGCTCGAATACACCTACACCGTCAGCGATGACAAGTGGGGCACGTGGTTCCAGCGCGCCGTTCGGCTTCCGACACGGCGGCTGAGCGTGCAGCTGGACTTCCCCGCTGACCTGGAGCCAGCCGTCTGGGGCACCGAGACCACCATGACCGCCGCCGCCCTCCCGTTCCGCACGGCGATCACGAACACCACGGCCAGGGACCGGAAGATCTTCTCCTGGTCCACCGAGAATCCTCCGCTGCACGCCCGCTACCGGCTGGAATGGAAATTCAGGGCTGTACCACAGAACGAGAAAGCAGCGCCGATGGGCACTAAGGATCCAAGCGAGATCATGCAGTCAATCGGCATCACCCAGCGCGGTGACCCAGTCCTCGGCCAGGTCGCCCGGCCCTTCGACCTGCCCGGCGAAGCCGAGGACGCACGCCGCGTTATAGCCGAGCTGAACTCCGCCGCGACGCGCGTCGCCCAGGCGCACGTGTTCGGCAAGGGCATGGGAATAGCCGCCCCTCAGATCGGCGTCAGCCGGGCAGCCGCCATAGTCCGCGAGCCGACAGGCGAAACTGTGACCCTCCTGAACCCGCGGATCATCGAGGAGTCGCCGCAGGCCGACGAGCAATACGAAGGCTGCCTCAGCTTCTTCGACGTGCGGGGCATGGTCCCGCGCCCGCTAGCGATTCACGTTGAGCACCAGACGATCGACGGCGAGCGCCACATCACGATCTTCGAGAAAGGCCTCGCACGGCTGGTCGCGCACGAGATCGACCACCTATTCGGCAAGCTGTACACAACACGGATGCGCTCAGAAGCAGCACTCATTCCGGTCAGCGAGTACCGCGGCATGGGGGAGCGCTGGCAGTACACCGAGCGGTGATGCAGTCGCGTAGCATCTGATTACCTGGTCGCGTCGCTCCCGTCGATGAAGATCGAAGGATAGCTTCGTCCAAGGAATGAAATAGGTCCCGGCTTTCCGATCAATTCCTCGACGATGAAGGTGTCGAGCAGACTTACAACTGGAGCGAGGACGGGACCAACAACGGGAACTGCACCAGCTCCGCCGTCGACCAGAAAACGCATGACCTTTCCAGTTCGCGTGTGCGTAATTGCGGCGAGGCGTTCTCTGACACTTGCAAAGCTTTCTTCGATCTCCTCGTCGGTCTGGGAGTCCACCTGGCGCAGCCACCTTCGAAGCTCCTGACATTCCAGTGAGTCCCGCAGCCTGAGAAGTTTATGCATGTCTATCTGCTGGCCGCGCGGCCCCGGCCTAGCTTTGAGATTCGCTGGGCGTCAGGTACCCCTGTAGAGACCGGGCCTCACTTGGTGCTTGTCATGGCGGCCGAGGCTCGAACTATGCCGTAAGCCGGGGCCGCGCGGCACCTGGCACCGCTATGGTGGCGCTGTGTCGCTGTCGGTTCACTTGTGGGAATCATCCCCGCTTCTCACCCTGATCAGCACCGTAGCGGGTGTCCTGACCGTCCTCGCGGGCATATGGGCAGCGTTGTACGCCAGCCGACCTCGGCGGGGGCTGGCATACTCCGCCAAGATGCGGCGCCCCACAGGAGATGAACGGGCGGAATGGGTAAACAACATCGTGCCGAACGAAGAACAGCAACGTGCTGCCATCATCACCTTCGTGCTCCGCGGCACCGGGCGGCGCGATGTGCCACGTCCGCCTTTGATAACTCGACGCCAATCACCCTCAGCGTGACGGGCGCCGAAATCCGCGACGCGCGCCCGGTCAGCAACCGCAAAGGCGGTGGCCTAGCACCCGCGTTGCAAGTCCGCGATAACAAGCTGGAGATCGGCCCCGGCCTGATCGGCCGAAACCAGGTCCTGACCTATACCTTGATTGCCGTCACCGAGAACCAATTGGTTCCTTCAGGTCAAGCACCCATCACTTTGACTAACGCCCTGATCGACACCAAACTGCAGACCGATAAGCGGAATACCTTGATCGGCATAGGAGTGGTCGCTGTCGTGGCCGCGGTCTCCTTCGGGCTGTGGTACGGCTGGCTTCGCCATACCTCGATCCACTTTAAGCTGAATCCGGTGGCGGCGACCGTGCTCGCTATCATTCTCAGGGCGATCTACCAGGGGCGCAAACGGCACGCTGACGAGCAGCCGGAAGACCAGCCGCAGCCGGAGAACCAGCCGCAGCCGGAAGACCAGCCGCAGCCGGAGAACCAGCCGCAGCCGGAGAACCAGCCGCAGCCGGAAGACCAGCCGCAGCCGGAGAACCAGCCGCAGCCGGAGAACCAGCCGCAGCCGGAGAACCAGCCGCAGCCGGAAGACCCGCCGCAGCCGGAGAACCAGCCGCAGCCGGAGAACCAGCCGCAGCCGGAGAACCAGCCGCAACCGGAAGACCCGCCGCAACCGGAGAACCAGCCGCAACCGGAAGACCCGCCGCAACCGGAGAACCAGCCGCAACCGGAAGACCCGCCGCAGCCGGAGAACCAGCCGCAACCGGAAGACCAGCCGCAGCCGGAGAACCAGCCGCAGCCGGAAGACCAGCCGCAGCCGGAAGACCCGCCGGTCCAGCACTAACGCGCACCCCAGGGTGCCCTCCTTAGGCCCTCCTTTGGGCCCTCCTTGGCTGCCACTTTTGTGCTGTGACAACTTTCTCTACGGCTTCAAGGGCACGCCCTCCGGGCGCACCAGCAGCCCGGCCTTCGGCCGGGACTCGGGACGCGGGGACGGGGCAGTCATCGCGGAAAACGTGATCGGGGCGTGCCATTGACCGCCAGGAGCTGGACGGGAGCACGGGGACTGGCCTGCTCCGGGGCGCGGCTGCCTGCCCGCTCCCTTCGACCGGAAGCCCTCCGGTCGCGGGCGCTGCCGCCCGGTTGGCCGTCCCCGCACCCGCAGGCAGGCGGCTAGTGCCCCAACGCTCCCGATGACCGCGCCTGCACGAGCGGGTCGAGCCGTCCTCCACGCGCCGGGTATCTTCTCGCCGCCGAAGATCACAGTCAAGGGCGCTCGCTGCGCTCGCGTCGCTGCCGCGATGGCGCTCCGCGCCACCCCTGAGTGTGATCTTCACCGGCAAGACCGCGGCACCTATCCGGAGGACGGGGTAACTCCGATGCCTGCGATCGAGTGGTTCCTATTCGTGATTGGCCAGCTTCATAACATTTTCGTCTTGAAACCCATCAACCTTTAAGCCACTCCCGCGCTCATTCCAGCAGAGCGTGCGGGAGGATTCCTGTATGCATTCGCCGACTCCCGTTGAGTGGATTCACCCCAGAACCAAATATATACTCCTTTGCTGCCTACTGGCCTCAATCCCTCCGCGCGTCACCTAGTGGCCAACCGGAAGGGACACCGAGATGAGCACAGTCAAACTGGCGGCTGGTGCGGCATTACTCGCGCTGGCGCTGGCCGCCTGCGGCAGCGGGAAGGCCGCGACAGCACCTCCGAGCACGCAGGCGGCAGCACTGACCACGGCTCAGGCACAGGCGATCTGCAATGACCTCAATACGTGGGCCAAGACAGCTGAGAACGAGGACGAGCCGCGCTTTAACTCGCAGCTGGAGTCTGACGAGACCGAGGCATCGGGTACCTCATTCGGCAGTGACCTGGTGCAGTTTGATGACTCGCTGCAAGAGATCAACTCGGATGCCCTAGAGCCCGGCCCACCTGGCGATGAGCAGCCCGTGCAGCAGGTAGAGGCTGACTGCCAGTCGTACGGGGTGACCTTCACTCCGATACCTGACCCGTGAACCTAGACGCGCTCGCCGAAGCGGTTATCGGCGGCATCCTCAGCGGCGGCATCACCGGCACCGTCGCGTACCTGCCCGGCCAGGCGGTGCGCATAGCGAGGACCCCGGCGCTTCGGTACGCGAAGTCGCCTACTTCCGGCACTGCGAGCGTCAGCAGGAGGGATTGGTACCACCCTGCGACTCGCAGTTAGACGACACGCTAGCGCCGTTGTTGGCGTTGTTGATCGCAGTGTTCAGGTGCGCAAGCTGAACACCCATGATGATTCCGATGATCAGGCTCGCCAGAGCGAAGAGACCGACGATCCACGCAATGAAGGTGACCGCGTTGCGGGTTTCGCGTAGGTACTTAGTCGTCTGATCCTCGCTGGCTCGCGCGTGCGCCGCTGGTGCCGGTTGCGTAGACGGCAGCGCAGTTGGCTCGGGAGCAGCTGTTGCGTCGGTCATGCTGGCTTCCTCCTGGGTTGCTCTGTTCCGGGAGAGTGCGCATGTTGGCGGAGCCGCTGGTGAAGGCAGGCCCTTGAGTGACGGTGCCCGGGCGTGATCGCGATCCAAAAGGGATCGGTTCCCACCGGGATCGGCGGTCCGGCGGTATTGGTGGCCGTCGTGATCGGCGTGACCGTGCCCGAGATCTGGTTGGTGATGTAGGCGGTCTTGCCATCCGGCGTGATCGCGATGACACCGGCGCCTGCCGGGATCGGCGGTCCGGCGGTGTTGGTGGCCGTCGCGATCGGGATCACTGTTTCCGAGCCGCCGCCTTTGGCGACGTAGGCGGTCTTGCCATCCGGGGTGATCGCAATGTAAAAGGGATCCAATCCCAGCGGGATCGGCGGGTCGGCGGTATTCGTGGCGGTCGCGATCGGGGTCACGGTGCCCGAGTTGATGCTGGCGACGTAGGCGGTCTTGCCGTCCGGGGTGATCGCAAGGTAACCTGGGCCACTTCCCACCGGGATTGACGGGCCGGCGGTGCTGGTGGCCGTCGCGATCGGGGTCACGGTGACCCGAGGTATCGCGAGTTGGTCAGTTGGTGACGTAGGCGGTCGTCTGCCATCCGGGCGGTGATCGCGATGCGACGCATCGGGGTAACTCCCACCGGGATCGGCGGGCCAGCGGTGTTGGTGGCGGTCGCGATCGGGGTCACCGTGCCCGAGTCGCCGTTGACGACGTAGGCGGTCCTGCCATCCGGGGTGATCGCGATCGCATCGGGGTAACTTCCCACCGGGATCGGCGGGCCAGCGGTGTTGGTGGCGGTCGCGATCGGGGTCACCGTGCCCGAGCCGCGGTTGGCGACGTAGGCGGTCTTGCCATCCGGCGTGATCGCGATGACACCGGGGTCACTTCCCACCGGGATCGGCGGGCCAGCAGTATTCGTGGCGGTCGCGATCGGGGTCACCGTGCCCGAGCCGCCGTTGACGACGTAGGCAGTGCCCTTGCTCAGCGCCCTACCCGAGAAGGAGCCGACCGAAGACGTATGTGCCACAGCCTGCGCGGGTATCACCGAGCCCAGCCCAGCTGCCAGCGAGATCAGCGCCACAGGCACGACCCGAAATCGGAGCACCACCCGTCGAGCCGTATTTATCCCAGCAGACATCGCCTACCGTCCCCTCAGCGCAGCGGCCAGTAACGACGCTACTACTTTCAGTAATGACTCGTTACACATTGTGAGTAACAATCGCCATCGCCATCAGTGGACGCCAGCGGACACTGATGGACGATCGTGCCCAGGTCAGGCATGCTGCGGCGCTGGCAGCCCGCACCGGTACCTGGCTTCGGGACGAAGGGGCCAACCATGCCACGTGCGTGCCAGAACGAGCAGTGTTGATGGGTCGAGGGCGGTCACTCATGGGCATGCGGACCTGGGCTTGACCTGCGACCCAGCAGGTCAGAAGCGAACACGAACAAACCTGATAAGGAAGAGGTCAATTGCGCCGCACGCCAGACGGGGAGGTCTCATCCATCGGGTCACGACAACTCGTGCCAAGCTTTCGTCGCAGGAACAACAGCCGCCCAGATTTGCGCCAATTCGAGGCTAGTGACATGTGCCTGCCACGCTAGCCACTCCAAACGCTCACCGGAATAAGTGGTCTTCACAGTCCGGCCGCGCTTGACCGTAGTGACCTCGACCCCCCTGCCAGAAACCTCGATCGGGTGCGCTAGCCCATGCGCGAGCTGATGCCGCAGTTCGAAAAAGCTACGCAGAACCGGAATGACATAGGGCCACCGGTCACGCAGCCCTTCACGTTCCAGCAGGTCAGCCAACATATCCAGGCGGACTGGTATTGGGAGGCGCCACAGCACCTCCGATTTCAGCACCTGCGCCGACTGAAGGCCCGAGGCGATGCTCGCCGCAAGCACCTCATCGATGTCGAACTCAAGGACAGTCGCCTGCTCCAGCACATAAGCGCGAATCTGGTGATGTGTGGCATCTCGCGCCCGATCACCGAGCAGCAGGTCTACGAATCCCTCCAGACGTGTCCGCGGCTGCCTCGTCACGATCGGACCCTACAGCGCTCGACAAACCGTCGCGATGGCGATCGCAACCGTAGACGTGCCCGCTACGTGCCCGATCGGACGGGCCACCTGGGTATCTCACGGACACTCACGGACAAGGGCAAGCTGCGGCCGAGCTGCGGCGATACTGGTCAGATCGCGTCTCGCACTCATTCCCAAGCTGATAGTGCCAAGCGGGCGCTCCGATTCACCACTACGACGATGTAGCTTCCGGCTTAGGCTCATTTCGGGCCGGAAGACGCTGCAGAAAAGGTTCAGTGAATACTTCGTCTGAATGTTCTACACCAAGCTCTCGTCGCACAGCTATGTACAGGTCACGCAGGCGGTCGTTTAGCTCCAGGAGTGGACCGCGCTCCATCTCATCGGCTCTTGGTCCGCGCCCCTGAACCTGGAGCCATAGGCCCAAGGCATAACGCAGAGCGTAGCGAGCCGCCTCCTGTGCGGCCATGGATGTGGCTACAAGTCTCAGCCGCTCACAGCAGACTGTTGCTTCCTCGTGAGACGCGCGCATCCGGTCTAGTGAGCTCCGCGTCGGCACGGGGACCCGGCGCCTGCGAGGAGGACGGGGGGAGACCAGCACGACTAATAAGGGCAGGCGCCGCCATGCCGCATGTCCAGTCCTCCAGCTGGGATGACCCTGGGGGGGTGGCGCGTCTGCCCGGCACACCTGCTTAGATCAGCCCAGTGAGCCAGAACATCGGCGTCGCCTACGGCGGTCTATGGCAGCGGTGTTTGTGTCGGGAGATCAGGAGTCTGGGATGGCGGGTCCGAGCAGGGATAACGCGCTTGATCATGTGGTCGTGGTGCTGTTCGAGAACCGGTCACTGGATAACGTGCTGGGGCGTTTGTACGGGCCGGGGGACGGCAAGACGTTCGAGGGCGTGATCGGCAAGGACCTGAGCAATCCGATCCCGGAGTGGGCCGAGCACGGCGCGGACCGCAAGGTGGTGCCGTACACGGTGGCCACCGACATGGACAGCCCCAATCCCGACTCCGGGGAGGAGTACCCGCACACCAACACCCAGCTATTCAACATCCAGGACGAGCAGAACCGGTTCAAGCTCGGCGAGGAGATCTCAGCGCCCTACAACGCCCCGGCGCCTGGCCAGGTGCCGACGATGGACGGCTACGTCACCGACTACATCAGCTGTTTCACCGCCGAGATGGGCCGCCAGCCCACCTACGAGGAGTACTCGCAGATCATGACCGGGTTCACCCCGGAACAGATTCCCGTGCTGAGCGGGCTGGCGCGCGGGTTCGGGGTGTTCGATCACTGGTTCTGCGAGGTGCCGTCGCAGACGCTGCCCAACCGGTCGTTCTGGACCGCGGCAACGTCGTCGGGATTCTCCGTGAACGCGCCGGTCAAGAACTTTGTAGGGCAGAACACTGCGGAGACGATCTTCAACCGGCTCGACGATCACGGCAAGACCTGGAAGGTGTACATCGCCGAGCCGATGCGGCTCTCGGGCACCGGCCTGATCCACTTCTCGCGGCTGCGCGACCGTTTCGCGACGCACGTCGTGCCGTTCGCCCAGTTCGAGGCCGATGCCGCCAGCGGGGACCTGCCCGACTTCTCGTTCATCGAGCCGAACCTGGCGCTGGGGCACAACGACTACCACCCGGCGTGCGGGCGGGCCATGGGGCACGGCATGGCGGTCCAAAGTATTGACCCGCCGTCGTCGATTCTGGGCGGTGAGGCGTTCCTGTCACGGCTCTACAACGCCTACAAGGGGATGCAGTCCCCGGCGGGGTCCAACGTCTGGAACACGGCCCTGCTGATCGGCTGGGACGAACCAGGAGGCACCTACGACCACGTTCCGCCCCCCTCGGTGCCATCACCGGACCCATCCGCTCCGGCTGGCCAGGACGGCTTTACGTTCGACCGCTCCGGCTACCGGGTCCCGGCCATCATCGTGTCGCCGTGGGTGGCCGAAGGCGAGGTGTTCAATCAGGAGCACCGGCACACCTCCCTGATCGCCACGCTGCGGGAGCAGTGGGGTCTGGGAGACCCGTTCAGCGCACGCGACGCTGCCGCCCGGACGTTCTCCCACGTCTTCACCCTCGACACCCCGCGAGACCCGGCCACCTGGCCCACCCCGCAGCACCGGCCGGTGCCTGCGTTCATGGAGGATCCGGCAGCCCTGGGCACGAGCCTGTCCACGCTAGGCAAAACCCTGGCCCAGGGGATACGGGAGTACGCGGCTCAAAACAACATCGAGATCGAGGGCCTGCCCAAGGACCCCAAGGATGACGTGCCCCCCGAGCAGTTGCTGACTGTGCTGCGGAACTTCCTGGCCACCATCTTCCCCCTGCTGGCTCCGTCCGCTCCGAGTCCGGGCACCCCAGGCACCGCCTGATTCCGGCTGCGCTGCAGAAGAGCGCACACCGGCCTCGCAGGGAGATCTCGTGCACTCCACGTGCAACACGTCGGCCGGATGCGAGCTGCTCATGAGCACCGAGGAAGGACTTCCAGCACGATCTGTGATCGGCCCTCGTCATCCGCTCTACATACGTTGCGCGTAGGCGGCGCCACCGCGTGCCGGACGCCGCGCGTTCGGCCGCGCGGGCCATCAGCGGGCCATTAAGTACAGTCTCCGGGGGGCTGCTGCGGTCACGGGCGGTAAATCGGATGCCCAGGTCAGAGCTAGTAGAAGCCTGAATCTGTAGGATTCCCAAGCTGATAGTGCGAGTTCGATTCTCGTCACCCGCTCCAGAGGTTCCGGCCCAGGTCAGGGCCGGGGTGCTGAGCCTGCATCTTGATCAGTCTCACACCGTCTTTGATCTTGCGGGCCATTAAAGGAGTTGTGTTCTCTGGCCCGCTACGTGATCGAATAATTCCGGCCGCCCGAGATGATCAAGCGGTCCCCGCCTGCCCGGCTGTTCCGCGAGCGGCGTTGGCATCGAAGCCGAAGTGTCGCAGGACTCGGCCCTCGCCTGGGGCCAGGCTGGCCGGGCGGGGCCCGGGAAGGCTTCGACGGCTGGAGATGAGATAGTCATCTGCGCGTGCGTCAACTCGCGGCGCTCAGTGGCTGTATGTCGTCCAGCGTCGCACCAAGCCGGTCCTTCTCGACCTCGAGGTCATAGCGTGCCTGCAGGTTCATCCAGAACCGCTCTGAAGTGCCGAAGTACCGGGCGAGCCGCAGTGCCGTGTCGGCGCTGATCCGGCGCTGCCCATGAACGATCTCGTTGATCCGCCTGGCTGGCACATCCACCGCCTTGGCCAGCTGGTACTGGCTCACCCCCAGAGGTCCAAGGAACTCCTCCAGGAGGATCTCGCCAGGGTGCACCGGTGCCATGGTCGTGTCAGTTGCCATGGTTCCTCCTAGTGGTAGTCAACGATCTGAACGTCTTCCGGCCCGGCATCGGACCAGCGGAAGCAGATCCGCCACTGCCGGTTGATCCTGATGCTGTAAAGCCCGGCTCGGTCACCCGCCAGCTTCTCAAGTCGGTTACCCGGAGGCACGCGAAGGTCTCCCAGGGTCTCTGCGGCATCCAGCATCGCGAGCTTGCGCCAGGCGGCATGCTGGGTTGTCGTGTCCAGCTTCCGCGATCGCTGCCGCTGCCAGATCGCCTCGGTGTCCTTGTCCTTGAAAGATCGCAGCACCCTCCATGATAACGCGAAGCGTTATTAACGCAATACGTTATCGTGGAGTAGATAGTGAGATCGTTGAAGTCAGCATCGCCCTCAACGTCCGGAGCGCGGTCGCGGCGTAGGCACGGCGCTGTACCGCGCGCTGTTTGAATGTCTCGCTGGCGAGCCCGTGCACGTCGCTCTCGCCGGCATAGTCCTGCCCAATGACGCGTCGATCGCCCTGCACCGCAAGCTCGGCTTCAGGGAGGTTGTGGCGGAGGCCGTGGGGCCGGCCTAGCCCGGCTGGCTGAGGCGAGCGGTGATCGCCGGGGCCGCCTCGCGCAGCCACGCCTCGACGCGCGGCAGCTCGTCCTTGGCGCCGTCCTCCCATAGCTTGCGGAACACCGGGTCCAGCTCGGCCGAGGCGCGGGAATCCTCGTGGTAGCGGCGCGCCATGTCGACGGCGAACGGCGCCAGCTCCGCGCGATGCCGCGCCGTCATGCCGTAGGCGTCCGCGAACACCGCGACCCGGTGCGGGATGTCGGCGTCCGCGAACGCGGGCGCCCGGTCCCGCGGATCGCGCAGCGGCGCCCAGTACCACAGCGCGTTCGCGATGTCGTAGAGCCGGGTGGTCGGGTGGGCCAGGTCGAAGTCGATCAGCGCGACGGGCAGCCCGTCGCGGAAGACCACGTTGCCCGGGTAGTAGTCGCAGTGGCTGACCAGCTCGGCCCGTTCGCTGGTCGGGCGTCCCACGGTGGCCGGCGTCCCGCCCCACACCGCGTCGGGCGGCGGCACCCACCCGGCCGACGCCTCGTGCAGCGTACGGATCAGCCGGGCCAGGGCGACGAGCACGTCGTCGCCCGCCGTCTCCGGCGGCAGCGGGTTGCACGGCACGTCACCGGGGACGAACGACAGCATCTCGCGCCCCTGCTCGTCGACGCCGAGCGGAAGCGGCGCGCCGGTGAACCCGGCGTCGCGCAGGTGAGCCAGGTACGCCTGCACGGTCAGGCTGAACGGCCGCAGCGGCCGCCGCACCGTGCCCCCGATCCGCACGATCCCCTGGGTGACGCCATCCCCGGTCAGCAGCTCGCCTTCGCTCACACCGCAGCAGCCTAGCCTCCGCCCCGCACCGGCTCACGGAGCCGATGTAGACCACTCCGTTCGTGAACGCTGCTGAGGACTCAACCTTCCCCCCGGTGCTGAACTCCCATAGCTGGCTTCCCGTGGCCGCGTTGAGCGCGTAGACGTTGCCGTCATCGGAGCCGAAGTAGACCACTCCGTTCGCCAGCGTGGGCGAACTAATTATGTTGGCCGAAGTCCCGAAGGCCCAAAGTTCGCCTCCCGTTTTAGCGTTGAGCGCGTACAGGGCGCCGCCAGTGGAACTGGCGAAGACCACACCGTGCGCTACGGCGAGGGAAGACTCGATACTTCCCCCGGTTTCGAAGCTCCACTCCTCAGCTCCTGTGCGGGCCTTGAGCGCGTACGCTGCGTCGTCACAGATGTAGGCCACCCCGTTTTCCACTGCGGCCGAAGACGTATTGCCACCGGAAAAAAATTACCAGCGCAAAACCATTCCGGGGACAGTCGAAGGAGACAGGACCGTCTCCTGAGAGTTGTATCCATCGTGATTGTCGGAATCATGGAACTGCGGCCAATTACCACCGGCGGGGGCACCGCGCAGGACGCCGGGTCGGTCTGCCGCACGACACCCCGGGCTCCCAACGATCCTGACGCCAGGACGTGCGCCGCAGCGGTGGTCGTCACCCCAACGGCACCAAGCCTGCACAGACGAGCGCGGCCAGGGCTGTACGCAGAACTTGCGGAACCATCTGTCCCCCCTTGAGGATGGTCACCGGCTCGAAATGCCGGATCGGCTCGTGATCCGCACGGTTACACGTGCTGGCGACCTACCGCTCGTCGGTCCTTCAGGGATGTTCTCAGCTAATCCGGACGTTAGCCGAAGAAGACCCGCCAGCAGGCGACTCTCTCTCTTCTCGGCTCGCTCGATGGCTCGCCTGGTCCGCTTCCAACGCATCTGCAATGCGGCTGAGCTGCCTGATCGCAACGCCGAATCCGATGACCGTGATCACCAATCCGGCCACGCTGATCCAGTCCCCCACCCTCATCTCCACCGGCTCATCGGCCCTGATCATCGAGAGGGGAAGGGCAACGTTTACCTTGTTCCTCGGCGATATCCGCATAGCCTTGGGTGCCGAACGCGATCTTCGTGCCAGCGCGATGCCCTTGTCGTCGGCCATCTCACAACCTCCCATCAGCCAGACGGACGGCGCAGCCAGATGCCAAGCCACCAGCCGTCCGCAACCACGGCGGATAACAGCGTCAGCGTCGTAGCTCCTAAACGGTATCTCCGACGGCAACCTTGACGGCAACGATGGCGGCCGTCAGCGCCCTGGCCCAACCGTAGGCCGCCAGTTACTCTCGCACGTTTGACCTGAGCTGGACATCCGCTACACCTGAAAGGCAGACAGTCGCGGCGCGGGTCGAGCAGCAACGCGAGCAGCAACGCCGATGGACGGCCTCGGACCGTGGCACATCAGGCCAACTGTTCCGGCGCAGCTAGGCCTATAACTCGGACGGATTCGGACGGTCTCAATCGTGGCCGAGCCCGTCTTTTAATCTGCGGGGTTGACGCCGCGATCGCCTGCTGGCGCCGTAGCCTGTTGCCGTGGATCTCGGCCAGATTGTCGGTGATTTCGCTCTCGCGATGGAGGCCGTTGATCACCGCAGCCCGCAGGCGACGAGCCAGCGGGACGCGACGAAGCTGTACCAGCCTGGCATCGGGCGGTTCAGCGAGGACGCCGCGGTCGCACTGACGCTGGCAGAAATGCAGGCGGTAAACGGTGCCGCCTACCTGAATGCGGGGAAGCGGCGCTACAGAGGTTGAAGGGCTTGGGTCTGGATCCAGTCTGATCATGGACGGCGCGTCGGCGTGATTCCGGCTCGCTAGTGATCTATGCCGGGAGTATGAGATATCCCGATAGTGGCGGTCTGTCCGCTCAGGGGCGGGCCCGGCGCGAGATGGTGCGGCTGCAGGCCGCGCAGATGTTCGAGCAGGAAATCAGGCCGGTGCAGGTGGCGCAGCGGCTGCGGGTCAGTACCAGGTCGGCGTATCAGTGGCGGCGCCGGTGGCGGGCCGGCGGCCAGGCAGCGCTGGCGTCCAGGGGCCCGGGCGGCGACCGGTGCCGGCTGTCACCTGCCCGGCTGGCGCGGCTTCAGGCCGCGCTGGACGGCGGCCCGGCCGCCTGGGGCCGGGGCGAGGACCAGCGCTGGACGCTGGCCCGGGTCACGACGCTGATCGGCCGGCTGTTCCACGTCCGCTACACCCTGCGGGGCACCTCTTACCTGCTGCACCGCGTCGGCTTCACCCCGCAGGTCCCCGTCCGCCGGGCCATGGAGCGCGACGAGGCGGCGGTCACCGCATGGCGGGCCGTGACCTGGGCGAAGGTACGAGGCTAGCGGCGGCGACCGGGGCGTATATCTGCTTCGAGGACGAGGCTGGCCAGAGTCTTCGGCCGCCGAAGGCCCGGACCTGGGCCCGGCGCGGCTGTACCCCCGTGGTCGCGGTGTCCGGCAAGGGCCCGGGCCGGGTGCCGGTCGCGGGGCTGGTGTGCCTGCGGCCTGACAGCCGGGGGCGCCTGTTCTACCGGATGCGCGTCCACCGGGGGCGCAAGGGCGAGCGCCGCAGCATGTCCGAAGCCGATTACGCCGGCCTGATCACCGCCGCGCACCAGCAGTTGCATGCCCCGGTCATCCTGTGCTGGGACAATCTGAATACGCACGTCAGTGCCGTGATGCGCGCTTTCACCGGCGCGCACAGTGACTGGCTGACCGTGGTCCAGCTACCCGCTTACGCCCCCGATCTCAACCCTGCCGAGGGTGTCTGGGCGAACATGAAGAACGGCCTGGGCAACCTCGCCGCCCGTAACGTCGATCAGCTGGCCGCCATCGTCAGGAACCGGCTCAAGCGCATCCAGTACCGGCCCGGCCTGATCGACGGGTTCCTCGGCCAGACCGGACTCACCCTCGAACCCGAACCGCCATAACCATCAGACCCTAGGCTTTCAACGTCTGTATCCCCTGGCCAGGCATGTGTGTGATCTTGTCCTGGGCGAGCTTCCGGACTGAGCTTCTGGAGGTCAAGCTGGCGCGCCTCGGCCGCGACAACGGCACGTACGAGGACGCGGCGATCAAGAAGATCCTGTCGCCATATCCTGATGATCGAAGCGCCGTTACTGACTGTGTCAAGCTCGCGCGGAGCGGATTTGCCGGGAAGCAGGCGATCTTGATCTACGGGTTCGACGATCCGGATCGCCCCCTGAGGTGGCTGATCGAGGCGTTCGAGGTGGTAGCCGCGCGACATGCGGTGCTTGGACCACGAACCGAGGCAAGGCTTGGCCACCTGGTGCATCCGGTGTTCTCCTCTGGCGGCGTATACGCGTGGCAGGTTCTCGAGACGACGCACGTGTCCGCTGCGTGCCCGTCAGCACGGGCGGTGAGGGTCAACCACGGTAACTCTCGGAAGATCGACTTAGTCGTCCCAGGTCACGGCATCCGCAGGTCAGGAACGACCAGCGACACCGACTTCCCGAGCCGAAGTCAAGAAAGCAGGGCGTCGGCGATGCCGGTTGCCCATGCACGGATTTCGGCCCAGTTGCGGAAGTCGCCTTCTTGGGCGCGGATGGCTGAGGCCATGGCCCGGTCGGGGAAGCTGAGGTGCTTTTTGGCCAGCTTGCCGGTGAAGATCTGGTGGTCGCGGGCCTTGCTGGCCTGGAGGATTTTGGTGACGTCTACGGGGTTGTCGGCGGGCTTGGCCGGTTCGCCGACCGGGCCGCTGGAGAACAGCCAGACCGGCCGGGCAGCCAGCGCGTCGGCGGAGCGTTCTGCCAGCTCGCGTGCGGGTTTCATCCACTGGCCCATATAGACCGCGCTGCCCAGCACCACCGCGTCGAACTCCTCGACCGTGCCCACCTTCTCCGGAGGGAGCACCGTAACCTCGCAGCCGCGCTCGGCCAGCACGTCCGCGACCGCCTGGGCGATCTCACTGGTCGCCCCGTACTTGCTCGCCGCGCAGACCAGCACCTTCATCGGGCCCCCTGTTCCGGCGCTGGGGCGGTGTCGTAGTGCAGGTCGGTGATGGTCACGTCGATGTAGTCAAGGTCCCCACCGGGGAGCTTGTAGATCGCCTTGCCGCGGGTGGGGAGCCTGAGCCCTTCGAACTCGCCGTAGCCGATGACCGGGGTGGACCAGATCTCCGGGTCGCTGCTGTCGGCGGTCCGGTAGCGCTTGGCGACGAAGTCGGTGAGCCGTCCCTGCCCGTCGATGACCAAGGTCGCAGTGGCGGCCCGGCCGTGGTCGGTGAGGGTGACCCGGGCGGAGCTGTCATCGACCGCCTCGAAGGACACGTTGCCGGCCAAGAAGGCCGCCGGGAACCAGATCATCTCGTTCAAGTTGCGCATCATCGCGGCCTGGTCCATCTGCTCGCCGCTGGCGTCGACCACCGGCCACAGCGAGGTGACCTTGACCAGCATCCGCCCGTGGCCCTCGGCATACATGTCGCGGGCCCGTGCCACCGCAAGCGGGCCCAGGCGCGCGGTACCGGCCCACACGAAGCCGGGCGGCTGCACCGAGTAGTGCTCCTCGGCCTCCAGGGGCAGCCACGGCTGGCCCGGCCCGGGCCGCATCCTGCCCTCCTGGTGCAGCCGGATCGTGCCGGGGAATGGCCTGCCGACCACCCCGGTGTAGCGCAGGTAGCGGCGGACCGGTTCGGGCAGGCCCGCGAGCATCTCCTCGGTGACCACCCCAGCCCCTGGGGAAGCCCGCGCGTGCAGCGCCTGGACGTTCTCGCCGGACCAGGCGGGTGAACGCCCGGTGCCCGGCGAGTTCGGCGCCGATCCCGGCCAAGACAGCCAATCCTGCAAGCGCGGGCAGCCGCCTGAGGGTCGCAGCCATGGTTGCCTCCTCCACGCGGAGCAAATCCTGGAAACCGGGGTTCCGCTGGAACCGTGGACACTCTCTGATTTGAGCTGATCGTGCTTCGGCCTCGGTTCTCCCTTGTCTATGAGACTGCCGCAGCGCAGACCCTGTCCAGGCGGAAGCCCCGCAAGGATCCCCTCGGAGGAAACGGGGCAAGCGTTAGTGGTCTGGCACGACCGAGGCGGCACGCAGAATTTCCCAATCTAAGAGTGCCCGGCAATTGGTCACTTGAGGCGCTTGGTGGTTGGCCGGGTGTCCCAGCGGTAGCGTGTACGGGCGCGCTGGATCAGCTGCCGGATGGTGACGAGCGCGGCGGCGAGGTAGAGGTAGAAGTCGACGATGCTGGCGTTGCGCTCGGTGCAGCGCCGTAGCTTGCCGTAGCCGTTCATCCAGGAGTGGGTGCGCTCGACGACCCAGCGGGTGCCTGCCTGGATGGGGGCGGGGATGCCCTTGCGGGCGATCTGGCCGTCGAAGCCCAGCTCATCGAGCAGCTGCCGGGTCACGGTGCTGTCGTAGCCGGCGTCCAGATGGCAGGTACGGTCCTGCGGAAGGGTCCCGTCCAGCTGGCGGCGGGCGGCCTCCAGCGTGGGGGCGAGCAGCGGGGAGTCGTGCCGGTTCGCGCCCGCCGGAGGCGATGCCCAGCGGGATGCCGTAGCCGTCGCTGGCCACCGAGCGTTTCAGCCCCGGCGCGGTCGCCGCCGCAGGGTGCCTTGGTCAGGCACCCGTCGACGGCGATATCGGCCAGCTCCAGGCCGATGATCTGGTCATAGGCGCGCAGCGCGGCGGCGTGCAGCGCCTCGGCGATGCCCAGGTCCGCCCATTCGGCCAGCCTTCGGCGGATGGTGCGGTCCGAGCATCCGGGGGTGGTGATCCGCTCGTACCCGCTGCCGTGCACTAACGCGGCCACGACATGCTCGAAGACCACCCGGCCGGGTACCCGGCGGCGGTGGCAGCCCAGCGGGTTAGCGGGATCGAATTGCGGGGGCTCACCGTCGGCGAGAGCGGAGAACCCCGGCCCAGGCGGGCTCCAGCAGGCATGATGGCACGACAGGCACGGGACACCTCGAAGATCATGGACTGTGGTAAGCCAATGATCATCGGGACCCGTGCCTGTGCCTTGTTACGACACGCCCGGCACATCCCTATTGCCGGGCGCTCTTAGTGTCACGACCGTGGATATCCAGCCGAACGACGACGACTTCTACTACACCGTGCCTGGGTTCCTGGACGGCAAGGGGTCCGAGGCCAGGTTGAAGGTCTGGTGCCTCTGGTGCTGCGTCTGACACACACACAGCGACGACCCGGTAGGGAGCGTTGAGCACCGGACAGCCCACTGCTACGCGCCTGACTCTGAGTACCGCCTCAACGGTGGCTACATGATCGAGGTTTCAGCGAGGCCGTTTCGCGAAGTGCGGCAGCTGGTCAAGGAGGCGACGCCAGCTCAACGCGATGCGATCCGTGAAGGTCGGATCAGCGACGCAATCGCCAAACTCCGTGGCCAGGTTCAACCGTCGGGACTTTAGACGGGCGGCCCTTGAGCCGCCCCGGCAGCTGTCGGCGTACAGGTATCCGTGCAGAGCCAGGTACGCCGAGATGTGCACAGAGATGATCGGCGTTCGAGGAGCTAAAGATCTTCAATGACTGAGGTTACAGGCCGTGACAGCTTGATCATATGGCGACCGCTAGGTGCACAAGCCTGCGCCAGCCCCGCGAGTCGGCACCGACCGCCAGATGCGCTGGGTAACGCTATGCGCAAGCAGTCGACGGGCACCAGTATCCCTGTGGGCTTGGCAGAGGATCAGGTCATTACCGGGCCCGTCGTCCCGCTCACCCTCGAGCGCCTGGCCGAACTGCGCAGGCCGCGGCGGCAGCTGCCCGCCGGAGCGGTTCTCACGCCACGAGTCGAGCATCAAGGTCCCGGCTATCGGCGCGGCAATCAGAATGCCCAGCATGCCCACCGACAGCAAGCCCAAACTCTGCGCCAGGAACCCGGCGACCACGGACGCTATGGCCGCCAGCAGGATCGCACCTGCAGTCCACAAGAGCCGCTTGTTCACCGGCGGCAGGGCCTGCGCCGAGGCGGGCTTGCGCGGCAGCTGCGCCCCGATCAGCCCGGCAGGAAGGTCGGCGGTGATCGCGGCCAGGTCCCCATAGGTCCGCGAGGCGAACGCCTGGCCCACCCGCCCATCCAGCTCGGCCCTGGTCAGCCTGCCCTGCACGAACGCAGCCTTGAGCACATCGATCACATCCTCGCGATCGGCATGCGACGCCCGCAGATAGCCACGGGCCGCCCCGCCTGCTGCACCCTGGTCACCAGGCCCTGCCCTCACCGGTACCACCCCCACCCGCAGAACGCTAAAAGCGTAGCGCGGCAGCGCGGTTGCAGCAGCGTCAACCGCTGGCGGGAGCTTACGTGAGTGACGCTCAGTTGCTACCTGGACGGCTGGGCTGTCGATGGGTCTGTAACACCCACCATTAGAGATCTTTAGCATCGCGACGACGCCGGGATGCCAGCGCTCAAGGATCACGTAGGGTGACGGCGGCCTGATCCTGATGGCTTACGCATCTGCCGCCGAGCTGACGTCAAGACGATGCCGGGCACTACCCGCCGGGTCATCGTACTAACTGCGTGGGCTGTATACGTAAAGCCAGATCTCTCGACCCTCGTCGTCGATCTCGGGCTCACCGGACTCCCGAATGTAGTGGGCATCGACACCGTCAGGATCGTCATCCCACGGCTCAAAGGTCCCACTCATCTTCAAGAGTCGGCCGCATGCGCCACAACCTAGCCAGGGGCGGGCCCGTGGAGACGACGAAAGACCCCGCCTCTATGGTGGACCGATGGCGTCGGTCAAGCAGATCCAAGTCACCTTCGACTGCGCAGAACCTGAGCGCGTCGCTCGTTTCTGGTGCGAGGTGCTGGGGTACGTCGTACCGCCGCCACCGGAGGGGTTTGCTACTTGGGACGATTTCGATCGCGCGCTGCCGCCTGAGCATCAGGGTTCAGCGTTCGCATGCATTGATCCCTCAGGTGTGGGCCCGCGACTGTTCTTCCAGCGCGTTCCCGAAGGCAAGGTCGTCAAGAATCGGCTGCATCTTGACGTGCGGGTCGGCACCGGGCTCGTGGGTGAAGAGCGCCTGGCCGCACTGGAGGCCGAATGCGCACGACTGGTCGCGCTCGGCGCGGTACGCGTGCGACTACTGCCTGCCGATGGCGACAACGAGTCGTGCCTCGTGATGCAGGACATCGAGGGCAACGAGTTCTGTCTCGACTGAGTGGCCGCGAACGTGGCACCTTCGCGAGTCGACTGGTGCAGTTCGCCATCACGAGGGTCGCCGTCCCGCGGCGCGCGCCGATGTGTGGTCATCGCGCTAGCCATGATGACGGTGGCCACGTTCGCCCCCGGTGGTCCCGCGCTCCTCCTATTCGCGCCTCTCTGTCTTACGGCTTTGATGGTTGCCGCTGCCCAGATACTCGCCTCACAGCACGAGAAGCGTTCCCGTGGTCAGCTAGCGGGGCCCAGCACCTAGCGCAGGGCGGTGAGCGTCCTAGCGCCCAGCGCCTGCCGCCGAGGCCGAACAGCTCCCACAGATCAACCGCGCTCCGAGACACAGCCGAATCTGGGTGAAGGCGAGCCCCGGGATCGCTCCGGACCACCGCAGGTTGGGGCTTGATCGCCGTGCCATTAGCGTGCCATTAGCCGGGGTAACGAGGGGTCAACCACGGTCACTCATGACCGCCAGGGACGCCAGGTCAGCGCCCTGGCAGCGGTAACCGCTGCGCTTCCCAAGCTGATAGTGCGAGTTCGATTCTCGTCACCCGCTCCAGTTGATGGCCCCAGGTCAGCGGCCATGCTCGGTATCCCGCTCTGCGATGTTTCCGCCGTTCTGGCTGCCACGGGCCATTAGACGCCCCTGCATGGCCCGCCATGATGTGCGCGTCGAATCGTCAGCGCCTACCTCGCCCACGGCGTGCACGGCGACGAACGCCGCTTCCGTGGTGACCGCGATCGGGATGATGTGTTCGGCGGACTCCGCCCGGATCTGCGCCAGCGGGCACGGACATCCGCTGGCTTCGCCTCGACGACGTGCCGCGCACTATCACGACGAGGGCATACAGCAGCAGGAGCGTTACTCCACCGAAGAACAGGCCCGCGACAATGTTCGCGATCGCCGAGCCGTCGCCACTGGTGAGATTCCGCCCGGTGCCCCAGGCCCAGAGCGGGTCGCGGACACTGAACGGCTGGCCGAGTGGCACCTGGCTGCCCCAGGTGACGTCCGCGCCGCTTCTGGAAAGGCAGCCTTCGGTCACCGTGTGGCAGCCGCCCCGGGGCACGCCGCCGCAGGCCTGACCATACGACACCGGCCGGTGAGGTTCTCGAACAGGTTTACACCGATCCCCGCGAATACCACGAGGCCAATCGCGCTGCCTATCGCCACCCAGGCCCACCCGCGCCGCCGGTGATGCAGCCTGACGAGCTTGGCAACATCCGATGACTCGCTGGTATCCCGCCGGGCCGGCGCTTGCGGCATCGGCTGCTCCTCGCTTGCATTGTGCCGTCCCCCGCCCCCGCCTATGGTAGAGCCCGGTCGCCATCGATGGACGGGCCATGACCGGGCCATTAGCCACGGTCGCGGGGGGGGTGATGATGGTCACTGGCGGTATGCCTGCTGCCCAGGTCAGGCCGGTCAGCGACGCCGATCGGTCGGATTCCCTAAGCTGATAGTGCGAGTTCGATTCTCGCCACCGCTCCATACGCCAAGGCCGAGGCCAACGGCGGAATCCTCAGCCCGGACCTTGATCGTCCCGTGTCGGGTGCCTTGATCGTTCACTGCGCCAGGCGCTCACTGGGGTGCGACGTTACGATGACAATCATGACTGGTCACGCCGCTCACCCTGCGTACCTGCCGCTGACCATGGCAGGCCTGGGCGAACTAATGTCCGGGGCTGACCAGTCCCGGCGGTGGCGGCTGGTCGCGGAGTTCCTAGAGGATTACCGGCACGAGCCGGTGGGCGCTCGGTTCGAACTGCTTGAAGAAGAGCCGCGCGGTACGGGTGACGAGCGTTGGGATGTCTTCCTTGCCGGGCTCGCGGAGCATCTTGCGGAGATGGATGGGCGCGCTGCCCCGCCTTGGGCTGATCAGCGCTCGCTGCGGCAGCTGTGGTTCCCATTCAACACGCGTGCGGCCAGGGTGGATGCGCTCGTTCACGCCCCCGCGGCCTTTCGCCGCCGGGGCGTGTACGTGGCGCCCGAGGAACTGAACGTTGCATGAGCGAGCCTGGTCCTCTGCTCGATCGTGCGGCCATCCAGGAAGCTTTCCGCCGACTGGGTGACCGCCTCGCGCGACGCGGTGTGGTCGCGGATATCTACGTAATCGGTGGCGCGGCCATGGCGCTGGCCTACGACTCTCGCAGGTCTACTCGCGACATTGATGCCGTGTTTCAGCCGCATGGCATCGTCTTGGAGGAGGCGCGAGCAGTAGCAGTTGAGATTGGGCTGCCTCCGTGGTGGCTAAACGAACAGGCAAGCGCGTATGTGGCTCCTGGCGGCGACGCGACGGCCCCGCATGTGTTCGACCATCCTGGACTTCGCGTGTCGGCGGCTTCGCCGGAGCATCTGCTGGCGATGAAAGTGCTGGCAGCCCGGCGTCGCGACGCAGAAGACATCAGCTACCTGGTCAAGCACCTTGGACTCTCCAACACGGCGGAGGCCTTGGCCCTGTGCGCGGCGGTCTTCCCCGATGAACCAGTACCCGACCGGGCGAGGATGATTCTAGAAGACTTGTTGGGGGAGAGTTGACGCGCGGAGCCTTTCCCGAGGGCCATTACCGGGCCATTAACCCCGGTGAACGACAGGCAGCCGCGGTTACTCCCGGGCACTCCGATGCGGGCGCAGGGTGCCTCATCCGCCACGGCAAGACGCGGGTGGCGGTCGCCAAGATCGGCTGCCGCCGCGCACCGGCCCATCGGCGCGGCGAGCGCGTCAGGCGCATGGCCGCCACCAGCGGGATGCCGGGGGTCGTGCATCCGCCTCACAACATGCTGCTCTGGTCGCGCGGCTGGCTCAGCTGATGCGGATTCTCGGGTTGAGCAGCGCATAGCAGATGTCGGTGATCAGGTTAATGGCGGCGACCAGGACGACGACGACGAGCACGGTTCCGAGGATCACCGGGAGGTCCCCGGCCCTGGCTGCGGTCAGGAATGCCTGTCCGATCCCGCCGAGAGCGAAGACCTGGTCGACGATGGCAGCGGCTCCGAGCAGCGCGGCGAAGCCGACGCCGATGCTCGACACGACCGGGAGGATCGCCGCCCGGAATACGTGCATCCACAGGATCCGGCGCCGCGGCAGTCCCTTGGCCCGCGCGGTCCGGATGTAATCCTCGCCCAGGATGTCCAGGATGCCCGAGCGGGTGAGCCGGGCGGTGATGCCCGCCTGGCTCGCGGCGACGGCAATCCAGGGCAGGATCATCCGGCCGAGCCACTGGCCGGGGCTGTGGCTGATGCCCACGTAACCAGGCTGGAGCCATAGATTCCCCGCCACGGCCAGCCGGGAGAACACGGCGAGCAGCAGCAGTGCCAGCAGGAACGTCGGGACGGAGAACGTCGCCAGCACGGCGATGGTGGCGATCCGGCTGGCCCACCAGCGCGGGCGCAGCGCGCTGACCGTTCCGGCCAGGACCCCGCCTGCCAGCCACAGGACCATGCCGCCGATCATCAGCGACAGCGTCGGCGGCAGGGCCTCTCGCAACAGGGTGTCGACCGAGACCGGGACGGTCAGTGACTCGCCGAGGTTGCCGTGCAGCAGCCGCCCCAGGTAGTGGACGTACTGCCAGGAGGCCGGCTGGCCGGGCCCGAGCTGCCTGCTGATCTGCGCGTCGATGCCGGGATTCGGCACGCCGACCCGGAACAGCCCAAACGCTGTCAGGGTGGCGGCCCACACGATGACTGCTACCCCGGCCAGCCGCTTGAGCAGGAACAACGCAAATCCTGTCACTGGCTGCCAACCTTGCTGCTCGGCTGCGCGGGATCGACTGGGACAGCCAGCATACTGAGCGGCCAGTCAGCAGCCCGTCGCATTCAGGCCCGTCCCGCGGCCAGACCACGGCAACCGCAGTGACCCGGACCGGGCAAGGGCGATGACCAGCCCGGCTACGACTCCATGCTGGCCGCTCGCGGAGACGTGCCGCCCTGGGAGCAGTGAGGCCGGACGGGGCGATCTGGGGCCGGTGCCCGGCCAGGGCATAGGCCAGGGCTTTTCACGGGTGCGACTAGGCATCGGATGCGCGACCGTGGTCTCGGTGCTACCGGAAGGCCGACCGCGGGTCATCCCGCAGGCCCGCGCGGTCGCGGCGCCGACGCCCGGCCTGTTCAGGCCGGCCCCTGCCGCTTGTTCACCGGCGCGCGCAGGGATCCGTTCTTCGCTGACGCCGAAGGCGCCCTGCACGGATTCCAGTGGACCGGCCAGGACACCTTCGCGGCAAGAACCTGCTCTCCATCGCGCTGGAAGTACCCGGCGACATGCTCGGCGCGGACCCAGCCGTGGTCGAAGATCCTGGAGGACAACGGCTACTTTCCCGATTGAGGGCCTGATGGTCCGGGATACGGCCACGACCGACCAGCCCTGCTGCCGGTATCCGGCGACAAGGCCTGCGCCGATGCCCTGCGAGCCGCCGGTGATGATCACGACCTTCTGCCCGGTTCGGCTCATGGCGTTCTGGTCGGCGCCGTTGCGGCTGGGCGGGCGATCGCCGGGTCGCTGGGGTGCGCTGACAGCGGCGTGGTATCGACCCTCATCCAGGATGTCAAGGGCAGCGACTGCAGGATCGCCTGCATCTGTGCCATGTCGCGGGCTTCCCACAGGCCCAGTGCGCGCCCGGCGCCCGGCAGTGTCCAGAGCCGGGAAAGATGTCCCTGGCGGGCCAGGTCATGGGCGCGCAGTGCCTCCCGTGCCTTGGCGTCCTCCACCACCGGGGCGGTCGTGCCCGGCGGGATGGCCAGGGTGAAGGTGGTCAGGAACTCCATGGCTGTTCCTGCCGGGGGACGCGGCAGGTCCGGGGGCGGATCGTTCGGGTGCGGCGAGAGCGGGGTGACCTCGTCGGTGCGCCACACCCGCAACGGCATCGAGGCGAGGACCTCCTCGAGCCGGTCGCCGTCGGCGGCGGCAAAAAGCCCCAGCGTGCGCCATTCACCTGGCTGCAGCGGAGGGCGCCACAAGCGCAGCAGGTGTCCCTGGGCCGCGAGCTCGCGCGAGCGTGCGGCCTCCCGGGCGCGGATGTCATCGACGGCTTGCTCTGACGTTCCATCGGGAACATGGGTCGTCATGGTGACGAGATACTCCATGGATGCCTCCTGGGTCAGCTGGTCTCGACCATCTTTGCCGGCCGGGATGGTGACGATCTTGGCCGAGGCGATTCAGCGCGCATGAGCAGGATCCCGGTATAGCTGGGGTGGCGCAGCAGGCGATACGGGCCGGCGGTGACCACCGGCTGGTCGGTGCTGACGATGACGGTGAAAGTGAAGTAATCACCCAGCGTCTTGAAGGACCATCCGCGCAGCACGAGGCCGGCTAGCAGGGTCAGCTGGCGCGCGGGCAGATGCCCCTTGCGATAACCGGCGCATGGCGTGTAGCGTCCTGAGGCGGGGATATTCGCGCCGGTGATCTGCCGTGTTAAGCAAATACGCTTACGGGCCGGTGCGCGACAGGCAAATGGGGGCTTTGCATGGCTGACGTTGTCGTTATCGAATTCACCGAGCCGCAGGCTGTCGAAATCTACCGCTCGGTCAATCACATTCTCGGCCTGAATGGCTCATCCGATCCAGGTGACTGGCCAGGTCCCATGCTCAGTCACGTCGCCGGAGAATCTGGCGACAAGCTGGTCGTGGTCGAGGTCTGGAAGTCGAAGGCGGACCAGGAAGAGTTCATGAAGTCTCAGCTCGGCCCGGCCTTCGAGAAGGCCAACGTTTCCCAGCCCACGCGAGTTGAGTGGTTCCGTCAGGCCGGGGAAATGCACCGGCACTGATAATCGCCGATTGCCATAGCCCGGATACACCGTGCTGTCGCGCAGGACGCCATAGGTGCCCGGGCCTGCCCGCCGACTGATCAGGCGAGCCATCCGCCGCGCTGGCTCAGATCTGCAGGACCAGCCCGTCGTGCGCCGCCGGGTAACTGGCCTCTTCCAGGTGGCCGAGCATGTCGCCAGACATATGAGTCAGTACGACCCGGCGGCTAGTGAGCTGATCGTGGTGCGCGGTCAGGTCGCAGTGGCGGAGGTGATAGGGAATGTCCTTGTCCCGGCAGTAGGCCTCGGCGATCAGCAGGTCCGCTCCGGCGGCGACCTCGCTGAGCGCTTCGGTCCAGGCCGTGTCCCCGGTATAGCCGACGATCTTGCCGCCGAGGGCCAGCTGGAGGGACAGCGCGGGCGCACCGCTCGGATGATCGGCCTCCCAGGCGGTCACCCGCACCCCCGCCGCGGCGACGGTCTCGCCGGGCCGCAGTTCCCCGACCTCGACCGCGAACCGGCGCGTCACGCCGGATGAGCCGGGGAACATGCATTCCATCGCCTCGCCGAGGCGCCGGCCGATGCCGGGAGGGCCAACCACGGTGAGGGGCGCGGCCCGGCGGGTGAACTGGCCGTCCAGGATGAGGAACGGAAGGCCGCCGAAGTGATCCCCGTGCAGATGCGACACGACCACCAGGCCGACCTGGCCAGGATCCAGGCCGCATTGCCGTAGCGCGGTCAGGGAGGTCGCTCCGCAGTCCAGCAGGACGGAGCCAGGCATGCCGGGATACCGCAGGTGAATGCAGGCCTGGAAGCGGCCGCCGCTGCCGAACGCATCGCCCGAGCCAGCGAAGGTCACCGTGACGGGCCGGGGACCGGGGGAACTCACCGTCCCATTCTGCTCATCCGCCTGCGCTTCTGGGCTCGCGCCCTGCTGTAACCGCCGCGGCCGGGCCTGCGGTCAGCTGATCTCCCAGGGGCAAAACGGGGCCACCGGCCGGCGCGCCCGCCGCTGCGCTAGCTGCCCGGTGCGCTTCCGGCGGCCGGGCTGGTCCCGATCAGCACGGTGGCGCTCAGCTCCCCGGACCTGGCCACCGAGGGGATGAGCCCGCTGCGGGCCATGGCTGCGACGGCCCGCGGGACCTGGCCCTCGCTCGTCTCGATCAGCAGGTGGCCCCCCGGTGCCAGCCAGAGCGGCGCCGCGCTCGCCACCCGCCGCAGGACGTCCAGCCCGTCCGCGCCGCCGTCGAGTGCCACCCGCGGCTCATGCTCGCGGGCCTCCGCGGGCAGCAGCCTGATCTCCCCGGTCGGTATGTAGGGCACGTTGGCCACCAGCACGCTGACACGGCCGCGGATTGTCGCGGGCAGCGGCTGGTAGAGATCGCCGGCATACACGTGGCCGCCGGCGGGGGCGACGTTACGCCGGGCACATCGCACCGCCGCCGGGTCGATGTCCACGGCGTGCAGCTCGATGCCGCTGCCCGCCGCGGCCACGGCGGCCCCGACGGCGCCCGATCCGCAGCACAGGTCCACGACGACAGCTCGCGGCCCGGCGAGCGCGGCGGCCTGCCGGGCCAGGAACTCGGTACGCCGCCGCGGCACGAAGATGCCAGGTTCCACGGCAATCCGCAGGCCGCAGAAAGCTGCCCAGCCGAGAACGTGCTCAAGCGGCAGCCCGGCGATCCGCCGGTCCACCATGGCCGAGACCTCGGCCGGGGTCCGCGCCGTCGAGATGATCAAGCGGGTCTCGTCCTCGGCGAAGACGCACCCGGCGGCCCGGAGCCTGGTGATGATGGCCGGCTCACTGCTTGCTGACGGGGAAGCTGGCATGGAAGTGCCTTCCGGAAGCCTGCCGGGCGCTCTCGGGATCGGTGACCGCGGGCCGCTCAGCGCCTGGTCAGTCCTTGCGTCCGGTGACGGCGAGCGTGATGCCGAGGCCGATCATGGCCAGGCCGCCCGCGCCGCCCATCATCTCCATCCGCCGCGGCGACCGGCCGAACCAGGCCCGCGCGCCCCCGGCGACCACGGTCCAGCTCGCGTCGCTGACCAGGCTGATCAGCACGAACAGCAATCCAAGCAGGAGCATCTGGGCCGGCACGTGGCCGGCCGCCCGGTTCACGAACTGCGGCAGGACCGCGGCGAAGAACACCGCTGTCTTCGGGTTCGTCACGCCGACCACGAAGCCGTCGGCGGCGGCCCGTGGCAGGCTCCGGGCCGGCACCAGCGCGTCGGCCAGCGCGTGCTCCTTGCGCTGGATCACGGCCCGGATACCCAGGAAGACCAGGTAGGCGGCGCCGGCCAGCTTGACGGAGGTGAAGATGACGGCGGAGCGCTGGATGAGCGATCCGACGCCCAGCGCCGCGGCTGCGGCGATCGCGAACTCGCCGGACTCGTTTCCCGCGACGGAGGCCAGCGCGCTGCGGTGGCCGTAGGACAGGGTCCGGCCCACCACGAACAGCACGCTGGGACCGGGGATGACGATGACGACGAACGCCACGGCGGCGAACTCGAGCAGACGGCCAGCGGACACCATATCGACACGTTAGCCGCCAGCCAGGCCGCGGGGCTGCACAATATTGCTCGTGCACCAGCCGCTGCTGACCGACGGCGTCGTCGTGCTGCGGGCCGGCTTCCGGTATGCCGGACGCCGGCAGGACCTGTACTGGTACACCCGCCCGGTCCCGGCCGGCGGTTCCGCGCGCGCGGAGACGGCTCCGCGGTGGCCATGGCCCGCCGCGCTCAGGTGCTGACCGGCTGACCCGGCGCGCCGTAGGATGACCGGCATGGGATTCCCTTGACGCTGAGCTAGCCGAGCGGCTTCCGGGCGGCGCGCGCGGGTTACGGGCGCGGCGCTGGCTGCCGCGCTGGCCATCGAGCTTGTGGATGAGCTCGTGGACGGCACCAAGAGCGCGGCGCTGCCGCTGATCCGTCATGACCTGGCACTCAGCTACGGGCAGATCGGGCTCCTGGCGTCAGTGCCGCTGATCGTCGGCAGCGTGGCGGAACTGCCCGCCGGGATACTGGCCGGCAGCGGTGCCCGGCGGCTGCGGGTGATCCTCGCAGGCGGCCTGCTCTTCATCGCCGCGCTGGCGCTGGCCGCGACGGCCGCCTCCTTCCTCACGCTGGTGGTCGCGCTCGTCCTGTTCTTCCCGGCATCGGGCGCGTTCGTCAGCCTGACCCAGTCGGCGCTGATGGACGCCGATCCGGCGCGGCAGCCCCAGCTGATGGCGCGCTGGGCGCTGGCCGGGTCGGCCGGCGCCGTGCTCGGGCCCTTGCTGCTGGCTGCTGTCCTGGCCGCGGGCGGCAGCTGGCGGGGGGCGTACCTGCTGCTGTCCGGCGCGGCAGCGGCGGCCTGGCTGGGCGCGGCCGGCACCGGCCTGCCCGGCCGGCCAGCCGGGAGAGGCCAGCTTCATCCGGCAACGGCTCCGCGGCCTGGCCAGACCGCCGCCGACCGGGGCGAGCGCCCCGCCGGGCCAGCTGGGCCCGGCACCGGGCTACGGCACGTCGTGGCCCGGGCCTGCTCGGTCGTCAGCTCCGTCCGCCGCGGCCATGCCGTCCGCTGGCTCGCGCTGCTGCAGGTGGCCGACCTGCTGACCGACGTGCTGACCGGGTTCGTGGCCCTCTACCTGGTCGACGTGGTGCACGCGACCGCGGCGCAGGCCGCCCTGGGCATCGCCGTCCGGCTGGCCGCCGGCCTGGCCGCGGACGCCGCGGTCGTGCCGGCGGCTGACCAGCTGAGCAGCACCACGCTGCTGCGCGCTAGCGCGGCAGCCGCGGCTGTGCTGTACCCGGCCTTCCTGGTCGTTCCCGGCCTCGGGCTCAAGCTCGTCCTGCTGGCGCTGCTGACGGCCGCGACCTCGCCCTGGTACACGATCATGCAGGCCGAGCTGTACCGGAGCCTGCCCGGCCAGAGCGGCCTGGTGGTATCGCTGTCCAGTGCCGCGGCCCTGATCGGCTTCTCGGCCCGCTGGCCGTTGGCTTCGCCGCGGCCCGGTGGGGGCTGGCCTGGGCGCTGGCCGGGCTGATCGCGGTTCCGGTCACCGTGCTGCTGGCTGCGCGGCCCTCGTCGCGACCGCCGCTTTCTGCTAGCCCCGCGGCCCACGGCCCGCGCAGGTCCCCGCAACTCGCCGAGATTCCGAAACGGGACCCTCAGCTAGACTCGCCTGCCGTGACTACCTCTGGTAACGGCGTGCGCGTGCGCTTCGCGCCATCACCCACCGGCGTGCTCCATGTCGGCAGCGCGCGATCGGCTCTGCACAACTGGGTGGTCGCGCTGCAGCAGGGCGGCACGCTCGTGCTCCGGATCGAGGACACCGACACCTCCAGGAACCGGCCGGAGTGGACCGAGGGCATCATCCGCTCGCTGGCCTGGCTCGGGATCGACGGCAGCCAGTACGAGGGCCCGTTCTACCAGTCCGGGAACCTGGCCGAGCATCAGGCCGCGGCGGAGCGGCTGTTCGCGGCGGGGCAGGTCTATTACTGTGACTGCACCCGGCAGGACGTGCTGGCCCGGACCGGGGACCCGCACCGGGGTTACGACGGGTACTGCCGGGATCGCGGGCTCAGGCCCGCGCCGGGGCGGGCGCTGCGGTTCCGGACTCCCGATGAGGGCACCACCGTGGTGGATGACCTGGTCCGCGGCAAGACCAGCTTCGAGAACGCCGCGCTGGAGGACTTCGTCATCGCGCGCGGCGACGGCTCGGTCCTGTTCCTGCTCGCGAACGTCGTCGACGACATGATCCAGCGCATCACCCTGGTCATCCGGGCGGAAGAGCACCTGTCCAACACGCCCAAGCAGCAGCTGCTCTGGGAGGCGCTCGGGCACGAGCCGCCAGCCTGGGCACACGTGCCGATCATCGTCAACGAGAAGCGGCAGAAGCTGTCGAAGCGGCGGGACAAGGTGGCGCTCGAGGACTTCAGGGACGAGGGGTACCTGGCCAGCGCCATGCGGAATTACCTGATGCTGCTTGGCTGGGCGCCGCGCGGCGACCGGGAGATCGTGCCCTGGGAGACCATCGTGGCCGAGTTCCGGCTGGAGGACGTGAATCCGTCGCCCGCGTTCTTCAACGTCAGGAAGCTGCGCGCGTTCAACGGCGAGTACATCAGGGCGCTGCCGCCCGAGGAGTTCATCGCCGCCTGCCAGCCGTGGCTGCAGTCGCCGGCGGCTCCGTGGCCGGCCGAGCGATTCGACCCCGCGGTGTTCGGGGAACTGGCCCCGCTGGCCCAGACGCGGGTCACCGTCCTCGCCGAGATCATCCCGATGGTGGACTTCGCGTTCCTGCCCGAGCCCGCCATGGACGAGGCGTCGTGGGCCAAGGCGATGAAGGAGCCGGCCGCGCAGATCCTGGCCGCGGCGGCGGAGGAATTCGCCGCCGCGCCCTGGCGCGCCGATGACCTGCGGGAGCGGCTGGAGGCGATCGCGGCGCGATTCGGCCTGTCGCTCGGCAAGGCCCAGGCGCCGGTCCGCGTCGCCGTGACCGGCCGGACTGTCGGCCTGCCGCTGTTCGAGTCCTTGCAGGTGCTGGGCCGCGACGAGACGCTGCGACGGCTGCAGGCCGCGAGCAGCCGTCTCGCGTCCGGCAACTGAGAGCGCAGGGCAGCGAGACGGGGGCGATGCGCCGGGATCCGGGACAGCGCTCCTGCTGGTCCTTTTCGGGGTGGCCGTCGCCCTGGGCACACTCGGCCGGGCGTGGGCTGGTCCCGCCGTGCTGCTCTCCCATCTGGACGGCTGGGCTACCGCCGCCGTGGCGGCCCCTGTCGACGGTCCTGGTCAATAACCTCCCGGCCGCGTCGCTGCTGGCGGCACGGACGCCGGGGCATCCGTTCTGGCTTCTGGTCGGTCTGAACCTCGGCCCGAACCTGGCCGTCACGGGCTCACTGGCGTGGCTGCTCTGGCTACGGGCTGCCAGGAGCGCCGCCTGATGTGCTTGGCTGGGCGGGTGACTGAGGGAGCCTTCTGTGACCGCGTCCGCCGCGGTGAGCTGGTATTCGGCGGCTGGCTGTCGACGGCGAGCGAGCTCGCCGCCGGCGCGCTGGCCGCGTGCGGCCTCGACTATGTCGGCATCGACCTGCAGCACGGCGGCGCCGGGGAGCGTGACCTGCCGGGCCTGACGGCCGCGATCAGGCTGGCCGGTGCCGCGCCGCTGGGCCGGGTGCGGCACGCCCACCCGGCCGATATCGGCCGGGCCCTGGATCTGGGCTGCGACGGGGTGATCGTGCCCAACGTGGAAACAGCCGAGCAGGCCCGCGCCGTCGTCGGCGCCTGCCGGTACCCGCCCGAGGGCTACCGGTCGGCCGGCGGCGTGCTGGCCATCCAGGATCCGCTCTGCCTGATCATGGTCGAGTCTTCGCAGGCCATGGCCGAGCTCGCGGCGACCCTGTCGGTGCCTGGCGTGGACGGGATCTATGTCGGCCCGAGGGACCTGTCGCTGTCCCTGGGCTGTGCGCTCGATCCACGCGATCCGGTGCTCAGGCCAGCGTTCGAGCAGATCTGGGCCGCCTGCGAGACGGCCGGGAAGCCGGTCGGGGTGCACGCAACGGACGGCGAGACCGCCCGGCTCTACCGCGAGAGCGGCTGCCGCCTCGTCACGGTCATCTCTGACCTGCTGGCGATCCGGCGGGGCAGCGCCAGCGAACTGGCCGCCGCATCGGCGTGATCGCCCGGCGGGGCCGGACATGGCCGTGCCCCGCCCAGTCGGGGTGGGCGGGGCACGGGCGGCGCGCCTGGCGGGGGCATCCAGGTCGGCCGGGGTGCGCAGGCCGGGATGGGGGAGCCCGGCACTGCGAGGCGTCAGGCCTGCCGGGGGGGCAGGCCTGCCGGGGGTTACGGGCCTAACGGGTGGTGATGCTCTGGACCAGGCTGGCGGCCTGGGCTTCCCACTTGGCGTAGGCGGTCGGGTACGCGGAGCCCTGCACGGCCTGGGCGTTCGCCCACAGCGGCTGGCTGGCCCAGGAGTGGTCGGCTTCCTGGTGGGCGTGCAGGGCGTTCAGGAACGCGTCCGCCGCGTAGGACGGGTCCATGATCTGGGCCGGGCTGCCCCAGCCGCAGGACGGGCGCTGCTGGAACAGGCCGAGCGAGTCCGAGGTGCCGTAGTTGATGTTGTCCAGGTTGGCCTCCTGCATGGAGGTGGCCACCGCGATGACCGCGGACCGGACGCCCAGGTGCTTGTCCAGCGCCTGCCGGACGATGGCAGCGGCGTTCTCCCAGCGGGCGGGCGTGATGGGCATCCACTCCTGCGGGCCGGACACCGGGCCGGTCAGCAGCCGGTCGGCCATCGGCACGACAGTCGGCTTGGGCTCTGCGGTCGGCTTGGGCTCTGCGGCCGGCTTGCGCTCTGCGACCGGCTTGCGCTCTGCGGCCGGCTTGCGCTCTGCGGTCGGCTTAGGCTGTGCGACGGCTGGCTTGGGCTCTCCAACGGTCGGCTTGCGGTCCGCGGAAGCTGACTGGCGCGCCGGAATGGCGCTCACCACCTGGGCCCCGGCCTCTCGCGGCGTGCCCGCGGTCCCGGCCCGCACGTTCGGGCCGCCCGCCGGAGAATGCCGCAAGGTCAGCGCAGGGCCGGTTGCCCTGACCGCGGGGCCGACGACCGCGTGGCCGAAGGCTGCCGGGCCGCTGAGCGCGTGGCCGATGGCTGCGGGGGTGGTGGCCGCGCGGCTGAAGGCCGCGGGGACGGTGGCGGCGTGGCCGGCTGGCGCCGGAGGGGCTGTCGCCGCGGCCGCGGTAGCCGTGCCGGCGCCGGCCACGGCGACCGCCGTGCCCAGGTAGATCAGCGGCGCCTTGCCGTGCCTGCGAATGGCCTCGGTTACAGCAGTCTTGCTCAGCACTCAGGTAGTCCTTCCGTTCGGTCCCCGTCGCCCGGCCGGGCATGGTGCCGCGGGCCGGAGGGTGGGCCGTTCGTGGCGCTGCTCACCGCGGCAGGCATGCGTCAGTCAGGGCGCACGCACGGAACTTCGGAAGGGCCGGAATGAGGCCGCCGTGGATCATGGCGGACCGGCCGAGCCGGGCAAGCACGGGAGGCGCAAGTCACTGGCTGGGGGCTGCGCTCCCGGACGGGGTTCATGTCGTATAACGCCGCCGGAACTGAGGGCGCATCCCGGCCAGGCCCGGTATGACGCTTGTCACTACTGGTGAGTAATGGGAATACAGAGAGTGAAGTCATCGGTACCGGGGCGGGGCCTGCTCAGCTACGGCGTTCCCTGGACAGGGCCGGCCCGGGTACTGCTGAATGAGTATGCGGCTAGTCGCTTTCCTGCAGGCTGGGCCGCCCGGACACCGTGGAGGCAGGCAATGGGGCTCATGGACAAGGTCAAGGCGCAGGCGACCCAGCTGGCGCAGAAGACTCAGGACACCGCGCGTGAGGGCAAGGCGAAGCTCGACCAGGCGCAGGCCAACAGGCGCGCTGACGTCCTGCTGCGCAACCTTGGCGCCCTGGTATACGCGGAGCGGACCGGACGGGCCGCGGCAGACAGCCAGCAGCAGGTCGACAAGCTCGTGGCGGATATCTCCGCTCACGAGGCAGAGAATGGCATCAACCTGGCTGGCGAGGCCACGCCAGCGGGCCCGCAGTCGGGCACCGAGTCGGCCGCTGAGCCGGCGACTGAGCACGGCACTGCCGCGCCGGCGGACGGCGACCCCTCGACCAGCTTTCCGCCTCCGGCTGACGACCCGCAGCCCTGACTCAGGCTGCCCGGTCGTCCGTCATCCGCCCGTCCACTGCACCGGGGCTGCAGGCCCAGCCGATGCGGCGGCCAGCCATAGCGGCGACCGCCGTCTGCTAGCTGCAGACATCCTGCGCCGCAGTCCGCTGCTGGCCGGGTGCGGCGGGCGGGCTGGCGGGCGCCGGGACCTGGCGGGGTGCCGAGCCCACCTGGTCTCCGGTCGTGCCTAGCACGATCTGCACCCTTGACAGCCCGGCTGCCTGCCGCAGCTGCGCGCCCGGCAGCGCCGTGCTCAGCAGCCGCCCGGCGGCTTGCTGGCCGGCCGGGTAGTCGATCACGGTCTCGGTGTTGTCCTGGGCCGACCAGGTGAGCTCGGCGTGCACCTGGTAGCCGAGGCCAGCTAGCCGCGAGCCGGTGCGGGCTGCCAGGCCGCCGATGGTCGTTCCGTTGTAAACGTCCACCGATACGTCCGCGGGCCGCAGCGCCCGGGCCTTCGACGAGGGCGGCGCCGGCGATGGCGGCCTGGTCGGCGCGGTCGGCTGCCGGTCGGCTTTCAGCCGCGCGAACATGGCCCTCGCTGCCGTGCTGTCCCACAGAACCGCCGACTGCCCGGTGGGCGTCAGGTAGCTCAGGGAGGCCAGCGGAACGGTGGTGAACGTGACATCAGCGGGCTGAATGCCGCGCAGCTCATCGGCCAGCCGGATGACGTTAAAGCCCTGATCCACCTGGATCGCCGAGGTGGCCGAGGCTAGGAACCGGTGCAGCCGAATCGGGTTGGCCAGGGTGCCGGAGCCGATCGCATTGCTGAGCAGCGTGGCCATCAGCTGCTGCTGGTCGCTGATCCGGCTGAGGTCGGAGAGCGCGAAGGAGTGCCGGTCACGGGCATACTCCAGGGCCGTGATGCCGTCCACGTGGTGCACTCCGGCCGACAGGTGCAGCCCGCTGTAACTGTCATCGACAGCGAAGGGCAGGCAGATGTTGACGCCGCCCAGGGCATCGATCACCTGGACGAAGCCGAGGAAGTTCACTTCGACGTAGTCATTGATGGTCAGCCCGGTGGCCTGCTCGACGGTGCGCACCATCAGCGGCGCACCGCCGATGCCGATCGCCGCGTTGATCTTGTTCATGCCATGGCCGGGGATGTTCACCCACGAGTCACGGGGCAGGCTCACGACCTCGATGCGGCTGTGATCGGCCGCCACGTGCACGAGCATGAGGGTGTCGGAGTTGTCGCTGACATCGTGGCCGACGTGCAGCTCGGCCTGCTGGCGTGCCGTCAGGCCGGCGCGTATGTCGACGCCGGCCACCAGGATGTTCAGCGGGCCGCTGGCCGGCGTTCCGGCCGTCCCCGCGTCGAGCCGGCCGAAATGGCTGCTGACATAGCTGGTCAGCAACCAGCTGCCGCCGGCCGCCATCAGGATCAGGGCAGACGCCGTGGCCAGGATGGCCACGGCCAGGCGCTGCTGGCGAGCGCGCCGGCCGGCGGCGATCCGGATCATCAGCTCCTGCTGAGCTGGCGGCGGTCCCGGCCGGCGCCGCGCTCCGGTGCGCCGTGGCGGCGCGGGCGCATCGGACCGGCTCTCGCCATGCTGGCCGCCAGCCCGGAGGCCCGGACTTCCGTGCGGGCCGGGACTTCCGTGCGGGCCGGGACTTCCGGGCGCGCCGGAACTGCCGGGCGCGCCGGAACTGCCGGGCGGGCCGGGACTGCCGGGCGGGCCGGGACTGCCGGGCGGGCCGGGACTGCCGGAGGCGCCATCGCCCGGCCTTAATTGCGGTCGGCGGACCCGGCTTGCCGGGGCCGTGCCAGTTCGCGGGCCGGGCACATAAGGCTCGGGAGGCAACCGCTGCCCGCCTCCGCCAGATGGCGCGCGGCCGGTCGGCCCCGGCCCCTGCTCATCTCCCAGCGTGCCGTCACCTTCGGTCATCAATCCCCCCGGATCCCGTCCTGTGTAGGCTAACGCGGCCGAAGCGGCCGGCAACGTACCCTGGCCGGCGGGTTGGCAAGTTGCCCCGAAGCCCGTAGCTTGCCACGCGGTAACCCGCTTACCGGGGCGACGGCTCCGAGTCGCGCGGGAGCCCGAGGATTCGCTCGCCGATGATGTTGAGCTGAATATCGGTCGTGCCGCCGCCGATCGTCAGCGCCCTGGTCTGCAGCACCTGCCGCGCCCAGTAGCCCCCGTCGGGAATCCCGGCCTCGGTGACCGGCGAGGCGCCCCCGCTGCCGAGCGCGCCGCTGGCCGCGCTCAGTTCCCAGCAGAACTCGGCGATGCGCTGCGCGTGCTGCATGCCGAGCAGCTTGCGCACGCTGCCAGTGGCCCCCGGCTCCGTACCGGACAGCTGCTTCAGCGCGGCCCGCAGCGCCAGCAGGCCGATCGCCTGGCCGTGGCAGACCAGCTCGCCCGCGACAGCCAGCGGCGGGCTGCCGACCGCCCTGATCACCTCAAGCAATTCCGGCACGCCAGCGCCGAACGTCCACGATCGCGACAGCGAAACCCGCTCGTTCGCGAGCGTGGTCCTGGCTACCCGCCAGCCATCGTTGACCGCGCCGACGACGCAGTCATCAGGCACCAGCACCTCATCCAGGAACACCTGATTGAACAGCGAGTCGCCGGTGATCTCCCGCAGCGGCCGGACCTCGACTCCGGCGGACCGCATATCCACCAGGAAGTAGGTGATGCCGTCATGCTTGGGTGCCGCCGGATCGGTGCGGGCCAGGCAGATGGCCCACGCGGCTTCCCTGGCCAGCAACGTCCAGATCTTCTGCCCGGTGATCTTCCAGCCGCCGTCGGCCCGGACTGCCCTGGTGCTGAGGCCCGCCAGGTCAGATCCGGCGCCGGGCTCACTGAACAACTGGCACCAGAGATACTCCGCCCGCAGCGTGGCGGGCAGGAATCGCTCCTGCTGCTCCGCCGAGCCGTACCGGATCAGCGCAGGCACCACCCACGCGCCGATGGCCAGGCCGGGCGCGCGCACTCCGGCGGCACGCATCTCCTCGTCGATCACCAGCTGCTCGTAGGCGCCCGCGCCGCGGCCCCATGGGCGGGGCAGATGCGGCATCACCCAGCCGCCCGCGGCCAGCGCATCGGTGCGATCCCGGCCGGACAGGGCCGCGACCCGGGCGAGCTCGGCACGAAGCCCGGACCGCAGCGCGGAATCGCCATCCGCGTCCGCTAGCTGCAGCCGGACCGGCCGGGTGGCCCCGGCCATCGCCAGCTCCGCGACGCGCTGTTTCCATTCCCCTGCCGGGCCGAGCAGCGCGCGCAGCGACATCGCCCGGCGGTAGTACAGGTGCGCCTCGTGCTCCCAGGTGTAGCCGATGCCGCCCAGCACCTGAATGCACTGATCCGAGCAGGACACGGCGGCGTCGATGGCGACGCTGGCGGCCACTCCGGCCGCGAACTCGAACTCGGCGATACTGCCGCGGGCGCGCGCCGCGGCACCGGCCGGGCAGGCCTGTGCCGCGTCCCAGACGGCAGCCGCGGCCTGTTCCGCCGCCGTCAGCATCCGGGCGCAGCGGTGCTTGACCGCCTGGAACTGGCCGATCGGCCGGCCGAACTGGTGGCGCATCTTCGCGTAGTCCGCGGCGGTCTGCACGGCCCAGTCCGCGATTCCGCACGCCTCGGCGCCGAAGAGAGTCGCCGCCAGCGAGCTGACCGTTGCCCGGCTCAGCCCGGGCAGCAGCCGCCCGGCGGGCACGGTGACGTGATCGGCCCGCACTCGAGCCATCGGCCTGGTGAGGTCCAGCCCCTGCAGGTCGCTGATCTCCAGGCTGGCGGCATCGGCCGCGATCCACGTCTCGCCGTCATCAGTGTCGACCGGCAGCACCAGCAGGTCGGCCAGGCCGGCGCCCAGGACCGGGCCAGCGTCACCGTCAACGACCAGCCCGCCGTCGGGTCTCCGGCTGCCGCGCAGCCCCCGGCCGAGTCCAGCCGCGCCGGACCTGGACCCGTCGGCCAGGGCGGCCACCAGCTTTCCGGTCATGCCGCCTGCGAGCAGGCATGCGCTGGCCAGGACCGTCGGCAGGAACGCGCCAGGAAGCAGCGCGCGGCCAAGTTCCTCCACCGCAACTGCCAGCTCCGCGATCCCGTAGCCCTGGCCGCCGTCATCTTCCGGCACATGCAGGCCCAGCAGCCCTTGCCCGGCCAGGCTGGCCGCGAGCACGTCGCGGTATCCAGGCGAGCCGCGATCGCCGTTGCCGGCGGCAGCGCGCGCCAGCTCCGCCGAGCCCGCTCGCTCAGCCCAGCCGCGAACGGACTCGGCGAGCTGCAGATGTTCTTCGGTCACGCCGAGCGCCATCGTCCACCTCGTTCCCGGGGATGCTGGCGCCCACTTTAGAAGGGCATTCGGTCTCGCGATACGGCGCGGCGCGGGGGCCCGTGATGCGATCGGCCCGGCCTGCTGACGACAATGGGCAGATGCCGGATCCAGATCCGCAGGCCAGCGACGCTCCACCGGGCGAGCTCCGGACGCCGGACGGCGACGCGGTCGGCCGTCCTGCCGCCGCCGGCCTGCCCGGTCCGCCCGGTCCGCCCGGCCCGAGCCGGGCCGAGCCGAGTCCAGGCCCATCTGCCGTGGCGGGTCCGGACCAGCCGGCCGGGAGAGCCGGCCGACTGACCAGCAGGCGGCCAGCGGCGACGGCGGCTACGGTCCGCCAGTCCGCGGCGAGCACCATGTCCCCGGCAGCGGGCATATGCCCGATCCCTGGCATGAGCTGACCCGCCTGGCCGAAAGCATCGCCCAGATCCGGCCCTCCGGCGCGGTCAGAGCGGTCGTCCCGGCCTGGAGGCGCCGGACGGCGTCCGAGTCGCGCTGGCCGGTGGTGCTGACGGTCGCCGCGGCGCTCGCGCTGCAGCTCGCTCTGCCCAGGCGGCTGGCCCTGCATCCGAGCTGGCTGCTGCCGGGGCTGGAGCTGGCCTTGTTCATCGGCCTGACCATCGCCAACCCGCTACGGTTCGAGCGCAACTCCGGCCTGATCCGGGCCATGAGCGTCGTGCTGATCGTGTTCGTCACGGCGGCGAACGCGGACTCCGCCGTTCGCCTCATCGACGCGATCATCCGCAACACCCCGCCGGCCAACGACCCTGTCGGCCTGCTGGCCTCCGGCGCCGCCGTCTGGGCCACCAACGTGGTCGCCTTCGCGCTCTGGTACTGGGAGTTCGACCGCGGCGGCCCGGTGCACCGCGCGATGGGCAAGCGGCAGTACCCCGACCTGATGTTCCCGCAGATGGCCTCGCCGGAGCTGGCCCAGCCGGACTGGGAAGCCCGGTTCGTCGATTACCTCTACCTCTCGTTTACCAACGCCACGGCGTTCAGCCCGACAGATGTGATGCCGCTGGCCCGCTGGGCCAAGCTCACGATGGCCCTGCAGTCGGCGGTCTCGCTAGCGGTGGGCACGCTCGTGATTGCCCGGGCGATCAACGTCCTGTAGCCAGCCCGCGAGAAGCGACCCGGATACCCGCCAGCCCGCGCCAGGCCGCATCCCGCTGCCTGCCTGCGCTGGGCAGCAACGTCGAAGCGTGCCTGCTGCGGATAGAGCGACAGCAACGGCGCATCGACGCTGTACGCGCGGGCGCAAGCCCGTCGGCGCAACGACTACTGGCTGGTGGGGGGTTGTTACCGACGGGTAGGTCAGGGTATGTTACTGGTAAGTATTGTGTGCGGTCGCTGGGGTGGGGAGGCCACGATGGGCCATTATAAGAGCAATCTGCGGGACATTGAGTTCAATCTTTTCGAGGTTTTCAACCGGCAGGAGCTGCTGGGCTCCGAGCCTTACCCGGATGTCGACGAGGAGACGGCGCGCGGCATCCTGGACGAGGTCAACCGGCTCGCCGTCGGTCCGGTCGCGGAGTCGTTCGCCGAGGCCGACCGCAACCCGCCGGTGTTCGACCCGGCCACCCACTCGGTGACGGTCCCGGCCGCGTTCAGGAAGTCCTTCGACGCGTTCATGGACGCCGAGTGGTACCGGCTGGAGCTGCCGCCCGAGCTGGGCGGCACCGTGGTGCCCCGCTCCCTGGCCTGGTCCGTCGCCGAGCTGATCCTGGGCGCCAACCCGGCCGTGTGGATGTACTCGACTGTCGGCTCGTTCTCGCACGCGCTCTGGCTGCTGGGCACGGACGAGCAGAAGCGCATCGCCCGGCAGGCCGTGGAGAGCCGCTGGGCCTACACCATGGTCCTGACCGAGCCGGACGCCGGATCTGACGTGGGCGCCGGCCGCACGAAGGCCATTCAGCAGCCGGACGGAACCTGGCACATCGAGGGCGTCAAGCGCTTCATCACCAGCGGCGAGCACGACCTGGCCGGGAACATCCTGCACCTGGTGCTGGCCCGGCCGGAGGGCGCCGGCCCGGGCACCAAGGGCCTGTCGATGTTCCTGGTGCCGAAGTACCTGGTAGGCCCGGACGGGGAGCCGGGCGAGCGCAACGGCGTCTACGCGACCAACGTCGAGCACAAGATGGGCCTGAAGGTCTCCACCACCTGCGAGATGACCTTCGGCGCGGACAGGCCGGCGGTGGGCACCCTGGTCGGGGACGTGCACGACGGCATCCGGCAGATGTTCATGATCATCGAGTTCGCCCGGATGATGGTCGGGACCAAGGCGATCGCCGCGCTCTCGACTGGCTACCTGAACGCGCTGGACTTCGCCAGGAACCGCGTGCAGGGCGCCGACCTGAGCCAGTTCGCCGACAAGACCGCGCCGCGGGTCACGATCCTGCACCACCCCAACGTCCGGCGGAAGCTGATGCTGCAGAAGGCCTACGCGGAGGGCATGCGCGCGCTCGTCATGTACACGGCGACGTTCCAGGACTCCCTGCAGGTGACGGGGAAGGCGGGGCGCGCGGATGAGCAGGCCGCCGCGCTCAATGACCTGCTGCTGCCACTGGTCAAGGGCGTCGGCTCCGAGCGCGCCTTCGAGCAGCTGACTCAGTCGCTGCAGACCCTCGGCGGCTCCGGCTACCTGCAGGATTACCCCATCGAGCAGTACCTGCGGGACGCCAAGATCGACAGCCTCTACGAGGGCACGACCGCGATCCAGGGCATGGACCTGTACTTCCGGAAGATCGTTCGGAACGAGGGCAAGGCGCTGTCCTTCCTGCTCGGCGAGATCAGGAGCTTCACTGCTGCGGATGCCGGCAATGGCCGGCTGAAGGCCGAGCGGGCGGCGCTGGCCAGGGCAGCGGACGACATCGAGGCGCTCGTCACTACCCTGCACGGCTACCTGGCCGGCAGCCTGGAGCAGTCCGCCGAGATCTACCGGGTGGGCCTGAACACCACCAGGCTGCTGCTGGCGCTGGGTGACCTGCTCATCGGCTGGCTGCTGGCCCGCCAGGCGGAGGTTGCGCTGCGCCGCCTCGATGACGGCGCCAGCGGACCGGATCAGGCCTTCTACCAGGGCAAGGTGGCAGCGGCCCGGTTCTTCGCCGCGACCGTGCTGCCCCGGCTGGCCATGGAGCGGGAGATCGCCGAGACGACCTCACTGGATGTCATGGAGCTGGCCGAGGAGGCGTTCTAGCGAAGGCCGCCTGCACTCGCCACGGCCGGAGCGTCAAGCCGGAGAGCGCGTCCCGCAGCCGCCGGGGGTAATCCCCCGGCTTGCCGTCCTGGCCCTCAGTCCCGCTGGTCAATCGGGTCCCGCTCGCTGCTGGCGGTGGCAAGGAAGGCGAGAATCCGGTCGTTGACCTGGTGCGCCTGCTCCAGGCCGGGACCGTGCCCGGCCCGGCCGACGACCTCCGCCTGAGCCGCGGGCATCAGCCGGGCGCAGGCCATGGCCCTGGCCGGGCGGATAAGAGCACTGTGCCTGCCGGTCAGCAACAGGGTCGGCACGGCGATGCGGCGCAGCTCGTCGTCGGTCAGCGGGTCGGGGAACTTGGGCTCGATGCGGGGGCCGAGGCCACCAGCCTGCTGGCCATGTCCGCCGGGCTCGGCACCAGCGTCCTGGCCGGTCAGCGCACCGCCGACGAAGCCCTGCGGATCCTGCGCTACCAGCTCGACCGGCTGCTCCCCGGCGACGAGCCAGCCGTCGGCCGCCCTCAGCCGAGGCAGGAGCGCTGAGCCCGAGGATTCGCGTTGCAGGCGCTTCACCCTGCCGCTCCGCGCGCGACGATCAGATCTCGAACTGGATCGCGGCCCGGTCCGCGAGGATCGGCGTGATGAACTGGGCGATCGCGGCGCGGTGTGCCGGGTGATCACGGTAGGCCAGGTAGCTGGGAGTGTCCTCGAAATCCGCCACGACGGCGAACTCGAAGTTGCCCTGGTTGATCCCCGCGTCCTGGCCGACCCGGTAGGCGACCAGGCCGGTCATCAGCGGCGGCAGCTTGAGCAGTTCGGTGGCGACCTGCTGGTGCTGCGCCGGCGTCGACCCGGGCCGCCATCTGAAGAGCACGACATGGCGGATCATGAGCGCGCTGCCTCCCTCCCGGATCTCACGACCAGGCCAGGATGCGCAGCGGATCGGTCAGCATCGCGCCGACCTCGCTGAGCACCGCGGAGCCCAGGTCGCCGTCCGCGACCCGGTGGTCGAAGGAGAGCGCGAGCGTGCAGACCTGCCGCACGGCCAGCTGGCCGTCGACGACCCAGGGCGCATCCTTCACCTGCCCGAACGCCAGTATCGCCGACTCGCCAGGGGTGAGGATCGGCGTCCCGGTGTCAACGCCGAAGACGCCGACGTTGGTGATGGTGATCGTGCCGCCGCTGAGATCGGCCAGGGTTGACTTGCCGGCCCTGGCTGTCTCGGCCAGCTGCCCCAGCGCGCTGGCCAGCTCCGGCAGGGTGCGCGCCTGCGCGTCCTTGATGTTCGGCACCACCAGCCCCCGGCCGGTCGCCGCCGCGATGCCCAGGTTCACGTAGTGCCTGACCACGATTTCCTGCGCGGCATCGTCCCAGCTCGCGTTGATCATCGGATGGCGCGCGACCGCGACCAGCAGGGCCCTGGCCACCAGCAGCAGCGGCGACACGCGCAGGCCAGCGAATTCCGGCAGTGCCCTGAGCCGGCTCGTGGCCCGCATGGTCTCGGTGATGTCGATCTGCAGGAACTCGGTCACGTGCGGTGCGGTGAACGCGCTGGCCGCCACGGCTGCCGCGGTGTGCCGGCGCACGCCGCGGATCGCGATCCGCTCCTCGCGCGGCAGCGTCGTCGCCTCGCGTCCGGCGGGTCCGGCCGGGCAGGCCCACCCGGCGGCTGCGGCAGGCACCCCGGATGCTTCCGTGGCTGTGGTCGCATCAGCGGCCGCCAGCACGTCATCGCGGGTGATGGAGCCGTGCGGGCCAGTACCGGCCAGCGCGGACAGATCCACGCCCAGGTCCCTGGCCATCTTGCGGACAGGCGGCTTGGCGAGCGCGCCGCCCCGCGTGCTCGCGGCCACCGAACTCGGCGATCCGGCACCCGGCGACCCGGCGCCCGGCGACCCTGCGCCCGGCGCGCTGGCGGCGCGCTGCGCCGCCAGGGCACTGGCGGGCTGGATCCCGGTCGGCCCAGCGGAGCGGCCGGCGGGCGGCCGGGCGTCTGCCGCTGGCTTGCGGGCACGCCTGGCGGTCGAGCCCAGCTTGACGCCGTAGCCGACCAGCACCGCCTGGCGCTCGTCCTTGGCCGGCGGGCTGGCAGGCTCGGCGGGCGGCGGCGGCACCAGGTCCTCGGCCAGGCTGACTGTTCGTTCGGCCGGCTCGTCCGGCTGACCCGGACCGGCGGCATCCGGGCCGCCCTCACCCGCGGCGGTGCCATCCGCGGCGGTGCCATCCAGCGCGGTGCCATCCAGCGCGGTGCCATTCCGGGCTAGGCCATTCCGGGCGGTGCCAGCCGCGGCAGCGCCGCTCGCGCCATCGCCGGTGTCACCCGCACTCGCGCCCACGTTCACCGAGATGATCGGCGTGCCAACGTCCGCCGTGACGCCCTCGGCGACGAGCAGGTCGGCCACGATCCCGGCATACGGGCTGGGCAGCTCGACCACGGCCTTGGCGGTCTCGATCTCCACGATGATCTGGTTCACCGTGATCGCGTCGCCCGGCTGGACGTGCCACCTGACGATGTCTGCCTCGGTAAGGCCCTCTCCGACATCAGGGAGCCTGAACTGCCTGATCTCTGCCATGCGGCCCTCTCAGTACGCGAAGGTGCGGTCGACGCCATCCAGGACCCGGTCCAGGTCAGGCAGGTAGTAGTCCTCGAGCCTGGACGGCGGGTAGGGGGTGGAGTAGCCGCCCACCCGCAGGACGGGGGCCTCCAGGTGGTAGAAGCACTCCTGCGTGACCTGGGCGGCTATCTCGGCCCCGAGGCCGCCGGAAACGGTCGCCTCGTGCACGACCACGCACCGGCCGGTCCGGCGGACCGACTCGAAGATCGTCTCGGTGTCCAGCGGGGCCAGCGAGCGCAGGTCGATCACCTCGATCGAGCGGCCGTCCTTGCGCGCCGCCACCGCCGCCTCGGCGCAGGTCCTGACCATCGGCCCGTAGGCGAGCACGGTCGCGTCGGTGCCGCTGACCAGGATCCTGGCCCGGTCCAGCGGCAGCGCGGCGGCCACGCCGCCGTCGATGTCCACCTCCGCCTTGTCCCAGTAGCGCCGCTTGGGCTCAAAGAAGATCACCGGGTCATCGCAGCTCACCGACTGCTGAATCATGGCGTAGGCGTCAGCCGGGTCGCCGCAGGACACCACCCGCAGGCCCGGCGTGTGCGCGAACAGCGCCTCCGGCGATTCGCTATGGTGCTCGACCGCGCCGATGCCGCCGCCGAACGGGATCCGGACGGTCACCGGCAGGCTGACATGGCCCAGCGAGCGGTACCGCATCTTGGCCAGCTGAGAGACGATCTGGTCGAAGGCGGGAAAGACGAACCCGTCGAACTGGATCTCGCAGATCGGCCGGTATCCGCGCAGTGCGAGGCCGATGGCCGTGCCGATGATGCCGGACTCCGCCAGCGGCGTGTCCACCACCCTCGCCTCGCCGAAGTCCTTCTGCAGCCCGTCGGTGACGCGGAAGACTCCGCCGAGCTTGCCCACGTCCTCGCCCATGATCAGGACCTTGGGGTCATTTTCCAGCGCTTTGCGCAGGCCCTCATTGAGCGCCTTGGACAGGGTCAGCCTGGTCATCGGGCGGCCTCCTCGCCGACGAAGGACTCGAGGTAGGCAGTGATCTGCTCACGCTCGGCGGCCAGCTGCGCCGTCGGGCTGCTGTACACATTGTCGAACATCGCCCGGGCCGGCGGATCCGCCATCTGCAGGCACGATTCCCGCACCCGCGCGCCGACCGCGCTGGCCTCAGCCTCGACCTCGTCGAAGAACGACAGCTCGGTGCGCTCGGACCGGATCAGGTACTGCTTCACCCGCTCGATCGGGTCCTTCAGCTTCCACGACTCCAGCTCGGCCGACAGCCGGTAGCGGGTCGGGTCATCGGTGGTCGTGTGCGCACCCATCCGGTACGTGAACGCCTCGATCATCACCGGGCCCTGGCCCTCGCGCGCGGCCTGCATGGCGCTGCGGGTCACGGCCAGGCAGGCCAGCACGTCGTTGCCGTCGACCCGGACGCCGGGAAAGCCGAAGCCGAGCGCGCGCCGGTACAGCGGCGTGCGGCTCTGCCGCTCCAGCGGCTCGGAGATCGCCCACTGGTTGTTCTGGCAGAAGAAGACGATCGGCGCGTTGGTGACCGACGCCCAGATAAACGCCTCGTTCACATCGCCCTGGCTGGTGGCGCCGTCGCCGAAGTAGGCGATCACCGCCTCGCCGTCCTCGCCGACGGCGCCATCACGCTGGATGCCCATCGCATAGCCGGTGGCGTGCAGGGTCTGGCTGCCGATCACGATCGTGTACAGGTGGAAGTTGTGCGCGCGGGGGTCCCAGCCACCGTGGCTGACGCCGCGGAATAGCTCAAGCAGCCTCGTCGGGTCGAGACCGCGGCACCACGCGACGCCGTGCTCGCGGTAAGTAGGGAAGGCCATGTCCCTCGGGCCGAGCGCCCGGCCCGAGCCGACCTGCGCGGCTTCCTGGCCGAGCAGGGACGCCCAGATCCCGAGCTCACCCTGGCGCTGCAGCGCGATGGCCTCGAAGTCGATCCGGCGGACGATGACGAGGTCCCGGTACAGCGACCGGACCTCGTCAGCCGTGATCTCCAGCGGGTAATCGGGATGGGAGACTCGCTCTCCCTCGGGCGTGAGCAGCTGGATGAGCTCAGCTGACTCGGCCGGCCCGCCGGGATCGGGGGCGGCAGCCCGCCTGCCAGCGCGGGCGGCAGCTTGTCCGGCATCTTTGACGGCCACGTGCCACTCCTTGCGTACTCAATGGCCGGGCCCTGGGCTTGCCCGGGCCGGCCGCTCGTCCGTCGTGTCCGCTGTGACAGTACCCGCCGGCTGGCCAGGCCGGTCAAGCGCGGCGGACACCAGGATGACAGCCAGTGACGGATGTCACGAATCGGGACAGCGGGGGCAGCTGAGCTGTAGTCGCCTGACGGGTACCGCCACCGTCGCGTACGCTGCGAGCCGTGTCCAGAGTCGTCGTTGACGTGATGCTGAAGCCAGAGATCCACGATCCGCAGGGCGAGGCCATCGCCAGCGCATCTCACCGGCTCGGTTTCGGTGAGGTGGTCGCTGTCCGTCAGGGGAAGCGATTCGAGCTCGAGCTGGCCGGCGCGGCGGGCGACGGGGCGCTCGAGCGGATCGCGGAGCTGGCAGGCGAGCTGCTCGCCAACCCCGTCATCGAGGAATTCTCGATTCATCCGGCCTGATCGGCGCCGTCGCGCTGGTCCCAGGGGCCCCACCCGTTGACTCGGGCCGCTCCCGCATGCGTGCCTCTTTCGGTATCCCTGCCGGATCAGCGCTGTTCGTCCAGAGATCGCCTAAGTTCATGATTACCAGGGCCGTTCCCGGGAAACGCTTCACAATGTGAACAGAGCGTTACCGACCAAGCGGGGGCGACGGAGCGGATGCGTACGCGGGTGACGCACTCGGCAGAGCCGGCCATCGATGTCCGGTTCTGCTTGGTGTTCCCTCGGGAAGCGCTCAGCGTCCCGGTCATGCGCCGCGTACTGGGCGACACCCTGACCAGGCTGGGCGTCGATGAGAGTTCCATCGACGACCTGCTACTCGCGGTTACCGAGGCGTGCACGAACGTGCTGCGCCATGCCGGGACCACCCGCCGTTACGAAGTCATGGCCAGGCTCGGCGGCAATCGGTGCGTCCTGGAGGTGCTGGACGGCGGCCGTGGCTTCGATCCCGCCAGCCTGCCCGTGCGCCGGTCGGCCATCAGGTCGGCGATCCGGCCCGCCGTGGCGCCGGTGGCCCGGCTGCGCCGGCACCCGGCCGCGCCGCCCGTTCCGGCTCCGCCGGTCTCCTTCCGGCACGCTGCGCTGCGCAACCGGTTCGGCCGCTCGAAGCGGCTGACCGGCAAGCGCGCGATCGCCCAGCTGGCCGAGTCAGGCCGCGGCCTGGCCATCATGCGGGCCTGCGTCGATGACGTGACCCTGCGAACCGGCCCCGGCCAGGGCACGGTGGTCTCGCTGCAGAAGCGGATCGGCTGGCGGAACGACGCGCCGCTCGGGCGCCTGCCGGCCGCGCAGCCAGCCGGGCAGCTGCAGGACGCTGGCTGAGCCAGCCGCGCGGAGCCGGTAGCCTGCCTGCATGTGCCGCCCGCGAGGACGCCCGTGACAGCCAGGGTCGGAGTCGTGACCTTTCCCGGCTCCCTTGATGATCATGATGCGCAGCGGGCCCTGATGCTGGCGGGCGCCCGGGTCGTCCCGCTCTGGCATGGCGACAGCGACCTGCGCGGCGTGGACGCGGTCGTGCTGCCCGGCGGGTTCTCCTACGGTGATTACCTGCGCTGCGGGGCGATCGCGAGATTCTCGCCGGTGATGTCCGCGCTGATCCCCGCGGCACGGGCCGGCCTGCCGGTCCTCGGGATCTGCAACGGCTTCCAGATCCTGTGCGAGGCGCACCTGCTGCCAGGGGCGCTGACCCGCAACGAGGGCCTGCGCTTCGTCACCAGGGACATCCGGATCCGGCTGGAGAGCAACCGGACGCCGTGGACGAGTGCGTACTCGCCCGGCCAGGAGATCACCGTGGTGCTGAAGAGCGGCGAGGGCGCCTACGTCGCGGACCGTGCCACTCTGGCGCGGCTGGAGGACGGCGGCCAGATCCTGGCCCGCTACGCGAGCGGGAACCCGAACGGCTCCGCGGGTGACATCGCCGGGGTCGTCAGCGAGAGCGGGAACGTGGTGGGGCTGATGCCGCATCCCGAGCACGCGGTCGACCCGCTGACCGGGCCGTCGGCGGACGGCCTGGGCTTCTTCACGTCCGTGCTGCAGACGGTCGCCGCGCTATGAGCGAGATGCTGCAGACTCCGGCCGGCCAGCAGGGCGGCCCCAGCGGGAAGGACGGCCGGGGCGGGCAGGGCGGCCGGGGCGGGCAGGGCGGCCGGGGCGGCGGGGGCGGGCAGGGCGGCGGGGGCGGGCAGGGCGGGCAGGATACCGTCGCCCGCGCCGCCGCCACCCCCGAGCGGCCGCAGCCGTTCGCCGCGCTCGGCCTGACCAGCTCGGAGTACCGGCGCATCTCGGGCATCCTCGGCCGCCGGCCCACCGACGCCGAGCTGGCCATCTACTCGGTCATGTGGAGCGAGCACTGCTCGTACAAGTCCTCCCGCGCGCACTTGCGGCAGTTCGCCGAGAAGGCACCGCAGACCGACGTGCTGCTGGCCGGCATCGGGCAGAACGCGGGCGTCGTCGACATCGGCCAGGGCTACGCGGTCACCTTCAAGATCGAGTCGCATAACCATCCCTCCTACGTGGAGCCCTTCCAGGGCGCGGCGACGGGCGTGGGCGGCATCGTCCGCGACATTCTCGCGATGGGCGCACGGCCCGTCGCGGTGATGGACGCGCTCCGGTTCGGGCCAGCCGACGCGCCGGACACCCGCCGGGTGCTGCCGGGGGTGGTGGGCGGCATCTCCTTCTACGGAAACTGCCTGGGCCTGCCCAATATCGGCGGCGAGCTGGCGTTCGATCCCTGCTACGCCGGAAACCCGCTGGTCAACGCGCTCTGCGTCGGGGTGCTCCGGCGCGACGGGCTGAAGCTGGCCGCCGCTACCGGTACCGGCAACCAGGTCGTGCTGTTCGGCTCGCGGACCGGGCCCGATGGCATCGGCGGCGCGTCCGTGCTGGCCAGCGCCTCGTTCGGCGGCGGGCACGGGAGGGTGGGCGGGCACGGGAGGGTGGGCGGGAGCGAGAAAGCCAAGCGGCCCAGCGTGCAGGTCGGCGATCCCTTCATGGAAAAGCTGCTGGTCGAGTGCTGCCTGGAGGTATTCGCCGAGGACCTGGTGGTCGGCATCCAGGATCTCGGGGCGGCCGGGGTCGCGTGCGCCACGACGGAACTGGCCGCGGGCGGCAAGGCCGGCATGACCGTGCGGCTCGACGAGGTGCCGCTCCGGGACGCCTCGCTCGGGCCGGCCGAGATCCTGATGAGCGAGTCGCAGGAACGCATGATGGCGGTCGTCACGCCGGGCAGTGTCGCGCGCTTCCTCGCCATCTGCGCCAGGTGGGACGTGCCGGCCACGGTGATCGGCGAGGTGACGAGTACCGGCCGCCTGGAGATGACCTGGCACGGCGAGGTCGTGGTGGACATCCCGCCGGGCAGCGCTGCCGACGAGGGGCCGGTCTACCAGCGCCCGGCGCGGCGCCCGGCCAGCCAGGATGCGCTGGCCGCCGACGACCCGGCCAGGCTGCCGCGGCCGGGACCGGGCCAGGGCAGCGGCGCGGTGCTGCGCGCTGACCTGCTGGCGCTGCTGGGCTCGCCGGACGCGGGCGACAAGAGCTGGGTCACCGACCAGTACGACCGGTACGTGCGCGGCGACACCGTCCTGGCCATGCCGCACGACGCCGGGGTCATCCGGATCGACCCCGGAACCGGGCTGGGCATCGCGCTCGCGACCGACGGCAACGGCCGGTACTGCCTGCTCGACCCGTACGCGGGCACGCAGCTGGCGCTGGCCGAGGCGTACCGCAACGTGGCGGCGACCGGCGCCCGCCCGCTGGCCGTCACGAACTGCCTGAACTTCGGCTCGCCGGAGGATCCGGCGGTGATGTGGCAGTTCACCGAGGCGGTCCGCGGGCTCGCCGACGGCTGCCTGGCGCTGGGCGTCCCGGTGACCGGCGGGAACGTGAGCTTCTACAACCAGACGGGCAGCGCCGCCATCCAGCCCACCCCGGTCATCGGCGTCCTCGGGGTGCATGACGACGTGCGCCGGCGGCTGCCTGCGTCGTTCGCCGGGCCGGGCCGCCAGGTCGTGCTGCTCGGCGTGACCCGCGCTGAGTTCGGCGGGTCGCTGTGGGCGCATCAGCGCCACGGGCACCTGGGCGGCCAGCCGCCCGCCGTCGACCTGGCGGCCGAGCGTGCGCTGGCTTCCGTGCTGGTCGCCGCGGCTGAGCGCGGCCTGCTCGAGGGCGCGCATGACCTGTCGGACGGCGGGCTGGCCATCGCCCTCGCCGAAGCCTGCCTGAGCGGCGGCACAGGCTGCGCCGTCACCCTGCCGGGCGACACCTGCGCGCAGCTGTTCAGCGAGACGGCCGCCCGCGCCGTAGTGGCCGTGCGGCCCGGAGCTGAGGCGGACTTTACCGAGCTCTGCGACATCAGCGGCGTCCCGGCTGCCGTCATCGGCGCCACCGGCGGTGCTGCCCTGGAGGTCACCGGCCAGTTCACGATCAGCCTGGACGAGCTGGCCGCGGCGCACCGCGGCCAGCTCCCGGCGCTGTTCGGGTAGCCGCCGGCCGCTGGCGTCACCAGAACGCGACCAGCTGGTCCCACGGCTGGGCTGGATCGCACCTGGCCAGGCCCGCCGGCCCGGCCGCACCGCTGGCCGCGGACAGGCACTCGCCGCTGCCCATGTCGCGGAACTGCCCGAACACGCGACCCCCGGCCTTCACGGTGGCGGAAAGCTCGTGCCACCGCTGATCCGGCCCCAGGTTGCAGTGCTGCAGGGACAGCGCCCAGCCCGGCTGGCGGCCGGACGCCGCCAGGCACCGGCCGTCCGGGATATAGATGAAGACGTAGCTGCCGCCGACCATCAGGTCGGCGGTCCACACCGGGTTCCCGGCTGCCTGAGCGGCGGGCGACACCGGGCTGAATGCCACGGCCGGCCCCTGGACCAGCTGCCGCAGCGCGCCGCCGCCCGTGGCCGGCGGCTGGACGACCAGGCCGACCGTCTGCACGCTGGTGACCCGGCTCGGCAGCCGCTCCGCCCCGGCCGAGTCGGCGGGGCGGCTGGAGAGCAGGTAGGCGGTGGCTCCGCCCGCGGCCAGCAGCACCACGACCGCGATCCCGGCGATCCGCAGCGTCCAGGATCCCCGCGCCCGGCGGCGACCCGTGCCACGCTCACCTGCCATACCGAACGAATACCGGGAACAACCGCCGTGCGCAAACCGCGGGCCGCCGTGGCGCCCGCGGACGTCACCCCGCGGGAGGCTGGACTAGCCTTCGACAGCATGCCACCACGACGGCCTGACCCGGAGCGGCTGCTCGCCGCGCTGGACGCGCAGCGCGCCGCGCTGGCCGAGCCGCCATGGAGCGGCGAGCTCACCCCGGCGGCGCTCGGCCAGGCCAGCCTGGACGCGGTGAGCCGGGCCATCGGCGCGGGCGCCGAGCCGGTGCGCGAGGCCATCCGCGCCGCGGTCGGCTACCTGCTCGGACTGCTGGCGGCCAGGGCCCCCGGCCGGGCCGTGGAGGTGCGCGTCCCGCCGTTCGCGGCCATCCAGTGCATCGAGGGCCCGCGGCACACCCGCGGCACGCCGCCGAACGTGGTCGAGACCGACGCGATGACGTTCGTGGCCCTGGCCACCGGCCAGCTAGCGTGGGCAGCGGCGGTGTCGGCCGGTCAGGTGCGCGCCAGCGGCCCGCGCGCGGATATCTCTGCTTACCTTCCGCTCGCGCCGACGGGTCCGGCAGGCTCCGGGAGTCACTAGAATTAGCTGGTGATCAAGCCTGATGGCCGCCTGACGGATGATCTGGATCCCGCTGACCGGCCGCCCAGGGACGCGTGCGGTGTCTTCGGCGCATGGTCCCCTGGCGAGGACGTCGCCAAGCTGGCCTATTTCGGCCTCTACGCGCTGCAGCACCGTGGCCAGGAATCAGCCGGGATAGCCGTCAGTGACGGCAGCCGGATCGTGGTGTACAAGGACATGGGGCTGGTGGCCCAGGTCTTCGACGAGTCCGTGCTGAACACCATGCGCGGCCATATCGCGGTCGGCCACTGCCGGTACTCGACCAGCGGGTCGTCGGTCTGGGAGAACGCCCAGCCGACGTTCCGGGCCACGCAGTCGGCGAGCCTGGCTCTCGGCCACAACGGGAACCTGATCAACACCCTGGAGCTGGCCGCCCTGCTCGGCGCCCAGGCCGCGGGCCGGGCTGGCGGCGCCACGTCCGACACCGACGTGCTGACGGCCCTGTTCGCGGCGCCGCCGCTGTCCGGCGGCCTGCCGTACCAGGGCGTGGAGGAGGCGGCGCTGGCCGCGCTGCCGCTGGTCCGGGGCGCCTACTCGCTGATCTTCATGGACGAGCGGACCCTGTACGCGGCTCGCGATCCGCAGGGCTTCCGCCCGCTGGTGCTCGGGCGGCTGTCCCGCGGCTGGGTGGTGGCGAGCGAGACGGCGGCACTCGACATCGTCGGGGCCGCCTTCGTGCGCGAGATCGAGCCGGGCGAGCTGATCACGATCGACGAGCGGGGCGTCCGGTCCAGGCGGTTCGCCGTGGCCGAGCCGCGCGGCTGCCTGTTCGAGTACGTCTACCTGGCCCGGCCGGACACCGCGATCGCCGGCCGGAGCGTGCACACGACCAGGGTCCAGCTGGGCAGGAGGCTGGCGGCCGAGTTCCCGGCCGACGCCGACCTCGTCATCCCGGTGCCGGAGTCGGGCACCCCGGCCGCGATCGGGTACGCCCAGGCCAGCGGCATTCCCTACGGCCAGGGCCTGGTCAAGAACTCCTACGTCGGCCGGACGTTCATCCAGCCCAGCCAGACCATCCGGCAGCGCGGGATCCGGCTGAAGCTCAATCCGCTGCGGGACGTGATCGCGGGCCAGCGCATCGTGGTGGTCGATGACTCCATCGTCCGCGGCAACACGCAGCAGGCCATCGTGACCATGCTCCGCGAGGCCGGGGCAGCCGAGGTGCACGTGCGCATCTCGAGTCCCCCGGTCGCCTGGCCGTGCTTCTTCGGCATCGACTTCGCCAGCCGGGCTGAGCTGATCGCGGGCAGCCTGGACACCGAGGAGATCAGGGAGTCAATCGGGGCCGACTCGCTGGGTTTCGTTTCGCTTCCTGGCCTGATCGAGGCGACCACGTTGCCGGCCGGGCGCCTCTGCAGCGCCTGCTTCGATGGCAACTACCCGATCCCGGTAGCAGAAACCGAGCAGGGTAAGCACGTGCTGGAGAGCGCGGGCGCGGGCGGGGACGGGCGGCCGTGAGCCAGGGCCTGCCAGCCGGCCGCGCGGCGACCGGCCCGGTCAGCTATGCCGCCGCCGGCGTCGACACCGAGGCCGGCGAGCGCGCGGTCAGCCTGATGCGGGCCGCCGTCGAGCGAACCGCGGGCCCCGAGGTGATCGGAGGCATCGGCGGCTTCGCCGGGCTGTTCGACGCCTCCAGGATCGCCGCGATGCGCCGCCCGCTGCTCGCAACGTCCACCGACGGCGTCGGCACCAAGGTCGTGCTCGCCCAGCGGCTCGGCGTGTACGACACCATCGGCATCGACCTGGTCGGCATGGTGGTCGACGACCTGGTGGTCTGCGGCGCGGAGCCGCTGTTCATGACCGATTACGTGGTCAGCGGCCGGGTGCGGCCGGAGCGGGTGGCAGCCATCGTGGCCGGGATCGCCGAGGGCTGCGTCCGGGCCGGATGCGCCTTGCTGGGGGGTGAGACAGCCGAGCACCCCGGTCACCTGGGCGCTGACGACTTTGACCTCGCGGGCGCGGCCACCGGCGTGGTGGAGGCTGACAAGCTGCTCGGACCCGAGCTGGTGCGGCCCGGCGACGCCGTGATCGCGATGGCCGCATCCGGGCTGCATTCCAACGGGTTCTCGCTGGTCCGCGAGATCATCGACGCCCCGGAGGCCGGGCTCGACCTGGCCGCCGAGCCGGCCGGGCTCGGGCGGACCCTCGGCGCGGAACTGCTCGCCCCCACGCGGATCTACGCGCGGGACTGCCTGGCGCTGGCGGACGGCTGCGAGGTGCACGCGTTCGCGCACGTGACCGGCGGCGGGCTCGCCGCGAACCTCGCGCGGGTACTGCCGCCGCAGGCCGATGCGATCCTGGAGCGCAGCAGCTGGCGGCCCGGCCCGGTGTTCGCGCTGCTGGCCGAGCGCGGCCGCGTTGCCCCGGCCGAGATGGAGCGCGTCTTCAACATGGGGGTCGGCATGGTCGCGGTCGTCGCTGCTGCCGCCGCCGACCGTGCGCTTGAGCTGCTGCGGCGCCGCGGCGTTCCGGCGTGGCTAGCGGGCGAGATCGTTCAGGGCGGCGGAGTGGCCACGCTGACGGGACGCCATCCGGCCTGAGCCGTGGCCGCTGACCGGCTGCCGCGGCGCGCCAGGCTCGGCGCTGCCCCGCCGCAGCCTCAGCCAGGCCGCCGTGCATAGTTCACGGCGGAGTCGTCGTCCTCGTAGCTGTCGAGCATCTGATCGTCAAGATCCTCGTCATCAAGGTCCTCGTCATCAAGGTCCTCGTCGTCGAGCGACTCGTCATCGTCGTCGTCGTCCGGGTAGCGGTTGTCAAAATCCGCATACCCGTCCGAACCCTGCCGGTCCGTGGTCACACCCAGCTCGGCCCGCAGCCGGTCAAGGTCCGTGCCGCCACCGCTGTACTTCAGCTGGCGTGCCACCTTCACCTGCTTGGCCTTGGCTCGGCCGCGCCCCATTGGCTCGACCCCCTCGAACGTACGGGGCCCCGTCGGGCCCTGGTCAGCGCACTGAACGTTGCTCCTGCCACGCCGGTGCTGGCGGGCCTTGGTGCACAGCAGGCACACCCGCCGCAGCTCCGCCGCCGGGAGTGCAGCGCGGTTGTGCCTGGCGTGCAGGTACAACGGTACCTCCTTTGAGCCACTGGCGCCTCCGGCCATTGCGGCACCGCCCGGCTACCCGGCGCGGGCGGTACCGGCGTGATGATCATGACAGCAGGGGCGTCCGGCCAGCTGAGGCCATGATCATCAGGCTTTCGCTCGTCAGCGGCCCAGGTAGATGCCCCGCAGACGGCCGATTTCGGCGATCCTGCGCTCGGCGAGCCGGTCGGCCGCCACCGCCGGGGGTACGCCGTCTTCGTCGGCGATCGTCAGGATCTGCCTGGTCGTGCCGAAGATCTGCGCGGCACGAGCCTGCGCTCGCTCGAAGCTGAACCCGTGCAGCTCGTCCGCGACCTGGATCACGCCGCCCGCGTTGACCAGGTAGTCAGGCGCGTACACGATGCCGCGGTCGGCCAGCAACTTCTCCACGCCCGGGTGCGCCAGCTGGTTATTGGCCCCGCCGCAGATGATCCTCGCGGAGAGGGCGGCCACCGCGTCGTCGTCGACGGCCCCGCCGAGCGCGCAGGGCGAGTACACGTCCAGCTCGCCGCTCAGCAGCTCTGCCCGGCTGGCGGCAACGGTCACCTCGGTGTGGCGGGCCGCGAGCGCCTGCGCGGCGCTGGCGCTCGTGTCGTACACCACGACCCTGGCGCCCTCGCTGACCAGGTGCTCGGCCAGCTTGCGGCCCACCTTGCCGACGCCCTCGATGCCGACGACGCGGCCGTCCAGGCTGGTGCTGCCCCAGGCATGCTCGGCGGCGGCCCGCATGCCCTGGAACACGCCGAACGCCGTCAGCACCGACGAGTCGCCGGCGCCGCCGTTCGGCACCGTCCGTCCGGTCACGTAGCGGCACTCGCGCGCCACGATGTCCATGTCCTCGCTGTAGGTGCCGATATCGCACGCCGTGATGTACCGGCCGCCGAGCGACTCAACGAACCGGCCGTAGGCCCGGAGCAGGGCCTCGGACTTCAGCCTGGCGGGGTCGCCGATGATGACTGCCTTCCCGCCACCGAGGTCGAGGCTGGCCAGCGCGTTCTTGTAGGCCATCGCCCTGGAGAGGTTCAGCACGTCCGCTAGCGCCGCGTCCTCGCTCGGATAGGGGTAGAAGCGGGTGCCGCCCAGGCCGGGCCCTAGCGCGGTCGAGTAGATGGCGATAATCGCGCGCAGGCCCGATGGCGGGTCCTGGCAGAACACGACTTGCTCATGGCCGGCCGGGGCGGCCCCGCGGGCACCCTGCAAGTGCGCGGCGTCGTCGTCGGCCTGGACGGCGCTCCCGAACACAGTAGTCACGTACGGTCACTCCTGGCATCGCTCGCCGCGTCCCCGTTGACGCGGGATGGCGAACAGCCTATGCCGGCGGGTCGCCGTAGGAGACCGAGCGTAGCGATCTACTACTGCATAATACTTTCCGATGATGGGTACGGCATGTCACCATTAGTCATGGTCGTACCGGCTGCTTATCTCCGGATCTATGGGGCGCTTTCGGCCGCTGGGACGGCGGAGCGGCCAGCCTTCGCTGACTACAGAGCGTGTAAGGCGCGACCCGTGCGGGCAAATACCCTCGAAGCACAGCAACTTGCATCACTCCGGAGGATTATTCCGGCCCGGCCAGCCGTTGCAGGCTGCCAACGGGAGAGGCCGGATTCCTGCCCGCCGTGTCCCCGGCCGTGGCTGCGGCGGACAGCGGCAATTGCTCCGGCTGCAGCCGGGTCTCGCTTAGGCTCCCGGCCGAGCTGGAGCAGCAGCCGGCGAAGGGTGCCTGCATCCGGCCATGATCGGCGAGGACGGCCGGATGGGAGGAAGGGAGGGAGTACCGCGACCTGACAGACCTGGGTGCGGTTAGCGCCGCCTGCGCTTCTGTCCCGGAGGTCCAGAAGCGGGCAAAGCTTCGGGCGGGGCGGGCATGCGAAACCGCGTTCCAGGTGAGGACTTGGAGGCAACCGAGCTAAGTGCCCGATGGGAGGCGCGGATGACTTTTCCGAATCCGCCCGTTGCGACGGAGCGTGTCGATAGACTCACGCAGCGTGACACGGGCGAAACGGGGGGTCCGGAGACTCGCCACGAGAAACTTTGCTCCCAGTGGTCGACTTGTCACGGCTCGTGATGGCAATATGGCCTGAGTGGACGATATAGGACATCACATCCAACGCAGGCTGGCTTTACGAGCCAGGAACAGCAAGAAACGCGGGATCGCAGTACCGGTCCAGGAGGAGAGGCCGTCACATGTCTGCACGTACGCCAGAGGCTGAGCCGCTGCTGACACCAGCAGAGGTCGCCACGATGTTCCGGGTTGACCCGAAGACCGTTACCAGGTGGGCCAAGGCCGGGAAGCTGACTTCCATTCGTACCCTTGGCGGGCACCGCAGGTACCGGGAGACAGAGGTTCGCGCACTGCTGGCGGGAATTCCGCAGCAGCGTTCCGAGTGAGGACTGGCCGTTGCCTGGTGCCGGCGAGCGCCAGGACCGCAGGTGCGCAAGGGCGCGCGCCCGCACACGGCCAGAGTTCAGCCTGTAAGGGGGGGTCGGCCCCGGCGGCAAGCAAGCCGCACCGGGGGGTGTGGTCCGCTCGATGCGCTGAAGCATCGATCTGAGCGGACATGCCGGGGTCGATCCGGCCTCCAGGGCGCTCGCCGGCGGCCCGGAGACCGTAACGCCATCGGCGGACATCCGCCGGGGCCATTCCAGCGCCGGCACTCCTGGCCCGCTGGCCGTAGCGCGTGCTGGCCCCGACCCGGACCAGCCGCCGGGCACCGCAGAGCGCCGCTGAGCGCGCGCCGCGACGGCCGCGCCGGGGAGGTCCTTCCAGCTCTTCCGCTGCACCGCAAGCGCCAGACCTGCCGTTGGTCACGCAACGTAAGCGGTAGCAACTTTTCGTAATCGCCCCTGCTGAGACGGGGGCTCAGCCATACTGGTCGGCATGCTGCCGCCGCTGCTGAGGCGACAGTACAAGCGTCCGCGCTCACCGTGCCCGGCCTAGCCGTGTGATCGGTCACCAGTGAGGCGTGCGCTCCGGGGGTCCGCCAGCTGGCGGAAGCGTGCCGTCGCTTTGAGGGGAGGATCGCCAATGCGTGATCCAGATTTGGTGCTGCGCGCGCAGCGAGCTGCAACGGCGCTGGAGCAGGCGTGGCGCAGCTGGCGCAGTACGCACGGCGTGAGCACGGACCCGCTGCCGCCGGTCTCGGGGTATGTCGGCTACTCGCTCGACGAGCCGTGGGGTCAGCCGCGGGTGGTGTTCGGCATCTGTGCCGAGGAGGCCGAGCATCTGGCCGCCCTGCTCGAAGGCCATGACTGCATCGGGCCGGTGCATGCCGCGGTCGTCGCGAGCCCGGCCGCCGGCAGTCGCGTGCACGTGCCCGCGCAGGCGCCCGCCGACGGCGCCCGGCCTGGGGCGCCCGAGTACCTGACCGCCAAGCAGGCGCTGCCGCCGAGGTCAGCTGCATCCGGCCAGGCCGCCGGGCCAGGAGCGGGCGGCCCGGCTGACCGGGCCCCGGCCGGGCCGACGCCGATTGAGCGGGAAGCGTCCCGTGCCGTCCTGGCGGCCGCGGCCGCCCGTGAGCCGGCTGCGGTGCAGCTCCCGGCGGCTGCGCTGGATTCCGGCCAGGCGGGGGAGCCGGCAGGCCCACCCGCCGCGGCAGCGGACGCCGCGCCGCCGCGGACCGAGTCGCACGGCGAGCCGGCTGTGATCGAGCCCGGGCAGGCCGACCAGGGAACGGCGGTCATGGCCGCACTGACCGGCAGCGAGGACCCGCCGTCCACGGGGCAGGCGCAGCCGCCCGGCCCGGCGCCGTCATCGCACGTTCCCCGGCATGCCGATCCGGCCGGGGCTGACCTGGCCGACGATGAGCCGCCCGGCGCACCGGCCGAGCCGGCCGAGCCGGCCGCGGCAGCGCAGCGCCCGCCCTACGGCTACCCGCAGCCGGGTGCCCCAGGCGATCCGGTCGCTGGCGGCGAGGGAGACTGGCCGGTGGCCGGGCCGTCGGAGGTCGTCGCCTTCCGGCCGCGGCCCGAGCTCGCGGCTTACCTGGATGAAGGCCCGGAGCCTGACCCGTTCCTGGACGGTCCGCAGGAGCGTGACAGCGGCGACCGGGGCAGGGCCAGCCGGGGCATCCGCGGCGCGGCGATGTCGCGGCTCGGCAAGTCGAGGCGACCGAGTCCCGACCGGGAGCCGGCTGGTGCCGCGGACCGAGGGGCCGCCGCGGCCGGCCGGGGAACGGACGGTGCGGATCACATCAGCGCTAGCGCCGTAGCCGCGGATGCAGCGGCATGGGCCTCCAGTGAGCTGCCGGGTCAGGCAGCGGCGACGGACACGGCCGTCTGAAACCGTGGTGCCGGACCGGCTGCGGCTGGTCTGGAGCATGCCTGCGCTGCAGGCGAAGCTGGCGGGCGACCGGCCCATGAGCGGCCCGGTCGCCCGCCGGCCTGATCAGTGCCGGCCTGATCAGTGCCGCCTGATCAGTGCCGCCCCGATCAGTGCCGGCACTGGTCAGCGGGCCGGCGATGGCTCGTCCTGCCAGCTTCTCCCGGGCCGATCCTCAGCCTGCCTACAGCTGCCAGCGGCACGCTCAGTGTCGGGTGGCAGCAGGAAGGGCCGCCCGGAAGGAGCGGCTGGCATGTCTGCGGATCTGCCGGGTGGCGGCGAGCGCTGGGCAACTGAGGACCCTGACTGGGCGGGCGTCCCCGGGCCGCTCGGCCGCGCCGCACCGACTCGCGCGCCCGCGCCAGGTCGGCGGCCACGTTCCCGCCGTCCCTTCATCCTCGGTGCCGTTGCCGTCGCCGCCCTGCTGGCCGGGGCATCAGTCACCCTGGCCGCCACCCGATCCGGATCCCCGGTGTCCACATCCGCCGCCGTAGCGGCGACACCGGCCCCGTCCGCCGCGCCTTCCGGCGGGCCGGGCCGCGGATCGGGCTTTGGCGGGCGGCCGGCACCGGGGCTGGGCTTCGGCCGCGGCATGGGCCTTGGGTGGGGCGTCGGCGGGGCGCTGCACGGACAGTTCGTGGCGGCCAGGCCCGGCGGCGGGTACCGCACCATCGACGTCCAGAACGGTCAGGTCACGGCCGTGAGCACGGCATCGATCACGGTCAGGAGCGCTGACGGCTTTACGGCCAGGTACGCCGTGACCGCCGGCACGATCGTCGATGCGCAGCGCGACGGCATCAGCTCGATCCGGACCGGCAACCAGGTGATGGTGCAGGCGACGGTGAGCGCTGGCACGGCAACAGCCGCGAGCATCAGCGACCTGACCCTGCTGCTGCAGCAGCGCCCGTCCGTCGGCAGCGTCGGCTAGCGCCCGAGTCGGCCCGGACGGTGGCGGCCGGCGGAAGCCAGTGCGGTTCTGACAGACCCGTGCCGGACAATCGAAGCCGTGCGGCTTGCTGTGGTGCCCGGAGCCGGCCCGGTCGGCCTCATCTGCCGGATCGGCGACGACAGCCGGCCCGGTGCCCCGGTGCTGGCCGCCGATCTCGCCTCGGCCATCCGGGAGCACGAGCGGTCCGGTGCGCTGCGCTGGGTCTGGCCCTGCACCGCCGAGATCTATCCCCGGCTGCTGCAGGCGGGAGCACGGGTGCAGCGGTGCCATGACGCCGGCCTCGTCGAGGCACTGCTGCTCGGCCGGGCCTGGCCCGGCGAGCCGGCCGGGCTGCCCGCCGCGGCCGCGCGGCTGCGCGGCGCCCCGGTTCCGGCGGCGGGCCTGTCGGCTCCGGCGGGGCCGCAGGCGGCACTGTTCGATGCCGGCGACATCGGCGCGGTTCCGGCCGCGACGGCGGCGGCCGCGCTGGCTGACCTGATCGCCGTCTACGGCGCCCAGCAGGAGCAGATCGCGGCCGACCGGCATCCGGTGCGGTTCAGCCTGCTCGCCGGGGCCGAGTCGGCCGGCGGCCTGGCCGCCGCGGAGATGAGCGCGGCCGGCCTGCCCTGGGACGCTCACGTGCATAACGAGATGCTGACCGAGCTGCTCGGACGGCGCCCGGCGCCGGCGCCGGGACCCCCGCTGCGGCCAGCCAGGCTGGCCGAGCTGGCCGCCCGGATAGCCGCGGCCTTCGGCAGCGGCCGGCCCGTGAACCCGGATTCTCCGGCCCAGCTTGTCCGTGCGCTCGCCGCGGACGGCGTCCGGGTGCAGTCGACCCGCCAGTCCGTGCTCCGGGGCGTCCAGCATCCAGCCGTACCGCTGCTGCTGGAGTACAAGGAGCTCGCCCGGCTGCACGCCGCCTACGGCTGGTCGTGGCTGGACACCTGGGTCAGCGATGGCAGGTTCCATCCGGAGTACGTGGCCGGCGGCGTCGTCTCGGGCCGCTGGGCATCTCGCGGCGGCGGAGCCCTGCAGATTCCGAAACTGCTGCGCCGCGCCGTCATCGCCGACCCTGGCTGGACGTTCGTGGTGGCTGATGCAGCCCAGCTGGAACCCCGCGTGCTCGCCGCGCTCGCGGGCGACGGCGCCTTCGCGCAGGCTGCCGCGGGCGGGGACGTTTATGCGGCCCTGGCCAGCGCGTTCAGCGGTGACCGGGCCAAGGCCAAGGTGGCGCTGCTGTCCGCCATGTACGGCGGGGCGGGCGGCGAGGCCGGGCAGCTGCTGGCGGTGCTCCGGCAGCGCTTTCCGCAGGCCTCGGGGTACGTCGAGGCGGCGGCCCGCGCGGGCGAGGAAGGCCGGGTCGTCCGGTCGGTGCTCGGCCGCACCTGCCCGCCGCCATCGGCCGCCTGGCGCTCCGTCACCGGCGAGTCCGGCGATCCGGATGTGCAGCGGGATCCCGGCGCGGGCCGGGCGGCCCGCGCCCGCGGCAGGTTCACCCGCAACTTCGTGGTCCAGGCCAGCGCGGCGGACTGGGCGCTGGTGGCGCTGGCCGGCCTGCGCCAGCGGCTGGCCGCGATCAGCTCGGCCGCGGGCGGCCCGCAGCTGGTGTTCTTCCAGCACGACGAGATGATCGTGCACTGCCCGGCCGGCCTGGCCGATGCCGTCACGGCGGCCGTCGCCGAGGCGGCCGCTGCGGCCGGGCGGCTGGTCTTCGGCGCGACGCCGGTGAGCTTCCCGATGACGACCGCGGTCGTCCGCTGCTACGCCGACGCGAAGTAAGCGCGCAGCGAGCGGACCACTGGGCCGGGCTACGCGGCAGTGGCCGCGGGCTGCTCGGTGCCGCAGTACTTGCACTTGGTCGCGGCTAGCGGCAGGTCACTCGACAGGCAGGCCGGGCAGGTCTTGACCGGTGCCGGGTCGCCGAAGACGACCTGGCCGCTCCGGGCCTGGATGTGCTTGTAGGGCACGATGATGACGAAATAGATCACGGCCATGAAGATGAGGAAATAAATGATGGCCGAGATGAACGACCCGAGGTCGAGGAACGTCTTGGTATTGCCGGCGTGCCCGAGCTGCACGCCCAGGCCGATCGACGTGCCGCCCTGTGCCCGGGCGATCAGCGGGTCGATGATGAACGTGGTGAACGCGGTGATCAGCTGGCTGAAGGCCAGGGCGATCACCAGTCCCACGGCGAGTACGATCACGTCACCGCGCATAATGAAGTTCCTGAAGCCCTTCAAGACCGCTACCTCCTGGCAAATGGGGGGTAAAGCCACGGATCATGGTGGTAGAGGCGATGCCGCACAGTGGCCAGCCGCGCAGTTAACGGCGCTTCACGGAACTTCCGGGATTTTCCGGATCCGCGCCGATCCCCGGGCTGCGCAGGGCTCCTGGTGCCGCCGGCCGGCCAGGCCGGCGGCGACGTGCCTTACTTGCAGTGCAGCGACATGTAGCTGAGGACTTCCTGGAACGCCGTCTGGCCCGGAGCGTCGGTGCTGACCAGCGACCGGCTGATGGCGGTCGTGGACCTGGCGTCCGCGATCACCTTCTCATCGGCCCGGTAGATGGCGACGATCGTCCTGAGCGCCGGGACGAGCTTCTTCGGGGCCTCCGCCTGCAGGGCCGAGAAGCCGGATACGCCCGTCCGGGCCACGCCGGTCAGCTCCTGCTGGGCGGCAGCCAGCGTGACCTCTTTCGTGGCCGAGCCCGGCGTCGGGATGTTCCGCATCGTCGCCGTGAGATCCAGGCAGAAGTGGCCGGTCATTTTCACGGTCTTGACCTTGATCGCAGGGGCAGCCGTGGTCGCCGCCGGCTTGGCGCTGGAGGCGGCTGATCCACCTCCGCAAGCCGTGAGCGCGAGGCAGATTCCCGCGGTTGCTGCCAGCAGAGCCGGGCGGCTCCCGTGGACCATTGCTGAGTGCTTCATGCTTCCTCTCCGGGGCTACAGAACGTAGGTGCTACAGAGCGTGCCTGCTACGTTGCGGACCGTGTCGCATTCTCTCGGACGGAACACTGATCATGTGGCGGATTGTGACCAGCTGACCGCGAAAATGTTGCGAAAATTGCCGGGCGAAGGAACGCCGACGCTTGGGTGAACAGCGCCGGCTGGCTGCCCGTCAAGCTGCCGAACACTGTGCGCCGGCCGTTGCCGAGCGCGTCATCGCAGGTAGACGCTTGGAATCAGACAGCGAAGCTCCGTGCATGAGTGCAGATTCCGGGGGTAGACGTGATGGCCAGGCTGCTCCGGCCAGCGCCGGCTGGCCGGTGGCACACATCCGGGGACGCCTGGTCGCGAGTCAGCCGCAGGGTCCGCGCGGCCCGCGGTGCCGGGCGTGACGGGGGAGTGCAGCATGATCAATGACGAGCCGCTGTCCGTCATCGCTGGTCTCTTCCAGACCGAGGGCACGGCCGGGTACCCGGGGTCGGCCGTCACGCTGGCCGCGCACATGCTGCAGTCGGCCGCGCTGGCGGAACGTGCCGACGCGCACGATCCGCTGATTGCCGCCGCGCTGCTGCACGACGTCGGTCACTTCGCCGCCGTCAGCGGACCGGACCGGCCGGGCGGGAGCGAGAACCGGCACAGTGAGCGCGGTGCCAGGTGGCTGTCTCAGTGGTTCGGGGCCGAGGTGACTGAGCCAGTCCGGCTGCATGTCGACGCTCAGCGGTACCTGTGCACGGCCATCCCCGGCTACCTGTCCAGGCTGCCTGCCGCCGCTGCCTGCATCCTCGACCTGCAGGGCGGCCTGATGGGCAAGACCGAGCTGGCCGAGTTCGAGTCGAGCCCCTTTGCGGCAGATGCCTGCCGCATCCGCCGCTGGGACGAGGCAGCGAAGAAGCCCGGTGCGCTGACGCGCTCTTTTGATCATTTCCGCCCGCTGCTCAGATCGCTCGTCAGGCCCCGCTCGCGGACGGCCACTCAGCCGATGAGCTGACCGCTGGCGGCAGCCACCGGGGCGGCCGGCAGGCCCGGCATGGTAGGCAGGTCAGGTGAGAGCCGACGACCGGGCTGCGGGCCGCGATGAGCCTTGAGGTATCCGTGCGCGGGAACACGATTCCGCCGGATGAGCTGACCTGGCGGTTCTCCCGGTCGCCCGGGCCCGGCGGCCAGTCCGTCAACACCACCGACAGCAGGGCCGAGCTCTCCTACGACCTCGCCGCCTCCGGCGCGCTGCCGCCAGCGCTCAGGACACGCGCGCTGCAGGCTCTCAGCAGCCGGCTGGCCGACGGCGTCATCACCGTGACCGCGTCGGAGTACCGATCCCAGCTGCGCAACAGGGAGGCGGCCGCGGCCCGGCTCGCTGCCCTGCTCACCGAGGCGACGGCGCCGCCGCCGAAGGCGAGGCGGCCGACCCGGCCTACGCGCTCGTCGACAGAGCGGCGGCTCGCGGCCAAGCAGCGGCGGGCCCAGCTGAAGCGGCTGCGCCGCTCGACCGACGACTGACCGGCCTTGCTGGCCGCGACGCTGGCCGTCAGCCAGCGGTGAGCGCGACCAGCCTGTTCACCGTGTTCCAGTTGCGGGACGTGGCGGCGACGCCGAGCCGCTTCTCGATGAAGCTGTTCGTCAGCACGGTTTCGGCGGCCCCGTTCGGGCACCACAGGAAGGCCTCCGTGCCGCTCACCCAGATCCGGTCCTGGCCCAGCGGCTCCGCGACGATCCCGGCCACCCGGTCCGGCGCTGGCTCGGCGGCCAGGAACGCGACGAAGAACCGGGACGGGTTCTCCGGGCCATCGGGCACCGGGCTGCGCTGCAGCACCGCGCTGAGCTCAGCTCCCGTCCTGATCACCACGGTCACGGCCAGGCCGAACCGTTCCTCGATGCCGCGCGTGATCGTGCTCGCCAGCGCCGGTGGCTCCCCGCCGGGACTGCTGAAGACCGCATTGCCGCTCTGCAGGTACGTGCTGGCGTCGGCGTAGCCGAGGTCGCTGAGCAGCTGCCGCAGATCGGACATGGGGACCTTCTTATTGCCGCCGACGTTGATGCCCCGCAGGAGCGCTGCATACCGCATGCTGACCGGCCCCGCCCTTCCACGCGATCGCTGACCAGGCCACCGTAGCCTGGGCAGATGAATCCGTGCCCCGGCTATCCCGGCGGTGCCGGTGCGCAGTGAGCGGGACCGGCGGCGGCGCGAGCTCTCGCAGAACTACCTGCGCGGGGCCGGAGCGGCCCAGTTCCTGCGTGCCGTCCGGCTGGATCCTGCCGGGCTGTGCCTGGAGGTGGGCGCCGGGAACGGCATCCTGACCGGGCGGCTGGCTGCCCGATGCCGTCAGCTGATCGCCTATGAGGTGGATCCGGACGCGGCCGGGCAGCTGGAGTCGCGGCTGCGTGATCAGCCGAACGTGCGCGTGGTGATCGGTGACTTCCTCGCGGCCCGGCCGCCGCGGCAGCCCTTCGAGGTCGTCGGGAACGTCCCGTTCGGCCGCACCGCGCCGATCGTGGACTGGTGCCTGGCGGCCCGGTCCATGACCGCGGCCACCCTGATCACGCAGCTGGAGTACGCCAGGAAGCGCACCGGTGGCTACGGCCGGTGGAGCCTGCTGACGGTCAGTACCTGGCCAGAAGTCCAGTGGGACCTGCTCGGCACGATCCCGCGTACGCAGTTCCGCCCGGTGCCGCGGGTCGATGCGGGGATCCTGCGGCTGGCGCGCCGCCCTGAGCCGCTGATCGCCCCCGGCAGGCTCGGGGCCTACCGCCGGATGGTGCAGGCCGGCTTCGGCGGCGCCGGCGGCTCGCTGCTGGCCTCGCTGCGCCGTCAGTACCCCGCGGCAGCGCTGCCGGCCGCGTTCCAGGCCGCCGGGATCGGCTCGAAGACCGTGGTCGCGTTCGTCAGCCCGGCGCAATGGGTGGAGCTCTTCCGGGCCCTGGAGCGCCGGGCCTGAACTGGCGGATATCGGCTCACTGGCCGTTCAGTAATGACAGGTGCGGCAGACGGCCAAAATCCTTGCCGGGATCTTAGGCGGCAATGTTACGGAAGCGTTACTCAATGCCCAATTTCGCCGATCTTTAAATCCTGCTAGCGTCCAACTTCGTCATATGTCAGAGAACCCGCGTGCCAGGTGGGCACTGGCGAACGCGCAGGTTTTGCTCCACTCGCGGCCCTGGCCGCCCTCGAGGATGAGGCGAGCATGCACGGACGGATGGCAGGCGGGGCGGCGAGAGCGCGTTCCGTGCGAAAGGCGCTTTTCCTGACGGCGGCGGCTACTGCCGTCCCGGCCCTGATTCTCGGTCAGTCGGCCACGGCCGTGGCCGCGCCCGCGCAGCGCGCAGCGGCAGCACGGGCCGTCGGCCAGCAGCCGCTAACGGCGGCGCTGGCTGCCCAGCTGTCCAAGGACGTCGGCCAGCACGTGATCGTGATCATGAAGAGCCAGATCGCGGCCGCGCCAGTCGGAAGCCACGCCGCAGCGGTGCGCGCTAACACGATCGCGGCTGACCAGGCACCCGTGATGAGCGAACTGCGCGAGGTCCATGCGACCCACGTGAAGCCCTACCGCCTTGTCAACTCATTCGCGGCTACCGTCTCACCGGGCGAGGAGGCACGGCTGAAGGCGAGCCCGCAGGTCGCCGAGGTGATCCCGGACGTGACCATACACGGGGCGCAGCCTGACCAGGCCGCCTCGCCTGGGGCCATCGCCAAGGCAGCCAAGAAGGTCACGCGCACGACGGACGCCCCCACCTCGCTGACGCCCCACGTGATCCCCGGCGCCTGCGGCAAGAACGGGTCGGTCCAGCTTGATCCCGAGGGGCTCTCCCTGATGGGCGTGGACTTCGAGCAACCCGCACCAGCCGACCGCGCGCTCGCTGGGCATCACCGGCGCCGGCGTCAAGGTGGCCTGGATCGCCGACGGGCTCGACCCGAGCAACGTCAACTTCATCCGGCCCAACGGCACGTCGGTGTTCGACCCGGCCACCGGCGGCGACTACCAGGACTTCACCGGCGATGGCCCGGGCCAGATCACCGGCGGCGACGAGGCGTTCCTCGACGCCAACTCGATCGCCGGCCAGGGCATTCACGTCTACAACGTGCAGAACTACAGCGCCCAGCCCGACCCGTCCGCGTGCAACGTCAGGATCGAGGGCGTGGCCCCCGGCGCGAGCCTGGTCGGCCTGGACGTGTTCGGCTCGTTCGAGGACACCACCGAGTCCAACTTCCTTGAGGCGATCAACTACGCGGTCGAGACCGACCACGTCAACGTGATCAACGAGTCGTTCGGATCCAACCCGTTCCCCGACGTCACCGCGCTGGACGCGACCAAGCAGTTCGACGACGCCGCGGTCGCGGCCGGCGTCACGGTCACGGTCTCCAGCGGCGACGCCGGCTCGGCCAACACCATCGGCTCGCCGTCCACCGACCCCAACGTGATCTCGGTCGGCGGGTCGACGGACGACCGCTTCTACGCCCAGACCAACTACGCGGCGGCGCGTTACTTCGCCACCACCGGCTGGCTGAGCGACAACATCAGCGCGCTGAGCTCCGGCGGCTTCAACGAGACCGGCGGCACCGTCAGCCTGGTCGCGCCCGCCGAGCTGAGCTGGGCCTCCTGCAGCACCGACGTTGCGGTCTACACCGAGTGCGTCAGCCCCACCGGCACGCCGTTCCCGGTCGAGGAGAGCGGCGGGACCAGCGAGTCCTCGCCGCTGACCGCGGGCTCTGCGGCACTAGTAATCCAGGCCTACCGGAAGACCCACGGCGGGGCGAGTCCCACGCCGGCCCTGGTCAAGCAGATCCTGGTCAGCACCGCGACCGACCTCGGCGTGCCCGCCGACGAGCAGGGCGCTGGCCTGGTCAACGCGTACAAGGCGGTACAGCTCGCCGAGTCGATCAATACCGGGACCCGGCACGGCGCCACGCTGCTCAAGTCCGTCAACTCGCTGAGCGCGACCGGCCTGCCCGGCACCTCGGAGAGCTGGCCGGTCAAGATCACCAATGCCGGCGCGGTGCCGCAGCTGGTGACCATCCACGGCCGCGGTTTCGGGCCGGACACGAACGTGCGGAGCGGCACGGTCACGCTGAACGACGCGACCAGCCCGCAGTTCGCCAACTACCAGGGCCTGCAGAACAACTACGCGGTGATCCACTTCACCGTCCCGCCGGGCCAGGACCGGCTGGTCGCGTCCGACTTCTATCCGGGTAACCCGGCCAGCGGCCTGAACGCGCGGGTGCGCATGATCCTGATCGACCCGCTGGGCCGGTTCGCCTCGCACTCGTTCCCGCAGGGCGTGGGCAACTTCGACACCGCCGACGTCAGCCACCCGACCCCGGGTACCTGGACCGGCGTGCTGTTCGGCGACGTGGCCGCGGACGGCGGGACTAACGGGACCGTCGGCTGGCAGGTGTCGACGGAGAAGTTCGCCTCGTTCGGCTCGGTCTCGCCGTCGGCCGTGCTGCTGGCCCCCGGCCAGACCCGGACCGTGACGGTGTCCGCGACCACGCCGTCCACTCCCGGTGACGCGGACGGGTCGATCGTGTTCACCTCGAACCTCGGCACCGGCGGGACCAGCACGATCCCGGTCACGCTGCGCTCGGAGATCGACCCGGCTCACGGCGGCGCGTTCAGCGGCACGCTGACCGGCGGCAACGGCCGGGCGCCTGGCCAGGGCCAGGATGAGTTCTACGAGTTCCACGTCGGCGCCGGGGTGAAGGACATCACCGCCAACGTGTCGCTGGCCAACGACGCGAGCGACCCGGTGGCGGAGTACCTGGTCAGCCCGGACGGCGACACGCTCGGCTTCGGGCAGAACAGCACCAACGGCACGCAGACGCTGTCGCTGACCGCCTACACCCTCAATCCGGTGCCCGGCACCTGGACGCTGATCGTGGCGTTCACCGAGCCGACGGCCGGGAACGAGATCTCCGAGCCCTATACCGGCAACGTAGTGTTCAACAACGTCAGCGCGAGCGCCGCCGGGCTGCCGGACAGCACGAGCACCAAGCTGGCGGCAGGTACCCCGGTGACTGTTCCGGTGACGATCACCAACAAGGGCGCGGCGCCGGAGGAATTCTTCGTCGACCCGCGGCTGAACCAGACCGCCAGCATCACGCTGGCCGGCCAGGACCAGATCACCGGCGTGAGCCTGCCGCTCACCGGGGCCGAGCCGGACTGGTTCGTGCCCACGGAGGCGTCCAGCGCCAGCAGCACGTCGACCGCGTCCCTGCCGATCATGTTCGACTGGGGGCCGTTCCAGGGAGACCCGGATCTCTCCAGCCACAACCCGGGAGCCGGCCCGCTCTGCGCGACCACCGAGTCGGCCAGCTACAGCCCGCCCGGCGGCACGATCCAGAACGGCTTCTGGGGCGCGGCGCCGACCGAGTGCGGACCGTACCCTGGGCCGGCGCCGGCGGGCACCGTCAGCTCGTCCATGACGGTGCAGGCTAAGCAGTTCGACACGTCGGTGACGTCGTCGACCGGTGACGTTCGAGCTCGCTGCCATCAACCCGGCGGCAACGTTCGCGCCGGTCGTCATCAACCCGGGCCAGACCGCCACCATCGACGTGACGATCACGCCATCCGGAGCGTCGGGCACGCAGGTGCACGGCACGCTTTACGTGGACGACCTGCTCACCGCGATCCCGCCGTACGAGCAGATCGCCACCGACGAGCTGGCCGGGCTGCCGTACGCCTACACGATCAAGTAAAGGCAGTTCCCGCCGGCTGGGCCGCATCCGGTCCGGCGCGCGGGTGATACGTCCGCACTGTGCGGGGCGGGAGAGCGTCCGCGATCTCCCGCCCCGGCATGCCGCCCGGCGGTTCCTGCCTAACGCTGCCTCATCGGGGTGTCGCCCGGTCACCTCGTGCTCGCACCCCGCAGGCAGGAATCAGCCGCTGCCCTTCCGTGAATGGCGCTGCGGCAGTCGACGGCCGATAGCCGGGCGCTAGCACCGGCTGTTACCGGCGCATTCCCTGGGGCCAATTGGGCGCGCTGGCCCGCTCATTACTTTCATGTCCCGATAGGGCGGCTTGCCATTGCTTTACCCCGCAGTCGTCGCTAGTGTCCCGGACAGACCGCTGAGGAGCGGGGTCCTCGTGGCGAACCTGCTCGAAGGAGGCGCTTCATGAAAGTTGCCCGTTGGTGGGCTATTGCCGGGTCCGCGGGCCTGGTAGTCAGCATGGGGGCGATGGCCGGTCCTGCATCGGCCGCCGCAAGACCGGCCCCGGCGCCGCAGCGCACGGCGCTGCGCGGGTCGCTAACGCCGGCCGTGGAGCGGTCGCGCCCGGCCGGAAGCGTCGCGGCGACGAGCTCGGTGAGCTTCGACCTGGTGCTGTCGCTGCGCAATGCCTCGGGCGCGCAGGCATTCGTCCGGGCGGTCTCGACCCCCGGCTCGGCGGCATTCCACAAGTACCTGAGCGATGCCCAGTGGGAATCCCGGTTCGGGCCGACCAGGGCCGAGGTCACGCGCGCCGAGTCGTGGTTGCGCAGCGAGGGCCTCAAAGTCGGCTCGGTCCCGACTGACCGCCTGTTCGTGACGGCCAGCGGGTCGGCGCGCAGCGTTGAGCGCGCGTTCGGCGTGACCCTCGGCTACTACATGGTGAACGGCCACAAGGTACGGCTCGCCAGGGGCACGCTGACGATCCCGTCGTCGCTGAGCGGCACGGTCGCCGGCGCCGTCGGCGTCAACCAGTACCTGGCCTCGAACGGCCTTGCGTTGCAGGGTGCCGCTTCGGCCGCTGCGGCAGCCAAGCCCGCGCAGGAGCCTGCGCCGCCCGCTGGGTTCCGTAACCCCCAGCCGTGCTCGAAGTACTGGGGCCAGAAGATCGATACCAAGGACGCGGGCTCGCTCTACGCGCCCTACGCCCATCCGCTGCCCTATGACATCTGCGGCTACGTGCCGGCTCAGCTCCGTGGTGCTTACGGGCTGGCCAAGTCGGTCGCCGCCGGCGACAACGGCACTGGCGTGGGCATAGCGATCGTCGACGCGTACGACTCGCCGACGCTGCTGTCAGACGCGCAGCATTACTTCAGGCGGAACGACCCCTCGTATCCGCTGGCCTCGTCCCAGTTCTTCAACCTGCCCCCCGCCACGGTCGATGACCAGGCCGAGTGCGGTGGCAGCGGCTGGTTCGACGAGCAGGCCCTGGACGTGGAGTCCTCGCACGCCATGGCACCCGGAGCGGACATCCTCTTCGTCGGGGCGCAGGACTGCCTGGACACCAGCCTGCTGGCGGCGCTGCAGACCGCGGTCACCAGCGGCGCCTCCGTCGTCAGCGACTCGTGGGGTGACACCCTCGGTGACCTCCTCACGGATGCTGCCACCAAGACCGCGTACGACAACACGTTCCTGCTCGCGGGCGGTACCGGCGTCAGCGTCCTGTTCTCCAGCGGTGACGACGGTGACAACTTCGCCGACTCCGGGCTGACGGCTCCTGATTACCCGCCGAGCAGCCCGTACGTGACCGCGGTCGGCGGGACCACGCTCGAGGTGAACTCCAGGGACGCCCGGCAGGCCGAGTACGGCTGGTCAACGGCCAAGCAGGTGCTCTGCACGTCCGCGACGACGACCTGCGGCTCCGCGACCTCCCCGGCGGGCGCCCTGGCCTGGCAGGTCGGCGGTGGCGGCGGCACGAGCTACACCTACACCCAGCCCTACTACCAGGCCGCGGTCGTGCCGAGCGCCCTCGCGCTGCGCAACGAGGCGATCTTCGGGCCGGTGCCGCTGCGCGTCGTGCCCGACATCTCGATGGATGCTGACGCTCAGAGCGGGATGCTGATCGGGCTGACCCAGACGTTCCCGGACGGCGTCTACTATGACCAGTTCAAGGAGGGCGGAACGAGTCTCGCTTCCCCGTTGCTGGCCGGAGTGATCGCGGATGCCGTCCAGGCGGCAGGGACGCCGTTCGGCTTCCTCAACCCCGTGCTCTACAAGGCGTCGACCGGGACGCCGGCCGCGTTCAACGACATCCTGCCGCCGGCCAGTCCCGACTCGGCGGCCGTGATCCGCGTCGACTACGCCAACACGGTCGACTCCTCGGACGGGTACATCGTCAGCCTCAGGGTGATCAACTACGCGGGGCCTGAGACCTACTGCGACGGAACGGGCAACTGCGCGACGCGCGACGTGACCCTGACCACCGCTCCAGGTTTCGACGGCATGACCGGGCTCGGCTCTGTCGGCCGCAGGTTCATCGCCACGCTGTCGAGGTTCTGATCCGCTCGTCGTGGCGGGGGGCCGGGAAACCGGTCCCCCGCTACAACTTTGTCCCTGGCGCACGGCCACGTCACTCGCGGCGGCACGTCCGGGCGGCACCGTCCGGGCGGCGCCGGCCTTCCAGGGGGTGACCCGCCCGCAGTTCGCGCGCTGCCCGGCGCTACCGGGCGGCCGGTCCCTGGCGGCGTCCGCTGGCCTGACGGCGGCGATCGGGACCGCCGCGGCTCCGCTGACTGCCCTGACTGGTCCGGCTACCGCTGCCGCGGCCGCTGACGCCGTCCCGGCCGCTGATGCCGCGCCGGGGCCGCCGGCTGCCTCCGCCCGCTGCCCCCGGCGCGTGCTGGCTAACAGCGGGATCGGCCGGCGGAGGCGGCGGGACCGGCGTGCCCGACGTCGCTATTTCCCGCACCACTTCGTGACCGGCCCCGACGTGATGCCTGCTCGGGGTGACCCCGGCCGCCTGCTGCAGCCGCTCGACATCGCGCACCTGGCCGTGCTCGACCAGCGCGACGACCCGGCCGCTTGCTCCCGCTCGGGCGGTGCGCCCGGAGCGGTGCAGGTAGTCCTTGTGGTCATTCGGCGGGTCGAAGTGGACGACCAGCTCGACGTCATCGACATGAATGCCGCGGGCGGCCACGTCGGTCGCCACCAGGACACGGGGGTGCCCGGCGGCAAATCCCGCGAGGGCTCGCTGTCGCTGGTTCTGGTTGAGGTTGCCGTGGATGGCGGCGGCCTGGACGCCGGCCCGGCCGAACTGCCTGGCCAGCCGGTCCGCACCATGCTTGGTGCGGACGAAGAACAGGGTGCGGGCCGGCCTGCCCGCGATCTCGGCGGCGACCAGGACCTTCTCGTCGGCGGTCAGCACCAGCATGCTGTGCTCAGCGGTTCCGCTGTCCACCAGGTCAGACGGCACCGCGTGCACGGCCGGGCTGCTGAGGTAGGAGGTGACCAGCTGGCCGACGCCCCGGTCCAGCGTGGCGGAGAACAGCAGGCGCTGCGCGCTGCCTGGGGTGGCATCCAGGATCTTCGTGACGGCGGGCAGGAAGCCAAGGTCCGCCATGTGGTCGGCCTCGTCCAGCACCGTGAACTCGATGGCGCTGAGCGTCAGTGCCCCGCGGTCCATCAGGTCGATCAGGCGGCCGGGAGTGGCCACCACGATGTCGACGCCCCGGCGCATCCGGTCGATCTGGCGCCCGATCGAGACTCCGCCGTAAACCGTCGTGACGGAGACCCCGATGGCGCGGCCGAGCGGCTCGAGCACCTCGGCCACCTGGACGGCGAGCTCCCTGGTCGGCACCAGCACCAGCGCGCGCGGGGCCTTCTCCTGCCGCCTGGGACGCTGCTGGCGGTAGCCGGGCTGGACGGCCGCCGGCCCGCCAGGCAGCCGGGCCGCCTGCTGATCCGGCTGCTGCCCGGCCAGCCTGGCCAGCACCGGCAGGCCGAACGCGAGCGTCTTGCCGGAGCCGGTCTCGGCCTTGCCGAGGACATCCCGGCCGGCCAGCGCATCCGGCAGGGCACTGGCCTGGATCGCGAACGGCGCGACGATGCCGCGCTCAGCCAGCGCGCTGACCAGCGGGGCGGGCAGCCCGAGCGCGGCGAACGTGGTCGGCTCTGGCTGCGGGGCCGCCAGGGCAGCCGCCAGGGCCAGGTCGAGCTCGGACGCGGGCTGCGGCCGGGCCGGAGCGGGGGTCCGTCCGGCGCGCGGGCGGGGCCGGCCGTTGCGGGGCATGCGGCGGTGCGGTGCGTTGTGGCGCAAGTAAAAAGCTCCATCTGTCCAACAGGGCCGCGGCGGGGGAGAAAACGTCGGCGACCACGGCGATCAGAGGAACTCACCGAGCAGCGAAGCGCTCACACAGGCGACCAGGCGGGCTACTCGCCCGCGGAAGTAGCGGCAGGGTCCTGCCGCACTGGTACGTAACGCTATCAGTGCGGCCCGGTGTTCCCGTCCGGCCGGGTCTCAGGGCGCGCTGGTTCCGGTCCGGCCGTACCTGTCCTCCAGCCTGACCACGTCCTCGCGCCAGCCGGGCGCGGCGGTCGAGGCCTCAGCGAACGTCAGGTCGGCGGCGGCGGTGATCCGGTGCAGGACGCCGGGCGGAAGGTGAATCGTGTCGCCCGGCAGCATCCGCGCCTCGGTCAGCGCATCCGCCGCCGGCCCGTACTCGACCAGCGCCTCGCCGGCCAGGACGCTGATCGTCTCTTCCTTCTCCCGGTGATACTGCAGGCTCAGCGAGTGCCCGGCATCGACCTGGATGATCTTGCCCGCGTACTTGCCGTCCACGGCGGCGAAGATCAGCTCGTGGCCCCAGGGCTTGTCCTGCCGCCTGGCCTGGTAGACCGCCGCGCCCTGGCCAGCCTCAGCCGCTGCGGTGTCGTGATGCATCTGGGTCATATCGCCTCCCGGTTCATGCGCGCCCGGTCGTCGATCTTACGTTCCGGCCAGCCGCGCCAGCCGGCTGGCCGCCTCGCTCAGCACCTCGTCCCGCTTGCAGAAGGCGAACCGGACCTGGCTGCGGCCAGCCTCGGCATGGTCATAGAAGACCGCGTTCGGGATGGCGACCACGCCGCAGCGCTCGGGCAGGCGGCGGCAGAAGTCCGCGCCGTCGTCGGTGCTCAGCCTGCCGATGTCGGTGGTGATGAAGTACGTGCCCTGCGGGCTGAACACCTCGAATCCCGCCCGGTCCAGGCCGGCGGCCAGCAGGTCGCGCTTGCGGCGAAGGTCGGCGGCCAGGCTGGCGAAGAACGAGTCGGGCATGGCCAGGGCGGTCGCGATGGCGTACTGGAACGGGCCGCCGCTGACGTAGGTCAGGAACTGCTTGGCCGAGCGGACCGCCGCCACCAGGGCCGGGGAGCCCGTCACCCAGCCGATCTTCCAGCCGGTGAAGGAGAACGTCTTGCCCGCCGAGCTGATGGACACGGTGCGCCCGGCCATGCCGGGCAGCGAGACGATCGGGATGTGCTCGCCGTCGAACACGATGTGCTCGTAGACCTCGTCGGTGACCACCAGCAGGTCCCGCTCGACGGCGATGCCGGCGATGGCCGCGAGCTCCGCCGCGGACAGCACCATGCCGGTCGGATTGTGCGGCGAGTTCAGCAGGATCAGCCGCGTCCGGCTGGTGACGGCGGCTCGCAGCGCGTCGATGTCGGGCCGGAAGCCCGGCGGCCGCAGGGTCACCGGCACCCTGGTGGCCCCGGCCATGGCAATGCACGCGGCATAGGAGTCGTAGTACGGCTCGAGGGCGATCACCTCATCGCCGGGTTCCAGCAGCGCCAGCATCGCGGCGGCGATCGCCTCGGTCGCCCCGGCCGTGACCAGGACTTCGGTATCCGGGTTCAGGTCCAGGCCGTAGAAGCGCTTCTGGTGCGCCGCGATCGCCTGCCGCAGCTCCGGGATGCCAGGCCCCGGCGGGTACTGGTTGCCGCGGCCGGCCAGTATCGCGTCCGCGGCCGCCCTGGCGACGACGGCCGGGCCGTCGGTATCCGGGAAGCCCTGGCCCAGGTTGATCGAGCCGGTTGCCACCGCCAGCGCGGACATCTCGGCGAAGATCGTGGTGTCCATGCCGGTCAGCCGCCGGTTCAGCAGCGGTCGGGTCATCAGCATCCTTTCCGCCCAGTCTGGCCGCCCCGGGTCGTCGGCCGCCTACCGATTCTGCCTGACCGGCGCGACGATACCCAGTCCGCCGGCACTGCGATCAGGGACTGGCGGTCGCCGGCGCCGCTGCGCCGGCCGTGGCGAGCAGGCCCGGCGGGCTTGGTGCGCTGAACGTCACCCGCAAGACTGCCTGACCGCCGGCCAGACGGCAGCTGCGCGCAGACGGACTGAATGGCACCGCATCAATGAGGCCGGTGGGGCACGCGAGCAGCCCGGCCTTCGAGCAGGCAATTGAGCCCGAAGGCGAACCGTTGGCTGACCTGAGCCGCGCCGGATCGGCGCGGGAGCAGCGCCGGGCAGCACCCGCTGGGTCTAGATTGAGCGAACGATAAGTGCTCGATGCGTAGCTCAGTGTTGCGACCCGGGGCGGGATCGGGCGGCCGGACCGGTCGCAGAGGGGGGACGCGGGCTTGGCCGCGACGGTGCTGCTCGTGGAGGACGAGCAGAAGCTCAGGCAGCTGCTCCGGTCCTACCTGGAACGGGGCGGCTTCACCGTGCTGTCGACCGGGTCGGGGGCCGAGGCGCTCAGCCTGGCCGCGACCTCGCCGCCGGATCTGGTCGTCCTGGACCTCGGGCTGCCGGACGTGTCCGGCGAGACGGTGGCCCGGGAGCTGCGGCTGGAGCGCGCCACGCCGATCCTCATGCTGACCGCCAGGAGCAGCGAGGACGACCGGATTCGCGGCCTGGAGCTCGGCGCCGACGATTACGTCACCAAGCCGTTCAGCCCGCGCGAGGTCGTCCTGCGTTGCCAGGCGATCCTGCGCCGGCAGGGTCAGCGCGAGGACGGCGCCGACCAGCCCGCGAGCTACGGTGACGGCGAGCTGGTCATTGACGAGCCGCGGCGGCTGGCCCTGCTGCGCGGGCGAGAGGTGGCGCTGACGCCCACCGAGTGGGGGATCCTCGTCGCGCTGGCCATCGTGCCGGGCCGCGTCTACTCGCGGTCGGAGCTCATCAACCGGGTCCGCGGGCACGAGTTCGACGGCTATCAGCGCAGTGTCGACTCGCACGTGAAGAACCTGCGGCGCAAGATCGAGGCGGACTCCGCCAGCCCGCGCATCATCCAGACCGTGCTGGGCGGCGGTTACCGCCTGGGCCTGCGCCGGGATGGCTAGCAGGCACCGGTCCTGGCCGGTCGCGCTGCGGCTATCGCGGGCCTTCATCGCGGTGGCGCTCGCGGCGGTCGCCTTGCTGGCCGCCCTGACCGCGGCCTTCGCCGCGAATGACGTGGGCCAGCTGGTGGCCACGCAGCGAGTGGAGCTGGCCCAGGCCACCTCGGTGGCGGCCGCCGCGGCGTGGAGCCGGACCGGCAGCTGGCGCGGGGCCAACCTGCAGGCGGCGCTGGACCTGGCCGCCCGGGTCGGCAGCCAGGTGCAGGTCGCGGACGACGCGGGCCGGATCGTCGGCGGATCACCGGGGTTCGCGACCGGACAGGGCCCGGTCCGCCATGCCGCGGTTGTCGTGCACGGCCGGCCGGTGGGCTCCGTCGACATTCGCTTCACCCAGACCGGATTCGCTTCCGCCGATCACAAGCTGCGGACCGCGCTGTGGCGGGCCATCGCCGTTGCCTCAGCCCTGGCCGCGCTGCTGGCCCTGATGGTGGCCCTCGGCGTCGCCAGCCACATCACCCGGCCGGTCGCCCGGCTGATGGAGGTCACCCGCGCGATGGGCCGCGGTGACTGGGCGGCCAGGGTGGGCAGCATCCGCGCTCCCGCCGAGCTGCGGGACCTGGCTGCCACCTTCGACAAGATGGCCGACACGCTGGTCCGCCAGGAGCAGCTGCGGCGCGACCTCGTAGCCAACGTCGCGCACGAGCTGCGCACGCCGGTCGCGGTCCTGCAGGCAGGCCATGAGGCGCTGCTGGACGGCGTGACAGAGCCGACGCCAGCACAGCTATCGTCGCTGCGCGATGAGGTACTGCGGCTGGCCAGGATGGTGGACGACCTGCAGATGCTGGCCGCCGCCGAGGCAGCCGCGCTGCGGCTGTCACCGCGAGAGCATGACCTGGCCGCGCTCGCGGCTGCCGCCGCGGACGGCATGGCCAGCCAGGCGCAGGCGGCCGGCCTCACCGTGCAGCGGCAGCTGCAGCCCGCTTGCGTGCTGGTGGACGACCGCTGGATGTACCAGGCGATCATGAACCTGATCAGCAACGCGGTGAAATTCACCCCGGCCGGCGGCCGGGTGACGCTGGCCACCGGGGTCGCGGCCGGGTCTGCCACGCTGACCGTGACCGATACCGGCATCGGCATCCCGGCGGACGAGCTGCCGCACGTGTTCGACCGGCTGTGGCGCGGCAGTAATCCGCTCGGAGCGGCTGGCAGCGGGATCGGGCTCGCCGTCGTGGCCGAGCTTGTGCACGCGCACGAGGGCAGCGTCGAGGCGAGCAGCGCGCCCGGCCGCGGAACCTCGGTCACCATCACCCTGCCGCGCGCCTGACGGCGGCTGGCGCGCCGCCGCCGCGGCCGGTCCGTTCTGAGTACTGCGGTGCCTGTCAGCGCTGACCGCGCGCCGGCCGTGACCAGCGCCCGGACGCCGGAGGCGCCTGCCCCGCCCTCAGGACACGTTCAGCGCGTTGCATTGCTCGAAGAAGCTGGTGGTATGCCCGCTCAGGGTCTCGGTGCCGGTGAACCGCAGCCTGACCGTTTGCCCGATGTAGGAGGTCAGCGAGAGCACGTGATGGACGTAGCCGCTGCGCGCATTCAGGTTCGAGTACCGGGCTAGCGTGGCCAGTACCCTGCCGCCGGACAGCACCTGGACGGCGAGCGTGTCGTAGGCCCCGCTGGCCGGGTCATTGGTGCTGATGTCCAGCCAGAACGAGAGCGTCGCCGACCGGCATCCGGACGGGAGGGTCACCGTCTGGGCCAGCCTGTCGACATGGGCGCTGCCGTAGCCGTCCAGCCAGGCGACCCAGGAGCCTGAGTAGGCCGGAACGCCGGCTGAGGCGTGCGTGAGCACGCCGGCCGAGGCTGTCCAGGGCGCGATCCTGCCCGTGCCGAAATCGGGGTTGCCCAGGAGCTGGCGCGCGGCGCAGCCGCTCGCTGCCGAGGTCACTGTCCAGCTGAACGAGGCGGACCCGCTGGCCCCGGCGGCGTCCTTCGCCGTGACCCTGACGCTGCTGACGCCTGCGGTGGTCGGCGTCCCGGCGATCCTGCCGGTCGTCGCGCTGATCGAGAGCCCGGCAGGCAGGCCGCTGGCCGCGTAGCTGAGCTTCTGGCCGGCCACCGAGTCGCTCGCGGTGATCTGCAGGCTCACCGGCTTCCCGGCCGGGCCGGACTGGTTACCCGGGCTGGTCACCGTGACCTTGCCGGCGGTACCGGTGCTCTTGCTGAAAGCGGCGATGCCGTCGGGGGTGCCCCATCCGGTCGGCCCGTCGTATCCGGTTTCCGCGGTGCACAGGTACGAGCCGCACCGGCCGTTAGCGCCTGAGGTCACGTCGTACAGGCTGGCCGGGCGGGCGTACGGGAACGAGGACGGGTACGCCCCCGCGGCGGGCGGTCCGGCCAGCGCGAACACGGACGCGATGATCGGCGCGGCCGCGCTGGTGCCGCCCACCTCGAGCCAGCCGTGCTGGTCGTAGGTGTCATAGACGGCGACCCCGGTGTTGGGGTTGGCGACCGCGGCCACGTCGTTGGCGGTCCGCCGTGAGCAGCCGGTGTCGGTCTGCCAGGACGGCTTCGGGTCGAAGGCCGAGCAGCCGGAGCCGGTGCCCTCACCGCCCGAGCTGCTGCCCCAGACGGTCTCCGTCCAGCCGCGCGAGTTCGCGGCCGGGCTCAGCGTGGTCCCGCCGACCGCGGTGACGTATTGCGACGCCGCCGGATAGGTCACGCCGTAGCCGTCGTCGCCGGCTGACGCCGTGATGGCCACGCCCGGGTGGTTGAAGTAGGCCGAGTCGTCGCTCAGGTCGCTGCCGGATTCCTGCGCCCCGTAGCTGTTGGAGACGTAGTCGGCGCCGTGGCTGACCGCCGTGTTGACGGCGGTACCCAGGCTGGCGATGCTGGTGCTGCCGGCTTCGACCAGCAGGATGCGGCAGTTGGGGCAGATCGCGGAGACCATGTCGACGTCCAGCGACTCCTCCGTGGCCCAGCCGGAGTTCGCGGCGGCGGGGGGCGGCGCGGTGCCGCCGTTCTGGTTGATCTTCTGGAAGCAGCCGGTGCCGCAGGGCGGCAGCCCCCAGGCGGCGCGGTAGACCGCCAGGTCGCTCTCCGCGTCCGGGTCGTCATAGGCATCGACCACGGCCACGGTCTGCGCGACCCCGTCCGCCGCCGACGGCAGGTCATAGGCGGCCTGCAGGCTCGGCGGCCCGTACCCGTAGCCGCTCGGGGCCGCGTCCGGCCGGATCGCGGCCTGCCGGCGCTGCGGCACGTTCGTGCGCACCAGCACCATGCAGGCCGTCTGCCCGCCGCTCCGGGAGAGCGCGCAGGCGCGGCGGAAATCAGCCGGTGCCGCGGATCGCGCGGCCGGGCGGTGGCCGCCCGCCGCGGAGCTGAGCAGCGCGGGCCGGCCGGCCGCGGATGCCGGCGTGCCGGCCTCCGCGGCGCTGCCGCCCGCCCCCAGCCAGCCGCCGGCCAGGCAGGCCGCGGCGAGGACGGTCAGGCCTCGGCTGAGCCCGGCCCGCCAGGCGCCCGCGGCAGGTGCAGCGCGACCAGTCCTGGAGCCCACGAGAACACCCTCCTAGCCCGGAACGAGCCCGCGCGGCTGCGCGGCCCGCCCGCCTCGCAGGCGCTGGCTCAGCCCGTGACCCCCGGCTCGGCTCGTCCTGGCCATCGTGCCGGGCGCCGCGCGCGTCCGCCGCGCGAACGAGTTGTCGTCCGATTACGTGCTGTCATTGGTACGCACGGTTATCGGCCCGGGCCGCGTTCGCGTTAGCGCCGGTCCTGCTCGCCCTCGCCAGGGTCGGACTGCCAGCTGCGGAAGAGGGCGATGAACTCGTCCTGCATCTGCGGCGTCAGGTCGCCGGCGTCACGCTGCCCGCCAGCCTGATCGTCGCGCGGATCTGGGCCAGGTACTCCGTGCAGTGCGGGCAGGCGGCCAGGTGCTTCTCGAACCGCCGCCGCGCGGCGCGCGGCAGGGTGCCCTCCAGGTAATCGGTAACCAGCTCGACGGCCTGCTGGCAGACGATCTCACGGCGCGCGATCTCCAGCCGCCCGATCTCCAGGTGCCGGGGCCCGATCCTCAGTCGCATGGCCAGGCCCTCCCGAACTCGGTCTCGAGGGCCTGGCGGACCCGGCTGCGGCCGCGGTGCAGAAGAACCCGCTGGTTCGCCTCCGTAATCTCCAGCACGCTGCATACCTCGTCGCTGCTCAGTCCCTCCACGTCTCGCAGCGTCACCACCTCGCGCTGCCGGCCGGGCAGGTCCTCGATCGCCGATCTGACCCGGTGGGCCATCTTCGCCGCGACCAGCCGGTCGTCTGCCTCCTCGATCCAGCGCTCAGGCGGCACGGCCCAGTGCCCGGTCTGGTCGAACCTGGCCGGGTCGACGGCCGGCCCGACCTCGCTCACCGCCACGGCCCGGCGCTCCCGCGCGCCCGCCGTCCTGGCCCGGTTCACCAGGATCCGGAACAGCCAGGTGCGTACCGAGGACCGTCCCTCGAACCCGCTCAGCCCGCGCAAGACTCCTACCCAGGTGTCCTGGACAACTTCCTCGGCTACCGCCCGGCTGGGCACGTACCCGGCGGCCAGCCGCAGCATGGAGTCGCGGTAGCGGCAGACGAGCATGACGAAGGCCTGCTCGTCCCCTGCGCGCAGGCGGTCGAGCAGCTCGGCATCGGCGTCGTGGTCCACCGCGGACAGCTTAGGGCGCCCTTCTCCCGTCATGGTCGGCTCGTGGCGGGGCGGCGGCCGCTGGTGCCCGCCCGGCACCAGCGGCCGCCGCCCTCCCACCCGCTTCAGCCTGCGACGATGCCCTCGCCGCCGGCCGCGCCGGCGACGGTGACACTGCCGAGCTCGGTCAGCGTGCCGCCGCTGCCGACGCTGAACTCGTCGACGATGCCAGCCGCGCCGGTCTGCACGTACAGGAACCGGCCGCCCGGCGTCGCGCTCGCATCCACGGTGCCCGGGTCTGTGCTGGTCTGGCCCAGCAGCGTCAGCCCGCCGCTCGCGCTGGAGGTGTAGCGGCTGATGGAGCCGCTGCCCGCGTTGGAGGCGAACAGGGTGCCGCCCGCGGGCGCCACCCAGCAGGTCGCCGCCTGCCCGGTGCCCACGGAATCGAGCAGCGTCACCGTGCCAGACGGGCTGAGCGCGAACGTCGACAGCGCATTGGTGCCGGCGTCAGCGATCACGAGGTGCCCCGCCTGGTCAAAGGTGATGGCGAACGGCACGGTGCCGGGCTGGGGGCTGACCACGGGCGCGGCGGACAGGCTGCCGCCGGGGCCGACGCCGAACACGTCGATGTCGTTGCCGTTCGCCTTCGTGGTCACGATCAGCTGACTGCCGTCGGGGGAGAACGCCACCTGGCCGGGCGTATTGACGAACTGCGGCGTGGCGGCCGGGTTCAGGCCGAGCGCCCGGCTGGATCCCGGCACCGGGGAAAGCCGGCCGGCGAAGATCCGGTAACCCTGCACGGATCCGCCGCCGGTTGCGTTCAGCACGAAAACGAGGTCACCGCGGATGGCCACGCTGACGGGAAACGTCCCGCCGGAGCCGATCACCTGGCGCAGCCCGAGCTGGTCGCCCCGGACCGAGAAGACCGACACGGTGTTGCTGCCCGCGTTCACCGCGATCAGCAGGCCGCTCCGCGCGTCGTAGCCGAGCGATCCCTGCGAGGCCAGGTGGTCGACGACCGAGCCGGCCAGCTGGCCGCCGAGGCCGCCGGTGGCGTAGGTGCCGGCCAGGGCGAGAGTGCCGCCCGGCGAGCGGTGATAGGCGACGACCTGGTTGCCGGCGAGATTGTCGGTCTGGACGAACACGGCGTGCCGCGCTCCGCCGGGGAAGCCGCGATGGGCCGGCCGGGCCGCGGCAGCACTCGCCGGGCCGGCCAGTGCCGCCAGCGCGGCCGCGGCGATCGCGGTCGCGCTGGCGAGGCGGGTCAGGGATCTCATGCGTTCTCCTTGAGTCGGGACTGGGCCTGCGACCTTCAGTCCCTGCGGGAGCACGCGCGTTACACGCGCCGGGGGCCGGATGCGGAAGCGGCTGCCCGGCACGCCCGGCCGGCGGCCGGGTAGCTGGCCGCCGGCGCGTCATCCAGCACGAACAGCGGCGCCAGCGGCGGGGCAGCAGCGGCCGCCGCGGCCAGGGCCGGGTTATCGGCCAGCCGGAGGTCCCTGGTGAAGACGATCATCGAGCCTGGCACGTTCTGACACTCCTGCGAATAGGCCGGATCCAGGACAGGTAACGCTTCGCTGCCTAGGCGGCACAGCTTAGCGGCCATGATCGCGATGGCCGGAAGGCATATTCCGCTGAATATTTTCGTGACCACTCAGTGCGGAGCACCGCCATGCTCGCTACCTCTGCGTTATTGCCGCTGGCTGCGGTCACCGTCAGCGGAAAATGGGAAATAACGGCAAACCTGCAGCTCAGAAGCTAGATTTCAGGCTAAGGAGCAGCGAGCCAGATAGAAAGTGTGATTGATTTCATACTATTGTCTTACGCATTTCCGGTCCCATGGCATGCGAGATTTCGGGCAGGGTTCGGAGCGATAGCGTCCCGCGCGTGAGACGGTTACCCCGAGTAACACCGTCGCCCTGACCCGCGTCAACGTCCGCGCGCCGCTGCCTGCCAGTCCCGTGCTGGCGACCGGGCACGTGCACAGGGCGATAGCCGAGCGCGCCCTCGCGCGCCCGACAAAAGGGTCATCTTGTTCTCCCATCGGACACCCGCCCCCCGAAAGTCATCCAGCCCCCACCGGGCAGTCCGGCTCTGCCGCGCGATGACCGGCCCCGCCCTGGCGCTCGCCGCCGCGGCCGGCACCATCGCCGCCTGGCCGGCCGCAGCCAGCCAGCCGGCGGGCATCTCCCGGCCCGCCTCGCCGGCCGGCGTCTCGTCTGCCGTCCGCACTGCCGCGGACCATCCCATCTCCCTCTCCCTTGACGCCGTGGTCGTGCCGCTGAATCTGGCCGGTCCGGGCGCTCCCGGCCCGAGCGCCGCCGCCACGGGCGAGAAGGCCGCCAAGCAGATTGCCTGGGCCATGCTGGGCAAGTTCGGCTGGAAAACGCCGCAGTTCAAGTACCTCGACTGGCTGTGGAGCCGGGAGAGCAGCTGGAATGTCCGCGCCGAGAATCCGTATTCCGGTGCCTACGGCATTCCGCAGGCTGTTCCCGGCGACAAGATGGCCAGCGCCGGGCCTAGCTGGCCGACCGACCCCGCTACCCAGATCCGCTGGGGGATGCGCTACATCAAGTCCCGGTATGGCTCGCCGTACGGCGCGTGGCGGCACGAGGCCGTCTACGGCTGGTACTGACGGGCCCGACGCCGGTACTGACGGGCCCGACAGGTCTGACGGCAGCGGCCTGAGGATCGGTGCCGCAGGCACCGATCCTCGCTTCCCGACCGGCCAGCAACTGCAGCACGCGGGCACACCCTGATCGTCACGGTGCCGTCACCGGGAGGGCGGCGGCACCGCGACCCGCCAGTCCATTGTGCTGTGCCTGCCCGCGGGCGGGGCTGGCCGGCGGGCAGGCTAGCGTCGAAGCCATGCGCCCGGCTCAGGGCCGCATCGAGTGTGAGGGGAGCAAGCGTGCCGTACCAGATGCCCGGCAGCGACATCGTCTCGATCATCGACGCGGAGCCGACGCCGCTGGCCCTGCTCGCCCCCGGCCGCCGGACCGTCGCGCTCGTGCAGTACGAGTCGCATCCGCCGGTCGCGCAGCTCGCCCGGCCGTATCTGTCCCTTGGCGGGCTGCGGGTAGACCCGGCGATCGCCGGCCGGCGCCGGGTGCAGCGGCTGACCGGCCTGTCGCTGCTGCGGCTGCCCGATCCCGGCCAGCTGGCCGGATCGCGTCCGGAGGCGCCCCGGCAGGTCGCCCTGCCGGACGGCGCGGCGTTCAGCGTTCCCGCCTGGTCGCCGGACGGCCGCCGGCTGGCCTTCACCCTGGATGAGCCGGACGGCATCGGCGTATGGGTCGCTGACGCCGAATCGGCGGTCGCCACCCAGCTGGCCGGGCTGCGCGTCCGCGATGTCCTGGGCGGCGACCCGACCTCCCTCGGCAGCACCGTCCGCTGGTCGCGGGACGGCCGGTCGCTGCTCGTGCTGGCGGCGCCGGGCAGCCAGGGAGCGCTGCCCGCCGAGCCGATCGAGCCGCACATCGAGGAGGCCGCCGGAAAGCACTCGCAGATGGCGACCTTCCAGGATCTGCTGCGCAGCCAGGCCGACGAGGACATCTTCGAGGCGCTGGCCACGACCGTGCCGCTCCGGGTGAACCCGGACTCCGGCGAGACCGAGCAGCTCGGCCCGGCCGGCCTCTACCAGCAGCTGCACGAGTCGCCCGACGGCGAGTACCTGCTCGTGCACCGGCTGCAGCGGCCGTTCTCGTTCCGCGTGCCCTGCTCGTTCTTCGCCCGCCGGGTCGAGGTCTGGGGAGCGAGCGGCGGCCTGCAGCGCGTCATCGCTGACCTGCCGGTCAGTGACGAGGTACCCCGCCAGGGCGTGCCCATGGGCCCGCGCCGGGTGTCGTGGGCAGAGACGGCACCCGCCACGCTGCTGTGGACCGAGGCCCTCGACGGCGGTGACCCGCGGGCTGAGGCGGAGCACCGGGACAAGGTCATGCGGCTGAGCGCGCCGTTCTCCGCCGCGGGCGCCGCGCCGGCCGAGGCGTTCCGGCTGCGGCAGCGCTGCCTGGGCTGGCTGGACCTGAGCGAGCCGGGCCGGCTGCTGCTGACCGAGCACGACCGGGACCGCCGATGGCTCACCACCTGGCTCTGCGACCTGGCGGCCCCCGAGCAGAACCGGGTGATCTTTGACCACTCAGCCGATGACGCCTACGCCGACCCCGGCTCGCCGCTGATGACCGTGCACCCCGATGGCACGCGGACCGCGCTGCAGGACGGCCCGGTCATCTACCTGCGCGGTGATGGCGCCACGCCGGAGGGCGACCGGCCCTTCCTGGACCGGATGGACCTGTCCGATGCCAGCCGCACGCGCCTGCTGCAGAGTCCTCCGGACGCGCAGGTCGAGGCCATCGGCTTCCTGGCTGATAGCCGCGGGTACGTTCTGGCCTGGCACGAGAGTCCGGCCGAGCCAGCCAACCTGGTGGTGCTGGCGCTGGATGGCTCCGGCCAGGTCCAGCTCACGGCCTGGCCAGACCCGCATCCGCAGCTGACCGGAATGGCCAAGCGGCTGGTCACCTGCGATCGCGGCGACGGGGTCCAGCTGACCGGGATGCTGCACCTGCCGCCTGGTTACGATCCGGAGCGAGACGGCCGTCTCCCGCTGGTGATCTGGGCATACCCGCTCGACTACGGGGATGCGAGCACGGCGGGCCAGGTTCGCGGCAGCACGCAGCGATTCACCCGGCTGAACGCCCTGGACCCCGTCTGGTTCGTGCTGCGCGGGTACGCGGTCCTGGACGACGCGACGATGCCGGTGATCGGCGACCCGGAAACGATGAACGACACCTACGTCGAGCAGATCTCCGCGGCGGCGGCCGCGCACGTCAGGGCGCTCGACGAGATGGGCATCATCGACCCGGCCCGGGTGGCCGTCGGCGGTCACAGCTACGGGGCCTTCATGACGGCGAACCTGCTCGCGCACACCGACCTGTTCGCGGCCGGCATCGCCCGCAGCGGCGCCTATAACCGGACGCTCACGCCTTTCGGGTTCCAGACCGAACGGCGCAGCTACTGGGAGGCCCCGGCGGTCTACGAGCGGGTATCGCCGTTTCGCTATGCCGCTCAGCTGACGGCGCCGATCCTGCTCGTTCATGGGGCGCAGGACGCCAACTCGGGAACGTTCCCGATCCAGTCGGAGCGGCTCTTCCAGGCGATCCAGGGCAACGGCGGGACGGCGCGGCTGGTGCTGCTGCCGCATGAGAGCCACGGCTACGTCGCGCGCGAGTCCGTGCTGCACCTGCTGGCCGAGGAGTTCGGCTGGCTGGGGCGCTGGCTGCCGTCCGGGCAGGCCGGCAGAGCCGGGCAGGCCGGCAGCGCCGGGGCCGACGGCGCCGGGGCCGACGGCGAGCCGCGGCACTCCGCCGTGGCCGCCGGATCGGCCGGCCGCGGCTCGTGAGCGGGCCGCTGCCCAGCCGGAGTGCCGCTAGTGAAAGTAGGGATCAGCCGCGGTCGGATAGCCGTATATCTCGTCCGCGGTGAACCAGAACGTCGATCTCGCGCTTGGCTTCCTCGACGTTGCCGGAGGCGTGCACCAGATTGGCGACCGCGATCCCGTTCGAGTTGGCGTAAGACTTGCTCATGTGGGCGAAGTCACCGCGGATGGTGCCCGGCGCTGCCTGGTCCGGGTAGGTGGAGCCCACGAGCTTCCTGGTGCAGGCAACTGCTTCCACGCCCTCCAGCACCAGGGCGATCACCGGGCCGGTCTGCATGAAGCGTGACATCGCCGCGTAGACATCAGGGCCGAAGCGGTCTTCCAGGTCAAAGTAGTGCCGCCGGGTCAGTCCGGCGTCCATCCAGACCATCTTGCTGGCCACGATCTTCAGCATGGCGTCCTCGAAGCGCGTGAGCACGCGTCCTGCCAGTCCCCTGGCTACGGCGTCGGGCTTGAGCAAGACCAGGGTCTGCTCGACTCCCGTGACGTCGCTCATGGTGATCCTCTCGGCGGCTGGTGTCCTCAGCTCAGTTAAGCCCGGGACAGCTTAGCGATGCCATGGGCTGGCTCGGCCGACAATGCCGGCGGCGGGCGACGTCGGCGGAACCCGCGAGCCGGGGCGGGCCGCACCGCGCCGTGCGGGCTGGCCGGCCAGGCGCCGCAGCGGCCGCCGATTGCCATCATCCCGTCCCGTTCGCGGCACTACTGCAGCTAACGGCGGCTAGTCTCCAATTTGGCCGCAGAAACTCCGGCCGGGCACATCCCGGCCTGAGCGACCGCAGAAGATGATGGAAGGGATCCGGGCCCGGGGGGCGGCGGCCGGGTCATCGGGTTCCGGTGAGGCAGTGCGCAGTGCAAGACACCTGGACAGCCCGGGACCTGCCGGTGCTCGACGCGACCGTGAGCCTGCTCGAGGAGAGCTACATGGTCACGGTCAGTGATATCGCTGCCCGTACCAGCATTCCGATCACCGAGGTAGCGCGGGCGCTGGAAGCCCTCGACCCCGGCTACGTGGACTTCCGCAAGACCACGACGGGCGGCGACCCGACGTTCTGGTACGTGCTGAAGGCCACCCCGGAGGCGCGTCGCGTCGTCGGCCAGTGGCCCACGGCCGGCAGCCTGGTCGACCGGCTGGCGAAGCAGCTGGCTGCCGAGGCGGCGCAGGAGAGCGACGCGGAGCGCAAGAGCCTGCTGTCCTACGCCGCCCGGCTGATCGGCGACACCCTGCGCGACTCGGCCGTGCGGGCGGTTTCCCGCGTGCTCTCGCCGGACCCGGACATGGCCGCATCTGGCGATGCCCCGCCCGGTGACCGGGTGGCTTAGTAGCCGGATGGCGCAGTAAACCGGATGGCCGCCTCACTTGGGCGGACGGCCCTCCGGCGGCCGCTTCGGCGGAATCGGCGGCGTCGCGTGCCGGCGGGGGCCCGACCACAGCGCCGGCGGCGCGTCGACGGCCCTGGCCAGGGCGTACGCGGCCTGCTCGTAGTTCACCCGCCAGCCGACGAAGTCGGGCCAGGCCTCCTCCGGCTCGGCCTCGATCGGGAAGTCGACCTTCCGCATCCGCTCGACGGCGCTCAGGAACTCCTCGTACGTCAGCGAGATACCGCTGGCCGGGTCAGGCTCCGCCGGTATCGGGTAGCCCATCGCCCGGCCGATGTCACCGAGGCACTGGAAGCCGGCCCGCAGGCACAGCCGGGCTGGCACGGTCGGGGCCTGTTTCGGCGAGAGCGAGAGGAACAGGGCCGCCGAGTCCAGCACCGCGAGCAGCGCTGTCACCCAGGAGGACAGGGCCCTGGGCGAGCGGAACCGGACCAGCGGCAGGTACGTGGTGTGGCTCTCGGCGACATCCGCCGCCCAGCGCTCCCAGGCCTTGTACAGGTCAGGCAGCGTGTCGATGGTGGAGGCGCCGGAGCCCAGCGCGTAATGCGTGCGGGCCAGCAGCTCCGGCCCCCAGGAAGGGACGCCGGCTCTGGCGTTGAGCAGCGCCACGTCGGTCTCCCGCCGGTTGAACGCCGAGTACAGCGTCGGCAGGTAGGCGATCTGCAGCGTGACGGTGATGATGCCGGTCAGCGAGGCGATGTCGAGGATGGTCCGCTCCAGCCCGGTGGTGACGCGGGCAGAGCCGATCTCGAACAGGGCCGGGCCCGCGGTGGTGAAGGCCTGGGTGATGCCGCCGCTCACGAACGGCCAGAACAGCAGCGAGAAGCCGACGTAGAAGAGCAGCAGCCAGGCGAGCAGCTGGCAGATCAGCAGCGCGGCGGCCTGCGGGGCCAGCACCCGGTCGCGTCGCTTGTACTCCCGGATCGGCCTGGTCAGCTGCAGGAACGCCCGGTCGATGGTCCGGTCGATCACCTTGGTGAGCCAGTTGGCCACCGGCCGGGGCACGATCAGCGTCCCGATCTCGCTGGCCATGGTGACGAGCACGAGCAGCGCGCCCGCGCACGCGACGACATCGCGCGCGATCGGCGGCACGACCATTGCTCTCCTCAGCCGGCTAGCGGATGCCCTGCTGCTCTCCTCCTACCAGCCTGCCGGGCCCCCGCGCCACGCTGCAGCGGGGGGTGGCAAGCTGGGACCGCGAGTCCCGCCCCGAGGCAAGGAGAGACTATGCCCACCCGCACTGCTCGCACGACATGGACCGGCGGCCTGGAGGACGGCACCGGCAATGTGCAGCTCGTCAGCTCCGGCGTCGGCAGTTACAACGTCAGCTTCCCCCGGCGCGCCGCCGACGATGCCGGCGGCGTCACCAGCCCCGAGGAACTCATCGCCGCCGCCCACACGGCATGCTTCGCGATGCAGTTCTCCGCGCTGCTCGGCGCGGCCGGCGGCAGCAACCAGTCGCTCGGCGTCCAGGCGGACGTCACGCTCCGGCCCGACCCGGCCGGCGGCTTCCGGATCAGCGGGATCACCCTGGCGGTCAGCGGGTCAGCTGACGGCATCTCGGCTGAGCAGTTCGCCGCCATCGCCGAGGACGCCAAGCGTGACTGCCCGGTGAGCAAGGCTCTCTCAGGAACGGACATCACCCTGCAGGTCAAGGGCGCCTGACCGGCGCTGGCCCGGCCCGCGGACCGCAGGCCCGCGGGCGCCGGGGACCCGGCCGCGGCGAAGAACCGGGCCGCGAGCTCGCCGCGGTCGCGGCGGGACGCCCCGAAGCGCGGCCGTCCCGCGCTGACATGCTGCCGGGCCCGGCGCGCGAGCGGCCGCCCGCGCCGGGCCGGTCATCGCGCGGTGATAGCGCAGGAAGGCCTAGCGACCAGGATCGCTAGTACGCGCATCGCTGGAGTGCTCCTGTAGCGGGTAGTCCTGGTAGTCCTAGAGGATGACAGGCTGGCGCTCGCCGGGGAAAGCTCGCGAACAGGTAAAGCAGCAGCGGGGCTATAGCAAAGAAAGAGCCATCGGATGGCAAAGCAAATAGCCTGCGCTGGGGCAAAGCGGAAAAGCGTCGTGCGAACTTAGATATCGTGGTCGGCGAGCGGCCAGGGGGAGACGCGCGGCCGCCGCCTCAGGGGTCTGTTCTGCTGTATCTTCCTGCGGTTTCTCATGCAGCGCGAGGTGGCTTGGGATGATCGGCGCGCAGGCACGCGCCAGCCAGCGTGCCGACGGTGACTCCGCGCCGCGGCGGGGCGGGCGCCTTCTGGTCATTACCGTCGCGGCGGCGGCCATCGCGCTCGCCTGCTACCTGACTGAGCTTTCCATCCATCCCCTGAACGCCATGCTGACCTGGTTTGATCTAGGCGTTTACCGGCAGGCAGGACTAATTGCCCTGCATCATCCGGGCGAGTTGTATCAGTGGCATCTGGCGCAGGGCATCCGGTTTACCTATACCCCGTTCGCGGCAGTCCTTTTTGCCGCGGTTTCGTGGCTGCCGCTGGCCGTGCTCGGCTGGCTGATGACCGCGGCGAGCCTGGTCGCGCTGGCGGTGACCGGCTGGCTGATGGCGGGCGCGCTGGGCTGGGCTGGACGGGCCCGCCTGATCATGACATGCGCCGCGTCGGCCGCCGGGCTGTGGATGGAGCCGGTGCAGCGGGCACTGCACCTGGGTCAGATTGAGCTGCTGCTGATGGTGGCGGTGGTGGCGGACCGGTGCATGAGCGACCGGCGGTGGTGGAAGGGCGCGGCGATCGGGGTGGCGGCGGGGATCAAGCTGGTGCCGCTCATCTTCATTCCGTATCTGCTGCTGGCCGGGAAGGTCCGGCAGGCGGTGGTGGCGTCGGCGGCGTTCGCGGCGAGCATCGGGGCGGGTTTCGTGTTCCTGCCAGGGCAGTCGGCGCATTTCTGGCTGACCGGTTATTTCCTGCGGGTGCAGAACGTGGCCGGGTACGGGGCGCTGGTGAATCAGTCGGTGCTGGGGATGCTGGTGCGGGCGCACGCGGGTGACCTGGCGGCAGCGCGGCCGGCCTGGCTGCCGGTCGCGGTGGCGCTGGGGGCGGCGGGCCTGGTGGCGGCGGCGGTGCTGCACCGGTCGGGCCGGCCGGTGCACGGCTGGCTGCTGTGCGCGCTGACCGGGCTGCTGGTGTCGCCGATCAGCTGGGACCACCACTGGGTCTGGATCGTGCCCATCCTGCTGGTGGCCGCCGACGAGGCGCTGCGCCGCCGCGGCGCCGCCCGCTGGGCCTGCTGGGCGGGAGCCGCCGCCGTCGCGCTGGTCTTCTTCGCCTGGCCGCCCTGGACCGGGCTGCACGCGCGCGGCCTGCTCGGCTTCTTCCCCGGCCCGGGCATGGCCGGCAGCGTTCTCTACCACGCTCATGGCATTCAGCTGCTCGCGTTCAACCTCTTCGTGCTGACCGGCCTGGCCATCTACGCTCTCGGCCTGATCATGGCGGTCCGGGTCTGGCGCCAGACCCGGCGGACCCGGCGGACCCGGCGGACCCGGCCGGACCAGGATCAGCGGCCTCGGCCGCAAATTCAGCCCGGACTCCCAGCAGGCGAACGGGCCGCCGCTCAGTAAACAGGTCCAGGGCGGCGAGAGCGGCTCGCTCGATGGCCGCCGGATCGGCCGTCGGCCCGGGCAGCGGATGGCCGTGGGTCCGGGTGAAGAACGGGGCGTACCTGACCTTGACGACGATGCGCGCCGCCGGGCGCTGCTCGGCGGCGACGTCGGCGGTGACCAGCCCGGCGAGCCGGGCCACCTCCGCGGCGACCCGCTCCCAGTCATCGATGTCCTGCTGGAAAGTTGTCTCCCGGCTGCGGGAGCGTGGCTGGTAGGGCTCAGCGGACAGCTGCGCCGAGGCGAGGCCGCGGGCCGTCTGGATCAGCCATGGGCCGGTGGCCGGGCCGAAGCGCGCGGCGAGTACGGCCGGGTCCGCGGCGGCCAGGTCGGCAACGGTCCCGATGCCCAGCCCGGCCAGCTTTCCGGCCGTCTTGGCGCCGATGCCCCAGAGGGCATCGGCTGGCTGGCTGCCCATCACCTCGAACCATGTCCCGTGCGTGAGCCGGAAGATTCCCGCTGGCTTGCCGAAGCCGGTGGCCAGCTTGGCCTGAAGCCGGTTCTGCCCGATGCCGACCGAGCAGTCCAGCTGGGTGGCGGCGCGCACGCGCTGCTGGATGTCGCGGGCCACCGCCTCCGGATCGGCGCTGTCGGTGGCCACGAACGCCTCATCCCAGCCCATCACCTCGACGACGGCTTCGTGTTCCCGCAGCGTGGCCATGACCTCAGCGGAGACAGACTCGTAGGCCTGGCGGTCGACGGGCAGGAACACCGCGTCCGGGCAGCGCCGCGCGGCGGTCCGCAGCGGCTGCCCCGAGTGCACGCCGAACGCGCGGGCCTCGTAGGAGGCCGTGGCCACCACGCCGCGCTTCGACGGATCCCCGTCACCGCCGACTACCACCGGGCGGCCGCGCAGTTCCGGATGTCGCAGGACCTCGACGGCCGCGATGAACTGGTCAAGGTCCACGTGCAGTACCCAGCTGGCCACACCCCAGTCTTGCCCGGCGGCGAGGGCCCGCGCACGCGGTCGGGCGGCCGGGCCGCGCCGCTGGCCGGGCCGGTCCCCTCACGGACCGGGCTGATGACCGCCGGATGCCCTACGCTCGCTGGGTGGCACGAGGCGAGACCCGCGCGACTGAGCTGCTAGCCAGGGCGGCCATTACCCATGCCGTGCATGGCTACGAGCACGACCCGCGCCACCCGTCGTACGGGCTCGAGGCCGCTGCCGCGCTCGGGGTCCAGCCCGAACGGGTGTACAAGACGCTGATCGCCGAGGTGGACGCCGTCCTGACGGTGGCGGTGGTCCCGGTGCCCGCCACCCTCGATCTCAAGAGCCTGGCCCGGGCCGTCGGCGCCTCGATCGCCCCCATCGCCAGGCCGCGATGACCAGATCCGGGCCGCCGCCGGCCGGGCCACCTCCGCCGGCCGGGGCACCTCCGCCGGACGGGGCACCCTCGCCGGCCGGGGCACCCCCGCCGGCCGGGGCACCCCCGCTGGACGGGCTGCTAGTGGTGGCGCTGGAGCAGGCCGTGGCCGCTCCGTTCGCGACCCGTCAGCTGGCCGACCTCGGCGCCCGGGTGGTCAAGCTGGAGCGGCCCGGCCGCGGTGACTTCGCCAGGGACTACGACAGCGCGGCCGGGGACGGCATGTCCAGCTGGTTCGTCTGGCTGAACCGGTCCAAGCAGTCCGTTATCACCGATCTCGCCACCAGCGAGGGGCGCCGCGCGCTCGCTGCCCTGATCGGCCGCGCGGACGTGTTCGTGTGCAATCTCGCCCCGGCCACCATCCGGCGGCTCGGAATCTCGGCGGCGCAGCTCAGCGCCCGGCACCCGCGGCTGATCGCCTGCGAGATCAGCGGCTACGGTGACACCGGCCCCTATGCCGACCGCAAGGCCTACGACCTGCTGGTCCAGGCGGAGGCCGGCGTGCTGGCCGTGACCGGGTCGCCGGAAGCGCCGGCCAAGGCGGGCATCAGCGTCGCTGACATCGCGGCCGGCGTCTATGCCTACAGCGGCATCCTCGCTGCCCTGCTGCAGCGCGGCCGGACCGGGCGGGGCGGGGTGGTGCAGGTGTCACTGCTGGACGCGCTGGCCGAGTGGATGTCGCATCCGCTGCTGTTCACCAGCCTGACCGGCCGGCCGCCGCGGCGCACCGGTGCCCGGCATGCCAGCATCGTCCCTTACGGCTCGTACCGGACTGCCGACTCCGCTGACATTCTCCTTGCCGTGCAAAACGAGGCCGAATGGGCCCGGCTGTGCCGCGACGTGCTCGGCCTGCCAGCAGCCGCCGACGACAGCCGGCTGGCCGGCAACGAGCGCCGGATGCAGCGGCGCGATGAGGTAGAGGCCATGGTCAGCCAGGCTGTCTCCCGGCTCGCGGCCGAGGAGCTCGTCGCCAGGCTGGACCGGGCCAGGATCGCCTACGCGTCGGTCCGCAACGTCGCGCAGGTCCTTGCCCATCCGCAGCTGGCCAGCCGGTGGGCGTCCGTCGCCGCGGGCAGCCGGGAGGTGCGGATACTCCGCCCGCCGGCGCGGCACAGCGGGTTCGACCCGGTGATCGGCCCGGTTCCGCGGCACGGCGCCGACACTGCGGCGGTCCTGGCCGAGATCGCCGGCGACAGCGAGCCGGGCGGCGAGGACTGGCCGGATATCAGCGGCACTTATGACGTCGTCGCCGCGGACTACGCGGCGATGTTCGCCGCCGAGCTGGCGGGCAAGCCCTTCGACCGGGATCTGCTGGACAGGTTTGCCGCCACGGTCACCGGCCGCGGGCCGGTCTGGGACGTTGGCTGCGGCCCAGCCGGGCACGTCACCCGTTATCTCGCCGACCGCGGCGCCGAGATGGCCGGCGTCGACCTGTCCCCGGTCGTCGCGGCGACCGCCGCGAGCCGGCAGCCGGGCCTGTCCTTCCAGGTCGCCGACATGCGAGAACTCCCGGCCAGGGACGCTTCGCTGGCCGGGATCATCGCGTTCTACTCGGTGATCCACCTGCCGCGCGCGCAGATCCCGCGCGCTCTCGCGGAGTTCCGCCGGGTGCTGGCGCCGGGCGGCAGCCTGCTGCTCGCCATGCACGGGGGAGCCGGGCAGGCCGGGTCGGCTGAGTGGCTCGGCCACCAGGTGCCGGTACGGACCACGCTGGTGTCGATGGACGAGCTGACAGCGCTGGCCGACGCGGCCGGCCTGCGGGTGACGCAATGGCACGCGCGCGAGCCCTACCCCGGCGAGTTCCCGTCCCGGCGGCTGTACCTGTGGGCCACGCGGCCAGCTGGCCCGGACGGCGGATAGCGGCGAGTCCGCCCGCTGGCCCGGTCAGGCCAGGTGCGGGCCGGTCGCCGGGTCACCGCCCAGTGCCCGCCTGGCCGCCTCCTGCTCCTGGGCGACGACGTGCGTCACCGCGTTGATCAGGGCCAGGTGGGTGAAGGCCTGCGGGAAGTTGCCGAGGTGCCGGCCGGAGTCCGGGTCGATCTCCTCGGCGTAGAGCATCAGCGGGCTGGCATACGACAGCACCTTCTCGCACAGGTCGCGGGCCCGGCGATGCTCGCCGATCTCGGCGAGTGCCGATACCAGCCAGAACGAGCAGATCGTGAAGCTGCCCTCGCTGCCGGGCAGTCCGTCATCGGTCTCCTCCAGGTTGTAGCGCAGCACCAGGCCGTCCGCGGTCAGCTCCTCGGCAATGGCCAGGACCGTGGCCCGGACCCGGGGGTCGTCCGGCGGCAGGAACCGCAGCAGCGGCATCAGCAGCAGCGACGCGTCGAGTGCCGTGGTCTCGTAGTGCTGGCAGAACACGCCGCGCCCGTCCACCGCGTGCTCGCAGATGTCGGCGTGGATCTCGTCGGCTGCCTTCTGCCACCGGCGCGCCGTATCGGCATCTTCCCGCAGCCGGGCCAGCCGGGCGCCGCGGTCCGCGGCGACCCAGCACATCATCTTGGAGGTGGTGAAGTGCTTCGGCTCGCCGCGGATCTCCCAGATGCCGTGGTCGGGCTCGCGCCAGTGCTGCAGCGCCCGCTCGACCTGGTTCCTGGCCATCTGCCAGACCCGGTCATCCAGCCGGTCCCTGGACTTGGTGTGCAGGTACAGGGAGTCCAGCACGACGCCCCACACGTCGTTCTGCTGCTGGGAGTAGGCGGCGTTGCCGATCCGCACCGGCCGTGCGCCCTGGTAGCCGTGCAGGTGGTCGAGCTCCCGCTCGGTGAGATCGCTCCGGCCGTCAATGCCGTGCACGATCTGCAGGTTGCCGCCGCCGCGCTCGACCAGCTCGGTGATGAACGCGAAGTAGTCGTTGGCCTCCCACTCGAAGCCGAGGGTGAACAGCCCCCAGAGGGCGAACGTGGCATCCCGGATCCAGCTGTAGCGGTAGTCCCAGTTCCGCTCGCCATGCGGGGTTTCCGGCAGGGATGTGGTCGCCGCGGCGGCGATGGCTCCGGTCGGGGCGAACGTGAGGCCCTTCAGCGTCAGCGCGCTGCGGGTCAGGTAACTGCGCCAGCGGTGATCGGGGAAGCGGCCGCGCGCCAGCCAGTGCTGCCAGTGGTGAGCGGTCCACAGCGTGCGCTGGTAGGCGTCCTCGTAGTCGGCCGGGGCCGGGCGGCTGCCCCACGAGAGCGCGCAGAACCGGGTCTCGCCTTCCTTCAGCCGCGTCCGGGCCCGCGCGCTCGGCCCCTCCAGGCCTATCCTGATGTCCGAGGTCAGCGTCAGCGCGAAGCTCCCGTCCGCCGGGCTGATGGTGGCCTGGTGGTATCCCTGGTCGGTGTGCATCCAGCGGCCGCGCTCGGAGCCGTAGCCGAAGACCGGCTCGCAGTCCATGGTCAGCTGTACCGAGCCGTTCATGCAGCGGACGGTTCGCAGCAGCACATGCTCGGCGTCGTAGTCGGTCGGCGGCCTGGTGTGCGTGCTGCGCTCCGGGTGCTCGTGCAGCCACGGGCCCATCACCAGGCAGTCCCGCACCACGAGCCAGCCCTCGCCGCAGTCCCAGCTGGTCTCGAGCACCATCGTGCCCGGCAGGTACCGCCGGTCGGCGGGCACGGCCATGTCCTCGGGGCCCAGCCGGAACCGGCCGGCGTCACGGTCCAGGATGGCCGCGAACACGCTCGGGCTGTCCATCCGGGGCAGGCACATCCACTCGACCGCGCCGCTGGGCGCCACCAGGGCTGTGACCTCGCAGTCGGAGAGGAACGCGTACTCGGCAATCGGCGGGTACGGAGAGAACTCGCCCAGGACCTCGCTGGCCATCCGCCAATCCCCGTCACTCGTGCCCGCCTGCCCGTCATGGCCAGCGGATGACCCTCAACATCCACGAGTACCCAGTCTGGCTTCGACCTACGCAGTGCTTCCGGCGCTGCGCCGGCCCGGCTGACCAGGACCGCTGCTCGGCGGCAGCGGGAGACCTGAGGTCAGCGGACTCCGCGCGGCCGGAACTGAACGCTGATCCGCGGCCCGGCCGGCCTGGCGGTCTTCGGGATCGCGTGCTGCCACGTTCGCTGGCAGCTGCCGCCCATGACCAGGAGATCACCATGCCCGAGCTCGTAGCGGAGCGTCCGGCCGCCGCCGCCTGCCGGGCGCAGCAGCAGCGCCCGGGGCGCGCCGAGCGAGACGATCGCGACCATGGTGTCGTGCTTGCTGCCGCGGCCGATCGTGTCGCCGTGCCAGGCCACGCTGTCCCGGCCGTCGCGGTACAGGCACAGGCCCGCGGTCGCGAACGGCTCGCCCAGCTCCCCGGCATAGTGCGCGTCCAGCGCCTGCCGCGCGTCCTCCAGCACGGGGTCGGGCAGCCGCTGGTCCTCGCCGTAGAAGCAGAGCAGCCGGGGCACGGCCACGACCCGGTCGTACATCTGCCGCCGCTCGGCCCGCCAGGGCACCGCATGGCGGAGCCGGCTGAATAGCTCATCGGCGCCGCCCAGCCAGCCCGGACGAAGATCGATCCAGGCTCCGCGCCCGAGCTGGGCCCGCCGGACTGACCGGACTGAGGAGCCCAGCGGGCCTGGCCCTGGCTGCTCGCAGAGGTCCAGCAGCGAGGCTTGCAGCGCATCCGTCATACCCTCCACTATAGAAAAGCTTTTCAAATACTTGTTCGCCCGGGGGCTGTCGTCTCCGGAGTGCCGCGGCCGGGCGCTGTAGCCTGATAGCGCAGCCCGCCCGTGCGAGGACCGCCGGCTGCCTGCGCGAGGACCGCCGGCTGACCTGGAGGGGAGCACCCGATGGCCCGATACCACGCGACAGTCCTTTCTCGGCGCTCAGTGGCGGACACCTTCGCCTATATGGCCACGTTCAGCAATGCCGCCCGGTGGGATCCCGGCGTGCGCAGCGCTGAGCAGCTCGACCCTGGCCCGGTCGGCGCGGGCACGCGGTTCCGGCTGGTGGTGCCGTTCCTCGGCCGCCGGATGTCGCTGACCTACCGCGTCACTGAGTTCCGGCCGGACGCTGAGGTGGTGCTTGAGGCCAGCAACAGGCTGATCCGGTCCACCGACCGGATCTCCGTCGCGCCCGACGCCGACGGCGCCAGGGTGGGTTATCACGCCGACGTGCGGCTGCGCGGGCCGCTCAGCCTGCTGGATCCGCTGCTGGGCCGCGGCTTCCGGGCCGCGGCCGACCGGGCCACGGCCGGGCTGGCCCGTACCCTGTCCGCGGAGCCGGCCCCGCACGCCTGATCAGCTCCTCTCCTCCCCATCCCGGGCCAGCGCGCTCAGTCAGGAGGCCAGCTCATGCGGGTGATCGTGGTGCGGCACCACGAGGTGGACTCGGCCGGCTTCATCGCCGACTCATTCGCGGCTCTGGGCGCGGAACTTGCCGTGCACCTTTTCCCCGAGGACGGGCCGCTGCCCGCCCTGGTCGGCGCTGACCACATCGTCGTCCTGGGCGCCAAGTGGTCGGTCTATGACCATGCCACGATCGGTGACTGGATCGGCGCCGAGCTCGACTGGCTGCGCCAGGCTGACGCGGCCGGCGTCCCGGTGCTCGGCATCTGCTTCGGCGCGCAGGCCCTCTCGGCGGCACTCGGCGGCCGGGTCGAGCCGGCCCCGCGCCAGGAGGTCGGCTGGACCACGATCGAGTCGCTGGAGCCGGAGTCGTTCCGCCGGGCCCGTGGCTGGAATTTCACGCGGATCAGTGCCTGCCGCCGCCCGGCGCGCGGCTGCTGGCCCGTAACGATGTGGGCGTGCAGGCCTTCGCCCTCGGCCGGCACCTGGCCGTCCAGTTCCATCCTGAGGTGAGCGGCGCCCAGCTCAAGGGGTGGCTGGACGACGGCTGCCGGGCCGAGGCGCAGCGGGCCGGGCAGGATCCGGATGACCTGCTGGCGCGCACGGTGGCCGAGGAGCCCGCCGCGGCGCGGCGCGCCGCGAGCCTGGTCGAGACGGCGCTGCGGCTGGCCCGGCAGGCCGAGCGGGCCCGGACGGCCAGCTAACCGGGCCCTCAGGCGCCGCCGCGAAAGCTCTGGCCGGCCCGGCCGATCAGATCGGCTCTCCGTCTCAAGGGGCCATGCCGTCCGGGTCGGCGTCGGCCCGGACGCTTCGCTGCCGGGCCGGACGCGGCATGTTTTGGTGCTGGATTGCCGGATAGCTAGCCGCCCATGACCCAGCTAGACAGGGCTCCGGGCCCGGGCTACCCGGGCCGCGCCGCGGGTAGTGACGAGGTGTGACCGATGCGGTGCCGGGGAGGCCGCGCCGGCCTGCGGCCGATGCTGGCGGTGGCCGGCGAGCTGCCCGCTGACGACACCGGCTGGGCCTATGAGATGAAATGGGATGGCCTGCGGGCAATCGCCGTTATCGGCCAGCACGTCCGGCTGCAGTCCAGGACCGGCCGGGACATCAGCCATGCCTACCCCGAGCTGGGCGGGCTGGCTGCCGCGCTCGGCGGCCGGCAGCTGGTGCTGGACGGCGAGATCGTGGTGCTGGGCGCCGACTCGTGGCCGAGCTTCGAGGCGCTGCAGCAGCGGATGAACATCTCGGCGGGCGCGCAGGCGAGGGCGCTCGCGGCCCGGGTACCCGTCACCTATCTGGCCTTCGACCTGCTCTACTCCGGCGGCCGCCCGCTGCTGGACCTGCCGTACCGGGAGCGCCGCGCGCGGCTGGACAGGCTCGGCGGGACCGGCCGGCACTGGCAGATCCCCCCTGCCTTCGCCGAGGAGGCCGGCGTGCAGGTGCAGGCGGTCTCGCGGCAGCATGGCCTGGAGGGCGTGATGGCCAAGCGGCTGGAGTCACGTTATGAGCCAGGACGCCGGTCGCCTAGCTGGCGGAAGATCAAGAACGTGCGCCGGCAGGAGGCGGTGGTAGGCGGCTGGAGCCCCGGCCGCGGCGGCCGGGCCGGGCGGATCGGCTCCCTGCTGATCGGCACCTACGCGGCCGGCGCGCTGCAGTACGCCGGGCATGTCGGCACGGGCTTCAGTCAGCAGGCCCTCGCCATCCTGGCCGCCCGGCTGGAGCCATTGCGCACCAGCGCCGCCCCGTTCGCCGGCCCGGTCCCGGACGAGCACGCGCGCGGTGCGGCCTGGGTGCGGCCCGAGCTGGTGATCGAGGTGGCCTTCGCCGGATGGACCAGCGCGGGCCGGATGCGGGCAGCGTCCTACAAGGGGCTGCGTGACGATAAGGATCCGGCGGAGGTTGTCCGGGAGCCCTGAGCCGCGCTCCGGCGGATCCGCTGTCCCTCGCCGGGCCAGCGCGGCGGCCGGCGACAGGTGCCCGACGCAGGGACAGGAGCAGGCGGCCGAGTGTGGCTGTGGCCATCGTCACGGTGCCGGCAGCGCTTATGATGTCGAGCGCAGCGTGACTGCGGCGATCACGCTGCGCGGTCACGGTGCCGCCGCTGCGCGCCGCGCGGCCGTGCCGCCGCAGCGGGCGATCCGGAGCCACCGCATGCCCCGCAGGTGCCCGGAACCGGCGCGTCCAGCCGGGCAGCCGGCCGGATCAGCCGAATGATCTTGGCGCAGCGGGAAGTCAGGGACCGGAGCGGAGCCGGGGGCCGCGAAGCAGACAGGAAATGGGACGATAACTGTGGCAGAGCCTGCGACCGTATGGCCGGGTAACAACTATCCGCTCGGTGCGACCTATGACGGCGCAGGAACGAACTTCGCGCTGTTCTCCGAGGTGGCCGAGCAGGTCGAGTTGTGCCTGTTTGACGACGACGGGCAGGAGACGCGGGTGGCCCTGAACGAGGTCGACGGGTTCATCTGGCACGGCTACATCCCTGGTGTCGGTCCTGGCCAGCGGTACGGCTACCGGATACATGGCCCGTACGAGCCAGCTGCAGGGCTCCGCTGCAATCCGTCGAAGCTGCTGCTGGACCCGTATGCGAAGGCGATCGACGGCGGGGTCGAGCCGAATCCGGCGATTTTCTCCTACCAGTTCGATGACCCGGACCAGCGCAACGATGATGACTCGGCGCCCTATGTCCCGCGCTCGATCGTGATCAACCCTTACTTTGACTGGGACACCGACCGCCTGCCGCGCCGCCAGTATCACGAGACGGTGATCTACGAGGCGCACGTGCGCGGCCTGACCAGGCTGCACCCGGCGATCCCGGCCGAGCAGCGCGGCACGTACCTGGCCCTGGCGCACCCGGCGGTCATCGAGCACCTGCAGGGACTCGGCGTGACCGCCATCGAGCTGCTGCCGGTGCACGAGTTCGTCAGCGATGCCGTGCTGGCCGAGCGCGGGCTGAGTAACTACTGGGGCTACAACACCATCGGGTTCTTCGCCCCGCATCACGCTTACGCGGCCGGCGGCGTGCGCGGTGAGCAGGTGCAGGAGTTCAAGACCATGGTGCGGGCCCTGCACCAGGCCGGCATCGAGGTAATACTCAACGTCGTCTACAACCACACCGCCGAGGGCAACCACCTGGGTCCGACGCTGTCGATGCGGGGGATCGATAACGCGTCCTACTACCGGCTGGTCGATGACGACCAGCGGTACTACATGGACACCACGGGGACCGGCAACAGCCTGCTGATGCGCCATCCGCACGTACTCCAGATGATCATGGACTCGCTGCGGCACTGGGTGACCGAGATGCACGTGGACGGGTTCCGGTTCGACCTCGCCGCGGCGCTGGCCCGGCAGTTCCACGAGGTGGACCGGCTGTCAGCGTTCTTCGACCTGGTCCAGCAGGACCCGGTGGTGTCCCAGGTGAAGCTCATCGCCGAGCCCTGGGACGTGGGCGAGGGCGGGTACCACGTCGGCAACTTCCCGCCGCTATGGACCGAGTGGAACGGGAAGTACCGCGACACGGTGCGCGACTTCTGGCGCGGCCAGCATGCCACGCTGCCCGAGTTTGCCTCCCGGCTGACCGGCTCCAGCGATCTGTACCAGGCTGACGGGCGGCGTCCGGTCGCGTCGGTGAACTTCGTCACCTGTCATGACGGCTTCACGCTGGCTGACCTGGTCTCCTACAACCACAAGCACAACGAGGCCAACGGAGAGGACAACGCGGACGGCAGCGACGACAACCGCTCCTGGAACTGCGGTGCCGAGGGCCCGGCCGATGATCCGGCCATCACCGAGCTGCGGCAGCGCCAGCAGCGCAACTTCCTGACCACCCTGCTGCTGTCCCAGGGGGTCCCGATGCTGTCGGCCGGGGACGAGATGGGCCGCACCCAGCACGGCAACAACAACGCCTACTGCCAGGACAACGAGATCTCCTGGCTGGAGTGGCCGGCCGACGCCGGCGTCACGCAGCCCGGCCAGAATGCCGGCGAGGAGCCGGAGATGCTGACCTTTGCCCGGCGGCTGACCGCGCTGCGCGCCGAGCACCCTGTCTTCCGCCGCCGCCGGTTCTTCAGCGGCAAGGCGATCCGGGGCACCCGGGATCAGCTCGGCGACATTGCCTGGTTCACCCCGGCGGCGGAACAGATGACCGACGAGGACTGGGACGCCGGCTTTGCCAAGTCGCTGACCGTGTTCCTGAACGGGGACGCGCTGAGCGAGCCGGACCGGCGCGGCGAGCGAGTCAGGGACGAGTCCTTCCTGCTGCTGTTCAACGCGAGCGAGCTGGACCTCGAGTTCACCCTTCCCGCGCCCCGCTACGGAGAGCTCTGGGCGACGGTGCTCGACACCGCCGGCCTGGCCGAGCCGCCGGAGCCGGCCACGGTGAAGTCGGGTGACGTGGTAGCGGTGCGCAGCCGCACCGTGCAGGTACTGCGCCGTGCCTGAGCCAGCCGTGCCTGAGCGAAGCGTGCCCGAGCTCGCCGTGCCGGAGCCGGGCGACCAGGCCGGAAGCGTCCCGGCCTCGACGTACCGGCTCCAGCTGCGGCCCGGCTTCGGGTTCACCGAGGCAGCGAGGATCGCTGACTATCTCGCGGCGCTCGGCGTCACGCACGTCTACCTGTCACCGGTCCTGCAGGCCGCGCCGGGCTCCGGGCATGGCTACGACGTCGTCGATCACAGCCGCATCTCGGCTGAGCTGGGCGGCGAGGCGGCCTTTCACGCCATGGTCGGCCGGTTCCGCCATCACGGCCTGGGCGTGGTGGTTGACGTGGTGCCCAACCACATGGCGATCCCGGAGCCGGCCTGGCTGAACCGCCAGCTGTGGTCGGTGCTCCAGCACGGCCCCGGCTCGCCGTACGCGCACTGGTTCGACGTTCGACTGGGCCGCCCGTGGCGGGAGATTCCTGCTCCCCATCCTGGGCGGCCCGGCGGCGGACTGCCTTGCCGACCTGGCCGTGGAATCGGCCGGTGACCAGGTGCAGGGTCAGCCGGCGGATGAGCCCGTGCTGCGTTACTTCGGCCAGGTGCTGCCGGTGCGGCCGGGCACCGAGGGGCTGCCGCTGGCCGAGCTGCTGGACGCGCAGCATTACGAGCTGGCCAGCTGGCGGACCGCCGCGACGGACCTGAACTGGCGGCGGTTCTTCGACGTCACGTCACTGATCGCGATCCGGGTCGAGCACCCCGATGTCTTTGCCGCCACTCACGGCCTGCTGCTCGGCCTGCTCGCCGAGGGTGCCATCGACGGCCTCCGGGTCGACCACCCCGACGGGCTCGCCGACCCGGCCGGGTACCTGCGCTGGCTGACGACCGCCACCGGCGGGTCCTGGGTGGTCAGCGAGAAGATCCTGACCGGTGCGGAGGAGCTGCCGGGGGACTGGCAGTGCGCGGGCACGACCGGGTACGACGCCCTCGGCGCCGTCGGCGACCTGTTCATCGACTCCGCAGGGGCCAGGCCGCTGAGTGAGCAGTACGTGCGGCTGACCGGGGGGCCGGCCAAGTTCGGCCCGGTCGCGCACGCGGCCAAGCGGGAGACGGCCGCCCGCTCGCTCGCCGCGGAGGTCGGCAGGCTGGCCCGGCTGGCCAGGCAGGCAGCCGCCCCGGCGCTGGCCGGCGTCAGCCAGGACGACCTGCGCACTGTCCTGGTCGAGCTGCTGGCCGGCTTCGGCGTCTACCGGGCCTACGTGACACCGGGGCTGCCGCCATCGCCGGCCTCCGTGGCCGAGGTGCAGGCGGCCGCGGCGACTGCTCGCGGCCAGCTTCCCGACCAGCTGCAGCACCCCGCGCTGAACGTGCTGTCCGCGCTGGTGCTGGGCGACGACAAGGCCGCGGCATCGGGCGCCGGGGCGGTGACGGACCTCGCGGACGGCGCGGCGGACGAGGCGGCGGCCCGCCGCTGCCGGGATGAGCTGGTCGTGCGATTCGGCCAGACCTGCGGGCCCGTGTTGGCCAAGGGGGTGGAGGACACGGCGTTCTACCGCTGGTCCCGGCTGGTCGCGCTGAACGAGGTCGGCGGTGACCCGGACCGGTTCGGCGCGGGTCCCGAGTCCTTTCACTCCTTCGCCGGCCGCCTCGCCCGGGACTGGCCGGCCACCATGACCACGCTGTCCACCCATGACACCAAGCGCCAGGAGGACGTCCGGGCCCGGCTGGCCGTCCTGGCCGAGTCGCCGCGTGCCTGGGCGCAGGAAGCGGGCGTGTGGCACGACCTGGCCGCGGCCAGGGCCGGCGGCCGGGTGCCGGAGCCGGACACCGAGTACCTGCTGTGGCAGACGCTGGTCGGGGCATGGCCGATCGGGCGCGACCGGCTCGCGGATTACCTGCGCAAGGCGATGCGCGAGGCGAAGAGGCGGACGTCGTGGACCGATCCCGACGCCGGCTACGAGTCGGGCGTGCTCGCCTTCGCTGAGGCGGTGCTCAGCGATCCCGACCTGACCGGCCGCATCGCCGGCTTTGTCTCCTGGCTGGCCCCGGACGCCCGGGCGAACTCGCTCGGGGCCAAGCTGGTGCAGCTGACCATGCCCGGGGTACCCGACGTCTATCAGGGCTGTGAGCTCGCCGGGTACTCGCTGGTGGATCCCGATAACCGGCGGCCGGTGGACTTCGCCCAGCGGCGCCGCATGCTGGCTGCCCTCGACGATGACCAGCTGGCGGCGGAGACAGCGCCCGGAGCGGGACTGGCCGCCGGACTGGATGCGGAGAAGCTCCTGGTCACCTCGCGCGCGCTGCGGCTGCGCCGCGAGCATCCGGACTGGTTCGCCGGCGCTTACGACCCGCTGCTGGCCGAGGGGCCGGCCGCGCGGCACGTCGTCGCGTTCCGCCGGGGCGGGCAGGCGATCACGGTCGCGACCAGGCTGCCCGGCGGACTGCGGCGCAGCGGCGGCTGGGCGGCCACCGTGCTGGTGCTGCCGGGCGGTCGCTGGCGGGACGTGCTGACCGATACCGTGCACGACGGCCCGAGGCCGCTGCTGGCCGCGCTGACCACGCGGCTGCCCGTTGCCCTGCTGGTACCAGCCGAATGATGAGGGATTCCCGGTGACCTTGCTGCGAGTGTGGGCTCCCGCCGCCGCCGTCGGGGTTGACGCGGAGGTGGGCGGCCGCCGGCTGGCGATGCGCCCGGGTGCCGTGCCCGGCTGGTGGGAGGCCGACGTGCCGGACGCCGGGGACGGCACGGACTACGCATTCCGGCTCGACGGCTCCGATCCGCTCTCGGACCCGCGCTCGCCGCGGCAGCCGTCCGGCGTCAGCGGTCCCAGCCGGCTCTACGATCACGACGCGTTCAGCTGGACCGACCAGGGCTGGCGCGGCGGCCCGCTGCACGGATCGGTGATCTACGAGCTGCACGTGGGCACGTTCACGCCGGAAGGCACGCTGGACGCCGCCATCGAGCGACTCGATCACCTGCGGGATCTCGGCGTGGACGTAGTCGAGCTGATGCCGGTCGCGTCGTTTCCCGGCCGCCACGGCTGGGGCTACGACGGGATCAGCCTGTGGTCGGTGCACGAGCCATATGGCGGCCCGGACGCGCTGAAGAGGTTCGTTGACGCGTGCCACGCGCGACGCCTGGCGGTCCTGCTCAACGTCGTCTACAACCACGTCGGCATCGGCAACCGGCTGGCGGAGTTCGGGCCGTACTTTACCGAGGCCCACGTCACGCCCTGGGGCCGGCCGTCAACCTGGACCAGCCCGGCTCGGATGAGGTGCGGGACTTCCTGATCGGCAACGCACTGATGTGGCTGCGCGACTACCACCTCGACGGGCTGCGGCTGGATGCCGTGCACGCGCTGGAGGACCGGCGTGCGCTGCATTTCCTGGAGGAGCTCGCGGCCGAGGTGCACGCGCTGGCCGCGCTGCTCAACCGGGAGCTGGTCCTGATCGCCGAGTCCGATTCCAACGACCCCCGGCTGGTGACCTCGCGCGAGGCAGGCGGCTACGGGCTGTCCGCGCAGTGGAGTGACGACTTCCACCATGCCGTGCACGCGGCCATCACCGGCGAGCGGCAGGGCTACTACTGCGACTTCGGCTCCATGGCGGCGCTGGCCAAGGTCATGACCCGGGTGTTCTTCCACGACGGCAGCTGGTCGGAATTCCGCGGGCGCTCGCACGGCCGGCAGGTCGACGTGTTCCGGATCCCCGCGCATCGCTTCCTCGGCTACCTGCAGGACCACGATCAGGTCGGCAACCGGGCCATTGGTGACCGGATCTCAGCGACCGAGCCGCCCGAGCTGGTCAAGGTGGCAATCGGCCTGGTGCTGACCGCGCCCTACACGCCGATGCTCTTCATGGGGGAGGAGTGGGGAGCGGATACGCCGTGGCAGTACTTCACCGACCATGAGGAGGACTGGCTGGCCGAGGCGGTGGCCCACGGCCGCCGGGAGGAGTTCGCCGAGCACGGCTGGGACGCCGAGGAGATCCCGCACCCGCAAAGCGACGACACCTTCCTGCGCTCCAAGCTGGACTGGTCCGAGCTGGCGAAAGAGCCGCACAGCGACCTCCTGGCCTGGTATCGCGAGCTGATCGCGCTGCGCCGGGCCCGGGCCGAGCTGACCAACCCGGGGCTGGACCGGGTCCGGGTCGACTATGACGAGGACCAGCGATGGCTGGTCGTCCGGCGCGGGCGGCTCCGGATCGCGGCTAATCTCGGCCGCGACGCGCAGCGCCTGCCGCTGAGCGCAGCCGGCGTCCAGATCCTGGCCGCCTCCAGCGCCGGCGTGCTGATCGAGGGTGACTCCGCGACCGTCCCGGCGTCCGCCATCGCCATCGTCGAGACCTGATCAGTCGCGTCGGTGCCGCTTCGCGGGGCGCCCGCGTTCAGCGCGCTGCAGGGCCGGCCACGGGCGGCCGGCGCCCTCGCGCCGCGCCGCCCGTGCCGGCTAGCCAGCCAGCCGCATGGCTCAGTGTGCTAGGCGGCCTGCTCCTCCGGCGCCGGCGCGACTGATGCCTCCTCTTCGCCCAGCGGGTAGAAGAACTGATAGGCGACAGCGGAGAGGGCACCGCCGACCAGGGGCGCGACGATGAAGAGCCATAGCTGGCTCAGGGCCGTGCCGCCGACGAACAGCGCCGGGCCGATGCTGCGGGCCGGATTGACCGACGTGCCGTCGATCGGGATCCCGATGATATGGACGAGCGTCAGGGTCAGGCCGATCACGGCGCCAGCCACCATGGCGTTGCTGGCCCTGCGGGTCACCGCCATGATCACGAACACGAAGATGAAGGTCAGGACCACCTCCGCGATGAACGCCGCGCCGGCGCTGGCGCCGATCATCGATGACTTCCCGAACCCGTCCGCGCCGAGGCCGTCGCTGGCGTGGTAATCGGCGGTGAGACGAAACATGCCCTCCAGCGCGGCGGCGCCCGCTATCCCGCCGATGACCTGGGCGATCCAGTAGCCGACGGCGTCGCGGAGGGTAATCCGCCGGCCGACCAGGAAGCCGATGGTGACGGCCGGATTGACATGGCAGCCGGAGACCGGGCCGATCCCGTAGACCAGCGCGAGCAGCACGAGCCCGAAGGCGAGCGCCGTTGCCACCACGCCAGCCGACGCGGCCGCGCCAGTGACTTTCAGCCCGAAGGTTAGCGTCGCGGTCCCTACTCCGAAGAAGACCAGCAGGGCTGTTCCGAGGGCCTCGGCGATGAGCGGTCGGACCTTCATAGTTTTCTTCCCCTCCTGATGAATGGCACGCCCAGTCGCTACTTTGCCATGCTTCGCGGGCAATTGCACCTGGGGCCCGATCTGGGCAGGCGGAACGGCCTGATGGCGCCGCCGCTGCCGCCGGTCATGTCGTGCCCGGTGGCGTTGCCGTCGATGAAGGTCAGGTTCCGGATGGTGAGCCGGGGCGTGGCCTGATCCTGGCAGTGCGACGTCGTCCAGACCTGCCGCTGGTCGCAGGTGTTCATGTAGAGGATGCGGCGCTTCCCGCCGCCGCTCAGCGTGACCTTGCCGCCGCCGTTCAGCACGACCTGGCTGCTGGTGATGACTCGCATGGGGCCTCATGCGAGCGACGCGACGGGTGATCGCACCGTTATATTCGTTTTGTTTCCTCTCGGGAGATCGCTACCGGATCGGTGAGGAGTAGATAGTGGATCATCCGGGCCGGCCATCATCGGCCGGCGCAGCCGCGGCGCCAGGTCCGGAAAGCCTGATGGCCGGGGTGCCGCCATTCCCGCCGGAATGCCGGGTCACGCTAGCAAACTGGCAGGACCCGCCATTCAACCGGTGGGCATTCCAGCACGTGCGCGAGCTGGTCCCGACGGCCAGGATTGGCCGCGGCGGCGGGCCCGTGCTGGAGCTGCCGCGAGCTGCGCGGGACATCACCGGGCTGCGCTACCGCTCCGGGGATCGCGAGCTGACCATCGGCGAGATGCTGGCGCAGACCTATACGGACGGGTTCCTGGTCCTGCACCGGGGCCAGATCGTGGCCGAGCAGTACTTCAACGGGATGGCGCCCGAGGTGCCGCACCTGCTGATGTCGGTCTCCAAGTCGATGACGGCGGCGGTCGCCGGCGTGCTCGCCGGGCGCGGCGCGCTGGAGGTCTCGGCTCAGCTGGAGCAGATCGTGCCCGAGCTGGGCGATACGTCCTTCGCTGGCGCTACCGTGCAGCAACTGCTGGACATGCGGGCCGGGACCGGGTTCGACGAGACCTACGAGGATCCGGAGTCCGACGTGCGGACGTACGAGCGGGTCTATCTGTGGCGCCCCGACGCCGGTGACCCGCGTCCGCAGGATGCGCTCGGCTATTTCGCCACGCTGCGCAACGATGGCCCGCACGGCGGCCCGTTCCGGTACCGGTCGATCCTCACCGACGTGCTCGCCTGGGTGCTCGAGCGCGCCGCCGGGACCCGGCTGCATCAGCTCATCGCGCGGGAACTGTGGCAGCCGATGGGCGCCGAGTACGACGCGGAGATCACCGTCGATGCCCGCGGCAATCCGATGGCCGATGGCGGCATCTGCGCGACGCTGCGCAACGTCGGCCGCTTCGGCCAGCTGTACCTGCGCCGCGGCGAGGCAGGCGGCAGGCCGGTGGTCCCGGCCGCCTGGATCGACGACACGATCAGCGGTGCCCCGGACGGGCCGGCGGCGTTCCGGGCCGGGGACAACCCGGCGGGCTACCCGCCCGCCGCGCACTACCGCAACTGCTGGTGGGTGCGCGATCCGGCGGTGCCCTTCTACCACGCGTCCGGGATCAACGGGCAGAACGTCTTCGTGCACGTGCCCTCGCAGACCGTGGTGGCGAAGTTCTCGACCTGGCCGAGCGCGCTCAGCGACGTCATGCTGGGCATGACCGCCGACGCCGTGCTGGCGATCTGCGCGGCCCTGCCGGACGGCCCGCGTTGACGGCGCCCGGCCGGCCCGGCGGCGCGGCCAGGACTGGCCCGGGCATCCGATACCGGCTCTCTTGCCTCATGGCTGAGACATTGAGACATTGGGGTGCCAGTCATCGCAGAGCGCTGCGCATGGCCACGACTGACGAGGATCGATGTCCGCGCAGATCGGAAATGACCGGTCCGATAAATCCGCAATAGCCCGATTGCCTGATGGCAAGAACGGGAGTGACCCGGCGCGGACCATCGACGCTTACTCTGCCCGCCTATTTGATTACTGTCAGGTGATCCTCCGCAGCCCCGGCGCCGCGCAGGGGGCCTGGCAGGCCGCGCTGGACCAGGCGAACGCGCAGATCGGCCAGCTGCCGGCGGGCGATCGCGCGCGCGAGTGGCTCTACGCGCTGGCCCGCCGCGAGTGTCACCGCTGGCGGGCAGGCCACGCGCCGGATCCTGCGCCGGCCGCCCCCTGCCCGCCCGGCGTCCTCGCTGGCGAGACGGCCGGTCATGGCAGCGAGGGCCGGCTGCCGGGCGGCGGGCCGGTGGCGGCGGGCGACCACCCCGCCGCAGACGCCTACCTCGCGGAGCTGCGGCTCAGCGACCTCGCGGCCGCGGAGCGGCGGCAGGAAGCCGCCCGGCTGCGGTACGTGCTGGACGGACTCCCCGAGCGCGACCGCGAGGTCCTCAATCTCGCGTTCCGGCACGACCTGACCGCGAGGGACGTGGCGGCCATCCTCACGATCTCCTCGCGCCGCTCGCGCCGGCTGCTCGCCAGGGCGGCCAGCAGTTTCGAGCAGCGGTCGATCACCGTCATCCTGACCCGCCAGGGCTGGGTGGGCTGCCTGGCGCTCGACAAGGTGGCCGGCGACCCGGAGGACACGCAGGCTCCGCTGACGCCGCGCCTGTGCCGCCGGGTCGCCCGTCACAGCAGGAGGTGCGTCGTCTGCGGCCAGATCGCCGCCAACTGGGCCTTCGGCCCTGAATCACTCGGCCTGCTGCCGCTGGCCGCCCCGCCAGCGGCACTAGCAGGGGCGTCCGCGGGGCTGGCAGCCGGATACCCGGTCGCGGCACCTCCCTGGATTGAGCGGCCGGCCCGCACGGTGCTGCCCGCGGCACTCGTTCCCGCTGACGTAGCGGCCGGCCAGCAGACGGCGACGATGCCGGAGCCTGCCCCCGGCGAGCCGGACCCCATGGCATCCCCGGCAGGCCCTGGCGGTCCGCGCCAGCCGAGGATGCGGCCGCGAGTGGCAGCTGCTGCGGCGGCTGCGGCGATCATCGTGATCGCCGGCGGGGTCCTGCTCGCCGGCAGGCTGACGTTCACCCCGCCCGGGCACGCCCATGTGCACCGGAGTTCCTCTCCGGCTCCTTCGCCGACTCCCAGCCCGCAGCCCAGCCTCTCCTCCGCGGCCGCCTCGACCCCGTCGGCGCGTTCCCGTGCGCGGACAAGCGGCGTCCCGCTCGGGACAGGGCCAGCCGCCGGCGTCCCCCCCGTGAGCGGTCCGACAGCTCCGGCGCACCATTCCGCCAGCCCGAAGCCGTCGTCGACGGCCACGCACAAGACGCTTCCGCCGCCGACGTCGCCGCCGCCGCTGACCACTCCGCCGACGACCCCGCCGACCACTCCGCCCACATCGCCGCCGCCAACGTCCGCTGCGCCCTGACGGCCGGCCTGGAAAGGCACCGGCTCGGCGCGGCATCCGCGTCAGGACGCGGCAGCTGATTCGCGAGCGAGCCGGTCGGCGCGCCAGCACCAGGCGCGCATGGGCACCTCGATCTCGGAGCGGTCCGGAAACCGGCGCCGCAGCTCGGCCCGGGCGCTGGAGAGGGCGGCCGCCCGGTCATCCGGGCTGGCGGTGATGATGCCGCTGTAGGTGGCCAGCATGTCGACGATGTCATCGGCGCTCATGACCCGGCTGAACTCGAAGGACCTGGTGGCGACATTGCTGAAGGCCGCGGTCTCGGGCAGCACGACCTCGCGGCCGCCGAGCGAGCGGCGGCGGCCGGCGGAGTTCTCGGGGCTCGCCTCGCCCGCGTGCGCCGCGGCCGCCAGCCGGCCGATATCGCGCACCCAGTCGACGTGGCGGTCACGGCCGGCCCAGATCAGGCCGAGCCGGCCCCCGTCGCGCAGCACCCGCGCAATCTCGGGGAGCGCGAGCTCCGGATCCATCCAGTGCCATGCGGACGAGACGAACACCCCGTCGGCACTGGCGTCCGGCAGCGGGATGGCCTCGCCCGTGCCCTCGAGCACGCTGACGCCCGGCGATCGTGCTCGCAGCACGGCTCGCATCCGCTCGTCCGGCTCGACCGCTATGACCCGCGCGGCCCTGCTGGCCAGCAGCCGGGTCAGCAGGCCGGTGCCAGCCCCCACGTCGACGGCAACCTGGCAGTGGGCTGGCAGCAGCCAGTCAACGGCCTCCCGCGGGGGGCCCGGGCGCAGCCGGTCGTAGTCGTCGGCAATCGCGCCGAATGACCTCGCTCGCTCTGCCCGGGTTGCCACAGGTCACACGCTAGTCCGCCGGTGTCAGGAAGCCCGCCGCGACCACGTAGTATCCCTGCGTCCCGGCAGTCGCGGAGACAGCCGGGGCGCTGGTCACAGGAGGTGATCCGGTGGAGCCAGAGCAAGAATTCCCCGAGCTCCGGCAGGTGGTCCTGGACTGCACCGACGCGCGGGCCCTGGCGGAGTTCTACCGCCGGCTGCTCGGCCTGCGGTACCGGCCGGGCGATGAGCGGCCGCCGGCCGGGGAGCCTGACCCGGCGGGCCAGGACTGGCTGGTGCTGCGTGACGCGGCCGGCCGCAATCGGGTGGCGTTCCAGCAGGTGGCGGAACTGCCGCAGGTGAGCTGGCCAGCCGGCCCGGTCCCGCAGCAGATGCACCTGGACATGACGGTGCTGACGCCCGCGGACCTCGACCTCCAGCACGCGCGGGCGCTGGCCCTGGGCGCCCGGCTGCTGCACGACCGGTCCGGCGATCCTGACGAGCCGCTGCGCGTCTACGCTGATCCCGCCGGGCACCCGTTCTGCATCTTCTCGGTCAGCGCGTCGTCGTGAGCATCGGGGTCTTCCCCGCGGGAGCGCCTCAGTCGCGGGAGAAGATCCGCAGGAAGAACAGGAAGACGTTCAGCGCGTCGAGGAAGATCGATGCGGCGATCAGCGGCGCGGAGTCCATGTTCCGCGAGCGCCGCAGCCGCTGGAAGTCGAACATGGTCAGGCCCGCGAAGATGACCAGGCCCAGGACGCAGTAGATGAGCGAGCCACCCGGCACGTGGATGAAGATCAGCACGATGCCGAAGACGATGAGGGCGATCAGCGCGAAGAAGCTCACCCGCCCGAGCGCGGAGAGGTCCCGCCGGGTGGCATACCCGGCCGAGCCGAACCCCGCGATGAACAGCGCGGTCGCGCCGCCGGCCTGCCAGAGGACCTGAGGATTGGTGCTGGCGTAATAGCTCAGGGTCGGCGCCATCGCCACGCCGAGCAGGATGCCGAAGAGCAGCAGCAGACCGATGCTCAGGCCGGGCGAGCGCCGCGCCGCGAAGTTCATGACGAGCAGGCAGGCGAATGCCGCGATGAAGCCGCCCAGGGCCCAGCCGTAGCTGAGGTTGCGGCCGAGGTAGCTGCCGAGGGCGAAGAAGCCCGCGGTCACGGCGACGTACCACATGACCTGGCCGAACAGGGTACGGGTCCGGTCCCGGTCGGTAACCCCGTATCCGCCGTAGCTCAGCGAGGAGTCCATGTCCTCATTCTCCCTCCCCGGCGGCCGGCGACAGCCCGTCTCGGCGTGGAGCCTGCGAAGTGCGGCTGCCGCCCGGCAGAATCAGCGGTGACACCGGGGCTGGAGGACCGTGAGCGAGCTGAGGTCGGTCGAGATCTGCGCCGGGGCCGGCGGGCAGGCCCTCGGCCTGGAGCAGGCCGGGTTCGCGCACGACGCGGTGGTCGAGCTGGACGCCGACGCGTGCGAGACGCTGCGCCGTAACCGGGGCGGCGAATGGAAGATCATCGAGGGTGACGTGGCCGGCGTGGACGGCCGCGGTTTCACCGGCATCGACCTGCTGGCAGGCGGGGTGCCGTGCCCGCCGTTCTCGATCGCCGGCAAGCAGCTGGGCGCGGGCGACGAGCGGGACCTGTTCCCGCACGCACTGCGCCTGACGGCCGAAACGGGCCCCCGGGCGGTGCTGCTGGAGAACGTTCGCGGCCTGGCCGCCCGCAGGTTCGACGGCTACCGGGAACAGGTGCTGCAGCGCCTGCGGGACCTGGGGTACCGGGCCTGGTGGGGCCTGGTGCAGGCGAGCGAGCACGGAGTGCCGCAGCTGCGGCCGCGGTTCGTGCTGGTGGCCATCAGGCAGCCGTGGGCCGGTCATTTCCGCTGGCCGGAGCCATCGCCGCAGCCGCCGCCCGGCGTGGGAGAGATCCTCGCGGACCTGATGGGCGCCAGGGGCTGGCCGGGGACGGCGGCCTGGGCGCAGCGAGCGGCCGGGATCGCGCCGACGATCGTGGGCGGCAGCAAGAAGCACGGCGGTCCTGACCTCGGCCCCAGCCGGGCGCGCGCGGCCTGGCGGCAGCTGGGCGTGGACGGGCTGGGCATCGCCGACGACTGCCCTGGCCCGTCCTTCCCGGCCGGCCAGCTGCCGAAGCTCACCGTCCGGATGGTGGCCAGGCTGCAGGGCTTTCCCGATCGGTGGGAGTTCGCCGGGCGCAAGACAGCCGCCTACCGGCAGGTCGGGAACGCGTTCCCGCCGCCGGTGGCGAGGGCGCTGGGCGAGGCCATCGCGGCAGCGCTGCGGCGGCCAGGCGGCCCGTCCTGCTGACCCTGATCACGGAGCCGGGGCGCGTCGCGCGGGCGGTTAGGAGCAGGACCAGGGACTGGCCGCCATCGGCTCGAGCGCTATGGCGGCGCCCCGCTCGTTGCGGCTTCCCGTCCACCGGTCCACCCATTCCCATGCGCCCTGGCCGGGCAGCGTGAACACGGTCCGCGGCTGGCCGGCGCAGTAGGCGGCGGACAGCGCGCCCTGCGCCGTCCAGGGCCCGAGCATGCTCGGAGCGGTGGAGTACTCGGTCCGGACTTCCTTCACCGATCCCTGCGCGGCCAGCAGCCTGGGCGGCCCGGTGCAGTACCCGCACGCGGGCGCCGAGTAGGTCATCTCCCACTCGCCTGCGCTCACCTGATAGCCGCCGACCCCCTCGCCGATCGCCGCGGTCTGCGCCTGCGCCGCGCTGACGGCGGCCGGAGCAGGCACCCCGCCCAGGCCGGTGGCACCGCGGCCGGTGCCGTCGGTCCACCAGTGGTCCAGCTGCTCCTCCGCCAGGGTGTACCGGGAGCAGATGATCGCGGCCGAAGCCCCGCTGGTGATGATCGAGAAGTCGCCGTCGGCATTGCAGAACTTCAGGCTGGGCTTGTGCGTGGACCCGTGCGGGCCGCCGTCCTGGTAGCCGCACGGGCCCAGCGGCCCGGCGCAGCCCATCACGTAATAGGCGGGCGCGTGATAGGCGAAGCTGTCGCGGGGCGCGTTGAACCACAGCAGCCAGACGCCGTCCGGTCGCTCGACCATCCGCGGGTTGAAGCAGCCGTCGCCGCTGACGCCGCAGACCCAGTTCCACGTCCTGCCCCGGTCAGGACCCCAGTTATCGAGCGCCCGCGGCGAGAACAGCAGCCGGCGGAACGTCCACGGGCCCGGCAGCCGGGACGCGGTGGCCACGCCGAAACCGCAGAACGGCGTGTTCCTGACGGTCCACTCGAACCCGCAGCCGTAGCGCGTGCCGTACAGGTAGAACACGTCGGCATGGCGCAGGATCATCCCGTCGTGCAGGTCCAGCCCGCGGATGATGACCGGCGCGGCCGCTGCGGCCGGCCTGGCCGCCGGGGCTGCCCGGGCCGCCGGGATGGCCGCGCGAGCCGGTAACGCGGCCAGGCCGAGCATGGCGGCGGCCGAAGTCACGGACGCCAGGATCAGCCGTGCGGCGCTGGATCGCCTGCTCGCGGGCACGTGACGGTCCTCCCGGCCTCGGACTGCGGGGTCCCCTGGGCTCGTGTCCAGGATTTGCTCCCACCGGGCCGCAGGCTGGCTCATCCGCATCAGCGTCCTGAGCAGCCGGATCCCGGCGCCGGGTGATCATTCTAGCCCTTGGTCACGCAGCGCGTAGTCAGGCTCGCGCGGTGTATTCGCGCGGCCGGGAGGTCAGGATGCCGCCATCACGCTCAGGGCCATCACGCTCAGGGCCAGCGGGCGTCAGGGCCAGCGGGCGTCAGGGCCAGCGGGCGTCAGGGCCAGCGGGCGTCAGGGCCAGCGGGCGTCAGGGCCAGCCGATGTGCGGCGCGGGCGCCCTGGCCGTCAGCACCTGGCCCGTCCGTGCCTCGCTCGTCATGTGGTCCATGCCGCGCCACTCGGCCGCCAGCATGAACAGCGTCCGGCCGTCCGCGCCGCCGAGCATGCAGGCGAAGCAGCCGCGGTCCAGGCCGATCGTCTGGAGCACCGCGCCGCCCTCGCGGACGCGCACGCAGCGCTTGTTCGGGACGTCCCCGTACCAGACGGCGTGGTCGGCGTCCAGGCATATCCCGTCCGGATACCCGCCGGGCAGGTCGGCCCACACGCGCCGGCCCGACAGCCTGCCGTCGGCGGCGATGTCGAATGACGTGAGCCTGTTGCCGTGCGACTCGGCGACGATCAGGGCGGAGTTGCCGGGCGTCACCGCCATGCCATTGCCGAACGAGATGCCGTCGGCCACCTGCCGGGCCCGGCCGTCGGGACTGACCAGCACGACGATCTCGCCGTTGACGTAGGCGTTACCGCGGCCGTCCACCACGATCTCGTTGAAGACGGAGCCGAGACCGGTCAGGTCAGCGTGAGTCACCAGGGTGCCGTCCGGCTCGCGGCGCAGGATCAGTGCCTCCTGTCCGGACACCACGAGCATGCGCCCGTCCGGAAGCCAGTCGATGGAGTACGGGATGGTCGTCGGCACGCGGGTCACGACCTCGCTGGCGCCGCCCGGATCCGCGGCGATGATCTCCTGAGTGCCCCAGTTGGCGAACCATAGCCGGCCCTGGTGCCAGCGCGGCGACTCGCCGAAGGCGAGGCCGGCCAGCAGGACCTGCGGTGCTGTCATCAGCGGCTCCTCTGGTCGATGGTCGAGCGGCTGTCCGCGGCCGCGAGCCGGCCGCCGAGGCCGAGCGCGACGGCCGGCTGACCGTCCGCGGCGACCGGCGCGCGGCGGAGCGTTTTGCGCGGATGTTCGCCGTGCCGGTCGCCCCGCCGCGACCTTCCGGCAGGCCGGCGCCGGCCGGAAGCTTACCGAAAGGCTTTCCAGACCGGCCGGGCTAGCGCAGGCTGGGGAGCATGTCGGCGGGGAGAGACCAGGAAACGGCGGTACCTGTCATGGAAACCTCAGCAGCCCTGGCCAGCGCGGGGGAGCGGCTGGTCGGCGAGGCCGTGGCCGCGCTGGACCGCCGCCCGCACGCGTACCAGCTGGCGTCGAGCCCGCAGGAGCGCCGTGAGTGCGTCCGGCATCTTTTCGAGCTCGTCATCCAGTGCGTCCGTGACGGCCATGTCGAGCCGATCATCGAGGCGGCGCAGCAGATCGCGGCCGCCCGCTACACGGCCGGCTTCGACATCGGCGAGACCCAGGCAGCGTTCAACGCGCTGGAGGAGGTGCTCTGGCGCCAGCTGGCCGACATCGTGACCGGTGACCAGCAGATCGACGCGCTGGCCCGGATCAACGCCATCATCGGCGCCGGCAAGGACGCGCTGGCCTGCACCTATGTGGCCCTGGCCAGCCAGCGCGGCAGTGCGCCGGACGAGCGCGCCGCGACGCCGGGCGCGGCGGGCGGGGCGGGCGGCAGCACCGGGTCGGGCGGCACCGGGTCCGGGGGCCGCGCCGCGGGCGTCCAGACGGACGTCCAGGGTCAGGTGGGCGTCATCACGCTGGACGATCAGCGCAAGCGCAACGCTCTGAGCGCCCGGATGGTCAACGGAGTCATCGCCGCGCTGGAGAGCCTGCAGGCCGAGAGAGTCCGCGCTGTGGTGCTCCGGGCCGCCGCCGGGCTGCGCGTCTGGTCCGCGGGTCATGACATAGACGAGCTGCCCCGGGGCCGGCGCGACCCGCTGGCCTATAACGACCCGCTTGAGCAGCTGCTCCGGGCTATCCGCACCTTCCCAGCCCCGGTCGTGGCCATGGTGCACGGCTCGGTCTGGGGCGGCGCGTTCGACCTGGTCCTCAGCTGCGACCTGATCGTCGCCGACGAGACGGCGACCTTCGCCATCACCCCGGTGAACCTGGGGCTGCCTTATAACACCACCGGCCTGCTGCACTTCCTCGGGCGGCTGCCGATGAACCTGATCAAGGAGATGTTCTTCACCGCCGCCCCCCTCGATGCCCGGAAAGCCAGGGAATGGATGGTGGTCAACCACCTGGTGGAATCGGCCGATCTGGAGGAGTACACGCTCGGCCTGGCCGAGACGATGGCGTCCAAGTCGCCGATGGCGATCACGGTCATCAAGGAGCAGCTCCGGGTCCTGACGGACTACCAGCCGGTCGCGGCGCAGGTCTACGAGCGGATCCAGGGTCTGCGGCGGGAGGCCTACGACAGCAGCGACTACCTCGAAGGGCTGAGGGCGTTCGCCGAAAGGCGCCAGCCGGTCTTCCGCGGAATCTGAGGCCGCAAGCCCGGCCCTGGCGCAGAATCGGGCCGGACCCGATCCCGCCGCGCGAGAGGTAGCCGCTGATAACCGTCGACAGGGGCCGTTAGCCGTCAACAGGGGCCGTCGGACCCTGTTGACAGCGGGCCGCACACTCTACCTTCCGCACATGCGAAGACGTGAGATCGCGCTGCCCCCTGAGCACATCTACCCGCCGGATGAGTGGCGGCTGGTGGAGAAGCGCTACTCGGAGGAGTTCGCGGACCGGGCCGAGACCGTCTTCGCGCTCGGCAACGGCTTCGTCGGCATCCGCGGCAGCTTCGAGGAAGGCCGGCCGGGGCTGGACCCCGGCACCTTCATCAACGGGTTCCACGAGACCTGGCCGATCGTGCACGCGGAAGGCGCGCCCGCGCTCGCCCGCAAGGGCCAGACCATCGTCAACGTGCCGGACGTGACGATACTCAAGCTCTACGTGGACGACGAGCCGCTGTTCCTGCCGACCGCGCGGATCGGCAACTACGCGCGGATCATGGACTTGCGGGCGGGCACGCTGACCCGTGAGCTGGTCTGGGCCACGGACGCGGGCAAGCACGTCCGGATCCGCTCCTGCCGGCTGGTGTCGCTGGAGCACCGGCACGTGGTCGCGATGACCTACGAGGTCACCATGCTCGACGACGCCGCCCCCATCGCCATTTCCTCGATGGTCCTCAACCGCCAGGACGCTCACCTGCTGGACGACCTGCCCGAGTACCGGCCCGGCGATCCCCGGCTGGCCACCCTGCTGCCCGGGCGGGTGCTGAGCGCCCGCGCCGTCGAGCTCGCCGGCCGGCGCATCCTGCTCGGCTACCAGACGACCAGCAGCAAGATGACCCTCGGCGTCGGGGTCGACCACGTGATCGACACGGCCTGCTCATACCAGGCCGCGGGCACCGCGGACGAGGACTCCAGCGAGGTCGTCATCACCGTGGACGCGATGCCCCGGGTGCCGATCCGGATCACCAAGTTCGCGACCTTCCAGGCATCGCGCAGCATCCACGTGCCCGAGCTCGTCGATCGCTGCAGCCGGACGCTGGACCGCACGGTCGCCGGCGGGTTCGACGTGCTGGCCACCGCTCAGCGCGAGCACCTCGACCGGTTCTGGGACCGCGCTGACGTCCGGGTGCAGGCCCGGCACAATCCGGTGCGGCACCAGCAGGCGATCCGGTGGAACCTGTTCCAGGTCGCCCAGGCGTCGTGGCGGGCAGAGGGCGCCGGCATTCCGGCCAAGGGCCTGACCGGGCAGGCGTACGAGGGCCATTACTTCTGGGATACCGAGATCTACGTGCTGCCGTTCCTGTCCTACACCCAGCCGCGGATCGCCCGTAACCTGCTGCGGTTCCGGCACAGCATGCTGGGCCGCGCGCGGGAGCGGGCCGCCGAGATGAGCCAGCGGGGCGCGCTGTTCCCCTGGCGGACGATCAACGGCGAGGAGGCCTCGTCCAACTTCCAGCAGGGCACCGCCCAGTACCACATCAACGCCGACATCGCCTACGCGGTCAGGGGCTACGCCAACGTCAAGGGCGACGGCCGCCTGCTGGGCGAGATCGGCGCGGAGATGCTCGTCGAGACGGCCCGGCTGTGGGAGGACCTGGGCTTCTACGGCGCGGACGAGAAGTTCCACCTGCACGGCGTGACCGGGCCCGATGAGTACACCACCGTGGTCAATGACAACACCTACACCAACCTGATGGCCCGGCTGAACCTCAACTTCGCGGCCTCCACCGTCCGCCAGCTCCGCCAGGAGCAGCCCGGCGACTACACCGCGCTCGCCCATCAGGTCGGGCTGCGGCCGGGCGAGATCGAGTCCTGGGAGCGCGCGGCGGCCGCCATGCACGTGCCGTTCGATGCCCAGCGCCGCATCCATCCCCAGGACGACACGTTCCTCAACCGGGAGAAGTGGGACCTCGACGCCACGCCGCGGGAGAAGTTCCCGCTGCTGCTGCACTACCACCCGCTGGTGATCTACCGCCACCAGGTGCTCAAGCAGGCCGACATCGTGCTCGCGATGTTCCTGCTCGGCAACGAGTTCTCCGAGGAGCAGAAGCGCCGCAACTTCGACTACTACGACCCGATCACCACCGGCGACTCGTCCCTGTCCGCCTGCGTGCAGAGCATCGTCGCCGCCGAGATCGGCAAGCGCCACGAGGCCCTGGAGTACTTCGAGTACGCGCTGCTCATGGACCTGGCCAACGTGGCAGGCAATGCATCCAACGGAGTCCACATCGCCTCGGCCGCCGGCGTGTGGATGTCGCTGGTGTTCGGGTTCGGCGGCGTGCGCGACTTCGACGGCCAGCTGTCCTTCAAGCCGAGCCTGCCGCATGCCTGGAACGAGCTCGCCTTCTCGCTGCGGTTCCGCGACCGGCAGCTGCGGGTGCAGCTCACGCACCACGAGGAGCGCTACCTGATCGAGGAGGGAGAGCCGCTGACCATCACCGTCCGCGGCGAGCCCTACCTGCTCAGCCCGGGTACCCCGGTCGTGGTCAAGCGGCTGCCCGCCGGGGCTGGCGGGGTGCCCGGCCCGCGGGCACCCGCCGGCGCGGCGGCCGGGACAGCGACGGGCGCCGAAAGCCCCGGCATGGCCGGCCCGCCCGCGCACGCCTGACCAGTCGGCGCCCGCGCTCACCTGTCGGCCCCTGACCAGCCCTGCGGGCCAAGATGCCGGAGTCGCCCCGGTGGCTCATGCTGCACGGGCGGTTCGCCGATACCCAGAAGGCGTTCGGCTTGCTGGGCATAGACGTGCAGGAAGACCAGATCAGGCAGGCCGCGGACGAGCTCAGCCGGATGGAGCAATCACGGCCGCGCAAGACCGCGTGGACCGTGGGCGTCCGGCGGGCGCTGATCATCGTCTGCGTCTTCTTCATCTTCCAGCAGATCTGCGGCATCAACGTGCCGTTCTACTACGGCCCGACGCTGCTGAGCGGCTACTTCCAGGGCGGCACGTCCACCGCCGTCAGCGCGGCCACGGCTGGCGTGGAGGTGACCGCGATCCTCGGCGCGGTCAACGTGATCGCGACCTACTTTGCCTTCCGGTGGATCGACAAGGTGGGCCGGCGCCCGCTGGCGATGTGGGGCTACGCGGGCATGGCCATGTTCATGATCGTCGCAGCGATCGGCACCGGCTACCTGACGGGCGTGCCGAAGATAGTCCTGGTGATGGTCGGCTTCTCCTTCTTCATCACCTCCTTCGCGATCGGCGTCGGCGGAACCGGCTGGCTGATCCAGGGCAAGGTCTTCCCCACCGCCGTGCGCGGCAGCGCGGCCGCCATCGGCGCGGCTGTCGACTGGATCGCGAACTTCGCCGTCATCGAGGTCTTCCCCGCCTGGCACAACGCGATCGGGCTCGGCTGGGTGATGGTGCGCTTCGCCGTCATCGCCGTGCTGGGCCTGGGCTTCGTGGCCCGCTGGCTGCCCGAGCCCAAGGGACTGTCAGTGGAGCAGGCAGTCCGCGTCTTCGAACGGCAGGCCGACGGCAAGGGCAGCCAGGCCCTCACCTGACGGCAAGCACCCGCACCTGGCTGCCGCCCGCCCGTCCAGGCAGCTCACCGCCGGCGAGCGCAGCTCACCGCCGTCCAGGCAGCTCACCGCCGGCGAGCGCAGCTCACCTGCCGCGCTTGGCGGCCGGGTGGTGCTCCACCACCGTGTCAGAGGAAGGGAAGAAGACGCTCTCGTGGCTATCACGCCAGCGGACTAGGTAAGGCGGCGCTCCCTGCTCCCCGTGCACCTCCAGGATCTCGCCGTGCCGGTCCTCATCACCCTGGTGGCGCCCTTTGACCGTCAGCTCGTCTCCCACTTGTGCCTGCATGTCATCCACCTCCCGGGATCTTCACCGGTCATGGTGGCGCCCGGCCATCCGGCCTCGCCAGGGCCGAAGGTCCGCACTCGCCACTCGCCTCGCCCAAGGTCCCGCCAGCCTGGCCCAAGGTCCCGCCAGCCTGGCCCAAGGTCCCGCTGACCAGGGCCGTTGGTCCCTGGCGGCGCTCACCCGGGCCGACTGAGATCAAAGTGACGGGAGGGACCCGGAGATAGGAGACGCGGGGATGCGGGCGCGAGTAGCCCGTACACCACGCAATCCGGATCCGCGGTAGCGGATGGGTTCCCTCCCGTCATCGCCGTGCCGGTGGCCAGCGCCGGCCGGCACGACTGCCGCCGCCCGGGGCGCGCGAGGGTCGCCGGTGCGGCCAGCCTGCGGTGCCGGGAGTCAGTCGCCCCGGTCCCAGTCGCCCGGTGTGTTAGCCGCCCCGGTGTTAGTCGCCCCGGTGTTAGCCGCCTGAGTGCGGCAGGAACTCCTGGACCTTGGTTAGCACGCCCTCCTTGACGATCCCCCAGCGGTCCTCGTCGCCCTTCAGGATCGCCCGGCCGGAGTCCTTCATCTGGTCCAGCGTGGCATGCGGCGGGATCGGCGGGACGTTCGGGTCGCAGCGGACGTCCAGCAGCGTCGGCCGCTCCGCCGACAGCGCCCGGTCCCACGCCGGGCCCAGGTCATCGGACTTGTCCACGGCGATGCCCTGCAGGCCCAGGGTGGCGGCCCAGGTGGCGTAGTCGACGCTCGGCAGGGTCTGGGACTCGGTGAATTTCGGCGCGCCTTCCATCGCGCGCATCTCCCAGGTCACCTGGTTCAGGTCGTCGTTGTGCAGCACGGCGATGATGAGCCGCGGGTCAGCCCACTCCTGCCAGTAGTGCTTGATGGTGATCAGCTCCGCGAGCCCGTCCATCTGCATGGCCCCGTCGCCGGCGAAGACGATGACCGGCCGGTCCGGATTGCCGAACTTGGCGCCGATCCCGTACGGCACCCCTGGCCCCATCGTGGCGAGGTTCCCCGACAGCGAGCCGCGCATGTCGCCGTGGAACCGGAGGTGCCGGGCATACCAGTTCGCCGACGAGGCGGAGTCGGCCGTCACGATGGCGTTGCCGGGCAGCCGGGTCGACAGCTCGTGGAACAGCCGCATGGGGTTGATCGGGTCGGCCTCGACCATGGCCTCGGCCTCCATCACCTCCCACCAGCGGGCCACCTGCTGCTCGATGTCCTCGCGCCAGGACCGGTCCTGCTTGCGCTCGAGGTGCGGGATCAGCGCCCGCAGCGTGGCGGCGGCGTCCCCGACCAGATTGACCTCGTACGGGTAGCGCGTGCCGATGAACTTGCCGTCGACGTCGATCTGGACCGCGCGGGCCTGGTCGAACTCGGGCAGGAACTGCGTGTAGGGGAAGCTGGAGCCCACCGTCAGCAGTGTGTCGCAGCCCATCATCATCTCGTAACTGGGCCGGGTGCCGAGCAGCCCGATCGAGCCGGTGATATAGGGCAGGTCGTCGGCCAGCACGTCCTTGCCGAGCAGCGGCTTGGCCACGCCCGCGCCGAGGAGCTCGGCCACCTGCTGCAGTTCCGCGCGGGCGCCGCGGGCACCCGAGCCGGCCAGGATGGCCACCTTCTTCCCGGCGTTCAGGACCTCGGCGGCGCGGGCGATCGCAGCATCATCGGGAACCGTGGTCGGCCAGTCCAGCCCCATGCTGGACGGCACCATCTTGAACGCGTGCGCCGGAGCCGAGTACTCCAGCTCCTGCACGTCGGACGGGATGATGATCGCCGTGGGCGCGCGCTCGGCGAGCGCGACGCGGATGGCCCGGTCCAGCACGTTGGGCAGCTGCTCGGGGACGGTGACCATCTGCACGTAGTCGCTGGCGACATCCTTGAACAGGGTCAGCAGGTCGACCTCCTGCTGGTAGGAGCCGCCCATCGCCGATCTGCTGGTCTGGCCCATGATCGCGACCACCGGGACGTGGTCGAGCTTGGCGTCGTAGAGGCCGTTCAGCAGGTGGATGGCACCGGGACCGGAGGTCGCCATGCACACCCCGAAGCGGCCGGTGAATTTCGCATAGCCGACGGCCTCGAATGCGCTCATCTCCTCGTGCCGGGCCTGGATGAACTTGGGGTTGTTGCCGGCGCGGCCCCAGGCGGCGAGGATGCCGTTGATGCCGTCACCAGGGAAGCCGAATACCTTGTCGACCCCCCATTCGCGCAGTCGGCTGAGCAGGTAATCGGCGACGGTCGTGCTGGCCATCGGTGTCCTCCTTGGGAAACCTCAGCTACACAGGTTGAAAGGCCAGGGTTTGAGGTCATGACGGCTCAGGTTCGAGGGTGAGTCCAGTCTGGGCGAGGAACCCGTCGATGAGGGCGGGCCGGTACTGGATGCGCTTGAGCCGGTTCCTGACGGTGGCTGCGAGCTGGTCAACACTGCTGGCGGGGACGGCGACCAGCACAGCTGGGAGCGGCACCGGACAGGGCGCGGCGGTCGTGCTCCACGCGGTCGTGCGCCCCGGAATCTCGGCCAGTGGACGGGGTGTCACTCAATAAGCGGATCATCGACCTTCGAGACGTCGCCTATACGGCCTTCAGGCCCGGCAGCGGTAACACGATCGGAGTGAGATCGCGGGCAAGTGTCAGGACCGTCGAGGCCGCTCTGCTGGCCTACCCTGCGGTCGTTGGCGTCTCCAGGGAATCCAGGCCCGCTCCCGGTCCTGCCGTGAAGTCCTGGCGGCCGCCGACCGGGCGGCGCGAGCGCTGTCAGGAGGACCGGAGCAGCCGCCTCAAGTCGTCGTGCAGCGGAACCTGACGGATGCCGGGGGCCACTTGCTGGTGCCGGTGACAAACTCAGGATCGGCGAGGCGGCACCCGTAGGGGTCAGCGCTGGTGACCTGTGTTAGCCGGATGCCCGTGCTGCCGGTGCCATACGAGTGGACGGTGAGGTAAGCGTCAGAGTGAGCGGTGAAGCCCGAACGCCATGAATGTCAACACCTGCCTGTCGCCCCGGAGGTCTCCCGCGAAGCCGCCGCCCGCATGCTCTGGTAAGGCGAAGAGGACGGCGAATGAACCGCCGTTGCTGCTCGCGTTGCTGCTTTGGCTGGTGCAGTGGCTGGTATCGGTCAAGCCTGTAGCTGTGCTGACCTGGTGTTTGTGCTGGTGGGGCACCTGGGGCTCGAACCCAGAGCCCACGGATTAAAAGCAGACCGCTGCATCGCACCGACCGCACCGATGCCCCGCGAAAATGCCCGGAAAGCACATACTGCACCCAGTCGCCGCTAGTACCCGTTCCACGAGCCGTTCCACGACTTCCGGGCTGCGCCTGCGCCTCGTCGTCACCGCACGTAGCTGACGGAAACGGTAGCGGTCAGGCCGGATGCCCGGAAGTGGGCGCCATCCGGCGGCGCGCGGGGGGTCAGTTGCCTCAGCCTTCGGGACACTGGACAGCAGCGGTATAGCGACTTTGCGGCTTGACCGCAAAGCAGTTTTACGGCAACATAAAGGAATGGGAACCTATCACGGCTATGCGGCCATCCAGGGTCGGGGGACAGTTGCGCTTCCGGCTGAGCTGCGGCGCAAGTACCGGCTGGATGAGCCTGGCGCGCAACTGGAGGTGGTCGAGCGGCCAGACGGGGTGATCGAGCTGCGGCCGACCTTGCCGGTGCCGCTGGATGAGATGTGGTTCTGGGATCGGGGGCACCAGGCAGCCGAGCGGGAGGCGGAGGAGGATCTGGCGGCGGGCCGGTTCCGCACGTTCGATGACGGGGAATCGTTCTTGGCTGACCTTGCTGCACTGGCAGCAGCCGGGGATGAGCATGGCCGGTGAAGTACCGGTCCGCCGAGTCGTTCCGCAACGACTTCCGGAGGTTGCCCGCTGAGCACCAGCGGATGTTCCAGGAGGTCTTGCGGAAGTATTTCCTGCCCGCAGTAGCCGCCGGGTCGTTCGGCGGCTCGCCGCCCTGGCCCGCGCGGCTGCGGATCCATCGGCTTGCCAATACCGAGATCTACTCGCTGACCTGGAAGTTCGCCTCGCCCGGCGGAAGGGCGACCTTTCATCTTGACAAGGCCGAGGATGGAGATCCGGTGCTGGTGTGGCGACGCATAGGTGACCATGGCATCTACGGCCGCCCGTGACAATTCGTGACCGCCATGCGGTCTGTGGGAGCGGTCGCAGGGACGCCCCGGCGGATCCTGGTATGAGCTCGGACCCTTCCGCTTCCTGCCCGGACCCGCCGTCAGATACGAACTGCATCCGGTCCGGCCGTCGACCGGGCGCTCGCGAACTCGTCACGGAGCGTGGCAGAACCGCCTGCCGGGTGAGCGCGCAATGCCGCCGATCTGCACTGGAAGTTCGCCCCAGGCGTTCGCCCAGATGGCGACACAGATCCGCCTGGTCGGCTTGCCAGTATGTGGCGTGGCCGGAATCGGCTGCTCAGATATGGGTGTTCGGCGCTGCCAATGCCGGGCGACGCACCTACAACGGAAGGCTGCTGTTACCCGTCATGCGGGCTGTGCCGATGCGCGCTTGGACGAGCGGCCGCATGCGGCGGCTCAGACGATGGAGCGTCATTGCCACGTCACGGCCGTTGGAGGCGTCTGCAGGCTGAGCCGACGCGTTAGCGGCTACCCGTGATGTAGTTGGTCAATGCGGCTCGCTCGGCTTCGAGCTCGTCGATACGGTTCTTCACCACGTCGCCGATGCTCACGATCCCTCGCAAGCCGCCGTCAACCACGACCGGCGCGTGCCTCACCCGGTGCTCGGTCATCATGCGCATGACCTCCTCGAGCGGGGTCTGTGGCGTGACCGTGTGCACCTCGGCTGTGTAGATAGCCGTGACCTCCTCGGACATCACCGCGGCGCCTCGCCGGGCCAGCGCTCGGACGATGTCCCGCTCACTGGCGATCCCGTCGACCGAGGTGCCGTTGCGAGAGACGACGACAGCACCGATCCGATGTTCGGCGAGCACCGCCAGAAGGCGCCGCACCCTCGTGTCCGGGGTGACGGTGACGACCTGCGTGCCCTTGACGCGAAGCACATCGCTGATACGCATGCGGCCCTCCGAAGCACCGGTGCGGCGCTGATCGTGTGCCCACCGGCACCCCCAGGCTATTACTTCAACCCGCGGTTGCCGGGTAGATGATCGGCGGTGGATCCCGGGGCATTGGCCGGGCTCGGGTATGGCGACCCGCATAGCAGCGGCCGCGGCGTGGTCAGTAAGGAGCGCCCGTCTCTGGGCGGCCGCGTCGCGGTTAGGAGCGGGCTTGGCGGCGCGTTCGTGGGCGGTCCTGACGCATACGTCCTGTCACCGGGACGCCCGGGCGGGCATGTCGTGCGGCGGGCGGCGCAGTTCGCTGCGGCCACCTAGGCGGAGCTGATCGGCGTGTACGTCCGTACGCCCAGCGGCCTAGTCGAGGCCGAGCCGGTATGGCTGGAAGGCCAGCGCCGACTGCTCGCCGATCTGGGCGGTCGCTACGCGGAGATCACCGGTGCCGACGTGGCCATGGCCATCCTCGACTTCGCTCATGCCGAGCATGCCGCCCGGGTTGTCCTGGGCAGCACCCGGCGCACTCGCGCGTACGAGCCGCTGCACTGCTCGGTGATCGGCCGCATCATCTCCCGCGCCGGGCTGATCGAGGTGCACCTCGTTCCGGCGTTCCAGCCGCCCAAAGCACTCGCTGACCGCGCCTGAAGCGTCCGCCGCGACAGCGCAGGGCGGAGCTGCCGCCCAGGCGACGGCTCGTGGGCTGGCTGCTCGCAGTCCCGGCCCGGGTCGCCGTCACCGTGAATCACCTGCGTGGCCGCCACTATCTCAGCCACCGTGAGGTCGGATTCTCGTGGCACGATTGACCAAGCAGTCACTCTATGTGACCTTCGCCGAATCGAATGGGCCGTCGAGGGCCGCGCAGGAAGGCGGTCGTGGAACGAGTGGTCGTTCCACGACTGTTGTAGCGCTGGATTCTGCTCAGGCAAGAAACAGCAGCTCAGAGCGGGTGGGGCGCCTGGGGCTCGAACCCAGAACCCACGGATTTAAAGAGGACCGCTCGGCCGCCCTGGGCGCCCGGCCTGCACCAATGTCCCGCGAATATGCCCGGAAGGCGCACACTGCACATAGTCGCTACCGGCACTCGTTCCACGAGACGTTCCACGGAACCCGCGCCATGCGCCGCCATCTCCGTGACAAAGCGTAGCCGGGCGGCGATCTCGTGGCGGTCAGAAGGCGAGCCAGGAGCGGCGGGACGTGTACAGCCGCTCCTGGCCGGCCCGCCAGGTGGCCGGCATGGCGGGCTTGGGTGCTGCGGCAGGGTTCAGGCGACCAGTCGGGCGACCAGGGGCCGGTCCTGCTGGGGCAGGTCGCGTAGTCCCGAGCGGACGGTCAGGGCCGCGCCGATCAGGGCGCAGGCGCGGGCGGTCTCCGCGGCTAGGTGATCGACCTCGCCGAGCTTCGAGGCGGCCAGCCATGCGGACACCTCGGCCCAGGAGTACAGGCTGCCGCGCTGGTGCCTGACCCTCGGCTCGGGAAAGCCCCCCGGGCCGCGCTCGCCGGTCACCCAGTAGCGCACCGAGGTGCTCGTGACCTTCGCCCGCTCGGCGATCTCGCCGACGCTGACCTGATCCGCCGCCACCCCGGTGACCGTCATCCCGGCAGCCTCGGTGTCCTCGATCGCGGAGATGACGGCCTGCACCGCGTCGTCAGCCTCGCGCGAGAACATGACCCGCCCGCCGCGGTGATCTCCCTGGACCGCCGCGTCGATGCCGCGGGCTGCGGTCAGCACATCGCCCAGGGCCTCGACGTGGTCCTCGGTGACCGGGCCCGCCACCTCCAGGTCGAACCAGTACACGTTCATGTCGTGTCCTTCCCCGAGTGCTCGCATCGTTCCAGCGCCCGCCTGATCTTCGCCGCCTCGTGCTCCGGCACCCTGGGCGTACCGTAGACCGACAGCGGCGGGCACCCGTCCGTGCCGCCCGGGCAGTACACGCGGGCGTAGGCATGTGCCCTGCCGCCGGTGATCTGAACCCGCCACCCGGCGGCCTCCAGCTCTCCGATCGCTGCGAGGATCTCCTTGGCGGGCATGTTGCCTAAACTACAACATCAGTTGCGCGGGGCACAACACTGATCAGCTGGGCTCGCCGGGCTCACGCGCGGCGGGAAACGTCACCTGAATTCAGGCGGCGGACCGAGGCTAGCCACGCCCGGCAGGGCGCGGGATTCCCGCAGTCCGCAGATCAGCGAGCCGGCCAGCATCCGCCGCTGGCGTAACGGCACCCGCTCCGTGAGGGGACCCGATCGCGCGGCAGCGAGGATGGCCATCATCCACAGCACCACGATGAGCCCGGGCAAGCTGGAGCTGCTGGCGGCCTGATTGCCTGCTCAGCCGTGGTAGCGCCAGACGGGACACGAACCGGACTTGGCCAAGGCTGGCGGGTTCCGGCTCGATGAACCTCAGGGCGAGGTCAGCATCGAGTTCATGGTGGTCACCAACGGATCTGGGAACCGGGCGACTGCCTACCCGGTACCACTCACCTACCGGGCAGGCGCGCTCGCCGGCGCTGACGGCGGGCTGATCGGCACATCTGAGCACGGGGTGCTGGGGCGCCGCTGCATTTACGACGGCGCTCACGATCCGGTTCTCCTCGCTCAGCTGGTTGCGCTCATCCAGGGAGAGGCTGAACCGCAAGCACAGAGCGTCAGCAATGCGGCAGACCTAGCGGTCACCGGCCAGGCGGTGGCTACGGGTTCCCTGATACCGGTCTGGCCCGCCGTTGCAGCCAACGGGCCGTCCAGCACCGATCTGCGGGTCGAAACCGCCAGCGCAGACGACGTGCCAGCCGGCGAGCCCACCCTGCGCATGAACAGAATTCTTCAGCCCGGCGACCGCATCGATGGCAACCGCGATGCAGGACCGCCATGTCTTTCCGCCACCTGGCGCTTGCCTGATGGCACACACGTCCGCGGCGTCTTCGCCACGCCCGGTACTCGCGAATCTGAGCACCTCCCACCCATCTGGCAAGCTTGATCGCCAGGCGCGCGTAGTCGGCGATCCGGCGCTGCGTCGCCCTGCGAGCCCGTAACAGTCGGTGATCCTCCCTCGAGATGACGGGCGCACAACGCCGCCGATCGGTGTGGCCTTTACTGCAAGCGCGATGTGAGCGTTGTCCACTCCGATGAGATGATCTGGATCTTGAGGGCCTTCGCGGCCACAAGGACCAACGACCCTGGTTGCACGCCCAGGGTCGTTATATATGGGCTTTGTGGAAGCATCACAAAATGACTGGCTCGGGGGCCGTCAATTCGACGTGGACAGGTACCTGCACGGCGCCACGCTCGAAGAAACCGTCGCCACAGGGGTCTACTGCCTGGTCACCGGGAAACGGCGAGACTCGAACGTCTACTTCGTGCAGTCGGGCGAAACCTGGGTTTTGGTCGACACCGCATGGCGGGGCCGGGCCGAGCTGATCAGGAGCGCAGCGGAGACCCTGTTCGGGGTTGGCGCCTGCCCACGAGCGATCGTGCTGACGCACGTGCACCCGGACCACGCTGGCTCCGCTTCCGAACTGGCCCACATGTGGGACGTCACCGTGTACGTGCACCCCGACGAACTGCCATTGCCCCCCTCTGGCCGCATCATCGGCGCCCTGGCCCGTGTCGAGCGGAGCTGGATGTTCCCCTCCGGGCAGGACGGGCTGAGCCCTATCGACCCGAACGTAGGCGTCCCCGGCCTGCCGGACTGGCAGGTCATCCCCACGCCCGGCCACACCCCTGGCCACCTGGCGCTGTTTCGGGAGGGAGACCGTGCCCTCATCCCGGGCGACGCCGTCCTAACCGTCAACCTCAATTCGCTTGGCGACGCCCTGTCGCAAAGGCACACCCTCGGCGGGCCACCGCGCTTTGCCACTTGGAACTGGCGAGCAGCAACCGAGTCTGTGTCTGAACTGGCCCGGCTGGAGCCGAGCGTGCTGGCGCCGGGCCACGGAAGACCGATGGCCGGCCCGGTGCTTGCTCCGGCTTTGAGGGCTCTGGGCGAGCAACTCAACAACCCTGGCAGCGCGGGCTCATCCGCGGGCCACAAGCTGACGGAGCGGGTCCTCAACTTCTTCGACTACAGTCGCCGGGCCCGCTAACGCCGATTTCCGCGCAGCTCATTCGGCCCCACTCCTCGGATGATCTCTCAGGCGCTTACAGCGGGTTCGCCCAGGTCAGCCATGTCGGACTGGCCTGGGGACGCCTGCTGTCATTGCGGCGATCTCGCTGCCATGACATCGCTGATCGTTTCCGAGTGCTCCGGCCCGCAACCGCAAAGCCACGCCCGAATTCGACCGTGATCATGCTCTGCATGCCCGTTTGCCCTCGCTGCTTGTCGCTGGCTGTTCGCTCAGCGTGGCGGACACAGCTCGATAACAAATACAGTGGGCCGCCCGCGCAACGAGATCGCCCCCTGCATCGCTCGGCGCCTGACTGTCATCAGCATGCGTTCCTGCACGTCAGACTCGTACCCCACATCGACTTCACGGCGGATTGCTGGCTGAAAGTTGCCCTAACTGGCTGCGTGGAAATCCGCGCTAACGGCCCCACGGTGTTCCCGCACCGTCGCGCTCGTGACAGCGAACGGCGTCAGGAGGCCTGGCGGCGCCTCGACGACGCCTCGGAGGCAGTCACTCCACTCAGGCGCTCTCCCCAGGCGCGGGCCCGCCCCAGTTCGCCCTCGACCAAGGCCCCGGTCAGGCCCTCGACGAGGAAGCTCCCGGGTGACGCCGCGATGCGCGCCCCGTGGTGCGCGAGGAGCCGGCGGATGGACTTCGACGCCCGGCCAGTGAACGCCGGCAGTCCCTGGAGCCGGGTATCGAAAGCGGCGCCGGCGACCTCCAGTCGGCCGAGCGATGCGAGCCATTCGCGCACTCCCGGGCCGCTGACAGCGCCCGGTACCAGCTCAACCTCGCTGCCCGGCTTCCTCGCCAGCTTCCCGGCCATCTTCCGAGTACCCGGCCTGGACATCCCGTGGGTGTGGGTGGGACCGCCCACCACCACGAGATCCGCGCCGTCGAGGATGTGCGCATCGGCCGAAGTGACCGGCACCACCGAGACCTCTGCGCATTCGGCCAGCCCCTCGGCGATGGCCTCCGCCACCTTCCTGGTGCTCCCGAACATCGATTCGTAGACGATGACTGCTCGCATGACAGCACCTCCTGCTCCCGTGCCTCCAAGTCCAGGGTCTCCCCAACTTCGCCCCGGGGCAGGGCCGAAAGACCCCTCGGCCGCTTCTCAACCACGTTTGGTTCCTGGCCCGACGGGGCGAGGCGGCCGATGATGGTGACCGCCTGCATGTGCGCTTAGGGTCAGCCCCTCCCGGCAACGACGCCTCAGATCGCAACGGGCCGCGCTCGCTCTCCGCGTTCGCCGCGTGCCCATAACAACGAGAGCCTGTTTCAACGCGTCGAATCGGACCGGCGACCAGATTCGGCAGGCGCTCAATGCATTGCACAAGGAGGACGACCGGAATCACCTGCGTGGCCGCCACTATCTCAGCCACCGTGAGGTCGGATTCTCGTGGCACGATTGACCAAGCAGTCACTCTATGTGACTTTCGCCGAATCGAATGGGCCGTTGAGGGCCGCGCAGGAAGGCGGTCGTGGAACGAGTGGTCGTTCCACGACTGTTGTAGCGCTGGATTCTGCTCAGGCAAGAAACAGCAGCTCAGAGTGGGTGGGGCGCCTGGGGCTCGAACCCAGAACCCACGGATTAAAAGTCCGCTGCTCTACCATTGAGCTAACGCCCCGAGGTCCGCTAGGTCACTGACCTGCGGATACATGCTTCCTGGTCGTCATCCAGGCTACCGCCCGGGCTGCTGCGCCAGTGCGGCCCGAAGACGATCAACAGCTGTCCCGCCTCCGTCCGGTCATGAGCGGTAATTCCTGAGCGACCACGATATGACAGCGGGCATCAGCTGCGCGGGGCAGAGCGGACACGCGCGGGCTCCGGGCGCCATCCGGATGCTGCCGCCAGCGGGCCAGAGAGCGGCGACGCCGACGACAGCTTCAAGTGGCTGATCGGCTTCATAGACCGCGGCCCGCGCTCGCCGCGCCGGTCAGTGCGGCCGGACGCGGTCCGGTGATGCGGGCAGGCCGAGCAGACGGACCAGGAGCAGGCCGAGCCAGGCGGCGGCCAGGCCGACCGCGATGCCGATGAGCGTGTCGAAGAACCGCAGGATGGGCTGCGCCCACGCGTCATGCGGGCTCAGCAGCGCGACGACCATGACCACGGCGGTCGTGATCCCGGTCGTGACGGCGTCACCGGGCCGTCCGATCAGCGTGACGGCCAGCGCGCCGATGCCGATGAGCACGGCCATGCCCCCTGGTATCCGCTGACCCGCTAGGACTTACCCGCTCCCGGCCGCAGGCCTGCCCAGGCCGGGCGCGAGCCTGCGCCCGGCCTGATCCACCGATAGCATCCGATTCGTGCCCGACGCTTTCTACCAGCCGCTCGGCGGGGGATCGTTCCTGGCCATGCCGGCGACCGCGGGACCGTGGAGCCATCATGCCCAGCACGGCGGGCCGCCGTCGGCCCTGGCCGGCCGCGCGCTCGAGCTGCACGAGCCGGCGGAAGGCCAGCGCCTGGCCCGGGTCGCCGTGGACATCCTGCGGCCGGTGCCGGTCACCGAGGTGACCGTCAGGACCCGGACCCTGCGGGCCGGAAGGCGGGTCTCCCTGCTCGAGGCGGTGATGGAGGCCGGCGGCCGGGAGGTGCTGCACGCCCGGGGCTGGCGGATCGCCACGAGCGACGCCGTCCCGGTCGTCACCAAGCCGAGCGAGCCGCGGGCCATCCCGGCGGAACGCGGCACGCCGCACTTCTTCGGCCGCCGCCCGGCTGGCTACCTCTCGGTCGTCGACTGGCGGTTCGTCACCGGCGGCTTCACCGACAGCGGCCCGAGCCAGGCCTGGGGCCGCCCGGACCTGCCGCTGCTGGACGGGGAGGAGCTGACCCCGATGTGCCGGGCGCTGCTGCTGGCCGACACGGGCAGCGGCATCGGGGCCGCGATCGACGCGTCGAAGTTCCAGTTCATCAATGTCGACCTGACGGTGGTGCTGCAGCGGGATCCGGTGGGCGAGTGGCTGCTGCTGGACTCGGTGACCACGATGGGCGGGCAGGGCACCGGGCTGGCCGAGTCGACGCTGTCCGACACCGAGGGGGTGGTCGGCATCGCGCTGCAGACGCTCGTGGTCGCCCCCTGGGGTGAGGTATCGGCCGCGGCTAGGTAAGACTGGCGCATGGACCTCGACCTTCCTATCTGCGCCAGCTGCGGCGTGCAGTACGCGGCCGTGCGGGCGGACTGCCCGATCTGCCAGGACGAGCGGCAGTATGTCGGCTGGGACGGGCAGCGATGGACGGTCCGCCGACCGCTACCTGAGCTTCGCGCTCGACGACAGCCGTGACGACTGACTCAGGCGATCGCCCGCCTGCCGCTGCCCGTGCCGGGCGGGCGCTGCGCCGCGAGCTGCACGCCGCAGCCGGCCTGACGGTGATCACTGGCGGCCAGACCGGCGTGGACACGCTGGCCGCTGAGGCGGCGCTCGCAGCCGGGCTGCCGGTTCGCCTGATCTTCCCGGCAGGCCTGCTGCAGGAGGACGGCCCGCTGACGCCGCCCCGGCGAGCCCGGCTGAGCGGCGCCGTGCTGCACGAGCTGGATTTCCCCGATTTCCGGTACCGCACCTGGACCTGCGCGTACTTGGCGGACGCCGTCATCCTGCTGGACCCGGCCGGCGGGGAGGGCTGCCAGGAAACCGCGCGGGCCGCGCGCGGCCTCGGCAGGCCGCTGCTGGAGCTCACTGGCGGCCCGGTCAGCGCCGCCGCCGTCGCCGCGTTCGCGGCCCGGGCCGACGCGCGCGTGCTCGACATCGCTGGCTGCCGGGGCAGCGTGCTGGACCGCTGGGACTCCGGCGCCGACCTGCGGGCCGAGATTGACGCCGTCATCGGCGGGGCGCTGCTGCACCGGGACCGGCTGCGCAGCGCCGGGCCCTGAGCACGTCGTTACTCGCCCGGCTGGTCACCCCAGTCGATGGTGACCTGCCCCGCCACATCGGGATGCCGCTCCAGCCAGCCGCGCGCGAACGGGCACAACGGCACGATGGTGAGGCCCTCGCGGGCCGCCCGGCCGACTGCGGCCTCGATCAGCAGGCCGCCGATGCCCTGGCCGCCGAGTGCCTCGGGCACCTCGCTGTGCGTCAGCACCAGCCGGTCCGCGCGGTGCCGGTAGACCAGCTCAGCGACCTCACCACCCGCATCGAGCTCGAATCTGGATGCGCTCGGATTGTCCGCCACCCGCGGGCCATCCTGCGGACTGTCACTCATGCTGGCCATCGTCGCATCAAGCGGCGTCGGGTGCGACGCGCACCTCGCTGATCCGGAAGATGATCGCCGTGGCCGCGCCCAGCACCGCGGCGATCAGCAGCGGCAGCCCCGCGTCGACGTGCAGGTACAGGGCCGCCCCGGTGACGGCGCCGGCCAGCATCATGACCACGGCCGCGGCGCGGCGGCCCGCCCGCGGGTTGCCGCCGCCCGCGAGGGTGGAATCGGCCGCGAGCCCGGTCAGGAGCTGAGTCAGCACCGTCGTGGTCATGTCGGGAATGGCGAGCCGGCGGACGCTTGCGTTCCGGATGCCCATAGCGAAGGCCAGGATCGTGATCACGGTGTAGCGGCCCCAGCCGGCCGCCACCGCGGGCGCCAGGTAGGCGACCACGGCGGCCGCGCTGACCAGGACGGCCTCGGTCAGGGCGGCCGTGATCAGCAGCCGGCCGCCGCTGCTGATGTGGTGGCCGGCCCGGCCGCCGGCCACGGCTCCGGCCAGGAACGAGCCGAGCGAGGTGAGGGTGGCGGGCACGGAGAAGCCAGGGGCGCCTGCGGCCGCGAACCCGAGCACCACGATGTTGCCGGTCATGTTGGCGGTGAAGACCCGCCCGAGGCCGAGGTAGCTGACCGCGTCGACCAGGCCGCTGATGAGCGTCAGGACCATCAGGGCCCGCAGCATGGACGGGGAGTCCTTGTCACTAGCCACGCCGAATTCTTTCACGCCTGGCCCTGAACTTCGCCGGCCGAGTGATTACCTTAAGTAGTCATCGATACACTGAGCGCGATCAAGGCGCACCAAGGGCGTCCTTCAGAGGGGGCAAACGGATGAACTTCACTGTGTTACGGCGAGCTGGCGTCTGCCTGGCATCGCTGGCGCTTGCGGGAACGGGGATCGCCCTGGGGCAGTCGGCCGTGGCATCAGCGGCGCCCTTCCATCACTACGGCAGGATGATCTGCACGCAGGGGACTGTGCGCCCCGGCGTCTACACGTCGCTCAAGGTCTACGGGTACTGCACGCTGACCGACCAGGGCACTGTCATCGTGCAGACCAGCCTGACAGTCGGCCCGACAGCCACCTTCTGGGGCGTGACGAACGGCACGCTGATCGTGCGCGGCAATGCCACCGTGGGGGCCGGCGGCACGCTCAACGTCGGGTGCAACACCGTATCGGTCGGACCGCCCTGCACCGTCGACACGCCGGACGAGATCGGCGGGAGCGTCACGGCCGACCGGGCCAAGGAAGTGGTCTTCCACACCACCGCGGTCGAGGGCAACTTCGATGTCACCGGCAGCTCGACCGACACCAGCTGCACCGCGATGGACCCGTTCAGCGGGCCGGCCTATTTCGACTTCGAGGATGGCCAGGTCTTCGGCAACCTCACCTGGACCGACGTGGACACCTGCTGGCTCGGGACGTTCCGGACCTGGGTCGGCGGCAACATGGTGTTCACCGGCAACATGACCAACACGACCGTGCCGGGCATCGCCTACGACTCACCGGAGATCGCCAGCAACGTGATCGTCGGCGCGCTCGACTGCACCGGCAACGTGCCCAAGCCGACCTTCGGCGACTCCGGCGGCAAGCCGAACATCGCCGGCGGCGGCAAGCACGGTCAGTGCAAGCATCTGTAGCCCGATCGATCATCAGCGCCGGGGGCAGGCTGCGGCCTGCCCCCGGCTGTGCGTTCGGAACCAGTCGCAGGGCTGGCCCGGCTAGCGGCGGGGATAGCGCAGCCGCTGCCCTCGCCCACCTTGGTCTGGCTGCCGGCCAGGGCAGCGACATCGCCTACGTCGACTTCTCGCGGCTGAAGGGCAGCGCGATCCAGGTATCGCAGAATCGTTCCGCGGTGACGGTAACCCTGCCGCAGGCCCGGCTGGAGCCCGCGGTGCCGAACGTCCGGCAGTCCTACGTGTACAGAAGTCGCCGTGCACTTCGCCGACACCGGCTGAGCCTCGCGCGCCGGTCGCGCGCCGGGGATCCGGAAAGGTTTGCGGGGTGATTTCCGCTTAACTCTTCGAGATCATGGAGACGCTCAGCGGTAGGCCGGGATTCCGGTGATGGCCTGGCCGATGGCAAGAGCGTGGATCTCCTCCGTGCCCTCGTAGGTCAGCACGGACTCGAGGTTGTTCTCGTGCCGGATCACCGGGTACTCAAGCGTCACGCCGTTGGCGCCGAGGATGGTCCTGGCCTGCCGGGCGATCTCGATGGCCGCCCGCACGTTGCTCATCTTGCCCATGCTGACCTGCACGGGCGTGATCTTGCCCGCTTCCTTGAGCCGGCCCAGGTGCAGGGCCAGCAGCTGCGAGCGCTGCAGGTCGGTCAGCATCCAGGCCAGCTTGGCCTGGGTGAGCTGGTAAGCCCCGATTTTCTTCCCGAACTGCTCCCGGGTGCCCGCGTACTCCACCGCCGCCTCGAAGCAGGACCGGGCCGCACCGGTGACGCCCCAGAGGATGCCGTAGCGGGCTTCTGAGAGGCAGGACAGCGGTCCCTTGAGTCCCTGCACCCCCGGCAGCATGGCGTCAGCCGGCAGCCGGACCCCGTCGAAGTGCAGCTCCGAGGTGACCGAGGCGCGCAGTGACATCTTCTTGTGGATGTTGCGCGTGCTGAACCCGCGCGCGCCGCGGGGGACCAGGAAGCCGCGGATCCCGTCATCGGTGACGGCCCACACGACGGCGATATCGGCGATCGACCCGTTGGTGATCCACATCTTGGTGCCATTCAGCACCCAGTCGGATCCGTCCCGCTTCGCGTTCGTCCTCATGCCGGCCGGGTCGCTGCCGTGATCGGGCTCGGTCAGCCCGAAGCAGCCGACGGCCTGGCCGGCCGCCATCCGGGGCAGCCACTCCTGCTTCTGCTCCTCCGAGCCGTACTTCCAGATCGGGAACATGGCCAGCGACCCCTGCACGGACACCAGGCTGCGCAGGCCGGAATCGGCGGCCTCCATCTCCCGGCAGGCGACTCCGTAGGCGATGGCGCCCATCCCGGCGCAGCCGTAGCCGGTCAGGTGCATGCCCAGGATGCCCAGCTTGCCGACCTCGGGGACCAGCTCTCTGGGCAGGGTTCCGGCCTCGAACCAGTCGGCGATATGCGGCATGATCCGCTCCGCGGCAAAGGACCGGACCGTGTCGCGGACCAGGCGCTCCTCCTCGGTCAGCTGATCGTCGATCCGAAGCAGGTCGCTGCCCATGGGGTCGGTGCTAGACGGCATGGCTGGTCCTCTCTGCAGGCCTCGCCGCTAGCGTATGCGCGGACCGGGCCGCCCGGCCCGGCCTGGCGCCGGGATCGTGCCGCGGGGATGCGGGTGCCCGGCATCGGGCGTCAGGCATCATGGCGTTATGAACGACACGAACGGCGCCAAGGTGCTGGAGCGCAAGCGGGATGGCCGGATGGTCGCCGGGGTCTGCGCGGGCATGGCCGCCTACTTCGGGCTCGACGCCAACCTGATCCGCGCGATCTTCGCGGTGGCCACCTTCTTCGGCCTGCTCGGGCCGCTGGTCTACGTGGTGGCGTGGGCTGTTATACCGGAGGAGGGAGAGAAGGAATCCATCGTCGAGCGGCTGGTCAACCACGACCGTGCCTAGGGCTCGGGCGGGTCAGGGGCCGGCTGAGCCATGCGCTTTGCCGGCAGTGCCATCTGTCCCCTATGCTGGGGCGGTCCCCGACGGCGGGCGCCACGGGCAAGGCGGCGGTGGCCGTCGAGCCCCCATCGTCTAGCGGCCTAGGACACCGCCCTTTCAAGGCGGCGGCACGGGTTCGAATCCCGTTGGGGGCACTGCTGGCAGCCAGCCAGCGCAGCATGGTCCTGTAGAGCAGCTCGGAGTGCTCGCCACCCTGTCAAGGTGGAGGTCGCGGGTTCAAATCCCGTCAGGACCGCTCAGGTCGGCGTCGCGGGGCCATCCGGCCATCGGGAAGCCGCCACGGTCAGGTAGCTCAGTTGGTATGAGCGTCCGCCTGAAAAGCGGAAGGTCGGCGGTTCGACCCCGCCCCTGACCACCGTTCTGACCAGCGTAAATGCTGGCTTGATCACCTCTGGCGACCCGGCTTGCTAACGGATTTGCTAACAGCGGCGTCCACGGCCTGGGCAAAGACATCCCCGATGCTTGCCGCGTGCTCGCGCAGGACGTGCGAGTAGACCCGCAATGTGACGGCCGGGTCGGCGTGCCCGAGCCGGGCGGCCACGACGTGAACCGGCACTCCTGCCAGCAACAGGGTCGTGGCGTGCAGATGGCGCAGGTCGTGCAGCCGGGCGTGGGGGAGCGGGCTGGTCTTGGTGGCGGCCGACTTGCTGTGGGCGTTGATCAGTTTGGTCATGAGCGCGGTGACGGTGTCGGGGTAGAGCGGTTCTCCCCAGCGGGTAGTGAAGACCAGGCCGCCGTTGTCGTTCCAGGCTGATCCGGCGGCGAGTCGTTCCTCGGCCTGCTGGCGGCGGTGCTCGCGCAGAATGGCGATGGTGTCGCGGTCGAGGCTGACGGTGCGGGACCGGCCGCCCTTGGTGGTGCCTTCCACGCGCTGGCCGCGCACGACGGCGGTTGAGCCGCCGAAGGTGACCTCGGCCGCGTCGAGATCGAGCACAGACCAGCGCAGGTACAGCAGCTCACCGCGCCGGGCTCCGGTGTAGGCGGCCAGGCGGTAGAAAGCGAACAGCCGGTGTGACCTGGCGGCGGTCGAGGAACGCGCCGAGCTGCTTGACGGTCCAGATCTGGGCTGGCTCGGTGCTAGTGCTTTTCGGGCGTTTCGACCGGGCGGCCGGGTTGACGGCGAGTACTTGCTCGACGTCCACGGCGTCGGCCAGGGCTTTGCGCAGGGTGCGGTGTATGTGGGAGATGGTCGAGACCGACAGCGGCCCGCCATCGCGGCTGCCGTGCTCGGACAGGTCGCGGTAGAGCTTGGAGATCACGGCCGGTCGCAGGGCTTGCAGCCGCATCCGGCCGATGCGCGGGCACGATGTAGTGATCGATGTCGTGGCGGTACCCGGCGAGGGTCTTGGGCTTCACGGTCGTGGCGTGTGCTTCAGCCCATTCGACCAGGTAGTCCGCGACGGTCGAGGCGGAGCGGTTGACGTACTCGCCGCGCCGGGCGCGGACACGAGCCTCATCGCGGGCGGCTTTGGCGTCTGCCTCGGTGGCGAAGCCGCCGACCCACCTGGGCTTGTTGACGCCAGTAGCGGGATCAGGGACGCGGATCACGTAGGACCATGACGCTCCCCGCTTGATCACGCCGTCACGAAGCTTCGGCATCGGCGGTCTCCTCTCGGTCGAGCAGTCCGGCTACGTAGGTTTCGAGTGCTTCGACGGGGACGCGGCGGGACCCGTCGATGCGGACCGAGCGCACCAGGCCAGCCGCGAGCAGTTCGTAGAGCTTGCTGCGCGATATGGCCAGTGCTTCGGCTGCCTCAGGGACGGTCAGCAAGAGCCGGGGCATGGCTGGCCTCCTTCGGCGGGCTCGGCGGCGGTGGATCGGCGGGTCTGGTCGCGCCGGCGGTCAGCGGCGCAGGGGGCGAGCCTTGGCCTGCGAAGTGCCAGTGGGCGAGGACGAGCGTGGTTTCGCTCTCGGGGGCAGGCCACAGGCTGGCGGTCGCGGAGTAGTCGCGCTGATGCTGGGCGCGGTCGGCGCGCAGCGCGCCGAGAGTCGTGGAGTAGCGGCGGCTCTTGGTCGAGAAGTGGCCGCGGAAGCCAAGCATGTGCGCCCAGGCGGTCAGCCGCAGGTCGGCGAGTGCGGGCAGCCTGCCGAGGCGCAGGCATTCGGCGATGAGGCGGCGGGCATGCTCGCGGACGGGAAGATCGGGCAGGCGATCGGCAGGCGTGATCCGACGATCGAGGGTGCCGGTGCATTCGGCGGCCTTGGTGGCGTACTTGGCGACGTAGGCCGCGACCTTGGCGTCGGTCAGATCTCCGGTGGCGGTGACAGGCCGGATGTCGTGTTCGCGGCCCCAGTACAGAGTCCGGGCAGGTAAGCCGGGAGCGGCCGGGGTTTCCAGGTGGACGGTGCTGGCGGCCTGGACGATCGCGTCGGCGAGCAGGTCGAGGGTGGCCCAGGCGGGTGGGGCGGTCGCGGGCCCGGCGGGGCCGTCGAACCGGATGATGGCGTGGAAGTGGACCACGCCGCGGCGCTGGTATTCGGCGACCTTGGCGTAGGAGACGCGCAGCTGCGCGGCGAGTGCCGTGCCGGTCATCCCGGCCTGGCGGGCAAGCGCCCGGCGCAAGGTGATGGTGAAGCGCCGCCAGAGTTCGGGGGCAGAAGCGTTGAACAGGACAGAGCCGGTGTAGTCGTAGCAGTCCGGGCACAGCGGCTCGCCGAGCAGCGGGTCGTCGCGGCTGTGGCGCTGCCCGCACGACAGGGCGTTGCCGTGCGGGCAGTCCCGGCTGCGTCGGCGGGGCCGGCATCTCAGGATCCGGCCGTCTTTCTCGCGGCGGGAGTGGACCGGGCCGAAGGAAGGCGCGGTCAAGGTGGCGAAGACGCACGGATGCTGGGCGACGGTCGCGGGAACTCCTTTGCCGCCGCTCAGCCCGGCGCGGATGAGCTGATAGGTGTCGGCGCGGTAGACCTCGGCGCAGGGCGGGCACCGGGAGGCGCGGCGGGTCTTGCAGGCGACCGGCAGGACGCCGCCGGGCTCGTGCACGGTGGTGTAGCGGTGCAGCAGCTCCCCGGTGCGACCGTCGATGTGATCGACACGGCCGCGCAGCAGGACAGGCTGCAAGCACCCGCCTGCGTGCCGGGCCGGCGCCGCGGGGATGGGGATGGTGGGCAAAGGCAGTACTCCTCTCGTCATCGCCCGTGCGGGCGGTGGTGGACGAGCGGAGGCAAGCGACGGCCAGGCGGATGAGTAACGGACTATCGGGTCAGCGGTGCTGTGCCGCGTATGGCCTGGCTGGGGTTGCCTGCCGCTCAGGCGCATTCATGTGAGGCTTGGCATCGTGACCGGACTCCCGGTGACTCACCGGCCCGGCGTTTACACGGTCGTTCTGGTAGCGGGGATACCTCAGCCAACGGCATACCCCGTACTAAGAGTATCTAACCAAGATTTTAAGTATCAGTTCGCTGGCCTGGAGGCGGTCAGACGTCCTGCCAGGTTTCGCAGTTCGCTGGCTGGCGGGTCTTGCATGGCGAGCAGGTCGAAGACGAGCTGACGGACCAGCCCGTGCCCGCGGATCTGTTCAGGGGTGATGTCCTCAGCCTTGCTCAGCGCGGCGATCGCTTCGGCGACCTGGCGGCGCTGGGCGTGAGCGCGGGCCACGTCGATCAGCATCCTGGCTCGCCGCTCGGCCGACAGGCTGGAAGTGTCCACGGTGGCCGCGGTGCGAAGGGCGCGGCCCGCGTCGCCGAGCTCGACCGCAATGGCGATCTCATACAGGCCGACGTTGGCGGGACCGAACTCGGTGTCGTAGTCGTTGCGTCCGCTGCCGAGGCGGTCGGCGATCTGCCTGGCTTGCTCAAGGTGGGCGTAGGCGCTGTCAGGGTCGTTCCCGCGGGAGGCAATGACCGCGCGCTGCAAGGTCAAGGCGCCGTACAGGGACATGGCATGCGGATCACCGCTGTCGGCTTTCGGCCGCAGGGCGTCGGCAGCAGTCCGGGCGGCTTCCTCGGCCTGGTCGTAGTGGCGGGCGCTCATGAAAACGAACACCAGCCGGAAGGCCCCGGCGGCCACCAGCATCGGGTTGCCTGCTCGCTCGGCGGCGGCCATGGCACGGTCGGCGGCGATCCAGGCGGCTTCGGGTTCACCGAGCTTGTGCAGGGCGGCCGAGCAGGCCTGGTAGGTCGAGGCCATCAGCTCGAAGGCCGCGGTCTGCTGGACCTCGGGCAGTGCCCTGGCTGCGGTCTCCAGGTCGGGGACCAGGCTGGTGAGCAGATCGGCTAGATCGGTATACCGGCCAGCATGGGTCAGGTCCCATGCCGTGCGGGCTTTGCGGCGAAGCGTGCTGAGCGCGACCGGGTGAGGGCCGTTCAGCATGGCGCGCAGCGAATAAACGCCGGACAGGGCCATGCGCAGGCTGCCGACGCCGGGCGGCTCCTCGTTCACCGCCGCGACCACAGGGGCGTCGGCGGCTAGTTCGGCGAGCGGCACTTCCAGCGCGACAGCGACGCTTTCCAGCACGGACATGCGGTCGACCTTGCGGACGCCGCGCTCCACCTGGGAAACCCAAGCCACCGACCGGCCGATCATCCTGGCCAGCTCGGGCTGTGATAGGCCACGGCGGCGCCGTTCAGCGGCGATCTTCCGGCCCAGGGCTTGCTGATAGTCCGGGGTGCTCACCCGCCGGTGCCCTTGCCGATCTGCAGAGTGAGCCAGTCAACCTCTGTGCTCGCCAGGTACTTCCCCCGCTCATCGAGGTAGCGGCGCGTATGCGAGGCCGCCTCATGCGCCTCGAAGGCCGCCCGGTCGCGGTACAGCTCATAGAAGATCCGCTGCAGCGGCTGGCCCTCCACTAGGTGGGAGGCGTACACGAGCGTCCCAGGCTCATTGGCCCGGATGGCTTCGACGGTCTCGGCTACCAGCCGGTCGTAAGCCTCGGCGCTGGCCTCGTCCTTGCAGGTGAAACGGACGCACAGACCAAACATGATCCCTCCAAGTCGCTGACGCCATGCTCGCACTCATTGTGCTGGGCCGGTACGGCAGATACCACGTACTTATAGTATGGCTACAAGATTTAAAGTACGCTCAGGGTTAGCAAGGCTGTGGCCCAGCGCAACCAGCGAGGACGCATGCACACACCAGCACCCAGAGCACCTGTATTGCGCGTCAGCCGGGTCACCTATCCGGGCGCTGGCAAGTGCATCAGCGCCGTCCGCGCCGACCTTCGGCAGTTACTCGGCGGCTGCCCGATAGCAGACGACGTGATCCTGTGCGCCTCCGAACTCGCGGCCAACGCCACCGTCCATAGCCGCTCTAGCCTGCCCGGCGGCACGTTCACCGTTTTGGTCAAGATCAGTCCAAGCCGCTACACATGGATTGCCGTCGAAGACAGCGGTGGCCCCTGGAACCCAGCCGCCAGTGATCCCGCGCGGCCTCATGGACTGGAGATCGTCCGCGCCCTCGCTTCGGAGTGGGGCATCGACGGCGATCACAACACGCGGACGATCTGGGCAAGGTTCATCTGGTCCGACGATTCGTAGCGTCCGAGCCGTGCTGGCGTGAATCTGCTTAATCGGCTCTGTCGTAGATCCGCACTGGATTCGCCCTGCAGCGTGTGAGGACTTTCTTCACGATCATCAAGGCTGCGCCGCGAGGCTGCGCCACCCGGCGCAGCGGGGCGCTGTTGATTCGAGTGGAGGTGAGAGACCTTCGCCGCTGTCCTGTCGCAGCAGGGCGGTGAAGCTGAGGGCAGCCTGATCCGGGTGGTGCCGGGGAGGGCGGGAGCAGCCCTGACAAAGCCGGGACGTGTCAGTACTGCCAGATGGGGCGGGTCCGGCGAGCGTGGCGGAAAGGAGTACGCGAGGAACCGGCGTCATTACGTCCTTCAACGCGTAGACCGGCTCAAACCTGGCGGATACGGGCCGGGCGCGGTGCGTACCCGCCGGTTGGTCCCGCGGCGGGGAACTTCCGGGCGGGTTCATTGATCAGCCCGGGAGGCCATGGGGAAGGTCTGCGGCGTAGCCATGGCGATGCCGCTGGGACAGAGCCGGGCTCCTCCTCCGCCGAGCGAATCGACAGTGAACGCGGGAACCGCCCGGTCGCGGTTCCCGGCGGCGGGCATCCGGCGCGCTGGCCGGGATAGGCGCGCCGACCGCTGAACGGGCCGGGCGGGGCGGAGCCGCCGTAGTACTCCGAGCCGGGGAAAGCCCGGCACATGGGGAAGGGCGGCAGCGGTATCGCGAAGGGAAGGAGGCTGTAATGCCGCAAGACGCGCTGCCGAATGGCAGCGCCCGCGACCTGGTCCCGATGGGGTCGTGGTCGCGGGTAGCGGGGATGCAGGCCAAGCTTCACCGTTGGGCGGCGGCCGATCCGGGCCGCCGGTTCGATGACCTGTTCAACTTCGTGCACGACCCGGCGACGCTGATCGTGGCGTTCAGCCGGGTCGCGGGCAACCAGGGCGCGAACACCCCCGGCGTGGACGGCGTGACCGCCGCCTACGTCGAGGAAATCGTCGGGCGTGCCCGGGTTCCTGGACGACCTGCGGGCCGCCCTGAAGGACGGCTCGTTCACCCCGCTGCCGGTGCGGGAACGCAAGATCCCTAAGCCGGGCGGGTCGGGGAAGCTCCGCAAGCTAGGTATTCCTTGCATCGCGGACCGGGTTGTCCAGGCGGCGCTGAAACTGGTGCTGGAGCCGATTTTCGAGGCGGACTTCGAACCGTGCTCGTACGGGTTCCGGCCCCGGCGGCGGGCTCAGGACGCGATCGCCGAGATCCACTACTTCGGCACCCGCGGCTACCGCTGGGTGCTGGATGCGGATATAGAGGCGGCCTTCGACAATGTGTCCCACGCGGCCCTGCTGGGCCGGGTGCGGGCCAGGGTCAAGGACAAGCGCGTCCTGGGGCTGGTCAGGGCGTTCCTCAAGGCGGGGATTCTCACCGAGCTGGGCGAGCGCCAGGACACCCATACCGGCACGCCGCAAGGCGGCATCCTCACGCCCCCAACGCAATGGGCAACTTCTGCTTCGATGTCACGCTGAGCTACCGGCGGCTGGAACGGCCGCGGCGTGTCACAGGCGGTTCTTGACATGTCGGGTAGTACGCTTACGGCATGGCTGGTGACCGGGTTCGTGCTGGTGAGTACGCCGAGCGGATCAACGCGGCCGCGGACCTGGCCGAGGCGGGTGTCCCGGTGGCTGAGGCGGCGCGGGTGCTGGCGTCCCGGTTCGGGTGCTCACAGCGGCAGGCCCGCCGTTATGCCGAGCGCGCGGCGGTGTCCGGGCGGGTGGATGCGCCGCAGGTCACCACGGTGTTCACGGTCAAGCTGCCGGCCGGGCTTGCGGGTGCTGTCCGCGAGCATGCCCGGATGTCGGGGCGGACGATCTCCGCCGTGGTGGCCCAGGCAGTGGAGGAGTTCCTGGCGCGGGGCCGCAGAGAGCATCCGCGCAGGTGAGCAACCGGGCCGTCGAGGGCGAGTACGTCTTCGGCCGCCACGCGGCCACGGATCTGTCAGTGGCCTACGGCATTCTCGTACCGCAGCGGCGGGCCCGGCTCCGGGCTGGCCAGGAAGGAAGGCCGCCCCGTGACCAGCGCGGCGATCTACGCCCGGGTGTCCAGCGCCCGGCAGAAGAAGGACCAGACGATCGGCTCCCAGACCGCGGCGCTGCGCGACCACGCCGCGCAGAACCGGCTTGACGTCCCGGAGGAGTGGGTCTTCGAGGACGAGGGGCATTCGGGGGCGACGCTGGTGCGCCCTGCGCTGGAGGCCCTGCGTGACCTGGCCGCTCAGGGCTGCGTGGATGTGGTGCTGTGCTACTCCCCGGACCGGCTGGCCCGCAAGTTCGCCTACCAGGCGCTGCTGATCGAGGGCTCGCCCGCGCCGGGGTGCGGGTGGAGTTCGTCCGGGGCCCGCGCGGTGACACCCCCGAGGACCAGCTGATGGTCCAGTTCCAGGGCATGTTCGCCGAGTACGAGAAAGCTCAGCTGATGGAGCGTTACCGGCGCGGCAAGGCTCACCGTGCCCGGACCGGGTCAGTGAACGTCCTGTCGGGCGCCCCGTTCGGCTACCGGTATATCCGCAAGAGCGACCATGCCGGGGCCGCCTACCAGATCATCGAGCGTGAGGCTGTACTAGTCGCCGAGATGTTCCGCCGCTATGCCGACGACGGCGCCGCGATCGCCGACCTGGGCCGCTGGCTGACCAGCCAGGGCGTACTGACCCGGACCGGCAAGTCCCGGTGGGACCGCAGCGTGATCTGGGGCATGCTGCGCAACCCCGCCTACGCCGGCCGCGCCGTCTTCGGCAAGACCATGGCCATCAGCGAGTCCCCCGGCCTGAACCGGGTCGCCCGCCTGCAAGGACGCTCGGTGCCCCGGCCGGTCAGGACCATCGACCGGCCCCGGGAGGAATGGACCCAGATCCCCGTCCCGGCCATCGTGACCGAGGAAACCTTCGAGCGCGTCCGGCAGCGGCTGGAGGACAACAAGCGGTTCGCCTCCCGCAACACCAGGGTCCCCTCCCTGCTGCAGGGCCTGGCTGCCTGCTCGGCGTGCGGATACGGCTACTACCGCACGTCCACCCGGACCACCAGTAAGAAGATCTACTACTACCGGTGCCTGGGCTCTGATGACTACCGCTACGAAGGCGGGCGGGTCTGCGGCAACAAGCCGGTCCGCGCCGACTACCTCGACGCCGTCGTGTGGGACCACATCACCGGCCTGCTCGCCGACCCGGCCCTGATCCGCGCCGAGATCAGCAAGCGGCTGAACGCCGCCCGCACCGCCGATCCGGTCATCCGCCAGCGCAAGCAGCTGGAAGCTGCGCTGGCCAAGGCCACCACCTCGCTCACCGCCATGATCGAGGCTTTCCAGGAGCAGCTGATCACCATCGACGAGCTACGCGCCCGGATGCCGCACCTGCGCACGCGAGAGGCGAGCCTGCACGCCCAGATAGACGCCCTGGACGCCCAGCTTGCAGACCGCGAGGTCTACCTCAAGCTCGCTGACGACCTGGAGGGCTTCCTCGCCCAGCTACGCGGCAACGCCGTCACCTCCGCCGTCGAGGAACGTCAGCGCGTGCTCCGGCTGCTCGTCAAGGACATCCTCATCGGCCCCGAGAAGATCACCATCCGGCACCGCATCCCCGCCCGCGGGAACGGCACCGCCGCCCGCCAGCACGACGCCCAAACCGATACGGAGGGTGACCAACAGGCAAGTTGCCCATTGCGTTGGGGGC
>CAWDVK010000009.1:0-967877 GCA_963805715.1 uncultured Actinomycetota bacterium
AGTTGCGCCCACCAGCACAAATATCGAGGCTCATTTTCATTAGCAGCCGGATTGTGGCTGAGCGTCTGTAATTCATCCCTACGCCAAGATGGATCGCTGCCTGCACAACCCGACTGGGCGAGGACGCAGCCATGGTGCTTTATGCGGTTGTTCGCAAGGACCGCCTTCCAGCTCGACCATGGCTCGACCCGCCCGATGGAGGCATCTGGGGCTGGCGAAGACGCTTGCCGTCGAGATATCCCCTGCACCCGTCGACGCGCTGCATCCGGGCGTGGTCGGCGACAGCCCCCGCTGGCGAGGTTGTCCCCGGCTGCCCTGCAGGCCGTCGGACGTACTCCCGCCAAGCAACTCATCGCCGTGGCCAACTGGTCGGCGCCACCGAATTCCAGCCCCGTAACCCTAGCGTCAACGGCCACGACCTAGCCCTCGACGCTGGCATGATCATCACCTGACGAGAGTCAACGGCTGCGCAGATTGCCGTGCAAGCGCTCGCGAGCGGGGAAGGCGATCCCGCGCCTTGATTGCTAACGGGAGACAACGCTGCCGGCGTGATGTCCCGGCGGCGGATTGTTCAGCTCAACGTCGCCTGTTGAGCAGTTCGCAGCCGAGCGCCTGGGCCAGCGCGATGTAGCCGACGTCGTACGCTCCCAGGGCTTGCCGCAGCTCCCACATCCGGGGAAGGTGTAGCAGCCTGGGTGGCGGGTGACCCGCAGGCGGGAGTAATCGGCGAGCATCTGTTCCCCGCGGTAATCGAGTAATCTCTTTCCGGCCGCGAGCCCCCGGACATGAGCACCAGCTCCACGTCGAGATGGTGCGGGGCGTGCCGAGTGCGCGGCGCGGACAATCGCTGCGCAGCACGTCGTCTCCTCCCGCGCAAACAGCGCGTCGACCACCGGGGAGCATCGACCACGTAGGTGAGGCTCAACGCCGCCCCTCGTCGCGCGCCGCGAGAATGTCGTCCATGGTCAGGTCCACTGGTTCCCGGTCACGAGCGATCCGGGCGATTACCTCGGCGTTGGTCTCCGCGGCGGCGTCGGCGTCCATCAGGTCGCGCAGGTAACCCGAGAGCGACTGGCCGAGTGATCTGGCCCGGTCGCGCAGGACCGCGAGCGTCGCCGGATCGACGTCGCGGACTTGGACAATACCCGCATCCGTAGGTTCGCTCATGCCCCCAGTGTACCGTCAATCATGCACCACGCATGAACTGGCGACGCTGGTACTGCCCCTAGCTACGCCCGGATGCCGACCCTGCCCAGGCACTATTTGACAGCCGCAACTTGGTAACCAGGCGAAGCATGGTCCTCGGGCCTGGGAGCCAAACGGGGGACTGTGGCCTCAGAAATGGAGCGACGCCGGGCGCTGTTCAGCGAATGGCGTTGCTGGTCAAGTGCTCACAGGAACCTGTCCAGCGTCGTCTTGCGACCGGATGACGCGCCTTACAAGCGAGGGGTCACTGGTTCGATCCCAGTTGCGCGCACCAGCGAAAACACCGGCAGCGCGATCATGGAACGTGGGCGGCGTGCCCATAACGTGCCATTACTGGGTGCTCGCACCGTCACCGTCTCCGCGTCCGAAGGCCTCGATCCGGGCGCTCATCGCATCCGCGACGACCTGGTTGGCTGCGGCTGTCTTGTGCTGGTAGATGAGCGCGGCCCGCATGCCGTCGTGGCCCATCCGGTCCATCAGGTCTCGCAGGCTCGCACCGCTGGCCGCCGCGAAGGAGTTCCCGGGTTCCGCGTCTAGGCCGCCCTGCGGGCGCCGCTTCGCGATGGCTTCGCCAGCCTAGACGCGGAACCCACTCGCAAGGGATCGGCGCCTGTCGGGAAGACGAGGCAGGAGTGAACCTCGTCCGCCAGGAACTAGGTCACCCCCTCGGAGGTGATGCCGGGAAGCCTCATGCGCGGCACGCTGGCAGTGTGCGCGGGCGGTTCAGGGCGGGGAGGCGGCATGACAAGATCAGGACAAGGGGTCGGGAGGCCGCCGCTGGCCATCATCGCGGCGGGCAGCAGCAGGTCGGCGGCGCAGCCGGGGGACTCGGGCTTTGCCGGGAAAGCGGGGCTGGGGCTGGTCGGGCTGGGCGTGGTGGGTCATGTGCTGCGAAGCCGCAGCTTCTATGAGCGGGTGATCGTCGGCGCCATCGTGCTGGGGGCGCTGCGAGGGCTGGGTCAGGAGAACCGGGCCAGCACCTTCGAGCGCCTGGCTGCCTGGAATAAACGGCAGGTCCAGGTCCTTGAGCGCAAAGCTGAACGGCAGGCCCGGCGCCTTGAGCGCAAAGCTAAGCGCCTTGAGCGCAAAGCTGAACGGCACGCCCGGCGCCTTGCTGTATGGGCAAAGCTAAGGATCCGCAGGCCTAGAGCTGGGCAACCGCCGGCCAGCTAGCGGCGGGTGCTGCTGAGCCGTCGGGCTGATGGCGGGCTGGCTGGCTATCCGGCGAGTCCTTCACCTGGAGGCCGAAGTACTCACCCATGTGGCCACCCATACCCTCATGCAATACATGACCGTGAAGGCCGCGGTTTCGGCAGTAGAGGTCTCGCCGACGTACTCGCCGCCGGGAGTCTTGGTGACGCTCCGTTCAAGTAGCCATGGTTGGCCGTGGGCCGCACCAGAGCCAAGACGGTACGGAGACGGCAGTCCTGCAGGCAGAAGTTTGGTCACCCCGTCAGTTATGTTCAGCGCGAGCGCAACAGAGGCATCGCCGAGCTGGATTCGCGTGGGGCGGTTCCTGGCATCTTGGCTAATAGCGAACCCGCCAGTCGCGAGTTCGTTCAGCTTGAACTGGCCATATTCGCGGACCCCCTCAGCGTGTACAGCACCGAATGTACCCGCAGCCCTTTCAGCAAGGGCAGTGTCATCTAGCCACGACGCTGCCATGCGGGCGAGTCGGGCATTGGCGGTGACGGAGAGATCGAGCAGGTGGCAACTTACAGCGGTTTACAGCGGTGGACTCAAGAGTCGCCCGGCACAGGGTCAGAGGCGACCAGATCGGAGCCGGATCACGCAGCACATCGCGCTCGAGCGCGCGTATGTGGTCCTCCGCGTTGAGCAGCGCGAGGTGGGCGCCCTCGATCCCCGTAGCGTGGATTCCGGGCCTTGGACCTTCCGCGTTTCCGGTAGTGCCGCGCTGATCGCATCGAGATCCACTTTGAAGGCTCCTGCAGGCCGATAACCGGAACCTCGCGGCGTAAGGGCATTCCGTGCGTTCTCCAGGGACACTCCAAGCTCCTGCGCGATGAGCTTGGCTGCGCCCGCCCGCTCGGGGAGCGGCGTGGCGGCGCTGCCGTGACCGCCAAACCGCCGGAGCGGGCGAGAATCACCCGCGAAAGGGTGACGACACGTCCCCACGGCTCGAACAGGTTGAAGAAGCCAAGGTTCACGATTCTGACCGGAGGGCAAGCAATGACGTCGGTATCGCCAACTTACATACATTCATCGCCAACGCCCGCCACGTGATCGCGGACCTGCGCGCCTGGGGCCGGGTCGCGCTCATCCACGGCGCCATGCAGCTGCTCGCAGCGGCCGGGGTGCGGGCGGGCAACCAGAGAGCGGCGACGGGCCTGCTGTCGAGGGGATCGCGATGACCGGATGGCCAGAAGAGCCGGTGATTTATGAGGTCAACACCGCGGTCTGGCTGGATGAGCTGTCCCGGGCGGCCGGGCGCCGGGTCACGCTGGCCGACGTTACGGCTGCCGACTGGGACGCGGTCACCCCGGCCGGTGTAGATGCGGTCTGGCTGATGGGCGTGTGGGAACGGAGCACGGCCGGGCTGGCCCTGGCGACCGAGAATGCCGAGCTGCAGGGCTCGTTCCGGTATGCGCTACCCGACCTGCGCCCGGAGGACGTGATCGGGTCGCCGTACTGCGTGCGCCGTTATGTCGTTGACGCAGCCTTCGGCGGCCCAGAGGCACTGGCCGCGGCGCGCGCTGCACTGGCAGCACGAGGCGCGCGACTGATCCTGGACTACGTACCCAACCACGTTGCTCCCGACCATCCCTGGGTCAGGGGCAACCCGGAACTGTTCGTGCGCGGCGACGAGCACGACATCGAGGCCGATCCGGCGGGCTGGCTGGTGGCGGCCGGACAGGTGCTGGCTCATGGCCGCGACCCGTATTTTCCGCCGTGGCCCGATGTCGTCCAGCTCAACGCCTTCGCCCCGGCGGTGCGCGCCGCGACGGCGCAGACGCTGGCGGACATCGCGGGCCAGTGTGACGGAATCCGCTGCGACATGGCCATGCTGATGATCAACCGCATCTTCGCCGGGACCTGGGGCAGCCGGGCCGGGCCGGAGCCAGCCGAGGAATTCTGGCCTGCCGTGATAGGCCAGCTGCGCACCCAGCACCCGGAGACGGTGCTGGTCGCCGAGGCCTACTGGGACCTGGAGTGGGAGCTTCAGCAGCAGGGGTTCGACTTCTGTTATGACAAGCGCCTGTACGACCGGATCGTCGGAGAGGACGCGCCTGCCGTCCGGGACCACCTGCGCGCCGGCCTGAATTACCAGTCCAGGCTCCTGCGCTTCCTGGAGAACCATGACGAGCCCCGCATTGCGGCCCGCATGCCAGCCGACGCCGAGCGCGCCGCTGCGGTGACCATCGCCACGCTGCCCGGCGCGACCTTGTGGTACGAGGGCCAGTTCGAGGGCCGGCGAGTAAGGCCACCGGTGTTCCTGTCGCGCCGTCCTGGCGAACCGCCGGACATCGGCCTCGCCGACTGGTACCGGCGCCTGCTGGCCGCCGTCGCCGCGCACCGCGTGCGGGCCGGCGCGTGGCGCCTGCTCGAGGTCGGCGGCTGGCCCGACAACCAATCTTGCCGCAATCTGCTCGCCTGGTCCTGGTCCGGTGACCGCAGCAGCGACCGGCATGTGGTCGTGGTCAATCTCTCTGCCGAGCCGACACAAGGCCGGATTCCCCTGGACTGGACGGACCTGCGTGGCCGGACCTGGTGCCTGACTGACCTTCTGCAGGGAAACATGTTCAACCGCGACGGCGGCGAACTGGCTGACCCCGGGCTTTTCGTTGCTCTGGAGTCGTGGCAATTCCACCTGCTCGCGCTACGGTGATCCGACTAGCCTTGGCCGGCAACAGCGCAAACATTGATGCTATGCATGCTGCGCTCTCTTGGGGCACGATGACCCTCCCGACTACCCGCCTCCCGGGCCACCTGTCGAGATCCCGGACATCGACGGATCGCCAGCGGACGACTGGCGCCGCGCCGATGGTGCGGACGCCAACGACGAGCACTACAACTCACAAAGCGCGGCTGACCAAGCGCTTGACGCTGCCGCGACGGGCTTCACCGGCTACGGCCCTTGAATAGTACGGCGCGCCGAGTCGGACAGGTGACGATGGCCGTTCGCTAGAGGTCTGGCAGGAACCTGGCGAACCCACTGCACTCGCCTACGATCATCATCACCATGGAGCTGGTCGCACTCTACGGGTGGGCACCTAAGGCAGCGGCAGGGTCCCCATCCTCTGCGATAACGCTCAGGCAAGTGCCGTGGCGAACAATGCCACCCTGTGCTCTCTCAAGGCGGTAGCGCCGGTTCATGTCCGGTCGGGGCTACTCATGGAGTAGCAGGTCAAGGGCCTGATCGCCAGTCACTGCAGTCGGGTCCCTGATCTTCCGGGCGGGTCTCGATGCGGGCAACAAGTGCGTTGGCGTGCGCCGGCCGTCCCGCGTTGGCCGTCGGCGCAGGATCGGTCCGGGCACACTCACCCTCTGCCGGGTGAGGCAGCGGCCATACCGGCGGTGAACCATGGCTTACAGGTCATGGCAAAGCGCGAGCGCGTCAGCTCTCCAGCGATGTTGCGCAGGAACCGTCGGCTCGCTCACGGTGGGGGAAGGAGCATCGTGGCCACTTATCCCAACATCAGCGATCACGGGCTGATCGGTGATCTCCAGACGGCCGCGCTGGTCACGACCGACGGCACCGTGGACTGGTTCTGCAGTCCCCGTTTCGACTCGCCGAGCATCTTCGCTTCCTTGCTCGATGCCGGGGGCGGCGGCTATTTCCGGGTCGCTCCCGACCCGCAGGAGTACGTGAGCAAGCAGTTGTATTTCCCGGACACTGCCATCCTGATCACGAGGTTCATGACACCTGACGGTGTCGGTGAGGTGCACGATTTCATGCCGGTTGCCGATGGAGCCCCGACGAATAGGCACCGGCTGGTGCGGCAGCTGCGGGTTGTGCGCGGAACGATGCGATTCGTGATGGAGATCCAGCCGCGGTTCGACTACGCGCGTAAAGCGCACCAGCTAGAGCTGTCCGAGGACGGCGCGGTGTTCCATGCGGACGGCCTGGACCTGACGGTGCATTCGGTGGGGGAGCCGGGTACCTCCCTGCGAGAGCAGGGTGTCACAGTGGAGCGCCATGGTGACGGACTACGCGCCACGCGGACGCTGCGGGCGGGCCAGACCGGCGGAGTAATGCTCGAAACGATGGGCGGCCCACCACATCGCCTGCGGCCCGAGGAGCTGCAGCACCTCGCCGATCAGACTGCCCGTTTCTGGCGGGGCTGGCTGCACCGCTCGACCTACCGTGGCCTCTGGCAGGAGATGGTGGCTCGCTCGGCGATGACTCTGAAGCTGATGACCTATGCGCCGACCGGCGCGATCGTCGCCGCGCCGACCGCCGGGCTGCCTGAGCAGGTCGGCGGCGAGCGGAACTGGGATTACCGGTACACCTGGATTAGAGACGGATCGTTTTCCATCTACGCGCTGCTCGGCCTGGGGTACACGCAGGAAGCTGCGGCATTCGGCGGCTGGCTGCGAGACCGCGCCAGTGAGTACACGGGGGACGCCGGGCGGCCGTTGAAGATCATGTACCGGGTCGACGGTACATCCGATCTGACCGAGGAAACCCTCACCCATTTCGAGGGCTGGCGCGGCTCGCGGCCGGTGCGCATCGGCAACGGCGCGGCCGACCAGCTGCAGCTCGACATCTACGGCGAGGCGATGGATGCCATCTACCTGGCCGATGCCGAGGGGCAACAGGCCGCGCACCGCGGCTGGCAAAGCATCGCCCGCATGATCGACTGGCTGTGCGACAACTGGGACCAGCCGGACGAGGGCATCTGGGAGACCCGTGGCGGCCGCAAGGACTTCACCTACGGCCGGTTCCAGACCTGGGTCGCGCTCGACCGCGCTACCCGGATGGCACGCCACCGGGCCCGCCCGGCCAGCGTGGACCGCTGGGCAGCCGAGCGCGATCACGTCTACAACCAGATCATGGAACGCGGCTGGAATCCCAAGGCTGGTGCCTTCACCCAGCACTACGGCACCGACGTCCTGGACTCCTCGCTGCTGAAGATGCCGCTCCAGGGCTTCGTCGCCCCTCGCGACCCGATGTGGCTAGCCACCCTCGATGCCATGGACCGCGAACTAGTCTCCGACAGCCTGGTCTATCGCTACAACCCCAGCGCCTCACCCGACGGGCTGGCCGGTGATGAGGGCACCTTCACCCTGTGCACGTTCTGGTACGTTGACGCCCTCGCCCGCGCCGGGCGGCTCGACGACGCGAGACTGGTTTTTGAGAAGATGCACACTTACGCCAATCACCTCGGCCTGTATTCCGAGGAGATCGGCAGCACCGGCGAGCAACTCGGCAATTTCCCGCAGGCCTTTAGCCACCTGGCCCTTATCAGCGCTGCGATCAACCTCAACTACCAGATCGAACACGGTGTCGGCCACGTTGAATCAGCCGGGACACCGGCACGCTGACGCCCGCGGTCCTGAGTGCAGGCCCTCATCTGCGCGGCTTGCCCCGATCAAGGAAGGGCTGACCGGCGCTGGCGCACACTGCATAGCCGACAAGAAGCGATGACGTGCGGCGCACCTCGGCGTCCGCCGGGCACGGCGCTTGCCGGTTAGCTTTTTCGTGACGTGAATACGTTGCCCAGCGCCTCGAAACTTGTGGGCCGTCGCGCCTGGAGGACGCCAGCGACGACGGCCCCTAGGCCGAGCCATCCAAGCGCCGCAAAGGGCAGCAGATCCATCAGTCTGTGCGCATGTGGATGAAGGATCCCCCACAGGGGAAACATGAACAGCACCGCGGCCGCTGCCGGCACGAGCAGATGCCGCCCGAGCCTGAACTCGTCGCGGAACTCGGTGCGGAACGCGCGGATGGTCGCGATATTCACCGCGAGGTAGACGAGCACAACCGATAGACCGCCAGCTCCGGCGAGATACCCGAATGTGCGCGCGCCGCCGTAGGCATAGGTCAACGGAAGCCCGAGCAACAGCGCGAGCGCGGCGACACAGCCGATCGAGACCACCGGCGTATGGCGCCTCGATAGCCGGGCGAGTGACCCCGGAAGAGCCCGTTCACGTCCCATGGCGAACAGGACTCGGATGGCCACGTTGAGCGAGGCGATGACGAAGCCCAGGCCGGTGAGCACGACCACAAGCTCGATGACCCAGAGCGCCGATGGCGACCAGTACCGGCTGGTGAGGTAACCCAGCGGGTTGCGCTGCCCCGTGAAGGTCGGGATGCCTTGCCGCCCCACACCGAACACTTCCGCGATAACGATGAGCAGATAGAAAATGCCCGTCACGATGACGACGCCGATAGTGCTGGCGGGGATGGAGCGGCGCGTGTTCCTCGCTTCCTCACCCAGGGCGGCGGCCGCCTCGAAGCCGGCGAAGGCGGTGATGCCGTAGATCATCGCGGTCGTGATGTCGGTGAGCTGGCCGTTCGGCGACGATGCCGGTGAGAGAACCGCAGCCGAGTAATGCGCGGGCCCGATCTTGACCAGGATCGTGATGGCAAGCGCCGCGATTACGGCCACTTCTCCAACTACAAGGACCAGATCGACCGAGGATGAGGTTCCGATGCCCAGATAGGCAACCAAGACCACCGCCCCCAGGATCACCACGAACAGCACCCAGCCGCTGATGGTCACCTGCAGCGTGTCGGCCACCAGCTGCGACATGTACGCGCTGGTCAGCGCGATACCGGCAGGCACGTACAGCGCGTAGGCGAAGACCATCATCCAGCCGGTCAGGAAGCCTCCCATCCGGCCGAGCCCCCGGCTGGTGTACGTGTACAGCGAGCCAGCCGACGGCAGCCGCCGAGCGAACTCGGCGATACTGCTCGCGCAGCACAGCGACGCGGCGAACGCGACGAGCACAACCAGCGGAGACGCGAACCCGGCGTAAGACACGACAATGACCAGCCCGCCCACGACCGCGCCAGCCGGGGCCACATTGCTCGCCCCAAACGCGATCACCCGCGCCGGCCCAACAACCCCCTGGGCTAGGCCACGGACTTCAGGACTGCTACCGCCCATGCCATGGTCCTCCTGGTGCGGCGGGTGCGTGCCCACCCGGTACGGCATCCTAGGGATCTCCGAGGTCGTAGGCTGCCGCTTACCCCCCGTCCTGGGCTCGCGATGAAGGGATGTCGCGCGGCGCTCTGGTTCCGGCGGCCGTCTGACCTGGGGCCGCCTGGTCGGTAGCAGGCCCGACGGCGGTCCATTCGGCGCCGGTCTCCTGGCGGAATGCGGCGACGGCAGCGCCGATGGTGGGGAAGAAGTGGCGTGGGTTGATCGTGCGGGTGAGCCCGTAGCGTTCGATCTTGCCCTGGACCGGGTCTTTGAGCTCGGCGAATACCAGGCTGATGCCCTCGGCGTTCAATGCCTCGTCGAGATCCTCCAGCACATCGGATGCGGTCGTGTCGACGTCGGTGACCGGCTCCGCCGCGACCACAATCCAGGTGGGTGGCGGGTCGGTTCGGGCGAGCCGCCTGACCTCGTCGCGGAAGGTTTTGGCATTGGCGAAGATCAGCGGGGCGTCGAACCGGTAGATGACCAGGCCGGGCAGGTGCCAGGCGTCGGGATAGGAGTGCACGTCGTGGTAACCCTCTAGCTCTTCCACGCGCCCGAGTTCGGTTTGGTAGGGCCACCATGCGCGGCGGAAGACGTTGAGAATCGACAGGCCGACCGCGATCGCTATTCCGGGCAGCACGCCGAGCAGCGCGACGCCGAGGAAGGCGGCGATCGAGAGCAGGAACTCGGCCTTGCGCTGCCGCCAGAGCCGCACGGTACCCCGAATGTCAGCGAGGGACAGCGACGCCGTGATCACCACTGCGGCGAGCGCAGGCTGCGGCAGGTTACGGAACAGGCCAGGGACCAGCACGATCATCAGGATGATCAGGACCGCGCCGGTGACGCCGGTGAGCTGCGTCTTGGCTCCTGAGCGTTCCGCCACCGCGGTCCGCGATCCGCTGGTGCTCACCGGGAAGCCCTGGAAGAACCCGGCGGCCAGATTCGCCGCGCCGATCCCGATCATCTCCTGGTTGCCGCGAATCTCCTGCCCGGTGCGGGCGGCGAACGCCGACGCCGTGGAGATCGTGTCGGCCAGCGAGACCAGCGCGATCCCCGCCGCCCCGGCGAACAGCGGCCCGAGATCGGCCAGGCGCACGTGCGGGATCGTCAGCGGCGGGAACCCCTTGGGCAGCACCCCGACCAGGCTGACACCATGACCGGCCAGGCCGAAGACCGTGGTGGCCGCGATCGAGAGCACGACGGCGATCAACACGGCCGGGACCTTCGGCAGCCAGCGCTGCAGCACCAGGATCAGCAGGATTCCGGCGATCCCGACTGCGGCCGCAGCGGCGACCGCCTCACCGTGCGCGAGCCCTTTGACGAAGCCGGTGAACTCGCGAATCAGGCCATTGGCCTCGACCTTGAACCCGAACAGCTTCGGCAGCTGCCCGATCAGGATGGTCAGCGCCAGGCCGTTCATGTAGCCGATCATCGTCGGCTTGGAGATCAGGTCGGCGATGAAGCCGAGCTTCGCCACCGCCGCCACGATCATGATCGCCGCGACCATGATCGCGAGCAGTGACGCCAGCGCGACCGCCCGCTTCTCGTCGCCCTTCGCGGCGATCAGCGGCAGGATCGTCGCGGCGATCATCGGCCCCAGCGAGGAATCCGGGCCGAGCACCAGGATCCGCGACGGGCCGAACACCGCGTAACCGGCCAGGCACAAGATAGAGGTGTACAGCCCGGTGATCGGCGGCAAGCCCGCCAGTTCCGCATACGCCATGCCCTGCGGTACCAGCAGCGTCGTGAGCACAATCCCCGCGACCAGGTCCTTGACGAGCCACTCACGGCGATAGGACGTAACCGCCTGCAGCCCAGGCACCAAGCGGAACATGGACACCACACCCCGACCGTGGTCAGACACCGCAACTGCAATCCTCCCGCCCGGCACCCGCAGGCGCATCACCCGCGCAGGGGTGAAGGCGGCGACTGGCTGAGCCACTCCGCATAGAACCTGCAGTTGTCCGCGCCGGGTTCTACCCCACCCGGCAGGGTCTCGGCGAACACGAGCGCGGCAGCGGCTTCGAGTTCGCCCCGGAGCAGGCCGGCGGGGCCGGTCGCTTCGAACGCAAGGGACCACCAGGTCTCGCCGCGCGTGCGGATCTCGGTGAGTTCTACCGCGCACTACTGACCGGGGAAGATCCAGCGCACTTCGAGGCTGCGGACACCTTCCGTGACCGGGCCGTGAGCCTGTCCAGCCGTCACCGTCACTTGCTCCTGACGATGCCCGGTGCTGCCAGCCGCGTACCCAGTCGACCAGTTCGCCCGGGCGCTCGCGGGCCAGCGCGGGCACCCGGCGAAGGCGCCAGCCATCCTCCGCCGCAGGACAGCCCTCCTGCGAACGGTTCCCGCGCCATGATCTGCACGAGATCGGTCATCGCTCGGGTGGCGGCGCTACTAGGCGCATGTGGATCAGTTCAAGCCCGAGACCGGTGATCCGCTGCACGAGCCCGGACAGGGCGGCTTGATCTGGCAGCTGGGCGCGGAGGGTTGTCGTGCCTGAGCCTGTGGTGACCTCGCAGTCGTCGAATTCCGCGCGCAGCGTGGTGCCCGCCTGGCCCGCGAAAGTGATCTCATATGTGTGTGATCGCACTGGGGTTGCGCCTCGCAAGTCCGCTGGTTCAGCGTGCCGCCAGCATGGCTGCCGGGCGAGGTCTGCGTCCTCACCCGCCTGAGGGTGAGCCGGGACCATCGCCACGCCCTCGGTGACCTTAGTCCCTTCCGCCAACATTCCATGACGGACCGACTTATAGTGGTGTCTCTCTCTCGGACCAGCGGGATCTACGGGAGTGACGTGTTGTGGCAGAGGGCGCGGCGGCTCGGCGCGGCGCACGATTCGCGCTGACGAAGTTCCGGCCGACGACGCTGCCCACGACGCTGGTCCCAAGATCCGCGTTGCATGAGCGGCTGACGGCGGGGGCTGGTAAGCGCCTGACCGTTGTTATCGGGTCGGCCGGGGCGGGCAAGAGCGTGCTGCTGTCGAGCTGGGCGGCGGCCAGGCCCCGTGGCCTTACTCCCTGGCTGTCTTGTGATGAGGCAGACGCTGATCCGGTCCGCTTCTGGGCCGGCTTCATTGAGGCCGCCCGGGTGGTGGCGCCGTGGTTCGGCACCGATGCCGCCGACTTGCTGGCGATGGACGGCGTGATGTCGGCCGACGTCACCGCGTCGATCGCGAACGATGCCGCCAAGCTGCCCGCCGGCTCGGTGATCGTCGTTGACGACTTCCATATTGCGATGGCCGCGGCCGGCCGGAGCATGACCGATCTGGTCGAGCGCTGGCCGGCCGAGGCTGCCCAGCTGGTGCTGTCCAGCCGCTTCGACCCTCCGCTGCGGCTGCACCGGCTGCGGATGGCCGGTGAGTTGTGCGAGCTGCGCGACCGTGAGCTGTATTTCTCGCTGGCCGAGAGCCGAGGCCTGCTGGCGAACTTCGGTGTCGAGGTCGCCGCAGCTGACCTGGCGCTGCTTCACCAGCGAAGTGAGGGCTGGGCCGCGGCCCTGCAGATGGCGGCGCTGTCCCTGCGCGGTGCTAGCGACCCGGTCCGGGCCGCACAGGCGCTTGACGTCCGCAGCCACGCGATCGCCGAGTACTTCATCTCGGAGGTCCTCGAGCGGCAGTCACCTGAGGTTGCCCAGTTCATGCTCGATACCGCCGTCCTCGGCGAGCTGACTGCGGGCGCGTGCGCAGCTGTTACGGGGCGGCGGGACGCGGCGGCGCTGCTGCGCAGGATTGACGCGGCCAACCTGTTCCTGGTGGCGCTCGATGATGAGCGGACCAGCTTCCGGTATCACCATCTGGTGGGCCAGGTGCTGCGCGCTGAGCTGCGCGCCAGGGACCGGGATCGCGAGAAGGCGGCCCAGCTGCGGGCCGCCGAATGGTGCGAGTCAACCGGTGACACGCGGCGTGCGGCCCGGCACTTCCTCGCGGCGCAACAGGCTGACCGGGCGCTGGCCCTCATGCAGGACCGGGTCGTGACGGACTTCCTGCACAACCCGGTCCTCCCGGCCACCCTGGATCTCAGCACGGTCGACCCTTCGCTGCTGGCGGATGCCCCGGACCGGCTGCTGGCCCTGGCGGCTGACCTGCTGACGTCAGGTGACACCGCCCGCGGCGGCGAGTACCTTGACCTGCTTGAGCGCGCGCAGTCGCCGATCCCGCGGGAGTCGAGGCTGGCGGCCAGGTTCGCGGCGATGCGGTCATTTCATTACGGGCAGATCGGCCAGCTCAACGAGGCCGTGGGCGCGGCCCTCGCGGCGCGCGCTATCCAGGGGCGGGCGCAGCTCACCGACGATTGGAACGCTGCTGTCCCGCTGATCTTGCTGCGTGTCTATCCGTGCCTGGAAGACTTCCAGGCCGTGGAGCGTGAGGCAGCCGCGGCGCTGGCGATGCCCGAGCTCAGCGAACCGGCCAGGCTGGTGCTGGTACCCGGCGCTCAGTCAGTGGCCTGGTTCGAGGCCGGCCGCCTCGCTGAAGCCGCCAGTGCCGCCAGGGCCGCCGAAGCCGACGCCCGGCGGCTGGGATTTGACCAGCATTTCTTCGCCGTGGATTACCTGCGCGTTCTGGCCGGCCTCGCGCTGGAGCGGCGGGACCTCGACACCGCAGAGCAGCTCACCGAGCGAGTGCTCTCGATAACGGAGCGGCGGCGGCCCATCTTTGAGTTCCTCGCTCTGCTCGACCGGGCCGGGATCTGGGCCGCCGCCGGGCAGGTCCGTGACGCGCTGGCCACCGTCGAGGCGGCGCGTCTCGTCCTGGCCGGGACCGGGCCGGTGCTGCTAGCGCGGGCCGATGAGCTTGAGGCGCTGATGCGCTTGTCGCTCGGCGACCTGCGCTCCGCTACTGAGCTGGCCGCCAGGCTGCCCGCCGGGCGCCGCGACCTGCTGCTGGCCAGGATCGCGCTTGGCGCGGGCGATCACCAGGCCGCGCATGAGTACTTGCAGGCGCCGTCACTGGGCGACCTGACAGCGCGGCGCGCGCTGGTGCGCCAGCTACTCCTGACCGCGGCGGCGATCGAGCGCGGTGACCCCATGACGGCCAGCATCCTGGGCGGTGCCGTCCAGGCAGCCCGCCAGGAGGGCTTCGTCAACACGGTCGTCACGACCGCGCCCCAGGTGACCAGCTACCTGGTCGAGCATTCGACACGAATGCGATCAGACCCGTTCACGGAGCACCTGATCGTCGCGGCTCTCGAGGTGCGCGCCGTCCAGGCGGGCGCGTTCCGGTCCGGTCACGTGCTTGCCGAGCCGCTGACCACTGCCGAGTTGCGCATCCTGAAGCTCCTGCCGGCCAGCACCTATCTGCAGATGGCCGCCACCTTGTACATCTCGCGCAACACGGTAAAGACCCATCTGCGGTCCATCTATCAGAAACTCGGTGTGACCTCACGCCCGGAGGCCATCGAGCGGGCCGTCGACCTGCGCCTGCTCTGAGTCTGCGCCCGCTGGGAGAGCAACTGCTCCAGGCGGTTCCGCGCTGAGGTCTGCCACGGCGAGCAGCGCTGCCATCAGCGCCAAAGCCGCCGGAATAGGCGGGAATCACCCCTGAAAGGGTGACGACGCCCCGAGAGGGCCTGGACAGAGTACCGGAAGGCGTCTCGAACAGGAGCAGCAGCACATGACGGTCACGCGTCAATGGGCCGCATGGTCCTCGTGAGCGCGCCGAGAGCAATGTCGGCGTCCAGGGGAAGGGAACGATCATGGATAGGCGTGGCGGAGGGTGGGTAGTTTTCGCAGCCATCGTGCTGGGCGTGGCGGGCGTGATGCGGGTCTTCGACGCGATCTGGGCCTTCAGCTATCACGGGGTGCTGCCGGACAATCTCCAAGGTGCGATCTTCGGGCACAGCCTCAAGACCTACGGCTGGGTCTATCTCGTCGTGGCTGTCGTGCTCCTTCTGTGCGGGTTCCTGGTGCTCAGCGGGTCGCAGGTCGGCCGGTGGGTCGGGATCGCCGCCGGAGCGATCGGCTGCATCAGCGCCATCTGGTGGATGCCCTACTACCCGATATGGTCGCTGACCTACATCGCCATCGGCGCCCTCGTAATCTACGCGCTCGCCGCGTACGGAGGTAAAGCCGAAGCCGCGTAGCACGGCAGTCGGCGCGGCCTTCTCGACGTTCGTGTGCACGGCCCTCGTCCACGAGCCCCGCCCCAGCTGTGTTGTGGCGCGTTCCGGTGTTGCTCGTGGGCTGGGCGGGCGCCGAGGCACGTTCACCCGACGGAGAAAGGACCGACGAGGATGGCCGACAACAGAGCCAAGCGCATCGCCGAGCTGATCAAGCCGCTGCGGGTCAAGCCGGGATCGAAGGTGAACCTGGCCAGGGACTTCGACCCAGGCTATAAGGCGGGCTTCCTGAAGAAGAAAGACGGCAGGCAGCTGCTGAAGACAGGTATCGCGCTGCTGGCCGACTATCAGGCACGGCTGGCCGCCCAGGACGCCTACGGGGTCCTGATGTGCCTGCAGGCGCTCGACGCCGGCGGCAAGGACGGGACGATCCGCCACGTCATGAGCGGGGTGAACCCGCAGGGCGTGCAGGTGAGCGGATTCAAGGTGCCGTCGGCCGAGGAACTTGACCACGACTACCTGTGGCGGTATGCCTGCCGGCTGCCCGCGCGCGGCGATATCGGGATCTTCAACCGGTCGCACTACGAGGAGGTCCTGGTGGTCCGGGTGCACCCGGAGAATCTCGACCGGCAGAAGCTGCCGGAGGGGGCCAAGGGCAAGGACGTGTGGGACCGGCGCTACCGCGAGATCAATGACTGGGAGCGCTACCTGTCCGATAACGGTTTCAAGGTGGTGAAGCTGTTCCTGAACCTGTCGAGGGAGGAGCAGCGGACCCGTTTCTTCAAGCGGCTCGATCTGCCCGAGAAGAACTGGAAGTTCTCCGCCGCCGACGTCCGGGAGCGCCAGCGCTGGGACGACTACCAGAAGGCGTTCTCGGAGATGCTGTCCGCCACTAGCACGCGTTGGGCACCGTGGTATGTGATACCGGCCGACCGCAAGTGGTTCGCCCGCATCTGCACGGCTGCGGTTCTCGCGCACACCCTGATCGAGATCGATCCGCAGTACCCGGAAGTGACCGCGGACAGGCGGCAGCAATTGCTGGCTGTCAAGAGTGAACTCGAGGCCCAAGCGCCCAAGGGCACCCCTAGCGACCCGTTCGCAGCCAAGCAAGCCAAGGCGGACGCCAAGCAAGCCAAGGCGGACGCCAAGCAAGCCAAGGCGGACGCCAAGCAAGCCAAGGCGGACGCCAAGCAAGCCAAGGCGGACGCCAGAGGAGAGGCGAAGGAAGAGGCCAAGGCGGCGCCCAGCCAGGTTGGCGGGGACGTACGCCAGTCTCCGAAGGCTCGGAGCCCCGATCAGCCGGCGCAGGCGGCACCACGGGCCAGCAGGGCCCGGCCCAAGGGCCAGCCGGGCTAGCGCGTGTCCGGATCGGAGGGCATGGACATGGCGGTGCAAGCCGACGCCACGGGACAGCCCGCCACGACGGCCCAGAACTGGTATTCGCGCTCGCCCGACAAGGTCGCGGCGGCTCTGGGCGTAGATCCGGTCGTCGGGTTGACGGCTGAGCGGGCGGCTGAGCTGCTGGGCGCGAACGGCCCGAACGCACTGCCGGAGGAGAAGCCGAAGCCGGGGTGGCGCCGGTTCCTGGAGCAGTACCGCAGTTACATGCAGATCATCCTGGTCGCCGCCGCGGTGGTGTCGCTGGTGATCAAGGAGTGGAGCACCGGGGTCTTGCTGGTGCTGCTGACGGTGCTGAACGCGGTGGTCGGGCTCAGGCAGGAGGGCAAGGCCGAAAGCGCGATGAACGCGCTGAAGTCGATGATGAAGGCGACCGCCCGGGTGCGGCGGGACGGCGCCGAGTCCGAGATCCCGGCTGAGCAGCTGGTCGTCGGCGATGTGGTGCTGATCGCCGCCGGGGATCAGGTACCGGCCGATGGCCGGATCATCGAGGCGAGCGCGCTGCAGATTGATGAGTCGGCGCTGACGGGGGAGAGCACTCCGTCAGCCAAGGACGCTGAGACGCTGGCCGGTGACCGGCTGGGCCCCGGTGATCAGAGCAACATGGCGTTCATGAACACGCCGGTCACGCACGGCAGCGGCATCATGCTCGTCACCGGCACGGGCGCCGGCACCGAGCTGGGGAAGATCTCCGGGATGCTGTCGGCCACGGCCCGGGAAGAATCGCCCCTGACGAGAGAGCTCAACAGGCTCACCTTGTGGATCGCGGCGGCGGCCGGGCTGACCATGGTCGTGATGTTCGCGCTGGGCCGCAGCCGCGGCCAGGCGTGGGACGCGCTGTTCGTCAGCGCGATCTCGCTGGCCATCGCGGCGATACCCGAGGCGCTGCCCACGGTGACGCAGACGATCTTGTCGCTCGGCGGTGTGGACCTGGCCAAGCGCAACGCGATCGTGAAGGACCTGCCCTCGGTCGAGACGCTGGGGTTCACCTCGGCGATCAACTCCGACAAGACCGGCACCCTGACGATGAACCAGATGACCGCGGTCGAGGTTGTGGACCCGACCGACCGCTTCACGATCTCCGGTATCGGTTACGGCCTGGAGGGCAAGGTCCATCATGTCGCGGGCGCCACGGCCACCATCGAGGACGCGATCCTGCCTTATCTCATGGCCAGCGACGCCACGCTCGTCCACGGCAAGGTGGTCGGTGATCCCACCGAGGGCGCTCTGCTGGTGCTGGGCCACAAGGCCGGGCTGGACATCGACGGCACGCGGGAGAGCCTGCCCCGGCTGGCTGCCCTCCCGTTCGACCCGATCTACAAGCTGATGGCCACCTTCAACTCGGCCGTGGACGCGTCGGGGCGCCCGGTCGTGCGGTGCTTCGTCAAAGGCGCGGCGCCGGCCGTGATGTCCCGCGCGGCCACCGCCCTGTCGGGCGGCAAGGCCATCCCGTGGGATGCCGGCCTGAGCGAGCGGGCGCGGGACCACATGGAGCGCATGGAAGGCGCGGGCCAGCGGGTGATGGCCGCCGCCACCCGGGACCTCGAGCCGGGCAGCTTCAACGCCGACGGCGACCTGCTCGGCTACGTCACCGATCTGCAGATGACCAGCCTGGTCGGCATGGTTGACCCGCCCCGGGACGAGTCCACGGCCGCGGTGGCCAGCGCCCAGGCCGCCCACATCCGGGTCCGGATGGTGACCGGCGATGACGTGATCACCGGCGCGGCTATCGCCAAGCAGGTCGGCATCGGCGGTGAGGCCATCCTGGGCGCGGACTTCGCGGCTCTGCCCGAGGCCGAGCGGCTGGCCCGTATCGAGCACATCGGCGTCGTGGGCCGGGTCGCCCCCGAGCACAAGGTCCTGCTCGCCGACACGCTGAAGAAGAAAGGCGAGGTCGTGGCCATGACCGGCGACGGCGTCAACGACGCCCCGGCCATCAAGGCGGCCGACATCGGGATCGCGATGGGGACCGGCACGGAGGTGGCCAAGAACGCCGGCCGGATGATCCTTTCTGACGATAACTTCGCCACGATCGTCTTCGCGGTTGAGCAGGGTCGCAAGATCTACGACAACCTCACCAAGTACATCAGGTTCGTCCTGGTGCTGCTGGTCGTCTTCGTGCTGACCTTCCTGGGCGCGACCCTGTTCAACATCGCCGCTGGCGAGCCGTTCAGCCCCGCGCAGGTCCTGTGGATCCATTTCGTGGTCAACGCGCCGTTCGGTTTCGCGCTCGGCTTCGACCGGGAAAGCCCGGGGCTCATGGCCCGCAAGCCGCGCCCCCGGGGCGAGTCGGTGCTGACCAGGCCGGTGATGGTCACGGTAGGGCTCGCCGGGCTGGCCATCACCATCGGCCTGCTGTCCCTGATCCATCTCGGGCAGTCCCATTTCGGCAGCGTTCACATCGGCAACGCGATGGCGTTCACGTCGTTCGCGCTCTGCCTGATCGTGGCCGCCTTCGAATGCCGCAGCGAGACCGGCACGGTGCTGACCACCGCCACCTTCGACAGCAAGCAGATGAACTGGGCGGCGCTCGGGGAGTTCGTCCTGGCGGTGCTCGTCACCCAGCTGGACGCCTTCCGGCGCCTGCTTGGAACCACCCAGATCAGCATGCGCGAGTTCGCGTGGGCGCTCGTGCCCGCCCTGGCCCTTCTGCTGCTCTGGGAACTCGGCAAGCTCCTAGCCCGGCGATCAGCACGCGCCGGTCCCGGCCCGGCACCTGACCATAACGGCAGCCGACACGTGAACCCGTCCGGCAGGTAGCTACTCAGGACAGGCGAGGTGCTGGAGAATGGACACCCAGGTTCAGGTCGGACAACAGGCAGCCCGATGAGCGGGCCTGGGTCGGCCCCGGTGCGGGACCGGTGGCGGTTCGTGCCGATGGCCGGATGGATCCGGTCCTATGAGCGCCGCTGGGTCAGGGGCGATCTCATCGCCGGGGTTGCCGTCGCTGCCCTGATCGTTCCGAAGAACCTCGGCTACGCCGGGATCGCGGGGATCCCGTTGCAGAACGGCCTCTACGCGGCGGCCGCCGGCGCGATCCTCTACGCGATCTTCGGAACGAGCCGGCAGATCTCGACCGGGCCGAGCTCGGGGCTGGCGGCCGTGGCCGCCAGCGCCGTGGCGGTGGCCGGGGTCAAGGGCATCCAGGACGCGGCGTCCTTCGTGGCGATGATCACCCTCGTTTCCGGCCTGCTGTTCCTTCTCCTCGCGGTGCTCAAGATGGGGTGGATCGCGCAGTTCCTGTCGCGGGCCGTGGTCACCGGCTTCCTGTTCGGCGCGGCGATCGACGTCGTGATCGGCGAGCTTCCCAAGCTCACCGGGACAAAGGTTACCGGCTCGAACCCGATCCAGGAGCTGTGGTCCTGGATCGGGACGCTCGGCGATGCCAGCCTGGCGACCGTGGCCGTCGGCGCCGTCGCGCTCGCGGTGGTGTTCGGGGTGCGGATAATCACACCGCGCATCCCTGGTGCCCTGGTCCTGGTCGTCGGCGGTCTGGTGGCGTCCTGGCTGTTCGACCTCGGCGCTCACGGGGTGGCCCTGGTCGGCGAGGTGCCCAGGGGGCTGCCGTCCCTGCAGGTCCCCGACGCCTCGCTGCTGCGGGATCACGCGAGCACGATTGCCCTCGCTGCGGTGGCGCTCGTCCTCATCGGGTTCTCGCAAACCGCCGGCGACGCCCGGACCTTCGCCGCCAGGCACCGCTACCGCATCGACATCAACCAGGAATCGGCCGCCCAGGGCATGGCGAACGCCGGCGCCGGCCTGTTCCAGGGAATGCCGGTCTCGACGAGCCTGTCCGCGAGCTCACTGAACGACCACACCGGTGCGCGCACCGGCCTGGCGTCGCTCACCTCCGGCGTGATCGTCCTGCTCACGCTTCTGGTGCTAGCGCCGGTCTTCTCGAATCTGCCAAAACCTGTGCTCGCCGCCCTGATCATCGAGGCTGTGGTCATGGGGATGATGGACGTCCCCGAGATGCGCCGCCTCGCCCGGGTGGCGCGCTTCGACTTCTGGATCGCGATCGCGGCAATCATCGGGACGCTCCTGGTCGGCGTGCTCGCCGGAGTGCTGATCGGGATCGGGCTCTCGCTGATCTGGCTCATCTCGGTGGCCACGCGCCCCCGCATGCCGCTGCTGGGACGGCAGCCAGGCACTCAGGCCTTCCGGGAGCTGGATGAGCACCCCGGCGACGAGCAGTTCCCCGGGGTCGTGGTTCTCCGGCTGGACGGCGGCCTGTTCTTCGCCACCTCGGACGCTTTGGAGGACCGGATCCGGGAGGTCGCATTGTCGACCACGGGCGTCACCGGCATCGTGCTCGATTGCGAGGGAATGGACTTCATCGACTCCCAGGGGTCGGCAAAGATGCACGAGATCCTCGACCTCACCGAGCAGGCCGGTATGACCCTGCGGCTCGCCCGGGTGAAGCCCGCGGTCCGCGACGTGCTACACCGCGACGGCGTCCTCGACCGCATCGGTGACGACAAGATCCACGGAAACATCGATCAGGCAGTGGCGGCGCAGATGGCCGCACCAGGAGGCAGCCGTGCCGACCTATGATCAACCCCACGCCGGCGGCGGCTCAGCTTGCCTTTGGCGGGGGTGAGGGGCTGCGGTGACTGATAAGACTTCTGAGGCGGGGCGGGGTCAGCTTGCTGCCCGGAATCATCAACGCCGATATCTGGGGCGCAAGAGGTGCTTTGTGCGGCGGACCGGCCTGCGCCCGGGACAGAGGAGTCTTCCTCTGGGGACCAACGGCCCTGGCGGGTGGCCCGCGCGCTGGCGATCGTCGGAAATCCTGAGCTGCGATAAGCCGTCTGGGTCGGGGAGGTTCACCCCATGTGTCGTTGGCTGGCGTACTGCGGGGAGCCGCTGCGGCCGTCGGAGGTGATCTTGCACCCGCAGCACTCGCTCATCGCGCAGTCGCTGGATTCTCCGCTCGGAGCGGAGACGGTCAACGGTGACGGGTTCGGGTTCGGCTGGTACCCGGCGGACCCGAAAGAGGGCAATGTCCCCGGAATCTTCCGAAGTACCGAGCCCGCATGGAATGACCAGAACCTGCGTGAGCTCACTCAGGCCATCGAGTCGCCGTTGTTCTTCAGCCACGTCCGCGCCGCGGCCGACCCGCCGATTCAGCAGACCAACTGTCACCCGTTCCGGTTCCGGAACTGGCTGTTCATGCACAACGGAGCCATCGCCGGGTTCGGCTCGGTGAAGCGCGATCTGGCCTTTGCCGTGGAGCCGTCGCTGTACCCCCACATCCAGGGGACCACCGACTCGGAGGTTCTGTTCCACCTCGCCCTGACCCTGGGGCTGCGTGAGGATCCCATCGCCGCGATGGCGAAGGCCATCCAGATGGTGGAGTCGGCCGGCCACGAGCACGGGGTGACCTTCCCGATGCAGGGCACCGTCGCAGTCTCCGACGGCATAACCGTGTGGGCCTTCCGGTACTCCTCGCAGCACCAGACGCGCACCCTGTTCCACTCCGCCGACATCGCCACGCTGCGGCAGATGTACCCGGACGCCGCGCGGCTGCGCGCCTTCGGCAAGCGTGCCCACGTCGTGGTCTCGGAGCCGCTGAACGACCTGCCCGGGGCCTTCATCGAAGTGCCCGAGTCGACGGTCGCCGTACTCGACGAGTCCGGCTACCACCACCACCCGTTCCTGGCCGACGAGGCGTAGCGCTTAACGCCTGAGCCCGGGAAGGCGCGTGCGCCTCCGCACCATCAAGGCGACCCTCGTCGCCACCCTCGGATAACAGCATTGCGCAGGGCCGGCGCCTCGTCATCGCCGGGCAGCTGCTCGTCTGGCGAAAGAAGAACTCACCCGCGAGGGGGTGAGGACTGGGCGGGACGCCGATAGCAGGGTTAGGCATAACGACGCATGAGAAAGGGGCCCAATCATGGCTGATCTGATCGCTATCGGATACCCGGATGAGACGACTGCGGAAGCCGCCGCCGGCGAGGCACGCCGGCTGGCTCAAGACCTGATCATCCAGCCGGACGCCATCGCGGTGATCGTGCGCGACAAAGACGGCAGCTACCACGTCCACACCAACCATCACGCGGTCGGTGCCGGAGCGACCTGGGGCATGTTCTGGGGGTTCCTATTCGGCTTGCTCTTCTTCATCCCGGTCTTCGGCCTGGCCATCGGCGCCGGACTGGGCGCCCTCATGGGCAAACTGGCCAAGACCAGCATCGACAAGCAGTTCCAAGAGCAGGTGCGCGACATGGTCAAGCCGGGCACCTCGGCGCTGTTCCTCATGCTGGAGAAGGTGACTCCCGACAAGGCCCTCGAGGCGATGAGCAAGTACGGCGGCACCGTCCTGAAGACCTCCCTGTCCAAGGAGGACGAAAAGGCTGTCCAGGAAGCCCTGCACGGCAGCGCGGTGGCTTCGTAGTAGTCACCCGGGCAGGGTCACGGCTGCGGCGTGGATGACACCGGAGGCGCCGTAGCCGCGGCATACACCCGAACCGCTCCTGTCAGCGGCTGTGGGGACGAGCCCGAGCTCGACTACCGCAACGTCTCACCTGAGCTGCAGCGGATTCGCGGGCCCTACCCGATTGCTGCTGGCGTCACAGCATACGAGGAACACCTCAAACTTCACCGCGGGCAGCAGCCGCTCCACCCGCCAGGCTGTCCGGTGCACAGTGACGTCGGCGGGTGAGCGGCCGTGATGACTGACACACCGCTTCCAAGACAAGCGGGCTGAGCGATGACTTGAGCGGCGGCTAGGGTCTGGGGAGTGAGAAATTGAGAGGAATCACCCCCGGGTAGGGTGACAACGTTCAGAGGCGATTCGAACGGGCCGAAGAACTCAAGGTTCGCGATTCTGCCCGGGGCGGGAGAACAATGACGTCAGCAACCAGCTCACCCACTGGAACGGGTGGGCACGACGAGCCCCTGCTCTGGGAACTCGGCAAACTCCTGGGATGTCTAGCCCGCCGATCAGCACCCACCAGGTTGGCAGGGGGTGAGGGGCTGCGGTGACTGATACGACTGCTTCTGAGGCGGGGGCGGGGGCCGCGGCCAGGGCGATGATCTTGCCGCTGGCGCTGGCTCAGTTCATCGCGAGTTATGCGGCCACGAACATGAACGTGGCGATCAGCGCGATCGCCACGGACCTAGGCACGACGGTGGCGGGCGTGCAGACGGCGATCACGTTGTTCACCCTCACGATGGCGGCGTTGATGATTCCGGGCAGCAAGCTGACCGATATCTGGGGGCGCAAGAGGTGCTTTGTGCTGGGCCTGGGCGTCTACGGGGTCGGGGCGCTGCTGGCGGCGCTGGCGCAGGGACTGGGGCTGCTGATCTTCGGGTACTCGCTGCTGGAGGGCGTGGGCTCGGCGCTGATGATCCCGCCGATCTACATCCTGGTCACGGTGGCGTTCCCGGACGTCAAGTCGCGGGCCCGCTACTTCGGGGTGGTCAGCGGCGCGGGCGGCCTAGGCGCCGCCGCGGGGCCGCTGATCGGCGGCCTGGTGACCAGCGCGATCAGCTGGCGGGCCTCGTTCGGGTTGCAGGTCCTGGTGGTGGCCTGGATTATCCTGCTCGCCCGTAAGATCACTGACCCGGCCCCCGCAGGGCCGCGTCCGCGGTTCGACCTCACCGGGGCCATCTTGTCAGCGGCGGGGCTGTTCTTCGTGGTGCTCGGGCTGCTGCAGTCCCGGACCTACGGCTTCGGCAAGTCACGGCAGAACTTCACCATCGGCAGCACGGTGGTGATCCCGAAGGGCTCGATTTCCCCGGTGTGGCTGTTCGTGGCCATCGGCGCGCTGTTCCTGCTGTGGTTCTTCCTGCATGTCCGGTCCCGCGAGCGTAAGGGCCGGGATGTGCTGCTGCCGCTGCGGCTGTTCCGCAACAAGATCGCCAACCTCGGGCTGGGGACCCAGACCATCCAGTGGCTGATCCTGCAGGGGTCATTCTTCACGGTCTCGGTCTACCTCCAGGAGGTCTGGAAGTACAACGCGATCCAGACCGGCCTGATGCTCACCCCGGCCACCATCGGGATCCTGGCCGCCTCGGCCAGCGCCGGCCGGTTCGCCCGGCGGCACCCGCAACGGTGGCTGATCATCGCCGGGTTCCTGGCCACCGCGGTCGGCATGATCTTGCTGCTGGTCCTGGTCCGGGCGCACTCGGGCATCTGGACCTGGGTGCCGGGGCTGCTGCTGTTCGGCGCCGGGGTGGGCGTCATGCTGACCTCGTCGGTCAACGTGGTCCAGTCCAGCTTCCCCGACGCCGACCAGGGCGACATCTCCGGCCTGTCCCGCAGTGTCTCCAACCTGGGTTCCTCCTTCGGCACCGCCCTGGTCGGCTCGGTCCTGGTCGCCGTCGCCCTTCCTGAGGGAAAGCCGTTCGCCGTCGCCCTCACCGTGATGCTGGTGATCGCTCTCATCGGCCTCGTCCTGGCCGTCCTCATCCCCCGCCAGCCCATCGAGGCCAGCCAGCCAGCAGAGCCAACCACCGCACCGGCGGCATGACCATCGGCGCCGTGATGCCAGCCGTAGCCGTTATCGCCGCAGACCATGCACTATCCGCGCCGGTCGGCGACCGGCGAGACGGGCCGGGTGCCGCCCACCCGCTCTGGCACATACGTGTCCGTATACGGCGCCCCGGCCAGCCGGGATGAAATGCCAAACCCGGCTGCGCCAGCATCAGGACCCCCTTCCACCAGGGTGAGAAGGGAGAGACAGCCGTGGTGCTTGACCTTGTCCTGATCGGCCTGGCGATAGCATTCGACCCGCTGCCGCTGACGGCATTCCTCATCGTGCTGCCTTCCAAGCGCGGGGTGCGAAAAGGCGCGGCGTTCGTGTTCGGGTGGCTGGCGTCCCTGGCGATCGTGGTCACGGTCACCGTGCTCGCTACTGGCAATAATCCCCCCAAGCCGAACACGGCGCCATCACTCGCAGATCTGGCGGTGAAGATTGCTCTCGGGGTCATCCTCGTCGCGATTGCGCTCCGGCAGCGCCGGAGGATGGGGCGACCGAAGAAGCCGAAGAAGCCACCGAAGTGGCAGGCGCACGTGGACAACATGTCCCAATGGTTCGCCATGGGCCTGGCGCCCGCCCTCCAGCCCTGGGTTCTGATCGGCGCGGGCGCTGCCACTGTCGTCGAGGCCAAACTGTCCAGTGCCGGGAGCTACCTCGCGCTGTTCCTGTTCTGCGTACTAGCCTCGGCGTCCTACCTCGCCATGGAGATCTACGCCGGTATCAAGCCCGACCAGAGCCAGGCGTTCCTGGCCAGGTTCAGGACCTGGATAGGCACCCGCACCGACCAGGTGATCATCTGGGGGAGCTTGATCCTGGGTCTCTGGCTCATCGCTTACAGCATCCGCCTGATCGTCATCTGAGACTGCTTTGCCCCTAAAACCAGGGCTGCCGGGCCCGGCCGCGGATGCGCGGCACCTATGCCCGCGGCGGAGTAGCCTGACCTGGCGCTAGCTGCCGCCTTAGATTTCGGTGGTGGCTTGGGCCTTGCCGTCTTTGACGGCGGCCTGGAGGGCGGCGTAGTCGCGTTCGTTCTGGTCGGCGTAGGTTTCGGCGAAGTCGGCGATGGCCTGGTCGAATCTGGCGGAGCCGCCGAGGTAGGCGGCCAGGGCGATGCGGTCGCCGGAGCGGGCGTGCGCCCGGGCGAGGGTCCAGCCGCACAGGCGGGCGTAGATGGTCATGCCGACGGGGAGCATCTGCTCGATCGGCACGGAGAATTTCCAGTCCTTCAGCTGGCGGACGTAGAAGTCGCGGTCCACGCCGTCGGGTGCGGGGACGCGGGTCCAGCCGAGGAAGATGTCGCTCTGGGCCTGCATCAGGTGCTGGCCGGCGACGACGCGCTCGCCCTGGTTGGCATACCGGCTGCGCCCGCAGTAGCCGGCCAGGACCGAGGGCTGGGCTTCCTTGGCTTGCAGGAACAGCGGCTCGACGCCGTCGGCGGCGTCCATCAGCAGGATCCAGGCGCGGGTGCCGACGCTGCCGACCCCGACGACCTTGCGGGCCACCTGGACCATCGTGAACTGCTCCAGCAGGTGCCGCCGGTCGGATTGCAGGGTGCGCCCGTACTTGCCCAGCACGACGCGGAGCAGTTCGTAGAGGGCGTCGGCCTGCACGCCGGGGAAGACCTCTTCGACGGGGACGATCATCGGCGGGTCGCTGATGATCCGCCGCCGCCCGTCGACCACGGTGGTCAGCTTGGCCAGCGCTTTCGTGCTGTCGCTGGTGTGGGCCTTGGCCAGCAGCTTCTCGGCGACCTTGAGCCTTTTCGCCTTGACCTGGGACCGGAACTCGGCGAGGGCCGGCTCGATGTCCAGGTGGGCGTACCAAACGTCCAGCAGGGGCTGCTGGGCGAAGCTGCGCATGGCCGTGCGGTAGGCCTCGGCCGCCGCCAGGGCGATCTTGCGGCGGGCCTTGGCGGGGAACCCGTTGTCCCGCCCGGCCACGGCCAGGCTCGCGGCCAGCCGCTTGACATCCCATTCGAACGGGCCGGGCAGGGTCTCGTCGAAGTCGTTGACGTCGAAGACCAGGCGCCGTTCCGGTGAGGCGAACGCGCCGAAATTCGACAGGTGGGCATCCCCGCACAGCTGCACCCGCAGGCCGCAGGCGGGCGTGGTGGCCAGGTCCGCCGCCATCGGGAGCGCTGCGCCGCGGTAGAACGTGAACGGGGAGACCAGCATCCGCCCGTGCCGGACCGGTACCAGCTCCGGCACCCGCGACGTAGCCTGCTCCAGCAGCAGCCCGACCGGATCCCGCGACCCATCGGGCTGGAACTCCGCATGCGACTCCAGCGGAGCCGCTGCCCGGGCAGCCTTCCCCCTGGCCGCCCGGTCCGCACGGCTCAGCTGCTCCGCCGCCGCGGCCCGCGCCGGACCCCGGGCAGATGCCTGCGCGCCACGCCTTCCAGCCGCGCCCTCGGTCTTCGCTGTCATGGCCACTCCCTCCGAGCCGAACGGGTGATGTCTCGTGCCAGACCGCCCCTATGTCGCGTGCGCCGTGCCTGAGTCCGCCTCCGGCAGAGATGGCCGCTTCCGGGGCGCTACGAGGTGCCGCAGCGTGGCCCAGTTCACCGGGGGCTTCGGCGGGGCGACACCTGGCCGGTCCCGCGGTACCCAGACGCGGAGCGCGCCGGGACGGATCGTGCACTCTACTGGCGTGGACATCGATACCGCCTCGCCGTCAATGCCGACCGGGATCTGCAGTGCGTCGGCACTGATTTCGATCGTCTTCGCTGTCAGCACGCTCAGCCCGGCTGCATGTGTCCCGTAGAGCAGGCCGACAGCCTGCCGCGCGCCGCTCACGTTGACGCCCACCACACCGAGCACACCGCGGTCCAGCCGCGCACGGCGGCTCAGGCCGGCAATGTCCCCGGTTCCGTACGGGTTGTTGGCTACCAGGAGAGCCTGTGGTGCCTTGATCTCCGCGCCGTCTGCTCGTGCCGCGAGCCGTGCTCCGCGGTGGCCTTGCAGCAGGTCCGGGAGTGTGTTCAGCGTCGTGTTCAGCTTGTCGCCACGGTAGGCCGGGGTCTCGACCACCTCGGCGTAGGCGCCGAATGACGCGTTGTTGACGAACGTCTGGCCGCCGATCACCCCGAGGTCGACGCGCAGTTCGACGGCATCGGACAGCGCGCCAAGGCACGCCGAAGGGTCGTCCCGGTCCAGCCCGAGATCGAGGGCAAAGTGATTGCGCGTGCCAGCGGTGATCACGATGAACGGGATGCCGTGCTCGGCGGCGACGCCGGCCACCAGGGCCTGCGTGCCGTCGCCTCCGGCGACGCCAAGCAGATCGGCACCCCCGGCAACAGCCTCACGAGCCACTTCGGCGACGTCGACTGGTTCAGGCCCGCTCATCAGGAATACCTCGGCGCCAAGTCCTTCTGCCTTACTCTTCAGATCGAACTTCCCCACCTTCCCGCCGCCGGACTTCGGGTTCATGATCAGATACGGGTGCGCGGCAGGCGGCTCCGCCGGGTGCTCGGGCATGCGCCAGTCCGGTTGCTCACCAGTCAGCGCCGAGCGCGCGGTCATGCCCGCGAGCAGCCACGCGGCGGCCGACACAACCGCCACCCACAGCAGCCCAGCGAACGCGTAGACGACGATCACCGTGATCGGCGCAAGGATGAAGACCGCGAGCGACAGCCAGCGCCGCGCGCCACGCTGGGAAAGGAAGAAGTACGCCGCGGCCAGGGTCACCGCGGCGGCCCCCAGACCGACGGCCAGCATCGCGACGCTCTTCAGCCCAGCAAAAACCGCCAGAATCACGATCGCCACACCCACGAGCACGAAGCTCAGGCGCGCGAGCCAACGCTGCGAGCGCGCGCCCGGCAAACTCGCCTCCGGCATCACGGCAGCCACCACATCGTCACCGCCGGGCAAGGCGAATTCCGGGGCAGTGTCCACGTCGAATGTGCCCGGCGGCAACATGCCACCGCTCATGCCAGCAGATCACGCCAACGGCGACCAGGGTCTTGTCCATGCCCGAGATCGTCACATGCTGGCGGCTCCGGCACCTCACCCGGCCGGGGGTGACACCGCTCTGGCGACGGCATGCCACGCAAGAGACCTGAACCCAGCGGGAGCACTGCTCGCGCCGCTCAGCAGCCCTCTTCCGGCAAAATCGGCTTCGATTTTTCGCTTCCAGAATCAGACATCGAATGGGAGCAGTGAGGGTTGCGGCTCGCAGACTGGAGCCGTGACCTGCAGCCTCCGGGGTCGGGACGGCGGTATGAACCGGCGCCCTCTTCGTCCCGAACTAAGCGCGTAAGCCGTCATCGCTGCCGGTGACCAGCGTGTCCGCAGTTCAGCAGCATTGCCTCCGGGACGATGACCACGTCCGATCCCGCCATCTCTGGCCTCACCGGGATCAGGCTGCCCTCAACCGAACCACCTGCTGCATTCGAATTTGACTTCGATCCATCCAGCTACGCTGCATCCGGGTGAACTAGGTGCTCGGGCCAAGCACGCACCACGCGACAGGTGCTTCGTCGACGTAGGCGAGCACGCCGGGAGCTGTTGGCTCATCCACCCGGGCGCGGCAGAAGAGGGCCGCGCAGGACGGCGACGGGCCTGGGCGCCTGGCGCTGCTTCGACGAGCCCTGCCAGCCGGCACAGAGCCGGTCACGCCAGATCCGCGCGACTGAATCGCCGGGCCCGCAAGAGGCCAGGGACGCCTTGCGACTGCGCTACGCGAACGGTGAGATCAGCCGGGATGATTACCTCCAGGGCAAAGTCGGAGCTGGAGGACTGACTCAACGGCACGTGCGCCAGTGAAGATCGGCGATCTTGCTAACACTGTTGCTAACAACGGCGCCGGATAACTCTGGACGAGAGTGGAGCGGCCGGGGCCGCGACGAACCCCGCAGGCAGGTCAGGATCACTGAACCTGGCCGCTGGTGGACGACTCTGATCTTGCTACGGATCTGAAGGCTGGGGTGCGACTCCCTCCGAGCGCGCCAGTGTAGCCACAGGTCAGGACCTTGTTCCGGGAGCGAGCAAGGCCCTGGATCTCTGTCCCGGGGGCCTCGAGTCTCACAATTTCCTCGCAGCTCCTAAAAGATCTTGTGAATCCTGGCGAGTGCAGCCTGGCCCCGTGGCCTGTGGGTCTGGCGGAACGAGCGCGACCAGAGGACGATTAGTTGGCTGCTCCCGTTCTGAAAGGACTCCGCTATGCCCGACAGTGACACGCCAGTCATGGACACCCTCGCGGTGATGACCGCCGCATCGCTGGAGAGCAGCGACCTGCCCCCACGCGAGTTCATGATTGCCCGGATCGCCGCCCTGGTCGCCGTGGACGCGACCGCTGCGTCCTATGCGCTCAACGTCGAAGCGGCGGCCGACTCCGGCATCACCCTCGATGACGTCGAAGACATTCTCATCGCAGTGGCACCCATCGTGGGCACGGCCCGCGTGGTCTCGGCGGCGGCGAACATCGCCGAGGGCCTGGGATTCGTGGTCGCCGTAGCCGAAGCTGAGCTAGAGGGCGAATTAGAGGCAGAGGCAGAGGCAGAGGCAGACGACGACGCCTAAGCCCGGCGCCGCGCCAATGGTGCCCGCCGCGTGCCCGATCAGGCGGTCAGCCATGGGTCTGCTCGCTAGTACGTTCGAGGGCTCGAACAGCTCAGGGTTCTGGGGCCTAACTAGGGCCAGTGGTAGGCCCATCGTGCAGACTATTCCAGACCACCGGAGCCCACGTTCCAGCAGGTCAGACGGCAGGTACGAGGTTCTGACCAGGTACTCCTCAAAGCCCATATTTCGCCTTACAAGCGAGGGGTCACTGGTTCGATCCCCAGTTGCGCCCACCCATGTCAGGAGCATGTTTCGACTCTGCGTTCGATCGCTACGGCATCAGGCCGGGAACCAATGGTTGCGATCGGCGGCGCGAGAAAAGTGCCACAATCGAGCCTTCGGCCCTAGCCAGAGGAATCGAGACGCGTCAGTCGTCCGAAAGCTGAACCGCAGCGGCCAGCACGACAGCAGCGGGCGTCGTCCTGTCCTAACGTCGGCGTCGATGCCGAGGAAGCCGGCGTAGATGCGGCGACAGATGCCAGGCACGACCGACACGCAGCGCGGCTCTCTTAGACCATTGCCCGCAGGCGGGGAATTTCCGGTGCTCGCCGCCATGGTTAGCGGGTGCGGCCGCTATCGGAGGAGACGATGTCCGCTACGGACGGTGACCAGCCTGGCGGTGCTCTGAGCGCTTGCGCAGCGACAGACGACGTGATACGCGGGTGATCATCTCCGCGGCCCGATGCGTGCCGCGCAGGCCCGGCAACTGCAGCGCAAGAAGCGGGCGCGCCGAAGAGCGTGCTCCGCGCTGGGCGCTACAGGCGGGAACCGTGCTGTCTCGGTGCCCTGGGCCCCGCTCGCGTCACTGGCCGCGAGCGTCCGCGGCTTGCCCCTGTGCGTGTGAGCGGACACGCCAGATGATCCGCTGGAGGCGCAGGCCCAGTGCCCCGATCACGATGAGCACTGTCACGTTCAGAAGCAGCTGAAATACTGACCCCGGGCCTCGCTCCAGTTGGCGTAGGCGATCGACAGGCCGGTGTCAGCGGCGGCCGGGATTGTGGTGACGGAGATGAAGACGCCGATGAGGGCGGCTGCCCGCGCTTCGGTCAGTGACACCACGCCGACGATCCCGGCCAGGACGGCGACGATCAGGGAAAACAGGTTCGGTTCGTCGATCAGGCTCGAGACCGGGCGCACTCCGAGCGAGTATGCCCCGGGCGTGTGACCGAACCAGCGGATCGCCAGCCCGAAGATCAAAGTCATGATGATCGCGGCCGTGAACCCGGCCAGCAGGGCGAGGGCACCCCGGACAATCGCCGGAGTGTCTCGCTGGTCGATGCCGAGCGCGACACCCATGATCGCGTTGTATTCCGGGCCTACGGCATAGCGCCGACGATGAGGACTGGGAATTGGTCAAGATCCCGACGGCGCCGATGAGCCCGGCTATGGCCAGCAGGATGTAGGAACTGAGAGCGTAGATGGCATCGGAAGGGATTTTAGCCTCGACGATATCCCACGCCGGAGCGATGTCGCGCTGGACGAGCCGGTGCCTGGGGGCGGAGTTGCCTGTCCGCCGATGGCCGCGTCCGCGGACTGGATGGTGATCGCGCCGCGGTGGTCACCGGCGAAGGCCTCCAGCTATGAAAGGTCATCTTAACTTCACTCCAAGCTCGGCGCTGAAAGAAGTAATGACGCTCCTACAATTCCGGTGAGCGATCGTCAAGTCCAGGGACAGATGCCAGGGCACGTTCTAATCGATGGGCCTTGCTGGTGCCACGCTGCTGTCGGGGCCCGGCGAAGGCCGCGGCGGCGGCGGTAGGAATCCACTCCAGCGGCCATGGCAGGGTCCCAGCCGTGCGGCCAGCCGCCCGACGGGTAGAGCGCGGAAGGAGGAGGCATTCTGAGTGGCCGGGCACAAGAACGGCCCGTCCGCCGAGGAGCATGCCAGCGAACATGGCCGGCCCGCCCGCAGGTGGCTAGCCAGACGGTCGCGGCGGCTCCGCTCGGCGGTGAAGGCCGAACAAGCGGGTCAAGCCGAGCTGGGCAAAGTCGAGCGTCAGGAACGGGATCGCCTGTCGACGCTGGTGCGCGCCCGGGCCAACGAGCGCCAGCAGGTCCTGCATGAACGTTTCCCGCACTTGCCGTACAAGTTCCTCGCACCAATCGGCGAGGTCGCCGCCCGGCCACGGATCGACGACCTGGCCACCCACGCTGGCGCGCTGACCTACGGCTCATTCCTGGCCATCCCTCCTCTGCTGCTGTTCGCCTCGTCCGTCGTGGGCTTCGTGCTGGCCGGGCACCCGGAGGCCGCGCAGAAAGCAGTGCAGGAACTGGTCAGCCTGGTGCCCGGCCTCGGATCGCTGGTGACCGAACAAGTGCAGGCCACCATCAACGGGCGAGTGACACTCGGGGTGATCGGCGTGCTCGGGCTCTTGTGGTCGGCGTCAGGCTTCGCGAGCCGGCTACGGCACGCTCTCGGCGTGATCTTCCGCACCGAGTGGGTGGGGCTGCTCACCGGGCGGATCCGGGGCACCGTGATCGGGGTCCTCATGGTGGCGGCGTTCGTCGCCCTGGCCCTCTTCACCGGGGTTGAGGCTCGGCTGCAGGCCACCCACCGGACGACGATCGCGAGCTTGGTCCAGGCCGCCGCCTTCGCGTTCGGCGGATTCGCGCTTTTCCTGATTACCTACCGCCTGCTCACCCCCGGGAAGGGCCTAAGACTCCGGGACCACCTCCCCGGCGCTGTGGCTTTCACGATTGCATGGCTAGCGCTGACGGCCCTCGGGGAACTCGTATTCACGCGCCTGATCCAGAACTCGACCGCGCTGTACGGAACGATCGGCGGGATCTTCGGCCTGCTCGCGTACCTGTACGCAACGATGTGGTCATTGCTGATCGGGGCCGAACTGTCTGCCGTGCTGGTGCGTCGGCACCCAAGCTGACCTCGCGGGGACCCCCGGGCGGCGAGCGCTGCTAGGTGACGATGTAGTACATGCTGGTTGCGACCAGCCAGAAGCCGAGTACCAGGGACACGATGACGATGACCTGGTCGGTATGGGTATCGATCCAGCCTCGCGACCGGGCGAGGAACTCCTGCGCTGGCTGGGGGCGAAAGCCGGCGTAGATCTCCATCGCGAGGATCGAGGATGTGGCGATGACGCAGAACAGCGCCAGCGCCAGGTAACTCTCCCAGGACGAGAGCTTCGCCTCGACGATGACCGCGACACCCGCGGCGACCAGTCCCCAGGGCTGGGTGAGCGGGGCAAGCCCGATGGCGAACCACGGCGTCATGTTGTCGATGTGCGTCTGCCACCTGGGGGGCTTTTTCGGCGGTTTCGGCTTACCCAGCTTCCGGTAGTACCGGATCGCGATCACCAGCAGCCCAGCGCCGATGGCGAGCTTGGCCGCGAGTGCGGCCAGCGAGGGAGCGGTGTTGGGCTTGGGAGGCTTGTTGTCGGTGACGAGTACCGTGAACGCAATCACGATCGCGAGCGACAGCAGCCAGCCGAAGATAAACGCGGCGCCCTTCCGCACGCCGCCCTTTGACGCGAGAACAAGGATGAACGCGGTGAGCGGGATCGGTTCGAGCGTGATCACCAGGCCGATGAGAACAAGGCTAAGGACGAGCATGTGCGTTCCGATCTGCTGGCCGGGCCGGCACCGCGAAGTACCTTCTCCGGCTGCGAGCCGTCGAGCGTCGCTTCACCACCCCCCTAAACGGCGGACGCTGGTTCGGCAGCTCGGCGCGATCGATCGTCTGGTCGCTCACGCGCTCATCCCCCCATTGTGGTGCGGCCGCCGTCGAGGCTGTCCGCCAGCTTGTTCGCGAACCCCTGGGCCTGCCCGAGGAAATCCGGCTTGAGATTGGTCGGCGGAATCTCCACCCCGAGGTAGCGCTCGCGCATCTCGCCCGTGCCGAAGTAGCTGATCAGCGACAGAAACGACCGGATCTGGCCGCCCGCGAACTGGAACCGGGTGCCGCCGACGTACACGCCCCCCTGCGCGACACCCAGCTTCCTGACTTCCTTCAGGTTGATGCTCCAGTACCGCCGGCACACCACGTACGCGGCGAACCGCTTCCCGGCCAGCACCTTCCCTCCCTCAGCAGACTTCAGATACGAGCGCAGCGGCATGTTGGTGGTGAAAAACCATGTCGGCGAGCCGAAACAGACCAGGTCGTAGTCACCCTCCCGCGCCGCTTCAGGGATGCGGATCTGCCCGGTCGAACGGCGCGTCTGCGCCGGCAGCACCGTGAGCAGGTCGAGGAGCCCATGCCGGAACGGAAACCGGCCGAACTTCCTCGCGTAGTGGGGATCGGTGAACTCGATCCCCGCCAGGGAAACGTCGCAACCCCGCTCGCGCAGCACGCCGGCCATCGCGTCGGCCACCCGAAGACTCTGCTGGGTGTGAGTGTAAAAGACGAAAAGAACTGACGGCTTCGTTGCGGGATCCATGGCACTCCCTCTTTAAGGCCAACGAGGTTGGCAATGGCTTTCCGGTGCTCGTCTCTAGATTCCCGCGATGGCCCATCTCGCTAGCCGCCCAGGCCGGCTTGTGCGTCGGCGAGCGCGGCTTTGAGCTTCTTGGCTCCGCGGCCGTCGACCTGGGCGACCGATTTGCGCACCGCGCTGGCGAGAGCCGTGTCGACGGTGCCAGCCTTGGCGCGGTCGTATATGGCGACGATGCCGGCCGAGCCCGGTGGCAGCGCGGCGCCCATCTTGTCCTCCAGGCCGCTTTCGACCCGGTGCCTGGCGAACTTGCCGACCAGGGCACCTGCAGCGCCGCCGACGACCACCGATGCGAGCAGCGGCGGCGCGAACAGGCCCACGACCAGGCCGACCCCGCCGCCGATCTCCATGCCCTTGCGGCCCAGGTGGTCGCCGGTCTCCTGGATGGTGACGTTGCCGCCAGCGTCGTTGGTGACCAGGGCCACGCCTTCCACGGTGAGCTGCTTGCCTTTGACGAGCTTGACGAGAGCGTCGAAGTCTTGCTGGGCCAGGTCGGGGATCAGGTATGCCGCGATGACGACGTCGAACTCGGTGTCGCTCATTGCTGTCTCCTTGGTTACGGCTGGGTGCCGGGTGTCAGGCGTTGATGCCGCGGGCGGCGTGTGCCTGCTGTGCATGCTCGTGGAGGGCAAGCTCGTCCTTGCCGTCGGGGTGCGGAGCCACGTCGAAGACCACCTTCTTGACCGTGCCAGTGAACGTAAACGGCGCCTTGCTGGCGTAGCTCCGGTCGACGACCAGGCCGTTATCCCGGCCGACGTCCAGGCCCGAATAGCCGCTGAAGATGAACGGCACCGTGTGATCCAGCCGGCCACTGCCCACCGGATCGCCGTTCACCAGCAGCGTCACCTCACCTGCCGTGGCGGGTTTGGCCTCGTCCGCCGCGAAGATCATCTGGACGTTCACGTCTCCGGTCGGCAATTCGCCTGCGGATTCCTGGCGGTACTCGAATACGCCCACAAACGAGTAGGTGTGCTTCAGCTTCCCGTCCTGGACGAACAGCGAGAACCCGCCGAGGTGGTTGGCCTCGGCGACGATCACTCCTTCGGCGCCGCCGTCCGGGATGTGCAGATCCGCGCTGATCGTGTAGGAGTGGTTGTAGACCCGCGGGATCGTCCCGGGGGCCACGTTCTGCACGTCCCCGTAGTAGGTATAGGTGGTCTGGCTGCCGAGCGGCGGCAAGATGCCGAAGAAGGTGGCGAACCCGGCGAGCAGCGGCTTGATGTGGTACTTCCCTGCCTCTTCCCAGAACAGGGCCTGCAGCTCCTTGACCTTCTCCGGATTGCTAGCCGCCAGGTCGTGAGCCTGAGAAAAGTCATCGGGCAGGTAATACAGCTCGACCGGGTCCTCATCGGGGTCCCAGACGCCGGGCGCGAACCGCTTCAGCAGCGCCGGGTCGAGCCGCCACGGCACCCGGGGCATCCGCATCGACAGCCACCAGCCGTCCTTGTACATCGCCCGGTTACCGAAGTTCTCAAAGTACTGACGGGTGTGATGCTCGGCAGCGTCCGGGTCGGCCAGCGAGCCGCCGAAACTCACCCCCGTCATCGGCTGCTGCCCGACGCCATCGACATGGGTGGGCTGCGGGATCCCGGCGATGTCCAGGACCGTCGGCCCCACATCGGTCACGTGCGTGAACTGCGACCGCACGCCCCCGGCGCCGGTGATCCGCGCCGGCCAGCGGATGACCATCGGGTTGCGGGTGCCGCCCAGATGCGAGGCGACCTGCTTGCCCCACCGGAACGGCGTGTTCCCTGCCCACGCCCAGGCCGAGGAGTAATGCGGGTACATCATCTCGGTGCCCCAGGCCTCCAGCCCGCCCCACTTCAGCGCGAGCTGCATCTGCTCCTCATCGGTCAGCGGGAGCCCGTTGACCATCGTTCCCTCGTTGAATGTGCCGGTAGGAGTGCCTTCCAGGCTGGCGCCGTTATCACCCCAGATCCAGATCACCAGCGTGCTGTCGAGCTCGCCCATCTCCTCGATCGCGGCCAGCAGCCGGCCGACGTGGTGGTCGGCGTTCTCCGAATAGCCGGCGTAGACCTCCATCTGGCGCGCGAACAGCCGCTTGCTGTTCTCCGACAGCGAGTCCCAGGCCGGCATCTCCTCATCGCGCGGCGTCAGCTCCGCGCCGGCCGGGACCACGCCGAGCCGCTTCTGGCGTTCGAAAATCTCCTCACGCAGCCGGTCCCAGCCCTGGTCGAACCGGCCCTTGTACTTCTCCGACCACTCCTTGGAGACATGATGGGGCGCGTGGCTGCAGCCGGTCGAGTAGTACAGGAACCACGGCTTGGCCGGATCGTGGCCCCGGACGCCGTGCAGCCAGTCGATCGCATGGTCGGTCATGGCTTCGGGGAAATAGAACGGCTTCCCGTCCTTGCCGTCTACCACCCCGATGAACTTCTGGTTCTCCGCGATCATCGTGTCGTACTGGCCGGCCTCGGGAGCCAGGAAACCCCAGTAATAGTCAAAACCCCACGCGTTGGGCCAGTGATTGAACGGGCCGGCCGGTCCCTGCTCTCTCTCCGGGGTCAGGTGCCACTTGCCGATCCCCGCCGTCGAGTAACCGTTCTCCTTCAAGACCTTCGGGAACGGCGCCGCGTCCCTCGGCAGCATCGCCGAATAGCCAGGGAAACCGGACGAGGCCTCCGGGATGCCGCCCATGCCGACCGCGTGGTGGTTGCGTCCCGTCAGCAGCGCAGCCCGAGTGGGGGAGCACATAGCCGTCACGTGGAAACGGTTATAGCGCAGGCCCTGCGCCGCCATCCGGTCATAATTCGGCGTGTCGATGGGGCCGCCGAACGTGGCGGGATTACCGAACCCCGCATCGTCGATCAGTACCAGCAGCACATTCGGAGCCCCCGCCGGAGGCTGCACATGGCCGATCAGCCCCCAATCCGGCTCCGACCCGCCCAGCGTCTTGTTCGCCACGCCACGGAACGACGGCCGGCGAATCGGCAGCACACTTCGGTCAACCTGGTCACTCATTTCGACCCCCACGATCGGTCATCGGCTACGACGTCAAACTCCTGCTGCCTCGCATAAGGCATGAATAGTCCTGTTGTCCTGATCCCAGATCACCCGGGGCGGGCGGGCGGGTGTGGACGGCGTTCTAGATTTCGATGGTGGCCTGGGCTTTGCCGTCCTTGACGGCGGCCTGGAGCGCGGCATAGTCGCGTTCGTTCTGGTCGGCGTAGGTTTCGGCGAACTCAGCGATCGCCTGATCGAACCTGGCCGAGCCGCCGAGGTAGGCGGCCAGGGCGACGCGGTCCCCGGAACGGGCGTGCGCCCGGGCCAGGGTCCACCCGCACAGCCGGGCGTACACCGTCATGCCCGCCGGGAGCATCACCTCGATCGGCACCGAGAACTTCCAGTCCCGCAGCTGGCGCACGTAAAAGTCACGGTCCACCCCGTCCGGGCCGGTGATGCGGGTCCAGCCGAGGAAGATGTCGCTCTGGGCCTGCATCAGGTGCTGCCCGGCGACCACCCGCTCACCCTGGTTGGCGTACTGGCTGCGCCCGGCATACTCCGCCAGGACCGACGGTTGGGCCTCCTTGGCCTGCAGGAACAACGGCTCGACGCCGTCTCCGGCGTCCATCAGCACGATCCAGGCGCGGGTGCCGACGCTGCCGACCCCGACGACCTTGCGGGCCACCTGCACCATGGCGAACTGCTCCAGCAGGTGCCGCCGGTCGGACTGCAGGGTGCGCCGGTACTTGCCCAGCACACCACGGATCTGCTCGTAGATCGCGTCGGCCTGCACGCCGGCGAAGACCTCTTCGACCGGGACGATCATCGGCGGGTCGCTGATAATCTGCCGCCGCCCGCCGGTCACGGTGGTCAGCTTGGCCAGCGCCTGGGTGCTGTCCTTGGTGTGGGCTTTGGCCAGCAGGGCCTCGGCTGCCTTGAACCTTTTCGCCTTGACCTGGGATCTGAATTCGCCGAGGGCCGGCTCGATGTCCAGGTGCGCGTACCAGAACGTCCAGGAAGGGCTGCTCCGCAAAGCCGCGCATCGCCGTGCGGTAGCCCTCCGCCGCCGCGAGAGCGATCTTGCGGCGGGCCTTGGCGGGAAAGCCGTTGTCCCGCCCGGCCACGGCCAGGCTCGCGGCCAGCCGCTTGACATCCCACTCGAACGGCCCCGGCAGAGTCTCGTCGAAGTCGTTGACGTCGAAGACCAGGCGCCGTTCCGGCGAGGCGAACGCGCCGAAATTCGACAGGTGCGCGTCCCCGCACAGCTGCGCCCGCAGCCCCGACGCGGGGGTTGTGGCCAGGTCCGCCGCCATCGGCAGCGCGGCGCCCCGATAGAACGTGAACGCCGACACCAGCATCCGCCCGTGCCGGACCGGCACCAGCTCCGGCACCCGCGTCTTGGCCTGGCCCAGCAGCAGCCCCACCGGATCCCGGGACCGGCCCGGCCGGAACTCGCCATGGGATTCCAGCGGGGCCACCGCCCGGGCGTCCTTCCCCCGCGCGACCCGGTCCGCGCGGCTCAGCTGCTCCTCAGCCGCGGCCCGCGCCGGACCCCGGCCAGAAGCCCGTCCACCAGACTTTCTCACCGCGACTGCCTCAGTCTTCACAGTCATGGTTACTCCCTTCGGGCCGCAACGGCGTGATACCGCCGGCCGGCACGCCATCGCGGATGGCTCCTACGGTGCTGCTGCCAGCCAGCGCACGGGCCCCGGCGGCACTGTCCCGGTACCTGATCGTCCGGGTTACATTCATGACCACACTTCTCCTAGACCAACCCGCGCAACGACCAGCCGCCCATCACGGCTTGCTTGGTGCCGACAAACATCCGCTGGCGGTCGCGGTGCAGGCCAGGCGGCGTGGGCTGTGCTCATAGCCGGAGCGGCATGGTTTTCGAATGCGTGCACCGGGCGCGAGCAATGGGACATCAGATCAGCTCCAGCTGGCGGGCTCGGCGGACCGCCTCACCGCGGTGAGCGGCCGCCAGCTTGCGGTTGATGTTTTTGAGGTGCGTCTTGACGGTGTTGACGGAGATGTACAGCTCGCTGGCGACCTCAGCCGTGTTCAGCATGCCTGAGACGTGTCGTAGCACCTCCCGCTCGCGTTCGGTGAGCGGCTCGACCACCAGAATCGCGGGCTGTTCTAGGACGCCCGGCGGGGACGGGAGCTGATCGTGGCGCAGGGTCGGCGGGAACAGGCGCCGGTGGGTGCCGGCCAGGTCAGGGTCACGCCGCAGCGCCGGCTCAATCCAGCCACGCTCCAAGGCGAACGGCAGCCTGAGTTGCTCAGGTTCGGCCAGCCGCAGAGCGGCTGCAAGGGACTGGCGGCCGCGTGCACTGTCACCGCTGTCGTAGCTGAGCCGGGCGTCAACCAGCCACGCTTGCAGGCGCACCCGTTCGGCCGTCCCGCTACCGGCCGCGAGCGCGGGTACAAGCGCGCGCCTCGCGTTTTCGCCGTCTCCGGCAGCCACCCACGCGTGCGCGAGCGTGACCGCCGCCTCCGGCGAGGTATCGGGGCCGGCACGCTCGGCTGCGGCGAGTGCGGCCCGGATGTCGCCGGCCGCCGCGTAAGCCCGCGACTCGACCAGGCTCAGCCTTTGTTCGAGCCAGGACGGAACAGACCACCCCGACCGTGCCCTGGCCACGATCTGGCTGGCCGCTTCGGCGCGTCCCTCGGCCAGGCCGCCGCACGCCGCCATCAGGCAGGCCACCGCCCCGATCAGCTTGTCCGGGGTTACGCAGAGGGCGGCGTCCGCCTGCTTGAGCCGAGTGCGCGCCTCGCGCAGCTCATTGCGTTCCAGGTGCACCCATGCGAGTGCGGCGAGCGCCGCGGGGCTCGGGTGCCAGCCGGGCGGCCGCTGCTCGCCGGCCGTGGGGGCCGCTGTCGCCTGGGCGGCCAGCTTGACTGCGCGGCACAACTGGCCGCGCAGTGCCTCCACCAGCGCGAGATGCCCGAGGCAGTCGGCTCGCTCGTACTCCCCGCCCGCAACGGTCGCGGCGGCCACCTCCGAATCGAGGACACGAGCCGCCTCGTCGAGATGGCCCAACCACAGCTCGACAACCCCGCGACCGGACAGCACCCGGGCCCGGATTTCCGGACGCCGGGCGAGCTTGCCACCCGGGACCCTGCTGACCAGCACCTCGGCACGGCCACCGGCCGCCGCCGCAGCCGCCAGGTCCCCGGTGCGAAGCGAAGCGGTGAGGCGGATCATCGCGGCAGCCAGCCGGGACGCGGCTTCCTGACCGGCGGAAAGGCCTTCGAGGATGCCTTCCGCGACATCCAGCGCGGCGATAGAAGATTCAGGCCGGCCAGCAGACAACGCCACCGCGGCCAAGACCAGGTACGGCTGCGGCTCGGTCCAGGCTTCGCCATACGGCATGCTCGCGAACTCGCCGGCCAGGGACCGGCCGCCTCGCGGCTCGATGATCTCGCCGATCGCCAGCCCGTCGATGACCATGCTGGCGGCGAGCTGCCAGTCACCGGCCTGCGCGGCGTGCCGCACCGCGTCGGTGAGCCGGCCGTTCCGCTCATGCCACCGGGCAGCCCGCCGGTGCAGGGAAGCCATCCGGCCCGGATACTCGTGCCGCAGCTTGAGCCGCAACACCTCCGCGAACAACGTGTGATAGCGGTACCACCCGCCCCCGATCGGCTGCACAAACGCGTTCGCGTGCGCCAAGGCCGAGAAGATTCCCGCGGCCTGCTCACTGCCGGCCAGTTCGCTGGCGGCTTCGGCGCTGACCTGCTCCAGGATGCTGGTGCTCAGCAGAACGTCCCGGACCTCAGGCGGCTGGGTGCTGAGAACCTCCTCCACCAGGTAACCGGTCAGGGCGCTGTCCTCAGCGATCAGCTCCTTGACGAATAGGTCAGGGTCGGGATGAGCGCCCATCGAGATCGCAGCGAGGCGGAGGCCGGCCGCCCAGCCCTCCGCCCGCCGCGTCAGGCACTCCAGCGAATCTGCTGACAGCGCGCAGCCGTGCTGGGCCATGAGCAGGCCGGCTTCGGCGATGCTGAACGCGAGGTCGCTGGCCCGGATCTCGGCCAGCTCGCCGGCCAGCCGGTAACGGTGCAGCGGCAGCAGCGGATCCGTCCGCGAGGAAATCACCAGCCGCAGGCCAGGCCCCGCGTTCCGCAGCACATAATCAAGCCCGTCCAGCACCTTCGGCTCGGTCAGCACATGGAGGTCGTCGACGACCAGCGTCACCGGCGGGTTCTGGGTAGCCAGCGTCAACGCCAGCCGCAGCAAGAACACATGATCGGCCGCCCGCCCTCGCCCGGCGGCCGACAGCGTCTTCGGGATGGCAACGCCGGCCCGGCGCAGTGCCGCGACGAGATAGGGCCAGAAGACCCGCGGCCGGTTGTCGAAGCCATCCAGGGAAACCCAGGCAACCGGCCTGGGTTCCGTCGCCGCCCACAGCGCCATGGCCATGGTCTTGCCCGCGCCAGGAGGGCCGGTGACAACGGTCAGCGGGCACCACCGCCTACCCCGGGCGATCAGCTTGGTGATCCGCGTGCGCGGCACGGCCCAGTCCGGCACACTCGGCGCTGTGATCTTAGATGCCAGGATCGGAACGCCAGCGGAAACCGCCGGCGGTCGGGCGGGGGCCACCTGTTTGGCAGCATTGGTCGCCATCGGGGCCTCCCCGCTCCCTCCCCCGGCCAGCGACCATCAGGTCGCTGGCCATTGGAGATCACACGTTGGGCTACCGGCCCGGCCGCCATGCCCAGCCGCCATGGAGGGCGTCTCGCCCTCACAACCAGGAAATGTCAGCCGGCCGGGCTGCGCATCATGCGGTTGGTATGAAATCCGAACTCTCGGCAGCTCAGATCCGCGAAAACCTGAGCAGGTCTCCACAGAGCGTCCAGACCAAGGTCGTGCTGCTAGTGCCGACTGCCTCGCTGCCTGACGAGACCCTAAGCTTCCGCTACACGGCTAGCTGGTCATCTTTATGAGGAACAACCAGGCGTTGATCACGCCGCCCGAGGCTCGCCATCGCGGCCGGGATCAGCCGGTACGGGCCAGCACCCGCTTTCAGGATGAAGGTGGAACCTGCGGCGCCAGCAAGCGCGGTGGTGATCACGCGCTTGACTTGATCCTTGGCTCGGGAAGAGCATGGAGCGGCAGATCTTTCTGGGAGGCGCCGTCGGAGCATGAGCGACAGCGACGTGCGTCAGCGGGCTGGCCGGCCGCGCCGCGCGGGCCAACCGGTACTCGATCTTGTCGCGGCGAAGCTCCGCCGTCCTGTGATGCGGCCCGGGACCGTGCGCCGTTCGTCGCTGATCGAACGACTGAGGCGGGGCGACCCCCGTCCCATCGTCTCGGTGGTCGCGCCGGCCGGCTACGGGAAAACGACGGTCTTGTCGCAGTGGGCCGAGCGCAACGGCCAGGCCTTCGCCTGGGTGTCGGTCGACGAGCCGGACAACGATCCGAAGGTCCTGCTCACCTACGTCGCGGAAGCGCTCGACGCGGTGCAGCCGGTCGACGGGCGGGTGTTCGACGCGCTGGCCTCCCCGGCGAGCTCGGTGCCCGGGTCGGTGGTGCCGCGGCTGGGGGCAGCGTTCGCGTCGATGACCTCGCCGGTCGTGCTGATGCTGGACGACGTGCACGCACTGCACAACTCCGAATGCCGGGCCGCGCTGTCGGTGCTGGCCGATCACGTGCCGGGCGGCTCGCGGCTGGTGCTCGCGGGCCGGGCCGAGCCGCCGCTGCGGATCGCGCGGCTGCGCGCCGAGGGCCGGATCCTGGAGATCGGCCCCGGTGACCTGTCGCTCACCCGCGCCGAGGCGGCGTCGCTGCTGCGCAATGCTGAGGTCACGGTCGGCGAGGACGACGTGGCCGAGCTGCACCGGCGGACCGAGGGGTGGCCGGCCGGGCTGTACCTGGCGGCTTTGTACCTGAGGGAGGACGGCCCGCTGGCGAGCGCGGCGGTCTCCTTCGGCGGCGACGACCGGCTGGTGAGCGAGTACATGGAGTCGGAGTTCCTGGCGCGGATCTCCCGCCGGCAGCGGGTGTTCCTGACCCGGACCGCGGTGCTGGAGCGCATGTCCGGGCCGCTGTGCGAGGCAGTGACCGAGCTGAGCGGGTCGGCTGCGACCCTGGCGGGTCTGGCCCGGTCGAACCTGCTGCTGGTGCCGCTGGACCGGCGCGGGGAGTGGTACCGCTACCACCACCTGTTCCGCGACATGCTCTTGGCGGAGCTGGAGCGCCTGGAACCCGGCCTGATGCCCGTCCTGCGCCGCCGCGCCGCCGCCTGGTACTTGCGAAACGGGTTGCCGGAGGAGGCCTTGGAGTACTCGATGGAGGCCGGGGACGTCGACGCGGCCGCTGGCCTGGTGGAGAAACTCGTGATACCGGCCCACCGGCAAGGCCGGGTCCCAACCGTCCAGGGGTGGCTTGGGTGGCTGGAGGACCGGGGCGGGATCGAGGGATACCCGATGGCCGCGGTGCTGGCCGCGCTCTTCTGCGCGCTTACAGGGCGGCCGGTCGAGGCCGAGCGATGGGCCGATGCGGTCGAGCGCTGGCAGTACGGGGATCCGGCGCGGCCCGATGACCCTGCCACCGAAGCGTGGGCCGCCGTCATGCGGACCTTCTTGTGCCGGCACGGGGCCGAGCAGATGCGCGCCGACGCAGACGAGGCGGTGCGCAGGTTCGCGGCGCAGAGCTTTGTGACGCCGGCACCCGCCTTCCTGCAAGGGATCGCGCGCGTCCTTTGCGGTGACCTCGATGGCGGCGATGCCGTCCTAGAGGATGGGGTCAGCATCGGGGAGAAAGTAGGCGCGCACGAGGATGTCGCGCTCGCGCTGTGCGAACGGTCGCTGGTGGCGATGACACGCGGCGATTGGGGCCGGGCCGAGGCGTCTGCGGAACGAGCACGCACCGTTTTGCGCCGGGCCGGGATCGAGGAAAGCTACGCAACACCCCTGGTCAGCGCGGTGCACGCCCGCGCTGCCATGCACCGGGGAGACGTCCCGGCGGCGCGCCGGGAACTCGTTAGCGCCCAGCGGCTGCGGCATTTGCTGACCTACGCCCTGCCCTACTTCGCCGTTCAGGCCAGGATCGAGCTCATCCGCGTCCACCTCGCGCTGGCCGACCTGGCCGGGGCCAGGACGCTCATGCGGGAGGTCGATGAGCTGCTCAGGCGCCGGCCCAGCCTCGGAAGCCTGGCCGGCGAGGCCCAGGCGCTCCGGGCCAGGCTGTCGGAGGAGCGCGGTTCCAGCGCCCCCGGAGCGTCGGCACTGACCGCTGCCGAGCTGCGCCTGCTGCCGCTGCTGTCCACGCACCTGTCGTTCCCGCAGATCGCCGAGGAATTGTTCGTCTCCCGCAACACCATCAAGTCGCAGGCGGTCTCGATCTACCGGAAGCTGGGCGCCTTCTCACGCAGCCAGGCGGTCGCCCGGTCCCGTGAGCTGGGGCTCCTGGAGGGGTGACGATCCGGTCTTTCACCCCATCAGGAGGATGAAATCCACCCCGGGCATGAGGTGGAATGGTGGCTTGGCGGCGGGCGGAGGCGTATGGGCCAGGCGGTGAGATTCCAGGAGACCTTGCGCAGGCTGGCGATGATCGACGAAGGCTTCGTCGAAGACCAGGCCGGGCTCAGGCTTGGCCCGGCCGCGACATCGGCCCTGGATCCCAAGACCGCGGCGCTGCTGCAAGTCGCGGTGTCGGTGGCCATCGGGTCGCCGGCGGTCTGCCTGGAATGGAGCGCCGCCCGGGCGCTGGCGGCGGGCGCGAGTGAGGACGAGATCGCTGAGGTGCTGCTGGCGATCGCCCCGGTGGCCGGGCTCGGCCGGGTCGTCTGCGCCGCTCCCGATGTGGCGACCGCGCTCGGCTATGACATCGCGGCCGCGCTGGAGGAACCCGACGATCACTGACGGCTCCCCAGCTGGTCGCGTCAGCCTGCCAGCGGCCCCGGCGGAGGACCATCCCCCGAGGCTGAGGACGAACAGCCCTAGCGGGCCGGGAAGTGCCCAGCGGAGCCATCGCAAGGGAGGCAGGCATGGCAGCCCGTGATCAGCCCGCGGACGGCTGGACGATGGTTCTTAGGCGCCAGCCGTCCCGCATGGTGGCGGGCCGGCCGGAAGCCGGCTACACCGACGCGTTCGAGATCATCTGCTGCGACTGCGGTGACCACCCCGACCAGGATTACTCCGAGATCGCAGCCGAGCTCCAGCAGATCCGCGGGCCGTATCCGATCGCGGACGGCGTGGCCGCCTATGAGAAGCACCTGGGGCTGCACCGCCAGCCGGCACGCTGCCAGCATCGGACGATGACCGATGCTGGCTGACCGGCGATGACCGCCGAGTTCTTCGCGCTGGCGTTTCTCGCGGCGCTGAACCCGAAGCTGCTGGCCCTCGATCTGCTGCTGATCGACAACCGGCGGCCGCGGGCGATGTTCTTGTGCCTGCTGCTCGGCGGCCTGACCGTGGCCCTGACGATTGGCTGGCTGGACGTGCTCGTCTTCCACGCCGACGCCATCAACTCCCAGCGCTCGGTGAGCGCAGGCGTCGACCTGGCCCTCGGCCTGCTCCTGCTCGCCGCCGGCGCGCTGCTCGCCACCGGCCGCCTGCACGGCCGGCGGAAGACACCAATCCCGGCCGGGGACGAGCAGCCGGACAAGCCGCAGAAGAAGGACGGCTGGGCGCAGCGGGTGCTGGCCGAGCCCCGGCTCGGGCTCGCCATGCTCACCGGCGCGGTGATCGGCATCCCCGGCGCCAGCTACCTCACCGCGCTGCACATCCTGGTCACCGGGAAGTCCTCCACCGCGACCCAGGTCATCGCGGTCGTCATCTTCGTCCTGATCGACTTCTTGCTGATCATCATCCCGTTCTTGTTCCTGGAGCTGCGGCCCGAGGCCACCAAGGCACGGCTCAAGCACACCCAGGACTGGCTGCTGGGCCACGCCTTGCAGCTCATGGCCACCATCGCCCTGCTCCTGGGCGCCTACCTGGCAGTCAGCGGCCTGGTCCGGCTGAGCTGACCGCCAACCTGGCCCTCGGCCACCTGCGGCCGGCCAGGATGTGCCGAACCTGGTGTGCCGCCAGGCGCATCATCCTCAAACGGCAGACGCCCCCCTTGACGCCCTGCCGATCTTGCTAACGCCGTGCTGACTACGGCCCCCAGGGGGAGGGGCTGGCCTGTCTTTTCATCCCGTTGGGGCGATGCCGCTGCGCGCCACGAGGTGGATCGTGATGACGTAGGCAAGGGAGCGGGGTCAAGGTTCCGGCGATGCCGGCATCGGAGGCCGCAATGACGTCGGCAACAACCGAACCATCAAGGCGCACCGGCGGGCGCCACGCGGAAGGCCATGGGTACGGCCTGGTCGTGTGCGCGTCCGTCCTGCTGATCATCGGCGGCATCGGGTTGGCTGGACTGGCGAGCCTTGGCCGGGAAAACCAGGCCCGCGCCCTCGCGCGCGCAGCCGCCTGGGACAAGGCGAGGACGCTGTCGTGACCTATTACCCCATCCCTGGTGACCGCAGCGGCTCAGCACGCTGCGCGGCACGCTCACAAACGTCGCGATGAATGGGCGAGCTGTCCGGGCGCGTGTTCCCCAGCCCGACCCCGATGGGAGGCAGTCATGACCGCCGAACAGCAAGCACCCACGCCGAGCCCGCTGGGACCGCTGGCCCGCTACGAAAAGAACCTCATCGACCGCATCGCCGACTTCAACGACCCGCGGCAGGAGTGGCGGCGGCTGTTCTCCGAGCTGCTCGGCACCTTCTTCCTGGTGCTGGCGGCGGCCGGCGGGGGAATGATGGGCCACGCCTTCCCGGGGGTGATCAGCCACGGCGCCGCCGTCGTGGCGCCCGCGCTGACGGTCATGGCCATCATCTTGTTCATGGGCAAGATCTCCGGTGCCCATCTGAACCCGGCCGTCAGCATCGCCTTCGCCCTGCGCCGCGACTTCCCGTGGTGGCGGGTCCCGGGCTATGTCATCACCCAGCTGGCCGGGGCGACCCTTGCCGCCTGGTTCCTGCGTGCGGTCATCAACGTCTCGGCCAAGTACGGGAGCAACTATCCGGCCTCCGGCTACTCCGCCGGAGCCGCGTTCTGGATGGAGCTCATCTTGACCATGGGCCTGGTCAGCGTGATCCTGGGCACCGCCTCCGGCGCCCAGAATGTTGGCATCATCGGCGCCTTCGGGGTTGGCGGCTACATCGCGCTGGCCGGCCTGTGGGGCAGCCCCATCTCCGGCGCCTCGATGAACCCGGCCCGCACCTTCGGGCCTGACCTGGTCGGTACCACCTTCACCAGTTACTGGGTCTACGTCGCGGGGCCGATCGCCGGCGCCGTGCTCGCCGTGGGCATCGCCTTCGTGCTGCGCGGCCGCGGCGGCGACAAGTCCGCTGCCGGGGCCGCCCAGGGTGACATATTCACTGAGGTCTACGAGTCCGGCCAGTCCTGAGAATCCGGCCATGGTTGGTCCGCGCTTTCCCGGCCACGCCCGGCCCGGCCCGGCCACCGGGCCCGCGCAGCATCCGGCTGGCCTGACGGAGGCGCAGGCGTGCGGCAGCAGCGTACGGAACCGGCCGACCAGCCAGCAGGGTCAGGAGCAGAAGGCGATGACGGCTGAACCGCCGGAGAGCCCGGTCACCGAAGCAGTGCGCAGCCTGGAGGTGCGCTGGATCTTCCCGGGCCAGCTGGCGACCGCGGTGGCCGGATGGTTCGGGCAGTTCCCGGCCCGGACGGAGTCACGCGAGGACATCTATCTCCTGGATCCGCGGTTGCCCGGGCTGTCGGTGAAGATCCGCGGGGGCGAGGCGCTGGAGCTGAAGGCCTACCGCGGCAGCCCGGGCATCCTCGAGGTGGCCGGCCGTGCCCGCGGGCGCATGGAGTCCTGGCAGAAGTGGTCGTTTCCCTGTCGCCCGCTGCGCCAGGGCAGCGCCGCCCCGGCCGGCTGGCGGGCAGTACACAAAAGGCGGCGGATCAGCCGGTTCTCGCTGGCCAGCGGGCGGGTCGTGGCGCGCGCCCTGGGGCTGGGCGGGGAGCCGGGGTGCGAGGTGGAACTCACCGAGGTCCGCGCACGCGGCGAGGACTGGTGGACCCTGGGCTTCGAGGCGACCGGCCCCGCCGGCCTGCTCCGCGGCCAACTCGAGGCCACCGCCGCGCTCGTGTTCGCCCAGGCCCTGCCCGGCGGCGTGGAACCCGGCACGGATGACTCCAGGTCCTTTGCGGAATGGCTGTGCCAGCAGCCGGGCACCGGTAGTGACGCCGGCGCCTGAAACTCCGCGAGCCGGCCGGGCCGCCGATCTGCTCGCCACGCCCGGCGCTGGCCCAACGGGGAACGCCCAAGGCGACATCACCGCAACCGATCACATCGAGGCTGCCGGACCAGCGCTGCCGGTCCACGGCCGAAACCCAGCACAACCGATCAGCTGCCAGCGCTGCGGACGCACGGAACTGGTCAATCTGTCCGCACAGACATACGGACCAGGCATCACCAAGATCAGCCTTACCGAAGTCTCCACACTTCCGGGGGATTCGCTTTTACGAAATCGCGCTAGGTTCCGGCGGGGTCCGTGTGCCATCGGGTCGGCGGCCCGGTGTCAGCGGTGCCGGGCAGAACGGTCATCTTGACTGCTGTCGGCAGAGCGGCGCGCGGGAGGTAGACGGCGCGGGCTGGACCGCGCCGTGGCTAACTTAGGCCACCGCACCGCTAGGTCAGCCGGGTTTTCTGGGTACGCGGAGTGCCCATGGGCCTGGACCGCTGAGCAACCTGCCAGATACCTCCCTGCCGATTACGCGCTGGTCAATCACCCGCGATGCGGGATGCCAGCTGCGCCCAGATTAACCATTTACCGTGAGTCTGCCCGGGGTCTCTGGCCGACTGGTGACCGTCCGGTACTGGGTACGTTCTTGAACGATCCTCTCGACGTGCTGGCCGAGGTAGTCGACCATGTGGAGGGATAACTGGGCATCGCGGATGCTGTTCACCGGCCCGGAAGGTGGATCGTGAGCCAAGGACTGTTTGACGGGCTCGACGAGACAGCACGCGACGAGCTGCGCGCGCGGTTGCGGCCCTGTGTGCTGCCGGCCGGCGCGGTGCTATGCCGTGCGGGGGACCGCAGCGACAGCCTCTACCTTGTCGAGCGTGGCGTGCTGCACGTACTTGACGGCAACACTGGAGCGCTGCTCGGGCGGCAACGAGCGGGCGACGTCGTGGGGGAGGTTGCGTTGCTCACGGGCGAGCCGCGTTCGGCGACGCTGCTCGCGCGGGTGCCCGGCGCGGTGTCGGAGCTGTCGCGGGAGGCGTTCCTGGCCGTTGCCGCCCGTCACCCCGTGCTGCTGGCCAATCTCGCCAGGATCCTGAGCCGCCGGCTGGTCGAGCGCACCACGGCCGCACCTGCCAAGATCACCGCGCTGCTTACCGAACCGGCTGGTTGGGCAGGTGCAGTGACCGCGGTTGCGACGGCCCGGGCGGCCAGTGCCGCACCGCTGACCGTGCTGGACGCGACCGGTGCTGAAGCCGGCCCTATCGGCGGGACGACCGCGCCCGGTAGCGGCATCACCCCGGCGCACGAGCTGCGGGCCCGGCTCGACGCGGCGGCCGCCGCCGGGCCGGTGCTCCTGCATGCGCGCACTGACCGCAGCGAACTCGCTGAACTGCTCGATTACTGCGACCGGACGGTGGCCGTGCTGCCCGCGGATGGCACACTTGACGCGGCGCTCTCCGACTCGCTTCCGAGCGATGTGAACCGCGTCGAACCCACCGTGGACCCAGCCTGGCTCGGGCGCCGGCTGGCCGGTGCCTCGGTGGGCATCGCGTTCGGGGCGGGCGGCGCGAAGGGGTGGGCGCACGTCGGTGCGCTGCGCAGCTTGCAGCGGGCCGGCTACGTCGTGGACGCGGTCGCCGGCAGCAGTATCGGCGCCTGGGTCGGGGCGTGGACGGCGTTGGGGCACGATGCGGGAACGGTCGAACAGCTGCTGCGGGACCGCTTCGACGCGGACGCCGTGCAGGCCATGTTCCGCCGCGGCGGTGCCGACGGCACCGCGGTGATGGCGCGCCTGGCGCGGGAGACGACCGCAGACGTTGCATTCGCTGACCTGGCGATGCCGCTGACCGTGTTGACCGCAGACCTGTCCGCTCAGCGCCCGGTGTCGCTCACCGAGGACGGGGTGGCGGACGCGCTGGTCGCAGCGATGACGGTGCCTGGGCTGTACCCGCCGGTGCGGCGCGGTGACCAGCGGCTGGTCGACGCCGTTGTCCTCACCCCGGTCCCGACCGCCGCGCTGGCCGGGGTCGACGTCACGATCGCCGTCAACTCGCTGGGCCGTCAAGCGCTGCCGGCGTGGCCGGGTGCGCCGGAACCGGAGCGGGCCGCGCGCGATCGTGACGCGGTGGTCGAGAGCCTGGAACTGGCCTCGTCCGGCGCGGCCGCCGCCCAGACCGCCGCGGCGTCCGTGCCGGTCACCCCGCGGTTCGGGCCCGGAACCTGGCGTGACTTCCGGCACGCCGACCGGTTCCTCGCCGCGGGCGAGGAGGCCATGGAACAGGCACTATCCGGGTTGCGTGCCCTGGCCCGCCCCGGGCCATAGCGCGGCGCTGTCCACCTCCATCTCGGCGAACAGGCGGCCCCGCGCTCGAGGTGCTCACGGTCACTGGCGGCGGCCACGCGGTCGTTGCCTACCTGATGCCAGGAACTCGTGCTTATGCCAGTACCGTCGTTCCAGCGAGCCGCCACCAGCTGGCGGCTCGGCCGCTACTACCGCACCTACCCCGCCTAAGTCGAGGCTGAGGTCAAAGCCGCCCTGGACGGCCCGGCCAGGCAGTTCCAGCGAGGACCGATTGGGACCGCAGGCGTGGACGCTCTCCGCCCTAATACGAACAAGTGCTCATTCATGGCAACCCACAGTAAGCTGCCTTGTATGAATAAACGCGTCGTGCTCGTTGTGGCTGCGCTATTGCTGCTCGCGATAACGTCTGTCAGCTGTGGTCGTGCGGCAGTGCGCCATGAGGCCAATAGCCAGCTGCTGTTCACGCTAAGAGACCATGGCTCGACGAATACGCCCGCATGGGTACTGGCCGTAAATATCGACGGGAGCGGCGTCCTTACTCATGACCGTCGCGGCAATGTTAACGGCAATAAGACGTTTAAGGCTGGCACATTTGACGTTCGTGCCCTAGAAGCCGTGCTTGGCAAGCTTGACGTCCATCATCTTCCCAGGTGCGCTCCGGCAGAAGCCATCGCTCCCGTCGAGGTGAACATGGGCTCAGTTTCATTCGGCTCTTCTGCCACCATGGAATACAGAGGAAGGTCGGTAAGTTCTTTCTGCCTTAACAACCATCTTGAGGTCATGATCTCTGACCAACTAGCCAAGGTCGTAGCTAAGGCACGTCCGTGATCCCGACTACGCTGCCAACTCGGAGGGGCACGCCCGGCACATGAGCGCGCCCCTCCGAGGGGCCTCCTGGCTACGTCCGCGCACTGGCCACGGTTCGCAGCGGCGCTTTACTTGGCTATTCCGAATTCCCCGATGGCGAAGTCATCATCGCAGGTTATCGTGATCTTGGCGATATCCGAACCGGGCCCGTTGGAATAGAAGCCGTAGTACTGGGCGCCCGAGTCGCCGTATACCTGGAGCGGTCCGGAGGTCGTACCGTTCTGTGCCGTTGCCTCCAGGTCGAATGTCTCGAACTCATTAGGCTCAGCGTAGAAATAGAACGCCCTCGTGCCCGCTGGCAACGTAAGCACGTCCGTCGTGGTGCCGCCTTCGTTCGCGTTATTCCAATAGACATCTCCGGCGTAACCGTTGCTCCACGTTTGCCACCCGCCGCCGACATCCTCGCATTCCATGCTTGGAGAGAGCGCAAGAGTTCCGGTCGGCGCGGCGATATCGGTGTAGTAAGTCCCCGGCGTGCAGGGGGCATTGAAGGCTGTGATCTTGTAAGTGCCGAGCCGGGCCGGCGGTGATCCGTTGCCGGGAGCACCAGTGAACGAGATCGGCGAGTTTGCCTTGTTGAAGTCGGCCAACAGTCCCTTGGCCTTTGGCGTGCCCAGGCCGGAGCCCATGTCGTAGTGCGTTCTCGCCGGGAACAGCCCGCTGTGGCTGCCGGTGTAGTCGTTGTTGCCGCTGGTGATGTCGTTGAAGCTGGTTGTTCCGGTGGCGGCCGCCGCGTACAGCACCGGGTTGAGGAGCCCAGCCCGGTAGACCGGCGAATGCGCCGACTCGATGTCGGCGATCATCGCCGCCCACAGCGGAGTCGCCGCGCTGGTGCCTCCGATCGCGATCCACTTGCCGTTCCACCTGATGATGTATCCGTGTTTCGGGTCGGCTGAGGCCGCGACGTCGGGTACCTCGCGGCAGTAGCCGCTGGATGCCGCGCAAGGCGTGCCGCTGCTGTCCGAGTTGACGACCCCGGGGCCGGACTGCCATGGCGGCATCGCCCAGACCGTCGAGATTCCGCCGCCCGCGGCACCGGCTTTGGACTTCACGCCGTCGTTCCAGACCTTCTCGGTGGGCGGCGTCTGCACGGCCGTCAGGGATGTTCCTCCGACGGCGGTTATGAACGGCTGTGACGCGGGATCGAGAGTGGCGAGGGCCTTGCTCTTGTTGACCCGGTAGCAACCCTCCGAGCCGGTGTCTCCGGAGGCCGCGAGCACCGACATCCCTTCCGTCGCCGCCTGCTCGAACAGGGTGTTCTCGGTCGGGATCAGGCCCGAGCTGATGCCCTCGGCAACCGATTCGCACAGGCCGTAGCTGACCGAGACGATTTGGGCGCTGTCATCGTTGAAGATCTTCGCGTATTCATCGACCGCGGACAGCGCGTAGTTCGACTCCGGCGCGTCGTACACGGTGACCTTCGCCTTCGGGGCAAGCGCGATGGCGGTCTCGATGTCGAGCGCTGCCTCGCCCTCGCCCACGCCGGAACCGTCTCCGCCGTCAACCTTGACGGAACTGATCTGAACGCTGGTGTTGTAGCACTTCTGGAAGCTGGCGATGTCGGAACCGGACCACCGGTCCAGCTCGAACAGCGCGATCCGCGTTCCCGCGCCCCGGTGACCTTGGCTGAACAGGGCGTTGATGCCATACGCGGATGCGAGCTTCGGATAGGTCCAGCCGTGCGTGCTACTGGCCTCCTTAGACGCTGCCTTGCACGCGGACGGGCCGGCGAGCGTCGCGCTCTGCGCGGCGGCCCGGTTGCGGGCATCAAGGGGCCCGGGGGTGACGGTCACCAGATCGTTGAGCCCGATGACCGCGGTCGTCACGTTCGCGAGCGCGCTAGGCAGGTGCGGGGCAGTCGTATTCGCGAAGGCAACGCGGCCGGAACCGAGCCGGTAGTCGGCGAAACTCACGCCGAGGCTCTTAGCCGCCTGCCGGAACGTCGAGGACACCGGGACGATGAGACCGTCCTTCGCGGCCGGACCCGGATTCAGCCCGAGATGTCGCAGCGTGCTGTCCGCGGCCCGAATCGTGGCTGGTGTCTGCCCGAACCGCGCGGCGAACTGCGATATAGTCAGAAACTGGCCGTCCTCGGGGGAGCCTGGCGTGGACACTGCGAGCGCCAGCGCGCGCAGGCCCGCCGGGTCGCGAGGGTTAAGCACAATGTCCAGATGAATTGCCCTCGAGCCTGGCGCCGGACCAAGCGCTACCGCGCCTCTCGGAATGGCCGGCGCGGACCCCACGGGATGTGTTACCGCGAAACGTGATCCCGCGGCCGCGGCTGGCGACACTCCGGATATGAAGATACCTAAGACCACCCCAAGCGCAGCAATAAGGCCGGCCAATCTGCGTCGATGTGACTGTGGACATGCTCGCGCAAGCCCGAACAAAGCGTTCAACTGTTAACCCCTTCGCTAGATCGCGGATGCGCCCTTCAAGCGCGTTAGTCATTCAGCGAATGCCGGCAACATGACATAGACATACTGCTCATAAGAGCACACATCACGCAGATTCCCCAGGCCGCTACAGATGGCGCAGATCATCGAGATCGAGCGGATCAGTGCTGATGAGTAGCATGTCTCGCCTTAGGTAGACGTGTACCTCGTTCAGCGGGTTGACAAGTCGGCCTAGTCGAAGCGGCCCGATTGTTTGCCACTCGCGATCGGTGAGTCAGGATTGGTTGGCCGGCCCCGTGCCGGAGCGACGCACCAATCTTCAGGGTCCCGGCGCTCGCCCGGCCGACAGGCGCCGTTGCGCCGTTGCGCCGGCGACACGAAATCTGGTCGATCGTGTGGTCAGCTAAGCGTGCTGATCGCCGATGACCAGGACCTTGCCCGCGAGGTCCAGCCAACTTCCGGCCACAGAATGCGCTGGCTGCGCCAACGCCCGCATGACGCCTGACATCGGCTTAGATAGGGCGGACGCTGGGAGAGTCCCAGCCAGGGGCGGAGCGCATTGAACTTGTGCCGCAAGATCCTGATCATGCTCACCGCTGCCGCGCTAACTGCCGGCGCTACTGCCTGCGGCGCGGTGTCGCAGCAGACCGCACGGGCTGCGTCGTCGAGCCCGTCACCATCATCGGCGTCGTCCGCTCCGGCGGCCGCGCCTGGCACCTTGCATCACCCGGCGCGCCCTGCCGGGTCCTTCCGGGTGCTGACCGAGCCCGGGTCCGGGATCGGGCCGGTCTACCGGCTCATCACCGGAGCGCGTTCCTCGGTCGAGCTGAGCATGTACGAACTGGCCGACCCAGCCGCGGAGGCGGACCTGGCCGGCGACGCCGCCCGCGGGGTCGATGTGCGGGTGATCCTCGACCAGGACCTGGAGAAGTCCCGCAACGCGGCCGCCTATGACTACCTGGCCGCCCGCGGCGTGCATGTGCGGTGGGGGCCGGCCGGCACGATCTACCACCAGAAGACCCTCACCGTCGACAACGTCACCTCGGTCATCATGACCCTCAACCTGGTGGCTGAGGACTACCCCGGCACCCGCGACTTCGCCGTGATCGACACCAGCCGCGCCGACGTGGCCGCCATCGTCGCCACCTTCAGCGCCGACTTCGCCGGCCGCGCCGTCACCCCGCCGGACGGCGCCGGCCTGGTGTGGTCACCGGCCAATGCCCGGGCATCGGTCCTGTCGGTCATCAACGGGGCCACCCGCAGCCTCGCGGTGGAGAACGAGGAGATGGACGACCCCGCCGTCACCGCCGCCCTGGCCGCCGCCGCGCGCCGCGGCGCGCATGTCACCGTCACCATGACCGCCGACAGTGAATGGGACCCGGCGTTCGCGGAACTGGCCCGCGCCGGCGTGCATATCCGGCTCTACCCCGACGAGCCCAGCGCCCCGTACATTCACGCCAAGGCAATCGTCGCCGACGCCGGCCTGAGCGGCCAGCGGGCCCTCGTCGGCTCGCAGAACTTCTCCGTCGCCAGCCTCGACTACAACCGGGAACTCGGCCTCATCACCCGCAGCCCCGCCATCATCGCAGCCCTCAGCAGGACCCTGGCCGGCGACTACGCCGACGGCACGCCCTACTCCCCGCCGTCCACGGGCTCAGGCGCATGGTGCACCGCCACCGCCAGCGTCTACAACGCCGCCTATGACGAGAACAACGTCTACGTCCACTCCAACCAGCCGAACCAGAACGCCACCGCCAGCGCCGATGGCTACTCGCACAGCTATGAGACCAACAGCTCCGGGTACGCGCTGATCTATCTCAACGGACCCGCGCCCGGCGCGCACATCACCGTCACCGTAGACGGCGCGACCTGCACCACACGCGACTGACAAACGCAGGTGGCCACCCGCTCACCTGAGCACAGCGCGACGGCCCTCGGCGCGGGCAGGGCGGCTCACCCAGCGCCCTTTCAGCAAGAGTCACAGCCTGGCGGCCATGTCCAGGCCCGTCAAGCCTGGCGTCACGACCGCTCTCTTTCCGCCGCTGCCGACTTGCGGCCGGCGAGCTGGCCGCCCTTCGTCACGCGCCTGCGTTCGGACGCCCCGCGCCGCGGACCATGTCGGCATTCATCCGGGCTCTGTGAGAGGAACCCGAAGATGATCACGCGGTGGCCGTCTTCATGTCACGACGACATGCCGGACAAGATGGGTAATCCCGGTCAGGCCGGACAGCCGGAGGTGAAACGGCAAGCTAAAGGTCCCTGTCTTTACCTGTCTTCGGTCCCTTACCGCCAGCTACAGCGCGGGTGTCTGCTGGGAAGTGCTTATGAGAAGAGATGACCTGAGATGGACACCACCGACGCTATCGACACTGCCAATGCCATCGACGCAGCCGGCGAGCTGGATGCAGCCGGCGCCCTGGATCTGTTCCCCGAGGCGGCCGTAGGCACGCTGCACGGGTTCCGGCCGGATTCCAGCTCCGTGCGCTACGCGGTCCGGCTGGCCCGCCGTCCCGGGGCCGTGACCCGGCGGGCCGGGGTGCTGGCCGCAGAACTCGGGAAGGTCGCGGCCGGCACTTCGACGATCGCTCCGGCGCGCCGCGACCGCCGGTTCTCAGATCCCGCGTGGACCGGGAACCCGCTGCTCAAGCGCGTCGTTCAGGCTTACCTGACCACCGGGCAGACCGCCGGGGAACTGCTCGCTGACGCCGGGCTGGACTGGCGGGACAACGAGCGGGTGAAGTTCCTGCTGACCAATCTCATCGCCGCGGCCGCGCCGAGCAACTACCCGCTGATCAGCCCGGTCGCCTGGAAGGCGCTCATCGACACCGGCGGCCTGAGCGCAGTCCGGGGTGTCCGTGCCCTGGTCTCCGATATGTCTTCTGCCCCGCACATCCCGACGATGGTCGAGCCCGACGCGTTCACGATCGGCAAGGATCTGGCGGTGACGCCGGGAGCCGTGGTGGCCCGCACCGAGGTGTACGAGCTCATCCAGTACGAGTCGGCCACGCCCGAGGTGCACCGCTTCCCGCTGCTCATGGTCCCGCCGATGATCAACAAGTACTACATCACGGACCTCACGCCCGGCCGCAGCATGATCGAGTTCTTTGCCGCGCAGGGCTACCAGGTGTTCGCGCTGTCCTGGCGCAATCCCGGCAGACGGGCCCGTCACTGGGATCTGGACACCTACGGCGGTGCCGTCGTGGACGCGCTGGCGGCGATACGCACCATCACCAGGGCGCCGAAGGCCAGCATCTGCGGGCTCTGCGCCGGCGGCATCACCTCATCGATGGTCTGCGCCCATCTGAGCGCGACGGGGCAGCTCGACCAGATCGCCACCCTGTGCCTGGGCGTGACGGCCCTGGACCAGTCACAGGCGGGCACGGCAGTCGCGCTGATGGACCCGGCCACTGCCAAGGCCTCGATCCTGGCCTCCCGCACCCGCGGCTACATGGATGGGAAATCGCTCGCCGAGGTGTTCGCCTGGCTCAGGCCCGATGACCTGGTCTGGAATTACTGGGTCAACAACTACCTGCAGGGCAAGAAGCCCCCGCCATTCGACATCTTGTACTGGAACGCCGACACCACCAGGATGCCCGCCGGGCTGCACCGCAACTTCATCGAAATTGCCCTGGCCAACGCGCTGACCAGGCCGGGCGCGGCCACCATGCTCGGCTCTCCCGTCGATCTCTCCAAGATCAACGTCGACAGCTACGTCGTGGGAGGCATCGACGACCATATAGTCCCCTGGCCCAACGCCTACAGCGCCACCCAGCTGCTCGGCGGCGCCGTCCGGTTCGTGCTGTCCACCAGCGGGCACGTCGCTGCCATGGTCAACCCGCCGTCGAACCCGAAGGCGACCTACCGGCTCGCGCCGCACAATCCGCCGGATCCACCCGAGTGGCTGGCGGAAGCCGAGACCGTGCAGGGCAGCTGGTGGACTGACTACACGTCCTGGCTGGCGGACCGGAGCGGCGGGCTAAAGCAGCGCCCGAAGGTGCTGGGCAGCGGAGAATTCCCGCCGCTGGATGCCGCTCCCGGTACCTACGTGTTCGAACGGTGAGTTATGCGGGCAGGCACCTGCGCGGCCCGGTGCCGGGCCGCGCAGCATGGGCGTGAGCCTGGAACAGCTGCGGTCGTTATGGATGCGCTGATCCGTCCCTGGGCGTGATCCGTTCCGACGTTCCGGGGTCGGCGGTTTCGCCGTCCCGCCGGGCCGTACCGCTTGACGGTCAAGAAGCCTGATGGCTGGTTCGGACAGTGACCGGCGCGCGGGTGACCGACACTCGGTGACTCATGGAGGTACGAAACGAACAGCTCGGGCTATGCCGAGATCTACCTGAACAGTCCCCCGCCCGGCGCGGAGATCACCGTGAGGTTGGGCGGCGCGACCTGCACCACGGGTGACTGACCTGCTTCCGCCCTTGTCATCGCTGCCACCGGCCATGCTCCCTCCGCTTGCCGACTGGCTCCAGAGCAGACATGCCTGCGCTCTGGCGAGGCAGCTACGGCCGTGCGGGACCGTCGGCGACACAGAAGACCAGTAACGGCTTATCGCCGTAACGGTGCCGGCGGCGAGGTGCTGTTGCGGGCGGCCACCTCGGCGGCGGTGCGGACGAAGGCGGCCAAGGCGGCCGAGCGGCTGCGCTCCGCGGTCATTGGTGGTGGCTGCGGACTTTTTTGACCTCATCCGAACTCAGCCGGGCAACGACCGCGGCCCGGGTGACAGGGTCCAGGGCGTCAAGCTGGTCCTGGATGTTCTGCACGGCAAGCTCGGCCGTCTGGTGCTTGCCGCGCAGCTGGGCGGCCGCGACAGCCAAGACCGCGGCTGCCGCCGTCAGCAGAGCCGCCCGGATGATTCGCGTCGATGAGCTCATGCACCTACGTCCTCTCCAGATGTCACGGATGCCCCTCAGGGCTGTCCCGCCCAGTCCTGGGACGGCTGGTGGGCTGTTGCTGCTTACGTCCTGGCCGGGTTCTTGGCAGCGGCCCGCGATTGGCGGCGCGCCGTCATCCGCTGCTGCATGATCCGGGCGGCGGCAGGTATCAGTACCAGCAGGGCGCCCAGCACCGCTGCCAGGAGTAATGCCACTCCTAGCAGCATGTGCCTATCCACACCGAACTCTTTCTCGCACAGCCTTGACCTGAACCCGTGGTCCTGGCGGGACGGCCCGGCACTGCGGCTCACATCCGGCCACTCCAGACAGCCCTGACATGATCCCATGATCGAGCCACAATCCCAGCGCCGCAAGGCCGGGCGATCGCCGACGGCCGCGGATGAGGCCGGGGCATTGACTGATCACCTGCAGCAGAAGCCCGCTGAACGTGCCAGTGCCATCTGCGGCCTTCACCCCGGCAGGAGGCAGACACCGCAACTGCCGGCCCGACGTGGTCGGTGTCTGTCTGCTCCTCATCGGGGTCGGCTAGCTCTGACCGGTGATCGAGCCGCGATGAGGCTCGGGGCTAGGCTGGGGGGATGAGCGGGGAGGGGCCTATCGGGCAGCCGGCTTCTTCCCGGGTCCCGGGCCTTGCGCCGGGGGTGCGGCGGCGGGCCCGGCGTCTGGCGTGGGCCTGCCTGCTTGTTGCCGTGTGGCTTGCTGTGTGGACCCTGTTTCTGGCGCTGAGCCTTCCCGGGGAAAATCTTGAGCATCATTTCCGTCTCACCTGGGTCGGTTTTGACCTGATCCTGGTGCTGGCCGTTTACCTGACCGCCCATATGGCGTTTCGGCTGGATGCCAGGGTGCAGGCCCCGGCAACGGTGGTGGCCACCTTGCTGGTTGTCGATGCGTGGTTCGACGTCACCACCTCGGCGAGCGCGAAGGCGGCCGCCGAGGCGCTGATCCTGGCGCTGGTTGTCGAGCTGCCGGCCGCGGCGTTCTCCCTTTACGTGGCGCACAGGGTGGGCCGGCGCGTCCGCGAGCTGGCCGGTGCCGAACACGCGGCAGGTCGTCATCCGCCAGTCGCTGACCGGGCGCGCCCTGCGCCCGGTTCGGAGCCCCCTTCCCCGGCAGGACCGCTGCCAGGCGAGTGAGCCGGCGGCGCCGCGGGCTGCGGTTCCCTGAGCGCCGGTCGGCGGCTGCTGATTCAGGACCGGGCAGCGCCGGCGCCTGATCCGCGGATGCGGCTGAAACCGGCCCGGGCACGGGTTCCTGGTCACTGGCCGGGCTGTTTGATTTGTCCCGCAGCGGCCGGCGGGCCGTGCTGAGATTTCCGGAAGGGAGTCGGGGATGGCGGCGGACCAGCCTGGGTCAGACGACGAGCTGGGGCCGGTCGCTTTCCTCGCGATCGAGTTTCCGGGCGGGCGGCTCACCGCTGCGGGCTTTGAGGACCTGCTCTCCCTGGCCGACCGGGGCGTCGTCGAAATCCTGGACATGGAGTTCATCGCCAGGGACGCCGGCGGCAAGACCAGGAAGGTTGACGTTCTGGGAGTTCGCCGTTCCCGACGGTGTCGACCTGGCTGCCTGGGCCGGGGCGTCGTCGGGCTTGCTCGATGACTCAGAACGTCGGCGAGATCTCCGCGGCGATGCAGCCGGGCAGTGTCGCCGTCGTCGTGATCTACGAGAACCGGTGGGTTCTCGGCCTGGTGGACGCCTGGCGGCGCGACGGCGCGCGGCTGATCGCCGATGGCGGGATATCAGCCAGCGACATTGTCGCTGCCCTGGATGCGACCGAGCCTTCCTGACAGACGAGGAGATCACGGTGGGCATATTGAAGACCGCCGCCACGGTCGCGGTGGCCAGCTCGGTGCACGGCCGGGTGCAGCGCAGGCAGCAGAACCGGTGGACTGCGCAGGACCAGGCCCCGGCGGGCGCGCCCGCCCCGGCACCGCCAGCGCAGTACACCGCCCCGGCGCAGCCGCAGCAGGCCCATGCCGAGCCCCCCCGCCGCCGCAGGCACCAGCCGCCCCGGCGCAGCCAGCCGGCATGAGCGACCGGCTCGCCCAGCTCAAGCAGCTCGGCGAGCTGCTTCAGGCTGGCGTGCTCACCCAGGCCGAGTTCGAGCAGCAGAAAACCCGCATCCTGAACGGCTGACCTGACGGCCGCCGCAGCCGGAAACGCGCGGATGCGGACAGCCTAGCCTGGCTGCCTGCGGTGCCGGGTCACGGCGCCAGCCTGAACGGCGGGTACCGATCGGTGACCAGGACGAACGCGTAGGCGGCGACCCGGTTGTGCCAGCGGAATACGCCTTCGACGAAGCTGAATATGCCACGCGGATAACGGCCGGTGAACAAGATCGCGAACCAGGTCACGATCACCGCGAAGAACGCAGCGATTTCCAGGAAGAACAGCACGATGTAGTGCGGGATGGCCAGCAGCCATTTGACCAGCGGCAGCCACCGGTTCAGGTCCGTGGCCGCGTCCGGATAGGCGTAATCAAGCTGGACCCACTGGTGGTCGTCGGTGGACGGATAACTGTCGTTCATCAGGGCCAGGTAGGTCCACACCCGGTTGATGAAGCGCTGCAGTTCCAGGTTCCAGTCGAACCACCACCGGGGGTACTTCTGCCTGAACAAGATCATCAGCAGCGGACCGAAGAACAGCAGGCCGCCCACGCCCGCGGGGCCGTAGTACGTGGAGGAGTGGTGGAGCGTGGAGGTGTTTCCCGCGGATTCCCAGGTTCCGCCGGAAACGGTGCCGAGCACGATCGCGATCGGGATGATCACGAAAATCCGGAAGAACGAGGTCAGCCGGCTGAGCGGCCGGTCCGGGTACTCGACGGCAAACTGAACAGGATACTGAGCTGAATACGGGCCCTGATCCGTGGTCATAACGCCTCCTTGTGGCCAGTTCCGGATGCATACCCACTGTCGGGTATCCTCAATGATCAATTCATCCGGTTCGGCAGCGTCTGGATGCCAACGTCACAGTCCGCCGAGTCCAGGCCAGGTGACTCGGACGCATTTGCCGGGCGAGCAGTCATTGTTCTGTGACCCATTGCGAAGCGCGGGTCCGGATCATCGCCTGACGTACACGAAGTTGCCGTTGTCTCGTCTCCGGCACCCCTGACGTCCGGGTTTCGTGCGGGATCGGCGAGCAGGCTCTGCCACTGCACGTCAGGGTGCGTCCGCCGCACGGGCCACCTGGCCCTGGTCGAGGGTTGCGGCCCAGGTGGCGAGGAGGCTGAGCGGCTGAGCGCGTCGTGGGAGGGGGTGCCGGGCTTGGCGGTGTAGGCGGAGATCCGCAGGCCGGCGTCGGCGGCGAGGTCCAGTGCTTCGAAGGTCAGGCTGAGGTCGCCGACGACCGGGTGGTGGAGGCGCTTGATCCCGGTGCGATGGAAGCGCTCGCCCGTTGCGCACGTAGGCGGGCGTGGTGGTCATCGAGTCCAGGATGCGCTGCACGCTGGGGCGCACCTGCTGGCGGGCGGGCCGGCGGGCGCCCACGCGGCATTACCGGTGCCCGCGGCGCGGGCCAGGTCGAACAGGTGCGCGCTCGGCCTCGTCCAGCTGCAGGGCGCGGGCGAGCGAGCCGAGCACGCTGTCGGACACGCCGGTCCGCGGCAGGCTACCTTTCTCCATGACGACCGCCTCAGAGAGGAGGCACCTCTGTGACCGCCTGGACGACTGCGAGCTGGCCAGAATCGGAACAGCAGAAGAACTCCAGATCGCCTCACGTGGACGTGACGGCTCGCTCAGCAGGGCCAGGACGATCTGGGTAGTCCCTTACGGCGACGACCTTTATGTCCGTTCCGTCAACGGGCCCGCCGCGGCCTGGTTCCGCGGCACCCAGGCACGCCACGAAGGCCAGATCAGAGCTGGGGGCCTCGATCGCGATGTCGCCTTCGAAGAAGCTGACCACGGCATCGACGACCAGATCGATGCCGCCTACCGGACCAAGTATCACCGGTACGCCAAGAGCATCACCGACGCCATCACCAGCCGCACAGCACGCTCAACGACGATCAGGCTCATGCCCCGGGCCAACGGCTCGTAGCATGCGCTCCGGTGCGTGATCGATACCTCGACCATGGGCTGAACCATCTGGACAGTGCTCGCGGCCCGGCGGTCTTATAGGGACAAGGGAAACCGGGCGCACGAGATCAAGATCAGCCTGGCCAGATTCTCCACGGCTTCAGGGGAATCCCGGCCGGTAACTCTCGAAGGCAGTTGGTCCTGTGGCTGAAGACCTCGTAGAGGGCACGGGCTCTCTCTCCGAGCAGCAGCATCTGTTGCGCGGCTGGCGCACGGTGATGTTCGCTCCGGTCGGCGATGGCCAGCGGCGCCGGCGGGGGAGCGACGGAGTGCGCCTGGCTGTCGCCATCCTCGCCCTGGCGTGCTGCTTGCTCGTCATCCGCTACGACTCCCGTATTGACCGGGCCATCATCCAGGTCATCCATCCGCCGCCGAGGAGCATCACCTGGCTGGTGACGGTGGTCTACCAGGCTGGATCGTTCGGCGTCGTGATCGTCGTGCTGGCACTGGCTCTGCTCGCGCGACGCTGGGTGATCGCGCGCGACATCGGGCTGAGCGCGGCCGGCACGGCTGCGGCGAGCGGGATCCTCATCCTGTGGCTGGGAAGCCGCGGCGGGAGACCAGATGGAATCGTGCTCAGCGGTTATTACGTGACTTTCCCGATCCTCCAGATCGCTCTGTTCGTGGCGGTCGCAACGGCAGCGCTGCCCTACCTTGCCCGCGGCCTGCAACGCCTCATCGAGGTCTTCATTGCGCTGGTGGCGCTGGCCTCAGCGGTCGAGGGTCACGGGCTGCCGGTCAATGTCCTCGGGAGCCTGGCCATCGGCTGGGGGATGACGGTAGTGGTCCGGCTCATCTTCGGCTCACCCCTCGGCCTGCCTTCGGCCGATGATGTGAGGCTGCTCCTGGAGGAACTCGGCATCTGCTCGAGCAATGTGCACCCGGTGGCACAGCAGGTCTGGGGGGTGGCGAAGTACGAGGCAGCGGAGTTGCGGGGAGCGGATTCGTCCGATCGGCGCCTCGAAATAGTGGTTTACGGCCGCGATGCGGCCGATGCCAGGCTCCTGACGAAGGCTGGCCGGTTCCTGCTGTACCGGGACTCTGGACCGAGCCTCACGATTACCCGGCTTCAGCAGGTCGAACATGAGGCTTACCTCATCTTGCTGGCTGGCCAGGTGGGCGTCGCAGTACCCGAGATCGTCGGGTCAGGAACTGCGGGCCCGTCCAAGGACGCGCTGCTGGTCTGCCGGTTGCCGACCGGGACCACGCTGTCCGAGGCTGATGCCGCCGACATCAGCGATGCCACTCTGGACGACCTGTATGGTCAGGTCCTGACTCTCCGGAGGGCGCGCATCGCTCACGGAGCAATCAGTGGTGACGCGCTGCTGGTCGACTCGACGGCGAAGACCACCGTATTGACGGATTTCCGCAACGCCTCAGCGAGCGCTTCGCCGGATCAGCTTGACCGCGACATGGCCGGTGCCATGGCGGTGACGGCAGTGGCGGTCGGCGCCGAACGAGCCGCAAACTCCGCGGCACGGTGCCTCACTCCGGAGATGCTGGAAGGCGCCCTGCGGCATCTGCACAGGCCGGCGCTCGACCGCGCACTGAGCCGGAGCCTGCGGGGCAAGCGCGGGCTCCTAGAGGATGTCCGTCAACGCGCCGCACGAGCCAAGTCGATCGACGTGCCGAAGCTGGTGGAGGCCCGCCGCGTGAGCTGGCCGACGCTGATCATGGTAATCGGCACGCTCATCGGCGGCTGGGCCCTCATCGGGGTGCTCATCGACGTCTCCAGGGCCTTCGATACCGTGATCGGCGCCGACTGGCTCTGGGTCATCATGGCGCTCGTTCTTGCCCAGCTTGCCTATGTGGCGTCTGGGATAGAAAGCGTCGGCAGTGTGGCCGGCGTGCTTCCGTTCGGGCGGACGACGGCTGTCGAGGTCGCCAACTCATTCAGCTCACTGGCCGGCGGGACACCGGCAGTCTTCGCCACCCGGGTGCGCTTCTACCAGCGACAGGGCTACGACGCCTCGGTGGCGCTGAGCTCGGGCGCCATCATGAGCACCGTCAGCTGGATCGCCATCGGGGTCCTGTTCCTCTGTTCGCTGCCGTTCGCCTGGGGGTCCATCCACCTTGAGGCCACCCCGGAGTCCGGGGGGAATGCGAAACTGGTGTGGATCATCCTGGCCCTCGTGGTGGTGGTCGCCGCGGCGGCCGGCCTGGCGCTGGCCGTGCCCCGGCTCCGCAGGCTGGCTGCCGAGAAGGCGCGCCCCAAGGTGCGCGACATCTGGGCCAACCTCAGACCGGTAGTGAGCTCTCCGCGCAAGCTGGTGCTGCTGGTGGGTGGCTCGTTCGGCCAGCGGCTGCTGGTGGCCATGGCCCTCTCCGTTTCGCTGCGGGCCTTCGGCGACCATCTCGCGCTTCCCATCCTGATCGTGATCATCACCCTGGCCGGGATCATCGGAGGCATCTCGCCGTCGCCTGGCGGCATGGGGGTGGCAGAGGCGGGCATGATCCTCGGCCTCACGGCGGCCGGTGTCTCGGAGGCTGATGCCACCGCCGCGGTCTTCATCCAGCGGCTGTTCACTTCGTACCTGCCGCCCATCTGGGGCTGGATTACCCTCGTTTGGCTGCGGCAAAGGGAGTACATATGAAGGATCTGGCTGACATTTCATTATCATCTCCGCCCGTACCTGGTGTTGTCGTGATCGGCGGACCATGGGATGCACGTGGCCGGTGCTCCCGCGGAAGGCGGGATGAATCCGCCTGGCGGGGGATCGCCACCCCGGTGGCGGGGCGACATTCACTGACGGGCTGCCTGCGCGCAGCAGCCGTCTTGCCAGCCGTCCGCATTGGCCTCGCTATCCACTCCGGCAAAAACCTGGCGATGGCTATTAACCGAGAGAAAACGAATACGCCGGCCTGTCTTTACCTCCCGTTCGGCCCCAATACATCACAATCGACGCTCACGCGGCTAGAGTCGGCGATGTCGGCTGCTCGCCGGAAGTGCGGGGCGGAGAAATGCGATGAAATCTACGGCCGAGGGACGGCGCCTGGCGGCGGCGGACGACCGGGGCGTCCACTGGCGGCGGTGGGGGCCTTATCTGAGCGACCGGCAATGGGGGACAGTCCGCGAGGACTACAGCGATACAGGTGACGCGTGGAGCTACTTCACCCACGACCAGGCCCGCTCTCGGGCCTACCGCTGGGGGGAGGACGGGATCGCGGGCGTTAGCGATGATCAGCAGGTCCTGTGTCTATCACTGGGATTGTGGAACGGTGCCGACCCGATCCTGAAGGAACGATTTTTTGGCCTGACCAATGCAGAGGGCAACCACGGCGAGGACGTCAAGGAGTACTACTTCCACCTCGACAGCACCCCCACCCATTCCTACATGCGCATGCTCTACAAATACCCGCAGGCCGCCTACCCCTACGAGAACCTGGTAGCCACCAACCGCGAGCGCTCGCGCACCGAGTTCGAGTACGAGCTACTCGACACCGGGGTGTTCGCCGGGGATCGCTACTTCAACGTCGAGGTGGAATGGGCCAAGGCCGATCCCGAGGATCTTGCTGCCCTCGTCACGGTGACCAACCGCGGTCCGGCTGACGCGCCGCTCGACGTGCTGGCCAACATCTGGTTCCGCAACACCTGGGCGCCCGAGCCCACCGCGGAGCTGCCTGTCCTGGCCGCCGACGGACCGGGCCGGATCGTGGCCACTCACGCCCGGCAGTGGTTCCACATGCAAAACGGTCACATCCTGTCGATGCCCGACTGCTGGGAATACCCCTGGTACGCGGCGTGGGACCTGGCTTTCCATTGCGTGCCGCTGAGCATGGTCGATCCCGGCTTCACCCGAGGGCAGATCGAGCTGATGCTCAGCGACGTGTACCTTCACCCGAGCGGGCAGATCCCCGCGTACGAGTGGAACTTCGGTGATGTCAACCCGCCCGTGCATGCCTGGGCGACGCTGTTCGCCTTCGCGGCGGGGGCGGGCGAGCGGACTGAGCGGCACACGGATTTCCTGCGCGACGCTTTCAAGAAGCTGCTCTTGAACTTCTCGTGGTGGCTCAACCGCAAGGACCCGGCCGGCCGCAACCTGTTCGAGGGCGGCTTTCTCGGCCTGGACAATATCGGCGTGTTCGACCGGAGCGCCCCCCTGCCGACGGGCGGCCACCTCGAACAGGCCGATGGCACGGCCTGGATGGCCCTGTTCAGCCAGAACATGCTCGACCTCGCACTGATCCTCTCGGTGGTCGACCCGAGTTACGAGGACCTGGCCCTCAAATTTGTTCAGCATTTCTTCTGGATTGCCGCCGCCATGGACAAGGTGGGCCAGTCCGAAGACGAGATGTGGGACGAACAGGACGGCTTCTACTACGACGTGCTCCGCCTGCCCGACGGCTCAGCCACCCGGCTACGGGTCCGCTCGATGGTGGGGCTGATTCCGCTGTGCGCCGTCTCGATCATCCCCGCCGAGGTCATCGAGCGGTTCCCCAGCCTGGCGGCCCGGGCCAGGGAGAACTACGAGCGCTACGCCGACCTGCTGGGGGGCGCGGCCAACCCGCTCGTGCCGGGGTGGAGGGACGGCGCCTGCTGTCGCTCCTGGACGAGCCGAAGCTGCGCCGGGTCCTGTCTCGCATGCTTGACGAGACCCGCTTTCTCAGCCCGCACGGGATTCGGTCGCTGTCCCGCAGCCACCTGGCCGAGCCCTTCGTCTTCACCGTGCACGGGCAGCAGTACCGGGTGCAGTATCTGCCTGCCGAGTCTGACACCGGCATGTTCGGCGGCAACCCCAACTGGCGCGGTCCGGTGTGGTTCCCCATCAACCTCCTCATCATCCGGGCTCTCCTGCACTATTACCTCTACTACGGCGATGACTTCACCATCGAGTGCCCCACCGGTTCGGGACACCAGATGACGCTCTTTGAGGTAGCCAAGGAGATCTCTGACCGCCTCATCTCCGTCTTCCGGCGCGATCAGAGCGGGCACCGGCCCGTCTATGGCGGGATGGCCACCTTCCAGGACGACCCGCACTGGCGCGATCTGCTGCTGTTCCACGAGTACTTCCACGGCGACAACGGCGCTGGACTGGGAGCCAGCCACCAGACCGGCTGGACCGGGGCCGTCGCCCGCCTGATCCAGCTTTTCGGCTCGGTCGGGGCTGCCGAAGTGCTGCACGGGCCGCCCCTCCCGCTCGCCCATCCCTACCAGCCTCCCAGCGGTCCCTAAGCCTGTCTCGCCGCGACCGTCCTGCTGCTCCGGGACATGGCAGCCCGTCCTGGGTCAGGCACCGTCGTCGTCCAGTGCGACGGTGACCTTGATGTCGTCGGGTTCCTTGGCGAGTGCCTCGGGCCAGGAGGCCATGGGCACCTGGCGGGTGAGCAGCCTCGCCAGCCAGCCGGGATCCGCTCTGGCCAGGGCCTGGGCCGCCTGGTCGTAATGCCGGCGCGCGGCGTTGACAGTGCCGACGATGACCTGGTTTCCCAGTACCAGTTTACGGTTCACGGCGCTGAGGTCGCCTGACCTCAGGTAGGGGTGGTGCGAAAGGCCGGCCAGGGCGATCGTCGCGTTCGGGCTGGCGCTCGTGAGGACATCGGCGAGCACGCTCCCGTGTCCCGTGCATTCGATGACCACGTCCGGTTGCACTGGCAGGTCGGATGCTCGTGCCGTGGAATAGGTGGCGCCGAGGTCGGCGATCAGCTGCGGCTTCGGCCCGCCGGTGACAATGTCGAGGACCCAGGTGTCCAGGCCGCGCTGCCGGGCAAGCATCGCGGCGAGCAGCCCTACCGGCCCGGCGCCGGTTATGACCGCCACCTCGGGCGCATAGCACGCCCGGCCGCCTATGCGCTCAACGTGTTCCCACGCCTTGGCGACGACGGACGTCGATTCCAGCAGCACGCCCAGCCGCCCGAGGGCCGGGTCGATCTTGATGGCGTAGCCCGGATCAACACGCCACAACTGGCTGCCGTAGCCAGGAGCCCCGGTGATGCCCCGCTCGACGAAACGACCATTGCGGCACATGTCCCATTCGCCGGCCGCGCAGCACGCACATGGCACCGGATCGGGGCGGCGCACAATCCCTGAGACCAGGTCGCCGGGAAGCAATCCGCTGCCCGGTGGAGCCTCAACCACCTCGCCCAGCGATTCATGCCCGAGCACCAGCCGGTCAGCTCCCTCGGGAACTGTCCCGTAGCCGTCATAAAACGATCTCTGCATCGGTCCCGCAGATGCCAACGAGGCGACCACGTATCAGGACCGCCCCGTCTGAGAGCGGCGGATCGGCCACGTCAATGACACCGGGCAGAGTCAGGGTTTCCTGGCACGACGCCGATTGCTCGCACAAACGACCTTTCCTGGTGTCAATATCCGGACTATGGCCATGTTGCCCTTATCGTAATATCCGGCCTATGGCCATGTTGTTCTTATCGTAACAGTCCTGTCTTTAGCGTGAAAGCAGAGCCAAGTGCGCCTTTGGCGGCCAGGTAAACAGAATGCGATAATAGAGTTACCAGACGGTAAACTGCCAGCGAATAAAGACCGGGGAAGCTGGAGCGGGATTGCGTCCATCTTCGCTGACCTCGGGGCTGCCGTCGCGCTGTTCGAGGCGGGCCCGATCCTCGTCCCTGCTGCCGACCCGAGCATCTCGGCCGAGCTTGACCGCGCCTTCCGCATCAGGGGCATGGACGTGCACACCGGCACCGTGGTCGAGGCGCTCGGCCAGGAGCCCGAAGGCATCCGCATTGACCACCGCAGTGACTTCGCGACCGCGCGCAAGGTCGTCGACGCCGTATCCTTCGCGGTCGGCTGGCCAGCCAATGTCAGTCAGCTGGGCCTGGCGACGGCCGGCGTGGATACGGGGCGCCGGGCGATCGCCGTCGATGACTACCTCCGCACCAACGTTGAGCACATCTTCGCCGCCGGCGATGTCAATGGCCGGTCGATGCTCGTGCAGACCGCCAGAATGGAGGGCAGGATCGCCGCCCACAACGCCGTCCTCGGATCGACCAGGCGGGCGACTTACGACGTGATCCCCAGCGGCAGCTTCACCGACCCCGAATACGGCAGGGTCGGCCTTACCGAAACCCAGGCCGCCCAGCACCACGACATCGTCGTCGGCATCGCCCACTACGACGACCTGCTCCGGCCGGTCGCAGACGGCCGGCCCGAGGGCTTCTGCAAGCTCATTGCCGACCGCCAGAACCACACCATTCTCGGCGCCCACGTTCTCGGCGAGTACTCAGCCGAGACTGTCCAGACAGTCGCCGCGTGCATGGTCGCCCGGATGACCGTCGAGCAAGTCGCCGAACTCCAGCTCGCCTTTCCCACGTTCACCGAGGCTGTCAGCATGGCCGCGCAGAAAATCTGCAGGACCATCGGGGTGGGGCGCTTTCCCCAGGTCTGGAGCTATCTTCGCTCCGACGAATAACCCCCCGCCGCTGCTGCACCAGGCTGAGCGCATCAGCGAGCAGCAGGGCGCTGTCCTTGCGCGCGGCCAGGGAGTAGTTCTGCCGAGCCTACGAGCCCGTTCGGCTGGCTCGCCATTCGGAACGCAGCAGCTGCACCAGGACCTCGGCCTCGCTGTGCTCGAGATCCCTGGTCGCGGTCAGCAATGTCAACGGCCCGGTCTGGGCCAGGTCACGCAGGTGACGCAGCGCCTCGGACCGATCAGGATCTTTCAGCTCGGCCTCGTAACGTCGCCTGAACTCGGCGAACCTCTCAGGCTGGTGGCCGTACCAGCGCCTTAGCTCGCCTGACGGCGCCACGTCCTTGAGCCACTCGTCCAGGTGGGCCTTGTCCTTGGACAGGCCGCGAGGCCAGAGCCGGTCCACGAGGACGCGCCTGCCGTCGGACGGCGCGGCGGGCTCGTATACCCGGCGCGCGCGCACCTCCTGCATGGCATCACCATCCGATGGCAGTTCCCGGCGGCCTCAAAGCCGGGCAACACGGGCAACACTGCCCAAGATCCGGGCTCGTGCGCCCGGCACGAGCCGTCTCGTCACAGTTTCTCACCCCGCAAGCTGAGACGGCTGTGAGCGGGTACGCAAGCGTCATGGGAGCCGAGCCAAGCCCAGCGATACGTCCTGCGGCCGATTGCCAGCCCGCTTCCGCTCGGCATGCTGGCCCTTGCCGTCGGCACCTTCACGATGGCCGGTGTGCAGCTGTCCAGTCACCTGACGCGGGGCTGGCGGTCCTCACCTTCGTCGTGCCGCTGCAGGCGGTGAGCTTCATCTGAGGACAGCCGACGGGCCACGCTCCTGCCGACGCTGCGCAGGGGACCCGGCCGCACAGCGCTGGCCGGCGACCTGGCCGCTGAGCTCTCCGGGGTTCAGCACGAGGCAGGCGTGCGGCGAACGCTCTAGCCAGCTGCCACCGGGCGCCCCGTGCGCTGCCGGGAAACGCGACTAGCTGGCCGCCGGCATCCTCATAGCTGGACACCCGCATGTCTACATAGGTAGATTTGCCGCCATGGCGCCTCAGGGCTTCTCACCGCAGGCACTGCCGGTGCTAGCGGCGCTCTGCTCTCAGCCGTCGCGCTGGCGGGCACGCGCATGTTAGGAAGCGCGGTGGCCCGCACCGTCGGGCGGCTGCTGCCGGCCGAGCGGCGCGACTGGGCCGAGGCAATCTGGGCCGAGGCGAGCGAGGTGCCGTCAGCGCTGGGCCGGGTCGGCTGGCTGACGGGCGGGATATGGCTGATAGCCAAGGAGTCCTTCATGGTGAGCAGGGTCCGCAACTCGATCATGTTCGCAGCGGCGGCTGCGTTCCTGGCCTGGATGGCCTGGCAGGGCACCGCATCTGGCTGGGGCACCACCGTCGTCCGGGTCATGGTGACGATCACCGTGCTGGCACTGGCCGCCCTGCCGCGACTCGCCCGCCGCCGGCTCGGGCAGGCTATCGATAGCCGGATCGCCCGATCGCTCCGCGCGGGCGGGTACGCCTCGGTCCTGGCCCTGATCGTGGCCCTGGTCGAGCTGGAGCGAATCAAGGACGTCCCGAGCCGGCTGGCCAGGCTGGGGCCGCACAACCAGCCCTCGATAGGCCTCTGGTTCCCCTGGGGACTGTTCCTGCTCATGCTGGCCGGTTACGTGGCCGTCATCCTCGCTGTCACCGCGCAGCGATCTCGGGTGACGCCCGGCACGCTGGCCATCGGCGGCGGCGGCGGCGTTGCGCTGGGCGTCGTCATGTACGTGATCATGCCGCTCGGAGTCGGCCAGTACGCGACCGCTCCGTGGCTACCGGGATCAGATATCGATCCGGTCGTGGCGGTCGCCTGGTTTCTGCTGCTCGGCGGTCCGCTGGCGGCGGCCTTGCTGGCGGGGCGGCGCTGCTCCGGATCGGCCGGCCCGCTGCCGCCAGCCGAGGCCATGATCCGGCAGGGCGTCGCGGCAGGAATCCTGGTCACGCTGGTCGGCTCGCTCGTGGTCTGCGCGCTCGGCCCGGCGACGCTGGCTAACCTCGGCGCGCTGACGCACCTGCTGTACCCGGGTCAGCACCTGAACCCGTCCGCCGTCGCCAATCGCGAGTACGCCCTCAGCCGGCAACGGCGCCCCCTTTTACATCCTCATCTGGATAGCCTTTCCCATCATCGGGCTCGGCATCGGCGCCATAACCGCGCTCTGCGCATGGGGCAATCAGTCCGCCCGGCAGCAAGGCCGCGGACCTGGCGGCGGTCCTGGTGACCCTGACGCTGAGCCGGGCCCGCCGCCCGCTGGCCCGTCAGCCGACCTGCGCGATGAGGGCACCAGCGTGGCTGCCGGCCTGTACATCGCAACGCGCGGCTCGTAGCAGGAGCCGGCCAGGGGTGATGAGGCCCACCGGGTCGCCCGGCCTCGCCCTGCCGGGCGGTCACCGCCGCATCTCGGGGCGGATGAGAAGCAGCTATCTTGGTCCCGAGATCCAAAGAGCCGAACCAGGACCCGACGGCATTTGCTCCCATCCAGTTCACGGTCATGTTTCGAATGAAAGATCGATCACCCTGGCGTCGGACCGGGAATCATTCATCCCCGAACTATCGAGAGGGGCAGGCTGGGCACCATGAGCGCACTGGCGAGGATCCGCAAGGCCTGGGACAACTACCGGCGCCCGTGGCACAAGCGCCCTGACCCCGCCTGGTTCCTGAACGGGCTGGAGGGCAGGGAGCCGCGCATCGACGGTGAGCCCGAGCCGCCCCCGCAGCCAGCCGGGTACGAAGCCGAGACCGATGAACAGCCGTGAGCAGCCAGGGCGATGGCCAGCGGCGCGAGGGGGCGGCTTCGGCAAGCGCAGCGGCCTCACGGAGCTGGGCGAGCCAGTTCCGGAGCGGCCGTGGCCAGGCGGCGGACAGCCGTGTCCAGCTCGCCCTCAGTCGCGGCGCCGCAGAAGGCGAGACGCAGATGAGGCTCGGGCGGCTCGGCCGGGAAGAACGGGCGCCCGGCCATGACGATGACGCCGCCGCGGCGCGCGGCGGCGGCCATTTCCCCGTCATCCAGGCCGCGGGGGAGCCGGGCCCACAGGTGCATGCCACCGGCGGGGAGCACGGCATCGGCAGCGGGCAGGTGGCGGCTGACCGCCTGAAAGAGAACCTCGGCCCGGCGGCCCAGGGAACGGCTCAGGTCCTTGAGGTGGCGCTCCCATATCGGCCGGCTGACGAGCTCAAGCGCGGCCTCCTGGAGGGGGCGGGACACGAACATGTCATCCACGGCCCGCAGCGCGTGCAGGCGCTGCGCGACGGGCCCGCGTGCGATCATCGCTCCCACCCGCAGGCTCGGCGACACCGCCTTGGTGAGTGAGGTGAGGTAGACCACGCGGCCCTCGTGATCGTCCGCGAGCAGCGGTGCCGGGGGGCGCTGATGGTGAGATAGCCAGCGGGCGAAGTCGTCTTCGATGACGAAAGCACCGGCCGCGGCGGCAGCGCCCAGGACCGCCGGACGCCGGTCGGCGGCGAGCACGGCTCCGGTGGGGTTGTGATAGGCGGGCTGGCAGAACACTGCCTGGGCACCAGTACGGGCGAATGCCTCAGCGAGGTGCTCGGGGATGACACCGCGCCGGTCGGTGGGCACCGGCACGGGGCGGATGCCCGCCGCCCGTGCGGCGGCCAGGGCTCCGGGATAGGTCGGCGACTCGACCAGCAGCGGGGCACCAGAGGGGAGCAGCGCGCGGAACGCTGCCGACAGCGCACTCTGGCCGCCGCTGGTGATGAGCACGTCCTGGGCGTCAGCGCCGGCGGAGCCGACCTGCTGGGCGAACCATGACCGGAGCCCGTGCAGCCCCGCGGCCGGCGGCCGCTCCCATGCGTCCGGAAGGCGAGCTGCCCGGGTCAGCGCGGACCGCAGGGCCGGCAGCGGCATCAGGGAGGAGTGCAGGTAGCCGGCGGCCAGCGAGATGACGCCCTCGGCATGAGGCGGGTCAGCGAGCGGTGAAAGGCCCTCGGCATCGATGACGCGCTCGGCCAGGGTGACGGTCTGCCACGAGTAGTCAGGCGGGTCGCCCTGCCGGACGGCGCGCGGCTGCGCCACGAACGTGCCCGCCCCCGGGCGGCTGACGAGAACGCCGTCCCGGCCGAGCTCCGCGATCGCGCGGGAGACGGTGAGCGGGCTCACCCGGTGGGCCTGGATGAGCCAGCGCGTGGACGGCAGGCGCTGGCCAGGGCCGAGCCTGGCGGCCTCGGTCCTGAGCCATTCCTTCAGTCTGTCGCCACTGCTATCGTTGTTTATGAAGGATCACGATACCGCTATCGCCCGAGACCCGATACCGGTCGGCGGGTGCCCCGGCGGATGGCGGCTCCCTGGCGGTGACCCTCCCGCAGCCGAACCTGCCGGTGCTGCCGGACGGCGGTCAGGCCAGACCCCCGGTCCGGGCGCATGATCTCAGCGCCGGAGGCCACGTTTATCGCGGCCGCCGGGATGCTCTCCGGCATCGTCGGCACCGCGGGCGGTATCACCTCGCTCATTTCGTACCCGGCCCTGCTGGCCGCCGGAGTGCCAGCGCTTCCCGCGAACGTCGCGAACATCGTCGCGCTCGTGGCCTGCTGGCCAGGCTCCGCTCTGGCGTCACGGCCCGAACTGCAGGGCAAGGCGGCCTGGCTCCGCCGCTGGACCTGGGTCACCGCGGCCGGCGGGGCGATCGGGGCCGTGCTCTTGCTGTCCACCCCGCCGGGCGCTTTCAGCCGGGTAGTTCCGTTCCTGGTAGCCGTCGGGTCCCTGGCCCTGCTCCTGCAGCCCAGGCTCGCCGCCCTGCGCCAGGGCGACGGTCACGCGAACGCCCCGGTTCTGCTCGGCGGCCTGCTGTCGGTGTCCGCGTACAACGGCTACTTCGGAGCCGGGTCGGGCGTGATGACCCTGAGCCTGCTGCTGCACACTGTCGAGCAGCACATCGCTACCGCCAACGCTCTCAAGAACATGCTGATCGGAGCGACCTCGGTCATATCAGCGGTCATACTGATCATTTTCTGGCCCGTCGACTGGACGGCAGTTGTCCCGCTCGGCATCGGCATGTTCGCGGGCAGCATGATCGGGCCCCGGCTAGCACGGCGCCTTCCCCCCCGCCTGCTCCGCTGGCTCGTCGCGCTCCTCGGCCTCGGCCTGGCCGTCAGGCTGTGGGTCACGCCGACCTGATCAATCGCGGTCTCTCGTCAGTGACGGGCTGTCTGCTGCCGGTGCGGGAGCTTCCAGCCGGGCCGGACGAAGTGGCAGGTATAGCCGTCGGGATAGCGCTCGAGGTAGTCCTGGTGCTCGGGCTCGGCTTCCCAGAATGGTCCGGCTGGCTCGACCTCGGTGACCACCTTCCCCGGCCAGAGGCCGGAGGCATCAACATCGGCGATCGTGTCGCAGGCGACCCGCTTCTGCTCGTCATTCAGGTAGAAGATGGCCGATCGGTAGCTGAGGCCGACGTCGTTGCCCTGGCGATTCCTGGTTGTCGGGTCGTGCACCTGGAAGAAGAACTCCAGGAGGTCGCGGTAGGAGATCTGCCCCGGGTCGAAGACGATCTCGATCGCCTCGGCGTGGGACCCGTGATTCCGGTACGTCGCGTTGGGGACATCCCCGCCCGTATAGCCGACTCTCGTGGCCAGCACGCCGGGCTGACGGCGGATGAGGTCCTGCATGCCCCAGAAACATCCGCCGGCCAGGATTGCCTTCTCGGTGGTCTCGCTCATCACTGCTCCTCTGCTCCTGTCGCCAGTGGCATCGGCCTGTCTATGGCATGCTCCCATGGTCGCGCTCGGCGCGGCCGGCCGCGCCCGTGGAAAGCCCTGGCCAGTGCCCTGGTCAGGGTGGCGCATCCGGCGATCGCGGCCCTAGCGCGTGATCGCCTGCGCGATGGCCATGCCCAGATACGCGCAGCCGAGGGCGGCGATCATGCTCGCGGCGACGTTCAGGATCGCCACGAGGTAGGCGCGGTCCTCGGCCAGCCGCAGCGTCTCGTAGCTGAAGGTGGAGTAGGTCGTGAAGGCTCCGCAGAAGGCTGCGCCGGCCACGGTCGCACCGGCGGCATGACCGGCCAGCGCGGCCAGGAACCCGAGCAGCCCGGACCCCGCGACGTTGATGATGAAGGTGCCCCAGGGAAAGACCGAGTCGTGGCGGCGCTGCACCGCCCGGTCTGTCAGGTACCGCATCGGCGCGCCGATGGCGGCGCCGATGGCGACGAGCAGGACGGTCAGCGAGAACCCTCTCCCCGGCGTGGCCGGCGCTCAGCGGAACGCCCGACGTACCGGATCACCTCGACCGGGTCGATGATCACCAGCCCCTCGGTCACCAGCTCGTCGAGCTCCGGCAGGAAGGCGCGGATCTCGTTCTCCGCATCCACGATGATGATCGCGATGGGCAGGTCTTCCGACAGCGACAGCAGGCGGCTGGTGTGAATCCGGCTGGTGGCGCCGAAGCCCTCGATGCCGCGCAGCACGCTCGCGCCAGCCAGGCCCGCGCGGTGCGCGCGGTGCACGATCTCGGCGTAGAGAGGCTTGTGGTGCCAGTGGTCGCCCTCCCCGATGAAGATCGTCAGGCGGAGCGCGGGGCCCTGGAGTCTCATCGGCGGTCCTTACGGTGGCGGCGGGCAGCCAGCCGGGTCAGCATGACTCCGGCATACACCGCCAGCAGCGAGCCGGCCAGGGTGATGGCCAGGTACGCCAGCGCGGTCTGCGGAGCGCCGGCTGTGATCGACTTCTGGATGTCGACGATGTAGGTCGAGAAGGTGGTAAAGCCGCCCAGCACCCCGACGCCGAGAAACGGGCGGGCCAGCCGGTGCGCCTCCCGCACCTCGCTGATCAGCACCATCAGCGCCCCGATCAGGGCGCACCCGGTCACGTTGATCCACAGCGTCACCCAGTCGAAGGAGCCGGGTGCGTGCGGGAACGCTGCCGACAGGCCGTACCTGGCCAGCGCGCCCATCACCCCGCCAGCTGAGATCACGCTTATCGTCAGCCAGGGAAGGTCTCGCAGCTCCCGCCGCTGCCGGGGCTGCCGCCAGTCAACATCGCTGTCTACGGGGCGCATCGGGATAACCGCTAGACAGCGAACTCGCGGGGCACCGCGAAGCGGACCAGCCGGGCATTCGCCGGGCCTAGCTCAGGCCAGCCGCCGTCGACCGCCAGCACCGCGACCGATGCCGTCGGGAATTTAGTCGCCATCCGCTCAAGCAGGCCCTGGTCGTCGGCCTGACCGGCGCTCAGCGTCAGGGCCAGTTCCTGGATGGCAGGATCGTGCCCGACGACCAGCAGGGTCTGCGCTTCGCCCGGTGCCTCCCGCGCGAGGTCCAGCAGCTGGCCAGAGGTCGCCCCGTATACGCGGTCGTCAAATCTGACCAGCGGATCGGCTGGCAGCTGGGCGGCGGCGAGCTGCCACGTCTCGCGGGCTCGCCGGGCGGTGGAGCACACGACGTAGTCAGGCACGCAGCCGGTGCCGCGCAGCCAGCGGCCCGCGGCTGGGGCGTCGCGGCGGCCGCGGCCAGCCAGCGGGCGGTCATGGTCGGCAACGCCCGGATAGGCCGACTTGGCATGCCGCAGCAGCAGCAGCCGCCGGCCGGAATGACGGGCCATCTGGCCAGGATCGCACATCACCGCGTGGCCCAGCTCACCGCGCGGCCCAGCGCGGCGCGGCCTGCTCGCGCACCCTGATGGCCGTCCGCATCGCCGGCGCACCAGGGGCTGGGGCTGCCGCCTGGGCACCGGCCGGGGCCCTCCACGGAGGGCCAGGCGCGCCGCGGAAGCGCTAAATTTGACGAAACGTCAGTTACTATCGCTCGGCGCGCCGTCGCCCCGCCTGATCGCCCGCCCGCGGCCGGAATCCTGGCTGGAATCCTGACGGTCCCGCGCGGGCCGGATTCGCCGGAACCCGCCTCGGAGGGTGCGCTGCGTGACTCCTGGAAGTACCATTCAGTAGAGACAAACCAGAGAAGACACTGCGGAGAATCCAGGACGGAGACGTCGGTGCCGATTATGACCGTCTCGGGCCGCACGTACGACCTTGACTCCCAGAATGTGCAGGAAGCACTCCAGGGTGCGCTGCCGGAGCCGATCCATGAGCACTTCGTGGTGATCAACGGGCGGCGCTGGCCCCCCAAGCAGGTGCTAGCCCTGGTAACCGGGCTCGACCGCGCTGATTTCACGACCCATCAGGCGCGCCGTGCCCTGACCCGTCTTGGCTTCCCGGCCGGCAGATTGCCCAGTCGCTCCCAGCGCCGCGCGGGCCGGCCCTCCGCCGCGGCCTCACGGCCGGCGGCTGCCCAGTCCGCTGGCCGGGAGCAGCCCCTGGTCGAGGCGCTGCGGCCCCTCATCGGCCTGTGGGTGGCTGTGCGCGGCGACGAGGTCCTCGTTGCCGCCCCCTCCCCGAGAGAAGTCGTGGCCTGGCTGGCCCGGCACCGCCAGCGCGCGCAGTCCATGTTCCGCGTCCCGGACTCCGAGGAGGACGTGACCGGCGCGGCACCGCAATGAGGTTCCCGTTCCGGGCACTTCCGGCCGCGGGCGGCGGCTCACTGACGCCACGGCCCGTCGTCGATATCGCCCTGGAAGGCCTCGCGGATGCTCCGATGGAATGCCTGCTGGACACCGGCGCGCTGCGAACCAGGATGAGCGCGGAACTTGCCCCGCTCGCCGGAATAGAACTGACTGGCAGCCTGACCGAAGAGTTCTTCATTGGCGGACTGAAAACCACCGGTGCGCTGGCCAGGGTCAACCTGACGGTGACCGATGACACCGACGAGTTTTCCTGGGATGCGCCAGTCTGGTTCTGCGAGCCCTGGCCCCACCCTTTCGGCCTGGCCGGCCTTGAAGGCTTCCTGCATTACTTCCTGGTGACGATCCGCGCCTACGACGAATACCTGGACATCGAGCCGCGGCCTTAGCCAGCCGTCCCGCGCGGCGGGTCAGGGCGCGTGATCGGGCGGATCATCTGGTGCGTCGCGAGGGAACGGCGCGGCGGCCTGTCTCGGGCCGGGGCGTGCCTCGCGCGCCAGCGCTGGCTGGTCGTGCCGGCCGGCAAGCAGCTCCTGGAAGCGGATTTTCACGCGGATGACCGGCTGGCGGAGCTGCTGCTCGCGGCGGCTGGCCCGGGCGAGCTTGCCCGGCCGTTCCCGGTAGCGCCAGCGGGCCCATGGTGAGCCGGGCCGGCCGAGGCGGATGGCCCCCACGATGTAAACAGGGGGCACGAACAGGCCGAGCAGGCCGGTCCAGATCTTGCCCTTCAGCAGCGTGATCCCGGCCAGCACGAACAGCACGGCTACCGTCACGATCAGGGTGGCGACCGCCGCGGGACTGCCAGGCAGGTGGTGGTAGTCGGCCACGCTCTTCACCCCGACCGGGCTCGCCCCGATCAGCAGCAGCGCCGTGACGCCCGTTGCGACGAAAACGGCGTCGATCGACAGCCGGCCCTCGTTGGCCCAGTACACGTCGCGCAGGTGCAGGATGAGCGCGAACTCATCCAGCACCAGCGCCGTGCCGAGCCCGAATACCGCGGCCGCCCCGCCCCGCCAGGCCAGTGAGTACGGCGGCGCGGCCAGCCCGGCGACTCCGCCTGCCGCCATCAGCACCACGCCGAAGACCATGTGGTGCACATGCAGCGGGCCGGCCCGGACGTTGCCCGGCCACCACCGGACCTGGGCGCGGATCAGCCGCACGGACAGGCGGACGCTGACGAAGCCCGCCACGAACGCGACGAAGAAGCAGAACAGGGGCAGGCGGCCGGTATGCACGATCTGCACGTCAAACCAGCCGGCCATGGCAAACCCCTGCCTGGCGGAGCGCCCGCTGGCCCCGGAAGGCAGCCAGCGGCATCACCACCGCATCCCGCCAGCAGGACGTCAGCCCGCTGGCTCAGTGCCGCGACGAGTGTAACGCCAGCGTGCTGCGGGCCGGTCAGACGCGCCGTGGCCTGCCGCCGCCGTGGCCTGCCGCCGCCGTGGCCTGCCGCCGCCGTGGCCGGGACGATCACCGCCGGGCGGCCAGGTAACCGCCGTCGCGGGCCGCCCCCGGCCGGCGCCTGCACGCCCAGCGCCAGCGCGATGGAGGCCACGCCGAGGAACGTGGCGCCGAACAGGACGGCGGAGACGAGCGCGGCTGCGGGGCCTCAGGCGAGCCGGGCGGCCAGCAGGCGGTACAGCCGCGGGAAGCTCGCCTTCATCCGCGCCGGGAGCGAGAGCCAGGGCGGCACGACGACGTCGTCCAGGCCGCGGTCGACCGCGTCGACGATGGCCTCCGCGGCCCGCTGGGCGCTCATCAGCTGCGGGTGCTGCCGCTTGTACGGGACCTTGCGCCGCTCGAAGTAGGCGGTGTCGACCACTCCGGGGCTGACCAGGCTCACCCCGATCCCGGCCGGCCGCAGCTCCGCACGCAGGGTGTCCGCCAGGCACCCGAGGCCCGCCTTGGTGACCGAGTACCAGGCCTCGCCGGGCACTCCGACCAGGCCGGCGATGGAGCCGACGAAGACCAGCCGGCCGGCGCCCGGCCGCAGGTGCGGTATCGCGGCGCGGGCCAGGTGAGCGGCGGCCCGCAGGTTCACGTCGAGCAGCGCGTCGATGTCGTCCTCGGGCATCGAGGCGAACGGTCCGGCCCAGCCGATGCCCGCGTTGGACACGAGCAGGTCCAGCCCGTCCATGGCGGCCGCAGCCGCCTCGACGGTGCGCCGGGGGCATCCCGGCTCACGCAGGTCTCCCGGCACGCAGATCCCGCCGGTATCAGCGGCCACGGCCGCCAGCGCGGCCTGGTCGCGCCCGGCGATCGCCACCTGCGCGCCCTGGATGGCCAGCGCCCGGGCGGTCGCCGCCCCGATGCCGCTGGATCCCCCCGTGATGAGCGCGCGCAGCCCGGCCAGGCCACCCTCCCGCGGCAGCCGGTCCGGCCGGGTCGTCATGGGCTCAGGCCCTTCGCCGCGCCGGGGCGTGGATGCAGAGCTCCTTGCGGTCGGGCACGCTCTGCGCGTGCTCGGCAGGCGGCGGGAGCTGGTACTCGGTCTCCCGGAGGTGGTCGGAGTACTGCCGGTCGGCGTTGTTGACGAGTGCCTCGTAGAAGTGGTGCAGCGGCAGCCGGGTCGGCAGCACCGCGGCTTCCAGGCCGAGGAACATGTAGTTGAGCCGAGCCGCTTCCAGCGGCGGAACACCTCCTCGTTCCGGATGAGCACATCGCAGCACGTTTCGAGATAGTACTCCTTGCGGATCTGCCGCCGCTCGAGCTGCCGGGCGATCTCATCTCCCTCCACCGTCTTGACGTGCTTGGCCAGGTTCACCACTTCCGGAACATTGCCCAGGTAGTTGAGGCTGAAGCCAGCCGCATCGGGCCGGAACCCGGCCAGCTGGCGCTCGAGTTCTCTCATGCCGTCGATCCCGGCCAGCGGCCGGCCGGGTGCAGGTTCACGCCGATCTGCCGCAGGGCGGCCACGAAGGCTAGCTCCCAGCGCGGTGCCGGGCCGGTGCGCGACGGCCTCCGGGAAGCTCTCAGCACGCACGGATCCGTCAGCGGCACCCCGAGCATGGCCCTGGCCTCCGCCTTGGCCGGGGCGGCGTAGAAGGCAGCGCGGACCGGGAGCGGCACGACTCGTAGAGGCCAGGCACGGCGATGAGACGCCTGAACAGGCGTTCCCCGGCCCCTCCGGTCCGCGGTCCCAGCAGGGCCATGCTGTTGAGGCTGCGAGTGCGCCATCCTGACCGCTCCAGCACGCTGGCGCAGCTTCCCGTCAGCCAGAGCGCGGACGCGCAGGCTCCAGCGAGGATGAGGGCGACTGCCGCCTGCGCCGATGGTCGCCCGCACGGTTCGCATAAGGCCCGAGCGTAGAATACGAAGCGCAGGCAGGCCAACACGCCTAGTAGCGGATCCACGGCGGCCGACGAGTACGACGGCTGACTTCGCTACTACGGCTGACCACGCCCGGACGCCGGCCCATCGCGTCATCCGCCGCGGGTGATAAACGGGCCGCCGTCCCGCCATAGGATCGGCCCCGTACTGCGGTTGCCGCTTCGCACGGTCACCATCGTGACCAGTGCCGTGCAGGCCGGCGCAGCGGGGCAGGCGGCACCGGCCCGGGATGGCCGGGAAGGAGACGGCGGTCATGGCTGAGGCGGCAGAGTTCACGATCGGGGCCGGGGCAAGCTGCTCGGACGGCTTCTGCGGCGAGCTGACCCGCGTGGTCATCGACCCGGCAGCCCGCACGGTCACGCACCTGGTCATCGAGCCGAGGCACCGGCAGGAGCCCGGCCGGCTCGTTCCCCTGCACCTCGTCGACACGGTGACTGGCGAGATCCGGCTGCGCTGCAGCCTCGCCCAGTTCGGCGAGCTCGATCTCGCCGAGGAGACCGACCTGGCGGAGGGGGTCAGCTACGGCGGCGGCTACGGCGACGCCGAATCGGTCTCGGGCTACGGCGATGCCGGCGGCATGGGGGTCGGCGGCTCCGTCTCCGGCATGGGAATCGGCATGGGCCTGGGGCATCGCACGCGGACCGTCGTTCATGACGTCGTCCCGCTGGGTGAGACGGAAATACGGCGCGGCGAGCCTGTTCACGCACTCGATGGCGAGATCGGGCAGGTACAGGGCTTCCTGGTCGATCCGGCCGACCACCACGTGACCCACGTGCTGCTCCAGGAGGGGCACCTGTGGGGCCGCAAGGAAGTCACCATCCCGATCAGCGCCGTGACCGGCGCCGACGACGGAATCCGGCTCAACCTCACGAAGAAGCAGGTCGAGGACCTCCCGCCAGCAGAGTAAGCAGCGCTTGCGGCACCGCGGGATCGCCGGGCGGGGGTTAGATGGCAGCATATGATCCGCTTGCCGCGCATTACGACGCCGTGACCGGGGATTGCAGCACCGAGTCGGCGTTCATCGATAGCATCATCAGCTGCCGCCAGCGCCGGGCCGTGACATTGCTGGAGGTCGCGTGCGGAACTGGCAGTATCATGGCGCGGCTCGCGGGCAGCTATCAGGTGAGCGGCCTCGATATCTCGGCCGGCATGCTCGCTGTTGCCCGCGAGAAACTGCCTGAGAAAACCCCCTTGTACCAGGCCGATATGAGTAATTTCGAGCTGGGCACGACATTCGATGTCGTCCTGTGCGTCTACCACGGCATCAACCACTTGCCGGACTTCACGGCCTGGGAGGGCTTCTTCGATTGCGCCGAGCGGCACCTGAGCCGTGGCGGCCTGCTGATCTTCGACATGCTCACCATTCGCGATCTTGAGATGATGGCAGCCATGCCGCAGATCGTGCAGCACTGCGACGACAGCCGGCTGGTGATCCAAGTGCGGGCGAGCGACGAGATGGCGTTCGACTGGAACATCGAGCTGTTCGGGGGCCCGGGCGACGCCGGGCAGCCGCTGCTGACGGGAGTCATCAGGACGGCGTCATTCCCGGCTGGCCGCGTGCGGACATCGCTCAGCAGGAGATTCCCCCGGGTCAGGGAAATCAGTAGCGGCGGCAGCCTCGTCGACGCCGACAGCGAGAACCGGACCTGGTTCGCGTGCACCAAGGACGGCCCGGCGCGCTGACGCGGGACCGGCCGTCAGCTAGCCCTGCTACAGCAGGTCGATCGCCTGGCTCCTGGCGACAGCGGCGCGCCGGCCGGAGACCCCGAGCTTCCGGTAGATGGTCCTGGTATGAGTCTTGATCGTGTTCTCCGTCAGCTCAAGATGCTGGCCGATCTCGCGCAGCGACAGCGATCCGCGCAGCAACCGCAGCACTTCTGTCTCGCGGCCGGTGAGCGGTACTGCCAGCTCGGCCCCGGCCGGGTGACTGGCTAGCGCGCGCTCGAGCCGATCCAGCCTGGCCAGCTGCGCGGCGGCGCCGTCCGCAGACGAGGCAAGCAGCTGCCTGGCCTCGGCCAGGAGCGCCGAGGCTCCCGGCTCGTCACCGGCATCGCGCAGCATCGGCGCGAGCCTGAACAGGACCTCCACCGTCGCCCACGGGCTGATCCCTGGCTGCCTGCGCCGGAGGCCGAGCGCATGCTCAAGCTCCCGGCGGGCATCAGCGAGCCGGCCCCGGCGCCACAGCGCGGCGCCCCGGGCCGCGTAGGCCAGGGCGCTCTGCGGCGCTTCACTGAGACCGCTGTCAGCCTCGACAATCTCGCGAGCGGAGCGCGCTAGCTGCTCTGCCTCGGGGAGCGGTCCCTCGTCGACTGCTATCAGCGCCAGCACAGCGAAAGCCAGCATGCGGATGATCCCGATCGAGGATGGGCTGGACAGGGCTTCGCTCGCCCGCTCAGCGGCCGCCTCCAGGTCGCCGCTCCAGTAGAGGGCCGTCGCGTACCCGGCCCTGGCCAGGGCATACCACGGCGACGAGGGGTCCGGCTCCAGCATGACCGCCTTGGCAGCCGCTTCGCGCATCGGGCCGATGCCCTCGAACCCGAAAGTGCCTCTCAGCAAGGCCGCAGACGACTGCAAGGACCGGACGCCGTCCGGCAGCGGCCCGTCGTGCCCGGCCGCATCAAGGATCGGCAGCCAGCGCCGCAGCGATTGGCGGTCGCCTGAGAGCGCCGCGGCCCACGCCGCGCAGTGCGCGGCAACCGGGTACGAGCTGACGATGCCGTCCCCGAGTGATGCCAGCCATCCCCGGACCGTCGCGACCTGGCCGGAATTGACGTAGGCATACCAGTGCGTGGCGATCAGGTCGACAATCCCGGCCACGTCACCGGCCGCATGGGCATGATGGATCGCCTCGCTCGCCAGGCCCGCCTGACGATGCCAGGAACTCGCGCGCTGGTGCAGGGCGGGAACGATTTCCGGCTGGCTCCGGGCCAGATCGCTGCGGAGCACCTGAGCGAAAAGGTGATGGTAGCGAAACCACTGCCGGGTGTCATCGAGCGGGACGACGAAGAGATTCTCCCGCTCCAGCAGGTCGATGATCTGGGCGGTGCCCGATGACCCCACGACGGCATCGCACAGCGGTGCGCAGAACCGGCCGAGAATAGAAGTCCGGGACAGGAACTGGCGGATTTCAGCGGGCTGGCGGCCGAGCACTTCCTCGGCCAGGAAATCGACAACGTACCGGCTATCACCGGTGAACTCGCGGATGAACGTACTCGGCGACGGGTGGTCGCGCAATGACAGCGCCGCCAGGTAGAGCCCGGCAGGCCAGCCCTCCGTCCGGTCGACGAGGTCGGCGAGGTCCGCCTGGCCGAGCTCGATAGAGGCGATCGCGGCTACGAGGTCTGCCGCTTGCGCGGGCCCGAAGCGCAGCTCGCGGGCCCGGAACTCCACCATCTCGCCGGCGGCCCGCATGCGAGCGAGCGGCAGCGCCGGGTCAACCCGCGTCAGCAGCACGAGCTGGACAGCCGGCGGAAGGTGCAGCAGCAGCGAGGCGACCTGGCTGTGGCAGCCGCGGTCCCTGATCACGTGATAGTCATCCAGCACGAGAACGGCCGGCTCCCGCAGCACGGCCAGCTCGTTGAGCAGCAGTGGCAGCAATGTCCCCGCGAAGTCAGGATTGCTGCCCCGCAGCGTAGCCAGGATCTCGTCGCCGCTGAACCCGGGGCAGGCCCGCTGCAGCGCGTTCGTGACATGCCGCCACAGCCGACCCGGATCGTTGTCGGCAGGATCGAGGGAGATCCAGGCGAAAGACCGGCTCTCGGCCGGGCTGGACCGCCACTGCGCGACGACTGTTGTCTTCCCGAAGCCCGCAGGCGCTGCCACGAGCACGAGCTTGGCGTTAACCCGGCCGAGCCGGGCAACAAGGTCCTCGCGCTCCACCCACTCCTTCCGGGCCTGGGGGGCATGAAATTTGGTTTCGATCAGCGCACTGCCCACGGGGCAATATTGCTGAATGATCATTCAGAACGACAGAGGCAAAGGTCCCGGACATTGCACTCAATTCAGGCTTCCGATCGTCGCCCCGTCCACCGGAAATGCATCGCAGGCGGCACGGCACAGCGGCGGACGCCCTGGCACGGCCTACAGCTATTTATCCGCAAGCTTTCAGGTACTCTGCTGTGCTCGTTCAGCAAATGGCCAGGTTCGCCGATGATAGTGGGACATGGCTCCTCCGCGACGGCCGCAAGGCCACGCCAGAGGGTGCCTGAGAGGGCGTCCCGCCGGCCGGGCCGGCGGGACGCCCTTTCCAGTGCGGTAACCAGCCTTCACCGATGCTTGCGTCGCGGCGCCGTGAGCTCGTTGATGCTGACGAGGTGCAGCGCGAGGTCCTGGATTCGATCGATCAGGCCATAGAGGGCGGAGTCATCGTGAACGGCGATGGTGATGAATGTCCAGCCGCGGCTGGACTCGACGACGGCATCGCCGAACACGCCTGCCACCAGGGCGCCGCATTCGCCCCGCAGGATGATCCGGTAGCGGTAGTCAGTGTCGCTGATCACGGTGTCAATGGGAATCCCTCAGTTCCGACTGGCCCGGACGCTATCCCTGCCTGTCCGGGCACGGCGTCGCGGTATGCAGGAACCTGGGCGGCCCCTTCCCTCTGTTGTCGCTGGCGAAGAGGCGATTCGTCGTCACCCGTCAGGCTCGTTCACCCGGGTGATATCTGCTCGTCACCTGGTGGAGGACAAACAAGGAGCGCTCTGGCCTCACCTGCCACCATGGCACGACCCTGCTGCCAGCGAACTCGCCAGCCAGAGCCGGCAAACCTGGATGCCGGCCGGGGATTCCCGCGTGCCCGCATCATGCAGCAGGGGTGATGCGGGACTCGCGCGCCCGGCGGAGCGTGAGGCTGGTGGCGCTTGACGCGTTCCCGGGGAACGACCATGACCAGTGATCCCTACCAGGACCTGGCACCGGTCCGACGGCGGCGGCTCATTTACCGTGCATTGCTTCGAGGCCTGCTGACCGCGGCCGTCCTGGTGGTCCTGTACTACCTGGTACCGGATAAGACGTGGAACGGCGACGTAGCACTGCGCGTGCTGGCCGGCCTGCTGGTCTTCGCGGGCATCACGACCTGGCAGGTCAGAATTATCGCGGGCTCGCGCTATCCGGCGCTCAAGGCGGCCGAGGCGCTCGGCCTGATCTTTCCCTTGTATCTCCTGGTATTCGCTTCCACGTACTACGTGATGGAACGAGCGTCCGCAGCCAGCTTCACCCAGCACCTCACCAAGACCGATGCCCTGTATTTCACCGTGACCGTCTTCTCCACTGTTGGCTTCGGCGACATTACCCCCAAGTCCGAGGCCGCCCGTCTCGTGCTCATCGTCCAGATGCTCGGCGACATCGCCATCCTGGGCGCCGGAGCGCGGATCCTGCTGGGAGCCGTGCGCCGCGGCCGGGAGCGGCGTACGGAAACGGACGGCGTCGCTGGGCCGGATGCATGAGCGACGGCGACCGCGCAGAAGGGCTCGTCATGTCAGATGAGCTGGTGGCTGACGCCGATGTCGTATCGCTGCCCGGCCCGCGGCTGAGCGCCGCCGCATGCGGTCGCGCCAGGCCCGCCTGTGATGGATCAGGAATTCGTTTCCTGATGAGCTGACGCCCCGTTCTGCCAGGCGCCCGCGCCGGCGAGTGCCGCTGCCTTCGCCTGAGCCCACTTGAGCCTGGCCAGTTCGCTCGGCGGCACATCCATCTCCCTGACCCATCGCCGGGTAGCCGACAGCAGGTGTGAACCGCCGACGGCGATGCCAGCGAGCGCGAGCAGAGCGCCGGCTCCCACGAGTGCCGCCCCGGTAATCATCGGGCCGGATCTCAGTTGCGGACCGTTACTGGGATTCTTCGTGTTGGACATGGCACCGTCCTGCGCGCTGGATCGCTGAGTGTCGGTCGTGATCGTCATTGTCGGCATGCGGAACCAGTCAGGCATCATCCGCCGGGGGTGAGGGCGATCCCGTCTCTGGCGTTGCGGTACCGGCGCCGGAGCCTGGCGCGAGTGTGTAGACGTCGCGCAGGGTCTCGATCTGCTGCGTGGTGAATGTCCGCTCGCGGCGGACGTCGCGAGTGAAAGCCAGCCACCAGGTCAGCAGGGCCCCGAGACGGTTGCGGAAGCCGGTCAGGAAGGCAATGTGAATGAACAGCCAGATGCACCAGCCCGGGAAGCCTCCGGCCTGCAGCGGCCCGGCTGAGACCACCGCACGGCCGCGGGAGATGTAGGCCGCCGAGCCCAGGTCACGATAGCGGAACGGCTTCTCCTCGACATTTCCCGCGCTCCGGCGCCGGATGCGATGCCCGGCGTAGAGCCCGGACTGCATCGCGACCTCGGCGACTCCCGGAAGCTTGTCCAGGCTCATCATGTCGCCGAGCACGGAGATCTCGGGATGCCCGGGGATCGTGAGATTTTTCTCGACCATGATGCGCCCGGACCTGTCGCACCTGGCGCCGGTGGCGGCGGCGAGGGCAGCGGCGACGGGTTGCGCCTCCACGCCGGCGGTCCACAGGACCGTGTTGGCGTCGTAGCGGGTCTGCTCGCCGGCCTGATCGCGGACAAGTACCCAGCCCTGGTCGACGTGCGTAACGATCGAGCCCATGTGCTGCTCGACGCCCAGCTTCTCCAGCGTCGCGGCAGCTTTCTGCGACAGCTTCGGGCCGAAGACCGCCAGCGGGGCGCTGCCGCCGTCGAAGAGCAGAACCCGCGCATCCTCCGGCTCGATGGTCCGGAACTCGGCGCGGAGCGTCTTGGTGGCGACTTCCCGGATCTGGCCCGCGAGTTCCACGCCGGTCGGGCCGCCGCCCACGAGGACGAACGTCAGCCAGGCGCGGCGTTCCTCCGGGGTGGGCGCAGTCTGGGCCATCTCGAACGCGCCGTAGACCCGCCGGCGGATGGCCAGCGCATCCGAGATCGTCTTCATGCCCGGCGCCCAGCGGGCAAACTCGTCATGGCCGAAATAGGACTGCCGGACCCCGGCAGCCACGATGAGGTCGTCGTAGCCGTACTCAAGGCGGTCACCGCCGACCCGCCGGGCGATTACCCGTCGGCCTGCGGCATCGAAGTCAACGACCTCGGCCATCACGCAGTCGACGTTCTTGTACTTCTTCAGCAGGTCACGCAGCGGAGTGGCAATCTTCCCCTCCGATAGGATCCCGGTCGCGCACTGGTAGAGCAGCGGCTGGAACACATGGTGCTGGGAGCGGTCGATCATGGTCACCGAGACGTTGCTGCGCCTCAGCGTTCGCGCCGCGAACAGCCCCGCGAAGCCGCCGCCCACGATCACCACACGGCGCTGACCAGGCTGGTCTGTCATCGCATGCTCCGGTTCATCGCTAGCCGGCCGGGTCGTGCCAGGTGTCCCTGCCGGCCAGCAGCCGGTCGGCTTCGGTCGGGCCCCAGCTGCCCCTGGCGTAGGTGTGCACGGGCGTGACGTCGCCAAGGACCGGCTCGACGACCTGCCATGCGGCCTCGACGGTGTCCTGCCGGGCGAACAGCCAGCGGTCCCCGTCCAGGGCGGCGCCGATGAGCCGGTCATAGGGCCGCATGTCGGAGCCCGGCTGCCCGGCGAAGGTCAGTTCCTCCAGCAGCGGCTCCAGCCCGCCACCCGGCTTCTTGCCGGCCAGGTCAAGGCCGACGGCCGTCTCCGGCCAGACCCGGAACCGCAGCGAGTTGGCGACGGCGAACGGCTCGATACCGAACACGTCATGCGGGGGGCGCTTGAAGCGGATGTCAACCTCGGTGGCAGTGACCGGCATGCACTTCCCGGCCCGGATCAGGATCGGCACGCCTGCCCAGCGCCAGGTGTCAGCGGCGAGCCGGACCGCGACGTAGGTCTCCGTCGTCGACTTGGGGTCGACACCGTCCACCTCGTGATAGCCCTCGTACTGGCCGCGCACCGCATCCTCGGGAGCCAGCGGCCGGAGTGAGGCCACCACCCGTGACTTGGCATCCCGCCAGGACGCCAGGCCCTGCCCGTCCGGCGGGTCGGCCAGCACGGTAGCCAGCACCTGCAGCATGTGGTTCTGGACGACATCCCTGATGGCGCCGGTACGGTCGTAGAACCGGCCCCGGTCGGCGACGTCGAACGCCTCGGCCATGGTGATCTGGATGCGCTCCACATAGGTCCGGTTGAGCAGCGGCTCGAGCACCGAGTTGGCGAAGCGGACGAAGAGCACGTTCTCCACCGGATCAAAGGCCAGCCAGTCGTCGACCCGGAAGATCGCCTCTTCTGGGAAGTACTGGTGCATCGTGTCGTTGAGCTGCCGCGAGCTGGCCAGGTCAGTCCCGAACGGCTTCTCCACCATGACCCGCGCGTTCTTGGCGCGGCCCGCCGTGGCGATCCCGTGAGCGATGCGCCCGAATAGCGGGGGCGGCACCTCGAGATAGAACAGGACGTTGCTGCCGGAGCCGATGGCATCCGACATCGCCTTGTAGGTGCCGTCGTCGTCGAGATCCCCGTCGACGTAACGCAGCAGGCCGAGCATCTTCTGCGCAGCGGGACTACCCGGGTCCATATGGTTGAGCCGCAGCGACGCCGCCGCGTAGTCGCGGAACTGCGCTAGCTGCCAGCCGCTCTTGGCTACGCCGATGACCGGCACGTTGAGGACGCCGCGCTGGACCAGGCCCACCAGCGCCGGGAACGTCTCTATCTTCGCCAGGTCACCGGTCGCGCCGAAAATCACCAGCGCATCAACTGTGTTGGCTGCCATATCGCTCCTTCGCCTGTGCGGGCTGGAATTCCTGCTTGCTGATGCGCCGGCGGAACACGTAGTAGGTCCATGTCTGGTAGGCGAGAACGAATGGCAGGAAGATGATGACCACGATGGTCATCACCTTGAGCGAGTACGCGCCGGACGCGGTGTTGTGCACGGTCAGGTTGTAGGCCGGGTTGGTGCTGGATACCATCACGTTGGGGTACAGGCCGGTGAAGATCGACACGATGCAGGCTGCCATCGTGACCGTGGTGGCGGCGAACGCGAAGCCCTCGCGGTGCTCGTAGATCAGCCAGATGGCCGCGATGACGGCAAGCACGGCCAGCAGCTCGACCGGGTTGAGAAAGAAATTGCTGCTGGACGTCACGTTCGTCCAGATGATGAAGGCCAGGACGGCGGCGCCCGTTAGCGGGGCCACCCGGCGGCCCAGGCGCCCGGCCCGGTCGCGCATCTCGCCGGTGGTCTTCAGGGACAGGAACGTCGCGCCGTGCAGCAGGCAGATCAGCACCAGGGTGACCCCGGTGAGCAGCGCGTACGGCTGCAGCAGGTCCCAGAATGACCCAGTGTAATTCTGGCTGGAGTTGATCGGCAGGCCGTGCAGCAGGTCGCCCAGTGCCACGCCGATCAGCAGCGGGGCGAGCAAGCTCCCCACGGTGAGCAAGACGTCCCAGCTGCGGCGCCAGCGCACCGCGTCGCGCTTGCCCCGGTACTCGAAGGACACGCCGCGGACAATCAGTGACGCCAGCAGCAGCACCAGCGCGAGGTAAAAACCCGAGAACATCGTCGCGTACCAGCCGGGGAACGCCGCGAACATGGCGGCCCCGGCCACGATCAGCCAGACCTCGTTGCCATCCCACAGCGGCCCGATGGTGTTGATGGCGGCCCGGCGGCCCGCCTCATCCTTGCCGACAGCGCCGTGCAGCATGCCCACGCCGAAGTCGAATCCCTCCAGAACGAAGAAGCCCGTCCACAAGACGGTGATGACGATGAACCAGAACGGGACGAGATTGTTCATCGTGACCTCAGTACTGGATGGCAGGCACGGGCGCGTCCACGTCGGCGTCGTCGCGGGCGGGCGGGAGCTGTTCGCGGGAGTACTTCAGCATCAGCAGCAGGTCCACCGTGGCCAGCACGGCGTACAGTACGACAAAACCTGCCAGGCTGATGATGAGCATGGTGGTGCTGACCGTCGGCGAGATCCCGTTCTTGGTCAGCATGATGCCCTGCACGATCCATGGCTGACGGCCGCTCTCGGTCAGCAGCCAGCCCGCGGTGTTCATCAGGAACGGCAGCACCGCGGCCCACACCGCCACCCACAGGAACAGCCGGGAGATCGCGAGTTTCTTGCGCCGGATCAGCCACAGTCCCCACAGCCCCAGCAGGAACACCAGGACCCCGGCATAGGCCATCACCCGCATCGCCCAGTACTGGATGAAAACGTTCGGCACGTAGTAGCCGGGCCCGTACGTGCTGACGTACTGGGATTGCAGCGGGTTAAGACCAATCACCTTGCCGTCCCAGTGGTTGGTGGCCAGCAGGGACAGCAGATGCGGGATCTCCAGGATCTGGGTCGGCGTCTGGTCATCGTTGCCGCCGCCGATCTGGAACAGCGAGAACGAGCACGGCTGGCACGTTGTCCACTGCGCCTCGGCAGCCGCTATCTTCATCGGCTGATACTTGGCCTCGATCACCCCGAGTTCATCGCCGACCAGCATCGTGAAGAGGATGGCCGGGACCAGGACGATGAGTGCGAGCCTGGCCGACCGGATGAAGACGTCCCGGTCCCCGCCGCGGCGCAGCTGCCAGGCGGACACGGCCAGCATCACGGCCGCGCCGGTGACCAGCGAAGCCAGCAGGACCTTCGAATATCCCCACACGAAGACCGGGTTGGTCAGCACCGCCCAGATGTCGTTGAGCTGCGGCTGATGAGACTTGTTCATGACGTAGCCGACGGGATGCTGCATCCACGAGTTGGCCGCCATGATGAAGGCGGCCGACAGGACAGTGCCGAGCGAGACCAGCCAGATGGTCAGCAGGTGGATCCGCCGGGATAGCTTGTCCCAGCCGAACAGCCACAGGCCCAGGAAGGTGGACTCGAGGAAGAACGCGGCCAGGCCCTCCATGGCCAGCGGCGCGCCGAAGATGTTGCCGACGAGCCGCGAGTACGCCCCCCAGTTCATGCCGAACTCGAATTCCTGCACTATGCCGGTCACCACGCCGATCGCCACGTTGATGACCAGCAGCGTGCCGAAGAACCTGGTCAGCCGCAGGTACTCATCCCGCTTGCTGTGGTACCAGGCCGTTTGCAGCAGCGCCGTCAGGAACGCCAGGCCGATCGTTATCGGCACGAAGAGGAAATGATTGATTGAGGTAAACGCGAACTGCCACCGGGCGAGATCGACGTTCGTCATCTAATCCCCTTGCACAGGAGGCCTGCCGATCGGTTGGCCAGCGGGCGACGCGGCCGGCAGCCGACCGGTCAGGTCCCGGCTGTATTGCGAGCCGAGACGCCGTTCTGCGTGTTAGCTGACATGACACCATCCCGGCAGCTAGTCATTGATCGTCACTTTCGCCGCCTGCATGCGGACGGGTAATCACCCCTCAGGAGTGATTACCCTTCCCGCGGAAGTGCCGTTGCGGATGGGGAGGAACCGGTGCTGGCGCGCGCGGCGGGCCTGCCCGGAAAGGGGAGACGGCGAACGAGAGCGCCGTCAGCACGGCCGCGACGATCGCGGTGCCGCCGAAGATCGCTGACAGGCTCAGCCCGGCGTGCTGCAGCGGCCCCACGCCGAACGCCGCCAGGCCGTAGCCGATCTGGTAGAAGGCGATCACGCCGCCGGCCAGCGCCGCGGCCATCGCGGTCAGCTCCTCCTCGCCGAAGCTGATCGTGAGCGGCAGCAGGGCCGAGCAGCCCAGGCCGGCCAGCGCGAAGACGGCAACGCCGGCGATCGCCGCATGAGCGGGCAGGATACCGATCAGGACGAAAGATCCCACGAGCACCAGCGGTAGCAGGTGAAAGGTGATCCGCGCAGGCAGCCAGCGCTCGACCAGGGCGAACAGCACCCGGCCTACGGTCACCATCCCCCAGAACGCGGCCAGCGCTATCGATGCCTGCGCCTTCGACGCGCCCAGCCGGGTGGTCATCTCCAGCTGGGACCAGTTGCCGTTCATCGTCTCGCAGATGCCGTATAGCAGGATGAAGGCCGCGTACATCCAGAACCGGGCCGGGATGCGCGGCCTGCGCGCCGGCAGCGCCGCGCCGTGCAGCGCCGCCAGGCTGTGCATGGCTCCGGCCCGCGCCTGCGCCGCCGCCCTGCCGCGGGCCTGGGGACTGTCCGCGCTGGTCCGCAGCGGCAGCGGCAGGCTGGCTGCGATCAGGGCCAGCAGCAGGGCCGCCGACAGGACCGGCAGGCCCCACCAGAATCCGAGGCCGTCGAATACTGCCACGAACACCGGCGCCAGCACGGTACCCAGGCCGAGCAGGGCGTTCAGCACCAGTACCGACTTGTCGACGCTCGCCGGGTGGAAGGCCGACGCGTAGGTGTTCAGGATCGGGACCGTCAGGCCGAAGCCGGCTCCGAGGAACGCTGTCGCGACCAGCAGCAGCGGGTAGGCGACCGCGTGGTCGGTCTTGACCAGCACGCTGACCAGGAGCAGCACCATCGACAGCAGGCTCAGGGCCAGGCCCAGCAGGTAGACCTTCTTCGCGCTGATCCGCCGGGCAAGCCCGGCGCCGAGCAGCGATCCGGCAATGGCCGTCAGTACCTGGGGCAGGAACATGTCCCCGTACTGTGCGCTGGACAGGCCGTACTGGCGCGGGTCGGTGAAAATAGTGCTGGCCGCGGGGAATGTGACCAGGACGATGCCCTGGACCAGCCCGGCGGCGTTGATGACGGCGCTCTCGGCTCTCGAGGCCACAGGCATGCTCCGATACGTCGAGTTCGGCGGTCAGCCGGCGATGCGGTGCAGCCTGCCGCGACTGTAGCCTGCCAGCGATGCCGATTCTTCCAGCAGCACGGCTGGGTCGTGTCATCCGGCGATAGGTTCTGCCCAATCACCGTGGGAGGACGCCGGCAGTCACCCGGCGGGTGTGATGCACCTGTGCGCTCGCAGCGCCATCGTTAACCTGTGACTGAGCACTATGACGTGATAATTGCTGGCAGCGGCGCGGGCGGAGGCACGCTGGCGCATACCCTGGCTCCGTCGGGCAAGCGGATACTGCTGCTGGAGCGGGGCAGCTTCCTGCCACGCGAAATGGATAACTGGGATCCAGGCTCGGTTTTCGTGGACGGGAAGTACATCTCGCGGGACCAGTGGTTCGACGCCGACGGCAAGGCGTTCCAACCGCAGGTGCATTACTACGTCGGCGGCGCGACGAAGCTGTACGGAGCTGCGCTGTACCGGCTGCGCCCGGCGGACTTCGGCGAGATTCAGCATACGGACGGCGTGTCCCCGGCATGGCCGCTGAGCTACGACGAGTTCGAGCCCTGGTACACCAGGGCCGAGTGGCTGTATCAGGTGCACGGCGTGCATGGCGAGGATCCCACCGAGGGTCACTGCTCGAAGGAGTACCCGTGGCCGGCGGTCTCGCATGAGCCGCGGGTTCAGCAGATCTCCGACGCGCTCGCGGCGCGCGGCTACCATCCGTTCCACGCGCCGGTCGGCATCCTGCTGAACGAGGCCGACCGGCCGCTCAGCGCGTGCGTCCGCTGCGCCTGGTGCGACGGCTACCCGTGCCTGGTGCACGCCAAGTCAGACGCCGACGTCATCGCCGTCCGACCGCTGCTGGACCAGCCGAACGTGACCCTGCTGGTCAACGCCGAGGTGGAACGCCTCGAAACGGACCCGTCCGGCCGCACCGTCACCCGCGTGCAGGTTAACCGCGAGGGCAGCCAGGAATCCTACGAGGGCGACATCGTGGTGATCTCGGCCGGCGCGGCCAACAGCGCCAGGATCCTGCTCCGGTCGGCCTCCGGCCAGCACCCGGCCGGGCTCGCAAACGGGTCCGACCAGGTCGGCCGCAACTACATGTACCACAACAGCAAGGCCATCGTGGCGCTCGACAAGGAGCGCAACGACACGGTGTTCCAGAAGACGCTCGGCCTGAACGACTTCTACCTCGCCGGCGACGGCCGGGAATGGCCACTGGGCAACATCCAGATGCTCGGAAAGTCCAACGCGATGGCGATGAAGGGCGAGGAGCCCACGCTTACCAAGCTGGCCCCGAAATGGAGCCTGGAGGAAGTCGCCCGGCATGCGGTCGACTTCTGGCTGACCACCGAGGACGTGCCCAAGCCGGGCAACCGGGTCACCGTCGACCGCGACGGGCGCGTGCACCTTGCCTACCGCCAGACCAACGACACCGAGGCTGACGGGCTCTACCAGGAACTCCGGAAGGTGCTCAACCACATCGGGATCGCCGCGCACCACGTGCTCAGCAAGAACTTCTACGCGAGCATGGACGTGCCCGTCGCCGGCGTAGCGCACCAGTCAGGCACCTGCCGGTTCGGCACGGACCCGGCCACCTCGGTGCTCGATGCCAACTGCAAGGCGCATGAGGTCGACAACCTCTACGTCGTCGATACGAGCTTCTTCCCGAGCATCGGAGCCGTGAACCCCGCGCTCACCGCCATGGCTAACGCGATCCGCGTGGGCGAGCACCTGCTGAGCCGGATGGCGTGATTCGCCGGTCAGTGGCTGCGGCAGTCACTGCCCGGTCTCCATGCCGATGCGCCGGATGACGTCTCCGACAGGATCAACGGCTCCATGGCGGCGGCGGATCACGTCGGCGATCAGGCCGGTCCAGCCGGTCTGGTGGAAAGCGCCGATCGCGGCACCGTTGTCGCCATGGAAGTACTCGCTGAAGATCAGGTTGTCGTGCCAGGCCGGATCGTGCTGCAGGCGCTCGGTCCCGCCGAAGCAGGCCCGGCGGCCGTCAGGCCCGCGGGTGAAGATCGAGATGAGCCGGTCCTGGAGGTTGGCGGCGACCTTGTCCAGGGTGAGCTGTACGCCGGATCCGGTCGGGTACTCGATCGTGAACTCGTCACCGAAGAACCGGTAATAGCGTTCCAGGGCAGCGATGACCAGGTAGTTAAGCGGGAACCAGAGTGGGCCGCGCCAGTTGGAGTTCCCCCCGAACATGGAGGTGGTGGACTCGGCCGGCTCGTAGTCGATGCTCGCGTGGAAGCCCTCGACATCGAGTACGTACGGGTGCTCGCGGTGGTAGGCCGACAGGGCCCGCAGGCCGTGCGGGGACAGGAATTCGCTCTCGTCGAAGAGCTTCGCGAACAGCTTCTCCAGCCGGCCACGCCGGCCAGGCTGAGTAGCATCCGCTGCCGGCCGCGCTCCCCGCGCAGCAGGCCGATCTCGCTGAGCTTTTCCCGGTCGGCCATGCCGCGGCGGGCCAGGAAGTCCGCGAACTGCTTGCCGACCGTGAGCGAGATCTGAAGATCCTTCTCATCGATGACCGCGGCGGCCAGGATCGGGATGATGCCCACCATCGACCGGACCTTCACCGAAATGGCTTCCCCGCTCGGGGTCATGAGCCTGTCGTAGTAGAGCCCGTCGGTCTCGTCCCACAGGCCGAGACCTTCGAGCGCATCGGTGATGGCGGCGAAGTGCTCAAGGAATTTGAGCACAAGATCCATCCCCGGCCGCTGGCCGGACCGGTTCAGGATCACGGCCATGGAGGCCATGGCGATCGCGTAGAAGCCCATCCAGCCCGTCGCGTCGGATTGCTCCAGGACGCCGCCGACCGGCAGGTGCGAGCGGTCGATCGGGCCGATGTTGTCCAGGCCGAGAAACCCGCCCTCGAACAGGTTGTTGCCCTCGGCGTCCTCCCTGTTGACCCACCAGGTGAAGTTGACCAGCAGCTTGTCGAAGATCCGGCTGACGAAGTCGATGTCGCGAGCGCCGTCGATGGCGAAGACCTCCACCGCAGCCCACGCCTGTACCGGGGGATTCACGTCACCGAAGTCCCACTCATAGGCGGGCAGTGCGCCGTTGGGATGCTGGAACCATTCCCGGCACAGCAGGATCAGCTGGTACTTGGCGAACGCCGGATCCACGTGCGCCAGGGCGACGCAGTGGAACGCCAGGTCCCACGCCGCGTACCACGGGTATTCCCATTTGTCGGGCATCGACATGATGTCGAAGGCGTCGAAGTTGCGCCACCGCGAGTTCCGCCCGGTCAGCCGCTGCGCCGGGGGCGTCGGCTGCGTCGGGTCCCCATCCAGCCAGCGGGCCACGTCGTAGTAGAACAGCTGCTTGCTCCACAGCATCCCGGCGAACGCCTGCCGCATCACCATCGCCTCGTCGGCGGACGCCCCGGCCGGGGTGAGCTCGGCGTAGAACTCATCAGCCTCGGCCCGCCGCTGGGCGATGACCTGGTCGAACTGGGCGCCGAGCGGGGAGTTCGCCTTTCCCCTGGGCGCCTTGATCGGCGGCTGCCGCAGCCGCAGCCGCAGCTCAGCGGTCTCGCCAGCTGGTACCGTCACCTGGTACCAGAATGCCGCCTTGGTGCCCGTGCGATCCGGGTTCACGGTGGCCGCCCCGCTCACCACGTGGTCGTTGATGCCGTCCTTGGGATACGGCGTCACCGGCGCGGCGCCGAACAGCCGCTGCTCGTTGGTCTCGTTCTCGCAGAACAACGCGGTTGGCAGTGCCCCGTCCGGCCCGGGGCCGGCCAGCAGCTCCATCGGGCCAATGAACGGATGATCGATCCCTACTGCCGAGTCACCCACCGCCCGCATCGCCGGTTTGGCCGCGCCGGTGTCCCAGGACCAGGTGTTGCGGAACCAGGTGGTCGGAAGCACGTGCAGCGTCGCGGGCTCGGGGCCCGCGTTGGTCACCTGTACGGCCATCAGCAGATCATCGGCGCTGGCCTTGGCGTAGTGCACCTCGACGATCCAGTACCGGTCCTCATCGAACACCCCGGTATCCAGCAGTTCGTACTCGGGCTCCTCACGGCTACGCGACCTGTTCTGGTCAATGAGATCCTGATACGGGAACGCCGCCTGCGGATAGTGATACCGCCAGCGGTTCCACGCATGGCTCGGCAGCGCGTCCAGGTACCACCAGTACTCCTTGACGTCCTCGCCGTGATTGCCCTGCGCCCCGGTCAGGCCGAACGGCCGCTCCTTCAGGATCGGGTCCTTCCCGTTCCACAGCGCCAGCCCCAGGCACAGCCGCTGCTCCACGTCGCAGAACCCGGCCAGGCCGTCCTCGCCCCACCGATAAGCCCGCGACCGCGCCTGCTCATGCGGCAGGTAATCCCACGCCTCGCCGTCGGCGCTGTAATCCTCCCGCACCGTGCCCCACTGGCGCTCGCTCACGTACGGCCCCCACCGGTACCATTCCCCGGCCTGCCGCAGCCCGTCCTCCAGCCGCCCGAACCCGGCCACTCGCTCCCGCTCAGCAGTCACTGCCATGCCCCTGTCGCGTTCCGATGTACCGCAGTATCCCAGTGTCGTGCCGACCCTTAGCCCGACATGGTCGTGGCGTTCGAGGTCGGCCGCCATGACCTTTCTATACGCCTGGACCTCACTCGCTCATCACCTCAGGCGGGTGATTGATTCTCCTGCCGTCCTCGATCAACTTTGAAGAGTGCCGGACGTTTTGCTGGATCGCGCATTTATCTGGCCTTCGGAGCGCGTCAGCGCAAAAATGAACTGCTGGCAAATTAATTACTGACTTTGCGTTACTGGAGGCTGGCGTGACAGCAAACCAGATCCTGATCGGGGTCGGCATGATGTCATCCGCCCGCAGGCTGGCGACACCTTTCACGTACGCCTCAGCTGCGCCGGTGCCGCTGTCAGGGAGCAGCGTGAACACTGGCCCAGTCGGCGGCCATGTCGATCACGGTCCACCTGCGCTCGGCGGCGGAGGCCAGGATCTGGTCGGTGCCGCTGCCCAGGATCGGATCACGGTCGTAGGAGTACTCCCGCTCGCCGTCGGTGTGGCGGACGACCAGTTCCAGCGTCCGGTGCGGGCTGGCGGCGGTCCACTAGAGCATGGCCAGGTCGCCGTCGGTGTTCCCGGCGGCGCCGTTCTGTCCACAACGTGCCGTCATTGTCGAACACCGCGACACGGTCCCACTCCGGGACGAAGTCCGGCGAGTCAGGATCGGTCACGGCGGCGACGAACTCCACGACTGACTGCTTCGCGGGTGTCGCACGCCAGCCCGGCAGTGGATCGGCGGTCATGCTGCACCTATACCCTTCGTGCCGGGAAGTTTGTTCGGTGTGCCAGCAAGGCCACACATGGATCTCAGCCGCTACGCGGCCCTGGTGCCGCGCCTTGACTCGCGTGAGTCGTAGGCGCAGAGCCCGTACAGGGCGGCGATGTCGATGATGATGATGAGGCTGGACCAGAAGGGATAGGAGGCGAGGAAGAACATCTGCCCGATCGCATTGAGGCCCACCACGATAACCCCGAACCAGCGGGCCAGCGGGTTGCCGGTGATGACTCCGCCGGCCGCGAATAGCTGCAGGACCCCGAGGATCATGATGATCCAGCCCCAGGCGCGCAAGCTGCCGATCACGAAGTGCGCATTCGCGATGAAGACATGTGACCTGGCAATGGCGGCGATGCCGTCCAGGAGATTAAAGAAGCCCAGGACGGCCAGCAGCGCTGCCGCGAAGGCGACCAGGCCGGAGCCGCGGCCGCTGTCGTAATCCCTGCTGCCTCCGCCGTGCCTGGTGGTTGGCGCCGCCGTCATCGTGACCTCCCATGGCATTTTCCTGCGTGCACCAGAAAGGCTTCGCCAAGGGCTCCGGCCCGGGCATCACCCCCGCGGGGTGAGCCGCGGCAAGGCGAGCCTGAGCCCGGCGAGCCTGAGCCCGGCGACCGGCCCACCAGGTTCGCCTATGTCTGCAGCAAGCCCGGCACGGCTCACCCTGGCGGGGTGAGCCAATCGCCGCTGCCCGGGCTGCATCCTCTGCCGCATGGGCGTCTGCGGCAGACCCGCACCGATCATCGTTGGCGCCATGGGCGGCGGGACGGGCAGGCAGCCGTGAGCCGGACGCGGGACAGGGCCTGGGCGGTTGACCCGCGGCTGCTGCGGTATGCCGGGGCCGCGCGCGCTCACCTGGCGGTGGCCATCACGCTCGGACTGATCGGCACGGGGCTGATCCTGGCGCAGGCCGGCTTGCTCGCCCGCGCGCTCGCCGGTGCTGCCCGGGGCGACGCCACGGCCGTGCTGTCGGGGACGCTGGCGGCACTGCTGATCGTGGTGGCGGCTCGGGCGGCGGTGGGCTATGGCGGCGAGGTGGCTGCGCTGCGCGCGGCCGCGACCGTCAAGTCGCAGCTGCGCCGTGCGCTCATTGCCCGCTCGCTGCGGCTGGGCCCGGCGTGGCTCAGTGGTCAGCGGGCGGGCGAGATCGCAACCCTCAGCACCAGGGGCCTGGACGGGCTGGATTCCTATTTCGCCCGTTACCTGCCACAGCTCGTCCTCGCGGTCCTGGTGCCGATCGCGGTGCTGGCCCGGGTGGCGAGCGCGGACTGGATCTCCGCGGTGGTCATCGCCGTGACGCTGCCGCTGATCCCGGTCTTCGCGGTGCTGGTCGGCTGGCACACCAAAACGCAGACGCGGCGGCAGTGGCGGCTGCTGGCCACCCTCGGCGGCCACTTCCTCGACGTGGTCGAGGGCCTGCCCACGCTCAAGGTGTTCGGCCGCGCCAGGGTGCAGGAAGACGTGATTGCCAAGGTCACCGAGGACTACCGGGCTGCCACCATGTCGACCCTGCGGGTGGCGTTCCTGTCCGCGCTGGTCCTGGAGCTATCCGCCGCTGTAGCGACCGCCCTGGTCGCAGTCGAGGTCGGGCTGCGGCTGCTCTACGGCCACCTGGGCTACGAGACGGCACTGCTGGTGCTGCTGCTCACTCCCGAGGCATTCCTGCCGCTGCGCGCAGTCGGCGCGCAGTTCCACGCGAGCATGGAAGGCGCTGCCGCGGCCGGACGCGTTTTCGAGATCCTGGAAACAGCGCCGCCGGACGAGCCCCGGCCAAGGCCTCGCGCAACGGCCCGGCGCAGCGCCGACCTGATGACGCAGGAAATCAGGCTCAGCGACGTCACCGCGGCCTATCCCGGCCGCCGTCGCCCGGCACTGGACGCGGTCAGCCTGACGATCGCGCCGGGGGACCGGATCGTGCTCACCGGCCCGAGCGGTGCGGGCAAGAGCACGCTGCTCGCCATGCTGCTCCGGTTCATCGCACCTGCTGCCGGGAGCATCGAGGTGGGCGGCGCCGGGGCCGGCACCGACCTGGCAGCCATCGATGTACAGCAATGGCGCGCGCAGATCGCCTGGGTGCCGCAGCAGCCCTATCTGTTCAGCGGCAGCGCGGCGGACAATATTGCCCTGGGCCAGGGCGGCGCGAGCCGGGGCGCCATCTGCCGGGCCGCCCGGCTGGCGGGTGCCGCCGCCTTCATCGAGGAGCTGCCGGCCGGATATGACACGCCGCTCGGCGAGCGCGGCCTCCGGCTGTCCGCGGGTCAGCGGCAGCGGATTGCGCTGGCCCGCGCGTTCCTGCGGGACGCGCCGCTGCTGCTACTAGATGAGCCCGCCGCCCACCTGGATCCGGCCAGTGCGCGGCTGATCGGCGCAGCCATCGACGCGGCCCTGTCCGACCGCACCGTCATCCTGGTCAGCCATGGCCGGGGCTGGGCCGGCGAGGGCTGCCGGGTCATCAGCCTGGAGCAGGGCAGGCTGATGACGCCGGCCCGTGCCGCGTGGCCAGCCAACCGGACCGCCGCGGCGGTGCTCCCGTGAGCAGCGAGCCCGCGGGGATGACAGCCGGGCGCCGGCCGCTGCTGCGGCTGCTCTGGCTGGCCCGGCCGCTGCGCGGCCGGCTCGTGCTCTCGGTCCTGGCCGGCGCGGCTGCTACCGGCTGCGGTGTGGCGCTGCTGGGCACATCCGGGTTCTTGCTGGCCCGCGCCTCAGAGCACCCAGGCATTCTGGCCATCTCCGGGGCGGTCGTAGCGGTTCGCGCGTTCAGCGTTGGCCGCGGCGTATCGCGCTACCTTGAGCGGCTGACATCCCACAACGTCGCGTTCCGGGTGCTGGCTGACATCCGGGTAGCCATTTACCGCCGGCTGGAACGGCTAGCGCCAGCCGGGCTGGCCGCTTTCCGGTCCGGCGATCTGCTGGCCGCGCTGATCAGTGACGTGGACGCCACCCAGGACCTGTTCATCCGCGGCATCGGCCCGCCGCTGGCCGCGGCGCTGGTCGGCGCGGGCGCGGTAACCGTCTGCCTGCTGATCCTCCTTCCCGCCGCCGGCGTGCTGGCTCTCGGCCTGCTGGCCGCCGGCGCCGCGGTGCCGCCGCTGGCCGTCGCGGCCTCCCGCCGGGCGGCCAGGGCGACCGCCGCGGTACGCGCGGAGCTCGGCGCGACGGTCACTGACCTGCTCTCGGGCGCGGCGGACCTGCACGCTTTCGGCGCGCAGGAAGCCGCGCTCGCCGCCGCTGCCGAGGAAGACGCGAGGCTGACCGCAGTGGCCAGGCGCTTTGCCGCCGGAGCGGCCCTGGGCAGCGGGCTGATCACCGGCCTGACCGGACTGACCGTATGGGGAGTGCTCGTCCTCGGGGTGGCGGCGGTGGGGCACGGCACGCTCAGCAGGGTGCCGCTGGCGGTACTGACCCTCACGGCACTGGCTTCCTTCGAGGCGGTCACGGTCATGCCGGCCGCCGCGCTCCAGCTCGGATCGGCGCGCGCCTCAGCCAGCCGGATCGGCGTGATTCTGGACACGCCGGACCCGGTCGCGGAGCCGACGGCTCCGCGACCGCTGCCGGCCGGGCCTGTGCACGTGCAGCTGTCCGGGGTGCAGGTCCGGTATGAGCCGGGCGGGCCGCTCGCGCTGGACGGGCTCGACCTTGACCTGCCGCCGGGCCGACGCGTCGCGCTCATCGGCCCGAGCGGCGCCGGCAAGTCAACCGTGGCCGCAGTGCTGCTGCGCTTCCGAGACCCGGTCGGCGGTACCGTCACCCTGAACGGCTCCGACCTGGCCAGTTACGCCGCAGATGCGGTCCGGACAGTGATCGGCGGATGCCCGCAGGATCCGCACATCTTCGATGCCACCATCCGTGACAACCTCCGGCTGGCCCGGCCCGGCGCCACTGACGATGAGCTGGCAGCTGCCGCCGCGCGGGCCCGGCTGCTGCCCTGGGTCGATTCGCTGCCCCGGTGCTGGGACACTCCCGTCGGCGCGCACGGGACGGCCATGTCCGGCGGTGAACGGCAGCGGCTCGCGCTGGCCAGGGCGCTGCTCGCGGACCCGGCCGTGCTGATTCTCGACGAGCCGACCGCGCACCTGGATCCCGAGGCCCGCGCTGCCCTGACCGCGGATCTGCTCGCGATCACCACGGGCCGCGCCACCCTGCTCATCACGCACGAGCTGGAGGGACTTGACCAGGTTGACGAGATCATCGTCCTGGGCCACGGCAAGGTCGCCCAGCGCGGCACGCATGAGCAGCTCATCGCAGCCGATGGCCCGTACCGGCGGCTGCACGAGACGCCGTCATTCTGGCCCGCGCAGGCATCTCGTTAGCAAATCCGTTAGCAGCACGACGCTCTGGCTGGGCTCATGGTGCCGCTGGTTGGCCTGAAGACCCACCGGGTGCGACCGTAGCCGCCTCGCCAGCGGGCTGCTGATCCGCAGCGGCGGCCGGAGCCGGGCTTGGGGTGAGCCTTGCCGAGACCACATATGCCACCGCCACTGCCACGATGGCCAGCGGCATGACTTCCAGGCCGTCCGACGACAGCAGCAAGGTGGCTAGCAAGACCGAGGTCATCGGGAGCCTGAGCATCACCACGGTCATCGCGCCGATGCCCATGGCGACGCCGTAAACAAGTGGCAGCCCCGGCAGGTGCGACAACGCCACGCCGCCGACCGCCCCGAGGAACATGGCCGGGAAGGTAGGACCGCCGCGGAAACCGCTCAGCGAAGCGCCATAGGCGATCCCCTTGCACACCAGGAGGAGCAGCAGCGCTCCCACGGTATAGGTGGCGCTGTTGCTGATGAACGGGCCCAGCGCGGATTGCCCGGAGAACAGCACCTCGGAGGAGCCCTTGCCGGTCCCTGCGGCGAACGCGATCGCAAGTCCCGCCACGGCCAGGCCGACCACCGGCGTGGCCAGCAACATCCGCCGCTCGACATGGGGCCGCAAGAACAGCCCCAGCCATCGGATCCCGCCGCCGAGCGGCGCGGCCACCACCCCGATCGCCAGCGCCCACAAGAATTCAGCGCCAGTGGGCGATCCGACATGGGGCAGGCCGGGAATCGCCAGCGAGAATGTGCCGAGCCCAGTCAGGTGGTCAAGGCCGAGAAAGATCAGCGAGCCGACGCCAGCGGCCAGCAGCCCAGGCACCAGCACAAGCTCCAGCATGGCCCCGCCTAGTCCCGAGGCCTCCATCAGCAGGAACGCCCCGAGCAGGGGGGAGCCAAGCAGCGTGCTGATGGCGGCAAAACTCCCCGCCGCGGCCACCACGGTGCTGGTTCTGGCCGGAGCGTCCCGCTTGACCAGGCGGACCGCAAGGACGCCGAGCCCGCCGCCGAGCGCGATCATGGGTGCCTCGGGTCCGAGCACCACGCCCAGGCTCAAGGTTGCCAGTGCCGCGAGCAGGACGCCGGGAAGCTCGATCGGGGAGGGAGGGCCTGCGCCCACCTTGAACCCGTCGGCTGGTGAGTGGCCGCCCTTGCCAGGCAGGTACCGGATAGTGAGGCTGACCAGTACCCCGGCCAGCACCAGCGGCGGAATCGGCCACCACAGCGGCTCCCCGTGGAAGCCCAGCCCCTTGGGCAGGTCAGTGAAAATCCATCCCTGCAGCTTGGCGACCAGCGCGAGAAAGAAGTACGCCGCCGCCGAGACGGGCACCCCGATGATCGCAGCCAGCACCAGCAGCGCCACGTAGCTCCGGGATCGCAGCAGCGCAAGCGGATCGGACGGCGTCGTCACCAAAGTCCTCCCGATCCTCGCCCTCTTACCCGAAGGAGGCGGGGCTGCCTTCTTGCTCGGATTCGATAAGCAGCGATAGGGCCTCGATCAGGGCGAGGTGGGTGAAGGCCTGCGGGAAGTTCCCGAGGTTCCGGTTCGGATCACCACCGCTGACCGCATCGAGGATGCAGCCGAAATACTCGATCGCCTCCCAGTCGAAACCGAGGCGGTACAGCGAGCGGAGCATGAACGCCGAGTCCCGGATCCAGGTGTACCGGTAGTCCCAGTTGCGTGCCCCGCCAGGCGTTTCCGGCAGCGAGGTTGTGGCAGCCGCCATGATCGCGCCCGTGGGGGCGTAGCTGAGCGCCTTCAATGCGTAGTCGGCAATAGGCGGAAACACGCTCATCGGTGCGACCTCTCGCCGGCCTGAACGCCAGATTCTGACGGACGATGCGACCGTAACCACTGCCCGGCGCGCCGGGATCACCCCGCAGGGGTGACCTGCGCCGCTGGAGACCTGAATAGGGCGATGGGTCAGCAGCGGACCAGGCGAATCGTGCAGCAAATGCTCACCAGATCTACAGGTTGCTTACTTATATTATTCAGCAAATGGTCAGGCTAGTGCGGAACGCTTCAGGTAGTCCTCTCCGGTTGCCGTGTACTCCAGGCGGCCCGGAAGGGCTCAAGAGCGCGCCTCGCTGGGCCGAGCCTGCCCCCCGGCCCCCGGGTCCGGCGGGGCGCGCTCGCCAGGTCAGCGCCGCCCCTGGCGGCGGGCCGCCCAGTCGATGGCTTGCTCACCCTTCCCAGGTGAGTCGGCGCCCAGATGACCACCGCTAATCTCAGAGCGCGCTGAAGGCCGGACGCGGCCTCCGCCACTGGCAGCGCGGCTGCCAGCCGGCCAAGGCCGGTTCCGGCGAGCCCCTGAGAGGACGGGATGCAGGTCATCAATGATCCGCTGCCCAGCTGGGCCGATGGGCAGGCGAAGCAGCAGATCCTGGAGTTCGTGCGGTCGGTGACCGAGCCGGGACCTTCCTTCGTGCCGGAAGCGGAGCGGGTCGCGACATTCGACAATGACGGCACGCTGTGGTGCGAGAAGCCGATGTACCCGCAGGCCGATTTCCTCCTCCGGCGGTGGCGGGAGGTGACTCAGGCCCATCCGGGCCGGGCGAAGAAGCAGCCGTGGAAGGCCGTCGCGGAGAATGACAAGGAGTGGCTCGCGGCCATGCTGGATCATGTACCCGAGCTCACCAGGGGAGTGACCGAGGCGTACCCGGGCATCACCGTCAGGGCTTTCGAGAAGGCGGTGCGCAGATTCTTCGACACGGCCCGCCACCCGGTGCTCGGCGTCCCTTACACCAGGCTCGCCTACTGCCCGATGGTGGAGCTCATTACCCTGCTGAACGTCCATGGCTTCCAGGTCTACATCTGCTCGGCGGGCGGCCGGGACTTCGTCCGTGCGGTGTCCCTGGAGATGTACGGCATTCCCAGGGAGCGGGTCATCGGCTCGGGCACGACGCTGGAATACCGGAATGGCAAGGTCTACCGGACCAGGGGAGTCGAGCAGCCCATCGACGACGGGCCAGGCAAGCCAGTTCACATCTGGACCCGGACCGGCCGCAAGCCGCTGCTGGCCGGGGGAAACGCTGACGGTGACGCCGCGATGCTGGAGATGGCACGGTTCGCCCTGCTGATCCGCCACGACGACGCTGAACGCGAGTTTGCCTACGATTCCGGGGCGGAGCGGGCTCTCGCCGAGGCGAAGCACCACGGATGGACGGTCGCGAGCATTCAGAACGACTTCGCCGCTGTGTTCGATCTGCGTAAGCCGGAGCCCTCCGGCCAAGCCAGGACCAATGACCCATTGACCGCTGGCCAAGGGCCAGCGACAGTGAGCAGACGGTAAACAACGCTACCCTGGACCCGGCAGCCGGACTGGCCTGGATCGGAGCGGCCAATGGCTAGCCATGCACTCGTGTTGCGCTGCCCCGAATCGGTACCTGCAGCGCCGTTGCTGGCGACGTGAGCGAGCGCTCTGCGCTATCCGGTACGTCGGCGGTCGAGGGGATGCAGGATGCTGCCCCCGGGCCGGTCCTGATCGCGACGAAGCTGCAACCGCCTGCGCTGCGCGATCACGTCATCCCGCGGGGCCGCCTGCAGGAGCAACTGGGAGCCGCATCCGGTCGCGTACTCACCCTGCTGGCATGCCCGGCAGGTTTCGGGAAAACCACCTTGCTCACGGCGTGGCATGCGGTCGAGAAGTCGCGGAACCCGGTCGCGTGGCTGACCCTGGACGAGGGCGACAACGACCCGGCGGTCCTCTGGGCCTATGTGACGGAAGCGCTGCACCGGGCCTGCCCGGACGTCACCCGGCTGGCCCCGCCGGCCATGGCCAGGGCGTCGTCGGTCGTCGACGCCATCCTGCCTCGCCTGGTCAACGAGCTGGCACAGCAGGACGCTGTCACCCTGATCCTCGATGACGGCCACCGGCTGGCCGACGACGCCGCGATCGAGAGCCTCGGCTGGTTCATCAGGCATGCGCCGCGCACGTTCCGGATCGTGCTCTCGACCAGGACTGAGCCACCCTTTCCCCTGGCCGCGACGCGGGCTCACGGCGAGCTGCTCGAGCTGCAGGCCGAGGATCTGCGGTTTACCGCCGGGGAGGCGGGCGCCTTCCTCAACGGGCGCCTCGGACTCGGCCTCAGCGCCGACGACGTCAATGATCTCGCAGAGCGAGCGGAGGGCTGGCCAGGCCTTTACCTGGCTGCCCTCTCGCTCCGGGAAAGTGCCGACCGGCACGCCCTGATCAGGGACTTCGGGCCGTCGAACCGGCACGTGGCCGACTTCCTGGTGGCTGAGGTCCTCGAGGCTCATGATCCGCCCGCTCAGGCGATGATGATGCGCTCCTCGATCCTGGAGCGACTGTCCGGTCCGCTCTGCGATGCGGTGACGCGGCAACAGCACTCGGGCGCGATGCTGGAGGGGCTGTCGCGGACTAATCTCTTCGTCGCGCCCGGCCACCGCGATCGCGGCTGGTACCGCTTCCACCCGCTCTTCGCCCAGGTCCTGCGAGCGGAGCTGGAACGGCGCGAGCCCGGACTCGCCCCGGCACTGCACCGGCGCGCTTACGCCTGGCATCGCGATCACGGGACGGCGGGCGAGGCCATCGAGCACGCGCTGGAAGCGGGTGCGTACGCCGAGGCCGCCGACCTGATCGAGGCCCGGTGGGTCAGGTACGCGAGCGAGGGCGGGCACGCCCGCGTGCTGGCCTGGATACGGCGGCTGCCGGAGCAGGTCCGGACGAGCCATCCGCGGCTGCGACTGGCCGAGGCGTGGGCGCTCTCATTCGCGGCCAGGCACCAGGAGGCGGCAGCGGCGATCGCCGCGTTCCAGCGGCTCGGCGACCTCGGCAGCGCACCGCTTCCCGACGGCTTCAGCTCAGCCGAGGCCAGCCTGCTGATGCTGCGAGCCTCGTTCCCGCTCGGTGACGTCGGCGCACAGCTGACGAATGCGCGCCGCGCGGCCGAACTCGAGCAGCACGGATCCGCCTGGCGGCCGGTGGCCTGCTGGGCAGCGGGCACGGCTCTCTACTACCAGGCTGAACTCGGCGAGGCCGACGCGTGGCTCGCGGAGTGCCTGGCGCTGGCTCCGGCCCAGGTGACATGGCCAGTGGAAGCGCCGGCCCTCGCCTGCCGCTCGCTCATCGCTGGCGAGCGGGGGCATCTGGAGCGACAGCGTCTGCTGGCTGAGCTGGCCGCCGACCTCGTCACCGATCACGGTACCGAGCAGGTTAACGGGACTGTACCGCTGGCGCTCGGGACATCACTGGCGGCACGCGGGCGGCCGGACGAGGCACTTCCGCTGATGGAGCGAGGCATTGCCGTCCTGCGACGCTCCGGGGCGCAGCCTACGGACATGGCGTCGGCGCTGCTGCAGCACGTGTCGGTGCTGGGCGGGCTCGGTGACCGGGACCGCTCGGCGGAACTGATCGCCGAGGCCCGGTCCATTCTCAGGTCCTGTCCGGACGCCGGGACTCTGCCGCAGCGGCTGAGCGCCGCCGAGCGAGCGCTCCGCGCTGACCAGGAGCCCGGCCGCCAGGTGCTGACTGAGCGTGAGCTCCGCATCCTGAAGCTGCTGGACAGTGACCTCTCCGAGCGGGATGTCGGCAGCGAGCTCTACGTCTCCTACAACACCGTGCATAGCCACGTCCGGTCCATCTATCGCAAGCTCGGCATCTCCTCGCGTCGTCACGCGATTCAGCGAGGCCGGGAAGCTCGACCTGTTCTAGCTCAGCGGACCGGCGGCCATTCTGGCGAACGTGACTCACCCGTCCCGGGTGATGTTGAAGATCGGCGGCCAGCGAAATGCTGAACCTGCATCGCGGATAGCCGCACCGTCGCCATGCGCCGAATCGTCCCCCCGGTGCGAAGGAGCAGGAATGGAACTCGCCGCTTCATCAACGTCTTACCCGCTCCTAAATCTCTTCTGGACCATGTTCGAGTTCTTCCTGTGGGTGATCTGGATCTGGATCCTGATCATGGTGTTCATCGACATCTTCCGTAGCCATGACCTGTCCGGCTGGGCCAAGGCCCTGTGGTTCCTGTTCGTGCTGTTCATCCCGCTGATCGGCGTGCTGGTCTACCTGATCGCGCGCGGCGGGTCCATGCACGAGCGGGCGGCGCGGCAGGCGCAGCAGCAGGACGCGGAAGTGCGCAGATATGTCCAGCAGGCTGCAGCGGAATCACCGGCGAGTACCGCAGACCAGCTGGCGAAGCTGGCTGATCTCCGTGACCGGGGAGTCATCACGCCGCAGGAGTTCGAGCGCGAGAAGGCGAAGGTCCTGGCCTAAGCGGGCGCGACTGGCCGCTGAGATCGCACAGACCCGGCCGTCTGAGGAGGATAGTGAGCGTGGCAGCTGCTGTAAACGACCGGGACGAGGAGCAGGCGGCTGCCATCCGGCGCCGTTACCTGATCAGGTTCGAGGAGGACACGCTCAAGTCCCGGCCCCTGTGGATCCGGCTGATCATCGAGTTCCTCGGCACGTTCGTGCTGGTGACGGTAGCCGCCGGGTCGGGCGTGATCAATCACTACGTCGGCGGCGGCCCGATCAGCCGGACCGCCGCCGTCATAGCGCCCGGCGCGGTGGTCATGGCCCTGATCTACGCCTGGGGCCCGCTGTCGGGACTGCACATCAATCCCGCCGTCACCTTCGCGTTCACGAGCCGCCGGGTTTTCCCGCCGGCCTGGGTGGTCCCGTACTGGGTGGCTCAGTTCGCCGGGGCTATCGGCGCCGCGCTGCTCTTGCAGGCCATGTTCGGCCACGTCAGCGCGGGCGGCAACTACCCGATCTCGACTCCGGGCGGAGAATGGCGATCATTCGTCATGGAGATCATCCTGACCGCGATCCTGGTGAGCGTGATCCTGCACACCGCGACCGGCGGCCGGAGCATCGGCCACAACGCCGCCATCGCGGTCGGCTCGACGGTGGCGCTGCTCGGGCTCTTCGCCAGCCCCATCAGCGGCTCGTCGATGAATCCGGCCCGCACACTCGGGCCTGACATCGTCGGCGCCAACTTCACCGGCTGGTGGGTGTATGTGTTCGGCGACTTCATCGGCGCCGCCATCGCGGTGGTGATCATCATCCTGGTGCGCGGCCTGCCCGACAAGGCTGAGCGGGAAGCGGCCGAGGGCGGCGCGCTGCCGCTCTGACGAAGCCTTCCTCGCCCGGACCTGGCTGACCGCGAATAATGCGGTCATCATGCTGGTGATGTTCGTGGCCTTCGGAGTCCTGCTGATCGGCCAGGGCATAGCCGGCCTCTCCTGAGACCTCGCCTTCGGCGGGCGGCGGGCCGCCGCGGGCTTCCCGCGAGCTTGCGCGCCGTCATGCCTCATCCTCCGGGTCCGGATCGGGAGGCGGATCTCGCTGACGGACTCGCCGTATCTCCAGCACCTGCACGCCGAAGATCTCGAGCCTGGCGAGGAGCCCGTGCAGCGCTGCCTGGTCAAGAAGCGGGCCCTGCACGACAGTCTCGACTGGCTCCACGGAGGCGGTGAGCCGGTCGAAGTCCAGCAGCGCCTCGGGCGGGAGGACGCCCGCTATGCGGATCTCGTAGTAGATCGGTCGCACCGCAGCATCCCCTGGCGGGTCGAGGTCGGACGTCGTCAGATCTCTACGGTCCCGCCGATCGACGCTCAGCGCTCCACTCACCACGGGTGATTTATTCACCTCGGTGAGATTGGCGGAAGGTGATGACAGCTCACCCGAAAGCGCGCGAGAAAGCATGTAAGCGGGACGGGCTAGCCCGCCGGGCGTCGGCGTGCGCGCAGGTGGTGAGACACGCACGTCGGGGCGGCATCGGCGGGCTGGCGTCCGGAGAAGGAGTACGGATAGTGGCCAGTACCCCGGTGCGGGCGGCGACGGGCTCCCGGCGGCACGGATCCTCGGCTGAGGACCCCGTCCTGCTGTCCAAGATCACCGTTCCCGTGCTGCCCGGCTGGGCGATTCCCCGTCAGCGGATCGACGCGCTTATCGCTGAGGGCGCGCGCGGTCCGCTCACCTTAATCACGGGACCGCCCGGCGCGGGCAAGACGATGGCCATCACGTCCTGGGTCGGCGCCAGCGCGGACCGTGGCGGCGTGGCCTGGATCGCCCTGGACGAGTACGACAACCGGCCGCATGTCTTCTGGTCCTATGTCGTGGCGGCCCTCCGGCGGGCAGGCATCACCGTCCCTCGCGCCGGGGCGGAGGCGGAGCGCGGACATGCCGTCGGCCATGAGTTCCTGCTGCGGCTCGCGTCCTCGCTGGCCTCGCTGGCCCAGCCAGTAGTGCTGGTCATCGAGGACTTTCATCTGCTGACCGACACGGACATCATGGATGGCCTGACCTACGTGCTGAGGAACGCGGCACCGAGCCTGCGCCTGGTGATCTCCTCGCGGGTTCAGCCGCTTCTTCCCCTGCACCGGTACCGGCTCAACGGCGAGCTGACCGAGATCCGCGCCCAGGACCTCGCATTCAGCGTTCGCGAGTCCAGCCTGCTGATGGAGCAGCTGGGCATCGAGCTGTCGGCGCAGGCCCTCGAGTGCCTGACCGAGCGGACCGAAGGCTGGGCAGCGGGCATACGGCTGGCTGCCATCACCCTGGACGGCCACCCGGACCCGGAGCAATTCATCAAGGAGCTGGGCGCGGAAGACAGCGCGGTCACGGGCTACCTGGTGGACGAGGTCCTGAACGCCCAGCCCGCGTCCCGCCGGGATTTCCTCCTCCGGACGAGCATCCTGGACCGCGTCAGCGCCGGCCTCGCCATCGAGCTGGCGGGTGATGAGCAGGCAGCAGGCGTACTGCCGGCGCTGGCGGTCGCGAACGCCTTCGTCCAGCCGGTCGGGCACGGCTGGTACCGCTACCATCCGCTGTTCGCTGACATCCTGCGGCTGAAGCTCCGCCGCGAGTCCCCGGGCCAGCTGCCAGACCTGCACCGGCGCGCGGCCGGCTGGTACCTGCGGAACGGGCGCCTGGCCGAGGCGGTCCGGCACGCCGCAGCCGCCGGAGACTGGCAGCTCGCGGCCCGCATGGTGCTGGACGCGCTGGCGATAGGCCAGCTCATCGAGCCGCGGGGCAGCCGGTCGCTCGCCGAGGAATTCCGTCACCTGCCACCGGACCGCAGCGATACAGGGCCGCAGCTCTGGCTGGTTGCCGCTGCCATGGACCTATCCCGCGGAGCAGAGAGCACCCGGACTGCCTCGCTCGAGGTCGCAGAAGGCATTCTCGGGCGGCTTCCGGCTGATGACCAGATCCCGGCCCGGCTCGCCGCCGCGCTGATCCGGATCGCCCTGGGCCGGCGCTCCGGAGATCTCGATGCCGTGATCACCGCGAGCGCCAGGGCGGAGGCGCTGCTCGGGGAAATCCCGGAGCGGGTGCTCGGCCTGCATCCCGCGATCCGCGCGCAGGTATTGCTGGCCCGCGGAACCGCGGAACTGTGGCTGGGTGATCTCGATCAGGCAGCCGCCACCTTCGGCACCGGCGCCGCCGCCGCCATCGCCGCGGATAGCTTGCATGACCGGAGGGAGTGCCTCGGACAGCTCGCGCTCGCCGAGGTGCTGCGGGGGCGGCTGGGCCTGGCTGCCCAGCTAGCCGAGGAGGCGGTGCGGCCGGGCGAGAGCGGCGATGAGGAGCATTCCGAGCCTGTGGTGGCTGCCGCGCGGGCGGCACTGGCCTGGGTGCACCTGGAACGAAACGAGTTCCGCCCGGCACACGACGAGCTGGCGCTGGCCGACGCCGCGCTGCGGATACGCCCGGACAAGCTGACGGGGGCCACGGCCACCATGGTTGCGGCGCAGTGCCGCCTGGCCGAAGGTCACGCGGGGGCAAGCCTGGAGCTAGTCAGCCGCGCCCGGCAAGGCTGGGTACCGCCACGCTGGCTCGAACGCATGCTGACGATTCTCGAAGTCCGGGCCTGCGCGGAGACAGGGAATGTCCAGGCGGCGGTGGCCGCCGCGCGGCGCGACGAGTCGCAGTCGGTGTCCGGTGCGCCCGTCGCGCTGGCGTATGCGTGGCTGGCCGCCGGCGATTACCAGGCTGTGCGCAGGGCGCTGGCCACGGCGGCGGCCGCGGCCCGTGACAAGGACGAGCAGCTGAGCCTGGATGAATGGCTCATCGATGCCCGGCTCAGCTACGGCGGCGGCGACGTCCTGCGCGGCCGGCGGGCACTGGGGCGCGCCCTGCAGCTGGCCAGGCCAGAGCGGGTCAGGCTGCCATTCGCGATGGAGCGGGCCTGGCTCCGGCCGGTGCTGCGGCGCGATCCTGATCTGGCCCGCAGCTACCGTGAGCTGCTCGAGCCCGATCTGCTGACCCCGGCCCGGCCGGTAGCGAGTCCGCCGGCATCCCCGCAGCAGCCGCCGCTGATCGTGGACCAGCTCAGTGAGCGTGAGCGTGAGGTTCTCGTGCGCCTGTCCGGAATGCTCAGCACCGCCGAGATCGCCGCCGAGATGTACATCTCGGTGAACACCGTGAAGACCCATCTCAAGAGCATCTACCGCAAGCTCTCGGCGGACCACCGGGGCGAAGCGGTGCGCCGCGCACGTCAGCTCAAGCTGATCTGACTGAGTCGCCGCGGGGCCGCAGAGAGCCCGGCCCATCGTTCCGGAAAATCCGGCGATGGTCCTGCGTGCTACAGCAGGCCGGTCCTGCGTGCCTGCTGAATGGCGTCACTCCTGGCCGACACGCCGAGCTTGCGGTAGATGGCGCGGACGTGGGTCTTGATCGTGTTCTGCGAGAGGCTCAGTTGCTGCCCGATCTGGCGGAGCGAGAGATGGCCGGGCAGCAGGCGCAGCACGGCCAGCTCCCGCTCGGTCAGCACGGCCGCCGTCGCCTGCGCCCGCCTGCTGTCGAGCCGCCGCTGCAGCCGGTCCAGCCGGGCCAGCTGTGCCTGCGCGCCGTCAGGCAGCGCGGTCAGCACCTCCCCGGCCTCGTCGAGAAGCGTGGCCGCTCCGCGGCGATCGCCCAGCTCGAGGAGCACCGCCGCGAGCCTGAGCAGGATCTCGAGGGTGTACCACGGGCTGACGCCGAACCATCTGCGCCGCATCCGGAGCCCGCGCTCCAGCTCGGCGCGGGCTTCCCGCAGCCTGCCGCGAGCAGCGTAGACGGCGCCGGTGGCCGCGTAGGGGATGGAGCTCTGCGGGCCGCCGGCCAGCCCGAGGTCAGGGTCGGCGGCGATTCCGCGTGCCAGCAGGGCTAGCTCCTCGGCCCGGTCCAGGCTGCCCTGCTCGACCGCGACGAGCGCCAGGACGGTGCGGGCGAGCATGCGCGCGAGCGCGTGCGACGGCTTGCCCGCGAGGGCTTCCCGCGCCTGCGCGGCGGCGGGCTCCAGCTCACCGGAGAAGTACAGGGCCGCTCCGAAGACGGCCCGCGCTGTCGCGTGCCAGGGCGAGGCCGGGCTGGATTCCAGCGTGACGGCCGTGGCCGCCGCGGCGCGCATGTCCCGGATTCCGGCGAAGCCGAAGGTCGCTCTCAGCAGCGCGGCGGAGGACTCCAGGGAGCGGATGCCGTCCGGTAGCGGCCCGTCGTGCCGGCCTTCCTCGATGACCGCGAGCCACCGCTGCACGGGATCCTGGTCGCCGACGACCGCAGCTGCCCAGGCCGCGTAGTGCGCGGCCACGGGATTGGCGGCAATCTGGTTGTCGCCGAGTGAGCGCATCCATCCGCGCACTGTCGCGACCCGGCCCGAGTCGACATAGGAGGACCAGTGCTGGCCGACGAGGTCAATGGCCGCGGCCACATCACCGGCGGCCAGCGCGTGCCGGATCGCCTCATCGGCCGATCCTGCCTGCCGATGCCACGCGCTGGCGCGTGCGTGCAGCGCGGGCACGAGGTCCGGCTCGACCGCGGCGAGCTGACCGCGGAGCAGCTGCGCGAACAGGTGGTGATACCGGAACCACCGCCCGGTCTCGTCCAGCGGCACGATGAAGGCGTTGTCCCGGCTGAGGGCGTCGATGATCTTGGCCGCGTGGCCGGACCCGGTCACGGCATCGCAGAGCGGAGCGCAGAACCGGTCCAGAACAGCCGTCCGCACCAGGAACTGCCGGATTTCCGCGGGCTGCCGGCTGAGGACCTCCTCGGTGAGCAGGTCAGCGATGAACCGGTCATGGCCGGTGAACTGGCGGACGAAGCTGGCCGGCGACGGGTGGCCGCGAAGAGAAAGAGCCGCGAGGTACAGTCCGGCGGCCCATCCCTCAGTTCGCTCGGTCAGGACGCCAGCATCGGGCTTGCTGAGTTCGACGCCGGAGGCGGCCCGCACGAGCAGGGCCGCCTCGGCGGCGGTCAGGCGCAGCTCGCGGGCCCCGATCTCGGCCATGTTCCCGGCCGCGCGCAGCCGCGGCAGTGGCAGCGGGGGAGCGGTCCGTGTCGCCAGCACCACCTGAGCGGAAGACGGAAGCTGCAGGAGCAGGAGCGCGATCTGGTCGTGGCAGCTGGCCTCGTTGATGTGGTCATAGCTGTCCAGCACGAGTACGACCGGTGCCGTCAGCTCGCCCAGCTCGCTGACCAGGACCGGGATTGCCGCTCCGCCGATATCGGGAACCGGGGCCCGCAGGACCTGCAGGACCTGGCCGCCGTCGAGCTCCGGGCAGGCCCGCTGCAGTGCCTGCACGATCTGCCACCACAGCGTTCGCGGGTCATTGTCGGCACTGCCGAGCGTGATCCAGGCGAACCGGCGATCCGCCTCGCTGGCGCGCCACTGCGCCACCAGGGTCGTCTTGCCGTAACCGAGCGGAGCGGACACGAGAATGAGCCGGGCGGTGAGCCCGGCCAGGTAGCCGGCGAGCCCCGGCCGCTCCACCCACTCCGCGCGGACGCCGGGAGCCTGCAGCTCTGTCTCGACTGGCAGCTCAGGACCCTGCTGAGGCGCGAGAGGCACCGAGCGCAGCCGACGCCGTCCTGACCGCTCACCACTCACGTCTGCACCTGCGGCATCCGCATTTGATGCTGCCCTGGCGGACCTGAATCCCCTCCCTGAGCAAGATCTTAGGTCGGGCGTTCATCGTAGTAGTGAATCACCCGTGGCGGGTGGGTTGCGGTGGCGGCCAGCTTGATGGACTAGCGTCAAACTAGATCGACCCAAAGAGGGAGAAAAGAGAACGCCATGGCTGACCTGATCGCGATCGGATACCCCGACGAGGCCACGGCCGAGGCCGCCGCCGACGAGGCACGGCAGCTGGCCAGGGACCTGATCATCGAGCCTGACGCGATCGCCGTGATCGTGCGGGATGCCGACGGCAGCTACCACGTCCACACCCAGCACCACCTGGTCGGCCGCGGCGCGACCTGGGGCATGTTCTGGGGACTGCTGTTCGGAGTGCTGTTCTTCGTCCCGGTCTTCGGGATCGCCATCGGAGCCGGGCTCGGCGCCCTGCTGGGCAAGGTCACCAAGTCCGGCATCGACAAGCAGTTCCAGGATCAGGTCCGCGACATGCTGAAGCCGGGCACCTCCGCGCTGTTCCTCATGGTGGAGAAGGTCACCCCGGACAAGGCCGTCGAGGCGATGAGCAAGTTCGGCGGCACCGTGCTGAAGACCTCCCTGTCCAAGGAAGGCGAGCAGGAGCTTCAGGACGCCCTGCACGGCGGAGGCGCCGCCTAACGCGCCAGGCCATGCCAGCCCCGGCCGTCCTGCCCGATCGTGATCAGACGGAGGGTCATGCCGCAGGCATATGTTGCCCGGTCGGCAGCCGGGGGCGCGGGCCGTGCCGGCCGCCGGGATCCCGGCGGCCGGTACGGCCTGCTCTTGCTTCTGCTGGTCGCCACCTACCTGCTCGCGGCGTTCACCGGCGGCAGGATCACCAGCGACTTCCAGGTCGTCCTCTTCCTGGCCGTGCTGATCCTCGCGCTCAGGTCGACGCTGGTGCGGCGCCGGGCGGCGATGCTCACCGGCGCCGTTGCGCTGGCGGGCTCCGTCGCGGCGCTGGCAGCGGATCTGACCGGCACCTCGGCTGGCGCCGGCGCAGCGGCGATATGGAAGGGCCTGCTCTTACTCCTCACCGCGGTCCTCATCGTGCGCCGCGTGCTGGCCCGGCCCACGGTGACCGTGCAGAGCATTTACGGTGCCCTGAGCGCCTACATCATCATCGGCCTGATGTTCGCCGCCTTCTACGCGGCGATGCAGCACCTCGGTGCCGGGAGCTTCTTTGCCAACGGTCAGTCGGGTAACACCCAGACGTTCCAGTACTTCAGCTTCACCACCCTGACCACTCTCGGCTACGGGGATTTCACTGCCGCCAGCGACGGCGGCCGGGCCATCGCCGTCATGGAGGCGCTGACTGGCCAGATATTCCTGGCCACCCTGGTCGCCCGCCTCGTCGCCGCCTTCCGGGCGCCGGCCGAGCAGGCACATCCCGTCACCGCCCGCCGGTGGCGCCCGCCGGGCGCCGTCCGCCGCGGTGCCCCGATGTCCTACGGCCGCCAGCCGGCCAGGAACCGCAGCAGGAACCGGCCGCGCACCACGCCTCGCTCACTTCAGGATGTTGACCGCGCGGGAAACTACCAGGATGGCGACGATCAGCGAGATCGCGGCCTCCGCCATCATCATCAGCTTGGCCCACGTCCTGATCGCCGAGACATCGGTGGGGCTGAACGCCATGGCGGTCATGAATGACAGGTGCAGGTAATCCACGAACCTCGGGTACCAGCCGGGTCCGACGTACTGCGGATGGGACATCTCGGGGAAGACGAAAGCCGGGGTGATGCCGGCGCCGCGCGCACGGGCGGCCGCTCCGCCGCGGTCCAGGTCCCAGTACCACAGCCCGAAGGCGATCACGTTAGAGAGCCAGATGGCGCCGCCGCTGGCGAGCAGGATGTCGGCGTCATTGGTGAACTTGACCGCGCCGATGATGCCGGCCACCAGGCGCACCGCGGCGGCGGCGTTCACGGCGGAGATCAGGCCGATCAGGGTCCCGGTCATGATCCGCAGCCACATGGAGTCGCGGTCGATGCGACCGGGATCGCCGATCACCAGGACAGCCAGCAGGATCACGACGACCACGATGAACATCCAGCGGGCATCTCCGGCCCTGAGCTGGACCGGCAGGACCGCGCGCAGCGCCCCGGCGGCCAGGACGGCCGCCGCCATCGGCCACCGGCTCTCGCCGGCCCTGGCTGATCCGCGCGGGCCAGGGCCAGGCTGGGTGGCGCTGCCGGTCACGTGACCAGCAGGTAGATGCTCTTGCCGGCCAGCCAGAAGCCGAGCAGGAGGCACAGCACGACGATGACCTGGTCCCGGTGGGTGTCCAGCCAGTTGCGCAGCTGCCCGAGCCGGGCGCCGGCCGCGGCGGGCGCCAGGGTCGCGTACAGCTCCAGGTACAGGAAGCTGGCGGTAGCCAGCAGGACGAAGAGCACGAGGACCAGGTAGCTCGCCGTTCCGGATAGCTTCGCCTGCGTGACGGTCGCCGCGCCGGCCGCCACCAGCGCCCAGGGCTGGAGGAACGCGGCCAGCCCGGCAGCGGCCCACAGCGAGACCCGGTCCAGTCTCCCCATCCAGGTCGGCGGCTTGCGCGGGACGCCGATCCGGCGCCACCGGTGCGCGCCATACACCACCAGCGCGGCGCCCAGCGCCAGCTTAGCGGCCAGCACGGCCGTGGACGGCGACGTGTGGGCCGCAGGCGGCTTCCCCTCGGTGGCCAGCTCCACCGCGGCGATCACCACGACCAGGCAGGCCAGCCAGCCGAGGATGAAGGCCAGGCCCTTCCTGGTTCCCTGCTCCGCGCTGAGCAGCAGGATGAAGGCCGTCAGCGGGAACGGCTCCAGGGTGATCGCCAGACCGATGAGCAGAAGGTCAAGTACCATCGGCCGCTCCTGCTATCGCTGCCGCGGGCGGCCGGGCCCGGCGTCCCCGGCCGGCCCTGGCCTCACAGGCCGCGCTCAGCTGTTATCCGGCCCGATGCGACAGCATCAACGAGCGCCTGGTGGTCACGCTCGTTCTGGTCGGCGTAGGCGTCCGCGAACTGGGCGATGGCCTGGTCGAAGATGTCCGATCCGCCGAGGTAGGCGGCGATGGCGATGCGGTCGCCGGAGCGGGCGTGCGCCCGGGCCAGGGTCCAGCCGCACAGTTCGCCGTACAGGCGCATACCGGACGGCAGGATGTTCTCGATGTCGACGGAGAACTTCCAGTCCCGCAGCTGGCGGACGTAGAAGTCGCGCTGCCTGCCGTCCAGCCCGGCCTCGATCCGCTGCCAGCCCAGGAAGATGTCACTGGAGGCCTGCATCAGCCGCTGGCCGGCGACCACCCGCTGGCCCTGGTTGGCATACTTGCTGGCCCCGACGAAGCGACAGAGCACCGATTCCTCGGCCTCCTTGACCTGCAGGAACAGCGGGTCGGACTCGTCGCGGCCGAGCATCAGAACGATCCAGCAGCGGGTCCCGACGCTGCCGACGCCGACGACCTTGCGGGCCATGTCGGCGAACTCGAACTGCTCGAGCAGGTACCGCCGGTCGGTCTCCAGCGTCCGCCGGTACTTGCCGATCAGGTTGCCGAACTGTGCCTCGATCGCGCTGCGCTCCGTCTCGCTGGGCATCAGCTCGTCGATGGGCACGAGCAGCGGCGGGTCGGAGATGATCCGCGGCCGGCCGTTCACCAGGTGGGTGAGCTTGGCCACTTCCTGCATGCTGTCCCTGGTCCGCGCCTTGGCCAGGCCCTTGTCGACTACCTTGCGCTGCCGCGGCTGCAGCTGAGCGTCGAACTGCTTGCGCATCTGGTCCATGTCCATGTGCGCGTACCAGACATCCAGGTTCGTCATCCCGGCGAAGCTGCGCATCGCCTGCCGGTAGCGGGCGACCGCCGCCCTGACGATCTCGCGGCGCTGCTTGCCGGGGAAGCCGTTGCCGCGTGCCGCTACTTCCAGGCTGGCCGCGAGCCGCTTGACGTCCCACTCCCACGGCCCCGGCGTCGTCTCGTCGAAGTCGTTGACGTCGAACATCAGGCGGCGCTCGGCCGAGCCGAAGATGCCGAAGTTCGACAGGTGCGCGTCACCGCAGGCCTGCACCGCGAGCCCGGATACCGGAGTGCCAGCCAGGTCGCTGGCCATCGGCAGGGCCGCACCGCGGAAGAAGGTGAACGGGGACACCATCATCCGGCCGTACCGGACTGGCACCAGCTCGGGAACCCGTGACTTCCCCTGCTCCTCGAGCAGCGCGATCGGGTCGGGCCGGTCCGGTGGCGGATCGAACACCGCGTGACTATCGCGGGGCACCTCGGCCCGCGCCGTCTTGCCTCGCTGCGCGCGCTCGGCCGGCGTGAGCCGCACCACCCCCGAGTCCAGCTGGTACCGCCAGGCATGCCGGGCCGGAGCCGCATCCGTTAGCGCAGTCATCATCCGGCTCCTCTCCACCCGCGGCGGTGGCCGGCGGGACGCCACGACCACTACGGTGCCGCGCCGGAAAGCCGTCCGCCTCACCCGTCCGGGGTGACACGGCGCAATAGGGACTTTGGTTAGCTTCAAAGGGCGCGGAATGGCAGAGGCGGCAGGTGCCGTCCGCTTCCCACCTGGTCTTTGTGCGCTCATCGCATGAATGCTCGCGAAGGGGCATGCCGCATTGGCTGTCGAAGGAAACGCATCCGACCAGCCCGGGCCGCTATCTGCCGACGATGATCCTTCCGGCCAGCCAGTCCGGCCCGCGCACGGTGGCACGCGCACCGGGCTATGGCGGGCCAGGGCGGGCCGGGTCATCCGGGCCGTCCTGGACAGCGATCACGAGACCGTGGCGGACGCGGTCCTGCGGTTCAGCCGCTCCCGGCGGCTGCTCGCTCCGCTTGCACTAGCCGTGGGCGCCCTGATCATGCTGCTCGATGGGGTCAGGCTGCTCGTCACCAACTGGCGGCTATCGCTCATCCAGGTACTCCCGGCGATGTGGATCTGGGCGGCTATGGTCGACCTGAAGGCTCATGTCCTGCACGGGAAGTCCTTTCACCTGCTCACCGGGCCGATCGTGATCCCGGCCGTGCTGGCCGTCGCGGCGGTCACGGCGGCGAGCTTCTTCCTGAACGCGGTCTTCGGGTTCGCGATCGCCGGCCCGGGCCGCCGGCCATCAGGCCAGCCTTTGCCGAGGCGCGATCCCATCTGGCCGTCGTGCTGGGATGGGGACTGGCGGTCGGGCTGTGCCTCGGCCTGTCAACCGTTGTATTCACCCGGTGGGGCCTGCTGTGGTTCGGGCTCTCGCTGAGCATCGTCATCGCCGTGATGATGTTCTGCTATGTCGCCGTGCCAGCACGGCTGATCGGCATGAAGACCGCCCATTCGAAGCGGGACAAGCTGGCCGCGACGGTGGTAGGCGGCACCATCGGGGCAGTGGTCAGCACACCGCCCTACCTGCTGGGGCGGCTCGGGCTGATCATGCTCGGATCGCACACCCTGTTCATTCCCGGCATCGTGGTGCTGGCCATCGGGCTGACGCTGGAGGCGGGCGCCACCAGCGCGGTCAAGGCGGTCAAGATGAGCGCCAAGTTTGCTTCCGGCGACAGCCGGCCCGCCAGCGGCGACGGCGAGGCGCCCGCCGCCGGCGGGGTCACCCCTGCGGGGTGATGCGCCAGCGGCAGGCCGGCCAAGATCCTGCCCGCATGAGGGGAATCGCCCGATCGTGAAAGAGGCAAGAACATGGCAATAGGTCCTGTGCAGCTGCTCGTGCTGGGGTTCAGCCAGCCGGACTTTCACGGTGAGATCATCGCGGAACTCGAGCGGCTCCGCGAGAGTAACACCGTGCGGGTGATCGACGCGCTCGCCGTCTACAAGGACGCCGATGGCGACCTGGAAGTGGAGCACCTCAGCAACCTCACCGAGCAGGAGGCGATCGAGGTCGGCAGCACCATCGGCGCCCTGCTCGGCCTCGGCATCGACGGCGAGGAGGGCGCGGAGGCAGGGGCGATCGCCGGTGCCGAGGAGGCAGCCGCCGAGGGCGGCGTGAGCGTCTTTACCGAGCAGGAGGGCTGGGATGTGATCGAGGACATCCCGAACGACTCCGCGGCCGCCATCGTCCTGCTGGAGCATCACTGGGCGGTACCGCTCCGCGACGCGATCGTCCGGGCCGGCGGCTTCCGGATCAGCGACGGCTTCATCAGCCCGCTCGACCTGGTGGCCATCGGGCTGGTCTCCGCCGAGGAAGCTCAGCAACTGCACGACCTGGAAACGGCAGCTGCCGCAGGCTGACACTGCCCCGCCCGCCCGCCATCATTACCTTCCGGAGGACCAGCCATGTTCGGAGCACGCAGAGTAGCCCGCCGCACGGGACGGCGCACGGCGCGGCGAGTATCCCGCCGCAGGTAACTGCTCACAGCAGGCGAGCCTGGCCAGGCTCGCCTGCTGGGCACTACTGGCCGGTGACCGGATGAGCGCCTCGGACCTGGCGATAGTCGCGGCCCTGGTCGGTGCTGATGGCGCGCAGATAGCACAGCCGCCCGCGCGCCGGCTTATCCGCCGTGCGCCCTGACCAGCCATGCCTCGGCGGCCTGGTAGGCCTGCCGGGTCGACTCGCCGACCACCGGCGTCGCTTCAAAGGCGCGTACTGGTCCGTCGACGTGCCCGGTGCGGCGGAGCTGCTCGGTGAGGCCTGGCTCGAGCCCGCTGAGATAGAGCCGCCCGCCGGACTGAGCTAGCCGGTCCGCATAGCCGGCGACCACCTTCACGAAGGTCGCTCCGAGCGAGGTGCGGCCCCTCAGCCGGAGCACCACAGCGGGGGACTGCGCGCCGCCGGGGTCGGGCAGGTGAGCCTCCAGCGTCCGGGCGCCCGCGTAGAGCAGGCTGCCGTAGACGTCCAGGACAGTCACGTGATGGCTGGCTAGCGCGGCCGGAGGCGGGCGCTCCTCGAAGCGTCCGTCGTCGCGCGGGACGAGCTCGACCACGGTCAGGTCCATGGCTTCCTGATTGAGCTGCAAGAGCAGCGACAACGCCACCCCGATGCCGACCGCGGCGGCGACGGGCAGGAACAGGGTCGCGGCGAAGGTGGTGATGACCGCGACCTGAGAAGTGCGGCCGGTCCGCAGGATGGTAGTGACCTCACCGGGCCGCAGCGAGCTGACAGCCGCGAAGATGAGGATGGCCCCGAGCGTGGGCACCGCGATCTTCCTGACCAGCCCGGAGAAGATGACGAGGATCACGATCATCCAGATGCCGGACCAGATCGCCGCCCATCGGGTGCGCCCGCCGACCGTCACGTTGAGCGCGGTCTGACCGACCGAGCCGCCCACGGCGATGCCACGGAACAGGCCCGAGACGAGGTTGCCTACTCCCTGCGCGATGATGTCCTGGTTCGGGTTCGGCGGGATGTCGCTGGGGTTCGGTGCGGCCTCGGCGACCCCGGCGCCCTGGACCAGGACAATGGCCGCGACCGCCAGCGCGCCCGTCACCAGGCTGAACGACAGCAGCCTGACGTCGGGGAGGCGCGGCAGCGGGATCCCGCGCGGGATGTCGCCCTGGTCCCCGACCCTGGCGACGCTGTCGGCGCCGGCCGCCGCGACCACCACGGTCGGTATGACCAGGGCGATCAGGGCGCTCAGTACCGCCACCCGGGTCCGGGCCGCCGCGAGCAGAATCGCTAATGCGCTCAGCCCGGCCAGCACGGAGGGCAGGTTCATCCGGCCGGGATGGCTGAGCACGTCGACCGCCTTGGCCAGCGGGAACGCGCCTTGCGCCGGGGCACCGGTCAGATCGGCGAGCTGGCCGCAGGCGATGTTGACCGCGATGCCGCTCAGGAATCCGATCATCACCGAGTAGGAGACGAACCGCGTGTACCGGCCGAGGCGTACGAAGCCCGCGGCAGCCAGCGCCAGGCCGGCCAGGATCACCAGCAGGGAAACTGCCTCAGGCCGCTGCGCCGGCGCGACCTGCTGGATCGCTGATCCTGCGGCCAGCGCGGCGGCGGACGTCGTCGTGATCACCATCATGCGCGTACTCGAGCTCAGCCCGCCCGCGATGCGCCCGGAAAAGCCCGCATACAAGCCCTGGACCGGGTTGACGCCAGCCAGCACAGCCGCCGCCATCCCGTCCGGCACGCTGCTGATCGCGCCCGGCAGCCCGGCCATGATATCGGCGCGCAGGTGCGCCCGCTCGGGCCGGACCGATCGCAGCCAGCGGCCGGCCCCGGCTGCGGAAGAGCGGATCACGCGCATCATTCCTGGCTCCATCCGGCTGCACGACGACGGACTACCGGAAAGTTGCCGGCCGATGCATCCGTTAATGATCCGTGATCGCGAGCCGGCATAGCCTCACCCGCTGCGGGTGGCGCCCGGCGGTCCCGGCGACCCTAGCCTCGGCGCAGGGCCACGAGAACCGGGAGCGCGCACGGCATGCCGACGACGAGTTCTTCAGCACCGGCCGCCGCGGGAGGGCACGCGGTCATGGCCGTCCGGGCGGGGCATGAGGCACCAGGCCAGCGCCTGGACATGGCATGGATCCCCGGCGGAACCTTCCGGATGGGCTCGGCTGATTTCTATCCGGAGGAGCGGCCGGTACATCGGGTGACCGTCGACGGCTTCTGGATGGACCGCCATCCGGTAACCGTGACGGAATTCCGGCGCTTCGTATCGGAGACCGGCTACGTGACCGTCGCCGAGCGGCCGCTGGCGGCCGCCGACTACCCGGAAGCCGATCCTGCCCTGCTGATACCAGGCTCGCTGGTCTTTCACCGCACGCCCGGCCCGGTCGACCTGCGTGACTACCACAACTGGTGGGCATACGTCCCCGGCGCCTGCTGGCACCGGCCGGAAGGACCGGGAAGCAGCTGCCGCGGGCGCAAGCAGCACCCGGTGACCCACGTCGCCTACGAGGATGCCGCGGCCTACGCCGCCTGGGCTGGCCAGGCGCTGCCCACCGAAGCGGAGTGGGAATACGCGGCCCGCGGTGGCCTGGACGGCGCCGTCTACGCGTGGGGCGACGAGTTCTCGCCGGGCGGACAGGCGATGGCCAACACCTGGCAGGGCCAGTTTCCCTGGCAGAACCTGCTCACCGACGGCTACGAGGGCACGTCACCGGTCGGCAGCTTTCCCGCCAACGGCTACGGGCTCAGTGACATGACTGGCAACGTCTGGGAATGGACATGCGACTACTTCACCCCGCGGCATCCGGCTGACGCTGCCGAAGCCTGCTGCGTGCCGCGCAACCCGCGGGTCACCGGGCCGGAGCGCAGCCGGGTCCCCGGCCAGCCAGGGGCGCACCTGCCGCGCAGGGTGATCAAGGGCGGGTCCCATCTCTGCGCGCCGAGCTACTGCCTGCGCTACCGGCCGGCTGCCCGCCAGGGCGAGACCGTGGACAGCGCGACCAGCCATCTCGGCTTCCGGTGCATCAGCCGCGACCCCGCTCCGGCGCCGCGGTAGACCGGCCTGCAGCAGGCCGCGGCATCGCCAGCCGACGGTGGCTCGGCGGGATCACCCTCCCCCATGACGGGTGAGGCACACGCAGGGCCCGCGGCCCGATCATTGATGCGACGCCGCTAGCTCAGCGTTCTGCTGCGAGACGACGCGCGAAAGGAGTCGGCTATGCGCCGCTTGACCGGGAGCGCCCTCGTTCTGGCCGCGCTCCTGGGGGGCGCAAGCCTCGCGACCGGATGCGCGAGCGGCGGCGGGCCGATCTCCAGCTTCTCGCCGAGCCGGACCGCCCTGCCCAGCACGTCCGCTACCGCGTCGCCGGACCAGAGCGCGACGGCTACCGCCGCGCCGACCGTGACGCAGACGGCCACGGCCACGGCCACGCCGACCGTGACGCCCACGGCCACCGCCGCGCCGACGGTGACGCAGACAGCCACGGCCCCCGCGGTTGCGCCTGCTGTCACGCCGAGCAGCACATCAGCGCCGACCGGCGCGAGTTCCGCCGTCATCTGGCCATGGATCCTGCTAGGCGTCATCGTGCTCATCGGCCTCATCGTGCTGATCAGCCGCGCGTCCAGGCGGCGTTCCCGCGCTGGCGGCGACTGGCAGGCACGCGTGATCGACGCTTACGCGAAAGGATCCGCCCTGCACGACGCCATGAGCGTGGCAGAGGCACCGGGTGCGCTGTACGCGGCAGATGCCGGGGCTCGCTGGTCCGACATCCAGCGTCGCGCGGACGACCTGACCCAGACCTTGTACGCGCTGCGGGAGGCAGCCCCCGATGACCGCAGCCGCGCCCTGATCTCGGACCTGCTCACGTCGCTCCAGGTCGTCCGCTCCGCGATGGACGCGGAACGCGCGGCCGGGACCGGCGCGGGCGAGCAGCAGGCCCAGGTGGCCCGGAGCCGCCTGTCATCCTTCGAGGCGTCCTTGCGCGCCCTCAGGAACCCGGACGAGCGCGTCGGCTAGCCATGGGGGACGACCTTCCGGCCGCTCCCGCCGGGATCGGCTTTGCGCTGCGATATCAGCGGGCCTGGCGAGAGCCGGCCGCTCTCGCCAGGCCCGCTGGCGCCTAGGGCCCGGCTACTCGCGGGCCAGCATGGCCTGGGCGTCGCGCTCGAGGTTCAGGTACGGCTCGCCGCTAACATCGACGGCAACGCGCTTGATGGTGCCGCCGGTGAACCTGTGCGGGTGCGGGCCGGGGTAGTCGCCGGTTACCGGCTCGCCGCTGTCGCGGCCAACGCACAGGCCCTCGCCGGCCAGGGAAAAGGTGCCCGGCTGAGTCTTGATCCGGCCCTCGCCGACCTTCTTGTCCCCGTGGTAGATGGACAGGATGCCGGTGGCCGTGCCGGGCGCGTCCTCGCCGTCCTTGTCGAAGGAGGCCGACAGGATCAGGTTCTCCCCGGTGGGAATGTCCTCGCTCCCGTCGATCTTCTGCTCGATCAGGCCGACGAAGTTGTAGACGTAGTGCAGCCGGTTGTCCTTCACGTACAGGGAGTGGCCGCCGAACCGCGCTCCCTGGGCGAGCAGCACTCCCTCGGCGCCGGGAGCCGGAATGTCCACCAGCGCGCCGATGGAGTAGGACCGGTTGCGGATGTTAACCGCCTGCGTCTCGGGCACCTCGGCGGTATCGGGGAAGTAGGTGTAACGGTTACGGGCTTCTGACAGCTGCGGCCGCGGTGTCGTGATGATCTCCAGCGGTGACCGGTCATCGAGCGGGAACGCGCCGTTGGCGCCGGCCTCGGCGAACCACAGATTGACCAGCTCGCGCACCTTGTCCGGGTGCTCCGCGGCCAGGTCGTGTATCTCGGCGCGGTCGGTGTCGGTGTGATACAGCTCCCAGGTGTCGTCGTTGAAGTGGCTCCAGCCGCTGACTGTCGGATGGTTGGTGACGGCCTTCCAGCCGTCATGCCAGATCCCGCGCGAGCCGAGCATCGAGTAGAACTGGGTCGAGCGGGCCGAGGGGGCCGAGGCCATCTCGGCGCTGTAGCGCATGCTCACTCCGTCGAAACTGCTCTGCACATGACCCTTGATCGTGGCGGGGGGCTCAACGCCGAGGGCGTCCAGGATCGTCGGCACGATGTCGATGGCGTGGTGGTACTGGTGCCGCAGCTCGCCCTTGCCCGCCGTCGCGCCCGCCGCCGATGACGGCCAGGAGATGATGCACGGGTCGGCGGTGCCGCCGTTGAACTCGTACCGCTTCCACATCTTGAACGGCGTGTTGAACGCCATCGCCCAGCCGTTCGGGTAATGGTTATAGGTCTTGGTCCCGCCCAGCTCGTCGATCATGGTCAGGTTGGTCGCGATGTCGTCGGGAACGCCGTTGATGAACTTGTTCTCGTTCAGCGATCCGTTCGGGCCGCCCTCCCCGCTCGCGCCGTTGTCCGAGACCAGGATGACCATCGTGTTCTCCCGCTGGCCGGACTCCTCCAGGAAGTCCAGCAGTCGGCCGATGTAATGGTCGGCATGCGCCAGGAACCCGGCGTAGACCTCGGCCATCCGGCAGAACAGCCGCTTCTCGTCCGCGGTCAGCGAGTCCCACGGCCTGGTGACGTCGAGCACCGGGAACGGCTCGCCGTCCGGGCCCTGGCGATCCTGCGGAGTGCCGATCGGGTTGACGGGCGGCAGCTCGGTATTCGCCGGGACAATGCCCATGTCCTTCTGCCGGGCCAGGGTCTGCTCCCGCATCGCCTCATAGCCCATGTCGAAGCGGCCCTTGAACTTATCCGCCCACTCCTTCGGGACCTGGTGCGGCGCGTGCGCCGCACCAGGCGCGTAATACAGGAAGAACGGCTTGTCCGGCGCGATCACCTTGGCATCCTTGATGAACTCAAGGGCCTTGTCAGTGATGTCCGGGGTGAGGTGGTAGCCCTCCTGCGGTGACCTCGGCTGGTCGACCGGGTGGTTGTCGTAGACCAGGTCCGGATACCACTGGTTGGTCTCCGCGCCCAGGAACCCGTACCAGCGCTCGAACCCGCGCCCCGACGGCCAGTTCCGCCGGGTCGAGGCGACGTTCATCTCCACCGTCGGGCACAGGTGCCACTTGCCGACCATGTAGGTGTTCCAGCCCCGCTCGGCAAGGATCTCCGGCAGCATCCCGTTCTCCGGCGGGATCGTCCCGCTCGCGTTCGGGAAGCCGACCGCAGCCTCGGTGATGCACGCCATCGAGTTACGGGTGTGATTGCGCCCGGTCAGCAGGCACGAGCGGGTCGGCGAGCACAGCGCCGTCGTATGCCACTGCGTGTAGCGGAACCCCGTGGCGGCGATCCGGTCGATATTCGGCGTCTCGATCGGGCCGCCGTAGCAGGACATGGCCGAGAAGCCAACGTCGTCGAGCACGATGTAGACGACATTGGGCGCACCGTCCGGTGCTCTCGGCGGCTCGAACGGCTTCCAGTCCGGGACCGAGTCCCGGATATCGACGTTGATCGTGCCCTTGAACGGCTCGCTCATCTCACTGCTCCTCGCGCCCCATGGGCATTGACCGGGTCTGCACTGCCGTGGCCCGCCGGGAGCTGCTGGCCTCTTCCGCCCCCGGGGCCGCCTTCCTGATGCTGGCAGCGCCCGCTGATCGCGGCATCACTCGTCAGGGGTGAGCGAGCGGTGTGGCCAGCGTCGCTGCCGTGTCACGGATCGCGCGACGGAGCATGAGCCCGGCGACGATCTCGAAGATCCCCATGATGATGAACCAGATGCCGAGCAGGACGGCGAGAACGCTCAGCGAGGACGCTGGGGTGGATGCGACCACGATCCCGGCGATGAGGCTCACCCCGCCGAACGCGATCCACCAGCCTCGTCCCTCGCGGACATCGCCAGCGATGCCGGTCATGAGCGCGGCCAGTCCCTGGACGATCCAGGTGATGCCGATGATCAGGCCGATGACCGCCCTGGTGAGATGCAGGTGGCGGATCAGCAGGACGCCGACGACGATGAACATCAGGCCGGCGATGCCAAGCCAGACGCGGTGCGCTTCGCGTGAGTCGAGTACCCGGATCAGGTGAAAAATTCCCGAGAGGATCATGAGGATGCCGAACAGGACTGCGACCACGTTCAGTGAGCCTGTCGGGTGGAAGCTCACCACGATCCCGAGGATCAGGGTCAGCACGCCCAGGGTCAGCGTGGCCTGCCATCCCCTGGCAACGACCATGGGAGATGACGGCTGCTCGCCATAGTCACCGGATGCCATCGGCGCTCCTCTTCTCGTTTCCTTGAGGGCCTGGCCCGTCCTTGAGAGCCTGGCCCGCAGGGCCGGCCTTGTCGCGACCAGGTCCCGGATTATCGCTCTGACCGGAATCGTGGGCGTGTACGGCATCGCCGTCCTCACCCGCCCTGGATGATTACGAACCTCTGTGGCTGCTCGACGATTCGGAGAAAGGCGCCGCAGCCGAGCGGAAGGCGAGCCGATGACCGAGGAGCCAATAATCCCTTCCCCGCTGCGAGCCGGGAGCCCGCTGCGTACGCCTCGCGCGGCCGCTCTCGCCGGGATCATCTTTTCCGTGCTCCTGATCACTGCGCTGGTGCTGCTCAGGATCTCTGTCCCCGCTCATCCCGCCGTGCCGGGGGAGTGGCTGACCGATCCGGGACACCGCACAGCGGTGGCGATCGCCCTGAACCTCATCCCGTTCGCCGGGATCGCCTTCCTGTGGTTCATCGGCGTGCTCAGGGACCGGATCGGCCAGCGCGAGGACCGTTTCTTCGCCACGGTATTCCTGGGCAGCGGCCTCTTGTTCGTCGCCATGGTCTTCGCGGCTGCGGCGATCGGCGGCGGCCTCATCGCGGGCATGTCGTCAGCGCCGCCGAGCCCCGGCACCCTTGCGCTGGGCCGGGATGTCACCTCGATCCTGCTGAACGTCTACGCCATGCGGATGGCGGCGGTGTTCACGCTGACCACCGTGACCATTGCACGGCGCACCGAGATCGTATCCAGATGGCTGACCGTTGCCGGGCTCGTGAGCGCGCTGGTCCTCTTTGTCGGCATCGGCATATCACCCTGGGTGGAGCTGCTGTTCCCGGTCTGGATCCTGGCCCTGAGCATCGATATCCTCGCGGCTGGCCTGCGCTCCTCCGCAGGCACGGCGAAGGCGGCGCAGGCCTGATTGCGGGCCTACCGCGCAGGGGACCGCGACGAACAGTCAGGTACCGAGCAGCTTGGCCTTGGCAGCGGTGAATTCGTCATCAGTCAGGGCGCCTTGCTGATGCAAGGTGGTCAGCTGGTTCAGCTGATCGAGCATCGACGACGTCGGTGCGGCGGCCGCCTCCGGCTGGGCTGGCGCCTGCTGCTGCTCGAGATCACCGATGCGCTCGTTCTGCTCGTCCTCTTGCTGATCCTGGGCTGCTGACTTATTCGCCATGTGGCGGCCAGCGACGTAGGCGCCGCCACCGACTACGGCCGCACGCAGTAGCGGGCGCCGCCGGCGAAACATTACTCACCATCCGGGAGGGTCAGGCCCAGAGCGACGATGAGCTCCGGCGCGGCTGCGACGATCTTCGGCATGCCCACCTGCGGCATGATGGCGCGCAGGACACCGAGAAGGTCCTCGGCCGTGACGCCGGAATCCAGCGCGTTGCCGACCTGCCAGAGATAGGACGCGGGCGGGGCATCCAGCGCGATCAGGGCGGCGATCTTGACCAGCGCGTAACTGCGCGGATCCAGGCCGCTCTCCTGCTGCCAGTCTGAACGCAGCCCGAGCGCCTTCCCGAGCAGCTCCGGATCCCCGAGGGCCAGCTCCGACAATGCCTCCTGCATCTTCTCGTCAGCGCCAGCCCTGGTCGGCATGTTCATGGTCAGGTCCTCTCCCTCGCTGCAGTGGCCGAGTTCCTGTGGGCAACTCGCACCACGCTTCAACGATCGCGGCTGCCCGCATGCGCTGCCTCACCCGCGGCGGATGAGGCCAGATCATGAATCACCCCGGTCAGACGGCGGACCCGGGCCAGGTGATGCGCGCCACGACCCCGTGCTGAGGATGCGGTCAGCCATCGTGCTTGCTGCCGGCGCCCGCTTCAGCCTCGCGGGCGAGGAAGCGGATGCGGGCAGCTCGCGCGTCCCAGGCATAGGTGACCGCGGTGCCGGCGATAAGATCGTGCAGCGCGCGGTGCTCGCGCTGCACGAGGATGCCGAGGAAGCCCAGGCCGAAGAAGAGGAAGCTGAGCGGGAACGCCAGCGCGCGGACCACGCCGCGCCACGGGTCCAGGCCATTGCCATCCGCGCAGACGACGCGCACGCCGAGCACCGCCATGCCGAAGGTCCTGCCGCTCGCCGCCCAGGAGTAGCCGAAGTAGAAGAACTCCCAGGCGGCGAAGATGATCGCAACAGCGATGTCCGTCCGGTCCCAGCTGATCGAATGGCCGGTGACGACCTGCGCCACCAGGGACGTCACCGCGAGGCCGAGAGCAGCCAGGCTAAAGCTGACCACAACGTCAATGAGGAAGGCCAGCAGGCGCGAGACCGAGCCCGCGTAATGCCCCTGCGAACTCACCCAGCCAGCAGCCCTCGCCCGCGTGCTCACGACTCTTCCCGTGGAGCGAGCAGGACGGGCGGAGCCAGCGGGAGAGGATGCTTACGCCGGAGCACTCGCCCGACCCAGCAGTCGATGAACTGGTCAAGCCCGACAGCCTGGCTGCGCGCCGCGTCCAGTGCCTCGCTCGCGGCCCCGCCTGACGACCTGGCAATGACCGCGCCGAGGTCGGTCTGCTCGACGAGCAGGTCCATGTCGATCCGCCCGACCAGGCCGTTGACATCAACACGATCGAGCACGGCATCCACGTCAACGCGCCGCACAACGTCGTCGACGCTCGCGCGGTCCAGCAGCGCATCGACGTTCGCCCGGTCCAGCAGCGCGTTGACGTCGGCCCGGTCCAGCAGCGCGTCCACGTTCACCCGGTCCAGCAGCGCATTAACGTCTGCCCGGTCCAGCAGCGCATTAACGTTCACGCGATCCAGCAGGGCGTTGACGTTGACCCGGTCAATCAGCTCGTTCACGTCGACTCGCGCCAGCAGGGCGTCCATGTTCACTTTGCCGAGGGCTTTATCAAGATCGACTTGCTGGAGCAGGGCGTTCAGGTCAACTCGCAGCACAAGCTCATTGATGTTGATCGCCCGCACGAGCAGGTCGACTACCCGCTCGGCGACCCGCTGGGCGAGCGACTCCGCCGGGTTCGGCATCCGTCAGGCCTGACCCGCCGTCGCCGACTGCACGGGCGGCCTGCCGATCAGCTCGATCAGCCCGAGAACAACGAGCAGCAAGACGGCTATCACGATCGCGACCACGACCGTCGGACGACCCCAGAACACGAAGATCAGGGCGGCCAGCGCCGTGGCCGTGATCCGGAGTGCTGACCGGTGCGCGTAGGTCCACAGGCCCACGGGGCCGGTCCGCAGCCCCGCATGCTCCGCGCTGTGGCGGATCCAGCCCAGGCCCGAGTCGAATGCCTTGCGGGTCTGGACCGCCGTGACGGACGGGCCGGTGAAGAATCCGGCGATCGCCACGATCAGGCCGACGACCAGGATGAGACGCAGCCCGTCCTTGATGAACCGGACCAGCGTGTCGAACATGGCGGCGGCGGCATCGCTCGGCAGGACGCTCTGGGGAACCGTGTTCAGGTAGATGCCGCGGAAGATCGCCAGGCCGGCCCCGAGCACGAGCATGCTCGCCGCCAGGCCGAGCCCGGCGCCCACCAGGGCGCGCCGGTGCCCGCGGGCGACGTACACGCCCAGGCCCATCAGCAGCAGCGAGAGGATCGGCAGCACGATCTTGAGGTCGTTGATCAGCCGGTAGAGAGTCTGCGCCCTGACCAGGTCTCGCGCCGAGAACAGCGCCAGCGTTGGGTGAATGGTGGGGAGGCTGTTGATCAGCGTGAACCCGCGGGCGCTCAGGTCCTGCTTGATGATGGCGATGAACGGGGCAAGGTCGATCGTGACCTGGCCATTGCTGACGGCAATGGCGCCCCCGCCCTGGCCCGACAGCGCCTTGACCAGCTCCTGATGGGCCACGGTATTGACCTGGAGCCACACGTGCGCGAACCGGGCGCTGGTCACGATCTTATGCACCTGGCCGTGGATGAATCCGGCGACCGAGCTGGCGATGGTCGGGCTGAAGGTCTTCAGCAGCGCGGCGACCCGGGTCAGGCCCTTGGCCGCCAGCAGGCCCGCGGCCTGATTGGTGAGCCCCGCTACGTTGAGGTGGCTGGTGATCTCGACTGTCAGCTTGTCCGTCAGCGCGTTCTGGATGGCCGGGTCGTGGACCAGCGGCTCGATGTTCGCCACGTAACGGCTGGTGTCAGAGACCTGATTAGCGGACCAGACCGCCAGCACCGACAGCGGGGCCAGCAGGCAGCCGACCACGATCAGCACCGTGGCGACAGGAAGCCGCCAGCCTAGCCGGTGCCGGTGTATGCGGGCGGTTTGCTCGCTGCGCAGCTCGGCTACCTCGGCACGGAGACGTTCCAGCTCAGCCTGCTCGGACGCGCTGGCCTCAGGGTCGTCGGCAACCGGCACTGGCTCACTGCCGGTGTCAGACATGGCCACCTCTCCGCCGAGTCCACGGCACAGCGCCAGTCGTGCCGTCGCGCGTTCTCACCGGCATCACCCGGTGCCGTGCCCATTCATCGTGCCCGCCAATGCCGGGCGGCGCCTCACCCCGCCGGGGTGAGGCGCGGCCTGATGACAAGGCTCACCCTTGGGACTGCCGACAGAGGTGAGACATTTGCCGGCTGCCAGGCCGTTGGCGCGCGCATAGGGCCGGTGCCCGGCAGATTCGGCAGCCCATTTCGACGGCCCGGATAATCGCCTGACGCTGAAGAAGATGTGAGTCACCAATGGCCATCAACGCCGGACCTGCTCGATATGGCCGCATGGCGGGCACGCAGATTTCCCCTCGCCTGGACACCTCGGTCCGGCTGCGGGCGGCCGACCGCGGGCAGCAGGTAGCCCTGATCGTCATCGGCGTGGCTGTGCTCGCTCATCTGCCGCGCGAGCGCCGTACCTGGCAGCACGCGATCATGCTGGCCATCGGGCTAGCCGCGGCAGCGGGCCTGGCACAGGAAAGCCAGGCTCGCTCACTCGCGCGGCTGGTCGCCTGGGACCAGCGACGGAATCGGCAGGGAGGCCGTGGATAGTGCTTCTGGTGGTCTTGTTCCCGGGGGCGGCCATGGCGAGAACGTAAGCATCCGCAGCGGGTTCCGGTCCCATCCGGGCAATGAGCTCGACGCTCACTGACGGGAAGGTACGGCCATGGCGGGAATCTCGCCCAGCGGGGCACAGCCTGCCAGAACCCCCGGGCGACGACGCGCAGCCGGAATCTACGGCACGATCATCACCGCGGCCGTCCTCGCCGCCGCCGGCGACCACGTGCCCGCCCTTCCGCTGGCCGTCTCCATCCTGATCACGCTTGCGGTCTACTGGGTGGCCGAAGAGTACGCCGAGCTTCTGGGCGAGCAACTCGAAGGCGGCCGGGTGCCGACGTGGCCGGATGTCCGCTCGGCGCTAGCGGCCACCTGGCCGATGGTCAGCGCTTCCTACATCCCGCTGCTGGCGCTGCTGCTAGCGCGGCTACTCGGCGCGTCGTCCTCGAATGCCGCCACCGTCGGGCTGCTGGTCGCCGTCGTGCTCCTCAGTATCTACGCATGGTCCGCCGGTCGTGCCGCTCAGCTGCGGGGGCGGCAGCTGCTTGTCATCACGTCGGTGGCGGCTGCGATCGGCCTGCTCATGGTCGTCCTGAAGGACGTGGTCCTGCTCCGCCTGCACTAAGTGTGTGCAGGCGGAGCCCGCTTAGGCGGAGGGCAGCCGCGCGGTCAGCGCTTCGGCCTCGGCCTGCAGGTAGCCGGCCAGCTGATGGACCTCGGGCAGCAGGGTCGGATCAGCGACGAGCCCGAAGCTCAGCGTGCCGGCCATCGATATCACCGCCACGCGCAGCGCGTGGTCCTCGCGGATCTCGGCGAGCGAGTACAGGGCGCTGACCGGGATCCCGAGCACGCCGACGGGGTGGCGGGGCCCTGGCACGTCGGACACGTTCAGCGCGAACGAGCGGGGATGCGCCAGGGCGCGCGCCGCTAGCTGGCTGAGCGGCGGGATGCGGGCCAGCTGCCGGGTGATCGCGTCGAGGTGCTGGGCGTCGTGGTCTCGCTTGCGAATCCTGGTGGCGTCGCGGATGGCGGCCAGGCGCTCCAGCGGATCGGCGGACCCGAGCGGCAGGTCAAGGCAGAAGAACGAGTCGCGGTTGCCCCGCCCGGCGGCGTCATCGCCGGGCCGGGGAGGCGAGCCGTGCAGGCTGACCGGCACTTTCACGCGGAGGGCGCCGAGGTGGCCATGATGAGTCTCCAGCCAGCGCCGCAGCCCGCCCGCTACCACGGTCAGCACCGCATCGTTGACGGTGGCCCCGTCCGCGGCCGCAGCCACCTGGCGCAGCTCGTCCAGCCCGGCGGTGCTGAAGGCCACCGCCCGCCGTGCATCGATGTGCCCGTCGAACGGCGATCGCAGCCACGGCTGGGGTATCTCGCGGGCGACCGCACGCAGCCCGGCAAACCGGTCCCGGGCGACCGGGGCCGCGGGTCGCGGCGGCTGCGGCCGCGTGCCGGAGCCGGCAGGCTGGTCAGCAGCCGGCTCGGCGTCCCACATCACCTCGCGAGCCATCCGCATCGCGGTCGTGCCGTCCGCCAGGGCGTGGTGGATGCGCCAGATCAGCGCGCTGCCGCCGCCGGACAGCCGGGGCAGGACATCGATGCGCCACAGCGGCCGCGACCGATCCAGGTGCTGCTCGAAGATGCCGGCCACCGCGGCCCTGAACCCGGCCTCGTCGAGTGGCCCAGCCGGGCCCGCTTCCACCACGTGGGCACGAACATCCAGCTGCGGATCGGGTACCCACCAGGGATCGCCGTCGATCTCGCTCAGCCGCATGCACAGGCCGGGAGCCTGGTGCAGGCGCCCGGCGATCGAGGACCGCAGCCGGTCGAGATCCGGTTCCTCGCGCAGCACGATGACCTTGCACGCGTGCCCCGCCACGGTCTCGTTCTCCAGCGCCAGGATGCCCAGATCCTCCGGCGACAGGGGCCGCGCCGCGGGCGGGCCCGCTGCCGGGCCGGCGTCAGCCCGGTTACCGCCGGCCGGCGGCATCCCGCGCTCCCGGCTTGCCCGGCCAGGCAGCAGCCTGCCGGGGCCACGGCCGATGAGCTAACACGACCGGCACACCGTCCCCCCGCCGCAGCGCCCGTTCCCCCCCGGAACTGACCGGACGCGCTGCGTAATCAGCCCAGCCTATCGTGCCAGGCCTGCGGCCGCATGGGCGAGCGTCCGGTCGGCTGGCCGGCGTCAGCCCGGGCCGGGCTCAGCAGCTTGCGGAGAGCCCGGCCGCGCGTCAGGCCGCCGTCAGGGACCTAGCTGGGCGGCGGCGTCTTCTGCACCGCCCGCACGCTCATGTAGACCAGCCCATGGTGCGTGCACACCGTGAGCGGGAAGGGGACGATCTTGGATGTGGTCTGGCCAGGCGGGTAGATCCGCAGGCCAGCCGCCGTCACGGCGTTGCAGGGCTCGGGGCCGTTGTTGCCGGTGATGACGTCGCTGTACTGCAGCACGGCGTAGGCGGTGGCTCCGCTGGCCAGCCTGACCACGTGCCCGCCGGGCGGCTGCCAGGCCGCCGGGCTGCCCAGGCGGTGACCGGTGAGGCTGGCGCCGGAGACTCCGGGATGGCCATGGAGGGTGCACGCATGACCCGACAGATTGGTGAACATCAGGGTGTAGAAGACGCTGCCGGCCGCGGCGCTGCCGTCGGTGTTCATCCACACCACCAGGCCCGCCGTTGCGCAGGCCGGAGTGACGGCTGTCGCGGCCGGGGCCGCCGGGGACGACGTGGCCGCCAGGGCGGCCACCGGTGTCAGCGCCGCGGCGCAGGCCAGGGCGGCCACGCCGGTCAGGCGCCTCAGGGAGAGATCGGGCAGTTGCATGGCATCCCCTTCAGGCAGGACGGTTAAGGACCGATGCCTTACCTGAGTCCGTACCGCCCGGCCAGATACCGGCAGGAGGGGGCAGTGACCGGCGAGTCAGCTGTAGGTACCCTTGCCCCCGCGATCATCGGTCGCGGCAGCTATGCAGGCGGTCACCCTGGTCCGCCCGCGCCCATCGGAGGAAGAAGAGGGCAGTGCGAATCCTGACCCAGGACATCTCCTACCGTGACCAGGACGTCCCGCTGACGGGAACGCTCTATGAAGCCGAGCGCCGCGAGGCAGGGAACCCGGGCATCCTGCTGATTCACGGCGGCGCGGGTCTCGACGATCACGCCAGGGATCAGGCCCGGCGGTACGCGGCGGCCGGCTTCACGGTTTTTGCCTGCGACATGCTGGGCGACGGAGTCGCTGGCCATCGCGACCGCGTCGTGAAGTGCCTGACCGAGATGCGCGACGATCCGGCCATGCTCGCCCGCCGGGGCCAGGCCGGGCTCGCGGTCCTCGCGGCTCGCCCGGATGTCAGCGAGCGTCGTGCTGCCATCGGCTACTGCTTCGGCGGGATGGCGGCCCTGGAGCTGGCTCGGGCGGGCGCGCCGCTCACCAGCGTCGTGAGCATCCACGGCAGCCTCGCGACGAAGCGGCCCGCGGGTCCCGGCTCGGTGTCGGCGAAGGTCCTGGCGTGCCACGGATCTGCTGACCCGCACGTGCCGCTCACCGATGTTGCCGCATTCGCCGAGGAGATGAACGCGGCCGCGGCTGACTGGCAGCTGATCATGTACGGGCGCGCCATGCACGGCTTCACGCACAGGACCGCGGCGCCGGGCCGGATCCCCGGAGTCGAGTGCGACGCGGCTGCCGACGAGCGCTCCTTCCGCGCCGTGCGCGCGTTCCTGGCCGAGACTCTCGGCCAGGAACTCGCCAGGTCGCCGACGGTCGGTCAGCCGGCGCGCAATGGCGGAAGAGAAAAGCCCTGGCGCCCGCGGATGCCGTCAGCGCCGGGCGAAGTGGCGCCGCGCGGCCCCGGCGCGGCCGTCAGTTATCACCGCTGGCGCTGGCGGGCGCGCTTCTTGCGGAAGCGCCTGGCGCGGCGGGCCAGCGCCCGGTCGCTCAGCGGCATCACGGCGGGCCGGCACCAGCCGGTCACCCACCAGTAGCCGGGCCCGGTGGTTCCCTCCGGATCGGTCACGGAAGGCATCCCCACCCTGGTTGACCAGTACATCGACATGCTTACCCGCCAAGGGATCAGGGGCCTGCTGCGGCGCGTGCCTCAGGGTCAGGCTAACCCGCCAGGCCGGCCTGTCAATGACGCCTCACTGACCGGACGCCCGGGGTCAGCGCGCGGATGTCCGGGGTGCCGTTTCGCGGCCAGGCCCACCCGGCGGGGCCGGCCGGGCCGTGATCGGGACCTGCCGGTGTCCTCCCGGTCAGTCATCCGGTCCTTTCCTGACTGGCTGGCGCTGCGCCGGCGAGCAGGGCGAGGACTTCGCCGATCGCAGGCTGCTGGCTCGCGGCCTCCGGCAGCGGCATATGGGCCTGGATCTGGTAGCGGTTGCGGCGGCCATCTTTCTGCTTGATCACGTAGCCGGCCTCGGCGAGATCGGTGACGATGCCGTGCGCGCTGCGCTCGGTGATGCCGAGCCTCGCGGCGATGTCGCGCAGCCGCACGCCGGGGTCATGCGCGATGCAGAGCAGCGCGCGGGCGTGATTGGTCAGGAAACCCCAGCTCCCCATATGTGTAACCGTACTCTCCTTTCCAGACACATTACATTCAGTTCCTGTATTTCATTGCTTGTTCCTGGTTACCGCCGTAGCGTGGCAAGAGGCAGCGGGAACCTCCGGACCTCGGGTTCGCGATGCAGGTCCCCGGGGCGGGGGGGCGGCGGTCGGGGTGAATGCGCTCGCGGGAGCCGTGGCTCACCCGATCCTGCTGGTGATCTTCTTCAGCCTGGCGCGTCAGCGGACGGCGCAGGCCTTCAAGCTGCCGCCGGCCAGCAAGCTGCTGCTGATCCTCGCCGTGGCCGCCCCGCTGGCCGGCCTGCTGCTGGCCACCCGCCGGGGCAGGAAGCTCGCCGCGACCCGGCTGCTGCCCGGCCTCCGGTCGGCAGCCGCCAGCATGCGGGCGGCGGCGGCCAGCGCGGCCAAGCTGGCCCTGCTGGCCGGCGGTTCCGCTGCGGTGACCCTGGCCTACATCGGCGGCCTCGCCGCCTCCGTGCAGGCCTTCGGCGGCCGCGCCGGGATCGCCGAGATCGGCGCGGCCTACCTTGGGCGCCGCCGTCATCGCCGCCGCCTCTCCCACCCCGGGCGGCCTCGGCGCCATCGAGGCGGCCCTGGTGGCCGGCCTGACCGGCGTCGGCCTGGCGGCCGGCCCCGCGGTCTCGGCCGTGCTGGTGTACCGGCTGGCCACCTACTGGCTGCCCGTCGTCCCCGGCTGGGCCTGCTGGCGGTTCCTGCAGAAGCATGACTACATATGAGGTCCGGCCGGGGGGCGGCGGCTGAGCCGCAGGCAGGGGCGTCAAGGTCGCGGCCCGAAGCAACCCGCGAGACAATCCTGGGATGACCGTGCCCGGCGCCCCGGCCTCGCAGTTCTCGCTGCGCACGGCGTGGGCGCGGAGCCTGGAGACGCCGCTGCGGCAGTTCCTGCGCACTGAGACGGGCAGCTCGGCGGTCCTGCTCGCCGCCACGCTCGCGGCGCTGGCCTGGTCGAATATCGACCCGTCCGGGTATCCGGCATTCTGGCACACCGAGCTGTCGGTCAAGGTGGGATCGGCGGGCCTCGCGGACACCCTGCACGGCTGGGTGAACTCCGGGCTGATGGTGTTCTTCTTCCTGGTCGCCGGGCTGGAGGCGCGCCGCGAGTTCGACATGGGCGAGCTGCGCGAGCGGCGCCGGCTGGCCCTGCCGCTGGTCGTGGGCCTGGGCGGGATGATCGTGCCGATCGCCATCTACCTGGCCATCAACGCGGGCCGCCCGTCGGCGTCAGGCTGGGGCACCGCCATGTCCACCGACACCGCATTCGCGCTGGGCATGCTGGCCCTGGTCGGCAAGGGAGTGCCCGACCGGGTCCGCACCTACCTGCTCACCTTCGCGATCGTCGATGACGTGGCCGGGATCGTGATCATCGCGCTGGTGTTCAGCGGCCACATCGACCTGATCGCGCTGCTGATCGGCGTCGCCTTCCTCGGCGCGGTCTACGCGGCGCGCCGATGGGGCGTCCGCAGCGGTCCGGTCTACCTGGCGCTCGGGGCGGCGGCCTGGGTGGCCTTCTTCAAGTCCGGCGTCGACCCGGTCGTGGTCGGCCTGGTGATGGGCATGCTCGCGGTGGCCTACCCGGCCGCGCGGGTCGGGCTGGAGCAGGCCTTCGAGTCGTTCCGGCAGTTCCGCGAGCAGCCGACCCCGGAGCTGGCCCGCGATGCCAGGGAGAGCGTGCGGACGGCCATCTCGCCGAATGACCGGCTGCAGCAGCTCTTCCATCCCTGGACGAGTTACCTGATCGTGCCGCTGTTCGCCCTGGCGAACGCGGGGATCACGGTCAGCGGGAGCTTCCTGGCCCGTGCCTACACCTCGCCGATCACGCTCGGCATCCTGGCCGGCTACGTGGTGGGCAAGCCGCTGGGCACAGTCGGCGCGGCGTGGCTGCTCAGCCGGGTCAGCCGCGGCCGGATCCGGCCGCCGGTCGGCTGGGCGGCGGTGACCGGCGCCGGAGTGATCGCGGGCATCGGCTTCATCGTGTCCCTGCTGATCGCCTCGCTCGCCTTCCACGGCACGGAGCTGGCCGAGGCCAAGGTGGGCGTCCTGTCGGCCGCGATCTGCGCATCGGCCCTGACCTGGGTCGTCTTCCGGCTGACCGCGCTGCTGCCCAAGCGGCTCCGGATCCGCGCGCTGTTCGGGACCGCCGAGTCCGTCATTGACCTCGCGGTCCCGGTCGACCCGGAGCGCGACCACGTGCGCGGGCCGGCGAAGGCGCCGGTCACGATGGTGGAGTACGCCGACTTCGAGTGTCCCTACTGCGGGCAGGCCGAGCCGGTGATCCGGGAACTGCTGGCCGACTACGGCGACCTGCGCTACGTGTTCCGGCACCTGCCGCTGTCAGACGTGCACCCGCACGCTCTGCTCGCCGCCGAGGGCGCCGAGGCGGCCGCGATGCAGGGCAAGTTCTGGGACATGCACGACCAGCTGCTCGAGCATCAGGGCGCGCTGACGGTCAGGGACCTGATCCGGTACGCGGGCGAGCTCGGCCTGGACGCCGAGAGATTCGCCCGGGACCTGCGCAACCAGGCCGGCCAGGCCAGGATCGCCGCGGACATGGACTCGGCTGACCTCAGCGGAGTCTCCGGCACGCCGACCTTCTTCATCAACGGCAAGCGCCACCACGGCGCCTATGACATCGGCACGCTGTCCGACGCGGTGCGGGTGGCCAGGGCACGGACCCTGATCAGCTCGGGCGAGCCGGCCGGGCGCGGCTCCTGACCCCGCCGGGTGGCCGGGCCGGGCGGCGACCGCTGATCGTCTGGCCGGCCGTCATGCGTCCTCCACGTCGACGAACAGCTCCCGGCCATCCGGCAGGAACACGCCGAGGGAGTAGGAGACTGTCCCGCCGGGCATGTCGGTCTGGCCGAGCATCTCGATGCCGACGACCTCGGGATGGCGGGCCAGCAGGCGGCACAGCACGCTGCCCGCATGATCGGCCCCGGCCGCCTCGCGCCGGCCGGCCTCATCCGGAGACGTCATGCGGCGGCCGTCCGTCCCTCGCGCCAGCCGCCGGCGCCCGGCGCGGCTGCCGGGCCGGCCACGGGGCGCCTGGCCCGGCCGCCGCGGCGCGCCGGGCCTGCCTGCCGGGCCGCGCCCGGCTGGACGAGCGCGACAGGCCGGGGCGGAATGGCGTATGCGAACACATTTCCAAAGGTAACCCAGCGTGAGCGCAGGAACCCGGAATGAGGCGCCAGGCGGCGCGTGGCGCGTCGCATTCGGCTGATAGCCGTTATTGCGCGGATATGAGGCATGACGGAACGTGGTAAGAGCCCGGCGCCGCCGGGACCGGTGACCGCCGCCGCGTGCCGCCCGCCGGGCAGGGCTGCCGCCCGCATGCGGGCCGGCGTGCTGCCTGCTGAGCGTCGTGCGGTAGACAAGGTCTGGTGAGAATAGGTGCCGTATTTCCGCAGACCGAGATCGGACCTGATGCCGGCGCCGTCCGCGCCTACGGCGAGGCCGCCGACGAACTCGGGTACGCCCACCTGCTGGCCTACGATCACGTCCTGGGCGCCGACCCGGCCGTGCACCTGGGCTGGGACGGCCCTTACGACGTCCATACGACGTTCCACGAGCCGATGGTGGTGTTCGGCTACCTGGCCGCGCTGACCTCGCTGGAGCTGGTCACCGGGATCATCATCCTGCCGCAGCGGCAGACCGCGCTGGTCGCCAAGCAGGCGGCGGAGGTGGACCTGCTCACCGGCGGACGGTTCCGGCTCGGCGTGGGCCTGGGCTGGAACGCGGTGGAGTACGAGGCGCTCGGCAAGAACTTCGCCGACCGCGGCCGCCGGCTCGGCGAGCAGGTCGCCCTGCTGCGACGGCTCTGGACCGAGCCGTCGGTCACCTTCGCGGGCGCGCACGAGCAGGTGACCGGAGCGGGCCTGGCGCCGTTGCCGGTGCAGCGGCCCATCCCGGTGTGGTTCGGGGCCCAGTCCCGCCGCGCTTACATCCGGGCCGGCCAGCTGGCGGACGGCTGGTTCCCGCAGGTTCCGCCGGGTCCCCGGCTGGATGAGGCGAAGTCGATCGTCGCGCAGGCCGCCGCCGAGGCGGGACGTGACCCGGCGGAGCTCGGCATGGAGGGACGCGTCAGCTGGGGCGCGGGCGGGGCCGAGCGGCTCGCCGACCATGTGGGCCGGTGGCGCGACGCCGGGGCCACCCACGTGTCGGTGAACACGATGGGCGCCGGCCTGGCCACGGTCGAGGACCACCTGGCCGCGCTGAGCGCCGCGGCCGCCGCCCTCGGCCTGTCCAGGGGCAGCGTCACGAGCTGAGCGGGGACGCGGCCGTGGCCGCGGCCGCCGGTTGCCGCGGCCCGGCCGGCCTGGCAGGCTGACCCGGTGACTGATCACCTGACGCGCGCCCGTGCCCTGCTGCGGCGAGTGCCGCTGGCGGATGGTCACAACGATCTCGCCTGGCAGATCCGCGAGCGAGCCGGATCGGATCCCGCGGCGGCTGACCTGGCCGCAGCGGTCCCGTGGACGCAGACCGACCTGCCGCGGCTGCGGGCCGGCGGCGTCGGCGCCCAGTTCTGGTCGGTGTACGTGCCGGGCACGATGGCAGGCGAGGATGCGCTGGCCGCGACCCTGGAGCAGATCGACCTGGTGGACCGGATGATCCGCCGTTACCCCGGCGACCTGGAGCTGGCGCTGACCGCAGCGGACATCGAGCGGATCTGGGCGAGCGGGCGGATCGCGTCGCTGCTGGGGGCGGAGGGCGGTCACTCGATCGCGTCCTCGCTCGGTGTCCTGCGCATGCTCTACCGCCTGGGCGTCCGGTACCTGACGCTCACCCACAACCACAACGTCCCCTGGGCCGACGCGGCCACCGACGTGCCAGCCACCGGGGGGCTGACTGCCTTCGGCCGCGAGGTGGTGGGGGAGATGCAGCGGCTGGGCATGCTGGTCGACCTGTCGCACGTCTCGGCCGATACCGCACGGGACGCGCTGGCGGTCGCCGCGGCACCGGTCATCTTCTCGCATTCCAGCGCCCGGGCACTGTGTGATCATCCGCGCAACGTGCCCGATGACGTGCTGAGCCGGCTGGCCGGCAATGGCGGCATCTGCATGGTCGCGTTCGTCCCGGAGTTCGTCTCGCCCGAGTGCCGGGCCTGGGATCTGCGGCTCGCGGCGGAGATGGATCGCCGCGGCCTTGATTACAAGGACCTTGCCGAGCGCGTCGCGGTCCGGGAGGCACTGGCCGCGGCCGGGCCCCCGCCCGCCGCGACGCTGGCTCAGGTAGCCGATCACGTCGAGCACGTGCGAGCGGTAGCCGGCCTCGATCACGTCGGCATCGGAGCTGACTATGACGGCACCGAGCGGCTGCCGGACGGCCTGCCGGATGTGTCGTGCTACCCGCGGCTGATCGCCGAGCTGATGAGCCGCGGCTGGACCGATGATGAGTGCGCCCTGCTGGCCAGCGGCAACCTGCTGCGCGTGCTGCGCGGGGCCGAGTCCGCCGCGCAGCGGTTCGCGCAGCGCCGCGGTCCCTCGCTGGCCCGCATCGGCCAGCCCGAGCCTGCCGCCTAGCCCGGCCTGAGCCCCGGCCGATCTGGTGGGCCTGATCCGCCCGACCGGCGGCGAGGTCCGCTACGGCGGCGCGGCGCTCGGCTACTCCGGTGCCGCGCTGAAGGAGCACCGCCGTCATGTCCAGCTCGTGCTGCAGGACCCGGCCCGTCGGTGATCATCGCCGATGAGCCCGTGTCGTCCCTGGATCCTGCGCCGGTATGTCGCCGCGAACGTGCCTGAGGAGGTGCGCCGGGAGCAGGTGCGGGTGCTGCGGCTCGTCGGTGCGCGGCGAGATCCTCCGGCTCATCCTCGACCTGCGCGACCAGCTGTGCTATCCGCCCTCATCGTCGGTCACGACCCGGGCGTAGCCTGGTACATTGCCGACCGCTTGGCGGTGATGCACCTGGGGCGCATCGTGGAGATCGGCTCGGTCGCCGACGTGCTGCTCCGGCCGCAGCACCCTGACACCCGGGCCCTCATCCCGGTGCTGCCTGAGGGGCATCGCGACCGGCCGACGGCCATACTGACCGGTGAGCCGCCCGACCCGACCGCGATCCCGGCGGCCTGCCGGTTCCACCCGCGGTGCCCGCGGCTGGCCAGCCCGGGCAGCTCTGACGAGCGAGCCGGGCTGTGCCGGGGCCAGGCGGTGCCCGTGCTCGCTGCCGGGCCCGGTCCCGGCGAGGGCAGCCCGGTGGCCTGCCACCTGGCCGGGCTGCAGGAAGCCGGGCTGCCGGAAGCCCGGCTGCAGGAGGACGGCCGGGCTACGGTCGCCCTGACCCAGTACCCAGGCGGAAAGGAACCCACGACGTTGACAACGGCGGATGCCCCGAGCCGGCCCCGCTCGCTGGCGCGGGCCCCGGCCCTGCGGCCAGGCGACAAGGTCGCGGTGCTGTCGATCAGCAGCCCGGCTGACCCGGCGGAGCTCGGGGTCGGGCTCGACGCGCTGCGGTTCGCCGGCCTTGAGCCGGTGCTGTACCCGTCGGCGCACGACCAGGGCACCATGCGGCATTACCTGGCGGGCGATGATCAGATGCGGGTGGCGGACCTGCGCGGCGCGCTGACCGACCCGGCCATCGCGGGCATCGTCTTCGCAACCGGCGGCTCCGGCGCCCAGCGCACGCTGGAGGCGATGAACTGGGATGGCATCGCGGCGCTGCCGCCGAAGATCCTGGCCGGCTACTCCGACGTGACCGCCGTGCTGGAGGCGGTGGCCTGCCGGCTCGGATGGGCGTCGCTGCTCAGCCCCATGGTCACCTCGCACGGCTGCGCGGCGCACTACTCATTCGGCTCGATGCTGCGGGCCCTGATGCACCCGGAGCGTGCGACTGACATCAGCTACCCGCAGGCCGTCACCATCACCGGCGGCACGGCCCGGGGCATCACCCTGGGCGGGAACCTCACCTTGCTGGCCGCCTCGCTGGGCACCAGCACGTCCCGTCCGGCCCGCGGCGGCATCCTGCTGCTGGAGGACGAGAACGAGGAAGACTACCGGCTCGACCGGATGCTCACCCAGCTGCGCCGCTCCGGCTACCTGGACGGGGTCTGCGCGGTGGTGGCCGGCACGTTCGAGGGCTGCGGCGAGCCGGCGGCGATCCAGGACATCATCGCCGAGCGGCTCGCGGACCCGGGCGTGCCGCTGATTGCCCGCGCGAATGTCGGACACGGCGGCTACTTCCAGACCTTCCCGGTCGGCGTCGCCGCCGAGCTGGACGCCGACGCGAGGACGCTGCGGCTGCTCGACCCGCCGCTCGAGCCGGCCGCGGCCCCCGCGGCGGCCGCGGCCAGCCAGGGCCGGAGCATGACGGGCTCGCCGGCATGAAGGTCCTCATCTCGGCTGACATGGAGGGCGCGACCGGCGTCACCTGGCCTGCGGACGTGGAGCCGGGAACCGAGCAGTGGCAGCGCTGCCGGCAGATGTTCACCTCCGACGTGAACGCGGCCGTGGCCGGCTTCATGGACGGCGGCGCCGACGCGGTGCTGATCAACGAGGCGCACGCGACCATGCGGAACCTGCTGCTGGAGCGGCTCGACGAGCGAGCCGTGATGCTGACCGGCCGGCACAAGGACCTCAGCATGGTGGAGGGCATTCAGCGCGGCGACGTGGACGGGGTGGCGTTCGTCGGCTACCACGCCGGGGCCGGGGCCGAGGGCGTCCTCGCGCACACCTACCTGCCCAGCTCGATCACGGCGGTCCGGGTGAACGGCGAGCCGGCCAGCGAGGGACGCCTGAACGCCCTGGTGGCCGCCCAGTACGGTGTGCCGGTCATCCTGATCACCGGCGACGACCGCGCCTGCGCGGACGCAGCCGGCTATGCGCCGGGCGCGCCGGCCGTGGCGGTCAAGGAATGCGTGAGCCGGTACGCGGCCATCTGTCGGCCGCCGGCGGTCAGCGCCGCCGCGATCAGGTCGGCAGCCGCCGCGGGCATCCTGCTGGCCGGCCGCCGTTCCCCGCAGCAGGCCGGCGACTTCCGCGCGGAGGTCGAGGTGGACGCCGCGCAGCTCGCGCAGGCAGCCGCGATCGTGCCGGGAGTGCGCCGGATAGCCGAGCGGACCGTCGAGTACGAGGCCGCGTCGGCCTACGACCTGATCCGCTGCTTCAAGGTGGTCTGCACGATGATCTCGTCAGCGACGGAGGAACACTATGGCTGAGGCTCCCGGCCCGATCGCCGGGCAGCCGGCCGCGGCAGAGCCGGACGCCGCGCCACCGGCCGCCCGGCAGGAGGCCACCGGGCAGGAGGCCACCGGGCAGGATCTGACCGCGCAGGAGGTGACGCGGTTCGCCGCCGAGCTGATCAGGATGGACACGACTAACCGCGGCGGCGGGGCCGGACGGGAGCGGGAGGCAGCCGAGTACGTAGCCGGCCTGCTGGGCGGGGCCGGCCTCGATCCGGTGCTGCTGGAATCCGCGCCCGGGCGGGCCAATGTGGTGGCCAGGGTCGCGGGAGCTGACCGCGAAGCGGCCGCGCTGCTGCTGCACGGCCACCTGGACGTGGTCCCGGCCGACCCGGCAGGCTGGTCAGTGCACCCGTTCAGCGGCGAGGTGCGTGACGGGGTGCTGTGGGGCCGGGGGGCGGTCGACATGAAGAACGCGGTCGCCGTCATCCTCGCGCTGGTGCGGGACTGGGCGCGCAGCGGGCGGCAGCCGCAGCGTGACATCGTGCTCGCCTTCACCGCTGATGAGGAGGACACCGCCGCCTACGGCGCCCAGTGGCTCGTCGAGCAGCACGCCGGGTTGTTCGACGGCTGCTCGGAGGCGATCGGCGAGTCCGGGGCCTTCACCTTCCACGCCTCGCCGCAGCTGCGCCTTTATCCCATCGCCTCGGCCGAGCGGGGGACAGCCTGGCTGAAGCTCACCGCCCGCGGCGTCGCGGGGCATGGTTCCAAGCCGAACGCGCAGAACGCGGTGACCCGGCTGGCCGAGGCGCTGGCCAGGATCGGCGCCTACCAGTGGCCGGTCCGCCTCATCCCGACGGTCCAGGCCGCGATCCATGCCATCGCCGCCGCGGTCGGCACCGGAACCACCGCCGGTGCCGGGGCCCCGGCCGGTGCCGCCGCCGCCGCTGCCGGCCAGGCCGGTGCCGCAGCCGGCCTCCTGGCCGGCCTCGGGCCGGCCGCGGCACTGGTCTCGGCGACGGTGCGCAACAGCGCCAACCCGACCATGCTGCAGGCCGGCTACAAGGTCAATGTCATCCCCGGCGAGGCCGTGGCCTACGTGGACGGGCGGGTGCTGCCCGGCTACGAGGAGGAGTTCGTGGCCACGATCAACGAGCTGACCGGCCCGGATGTCAGCTGGGAGTACGCACACCGGGAGCAGGCCCTGGAAGCCCCGCCCGGCAGCCCGCTGGTCGCGGCCATGGCGCAGGCGCTGCTCGCCGAGGATCCCGGTGCCACGGTCGTGCCCTACTGCATGAGCGGCGGCACGGACGCCAAGCAGTTCTCCCGGCTGGGCCTGGCCTGCTACGGGTATACGCCGCTGGTGCTGCCCGACGGCTATGACTACTACGCCATGTTCCACGGCGTCGACGAGCGCATCCCGGTCTCGGCGCTGCACTCGGGCGTGCGCATCATGGACCGCCTGCTGGCCGCCGCGCGCCCGCCGTCCGGCGCGGCCGGCCAGTCGGCCCCGCCGGAGCGCGCGCCGCGGACCGGGAGCCCGGCTGCATGACGGCTGCCGGGACATGCGCGCTCCCCGCCGGGCTGCTCCGCAGCCTGGCCGCGGTGGTGGGGGAGCCGCACGTCCTGACCGGCGACGCCGCGGCCGGCTTCGCCGTTGACTGGACCGGCAGGTTCCGCGGGCACACCCCCGCTGTGATCCGTCCCCGCGATACCGCCGAGGTGGCCGCGGTGCTGGCCCTGTGCAGCGGGGCCGAGGTGGCGGTCGTGCCGCAGGGCGGAAACACCGGCCTGGTCGGCAGCGGCGTCCCGCTGCACGGCGAGGTGGTCCTCAGCCTCGCCCGGATGAACCAGCTGGAGCCGGTCGATCTCGATGCCTCCCAGGTCACGGCCGGGGCAGGGGTAGCGCTCCGGCGGGTCGCGGACGCGCACCCGGACCTGGACCTCGGCGTGCTCATCGCCAGCCGGGACAGCGCGACGGTGGGCGGAGCCGTGGCCACCAACGCCGGGGGCGTCCGCGTGCTGCGCTACGGGCCGATGCGGGCCCAGGTGCGGGGGATGGAGGCGGTGCTGGCCGACGGGACGGTGGTGTCGCACCTGTCCGGCCCGGTCAAGGACAACTCGGGCTACGACTACCCGTCACTGCTGGCCGGCTCGGAGGGGACCCTGGCGGTCATCACCCGGGCCCGGCTGCAGCTGGTGCCCAGGCCCAGGAACCTGGTCACGGTGCTGGCCGGGCTGGCCAGCCTGGAAGAGGTGCGGAACCTGGCGCTGCGAGCGCTGCGCGACGTGCCGGGCCTGATCTCCGCGGAGTACTTCACCGAGACCGGCCTCGGCATCCTGATCAGTCATGCCGGGCTCCCGCCGCCGCTGCCCTGGCCGGCCGCGGCCTACCTGCTGCTGGAGGCACACGGCCCTGGCGCCCTTGATCACCTCGCCGCGGTCATCGGGGATCACCCTGCCGCCGTCGCCGAGGCAGCGGCGGACCGGGCCCGGCTGTGGGCCTACCGGGAGCGCCAGCCGGAGGCAGCCGGATTCCTGGGCGTCCCGATCAAGCTCGATGTCGCCGTCCCCGCCGCCCGCTGGATGCGCCTGGCCAGCGCCGCCGCCAACGTCGTGGCCCGCGCCGACCCGGGCGCCAGGGTGGTGACCTTCGGTCATGTCGCCGACAGCTGCGTGCACGTCAACATCGTGCCGGCGGCCGCCGCCGATGGCCGGCACGAGGACGCCGTGTTCGCCTTCGTCGCCGAGCTGGGCGGCTCGATCTCGGCCGAGCACGGCATCGGCGCCCTCAAGGCGCCGTGGCTGCCGCTGGTGCGATCCCGCTCCGAGCGCGCCCTTTTCGCCAGGATCCGGACTGCCCTGGACCCGGCCGGGATCCTGAACCCGCACGTCCTGCCGCGCTGACCGGATGACCGCGCCGCGGGCGGGCAGGCGAGCAGGCCGCTGCGGCGCCGCCGCAGCATCCGGGCAGTCCACGGGGGGTCAAATGACCAGCGCAGTTCTCGCGCGCAAGTACGGGCAGAACCTGCTCGGCATCTATCCCAGCGATTCGCCGGTCAGCAGCCTGGAGGAGCTGGCTGCCTGAGCCGGCCCGGAGGCCGGCGCACATACTGAAGGAGACGGCGCTGCGGGGCCGGGCAGCCGCCGGGAGGGAGAGCAGGGTGGACGTCCAGCACGCAGCCGACCGTGTCCGCGCTCATATCGGCGCGGCCATATTCGAGCGGGTAGCCGGGCCCGACGGGCCGGCTCGCCGCCAGGTCATTCACGGCTCCGCCGGCGAGCGCTGGTTCGGCCCCGACCGGCCGATCTGCCGGGTGCACGGCGATTCCTCGATGCTCATCGGCGGGATCAGGGCCCTGCTGCTGCAGTCCCTGCACCCGCTGGCCATGGCCGCGGTGGCCGGCCATTCGGGCTACCGCGGCGACCCGTGGGGCCGGCTGCAGCGGACCAGTTTCTTCCTGGCCGTGACGACGTTCGGCCGGGTCAGCGATGCGCAGGACGCGATCGCGCGGGTCCGGGCGGTGCACCAGCGGGTCACCGGCACGGCGCCGGACGGCCGCCCCTATGCCGCCTCCGATCCGCGGCTGCTGACCTGGGTGCATATTGCCGAGGCTGACAGCTTCCTGCGCGCCCATTCCCGCTTCGGCGCGCAGCCCCTGGATCAGGCCGGACGCGACGGCTATGTCGCGGACCTGGCCAGGATCGGCGCTGAGCTCGGCGTGCCCGACCCGCCGCGCACCGAGGCCGAGCTGGCCGAGCGGATCCGCCAGTACCGGCCCGAGCTGACCGGGACCGCGCAGTCCCGCGAGGCCGCCCGGTTCCTGCTGCTCAACCCGCCGCTCCCGGTTGTCGCCCGGCTGCCCTACGGCGTGCTGGCCGCGGCCGCCGTCTCGCAGCTGCCCGGCTGGGCCCGCCGACCGCTGCGGCTGCCCCGGCTGCCGGTGACCGAGGCCGCGCTGGTCCGCCCGGCCGGCGAGGCCCTGGTGCACGGCATCCGCTGGGCCACCTCCGCGCCGCCCGCGGCTCGCGCCGCGGCCAGCACCGCATGAAGGGGTCAGCGGCCGGCCTCGGATCGCGATGGCCGGGGCCGCCCGTTGCCCGAGTCGGCCGGGCGCAAGTCGCTGATCATCTTCTCCAGCTGGTTCATCCGGTCGCTGAGGTCCTCGGTGGTTACCACGTCCGCGAGCGCGAACCGGACCGCCGCCAGCTCCCTGGCCAGGAACTCGGTGTCGGACTGGATGCGGGCCGCCGCCACCCGGTCCCGCTCGATGCTGGCCCGGTCCCGGTCGTCCTGCCGGTTCTGGGCCAGCAGGATCAGCGGGCGGCGTAGGCGGCCTGGGTGGAGAAGGCCAGGTTGAGCAGATGAACGGATAGGGATCCCAGTGCCGGATGAACCCGACGGTGTTGAACAGGATCCAGATGATGACGAACACGGTCTGGCCGGCCAGGAAGCGGCCGGTGCCGAGGAACCGGGCGATGCTCTCGGACATCCGCCCGAACGCGTCCGCGTCGCACCGGGCGCCCATCCGCGCCGTGCCGCAGGGAGCGGACAGGTCGGTGCGATCGCCGGGGCGGCGGGCGGAAATCAGCGGCATCCTCATCCGGTTTCCCTCCTCCGCCACCCGGCAGGCAGCACGCGATCCAGGACGTCATCGGCGGTGATGGCCCCGAGCAGGCAGCCAGCCTCGTCGCAGACGGCGACGCCGATCAGGTTGTAGGCGGCCATCCGCCTGGCCACCTCGGTCTCGGAGAGCTCGGGCCGGACGAAGGTGCTCTCCTCGATGCACTCGCCGACGCCGTGCGCTCCTGGCCGAGGCCGGCCAGCAGCCGGATCTGGTTCTGCTCGGGCAGTTCCTCCAGCACGTCCGCCAGTTCCTCGTCCTGCAGCGCCTCGGCCAGCTGCCGTCGCCGGGCGGCGGGCATGTGCTCGACCGCGGTGGCGAGATCGGTCGGGTGCATCTCCCGCAGCTGGACAAGCTGCTCGGCGAGCGGGCCCGCCTTGAAGAGCTTCCGGGTACTTGTCCCACGGCTCGATGACCGGAGAGTGACGCCGCAGGCTGCCCCGGCCCCGGCCGTGGCCGATGGCCAGGACAGACACCTCCCAGCCGCCTCGGTGCCGCTCGGATTCCACGATGCCGACATCGACGACGCTCTCGGTGCCGGCCGGCTGGCCGTACAGCTCGGACGCCAGTATCTCGCCGGTCCGCCGGCTGAACCGGCGCAGCTCCACGGCGCCGCCCTTGAGGTGCGCGCCGTCCACGGAGATCTCCGCGATCCGGCCCAGGTTGACGAAGATCTGGCGCCGCTGCAGGGTGACGACCAGCCCGAGAACCCAGGGCGGCTCCCCGCCGGCGGTCGGCAGGATGACCACGTCACGGACCCGGCCGATGGCCAGGCCCTCACCGTCCAGCAGCTGACGGCCGCTCAGCCGAGACGTGAAGACCGGCCCTGAGGGCATGCTGGTTTCTCCCTCCACGGCGGCCGTGGGGTCCCCTCAGCCCGGAACGCTGGCCTGGGCCCGGACGTGCATCAAGTACCCCCACGGGGCTACCCAAACAGGACAGGACGTACCGGGCGACCGGGATGGCCGGGTTACCTGCTGATGCGCGGGACTGGCGATGCCGCGCCGGGCGCCAGCCGGCGGCCGGTCACTGGCCGAGGTAGGCGAGGACGGCCAGCACGCGGCGGTTGTCGTCGTCGGAAGGCTGCAGGCCGAGCCGCAGGAAGATCGAGGCCGTGTGCTTGGCCACCGCGCGCTCGGTAATCACCAGCCGCTGCGCGATGGCCGCGTTGGAGCGGCCCTCCGCCATCAGCCCGAGTACCTCCCGCTCGCGCGGGCTGATGGCGCCGAGGGCGCCGTCGCCATCGCCCCGGGCCAGCAGCCGCGCGATCACCTCGGGGTCCATCGCGGTGCCGCCCGCAGCGACCCGCCGCACCGCGTCGGTGAACTGGCCGCTGTCGAGCACCCGGTCCTTGAGCAGGTAGCCGATGCCGCCGCTGCCGCTGGCCAGCAGCTCGCGCGCGTACAGCTGCTCGACGTACTGGGACAGCACCAGGACGGGCAGGCCGGGCCGGGCCCGCCGGGCGGCCAGCGCGGCCCGCAGGCCCTCATCGGTGAAGGTGGGCGGCAGCCGCACGTCGACGATGGCCACGTCCGGCTGCTGCTCCGCCACCGCGGACAGCAGGTCGGCGCCGTTGTCGACCGCGGCGGCGACCTGCAGGCCGTTGGCCTCCAGCATCCGGGTCAGGCCGTCCCTCAGCAGGAAAAGGCAGCGCGATGGCGACCAGGCCGTAGGCCACGATCGCGGCGGGCGCCCCGGCCAGCACCCAGCCGCCGCATGCATCCGCCACCGACCACAGCAGGTCGCGCCAGGTCGCCGGATCGGTGAGCACCCACTCCGCGCGCTGACCGGAGCTGAGCCGCCCGGTGCCGCCCGGCCGCGGCCGGTACGGGCTGGCGATGGGCACCCCGCACCACAGGTCGGCCAGCCGCCTGGTGAGCCGGGCCAGCCAGCGGGTGGCCAGCACGCTGGCGACCGCCAGCAGCAGGAGCAGCAGCAGCCTCCCGGTGCCCGGTCCCTGGTGCACCGCCAGGCCCGACGGTCCCTGCGGCAGCGGCAGGCCTGGCGCTCCCCGGTGCCCCGGCAGGCCCGTCCGCCCGGCCGCCTGCTTGATCAGGGCCAGCAGCAGGATCAGGACCAGCAGCGGGCCGGCCCGGCCAGCATCAGTCCGAACAGAGCCGCACCGCGGGCGGCGGCCATCAAGCGCGTGCCCAGCCAGGACCGGGCCGTGCCTGCTCCCGGTCTGCCGGGGGTCGTTATCACGCCGCTCATGGCTGATCTCCTGCACCTGGGCAACGCACTCAACCCGGCCTGGGACGGTGCGCTGGCCAGCGGCCGGATCGCGGCGCTGGGGCTGGACCCGGCGCAGAAGGCCGGGAAGCTGTCCGGCGGGCAGCGCGCCCAGCTGGCCCTGACCCTGGCCATCGCCAAGCGGCCCGAGCTGCTGATCCTGGACGAGCCGGTGGCCAGCCTCGACCCGCTGGCCCGCCGCGAGTTCCTGCAGGGCCTGATGGAGGCAGTCGCCGATCAGCAGCTCAGCGTGGTGCTGTCCTCGCACCTGGTCGCCGACCTGGAGCGGGTCTGCGACTACCTCGTCGTGCTCACCGCCGGGCGCGTGCAGATCGCCGGGTCCGTCGGCGAGCTGCTGGCTGGCCATCAGCTGCTTACCGGGCCGCGCTGCGACCATGCCGCCGTCCCCGCCGGATGGCAGGTGATCAGCGCCAGTGACGCCGGCGGGCAGACCACCCTGCTGATCCGCGCCGCGACGCCCGTGCACGACCCGCCCTGGACCGTATCCAGGGCCGGGCTGGAAGACCTCGTCCTGGCCTATATGAGCCAGGCCGCCGGCCGCACCGGGGCCGGCCGCACCGGGCCGCCGGCGCCCTGCTCTGGAGGTACCGAGATGATGTGGCTGACCTGGCGCCAGTTCCGCGCCCAGGCCATCGCGGCAGCCGCCGCGCTGGCCGCCCTCACCGCCGTGCTGGTGGTGACGGGCCTGCACCTGACCTACCTGTACGCGGCCAGCGGCGTCTCCGCCTGCCAGGCCCACGGCGACTGCGGCACGCTCGCCAGCGACTTCATCAGCCAGGTCAAGAGCACCAGCGATGAGCTGCTGTTCTATGCCGGCATCGTGGTGATGTACGCGGCGCCCGCCATCATCGGCGTGTTCTGGGGGGCGCCGCTGATCACCCGCGAGCTGGAGGCCGGCACCTTCCGGCTGGCCTGGAACCAGAGCGTCACCCGCGCCCGCTGGATCGCGGTCAAGCTCGGCCTGACCGGACTGGCCGCGAGGGCCACCGCCGGGCTGCTCAGCCTCCTGATCACCTGGTGGGCCGCCCCGCTGTTCCGGGCCGCCGAGCTCGCCACCTCGAGCTCGGTGAGCATCAGCCGGCTCGAGCCCCCGCTGTTCGGCGCCGGCGGCATCGCCCCCGTCGGCTACGCTGCCTTCGCCTTCGCTCTCGGCGTCACCGCCGGGCTGCTCATCCGCCGCACCATCCCGGCCATGGCGATCACCCTGGCCGCCTTCGCCGCCATCCAGGTCGTCATGCCGCAGTGGGTCCGGCCGCATCTCATCGCCCCGCTACAGAAGACCGTGCCGCTCAGCGTGGCCAGCATCCAGGAACTCGAGGTCGGCCGCAACGGCAGCATGCTCCTGATCGGCCATCCGCCGGGCATTCCCGGCGCCTGGATACTGTCCAACCAGACCATCACCCCGGCCGGCCATGTGTTCACCGGCCCGGCCACGCAGGCCTGCCAGACCGGCTCCTTCCAGGCGTGCAACGCCTGGCTGGCCGGCAAGCACCTGCGGGAGCTCATCTCCTACCAGCCCGCCAGCCGCTACTGGGCATTCCAGTGGTACGAGACAGCGATCTTCATCGCCCTGGCCCTCGCTCTGGCCGGGTTCTGCTACTGGCGGGTCCGGCGGCTGAGCTGACCGGGCCATCCGGCGGGGAAGCCCGGCAGCAAGGCCAGCCCGGTGTCTGTCCGGCTGCCGGGCGCAGCGCCGTCAGGCCCGGTGCGTCGGGCCCGGTGCGTCGGGCCCGGTGCGTCGGGCCCGGTGCGTCAGGCCCGGTGCGTCAGGCCCGGTGCAGCAGGGGTAGTCCTGCGCAGGCGCGGGCCGTCAGCCGCTCGGCTCACCGCTGGGCGGGTAGGTGCCGCCGTGCTCGAGTATCTCGGCCGCTCCCAGCACTACGCACCGCAGCGGGTCGTCCACGACCAGGGCCGGGATGCCCGCCGCGGCCTCGATCCGGCTCGCGAGGCCCGGCAGCAGCGCGCCGCCTCCGGCGATGCGGACCTTTCCCCGGACCACGTCCTCGGCGAGGTTCGGCGGGATGTCCGAGAGCATCTCCTGCACCGCATCGCCGATCGCCGTGACGCAGTGCTCCAGCGCCGACGCGACGAGCCACGCCGACACCTGCTCGACCCGCGGCGTCCGGCGCCCGGCATCGACGCCGACCGTCTCCATCGATCCGGGCGTGCCGTCGGCCAGCCCGAGTGCCATCTTCAGGCTCCTGGCCGCGTTGCGGCCGAGAAGCAGCCCGAGCTCGGCCCGGACGGCATTCACGATCGCCTCGTCCATGGCATTCCCGCCGACCCGCAGCGACTGCGCGCGGACCACGTGGCCGCCCGCGAGCACCGCGACCTCGGTGGTCCCGCCGCCGATGTCGACGATGAACGCCCCTGCTCCCGCGGCGAGATCGAAGCCGGCGCCAGCGGCGGCCGCGACGGTCTCGTCGACTAGCCGCGCGTGACAGCGCGGCCTGAGGGCCTCGGCCGCGGCCGCCAGGGATCGCCGCTCCACCCAGGTGGCGCCGCTTGGCACGCAGATCACGCACGACGGCCGCAGCAGGCCGCGGCGCAGGCCGGCCATCCGCAGGAACGCCTGCAGCATGGCCGTCGCCGCGTCCAGGTCGGCGATCACCCCGTCCCGCAGCGGATGGATCACGTCGATGTCCCGGGTTTCCTTGCCGGCCAGCGCATCCGCGGCCTCGCCGACCGCGGCCACCCGGCCAGCCGACCGGTCGATGGCGATCGCCGATGGCTCCTGCACGACGATCCCGCGGCCCGCGATGTAGACGAGCGTGTTGACCGTGCCGAGGTCAATCGCTACGCCGGCCCGTAACCGCATGACACCATCCCTTGCCCGAAATGCCGGTACGCATGCCCCAGTATCGTTTCACCGCCGCGGCGGCGGGATTCATCCGGGCGGACGCGCTGGTACGGATGCGCAAGCTGAGACCCGGCGGAACTGGCCGCAGTGCCTCGGCGGCCGGCCCGCGTCGGCCCGCGTCGGCCCGCGTCGGCCCGCGTCGGCCCGCACCGTCATTGCAGTGCGGAGGGCGGTGCGCTGGCGGGACCTTCGGCCCTGGCCCGGCCTGCGTCGCGGCGGTGAGCTGAGCGCTGATGAGGGAGAGGAGGGTAGCCATGAAGTGGTTGGTACTGGCGGCCTTGGCCGTCATCGGCATATTCCTGCTCGCGGGCAAGGATGACATGCGCCGGTTCCGGGAGATGAAGCGGATGTAAGGTCTGCCCTCCCGTCACCAGCCGAGTTCCCTGAGGCGCTCATCCGCGATGCCGAAGTGATGCGCGACCTCGTGCACGACGGTGCGCCGCACCTGGTCGGCAACTTCTGCTTCCGTCTGGCAGCGCGCGCAGATCGCCCGCTGGTAGATCGTGATGCGGTCAGGCAGCACTCCCGCATAGCCCGACGTGCGGCTCGTCAGCGGCACGCCCTGATAGAGCCCGAGCAGGCCGCGTGGCCCCGGACCGTGCTCGACCGTGACGGCCACATTCCGCATGAGCTGGCCGAACTCCTCGGGCAGGCTATCCAGGGCCGCCGCGACCATGTCCTCGAAGCGCTCCGCTGCGACCTCGATCATGGTCCTATCCTCGGGTGTGCGACCCCGGCGGGCGAGCCGGGCAAGGCGGTCGCTGCACGAGGGCATCCTGGCACGGAATCGGCCTAGCCGGGGACCTAGCCGAGCCCGCCCCGCTCGATCAGCTGCCGGACGATGACGTTCCGCTGGATCTCGTTGGTTCCCTCGCCGACGATCATCAGCGGGGCGTCCCGAAAGTACCGCTCGATATCGATCTCGGTGCTGTAGCCCTGGCCGCCGTGGATCCGGATCGCGTCGAGCGTGACCTGCATGCACATCTCGGAGGCGAAGAGCTTGGCCATCCCGGCTTCCAGGTCGCACCGCTGGCCGGCATCGAGCCGCTCGGCCGCATAGCGGATGAGCTGGCGTGCCGCGGTGATGCTGGTCGCCATGCCAGCCAGGTAGTTGCCGATCGACTGGTGCCGCCAGATCGGCTGGCCGAACGCCTCGCGCTGCTGCGCATAGGCGAGCGAGTCGTCGAACGCCGCCTGCGCCACGCCGAGTGCCCGCGCGGCGACCTGGATCCGGCCGATCTCCAGGCCCTTCATCATCTGCGCGAAGCCGCGTCCCTCCGCGCCGCCCAGCACCGCGTCGGCCGGCACCCGGAACTCGTCGAAGAACAGCTCGCAGCTCTCGACGCCGCGGTAGCCGAGCTTCGGCAGCTTCTCGCCGACCGTCAGGCCCGGTCCCTTCTCCGCCAGCAGGATGCTGATGCCGCGATGCGGGGGAGCGGCGGCCGGGTCGGTCTTGCAGAGCACCGCGATGAGGCCCGCCCGCTGCGCATTGGTGATCCACGTCTTGGATCCGCTGACCAGGTAATCGTCACCCTCGCGCCGTGCGGTGGTCCGCATCGCCTGCAGGTCCGAGCCGCCGCCAGGCTCCGTCAGCGCCATCGCCGCGCGGATCTCGCCGGTCGCCATCCGCGGCAGGTAACGGCTCTTCTGCTCCGCGGTGCCGAACAGCACGAGGAGCTTCGCGACGACCGTGTGCCCGCCCATGGCCCCGGCCAGGCTCATCCAGCCGCGCGCAAGCTCCGCGGTGACCGCCGCGTAGCAGGCCGTGGAGACCAGCGAGCCGCCCGCCGGCTCGGGAATGGCCAGGCCGAAGATGCCCATCTGCTTCATGAGCTCGATCAGCTGGTCCGGGTAGGCATCCTCATGCTCAAGCTGCCGCGCCACGGGCCGCACCTGCTCGTCCACGAAACGGCGGACAAGGTCGACGACCGCTTGCTCGGCGTCATCAGGATCTGCCATATCGCCGCCTTCCGGTGCCGGGCTGACCAGCGTATCGAGCCGGCCGCCGGCAGCCCGCTCCGGTGACCGTCGTGCCGGTCGCGATGGCCGCGCTGGCTACCCTCATCCGGCCGGCGGCCTGGCAGCACTTCACCGCCGGCGGCGTGGGCGGCTACGCGCTCACCCCGGCAGCGCGGCAGCCAGCGGCCGGCCAGCGCCGTGCGCGGCCCGGACGGATGACCGGCTCGGCTCTGCGCCGGGTCCAGCCGAGCGGGCTCACTCCCCGGCCGGCCCGGAAGCTGACCGGCCCGCAGAAACCACGAACACGGCAGGCCGCCTCCGGGCTGAGCCGGGCTAGTGTCAGCTGTAATGGATCGGCATGAGGTCGTCCTGCTGCACGGGCAGCCTGGCTCCGGCGCGGACTGGCAGCAGGTGATCGCCTTGCTGCCGCCCGAGCTGCATGCCGTGCCGGTCGACCGGCCCGGATACGGCACCTCCCGCCAGCCGGCCGGCGGCTTTGCCTGCAACGCGCGGGCCGTACTGGCGGAGCTGGACGCGCGCGGCATCGACCGGGCCGTGCTGGTGGGCCATTCCTACGGCGGCGGCGTGGCACTGTCAGCGGCGCGGCTGGCGCCCGGTCGCGTCGAGGCGGTGGTGCTCCTGGCCAGCGTGGGTCCTGGCTGCCTGACCGGCTGGGACCGCCTGCTGGCCGCGCCAGTCGCCGGCGAAGTGTGCGCACTGGCGGCATGGTGGCTGACTCCGTGGCTGGCCCGGGCCCGGCTGGCCGGCATAACCCGGCGGCAGCGGCGGCCCATGGCGGCGCACGAGCACGTGAACTGGCAGATCTGGGGGAGTGCCCGGCATGACCACGGGCCGGTGTGGCGCACGTTCCTGACCGAGCAGCGCGCCATGGTGCACGAGCTCGGCGACCTGACTGCCTCGCTCCCCGGCATTACCCAGCCCGTCCTGCTGGTCGCCGATCCGGCCGACACCCTCGTCCCGGTCCGGGCTACCGAGCGGCTCGCCGAGCTGCTGCCGAATGCCCGCGTGCAGCTGCTGACCAACATCGGCCATCACCTTCCGCGTCGCGGTGCGCGCGAGAGCGCGGCGGCCATTTCCGGCTTCCTGGCCGAGCTGGACTCAGGGGCGGTGCCTGCCTGAGGGGTCGGCGTCGCCGGGCCCTCGGCGAGCGGCATCATAGGTGCGTGCCCCTGTTCGCCTTTCACCGCCGCGCGCCGGACATCAGCCCGCAGGCGTGGATCGCGCCGACCGCGACGCTGGTCGGCGAGGTTTACGTCGAGGCTGAGGCCTCGATCTGGTACGGCGCCGTGCTCCGGGCCGACTTCGGCGCCATCGTGGTGCGCCGCGGTGCGAATGTGCAGGATGGCTCGATCCTGGACGGCGGCAGCGATCCCGTCACCGAGGTCGGCGAGGGCGCGACGATCGGGCACCTGTGCGTCGTGCACGGGGCCGTGATCGGGGCCGAGGCGCTGGTGGGCAACGGCGCCACCGTGCTGGACGGCGCGACCGTCGGCCGCCGCGCCCTGGTAGCGGCCGGCGCCACGGTGCCGCCCGGAATGGCGATCCCGGACGGGATGCTGCCCGCCGGGGTCCCGGCCCGGGTGACCGGCGGCGTGACCGGCCGGGCGAGGCAGTGGGTCGAGACTAATCCTGAGGTCTACGGCGAGCTGGCGCGACGGCACGCGGCCGGCGTCCGCCCGGTCGGCGAGACCGGTGACCCCGGCGCGCGCTGACCGGATCGCGGCTCCGCGATCACGTCCTCACCGTTACAGTCTGAGATCCGGGCGGCGCGGAAAGACGACGGCCCCGTAGACCCCGCCAGCCCACCGCGCGGACGGCCGCACCCTGATCCTGGAGCCGCTCATGAACGTCTTGCGCAGCGTCGGCCTGTTCGTGGCCGCCGGGCTGGCCGAGATTGGCGGCGGCTACCTGGTGTGGCGCTGGCTCCGGGAAGGCTCGCCGTGGCCAGTCGGCCTGGCCGGCGCGGTCATCCTGGTGGTCTACGGCATCATCCCCACGTTGCAGCACTCGGCCGACTTCGGCCGCGTTTATGCCGCCTACGGCGGCGTTTTCGTGATCATGAGTCTGCTCTGGGGCTGGGGCGTCGACGGCTTCCGGCCCGATCGCTACGACTGGCTGGGAGCCGCCATCGTGGCAGTCGGCGTGGCAGTCATCTTCTTCAGCCCCCGCCATTCATGAGGAGCCGCGGCGAGCCCGCCGGGCAGTCAGCCGAGCCTGGCACCCTGCTCACCAGGGCACCCTGCTCACCAGGGCACCCTGCTGGCCGCGGCTGGCTGGCCTGATCGGCAGGCAGGCGCTAGCTGGCCGGGGCCTGCACGGTGGTCACCCTGGCCCCTGGCGGCAGCTCGAACAGCGAGGCGGGCGGGGACGGCGAGTACGACGTGATCTCGAAGCTGGTTGACTCGGAGGCGACCTTCACGTAGCCGAGGATGCCCTGCGCGGTCGTGCAGATCCGGCTCGTGCCCGGTACCCCCGGCGCGACGAAATCGACGCAGCTCATCGCGAACCCGTTGACCGTAATGGCCGACGAGGTGATCCTGTCACCGGCGAATCCCGCGGCCAGCGAGAAGTCGCGCAGAAAGCCGGCCCAGTGCGCCGGCGTGTAGAGACTGAGGATCTTGTTACGCTCCGCGGCGCTGGCGGCCCTCAGCTTCTGGCACGTCCAGTCCGGGCCCGGCGCCGGCCCGGACGCCGACGGCGGCGTGCAGGAGTACTCGCCGGACGCATTGACCACGATGTCGGCGCTGGTGATGCCGCTGGCGCTGCGGGCCGACTGCGTCTCGGAGAAGGCGAGCTCCTTGGGCGGGCGGACCGCGTAGACGATCCGGACCGGCGCGTTCCCGGTGGTGACATAGGCCGCCTCGAACGTGCCCGATTCGCCGGCCGTCAGCCTGGTCGTGAACTCATCCACGAGGGCCTTGTTGCTGCTGACTGCGTGCTCGGCTTTGCTGGCGGCCCGGACGATCCCGCAGCCGGTCAGCACCGGGCCGGCGAGCAGGAGGGCAATGCCCAGCAGGCCGGCCGTGCGGCGGCCTAAGGCGAGGACGGCTCGGTCGGGACGTGGGGTCATCGGCCGGCCTCCCTGGCTGCACCGCGCGAAGAGCGGATCGAGACCGCTCACCGCCGACAATACGGCCCGCGGGGGCCAGAGCGCCCGCCCCGGCTGAAACCGGCCTTGCGCAGTCCGCGCCAGATCGCCCCGGACCGCCCCCGGACCGCCCCCGGACCGCCCCCGGACCGTGCCGTGGCCGGCCCTGGTCGTACGGTGTGAGGCACGGAGTCTTCCCGCAGCCATTCTGGAGGAGCGATGGCCAACGTCTCGCGCCGACGCGATGACGAGGTGCACCGGGATCGCCACGAGCACGGCGGCATGCCGGCCCATCCGGATGATGATCAGCTGGCGCACCTGACCGAGGAGGAGCGGGTCGCCGCGGGGCTTGATCCTTACGACCCCGACGACGTGCCGCCGGCGACGGACGATCCGGTGCCCACGGATATCACCGAGAGCCCGGTATACCAGGAAGAGAGAGCGGAGATCGAGCGGGAGATCGCGGAGGGCGAACTGCCGGGCACCGGCCCGGATGGCTTCCCGCCCACCCGCTATGACGATGAGTGAGCCCGGCGAGGTGTGAGCCAGGCCACGTGGCCAGCGCCTTCCGGGTGATCGCACGGCGGTCCGGGCCGGGCGATTCCGGCCGATTTGGCGATCTCCGCGCCCGGCTTGCGAGACGATCAGCGCATGATCGCCATCCTGGTCCGCGTCCTGGGCGCGGGACGCCGCAAGCATGTCGCGATCTTGCTGACCGCCGCGGCCGCCTGCGTGCTGGGCGGCGGAGCGCTGTTCGCTGCTACCCAGAATTACCCGTTCACGACCGGCCTGTACTGGGCCATCACGACCGCCACGACGGTCGGCTACGGGGACGTGACGCCGCACAACCCGGCCTGCCTGCTGCTGGCCTCGGTGGTCATGCTGACGACCATCCCGCTGCTGGCCGCTGTTTTCGCGCTGCTGACCGGTGCCGCCGCGGCGGCCGGAGTACGGAGGATCCTGGCGATGGCCCACCAGTTCCCGCAGGGCGCCTACCGCCTGGTGGTCGGCATGAACCCGACCGTGCATGTCATCATCGACGAGCTGATCCGGGCCGGCGACCCGGTCGTGCTCGTCGCCGATGTCGATCCCGCCCTGGTGCGCCCTGAGGTGCACCTGGTCCGCGGTGACCCTGGCCAGGCGTCGGTTATCCGCTCCGCTCACCCCGACGGTGCCCAGCAGGCGCTGATCACCGGGCCCACCGATGGCGACGTGCTGGTCAGCGCCGTGCTGCTGCGCAAGCAGGCGGCGGACCTGCCGATCGTGGCGCTGGTGCGCTCCCCGTCGGTGCGCGAGGCGCTGCGCGACCTCGGCGTGCACCAGGCGATCTCGGCCGAGGAGCTGGTTGCCCACACGCTGGCCAAGAGCCTGGAGGCGCCGCACGCCGGCGACATGCTCGCCGAGCTGGTCGAGTCCGACCGGCACACGCTGACGGAGATCCCGGCGGACGCGGCCATGGCCGGCCAGCGCCTCAGCGCGATCCGCGACCAGCGGTCCGAGCTGGTGCTCGGCGTCGTGCACGACGGCAGGTTCCTGCTCGGCGTCGGCGAGGACCCGGTCCTCGCCGAGGGTGATCACCTGCTCATCGCCCTGCCCGCGGTGAGCCGCGGTCGCGGGGAGGTCAGCCGGGCGCGCCAGTCGCTATGACGGGCCGCCCGCCCCGGCTACGACCACGCTGACCGTCAGGATCGTGACCGCCTTGGCGCAGGCCCGGGCGGTGTACCTGAGGTAGCTCGGCGTGGTCTGGTTCGGCGGGTAGACCTCCAGGTAAGTGGCCGTGACCGGGTCGCAGCGCGACGGCGGGTAGTTGGCGGCATCCACGATCTGCAGCAGGGCGCTGGCTGCCCCGCCCGGCGCGAGCGTGACCAGCGCGCGGCCGGCGACCGGGTTCTGCGTCGCCGCCAGGCCGATCCGGCTGACCGGATCGCCGCCCGCCAGTGACACGCCCGGGTAGCCGTACAGGGTGCAGGTGACGGTCGAGATGTTCGTGAAGTCGAGCGCGGCGTACGCGCTGCCGGCCGCCGCCCCCTTCGGGACGATCTTCGCGCCCAGCGAGCGGGTCGGGCACGCGGCGGCGCTGGCGGGCGGAGCGGACGAGGAGGCCGCGGCCGAGGACGCGGGCGCCGACGTGCTCACCGCGGGGGGAGTCGTGGCCGTGGGCGTGGCGGTCACGGTGCCGGCCGGCCCGGCTGCCGGGCCAGCCGATGTGCCGCACCCGGCCGCGAGCGCTGTCACGCAGCTGATGACCGCTCCGGTGATCGCCCGGCGGCCTGCGGGTAAGCGAATCGTCATCGCGGCTGTCCTTCTGTCGGGAAGCGGCTGCGCGAGCCCTCTGCTGCTAAAGACGCCATCCGGACCGCCGCGGTTGGGTCAGCCTCGCCCGGCTGATGTCACAGTTCCGAAACGGCCCGCCGCGCATCGCGCAGGCACCCTGGCCGGCCCGCCGTCGCGCGGGGCGCAGTCCGGCTAGCGGCGGCCGCCGCACGGTCATCGGCGGCCACGACTATGAGGTACCCGCCTTCACCGAGTTCCTGCCGCACGAGCTGCGGCCCAGGGTGGCCGGGACGTTCAGCGTTGATACCACCACGGCGCCGGCCGCCGAGATCCGGAGCCAGGCGGCTGCTGTGCTGCAGCGGTACGAGCAGGGCGAGGAGCGCAAGATGGTGGAAACCGCGCTGGCTGGCCCTGTCCGGTGACACCTGCCCGGTCTGCGGCAATCCGACCCGCCGCGCCTCCGACGTCATCGACGAGCTCGCCGACACGCTGATCAGCCAGCGCGGCACGGTCCGGCACGTCGATGCCGACCACCGGCTCCGGCCTTACGTGACCGCCGCCGAGCTGCGGGCCGAGCCGCCGCCGCAGCCGGATGCGGCCGGCTGAGCGGCCGGGTCAGGACCGCCTGCGCTTGTCCATCAGCCGCAGGATCAGCGGCGTGAAGATCAGCTGCATGGCCAGCTCCATCTTGCCGCCCGGCACGACGATGATGTTGGGCCGGGACATGAAGGAGTCGTGCAGCATCGACAGCAGGTACGGGAAGTCGATGCCCTGGGGATTGGCGAACCGGATGACGACGAAGCTCTCGTCGGCGGTCGGGATGTAGCGGGCGATGAACGGGTTCGACGTGTCGACCGTCGGCACGCGCTGGAAGTTGACGTGCGTGCGGGAGAACTGCGGGCAGATGTAGCTCACGTAGTCCGGCATCCGCCGCAGCACGGTGCCGACCACGTCCTCGCTGGTGTAGCCACGGGATGTCTTGTCCCGGTGCAGCTTCTGGATCCATTCCAGGTTGATGATGGGCACCACCCCGACCAGCAGGTCGGCGTGCCGGGCCACGTCCGCCTTCTCGCTCACCGCCGCGCCGTGCAGCCCCTCGTAGTACAGCAGGTCGCTGCCCGGCTCAACGTCCGTCCAGGGCGTGAAGGTGCCGCCGGCTGGCCGTACGGGGCCGCCTCCAGCTCGTTGTGCAGGTACTTGCGGACCTGGCCGCCGCCGGTCTCGCCGTAGTCGCGGAACAGGCTTTCCAGTTCCTCGAGCAGGTTCGCCTCGGGCGAGAAGTGACAGAAATGGCGGTTGCCCTCCCGGTCGGCCTCCGTGGTCGCGATCTTCATCTCCTCCCGGTCGTACCGGTGGAACGAGTCGCCCTCCACGATCGTCGCCTTGATCTTCTCCCGGAGGAAGATGTGCTGGAACGTCCTGGTCACCGAGGTGGTGCCGGCCCCCGATGAGCCGGTGATGACCACGATGGGGTGCTTAGCCGACACGTAACCTCCTGCGGTCAGGGCAGCCGGAACAGCGAGCGGGTGTTGAAGAGCGAGTCGTCGAACGACGGGCCATGGTCGGCCTGGTCCCGGTGATAGCGCTCGATCCGCTCCACCTCGTTCCGCGAGCCGAAGATCAGCGGCGCGCGCTGGTGCAGGTCGCGTGGCTGGCATTCCATGACGCGCTCGTGCCCGGTGGTCGCGCCGCCGCCGGCCTGCTCGACGATGAACGCGATCGGGTTGCACTCATACATCAGCCGCAGCCGCCCCTCCGCGGCCGGCTCCTTGCTGTCCCGCGGGTAGAGGAAGACACCGCCGCGGGTCAGGATCCGGAAGGTCTCGGCGACCAGCGAGGCGATCCAGCGCATGTTGAAGTCCCGGCCGCGCGGCCCGGTGCTGCCCGCCAGGCACTCCTGGATGTACCGGCGCACCGGCGGCTCCCAGAAGCGCTCATTGGACGCGTTGATCGCGAACTCCCCGCAGTCCGGCGGGACGCGCAGCTGCGGGTGGGTCAGCACGAACGCCCCGATCTCCCGGTCCAGGGTGAACCCGTCCACGCCATCGCCCGTGGTCAGGATCAGCATCGTGGACGGGCCGTAGAGGGCGAAGCCCGCGCACACCTGGGCGGTGCCGGGCTGCAGGAAGTGCTCCGCCCGCGGCTCGCCCGCCGGGTCAGGGCTGCGCAGGATGGAGAAGATCGTGCCGACCGTCATGTTGGCGTCGATGTTGCTGGAGCCGTCCAGCGGGTCGAAGACCAGCAGGTACTTCCCGCGCCGCTGGGCCTGCGGCACCGGGTAGATGCCCGCCATCTCCTCGGACGCCATCGCGGCCAGGTGCCCGGCCCACTCCGTCTCGCCGATCATCACCTCGTTGCTGATGACGTTCGAGCTTCTTCTGCACCTCGCCCTGGACGTTCTCCACTCCCGCGCTGCCCAGGATGCCCACCAGCGCCCCCCGGTTGACCTGGTTGGCGATGATCTTCACGGCCGTGGCCACCGCGTTCAGCAGCCCGGAGAAGTCACCGGTCGAACCGGGATGGCGATGCTCGGACTCGATGGTGTAGCGAGTCAGCGTCTTGCGTTCCTCGCGCATGGCTGATGCCTATCTCCGGTGCGTAACCGGCTTACTGCGACCGCGGCCAGGCCGGGATCACGGGCCCTGCTGGGAGGCGACACTGGCAGTGTCACCACCCCCGACGTTACGCAGTCTGCACTGTCCAGCGCTTCACCCGCCAGACGGAGGTTCAGGGTGATTCTGACGCATCAGGTCAGATGCCGAGCCCGGCGACAGGCGGGGCGCGATGACCGCCCCGGTCGGCTAGTCGTTCGCCGCGACCTTGGCGCCGCTCAGGTCCCACCGCTGCTCGAGCTTGCCGAAATGCCAGACGGACAGCGCGATGACCCAGGTGAGCACGAACACGCCGACGATGACGAAGCCGGCCGTGTTGATGTTGAAGCTCTCCAGCCACTTCCACCCGGAGCCGCCCAGGCTGGCATCCTGGGCGAGCAGGCCGAGCAGCTCGACGGCGCCGATGAACAGGGCGACGAAGACCGACAGGCCGGTGATGGTGATGTTGTAGTAGATCTTGCGCACGGGCCGCGCGAATGCCCAGTTGTAGGCGTAGTTCATGTACGCGCCGTCCATCGTGTCGAACAGGCTCATGCCGGCCGCGAACAGGATCGGCAGCGCCAGCACGGCGTACCAGGGCAGGCCGCCCACGACCGCGGCGGCACCGGTCAGCAGCAGCAGCGCGACCTCCGTCGCGGTGTCGAAGCCCAGCCCGAACAGGAACCCGATCGGGTACATCTTCCACGGGGTGTCGACGTTGCGGGCGAAGCGGCCGAGCAGCCTGTTCATGATGCCGCGCTTGGCGAGCTGCTCCTCCAGCGCCCTGTCGTCGTAGGCGCCGGCCCGCATCTCCCGGAAGATCTTCAGGATGTTCCGCAGGATCGCGATGTTGAGCGCGGCGATCAGCAGCAGGAACACGCCCGAGACCACGGTGCCGACGATGTTCGTCGTGTACTGCAGGTGCGAGCTGCCGTTGCGCACCTGATCGTCCAGGTCCTTGATGCCGAACAGGAGCAGCCCGCCGAGCACGAAGACCACCGAGGAATGGCCGAGCGAGAAGAAGAAGCCGACCGACAGCGGCTTCTTTCCGTCGCCGACCAGCTTGCGGGTGGTGTTGTCGATGGCGGCGATGTGATCGGCGTCGAAGGCATGCCGCATGCCCAGGGTGTAGGCGAGGATGCCGGTGCCGAAGCCGTAGACGTCCTTGTGGGTGAGGTGGATGTGCCGGCCGGCCGCCGCGGCCACCATGCCCCAGCCGAGGACGTTGAGCCCGATGACGGTCACGGCCATGGCCCCGCCCCTGGCCCACTCGGCCGGGCTCAGCCCGCTGCGGATCTTCATCAGCCGGCCGACCGGATCAGCCATCGGGGCACCCTCCCTGCGGGGGATCGTTCAGCCAGTGACCTGCTTCCTGCAACCTACTTGCAATAACACATCATAGGTAGCTAGTCCGCGAGCGGTCCACCCGGCCCGCCGCGCTCTGCCCGGACGGCGCGTCAGCGCAGGGTCTCGACGAGCAGGACCCACGCGTTCACCAGGCCGGCGAGCAGGGCGATCAGGACGGCCGGGACGAGCCAGAGCAGCCCGCCGCCGGCCAGCTCCCACCCCAGGGCCGCGCTGTCCTGCGCGGGCACCAGCACGAACAGCATCAGGACCAGGGGAATGGTGCAGAACGAGCTCGTCAAGGGCGAGTGGACCGACGAGCTGGTGTACGCGATCCGGGCCGTCGAGTGGGCGCGCTGCGACTGATCCGGCCGCCCGGATGCCGCGCCGGGCAGGGTCCCTGCACGCGGCGCCCGGGCCATCGCGTATTTTCCTGGCTGCGGCGCGGGCCAGGAAGGTTCCTGGCGGCCCCCGCCATGACGCACCGCCGCGCGACTGAGGAGACCGATGAGGGCACTGGTGAGCTGGGATGACGATCAGGGCACCCGGCATGAGTGGGAGATCTCGTACGACGCCGATGACGCCGGCGCACGGCAGTTCCTTGAGGCAATCCAGCTGCATGTCCGGTTCCGGCTTGAGTCCTTCGATCTCGATCAGCTAGCCGAGTAGGACCGCCGGGTAGCCCGCTGGCTGCGGGCGGCAGCGCGCGGGCAGCAGCCGGGGGGCCGGCTCGCCGGTCAGTCATGCGGCAGCGGCCGGGCCGTCGCCAGCAGCTGGCATCCCGCCTCGATCAGCGCGAAGCCGATCCGCCGCCGCAGCCGGGTGCGGCGCTGCGCCGCGCCAGCCCGCTGCGGCGCCAGACGGGCCTGGCAGCGGCACTCGCTGGCTTCCCGGCGCACCTCGCCGGCCTGCAGGGCGGCCAGGGCCTCGATCATCCTGGTGCTCATGACGGCTGCTCCATGCTGCTCGCGGCGGCTGGCGTCACGCCAGGCCGCCCTCTTTCCGCCCGGCGGCAGGCGGCCGCCTGCGTCGCGGCCGCCGGCGCCGCGCCGATCTCCCGCCAGCAGCGCTGGCTGAGCCCTGCGATGATGGCGTCAGCCAGGAAGGCGGCCGATCCGATGATGGCGGGCCGCCTGGCCTGGCGCAGCTGCCCGGCCGCGATCGTGCCGAGGAGCGCGCCCCTGCGTTATCCGCCAGGGCGGCTGCGGCCGCCGCGGCAGGGGAGTGCCGCCTTGCCGTGCGGATGCCGAGCAGGCTGAGCGCGGAGATGACGAAGGAGGCCGCGTCGATCGCGAAGGCCGGCGCGGGCCCGAGGAAGGCGACCAGGGCGCCGCCCAGGGCCGGGCCGGCCAGCGTGGCGAGCTGGGTGCCGCCGGACACCACGGCGTTGCCGGCTTGCAGGTCCTGATCGGGCACCAGTACCGGGACGATGGCGAACGAGCCGGGCAGGAACAGTCCCTCGCCCGCGCCGAGCAGGGCGGCGATCGGCACCAGGATGGCGATCCGGGCCGGCCCCAGGGCCGCGGCCACGGCCAGTGCGGCTCGATCCGCAGCACCGCGCCGGAGCGCGCCGTGACGATCCGCCACGCGCCGCTGGCGAAGCCGTCCACCAGTACCGTGCCAGGGAAGATGCCGTTCCTGCTGGCCAGCCGCCGGCGGTGCGCATCGCTGATGACGCGGGTCCGGTCCGCGTGCGACAGGATCAGGTTGTCGAACTCGGCCACCAGCCGGACCGGCGCCGGAGCGGCAGGATCAGGCCGCGCCGCGCCGGGCAGGTCGAACAGCTCGCTGCCGGCGCTGCTGGTGAAGGCCCGCAGCTGCGGCCGGAGCCGGTCCACGACCTCGCGCAGCCGGGTCAGCCCGGACCAGGCCTGGATGTCCTGCACGCTGGCGGGGCCGAACGCGCTCAGGTACCGGGTGACCAGCGCGTCCGGCGACGGATCCGGCTGCAGCGGCTGCCCGAGCCAGGACTCCGCCGAGGTGTGCGCGGCCGGGCCTGCCGCGCCCCAGAGCGCCCGGGGCGGCACCTGGACCAGCGGGACCAGGGCGCGGATGGCCTGCGCCAGCGCATCCTGGTCACGGCCTGGCCACCGGGCGGCGAGCAATGTCCCCAGCTCGCTGAACGTGCGTGGCTGCTGCTCTACCGCGGCGCGGCCGGCCTCGGCCAGCGCAGCCAGCTCCACGCCGGGCAGCCGCCTGCCGAAGTTAGCCCGGAAGCCCCGGTCCAGCACGGGCTGGATCAGCGGCCGCAGCAGCAGGCAGTCGGCTGCTGACACCAGGTGGATGGTCCCGCGCATCAGCCCGATGCGGACGACGCGCCGACTGGCGATCAGCCCGGCCAGGTCCGCCGGACGGAAGCCGGCCAGCCGGGACCACAGCCCGTAATACGACGGGAACGGGGCCTGGGCCTGCATGCCGACCAGATGCTCGATCGTCGCGATGACCTGATCGGCACGCGGGCCGCCTGCCGACGGCAGCGGCGCGCGCCGCAGCAGCAGCTGGCGCGCGAGCAGCGCGCGGTTCAGTGCCCGCCGGCTCAGCTCCTGACCTGGCATCGGACCTCTGCTCCTTGCTTCTGCCCGCTCACCCGCCCGAGCCCACCCGCCCGCGCCCGCCCTCCCGCCCGCGCCCGCTCACCCGCCCGCGCCCGCCCTCCCGCCCGCTGGCCGCGGCGAGCACCGTCCCATGGTCGGGCAGGATGCCCGGCAGGGCCAGCCGGCCGCCCGCACTATAGTCGGCTGCGATCATGCGGAAGGAACCTTTGTGGTTGAGCTGAAATCCCCGGCCGAGGTGGACCGGATGAGCGCGGCCGGGCGAGTGGTCGCGATGGCGCTGACCGCCGTGCGCGAGCAGGCCAAGGCCGGCGTGCAGCTGGACGAGCTGGATCAGGTCGCGCGCTCGGTCCTGGACGACGCGGGCGCCACCTCGCCTTTCCTCGGCTACCAGCCGAGCTTCGCGCACTCGCCGTTCCCCGCGGTCATCTGCACATCGGTGAACGACGCGGCGCTGCACGGCATCCCGACGTCCTATGCCCTGCAGGACGGGGACCTGCTGAGCGTCGACTGCGGCGCCGTGCTGGACGGCTGGACCGGCGACGCGGCCGTCTCGTTCACGATCGGCCCGGCCCGGCCCGCCGACGCCACGCTGATCAGGACCGCCGAGGAAGCCCTCGCGGCCGGCATCGCCGCGGCGGTCCCCGGCGGCCGGCTGGGCGACATCTCGGCCGCCATCGGCGCGATCGCGCGCCGCGCCGGGTACGGTCTCAACACCGATTTCGGCGGCCATGGCGTCGGCCACACCATGCACGAGCCGCCGTCAGTGCCCAACGAGGGCCGGGCCGGCCGGGGCATGAAGCTGGCGCCCGGCCTGGTGATCGCCATCGAGCCCTGGTTCATGGCCGGCGGGAACGACAGCTACCTGATCGACGCGGACGGCTGGACCCTGCGCAGCGGCGACGGGAGCAGGGCGGCTCACGTGGAGCACACCGTGGCCGTGACCCCCGACGGCCCGCGCGTCCTCACGGTGGCGTCATGACGCGGGCCGTGACAGCTCACGGCTGAAGAGCACGAAGTCGCGGCCGGGACCGTCGTAGCCGGCCACCGGGCCGGTGACGGTAAAGCCCATGGACCGGTGAAACGCGATCGAGCCGCTGTTCGCCGGCGCGGTGACCGCGCTGACCAGGCGACGGCCGTCGGCCGTGGCCCGGCGGAAGAACTCCTCGTACAGCAGCCGGGCCAGGCCGCGGCGGCGCGCCCGCGGCGCGACCCCGGCGAAGTGGATGTACGCCTGCTCCGGCTCGGACGGCGACAGGAACCCGATCAGGAAGGCCTCCGGGCCCGGCGCGCCGGGCAGCCCGTCAGCCACCAGGCTGGTCCGGTAGAAGTGATCGAGGAACAGCCGGGGCAGCGCGGCCAGGACCGGGCGGCCCCACCAGTCATTGACGACCGCGGCGATGGCGTCGTAGTCATCCGGCCGTGCCGTCCGCATGCGGCCAGGACCGCCAGTGCCGTGCTCCATGACGGCAGGATGCCAGAAAAGCAGCGAGCCGGGCCCGGCGGGAGACCGGGCCCGGCTCGCTGACCGGCTATCTGAATCGGCACTGCTGTGCCGGCGCCGCAGTACCGGATCTGCGGGCGCACTGGCCGGGCCGGCTAGCTCGCGTAGTCCAGCAGCGGCTGAGCGCGGCTCGGGTGCCGCAGCTTCGACAGCGACTGCTTCTCCAGCTGCCGGATCCGCTCCCTGGTCAGCCCGAGGGCCTTGCCGATCTCATCCAGCGTGTGCGGGTTGCCGTCGTACAGGCCGAACCGCATCGACATGATGATCGCCTCGCGCTGCGTCAGGCCATCCAGCGCATGCCGCAGCTGGTCGGCCAGCAGCTGCCGGTCCACCAGCTCGGAGGCCTCCGGCGCATCGATGTCCTCGATCAGGTCGCCGATGCTCGTCTCGCCATCCTCGCCGATCGTCGAGTCGAGGCTGATCGGCTGCCGGCTGGTGCGCAGCAGCTCCTCGATCTGGTCCGGCGTGCGGTCCAGCTCGACCGCCAGCTCCTCCGGGGTCGGCTCCCGGCCGAGCCGCTGGTGCATGTCGCGCTCGACCCGGCTCAGCTTGCTGAGCATCTCCAGCACGTGCACCGGCAGCCTGATCGTCCTGGCCGAGTCGGCGAAGCCGCGCTGGATCGCCTGCCGGATCCACCACATGGCGTACGTCGAGAACTTGTAGCCCTTGGCGTAGTCGAACTTCTCCACGGCCCTGATCAGGCCCAGGTTGCCCTCCTGGACCACGTCCAGCAGGGACAGCCCGCGGTCGCTGTACTTCTTCGCCACCGAGACCACGAGCCGCAGGTTGGCCTCGAGCATGTGCGCCTTGGCCCGGCGGCCGTCCTCGGCCACGGCCTCCAGGTCAGCGCGGTACTGCCGGGAGAGCCTCTTCTCGGTCTCCAGCTTGTGCTCGGCGAACAGCCCGGCCTCGATCCGCTTGGCCAGCTCGACCTCTTCCGCGGCGGTCAGCAGGTTCCTGCGGCCGATCGACTTCAGGTACGTGTGCACCGAGTCGCCCATGACCGACGTCTGGTCGTCCAGGTCGGTCTCGGCCACCATGCCCAGGGCGCCCGCAGCCTCGGCGGCCACCGCGTCAGCCATCCCGGCGGCAGCCAGCTCCGCGGGGTCGGCCGCGGGGTCGGCCGCGCTGGCCGCCTGCTCGGCGCCGCGCCCCGCGGGTGTGATCGTGCTCACAGTGGCCTCAGCGGACCCGGCGGGGTCAGCGCCGGCCTCGGCCGCGGCCGTCTCATTGCCGAGCTGAACGCCTGCCTCGGTGAGCTCCCGGATGATGGAACGGGCCTCAGTCGGGGAAATCCGCGCTTCCTCGAAGGCGGCGCGAAGCTCGGCCAGGGATAGCCGGCCATGGCCCCGCCCGCGCTGGATCAGCTCATCGACATGCGTGAAGGTAGCGTCCTCGTCGTGTCTCCCGGACACGGCTACCGCTGTCCTCGGCATGAGACACCTCCCTTCGTATGCGCATCTCGCCCATGCGCTGGTCGCTGCGCCCGGGGGAGCGCAGTTTCTGTCGTCGGGGACCGGCGCACTTGGCACTGAGGCGCACCGGCACTACTTTGTAACGCATAGCGCGGCTAAATGTTCCCGCGCCGCTACATCGCGCCTGCTGGCGACCCCTCGCTCGCCAGCTCCCTGAGTGCCGCGCGGTCGGGCTTTCCCGACGGCAGCAGCGGGACGGCTGGCAGCACGAACAGCTGCCGGGGCGCGGCGTAGGCAGGCAGCCGCTCCCGGACGTGCGCCCGCACCTCGTCGAGGCCGGGCACCGCCGCGGGATCGGCCGGCACCACGAATGCCGTGACCAGCTCGCCCCACTGCCGGTCAGGCATCCCGACAATCACAACGTCGCGGACCGCCTGCATGGTTCCGAGGACCGCCTCGATCTCCCCGGGGACCACCTTCTCGCCTCCCGTGTTGATCAGGTCATCAGCCCGCCCGCGGACCCTCAGCAGCCCGGATTCATCCAGGAAGCCCAGGTCAGAAGTGCGAAACGAGCCGCCGGACAGGGCCGCCCCGGTCAGCTCCGGTCGCAGCCGGTAACCGGAGAACAGCACCGGGCCCGCTATCTTTATCCGGCCGTCAGCCTCGAAATCCACCGATACCCCATCAAGCGGCAGGCCGTCGTAGACGCATCCCCCGCAGGTCTCGCTCATCCCGTAGGTCGTCACCACCCGGGCCCCGGCCGCTGCCGCCTCGGCAACCAGCCCGGGCGGTGGCGCGGCGCCGCCCAGCAGGATCGTGCTGAGGGCCGCCAGCGGGGCGCCGGAGTCCAGCAGCCGCCGTAGCTGGGCCGGCACCAGCGAGACGTGCGCGCAGCCGCCGGCCTCGATCACGCCGCCGTCCGCCCGGTCGGCCACCACGGGGTCAGTCCCGGCCAGCAGGGATCGGACCAGGACCCCGAGGCCGGCCATGTGGAAGGGCGGCAGGCAGCACAGCCACCGCTGGCCCGGCCGGGCGCCGATCCGGGCCAGCGACGCGCCGGCCGACGCCCGCAGCGCCGCCGCGGTCAGCTCGACGCCCTTGGGCTCGCCGGTCGAGCCGGAGGTGGCGATGACCACGGCCACATCGGCCCGCACGCCCGGCGGTTGCGAGGACGATGCGGGGGGAGATATCCGTTCCGTGCCTTCCGGGGTCTGGATGGCGGACGGCGCGAGGGTGCCGAGCAGCTGGTCCAGCCGCGCCCTCGGCAGCGCCGGGTCCAGCGGCAGGATGGCCGGGCCGATGCCGTCCAGCGCCGCTGCCAGGGCCGCCAGCAGCTGGCCGGCGCCAGCCCCGGCCGGGAGCAGGACCGCGTGCAGGGGGCGTGAAGTCACGGTCGTAAGGTTAATCCGGGCAGATCAGGCAGCAGCGAGAGGGCAAGCGGTGATCGACTGGAAAGCGTCCGGGCAGCCCGGCGGTCAGGACTACAGCGACATCATCTACGAGACCGCCGAGGGCATAGCCAAGATCACCATCAACCGGCCCGAGGTTCGCAACGCATTCCGGCCGATCACGCTGTTCGAGCTCTCGACCGCGTTCAGCGTGGCCCGCGACGACCCGTCGATCGGCGTCATCATCCTGACCGGGGCCGGCGAGAAGGCCTTCTGCTCCGGCGGCGACCAGCGGATCCGGGGTGACGACGGCTACGTCGACCATCAGGGCGTCGGCCGGCTGAACGTGCTCGACCTGCAGGTGCAGATCCGCCGCACGCCCAAGCCGGTGATCGCCATGGTGGCCGGCTACGCGATCGGCGGCGGCCACGTCCTGCACGTCTGCTGCGACCTCACGATCGCCGCCGACAACGCGGTCTTCGGCCAGACCGGGCCCAAGGTCGGCTCGTTCGACGCCGGCTACGGCTCGTCCCTGCTGGCCGCCACCGTGGGGCTGAAGAAGGCACGCGAGATCTGGTACCTGTGCCGGCAGTACAGCGCCGCGGAGGCGCTGCAGATGGGCCTGGTCAACACCGTCGTCCCGCTGGCGCAGCTGGAGGAGGAGACGGTGGCCTGGGCACGCGAGCTGCTGGAGAAGTCCCCGCTCGCGCTGCGCATGCTGAAGGGCGCGCTGAACGCGGTCACCGACGGAGCCGCGGGGATGCAGCAGTTCGCCGGCGACGCCACGCTGCTCTACTACATGAGCGAGGAAGCGCAGGAAGGCCGCGACGCCTACGTCGGCAAGCGGCAGCCGGACTTCACCAGGTTCCCGCGCCGTCCGTGAGCGGCGCCCGGGCGGCCGGCCCGTCATCCGGCCAGCGCGCGGCGGGCCGCCAGGCCGCCCCGGGCCGCCAGGCCAGCACGGGGCTGGCCGCTGACCTGCTGGCGCAGGTCCTGCCGAGCCTGCGCGCCTACTCGATCCCCATGCCCACCAGGTTCCGCGGCATCACCGTCCGCGAGGGCGCGCTGCTGCGCGGGCCGGCCGGATGGGGCGAGTTCTCCCCGTTCGCCGAGTACCAGCCGCCGGAATGCGCCCGCTGGCTGGCCTGCGCGCTCGAGTCCGCGTGCCTGGGCTGGCCGCCGCCGCGGCGAGACCGGATCGGGGTCAATGTCACCGTGCCCGCCGTGAGCCCGGGCCGGGCTCGCGGGATCGTCGCGAGGTCGGGCTGCCGGACGGCGAAGGTCAAGGTGGCCGAGCACGGGCAGCCGGAATCCGATGACATCGCCCGGGTCGCCGCCGTCCGGGAGGCCATCGGGCCTGCCGGGCGCATCCGGGTCGACGCCAACGGCGGCTGGGACGTTGGCCAGGCAGCGCGGATGCTGCAGGCGCTGGCGCCGCTGCGGCTCGAGTACGCCGAGCAGCCGTGCGCGACCCTGCCCGAGCTCGCTGAGCTGCGTCAGCTGACGGACGTGCCGCTGGCGGCCGATGAGTCGATCCGCCGGGCCGAGGACCCGCTCGCCGTGCGGGCGGCCGGGGCCGCCGACATCGTGGTGCTGAAGGCGCAGCCGCTCGGCGGCGTGCGGGCCGCCCTCGCCATCGCGGCCGCCTGCGAGCTGCCCGTGGTGGTGTCCAGCGCCGTGGAGACCTCCGCCGGCCTCGCCGCCGGCGTCGCCCTGGCCGCTGCCCTGCCCGAGCTGCGCTACGACTGCGGGCTGGCCACCATGAGCCTGCTGGGCGGCGACGTGACGGCCAGGCCGCTGGCCGCCAGCGGCGGATTCCTGCCGGTCCGCGCCGTCGAGCCGGACGACGAGCTGCTCACCCGGTGGGCGGCCGACCCGGAGCCCTGGCGGGCCCGGATCCTGGCCGCGGCCGGGCACCTGGACGACTCCTGGCTGGAGCTGAGCCCCGGGGTGCCCGAAGCCGGGGTGCCGGAAGCCAGAGTGCCGGAAGCCAGATCGCAGGAAGCCGGAGCGGAGCAGGAGACCGGGATGCCAGGGGCCGCTGCCCGGTGAACCCCTCTACGGCACTGGCGGCGGTCCTCGCCGACGAGCTCATCCGGTGCGGGCTGCGCGAGGCGGTGCTGGCGCCGGGCTCCCGCAGCGCGCCGCTGGCGCTGGCCCTGCATGCCCGGGCCGAGGCCGGCGGCGTCCGGCTGCACGTGCGCATCGACGAGCGCAGCGCGTCCTTCCTCGCCCTGGGCCTGGCCAAGGCCAGCCGCCGCCCGGTGGCGCTGGTCTGCACGTCCGGCACGGCGGCGGCGCACTTCCACGCGGCCGTCATCGAGGCGGACGAGGCGGGCGTGCCGCTGATCGTGCTGACCGCGGACCGGCCGCCGGAACTGCGCGGAACCGGCGCCAGCCAGACGATTGACCAGCTGAAGCTCTACGGCTCGGCGGTGCGCTGGTTCTGCGAGCTGGGCGTGCCGGAAGCGCTGCCGGGGATGGCCGGGTACTGGCGGTCGCTCACCTGCCGGGCCTGGGGCCAGGCGGCTGGTCTGGGCGGCGGCCACGGCGTGCCGGGGCCAGTGCACCTGAACGTGCCGCTGCGCGATCCGCTGGTGCCCGACGACGGCGAGCCTGCGGCTGCCCTCACGGCCAGCTCGGGCGGCTGGCCCGAGTCACTCGACGGCCGCCCCGGCAATCGGCCGTGGACCAGCTTTGCCGACCCGGCCGCCGGGCCCGGCTGGCCGGCCATCGAGCTGCCCTGGGCTGAGCGCGGCCTGATCATCTGCGGGGACGGTGACTACGACGCCGAGCCCCTGCTGCGGCTCGCCGGCCAGGCCGGCTGGCCCGTGCTGGCCGAGCCATCCTCGAACGCCCGCCGGGGGCCGAACGCGCTGCCCGCCTACGCTTACCTGCTCGCCGATCCGGGCTTCGCCGCCGCGCACCGGCCCGACGTCATCGTGTCGGCCGGACGGCCGGGCCTGTCCCGCGGCCAGCTGGCCTGCCTGCGCGGCGCGCCGGGGGAGCCGCCGCGGCGGCACGTGGTGCTGGCCGCCGGCCCCGGACGGTGGTCCGACCCGGCCCGGACGGCGACCGACGTGGCGGGCAGCGTGCGGCTGGCGCCAGGTCCCGCGGGCGACCCGGCCGGGTCCGCCTGGCTGGCGGCCTGGCGTGCGGCCGACGCGGCCGCACGGGCCGCCTCTGATGAGGTACTGGCCGTCGCGCGGCCGCTGCCTGACTCACTCAGCGAGCCGCTGCTGGCCCGGACCCTGGCCGCCGCGCTGCCGGACGGCGGCCTGCTCTGGGCAGCGTCCAGCCTCCCGGTTCGCGACCTCGATCAGCACATGCGGCCACGCAGCGGCCTGCGGGTGCTGGCCAGCCGGGGCGCGAGCGGCATCGACGGGCTGATCTCGGCGGCGATCGGGGCCGCCTGCGCGCATCAGGCTGACGGCGGCGGCCCGGCCGCGGCGCTGCTCGGTGACCTGGCGTTCCTGCATGACGCGGCCGGCCTGTTCATCGGGCCGGACGAGCCGCGTCCCGACCTGTGCCTGGTCGTGGCCAACAACGACGGCGGCGGCATCTTCTCGCTGCTGGAGCAGGCCGCGCTGCCCGTCCCCTTCGAGCGCGTCTTCGGCACCCCGCACGGCGCCGACCTGAGCAGCCTCGCCGCCGCGGCCGGCATCGGCTACCACCGGCTGGAGCGCGCCGCCGACCTGCCGGCGCTGCTGGGCGGCCCGGCTCAGGGCGCCGGGGCTCAGCTCGCCCGGATTGAGCGCGCCCGGAGTCAGTACGCCCGGAGTCAGTACGCCCGGAGTCAGTACGCCAGGAGTAGGGGCGGCCGGGCCGGGGGCGCCGCGGGTGATCGCGGCGGGGGACTGCGGATCATCGAGGCGCGGACCGACCGCGCGGAGGGAACCGAGCTGCGCAAGAAGATCAGCGCGGCGTGCGCCGCCGCGCTGGCGGGGCTTCGCTGAGGTCGTCGGCGAGATCGCCGCGATGGCGATGGCCAGCGCGCCGCGCGGGCACGGTGATGGCGCCCGGCGGGCATGGCCGCGACTAGTGCCGGCCGGCCGGCCAGCGATGAACGGGCGGATCCGGCATCGTCTGACCAGTGCGGGGCGTACCGCAGCGCCGGCTGACCGGGGCACTGACCGGGGGCACTGACCGGGCCGGCAGCAGCCGTCAGCCTTCCAGCGCCTCCTGCACGGGCCGGAACTTGGCCTGCGCCTCGGCTAGCTCGGCTTCCGGGTCGGAGTCGGCCACGATCCCGCAGCCGGCGAACAGCCGCGCTCGCGATCCGGCGAGCTCCGCGCAGCGCAGCGCGATGCCCCACTCGCCGTTGCCCGCGGCGTCCAGCCAGCCGACCGGGCCGGCGTAACGACCCCGGTCCATGCCCTCCAGGTCGCGGATGAGCTCCATGGCGACGGCCGCAGGCGTGCCGCAGACCGCCGCCGTGGGATGCAGCGCGGCCGCCAGGGCGAGTGCCGAGGGACGGCTAGCCGGGGCAGCTGCCAGCCGCCCGTGCACCCGTGTCGCCAGGTGCTGCACGTTGGCCAGGCGCAGCAGCTCTGGCTGGGCCGAGACATCCAGGTCATCGCAGAGCCGCCCCAGCGCCGACCGGACGTCGGCCACCGCGTAGGTGTGCTCCTCCACATCCTTGGCCGAGGCGAGCAGCGCGGCGCCCAGCGCATCGTCCTGGGCCGCGTTCCGGCCGCGCGGCGCTGTCCCGGCCAGCACGAGCGAGTGCACCCGGTCGCCTTCGCGCCTGATCAGCAGCTCGGGGGTAGCGCCGGCCAGGCCGGCGCAGGAGAACGTGTAGCAGTCGGGGTACCGCCTGGCCAGCCTGCCGAGGACCAGCCGGGCGTCGATCACCTCGGATGCGGTCGCGTACAGGTCCCTGGCCAGCACGACCTTGCGCAGCTCCCCGGCCCTGATCCTGGCCACCGCCGCCGTCACCGCTTGCTCCCACTGCGGGGCGGAGAGGCTGCCGTCGCTCCAGCGGACCTCGGCCGGCTGGCCGTGCGCCGGCTCCGGCTGCTCCGGCTCGCTGCCATCGCTGATCGTGGTGAGCCAGGCGGTGCCGCCGCGACGGCCGATGACGGCACGCGGGACAACCAGCACGGAGCCGTCGGAGGCCGGATCGAAGGTGAAGCTGCCGAACGCCACCGGCCCGGTGCCCGGCTGCTGAAGCTCGTCGCTGACCTCGGCGCTGTCAAAGAGCTCGCGGAGCCATTTCTCGCCTGCCGTGAACCGGTCCTCGCCGGCCGGGATGGTCAGCCGGGCCGCCTCGCCCCAGCCGACGAGCCCCTCGCCCCGGCGGATCCAGGCCAGCGCGGACGGCGAGGGCAGCCCGGCCACCAGGTCCCCGGGATCGGCGATCATGGCGGTCCTGGCCAGCAGCCGCTCAGGCATGCGCCTGCCTGCATCCGCGCGGAGGGCTCCCACGGCAGACCACTTTACGTGCGGCAGCCGGAAGGGCCGGCCGATGGCCCGGCTGCAGCCGGGCCATCGGCCGGATTCCAGCCGGGCGGCCAGCCGCGAGGCCGCAGCCGCGGGGGCGCGAGGTCGCCGGTCACGGCGCTACCGGAACCGGGCGCCGCGTGCTACCGTTCGGGTATATTCCTGTTTAAGCGATTGGATTAATAGGATGTCACCGACGGCTCTCCCGGCGGCCGCGCTCAGCCCGGCGCGGCTCGGCCAGATCGTCAGCTCCGTTGCCGCATCGCCCGGCAGCTGGCAGGGCGTGCTGCGCTTCGTGCCAGAGCGGCGCTGGTTCTATCGGCTGGACCTCACCACCGACTACGAGGTGTGGCTGCTCAGCTGGCTGCCGGGGCAGGCAACCGGATTTCATGACCACGGCGATGCGGCCGGCGCCTTCGCGCTTGCCCTGGGCTCGCTGCAGGAACGGACGGCCGCCGTCGGGCGCACCGGGGTGCGCAGCCGCGTGCTGAGTGCCCCGTCGGTGCGCACCTTCGGCTCCGCGCACCTGCACGACGTCCGCAACGTCTCAGCCGGGCCAGCGGTCAGCGTGCACGCCTACTCACCGCCGCTGTCCGCCATGCGCCGGTACCGGATGTCCCCGGCCGGCCTGGTGCACGCGGGTACCGACGCGGCGGGAGAAGCCTGGTAGCACGCCGCCGTCAAGCCGGGGACGCATCAGCGAATCCGCCCGGCGCCGGCCAGATAGATGGCGGCCGGCTACTGTTCCGCCGCACGGGCACCACGGAAAGGCGGGACATGAGCAGTCGGCCGGCCGGCAGCCGGACCATCGACGAGATCCTGGCGGCGGCCCGCGGCAGGCTGCGGCGGCTGGGACCGGCGGAGGCGCAGCAGGCCGCCGGCCGGGGAGCCGCGCTCGTTGACATCAGGCCGCAGGCGCAGCGCGCGACCGAGGGCGAGATCCCCGGTGCCCTGCTGATCGAGCGCAATGTCCTGGAGTGGCGCCTCGACCCGGCATCCAGCGCGCGGCTCCCGATCGCGCGCTACGACCTTCAGGTCATCGTCGTCTGCTCGGAGGGCTATACCTCCAGCCTGGCCGCGGCGGCGCTGCAGGATCTCGGCGTGAGCCGCGCGACCGACCTCGATGGCGGCTTCCGGGCCTGGCAGGCCGCCGGGCTGCCAGTGACGCCGGCGGCCCCGGCGGCCCCGGCGGCGCCGCCGGGTCACAGCAGCGAGAGCTGAACGTCAGCCGGCCCGGTGGCCGGGGTGCGCCCGGCCGGCGGCCCCGGCGGACGGCGCGGCAGCCGCCGCGCCCGCGCCGGGCTGGCGCGGCCTACCCCGGACTGACTCGCCAGCTCCGACACCTGCGCGGCGATCTGCTGCTGGTACTCGCGCGGCGCGTAAGCCCGCGAGCCGTACAGCTTCGCGTAGGCGGAGACCAGGCCGGGATGATGGTCGCGCAGCCAGCGCAGGTACCACTCGCGCGCGCCGGGGCGCAGGTGCAGCACGATCGGGCTGACATGAGTCGCGCCGGCCGCGGCGATCTGCCGCACGGTCTCGGCGAGCTGCCCGCGGGAATCGGAGAGAAACGGCAGCACGGGCCCCATCAGGACGCCGCAGCGCAGCCCGCGGGCGGTCAGCGCGGCGCACACGTCCAGCCGGCGGGCCGGGCTCGGGGTCCCTGGTTCGACAAGTCGGGATAGCTCTTTATCGACAAATCCGACGGAAACGTTGAGGCCGACGTCGGTCACCCCGGCGGCGGCGGCCAGCAGCTCGATATCCCGCAGGATGAGGGTGCCCTTGGTCAGGATCGAGAACGGGTTCGCCGCCTCGGTCAGCGCGCCGATGATGCCGGGCATCAGCCGGTAGCGCCCCTCGGCCCGCTGGTAGCAGTCCACGTTCGTGCCCATGGCCACCTGCTCGCCCTGCCACCGGGGCGCGGCCAGCTCCCGCCGGGCCAGCTCGGGGGCATTGACCTTGACCACGATCCTGGAGTTGAAGTCGAGACCGGCATCCATGTCCAGGTAAGTGTGGGTATTGCGAGCGAAGCAGTTATGGCTCACGACGCCATCGGAGATAAAGTCGCCCGTCCCCGTCGTGATGTCGAACATGGGAACATCCAGCCCGAGCGGCTCGATCGAGGCCACGCCTAGCCGGGCCCCGCTGTTGATAGCCGCGCCCGCGATGCTGCGCTTGCGGGTAATCGCCGGATCCGTGGCGTGAAAGAACCTGAGTACCTCCCTGAGCCCGCCGCGCAGCCGAACGTATCGCAATGGCAGCCCGCTGGGCTGGTTCCGGTCTTCCAGGACAACGTCGAAGCCCAGCGCTCGCATCGACTCCATCGTTCGGCCGATGACCTCCATGTCAGTATTCGCGACCCGCCACAGACCCAGCGCGCAGCTGCCCTCGGCGTCGAAGATGCCGGCCAGGAATCCCTTTCGCCAGTCCAGCGTCGGTGCGGCAGGCCACTCCGTGAGCCACCGGATAGCCCGCACCGAGTCTCGATCCTGCGCGCGAATCGCCGTCATTTTCCGCCGCACGGCAGTCGCCTCAGCGAATGCGAACTCGGTGGTGCCGATGCCGATTCGGGTCAGGTAGCCGCGCGTCCGGTCCAGAGCCTCGGTATCGGCCAGCGCCAGCCGGAAGCGGTGCACCTCACCGCGGGAGCCGCCCGGCCTGTCATACCAGTACGAGGCGACACTGGCATCGCCGCGGATCATTCCGCACAGGTAACCACGCCGGTAATCGGCTGATTCCTTCGGCGGCTCCGCGAAGGCGCCCACCCCCATGAGCTTGTTGCTGGACGTCAGGTGCGGCCGCCGGCCGGCGCCCTGCTCCGTGCCGGTGACGTGCTTCCAGCCGCGGTCTGTCAGGAACCGGTGATCACCGCTGACGATGAGCCGGGTCCCGTCTTCGAGGGTGATCCGGTATCCGGGCTTCACCGTGGACCAGTGGTCCAGGACCTCGGTGATCACGTAGCGGCGGTAGCACCCGCTGCGGACGGTGCCGTAGATCAGGTCGCCCGCCCGTATGTCGGCCAGCGCCGCGGTGCGCCCGCTCGCCATGAGGACGGGAGTCTCGCCCGCCGCGCAGTACGAGCAGGCATGACTGCATCCCCGGTAAGGGTTGATCGTCCAGCGGAACGGCACCCTGGATGCGTCCGGCACCCGGTTGATGATCGACTTCGCGTGCACCTCGAAGAAGGTCATCCCGCGGAAGCCGGGGGTGTCGAATGTCCGGGCGACCGCCTCGCGCCCGAACAGTGCCGGGGCCCGGCTGGCGGACCGGCCCGGGCCGGGCTGGCTCCCGTTGTCGCCGGCACCGTCGAGCCGCAGCGCATCCCATCGCATGATGGACCACCATAGAACGAGCATTCGATTCGTTCAAATACCCGTTCGATGCCCCGGCCCCGTACTGCCGCGCCGCGACCGCTGCACGGCGTCCGCACGGCCGATCGGACCGCCCGTCCGCAGCTTCCTCTTGCCGGACAGCAAAAGACGGGTAAAGAATCGGGTTCAGGGCATAGTGAGGGCAGCCCCGATCTGGGCGGACAGCAGGACAGCAGCGGCGGCTGCAGGTGGCCGGAGGTGTCGGAGTGGCGCTTTCCATGGATGAGCAGCGCATCCTTGACGAGATGGAGCGCAGGCTCGCCGGCGATGATCCGAAGCTGGCCTCGCGGCTTGCGTTGTTCGGGCAGCCATCGATGCTGCCCGTGCTGCGTTCCCCGCGAGCCAGGCTGATTATCTCGGTCCTGTCGCTGGCCATGATCGCCCTGGTGGCGGTGCTGATGTACTCAGTGAGCCCGTTCCGGTCCGCGGGCAGGACGGCGCCGGACCATACGCGCCCGGCCGTGCCTGCGGCCAGCCATCAGCCCGCCGCGGGCTCGCCGTAGCCGCGTGCCCGGGTCCGGCGGCCGCCTAGCCGTGCTCGCGGGGCAGCGGCGAGCGCCCGCGTTCGGGCCGCCCGGCTGGGAGCCTGCCCGCCCGCCGGGCGCTCACGCGGTCAGGACTCGCGCCAGACCTGCAGCAGGTACTGCTCAAGGCCCTCCAGGCGCTTGCGTGCCTGCTGGAACTCATCGCCGAGCAGGTCCGGGTGCAGCTGGAACAGCTCCTTATACCGGTCGACGGCTGCGCTGCGGTTCCTCGTGTACACCCGCACGCCGTAATCGCCCACGCCGCCGCTGAGCCGCATGGCGCGCACCGCGTAGCCGATGGAGCCCATGTCCACGCTGAGGTGGCCGCGCAGGTACAGGGTGCACTTGGCCTCGTCCTCATAGCCGTCGCTGAACGGGGGCGGCGCGTCGTCCCACTCCTCGACCGTCAGCTGCACGCCCACGTGCTCCTGCGCGCAGGCGACCAGCAGCTGATCCCTGCTGGTGCTGATCAGGGACTCAACGGGCACGGTCGGCCCGCCGGGCGCATCCGGGTCACTGGCATCATGGATCCGGAACATCATGCGCTCCGGGAAGACCGGAATCTCCAGCCGAAGCAGCCTGCGGCTCACTTGGCCCCCCTCAGGCAGACAGATTTCCTCATCTACAGCATGGCCTGCCAGGCAGCCATTTGTGCGGGCAATTAGCCATAAAGACGAGGTATGACGCTCTGTGGCCGGGTCGTTACGGGGCCCTGCGGGCTATTCTCCGGGGATGGCACAGTCCGAGCCTGACCTCCCTGGCGTCACGCACCGCTACGTCAGTGCGGGCGGCCTGCGCATGCATATCGCCGAGGCGGGAAGCGGCCCGCTGGTGGTGCTCCTGCACGGCTTCCCGGAGAGCTGGTACTCCTGGCGGCACCAGCTCACCGACCTGGCGCAGGCCGGCTTTCACGCAGTGGCACCCGACCAGCGCGGCTATGGCCGGACCGGGCCGCCCGGCGGCCCCGGCACGGCCGTCCGAACCGGTGACTACACGATCCTGCATCTCACCGGGGACGTCCTGGCCCTGATAGATGCCCTCGGCGAGCAGCACGCCGTGGTCGCCGGCCACGACTGGGGCGCGCCGGTCGCCTGGCATGCCGCCCTGTTCCGGCCGGACCGGATCTGCGGGGTCATCGGGCTGAGCGTGCCCTACCGGCCGCGGGGCAGCTCGGCCCCGGTCCCGGCCATGCGGGCCGGCCTGGGCGATGGCTTCTACATGGCGTACTTCCAGCAGCCCGGCGTGGCCGAGGCGGAGCTGGAGCGCGACCTTGCCGTTACCTTCCGCAAGCTGCTGTTCAGCGCGTCCGGCGACGGGCCGGGCGGCGTGCCGGTCGTCCCGCCGGGCGGCGGCCTGCTGGACGTGTGCGCCGATCCGCCGGTCCTGCCGGGCTGGCTGAGCGCCGCCGACATCAGCGCGTTCGCGGCCCAGTATGCCGAGCCCGGCTTCGCCGGGCCGCTCAGCTGGTACCGCAACCTGGACCGCAACTGGGAGCTGACCGGCGCCTGGCACCATGCGCCCGTCCTGGTCCCCGCCCTGTACCTGGCCGGGGACCGGGACCTGGTGCTCAGCTTCCCCGGCGCCCGGCAGATGATCGGGCGGCTGCGGGACTTCGCGCCCGGGCTGCGCGATCCCGTGCTGCTGCCCGGCTGCGGGCACTGGACACAGCAGGAGCGGCCCGCCGAGGTCAGCGCCGCGATGATCCGGTTCCTGCGGGAACTGCCCTGACCGGCCTCGAAGGCGGCTGGGGCTCCGGCAGCCTCGCCAGCGCGGCGGCCTCCCGCCACAGCTCCGCGTAGCGCTGGGCGGCCTGGCTGCGCGGCGCGAACGCGGCCACCGGAGCCCGCTCCACCGACATCCGCTCGATCACCGACAGCGCCGGGATGACCGTCAAGGCGAAGTCCGCCCGCCCGGCGGGCAGCTGGCCGGCGATGTCCTGGTGCAGCCGCTTGCGCCGGTCGATCATCGAGAAGAACGCCAGCACGCTCGGGCGGCGCCCGTCAAAGCCCGCGATGAACTCCGTGAGCTGGTCGAGCGTCCGGACCGACAGCGTGGTCGGGATCAGCGGCACCAGCAGCAGGTCAGCCGCGTGCAGGACGCTCTCCGACAGCAGCGAGATGCTGGGCGGGCAGTCCAGGATGACGATGTCGTACTCGGCCCGCAGCGGCCGGAGCAGGGACGCGAGCTTGCGGGCGGGCCGCCGGGAGCTGTCCAGCATGAGGTCGAGGTTCCGGTAGGTGAAGTCAGCCGGCAGCAGGTCGAGGTTCTCGAAGTCGGTACCCTTGACCGCGTCCGCGATGGCCCTCGTGCCGGCGATAAGGGCCTTCCCGCCGCCCTTCACCCGCGGGCGGATCCGGAACAGGAAGCTCGCGGCGGCCTGCGGGTCCAGGTCCCACAGCAGCACGCGATAGCCGTCCCTGGCGGCCAGGTAGCCGAGGTTGACAGCCGTGGACGTTTTGCCGACCCCGCCCTTGATGTTGTAAGTGGCGAGGACCTTCATCTCGCCGCCGCGGTGAGCGCCCGGATCCGGTCCTGGCTGGGCGGGCTGATGAAGTCACGGAACCGCTCGTCGAACTCGCCGCGCGCCTTGCGCTCGCGCCGGGTCAGCCCGGCCGCGATCTCGCCCATGGCCAGCAGGGTAGCGGCCGGGGCCACCTTCTCCTCCATCAGCTGATCAGCGAAGGCCCGCAGCCGGGCCGCCTGGACATCGGTGTCCTGGAACTCGCCCAGGCAGTCCTGCAGGGCCTTCAGCTCCCGCACCGCCCGCCAGTGCTCCGCCGGGTCGTGCAGGGACCGGAACATCTCCATCAGGTAGCGCAGCTCCTTGCAGCGCTTGCGCAGCTCGTGCAGGCTGGCAGCCGGCGAGGCGGGCGTGATGGCGGCGCCGCCGGCCAGCACCCGCTGGTTGGCGTGGGCGATCCGCCCGGCTGCGAGCTGCCCGGCGCGCGGGCGGCTGCGCGCTGACGCGGGCACCCCGGCCAGCGCCTCGCGCCACTGGGCGGCGAGCCTGGAGAACCGGGCAGAACGCAGCCCGCGGGCGAGCTGGCGCTGCGCCGCGGCACGATCGGCGGCCAGGTGCTCAAGCAGCGGCGCCAGCTCGGCGGGGGAGGCGGCCACGAGCCCCGCGGCCATCCGCGGGAATTCCTCGAGGTACACATCGAGGTCCCTGGTCGGCGTGGTCAGCGCGCCCAGCCAGCGGAACTCGGGCCGGAATCGCCGCGCCAGCCGGTCCGGCAGCGCGCCGCCGGCCAGCTTGAGCGCGGACCGGGTGCGGCGAACGGCGATCCGCAGGTCATGCAGGAACTCGGTATCGATGTCCCTGATCGTCCCGCTGACGTTGGCCTCCAGCGTGTCGAGCAGGGCCGTCAGCACCGTCGCCAGCGCCGCCGCGGCCGGCATGTCGGCGTCGAGCTGGATATCGGCCCTGACGGCAGACTCGGCCGGATAGTGGCCGGCTGCGGCCAGCGCGAGGTCCAGGACGGGCAGGCTGGCCTCAGCGACGCCCGGAACGGCCAGCAGCGCGCTGGCGAGCCGCGACGCCTGGGCCTGGTAGCCGCGGACCGGGCGCAGCAGCAGCCGGGGCGCGGCCTGCGCGCGCGACGGGTAGGTCACCGCCATCCGGTCAACGGCGATCCTGGCGACAGTCTTCCCGTCGGAGTTCAGCACCCGCTGCTCGCGTACCTTGCTGACCGCCCTGGCCACCGGCATGAGGGCGCGGACGCCGACGACCGGCTCCAGGCGCTCGCGCAGCGGCCCGACCGGCAGGCCGCTCAGCAGGCTGGGCCAGCTGACCCGGGACCCGGGCCGGCCAGCGGCCAGCGGCGCCGCGGCGACCACCTCGCCGTCCCGCGCGGTGAGGGTCAGCTCGCTCATGGCGGCCCGGCTGACCTGCTCCAGCGTCAGCCCGGCGCGGTAGAGGCGCCAGTCGAAGGTATCCAGCCAGGTACGCCGCAGGGTAGCGCTGCCGCCACCGTCGGCCAGGCCGAAGCGGGGGCCTGCCGCGGCGACGACGTCACCCGGCCAGACTCCCGCGCCGGCATTGAGAACCAGTTCACGAGAGCCATTCTGCACAATAAGACCTCACCGGATAATCGCGCAGTCCAGCAATTAACAATGAATAAAGAATGCGCTAACAGGAAGTTAACGGGCAGTATACCAGTGAGCGCGCTATCGATCTACGGCCCGGTATGCGGGTTTATCGCGCGGCCAGCTGGCCATCAGCCGGTTCCTCGTCCAGCCCAGCGGGCCGGACAAGTCCTGGCTCGGCACCGACGCCCGCCACTGGAACGTCGGCCGCCCGAATCCGCGCTAGCCCGGCGGCGCGGCAGCGGCGAGGATGGAGCCGGGGCCGCGGGCACGGCGCCCGGCCCGGCGAGTGAGGAGCTGCCCATGCTGCAGGTATTCGGCTTCGACCGGATCGGCGTGCTGATGAGCGACCTGTATTTCGTCGATCCCTCGCCCGGGCCGGGCCAGGAGGGTGCCGAGCGCGGCGTCCGGCTGGAGGTCAGGATGCTCGAGCAGGGCAGGCTGACCGGGTCGATCTACTCCGCCCGCCCGATCAAGGTCGGCCAGCCGATCTGGCGGGCCGACCTGCTCGAGACCGCGGACGGCCCGCCGGGCAGCCTGAACCGGGCGCACCATCACCCTGGCCTGCGGAACTGGGAGCCCGGCAGCCGGGTCTTCGACCCGGAGCTGTCGGCCAGCCCGGTGCAATGGGTCGCCGGGATGCTGTCGGACCTGGATCGGCTGCTGGAGCTGTCCGGTATCGAGCCGGACGCGGCGCTGCGCGCCGATGCCGAGAGCCTGCGCGCCTGGGTCCCGCAGATCAGCCGGGCCCTGGCCGAGCTGCTGGAGAAGGTCAGGGCCGGCGAGCTCGCGGCCGCCCCCGCGGGCGAGCTCGTCAGCGCGCGGGTCAGCTGGCTCTAGCGAGGCAGCGCGCCGCCCCCGCGCCGCCTTCATGCCGGGGCGCCTGACCGGCTGGCCAGCGGGGCCGCCGGCGGCTCGGAACGAGTTACCGGCCAGCCGCTGCCCGAGCACGGCGGCAGCCGGACGCTGCGCGCTCTATCGCCAGACCGGCCGGGTCGTCACACTGGAGAGCGTGCATGACTTTGACCTGATTGTCATCGGATCGGGCCCCGGCGGGCAGAAGGCCGCGATTGCCGCGGCGAAACTGGAGCGCCGGGTCGCCATCGTGGAGCGGCCGAACATGCTCGGCGGCGTCTGCCTGAATACCGGCACCATCCCGTCCAAGACGCTGCGGGAGGCCGTGCTCTACCTGACCGGCCTGGATCAGCGCGAGATGTACGGGCAGAGCTACCGGGTCAAGGACGAGATCACCATCGCCGACCTGACCGCCCGCACGCAGCACGTCGTCAGCCGGGAGAACGATGTCGTCCGCAGCCAGCTCACCCGCAACCGGGTGACGATCCTGACCGGGACGGCCCGCTTCGTCAGCCCCACGGCCATCGAGCTCGACGATCCGGACGGCCGCGCCCGCCAGGCGAGCGCGGCGAGCATCGTGATCGCCACCGGCACCCGGCCGGCCCGCCCGGCGTCGGTGGCGTTCGACGAGCGCACGATCATCGACTCCGACGGCATCCTGCACCTGGATCGGGTGCCCCGGTCGATGGTGGTGGCGGGCGCGGGCGTCATCGGCATCGAGTACGCGTCCATGTTCGCCGCGCTCGGCACGAAGGTGACGGTCGTCGAGCAGCGCGACCGGATGCTCGAGTTCTGCGATCTCGAGGTGGTCGAGGCGCTCAAGTATCACCTGCGGGACCTGGCCGTGACGTTCCGGTTCGGCGAGACGGTGGCGGCCGTGGAGGCACGGCCCGACGGCGCGATCGCGTCGCTGGCCAGCGGGAAGCGGATCCCGGCCGACACGGTCATGTACTCGGCCGGGCGGCAGGGCCAGACCGACGAGCTGAACCTGGCGGCCGCGGGCCTCACGGCGGACCGGCGCGGCCGGATCGCGGTGGACGAGTTCTTCCGCACCCCGGTGCCGAGCATCTACGCGGTCGGGGACGTCATCGGCTTCCCGGCCCTGGCCGCGACCTCGATGGAGCAGGGCCGGATGGCCGCCCACCACGCCTGCGGGGAGCCGGTGCACACGGCGCACCTGCTGCAGCCGATCGGCATCTACAGCCTGCCCGAGATCAGCTTCATCGGGAAGACCGAGGACCAGCTGACCGAGGAGTGCATCCCGTTCGAGGTCGGCGTGTCCCGGTACCGCGAGCTGGCCCGCGGCCAGATCATCGGCGACTCCTACGGCGTGCTGAAGCTGCTCGTCTCGCCGGAGGACCGCAGGCTGCTGGGCGTGCACGTGTTCGGCACCGGCGCCACCGAGCTCGTGCACATCGGCCAGGCGGTGATGGGCTGCGGCGGCACGATCGACTACCTGGTCGACGCGGTCTTCAATTACCCGACGCTGGCCGAGTCCTACAAGGTGGCGGCGCTGGACGCGACCAACAAGATGCGGCAGGTCGAGCGCTTCTCCGCCTAGCAGGCGACTAGCCGGCCGGCCGCGTGCGCCCGGCCGCGCGCCGGGCCCGGCGCCCCTCGCCGGGGGCCGGGGCGGTCGGTGCCAGCGGCAGCCGGGAGGGCGGCTTGACCTCCTCCAGCCGCAGGTAGGTGACCAGCCGCTGGCCGCCCCTGGTGGCCAGCGCGGCGAGCACCTGCTGCAGCTCGGCGACGTCCCTGGCCACGACGGTGAGCAGGTAGTCCAGCTCGCCCGCCACGTTGTCGGCCGCGATGATCTGCGGCAGGGCCCGGACCTCCGCCTCGAAGATGCTGGTCGCGCGCGGGTCATGACGAGCCAGGGCGGCCATCACGTACATCTGCAGCGGGAACCCGGCCGCCGGCGGATCAAGCCGGGCGCTGATGATCCGGATCACGCCGGACTCCTTCAGCCGGCGGACCCGGTGCAGGGTCGCGGCGGGGGAAAGGCCCACCTGGCCAGCCAGCTCCAGGTTGGTGCGGTCCGCATCGGCCTGCAGCAGGTTGAGCAGCTCAACGTCAATTTCATCAAGTTCAACGGCCATGTTACTGAATATTAGTTGGCTGTTCTGCCTAAGCGTCAAATTCGTGCCATCAGCAGGCACTATGGCGGCATGACCACCGACCGCCGTCTCGCCATCGCCGCGCTCGCGGGCGCCGGGCTGCTCTGGGGCACCACGGTGCCGCTGTCCAAGCTCGCCCTGACCTGGCTGCCGCCGGGCTGGCTGACCGCCGTGCGGTTCAGCGCATCCGCCGCGATCCTGCTGGCCGTGGCCGGCCGGAGGGATGCCTCGCGGCTGCGCCGGGCCTGCAGCCCGGCCGTGCTGACCTCGGGCGCGGTCGGCTACGGCGGGTCCGTGATCCTGCAGAACGCCGGCGTGGCGCGCACCAGCGTCAGCCAAGCGGCCCTGCTGATCGGCGCCGCCCCGGTGCTGGTCGCGATCATCGCGGCGCTCTGGCACCGCAGCGTGGCCCGGCCGCTGGCCTGGGCCGGATTCGCGGTGTCGCTGGCAGGGGTCGGCGTGGTCGCCGGCGGCCGGGCCGGCGGCGCGAGCCCGGCCGGTGACGGCCTCGTGCTGGCGTCACTGCTGCTGTCGGCGGCCTTCACCGTGGCGCAGGCGCGGCTGCTGCGCGGGCGCGATCCGGTCGCGCTGACCGCCGTGCAGTTCGCCGGCGCCGCGCTCGCCAGCCTGCCGTTCGCCATGCTGACCGAGCACGCGCCCGCCGCTCCGGCCAGCCCGGCTGCCGTGGCGGCCACCGCCGCGCTGGTGGCCGCGGGCACGCTGGTGCCCTTCACCCTGTTCGCCTACGGGCAGAGCCGGGTGTCCGCCGAGGCCGCCGGGGCCTTCCTCAACCTCGAGCCGCTGGTCGGCACCGTGGCCGGCGTGGTGATCTTCGGCAACCCGGCCGGACCGCGCCAGGTGCTCGGCGGGGCCGCGATCCTCGCGGGCATCGCGCTGGGCAGCCTGCCGCTGCTGGCCGCCCGGCAGCCCGGCGCACCGGGCCGGCCCCATCGCGGCCGGCGGCCGCGAGGCAGCCTCGCGGCCCGGGCCCGGCAGCTAGCGGCTCAGCCGCAGCCGCAGGCGCCGCCGCAGCAGCCCCCGCCGCGCGGCGCGGCCTGCTGCGAGCCTGCCCGGCCGCCGACCGCGACCGCGGACAGCAGCTTGACGGTGTCGTCGTGGCCCTGCGGGCAGGTCGCGGGCGCGGACGCCTCGGTCATCGGCCGGGTCTGCTCGAAGGTGTCCCCGCAGGACCGGCAGCGGAATTCATATCGCGGCACGCCACCATGGTACGCGGTCCGCGCGGCCCGGGTTCGTCGCGCTGCCGCGGGCGCGGCCGGCGACGGGCGGCCCGGAAGCAGGCGGCCCGGCGGGGCGGCCCCTGGCCGCGGCGGCCCGCCGCGGCACGGCCATCACTCGGCGTCGGCGGGGGGCAGGCGCACGCCCGCCGGGGCGGGCCCGCCCCGGCGGGCGCCCCCGCCCGCGACGGGCCGGCTGGCCGGCTGGCGGCCGGCCTGCGGGCTGGCCGCGGGAGCGACACCGGCCAGGCCGTCCTGCGCCGCCGGCGGCGCCTGAACCACCGGATCCTGGTAGTAGAACTGGCGGCCGCGCAGCAGCGAGACCAGCGCTCCGAGCACGGACATCGCGATGGCCGCGGTGAAGACCACCACCAGCCCGTGGTGGAACGGCGCCTCGATCAGGTGCGGGAAGTACTGCTTGCTGGTGAGCGCGGCCGCGTTCCTGGCCGGAAGCCTCGCCAGTGCTCCCGATGACTGGAGCAGGCTGCGGATCGGGTTGTAGCCCAGCAGCGCCGAGAACAGCGTGCTCACCGGCGGCAGGCCGGCGATGTGCGCGGCCTGCGCCGCCGGGACGCCCTGCGCCCGCAGCCCGCTGCCCAGGGTGCGGGGGAGCGTCGACGCCAGGCCGGCGATCATGAGCGTGAAGAAGATGCCGATGGACAGCGACATGCCGGAGTTCTGGAACGTGGAGCGCATCCCGGACGCGGCGCCGCGGTCGCCCGCGGGCACGCTGCTCATGATCGCCGAGGTATTCGGCGAGGCGAACAGGCCAGAGCCGAGCCCGTTGCCGAAAATGATCAGCGCGAAGGCCCAGTACGGGAAGTCCACCGGCAGCAGCATGAGCCCGGTGAAGGCGCAGGCCGCCACCAGCAGCCCGGCCGTGGCGAACAGGCGCGGGCCGTACTTGTCCGACAGCCACCCGGAGACCGGTCCGGCGATCAGGAAGCCGGCGGTGAGCGGCAGCATGTAGATGCCGGCCCACAGCGGGGTCACGACGAAGTCGTAGCCGTGCAGCGGCAGCCAGATGCCGGCCAGCCAGATGACCAGCATGAACTGCAGCCCGCCGCGGGCCATCGAGCTCATCAGGCTGGCCGCGTTGCCTGCCGCGAAGGCCCGGATCCTGAACAGGCTCATCCGGAACATCGGCTCGGCGATCCTGGTCTCGATGATGCCGAACACGACGAGCAGGGCCGCACCGCCCGCCAGGCCCGCCAGCACCCACGGGCTGGTCCAGCCGGTGGCATGCCCGCCGTAGGGCTGGATGCCGTAGGTGATGGCCGCGAGCAGGCCGCCGGCACCGATCGCGAAGGTGATGTTCCCGGCCCAGTCGATGCTGGTCCGCCGGGTGCTGGCGACCTCGCGCAGGCTCCGGTAGGCCCAGACGGTGCCGAACACGCCGATCGGCACGTTCACCCAGAACACCGCCCGCCAGTCCCACGCCGCGAGCAGGCCGCCCAGCAGCAGGCCGATGAACTGCCCGGAGATCCCGGCTATCTGGTTGATGCCCAGGGCCATGCCGCGCTTGTTGGCCGGGAAGGCGTCGGTGAGGATCGCCGCCGAGTTGGCCATCAGCATCGAGCCGCCGACCGCCTGGATCAGCCGGCCGCCGATCAGCCAGAGCGCGCCGCCGCTGCCCTCGAGCGGGTCAAGCGACAGCGCGATGGAGGCCAGGGTGAAGACGACGAAGCCCAGGTTGTAGATGCGCACCCGGCCGAACATGTCGCCGAGCCGCCCGAGCGTGACCACGAGCACGGCGGTGACCAGCAGGTACCCGATGATCATCCACAGCAGGTAGCTGATGTTGCCCGGCGCGGTCGGGTTGAGGTGGATGCCGCGGAAGATGGCGGGCATCGAGATGATCACGATGGACGCGTCGATCGTGGCCATCGTCATGCTGAGGGTGGTGTTGGACAGCGCTATCCAGCGGTACCGGTCGGGCCTGCCGTCACCGTGGCCCGGGCCGGCCTGGCCCTGATGACCTGATGCTCGCTCCGCGCCCGCCTGCCCCGGTGTCTTCCGCACGTCCGGCAAGCCTACCGCGAAAAGGTTGCTTGATCACAACTATTTAACTCCGAGCCGGATCCGGTGCGTCCCACCGCGATCTCGCGCACGTGCCGGAACAGGCCGCATCGTCCGCCCTCCTCGATAGCTCGTCATCAAGATACTCGCCATCAGGACACGGCCATCGGGGCAACGGCTATCAAGGCACCGGAGTGAACAGCGATGGGATCGCGGGGGAGCCGCCGGCGTGACCGGGCAGCGGACGGGCGGCCGCGCGAGCGGCGGCAGCGCCGCTAGTCCTGGCGGATGCTCGCCACCGTCGCGCAGTCGCCGGCGAAGGTGACCGTCAGCCGCACCTGCTCGCCCGCCAGCACCCTCGGCAGCCAGTAGCGGGCGTCGTCCCACATCCCGTCCAGCGGCAGCTGGTCGTGACGGAACCAGCGCGGCGCGACCTCCTCCGACTCGGCCGGCTCGCCCTGCCAGACGCCCGTGGTGTAGACGTCGGCCGTCTGGTCCCAGGCCGGGCGCGCCGGGAAGAGGAATGTCAGGGCGGCCATATGGGCGAGCGTGTCAGCGGATACGAGCAGGCCGGATTCCTCCTCGACCTCCCGGACGGCTGCCGCCACCGGTTTCTCGCCCTCCTCGACGTGCCCGCCGAGGCCGACCCACCGGCCGGAGCCGAAGCCGGTCTTCTTCAGGCCGAGCAGCACCTCGGGCCCGGCGGCAGTCACCCGGCTGATCAGGCACAGGCAGGTCCTTGTCATCATCGCGGCCAGCATATGCCCGGGCCACGCCCAGTAACGGCAGGCCAGGCCCGCGTGTCACAGCTCGCCCCGGACCAGGGCGAGCAGATGGTCCAGCACGATCCCGCTGCTGACCCGCAGCCCGTCGTGCTCGTACTCACTGGTCACCCACTGCCGCAGCCCCCGGACGGACCGCGCCGTCGCGAGCGACAGGTCCCGCGGAACGTACATGTCGTCGAAGTAGATCGCGGCCGCGGCCGGCACGTCATTGCGCCGCAGCCGGGCGGGGTCATACAGGTCCGGCCACGCGTCCCGCTGCGCCAGCAGGTCAGCGGCGGCGGCCAGCGGCCGCAGCACGGGATCGGCCTCGAACATCCAGGGATAGATCATCTCCCCGGTGAACAGCACCGGATCGTCGCTCTCCAGCGCCCTGGCCGCGTCGAACTCGCTGAACTCGGCCCGGATCCGCTGCGCCGCCCAGCGCGTCGCGCCGCCGCGGGCGTAACAGGCCTCGTGCAGCAGCGCATAGAGCGGCCCGGACGCGAAACTGAGGTGCGACTGCACCTGGTAGCGGAAGTCGTCGCTGAGCTGGTCCCCGTCGAACGGGTTCTCCAGCAGGTAATGCAGCGTGTGGCTGCCGGTGGCCGCGCCCAGCATCGGGCCGAGCGCCTGGAACGCCTGCACGGTCAGCAGCGCGCCGTTCGGCAGCCTGGTCTCGCTGCTGAGCAGCCTGCTCGCCACCCGTCGCACCTGCGCCACGTCGCCGGGATACCGCTGGTAATGGGCCAGGTTCTTCTCGATGACCGTCGGATAGGTCAGCCGGTACACGTCGTCAGCGGTTGCCGTCAGGCCCGGCAGGCCGCCGGTGATGATCGCCTCGCGGATGCCGTCCGGGGCCCTGGACAGGTAGGTCACCGTGCAGAACCCGCCGAAGCTCTGGCCGAGCACGGTCCACGGCCGGCCGCCGGCCACCCGGCCGCGGACGATCTCCGCGTCCGCCACGATCGAGTCCGCGCGGAACAGGGCCAGGTAATCCGCCTGCGCCTGCGGGCTGCCCAGCCGGGCCAGGGTCCGGCAGTTAGCGGGGGAGGACCGGCCGGTTCCGCGCTGGTCGAGCAGCAGCACGCGGTAGTCCTGCAGGGCCCGGTCGAGCCAGCTGTCCCGGCCCACCGGCCGCGGCGCGCCGAAGCCGGGGCCGCCCTGCAGGAACAGCAGCCAGGGCAGCTCGGCGCCCGCGTGCTCCGCGGCGACGATCTCGCGCGCGAACAGCTCAATCTGCTCGCCGCCGGGATCCCGGTGGTCGAGCGGGACGCGGAAGGTCAGGTCGGTGACGACCGTGCCCGGCTGCCGGTAAGAAGACATGATCGACACGTTACTCAGGGCTGCCCGGCCTGACCCCGGTATGGTCGCGGGGAAGGGCAGCCGCCGGGGCACCCGTGAAGGAGACCGCATGCAGGTCCCGCAGCCAGCGCCTGATCCCGCGCCAGGTCCGGCGGCCCGCTCAGGGCCGCAGCCAGCGCAGCGGCAGGCGCCGGCGTCCGCCGGGCCGGTGTCCGGGCCCGCCGCCGCGATGTGGGCTGCCGACCAGGCATCCAGGCAGCTCGGCATGGAACTGCTGGAGGCGCGCGATGGCACCGCCGTGGTCCGCATGCCGGTCACGCGGTCGATGGTGAACGGCCACGCGATCGCGCACGGCGGATACGTGTTCCTGCTGGCCGACAGCACCTTCGCCTGCGCCTGCAATAGCCGGGGCCCCGTCACGGTGGCCGCCGGGGCCGACATCACCTTCATCGCGCCGGTCCGGGAGGGTGACCTGCTCGTCGCCACGGCCGCCGAGCGGGTCAGCTACGGCCGCAGCGGGATCTACGACGTCACGGTCCGGCGCGGCGATGAGGTCGTCGCCGAGTTCCGCGGCCGCAGCCGGGAAATCGGCTCGCCGCAGGGCTAACTGGCGCAGCCCTGGCCGTCCTGCCGCCGCCCGCCATGCCTACGCTGCAGGTGTGCACATCGAACCGCAGCCCGACGTGCTGAGGCAGCGGGCTGGCGCGACTGGCTGGACCAGGTCACGCCCACCGTGCTGGCCCGGCAGCTGCCGCCGATGGGAGTCAGGCAGTGGTCGGCCAGGCTCAGCCCGGCGCAGCGAGACTGCTGCGGCGGCCTGGCGGTGCCGCAGGCCGAGGCCGGCAGCGTGCTCGCCGCCATGCAGGCGGCCCGGACGGTATTCCGCCGCGAGGCGCGGGCCATCATGACGGCCCGCCAGGCACCATGGCCGGCAGCACTGGAGGAGGCGGTCCTGCGTTATCAGGCCGCCGAGCTGGGCTGGTAGCCCGGCCGGGCGCCCGCGGTTGCGGGCGGCCGCGCGGGCTGCCAGCCTGAGGACCGGGAGGTCGGATGCACATCAGGGAGCTGAGCCGGATGGTGATCGAGCGGTTCCGGGATGACCGGGCGATCCCCGAGATCGCACTCATCAGGGCGTGAGCCATGCCGTACGGATACATCGGATCGATGCGGACGCAGCCAGGCCGCCGTGACGAGGTGGTGGCCATCCTGCTCAGCGGCGCGGACGGGCTGCGGGCCGCCGGGTGCCAGCTCTACGCGGTCGGCGTGTCGGAGGCGGACGACCGCACGATCTGGGTCAGCGAGATCTGGGCTACCAGGGAGCAGCATGACGCCTCGCTCCAGCTGCCCGAGACCAGGGCCGCCATCGGGCAGGCGATGCCGATGCTCACCGGTGAGTTCACCCGCCAGGAACTGACGGTCGTCGGCGGCCTGGGGGTGGGGTGACGGAGGCTCCCGGTCCAGCTCAGCCGGAGCCGGTCATGCGCGTCGCGGTGTTCCTGGGCAGCTCGATGGGCCGGGCCGAGAAGTACGCGACCGCAGCCAGGGCGCTGGGCCGGTGCCTGGCCGAGGCCGGCGCGGGGGTGGTGTACGGGGGCGGCCGCGTCGGCTTGATGGGAGTGCTGGCCGATGCCGCGCTCGCCGCGGGCGGCGAGGTCATCGGCGTCATCCCGGCGGCCATGATGACAGCCGAGGTCGCTCACCATGGCATCACCAGGCTCGAGGTCGTCGACTCGATGCACGCACGCAAGGCGCGCATGGCGGAACTGGCGGACGGCTTTGCCGCCCTGCCCGGCGGCCTCGGCACGCTTGAGGAACTGTTCGAGGTGCTGACCTGGCGGCAGCTCGGCCTGCACGTCAAGCCGGCCGTGCTGCTGGACGTGGGCGACTTCTGGGCCGGCCTGCTGAGCTTCCTGGACGCCCAGGTCGCCGAGGGATTCGTGCGCGCCGCGAACCGCGCGGCGCTGCGGCGGGTGACCGACCCCGCGGATGTCCTGGCCGCGCTGCGGGCAGGCTGAGGCCGCGGGGCGCCGCGCGCCAGCAGACCGGGGCGAATGACGGCCCGGCGCGGGCCGGGCCGCTCCCGCGGTGCCTTAGCAGCGGGCGGCGGCACAGATAAGGCGCATGCCCGATGCCGGGCCGGGGGCCTTACCGCGAGGGTCAGTGGTGCGGGGCCAGCAGAGGCGGCCCCGCACCGGAGGAGGACCTCATGCACCCCTACGTCTCCCAGGCACTCTCCGCCGAGAGAGCCAGCGACATGCGCAGTCGCGCCGCCCGGGCCCGGCTGGCCCGGCAGGTCCGGCGGTCCCGGCGCGCCGCTCCGGACCCGGACCCGGTCCAGCCCGCCGCCGTGATCCCTGACACCTACGAGGAATTCCTGACCCAGATGTCCGGACTGCCGGTGGCCGGGCAGGCCGCGCGGCCCGAGCCGGCCGCCGCCGGGCGTCCCGGCCGGCAGCCAGAACGATGATCACCGGCCGCCGGGCGGGCGCGGCAGCTCAGCCTTCCCGCCCGGCGGCCAGGCCGACACCCTCGGCATAAGCGATGGCGGCGGCCTCGGTGCGGCTGGCCGCGCCGAGCTTGGCCAGGATGTTGGACACGTGCACGCTGGCCGTCTTCGGCGCGATGAACAGCTCGGCGGCGATTTCCCTGTTACTGCGGCCCGCCGCGAGCAGGCGCAGCACCTCGGCCTCGCGAGCGGTCAGCCCGCGCAGCGCGCTCGCCGAGCGGGTCGCGGCCGGGTTTGACCCGCTGCTCAGCCGGGAGCGGCGGCCGAGGTCCGTCAGCGCCGACCGCAGCGGCCGGGCGCCGAGGCGGTCAGCGACCTCGACGGCCAGCCGCCATTCACGTTCCGCCTCGTCCCGGCGCCCGGCCTCGATCAGCGCCTCGGCGAGCCGCCATCGCGTCCTGGCCGTCTCGTAGACGAACGCAGGGCCGAATTCCGCCAGCACGGCCTGCCAGGCGCCGGGGTCGTTGGCACCCTGCGCGCGCAGCCATTCCGCCTCGGCGCGCGCCAGCCAGGCCCGGCCGTCGACCCCCAGCACCCAGGCGGGCCTGCGCCGGAAGGCTGCGCCCTCGCGGGCCGCCTCGATGAAGGCGCGGGCCGCCTCGACCGAGGCCGCGGCGGTGACCTCGTCGCCCCCGGCCCTGGCCCGGCTGGCCCGGTCGGCGAGCGCGGCGACCCCCACCGCGGCCACCCGGATCAGCTGCGGGGCAGGGCCGCCGAGCCGGTCCACCTGCACGCTGATGGCGGCGGTCGCGTCGGTGACCGCGGCGTCGATGTCGCCCTGCCAGAGCGCATGCTCGGCGAGCAGGCCGCGGGCCAGGTACTCGCTGAAACCGTCCACCGGCCAGAACGGCTCCAGCCAGGTCCGCCGGTCGGCGACAGCCGGGCTGCCCCGCGCGACATCGATAAACAGCGCCATGGCCGAGAGCACGGCCTCGCGCGGCCCGGTGACCCGGACCGGGAAGCCATCAGCGAGCTGCTGGGCATGATCCCAGTCGCCGTCGTTGTAATGCGCCAGGTAATGCAGGTACTGCAGGTCCAGCCCGAACGGCGCCAGGCCGAGCCCGGCGGACTCGGCGCGCAGCAGGCCGGCGTGCGCGGCGGCGCTCGCGTCGTCCAGGTCGCCACGTTCCAGGTGCGCCCTGGCCTTCTGGAACGCGGCGCGCAGGGCCACGTGCAGGCCGCCGTCCAGCGACTGCCGGTACGCGCTGGTGAAAAGCTCGATCGCGGCATCGGTGCGGCAGGCCCGCTCCTCGAGCTGGCCGAGCGACACCAGGACGTCGGCCTCCATGGCCGCCGAGCCGGCCGCCCGGGCCGCGGCCAGCGCTCGCTGCGCCCATTCGGGTGCGCTGTCCTGGTCGCTGGTGTGCATGAGCGCCTGCACGTAGGTGGCCAGCGCCCTGGCGCGCTCCCAGCGGGCCGGCTCCTCCGGCAGCGCGTCAATGGCGGCCCTGGCCGCGTGCACGGCCGCCTCATGCTCGCCCAGCTCCACCAGCAGGTAGGCGAGCCGCTCGCTGGCCTGGCTCAGCAGCACCGGGTCATTGCCGTCAGCCAGGAAGCCGAGCAGCCGGCGCAGCTGCTGGACCGCGCGCGCCACGTCACCGCTGGCGGCCGCGCTCGTCGCGGACTCAAAGGCCAGCCGCCCCCGGTCCAGGCCGGCCAGCTTCTCCGGGTCACTGACCCGCTCCCACAAGGCCAGCGCCTGGTCGTAGTGGCGGTGCGACTCAGCCGGCGCGGCCAGCCGCTCCGCCTCGTGGCCGGCCCGGACCGAGGCGGCGAAGGCCCCGGCAACGTCATGGCTGGCCAGGCTGTGATGGGCCAGCGCGGCCGCGGTGCCGGGCACGGTCGACAGCCGCACCTCGTCGGCCAGCAGCTCAGCGAGCCTGGCATGCAGCCGGGTCCGCTCGCCGGGCAGCAGGTCGGCGTAGACGGCCTCGCGCAGCAGCGCGTGCCGGAACGTGTAGCCCTGGTCCCCGTCGGGCACCAGCAGCTGGCTCGCCACCGCCTCCCTGATGGCCAGGTCGTACTGGGCGGGAGCCTGGCCACTGGCCGCCATGACCGTGTCGTCGTCGACCCGGCGGCCGGCCACGGCCGCCGCCCGCAGCACCTGCTGAGCCTCGGGTGACAGCCGCTGGACCCGGTCGAGCAGCAGCTCGGCCAGGCCGGCCGGAAGATCGGAGCAGCCATCGGCTGCGGCGGCCAGCAGTTCCTCGGCGTAGTAGGCGTTTCCCTCCGCCCGCTGGATAATGGCCTCCAGCTCGGCCGCTTCCAGCCGGCGGGGCGCCAGCGAGCGCAGGTGATCAGCCATCGCCTGGGCCGACAGCGGCCCGAGCTCGACCGCCGTCACCCTCGGCAGCCGCACCAGCTCGGCGGCGACCGCCCGCAGCGGATGGCCGCGGTGCAGGTCATCGGTCCGGTACGTGCCGACGAGGGCAACCCGCTCGCGGTGCAGCACCCTGCTCAGGAACGTGAGCAGGTCCCTGGTGGACCGGTCGGCCCAGTGCAGGTCCTCCAGCACGAGCAGCACGGGGGCGCTGTCGGCCAGCTCGGCGAGCATCCCGAGCACCGCGCCGAATAGCTGCTGCTGCGCCATGCCGGGCGACTCGGCACCGCTCGCGGCCGCGGCGCTGCGGTCGGGCAGCAGCTGCCCCAGGATCGGGCGTGCCGCGAGGGCGTCCAGCAGCGAGGCGGCGGATGGGCCGGGCGCGGCGCTGCGCAGCGCATCGGCGAGCGGCAGGTAGGGAAGGCTGTCACCCAGCTCGGCGCACCGCCCGGACAGGACCGTGAAGCCGCGCTGCGCGGCTACGCCGCAGAGCTCAGCAGCCAGGCGCGTCTTGCCGACGCCCGCGTCACCGCTGACCAGGGCTACGACGGGCTGCCCGGCAGCGGCCTGATCGAGCAGCCCCAGCAGGCGCCCCAGCTCCGCCGCCCTGCCAACGAGATCTCCGGCCCGACGCTCAAGCATCCCCTCATTATCCCGGGCGGATCTGACGTTTCGGACGCCGTGCCTGACCGGACGGCCCGGCCGGCAGTTCCGGGGCGGATGATGTCCGGGCAGGGCAGGCCCGTTCGTCCCCTGGAACGGGGGCGGTCGAGCTCCGCCCGGTCATCGCGTGGACCTGATCGCGTCGTGGCAGCTGCCGAGGGCCGGCTGGCCGACACGATCCGGGTGGAGGGCGCACGGATCCTCGCGACTCTCATCCGGACGGCTGGCAGCATGCCGGTGGCGCGGGACGCCGTGCAGGAAGCGGTGCTCGCCGCGCTGTGCGACTGGCCGCGGTCCGGATGCGAGCCCGCTGCTATTCGAGCCCGGTGCCGGTGGCCGGCCGCCACCGCCGCCCCGATGATCCGCGCGTCCGGGTCCACCTGGGCACCGTCGACCAGCACGGTCGGGTTGGCAGCCACGCCGCGGGCCATGGCCCGCTCGGTCACGTAGCCGGGCCAGTCCAGGTAGCGGCGGCTGACGACGCAGTCCCGGAACTGATCGCGGGGCAGGCCCGCCCAGACGCCGATCTCGATCAGCTCAGCGTCGGCTCAGGCAGACCCGTACCGGGTGGCATGGCCCTTGCGGGCGGCTCGCCTGGCCTTCTCGTCCTCGACCTGCCGGATCAGTTCCTTGCGCGCCTCGACCACGCCGCGGTCAAGCTCCGGGTCGGCCACCGTGGCCACGACGGAGGGCCAGCCCGGCAGCCAGGCCTCCAGGGTGACGCGCTGCTCGGGACCGCCCCGGTCCTTGACCCGGATCTCCAGGTTCACCTGCTCGGGATCCCACCGGGCCAGGTGCCGCTCCAGGCTGGCCAGCAGGTCCAGGACATGAGGGCGCTCGGATTCGGCGAAGCCGGCACCCAGCCGAAGACGGTCAGCAAGAATCTGCGTTGATTCCCCAGTTTCGCTCATCCACCCAGCCTTCCACGATCCGCGCGGCGAGGCGCGCCGAGGTGCGGTAGCTGGCGAATGCGGCCGTATGACGCCGTTACTCCACCGTGACCGATTTGGCGAGATTCCGGGGCTTGTCGATGTCGAGCCCGAGCGCGAGCGCCGCATGATAGGCCAGCAGCTGCAGCGGGATGATCAGCAGGATGGGATCGAGCTCCCGCTCATTCTTCGGGACCGTGACCCCGGGGACATCGAGCTCGCCGGCGGCGACGCCGGGATGCGTGATCGTGACGACCGGCCCGTTGCGCGCGATGATCTGCTGGATCGCGGCCAGGTTGCGGTCGGCGAGCTCGTCGTCCGGCAGGATCGCCACCGTGGGCATGCCCTCGTCGATCAGCGCCAGCGGCCCGTGCTTGAGCTCGCTGGTCTGGTAGGCCTCGGCGTGCCGGTAGGACACTTCCTTGAACTTCTGCGCGCCCTCGCGGGCGACGGGGAAGCCGCGCACCCGGCCGACGAAGAACAGGCTCTGGGCGCCGGCCAGGCCCTTGGCCACCTCCGCGATGTGCGGCTCGTCGCTGATGATGTCGCCGATCTGCTCCGGGAGCTTCCGCAGCCCCGCGATGATCCGCTGGCCATCGGTGATCGACAGGTCGCGGACCCGGCCGAGCGCCAGGGCGAGCATCGCGAAGCCGATGGCCATGTGCGTCAGCGCCTTGGTTGACGCCACCGCGACCTCGGGCCCGGCGTGCAGGTAGATCCCCCCGTCGCTCTCCCGCGCGATGGTCGAGCCGACGACATTGACCAGGCCGATGACCTCGCCGCCCTTGCGCTTGACTTCCTGCACGGCGAAGGCGGTGTCGGCCGTCTCGCCGGACTGGCTCACCGCGATATACAGGGTGTCAGGCTCGATGATCGGGTTCCGGTAGCGGAACTCCGACGCAGGCTCGGCGTCAGCGGGGACGCGGGCCAGTTCCTCGATCATGGACGCGCCGATCTGCCCCACGTAGTAGGCCGATCCGCAGCCGAGGATCTTGACCCGGCGGAAGCCGCGCAGCTCGCGCGGCCCGAGGTTGAGCCCGTCCAGCCGGGCGGTGCCGAACCGGTCGTCCAGGCGGCCGCGCAGCATCCGCTCGATGGAGGAAGGCTGCTCCAGGATCTCCTTATGCATGTAGTGCTGGTGCTCCGCGAGCTCGACCTCGGCCAGATCGAGGTCGATGCTGGTCGGGGCCTTCTCGGTGTTCTCCTCGTCCCGGCTGAAGGTGCGGAACCCGGATGCGGTCACCGTGGCCAGCTCGCCGTCGTCCAGGTGCACGACGGACGTGGTGTGCCGCACCAGCGCGGACAGGTCGCTGGCCACGAACATCTCGTGGTCCCCGACGCCGAGGATCAGCGGGGAGCCGTTCCGGGCGGCGACGATGCGGTCCGGGTTCCGCTCGTCGATGACCGCGATGGCCCAGGTCCCGGTAACCCGGGCCAGCGCGTCGAGAACCGCCTGCTCCAGCGTGGCCGCGGGGGAGCGGGCCACCAGGTGGGCGATGACCTCGGTATCGGTCTCGGAGGCGAAGGTGACTCCCTGGGCTGTCAGCCGCTCGCGCAGGACGGCTGCGTTGTCGATGATGCCGTTGTGCACGACGCTGATCCGCCCGTCCTCACTGGTCTGGGGATGCGCGTTCTGCTCGGTGGCAGGCCCGTGCGTGGCCCAGCGGGTATGCCCGATCCCCACCTTGCCGGCCGCGCGCCTGGGCAGCGACGCTTCCAGGTCGCGGACGCGGCCGACCTTCCGGTACACCTGGGTGCCCCTGGCAGCGATGATCGCGATGCCTGCCGAGTCGTAGCCGCGGTACTCCAGCCGGGACAGGCCCTCGACGAGGATGGGAACAGCGTTCTGGTTGCCGACGTAGCCGACGATTCCACACATATCTTGATCCTCCGGGTTCTCAGCCGTACATTTCTCAGCCGTACACGATGCGGCGCAGCTGACGTTCGGACAGCGCGGGCGCGGCCACGACGCGGCCAGCCAGCTCGGCGGATATCAGCGCGAAAATCTCCGGATTGCGTTTCCCGAAGACCTGGTAATGGGCATGACGGCGACGCACGTAGTCCTCGACTGGCTCGCGGTACCAGGCCAGCACGTCGGCCACGACCCGGGCAGCTTCCGCGGGCGTCAGGCCTGCGGAGCCGGCTACCCGGTCGATGAGGTCGCGGTCAAGCACCCAGCCCATCTTGCTGCCTGAGGCGGCCTAATGCCAAGTTCCTGCCCGGATCCGGGCAGGAACTTGACTTTGACGTGGCTTTCGCCGGCTCGCATCGGCATTTCTCCCATCCTCGGAAACCTGGCTTGGTTACCGTGGCGGGCAAGCCGAGCGCAACCTTGAAGCCAAAGACCGAAGCAAGCATCCTGATGCAAGCGGGCCTGCGAAAGGAGCGGCCGCGAGGGGTTATGTGGTCGTCTTCGAGGGAGATCAGGAGGTCGGCTATTCGGCTTACTCTCCCGGTCCGCCGGGACAGCTTGGTGAGGCGGTGCAGCGCGGGCCGCGGGTAGTAGCAGGTCCTGCTGCCGTTACTCCCTGGTCCAGTGCGGCCGGCGGAACATCCGGCCCAGGCGCTCGTGCAGCGAGTCGCCCGCCTCCCTGAGCGTGTCGACGTGATAGACCGGCGGCCCCTCGGGCGGCGGCAGCCGGGCGGCCTGCGCGTCGTCGATGCTGCACCGGATCGAGGTGGTCGTGATCTGCTCGACGTTGTCAGCATCGACAAACCGCAGCCCCGCGTCCGTGCTGATCACGATGCCGTCGAAGACGTCCAGCTGGGGCACCTCGAGCACGTGCTCCAGCCGGCCGATCTCGGTGCCGCTGGAACTGGTCACCGGCGTGCCGGGGACCGCTGCCTCGTACGAAATGGGGGTACCGTCGGCCACGCCGGCCTCCGCTGATAGGTGACGGGTGCTGAGTCCGTAGCTCAACCTACGCCGGCGCCGGGCTGCGGGTCGGGAGCCGGGGGAGTTATCCGTTTCGTCACGAAGGCAGCTGCGGCTCGCGCGGGCAGGCTCAGGACCCGGCCGGCGCGGCAGCCGGGGACTCCTCGCCAGCCTCCCGCGCCGAGCCAGCCTCCCGCGCCGAGCCAGCCTCCCGCGCCGAGTCAGGCTCGGCGAGCAGGTAGGCCACGGAGGCGGTGGTCACGACCGCCATCACGATCAGCAGCAGGTGATAGTTCACGATCGCGATCAGCGCGGCGCCCGCGCCGATCGAGATGGCCTCGGGCACCGTGGCCGCCAGCGTGAGCGCCGAGTCGACCCGGCCCACCAGGTGCGGCGGCGTCCGCCGCTGGATCAGGGTGATCGCGCCCACGTTGACCCACATCAGGCACAGCCCGAGCATGACGCAGGCGGCCAGGACGACCGGCAGCACGGCGATGGTCAGCAGCAGGCAGGCGGCCGCGGCCGCCAGCAGGCCGGCCGCGATGAGCGCGCGCTCGCTCGTGCGCCGCATCACCGCTGGCGCCGCGACTGCGCCGGCGATCGCCCCGGCCGCCTGCACGGCGATCAGCACGCCGAGGAACGGCGGCGTCCGGTGCAGGCCCTGGCTGACGACCGCGAAGCAGATCGTCTCCATGAAGCCGAAGACGCTCAGCACGAGCACCGCCGTGACCAGCAGCCTGCGCAGCGCCCTGGTCCGGCCCATGTAGCGCAGGCCGGCCGTGAGCTCGGCCTTCCAGTGCGAGCGGGCGGGCGCCGCCCGCGCGGGCAGCCGGGCCCGCCGGGGCCGGCTCGTGCACCAGGCGGCCGGCGGCGGCCAGGTGCATGAGCGGGTAGGCGATGCCGAGGATCTCGACCGGCGGTGCGCCGCCCGGCCGCAGCTCGGGCTGGTCAAGCCGGTCGTTGTAGCGGCCGATCAGCTCGTGCAGGTCCGAGCTGAGCTGGCGGGCCTCGTCCAGGGTCAGGTAGCTGATGGTCTCGCCCGAGCCGAGCGCGTCCGCCCAGCCGTCCGGCCAGGAGCTGCGGGCGGCCAGGGCGCTGCGGGCGCGCTCCAGCAGGATCGCGGTCAGGAAGTCGGCCAGCTCGCTGGCGGCCCGCGCAGCCTGCGGATCGTCGAGGCTGGCCGGGATGTCGATCTCCTGGTGCGCGCGCCGCCAGGGCCGCTCCCGGCCGCGGCCGCCGCCGGCCTCCTCCACGTACCCGTAGCGGGCCAGCGTCCGCAGGTGGAAGGCGCAGTTGGCCGGGGACTCGCCGAGGACCTCGCTGGCCTGGGTCGCGGTCAGCGTCCCGACGTGGGCTCGAAACATGCCTTCCGGCAAGGGCCAGCTGATGGCTAGCCGCCTAGGTGGAGAATCCCATCAGGGCGGTGCGCGGCAAGGCCGGGACCGCCCGTGAGTCGCTTCGCTGCCGGAGCCTCATGACGAGAGGACACGTGATGGATGACTGGTGCTATCCGCCCGCCGGAGGCACGCAGGACGTCTTCTTCGACCGTGCTACGGCGCGCTCGCTGCCGACGATCGTCGCGGGAGAGGGCATCTACCTCATTGACGACCGCGGCAGGCGCCTGCTCGACGCCTGCTCGGGCCCGTTCCTCGCGGCATTGGGCCAGGGCAACGAGCGCGTTCTCCAGGCCATGCTGGAGCAGGGACGGAAGCTGACCTACACCTATTCCCGGACCACCAGGCATCCTGCCAATGCAGCGCTCGCCGAGCGGCTCGCGGCGCTGGCCGGCGCCGGGTTCGAGCGAGCGCACCTCACGTCCGGCGGCTCCGAGGCCGTGGAGATGGCGCTGAAATTCCTCCGTGCTCATGCCGTGGCGACCGGAAGGCCACAGCGCAACCGGGTCATCTCGCTGATGCCCGGCTACCACGGCGCAACCCTGCAGACCCTCGGGCTCAACGGCGACGTGCAGGCGCCGGCGCTGTGGGGGACCATGGCCGTGTACTCGGAGAAGATCCCCGCCCCGCTGACCTTCCGGGCGGCAAGCCCCGCGGCCGCGGCGGCCGCGAGCCTGGCCGCGCTGGAGTCGGCAGTCGACCGTATCGGCCCTGACCAGGTCCTCGCGTTCGTGCTGGAACCGGTGGGCGGCCAGGCCTCGGGCGTCAATGTCCCGCATCCCTCGTTCCTGACCGGTGCCCGCGAACTCTGCGACCGCCATGGCATCCGGCTCGTGTTTGACGAGAGCGTCTGCGCCTTCCGGACAGGCCGCTTCCTGGCCGCCCAGCACCTCCCCGATGCCCGGCCCGACGCCGTCGTACTCGCCAAGGGCCTCGGGGCCGGCTACGCCCCGCTGGGCGCAGCGCTCCTGCCCGCGCACCTCGTCGAGGAGCTTTCCGCGGCCACCGGTTTCGGCGTCTCTCACTCCTACGACGCGAATCCCATCGCCTGCGCGGCCGGCGCCGCCGTGCTCGACGAGATCACCGGCGGCGACTTGATCGGACGGGCCGAGCGCAGCGGCGCCCGGCTCCGGGCCGGACTCGACGCGATCGCGCAGCGCTCTGCGCTGGTCGGCGACGTGCGCGGCCGCGGACTGCTGCTCGCCATCGAGCTAGTCGCCGACCAGGACACGCTGGCCCGTTTCCCCGCCGCCGTCGATCCGGGTCTTGTTGTCCTGCGTCATGGCCTTGATCACGGGCTCCTGCTCTACTCGCGTCGCCAGAACAGCGGGCGCTTCGGTGACTGGCTGCTGATCGCCCCGCCGCTCGTGACCACCCCGCAGGAGTGTGACGCCCTGCTCGGCGGCCTCGAGGCGGCCCTGGCCGCTGCCGCCGGGGAACTGCTGCCGAGCCGCCCTGCCTGACCCGAGTGGACGTTGGTCGCTGAGGTGCCGGTCAGGCGGGGTTCCGGTCGGTCCAGGCGTCGATGAGGCCGAGCACGGTGCGGGGCGGCTCGGGCGGCACGAAGCCGAGCATGTCCTGCAGCAGCGGGTGGACGACCGGGTGCAGGCGGTTCTCGGCGAAGGCCTCGTAGTCGTCCTCGGCCTGCCAGACATCGGTGTAGCGCAGCCCGGTGTCCGTTGGTCGGCCAGCGTGCCTCGAGCCCGCAGCGATACGAGCGCTTCCTGGCCGACACCTGGCACCGCCTGCTCCTCGCCGAGTGAGATGGCCTCGCCGGCCCGCGCCAGTCCTTTTCGAGGTGGGTGCGGTATCGCCCGCGGACCGAGGGCGCTACCGTCTGGAGATCACTGCTGCGGGGCGAGCCGCGGCGGGGTTTCCGGCGTTCTGGCCAGCGGAGCGGACGTGGTAGCGATCAGCGCGGATACGCAGGTCACCGACCTGACGCTCAACGACCATGCCTGCCTGACCTTCGGCGAGAACGAGGAGCTGCTCGACCTGACGGCCGCGTTCGTGCGCGACGGGCTCGCCGGGGGCCTCAAGGTCGTGTGGCTGAGTGACTCGGCTCCGCCCCGGGCGCTGGCGGAGCTGGCCCAGCGCGGGGTCACCGCCGAGTCAGCTGCCGCGGCCGGGCAGATGGTGGTGGCAGCGAGCCAGGACAGCCTGCTGGCGGACCACGCGTTCGCCGTGGAGCACGCGATGGGATGGCTGGCCGGGCAGGCATCGGCGTACCGGGGAGAGGGCTACCCGGGGCTCCGGATCGCGGTGGACATGAGCTGGGCGCTCCGGCCGATCGCCGGTATCGAGCACCTGCCCTCCTTCGAGGAAGGCATCGCAGCGGCACTGGCCGACACGGAAGTCTCGATGCTGTGCCAGTACGACCGGGAGCGCTTCGATCCGGTCACCCTCGCGTCGGTCGCGGCCTTCCACACCCGCTCGGTCGCCGCGGCCACCTACCACCATGACGCCGTGCTGCGGATCTGCCGCCAGTACGCCCCGCCCGGAATCCGCCTGGCCGGGGAAATTGATCAGGCGGCCGAGGAAGCTCTGGCCCTCGCGCTGGCCGAGGCGATCCGAGTCGATGGCGACATCACGATCAACATGGCCGAGCTGTCGTTCATCAACGTCTTCTGCGCCCGCACGATCATCAATGCCGCGCGCAGCCTCCCGCCGCCCCGCCGCGTCGTGCTGCGGTGCAGTCCCGCGGTGAGCGGCCGGTTCGTGCTGCTCGGTGCCACCGAAGTGCCGTGCGTCAGCCTGGTTCCCGCCCATGACCGGTGACGTGCCGCGGGGCAGCGCGCCGCTCTCGCCAGGACGACCGGCAGCGGGCCGGGAAGCCGGCCCGCCTCCGATCCTGGACCAGATGTTCGCGGCCGACTCGCTGTACGCGCTGCGGGCAGCGGTGGAGGCACACGCCTCCGCGGCTGGTATGCGCGAAGGCCGCAGCGTTGACCTGGTCATCTCCATTCACGAGCTGGCCGCTAACGCGGTGCGGCACGGAGCCGGCACGGGACGGCTGCAGATGTGGAACCGGGACGGCGCGCTGCACTGCCAGGTCAGCGATGACGGTGCCGGCGATCCGCGCTGGCAGCCGGAGCACGGGGACCCCCGGCCGCGAGCGGACGGGGGGGAAGGCGACACGGCCGATGACCTGGCCGCGGCCTGGCCGCGGGCGCATGGGCACGGCCTGTGGATCGTGGGGCAGATGGCCGACCGGTTCAGCCTGAGCTCCGGCCCTGGCGGCACGATCGCCGCTGTCGCTTTCGCGCTGCCCGCGCCCGAGCCGCGGCCGCCGTTCCGCCTGACCCGCTGGGATCGAGGTGGCCGGACGGTCCTGGAACTGTCCGGCGATCTCGACCAGCAGTCGGCGCGCGAGCTCATGGACGCCGTCCGCGCCCTGACATCCGCCAGCCCGGCTGTGCAGCTGGTGATGGACCTGACGGCCATGACATTCTGGGACTCGTCCGGTATCGCGGCGCTGATCATGGCCCAGCAGCAGATCGACGACAGCCCGCAGGCCACGATGGTCATCACCGGCCTGCCCGGCCGGTTCCGGGAGCAACTGCACTCCATGGACGTCATCAGCCAGTTCACCCTGGCCGACAGTGCCGGTCCTGGCAGCACGGGTCCCGACAGCGCGGGTCTCGGCAGCGGCTGTCTAGCCTGACCGGCCGCCCCGAAGCAGGTTGGCGTCGACCGTGGCCCGCCAACCGTCCTCGGGGATGTCCTCCAGCGGCGCGGGCGGAGTCAGACTCGCCCCCACGTTAGCGACCAGGATGTCGACCGGGCCGAGGCTCTGCCGATGAGCTACACGACCTGGATCTGCTCCTGACGCAGCTGCGGGACGAGCCGCCTGCACCACCGTCACGTGTCCCGTCTCACTGACTCTGAGCGGCGGCAGGTCGCAGCTGGCATCGCCCATGCTGCGGCCCGGGGTGTCAGTCGATCGAGCGGGTCGGCTGACCAGCCAAGGCAGCGGCCGCCGGTAGCCGGCCAGCCACGGTCTAACGCACTGCAGGGACCCAGGGCGTTTCATTGCTCCTGCGTGCCGTGGAGGCGGGCGAGGAATTCAGGCGGCGACGGGCCTTGGGTCCTGCGCGCCTTGCAGGAGCAGGACCGGGATTTATTCACCCAGCGGACGGCAGCCCACGCGCCCTGTGCGTGTCGAACTCACCGCGAGACAGGATCGCGCAAACATCGAGGGCGCGGCACCCGTCAATCGCCCAGATCGCGAATGGGCAGCCACCCGGTAGAGACGGGACGGCGAGCAGTATCATAACGATATGGACACCTATAGTCTCGCGGCAACGGCCCGGCTGCTCGGAACCTCGCCGCCGCGGGTAAGGCGTGCCGTGGACCGCCTGGAACTGGCGGGTGGACGTGATTCCGCAGGTGTCTTCCACCTGACCAAGGGCGAGGTGGGCGAACTAGCTCGTGAGCTGGGTGTGACTCCGCCCGTACCCGGCTTGTCACGAACCGAGACCCAGGTACTGGCGGCTTTGTCACGGGCGCCACGCGGGCTTGCCTCGGTGCGCGAGACCGCGCGAAGGGCGGGAGTCAGTCCGACCGCTGCGGGGCGTGCGCTGGCACTGCTTTCGGCGCAGGGAATCATCACCCAGTCGCCCGTGATGCTCGCCAGGGGACGAGCCAGCCAGGCGCCGCTCTACCAGGTACGGTTCGGAACGGCAGAGTGGGCAGCTCTCGCCCCCGCTGTGGCGAAGGTACGGCTGCCCGCACGCACCGGCAGTCGTCGCGTCAAGAGGGTGCCCCCGCATCTGCGGCACCTGTTCTGGAATACCGCTCCTGCCCAGCTAGACCTCGCGACATCGGCACCGTACATTGCCAGGCGGCTGATCCGCACTGACGACCCGGACGGCCTCGCCTGGGGAGCGGCCAGCCTTCCGGCTAGCGCCTGGGAGCACGCAGCAACCACTCGGGGCCTCGATCCTGCCCACCGGGCGCTAGCTCATAACCTGGCCAGGCACGCGCATGCCGTCGGCTGAGCGGCTCCGGGCCTTCTTGCCGCCAGAGACAGCCGCGACGTGGCGGGCCATCGCGCCACTCGTCCCGCCTCACGCGTACCTAGGCGGAGGCACGGCCATAGCTGTTCACCTTGAGCACCGGACCAGCCGGGATCTGGACTTCTTCTTCCATCATCGCAGCGTGGACCTTGACGAGATGGCCCTGAAACTCTCCGAGGCTGGGCCGTTCGCGGTTACCGAACGCGCCCCCGGCACGCTGAACGGCCTGTTCTCAGCCACCAGGGTGCAGTTCCTGCACGCGGACGAGGTGCGCCCGCAGCGGCTGCTCGAGCCACCCCAGCAGTTCGACGGACTAAAGGTCGCGCAGATCAGCGACCTCATGGCGATGAAGCTCAAGGTCGTCGGCGACCGCGGCGAGCTGCGCGACTACTTCGACCTGATGACAATCGAGCAGCGCACCAACCGCACGGTCGACGAGGGGCTGGCGCTGTTCCTTGAGCGCTTCCAGCCCGAGTTCCCCGAACAGGCACTTAACCACATCGTCCTGGGCCTCGGGTACTTCGACGATGTCGACCCAGACGATGCGCTTCCCGTTTCCCGCCAGCAGATCGTGGATTACTGGACCCGCAGGCAGCCGGAGATCATCGCCGCCCGCGGCCGATGACCACAGACTGCCCTAGCGGGTCATGCCAGCAGCAGCCCGGCACCGTAGCGCTCGCCGAGATCTGCACCCTAGGGCACAGGGGCCGGCTCGAGCACAGGGGCTGGCTGGGGCGCAGGGGCCGGCTGGGGCACAGGGGCCGGCAGGGGCACCTGGAGTCGCTCCCGAGCCGTTCCGCAGTAATACAACCGCTTCGTTAGCTGGGTGCAGTGGGTGGTGATCCACCGCAGCCGGGGGTCGGTGGCGGAGCCTATCCAGACGAGGTGGAACAGGCCATGCCGGATGTCGGCCTGCAGCTGGGCCAGGGTCGGCGACGGAGTCGTACCGTCGTACCCCCCGATGGGGAGCGCCTCGAGGCCGGTGTCATAGATGATCACCGACGGCAGCCCTATGCTCTGCGCCGCCATCAGGTAGGGGGCTCTGTTCTCGATGTGCTGCCAAAACGGGATCACGGCGCGCACGCTGACGACCGCCTGCTTCCCCGTGCCGATAGCGACAGCCTGCTGCACCCGCGCCGACTCGAACGGAGTATCAAAAGCGCCTTGGCTGTGAGCCGCCAGGCTGACCGAGGCGACGGCCGGCGCCAGCGATACGGCGGCCAGGCCCGCGAGGAGGGCCGCGGCGAACGGGACAGAGCGGCGGCCCGCCAGCGACCAGACGATCAAGCCGGTCGCGGCGGCGCCGGCGGCGATGATGGCCGGGACCAGCCAGCCTGGCGCGCGGGCAGCTGACGACACCAGCCAGGCCGCATAGACGGCTGTGCCCGCGACGATGACCGCCAGGCCTATCGTCCAGCTGACCGGGGCCCGGTCCCGTGACCGGGCCGCGGCGACGCCGGCCCCGATGATGGCGGCGGCCGGCGGGGACAGCGCCGCGGTGTAATAGGGCCGGAGGACGGTGACCACCGAGAAAACCGCGAAGAAGGTCACCAGCCAGCCGCCCCACAATATGAAGCAGGCCCGGAGCGGGTCACCGCGTGGCTGCCGGCGCCGGCTGGCGATACCCCACGCAGCCACGGCGGCGGCGGCCGGGATCAGCCAGCCGGTATCCCGGCCCAGGCTGCCGCGCAGCAGGCGGTCGGCGGCACGCGCCGGAACGGGGACCGCGGCACCGGGATCCAGCTGTGCGGCCCGCACCTGCACTGGAGTCTGGTCGCCGAACCTGCCGAACCCGTTATAGGCGAAGACCTGCTCGAAGACGGAGTTGTCGTGGCTGCCGTCGACATAAGGCCGGTCTGCGGCGGGCACCAGCGAAACAGCCGTCATCCAGGACACCGAGACCAGCGCGACGACCACGCCGGCGACCGCGAGCTGACCGGCGCGCCGCAACACCGGGCCGGGCCCGGACAGCAGGTAGGCCAGGCCCAGCGCGGGCAGCACCATCCACGCCTCGATCTCCTTAGCCTGGAAGGCCAGACCCGCCCATACGCCGGCCAGGATGAGCCGGCCCAGGGTTCCGCCGGGCCGGCGGACGCGGGCGGCGCGGCCGCCCGGGCGGCCGGAGTCGCCAGCGCCGGCAACCCGCCGGGCGGGAGCAGCTCGCTCACCGGCAACCAGGTGATCACCGCCGGCGGTGCCGGGCGACGGCCCATCCGGGTCGCTGGCAGCTAGCGTGGCGTCACGGCCCGCGCCGCCGGCGGCCAGCCCGGCGATAGCCCCCGAGACGGCGTCGGCGGCCAGGACCAGCAGCAAGATCAGCAGCGAGTCGGAGATGTTCTCGCGATCCAGAGCCACCGCGGCCGGGCTGACCGCCAGGACCAGTGCGGCGATCAGGCCAGCAGCAGGCCCGGCCAGCCGCCTCACCGCCCGGTAGAGCACCAGCACGGTCAGGACGCCCTCGATGACCTGCGGAAGGATGATCGCCCAGGTGTGCAGGCCGAACGCCCGCACCGAAAGCGCCTGGATCCACAACGCCCCCGGCAGCTTGTCCACGGTGATGGTTCCCGCTGGGTCGAAGGCGCCGAAGACGAAGTTATGCCAGCTCATGGACATGCTGCGGTCAGCCGCGGCGTAGTAGTACTCCAGCGTGTCCTGGCCCATGGCCCAGGCGTACAGCAGGCCCGCCAGGGCCGCGATCGCCGTCAGGGCAAGCCGGCGTAGCCATACCCGCTGAGACATGCGGCGCCAGGCCGGCATACCGCGCCAGCTTCTGTGTTTCTGCCTTTCCCGGAGCGAATCCTGCGTGGTGGCCGGGGCTGCCTGTGTGCCGGTGACCTGCGGGGCGGGTTTAGCAGCCTGGGGCGGGTCTTCGGGCGCAGCCCGTCCGCCCAGGTCAGGCCCAGGCATGATCAGACGCACCGGTGTGCCCGCGTCGGGCGCCGGCCCGCTTGGCAGGCAAACCCCTACGGGATGGCCGGACAGTAATCATCTGGCCTCTTATCTAATCATCTTGCCTCTTCTACGCCAGCCTCCGGACGGGCTGGAGACTCTTCGTCGCCGGCGTGCGGGGACCAGATTCAGTGAGACGATACTGCGAATCAGGCCAAGGTTCAGTGAGACAAGGCCAACTTCAGTGAGACGGGACAACAGCGCTGAACCGCTGACCAGCCCTGGCAGGGCCGGAGCGTTTTACTTAACATAATGCGCATTATCGGCGTTGCATACATTCGGGCTGAGCCACCCCCCTTCGGCAACGTCACCGATCAGGGACAGTACCTCGGACGGCTCGTCAACCGGGATGTGGCGGAACTGCCTGGCCGCACGGTCGAACCAGCCGACCGTGGCATGCTCGAAGCCGCCCACGGCAGTGACCTGCGAGGCCTCCAGGCGCTCGGCGCGGGCGAACTGCGCCAGAGCCGCGACGTCGTCACCCGGCTCGCACACGACGACATAAGTGACAACGTCCGCGTCCTCGACAATCTTGGCTTTCATCACCGGCTCCCCACGGAGGCCGGGCCAGGGGCCCGGCCAGGATTCGCGGCCCCGGAGCGCCGCTGACGCCGCCGGCAGCCTGCCGCTCCCCCTGGTCATCGTGCCCGGGCCCGCGCAGGCGGACACCGGATCAGCGCCCCCCGGTTCCGGTGCCCGCCTCGGCACCGGGTGCGCGCCTTTGCGCCGAGCGTCCGGCGCGCCCTCTTTGTGCCAGGCCGCCTACGTGGCCGCCACGCACGGGCTGGAGGGCCTGTCGAAAGTGATCGCGCTGGAGGGCGGCCCCCGCGGCGTCACCTCTAACACCCGTCCTGTCCCCGGCTACGTCCGCACGCCGCTCGTCGAGAGGCAGATTGCCGAGCAGGCCCGGCCGAGCACTGGCCGGACCGGCTCAGCCGCGCGGCCAGGCCGCGAACCGCTTCCGCAGCCTGGCCACGTCCGGCGGGCCGAGCCCGAAGGGAGCGAATACCTGGTCGCCCCACCGGTCCAGCCGCTGGCCCGCGTCGGCGAAGTCCCGGTCCGTCAGGCCCGGATCCAGCCGCCGCGCGAAGCCGATCACCTGCTCCAGGCTGTAGCGCCCGAGCGCGGCCGCCGTGTCCAGGTAGTCACGCGGCTCGGCCCGGCTGGCCAGCGCGCACACCTTGCCGCCGACCACATCCTCGAGATCCAGGACCGGGCCGATATCCATCATGACCGGCCGCCGGGCCCGGTCGAAATGGGCCAGCTGCAGCATCATCTGCTCCCCGCCGGGCCCGGTGATGATCCACTCGGCCAGCGCTTCGCCCATCCCGTAGAACAGGTCGCCGAGACCGCCGGCCTGGTCCAAGCGCTCGGTCCCGAAGCCGGCCTCGCGCAGCGCCGCTTCCACCGCGTCGGCCGCGGCCTGCACGCCGCCCTGCTCGTCACTGAAAACGTCAACGTCCTGGGTAGCGCGCTCGATGATGCCATGGGCGATCAGGGCGTTGCCGCCGGCCAGCGCGAAGCCATGCGGGGCGGCGGCGCGCAGCGCGATGGCGGCCACCTCCCGGTGGAGTCCGCTGACCGGCATCAGCCGGCAGTTACCGCGGCGGCTCGCAGCGCCGGGTGCTGGTCCTCCCACGCCTGCCGCACGCCCCTGGGCAGGTACAGGTCCGGCCACAGGTCGATGAGCGTGTCACCGTCCAGGTAGGCGGTGAGATCCTCCAGGCGGCCCGCTTCCCGCAGCACGGTCTCGTAGAGCCACTGCCGCATATCCGGGTCGCCGAGGTCGAACACGTGACCGGGGCAGCTCCAGAACAGCCACAGCGGCAGCTCGACCGCGCCCTCGGCGGGCCCCCGCAGGTCCGCCAGGCTCGGCGCAACCGTCACCCAGCGCCCGGGACGCGACTGGTACCGGGCCGGGGACGACGCGGCGTGCACGGTGGCCATGCAGCCAGGGTAACATCCCCGGCGCCTGGTCGAAAATACGCTCGATAGATGCGCCCTGCCGAGCCTGCTAACCAGAAGGCCGGCCGGGCTTGCGGCGGGGGCGGGCTTCTGTGTGGTCACTCGCCCAGCACGGAGCGGGGGCTGCTGCGCTGCCGGGATCGCACTGCGATCCAGAGATACACGGCCGCGAGCAGCACCAGGCACGCCGCCCCGGCCCCGATGGTGAACCAGCTGTCGCCGTCACCCGCACCGGGCAGCGTGACGACCGACGGACTGGAAGGATCGTAGACGACGGTGATCTCTGATCCGATCACGTAATCCAGTCCTTCGTCAGGGGTGTCGAGGACTCCCTCCTCGTGCTGTCCGGTGATGGTGGTGTAGCCGACCAGCACCGCGTTCCTGCCGACCCCGTTGTTCTCGAGCACGACCGAGAACACCCTGATGCCGTTCTTGCTGATCTGACGGGCATGTGCCAGATCGGAAAGGCCGACACCGATGGAGGCGAACCCGATCACCAGCAGCAGCACCGTGCCGAAGATCGCTCGGGTCCGATTGGGGTTGCGCCGGCCGGTCATGGTTCTGTCCGCTTCCCTTCACCGTCGCAGGCGGGCGTGACGCAGGATAGACCCGCCGGTTCCGATGATGTGAACGGACTTGCCTGGATCAGCCAGCATCCTCGTCCCCGGCTGACTGCGCTGCGCGATCAGCTGCCGGGCCCGCCCAGCCTGATCGCGCCGAAGCCGGTGTGAGCCACGGTGTAGAACTTCGGGCCGGTCTGGTAAAGCGACTGCTGGTCGTAGTAGAAGCAGCGCCACGCTGCGGCATTGACGTCGCACAAGGTCGACATGGGGGCGGCATGCGGGCTGCTGGCGAACAGCCCGTCGCCCATCTGGGTGAACGGGGGCACGCCATTGTTGGTCGCCACTTCACCGAACCACTGGACCTGCTGCGAGGCCTGGAACTGCCCGTCCCACAGCGAGCCGGGGAAGTAGCCAAGCCACTGGTCGTTGAACCACGCCCACCAGCTGCCCTGGTAGAAGACGTACCCGTCGTACACCTGGTGACCGACCAGCGGGGAAAGGTCCATGCCCGGGTAGTAGGTGTTGCTGTACTGCTGATAGCCGCAGCCGTCGTAGCACGTCGGATTCCAGTTCAGCCAGTGGAAGACGAAGAGCTCGGGATCCGGGTCGCCAGAGGAGACGCTTGACCCGATTTCCACGATATTGCCGTCGCTCTTGCCCGCCTGCACCGATAGCTCCTCGAGGGCATGGCCGGCCCCGACGACGACCGGCTTCTCGATGGTCATCGTGTGACCGCCGCCCTGGTCCGTCCTGGAATCGGTCGCCCCGGCCCAGTAGTAGCAGTATCCGTCCTCGAATGTGCCGTCACACGGCGGTCCTGCGGGCGCCTGCGGGCCCCGTCCGGCGAGACCCTGGTCGTGCCCCCGGGCCAGCCGGGCCTGGTCCGGGTTGCCGTTGGGCAGGCCTTTCCGCAGGGCCCTGACGACCGGGATCTCGCCGACCGGGCAGACCGGCTTGATCGTGATCGCCGGCACCGCCGCCTGCACCGTCTGTCCGGCGCCTCTCCTGGCCAGCACCGCCTTGAGCACGCCTAGCGGCGGCGGCTGGATCTTAGGCCGCCTGGTGCAGGTCACCTTGCCGCGGTGCACGATGACGGCGCTGCGCGCCGATGCCGGGGCCGCCATCGCGCCCGGCGCCAGGACGGCCAGGCTGACGGCGGTGACGAGGGCACCGGAGGCGGCAAGCGCGCCCACCTCCCGGCAGCGGCTCCGCCAGCCGGGTCTGATGATCTTGCGTGCCCGCCGCCGGGGCGAAGGTAGGTTTCCGGACATCACCACGTCCCTTTCGTGCCTGGAGGTTGCTGCTCGTCTGCCGTACCGGAGCAGGCAGCGCTCATCCAGATACACCCGGGCGGCGGACCATGGTTCCGGCGGACGCGACGCTGAGCTGCCCGCGGCCGGACCGGGTCGGGCCTCGAGGTAGCGCAGCAGGGCCAGCACCAGCACCGCGACGGCCAGCAGCGCCGCGCCGGAGCCTGCGCCGGCTTCCCGGTCACCATCACGCGCGCCCCGTCTCCCGGCGCGCTCGGGGGCGGGGCCGGCGACTACCACGCTAGGGATCGTGCGGTACGGGCGGAATCCGGCTGCCACCCGCCTCGGGCCGGGGGATATCCCCCGGCCCGGCTGCCGCGCAGGACCGCCTCACTGATACGAGATCATCACCGGCTGCGGGGACCTCGCCATGGTCTGCACGGGACTGAGCATCGGATGATCTTTCCGGTAGAAGTTCTTCCAGCCGAAGAACACTCCCGGCGGAGCGGCCCCGGTGACGGCATCCCACGTCTGCTGCTTGTCGCCCGGGCTGCCCTGGCCGTCCATGTGGATGACGATCGCGAGGTCGTCGTGATGAGTATTGAGCTGGCGCTCGCCGCGGATCATCGACAGCTCGAACTGGTGCAGGACCAGCAGCTTCTGCGGCAGGTGGTAGCGCGCGGTCAGGGCAGCCAGCCAGCTGATCACGGTATTGACCTCGGCGATGCGGACGCTGCCGATCTGCTTCAGCGGCAGCTGTCCTGGCTGCAGCTTCCACTCAGGGTCCAGGGCCAGGCCAACATCGGGCAGCTTCAGCAGCGACCGGTACCTCTCGGCCTGGGCGAGCAGGCTGGCCCGGCCTGGCTGCAGGTCGAGGACCACGTACAGGCCGGCCGTTATCGCGCGCCGCACCCAGGGCCGCAGCGATGCCACCGGCGACTCGTAGGAGTAGCTGCCGTCCGGCCCGGGCGATCCCTGCGCGACGGTGGCGATGATCTCGAAGGCGGGCACGACAGGCACGCGGCTGAGCGCCCGGTACGGCGCGGCGGCTTCCCGCACCCGCCTGATGCTGGCGCGCAGGCCCTGCTGGCCGAGGGCTCCGAGTGCGGCAGCGCCCGGGTGGCCGTAGAGGGCGACCAGCCTGTGCAGGGGGAACAGCACCTGGCCGCCGCCGGGTAGCTGCACGCCGGTCACCGCGACGGCGAGCCGGGCGGCCAGCCGGCCTGGCGGCCCGAAACCCGCTCCGAGGGCGACGACCTGGCGCGGCCTGGCGGCGCAGAGCGCGGTGATCGCGGCCGGGTCAGCCCGCGGGTCGTAGCCGTGCACGCTGATCAGCCGGGCTCCGGCCAACTGCGCGGTTGCCGCGGCCGCCATGGTCGCCGCGGCCGGCCCGCCCTGGTGCACGAGCAGGACGACGCGGTGAAGCGACCGCGGCGCGCCCGTCGCGGGCAGCCTTGCCGGGTCGGTGACGACCCGGATCCCGGCTAGCTCAGCCGAGAGCGCACCCGCGGCCACGCCGGCGGCGAGCACTGCGCGGGGATGCAGGGCCATGATCTCCGCCCGCGTCACGGCGCTGATCGCGGGCGGCTGCGGCCGGCCGGGCCCGTCCGCCGCGGTGCCGCTGCCCGCTCCGGCCCCGGCCGGCAATGCGGCGAGCAGCAGGGGCGCATGAGCCCGCTCGGCCCGGGCCGCGGCAGCGGCCAGGCCAGCGGGGCTGGCCGCGCTGGCCACGACGACGACCGGGGCGGAGGCCAGTAACTCCCGTGCCGCGCCCGCGGCGAGCGTATCGGCCGGGCCGGCCAGCACCGATGCCGCCGGTCCGGGCAGCCGGGTCCGTGCTGCTGGCGGGGCGGCGGCCGGGCGCGACTGCGCCGCTGCGCCTGAACAGGATGCCGCGCAGGCCGCCGCGGACAGCAGCATGATCATGCGGACGGCGCAGTGCAGACGGAGGCGCCGTCCGCCGGCCCGCCGGGTCGTCCCATGGCATCCAGGTAGCACGATCGCAGGGCCCCCAGCCTCACATCGGTACATCGGCACTTCGCCCGAGGCGAGGTTACTCCGGGCCGGAGAATCTTACCGCCAGGAAGCCAAGCATGGCCTGCCGTGTCCTGGCGGGCGAGCCGCGCACTGCGCGGCCGGGGTGCGGACGCACTGACGGCCTCCGCCCGGCCGGGCCAGATGATCACCTACTGTGACAGAGGTCCCGGCAGAACGTGACGTAAGGCCGTGATGAACGCGAATGCCGAGCGAGACGCTGATTCTCCTGGACTGTGCAACCCCCGGCACGGATCACGAGAGGGGGCGCGGACATGGCACGCAGCGATATCCACCGGGACGCCATGCTCCGTCATCTGGGCGTCACGTATTACGAGTCCCTGCACGGCAGTGCCACTGCGGCCGATGTGTCCCGTGCGGTCAATTCCGTCGAGGATCACGCCTGGCAGCACTCAGGGGATCGGCCCGCGGCAGCCGCGTCCTCGACCGCCGCTGCCCACGGCCGCTGCGAGGGGAAGCAGCATCACGGGCGATGGCACTCCCGGATCGGGGACGTCATGACCACGAACGTGGTGACCGTCGAACGGAGAACCCCGTACAAGGAGATCGCCGCGGTGATGGCGCAGCACGGGATCAGCGGCGTGCCGGTTCTGGTCCTGGGGCGCCACGTCGCCGGCCTGGTGTCCGAGGCCGATCTGCTCAGCGTGCAGGACCAGCGCGCGCGGGAGGCCCAGCTTGACTCGGGCAGCCACCACCTCCACTGGCACGCCGGCGACAAGAAGCACTGGGGCCTCACGGCGGGTGAGCTCGATGACCTCGCCGGCCATCACGATCCATCCGGACGCCACGCTGCCGGCCGCGGCGAGGCTGATGAACAGCCGCCACCTCAAGCGGCTGCCGGTGGTCGAGCCAGGAACGGTGTTCGGGGGCGGCGTCGGCGGCAGGCTGATCGGGATCGTGAGCCGCTGCGACCTGCTGAGCGTCTTCCTCCGGCCAGATGAGGACATCGCACGGGAAGTGCGCGAGATGCTCAGCCAGATCCTGCTCGCGGACCCGGCCAGCGTCACCGTGCGGGTCCGGGGCGGCGTCGTCACCCTGGCCGGCCAGCTCGGGTCCGCCGAGCAGCATGACCTGATCAAGGTCGCGGCCCGGCTGACCTGGGATATCGACGGCGTGGTGGACGTCGTGAACAAGCTCAGCGCCGTCGAGTCGTCCACGCAGTCGGTCCAGGCTCCCGGCCTGCGGTACAGCGGCGCGCCAGCCACGCCAGCGGACATGGTGGCCAGTGCCTACGATTTCGCCGGGCAGCTGCTCGCCTCCCAGCGGAAGTTCGCGCAGAACGTGATCGAGGCGACCATGCCGGTGCTGGGCGGCAGGCAAGGCCCGGCACCGCCGGAAGGCCCGGCGGCCGGGGAAGGCCAGGAAGACCCGGCGCGCGCAGAGGGCCCGGTGGCCGGCCAGGGCGGCGCCAGCTAGCGGCCCGGAAAGCCGCCGCCTAGACCTCCGCCATGGCCTGGGCGAACTGCGCCGCGTACAACCGCGCGTAGGCGCCGCCCGCGGCGAGCAGCTCAGCGTGCGTGCCCTGCTCGACGATCTGGCCGGACTCCATCACCAGGATCAGGTCGGCATCCCGGATGGCGGACAGCCGGTGCGCGATCACGAAGCTGGTCCGGCCGCGGCGCAGCTTGTTCATCGCCCGCTGGATCAGCACCTCGGTGCGGGTGTCGACCGAGCTGGTGGCCTCGTCCAGGATCAGGATCGCGGGCCGGGCGAGGAACGCCCGCGCGATCGTGATCAGCTGCCGCTCCCCCATGCTGACATTCGCGCCCTCGTCGTCGAGGACGGTCTCGTAGCCGTCGGGCAGCGTGTGCACGAACCGGTCCACGTAGGCGGCACGGGCGGCCTCGATGATCTGCTCGCGGGTCGCCCCGGCCGCGCCGTAGCCGATGTTGTCCGCGATCGTCCCGCCGAACAGCCAGGCGTCCTGCAGCACCATCCCGGTCAGGCCGCGCAGCTCTTCCCGGCTCATCGCGGCGATGTCGATGCCGTCGATCAGGATCCGCCCGGAGCTCACCTCGTAGAACCGCATCAGCAGGTTGACCAGGGTGGTCTTGCCGGCGCCGGTCGGCCCGACGATCGCGACCGTCTGGCCGGGCTGCACGGTCAGCGACAGGTGCTCGATCAGCGGCCGGTCCGGCACATATCGAAACGACACGTCGGCGAACTCCACCCGGCCGCCGGCCAGCGCCGGGCGGGCCGGCTCCGCCGGATCCGGCTCCTGCTCGCCGGCATCCAGCAGCGCGAACACCCGCTCGGCCGAGGCGACGCCGGACTGCAGCAGGTTGGCCATGCTGGCCACCTGGGTGAGCGGCTGGCTGAACTGGCGCGAGTACTGGATGAACGCCTGCACGCTGCCCAGCGACAGCTGCCCGGTGGCCACCTGGAGCGCCCCGACCACGGCCACGAGCACGTAGTTCAGGTTGCCGATGAACATCATGGCGGGCTGGATGCAGCCGGAGATGAACTGGGCCCGGTAGCTGGCCTGGAACAGTGCCTCGTTGCGCTCGGTGAAGGCTGGGTTACCTGGCGCGGACCGCGGACAGGAACGAGGCGTAGCTCCAGGACAGGTTGCTGACGCTCTTCTCGTAGCCGGTCGAGGCGTCGAACTGCTCGCTGAGCTCGAGGTGATCGCTGTGGAAGATGATTGCCTGCAGCATCTGGTCGCCGGCGCTCTGCAGGGCCGCCGCTGCTGCGGCCGGCGTCGTCTGCGCGCCGATTCCGGCCTGGCTGAAGAAGCTGGCGGAGTTGGCGTCGAGGGGAACCGTTCCGGCGGCGGTGATCGCGCTCGCCAGCCGGTAGCAGAGCTCGGCGAAGTTGGCCGTGGGCACCGCCCAGGGGTGGTCACCCACCTGAGCATCGGTGTCACCGTCGTAGAGGTCCCCCGGATAGCGCCCGAGCAGGGGACCGATGCCGCGTTGCTGATCGGGCCCGTTGATCGGGTAGAAGTAGCTCGAGGCCGGGTCGGCCCACTGGCTGCGCAGCAGCGCGGCGGTCGCCAGCAGCCTGGTATCGGTCACCGGCACGGCGCCGTAGATCGCGGCCATGACGATGTCGATGTTGGGGTCGTAGGGAGTTTTGTCGGTCGGGACCGGGAGCAGCGACTGGTAGTACTGACCGTTCCAGTGCTCCTGGAGGGCGTTCTGCAGCCAGGGTATGGCGGTGCTGAGCCACCCCGGGACCGGGATCTCGAGGGTGTTGCCGGTGATCGCCTGGAAACACTGCAGCTGCACGGCGCGGGCGAAGAACGAGGCACCGGTCTCCTCCTCCCACAGATTGACCGTCTCGCCCTGGTAGGCGCCCTGCAGGAAGTTCAGGTTCGCTGCGATCACGGCGTTCGCCACGGTCTGGGTCGGCGCGTCGAGCTGGGAGAACAGCTGCAGGATCGCCAGCGTCTGGAGGGCAGGCCCGTCGGTCTGATCGCTCCAGTTCCGCGGCGCGCCGTTGATGAAGAACGACCCGAGATCGAAGTCGCCGCCCGAGTTCTGGCAGATCTGCGCGAACTGCACGTAGTCGATCAGCGGCTGGCTAGTGGGGACCGTGCCCGCCGCCAGCTCGATCGCCACGATCGCCGCGTCGCGCGTCCAGTTGTAGACATAATCCTGGGTCACGTTCGTGGCGCTGTTCTCCCACGACGGTGAGGCGAGCACGCACCCGGGCTGCGACAGGACATGCGCGTTCTCCGGGTCCTCGAACACGAATCCGTCCGACGCGACGTTGCGGAACATCAGCCAGAACATGTACGGAGCGATTGCCGTCAGGTTCGACTGCGCCGCCGCAACCTGCACCTCGCTGTACTGTAATTCGCCCACCGAAGGCCACCCTCTTTTGTCGGCGCGAGCGTAACGCGGGAAGCGCACGGCCACAAGCGCCGTGTTGGAACCTATCTCCCTTTCCGAACTCCCAGGGGTTGGCAATTCGCCCCCATAGGACTGTCCGGCGATCTGCTGGCGAGACTGGCGCTTGAGGTGGTTTCTGCGAGCCCGACCTGCGCGAAGGACGCGCGGAGGAGCTGAACGACCCGCGGCCGGGAACGGGAGCCCGCCAGGCGCCTGAACTTCCGTGACGGCTCTTTCATCGCTATCGGCTTCGAAGATTTTTCTCACGCGATCTGACTGGGCGTACCGGGAAGTGCTCCGGGCGCGAGCGGATACTCCGGCTGGACAAGGCCTGACCCTGGCTCTGGGAAGCCATTCGCGCGAACGCACCGCTACCACCGGCCTGCAGAAGCGCCAGGCTCGCACTCTCCCGATCAAGGCCGCCGGGCGGAATCACGATGCCGGAAGAACCTAGCTCTTCGACCGGTATCTTCTTAGCAGGTAATGCAGCGGTGTGGCGAGTCTTCGTGATCGCCTACGCTGCTGGCATAAGCGCTACCTCTAATCCCTGAGGAGGAGTGAGACAGTGGCTCAGCGGATGCAGATCCTGTATGTAGACGACATTGACGGCAGCGAGGCCGAGGGCACCGTCAGGTTCGGTTTCGACGGCGTCGACTATGAGATCGACCTGAATAACCAGCACGCGGACCAGCTCGCCAGGGCCATCGGCCCCTATGTTGATGCCGCGCGCAAGGTGTCATCAGCCCGGCGGCCCGCCCGCCGATCGCGCCCGGCTCGTCACAACCAGTCCGACGTCCGAGCGTGGGCTCGCGCCCAGGGCCTCAAGGTCTCCGACCGCGGACGCATCCCCGCGGACGTGCTGGCCAGGTACGAATCCGCGCACTAGGCCTCGCAGCAGGCGCTAGCACGGCAGGGATAACGCCATCCGGCGCCTGGCATTGTGCAGCCGCTGGGCCGTAGCGCTGAGGGTGAGGGCCCGGCTTGCCTGCCAGCTCGGGCACGCCGGCCACGATTCGGTGCGCCGCAGTAGACCGGACGCGCCTCAACCCTGGTGCCCCCGGGACAGAACCCGTACCTGTGCGGCGCGGGCCCCCGGCGCAGCCACCGCAGGGCAGATCACCACAGTGGGTCAAGGCTCTTGCCATGACCGCGGGACAGTGACCGAAACCCGACATCGGACACCTGCCAGTGCCGGCAGCAGTACGCGGCGTCACACTCGCCGCACAATCCCGCATCGTCGTGAAATCCCGCAGCGCGGACCCGAGCGAAAGACCACGGCCGCCGGAACGCCTCGGCGATCCGCCGCGCCCGGCCAGCCTCGATCGGATCACCGCCCCATCCGTTCCCGGCGGCTACGCCCTCGAACAGCAGATGCCATCGAGCGGGGTCGCGGCGGCGCCGGAACGCATCCCGGCGCCCGCCATCCCACCGATCCCCTCCAGCAGGCACCTGCCCGGGCGCGACAAGCTCGACGCGGGCCGATGGCTGCCCGCACACCACGCACGGCGGCGCTGCCACCATGCCCGCCGCCATGGATGAAATTATGACCCCCATCGGGCTGTGCCGCTGGCGGCCGAACCCTCGCCGTAACGCCCGTGATCGGCGCTCGAGCACGAGCACCTGCGACACAACGTGACCGCCTCTCGATGACGCGACGCACCCGATCCGCCGATCTGAGCTTGCTGGGCTACCCGGCTGCAGACGAAAGAAGCCATCCGAGATTGGGGGTTATGGGCGCCACCTCTGGCAGCAGTCGGTTGTGACTCCGCCACAAACTTATGCATACCCTGGCTGACCATTGGCCGGCCGCTTAGGGGTGCGAGGCCCCGCACGTCACCGGTGATTTCCGGGGTCCTGGACGGGTCGTGAGGCGACAGCCACGCCGGCTGCCCAGCCCGGTGCTCTCCCTCTCTTGGGCGGTCTGACCTTCTCCGTCTCGATACCGGAGCGTTCCAGCAGCCATGAGACCACCGAGTTCGGGTTCCGCATTTCCCTGGTGCGGACCTGGCCGCGACCCCGCACAAGCACTGGGATCGCGGCCGCCACTTCCAGCAACCGGCTTGCCTTCTTGACGTCGGTGCTCAGTAGCGCGGGGCTGTCCCGCCGCTACCGGCGAAGGTGAGCTTGCGGGAAGCGATCCAGCGGGGGCCAGCGTGGCCCTCGGTGAGGCCCTGTGTGCGAGGCGTTGCTGCCTCGCCGCGGCGGGAGACCCCCAGACGCGCGGCGGCCTCGCTCAAGGATCCTCAAGCTGCGCGCGACGCCCCGCCCGCAGGACCTTTGGCCTCTTGAGCGGCAGTGACAGCCGCAGGACGGTTGTGGTATGGCGATTGGTCGCAAGCTTGCCGGGCTGGCCGGTCTAACCGCCGCCGTTTACGCGCTCGTCCTGCGCCCTCGGATGGATCGCTGGGGGGCCACCGACGAGGAGGTGGAGGACACCTACCCCGGGGGTGAGTTCATCCCCGGCGGCGTTCGATCCTCGACCATGGCCGTCACGATCGAGGCTCCACCCGCCAGTGTGTGGCCGTGGCTCGTCCAGATGGGATATGACCGAGCTGGCTGGTACTCCTGGGATCGCCTCGACAACGGGGGCCGCCCCAGTGCCAGGGAGGTCCACCCTGAGTGGCAGAACCTCTCGGTTGGGGACTACCTGTCGGCCGGGTCGCCAGCTGGCCCCGCGTACCCCTGGCAGGTGGCAGCGCTCGAACCCGGACGGTTCCTGGGATTGCGCGGGCTGACCGATTTGCATGTCCGTCGTCTCGACCCGGCCCAGCCGAGGCCCTCTGCCTACATCGACGGACTCTGGGGATTCCTGCTCAAGGAGCTACCCGGTGATCGCACGCGGCTCGTGCAAAGCGGATATCAGTCCATTCGTCCCCGCTGGCTCGAGCGCTTGATCAACTTCTGGATCCACCCGCCGGTCCACTGGACGGGGCAGACACGCCAGTTCGCCAACCTCAAGCGCAACATCGAATCGGCCGGGCGGTAGCAACCCGCAGAGCCGCAAACGGTGACCCATCCCATATCGCTCCGCTTCCAGCAGGTCAGGACTAGGTAACGGCGGCGCCGAGCTGCTCGAGCGTGTCTGCCATCCCGGCGGCGACGACGGCCAGATCAGGGATCGCCTCGGGGTCGCCGACGACAGCGATGTTCAGCTGGCCCGCGTAGGAGAGGGCGCCGACGCTTACGGTGACGTTGCCCTGCACGATGCCGATCTGGTACATCTCCCGGATTCTCGCGCCCGCCAGGCACAAGGGGGAGGCGGGGCCGGGGAGATTGCTGACGAGCAGGTTGACCATGCGCTGCCGCGACATCATGCTGATCATCGGTCGTTGCAGCAGGCTGGTGTTCGGGCCAGCGTACGGTGGCTGGCGCTTGCGGGCCGCGGTGACTGCGGCGATCTGCGCCAGCCGCCGGGCGGGGTCAGCCTCTGCGACCGGGAGCGGGACGAGGATGATGCCGACCCGATTCCCGGTGGCCCGCGGATCCGGCGCGGCTCGCACCGATGCGGCCACCGAGGCCCGCAGGACGAGCCGCGGCGTGAGCTCACCGCGGGCGGCCAGCACGCTCCTGGCCCCGCCTGCCACTGCCGCCAGGACAACGTCATTGACCGTTCCCCCGTGCGCGTGCGCGACCGCCCGGGCGCGCTCCAGGTCCGCCCGGACCAGAAGCAGGCGGTGGTGCCCGCTGACCGGGACGTTCAGTGAGGTCCGGGGGGCGACGCCGTCGGCTGCCAGCTGGCCGGCCTGCCGGGCCAGGACGCCGAAGCGGGCGGCCCCGGCCGAGGGACGCCGCAAGGCGCGCACGGCGCCGGTCACGGCCAGCGCCTGCCGGTGCAACTGGTCGGCGGCCAGCTCGCGTCCGGAAGGGACCGCTTCGGGCGCCCAGGCCGGGACGTCCGCAGCCGCCGTACCCGGATCGGGGTCGCACAGGGCTCCGAGCATCGCCAGCGCGGCGATCCCGTCGGCGACCACATGATGCAAGCGGACCAGCAGCCCGGCGCGGTGATCAGCCAGCCCGGTCAGCAGCCACATCTGCCACAGCGGCCGGGACCGGTCCAGCCGGTCCTGGTTCAGCTCGGCGCAGACCCGCAGCAGTGCCGCCTCGTCGCCCGGCGCGGGCACCGGCCGGGCGCGCACGTGCTCCCGGATGTCGAAGCCGGCGGCGTCCACCCAGACGGGAGGCCCGAGGCCGAGCCCCGGCCGGTACAGCACCTGCCGCAAGCGAGGCGCTAGATGCAGCCGCTGCGCCACGATCACCCGCAGGGTATCCAGATCCAGCAGGCTGGCCGGGCGCGCGAGGTCCCGCGGACCCGCCAGGCCAGCGCGGCCGGAGTCCGCCAGGCCCGCGCGAACAGCGCCGTCAAAGATGATCAGCGCCGCAACGTGCATCGGCAGGCCGCGGTCCTCGACCCGCAGGATGATCAGCTCCGGGGGGCTCAGCCGCTCCATAAGGCCCAGATCCTCAGCCGCCCGGCCGCCGGCACCGGGCGCGGGCCGAGCCCGCGCGCCGCCGGGGGAACCGCACGACGGCATGCCCGGCCAGCGACACAGCCGCAGCCAAGGCTCCGGCGCGCGCCACGGCTACCGTGCCCGGTCCGCTCTGCGGCTTCCCGCGGTCGCCAGCCATCACGCCAGCCTCACGGCCTGCTTACGGTCCGGCCAGGGACCAACGTCCCGGACCGGGCGCGCGCTCCTCCCACCACAGGCCGCGCCCGCGATCTTCTGAGCCGTGGCGCAGACCGTTCCGTTGTCTGCCGCGGAATCCTCTAGCTTGGCCTCGTCCCGAAGCACGCCGTAAATCACCGTTATGCACGCTGATTGTTGCCGGCGGGCACGCCCGAGGTGGACGCGCAGATAGATTGTTCTGACCTCAGAGGATCGCGGCCGCGCGGCGGCTGCCGGGTCATGCCGCGTGTCCCGCCCATGCTAGAGGCGCGCACCCGACAGCGCTTACGGCATACCAGCACAGGATGGGAGCCGACCCAGGGGCCGACGGTCGCGCAGCGTGGATCCTCCCGAGGCCGGGATTAGCCGATGTCCAGAACCAGGTCCGCGGTGGCGACGCTGACCTCGCCGTCGTAACCGTGCCGGGCCGCGGCCCGGTCTGTGCCAGGCATCAAGTCGGGGCACGACCGCACGTTCTCTGGTGTGGGCGGAGGACTTCGATGGTGCCGCGGGATCGCCGACTGATCCCGGGATCTGGCGGATGCAGACTGGCGGCGGCGGGTGGGGCAATGAGCAGCTGCAGTGTTACACCGACAGCAGCCAGAACGTGCGCCTGGATGGAGCCGGCCACCTGGCCGTCGTTGCCCGCCGGGCGGGTCCGCGGTCGCGCGCGGATCGCCACGGCGGGTGCATGTATACCTCTGGGCGATTGACCACCAAGGACCGTGTGGCGCTGTGCTATGGGCTCGTACAAGCGCGGATCAGGGTCCCCCGCGGCCGCGGCATCTGGCCCGCGTTCTGGATGCTCGGCCACGACATCGACGAGGTGGGCTGGCCGCGCTGCGGTGAGATCGACGTCATGGAGAACCCAGTGCAAAGAGGCGCTGGGCACTGTACTGGCGTGATCGCAACCTGCGCTTCCACCGCGATTGTTGAAGTGAATGTCCGGGCCAGGCAGAATCCGCCACCAGCGGCCGGGACGTTCGCTCGCATCACCGACTGGCACCTCGGTCCGACACGGACCGTTAAGCCCGCGATCATGTTACGGTAGAATACCGATCGATACTTTTGTGCCGTACGCCTGGGTCAGCCGGTTCCGGACTGCCGGAGGTTCTCGCGGTGGCTGAATCTCAGTCTGCCCACAGTTACGGCCGCGATGTGGTCGTGGTTGGTGGCTGCGGCCGCGCTGGCCTGCCGCTGGCGGTCGCCCTGGCGGATGGCGGAGCAGCGGTGGGCATTTACGATGCCAGCGCCGAGGCAGTCGACATGGTCAACGCGGCCCGCGTGCCGTCCGCCGGGCTCTGCTCCGCATCCGCCCTTAAGCGGGTGATCGGGGAGGAACGGCTTGAGGCCAGCACTGATCCGGCGATCGTGGCCAGTGCCGAGCATGTGATCGTAGTGATCGGCGCGCCGGCTGGGGAACACCTCGGCCCGCAGGGGTCGGTGATCGGGCGGGCGCTTGGGGGCTGTGCGCGGTATCTCACCGACGGTCAGCTGCTCGTTGTGCGCGGTGCCGGCTTTCCGGGCGTGACCGCGCAGGCCGAGAAGATGATCGCGGACCTTGGGGTAGCGGTGGACGTGGCATTCTGCCCGGAGCCGGTCGCCCGGGACCCGGCCATGACCGAGCTTGGCGGCCTGCCCCAGATCGTGGCGAGCCGGACCGCTCGCGGCAGCGAGCGGTCCGGCGCGCTGTTCGGACGGATCACCGGCGACATCGTCCTGATGGCGCCCGACGACGCCGAGCCGGGTAAGAAGGGGGAAGCACCCGGCGGGACTCCGCAGCGGCAGCTGCGGCCGGCGGCCAGGCACGGCGCGACGCGCTGGGTTGCGGTGATGGCCTGGATGGCGGCCGGGCTGATCCTGTTCTTTTGCTACTGGCGGCTGTCACGAACGATACCGGCCAACTCTGACGGGGCCGGCCTCGCGCTGCAAGCGTGGGACATGCTGCACGGCAACCTGCTGCTGGATGGCTGGACAGTGGGGGACGTGTCGCTCTACACCACCCAGCTGCCGCAGTACATGCTGCTGGAATTGGCCCTCGGCCTGCACGCGGACCTGGTGCATGTCGCCCCCGCGATGACTTACACGCTGGCAGTCCTGTTCGCGGCACTGGTGGCCAAGGGCAACGCGACCGGCCGGGACGGGCTCGTCCGCGCCGCTATCGCCGCCGTCATCATGCTGGCCCCGCAACTGGGCACCGGGGTCGGCATCCTGATCATGGCTCCTGATCATGTGGGCACAGCGGTGCCGGTGCTGGTGGCGTGGCTGATCCTGGACCGGGCAAGGTCCCGGTGGTACGTGCCGGTCATCATCGGCGCGGTGCTGGCCTGGGCGCTGGTCGCGGACCCGCTCGTCCTCTACATAGGGATCGTGCCGCTGCTGCTGGTGTGCGCGGTCCGCGCCTACCGGGGCGCCGTCCAGCAGCAGCGGCCATGGTCATCGCAGTGGTACGAGCTCTCACTTGGCGCGGCAGCACTAGCCGCACTCGCCGCCGCGGACCTGGTGTCAACCGCGCTACGAGCAGCGGGCGGCTTCCACCTGCTGCCGCTGCTCGGCGGATTCGCCGATCCGGCCCAGCTGACCGGCCAGATGTGGCTCGCGGTAGAGTCCGTGCTGGTGCTGTTCGGGGCTGACTTCCTCGGCCAGCCATTCCACCCCGCGCCGGCGGTCGCGCTCTTCCACCTTGCGGGGGTCTTCCTCGTCGCCTGGGCGGTCTTGATTGCTGCCCGGCGATTTTTGCGCGACCGCGATATGGTTGCCGCGCTCCTCGTCGCGGGCCTGGTCATCAACCTGGCCGCGTTCGTGCTGAGCACGCGGGTGGGCGATCTCGGAGACTCGCGGGAGATCGGCGCGGTCGCTCCGATCGGCGCGGCGCTCGCTGGGCGGCTGCTCGGCGAGCGGCTGGCCGCTGCCCGGCTGATCCCGCTGCTGCTCGCAGTGCTGCTGGGGAATGTGCTGATCCTGGGCTACGACGTGGCTAAGCCGCCTGCCCCAGAACCAGACCAGCGGCTCGCCGACTGGCTGGTCACACAGCATTTCCACAACGGCCTGGCAGCCTACTGGGCTGCCAGCGTCACCACGCTGTCGAGCCAGGACCGGGTTCAGGTTAGCCCGGTATGCGGAAATTACAGGGTCTTCGTCCCCTATCAGTGGGAGGCGAAGGACTCCTGGTACGACCCGGCGCGTCATTACGCGAATTTCCTCGTGATCGGCGCACCCTCAACCTGCAACTACGCCACGCCAGCACAGGCCCGGTCCGTGTTCGGGCCCCCTGCACAGACCTACCATGTCGCCGGATACACGGTCCTGGTCTGGCGCAAGAACCTGCTCACCGCTCTCGGCTGACAGGAGCCTTCCGGATTCCGGCCGACGGTATGCCGCCGAGGGGCGTGAGCCGCAGCCCAGCTTGACCCAACAGGTCCGAGCCTTCCCAGCCCGCAAATCCGCCCACCATCCGAGCTGCCCCCGGTGATACGCCATTGATAGCCGACGGCGATCGGCTGCTCCGGCCGAGCTCAGACTGGGTCCCGCAGCACCGCGAGTGCTCCGACAACTCGTTGTGCCGCTGTCTCGCCGGTTACCGCCCGGCCGGTCGCGCGCATGAGCTCCTGATCGCAGCGGCAAGAACCGCTCCCCCGATCAGTCCGAGAGTCAGCGCGGCTCGGTTCGAGGAGGTCGTGGCGCTGAACAACCTCGGCAAGGCCTGCGCGAGGCAGGCCGGTTTGCGTGTCAAGGGACATCGGGACTTCCCTGTGGGCGGACAGCTGATCTCCCTGCGGGTGGACAGGTTATGTCCGTGCTGACGGTCAGCTGATCTTTCTGGGGGTCAGGTCAGCGGCGTCACTCCCTTTCCGGCGGTGGCCTCGGCGAGGCGGAGGCTGGTGCCCTCGGTGAGGATGAGGTGGGCGTGGTGCAGCAGCCGGTCGACGGTCGCGGTGGCCAGGGTCCTGGGCATGATCGTGTCGAGTCCGCTGGGATGCAGGTTCGAGGTGATGATGACCGACCGGCGCTCGTAGGCGGCATCGACAAGCCGGTAGAGGGCCTCGGCGGCGGCCTGCCCGGCGGGCAGCATGCCGATGTCATCGATCGTGATGAGGTCGCACCGGGTGATCTTGGCGATGGCCCTGGCGGTGGTGCCGTCGACGGCGGCGCGGCCGAGGGCGGCGGTCAGCGATTCCAGGGTGAACCAGGCGACCCGCATCCCGGCGTCGATGGCCTGGTGCGCGAGCGCCTCGGCGAAGTGCGATTTCCCGGTCCCGGACGGGCCGGCGATCGCGAGATTCTCCGCGCGGGTGACCCATTCCAGGGTCATCAGGGCGTGCTGGGCGGGCAGCGGGATGGAGGAGTCCGTCTCGCGCCAGGACGCGAAGGTTTTCCCGGCGGGCAGCCCGGCGGCCTTGCGGCGGATCCGCCGCCCGGCCTGGTCGCGGCCGCGGATCTCTTCTTCGAGCAGGATGCGGATGACCTCGGCGGGGTCCCACCGCTGGGCTCTGGCGGTGGCCAGGACGCCGGGTGCTGCCTGGCGGAGGTAGGGCAGGCGCATCCGGCGCAGCAGGGCGTCGAGCTGGTCAGGGACCGGCGGCGCGACGGGGGCGGCGGGGGCGAGGGCGGTTCCGGTCACTGCTGGCCTGCCTTCCCGGCCGCGGCCCGGGATGGCCTGCCGTTGCCGTTGCCGTTGCCGGGGGCGGTGAGGGCGCTGGTGAGGTGGCGCCGGTCGGCGCGTTCGGCTTCGAGCAGCTGCTCGGCGCGTTCGGCGCGGCCGCGTTCGGCGGCGGTGAGCGCGGCGACGGCGTCCAGCTGGGCCTGGTGCTGCTGGTGGAGGGTGTCGCGTTCGCGGGCGGCGTCGGCGCGGACGCGGCCTGTTTCGGCGCGGGCGTCGGCTTCGGCCTGGCGGGCGCGGGCGGTCTCGGTGCCGGCGTGGCGGGCGGCCCGGGTCGCGTCGTCGCGTTCGCGGGCGCACCGGGCGGCTTCGGCCCGGGCGGCGCTGACCTGCCCGGCTGCCTCGGCGCGGGCGGCGGCGGTCTGGGCGGCGGCGTCGCGGCGGGCCTGCCCGAGTGCGGCCGCTGCGGCTTCGGTCTCCTGGCGGGCGGCGGCGGCTTCGGCCCGGGCGGCGCGGGTGTCGTCGCGGGCGGCGTCGAGGGCTTCGGCCAGGGCCCGGGTCTCGGCGGCGGCCTCGGCGGCGCGGGCTCCGGCGGTGACGGCGGCTGCCTCGGCGCGCCGCCGTGCGGCCTCGGCCTCGGCGATCTGGGCCCGGACCCGGGCCGGGTCCAGGCTGGCGGCCGTCTCGCGGGCGGCCCGGGTGAGCACGACGGCCTGGCGGATCACGGCGTCGAGGGCGGCCAGCGGGTCAGCGGAGCTGTCCGCGGGGGCCGCGGTGGTGGCGGGGACGCGGGCGTCGTTGTGGTAGCGGCGGGCGCACTCGTCGCTGCAGAACTGCCGCGAGCGGCCCCGGTCGCGGGCGGGCAGGGCGCTGGGGCAGCCGGGCCGCTTGCAGGTGCCCGGCGCGGAGGCGCCGGGCAGCTGGCTGTCCAGGCTGGCGGCGGGGGGATTGCTGGTCATGACGGTACCTTCCGGTGTCGGTCATGCTTTTCTTTTCATTTCTGATCTGAGGAGAAATGAAAAGAAAAGCAGCGGTGCGAGGGGAGGGCCCGGCTGGCCCGGCGGGGCGGGCCGGCCCGGGAAGGGATGTCAGGGGCGCCGTGCCTGCGGTGCGGCCCGGCCGCGCAGCAGGAACGCGGTGAAGCTGACCTCGTCGATGAGGGTGCCGGCCTCGAACCCCGGCGCGATGCTGCCGCGGGCCTGGTAGAAGTCCTCCAGGGCGGCGATCCCGGCGGGCGTGCGCAGGAACTCATCAACCTCGGTGAGCGTGTCCGCCAGGCCGGCCAGCCAGGCCGCGTCGCCGCGGCGGGTCATGGCGCGGTCCCCGGCGCGGCGGCGCCGAACCCGGCCCAGGCCGAGGTGCCGGGCTGGGCGGAGTACGCCTCGTCAGCGACCGTTACCGGCCCGGCCGCCGTCGTGCTGGCCTGGTAGCCGGTGATGGACAGCAGGTCGCCGTCGCCGAACCGGCCGGCCAGCGCCGCGGTGCCCAGCGCGGCATCGACCGCGGCCGTCCCGGCCAGCGCGGCGCGCTCGACCGCCTCGGCCATCTTCGCGCGGACCCGGGTCGCGCCCGCGGCGGCGGCCTCGGTCAGCCAGGCCCGGGCGCCGTCCCCGATCGCCAGGAACGCCGCCTCGGCGGCGGTCACCGCCTTGACGCGCGGCGGCCGCGGCGTGCCGTCGGGCCGCTGCGGGTGACCGGGATAGTGCGCCAGGTCGATCCGCGGGTTCCCCGGCGTGGACAGCGCGTGCCGGGCGACCTCGGCCAGCCCCAGCGGCCCGGGCCCGGCCCAGTCCGGGCGCAGCGGCAGCGCCGCCAGGTCCGCGACCACGACCAGCTCATCACCCTCGGCGCGGGCCCACACCTCCGCGCCCGCCAGGCCCGGCGGGGTGGAATACCGCACGCTGCCGAACCGGATCGTCTGGTCGGTGTTCACCATCCGGGTCGTCCCGAGCGCGGCGGTGTGCGGCGCGTCCGGCAGCCGGTGCAGCCGGGCCCGCTCGGCCTCCAGCCGCCGCGCCGGCACCGCGCATGTCTCCCGGTGCACCCGCCCGTTCACCACCTCGCAGAACTGCTCGCACGCGGCCGCCAGCCCGGCGAAGCTGCCGTAAGCTTCCAGCAGGTTCGCCTCGGCGGGCACCAGGTCCGCCTTGGCGATCTTCACCGTCGATTCCGACCCGCCCTTGGATTCGGGGTCATACGGGACGCAGGTATGCACCGTCATCCCGTAATGCCTGCCCACCGCCACGATCTCCGGATGCCGGACCGGCACCCCGGCGACATGCTCGACGGTGACGGTCTTCTCGTTATCGGTCAGCGCATAGACCGGCACCCCGCCGACCCGCCGCAGCGTCGCGTCCAGGCACGCGATCAGCGTCGGCAGCGTCCGGTCCCACACCGGCAGCACGACCCGGAACCGGGACCACGCCAGCCACGCGCAGAACAGCAGCGTCGCCCGCGGCGTCCCGTCCGGGCCCGGTACCGGTGGTCCCTTACCCCAGTCCCACTGCAGCCAGAGCCCGGGCTCAGTGATCCACGGCCGGTACGTCCTGCGGTGCCCGGCCCGCCACCTGGCTTTCGCCGCCGCCACCGCCCGCCGCGTGGTCCGCTCATTCCCGCCGAACCCATCGCGGCCAGCCGCTCATGCAGGAGATCACCGCGCCCCAGGGCGCCGCCGTTATCTACCGGGAGAGTGCAGCAGGAGCCGGCGTGATGGACAGCACGATCCTGCGGAGGTCGCTTCTGGGACTGCCGGGCGGCCGTGGCTCAGAAGCGCCGAGACAGTAAGCGTGCGGTGGGCGTTCGCTCCGGGGCGGTCGAAGGCCCAGTGAGGGGGGCCGGTCGTGGCTGTGACTGGGTCTCGATGCCACGTGCGTGCAGCCGGTGACAGAGCGGCCAGGCGCGTGCGTCAGTCGCTGGTGGTGCAGGTCGCGCCGCCTACGGTGACGTTCTCGCGGCGGGTGACATTCAAGGCTGTCGCCTGACAAGCTTGGTCCGCGTTGCCTGGTCTCGCGCGGCTGTGAGCGCGGGCTCTGGGACACATGGGTTCGAAGTCCTCGGACGTGGTCATCATCTTTAACGCAACAGCTAATGGCAGCAGCGCGATGCACTGTCTGATCACTCATGCACTCGTCTCATCTGACGACCGGTACCTGGGAGGCGGCGTCCGGTCCGCTGGCGTCATGCCGGCCCGGTGATGAACGTCACGCGACATAAGCGCTGGCGGGCCGGGGTGCCAGCCTGGCTGGTCACCCCGGCCCGCCGGCGGCCTTGGTGCCCGGGCCGCCGATTGAGGTCAGTTCGTGTAGAGGGGGATGCCGACGCCGGCCTTGATCGCTTCAGCGGCGAGGACTCCGCCGCCTGGCTTGCCTGGGCACGCCCGCGTGGTCAGGAACGTGTCCGAGGCGCTGGAGTGACCGGGCAGGTAGACGACGACCTGGGCGGAGACCGAGTGGTTGGCGCAGACAGCGCCCGCGTCGTGGATGGTCAGGTTGATGTGGGCGGTCTCGAACGGCCTGAGGACGACTAGCGGGCCCGCCGACGACGCGGGGATCTTGCTGCCGACGAGGCGGCCGTTACGGATCGCTGCCAGCCCGGGGACACCCTTCACCGTGCAGGGATGCCTGCCGGTATTGGTGACCTCCAGTTCATAGCCGAAGCCGCCAGCGAACCCGCTGCCGGGGTTGCCTGACCACACGAAGGCACCGCCGCGCTGGGCCGGCGCGGCCACCCCGCACTTCGGCAGCGCCGCGTGCCCGTGGCTGGTGGCGCCGTGGCCGGGCGATGCCAGAGCCGCGGCCGGGAGCAAGATAGCCGCGCAGGCAATGCCCGCGAGCACCGCCACCCGGCCCCGTGGGCGTGAGAATGGATTGAGCATTGGATTTCCTCCTATCCCCGGCCGATCGGCCGGGGATGCCCGCTACCGCCGCGCGGGCCGGCATGGCACGCGAAGCGCCAGACCTTTCACGCTGGTGTAAGCCGGGCATTTGCGCAGTGGACGATAGTCCGGCCGAGAAGGGACGATCGTCACACCTGACCTTTGACGCCGCTAACTAACTACTTCGACCTGAAAAACCCCTCTGGTCTGAGATCGGGGCCGATTCGGCGCCGCGGGTCGCTGGGTTCTTTGGATTGCTGACCCGGTTAGCTGGCCAGGTCCGCGATCTTGACCAGGTTGTGGGCCAGGATCCCGTGCCCGGTCCAGATCCGGGCTCCTTCGAGGCTGTCGAGCCGGGTCACGCCCCCCACCCGTATCCGCGTTTGAGGGTGCTGATCCGGCCTTCGCTCCCGGTCCGCCATTTAACGGTGCGCCGGAATGCGGGCTTGTGCTCGGCGGCCTGCCGGTCTTTGCCGGGTTTGCCTTTGCGGGGGATCACGACGGAGCGGACGCCCATCTCGTGCAGGGCGTCGTCGACGGCTTTCTCGCCGTAGCCGCGGTCAGCGGTGACAGTCCGGGGCTTGCGGCCGGTCCGCTTGATGACCCGCTTGACGGCCGGGGCGAGCTGCGGGCCGTCGGCCGGGTTGCCCTGCTCCACGTTGTGGTCCAGCACGATGCCGTCGTCGTTGTCAGTGACCTGGCCTTTGTAGCCGAACTGAACGGGCTTGCCGAGGCCCGCACTCTGGCACAAACCTTTCCGATCCCGCAACTTTGCCGATCGCGAAAGTTAGGGCCGCGTGCAGGCGCAGCGGGCCAGCACTGGCGGTTTTGCGACAACACCCTCGCTAGCGCGCGTTCTGGAGCTTCCATGTCGGATTTTCGCTAGACGTTTCCCGCCCGATCGCCGAGGCTGACGGTATGGACGAGGACACCGAGCGGTGCGTGCGGGCAGTGCAGTCCAAGGATGCCCGGTTCGACGGGTGGTTCTTCACCGCCGTGCTGACGACGGGCATCTACTGCCGGCCGAGCTGCCCGGTGGTACCGCCGAAGCCGGAGAACATGCGGTTCTTCGCCAGCGCCGCCGCCGCCCAGCAGGCCGGCTTCCGGGCGTGCAAGCGCTGCCGGCCGGATGCCAGCCCCGGCTCGCCGGAGTGGAACATCCGCGCCGACCTGGTCGCCAGGGCGATGCGGCTGATCGCCGACGGCGTGATCGACTCCGACGGGGTGCCGGGCCTGGCCCGCCGCCTCGGCTACAGCACGCGGCAGGTGGAACGGCAGCTGCTGGCCGAGCTCGGCGCCGGGCCGCTGGCCCTGGCCAGGGCGCAGCGGGCGCAGACGGCCCGGCTGCTGATCGAGACGACAGCGCTGCCGATGGGCGACATCGCCTTCGCGTCCGGCTTCGCCAGCATCCGGACGTTCAACGACACCGTCCGCGAGGTCTTCGCGCTCTCCCCCACGCAGCTGCGCAGCCGGGCCGGGGCCGGCCAGGCACCCGCGATGGCGGGGGCGCTGTCACTGCGCCTCCCGTTCCGCGTGCCGCTGTGCCCGGATAACTTGTTCGGGCACCTGGCCGCCACCGCCGTGCCGGGCGTCGAGGAGTGGCGCGACGGAGCGCTGCGCCGGACCCTGCGGCTGCCGCACGGCCAGGGCATCGTCGCGCTGGCGCCGCAGCCTGAGCACATCGCCTGCCAGCTGACCCTGACCGACCTGCGCGACCTGGCCATCGCCATCAGCCGGTGCCGGCGGCTGCTGGACCTGGACGCCGATCCGGTCGCCGTGGCCGACCAGCTCCGCGCCGCCCCGGCGCTCGCGCCCCTGGTCGGCAAGGCGCCGGGGCGCCGGGTGCCGCGGACGGTCGACGCCGCGGAGTTCGCCCTCCGGGCCGTGCTCGGCCAGCAGGTCTCGACCGCGGCGGCGCGCACCCACGCGGGCCGGCTGGCCGCGGCCTGCGGGGAGCCGGCCGACGACCCGGCGGGCGGCCTCACCCGCCTGTTCCCCGACCCGGCCGCGCTGGCCTCGGCCGATCCGGCCGGCCTGGCGCTGCCCCGGTCCCGGCGGCAGGCCTTTGCCGCGCTCGCCTCGGCACTGGCCGAGGGCACGATCGATCTCGGGCCGGGCTGCGACTGGCTGGAGGCCCGGCGCCAGCTGGCCGCGCTGCCCGGCATCGGCCCGTGGACGGTCGAGGTGATCGCCATGCGCGGGCTGGGCGATCCGGACGCCTTCATCCCGACGGACCTCGGCGTCCGCGCGGCGGCGCGTGAGCTCGGCCTGCCGGGCGCCGCCGCGGCGCTGCAGGAGCACGCCGCCGCGTGGCGGCCCTGGCGCGCCTACGCCGTGCAGTACCTGTGGGCCACCAGCGACCACCCGATCAATACGATGCCCGCCGCCCCGATCCAGCCCGCTCCGCCGATCCAGCCCGCTCCGCCGATCCAGCCCGCCCCCCGCCCTGGCGCCGCTCCGCCGCCTCCGGTCCGGTCACTCCCCCGCGCAGGAAAGGAATCCTGATGTCCACAGCGACCGCCACCCCGGCCCGCACGCATGTCACCATCGACAGCCCGGTCGGCCCGCTGACCCTGGTCGCGGCCGGCCGCAGCCTGACCGCCCTGTACCTGGCGGATCAGCGGCATGCGCCGGGCCTGGCCGCACTCGGGCCGCCCGGCGACCCGGCGGCCGAGCCGTTCGCCGCGGCCGCGGCGCAGCTGGCCGCGTACTTCGCCGGCCAGCTGAGCAGCTTCGACCTGCCGCTCGAGCCGGCCGGGACGCCGTTCCAGCAGCGCGTCTGGGCCGCGCTGCGCGACATCCCGTACGGCCAGACCGCGTCCTACGGCCAGCTCGCCGGGCGGATCGGCCAGCCGGCCGCCAGCCGCGCCGTCGGCCTCGCCAACGGCCGGAACCCGATCGCCATCATCATCCCGTGCCATCGGGTGATCGGCTCCGACGGCAGCCTGACCGGTTACGGCGGCGGCCTGGAGCGCAAGCGCTACCTGCTCGACCTGGAGCGGCGCGCGGCCGGCCCGCACGTCAGCCAGGGCCCGGCCAGCGTCATCGGAAGATGGGCCGGTGCAGCGGCTGATCCCGGTTGATGGTGCCGCTGCGCGCCGCCGGGCTGCTGGCCGGCCTGGTCCGGGAGTACGTGCCCGGGTCCGCCAGCTGACCCGCCCCGGCACCGGTCGGCATGCCGATGATGACCAGCCTTGTCATGCCCTCGCCCTGTTCTCGCCGACGTCCGCCAGGCCGCTGTGAACTGCTGGAATGATGGCTGATCAGGCCGCGGGCGCCGGCCTGCGGGCCGGGGCCTCCCGGCTGGAATTCACGCGATTGCACGAGCTGACCGAGGCCGGCCGTTACGGTGATATCGGCGATGAGCACTCATCAGGCTCGCTGAAGGAGGCCTGGCACAACTGCGCTGCTTACTATCCCCGGACGCGTTATGACGATCAGCCATCCAGGTAACAGGCCCTACGAGGAACCCAACAGCTTTGTCGGGCGCAGTCGCGAGCTGGGCGAGCTTCGCGACAGCGCCCTGGTCGTGCGCGAGCTGACGCTCTGCGGCGCGGGCGGGATCGGCAAGACCCGGCTGGCGCTGCGGCTGCTGGCCCAGCTGGCCGCCGATTTCCCCGACGGTGCCTTCTTCGTGGAACTCGGCGACCTGCGCAAGCCCGAGCTCGTCGTGTCCCGGGTGGCGTCCGTCATCGGGGTGGACGAGGAGCCGGGGCGGCCGCTGATCGACACGCTCGCCGACGCGCTCCGGCCGCGCCGGCTGCTGCTGGCGCTGGACAACTGCGAGCACCTGATCGATGAGTGCGCCAGCCTCTGCCAGCGGCTGCTGGCCAGCGCTCCGGCGCTGCAGATCATCGCGACCAGCAGGGAGCCCCTGCGGGTGGCCGCTGAGGCCGTCTGCCAGGTGCCGCCGCTGGCCCTGCCGCCGCCCGGCCTGCCCGGATCGGCGGAACTCGCCGACTACGACGCGCTCCGGCTGTTCGCCGACCGGGCCGCCGCCGCGGCACCGGGCTTCACGCTCAGCCCGGATAATGCCGCGACGGTCGCGGCCGTCTGCCGCGCCCTGGACGGCCTGCCGCTCGCTATCGAGCTGGCCGCCGCCTGGGTGCGCGTGCTGTCCGTCGAGCAGATCTCGGCCCGCCTGCACGACCGCTTCCAGCTGCTCAGCAGCGGTGACCGGACCGCGCCGGAGCGCCAGCGGGGGCTCCGCGCCACGATCGACTGGAGCCACGACCTGCTGGCCCCGCTCGAGCAGGTCCTGCTGCGCCGGCTCTCGATCTTCGCGGGCTGGTCGCTGGAGATGGCCGAGGAGGTGTGCTCCGACGATGACCTGCCGCGCGCGCAGGTGCTGGATCTGCTCACCGCCCTGGCCGACAAGTCGCTCATCGAGGTGGAGCCGGAGGTAGTCGGGCAGGCCAGGTACCGGATGCTCGAGACGATCCGCGACTACGCCGCGACCCGGCTGGCCGAGGCCGGCGAGACCGCCGTGATTGAGCGGCGGATGCGCGACTACACCGTGCGCGAGGTGGAGCGCCTGCTGCTCGTCGGCATGGCGCTGACCGAGGCCCCGTGGTCGGCGCGGCAGGATGTCTTCCGCCGGTTCGATGCCGAGAGCGGCAACATGCGCCTGGTGCTGAGCCGCTGCCTGGCCAGCGGAGACGCGGAGACGGGCCTGCGGATCTGCTCGGCCATGCGGCCCGTCTGGATCGTCCGCGGGTACTTCGCCGAGGGGGCTGAGTGGTTCGACGGCTTCCTCGCCCTGGGCGGCTCCGGGTTCCCGGCCAGCGTGCGGGGCCGGCCCTGGCCGGGCGGGCGCAGCTGGCCCTGGCCAGCGACCCGGCGGAAGCGGAGGCACTGGCGAAGGCGGGGCTCGAGCTGTGCTGGGCGGCGGGCGCGGAATTCTGGACGGCAACGGCGCTCAACCTGCTCACCGAGGCCGCGCTGCACGCCGGGCGGGCCGACGATGCCGCGGCCAACGCCTGCGAGGCCGTGGCCATCGCCCGGAATGCCGGCGACAGGTGGAACGAGGGCTATGCGCTCGGTACCCAGGCGGCCGTGGCAGCGCGCCGGGGCTGCCTGCACGAGGCGCAGCAGCTGGCCGAGGCCGCGCTGGCGATCATGCGCGACATCGATCAGCAGTGGGGGGTGGCCAGGACCCTGCTCGGCCTGGCTGACCTGGCCCGGCTGACCGGCGACCTGAAGGCCGCGCGGGACCGCTACCTTGAGGCGCTCGGCATCCTCCGGGGTCTGGCGGCCCGCCCCGAGATCGCCCGCTGCCTGGCGGGCCTGGGCCGGATTGCGATGGAGCAGGACGACCTGGCGCAGGCCCGGCAGCGCCTGACGGAAAGCATCGAGGTCAGCGCGTCGACCGGCAGCCGCATCGGCGTGATCAGGGCGCTGGACGCGTTCACCGCCCTCGCCGTCAGGGAGGACCGGCCTGAGCGCGCGGTGCGGCTGGCGGCGGCCGCGGCGACCTGCCGCGAGCTGGCGAACCTGGCGCCGGCCGCGCCCGCCCGCACCCAGCGCGTCCTGGACGCGGCGGCGGCGGCCGGCCTCGTCGAGCACGACGTCCGGCGGCTGTGGACGGCAGGCTCCCAGCTGACCAGCGCGGCCGCGGTCGCGCTGGCCCTGGCCGAGCCGCCGCCGCCGGCCGGAGTCCAGGCCGCCCGCGAGGCCGGCGGCCGGGCGGCGGCCGAGGCCGCCGGTGCGCCGCCGGCCGGGCTGACGCCGCGGGAACGGGAGATCGTCGCCCTGATCGCCCGCGGATACAGCAACAAGGCCATCGCGGCCGAGCTCTACATCAGCCCGGCCACGGCCGCCCGGCATGTGGCCAACATCCTGGCCAAGCTCGGCTTCAGCTCCCGCAGCCAGATCGCCGCGTGGGCGGTGCAGGGCCACGACCTCGCCTGAGCGGCGGCACTGAGCGGCTGCGCCGCGCGGACGCTAGCCAGCGTCGAACAGCGCGCTGACCGACTCGCCCTCGTGAATGCGCCTGATCGCCTCGGCGAGCGCGGCCGCGACGGAGATGACGAGCAGCTTGGATCCCGGCTCGGTGCCGGGTACCGGCAGCGTGTTGGTGCAGACGATCTCGCGGACCTCCGCATGCGCCGCGATGCGCTGCAGCGCGCCGGCGCTGAACAGCCCGTGCGTGCAGGCGATCCGCACCGAGCGGGCGTGCCGCTGCCGCAGTTGCGCGAGCAGCTCCAGGATCGTGGTGCCACGGGCGATCTCATCGTCCAGGATGATCACGTCGCGGCCCTCGACGTCGCCGATGATCGACGTGATGGCCACCCGCTCGTCGCTGAGCCGCTCCTTGGCCCCGGCCGCGACCGGCAGGCCCAGCATCCGGGCCAGGGCCGCCGCCTGCTTGGCATTGCCCAGATCCGGCGAGACCACGACCGAGCCCCCGAGGTCGTCCCCGCTGAAATGGGCGGCGAACTCCCGCAGCGCGTGCAGGTGATCCACCGGCACCGAGAAGAACCCGTGCACCTGCGGCGAGTGCAGCGTCATGGTCAGCACGCGGCTGGCTCCGGCCGTCACCAGCAGGTCGGCCACGAGGCGGCCGCCGATGGACACCCGCGGCATGGCCTTCTTGTCAGACCTGGCATAGGCGTAATGCGGGATGACGGCTGTGACCCTGGCGGCGGACGCTCCCCTGGCCGCGTCCAGCATGAGCAGCAGCTCGACCAGGTTCTCCTGGACAGGCGGCCCGAGCGGCTGGATCACGAAGACGTCCCGCTCCCGGCAGTTAGCCTGCAGCTGGACTTCCAGGCAGTCGTTGGCGAACCGGCGCAACCGCACCGGGTGCAGCTGGACCCCTAGTTTCGCGCATATCTCCGCCGAGAGGGCCGGGTGGGCGCTGCCGCCGAAGACCACGATCTCGCGCATGTGCCCAGGCTAGGGCGTCAAGGCTGCTAGCTCGCGCCGTCTGGCAGATCACGGGCCAGCTGGCCGGCGGCCAGCCTGAGCCAGCGGCCCGGTGCCGACATCGCGGCTGCGGCTTCCCCGGCCAGGTCAGTCAGGCCGAGTGCGCGCCGCACGCCGGCCGGCGGCCGGTCCGCGATGACGCCCGCCACCAGCGCGACGGGCACCGCACCGCGCTGCGCGGCGGCGATCACGGCGCCGACGACCTTCCCGCCGAGCGACGTTGCGTCGTAGCGGCCCTCACCGGTGATGACCAGCCCTGCCCTGTCCAGGGCCCGGTGCAGGCCGGCGATCGCGGCCACCTCGGCCGCGCCGGCCACCAGGTCAGCGCCCCAGCCGGCCGCGAGGCCGTAGCCGGCGCCGCCGGCCGCGCCGGCGCCGGGCGCGTCGGGCTGGCCGCCCAGCCGCGCGGCCAGCCGCGACAGCCCGGCTTCCAGGACGCAGATCTGGGCCGGGTCGGCGCCCTTCTGCGGCCCGAAGACGGCTGCGGCGCCGCCCGGGCCGAGCAGCGGCGCGCGCACGTCGGTCAGGCAGCGGACGCCGCCCGGCGGCGGCGGCCGCAGGCCAGACAGGTCGGCGGCCGCCAGTCGCGCCAGCGGGCCGCCGCCGAGCGGAAGGTCCCGGCCGCCCGCATCGAGGAACCGCGCCCCGAGCGCGGCCAGCAGGCCGGCACCGCCATCGGTGCAGGCGGACCCGCCGAGCGCGACCTCGATCCGCGCGGCACCGCGGTCCAGGGCTGCGACCACCAGGTCCCCGGCGCCTGCGCTGTGCGCATGCAGCGGGTCGGGCACCGCCAGCAGCGGCAGCCCGGCCGCGCGGGCCAGCTCGATCACGTGGAGCCGGCCTGGAAGCTCCAGCCAGCAGGCTTCCAGCAGGCCGCGGCCGGGTCCGCGAACCCGGGCGCGATGCCAGCGGGCCCCCTGCTGGCCGGCCGCCAGCACGTCCAGCGTCCCCTCGCCGCCATCGGCCAGCGGAATGCAGCTGACCTCGTCAGCCGGCCGCACCGCGCGCCAGCCGTCGGCCAGGGCCGCCGCGGCCGCGGCGGCGCCGATGCTGCCCTTGAAGGAGTCGGGCGCGATGACGACCCGCATCGCGCTCAGTCAGCGTGCCGCGCGCCCGCGCGCGCCCCGGTGGCCGCCGGCGCTGGCGACCCGGCCGCTGCCGGGGCCGCCGAGCCAGCCGCCACCCTCGAGTCAGCGGCCTTCGGGTCAGCCGGTTCCGCGCCGGACCCGCGCCCCGACGGGGGCCGGTAGGGCGGCAGGTCCAGCGCCGCCCTGATGGCCTGCTGGACCTCTTCCTTGCTCTTCGTCGCGTCGATGGTCACGACGTATTCCTTGCGGCGGAAGATGTCGAGCACCGGGTTGGTCTTCGAGTGGTACTCACGCAGCCGGACGGCGAGGGCCTCCTCGGTGTCATCCTCGCGCTTGACCAGCTCGCCCCCGCATACGTCGCAGCAGCCGGTGACCTTCGGGCTGTTGTTGATCAGGTTGTAGTCCATGCCGCAGTTCGAGCACAGCCGGCGCGCCATCACCCGCCGCCGCACCTCGCTGTCCGGCATGTCCAGGTGGATGACGCCGTCGATGTCGTAGCTCTCCAGGAAGAACTCGGCCTGGCGCTCGTTGCGCGGGAAGCCGTCGACGATAAAGCCGTAGTTCCAGTCATGACCCGTCAGCCGGTCCTTGACGACGCCCTCGACGAGATCGTCACTGACCAGCTCGCCGCTCGCCATGGTGCGCCGGACCTGAGCCCCGATCTTCGTATGATTCTGTACATTCCACCGGAAAATATCGCCGACGGCGATGTGCACGAGATCAAGGTCCTCAGCGAGCATGGCGCTCTGCGTGCCCTTGCCACTGCCCTGCACGCCCATAATGACGTATTTCCGCATGCCGCCAGGCTAGATCATGAACCGCGCCGACTATAGCCCTAAGTTACCGCAGCCCTAAGTTACGCGCTTAAGCCGGCAAGCGCCGGTTACCCGGAGGCGACGCACCGGAATGGGAAGGCCTGATGGCTGATGACGTCGCCGCCAGCCAACGCCAGCCACGATCCCCCGGCAGCCCTGAGCCCGCCCGGGCCGGCCAGCCAGCCGCCCCGGGCGGGCCAGATGGGCACGGGTCCGGCGAGCCAGCCCGCCGCGGCCCCGCCGGGCCGGCCCCGCCCAGCATGCGGTGAAGCGCACTCGCGTCGGCGGCGTCTGGATCACACCGCGACCCTGATCGCGGCAGCCGGCCAGGACGGGCCGACGAGGCCGGGCTCGCTGCGTGCTCAGTCGCCGGGCAGCGCGAACCTGCGCTCGCACCAGCGGCGCAGCCTGGGCTCCAGCGAGGTCCTGATCAGCGGCCAGTCCTCCTGCAGCAGCCCGGCGTTCAGGAACCTGGCCACGTCGTTACGCCGGCCCTGGGTCAGCACGATGCCGTACATGCTGCGCCGGGCCCGGTCGTCGGTGACATCGCACTCGCGCATCCCCGGCCAGGACAGGTGGCGGGGCAGCACGATGACTCCCTTGGCCGGCCCGCGCAGCTCCTCAAGCCCGTCCGGCAGCCGGCAGGCGTGACCGTACCGCCCGGAGAGCAGGTCAGTGAGAGACATGCGACCGATTATCACCGAGTCTCCACCCGTCGTGCGCGGTGACTCGCTGGATGGCCGCCAGCACGCTGCGCCGGCAGGCGCCGATGCCGGCCCGCGGCGGCCTGCGCGATGAGCGGTGCCCGGGGCGCCGATCTGCGGCACAGCGGCGCTAGGCTCTGAGCATGCCCAGCGGACAGCCCGCGTCGCGATGGCGCTTCCTGGTCAGCCCACGGTGGCTGGGCTGGCACCTGTTCACCGTCGTCGCCGTCATCGGCATGCTCTGGCTCGGCGACTGGCAGTTCCACCGTGCCGAGAGCGGCAATGCGCTGAGCTGGGCCTATACCTTCGAGTGGCCGATCTTCGCCATCATGGGCGTGGTCTTCTGGGTGAAGACGATCATCGACGAGGGGAAGCCGAAGGAGCCCGAGGCAGCCGCGGAGGACGCTGGCGGGGACCTGGACCTGGCGGGGGGCGACGGCGGGAGCATCCCGGCTAGCCTGGCGGCGCGAGCGTCCCGCCCGCCGTCCGACGAGGAGGCCGAGGACCCTGACCTGGACGCCTATAACGCCTACCTGGCCCGCCTGAACAAGGAAGTCCAGGGCCACGGCCGGTGGGACGTGGGCCGCCAGCCGGCCCGCTCCCGGACATGGAAAAGGTAGGACCGGTGCCCCCGAGAACCCTCCGATCGCCCGAGACGCTCCGGACGGTGACCCTGGCCTACCGCGTGATGGCCTACGTGACCGGCGTCGTGCTGATCGTTCTCTGCTTCGTCGGGATCCCGCTCCAGGTCTGGGCGGACAACCTGGTCATCGTCAAGTACGTCGGCACCCTGCACGGCTTCCTCTACATCGTCTACATCCTGGTGGCCTTCGCGATGACCCGCGCGGTGCGGATGCCGGTGGCCAGCCCGAGGACGGTCCTCGTGCTGCTGGCCGGCACGATCCCGATCCTGACCTTCGTGGTCGAGCGCTGGGTCAACCGCAGTTACATCCGCCCGGCGCTGGCGGCCGCCGGGCCCGCCAGCCCCAGCGGGCCCGGCACGGGAACGACGCGGACGGCGCAGGCCGGGCCGACGAGCCACTGACAGCCCGGCGAACAGTGGGCACGCACTACTTCGCCGAGCAGCCTGATGCCGCGCACCGGCCGGGCGCCGTGCACGTGCTGCTGCCTGACCTGCACCTGAAGCTGGAGACCGACTCCGGCACCTTCTCCCCCGGCCGGCTCGACCCCGGCACCCGGCTGCTGCTGGAGACCGCTCCCCCGCCGCCGCCCGATGGCGACCTGCTCGACCTCGGCTGCGGCTACGGCCCGCTGGCCCTGACCATGGCCAGCCGGGCGCCCGGCGCCCGGGTCTGGGCCGTCAACGTCAACCGGCGGGCTCTTGAGCTCGCGGCCCGCAACGCGGCGGCCGCCGGGCTGCGCAATGTCCGCTGCCTGCCGCCCGGTGACCCGGTGCTGCCCGGCAGCTACCGGCTCATCTGGTCCAACCCGCCGATCCGGATCGGCAAGGCCAGCCTGCACGAGCTGCTCGGCAGCTGGCTCGGCCGGCTCGCGCCCGGCGGCAGCGCCTTCCTGGTCGTGCAGCGCAACCTGGGCTCCGACTCGCTGCAGCGCTGGCTCGGCGAGGCCGGCTGGAACGCGCGCCGGATAGCCGCCCGGTCCGGTTACCGGGTGCTGGAGGTCGGCCGGTGACCGGGCCCCCCCGCCCGCGCCAGCTCGGGCCGACGGACGTCAAGCGGCTGAACCGGTCCTGGCGGCGCGGCACGCAGGCCAGGGTCGCCCTGCTGCTGGACGGGGTCAGCCAGCCGTTCAACGTCGGCTCGATCATCCGCACCGCCGCCGCCCTCGGCGTCGACCAGCTCTGGCTGTGCGGGGACAGCGCCACGCCGCTGCACCCCTCAGCCCGCAAGACCGCGCTGGGCACCGACCGGCTGGTGCGCTGGGAACAGCTCCCCGACACCGCCGCGGCCGTGGCCGCCGCACGGGCCGAGGGGCTGCGGATCGTCGCGATCGAGCTGGCCGCCGGCGCGGTGCCGCTGCACGAGGCGCCGCTGGGCGGAGACGTCTGCCTGGCCCTGGGTCATGAGGATCGCGGCTGCTCAGCTGCCCTGCTGGCGGCGGCGGACGCCGTGGCCTACATTCCGCAGATCGGCCGGGTCGGCTCGCTGAACGTGGCGGCAGCCGCCGCGATCGCCCTGGCCGAGGCGAGGCGCCGGGAGTGGGCGGCGGGCTGAGGACGGCATACCGGAGGACGGCATACTGGGGGCCGTGCCTACGAGCAGGCGGCCTGCCGGGTTCCTCGACCATCCGCCGCCGATCGCCTTCGCGCACCGCGGCGGCGCGGGCCATTACCCGGAGAACTCCTGGGCCGCCTTCGAGCACGCCGTCAAGCTTGGCTACGCCTACCTGGAAACCGACGCGCACGCCAGCGCTGACGGCGCGGTCCTGGCCTTCCACGACAAGACCCTCGACCGGGTCACCGACTCCTGCGGCCGGATCGCCGAGCTGCCGTACTCCCGGATCGCCGCGGCCCGCATCGGCGGCACCGAGCCGATCCCGCTGCTGGCCGACCTGCTCGGCGCCTGGCCCTCCGTCCGGTTCAACATCGACGTGAAGGACGAGCCGGTCATCGGGCCGCTGGCGGGCGTCCTGCGCAAGACGGCGGCCTGGGACCGGGTCTGCCTCACCTCGTTCTCGGGCCGCCGGCTGAGCGCCGCGCGGCGGGCGCTGGACCGGCCGGTCTGCATGGCGACCACACCGGTCGGTATCGGGGCCATCCGGTACGGATCGCCGGGCCAGCTGCTGCGAGCCCGGTTTGCCGCCCTTTCTGTCCGGTGTGCCCAGATTCCGGTGCGTATCGCCACTCCCCGTTTCGTGGCCCGGGCCCATGCCGCCGGCCTGCAGGTCCACGTCTGGACAGTGAACGACCGCGCCGCCATGACCCGGCTGCTTGACCTGGGCGCGGACGGGATCATGACCGACGAGACCGTGCTCCTCCGGGAGGTCCTGGAAGGCCGCGGCCAGTGGCATCCCCGGCAGGACGGGTAAGGCCGGCCTCGCGGCGGCCGCCGCCGGATCTAGGCGGCCCAGCACGATTGGAAAGCAGGCCAGCCGGGAATCTTGTTCGGGTACTCACCGTTATCCCTTGTGAACGGCTGAGCGCCTGGGAGGCAGTGACAATATGGCCGAACGCGCCCTACGAGGTACCCGTCTGGGAGCCACGAGCTACGAGAACGACCGGAATACCGACCTGGCGCCTCGCCACGAGGTCGCCTTCGACTGCACCAAGGGCCACAGGTTCACGGTACCGTTCTCCGCCGAGGCGGAAATCCCGGCGAACTGGGAGTGCCGGATCTGCGGCGCGACCGCCTACACGGCTACTGGCGACACGCCGTCCCCGAAGAAGGCCAAGCCGCCGCGCAGCCACTGGGACATGCTGATGGAGCGCCGGACGGTGGCCGACCTTGAGGAGGTCCTGGCCGAGCGGCTCGCGGTGATCCGCAGCCAGCGGGGCCGGCCCGAGCCCGCGCCGCAGCGGCAGGCCAGGCAGCGCAAGAGCGCCTGACCGCGCACCCCCGCCGGCGCCGCTGGCGGGGCCTCGCCAGCGGAAGAGGCCGCCGCGTGCCGAGCGGGCACCGGCGGTTTCTTGCTGCCCGCCGCCTGCCCGCCGCCCTGACCTCGGCTACCGCGGATGGCGGTGACGGCCCAGCCGGCCCATGACGCCCCATTGAGTGACCCGCCAGAATGCCTCGATGATCACCGCCCGGCTCATCTTGCTGGCTCCGCGGGTGCGCTCGGTGAACCTGATCGGCACCTCGGTGACGGTGAGCCCGGCGTTGATAGCGCGAAGCGTCAGGTCGATCTGGAAGCAGTAGCCCTGGGATTGCACCTGGTCAAGGCCGATCTTGCGCAAGGTGTCCGCGCGGTAGGCGCGGTACCCGGCGGTGACGTCGTGGATCCCGACGCCCAGCACGACCCGCGCGTACAGGTTGGCGCTCCTGGACAGGGCCTCCCGCGACTTCGGCCAGTTCGTCACCGTGCCGCCGGGCACCCAGCGAGACCCGATAACCAGGTCGGCGTGCTGAAGCGCGGTCAGCAGCCCTGACAGTTCCGCCGGGTCATGGGAGCCGTCGGCGTCCATCTCGACGAGCGCCCCGTAGTCGTGCTCCAGGCCCCAGCCGAAGCCGGCAATGTAGGCGGCGCCCAGGCCAGCCTTACCGGCCCGGTGCATGGCGTGCACGTGCTCGTCGTCAGCGGCCAGCTTGTCGGCTATCTCGCCCGTGCCGTCCGGACTGTTGTCGTCAACCACCAGGATGTCCGCGGCGGGGACCGCTGAGCGCACGCGCGCCACGATCAGTTCCAGGTTCTCCCGCTCGTTATATGTCGGGATTATCACGGCCACCCGCCCGATCGGGCTGCGTGGCCGGCTGCTCGTCGTCACTAATTCCTGCCTCTGACTGGCCTCGGCCGGTGGTTGCTCCTCCCGCAACCGTCACCAACGTCCATCTGATCACGAGGGTTCCCGCGCGCGTGCCCGGTATGCGCAGAACGCGTGCTTGGCGGCGCGGGGCTCGCACCCAGCCGCCTGACCTTACTACCACGAGGCTAGCTCGCCCCGCCCGAGGGTAGCCCGCATGCCAGGTGGGAAGAGGGCCCGGATCTCCCTTCGGACCGGAGTCGTCCCGTCGGCCACGGGCTCGCTCTCCGTTGTCTACTGGGAACCCGGGCCCCTCCCGGGTCCAACCCCCCGTCCAGCCGGGGCTTGCCGCGCAGCTTTCAATCCTGTGCCTGGAAATAAGGCAGAAGCATCGGCTCCGCCTTTTGCACAGATCAGCTGGCCTGGCGCACGGCCCCGACCGGCTGGCCCGGTGCTGGACTGCCCAGCAACTTACCGTTGATCCGGGCGATGTCAACCCGCTCTAGCAGGACCGATGCTCTCGGAAGGCGTTGCGTGACGGGCCTGTTCGCTGTTGTCCCGCGGCGATACGATTGAGACTCCCGTAGCGTGTGGGGGCAGCATGACAGACATGTCGGAGGCAGGCAGCCAGTGCGTGGCTGAGGCCTCGTTTGCCCCTGTTGCTGGCGCCGGAGACCGGCTGCGGCCCGAGTCAGACTGGCGGTTTCGTTCGGGAGTCCATGTGAGAGTCCGCATTCCGGCAGGAGGACGAGCATGACAGAAAGCGCAGTTGGGAAAGTCTCTGAGTCCCAGATCGCGGTGCACTGGCGCGAAGAGGAGTATCTGCAGCCGCCAGCGAAGTTCATCGAGCAGGCCAATGCCAAGGACCCGGCCATCCTCGAGCGGTTCAGCGAGGAGCATTTCCCCGAGTGCTTTACCGAATATGCGGATCTCCTGACCTGGGACACTCCATGGGAGACGATACTGGACACCAGTAACCCGCCATTCTGGAAGTGGTTTACCGGCGGCCGGCTCAATGCGTCGTATAACTGCGTGGACAGGCACGCTGAGGCGAACCCGGATAAGACCGCGATCATCTTCGTGCCGGAGCTGGAGTCCGATGAGCACGTGGAGATCAGCTACTCGGAGCTACACCGTCAGGTGAACGAGTTCGCGGCCGTGCTGCGCGACACCGTTGGCCTGAAGACCGGCGACCGGGTGACCCTGCACATGCCGATGGTGCCCGAGCTGCCAGTCACCATGCTGGCCTGCGCCCGGCTCGGCATCATTCACTCGCAGGTGTTCGGCGGCTTCAGCGGCAACGCGTGCGGGACCCGGATCGCCGACTCCGCCAGCCGGGTGCTGATCACAATGGACGGCTATTACCGCGGCGGCCAGCTGATCGATCACAAGGAAAAGGCCGACGAGGCCCTCGAGGAGGCGGCTAAGCAGGGCCAGGAAGTCGACAAGGTGCTCGTCTGGCGCCGTCACCCCGGCCAGTACGCCTCGAAGACTCCGATGACCGAGGGCCGGGATTTCTTCGTCGACGACCTGCTCAGCGAGCAGCAGGGGGCGACGGTCGAGCCGGTCTCCATGCCGGCCGAGGCGCCGCTGTTCCTCATGTACACCAGCGGCACGACCGGGCGGCCGAAGGGCTGCGTGCACAGCACCGGCGGCTACCTGTCGTACGTGGCCGGGACGTCGAAGTACTACCAGGACATCCACCCGGACACCGACGTGTACTGGTGCATGGCCGACATCGGCTGGATCACCGGGCACTCCTACATCGTCTACGGGCCGCTGGCCCTGGGCGCCACGACGGTGATCTACGAGGGCGTGCCCAACTACCCCGACGGCGGGCGGCCCTGGCGGATCGCCGAGAAGCTCGGCGTGAACATCTTCCACACCTCGCCAACCGCGATCCGGATGCTGCGCAAGGTCGGCGCGGAGGAGCCGATGAAGTACGACTATCACTTCAAGCACATGACCACGGTGGGCGAGCCGATCGAGCCCGAGGTCTGGCGCTGGTACCACGCGGAGGTCGGCAAGGGCGAGGCGGCCATCGTCGACACCTGGTGGCAGACCGAGAACGGCGGGTTCCTCGGCAGCACGCTGCCCGCGCTGCAGCCGATGAAGCCCGGCAGCTGCGGGCCCGGCGTCCTCGGCATCTACCCGGTGATCTACGACGAGGACGGCGACGTGGTCCCGGCCGGCAGCGGCAAGGCCGGCAACATCTGCATCCGCAACCCGTGGCCGGGGATCTTCGAGACCATCTGGGGCCAGCCGGAGCGGTTCGTGGACACCTATTACCGGAAGTACAACAAGGACCCCGACAGCAAGGACTGGCACGACTGGCCCTACTTCGCCGGTGACGGCGCTGTCCAGGCCGCCGACGGATACTTCCGGATCCTCGGCCGGGTCGACGACGTGATCAACGTCGCCGGGCACCGGCTCGGCACCAAGGAGATCGAGTCAGCTGCGCTGACCGTCCCCGAGGTCGCCGAGGCGGCCGCGGTCCCGGTCATCGACGACATCCGGGGCCGCGCCGTGGAGGTCTACGTCGCGCTGAAGCCCGGCTACGAGGCGAGCAAGGAGATGGAGGGCAAGGTCAGCACGGCGATCGACACCGAGATCGGCAAGATCGCCCGGCCGAAGAACGTCTGGATCGTGTCCGACATGCCGAAGACCAGGTCGGGCAAGATCATGCGCCGGGTGATCGCGTCGATCTCCAACTTCGCTGACGTGGGGGACGTCACCACGCTGGCCAACCCGGAGATCGTCGACAGCATCCGGCACCAGGTGCAGACCGCCAAGGTCGCCAATGACGACGTGCCGCGCGACCTGACCGAGGCCGAGTTCGAGGAAATCAAGAAGTTCGGCGCCGAGTAGGCGGGGCGCCCCGGTCAGCCTCATCCGTCATGATCGTGGGCTGTTCTCCGCGGAATCCGCGGGGCACAGCCCACGATCGGCGCAGCGCGACGTGGCCGCGCCCCGGCGCCCGGCGCGGTAGCGTTCGGGCATGAGCGGCGAGGACGGCAGCGAGCCCCGGGTTTTCAGCGTGCTCCGGGGAGAGGCGCTGCGGACCAGGTCCGGGCCGTTCGGTGAGGTGGGCACGCTCTGCTCCGCCGGCGGCATCGAGGTGGCGTGGGTCAGCAAGCACGGCGAGCAGGTCGACCCCGACTGGTTCCGCCCCGACCAGGTCAACGTCCTGCTGGTCGTGCAAGGGCAGCTCAAGGTGGAGTTCGAGTCAGCCGCCCGGCCGGACCGGGTGCTGGCGGCCGGCGATGTGCTGGTCCTGCCGGCCGGCTGCCGGTGCCGGGCGTACCGCTGGCCGCGGGACGCCGCCGAGGCGACGATCTTCCTGGCCGCCTGCCCCGCGGGGCAGGACGGCCGCTAGCTGCCGGGCGGCGCGACGACCGTGCCCGTCGCGGTGACGGCGACAACCGGCCCGGCCAGTACCGCGGCTGCCGACGGGCCGCGGGCAGGCTCGGCCCGGCAGACCACCCTGGCCTCGAAGCTCATCTCGCGGCTGCGGCGGCCCAGCCGGGTGACCGTCACCGTCACCTCGAGCACGTCCCCGGCCAGAACCGGCGCGCGGAACTGCACGTCGGAGTAGGAGGCGAACAGGCCCTCGTCACCGTCGAGCCGGATCGACGCCTCGGTCGCCACGTCGCCGAACAGGCCGAGCACGTACGCGCCGTCGACCAGGCTGCCGCCATAGTGCGCGTGGCTGTACGGCACGTAGCGGCGATGGGTGACGGTCAGCCCGAGCCGCGGGCCGGGGGTGCCGCTCCCGGCTGCGCCGCTCATGCGCTCGCCCCGGCGTGACTGGCCGCGCCCGGCTCGCCAGCGGCCGGCTCCGGCAGGCCGTCCTGGTCGCCAGCGGCAGCAGCATCCGGCAGCGGCGGCGTCAGGGCGTGCACCAGGTAGCTGGCGACCTCGCGCGGCGTCGTGCCCTTGCCGAAGATCTTGTCGACGCCGAGGGCAGCGGTCATCGCGGGATCGAACCGCGGCCCGCCGACGACCAGCAGCGGCCGGTCCGGCCCGGCCGCGGCGAAGGCGCCGGCCATCTCGCGGGCGTTGGAGATGTGCGCGTCCCGCTGGGTGACCACCTGGCTCACCAGCACCGCGTCGGCGCCCTCCGCCCTGGCCCGCTCGACCAGGTCCGGCACCTCGACCTGCGAGCCCAGGTTCACCACCCTGATCTCCCGGTAATACTCCAGGCCCTTCTCCCCCGCGTGGCCCTTGACGTTGAGGATCGCGTCAATCCCGACGGTGTGCGCGTCGGTGCCGATGCAGGCGCCGACCACGACGAGCTTGCGGCCCAGTCCCGCGCGGATCCGCAGGTTGACCTCGGCCGCGGACAGCAGCGGGAACTCGCGCTCGGCGACGGTCACCTCGGACAGGTCAACCAGGTGCGCCACCCGGCCGTACACGATGAAGAAGGTGAAGTCCGGGCCCATCCCCTTGGCGTGCACGACCATGGCCGGCTCCAGGCCCATCTTGGCCGCGAGCTGGGCGGCGGCGCCCTCGGCCCTGGCCCGCTCGGCAGGCGTGCCGAAGGGCACCGGCAGCGTGAAGGACAGCTGCACCCGGCCGTCCCCGGTGGTGTCGCCGTACGGCCTGACGATCTGCGCTGGCCCGGTCACGGCTTCGCTCCGATCTCGCTGAGGGCGGCGGGTGACGCAGCGGGCGGGGGCAGCGGCTCCTGCGGACGTTCGAGGATGTCGGCGGCCGGGTTGAAATAGCCATCGGCCTGCTCGATCACCCCGTCCAGGCCGCGGCCGCCGTCGGCCGGCCGCCTGGTGATGCCGAACGTGCCATCGGCGATCGCGTTCAGCAGCCCGTCGTCGCAGATCCGCCGCAGCAGCTCGACCGACTCCCCTAGCACCTGGCCGGCGCGCTGGTCGATGAAGCCGCCGGGCACCGGGCGGAAGCTCTCGCCCAGCCCGGCCGCCTCCCTGACGTACCGGACGTTCTCCAGCGCCAGGTCCCGGTCGGACAGGAACGGCGTGTGAATGCCCTCGGTCATCATGCCGATCAGCAGGATGGACTGGTCGGTCATGACGCCGCACAGGTTGAAGAAAGCATCGAGCAGGTAGCCCGCGAACACGTTGCCGGTCATGTGCTTGGTCGGCGGCATGTACTTGAGCGGCGCGGCCGGGAACAGCTCGCGGACCAGCTGAGCGTGGGCCAGCTCCAGCAGGAAGGAATCCGGGACCGCCGGGTTGATCTCGAACGCGTGGCCCAGGCCGAGCTGGCCGTCGGCGAGCCCGGCCTCCTTGCCGAAGTACTCGTTCAGCAGCTGGCTGACCACTACGGTGTGCGCCGCGTCCACGGCGTCCGCGGTGGTGAGGTAATTGTCCTCGCCGGTGTTGATGATGATCCCGGCGCGGGCGTGGATCTGCCGGGAGAATCGCTGGTCGATGAAGGTGCGGCGGGGGTTGATGTCGCGGAAGATGATCCCGTACATGCAGTCGTTGAGCATCATGTCGAGCCGCTCCAGGCCCGCCAGTGACGCGATCTCCGGCATGCACAGCCCGGATGCGTAGTTAGTCAGCCGGACATACCGGCCGAGCTCGCGGGAGACGTCATCCAGAGCCGCCCGCATCAGCCGGAAGTTCTCCTGGGTCGCGTAGGTGCCGGCGAAGCCCTCCCTGGTCGCGCCCTCGGGCACGTAGTCGAGCAGCGACTGCCCGGTCGAGCGGATGACCGCGATGATGTCGGCGCCCTCGCGGGCCGCGGCCTGCGCCTGCGGGATGTCCTCCTGGATGTCACCGGTGGCCACGATCAGGTAGATCCATGGCTTCGGCGGCTCGGAGGTGGCCGCGATCATCTGGTCGCGCGCCGCGCGCTGCGCGTCGATCCTTCCTATCCCCCTGGCCAGGGCGGCCGTCGCGGCCGCGCGGGCGTCGCGGGCATCGGCGCCGCCGGGGATGCGGAACTTGACCCGGCCCGCGGCGGCGTCGCGGGCCAGCGCGGCCAGGTCGGCGTAGCCGCCGGCGCGCAGCGCATCCCAGGCCGGCAGCGCCACCCCGTGCTCCAGCCCGGTGGCCTCCCGTACCGCGTCGGTGAGCCGGTTCACCCACGGCATCCCGTCGTCGTCGGCGCCCTGCAGGCCGGCCAGCCGCAGCACGGCCCGCTCCACCGAGACCGTGGTATGGGTCCTGGCCATCTCGACGATCGGCTGGCCGGCCCGGCGGGCCAGGTCCCTGGCCGCCGCGACGACGGCCGGGTCAAGGCTGAGCCGCCGGGTGACGGCGCTCCCTGTTTCCATGCTTGCTCCCTCTGCTGCAGCGAACCCTTGGTCAGCCAGCCGGCTGCTCATCGATCCGGCGGGTGAACAGTTCCCGGACCCCCGGCTCGGCCCGGATGAGATCCAGGGCCAGCTCGGCATGTCCCGGCACGTAGCCGTTGCCGACCAGCATCGTCACGTCCGCGGCCATGCCCTCCGCGCCGAGCGCCGCGGCCGAGAACGAGGTGGCCATCGAGAAGAAGATGACGGTACCGCCCTGCGCGGTGGCCAGGATCGCGCCGCCCTCGCAGCCCGGCACGTCCACGCAGACCACGGTCACATCCGAGGGGCCGCCGACCTGCTCGATGGCGCCGGACACCGCCACCGGATCGCGGGCGTCGGCCAGCACGACCTCGTCGACGAGCCCGTGCCCGTCATCGGCGGAGCGGGCGGCGCGCAGCAGCGCCGCCTCTCCCTCGTGCGGCACCACGCCGATGATCCGGGCGGCGCCGGCCCTCCTGGCCGCGGCGGCGGACAGCGAGCCGCTCTTGCCGGCCGCGCCCAGGATCGCGACGACAGGCGGCGCGCCGGCCGCCCGGTCCGCTGCCGCGCTGACCACCCGGTGCGTCAGGGCCGGCGCTCCGCAGACGTCCATCACGGCGAGTGCCAGCCCGGCGGGCAGGTCGTCCGGGAGCACGGCGGCGATGGACCGGCCGAACAAGATCGCATGCCCGTCGCACGGGACCTGCTCGGACCGGCCGTCCCACTGCTCCAGGCCGTCGGTGATCACCAGCGGCGTCAGGCTCAGCGAGACCAGGGTGGCGATCCGGTCGCCCGGCTTCAGGCCGAGACGCGAGGCGGGGCCGGCCTCCTCCACTACTCCCGTCAGCATCCCGCCCGAGCCGGTGACCGGGTTCTGCATCTTGCCCCGGGTCGCCACGATGTCCAGGACGGCGGCCTTGACCGCGGCCGGGTCGCCCGCGCTGGCCTCCTGCAGCTGCCGGAACGAGGCCGCGTCCAGGTTCAGCCGCCGCACCCGGACCCGCACCTCGTCCGGCCCGATCTGCGGGCTCGGATCGAGCCGCCAGGCCGCCTGGGGCAGGACCCCGGCCGGCTCGAGCACCCGGTGCAGGCCGAGCGGCGAGCGGTCAGGATCCGGCCGGCCGGACATCTGCGGCCGCTGGTCCAGCTGCGAGCTCCTCACGTGGTCAGTCCTTCCCGCCGGCGCGCTGGCGCAGTACGACTAGGGGGTGATGGCTTTAGGCCCAAGAGCCGGTAGAATTTGCTGTCTAGAACTATACAGACAGTAGCTTCTTGCGTAGCCTGCTCATGCCGCAGGCTATTTACCTGAAATCGGCATGCGAGGAGAGGCAGGGAACGCCGTGATCGATCAGCCCTACGTCTACCGACACAAGGAGCTGGCCGAGCCCGACTGGCGGCGGCTGCCCGGCTGGGCTGATGTCACGCCGCAGGAGTGGGCCTCGGCCCAGTGGCAGCGCGCGCACTGCATCAAGAACCTGCGCCAGCTGCGCCAGGTGATCGGCGCCGGGCTGAGCGAGGCCTTCTGCGCCGACCTCGAGCGCGACCAGGCAGAGCGGGCCACCATGTCGATGCTGGTGCCGCCGCAGATGATCAACACGATGGCGCCCGGCGTCGCGCCGGACCAGCCCGGCTTCACCGAGGCGTTCTACGCCGACCCGGTGCGGCGGTACATGATCCCGGTGTTCAGCGACCGCAGGACCGACTGGCCGTCGCACCCGGAGGCATCCAGGGACTCGCTGCACGAGGCGGAGATGTGGGCGGTCGAGGGGCTGACCCATCGCTACCCGACGAAGGTGCTGGCCGAGCTGCTGCCCACCTGCCCCCAGTACTGCGGCCACTGCACCCGGATGGACCTGGTCGGCAACCCGACGCCGGTGATCGAGAAGCACAAGTTCGGCCTGGCCAGGGAGGACCGGCTCGGTGCCATGATCGCCTACCTGAAGGCCACCCCCGGCGTCCGGGACATCGTGGTCTCCGGCGGCGATGTCGCCAACCTGCCCTGGCCGCGGCTGGAATCCTTCGTCGCTGATCTGATGGAGGTGCCGACCGTGCGCGACATCCGGCTCGCCACCAAGGCGCTGATGGGCCTGCCGCAGTACTGGCTCACCGACGAGGTGCGCGCCGGGATGGAGCGGCTGGCCACGACGGCCAGGCAGCGCGACATCAGCATCGCGATCCATACCCACGTCAACTCAGCCCAGTCGGTCACCCCGCTGGTGGCCAAGGCGGCCAAGGCGATGCTGGAGACCGGTATCCGGGACGTGCGGAACCAGGGCGTGCTGCTGCGCGGCACGAACGACAGCTCCGCGGCGCTGCTCGACCTGTGCTTCGCGTTGCTCGATGACGCGAAGATCATGCCGTATTACTTCTACATGTGCGACATGATCCCCAACAGCGAGCACTGGCGGCTGTCGCTGGCCGAAGCCCAGCAGCTGCAGCACGACATCATGGGCTACCTGCCTGGCTTCGCCACGCCGAGGTTCATCTGCGATGTCCCGTACGTGGGCAAGCGGTGGGTGCACCAGGTCGCCCGGTACGACCAGGAGCTGGGGATCTCCTACTGGACGAAGAACTACCGCACCGGCGTGGAGGCCGCGGACCCGCTCGCGCTGCAGCGCCAGTACGAGTACTACGACCCGATCTACCTGCTGCCGGAAGCCGGCCAGCAGTGGTGGCGGGCCCGGGCAGCGGCCGCGGCCGTCGGCGCCGCGAGCTGACCTGGCGCGGCTGGCCCGGCCTGGCCAGCCCGGCGCCCTCCGCCTGGCCCTGAGCCAGCCGCTGGCTACGGCTCCGATGCGCTCGTCGGAACGCTGGTGCTGCTCGCCGGTCCTGACTCGCCGCCCGGAGCCTCGGCGCCGGACAGCTCGGCCCCGGCAGCCTCGCCACCAGCCGCCTGGGCCTCACCTGCTCCCGGCCCGCCGCCGGGTCCGGCGGGACCCGGTTCCGGCCCCCGCTGGATCACCGCGAACCAGATCAGCCCGGCCAGAGTCCCGACGATGGCGACGAAGAAGTTCAGCCGCAGGCCGAGGATGTGCACGGAGTAGTCGATCCGGATCGTCTCCTCGAAGATCCGGTAGGCCGAGTAGCCCGCCACGTACAGCGCGAACAGCCCCCAGGGCCGGATCCGGCGATGGTGGCCGAGCCACACCAGCGCGGCCGCCAGGGCCAGGTCGAAGATCAGCTCGTAGAGAAACGACGGCTGGAACGTGCGGTAGGCGAGGTAGCCGGGCTGGCGGTGCGCCGGCGCGATCTCCAGCGCCCAGGGCAGCGTCGACGGCTTGCCGAACAGCTCCTGGTTGAAGTAGTTGCCGACCCGGCCGATCGCCTGGGCCACCAGCAGCGCGGGCGCGACCGCGTTGCCGAACAGGCCAGCACTGGCACCTGCCCGCCGGATCCGCCAGATGCCCGCGGCGGCGCCGCCCGCGATACCGCCCCAGATGCCCAGCCCGCCGGACCAGACGGCGAGGACCCCGTACCACACGTGCGGGATCTGGGACGGGGTGGTGATGTCGAAGTAGATCCGGCCGCCGATGATCCCGGCCGGGACGGCCCAGAGCGCCACATCGCCGACGAGAGCCGGGTCGCCGCCGGCCGCGGCCCAGCGACGCCGGGTAATGAACACCGCGAATGCGATCCCGATGACGTACATCAGCCCGTAGAAGTGGATGAACAGCGGGCCGAGATGGAATCCGTTGATCGCCGGGCTGGGCAGGAAGCTGAGGGCCGGCACGTGCGAGCGCATGCACCGAGGGTAATCCCGGCGAGCAAGTGACCTAACGGGAGCCGTCGTGCATCGCGATGACAATTCAGGCACGAGACGGCAACGCAGCCGCCAGGGGTGCCCCGCGGGCTGGCCCGCGGCCGCCGGCTAGCGTGCAGTCCGTGACCCGCCGCAGTGAGCAGCTCAGCCCGGAACTGCACGACTACCTGGTCGCCCGCAGCACGCCGCCCGATGCCGTGCTGACGGCGCTGGCGCAGGAGACGGCCAGCCGGTTCCCGGACGCGGCCGGCATGCAGATCGGCCCCGAGCAGGGCACCTTCATGACCCTGCTGACCAGGCTCACCGGCGCCCGCACGGCCCTGGAGATCGGCACGTTCACCGGCTATTCGGCCATCTGCATTGCCCGCGGCCTTGCCGAGGGCGGCCATCTCACCTGCTGCGACGTGAGCGAGGAGTGGACGTCAGTGGCCCGGCGCTACTGGCAGCAGGCCGGCCTGGCCGGGCAGATCGAGCTCAGGATCGGGCCCGCGCTGGATACGGTGCGCGCCATGCCCGCCGGCGCCATCTTCGACCTGGCGTTTATCGATGCGGACAAGACCGGCTATGTCGGGTACTGGGACGAGGTTGTCCCGCGCATCCGGCCCGGCGGCGCGATCCTGGTGGACAACACGCTCTCGCACGGGCGGGTCATCGACCCGGACGCCGGCGGCGACGCAGTCCGGGGCATCAGGGACTTCAATGATCACGCGCGAGCGGACGACCGGGTGGATCTCGTGCTGCTGCCGATCGGCGATGGCCTGACGCTGGCCAGGAAGAGGCCCTGACACCGGCGCCCCCGGCTGGCCAGGCCAGCCAGGGGCGCCCGCGCTGCCAGCTAGGAGGGGCGCTGCGCGCCCGCCCGGATGCCGGCGTCCTGGTCCTCCAGCTCGATCCGCTCCTTGCGGATCTCGTCGCGGACGGTGCGGTCCTCCGCGACGCGCCTGGTCACCAGGCGCACGCGCTCGACCGGCACGGCCTCCTTGCGCATGAACACCTGCTCCTCGTGCAGGATGATCTCCTGCTGGCCCTCGCCGATCTCGCTGCTGACGTGGTCAGCCGGGGTGATCGGAGTGCGCTCGATCTCGTACTCCTCGTGGTAGACGTGCACGGCCTGCTCGACCGGCTCCACGTCCACGTACTTGTGCAGGCGCACCCGCCCCGACTCGCGCATCTCCTTGCCGAGGTCCACCCGCTCCTCCGAGCGGATCAGCCAATCGGTGTCGGCCGGCCCGCCCATCCCGCTGCCTGTGCCCGCGGCCGTGTCGGTGCGGGTCCCCGCGGCCATGTCGGTTCCCGTCCGGCCGGCCTTGTCGCCGCCGGCCTTGTCGCTGCCGGCCTTGTCGCTGCCGGCCTTGTCGCTGCCGGCCTTGTCGGTGCCGGCCGCGGTGTCGCTGTCCGGCCCGCCCTGGGCCGGGACGATCAGGCCGTAGTAACGGCTGAGCTGCTCTGCCTGCGCGGCGGACATGTGCCGGTCAGCGGCGATCTCCGGTCCGCTGATGATCTTCTGCGAATCGAACGGGACGGCGAGGCCGTCCGGGGTGACGCGGCTGCCGCGCAGCGGCACGAACCGGCCCGCCTTCCCCGACCGGACTCGGGCCCACGCGGGCGTCCCGTCAACATCATCATTGAACACGAGCTCAACCGTGCCGACGACCTTGCCATCGGCCCCCGTTACCCGAGCTTCCCATGAGCTGTTCCGCTTGCATGGTCATGGTGACATCTCCCCCCGAGTCGCTATCACCGGCCGCTGGCGGCATAAGGTCGCCGCGACAGCCCATTATTGCCCACTAGATGTAATCGTTCCACTACAGATTGACTTCACACCCTCAGATCGCATCCGCCGCGAAGAGCCAGCCCGTCCCGGACTTCCCCCGGCGCGCGCGTCGGCTACCTGCGTACCCGGGCCAGGCCGGCTCGCTAGCATGTCCCGCTATGGCGGCATTGTTCAGCCGGATCATTCCGATTCTCTTCGTCAGCGACCTGCAGGCCGAGCGGGACTTCTACGTCCGTCTCGGCTTCCACGTCACCTACGAGGGCCCGGAGTACCCGTATTTCCTCGCGCTCGGTCACGGACCGGTGGAATTCGGGATCGAATGGCGGGACAGTTTCCTGCCTCAGCGCCCTGATCAGGTGCTGACCTGGCAGTTCGGCGTGAGCGACATTGAGCTGGCCAAGAAGCGGCTGGAAGATGCAGGCGTCAGGTACCGGGAGGAGCTGATGACCCCGAGCGAGGACTGGCAGTACCGCGTCCTGCACGCCCGCACGCCGAACGGCTATCACCTGCTGCTCGAGGAAGGCAGTGCGTAGCGGGCCGGCAAAATCCCCGGTTGCCAGCATCCTGCCCGCTGTTTCGGTGACAATGGCCTCGGCGCAGGTGAGCCACGGCAGGATGCTGCCGGACTAGCCAAGGAGATCGGCAGCCGATGGGCACGTCTACGGATCCGGTCTACCTCCGGGTACTGGAGGACCTGCGGATGCGGATCCGCGAGGGCATGCTGGAGCCGGGGGCGAGGATCCCGTCCCGCAACGCGATCATCGCGCGGTACGGGGTCGGCGAGACGGCGGCCAAGCACGCGCTGCAGGTGCTCACCACCGAGGGCCTGATCGAGGCCAGGGCGGGCTCGGGCTCCTACGTCCGCAAGGTCCCGGCCCCGCGCTATCTCGAGCACGACCGCCTGCACTTCCCCGGTTCACCGTTCGGCGTCCGGGAATCCGGCGCGGACGGCCAGAACGGCCGACCGGACGGCGCCGAGCCCGCCAGGCGGCTGTCCTGGGAGCACCAGACCGAGCAGCTCCAGCAGCCGTCCCCGTACATCGCCAGGAGGCTCGGGCTGCCGCCGGGCGGGAGCCCGGTGACGGTGACCCGGTACCTGCTGCTCGCCGACGGGGCTCCGGTGCAGCTCGCGACGAGTTACGAGCCGGCCAGCCGCACCGCCGGCACGCCGGTGGCGGTGCCCGAGCAGGGGCCGTTCGCCGGCCGCGGGGTGATCGAGCGGATGCGGTCCATCGGGGTCGAGGTCGACCAGGTGCTGGAGGAGATCTCGGTCCGGCCGTCGCTGCGGGCCGAGGCGACCGCGCTGGCCATCCCGCCCGGCACGGCCGTGCTGCTGGTCGAGCGGGCGCACCTGTCGGCGGGCCAGGCCGTGGAGGCCGGCGATATCGTCATTCCCGCTGACCAGTTCCGGCTGCGGTACCGGTTCGACGTGCCGGGGATGCCCGCGTGACCGGGCAGGCCGTGATCAGGCCGGCCAGCCCGGCCGACGTGCCGGCCATCCACCAGCTGATCCGCGAGCTCGCCGAGTTCGAGCGGTCGCTGGCCGAGGTGACGGCCACCGAGGCCGACCTGCGGGCCGCGCTGTTCGCTGCGCAGCCCGCGGTTTTCGCGCATGTCGCTGAGCTCGACGGGCGGATCGCCGGGTTCGCGCTGTGGTTCCTGAACTTCTCCACCTGGGTCGGGCGGCACGGAATCTACCTGGAAGACCTGTACGTCACGCCCGCGATGCGCGGCAGCGGCATCGGCCGGGCCCTGCTGGCTGAGCTCGCCGCCATCTGCGTGCAGTGCGGCTATGGCCGGCTCGAGTGGTGGGTGCTGGATTGGAATTCCCCGGCCCGTGGCTTCTACCGGTCGCTCGGCGCGATCCCGATGGATGAGTGGACGGTGCACCGGCTGACCGGGCCCGCGCTGCGCGCGCTGGCCGGCCGCGGCTAGCGCGCTGCCTGCCCGCCCTGGCCCGGATCCTCGAAGCCCGGCTCATCCGGGCCGAGACCGTCCGGCACCTCCGCGTCCTCGCTGACCAGCTCCAGGCCAGCCGACTGCGCCTGCAGCTCGAGCAGGGCGGCAAAATCCTCGTCGCCGTAGCCGTGGCCGATCAGGCTCTGGACGATCTGGCGCACCAACGCCGTCACCGGCAGCGGAACCTGCTCGCGGCGGGCCTCGGCCAGCCCCAGGTCCAGGTCCTTGAGCAGCAGCTCGCCCGTGAAGGTGGCGCTGAAGTCCAGGTTCACCATGGCCGGGGACTTGTACCGGGTGAAGGCCGAGCCCATCACGCTGCTGTTCAGGCAGTCGAGGAAGGCCGCGCGGCTGATGCCGCTCTTCTCGGCCAGCACGGTGACCTCAGCCATCGACTGGGCGGCGATGCCGAGGAAGATGTTGTGGCAGATCTTCACGATCCGGGCGCCGTCCCCGTCGCCGATGTAGGTCGCCCCCGCGCCCAGCTGATCCAGCACCGGGGCAACCGCCGAGAACGCGGCGCGCGGCCCCGAGACGGCGAAGGTCACCCGGCCCGCCTGCGCCACCCGCGGGTTTCCCATGATCGGCGCGGCCAGGAACTGCGTGCCGCGGCTGGCCAGCTCCCGGCGGATGTGCGCGGAGGCATCCCTGGAGATCGTCGAGCAGTCGACCACGACGGCGGGCGCCGCCGTCCCGCTCAGCAGGCCCGCCGGGCCGAGGAGCACGTCGATGACATCCTGAGACGAGCTGACCGACACGAAGACGATGTCCGCCGGGGCCAGGTCCGACGGCGCGGCCACGACCCTGGCGCCGCCGTCTGCCAGGGCGTCCGCGCGCGACCGGGTCCGGTTGTAGACGGAGACGTCATGGCCGGCTGCCAGCAGGCGGCGGGCCAGCACCGAGCCCATCCGGCCGGCGCCGATCCAGCCGAGCCGCGGCGCGTCCCGATATTCCGCCATCACCCTCACCACAATCGTTTGCTGGCCGGGACGCACTACGCTACCGGATGGGCAGCCGCACGGATCACCCGGGGCTACCGTATCCGCCGGCGTCAGCCTGCCGGAGCGGCCGTGGATCCGCGCACCACCAGATGCGGCGCCAGGTAGAGGACCTTGACCGGGTGACCGTCCCCGGCCATGCGGTCGAGCAGCAGCTCCGCCGCCTCGGCGCCCAGCTGGTAGTGCGGGAAGGCGACCGTGGTCAGCGGCGGCCGGAGCCGGTCGACGAAGGGCATGTCATTGAAGCCGACGACCGAGATGTCATCCGGGCAGCTGCGCCCGGCGTCATCGAGCGCCGCGTAGCAGCCGACCGCGAGCATGTCGTTCCCGGCCGCGATGGCGGTGCACGGGGGCCGGCTGGCCAGCAGCTCCTGGCAGCACCGGCGGCCCTCCTCGACCGAGAACGCGCGGGCGAAGACGATGCGGTCAGGATCGGCGCTCAGGCCCGCCGCCTCCATCGACGTGATGAAGCCCTGGTACCGGCTGAGCCCGGTGGACACGTCCTGCGGCCCGGCGACGTAGCCGATCCGCCGATGCCCGAGCTCGGTCAGGTGCCCGATGACCATCTTGATCCCGAGCTCGTTGTCCACCGAGACCGACGGGAAGCTGTACTCCTCGGCCAGCCGGTTGGCCAGCACCACCGGCAGGCCCGACTGCGCCGCCTCGGCCAGCAGCGAGCCGCGCAGCTGCGCCGTGGTCAGGATGCAGCCGTCCACGTTCCTGTCCCGCATCCGCTCGAACAGCATCTGCTCGCGGTCGGTGTCGAGATCGGTATTGCCGATGAGGACGACGTACCCGTCCGGGGCGAGCCGGTCCTCGATCCCGCGCACGATCGGCGGGAACAGCGGATTGCGCAGGTCCGGGATCAGCACGCCAACCGTCATCGAGCGCTTCGTCCGCAGGCTCCTGGCCACCGCGTTCGGCCGGTACCCGAGCTCGCCCGCCGCGCTGAGCACGCGGCGCGCTGTCTCCTCGTTGACGAGCGGCCGGGTTTCCGGGTTGAGCGCCCGCGAGGCGGTCGCTGGGTGCACGCCAGCCCGCTGGGCCACGTCCCTGAGCGTCACTGGCTCAGCCATCGACGGTCACGCTCCGGCTCCCGGCAGCCCGGCCTCGGCCTGCTGCCCCGCCCCCAAGCAGGCGAATCGTAAGGTCTTACCGCAGGATAAGGCCTGCCGGCCGGCCAGGGCGGTTCCGCCGCGGCGACTCGCGGTCGATCTCCGCCTGCCCGCCCGCCCGTGCGACGATGGCTGCCATGCGGATCGGCAGCCTCACCTCCACTGACCTTTTCTGCGGAACGGCGGCCCGGCCGCTCCAGATTGTCCGGGTGCAGCTGGCCGGCACCGGCGGTCAGCGCCCCGGCGATGCCCGCCGGGCCGATCCGGCGGATGCGGTCCGCGTGCGCATCGAGGGCCCCGGCGTGACCACGCCGGAGCCCGCCCGGGTCCGGCCGGACGGCGCCGGGGCCGCGGTCGAGGTGGGCGTGGCCGTCGCGGCGCCCGCGCTGCCCGGCAGCACCCGGCAGGTGACAGCGATCGCGACCGGGCCCGCCGAGCGGGCCGAGCTGACCGGCCTGATCACGGTGGCCGAAGCCGGCTGGACCATGTGGATGATCAGTCACTTCCACTACGACCCGGTGTGGTGGAGCACGCAGGGCCAGTTCCTGGAGTCCCGGCTGCTGCTGCCGGGCGAGGACGGCAGCCTGCCGGATGTGCGGACCGCCTTCGAGCTCGTCCGGCTGCACCTGGACGCCGCCCGCCGCGATCCCGACTACAAGTTCGTGCTGGCCGAGATCGACTACCTGAAGCCGCACTTCGATGCCCATCCCGAGGACCGGGCCGACCTGCTCGCGTTCATCGCCGAGGGCCGCATCGAGCTGGTGGGCGGCAGTTACAACGAGCCGAACACCAACCTCACCTCCGCTGAGTCCACGATCAGGAATGCCGTCTACGGGCTGGCCTACCAGCGCGCCGTGCTGGGCGGCGACCCGCGGGCCGCCTGGATGCTGGATGCCTTCGGCTTCGATCCCGGCTACCCGGGCCTGATGGCGGCCGCGGGCCTGGCCGACTCGTCCTGGGCCCGCGGGCCTTTTCACCAGTGGGGGCCGAACCGGACCGCCGGAGACAACCGGCTCATGCAGTTCGCGTCCGAGTTCGAATGGCTCTCGCCATCCGGAGCCGGGCTGCTGACCAGCTACATGGCGAATCATTACTCAGCTGGCTGGGGCACGCAGCAGGCGGCCGACCTGCCCGCCGCCGAGCAGGACGCCTACCGCCAGTTCAGCGAGCTCGCGCCGGTCGCTGCCACTCGCAACGTGCTGCTGCCGGTCGGCGGCGATCACGTGATCCCGTCGCGCTGGGCCACCGCCATCCACCGGGACTGGAACGCGCGCTACCTCTGGCCGCGGTTCGTCACGGCGGTGCCGAGCGAATTCTTCGCTGCCGTGCGCGCCGAGTCCACCGCACGGGACATCTGGATCACGCCGCAGACCAGGGACATGAACCCGGTGTACACCGGCAAGGACGTCTCCTACATCGACACCAAGCAGGGCCAGCGGGCCGCCGAGACGGCCGTCGAGGACGGCGAGCGGCTGGCCACCCTGGCCTGGCTGGCCGGCGCGGACTACCCGGCCGCCAGCCTGGACAAGGCCTGGCGGCTGCTGGCCTTCGGCGCTCACCACGACGCCATCACCGGCACCGAGGGCGACCAGGTCTACCTGGACCTGCTGGCCGGCTGGCGGGAGGCCTACGACCGGGGCGATGCCGCCCGCCGCGACGCGATCGGCTACCTGGCCGCGCTGGCCGATACGGCCAGCCTGGCCGGCCGCGCGGCCGGCACCGCGCACGGCGGCACCGCGCACGGCGGCACCGCGCACGGCGGCACCGCGCACGGCGGCACCGCGGCCGGGCCTGGCCAGGCCGTTGTCATCATGGCGGTCAACACCCTGTCAGCGCCCCGGTCCGGCCTGGCCAGCACCGACCTCACGCTGGCCGAGCCGGGAACCGGCTGGATCGAGCTGCGCGACGACTCCGGCGCGCCGGTGCCGTTCCTGGCCGGCGGCATCAGCCGGCACCCCGACGGCTCGCTCGCCGCCATCACGCTGACCTTCCGGGCCCGCAACGTCCCGGCCGCCGGCTACCGGGCGTACCTGGCCGTGCCGTCCGCGGCGGCCGGGCCCGGCGCGGCCGGCTGGCAGCCGGTCCCCGGCGCCGCGATCGAGAACGACGCCTTCCTGGTGCGGGCCGACCCGGCCCGCGGCGGCACGCTGTCCCGGGTCCTGGATAAGCGCACCGGGACCGAGCTGCTGGCCGGCCCGGCCAACGAGCTGGTCCTGCAGGAGGAGTACGCCACGCATCCGCGCTGGGGCGAGGGCCCGTGGCTGCTGTGCCCGAAGGGACCCGGCACCGGGTCCGCGGCCCGGCCGGCCCGGCTGCGGGCCGAGCGCTGCCCGATCGGCAGCAGGCTGGTCGCCGAGCTCGAGCTGGGCGGCCTGCGGGTGACGCAGGAGACGCTGCTGTGGGACGGCGCGGACCGGGTCGAGTTCAGGACGCACGTGGACGGGGCCATCGGCCAGGACCGGCTGCTGCGGGTCGCCTTCCCGGCCCGCGTGCCCGGCGGCCTGCCGGTCTACCAGACCGCGCTGTCGGTGATCGGGCGGCCGCCCGGCTCGCCCGGCACCGACGTGGCCGAGCACTCCTTCACGCTCGACAACCCGGCGCATGAGTGGTTCGCTCTCGGCTCCACCGCCCGCGTCTCGCTGGCCGGGCCGGGCGGCCAGCGCCAGCTGCAGGCGATCGGGGTGGCCGAGCTGATCACGCCCGCCGCGGCCCGCGGCGCGAGTGACAGCGGTGCCGGGGCCGGCACGCGGCAGCCGGTCCGCGATCTGCTGGTCGCGCTGGCGCGGCAGGGCGTGACGGCAACCTGCTCAGCGCCGGACGGCCCGCGGTACGGCGCCATCGAGATCGATTCCAACCTGCCCGACGTCCGGATCAGCCTCGGCGGCCCCGAGGGCAACGCCTTCACCGCGGCCGTCCTGCGCACCGATCCGGCCGCGGCAGCCGCCCTGGACGCCCGGCTGGCCAGCCGGGGCACTGCCCGCGTCTGGGTGCCGGCCAGCCAGAGCCGGGCCGCTGCGTTCGCGCCCGGCGCCGACCTGCGCGGGCCGCGGGACCTGCCCGTGCTGATCATCGCCGGGGCTGACCTGGATGGCGCCGTCAGCGCGGTCATCGATGACCTCGCCGATGCGCAGATCGAGGTCGAGGCCGCCGGCAGCGCGGTCGCCGAGCCGCTGCAGCCGGAGCCGGCCGCCCCGGCGGGCGGGCCGGGAACGGCGCTCGCCGCGCACACCGTCGCGCTGCTGAACCGCGGCACGCCGAGCAGCCTGGTGACGCCGGAGGGCACGCTGACCATCGCGCTGATGCGGGCCTGCAGCAGCTGGCCGTGCGGCGTCTGGATCGACGGCGAGCCGCGGACCGTCCCGGACGGCAGCAGCTTCGCCTGGCAGCACTGGAGTCATACGTTCGAGTACGCGCTCGCCGCCGGTCCCGGTGACTGGCGCAGCGCCGGGTTCGCGCTGGCCGGGCTGGACTACAACCACGACCTGCTGACCGCCCGCACCGGGCTGCACGCCGGGCCGCTGCCCGCGCGGGCCAGCCTGGCCAGCGCGGAGCCGCCGGCCGCCGCGCTGATGGCGCTCAAGCCGCGGGGCAACCCGCTGTCCCCCGGCGCGCAGCCCAGCCGGGCCGACGGGGTGACGATGCGGCTGCGTGACCTTTCCGGCGGGGGCACGCCGGTTCCGGCCCGCGTCCGGCTGTTCACCGCCCTGGCCGCGGCCAGGGCGAGCGGCCTGTGCGAGGACACCGAGGGCGACCCGGTGCCGGTCGCCGACGGCAGCGCGGCGGCGCAGGTGCCGCCGGCCGGCGTCGTGACGCTGGCCGTGACGCCGCTCCCGCCGTCCTGGACGCCGGGCCGTCCCGGCGGCGCGGCCGGGACGGCCGTCGCATCTCCCGAGCCGGCCCAGCCCGTCTACTCCCGGTACTGGCTGCACGGGAAGGGACCGGCGCCGGCCGGGAACCTGCCGGTCGCGGTGCACCTGAGTCCCGAGCGGATTGCCCTGGACCCGGCCGGGTCCGCGCGGCTCCGGCTCACTGTCGCCGGCGGCCCCGAGCCGGCCGCTGGCAAGATCGCGCTGATCGTGCCGCCGGGGCTCAGCGCGGAGCCGGCCGGGCCGCTCGGTTACGACCTGCCGGGTAACGGCCAGGCCGCCTGGGAGCTGACCGTCCGTGCCCGGCCCGGCGGGCCCGCCGGGCGGCTGTTCCTGGCCGCGCAGATCACCGACGACGCGGGCCAGCTCATCGAGGACGCGGCACTGGTCACGGTCGGCGAGCCGGCCGCGCCGCCGGCCGACCTGCCGCTGGCGCAGCTGGTGCCCTTGCTGGAGGCAGACCAGCAGGCCCTGGCCGGCGAGCTGGACGTGACGCTGGCCGGCCGCGATCTGACGCTGCGCCCCGGCGAGGATGGCGCGATCACCGCCATGCTGGTCAACCGGACCGCTTCGCCGGTCCGCGGCGAGGCCCAGCTGATCTCGCCATTCGGGAGCTGGGTGCAGGTGCCGGTCGCGGCCACCGGCTTCGCCGCCGAGGCGGGCGCGGGCGCGACCGTCAGCTTTGCCGTCACGGTGCCCGGCCCGGCCCGGCCCGGCCAGCAGTGGTGGGCCATCCTCAAGATCATGTATTTCGGCCGCATCCGGTATGCCGAGCCCGTGCTGGTGACCGTCGCCGGGTGAGCCGGCTCCTGGTCATGGCCGGGCCAAGGCGGCGCCGTCATGCTGGCCACCAGCAGGCAGTCAGGTGAGACACTGGGACTGACCAGTGCCCACCCTCAGAAGGCAGATGACCACTGACATCGCGCTCCCCGTGGGGAACCTCCCGGCTGAGCCGAATAGTTTCGTCGGGCGCGCCCGCGACCTGACCGAGCTCGCGCTGCTGCTGGGCGAGGCTCGCGCGCTGACGCTGTGCGGTCCCGGCGGCATCGGCAAGACGCGGCTCGCCCTGCGGCTGGCGGGCGAGCTGCTGCCCGGCTTCCCGGACGGCGCATGGCTGGCCGAGCTGGCCGACACCAGTGATCCCGCCATGGTCGTCCGCAGGCTCGCGGCCACCCTCGGCATCCGCGAGGAGCCGGAACTCCCGGTGGAAGAGACGCTGACGGATGCCCTCAGGTCGCGCCGCCTGCTGCTGATCCTGGATAACTGCGAGCATCTCGTGGACGCGAGCGCGGCACTGGTCCAGCGGCTGCTCGCCAGCTGCCCGTGGGTCCGGGTGATTGCCACCAGCCGCGAGCCGCTGCGGGTGCGCGGCGAGACGGTCTGGCGGGTGCCTCCGCTGGAGCTGCCGGCCAGCGGCGAGCTGACGGCCAGCGGCCTGCTGGCGCATGAGGCGGTACGGCTGTTCGCCGACCGCGCCGCAGCGGTCCGCCCTGGCTTCGAGGTCGGCCCCGACAACGCCGAGGCGGTGGCCCGCCTCTGCCGGATGCTGGACGGCATGCCGCTGGCCATCGAGCTGGCCGCGGCCCGGGCCCGGGCCCTGTCGCTCGAGCAGATCTGCGGCCGGCTCGGTGACCGGTTCCGGCTGCTCGCGTCCGGTGACCGGACCGCGCCGCAGCGGCAGCAGACCCTGCGGGCCGCCGTGGACTGGAGCTACGGGCTGCTGACCCCGGCCGAGCAGACCCTGCTGCGCCGGCTCTCGGTCTTCTCCGGCTGGAATCTGGAGATGGCCGAGCAGGTCTGCGCCGACGAGGCGATCCCGGCCAGCCAGGTGCTGGACCTGCTCGCCGCGCTGATTGACAAGTCCCTGGTCACCCTAGACGCGGAGTTCTCCGGCGACGCCCGCTACCGGCTGCTGGACACCATCAGGGACTACGCCACCGGCCGGCTGGCGGCCTCCGGGGAGCAGGAGCAGATCAGGCGGGCGCACCGCGACTACATGCTGCGGCTGTGCGAGGACATCATCCGGGTCGCGTTCCGGCGCGGGGATCCGCCCTGGCCCGCCAGGGTCGCCATGTACCACCGCGTCGCCGTCGAGCGGCCCAACTACCGGGCCGCGCTGGCGGAATGCCTCGACGCCGGCGACGCGGAAGCCGGCCTGCGGATCTGCCGGGCGCTGCGCGGCCCGTGGGTGGCCTACGGCGACCTGGCCGAGGGCACCGGCTGGTCCGACTGCTTCCTGCGGCTCGGCGGCCAGGTCCAGCCGCGGATCAGGGCGAGCGCGCTGATGCTCAGGGCCGAGCTGGCGTTCGAGCAGCAGGATTACCGGACCGCCACCGAGTGCGCCGAGGCCGCGGTCAGCCTCTGCCGGGCGGAGTCCGACTCCGGCCAGGCGGGCGCCCTGCGCGTGCTCGCCCTGGTCAGCCTGCGCGGCGGGCGCCTCGATGAGGCCCTCGCCAGCGCGCAGGCGGCGATCGAGTCGGCCCGGGCCGCGGCGGACGAGTGGGAGGAAGGGCTCGCGCTCGCCGCGAAGGCCGCCATTATCGCCCGGCAGGGTGATCTGGCCGGCGCCCAGCGTGCCTTCGAGGTGACGCTGGACGTGCTGCGCGACAACAACGGCTGGGGCGTGGCCCACACCCTGTCCGGATTCGGCAACCTGGCCAGGGCCTGCGGCGATTACGCCGCGGCGCTGCGGCATTTCCGCAGCGCTCTCGCGCTCTACCAGGAGATTGATGCCCGGCCGGAGATCGCGCGCTGCCTGGCCGGGATCGGCTGGGTCGGGCTTTCGCAGGGGGACCTTGAGCTTGCCGCCGAGAGCCTGACGACGAGCATCCGGCTGAGCCTGGCCACCGGGCAGCGGCTGGCCATCGCCCGCGGCCTGGAGGCGCTCGCGGTCCTGGCCGTGGCTCGCCGCGAGCAGGCCAGGGCGGTCACCCTGGCGGGCGCCTCGGTGGCACTGCGGGAGGCAGCCGGGCAGGTTACCTCGGCGTCCGCCGGGGCCCGCATCGACGCGCTGCTCGAGTCGGCGCGCCGGAAGCTGGGCGAGCCGCAGTGCACCGCGCTGATGGCCGCGGGCGCCGCGATGAGCACTGCCGATGCTGTCCGGTTCGCCACCGACACCGCCGCCCCGCCGGCCGGGCCGGGCACGGGCTTCAGCATCCCCGCGCAGCGCGAGGCATCCGCCCCGGACGGCCGCGGCGGCCTGACGCTGCGTGAGCGGGAGATCGCGACGCTCATCGCCCGCGGGATGTCGAACCGCGGCATCGCCGGCGAATTGACCATCAGCCCGGCTACCGCGGCGCGGCACGTGGCGAATATCTTCGCCAAGCTCGGATTCAGCAGCCGGGCTCAGGTGGCCGCCTGGGCGGTCGAGCACGAGACGAATGGCCACGGCTGACCCGCGCGCTACACATCGTCGTGCCCGCCTACACAGTCAGCTGACCCGCAGGATGCACATCCGAATGGCTGATTCGGATCATGCGCATTTCCCTCGCGCTGCCTAGTGTCAACCCTGGAACACGCAGGGTTGTCCGGCCACCAGGAGGGGGATGGCCGGCCATCCGGAGGGTGAGGCCGCGGCCAGCACGGCTATTGCCGGGCGAGCCGGGCAGGCCACCCGCCGGTGCCTGCCGGCCCGGCCGCTGCTCGCGCGGCATCCTCGGCGTCACAGGCGCGGATGCCGGCGCGGGAAACGGCCGGGCCCCGGCCCCGGAGCACGGCTACATAACTGACTACATATTCCTGTCGATGCGGGGCCCGGCTCCCGCTGCATACGGTCGTCAGTGACCGGTCGCGCAGCGGCCGGCCGCCGGGGGCATGCGACCCCGGAACCGTTCCGCGGAGGGGGCTTGTCCGATGCCGACCACACCGGCGCTCGGCGGCGAGATCACGGTGACGCAGCGCCTCCTCACCTCGGCCGCCGGCCGGGGCCAGCACCTGGCGCTGACCGGCGGGCCGGCCGCGTACTCCTACGCCGATCTGGCCCAGGCGGTGCAGCGCGCCGCGGCCGGGCTCGCCTGGCGCGGCCTGCGGCCCAGGGACGTCGTCGGCGTCTACGTGGCTGACGCGGCCGCCTACGTGCTGGCCTGCCATTCGATCCGCGCGGCCGGCGGCATACCCTCGCCGATCAACAGCGGCCGCAGCGTCACCGAGATCGCCGGCCAGCTAGCTGACTGCGGCGCGCGCATGCTGCTGACCTCGCAGCCGCTGGCGGCCGCGGGCCTCGCCGCCGCGGACCGCTCCTGGGTGCGCCAGGTCATCTCCTTCGGCGAGGCGGCCGGCGCCATGCCGTTCACCTCCCTGCTCGGCGTCGGTACCCTGCCGCCCTCCGGCGTCCGGCCCAACGACCTGGCTTTACTGCCGTACACCCGGCGGCCGGACGGGGAGCTGCGGCCGACCGGGCTCAGCCACGCGGACATGACTGCCGAGCTGATCAGGCTGTCGGCGGAGGCGGCGATCTCCGACCGCGACGTCGTGCTGGCCGCCCCGCCGGCGGGCGACGGACGCAGCTACGCCATCTGCCTCGATCATGCGCTGCTGCACGGCTCCACGATCGTGGCGACCGGAACCAGCGACCTGGCCGCGGCGGCCGCGGAGCACCACGCCGCCGCCGTCATCGTGCCGGCCGGCTACGAGCCCGCCGGGCCCGAGCGGATGCTGGTCTTCGCGGTCGCCTCGTAGCAGGATCAGCCGCGCTCCGGGCGCTCACACGTTCAGCGGGCGGTTCTCGTACGGGGTGCTGAGCACGATGGTGGTGCGGGTCGAGACGCTCGCGGCCGCCCTGATCTCCTGCAGCAGGTCCTCCAGCGCGGTCGGCGAGGCAACCCGCACCTTGAGAATGTAGTTCTCGTCCCCGGCCACGCTGTGACACGCCTCGATCTCCGCCAGGTGCGCCAGCCGGGCCGGCGCGTCATCGGGAGCGGCCGGATCGAACGGCCGGATCGACACGAACGCGGTCAGCGGCAAGCCGGCCTCATCCGCGCTGATCAGCGCGGCATAGCCGGTGATCACGCCGCGTTCCTCCAGCCGCCGGACCCGCTGCTGCACGGCGGACACCGACAGCCCGGTCTGGCGCGCCAGCTCGGTGAAGCTCATCCGCCCGTCCCGGCCCAGCAGCGAGATGATCTTGCGGTTAATCTCCTCCACGAGGTCACCGTAGCCTGCCGCCGGGAACGGCGGATCCAGGCCGGGGAATGGCCGCCGCGCTAGCGGATCAGGCCGAGCTCCCGCGCCCGGGCGGCGGCCTCGGTGCGGTTGGCCGCGCCGAGCTTGGCCAGCACATGGCTGACGTGCTTCTTGACGGTATCGTCGCTGCCCGATAGCGAGCCCTGCCTGGCCGGGGCGATCGAGCGCCGCGAGCCCTACGGAGTCTGGGGCGGCGAGCTCTTCAGCCAGGGCGTCATCACCGCGCGCAAGAGACCGCGCGGCCGGCCGCCGGGCCCTAGCGCGAGCCGCCGGCCAGGGAACGGCCGATGACCATCCGCTGGATCTGGTTGGTCCCCTCCACGATCTGCAGCACCTTGGCCTCACGCATGAGCCGCTCGACAGGGAAGTCCTCGACGTAGCCGTAGGCGCCCAGCACCTGGACCGCGTCCGTGGCCACCCGCATGGCGGCGTCGCTGGCGAAGAGCTTCGCCATCGCGGCCTGCGGCCCGTACGGCAGGCCGGCGTCCTTGCGCCGCGCCGCGGCCAGGTACAGCGCCCGCGCCGCCGCGACCGAGGTGGCCATGTCGGCCAGCATGAACTCCATGCCCTGGAAGGCGATGATGGGCTTGCCGAACTGGCGGCGCTCCCTGGCGTAGCCGACGGCCGCGTCCAGCGCGGCCTGGGCCACCCCGGTCGCGCACGCGGCGATGCCCAGCCGCCCAGCGTCCAGCGCCGCGAGCGCTATCTTGAACCCGGCTCCCTCCGCGCCGATCAGCTGCTCCGCGGGCAGCCGGGCCGAGTCGAAGATCATCTGCGCGGTGACCGAGCCGCGCATGCCCATCTTGTGCTCAGGCGGCCCGGCCGTGACGCCCGGCGTCTGCGCCGGGACATGGAAGCAGCTGATCCCCCTGGCCCGGCCCGGGCCTTTCGGCTGGCCCGAGGTCCGGGCGAACAGCGTGTAGAAGTCGGCCTGGCCGGCGTGCGAGATCCACGCCTTGACCCCGGACACCACGTAACCGTCACCGTCGGCGACGGCGCGCGTGCTCATCGCGGCCGCGTCGGAGCCGCTGGCGGGCTCGGACAGGCAGTAGGCACCGAGCAGGCCGCCGCCGAGCATGCCGGGCAGCCACTGCCGCTGCTGCTCCGGGGTGCCCGCGGTAGCGATCGGGAAGCAGGTCAGGGTGTGCACGCTGAGCCCGAGGCCGACGGTCAGCCACGCCCCCGCCAGTTCCTCCACCACCTGCAGGTAGGTCTCGTAGGACTGGCCGCCGCCGCCGAGCTCCTCCGCGTAGGGCAGGGCGAGCAGGCCGGTCTTGCCCAGCAGCCGGAATTCCTCCCGCGGGAACCGGCCGTCCCGCTCGGCCGCGTCGGCGGCCGGCCGCAGCTCGTCCTGCGCCAGGTCGCGGACCAGGCCGAACAGCGCCCTGGTGGTCTCGTCCCTGAGCTCGCGCTCGACCGCGCTCACCGGGCCGCTACCACGACGAGATCGCGGGTGACGTTGTTGAGCCGCTCGCAGCCCTGCTCCGTGCAGACCACGATGTCCTCGATCCTCGCGCCGTGCGGGCCCGGGTAGATGCCCGGCTCGATCGAGAAGGCGAAGCCGGGCCGCAACCGCTCGGTATTGCCGGACACGATGTAGGGATCCTCGTGGCTCTCCAGGCCGATGCCGTGGCCGGTCCGGTGCACGAAGTAGTCGCCGTAGCCGGCGGCGGTGATCGGCTCGCGCGCGGCGGCATCAACGGCCTCGGCGGCGACGCCCGGCCGGACCGCGGCGCAGGCGGCGTCCTGAGCGCCGCGCAGCACGCCGTAGTAGGCCAGGAACTCATCCGGGGCGGCGCCGATGGCGTAGGTGCGGGTGCAGTCCGAGCAGTAGCCGCTGGGCATGGTGCCGCCGATGTCCACCACCACGGCGTCGCCGGGCTGCAGCACGCGGTCCGCCGCCGTATGGTGCGGGCTGGCCGCGTTCGGCCCGGAGGCGACGATCGCGAAGTCGACCCTGGCGTGCCCCTCCTCGATGATGGCGTCGCTGATGTCGGCCGCGACCTCCAGCTCGGTGCGGCCGGGCCGCAGCCAGCCGGGCACCCGGGCGTGCACCCGGTCGATCGCCTCCCCCGCGGCCAGCAGCGCCGCTATCTCGGCCGGGCTCTTGCGGGCCCGCAGGTCCCTGAGGGCCTGGCTGGCCAGCTCCTGCCGGGTCCCCGGCAGCGCGTCCCGCAGCCGCAGTACCATCAGGGCCCACATCCGGTCGGACAACCCGACCGAGGGGACGCTGCCGAGGCGACGGGCCAGGAGTGAGTACGGATCATCCGTTTCGTCCCAGGCAATGAACTCGATGCCGATGCGGCCGGCGGGCGATGCCTGGGCGGCGGGCAGCTCCAGCCTCGGCACGAGCAGGAACGGATCACCGTCGGCCGGTATGGCCAGGCAGGTCAGCCGCTCCAGCTGATGCGCATCATATCCGGTCACGTACCGCAAGTCGGGCCCTGGCGTCAGCAGCAGCGCGCCGAGGCCCGCGGCCCGCGCCGCCGCCGCCGCGGCCGTCACCCGGCCGGCCGGGTAGAGGTCCGATCCTGCCTGCTCGCTCACCATGCCGCCCTCCAGGCGCCGTTGCCTGCGTCACCGAACTTTATCCTCGCCTGAGGCATCATCTCACTCGGGAGAGTTGTGTCCCCATCTAGACAGCGGCGCCCTACATGCCTCACGCTAGGTGCTCAGAAGCTAACCACACGTGAACCCGTTATGAGCTCTGAAATTGTGGAGGTTCCGCCTCGCCGCCCGGGCCCTGATGCAGACGCCCCGCGGGCGGCAATCCGCCCTGTCCTGCCGCGGCCGGCCCGCAGTGCCGAGGCCCGGCTCGCCGCCGAGCTCGCCTACCAGCGGCACGTGACCCTGGAACTGCAGCGGGCCATCCTGCCGCTGCACGAGGAGCCCTTTGAGCTGCCCGGGCTACGGTCGGTGGTGCGCTATCTGCCGGCCTCGCGGGCCAGCCGGGTCGGCGGTGACTGGTACATCACGGCGGAGATGCCCGGCGGCAACGTCCTGCTCGCCATCGGGGACGTGGCCGGCCATGGCCTGGCCGCCGCGGCCGGCATGGCCAGGCTGCGCGGCGCGCTGGCCGGCCTGGCCTTCACCGGCGCTCCCCCCGGCCGCCTGGTCGGCTGGCTCAACGACCTGGTCCGGCACGTGGCACCCGAGCACACGGCGTCGGTCATGACCGGCTACTTCGACCCGGCCACCCGGATCCTGACCTGGGCTCAGGCCGGGCACCCGCCGCCCGTGCTGGTCCGGCACGGATGGGCCAGGCCGCTGCCGCAGCCGTCCGGCGTGCTGCTCGGCGCCGGCTGCGGCCAGTACAGCGAGGCCACCGAGCAGCTCGAGCCCGGCGACCTGCTCCTGCTCTACAGCGACGGCCTGGTCGAGCGGCGGGACAGGTCGATCGAGGACGGCCTGGCCACGCTCTGCGAGGCCGCGCGCCGCACCAGCGATCCCGAGCGGGTCATCCCCGCGGTGCTCGGCGCGCTCGGCACCACCGACCCGGAGGACGACACCTGCCTGGTGGCCCTGCAGGTACTGTGACTGACCTTCGCCGGTGACCCGGCGCCTCCCTCGCCACCTGCCGCGGTCCCGGCTGCCTGCATGACTGCCAGCTGGCTGGGCAGCATGGCCGCACGCGGCTGAGCGCCGGACCCGCCCCGGCCGCCGCTTGCCGGGACCCGGCCGACCCCGCCGCCCGCGGGGTCAACGGCCGGCCCGAGTACGTGCGGCAGGCCTGCGAGGCGTCACTCAGGCGGCTCGGCACCGATCACATTGACCTGTACTACCAGCACCGGGTCGACCCGGCCACGCCGGTCGAGGACACGGTCGGCGCCATGGCCGAGCTGGTCAGCCAGGGCAAGGTCCGGTTCCTGGGCCTGTCCGAGGCCGCGCCCGGGACCATCCGACGGGCCCATGCCGTGCACCCGATCTCGGCGCTGCAGACCGAGTACTCGATCTGGGCCCGCGAGCCGGAGCAGGACGGCCTCCCGGCCGTGCGGGACCTCGGCATCGGCTTCGTCGCCTACAGCCCGCTCGGCCGCGGCTTTCTGACCGGCAAGCTGCGGTCCCTGGACGACCTGTCCGACGACGACTTCCGCCGCAGCCAGCCGCGGATGACGGGCCAGAACCTGGACGCCAACATGGCCATCGTGGACCGGATCGAGCAGCTCGCGAGCAGCAAGGGCGTGACGGCCGCGCAGGTCGCGCTCAGCTGGGTGCTGCACCAGGGTCCGGACATCGTCCCGATCCCCGGCACCAAGCGGCGGCGCTACCTGGAGGAGAACATCGCCGCCACGGACGTGCGGCTGACCCCGGCTGACCTGGAGTACCTGGCCGAGGCGGAGACAGCCCGGGGCGACCGGTACGCCGACATGTCGCGGATCAACGGGTAGCCGGCCAGCCTGGCTCATTCCGGCTGGGCGGCCAGCGCGGAGAGCAGGCGGCCGAGCGAGGAGCCGAGGCCCCAGCGCTCGTCCAGGGCGGCCAGCCGGACGGGGTCGGCGGTCCGGACCGGCAGCCGGCCGTCTACCGGCGGGACCGGCGCGTCGGCCGCCACCTGGACGACCGCGGGCGCGGCGGCCAGGTACTCCCGCTCGGCGGCCAGTTTCGCGCGGCTGCCCATCGGGAAGCCGCCGTGCCCGGCATCCAGGGCATGCAGCATGGCCTCGATCGAGCCGAACACGCGGACCAGGGCCGCAGCCGTCTTCTCCCCCACGCCGGTGACGCCGGGCAGCCCGTCGCTGGGATCGCCGCGGAGCGTGGCGAAGGCCGCGTAGCCGCGGCCGGGAATGCCATAGCGGCGCGCCACGGCCGCCTCGTCGACGATCTCCAGCTTGGCCAGGCCGCGGGCGGTATAGATGATCCGCACCGGCCGCGAGTCATCAACCAGCTGGAACAGGTCACGATCGCCGGTGACGACCTCAACCGGGCCGGGCTCGCGCGCAGCCAGCGTCCCGATGACGTCGTCGGCCTCGTAGCCGCCGGCCGCCGCCATCGTCACCCCGGCCGCGGCCAGCACTTCCTCGATCACCGGGATCTGGGCGGTCAGCGCGTCGGGGGCCTGCTCGGTGCCGTCCGGATTGGCCCGGTGTGCCTTGTAGGAGGCGATCGCGGCCACCCGGAAGGCGGGCCGCCAGTCAGCGTCCATGCACGCGACGAGGCGGTCCGGGCGGCGTGCCCGCAGCAGCCTGGACATCATGTCCAGCAGGCCGCGCACGGCATTGACCGGCATGCCATCCGGAGCGGTCATGGTTTCCGGGACTCCGTAGAACGCTCGGTAGTACAGCGAGGCGGTGTCCAGGAGCAGCAGGGTTCCCACCCCGGTCATCCTGCCGCAGATCGCGGCAGAGCTGCTCCAGAACGGCGCTCCGGCCGTCTCCTGGCCTGCCGTGGCCGCAGCTCGCAGGGGGCCGCTTCAGATCCATACATTTCCTCTATGGATGTATGAATCTTTGGCATTGGAGTGGGGAGGTACTGGATCCCTAGGCTAATCTCACCAGTCCGGCCAGCGGGGAGGAAGGCAATGACCGTATCCAGCCCGGTTCGCACCCGGTGCCCAGGCGACCTCATCACGGCCATCCGCACCGCCACGGATGCGCATGCCGACTGGCAGCAGACCGCCGTCCTCGTCGCCGATCAGCTGCGCCGGCATCTGCCCGGCCCGGAAATCCTGACCGCCGGGGAGCGGGCAGGCGACCCAGCGGGCTACCGCTGCCATGTGCTGCATACCGAGCCGGACGGATCATTCTCGATCACCGCGCTGGTCTGGCGGCCCGGCCAGGTCACCCCGATCCACGACCATGTCGCCTGGTGCGTGTTCGGCGTCCTGCAGGGCACGGAGCACGAGGAGCTGTACTCGCTGAGCGCGGACGGCGGGTCCCTGACCGAGGTCGGCCGCAACGTGAACAAGCTCGGTGAGGTCAGCGGCTTCGCCCCGCCCGGGGACATTCACCGGGTCCGCAACGTCAGCGACCAGACCGCCATCTCCATGCACATCTACGGAGCCGACATCACCCGGCTCGGGAGCAGCGTGCGCCGGACCTACGACCTCCCGGTCCTACCCGGCTAGCCCAGCTCGCGGGCCAGCTCCTGTTCCCAGTGCCCGGGATCGTCCGGCCGGACCGGCTGACGCTTCCCGGTGGGCACGAACCCGAGCCGCTGGTAGAACGCCCGCGCCCTGGCATTGACGTCGGTCACCCACAGGGTCACCCGGTCAGCGCCGCTGCCGGAGGCCTGCTCGCACACCGCGGCGACCAGCTGGTCAGCGACTCCCGTGCCGCGCGCGTCAGGAGCGGCCCACATGCTGACCAGATGCCAGGACCGCGCGCCCTGCTCTGCCGCATCGGCCCCCTCTGCCTCCCCGCTCAGGCCGCATGCCATGCCGATGACCTGACCGTCGCGCCAGGCAGCGAAGAACGCGGAGCCGGCGATCCGGCCGCGCCAGTGGGCCTCATCCAGGATCAGCTCGCGTTCCAGGGTGGACCCGAAGGCGTAGGGTGCCTCAGCCAGCGCGGCCAGCCGGGCAGCCCGCAGGGCCTGCCAGTCGCCCGGCATCAGCATGCGCACCGTGCCCGCGATGCCCGCCGTGCCCGCGGTGCCCGCGGTGCCTGCGGTGCCTGCACCGGTTGGCTGTGCCTGGCTCATCCGCCACATCGTGCTGCATCAGCATGGCCGGCGGCAATTCAATAACGCCGCCTGAGGCCCGTCCCGCCCTGGCTGGCCGGACGGGACGGGCACGATGCCAGGGCTGACGCCGGCCGCCCCGCGCGACGATCTCGGTGATCTCCGGCGGAGCGCCGTCCAGCCGCCGGCCAGGGGCATCTTGGTCTTGTCGTAGGTGGCCGAGGGCCGCACGATCGTGGCCGGGAACCCGTCGTCGCGGTACGCGGCCACGAGCAGGTCTCGCACGCGATCTTGGCACGGGAGTAGCCCCCGCTGCCGCCGATGAACAGGACTCTGAGTACGCTCATCCCCCACATTAGTGAAGCCCGTTCCGTCCGCCGCGCAGGCCAGCCAGCCGCCGGGTCGGCCGCTCGGTGATGTGAGTGACGGGTTGGCGAATCCCGTGAAACTGTCATGGCGGCCTGCTAGTATCGAATGCATATTCGAGAGTGCTGGCGCGCCGGGGCCGTCAATGTGATGGCTGTCAGGTTTGTAGCGCTCCGCAAGGAGCCTCCCGCCCCGGACTGCGGCCCCTCCAGTTCCTGCCACAGCGCCCGATCTTCCCCGGCGCACGCGCGTGCACTACTGCCTTGCCTGCCCGACCCTGTGCCTTGCCTGCCCGACCCGTGCCCCTTGCCTGCCCGACCTGTGCCTTGCCTGCCCGACCCGTGCCCTTGCCTGCCCGACCCGTGCCCTGCTGCCCGACCCGTGCCCTTGCCTGCCCGACCCGTGCCCTGCTGCCCGACCTGGCAGCCAGGCCGCCATTCCCGCTGGAGGTGATCCGTCCCATGTGCTCGCCTGATTCGGTCACCAGTTCCGGCGCTGCGATCGCGGCAGTCGAGGCGGGCCTGGCATGGCTGTCGGCCGCGGACGCGACCGGCCTGACCGCCGATGAGCAGGCTGGCTGCCTGCGAGCACTGGAACGGGCCGAGTCCCGCCTGACCGCGGCCCGCGCCGGCATCCTGGCCGCGTTCGCCGCGGCCCGCGGCTACGAAGCTGACGGGCAGGGCGGCCCGAGGTCCTGGCTGGCCTGGCAGACCCGCATCACCCCCGGCGCGGCCGCCGGTGCGACCGGCTGGATGCGCCGCCTGGCCGCCCACCCGGCCATCAGCGCCGCGCTCGCCGCCGCAGCCATCTCCGCGTCCTGGGCCCGGCAGGTGTGCGACTGGACTGACCAGCTTCCCGCTGAGCATCGCACGGACGCGGACCAGATCCTGCTCGCCGCCGCCAGCGGCGGCGCGGACATCCGCGACCTGGGTGCCCTGGCCGAGGAGATATTCCGGCGCACCGCTCAGCCCGACACCGATGATGACGGCGACGGGTTCGCCGGCCGGTTCCTGCAACTGGACCGGCACTACCGCGGCGCAGGGAAACTCGACGCCGACCTGACCCCGCCCTGCGCCGCCGCGCTGCAGGCCGTCCTGGATGCTCTCGGCAGGAAAGCCGGCCCCGAGGACACCCGGACCCAGCGCCAGCGTGACCACGACGCCCTCGAGGAAGCCTGCCGCCGCCTGATCGCCGCCGGCGATCTGCCCGACCGGGCCGGCCAGCCCACCCAGATCCAGCTCCACCTCAGCCTCGACCAGCTCCGTGGCATGGACGGCGCCGCGGACGCCGAGCAGGCCTGGGCGGCCGCGGCCCAGGGGCACGGCGAGCCCGGCTGGCTGACCAGCCGGCAGGCGGCCGAGGCCTATGCCTGTGACGCGCAGATCACCCCGATCGTTGCCGGTCACGTGGACCCTGCCGCCCTCGCGAGCATGACCGCGAGTTATCTCGCCCAGCCGGGCTCCCCGGACGTCACTCGCCTGGCAGGGCTGCCGCCCCGGACCCTGCGCCGTCTGCAGGACACCCTGCTTCGGCACGCCGCTGATGTCCTGTCCGGCCCCGCCGGGCTCGCCGCGTTCCTGCGCACCGGCCTGCTGGCCACCGAGTTCCCGCCCGCTCTCAGCCTGCCGCTGGACGTCGGCGCGGCCACCCAGACCGTGCCGCCGCACCTGCGGCGCGCCGTGATCAGCCGGGACCGCCACTGCGCCTTTCCCGGCTGCCAGCAGCGCCCGGCCGCCTGCCAGGTGCACCACATCAGGCCCCGGTCGGAAGGCGGCCTGACCTGCCTGGCTAACCTGATCTTGCTATGCCCGTTCCACCACCTGACCGCGATTCACCGGTGGGGCTGGAGGATCACTCTCGCCCCTGATGGCACGACCGCCGTGACCAGCCCGGACGGCCGGAGAGCGTTCCGCAGCCACGGGCCGCCGCAGGCCACCGTGGCCTGATCCTCGGTCGCGCGCGTCAATGGCGCGATGGGGCACGATCGAGCGGCTCTGGTCGAAATTACGTATCTACGTATTTCCCGCAAACGCTTTTTCCCGGCCAGCGCGCCCGCAGGCTACCCAGCCGGATGGCGGCGCAAGCGGGGCTTCACGAGCGAGGCGGCGGCAGCTAGCCTGGCGATAGCCGGGCGGGACCAAAGCGACGGCGTTGCTCAGATGGGATAGGTAACCGCAGCATGACGTTATCGGGAAGCTGCCGTCGGCACCGGGGCCGCCGTGCCTGAGAGCCTCAGCCCGGTGCGGTGGTTCGGGCAGCAGGCGGTGGTCAGCCTTCCCGAGCACATCGATGTGTCCAATGCGGGCCAGATCCGCGAGGCACTGCTGGCCGTCATCAACCGCGGCGCGCAGGCGCTGATCGCGGACATGACCGCCACGATCTCCTGTGATCAGGCCGGCGCGGCCGCCGTGGTCCGGGCCCATCAGCGGGCCTTCACCAGCGGCACGCAGCTGCGGCTGGTCGTCACCAGCGAGATCGTGCGGCGCGTGCTGAGCATCAGCGGAATTGACCGCCTGGTACCCATGTACCCGACCCTGCCGGCGTCCCTGGCCGCGCGAGCCCCGGAGGCCGGCGCACAGCTGACACTGGTGGGCGAGCCCGCCGGGGTCAGAGCGGGGCGCGGCCGGGAGGACCGCCCGTGGCATGTGGCTGGCAGGTTCAGCGGCCAGCCGCCTGACCAGCCCGAGCCCGACGTCGGCGTCGAGGTGGCGCTGCTGGACCGCAGCGGCGTCATCGTCTCGGTGAACGAGGCATGGCAGGCCTTCGCGCTGGCCAACGGGGGCGATCCGGAGCGCGTCGGCCGGGGCGTGTCCTACCTCGACGTCTGCGCCGCGGCCGGCGATGATCCGGTGGCGGCGCAGGTGGCCGCGGCTATCCGCGGCGCGCTGGCAGGCGATCTGCCCGGCCCGCTAGCGGTCGAGGTGCCGTGCCACAGCCCGCGCACGGCCCGCTGGTTCCACATGCTGATGTCCCCTCGCCAGGATGACAGCGGGACGTGCCTGGGAGTGACCGTCACGCTGTCCCTGGCCAGGTCCCGGCCTCTCGTCGGACCATCCGGCAGTGGCGAGCCGCTAGCTGCGCCAGCAGCCGGCTCCCGCCAGGGCCAGCCATCCGCAGCGCAGGCGGCCCGGCCGGAGCCTGGCCCGCCGGACCTGGCCTGGAGACTGCTTGACGCCATCCACGACGGGGTGGCACTGGCCGATGGCAACGGCAGGCTCGTAGTGGTCAACCGGCGCCTTGAGGACATGTTCGGTTACCGGCGCGGCGAGCTGCTCGGCCAGCCCTTCGAATCACTGATCCCGGCGGACCTGCAGACGGCCCGCCGCGGCCGTCGGCGTGCCAGCGCGCAGGCGGCACGGGCCAGCGGGGCGGGCCGCCAGGGCGCCGGGGACCGGCTGCTGGCGCAGCGCAAGGACGGCAGCACGTTCCCGGCCGAGATCAGCATCAGCCCGGTCACGGCCGCCTCGAGCCGCTTCGCCCTCAGCGTGGTCCGGGACCTCACGGCGGCTCGCCGCCTGGAAAACCTGGCCGACCTCGCCGCGGCCACCATCACGGCCCAGCAGGCGCACCGCAGCCGGGAACTGCTCGACGCGATCATCGCGCGCATGTACCAGGTCGGGCTCAGCCTGCAGGAGGCGCTTGACCTGCCAGCGGAGATGAGGAACGAGCGGATTACCGCGGCTCTGGCGCACCTGGACGAGACGATCAGCCTGGTCCGCCGGACCGCGTTCCCCAGGCCGGGCAGCTGAGCTCGTCTGGCCCGGCCGGGAAGCGGGGTCCTACCGGCCGACCGACCGGTAGAACGTCTCGGCGTCCGCTTTCTTGGACTCCCACCAGGCACGGTTGCCCGCATACCACGCCACGGTGGCCTCGATGCCGTCGCGGAAGCTGCCGTACCTCGGCGACCAGCCGAGTTCTGCCCTGAGCTTGGCCGGATCGATGGCATAGCGCAGATCGTGTCCCGGCCGGTCGTCGACGAAGTCGACGAAATCGGCGGGCATCCCCATGACGTCCAGAATGTGCGCCAGCGCCTCGCGATTAGACAGCTCGCCGTCCGCGCCGATCAGGTAGGTCTCGCCCGCCTTGCCGTCGCGCAGGATCATGTGCACCGCCGAGTTGTGATCGTCGACGTGGATCCAGTCCCGCACGTTGCGGCCGGTGCCGTACAGCTTCGGCTTCACCCCGGACAGGATGTTGGTGATCTGCCGCGGGATGAACTTCTCCACGTGCTGGTACGGCCCGTAGTTGTTGGAGCAGTTCGAGATGGTGGCGGCGATGCCGAACGTCCGCACCCACGCCCTGACGAGCATGTCGGCGCTGGCCTTGGTGGCCGAGTAGGGGCTTGACGGCCGGTAGGGCGTCTCCTCGCTAAAGCGCTGCGGGTCATCGAGCTCGAGATCCCCGAACACCTCATCCGTCGATACGTGGTGCAGCCGCCGCTCGTGCCGGCGAACGGCCTCCAGGATGCGGAAGGTGCCCACCAGATTGGTCTGCACGAAGATGCCGGGGTTGGCGATGGAGACATCGTTGTGGCTCTCGGCGGCGAAGTGGACGACGATGTCATTCGCGGCCACGAGCGAGTCGACCAGCGGCTCGTCGGTGATATCCCCGTGCACGAAGCTGATCTTGTCCGCGACCGGCGCCAGGCTCGCGGCGTCGCCCGCGTACGTCAGCGCATCGATGACCGTGACCTCGTACTCAGGGAACTGACTCACCGTCTGGTGCACGAAGTTGGCCCCGATGAAACCCGCGCCGCCCGTTACCAGCATCCGCATCCGACGACATCCCGTTCCCCGGTCCGCCGCCGGACCGGCCTCAGCGAGCTCTGCTCCCTGCACCCTAAACCATCACCGGCACCGCGCCGCGCGGCCGCCGCGGGCCCCCGCGGCGGCCGCTGATGGAGCCCGCTAGGCAACCGATGAGTACGCGACGACGCCGCGCCGCAGCAGGTCAATGGCGGCACGCGCGGTGTCAGCCACCGGGTCCGAGCCGGCCGCCGCCGCGATCTGGTCGAGCACGTCGACCAGCTGCTTGACCGCCCGGACGAAGTCGCCGGCCGTCAGCTCCGCGCTGAGCAGCTCATCCAGCTGCCCGCCGCGGGCCCAGGCGTGCGCCGTCCACGCGAAGCCAGGGTCCGGCTCGCGCAGGAACGACAGCCGGTGGTCTTTCTCCACCCCGTCCAGGTCTGCCCAGATCCGCACCATCTCGGCCACGACCTCGCGTACCTTCCCGTGCGGCAGCCGCGGCACCCTGGCGTCGTCCTGCCGCCGCGACTCAAAGGTCAGCAGGGAAACGCAGGCGGCCAGCTCCGCCGGCGCCAGGCCCGCCCAGGTCCGCCGTCGCAGGCACTCCGCGGCCAGCAGGTCCAGCTCGCTGTACAGGCCGGCCAGCCGCCTGCCGGCGGCGGTCACCGCATCGCCGTCGATGTAGCCGAGCTCGCCGAGTACCGCGCAGACCCGGTCAAAGGTCCGGGCCAGCACGTGCGAGCGGCCGCCCACCCGTCGCTCCAGCGCCTCCGCCTCCCGCTCGAGCCGGGCCCGCTTCTCGGCCAGGCGCAGATGCTGCTCCCGGTCCGCGCAGCCGTGGCAGGGGTGCTGCCGGAGCCGCCGCCGCAGCGCCGCTATCTCGGCATCGTCACCCCGGGCCGCCCGGCCATCCGGCCGTGGTCGGCGCAGGTCGGCTCCGGCCAGCTTGCTGCGCATCGAGGAGGCCAGGTCACGCCGGTGGCTAGCCGACCGGGCACTGAACGAGCTCGGGATGCGCATCTGCCGGATCGGGCTGACCGGAACCGGGAAATCGGCCGCTGAGAGCCGCTTCACCTGGCGGCCCTCGGTCAGCACCAGTGGCAGGGGCTCGCCGCCCCGTGCGGGCTCCAGCACCACGGCCAGGCCGGCCCGGCGGCCGCTCGGCACCCGGATGATGTCGCCGCGGCGAAGCTGCTCCAGTGCCGACAGGGCTGCCTCCCGCCGGGCTGCCGCCTGTCGCCTGGACTGGTCGCCCTCCCGCTGGGACAGCTCCAGCCGGATGGCAGCGTACTCGGAGATGTCACCGCGATCGCACTCGCCGCCCAGCTCCGCGGCCTGCTGCCGCAGCTGGCGCGCCTGCCGGGCCAGGCCGAGGACCGCCCGGTCGGCCTGGAACTGCGCGAACGATGATTCCAGCAGCGCGGCCGCGCGCTGCCGCCCGGCCTGCCTGACCAGGTTGACCGCCATGTTGTAGGAGGGCCGGAAGCTGGAGGTGAGCGGATAAGTCCGGGTGCCGGCCAGGCCGGCCACCGCAGCCGGATCCATGCCAGGCCGCCAGACCACCACAGCGTGTCCTTCCACGTCGATGCCCCGCCGCCCGGCCCGGCCGGTGAGCTGGGTGTACTCCCCCGGCGTCAGGTCGGTATGGCTCTCGCCGTTCCACTTGTCCAGCTGCTCGATCACGACGGTGCGGGCGGGCATGTTGATGCCCAGGGCCAGCGTCTCGGTGGCGAAGACGGCGCGGATCAGCCCGGCCTCGAACAGTTCCTCGACCACTTCCTTGAAGGCCGCAGCAGGCCGGCATGGTGCGCGGCGATGCCGTGCTGCAGGGCGGCCAGCCATTCCGCGTAGCCGAGCACGCCGCGGTCCGCCGCCGGAATGCCGGCCGTGCGCTCGGTGGCCAGCTCGGTGATCTCGGCCGCCTCCTCCGGCGTCGTGAGCCGCAGCCCGTGGCCGAGGCAGTGCGCGACGGCCGCGTCACAGCCCGCCCGGCTGAAGATGAAGGTGATCGCGGGCAGCAGGCCCGCGCGGTCGAGCTGCTCGATGACAGCTGACCGGCTGGGCGGCCGGAACCGGTCGGGCCGGGCGGAGCCGGCGCGCCCCCGGCTCGCGCCGGCCCGGCGATAGCCGTTCGCGGTCCGGCGGTACCCGGCCGCGGCCGGCCCGCCGGCGCCGCGGGCGCCGCCCCACTGCTCGCGCCGGGCCACCCGCAGGAGCTCAGGGTTCACCATCGGCCGGGCCGCCCCGCCGCCCCGCGGCGGGCCGGAGAACAGGTCATACATCCGGCGGCCGACCAGCACGTGCTGCCACAGCGGCACCGGCCTGGCCTCATCGACGATGACCTGCGTACCGCCCCGCACCCGGGCCAGCCAGTCGCCGAACTCCTCGGCGTTGCTGACCGTCGCCGACAGGGCCACCACCCGGACTGACTCGGGCAGCTGGATGATGACTTCTTCCCACACCGCCCCGCGAAACCGGTCAGCAAGGTAATGCACCTCGTCCAGCACCACGTAGCCGAGCCCGTCCAGGGTCAGCGATCCCGCGTACAGCATGTTCCGCAGGACCTCAGTCGTCATGACGACGATCGGCGCCTCGCCGTTGATGCTGTTGTCCCCGGTCAGCAGGCCGACCGTGGCCGGGGAGTACCGGCGGACCAGGTCCGCGTACTTCTGGTTGGACAGAGCCTTGATCGGCGTCGTGTAGAAGCACTTGCGGCCCTGCGCCAGCGCCAGGTGCACGGCGAACTCGCCGGCGACGGTCTTGCCCGAGCCGGTCGGCGCGGCCAGCAGCACGCCGTGGCCGCTGTCCAGCGCCCGGCAGGCAGCCAGCTGGAAGTCGTCGAACTCGAAGTCGTAGAGCCGCTGGAAGTCCGCGATGCGCGGCCCCTCGGCCTCAGTGCGCCGCCGGGAGGCCGCGTAGCGCTGCGCTGGACTGGCCGGCGTCGTCATGCCCTCCAGCGTAGGCGTCCAAGGTCATCGCAGCGCACAGCTGGCCAGCCAGCAGTACTCCAGCTCGGTCCAGCTCAGGTCACGGGCCCGGCGGCCCCTGGGCTGCGCCAACGTCGGCGCCGTCGGCAGGAGCGTCGAGGCCGTACTGGGCGACCTCTTCGGGAGTGAGGCCGGGGTACTGGGGGCCGCGGCGGGCCTTGCGGCGGTCATGGGCCCAGGCGAAGACCTCGGCGAACTCGACCAGGATCACGCACGGGACGGCGAGCAGCAGCATGCTGATCGGGTCCGGGCTGGGGGTGAACACGGCCGCGAACGCGAACACCAGGAAGATGATCATCCGGCGCCACTTGCGGAACCGCTCGTGCGGCAGTACCCCGGCCAGGTTCAGCAGCACGAACAGCAGCGGCAGCTCGAACGCGATCCCGAAGATCGTCAGCATCATCAGCGCGTAGCCGAGATAGGTGTTAATCGTGATGATCGGCACCACGTTCGCCGGCACCAGGTAGATCAGGAACCGCAGCCCCTTGGTCATCGCGAAGTAGGCGATCGTGCCGCCGATCACGAACAGCGGCACCGCCGATCCGCCGAAGAAATACGCCCACCGGCGCTCCCGCGCATACAGCCCGGGCGCGATGAACGCCCACAGCTGATACAGCCAGACCGGCGAGGAGATGATGATCCCGGTGATGATCGAGATCTTCATCCGCAGGAACAGCGAGTCGAACAGCCCCGTCACATACAGCGTGCAGCTGTGTCCCGGGTGCAGCGGCGTCCTGATGTCCAGCCGGCAGTACGGCGCCTTGATGAAGTTCCACACGTGCGGGTACAGGAACCAGCCGATGATCACCGCGATCGCCAGCACCACGGCGATCTTGATCATCCGGTTGCGCAGCTCCCGGATGTGTTCCATCAGCGGCATCCGGCCCTCGGGGTTGGCCGCCCGCTGGGTGCGCAGACCCAGCCCGCGCCTGCCCGCAGGCTCGCTCAGACCCTCCGGCGCCGCCATCTCAGCAGGCGGGCCTAGAACGGCTGCTGATCGCGCTGCGTCTCCGGCACCGGGGCGCCGCTCGCGGCCGTGCTGGCCGCGTTCTGCCGCTGCAGCTCAGAAAGCTGCCGCTGCAGGTCAGCCAGCTGCTGCTGGGTCGAGGCATGCTCCATCTGCGCCGCGATCTGCTGCTGCGTCAGCGCCTGCTGCGGCTGGGCGGTCAGCTGCTGGGGCGGCGGATACGCCGATCCCGGCGTCGCGCTGGCCGCCGGGTCCGCCGGGTCATCATGCAGCCCCGCCACCGACCGCTTGAAGATGTGCATCGACTCGCCCAGCGACTTGGCCGCACCCGGCAGCCGCCGCGAGCCGAACAGCACCAGCAGTACCACCACCAGCAAGATGATGTGCCACGGAGCTAGCGCATCGCCCATCTCAGTCCCCATTCAGCCGAGGCGCAGGAACGCCCTGGTACCTGGCCATGAGTCTACACACGGCGCCCATGCAACCAGGAGAACCTGGAGAGCCGGCGTCCCGGCGGTGGCCGGCGCCCGGCTTAGGGGTAATGCGCCAGGGCTGCGGCCGCGTCCGCGACGGCCAGGTCAGCCAGCTCAGGCGGAGAGACGATCCGCCCGTCCTCGCCCAGCCGCAGCGCCAGCCGCCGCACCCACCGGGTGTCCGGCGTCCGCAGGCTGACCCGCAGCATCCCGTCCTCGAGCTCCTCGACCTGCTCGCACGGGTAGTACTCGGCCACCCAGCGGCCCGCCGACGCCAGTTCCAGGACAATCTCGACATCTTGCGGTGATGGCCGGAACAGCCCCTTGTCCACGTCCCGCGGCTCGGCGTCCGGCGGGATCTCGGCGGCCAGGTCCAGCACCTGCAGGGCCAGCACCCGGTCCAGCCGGAACAGCCGCAGTGCGTTAGCGCGCCGGCACCAGGCCTCCAGGTAGGTGCGCCCCTCCACCACCAGGAGCCGCATCGGGTCCACATCCCGCTCGGTCGCCTCGTCCCGGCCGGGCACGTAATAGGACAGGTGCAGTCTCCGGCCCGCGGCCAGGGCGCCAGCGATCTCCGCCGCCACCGTGCCCGCGGCGCTGTCGTCCATCTGCACGGCGACCTGCGAGCTGGGCGCGGCCGCCGTGCCGGCCGCCGCCTCCAGCTTGGCTATCGTCCGGCTCAGCGCCGAGCGCTCCTGGAGCCCGGGCATCTCGGCGAGCATCCGGAGCGCCACCAGCAGCGCGCTCGCCTCGTCGACCGCCAGCCGCAGCGGCCGGTCCATCGACTCGGCCTCGCTGACCACGATCTCGCCGCCCTCATAGGACAGGTCAATGGGGCAGTACGGATCGGGCGAGCGGAGCTCCACGCACCAGAGCATGTTCAGGTCGTCCACCAGCTGCCGCTCGCTCACGCCGAATGCGGCCGCGGTCTCGGCCAGGCCCACGACCTTGCGGGTGACCACGTAGGGCAGCAGCGCCAGGAGTCGCTGCAGCCGGTCAGTCGCCGTGGGCGCCCGGACCGCGGTCGCGGCGGGCACCGCGGGAACAGCGGCACCGGCCGCCGGCCGGGCGGCCGGGCGGGCCAGCCCTGAGCCAGGGCCGGGCGGCCCGGCTTCGGGGCGCGGAGCCGCGCTGGTCATGCGAGCACTCCCTTCAGCCGGCGGATCACGGCATCACGCAGGTCGGGTGGCTCGATCACCACCACGTCAGCACCGAACGAGGCGACCTGCTCGCTGAACCAGCCGCTGTCAGAGAAGCGCACCTGCAGGCGGTCCCAGCCGGGCTCCACGTCCGGCTCCGCGCTGACCGCATGGCGGCGCAGTCCATGGCCGGCGCCCCGGCGCACCTGCAGCAGGCCGGCCTGCTGGACGGGCGCCTCCGCATCCCAGTCGCGCACCGCCTCCCGCACGTCGGCACCGGGCGGAACGGTCACCGTGCCCGGCCTTCCGGTGAAGGTGACCGGGCCGTCGATCCGGCTCAGCCGGAAGACGCGTTCCTGCTGCCGGTCAGTGTCCTGGCCCATCACGTACCAGCGCCCGTGCCGGTTCACCACGCCCCACGGCTCGAGATGGCGGACCTGCGCGGCGCTGCGCCCGGCAGCGCGGTAGCCGAAGGTCACCGGGCGGCGATCTCGCACCGCCTCCCAGAGCGGGCCGAACGCCGCCTCGCCGGTCTGCAGCCGCGGCTCGATACCCGGCTGGCTCGTCTCCTCAGCGTCAATGCCCGCGGCCCGCAGCTTGAGCAGGGCGCCCTCCGCCGCGCTGGCCAGCTCGGCCCGGCGCCAGACCCGGGCGGCCAGCCCGAGCACGGCGGCCTCGTCCGGCTCCAGCCTGATGTCGGGCAGGACATAGGCCTGCCGCGATATCCGGTAGCCCGCTTCCTCGTCCAGGGCAGAGTTGGTCCCCGTTTCGAGGGGAATGCCAAGCTCGCGCAGCTCGTCCTTGTCCCGCTCGAACATGCGCTTGAAGGCGTCGAACGAGTCCGGGTAGCCGGGCACCGCCTCGCGGATCTGGGTCGCGGTGAGGTAGCGGCCCGCCGAGAGCAGGCAGACCACGAGGCTCAGCAGCCGCTCGGTCTTCCGCCTGGACAACTGCGCCTCCTTTACGCCCGCCCAACCCGTCCCGGCCCGCCCAACCCGTCCCGGCCCGCCCAACCCGTCCCGGCCCGCCCAACCCGTCCCGGCCCGCCCAACCCGTCCCGGCCCGCCCAACCCGTGCTGCGCTGTCCCGGCACCGACGCTACCCTGCCGGAGTGATCAGGTGGCGAAGTGGCGTAGTTTCCGGGCGGCGGCGTGAGTGGCCCGGCGCGGTCGAGCTTGACGTGGATGTCGATGGCCAGCTGATCCGCGCGCTGGCCTACCCGGCGCTGACCGGCACTCCGCGGCCTGGGGACCGCGTGCTGCTGAACACGACTGCCCTCGATCTCGGGCTGGGCACTGGCGGATATGCGCTGGTCATCGCGATCCCGGATCGGCTGCCTGCCGACCAGCCCGGCGGCGGCCACCTGATCAAGGCCAGGTACACGCCGCTGCAGGCCTGCGTGCCGGGCGCCGATGAGCAGGGCTCGCCGCACCATGATCTGCTGCGGGACGCCGATAATCTGGGCGGGATGCCCGTCGTGGTCGCCGACCTGCATTCGGCGCTCCCGGCCGTGCTGGCCGCCTACTATGCAGAACGCCCCCGCCAGGCCGGCCGCCCCGGCCCCGGCAGCGCATCGGGCCCCGTCAGCCGGTCAGGCACTGCGTGCTACGTCATGCAGGATGGCGCCGCGCTGCCCGCATGGTTCTCCCGCACGATCGCCGGCCTGACGCAGGCCGCTGGCTGGCCGGGACCGTGACGGTCGGGCAGGCCTTCGGGGGCGACCTCGAGGCGGTCACCCTGCACAGCGGGCTGCTAGCGGCCCGGCACGTGCTCGGTGCCGAGATGGCCGTTGTCGCCCAGGGGCCGGGCAATCTGGGCACCGGGACCCGGTGGGGGTTTTCCGGCGTCGCGGCAGGCGAGGCGGTGAACGCTGCCGCCGTGCTCGGCGGCAGGCCGGTCGCCTCGCTGCGGATCAGCGAGGCGGACCGCCGGGAACGGCACCGGGCGGTCTCGCACCACAGCCTGACCGCGTACGGGCGGGTGGCGCTGGCCCGGGCCGATGTCGTGGTACCCGACCTGCCCGGCGATTTCGGCGCGCAGGTGCGGGCCGCTGCCGCGGTACTTGGCACCCGGCACAACCTGGTCCGGGTCAGTGTCGAGGGCCTGGCCGCGATCCTGCGGGCATGTCCGGTGCCGCTGTCCACCATGGGCCGCGGCCTGGAGGACGATCTGGCTTACTTCCTCGGCGCGGCGGCCGCGGGCCGGCATGCGGCGGCACTGATCGAAGCCGCACCGAACGCAGCAGTACCGAACGCGCTGGCACCGAATGAGAGCGAAGGGACTGGCCCGGAGTGAATGACCTGCGTTTCGACCTGGAGCGGTCGGCGGTCCGGGTGGTCCTGCAGGACGCCGGCGGCCGGGTGCTGCTCTTCCGCGCGGTGCTGGAGTCGCGCTCGCCCGTCGGCTGGTGGGAACTGCCGGGCGGCGGGATCGACCCGGGCGAGACGTACCTGGAGGCCGCCGTGCGCGAGCTGCGGGAGGAGACCGGCCTGCAGGTCGGTCCCGAGCGATTCGGGCCGCCGCGCTGGCGCCGCTCGGCGACCTGGTATGGCCGCGGCCTGCGGCGGCTGCAGCACGAGGTGGTCGTGCGCGCGGACGTTCCCGGCCACCGGCCCGAGATCAGCCACGCCGGCCAGACCGCGAATGAGCTGGAGGAGTACGTCGGCTCGCGCTGGTGGGAGGTCGCCGACATCGTGGCCAGCACCGAGCGGTTCTATCCCGGCCGGCTGCCTGCCCTGCTGCCCGCTTTCCTGGCCGGTGAGGACATCGACGAGCCGTTCGAGCGCTGGAACTGACCCGGTCCGTGCCCGCCGGGCGGGGCGCGGAAGAATTGACTGGGTCCGGCTCGGCCGGGCCGGACCTGGACCTTCCGGTCCAGCAGCCACCACCGAGGAGTCGAGATGCGCTTCGCTCGGATAGCCCGCCAGCTGCCGGCCAGGCTCGCGGCGGGCTCCTTCATCCTCAATTCCGGGATCGGCAAGTGGTCGGCCGATGAGCAGACGGCCGGCGGGCTGCACGGGATGGCCGTGACCGCCTACCCGTTCCTCGGCCAGGTCAAGCCGGCCGACTTCGCCCGGCTGCTGTCGGCCGGCGAGATCGCCGTCGGCACGATCCTGTTGCTGCCGTTCGTGCCGGAGGCCGTGGCCGGAGCCGCCCTGACGGCCTTCTCCGGCACGCTGCTCGGCCTGTACTGGCGGACCGATGGCCTGCACGAGCAGGGCAGCCCGCGGCCCACCCAGGCGGGCATTCCGCTGGCCAAGGACGCGTGGCTGCTCGGCATCGGGCTCAGCCTGATGATCGACGGCCTGACCAGCGACTAGGGCGTCACGCGGTCGGCGACTCCGCGTCCAGGATGTCGATGACGAACACCAGGGTGTCCGTTCCCTTGATCCCGGCCTGGGAGTTGCCGGCCTTGCCGTAACCGTAGGCCGGCGGGATCACCAGCATGACCCGGCTGCCGACGGTGACTCCGGGCAGGCCGTCGTTCCAGCCGGGAATCACCTGGCCGCCGAGCTGGAAGGCGAACGGCTGGCCGGCCGTCGTCGCCGCCGGCCAGGTCGAGTTGAAGACCTTGCCGGTCCGCCAGTTCACGGCGACGTACTGGGCGACGATGGTCTGGCCCTTGGCGATCTTCGGCCCGGAGCCCTTGATCAGGGTCGTGACGGCGAGCTTGGACGGCGGCGACGTCTTCGGGATGGTGATGACGGGGGCGGTGCCGCTCGCCGCGCTGACCGTCGGCAGGGCGCCGCCGCCGTTCGAGACGTGCGTGCCGGACGCGGATGCGGACGGCGCGAACTGCTTGATCAGGTCGATGACCCAGACCGTCGTGTCCGAGCCGCTGACGCCGATCTGCGAGTTGCCGGAGGTCCCGTAGCCGTACTTGGGCGGCAGCACGGCCAGGATCCGGCTGCCCATCTTCGCGCCCTTGAGCGCGGTGGCCAGCCCGGGCAGGCCGACCTGCGCCGGCACCAGCTGCGGAGCCGACTGAAAGGTGCTGTCCAGCAGCTTGTGCGTCTTGCCGCTCCAGACGTAGATGGCCAGGTTGGCCAGCGCGGTGTTGGTCGATGCCAGCACGGGACCGCTGCCCTGGATCTCCGTCTTCACCGCGAGCTTGCTGCCGGCGTCCTGCTTGGGGATGGTGACGTTGGGCGACTTACCGAAGGACCCGGATACCGTCACCGACTGATTGGCGCTCGCGCCCGACGACGACGAGCCGCAGCCCACCAGGGCCACGGAGGCAAGCAAAGGTACCAGGAGCGCAGCGGCCGTGCGTCGCATGAAAATCCTCAGGGTTTAGGGTCTGGAGCCCCGCCAGCCTACCCGCTCACGGGCCGCGGCAAGCTGAAAGGACGCTGAGCGCAGCGGCCGCCTGCCTCCCCGCTCGCGGCGCCTCAGCCCAGCCCGGCGAGCAGGTTCTTGTTCCAGACCAGGACAGCGTAGGGCCCAACATAGTAGATCCGTGCGGGCTGGCCGAAGGCGGTGCGCAGGCTGGCGGGCGAGGGGAACATGCTGCCGCCAGGACCGGAGTCGGTGAGCACGACGAAGTTGGCCTGCTGCCGCGCGGGGCTGTACCAGCCGGACTGCGCTTCCCAGTCGCCGCTGACGATGGTGCCCCCGGCCTGTGCCAGCGGGCGGATCCGCACGCCGTCGTTTTCCAGCGTGGTCCCGCTGGCCTGCCAGTAGCCGCTCAGCCCGGACCGCAGATGATGCGCGGCCAGCCAGGAAGCCAGCGGGGCGTCCTGCGCGGGAACGGGCGGCTGGGCGACGACCTGGACCAGGCTGATGATGAAGGCGGCCAGGACGACCAGCAGGCCCTGCAGCAGCCGCGCCCGGATCAGCCGCCCGGCGAGCAGCCGGCCCGCCAGGGCGGCACTGAGCGGCAGCACGGCGATCATCTCCCTGGTGGTGCCGAGGTCACCGGCCTTGGAGCCGAACAGGTAGCCGGCCAGGCTCAGCAGGATTCCGGTCACCAGCAGCTGGGCCACCAGGTCAGCCGCGGCGAACCGGCGCAGTGCCGCGCAGACCGCCCAGGCGGCCAGGCCGACGCCGGCCAGGTGCAGGATGGCCAGCGCGGCCGCGAGGCCCGCGGTATCGCCGAAGAAGCTGGCCCCGAAGAGCAGCGCGATGCCCTGCGCCAGCAGGGACAGGTGACCCGGCAGCTGGCCGAACGGCGCCAGCTGGTTGTCCACGGGATAGACGTAGAAGCCGCCGTGCGCGGTGATCGCGGCCAGCGCCCGGCTGGCGGCCTGTACCGCGGCCAGGCCCGCCGCGACCAGGGCCAGCTCGTACCACGCCGACCTGAGCCGGCTGCGCTCCCGGATGACGACCTGGTAGCCCCGCACCGCCCCGACCACGACCAGCGGCATGATGCCGGTGATGATCGTGATGCTGTCCGCCATCACGGCCAGCGACAGCAGCAGCCCGGCGCCGAGCGGCGCATACCAGCGGCGGCGCCCGTGATCGAGCAGGATCCAGGCCACCAGCACGGGCACCGAGCTGCCGGCGTGATCCGGCGAGAGCAGCAGCACCGGCGCCGCGCTCTGCTGCGGCGCCAGCATGATGCCGCCCGCGATCACGGCCCTCGCCACTCCCTCGCCGCCGGTCGCCGTGCCCTTGGCCAGCCGCGCGGCCAGCAGCACCAGCAGCGCGTAGGTCATCGCCGCGGCGACGTGCACGTCGTCAGGGCCGAGCCCGCGCCACAGCTCGACCAGCATGTACTGCGGCAGCTCGGTCGTGTAAAAGGAGACGTCCGACAGCCGCCAGCCGCGCAGCAGCAGGTTGCCGTGCAGCATCGCCCAGGCCTGCAGGGCATTGGAGGCGCCGTCGGAATTGACCGGGACGGTCCGCGACACGTGCAGGTAGCACGTGTACAGGACGAGGCCGGCCAGGCACCAGATGACCAGGCCGACCAGCACGTCAAGGCGCAGCCAGCGCGGGCGGCCCAGCGTGGGGAGACGCAGCGTCGGGAGACGCAGCGTGGGGAGACGCAGCGTGGGGAGACGCAGCGTGGGGAGACGCAGCCGCGGCTGGCGCAGCTGGCGCCGGTGCAGCTGCGGGCGGCGGATCCGCGGCCCGCGCCAGCGCGGCCAGCGCCAGCCCGGCCGGCGCAGCACAGGCCGGCGGAACTGCGGCCAGCGCCAGGGTGGACTGGGAATCCGGGGCAGCGGCCAGGCCGGGCCCGGCAGCGCGCGGCGCAGTTCCGGGCTGCGTAAGGCTGCTCGCAGGCCGGGACGGCGGAACCAGGCCGCAGGCCGGGACCGCGCCAGCCAGCCTGGGGCCGCCGGGAGCCCCGGCCGCCCGGGCGGCAGCCATCTCAGCTGCCGCAGTTCCCATCGGACTGGCCTGATCCGGGTCCAGCTCATGTCAGCCCGGCATGCATCGGACCCTCAACGAACTAACCCCCCGGCTCTAGCTCGCGCGCGCAGCAAGCCGGATGGTCTCGCAGGAAGCCCAGTCCCGGCAGGCGCGTCAGCAGCCTAGCAACTCTGGGTATGTCGGCGAGAGCAGAAAGTAATCACTGCTACATGCCGGCGATCAGCTTCTCCACTCGCTCGTCGACCGAGCGGAACGGGTCCTTGCACAGCACCGTGCGCTGGGCCTGGTCATTCAGCTTCAGGTGGACCCAGTCCACGGTGAAGTCACGGCGGCGCTCCTGGGCCCGGCGGATGAACTCACCACGCAGCCGGGCCCTGGTCGTCTGCGGCGGCACCGACTTCGCCTCGAAGATGTCGATGTCCCGGCAGACGCGCTCGACCGAGCCGCGCTGCTGCAGCAGGTAGTACAGCCCGCGGCCGCGGTGCACATCGTGGTAGGCGAGGTCAAGCTGGGCCACCCGGGGCGCCGAGAGGGCCAGGTCATGCTTGGCCCGGTAGCGCTCGATCAGCTGGAACTTGGTCACCCAGTCGATTTCCCGCGCGACCAGATTGAGGTCCCCCGTCTCGACCGCCCGCAGCGCCCGCTGCCACAGGTCAAGGACCCGCTCGGTGACCGCGTCGCCGCCGCCCTTGCGGTCGATGAAGTCCCTGGCCTTCGTCAGGTACTCCTGCTGAATATCCAGCGCGCTGACCTCGCGGCCGTTGGCCAGCCTGACCTTCCTGCGGCCGGTCATGTCGTGACTCACGTCCCGGATGGCCCGGATCGGGTTCTCCAGGGTCAGGTCGCGCATCACCGTGCCCGCCTCCACCATGCGCAGCACCAGGTCGGTCGCGCCGACCTTGAGCAGCGTGGTGGTCTCGCTCATGTTCGAGTCGCCGACGATCACGTGCAGCCGCCGGAACCGCTCGGCGTCCGCGTGCGGCTCGTCGCGCGTGTTGATGATCGGGCGCGACCTGGTGGTCGCCGATGAGACGCCTTCCCAGATGTGCTCGGCCCGCTGGCTGACGCAGTAGACGGCGCCGCGCGGCGTCTGCAGCACCTTGCCCGCCCCGCAGATGATCTGGCGGGTGACCAGGAAGGGAATCAGCACGTCGGCCAGCCTGCCGAATTCGCCGTGCCGGCCGACCAGGTAGTTCTCGTGACAACCGTAGGAGTTCCCGGCCGAGTCGGTGTTGTTCTTGAACAGGTAGATGTCCCCGGCGATGCCTTCCTCGCGCAGTCTCCGGTCGGCATCGACGAGCAGCCCTTCCAGGATCCGCTCCCCGGCCTTGTCGTGCGCGACCAGGTCCACCAGGCTGTCGCACTCTGGCGTCGCGTACTCAGGGTGGCTGCCGACATCCAGGTAGAGCCGCGCGCCGTTGCGCAGGAACACGTTGCTGCTGCGGCCCCAGGACACCACCCGGCGGAACAGGTAGCGCGCCACCTCGTCCGGCGAGAGCCGGCGCTGCCCGCGGAACGTGCAGGTGACGCCGTACTCGTTCTCCAGCCCGAAGATCCGCCTGTCCATCGGCGCCCGCTACCAGTCCACCGCGATGTACTTGGTCTCGGTGAACTCAAGCAGGCCCTCGTGCGCGCCCTCGCGGCCGAGACCGGACTGCTTGACACCGCCGAACGGAGCCGCCGGGTCAGACACCACGCCCCGGTTGATGCCCACCATGCCGGACTCCAGCGCCTCGGCGACCTGCAGGGCCCGGCGCAGATCGCCGCTGTAGACGTAAGACACCAGGCCGTACTCCGTGCTGTTGGCCAGCGAGATCGCCTGCGCGGTGTCAGCGAACCGCACGATCGGCGCGACCGGCCCGAAGATCTCCTCGCCCAGGATGCCGGCGTCGGGCGGCACGTCGTCGAGCACGGTCGGCTGGTAGAAGTATCCGCGCCGCTCGGGCGCCCGCCCGCCGGTCAGCACCCGGCTGCCGTCCTTGACCGCCGACTCGACCAGGCTGGCGACCTTCGACCTGGTGTCCTCGTTCACCAGCGGGCCGAGGTCCACGCCGTCCTCCAGGCCCGGGCCGACGCACAGCCCGCTCAGCCGCTCGGCGAGCCTGGCCGAGAACTCGTCAGCGGCCGACTCGTGCACGTAGAAGCGGTTGGCGGCGGTGCACGCCTCTCCCCCGTTTCGCATCTTGGCGACCAGGGCGCCCTCGATGGCCGCATCGATGTCGGCATCACCGAAGACCAGGAAGGGCGCGTTGCCGCCGAGTTCCATCGAGCAGTTGGTCACCGTGTCGGCCGCCGTCTTCAGCAGCAGCCGCCCGACCTCGGTCGAACCGGTGAAGGAGAGCTTGCGCACCCGCGGGTCGGCCAGCATCGCGCTGGTCAGCGCGCCCGGATGAGTCGTCGGCAGCACGTTGACCACGCCGCCCGGCACGCCCGCCTCGGCGAGGATCTGGGCCACCGCCAGCGCCGTCAGCGGGGTCTCCTTGGCCGGCTTGAGTACCACCGTGCACCCGGCTGCGAGAGCCGGGCCGATCTTGCGGGTGGCCATCGCGGCCGGGAAGTTCCACGGCGTGATCAGCACGCTGACGCCGACCGGCTGATGCTGCACCATGATCCGGTTCCCGCCGGCCGGAGCCACCGAGAGCGAGCCGAGGTTCCGCACGCCCTCCTCGGCATACCAGCGGAAGAACTCGGCCGCGTAGCTGATCTCGGCCCTGGCATCCCGCAGCGCCTTGCCGTTCTCCAGCACCATCAGCCGGGCCAGCGGCTCAGCGCGCTCGGTCATCAGCTCGAAGGCGCGCCGCAGGCACTCGCCGCGCTGCCGGGGCGGCGTGGCTGCCCAGCCGGGCAGCGCGTCGCTGGCCGCGGCCACCGCGGCCAGCGCATCCTCGGTGCTCGCGTCGCCCACCTCGGCGATCGGCTCCTCGGTGGCCGGGTCGATGACGGGCAGCACGCCGCCGCTCCCGGCTGACCACTCACCGCCGAGCAGCAGGCCGGTCGGCACCTCGAGACCTGTTACGGCTGCCAGATCGCTGGCCACGTCTCCTCCAAGCTCCTGCGGGCGCCCGCCCGGGCACTTGTGAACGACATTACAACGCGAAGCGCGAAAGTCAGCCTGGCGCGGCTGGCGGCCGGCCGGACGGCGGCAGGCCTAGCCCGGCTCCGCCTCCCGCCCGAGCTCGTCCGGGGGCGTGGCCGGCGGCTGAGCGCCTGCCTCGGCCAGCAGGGAATCCAGCCGGGCCCCGGTCAGCCGCCGGAACGTGCGATGCGACCGGGTACGGTCCAGGATCGCGACCTCCAGCGCCGCCCCGGACACCTCCGTGCGCTCGCCGTTGCCCTGGCTGGCCATGGCCGCCAGCGCCGCGGCCATCGCCTCGGACAGGGTCAGCCCGGCCTTGTACCGCTCCTTCAGCACCGCGGCGACCTGGTCAGCCTGGCCGCCGATCGCCACGTAGCCATGCTCCTCCGCGACCGAGCCGTCGAAGGCGATCCGGTAGATCTGGTCGCGATCAGGCGTCTCGCCCACCTCAGCGACGACGATCTCGACCTCCAGCGGCTTGTTGCTGTCGGTGAAGATGGTGCCGAGCAGCTGGGCGTACCAGTTGGCCAGGCCGCGGGCCGTGACGTCCTGCCGGTCGTACTGGTAGCCAGTGAGGTCCGCGTACCGCACGCCGGCCTGGCGCAGCCGCTCGAACTCGTTGTACCGGCCGGCCGCCGCGAAAGCGATCCGGTCGTACAGCTCGCTGAACTTCTGCAGGGCGCGGGATGGGTTGGGCGCGATGAGCAGGATGCCGCCGTCGTAGTCGATCACGAGGCCGCTGCGGACACGCGAGATAGCCTTGCGCGCGTAGTCCGCCTTGTCCTTCATCGCCTGTTCTGGCGAGACGTAGAACGGCATCGACACCGCTGGAGTTTCCCTTACGTGAGTGGTCGGGCTAGCTGGGCATCAGGCGGCTGGCGGGCTGGCCCGCAAGGCCACGGGCGGGGAGGCGTTATCGGTTCGGGATCACGGACTGCAGGGGCGCGGTCGGGCCGTCGGGCGACTGCATCCGCTCGTCGACCACCGCCCGTGCGAAAGTAGCGGCCTCATCATCGCTGAGCTGCGTGACGCCGTCCGCGTCCACGGTCAGCACCTTCGGGTAGATCCGCCGGGTCAGATCGGGACCGCCGGTGGCGGAGTCGTCGTCGGCGGCGTCATAGAGCGCGTGCATGCAGGCCAGGATCGTGTCGGCGGCGGACATCCCCTCGCGGTAGAGCTTCTTCAGCGAGCCGCGGGCGAAGACAGAGCCCGACCCGATCGAGTAGAACCGGTGCTCCTCGTACCGGCCGCCGGCCACGTCGTAGCTGAAGATCCGGCCGCCGGCACGGTCCTCGTCGTAGCCGGCGAACAGCGGGACGACCACCAGTCCCTGCATGGCCCCGGCCAGATTCGCCCGGACCAGCCCGGCCAGCCGGTTGGCCTTGCCCTCCAGCGACAGCGCCCGGCCCTCCAGCTTCTCGTAGTGCTCCAGCTCCACCTGGAACAGCCGGACCAGGTCAATGCCGATGCCGGCCACCCCGGCGATGCCGATGCAGGAGTACTCGTCGCTGCGGTACACCTTCTCGATGTCGCGCTGCGAGATCATGTTGCCGGCCGTGGCGCGCCGGTCACCGGCCATCACCACGCCGCCGGCGGTCGCGGCGGCCACGATCGTGGTGCCGTGCGGCAGCTCATGGCCGGCCGCGGCGGCTCCCGCCGCTGTCGCCGGCCTGGCCCCGGGCAGCAGCTCCGGCGCCGCCATGGCCAGGAACCTGGCGAACGACGAGGTGCCCGCAGTCAGGAAGGCCGGCGGCCGCCGGCCATCAGCGTCCCAGCCGTCAGTGTCGGGGCCCACCGCGATTCCTTCCGCTATTCAGTCTGCTCAGTCTGCGTACGTGATCGACCCTACTGCGGCGGCACCGCCGCGGTACTGCTGGGCCCGCAGCGGTCCGTGACCATCAGCGCCGGCGCTAGCCCGGCCCGGAGTCACTCACTCGCCGCCCTTCTGGACGTAGGACCTGACAAACTCCTCGGCGTTCTCCTCGAGGACCTCGTCGATCTCGTCCAGGATCGCGTCCACGTCATCGGTGAGCTTGTCCTGCCGCTCCTTCACGCCCTCGGCTTGCTGGGCCTCGGCCTCCTGCTCCTCCTCGGAGCGCCGGGGGGCCTGCCGCTGGCCGCTGTCCTTCGTCGCCATTCCTGAACCTCCGTGATCGCGGTTGCTGCCCGCAGTCTCAACGCTATCCTCGCCCGCTCGTGCCGCATCCAACCCTCGGCGAGCCGCATCGGTATCACTACGAGATTTCCGGTGCGCCGCTGCCGCCGGCCGCAGCCGGCGAACGAGCAGGCCGGGGGCCGGACGGGCGCATTGTCCGCTGAAGGCGAAATTACTGCCCGGTCAGGGCGGCCACCAGCTCAGCTGCCGTCTCGCAGCGGTCCAGCAGCGCGCCCACATGGGCCTTCGTGCCGCGCAGCGGCTCCAGCGTAGGTACCCGCTGCAGCGACTCACGGCCCGGCACGTCGAAGATGACCGAATCCCACGACGCGGCGGCCACGGAATCCGGGTACTGGCGCAGGCACCGGCCGCGGAAGTAGGCCCGGGTATCGGCCGGGGGCTGGTCCACTGCCCTGGTCACGGCGCGCTCGTCCACCAGCCGGCTCATCCGGCCGCCGGCCGCCAGCCGGTTGTACAGGCCCCGGTCGGCCCGCACGTCGGAGTACTGCAGGTCGACGAGCTGCAGCCGGGGATGGCCCCAGTCCAGGCCGTCCCTGGCCCGGTAGCCCTCGAGGATCTCCAGCTTCGTGACCCAGTCCAGCTCGCGGGCGGCCAGCATCGGGTCCTCGGCCAGCCGGCCGAGCACGTTCTCCCAGCGATCGAGCACATCGGCCGTCGCCTCGTCGACATCCGTGCCGTACTTGTCCTCGGTGTACTTCCTGGCCAGCTCCAGATACTCCAGCTGCAGCTGGACCGCGGTCATCCGGCGCCCGTCGCGCAGCGCCACCAGGTGCCGGCACGACGGGTCGTGCGAGATCGCCCGCAGCTCCGACACCGGCGCCTCGATGCTCAGGTCGCCGACCAGGAACCTGTCCTCGATCATGGCCAGCACGAGCGCGGTGGTGCCCAGCTTCAGGTAGGTGGAAACCTCGCTCATGTTGGCGTCGCCGATGATGACGTGCAGCCGGCGGTACTTGTCCGGGTCCGCGTGCGGCTCGTCCCTGGTGTTGATGATCGGCCGCTTCAGCGTGGTCTCCAGCCCGACTTCCACCTCGAAGAAGTCGGCCCGCTGGCTGATCTGGAAGCCGTGATCGCGGCCATCGGCCCCGATGCCCACCCGCCCGGCGCCGCAGACGACCTGCCGGCTGACGAAGAACGGGGTCAGGTGCCTGACGATGTCGGCAAATGGCGTCGACCGGCTCATCAGGTAGTTCTCATGACAGCCGTAGGAAGCGCCCTTGTTGTCCGTATTATGCTTATAGAGCTGGATGACCGACCCGCCGGGCGCGGAGCTGGCCGCCGCGGCGGCGTCCGCCATCACCCGCTCCCCCGCCTTATCCCAGATCACGGCGTCCAGCGGGTTCGTGCACTCGGGCGAGGAGTACTCCGGGTGCGCGTGATCGACGTACAGCCGGGCGCCATTGGTCAGGATGACGTTGGCCAGGCCCAGGTCCTCATCGGTGAGCTGGGCCGACTCCGCCGCCTCCCTGGTCAGGTCGAAACCGCGGGCATCGCGCAGCGGGTTCTCCTCCTCGAAGTCCCACCGCGCCCGGCGTGCCCTCGCGGCGGCCCCGGCCTGGTAGGCATTGACCACCTGCGAGGAACTGACCATGGAATTGGCCCCGGGCTGGCCGGGCACCGAGATGCCGTACTCGGTCTCGATGCCCATCACCCTGCGCACGCTCATGCTGCAGAGCCTAGTGCCGGCTGCCCTGGCAGTGGCACGCCGCGCTGGCCGGGGCGCCTGCCCGGCCCGCTACAGATACTGACCCGTGTTGGCCACGGTATCGATGGAGCGGCCAGCCTCGGTTCCTTCCTTACCGGAGATGAGCGTCCTGATGTACACGATCCGCTCGCCCTTCTTGCCGGAGATGCGGGCCCAGTCATCCGGGTTCGTGGTGTTCGGCAGGTCCTCGTTCTCCTTGAACTCGTCCACGCAGGCGGACAGCAGGTGGGCGATGCGCATGCCCTTCTGGCCAGTGTCAAGGAACTCCTTGATCGCCATCTTCTTCGCCCGGTCGACAATGTTCTGGATCATCGCGCCGGAGTTGAAGTCCTTGAAGTACAGGACCTCCTTGTCCCCGTTGGCGTAGGTGACCTCGAGGAACCTGTTCTGCTCCGTCTCCGAGTACATGCGCTCGACGACCCGCTGGATCATCGCGTCGACCGTGCCGGCCCGCGAGCCGCCGTGCTCGGCCAGGTCATCGCCGTGCAGCGGCAGCTCGGACAGCACGTACTTGGAGAAGATGTCCTTGGCCGCCTCGGCATCGGGCCGCTCGATCTTGATCTTGACGTCCAGCCTGCCGGGGCGCAGGATCGCCGGGTCGATCATGTCCTCGCGGTTCGAGGCGCCGATCACGATCACGTTCTCCAGGCCCTCGACGCCGTCGATCTCGCTCAGCAGCTGCGGCACGATGGTGTTCTCGACATCGCTGGACACGCCGGAACCGCGGGTACGGAAGATCGAGTCCATCTCGTCGAAGAACACGATGACCGGCATGCCCTCGCTGGCCTTCTCCCTGGCCCGCTGGAAGACCAGCCGGATGTGCCGCTCGGTCTCGCCGACGTACTTGTTCAGCAGCTCGGGACCCTTGATGTTGAGGAAGAAGCTCTTGCCTTCCTTGGCCGGCGGCAGGCCGCCTCGTTCTCGCCGTTCTCGCTCGCCTGCTGCGCGGTCCTGCGCGCCACCTGCTTGGCCAGCGAGTTGGCCACGGCCTTGGCGATGAGCGTCTTGCCGCAGCCGGGCGGCCCGTACAGCAGGACGCCCTTCGGCGGCCGCAGCTGGTGCTCCTTGAACAGGTCAGCGTGCAGGTAGGGCAGCTCGATGGCATCCCTGATCTGCTCGATCTGCGGGCCGAGGCCGCCGATCTCGTGATAGGTGATGTCCGGGACTTCCTCGAGGATGAGCTCCTCGACCTCGGCCTTGGGTATCCGCTCGTAGACGTAGCCGGAGCGCGGCTCGAGCAGCAGCGAGTCTCCGGCCCGCAGCGTCGAGCCCAGCAGCGGCTCAGCCAGCCGCGCCACCCGCTCCTCGTCGGCGTGCGAGATGACCAGCGCCCGGTCGCCGCCGTCCAGGACCTCCTTGAGCATGACGACCTCGCCGATCGTCTCGTAGCCCTGGGCGATCACGACGTTGAGCGCCTCGTTGAGCACGACCTCCTGGCCGGGCCTCAGCTCAGCCAGCTCGATGCTCGGGCTGATGCTCACCCGCATCTTCCGGCCACCGGTGAAGACGTCGGCGGTGCCGTCCTCGGTGGCCTGCAGGAAGACCCCGAAACCGCTGGGCGGCTGGGCAAGCCGGTCGACTTCCTCCTTCAGCGTCACGATCTGATCGCGCGCCTCGCGGAGCGTTCCGGCCAGCCGCTCATTCTGCGCGGTGATGCCGGCCAGGCTGGCCTCTGCCTCCCGCAGCCGCTCCTCGAGCAGCCGCGACTGGCGCGGCGAGTCGGCGAGCCTGCTGCGCAGCGCCGTGACCTCCTCCTCGAGGAAGGAGATCTGCGCGGTCAGGACCTTGACCTCGTCCTCATGCCGTCCAGCGGGAATGCTGTCGTCACGAGAGGCCATGCCCCTCACCCCCTCCCGAGAGCGAACTTACCTAGACCCTACCTATCCAATGTGCTTCCGTAACCTGGCGGTGGCCCCGACTCCGCGATCTCTCGTTACGATCCGGAAAAGGGCAGGCCAGCGTTACCGGCCGGGCGCGCTCTCCGCAGGCTCGTCCTCCGCCCCGGTGCGAGGCCCTGACCAGCCCGGATCGGTCTCATCCTGGTTCGGGTGGGCGCCCTTGGAAGGCCTGCGCCGGCGCCGCGGCGCTGTCACGCCATCCGCGAGCCGCCTGGCCGTCATCAGGAAACCTGTGTGCCCGACCATCCGGTGCTCGGGCCGGACGGCCAGCCCGTCCACGTGCCAGCCGCGCTGCAGGGTCTCCCAGGCGGCGGGCTCGGCAAAGCTCTGCTGGTCCCGCAGTGCCGTCACCGTCCTGGCCAGCTGGGTGGTGGTCGCGACGTAACAGCAGACCAGGCCGCCCGGCGCGAGCAGGGACGCGGCGGTGGCCGCGTACTCCCACGGCGCCAGCATGTCCAGCACGACCCGGTCGGCCGGCTCGTCCTGGCCGCCGCCCGCCTCGGCGGGCGCCTCGCCGGACCCGGCCCCGGCTTGCGGCGGCTGGCCCGCGGACGGCAGCTCGCCCACGATCAGCCGCCAGGCCGGATGCGGGCCGCCGAAGTACTGCTGCACGTTGGCCCTGGCGATCTCAGCGAAGTCAGGGCGGCGCTCGTAGGACACCAGCAGGCCCGACTCGCCGACGGCCCGCAGCAGCCAGCAGGACAGCGCGCCCGACCCCGCACCAGCCTCGATCACCCGGGCACCGGGGAAGATATCGGCCAGCCCGACTATCTGGGCGGCATCCTTCGGGTAGATCACCGCTGCCCCGCGAGACATCGACAGCGTGTAGTCGGCGAGCAGCGGCCGCAGCGCCACGTAGGGCGTGCCGCCAGCCGAGATCACCACACTGCCGTCCGGCCTGCCGATGAGGTCATCGTGGCTCAGCGACCCGCGATGAGTATGGAACGACCGCCCGGCGGCCAGCACGAGCCGATGCTGGCGTCCCTTGGGGTCGGTCAGCTGAACCTGGTCACCGGGCTCGAACGGCCCGCGGGGATGCCTGATCACGCCGACAGGCTAGCGCCGGCCGGTGCTGGCGAAGGCCTGGTCGAGATCGGCGGCGGCCAGCACCCCGTACACCTGACCCGAGGGCTCCACCAGCAGGTACTCGCTGGCAGGCACGTGCTGCACCGCCTCGACCAGCGCCATGCCGGACAGGTCGGCGGCCAGCACCATGCCGTCCTCGATGGTCCGCGCCAGCGAGCCAGCCTCGATCCACGGCCTGCGCTGCTCGGGCGTGGCGATGACCGCGGTCTCGTTGACGATCGCGATCGGCTTCGAGGCGTGGTCGACCACGACGAGCGCGCGTGCCTGCGCGGCGTCGGCGCGCCGGATCGCCTCGGCCAGCGGGAGGTTCCACGGAATCGGGATGGCCCGCCTGGCCAGGCTGCGCGCCTGCAGCGCGGGCAGCCGCTCGCGGACCTTGGCCGAGCGGATCGCCTGTGATGACTGCATCCACATGAAGACGCCGATGAAGGCCAGCCAGAACCAGTACGGGTCGCTCAGCAAGGCCGACGGCGAGCCCCGCAGGGCTGCCAGCGGCCCCACGATCATCAGGACCGCCAGCACCCGGCCGGCCCAGGCCGCGGTCATGGTCGCGACCGCCGGCTTGCCGGTGAGCTTCCAGATCCCGGACCGGAAGATCCGGCCGCCGTCCAGCGGCAGGCCCGGCAGCAAGTTGAACACCGCGACCAGCACGTTGGCCCGGAACAGCTGATCGATCAGCAGGTTCGGCAGGCCGCCGGGAATGACCCTGGTCAGCCCGAGCGCCGCGGCGGCGAGGGCCAGCGACATGGCCGGCCCGGCGGCGGCGACCAGGAATTCCTGCCCGGCCGCTGGCGGCTCCTTCTCGATCTCGGAGAAGCCCCCCAGCGGGTAGAGCAGCACCCGGCGCACGGGCAGCCTGAACGCCCGTGCCACGGCGCAGTGGCTCAGCTCGTGCACCAGCACCGAGGTGTAGAGCAGGACGACGAAGGCGGCGGCCACCAGGTAGCGGGAGCGTTCCGAGGCCACCGAGCTGTCCAGCGTGTTCGCGTACAGGTAGACCAGCACGATGGCGACCAGGAACCAGTACGGCGAGACGTAAACGGGCACCCCGAACGGGCGCCCGATCATCAGGCCCAGCCTGCGATCACGCCGCGGATCGCGGGCCGGGCCCGCCGACGAATCCGGCGCGGTCTGCTGAGCCTGCCGCGGCCCGCTTTCTGGCGCAGTGCCTGCCACGCTCTGATGCTACGTGCTCGGACGCCATCAGCGGCCCAGTGCGCGACGGCAAAGGGCCGCAACTGTCGGCGCTCTCCCCTAGTCTCCTGAGCATGGGCGGCGAAGCAGCAGAGATGACCGGCGATTCCGGGCGCGGCGATAACGAGACGGCGCGCCGGAGCCTGTCGCCGTCGCGGGCGGCGGACTTCCTGACCTGCCCGCTGCTGTACCGGTTCCGGGTCATCGACCGGCTGCCGGAGCCGCCGAGCCCGGCGGCAGCCCGCGGGACGCTCGTGCATGCCGTGCTCGAGCGCCTGTTCGACCAGCCGGCCGCCGGCCGCACCCCGGAGGCCGCCCGCAGCCTGGTGCAGCCGGAATGGCAGCGGCTGACGGCCCTGGAGCCCGAGCTGAGCACGCTGTTCGACGACGACGCCCAGCGTGCCGCCTGGCTGGATGAGGCGGGCAGCATGCTGGATCGCTACTTCACCCTGGAAGACCCGACCCGGCTCGAGCCCGCGCACCGCGAGCTTCTCCGTCGAGGCCGTGCTGGCGTCCGGGCTCAGGCTCCGGGGCTATATCGACCGGCTTGACATAGCCCGCACCGGTGAGATCCGGATCGTCGACTATAAGACCGGCACCTCCCCCAGCGTCGACTACGAGGCACGGGCGCTGTTCCAGATGAAGTTCTACGCGCTCGTGCTCTGGCGCACCCGGGGGACAGTGCCGCGGCTGCTCCAGCTCATCTACCTGGGCAACGGCGAGATCATGCGGTACGAGCCGGACGAGGCCGACTTGCTCGCCACGGAGCGGAAGATCAACGCGCTCTGGCGGGCGATCGAGCGCTCCATCGTCACCGGCGACTGGCGGCCGCGGCAGAGCCGGCTGTGCGACTGGTGCGCACATCAGGCACTATGCCCGGTTTTCGGCGGAACCCCACCGCCGCTCCCGGACCTGGCCGCGGTCCCGGCAGCTCAGCCCACGGCGCCGGCCCCGCGGCGCGGCGACGCGCCGGCCGCGGCCGGGATCAGCTGATCCGGACGCGGGGGTCGAGGAAGGCGTAGCAGAGGTCGACGATGATGTTGGCGATGACCACGAAGGCCGCCGCCAGGATCACGAAGCCGATGATGACCGGGAGGTTGTCGGTGTCGACGGCCTGGACCGCGGTCTGGCCGAGGCCGCCCAGGCCGAAGACGGTCTCGACCACGACCACGCCGCCGAGCAGGGCGCCGACGTCCACGCCCAGCTGCGACACGACGGGCGTCATCGCGGCCCGCACGCCATGACGGTAGATGACCCGGCGCTCGGTCAGGCCCTTGGCTCGCGCGGTCCGGATGTAGTCCTCGCCGAGCGTGTCCAGCAGCGAGCTGCGCGACAGCCGGGTATAGATGGCGGCCTGGACCATGGCGAGCGTGATCCAGGGCAGCAGCATGTGGCCGATCCAGGGCCCGATTCCCTGCGAGAGGCCGGCGTAGCCATCCTGGATCCAGGAGAAGCCATGCTCGTTCAGCGGCAGGAACACCACCAGCAGGAGCAGCTCGCCGAGCACGAAGGTCGGCATCGAGATGCCCGCCAGCACGCCCACGGTGGCCACCCGGTCAAACAGGCTGCGCGCCCTCGTCGCCGACAGGATGCCGACCGAGAGGCCGACGATCAGCCAGAGCACCAGTCCCCCGGCCACGAGTGAGGCGGTCGGCGGCAGGTCCTGCTTGACGATCGTGTTCACGGACTCGTTGTTGTAATACGAGTAGCCGAGGTTCCCCACCGCGACCTTGCCCATGAAGTGCCAGTACTGGGTCAGGATCGGCTGGTTCAGGCCGAGCTGCCTGACGGCGTTCTCGATGACCGCCGGGCTCGCGGCCCGGCCGGCCAGCCCTCTGGCCACGGTGTCGACCGGACGGGCGAAGAACAGCGCGAACGTGGCCGTGGCGACCACCCAGAGGACGATGAGGCCGGTCAGGATCCGGCGGAAGAGGAAACGGGTAATGACCATGGCCCTCAGCCCGCCACTTGGCCGCTGGCGGTCGCGCCGGGCGCAGCCGGAGCCGGCGCGGCCGAGGTGTCCGTGGAGGACCGGCCCCGGCCCCGCCGCTGCTTACGGCCGGCCGCGAAGATCCGCTCGGTGCGGGGATCCATCGCGTCCCTGATCCCGTCGCCGAGCAGGTTGAACGCCAGCGTCGTGATCAGCAGGGCCACGGCCGGGAACACCACGAACCACCAGGCTTCCTGGTAGTAGTTCTCCGCCGCCGACAGGATGTTGCCCCAGCTGGCCGTGGGCTCCTGGATCCCCAGGCCGAGGAAGGACAGCGTCGCCTCGAACACGATCGCGGCCGGGATCGCCAGCGTGCAGAGCACCAGCACGGGGGCGAGCAGGTTCGGCAGGATGTCGATGAACATGATCCGCCACGGCCCGGCCCCGATGGACCTGGCCGCCTCGACATACTCCCTCTCCTTCAGCGACAGCGTCTGGCCGCGGACGATCCGGGAGATGGCCGCCCAGGAGAAGAAAGAGATCACTGCGATGATCACCGGCAGGCTGGGGCCGATGACGGCGGCCAGGGCCAGCGCCAGCACCACGTACGGGAAGGCCAGCACCGCGTCAATGAACCGGGCGAGCACCGCGTCGACGATGCCGCCGAAGTAGCCGGACACCATGCCGACGGTGACGCCCGCGAGGGCGGCGATCACGGTCGTGACGACGCCGACGAACAGCGATATCCGTGCTCCGTACAGGATCCGGACGAGCAGGTCCCGGCCTACCGAGTCGGTGCCGAGCAGGAAGCCGTTGGTGCCGGGGGCCACCGGCAGGCCGGCCGAGGTGGTGCCGGTATTCGGGAACGTCACGTCCGGCGGATGGTGCGTCAGGCTGGCGAACACGGGCGCGAGGATGGCCAGCAGCGCGATCAGCACGATCACGACGATCGAGATCATGGCCACCTTGTCGCGGCGCAGCCGCCGCCAGGTCAGCTGCCACTGGCTGCGGCCCTCGATCGACTGCTCGGACGCCGCCTCGGCGCCATGCGCCTCGGTCTCGAACTCGGTAACGAGGCTCATGCCCGATCCCTTCTGCCCGCGCGGGCCAGGACCTCACCGGCTTGGACGGGGAAATGGCAGGCGGTCAGGTGATTAGCCGGGTCACCCGGCTTGACCTCCAGCGGCGGATCCTCGTGCCCGCACAGCTCTTGTGCCTTGGGGCAGCGCGGGTGGAACCGGCAGCCCGACGGCGGATTGATCGGCGAGGGAACATCGCCGGTCAGGATGATCCGCTGGCGGCTGGCGGCGGCGTCCGGATCCGCGGCCGGCGCGGCGGAGAGCAGGGCCGTCGTATAGGGATGGCGGGGGGTGTCGTACACCGGGTCCCTCGGTCCCGACTCCGCCACCCGGCCCAGGTACATGACGATGACCTCGTGGCTGACATGCCGCACGACCTCCAGGTCATGGGCGATGAACAGGTACGAGAGGCCGAAGTCCGCCTGCAGGTCCGCCAGCAGGTTGAGCACCTGCGCCTGGATGGACACGTCCAGGGCGGAAACCGGCTCGTCGCAGATGATCAGCTTGGGCCGCAGCGCGAGCGCCCGCGCCACCCCGATCCGCTGGCGCTGGCCGCCGGAGAACTCGGCCGGGTACCGGTTGAAGTGCTCGGGATTGAGCCCGACCCGCTCCATCAGCTCCTGGACCTTGCGCTTGCGCTCACCGCCCTTGGCCGTCTTGTGCACCGCGAACGGGTCGCCGATGATGGCACCGACCCGTCGCCTCGGGTTGAGCGAGCCGTACGGGTCCTGGAAGATCATCTGGATCTCCCGCCGGTACGGCTGCATGGTGCGCCTGGGCAGGTTCGTGATGTTGCGGCCGTCGAAGATGACCTGACCCGATGTCACCGGGATGAGCCCGGCGATGCAGCGGGCCAGGGTGGACTTCCCGCAGCCGGTCTCGCCGACCAGGCCGACCGTCTTGCCACGGGGGATCTCCAGCGAGACGCCGTCCACCGCCTGGACCTGGCCGACCGTTCGGCTGATCAGCCCGGACCCGCGCACGGGGAAGTACTTGACCAGGTTGTTCACATGGACGAGCGAGTCCTCGCCGGTTCCTGGCCCTGGCTCAGTTACGGCAGCGGAGTCGCCGGGCAGCGTCTCGCTCATCCGATCACGCTTCCTCCGGCGTCCGGGTTGTCGGCGATGGCCAGGGCGACCTCAGCCGCCTCGCCCTTCCGGCCGGCCGCCACGACGTTCTTGCGCAGCTCCTCGGCTTCAGTGTCGAGGCCTGCGGCCGTGGCGGGCAGCCAGCAGGCCGAGCTGTGCAGCTCCGAATCGGCGACCGCATGCAGCGGCGGCTCCTCGGTCAGGCAGCGGTCCATCACGTACGTGCAGCGCGGGTGGAACTTGCAGCCGCGGGGCAGGTTGATGAGGCTGGGCGGCTGGCCGGGGATCGGCTTGAGCCGATCGCTCGCCGCCGAGCTGTTGGGGATGGACTCGAGCAGGCCCTTGGTATAGGGATGATGCGGCTTGTAGAAGATCTCGTGCTTGCTGGCCTTCTCGACCGCCCGGCCCGCATACATCACCAGCACGTCGTCGGCGATGTCGGCCACCACGCCCAGGTCGTGCGTGATCATGATCAGTGCCGTGCCCGAATCCCGCTGCAGGTCCAGCAGCAGGTCCAGGATCTGCGCCTGCACGGTGGCGTCCAGTGCCGTGGTCGGCTCGTCCGCGATGATCAGCTTCGGGCTCAGCGAGAGTGCCATCGCGATCATCGCCCGCTGCCGCATGCCACCGGAGAACTGGTGCGGGTAGTCGTCGACCCGCTGCTGCGGCTGCGGGATGCCCACCCGGCCGAGCAGCTCAATCGCCCGCTCGTGCGCCTGCTTCTTGCTGACCGACTTGTCGTGCGCGCGGATCATCTCCGCGATCTGCCAGCCGACCTTATACAGCGGGTGCAGGCTGGTCAGCGGATCCTGGAAGATGACCGCGATCTCCGCTCCCCGTACCTTGCGGATCTGATCCTCGGTCAGCGCCAGCAGGTTCCTTCCCTCAAACTCGGCCCGGCCGGAGATATCGCCGCCGGCGGTCAGCCGGAGCAGGGTCTGGGTCAGCACGGTCTTCCCACTGCCGGACTCACCCACGATGCCGAGCGTCTGGCCGGCCTCGACAGTGAAGGAGACCCCGCGCACCGCCTGCACAATGCCGTCCGCGGTCGGGAAGCTGACGCGCAGATCCGTCACCTCGAGCAGGCTCACTGATCACGCCCTTTCAGCAGATGTCAGACCGGTGAGTTTGGGGATCACGGAACTATAGCCGCTGCCGACCATGGTAAGTCCGGCCGGGTGAGACGCCACCCGGCCGGACCCCCGCGCTAACTCCGGCCCTGCTCAGCCGTTGCTGAGCCAGACGTTCGTCGGGTCGGAAGCGCCGATCGTCGGCGACCAGGCGCCAGGTCCCAGCACCCGCTTGCTCGTGTACATCGGGTAGTTCTCCGACTGCAGCGGCACGACGAGCGCGTTCTGCATCGCCAGCTGGTCAGCCTGGTTCCAGTAGTTCCCGGCCTGGCTGGCGGTCGTGGCCGCTTCGGCCGACTTGATCAGGCCGTCCATCTTCGGGCTCGAGTAGCAGCCGTAGTTGATGGTGTTGACCTGGCAGTCGGTCTGGAAGAACGGCGGGATGATGGTCCGGCCGTTGTTGCCGAACCAGTCAGGGATCCACTCGCCCTGAGCCGCGTCCCAGGTGCCGGGCTTGTTGTTGACCGGCGCGTTGCCCAGGTCGGTGAAGAAGCTGGAGCTGGGCTCCGACTTGCCGTTCAGGGTAACCCCGCACAGCTTGAGGCTGGCCTGGATCGCGGTGAACGCCGCCGTGTTCACGGAGTCGTTCTGGTACAGGTAGGTCAGCGAGACGCCGTTCGGGTATCCGGCATTCTTCAGGTCCGCCTTGCACTTGGAGACGTCCCCGCTGTTGTTGGGCGTCGGGTACAGGTTGGTGCTGGAGGCCCCGACGTTGCCCGGCGGGATGACCTCGTTGATGATCTTGGTGACCTGCGGGCCGCCGTAGACCTTCTGCACCGCGACCTTGTTGACGCCGTACTGAATCGCCTGGCGGACGCCGAGCTTGCCCATCGCGCCGCCGGAGTTCGGGCTGCGCAGGTTGAACACGATGTACGGGATCGTGTTGTCCCAGGCCCAGACCCCGAAGTTCGGCGCCTTGCTGGCCACCAGCCCCGGCACGGACGGCGGGTTGATCTGGGTGTCCATGGGCAGGTCCTGGCTTCCGGCCTGCATGTCAGTGAGCTGCGTCTGAGCCGAGGTCACGCCCTCAGTGACCTGCATCCCGGCGACGTACTGGTGCCGGAGGCTGTCCGTGGACTGCTTCCAGGACGGATTGCGCGCCAGCGTGATCGACTTGCCCGGGATGTACGAGGTGATCTTGTACGGGCCGTCGGAGATGATGTGCTGATCCAGCTGCAGGCTGTTCGGCACGTAACTGTCGTACTCCACCGGGCGCGCCGAGGCGAACGGCATGGCCAGCATGTTCAGGAAGTCGCTGGCCGGCTGGATGAGAGTGAACTGGATCGTCATCGGATTCGGCGCGGTGATGCCCGAGATGGTGTGCGTGTTCTGGAAGTTGGCCGTGCTCGCGGCGGTCACCGGGTGCGACGGCGTCGAGAAGTAGCTGGTCTCCGCGTTGCAGTAGCTCGACATGCCGGCGATGGTGGCACTGTAGTAGTCGATGTTGCCGACGAAGCCGCCCGGGGCCGCGTTGCAGAACGCCTTGAACTCGCGGATGAAGTCATCCGCGGTCACCTGGCGCACCGGGCTGGTGTCCCAGTCCACGCCCGACTTGATGTGGAATGTGTACGTCTTGCCGCCATTGGTGATGCCGCCGTTCAAGGTGCTCGGCACCACGGTCGCGACATCCGGCACCGGGGTAGTGGACTTCGTCCACGCCGAGCTGGACGTGCTGGTGGCCGGAATCGTGGGGTAGGACAGCAGCTGGCGCGCGTAAGCGCGCTCCAGCATGTAGTCATAGGTGGTGTAGGCGGGCACCGGGTCGAGGTGATCGGGCCCGCCCGCAGCGACGATGTTCAGCGTGCCGCCGTAGACCGGCTTGCTCGATGTCGTGGCATTGTTGCTGCTGCTGCTGCTGCCGGATGAAGATGACCCGCCGCACGCCGCGAGGCCGCCGACGGCGGCCAGCACCGCGACTGCCAGCGCGGCGAGGCGCTTCGGTTGAGCTGTCATGGGGGAGACTCCTTCTTGGCCTGGGCTGAGCCATCTGCGGCGGGCCCGGGCGCATAAAGTAGCGAACCCTACGTGCCTACACGCCGCCGGTAAGGCCTGTCTACCCGAGCCGCCCCTGCTGCCAAGAGGCTTTATGCAACCGCAACCGTGCTGTGACACGTTCGGTTAGGCCGGATCTGCCCGGGACCCAGTGCGGCCGGGAGGTCACTGCGGCCGGGAGGTCAGCTAATGCCGCGACGGCGCAGGATCTCCTGGACGTCGTCGTCCAGGCCGTCGCCGGCCGCGCCGTCCCGGCTGGCTGGCTTGCCCTGCTTCTTCGCCGTGCTCACCGGGGCGGGCGGGCCGCCGGCCGCCGGCACGGAGTGGCGCTCCTGCTTCCGCCTGGCCCGCTCCTTCCGCGACGGCAGCCCGCCGGAGACCAGGAAGAGCAGCGCGGCCAGCGTGAACAGGATGAGGCCGGCCCAGCGAGTCGGCGAGAAGACGAACGAGCCAGCGAACCGGACGATCGCCGAGACGATCCGGTAGATCAGCAGGATCGCGCCGGTCAGGTAGGCCGCCAGCGGGATGAGCGACCAGGCCACGGCCCGGGTGCCCCGGCGCGCCCCGTGGCGGCGCCAGAGGAAGAAGCTGAGGACCAGCCCGACCGCCGTCAGGCCATAGCAGAGCGGGCCCCAGAAGAAAGCGTTCCAGCTCGACACAGCGGCCTCCCCTCGTAGCCAGCCGCCACCTGTCACGTGCGGAGACGGCTCATGCGCCCCGGCACGGGCCACGCTCGGTTCCCCTTCATCGTCGCACATGTTCGCGTGTCCTGGCGTCGCCGAGCCGGACCAGAAGGCTGCCCGGAGGGTCAGTCAGCACCGGTAGGCCCGGCGGCGACCAGGCCGCGCAGGGTGGCCAGGCTGAGCTGGGCCAGGGAGCGGACGACCAGCCGGCCGGGCGCGTCGCTGATCGGGACCACGCTGGGCACGGCCACTACCCGGCACCCGGCGGCCTCGGCCGCGGCCACCCCGTTCGGCGAGTCCTCCAGCACCACCGACCGGCCCGGCTCGATGCCGAGCCGGGACGCGGCCAGCAGGTAGGGCTCGGGATCAGGCTTGCTGCGTCGGACATCCGCGCCGCAGACGGCCACCGGGAAGGTGGCATCGAGCCGGGCCAGCACAGTCTCCATGATCGCCAGCTCCGAGGACGTCACCAGCGCGTACGGCAGCCCGGCGGCCATGACCTCGGCCAGCAGCTCCATCGCTCCCGGCATCACCGGCAGCGGCCTGGTGCCGAGCAGCTCCACCATGCCGTCGATCATCCAGCGGCCGACCATCTCCGGGCTGGCCGGGCGGGCGGCCTTGGCCAGCAGGTAGCCTAGGCTGCGCTGGAGCGATCCGCCGACCAGGGCTTCCTGGTCAGCCGGGCTCCAGGTGCCGCCCAGCCGGGCCATGATGGCGCTCTCGACCTCGAACCAGAGCGGCTCGGAGTCGACCAGCAGCCCGTCCATGTCGAACAGGACTGCCTGCAGCGCGGAGCCCGGACCGTCGGCCAGCCCGGCCAGTGACCCGGCTGACTCTCCCGTTCGTGACATGATCACCCATCTTACGGGCCGCGACCGGGCAGCGCCCGGACCTGGCTGGCGCGGCCGGCGACGCCGGTCCGGCCTGCGGCCGGCCCCCGGCGAGTTCTGCAGCGGCCGGTCGGCGGCGCGCAGCGCGGTGCCTCTATCCTGGGCACGTTCCGAATTCCGGGGCCGAGCCCGCTACCCGGATCCCCCGGGCCGACCAGCCAGGTGGCCTGATCCCCCACCATCTGGCGGCGGGCACGTAGGCTGGTAGGAACCCGCCTGGGCGGCAGGCGGACGCGACAGGAGGTGGCCGACGATCGAGCTCGACGGCATCGGCAAGCTCACCTCGCCAGTGCTCATAGCGGCCTTCGAGGGCTGGAACGATGCGGGCGAGGCTGCGAGCAGCGCGGTCAGCCATCTGGCCACGGCCTGGGACGTGACGGCCGTCGGGGAGATTGACCCGGAGGACTACTACGACTTCCAGGTCACCCGCCCTGTCATGGAGGTGACCGACGGAACGGCTGAGCACCTGGTCTGGCCCACCACCCGGCTGTCGCTGGCCCGGCCGCCCGGAATCAGCCGTGACCTTGTCCTGGTGCACGGGATCGAGCCCAATATGCGCTGGCGCGGCTTCAGCGAGGAGCTGGTGACCGCGTTCACGGGGCTGGGCGCCGAGCTCATCGTCCTGCTCGGGGCGATGCTGGCCGACTCGCCGCACACCCGGCCGGTACCGGTCACCGCGGCAGCGTCGGACCCCGAGCTGGGCGCGGCGCTGCATATCGAGCCGGTGGACTACAAGGGCCCGACCGGGATCGTGGGCGTGCTGCAGCAGGCCTGCGCGAACGCCGGCATCCCGTCGGTGTCGCTGTGGGCGGCCGTGCCGCATTACGTGGCGCAGCCGCCGAGCCCCAAGGCCACCCTGGCCCTGCTGCGCGGCGTCGAGGACATCCTGGACATCCCGCTCCCGCTGGCCGACCTGCCCGATGAGGCGCGTGCCTGGGAGCGCGGCGTGGACGAGCTGGCCGAGCAGGACTCCGAGGTGGCCGACTACGTCCGGACGCTGGAAGAGGCGAAGGACGCCACCGACCTGCCGGAGGCAAGCGGCGACGCCATCGCGCGGGAATTCGAGCGCTACCTGCGCCGCCGCGGTGACCGGGGCGAGCACGGCCGCTGAGAGGGTTGCGCTCGATAGCCGTTCCGGCTAGATAGGCGGCCAGGGCACGGCAGGCCAGTCGGTCGGCGGATAGGGATGCACCTTGTGCTCGAGCAGGAGCTCGATCCGCCGGCGGGTAGCCGTCACTTCCTCCGGCGTCAGCCACCGGGCCAGCTCGGCGCCGAGCTCAGCCGCCAGCGCGTCGAGCAGCCGGCGCAGCGCGGCGAGCGCGCGGCCCGGCAGCGGCTTGCCCCGCCACTGCCAGAGAACGGTCCGCAGCTTGTAGTCCGCGCCGAAGCAGACCCCGTGGTCACAGCCGTACAGGTGATCGCCTGGCACCGGGAGCAAGTGCCCGATCTTGCGGTCGGCGTTGTTCACGACCGCGTCGAAGACCGCCATCTGGCGCAGGCCGGCGTGGTCGGTGCGCCGGGCCAGGGCCAGGATGTCGACGGAGCTGTCGGTATCGATCCAGAGCTGGCACATGCCAGGGCCGAGCGGCCCTTCGCGGAATACCGTGGGCGGCACGACGTTCCAGCCGGCTGCCCGGGAGACCTCGTAAGCGGCGACCTCGCGCCCGGCGAGCGTCCCTTCCGGGAAGTCCCAGAGCGGACGCTCCCCGTCCACGGGCTTGTACACGCAGTTCGCCTGCCCGCCCGCCCCGCTGACGGTGCAGTACAGCGTCACGTTCGACGCGTCGACCAGGCGCCCTTCCACCGTCAGGCTGCCGCTGGCCAGAAGCTCGGCCGCCGCGGCCTCGGTCATCCCGCCCGGCTCCGCCGGGGACAGCTGCTCCCGGCGTGCCCGCCGACTGGCGGACGGTTCAGCCATGTCCGGCCCGGTGCCCGTTCTGCCGCGGGCAGACATGACCGGAGGGATCAAGCGGCAGCCCGCAGAGCGGGCACTGCGGGCGGCCCTGGCTCACCACCTGCAGGGCGCGCTGGGAGAAGGCACGGGCGGCCGCCGCGGTGATCCGGACCCGCAGGATGGCCGGGCCGCCCTCCGGGACGTCGTCGGTCAGCGGCTCCAGCGGCTCCTCGCTCTCCTCCTGCGCCTCGATGATCACCCGCTCCCCGTCGTGATCCCAGGCCAGCGCGATCGCGCCGACCCTGAAGTCTTCCATCAGCGGCAGCTCAAGCGGCCCGTCGTCGGCCAGCGTGACCGGCGCCGCCGCGGGCACCGCTGCGGCGCCGCCGCTGCGGCGCAGTACTTCGTCCAGCAGCTCGTCGAGCCGCTCTGCCAGCTGGCTCACCTGCATCTTCTCCAGCGCTACGCTGGTGGTCCGGCCGCCGCCGCTGGCCTGCAGGTAGAAAGTGCGCTCGCCGGGCTGGCCGACAGTCCCGGCAATGAAGCGCTCTGGCGGATCGTAAGAATAGACCGGCATGACTCTTATCCTCCCGCGCCGCCGCCGACCTGCGCGTCCCCGTCGCTGCGCGCGGGCACCCTGGACGAGGCGCTTTCTGGTCTCTTCAGGCTGGCCACCTCTCCGGCCATGTCATTCATCCGCAGCACGAATGGGCGCAGCGGGGTATACCGGATCACGCTAAGCGAGCAGGGATCGACCTGGATTCGCTGGCACATGTCAAGATGCAGGCCCAGGCTATCGGCGAGAATCGATTTGATCACGTCGCCATGCGAGCAGACGAGATAGACGCCGCGTTGGCCCAGCCTGGCATTCCAGTCCCGGACCGCCCCGACAGCCCGGTGCTGCATGTCCAGCATCGACTCCCCGTCCGGCCCCGGGAAGCGCACCGCACTCGGATGCGCCTGCACGACGCGCCAGAGCGGATCGGCAGCCAGCCGCTTGAGCGGCTGGCCGGTCCAGTCGCCGTACCTGCACTCACCGAGCCGCTCGTCAGCCTGCACCTCGACCCGCGAGTCGCCGCGCGCGCCGGCGATCGCGCCCGCCGTCTGCAGGCAGCGCTCCAGCGGGCTGCTGATGATCGCATCGATCGGAACCCCGGCCAGTCGCTGCGCCAGCGCGGCTGCCTGAGCCCGGCCCCGGTCGTCCAGCGAAATGCCCGGCAGCCAGCCGGTGAGCGCCTTTCCCGTGGTGGCCGTGAGGCCATGTCGCACCACCAGCACCAAGGTCACGACCTGACTCTATGGGCTGCCGGCCGTAGCCGCAGCCGCGGGCCCGCCCTGCTGGCGCGTCATCGCCGGCCAGGCGGCGGAGGCAGCCGACGGCATTACGCCAGCCGGATCCGCGGGTCGGCTACGGTCAGCGAGATGTCGGCCACGAGGTTGCCCAGGACCGTGAGCACCGCTCCGACCAGCGTGTACGCCAGCAGCACCGGGTAATCCGCATTGGACAGGCTGTCGAAGAACAGCAGCCCGAGTCCCGGGTAGTTGAAGACAAGCTCCGCGATCAGGTTCCCCGCCAGCAGCGCCGGAATGGACAGGCCGATGAGGGTGATCATCGACAAGGAGGCGTTGCGGACCACGTGCCGCCAGAGCACCAGCCGCTCCGGCAGGCCCTTGGCCCGCGCGGCCCTGATGTAATCCTGGGCCAGCGTGTCCATCGCCTGCGAGCGCATGTACCGGGAGTAGCCGGCCACCAGCAGCAGCGCGTAGCCCACCACCGGCAGCGTCATGGCGTGCCAGTCGAGCATCACCTGCCAGACCGACGTGGACTGGCTGGCCTCGAAGCTGAAGACCGGCAGGGCGAAGACGAACACCTGAATGAGGATCAGGTAAAAGAAGAAATCGGGCATGGCGTAGAGCGTGAAGGCCGTCGCGGTGAGCGCCATGTCGCCGGCGCTGTTGCGGCGGACCGCCTGGTAGATGCCCAGCGGAACGGCGACCAGCAAGGACAGCACCAGCGCGGTGCCTACCAGGTAGAGGCTGCGCGCCCAGCGCTCCTGGAACAGGGCGTAAACGCTCTGGTTGAGCTTGTAGGAATAGCCGAGATTGCCATGCAGCAAGTTCCCCATGTACCGCAGGTACTGAATAGGCCACGGCCGGTTGAACCCGTTCGCCTTATTCCATGCCGCGATTGCCGCCGGGGTGGCCTTGACGCCGAGCACGTCCACGGCCGGCGATGGGTAGATGATGTGCAGCAGCAGGAACACCGTCACCGAGATGCCGGCCAGCACGATCACTGAGATCCCGGCCCGGCGGATCAGGTAAACGGTCACGGCTCCGCGAGCAGCTCGCCAGGCGCCGTGCCGTCCGACCTGGCCGCCGCGGCGGCTTTCTCAGCCGGGGGCGCGTAGGACTGCATCGGGAAGTGACAGGCAGCCACGTGCCCGGGCCCGAACGAGCGCAGCTGCGGCTCTTCCTCGGCGCACTTTTCCTGCGCGAACGGGCACCTGGTCCGGAACCGGCAGCCCGACGGCGGGTTGACCGGACTGGGCAGCTCGCCCCGGATCCCGATCTCCTTCCTGGCCCTGGCCGCCGCCGGCTCGGGGATCGGGATGGTGTCGATCAGGCCGGCCGTGTACGGGTGCGCGGCGTGGTGGTAGATATCCTCGCCGGAGCCCATCTCGACCAGCTTGCCCAGGTACATCACGCCGATCTTGCTGGCCATGTACTTGACCACCGCCATGTCGTGCGAGATGACGATGAAGGTCAGCCCGTGGTCGGTCTGCAGCCGCTTCATCAGGTTCAGCACCTGCGCCCGGATGGACACGTCCAGCGCGCTGACTGGCTCGTCGGCGACGATCACCCGCGGGTTCAGGGTCAGGGCCCTGGCCAGGCCGATCCGCTGCCGCTGGCCGCCGGAGAACTCATGCGGGTAGCGCTCCACCGCGTTGCGCGGCAGCCCGACCTCGTCCAGCAGCTCGAAAACGCGCTTCTGCTGATCATGCCTGCTGCCGATGCCCTGGATGGCCAGTGGCTCGCGGATGATCGCGCCGACGCGCATCCGCGGGTCCAGCGAGGAGTACGGGTCCTGGAACATGAGCTGCAGGTCACGCCGGTACTTGCGGAGCGTGCTGCCGTGCATGCCCACAACGTCGCGGCCGCCCAGCAGGACCTGGCCCGCGTTGGGGTGCTCCAGGCCGACGACCACCTTGCCGATGGTGGTCTTGCCGCACCCGGACTCACCGACCAGGCCGAAGGTCTGGCCCGCGTCCACGCTGAAGGAGACGTCCGAGACCGCGTGCACGGCACCCACCTTGCGCTGCATGATCGCGCCGGAGGTGATCGGGTATTCCTTGACCACGCCGAGCAGCTCCAGCAGCGGCGCGTCGGCCGCGGCGAGATCCGCGTGCTCGAGGCCCGGCACCGGTGGCTCCCCCACCGCCAGCCGGCTCGCTCCGCGGCCGTTCGTGGCCTGCAGCGCGAGCGGCCCGTCGACCGGATGCCAGCAGGCGCACCGGTGCGCGATCGTCTCGCCCGACAGCGGCGGCTCTTCGGCGCGGCACTTGTCATCGGCCCGGCTGCACCGGGCCGCGAAGCGGCACCCCTGCGGCAGGCTGGACAGGTCCGGCGGCAGGCCGGGTATGTTGGCCAGCCGCTTCGCGGCGTCCTGGTCCAGCCGCGGGATCGACGCCAGCAGCGCCTGGGTGTAGGGGTGGTGCATGTGGCTGAAGAGGGTGGAGGTGTCCGTTTCCTCGACCAGGCGGCCCGCGTACATGACGTTGACCCGGTCCGCGTGGCCGGCGATCACGCCCATGTCGTGGGTAATCAGCAGCATGGCCATGCCGAGCCGCGACTTCAGGTCGTCCAGCAGGGCCAGGATCTGGGCCTGAATGGTCACGTCCAGGGCCGTCGTCGGCTCGTCGGCGATGAGCAGCTTCGGCTCGCAGGACAGCGCCATCGCGATCATCACGCGCTGGCGCAGGCCGCCGGACAGCTGGTGCGGGTAATCCGAGAGGCGCTCGGTCGGCCTGGGCAGTCCCACCAGGCCGAGCACCTCGGCCGCCCGGTCCAGTGCCTCCTTCTTGCTGGCGCCGCGATGCAGCCGGACCGGCTCGGCGACCTGGTAGCCGATGGTCTTGGTCGGGTCGAGCGAGGTCAGCGGGTCCTGGAAGATCATCGCGATCTCGTTGCCGCGGATCCTGCGCAGCTCAGCATCGGGCAGCCCGGCCAGCTCCCGGCCGTCGAGCTTGATCGAGCCGTTCACGATGCTGCCGCCCGGCGGCAGCAGGCCCATAATCGACAATCCGGTCATCGACTTGCCGCAGCCAGACTCGCCGACCAGCCCCAGCGTTTCGCCGGGCTCGATGTGCAGGTCAACGTTGCCGACGGCCTGCACGACCGACTTGGTCAGCTGGATATGGGTGGACAGGTCCTTGATGTCGATGACGGGCGCCATCCGGGGAAACTCCTCAGCTCAGTGATGGTGATCGGGGCGACGTGGCGTCACCGGCGCCGCAGGCGGACGTCCAGCGAGTCGCGGAGCGCATCGCCGATCAGGTTGCAGGCCATGACGACCAGCACGATGCAGGCGCCGACCGGGTAGATCAGCCACCAGTACCCGTCCAGCATGTACGTCGTGCCGTTGGACAGCATGTCGCCCCAGTCCTGATGCGGGTAGTGCAGGCCGTAACCCAGGAACCCGACGTAGGACACCGCGAGGATCGCGTCGGCGACCTGGAACGTCACGTTGACGATGATGGTGCCCAGCGCGTTCGGGATCAGGTGCCGGTTAATCAGCCGCCAGCGGCCTGCCCCGGCGACCTTGGCGGCGGAGACGAAATCTCGCACCCGGAGCGTGAGCACCTCGCCGCGGACCAGCCTGGCTGGTACCAGCCAGGTGAAGGCGCCGATGATCAGGCTCAGGGACAGCACGGTCGAGCCGTACCGGACGGCCACGATCAGCACGACGAACAGGAACGGGATGGAGAGGAAGACGTCGACCACGCGCATCATGGCCCCGTCCAGGACGCCCCCGGCCAGCCCGGAGATCGCGCCGAAGAGGGTGCCGATGACGATGGCGATGAACGCGGCGAAGAACCCGACCTCCAGCGCCGCCTGGCCGCCGGTCATCAGCAGGCCAAGCTCGTCAAAGCCCTGGCCATCTGTGCCGAGCGGGTGACCCGGCGAGCCCGGCGGCAGGTTCACGGCCTGCAGGTTGCTGTTGAGGACGTCCGAGTGGTAGACGAGCGGGCCCGCGAAGCAGAACAGCACGAAGAACACCAGGATGGCCAGGCCCGCGACCGCCAGCTTGTTACGGGAGAACTCGCGTACCGCCAGCCGCCAGCCGCTCTGGACCTGGCCGACCTCGCCGCCCTCGGGGGCTCGCTGGATGTCGAGCGGCGGGAGTGATTGAACGTGTGCCATTGCTGTCTCCTGGGATCGAGCCTGTGCGAGCCGGTCAGGCGAGCCGGATACGAGGGTCGGCAATAGTCAGCGACATGTCAGCAACGAGGTTGCCGACAACCGTGAGGACCGCGCCGAGCAGCGTGTACGCGAGCAGCACGTTGTAGTCCTCGGTGTTCAGGCTGCTGAAGAACAGCAGCCCGAGGCCCTGGTAATTGAAGAGAGTCTCGGTGATCAGGTTGCCCGCCAGCAGCACCGGGATGGACAGGCCGATCAGCGTGATCATCGGCAGGCAGGCGTTGCGCAGCAGGTGGCGCCAGAGCACCAGCCGCTCCGGCAGCCCTTTCGCCCGCGCGGCCTTGATGTAGTCCTGCGCGAGGGTGTCCATCGCGGTCGAGCGCATGTACCGGGAGAAGGAGGCCACCGTTATGAAAACCAGGGTGGCGATCGGCAGCGTCATGTCATGCCAGTCCGTCATCACCGCCCACAGCAACGTCGACTGGCTGGCCTCGAAGCCGAAGATGGGGAATGTCAGCGCGAACACCTGGATCAGGATCAGGCCCAGGAAGAACACCGGCATCGCGTAAACGGTGAACGCCGCGGCGGTGAGCGTGTAGTCGCCGATGGTGTTGCGGCGGACCGCCTGGAAGATCCCGAGCGGGATCGCGATGACCACCGCGATCAGCAGCGAAATGCCGGACAGGTAGAGGCTGCGTGCCCATCGCTCGCCGAACAGCGCGGTGACGCTCTGGTTGACCTTGTAGGAATAGCCGAGGTTGCCGTGCACCAGCCCGTTCATGTAATGCAGGTACTGAGCGAACCAGGGCCGGTCGAATCCGTTCGCCTTGTCCCACGCCGCGATGGCCACCCTGTTCGCCTTCACGCCCAGGACGACAATGGCGGGCGACGGGAAGATCACGTGCAGCAAGGCGAAGATGAAGATCGAGACGCCAACGACGACCACGATGGAGATCGCGATCCGGCGGAGCAGATAGGTAGTCACAGCCGCGGTCCCTTCCCGCTATGCCGTCGTCGCTTGAGCAAAGGTCCGTGCTCTCCTGGCCTCCGGTGTATCACCGGAGGCCAGGAGAGTCTAGCCGGGCATCGGGGCAGCGCCTTCAGGTCGGCGGCCGGCGCCGCCCCGACGCGGATGTGCTTACTTCGTGGAGTACCAGAACTCCGGCTGTGCGTAGTACTGCGTCAGGCTCGCGAACGAGTTCGGCTCGCCGGAGATGCTGGTCTTCCAGGCCCAGACGTAGTCCGGGTTCGGCTCGAACAGCACGGGCTGGCTGGTCGTGAGGTATGACGCCTCGGACTTGACAGCATCCGGGTTGCTGCTGGAGATCGAGGCCTGGATCAGCGTGTCCGCCGTCGGGTCGCTGTAGTCACCGATCTGGCCAGAACCGCCGGTGTTGAACAGCCCGAAGGTGGTGGGGTAGGTGGAGTCGGTCTCGCCGCCGAAGTCCATCATCGCCCACTTGTTGACGTTCGCCGGCGCGGCCGGGTCGATGTAGTTGGAGATCATGTAGTCGAAGTTGCTGGTCGACAGGGTGATGTTGATGCCGGCCTGCTTCGCCTTGGAGGCCAGGTCGGTCATCTGCTCGCCGATGATCGCCGGGGTCGTGCTGTAGATCAGGTTGAACGACAGCGGGGTGCCAGCGGGAATGCCGGCGCCGCACTCGCTCGAGCTAGATCCGGCCTTGGAGCAGGTGTCCGTGCCGCCGGCGTTCACCGTCCAGCCGTGCGCCTTCAGCAGGTTCTCCGCGGAGGACACGCTGAACGGGTACGGGTCGGTCGAGGCGTTCGAGGGCAGGAACGGGCTCTGCGGATAGGCCGGCACCGGCCCGTAGGCCGCGCCGCCCGCGCCGTCGAAGAACGCCTTGATGTAGCCCTGCTGGTCCTCCAGGTGCGACATCACCTGCCGGAAGTACAGCTGGTTGGCGATCGCGTCGAAGTGACCGGTCGTGTCCTTGAAGTTGTAGTTCGCGAACGTCATGCCGAAGTCGGGAATCCCGAAGACGTTGTAGCCGGAGGCCTTCACGGACGGGATCTGCGGCACGTCGGTCTGCGGGATGTAGGCGACGTCGATGGAGCCAGCCTTCACCGCGTTGAACTCGGCGGTGTCGGAGGTGAACGGCACGGCCTGGAAGGTGGACGTCGGCGAGACGTGCGGGCCGCCGTAGCCGGTGTTGGGCACCATCGTGTACGCGCCGGTGGTGGCGTTGAACGCCGACAGCTTGTACGGCCCGTCCACGACCTGCCACAGCGGGTTGCTGGCGTAGCTGGTGACGGCCTTGTTCTGGGCGGTCAGGAAATTGTAGATCTTGGTGGCGTTGGCCGGGTTGGTGAAGTCCAGAGTCGGGCCGCTGACCGATGCCTTCGCCCAGGTCGTCGGCATCGGGTTGACGGACGACAGGAGGTCCTCGGTGAACCAGGTCGGGTTGACCGCCGCCTTGAGGTTGAGCACCAGCGTGTCGCTGCCCTGGGTAGTCGCGCTGGTGACGTCAGCGGGGAAGTAGCCGGGCACGTAGGCCGACCAGTTGGCCGGGGACTCCGCGATCGCTGCCTTGATCTCCTCGATGGTGAACAGCACGTTCTGCGCCGTGACCGGGGTTCCGTTCGACCACTTCCAGCCGCTGTTCATCGTGATCGTGGCGGTCTTGTACCCGTTGGACCAGACCGGCTCCTTGGCCAGGCTCTCCGATGGCACGACCTCGGGCACGACGCCGTTGACGGTCCAGTACAGCGGCCGCCACATCAGGTCCTGGAAGGTGAAGGCGTTGAAGACCGAGTTGCTGCCTGATGAGTTGATCGGCAGGATCCAGTTCGGCGCGAAGCCCGGTCCCTCGGCCCAGGTGATTGTGGTCGCGTGCACCGTGCCGCTGGCAGCGGGGATACTGCCCAGCCCGCCAGGAATGGTGGTGCCGCTAGACGAGCCGGAACTGCTGCTGCTCGAGCTGCCGCCGCAGGCGGCCAGGGCGGTTGCGCCCACGGCGGCGAGCACCGCCATCTTCGTGCCCGTTCGGGCAAATCTCATCATCTGTCCTCCTGGCTGATGTGACGACGGGCGGGCGCCCGGCGCGCCGGGCTCCTGCCTTCGCCCCTGAATTTCCGCAGTCGAGACATGGCTCGCCGCCTTCTGTTGTGGAACCCACCGGCTGTCGGGAGCCCTGCCAGGCCGAATGACCGGCACACGGCGGGGGCGGGGCTCACGGGTCAGCCGAAGCGTATGTTCAGTTACGTAGCGATCCCAGGCCAAACTTGTCACGATTTGTTATCGATGCCGTCGCGACTTGTCCACTACCCCTCGATCTTGGGGAGAGGATATGCGGACTTCAGAGCAGTTGCAGCCACTAACCGCGCACAGCCCATGAGATGGTGATGAGCCCAGGTCAGAGCCGGTGCAGGCAGCAGCTTGCCGGTCGGCAGCCCGGCAAAAAGCGAGTTCCGGACAGCATCGGCGCGACCCTGCCATAGGACCGAAAACGGAGGGCTGCCCGGCGTCAGGCTCCGACCGCGTGCACGCCGCCGTCGACGTGAACGATCTCGCCGGTCGTTGCCGGGAACCAGTCAGAGAGCAGGGCCACGCAGCCCCGCGCGGCCGGCTCGGCGTCCGACAGGTCCCAGCCGAGCGGCGCGCGGGCCGCCCAGACGCCCTCGAAGCTGTCGAAGCCCGGGATGCTGCGCGCGGCCATGGTCTTCAGCGGGCCAGCTGACACCAGGTTGACCCGGATCCCGTGACCGCCCAGATCCCTGGCCAGGTACCGGGCCGTCGACTCCAGCGCGGCCTTGGCCACGCCCATCCAGTCGTAGGACGGCCAGGCAACGGTCGCGTCGAAGTCCATCCCGACCACCGCTCCCCCTCCGGTCATCAGCGGCAGCGCGGCCACGGCGAGCGCCTTCAGCGAGTACGCCGACACCTGCACGGCAGTGGCGACGTCCTCCCAGGGCGTCTTCAGGAACTCGCCGCCCAGCGCAGAGGGGGGCGCGAACGCGATCGCGTGCACCACCCCGTCGAGGCCGTCCAGGTGCTCCGAGACCCGCTGCGCCAGCGAGTCCAGCTGCTCGGGGCTGGTCACGTCCAGCTCGATCACCGGCGGCGGGTCGGGCAGCCGTCTGGCGATCCGCTGGACCAGGCTCAGCCGGCCGAAGCCGGTCAGCACGACGGTCGCCCCTTCCTGCTGCGCGAGCCGCGCCACGTGGAAGGCGATCGAGGCGTCGGTCAGCACCCCGGTGACCAGGATCCGCTTGCCGTCAAGGATGCCCATCCGTACTGCCCTTCTGCTGACCGGTACCGGTACCTGCTCAGTGGCCCATGCCGAGGCCGCCATCGACGGGCAGCACGGCGCCGGTGATGTAGCCCGCCTCGTCGCCGGCCAGGAAGGTCACCGCCGCCGCCACCTCCTGCGCCGAGGCATACCGGCCAAGCGGCACGCCGGCCAGGATGGCCTGCTTCCTGTCCTCGGGCAGGGCGGCGGTCATGTCGGTGTCGACGAATCCGGGCGCGACCACGTTGACCGTGATGTTCCGGCTGCCGAGCTCGCGGGCGAGCGACCGGGCCAGGCCGATCAGGCCGGCCTTCGAGGCGGCGTAATTGGCCTGGCCGCCCGAGCCGAGCAGGCCGACCACGGAGGAGATGAAGATGATCCGGCCGCGGCGCAGCCGGATCATGCCGCGCACCGCGCGCCTGGCCACGCGGTAGGCACCGGTCAGGTTGGTGTCCAGCACAGCCGCGAAGTCGTCCTCGCTCATCAGCGCCAGCAGCTGGTCCCTGGTAATGCCGGCGTTGGCCACCAGGACCTCGACCGGCCCGTGCGCGGCCTCGGCCACGCCGAAGGCCGCGTCGACCTGCGCGGCGTCGCGGACGTCGCAGCGGGCGACCGTGACGCCCCCGACCTCCTCGCCGGATCGTGAGGTGATCGTGACGGCGTCACCGCCCACCGCGAGCCGCTCCGCGATGGCCAGCCCGATGCCGCGGTTGCCGCCGGTCACGAGGACGGATCGAGCCATCTGGTCTGACACCTCCGGTTGGACGCCGCGGACGGGTGCGAGCGTACAGGCAGGTGCCTGCGGCCGCCGGAGCCCGGGATAGGTTGCCGTAGGTGGAGCGGGGCCCAGCTGCCGAGGCCGGCCCGACCACGGCGACGCTGCCGCGCGAGTGGGGCGACTACTTCACCCGCGCCGCCATGCCGCCGCTGCGGGTGGCGGACTTCAACATGTCATCGGTCAGCCAGGCCAGCTGAGGCCGGCCGTCCCGAGGGGGCTCTCTAGGCGTCTTCCAGCCGGAAGCCGACCTTCAGGCTGACCTGAAAATGTGCCGGGCGGCCGTCGGTGATCTGGCCGCGGATCTCGCTCACCTCGAACCAGTCCAGGTGCCGCAGCGTCTGGGCGGCGCGCTCGAGCGCGCCGCGGATGGCCGGCTCGATGCCCTCCGGCGAGGTTCCGACGATCTCGGTGACGCGGTAGGTGCGATCGGTCATTTCTCCTCCAGGATGGACGGATGAATCCTGATATCCCTGCGTTGCAGCGCCGCGCCCGAGAAGTGCTTCCGGCCGCCGTCCTATAACTACTATGCCGGCGGCACCGGCCGGGAGCGAACCCTCCGGGCCGGCCCTGCGGAGCGACAGCCGGCCGGGCGGCCGCAGACGGCTTCCCGTCTCGCGATGCTGGCAGGGTAGGCATACCTTAGAAGGGTGAGAGCAGTCCATCATCCGCGTCGTGACCGCCCGCAGCTGGTCACCGAGGCGCGGCCGTCACGGTCGGCGGATATCGCCTACCGCGAGCGCCGGTACCTGATCATGATGGGCATCCGGCTGGTCTGCTTCCTGATCGCGGTCCTGCTGTTCGTCAACCACGCGGGCTGGCTGACGGCCATCCCGGCCGTCGGCGCGATCGCCATCCCCTACTTCGCCGTGATCTTTGCCAACGGCGGTCGCGAGCCCAACGTGACCAGGGGTTTCCGGCCTTATGAGCCGAGGCTGCCAGCGCCGTCCGCGGGCCCGCCGCTCGTCCCGGCCAGGCCAGCCGCCGGCGAGCCCGGCGAGCCCGGCGATCCCGGCGATCCCGGCACACCGGGCAGCAGCGGAGCGCCTCCGCATAACGCCTGAACCGGTCCGCGCAAGCCGGGCCGAAAGGGATAGTCAGCGCCGGACTTGCCAGCCGACATGCCGAGATCGCCGCGTAATCCGGTCTTGACGCACATGGGGCAGGTTCGGTGTAACATTCTTACCGGTGCTCTGGTCCCCCGCCGGGGCACCAACTGCCGGCGTTCCGGGCCCCCGTCGGAGCGCCGATGATTGCGACGCCGGGTGGTTTGCCCCCGTAGCCACCCGGCGTCGCTCTTTCTTTTCCCGGCTCAGCGTCCCCCCGGCGGCGGCCTTACTCCGTCTTCCGGAACTCCGCGATCGCGATGCCCATCATCGCCAGGCCCATGGCCGCCACCATGCCCAGCGACAGCCAGAGCGGGACCAGCCAGCCGGCCCAGGTGATGCCGGGCGACAGCGCGTTCGCGAACAGCGGCGAGAGGCTGAGGTGGCTGAAGACCGCGTGCCGCATCGGCCCGACCACGTAGGTCAGCGGGTCGATCCGGGTCAGGACGCTGAGCCAGGCCGGCAGGCCGGTCAGCGGGTACAGCGCGCCGGACAGGAAGAACAGCGGCAGGACCAGCATCTGAGTGAGGGCCATGAAGGCCTGGAACTGCCGGATCCGCGCGGCCATCATGACCCCGAACGCGGTCAGCGTGAACGCCAGCAGCAGCAGCTCGCCGAGCAGGGTCAGCATCAGCGCCGGGTTGTACGGCACGCCGGCGAACCCGGCCAGGGCCAGGAAGACCACGCCCTGGAAGGTGGCGATGGTGGCGCCGCCCAGGCACTTGCCGATCACGATGGACGCCCGGCTGACGGGCGCCACCAGGATCTCGCGGAGGAAGCCGAACTCCCGGTCCCACACGATGGACGCGGCCGAGAAGATCGCGGTGAACAGCACCGACATGGCCAGCACGCCGGGATAGATGAAGGTCTTGAAGTTCACCCCGGGCGGCATGCTGTGGCCGGCCAGCGAGGACAGCCCGGTGCCCAGGATGAACAGGAACAGGAATGGCTGGACCAGGGAGGTGATGGCGCGGAGCCGGTCGGTGCGGAACCTGATCAGCTCCCGCCGCCAGACGATGCTCACGGCCCGCAGGTCGTGCCGCAGGCCGCCCGCGGGGACCGCGACCCTGATCTCCTCGACTAGCTCGTCCTCGGCCAGCCCGGCCGTGATATCAGTGGTCTGCGTCGCCATTGCTCAGCGCCTCCCTCGGAACCGCTGCGCCATCTGGCGCATGGCGTCCGTGCCGGACGCCTCGGCGTCCCGGATCGTGCTGCCGGTATAGGACATGAAGACATCGTCGAGCGAGGGCCGGGACACGCTGACCGACCTGATCGGGATGCCGAGCTCGGCGAACAGCCGCGGCACGAACTGCTCGCCGGAGGCGACCGAGAAGGTCACCGCGCCCTCGTGCATGGCCGCCTCGAGCCCGAACTTCTCGGCCAGCGCCCGGATCGCCGCCTGGTCGTCCGCAGTGTGGATCTGTACCCGGTCCTTGCCGACGCTGGCCTTCAGCGCCTCCGGCGTGTCGATGGCCACGATCTTGCCGTGATCGATGATGGCGATCCGGTCGCAGTGCTCGGCCTCGTCCATGTAGTGGGTGGTGAGGAAGATCGTGATGTCCTCGCGGCCCTTGAGGTCGTTGATGTAGGTCCAGATGGAGGAGCGAGTCTGCGGGTCCAGGCCCACGGTCGGCTCGTCCAGGAACAGCACGCGCGGCGCGTGCAGCAGTCCCCTGGCGATCTCCAGCCGCCGCTGCATGCCGCCGGAGAACGTGCTGACCAGGCTGTCCTTGCGATCCCAGAGCCCGACCATCTCCATCACCTGGCGCATCCGCGGCAGCACGGCGGCTCTCGGCACGCCGTAGAGCTCCGCGTGGAACCGCAGGTTCTGCTCGGCGGTCAGGTAGGTATCCAGGGTGGTGTCCTGGAACACCAGCCCGATGTTCCGGCGGACCGCGTCCCGGTCGCTCGCCGCGTCGTGGCCGGCCACCATCGCGGTCCCGGCGGTCGCGTTCGCCAGCGTGCAGAGGATCTTGATCGTCGTGGTCTTGCCCGCGCCGTTCGGCCCGAGGAAGCCGAAGGTCTCGCCCCTGGCCACCTCGAAGTCGATGCCCCGGACGGCCTCAACGTCGCCGTATCGCTTGATCAGGCCGGATACCGAGATCACGACCGGGGACGCCGCCCGGCCGGCTGCCTGCCCGGCGATCGCCGTGTCCGTGCCGCTCTCTGCTGGCACCGCTCTGGCCTCCCTGGTCCGCATGTCGAGCCTAACTCCCCGGCGCGGCGGCCGGCGAGGCCGCTCAGGCCCCGCCGCCGCCCGCCTCGTCGTCGTCTGCTGCCAGTATCCGGTACAGCGACTTGCGGCACTCGGTGACGACCTTGCGCGCCTGCGCCATCTGGGCATCGGTGCCGGCGCTCACCACCTGGAAGGCAGCCATGGCGACCTGGCCGATCAGCGAGCGCATCTCGATCGCGGCGCCGCCGGCGCTGCCCGCCAGCTCGTCCCAGGGCGCGCGCAGCTCGTCCGGATGCGCGTCGGCATAGCCGCGGCCCTCGTCGGTCAGCACGTACGCCCGCCGGCCGCTGTCGTCCGACTCGGCCCTGATCAGGCCCTCATCCTCCAGCTGCTGCAGCGCCGGGTACACCGAGCCGGGGCTGGCGCGCCACACCCCGCCGCTGCGCTCGCCGATGGCCTGGATGATCTGGTAGCCATTCATCGGGCCCTCGGCCAGCAGCGAGAGGGCCGCGGCGCGCACGTCACCCCGCCGGGCCCGTGGCCCGCGCATCCTCGGCTCATGCATCCAGGGCCCGAAGCCATGCGGGCCGAGCGGCCCCTCGCCGAACGGAGGCCGGCCGGGAAATCCCCCGCCGCGCACGTGGCCGCGGCGCCCGCCGCCGCGCGGCCGCCGCTCGTCGTCGTCGTTATGACCCCGCCAGCTGCCCCGGCTCCCGCCGGGCCAGCCCGCCATCTCCGGGTCGCCGTCACGGCGGCGCCAGGATTCCTCGTTTCGCATATCCCTGTCTCCCCTGCGGATACCGGCTCAGGTCCGTGTACGGGACTGTCGCCGGAGTTCTTGGACAGGTCAAAGATATATCGCTATCTATCTCATGGCAAGCTCCTGCGACTAGCCGCCCGGCGGGCCGCAGGACGCAGCCGGTCAGCTGATCGCTAGCTTTCCGCCGCGGCCCACCCGGCCGCCAGGTCCCGGAGCCGCCGGGCCGCGTCATCCAGCGGCTGGCCCTGGCCGACGGCCAGGCCCAGCAGGAACGCCGTCAGCGGCGCGGCCGGCCGCTCAACGCCGTGCGCGACATCCCTGGCCAGGTCAAGCACGACCCTGGCGGTCACGTCGGCCCGCCGCAGGCCGAGCTCGGCGCAGGCCGCGTCCGTCCAGCTGTCCAGCGTGCTCATGTGCTCTCCTTCCGGCCGCCGATCGCGGGGCCGCGGCGGTGGCTACCCGGCTCATCATGACGGGCCCTCGCGGCCGGGACCGGCCCAGGCCCGGGCGGCGGCCAGATCGGCTGGACTGTCGCAGTCGAGCCAGGGCGGCGGCTCGCCGGGCGGCAGCTGCGGGCGCAGCAGCGCCGGCGCCAGCGGCCCGAGCAGCCCGCGCACCGAGCTTCCCCGGTACTGGCCGCAGGCCTGCCGCAGCTCGAACATCCGCCAGACGCCGGCCAGCCACTGCGGCCGCCCGCCGTCGTCAGCCAGGACGCATCCGGCGCCAGGGGCGGCCTGCAGCAGCGCGCGCAGCTGATCACCGGTCAGGAAGGGCAGGTCGCCGGCGAGCACGGCGATCCAGGGCGCCTGCACCTCGGCCAGCCCGCGGCGGATGGCCGGCACGGGCCCGGACTGCGGCGGCTGCTCCTGCACGACGAGCAGGCGGCCGGACGGGAAGGCCCGCGGCCAGCTCTCGCCGCCCGGCTCACCGGGCTGTTCAGCGCCGGGCTGGCCAGGGCCGGGCTGGCCAGGGCCGGGCTGGCCAGGGCCGGGCTGGCCGGCGGGCGTCACCCCCGGCCGCGGCGGCCCGACGATGATGCACCGGCCGGCGCCCGCGGCGGCCGCGGCCGAGACGACAGCGCCGAGCAGCGAGCTGCCGCCGACCCGCAGGGCCGGCTTGTCTGCTCCGCCCAGCCGGGCGGCGCGGCCGCCGGCCAGCACGATCGCGTCGAATCCGGCCGGCTCCCCCGTCGCCTGCACGGCTGGCGCTCAGCCGCCGATGGCGGACATCGGCCGGGCCGGCTGCAGGAAGCCGGGGTCATTGATGCCGTGCCCGGGCAGCTTCGCCGCGACGGCCCGGCGCCAGGCGGCCGCGATCTCCTCGTCGCAGGCGCCCGCGCGCAGCGGCCCGCGCAGGTCGCTCTCGTCCCTGGCGAACAGGCAGTTACGGATCTGCCCGTCGGCGGTCAGCCGGACCCGGTCACACGCCCCGCAGAATGGCCGCGTCACCGAGCCGATGATGCCGACCCGCTCGGGGCCGCCGTCGACCAGGAAGGACTCGGCCGGCGCCGCGCCGCGGGCCGCCGGGTCGTCGGGCTTGAGGACGAACCCGGAGCCGAGCGCGTGCAGGATCTCGTCGGCGGTGACCATCTGATCGCGCCGCCAGCCATGCTGGGCGTCGAGCGGCATCTGCTCGATGAACCGCAGCTCGTAACCGTGGTCCAGGCAGAATCGCAGCAGCGCCGCCGCCTCGTGGTCGTTGACGCCGCGCATCAGCACGGTATTCACCTTGACCGGGGCCAGGCCGGTGGCCTGGGCTGCCTCCAGGCCGGCCAGCACATCGGCCAGCCGGTCCCGCCGGGCCAGCTCGATGAACGTCTGCGCGGACAGCGTGTCCAGCGAGACGTTGATCCGGTCCAGGCCGGCGGCGTGCAGCGGGCCGGCCAGCCTGGCCAGCCCGATCCCGTTGGTCGTCACCGACAGCTCCGGCCTGGGCCGCAGCGCGGCGGCCCGCGCCACGATGCCGGTCAGGCCCTTGCGCAGCAGCGGCTCGCCGCCGGTGAACCGCACCTCGGTGATGCCGAGCAGCCGCACGCCGATGCCGAGCAGCCGGACCAGCTCATCGTCGGTCAGCAGGCCCGCGCTCGGCATCCAGTCCAGCCCCTCGGGCGGCATGCAGTAACTGCAGCGCAGATTGCACCGGTCGGTGAGGGAGACCCGCAGGTCCGTAGCGGTGCGCCCGAACGAGTCGGTCAGCACGGCGCCTCCTGCCCAGCATGGGAGCAAAGTTCCCGGAAAACCTCCAGCCTACGACCGCCCTCAGGCAGCCCTGTGGCCACTGCCCGCTTGTGGCCACTGCCCGCAACAGCACCGCCAGGCGCGCATTCGTTCCCGTGTCAGCCGAACGGATGACACCGGGATGGCCGGCTGGCAGGCCCGGCCGCCCGGCTCCCGCTGGCATGCTGGCGCCATGTCCGACCCGACAGCCCCCGCGGTCACCGTCCGCGGGCTGCGCAGGCAGTACGGCGGGATCGCCGCCGTCGACGGTATTGACCTTGACATCCGGCCCGGCGAGGTCTTTGCCCTGCTCGGTCCCAACGGCGCCGGCAAGACCACGACCGTCGAGATTCTTGAGGGGTACCGCCACCGGGACGGCGGCACGGTGGCGGTACTCGGGATCGACCCGGCGCACCCCAGCCGGGAATGGCGGGCGCGGATCGGCATCGTGTCGCAGTCGGGCACCGAGGCAGCGGAGCTCACCGCGGGCGAGCTGATCGCGCATTTCGCGAAGTACTACCCGCAGCCCCGCGACCCGGCCGAGACCATCGAGGCCGTCGGCCTGACCGCGCACGCGGGCAAGCGGCTGCGGCAGCTGTCCGGCGGCCAGCGCCGGCGCGTCGACGTGGCACTGGGCATCATCGGCCATCCCGACCTGCTGTTCCTCGACGAGCCGACCACGGGCTTTGACCCGGAGGCCAGGCGGCAGTTCTGGGCGCTGATCGCCAGCCTGTCCGGCGGCGGCACCACGATCCTGCTCACCACGCACTACCTGGACGAGGCGGAGGCACTCGCGGACCGGGTGGCGGTCATCTCGGCGGGCCGGATCGTCGCGGCCGGCAGGCCGGCCGACCTGGGCGGCCGGGCCACCGCCACCGCCACGGTGAGCTGGCAGGACGGCGGCACCCGGCGCAGCCTGCGCACCGACCGGCCGACCCGGGTCGTGGCGGAGCTCGCGGCGCACAGCGCGGGCGAGATCCCCGGCCTGACCGTGACCCGGCCATCGCTGGAAGACGTCTACCTGCAACTGATCGGGGCAGTCCGATGAGCACGGCAACTCCAGCGGCCCTGCCCCGCGCAGCCGGTCCCGCTGACCGGCTGCCATCAGCGCTCAGCCTGGGAGTCGCCCGCGGCGGACTGGAGCTGCGGGCCTTCTTCCGGCGGCGTGAGTCGGTCGTGTTCACGTTCTCGCTGCCGGCGGTGACCAAGGCCATGGAGACGGGCGCCCTGCCCGCGCCCGGCCGGCCCAGCTAGCCGGGCCGGTCAGGCGACCTGGCCGGCGGCCCGTCCCGGCGTCTCCTAGCATTCAGCTCACGCCGCCACTGCGCCCGCCGGCCCGGCCCAGGCACCTCAGCCGGACCGGCCGGCCGACCGGATCACCGAGGATGGGCTCATGACTGTGCACAGCGCGATCTGGCGGGACCAGCTGACCGCGGCGGAGCGGGCGGCGCTGGGCCAGGGCCACGGCAGCATCGCCGAGCCGGCCCCGGACGTGCTGGTGATCGGCGGCGGCATCATGGGCGTGGCGACCGCGGCCGCCTGCCAGGACGCCGGGCTGGGCACCATTCAGCTGATCGAGACCGGCCGGCTGGGCAGCGGAGCCACCGGCGGAGCCACCGGGCTGCTGATTCCCGAGCCGCATCAGTGGAGCGATCCCGAGCCATTCGTGGACCTGGAGCGGGCCAGCCTGGAGCGCTGGCGGGAGCTGGAGCGCGACCTGCCGGGCGGGGTCGGCCTGACGGAGCTGGACTGGCTCGGCCTGGCGCCGCACGATGGCGGCTTCGCCGCGCACCAGCCGCGCGCCGTCGAATGGCTGAATCCGGGCCAGGTGGCCGAGCTGATTCCGGGCCTGGCCCGGCCGATGGAGGCCGCGCTGATCCGCCGCCAGGCGCGGGTGAACCCGCTGCGCGCCGTCGCCCGCATCTCCGCCCGGCTGCGGGCCGTGGCCACCGGGGTAGCGGCGACCGGCGTGACGATCCGCGGCGACCGGGTGCACCGGGTGGCCACGTCGGCAGGCGAGGTGACCCCGGCGGCCGTGGTGTTCGCGACCGGGCGCCCCCCGGTCCTGGACGGCCTGCCGCTGCTCATTCCTTCCGAACGGGTCAAGGGCCACCTCCTGGTCACCGGGCCGGCGCCCGTCCGGCTGCCCGGCATCGTCGCGCCGCTGGCCACCCAGATCGAGGACGGGCGGCTGCTGGCGGGCGGGACATTCAACGTCGGTGATGAGAGCCCGGCCGTCCAGCCCGAGGTCATCGAGTCGATCATGGAAGCACTCTGCACGGCCCTGCCGGAGCTGCGCGGACTGGGCATCGACTACCAGTGGTGCTGCTTCCGGCCGCGCCATCCCGACCGGCGCCCGGTGATCGACCGGGTGCCGGGCCTGGCCAACGCCTGGCTGACCTCCGGCCACTTCCGCACCGGCATTCTCAACGCCCCGGCCACGGCGTCGGCGCTGGCCCGCTGGATCTCGGCCGGCGAGCCGCCCGCCGAGCAGAGCAGCTGGTCCGCGGGCAGGTTCGCCCGCCGCTAGCCCGGCGCTAGCCCGCGGCGGCCCGGACCCGGCGGCGGTCGTCCGGCAGCCGCTCGGTGATGCCGGCCCGGTCCAGGTACTCCAGCAGCGGGATGGCGATGCGCCGGGTCGTGCCCAGCGCCTGGCGCGCGTCCGCGGCCGTGAACGGCTGCGGCAGGCCGGCCAGGATCGCGGCCGCCGCGTCGTCGGCACCGGGAGCCAGCACGATCTGGTCGCTGATCCGCAGCAGCAGGCCGGCCTTCGCGGCCGCCGCGATGCCCCGCAGGTCCAGGCCCAGCTGGCGCAGCCGCTCGGCGTCGGGCGCCACGAAGGGCACGGCGGCCAGGTCAGCGCGCACGACCCGGACGGCGGCCTCGAGCGCCTCCGGCAGCCCGGACCGGGCGGCCGAGGCCGGCGGCATGATCTGGACCGCGCCGTCGCAGATCCGGAACGGCGGCCGGACCAGCGCGGTCACCAGCCGGCGGTCGGGCAGGCCGAGCGCCGCCCTGGCCGCCTCCAGCGGCAGCCCGATCGCGAGCGGCTCGCGGGCGGCGTGCGCGGCAACCGCCGCGCCCAGCGCCTGCGCCAGCTCGGACCAGTAGGCCGGGTCGGCGAGCCACTCCCCGGCGACCGGATCGGGATGCTCCCTGATGCCCATGGCCAGCAGCGCGCTGGCTCGCACCAGCCCGTGCCGCCTGAGCAGGTCAGCCGCGGATGGCTGGTCCGGCCAGGAGGCGAGCAGCTTCGCGGCGGCCGCGGCCGCCCCCCGGCGGGTCAGCGAGGGCGGCGCGACGTCGAGCACGAGCGCCCCGGTGGCGGCGGGCCAGGCGGCCCTGCACGCGGCCGGCGCCCCGGCCGCGTGCAGGCCGGGGCCGGGCGCCGCCGGGCTGTCCGGGAGCCCGGCGGGCGGCCCGCCGGGCCGCGCGGCGCCCGGATCCCGCAGCAGCAGCCGGTCACCGACGTGCAGCGGCAGCGGATCGCGCAGCGCGAGCCGGGCCAGGTCACCGCCGAGCGGGCGGACCCGGCCGACGGTCCTGGCCGCGCCGACGTGCACATGCACCGAGCGGCCCAGCCGGGCTACGGCGTCGTTCACCCGCGTGCCGTGGGGAGCCGCACCGCCGGCCGCGGCGGTCACCGCGCCGCCGGCCAGCGCGGCATCGTGGCCGTCATCGGGTGCGCCGTGATCGCCGCCGTGATCGCCGTGATCGCCGCTGCGGTCGCCGCCGGGAGCCAGCAGGCCGTGGCCGGCCGCTCCGACGGCGGCCGGCTGCAGCCCGGACGCGCAGATCCGCACGTCGATCAGGTCCGTCAGCTGCCAGCGGCCGGCCTGCACCAGCGCCATGCCGCGACTGAGCCCGTCCTTGCTGACGCCGCGGAGGTTCAGCGCTACCCGCGCCAGCCCGCTCGCCGCCGGCACCCGCTCGCCGAGCGACTGGATCTCGCGGACCCGTACCGGCCGCATCGAGGGGGTCACCACGAGCTCATCGCCCTGGTGGATGGTGCCGGCCGGGAGCGTGCCGGTCACGACCGTGCCGCTGCCCGTCATGCTGAACGCGCGGTCGACCCAGAGCCGGACCGGGCCGCTCGGATCAGGCACCGGCAGGCTGTGCGCCAGCTTGTCCAGCGCGGTGAGCAGCTCCGGCAGGCCGCTCCCGGTCACCGCGCTGACGGCCACGGCCGGCACGGCGCCGAGGCTGCTGCGGCCGATCTCCGCCCTGGCCTGCGCCATCGCCGCGGCCGGGTCGGCCAGGTCAGCCCGGGTGATGACCAGGACGCCGCGGCGGATGCCCAGCGCATCGACCGCGGCCAGGTGCTCGGCCGACTGCGGCATCCAGCCCTCGTCCGCCGCGACCACGAACAGCACCGCGGGGACCTGGCCGACGCCGGCCAGCATGTTGGGCACGAAGCGCTCGTGCCCCGGCACGTCCACGAACGCGAGCTGCTCGCCGGACGGCAGGGTCAGCCAGACGAAGCCCAGGTCGATGGTCAGGCCGCGGCGCCGCTCCTGCTCCCAGCGATCGGGCTCCATCCCGGTCAGCGCACGGAGCAGAGTCGACTTGCCGTGATCGACGTGTCCTGCCGTCGCGATGACCTGCATGGCGCTACCCGGCCGCCGCGATCACGGCTGCGGCCAGCGCCTCGTCATCGGCCGGCGGCACCGCGCGCAGGTCTAGCAGCAGGCGGCCGGCCTCGATCCGTCCCACCACCGCCGGAACCGCCCCGCGGCGTACCGCGGGGCCGGCCCGCAGCTCGCCGGCCAGCCCGGCCGGCAGGCTGACAGCCGCGCTGGCCAGCGGCACTCCGGGCGCGCCGCCGCCGCCGACGGCGCCCTGCGCGGGCACCGGCTGCGCGTCGATGCGCGCCCCGGCCAGCCGTCCGGCTAGTCGTTTCGCCCGCTCGGACAGCGACGCCTGGCCGGCCGCCAGCGCCTGCGCCACCGGGGCAGGCGGCCCGGCCAGCGTGGCCTCCAGCGCGGCGACCGTCAGCTTGTCCACCCGCAGGGCGCGCGCGAGCGGGTGCCGGGCGAGCTGGCTGATCAGGTCAGCCCGGCCGAGCAGCAGCCCGGCCTGCGGGCCGCCGAGCAGCTTGTCGCCGCTGGCCGTGACGAGCGCGGCGCCCGCACTGAGCCAGCTGCCGGCGTCCGGCTCGTCCGGCAGCAGCGGATGCGGCCGGAGCAGGCCGGAGCCGATGTCACCGACGACGGGCACGCCGAGCAGGGCAAGATCGGCGATGCCGGCGCTGGCGGTGAATCCCTCGATCCGGTAGTTGGACGGATGGACCTTGAGCACGAAGCCGGTATCCGGGCCGATGGCCGCCGCGTAGTCGGCCGCAGTAGTCCGGTTCGTGGTGCCGACCTCGCGGATCCGGGCGCCGGTGGACTGGAGCAGGTCAGGCAGCCGGAAGCCGTCGCCGATCTCGATCAGCTCGCCCCGGCTCACGATGATCTCCCGGCCCGCGGCCAGCGCGGTCGCCGCGAGCACCAGCGCCGCCGCGTTGTTGTTCACCACATGGACGGCCTCGGCCGCGGGCACAGCGGCGGCCAGCGCGCTGAGCATCCCTCGCCCCCGCCTGCCGCGCGTCCCGCTGGCCAGGTCGAACTCCAGGTCGGTGCAGCCAGCAGCGGCCTGCACGGCCGCCGTCGCGGCCGCGGACAGCGGCGCACGGCCGAGGTTGGTGTGCAGCAGCACGCCGGTCGCGTTGATGACCGGCGTCAGCGAGGCGGCCAGCGGCGGCAGGCTGGCGGCGGCCGCGACGGCCACCTCGGCCGGCTCGATGGCGCCTTCGCGGGCCCGCTCCTGCGCCCGCCGCACCGCGGCCAGCACGATCGGCCGGCCGAGCCGCTGCTGTGCATCGGCCAGCCGCTGGTCGGCCAGGACCGCGTCGGTGCGCGGGATCTGCCTGCGGGCGTCCACGAGCGCGACCATACCTGCCCCCGGCCGCCAGCGGACGCCCGGTGAACAGCTCTTCTGGGCCCTTTTACCTGCACTTTGCCGAACTGGCCGCACGCCGTATGCCGGACGTATGCAAGTCTTGTTCCGCCGATTACGCAGGGAGTGAGACTTGATGGCTGATGTCGGAGGAATTCCGCGCACTCGCGGAGCAGTGTCCGGCGTGCTGCTGATCCTGCTGGGGGCCTGGGGCGGCCTCATCCCGTTCGTCGGGCCGTATTTCCGCTTCGAGTACTCGCCGGACCGGGCCTGGGCCTACACGTCGGGCAGGCTCTACCTGTCGGTCATCCCCGGCGCCGTCACGCTGCTGGCCGGGCTTGTCATCCTGCTCACCCGCAGCCGGGCCCTCGGAGTGCTGGCCGGACTGCTGGCGGTACTGAGCGGCGCCTGGTTCATCACCGGCGACCAGATTGCCCGGGTGCTGCTGAAGAGCAGCACGATCACGCCGGGCACGCCGGCCGGGACGCCGGTGCCGCTCGGCTCCGGGGCGGTGCGGATGTCCACCCGGATGTTCGCCGAGCAGGTCGGCTTCTTCACCGGGCTTGGCATCGTCATCATCTTCCTCGCGGCCATCGCGATCGGCCGCTTCTCCATGCTCGCGGCCAGGGACGCGGCCAGGGATGCCGCGGCCGACAGCTATCCGGGCGAGCAGCACGAGGCGCCGGGCGCCGATGGCGATCAGTACCCGACCGCGCCCGGCCGCTACGCCCCGTCCGCCGACCCCTTGGGCCAGACGACCACCAGCGAGTTCCCGGCCGCGGACACGGGCCAGTTCCCGCCGCCGGCAGGCCAGTTCCCGTCCCCGTCCGGGCAGTTCCGCGCACCGGCCGACCCGCGGCTCCCCGGTTCGGCCGACCGCTTTCCCCCGGCGGCCGAGCAGGTGAGCCCGGCGCCGGCCGAGCAGGTGAGCCCGGCGCCGGCCGAGCAGGTCCCGCCAGCCCAGGATCAGTTCCCGGCCTCGGCCGACTAGGCCATCCTGATCGGACCTAGGCTCGGCCGCGGCATTCGCCTCGTGCTGAGCCGCGTGCGGAGGCGGGATTGACGGCAAGTGCGCAGCCGGCGGTCCGCCCGCTTCTGCCGGCCGCTGGCAGGCGGCCCGCCTGGGTGCTCGTCGCCTGCTGCGCGATCGTCGTCGCCGCGCTTCCGGCCCTGTTTGCGCGCCGCGGCGGCCTGGACTGGCTTGACCGCTCCGCTGACCGGCAGATCATGGGCTTCTACCGCGCCCACCATGACCTGCTGCTCTGGCTGGCGCTGCCCGGAGACCCGATCCCGGCGGCCGCGCTGATCGCGATCATCGCCGTTACCTGCCTGGTGACCGGCCGGGTCAACGGTGCCGTACTCACCGTGGTCGCGATCCCGGGCGGCGACGCCCTGACCGAGCACGTGCTCAAGCCGCTGGCCGGCCGCACCACACTGGGTTTCGCCTCGTACCCGAGCGGACACGCCACCACCACGTTCGGCCTTGCCGCCGTCCTGGCCGTGCTCATGCTGAACCCGCCGGGCCGGCCGCTGAAGCCGGTGCCGCGGCTGCTAATCCCGGCGGTGGCGGTCGCACTGGCCTGCGTCGTCTCGACGGCAGTGATCGGACTCGGCTGGCACTACCTCACGGACACCATCGCGGGCGCGGCGGTCGGCATCGGCACGGTCGCGGCCACCGCCCTGGTGCTTGACCTGCCGGGCCCGCGGCGGTGGCTGCCGGTGACCCGCGGCCACATGCGGAAACCGCGGCCGGGCTGGCGCCATGAGGCTGCCCCAGGCGGCCAGCCTGAGCAGGCGGCGGAGGCGGACGGGAATCGAACCCGCCGACGACGCGGAGCGCCGTCCACCGGTTTTGAAGACCGGGGGGGCCACCAGGCACCCTGACGCCTCCGGGATCAGAGCCTATCGGCCGGCCGGAGGACGCGGCCGGCTGATGCTAGGCGATGCGGCGCGCGCCGGGGCCGGGCTGGGCGCTGCTCTCCCTGGCTGAGCTGATCACGTGCCCGGCCGCGCAGCGCGCCTCCAGGTGCAGGGGCTCGCCGCAGTCGCGGTGCGTCAGGACCACGGGGGGGCCGCTGGCGGCGGCCGCATGCTTGTCGCCCCACGCGAGCAGGGCGGCCAGGACGGGAAACAGGTCGAGGCCCTTCTCGGTCAGCCGGTACTCGCTCCGGGCCCGCTGGCCGGGCTCCTGGTAGCGCTGCTTGGCCAGGATTCCCTCGCTGACCAGCAGCCCGAGCCGCTCGCTCAGGACCTGCCGGGGCGCGCCGATGCGCCGCTGCATGTCCTCGAACCGGCGGACGCCGTTGAACGCCTCGCGCAGCACCAGGAACGTCCATTTCTCGCCGAGGACGGCCAGTGCCGCGCCGATGGTGCAGTTGGCCGGGTCGTAGGCCAGTGCCCATGACCTGCTCATGATCCCAGGCTAAGTCCACTTGACAGACTTAGCAACGTCATCCCGTCTGGGTCTATGCATCGAACGCAGCCGACCGGGGCCAGGCCGGCCCTCGCGCCTCCGGCCGCGGCGAGGATCAGGCCGGCCAGCCGCGAGGACGCGGCCGCGCTCAGCGACTGCGGGGCCTGACTGAGAAAACACCGTGATCATGGAAGCGACTGCCCCGCGTACAGGGCGTCGATGACGTCGGCGTACTTGGCGTGCACGACCCGGCGCTTGAGCTTCAGCGTCGGGGTCAGCTCCTCGGTCTCGGCGGTCCACTCGACCGGCAGCAGCCGCCAGGCCTTGACCTGCTGGACCTGGGCCAGCTTCTCGTTCGCGGCCGCCACGGCCGCCGCCGCGGCGGCGAGGACGTCCGGGTGCTCGGCCAGCTCGGCCAGCGACCCGGCCTCGATGCCCCGCGACCTGGCCCAGGCAGGCGCGACCTCACCGTCCAGGGTGAGCAGCGCCACCACGTAAGGGCGCCGGTCGCCGAAGGCCAGGGCCTGCCCGATCAGCGGGTTCGCGACCAGCAGGCCCTCGATCACGGCCGGCGAGATGTTCTCGCCGCCCGAGGTGATGATGAGCTCCTTCGTGCGGTCGACCACCGACACGAAGCCGTCGCCGTCCATCGTGCCGATGTCCCCGGTGTGCAGCCAGCCGTCGGAGTCGATCAGCGCGGCGGTCTGCTCGGGCAGGTTGAGGTAGCCCGGCGTGTTGAGCGGGCCGCGGGCCAGGATCTCGCCGTCCTCGGTGATCCGCACCTCGACGCCGGCCACCGGCCGCCCCACCGTGCCCAGCCGGAACGCTTCCCTGGTGTTGGTCGTGAACGCGCCGGTGGTCTCCGTCATGCCGTAGACATCCAGGATCTGCATCCCCAGGCCCGCGAAGAACCTGCCGACGTCCGGCGGGAGCGGCGCTGCCGCGCTGACCACGATCTCCGCATCGCCCAGGCCGAGCAGCGACCGGATCGGCTTCAGCACGCCCTGCTCGGCGGCGGCGAACTCGGCCGCCAGCTCCGGCGGGGTCTGCCGGCCGTGCTGGAGGCTCTGCACGTACCGCAGGCCGGCGTCCATCGCGGCGGCCACGGCCGCCCGTTTCGCCTCATCCTGCTCGGCGGCCAGCAGCGCCCGGATCCCGGCCTGGATCTTCTCCCACACCCGCGGCACCCCGAAGAAGGCGGTGGGCCGCACGTCGGCGACGGTCCCGATCAGGTCGGTTGCCGCGTTATGGCAGAAGAACGTGTGACCGGCGTTGCCGACCGCCAGGTAGAGGGTGAACATCCGCTCCGCGATGTGCGCCAGCGGCAGGTAGGAGACCCAGCGGACATGCGGCGGGGCGTTACCGGACGCCGAGGCGGTGACCACCTCATAAAGGACGCTCGCATGGGTGATGATCACGCCCTTGGGGCTGCCGGTCGTGCCCGAGGTGTAGAGCAGGGTGACCGGGTCATCCGGCCGGATGGCCGCCACCCGGCTCGCCACCTCATCGGCGGCGGCCGCATGCCGCTGCTCGCCGAGGGCGCGGAAGTCCGGCCAGCTGATGAACTGCCCGCCCGCCGGGCAGGCCGCCTGGTCCCGGACGATGACCGTGCGCAGCCCCGGCAGCTGCGCCAGCACGGGCTGCCAGCGGGCCAGCTCGCCGGCCCCGTCCAGCACCGCGATCCTCGCGTCGCAGTTGGCCGCCATGAAGGCGATCTGGTCCGGTGCCAGGGTCGCGTAGAAGGTGACCGGGACTCCCCCGGCATGCACGGCCCCGAAGTCGGCCAGCACGTGCTCGACCCGGTTCGGCAGCATCAGCGCCACCTTCTCACCCGGCTGCAGCCCGAGCGCGATGAACCCGGCGGCCAGCTGCAGGACCTGCTCCCGCGTCTGCCGCCAGCTGATCGCCTGCCAGGGGCCGCCGTCGCGGTCGGAGTAGGCAGGCAGGTCGGCATGAGACTCCGCGGTGGCCAGCAGGGCATCGCAGAGCGTCCGGCCGGCCACCTCGCGCTCCATCGCGGCCCGCTGCTCCAGTACGTCGTTCGTCACCGCATGCCTCCTGATAGCTCGCCGGCCAGCTCGATATGCATGCCACCACGACGTGGCCTGCGCCGCAAGCGCGGCCTTCATTACAGTTCAGGCATGACGAGTACCGATAGCCGGGCCGGCGGCGTCCGGCTCACCCAGTACGCCCACGGCGGCGGCTGTGCCTGCAAGATCCCGCCCGGCGAGCTGGAGGAGGCCGTCGCCCGGCTGATCCCGGCCAGCCCGTCCGCCGACCTGCTCATCGGCGTCGAGAATGGCGACGACGCCGCCGTGGTGCGGATCGGGCCGGACCGGGCCGTCGTGGCCACCGCCGATTTCTTCACCCCGGTCGTCGATGACGCCCGCACCTTCGGCCGGATCGCGGCCGCTAACGCGCTCTCGAACGTCTATGCCGTCGGCGGCGAGCCGCTGGTGGCGGTCAACCTGCTCGGCTGGCCGCGGGACCTGCTCAGCCCCGAGCTGGCCGCCGAGGTGCTGCGCGGCGGGCTGGAGGTCGCCCAGCAGGCCGGCTGCTTCGTGGGCGGCGGCCACAGCATCGATGACCCGGAGCCGAAGTACGGCATGGCGGTGACCGGCCTGGCCGACCCGGCCAGGCTGCTGCGGATCGACGCCGGGCAGGCCGGCCTGCCGCTGTCGCTGACCAAGCCGCTCGGCATCGGCGTGCTGAACGCCCGGCACAAGGCGACCGGGGAGGTAGTCAGCCAGGCAATCGACGTGATGACGACGCTCAACGCGGGCGCGAGCCGGGAGGCGCTGGCCGCCGGGATCCGCTGCGCGACGGACGTGACCGGGTTCGGCCTGCTCGGCCACCTGTACAAGCTGGCCAGGGCGAGCGGCGTGACCGCCGTCGTCGACCACGCCGCCGTCCCGCTGATCGAGGGGGCGCGGGAGGCGCTGCGCTCCGGGTACGTGCCCGGCGGCAGCAGGCGGAACCTGGACTGGGTCAGCCCGCACGCCGACTTCGGCGCGGTGGCCGAGGAGGACCTGCTGCTGCTCGCCGACGCGCAGACCTCCGGCGGCCTGCTGGTGGCCGGCGAGATTCCCGGCGCCCCGGTGATCGGCGAGCTGGTGCTGCGCCGCGATGCGGTGCTCACGGTCCGGTGACAGCACCGGGCGGCAGGCCGCATTCCGCATTGATGATCTGTCCGGAAGGGACACTGCCATGCCCGATGCCCAGGCCAGGCTAGCCATCCGTTACGCCGTCGCCTCCGATACCGGCCTGGATCGCGAGCAGAACGAGGATTCCGCCTACGCCGGGACCCGGCTGCTGGCCGTCGCCGACGGACTGGGCGGCCACGCGGGCGGCGAGGTGGCCAGCGCGGCCGCCATCGAGGCGCTGCGGCCGCTGGACACCAACGTCCCGGCCGGGGAGCTGCTCAGCGCGCTGGAGCACGCGGTCCGGCAGGCCGGGCACAGCCTGCGCGACCTGGTCAGGGCCGACCCGTCGCTGCAGGGCATGGGGACCACGCTGACCGCCATCCTGTGGTCCGGCTGGCAGCTGGGGCTGGTCCATATCGGCGACTCACGGGCCTACCTGCTCCGCGGCGGCGAGCTGTCACAGCTCACCCACGACCACACGATGGTGCAGGCACTGGTCGACGAGGGCCGCATCACCCCTGCGGAGGCCGCGTCGCATCCGCAGCGCTCGCTGCTGCTGCGGGCGCTGGGCGACGGCAGCTCCGAGCCGGACCTGGAGCTGCGCGATGCCCTGCCCGGCGACCGGTACCTGCTGAGCTCCGACGGGCTGCACGACGTGGTGGCCGCCGGCGCCATCGCCGGCGTGCTGGCCGGCACCGCCGATCCCGGCCAGGCAGCCAGGAAGCTGGTCGAGCTGGCCATCGCGGGCGGCGGCCCCGACAACATCACCGCCGTCGTGGCCGATGTCGTGCCGCAGGATGACCCGGCCGCGGGGCAGGGTCCGTCTTCGTGCGCCTAGTCAGCGAGCCGCCCGGGCGGGCCCGGGCAGGCCGGGCGCCGGGCTGTAGCCTCGGGGAACATGAGCCTCCCTGGCATGCGGACCGCGGCGGCGGCGCCGCCGGGCGCGGCCGGCCGGCGGCCGCGGTGACCGGCCGGACGGCGCGCCGCCGGGTGCTCCGGCTAGCGCTGCCGGCGGGATCAGCCGAGCGAGCTGACCTGCTAGCCGCGGAGGAGCCGCTCGGGATCAGGATCGATGGCGAGGCCGTCAGCCTGACCATGCGCACGCCCGGCGACGACATCGACCTGGCGGCCGGCTTCCTGGTCAGCGAGGGAATCATCGGCTCGGCCGACGACCTCGCCTCGATCCGGATCTGCTCGGGCGACAGCTGCGGGCACGGCGACCACGATGGCGCGGGCAACATCGCTGACGTGACGCTGCGGCCGGGTGCGGCGCGGCCGGCCGCGCCGCACCGGAACTTCCTCACCACCAGCGCATGCGGCGTGTGCGGCAAGGCGAGCATCGAGGAGCTTTCGGTCCGGCCGGGCTTCCGGCTGTCCGCCGATCAGGTCCGGGTCAGCCCCGGGGTGCTGGCCGGCCTGCCGGACGCGCTGCGCGCCGCCCAGCGGGTGTTCGACCGCACCGGCGGCCTGCACGCCGCGGGCCTGTTCACGGCCGCGGGGCAGCTGCTGGCCGTGCGGGAGGACGTGGGCAGGCACAACGCGGTGGACAAGATCGTGGGCTGGGCGCTGCGCGAGGGCCGGCTGCCGCTGTCGGGCTGCGTCCTGCTGGTCAGCGGCCGGGCCTCGTTCGAGCTGGTGCAGAAGGCGGTGCTGGCCGGGATCCCGGTCCTGGCGGCGGTCTCCGCGCCGTCGTCGCTGGCCGCCGAGCTGGCCGAGGACGCCGGGCTCACGCTGGTCGGCTTCCTGCGCGGCAGCTCGATGAACGTCTACGCCGGCGCGCAGCGGATCACCGCTGGCGATGCCCCGGTACCGGCCGCCGACGGCGCGATGCCGGCCGGCGAGCGCTAAGGGCCCCGGCGGGCGCTAGGAGCCCAGCGACGGGTCGAGCAGGCCGCGGCGGCGGCGGATCGCGAGATCGGCCTTGGTGAAGATCATGTCCACCACGATCCCGATCACCAGGATCACGATCAGCATCGCCGAAACGCTGGTGAAGTCGAGATTCTGCTGGTCCACGCTGAGCTGCTGGCCGATCGAGAACTGGCCGATGATCTGCACGACGATCTCGCCGGCCATCAGGCTGCGCCAGGCGAACGCCCAGCCCTGCTTCATCCCGGCCACGTAGGCAGGCAGCGACGCGGGCAGCACCAGGTACCGGTAGAGCGCGAAGCCGTGCAGGCCCATGGTCTTCCCGGCCCGCAGCAGCAGCGGCGGGGTGTAGTCCACGCCGGAGATCAGCCCGTTGGCGATGGACGGCGCGGCGCCGAGGATCACCACGAACAGGATGGCCGAGTAACTCTCGCCGAAGATGACGATCGCGAACGGGACCCAGGCGATCGCGGGCATGGTCTGCAGCCCGGTGATGATCGAGCCGACCGCCGCCCGCAGCGGCGGGATCCTCGCCACCAGCAGGCCGGTCACCGAGCCGATGACCAGCGCCAGCGCGTAGCCGACGACGGCGCTGCGCATGGTGTTCCCGATCACACCCCAGAGCTGGCCATGCAGCAGCTGGCTCCACAGGTTGGACAGGACCGGGGCAGGCCCTTTCAGCACGTAGTGCTTCCAGCCGGTCAGGATCACCAGCTCCCAGATGGCCAGGACCAGCACGATCGCCAGGACCTTCGGCCAGGCCGCGGCCCAGGACCGGCGGGCGATCCGGCCCGGATCGGCACCGGACCGGGCCGGCTGCAGTTCCAGCTGATCGAGGCCTTCTAGTGCCTGGTCAGTGGCCATGTCGCCCCATCTCGGCCCGCAGCCGGTCGGTCAGCCCGGCCGCCACCTCTGCTACCTGCGCGGAGTCAATGCGGCGCGGGCCGGTCCTGGGCAGCGAGACCTCGTCGATCACCCGGCCCGGCCGGCTGCTCAGCACGATCACCCGGTCGCCCAGCCTGGCTGCCTCCCGGACGTTATGCGTGACGAACAGGACGGTCAGGGTCCGCTCCGCGCAGATGCGCTCCAGCTCGTCGTGCAGCAGGTCCCTGGTCATCGCGTCCAGGGCCCCGAATGGCTCGTCCATCAGCAGCACGTCGGCGTCCTGGGCCAGGGCGCGGGCGAGCGCGACCCGCTGGCGCATGCCGCCGGACAGCTCATGCGGGCGCTTGTCACCGAATCCGCCGAGCCTGACCGTCTGCAGCAGGTCACGGGTCCGGGCCTGGCGGTCTGCCCTGGCCACGCCCCTGGCCTGCAGGGCCAGCTCGACGTTCCGCGCGGCCGTCAGCCACGGGAACAGCGCAGGCTCCTGGAACATCAGCGCCACCCGCCGCCCCGCCGTCGACACCTGCCCGCTGGTGGCCGTGTCCAGGCCCGCGACCAGCGACAGCAGCGTGCTCTTGCCGCAGCCCGAGGCACCGATGAGGCAGACGAACTCCCCGTCGCTGACCGTCAGCGAGACCCGGTCCAGAGCCAGCACGGCCCGCGCTCCGGTGCCGTAGCGCTTGCAGACCTCCGTTAGCCGTACGGCGTCCTGGCGGCTGTCACGAGGCGATCCGGCGCCGGGCCCGGACAAGGCTGACGCCCCCGGACTGGTGTCCGGGGGCGCGGCCTGGCGCCTGGTCATACTGCTCACGAGCTGACCTGGGGCTGGCCGGCCGCCGCGAGCAGCTTGTTGAGCGGTCCGAGGTCGTAGATCGCGCTCAGGTTCCGCACCGGCTTGAGCAGGCCGACGTCCACCGCATGCTGGGCGTCGGTGATCAGGGACGAGGCGATCGGGTCGTTGGTGAAGCTGACCTGCGCGAAGGACGCGGCCACGACGGCCGGCTTCAGGCTCTTGCCGCTCAGCGAGGCAAGCTCCGCGTCGGCGGCGGTCTCGGCGGCTGACTTGTCGCCGGCGATGAGCGAGTTCGCCTGGATCTGGCCCTTGAGCAGCCCGCTGATGGCCGAGGGATGCGCCGCGATGAACGACTGGGTCGCCACCAGCTCGGTGGTGACGAACTGGCCGTTCGGCCACAGGCTGGCCTCGTTCACCAGGGCGTGTCCGCCGTCCGCCAGCATCTCCGCGTCGTAGGGAGCCGGCTCCCAGCCGCCCGCGATCTGGCCGGACTGGAAGGCGAGCACCGCGTCCGAGTTCGGCGTGATCGGCGTGATCGGGACGTCGCCGCCACCGGTCGGGCTGGTGGTCAGGCCCTGGCTCTTCAGCCAGTAGCGCAGCGAGACGTCCTGGGTGTTGCCCAGCGACGGGGTCGCGAGCTTCTGGCCTTTCAGCTGCGCGGCGCTGGTGATGCTCTTCTTCACCACCAGCTCGGCGCCGCCGGACGCGGCACCGGAGATGACCCTGATGAGGTTCCCGCCCGAGGTCTGCCAGGCCTTGATCGCCGGGTTCGGGCCGACGTAGGCGGCATCGAGCTGACCCGCGAGCAGCGCGGTGGCTTCCTCGGTGCCGGTACTGAAGGGGTAGAGCTTCAGGGTCACGTTCTTGCCGAGATCCTTGCCGAAGAACCCTTCCTTGATGCCGATCAGCGCGCTGGCGTGGGTGATGTTCTCCAGGAAGCCCAGGCGAAGGACGACTGTCTGGTCGCTGGCAGCCGAGCCGGATGATCCCGATGATCCGCCCGTCGATGACGACCCGCAGCCGGCCGCCAGGAGCGCGGCCGCCGCCACGGCGGCCGTCATGGTCAGCGCACGTCGCATGATGCACCTTTTCCTATTGACTAAGTTGGCAATAGGTATACCACAATTCCTGTAGGTAAAGCTGGCAGCGGAACGGGCGGCTGCTGGCCGGGCGGCCGCGGGCGCGGGCGGCCGAGCCCTGGCCTAGTCAGCCCTCGTCACTGGCGTCCTCGAAGTCGATGCCCTGCACGGAGCTGAACTTCTGCAGGCACTGCTGCAGCTCGGCGAGATTCGCGTCGGAGGCGTTCGTGGTGGTGTAGACCAGCTCGTCCATCATGGTGGTCACCGTCTGCCGGGACGGCAGCGGCTGCGGCTGCACGTTCGGCACGTGCGAGCAGGCCGCGCGGACGTGCAGCAGGGTGGCCACCGGGGTACCCGAGCTGAAGGTCACGGTCGCCGTCTGCTTGCCGAGCGAGGCGTCCATCTTCGCGCAGCCCGCCAGGGCCAGCACCGCGGCCGCGGCGAGCGCCATCGCGCCGCCCCGCCAGCCGGCACCGGCCGGGCGCCGGATGGCGGCAATCCGCCCGGTCTGCGGGTATCGTTCGCGCACGTCCGCCAGCTTATGGCCACCGGGCGGCCGGCCGTGCAGAGGCCTCGCGCGCGGCCGCCGGGCCGCATGCCAGGCTGGACCCTGCACGACCGGCCTTCGCCGCGGCCGGAACGACGACGCGCAGCAGCGCCACGAGCTGGAGGACCCTATGCCCGGCCTGATCGAGGATTACGCGCTCATCGGCGACATGCACACGGCCGCGCTGATCAGCCGGGAGGGCTCCGTCGACTGGCTCTGCCTGCCGCGCTTTGACTCCGACGCCTGCTTCGCGGCGCTGCTCGGCGACGAGACGAACGGGCACTGGCGGATCAGCCCGACCGCCGCCGACGGGCCGCCGGACCGGCGGGGCCGGGTGACGCACTGCTACCGCGGCGACTCGCTGATCCTGCAGACCGAGTGGCACAGCGTGGGCGGCGTCGCCCGCACGATCGACCTCATGCCGCCGCGCACCGACGCGCCCGTGCTGGTCCGCATCGTGGAGGGCATCAGCGGCGCGGTCGAGATGGAAAGCGTGCTCCGGCTGCGATTCGACTACGGCAAGGTCATCCCCTGGGTCCGCAAGATCGACCACTGCATCAACGCCGTGGCCGGCCCCAACGCCGTCTGGCTCCGCACTCCCGTCAGGATGACCGGCCACAACATGGCCCACGAGGGCATCTTCGTGGTGCGGGCCGGCGAGCGGGTGCCGTTCGTGCTCTCCTGGACCCTGTCGCACGAGGGCGCGGCGCCGGCGGTCGACGCCGCGGCCGCGCTGGCATCGGCCGAGGAGTTCTGGTCCGGCTGGGCCGGCCACTGCAGCTACGACGGGCCTTACCGGGAAGCCGTCGTCCGCTCGCTGATCACGCTCAAGGCGCTCACCTATGCCCCCACCGGCGGCATCGTGGCCGCGCCGACCACCTCGCTGCCCGAGGACATCGGCGGCGTGCGGAACTGGGACTACCGGTACTGCTGGCTGCGCGACGCCACGATCACGCTCGAGGCGCTGCTGCGGACCGGCTATACCCTCGAGGCCGCGGCCTGGCGCGAGTGGCTCGGGCGCGCCATCGCCGGCGACCCGCGCGACGTGCAGATCATGTACGGGGTGGCCGGCGAGCGCCGGCTCGCCGAGTGGGAGGCCGACTGGCTGCCGGGCTACGAGGGATCCGCGCCGGTGCGGATCGGCAACGCGGCGGTGGATCAGGTCCAGCTCGACGTGTACGGCGAGGTCATCGACGCGGTGACGCTCGGCGCGGAGGCGGGCCTGCGGTTCGACGCCCATACCTGGAGCCTGATGCGCAAGCTGCTGGACTTCCTGGAACGGCACTGGCAGGAGCCGGACGAGGGCATCTGGGAGGTGCGCGGGCCGCGGCGCCATTTCGTCTATTCCAAGGTCATGGCCTGGGTCGCCTTTGACCGAGCCATTCGCATGGCCGAGCTCGGCAGGCCGGGCACCGAGGAACGCTGGCGCCAGGTCAGGGACCGGATTCACCAGGAGGTCTGCGCGCAGGGCTACGACGCCGGCCGGGGCACGTTCACGCAGTACTACGGCAGCTCCGAGCTGGACGCATCGGTGCTGCTCATTCCGGAGGTCGGCTTCCTGCCGCCGGATGATCCGCGGGTCGTCTCGACCGTCCGGACGATCCAGCGCGAGCTCGTCCGCGACGGCCTGGTGCTGCGCTACACCCAGCCGGCGCCGGCCGCCGAGGGCGCGACTGCCGATGTCGATGGCCTGCCGGGCGCCGAGGGCGCCTTCCTTGCCTGCAGCTTCTGGCTGGTCAACGCGCTGAACCTGATCGGTGACGAGGTTGAGGCGGTCGAGCTGTTCGAACGGCTGCTCGGCCTGCGCACCGATCTCGGCCTGCTCAGCGAGGAGTTCGACCCCAGGTACGGCCGGCAGGTCGGCAATACGCCGCAGGCGTTCAGCCACGTGCCGCTGATCCAGGCGGCGCTGAACCTGCAGAACCAGCCGGGCCGTCCCGGCCGGCGCGGCACCGCCGCGGCGGCTGCCCGGCCGGCCGCGACGCCGGGTCAGGGCGGCGGCCAGGCGCCGCTCTGACCGGGCAATTCCCGGCGCTGCCGGCCCCTGGCGGCCCGGCCGGTGGCCTGGCAGGCTAAGCCACATCGATGGTTACCATGGCGCCACGCCCGCACATCCTGGTCGTTAACGGCCGGAAGGTCCGCCAGCCGGTCTTCGTGATCGGCGCGCCGCACTCAGGCGCGGACTTGCTGGCGCGCGCGCTCAAGCAGTCCCCCGGCCTGCACCTGACGATCGGCCAGCAGGCCGTGCTGAGCGTCGTCTACGCCTTCGCGCGCAGCCCGTCCATCCCGCGGGACCGGGGCGGAGCGGCGGCGACCGTGCTGCGCGACGCCTTCGCCCAGGCCTGGCGGGTGACCGGGGACAGCTGCCAGGGCTGCGCCCAGGCATGCCGGGACGCGGCCGGGGTCAGCGGCGGCGGGGCCTGCATCGGCCAGCGGGACATCACCCGGTACGGCGACGCCAGCCCGGACCTGATGTACTGCGCCGAGGTGGCGGTCGACGCCTTCCCGGACGCGCGCATCATCCAGATCATCCGGGACGGCCGGGACGTCGTCGCCGGCATGCTCGGCGACACCGAGGCGCTCGCCTGGTTCGGCCGCGGCCTGGCGAACATCGGTCACGAGTTCCCGCATCCCTTCTTCGGCATCGAGACCGAGCAGGACCTGGCCAGCTGGCCGGGACTGTCACTGGCCGGCAAGTGCGCCATGCGCTGGCGCGGCTCGGTGCGGAAGATGGCCCGGCTGCGCACGAGCCTGCCGGCCGAGCAGCTGACCACGCTGCGCTACGAGCAGGTCCTGCGCGATCCGGCGGGCGCCGCCGCGGCGGTCTCGGATTTCATCGGCGGCCCGGTCGCGCCCATCCGCGTCGCCGGCCCGGCTGGCCAGCGGGCCGGCCGGGCCGGCGGCTGGACCCGGTTGCTCACCGCCCCGCAGCTCGCCGAGGTCGGCAAGATAGCCGGGCCGGAGCTTCGCCGGGTCGGCTACGGCAGCTGAGGGTTATGGCAGCTGAGGGTTATGGCAGCTGAGGGGCGGATCCGGCCGCTGCGGCCAGCGTGGCCGGCTCCTGGCTGGCGAACTGCGTCCGGTACAGCTCGGCGTACAGGCCGTCGGCGGCGAGCAGCTCGGCGTGCTGGCCGCGCTCGCGGATCCGGCCGCCGTCGATCACCAGGATCTGGTCGGCGTTCCTGATGGTGGACAGCCGGTGCGCGATCACGATCAACGTCCGGCCGGCCAGCGCCGCCGCCAGCGCGCGCTGCACCGCCGCCTCGGACTCCGAGTCCAGGTGCGCCGTCGCCTCATCCAGCACCACCACGGCCGGCGCCTTGAGCAGCAGCCGGGCCAGCGCGACCCGCTGCTTCTCGCCGCCCGACAGCCGGTAGCCGCGATCGCCCACGACCGTGTCCAGGCCGTCCGGCAGGGCCGAGACGAGGTCCCAGATCTGCGCGGCCCGGCAGGCCTCGACCAGCTCGTCCTCGGTGGCGGACGGCCGGGCGTAGGCCAGGTTGACCCGGATCGTGTCATGGAACATGTGCGCGTCCTGGGTGACGACCCCGACGACCTCGTGCAGCGAGTCCTGAGTCACGTCCCTGATATCCGTTCCGCCGATCCGTACCGTGCCCTCGCCGGGGTCATAGAGGCGCGAGACCAGGTGCGTGATCGTGGTCTTGCCTGCACCGGAGGGCCCGACCAGCGCGGTCAGCCAGCCGGCCGGCGCGGTGAAGCTCACGTCGTGCAGCACGCCCTGCTGGCCGTCGGCGCGCTCGGGCGCCGGCAGCGCGATCGACTCCAGCGAGGCGAGCGACACCTCCGACGGTGCCGGGTAGCGGAACGACACATGATCGAAACTCACGTCCGGCGCGGTCCCGGCCGGCAGCCGCAGCGGCGCCGCGCCCGGCCGGTCCTCGATCAGCGGCTTCAGGTCCAGCACCTCGAACACCCGGTCGAAGCTGACCAGCGCGGTCATGACGTTGACCTGCACGTTGGACAGCGCGGTGATCGGCCCGTAGAGCCTGCTGAGCAGGCCGGCCAGCGCGACCAGCGCGCCGACCTGGAACGCGCCGTCGATCACGAGGTTGCCGCCGACCCCGTAGACCACCGCGGTGGCCAGCGAGGCGAGCAGGGTCAGCGCGATGAACAGGGCCGACCCGTACATGGCCTGCACCACGCCGATATCCCGGACCCGGGCGGCCCGGCCGGCGAACACCTGGCTCTCGCTGTCCGGCTTGCCGAACAGCTTGACCAGCATCGCCCCGGCCACGTTGAAGCGCTCGGTCATGGTCGACCCCATGGCCGCGTCCAGCTGCATCGACTCCCTGGTCAGCCGCTGCAGCCTGCGCCCGACGAGACGGGCCGGGATCAGGAACAGCGGGATCAGCACCAGCGCGATGACCGTGACCAGCCAGGAGTAATAGAACATCGCGACCAGCACCAGGATCAGCTGCAGCGCGCTGGACACGACCGAGGACAGGGTCGAGGTGAGCGCCTGCTGGGCGCCGATCACGTCACTGTTCAGCCTGCTGACCAGCGATCCGGTCTGCGCCCTGGTGAAGAACGCGATCGGCTGCCGCTGCACGTGCCGGAAGACCTCGGTGCGCAGGTCGTAGATAAGGCCCTCGCCGACCCGCGCGGTATACCAGCGCTGGCCGAGGTTCAGCAGCGCGTCGAACACCGCCAGCCCGGCCACCACTGCGGCCAGCGCCAGCACGACGCCGGGGCGCCTGGGCAGGATCCCCTTGTCGATGATCACTCCGAGCAGCACCGGGTAGGACACGGTGACCACCGCGTCCAGCGCCGCGGCCAGCAGGAAGATGCCCAGCTGCCAGCGGTAAGGGCGGGCATACCCGGCGATCCGCCGCACTGTCCCCGGCTTCAGCCGCTGCTTGGTGACCGAGGGGTCGCGCGCGAACCCCCGCATCGCGTGCCAGTTGTTGGCGTACATGGCTCAGCCAACCTTCCGGCGGCCGGCGTTCTTCCCGCCTCAGCTCTGGGCGAACCCGCGCCGCGGCCCGGCCCGGGCGGCCGGCGCCTAGGCCGTCGGTCCCGATGAGCGCTCGAGCCGGGCCCGCAGCAGCTGGGCCTGCGCCCGGCGCTCAGCCGCCGCCTGCTCCGCCAGCGAGTTCAGCGATGCCTGCATCAGCAGCGCCTTGGTCGCCCGCGCGGCCGCCGCGTCGGTGGCGAGCAGCGCGGTCACCAGGTCGCTGACCGCGCCGCCGAGCTCGGCGAGCGGGACGACCAGCTCCCCCAGCCCCAGCTGGAAAGCCTCCCGCGCCTCGACGGTGCGCGCGGTCAGGCACAGCTCGACCGCACGAGGCAGCCCGACAATGTCGACAAGTGGCTTCGTCCCGGTCAGGTCGGGCACCAGTCCGAGTGCCGGTTCCTTGATGCACAGCTTGGCATCGTCAGCCAGCAGCCGCAGGTCGCAGGCCAGCGCCAGCTGGCAGCCCGCGCCGATCGCGTGCCCCTGCACGGCGGCCACGGACACGATCGCCGGATCGCGCAGCCAGGTGAAGCCCGCCTGGCAGCGGGCGATCCAGTCCTCGAAGCCAGGCTCATCCGCGCGCGGGGCACGTTCCTCCCCCGGCACGCCCTCCGGTGCGAACATGCGCAGATCGATGCCGGCCGAGAAGGACGGCCCGGCGCCGCGCACCACGACGACCCGGACCCGGCCGGGCAGGCTCGCGCCGATGGCCGCCAGCCCCTGCCAGGTGCCCGGGGTCATCGCGTTGCGCCGCTCGGGCCGGTTGAGGGTGACGGTGGCGACCGCGTCGTCGATGTGCAGATGCAGCCCGCTGCTGGCCAGCTCCGCCGAACTGAGCGTCATGAGTCCTCCCGGATCAACGGCTGACTACGGCACAGAGCGGCCCGCGGGACATGCCCGCGGGCCCGCGGCGTGGCAGCTAGCCGGACCCGGCCCGCTGCCGCCGCCGGGAGGACAAGCGTCCTGGAGATGTCAGGTGCTCAGCGCTTCGCCTTAGCCTTGCCCCGCGTCGCGCCGCCCCGGCCGCGCAGGCCCACGCCGGTCTCCGTCAGGATCCGGTGGATGAACCCGTAGGAGCGGCCGGTGGATGCCGCCAGTGACCGGATGCTCTCGCCAGCGCTGTAGCGCTTCTTGAGGTCCGCCGCCAGCTTCGTGCGATCGGCACCGGTCACTCGGGTGCCTTTCTTGAGAGTTTCGGTCACGCGTACCTCCTGGTGAACTGAAGTGACCGCTGCGTTACCGTATTCCGCCATGATCACGCATCCGCCCGTGATCGGCTACCCACACGGCAGCAAAAGATCATTTCTTTTTTCATGACGGCACGCACGGCCATTGCGGGCGGTGCGGCGCGGCATCAGGCGAGCGCGACCAGGTCCGCGAGCTCCTGGCTCCACGCGTCCTCCACGCCGTCGGGCAGCAGCACGACGCGCTCGGGACCGAGCGCGTCGACGGCGCCCTCGTCGTGCGTCACCAGGACGATGGCGCCCTGATAGCGGCGAAGCGCGGACAGGATCTCGGCCCGGCTGCCCGGGTCGAGGTTGTTGGTCGGCTCGTCCAGCAGCAGGACGTTCGCCCCTGATACCACCAGCAGGGCCAGCGCCAGCCTGGTCTTCTCCCCGCCGGACAGCACGCCCGCCGGCTTGCTGACGTCATCGCCGGAGAACAGGAACGAGCCGAGCACGCTGCGCTGCTCGGTCTCGGTCAGGCCGGGCGCGGCCGACTTCATGTTCTCCAGCACGGTGCGCTCGTTGTCGAGCGTCTCGTGCTCCTGCGCGTAGTAGCCGAGCCGCAGCCCGTGGCCGGGCAGGACCTCCCCGGTGTCCGGCTCCTCGATCCCGGCCAGCAGCCGCAGCAGCGTCGTCTTGCCCGCCCCGTTCAGCCCGAGGACCACGACTCGCGAGCCCCGGTCCACCGCCACGTCCACGTCCGTGAAAACTTCCAGCGAGCCGTAGGACTTGCTCAGGCCGCGCGCGCTGAGCGGAGTGCGGCCGCAGTGCGCCGGCACCGGGAAGCGCAGCCGCGCAACCCGGTCGGGCGCGCGATCGGCGCTGACGCCGGCCAGCAGCCGCTCGGCGCGCTTCTGCATGCTCTGCGCTGCCCTCGCCTTGGTCGCCTTGGCCCGCATCTTGTCGGCCTGCGACTGCAGCGCGCTGGCCTGCCGCTCGGCATTCGCCCGCTCCCGGCGCCGGCGCCGCGCGTCGGTCTCGCGCTGCTGCAGGTAAGCGCTCCAGCCCAGGTTGTAGATATCCAGCACGCTGCGGTCGGCGTCGAGGTGGAAGACCTTGTTGACCACGTTCTCCAGCAGCGCGGTGTCGTGACTGATCACCACCAGGCCGCCGCGGAATGACCGCAGGTGGTCGCGCAGCCAGGAGACGGAGTCGGCATCCAGGTGGTTGGTCGGCTCGTCCAGCAGCAGCGTGTCGGACCCGCCGAAGAGGATCCTGGCCAGCTCCACCCGGCGGCGCTGGCCACCGGACAGGGTCCGCAGCGGCTGCCCGAGCACCTTGGGCGGCAGCCCGAGGCTGGCTGCCAGCGAGGCGGCCTCCGACTCGGCGGCGTAACCGCCCAGCACCACCAGCCGCTCCTCCAGCTGGCCGTACCGGCGCACCGCCGTGTCGCGCCGGGCCGGGCTCGGGGACGCCATGTCGATCTCCGCCTCGCGCATGCCGCGCAGCAGCGCGTCCAGCCCCCGAGCGGACAGCACCCGGTCCATGGCCAGCGCGTCCAGGTCACCGACCCTGGTGTCCTGCGGCAGGTAGCCGACCGACCCGCCGGCGCGGAGCGTCCCGGCGGCCGGGATGCCCTCGCCGGCCAGCACCCGGGCCAGGGTGGTCTTGCCGGCCCCGTTCCGGCCGACCAGGCCGATCCTGTCGCCGGCCGCCAGCTGGAAGGATGCCGCCTCCAGCAGCAGGCGCGCGCCAGCGCGCAGCTCAATATCCTGAGCGGAAATCATGGGAAAGGTTTCTCTTCCGTCGTTCCATAACGGATAAATCGGACACCATCTCGCGCGCGCTACCCGGCGGCGGCAGGCGATGTCACGACAGGAACGGCTGCATGGGCTCAGTTTACTGATCATCCGGGCGGCGCGGCAAAGCGCTTTCCCGGCGCGGCTCGGTCAGCTGCACCCGGATCGCCCGGAACAGCCGGGGCGTGCCGCGCAACACTGCCAGCCGCGGGTCGGGCACGGTGAGGAAGCGATCCACGGCGAGATCGAAGAGCGGGCCCAGCCGCGGGTCGCCGCGCAGCCCGGCCATCGCGCGCTTGTCGCCGCCGAGCACCACCGCGTCCAGCCGGCTGGCGTAGGGGCCGAGCACCGCGGCCGCGCAGTCGGCCGCGGCCCCGAGCGCCTCGGCGGCCTGCTTCTCCCGGCGGCGGGCGAAGCGGCGCTGCGACGTGCCGCCGGCCGCACTGCGCCCGTGCACCAGCCGGGAGCCGACCTTGGAGGCAATCAGCCGGGGGCCGCCGCCCGGCTCGGCGCCGCCCGGCTCGGCGCCGCCTGCCCCGGGGCTGCCTGCGTCGCTGCTGAACACCCCCGCCGCGTACCCGCCGAGCCGGACGAGCAGCACCCCGACCAGCCGGTCGGCGGTCGCATGCTGGCGGAGCCGCAGCGCGGTCGCTGCCACCTCGTCCGCGCCGGACGGGAAGGGCGGGAGGGACGGGAAGGGCGGGAGGGACGGGAAGGGCGAGAGGGGCGGGAAGGGCGGGAAGCAGGCCGCGACGGCGCCATCGGGCGCCCGGCAGGTGATCACGTCAGGCGCTTGCGCCACGACCGGGTGGCCGTGCCGCTGCGCGAAGGAGGCGAGCCAGCCCGCTATCCGCTCCGGCGGCACGTCCAGCCATCGGCCGCCGCCTCCGTCGTTTGCCACTACTCAAAGCCTCCGAGCGCTTACTATCCGTTAGATGACAGCAGGGCCAGTGGATTCAGTGTCAGTCCCCGGACAGCGGCAGGCGACTCCGGCCGGCGCCGCGCCGGGGACAGTCCCCGGGGACCACACTGCCACGCGCGGGCCGGCCAGCCTGGGCGATGACGCCGTGGAGCGCGCCTTCGCGGCGGCGATCCGCAACGTCAGCCGGGTGGGCGAACTGCTCGACGTGCTCAGCCAGGGCCGGCTCTGGCTGCCGCTGCCGGCGGACGGCCGGCCCGTCACCGACGGCTCAGCGGTCAGCCTGCCCACCGTCACCTACCTTGGCAGCGAGTTCGTGCCCGCGTTTACCTCAGCCGACCGGCTGCTGGCCGCCGCCGGGGAGCCCGCTCTCGGGCCGCCGCCGCACATGGTGGTCCGGGCCGCGGACCTGGCCAGGCTGCTGCCTGCGCCGCTCGGCATCGCGCTGAACCCCGGCGGCGGCGAGAGCGTTCCCGTGTATCCGGAGGGGGTGGCCTACCTGGCCTCGGTGCGGGTCGAGCACGATCCCGGCCAGATCAGGGTCGGCCCCGTGCCGGCCGGGCCGCTGGCCCTGCTGGCGGGCATCGGCGACGGGCTCGCGCTCGTGCGCCTCGTCCGGCAGGCCGCCGCGGCCTGGCTGTCGGTCGAGTCCGCCGGGGAGGGCCTGATCATCTCGGTGACGCTGGACGATCCGGCGGACTGCGACGCCCAGCAGGCGGTCATCACCGCGGTCGAGCAGGCGGCGATGACGACGTCGCGGGACGCCGACTTCCCGATCGACGTGACCTTTCCCGGTGAGGGCGACCCGGACGTCATCGACTCCTGGGTATCCGCCTTCGGCAGCCCCTTCTACCAGCGGTAGCTCTCATCAGGCAGCCGTCCCGATACCGAGGCCGGCGCCGCAGCGCCACCTCTATCCTGATAAGTGGCGCTCCTGACCCGATATCCTGATAAGTGGCGCTCCTGACCCGAGCAGATGCTGATGATTTTCCCCGGCGTGAGAGTGGGCACGGGCGTTGACACTGAATCAGCTGCGCACCTTCCTCGCCGTGGCGGACAGCGGGTCCGTCCGCAGCGCCGCCGAGGAACTGGTCGTCACGCAGGCCGCCATCTCCGCTTCCCTGGCTGCGCTGCAGCGATCGCTCGCGGTTCAGCTGCTGCAGCCGGAAGGACGCGGGGTCCGGCTGACGCCAGCTGGCCTGGTCTTCGCCGGCTATGCGCGCCGCGCACTCGGCCTGCTGGAGGAAGCCTCGCGCGCGGCCGCCGCGGCGGCCGATCCCGAGCGCGGCGAGCTGCGCATCGCGGCGGTCACCACCGCGGCCGAGCAGATCATGCCCGGCCTGCTCAGCGGATTCCTGCAGCGCCACCCCAACGTCGGGGTGCTCGTGCAGGCGGGAAACCGGGAGCGTGTCACCTCGCTGCTCGAGCGCCATCAGGTCGACCTCGTGCTGGCCGGCCTGCCGGCGCCGGGCAGCGACCTCGAGGTCCTGGCCGTCCGCCCCAACCACCTGGTCGTTGTCGCGGCAGCCGCGCTGGCCCGCGCCCGCGGCAGCGATGACATGGTGCCCTGGCTGGCCCGCCAGACCTGGCTCATGCGCGAGCCGGGATCAGGCACCCGCGCCACCGCTGAGGCTCTGCTCGCCGACCTGGACATCACGCCGCTGTCGCTGACCCTCGGCTCGAACGGCGCCATCAGGGAGTCAGCGGGCATCGGCCTGGGCGTCACCCTGGTCTCGCGGGACGCCATCGAGCCCGAGCTCGCCAGCGGCCGGCTGCGCGAGCTCGCCGTCCCCGGCACGCCGCTGCACCGCGACTGGTACCTCGTCGGCCGGCCGGGACCGCTCGCCGAGCCGGCCACCTGGCTGGTCGGACAGGCCCTCAGCGACGGGGGCTTCCGGCGCCTCAAGCCCGCGCGGCGACCGTCACCCGCCTCTGGCCGGGGATAGCGGCCGGCCAGCCGCGCAATTCCTAAGCGTTTCCTTATGGAATCTCCGCAAATCCTCGTTAGACATTGAACGGTACCTGGCGTCACGATGGGAGCAGGAGCAGGACGAGCGCGGAGGGCAGCATGACGACCGAGCAGAGCCGCTGGAGTGCGGGAGTCATCCCGTACGCCGAGATGGGCTATTACGACGCGGACTACCAGCCGAAGGACACCGACGTGCTCGCCGCGTTCAGGATCGCGCCGCAGCCAGGCGTCCCCCCCGAGGAAGCGGGCGCGGCCGTGGCCGGCGAGTCCTCCACGGCGACCTGGACCGTGGTGTGGACCGACCGGCTCACCGCCTATGACCATTACCAGGCCAAGTGCTACCGGGTGGACCCCGTGCCGGGCCGCGAGGGCGAGTACATCGCCTACATCGCCTACGACATCGACTTGTTCGAGGAGGGGTCGATTCCCAACCTCACCTCCTCCATCATCGGCAACGTCTTCGGCTTCAAGGCCCTGCGGTCGCTGCGGCTGGAGGACATGCGGATCCCGCTGCACTACGTCAAGACCTTCCACGGGCCGCCGCATGGCATCGTGATGGAGCGCGAGTACCTGAACAAGTACGGCAGGCCGCTGATCGGCGCGACCACCAAGCCCAAGCTCGGCCTGTCCGCCCGCAACTACGGCCGGGTCGTCTACGAGGCGCTGCGCGGCGGGCTGGACTTCACCAAGGATGACGAGAACACCAACTCCCAGCCCTTCCAGCGCTGGCGCGACCGGTTCCTGTTCACGATGGAGGGAGTGAACCGGGCCGCCGAGCAGACCGGCGAGGTCAAGGGTCATTACCTCAACGTCACCGCGGCCTCGATGGAGGAGATGTACGAGCGGGCCGAGTTCGCCAAGGAACTCGGCAGCATCGTCATCATGGTGGACCTGACCGTCGGCTACACGGCACTGCACTCCATGTCCAACTGGGCCAGGGCCAACGGCGTGCTGCTGCACCTGCACCGGGCCGGTCACTCCACCTACACGCGGCAGAAGTCGCACGGCGTCAGCTTCCGCGTCCTCGCCAAGTGGTGCCGGCTGATCGGCGTGGACCATATCCACGCGGGCACGGTCGTCGGCAAGCTGGAGGGCGATCCCGCGATGGTGCAGGGCTACTACGACATCCTGCGGGAGCACAAGAACCCGCTGGACCTGACCCACGGGCTGTACTTCGAGCAGGACTGGGGCTCGATGCCGGGCACCATGCCGGTCGCCTCCGGCGGCATTCATGCCGGCCAGATGGGCGACCTGCTCGGCTACCTGGGCGAGGACGTCATCCTGCAGTTCGGCGGCGGGACCATCGGCCACCCGATGGGCGTCGCGGCCGGCGCCACGGCCAACCGGGTCGCCGTGGAGGCGATGATCAAGGCCCGCAACGAGGGCCGGGACTTCCGCCGCGAGGCCAGCGACATTCTCGCCGCGGCCTGCAAGCACTCGCGCGAGCTCCAGGTCGCGATCGACACCTGGGGTGACATCACCTTCAACTACGAGTCCACCGACACCCCGGACGTCACCGTGACGCCGTCGGTCAGCTGACCGGCCACCAGACAGCGGAGCCTCACATGCGCATTACCCAGGGCACCTTCTCCTACCTGCCAGACCTCACCGACGCCGAGATCGAGGCGCAGGCCCAGTACGCGATCGATCACGGCTGGTCCATCGCGGTGGAGTACACCGACGACCCGCATCCCCGCAACGTGTACTGGGAGATGTGGGGGCTGCCGATGTTCGACATCGCGGACGGCTCAGCGGCGCTGCACGAGGTCAACGCCTGCCGCACGGCCTGTCCCGGTTACTACATCCGGCTCACCGCCTATGACGCGAGCCTCGGCCGCCAGACGACCGCCATGAGCTTCATCGTCGGCCGTCCCGCGGACGAGCCCGGCTTCCGGCTGGACCGCCAGGAGGTCCGGGGCCGCCAGGTCCGGTACTCGCTGCATCCCTATGCGACCGACCGGCCAGGCGGCGACCGGTACGCCAGCAACGGTGACGGCAGGAGCGGCAGCTGATGACGGATGATCCCGCCCGCCCGCCCCTCGCCCGCCCTCCCCTCGGCCGGCCGCCTTCCGGCTTCGCCATGCCCCGGCCGGGGGGCGGCCCCGGTGACAGCCAGCCCCGTGACGGCCAGCCCGGCGACGGGGCGGGCGGCGACCACGCGAGCCCGCTGGCCCCGGACGCGACGATCGACATCACCGCGGAACAGCAGGCGCTGCACATCTCCGCGATCCTGGCCGAGCTGGACCGCGACTTCATCGGGCTCGCCCCGGTCAAGGCCCGGGTCCGGGAGATCGCGGCGCTGCTGCTCGTCGACAAGCTCCGCGGCCGGTACGGGCTCGGCTCGACCCGGCCCAGCCTGCACATGTGCTTCACCGGCAGCCCCGGCACGGGCAAGACGACCCTGGCCATGCGGATGGGCGAGCTGCTGCGCGAGCTGGGCTACCTGCGCAAGGGCCACCTCGTCGCGGTGACCCGCGACGACCTGGTCGGCCAGTACGTGGGCCACACCGCGCCGAAGACCAAGGAGGTACTCAAGCGCGCGATGGGCGGCGTGCTGCTGATCGACGAGGCCTACTACCTCTACCGGCCGGACAACGAGCGGGACTACGGCCAGGAGGCCATCGAGATCCTGCTCCAGTTCATGGAGACGAACCGGGACGACCTGGTGGTCATCCTGGCCGGCTACGCCGACCGGATGGACGTCTTCTTCCGGTCCAACCCCGGCATGGCGTCGCGGATCGCGCACAACATCGACTTCCCGGATTTCAGCCTCGAGGAGCTGATGCAGATATCCGAGCTGATGCTGGAGCAGGAGCAGTACCGGTTCTCCCCCGGCGCGGCCGCGGCGTTCCGCGAGTACATCGAGCTGCGCATGCACCAGCCGCGGTTCGCGAACGCGCGGAGCATGCGCAACGCCATCGACCGGCTCCGGCTGCGCCAGGCCCGGCGGCTGGTCACCGCCGGCGGCCAGATCAGCCGGGCCGACCTGATCGAGATCACCGAGGCGGACGTCCGCGGCAGCCGGGTGTTCAGCATGGGGACCGAGCCGGCGGAGCCCGCGCCGCCGGAGCCTGTCCAGCCAGGACCCGGGCCGGCGGCTTCGCCGGCCCGCTCGCGGGCGGCCCGGTTCATGGCGCTGATCACGGCGCGCAGCGAGGCCCGCACGATCGACTCGCTGATCCCGACTCCCCACAGCACCCGGTCGCCGACCTCGATTTCCAGGTAAGCGGCCGCCTCGGCGTCCCGCCCGGCTGAGAGCGCGTGCTCGGCGTAGTCGAGCACCCGCACGCTGACGCCGCCCAGGCCCAGGTCAATCGGCGAGAGAGCCTGGCAGAACGCGGCGATCGGGCCATTGCCGACGCCGGTCAGGGTGTGCTCGGCGCCGAAGGCGCGCACCGTGGTAGTGATCCGCTCCGTCCCGTCGTCGCTGGCCGAGCTGAAGCTGATCAGCTCGAACGGGCCGTCCTCCAGGTACTCGGATGCGAAGATCTGCCACATCTGCGCGGCATCCACCTCGCCGCCCTGGTCGTCGGTGTGCCGCTGGATGACCTGGCTGAACTCGATCTGCAGGCGGCGCGGCAGGTCCAGGTGGTGGTCGTGCTTCATGATGTAGGCCACGCCGCCCTTGCCGGACTGCGAGTTGACCCGGATGACCGCCTCATACGAGCGGCCCACGTCCTGCGGGTCGATTGGCAGGTACGGCATCGACCAGGGCAGCTCGGCGACCGGCTCCCCGGCCTCCGCCGCGATCCGCTCGAGATGATCGAAGCCCTTCTTGATCGCGTCCTGGTGCGAGCCGGAGAACGAGGTGTAGACCAGGTCTCCGGCGTAGGGGTGCCGCTCGTGCACGCCGATGCCGTTGCAGTACTCGACGGTCCGGCGGATCTCGTCGATGTCGCTGAAGTCGATCATCGGGTCAATGCCCTGGCTGTAGAGGTTCAGGCCGAGCGTCACCAGGTCCACATTCCCGGACCGCTCGCCGTTGCCGAACAGGCAGCCTTCCACCCGCTGCGCGCCGGCCAGCACGGCCAGCTCGGCGTCCGCGGTCGCCGTGCCCCGGTCGTTGTGCGTGTGCACCGACAGGACCACGTGCTCGCGCCTGGTCAGCCGACGGCTCATCCACTCGATCTGGTCGGCGTAGACGTTCGGGGTGGAGCGCTCGACCGTGCAGGGCAGGTTGAGCACGATCTCGCGATCGGGCCCCGGCTGCCAGGCGTCCATCACGGCCTCGCAGATCTCCAGCGAGAAATCCAGCTCGGTGTCCATGAAGATCTCCGGCGAGTACTCGTAGCCGAAGTCGGTGCCGCTCAGGTAGGTCTCGGCGAACTTGATCACCGCGCGGGTGCCGTCGACGGCCACGGCCTTGCACTCCGCGCGCCCGTCACCCGCCCAGCCGAAGACGACGCCGCGGAACACCGGGGCCGCCGCGTTGTACAGGTGCACGGTGGCCTGGCGGGCTCCCGCCAGCGACTGCACGGTGCGCTCGATCAGCTCTTCCCTGGCCTGCGTCAGCACGGAGATGCGCACGTCGTCGGGTACCGAGCCGCCCTCGATCAGGCTGCGGATGAAGTCGAACTCGGTCTGGCTCGCGGCCGGGAACCCGACCTCGATCTCCTTGTAGCCCATCCGCACGAGCAGGTCGAACATCGCCTGCTTGCGGGCTGCGTTCATCGGATCGATCAGGGCCTGGTTGCCGTCGCGCAGGTCGGTGGACAGCCACCGGGGCGCTGAGGTGATGCTGCGCGACGGCCACTGGCGGTCGGGCAGGTCGACGGCCGGGAACGGCCGGTAGCGATGGCAGGGCATGCCGGACGGGCGCTGACTGGGCGAGGTACTCATGACGCTGCTGCTCCTGGGATGGTCTCGACCGGGAAGGGAATCGGTCGGCGCAGCAGAACGGCCCGCGGCGAGGGGCCGACCGGTGAGGTTACCGGACCTCGCCGCGGCTGCGAAGAAGCAGGCCGCGAGTCATGACTGTCTTACCTTAGCCGATGGCATGCACGCTCCGTCAGCTAACCCCGGTTTCGGAGCGTGACGGCCGGCCGCAGGATGCCTGCCCTACCGACGAGGATCGGCGGGCCGGAACGGATTTTCTACCAGCACACCCTTGAGCACCTGGCCATGGGAGAGATCCTCGGTCAGCACTCGTTCACATCCGGCCTGGTAAGCCGCCTCGATGATCAGTGCGTCCCAGAGCGAGAGCTGGCTGCTGCGGCAGATGGTGATCGCCGCCAGGACCAGCTCGGTGTCCGCCGGGATTACCTCGAGCCTGGCCAGGCCCCGGACTGCGGCGGCGGCCCGGTCGGGGTCGAGCGGCATCGCGATCCTGCGCGTGACGACGTAGTAGAACTCCTGCAGAACCTGCGTGCTCAGGACCAGGCTGTCAGGTTCCTGCCTCAGCAGCTCCACAGCGGTCAGGTGCTTGTCCCGCTCCGCCGGGCTCTCATCCGCGGCATAAACGACGATGTTCGTGTCGAGGAACGACCTACCGCTCATGGAGCTCGTCGCGCGTCCAGGCACGGCCGCCGGGCCCGCTGCTCGCCCCGGCAGCGGAGACAGCCTCGAGGAATTCCGCTACTCCCTCGGCTGCCGCGGACTGGCCGGCCAGCCTGGCGATATAGTCTCGCACCAGGGCATTGACCGATGTCCCCTGCTGCATCGCCCGGATCCGGGCGCGCTGCAGCAGCTGGTCATCAACCGACAAGGTCAGATTCGTCACGCTTCCTCCCGTACTTACCAGTATAAGTGTAGCACGTAACCCGTGTAGCACTTAACTCGTGGAGAATGGAACAGCGTTAGCGAAGCTCAGACGTTGAAGCCCATCGCGCGCAGCTGCTCGCGGCCGTCCTCGGTGATCTTGTCCGGTCCCCACGGCGGCAGCCACACCCAGTTGATGCGCAGGTCGCTGACCAGGCCGTCCAGGGCAACCTTGGCCTGGTCCTCGATCACGTCCGTCAGCGGGCAGGCCGCGCTGGTCAGGGTCATGTCGATGGTCGCGACCCGGTCCTCGCTCAGGGTGATGCCGTAGACCAGGCCGAGGTCCACCACGTTCACCTCGAGCTCGGGGTCCATCACGTCCCGCAGCGCCTCGAGCAGGTCCTCGGTCTCCGGGGCCAGGCCGGCCTCGGTGCCCGCAGCGGGCAACTGCGCTTCCGGATTGGCCTGGGCCTCCTCAGCGCCCGGCTCGGCTGCGGTCTCGGTCTCGGTCACGTACTCGGTCATATCTGCTCCCTGCCATTTTCGGCTACGCGGCCATTTTCGGCTACGCGGCCATTTTCGGCTACGCGGCCATCGTCGGCTGCGCGGCCATCGTCGGCTTGCTGCGGATCCTGCTGGCCAGCCGCCAGGTCACCGCTGTCCAGCGCCCGCGCGGTCGCGTCCTTCCAGGCCATCCAGCCCAGCAGCGCGCACTTGATCCTGGCCGGGTACCTGGACACGCCCTCGAACGCCACCGCGTCACCGAGCACGTCCTCGTCCGGCTCGCCCTCCCCGCGGGACTGCATCAGCTGCAGGAACTCGGCGCTGATGTCCATCGCCTCGGCTACCGGCCTGCCGATGACCATGTCGGCCAGCACGGACGTGCTGGCCTGGCTGATCGAGCAGCCCAGCGCCTGGTAGGACACGTCAGCCACCACCGTGTCGCCGCCCGCGTCCTTCAGCGTGACCCGGAGCGTCACCTCGTCCCCGCAGGTGGGGTTGACGTGCTGGACCTCGGCGTCATATGGCTCGCGCAGCCCGGAATGGTGCGGATGACGGTAATGGTCCAGGATGATCTCCTGGTACATGGACTCCAGCTGCATCGACATCTCCCGGCCCTAGCCCGCCCCGAAGAACTTCTGCGCCTGGCGGATGCCGTCGGCCAGCGCGTCGACCTCGTCGTGGGTGTTGTAGACGTAGAAGGTCGCCCGGGTGCTGGCCTGCGCGCCGAGCGCGCGGTGCAGCGGCCAGGCGCAGTGGTGGCCGGTGCGCACGGCGATGCCCAGCTCGTCCAGGACCTGCCCGACATCGTGCGGGTGCACGTCATCGACCAGGAAGGAGATGGCGCCACCGCGATGCTCGGTCGTCAGCGGCCCGAGGATGCGGACCCCGCTGATGCTGCCCACGGCCTCCAGCGCGTGCCGCGTCAGGGACTCCTCATGGGCAGCCACGCTGGCCATGCCGAGCCGGTCCAGGTAATCGCAGGCCGCGGCCAGGCCGACCGCCTGGGCGGCCGGCGGCACCCCGGCCTCGAATCGCTCCGGCGGTGGCAGGAAGGTCGAGCCCTCCATCCGGACGATCTCGATCATCGAGCCGCCGGTCACGTACGGCGGCATGCTCTCCAGCAGCTCGCGCCGTCCCCACAGCACCCCGATGCCGGACGGGCCGAGCATCTTGTGCGCGGAGAAGGCCAGGAAGTCAGGGCCGAGATCGGCCACGCTGACGGGCTGGTGCGGGACGGACTGGGCGCCGTCGGCGATCACCAGCGCGCCGCGGGCATGGGCCAGCTTGCTGATCTCGCCGACCGGCGGGACCGTCCCGGTCACGTTGGACTGGTGGGTGACTGCGACGATCTTCGTCCGGTCGCTGATCAGCTCGGTCACGTTGCTGAGATCGAGCCGGCCGTCCGGGGTCACGCCCAGCCAGCGCAGCGTCGCGCCGGTTCGCTGGCAGAGCTGCTGCCAGGGCACCAGGTTGGCGTGGTGCTCCATCTCGGTGATCAGGACCTCGTCGCCGGGACCGATCCGGAAGCGGGCCGCCTCCGGGCCAGCGGTGCCGGCATTGCTGAGCGCGTAGGCGACCAGGTTGATCGCCTCGGTCGCGCTCTTGGTGAAGACGATCTCGCCGGGGGGGGCGCCGAGGAACCGGGCGACGCGAGCCCGCGCCCCCTCGTAGGCGTCGGTGGCCTCCTCGCCGAGCAGGTGCGCGCCCCGGTGCGCCGCCGAGTTGTGCATCGTGTAGAAGTCGCGCTCGGCATCCAGGACCTGGCGGGGCTTCTGCGAGGTGGCGCCGGAGTCCAGGTAGACCAGGTGGCTGCCGCCGCGCACCGCCCGGCCGAGGATCGGGAAGTCCGCCCGGACCGCCTCGGTGTCCAGCGGCGCGGCTGGCGTCTCGGGCCGGCCTGCTGCTCAGCCCCGGTCACGGTCACGCCGCCGCGCCCGAGTTGATGAACCGCTCGTAGCCGCTGGTCTCCAGCTCCTCGGCCAGCTCGGCGCCGCCCTCCGCGACGATCCGGCCGGCGACGAACACGTGCACGAAGTCCGGCTGCACGTACCGCAGGATCCGGGTGTAGTGGGTGATCAGCAGCACCCCGTGGCTCTGGTCCTCGCGGAACTTGTTGATACCCGCCGAAACGATGCGCAGGGCGTCGATGTCCAGCCCCGAGTCGGTCTCGTCCAGGATGGCGATCTTGGGGTTGAGCAGCTGCAGCTGCAGGATCTCGTGCCGTTTCTTCTCGCCGCCGGAGAACCCCTCGTTCAGGTTCCGCTCGGCGAACGCCGGGTCCATCGACAGGTCGTCCATGGCCGTGCGCAGCTCCTTGATGAAGGTGCGCAGCTTGGGCGCCTCGCCGCGGACCGCGGTGATCGCGGTGCGCAGGAAGTTCGACACCGAGACGCCGGGCACCTCGACCGGGTACTGCATGGCCAGGAACAGCCCGGCCCTGGCCCGCGCGTCCACGCTCATCGCCAGCACGTCCTCGCCGTCCAGCGTGATCGAGCCCTGGGTCACCTGGTACCGCGGGTGCCCGGCGATCGCGTAGGCCAGCGTCGTCTTGCCCGATCCGTTCGGGCCCATGATCGCGTGGGTCTGCCCGGCGGCAACCGTCAGGTCCACGCCGCGCAGTACCTCACGGCTCTCGCCAGCCGCATCCGTCACGCTGGCGTGCAGGTCACGGATCTCTAGGGTGGCCATCATCTCTCCTGGTCTTCTGGCACGGTCAGGACAGCGCGACGAGAACGTCGCCGCCGTCGATCTTCACTGGGTAGATGGCAACCGGCTTGGTCGCTGGCGGGCCGGTGGGCTTGCCGGAGCGCAGGTCGAAGCAGGAGCCGTGCAGCCAGCACTCCACCGTGCAGTCGTACACCTCGCCCTCCGACAGCGGGACCTCCTCATGCGAGCACACATCGTGCAGCGCGAAGATCTCGCCGCCGGCCCGGATGATCGCCACCGGCGTGCCTGCCACGTCGAAACCGGCCGCGCCCTCCTCCGGCACGTCGGCCAGCGAGCACACCCGGACGAAGTTCTCGCCGCTCATGCCAGCTCCGCCTCGATCGCCGCGGTGATCCGGTCCCGCAGGTCCGGCACCTCGATCTGGTTGATCAGCTCGCCGAAGAAGCCGCGGATCACCAGCCGCCGCGCCTCCTCGAACGGGATGCCCCGGGTCATCAGGTAGAACAGGTGATGATCTTCCAGGCGGCCGCTGGCACTGGCGTGCCCGGCGCCGAGCACCTCGCCGGTCAGGATCTCCAGGTTCGGCACCGAGTCCACCCGGGTGCCGTCGGTCAGCACCAGGTTCCGGTTGTACTCGTAGGTGTCGGTGCCGGTCGCCTCCGGCCGGATGACCACGTCGCCGATCCAGACGGCGTGCGCGTCCTGGCCCTGCAGCGCGCCCTTGTAGCTGACCCGGCTGCGGCAGTTGCGCTCGCTGTGATCGACATACAGCCGGTGCTCCAGGTGCTGGCCCGCGTCGGCGAAGTACAGGCCGCGCAGATCGGCGTCGCCGCCCGGGCCCGCGTACCGGACCGACGGGGCCAGCCGCACCACGCTGCCGCCGAGCGTGACCGCCGTATGCGTGAGCTTCGCGTCCCGCCCCAGCTGGGCGTGATGATGCGACACGTGCACCGCGTCGGACGCCCAGTTCTGCAGCGACACGACAGTCAGCGCCGCCCCGTCTCCCAGCACCAGCTCGACGTTGTCCGCGTACGTCGCCGACCCGCTGTGCTCCAGCACCACAGTCGCGCGGGCGTTCGCCCCGACCTCCACCAGCAGGTGGCCGAAGGCCGCACCCCCAGCGTCCTCACCGCGCACGGCGACATGCACCGGCCTGCTGCCCTCAAACTCAGCCGGAACGCTGATCACCGTAGCCTCGTCAAAGGACGCGAACGCCCTGGCACTGACCCGGTCCGAGGGTACATAGGCGGCGCCGAGTCGCCGGTCGCCGTGTTGCGCACGCACAACGGCGACCGGCGACTCGGCGCTGGCTTCCACGGCCACCTTGCCGGCCGCCAGGTCAGAATCAGAATGCAGGCCGCGCAGACGGCGCAGCGGCGTGAACCGCCACTCCTCCTCGCGGCCTGTCGGCACGCCGAAGTCCGCCGGATCGTAAGACTGCCGCTCGTGCAGCCTGGAGACGGGAGCCGCGGATTCCACGGCCCCCTGCAGGCCTGACATCAGCCAACCGCTCCTTCCATCTGAAGCTCGATCAGCCGGTTCAGCTCGAGCGCGTACTCCATCGGCAGCTCGCGGGCGATCGGCTCGACGAACCCGCGGACGATGGTGGCCATCGCCTCGTCCTCGGTCATGCCCCGGCTCATCAGGTAGAACAGCTGGTCCTCGGAGATCTTGGAGACCGTCGCCTCGTGCCCCATCTCCACGTCGTCCTCACGGACGTCCACGTAGGGGTAGGTGTCGCTGCGGCTGATGGCGTCCACCAGCAGCGCGTCGCACTTCACCGTCGACTTGGAGTGCGCGGCGCCCTCCTGCACCTGGACCAGGCCGCGGTAGGAGGTCCGGCCGCCGGCCCGGGCCACCGACTTGGAGATGATCTGCGAGGAGGTGTTCGGCGCCAGGTGCACCATCTTGGCTCCGGCGTCCTGGTGCTGGCCGGTGCCGGCGAACGCGACGGAGAGGGTCTCGCCCCTGGCGTGCTCGCCCATCAGGTAGACCGCCGGGTACTTCATCGTCACCTTGGAGCCGATGTTCCCGTCGACCCACTCCATGCTGGCCCCGGCCTGCGCGACCGCGCGCTTGGTGACCAGGTTGTACACGTTGTTCGACCAGTTCTGGATGGTCGTGTAGCGGCAGTGCGCGCCGGCCTTGACGATGATCTCGACGACCGCGGAGTGCAGCGAGTCCGATGAGTAGATCGGCGCGGTGCAGCCCTCGACGTAGTGCACGCTGGCGCCCTCGTCGACGATGATCAGGGTCCGCTCGAACTGGCCCATGTTCTCGGTGTTGATCCGGAAGTAGGCCTGCAGCGGGATCTCGACGTTGACGCCCTTCGGCACGTAGATGAAGCTGCCGCCGGACCAGACCGCCGTGTTCAGCGCCGCGAACTTGTTGTCGCCCACCGGGATCACCGTGGCGAAGTACTCCCGGAACAGCTCGGGGTGCTCCCGCAGCGCCGTGTCGGTGTCCTTGAAGATGACGCCCTTCTCCTCCAGGTCCTCGCGGATCTTGTGGTAGACGACCTCCGACTCATACTGGGCGGCAACCCCGGCGATCAGCCGCTGCTTCTCCGCCTCCGGGATCCCCAGCCTGTCGTAGGTGCTCTTGATGTCGGCGGGCAGCTCATCCCAGCTGGCCGCCTGCTTCTCCGTCGACCGGACGAAGTACTTGATGTTCTCGAAGTCGATCCCGGACAGGTCAGAGCCCCACGTCGGCATCGGCTTGCGGCGGAACAGCTGCAGGCCTCTCAGCCGCAGGTCCAGCATCCACTGCGGCTCGTTCTTCTTGGCCGAGATGTCACGGACGACCTCCTCGCTGAGGCCGCGGCGCGCGGCGGCGCCGGCCACGTCAGAGTCGGCCCAGCCGAACTTGTAACGCTCCAGCCCGTCAAGCTCGGGGTGCGCGATTGCAGTCATGCGGAGGATCCTCCGGACTCGGTTGTGGTGGTGCGGCTATGAACAAGCGCTGGCCGGCTGACGTGCGTCGTGCACACGCCGTCGCCGTGCGCGATCGTGGCGAGGCGCTGCACCGGGGTGCCGAGCAGCCGCCCGAACGCCTCCGTCTCCGCCTCGCAGAGCTGCGGGTACTCGGCGGCCACGTGCGCCACCGGGCAGTGATGCTGGCAGAGCTGCTGTCCGCCTGCCGAGGCCGGCGCGCCGCTGGCTGATGCCGCGTAGCCGTCGGCGGACAGCGCCTCGGCGAGCGCCTGTACCCGGCCGGTGACCGGTGCTGCCTGCACGGCCTGGCGGTAGCGGCTTTCCAGCTCGGCCACCTGGCGGCGGGCGAACTGGATGACCGCGCCGGGCCCGGCCGTCTCGGCGATGAACCGGAGCGCGCTGGTGGCCAGGTCGTCGTAGGTGTGCTCGAACGCGCTGCGCCCGGCGTCGGTGATCGCGAACAGCCTGGCCGGCCGACCTCGCCCCCTGGTCCCGTACGAGCGGGCCACCCGGACCTCGATCATGCCGTCAGCCAGCAGGTTGTCCAGATGACGGCGGACGGCGGCCGCGGTCAGGCCCAGCCTGGCCGACAGCCCAGCCGCGGTGACCGGCCCGTTCTCCAGGATCAGCCGGGCAATCCGGGCCCTGGTGCCGCGCTCGGAGCCGCCGGCGGCGGGCTCGGGCATGCGCACATGACCGGTGCCTCCGGCACCGATGCCACGACCGCCTGCCTGTCCCATGCTTTTCACAACATCATTGTGCCGTAATTCGTTCCGCGCGCGCAAACAGGGTCCCCGTGCGGCGATGACAGGCCCTCACCGGCCGGCTCGTCCGGCGGCTGGGATGATGCCGGCATGAGTGATTCGGCCGCTGCCGCCCGGCAGCTGTGGGCCCTGTTCGAGCCGGTGCACGCGGTCACGTATTTCACTGCCGAGGGGCGCGCTGCCTTTGAGCAGGCCGGGCTGCGCGGCTTCTGGCGCGGCTACTTCGCCGGCCGGGCGGCACCGATCGGCGCCGTGGGCGCGCCGCCCGTGATCGCGGCCTTCTTCAGCTTCGCCCCGGCGATGGTGGCCAGGGCCCTCCCGGCAGTCTGGCAGCTGATCACCCCGGAGCGCGCCCTGCTGGTCCGGTCAGAAGGCGCCGTGGCCGGGCTGGGCCGACTGCTGGGGCTGGCGGCCGGCGAGCCGGTTACGGCCAGCATCGAGACGGCGGCCAGCCTGCTCGCTGCGGCTATCGAGGACATCGACGGGGCAGGCCGGCCGCTCGGCGGCCCGAACGCCGCCCAGCCGATCCCGGCCGCGCCGCTGGCCAGGCTCTGGCACGCGGCCACGGTGCTGCGCGAGCACCGGGGCGACGGTCACGTCGCGGCGCTGGTCGCGGCGGGCCTGGACGGCTGCGAGGCGCTTGCCCTGCGCTCTGGCGTCGAGCTGGCCAGGAGCGCCGCAGGCGACGCCGGAGGGCCGGCCCGCGGGCCCGCGGGCCGCGGCTGGTTCCGCGATGAGGTCCAGCCGGCCCGCGGCTGGACCGACGATGAATGGGAGGCGGCGGCTGGCCGGCTGGCCGACCAGGGCTGGCTGGATCCGCGCGGCGCCGCCACGGCTGCGGGCCTGGCCGCGCACGTCAGCATCGAGGCGGCCACTGACCTGGCCGCCGGGCGGCCCTGGGCGCGGCTGGGCCGGGACCGGACCGAGGAGCTCGCCCGGCTGCTCGGGCCGGTGAGCCAGGCCGCCAGCGCGGCGCTTCCGTTGCGTAATCCGATCGGAATTCCCGGCCATCTGCTGCCTGATGCCAGCCCGTGACCGAGCCGGGGGCCGGCTCAGCTGAGGAAGCCGCGCAGCAGGGCCGCGGTTCCCTCCAGGTGCTCGGCCACGGCCCGCCTGGCCTGGTCCGCATCGCCGGCCAGCACCGCCGCCACGATGGCGGCGTGCTGCCGGGCGGTATGCCGGATGTTGTGCCGCAGCACCGGGATCGCGTTCAGCAGGTCATTGAGCCGCATCCGGGCATCGGCGCAGGCGGCGGCCAGCAGGCTGGATCCGGTCAGCTCCGCGATGGCCAGGTGAAAGCGGGTGTCCAGGCGGCGGTAATCCTCCGGGCAGGCGCCGTTGACCTCAGCCAGCCTGGCTAGCAGGGTCTCCCGCAGCCGCCCGGCGTCGCTGCCCAGCTGCCCGTCCTGCCCTGGCCGGTCGCCTTGTCCCGGCCCGTTCGGCTGCCCCGGCACGCCGTCTTGTCCCGGGCCGCCGCCTTGTCCCGGCGCGGCGCCTTGTCCCGGCGCGGTGCGGCGCCCGGTGCGGCTGCCCGGTCCGGGACCGCCGCGCGCGATCAGGCTCGCGAGGACCTCGGCGGCACCGGTCTCCACCGCGAGCCGGAAGGTCAGCGCATCGGTGAGGCTGTCACCGTGCTGCGCGGCCAGGCGGCGCAGCTCCGCGCGGTCCGGTGCTGGCGGCGTGTAAGTCACGAAGGTCCCGCCGGACCTGCCCCGCCGGGACACCACATAGCCGGCCTGGTGCAGCTCATGGATGGCCTCCCGCAGCGTGATCCGGCTGATCCCCAGCTGAGCAGCGAGTTCCCGCTCGGCCGGGAACCGCTCCCCCGGCGCGACCAGGCCGAGCTTGACCACGGTCAGCAGCCGCTCGACCGTCTCCTCGAAGGCGTTGCCCTGCCGCACCGGCCGCAGCACGCCGGTCAGGTCGACGCCCTCACTCACCTCAACCGCCTCCGCCCGGACGACGCTGAACGGCCAGCCGCGACCGCGTGCCCGCGTCCGCCGGCACGCGGGTCCCCGCCGCCCGCGTGCCGGTGACCATGAGGCGCGAGTGACGAATCCGGGCCGGGGTCTTGAACATTTACCCGGACCTGCTCATCATTGGTCTGATATTAGACCATTAAATCGACAGCCGTCGGCCAGCCTTCGCTGGCGGCAGATGGCACAGCCCCTTCCCGCGGTCCCGTCCCCAAGGAGCACGTCGTGTCGGTCAACGAGCAGTCGGCGCAAGCGCCGCTCAGCAGCGACGAGGAAACCCTGCACCTGCTCGGCTACGCCCAGGAACTGCGCAGGCGGATGTCGGGCTTCTCGAACTTCGCCGTGTCGTTCACGATCATCTCGATCCTGTCCGGCTGCCTGACCCTGTACGGGTACGGCATGGGCACGGGCGGCCCCGCCATCATTGTCTGGGGCTGGCCCATCGTCGGCGTCATGACGCTGCTCGTCGGCCTGTCGATGGCCGAGGTCTGCTCCAGCTTCCCGACCGCGGGGGGCCTGTACTACTGGTCGGCCAAGCTGGCCCGGCGCAATGGGCCGGCCTGGTCCTGGTTCACCGGCTGGTTCAATTTCCTCGGCCAGGTCGCGGTGACGGCGGGCATCGACTTCGGCGCTGCCTTCTTCATCAACGCGCTGCTGAACCTGCAGTTCGGGCTCAGTACCAAGCACTGGGTCACGATCCTGATCTTCGCCATCGTGCTGCTGCTGCACGGGCTGCTGAACCAGTTCGGCATCCGGCTCGTCGCCATGCTGAACGACGTGAGCGTGTGGTGGCACATCCTGGGCGTGCTGGTCATCGTCGCCGTGCTGACGTTCGTGCCGTCGCATCACCAGTCAGCGCAGTTCGTGTTCACCTCCACCTACAACATCACCGGCTGGCACAGCATCTTCTACGTGCTGCTGCTCGGCCTGCTGCTGGCCCAGTACACCTTCACCGGATATGACGCCTCGGCGCACATGACCGAGGAGACCCACCAGGCCGCCCGGAGCGGCCCGCGTGGCATCGTGATGTCCATCCTGGTGTCGCTGTTCGCGGGCTGGATCCTGCTGATCGGCATCACCTTCGCCATCCAGAACTACTCGGCCGAGCTCGGCTCGGCTACCGGCGTCCCCCCGGCCCAGATCTTCATCGACGCCATCGGCGCCACCGGCGGGAAGCTGCTGCTGCTGGTCGCGATCGGCGCCCAGCTGTTCTGCGGGATGTCGTCGGTGACCGCGAACTCGCGGATGATCTATGCCTTCTCCCGTGACGGCGCGCTGCCCGCCTCCTCGGTCTGGCACCGGGTGAACAAGCGGACGAGGACCCCGACCAACGCCATCTGGCTCGCCGCCGCCAGCGCCCTCATACTCGGCCTGCCCTACCTGTGGAATGCGACCGCCTACGCGGCCGTCACCTCGATCGCGGTGATCGGCCTCTACATCGCCTACGTGCTGCCGACCTTCCTGCGGCTGCGGCAGGGCGCCAGCTTCCAGCGCGGCCCCTGGCACCTGGGCCGCTGGAGCTACCCGGTCGGCATCATCGCGGTCGTGTGGGTGGTGTTCATCACGATCCTGTTCATGCTGCCGACCGCGAGCCCGATCCACTGGGGCAACTTCAACTACACGGTGATCGCCGTGGCGGTCGTGCTGGGCTTCGCCGGCATCTACTGGCTCGTCTCGGCGCGCCACTGGTTCACCGGGCCGCGGGTGCAGGGCACGCCCGAGGAGCTAGCCGCGATCGAGCGGGACCTGTCCGCCTGACACGGAAATCCGCCTGGCACTGAACTCCGCCAGGCACCGCGCTCGCGCCGGCAGGCGCGGACGCCTAACGTCAGCTGATAGCGACAACGACGACAGGAGGCCGATGCCGGTCTACCGGGGCCATGGCCCGCATAACAAGAAGCGCGGCCTGATGACGCTCGAGCAACTGCGGGTCGAGATCGGCGAGGGCGAGATCGACACGGTCGTGCTCGCCTTCACCGATATGCAGGGCAGGCTGCAGGGGAAGCGGCTGGCCGCCGACTTCTTCCTGGACGAGGTGGCCGAGAACTTCTCCGAGGGCTGCAACTACCTGCTCGCGGTCGACGTCGAGATGAACACCGTCGACGGCTACGCGATGTCGTCCTGGGACCGCGGCTACGGCGACTTCGTGCTGCGCCCCGATTTCGGCACCCTGCGGCGGCTGCCGTGGCAGGAGGCGACCGCGCTGATCATCGCCGACCTGACCTGGCTGGACAAGAGCCCGGTGGTGGCCTCGCCGCGGCAGATCCTGCAGGCCCAGGTCGCGCGGCTGGCGGAGCGCGACATGGTCGCGATGGCCGGGACCGAGCTGGAGTTCATCGTCTACACCGACACCTATGAGGAGGCGGCGGCCAGGGCCTACCGCGACCTGACGCCGGTGAACCAGTACAACGTCGACTACTCGATCCTGGGCACCTCCAGGGTCGAGCCGCTGCTGCGGAAGATCCGCAACGGGATGACCGTGGCCGGCATGTACGTGGAGTCGGCCAAGGGCGAGTGCAACCTCGGCCAGCACGAGATCGTCTTCCGGTACGCGGACGCGGTGACGACCTGCGACAACCACTCCATCTACAAGACCGGGGCCAAGGAGATCGCGGCCCAGGACGGCATGAGCATCACGTTCATGGCCAAGCCGAACGTGCGGGAGGGCAACTCCTGCCACATTCACCTGTCGCTGCGCGGGCGGGACGGGACCCCCGTGCTGGCCGGGGACGGCCCGCACGGGCTGTCCAGGCTCGGCGGGCACTTCCTGGCCGGCCAGCTGGCCGCGATGCGCGAGCTGACCCTCTGCTACGCCCCCAACATCAACTCCTATAAGCGCTACGTGCCCGGCAGCTTCGCGCCCACCTCGATCCGCTGGGGCGTGGACAACCGGACCTGCGCGCTGCGGCTGGTCGGCCACGACCTCTCGCTGCGGGTGGAGAACCGGACCCCGGGCGGTGATGTCAACCCGTACCTGGCGGTCGCGGCCATGATCGCCGCCGGGCTGCACGGCATCGACAGCGAGCTGCCGCTGGAGGACGCCTGCGAGGGCAATGCCTACGCCGACACCACCCGCCAGGTGCCGCAGACGCTGCGCGGCGCGCTCGATCTGTGGGAGTCCAGCGAGCTGGCCAAGACCGCATTCGGCAGCGAGGTCGTCGAGCACTACGCGAATTACGCGCGGGTCGAGCTGAAGGCTTTTGACGCCGCGGTCACCGACTGGGAGCTGCAGCGCTGCTTCGAGCGGCTCTAGCCGCGACCGCTGCTGACAGCTCAGGCACCGACCAGGGGAAGCGCATGTCCCGCTATACCGTGCTCAACCCGGCCACCGAGCAGCCCGTCACCACCGTGACCCAGGCCTCGGCGGAGGAAGCCGACGCCGCCATCGGCCGCGCCGCGGCGGCTCAGGCCAGCTGGCGGGCCGTCGCGCCCGGCGACCGGGCCAGGCTGCTGCGCGCCTTCGCCGCCGAGGTGGACGCGCACGTCGATGAGCTGGCCGCGCTGGAGACGGCAGGCTCGGGACATCCGGCCGGCCAGGCCCGGTGGGAGGCAGGGCACGTCCGCGACGTGCTGCTCTACTACTCGGCGGCGCCAGAGCGCGCCTGCGGCCGGCAGATCCCGGTGCCGGGCGGGCTGAACGTGACCTTCGCCGAGCCGCTCGGCGTGGTCGGCCTGATCGTGCCCTGGAACTTCCCGATGCCCATCCTGGCCTGGGGCATGGCGCCCGCGCTGGCGGCCGGCAACACGGTCGTCGCCAAGCCCGCCGAGATGACGCCGCTCACCGCGATGCGGATCGGCGAGCTGGCCTGCTCGGCCGGGCTGCCCGAGGGCGTCTTCCAGGTGCTGCCCGGCAAGGGCAGCGTCGTGGGCAGCCGCCTGGTCGACCATCCGGCCGTGCGGAAGATCGTCTTCACCGGCTCCACCGAGGTGGGCCAGCAGATCATGGCGGGCTGCGCGCGGCAGATCAAGCGGCTGACCCTGGAGCTCGGCGGCAAGAGCGCCAACATCGTGTTCGCGGACGCGGACATCGAGCGAGCCGCGGCCACCGCGCCGTACGCGGTCTTCGACAACGCCGGGCAGGACTGCTGCGCGCGGTCCAGGATCCTGGTGCAGGAATCGGTGTTCGATCGCTTCATGGAACTGCTGGAGCCCGCGGTCAAGGGGGTCCGGGTCGGGGATCCCGCCGCCGAGCAGACCGAGATGGGCCCGCTCATCTCGGCCGCGCACCGCAGTCACGTCGCCTCCTACGTCCCCGGCGACGCACCGGTCGCGTTCCGCGGCAGCGCGCCCGAGGGTCCCGGCTTCTGGTTCCCCCCCACCGTGCTCGCGCCGGTGACCGGTGACTCGCCGGCCTATACCGACGAGATCTTCGGCCCGGTCGTGACCGTCACTCCCTTCGCCGACGAGGCCGACGCCGTGGCGATGGCCAACGACACGCCCTACGGCCTGTCCGGCTCGATCTGGACCGGCAGCGTCGGCCGGGCCATCCGGGTAGCGCGGGGGGTCGAGGCCGGCAACCTGTCGGTCAACTCGCATGCGTCGGTGCGCTACTGGACCCCGTTCGGGGGGTTCAAGCAGTCCGGTCTTGGCCGGGAAGCTCGGCCCGGACGCGCTGGACGCGTTCACCGAGGTCAAGAACGTTTTTATCGCCACCGACGAGTAACACGAGTGAGCAGCCAGCTCCGGCGCGGCGCCGCGCCGGCCACCAGCCAGGGAGTGATCACCACATGGAACGCCTGCAGGATCGGGTAGCGGTCGTCACCGGCGCCGGCAGCGGCATCGGGCTGGCGAGCGCGCGGCGGCTGGCGGCCGAGGGCGCGACCGTCGTGGCGGTGGATATCGACGTAGCCGCCGGCAAGGCGGCGGCCACGGAGACGGGCGGCCTGTTCCTGCCCGCGGACGTGGCCAGCGAGGAGCAGGTCAGGCAGCTGTTCGACCACGTGGCGGCCCGCTACGGGCGGATCGACATCGCGTTCAACAACGCGGGCATCTCGCCCCCCGAGGACGACTCCATCCTGTCCACCGGGCTCGACGCCTGGCGGCGCGTCCAGGAGGTCAACCTCACCTCGGTCTACCTGTGCTGCAAGTACGTGATCCCGCATATGCAGCGGCGCGGCAAGGGATCGATCATCAACACGGCGTCGTTCGTCGCCGTCCTCGGCGCCGCGACCTCGCAGATCTCCTACACCGCGTCCAAGGGCGGCGTGCTGGCCATGAGCCGGGAGCTCGGCGTGCAGTTCGCCCGGGAGGGCATCCGGGTCAACGCCCTCTGTCCCGGGCCGGTGAACACCCCGCTGCTGCGGGAGCTGTTCGCCGCCGATCCCGAGCGCGCGGCCCGGCGGCTCGTGCACGTGCCGATGGGCAGGTTCGCCGAGCCCGAGGAGATCGCCGCCGCGGTCGCGTTCCTGGCCAGCGATGACTCCTCCTTCATCACGGCTGCGTCCTTCCTGGTCGATGGCGGCATCGCGGGCGCCTACGTGACCCCGCTGTAAGATCGGCCAGGGACGCCACCCCTGACCCGCGCTCCCCTCTGGCCGCGCCTGCAGCCAGCTGCCACTGCGGAAGGCCGCTGCCGTGGATCCGCTGCCGGGAGCCGCTGCCGGGAGCCGCTGCGACGCCCGGCGCTCAGCCCGAATCGGAGGTCCAGATGAGCGATTTCCCGGACGGTGCAGGCCACCCGCTGATCGGGATCAGCGCCTACGGCGAGCGCGCGCGCTGGGATGCCTGGGACCGGCCGGCGATCCTGCTGCCGCGGCGGTATACCGACATGGTGACGCGGGCCGGCGCGATCCCGGTGCTGCTCCCGCCGGTTCCGGGCATCGGCGCGGTGGTCAGCAGGCTGGACGGGCTGGTCCTCTCCGGTGGCGGCGACATCGATCCTGCGCGTTACGGCGCGCCGCGCGCCGAGGAGACTGGCCCGGTCAATGCCGACCGGGACGCAGCGGAGCTGGAGCTCTGCCATGCCGCCATGTCGCTCGGGCTGCCCGTGCTCGGCATCTGCCGCGGGCTGCAGGTGATCAACGTGGCCAGGGGCGGCACGCTGCATCAGCATCTGCCCGCGGTGGTCGGCCATGACGAGCACTCGCCGACGCCCGGCAGCCACGGCGTGCACGATGTCCGGGTGGCGGCCGGGACGCGCCTGGCCGGCGTACTCGGCCGGGCCGAGGGCACCGATCACCTGCCGGTTGGCGTGCCGACTCACCATCACCAGAGCATTGACCGGCTCGGCACCGGGCTGGCCGCGACGGCCTGGGCCACTGATGGCACCATCGAGGCCATCAAGGCCGGCCCGGCCGAGCACCCGTTCCTGGTGGGCGTGCAGTGGCACCCGGAGGCCGGCGACGACCCGAGCTTGTTCCGTGCCCTGGCCGCGGCCGCCAGCCAGTCTCGCACCGCCGGCGTGGCCAGCTAAGGACCGCTCGCTGGCCGCCTGCCCGTGCCGTCCGCCGCGCGGCCGGGCCGGCTCGTCATCCGCCGCCGCAACCTCCGCGCAGCAAGCGCCGTCTTCTCGGCACGGGCGACGGCGGCCTGCACTGGGTGACCGAGTACCGCGCCCCGACGGGGGCGGCGCTGTCCTCGGTGGATTTCGTCACCGCCAGCCGCGGCTGGGTGGTTGGCGGATCGACGATCCTCACGACCGCGGATGGCGGCGGCAGCTGGCAGCCGCTGCCCGAGCCGTGCCCGCTGGTGCGCACCGTGCACTTCATCAGCCCCGCGGTTGGCTTCGCGGTCGCGGGCGGAAGCCGGCCCCTCGCCGGCCTGCTTCCGGCACCCGCCGGCGCCATCCCCCCGGCCGGCGGCGTGCTGCTGACGACGGATGACGGAGGGCTGCGCTGGCACCGCCTGGCCGCCCCAGCCGGTGTCCAGAGCGTGTGCTTCACCGACCGGGAACGCGGCTGGCTCGGCGCGGGCGGGCGGATCTACAGCACGCTGAACGGCGGCCGCAGCTGGACGCTGGCGGTGCGCGGCCCCTACGGCACGGCCCGGTTCCCCGGCCTGGCCGAGGTGGAGTGCGCCGGACCCGGTGCCGCCTGGTGCTGAGCTGACCGGGCCGGGCAGCTACAGACCTTGAAGGGCCAGGGTTTGTGTCCTTTGCCAGTGAAGCTGGGGTGCTGCCATCGAGGTTGAGGCATCTGCAGGTCTTTGCCGGTGAACATGGGGCACGGCTACGGAGATGGCTGGCGACGGTTGGTCGTGCTCACCGGGTCTTCTGCGGGGTGATCGTGTCCCATGGACGCCGGGCAGGACGGCCTGGTTCATCGGGTCCGCGCACGCGTTAGGGGCGCCGGCGGCCACGGTCCCGCGCAGCGGGGGTTCGGCCGGGCTGGAGGCGCGAAGGCCGCCTGAGGCGCTATGGCTTGTGGCAGACCCAGAGGTTCTCGCATGGCCAGTGCCGTGCCCAGTCAGCCGGTTCGCAGGTCAGGTCGGGGCTCGGCTTTCCGGGATCGGGGCGGGGCTCGATGAGATCGTCGATGACCAGCCCGGCGCTGCGCAGCGTGCGGATCCAGTCGCCATAGCCAAGGGTGTAGCTGGTAGCGCCGTCCTCTCCGGTGGCGGCTGCGGGCCCGAAGTAGTCGTGGTGCAGGCTGGCGGTCACCCGGTCGCTGCTGTCGTCATAACAGGCGCGCAGCCATGGGCTGGTCACGGTGAAGACCAGCCGCCCGCGCTGGCGCAGCACCCGGGCCGCCTCGGGGACGGCCACGTCCGGCGGTGCCCAGCTCAGGCCGCCGTGGTCGCAGAAGACGAGGTCGAAGCTGCCCGTCGCGAACGGGAGCTGCTCGGCTGCGCCCTGGACCAGCGGGTAGGGGATAGCGCCCATCGCCCGCCGGGCGGCATCCAGCTGAGCGTCGGACAGGTCCAGGCCCACCAGCCGGCAGGCCTCGCGGGCCAAGGAGCGGGACCACTGGCCGGCCCCGCAGCCCAGTTCGAGGACCCGCAGGCCCGTGACATCGCCCAGGGCGCCGAGTTCGCTGTCCGGGATGGAGTAATTGCCCCACAGCCGGGCAGCCGCGCCGATCTGCGGGTCGCAGCGCTGCTGGTAGGCCGCGCTGGCCCGGTTCCAGGAGTTCCGGTTAGCGTTCACGCTGGCCACCGGTTCACCCAATCCCAGCGCCTGCGCCCAGGTCGAGGGATTTCCTGCGGGCCCCTCCGGCAATGGCAGACCGCCAAGAGCATCGCGCACAGACCGGCCGCTGAGCAGGGGAGGGCAGGCGTCTCCTGCTCGACGGTCCGCGGCTGCGCGGTTGGCCATCGCGGCATCATGCCACGGCCAGCCGCCGGGCCTGGTGGCGGTACCGTGCCTCATCAACCGCGCTGATCCGGCCAGGTTCCGATGGCAGCAACGACCGCTGGGCCGACCAGCGAGAATGATGCACCGCAGGACAGAGAACACCGCGCACACCTCGCCTCCGGTGTCAAGCGGCGGAAAGTCAGAACGTCCGGGCCGGGTGCGCCGACGTTGCCTTCCACCCGGTGGCCAGCCACCTCCCATCCGGGCTGAACCCCAGCGCGCAGAAGCTAGGGCAAAGATGGGTGAGGACGGCCCGCTGGGCGGGGTGCGCCGGATCGGTGATATCCCCACAATCACAATCCCGTCGGCGCTCCCAGACGCCAGCAGCCGCCCGTCCGGGCTGAACGCCACCGCCACCACCGTCTTGCCGTGGCCGGTGATGGCAGCTATCTCGGCCGGGTGCTCCGGATCAATGGCATCCCACAAGATCACGATCCGGTCAGCGCCTCCAGAAGCCAGCAACTGCTCGTCCGGGCTGAACGCCACCGCCCATACCGCCTTGGCACGGCGGGCGAGCGTAGCGATCAGGCCGGGCGGCGGGGGCGGGGGAAGGCCGTCGTGCGGCGTCCGCAGTCTCCCGACTGCTCGGCCGGCGGTCACAGGCACGCCTGGCACGTATGTGACAGGCGAGATACCCGGCATGCAAGCCACGAATCAACGCGAGCGCACCCGGCCCCGGGCCAGCCACCGCGCCACCAGTCGCCGGGCAGCAACCCCCAGCAGGCCCCACGACAACACCAGCGCCAGCCCCCACGCCGCTTCCCTGGCCAGCCCCAGCCCCCAGAACAACCCTGTACCCAAGGCCAGGGCAACCAGGATCCCGACATCCGGGGGCATCTCGCTGCCTGCACGGCCGACGCTGCTACCAGGCCTGCCCGCCTTCCCCTGCGTCTTCTTCCCCCTGAACCCGGCCCTCACGAACGCTGCCAGCATCAGGGCGAACACCGCGAGGGCCGCTCCGGCGAATATCCAGTCCGGGGTGCTCTCATTAACGGACCCGCTCCAGCGGACATGAGCAGGATCCACGGGGTCATACACGACCCGGAGCCTCTCACCGACCCGCTCAGAGCCGCTTCCCTCCGCCGTCGCCCGCACCCTGGCCCCCCCGGGAGTCGGTGAAGGTCACCGTGACATCCGTCCATGTGCTGAGGCCACCAGAGGGCTCAATATTCTCGCTCTTCTGCTGGACATCCGTCACAACCGCCTCAGTAGCCACCCCCCGCAGACTCAAATCCGCGGAAACCTGCCCGTCGCGGTACCCGTACACGCTCAGGATCACCGCCAACAGCAGGACTATCCCAAGCGCACCGAATACATATAAGTACCCGGCAGCCTTCTCCATCAGCGTCGAGCCCGGCTTCTCCACCCATCCCCTTCCAGCCACACCTTCCATCATCTACCTTGCCAAGCCGACAACCGGCATAGATCACAGCTCCGCCGCCAGCGTCGTGCACCGCATCGTGCACACGGAGGACGGCGGCCGCAGCTGGCAGGTCCAGTACACGCTGGCACCCTGACCAGGCCCGGCGATCTGCGCCTGGCCCGCCGCCCGGCCGCGCCCCGGCCGGTCGGCCCTCGATGCCCCAGTTGCCCGCCTCTCGGTAACCTTCCAGGCATGACGGACAAGACGGCGAAGAAGCCGGGCGACGCTCCCGCCGGCCCGGACGACGCAGCGGCAGCCGGGAAGCAGGCCGGGGCGACGGAAGCGGCCGCCGCGCCGCCGGAGCCGCAGGACGACCTGGTCACCACCCGCCATGTCATCACCGCCGACGGCACTGAGCTGCGGTACACGGCCCGGTCCGGGCGCATCGTGCTGCGGCAGGAGGGCCATACCGACGACGCCTTCGACGGCCTGCAGCCGAAGGCGGAGGTATTCGTGACCGCCTACACCGCCGACGACGCCGACCCGCGGACCCGGCCGGTGACCTTCGCCTTCAACGGCGGCCCTGGTTCCTCCAGCGTGTGGCTGCACCTCGGGCTGCTCGGCCCGCGCCGGGTGCTGATGGGGGACGCCGGGGCCCTGCTGCCGCCGCCCTACGACCTGGCCGATAACCAGCAGACCCTGCTGCGGCACTCCGACCTGGTGTTCATCGACCCGGTCTCGACCGGATTCTCGCGGGCGGTGAAGGGCGAGAAGCCCGGCGACTTTCACGGGTTCGGCGGCGACCTGGAGTCGGTCGGCGAGGTGATCAGGCTCTGGACCACCAGGGACGGCCGGTGGATGTCGCCCAAGTACCTGTGCGGCGAGTCCTACGGGACGCTGCGGGCGGCCGGCCTCGCGCGGCACCTGCAAGAGCGCTACGGCATGTATCTCAACGGCCTGATCCTGATCTCGTCCGTCCTCGATATCGGCACGATCGAGTTCGGCGGGGGCAACGACGATCCCTACGTCCTGTACCTGCCGACCTATGCGGCTATCGCGCACTATCACGGCAAGCACGGCGACCGGCCGCTGCGCGAGGTGCTCGACGAGGCGGAGGCCTATGCGGAGCGGGACTACCCCTGGGTGCTGGGCCGGGGAGCCCGCCTCAGCGCCGCCGAGCGGGCCGGGGCCGTGGCCAGGCTCGCCGCCCTGACCGGCCTGTCGCCGGATTACCTGGACCGGGTGAACCTGCGGCCCGAGCACGTCAGGTTCCTCACCGAGCTGCTCCGCGACCAGCGCCGGGTCGTCGGCCGCATCGACGGCCGGTTCACCGGCTGGGACGCCGACTACGGCCGCGAGCACTGGACCAGTGACCCGTCCATGGACGCCATCACCGGCCCCTACACCGCGGCGCTCAACCACTACGTGCGCGCCGAGCTCGGCTACGCGAGCGACCTGCCGTACGAGATCCTCACCAACCGGGTCCAGCCATGGTCCTACCGGGAATTCGAGGGCCAGCACGTGCACGTGCTGGACAAGCTCGCTGAGGCCATGCGGTCCAACCCGCACATGCGCGTGCACGTGGCCTGCGGTTACCACGACGCGGCAACGCCCTATTTCGCCGCCGAGCACACGTTCGCGCACCTCGCGATCCCGCCCGGGCTGGCCGGCAACATCGAGTTCAGCTACTACAAGGCCGGCCACATGACCTACCTGCACGAGCCGAGCAGGCTCGCCCAGTCCGCCGAGCTGGCCCGCTTCGTCGGCCCAGCCGGGCCGACAACCTAGACTCGCGAGCGTGAGTACCGCTCCGGCCGTCGAGATCACCGGCCTGGTCAAGCGTTACGGCTCCGTGACCGCTGTCAGCGGCCTGTCGCTGCGCGCGGAGCGAGCACAGGTGACGGCCATCATCGGCCCGAACGGCGCCGGGAAGACCACCACGATCGAGACCTGCGAGGGCTACCGGCGGCCGGACGGCGGCACCGTGCGGGTCCTCGGGCTCGACCCGGTGCGCGACGCCCGCGAGCTGCGACCGAAGGTCGGGGTCATGCTGCAGTCCGGCGGGGTGCCGACCACGGCCAGGGCAGCCGAGTACCTGCGGGTGATGGCCAGCTTCTACTCCCGCCCCATCGACCCGGACATGCTGCTGGACGCGCTGGGCCTGACCGGGTCCGCCCGGACTCCGTACAAGCGGCTCTCCGGCGGCCAGCAGCAGCGGCTGGCGCTCGCGGCCGCCGTCGTCGGACGCCCTGAGCTGATATTCCTCGATGAGCCGACGGCCGGGCTGGATCCGCAGGCCCGGCACGCGACCTGGCAGCTGATCCAGGGCCTGCGCACCTCGGGGGCGGCGGTCATCCTGGCCACGCACTACCTGGAGGAGGCCGAGAAGCTCGCCGACCAGGTCGCCATCATCGACGGCGGCCAGCTCGTCGTGGCGGGCAGCCCGGCCGAGCTCACCGGCACCTCCGGCCAGCTCAGGTTCCGCGCCGAGCCCGGCCTGGACACCGACGCGCTGGTCGCCGCCCTGCCGCCGGGCAGCGCCGCCAAGGAATCCCCGGCCGGCCATTACCTGGTCGACCTGCACCACCGGGTGGACCCGCAGCTGATTGCCGCGGTTACCGCCTGGTGCGCCGACCATGGCGTACTGGCCCAGAGCCTGCGGATCGAGAGCCGCACCCTGGAGGATGTCTTCCTGGAGCTGACCGGACGGGAGCTGCGGTCATGACCGACCTGGCCAGCGACTGGCCGCCGCCGGCTCCCGGCGCGGCTCCGCTGCCGAAGATGATCCTGGCGCAGGCGGGACTCGAGCTGCGGACGCTGATCCGCAACGGCGAGCAGCTGCTGCTGACCGTGATCATCCCCGTGCTGCTGCTCGTCGCCTTCGGGCACGAGAACCTGGTCAGCGTCGGATCGGGCAGCCGGATCGGCTTCGTGGTACCGGGAATCCTGGCCCTCGCCGTCCTGTCGACGGCCTTCACCAGCCAGGCCATCGCGACCGGCTTCGAGCGCCGGTACGGGGTGCTGAAGCGGCTCGGCGCCGCGCCGCTGTCGCGGGCCGGGCTGATCGCGGCGAAGACCCTGACCGTGCTGGTCGTCGAGTTCCTGCAGGCGGTGCTGATCATCGGCGTCGGCGCGGCGCTCGGCTGGCGGCCGCATGCCGGGGCCGGCGCGGTGGCCTGGGTGGTGCTGCTGTTCCTGGTCGGCACGGCTGCCTTCAGCGGCCTCGCGCTGCTGCTGGCGGGCACGCTGCGGGCCGAGGCGACCCTGGCCGCAGCGAACCTGCTCTACCTGATCATGCTCGGAATCGGCGGGATCCTGTTCCCGCTGACCAAGTTCCCGGCCGGCTGGCAGCAGGTGCTCCGGCTGCTGCCGCCGGGCGCGCTGTCAGACGGCCTGCGCTCGGTGCTCGCCCACGGCGGCGGCCTGCCGGGCCGGGACCTGCTGGTGCTGCTCGTGTGGGCGGTCGCGGCCATCGCCATCACGGCGCGCACCTTCCGCTGGGAGTAGGGCCGTTTCGCCCCGCCAGCCGCCCCGCCAGCCGCGCCGCCCGGCGCTCGCAGCGGCGCCGCCGTCGGCGCTCGTCGTCACCGGGATACTCTCCGTCCAGCTGGGTGCCGGCCTGGCTGACCGCCTCTTCGCCGTGGCCTCCCCGGCCGGGGTCACCGGCCTGCGGCTCTGGTGGTCGGCCCTGATCCTCGCGGCAGCCGGCGGCCGGGGCCTTGCCGCCGCGGTACGCGCCATGCTGGCCCGCCGGGCCTGGCGGGATGCGGCGGTGGTCGTGACCTTCGGCGTCGTGCTCGGCGTCATGAACTTCTCGATCTACCAGTCCTTTGCCCGGATCCCGCTCGGCGCGGCCGTGACGATCGAGTTCCTGGGCCCGCTGGCCGTGGCCGTCGCGTCCTCCCGGCGCCTCGTCGACCTGCTCTGGGTCTGCCTGGCGGCGGGCGGCGTCCTGCTGCTGACCCGTGGCGGCGCGCACCTGGGCGCCGCTGCGACCTCGGGCCGTGAGCTAGCGGGCATCGCCTTCGCGCTGGTTGCCGCGGCCTCCTGGGCGGCCTACATCCTGCTCAGCCGGTCGACCGGACGGCGCTTCGGCGGCTCATCCGGCCTGGTGATCGCGATGCTGGTCGCGGCGGCCGTGGTTACCCCGGCAGCGCTGGCCAGCGGGCGGCACCTGCTGCGGCCGGACGCGCTGGCTGCCGGCCTGGCCATCGGCCTGCTGTCGTCCGTGATCCCGTACCGGCTTGAGCTGGAGGCACTGCGCCGGGTGCCGGCCAGGGTCTTCGGCATCTGGATGAGCCTCGAGCCGGCCGTAGCCGCCCTGGTCGGGCTGGTCGTGCTCGGGCAGCACCTGTCCTGGGCGCAGTGGCTGGCCATCTGCTGCGTCACGGCGGCCTGCGCCGGTGCCGCCCGCGGCAGCCCGGCGGCGGAGCAGGATACGGCTGGCCAGGCGGCCGAGGCTGACCAGGCGGGCCTGGCGTCCGGCCGGGCCGGGGCAGGCTGGCCAGGCGGGCCGGAGCGGGCGGGCGGGCCGGAGCAGGCGGGCGGGGCGGGCGACGGCGTCGTCCCGCCGCCGGCCGGCTAGTGACGAGCGGCACATAGAACCCGCCAGCAGCGGGGCGCAGGGCTGCGGCTCTACGATGGACGGGTGCCCGCAGAGCTTGCCGGTCCCGACGCGGCCGCGCCGAATCGCCTTCCTGGCGCGGGGCTGCGCCGCTGGGCGAAAGTCACAGCCGATGCGATCTGGCGGCCCTCTCCCGCGGCGATGCGGGGGGTCGCGCTGGCCGGGCTGATCACCTCGATCGCCATCATCCTGTCCGGCGCCGCCGTCCGGCTCAGCCAGTCCGGCCTCGGCTGCCCCGACTGGCCAAGCTGCACGTCCACCAGCCTCGGCGCGGCCGGGGTGCACGGAGACCCGCTCATCCACCGCTGGGTCGAGTTCGGCAACCGGCTGGTGACTGTCGCGATCTTCGTCATCGCCGTGCTGATCTTCGTCACCGCCTGGCGGTTCAGCGCGCGCCAGCCGCGGCGGCGGCGCGACCTCGTCTGGCTGGCCGCGGCCCAGCCGGGCTTCATCGTCGCGCAGGCCGTGATCGGCGGCCTCGTCGTGCTCACCAATCTCAACCCGGCGCTGGTATCGGTGCACTTCCTGGCCTCCTCGGCCCTGGTGGCGGCGGCCGTGGGCCTGTACGTCCGCTGCCAGGAGGGCGCCGGCCCGGCCCGCCCGCTGGTCAGCCGCCTCGTGCGGGCGCTGGCCGGCGGGGTGGTTGGCGCGGTGGCGCTGATGCTGGCCGCGGGCACCGTGGTCACCGGCACCGGGCCGCTGGCCGGGGCCAGGTCCGTGCCCAGGTACAGCCTTCCGCTGGAAGGGGTCACCCAGCTGCATGCCGATATCGGCTGGCTGCTGGGCGGCCTGGCGATCGGGCTGGTCTTCGCGCTCCGGCTGTCGTCGGCACCGCAGCGCGCGATGCGGCTGGGCTGGGTGCTGCTCGCGCTGATCGGTACTCAGGGCGTGATCGGATACGCCCAGTACTTCAGCGGCCTGCCGGCCGGCCTGGTCTGGGTGCACGTGGCCGGCTCGACGGCCATCTGGGTCACCGCGCTGCTGCTGCCCTATGCGCTGCGCGAGCGGGTCCCGGACCTGGCCGAGGACGGCAGGCCGGTCGTGCCCCTGTCCGCGGACGTGTCCGCGCGATAACTTGCTGGCCATGCCGGCAGCGTGGGTCAGCGACACGGAAATCACGCACGCCGGCAGCGACCCGCATGCGTCCAGCCTCAGCCATCCTGACCGGGTGAACACGGCCGTGCTGCGGTTCCCGGCCTCGCTGGCGTAGCGCCAATCCGCATGTCCACCAGCGTTAACGGACGCGACAGGTTAGTACTGAAGGCTCGGGGATAGGGTCGGAGCCGTAAGAAATGTCGGCAACTCAGGGACTGAGGCAACGGTGAGTATCGACGCGCGCGATGAGCTGGACTGGTCGCAGACCGACGCCCGGGCAGTGGACCTGATCCGCGTGCTCGCCATGGACGCAGTGCAGAAGGCCGGCTCGGGTCATCCGGGCACCGCGATGAGCCTGGCACCGGCCGCTTACCTGCTGTTCCAGCGCATCCTGCGGCATGACCCCGCTGATGCGGCGTGGCAGGGCAGGGACAGGTTCGTGCTGTCCTGCGGTCACTCCAGCCTCACCCTCTACATCCAGCTCTACCTGTCCGGGTACGGGCTGACCCTCGATGACCTGAAAGCCCTCCGCACCTGGGAGAGCCTCACCCCCGGCCATCCGGAGCACTGGCTCACGCCGGGCGTGGAGTGCACCACGGGCCCGCTCGGCCAGGGCCTGGGAATGGCCGTGGGCATGGCCATGGCCGCCCGCCGCGAGCGGGGCCTGCTGGACCCGGACGCCGAGCCGGGCACGAGCCCGTTCGACCACCACATCTACGTCTTCTGCTCCGACGGCGACATCGAGGAGGGCATCACGCACGAGGCCTCCTCGCTGGCCGGGCATCAGGAGCTCGGCAACCTGATCGTGCTGTACGACGACAACAGCATCTCCATCGAGGACGACACCAACATCGCCAAGTCCGAGGACGTCTGCGCCCGGTACGAGGCCTACGGCTGGCATGTCCAGCGCGTCGACTGGCGCCAGCCCGACGGCTACGTCGAGGACGTCCAGGCGCTCGACCGGGCCTTCCAGGCGGCCAGGGAGCACACCGATGCGCCGTCGTTCATCTCGCTGCGGACGATCATCGGCTGGCCCGCGCCGCACAAGCAGAACACAGGTGCCGCGCACGGCTCGGCCCTCGGGGCCGACGAGGTCGCCGCGACGAAGGAGATCCTCGGCTTCGACCCCGCCGTGGACTTCCCGGTCGAGGACGAGGCCCTGGCCCGCGCCCGTGAGGTCGCCGAGCGCGGCAAGCAGCTGCGCGCGCGCTGGAACGAGCAGTTCGCCGCCTGGTCGGCGGCCAGCCCGGACCGCCGCAGGCTGCTGGACCGGCTGGCCGCCCGCCGGCTGCCGGACGGCTGGGCCGAGGTGCTGCCGGCCTTCGAGCCCAGCGCCAAGGGCATCGCCACCCGGGCGGCGTCCGGGAAGGTGCTGAACGCGCTCGCGCCCGTGCTGCCGGAGCTATGGGGCGGGTCGGCGGACCTGGCCGAAAGCAACATCACGACGATGGAGGGTGAGCCGTCCTTCGTCCCGGTCGAGCACCAGACCAAGATGTTCCCCGGCAACCCCTACGGCCGGATCCTGCACTTCGGCATCCGGGAGCACACCATGGGCGCGATCCTCAACGGGATCTCGCTGCACGGCCTGACCCGGCCCTACGGCGGCACCTTCATGGTCTTTAGTGACTACATGCGGCCCGCCGTCCGGCTGGCCGCGCTGATGAAGCAGCCGGTCACCTACGTATGGACGCACGACTCGATCGGGCTCGGCGAGGACGGCCCGACGCATCAGCCGGTCGAGCACCTGTGGGCGCTGCGGGCCATTCCCGGCCTGGACGTGGTACGGCCAGCCGACGGCAACGAGACGGCCGCCGCCTGGCAGGCGATCCTCGAGCACACCGACCGCCCGGCCGGGCTCTGCCTGACCCGCCAGGCCGTGCCGGTGTTCGACCGGTCCGTCCCGGACGGGCTGGCCAGCGCCGACCTCACCGCGCGCGGCGGCTACGTGCTCGCCGAGGCCCGCGGCGGGAGCCCGGACGTGATCCTGATCGGCACCGGAAGCGAGGTGCAGATTGCCCTGGCCGCGCGCGAGCAGCTGGAGGCGGAGGGGATCGCGGCCCGGGTGGTATCGATGCCGTGCGTGGAATGGTTCAAGGAACAGGACGCTGACTACCGGGCAGAGGTGCTGCCGCCGGCGGTGCGCGCCCGGGTCAGCGTCGAGGCCGGCGTTGCGCTGGGCTGGCGCGAGTTCGTCGGTGACCTGGGCGAGTGCGTCAGCCTGGAGCATTTCGGCGCCTCGGCCGCCTATCAGACGCTGTACGAGAAATTCGGCCTCACGTCCGAGCACGTGGCCGAGGCCGCCAAGGCGAGCCTGGCCAGGGCGAGCGGGTCGCGCGAGGCCAGCGGCCCGGTGCCGTCAGCCCCGGGCCAGGACGCCTCCCGGCAGTCGGCCCCCTAAGCAATCAGCCCCCTGGCAAGCTAGAAGGAGACAGTCATGACAACCCAGCCCGATGACAAGCTGGGGCAGCTCAGCGCGCTTGGCGTGGCAGTGTGGCTCGATGACATCAGCCGGGAGCGCCTGCGCTCGGGCAACCTGGCCTCGCTGATGCGCGACTTCCACGTCGTGGGCGTGACCTCCAACCCCACGATCTTCGCCAGTGCCCTGTCCAAGGGAGACGCCTACGACGAGCAGATGGCCGACATCAAGGTCCGCCAGATAGGCGTCGAGCAGGCGTCCTGGGAGATCACCACCTACGACATCCGCTGGGCCGCCGACGTGCTGTGCCCGGCCTACGATGCGTCCGACGGCGTGGACGGGCGGGTCTCCATCGAGGTCGACCCGCGGATTGCCCGCAAGACCGCGGAGACCGTCGCGTCGGCGAAGTTCCTGTGGTGGACGGTGGACCGGCCGAACCTGTTCATCAAGATCCCGGCCACCGTCGAGGGGCTGCCGGCCATCACCGCGGCGCTGGCGCAGGGCATCAGCGTGAACGTCACGCTGATCTTCTCACTGGAGCGCTACGGCCAGGTCATCGACGCGTTCATGGCGGGACTGGAGCAGGCGGCGGCGGCCGGCCACGACCTCTCGAAGATCGCGTCGGTGGCGTCCTTCTTCGTCAGCCGGGTCGACACGGAGGTGGACGCGCGGCTGGAGAAGATCGGCTCCCCGGAGGCACTGAGCCTGCGCGGCCAGGCCGCCATCGCGAACGCCCGGCTGGCCTACGAGCTTTTCGAGCAGCGGCTCTCGGACGCCAGCCCGCGGTGGGTCGCGCTGCACGACGCCGGCGCCCGGCTGCAGCGGCCGCTGTGGGCCTCGACCAGCACCAAGAACCCGGAGTACAAGGACACCATGTACGTCACGGACCTGGTCGCGCCGCACATCGTGAACACGATGCCCGAGCCGACCCTGCACGCCGTGGCCGACCACGGGGACGTGCGCGGCGACACCATCCGTGGCACCTACGAGGAGTCACGGCGGTACTTCGAGCAGCTCAGGGCCGCCGGGGTCGACTTCGGCGACGTGGTCAGGGTGCTGGAGGATGAGGGGGTGGACAAGTTCGCCACCTCCTGGAACCAGCTGCTGGAGACGATCAAGACCGAGATGGCCACGGTGGGCCGATGAATGGCAAGTTGCCGCTGAACCCCAATCCGCTGCGCGACGAGCGGGACCGGCGCATCCCGCGGGTCGCCGGGCCGTGCGCCCTGGTCCTGTTCGGCGTCACCGGTGACCTCGCATCGAAGAAGCTGCTCCCGGCCATCTACGACCTGGCCAACCGCGGCCTGCTGCCGCCGGGCTTCTCGCTGGTCGGCTTTGCCCGCCGGGACTGGGAGGACGAGGACTTCGCGCAGCTCGCCCACGACGCCGTGAAGGCTCATGCCCGGACGCCATTCCGCGAGGAGGTGTGGCTCCAGCTGAGCGAGGGCGTCCGCTTCGTCGGCGGCGAGTTCGCCGACGACGCCGCGTTCGACGAGCTGGCCGCAACGCTGGCGCAGCTCGACCAGGACCGCGGTACCGGCGGCAACTACGCCTTCTACCTGTCCATCCCGCCGAAGGCCTTCCCGCAGGTCGTCAAGCAGCTGGAGCGCTCGGGCCTGGCCACCGTGCCACCGCCGGACGCGCGCGGCCACCGGCCGTGGCGCCGGGTCGTGATCGAGAAGCCGTTCGGGCATGACCTGGCCAGCGCGCGCGAGCTGAACGATACGCTGGCCGCGGTCTTCCCGCCGCACGAGGTCTTCCGCATTGATCATTACCTCGGCAAGGAGACAGTGCAGAACCTGCTCGCGCTGCGCTTCGCCAACGAGATGTTCGAGCCGGTCTGGAACCGCGGCTACGTGGACCATATCCAGATCACGATGGCGGAGGACATCGGGATCGGCGGCCGGGCCGGGTACTACGACGGCATCGGGGCGGCGCGCGACGTCATCCAGAACCACCTGCTGCAGCTGCTGGCGCTCACCGCGATGGAGGAGCCGCTGTCCTTCTCCCCGGACGCCCTGCGAGCCGAGAAGGAGAAGGTGCTCTCCGCGGTCCAGATCCCGGATGACCTGGCGACCGGGACTGCGCGCGGCCAGTACACGTCCGGCTGGCAGGGCGGTGTCGAGGTCTGCGGCTACCTCGAGGAGGACGGCATCCCGCCGGACTCCACCACCGAGACCTACGCAGCCATCCGGCTCACCATCGACACCAGGCGCTGGGCCGGAGTGCCGTTCTACCTGCGCACCGGAAAGCGGCTGCCGAGCCGGATGACCGAGATCGCGGTGCTCTTCCAGCGCGCGCCGCACCTGCCCTTCGCCGCCACCGACACCAAGGAACTCGGCCAGAACGCCCTGGTGATCCGGGTCCAGCCGGATGAGGGCGTCACGCTCAGGTTCGGCGCGAAGGTGCCGGGATCGGCGATGGAGGTGCGGGACGTGAACATGGACTTCGCCTACGGCGAGTCCTTCACCGAGGCCAGCCCGGAGGCGTACGAGCGGCTCCTGCTCGACGTGCTCATCGGCGACCCGCCGCTGCTCCCCCGGCAGAAGGAGGTCGAGCTGTCCTGGCTCATCCTCGATCCCATCGAGGACTTCTGGGCCACCGCCGGCAAGCCCGAGCAGTACCCTGCCTGCACGCCGGGACCGCCGAGCGCGGACGCTCTGATCGCGCGCGACGGGCGATCCTGGCGGCGGCTGTAACGCCAGGCCCGGCAGCCACGGACACCGGACTCCCGTAGCGGCGGCCCAGAGGAAGAGGCCCTTATGCTCATCGACCTGACCGACACGACAACCGGTGAGATCCGCGGCGCCCTGACCAGGGCACGGGATCAGCTCGGCGGCCCGACGACCGGGGTCGTGCTGAATCTCATCATCATGACCGACGAGTCCTCGCAGCACGATGCCGTTCGCGCAGCCAGCTTCGCCGGCCGCGAGCATCCCTGCCGGGTACTCGGCGTGATCGCCAGGGACCCGCGCGGGCGCTCGCGGATCGACGCGGAGATCAGGGCCGGCGAGGGCGCACCCGGCCAGACGGTGCTGCTGCGCGTCTACGGCCCGGCCAGCCTGCATGCGGACTCGGTCGTCATGCCGCTGCTGGTGCCCGATACCCCGGTCGTGACCTGGTGGCCGAGCGCCGGGCCGGCAACCCCGTCGGCCGAGCCGCTCGGCGCGCTGGCCCAGCGGCGGATCACCGACGCTGCCGCGGCCAGTTCCCCGGCCGACGCGCTGCTGGCGCTGGCTGAGGGGTACCGGCCCGGAGACACCGACCTGAGCTGGACGCGGGCCACCTCGTGGCGGTCCGTGCTCGCGGCGACGCTGGACCAGCCGCACGGCACGATCACGGGCGGGATCGTCGCAGCCGAGGGGCGCAACCCCACCGCCGACCTGATCACGGCGTGGCTGTCCACCCGCCTGGGCGTCCCGTTCCGGCGCGATATCTCCAGCGGGCCGGGCATGACCGATGTGTCGTTCATGACCAGCGAGGGCACCATCAGCATCGCCAGGCCGGACGGCCGGACCGCGTCGCTCAGCCAGCCGGGCGAGCCGCCCAGGACCGTCGCCCTGCACCGGCGCGAGACTCCGGACCTGCTGGCCGAGGAACTGCGCAGGCTGGATCCGGACGAGGTCTACGGTGAGGTGCTGGCGGCGGCTGCGGCCGCCACGGCGGCCAGCACGGCCGGAGCAATCTAGGCTGACGGTGCCGCTCGCCGGGCCCGCCGGCTGGTCGCCGGGGGCGCAGCGGCGGTCGCTTGGCCCCTGGTGAGGCGAATCGCCGCCATTGCCGGAAACTGGGTCTCCCGAAAGTCGCCTGCCAGAGTTACGCTCAGGGCAGAACCTTCCACATGGTTCTGGTGAGCCATGTGTGAAGACCTGGAAGGTTGGCAAATGGCCGCTTTCGTTCAGTTGCGCGCGTGCCGCGAGATCATGGCAACCGGGTCGGCTCACCCAGCTGCCAGTCACGGTTCCCGCCCGCCTGTCGCCTTCCTTCCGACCATCCGACACGCCTGCCCTGTCCCCGCAGCGTGCGAGTGCCCGGGCAGGCAAGACACAGGAGGAATCTCTTGAGCACCACCGATGATGCTCCGGCTTCGGCGCCAGCGCCGGTCGCGCAGGCGGCCACTGGCATCGCCGATCCCGGGCCGCTCGGGCTGGCCGGATTCGCGCTGACCACGTTCCTGCTGTCCGTGGTCAACGCGCACTGGGCTAATTCGTCGAGCGGGGCCGCCTGGCTCGGCTATGCCTTCGCGTACGGCGGGCTCGCCCAGCTGCTCGCGGGAATGTGGGAGTTCCGCAACAGGAACGTCTTCGGCTCGACGGCGTTCTCCAGTTATGGCGCCTTCTGGATCGGCCTCGGCCTCTGGTACCTCCTGGTCGCGCCGCACACCGTGGGAGTGGAGGCCAACAGGGACCTGGGCTGGATCCTGCTCGCCTTCGCCATCTTCAACTCCTACATGCTGCTCATCAGCACGCAGGTCAACGCCGCGGTGTTCGGCGTCTTCCTGACCCTGGAGGTCACCGAGATCCTGCTGTTCATCGGAAACTTCACGGTGAAGGCGGGCGGGACATCAGGCCTGGTCAAGGCGGGCGGGTACGTCGGCGTCCTGACCGCGCTGGTGGCCTGGTACACCTCGGCCGCAGGCGTGATGAACGGCCTGAAGGGCAGGCCGGTCATCCCGGTCGGCAAGCCGCTGATGGACATCTAGCCTCCTGCAGCTCCAGCAGCTCGGGTGGGTGACTGAGCCCGGGGAACTGCGGTTCCCCGGGCTCAGTCGTGTCTGCGGGGCCGGTAGCTTAGGCGAGTGGATCTGCAGGAGCGCCGCCAGCTCGACATGGCCGGGCAATTGGCGCGGGTGAAAAGGCGCACGAGGCCCTGGCGGTCTATCTTCGCCCTGGCCCTGGCCCTCGCGGCGGTGGTGGCCCAGGTCGTGTGGGGCCTGCCGCTGACGGTTAAGCATCACGGCGACTACAGCGACAGCCGCATCTTCACGGCCCACGCCATCACGGTCTCGTGCACGGTCGCCTTCCTGGTCTTCGGCCTGGCCGCCACGCTGGGCCTGTCCGGCAAGGCCAAGGAACTGCTGGAGCCGACGATCGGCGCCGCGCACGCGGGCGTCGTCCGGTACTTCCTGCTGCTGGTCGGGGTGTTCCTGGTCCTGGTGGTCGCCTGCGAGCTGGCAGGATGGCCGATCAGCAGGCTGGTCACCGCCGGGGCCGTCACCGGCGTGCTGCTGGGCATCGCGGCGCAGCAGTCCCTGGCCAACCTGTTCGCGGGCCTGGTGCTGCTGTTCGCGCGCCCGTTCCGGGTCGGCGACCGGGTGCGCTTCCGGGCCGGCGCGCTGTCCGGGCAGATCGAGGGCACCGTGGTCGATATCAGCCTGACGTACGTGCGGCTGCAGACCGCCGACGGGCCGATGCTGCTGCCCAACTCCCAGGTCCTGGCGGCCTCGGTAGGGCCGCTGCCGGACCCCGAGCCGCCAGCGGCGGGCGATGCCGCCAGCCGCTGAGCCAGGCTTCCGGCGGCATGCCCGGTCGCGTCCTGGCATGCCAGGAGGCCGGTGCCCGCTACCGCGGCACCGGCCGCCAGGCTCTGCCTGCTAGCCGCTTATAGCCACTGCCCGCGAGGCCGGCTGCCTCGCAGTCGGTCAGCCGCTACTTGTGACTTTCCTCATAGCTCAAGATGACCTGTGCGGGAATCCGGCCACGATCACTGACCTCGATACCGTTGCGCTTCGCCCACGCGCGGATTTCCGCGCTCCGCTGGCGGTGTGCCGTGGTGCGCCGCTTGGGCCGGGAAACCCGGCTGGTTGCCCTGCGCGCCTTCTCAGCGAACCGCGTCAGCGTCTCGTCGAATTTCTGGCTGTGCTTCTCACATAGGTCGATCTCATAGTCCCGGCCATCGAGGCTGAACGAACGCGTCAGGTGCTCGCCGTCGGGAATCTCCTTTGAGTCGTAGTCACATGCGAATGTGACGGAGACCTTCTGTGCCACTTGCGTATCCCCCTTCCCCCGCCGCGCATATATCCCCAGGTGCATCACACCTGTAACGGCGCGGGCACAACCTTCTTTGCTAGCCCTTTCAGCGCATTCACCCGCCACGGCGGTCGACCGCTGCGGTAACCGGGCTGCTGCCGGGACTTCAGATGGCGCGCTAATCACGACGTGAAACGCGCGAATCAGCAGGTCACAGCCTTTGGCGGGCCTCTGTCAGCCTCGGCTGGATGACCCCGGACGGGGCCCAGCCGGCCCGCCGCCGTCACCGAATGAATCCTCATCTGCAGGATACGTTCTGGTGCTCTGTGCACCGGCCTCGCGATACCCGATCTCATCGCTATCCCGATAGTGATCAGGGAAGGCGGAGGGGTAATAGCCGGGCTCACCGTATCCGGGGGCCGTCACGCGATGATAGGGCGGCGTAATCGGCCCGGCGTCGTAGTCGGCCGGCGGCTGCTGATGGTAAGAGGCCGGCGGATCGGCGGGGTAATCCGCCGGGCCCCGATCCGCGGGATAGCTGCCCGTGGTCCTGTCCCCCGGATCGCAGGGCGCGGGCAGGTAAGCAGTCGCGTCCCTAGCCGGATGGCCGCCGGACATGCCGGCCGGGTAGCCGCCAGCATGGGCCGGGTAGCCGACCGGGGCCGTGACCTCGGCGGAGTCAGACCGCCCGTGCTCCTGCTGCCCCGGCCAGTCCTGCTCTGCTGGCCAGTCCCGCTGCTCGGGCCAGTCCGGCTCTCCCGGCCAGTCCCGCTGCTCGGGCCAGTCCGGCTGCTCCGGCCAGTCCTGCTGCTCCGGCCAGTCTCGGTGCTCGGGCCACGCTGCCTGGTCAGTCGGGCCGGGCGTGCTTCCCGGCTCGGCCCAGCCGGCCTGGCCGGCCCGGTCTCGCTCGTCCGGCGGCCAGTCGCGCGGATCAGCCCAGCCGGGCTGGTCCTCCGCGGGCTCCGGCCCGCGCCGCAGGGCCTCGGCCATCCTCGGCAGCTCCCCGATCGGGAGCCGGAAGGTGCCGGTGCACGTCCCGTTCTGCCAGATGCTGAAGACGGCGACACCGGTGTCGCCGTACCAGCTCAGCCGCATGCTCCGCGAACTGCCCCTGACATCGAAAAACACCTCGCCGAGGCGGGGCAGCGGAGCTGCGTCGGACGCCGGCATGCTGTCTATGGTGACCCTGAACCGTTCCGGTTGTCCAGTTCGTGATCACTTGAGGGGACAAGTGCGGACGGTTCGGCGGCAGAAGATTCCCCGGCCGCCTGCGCGACCAAGCCGCCGGATGGCATGATGATCGGGCGGCCGGAAAGCGCTGGCTGGTGCCCTGACCAGCCATCCCGCTGGTCCCGCTGATTCATGTGGGAACACCACGGCGACTTCGCGCGTTGCATCATGCGACGGGGCGAATGCCGCATCGCGCGAGAATCTATGCGTCCGCGGTGCCGGGTGCCCCGCTGGTCAGGAAACGTTGACATTGATGTTGATCTGGTTGAGGAGAGCTACTCATGTCTGAGGTACGTCGTCAGGCCGCCCTGTTGCAACGGCCGAACTGGGGCTGGCAGGATGACGCTGCGTGCCGCGGCAAGGACGTGGTGCTTTTTTTCGGCCCTGATGGTGAGCGGCAGCCAGAGCGGGAGATCCGCGAGCGCAAGGCCAAGGCTGTCTGCGCCTCCTGCCCGGTACGCGTCGAATGCCTGAACTACGCCGTCAGCCGGCCGGAGAAGTACGGGACCTGGGGTGCCATGAACGAGGACGAGCGGTCCTCCGAGCGGCGCCGCCGGATGCGCCGGGCCAACGCCGCCTGAGCAGCGCATCCGGCCTCTCCCCTGCGGCCGGGCAGACCGCTGGCGGGCCAGTGAGGTAAGTCTCAGTCATCTTTCCCCTTCCGTCAGGCAGCTATCAGGAAGAAGCGGGTAAATGGTCTGCAAGGCGTGCCGCAGCCAGCAGCACGACGACTGTCCCGGAGGCACGTGGTGTGACTGCCAGCACCAGCAGCAGGCCCGGCCCGCTGACTCCCCGGTGGGCTGGATCCGGCAGGGCTGAGCGGGTCGTCCGGGCCAGCCGTGACGGCTAGCCCGGCCAAGCCGGAATAGCCGGGCGGCACGACGTGGTTGCGGCAGTCAGCCGGATGAGCGGGCCGCGGCCGCAGTGCCAGCCGGGCCGGCCGGGAGGTGCCGGAGTGACAGCGCCCGATAGCGTAGACCCGGACGGAGGAAGCCGATCAGATGGAGAGGCTAGCCGCGGAAGCGGCCGACGCTCTCGACGGGGCGCCAGCCGACGAGGTGATCCGGTGGGCGGCGGCAACCTTCGGCCGCCGGGTCTGCATCACCTCGTCCATGACCGACGCCGTCATCATTGACCTCGCCGCCCGTCAGGTCCCCGGCATTGACGTGCTGTTCCTGGACACCGGCTATCACTTCGCCGAGACCATCGGGACCAGGGACGCGGTGTCGGCCGTCTACCGGGTGAACGTGATCAGCGTGACGCCGCCGACCACGGTGCCCGAGCAGGACGCCGAGCTCGGTCCCCGCCTCTACAGCCGCAACCCCGACCTCTGCTGCTACCTGCGCAAGGTCGTGCCGCTGGAGCAGGCGCTGGGGCCCTACGACGCCTGGATCACCGGCGTCCGGCGCGAGGAGACCGACGCCCGCAGCGATACCCGGGTCGTGCAGTGGGACGCGGGCCGCGAGATGGTCAAGGTCAACCCGATCGTCGACTGGACGCAGCAGCAGGTCGACGACCACATCGCCAAGCACGGCGTGCTGGTGAACCCGCTGGTCTACGACGGTTATCCATCGATCGGGTGCCAGACCTGCACCGCGCGGGTAGCGGCCGGGGCGGATCCGCGCAGCGGCCGCTGGGCCGGTACCGCCAAGTCCGAGTGCGGTATCCACAGCTGAGCGGCCCGCGCCTGAGCAGCAGAGGGAGCGGCACGGTGACACCCCCGACCCGGCAAGCGACACACGAGGTACTGAACCAGGTTCCGCCGCTCACCGGTCATGACGTCGCCGCCGACCCGGCGCTGCTGGCCGGGCTGCACCGCGAAGGCGGCAGCTGGGCGGCGGCCGAGCTGCACGAGCTCGGCGCGCTGGCCGGAGCGCCCGGCACGCAGGAGCGCGCCCGGCTGGCGAACTCCTGCCCGCCGGTATTGCGCACCCATGACGCGACCGGGCACCGGATCGACGAGGTCGAGTTTCATCCCGCCTGGCATCAGCTGATGGCGGTCGCCGTCCAGCACGGCCTGCACGCGGCGCCCTGGGCTGATGACCGGCCGGGAGCGCACGTCGCCAGGGCGGCTAAGTTCTACGTCTGGACCCAGGCCGAGGGCGGCCATGGCTGCCCGATCTCGATGACTTACGCCAGCGTCCCCGCCCTGCGGCACGCGCCCCAGCTCGCGGCCAGGCTGGAGCCGCTGCTGGCTTCCGTTTCGTATGATCCGGGCCTGCGCGATCCCGAGGCCAAGGCCGGGCTGCTGGCCGGCATGGCGATGACCGAGAAGCAGGGCGGCTCGGATGTGCGGGCCAGCACCACCACGGCTGAGCCGGCCGGCGACGGCTCCGGCAGTTACCTGCTGACCGGCCACAAATGGTTCTGCTCGGCGCCGATGTGCGACCTGTTCCTGGTCCTGGCGCAGGCGCCGGAGGGCCTCAGCTGCTTCCTGCTCCCCCGCGTGCTGCCGGACGGCAGCCGTAACGCGATGCACATCCAGCGGCTCAAGGACAAGCTGGGCAACCGGTCGAATGCCTCATCCGAGGTGGAGTACGACCAGGCGCTGGCCTGGCTGGTGGGCGAGCCGGGCCGCGGCGTGCGGACCATCATCGAGATGGTCAGCGCGACCCGGCTGGACTGCATCCTGGGCAGCGCGGCGGTGATGCGGCAGGCCTGCGTGAGCGCCGCGCATCATGCGGCCGTCCGGCGTGCCTTCGGCACCGAGCTCATCGCTCACCCGCTGATGGCGGCCGTCATCGCCGACCTGACGCTGGACTCCGAGGCCGCCACGACCGTGGCCATGCGGCTGGCCGGCGCGGCTGAGCGGGCCGGCCGCGGCGATGCCGCCGAGGCTGCCCTGCTCCGGCTGGCCCTGCCCGCCGCCAAGTACTGGGTCTGCAAGCGGGCGCCGATCGTCACCGGAGAGGCGCTGGAGTGCCTGGGCGGTAACGGCTACGTCGAGGATTCCGGGCTGCCCCGGCTGTACCGGGACGCCCCGCTGAACTCCATCTGGGAGGGCTCGGGCAACGTCGCCGCGCTGGACGTGCTCCGCGCGCTGGCCAGGGCACCCGGCTCAGCCGACGCGCTGCTGGCCGAGATCGACAAGGCGGCCGGGGCCGACCGGCGCCTGGACCAGGCGGCCCAGCAGCTCCGGCAGGAGCTGAAGGAGGCGGCGGCAGCGGGCCCGGACGGCGAGTACCGGGCCCGGCGGCTGGCCGGGCTGATCACGGTCGTGCTGCAGGCGGCGCTGCTGGCCAGGCACGCGCCCGGCCCGGTCGCCGACGCCTTCTGCGCCACCCGGCTGGCCGGGCCGACGGCCGGCGGGCCAGCCAGCCCGTTCGGGGCCCTGCCGGGCGGCCTGGATCTCGGCCCGGTTCTCGACCGGTCACGTCCGCGCTTTTCCCGGTAAGGTCAGCGAATGCACATCTGGCCGGGGGCCGCATATCCGCTGGGCGCCACCTGGGACGGGTCGGGCACGAACTTCGCCCTGTTCTCCGAGGTCGCCGAGCAGGTTGAGCTGTGCCTATTCGACCGCGGTGATGCCCGCGAGCACTCCAGGATCCCGCTCACCGAGGTCGACGGCTTCGTCTGGCACTGCCGCCTGCCCGATATCGGGCCGGGACAGCGGTACGCCTACCGCGTGCACGGCCCCTACGATCCGCATCGCGGGCACCGGTGCAACGCGGCCAAGCTGCTGCTTGATCCCTACGGCAAGGCGGTCGAGGGCCAGCTGCGCTGGCATGACTCGCTGTTCGCGTACTACCCGGGTGACCCGCACTCGCTGAGCCACACCGACAGCGCCCCGTACATGCCGCGCAACGTGGTGATCAGCCCGTATTTCGACTGGGCTGACGACCGGCCGCCGCGCACGCCCTATAACGAGACCGTGATCTACGAGGCGCATGTCCGCGGCCTGACGCTGCGCCATCCTGACGTGCGGCCGGAGCTGCGCGGTACTTACGCGGGCCTGGCCAGCCCGCCGGTCATCGAGCATCTCAGCCGGCTCGGCGTCACGGCCATCGAGCTCATGCCCGTGCACCAGTTCGTGCCCGAGCACGGGCTGGTCACGCGCGGCCTGACGAACTACTGGGGCTACAACACCATCGGCTTCCTCGCGCCGCACAAGGCCTACTCGTCCTCGTCCGAGCCGCATGGCCAGGTCGCCGAGTTCAAGGCGATGGTCAAGGAGCTGCACGCGGCCGGCATCGAGGTGATCCTGGACGTCGTCTACAACCACACCGCGGAGGCGGGGGCGCTGGGCCCGACCCTGTCCTTCCGCGGCATCGACAATGCCGCCTACTATCAGCTGGCCGCTGACAACCCGGCCACCTACCTGGATTACACCGGCTGCGGCAACAGCCTGAACGTCCGGCATCCGCACGCGCTCCAGCTGATCATGGACTCGCTGCGCTACTGGGTCATCGAGATGCACGTCGACGGGTTCCGGTTCGACCTGGCCTCCGCGCTGGCCAGGGAGCTGCACGACGTGGACCGGCTGGCCACCTTCTTCGAGCTGGTCCAGCAGGACCCGGTGGTGTCCCAGGTCAAGCTCATCGCCGAGCCGTGGGACGTCGGCGAGGGCGGCTATCAGGTGGGGAAGTTCCCGCCGCTGTGGACGGAGTGGAACGGCCAGTACCGTGACGCCGTGCGGGACTTCTGGCGCGGCGATCTGGCGGTGTCGCAGCTGGCCTCGCGGATCACCGGGTCGAGCGATCTGTACGAGACCAGCGGCAGGCGCCCGGTCGCCTCGATCAACTTCGTGACCTGCCACGACGGGTTCACGATGCAGGACCTGGTCAGCTACAACGGCAAGCACAACGAGGCGAACGGCGAGCAGAACCGGGACGGCACGGACGACAACCGGTCCTTCAACTGCGGCGCCGAGGGCCCGACGGATGACCCGGCCGTCAGCGAGCTGCGGGCCAGGCAGGTGCGGAACTTCCTGGTCACCCTCTTCTGCTCGCAGGGCGTGCCCATGCTGCTGGCCGGCGACGAGCTGGGCCGCAGCCAGGGCGGCAACAACAATGCCTACTGCCAGGACAACGAGGTGTCCTGGGTGGACTGGGAGGCCGCGGCCAAGCATGCGGGCCTGCTCGATTTCGCCTGCGCGCTGGCCGAGCTGCGCCGCGCGCACCCGGTGTTCCGCCGGCGCAGGTTCTTCAGCGGCAGGCCGGCCCCGAATGACGACGGCGGCCTGCGCGACATTATCTGGCTGTCCCCCTCGGGCGAGCCGATGACCGACGAGGACTGGCGGTCGGGGCATGCCAGGGCGCTGGCGGTCTTCCTGAATGGCGAGGCGATCACCGAGCCGGGCCCGCGTGGCGATGTCGTCCGGGACAAGAACTTCCTGCTGGTGTTCAACGCGCACAGCGAGCCGGTGACCTTCTCGCTTCCTTCGGCGGGGCTCGCACCCGGCTGGCAGCTCGTGATCGACACGGCGGCGCCGGCCGGGCCGGCTGACCCTGGCGATACCGCTCCCGCGTCCGCGCGAACTGCCGTGCTCGCGCGGGCCGCGGCATCCGCGCATCACGCCCAGGCCCGGCGGGCCGCCGCGCGCGCCCGCGCGGTGGCCACCGGCGTAGCTGTCGAGGTTCCCGGCCGGACCGTGATGGTGCTGCAGGCCAGGAGCAGCTAGCAGCCGGGCGGCGGCGAGGCCGGCCAGCGCCAGCGGCCTGCGGACTCACCGGCCGGCGTTGCCGTGGCAGCGCGGACTTCCGCGCCATCAGCGCCTGGTCGCCAGCGTCGCCGCGATCAGCACCAGCGCGAAGGTCGTCAGGCCCACCATGCCGTGAGTCGCCACTACCCTGGCGGGAAAGTGCTGCTCCGCGCCCCTGGCATGCTTGCCGCCGCGGCCGACCAGCCAGCGGGTCAGCATCACGAAGCCGAGCATCGCCGATGCGCTGAGCACGCCGAAACCGCACCACGCATACGGCACGCGATGGCTGACCAGGAATGCGATCCAGAACGATAATCCGGCCACGGCCAGGACCGGATGGGCGAAGATGAGCGCTGCGGGGAAGACGGTGATCCGGGTCGACTGCTGGCGCATGCCGCCGTGGGATAACCAGACACCTAACAGGTAGAGGCCGAAGCAGGCCGTGCCGGACCAGATGACCAGGGCAGCAAGCTGCAGCACCTGGTTTCCTCCGCCGCTGGCAGCCATTCGTCCCACTCCGCTCTGCTCGCCTGGTGACATCCTGCCCGGGCGACGCGCGCCGCACGCGGCGATGGCAGGAAAACCGCCAACCGCGCGAATCACGGCGGCCTGCAAGCGCGCGCCAGGTCTGATTGACTGCGAGTGTGCGCCAGATCTTCCCCGCGGCCGGGCCCGAGCTTCCGGTCAGCCCGGTGACCGCCGAGGTGCCCGGGCCGCCCGCCGTGGCCGCGCTGGCCAGCCTCTATGCCTACCCGGATAGCGGCGGCCAGCCCGGCCCGCCCTGGGTGCGGGCGAACATGATCTCCAGCGCCGACGGCGCGGCCACGCTGGACGGGCGCTCGGGCGGGCTGTCCGGGCCGGCCGACCGGATGGTCTTCGCCGTGCTGCGCAGCCTGGCCGATGTCATCCTGGTGGGCGCGGGCACCGCGCGGGCGGAGCGGTACCGCCCGGTCCAGCCTGGTGCCGTCTGGGCCGGGCTCCGGGCCGGCCGCGGGCCGGCGCCGCGCATCGCCGTGGTGACGTCGCGCCTCGGCCCGGACCTGGACGACCTGCTGCTGGCCCCGGCGGCCGGCGGCCCGAGCATCGTGCTGACCACCGAGGCGGTCCCCGAGGACCGGCGGGCGGCCGTGGCCCGCCGCGCCAACGTCATCGTGGCGGGCAGCACGACCGTGGACCCGGCCGCTGCCATCGGCGCGCTCGCCCGGCTCGGGCTGACCCGCATCCTGGTCGAGGGCGGCCCGCAGCTGCTGGGCCAGCTGTTCACCGCGGGGCTGGTCGATGATCTGTGCCTGACCGTGAGCCCTGTGGTAGCGGCAGGCCACGCCATCCGTATCACCAATTCGGCTGCCGAAACGGGGGGCACCGCGCTGGACCTGGCGCATGTGCTCGCCGACGACGGGCAGCTGATCTGCCGGTACCTGCGCCAGCCTGCGGTTACTGGCTAGGCCGGCCTGATGACGCGACCCGGACCACCCGACTCAAGCAACGGAGGCATGCATGGCACTGCACAGCAAGGTTGACGACGAGCGCGCCGAGGCTGAGCTTGACGTGAACCCGATGTATGTCCGGGAGGCGGATTTCCGGCTGCCGCGGAACCGGATCCCGCAGCGGGGCATGCTGCCCGACACGGCGCTGCAGGTGGTCAGGGACGACCTGATCCTGGATGGCAATGCCCGGCTGAACCTGGCCACGTTCGTGACCACCTGGATGGAGCCGCAGGCCGATCAGCTGATGGCGGCCTGCCTCGACAAGAACATGATCGACAAGGACGAGTACCCGCGGACCGCGGAGCTCGAGCACCGCTGCGTGAATATCCTGGCCGACCTCTGGCACGCCCCGGCGGGCTCAGCCGACGGCGGCGCCACCGGCTGCTCGACTACGGGCTCCAGCGAGGCAGCCATGCTGGGCGGCATGGCGCTGCTGTGGCGCTGGCGCGCCCGCCGTGGCCTGGCGGTCGGCGCGGCCCAGCGGCCCAACCTGGTCATGGGCGCCAACGTGCAGGTCTGCTGGGAGAAGTTCTGCCGGTACTGGCAGGTAGAGCCGCGGATGGTGCCGATGGAGCCAGGCAGGCTGCACCTGACCGGGTCGGAGGCAGCCGCGCAGTGCGACGAGAACACGATCGGGGTTGTCGCCGTGCTCGGGTCCACGATGGACGGCAGTTACGAGCCGGTGGCGCAGATCAGCGAGGCCCTCGACCGGCTGCAGGCCGGCGGCGGCCCGGATGTGCCTATCCACGTCGACGCGGCGTCGGGCGGCTTCATCGCGCCGTTCCTTGACCCGAGCCTGAGCTGGGACTTCCGCGTCCAGCGGGTGGCGTCCATCAATGCCTCCGGGCACAAGTACGGCCTGGTCTACCCGGGCGTGGGCTGGGTCATCTGGCGGGACACCGCCGCCCTGCCGGAGGACCTGATCTTCCGGGTCAACTACCTCGGCGGGGAGATGCCGACGTTCGCGCTGAACTTCTCCCGGCCCGGCGCCCAGGTGGCGGCCCAGTACTACAACTTCATCCGGCTCGGCTTCCACGGGTACCGGGCGGTCCAGCAGGCGTGCCGTGACATCGCCAGGTACCTGGCGGCCGAGATCGCCGGGCTCGGCCCGTTCGAGCTGCTCTCCGATGGCAGCGAGCTTCCCGGTCTTCGCCTTCCGGGTGCGCGATCCCGATGAGGCCGGGTACACGGTGTTCGACGTGTCCGAGCGGCTCCGGCAGAGCGGCTGGCTGGTCCCCGCCTACACGTTCCCGGACGCCATGCAGGACACCGCCGTGCTCAGGATCGTGGTGCGCAACGGCTTCAGCCGCGACCTGGCCGACCTCCTGCTGGGCGACCTGCGCACGCAGGTCGACGCGCTGGCCAGGCTGCAGCAGCGGCCGGGTCCGCTGCTACCCGGCCGGCAGCGGAGTCGTTCGCGCACTGAGACCGCGCGGCGTCGCGGGAGGAGTCAGACGCCGTCGCGGAGCCGCTGCAGCGCCTCGGCCAGGATGGCCGCGCCGTCGGTGTCGTTGCGTCGCTCCTTGACGTAGGCCAGGTGGGTCTTGTAGGGCTCGGCATGCGGCGGCGCCGGCGGCTTCTCCGCGTCCTGGCCGGCCGGCAGGCCGCAGCGCGGGCAGTCCCACAGCTCGGGCACGGCGGCGTCGCTCGCGAAGCTGGGCACCGTCTCGTGCCCGTTACAGCACCAGAAGGAGACGCGGACCCGCGGCGCTGCCTCGCCGCGCTCCGCCTCGCCCATCGGACCCGCGCCGACCCGGCTGCCGCGAATGGCGTTGCCACTACTCACTGCTCACCCCTTGCCTCATGACACGCTGATGTGCTGGCTCAACTGTGCTGGCTCAACTGTGCTGCCCGGATCGCCTGGCTGCCCGGATCCGGGCGGCTCGCCCGCTGGCCGGTCACTGGCCGCGGCCCGGAATCGCTAGTGGTTGTACAGCAGGCCGAGCGCGACAATGCACACGAACCAGAGAATTCCGGTGAAGATGGTGATCCGGTCCAGGTTTCGCTCGACCACCGACGACGAGCCCAGTGACGACGTGACGCCACCGCCGAACAGGTCAGACAGGCCGCCGCCCTTGCCCTTGTGCAGCAGGACCAGCAGCACCATGAGCAGGCTCGCGATGATCAGTACCACGGAGATAGCGATTTCCAATGCTGACACTGCTGCTACTCGTCTCTCCCAGGCGACTCGTCACGAAGTCTCGGTCGATTCACGATACCGGCAGATCCCGACGAACTCGCCGGCATCGAGGCTGGCTCCGCCGACCAGCGCCCCATCGATGTCCGGTTCCGCCATGATCGCGGGCATATTGCCGGCCTTCACTGACCCGCCATACAGAATACGCACACCAGCCGCCACCTGGTCCCCGTGAACGGCGGAAATGCGTTCTCGGATCGCTCCGCAGACATCCTGGGCGTCCTGCGGCGTGGCCACCTCGCCGGTGCCGATGGCCCAGACCGGCTCATAGGCCACGACCAGCTCGGCCAGCTGCGCGACGGTCAGCCCGTCCAGGCCGCCGTCCAGCTGGCTCAGGGTATGCGCGATGTGGTCGCCTGCCTGCCGGACGGCCAGCGGCTCGCCCACGCACAGGACCGGCCTGATTCCGTGCTGCAGCGCTGCCTTGACCTTCGCGTTGACCAGCTGATCGTCCTCAGCGTGGTACTGGCGCCGCTCCGAGTGCCCGGCCAGCACGTAGGCGCACCCGAGCTTGGCCAGCATCCGGCCCGAGATCTCGCCGGTGTAGGCCCCGTCGTCGTGCGCGGAGACGTCCTGCGCTCCGTACCTAAGCTCGAGCTTGTCCCCCTCTACCAGGGTCTGCACGCTGCGCAGGGCGGTGAAAGGGGGCAGGATCGCGATCTCCGCGGCGGCGAAGTCCTTCTTGGTCAGCGAGAAGGCCAGCTTCTGGGTCAGGGCGATCGCCTCGAAGTGCGTGCTGTGCATCTTCCAGTTGCCGGCCACCAGCGGCATGCGCCCGGCAGGCGCGGGGCTCATGCCGGGTCCGCCGTGTCGGCGAGCGCGGCCAGGCCCGGCAGCGTCGTTCCCTCCAGGTACTCCAGGCTCGCTCCGCCGCCGGTCGAGATGTGGCTGAACGCATCGGCGGGCAGCCCGAGATGCCGGACGGCCGACGCCGAGTCACCCCCGCCGACCACGGTCAGGCCGTCGACCTTGCTGATCGCCGTGGCGACCGCCAGGGTGCCCGCCGCGAAGGCCGGGAACTCGAAGACCCCGACCGGCCCGTTCCAGAACACCGTCCTGGCGTCAGCGAGCTTCTCCGCGAACAGCTCGCGGGTGGCCGGGCCCATGTCCACTCCCTCGCGGTCGGCGGGAAAGGCGGTGACCGGGAACACATCGTACTCGGCATCGGCGGCGAACCGGGTGGCGCCGACGAGGTCCACCGGCAGCACGAGCTCGACATTGCGCTCGGCGGCGGCGGCGATGACCCGCTGCACGTCGGGGATCTTGTCCGCCTCGAGCAGCGAGTTGCCGACCTCGTACCCGCGCGCGGCGAGGAACGTGTACGACATGCCGCCGCCGATGAGCAGCCGGTCGGCCTTGTCCAGCAGGTTGCCGATGACGGCCAGCTTGTCGGATGGCTTCGCGCCGCCCAGCACCACGACATAGGGCCGCTCGGGGTCGGTCGTCAGCCGCTGCAGCACGGCGACCTCCGCCAGCACCAGCTCGCCGGCCGCGTGCGGCAGCAGCCGCGCCACGTCGTAGACGCTCGCATGCTTGCGATGCAGGGCACCGAAGCCGTCACCGACGTACAGATCCGCCATGGCCGCCAGCGCCGGCCAGCTCGGCCCGCTGCGCGTCGTCCTTGCTGGTCTCGGCCGGCTCGAACCGGACATTCTCCAGCAGGGCCACGTCGCCGTCGGAGAGCCCCGCCGCGATCGCGGCGGCCGACTCCCCGGCCACGTCCTCGGCCAGCCGGACCGGCTGGCCGAGTAGCTCCGACAGCCGGGCGGCCACCGGCGCCAGGGAGGGCCCGCCGGCCTTCCGCTCGGCGTAGTCGGCGCCCTTCGGGCGGCCCAGGTGAGCCGCGATCAGGATCCGCCCGCCCCGGCTCGCCAGCTTGCTGATCGTGGGCAGGCTCGCCCTGATCCTGCCGTCATCGGAGATGGCGGAGCCGTCGAGCGGGACGTTCAGGTCGGACCGCAGCAGCACCGTGCGGCCGCTGACGGACAGCCCGTCGATGCCTCTCATGACTGGCGGCCGACCAGCACAGCCACGTCGACGAGCCGGTTGGAGTAACCCCACTCGTTGTCGTACCAGCCGATGACCTTGATCTGGTCGCCTGCCGCCATGGTGAGCAGCGAGTCGAAGGTGCAGGACCACGGCGTGCCGACGATGTCCGACGACACGATCGGGTCGGTCGAGTAGTACAGGTAGCCCTTGAGGCCGCCGTCGGCGGCGGCCCGGAAGGCCGCGTTGACCTCGTCCTTGGTCACCTCGCGGTCAAGCTGGATGACCAGGTCGGTGACGGATCCGTCCGGGACCGGCACCCGCATCGCCATGCCGTCCAGCTTGCCCTTGAGCTCGGGCAGCACGAGCGCCGTGGCCTTGGCCGCGCCGGTGGTGGTCGGGATGATGTTCTGCGCCGCGGCCCTGGCCCGGCGCAGGTCCTTGTGCGGGAAGTCCAGGATTACCTGGTCGTTGGTGTAGGCATGCACGGTCGTCATCAGGCCCCGGCGGATGCCGAAGCTGTCCTGCAGCACCTTGGCCATCGGCGCGACGCAGTTCGTCGTGCAGGATGCGTTCGAGATGATGTTGTGCTGCGCGGGGTCGTACTGATCGTCGTTGACGCCCATCACGATCGTGATGTCCTCGCCGGTTGCGGGCGCCGAGATGATCACCTTGCTGGCGCCGGCCGCCAGGTGCTTGCTGGCGTCCGCGGCCTTGGTGAACCGGCCGGTCGATTCCAGCACCACCTCGACCCCGAGCTCGGCCCAGGGCAGCTCGGACGGCTCGCGCACGGCGAGCACCTTGATCTCGCTGTCGCCGGCCCGGATAGACGTCCCCGTCAGCCTGCACGTCGATGTCGAGCGTGCCGAGCACCGTGTCGTACTTGAGCAGGTGCGCGAGAGTCTTCGCGTCGGTCAGGTCATTCGCGGCGACGATCTCGAGGCCGTCAGCGGCACCGCCAGCGGCGTGCACCGCGCGCCAGAAGTTCCGTCCGATACGGCCAAATCCGTTGATCCCAATCCGGACACTCACTTCGACGATCTCCTTTAGTCGCATGCACCGGCAGGCGCCATTTTCCGCATGGCCCATGGCAGGCTATCGGAATTCGCTGGCCCGAGGATTCCCGTAGGGGACCTGCATCCAGCGTCCCGGCCGCCACCCCGGCGTGGGGAGGGCCGCCAGCCCTGCGGTCACGGGACCTTCGTCCCGATAGTCAGGGCACCAGCATGTCAGGGGTCAGGGTCGCCTCGGTGTTCGGCACCCCGAGTTCGCTCGCGCGCCGGTCCGCCAGCGCCAGCAGCCGCCTGATCCGCCCGGCGATGGCGTCCTTGGTCATGGCCGGCTCGGCCAGCTGGCCGAGTTCCTCCAGGCTCGCCTGCCGGTGCTTGATCCGCAGCTCGCCCGCGACGATGAGGTGCTCGGGAGCGTCAGCGCCGAGGATCTCCAGCGCCCGCTCCACCCGCGCGCCGGCCGCGACCGCGGCCCGCGCGCTGCGCCGCAGGTTAGCGTCGTCGAAGTTGGCCAGCCGGTTCGCCGTGGCCCGCACCTCCCGGCGCACCCGCCGTTCCTCCCAGGCCAGCACGCTGTCATGCGCGCCCAGCCTGGTCAGCAGGGCGCTGATCGCGTCCCCGTCCCTGACCACCACGCGGTCCACGCCGCGCACGTCACGGGCCTTGGCGTGGATCTTCAGCCGCCGGGCGGCGCCGACCATCGCCAGCGCAGCCTCCGGTCCCGGGCAGGTGACCTCCAGGGACATCGACCGGCCGGGCTCCGTCAGGCAGCCATGGGCCAGGAACGCGCCGCGCCATGCGGCCTCGCAGTCACAGGTCGTGCCCGCCACCACCTGGCGGGGCAGCCCGCGTACCGGGCGGCCGTGATTGTCCACCAGGCCGGTCTGGCGGGCGAGGCTCTCGCCGTCCTTCTGCACCCGGACCACGTACCGGTTGCCCTTGCGCAGGCCGCCGGGGGCCAGCACGATGAGTTCCGAGGAGTGCCCGAACACCTCAGCGATGTCCTTCCGCAGCCTGCGGGCCGCCGCCCCGGTGTCCAGCTCCGCCTCCACCGCGATCCGGCCCGATGCCAGGTGCAGGCCGCCTGCGAACCGGAGCAGCGTGGACACCTCGGCCTTGCGGCAGCACGGCTTGAGCACGGTGATACGGCTGAGCTCGTCCTTGACCAGGCCGGTCAGCGCCATCGGCTTCACTCCCCCTCAAATATCTGCGCGAGCGCGCCCGCCATTCGTCGCGGATCGTGGCGGGGCGATCCGTCCCCCATGGCTAGTTCCGCCAGCACAAGGCGGCCGCCCAGCAGGCCGGCCGCCTTCTCGAGTTCCGCTGTCGTTCCCTGGACGGCCTCGCGGTCAGCGAGCACCACGTCAATCGTCAGGCCCGGTGCATGGTCGGCAAGTACCTCCAGGTGCGCGTGCGGGGAGAAGCCCTCGGTCTCCCCCGGCTGGGGCGCCAGGTTCAGCGCAATCAGCCTCCGCGCGCTCGTGTGCAGCAGTGCGTCAGCCAGCTCGGGGACCATCAGGTGCGGAAGCACGCTGGTGAACCACGAGCCCGGCCCGAGCACCGCCCAGTCCGCCGCCCTGACCGCCTGCACGGCCTCCGGGCACGCGGGCGGGTCAGCGGGTACCAGTGATACTGACCGTACCCGCCCGGTCGTGCTCGCGCAGGCGACCTGGCCGCGAACGACGCTGATCTCGTCCGGCCTGTCCGGATTAGCGCCCTCTACCTCAGCGGCGAGGTCCAGCGGGACCGACGACATGGGCAGCACCCGGCCGTGCGCCCCGAGCAGCCGGCCGACCCAGTCAAGCCCCTGCACGGTGTCGCCGAGCAGCTCCCAGAGCGCCACGATGAGGACGTTGCCGACCGCGTGACCGCCCAGCTCCTGCTCCCCGGTGAACCGGTGCTGGATGACCCGGCTCCAGGTCGTCCCCCAGGCGTCGTCACCGCACAGGGCGGCGAGCGCCATCCGCAGGTCACCCGGCGGGAGCACGCCGAACTCGCGCCGCAGCCGGCCGCTCGAGCCGCCGTCATCGGCCACCGTGACGATCGCCGTCAGGTCGCGGGTCACCCGGCGCAGGGCCGACAGCGACGCGTACAGCCCGTGCCCGCCGCCCAGGGCCACCACGCTGCGGCTCAGCGGCCGGCCGCGGGCTGCGGCTTCGGCTGCGGCTGCGGCTGCGGCTGCGGCGGGGGCGGGGACTGGCGGTGATCCTGCGTCATCCGGCCTACTCGCGTCCGAGGTCCCGGTGCTGCACCTGGACGCGAAGCCAGGAGGCGGCGAGACGGGATGCGATCTCCTCGGCCATCACCACGCTGCGATGCTTGCCGCCGGTGCAGCCCGCCGCCAGCAGCAGGAAGTGCTTGCCGGCTCGCTGGTAGCCGGACAGCACGATGCCCAGCGCGCGGACGTAGGCGGTCACGAAGTCGACCGCGCCTGGCTGGCCGAGCACGTAGGCCCTGACCCGCTCGTCCTGCCCGGTCAGCGGCGCGAGGTCGGGGATCCAGTGCGGGTTGGGCAGGAACCGGCAGTCGGCCACCATGTCAGCGTCGACCGGCAGCCCGTACTTGAAGCCGAAGGAGACGACCGTCAGCCGCAGCGCCGTGTCGGTCGCGGAGGCGAACGCGTCCTGCATCCGGGAGCGCAGCTCGTGCACGTTCAGGCCGGACGTATCCAGGACCAGGTCCGCCTCGGCGCGCAGTCCCTGCAGCAGCTCGCGCTCGGCGGCGATGCCGTCCACCACCCGGCCGCCCTCCTGCAGCGGATGCGGCCTGCTCACGCTGTCGAACCGGCGGACCAGCGTCTCATCCGCGGCCTCCAGGAACACGACGTAGGACCGCACGCCGCGGGCATTCAGGTCGCCGATCGCCGACTTGAGGTCGGTGGAGAAGGCGCGGCTGCGCACGTCGACCACGGCGGCCAGCCTCGGCACCGCCCCCTTGGCCCGCCGCGCCAGGTCGGCCATCGTGGGCAGCAGGTCCGGCGGGATGTTATCGGCCACGAACCAGTCCAGGTCCTCCAGCGACTTGGCCGCGGTGCTGCGCCCGGCGCCGGACATGCCGGTGATGATGACGATCTCGGGCGTGCTGGTCTCGCCGCCTGTCATGTCCCGCCCCCCGTGATCGGCCCGGCATGCCCGGACCTGACCTGGCCCGCGTCGCTGCGGCCGGCTCCGTTTCCGCCCGAATCGTCGTGATCCGTATCGTCGTGACCCGCACCATCGCGGCCCGCGCCGTCCTGGCCGGGATCGTCCTGGCCGGCATCGCCCCGGCCGCCCTGCTGCTCCAGGTGCAGCGCCGCGTGGACGGCCCCGGCGGTCCGGCGGCCGAATCCCGGCGCCGCCGCGATCTCGTCGACCGTAGCGGACCTGAGCTTGCGCACCGAGCCGAAATGCCGGAGCAGCGCCGCCCGCCTGGTGGCGCCGACACCCGGGATCGCGTCAAGCTCGCTGCTGGTCAGGGCGGCGGACCGCCTGGCCCGGTGATAGGTGATGGCAAACCGGTGCGCCTCATCGCGCACCCGCTGCAGCAGGTACAGGCCCTCGCTCGTGCGCGGCATGATCACGGGGCTGTCCTCGCCGGGCAGCCAGACCTCTTCCAGCCGCTTCGCCAGGCCGCAGACCGATACGTCCACCACGCCCAGCTCGGTCAGCGCCCGGGCAGCCGCGGCTACCTGGGCAGGGCCGCCGTCGATCACCGCCAGGTTGGGCGGGTAGGCGAACTTGCGCCGCTCGCCGTTCAGGTTCTCCGGATCGGACTCCGCCTCGGCCTGCTCCTCCAGGTACCGCCGGAACCTGCGGGTGATGACCTCGCGGATGGCCGCCACGTCATCGGTGCCGTCCAGGCCCCTGATGGCGAAACGGCGGTACTCGGACTTGCGCGCCAGCCCGTCCTCGAACACCACCATCGAGGCGACGACGTGCGTGCCCTGCAGGTTCGACACGTCGTAGCTCTCGATCCGCAGCGGAGCCTCATCGAGCCCGAGCGCCTCCTGGATCTCGTGCATGGCCCGGCTCCGGGTCGTCAGGTCGCTGGCCCGGCGCATCTTGTGCAGCGCCAGCGACTCGGCGGCATTGCGGGAGACCGTCTCCAGCAGTGCCTTCTTGTCACCGCGCTGCGGCACCCGCAGGGTGACCGGGCCGCCGCGGCGCTCGGCCAGCCACTCCCCGACGGCCCGCGATTCCGGCGGCATGGCCGGCACCACGACCTCGCGGGGGATCGCCCCCGGCTGGCTGCCGGCGGCGGGGCGGCGGCCGGCCCCGCGGCCGACCCGCTCCGGCGCGGCTGCCTGGTCGGCTACCCGGTCATCGCTGTAGACCTGGCCGAGGAACTGCTCGACAAGCTCACCGCTGGTGATGTCCTCGACCTTGTCGACCACCCAGCCGCGCTGCCCGCGTACCCGGCCGCCGCGCACGTAGAACACCTGGACCGCGGCCTCGAGCTGGTCCTCGGCCAGGCCGATGACGTCGCAGTCAGTGCCGTCGCCCAGCACCACCGCTTGCTTCTCCAGCGCGCGCTGCAGCGCCCGGATGTCATCGCGCAGCCGGGCGGCCCGCTCGTACTCTTCCGCCGCCGCCGCGCGCCGCATCTCGGCTTCCAGCCGCTTCAGGAACTTGCCCGTCTGCCCGGCCATGAAGTCGCAGAACTCCTCGGCCAGCAGCCGGTGCCCGGCGGCGTCGATCCGGCCGACGCAGGGAGCCGAGCACTTGCCGATGTAGCCGAGCAGGCACGGCCGGCCGATCTGCCCGGCGCGCTTGAAGACGCCGGCCGAGCAGGTCCGCACCGGGAAGACGCGCAGCAGCGTGTCCACCGTGTCCCTGATGGCCCAGGCGTGCGAGTAAGGGCCGAAGTACCGGACCCCGCGCCGTTTCGCGCCCCGCATGACCTGAACCCGCGGGTACTCCTCGTCCATGGTGACGGCCAGGTAGGGATAGCTCTTGTCGTCCCGGTAGCGCACGTTGAAGCGCGGATCGAATTCCTTGATCCAGGAGTACTCGAGCTGGAGCGCCTCGACCTCGGTGCCGACGACGGTCCAGTCCACTCTCGCCGCCGACAGCAGCATGGACTGGGTCCGCGGATGCAGGCTGGCGAAGTCGGCGAAGTAGGAGTTGAGCCGCTGCCGCAGGCTCTTGGCCTTGCCGACGTAGATCACCCGGCCGCGCTCATCGCGGAACCGGTATACGCCGGGCGACTCGGGAATCGAGCCGGGGGCCGGGCGGTAGCTCGCCGGATCTGCCACGAGGTAACTCTATGCAACCCGGCGGCCCACCCCGTCGACCTCGGCCGGCGTGTGTCACGCTACCTGCATGCTCATCGCCGCAGCCGCCTGCGCGCTGGCCGCTGCCGCCTGGGCTTACCTGCTCGCCGCCCATGGCGGGTTCTGGCTGACCGGCCAGCGCCTCCCGCCGCCCGCCGCCGGGCCGCAGGCCAGCGCCCCGGGCCGGTGGCCCGCCCTGGCGGTGGTGATTCCGGCCAGGGATGAGGCGGCGGTGCTCCCCGGCACGCTGCCCGCGCTGCTCGGCCAGGACTACCCGGCTGAGCTGACGATCCTGCTGGTGGATGACCAGAGCACGGACGGGACGGCACAGGTGGCCGCCGCGCTCGGCGAGGCGGCGGGCTGGACGGTCCGCCGGTCCGCCGGCCAGCCGGCCGGCGCGCTGGCCAGGCCGGGCCCCGGCGCGGAGGCCGGCCGGATCCTGCGGGTGATCAGCGGCAGCCCTCCCCCGGCTGGATGGGCGGGGAAGGTGTGGGCCATGTCGCAGGGCCTGGCAGCGGCCGGCCGGGCCGAGTACGTGCTCTTCACCGACGCGGACATCCGGTTCGGCCCCGGCGCCGTCGAGGCGCTCGTCCGGGCTGCTCGCGGCCGGGATCTCGGGCTGGTGTCGCAGATGGCGCTGCTGCGCGCGGCCACGTTCTGGGAGCGCCTGCTGGTGCCGGCCTTCGTCTACTTCTTCGCCCAGCTCTACCCGTTCCGGCGGGTGAACCGGCCGGGAACACGGACCGCGGCCGCGGCCGGCGGATGCATGCTGGCTCGCCGCGACGCGCTCGCGCGGGCTGGCGGCCTCGCGGCCATCCGCGGCGCCAGGATCGACGACGTGGCGCTGGCCCGGCTGCTCAAGCGCCGCGCCGGGGCGGCGTGCTGGCTGGGGCTCAGCACCAGCATGACCAGCGAGCGCGAGTATGCCCGGCTGCCGGAGATCTGGGACATGATCGCCCGCAGCGCCTATACCCAGCTGCGCTACTCGCCCGCGGCCCTGGGCGGCACGATCGCCGGCCTGCTCTGGCTGTACGTGCTGCCGCCGGCCGGGACGATCGCGGGGGCGGCGGCCGCGCTGCTGGGCGCCGGGCCGGCGGCGGGCTGGCTGGCCGCCGCCGGGGCGGCCGGCTGGATCATGATGTCCGCCAGCTACGTGCCGATGCTGCGGCTTTACCGGTTGTCACCACTGCGGTCGCCCGTCCTGCCCGTCATCGCCGGGCTCTATGCCGCGATGACGGCCGACTCGGCCCGCCGGCACCGCGCAGGCCGCGGCGGCGAGTGGAAGGGCCGCGTCATCCGGCCCGCCCGGCCCGCCAGCCGGGCGGGCCGGGCTGACTCGCATTGACCCGCGTGCCGGAGCGCGGGGAGCCGGCTCGGCAGGACCGGGCGGCTGCTAGCCGGCCGCGCGGGAGCCTTCGGCGGGCGCGAACAGCACCAGCGCCGACAGGTCCTCGACGATGTCGGTGAACCGGTGCTCCTCGCGGGCCGGGACGTAGACGACCGAGCCCGGCCCGACCGCGATGCTCGCGGGGCCGGCCACCAGCGTGGCCCGGCCCGCGGTGATCACGTAAATCTCATCCTCGGCATGCGGCTCCTGGTCGTCCGAGCCGCCGCGCGGAATCGAGTAGGTGCCGACGCTCAGGTCCGGCACCCGCAGCTGCTCGGCCCAGTGACAGCCGGCGCCGCCGTCGGGGGCGGTGAAGTGCCCGGCGCCGGCCACGAGTTCCATCAGTCCTCCCGCTCAGGCAGCCGGATCATCGGCCACAGCGCCGGGCCGCCCCGCTCGATCCTGATCTCGCGGGTCACCTCGAAGCCGAAGCGCTCGTAGAAGGCAATGTTAGATTCCCTGCTGCTCTCCAGGTAAGCGGGCAGCCCGGCCGCGTCGCACCGGGTCAGCCGCGCGGCCATCAGCTGGCTGGCCACGCCGGTGCCCTGGTCCGGCGGGTCGGTCCCGATGCCGCTCAGATACCAGTGCGGCTGCTGCGGGTGGACCCTGGCCATCTGCGCCGAGACCACCGACGCCCGGCCGATCCGCGAGCTCAGGGCGCGGGCGAGGCCCGGCAGCGCGGTCAGCTGCTGCCAGTTCGACGGCAGCCAGTGCGACGGCGGTGCCCAGATCGCGCAGCCCAGGACCCGGCCGTCCGCGACCACCTCGGTGGCCGCATGCCGCAGGTAGTAGCGGCGCAGCACGGCCGCGTACAGCAGCGGCAGCCGCCGCTCGCGCAGCTGGCCGTCGGGGATGATCCAGCTCATCACCGGATCGTCCTGGAAGGCCCGGCCCAGCACGGCGGCCATGGACGGCACGTCGGCGCTGTCAGCGAGCCGCACGATCCGGTTCATGATCCGCCACGGTACGAGACGCCGCGCCCGCCCGCCAGGGCCCGGGCCGGCCCGCTGCGGCCATCCGAGGCGCGGCCGCGAGCGGACCCGCTCAGCCCTCGAATGCCTCGGGCGGCGGGCACGCGCACATCAGGTTCCGGTCACCGTAGGCCTGGTCGATCCGGCGGACCGGCGGCCAGTACTTGGACCGGCGGTCGCCGCCCGCCGGGTAGGCGGCCTCCTCCCGGTCGTAACCGTGCTTCCACTCGCCGCTGATCAGCATGCTCGCGGTATGCGGAGCGTTCTTCAGCGGATTGTCCTGCGGGTCGTAGTCGCCGGACGCCACCCGGCCGATCTCGGCCGAGATCGCGATCATCGCGTCGCAGAACCGGTCCAGCTCGGCCAGGTCCTCACTCTCGGTGGGCTCGACCATCAGCGTCCCCGCCACCGGGAAGGACAGGGTCGGCGCGTGGAAGCCGTAGTCGATCAGCCGCTTGGCCACGTCCTCGGCCGTCACCCCGGTCCGCGCGGTGACCGGCCGCAGGTCCAGGATGCACTCGTGCGCCACCAGGCCGCCGGGGCCGGTGTAGAGCACAGGGAAGTGCCCGGTCAGCCGCCTGGCCACGTAGTTGGCCGACAGGATCGCCATCTGGGTCGCCCGGCGCAGCTCATCGGCGCCCATCATCCGGATGTAGGCCCAGGAGATGGGCAGGATCCCGGCCGACCCGTACGGCGCTCCGGCCACCGGGCCGCCGCGCCGGCTGCGGTCCGCCGCCGCGCCGCGGTCCGCCGCGGACCCGCCGTCCAGCGCCGGGTGGCCGGGCAGGAACGGCGCCAGGTGCGACCGGGCCGCGACCGGGCCCACGCCGGGTCCACCGCCGCCGTGCGGGATGCAGAACGTCTTGTGCAGGTTGAGATGGGACACGTCGCCGCCGAAATGGCCGGGCTTGGCCAGCCCCACCAGCGCGTTGAGGTTGGCGCCGTCCACGTAGACCTGGCCGCCGGCCGCGTGCACCTCGTCGCAGACCTGGCCGACGGTCTCCTCGAACACGCCGTTGGTCGACGGATAGGTCAGCATGATCGCCGCCACCGCGCCCTCGTGCGCGGCCAGCTTGGCCCGCAGGTCGGTCAGGTCGATGACGCCGTCCGAGCCGCACTTCACCACGACCACCCGCAGCCCGGCCAGCACCGCGCTGGCGGCGTTGGTGCCGTGCGCGGACTCCGGGATCAGGCAGACGGTGCGCTCGGGCTGCCGCCGGGACCGGTGATAGCCGCGGATGGCCAGCAGCCCGGCCAGCTCGCCCTGCGATCCGGCGTTCGGCTGGACGCTGACGGCGTCATAGCCGGTGATCTCGATCAGCGCCCGCTCCAGGCCGCTGATCAGCTCCAGGTACCCGGCCGCCTGCTCGGGCGGCGCGAACGGGTGCAGCCCGGCGAACTCCGGCCAGGTGATGGGCTCCATCTCGGCGGCCGCGTTCAGCTTCATGGTGCACGAGCCGAGCGGGATCATCGACCGGTCCAGCGCGATGTCCATGTCAGCCAGCCGCCGCAGGTAGCGCAGCATCGCGGTCTCGCTGCGGTGCGCGCTGAACACCGGGTGGGTGAGGAACTCGCTGGTCCGCAGCAGCCCGGCGGGCAGCGCGTCGCCGGCCTGCGCGGGCAGCGTGACGTCCTGCCGCCCGGACAGGGCCTGCAGCAGGCTCTGGAGCTGCTCGGCCGTCGTGGTCTCGTCGCACGCGATCTGCACCGTGTCCGGGTCGGCCAGGTGCAGGTTGTACCCGGCGGCGCGGGCCCGGGCCACCGCCTCGGCCGCGCGGCCGGGCAGGCTCAGCCGGACGGTGTCGAAGAAGGGGGACGGGCTCGTTTCGAAACGAAGGTCACGGAGCGCCCGGGCCAGCGTCGCCGCCCGGCCGTGCACCCGGCGCGCGATCGCCGCCAGGCCATCGGGGCCGTGATACGCCGCGTACATCGCCGCGATCACGGCCAGCAGCACCTGCGCGGTGCAGATATTGCTGGTCGCCTTCTCCCGGCGGATGTGCTGCTCGCGGGCCTGCAGCGCGAGCCGGTAGGCGGGATGGCCGTCGGCGTCCACGGACACGCCGACCAGGCGGCCGGGCAGCTGGCGCTTGAGCGAGTCGGTCACGCAGATGTAGCCGGCGTGCGGGCCGCCGAAGCCCATCGGCACGCCCAAGCGCTGCGTGCTGCCCACCGCGATGTCGGCGCCGAGCTCGCCGGGCGGCTTCAGCAGGGTAAGGGCCAGCACGTCGGCGGCCACCACGGCGCGGGCGCCGCGGGCGTGCGCGGCCTCGATGGCCGGGGCCAGGTCGCGGATCGCGCCGCTGGCCCCCGGGTACTGCAGCAGCACGCCGAACAGCTCGCCGTCGGGCTGCGCGGCAATCAGCTCGGGCGTGACCTCGCCGGTGACGAGCGTGATGCCGAGCGGCTCGGCCCGGGTGCCGAGCACCGCCAGCGTCTGCGGCAGGCAGTCGGCGTCGGCCAGGAAGATCGAGCTGGCCGCTTTCCCCCCGCCCCCCCCGCCCTGCCCGCCCCGCCCGGGCCCGAACGCCCGCCGGGCCAGGGTCATCGCCTCGACCGCGGCCGTCGCCTCGTCCAGCATGGACGCGCCGGCCACCGGCAGCGCGGTCAGGTCCTCGATCATGGTCTGGAAGTTGAGCAGCGCCTCCAGCCGGCCCTGCGAGATCTCCGGCTGGTAGGGCGTGTAGGCGGTGTACCAGGCAGGATTCTCCAGCACGTTGCGGCGGATCACGGCCGGGGTGATGGTGCCGTAGTAGCCCAGGCCGATCATCGAGGTGAGCAGCTCGTTCCGGCCCGCGAGACGGCGCAGCTCGGCGAGCGCATCAGCCTCGCTCAGCGGCCCGGGCAGGCTGAGGGCGCGGTCGGCAGCCAGCCCGGCGGGCACGGCAGCCGCGGTGAGCTCGTCGAGCGAGCCGTAGCCGACGGCGGCCAGCATCCGATCCTGCTCGGCTGCTGACGGCCCGATGTGCCTGCGTCCGAATTCCATGGGAGCCTCCCCGGCGGCAGAGTGCCGTCGCGCTGGCGGACTTCCCGGCCCGCTGCGCGTTCACCTGACTCCCCCTCTGTCGCCGCGGCCAGGCGGCTCCAGAGATGCCTATCCCGTCCGGTCCGTGAGCCTGAGAGGTTCCGGGGTGGTTGCCCCTTCGGCGCCTCGGACTGGCTGCCCGAGAACTCTCCCGGACGGTGTCATCAGCGGTTCCGAGCCTACCCGAGCGACACCGTAGCGCGGCAGCAGCGACCCGGCCCGGCGCTGCGGCCCGGCGCTGCGGCCCGGCGCTGCGGCCCGGAGCGGCGGCCCGGAGCGGCGGCAGCGACGTGGATGGCTAGCTGCTGCTGATACAGCCGCAGCAGGCGCGCTCTCACGCTGCTGCGCGCGGCTAGATGTCGTCCCAGCGGAACACCCGGACCGATGCCAGCGTCAGCACGGCCGCGATGCCCAGCAGGATGGCGATAGCGGGCAGCGCCGAGGCGGGCCCCTCGCCGCGCGCCATCACGTTCTGCATGCCGGTGACCAGGTAGCGCAGCGGCATGGCATAGGACACCTCGCGGATCCAGGCCGGCGCGAAGTCCAGCGGGATGAACGCGCCGCCGAGGAAGGCCATCGGCAGGATGATCAGGTTAGCGATGGAGGTCGCAGCCTGCTGCGTCCTGGCGAACGAGCCCACCAGCAGGCCGATCGACATGAAGCTCAGGGTCCCGCAGATGACCACCGGGATCGCCATCCACCAGGACGCGGTGAGCTTGAGCCCGAAATACGGCAGCGTGGCGATGCCCAGGAACACGGCCATCTGAATCAGCGCGACCACGATGGCGACGCCGACCCTGGCCAGGACCACCGACCCGGCCCCGACCGGGGCCAGCCGGAGCCGCCGCAGCAGCTTGCTGCGGCGCCATTCGACCAGCGTGATCGCAGCGCCGAAGGCAGCGCCGGAAGCGATGGCCCAGCCGAGCAGGCCGGGCGCCAGGTACTGGATCGGCTTCAGGGACTTGTCCTCGACCTGCCGGCTCTGCAGCTGGAAGCTGGCTCCGGCCGGGCCCGTGGCCTGGTTGGCCTGCTGCACGATCGAGGAGAACACGGCCTGCACCACGCCTGCGGTCGTCTGGTCGGCGATCGAGTAGTGCACGAGCAGCCTGCGGCCCTGCTGCTGCACCGCGGCGTCGTAGCTGCCCTTCCGCACGTCGGCGAGGGCCGCCGCCAGGCCGTTGCCGCGGGTGACCGTCATGATCCTGGCGAGCTGGCCGCCGCTGGCCGCGGTCGCCTGGTCCAGCAGGCTGACCTGGCCCACCTCGATCACGGTGATCTTGGGCGTGGTCGAGTCCTTGTAGATCGAGCCGAACAGCACCAGGAACAGCGCCGGGATCAGGATCGAGAACACCAGCGCCGCGCGGTCCCGGACGAAGCCGCGGAACATGGCGCGGGTCAGGCTGCGGAAGGCGGCCGTTCCCGCCGGGCCCCGCCCGGCGCTGCCCGGGCCGGCGCTGCCCGCGCCTGCGCTGCCCGCGCCTGCGCTGCCCGTTTCTGCGCTGCCCGGCTGTGCGCTGCCCGGCTGTGCGCTGCCCGGCCGGGGGCGGCCCGCCGTCATGCCCGGTACTCCCGTCCGGTCAGCAGCAGGAACACGTCCTCCAGCGTCGCGCCCTGCACCCGCAGGCCCGCCAGCGCGCCGCGCTGTGCCAGCCCGGCCAGCACCGGGCCCGGATCGCGGGTGGCGATGGTCAGCGACACGCCGTCGTCGGTCACGCTGTCGGCCGCCGCGCTGGCGCCAGCCAGGGCGCGGGCGCTCGCCTCCGCGAGCAGCCCGGACTCGATGCTGATCCGCACCGGCTGGTCGACCCGGCGGACCAGGGCGGCTGGCGGGCCCGCCTCCAGCACCCGGCCGTGATCCATGATCGCCACGCGATCGCAGAGCGTCTCGGCCTCGTCCATATGGTGGGTGGTCAGCACGATGGTGCGGCCGCCAGACTTGATCTGCCGGAGCAGATCCCAGAGGTTGCGCCGCGCCTGCGGGTCCAGTGCGCCCGTCGGCTCGTCCAGGAACAGCAGCTCAGGATCGTGCACCAGGGCGCAGGCAATAGACAGCCGCTGCGCCTGGCCGCCGGACAGCTTCTCCGTGCGCACCCCGGCCTGCTCGGTCAGGCCGACCACGCCGAGCATCGCATCCGCACGGGCGGCGCCCACGCCATAGAGCGAGGCAAATGTTCGGATCTGCTCCCGTGCGGTCAGCCGCTCGAAGAACGAGGATGCCTGCAGCTGCACGCCAATCCGCGGCAGCAGCGCCGGATTGCGCGGCCAGGCGGGCCTGCCCAGCACGGTGACCTGGCCGCTATCAGGCTGCCGCAGCCCCTCGATGATCTCCAGCGTCGTGGTCTTGCCCGCGCCGTTCGGCCCCAGGATGCCGAAGAACTCGCCCTGGCTGACCTCGAAGCTCACGCCGTCCACTGCCGCCAGGCTGCCGTAGCACTTGCGAAGGTTTTGCACGGATATTGTCGTCGGCACGCCAGTACCGTAACACGACATAACGCGAGGTCGCGGGCCGGGGAAAGGCCCGCGACGCGCAGTTCCCCGGCGTGCTGTCCGGGTCACCCGGCAGCTGCCGTGCCGGCGGGCCTTGCCGCCGCGCTAGCCGGTCTTGCGGGCCCGGCGCTTCGCCAGCTCGTCAGCGGCCGAGGGCGGGCCGGCGGAGCCATCAGCGTCCTGGCCACCGTCAGCGTGCTCGGCGGGCAGCTCCGCCAGCGTGCCCTCCACTTCCTGCCAGACCCGGCCGATGGCGATGCCGAAGACGCCCTGGCCGCCCTGGAGCAGGTCGACGACCTCGTCGGGCGACGTGCACTCGTACACGCTGACGCCGTCACTCATCAGCGTGACCTGGGCCAGGTCCGTGGTGCCCTGCTGGCGCAGGTGGGAGACAGCCGTCCGGATCTGCTGCAGCGAGATGCCGGTATCCAGCAGTCGCTTCACCACCTTGAGCACCAGGATGTCCCTGAAGCTGTACAGCCGCTGCGATCCCGAGCCCTGCGCGGCGCGGACCGTGGGCTCGACCAGGCCCGTCCGCGCCCAGTAATCGAGCTGACGGTAAGTGATCCCGGCGGCCATGCACGCGGTGGGCCCGCGATAGCCAATGTCTTCGGGGCGCATCGCCACTTCCTCACCGAAGAGCAGGCCCTGCTCGCCGGCATGGCGGACGGCAGCACCATGATCCGCTGGCGCCTTGCCGTCGCCCTTCGTAACCGCCACGCCTACCTCCGGGCCAGGGAGCAGAGTCCCTGGTAGCTGTCCTCGCACGGTAGGCCGATGGCGGTGAGCTCGTCAACGATCTCCGTCGGCGCGTCGCGGGCATAGTCACCAGTCGTGACAAACCTGCTGACCGCTGACCGTCAGGTCGAGCGGCCGAAGTCCTCGGGAGTGATCGTGTCGAGGAACTCGCGGAACTTCTCGACCTCGTCTTCTTGCTCATCGGGAATGGCGACGCCGGCCTCGTCCAGGATCTCGTCGGCCGCGAAGATGGTGGCCCCGGTCCGCAGCGCAAGTGCGATCGAGTCCGACGGGCGCGCGCTGACCTCCTTGCCATTCGAGAAGATCAGGTCAGCGAAGAAGATGCCATCGCGCAGTGCGGTGATGTTCACGGTGGTCAGCTGAACGTCCAGGGCCTGCAGCACGTCCCGCATCAGGTCATGGGTCAGCGGGCGCTGCGGGACCATGCCCTGCTGCGCGAAGGCGATCGCCGTCGCCTCCATCGGGCCGATCCAGATCGGCAGGTACCGCTCACCCTGCGTTTCCTTGAGCAGGACGATGGGCTGGTTCGTAGGCATCTCCACCCGGACGCCGACGACCTCCATCTGCCTCACGGTGGCTCCGTCCTCGCGTGCGCGTACTGCGCTGCCTCAGCTCCTGGCCCTGCCTACAGGCATTCCCTTTGTGCTGGCAAGCATTCCCTTTGTCAACGTACACCCGCTATCCGGGCGCGCTCTCCCGAGCCTGGCTGCGGCGCGTCCGGCAATCCGGTCATGCGGTTGCGCCCTCGGCGCCGCGGCCGTTCCGGCCGTCCCGTTCCGCGCCATCCGGCGCGGCAGCGCCCCGGCCGATTTCACCGGCCGGCAGCCCGGCTCCGGCGAAACCCGCTTCGGCCAGGGCAGACTCGATCAGGGCCTGGTGCAGCTGCAGGGCCAGCCCGGCGATCTCGCGCGCCGTCTGGCCGGCCAGTTCCCTCGCGCCCGCGCTGCGCTGCCGCAGGATCGGCGCCACGACCTGCTCGATCAGGCTGGTCTCGCGCTCGGCGGCCGCCCGGACGGCCCGCAGGTGCCGGGCCTCGACGCCGTAGGCCGTCAGGGCGGCCACGGTGCGCGCCACATCGACCGCGTCAGGGCTGTAGGTACGGCCGGACCGGCGCAGCAGGCCGAAGCTCTCCAGCTCGGTGAGCTGCGGATCAGTGATGCCGGCCGCCTCGACGAGCTCGCGCCTGGTCAGCGGTCCGTCTGGCTGGCCGCCCGGGGCACGCTGGGCGGATGAAGCGGAATGGGCGGATGAAGCGGATGAAGCGGAATGACCGGATGCGGCTGACCGGCCGGACGCGGCAGAGTGGCCCGGCCCGGCGGAATGGCCCGGCCCGGCGGAATGGGCCGTTCCTGGCGCCTGGCCCGCCGGGGCGGGCTGGGCGGAGCCGCCGGCAGCTGCGCCGGCCCGGATCAGCCGTTCCTTGATCACCCGCAGCGGCAGGTACTGGTCTCGCTGGGCAGTCAGGATGTAGCGCAGCCGCTCCACGTCGGCCGACCCGAACCTGCGGTAGCCGGACGGCGAGCGAGCCGGCTCGATCAGGCCTTCTGTCTCCAGGAACCTGATCTTGGAGACAGAAATATCCGGGAACTCCTCGCGAAGCTGCGCGAGCACCTCGCTGATAGCGAGGTGGGGGCGGATGGGCTGAGCGTTCATCCGCCGACCTGTGCGCCCCCGCCGAACTCCGCCTGTGAGCGGGGACCGAGCAGGAAGACGAGCCGGAACTTGCCGACCTGCACCTCGTCACCGCCGCTCAGGTCAGTCTGCTCAATCCGCTCGCGGTTGACGTAGGTGCCATTCAGGCTGCCCACGTCGCGCACCGTGAACCGGCCGCCCTGCCGGTAGAACTCCGCATGCCGCCTGGACACCGTCACGTCGTCCAGGAAGATGTCGCTGTCCGGGTGCCGGCCGACCAGGGTCAGGTCGCTGTCCAGCAGGAACCTGCTGCCCGCATTGGGCCCGCGCCGCACGACGAGCAGCGCCGTGCCCGGCGGCAGGGCATCCAGGGTGGCGGAATCCGCCAGCGCTTCCTCACCGGGCTCCGCCTCAGCAAGGTCGCCGCCGAGTGAGATCGTCGAGGTGGTCTCGGCATGAGTCTCGCCCTGCCCGCGGATCAGCGGCATTCCGCATTGCGAGCAGAAGCGCGCCCCTTCCGGGTTAGCTTCACCGCACTGGGTGCAGTAGACGCTCGGCATCTCGCTGCCCAGCCTCCCATCCATGGGACCGGCGACCGGAGCGGACGCCATTTCCGTGCGCCGCCCGAATTCCGATGGTGTCCTCAACGCTACCCGCGACGACTCCGGCGGTCCATGCGCCACGCTCGCCGGGCGCCCCGCCAGCCGCGCCCGCCGGACGCGCCGCGCGGTCCCGGTTCCGCGCGCGCGGATGCGTCTGGCCGCCCGGCGCCCACCTGGGCAACCTCGCGGCGCCTTCGCCACATCTCGCCGCACCTCCGACGCACCACCGTCAGGTCAATATCTCGGCGATTCTCTCACGCGCGGCGGCTTCCGCGCCGGCACTCAGCAGCCCTGGTCACGGTTCTCGGGCGGCCGGCCGCCCGAGAACCCGGTGCCGCTGGACCGCCCGCGGCGCGGGACGCCGCACGGGACCGCGGCACGGACGGCCGCACGGGCCGCCGCGACGCGCGGCGGCGGTCCTCAGCGGCCGGCCCGCTCGACGACCGAGGCCCACTCCTCCAGCAGGGACTGCGCGGCGTCAGCGTCAGTGCCCTCCGCCCACAGGTGCGTGACCGCATCGGAGGGGTCGGGCAGCGCCAGGATCCAGCCCCGGTCCGGCTCCACCACGCGCACGCCGTCGGTGGTGTCCACGGTCCGGTCACCGGCCGCTTCCACGACCGTGCGCATCACGATGCCCTTGGCCGCCCACGGCGTCGGGATGGAGCGCTTCAGCAGGTAGGCGTTCGGCAGCCGGGCGTGAATCTGGCTGAGCGTCAGCCGGGTCCTGGCCACGAGACCGAGCAGCCGCGCGAAGGCGGCAATGCCATCGATGGACCGGGAGAACTCCGGCACCACGAAGCCGCCGCGCCCGTCCGCGGCGAAGATCACGTCTTGCGCCGCGGTCGCCGCGTACAGGCCATGCGGGGAGGTGGGCGTCCAGTCGATCTGCACCCCGTGGAAGCTGCTGACCTGCTCAGCGACCCTGGTGGTGATCACTGGCAGGGCCACCCGGCCGCTGCGCCGCTCGGCCGCGACCAGGTCGAGCACGATCAGCAGCGCCCGCTCGTCACTGACCAGCGCGCCCCGGTCGTCGACCAGCGTGATCCGCTCGCCGACCGGGTCGAACCTGACGCCGAACGCGGCCCGCGAGGAGGAGACAAGCTCGGACAGCCGGTGCAGCCCGGCCCGGACCTGGGCCAGCGACTGCGTGGGGGATGCCTCGTCCAGGCGGTTGTTGACGGTCAGCACGTCCACCCCGATGCGGCCGAGCAGGTTGGGCAGGACCAGCGAGACCGTGCCGCCCGCGCAGTCGATCACCACGCGCAGGCTCGCCTCCCGGACGCCGGTCATGTCAACGCAGCTCAGCAGTTCGTGCGTGTAGGCCTCGACGATGCGCGACGGATAGGTCAGCTCGGCGATCTCGCCGGGAAAAGCGCGCCGGTACTCCTGCCGGGAGAACACGCGTTCCAGCCTGCGCTGGGCGGCCTCGGACAGGTCCGCGCCATTCTCGCCCAGGAAGATGATGTCGATGGATTGCGGGTCACCGGGGGTAGTGCGCATCGCGATGCCGCCGCTGCAGTCGCCGCGCGCGGTCTCGAACCTGGCCACCGGCAGCGGCTGGGCCTCCAGGTCGGAGACGTTAATCGCGCTGGCATTCAGCGCGCCGTGCACGGCGCGCTTGAGCGCGCGCGCGGCCCGCGATACGTCACGCGAGGTCGTCACGACGGCGCCCTTCTTCAGCGTCGTCGCGTAAGCGCTGGCCAGCCGGACGCACAGCTCGGGCGTGATCTCCACATTGACCACGCCGGAGACGCCGCGCGGGCCGAACAGCGTGCGCTGCCCGCGGGACTCCCAGATCACGCTGGTGTTGACCATCGCGCCGGCCTCGATGGTCTTGAACGGGTAGACCTTGACGCCGGCGGACAGGTAGGCGTCCGGCTCGATCACGCACTCATCCCCGACGACGGCACCTTCCTCGATCCGCGCCGACCCCATCACGTCGGTGTTCTTGCCGACCACGCAGCCGCGCAGGGTGACCCCGCGGCCGACGTACACGTTGTTGTGCACTACCGCGCGGTGCAGGAAGGCGCCTTCCTTCACGATCACGTTGCTGCCGACGACGGTGAACTCGCGCAGCTGAGCGCCCGCCTCGATCTTGGCGTAATCGCCGATGCAGAGCGGGCCGGTCAGCACGGCCTCCGGGTCGACTTCGGCGCCCTCGGCTATCCAGACGCCGGGCGATACCTCGAACCCGTCGATCTCGACCTGCACCCGGGCAGCCAGCACGTCGGCCTGCGCCTTCAGGTAGCTCTCAAGGGTCCCGACATCCTCCCAGTAGCCGTCCGCGATCCAGCCGTACAGCGGCGCGCCCCGCTCGAGCAGCCGCGGGAACACCTGGCCGGACCAGTCGACGGCCTCGCCGGCCGGGACCTCCGCCAGCACCTCGGGCTCCATCACGTAGATGCCGGTGTTGACCGTGTCCGAGAACACCTGGCCCCAGGTCGGCTTCTCCAGGAAGCGCTGGATCCGGCCGTCATCGTCGGAGATGATGATCCCGAATTCCAGCGGATCCGGCACCCGGGTCAGACCGACCGTCACCAGGGCGCCATTGTCCTTATGGAACCTGACCAGCTCGGACAGGTCGATATCGGTGAGCGCGTCGCCCGAGATCACCAGGAACGGCTCGTCCCGCAGCGCGTCCTCGGCGTTCTTCACGCTGCCGGCGGTGCCGAGCGGGACTTCCTCGGTGGCGTACTGCAGGCTCATGTCGAAGTCTTCGCCATCGCCGAAGTAATTCCGCACCATGGAGGCCAGGAACTGGACGGTGACGACGGTCTCGCTGAACCCGTGCCGGCGGAGCAGCCGCAGCACATGCTCCATGATCGGCCGGTTGACCACGGGCAGCATGGGCTTGGGCTGGCTGGCGGTCATCGGGCGCAGCCTGGTGCCCTCGCCTCCCGCCATGACAACGGCCTTCACGGGTGCCAGCGCTCCTTCCTGGCCAGGGCAGGCCCGGCCGGTCAGCTCAGTGGCGTGCGGGACGTGCGCCCGTCGTCCGCCGTATCGGCCGCCGGGCCGGCCAGCCCGGCGGTCAGCAATCGCCTGGCCTGCTCGATGTAGAGCACGGCAGCGCACCAGTACAGTGCACTTCCCCAGATCACGAAGGCCCAACCGGCTACCCGGGCGAGCTCGGCATAGCTGGAGTTGTGCGCGCCCAGCAGAAGTAGCGGAAATGCGTACAGGAGGCAGAGCGTAGCCGTCTTGCCCGCAAAACTCACCTGCAGCGGCCCCCAGCCGTGGCGGCGCAGCACCAGCAGCGTGCCAGCCAGCAGCAGCTCCCGTGCGGCCAGCAGGGCCACCAGCCACCACGGGATGATGGCGCGGACGGCCAGGCCGATGACGGTGGCCACGATGTAGAGCCGGTCAGCGGCGGGGTCGAGCATCTGCCCGAGCCTGCTCTGCTGGTTCATCGCCCTGGCGATCTTGCCGTCCAGCCAGTCGGATAGCCCGGAGGCCGCCAGCAGGCCCAGCGCCCACCAGTCGCCCGCCTGCGTTCGCACGCCGAGCACCAGCCACAGGAATACCGGCACGCCCAGCAGGCGCGCCACGCTGATGGCGTTGGGAATGGTCAGGATCCGGTCGCCCGGGTCAGGTCCGGCCCGGTCCTGGCCGGCGGATCCGGGCTGGGCTCCGGCCGCCCGGCCTCGCTGCATGGTCACGGCCCTTCACGTCATGTACACTTCCCGGGCCGACCCTACCTCGCTAGCCCGCCGGGCTCGGCCGGCAGCACGTGCAGCTCCACGTCGCGGGCCCGCGCCGCGAGCTCGCGCAGCAGCGGATAGCGGCCGGCCCGGCTGTCCTCGCGCCGGGCCAGCACCATCTCGGTGACCCGGTGCGCGGCAGCGTGCGCGAGCAGGGCCGCCGCGACCGACGGACCCTGCAGGCTGTCGAACTCCCCGCCCAGCTGCGCCGTCAGCGCGGCGTAGCCCGCCAGCAGCAGCCGCAGCTGCGCTCCGGCCGGCCCGGCGGACACCACGGCGACCCGGAACTCCCCGTCCACCTGGGCGGCGAGCGCCGCTGAGCGCCTGATCAGCGACTCCATGCCCGGCTGGGGAGCAGCGCAGGCGAGGATGACCGGCCACGCCTCAGCGCCGCCGGCCCGGACATCGCCGGCCTGGTACGCCGCGAGCCTGCGCTCGCCGTGCTCGGCCACGATCCGGAACGCCCGCTCGCGCTGAGCGCTGACCGCCGCCGGGGCATAGTCACCCTGCAGGGCCGCCTCGGTGCGGTCCGGCGGGACGATCTCGCCGCGGCGCACCCGGTCAATGAGCACCGAGGGCGCCACGTCGACGAGCTCGATCTCGCTGGCGACGGCCAGCAGCTCGGCCTCGTCCAGCTCGGCCTCGGCCCGCCCTGCCGGGCCGGCTCGCGGTCCCAGGCTGCCCAGCTGCGCGGTCGCCACCACGGTGATGCCGGCCGCCGAGAGCCGCCGGGCCGCGACGAGCCGGCTCTCCCCCGAGACGGTGGGACCGGCGAGGTCATCGATGCAGACCACCTCAGGCCGCCTGGCCAGCACGGCCCCGGTGTCCAGGATGCTGCCGTCGCCGATCAGCTTGAGGTCCTCGAGCTCAGCGGTCACGCCCTCCCGGCCGTGCGCATCGGCGGCACCGACCACCACGTCAGTGCCGCGTGCCTTCCGGCGCGCGGCCTCCTCGAGCATGGCCGTGGTGGTGCCGCACCCTGGTGCGTAGCCGAGGTAGACCCTGATCGCGCCCGCCTGCGGCCGGTCCGCCGCATCGTCGCGGCGGCCGGCGGCCGCCGCGGCCGCCGCGCCGTCTGGCGCCGGCGGGGCGAGAACGTGCAGGTGCACGTCCGGGAGCAGGCTGGCCAGCCGCCTGACGAACGTGGGGTGCCAGCGCTCCAGCAGGCCAGCGGCCGGAGCGGCCAGCACCAGGTGCCGGGCCTCGATCTCCCGTGCCACCTGCGCGATCGTGGTACAGGCGTCCCGGCCGGCCCGCGTCAGCACGGTGACGTCCGCCGCCGCGGCTGCGGGCCACCGCCGGCCGGCGTCATCCGGCGGCGGCTTGTCGTCCGGCGAGCCGAGCAGCAGCACGGAGCACCGCGCGCTCGCCTGCCGGGCCAGCCGGACCCCGCGCCGGACGAGCTCATCGGCCGATTCCGGGTCGGCGATGGCGACCAGCACGTCCTGGGGCTCTCTCGGCCGGCTGCTGGCCGGTCCGGTCAGCGACTCGCCGACCAGCCGCAGGCCAAGCTCCCGCAGCGCCGCGAGGGAGGCAGTCCTGAACACGGTCTGCAGTGCGCGGCCGGCCTGCTCGGGCGGATAGATGTTGCCGTGACTTAGCCGCTTGCGGAGCGCCTCGGGCGAGCTGTCGACGAACTGGATCTCATCGAGATCCGCCAGGTCGGCGTCCGAGATCGTGGCCGCGGCCGGCTCGCCGGTGATCGCCTCGACGGCCGCGCCGATGCGCTGCACGTCGGCGACGTCGGCCGTGCTGATGACGCTGACCCCGGCGTCGCGCAGCCGCGCGATCGCCACCGCGTGCCGCCCGAGGTCATCGACCAGCGCGACGGCGGGCTTGCGGGCCAGCACGGCATCGACATCCATCTGGGCCGCCGCGCCGCCATCCTGATGGCCAGCCGCGCCGTCTTCGCCGCTGTCAGCGCGCCCGGCCGGGCCGCCGGCGCCGCCGCCGGGCCCGCCGTCGGCGAGCCGCGGGGGTATCACCTCCAGGCCGCCGATCTCCTCGGCCGTGCGCGGACGGCCCCGGGTGTCCGCGAAGCCGACCACCACGTCCTCGCCCTGGGCGCGCAGTGCGCGGCCCTCCCGCAGCATCCGGAACGTCTTGCCGGAGCCCGGCGCAGCGCCGAGGCAGACATCCAGGCTGCCCCGCCGGGCCGGCCCGGTGCTCTCGGCGATGGTGGCGCCGATGCCCTGCTCCTCCCTGATGATCTGACCGCGGGCCGCGTCGAATGCGTACAGCTCGGCGTACCGGCCCCAGTTGACCGCCACGTCGAGCTGCCTGGCCGCGTCCTCCTCGCCGAAGCTGCGGCGCAGGATGTCAGTGAAGAACCCGGCCGGCAGCGAGCCGTCCAGGCTGCCGCGCAGCGCCCGGTAGATCGTCCGGGCCAGCGGGGCGTGGTCCAGCGCCGCCCTGGCGAAGATCTCCTTGCTCTCCTGGATGCTGGCGCCGGCGAATACCCGCCCGGCGGCCGTCAGCTCCAGCCGGTCGTCGCGCAGCACCGCGAAGCCGAGCAGGATCAGGGCGTCCACCAGCGGGAGCAGGTCATCGACCTCCAGGCCCAGGCCGTCGGCCAGGTCAGCCAGGTCGGCGGCGCCGCCGTGGCGGGCCAGCATCACCTCGGCCAGGCCGGACAGCCCGTCCACGGTCGCCGGCGGCAGCGGCGTGTCGCTGATCGTGCCGGGGGTGCCGCTGCCCCGCTCCAGCTGCGTGGCGGTGACCTCGACGAACCGCTGCGTCATCAGCCGGTAGATGTCGTCCACCAGCGTCTCGAAATCGGGCGTCCGGCGGCGGCGCGGCCGGGGCAGCGGGTTGATCATGTCAGAGCGGATCCGGCCGGGGTTGGTGCCGAGGACGAGGATCCGGTCGGCCAGCAGCACCGCCTCCTCGATGTTGTGCGTGACCATCACGATGGTCTTGGTCGGGAACTTCTGGCCCTCCCAGAAGCTCGAGCAGCTCGCCGCGCAGGTTCTCCGATGTCAGCACGTCCAGCGCGCTGAACGGCTCGTCCATCAGCAGCGCGGCCGGCTCGACGACGAGCGCGCGGGCGAACCCGACCCGCTGCCGCATGCCGCCGGACAGCTCCTTCGGGTAGGCGGACTCGTAGCCGTCCAGGCCGACGATGTCGATGGCCCGCAGCGCCCGCTCGGACCGCTGCTCCGGCGGGACGCCGCGCGCTTCCAGCCCGAGCTCCACGTTCTGCTGCACGGTCAGCCACGGCAGCAGGGCGAAGGTCTGGAAGACCATCGTGGTCTCCCGGTTGGCGCCGATCAGTGGCTGACCGCGGAACAGCACCTCGCCGTCCGAGGGCGCGATCAGGCCGGCGATGCACCGCAGCAGGGTGGACTTGCCGCTGCCGCTGCGGCCGAGCAGCGCGACGAACTCGCCCTCGGCCACGTCCAGCGTGATGTCCTCCAGCACCGGGATGGGCCGTCCGGCGGGGCCGGTGAACGACTTGCTCAGCGAGCGGACGCTGATCAGTGGCTCGGTCATGCCAGCGCGAACCTCGTCTCGGCCAGCCGGTACAGGCGGCGCCAGAGCAGCGCGTTCAGCCCTGTCACGTACACGCACATCACGAGCAGCCCGGCGAACAGCTCCTGATGCCGGTACGGGCCGGAGTTCACCGCTATATAGCTGCCCAGCCCCCTGGCAATGAGGGTGTGACCGTTATACCGGACGATCTCGGCCACGATCGAGGCGTTCCACGCACCGCCTGCCGCCGTGATCGCACCGGTGACATAGGCCGGGAAGATGGCCGGGAGGATCAGCCGCCGCCAGCGATCCCAACCGCGCACGGACAGGTTGGTCATGGCTTCCCTGAGGTCGGACGGGACCGCGCTGGCGCCGGCGATGACGTTGAACAGGACATACCACTGCGTGCCCAGCAGCATCAGCACGATGCTGCCGAGGTTCAGGCTGATGCCCAGGTCGAGGAAGATCACGATGGCGAACGGGAAGATGAAGTTCGCCGGGAAGCTGGCCAGCACCTGCACGACCGGCTGCATGACCTGCGCCACCCGCGGGCTGAACCCGATCCACACTCCCACCGGCACCCAGGCCAGCGAGGACACGGCGACCACGACCACGACCCTGGTGAAGGTGAAGAAGCCCAGCGCGAACGCGTGCCCGAAGATCGCCAGGCCCTGCTGGCCGCTGGCGATGTAGGCGAGCATGAGGTACAGGCAGTAGCCGATCACGACCGCCACCACGGCCAGGAAGGCGGCGTCGCCGGTCCGGCGCCGCCGGGCCGCGTGCTGGGCCAGCCGCTGGTCATCCACGCCGGTCGCCAGGCCCATCAGCCGGTTCAGCGGCTGGGCCGCGGCTCGCCTGCCCCGGCCGAGCGCGGACGGCCAGCTGGACCGGCGCAATCCGGCCAGGACCAGCGACTTGGGCTTGGCGCCCGACTCGGACTGCTCGACGCGGAAGCGCTCTACCGCGGCCACCAGCGGCCGCCAGAAGAAGAAGTTGACCACCAGGATCATGGTGATCATGGTGATGATGCCCAGCACGACGTGACCGAGCTCGCCCTGCTCGACGGCCACGCCCACGTACGACCCGATACCGGGCAGCGTGTAGCTGCGGGTGAACCGCCCCACCCCGACCGTGATCAGCTCCGATGCGGTGAGGAAGAACCAGGAGCCGCCGAAGCTCATCATCCCGTTCCAGACCAGCCCGATCGCTCCGCCCGGCACGTCGAGCGCCCAGAAGCGCTTCCACCTCGACAGCCCCATCAGCCTGCTGGCCTCGTCGAACTCAGCGGGCTGGCTGATCAGCGAGTAATAGAACGAGAACGTGATGTTCCAGGCCTGCGAGGTGAACACGGCGAAGATCGATGCCGCCTCCAGGCCGAGCTCCGAGCCGGGGAATAGCCACAGGAAGAAGGTGACGGTAATGGCGAGGAAGCCGAGGACGGGCACCGACTGGAGGATGTCGAGGGCCGGGATCATGATCAGCCGGGCGCGCCGGCTGCGCGCGGCGGCGTAGGCGTAGGCCAGGCTGAACGTGTACGAGAAGAACAGCGCGACGAACATGCGGATCAGGCTCCGCACGGCGTAATACGGCAGGTCCGCGGGCGAGGTGCTGATCGTGGTCGACCTGCTGGGCAGCGGCACGCGGGCACCGGAGCCGACCCGCACGACGATGTAGATCAGGAACAGGACGGCCACGCCCACGAGCACGTCAAGGGGCCGGAACCGCAGCCTGCGCAGCGTCTCCCGGCTCGGGAACGTGGGAGTTACCGCCACGTATCAGCTCCCGTCGGCTCAGCGGCAGGGATGAGCACGACACCAATGATGCAGGCCCATGATGAACAGCTGAGGTCCGGCACCCGGTCCCGGCCGGTGTCAGCGGCCGGGACCGGGCCCGGCTACGCCGCCTCCCAGAGCGTCGCGATGCCCTGCCCGACGCCGATGCACATGCTGGCGGCGGCCCGCCGGCCACCGCGCCGTCTCAGCTCGTGCAGCAGGGTCGTGGTGATCCGTGCGCCCGAGCAGCCCAGCGGGTGCCCGATCGCGATGGCGCCGCCATTGACGTTGACCCGCTCGGGATCGAGCTTGAGCTCATCGAGTACCGCGACCGCCTGCGCCGCGAACGCCTCGTTGACCTCGATCAGGTCCAGGTCGCCGATCTGCCAGCCGTTCCTGGCCAGCACCTTCGTCATGGCCGGCACGGGGCCGATGCCCATGTGATCGGGATGCACCCCGGCCGCCGCGGTGCCGGCGTACCTGGCCAGCGGCTCGGCTCCGGCTGCGGCCGCGGCTGCCTCGGACATCAGCAGCAGGCCGGCCGCGCCGTCATTGAGCGGCGAGGAGTTGCCGCCGGTGACCGTGCCGTCGCGGCGGAATGCCGGCCGCTTCGCCGCCAGCTCGTCGAGGGTGAGATCGGCCCTGATCCCCTCGTCCCCGGTCACCTCGCCATCCGGCGCGCTGACCGGGACGATCTCGGCGCCGAAGTGCCCTGCCGCGGCCGCGCTGGCCGCCCGCTGATGACTGGCCAGGGCGAAGGAGTCCTGCCGTTCGCGGTTCACGCCGTAGCGCTCCGCCACGTTCTCGGCCGTCTGGCCGAGGGTGACCGGCGGGTACATCTGCTGCATCAGCGGGCTCACCAGCCGCCAGCCGAGGCGGGTGTCGGCCACCCCTGACTCCCGGGCGAACGGCTCGGCCGACCGCGGCAGCACGAAGGGCGCCCTGGTCATCGACTCCGTGCCGCCCGCGATGGCGATGTCGGCCTCGCCGGCCGCGATAGCCCTGGCAGCCGCGGCGATGGCCTCCATGCCCGATCCGCACAGCCGGTTCACCGTCGCCCCCGGCACCTCGACCGGCAGGCCAGCCAGCAGGATTCCCATCCGGGCCACGTTCCTGTTGTCCTCCCCCGCCTGGTTGGCGGCGCCCCAGTACACGTCGTCGATGCTGGCCGGATCGAGCCAGCCGTTGCGCTCAGTGAGGGCGCGGAGCACGTGCGCGGTCAGGTGATCAGGCCGCACGCCCGCCAGCGCGCCCTTGATCTTCCCGACTGGCGTCCGGCAGGCGTCCACGGCGAACACTGCGGGCATCGGCCACCTCCGCTGCTGGCATGACTGGGGCGGCTCAGCGCAGCAGGAGCGGCCGGGCTGCCTGTCCCGAGATTACCTAGGCGCGGCGATGAAGGCCGCCAGCGTGCCCAGCGTGGCCAGCGAGTCCAGGTTGAGATCCTCGGCGGCCACGTCGACGCCGAACTGCCGCTGCACCTCGCGCAGCAGCAGCGTGCCGGTCAGCGAGTCGAGCCCGACGCCGTCTCCGAACAGCGGCATCTCGGCGGCGAGGCCCAGCAGCTCATCGTCGCCCGTGATCCGGGCCAGGATCAGGCGGAGCTCGCCGAGGACCGCCCGCCCGCCGCCATCACCGCCGGCTTCCGCGGTCACGCTGGTTCCCCGGTCACGCTGGTTCCCCGGTCACGCTGCTTCCGGGCTCCGCGTCCGCGCTTCCCGGCTCTGCCTCGGCGCTTCCGGGCGGCTCGGGTGCCCGGCCGGCCGCCCAGTCGGGCAGCACGGGCAGCTTGCCGGAGAGCCGCCGGGTGAAGACGGCCTGCGGGGCGCCCCCCGCCCCGGCAGCCTCATCGCTGTCCCTGGCGCCCGCACCGGCGCGGAAGCCGGCTCCGGTCAGCGCGATCCGCAGGGGCACGTTCCGCTCGGTCACCAGGCAGGGCACCCGCAGCTCGGCTGCGCCGGCCCGGGCGGCCCGCTGGCACAGCCAGGCCAGCAGCGCGTCGATGACGCCACGGCCCAGGGCCCGGCAGGACATCATCAGCACGGGCACTGACCAGCTCGCGGATTCGCCAGTGCCGGCTGCTTCCCCGGTCTCCGCTGCTTCCCCGGTCTCCGCTGCTTCCCCGGTCTCCGCTGCTTCCCCGGTCTCCGCGACTGCCGCGCCGACGATCCCGTCGTCGCCGAACCGGTCGGACAGCCGCACCGCGATCACCTGGTGCCGCGGCGATGCCAGCAGCTCGCCGAGCACGGCCTCGCTGACCGGCTCGGCGCCCGAGTTGAACTGGTGCGTGCGGACCGACAGCTCGTGCAGCCGCGGCAGGTCGGCCGGGCCGGCCGGGCCGACCCGCACCCAGGTGCCCGCATGGCGGAGAAACTCGTCGCGGGACCCGGCGAACGCGCGGGCCTCCTCCTGCCGCCGCCGCCGCTGCGCGTACATGGCGCCGCGGCGGCGCGCCTCGTCGGTGACGACCGGCGGGCTGAACTCCGGCCAGCTGGCCGCCTCGGCCGCGTCCTCCGGAGCGAGCACCATGACCTCGGGAATCGCGGCCGCCACCTCGGCCCGCTCGAACAGGTCATCGTCGACGAAGGCCACCGCGTCCGGCGCGATGCCGAGATCGCCGATGATGCGCCGGACCGCGTCGGACTTCCGCCCCCAGCCGCACTCGGCGGCGGCGAAGTCGAGCCGCGTCGTGCGCGCCACGTAGTCCGCCGCCTCCGGCGGGTTCTTGCTGGCCAGGGCGTGGACGATGCCCCGGCCCGCGAGCTCGCCGAGCACCCCGGCCAGCTCGGGGTCGACCCCCGGCCGCTGCTGCCCTGACTCCAGGTAAATGCCGTCGAGCAGCGTGTTGTCGATGTCCCAGATGACGCACTTGATCATGCCAGGGGCTCCCGCGCGGCGGGCGGGCGGCGCTCCATGGTCAGGTGCGTCGCGGTGAAGCCGAACTTGCGGTAGAGCGCGCGCATGCCCAGGTTCTGCGCGTGCACCTTGCCCGTCAGCTGGGCCAGCCCGGCCGCGTCGGCGGCCTGCAGGACCTCCGCCAGCAGCAGCTCGCCGATCAGGCTGCGGTCCGGGACCTCCGCGACGGCCAGCGAGCGGAAGTTGCCGTAGCGGGCCCCGGTCAGCGAGTTGGTCCGGCCGGAGAGCCACGCCCAGCCCAGCACGGCGGCCGGGGCCGAGCGGTCCGCGGCGACCATGGTCACCTCCCCCGGCTTGCCGAGCGCGGCGGCGACCCGCTTGCGGTGCAGCGCGGGATCGGTGATCGCCTCATCGGCGAACGAGACCCTGGCGATCTCGATCTCGAATCCGACGATGGCGTCCAGGTCCGCCGCCTCGGCGTCCCGGATCAGGTAGCGGGCCTCGCCCGCGGCGCCGCTCATCGCCCCTGCAGCGGCATCGGGCGGAAGACCGCAGCGCCGCAGTCCGGGCAGCCCTCGGCCCGCAGCGCCGCGATCCGCGGCCAGCGCGCGCCGGGGCCGACGGCATGCACGGCGCGGCAGGCCGCGCAGCGGTACGGCCGGGTCACGGCGGCCCGGCCGTCCGCGGTGTAGAGCGGGCCCTCGTAGCTGCCGGTGATCGCGGGGTGCGCGCCCGCCGCGGTCCGCAGGTGGTACAGGTGGCTGGTCCCGGCCAGGATGCCGGCGCCCAGGTACTCGTTGAAGCCAGGGGTCAGCGACCTGATCGCCAGCCCCATCGACGCCATGGCCTGCTGCACGGCCACCGTCTCCTGCGGTTTCCTCGCCCCGAACGAGAAGAACACGTGCCGGCCGGGCTCCGGCGCCAGCGCGGACACGGCGCGGGACAGGAACAGCTCCGCGCCCGCCACCGTGTACGGCGGGTCGGTCAGCGCCACGTCGAAGCCCCCGGCCAGCTCGTCGGGCAGCGGCTTGCGCAAGTCATGCTGGACGAGCTCGACCGCGACCCCGGTGCCCGCAGCCTGCTCGCCAGCCCAGGCCAGCACGTCGGGATCGGCATCGATGACGGTGAGCCGGCGGATCGCCGCGGGATCCCCGGACCAGGCGGCGAACGCGGCGATCGCCACCGAGACCAGGTCATCGTCGCCCAGCAGGATGATCCGCTGCCCGGCCAGCGCGTGCGCCGCGTGCAGCCGCAGCACCCGGCGGAGCTTGGTCGCCACCGTGCAGTGGGCCTGGTCCAGCTCCAGCCGGGCGGCCGGGGCGCCGGCGGCGGCCCGCTCGAGCTCATGGGTCAATTCGGCCAGCTCGGGCGGGATGCGCACGCCGAGACCGGCGCACGCCGGGCAGCGCTCGGCCAGGTCCGGCTGGCCCGCCGTGACCGCCCGGCGGCCGTCGGCAGTCAGCCGCAGCGGCCGCAGGTTGTCGATCACCCCGCGCTTGCGCAGCTCGCCGCAGGCCGCCGCGACGATCGGCACCGGGAGCTCGGCCAGCCGGCTGACCTCGCGGACGGCGGCCGGCTCAGCGCGCAGCAGCGCACCCAGGATGTCCCTGATCCCGGACTCGCCCTCGGCCAGCCCGACCGCAGCCGCGACCTCGGCAATGACTGCGTCCATGTCCATCAGCTGCGTTTTCTGTCCTCTGGCCGCCGCTGCACCGCGGCGCGCGATCCGGCCGTGCCATCCCCTCCGGCCAGCAGCCCGTACGGTATCCTCCCACATCATGCCTGGCTGGGAAGCGGCTGAGGACTACGCCGAGCTCCGGCGGCAGGAAGCCGCTGCGCCGAAACTGCTCTACGCGATCGACGCCGAGACCTCGCCCTCCTCTCCCGTGACCGACGTGGCCACCCTCACCGGGCTGGCCACCAGCGCGGTCGCGGCAGGCGGCGGGCATGTCCTGGACGCGACGCAGGTGGTCTTCCCGAACGGCGCGATCACGCTCGTTCTCATCCTGGCCGAGTCGCACCTCAGCATTCACACCTGGCCGGAGGAGAATCTGATCGCGATCGACCTGTTCAGCTGCGGCGCCATTGACGGCAACACCGTGATCAGCGATCTCACCGGCAAGCTCGGGCTGACGGCAGTGTCGATCCGGCTTCTCGCGCGCGGCCTCCCGCCGGGCACGAACGGAAGCCAGGAATGAACCGGCTACGGAGGTCAGCGTGAGCCAGCACGAATTCGACGTGGTCGTCATCGGCATAGGCCCCGGCGGCGAGAATGCCGCCGAGCGGCTGGCCGAGGCGGGCCTCGCGGTAGCAGCCGTGGAGGACAGCCTGGTCGGCGGCGAGTGCCCGTACTGGGGCTGCGTCCCGTCCAAGATGATGATCCGCGCCGCCGGCCTGCTGGCCGAGGGACGCAGGATCCCCGGCATGGCCGGCGATGCCGCCGTGCGGCCGGACTGGGCGCCGGTGGCCAGGCGGATCAGGGACGAGGCCACGGACAACTGGGATGACACCGTGGCCGCGGACCGGTTCACGAAGCTGAGCGGCACGCTCTTTCGCGGTCACGGCAGCATCACCGCGCCCGGCGAGGTCACGGTCGGCCGCGACGTGCTGCGGGCCCGCCGGGGCATCATCGTCAATACCGGGACCTCCCCGTCGATCCCGCCGATCCCGGGCCTGGCCGACACGCCTTACTGGACCAACCACCAGGCCATCGAGGCCGAGCAGGTGCCCGCCTCGCTGATCGTGCTCGGCGGCGGCGCCATCGGGGCCGAGCTGAGCCAGGTCTTCGCGCGCTTCGGCGCTGCCGTCACCGTGGTGGAGGCGGCCGGCCAGCTGCTGCCGATGGAGGAGCCCGAGGCCGGCCAGCTGCTCGCCAGGGTGTTCGAGCGGGACGGGCTGACCGTTCGCGCGGATGCCGCCGCGACCAAGGTCGCGCACGCCGCGGACGCGTTCACCATCACGCTGAAGGGCGGCGAGGAGCTGACCGGCGAGCGGCTGCTGGTGGCGACCGGCCGCCGGGCCAACCTGGGCGCGCTGGGCCTGGCGTCGCTCGGCCTGGACGAGTCAGCCCGTGCGATCAGCGTGGACGGCCGGATGCGGGCGGCTGACGGCGTGTGGGCCATCGGTGACATCGTGGGCAAGGGCGCGTTCACGCACATGTCCATGTACCAGTCGGAGATCGTGATCGCCGACATCCTGGGCAGGCCGCATCATCCGGCCGAGTACCACGCCGTGCCCCGGGTCACCTTCACCGATCCGGAGATCGGCTCCGTCGGCCTGAGTGAGGCCCAGGCCAGGGACCAGGGCCTGGCCGTCCGCACCGCGGTCAGCCAGATCCCGGCCTCGACCCGCGGCTGGATCCACAAGGCGGGCAATGACGGCTTCATCAAGCTCGTCGCCGACGCCGACCGCGGCGTGCTGGTCGGCGCGACCTCGGCCGGGCCGACCGGCGGCGAGGTGCTGAGCATGCTCACGCTGGCCGTGCACGCGGGCGTTCCGGTGCGGCGGCTGGACGAGATGATCTATGCCTACCCGACGTTTCACCGGGCGGTGCAGGAAGCCGTGCGCCAGCTGGACTGAGCGAGCGCGCCGAAGGCGAGCTTGGGCTCCCAGCCCGGGCCGCGGTGGCCCCCGCGCGCGCCAGAGCGCCGCAGCCGCTCCGCCCGGTCGGCGCAGTCGGCCGGCAGCGGAGCCAGCTCCGCGGTGGTCAGGCAGGCGCCGCCGGGATCTCGCGCGGGCGTGAGCCCGGCCCGGTCAGCCGGGCCGGGCCAGGTCGCAGCGCTAGCGGCCGGCCGTCTCGGCCTCGATCATCTTCATGATCGGCGCCGCGGCCATGCCGCCCGCCAGGATGCCGGCGCCGACCGCGCCGAGGGTGAGCACCGTGCTCAGCCACACCATGGTGCTGACCGGCAGGGTGTAGGCGCCGACCAGGCGGGCGATGCAGTCGGCCAGCAGGGCCAGCGGGACGCCCACGTCGATCGCGAGCGGCGGCAGCGAGCTGGCCACGTCGTGGCCGCGGCCGCCGACCGGGCCGGCCGGGCTCCTGTCAGCCGCGGCCGCAGCAGCCGGGCCGCGGTCCGGGGGCTGCGCCGGGAGGGGGCCATCCGGCGAGGGCGCCGGGGCAGGGGCTGGGCTGGCTGTCATCACTGTCTCGCAGGAGGTCATGGGGAGAGGCTAGATTCGACCTAAATTTATGTCAAGCCTAATATTGTGTCGGACATAAATTCTAGCTAAGGTGACATCATGACGGCCGGACTACGCGAGCGGCGCAAGCAGCAGACCCGCCAGGCCATCTCCGATATCGCCACGGAGATGTTCCTGGCCAGCGGCTTCGACGCGGTGACGATCTCTCAGGTGGCCGAGGCGGCCGGGGTGGCCAAGATGACCGTCACGAACTACTTCCCGCGCAAGGAGGACCTGGTCTTCGACCGGGCCGATGCGATCATCCGCGGCCTGGCCGACACCGCGGCGGGCCGGCGGCCGGGCGAGAGCCTGCTGGCCGCGATCCGCCGTGATTACGCGGAGCGGATCGCGAGGGCCGACGTGACGCTCGGGCTGTCCAATCCCGCGTTCGCCGCGATGATCGCCGGCAGCCCGGTCCTGACCAGCCGCGGCCTGGAGATCACGGAGCAGCGCGAGCGGGCGCTCGGCAACGTCATCGCCGCCGAGACCGGCACCGACGGCGTCGAGGAGCGCCTGGTGGCCGCCCAGCTCGCCTCGGTGCACCGGGTGCTGTATGCCGAGGGCAGCAGGCGAAGCCTGGCCGGCCAGCCGCGCGAGCAGATCTGCGCGGCGCTCGCCGAGGCCGCCGGGCGCGCATTTGACCTGCTGGAGCCGTCACTGGGCGGCTACGGCATCCGGCCCGCTGGCGGCGGGGCCAGCGGGAGGCCCTAGCCCCAGACCTCGGCCGCGGTCTCGGCCACCAGGCGCAGCTTGGCTGCCTGCTCCTGCTGGGTCAGCACGTTGCCCTCGACGGTCGAGGAGAAGCCGCACTGCGGGGACAGGCACAGCTGGTCCAGCGGCACGTACCTGGCCGCCTCGTCGATCCGGCGCTTCAGCGAGTCCTTGCTCTCCAGCTCACCGCGCTTGGTGGTCACCAGGCCGAGGACGACCTGCTTGCCCTTCGGCACGAACCGCAGCGGCTCGAAGCCGCCCGATCGCTCATCGTCGTATTCCAGGAAGAAGCCATCCACGTCCAGCTCGCTGAACAGCGCCTCGGCCACGAAGTCATAGCCGCCCGCCGCGGCCCAGGACGACCGGAAGTTCCCGCGGCACATGTGCGTGGTGACGGCCATGCCCGGCGGCCGGCTGCCGATGGCGTCATTGACCTGGCGGATGTACCGCAGGTGCAGGTGCTCGGCATCCTCGCCGCGCTCGGCGATCTCGGCGCGCTGCGCCGGGTCGTTGAGGTAGGCCAGGCTGGTGTCGTCGAGCTGCAGGTAGGTGCAGCCCAGCTTGGCCAGCCGGGCCACCTGGTCGGCGTAGGCGGCGGACAAGTCGCTCCAGAACCGCTCGATGTCCGGGTAGACCGCCGGGTCCAGCGCGGCGGGACCGCCCCGGTAATGCACCATGTTCGGGGACGGGATCGTCAGCTTGGGCACCGCGCTGGTCACGGCCGACCGCAGGAACGCGAAGTCGCGCTCGAAGATGGTGTGCTCGATCCGGAGCGGCCCGGTGACCTGCAGCGCCGCGGGCGTGAACTCGATCGTGCCGGACGGGTTCCGGAACCGCACGGCCAGGTTGCCCGGGGCCTTGGTGATGCCGCCGAGCTGATAGATGAAATCCATGTGCCAGGAGGCGCGGCGGAACTCGCCATCCGTCGCCGACTGCAGGCCGATGCTCTCCTGCAAAGCGACGACAGCGGCAATCTCCGCGTCCTCGATATCCCTGAGCTGGCCCGCGCTCAGCATCCCGGCGGCGAAATCGTGCCGGGCGGAGAGCACGCGCCGCGGCCGGAGCAGGCTGCCGACATGGTCGGCCCGGAAGGGCGGAGTGCTACGCATAGCGGTCATCGTGGCGGGCCCCCGGCATCCGGGTCAACCTGTCCCCCGCCCGCCGCCCCCTGCTCCCCGCCGCCCCCTGCTCCCCGCCCCCCCGCGCCATGCCCTGCCGTCGCGGCCGGGGCCACGACTGCTGCCAGCCCGCGGGGAGCCCGGCAGCCGCTGAGCAGATAAGTTGGGGTCAGTCCGGACGTGAGGGGAGGACGGAAAGTGAGCGGCGGGGTCGAGCACCTGGTGATCTCCGGGCCGCTGCTGCTGGCCATGCCGGTAGCCGCGGCGGCGGGGGCCATCACCTTCCTCTCGCCGTGCGTCCTGCCGCTGGTGCCCGGCTACCTGTCCTATGCGACTGGCATGTCGGGAACCGCGGTCCGCAAGCCCAGGCCGGCGCCAGCTTCGACCGCGCCGGTGGCGGCGGTGGCCGCCGGCCCGGCCGGCCGGGCCGGCCAGCCGCCCGCCGAGGCAGGAGCAGCCGATGGCACAGCCGCCCTGGATGCCGAGCCAGACTCGGCCGGCCGGGGACGGGTGGTCGCGGCCACGGCCCTGTTCGTTCTGGGCTTCTCGGCCCTGTTTGCCACCGAGGGCATCGCCTTCGGCAGCGCCGGCGCCGTCCTGCGCACCCACGAGAAGGGCCTGGCTCAGCTTCTCGGCTGCGTGATCATCCTGCTCGGCCTGCTGTTCGCGGGCGCCTTTGACCGGTTCAGCCTCACCGGCCGCATCATCCGGCCGTCCTTCCGGCCGCGTGCCGGGCTGGCCGGGGCGCCCGTGCTCGGGGTGCTCTTCGGCCTGGGCTGGACGCCCTGCATCGGGCCCACGCTGACGGCCGTGCTCACCCTCGGCGCCATGAGCGGCACGGCGGCCCGCGGCGCCCTGCTGGCCTTCGTTTACGGCCTCGGGATCGGGATACCGTTCCTCATCGTGGCCTTCGCCTTCCAGCGCGGGGTCAACGTATTCGGCTTCGCCAGGCGGCACGCACGCCTGATCACCAGGATCGGCGGGGTGCTGCTGATCGCCGTCGGGCTGCTCGAGGTCACCGGAGCCTGGACGGCCGCGATCAGCTGGGTGCAGGTGCACTGGCCCGGCGGATACACGCCTCCGTTCTGAGCTGCCGGCAGCGTCCTGGGCGCTGGTGGCGGTAGCGCCGGGCCAGGTCCGCGTGCTGCCCCGGCTAGGCTCGGCCAGCGCAAGGCGGACGGGGCGGACGGCCGCGCCGATCTGTCACGGCGTTCCCAGAAGCCCCAGCTGAATCTTCAGCCCCGTAAAAGCAGTTAATCATCAAATAGGAGCCGCCCTCCGGGCCATGCAGCGATTACGCTCAGTAGCTCCCGGCGCGCCGAGTCCCATTAAGTGACGTAGACTGTCTGTTCAGTTAATTCACGGATAGCGTCCGTCGCCGATAATCGGGCGCGCTTCACGATACGGCTTCCGCGGCTGAGCCAGCGGAATTCCGCTACTCTGCGTACTCCTTGGCGAAGGTTGGCTGATTTGGGTTGTATGCATCATGTCAGGGTGCGAGACTCGCGTTGTGGCAATCGCGCTCGATGGCGCCTTCGCTGACCACAGCGCCGACAGACGCGCTGGTCAGCAGTATCCAGGCGGGCGGACGCGACCAGCCAGTCAATTCTCCGGGCGACAGCCAGCCACGGCCGAAACTGATGAGCTGCTTAAGTCGCAGCTAAGCGCGGAAGGCCCGGCCTCGGCCATAGCGAAGACAGAAAGCGCGGCAGACGCGAATGAGCCCCTGCCGCCCAACGCCGGTCAATCCGCTGACATCGATGCACAGCGGATAAAGGAGTCATTCGGCTACCTGATGGCCGATGCCCAGAGCGCGATGGAATACTTTTACGCACAGCTGTTCGCAACCAGCGCCGAGGCACGGGCCATGTTCCCGCTGTGCATGAGCCAGCAGCGGCAGCGGCTCTTTGCCGCGCTGTGCCGCGTGGTCGGCAGCCTGGACGGCGGCGAGGCCAGCCGGGCCTATGTGGCCGAGCTCGGCCGGGACCATCGCAAGTTCGGCGTCAGGGACAAGCACCACCCGGCTTTCTTCGATGCCCTGCTCGCTACCGCCCGGCACTGCGCCGGCCGTGCCTGGACGCCGGAGACCGCGAGCGCCTGGCGAGCGGCGCTCGACTACGTGTCCGCCACGATGCGCGCGGCGGCGGCGGCGGATGCCGCGGCCAGGCCGGCCTGGTGGGTGGGCGAAATCGTGGCTCACGAGGTGCGCGCGCCTAGCGTGGCCGTGCTGACGATCCGCCCCGATCAGCCACTGGAGTATGCGGCCGGACAGTACCTGCCTGTTCAGGTCAGCCGGTGGCCCCGGGTCTGGCGATCGTTCTCGATCGCCTGCGCGCCAAGGCCGAGCGGGCTGATCGACCTGCACATCCGGGCCGTGCCCGGCGGCCTGGTCAGCAACGCCCTCGTGCATCACCTGGCGACCGGCGACACCGTGCTGCTCGGGCCGCCGAAGGGAGTCATGACCGCGCCCGGCACTGACCGCGACCTGCTATGCGTGGCTGGCGGTACCGGGCTGGCGCCGATTAAGGCGATCGTCGACTCCGTCCTGGCCGCTCCGGCCGGCCCCGCGGAAGATCACCCTGTTCGTCGGTGCGCGCCGGGAGGAGGATCTGTATGACCTGGCCGCCCTGCGGGCCCTGGAGTCAGCCCACCCGTCCGTCCATGTCATTCCGGTCCTGTCCGAGCAGCCGGGGTTCGGCGGCCTGACCGGGATGCTGCCCGACGTCGTGCGCGGCCACGGGCTGTTCAGTAACGCCGAGGTCTACATCTGCGGGCCAGACGCCATGGTCAGGCGGACGGCGCTGCTGCTGGCGGCCGATGTCCCGGCCGGGCACATCCATCACGATCCGCTGCCGGACACGCCGGACTTCCCGGCCGCCGGGCCAGGGACCGGCGCCGGGCAGGCCGCGACCGCGCCGCAGGGCGGCTAGCCGCCGAGATACCGCTCGAAGAAGGCGTAGATGCGCTTCCAGGCGGCCGCGGCGTCCTCCTTCTGGTACCTCATCCCGGTGACCTTCGCCAGCACCGCGCCCGCCCCGGAGGACTCGGACATGAACCGGTGGCCCGAGCCCGGGTAGACCTCGATGTCGTGCGGCACCTCCAGGACGGTCAGCGCGCGCTGCAGCCGCTCCGGGTGCTTGGTGCCCATCGGGTCGCGGCCGCCGAAGCTGCCGACGATGGGGCACGCGCCAGCCAGTGCCTTCTCCGCGTCCTGAGGAACCTCGCCATAGTTCACTGAGGCCACGCTGAAGCCGTCACGCGGCGCGCACAGCAACGCGAAGCCGCCGCCCAGGCAGAATCCGATGACCCCGGTCTTGCCCGTGCAGTCCGGCCGGCCGGCCAGCAAGTCGCGGGCCGCCTGCAGGACGGTGAACGCCGGGCCGCGGCCGGCGTGCAGCTGCCGGATGGCTGCGCGAATGCAGCGGATCCATGCCTTACCGTCGAACAGGTCGGGGGCCAGCGCCAGGTAGCCATGGGCGGCCAGCTCATCAGCCTTCCCGCGGATGTCGTCAGTCAGGCCGAAGGCCTCGTGGATGACGACGACCGCCGGCCAGGGACCGGCGCCAAGCGGAACCGCGAGGTAACCGCGGACGAGCCTGCCGCCGGCCGGGTAGGTGAGATGGGGCATGGCGCACACACTCTCATACCTTGCGCCAGCGCGGAATCCACGCGCCATCCTCCACCGTGTAATCGCTGAACAGGGCCGGTGCCTCAGCCCGCATCAGCTCGCCGATCCGGCCGAACACCAGCCGGATCTCCTCTTCGGCGCCGGGATCGGTCCGCGCCTCGATGGTGTGCCGCAGCGTCCGGATGTTGGCTGTCCAGAGCAGGCCGGTGGCGACCCCGTCCGGCGCGAACCTGCGCATGAACGAGGTCTTGTGCTTCTTCTCGTGGAACGGGACGCCCTCCTCGTCCAGCCCGAAATGGCCGGCCATCCAGCGCTGGAACTCCTCCATCTGCTCCAGCAGGGCGGTGGCCCGCTTCATCAGCTCCGCGTCGGCCTGCGCCCAGCCGGGGAACCAGAACGGGATGTCGGCCAGGCGGACGAAGCGCAGCGACTCCTGCGAGATCGCCACCCCCGGCCGGTGCCGGACCAGCTCATGGGTCGCCACCCGGGAAATGTTATGCAGCACGAAACTGAAGCTGGCGTGCTCCAGCACCGAACCGTGCTGCTGAGCCAGGATGGCCTGGGTCAGGTACTTCTCCTGATCGGTCCGCACCCGGCGCACGTTCGGATTGAGCCCCGGCTCCCAGGACCGGTAGCAGATCTTCCCGGCGAACTCGGCCAGGTTCTGCGCATCCAGGTCTCCCCGGTCCAGCTTCTGCAGCCAGCTGTCGCCGCCGACCTCGTGCAGGTAGGCGGCCAGCTGCTGGTAGTCGATCTGCGGGCGGGCGACCAGGAACACCTCAGGCTGCACAGTCTTCATGGCTCGGCACCCTACCGGGCGCCCATGACATCCGCTGCCGCCCGCGCGCCGCCACCGCCGGCGCGGCCCGATGGCCTACCATCCTGGCTCGGCGCATCGTGCCATCCTGGCCCGGCGCATCGTGCCGTCAGCCGCGCTCGTCACTCGGGGGGAAACATGCTCAGGACCCACGCCTGCCTCGCCAGCATCGGCATCGCCGCCGCAGTCGCGCTGTTAGCCAGCCCCGCGGCGACCGCGGTGGCGGCCAGCGCGGCACCCTCGCCGGCTGCCGCCGCGGCGTCGGCGGTGCCCGGCGGCAGCGGGACATTCGGCACCTGGCGCGCGGCGCAGCGGGCTGCGGGCTTCCGGCTCAAGCACCCGACCAGGCAGTACGGGCTCAGGCGAGCCGGCCGGATCTCGGTGCAGCCGTGCGCGGCGCCCGGCAGGTCGGACCGGCGCGACGTGGTCGCCCAGTACCTGTCGCCGACCGGCGCCCTGCTCGGCATCGAGCAGGACAATGCCGGCGTGAGCTGCACGGACATTGGCAGGACCAGGAAACTGGGTACTTACAGGATCCACGGTGTCAGGGCCACGCTGGCCGGTGCGTGCGGCAGCCATGGCCTGCCGGCCTGCAGCTCGCGCGCGGCCTTCCTGTTCCTCAGCTGGAAGATCGGTGCCATCTACTACCGCGCCAGCTCGTACAACGAGCCCCGCGGAACGCTCCGGGCCTTCGCCTCGAACCTGGCCTACTAAGGCCGTCGCCCGCCAGCCAGGACGAGGCACGCCTACTGGCTGCCGGGCTCATCCGCCGCGTGGCGCACGTAGCCGTCCTGCCAAAGATCTCAAGGTGCGGCTGTAGTACATAGGTGCCAGAATGGCGACCGGTCAGGCTGCTCGCGGTGATGAGGGCTCAATCGGCCGGATACCACCGGGCCCGACCGGGCACGTGCGATCGACGGGCTGCCGCTTTATCACCGATATTGACGATGTACACTGATCATGTATATCGTCAATTGCTAGAGAGACACGATGGCGCTGACCCAGATCGACATCGATGACGATGCTCTCGCCGAGGCCATGCGGCTCTCTGGCGCGAAAACGAAGAAGGACACCGTTAACCTTGCCCTGCGGGAGTTCGCCGCCCGGCACCGCCGAGTTGCTGCACTGGAGCACTACGCAGCGCTCGCGTCGGGGTGGGACTTCGAGGACTGGGAGCACCGGCGGCCGGCCGAGAAAGACCCGGCAGCTTGATCCGCTACCTACTCGACTCGTCTGCCCTGTGGCGCATCTTGCGGGACGCCGCGCTGCGAGCATCCTGGGCCGAGGTCGTCTCTCTGGGCGTGATCGGTTCCTGCTATCCCCAGCGGATTGAATTCCGCCGCTCAGCACGCACCATCGACGAGTACGGGCAAATGTCGGAAATGTTTGAAACCCTGTACCCGGATGCCGCGGTCCCCAAAGGCGCTTGGCGGTGGACAGAGTCCGCGCAATACCGTCTGCTGCGCCACGGGGCCCATCGTGCATTGTCCGCCGTGGACCTGCTGATCTGCGCCACAGCCGCGCACCATGGCCTCGTTGTGCTGCATGACGACAGTGACTTCGTGGCCGCCGCACGCTATCTCCCGGATCTGCGAGAACGCAGCATCAGCAACGCGCCGGAAGCCAGTTGATGTCAGCTCAGCCCGCGCCGCGACCGCTTGCTCGGTCCGCGACGGCATGCGTCAGCCGGCTGAGGAGCCGCTGTCACCCGTGACCGGGCGCCAGCGGCGGCCGGGCACCGGCCGGGTCATACAGGGGCGCTCGCCGCGGCGGATCAGGAAGTTGCTGAGCGCATGGTCGCGCAGCTGGGGGCTGCCGATCAGCTCGGCCGCCGCGGCGACCTGGAGCGGCAGCGAGGCCCGGCGCGTCGAGAGCATCCAGGAACTCGTCTTCGAGTGGAACGACGTTTTCGACATCGATATCAACCCCGCCGTGTCAGCGGACGAGGGGCTGCTGACGGGCTGCGGCCCGGCGGGCGGCGCGGTCCCCGCATAGCCGCAGCACGTTGGCGATGACCTGGTGCCCCGCGCTGCCGGCCGCGGTCAGGATGGACTCCGGGTGGAACTGCACGCCCCAGCGCCCGCCGGCCTCGTCCTCGATCGCCATCACCACCCCGTCCGCGGTTACCGCCGTGACCGTGAAGGGACCTTCCACCGTTTCCGGCCGGGCATGCAGGGAGTGGTACCGGGCCGCGGTGAACTCGGCGGGCAGCCCGGCCAGCAGCGCGCCGCCCAGGACCTGCACCTGGCTCGGCTTGCCGTGCACCGGCACCTGCAGCAGCCCGAGAGACCCGCCGGCGTGCTCCACCATCGCCTGCAGGCCGAGGCACACGCCAAACGCGGCCAGCCCCCGCTCATCCAGCGCCGTCATCAGCTCGTCGCAGCCGAAGTCGGCCAGGCCGGGTCCCGGCGAGAGCACGACCAGGTCCGGCGCGTAGTCATCGAGCAGGGCCGGGTCAAAGCCGGCCCGCAGCGTGGTCACCTCGGCGCCCTGCTCGCGGAAGTAGCCGGCCAGCGTGTGCACGAACGAGTCCTGGTGGTCGACCAGCAGCACGCGCAGCCCGTCGCCCGGCAGCGGGGCCGGCCCGGCCGGGGACGACGGGGCCGGAGCGGTCCGTTTCGACGAGACGTCGCCGTCGCCGGGCTGGCCCGCTTCGGCCAGCGTCTCCAGCAGGGCGCGGGCCTTCAGCCTGGTCTCGGCCTCCTCCGACTGCGGGTCCGAGTCGAACAGCAGGGTGGCGCCGGTGCGCACGGCGGCGATCCCGCCGCGGATGTGCGCGGTCCGCAGCGTCAGGCCGGTGTTCATCCCGCCGTCGAAGCCGATCATGCCGACCGCGCCGCCGTACCAGCGGCGCTGCCCGTCCTCGTGGTCCTCGATGAACTGCATGGCCCAGGTTTTCGGCGCCCCGGTGACCGTGACCGCCCACATATGCGTGAGGAAGGCGTCCAGCGCGTCGAACCCGGGACGCAGCCGCCCCTCGATGTGATCGACCGTGTGGATCACCCGGCTGTACATCTCGATCTGGCGGCGGCCGATCACCTGGATGCTGCCGGGCACGCAGATCCGCGACTTGTCGTTGCGGTCGACGTCGGTGCACATGGTGAGCTCGGACTCCTCCTTCAGCGAGCCGAGCAGGGTGCGGATGGCCTCGGCGTCGCCGAGCGGGTCGAGGCCGCGGGCGATGGTGCCGGCGATCGGGCAGGTCTCCACCCGGTCCCCGGTCACCCGCACGTACATCTCCGGCGACGCCCCGACCAGGTACTCCCCCTCGCCCAGGTTCAGGATGAACTCATACGGCGCCGGGTTCCGATGGCGCAGCCGGTCGTAGAAGGCGGCGGGCGACGCGCACCGGGCGTGGAACACGTGGCTCGGCACGACCTCGAACAGGTCGCCGCGGGCGAACTTCTGCCGGGCCTGCTCGACCACCCTGGCATAGCTGCCCGGTACCGGATCCGGCGGAAGCTCCCGCTCCGAAACGGGCCCGCCCGCCCCCGTCCCGGCCCGCTGGCCGGCCTCGTCGGCGGCCGCCCGCGGCAGCCCTTCGGTCGACCCGGCCGCGGTCGCGAACTCGTAGGAGTAGCGCTGCGCGGTCTCCCGCTTGCGGTCCAGCACCCACAGCTGGTCCGGCAGGTGCAGCACCAGGTCACGCTGAGCCTGATCGCGCTGATGCCGGAGCCGGACCGGCTCGAACTGGAAGGCCAGGTCGTAGCCGAAAGCGCCGTACAGGCCGAGATGCGGGTCCGGCCCGGCCAGCGCCGCGATCACCTCGCGCAGCGCGGTGAACACGGTGGGCCGGTGGCTGCGCTCTTCCTCCGCGAAAGCGGTGTCGCTCTCCGCGATGACGACCTCGACCGTGCCGCGGCCGGCCGTCACGATCTCGCCCGCCCGGCCGAATGCCGCCTCGATGACCGGCAGCAGGACCTGGCCGCGGGCGTTCAGCGCTCGCGCGGTGACCCGCCTGCCGCGGGCCACGATCTCGGCCGGGGGGTCGATATACGCCATGTGCCAGCGACTGTACCGGCCCGGGTACTCCATCCCGGAACTGAGCACGCCGCCGCGGCGGCCGTCGATCTGCCGGGTTATCTCATCCAGCAGGGCCGGGTCGAACGGTGCGGCACTGGCGGTGACCGTCACGCCGCCGGGGGTGACGAACTCGGTCACGCGCGAATCGGAGTCGGCTGGCATGGGCCCTCACATGATGGCTCGGGAGGCAGCCGCGCGCCGGGGCGGCTGGCCGACCACGAGAAAGGCGGCCGCCGCATCGGGCGGTCGCCTCTGGTCTGGGCTAGGACTGCGTGAACCAGGCACCGCCTACCGGCGGCGCCACCAGGGAGCGGTGTGGCTCGGGCGCATGGCGCTGAGCCTAGCCCGGCTGCGGCCGCGGCGCCAGCGTCAGCCCCGGACTCGCCGACCGGGCGGCGGGGCGGCCGGGCAGCCGGCTCCCGGCCGGTGAACATCGAACCGCTACGGACGTTATCGCGAAAAACGGTAACCTAGCTGGGTAGCCATGAGGCTGCGCCCGCAGAGTCCGCGCAGGAGATGGCCGATGACACGCGACGAGGGAACTCGCGACGAGGGAACGGGGGGCCGGCCCGCGCCGTCGCGGCGCAGAGGCCGGCCGGAGCTGGCAGCGGCGGAGCGCCCCGGTGCGCAGCAGCCGGCCCGCGAGCGCCGGTCCCACCGGCAGGAACTGGCTGAAGCAGGCCCGAACCCCGGCATCCTGATCACCATCCGGTCGCTGCTGCCCAACCTGGCGCCGGTCGAGCGCCGGGTGGCGCAGGCCGTCCTCGACGATCCGGCCGGCGTCGCCTGGCGGTCCATATCCGAGCTGGCCGAGTCCTGCGGCACCTCCGCCACCAGCGTCGTGCGGTTCTGCCGGGCGATCGGGCTGCGCGGCTATCCCGACCTGCGCCTCGCGCTGGCCGGCGCGGTCGCGCACGACGACGCGGGTGCCGTCGTCGCGGCGTCCGGCCAGATCGACCCCGACGACGACGCCGCCACCATCACGAAGAAGATCGCCTACGCCGACGCCAAGGCGGTGACGGACACGGCCAGCCACCTCGACATCGCCACCCTGGTCCGGGTCGTGGACGCGCTGGCAGCCGCCCGGCGGATCGACATCTACGGCGTCGGCGCGAGCGGCTACGTGGCGATCGACCTGCAGGTCAAGCTGCAGCGGATCGCCAGGACCGCTTTCGCCTGGCCCGACCCGCACATGGCCGTCTCGTCCGCGGCACTGCGCGACAGCGGGGATGTCGCGGTCGGGCTCTCGCACACGGGCACCACGGTCGACACGATCGACGCCCTGCGCGAGGCGCGCAGTCACGGCGCGACCACGGTCGCGGTGACGAACTTCCCCTGGTCTCCGATCACCGAGGTGGCTGACCTGGTACTGCTGACCGCGGCCAGGGAGACCGCTTTCCGGTCCGGCGCGATGACCAGCCGGATCGCGCAACTCACCGTCGTCGACTGCATCTTCGTCCTGCTGGCCCAGCGCGACCTGCCCGCCACCAGGGTCGCGCTCGATCGGACCTTCGCCGCCGCGCAGGCCAAGCGGGTCCGGCGGACCCGCCGGCCGAGGCCGGACTCGCTCGCGGCTGACTGACGCGGGCAATGCCGGGGGCCCGGCTAGAACTCCAGCCGGTGCCCGGCCTGCGCGGCGACGGCCTTCCGGTAGGCCAGGGCGGCCGCGGCCAGGTCCTCGACGCCCAGCCCGAGTGACTCGAACAGAGTGATCTCGCCGTCGCGGGCCCGGCCGGGGGCGGCTCCGGTCAGCACCTCGCCGATCTCGGCTCGCAGGTGACCGGAGCCGAGCAGGCCCTCATCGACGGCCAGCAGGTAGTCACCGGATTCGCTGAGCAGCGATCGCGCGCTGTCCGCGAACAGCGCCGCGGCTGCCACCAGCGCCCCGTCCAGCTCGCGCGCGCCTGGCAGGCATGCCCCGACGGCGTTGATATGCGCGCCGTCACTGACCCAGTCCCGCCGCAGCACCGCGGTGGCCGAGCTGGTCGCGGTCACGATGATGTCCGCGCCGTCAACGGCGTCCCGGACCGACTCGCATCCGGTCACCGGCACGCTCACCCGGTCCCGCATCCCGGCCGCGAACGCCTCAGCCCGGGCCGGGTCGCGGCCCGCCACCCGGATCCGGCGCAGCGGACGGGACTGGGCCAGCGCCAGCACGTGCGCCCGCCCCTGCACCCCCGTGCCGATCACCGCGAGGTCAGCCGCGTCCGGCCGGGCCAGCAGGTCGGTGGCGACGACGGACACGGCCGCCGTCCGGATCTCGGTGACCGCCGACGCGTTCACGACCGCGAGCGGCTCGCCCGTCTGCCCGTCCGACAGCAGCACGATGCCCTGGTGGGTGTCCAGGCCCGCAGCCGGATTGGCGGGCGTGACGCAGATGGCCTTGAGCCCGTAGGCGGCCGGCCCGTCAGCCGGGGCCGGGCCGCTGGCGAGGTAGGACGGCATCATGGCCATCAGGCCCGGCGCGCCCGGCAGCCGGATGACGGTGCGCAGCGGCTGCTGAGCACGGCCGGCGGCCAGCGCGCGGAGGGCCGAACGCATGGCATCGGCGCACTCGCCGTAGCTCAGCAGGTCCCGCACGTCGCTGGCCGGCAGCACCAGCATCGCGGTCAGGGTTTCCGGTCTGATCTGCGCGAGTGCCCGTCCCCGGACTGGTCCGCCGGTGGCTGCCCGGCCACCGGCTCCGCCGTCGCGGGGCGGCCGCCGGCCGGCGGCGCGCCCGGATGCTGGGCCGCCGCGTGCCGCGAATTGGCGATGGCCGCCGCGCGCGGCGCGATCGTGACATTCTCGGCATGCCGCTCGGGCACCGGGCGGCCCACGATCCGGTAGACCTCGGAGCCGTCCACGGTCTCCTGCTCCAGCAGCAGGCTGACCAGCTGATCAAGCTGAGCCTGATGGGACCGGATCAGCTCGACGGCGGCCTGCTCGGCCTCGCGCAGCAGCCGGGCCACCTCCTGGTCGATGATGGCCTGCGTAGCCTCGGCGAACGGGCGGCTGGAGAAGCCGGAGCCGCTGCCGCCGCCCAGGAACACCGAGCCGCCCTCGGGATAGCCCACCGGGCCGATGGCCGGTGACAGGCCGAACTCGCGCACCATCTTGCCGGCCAGGTCCGTGGCGCCGGCCAGGTCATTCGCTGCCCCGGTGGAGCCCTGGCCCAGCTCGACCAGCTCCGCCGCCCGGCCGCCGAGCCGCACCGCGAGCGCCTCGCGCAGGTAGTCCTCGCCATACAGATGCCGCTCGACCAGCGGCAGCTGCTGGGTCACCCCCAGCGCCTGCCCGGCCGGCAGGATGGTCACCTTCTCGACCGGGTCGGCATGCTCCGACAGGGCCGCGACGATGGCGTGCCCGCCCTCGTGGATGGCCACGGCGTACTTCTCCTCGGGCAGCAGCACGTTGGAGCCCTCCCGGCGGCCGATCAGGATCCGGTCCCGCGCGTCCGCGAAGTCCTTCGCGGTCAGCACGCTGCGATTATCACGGACCGCGAAGATCGCGGCCTCGTTCACCAGGTTGGCCAGGTCAGCGCCGGAGAAGCCGGGCGTGCCGCGCGCGACGACCTGCAGGTCAACGTCGGGGGCGAGCTGCTTGCCGCGGCAGTGCACGGCCAGGATCGCGGCCCGCTCGGCCAGCGTCGGCAGCGGGATCGTCACCTGCCGGTCAAACCGGCCCGGCCGCAGCAGCGCGGGGTCGAGGATCTCCGGCCGGTTGGTCGCGCCCAGCACGACGATCCCCTGACTCATGTCGAAGCCGTCCATCTCGGCCAGCAGCTGGTTGAGCGTCTGCTCGCGCTCGTCGTTGGACACGACAGCGCCGGTGCCCGAGCGCCGCTGGCCGATCGCGTCGATCTCGTCGATGAAGATGATGGCCGGCGACCGCTTGCGCGCCTCGGTGAACAGGTCCCGGACCCGGGCCGCGCCCACGCCGACGAACATCTCGACGAAGCTGGAGCCGGTGACCGAGAAGAACGGCACCGACGCCTCCCCGGCCACCGCCCGGGCGAGCAGCGTCTTGCCCGTCCCCGGCGGCCCGATCATCAGCACGCCGCGCGGTGCCATCGCGCCGGCCCGCTGGTAGCGCTCGGGGCTGCGCAGGAAGTCGATGACCTCGCCGACCTCCGCCTTGACCCCCTCGTAGCCGGCCACGTCGCTGAACTTGGTCGACGGCCGCTCCTCGTCGAAGATCTTCGCCCGGGACCGGCCGGCGCCGAGCACGCCCTGCAGTCCGCCCGCTCCCCCGCTGGCCCGTGCCATCCGGCGGAACAGGTAGAAGACGAAGATGATCGGCAGCAGCAGGATGAGCAGGTAGAGCAGTTCCGAGCCAATTCCCGAGCTCGGCGGCTGGTTGGTCACCGCCACGCCATCGTTCTTCAGCTGCGCGCTGAGCGTCGTGGTGTCCGGGGGCACGACGGTGGTGTAGGACTTGCCGTTGGTGAACTCACCGGACGCCGGCACGTTCGAGCCGTTCGAGGGGCTGGCGAACGAGACAGTCTTGATCTTGTGCGCGCTCGCATCGGAGATGAACTGCGAGTAATTGAGCTGAGTGGGCTGGGTGACCTTTACTCCTCCGTGCAGGAGAAGCACCCACAGCAGCAGCGTGACTACCAGGGCGGCAGGCCAGAGCCAGTGCCGCCAGCCAGGGGGCGACGGGGGCGCGGTCCGGATCGGGCGGTCACCCGGCGGCGGCGGATTCGGCTGCTTGCTCATGAGTAACCTTACGCTGCGGATTTCACGACGCTGCCAGTATTCTCCCGCAGCGCAATCGCCCGTCATCCGCATGTACCCCATGCGCCACGACCGGGCCCCGGCCTGGGCCATCCGGGCTCGCTCCGGGGCCCGCAAACCCGCCAGTCGCGCCGCCATCAGCAGCCGATGCGGTGGTGAGCCCTCTCTCGCCGCGGCCCTTTCCGCTCCGGCTTGGGATATTTAGGCTAGCTCTGCCATAAAAGTTCAGCAGAAAGGCAATCTTGCGCGATCTGCCCGTCCCGGGCCGGCGCCCAGCCGCTCCACCGCCGCATAGGCCAGCCGCCGCAGCTCCAGCAGCTGCCGCGACTCAGCCTCGCTCGCGGAAACGTCCGCGATGCGGGCGCCTTCGCGCAGGCACAGGTCGCGCATGCGCTCGGCCCGCTTGTCATCGCTGTCGGCGTCATCCTGGGCGATCAGCAGCGCCTGCACGCCATCGCCGAAGGCGGTCCCCTTCCAGTCGTCGATAGCGCGCAGGGTGACGCTGTCCATCAGCTCCAGCAGGCTCGGCGCCAGCCGCTCGCCGAGGATGGCGGTCACCGCCCTGGCCGCCGCGGCGAACCCGGCAAAGCCCGCCGCGACGGTCCGGCGGGTACCGGGCGGGCCGCGGCCGCAGCCGCAGCGTCGCCGAGGTGATGATGCCGAGCGTGCCCTCGGACCCGACCAGCAGGCTGGTCAGGTCGTAGCCGGTCACTCCCTTCATCGTGCGGCGGCCGGTCCGGAGGAGCCGGCCGCCCGCTAGCACGACCTCCAGTCCCAGCACGGCGTCCCGGCTGACCCTGTACTTGACGCAGCGCAGGCCGCCGGCGTTCGTCGCCAGGTTCCCGCCGATCGTGGAGATCTCGAAGCTGGACGGGTCCGGCGCGTACATGAGGCCGTGCGCGGCAGCCGCACGGTCCAGGTCCGCGTTGAGGACGCCGGCCTCCGCGACGGCCAGCTCGTTCGCCGGGTCGACTTCCCTGATCGAGTCCATCCGCTCCAGGGACAGCACCACGCAGCCGTCGATGGCCGTCGCTCCCCCGGCCAGGCTCGTCCCGCCGCCGCGCGGCACGACCGGCACCCCGTGCCGCTGCGCCCAGTCCAGCGTGACCAGCACGTCCCTGGTGCTGCCGGCCCGCACCACGCACCGGGGCTGGCCGGGCGTCACGACGGTCGTCTGATCCCGCCGGTACGCCTCCATGACGTCGGGATCGGTGCTCAGCCGACCGTCAGGCAGCACCGCTCGCAGCGCGTCAAGCTGGTCAGTCATCACCAGTCACCTTGCCTCGCCTGCCGCCGATTATGCGCGGCCCGCAGGACGGAGCATCACGGCTCAGTACCGGGGCGGGAACTCGGGGCCGGTCGCGGGCATCCTGCCCTGGCCGTTCGCCTGGGCCGGGATGTCCGCCTGGGTGCGGACCCGCGCGACCGCCACGGCCGGCTGCTGGATGTCATTGCGGGCGATCGCGGTGTAGGTGACCAGGACGGCGATCGCGACCAGCAGCACGGCGCTGACCGGGCCATCACCGTAGTTGAGGCCGCTGAGCGCCTGCGGCTTGCTGAAGTAATCGGCGAACGAGGCCCCCAGCGGCCGGGTGATGACGTAGGCGAACCAGAAGCACAGCACCGGGTTACCCCCGAGGCGCCAGGCGATCGCGGGAATCATGATGACCACCGCGAACAGGACGGCGGAGCCCAGGTATCCCAGGTGCAGCACGGCGGCGGTGAAGTCGCCCAGCGCTGTCCCGAGCGCGAAGGTGGCGAAGACGACGGCCCAGTAGTACAGCTCCCGGCGGCGCGTGGTGATGCTGTGGATCGATAGCGTCCGCTCGCTCCGGTACCACTGCCAGAAGATCACCGCGAGTATGACGGCCCACAGGGCCGTCGTGCCGCCGTAGGGAATGCCCACGATGAGATGCAGGGCGTCAGCTGCCCCGGTGCCGAAGATCGCGATGGCCAGGGCCAGGAACCAGTACGCAGCCGCCACGTAACGGCGGGTGCGGAACTGGATCCAGACGGCAATCACGAAGATCAGGACCTCGACGACGCCAGCGAGCAGGTAACCGTGCAGGGCCAGGTAGTCCGACGCTGCCTCGCCGCCGGCAGTGGTCAGCAGCTTGATGACCCAGAACAGGAAGGTGATCTCCGGCACCTTGGCCGCGAGCGGCTCGCGCCGCCGCGAGCTGGCGGTGGCATGCACGATCCTGGCTCCCTTCGGGGGCAGCGGAAAGAGAAGGCTTCAACCGGGGATGTCAGTGTCACCGGGAATGTCAGTGTCAGCAGCCGACCGGCTGCGGCTGCAGATGCCCGCCCAAGCAGACTTTATCCACTCCAGGGCCCTGACCGGCATGCCCGGTCGCCGCCGGCCGTTCGAGCGGTCCCTCGGCGCCGGTGCCTCATCCCGGCCGCGGGGCACCAGTGCCGTGCCGGGCCGTCGGCTGGCGAGGTGATACTGGTCGGGGGCTCAGCGCCGGCGCCCGGCTGCACCTGCGCCTGGCCGGGAGCGGGAACCCGCTGGTGGCGCGGGCTGAGGGGCGCCAATCGCGGAGCCGGGAGAAAGGGAACGTTCAATGTCCGGCTGGATGACATGCTCGCGTTCGATCCCGGCGACGGGCACGCGCCTTGCAGGCTAAGCCGCAACCGCTCAGCGCGCGGACACTGGCATCCTGGGGTGACCGGCTGCCGGGGCCGGCCTACGACCGTGACATCGTCACGCCGGGCGTCGTCCACTTCGGCGTCGGCGGTTTCCACCGTGCGCACCAGGCGATGTACCACGACCGGCTCATGAACGAGGGCACGGCGCCGGACTGGGGCATCTGCGGTGTCGGGGTGATGGCAGCCGACCGGAGGATGCAGCAGGCGCTGGATGCCCAGGACTGCCTCTACACGCTGGTTCTCAAGCACAGCGACGGGACGTACGAGCCGCGGGTGATCGGATCCATCGTGCAGTACCTGTTCGCGCCCGACGATCCGGAGGCCGTCATCGAGAAGATGGCGGCGGAGTCGACCCGGATCGTGTCGCTGACGGTCACCGAGGGCGGGTACAACATCAGCAACGTCACCGGCGAGTTCGACCTGTCGAACCCGGATGTGCTGCACGACCTCGAGCCCGATGCGGTTCCGCGCACCACGTTCGGCCTGATCACCGAGGCGCTGCGGCGCCGCCGCAAGCACGGGCTCGCGCCCTTCACGGTGATGTCCTGCGACAACCTCCAGGGCAACGGTCACCTGACAAAGCGAGTCTTCACCGCCTTCGCCCGGCTGCGGGAGCGGGAACTCGGCGACTGGATCGAGCAGGAGGTGCGCTTCCCGAGCTCGATGGTCGACCGCATCACTCCCGAGACCACAGACGCCGACCGGGCCGAGGTCCGGGAGCGGTTCGGGATCGACGACCGGTGGCCAGTCGTCTGCGAGCCCTACACGCAGTGGGTCCTGCAGGATGCCTTCACGGCCGGCCGAAGTACGAGCAGGTCGGGGTCCAGCTCGTCGACCAGGTAGAGCCCTACGAGCTGATGAAGCTGCGGCTGCTCAACGCCAGCCACCAGGCCCTGTGCTACTTCGCCTACCTGGCCGGTTACCGGCTGGTGCACGAGGCCGCTCAGGACCCGCTGTTCCAGGCCTTCCTCCTCGGCTACATGGACGATGAGGCCACGCCGACCCTGGCTCCCGTGCCGGGGGTGGACCTTAACGGGTACAAGCGCACGCTCATCGAGCGCTTCTGCAATCCGCAGGTCCGTGACACCATCGCCCGGCTGTGCGCGCAGGGCTCGGACCGGATCCCGAAATGGCTGCTGCCTGTGGTCCGCCAGCAGCTCGCAACCGGCGGCGAGATCAGGCGCTCGGCTGCCGTGGTGGCAAGCTGGGCACGCTATGCGGAGGGCATCGATGAGCAGGGCGAGCCGATCGAGGTGGCCGACCGGCTCCGTGACAGCCTCACGCAGCTTGCCCGGCGCCAGCGCGAGGATCCCGACGCGTTCATCGCTAACCGGGGCGTGTTCGGGGACCTGGCCGACAACAAGCGCTTCGTCGCCGCCTACCGGCAGGCGCTGGCCTCGCTGCACCAGCGCGGGGCCCGAGCGACGCTGGAGTCGCTGGCCTGACGACCAGACGCCACCCGCCCGGGCCCGGGACGCGCCGGAAGTGGCCGCCAGCTTCTTCGTGCGCTCGCCGTCGTCCTGGATGAGAACGCCGTGGAAGGTGATACCACAACAGGGCAAACGTTGCCGGACGCACCGCTAGACTTGGAGCATTCGTTTTCTTGGACCATTCGCGTTTGCGAAGGTAGGTTGGGCGCTATGACGGCATCGCGGACTCCGACCACAGCCGAGGAGCTGCGCGGTGCCGGCCTGCGGGTGACGGCCGCCCGCGTCGCACTGCTCGAGACCGTCCGGGACGGCGATCACCTCGGTGTCGAGGCGATCGCCTCCGGGGTGCGGGATCGCGTCGGCCATATCTCCCTGCAAGCCGTGTATGACGCCCTGAACGCGCTCACCGCGGCGGGACTCCTGCGCCGCATCGAACCGACCGGCAGCCCGGCCCGGTTCGAGGGACGCGTCGGGGACAACCACCATCACATCGTGTGCCGGTCGTGCGGTGTCCTCGCTGACGTCGACTGCGCGGTCGGCGAGGCGCCCTGCATGACCGCGTCCGACGACTACGGCTTCTCGATCGACGAGGCCGAGGTCGTCTACTGGGGCCTGTGCCCCGGCTGCTCCACCGCCCGCAGTTCCTGAGCACCCGCGATCCGCCTAACAGGGAGGGATTCACATGACTGAGAACCACGATCCTGTAGTGGTCGAAAACGCGACCCCGGAGAGCGGGGGATGCCCGGCCGCGCCCGGCCTCACGCACCCCACCATGGGGGACGCCAACCGTGACTGGTGGCCGAACAAGCTCAACCTGAAGATCCTCGCCAAGAACCCCGACGTGGCCAACCCGATGGGCGGGGAGTTCAACTACGCCGAGGAGTTCAAGACCCTCGACCTCGCCGCCGTGAAGCGCGACATCGCGGCGGTGCTGACGGACTCGAAGGACTGGTGGCCGGCCGATTTCGGCCACTACGGCCCGCTAATGATCCGGATGGCGTGGCACCTTGCGGGCACCTACCGGATCAGCGACGGCCGCGGTGGCGCCGGGGCCGGTCAGCAGCGGTTCGCGCCGCTCAACAGCTGGCCGGACAACGTCAGCCTCGACAAGGCCCGCCGACTGCTGTGGCCGGTCAAGAAGAAGTACGGCAAGAAGATCTCGTGGGGCGACCTGATGGTCCTCACCGGCAACGTTGCCCTGGAGACGATGGGCTTGGCCACCTTCGGTTTCGGCGGCGGCCGCGAGGACGTTCTGGGAGCCGGACGACAACGTCTACTGGGGGCCCGAGACCACCTGGCTCGACGACGAGCGCTACAGCGGCGACCGCGAGCTGGAGGACCCGCTGGCCGCGGTCCAGATGGGCCTCATCTACGTCAACCCGCAGGGCCCGAACGGCAACCCGGACCCGCTGGCCGCGGCCCGCGACATCCGCGAGACGTTCCGCCGGATGGCGATGAACGACGAGGAGACGGTCGCGCTGATCGCGGGCGGTCACACCTTCGGCAAGACCCACGGTGCGGGCCCGGAGGACAACGTCGGCCCCGATCCCGAGGCTGCCCCGATCGAGCAGCAGGGCCTCGGCTGGAAGAGCACCTTCGGCACCGGCGTGGGCGGCGACGCGATCACCAGCGGTCTCGAAGTCATCTGGACCGACACCCCGATCACCTGGGACAACAGCTTCTTCCGGATCCTCTTCGGCTATGACTGGGAGCTGACCAAGAGCCCCGCCGGCGCACACCAGTGGCAGCCGAAGGACGGTGCCGGGGCGGGTACCGTCCCCGACCCCCATGACCCGTCGAAGCGCCGCACCCCGATGATGCTGACGACCGACCTCTCGCTCCGGTTCGACCCGGTCTACGAGCCGATCTCGCGGCGTTTCATGGCGGATCAGCAGGCGTTCGCGGACGCCTTCGCCCGCGCGTGGTTCAAGCTGACCCACCGCGACATGGGCCCGGTCGTGCGCTACCTCGGGCCCGAGGTACCGTCCGAGACGCTGATCTGGCAGGACCCCGTTCCGGCGGTGGACCACGAGCTCGTGGACGCCGCGGACATCGCCGCTCTCAAGGGCCAGATCCTCGCCGCGGGCCTGTCGGTGTCGCAGCTGGTTTCCACCGCGTGGGCGTCGGCGTCGTCGTTCCGCGGCAGCGACAAGCGCGGCGGCGCCAACGGCGCGCGCATCCGCCTCGAGCCGCAGAGCGGCTGGGAGGTCAACAATCCCGACGAGCTGGCGACGGTGCTGCGCACCCTGGAGGGGATCCAGGAGTCCTTCAACGCCGCCCAGGCCGGCGGGAAGAAGGTCTCGCTCGCCGACCTGATCGTGCTCGCCGGCGGCGTGGGTGTCGAGCAGTCCGCCAAGAACGCCGGCTACAACGTCGAGGTCCCGTTCGCGCCGGGCCGCACCGACGCGTCGGCGGAGCAAACCGACGTGGAGTCGTTCGCCGTGCTCGAGCCGAAGGCCGACGGGTTCCGCAACTACCTCGGGAAGGGCATCCGGCTGCCGGCCGAGTACCTGCTGCTCGACAAGGCGAACCTGCTCACGCTGAGCGCGCCCGAGATGACGGTCCTCGTCGGCGGTCTCCGCGTCCTGGGCGCGAACTACCCGCAGTCGCGGCTCGGCGTCTTCACCGCGACCCCCGGGTCGTTGACCAACGACTTCTTCGTCAACCTGCTCGACATGGGCACGACGTGGACGGCAACGTCCGAGGACGCGAACACGTTCGAGGGTCACGACGCCGCCACGGGAGAGGTCAAGTGGGCCGGCAGCCGTGCCGACCTCGTCTTCGGGTCGAACTCCGAGCTGCGCGCGCTCGCCGAGGTCTACGCGAGCGATGACGCGAAGGAGAAGTTCGTGAACGACTTCGTCGCGGCGTGGGCCAAGGTGATGAACCTCGACCGGTTCGATCTCGTCTGATCATGACGTCCAGGTCGGCCCGCGCCAGGCCTGGGCGTCCTCAGGCTCCGTGTCGAGATGGGACATCCAGCCTGGAGGACGCCTTCCATGCCGGGGAGCTTCGTCCCGGCGGTCGGTCCAGACTAGCTGGATGCCGAAGCCGGTGGTGACCAGGTCTTCGAAGTGCCGTCCGGCGAAGCCACCTAGACCCGGCAGAGCTGGAAACCGAGGTGTATTACCTGTTGCGCTGACCGGCCCTGCGACAGGACGTCACAGGCGATCCGACAGCCAGGCATGTACTTCGGGTATGCGATTCTCCAACAGGGTCAGGTGCCCATCGTCCTCGGACAGCCGCGCCTCGACGCCGGGAATGTGCGCGGCCAGCCATTCGCCGTGGCCAAATGGCACGAACTTGTCATGCTTTCCGTGCAGCAGCAGGACGGGAACAGCAATGTCGGCCAGGTCGAATCCCCACGGCCTGATCATGCAGTTGTCGTCCCACCAGCCCTGGCTGCCCGGCGCTAGGCCATCCTTCATTGAGGACGCCATGAACTTGGCGAGCTCACCACTCAGCACCGCGGCATCTACCGGCGTGAGGAGTGACGCCATCCCGCTGGCCAGATCGTCCGACGACGCGGCGAGGAAGCCCTCGCGATCCTCGTCCGTCTTGGCCCTGGCGGCGGCCTCGTCGGCGAAGTAGAGGCGGGTGTCATCGACGTTGTCCTGGCCCATGCCGGCGAAATAGTCGAGGCCGTCTGCGTCGAACGGCGCGAGCGACGCGAGCGAGGCGGCAGCCGTCACCAGATCCGGGAGCAGGGCAGCGCACGCGAGCAGGTGCGGGCCGCCACCCGAGATGCCCCACATCGCGAGGCGGTCAATGCCAAGCTCGGCGCAGATCGCGAGCACGTCCTCGGCGCAGTCGGCCACACTGCGCCCTGGCTGGGGCGAGGAGCCGCCGTAGCCGGGTCGGTCGTAACTGATAAGCCGCAGCCCGCGTTCGCCGGCATCCTGCGAGTGCGGGCCGTAAAGATGCCGGGAGTTCGGCGTGCCCATGTGGGCCAGCACGGGCAGGCCAGCCGGATCACCGCCCTCTTCGACAGCTAGCGTTCGGCCGTCCGATGTACGAACTATGCGCTGCACATTGCCTCCCAGGCCGCGCCGTCGGCCCCGTTCCGATCAGAATATGGCGTGCTGACCGCCAGCGGTGGTGCACTCGACTTCCTGGCGACACGCTCGCGGCGGGGTGGTGCTCACCTTCGTGGCGGTCGTCGATGCCGCCTCGGCGTTCGGCAAGGCCTCAGGGTCGGGTGGGGGTACTTCCCGATGGTTCGCCCCACCTAAGGTTTCAGGTATGGGCAGTAAGAGTCCGACCGACCAGGACCGCGCCGAGGCCATTCGCCGGCTCGTTTCCGGCCTGGCGCGAGGCGACGACGTGTTCCATCTAGCGGCTGCCGTCGAGGACCTCCACCCTCGTGACAACACCTTCCCGGGCGAGATGTTCATGTACTTGTCGGCCGGCGCATTGGATCTGGCCGGCGTCACGCGGGACGACCCGATTCCCTATCTGGAGTTGCGCGAGAAATACCTAGGTGAGTGCAGGTTCCGGGGACGGGATAACCGCAAGATCCAGTTCGCGATCCTGGCCGCCGCGTCAGCCCGCGGCGGGATCGAGCCAGATCTGCTCGACGAGGTGGTCTGGTGGCAGACCGACGACTTCTAGTGGTACGCGCTGGCCGCTGCAGTTGCCGTCATCCGCGCTTGCGCCGACAAGACGGACGCACCGGTGGCGGCCTTCGTGCAGGAACTCTCAGCGCTGCGCGAGATCACGTAGCCCTTATCGGCTCGACCAGAGCTGGACGATGCGCGGGCCGCTGATAAGCGTCTGGGGATCTGCGGTGAACTGCCACAAGGTCGTGAGCGCGGCAGTCACCTCATCTTGCGAGGCAACGCGCTCAGCAACGATCGCTTGGGCCGATGCTTCAAGCGTTGACCATGCCAATGTCTTGCCCTCGCCACCGGTCCACACCGGCTGGACGAGGCCCACCTCCGGGGCGGGGAAGCCGGCGGCAAGGAAGCCGCCGTAGAGCCTGCGCCCATATGCGGGAACTCGACGTTGCCCGGCCCGCCCTCCGCCGCAGCCCGGCGGGCCAGGTCAAGCTTGATCTCGTCCATGTCGACGCCAGCAACTGATCCCTCAGGGGCTACCAGCCGTGCGATCTCCAGCGTGACATGACCGCCACCGCAGCCCAGATCGATGCAACGCATCCCTGGCGACAGGCCCTCCCGTGCGAGCAGCGCTGCGGTATCGGGCCAGCGGGTGCGGGCCAGCAGTGCAAGACGTTCGCAGCCCCCTTCGCCGCCCCGAATCAGGTACCGCTCCACAGGCCGATTGTAGGGGCGCGAGAGATTATGGACGCGTGGCTGGACGTCCGTCGGAGACGCGGTATGCGCCGAATCTGGGGAGACGCTGCTGACGACGCTTGTTGACGTGGTTCGCGCCGTTACGGATTCCTGCATTCGGCCGCGGCGGCTGCAGTCCGGGGCTTGACTGGGCAGCTGCCATGCTGGAAGCTCCAGCCCCCGCCGCAACCCGCGGACCCGCGCTTCCCGGCAGATCAACGACACGACCCCGCCATGGCCTGCGGTTACTACCGCACATCAAGCCCCCGTGACGGCCCTTCCGATGATCATGCGCTGGATCTCGGACGTGCCCTCGAAGATGGTGAAGCTCGTCCACGTCCGGGCAGTTTCCGCAGCTAGATGGCCTGCCGGACCGGCGTTTGTCAGCACCAGCTCAGCACCCACGTGGCCAGCCCCGATTGACTGGCCGCTACGCCTGGTTAGGACGCTCCAAGTAGACGAGGCGATCATCGAGCTGGTCGGCGGCTGCTGCCACGACGGCGGTCGCGATCGCGCCGTACCCGGCAGGCCGGCGAGAGAACCGCGACGAAAGCGCGATCAGTACTCCGAAATGGTGGCGCCCCGCGGCGACATGCTCGGCGCCGAGCCGGGCGAAGTCACTGACGTTCTCGGTGAGCAGCACGTAACCACCGTCCGCCGCGGCCGCGAGAACGTCAGCATCGGGCCTGCCTGCCATCCCGAACTCAGCCACCGTAGCAGCGTCGATACCCTGATCCCGCAGTGCCTGCGCCAGTTTGTCGCCGTACATCTCGTCGAGGAGAAGCCTCACCGCGCGTCCGCCGCCGCCGTGTCATGACGGTGCAGCGCGATGCGCGCCTCGACCTCGCCGGGATACGTCTCCCGGTACCGCAGCGCGGCGTCGATCAGCGGGCGCGAGATATCCTGCTCGGCCGCCAGCACGCGTGCCGGGTCATCCTCGCCTGCGAGATCCTCCAGCCACATAACGATCTCCCAGACGTCCGGACCGCCGACGACCGCGGCACGCCGGCCCGCCGGCCCGTCCCGGAACGTGATCAGGGGGTGCTCATCCCGGCGCGAGCCTTCCTCGGCATACCGGCGCAGCCGGTCTGACATGCTCTCCCCCGCCGCCCGCGCCCGCAATCGCAGCCGCTCGGCCAGCGAGTCGTCCAAGCGTACTGATACATTCACGGACATGCATTCAGCGTAGCACATTGTCAACAACCGCGGGAACGCCCGCCGGTTAGGCCGGGTGCTGTCATAACAGGCCCGTGGCCACACTGGCGTTACTCCCATCGGACAAAGCGGGCCCGGCCGGCCTGGGCGCGGCAGTGCCGTCCGCGGGCGGGGGTCAGTACCAACTCAGCACGCGGCACCCGAAACAGTCGCGGCGCTCCGGGCTGCCCGCCGAGCTCAGTTCCCTGGTAGGCCGCGGCCCTCTGATAGCCGCCGTTCTCGAGCGCCTTCAGACCGCGCCGCTCGTGACGCTTACCGGGCCTGGCGGCTGCGGCAAGACCCGCGTCGACCTGCGCGTCGCAATGCTCGCCGAGGCGGCGTTCGGTGACCGCGCGCACCTGGCCGAACTGCCCCCCCCTCACCGATCCTGACCTTGTCCCCGCGTGCATCGCGGACGCCCTGGATATGCCAGAACGTGATGCAACAAACCCCACAGCGAGCCTTGCGCGGGCGCTCGCCGACCGGTGCCGCCGCTTGGCCTGCCTGAAGATGGCACGGCCGGCGCGGTCGCTCGGTCCGAGGCCGGCACTCTCTTCGCCGCCCAGGCGCGCGCGGTGAATCCCGCATTCGAGGTTTCCGCGTCCAATTCGGCCCCGATCGCCGATCTCTGCGGGCGGCTCGACGGCATGCCGCTCGCCGTCGAACTCGCGGCGGCCCGGTGCTCCAGCCTGAGCCCCGAACAGCTCGCTGCACGCCTGGACGGCCACACCGGGCTGCTTTCCGGCGGGCCCGCCCGCCCGTCGCGACACCAGTCGCTGGAGTCGCTGGTCGCCTGGAGCTATGAGCTGCTCAGCGACGATGAACGGCGTCTGCTTTCCGCCTGTCGGTTCTGCGTGGCGGCTTCGACCTCGAGATGGGCGAACGCGTCGGCACCGCCGGCCCGCTGGCATCGCAGTCGGCCGCTGGGCTGCTCGCCAGCCTGGTTGACAAGTCCGTGGTCCAAGCCCAGGCCGGCGGCACGGTCCGCTATTCACTGCTGGAGACGATCCGGCAGTTCGCCGCCAGGCGACTGGCCGAATCCGGCGCGGAGCCCGCGGCCCACACCAGCCTGCTGGAGTGGGCGCTGTACGTCGCCCGATCAGCGGAGGCGAGGCTGGGCAGCACGGAATGGCCGGCCCTGGGCGAGCCGGCTATCCGCTGAGCAGGCCAGCATTCACGCCAGGAAGGCCTCGCCCTGGCCCTGACCGCGGCGTCACTGCCGGCGATCGCCGGGGCTGGCATTACGCCGTCCGCCCAGGCAGCGTCCCAGGGGCCAGACAGTCTCAACCCGATGCTTCCACCTGGGAGATTCAGCGGTCCTACCGGATGAAAGCCATTGGCGAACATACGCACGCGAGGGGATTCGACTTCCACTCGCGCACGGCGCGTCGAATAAGAACGCTCACGGCAACACGCCGGGCCGGCTCAAGATCCGTACACCACTCCCACGGACGCGAACCCTCGTGTCGCCCATCGACTCGGCAGTTCAGTGATGGCCAGCGCAGCTGTTACCCGCTCCGATGGTTAGCACAGGCGCACACGCTCCTACCCGTTCGCGTTTCCATGGCCGTGAACGATCCGCCCTAACCGTTAGGGGGTCAGCACCAACTCAGCATGCTATCGGCAACTGGCGGGAACCAACCAGGAATAACGGGCAAACGACCAGACGGGCAGAATCCCCGCACATGGCCCCGTTCGGGCCCCGCATCACCGCCATGACCTGCGCTTATTATCGCACATCAAGCCCCGTGACGGCCCTTCCGATGATCATGCGCTGGATCTCGGACGTGCCCTCGAAAATCGTGAAGATCTTGGCGTCCCGGTGCCACCGCTCGACCGGGTAGTCCCGGGTGTAGCCGTTCGCGCCGAGTATCTGGATCGCCTGCTCGGTGACCCGCACGGCCGTCTCGCCGGCCACCAGCTTGGAGATCGACCCCTCCGCATGCTCGAACGGCCGGCCGGTCCGCGCCATCCAGCCGGCCCGCCAGGTCAGCAGCCGGGCCGCGTCCACCGCCGCCTGCATGTCGGCGAGCATGAAGGCGACCGCCTGGTTCTGCCCGATCGGGCGGCCGAACTGGACCCGGTCGCGGGCATAGTCGCGGGCGAACTCGAACGCAGCGCGGGCCACGCCCACGGCCATCGCCGCCACGCTGGGCCGGGACGCCTCGAAGGTCTTCATGGCCGCCTGCTCGCCGGCCAGGCCCTCGGCCAGCCTGGCCAGCCGGGCATCCAGCCTCTCCTTGCCGCCGACCAGGCAGGTCCCCGGCACCCGGACGTCATCCAGCACGACCTCGGCGGTATGCGAGGCCCGGATCCCGTGCTTGCGGAACTTCTGGCCCTGCGACAGCCCGGCAGTCCCCGGCGGGACGATGAACGTCGCCTGGCCCCGGCTGCCCAGCGACCGCTCCACCGACGCGACGACCACGTGCACGTCCGCGATCCCGCCATTGGTCGCCCAGGTCTTCGTCCCGTTGAGCACCCACTCGTCGGTGGCCTCCTGGTACACGGCCCTGGTCCTGATGGAGCCGACGTCGCTGCCCGCATCGGGCTCGGACGAGCAGAAGGCCGCCAGCTTCACGTCGCCTGGACCGCCGAACATCTGCGGCAGCCATTCGCCGATCTGCTCCGGCGTGCCGTTGCTGGCCACCGCGATCGCGGCCAGGCCGCTGCCGACCAGCGACAGGCCGATACCAGCGTCGCCCCAGAACAGTTCCTCGAATGCGACCACCGTGCCGAGCCCGCTGGGCTCCATCCACTGCTCGGCGAAGAAATCCAGCGAGTACAGGCCGATCTTGGCGGCCTCCTCGATGATCGGCCAGGGCGTCTCCTCGCGCTCGTCCCACTCGGCCGCGGCCGGGCGGATCACGTCTTTCGCGAACTCGTGCACCCACTTCTGCATGTCCCGGACGTCCGGCGTCAGATCGATCGAGAAACCCTCGGCAGGCTTGTCGCTCATGTCGCTCCTTGCGGCTGTCCGCGGCCCGGCCACGCGCTCGGCGCACGGCGCACGGCCACTCGGCACACCTCTACCCCGACGTAAGTTACTCACGAGTAATCAATACTTTACGGGGCGGCCAGCCGATGCGCCAGTACCGAGGCACGCCCCCATCGGCGCAGGGCATGACAGAACACCACGAACGGCATGGCAGAACGCCACGGGAGTGCGCATGTCACCCGCACCGGCAGCCAGCCCTGGCGCCCGGCGCCTGACACGACGCCGGCCCGGCGCAGGCCTGACGCCGGCCAGCGCCACCGGCCGGCACCGCCGGTGACTGCATGCTTTCTCGCTGCTGCAGCCGGTCACCGGGGTAGACTGAGACGTCCTTTGTTCCGGATCTGGTGATGATGTCATCCACCGCGGGAAGCAAGCCCGATCGGACAGCCGCGCCGGCTGACAGCGGCCGTGAGCGCATCCGGCGTGCCGCCTACGAATTGTTCAGCCGAAGCGGCGTGCGAGCGGTCGGGGTGGACACCGTGATTGCCCAGGCCGGTATCGCGAAGATGACGTTGTACCGCAACTTCTCGTCCAAGGACGAGCTGATCCTCGACTTCCTGGACCGCCGCGAGGAACTCTGGGTCAACCAGTGGCTCGTCGCGCAGGTCATGGAGCGCGCCGACCAGCCGGCCCAGCGCCTGCTCGCCATTTTCAACGTCTTCTCTGCATGGTTCGCCCGGCCCGATTTCGAGGGCTGCGCGTTCCTGACCACCATGCTCGAGATCAGCGACCGCTGCCATCCGGTGCGCCAGGCCACTGTCGATCATCTCGCCAACATCCGGCATTTCCTGGGCGATCTCGCGGCCGGCGCCGGCATCAAGGACAGCGACGCGTTCGCGCGCCAGTGGCACATCCTCATGAAGGGCTCGATCATGGCCGCTCATGAAGGCGACACAGCGGCCGGCCAGCGCGCGCGGGAACTCGGCCAGCTGCTGCTGGCCAGCCACGGAGTGAGCGCCTGCTAGGCAGGCCGAGCTGCCGCAGCCCCGGCCGCCAGGTCAGCTGACGCTACCAGAAGGCACCCGCCACGGCTCCGGCCGTGATCACCTCCATGGCCGCTGCCGCCCGGCCGGTCGGCCAGGGCCCCTCCCCGCGAGGCCGGAGACCGCGGCGCTGAGACGCCCGGGGCTGCCCGGCATGATCCGGTGCCGGCTGGCTATCGTGGTGCCCGCGGCAGCGGGCGGGCCGCGGGCGAGCGGACTGACGGCGCCGCTGGCCGCGCAGCAGCGGACCGAGAGGACGCACGATCCGGATGGATGTCAGCAGCTACCGGCAACTGGTTTTCGAGCGCCGCGACAACGGCGTCCTGCTCATCACGCTCAGCCGGCCTGATGCGCTGAACGCCGCCGACGAGGTCATGCACGGCGAGCTGGCCAGAGTCTGGGCTGACGTGAGCCGGGATCCGGACACCAGGGTGGCCGTCGTCACCGGCGAGGGCCGGGCGTTCTCGGCCGGCGGCGACCTGGCCATGGTCGAGCGGATGGCCGGCGACTACGACGCGGTGACCCGGATGCTCACCGAGATGAGCGACCTGGTCTATAACCTGGTCAACTGCGAGAAGCCGATCGTCTCCGCGATCAACGGGGTGGCCGTCGGCGCCGGGCTGGTGGTCGCGCTGCTGGCCGACATCAGCATCTGCGCGGACGATGCGCGGCTGGGCGACGGGCACGTCCGCCTCGGCGCCGCGGCCGGGGATCACGCGGCGATCATCTGGCCGCTGCTGTGCGGCCTGGCCCGTGCGAAGTACTACCTGCTGACCGGGGAGATGGTGACCGGGGCGGAAGCCGAGCGCATCGGCCTGGTCAGCAAGTCGCTGCCGGCCGCGGCGGTGCTGCCCGAGGCGCTGCGGATCGCCGACGGCCTGGCGGCCGGCCCGCAGCTGGCCATCCGGCTCACCAAGCGGGCGCTGAACAGCTGGCTCCGGACCGCCGGCCCGATCTTCGACCAGTCAGCCGCCTACGAGATGCTCAACTTCCTCGGTCCCGACGTGCGTGAGGGCGCCGCCGCCTTCCGGGAGCGGCGGCCGCCCCGCTTCAGCTAGCGCCGGCCGCCGCTGAGCGCCGGGACGCGCGCCGTCAGTCCTTCTCGTGCCGGTCCAGGAACTCCAGCACGGCAGCCTCGTCCACGCCGGGGAAGCTGCCCGACGGCAGCGCCAGCAGCACGTGCGAGTGGGCGCGGGCCGAGGGCCAGGCCATCCCCTCCCAGCGCGCGGCCAGCGCGGCTGGCGGGCGCTGGCAGCACTCCCCGTCCGGGCAGGCCGACAACGTCCGCTTGGTCGTCTCGCGACCGCGGAACCAGCGCGAGTGCTCGTACGGCACGCCCAGGGTGATCGCGAACCCGCGCTCGCGGCCCGAGTCGACCAGCGCCGTGCACCAGTACGTGCCCGAGGGCGTGTCCGAGTACTGATAGTGCGGGCTGAACGGGTCAGCGACGGTGAACACCTGGCGGCCGGACCACAGGCGGCACATCCGCTGGCCCTCGATCGCGCCGGCCGGGTCGGCCGGGAAGATCACCCCGTCGTTCTCGTAGGCCTTGTAGATGATGCCGTCATCGTCGTTCTTCACGAAGTGGCAGGGGACGCCGAGATGATGGGTGGCGAGGTTGGTGAAGCGGTGCGCCGCCATCTCGTAGGACACCGAGAACACGTCCCGCAGGTCCTCCACGGCCAGGTCCCTGGCGTCCTTGGCGGCCTGCAGGAAACGCGCGGCGGGCTGCTCGGGCACCAGCACGGCGGCGGCGAAGTAGTTGGCCTCCACCCGCTGCCGCAGGAACTCGGCGAAGTCGGCGGGGGCGGCGTGCCCGAGCACGAAATGCCCGAGCGTCTGCAGCAGCACGGCGCGCGGCGTGTGCATGCCGAGCGTCTCCTGCCTCAGGTAGATCCGGCGGTTGCGCAGGTCGGTCACGGACCGGGCCGAGCGCGGCAGGTCCTGCGCGTACCGGACGGCGAACCCGTGCCGGCTGACCACCGCGAGCAGCATGCCCTGCGAGAGAGCGCCGCCCGAGTACCCGACGGTGCCGAGCGCGTCCGCCGCCGCCGCCTCGATCTCGGCGAAGTAGTTGCCGCGCTCGGCCATCATGAGCCGCAGGTCAGCATTGGCGGCGCGGGCCTCCTCCGGCGTGGCCGTCGGCCTAGCCCGCAGCTCGCGCAGCTCGGCGTGCAGCGCGAGCACGTGCTCCAGCACGTCGTTGGGCACCCGGGCGCCGGGCCGCAGCGGCGGCAGGCCCAGCTCGGCGAAGGCGGGATCACGCTGGGCCTCGGCCAGGGCGATCTCCAGCTGCGCCCGGCGGTTCGGCGGCTGCCGCCGCAGCAGCTCCTCGGCCGGCACTGAGAGCGCGGCGGCGAGCGAATCGATCAGCGAGAGCTTCGGCTCCCGCCGGCCGTTCTCCAGCAGCGACAGCGCGGACGGCGCACGCCCGACCCGCTGGCCCAGCTCGGCCAGCGTCAGCCCGCGGGCCCGTCGCACGTGCCGCAGTCGCTGGCCGAACAGACCGAGATCGATGCCGCTCTCTCGCAAAGATCGAGAATCTTCGCTAGCGAATACTTGCATTTCTTCACTGTAGCTGAATCCTGGGAGAAGTTCAGGACGTTCGGCCCTAGCGCCGGGCCGCCGGCTGCACGCAGGCTGGATAGAACACCCGGGGACGACCCTGCAGGAGGTACCCAAATGAGCGACCGTCGCCTCGAGGGCACGCTTAACGGTTCAGCACCAGCCAGCGGCCAGCCGGTGGCCGATTCGCCCGAAGCTCAGGCCGCCGCGTTGCACCAGCAATGGGCAACAGATCCGCGCTGGGCTGGCATCGAGCGCACCTACAGCGCCGCCGCTGTGATCAGGCTCCGCGGCTCGATCCAGGAAGAGCACACGCTGGCCCGGCTGGGTGCCGAGCGTTTGTGGTCGCTGCTGCAGGAGGACGGGTACGTCAACTCGCTGGGCGCGCTGACCGGAAATCAGGCGGTGCAGCAGGTCAAGGCGGGGCTGCGGGCCATCTACCTGTCCGGCTGGCAGGTTGCCGCGGACGCGAACCTGGCCGCCCAGACCTACCCGGACCAGAGCCTGTACCCGGCCAACTCGGTGCCCCAGGTGGTCCGCCGGATCAACAACGCCCTGCTGCGGGCCGACCAGATTACCTGGTCGGAGGCCCACAACGACGGAGCGCCGTACTGGCTCGCGCCCATCGTGGCCGACGCCGAGGCGGGCTTCGGCGGCGTGCTGAACGCGTTCGAGCTGATGAAGGCCATGATCGCGGCCGGCGCTGCCGGGGTGCACTGGGAGGATCAGCTGGCCTCCGAGAAGAAGTGCGGCCACATGGGCGGCAAGGTGCTGATCCCGACCGGCCAGCACGTCAAGACGCTCAACGCGGCCCGGCTGGCCTCCAACGTCTGCGGCGTGCCGACGCTGGTCGTCGCCCGCACCGACGCCCAGGCGGCGACGCTGCTGACCAGCGACGTCGATGAGCGCGACCGGGACTTCGCGACCGGCGAGCGGACCGCTGAAGGCTTCTACCACGTGCGAAACGGGATCGAGGCGTGCATCGCCCGCGGCCTGGCCTACGCGCCCTACTCCGACCTGCTGTGGATGGAGACGTCGAAGCCGGACCTGAACGTCGCGCGGGAGTTCGCCGAGGGGATCAAGGCCGTCTACCCGGATCAGATGCTCGCCTTCAACTGCTCGCCGTCGTTCAACTGGCGGGCGAACCTGGACGAGGGCACGATCGAGAAGTTCCAGCGCGAGCTCGGCGAGATGGGGTACAAGTTCCAGTTCATCACGCTGGCCGGATTCCACGCGCTGAACCACTCGATGTTCGAGCTGGCCCGCGGCTACCTGGCCGAGGGCATGCCGGCCTACGTCCGGCTGCAGGAGGCCGAGTTCGCCTCGGAGCACGACGGCTACACGGCGACACGGCACCAGCGCGAGGTCGGCACCGGGTACTTCGACATGATCACCTCCGCCGTCAGCCCGAACGCGTCGACCACGGCGCTGGTCGGCTCGACGGAGAGCGAGCAGTTCGCCGGGAAGCACTGACCTGCGGCGGGGCCGGGCCTACGGGTGTGTGGCGGGGCCGTCGCTGCGACTAGTCGCAGTGACGGCCCCGTCGCTGCGGCGGCTCACGATCCGGTGAGCGCCAGCCCGCGTACGTATCCGGTCGAGGTCGTGTAAACGCCGGCTGCCGCGCAGTGCGCGGCTGACGGGCAGGCCACGGTGAACAGCTGCGCAGCCGGGCTGGCGCTGGCGTTCGCCGGCAGCGGCGCCTCGGCTGCGGTCCAGGTCGATCCGCTGAGCGTCAGCAGCAGGCCCTGCAGGTGACTGGCCGAGTCGACGTAGCCGCCGGCCGCCGTGCACTGCGCCGCGGCCGGGCACGTCACCGACCACGCGCCGGTGGGTCCGGTTTCCTGGCTGGGCCTCGCGTTGGCCGGCAGCGGCGCGGTGACGGCCGTCCAGGACGTCCCCGTCCCGGTCAGCAGGATTCCCTCTTCGTTCTCCGCCGCATCCAGGTAGTCGCCCACGGCCGCGCAGGACAGCGCGACGCAGGACACGGACTCCAGGTCGACGCTCTGCATCCGGCCGGCGCCGGCCGGCACCGGCGCCTGCGCTGCCGTCCAGGATGAACCGGACCCGGAAACCAGCAGCCCTCGCCCGGCGCCGCTGGTATCGGCATAACCGCCGACCGCCACGCAATGGCCCGATGCGGAGCAGGACAGGGCGGTGAGGCCGCCGAAGGACTGCTGGTCCATGTTGGCCGGCAGCGGTACCGGCGTATCCGACCAGGTACTTCCCGCCCAGGTCAGCATCAGCGCGTCAAACTTGCCGGCGGAGGTCAGGAAGCTGCCGGACGCGGCGCACTGGCTCGACGATGAGCATGCCACGGAGCTGAGTATGAGATTCGAGCCGCCGGCTGGCAGTGGCGCCTGCGCGTCAGTCCAGGACGAGCCCGACCGGGTCAGCAGCAGTCCGTGCAGCATGCCCGCGGAGTCCCGGAAGGTGCCGACGGCCAGGCACTCGGTGGCCGTGGGGCAGGCGACGCCGGATAGCTCGGTGATCGCCGAGCCCGGCCCCGGGGCCGACGGCCTGGTCAGTGTCCAGGATCGGCCGGACCAGGTCAGGATCAGCCCGCCGGCGGAGCTGGCCGTGCCGACGGCGACGCACAGCCTGGTGGTCGGGCACGCCACCGAGCTCAGGCTGGTGCCGCTGGCCTCCGCCGCCGCCGGAAGCCCGGCGGCGGCCCAGGATGTCCCGCCGCTCAGCAGCAGGGCACGGGAGTCATCCTCGGTGCCCTGGTACTGGTACTCGCCCACGGCCACGCACTTCGCCGCGGACGGGCAGGCCATCGACCGGAGCCGGACCGGCGAGCCCCCGCCGGCCCCGGCGGGCAGCGTGAACCGGGTCGGCACCCAGTTCCGCGCGCTGGCGGCTGCCGGGGCCGTCACCGCTGCCGCGGTCAGCGCCGCCGCCGTGGCCGTCCTCGCCGTCGCCGTCCTCGCCGTCACAGCCGACGCCGGCTGCGCCAGCGCGAGGCCGGCGGTTAACGCGGCCGCCGCGGTCAGCGCCGTGAGCGCCGCCCCGCTGATCCGCACCGGTCCTGGCCGCCTCGCTGCGCCGTCTCTCATGATCCGGAGTATGCCACGCTTAGTCACTCTGCGTAGCGAACTCTGGCTTTAAGTAGCGGAAACTGGCCGGCACTGGCCTGCATCTGCGGCGCCCACGGCTCGCGGCGCCCGAACGGGCCAGCCTCGCCCGGCGTGTCGGGCCGGACGCTCAGTGCCGCGCGAGCAGCCTGGCCAGGCCGACCCTGGCCTCGTTCAGCGGCTCCAGCAGCCAGTAGGCGCGGTAGGCTCCGCGCTCGACCAGGCGGAACTTCACCCCGCGCGCACCCGGCGGCGGGCGGTACCCCGCGGGCCGGTAGCGCAGGAAGTCCTCGTGCATCCGCGCGAAGAACCGCCGGCGGTCGGCCGCCGGCACCAGGCTGCGCCGTCTCAGCCGGGGCCCGCCCGAGGTCTGCAGCACCGTGCAGTAGTGCCAGATTGCTCGCTCGAAGATCGCCGCCTCCAGGGCTCTGGCAGCGGCCGTGTCCTGGCACGGCGCCAGCTGCCTGGTGGCCAGCGCGAACACCTGCTCGTAAGACGAGAAGATGGCCCAGTGCGCCGCTGACGAGGTGGCCATGAAGGATCCGCGCCGGTCCCGGCAGTAGCGGTAACAGGGCCGCGGCACCGCGGTGATCAGCCGGGCGGCCAGCAGGGCGGAGCAGGTGACGAGCACGTCCTCGTGAATGCCCGGGCCGAATCGCAGGCCGAGCTGGCAGATGAAGTCACGGCGCAGCAGCTTGCTCCAGGAACGTCATGGTCAGATCGATCAGCTGCGGACGGTCAGCCAGCGTGCAGCCCGCGGGCGGCACGCCGCGCAGCAGGTCGCGGCCGGGGCTCGGCTCGGTGCGGCCGCCGGGGTAGCAGCTCTCGTAGTCGATCAGCAGCACGTCCGGCCGGACCTCGGCGAGCCTCGGCATGATCGCGGCCAGAGCGCCGTCGGCCAGCCGGTCATCGCCGTCGACGAACCAGACGTACTCCCCCGCGGCCAGGCCCAGGCCCGCGTTGCGCGCAGGGCCGGGACCGCCGTTGCGGTCCAGGTGCAGGACCCGCAGCCGCGGATCGGCCGCTGCCCGCTCGTCCAGGATCTGACCGCAGCGGTCCGGCGAGGCATCGTCCACCGCGATCACCTCGATCTCGGCGCCTGGCTGCAGCAGGATCGAGTCCAGGCAGGCCGTCAGGTACCCGGCCACGCCATAGACGGGCAGGATGATGCTGATCGCGGGCGCAGCTGGCATGCGGCGTGCCGCGCTCAGAGCGGTTCGGGCTGCGGCTCGGTGTCCGGTGATCCGCCCGGCGGCGGCCTGCCATTCACCTCCGGCCCGCCATTCACCTCCGGCCCGCCGTCCGCTGCGAAGCCGCTAACGGCCGTCAGCGGGCCGCCTGACGCAGCGCCTGCCGCCTGCGCCCTGGCCGGCCGGTCCATCCGCAGCCTCGACGGCCACCAGTTCCACCTGCCCAGCAGCACCACGGTCGAAGGCACCAGCAGCGTGCGGACCAGGAAGGTATCCATCAGGATGCCGAGCGCGAGGCCGAGCGCGATATCGCGGAACTGGCTGCCGCCCGACTGCCCGCCCGCCACGATGCCGAACACCACGAAGGTGCCGGCCAGCACCAGGCCAGCCAACGTCACCGTCGTGCCGGTAACGCCGATCGCGCGGGTCACCGCCTCGCGCAGCGGCAGCCGGTGCGCTTCCTCCCTGATCCGCGTCATGACCAGGATGTTGTAGTCCTCACCAAGCGCGAGCAGGAAGATGAACATCAGGAAGGGCAGGAAGAAGACCAGCCCCTTGTCTCCCGCGATCTTGATGAACAGCAGCACCGAGAGCCCGAGCGCAGCCAGGTAGGACAGTCCGACCGAGGCGATCAGGTAGACCGGTGCCACCAGGCTGCGCAGGACCAGCGCCAGCAGGATGCCGATCGCCACGATCGCGATCGGGATGACCTTAGCCAGGTCGCTGTTGGATACCGCGCTGATGTCATAGAGCGCCGGCGCCTCGCCGCCGACGGCGGAGTCGGCCGCCCCTACCGACCTCGCAACCTTGCTGACCTCGGCGCGGATGGCCGGCACAGCGTTCAGCGCGGGCGTGCTGGCGGGATCACCGGCCCGCAGCCCGACCGCGAACTGAACCGTCCGCCCGTCCGCGCTGATGAAGTTCGAGGTCGAGCGGTAGACCTGGTACTCGTTGGGCGGCACCTTGCTGCCCGGCGGCTGGATCGGCGGCAGCGCGCTGGCCGGGCCGAGGGCAGCATGCAGGCGGGCGTAGACCGCAGGCGGCAGGACCGCTCCCGCCGGGCTCAGCGGCCCGGCGACCTGACTGAACAGGCTGCTGCCCTTCATCTCGCTGGTCGCCGTGGTCAGCACCTGCGGGTCGGTCCAGACGGGCTGGCTGAAGCGGAAGATGGGTGTCGTCGGGTTGGCCGCTGACTCCGGGAAGTACTTGGTCAGCAGCGCCGTGCCGGCCGCGGAATCGCTGCCGGGCGGCGGGGAAGCGGTGCCGCCGAAGCCTGCCGCGGCATAACCGAGCGCTCCCAGCGCCAGTGCCCCGAACGCCACCACGCCGACGGTCAGGGTGAGCGCCGGCCTGCGCACGATCCGGCCAGCGACTCGTCCCCAGACGCCCGCGCCGCCGTGGCCCTGGATGCTCCAGGGCAGCAGCTTGGGCCGCCCGAAGACGCCACGGAACATCGTTCGCTTCACCGCTAGCAGCGACAGCCGGATCGACAGCAGCGCCGGCAGCAGGGTGAGCCCGGCCAGCAGGGTGACCCCGATGGCAATGGCAAACGGTATGCCCAGGTCGGAGTAGAACGGGAAGCTGGCCGTCAGCAGGGTCAGCACCGCCGCGATGACCGTGGCGGCCGAAAAGGTGATCGACTCGCCGACCCTGGTGACCGCCTCGATCAGCGCGGTCCGCGCGGCCGGCCGGGGACCGGCCATGTCGGCAGCAATGGAACGGAAGAAACCACGCTGCGGCGCGCCGGCCATCCCGGTGACGTCGTGACCGGCGTTGCGCAGCTCCTCGCGGGTCCGGAAGACCAGGAACAGCCCGTAGTCGGTGCCGGCGCCGAGCACCAGGACGATCATCAGGTACTGCGCGAGCGGCGATACCTGCAGGCCGTGCCGGGACGCCTCGGCCACCAGCGGGCCGGAGATGAGCACCGAGAACAGCGCGGGCAGCACGGTAGTGATCGCCAGGGTCAGCGACCGGAAGATCAGCACGAGCAGCACGATGATGAAGATCAGGGATAGGTCCTGCACCCTGTTGCCGGTATTGCCGGTCGCCTTCTGCTCGTCCACGGTGACCGCCGTATCACCGGCGAGGTGGACCCGCAGCCCGGCCGGCAGCCCGGAGCTGGCAATCCTCGAGCGCAGCCCGTCGATCAGGTCCTCGGCGTAGCTCGGGTTGCCACTGTTGGCATTGGCGGCCAGGGCGAGCAGCTGCACGGCCTGGCCGTTGGCGGACTGGCCGACATCCTTGACCTGCCTGATGTCGGGATCGGCGGCGATCTTCTGCCCCATCCGGGTCAGCGCCGCGACGTCGGCCGGGGTCAGCGGCCCGCTGGTCGTCGCCGCGATGATGGGAATCGGCACCAGGCTCGCATTGCCGAACGGCGCGGCCAGGGCGATCGCATGCTCGCTCGGCGCGCTGGAGGGCAGGAACTTCTCGTTGTTGCTCTGGGTCACGCTCGACAGTGACGGCAGCTGCGTTACGGCCGCGACGGCGCCCAGCACCCAGATGAGCAGAAACAGCCACCGCAGGCGCACGGACCACCGTCCGATGGCGCCGAAAATTGCATCAGCGTGCATGGGCAAGGAGCCTACGTGACATGACCGTCATCGCTGGCGAGAGAGTCATCGGCCTGCGGGTCGTCGGCCTGCGGGTCGTCCGCCTGCGCGTCGACAGCGCTGGTCAGCTTCTCCAGGGCGGGCAGCGACCTCTCCAGCTGCGCCCGGCTGGCCGGGGAGAGCGAGGTCAGCGCGAGAGCCAGGATGCGCGCGTTGACGTGCTGCCAGCTCGCGACAACGTCCGCGCCCGTCGCCGTCAGCTTCAGCACAGCGGTGCGCCGGTCCGCGACTCCCCCGGCGCGGGTAATGAGGCCGTCCCGCGCCAGCGCGTTCACCAGCGTCGCCACCGAGCTTGGCGCCAGCCGCAGCAGGCGGGCCAGCTGGCCGGGCCGGGCACCGGGATTCTCGGCCAGGCAGGACAGGAACTCCAGCTGGGCCACTGACAGCCCGCCGGGCAGTGCCCCGCCGCCGCCCTGCGCGCGGGCGGCCCGCCGCATCGCCCGCCGCAGCCGCGACACCAGGTCAGCGATCGCCAGCCCGGCCGGGTCGGCGTCAGCCAGGCCAGCGGCGCTCAGGGCCGGCTCAGCCGAACGCACTGGAGTGATCCACATCTGGCTGCCGCGCCGCCGCGGCCTGCGGGCCGCCCCTGGCCGCCGCGAGCGGGCGGATCGCGCTGGCGACGCCGACCGCCGCGGCTGCGGCGACGGCCAGTCCCGCGAGTGCCAGCACGGGGTCCGGCCGCCCGGCCGCCCCGGTTCCCGCCAGGTGCAGCAGGAGCGTGACCAGCGCGATGCCGAGGCTGGTCCCGATGCCGCGGGCCATGTTGACCAGGCCGCCCAGGACCGCGGCGGACCCGGCCGCGGCGCTGCGCATGATGACCGCGTTATTGGCCGGCACGAAGATGCCCAGGCCGAGGCCGCACAGGGCCAGGCATGCAACTATTCCGATCGGTGAGGCCGGCATGAATATCAGCATAACCAGGCCGGCGGTCGAAATGGACGCGCCCAGGCAACCCCGCACCCGGTTCGTCATGCTGGCCGGGAAGACAGCCTCGGCGCTGAGCGCGGCGATCCCGAAGCCGGCGGGCAGCGCGGACAGCATCAGGCCAGTCCGCAGCTCGCTGCCGTGCGTGCCCAGCACCTGCGGGATCAGGACAAGGGGCCCGAACAAGGTCAGGTAGCCGAGCATCGCGCCAGTCAGTCCGAGTGCGACGCGGACGGAGCGCAGCAGGTCCAGCGGGATCAGCGGGAACCGCGCACGATGCTCCCGGACGGCGAACGCGACGCCCGCCGCCGCGCCCGCGCAGGCCAGCGCGACGGGCGCCCAGCCGGGCAGTCGCAGGCCGGCCGCCGCCGACAGGGCCAGCAGCAGCGCTGTGCTCGCGATGGCCAGCAGCGCCGCGCCCGCCCAGTCGAAGGAGTCAGTCCGGCTCAGCTGGCCGGTCCGCGGCAGCAGGTACCGGCCGGCCACGACCGCGGCGATGCCAACCGGCACGTTGATCCAGTAGACCGCCCGCCAGCCGACCGTCTGCGTCAGCAGCCCGCCCAGCACGGGGCCGAGGCCGAGGCCGATCGACTGAGCCGCGGCCTGCACGCTGAGCGCTAGCCGCATCCGGGCTGGCGGCACGCTCGTCGTCACCAGCGCCACGCTGTTGGCCTGCAGCATCGCGGCCCCGGCCGCCTGGATGAGCCGACAGGCCACCAGGATGGCCAGCGATGGGGCCAGCCCGCACGCGGCCGAGCCGACGGTGAAGACGATGAAGCCGTAGCCGTAGACCAGCTTGCGGCCGACGGCGTCGGCGATCCGGCCGGCCGGCGCCAGCAGCGCGACCAGCGCGAGCAGGTAGGCCAGCGAGACCCACTGCACTCCGGCTAGCGGCGTGCCGAACTCGTGCTCCATCGGCCGGAAAGTCAGGGTGACGATGCTCGCGTCGAGCTGGCCCATGAACGCCCCGAAGCACACGACTCCGACAGCCAGCCATGGCGCGCGCGGGTTACGCCTGATCGCCGCCGGGCGCGGCGCCTCAGTCAAGATAATTCTGTCACCGAACATTATTGCCAGCTTAGCTACCGCCCCGTGGCTGCTCAACGCGACCGCGCTCCCCGGCGCCCGGGCGCAGCGGCACCCAACCATCGCCGGACGGCGATTATCGGCGTTCGGCGCACTCAGGCTGGGAGACGTCAATACTCTGCGGAACAATGCTGCTAGCGGGAAGGCCGGGCAGCAGCCGCGGAGGCAGCAGCGGCGCGTGCGGCACGGCAAGCCCGCGGAAGCGGATTCCATCAGCTCGTTCGGGACATGCCGGGCGCGGTACTGGCCAGGCGGCCCCGGTGCAGACAGACTCGTTCCGGGGGAGGTTCGAGTCACCGCCCCCGCGCGGCCGGGCAGCGCAGAAGGGACGCCCATGAAGGAGCTGCGCCTTGTCGCGGTGAGCGAGGACGGTAGTTACGCGATCCTCGCCGTACCAGGACGGGGCGGCCGATTCTCGCTGCCTATCGACGACCGGCTGAGGACCGTGGCTCGCGGCCAGTTCTCCCGGCTCGCCCAGTACGAGATCGAAGTGGAGAATCCGTTGCGACCCAAGGAGATCCAGGACCGCATCCGCGCCGGGGAGACAGCAGAAGAGATCGCTGACGCAGCCGGAATCCCGATTGAGAGGGTGCGCCGGTTTGAGGGCCCGGTGCTCGCCGAGCGCGAGTACCGGGCGCAGGAAGCCCTGCGGGCTACGGTCCGCGGGCACAGCGAGCCTGGTCCGGGCCCGCGGCTCGGCGACGTCGTGACGGAGCGGCTGTCAGCGGCCGGCGCGAGCGTTGACGACATGCGCTGGTATTCCAGGAAGCGGGCTGACGGGAACTGGCAGGTTAGCCTCCGCTATGCCATCGCGGGTCGCGATCAGATGGCGGAGTGGGTTTTCGACCCGCGCCGCAGGCATGTCACGCCCGCCGATGACCAGGCGGTCCAGCTGTGCCTGCCGGAAGCCGACTGGCCCGCGGCGCGGTTTGTCACCCGCGGTAGCCCGGCCACGGCGACCGTGACGCCGATCGGCTCGCGCCTCGGCGGCCACGCGCAGGAGTCCAGGGCGGAGCCGGAGCGGCCGGCGCCGCGGGGCCCGGAGCCCGCTGCGACCGGATCGCCGGCCGACCAGCAGCCGGCCGCTGCCGGGCTGGCCGGGCAGGCACGCCCGGCGCCAGCCGCGCCTGCGGCCGCCCGGCCGGAGGAGCCCGCCGAGGAGGCCGACGAGGCCGAGGATCGGCCGGCTGCCGCGGCAGCCGCGGCCGGCCCGCCCGCGAGGAAGGCCGCTGGCGGCCGCTCCAGGCGGTCATCCGTGCCGTCCTGGGACGAGATCATGTTCGGCACCTCGCGCCAGTCCGACTGACGCGCGCCCGCACGGCCGCGACGTCAGCGCAGCTCTCAGCGGCTAAGATCCGTCCGCCGGGGTGATGCAGCGCGAGGCGGGAGGTGAGCGCGATGAGCGGGCGTGCGGGTGCCATCAGCCGCTGGGCCAGCGCCGCAGCGACCGGCCTCGCGCTGTCCCTGCTCAGCGGCTGCGGCCTGATCGGCAGTGCGCAGGAACTGCAGCAGGACGCACCGCAGGTGATGACGGTGACGAGTCCGGCCTTCGGGCCGGGCGGCATCCCCGCGCTCTACACCTGCCATGGCGCCGGTCAGAGTCCGCCGCTGTACTGGTCAGGAGCGCCACAGGGCACTAAATCGCTGGCGCTGCTCGTCGACGACGCCGCCGCGCCGATCACGCCGCGGGTGTACTGGCTCGTCTTCGATATCAGCCCCGACACCACCGACGTGCAGGCGGGAGTGCCCCCGGCGGGAGCCCGGCAGGCGCGCAACAGCGCGGGCGCGCCCGGCTACAACCCTTTGTGCCCCGTGGGCGGCGTGCACTTCTACAGGTTTACCGTGTACGCGCTTAATAGCGTGATACAACTGCCGCCAGGCGCACCGGGGCTGAAGACCGCATGGTCGGCAATCGCACGGCATGTGATCGCACGGGGACGGCTAACGGCGCCTGCCCGGCCCTATCGCAGCGGCCCCGACAGAGCCGACGTAAAAGGTCAGCGGTAAAGGCCCGGCCCGGGAGCCAGCTGCGGCCCGCATCCGCGCGGCCCGTGGTCCGGCCGACGCAGCTGGGTAAACTTCTCGAAATACATGACAACGGCTATAGCGGTCCGACACAATCGCTGTTCAGGCGATCAGCCTCGTATGGGAAACCAGGGTGCTTGCTTAGCCGGGGGAGGCTCGCGTCGATGGCCGCGCGTGCCTAGCTAGCGCCACCTCCAGGTCATGCTCGTTGGATGGTGCGATGAAGACGATCGGGATCACCCTGGCCGCAGTCGTCCTCATGATCCTCGTCATCGGCTTCTTTGCGATGAGATTTCTCCGGGCCGAGGACAACGACGAATTCGAGGATCTGCCCCAGGAACGCATCCCGTCCCGGCCTGGCGGCGACCGGGATTACCGCGACGAGGACTACCGCAGCCAGGACTATCCCGGTCGGCCCGAGCACCTCGGCGGGAGCAATGGCCGGGGCCGCTTGCGCCGGTCCGGCGCCGAGCGCGAGCCACGAGGCTACGACGATCGTTCCGGCGAGCGCACCATGGACTACGGCAGGCGGCCTGCCGGCCAGGATGAGCGCGGGTCACGGACGGCAGCGGAGCCAGCCGGGCGCCGCGCGGCGGCTGCCTACGAGACACGTCGCGACGGCGAAGGCCCGCAGCGGCGCCCGGACGGCAGGCCTTCGGCCGCTCCGCTGCGAACCGCGGCACGCCCTGGCGGCCGCGGCCAGGACGGCGAGTGGGCCGTTACTGACTGGGACGCTCTGTCGGACGTCGACTACTGGGCTGAGCTGGCGTCGGATAAGCCGCTCGCCACGACGGCGCAGCCGGCCAGCCCCGCTGTGGGCGGCCGCCGCACCGCGGACCGCCATGCCGAGGCGCGGCCGGGCACCGACCCGCGCGCCATCAGCCAGCCGGGGACGGACTACCAGCAGCTTCCGGTCCGCCAGCGGTCCCAGCCGCCCGCCGCTGCCCCCGCGGCCGGAGCCACTGGTACCGCGCTTCCTGCCCCGGCGCCCCGGCCCGAGTACCTCCCGGCCCCGCACTCCTACCCGTATGGCCGCCCGGCCGGCGGATCGCGGTTGGCCGATTCCGGTGAGCTGAGCCTGGGCGTACTGGCCGGGCTCGGCGACCCGCAGGGTCGCGGCCGACCCGCCCAGCTGCCCGGCGACGACGATCCGCTGACCAGCCCGTCGTTGCCTGCCGTCACGGCCGACGACAGCCGGTCCTACCGGAACCCGCGGCCGGGCACGCCGGGCGGCTCGCCCGCGCAGCCTCCCTACGGCGCGGCGACGCAGCAGTTTCCCGCGCCGGGCGGTTCCGCTGGCAGGCGCGAGGGTTATGACCTCGGCGACCGCCAGCCAGGGACGCCGATTAGCTGGCCCGGCGGCTACGGCGAGCCAGCGGACGCATCCGAGCGAACTGGTCCCCAGCAGCGGCAGGGCTACGCCCCCGCGGCCGCGTACCGGGAGCATCCTGACCAGCTGACGCCACAATCGGGCAGCTACCTGGAGGAGACCCGGTCGCCGCGGCACGGCGGGGGCGGTTCGGCCGGACGGACGCCCGCACCCGGCCGGAATCCCTATGACAGCTACCCCAGCTCTCCCGCCTCTGTCTATCCGGGGTCCGCTGCCCCAGCGCCCGCTGCCCCGGCGCCCGCTGCCCCGGCGCCCGCTGCCCCGGCGCCCGCTGCCCCGGCGCCCGCTGCCCCGGCGCCCGCTGTCCTGGCGGAGGGCAGCCGGGCCGGCGGCTACGACCGCTCTCCGGCCGGATATGCCGCGAGCGGTCCGCAGCGCTACCAGCCGGCCCCAGCTCACGGCACCGGTCCGGCCGACTACCTAGACTCCCAGCGCGGGCGCCAGGATCCCTGGTCCGGCGGCCGGCCGGACCCGTCCCTGCCGGACCCGTCCCTGCCGGACCCGTCCCTGCCGGACCCGTCCTTGCCGGACCCGTCCCGGCCGGGCAGCGCCGGCGAGCGCGGCCAGCAGACGCCGCTGCCTGCCCGCAGCCCGGCCAGCTACCTTGACGGCGGTGCCAGCCTGCTGACCGGGCCAGCGGCCGACTACGGCCGTGACCGGCCGGAGTCGGCTGCGTCGCTGCCTGTCCGCCCAGCCCACTCTGGCCGCCCCGCGCACGCAGCCCACGCGGCCCACGCCGACCGCCCCGCGCACGCTGGCCACCCTGGCCACGCTGCCCAGTCGGGGCGCCCGGCCGCCGGCTATCGCGGCGGTCAGGCCGACCAGACGGGCTACCCGGCTCCGGACGCTGCGGCGAGCGGAGACGGCTATGGCTATGGCGGGTATCCCGGCTACGGTGGGCTGCGCTAAGGGCTGGCCGCGCAGTCTTTCCGGATCCCCCGATCCGGATCCCCCGATCCGGATCCCCCGATCCGGATCCCCCGATCGGGGGGTTGACAAACGATGCCTGCAGCCACGGACAATGTGCCGACCCCCCAATCCGAGGCAGGTGTGATGCAGGACGGCGCCCACGACCACGCGCGCAGTTATTTCCTGTATCGCCTCGCCACGGAACTCGACGGTCATGGCTTCCCTGCGACCATCAAGACGACCTACCCCGCGGCGCTGCACGTGTATATACCTGGCGCCACCATGCTCGCCGAGAGCATCGACTGCTTCGCTCGCACGGACGATGCCGGCCGGCTGCGCTGGTATTACCGCTGGTCGTGGGGCGAGCTGCTGCACGACGCCACCGACGCGCCGGGCGCGGCGGCGAAGATCGCCGAGGTTCTCGCCGCGCGCTGAGGACCGCCCGCGGCTGGCTTGGGACAAACCCGCCTCACGAACGGGCAGCTCAAGACCCGGCAGCCTCAGGACCGGCAAGCCGCCACGAAGAACTGTGTCCGGGCCCGTCAGGCCGGCAGGTGCGGCGGCAGGCCGAAGGCAGGGAAGAGCGCAGCGGCGTCGAGGAACACGTGCAGCCCGGTGATGCGCTCCCCCGAGATCTCCAGCACTTGCAGCCCCCACGGAGCATGCCCGCCAGCCGGGTCACGCCGGTACTGGCCGAATCCAGGGCATCCGCTGGCCGCCACCGGGATCAGCCTCGACCCCTCGCACTCGATGCCGGGCCCGAGCATCCACTGACCGATGCTGTCCGCGCCGCGCAACCACATGGCAAACGGCGGCATCGACTGCACCGCGTCAGCGTGCAGCAACTTCACCAGCGCGGACACGTCGTAGCGCTCGAAGGCGTCGACGTAACTCGCCAGCAGGTCTCCAGCATCAGCGTCCGCGCCCTGCGGGCGCTCGTCAGCGGGGATCGCCGCCAGCGTGGCGCGAGCGCGCTGCAGCGCGCTGTTGACAGCCGGCACGGTGGTGTCCAGCAGGCCAGCCACCTCCGCCGCCTGCCAGCGAAGCACCTCGCACAGGATCAGGACGGCGCGCTGCCGGGGCGGAAGGTGCTGCAGGGCCGTCACGAACGCCAGCCGGATGGTCTCCCGCGCCACTGCGATCTCGGCCGGGTCGCCGTCCGCCGGCACGACACGGGAATCGGCGACCGGCAGTACCCAGCCGCGCTCAGTCATCGGGGGGCCCAGGTGGGAAAGCTCGGGCGGCGACGAGGGGCCCAGCTCCATTGGGCGGGCCCGGCGCTGGCGCCCGCGCAGCATATCCAGGCAGATGTTGGTAGCGATCCGGTAGAGCCAGGATCGCGGACTGGATCTTCCCTCGAAGCCACTGGCGGCCTGCCAGGCACGCAGCATGGTCTCCTGCACCGCGTCCTCGGCCTCAAAGCCTGATCCGAGCATCCGGTAGCAGTAGCCGGTGAGCTTCCCGGCGGTAGCCTTCCAGCAGGTCCGGCCTGATCAGTTCGGTGGTTTGGGGACTCGCAGCCATAAGCCAGGATTCTACGGGCCGACGCTGACAGCGGGCCCGGGCGTTCCGGCCGAGGGTGCACGTCCATTTTGCAGGTAGCCGAGATCGTCTTCGGGACGTGCCTGGTCAGGCGGTGCGCGTCTGAGCGTCGGGCTTGTTGCAGATGGCTTCCCCAGACACGCGAGATGGTGTCCTCATGACGTGACAGCTCCGATCGCTGAGATCCGCTCTTTCATGAATGCGATCTCGGCGGCGTTGTCGGTGCGTTCGATCGCTGCGCGGTAGGCAGCTTCGGCTTGGTCTGCGTGGCTGAGGCGTCGGAGGAGATCGGCGCGGATCGCGTGGAAGAGGTAGTAGTGCTCGAGGGGCAGCTCGTCGATCAGCTCGAGGGCCACCTGCGGGTCGTCGATCTCGGCGACCGCGACGGCGCGGTTGAGGGCGACGATCGGAGTGGGGGTGATCGCAAGGAGCTGGTCGTAGAGCGCGAGGATCTGGGTCCAGTCGGTTTGCGCCGCGGTGGGCGCGTCGCTGTGGACGGCGTTGATCGCGGCTTGGATCTGGTAGGGCCCTGGCTGCTTTCGCCGTAGGCATCGGCGGACAAGCTCCTGTCCCTCCTGTATCAGGCTGCGGTTCCAGCGGCTGCGATCCTGCTCGGGCAGCGGAATGAGCTTCCCCTCCGGAGTGCTGCGCGCCTCGCTGCGTGCCTGTTCGAGCAGCATCAGCGCCAGAAGCCCGACCGCTTCGGGCTCGTCCGGCATCAGCTCGGCCAGCAGCCGGCCGAGGAGGATCGCTTCCTTGGTCAGCTCCTCGCGGATCAGCCGGTCACCCGAGCTGGCGGCGTAGCCCTCATTGAAGATCAGGTAGATGACTGCGAGCACCGATGCGAGGCGCGCTGGCAGGTCGGCCTCTTTGGGGACCCGGTAGGGGATGCGTGCGTCGCGGATCTTTCCCTTCGCGCGTACCAGTCGCTGGGCCATCGTCGACTCGGAGACCAAGAACGCCCGCGCGATCTCGGGTGTGCTCAGTCCGCCGAGCAGCCGCAGCGTTAGCGCCACCTGGGCGCCCTGTGCCAGCGAGGGGTGGCAGCAGGTGAAGATCAGGCGCAGGCGATCATCCTGCACCGGGCTCTCCTCCTGCGGCTCGTCGCGAGCCTGCAGCAGCATCGCCTGGGCGTGGCGGTCGTTACGGGACGACTCGCGGCGCAAGCGGTCGATCGCGCGATTGCGGGCCGTGGTGATGATCCAGCCGGCCAGCGCCGGCGGTAGGCCGTTCTTCGGCCAGCTCGCCACCGCCGTGGTGAACGCATCCTGGACCGCTTCCTCGGCCAGGTCAATGTCGCCGAACACGCGGACCATGACAGCCACGGCGCGCCCGTACTGCTCGCGGAACACACGCTCGATCTCCGAGTGGGGGACTGCCGGCACGCCCGCCGTCAGTCTTCCAGCTCGCCTTGGAACGGGCGTACCTCGATCGGGAGCGTCGTCGCGCGCGCGAGCTTTCCCCCCCACTCGAGCGCTTCATCGAGGCTGGCCGCCTTGATGATGGTCAAGCCGCCGATGTGCTCCTTGCCCTCCGCATACGGTCCGTCCGTCATGGGCACCTCCTCCTGGCGAGGATGAACCACCGTCGCGGTGCTCGGCTCGTGAAGGCCGCCTGAGAACACCCACGCCCCCGCTGAGCGCAGCTCCTCGTCTACCGCACGTACATCGCGCATGATCTCGGCAAGCACGTCGGCCGGTGGCGGGTCGCTGTCTGGCTGGTAGATGCTGAGCAGGTACTGCTTCATTGTGGACTCCCTACTTTCGGAGTAGTGCTCTTCGGCCAGGCACGCAGTGCGAATCTTCCCCGAAGCCTGGCCGGTGAGGCTCGTTCACGCTTAGTTCCTCACCGGCTCGTAGGTGGCGATCACCACGCCGGTGGCCGTTGTGACGCTGTCGGTAAGCCGCAGCGACACGTGCACGCCCCCTGGGAACAGCCGTCGTCCGGTGCCGAGCACGAGCGGGTGGTTCATCAGCAAGTACTCGTCGATCAGGTCGGCAGCCATCAGCGAGCCGATCAGCACGCCGCTGCCCATGATCGCCAGAACGCCGCCGGATTGCGCCTTGAGCGCGCGCAGGCCGTCAACGATATCGCCGCGCAGCAGCGTCGAGTTGGGCCACGGCAGGGGTTCCTCTAGAGTGGTCGACGCGACGTACTTGGGCGAGTTGTTCAGCGCGTCCTTGAACGGGCCGCCCTGGGCGTTCCAGGAGGCCAGCAGCTGCTCGTAGGTACGCCGCCCGAACAGCCATCCTGCCAAGCCGCCCCCGGCCGCCATCCTCTCGCCCATCGCCTTGCCCACGGCGTCGTCAGGCGTTACGGACCGGTGGCCCCAGCCGCCCTGCGTGAACCCGCCTCGGGTGTCCTCGTCTGCGCGGCCAGGTCCCTGCATCACGCCGTCAAGCGTCACATGGTTCATAATAACGATTCGACCCATTTCAGCCTCCTTGACTCGTACGGCGGAGACGGTTGCGCCGCCAGGATCGGTTGCCAGGCCGACCAGTTATCCGCCTCTCACCTCCTGCACGAACGGCGCAGGCCGAAATCGACACCCGCCCGCGAGCAAGTGACGCAAGTGCCCAGCCGCGGATCGAGGACTAGGGCCTGGAGCGTTCCGACGGGCCGTCGGCCCGCTCGCCAGATGCCCACAGGGCCGAAGCGACACAGCCTCGTGAAGCTGTTCACAACCCCGCGTGCCCGCCCGTGACCAGCAGTTTCGCGCCTCGCCCGATGAGCCTGGCGCGTTCCGGGGCGGTCGCCGCGACGGCGGCACCGCTGGCCTCGGCTGCTCTTTCGACGCGCTTGGCAGTCAGGCGGACCCCGGCCAGGTCCTCCACCAGCCGGCTGCCTCCGCGAACGGCACCGCGGCAGCGGATCTGCTGGCCGGATAACGTGTGCCCTGGCAGCAGCTGACCGCCTTTCGGATGCGCGGTTGCGGGACGCGAAGGCATACGGCAGTGGCGTATGCGCGCGCCCATCAGGTTGCACGCGGTAAGGTGCCGGTCACCGGTACCTGAGGCCGACAACGGGAGGCGAACGCATGACGGTGCCCCAGGCAGGCAGGCTGCGCAACGTCCGTTACGACATCCGCGGGCCCGTGCTGAGGCACGCCAGGCAGCTGGAGGCGCAGGGCCACCGCATTCTCAAGCTCAACCTCGGCAACCCGGCGCCATTCGGGCTGGATGCTCCGGATGCCGTGCTCGGTGACGTGGTCAGGAACATCGGCGACGCGCAGGGCTACAGCGACGCGCGCGGCATTCACCCGGCCAGGCTGGCGGTCGCGCAGTACTACGAGCGCCGCGGCGTCCCCGGCGTGGGACCCGACGACGTCTTTCTCGGCAACGGCGTATCGGAGCTCATCGCGATGGCCGTGCAGGCGCTACTGGACCCCGGCGACGAGGTGCTCATCCCGAGCCCGGACTACCCGCTGTGGACCGCGGCGGTGAACCTCAGCGGCGGCCACGCCGTGCACTACCGCTGCGACGAGCAGGCAGGCTGGGAACCTGACCTCGAGCACGTCGCGGCGCGGATCACGGCCAGCACGCGGGCCATCGTCATCATCAACCCGAACAACCCGACCGGGGCCGTCTACAGCCGGCCGACGCTGCTCGGGCTGCTGGACCTGGCCCGCCGTCATGGCCTGCTGGTGCTGACCGACGAGATCTACGACCAGATCCTGTACGAGGATGCGGTGCACGAGACGGCCGCCGCGCTCGCGCCTGACCTGCTCGTGCTCTCGATGGGCGGGCTGTCCAAGACCTACCGGCTGGCCGGCTTCCGGTCAGGGTGGCTGGTGGTGTCGGGGCCGCAGCACGAGGCCGCCGAGTACGTGGAGGGCCTGGAGCTGCTCGCGAACATGCGGCTGTGCCCGAACGTGCCCGCGCAGTACGCCATCCAGACCGCCCTGGGCGGCGTGAACCATATCTCGGAGCTGCTGCAGCCGGGCGGCCGCCTGCTCGATCAGCGCGATCACGCCTGGCAGAAGCTGACCGAGATTCCCGGCGTGGACTGCGTCAAGCCGGCCGGCGCCCTGTACCTGTTCCCGCGGCTGGACCCGGATGTGTACAAGATCCGCGACGATGAGCAGCTGGTCATCGACCTGCTGGAGCAGCAGCACATCCTGCTCACGCACGGGACCGGGTTCAACCTGCCGACGCCGGACCATCTGCGGATGGTATTCCTCGCCGCGGTGCCGGTCCTCGACGACGCGATCAGTCGGCTGGCCGCGTTCTTGCAGGACTACCACCAGTAGCGGCGGTCGATCAGCAGGTCCGCGACCCGGCCCCTGACTGCCCGGAAGCGCTCCCGCCCCCGGCGTGAGCGGGTTGCGCCGGGGGCGGGAGACTGCCGGTCAGCCTGGCTTTCAGTCGGCCGGGCCGGTGGCCAGCGTCACGGGGGCGGTGTGCGACTGGCCGAACTGGTCGGTCCAGCCGATGCTGATCGTGCTGCCCGGGTGGTAGGCGCCGATCGCGGCCTGGATGTCCGGCCCGGACGTGATCGAGGTGCCGGCCACCGAGGTGATCACGTCACCGGCCTGCAGGCCCGCGGCGGCGGCAGGTGAGCCAGGCTCCACGCCCGCCACGGTGGCCCCGGTACCGCCTGGCCAGCCATACTGCGCGGACTGGACCTCGATCCCGAGGAACCCGGTCGCGCCAAGGTGAACCGCGGCGGAGGCCTGGCCGTCCTCCATCTCGGCCGCGATGGTCATGGCCCGGCTGATCGGGATGGCGAAGGCCTGGGTGGTGGTCGCCGCCGACCCGGAGCCAGCCTGAGCGTAGGGCCCCGATGACGTGGTGGAGGCCGCGGTGTCCATGCCGATGACCTGGCCGGCGCTGTTGACCAGCGGGCCGCCCGAGTCGCCCGGCTGAATTCCCGCATTGGTCTCGATCATCCCGGTCAGGTGCTCGGCGCCGCTGCCCGAGTCATCCTGCGCGGTGATCGACTGATTGAGACCAGTGACCTGACCGGTCGCGACCGAGGGCGTTCCGCCCTTGCCGCCCGCATTGCCGAGGGCCACCACCTTCTGGCCGAGTGCGGCACTGGACGACGAGCCCAGCGTCGCCGTCGTCAGGCCCGACGCGCCCTGGAGCTTCAGGACTGCTACGTCGCCGGTGGCGTCGTAACCCACGACCGTGGCCCGGTAGGTGCGCCCGTTGCCGATGTCAGTGACGCTGATCGAGGTAGCACCGTCGATCACGTGGTTGTTGGTCAGTACCTCGCCGCTGGAGGTAATGACCATCCCGGTTCCGGCCGATTCAGCATCCTGATAGCCGAGCGTGGACACCACGTCGACCAGGCCAGGATCAGTCCGGGCAGCGATCTGGGCAGTGCTGAGCACGGTCGTGGAGGCAGTGGCCGCCTGGCCGGCCGCCGCGTGGCCGGAATGCTCGATCCAGGCACCTCCCAGCGCCCCTGCAGCCAGCCCGGCAGCAGCCGTCACGGCCAGGGCACGACGGCGCCGGCCCGGCCGGCCCGGTCCGCCAGGATCGCCCGGCCCGCCGCTCATGCCCGCCGGGGCGGCGGGACTGGCTGGCCAGCCCGGTCCGGTCGGATACCAATCGCCCGCACCGGGCCATTGTGACTGCGGCCGGGTCCCCGCCGGCTCCGTGCCTTCCGCATCATAGGCCGCGCTCATCGTCTCGTTCCTCCTCCGGCACCCTCACTCTGGCGGTGCTCATCTTGAGCGTGGATCGCGAACCTGAGCGTTAGCGCCCCGCAACGGCTGAGTGTTTGCTGACCGCCGCCTGAACCTGAACGCAGGCTGAACGCCAGCCTGAGCGGCTGCTGCGGAGCCGGGCCGGCGGTCCGGAAGCACCCGCGAATAAGGTTGTTATCTAGCAAGTAAGGAGATCCGGCACGCATCCACCGGAACTAGCAGCGGAGGGACGATGATCAGGACCGGACAGGCGCTGACCGGGCCGCCGCCAGGCAGCAGCGGGCAGCCGTGCGGCATCGGCTGAGCCGCTTCGGGCGCCAGACCTTCTCCTCGCTGAAGGTACCGAACTACCGGCTTTACTTCACCGGGCAGTCGATATCGCTGGCGGGCACCTGGATGCAGATGACGGCCCAGTCCTGGCTGGTCCTGACCCTCACGCACTCCAGCACGGACCTCGGCTTCGCCGTTGCGCTGCAGACCCTTCCTGTCCTGCTCCTCGCGCCCTATGGCGGCGTGATCGCCGACCGGACGGACAAGCGGCGGCTCATGATCGTGCTGCAGATCGCCATGGGGATCCAGGCGCTGGCGCTGGGCCTGCTGACCGTCCTCGGCGTGGTCCGCTTCTGGCAGGTCTGCCTGCTCGCGGTCATTCTCGGGCTCAACAATGCCTTCGAGAACTCTGCCCGGCAGGCGTTCGTCCGGGAGATGGTGGGCAAGGACGAGCTCAGGAACGCGATCACCCTGAACTCGGTCACGGTCAACGCGGCGCGGGCCGTCGGTCCTGCCATCGGCGGCATCCTCATCGCGACCGTCGGCATCGGCGTCTGCTTCCTGCTCAACGCGGCGAGCTTCGTGGCCGTAGTCAGCTCCCTGCTGCTGATGGACCGCGCGGCACTGCAGCCCAGCCCGCCTGCCCCGCGGGCCAGGGGCCAGCTGCGGGAGGGCCTGCGCTACGCGGCGAGCGTTCCCGCGATTGCGATCCCGCTGGCGATGATGAGCCTGGTCGGGCTGCTGGCCTATGAATTCCAGGTCTCCCTGCCGGTCCTGGCGAAGCAGACCTTCCACGGCGGCGCGGAGGCCTATGGCTTCATGACCGCGGCCATGGGTGTTGGCGCAGTCATCGGCGGCCTGTTCACGGCGGCGCGCGGCCGGACCGGCCTGCGGCCGATGATCGTCGCTGCCGTGGGACTCGGCATCGCCATCCTCGTCACGGCCTTCTCCCCCGTTCTCGGCCTCGCCTATGCCGCGCTGCTGTTCGTCGGCTGGGCCAGCGTGTCCTTCATCGCGATCGGGAACTCGACGATCCAGCTGAGCGCGGAGCCGAGCATGCGCGGCCGGGTGATCGCCCTCTGGCAGGTCGCGTTCCAGGGCACGACGCCCGTCGGGGGCCCCGCTGTCGGGTGGATCATCGCCGTGACCGATCCGCGGATCGGCCTCGCCGCGGGCGGCGCCTCCTGCCTGCTCGCCGCGCTCGGCGGCGTCCTGCTCGCCGGGCGCTGCCGCAGCGGGCCAGGGCCAGCGGCGGCGCAGCGTGAGGGGCCAGCCGCGGCGGCTCGGGCAGCCGAGGGCACTGCGCGGTAGGGCAGTCCAGCCGGGCTGCGCGGACGCAGCGCGCGTCAGTGGCCATGGTCCCCGGATTGCCGGTCACCGCTGACGTGCTATTCGCGGGTCACCGGCTGGCTCGCCCCCGGCTGGCTGGCCCCCTCCGGCTCTGGGCCGGGCGCGGGCGGAGAGACCTCATCGGGGGTACGGGGCGTGCGCCCGGCGGCCGCGGCGCCCGCCGGCCGATCGTCGAACGAGACGTTGACGTGCTGCTCCTCGCGCCGCTGGTTCTGCAGCGCCTGCAGGGCCATGCTGGCGCGGTCAGCCTCGGTGAGGGGCGGCTGCACGATTGCCCGCGGCCAGAGCCGCCGCGCGAGCACCACGTTGACCTCAGCGGCGTAGACCGTGATCTCGACGCCCAGGTAGATCCAGGCGACCAGGCCGAGCACGGTGGCGAAGATCCCGTAGACCGAGTCGCTGCGCAGGTAGTGATGGACGAGATAAGCGCCGAGCGCCTGCAGCAGCGTCCAGCCCAGGCCGCCGGCGATGGCGCCGGGCACGAGCTGGCGGACGGGCACGCCCCTGGGCGTCAGAACCCGGAAGCCGGCCAGGTACATGCCCACGTTTGCCAGCGCGGCGAGCAGGTCGACCCCGATGGCAGCGACCGCGGCCCTGGGCCCGATGGTGCCCAGGCTGGTCAGCAGGGTGGTGATGATCACGCCGAGGGCCAGCACGCCCAGGAAGAGCGCGGCGCGGCCGAGCCGCTGCACGTATCCGGGCCGCGCGGGACCGGGCAGGTTCCAGACCTGCGCCATGGTGAACAGGCCAGCCTGGGCGAGGCCGCTGGCCCCCCAGATCAGGCTCAGCAGGCCGATCACGAGCCCGATGACGCTGGACCGGCGCAGGGCATGCACATTGCCGGTCAGCTGATGCCCGATCAGCGGGAACTGCTGAGCCGCGGCGTTTGCAACGTCCTGACGCACGGCCGGGTCGTTGGCAGCGATCAGCCCGACGACGGTGACCAGGACCAGCAGCAGCGGGAACACCGCGACCAGTCCCGCGTGGGCGAGATTGCCGACCAGCACGCCGCCGTTGTCGTCACCGAACTTCTTGACGATGCCGAAAGCGAAGGCAGGCGGGGTATGGCGCTGCTGCGCCTGGTCCACCCGGCGGATCACTCTCTCCACGAGATTCAGCGCCGTCACCTCCCGTACCAGGCCGGCTGGTCCCGGCCGGCAGTGGCACGACCGCTGCAGGTCCCGCGGAGGTCCGCCGATCTGCCGTCTTGCCGTTCTGCGCGCTGGCGAGGTACCCGCGCAGCGGCCCGCAAACATCGGCGCGGCTCGGCGGAGTTCCTGGCGGAATGCCCGCTTCGGGTGCTCGGGCCAGGCCGCTCCCTGGGGGCTGGACCGCCGGCGCGTGCGGGCGTTTGATCCCGGTAGGTAGCTTTGCCGTATGACCCTCGCTATTGCCCACGGCCGGCCGCCGCGGCGGCATCGCGCCCTGATGACCGGGGAAGCGCGGTGACCGCGGACTCCTACGCGACCGCGGCCGGCCTCGTGGAGCGCTCGGCCAGCGCGTATATTTCCGGCATCCCTGACAATCCCGCGGATGACGGCTTCTTCGGCCCCGCCAGCATCACCTGGCGGGTCAGCGGCGGCCTGATCTCGCCCGTCGCCGGGCTGCGGTCCCTGATCCTGCAGGCCCTGCATCCGCTGGCGATGGCCGGGGTGGATCAGCACAGCGGCTGGAAGCAGGATCCGGTCGGCCGGCTGGCCGCCACCTCGGCCTACGTCAGCACGGTCACCTTCGGCGACCGCGCCACGGCCGAGCGGGCGGCAGCCGTGGTGCGGCGGATCCACGAGCACGTGACGGGAACCGACACGGTGACCGGCCGCCGGTACGCCGCAGGTGACCCAGCGCTGCTGCTCTGGGTGCACGCCGCGCTGGTCGAGTCTGACCTGGCGGTCCGCAGCCTCCTCGCCACGCCGCTGACCCCGGCGGACGGTGACCGCTACGTGGCCGAGATGGTGGTCGCGGCGACCCTCGTCGGGGTGCCGCGCGCCATGGTCCCCGCCGCCGCTGCCGAGCTGGACAGCTACATCTGCTCGGTGCGGCCTGAGCTGCAGTGCACTCCGGCGGCCAAGGAGTCGATGGCCTACCTGCTCGACCCGCCGGGCCTGGACGAGGACATCGCCGACATCTGGCAGGACGTTCGCGATGCCGCCATCACCTGCCTGCCGGACTGGGCCAGGGAGATGTACGGATATCACGCCCCTGAGCCGCTGACTCCGGCTCGGCGGACCGAGATCCGCCAGGCCCTCGGCATCCTGGATGCGGCGTTCCTCGGCGAGCCGGGCGTGCTGGAGGCGCGGCAGCGGATCACCGCGCGGATGCGCGCGGCGCAATCCGCGTGAGAAGGCTCCCCGCGCTCGTCACGGCCGGCCTGTCCGTGGCTGCCGCCGTCGCGGCCGCGGCGCTGGTCCGCCGCCGGATCGGGCCGCTTCGTTCCGAGCGTGGCATCGCCGCGCTCCGGCTCGCCGCCCGCGGCGGCGTGCGCTACGCGGGCAGCGCGCCGCGCCTGTTCGCCGCCGCCGGCGAGAAGCGCGAGCAGCTGCGGAGCGATCTCGCCCTGCAGACTGCCGAGGACGTCACCGCCACCCTGGGCGACATGAAGGGCGTCCTGATGAAGATCGGCCAGCTGGCCAGCTACATCGACGACGGCCTGTCGCCCACCGTCCGCCGGACGCTCAGCCGGCTGCAGGACAGCGTGCCGCCGATGAGTTCGGAGCTGGCCGCTGGCGTGCTGGCCGAGGAACTGGGCCAGCCGCCGGAGCAGGTATTTGCCCGCTGGGATCCCGAGCCCATCGCCGCGGCGTCGATCGGCCAGGTTCACCGCGCGATGACCCGTGATGGCCGAGCGGTGGCGGTGAAGGTGCAGTATCCGGGCATCGCCGAGACCATCGCCGCCGACCTCGGCAACGTCTCGCTGCTGCGCCGGATGCTGCGGCTGGCCGCGCCGAGCCAGGATGTGGATGCCCTCATCAGCGAGCTCCGTGAGCGCGTCAGCGAGGAGCTTGACTACCGCCGGGAAGCCCGCAATCAGCGGCTGCTGGCGGCCTATTACGACGGCCATCCGACTATTCACGTGCCCGGGGTCATCAGCGAGCTCTCCACGCGGCGGGTGGTGACCAGCGAGCTCGCGGACGGCGCCCGCTTTGCTGAGCTGGCCAGCTGGAGCCAGCGCGAGCGGGACCTGGCCGCGGAGACGATCTACCGGTTCGTGTTCAGGAGCCTGTACGAGGTCCGTGCCTTCAACGGCGATCCGCATCCGGGGAACTACCTGTTCCACGGCGACGGGCGCGTCACCTTCCTCGACTACGGCCTGGTCAAGCACTTCGCCCCGGACGAGCTGCAGCCGCTCATGCAGATGGCCAGGTTCCTGTGCGTGGAGCGGGACCCGGAGGGGTTCCGGCGCAGCCTCGAGCAGGCCGGCTTCCTGCAGCCGGAGGCACCGCTGAGCACCGAGATGATCGTCGATCATCTGGGCGTCTTCTACGACACCATCCGCGAGCCCGGTCCCCGGACCATCACCGAGCAGTACGCGTCAGCCGTGGTACGGCGCTTCTTCGACCTGCGCAGTCCGGTGTCGCAGCACATGCGGGTACCCAGCACCTACGTGATCCTGCAGCGCATCAACCTGGGCCTGTTCGGCGTGCTCGGCCAGCTGTCCGCAACCGCTGACTGGCGGGCCATCGCCGAGGAGATCTGGCCGTTCGTGCAGGGACCCCCTTCCACGCCGATCGGCGAGGCCGAGGCCGCCTGGCGCGCCCGGCAGCTTCCCGGCCGCCGGCCTGTCACCGTGCATGCGCGGCGATGATCCGCGCGCGATCTCGCGGACTGCGGCGACCGGCATCCGATGCCTGCATGGATGCGGGCATCGCCTGGATCAGCGTGCCGACCCCGAGGGTCAGCCACGGATCGGGAAGGATCGCCTGCAGGCACCGGGCGATCCCCGACTTGCCTGAGCTGGATCCCCCGTTGAGAATGATCGTCTGAGTCTTCACCGTGCCACAGTAGGGGCGCCCCGGGCATGCCAGGGAGGAAGAAGCCGGCGGCCATGCCGTCGCCTCCCGGCTAGCGCCTGCCAGGGAACCGGGCCACATAGCGACACTGCCAGAAGGTCTCGACCGCGTGCGGGTCGTAGTTCTCGCGCACGAAGGCGACGGCCTCCGAGCTGGGCACACCGTCGAGGATCGCCAGGCAGGCGAGCGCCGTCCCGGTTCGTCCGTGACCGCCGGCGCAGGCCACCTCGACTCGCTCGATTCCGGACCGCTGCCAGGCCTCGGTCAGCGTGGGCAGCACGGCAGCCCGATCGGCGGGCAGGCCGAAGTCCGGCCATCGCAGCCACCGTGACTCCCAGGGGAAGGCGGGTGGCCTCTGCCCCAGCAGGTAGACGCCGAAGGCGGGGAGAAGCTCCGTCTTCCAGCGGGCGGCTGAGACCCCGCCCGCGCACGAGCCTGCCCGACGGCAGGCGCAGGACGCCCGGCCCTGCAGGCTCCCAGGACTCATTCACCGGCGCATCGTAACTAGCTGGGCCGGATCTCGCCGGCTCAGGTCCGCAGGACTGCTCAGATCAGCCCGGCGCGCCCGCCCGCTAGCAGCTGACGGCGCCCCTTGCTGCTCGGCTCGGGGGGCTCCCCGGCTCCGATCCGCCCCAGGCTCATGTCTCGTACCTCCCTCGTCGCGTTCCAGATCAGGCGTCGATTGAGCCGGGCGGCAGGCTTCCCGTGGAGCCTGCCGCTCACCCGTGGCGGAGGATTTCAGGTCGCGAGGGACTGCCCAGACTCGTAGCCGGGCTCGGTCCCGGACACCGGAGGCCGCTATTACATGCTTCCGATGCTCGACTACGACGCCGTGCACCAGATCCAGGACGCATTCCGGATCACCCCGCTGTCGTGGTGGGGGAAGGAGCCACCGCCGGTACGGGTCGAGATAGATCCGTCGGTCGACATGGCGGCCCCGCCGATGGATCAGGTCCATGCCGTGTCCGGCATCGACTTCTTCCGCTACGCTGCCGGGCTGCTGAAAATCCACCGGCCACACCCGACCGACTGGTCGACCATCGCCCGCCTGAGCCGCATCGGCATTAGGCCCGGCGAGCCCTTCAACGCTGACGGCCTCGACCCGGCAGCCCGGAAGGCCCTGGATGCCGTGCCGGGGGCCGCGCTGCTGGTCCTCCGCAACCGCGCTCCCGGACTGCCCGGGACCGTCAACGGATGGCAGATCAACCGCTTCGCTATCGGCGCTCGCGACCCGCTGAGGTTCAACCCCGACGGGTCGCTCGATCTGTACCCCCAGCACCTCAGCCCCGGCCGCGACAGGGAGGCCAACTGGCTGCCAGCTCCGCAAGGCCCGCTAGGGGTGACCATGCGGCTTTACGCCCCGCGGGCACCGATCCTCGACGGGTCCTGGACCCCGCCACCGGTGCAGCGCGTCCCCTGACACACCACGGCACCCAGCCCGCACACCTGGCGGTGCGGCTCGATAAGGCACTTCCGGCCAGATTGGGTTGACCAGCGCAATTAGCCGGGCATCGATCTGCGGCTCGGCCCGATGCTCGCTACCTTAGCCCGGTGCTCGGGCCGGGATGGACAGAGGTCGTCGCCCTGGCGGCAGCCTTCGCTATTGCCGTCCTGGCCACGCCGGCGGGGATATCCGGCGCGGTCCTGCTGCTGCCCTTCCAGGTCACCGTCCTGGGCACGCCGAGCCCGGCCGTGACTCCCACCAACCTGCTCTACAACGTCGTCGCCACCCCCGGTGCGCTGTACCGGTACTGGCGGCAGGGGCAGACCGGCGGCGCACTGGCCCTGGTCCTGATCGCGGGGACCCTGCCCGGCGTCATCATCGGCTCGATCATCCGCGTCGAGCTGCTCCCCGGCCCAAAGGTCTTCGACCTCGTCGTGGCGGCCGTACTGCTGCCACTCGGATGCTGGCTGGCCCTGACCAGGCCGCCGGAGGCCTCCGACATCACCGGCGCGGTACGGGTGATCCCGCCGCCGGTCCTGATGCTCCTCGCTGCCCTGGTGGGCTGCGTCGGCGGCATCTACGGCATCGGCGGCGGCTCCATCCTCGCTCCCATCCTCATGGCCACCGGCCGAAGTCCAGCAGATGTCGCCCCTGCAGCCCTGGCCTCCACATTCGTGACATCCGTGGCAGGCGTCATCACGTTCGTCATCCTGTCGGTCCACCACAACGGGTCAGTGGCCCCGGAGTGGCCCACCGGGCTAGCTCTCGGCGTCGGCGGCCTGGCAGGCGCGTACACCGGAGCGCGGATGCAGTCGCGCCTTCCCGACCTGCTGATCCGGCGCATCATGGGCATCCTCGTAGTCGCCATCGGTGCTCGCTACCTGTGGTCGGGCCTGGCCTGACCCGGCCCGCATCAATCAGTAACTGGCAGCTCGCCACAACCGACAGGTCACAGCGACGTCTGCGCTGGTCAGGGGCGCGGGCGGCGGGCGAGCTGGCCTGTAGGCCGGGTCTAGATCAGGGTCACTGTGACCTTGCTAGACCGGCGCCAGACTGGCCGTGACTGAGTTGCCCTGGTCGGCAGCGCATCCAGGTCGGCTTCAGCCACGCCGGCAAAACCGTCACCGTCGAAACCGGCGACTCCACCCTGCGGATGCCTACGACCTGATCACCGACGCCGCTGCCGACAGCCGATCCTGAACAGCGGCACCCAGCTGGCCGAGCCTACGCCCGGCCTTCCCGGCCTCAACGTCGTTCGTCCTCGCGCTGACGCGCTGCGGGCGCTGCACGTTGACCCCGCCGGCACGCCTGACGCCAGCCCCGTGGGGCGGCGTGCATCGGCAAGGCGGGTTCCGCGACCCGTTCGGCCACATCTGGCTTGTCGGCGACGAGTCTCCCCTGTAGCGTCCGCTTGCAGGCCCGATCAGTCTGTCGTCGACGACCTCACCTGGCCATGGCCAGCGTGACCTGGGGGCCCAGTGCGGTGTAGGCGCCGACAGCCGTGCACCTTGTCGGGACGCACGACACGCCAAGGAGAGCGCCGCTCCGGAAGCCGGCCGGGACCGGAGTGGTCTGCAGGCTCCAGCTCTTGCCGTTCCAGGCCTCAGCGAAGTAAGCCGCCGAGCCGCCCGGGCTGTACTCGCCGGACGCCGTGCAGGCGGTCGTCGAGGTGCAGGACACGCCGTCCAACGCGACTTCCCCGGCACTCGTCTCGTACCTGGGCGGGTTGGGGGTCGGCTGAATGCGCCAGCTCTTGCCGTTCCACCGCTCGGCGAGTGTAGGGCTAGAGCCGAAGGCGGTACCGGTCGCCGTGCAGGCGCTCGGCGAGGTGCAGGACACCGCCTTGAAGGCGCCGCCAGGAGCCCCCTGCGGGAGCGGCACCTTCAGGACGTGCCACTTCGCGCCGTTCCACGCCTCGGCGAACGGCTGCGCATCTCCGCTGCCTTTGTTCTGGTAGCCGACAGCGGTGCAGGCCCGTGGCGAGCTGCAGGAGACTCCGAAGAACCAAGTGAGCTTCGAAGGCCGGGGTACGGCCTGAATGCGCCAGGTCTTGCCGTTCCACCTTTCGGCGAACGCCTCCGGGTTCCCGGCTGCGTTGCCGTAGAAGCCCACCGCGGTGCAGGCGCTCCCTGACGTGCACGAGACCGCGAAAAACGAACTGCCTTTCGACGAGGGGGTCGGAGCCGGCTTGATTCGCCAGCTCTTGCCGTTCCAAACCTCCGCGACGATCAAGTTAACCTTGGTGGCCTTGTAAAAGGCGTTGCCGACAGCCGTGCAGGCAGTCCCTGATGTGCACGAAACCCCATAAAGGAAAGTGCTCGCCGTGCCCGCGGGGACGGCGGGGGCCTGAAGGCGCCAGGTCTTGCCGTTCCACCTCTCCGCCAGAGGCACAGAAGGGGTCGATAGCGTCTCGGCGTAGGAGCCGACCGCGGTGCAGGCCCGCGGCGATGTGCACGAGACTGCTGAGAGCTCGTTGACGGCAGCGCCGGTCGCATTCGGTGTCGTCTCGATCGTCCATGTGCGGCCGAGTGCTTTGGCGGGCTGGCTGGCCTGCGCGATATTGGCGCTAACCATCCCGGTCAAGCCCAGCAACAAAGTAAATCCGCCAACTAACAGCGTGGCATGCCTCCAGCGGCGGGCCGCCCCAGACTCATCGTTGTGCCGCCTGGCTTGACCCTGTCGGCTACACCCAGCCATCGCCTCAACTCCTTCGTTCAGGCTGACTCGATCAGAGCCCGCGTTCGATGACAAGAAAAACGCGCCAGAACTTCATGACCAGCGACCGCCGGTGTGCGCTGCAGGCGATTGTGCGCGCCAGGACCGCGCTGCAACAAGGCCGAAGGTCCCCTTTCTTCCGCGGCCCGAAGCCCGGCGTCATGGATGTGGGCAGGCCGTTGAGTTAGGCACGGCTGCACCGCTCGCCGTCACGCTGATCGATGAACAACAGGTGGTGGATATTGAGTCGCGGATGAGCGTGTACCGGGTGCTGGCGGGTCGCGATCCGGATCGAGGAAGCCACGCTGATGTCTTCGACCCCCAGACCCGCGAACTGCTGCGCACCCGTCTGAACCCGCTCACCTGGGACCAGGCCCGCAGGCTGCGCGGAGCACGCCCCGCCGGGCCGCCGCAGCCGTCCACTGCGCCGGTCACGGTGCAACGGCGGGCCAGCAATACCGGCGTGATCATGCTCGGCGGGCTAAAGATCGCCCTCGGCACGGACTCAAGCCGACCACGTGGTGACCGTTCACGTTGCCGAGGACGCCCTCACCATTGTGCCCGGAAAGTGCCCTGACGGGCTTCCTGGTTCGCTCCGGTGCTGGTCAGGGGTGCGGGCGGCGGGCGAGCTGGCCTGTAGGCCGGGTTCTGTGCACCCGCTCGCGCGGGCCGGCGGCCATCCATCTAGGACTGCCGTTGCCGGCAGCCTCCTGCGGTCTACCCGCGAGCATCGGGCGGGCCGCCCTCGATCGCTCGCGCAGGAGTCGCGTCCCGAGGAACGCGGCTCCCTCTTGACCTTGCTCCGGGTGGGGTTTACCGAGCCACCGCAGTCACCTGCGGTGCTGGTGGTCTCTTACACCACCGTTTCACCCTTACCGCCGGATTTCTCCGGCGGCGGTTTGCTTTCTGTGGCACTTTCCCGCGGGTCGCCCCGGGTCGGCGTTACCGACCACCCTGCCCTGCGGAGCCCGGACCTTCCTCGGCGCTCCCCGGAGGCCGGGGAGCGACGCGACCGCCCGGCCAGCTCGCCCGCCGCTGTGCCCAGGATAGGCCGCCGCGGCCGTGCGGGGCGAGGATGCCCGGATCTGCCCCGCAGGCGAAGGCGACGGCTGCGCCCCCCGGACCGTAGCCGACCGGGTCGCCGGCAGCCGAGCGGGAGGCCACAGCCAAGCGGGAGGCCGCAGCCAAGCGGGGGGCCGCCGGACCCGGCTGCCCCCCGCGAACTGCACTGGCTGACTTAGCGGATGAGACCGCCCAGCAGGCCTCCGTACTCCTCCTCGCGGGAGGAACGCGGCGGCGTGGCCAGCGTCAGCGCCGGCGCCGAGCGCGCGGCAGGCTTACGGCTAGTGCCGGGCCTGACGCTGGTCCTCGTCCGAGAGGTGGCCTTCGGCCGGGACTTGGTCCTGGCCGTCACAGTCCTCGACTTCGCCGTGCTGCGCGAGGCGCTGTTCGGCTTGGCCGAGCTGCTCGGCTTCGCGGCAGGCTTGGCCGTGGAGGCCTTGCTGCTCGCCGCAGCGGACTTCGGCCTGGCGGCAGACTTGGCCGTCGAGGCCCTGCCACCCGCCGAGGTCCGTGACTTCGCCGGAGTCGCGGACTTGGCCGCGGTCCGGCTGGCGGTGCGCGCAGCAGCGGCACGCCCGGGCTTTGCCGTGCTTGAACTCCGCGGCTTAGCCGGGCTGGCCGCCCCGGCGGCCGACTTGGCCGTCGAGAGCGTCTTCGCCGCCGCGGTGAGAGCCTTGGCAGCCGTGCTCATCGCCCTGGTGGCGGTGTTCATGGTCTGCATGGCGGTGGACATGGTCTTGGCCGACGACGTGGCCTTGGTCGCGGCAGCAGTCATCTTGCCCGCTGCCGACGTGACCCTGGTCGCGGCGGACGACACGGTACGAGCCGCAACTGCCGGAGTCGGCGAGTTCTTCGCGCCGCTGCGCGCAGTGGTCCTGCGTGCAGTGGTGCTGCGCGAGCTGCGCGCGGTGGTGCTGCGCGGGCTCGTGTTACGCGAGCTTGACGCGGTGGTGCTGCGCGAGCTCGCCTTCGCGGCCGGGCGCGCTGGCTTCGCCGTGGTGCTGCGCGTGGCCTTGACCCCCGTCGACTTAGTTGAATTCGACTTCGGGCGGCTCGCGGAGCTCTTCACCGCGTTACCGCTACTCGACCTCGCGCGGGTGCTGCTCGCTGTACTGCGGCGAGCCGCTGCGCGGTCCGTGCTCTGAACAGGCACTGATCTCCCCCCGTCTTGATCAATTACGGGAGTCCTATTCCACTGCCAGCCACGATTTACACACGCGAACGCCGCATGAACCGGAGAATTAATGGACCCAAGCAGCCAGAAATTATCTCGAATTCCTACCGGGGCGGCGCCGCGGACCGCATCAGACGACTCGCGAGCCGAGCTTCCGCAGGTGCGCCGTGTCGTTCAGTGACCGCACCAGCGCGGGGCCGTCGGCGAACCAGTCCACCTCTGACAGCGAGGCTACATCGAGGTGAATCCGGAACATCGCGGCGGGCGGCGCGAGCAGCGCCCGGCACGCGAGCGTCTTGATGGGCGTGACGTGGCTGACGAGCACCGCCGTCCGGCCGGCGTGATTGTCCAGCAGTCGCTCCAGCGCGGACAGCACCCGCCGGGCCACGGTCGCGAAGCTCTCGCCGCCGGGCGGAGCAGCATCCGCGCTAGCCAGCCAGGCGGCCATCTCTTCCGGCCACTGCGCGCCAGCCTCGGCGAATGTCAGCCCCTCCCACTTGCCGAAGTCGGCCTCGGCCAGGTCGTCATCGACCAGCAGCGGCGCATGCGTCGCCTCGGCCACCGCCTCCGCCGTCCGGCGCGCCCGGCGCAGCGGTGACGTGACGATGACGTCGATGCCACCGCGCTGCGCCAGCCGGGCCGCAGCTGCCGCGGCCTGCTCCCGGCCCGCGTCAGTCAGCGGAACATCGCCACGGCCGGCGAACCGCCGCTCGGCGGACAGCGGCGTCTGGCCATGCCGCAGCAGCAGCGTCACCGTGCGCTGTTCCTGCGGCTGCCGATCCCAGCCGCTGCCCGCACTGAGCACTTGCGACGTGCCGCCGCTGGCATGCCTGGCATCCGGGCCGGAGCTGGCGTCCTCGGTGTCATCGTCGGCGCCGCGGCTGACTGCGGGCGACCGTCCGGCCGCCCGCGCAGTGCCCTTCCGCGGCGGCCGGCCAGCAGCCGCCACGTCCATGGCCTGGTTGGCCAGCCTGTCAGCGCGGGCGTTGCGGGCGCGGGGCACCCAGGTGTAGGAGACGCTGCCGCCCAGGCGGCGGGCTGCCTCCCGCGCGGCGGCGGCCAGTGAGCGCAGATTCCCGTCCTTGATCTGCCAGCGGCCGGACATCTGCTCGACCACCAGCTTGGAGTCCATCCGCACCTCGACGTCCGCGCCAGGGGCCAGATCGGCGGCAGCGCGCAACCCGGCGACGAGCCCTGAGTACTCCGCAACGTTGTTGGTGGTCGTGCCCAGGCTGTCGCACAGCTCGGCGAGCACTTCGCCGGTCTGGGCGTCGGTCACCAGCGCGCCGTATCCCGCGGGACCGGGATTGCCGCGTGAGCCGCCGTCAGCCTCGACGACCAGCCGCCGCGTCACAGCCCGGACTCATCGGTGCGGACCAGGATCCTGCGGCACTCCTCGCAGCGCGGCACCTCGTCGGCAGGCGCGGCCCGGATCGCATTGAGATCCACGGTGTTGAGGGCCAGGTGACAGCCCTCGCAACGGCCGCCGCGAAGCGCAGCCGCGCCCACCCCGCCGTGCTGGCCCCGGAGCCGCTCGTAAAGATCCATGAGATCGGCGGGCTCCTCCGGGACAATGGCCGCGCGGCGATCAGCCGCCTTGCCGGTCTGCTCGGCCAGCTCAGCCAGGCTCGCATCGCGGCGGGCGGCCACGTTCTGCAGCTCGGCGGTTAGCTCCGCCCGCTCCTGCCCGGCTTCGCTCTGCCGCTGCTGCACGGCCTCGCGCCGCTCCATCACGTCCAGCACGATCTCCTCCAGATCGGACTGGCGGCGGTTCAGGGACTCAATCTCCGACTGCAGGTTCTCCAGCTCTCGCGGTGACGAGACCTGGCCGGCATCCAGTCGCTTGCGGTCGCGGTCCACCCGGCTGCGGACCTGCTCGACATCGGCCTCGGCCTTCCCCTGCTCCCGCCTGAGGTCGCCTTCCTGCGCCTCGAGTGTGGCCAGCTCGTCGTGCAGCTCACGGTTCCGCTGCTCGATCCGGGCAAGTTCCGCGTGCTCGGGCAGCCCGCGCCGCCGGTGCTCGATCCTGGCCAGCTCGCCGTCAAGCTCAACTATTTCCAGCAGTCGCCGCTGCGCCTCGGGAGATGCTTTCACGGGGCCACGTTAGCCTGCCCGCGGCATCGTGTCGCAAGGGCCCGGCGCGGCCGGGCCCTCGTCCGCTGAGTGACGGCGACGAATGCTGATGCGGGCCGGCGCGCCGGACATCCGGCACTTAGCGCGCCGACGGCGCAAAGCCCTCCGCTCGTCAGCTTCCGAGCCTGAGCATCAGGATCGGTGCTGTCGTAGGGCGGGGCGACCCGACAGCCGGCTCGATGGTCAGGCCCACCTGGTCCCCTGGCGCGAGACCGGTCACCACGACCGGGCCGGCCATCCGCCCGTTCGGCGCGGGCAGCATGCCAGCCGCGCGCGCACCGGACCGGCTCATCAGCCACACCTCGTAGGCCTTGGCTGCGGGCAGTTCGCGCAGGTCGGCCGCGGTCAGGACGAGGGCACGGTCATGGTGCGACATGACCACGGTGGCAGTACCACCCGTCGTGATCCGGGCTGTCAGCATCGTGGCATCGGGCGCGCCGAGGATGGCCGCGATGGCGTGGCTGCGCCCGGTGGCCTGATCCAGCCGGTGCTGCGCACCCTGCATCGCGGAGCCGAACCCGATCGCGATCGCGGCCAGTACCACGGCTGCGGCCACGGCCAGCCGCGGCAGCCAGGCGGTCCGCCAGCGGGAGCGGGCCCGGCCGCCCGGCCGGGCACCCGCATCGCCGCGACCCGTTGCCGGATCCGGCCAGCTGCCTGGTCCGGCCGGGACATGCCCGGTTCCGCCCGGCGGCTCGGCCGCTACGGAGGGGAGGGCAGGCGAGCCGCCGGCTCCTCGCTGATGACCGGCGGCAGCTGCCTGATCCGGCTGGCGGCCAGCATCGTCTGCTCCCGGAGTTCAGGCCGCGGGACCACCGCGGTCGCGACCGCCAGCCGGGCGACGGCCTCGCGCATGGCCAGCACATCCTCCTGGCATGCCTCGCAGCCAGCCAGGTGCTGCTCAAAGCGCGCCCGGTCTGGCTCCGTCACCGCATCCATGACGTAGGCGCCCAGCAGGGTGTGCGGGTCAGCGCCGCCGGCGGTCATCCGTCCACCCCCAGGCAGTCCTTGAGCCGGATCAGGCCGTCGCGCATCCGGGTCTTGACCGTGCCCACCGGCACGCCGAGGAACTCAGCAACCTCGCGGTAGGTGTAGCCGCGGTAATAGGCCAGCCTTACGGCCTCAAGCTGCACCTCGGTCAGCGAGGAGAGGCACCGCCGGACCCGCTCACGGTCCAGGCTGGCATGCACGGCCTCGGTGACATCGTCGTACTCGATCACTGCCGACGCGGCGCGCAGCTCGCGCCGGGCGGCCTTCTGCTCGGACCTGACCCGGTCAACGGCGCGCCGGTGCGCCATGGTCATCACCCACGCCGTCGCCGAGCCGGCCAGCGGATCAAACCGGGAGACGGTCCGCCAGACCTCAAGCAGGACTTCCTGCATGACCTCTTCTGACTGAGCCGGATCCCTGACCACGCGGCGGACGATGCCGAGCACCTGGCCGGCCAGCCGCTCGTAGACGGCCCGGAACGCCCCCTCGTCGCCCCGGGCCACGCGCGCGAGCAGCCGCTCGAGGTCACCGTCGAGATCATCGGCGCCGCTGGCTGGCAGCATTCCGCCCGCTGCGGCGTTTCCCCCCTCCGGCACGTTCACATCCTTATATTCGTAGCTGCACCAGTGCCCGGCTTGGCCGGGGCACGATCCCCGCGAGCAAACGGGCGTGATGGGTGGCAAACCAGTGCCAGCGCGGCAACGAATTAGCAGTGTGACTTCTATCGAGCGGACGAGGATCCCGGCCTGGCGCGGGGTGGTCGCCGGGCTGCTGGCCGGCTGCGCAGCCGTCGGCATCGGCCAGCTAGTCGCGGGATTCATCGCCGCAGATAGCTCGCCCGTCGTGGCCGTCGGCGAGATGTCGATCGACCTCACGCCGCCAGCCGTGAAGAATTTCGCCATCCGCGCATTCGGCTCGCATGACAAGTTCGTGCTGCTCTGCGGCATCGCAGTGGTCCTGGCGGTGTGCGCGGCGGTCATCGGCGTGCTGGCCCTGCGCAAGCTCTGGTACGGCATGGCCGGACTCGGCGCCTTCGCGGTGGTCGGACTGCTCGCCGCGGCCACCCGCCCCGATTCCGGCGCCAGCTACCTGGTGCCAACCCTGGCGGGCACGGCCGCGGCGGCGTGGGCGCTCGCGCGCATGGTTCGTGCCGCTGGTCCGGCGCCGATGGCCTCGCCAGGCCGCGCGGCCTCAGCCAGCGCGCCCTCACCGGGCGAGCATCCCGGCAGCGCGCCGCCGGCCGGGGCAAGGCCGGGCGGCACCGCGCCCGCAGGCCGGGCACCGGGCGACCGGGCACCGGGCGACTGGACACCAGGCGACTGGACACCGGGCGGCCCAGTGGGAGGCGGCACGGCAGGAGGAGGATCAGCGGGAGGCGGCCCGGCTGGCCGGGTGGCGGGTGGTCCGGACCGGCGGAAGTTCCTGGTCACCGGCACCGTCACCGCGGGAGTTGCGCTGGTCGGCTTCGCCGGCGGCAAGCTCCTCGCTGACACCAAGAGCGTCAATGCGGCCCGCGAGGCCATCAGGCTGCCGCGCCCGGCGGTCACGGCCCCGCCGCTTCCGGCCGGAGCTGACCTCAAGATCCCGGGCCTGAGCCCGTTCATCACGCCGAACAACAGCTTCTACCGGGTGGACACGGCGATCGTCGTGCCTGAGGTAGCGCCGGCCAGCTGGCAGCTGCGCATCCACGGCATGGTGGCGCGGGAGATCACGCTGACCTACCAGGACCTGATCCGGCGGCCGCTGATCGAGGATTACATCACGCTCTGCTGCGTCTCCAACCCGGTGGCCGGCCCCTACATCGGCAACGCGCTCTGGCTGGGCGCGAGCCTGCAGAGCCTGCTGCGGGAGGCGGGCATCCGGGCCGGGGCCGATCAGCTCTTCTGCACCTCGGTCGACGGCTTTACCTCCGGCACGCCCGTGCAGACGGCGATGGATGGCCGGGACGCGATGCTCGCCGTGGCCATGAACGGCCAGGCACTGCCGACCGACCATGGCTTCCCGGTCCGGCTGGTGGTTCCCGGCCTGTACGGCTACGTGTCCGCGTGCAAGTGGATCACCGATATCGAGGTCACGACATACGCCTCGAACGTTGCCTACTGGGCGCAGCGCGGCTGGTCCCAGCAAGCCCCGATCAAGACCGAGTCACGCATCGACGTGCCGGGCGCGTCGGCCACGCTGAAGCCGGGCAAGCAGGCGGTCGCCGGCGTGGCCTGGGCGCAGCACAAGGGCATTGACGCGGTCGAGGTCAGGGTGGACAAGGGATCGTGGCAGCAGGCCACGCTGGCGGCGGTGCCGGACATCGACACCTGGCGGCAGTGGGTCTGGCAGTGGAACGCCACGCCGGGCACTCATGTCATCGAGGCGCGCGCCACCGACCGCACCGGCTACACCCAGACGGCACTGCAGGAGCCGCCGGAGCCGAATGGCGCCAGCGGCTACCCGAGCGTCTCCGTTCAGGTCAGCAGCTGACGCCGGGCCGGACAGCCCGGCCCGGCGGTCACAGCAGCTGGTCGCGGGCCTGCCCGTACATGTAGGCGCCAAGCCAGCGGCCCATTTCGTCGAAGAACCTGCGCCGGTCCCTGGCGTCGGGCCCGGCCTCGGCGTCCGGCAGCCGCAGCCAGGTGACGTGCGGGCCCAGCCGGGTGTTGCCCGGGCCGCGGCGGATCCCGGCCCGGTGCCGCCCGCGGACCTGCTCGGGTTTCTCGCCGCCACCCGACAGCACCAGCACCGGGCAGGAGATGTCCAGTCCGCGCCGGAACTGCCGGCCGAATTCTGACGCGTACAGCAGCAGCGCATCCGCCGGGACCGCGGCCCGGCGCGCGTCGCACCACAGCGCTGCCGCCTGCGCGCCAGTCCCGTGCGCGCTCACGATGACGGTGTCAATGCCGTCCACGCGGCGCAGGTGAGCGCAGGCGTCATCCAGGTCCGCGAACGTGGCTGCCATGCTCCGCGCCGGGCGCCGGCCCAGCAGGCCCGACCGCGGCGTCCAGCGCAGGCCAGCCACGTAGAAGTGAAAGCCGCGCTCGGTGTACCAGCTGACCAGGTCGGACGGCACGGGCGGGTCATTCGTCACCTGTACGTGCAGGACGGCCCGGCGGCTGGGGCGGGCCGCGCGACGGCGGAACATCGTCACCGTCGGCCGTGTCCTGATGACCGGGTCAGACGGCAGCTCCACGGGCTCGTATCCGCTGCTGACGTCGTCACGGTCAGTAATGAGACTCATGAACTCCCCCGTCCCCCGTCCTGCCTGTGCCCTGCCGCGACGCTGCCACCTCGCGCCCGGCCCCTCAGCTCAGGTCCGGTCCCCGGCCCATGGTCCCCTGCGCTGCATCGGCCGGCCAGACGCTGAGCTGCTGTTTCTCCCCCGATTCCGGCTGGCACCCCCGTGCCGAGCGCGGAACGTCACCGTCAGTCTCGCACTGTGACCGAGCTGGCGCCCGCCAAACACGCGGTTCCCCGGCGATCAGCCGACCGGCTTTCGCCGAGCCCGATCTCGCCCGCTTCATCACGACATTCATGACCAACGTGATCCGGCGTGGTTTGCCGGCCAGCGGCCAGGGAACACCCCGGCTCAGCGAGCGCGCGCAGGCCGTCTGGCCAGTGCCAGACGGCGACGAGGCCCCTCCATGTATGAGATGGAGGGGCCTCGCCTGGCCCTGTGGCCCTGGCTGCCGATTACTCGGTTACCGTGTGCCACACGACCCCCACCGGTGTCAGGCCTCCGCTGCGAATTCCGGTCGCCCGGTCGTCTTAGCGGTCCCGGGGTTTCCCCCGGGGCGAAGCCCGTCTTCAGTGGTGAGAGCAGTTCTACTGCCAACCAGACGCCGGGCACAAGGGCTTCGCGCGGGTATTCCAAGATTCTTTTTTCATCCACAGGACATCTGCCGTTTATCCCCCGTGCGCTGCAGCTTTCCACCGGCGCATCCACAGCCGGTCCACAGCCTCGCTCGCCGCGTGCCCCCTGCGCGGGCGGCAGGGCCCGAGCCTACGGAAGGGGCCGGGGGAGCGCCGGCCGCGTGCCCTTCGGCACGTAGTCGAAGAATCGTTCCGTCATGCCGCCGGCCGTCCACTCGGCGCGAAGGCGGGTCCGCCGCTCAGCCCGCCGCAGTGCCGACAGCAGGGACCGGTTGAGGTCCCGCGCGGCCGGGCCGGTCATCGCGGCCTCCACGTGAAAGCCGTCCGCGGTCTCGGTGATGCTCCCGGCGACGAGCTGCCGCAGCAGTGGCCCGATGGCGGCAGGGTCAGCCGTGCTGACGTCGGCGGTCAGCTGGAACTGCTGCTCAGCCATGGCCTCGTCCTCGCTCATGTCGCCCGGGCTGGCCGCCTATGGCGGTCAGCTATGGCGGTCAGCTGCTGCGGACCTGCCACTCGCGGTCGAGAATGGCATAGACAAGATCATCGGTCCACTCCCCCTTCGCCCACGTGCTCTCCCGCAGGTGGCCCTCGCACCGCATGCCGAGCTTGGCCAGGACACGCGCGGACGCAGCGTTCCGTGCGTCGCAGAACGCCATCACCCGGTGCTTGCCCCGCGCGCCGAACAGGTAGCCGAGCAGCGCGTCCGCCGCCTCGGTGGCGTACCCCCGGCCCTGGTACCCGGGTGCCACGGTGAACCCGATCTCGGCCTGCCTCTCATCGGTCTCGTCCGGCCGCACCGCGCAATCGCCGATCAGCTCACCGGTCGAGCGCAGCATGACGGCGAACTGGAACCATTCGCCCGGCGTGTCAGGCTGGTCCGTCGTCATCTGCCGGATGAGCCGCTTGGCCTCCCCGGCCGGGAAGGGCGCGTCCCAGCCCTGGAACCTGGCCACCTGCGGGGATGAGCGGTAGGCCAGGAAGGCATCGAGATCGTCCAGCCGGAAGCGGCGCAGCACGACTCGCTCCGCCATCAGGTCGGTGAAATTCTCGTCCGGCATGGCTCTCCCGCCTGCATCACGCCCGCGCTGCCGTGCGAGCAGGCCGGCCGCAGCTCATCGCGGAAGCGGCTCATCGCGGCAACGATTCAGAGCAGCGCCAGGGTCGCGGTCACCGCGTCGATCCGGGCCACCTCAGCTGGCCCGATCGCGCAGCAGGTCAGCGTGCCCGGTGCGACCTGAGTACGGCCAGCGTCGCAGATGACCTCTACCGGCAGCCCGCTGGCCCTGGCCGTCCGGGCGATCTCCTGCAGCTGCTCGCCGCTGACGGCCCGCAGCACGACCTTCGGCTGGCCCTCGCCCAGCCAGGCGCCGAAATCCTGGCTGGTGCTGCTCGCCAGCACTGCCGCGACCGCGGCGTGCGCAACCTGCGCGGCGATCTTCCCGCGGCCCATGCCGAGGTCGGTCCTGACGACCAGCGCCAGCTTCACCGCCATGCGCCTAACCTACGCGCGTGCTCGCGCCGCGGCCGGCAGCTCGCCGGTGGCTGTTCTGCGCGGTCCTGCAGCCGGGTCAGAGGGCATTGAGAGGCTCACCGGGCAGCCTGAAGGTCATGGACTCCGCGAGGAAGGCAGAAACGATGGACAGCCGGGATCGCACCATCCGCAGCGCCATTGCCGCCCGGGACCGCAACCGGCGCAGGCTGCGCGCGGTCACCGCGACGATCGGCCTGGCCAGTATCGTCGCCGGCGGAGCCGTCGCTGCCGAGCTGCCCGGCTCGACCCACGCTCAGGCCAGCTCCAGTACCTCCCGCAGTTCCGTCAGGTCCGGCACGTCCGGCTCCAGCGGCGCGTCAGGCACCTCGCCGAAGGCCGCGGCCAGCAAGAGCACGGCGTCCGGCAGCTCGAGCGCCAACTCAGGCACGGGGACCAGCAGTTCGGGCAGCAGCAGCTCCGGCCTGAGCCAGTCATCGGCGCCGTCCTCGACCTCCGGCTCGGGCCAGGTCACCTCCGGCGGCTCCTGACAGCAAGCCGCGCGGGCGGGCAGCAGCGTGGATGCGTATCTGCCGCGGAAACAGCGACCGCAGCCACGCTCCGATGTCGTTAGCCCGGTCGCACCAGGGCGGCCGGGCAGCAGCGGCAGGCACGCTCCGATGTCGCTGGCCATCCGCCGCCGCGGACTAGCAGCAGCGCCGCAGCGCCGCAGCGCCGGGCACCGCAGCACAACGGCACAACGGCACAACGGCACAACGGAGCGGCGGCGAGCGGCAATGCTAGCCTCGGGCCGTGCCGAGCCCCGACATTGACGCCGTCGTCTTCGATCTCGGCGGCGTGCTGATCGACTGGAATCCGCGCTACCTGTACCGGAAGCTGTTCGCTGATCCTGCCGAGATGGAAGCGTTCCTGGCCGGCGTCTGCACGGCGGACTGGCATCGCGCGAATGATCTCGGTGCCGACGTCCGCGAGTCCTGCCGCCGGCTCGCCAGCCAGCACCGGGACTACCAGCACATGATCACGGCCTGGGCCGAGCGCAGCGAGGAAATGGTCGCCGGGCCGCTGGAGGACACCGTCCAGGTACTGGCGGACCTGACCGCCGGAGGCACGCGGTGCCTGGCGCTCAGCAACATGGAGGCCGAGACCTTCCCGCTCCGGCTGGCGCGCTACCCGTTCATGAAGCTGTTCGACGGCTACGTCATCTCCGGCATCGAGCGCGTGGCCAAGCCGGACCACCGGATCTTCGAGATCCTGATGCACCGCTACGGCCTGCGTCCGGAGGCGACGTTCTTCGTGGACGACTCCGCCGCCAACGTGCAGGCCGCGCGCGAGCTCGGCATCATCGCCGAGCCCTTTACCTCGGCTGCCCGGCTGCGGCAGGACCTTCTCGCTCTCGGCCTGCTGCGCTAGCCCGCACCGGCGCGCGCTGGCCGCCGGCCGCCCGCGAGCGATCCAGCTGGTCGCGCCCGCCGTTTCAGAGCCGGCGCAGAGCAAGCCCAGATCCCCGGCTGCGGAACGCCCGGCATTGTCAATGGGGCGGGCACCCGCCCGCACGCCACCAGCAGGATCATTCGAGCGGAGCAGAAGATGAACGGGATCGCCTCGGGCACGGCGCTCTGGTACACCAGCCGGGCCACCGGCGTCGTCGCGCTCGGGCTGCTGACGCTCGTTATGGTGCTCGGCATCGTGGTGAACCGCCAGGGCCGGCTGCCCGGCCTGCCCCGGTTCGGCGCCACCAGCCTGCACCGCAGCGTCTCGCTGCTGGCCGTGGCGTTCGTCGGCCTGCATGTCGCGACCGCGATAGCCGATCCTTATGTCAGCATCGGGCTGGCCGCCGCGATCGTGCCGTTCGCGTCGCACTATGAGCCGTTCTGGCTGGGGCTGGGGGCGGTGGCGCTCGACCTGATGGCCGCCCTGATCATCACCAGCCTGCTGCGCGGCCGGATCGGGCGGCGGACCTGGCGCGCCGTGCACTGGGCCGCCTACGCCACCTGGCCGGTCGCGTTCGCGCACAGCATCGGCGCCAGCACCGACATGCAGAGCGGCCCCCTGCTGGATGCCGGGATCGGCTGCGCCGCGGCCGTCGCCGCGGCACTTGCCTGGCGGATCGCCAGCTCGCGGCTGGCCCCGGCCGGGGCGCACCGGGCCGCGCGCATCCTGGCCAGCGCCGAATCCCGGACCAGCTCCGGCCAGCGCAGCCCGGTCACGCATGGCTCAGGCCAGCACGGCTCAGGCCAGCACGGCTCAGGCCAGCACGGCTCAGGCCAGCACGGCTCAGGCCAGCACGGCTCAGGCCAGCACGGCTCAGGCCAGCACGGGCCCGGCCGGCGCACCGCAGCACCGGGCACTCCCCGTCCCGACCGTGCACACCAGCGCATAACGGCAGGTAACCGATGAGCACCAGCATGATCGCCCGCGCCACGGCGGACCGCGGCCGCGGCACCCCCGGCAGCACCTCCGGCTGCGCCCCCACCGCAGCCGCCGGCCACGGCCCCGCCGCATCCGCCGGCCACGGCCCCGCCGCATCCGCCGGCCGCGGCCCCGCCGCAGCCGCCGGCCGCCCGCAGCCCCGGCTGCTGCCGCCCGCCGCGGCCGGACCGGTCAGCCTGCCCGGCCATCTGGCCAGCCACGGGCCGCTGCCCTACCGGGGCCGGCCGGAGGCGCTGGTGCCCGAGCTGGCGGCGGCAGGGCTGACCGGCCGGGGCGGCGCGGCCTTCCCGGTGCACCGCAAGATGGCCGCCGTGCTGGCGGCGGGCCGCTCGCCGGTGGCCGTCGGCAACGGCGCCGAGGGCGAGCCCGCGAGCGGCAAGGACCGTTACCTGCTCCGCAGCGCACCGCACCTGGTCCTGGACGGCCTGCAGCTGGCCGCCGAGGCGGTCGGCGCTGACGTGGCCGTGCTCTACGTCCAGCGAGACCATGACCTGCCGGCCCGGATGGCCGACGCGGCCGGGCAGCGAGCCGCCGCCGGACTCGACCGCGTCCGGGTGCAGGTGGCGGAGGCGCCGGAGGCTTTCCTGTCCGGTGAGGAATCAGCGCTGGTCGCCAGCCTGAGCGGCGGGCCGGCCGTGCCGGCCTTCAAGCGGGCTGGCGTCTATGAGCGCGGCGTGGCCGGCCGGCCCACGCTGGTGCAGAACGTCGAGACGCTGGCGCAGATCGCGCTGATCGCCCGCTACGGCGCTCCCTGGTTCCGCGGTCTCGGCACCGCGGACGAGCCCGGCAGCATGCTGTGCAGCCTGCACCGGGCCGACGGGCGCAGCGCGATCACCGAGGTCCCGCTGGGCACGCCGCTGCGCTCGCTGCTCCCCCTGGGGCCCGGCGTCCAGGCCGTCCTGTGCGGCGGCTACCACGGCGCCTGGCTGACGACGGCTCGCGCGTCACAGCTGACCCTGAGCAACGCCGCCCTCAGGCCGGCCGGCGCGTTCGTCGGCGCCGGCGTGCTGGCCGAGCTGCCGGCCGGCCGGTGCGGGCTGGCCGAGACCGCGCGGGTCATGCGCTACCTGGCCCTGGAGTCGGCTGGCCAGTGCGGGCCGTGCTTCAACGGGCTGCCGCGCATCGCGGCAGCGCTGGCCGAGCTGGCCGTGCCCCGGCCCGCCCCCGGCGCGCTCGCCGATCTGCGCCGCTGGTCCGGCCTGATGCCGGGCCGGGGGGCGTGTCACCATCCGGATGGATCTATTCGTTTCGTAACCAGCGCACTGTCAGTGTTCGCAGCCGAGACCGATCTGCATAGCCGGGGGCGGTGCACGGCAAGCGCCGGCCGCCCGTTCCTGCCCCTGCCCGCCGCGGCGGGCCCGCGCGAGGGCGACTGGAGCTGAGATGACCACCAGGATCCGGGTTAACCCGATCGCCTGCAGCGGCCACGGAGTGTGCGCTGAGCTGCTCCCCGAGCTCATCACGCTCGACGAATGGGGCTACCCGGTCGTCGCCGACCGGCCCGTCCCGGTCCGGCTCGAGCGCGAGGCCCGGCGCGCCGTCACGGACTGCCCCGCCCTGGCGCTGCTGCTCTGCCGGGCCTCCTGACCAGCCGATAGCCTGCATTCAGAGGAAACTCAGAAGCCATACAGAACGACTCCCGATACCCAGCCTGCATCCTGGAAGCATGATGAGCGTCATGGATGGACCACAGACAGCGCACGGGGCGACAGCTCCCGATACGGCAGCCCGCGGCGACGTGCGCGCGGACGGCAGCCCGGTCCGCGTCCTGGTCGTGGACGACGAGCCCAGCCTCGCCGAGCTGCTGGCCAGCGTGCTGCGCTATGAGGGCTGGGACATCCGTACCGCCGCCGACGGCCTGAGCGCGGTCAGGACGGCACGTGAGTTCGAGCCGGACGCCATCGTGCTGGACATCATGCTGCCGGATTTCGACGGCCTGGAGGTGCTGCGCCGGGTCCGGGCCATCCTCCCGCACGTGTGCGTGCTCTTCCTGACCGCCCGCGACTCGGTGCAGGACCGGGTGGCCGGGATCACCTCGGGCGGCGACGACTACGTCACCAAGCCGTTCAGCATCGAGGAGGTGCTGGCCCGGCTGCGCGGGCTGCTGCGGCGGGCGGGCATCGCCCGGGCCCGCAGCGGCACCGAGATCACGGTCGGCGACCTGACCATGGACGAGGACGCCCGCGAGGTCCGCCGGGGCGGCGAGCTGATCGAGCTGACCGCGACCGAGTTCGAGCTGCTCCGCTTCCTGATGCGCAATCCGCGCCGGGTGCTGTCCAAGGCGCAGATCCTGGACCGGGTCTGGAACTACGATTTCGGCGGCCAGGCTCACGTCGTCGAGCTCTACATCAGCTACCTGCGCAAGAAGATCGACACCGGCCGGGAGCCGCTGATCCACACGGTCCGCGGTGTCGGCTACGTGCTCAAGCCCGCGGCCTGATCCATGCCACCCCGCCCGGAACCAGCTGACGGCCCGCGCGCCCGCGGCAGCGGCCGCGCCGGCCGGTGGCTGGCTGCCCGGACGCTGCGCGGGCGACTCGTCGCCGGGCTGCTGGCCCTGCTGGCGCTGGCCTGCTTCACGGTCGGCGCTGTCACGTACGCGCACCTGCGCACGGTCCTGATCAGCGGCCTGGACCAGGAGCTGGCCACCGCCAGCCAGCGCTACGCGACCTGCATCAACCCGCCGCCGTCGCACCCGCCTGGCGATGGCGACAGTAATGACGGCGGCCAGGCCCCGCATCCAGGCGGGCAGGGCGATAAGGACGACAGCCCCGGCCCGGCGCTGTGCGCGCAGCAGCAGGCCGGACAGACCTTTACCGCCGCCGTCATCAGCGGCGGGATCAAGAACCCTTACATCGCCGACGGTAGCTGCCACCTCACCGCAGCCGACGAGCGCGAGCTGGCGAAACTGGCCGGCAACGGCCGGCCGCGGACGGTCACGCTCTCCTCCTACGGCCAGTACCGGGTGATGGCGACCAGCACGGCCGACGGCGTCTACATCAGCGGCCTGCCGCTCAGCGGGGTCAACAGCACGCTGCGCCAGGTGGCGATCGCCGAGGTCGCGGTGTTCTCGGCCGCGCTGCTGCTCACCGGGATCATCGGCACCGCCTGGGTGCGGCTGTCGCTGCGACCGCTGCGGCGAGTGGCCGCGACCGCGACCAGGGTCACCCAGCTGCCGCTGGCCAGTGGTGCGGTCAGCCTGCCGGAACGGGTTCCGGACGCCAATCCCCGCACCGAGGTCGGCCAGGTGGGCGCCGCCATCAACCGGATGCTCGGGCACGTGGAGTCGGCGCTAGCCCGGCGGGAGAAGAGCGAGGCCAGGCTGCGCCGGTTCGCCGCCGATGCCAGCCACGAGCTGCGCACGCCGCTGGCCGCCATCCGCGGCTACGCGGAACTGGCCCGGCGCAACCCGGGCCCGGTGCCCGATGAGGTGGCGCACGCGCTGAGCCGGGTCCAGTCCGAGTCCGCCCGGATGAGCGTGCTGGTCGATGAGCTGCTGCTGCTGGCCCAGCTGGATGCTGGCCGGCCGCTGGCCGCCGAGCCGGTCGACCTGACCCGCCTGGCCATCGACGTGACCAGCGACGCGCGAGCGGCCAGCCGGGATCACCGCTGGCAGCTCGAGCTGCCCGACGAGCCGGTCCTGGTCCGGGGCGATGAGTACCGGCTGCACCAGGTGCTCGCCAACCTGCTCAGCAACGCCGCCCGGCACACGCCGTCGGGGACGACGGTGACCGTGGCGCTGACCGTTCCCGCCGGAGCGGGCCAGCCCGGCGGTTCCGGGGCCGGCGACGGCATTGCTCGCGTCAGCGTGACTGACGACGGTCCGGGGATCCCGGCGGAACTGCAGCCGGGAGTGTTCGAGCGTTTCGTGCGAGGCGACAGCGCACGGTCGCACGCGGCCGGCAGCACCGGCCTCGGCCTGGCGATCGTGGACGCGGTCGTCACCGCCCACCAGGGCCAGGTCGACGTCACCAGCCGGCCCGGCGAGACGAGATTCACCATCACGCTCCCCCGGCTGGCCGAGACAGCCGAAAGCTAGCCGTGGACCTGCGCGCTGACTGCGCCCGGTGCGCCGGGCTGTGCTGCACCGCCCCTGCCTTCACGGCGTCGGCGGACTTCGCCATCGACAAGCCGGCCAGCCGTGCCCGCATCTGCAGCGGGACTTCCGCTGCGGCATTCATGATCAGCTCCGGCAGCGCGGCTTCCCCGGCTGCGCCGTCTATGACTGCCTCGGCGCCGGCCAGCAGGTCGTCCAGGTCACCTACGGCGGGCAGGACTGGCGGCGGGCGCCCGCGCTGGCCGGGCAGATGTTCGCGGTATTCCTGGTCATGCGGCAGCTGCACGAGCTGCTCTGGTACCTGAGCGAGGCAGCGGCGCTGCAGCAGCGCGGACCGCTGCACGATGAGCTCAGCCGCGCGATCGAGGAAACCGGGCAGCTGACCCGGTCCAGCGCCGAGGACCTGCTGAGGCTGGACGTCGCGGCGCACCGGGAGGACGTCAGCAGGCTGCTGCTGGCGGCGAGCGAGCGTGCCCGGTCCGGTATCGCGGCGGCCGGCGGTGCCCGGGCCGGACCCGGACCCGAAACCGGGACCGGGACCGGGACGGCGGCGGCGGCTGGCAGGCGCCGCGGCGGGCACGGCGCCGCCCGCCAGCCAGCCGGCCTGAGAGGCGCCGAGCTCAAAGGCGCCGACCTCACCGGACGGGACCTGCGCCGCGCTGACCTGAGTGGCGCGAGCCTGCGCGGCGCCCGGCTGATCGGCGCCGATCTCAGCGGGGCCCGGCTCAGGCTGGCCGACCTGACCGGGGCAGACCTGCGGGGAGCCGAGCTGAGCGGCGCGGACCTCACCGAGAGCATCTTCCTCACTCAGTCTCAGCTCGATGCGGCGAAGGGCGATCCGCGCACCGGGCTGCCTGCATCCCTCAGCCGCCCGGGGCACTGGCAGCCGCGGGCGGACGCCGCCGGGGACGCAGCGGGGCCGGCCAGCTAATCCGGGCCGGCTCCACGTGCGTGGCCAGTCGATGCCAGGTCGTCTCGGTCAGCGCTGGCCGATGCCATCGAGAAAGCCGGTGACGGCCTCGGCGAATTCACCGGGACGCTCGAGGTGAGGCGAGTGCCCGCAGGCCAGCACGTGCTCGGCGTACCGGCCGCCGGCCGCCTGGTAGCGGTCGAGCACGGCCCGCATCTGGCTCACCATGGGCTGCGCCGGGTACGCATCCTGGCCGGGCCAGCCGGGCACCGCGCCCAGGGCGCCGAGGCGGCCCAGGTCGACCAGCGAGGCGTCGGAGACGATCTGGTCGGCGTCGCCGCGGATCCATAGCACGTCCGGGCGGTCCTCGATGGCGGCGAACGCGGACAGGTCGCAGTACCTCGGCGAGATCGCGTTGTTCACCCCTCGCTCCCCCGGTGCCGTGCCCGGCCAGTTGGCCGAGGCGACCTGGTCGCCGGGGTAGAAGTCGTCGCCGATCGCCATCTCCAGCATCCCCTCGACCAGGGCGTCCTCGACCTCCGGCGCGAGATCCGTCAGCTGGCCGTACAGGTGGGTGAGCACGTTGCGCGGCGACGTGGCGTCCTCGGCACCGCGATCACCTGTTGCCAGCCTGCGCACCATCTCAGGGCTGGCCGTGCCGCCGCCGGACCCGGCGAAGTCCGGCCAGCAGGGCGTGCCGGCCATGTCGCGGGTCGCGCCGAAGCCGTACGGCGACATCGCGCTCTCCAGCACGATGGACGCGGCCGCTCCCGGATGGTCCATCGCGTACTGCATCACTACCCCGCCGCCGAGTGACCAGCCGAGCAGGTGCACGGGGGCGCCGCGGGGCACCAGGTCAGTCTCGGCCAGCAGCGCGTGCAGGTCATCGCTGAAGTCCCGCAGGCCGCGCCGCGCGTCCGCCGGCACCCGCGCGGACTGGCCGAAGCCCCGCAGGTCAGGGGCCACGCAGTGGCAGCGCTCGCCCAGCACGGTCATCAGCTCGGCGAAGAACCGGGCCGACGAGACGTTGCCGTGCACGAGCACGAGGCCGGGGGCGTCCGCCGGGCCGGACTGGAGCACGTGCATGCGCAGCCGGGAGGTCGCGATGTCGGACTCCTGGACGGCGGCGGGCAGGAAGGACATGGGGGGTTCCTCTCCGGCGGGGGCCGGGCCGGGTCGCTCAGGCCGTGGGGCCGCTGCCCAGCCAGCCGCGCTTCTTGAACACGATGAACAGCAGGACGATCGCGACCAGCTCCGAGCCGAGGCCGAGGAAGAGGAAGTAGCGGAAGCTGACTTGCAGATGACCAGTCAGCCAGGCGAAGTTCTGCCCGAAGAACCCGGTGAGGAAGCCCAGCGGCAGGAAGATCGTGGCGATCATGGCCAGCTGCTTCATGATCACGTTCAACCGGTTGGAGACCATGGACAGGTGCGTGTCCATGGCGCCGCTGATCAGGTCACGGTAGCCGTCCACCATGTCGCTGATCCGGATCAGGTGGTCGTACAGGCTGCGGAAGTAAACCGATCCCTGGTCGGTCATGCCGGGGATCGCGACCATCCCGTTGTTCAGGCTGGCGATCATGTCCCGCTGCGGCGTGATGACCTTGCGGATCGTCATGATCTCCCGCTTCATGCCGAAGAGCGTGCCCAGCTGCGCTTCCGTCGGGGTCTTCAGGATGGCGCCCTCCAGGTCGTCGATCGAGTCGTCGAAGTCCGACAGCACCGGGAAGAACGAGTCGATCAGGGTATCCATGATCAGGTAGAAGATGGCGACCTGCGGCGCGGCCACGTCCCGTGAGTGGTGGTTGCCGATGCGGTCGCGCACCGTGGCCAGGGCCGGGCAGTTGCCCTGGTGGATGCTGATGATGAACTTCTCGGTGACGAAGCAGTGCACCTCGGCCACGCTCTTCCCGTCGCCGGCCATGCCGAAGGTGACGATGTGGACGAAGTCGTCGTACTCATCGATGCGGGCCCGCTGGCCGAACTTGTCGGCGGCCTCGACGGCCACGGGATGGAAGCGGAACGTCCTGGTCAGCATTCCGGTCACGTCGTCGTCCGGCCCGGGGTCGTGGATGTCGAGATCGAGCCAGAAGAATCCGCCGCCGGCGGCAGCCTGCTCGATCCCCTGCTGGGTAGCGCCGGTGACCGCGCCGTCTTGGATGAGGAGCCCCTTCATGGGGGGATCTTGCCATGCTCAGGAGGCAGCTACCCGCTGATCGGGCCTCGATTTGCCCATTCGTTGCGAAAGCCGCGTTAGGGTCGGCGGCGCTGACCACGGTGGCGCTGGCTAGTCAGCTGAGATCGTCGGCAACTGCCGGTTTCCGCAGTTCAGCGCGCTGAGCTTCAGAGCGCGGTGAGATCGCGGTTCCCGTTCAGCACCCGGCTGGCCCGCGGCGCGCGAGTCGTGCGCGGGCCGCGCCGGGAAGTGATCTCCCGCTGCGACAACCTGCTGCTCCAGGGCGACGCTCGGAACCCGGTTCTCGGACGCCCAGTGCGGCTTCACGGCCATCCGCCGGGACAAGGCGCAGGAGCTCCTGCCGCTGACCACGGACGGCAGCTGGTTCTTCGACACCGAACTACTTGCAATGGCCCGGCTGGCTGCCGCCGTGCACGCCTGACTGGATGCCATCTGCTCATTGACACCCGGCTAACCGCACGTTAACTTCCGAGCAGCTATATCGCTGCATGCCCGATTTTCCTGGCGCGCCGCTGCGCAGGCGCGTGCCTTTCCCGATCAGAATCGCTCGCCATTTCCGGCAGGCACTGGCACCGGATGGCGCGGCCCGTCGCGGAGGTGAGTGGATTGTCCGTGCACCGGGGCAGGACAGTCCGGCTGGCGGCCAGCATCGCGGCGATGGCGCTGGCGGCACTCGCCGCGCTGGTTCCGGCCGCGGCCGCAGCGCCGCAGCCTGGCCGGGCGCTCGCCGGCCAGCGGGGCTCCGAGCGGGTGGGCCGCGGCGCCGAGGCCGCGGTGATCACGCGCGACTCCTACGGCGTGCCGAGTGTCTACGCCGGCTCGATGCGCGGTGCCTGGTTCGGCGATGGCTGGGCCCAGGCCCAGGACCGGATGGTGCAGCTGGAGCTGACCCGCCGCTCGGTCGAGGGAACCCTGTCGGCGATCTTCGGGGCCGGCCAGCTCAGCCAGGACGAGACCGTCCGCACCTTCTTCTACACCCCGGCCGAGCTCCGGGCCCAGTACCGATCCCTCTCCCCGGCTATGCGGCAGGCCCTGCAGGAGTTCTCCGACGGCATCAACGCCTACGAGCGGTCCGCCTACGCGTCGGCCGCCAGCATGCAGGCGGACGTGCCCTACGAGTTCTTCGTGCTCGGCAAGGCGCTGGGGCTGGCCGGGCCCTACCGGCCCGCGCCCTGGACGCCCGAGGACACCGTGGCGGTCGGCGATTACCTGGCCAGGGAGTTCGGCGGCGGAGGCGGCAGCGAGCTGCAGAACCTGGGCTTCCTGCAGTACCTGCAGGGCGAGCTGACGGCCAGGGGTGATCCGCACGCCGATGCCGACGCGATGGCCATCTTCAACGACGCCCGCTGGATCGACGACACGACCGCGCCGACCACGGTCCCGCCGGGCCCCGCCAGTGCCGTGCTGACGGCCACCAGCGAGCACGTCACCAGCCAGGACATCGCCACCGCCCGTTCGCTGGCCCAGCTAGCCAGCGTTAGCCACGCCGCGCTGGCGCAGGCCACGGCGGCGCTGGCCAATGACCGGAAGACGATCCTGAAAACCGGCATCAGCCTGCGGGTGCTCTCGCACGGCGGGTCCAACGCCATCGCCGTCGCGCCCTGGCGCTCGGCGGACCATCATGCGCTGCTGTGGGGCGCGCCGCAGGAGGGCTTCGGCACGCCGAGCGTGGACTGGGAGGTCTACCTGCACGCGCCCGGCTACGACGCCGGCGGGATGGCCATTACCGGCGAGCCATTCATCCTGATCGGCCGTAACGCCGACATCGCCTGGACAACGACCAGCGAGGAAAACGTCGACGAGCGCATCTACGCGGACACCGGCGTCGACTTCTCCGCCAGCCCGCCGACCTACCTGTTCGACGGCAAGCGCATCCCGATGACGGCCATCAGGGAGCAGATCGCCGTGGCCGGCGGCGCGCCGCAGAGCTTCACCGTGTACCGCACCATCGACGGCCCGGTCTTCTCCGCTGACCCGGCGGACGGGGTGGCCTTCTCGATCCGGTTCGCGTCCTGGGATCGGGAAACTGGCTCGCTGACCGGGTTCGCGCAGCTCGGCGGCGACACCGATGTCAGCCAGTTCCGGCACTCGATGAGCCTGGTCACCACGCTGCACAATTTCCTCTACGCCGATCGCCGCGGCAACATCGCGTACTTCGGTGACGGCCTGGTGCCGATCGAGCCGTCCTTCGCCGTCGTTGACCCGCGGCTGCCGGCGCTGGGCAACGGCACCGAGCAGTGGAAGGGCTTCGTTTCGTTCAGAAATATGCCCCGCAGCGTGAACCCGGCCCAGGGGTTCCTGGATAACTGGAACACCAAGCCGTCGGCGGCCGCCTTCTACCAGCAGAACGAGGGCGACGAGTACTGGGGCACGATCTTCCGGTCGAGCCTGATCAGCCAGCTGCTGCGGTCCAGCCGGACGATCACCACCGGGTACCTGGAGCACATCGAGCACGTCATCGGCACGATCGACAACCAGGACAACACCCGGCCGGCCGCGCCGTACTTCATCCCGTACCTGGTCCGCGCCTATCAGCGGCTCGCGGCCGCCCGCAGTCCGCTGACCAGCCCGGCGACGCATCCCGACCTGGCGGCGGCGGTGCGCGTCCTGCGGCACTGGAACGGCGTCACGACGCTGGGCAGCCCGGCGATGTCGATCTTCATGAACTTCCTGGAGGCCTACGAGCGCAACGTGTTCCAGGGCGGCACGTTCCCCGGCGAGCAGTACACCGGCGCGGTGAACTTCAGTGACCCGGCGCTGGCGAGCCTGGGGAACTACGGCGGCCTGGGCGGGATGGGCACCTACAACTTCCTCTACCACATCCTGGCCCGCACCCGCGGGGTAGAGCCATGCGGAACGCTCTGCTACACCGACAGCTATTTCGCCGGCCACCGTGACCAGCTGCTGGTCGAGAGCCTGAACGACGCCATCACCATCCTGTCCGGCACGGGCACCCAGCTCGGCCAGGACGTGCCGGGGTTCGGCACCCCCGACATTGCCCGGTGGGGCTATGCCCCGGCGCAGGACCAGGACTGGGACAGCCTGGACCCGCTGGCCGCCGGGGTGACGACGCACTGCGGCACGAGCGCCAGCCAGAACCGCAGCACGTTCATGATGGCGGTGGACGTCGGCCGCGCGGTCACCGGGCGGGACGAGCTGCCGCCGGGCGAGAGCGGCTTCATCTCGGCCGCCGGGGCGCCGAGCCCGCACCTGTGCGACCAGGTCACCCTGTTCAGCCAGTTCCGGTACAAGCCGATGCCGGCGGCCTGACGCCGTCACTGCCGGCGGCGCGGCGGCAAGCTCGCCGGTCCCGCGGGCCGCCGCCGACCAGGGATGTAATCGCACACGCGGACATTGCCGGGACGCGGGCCTAGAGGTAGGGGCCCGCCCCGAGCAGGCTGGCTCTGCCCCGGCGGCCAGGGCCACCGGGGCAGAGCCAGCTGCAACACGTTGCAGCCAGCGCCCGGCTAACCGGGACCTGGCTGAGCTCAGTTCGACCTCAGCCAGGTGTTGCTGAACCCGCCAGAGCCGCTGATGCCGCTGGTCGAGTCCTTGTCCGCGCCGCTGTTGTCGATCATGATGATCTCGGTCGGGTTATCCGCGCTCAGCGAGCTGCCATTGGCCGTGGACGAGCCATAGTTAACGGTGCCGAAGTCAGCGAGCGGCAGCACGCCGGACTCCGACGACGGTGCCTCGGTGATGACCTCGGCTGAGGAGCGGGCCAGGCCGCTCTCGTTCTTGGTGACCTTCTGCGTCCAGCCTTGGGTCAGGTCCTTCAGCACCAGCGTGTAGGTCTCGGTGCCGCTGAAGGTGACCGAGGCGCTGAACGAGTCGCCGGGCTCGACGGTGCTGGTGTAGTAAACCGGGTTGGCCGGATACATCTCGTACCAGCCGTAGTAGTCCGGCGTCCGGCCGTCGCAGTCCGAGTCCGTTCCGGTCTGCTCGACGGAATCGCTGGAGTAGCCGTCCAGGCCCACCCAGAACGCCGCGTACTGGTCGGCTCGCTTGGTGCAGTGCGCGGTCGGCTCGGTCCAGGTGGCGGACACGCTGCTGAAGGCACCATTGCCGCCGGTCGCGGCGTAGCCCGACCAGTTGGTGCTCTCGGCCTCGGTGAACCGGCCATGGCTGTGCAGCCGCAGGCCGCCGGCCGGCCGGACCAGGGTTCCGCCGGGCGTGAACGAGTGCACGGCGGCGCCGGGGCGGACCGTGGTGGTGTGCGGTGCCGCCGCAGTCACGGCGGAGGCGCCGCCCGCGGCGGCGAGCATCGAGCCGAGCGCGAGGACGATGGTGGTGACAGGAATGGCCCAGCGACGTGTCATCCAGACTCCTTCTGGCCGTTTGGCGCAGGTCCCGGCGCGCTATCGAAGCTCGGCGGTTTGCAGTCCCCTTTCTCTTTCCGCTTGATCGTATTAAGCCATGATTTGACCGGACCTGCTCGGGGCGTCGCCGTGAACGTACATGAGTAAACCGTCATGGTTAAACCATGAAACAGTAAAGCCATGGTAAACGATTCTGGAATCGGTCTCTCTGCGTACCCGGGTCGCGACGCTCAGCCCGCTGCGGCGCCACCGCGCCGGCGCTTGCGCTGACCACGCACCCGGGGCGTACGGTGAAGTGCCGAGCCCTGAGGAGACGCCGTGCCGCTTCCTGCTGCCGACGAGCGGAACCGCTTTGCCCAGCACCTGTTCACGCCTCTCCCGGCCCGGTATGACCGGCTGGCCGAGATCCTCTCGATGGGCCAGAACGGCCGCTGGCGCCGCGCCATGGTGGACCGGATCGTGCCGTCGGGCGGCAAGCTCGTCCTGGACGTCGCGTCGGGCACGGCCGGGGTCGCCCTGCAGATCGCCCGCCGCACCCCGGCCAGGGTCGTCGGCATCGACCTGACCGAGCAGATGCTCAGGCAGGGCGGGCGAAATGTCGCGGCCGCAGGCCAGCGGGAGCGGATCGCCCTGCTGGCCGGGCGGGCCGAGCAGCTGCCCTTCCCCGACGCCGCCTTCGACGCGCTGACGTTCACCTACCTGCTCCGCTACGTCGCCGATCCGCAGGCCACGCTGGCCGAGCTGGCCAGGGTGGTGAAGCCGGGCGGGACGGTCGCCAGCCTGGAGTTCCTGGCCCCGCCGAGCCCCTTCTGGCGATTCTGGTGGTGGCTCTACACCCGGCTGCTGCTGCCCGCCGGGGGCGCCCTGACTGGCGGCCGGGAGTGGTTCGCGGTCGGCCGCTTCCTCGGGCCGAACATCTCCCGGCACTACCGGCGCTACCCGCTGGACTGGACCGTCAGGGCATGGCAGCAGGCCGGGCTGACCGATGTCGGCTGCCGGGTCATGAGCCTGGGCGGCGGCCTGGTCATGTGGGGAACCCGCGCAGGTGAGTGACGGGCAGCCGGGGGGCCCGCCCGCCGCGGAGCCCGACTCCCCGCCGCACCAGCCGGCCGCGTCCCGGCCCGCCTACTACGCGGCCCGGCCGGGCGGCTGGCGGGACTGGTGGACCCTGCTGCACCCGCCCTACACGGCCTGGCACCTGTCCTACGTCGTCATCGGCGCCTCGCTGGCGCCGCACCCGCAGCTCACCCAGCTCCTCGCCACGCTGGCCGCCTTCTTCCTGGCCGTCGGCCTCGGCGCGCACGCGCTCGACGAGCTGCACGGCCGCCCGCTGCAGACGCAGATCCCGGCGGCCGTGCTCTGGGCCGTCGTCGTGCTCAGCCTGGCCGGGGCGGTCAGCCTCGGGGTCTGGGGCCTGATCAGGGTGGGCTGGGTGCTGCTGCCCTTCATGTTCGCCGGAGTGCTGCTGGTGGTGGCGTACAACGCGGAGCTGCTGGGCGGCATCGTGCACACCGACCTCGGCTTCGCCGCGGCCTGGGGCGCCTTCCCGGTCCTGACCGGGTATGTCGCCGAGGCCGGGACGCTGGCCATCGCACCGGTGATCGCGGCGGCGGCGGCACTCGGCCTGTCCGCGGCGCAGCGCAGCCTCAGCACGCCGGCCAGGATGCTGCGCCGCAAGACCGTGCTGATCACCGGCAGCGTGACGCTGGCCGACGGCCGGGTCGTCGCGCTGGACCGGGCCCGCCTGCTGTCGCCACTGGAGCACGCGCTGCGGGCGATGTCGTGGAGCGTGGCGCTGCTGGCCGCGGCGCTCGCCATCGCCAGGCTGGGCTGACCGCAGGCCGCCTGGCCTAGTCGTCGCTGACGACGATGCCCAGGGTCTCCGCCAGCAGCGGAGCCAGGAACGCGAGCTGACCGGTGCTGACGATGGCACCGCGCAGCGAGTCCGCGCCGATGATGATGCCGAGCTCCGCGCCGCGCAGGTCGGTCCCGGCCAGCCGCGCGCGGCTGAAATCCGTCCGGGCCAGCCGGGAGCCGGGGAACGCCGTCCTGGTCAGGGTGGCGCCGGCGAAGTCCACGTCGCGCAGGTCGCAGCTGTCGAACGTCACGTCGGTGAGCCGCGCCTCGCGGAAGTTCACCGAGTCGAGCTTGCAGCCCCGGAAGGTCACCCGGCGCAGCTGCGCCCCGAACGCCTCCACGCCCGCCGCCATGCTCCGTTCAGCGGTCACGCCGGCCCAGCTGGTCTCCGCCAGGCTGGTCGTCACCAGCCGCACATCGCGCAGGAGCACGTCGCTGAACCTGGCCCGCTGCAGCCGCCCGCCCTGCACCGTGACCCCGGTGAAGGCGCAGTCGATGAACCGGCTGCTCGCGGCCCGCTCGTCAGCGAAGGTGACCCGGTCGAAGTGCACGGTGTCGTAGACGGAGTCCGGGCTGAGGCCGCCGCTGTGCGGCTCCAGCGCATCGGCGAACGGCAGGTCCGTGATGTCGTGCCAGTCCATTGACTCCTGCCACCCTCCCCTGCCCGCCACCCTCCTGGCACGGCCGGCTCCCGATGCGCGAGATGTCCATGCTAGTGCGGGATCCGTGCCGCCCTGAAACGCGCGAGCTCATATTCAGCGATCATTAGAATGAGAAAGCGGCGAAGTTTAATTGCCCATTTCCTAGTGCCAGGGAAAAACACAGTAAATGGCGAATACAGGGTACAGTCCGCGGCATACGGCGCGGCCGCCGGCCAGGCCGGTCTCCTGGTCGCGCCGACGGCGCTTCGCGGTCGCCATCGTGGCCGCGATCAGCGTCGCGGTCCTGGCCGTGCTGGCGATCGTGTCCGCGCGGACCGGGGCCGGGCACCCGCGCTCGCCGGCCGCGCGGTGCGGCACCGCCGGCTCGGCTGGCTGCGCGCGGGCCAGCGCGGCCACGGCAGGCCGGGTCCCGTCCGCCGACGAGCCCGCTGCTCAGTTGCCTGCTGCCCAGGTCTCCGCCGTCTGGGTGGTCTCCGGGAGGCCGTATGAATTCGAGGGCCCGAGCGCCATCGCCGTAGTCGGCAGCCGCCTCTGGGTCACCAATGTGCTCGGCGACTCGGTGACCGAGCTGAGCGCCGTGACCAGGGCGCCGATCAGCGCGATGCCGGCCCGCCGGTACGGCTTCCGCGGGCCCGATGCCGTGGCCGTTGGCGACGGTCATGTCTGGATAGCAAATGTGCCGGCGAACACCATGACCGAGATCAGCGAGCTGACCGGCGCGTTAGAGCGCACCGTAACGGCAGCTTCCGGGCTGTCCAGTCCTTATGCGCTTGGCTTGTCCGGGACGCGACTCTGGGTGGCCAACGCCGGCGACAATTCGGTGACCGAGCTGAACGCGCGCACCGGATCGAGGATTGCTGCCTTTTCCGGTACCCGGTACGGCTTCGACGATCCGGCCGCCGTCGCGATCAGTCCCGGCCGGGTCTGGGTGGCCAACGCGGCCGGCAACTCGGTCACCGAGATGGATGCCGTCACCGGGGCTGTCATCACGGTGCTGGCCAGCGGCTATCACCTCGCGGACCCCACCGCGATCGCCGCGGCCGGCCCCGACCTGTGGGTGGCCAGCGAGGCCGGCGCCTCAGTGACCGAGATCGATCTGGCTACCGGCAGGCTGGTCCGCACCCTGGCCGGCCGCCGTTACGGCTTCCGCAATCCCGCGGCCATGGCCGTCACGCCCGGGCGGCTGTGGGTCGCGAACTCGCTCAGCAATTCGGTCAGCGAGATCGACACGCGGACGGGAGTGCTCGTGCAGGCCCTGGCGGGCGCGCGCTACGGCTTCGATAATCCGACCGGCCTGGCGGCCGAGGGCCGCACGGTCTGGGTGACCAACCTGGCCGCGAACTCGGTGACCGAACTGCGGCTGGCGGCACCGTGACATGGCCCGGCCGTGCTCACAGCGCGTCGTGCCGCTGCAGGTAGCTCATCGAGATCCAGCCGAGCGGCACCGGCAGCCAGAAGGTCAGCAGCCGGAACAGCAACACGGCGCTGATGGCCTTGGCGCCCGGCAGGCCGGCCGCCGTCAGTCCGGCGGACAGCGCCGCCTCGACCGCGCCCAGGCCGCCTGGCGTCGGCACGGCGGAGCCGATCGCGCTACCGGTGAGGTAAACGACGGCCACGCTGACCAGCGCGACCGAGCCGCCCAGTGCCCTGACTGAGGCGTCCAGGCAGAGGATGTACGTCGCGGTGAGCAGGAATGCGCCGCCCACGCCCTCGGCGAGCTTGACCGGCCGCTGCGCGATGTCCAGCAGTCGCGGGATCACCTGGCCCAGGGCGGGCGCCAGCCGGGACCGGGCCAGCCGCCGGCCGGCGGGAAAGGCGAACGCGGTGAGCGCAGCGGCGACCAGCACCGCGATCGCGATGAACACCCAGCCCGGAATATGCAGCGGGCTGTGCTCCGCCCGGCCCGTCAGGGCGGCGAAAATGATGAGCAGGAGTATGTGCAGCGCGAAGGCGAAGACCTGGGAGACCCCGACGCTCGCGGCTGCCTCGGCCGGGGCGACGCCAGACTTGCGCAGGAAGCGCAGGTTCAGCGCCACGCCGCCGACTGCGGCCGGCGTGACCAGGGTGACGAACGAGCCGGCGACCTGCGCCAGGAACGTCTGCGCCATGTTCAGCTTCTCGAGCACGAACCCGGTCAGGGACAGGGTGGCCCCCACGTAGGTGGTAACCGAGAGCACGAACGCGACCAGCGTCCACCGCCAGTCCGCGTGCTTGAGCACGCTGCTGAAGCTGTACCCCTTCAGCTGGCCCAGCAGGAGGTAGATGGCGACGACGCCGGCCACCATGGTGACCAGCGTCCGCGGCCGGATCCGCTCAAGCTGGATCGGGGGTGCCTCGGCCTCGGGCGCGCTGCCGAGCAGCCGCTTCCTGAGCTCCGGCAGCACCTGCTTGTGCTGCCGCAGCGCTGTCCTGGTGCTCCGCTGCAGGACCACCGGCTGCAGCAGGGACACCAGCCCGGCCAGCTCATCGCCGCGCAGCCGGCTCATGGCCAGCCGGGCCGCCCGGTCGGGTCCGACCGCCAGCGCCAGCTCGGCGAGCAGCTGCGCCAGGTCCAGCCGGAGCTGCAGGTCGGTGGCGGCCACATCGCCGTTGCCGGGCTCGACCAGGACGACGTCCCGGCGCTCACGGCCGGCCAGCACGATCCGGTCGGCGGTGAGCGCCCGGTGCGTCACCCGCCGGCCATGCAGCCGCAGCACCGTGTCCCAGATCCGGCCGAGCTGCTCATCAGTCGGGGCGCTATCCAGCTCAGCCAGCCTCGTACCGGAGCAGGTCTCGTAGCACAGCACCGCAGCCTCGGGCCCGACCCGGACGAGCGCGCACAGCCGCGGCGTGGCCACTCCGGCATCCTCGACGGCATAGGTCAGCAGCGCCCGGCGCTCCATGGCGCGCTCCACCGTCAGGATGGCGGTCCGTGACACCTGGGTCTGCAGCCGGATGCGGCGGTAGATCCGGTAGAGGGCGTCAGCGGCCTGCTGGTCACGGTCGAAGACGATGATGTCCCGCCGGCTGCCGTCGGCCGTGATGCCGACGTACCGCCGGTTCTCGGTTCCGGTCTCGGGAACCCTGCGGATCTCGGCCAGTGGCGCATCCAGCGGCGCCAGCGCCATCGCGATCTTCACGGCGGTCGGCCGGTCCGATCCGGTGCCGACGGCGTACCGCAGGCCTGATCCGATCACCGAGCCCAGCAGCAGCGTGATCAGCAGCGAGAACACGGTGGCGTGCGAGTTCGCGATGAGGATGACCGAGTAGAACCCGATCACGAGCCAGAAGCCGGTCCGCCACCGCGGCCGGCCGGCCAGGCCGATGACCGTGGTGTAGGCCACCAGGCCGGAGAGCAGCCCGTCGAACGGCTGCAGCCGGACGCCGTTGACCAGCGGGGCCAGGACCGCGTCCAGAGTCTGGAATGGGGGCTGGCGGAGCACGAAGTTGCCCAGCGCGGCCGCGGCCACGGCGACGGCGGCGATCAGGACCGCTTCGGCGAGGCGGCGCCACTGGCCCCGCATGGCCAGCCAGGCGGCCATCGCGACCGGGAGGACGAGCGCCGCGATGTAGGCGACCGATCCGATGGTGAGCAGCACCCTCGGCAGGTGCTGGGCCGCGCTCACGGCGCTGATCTCGACGCCCAGCCGGGCAAGCCCGGCGACCAGCACGATCTCAATCGCCGCGACGATGCACCGCAGCAGGTCGGCTGGCATCCGGACCCTCGGCTTCAGGTCGTCCTCGACCCGGATCCCGACGGTCGCCGTGGCGGCATGCGCACGCGGGCTGGTCTCCTGGCGGCCGGCGCCTGCGGCCTCCTCCGCCGGGCCGGCCCCCTCCTCCGCCGGGCCAGCCCCCTCCTCCGCCGGGCCGCCCCCCTGCGGCGCCTGGCCAGCCCCGGCCCCGGCCGGGGCAGCCGCGTCCCGGGCCAGGACAGCCGGGCTGGAATCCGGCCAGGCCGGTTCCGGGCCATCGCTGTCAGCCGCAGCCGGGCCGTCGTTTCCGGCAACCGGCTGCGCTCGTCGGGGCAACCTCACCACACGATCGTTTCACCTGCAGGCCGCATTACCACCATGCCCCCGCGCGATCACCCAGGTGATCGCGTTCAGTTACCGTGCCGTGACGGCTGCGGGCGGGCCGTCAGCTGCCCGCCCAGGCCGTGTGCGGCCCGCCGCCGGCCATCAGGTCGCGGTAAAGAGCAGCCGTCCGCGGATGCGGCTCGCCGTCCGGAGCCAGCTCGCCGACGACCTCCAGGCAGCGGTTCCAGGCCTCGCGGACACCGGTGAGATTGCCGGCCGCGTGCTCGGCCATCATCAGGGATCGCCAGAGCTGCTCCGCCCCGGCGTCACCGGCCAGGCCGATCCTCGCCGCACGGCCCGCGGCGGCCGGATCACCGGCGGCCAGTTCCAGGCCGGCGAGCGTCTCGGCGGCATCCACGATCTGGGCCCGCACCGTCTCGGTCAGGGCCAGGTCGAGCCACCAGTAGTAGCAGCCGGTAAACGGCTGGCCCCGGATCAGGCCGAGTGCCTTCCTGAGGCAGTCAGCGTCGGCCGCCAGGATCCCTCGCCGGGCCAGGCTGTCGAACTCGTGCCAGTCCACCCTGGCCTCGGGATGCAGCGCGTACTGCCCGCCGCCCAGGTGCTCGATCCACTCCCGGCCGTCGGCTGCCCGGCCCAGCTGGCGGCGGGTCCGGACCAGCAGCTGGCGCAGTGAGTCGCTGGGCTTGGGGTGGTCGGGGTCAGCTCCCAGCAGGTGGCACAGCTGCTGGTTAGACAGCCCGCCGGGCGCGTTCAGGGCCAGCGCCAGGACCAGCTGGCTCTGCGCCGGCAGCAGCGCGCCCGGCTGCCCGTTGATGGTGAACGTGCCGAGCACGCCGATCCGCGGGGGAGCCGACAGATCGGGCTCGGCGGCACCGGCCTTCGCCGGCCCGGACTGCGCCGCAGGCGGCTGGCGGCCGTTGGACCCGGCCCTGGCCGCGGCTGTCGTCTCCGGGCTCTCCGGCCGCATCCACGGGGGGCCGGCCCGCCGTCATCCTGGCCAGGATCGCTTTCGCCGGCGTCCGGGCTGATCTGGCCGGTCCACAGGTCGGCCAGGTCATCGTCGGCCTCGGCCAGGCTGCCGGCCGGCTCCGGCCACGCATAGGGCTGATCGGCCGCGGCGTCCTGGCGCCAGGGCTCAGCTGGCCCGGAGGCGGCGGCCCAGCCGTCCGCCGGATGGCTACCCGGGCCGGCTCCCGGCGTGTTCTCCGCCGGGCCGTCAGCGGGCTCGTCATCACCGGCCAGGTCATCACCGGCCAGGTCATCACCGGCCAGGTCATCACCGGCGGAGGCGTGGTCAGCCGGGGCGTCGCGCCGTCCGGCGGCGTCGTCCGGCCCGGCGGTCCCGGTCAGGTCAGCGGGCCAGGACCAGGAGTCATAGGGCGGATCGCCCGGGTCCACGTCGTGCTCGTCGGTGGCGATGGCGAACAGGCTCGTCAGGGCCCGGTAATCGGCGTCCTGCAATGGCTGCGGCCATGCCTCGAGCTGCAGCGGCCGGATGCGGGCGATCATCCCGCCCGCGGCCGCGGGCTCGGGCGCCAGCTCAATGCTGGCTGGCGCCCGGCGGCCGGCGACCTCACCGCCCGGTACCAGCGCGGCGATCCCGCCCGGCTCCCCGGCCAGGTCGATCAGCATGGCGAGCTGGCTGGGCGACGGCGGGATCCGGCTGACCAGCAGGGTGAGTGCCCAGTCCTCGTCGCCGGGCTCGGCCAGCCGGTGATAGCGCACGTCAGCGCGGGCCGCGCGGCCCAGCCGGCGGCGGAGCACGACGGCCTTGGCCGCCAGCAGGTCCAGGCCGGCGTCCAGGCTCTCGCAGCAGGTGCCGCGGCCGCCGAGCACGGCCAGCTCGGGGAAGCCGACGAGAATGAGGTCATACCAGCCGGAGAAGCTCGCCGGTAGCCAGCTCGGCGGCCGCGCTGCCGAGCACGGCCGCCGCTAGTTCGGGCGGCCCGTCGACCGTGGTGACCTGCAGGTGCTCCAGGTCAGCCAGCAGGTAGCCGCCGTCGACGGCGCCGATGGTCAGCAGCCCCGGCAGCAGGTCCCCGGCCTCGGCCGCAGGCCAGGGACGCTCGCCAGCCAGCGAGAGCCGCCAGGCCAGGCCCTGCCGTCCGCCGGGAACGGAGAAGGGCGGCGGCGGAGGCTCCGCGGGCGGACTGCCGAGCAGCAGTTCCATGCTGTCCGGCAGCAGCCGTACTCCGGTGACATCGGGGACCTGCTGGCCGCCCAGCACCAGCTCGGCCCCGAGGCTGGCCAGCGTCTCGCGCAGGGCCGGGACCGGCCGCTGCGGCGCTGCGGCCCGCAGCCGCTGCTCGGCCTCGATCACCGGGGCGCTGACTGGCAGCGGGATCCTCCGGCCCGGCCGCCTGCCCTGCCGCTGCCGGTGCCGCAGCCTGGCCAGGCTGACGGCCGCGCCGCCGGCGAGCACTCCGGCGCCGAACGCGGCCGCCAGCGGGATCTGGTTACTGGCTGGCAGCGCCCCGGCCGCCTGCACGCGCGGCGCCACGCCCCCTCCGTCGCCAGTGCCCGTGCTGCCGGGAGCGCCCGTGCTGCCGGGAGCGCCCGTGCTGCCGGGAGCGCCCGTGCTGCCGGGAGCGCCCGTGCTGCCGGGAGCGCTCCGGACCGGAGCCGCGGGCGAGGGCGCGGCGACGGGGGGCGGCGACGACTCACCGGCCCGCGGGGCCGGCGCCGCGGACGCGCCGGACGGGCGGGCTTCCTGGCCGCCGGAGCCGTGCTCCGGGCGCTGGTCCGCGGTCTGGCTGGCGGTCGCTGGACCGGCAGGCACCTGCAGCACCCAGCCGGGCCAGATCACCGAGGGGTCGGTGAATACCTCGCCATCGCCCATCTGATGGCCGAGATTCAGCGCGACGATCTCCGGGTAGCGGTCGCCATCGCCGAGGTAGGTCTGCGCGATGTCCCACAGGCACTCGCCGGGGCGAACGGTTACCAGCTGGTAGAAGCCCATGCTCATCACCTGCGAGGCTGGCGTCGCGGACGGATGGTCAGGCTGCGGCGCGGCCGAGTCGGTCAGTGCCAGGACAGGAAGCTCGGCCGGCGGCATCGCGGTGATGCCGGGCTGCGGCGGGGCCGGCGAAGCCGGCCATGATGCGGCCGCTGGTCCCCCCAGCGCCGCCGCCATGGCGGCCGGGTCCGCTGGGTCAGCCAGCGCAGCCGGGCCGGGGTCAGCCAGCGCCGCGGTCAGCGCATCTGGCCGGGCGTCGGCCTGCGGCGCGGCGGTAGCGGCGGCCTGCGGCACGGCCTCCGCCGTCACCGCAGCCGATGCGGGCTGCGGCAGCGCGAGCAGCGCGCCGACCGGAGCCGCGGTGAAGGTCAGCGCGACCAGCGCGACCAGCCGGCCCGCGGCGTCCTGCACCGGGCCGAGCCGCAGCCGCGGCGCTGACCGGCGGCGCAGCAGGGCCTGGGTCTCTGCCAGCACCGCGAGGCAGAACCCCGCCCACGCCAGCCAGCTGATATCGCGCACCGCCGCCAGGAATACCGTGCCGCTGTCCCGGTGCAGCAGGCCGCTGGCGAGCTGATGCCAGCCGGGCAGCTGGCCGGGCAGCGGCGAGCCGCCCAGCCGGTACAGCAGGACCGGCAGGCCGCCGAGGATGGCGAGCAGCACGGCCAGGGCCGTCAGGCCGGTGACGGCATCCTGGCCTCGCCGGCCGCTCACTGGCCGGGCCCCGTCACGCCGGTGACCAGCTCGGCTGTCGCGGTCTCGGTCGCGCTGAGGGAGTCGATCCCGATCAGCGAGAGCACTCGCGTCGGCTCGGTGATCGTGACCGTGACCTGGATCAGGTGCTGGCCGGACGGGAAGGTGACGGAGCCGGAGTCGCCCGCGTTCGCCAGGTACTGCTGCGCCGCTGCCTGCGCCTGGGCCTGATCGACGATGAATGCTCCGCTGGAATAGGCGGCACCCTGATTGATCATTCCGGCCCCGGCGCGCGCAGCCTCCTGGGCGACTGCCGCCGCATTCTCGGCATCGGTCAGCTGCGCCCCGCCGTCAATGACCAGGCCAAACAGCGCTAGTAACGAAACGAAGAGTACGGCCAGCATCAGCGTCAGCGACCCGCGCTCGGCTTCAGCCCGGCCCGCCTTCGGCGGCAGGGCTCGCACGCGCGGGCTGCCCGGCGCTCTCATCTGCCGCTCCCTGCTCCCCGATCCGCCGTAGCTGGATCTGCCGCAACTGGCCACGCTGGCCGCAGGGTGAGAATTCTTCGCGCGAGCTGTGACATTCACTGTGACACCGCCAGGAGAGTGGCTGACCGCGGCAGGCAGGCGACGGCGATGCGGCCCGGCCGCTGCCGCTCGCCAAGTCCGGTATGGCAAGGCCGATCACGCCCTCTCGGTGCCGGGCGGCAGCCCGGCCGGCCCGCCGAGGCCGACCGACCTGCCCCGGTAGGGATCCAGCGGGGAGCTGAAGGTAGCCGACAGGGTCTTGCTTCCCGGCATGCCGGGAACAAACAGGTTCGAGAGGCTGACCGTGCACTCGACGGTCACGGACACGCTGGCCGGCTGCCCGAGCGGCGCGCCGAACTGACCGAGCACCGGCAGCACCTGCGGCGCGCAGGACAGCCCGTCCTGGGCCAGCTCGGTGTCGGCGCTGAGCTGCGCGGCCGCCTGCGCGGCGCTCTCCGTGCGGGCTATCGATGCCTGCCGGGCCGCGTCCCTGGCTGCGGCGTCGACCGCGCCCTGCGCCATGGTCGTGCGGCCGGCCCCGATCATCAGGCCGATCAGCGCGACCACGATCGGCGCCAGGATGATGAGCTCCAGCGGCGCGTTGCCGGCCTCGCGGTCCGCCGGCGTCAGCTGTATCCGGAAGGACGGCCGGGAGCGGGTCATGGCGTGGTGAACCGCTCGACGGGGGCCTGCGCCACCTGGGTCACGTGCAGCAGCGGGAATCCCGGCACCAGCGAGGGCACTCCCCCGGTGACCTCGATGGCGATGGTCTGCGCGGAGCCTGCCGGGACCACGGCGGCAGCCGGGCTGATCAGGTAGCCCGGCGCGGTGGACCTGGCGAAGGCCTCGGCGGCGCTCGGGCCAGCTCCGGCTGGCGCGTGCGCCTCGCGGGCCGCATCCACTCCCTGCCGGGCTGCCGCCAACGCAGCGGAGCTGGCCAGGTAGTAGACCGTCAGCTGGGCGATGACCATCAGCGCCGCGAAGAATACCGGCACGATGATCACGTAGCTGAGCGTGAAGGCTCCGGCATCGCCCCGGTCAGCGGCCACGCGCGTGGCTGTCTGGCGCATGTCAGGGAAGGTTGCTGACTTCTGACTCGATCGCGGCATGGAAGATGCCGTAGGCGATACCGGCGGCCACGACCAGCGAGGCGGCGATCACCAGCCACTCGAGCGACAGCGCGCCCGCCTCGGGATCACCCTTCCTGGTCGCAGTGCCCTGCCATCTGGCCCGGTGCAGCAGGTAGCTGACCGCGAACCACATCATGCTCATCTGGGGCGTCCTTCCTCTGGGCGTCGTGCTATGTCGCGCCGACTAGTCGGTAGACCACCGGAAAGATCAGCAGCACCAGGAAGCCGACGGCGAGCAGCGCAATCGGGACCACCATGGTCGTGCTGCGGAGCCGGCCCTGGCCCGCTCGGCGGCCAGCGCCTGAGCCCGCATGGACGCTGCCCTGGCGGCCAGCGTGTCCAGGATCCGCGCGCCCTCCTGGCCGGCTACCTCGGCAATATCAGCCAGGTCAGCCAGCTCGGTGACCCCGGTCTCGGCGGCCAGCCTGGCCAGCGCCGTCCATGGCGGGGCGCCGACCCGGCGCGCGGCGTCGAGCGCCGCTCCGATGCGCCGGAACGCCCAGCCGTCGCCGATGTCGGCCGCGGCCTCCAGTGCCTCGGTCGGCCCGGCTCCGGCACCTCGCTCGAGTCCGACCAGGTCCAGGTAGCTGGTCAGCGCGTGCCGGAAGTCGGCCCGCTTCTCGGCAGCGTTCACCCTGGTCACCAGGTCGGGCGCGAAGAACAGGGCTACGCCGAAGGCGATCGAGCCCACGGCCGGGATGGCCCAGCCCAGGCCGGCACCGTCCAGGGCCAGGATGGCCGCGGCGGCCGGCCCGAACGCCAGCCCGATCAGCCCGCAGCACACCTTGCTGGCCAGCCAGCCGGACCGGTCCTGGCCCAGCAGGCTGAGATCGGCGGCCGGGACCGGCAGCCAGGGCATGGCAGCGGCGGCCCGCTGGCCGACGGCGCCGCGCAGTCCGGCCGGGGCCGCCGGGGCCGCCGGATCGAGTCTCGCCAGCGCGGCGTCCAGCCGGGCAGGCGCGGGCAGCAGCTCGCTGACGGCGACGAGCACGCCGAGGCCGCAGAGCGCCCCGGCGATCACGAACCAGCCGCTCATCACGGCCTCCCCGCCGGGCCGGCCGGCACCCGTCGTGCCCGCGGCCCGCCGGCCTGCCCGGCCGCGGGCCGGCTGGCGGTCGCGTCGGTCAGGAACCGGCCCGGCGCGGCGATGCTGCCGAGCCGGTGCAGCCAGGCCAGCCCGGCCGCGTACAGGCAGGCAACGGCGCCGAGCACGACCTGCCCGGCCGCGGTCCCGAACGGCGCCGAGTAGGAGCGGTTGAGGACGGCGAAGACGGTGAACCCGGCGACGAACAGCGCGATCCACTTCACCGTGGTCCGGTGCTGGGCGCGTTCCGCGTCGATCTCGCGCCGCGCCGCCACGTCCCTGGCCAGCAGCGCGGCCAGCGCGGTGAGCACGTCCTTCGACCCGCCGCCGCGCCGGCCCGTGGCGATGATGAGGGCCGCGGCGATGCGGTCCCCGGCCGGATCGTCGATGTCGGCGGCGAACGCCCGCAGCGCGGCCTCGATGCCGGTCCGCGCGGAGATCCGCGCGGCCAGCGCGTTCACCGGCCCGGCGATGGCGGCCGGCGCGGACCGGGCACTCGCCTCCAGGGCGTCCTCCAGGCCGCGGCTCGCCGTCACCATGTCGGCGAGCCGCCGGATCCACTGCTCCAGGCCCTCCAGCATCGCCGTGCGCTGGCGCTGGCCGCTGGTACTGGTCAGCCGCGGCAGGTACAGGACGGCCGCGGCGGCGATCACCGCGCCGACCGGCCAGCGGGTCAGCGCGAACACCGCCAGGCCGGCCAGGATCGCGAGGACTGCCCGGCGGCGCGTTCCGGCCGCCAGGACTGTCGCGGCGGCCAGCCGCGGTGGCGGCGAGCCGGGGTCCAGAACCCGCCCCCGCAGCCCGATGACGAGCAGCAGCAGGCCGATGACCAGAAGCCGCCGGCCAGCGCGGCCAGGAGGGTCATCGCCATCCGCCCGCGGCCGCGCCCTGGGGGCGCTCCAGCAGGCCCGGATTGAACCCGGCCCCGACCAGGCGCTCCATCAGCTGCGACGACGGCGTATGCGCCGCGGCCGCGCGGCCCGCCGGGCCCTCCGGCAGGAAGAGCCGGTTAACGGTCGGCCGGTCCGTATCCGCCGGCGGCATGACCTCCAGCACCTCGGAGACGTAGCGCACGGTCCGCTGGCCGTCGTGCCGCTTGCGGACATGCACGACCAGGTCGACGGCCATCCCGACCAGGATGTGGATGGCCCGCTCGGCCAGGGTGAGGCCGCCGCGCAGGCCCAGGATGAGGATCCGGTCGAAGGCCTCCGTCGGGGAGTTGGCGTGCAGCGTGCACATCGAGCCTTCCTGGCCCGAGTTCATCGCCTCCAGCATCGGCATGATCTCGCTGCGCCGCACCTCGCCGACGATGATCCGCTGCGGGTTGTGCCGCAGCGCGTGCGCGACCAGGTCGTGCAGGCTGATCCCGCCCGCGCCCTCGGAGTTGGAATCGCGGGCCTCGAATGCGATCACGTCCGGATGCTGCTGCGTCCCGTGCAGGAAGAGCTCGTACTCCGACTCCAGGGTGGCGAGACGCTCGACGGGCGGGATCTCGCTGGCCAGCGCGCGCAGCAAGGTGGTCTTCCCGGCGTTCACGCCGCCAGTCACCACGATGTTGCACCGGCCGCGGACGGCTGCGGCGAGAAAGGCGGCCAGCACCGGATCGATGGTGCCGAGCTGCATCAGCTTGCCGAGGCTGGCGTCGAGCTGACCGTGCCGCCGCAGCGACACGCACGGCCGCGGCGTCACCGACATGGTCGCCGTCATCCGCGCGGAACCGGTCAGCGCGACGTTGACCAGCGGGGCCGCGGCCGAGAAGTCACGCGCGGTCTGGCCGCCCCTGGCCGCCCAGGAGCGGATCATCGCGATCAGCGCGTCATCGGTGTCGGCCACCGGCGGGCCCGCTACCCGCTCCCCCGTGGCATAGCTCACCCAGACCTCGTCGCACCCGTTCACGTCCACGTTCTCCACCCGCGGATCGCGCAGGTAGCCCGCCAGCGGGCCGAGCCCGTAGCGCAGGTCGTAGACGGCCTGGGCCAGCGCTTCCTGGTCGGCCGACGGCAGCACGGTGCCGCCCGTGCGGGCCCGGTGCGCGGTCCAGCCGCGGACCGCCTCCTGGATGACCGGCGCGACCTCCGGCTGCTGCGCCCCGTCCTGCAGCCGCCCGGCCACCGCTTCCAGGATCTCGGCGGCCCCCGACCGCAGCTGCGCATCCGTGAGCACCCTCGCGGGCAGTCCGGCAGGACCAGGCGCGCGATCAGCGCCGGCGGCGGGCAGGTAGCCGCCCGGCCCGCCGCCGCCCCTGGTCATCCCCGGCAGTCTCAGTTCCGTCATGACCGGTCCCCGGCATCGACGGCCGCGATCTCGGCGGGATAGCCGGCCTCCTGCTGGCTGGCCACGCTGGGCCGGCCGGCCAGTGCGGCTGCCTCGCGCAGCGCCCGCCCGGCGCCCGCAGCCGAGCGCATCAGCGGCCGGGCCCGCAGCGCGCGGCGGCTGCCGAGCCCGTCGGCCAGCAAGGCGGCCGCCTTCGCGTCCCGCGGCAGCGCCGCGAGGACCGGAACGCCCAGCGCGCCGGCCACCTCAGCGCGCGAATGCGGCCCGTCCCCGGCCAGCAGGACAGCGATCCGCTCGCGGCTGACCATCTCGGTGAGCATGTCGATCCTCGGGCGCGCCCGGCTGACCTGGCGCAGCGTCGGCCGCAGCACGAGCGCGACCAGGCCGGCCGCGGCGAGCAGCGGCGGCACGGCGCCGCTGGCATCCAGGCGCCCGCAGTCGGCGATGACATCGCACGGAACCGCCGCGAAGGTGGCCGCCAGCCCGGGCCAGGACGGCTGCAGCGCGATCGACTGCCGCGGGTCAGAGAGGCCGGCCAGCAGCAGCCGGCTGCCCTCGGCGTCGAGCTCGATCAGGTGCCGCCAGAAGGCGCTGACCGCGAGATCGCCGGCTCGCCCGGCTTCCAGCGCCAGCGTGAGCAGGCCGCCGCCCGGCGGCACGTGCCCGCCGAGCAGGCCGGCCAGGATGTCACCGCCGCTCGGATCGCACTCGGCGACGATCACCCGGGACGGCCAGCCCAGCGCCAGCGCGATGGCCGACGTGGTCACGCCCGGCGAACCGCCAGCTGACTGCAGCGCGAAGATGGTCATCCCACCTCCTTGGTCACGATCAGCGCGATCTCGCCGCTGGCGGCCTGCTCCGCCAGCCCGGCCCCGCTGGCCGATGCCACCAGCAGGTCCACCACATCGAGCCCGTCGGCTTCCGGTGACGCAGTGACGGCCATGACGACCCCGGCGACCGGGGTCGTCATGGCCTGGGCCGTGCTGCCGCTGCCGGAGCCCGCGCCGGGGGCGGGAACGACGAGCACGCTGTCGCCCGCGGTCAGGCCGCTGGCCGGCAGCCCGGACGGCTTGATCGCGACGGGCACGAGGACCTGGCCAGCGGCCGGAGGCGCGGCGGCGGTGACGTCCGCGGCGGCCAGCAGCGTGCCCGGCCGCAGGCCGGTGGCCGCCACCAGGCCGATCACCTGGCGTTCCTGCCGCGCCGGGATCGTCTGGACGCCCGGTCCCGCCGCCACCGATGCGGTGGTCAGGTCCGCGGCCCTGATCACCGACCCTGCTGGCACGGCGGCCGTGACCAGCAGCACGGGCACGCGGTGGTTGAGGTTCTGGTAGAGCGCGGCACTGCCCAGGATGCCGGCGCCGACCAGGGCGACGGCCAGCGCGATCATGCCCGGCCTTCGGCGCCGCGGCAGCGCGCGGAGCTGGGCCAGCCGGTCCGCGCCGCCGCCGTTCGCCGTGACCGGATCAGGCTCCGGGCGGAAGACGGTGCCGAACGCGGTGCCTGGCTCGCTCATGCTCATTGTCCCGTCACTAGTGCCTGGCCCTCGGCCACCCGCAGCGGCAGCGGGAAGGGAACCTGCAGCCCCGCGTTCAGCGTGCCGCCGACCCCGCCGGACCCGGTCCACGTCACCCGCCAGGTCACGACCACGGCCGCGGCGTAGGTGCCGCGGGGCTGCAGCGCGGACGACTGGTCGTAGCTATAGGAGCAGGGGTCGCTGCGTGCCGCCTGCTGCGCCGCCAGGCCGCCGAGGCCTGGCCCGGCACAGGTGGGACCGGTCAGTCCCCCGCCGGGGTCGAAGGTGATCTGCTCGGGCGTCGCGGTGACGGTGGCCCAGACGCCGCCCACCGAGACCGTCCGGAACGCCGCCTTCCACTCCGCTGACGGGATCCAGAACAGCTCCGGCAGGCCGACCAGGCCGTCGCCGGTCGCCGGCGGCGCGGTCTGCGGCCTGAGCGCCGGGACCGTCAGCTCGCCCTCGGCGATCTGCAGCAGTTCCTGCGGCGTGACCGGAGGCGCCCCGCCGCCGCCTTTGGATTCCAGCGTGACGCCGCCAAATGGCTGGTTTCCCGGGCAGGTGATGGCGGCCCACTCCTCGCCCTTCGGCGCGGCCGGAAGGCCGAGGTAGCTGATCTGCGCCGGGGACAAGGGCACCAGCGTGCAGGTGAGGTTGCCGCCGCCTCCGCCGCCTCCGCCGCCCCCGCCGCCGGGCCCCCCTGGCTGGCCGGGCACGCTGCCGCCGGACTGGCAGACGATCACCCAGGAGCCAGGTGGCCGGTAAGAGTACCGGCAGCCCGGTCCCAGGGCCGCCAGCCGGGCGGCGGCGGCCGGCGCACCCGCCGCCGCGCTGGCCGGGGACCCGGGCCAGGCCAGCAGCAGCCCGGCGGCCAGCAGGGCAGCGACCGCAGGGAGCCGGGCAGCGCGCACCGGCCTGGCTGTCGTCAGGGCGGACATCAGGGCGCGCATGGCACCTCCACCAGCTGCATGTTGCTCACCCGCCACCGGCCGCCGAGCAGCACGAGGGTGATGTAGAAATTGAGCTGCGGCTGGCCGAAGCTGCCGGCGCACGACCTGCGAGGTCTGGATGTCCTCCACCCCGAAGTGGCTCAGGTCCAGGCAGTCATGCAGCCGGGCGGTGCGGCCCGCCACCTGGATGCTGAGGATGTGCGGCACGGCGCTGCCGTCAGCGACGTCGTGCGCCGCCCAGTCCCGTTGCAGCGACCGGATCATCTCGGGGATGTCGGCTGCCGGGTTGTAGGGCGCGAGGATCGCCCGTGCCTGCACCGGGTTCTGCGACGTCATCGCGGCCGCGTACGCCTGCCAGTAGCCGGCGTAAGCGGCCGCCACCTGCTGCCGAGCCGTCAGCGGCGGCGCGGCAGCAGGTGGCCCGGTGGCCGCCGGGGCGCCTTTCGGCGGCAGGGAGACCGCAGCGGCCCCGCCACCGCAGCCCGCCATGGCGGCAGTCAGCGCCAGGATCGCCGCCGCGGGCGGCCAGCGGGATCCGCGGGTCGCTCCGGCCGGGCGGCACAGGCGCCGGCCGGATGACGGGCTGGCCATCAGCTGAGCAGGCCAGCCGGGTGCCAGCGCTAAGCGGCGGCGCGCCGTCACGGCATGGGGCATCTGCGTGTTGCTCCTGCTGACCTGACCTGATTTCAGCATTTGTGACCGACCGATAGCATTGCGCAGCCAGCAGGGCCAGCACAACCAGTTGGCACCACTTTTCGAAGATCATTACGAAATGGGCCTTCTCGCCATCGCGGTCTGGCGGGACCCGGCCGCTGGCCGCGCGCCGGCCCGGGGCGAGGCCCGGACGCAGGCCAGCGCCGCGCGGCAGGTCCGGTGCGCACCCTGACGCGGGCCGCACCCTGACGCGGGCCGCACCCTGACGCGGGCCGCCCCCGGTATCCGGGTCAGGTGGGGGCATTTCCCGATGGCGGGGCCGGGGCCGGCGGCGGCAGCCTGGAGCCATGAACAGCGCGCCAGCGCCGAGTCAGCCAGGTAACGAGTCAGCCAGGTAAAGGGCCGCCACAGATTGGCTCAGCACTTCACCAGGGCTGCCCGGCGATAGTTAATTTGTAACGCTTTCGCAAGTAGCCTGATGTTTTACGGGGGTACTTTCCTCAGGGGGATGCCATGACGGACGTGCTGGGTACCAGGGCACGCTCCCCGGGCCTGAGCGCCGACGGGAGCCGACCCGCCGTCTTCCGGAGATCAGGATGTTAGAGCCCCAGAGCACGGTGCTATTCGTCCTTCTCCTGCTGACATTCGCCGCGCTGATGTGGTGGATGATCAGCACTCGCCGGGCCGCCTTTCGCATCATCGCCGCGTGCCTGGCCTTCACGTTCGCGATGTTCTTCGGCGTGATGGCCGTCAACAGGTACTACGGCTATTACGAGACCTGGGGCGCTGTGGTCGGGGACATCACCAGCCAGGGGGCCGACGGCGTCAACGCGGCGCCGCAGGTGACGGGGACGGACCTGCCCTCTGCCTCGCCGGTGAGCCTGCGCGGCAGAAGCGCGATCAACGGGGGGCTGGCGCGGCAGCAGGGGTACGTGCTGCGGCTGGCCGTGGCCGGCCCGCGCAGCCGCATCGCCCGGATGGCGTATGTCTACCTGCCGCCGCAGTACTTCCAGCCGGCCTATCAGCACTACCGGTTTCCCGTCATCGAGCTCATCCACGGCCAGCCCGGTGAGCCGCAGGACTGGATCAACGTGGTCGGCGTGACGGTGACCCTCGACCGGCTGGTGCACGAGGGGCTGGCCTGGCCGGTCGTGCTGGTCATGCCCGACGCGAACGGCGGCGAGGACATCTCGCTGCAGTGCCTCAACCAGGTGCGCGGTCCGCAGGATCTCACCTACCTGGCGCAGGACGTGCCCGCGCAGATCACGCGCACGCTGCGGGTGCAGCCGCCGGGTCCCGCCTGGGGCGTGGCCGGCTATTCGGAAGGCGGGTTCTGCGCGGCCAACATGGCGCTGCGCTTCCGCTACCGCTACGGGTTCGCTGGCGTGCTCAGCGGCTACTTCCAGCCCTCCGACAACCAGCTGGCCCAGCCGATCAGGGCGGTCAACCCATTCGGCACCAGCCTCGCGCTGCGGCAGCAGAACACCCCGGTGGACGAGCTGCAGCAGCTGCCCGCCGGTGCGGTCATCCCGAAGTTCTGGCTCGGCGCGGGCCGCGATGACCGGCAGGACGTGGGTAATGCGGAGTTCTTCTGGCAGGAACTTGCGCTCCGGCAGGCCGATGTGCCACTGACGCTCACCGCAGGCGGCGGCCACGACATGGCGACCTGGCGGGCCGAGGTCCCGCAGATGCTGCGGTGGATGACCCGCGGCCTGGCCCGGATGGCCCGCATGGACCCGATGACCCGGCCGGCGGCGGTGGCCCGGCCATGCGGCCGGCCGGGCCGGCCAGCCGGGGACACCAGGTCAGCCGCGCTGCGCAGGCCCCGCTGCGGGCCGGACGAGACTGCGCGGGCCGGCTGACCCGGCCGCGCACCCGCCTGGCGGCCCGCTTGCGTTGGCACGGTCACGGGCCCTCATCGGGCCGGGCGCGCGGCACGGGCGCGCCGGCTGGCCGAGCCAGGCTAGCGGGTCCCCGGCCCGGCGGCGAGGATGGCGACGAACGCCCCGGCGATCATGAACGGCCCGAACGGGATGCGATGGCTCAGGGTGGCGCGCCGCAGCGCCAGCAGGGCTGCACCGTAGACGGCGGCCAGCAAGAAGCCCGCCGCCACCCCCCCAGCCAGCACGTTCCAGCCGGCCCAGGCCAGCAGCGCGCCCAGGCTGGCTGACAGCTTCCCGTCGCCGCGGCCGACAGCGGCCGGCCTGAGCAGGTTCGCCGCCAGGTAGCAGCCGGCCAGCGCGACGCCGCCCGCCACAGCCCGCAGCAGCCGGGACCAGTCACCGCCGGCCGCCGCGGCCAGCGTCAGCAGCAGCAGCGTGCCGGCGGCGGCCGGGATGGTCAGCGCATCCGGCAGCCGCTGCACGGCGGCGTCGATCCAGGCCAGGGGCACGGCGCAGAGTGCCAGCCAGCACGCGGCGGCCAGCACCAGGCCAGGATGCACCCGCAGGGCCAGCGCCCCGATCAGGACGGCGGTGCACAGTTCCACCGACAGGGCAGGCGGCCCGAGTGCCGCATGGCAGCCGCGGCAGCGCCCGGATAACCCGGTCTCCGGCCATCCGAAACGGGCCCGCAGCAGCCCGCGCCCGCAGGCCGGGCACGCAGCCGCCTGCCCGTCGCTGGCGGCGGTCCGCGCGAGGATCACCGCCCGCTGCCAGGGCCCGGCCGCCAGGGCGCCGACCAGCGCGGCCAGGATGACCAGGAGCAGCCTCATGGCCGCCAGTATCGCCGCAATAATGGCCCTGATGGGATTTCCGCGGCCTCATCGGCGTAAAGGGCCTAGCATGCGCTGGTGCCCATGGTGCTCGGGGTAGCTAAGCGGCTGCCACGGCAGCGGGCGTGTCGCTGCCGCGCGAGGGCCGGCCTGCCTGCAGGCCAAACTGACGGGAGGCAGGTCGTGACCGCACCAGGAGTATTCGCCGACCTGGCGGCGCAGCGCGCCTGCTGGCACCCGGTGGCTTTCAGCTCGGATCTGGCCGGTCAGCCGGTGCACGCGGACCTGCTCGGCGAGCCGCTGGTGCTGTGGCGCGGTCCGGCAGGCGACCCGCGCGCGCTGGCTGACCTGTGCGTGCATCGCGGCACGGCGCTGTCGCTAGGCCGGGTCAGCGGCGATGAGCTGGTCTGCGCCTATCACGGCTGGCGCTATCGCGGCGACGGCCGCTGCGTCGCGATCCCGCAGCTCGAGGACCCCGGCCGGGTGCCGGCCAGGGCCCGGGTGCCCGCGTTCGCCGTGCAGGAGCGTTACGGCCTGATCTGGGTCGCGCTGGAGGAGCCCCGCTGGCCGCTGCCGGAGGTGCCCGAGCTGGCCGGTCAGTACTGGGCCGTGGTGACCGCAGGTCCGTACCGGTGGGAGTGCGACGCGGCCCGGCAGGTCGAGAACTTCACTGACCTCGGGCATTTCCCGTGGGTGCATCCGGGACTGCTCGGCGACCCGGACCGGCCGGTGGTGCCCCGGCACGAGGTGCGGGCGCAGGGACATGTCCTGCATTACTCGATCGTCCGGCCGGAGGCGCCGAACAGCGACGACTTCCCGGTCTTCGGCAACGAGCAGGCCGGGCCGCCGGAGCGGCGCAGCCGGTACGAGCTGCACCTGCCGTACACGATCGTGCTGCGGCTCGGCTGGGGCGGCGAGCGCGGCATGGTCTACTTCTTCGCGTCCCAGCCGCTCGCCGCCGGCCGCTGCGCCGGCTATGTCGTGATCGGCCGCAACTACAACCTCGGCCAGCCGGACCAGGTCATCCAGGAGTTCGAGGACACGATCTTCGGCCAGGACCAGGTGGTGGTCGAGTCGCAGCGGCCCGAGCGGGTGCCGTTCGACCTGGCCGCCGAGCTGCACCTGAAGTTCGACGCGGTAGCGGTGGCGTACCGCAAGGCCATGCGCGCGCACGGCCTGGCCGCCGGCGCGCCGATCGGGACCAGCCTCGGGTAGCACCCGCTCGGCAGGCCGGGGCAGTGCTGGTCAGGGCGGGGCAGTGCTGGTCAGGGCGGGGCAGTGCTGGTCAGGGCGGGTGCAGTGCTGGTCATGCCGGAGGCAGTGCTGGTCAGGGCGGGGACGGGGCTACCCGGGTGCGGCCCGTGCCGTGGCACAGCGGGCAGCTGCGGAAATGGACCTCGCACCACTGGCTGGCCGCGACGCAGACCCAGTAGCCATCGGGCTGGCGCTCGTACATGCAGACACATCCCGGCGGGATGTGCTCGCGGAGGTACAGCGCGCCCTTCATGCGGAAAAGTCTAGGAGTGCGGCGAGTACGCCGCGGTCATGAAACTGCCCGCTCCGGTACCGTCAGGCCGGCCGGGAGCCGTACGCTGGCGATCAGGGCCAGCACGGCCATGGCCATTGCGATCGCGAAGGCGACGGACACCCCGGCGGACAGCGGCCAGCCGGCTGCCGTGCCAGCCGCGACCGCGGCTCCGCCGATGCCGACGCCGAGGGCCGTGCCCAGCACGTCGCACAGGTTCAGGGATGCCGATGCCCAGCCCTCGCGCCCCGGCGGCGCCTCCCGCAGCATCAGCAGCGTGATCGGCGAGTAGCCGAGCCCCATCCCGAATCCGCCCGCAGTCCAGGCCGCGATGGCCTCCGCCACGGGTACGCCCGGCCGCAGCGCGAGCAGCATGCCGGCCAGGCCGGCCAGGATGATCACCAGGCCGAGCCGGATCAGGCGCCGGCCCGGCCACTTGTCGTTCAGCCTGGCCTGGACCCAGGAGCCGGCCGTCCAGGCCAGCGTGGCGCCGGTGACCGCCGCGCCGGCCAGCGCCGTGCTGTGGTGCCGCACGGTGGTGATGGTCAGCGGGACGTAGGCATCCGCGCCGAAGAAGGCGAACGTCAGCATGCCGCGGCTGAGCACAATCGCCGGCAGCCCGCGCCGGAGCCGGAACGTGCCCGGCGGGAGCAGCCGGCGCAGCACCAGCCAGCCCAGCACGCCGCCGGCCAGCAGCAGCGGAACTCCGAGCAGCAGGTTCCGCGAGCTGCCCGCCTCGGTGAGCCCGGCCAGCACCAGGGCCGCCCCGGCGGCGGCGCCGATGCCGTCAGACAGCCGGTGCTCACCGCCGGGCTGGCCGCTCGCCGGGCGCTGGCCGGCCGCGCCCTCGCCGTCAGCCGGCCCCGGGCCGGGCGCTCCCAGCCGCAGCAGGCTAGGAATGGCGAACGAGCCGGTCACGGCGACCAGCGGCAGCAGCCCGAGGAAGACCCAGCGCCAGCCGGCCAGGCTGGCGACGGCGGCGCTCAGGGCAGGCCCGACCACCCCCGGCACCACCCACGCCGTGGACAGCACGGCCATCATGCGGGCGCGCAGCCGGCCGGGCAGGGTGCGGCCGATGGCCGCGTAGGCCACCGCGGGGATCGCGCCGGCCCCGATGCCCTGCAGGGCGCGGCCGATCACCAGGATCAGCATCGCCGGAGCCAGGCCGGCGATCGCCAGGCCGGCGCCGAACAGCACGAGGCCGCCGACGTAGGGAATGGCTGGCCCGCGCCGGTCAGCCAGCCGGCCGGCTGCGACGATGCCGAAGACACTGCCGAGCATGAAGGCGCTGAACACCCAGCCGTACAGCCGGAGCCCGCCGAGCTCGCGCGCGACGACAGGCATGATGGTGACGACGGCGAGCGCCTCGGACGCGACGAAGGTAATGGTGAGGACCAGCCCCGTGGTCAGCGCACGGCGCTGCGGCGCCCACAGTCCGCCCGCGCTCCCGGCGCTCGCTGGCTGCGCCTGCTCACGGGTGCTGGGCGGGCTCATATCACACCACCCTAGAAGTTCATCCGCAGTTGAGGTCAATCGCGGCGCTGCGAGCAGGACCGGGCGCGCCGGCGGCTCCACGCCCCGGCCGGCTCGCCCACGGCTACCGCGTCGCCACCGGCCGCGCCGCGGGCGGCACAATGACTGCATGGTCATCCGGGAAGGTGCGCAGGCGGCCGCCGACTGCGCGTTCTGCCAGATCGTCGCGGGGCGGCTGGAATCGAGTCAGGTGCACGCGGACCAGGACGTCATCGCGTTCATGGACATCCGGCCGGCCACGGCCGGCCACCTGCTGGTCGTCCCGCGCACGCACGCGGCCGGGCTCACCGAGCTCAGCGCGGAACTGGGCGAGCGCATGTTCGCGGTGGGGCACCGGCTGGCGCTGGCACTGCGGCAGTCCGGCGTGCCCTGCGAGGGCGTGAACCTGTTCCTGGCCGACGGTGAGGTCGCCGGCCAGGAGGTGTTCCACGTGCACCTGCACGTGCTGCCGCGCTCCTCCGGTGACGGGTTCGGCCTGCGGGCCAGCTTCCGCTCCCCCGGCCGGGCCGAGCTGGACGCCACGGCCGGCCGCATCCGGCAGGCCGCCGCGTCGCCCCGGTAGCGCCGGCCCGCACCGGCCGGGCCGACCGGGCCGTCCGGGCCCGGACCGGCAGCGTCGGTGCGTGCCTGCTGCGCAAACAGCAGCAGCAGCCACGCACCGACGACGTTCGCGGGCCGCGGTGAGGGCGCCGGGCCGACGACGTTCGCGGGCCGCGGTGAGCGGCGCCGGGCCGCCTCCTCAGGATCCCGGCACGGTGCAGATGGCGCCTCGGTCGGCACCTGATACCAGCGCCGCGTACTTCGCCAGCGCGCCGGTCCGGTAGTTGGGCTGCGGCCGCTGCCAGCCGGGCCGCCGCCGCTCCAGCTCGGCCTCGTCGACGCCGAGCTCCAGCCGCCGCCCCGGAACGTCCAGCAGGATGGGGTCGCCGTCGCGGACCAGGGCGATCGGGCCGCCATCCCACGCCTCCGGCGCCGTGTGCGCCACGCAGGCGCCGAAGGTCGCGCCGGAGAACCGGCCGTCGGTCACGAGCATCACGTCCTTGCCGAGCCCGGCGCCCTTGATCGCGGCGGTCACGGCCAGCATCTCCCGCATGCCGGGGCCGCCGCGCGGGCCCTCGTACCGGATCACCAGCACGTCGCCCTTGGCGACCCGGCCCGCGGTGACGGCGGCGAAGCAGTCCTCCTCACGGTCGAAGACGCGTGCCCGGCCGTCGAACCGCAGCGTCTCGATGCCGGGCGTCTTGACCACGGCGCCGTTCGGCGCGAGCGTGCCGCGCAGCACCGCCAGCCCGCCGTCCGGCTGGAACGGGTCCTTGACCGGGCGGACCACCTTGCCGTCCGGCTCGAACGCGTCGGCCACGTTCTCGCCGAGCGTGCGCCCGTTCACGGTGACCGCGTCGCCGTCGATCAGGCCCGCTGACAGCAGCTCGCGCAGGATGACCGGCACGCCGCCGGCCTGGTCCAGCTCGCTCATGACGTACAGGCCCGACGGCCGCATCGACGCGATCACCGGCGTCCGGCGGCTGACCTCGTCGAAGTCATCGAGCGACAGCTCCACCCCGGCCTCGCTGGCGATGGCCAGCAGGTGCAGCACGGCGTTCGTCGAGCCTGCCGTGGCCATGACCATGGTGGCGGCGTTCAGGAACGCGGCCCGAGTCATGATCTGGCGCGGCCGCAGCCCGGCCGCGAGCGCGCCGACGACCGCCGAGCCGGTGCGCCGGGCCAGGTCAGTGCGCTCCGCCGACACCGCGGGCGGCGACGCCTCGCCGGGCAGCGTCATGCCAAGCGCCTCGGCGCACATCGACATCGTGTTGGCCGTGTACATGCCGGCGCAGGAACCGGCGCCGGGGCAGGCGGCCCGCTCGATCGCCAGCAGGTCGCGGTCGGATACCTCGCCCGCCGAGTGCCCGCCGACCGCCTCGAAGACGTCCTGGATGGTCAGCGACCGGCCGAGGCCCCAGCCGGGCAGGATGGTGCCGCCGTAGAGGAAGGCCGCGGGCACGTCGACCCGGGCGCAGGCCATCAGCATGCCGGGCAGCGACTTGTCGCAGCCCGCGATCGCCACCAGCGCGTCGAACTGCTCGGCCTGCATCATCAGCTCGACCGAGTCGGCGATGATCTCGCGACTGACCAGCGAGGACTTCATGCCCTCGGTGCCCATCGAGATCCCGTCGGAGACGGCGATGGTGCCGAACTCCAGGGGCACGGCGCCGGCCTGCCGGACGCCTTCCTTGGCCGCGGCGGCCAGGCCGTCGAGGTGCACGTTGCAGGGCGTCACCTCGTTCCAGGACGATGCCACGGCGACCTGCGGCCGCTCCAGGTCGTCCTCGCTCAGCCCGACCGCGCGCAGCATGGCGCGGGCCGGGGCGCGAGACGGCCCGGTGGTGAGCGGGCCGGATCGCGGCCGCGGCAGCCGGCCCGGCTGATGGGGCTGGCCGGGCTGGGCTGGGGGTTCGGGCGGGGTCATACAGCCTCCGAGATCTCGTGCTCGGCGGGACCGCCGCCGGGCCTGGGTGGGCGGGTCGGGCTGGCGGGGCTGGGTGGGGGGGCAGGGCTGGGCGAGCGGGCGGGGCTGGACGAGCGGCCAGGGCTGGGCTGGCGGGCGGGGCTGGGCGGGCGGGTCGAGGCAGAACTCGGGTCGCCGGTCGCGGCCGGGGCACCCGCGCGCAGCAGGCCGTAAGCCACGCCGTCCGCGAGCGCCTCCCAGGATGCGGTCACGATGTCGTCGGAGACGCCGACGGTTGTCCACTCGCCGTCGTGATCGGCAGAGGTCACCATCACCCGGGTGACGGCACTGGTCGCCGCCCGGCCGTCCAGGATGCGCACCTTGTAGTCGACCAGGTGAATGCTGGCCAGCGCCGGGTACAGCTCGACCAGCGCGCGCCGCAGTGCCTGGTCCAGAGCATGCACGGGGCCGACTCCCTCACCGACCGCCACCACCCGGTGCGCGCCGAGCCGCAGCCGGACGATGGCCTCGCTGCGGTCCTCGGCCCGGCTGTCGTCCCGGCCGGAGGCGCGCTCGATGACCACACGGTAGCCCTCAAGCTCGAACCAGGTGGGCAGAACCCCCGCGCTCTTGCGCACCAGTAGCTCGAACGAGGCGTCGGCCGCCTCGAACGCGTAACCGCGGTGCTCGGCCTCCTTCACCTGGTCGAGCACGTGCCCGGCCAGCGCCGGATCGCTGGCCAGGTCCAGGCCGAGCTCCTCGGCCTTGGCCAGCACGTTGCTGCGCCCGGCCAGCTCGCTGACCAGCACCCGCGCCTGGTTGCCCACGGCGCCAGGGTCGACGTGCGCGTAGGCGTCCGGCCGCCGCGCGATGGCCGAGGCGTGCAGCCCCGCCTTGGTCGCGAAGGCGGACGAGCCGACGTAGGGCTGGCGGGCCTCGAACGGCAGGTTCGCCACGTCCGCGATCGTGCGCGCGGTCGAGGCCAGCGCGGCCAGCCGGCCGCCGGCAGCAGCTCGTGCCCGCGCTTGAGCTCCAGGCTGGCGATCACCGAGAACAGGTCGGCGTTGCCGCACCGCTCGCCGTAGCCGTTCGCCGCGCCCTGCACGTGCAGGCTGCCCGCGCCCACCGCGACCACCGAGTTGGCGACCGCGCAGGACGCATCGTTGTGGAAGTGCACGCCGATCGCGGTCCTGGACCGGTCCGATACGACGGCGACGATCCGCGCCACGTCGTCCGGCAGCGTCCCGCCATTGGTGTCGCAGAGCACCAGCGTGTCCGCGCCGGCGTCGGCCGCTGCGGCGAGCACCTCCAGCGCGTAGCCGCGGTCGGCCTGGTAGCCGTCGAAGAAGTGCTCGGCGTCGAACACCACCCGGCGCCCGGCCGCGGCCATGTAGGCGACCGAGTCGGCCACCATGGCCAGGTTCTCCTCCCGGCTGGTGCGCAGCGCCTCAGCCACGTGCAGCGTCCAGGCCTTGCCGACCAGCGTCACGATCGGCGTCTCGGCCTCCAGCAGCGCCCGCAGGTTGGCGTCGTCATCGATGGACCGGCGCGGCAGCCTGGTCGCGCCGAACGCGGCCAGCTGGGCGTTCTGGAAGGTCATCTTCTTGGCCCGGTCGAAGAACTCGGCGTCCTTCGGGTTGGAGCCTGGCCAGCCGCCCTCGATGACGTCCACGCCGAGCCCGTCCAGGACGGACGCCACCCGCAGCTTGTCGGCCACGGTCAGGTCGAGCCCGACCTGCTGCGAGCCGTCCCGCAGCGTGGTGTCGTAGATCTCGACCTTCGGCTCGCCGGACCCGCGGCCCGCGGCCGCCTCGCCGGGTACTCGCGTGCTTTCTCCCCGCATCATCCTGTCCCCTCCAGGTGCGCCTGCAGCGCCTTCTCCCACTCGGCCGTGGTGGCCGGCGCGCCGTCCGCCAGCACGGCCGACACGGCCGCGTCCAGCTCGGCGGCCGCGGCCGGCTGGCCCAGGTGGTCGAGCATCAGCCCGGCCGACAGCACCGCGCCGGCCGGGTTGGCCCGGCCGGTTCCGGCGATGTCCGGCGCCGAGCCGTGCACCGGCTCGAACACCGACGGCCCGGTCCGATCCGGGTTGAGGTTGCCGCTCGGCGCGAGCCCGAGGCCCCCGGTCAGCGCCGCGCCCAGGTCACTGAGGATGTCGCCGAACAGGTTGTCGGTGACGATCACGTCGAACCGGGCCGGGTCGTCGACCAGCCACAGGCAGGCGGCGTCCACGTGCGCGTAGCTCAGCTGCACCCCGGCGCCCGCGGCGACCTCGGTCGCGACCCGCTGCCACAGCGCGCCGGCGTGCGTCAGCACGTTGGTCTTGTGCACCAGGGTGAGGCGGCCGCTGCGGCGCGCCGCGAGCTCCGCCGCGTACCGGACGCAGCGGCGGACTCCCGCGTAGGTGTTGAGCGACTCCTCGGTGGCGTTCTCGAACTGCGTGCCGCGGTGCACGGTGCCGCCGGCGCCCGCGTACAGGCCCTCGGTGTTCTCCCGCACGATGACCAGGTCGAGATCCTCCAGCTTGTGCTTGCCGACGGCGCCGGCCACGCCCGGCCGCAGCTTGGACGGCCGCAGGTTGACGTACAGGTCGAGCTCGGCCCGCAGCCGCAGCAGCAGCCCGCGCTCCAGCACGCCCGGCGGCACGTCCGGGCTGCCGACCGCGCCGAGCAGCACCGCGTCGGCGGTCCGCAGCTCGGCCAGCACCGGGTCCGGCAGCACCTCGCCGGTCTGCAGGTAGTGCCGGGCGCCCAGCGGGTAGGGCCGCCACTGCACGCCGAACCCGTAACGGGCGGCGACCAGGTCGACGCAGTGCCGCGCAACCTCGGTGACCTCCGGCCCGACGCCGTCCCCCGGCACGTGCGCGACGGCATACTGGCTGGTTACGTGGTCTCCCATGAAGATCAGCCGTCCATCTCGTCGGTCGCGGCGTTGAGCCAGCTCATCATCTTCCGCAGCGGCCTGCCGACCTGCTCGATCTTCGCGTCCTTCGCCTCGGCGCGCAGCCGCTCGAAGTTGGGCCGGCCGTTGTCGTCCTCGGCCACCCACTCGCGGGCGAACTCGCCGGACTGGATGTCGGCCAGCACTTTGGCCATGGCCTCCCTGGTCGGCGCGCCGACTACCCGCGGGCCGCGGGTCAGGTCGCCGTACTCGGCGGTGTCACTGACCGAGTAGCGCATCCACGTCTCGCCGCCCTCGTACATGAGGTCGACGATGAGCTTGAGCTCGTGCAGGCACTCGAAGTAGGCCACCTCGGGCTGGTAGCCGGCGTTCACCAGCGTCTCGAACCCGGCGTTCACCAGCGCCGTGACGCCGCCGCAGAGCACCGCCTGCTCGCCGAACAGGTCGCTCTCGGTCTCCTCCTTGAACGTCGTGACCAGCGCGCCGGCCTTGGTGCCGCCGATCCCGGCGGCATACGAGCGGGCCAGGTCCCAGGCCTTCCCGGTGGCGTCCTGCTCGACCGCGACGAGCACCGGCGTGCCCTGCCCGGCCTCGAACTGCCGCCGCACCAGGTGGCCGGGCGCCTTCGGGGCCACCATGGCCACGTCCACGTCCGCGGGCGGGGTGATGTAGCCGAAGTGGATGTTGAAGCCGTGCGCGAAGAACAGCGCGTCGCCGGCCTTCAGGTTCGGCGCGATGGCGTCGGCGTACAGCCCGCGCTGGGTGGTGTCGGGAGTGAGCACCATGATCACGTCAGCCCAGGCGCAGGCCTTGGCGGGCTCCTGCACGGTCAGCCCGGCCGCCTCGGCCCTGGCCCGCGACCGCGACCCCTCCGGCAGGCCCACCCGGACCTCGCAGCCGGAGTCGCGCAGGCTCAGCGCGTGCGCGTGGCCCTGCGAGCCGTAGCCCAGGACGGCGATCTTGCGGGCCTGGATCAGGCTGAGGTCGGCATCATCGTCGTAGAACACGGTGGCCATGTCGGAAGATCCTCTCGGTCGGCTTCGTCTCGAAACGAAATCAGGCAGCTGACTCGGCGCGCTCGGCTGCGGCCTCGTCAGGGACATCGGTAATGACGGCGCTGCCGCGGGCCAGCGCGACACGGCCGGTCCGCACCAGCTCGCAGGTGCCATAGTCGTGCAGGATGGCCAGCAGCGAGTCGAGCTTGGCCGGACTGCTGACCGCCTCGAGCACCAGCGTGTCCGGGCTCATGTCGACCACGTTCGCGCCGAACACGCTGGCCACCTCCAGCAGCTGCCCGCGCCGCTCGGGCTCGGCCCGGACCTTGATCAGCGCCAGCTCGCGCTCGACCGCCACGGCGCTGTCCAGCTGCACGACCTTGAGCACCCGGACCAGCTTGTCGAGCTGGTGGGCGACCTGGTCGACCGGGGTGGAGGCGCCGTCGACGACGATGGTCATCCGGCTGACCCGCTCGTCGGCGGTCGGGCCGACGGCGAGCGAGGAGATGTTGAACGCCCGGCGGGAGAAGAGCCCGGCGACGTGCGAGAGCACGCCCGGCTTGTTCTCGACCAGGACCGACAGCGTGTGCGTGGTCATCGTGACCCGACCTCTCCGTGGGTGGTGTCTGCGTGGCTGATGCCGCCGTGGTTCATGTCCTGGCGGTTCATGTCCCGGCGGGGTTCATGTCCCGGCGCGCGGCGGCGCGCTGCTCGTCGGCGCTGAACTCGGGTCCGAGCACGATCGCGTCATTGGACTGGCCGGCCGGCACCATCGGGAACACGCCCTCCCGGTCGTGCACCCGGAAGTCGACCACCGCGGGCACGTCGGTGACGGCCAGCGCCTTCTCCAGCACCGCGTCCACGTCCTCGGGACGGTCGCAGCGCATCCCGACGCAGCCGTACGCCTCGGCCAGCTTGACGTAGTCCGGGATGGCGGTGCCCAGCTCCACGTAGGAGTAGCGCTCGCCGTAGAACAGCTCCTGCCACTGGCGGACCATGCCGAGGAAGCCGTTGTTCATGATCAGCACCTTGATCGGCAGCTTCTCGATCGCGCAGGTGGCCAGTTCCTGCGCGGTCATCTGGAAGCAGCCGTCGCCGTCGATCGCGACGACGAGCTCGCCCGGCCTGCCGACTTGCGCGCCCATCGCGGCCGGCACGGCGAAGCCCATGGTGCCCGCGCCGCCGGAGTTGATCCAGCTGCGCGGCCGGGTGAAGGAGAAGTGCTGGGTGGCGTGCATCTGGTGCTGGCCGACCCCGGCGACCACGACCGCGTCGCCGCCGGTCAGCCGGGACAGCCGCTCGACCACGTACTGCGGCTTCAGCGGCCCGTCGGCCTGCTGGGCGTAGCGCAGCGGGAACTCGCGCTTCCAGCCGTCGAGTATGGCCAGCCAGTCCGCGGTGTCCGGGGCCTGGGCGCCGGCGGACGCGCTCTCGGCCAGGGCGTCGGCCAGGCCAGCCAGGATCGGCTTCAGGTCGCCGACGATGGCCACGTCCGGGATCCGGTTCTTGCCGATCTCGGCCGGGTCGATGTCGGCGTGCACGATCCTCGCCTTCGGGGCGAAGTCGGCCAGCCGGCCGGTGACCCGGTCATCGAAGCGGGCGCCGAGGGCGACGACCAGGTCGGCCTCCTGCAGCGCGGCCACGGCCGGGTACATGCCGTGCATGCCTGGCATGCCCAGGGCGAGCGGGTGCGCGTCCGGGAACGCGCCGCGCGCCATCAGCGTGGTGGTCACCGGCGCGCGGGCGATCTCGGCCAGGCGGCGCAGCTCCTCGTGCGAGTCGGACTTGATCACGCCGCCGCCGACGTAGAGCACGGGCCGGCGCGCCGTCCGCAGCAGCTCGGCGGCGGCCCGGATGGCGGACGTGCTCGGCGGTCCCGGCACCCGGTAGCCCGGCAGCTCCATGACCGGCGGCCAGGACCAGGATCCGGTGGCCTGCAGCACGTCCTTGGGCAGGTCGACCAGGACCGGGCCGGGCCGGCCGGTGGAGGCGATGTGGAACGCCTCGGCGATCGCGGCCGGCACCCGCTCCACGCTGGTCACCAGCTCGTTGTGCTTGGTGATCGGCAGCGTGATGCCGGTGATGTCGGCTTCCTGGAACGCGTCGCTGCCGATCAGCGCGCTCGGCACCTGGCCGGTGATGGCCACCATCGGCACCGAGTCCATGTAGGCGTCGGCCAGCGCGGTCACCAGGTTGGTGGCGCCGGGGCCGCTGGTGGCGATGCACACGCCGACCCGCCCGGTGGCCCAGGCATAGCCCTCGGCGGCATGCCCGGCACCCTGCTCATGGCGGACCAGGATGTGCCGCAGGGACGAGGACAGCAGCGGGTCGTAGGCAGGCAGGATGGCGCCGCCGGGCAGCCCGAAGACTACATCGACGCCCTGCTGCTCAAGGCTGCGCACGAGTGCTTGGGCTCCGGTCAGCTGCACGGCTTTGCTCCTTCGGGCTGGTATCTGACTTCTCTGGGGCCTGACGGTCCGGCCAACAAAAAACCTCCCTGCCGTGTCGGCAAAGAGGTGGTAGCGCGGGCCCGTGCGGGCACGCGCTACGTGATAATAAGTACGAGGTTTTCGCGAAGGCGGTACACAATCAGCTCCAGTGTCTGCCGGAGCGCCCGCTGAGGCGCCACGTCCCGTATACGATAGCGCACTTCAGCCGCCGGGGCGCGAATCAGCCGTAACTGTTGGTAGCCATTCTGGGCGGCGGGCCTCATAGGCCGCGATCGCGTCCTCGTGCCGGAGCGTGAGGGCGATGTCGTCCAGTCCCTCGAGCAGCCGCCACCGGGCGTAATCCGCCAGGCTGAAGGGCTCCTCGATCCCGGCTGAGGGGATCGCGACCGTCCGCGCGGCAACGTCCACCACGACAGCGGCGTCCGGGTCGGCCTCCAGGGCCGCGAACAGCCGCGCCGCCGTCTCCTCGCTGACCTCGGCCGGCACCAGCCCGGCGCTCACGCAGTTACCGCGGAAGATGTCGGCGAACCGGGATGACACGACCGCCTGGAAGCCGTGGTCGAGCAGCGCCCAGACCGCGTGCTCACGGGAGGATCCGCAGCCGAAGTTCCGGCCGGCTAGGAGGATGCGGGCCGACTGGGCCCGCGGGTGGTTGAGCGCGAACTCGGGGTCTGCCCGCCAGGCACCGAACAATCCGGCGCTGAACCCGGTGCGCTCGACTCGCTTGAGCCAGGCCGCCGGGATGATCTGGTCGGTGTCAACGTCGTGGCGGTCCACGACGACGGCCGGGCTCGATACCCGCTGGATTCCGGCGCTTGCCATCACACGTCTCCTGGCGCTGCGAAGTGGCCGGCCACCGCCGTGGCGGCGGCGACGGCGGGCGACACCAGGTGGGTGCGCCCGCCCGGGCCCTGGCGGCCCTCGAAGTTGCGGTTGCTGGTTGAGGCGGAGCGCTCGCCGGGGGACAGGATGTCCCCGTTCATCCCCAGGCACATCGAGCAGCCTGCCGACCGCCACTCGAAACCCGCATCGCTGAACAGCTTGTCCAGGCCCTCGGCCTCGGCCTCGGCCTTGACCCGCGCCGAGCCCGGCACCACCAGCGCGCGGACGCCCGGATAGACCTTGCGGCCGCGGAGCACCTCGGCCGCCGCCCGCAGGTCCTCCAGCCGGCCGTTGGTGCACGAGCCGATGAACACGGCATCCACGCTGATGTCGCGGATCGCGGTGCCGGGATTGAGGTTCATGTAGGTGAGGGCGCGCTCGGCTGACTGCCGCAGGGCCTGGCTGCCGAACGTGGCGGGCTCGGGGATGACGTCGTCGATCGAGACTGACTGCGCCGGGTTCGTGCCCCAGGTCACCACCGGGTGCAGCGCCGAGGCGCTGACGGTGGCCTCGTAGTCGAACTCCGCGCCCTCGTCGGTGACCAGGCTGCGCCAGTCGTCGAGCGCGCGCTCCCAGAGCGCGCCGCGGGGGCTGTAGCGGCGCCCGTCCAGGTAGCCGAAAGTGGTGTCGTCGGGCGCGATCATCCCGGCCCTGGCGCCGCCCTCGATGGACATGTTGCAGACCGTCATCCGGCCTTCCATCGACAGCGCCCGGATGGCGGCACCGCGGTACTCGATGACCGAGCCGACGCCGCCGCCGGTGCCGAGCGCCCGGATGATGCCGAGCGCCAGGTCCTTGGGCGTGCAGCCGGGGGGCAGCTCGCCCTCCACGTTCACCGCCATCGCGGCCGGCTTGACCTGCCGCAGCGTCTGGGTGGCCAGCACGTGCTCGACCTCGGTCGTGCCGATGCCGAAGGCCAGCGCGCCGAAGGCGCCGTGCGTGGAGGTGTGGCTGTCGCCGCAGACCAGCGTCATGCCGGGCTGGGTCAGGCCGAGCTGGGGCCCGATGACGTGCACGATACCCTGCTCGATGCTGCCGAGGGCATGCAGCGTGACGCCGTGCGTCTCCGCGTTGCGCCGGAGCCGGGCGATCTGCTCGGCGGCCAGCGGGTCGGCGATCGGCTGGTCCAGGCCGATGGTCGGCACGTCGTGATCCATGGTGGCGATGGTCAGGTCGGGCCGCCGGACCTTGCGGCCCGCCAGCTCCAGGCCCTCGAAGGCCTGCGGTGATGTGACCTCGTGCACGAGGTGCATGTCGACGTAGAGCAGCTCGGGCTCGCCCTCGGGACTGGCCACGACGTGACGGTCCCAGACCTTGTCAAAGAGGCGTCCGGTCACATTCATCTCGAATCAGCTCGCAGGGCGCGGCCCTGACTATCCTGCCTGACTGTCCCACATCTTGATTGTCTCAAATAATGAGATAGCCTACTCACGATATGAGCACTCTACGGGAAGGCGCGCCCGCGGGCAAGCGGACCACCGGAGTCGGCGTGCTGGACCGCTCGGTGGCCCTGCTGGACCTGCTGGCCGACGGGCCCCGCTCGCTGCGATGGCTCGCGGACGCCAGCGGGCTGCCCCGGCCGACGGCGCACCGGCTGCTCGTCGCCCTCGAGGCGCACGGCCTGACGGCCAGGGACCAGGCCGGCGCGTTCCGGCTGGGACCGCGGCTGACCGAGCTGGCCGCCAGGGCGGACCCGGCACTGGAACTCGCGTCACTGGCCGGCGACGTGCTGGCCCGGCTGCACGACGCCACCGGCGAGAGCGTGCAGCTGTACGTCCGCTCGGGCGACCGCAGGCTGTGCATCGCCGCCCGCGACGCCGGGGCGGGCCTGCGCGACAGCGTGCCGGTGGGCGCGCTGCTGCCGCTAGGTGTCGGATCCGGCGGCAAGGTCCTGCTGGCCTGGTCGGCGGACGCGGCCGGCTTCCCGTCCGTCCCGATCGCCGAGCTGGCCGCGGTACGCGAGCGCGGCTGGGCGGCCAGCGTGGCCGAGCGCGAGCCGGGCGTGGCCAGCGTGAGCGCGCCCGTGCTCCGCGCCGCCCGGCCGGCCAGCGGCACGGCTGGGCCGGCCAGCGCCTCCCCCGCCACCGCCGCCGACCCCGCCGCTGGCCCGTCAGCGGCCGCCGCCGGGCCGCGGACCGCCGCCGCGCTGCTCGGCGCCATCTGCGTGTCCGGGCCCGCCAGCCGGCTCGGCCAGGCGCCGGGGCGGCGGCTGGCCCCGCTGGTAGTCGCCGCCGCCGCCGAGCTGGCCGCGCTGGCCAGCTAACCCGGCGGGCAGCGCCTGACCCTGACACGGTGTGAGGCTGCCGGATCGGAGGCGTCATGTTCAGCATCGGAGACTTCGCCAGGCACGGCCAGGTGCCGGTGCGCATGCTGCGGCTAGCAGAGCGGGTGGATCCAGCCGTACGGGTCGGGGCGGCGGCCCGTCTGGATGCCGACGACTCCGCCCGCAGCCGCTTGGTCACCGGGCCCGCCTCGCCGTTGCCGACGACCCACTCGGTGTCGGCCCCGCGCACCGCGGCGACCGGGGTGATGACCGCAGCGGTGCCGCAGGCGAAGACCTCGGTGATCTCCCCGGACTCGCAGCCAGCCCGCCACTCATCCACCGAGATCTTGCCCTCGTGAGCCGGGATGCCAAGGTCCGGGCTGAGCTTCAGCAGCGAGTCCCTGGTGATGCCGAGCAGCATGGAGCCAGTCGGAGCCGGGGTCATGATCCGCGCCTCCGAGCCCGACCCGTAGACGAAGAAGAGGTTCATCCCGCCCATCTCCTCCACCATCCGGTGCTCGGCGGCGTCGAGCCAGACCACCTGATCACAGCCGTGGTCGACGGCCTGCTGCTGGCCGGCGAAGGCGGCCGCGTAGTTGCCGCCGCACTTGGCCTCGCCGGTGCCGCCGGGGGCCGCGCGGGTGTAGTCAGGCGACAGCCAGACGGAGACCGGCCTCGCTCCCCCGCTGAAGTACCCGGCCACCGGCGAGGCGATGAGCGTGAACAGGTACGACGACGACGGCTTGTTCACGCCGAGCCCGATCTGCGTCGCGATCATGAACGGCCGCAGGTACAGGCTGTGCCCCTCGGCGGCCGGCACCCAGGCCCGGTCCCGGGCGACCAGCAGCTCGATCGCCCGCACGAACGCCTCCTCCGGCAGCTCCGGCATCGCCAGCCGGACCGCGGACCGGTTGAACCTCGCCGCATTCGCCTGCGGCCGGAAAGCGACGATCCGGCCGTCCGGCTGGGCATAGGCCTTGAGCCCCTCGAAGATCTCCTGGCCGTAGTGGAGAACTGACGCGGCCGGGTCAAGAGTGATCGGCCCGTACGGCTCGATCCTGCCGTCATGCCAGCCGCGCTCAGTGGTCCACCGGATCGTGGCCATGTGCTCAGTGAATACGCCGCCGAAGCCGGGATCGGCCATGATCTGCTCCCGCTCAGCCGCAGACAGCGCGGCCGGGCGGGGACGGATCTCGAAGGTGATCTCAGCAAGCGGGCCAGCGGTCATCGTGGGTTCCTCTGCTCTTTCTCCGGCAGGTACGGCGGTTGTGTCGGTCTGGTCGGTATCGGCGGTACCCGGCTGGCTGGGCGTTATCCGAGGAGGCAGCTGCCGGTGGCCGGCTCCTACGGCTGACCGGGAGGAGCCGCGTCGCCGCCGTTGTCGCGGCGGTCGAGCGCCGCCTGCACGGCCTGCTGGGCCCGGCTGCCGTCGTCGCCGTCGGCGGGCAGGTCCGGGGCGGTGGTATCAGTCATGGCAGTCATAACAGTCTCCTGACGCAGACGTCCGTTGGCTTGTCAGGGCGGGCCAGCTCGGGCGATGCCGTGGCCTCGGGCTGCGCCGGCTGGCGCCGGGCCCCGCGAACGACCCCGCCGGGAGCACTCAGGCGATGGACCTGCTCAGGTACTCAGACCGGGTAAGGCGTGGGGGGCGGAGAGCCCGGAGGCGGAACGGCCAGCACCTCAACCCGTAGCGGGTCGCTGGCCTGCCCTGATCAGGCCCCGCTACGGCTACTAAGGATGAGTACGAAGCGCCGCATGATGTACGCATCGTAGCCGATATCAGCGCCGCGTGTCTTGCTAGGAACGTCCAACAAAATTGGCCCGGCGCCGAAATCTCACCGCCCGGCTCAGCTAGCCGACCATCGCCGGCCGCGTGTCGAAGCCGCTCGGCACCACGGCCGTCCGCGGGGCCGCAGCCTGCCGTGCCGCGGTTATGGTTCCGGGCATGACAGACGACGCGGGACAGGACCCCGGCACTGGCGGGCCGGCGCCGGGCTGGGCGTGGGACGAGGCGGAGATCCGGCGGGTCGGGTACCAGGTCGTGGATGCCATCGCCGCGCACCTGACCGGCATCGCCGCGCGACCGGTTTTCCGCCCCTTCCCGGCGGAGCTGGCCGGGAGCCTGGCGCAGGCGGAGCTCCCGGCCGCCGGCACCGCCGCTGACCAGCTGCTGGCCGAGGCTGGCGATCTCGTGCTCGGCTACCCGCTCGGCAACGGGCATCCGCGGTTCTGGGCCTGGGTGAACTCGCCTCCGCACGTGCTCGGCGTGCTCGCTGACGCGCTGGCCGCCGCGGCCAACCCGAGCGTGGCCGGCGGCAACCACGCCGCCGTGCACATCGAGCACGCCGTCGTGCGCTGGTTCTGCGAGCTGGCCGGGCTGCCGGATACCGCGGCCGGGCTGATGACCAGCGGCGGCTCGATGGCCACCCTGACCGCGCTCGCGATAGCCAGGGACCAGGCCGTGCGCCGGGCCGGCGGCGACGTGCGCGCCAGCGGGCTGGCCGGGCTGGCCGGCCCGGCCGCGGGAACCGGCCGCCTCCGGCTGTATCTCACCGCCGAGGCGCACAGCTGCGCCCGCAAGGCGGCCGAGCTGCTCGGCCTCGGCGCCGGCAGCATCACCGTGATCGGGTCGGATGAGGGAGACCGGATGCGGCCGGACCTGCTGGACGAGCAGCTGCGCCGCGACGGCGCGGCCGGGCTGGTCCCGCTGGCCGTGGTGGCGAGCGCGGGCACGGTCAACACCGGAGCGATCGACCCCATCGCCGGCATCGCCGACGCCTGCGCCCGGCATGGCACCTGGCTGCACATCGACGGTGCCTACGGCGGGCCGGCCGTGCTGCTGCTGGAGCAGTTCGCCGCCACCAGGGCCGCGCTCGGGCGGGCCGACAGCATCGCGATCGACCCGCACAAGTGGCTGTACGCGCCGGTCGACGCGGGGCTGGTGCTGCTGCGCGACGGCAGCCAGGCCAGGGACGCGTTCAGCCTGGTGCCGCCGTACCTGCGGACAGCCGGGGATGCCGGTGGCGTCACCGGGCCGGTGTGGTTCAGCGAGCTCGGCTTCGAGCAGACCCGCCCGCTGCGCGCGCTGAAGGTATGGCTGCTGCTGCGGCACCTCGGCCTGGACGGCTACCGGCAGCTGATCGCGCACGACCTGCGGATGGCACGCCTGCTGGCGGAGCAGGTCGGCGCCGCCGACGACCTGGAGCTGCTCGCCGCGGGGCTGAGCGTCTGCTGCTTCCGGGCCCGGCCGGCGTCCCGGCGGCCCGGCTGGACCAGCTCAACCAGGACCTGGTGACCCGGCTCCAGCTCGGCGGCCGGGTGTTCCTGGCCGGGACGACCGTGCGCGGCAGCTATGCGCTGCGGGCCTGCATCGTCAACCCCGGCACCGGGCCGGGCGACCTGCGGGTCGCGCTGGCCGCGATCCGCGCCGAGGTGGCGGAGCTGACCCGCTAGCGGCCGCGCGGCTGCCACGCCGGAACTGCCACCGCGGCTGACAGGGCGGAGCTGCCATGACGGGCAGGAGATACTTTGGTCACGGTCGCCGAGCAGGCAGGACGGCGGCCGCCCCGAGCCCAGCCAGGAGCACGTGAATGAGCACACCGACCGCTGAGCCAGCCGTCAGCGGCCCCGACCTCGCTGTCCTGGACGAGATCCAGCAGCGGGTGCTGTGGCTGGCCGCGCGCATCGTGGACGCCGCGAACCACGACCGGGAGACGGGCGACGGCGTCAAGGTGGGCGGTCACCAGGCGTCCAGCGCCAGCCTGGTCACGGTGATGACCGCGCTGTACTTCGCGCACCTGGATGCCGCCGACAAGGTCAGCGTCAAGCCGCACGCATCCCCGGTCTTCCACGCGATCCAGTACCTGCTCGGCAACCTGGACCGGGCTTACCTGCCGAGGCTGCGCGCGTTCGGCGGCCTGCAGTCGTATCCGAGCCGGACCAAGGACCCCGACGTCGTCGACTTCTCGACCGGCTCGGTCGGCCTCGGCGCCGCGGCGCCGCTGTTCGCCGCCGCCACCCGGCGCTACGTGGACGCGCACTTCGGGGCCAGGCCGCGGAGCCGGTTCGTGGCCCTGATCGGTGACGCCGAGCTGGACGAGGGCAACATCTGGGAGGCCATCGCCGACCCGGCCACCGATGGCCTCGGCGACGTGCTGTGGATCGTCGACGTGAACCGCCAGTCGCTTGACCGGGTGGTGCCCGGCGTCCGGATCGCGCAGTGGGAGCAGCAGTTCACCGCGGCCGGCTGGCACGTCGTCGAGGCCAAGTACGGCCAGCAGCTGCAGGAGGCGTTCGCCCGGCCGGGCGGGGACGAGCTCCGCGGCTGGATCGACGCGATGCCCAACGAGCACTACCAGTCGCTGTTCGGCCTGGATGCCGCCGCCGTCCGGGAGCGGTTCCTGGACGGCGCGCCGGCCGGCCTCACCGGGTTCTGCGCGGCGATCCCCGACGAGGAGCTGGCCAGCCTGGTCACCGACCTGGCCGGGCATGACCTCGGCTCGCTGCTGGCCGCGTTCGCCGAGTGCGACCAGGAGAAGGACCGGCCCAGCGTGATCTTCGCCTACACGGTCAAGGGCTGGGGCCTGCCGATGGCCGGCAACCCGCGTAACCACTCGGCGCTGCTCAGCACCGAGCAGATCGGCCAGATGCGCGAGCAGCAGGGGCTGACGCCGGCCACCGAGTGGGATCGGCTCGACCCGATGACGCCGGCCGGGCAGTGGGCCGCCGCCCGCCGTGAGCACCTGGCCCGGCTACCGCGCTCCAGTGCGCCGACGGTATCCGTTCCGGAATCTACCGGGCTGCGGGCCGGGCGCCCGATCTCGACGCAGGAGGCGTTCGGCCGGATCCTGGTCGATCTGTCCCGCTCCGATGCCGTCGCGCCGTACCTGGTGACCACGGCCCCGGACGTGGCGACCTCGACCAACCTGGCTGGCTTCATCAACCGGATGGGCGTGTTCAGCCCGGAGGCCCGGCGGTCCTGGAGCGAGGACTTCGTGCTGAAGTGGGCGGAGGGCCCGCAGGGACAGCACATCGAGCTCGGCATCAGCGAGATGAACCTGTTCCTGCTGCTCGGCCAGCTCGGGCTGGCCTGGGACCTGTCCGACCAGCCGCTGCTGCCGGTCGGGACCGTGTATGACCCGTTCGTGCTGCGCGGGCTCGACGCCTTCATCTACTCGGCCTACTCCGGCGCGCGGTTCGTCATCGCGGGCACGCCGTCGGGCGTGACGCTGGCCCCGGAGGGCGGCGCGCACCAGTCGACGATCACGGCGTCAGTCGGCCTGGAACTGCCCAGCGTGACCTTCATCGAGCCCGCCTACGCCACGGCGCTGGACTGGCTGCTGTGCGGCGCGCTGCAGTCCATCGCGGCGCAGAACGCCAGCCCGCAGGCCGCGCCGCCGCTCGAGACCGGCTCGTACTACCTCCGGCTGACCACCCGCTCCATCGACCAGCAGCCGTTCCAGGCCGCACGCGAGCGGCTCGGCGACGCCATCCTGCGCCGCCAGGTGCTGGCCGGCGGGTACCGGCTGGTCGACGCCTCCGATGCCGTCGCCCAGGGCGCCCCGCCGGTCTTCCTGGTCGGCTCGGGCGCGGTGCTGCCCGAGGTCCTCGCCGCGGCCGCCGAGCTGGCCGACGAGGGCATCGCCGCCAGCGTCATCGACGTCACCTCGGCGGACCGGCTGTACCGGGCCTGGCAGCGCACGCTGCGCCAGGGCGTGCGCACCGCGACCACGCCATCGGTGCCCGGCGCGCTGCGCAGCATCTTCCTCGGCGCCGAGCAGGGCCAGATGGCGGCCCGCGCTCCCATCGTGACCGTGCACGACGCCGCCTCGCACACGATGAGCTGGCTCGGCTCGGCACTCGGCGTGCCGGCCGTCAGCCTCGGCGTGGACAGCTTCGGCCAGTCCGGCTCGGTCGCGGACCTGTACCGGGCGCACGACCTGGACCCGGGCTCGATCGTCAACGCCGCGCTGGCGGCCCTCTCGCTCCGCTAGCGCTGGCGGCTTCGCCGGCATGCCACCGGATTCCAGAACGGTCATGACCGCCGGCGGCCAGCAGGACCCGGGCGGTGCTGGCGGGCCTGTTCCTGGCCGTCGACCTGGTGCTGTGGAATCACGCGATCGCCGACGTCGGCGCGGGAATCGCCACCGTTCTCGGCAACCTGCAGGTGCTGTTCGTGGCCCTGATCGCCTGGGCGCTGGTGCGGGAGCGGCCGGATCGCAGGTTCCTGGCCATGCTGATCACCTCGGCACTGCCGAGGCTGCCGGCGGCGTTCTCGTCCCTGCTGCTGCTCCTGCAGCCGGCGGCCAGCTTGCTGCTGGCGGCGGGCCGTTCTGGGCCAGCGGCCCGGGCTGCTCCAGCTGGTCGGCGCCGCCGTCATCTGCGCCGGTGTCCTCGCCGTCGGCAGGACCAGCGGCGCGCGCGGCGATCCGGCTGTCGCTGCTGCTCCCGCGGCGGCGGCCATGGCTGACCCGCCGCCCGCTGCCGGGCATCCGCCGTGCACGGAGCCGGGGGCCGGATAGGCGATCATCTCCCGTCGGCCCGCCATGGCTCCCGGCAGCGCAGCCGGGACCGTGACTCGCCGGCGGATGCCCGGCCGCCGCGGGCCGCGGGCCGCGGGGCGCGGGGCGGCTCGCAGGATTCCCGGTCAGGCCTGGCTTGGCTCGGGGCCGGGCACGGCGAGCCAGATATCGGCGACCTGCCGGGCGACGGACGCGGCCTGCTCATAACCGGCCCGCGCGGCGGCCGCCCGGCGGGCCGGGTCGAGCACATTGCGGCCGATGGCGTCGGCAGCGGCCGCGTCCGGCTCGATCATCAGCACCCTGGCCCCCGCCTGCTTCAGGTCGCTCAGCTGGCTCGCAACGCCGGGCAGGCGGCCGATGCCGTAGGTCAGCGGCGCGATGACCAGGACCCGCCCGTAGCCTGCCGCCAGGTCAGCGTTGGTGCCCGAGCGCATGCCGCCGTCCATGAAACGGCGGCCGCCGATGGTGACCGGCGGCCAGACGCCGGGCACGGCGCAGCTGGCGCTGACGGCGTCGACCAGCCCGACCCCGCTGCCCGAGTCGAACACCGTGAACTCCCCCGACCTCGCATCGACCGCGGTGACCCGGAGCGGGACGTCCGGCCACTCGTGCGACGGCAGCCGGGCCGCGATCACCGCCCGCCGATCCGCCTCCGGCATGGTCCTGACCGCCAGCGCCATCCGGCCGAGCCTCTTCCTGGCCCGGACCGGGTTCCGCGAGGCAATCATCGCCCAGGCCATCCTGGTACCGCTCAGCAGCCCGATCCGCTCGGCGCTTTCCCCGGCGGGCGGAGCGAGCTGGGCCTGATAGCTGGCCGCCAGCTGCCCGGACGTGATCAGCGCGCCCGCTACCGCGCCCGCCGAGGTCCCGATTGTCAGGTCGGCGCTGGTCAGGTCCACGCCGTCGGTGGCGAGCCCGGCTAGCAGGCCAAGTTCCCACGCAACTCCGGTGATCCCCCCTGCGCCCAGCACGAGCGCCCGCTCCTGCATCGTCATCCGCCCATCATCTGACAGCGCCCGCCGCTATCTCGCGGTGGCTGCGGCGGCCGGCTGCGGCGGCCGGACGGACGGACGGACGGACGAGCGGTTTAGTCCGAGTAGGCGGACCGTGGTCTGCGCGGTCGCGTCCGGGCACGCTAGTCCCGGACGAGCGCGGCCAGGCACTCCACGTGATGGGTCATCGGGAAGGCGTCGAATCCGCGCAGCCCTTCCAGCCGCCATCCGGCGCTGACCAGCAGGCCCAGGTCGCGCGCCAGGGTGGCCGGGTCGCAGGACACGTAGGCGAGCCGCCGCAGCGTGCTGCGGCCATCGGGGCCATCTGAGATGGCCCCGATGACGGCGGGCGATGCGCCCTGCCTGGGCGGGTCGAGCACGGCCAGGGAGGCGCCGGCCAGCCCGGTCCGGCCGAGTACCTCGGCCACGTCGCCCCGGTGCACGCGCGCCCACGGCGCCTGGCGCAGGTTGCGCCGGGCGTCGCGGGCCGCGGCGGCATCTGACTCGACGGCCAGCACGGCTCCGCCCGGGCCGACCGCCTCGGCCAGCACCCCGGCGAACAGGCCGGCGCCGCAGTACAGGTCCAGTGCCCGGTCCCCCCGACGAGGCCGGAGCGAGCCGAGTACCGCGGCGGCGAGCGTGTCGGCCGCGCCAGGGTGCACCTGCCAGAAACCCTGCAGGCTGACCTGCCAGTCCCGGCCGGCCGCCCGCCGGGTCAGGTAGCCGCGACCGCGCAGGCTGGAGCGCTTGCCGGACCGCGTCACCGACTGGACCGCGTCCGCCGTCAGGGCCGGCAGGGGCTGGCGGCCGCGGCCGGACTCGATCCGGACTACGCCCAGCTCGCCCGTGGCCGGCACCGCTGTGACCTGCACGGCCGCCGATCCCGGCCAGTGCTGACCGGTGACGCCGGCCGCGTTGACCAGCGGATGAGCAATGGGGCACTCGCCGATCTCCACGATCTCGTGCGAGCGATGCCTGCGCAGCCCGGCCGCACCGCCGGCGGCAACGGCATAGCTGACCCTGGTGCGCCAGCCGAGCCCCGCGGCGTCGCCGGGCACCGCTTCCACCGTGACGGGCCAGTCGATGCCGCCGATCCTGGCCAGCTGCTGCCGGATCACGGCGGCCTTGAGCGCGCGCTGAGCCGGCAGGCTCGCGTGCTGCCAGTCACAGCCGCCGCAGCCGCCTGGCCGGGCATGCGAGCACGGCGGCTGCACCCGGTCCGCGGCCGGCTGCAGGACCTGCACGGCGTCAGCCCGGGCGAACCTGGCCGTGACCTGTGTCACAACGGCGCGCACCTGCTCGCCCGGCAGCGCATGGCGGACGAACACCACCGCCGCCCCCCCCCGGCCGCCGCCGTCGCCCCGGCCGCCGCCGTCGCCCCGGCCGCCGCCGTCGCCCCGGCCGCCGCCGTCGCCGTCTGCACCGGCCTGACCTGCATTGGCCCGACCTGGGGCATTATCCTGCCTGGCGATGCACCAGCCACCGTGGACCGCTTCGCCGACGGCCAGCTCGAGCAGGTCGCCGACTCGCGGCGCGGGGGCGGCTAGGCGGCTCACCCGGTCTATGCTGCCGGGCCGGCGCGGCGCCCGGTCGCACGGGGTATCTCCTGGCTGGTAGGACGGCGCGTCAGGGCATACGGTGATCGGCAGGCGTTCTGGGCCGGAAGGAAGATCGTGCACTTTGTCATCATGGGATGCGGCCGGGTCGGCTCAACGGTCGCGCACATCCTGGAGGACCAGGGTCACTCGGTCGCGATCATCGACCAGGATCCCGAGGCCTTCCGCAGGCTGAGGTCAGGGTTCAAGGGCAGCAAGATCACCGGCGTCGGCTTTGACCGTGACGTGCTCACCGAGGCCGGGATCGAGCGCGCTGATGCCTTCGCCGCCGTCAGCAGCGGCGACAACTCCAATGTCATCGCGGCCAGGGTGGCGAGGGAATCCTTCGGCGTCGAGCGAGTCATCGCGCGGATCTACGATCCGCGCCGGGCTGAGGTGTACCAGCGGCTCGGCATTGCCACGGTAGCAACCGTCCGCTGGACAGCTGACCAGATGCTCCGCCGGATGCTGCCGGAGGGAGCAGAGCCGCTCTGGCGCGACCCCACCGGCAAGATCGTCCTGGCCGAGGTCGCGCACTCTGACGACTGGCTCGGCGAGAAGATCACCGCCCTGGAGGCAGCCACGCAGGCCCGGATAGCCTTCGTCTCCCGGCTGGGCGAGGCGATGGTCCCCGGCCCTGGTGCCGTGCTGCAGGAAGGCGACGTGATCCACGTGATCGCTGATGAGGCCCATCTCGACGAGATCGCCGCGGTGCTGGCCAGGCCAGCCCCCGGCCGGGGAGGTCACTGATGCGCGTTGCCATCGCCGGAGCGGGCGCCGTGGGCCGCTCTATCGCCAAGGAGCTGCTCGAGCACGGCCACGATGTGCTGCTCATCGACAAGGATCCCAGCTCCATCAAGGTCTACAGCGTGCCAGGCGCGGAGTGGCTGCTCGCGGATGCGTGCGAGATCAGCGCCCTGGACGACGCCGGGCTGGAGCAGTGCAACGTCGTGATCGCGGCAACCGGTGACGACAAGGCCAACCTGGTGATCTCGCTGCTAGCCAAGACCGAGTACGGCGTTCCGCGGGTAGTGGCCCGGACGAATCACCCCAACAACGAGTGGCTCTTCAATGAATCCTGGGGCGTAGACGTTGCCGTCTCGACGCCGCGGCTGCTGTCCGCGCTGGTGGAGGAAGCGGTCAGTGTCGGCGACCTGGTCCGGCTGATGACCTTCCGGCAGAGTGATGCCAGCCTGGTGGAGCTGACCATGGCGGCCGATGCGCCCATGGTCGGCCAGCGGGTGGGCGGCATCAAGTGGCCGGCCGATACCGCGCTCGTCGCCATCCTGCGAGATGGCCGGGTGATCGTCCCCCGCAGCGACGACCCGCTGGCCGGAGGCGATGAGCTGCTGTTCGTCACCAGCCAGGATGTGGAGCAGGAACTCGCCGCGCTGCTTTCCGAGCGGACGTAGGCCGGGCCGGCCGGGCGGCCTACCGGGTCTCGGTAATCTCCGGCTACCGGGTCTCGGTAATCTCCGGGCCGCGCTCGAACGGATTCAGCAGGTCCTGCCCGCTCGCCTCCATCTGCTCCTCGAGTGCCTGCCGCGCCTCATCCGGCAGCCTGATCTCAAGCGGCTTGCGCGGCGGCTCCGCGTGATCACCACGCACGATGACCACGTCGGCGAATATCTCCTCGAACGGCCGGGCGAGCTCGGGCTGCTCCGCAGCAGGCCCGCTGAGCAGGCCGCGCAGGAACCAGCGCGGCCCGTCCACGCCCATGAACCGGAGCGGCAGCGTGACCTGGCGGCCCCGCTCATCTGCGCCGGGACTGACGCGCGCTAGCAGTTCCGGGCCGAAGGGACCGGAGCTCTCGCTGCTCTCGCCGCCGGACTTAGCCACCTCCTCGGCGATCTCCTGCCGCACCTCATCCCAGATCCCGCTGGTTTTCGGAGCAGCGAACGCCTGCAGCTGCAGCCCGCTGTCACCGTGCACCACCGCGATCCAGACGCCCGTGTCCTCCGACAGGTTGATCTGGACGTCGAAATCCTGCCGGGCGGGGACCAGCAAGCTGCCGAAGTCCATCCGCTCCACGTCGGGAAAACCGCCGGCACTGTCCCACGGACCAGCTGACCTGGCCCTGGCCTGCGCGGCATCCGAGGAGTCGCGCAGCCTGGTCCAGGTCACGGGATCACCCAGGTCATCGCGCGCCGGGCGGGCGGACCGGCCGGCCCGGCCGGGGCTGGCGGGCTCGCGGCCCGGCTGCTGGTACTCCGCCGCGTCGTCCGGCTGGTCGTCGTCCGGCTGGTCGTCGTCCGGCTGGTCGTCGTCCGCCAGATCGTCGTCCGCCAGGGCGGCATCCATGTCCAGCCCGGCCGCAGCGTCGCTGCCGGCAGGTCCCGTCTGATCACCGCGCTCGCGGTGGCGCCGTCGGAACACCTGCACGCTCCTTAAATCCTGATGTCTCGTCCGGGAAAATCTCGCTTACCACAGGAACGCTCCCAGCTGCCTGCGCGTGCCCTACCGCCCGCGCGGCACCTCACCGGCCGGGGCTTCACCTGCCGCATCGCCGCCCGCGGAGTGGCCGCCGGTCGATCCGAAGCCACCCTCCCCGCGCGCCGAGCCGGGCAGCACCTCGACCTCAAGGAAGACGGGGCGCTCGACCCGCTGCACGACCAGCTGGGCGATCCGGTCTCCTCGCTCGAACCGGACACTCCGCTCCGGATCGGTGTTGAGCAGCGTCACCCTGATCTCGCCACGGTACCCGGCGTCGACCGTGCCGGGCGCATTGACCAGGGTCACGCCGTGCCGCGCGGCCAGGCCGGACCGCGGGTGAACGAACGCCGCGTACCCGTCGGGCAGCGCGATCGCCACCCCAGTGGGAACCACCGCGCGCTGGCCGGGTGCCAGCTCGACCCCGGTGGCGGCGAACAGGTCGCAGCCCGCATCGCCGGGGTGCGCCCGCTGCGGCAGCGGCAGGCCGTGATCCAGCCGCAGGATCAGGATCTCAACGCCGTCAGCGTCGGCGTCCGGCATGCATCCTCCGCTGGCGCGACCTCACGGATGCGACCCTATCGCCGATGACGGGCACCCGGTCATGGCAACGCGCGGCCAGGCCCGGCTCACTGCTCCGGCCCGCGGCCGGCGGCGCGGCCGCCATCCCGGCCGCGCAGGTACGGCCAGGCGTGGGTGATCACCGCGGCCGCCGGGACGGCCACGATGGCGCCGGGGATCCCGGCGATGATGCCGCCGACCGCCAGCACCAGGATGATGCCGAGCGGGTGCAGCCGCACGATGCGGCCCACCACGAGCGGCTGCAGCAGGTGGCTCTCCAGCTGGTTCTCCACCAGGAAGACGGCCAGCAGGATCACGGCCGCGATCCAGCCCTTGGTGCCCAGCGTGATCAGGATGGCGAGGGCGCCGACCACGAGGATCCCGACCAGCGGGATGTACGCGGCCAGGAAGACCAGCATGATCAGCGGGACCAGCAGCGGCACGCCCAGCAGCCAGAGCGCCAGGCCGATGAAGACGGCGTGGATGGCCGCCACCGCGGTGGTGCCCCGGATGTAGTTGGTCAGCGCCTGCCACGCCGCCGTCCCGGCCTGGCCAGCGCGCCGCTGCCCCTCCGGGCGCATGCCGCTGATCAGCCAGGACCAGATCCGGGCACCATCCTTGAGCAGGAAGAAGGTGATGAACAGCACCAGGATCAGGCCGGTCACCAGCTCGATGGCGTACTTCCCGCCGGTCAGCACCGTGCCGGCGATGACCGCCTTGTGCTGGGACAGGTAGTGCAGCAGTTCATTGGTCAGCCGCTGCAGCCGCGGGACGTGCAGGTGGAAGGGCGCCCCGGCCAGCGCTCTCTGCAGCTCGGTGGCCGTGTGCTTGACCTCGGCGGCCAGCGTCGGGTAGTCGGCGCTCACCCGGTTCGCGGTCAGCGTGATCACGCCGGCGATCACCACGATGGCCGCGATGAAGGTGCACCAGGTCGCGAGCAGGTCCGTCATCCCGACGCGCCGCAGTCTCGCGGTGAGCGGCTGCAGCAGTGCCGTCAGCAGCAGCGCGGCGATCAGCGGGAGCACCACCAGGCGCAGGTCCACCGCGAGCCGGAACGCCACGTAGATGACCAGCGCGACCAGCAGCAGCCGCCAGGACCAGGCCGCCGCCTGCCGCAGCGGCCCGGGTACCTGCGCGTCCGGCGCCGCCGGGTCCGCGGCAGGCGCCGCATGGGCCTGCTCGCCGTCGGCGGTGCGGTCAGGGTCAGCTTCCTGCCGGGAGCCGGGCGGGCTGGCCGCGGCCTGGGCCCGCGCCCGCAGGCTCCGGGCGGCCAGCCGCATCCGGCCGGCGGCACCGCCATCGCCGCCGGGTGACCCGGCCGGAGCGGCCGGGTCCTCTCCTGCCGTCCGCTGGCCCGTCATGTAGTCCATGTAACCAACTAACGTGTCCACATGCGCAACTACCGCGAGCGGCTCTGGGTGCCGGTCTCGTACTGGCTGCTCGGGCTGGTGTCCGTCTTCCTCATGGCCACGATCCTGTGGGGAGGATTCTCCCTGGCTGTCGGTATCGGGGTTTATATCGTGCTGATGGGCGGATTCGCCGCCACGCTGGCGCAGTGGGGCCGCGCCACGATCGAGGTCAGCAACGGGGAACTGCGGGCCGGGCGGACGACCATGAGGCTGGCCCAGGCGGGCGAGGTGGTACCGCTCGATGCGGCCGGGACGCGAGCGCTGCGCGGCCCGCAGGCCGACCCGGCCGCGTTCATGCTGACCCGGCCGTACCTGCGGCTGGCTGTCTATATCGAGGTAGCGGCCGAGGGATCGGCCCGGCCGTACTGGCTGATCGGCAGCCGGGATCCGGCGGCCCTGGCGGCGGCCATCGAGAGATCCCGGCCTCAGGCCCACGCCGGCGGCACCGCCGTGGGATGATCGTCAGACCAGGAGCGAGGAAGGAGCCCGTATGTCAGGCAAGGGTGGCGGCACCGGCGCGAAGGCGGCTAATGCCCTGGCTGGCGCCGCCGCAGCCTTCGGCACGCGGAAGCTCATCGTCCTCGCCTGGAGGCGGATCACCGGCAATGAGCCGCCCGACCATCCCGAGGACCCGAAGGTCGCGCTGCTGCACGCGGTGATCTTCGGCATGGTCGTCGGGGCCAGCGTGAACGTCGCCCGGGTGCTGGCCACCAGGGCCACCAGTGCCCACTTCGCGGTCGAGGACTCATCCGGCGGCCCCGAGTAGCCGCCGGGACCAGTCGGCGGTGTCAGCGCGCCATGGCCCGCCGGATTGCCTAGTCTTGTCGCGTGCACGCTAAAGACCGCTCCCGCATCAGCTTCAAAGTCGCCTACGCCGCCCGGCATCCCGATCGCATCGTCGGCTACGCCAGGCGCCGGGGCCGCGATGCGTGGCTCAGGCTGACCACCCGCGATCACATCAGCTACTACCGCGCGGTCATGCGCTCGGACGCGGCCAGGAGCCACGAGGCGGCGGTCGGCAGCAAGACGCGCGAGTCCTGGCTCAAGCTCGGCCAGATGCAGTTCGACTACCTGGTCGGCCACGGCCTGAAGCCGGATATGCGGATGCTCGAGATCGGCTGCGGCAACCTGCGGGCCTGGCCTGTTCATCGACTACCTGGACGCCGGCAACTACTACGGCACGGACATCTCGCCGGACATCCTGCTGGCCGCCCAGCGGACGGTGACCGAGTTCGGCCTGCAGTCCCGGCTGCCCTACCTGACGCTGGTCGATGACATGCGGCTGGAGTTCCTGCCGGACAGCTATTTTGATGTCGTGCACGCGCACAGCGTGTTCTCTCACTCGCCGATCGAGGTGATCGACGAGTGCCTGGCGAACATCGGCCGGATCATGACGCCGGGCGGCTTCTTCGATTTCACTTTCGACCGCACCGAGGGCACTGAGCACCAGGTGCTGAACGAGGACTTCTACTACCGCACGCAGACCCTGATCGACCTGGCGCGCCGCCACGGCCTGGAAGGTCGCTTCATGGACGACTGGGAGGAACTACCGCACGATCAGTCCAAGCTCCGGGTAACTCGCCCGATCTCAGCCGGCAGCGATACATTTCACTGCGCCTGGGCACCACACTGGTAAGCGCGCCGCGGGCAGGGTTGCCGCTCAGCAGCCACCGCCGGTCCGGAGCCACCTGGCCCCGGCGCGGCATCCGCGACCAGATCGCAGCCGGGAGGCGAGAACATGGCTCGTGCGAAAACGGTCCTGGGCATCGTGCTGGCCGGCGGGGCGGGCAAGCGTCTGGCCCCGCTGACGGCGGACCGGGCCAAGCCGGCCGTCCCGTTCGGCGGACTTTACCGGCTTGTTGATTTCGCGCTCTCCAACCTGGTCAACGGGGGCCTGCGCCGGATCTGCGTGCTCACTCAGTACAAGAGCCACAGCCTGGACCGGCATATCACCACCACCTGGCGGCTGAGCAGCCTGCTGGGCAACTACGTCACGCCGGTGCCGGCGCAGCAGCGGCTCGGGCCGCACTGGTATACCGGCTCGGCGGACGCCATCTACCAGTCGCTGAACCTGATCTACGACGAGCAGCCGGATATCGTCGCCGTCTTCGGCGCGGACCACGTGTTCCGGATGGATCCGATGCAGATGATCGACCAGCACGTCGCCTGCGGGGCCGGCGTCACCGTCGCCGCCATCCCGGTACCCCGGGCCGAGGCCAGCGCGTTCGGCGTGATCAGGACCGCCGATGACGGCCGCACCATCGAGGCCTTCCTGGAGAAGCCTGCCGATCCGCCGTCGCTGCCCGGCGAGCCCGACAAGGCATTCGCCTCCATGGGCATCTACGTCTTCAGCACCGACGCGCTGATCGAGACCCTGCGGCAGGACGCCGACGACGACGGCAGCCGGCACGACATGGGCGGCGATATCGTCCCGATGCTGGTGCGGAAGGAGACCGCGCAGGTCTACGACTTCCTGGACAATCACGTGCCGGGCGCCGACCCGCGCGACATCGGCTACTGGCGGGACGTCGGGACGCTGGACTCCTACTTCGACGCGCACATGGACCTGTGCGCCGTCCACCCGGTATTCAACCTGTACAACGACCGGTGGCCGATCCTGACGCACGTGCCCTCGCAGCCGCCGGCCAAGTTCGTGCACGATGACGGCGACCGGACCGGCCGCGCCGTCAACAGCGTCGTCAGCAACGGCGTCGTCGTGTCCGGCGGCCTGGTCCGCCAGTCGGTGCTGTCGCCGGGCGTGCGGGTCAACAGCTGGGCCAGGGTCGAGCGGGCCGTGCTGATGCACAACACCACCGTCGGGCGGCACGCCGTGGTCGAGGACGCCATCCTGGACAAGAACGTGCACGTGCCCGAGGGCGCGGTGATCGGGGTGGACAAGGAGCACGACCGGGAGCGCGGGTTCGTGGTGTCCGAGGGCGGGATCACGGTGGTCGGGAAGGGCCAGGTCATCACGCCGTGACCGGTCCGGACGATTCAGCTCCCCGGCTCCGGGTGGCGCTGCTGACCAGGGAGTACCCGCCCTACGTCTACGGCGGGGCGGGCGTGCACGTCGAGTACCTGGCCCGTGAGCTTGGCCGGCTGGTGAACCTGACCGTGCACTGCCAGGGCGCCGACCGGCCGGGGGCTGTCGCTCACCGGCCCTGGCCGGATCTCGCCGCGGCCAACAGCGCGCTGCAGACCATCTCGACCGACCTCGCGATGACCGCGGCCGTCGCCGGAGCCGAGATCGTCCACTCCCATACCTGGTATGCCAATCTGGCCGGGCACCTGTCCGCGCTGCTCTTCGGGATACCGCACGTGATGACCGCGCATTCGCTCGAGCCGCTGCGGCCGTGGAAGGCCGAGCAGCTGGGCGGCGGTTACGCGCTGTCGAGCTGGTGCGAGCGGACGGCCATCGAGTCCGCCGCGGCCGTGGTCGCGGTGTCCGACGGGATGCGCGCCGACATCCTGGCCAGCTACCCGGCGGTGCCGGCTGACCGGGTGCACGTCATCCGCAACGGCATCGACACGGCGGAGTACAGTCCCGATCCCGGCCTCGACGTGCTGGAGCGCCATGGCATCGATCCGGGCAGGCCGTCGGTTGTCTTCGTCGGCCGGGTGACCCGGCAGAAGGGCCTGCCCGTCCTGCTGCGCGCGGCCCGGATGATCGACCCGGCGGCGCAGCTGGTCGTGTGCGCCGGCCAGGCCGACACGCCGGCGCTGGCGGCCGAGGTCGGCGGGCTGGCCGCTGAGCTGCGGTCAGCCCGGTCCGGCGTGGTGTGGATACCGGCCATGCTGGCCAAGCACGAGGTGATCCAGATTCTTAGCCACGCCACGGTCTTCGCCTGCCCTTCCCTGTATGAGCCGCTGGGCATCGTCAACCTCGAGGCCATGGCGTGCGGGACCGCCGTGGTGGCCTCCCGGGTGGGCGGCATACCCGAGGTGGTCGCCGACGGGGAGACCGGGCTGCTGGTGCCGCCTGACGATCCGGCCGCGCTCGCCGAGGCCATCAACGCGCTGGTCCGCGATCCGGCCAGGGCCGCCAGCCTCGGCCGTCGCGGCCTCGAGCGGGCGGTGGCGGAGTTCAGCTGGGCCAGTGTCGCGGCGCAGACCGCCTCGCTCTACGCCCGCCTGGCGCGCCCGGCGGGGGCGGCGGCTCGCTGACGCCGATGGCGTATTGCCCTTGCCCGGTGATCTTGATTCCAGTTAAGATACATCTTGATCCGGTACAGGAAGGTGGCCGATGCAGCCGTCAGCCCAGCCAGGGCCGCAGTCCCGCGACCCGGCGGTTATCCGCGTGTCCGATCAGGAGCGTGACGCTGTCGCGCACCGCCTGCAGGTCGCCTTCGCCGAGCGCAGGCTGGACGACGATGAGTTTGACGAGCGGATGCGAGCCGCGCTGACCGCGCGGACGAGCGCCGATCTTGAGCTGCTGACCCGTGACCTGCCGGCCGCGGCCCCGGCGGCCGCCGCCGGGCCGCTGGCCGCCGGGGTCGCCGGCAAGCCGCCCGGCCGGTTCGCGATCGCCTACAAGAACTCGATCAGGCGCGGCGGCCGCTGGCGGGTGCCCGAGCATTTCACCCCGGTTGTCTACAAGGGCAGTGGCTGGCTGGACCTGCGGGCGGCCGAGCTGACTGCCCCTGTCACCGTCGTCACCGCGATCGCCTACAAGTCCAGGATGGACATCCTGGTCCCGCCGGGCGTGCGGGTCGAGATGGGCGGGTTCGGCGTCAGCAAGGGCTGGTCAGCCGAGGAGGACCAGGAGATGCTGGTCACCCGGGACGCTCCGGTCGTGCACGTGCGAGGCATCGCCTACAAGGGCACAATCGAGGTCAGCACCAGGCCCGGCGCGGCTGACGCCGGCCGCCGGCCCTAGCGGCGTGTCCGGGGGGCTCAGCGCATGCCCAGCAGCCTGACGGTGCTGGGCAGCTGCGGCGCGTGGCCGGAGCCCGGCCGGGCCTGCAGCGGGTTCCTGCTGGAGCACGACGGATCGCGGATCGTGCTGGATCTCGGCTACGGCACCGCGACGCGACTGCTCGCGGCGCTCGGCTCGACGGCGGCCGACGGGCTCGACGCGGTCGTGGTCACGCATCAGCATCCCGATCACATGACGGACCTGCATGCGCTGCTGCGGGCCCGCTGGTTCGGCCGCCGCGGCGCGCCCGCCATGCCGCTGCTGGCCCCGGAGGGCGTCCTGGCCGCGCTGATCGCGCTGGAGGACGGCGACCGCACCGCCGTTCATCAGGTCTTCCGCTGGCAGCCCATCCCCGCGCCACCGCAGCAGGCCGGCCCGTTCCGGCTGGACAGCACGCCACTGCCGCACTCCGTCCCCAACGCGGGCGTCAGGCTGACCGCCGCCGGGCTGACCGTTGCCTACACCGGCGATACCGGCCCCTCGCCGGCGCTGGCCGACCTTGGTCGCGACGCGGACCTCTACATCATGGACGCCACCAGCCGCGACCAGCAGCCGTCAGCTCCGGCCGCGCCAGCCGGGCCGCCGATAAACCTGACGGCGCGGGAGGCCGGCCAGGCGGCCGCCGCGGCCGGGGCGCGCCGCCTGCTGCTGACCCATTTCTGGCCGGGCAACGACCGCCGGGCCAGCGGCGCCGACGCGGCCGCCGCCTTCGGCGGCGAGGTCCTGCTGGCCGAGGAAGGCCTGACCATCCAGCTGCCGTGAGCTGAGACCGCGGCCAGCAACCCGGCGGCCCCCCGGACGGTCACCGCACCCCCTCAGGACACCGAGGTCCTCAGGTCACCGAGGTCCTCAGGTCACCGAGGTCCTCAGGTCACCGAGGTCCTCAGGTCACCGAGGTCCTCAGGTCACCGAGCCAGCGGCGGCGCCGGTGACGCGCTCGCCCCAGCGGGCCAGCTCGCCGTCCAGATCCAGCGGCGCGATCATCGGGCCGCTGCGCATTTCCTCGTCCCAGTCCTCGGCCGGGACCCGCCACATCACCTCGAACTCGATGCCGCTGGGGTCCTTCGCGTACAGCGACTTGGACACCCGGTGGTCACTGGCGCCGACCAGCGCATGCCGCGCGACCAGCCGCTCGCGGATCTCGGCCAGCTCGGTCAGCGTGCCCACTTCCCAGGCCAGGTGGTAGAGCCCGACATACGGCCCGTGCGGCGACTCGCCGCTGGCCACCTCGAACAGGCCGAGGTCGTGATCATTAGCTGATCCCGGCGCGCGCAGGAAGGAGGCCCGGCCGGGCACCGCGAGGCGCACCTCGAAGCCGAGCGCGCCAGTGTAGAAGTCCACGGCTGCAGCGAGGTCGCGGACGTAGAGGACTGCGTGATTCAGGCGCCGAACGGCCATGTCGTCATCTCCCGGAAGGTAGTTCGCTATCAGCAATGCCGGCGGCCTGGCTGGCATTCCCGCCAGCGACGGCCGCCGCCGGAACGCAGCCGCCGCCGCCGGAACGCAGCCGCCAGCGCTGGCAGCCGTCGGCGCGGGGACCAGCGTGGCCCGGTCGACATCATCCAGGGCCGAAGTCATCCAGGATGGCCACCACGTCGCGGCCACGGGCGGCCAGCAGCGACGCCGCGATCGATGCCCGGTATCCGGCCTGGCAGTGCACCCAGATCTGGCCGGGCGGGAGGTCGCCGATCCTGCTGTCCAGCTCCTGCAGCGGGATGTGCACGGCGCCGTCGAGATGCGCGGCGTCCCACTCGGACTGGCGCCGCACGTCCAGCAGCACCAGCGGCCGCCTGGCCCGCTCGGCCGCCAGCGCGGCGAAATCGGCCGTCGGGTAAGCGGCCAGTTCCTCGCCGGCCGCCCAGTCGCCCGGTGCGCCGGCCGCCGCGGCGGCCGGCCGGTCGATGCCGATCCGGACCAGTTCCCGCTGCGCTGCGGCCACGTCCTGCGGCGTCGGCCCGATCAGGGTCAGCGGCGTCTCCCACGGGACCAGCCAGCCCAGGTAGGTGGCCAGGCTGGCGCCGAGGCCGAAGTTCAGCGAGCCGCGCAGGTGACCGGCGGCGAAGGCCGCCCCTGACCGCAGGTCGATCACCCACTCGCCGGAGTCGATCCGGCGGCGCAGCTCGCCGGGCGCCGCCGGACGCGGCGGTGACAGGTCGGGCGCGGCCGGCCCGGCGGAGTTGGCCGGCGCCATGTGCGCGTAGTAAGCGGGGTAGACATCGAGCGCGGCCAGCAGTGTCTCGACATACTGCGCCTCCCCTGCGGTGAGTGCCGGGTTCGCCTGCTTCTCGTCCCCGATGGTCGACGAGCGGCCGCTCGCCGGGACGGCGGAGCAGAAGCTGCCGAATCCGTGCGTCGGCAGCACCGGCACGTCGTCCGGCAGCAGGCTCGCGAGGCGGCGGGCGGACCGGTGCTGCGCCCTGCTCAGGGCGACCTTGTGCTGCTCCCCGAGCAGGTCGGTGCGGCCGGTCGAGCCGTTCAGCAGCGACCCGCCAGTGAATGCGGCCATGACCTGATCACCCTCGGACAGCGCGTACGCGAGGTGGGTAAAGGTGTGGCCAGGAGTGCTGATCACCTGGATGCGCATCCGGCCCGCCTCGACGATGTCCCCGTCGGCGACCCCCCGCCGGTCAAACGCGACCTGGTCGGCGTCGTTCACCAGGTACTGCGCCCCGGCGGCCCGGGCCAGGGCCAGGCCGCCCGTGACGTAGTCGTTATGAATGTGGGTCTCGAGGACGTGCGTGATCGTCACGGTGCGCTCCCGTGCCACGGCCAGTATCCGGTCGAAGTCGCGCTGGGCGTCGATAACGACGGCCGCGGTGCCATCGGTGGCCAGGTATCCGCGGTCGCCGAGGGAGGGCGTGTCCACCGTGACAATCTCGATCATCTGCTGCCATCCTTCCCCGCAGGGCGGCGCGCACATGGCACCGGGAGAACCGGGCCAGGTTAAGGCGCGCGGCCGGATCTGTCACGATCCGGCAGGCGGCCCGGTATAGATCCCCCGGGGCCGGATGGGGATGTTCCGGTCGTACTCCTCGAGGGCATGCGCGAGCCAGCCCGCCGCGCGGGCGATCGCGAAGATGGCCTCGCCGGCGCCGTGGATCATCCCGGCGGCGCCGGTCAGCACGGCGAGAGCGAAGTCGATGTTCGGCGCCGGCAGCGCCCGGCGGCGCGCCTCCGCGAGGACCGCCTCGGCCACCGCGAGACGCGGCGACCCGGGCGCGCGCGTCCTGATCAGGTCGAGCAGCAGAACGGCACGCGGATCGCCCGTCTTATACACGAAGTGGCCGAATCCGGGCAGCCGTTCCCCCCGCCTGAGCAGGTCGCCCACCACCCGCGGCGCCTCGTCCGGGTCGCGGGCGGAGCCGAGCATGACCTCGGCGGCCAGGGCCGCGCCGCCGTGCAGGGCGCCGCCGAGCGCGCCCAGCCCGGTGGCGACCACGGCGTACGGATCGGCCCGCATCGAGGCGGCCACCCGGGCAGCCAGGGTGGACGCGGCGAGCTCGTGATCGGCGAGCAGCACGAGCGCCGCGCGCACGGCGTCAGTCAGGCCGTCGTCCAGGGCAGCCGGGCACAGGCGGGTCACGAGCCGGCCGGCGATGGCGGCCTCAGCGTGATCGGCCGGCCCGCTGGCGGAGGCAGGCGGCAGGCCCGCCAGCGGCAGGCAGCCCACCATGCCGGCGATGAGCGACCGGCCGGCCGCGATCACGGCCGGGTGATCCAGCTGCAGCCGGAGCTGGTCGGTGGCGGCCAGCGCCGGCACGATGACCTGCAGCCGCTCCAGCGGCAGCGTCCCGGCAGGCAGCGCGGACTGAGCGGCGGTGCCGGCCGCCAGGGCCTCGGCGGTGGCCTCCCATCGCGCGCCGCCGGAGTCCAGTGATCCGGTCCACAGCAGGCTGGCGACTTCCTCGAAGGGGCGCTCCGCGGCCAGCGCGATGGCGTCATGGCCGCGGAAGCGGAGCCGGTCACCGCTGATCTCGGTCAGCGACGACTCGATGATCAGCTCGGTGGCGCCCGGCGGCCGCCGCGGGCGGCCCCGGCGCGCTAGCCCGGCCACCTCGTCAGCGTCGAACAGGCTGGCCCGGCCATCGCCGCCGCGGCGCCTGGCCAGCACGCCGCGGCTGACGTACGCGTACAGGCTGGCCTGCTTGATGCCGAGCCGCTCAGCTGCCTCGGCGGCGCTGATCCAGTCAGTCACGTGCCCTCCGCGGGTGCCGGGTGATGGCCTGCCGCCGGCAGTCTAGTTGATTTAAATCAATATTGACGAACTTGTGCAGTATCGATCAATAATTGAGCTTCCAGCGCAGCAACGGAGGCCAGCGGCATGCCATCGATTCACTTCCTCGACGTCACCAACCGGGACGGCGTTCAGACGGCCCGGACCGGCCTGTCCAAGTTCGGCAAGACGATGGTCAACTTCTACTTGGGCAAGCTGGGCGTCGCGCAGTCGGAGATCGGCTTCCCGTTCCTGTTCCACGAGGTCCCCTACGTGCGGGCGAACCTGGCGCTGGCCGAGGCGGGCGCGTTCGGGCAGCTGCGGCTGTCCGGCTGGTGCCGCGCGGTCACCGCGGACGTGGAGCGGGCGGCGCCGCTGGGCCTGCGCCACTACAACCTGTCCATTTCGACGTCCGACCAGATGATCGCGCACAAGTTCCGCGGGAGGCTGGACCGTCCGGCGATCATCACCGAGATGACCGAGGCGGTCGCCGCGGCCAGGGCGACCGGCGCCGAGACCATCGGCGTCAACGCCGAGGACGGATCACGGACCGGCGATGGCTTCCTGATGGAATTCGCGACCGCCGCCAGGGAGGCGGGCGCCGACCGGGTGCGCTACTGCGACACCATCGGCGGTGACTCTCCCGAGCGGATCAGGGAGCGGTTCGCCAAGCTGGCCAGCGGGGTCGGGGTCCCGGTTGAGACGCACTGCCACAACGACCTGGGGATGGCCGTGGCCAACTCGGTCTCGGGCGCGCTCGGCGATCTCGACGCCGGCCAGGACGCCTGGGTGAATACCTGCGTTAACGGCATCGGCGAGCGATCCGGGAACGCCGACCTGCTGTCCTGCATCCTGGCGTTCCGGCACGGGTTCGGCGTGGCCGGGCAGGCCGAGATCGGTGACGACCTGGACCTGTCCTGGGCCCGCCGGTTCGGGCTGTGGGCCAGTTACGCCTTCGGCCAGCCGCTGCCGCAGAACCAGCCGGGCACCGGGCGGAACGCGTTCGCCCATGAGTCCGGCATCCATGCCGACGGGGCGCTGAAGGACCGGAACAACTACGAGCTCTACGACGACGAGGCGCTCGGGCCGTTCCCGGCTGACTGGCACGCCCGCGCCGGGCGGGTGGTGCTGACCGGCGAGTACGGCGGCCTGGCCGGATTCCGGCACGTCATGGACGGCCTGGGGATCGACCCCGGCGAGCACGAGGAGCTGGTCTTCCAGCTGGTCCAGCTGTGCGCATCGGCCACGAGCAAGCCGCTGACCGACGACGAGCTGCGGCTGATCGGCGCCTACCCGCGCGAGCTGTCGCTGCTGTTCCCCGGCCTGCTGAGCTGACCCGCCGGCCGGGACGGCGCCGCGTCTGCCCTGGCCCGGACTGGCCCGGACTGGCCCGGACTGGCCCGGACTGGCCCGGCCCGGCCCGGACTGGCCCGGACTGGCCCGGCCCGGCCCGGGCCGGGCGATCCGGCCCGCGGCCTGGCATGGCTATCGTGGGCGGGGTCGACGAACTAGCGGACTCCCGCGCACTGCGGGATGATCCGGACGCGCTGCGCCGCCGACTGGCCGCAGACGGGTACCTGTTCTTCCGCCGCCTGCTGCCGGCCGCGGGCATGGCCGCGGCCGCGTCCGCCGTGCAGGCCGCGCTGAGGCGCAGACCGTCATTTCAGCAGGTTCCCGCGGCTGCGCACCGCGAGCCCGCTGGTGCGAGGCTCAGCTGCCGATCTGCTTGCGGCGGCGGGCCTGGCGCAGCCGGCGGCGCTGAGACGGGTCAAGCATGGCGTAGGCGATAGCGGGGATCGCGATCGCCGCAGCGATAATGATCACGGGCACATACCACGGCAGAATCGCGAGCAAAATGAGCCCGATGATGACACCAGCGATGCCGTACTTCATATGCGGCGTCATTACTGACTCCCTCCGCAGTGCGCGCGTCGCGCCCTGCTCTCCACTGCCCAGCATATGCAGCCGCCGGGCCGCCCAGGACCGATGGTGGATGATGGGCGGGTGAACCCGGAGGCTCCCATGACCCTGTCCCTGCCTGTCCAGGCCGAGGCCAATGAGCTGCTGTCCCGCAGCCCGCTGGCGCTGCTGATCGCCATGCTGCTGGACCAGCAGGTGCCGCTGGAGAAGGCGTTCAGCTCGCCGTACCAGCTCGTGCTGCGGCTCGGCCATGAGCCCACGGCCGCCGAGCTGGCCGACTGCGATCCCGAGGCGCTGGCCAGCGTGTTCGCCGAGCGGCCGGCCCTGCACCGCTATCCCCGCGCGATGGCCGCCCGCACCCAGGCGCTGGCCCGGATCATCGCCGATCGATACGACGGAGACGGCAGCCGGGTCTGGCGTGATGCCGCCACCGGCAAGGATCTGCTGGACCGGCTGGCCGAGCTGCCCGGCTTCGGCACCTACAAGGCCCAGATCATGATCGCGCTGCTGGGCAAGCAGCTGGGCGTGCGGCCGCAGGGCTGGCGCGAGGCGGCCGGCCCGTTCGGCGAGGAGGGCTCCCGCTACTCGGTCGCCGACATCGTGGACGACCAGTCGCTGGCGGCCGTGCGCAGCTTCAAGAAGGAGCGCAAGGCCGCGGGCGGGCCGTAAGCGGGCAAGCGCCGTGCGCTCTGGGCAGCCGCTGCGCGGCGGGGTAGTCTCTCGCCTCGTGTCAGACTCCCAGATCCCCGCCGCGGGGTCCGCGGCCGTCCACGTCCTGCAGGCCGGATACGCGACCGAGCAGCCGGACGGCGAGCACGTCGGCAGCACCGTCACGCTGATCACCGACGGCGATGCCGTCATCGTCGTCGATCCGGGCATGGTCTCCTCCCGCCGCGCGCTGCTGGATGCCCTGGTCAGCCGGGGCCTCAGCCCGGAGGCGGTGACCGACGTCGTCTTCAGTCACCACCATCCCGACCACACGGTCAACGCCGCCCTGTTCCCGGCGGCGCGGATCCACGATCACTGGGCCATTTACGACGGCGACCTGTGGATCAGCCGCGAGGCCGACGGCGCCCGGCTCAGCCCGTCAGTCATCCTGATGGCCACGCCCGGCCATAGCCCTGAGGACATCACCACGCTGGCCGCCACGCCCGATGGCGTGCACGCGTGCACGCACGCCTGGTGGGCAGCGGACGGTCCGGCCGACGACCCGTTCGCGCCAGACGCCGGGGTGCTCGCGGCGAGCCGGGCCCGGATCCTGGCCGTCGCCTCGGTGATCATCCCCGGCCACGGGCCTGCTTTCGTGCCGGATGCGGGCACGCCGCGCTAGACGACATCACCCTTGAGCGAGAACGACGCCAGCCGCCGGGCGGCCAGTGCCAGCGCGATGCAGGTGACGGCGACGCTCATGCCGATCGCTGTCGGCAGCGTCAGGTGCGCGTGCAGGCGGCCGGTGCGGGCGAGGGAATTGGCGATCCCGAGCGCATACTGATCAACCGACAGCAGCCGCACGCCGGCGACGAGGCTGCCCAGCAGACCTTCCCAGACCAGCAGGTACAGCAGGCCGAACACGATCGCCCGGCTGGTCACGACGGAGAGCAGCACGAACAGGGCGTTGTAGACGACCGCCGCCGCGGCGGCGCCCGCCAGCAGCCCCAGGGCCAGCCCGCTGGCGGGCCCGGTGGCAATGGCACCGGCCAGGTACAGGGGCACGGCGCCGAACGCCACGGTCAGCGCGGCCGCCGCGATGAACTTGCTCAGCACCACCGAGAGCCGGCGCACCGGAGTGGCCAGCACCTGCACGAGGGTGCCGTCGTCGATCTCGGCGCCGAGCACGCTGGTCCCGATGATGAGCGCGGTGAGCGGGAGCACGACGGTAAAGCCGAACACGCCCAGGAACTCCGGCGGCCAGACCGGGCTCCTCGCCGTGAGCTTCAGCAGGGCCGAGACGCAGACCAGGATCACCGGGGCGATCGCGAAGATCCACGCGCGCTTGCGGCCCATGGTGGCCCGGATCGTCAGCCGCAGGATCACCCGGTTGACGACGCCGGAACGGGACCGGCCCGCTCGCTGGCCGGACCCGGCGAGGCGGGCGGCCAGCGGCCGGCTGATGGCCTGGCTCGCTCGATGTGTCACGTGGCTCTCCCGGTCATGAGGCGATGAGGTAGGCAAAGACGCTTTCCAGCGACTCGTCGGCGGGCAGCAGCTCGCGCAGCCGGATGCCCTCGGCCCTGGTGAGCCCGGCTAGCTCCCTGGTGAACGCGCCGTAGTCAGACGCGCGCACCTGCAGCCCCCGCGGCGTCAGCTCCACTCCCGTCACGGCCGGGCGCCCGATCAGGGCAGAGCCGAGCAGCCGGTCATCGGAGGACCGCACCAGGAAGACATGCGGGCGGCTGGTCATCAGCCGCCGGATCGCCCGGAAGTCGCCGGAGGCGGCCAGCCGCCCGCCGACGATGACCTGGATGGTGCCCGACAGCCGCTCGACCTCCTCCAGGATGTGCGAGCTGAACACGATGACGCGCCCCTGTTGCCCCATCGCGTCGAGCAGGTCCATCATCTGCAGCCGCTGCCGCGGGTCCATCCCGTTGAAGGGCTCGTCCAGCAGCAGCACCGCCGGATCGTGCACGAGGGCGGCCGCCACCTTGATCCGCTGCCGCATGCCCTTGGAGTAGGTCGAGATCCTGCGGTCCTGCGCGTCGGCCATCTCCACGATGTCAATGGCCCGCCGTGCCGCGGCGGCCGGATTTGCCAGCTCATGCAGCGTCGCGATGGCCGTGACGAACTCGGCCCCGGTCAGGAACCCGTACACGGAGTCGCGCTCCAGCACCAGGCCGATCGCGCGGAAGATGCCGGGGTTGCGCCATGGCACCGACCCGGCCACGGTGAGCTGGCCGCGGGATGGCTCCAGGAAGCCCGCGATCATGTGCAGCAGGGTCGTCTTCCCTGCGCCGTTCGGGCCGAGCAGGCCGGTCACGCCGGGCCCGATCGTCATCGAGACGTCGTTGATGGCCACGACGTTGCCGTACCAGCGGGAGACGTTGGTCAGCTCGATGGCGGTCATGCCACACCGACCTTCCGGTACCGGGCGACCAGCCCGCCTGTGCCGGCAGCCAGGAAGACCAGGAACATCAGGCCGTACAAGGGCCCGTAACTGCCGGGGCTGGGGATCAGGCCCCTGGTCGTGCCGCCGAGCCACATCCGCAGCCCGTCCAGGTCGGTGAACGGGCTGAGCAGCCCGGCCAGCCGGGCGAGCCCTGATGTGCCGCCGGCGGCCGGCCCCTGGCCCTGCTCGCCGATCTGCGTGAGCAGCAGGGCCAGGGTCAGGCTGAGGAAGAAGAAGATGGCGACGGCGCCGGTGGCGTAGGCCCGCCGGCCGCTGAGCGAGGCCAGCAGCAGGCCGAGTCCGGCGAGGACCAGTGCCCAGGCGACGCCGAGCAGCAGGCCGGGGATCAGCGCCCTGGTCTCGTGCCAGATCGCGCTGCCGCCGCGCACCTGAGTGATGGTCCCGAGGTAGAGCAGCAGCAGCGGGATTTCGATCATCGCCAGGCAGGCGAGGAACAGCGCGGCCAGCTTGGCGGCCGGGTAGTCGAGCCGCCGGATCGGCCGGGCGAAGTACAGCGGCAGGGTGTGGCTGCGCAGGTCGCGGGAGACGAGCTCGGGTGCCTGGGCGGCGATGAAGACGATCAGGACGAAGATGCGCAGCTGCGGCAGGTAGGTGTCGTAGCTGATCATGCGCTGATGATTCGAGCTCACCGCGATGACCGCGGCGCTGACGATCGCCGGCAGGCACATGATCGCGAAGGTGAGGACGGGCACGATCTTGGCCTTCGCGCCGCGGCCGAAGCCGAAGGCCGAGCGCAGGCTGTGCCAGCACAGCGCACGGGTGATCTGCGCCCGGCCCAGCCGCGGGCCGTCGTAGCCGCGGTAGCCGATGTCATGAATAACGCCGCTCGTGGCCGGCCTGCCCGGCATCTGCGCGGCGGCGGTCCCGTCACCGGACATCGGCTGCTCCCGTCGTCTCCAGGGCTGGCGTGCCGTCCCCCCGGAACAGCTCCTCCAGCCGGTGCCTGCGCTGCTCCATCCGGCTCAGCGGCAGGCCGAGGTCGGCAACGGCATCGCGGACGGTGTCGTAGGTTTCCTCGCCGGCCAGCCGGACCAGCAGCGCCTTCTGGTAGGGCACCGGCTCCAGGCCGCGCCGGTCCAGCTCGGCGCGCAGCTGCTCGCCGCCCTCGTTCACCTCGATCAGCAGGACCTCGCTGGCCCGGGTGAAGGAGCTCATGGTGTCGGCGCGGAGCAGGCGGCCGCCGTCGATGGCGACGAGCTGATCGCAGATCTGCTCGATCTCGCCGAGCAGGTGCGAGGCGACCATGATGGAGATGCCGAACTCCGTCCCGATCCGGCTGATCAGCTCGAGCATGGTGGCGCGGCCCTCGGGGTCAAGGCCGTTGGTCGGCTCATCGAGCAGCAGCAGCCGCGGGTCGCCGACCAGCGCCTGGGCCAGCTTGACCCGCTGTTTCATGCCGGTCGAGTAGGTGGCGATCTGCCGGTACCGCTCCTCGTAGAGGCCCACGTGCCGCAGCGAGTCGGCGGCGCGCTCCTTCGCCGCGGTGGCCGGCAGGCCGGACATCCGGCCCATGTGCGTGACGAACTCGGTCGCGCTGACGTCCGGCGGCAGGCAGTCATGCTCGGGCATGTAGCCGGTGTGCGTCCTGATCCGGTGCCCGTCGGTCGCGCAGTCGTAGCCCAGCACGGCCGCCTTCCCGCTGGTGGCGGGCAGTAGCCCGAGCAGGATCTTCACCAGCGTGGACTTGCCGGCGCCGTTGGCGCCGACCAGGCCGGTAATGCCGGGGGCAACGGCCACGCTCAGCTCGTCGAGTGCCGTCACCGGGCCGTAGCGCTTGGTCAGCGCCGCGGATTCGATCACCGCCTCTGACCTGGCCAGCGGCGCCGGACCGACCACCGGCCCGGCGCCGTCCTCGTTGCTCATGACGTTCCTCTCGGGGATGTTGTCGCAGCTGGCGCCATCATGGCCGGGTAACCCGGGCCAGCACATCAGGAAGACCCCCGGTTCCGACCCTGATGATCACCGGCCAGGATGACCGCCCGCGTGGCTGGCCGCCGGCGCCAGCCGGGAGCCAACCCCACCATGGCGGACCAGCCTGCCCGCTGTCATCAGCCGGCAGGCTGATAACCGCTCGATCCGCGGTAGCACCCGCGCGGCCGTGTTCGCGGGAGCCGCCCGCCCTTGTGCCGCCCGCGCCGCCCTTAGCGGCCGACCGCGTACCCCTGCATGCCGCGCGGATTGGCCGCCGCGTACAGGAAGCCGCCGCGGCGCGCGACCGCGCTGACCCGCCCGAGCGACCAGGGCAGCCGCGTCTCCACCTCGTGCCCGCGCCTGCGCAGCTCCGCGATCGTCTCCTCGCCCAGCCGGGACTCCGCCGCGAGCGAGCGCGGCCGCGAGCCGCGGGGCCAGAACGAGGAGGGGAAATGGTCGGTATGGAAGGCCGGGGCGTCGATCGCCTCCTGCAGGTTCATCCCGAACACGGCATGGTTCAGGAAGAAGGCGAGAGTCCACTGGTCCTGCTGGTCACCACCGGGCGTGCCGAAGGCCAGGTACGGCTCCCCGTCGCGCAGCGCCAGGCTGGGCGACAGCGTGGTACGCGGCCGCCGGCCCGGCGCCAGCGTGCTGGCGAACCCCGGCGTGAGGGTGAACATCTGCGCCCGGCTGCCCAGGCAGAAGCCCAGGCCGGGGATCACCGGCGAGCTCTGCAGCCAGCCGCCGCTGGGCGTGGCGGCGACGATGTTGCCGAACCTGTCGGCCACGTCCAGGTGGCAGGTGTCGCTCGGCCCGAGCTCGGGCGGCGGCAGGCGGTCCTGCAGGGCGGCGACAGCGCCCGGCTCCCCGGCGCCCGCGGCCAGCCCGTCGATGCTCCCGAACCCGGCCAGCGCGTAGCCCGGCAGCCGCGGCCCGGCCGCCGGGCGACCCTGGGATCAGGTCGCCGGACGCGAACTCGGTGACCAGCCCGCGCCGCTGCGCCGCGTACCCGGCCGACAGCAGGTCGCTGACCGGCACGTCGGACTGCCGCGGATCGCCGTACCAGGCCTCCCGGTCCGCGAAGGCGAGCTTGGCGCACTCGGTCACCGTGTGAATGAAGTTGGCGCTGCCCGGCCCCATCAGCTCAAGGTCGAAGCCGTCGAGCAGCGCGAGCTGCTGGAGGAAGACAGGCCCCTGCCCCCACGGCCCGGTCTTGCACACGGTCAGCCCGGCGAAGTCCAGTGTCACCGGCTCCTCGGCCGACGCCCGCCAGCCCGCCAGGTCGGGGCCGGCCAGCAGGCCGCGGTGCGGCTCGCCGGAGACGTCCCTGACCTCGGCCTTGTCCAGGTAGCCGGCGATGGCCTCGGCCACGAAGCCCTCGTAGAAGGCACGCCTGGCCGCCTCGATCTGCCGCTCCCGGACCGGGCCCGCGGCCTCAGCCTCGGCCAGGATCCGCCGGTACACATCGGCCAGCACCGGATTGGCGAAACGAGACCCGCCCGCCGGCACCCCGTCGCGCAGGTAGATCTCGGCCGAGGTCGGCCAGTGCTCGGTGAAGGTGCCGGACACGGCGGCGATAGCCGCGCTCGCGGTGTCGAGCATCGGGTAGCCGTCGCTGGCGTAGCCGATCGCGTACTCCAGCACCTCGCGCAGCGGCAGCGTGCCGTACCGCTCGAGCAGCAGCATCCAGGTACCGAAGGCGGCGGGCACGCACGCCGCGAGCAGGCCGGTGCCGGGCACCAGGTCGAGGCCCAGCTCGGCGAACACGGCCGGGGTCGCGGCCGCCGGCGCCGGTCCCTGGCCGTCCAGGACGAACACCTGGCCGGACCGGGTGTCGTAGCCGATCACCGGCACCTCGCCGGCCCGTTCAGGTGCGGCTCGACGACCTGCAGGACCAGCCCGGCGGCCACGGCGGCGTCGAAGGCGTTCCCGCCCTTCTCCAGCACCGCCATGCCCGCTGCCGACGCCAGCCAGTGCGTCGATGCGACCATGCCGAAGGTTCCGGCCAGCTCCGGCCTGGTGGTGAACGGCTTGCTCGCCGACACTGCGCCTCCCTTGCGTGACCGGACTATCAACCGGTATTTACCCGACGCTATCCGCCGCATTACCTCGCGTCCGCCCCGGCCGGCCCGGAGGAGGCCGCGTGCTCGGGCCGTGGCCGCCGGGTGACCTTCGCCAGTGGCGCGGCCGCAACCGTCACGCCAGGATCGACGTCAAAACGGGTACCAGAGCCGTTATCTAAGGACAACATCATGAGAACCTCCACTCGCGCGGCCCGGCGAGCGATCGCCGCCGCTGCCATCCTCGGTGCCGCGGCGCTCGTCGCGGCCTGCGGCTCGTCCGGTCCCCCGTCGTCGCAGCGGACCGTCACGGTGACCACGACCCCCACGGCGCCGGCCAGCAGCTCAGCTGCCGCGCAGCCCAGCTCGCCCGGCGCGTCGACTCCCGCCGGGCCGCCTGGCTGCCTCACCTCGGCGCTGCAGGTCAAGCTCGGCGTCGCGCAGGGCACGGCAGGCACGATCTACCAGGTCGTGGACCTGACGAATATCTCCAGCAGCACCTGCTCGCTGTACGGGTACCCCGGAGTCTCGTTCGTCTCCGGGATCGGCGGATCGCAGATCGGCCACCCGGCGACGCGTAACCCCGTCACGGCCGCGCGGCTGGTGACGCTCGCGCCCGGCCAGGTCGGCAACTTCCTGCTGGCGGTCACCGACGCGGGCGCGGTCTGCAAGCCGGTCACCGTGCACTGGCTGAAGATCTACCCGCCGGGCGAGACCGCCGCGCTGTACCTCAGCTACACCACGCAGGCCTGCCCGAGCGCGTCCGTGTCCACCATGAAGACGAGCGTGGTCACGGCCGGGGCGGGCAGCGCCTCGTAGCAGGCAGCTCCTTTCCTCCGGGCAGGAGGTCTTCCTCAGGGTCTGTCCGCCCGGCTGCCGCCGATCGCGGCCAGCGCGGAACAACCGCGCTGGCCGCGCTGGCGTCGTACAAGGTAGAGGCGCAACCAGGCGGCTCCGTCGGACGAAGGCGGCCCATGTCTCATCATGCTGTCGGCCCGCGGCTGGCGAGCGCGGTGGCGATCGCCAGCGCCGGATTACTGGTCGCCTCCTGCAGCAGCCCGGCGGCCCGGCCCGGCGCCAGCTCGTCGCACCCGCCGGCCGGCGCCAGCGGGTCCGGCCATGCCGCGCCGTCCATCCTGCCGGCGACGACGCCGGCCGCCACGGCTTCTTCCCGGGCCCGCCCGGCCGGCTCACCCTCGCCAGTGGCTGAGCAGCCCTCTGCCCCGGCGGGCCAGCCGTCCGGCCCGGCCTCATCGCCGCCCGCCTCCCGCGGCGGCCCGGCACCGGCGCCCGCGTGCGCGACGGCGGCCCTGCGGGTGAGCATCGGGCCGCCGGGCGGGGCGGCGGGCGGCTCCTATTACCCGCTCGATTTCACGAACATCTCCGCTGCGGCCTGCACCATGGACGGTTACCCCGGCGTCTCCTTCGTGACCGCGGCCGGCGGCAGCCAGATCGGCGCGGCAGCGGTCAGGAACCCGGCCTTTCCCCCGGCGGTCGTGACCCTGTCACCGGGCGGCACGGCGCACGCGTCGCTGCGCGTGGCTAGCGCCGCGAACTACCCGCCGAGCCAGTGCAGGCCGGTGACCGCGCACTACCTGAGCGTTTACCCGCCGGGTCAGTTCATCCCGCGTTACGTCGCGTTTACCGCGCAGACCTGCACGAGCGGCACCGGCGCGAGCAGCATGCTGGGAATCTTCGTGGTCAGGCCGGGAGCTACCGGGCCGTAAGGCCCGCCGGGCGCGATCACCGGGCGGCTGGCTAACAACCCTGGCCGGCAGCGCTGCGTCGTACCTATCGGGGGCCCCTTCCGCGAGCCGTCCCTGACCCGCTAGCCGCCACGGAGGCGACGCTCATGACCGCTCCCACGCCGCACCATCGCCAGCGCCGCTCCCGGCCGGCCGTCCCGCTCGCGCTGCCCGCGTTAGCGGCAGCCGGGGCTCTCGCGGCCGCCGTCTCGCTGGCTGCCTGCGGATCGCCGCAGGCGGGCCGGGCCGGCGGCGCCTCCCGGTCGGCCGCCACGTCGTCACGAGCCGCGACCACGCCGGCCACGCGCGCCAGCACGCCCGCCGCCACCATCAGCCCGGTCGGCGGCACGTCCGGCACGGCAGTCGCCCCCTGCCAGCCGGCTGTCGTGCGGGTGACCCTGGACACCAGCGCGACCGGGGTGGCCGCGGGCAGTTCCTTCGTCGCGCTGCAGTTCGCCAACCAGTCCGGCCAGTCCTGCGAGCTGGCGGGCTACCCGGATGTGTCGTTCCAGGCTGGCGCGGCGGGCCGGATGATCGGCGCGGCGGCTGCGCCGGATCGTGGCGTCGCGGCCAGCCAGGTACTGCTCGCATCCGGCGGCATCGCGCACGCGTGGCTGCAGGTGGCGGACACGGTGAGCATCCCAGCCAGCCAGTGCGATCCGGTGACGGCCGACGGCCTGCGGGTCGCGCTGCCCGGCGCGCCCGGCGCGACGTACCTGGCGCACAGGTTCGCGGCCTGCGCGGCCACGATCAGCGGCACGCAGATCCTCGCCATCCAGCCGATCCAGCCGGGCGCGGCGCGGCGCGGCAGCGCGCAGTAGCCGTGAGGCCCGCACGGGCGGTATCCGGCGCCATGCCCGCTGCGAGCACTCAGCGGGACTAGCTGCCGGAGGTGGCCAGGAAGAGCTCAGCAAACTGCAGCAGATGGCGATCGGTGAGGTAGCGGGCCCGGGTATAGGCCCGGCCCGCGAGGCCCATCCGGTCGGCGCGTTCCGGGTCATCGAGCAGTCCCCGTACCTCCCGGCCGAACGCGCTCAGATCCGCCGGATCGGGCAGCAGGATGCCGCCGCCGTTCACGACCTGGTCCTGGATGCCGCCGACGGCCGAGCCGATGACCGGGCGGCCCTTCCACATTCCCTCCACCACGGTCAGGCCGAATCCCTCGGCGAGGCTCTTCTGCACGATCACCCGGGCGCGCCGCTGAATCGCGTTGACCATGGCCGCGTTCTCCTCGACATCGTCGAGCGGCAGTGTCACCAGCAGGATCCGCGCGCGAGCCGCGTCCGGCAGATCGCGCCATTGCGCCAGGCAGTCGGCGAAGACCTCGGCGCCCTCGGGGTCATCGCTGACCCCGGCGACCGCCGGGCCGGCCAGCATCAGGTAACCGTCGCTAAACGGCACCACGTGCTCGGCGAAGCCGCGCATGACGCCGGACATGTCCTTGAGACTGTCCCAGCGCGAGACCTGCACGACGACCGGATCGTCGGGACCGGGCCGGCCGCCGGTGCTCACCATGGCGGCGCGGGTGACCTCACCGATCATCCCGTTGCGGCGCACGAAGCGCCCCGGCTCTGACGGCATGCCGGCGTCCAGCACCCCGATGGTGGCCAGGATGTCCTGCACCGTGGCGGCGTCCAGTTCCTGATTCTTCGCCGAGAACGGGTCGATGGACGGCGCGATGATCCAGGTTATGGCCTCGGGGACCCATGGGGGCACGTACTGCCGCCGGGTGAACACGAAACCGTGCGCTGACTTCAGGTAGGGGCGCAGGAATCCCCAGGCCTTGCGAGTGGCGTCATTCTGCCAGTCGACGCCGATGTGGCAGCGCCAGATCACCTGCGCGCCAGCCTGGACGAGCGCAGCGGTCAGGCCAGCCGTCTGCGGGTCATGCAGCAGCACGAAATCGCCCGGCCGCACTTGCTTGATCAGCTCGTCGGAGTTCGCGGCGAGAACCTGCTCGTAATGCGTGGCGTCAGCGGCGTCCAGCGGGCCGCCCGCGCCGACATGGCCGTGGATCTGGTTGTGCAGCCGCTTGGTGATCGCGAAGAACTGGGGGTCGCCGCTGATCACAATCCAGCGGACCGGGACCTCCAGGCCCGTGGCATAGCCGACGAGCACCTCCAGCATCTCGGCCACCCCGCCGCCGACCGCGGTCGAGTTGACCGTCCAGATGGTCCGGTCACCGAGCCACTTCCGGAACCCGGCGGCTCCCTCGAGCAGGCGTGCGTAGCGCTCCGGGCCGATAACCGCCTCGAGCGCCGGTGCCGGCCGCTTGTCCACTGAGACCTCGCGCAGCAAACTCACCTCACTATCATGCGGCTCATCGGGGGCCGACGGGCCGCCTTCGGGCCATCAGGCGATCATGGAATGCGAGCGTGATGCCCGGTTTGCCGCAGATAGCGCAGTTGTTCGTGCCCTCGCTCCCCTGACCATGAGCAGCTGCCAGCCCGCTGCCATGAGCATGATCACTGGCACCCGGCACCGGGCGGCGCGGCGTCCTGCCGCCACCGGTCTCCGGAACCAGCGGGCCGCCCGTGGCGTTAACGGAGCGTGCCGCTCAGTCGTGCCGCCCTGCCGGGAGGTGCCGCAGTGCCGCGGCGCGCGGATCCGCGGTGAGCGGCCTGCGCGACCGGTTCCGGCGATTCCTGCAGCAGCCGGGAACAGCCGACGTGAGCCGGTACCGGGCGGTGCTGCCGGAGATCGCGGCCCGGGAGCCTCGGCTGGCCGCGCTGGCCGACGCCGAGCTGACGGCCGCCGCGGCCCAGGCGGCCGCCGCGGGCGAGGCGGCCGGCGCCGCGGACCTGTGCGCGCTCGGCCGCGAGGCGGCCAGGCGGGCCCTCGGCGAGCGGCCCTACGATGTCCAGCTGCTCGGCACGCTGGCCATGCTGGCCGGACAGGTCGCCGAGATGGCGACCGGCGAGGGCAAGACCCTGGCCGGAGCGCTCGCCGCCGCCGGGTATGCCCTGCGCGGCCGGTCGGTGCACGTGCTGTCCGTCAACGATTACCTGGCCCGCCGCGATGCCGAGTGGATGCACCGGGTCTACGGCCTGCTCGGCGTGAGCGTCGGCTGGATCGGCCAGGCATCCGCGCCCGCGGAGCGGCACCGTGCCTACGCGGCGCAGGTCACCTACGGGTCGGTGAGCGAGATCGGCTTCGACGTGCTCCGCGACCAGCTGGTCACCAGCCCGGCCGATCTGGTTGGCGGCGACCCGGACGTGGTGCTGATCGACGAGGCGGACTCGGTCCTGGTCGATGAGGCCATGGTCCCGCTGGTGCTGGCGGGCGCCGCGGAGCAGGGCTACTCCGACCGGGCCATGGCGGAGCTCGTCCGGGGACTGCGCCCCGGCGCCGACTACGAGACGGACGAGGACGCCCGGTCCGTGCAGCTGACGGATAAGGGCGCGCGGCGCGCCGAGCGCGTGCTGGGCGGGATCGACCTTTACACCTCCGAGCACGCTGATGCGCTCTCCCGGCTGAACGTCGCGCTGCACGCGCATGCCCTGCTGCGCCGGGACGTGCATTACATCGTGGCAGCCGGCCAGATCCACCTCGTCAGTGAGACCCGCGGCCGGGTGGCCAGGCGGCAGCGCTGGCCGGACGGCCTGCAGGCGGCCGTCGAGGCCAAGGAGGGGCTGCGTGCCAGCGAGACCGGGGAGATCCTCGACAGCCTCGCCGTTCAGTCGCTAATCCGGCGTTACCCGACCGTCTGCGGCATGACCGGCACCGCGGTAGCAGCCGGCCAGCAGCTCCGGGAGTTCTACGGGCTCAAGATCGCGGTCATCCCGCCGCACCGGCCGTGCGTGCGCGAGGACGAGCCGGACCGGCTGTACCGGACGGTCCGGGCCAAGGAGAGGGCGGTCGTCGATCAGGTGATCGCGACCCACGCGACGGGGCGGCCGGTCCTGCTCGGCACCCTCGACGTGGCGGAATCCGAGCGGCTGGCCGGCCTGCTCGAGCGCGCCGGGCTGGCCGCCGCGGTGCTGAACGCCAAGAACGATGCCGCGGAGGCGGCGATCATCGCCGAGGCGGGCGCCCTGGGCGCGATCACCGTGTCCACGCAGATGGCCGGGCGCGGCACCGACATCCGGCTCGGCGGCAGCGCGGGACAGCAGGCCCTGGTCGCGGCGCTGGGCGGGCTTCAGGTGATCGGCACTGGCCGGCACGCCAGCAGCCGGCTGGATCAGCAGCTGCGCGGCCGGGCGGGGCGCCAGGGCGACCCCGGCGGGTCGGTCCTGTTCACCAGCCCGGGCGACGAGCTGGTCCTGCAGTACGCACCGGAAGGGGCGCCGCGGTCCGCCGCGGAAGCCGGCGGCCGGATCCGCGACCCCGCGGTGCAGGCCACCGTCGAGCACGCCCAGCGCGTGGCCGAGGGCGTCGGCCTGGAGATCCACCGGAACACCTGGCGCTACGCCCAGCCGCTGGAGGTGCAGCGCCGGATCGTCCTGGGGCACCGGCAGCGGGTGCTGCACGCGGACGCGGCGCTGCGCGCCCTGACCGCCAGCTGCCCGGAGCGGGTCGCGGAGCTGATGACGAGCTGCGGCGAGGACGCTGTCAGCCAGGCCGCGCGCCAGATCACCCTGTGGCATCTCGACGAGCGCTGGGCGCAGCATCTCGCGCAGGCGGCTGATCTGCGCGAGGGCATTCACCTGCGCGCGCTGGGCCGCGGACTCAGCCCGCTGGATGAGTTCTATAAGGAGCTGACCCGCCTGTTCGCGCCCCTGCTAGATGAGGCCGCCGCCCGGTCCGCCGAGTCCTTCCGGGCCGCGGCGATCACCGCCGACGGGGATCCGCTCGGCGCCGCCGGGCTGAAGCGGCCCTCAGCGACCTGGACCTACCTGGTGCAGGACAACCCGTTCGGCACGGACATCGACCGCGCGATCGCGAGCCTGGGCCGCCTGCTGCGCAAGCCGCCGAAGACAGGCGGCTGAGCGCCGGGCAGGCGGGCTGCCCGCGCCTGTCAGCCGCGGTCCAGCGCGGTGCCGAGCAGCCCGAGCGGCGGCGAGCCCAGGCTGAGCAGGGCCGCGTGGAACCTGGGCAGCGAGAACCCGCTGCCCCACTGCGCGCGCGCCCGCTCGCGCAGGGCCATGATCTCCAGCTTGCCCCAGGTGTAGCAGCCGTAGCCCGGGTCGAAGGTGGCCCGGCGCGCCTCCGACAGCGCCGCCCGGCCGGACAGGTGAGTGTCGGACTCGAATCGCCTGGCTCCCTCGGCCACGGTCATGCCCCCGGTGTGCACGCCGAGCGCGCAGGCCAGCCTGGTGACCCGGACCAGGGACCCGAGCCAGACCCCGATCTCGAACCGCGGGTCCTGCGCGCAGAACCCTTCCTCGACGCACAGCTCCTCGGCGTAGTGCGCCCAGCCCTCAGCGAACGCGGCGGACAGCAGGGTCTGCCGGACGGCCGTCGGCGCCCGGCGGATCGCGCGGCTGTGCGAGAAGTGGCCGGGCGCGACCTCATGCACGGTGATATCGGGCAGCGTGGTGTCGCTGAAGACCTGCAGCCACTCCTCGGCCTGCTGCTCCGGCCAGCCAGGGTCGGGCGGGGTGATGTGGTACCAGGACGGGCCCTCCGGCTCCCCGGCTACCGCTGCGGCCATCATGGCCATGGCCCAGCGGCGCGACTCGGGAGCGAGCCCGACCCTGCACTCACCGTCCTGATACGGCACCAGGTCGCGCTCGGCGGTGAAGTCGATCGCGAGCTGTGTCCACCGCCGCGCCGCATCGAGCACCCCGTCGGCGTCGGGATGGTCGCGGACCAGCTCGCGGGCCACCGCAAGCGGCGGCCGGCCGGGATCGATCCGGGCGCAGCTGTCCGCCAGCCGCGCGGTGAGCCGGTCCCGTTCCGCGTCCGCCTGCTCGGCGAGCCGGCCCAGGTCCACCTGCAGGCCCTCGGTACTGCCCATCAGCGCGGCCAGCGCCGCCGGGCCGAGCGCCGCATCGGGCGGCCCGGAGCGCGCCGCCTCGTCGATCAGCTCGGTGAGCCGGCCGTGCGCGGTCAGCGCGGCGTCCCTGACGGGCGGGTCCGCATCGGCCGGCACGCCGGCCGCCAAACCCCTGACGGCATCCGCCAGCGCCTCGGCGACCGGCGCGCTGACCTGATCGAGCGCGTCTGTCGCCGCGGCGATGGCCGCCGGCCAGGCCGCCAGGTGCGCGCTGCGGGCCAGTTCGCGCTCGGCAGCCGGCGCGTAGTCGCGGTCGTAGCAGGCCAGGTCAAGGTTGGCCAGGTGGTACAAGGGATTGCTGCGGTGCAGTTCCAGCTGGCCCAGCGCGACCCGGGCGCCACGCGCGAACGTCGTCAGGTGCGCCTCGTCGTGCGGGTCACGGAGCGGCGGGTCCTGCGCTGAGGCCGCGGCCAGGCGGTCCAGGCCGGCCCGCACTCCGGCGCGCGACAGGTCCTGGATCCGGCCGTCGTACTCATGCCGGCCGCCGAGCTCGCGCGCCTCGGCCACCGAGAGATCACAAACCGCCCGCAGCCGGGGCGTCAGATTGTCCACTCCCGGAACGCTACGCTTCCCGGCGCGCCCGCGCCGCCGGCCAGGCCAGCGCCCGGATGGCGGTCCGGGCCGCGGAGCCGCCATCCGGGCGTCGGCGCTACGGACCCGCGAGAGCGGGCACGCCCGGGCCGGCGTGCACCTGCCCGACCGCCAGGACGCCCCGGTGCGGGCAGGCCCCGAAGCTGTAGCCGATCAGCTGCGGCGCCCTCTGGCCGGGCGGGTAGACGCGCAGGAACTGCGCGGTGCGCGAGCTGCCTGGGCAGATGGCTCCGGATTCCTCGATGCCGAGCAGCGCGTAGCTGGTCTGGCCGGGCCGCAGGGTCACGGCGGCGTGGTGCGTCGGGATCCGGCGCGCGGCCTGCCCGAGCTGGTGCAGGCTGGCGCTGAGTGCCGACACGCCCGGATATCCCTGGAGCGTGCACGCATGGGAACCGATGTTGCTGAATTCCAGCGGGTAGTAGATGGTGCCGGCCGCGCCGTTGCCGGGGATGCCGAGCCAGGCCTCGGTGCTGGCGGCCGTGCATCGCGGGGTGGCGGGCCGGGCCGGGCCCGTGGCCGACGCCAGCGCGACGGCCGGCACCAGCAGCGCGGCGCCGCCGATGACGGCGGCGGCAGCGAGCCACTGCCCGGTGCGAGTTCTCAGATTCATGATCTTTCCCCCTCAGAAACCCCGGCCAGGTTGCCGGGTGTGCACAGTGTGACTGGCGTTCATCAGCACGGCAATCATCAGCACGGCAATAGTCATCAGCACGGCAATAGTCATCAGCACGGCAATAGAGAGCAGCGAGGTCACGACGTGATACACATCCGGTCCGGAATGGCCAGGCGGATCGCGGCCTGGGCCGCGGCGATCCCCGACTGCGGACGGGCCGCGGCGATCCCCGACCTGCGGACGGGCCGCGGCGATCCCCGACCTGCGGACGGGCCGCGGCGATCCCCGACCTGCGGACGGGCCGCGGCGATCCCCGACCTGCGGACGGGCCGCGGCGATTTCCGACCTGCGGACGGGCCGCGGCGATCCCCGGACGTGCGGCGGCCTGGCTGGCGTGAGACGATAGGGGGCCGTGACAGACATGCAGGCCGCTCGCACGCCGCCCCCCGGTGCCTCCCGGTCGCGGCCGGGCCGTGCGCCACGAAGACGGCGGATCAGGGCGAGGCTCAGGGCTGGCGCGCTCGCAGCGGTACTGGCGGCTGGTGCCGCGGTGCTGGCGGGCTGCGCCGAGCCGGCCAGCGCCGGGCCATCCGGGCCATCGATTCAGCTGACGACTGCCTACGTGGCGCAGCCGGCCCGTTCCGGCCCGGCCGCTGCCTACCTGGTGATCCAGAACAACGGGCCGGCTGACCGGCTCGTTGCCGCCCGGACCAGCGTCGGGGGCGCGGTCGAACTGCGCGGCCCAACCGGTCAGGGTGCCGCCGCCATGCGGACGGTCAGGTCGGTCAGCATTCCGGCTCACTCCGTGGTGCGGCTGAACCCGATCAGCTTCCACCTGCTGATTACCGGGGCCAGGCCGATGCGCTCGGGTACCGACATCACGCTCACGCTGGTTTTCGCCAGGGCCGGAACTCTCTCGGTGGCAGCGGCGGTGACCAATGCCGCTACGGGCGGGAGCAGCTACCTGCTGAACTGACTACCTCGTGAACTCGCAGCGCCCCAGGCCACTTGCTGCGGGAGTGAACGCGATATATCGTTTTGCTCATACGAGGGCTCGGGAAATGGGAGGGTCAGATGGCAGCACGACCCGACTTGCGCGTGGGGGATGCCGACCGCGAGGCCGTCGCCGCGGAACTGCGTGAGCACTTCGCGCTGGGCAGGCTGAGCCTCGAGGAGTTCAACCACCGGCTTGATGCGGCATTCACGGCCACGACCGAGAGCCAGCTGCGCCGGATCACCAGCGACCTGCCGCACGCCATGCCGCAGTCCGTGCCACTGCCGATCGCGGCGGGCCGCCCGGGTGCCGACGGCGCATGGGGCGCCCGCGAGCGGGGCCACGGGCCCCGGTTCGTCGGCACGCTGGTGGCCATCATGGCCACCTGGCTGTTCGTGTTCTCCTACCTGCTGCCGCATCTGAGGTTCTTTCCGGTTCCCGGCAAGCTGGCGCTGCTGGTGATCGTCTTCGGGCTGGTCCGCGGGCTCTTCCGCCGCGTCTTCGGCCGTGCGCGGTTCCGGGGCCCGTGCGGTTACTCGCGGGGCTGGGATAGCAGCCGCGACTCCGGCGGCCCTCGGGGCCCCGGCGGCCCGTGGCCAGGCCGCTGAGCCGCCTGCGCTAGCCCGGCTTGCGGCCATCTCCGGGCTGCAGCTGACTTCTCGCACTTCGTCGCGCTAGGCGCGAGCGGGAACGCGCAGCGGTACCACCAGGTACCGGAAGGCTGGCGTCTGCCCGGCGGCCTCAGCGCTCGCCGCCCCCCGCTCCCCCGCCCAGGTGATCAGCGCCGGCTTGGCCGGGCTAGTGAACTGCAGCCTGATCCGGCCTGGCACGGGCTCGGCGGGCTCGCCACCCTCGGCCGGCTCGCCACCCTCGGCCGGCTCGCCGCCCTGGCCCGACCCGGCGGCGCGCCCGCCTGGCGCGGCGGCCGGGACGGCAGCCCCGGCCGCCGCGCTCCCGGAGATGGCGGCGGCTGCCAGTCCGTCCAGCAGGAAGTGCGGGTTGAACGAGATGACCCGCTCCTGCCCGCTGAAGCTGGCCGGCACCGACTCCACGGCCCTCGCCCGTCCCTCGGCGTGCGCCTCGATCGTCACCCGGTCGGCCCCGAACGCCAGCCGGACCGGGCTGGCCCGCTCAGCCACCAGTGAGACCCGGCGCACGGCCTCGGTGAACGGGCCGGCCGCAGCTCGGCGGTCCCGCCGAATTCGGCCGGGAAGCGAGCCGCGTACCTGATGAACTCCCCGCCGAGCAGCCGCGCCGTGAGCCGCCTGCCGCCGCCCTCGAAGCTGATCATCCCGTCGCTCGGCCGCGGATCAGCGGCCTGGCCGGCGACCGCGGGCTCCGGCCCGCCGGGCTGCGCGCTGAAGGCGATCGAGACGCTGCCGCCATGGGTCATGGTCCGCGCCACGTCCGCCAGCGTCCTGGCCGGCACCAGCGCGGCCGCGCGCAGCCCGTCCTCGGCCGGAGCCCAGTCCACGGTCCTGACGGCCAGCCGGTACCGGTCGGTCGCGGCCAGCGTCATCGCCGCGCCGTCGATGTCCAGGCAGACGGCCGTGAGGATCGGCAGCGTGTCATCGCGGCTGGCGGCCGGAACGACCTGGGCGGCCGCGGCCGCCAGCACGCCGCCGTCGACGACGCCGGCCGGGGCGGGCGGCTCGGGCAGCGCCGGGTACTCCCCGACCGGCAGCGATACGAGGGTGAACTCAGCATTACCGCAGCTGAGCCCCACCATGTCATCGGCCGAGCTGAACTCGGCCGGCATGGGCGGCAGGCTGCGGGTGATATCCGCGAGCAGGCGTCCTGGCACCAGCGCCGTGCCCGGCTCCGCGACCTCGGCGGCTACCTCGACCCTGGCCGATACCTCGTAGTCGAAGCAGGACAGCGTCAGGCTGTCATCTCCGGCCTCCAGCAGCAGCCCGGACAGCACGGGCATGACCGGCCTGGCCGGCAGCGCCCGTGCCACCCATGCCACCGCCTCGCCCAGCGGCTCGCGCTCGACCCTGAACTTCACGTCCGCCTCCAGCCTGCCTTCCTGACCTGATCCTGGCACGGCCTGCCGACAGAGCGCGCCCGGCCGGGCTCAGGCCACCATGCCCGGCGGTGCCGACGCCAGCGTCTCCTCGATCGCCTTCGCCAGCGCGCGCGCCGACTCGGCGGTGAGCTCGACGGCCACCCGGGCCGCGGGGCCCTGGCCCGGATTACGGAAGTCGATGTTGAGCGTGTGCTCGGCCATGGCATGCACCGGGTGGTCGAAGTAGACGCTGGCGTTGCTCAGCGCGAACCACCCGCCCGCGCCCTTGCCGCTGCCGGTGATCTCGATCTGCTCGGTCAGGTAGGTGCACATGAAAGCCTCCTCAGCCAGCCAGGTAGCGGCCGTAAAAGTCCCAGATCTTCTGCCAGCCGTCGTTCGCGGCCTCCGCCCGGTAGGAGGGACGGTCGACGGAGAAGAAGGCGTGCCCGGCGCCCTCATAGGTGTAGAAATCGTGCTGCTTGCCGTGCTCGTCCAGGATCTTCGACAGCTCGGCCGTCTCGTCGGGCGACGGGAACTTGTCGTCGGCGCCGAACAGCCCGAGCAGCGGGCAGGACAGCTCGGCGGCCAGCCCGGTCAGCGGCTGGACCTTGAGCGGCATGCCCTCGGGCGGCGGTGCCACGACGAAGGCGCCGTAGCAGTCCACGGCCGCATCCAGCGGCAGGCTGCAGGCGGCCAGGAACGACTGCCGCCCACCGGAGCAGTGGCCGATCACGCCCACCCTGCCGTTCGCGCCGTCCAGGGCGCGCAAGTAGGCGGCCGCTCCGGCCACGTCGCCGACCAGCCGCTCATCAGGGACGCCGCCTCTCGCCCGTGCGGTGGCGGCGGCGTCATCGGGGCTCGCGCCGGGGGCGTCGCGGTGATACAGGTTCGGCATCAGCGCCGCGTAGCCATGCGCCGCGAACTTCCTGGTGATCTCCTTTGTGGAGGAGTCGTATCCCGGCATGTGGTGAATCACCACCACGCCCGGGAACGGGCCCGGACCGAGCGGGCGCGCGACGTAGGCCTCGATCTCGTCCCCGCCGTGGCCGGTGATGCTGATCGTCTCGGCGGTCAGCGCTTCGTTCATTCGGCTGCCCTCCCTCGTCGTTGATGGCTCAAGTTCCGCTCTGCCCATCCTGCCAGCGGCCTGAGGCGGCGTTTCCGCTGGAGTGGGCACCATGCATGCGACATGATCAGGATGGGCACAATGCCGCAGGAGAGGTATGCAATGAAAACGGCTGTCGCCTTTATCGTGATCATCTTCCTGGCCATGGGCTGCGTGCTCGGCTGGCATGCCCAGCGAGCCAAGTCGGCGCATGGCGACGTGAAGGTGACCAAGAACCGGCTGCCCGGCTTCCGCCGCACCCGGATGCGCAGCGGCATGTGGGTCCTCGGCCTCGTGCTGGTGACGCTCCTGGCCCTGCGCGCGCTGCTCTGACCCTCCTGATCCCGCCCTCCTCATCTCGCCTCCCCGGCCGTCCTCCCGACGTCGCCTCCCGGTCTGGCCTTGCTGCCCCCGCTCGTCCGCTGGTCACCTCCGGCTTGTTTGATGCCTTAAATAGTTGACAATCTCAAGCGATCGGCCATAACGTTGAGCTACTCAACCATTGAGCAGCTCAGGCAACCGGGTTCCCGTGCCGGGGCCCGACAGCGAAACGGAGTGCGGGTGGGCGGCGACACGCGCAGCGACCAGCTCAACGCGGAGATCCTGGAGAGTGTCCGCGAGCTGACCGGGCGCATCATCGGTCAGGGCGAGAAGCTCGCCCAGCGGCTCGGCGTGCCGCCCTTCTTCATCAAGGCACTGCACATGCTGGACTGCCCGATGGCCATGAAGGACCTGAGCAAGCGGATGGGGTGCGACGCGTCGTTCGTCACCGTGATCGCGGACACCCTGGAAAAGCGCGGCCTGGCCAGGCGCGAGGCGCACCAGGGCGACCGGCGGATCAAGAACCTGATCCTGACCGGGGACGGCCTGGCGCTGCGCGAGCGGCTGGAGCAGGAGTTCGCGTCCCGGATGCCCTGGACGCGAGCGCTGGACGATGAGGAGCGCGTACAGCTGCTCAGGCTGATCCGCAAGATGCTGAGCGCCGACCCGAGCGAGGCGGCGAGCACAGCAGCCGTCCCGAGCACAGCAGCGATCCCCGAGCCTTCGGACGATGCCAGCCTGACCCCCCCGGCATCAATCGGGGAGGTGTTGGACCGGCTGGGCGCATCGCCCGCCGCCAGCTAGCACGCGGCCGTCCGATCGCGTCGGCATCCCGCCTAGCCAAGCCTGCCAGTCCGGGCTGAAGCATGCCCGGAACCGCACCCGCGCGGCCCGCACCGGTGGCCGCCACAGGAGTCAGCCGCTGTAGCCCGGACCCGGTCCTGCTGGCCGGAACCGGGTCCCGGCCGGAAGCTAACCAGAGCTAAGGAGCAATCCCCATCATGTCTGCCAAGACATCTGCCAGCGGCCCGGCGGCCGCGCCGGGCGCGTCGGGCGGCACGGCCGTCATCGACGGCGCGGCCGGCCAGGCTGGCCGCCCGGCCCACCGCCACCTGGGCCTGGCCCTGGTCGTGATCGCTACGGCCCAGCTGATGGTGGTGCTGGATGCCACGATCGTGAACGTCGCGCTCCCCCATATCCAGAGCGCGCTCGGCTTCTCCGGCCCCGGCCTGGAGTGGGTCGTCAACGCCTACGCACTCACCTTCGGCGGGCTGCTGCTGCTCGGCGGCCGGGCCGGGGACATTCTCGGCCGCCGCCGGGTATTCATCGCGGGCATCATCCTGTTCTCGGCGGCCTCGCTGCTCGGCGGGTTCGCCACGACGCAGGCCTGGCTGCTGGGGGCCCGTGCCCTGCAGGGCGTCGGCGGCGCGATCGTCGCGCCCACGGCCCTGTCGCTGGTCACCACCACGTTCCCGGAGGGACGGCCGCGGAACCGGGCGATGGGCGTGTACGCGGCCATGAGCATCGGCGGCGCGGCGGTCGGCCTGCTGGCCGGCGGCCTGCTGACGACGTACTTCTCCTGGCGCTGGGTGCTGTTCGTGAACGTGCCGATCGGCATCATCGTCGCGCTGATGGCACCGCGCGCGCTCGGCGAGTCGCAGCGCCGGCCGGGCCGGTTCGACCTGCCGGGCGCGATCACCGGCACCCTCGGCCTGGTGGCCCTGGTCTACGGGCTGACCATCGCGGGCACGACCCCCAATGGCGTCTCGCACTGGGGCGATACCAAGACGCTGGTCTCCCTCGGCGCGGCGGTCGTGCTGCTCGCGGCGTTCCTGCTCATCGAGTCCCGCAGCCCGCACGCGCTGATGCCGCTGCGGATCTTCCGCAACCGGAACAGGTCCGGTGCCTACCTGGTCATGCTCTGCGTGGGCACGGCCTTGTTCGGGATGTTCTTCTTCCTGACCCTGTTCGTGCAGCACGTCTGGGGCTACAGCGCGCTGAAGACGGGCATCGCCTACCTGCCGATGGTGGCCATGATCATGGCCATGGCCGGAGTCAGCACCCAGCTCGTGCCGCGGATCGGCGCCCGCCCGCTGCTGGTCGCCGCGTCGGCCATCGCGACCGGCGGGATGTTCTGGCTGTCGCGGATCAACGAGCACAGCACCTACGCGGGCGGGCTGCTCGGCCCGATGCTCGTCACCGCGGCCGGCCTCGGCCTGCTGTTCATGCCGGCCACGCTGGTGGCCCTGTCCAGGGTCGAGGACCAGGACGCCGGGCTCGCCTCCAGCCTGGTCAACACCGGCCAGCAGGTCGGCGGATCGATCGGGCTGGCCATCCTCGGCACGGTCGCCTGGACCGTCGTCGCCCACACCGCCCGCAGCTCCGCCGCCGCGGCGAAGAATGCCGCCATCGCGGCGGCGAGGGCCGGCCACCCGGTGCACTACAGCGCCGCGCAGATAAAGGCCCTCTCCACCGGCATCTACAACCACGCCCTGTCCGTCGGGTTCTCCCGCGGGTTCGAGGTGTCGGCCGGGATCATGCTGATCTCGCTGATCGTGACGATTGCCATGATCCGCGTCACCCGCGAGGACCTGGCCGGCATCGAGACCCCGATGGCGGCCTAGCGCACCCGGCCCGCCGGTCGAATGACCCCGAACCCTGGCCTGGGGTTCGGGGTCATTCGATGCCCTGGCGGAGTCACCAGCCTGCAGCAGATGCTGCCTCATCCGGCGCAAAGCCCCTGATAGCCACGCAGCCAACGAACCGGGCTGACTGACCTGCCGATCACCGCTACGGAGTTTACGCAGGTCAGGCCAGATTTCTGGCTCCCGCGATAGGACTCGAACCTATAACCTGCCGGTTAACAGCCGGACGCTCTGCCGATTGAGCTACGCGGGACCGTACGACGCCGCACGCACGGCGGCCGGGCCGGAGCCAGGCTACCGGGAGCATCGCGTCGCGGCCACTAGGTTAGCGCACCCGCGGGGCAGCGCGGACCCGCCCGCGGCCCGGACCGCGCTTAGTCAGCCCTTAGCTGGGCATGACACCGAAGGTCAGCGTTACGCCGCATAACGGGACCGCTCGGGGGAACTGGCGTGACGCCAGGAACTTGCGCGGGAGAGGTCCAGATGCATCTGTACCGGATTACCTTCATCACCGGCTTCGCGGCCGGCTTCGTCGTCGGGGCTCGCGCGGGCCGCGAGCGCTACGAGCAGATCAAGAAGCTGGCCGTGGCGGCGGCCCAGCACCCAGCCGTCCAGCAGGCAGCCGGAACGATCCAGGGCCAGGCGGCCGGCCTGCTGGCGAGCGCCGGAGGCAAGATCAGCAGCGAGGTGCAGGCTCGGGTGCCGAAGATGGCCGGGACGGCCAGGCAGAAGGTCGGTGACCACATGCCGGGCGGCCGGAGCAAGAATGGCCAGAGCCCGGCGGAGGCCAATGGCGCGGCCAGCGGCGGCCGCCGGAGTCATCCCGCCTAGCTAGCGGGCCTGCCCGGCCAGCGCACCCGCCTTCGCTCTGACCCGCGTGCCCGCGTGCTGCGCCGCGCGCGCCTGGCTGCCGGCGTCAGCCGATCCGCAGCGGCCGCGGTCAGGCCAGGTACTCGCGGAGCATCTGGGCCCTGCTCGGGTGCCGGAGCTTGGCCAGCGTCTTGGACTCGATCTGCCGGATGCGCTCGCGGGTGACGCCGAACTCGCGGCCGACCTCCTCCAGGGTGCGCGGGTGGCCGTCGGTCAGGCCGAAGCGCAGCTGGATGATCCGCTGCTCGCGAAGGCTGAGGTTGTCCAGCACGTGATCGAGCTGATCCTGCAGCATGATGAAGGCCGCCGCCTCCATCGGCACGACCGCGTCCGCGTCCTCGATGAAGTCGCCGAGGTCGGAGTCTTCCTCCCCGATCGGGGACTGCAGAGACACCGGCTCCTGGGCGATCCGCTGGATCTCGGCGACCCGATCGACAGGTAGTCCCATCTCGGCGGCGATCTCGTCCGGCGTAGCCTCGCGGCCCAGGTCCTGATGCAGCTGGCGCTGGATCCGGGCCATCTTGTTGATCGTCTCCACCATGTGCACGGGGATCCGGATGGTGCGGGCCTGGTCGGCGATGGCGCGGGTGATGGCCTGCCTGATCCACCAGGTCGCGTAGGTGGAGAACTTGTAGCCCTTGGTGTAGTCGAACTTCTCGACCGCCCTGATCAGGCCGAGGTTGCCCTCCTGGATGAGGTCAAGGAAGACCAGGCCGCGGCCTATATAGCGCTTGGCGATGGACACCACCAGCCGCAGGTTGGCCTCGATCAGCCGCTGCTTGGCCTGCAGCCCGTCGGCCGCGACCAGCGCGTACTCGGCCAGCTGGACGCCAGCCGGGGCGACCGCTCCGAAGCCGCCCTGCAGCTTCTCCTCCGCGAACAGCCCGGCCTCGATCGACTTGGCCAGCTGCACCTCGTCATCGGCGGTGAGCAGCGGCACCCGGCCGATCTCCCGCAGGTAGATCCGGACCAGGTCGCTGGTGACAGCGCGCCTGGCGGTGTCCGCGTGGCTGGCGGCGCGCGGCGCCTCCTCCGGGTCCTCGGCCGGGGCGTCCAGCACCTCGACGCCCTCGTCAGCGAGCAGCTTCAGCACGCTGTCGACGGCCTCCGCGGGGAGGTCGCATCGCTCGAAAGCCGCGGACAGGTCAGTCATCATGACTGTCCCGTGCTCCCTCGCCTGGGCGAGGACGTCGGCTACCTGGTCAACGGGGGGTGCAGCCGCAAGGCTCATGCAGAACAGTGTGCCTCCGGAACCGGCCGTCACGGGGACTCAATATTGTCACCGAAACGATAGTTTGAGGCCGACGGCCCGTATCGGAGCGGTCACTACAAGGCGCCGGACGCCCGGTCCTGCAGAACCTTACGGCGCTGCTCCAGCGCGACGAGGTCACCGAACATCTTGTTGTAGTCGGCCTGCTCGGTCACCGGGCTCAGCCGCTGCAGCCGGGACTTGATCGCCGCGATGTCCCTGCTCACGGCCAGCTCGGCCACTTTCGCCAGCACGGAATCCGCATATCGCGGGTCGGGCTCGCCATCGGCCCGCGGCGCCCGCAGCGGCTCCACGGCCAGCTGCGTCACGAACGCCCGCGCTCGCTCGTCGGCGGCAGCCGCGCGCAGCCGCTCCGACCATTCGCGGCCCCCTGCCGTCGCGCCTGTGCCGCCGCAGCTGGCAATGATCTCGAAGGCCGCGGCATGCGCCGGGGCGGTGAAGGCCCCGGCGCCGAGCGCATCGAACGCGGGCCCGCACAGCGCGGGCCGCTGAACGGCGAGCTTCAGCGCCTCGCGCTCGACCTGGACGACCGGATCCCGCGGATCGTAGCGGGCAGGCTCGGCGCCGCGCCCGGGCTGCGCCGGGCCGACCGCGCCTGTGCGGCCTGGCCCGTCATTGGTGCCTGCCCGGCCGGCCCTGCCGCCTGCTTCCGCCGGGCCGCTCGCGCCGCGCCCGGGCGCTGGCCTGCGGCCGGCCGCCGCCGGTTCGGCGGATGCGCCGCGACCGCCCGGCCCGGCGCGCCCGGCCGGCCCGTCCGCGTGCGCCCGGACGCGGTCCAGCACGAACCGCTCATTCATCATGCCGAGCCAGCGGTCGAGGCTGACCGCGTACAGCTGCCGCAGGCCGCGGTCCTTGATCCTGGCCACGATCGGCGCGGCCGCGTCCAGCGCGGCCAGGCGGCCCTCGGGGGTTTCCAGGTTGTGCTCCTCGAGCACGCTGCGGATAGCGAACTCGAACAGCGGGACGCGCCGGGCGATCAGGTCACGGACGGCGGCGTCGCCCTGCTTGAGCCGCAGGTCGCACGGATCCAGGCCATCGCCCTGGATGGCCACGAAGGTCTGGGTGACGAACCTCTCCTCCATCCCGAAGGCGCGCAGCGCGGCTCGCTGGCCCGCCGCGTCACCGTCGAAGGTGAAGATGACCTCGCCGCGGAACTGACTCTCATCCATCAGCAGCCGGCGCAGGATCGTGATGTGACCCTCGCCGAACGAGGTGCCGCTGGTCGCGACCGCTGTCGTGATCCCGGACAGGTGGCAGGCCATCACGTCGGTATAGCCCTCCACGATCACCGCCTGCCGCCGGGCCGCGATGTCGCGCTTGGCCAGGTCCGCTCCGTAGAGCACTGAGCTCTTCTTGAACAGCGGGGACTCGGGCGAGTTCAGGTACTTGGGACCGTCCTCATCGGCGGCGAGCTTCCGGGCGCCGAACGCGATCACGTCACCCGACAGGTCCCGGATCGGCCAGATCAGCCGGCCGCGGAACCGGTCGATCGGCCCGCGCCGGCCCTGGCTGGCCAGGCCGCCGGCCAGCAGCTCAGCGTCCGTGAAGCTGCGCCCGCGCAGGTGCCGGACCAGCGCGTCCCACTCCGCGGGCGCGTAGCCGACGCCGAACCGCTCAGCATCGGCCAGCTCGAATCCCCGCGATGACAGGAAGTCGCGGCCGGTGACGGCATCGGCGCCGCGGAGCCGTTCCGCATAGAAGTCAGCTGCCGCCCGGTGGGCCTCGATCAGCCTGCGGCGCTGGCTCTGCTCCTGGCCGGGAACGTGGCCGCCCTGCTCGTACCGCAGCTCGATCCCGGCCCGGGCGGCCAGCCGCTCGACTGCCTCGGTGAACCCGAGGTTCTCGATCTTCTGCACGAAGCGGATGACGTCGCCGCCCTCGGAGCAGGAGAAGCAGTACCAGAGCCCGCGGGCCGGCGTCACGTTGAAGGACGGGGTCTTCTCCTCGTGAAACGGGCAGAGAGCCTTCAGCGAGCCGCCCCCGGCGCCGCGCAGCTGGAGGTACTCCCCAACGACCTCCTCGATCGCCGATCGCTCGCGAACCAGCGCAATATCCTCGTCGCGGATCCGGCCTGCCACGTCCGTCCTCCGCCCTGCCGCGCATTACTGCCCGCCGCGAGTCTAGTCCCGACCGGTACCGGTGCGCCGGCCTGCGCGCGCCGGGCGGTGCGCCGGCAGGCTGATAGCCTCCGGTCAGTGGCCAGCCTGCTCGTCCTCTGGGACATTGACTACACCCTCATCGCCGCAGGGGGCGCCGGCATTCGCCTGTACGAGATGGTCTTCAGTGACCTGTTCGGCGGAGAGCTGCCGCACCCGGTTCAGTCGATGGCCGGCCGTACCGATACGGCGATCTCCCTGGAGGTGCTGACCCTGGCCGGGCTGCCGGATCCGGCCGGGCAGGTGGCCGCCTTCCAGGCCGTGCTGGCCGAGCGCGCGCCGCAGATCGCCGGCCTGGTCGCCGAGCGCGGCCGGGTGCTGCCCGGCGCGGCCCGCGCGGTCGCGGCGCTCGCCGACGGGCCGCGCCGCGGGCAGGTGATCCAGTCCCTGCTGACCGGCAATATCCCGGCGCTGGCCGAGGTGAAGCTCAGCGCGCTCGGCCTGACCGAGCACATCGACTTCTCCGTCGGCGGCTACGGCAACGTCAGCGCGGTCCGGGCCGATCTGGTCGCGGTAGCCCGGCAGCGCGCGGCAGCGCAGTATGGCGGCGACTTCAGCGGACGCTCGACGGTGCTGGTGGGCGACACGCCCGGCGACATCGAGGCGGCCGTCCGGACCGGCGCCCGCGCCGTCGGCGTCGCCACCGGCTCCTTCAGCGTGACCGAGCTGCTCAAGGCCGGCGCCGACGCGGCGCTCCCCGACCTGACCGATACCAGCCGGGTCGTCGAGGCAGTCCTCGGCGAGAGGGCCCGCTAGGGCACCACGAGCAGCCGCGCGAGATCGTTGTAGCCCAGTTCCTGCCGGCCCGGCCACAGCTCCCAGCGCATCGCCCCCGGTGCCAGCGGGTCGGTGCTGAGCTCGTACCGGCCCAGGTCGCTGACCGGGAACAGGCGCAGCTGCTCGATCCCGATGCCGCAGGCGTGCACGACCACGTAAGCGTCGGGGTAGGCCAGGCTGAAGCCGGACTGCCAGCCGGCCAGCGCGGTCGCTCTGGCCGACTCCACGCCCCAGTGGGTGGTGCCCCAGTCCAGGTACCGGTCAGCATGCTGGTTGGCGTAGCTGACCAGCGAGCCGATCAGCCCGTCCGGCCTTGCCTCCGGGCCCCTGACCTGATGCAGCGCGAAGTTGATCTGCGCGAACGTGGTCTCGAACGCGAGCTCCCGGACAGGGTCGGCCCCGGCGCCGCTCACCTCGGCGTCGAACCGGGCTCGCGGGAAGGTGCAGACCAGCACCATCGCCGAGTCGCTCGCGTGGCCAAGCCGAGTGCCCCGCGGCGGGGCGTCGCGCCGCCCCTCAAGCAGCTCAAGCCAGCGCCGTGACGGCCAGGGCGCCTCGAGCCCCCAGGGAGTGAAGTCGACGGGCGAAGTCTCCATGGCTGACACCCTCTCACGCAGCGTGACATCGGCGCGGCCCCCTCCCCGACTCGGCCGCGCGTCCGTCCGCTCGGCCCTGCCCCAGCCTGGACGATTCCATGATCACGGAGTTCTGTCGGTCACTACGACTGACAGAACTCCGTGATCATGAAGGACGTGCGGCCCGGCGCCGCCTACATCGGCGGAGCGAGAGGTCACAGGTCACTGAGCGGAACGTCCGGGTCGGTGAGCCTGGCCACGTCCACCGGCGTGCCGGCCCGGATGAGCGCCTGGATGTCGTCGTTGACGTCCCAGACATTCACGTTCATGCCGGCCACGACCGCGCCTTCGTCCAGCCAGAACGCGACGAACTCCAGCGAGTCCCGGTCACCCCGGTAGACGACCTCGTCGTAGCGGCCAGGCTCGGGCAGCCCGGCGGCCTCCATGCCGAGGTCGTACTGGTCGCTGAAGAAGTACGGCACCAGGTCGTGCGAGGCCCGCTGGCCCAGCATCGACTTTGCCGCGACCGGTCCCCCGCTCAGCGCGTTGCCCCAGTGCTCGACCCGGACGTGGCGGCCGAGCAGCGGATTCAGCGAGTTCGCCACGTCGCCGGCCGCGAAGATATCCGGGTCAGAGCTGCGCAGCGCGTCGTCCGTCACGATCCCGTTGTCCACGTCCAGGCCGGCCGCCGCGCCGAGGCCAGCGGCCGGCACCGCGCCGATGCCGACGATCACGAGGTCGGCGGGCAGCTCGGTGCCCGCCGTGGTGACCGCCAGGCGGACCGATCCGCCGTCGCCGCGCAGCTCGCTGACGCCCTCGCCGAAGCGGAACGTCACGCCGTGGCTCCTGTGCAGCCCGGCGAACACCTCGCCCAGCTCGGGCCCGATCGACCGGTACAGCGGCGCCGGGTCGGGCTCGACCACGGTGACCTCACAGCCGTACTCGCGGGCCGCCGCGGCCGTCTCCAGGCCGATCCAGCCGGAGCCGGCGATCACGACCTGCCCCCCGGCCTTCAGCGCCGCGGTGAGCCGCTCGGAGTCGCCCACCGTCCGCAGGTACAGCACGCCGTCCAGGTCGGCACCGGGCACGCGCAGCGGCCGCGGCACGGACCCCGTGGTGATCAGCAGCTTGTCGTAGCCGACAGTCCCGCCGCCGGCCAGCGTGACCTGCCGGGCGGCCCGGTCGATGCCGGTCACCGTCTCGCCGAGCCGCAGGTCCACCTGGTGCTGGCCGTACCAGTCGGGCTCATGCACGTAGATCGAGCTCTTCTCGTCCTTGCCGAGCAGCAGCCCCTTGGACAGCGGGGGCCGCTCATAGGGCCGCTCCTGCTCCGCGCCGATCAGGATGACGCCGCCGCCGAAGCCCTCCTCGCGCAGCGTCTCGGCGGCCTTCGCTCCGGCCAGGCTCGCGCCAATGATGACGTAGGTGGGTTCGGCGGCCATCGGGACTCCCTTCGATGCGGTCAGCCTGATCATTCAGCGGGGCGCGGCGGCCCTCGCCCGGCAGGCCGGGCGGGCGTCGCCGCACGGGCTCAGCCTCAGCATCCCGGACCGCGCCCGGCGGGTCCAGGATCAGCGCGCCGGCCCGGCCGCGGCGCGGCGAGCCGGGCCCTTACCGGCACAGCCGGTCGTGCCAGCCGGTAGCCGAGGTATCGGTCAGCGAGGCCACCTGGTCGACGACCACCCGCAGCCGCTCCGCGTCGGTCCGGGCGGCGGCGTAGGCCGGCCGCAGGACCGGCTCCAGCGTGCCGGGCGCGCCGTCCCGCACGGCGGCAGCCAGCTCGGTGATCAGCACGCGCTCCCTGGCCTGGGCGGCAGCCGCGCCGGCCCGGCTCATCACGTAGTGGGCGGTAACTCCCTTGAGCAGCGCGCACTCCAGCCGGGCCGTCCGCGGCACGATCAGGTCGGCGTCATACCGGGCCAGCGGCGGCCGGGCAGCGTCGATCGTGGCGTCCTGCGCGGCCCGGCAGAAGCGCGCGATCAGCTCGCTGGTCAGGTTCTTCAGCGCGGCCAGCGAGATCAGGCCGCCGTCGAAGCTCTCAGGCCAGCAGTCCAGTCCCATCAGGGCGCGGAAGAAATCAGCCAGCTCGGCCGCCGTGACCGAGTCAGGCTCGCAGTACTCGACGGCGGTCAGCTCGGCCACGGCCAGCCGCTCGGCCGGATCCCGCAGCGCCGCCAGGGTGATCAGCCCGGCCTGCAGGCCGTCTTCCAGGTCGTGCACGGAGTAGGCCACGTCGTCCGCCCAGTCCATCACCTGGGCTTCCAGGCAGGGCCGTCCGGGCTTGGCGCCCGCGCGGATCCAGTCGAAGACCTCGCTGTCGTCGGCGTAGGCCCCGTACTTGGCCCGGCCCTCGCCGGCCAGCCACGGATACTTGAGGGTCGCATCGAGGGTGGCCCTGGTGAGGTTCAGCCCGGCGCCGGGGATCTTGGCCTCCAGCCGGGTCAGCAGGCGCAGGCTCTGCGCGTTCCCCTCGAAGCCGCCGCAGCCCGCCGCGAGCTCGGCCAGCGCCGACTCGCCGTTATGCCCGAACGGGGGATGTCCCAGGTCGTGTGCCAGGCAGGCAGCGTCCACCAGGTCGGGGTCGCAGCCCAGGGATGCGCCGAGCTCACGCCCGATCTGCGCGCATTCCAGCGAATGCGTGAGCCTGGTCCGGGGGAAATCGCCGTAGCCGACCTCGACGACCTGCGTCTTGGCCGCGAGCCTGCGCAGCGCGGCACTGTGCAGCACCCGGGCGCGATCCCGCTCGAAGGGACCGCGCCCGTGGCTGCCTGCACTCTTGCGCGGCTCGCCGGCCTGCCGTGCCGTCGCGTGGCTGTCGTAGCCAGCGGTCACCGGGTGTCGCTGCCTCCTGAGGTCTCGAGCACGGCGGCCCGGCCGGCCTCAAGCCTGGCCACCGGCACGCGGAACGGCGAGCAAGACACGTAGTCGAGCCCGGCGCTGTGGAAGAAGTGCACCGACTCGGGATCGCCGCCGTGCTCGCCGCAGACGCCGACCTGCAGGCCGGGACGGGCAGCCCGGCCTTCCTCGACGGCGATCCTGACCAGCCGGCCGATGCCCTCGGAATCCAGCGTCTCGAACGGGGAGACGCCGAACACGCCGAGGTCGATGTACTGGCTGAAGAATGCGCCCTCGACATCGTCGCGGGAGAAACCCCAGCCCATCTGCGTCAGGTCGTTGGTGCCGAATGAGAAGAACTCGGCCACCTGGGCGATCTGGCCCGCGGTCAGGGCCGCGCGCGGCACCTCGATCATGGTGCCGATCATCGTGTGCACGTCGGTCCCGGTCTCCTCCCGGACCTCGGCCAGCACCCGCTCGGTCTCCTCGCGGGCGGCCTCGAGCTCCTGGACGGCGCCGACCAGCGGGATCATGATCTCGGGCCGCGGATTCCCGCCCGCCTTGACCCGGTCCGCCGCGGCGTGCGCGATGGCCCGCACCTGCATCGCGTACAGGCCGGGCACGACCAGGCCCAGCCGGACGCCGCGCAGGCCGAGCATCGGGTTCTCCTCGTGCAGCCGCCTGACCGCCTCCAGCAGCTTCTTGTCCTGCTCGGTCGCGCCGTCCCCGGCCAGGGCGATCTTGACCGACAGCGCGGTCAGGTCGGGCAGGAACTCGTGCAGCGGCGGGTCGAGCAGCCGGATGGTCACCGGCAGCCCGTCCATCGCCTCCAGGATCTCCACGAAGTCGCCGCGCTGCAGCGGCTCGAGGGCGTCCAGGGCGGCCTGCCGGGTGGCATCGTCGTCGGCCAGGATCAGCCGCTCGACCAGCTGCCGCCGCTCGCCGAGGAACATGTGCTCGGTCCTGGTCAGGCCGATGCCCTCGGCGCCGAACCGGCGCGCGCGGGCGGAGTCCTCGCCGTTGTCGGCATTCGTCCACACGCCCAGGCGGCGCCGCTCGTCGGCGTGCTTAATGATCTTGTGGACGGCGGACACCAGCTCGTCGGCGGAGGCGTCCAGGCCGCCCTCGAAGTACTCCACCACCGGCGAGGCGACGACCGGCACCTCGCCGAGGAAGACCACGCCCGAGGTGCCGTCGATCGAGATCACGTCGCCCTCGCTGACGGTCACGCCGCCGGGTGCGGTGAACTTGCGGCCGACCAGGTCGACCTCGAGCTCGTCCGCGCCGCACACGCAGGTCTTGCCCATCCCGCGGGCGACCACCGCGGCGTGGCTGGTCTTGCCGCCGCGGCTGGTCAGGATGCCGCGCGCGGCGATCATGCCGTGCAGGTCGTCGGGATTGGTCTCGCGCCGGACCAGGATGACGTCCTCGCCGGCCGCCGCCTGCTCGACCGCGCGGCCGGAGTCGAAGACCACCTTGCCGACCGCCGCGCCAGGCGATGCGCTGATGCCCTTGGCGACCTGCCGGACGTTGCTGCCGGCGTCGAACCGGGGGAACATCAGCTGCGCGAGCTGGCTGCCGGTGACCCGGGTCAGCGCCTCATCCATGTCGATCAGGCCCTGGTCGACCAGCTGGATGGCGATCCGGAACGCCGCGCCCGCGGTGCGCTTGCCGACCCGGGTCTGCAGCATCCACAGCTTGCCGCGCTCGATCGTGAACTCGATGTCGCACAGGTCCTTGTAGTGGTTCTCCAGCGTCTTCATGATGTCGATGAGCTGGTTGTAGGACTTCGCGTCGATCTGCTCGAGGTCCTGCAGCGGGACGGTGTTGCGGATGCCGGCCACGACGTCCTCGCCCTGCGCGTTCTGCAGGTAGTCGCCGTAGACGCCCTGCTGGCCGCTGCCGGGGTCGCGGGTGAAGGCGACGCCGGTGCCCGAGTCCATGCCCAGGTTTCCGAAGACCATGGCCACGATGTTGACGGCCGTGCCGAGGTCGGTCGGGATCCGCTCCTGCCGCCGGTACAGGATCGCCCGTGGCGCGTTCCACGAGTTGAAGACGGCGTTGACCGCCATGTCCATCTGCTCGCGCGGGTCCTGCGGGAAATCACGGCCCGTCTTGTCCTTGACGATGCCCTTGAAGGTCTCCACGATCCCGCGCAGGTCATCGGCGTCAAGGTCCAGATCGCTCCTGGTGCCCTTGGCCTGCTTGGCAGCGTCGATCGCATGCTCGAACGCGTCGCCGTCGATGTCCAGCACGGTCTTGCCGAACATCTGGATCAGCCGCCGGTAGGCGTCCCAGGCGAACCGGTCATCACTGGCCTGCTTGGCCAGGCCCTGCACGGAACCATCGGACAGGCCGATGTTCAGCACCGTTTCCATCATGCCCGGCATGGAGAACTTAGCCCCGGAGCGGACGCTGACCAGCAGCGGATCCTCGTGGTCGCCCAGCTTCTTGCCCATCTTCTGTTCAAGCTGCCGCAGATGGGTGGTGACCTCGCCGGCCAGTCCCTCGGGGATGGAGCCCTGCTCCAGGTAATGCCGGCAGGCCTCAGTGGTGATGATGAAGCCGGGCGGCACCGGCAGCCCCAGATTGGTCATCTCGGCCAGGTTGGCGCCTTTGCCTCCCAGCAGATCCTTCAGGTCCTTGTTACCTTCGGTGAAGTCATAGACGAGCTTCGGCATAGCACGGTCTCCTTGCGATGCCGCCCGTCTGGCCCAGCGAGCTAGACGCAGCGCGGCTCAGTATTTATGGCCTCACGGCCCTCCTGTCTTGGACTCTACCGAGCAACCGGTCCGCCGGGGACCTGAGGACAGGACGTTTTTCTGCAACCTCGACCGGGCCAGTCGCGCGCCGGTATGCCCGTGGCCGCCGGAAAAGCTCGCCCGGCGAGGCAACTCGGCGGGCACCCTCGCGTCGGCGCGGCCGGCGGACCGGGGCCGGGCGCGTCTTCGTGCACGGCGCCGGACCCGCCGTAGCCGTGCAGGAGCGGCGCAGCGGCCGGCCGTCCCGGCCGGCCCGGCCGGGCAGGCCGTCCGACACAATGCCTAGGTGAATAACTCGAGTCCTCGCGTCATCGGCCTGCTGCATCCCGGCGAGATGGGTGCCGCCGTCGGGCGGTGCCTGGCTGACCGGGGACATCAGGTGCTGTGGGCGTCGCAGGGCCGCGGGCCGCAGACCGCGGCGCGCGCGCAGGCGGCGGGGCTGACCGATGCCGGCACGGTCGCCGGCCTGGCCAGCCAGGCCGAGGTGATCGTGTCCGTCTGCCCGCCGCACGCCGCGCTCGACGTCGCCTGGGCGGTGCACGGGTTCGGCGGGCTTTACCTGGACGCCAACGCGATCTCACCCGGCACGGCCCGCGAGATCGCCGGAATGATCACCGGCAGCGGCGGCCGCTACGTCGACGGCGGGATCATCGGGCCCCCGCCGCGGGCCGCCGGGCATACCCGGCTGTACCTGTCCGGCGACGACGCCGGCGAGGTGCGCGACCTGTTCGCGGGCACGGCCCTGGACGCCCGGCTGGCCGGCGGCACGCTGACGGCCGCATCGGCGGTCAAGATGGCCTATGCCGGCTGGACCAAGGGCACGGCGGCGCTACTGCTGGCGGTCCGGGCACTCGCCAGAGCAGAGGGCGTCGAGGACGTCCTGCTCGCTGAGTGGGAGCAGTCCCAGCCCGCGCTGGCCGAGCGGTCCCGCGGCGCCGCCCGGTCAGCGACCGCCAAGGGCTGGCGCTGGGTCGCGGAGATGGAGGAGATCGCCGCCACCATGGCTGCCGCCGGGCTGCCGGACGGCTTTCACCAGGCGGCTGCTGAGATCTTCCGCCGCTCGCCGCGCGACCGGGCTAGCGAGGCCTCGGACAAGACCGCTGACCAGGTGCTCTCGGCCCTGACGGGAGATGGCGTAGGCGGTTAGCCGCCGCACCGCGCTGCCTGCTGCCGCACCGCGCCGCCTGCCGCCGCACCGCGCCGCCTGGCCGAGATGTCATCGACAGTTCGCCCCGCCGTCACGCCGTTGCGTCCGGAGTGCGCAGTCCGGCCCGGGCGGCCAGGCCGGGGCCCGCGGCTGGCGCGGCTGGGCCGTGCTGCTCGCCGAGACGCTACCGGACCCGGGCCTGCACATCCTGGCGGCTAACGGCGCAACGGTGGCCGACGTGGAGTGCGATCAGCTGCCCCGGGCGCTGCTGCTGCGGCCGGACATCGCCAGCGTGATCGTCGGCATCAACGACACGCTGCGGCCGGGCTTCGAGCCCAGCCGGATCGCGGCCGCCGCCGGGCACACGATCGGCGCGCTGCGCGGCGCGGGCGCCGAGGTGCTCACCATGCGGCTGCCGGACCCGGGCCGGATGCTCGGCCTGCCCGGCACGCTGGCCAGGCCGCTGGCCCGGCGCGCGCGCCAGATCAACCTGGTCATGGACGCCGCAGCCGAGCGCTACGGCACGATACATTTCGATGCCGCCGGCGACGCCGAGACCTACGATCCGGGCATGTGGGCGGTGGACCGCCTGCATCCCAGCGAGCGCGGCCACCGGCTCATCGCCCGCCGGTTCCACGCTATGCTCGCCGCCGCCGGCCATCAGCGGCACGGCCTGGGTGCTGCGCCGGTCTACGGACCTGGTGCCCAGCCTGCTCGCGATGGCCTGGTGATCGCGCTGCACGTCGCCGAAGAGCGGGAGCGGGTTCCAGATGCCCGGTGCGGCGGCACTCTGCCTGACTGGCGCGCACGTCTCGGCCAGGTCGATCGAGGTCTTGCCGGTGGTCAGCTCCCGATGGACGGCCTGGCCGAACTGCCGGATCCCGTAGGGCCCGACGACGTCGTTGACGCAGCTCATCGGCGAGCGGTTCAGCCACGGTGAGCGGACAGCGGGCGGCTGCCGCGTCAGCGGCGCCTGCTCGGATCGACGAGGCTGAGCAGCCCGCGCAGGCAGATGTCCAGGGTCAGCCCGAGAATGGCGATCGCGATGATCCCGGACAGGGTCAGGGCGGTATTGAGGTAATCGCCCGCCTGCATGATCAGGTACCCGAGCCCGCTGGTAGCCGCGATCAGCTCGGCCGCGACGATGCTCGTCCAGGCCCCGGCCATCGAGATGCGCATCCCGGTCACGATGCCGGGCAAGGCGGACCGGATCTGCACGTGCAGCAGGGCGTACAGGCTGGATGCGCCCAGCGTCCGAGCGCACAGTCGCAGGTCGTCCGGTACCTCGTCCAGGGCGGCGACGGTGGTGACGGCCATGATCGGCGTGACCCCGATGACGATCAGGACCTCCTTGGGCATCTCGCCGATCCCGAACCAGATGATGAACAGCGGGATGAAGGCCAGTGGCGGCAGCGGGCGGAGCACCTCGATAACCGGATCGATCAGGTGCCTCGCGATGCGGCTGGCGGACATCGCTGAGCCCAGGGTCACCCCGGCGCCGACGCCGACGGCAAAGCCGATCAGGATGCGGCGCAGGCTGTCGACGGCGTCCAGCCACAGCGGCACGCCCTGCGCCGGGTAAGGACGGTTGAAGTAATGCGCGAACGTCTGCGCGGTCTGGGTGACCGACGGCAGGAAGACCGGATCCCTGATCAGGGTTGCGGAGATCTGCCACACGATCGCCAGGGCGAGCAGGCCGGCCGCTCCGGTGGCCAGGCGGCGGGTGCGCGCCCGGCGCCTGGCCCGCCGGTAGGCGGCCAGGTCAGCGCGGTCATCGATCGCATCACGGGCGTCCTCGTCGGCCGTGGCTGGCAGCAGGGCCGCAGCGGCATCATCGACGAGGACACCGTCACCGAGCGGTGGCAGCGTACGCCAGCTTGACATTTCTCTTTCTCCTCGTGCAGGGGCAGCACCGGCCCCGCGACCCGCCCGCGGATCGCGGCTGCCTGCGGTCGGCGCGACTCACACCGTCAGGGATGCGCGGATCCTCCGCTTGGCGATCAGGAATGCCTCGGTGTCGGCGTCGATCGCGTGCCGGGGCCGTCCGAGGGGGATGTCGATGACTTCCCGGATGCCCGGCGGCCGGCCGCCCATCACGGCCACCCGATCGCCGAGCAGGACCGCCTCCTCGATGTCATGCGTCACGAAGATGATGGTGGTCCGGTACTGCTCCCACATGCTCAGCAGGAAGTCGTGCATGCGCAGCCGGGTGATGGCGTCCAGCGCCCCGAACGGCTCGTCCATGAGCAGCAGGGAGGGCCGGGTGATGATGGCACGCGCGAAAGCCGCGCGGTGCCGCATCCCGCCGGAGAGCTCATGCGGAAACGCGTCGCCGAACTTGGCGAGCCCGGCAGTGGCCAGGATCGAGTCGGCCTCGGCATCCAGCTCCGGGTCATCCCGCTCATGCAGCCCGCCGGATCGCTGTGCCCGCGGGCCGAACAGCACGTTCTTCCTCGTCGTGAGCCACGGGAACAGCATGGGGGTCTGAAACAGCATGCCCCGGTCGGGGGACGGGCCGTGCACCGGCCGTCCCCCGACCGTGACGGTGCCCTCGTCCAGCTCGAGGGCCCCGGCCACGATCCGCAGCAGGGTGGACTTCCCGCAGCCTGACGGCCCGAGCAGGCAGACCAGCTCGCCGGCCCGGACCTCCAGGTCGACCCCGGCCAGGGCGACGGTGCGCCCGGCCGCCCCGGCGGAAGGTCTTGCCCACCGAGCGGATCACCACGTCAGCGCCGCCATGCCCGGCATCAGTCGCGGTCCGCGTCCCGCCGTGCTCCTGTACAGGCCGCGTCCGGCCGCTGCGGCCGGCTGGCTCAGGCCGGCTGACGGGGCCGCTTCCGCGCGAGCTCGCGGCCCCGTCAGCGTCAGCTCGGGCAGCCACCGGCCAGTGCCTTCTTGATGAAGGTGATGTCGATGTGCGAGGCAATCTGCGCTGCCGTGGGCACGGCGGTGAGCCTGCCCTGCGCGACCAGGAACTTGCCGGTCTGCAGGTAGGCCTGGACGATGCGGCTGCCGGGATCATGGAGGGCGGAGCCAAGCCAGTACAGCTGCTGGCTCGGCGGGATGAAGGGATAGCCCCTGGTCGCCGCCACGATCTGGCTGCCCGGCACGCCCTGCGCGCCGGCGCTGGCGGCCAGGTACTTCGCGGCGTCCGGCCCGGTCATGTCCCGGCTGCCCTGCACCTCGGCGCAGACGTAATCCTGGACCAGCGCGGGGTCACTGGTAACCACGCTGGTCGCGACCGCGATCACGTCGAGGCCGGGGATGCCGAGCCTGGCGATCTGCTCGGCGTTGACCAGCGAGTGATAGTGCTTCGCGATCAGGTCGGCGGCCGGGCCGCCGTAGACATAAGCGGAGTCGATCGCGCCGGACAGGGCGGCAGCGCCCGCGGCGGGCTCGCTGGCGAAGGGGACCACCTTGACCTTGCCGGTCAGGTGCTCCAGCGCCAGGTAGCCCAGCAGCTCGTAGTCCTCCGAGGATCCGACGAGAACGCCGACGGACTTGCCGGCCAGCTGGCTCGGCGAGGTAACGGAGGGCGGAACGAGTAGCTGGTCGTCATCGAATCCCCAGCCCATCACGACGGTGACTCCGGTGTTGGTGCCGATGGCCGCCGTGGCGGGCGGGTTGCCGACGCCGCTGATGGCCTGCACCGCGCCGCTCTTCATCTCGGCGATTGCCGTGACCCCGGCGTCGAACGGCACGTAGTGCAGCTGGGCGGGGATGAGCTTGGCGAGCGATGGCTGGCTCTCGATAATGCTGTCAGGACTGGCGACAGTGCCCTGGCTCACCGAGATGGTAAAGCTGGGCAGCGCGGCCGGGCCCGAACTGCCGCCCTGGGTGATGGCCCAGATGACCGCCGCGACGACCACGATGACCACCACGGCGATCCCGCCGTAGATCCGCCGTCGCTTGCGTTTATAGATCGGCACCGAGGTGCGCGCCGGGGTGTTGACATCAGCTGAGCTGCTCATGGTCCTGCCTTCTTGTCAGGGGAGGCCCGGCGCAACGCCGGGAGGACTGGCGTCAGGCCGCCGGCGGGAGGCCGGCAAAGCCGCCAGGGACGACCGGGAACTACTCCGGCCCGGCGGGGCTCAGCTGTCCGCGCCGGCGTAGTACGCGGTCGCGTCGCCGCGCAGCGGAATGCTCGGGCGGCCGTCCACGCCGACCGGAACCGGGCCAGCTACGGTGACCCGCTCGCCGCGCCGGTGCGCGCTGCCGTAGTCGAAGATCGCGTAGTGCTGGGTAGCCCGGTTGTCCCAGATGGCCAGGTCGCCCTCCCGCCACTGCCAGCGGACCGTCTGCTCGGGCCGGGTGACGTACTCCTGCAGGAGCCTGATCAGGTCGCGCGATGCCTGCGGCGAGAAGCCGAGCACCGTCCGCGCGAAGCCGCCGAGAACCAGGGAGTGCTCCCCGGTCTCCGGGTGCACCCGGACGGCGGGGTGCTCGGTCTCGAAGACCGTTGAGACGAATTGCTTCTGGGTCGCCTCCAGCGCTGCATCGACACGCTCGCCCCGGCCGTAGACCGCCGCGTAGTCGTGGTCGTTGGTGTGCACGATCCGCAGCCGGTCGGCCAGGTCGCGCAGCTCAGCGGGCAGGCTCTGGTAGGCGGTGACCGTGTTCGCCCAGATCGTGTCCCCGCCGGCCGGCGGGATGACGACGGCATGGAGCAGGGTGAAGGCTGGCGGCCGGTCGACGAAGGTCACGTCGGTGTGCCAGTGGTTGGCCCGGCCGCCCTTGCGGGAGTCGATTTCTTCCAGCAGGGGCTGGTCCGGCGGCGATATCAGGGTCGGGTGGCCGAGCGTCAGCGGGCCGAGCCGCTCGGCGAAGGCGACCTGCCGGGCGTAGTCGAGATGCTGGTCGCGGAGGAAGACGACCTTGTGGTCCAGCAGGGCGCGCCGCACCTGGGCGACGGTCTCGTCGCTCAGGGCGTCGCCGGCATCGACGCCGGCCAGCTCGGCGCCGATGTTTCCGGCTAGCCTGCGCACGGTGATGCGGGTCGGGGTGCTGATGGTCTCGGTCACGGGAATGCCTCTCAGGCTCGGGGGAACAGGCGGACTTCGGCAGCCATGGATGGGCATGCGGGCATGGCTTAGCCCGGCAGGTGCCGGGCGGGGCGCCGGGCACGCGGGCAGCTGATGATCAGGAGATTCGGCCGGAGGGCTCACGGGCAGCGTGCCCGGAGCGCGGAAATCAACGACGCGAGGTAGCGGTCAGGACTGCCGGGGACAGAGCGCGCTGGCCACGAGGAGCAGGTCCACGTAGCGGCGCTCGGTACCGTCGTGAGTCGTCATAGCTGGAGCATGTCATGACGCTCCGGCCTAGTCAATATTTCCGACCAGCATTATGGGAATTAGGCTGCTACCAGCGCTCTCCGCTGGCCACTTCGGCAGCTCCCGGCCCGGCTTGCCGCACTAGTGCCGGCGCGGTACTCCTGGCCCGGATGCGCTTGGTCGCAGGCTGCGCCCGTCGCCGCGGGCGCGCCCGGGCGACGGGCGCGGCGGACGTCCCGCGCCAGCGGGCCGCCGGTCAGCAGCCGGAGAGGCGCTCGGACAGGTAGCCGACGAGGCTGTCGATGCCGATCCGCTCCTGCTTCATCGAGTCGCGCTCCCGGACCGTCACCGCCTGATCGTCCAGCGTGTCGAAGTCCACGGTCACGCAGTACGGCGTGCCGACCTCGTCCTGCCGGCGGTAGCGGCGGCCGATCGCGCTGGCGTCATCGAAGTCGGTGTTCCAGTGCTTGCGCAGCACCGCGGCCAGGTCCCGCGCCTTCGGCGACAGGTCGGCGTTGCGGGACAGCGGCAGCACGGCGACCTTCACCGGCGCCAGCCGGTGATCCAGCCGCAGCACGGTCCGCTTCTCCAGGTTGCCCTTCGCGTCCGGCGCCTCGTCCTCGGAGTAGGCGTCCAGCAGGAACATCAGCATCGAGCGGTCAACTCCGGCGGCCGGCTCGATCACGTACGGCACGAAACGCTCGTTGGTCTCCGCATCCAGGTACGACAGGTCCTGGCCGGAGGCGCGCGCGTGGGTCGTGAGGTCGAAGTCGGTCCGGTTCGCGATCCCCTCAAGCTCGCCCCACTCGGTGCCGGGGAACCCGTACCGGTACTCGATGTCGACCGTCCGCTTCGAGTAATGCGACAGCTTCTCCTGCGGGTGCTCGTACAGCCGCAGGTTGTCCCGGTTCACGCCAAGATCGAGGTACCAGGCCAGCCGGGTGTCGATCCAGCGCTGATGCCAGTCCTCGTCGGTGCCCGGCCGGACGAAGAACTCCATCTCCATCTGCTCGAACTCGCGCGTGCGGAAGATGAAATTACCCGGCGTTATCTCGTTTCGGAACGACTTCCCGACCTGGCCGATGCCGAACGGCACCTTCTTGCGGGAGGTCTGCAGCACGTTCCGGAAGTTGATGAAGATGCCCTGCGCGGTCTCCGGGCGCAGGTAGGCCAGGCCGGACTCGTCCTCGGTGGCGCCAAGGTAGGTGCGCAGCATCCCGTTGAACATCCGCGGCTCGGTGAAGGCTCCCCTGGTCCCGCAGTTCGGGCAGGCGATATCGGCCAGGCCGTGCTCCGGCGGGCGGCCGTGCTTCTCCTCGTACGCCTCCTCCAGGTGGTCAGCGCGGAACCGGCGGTGGCAGGACTGGCACTCGGTCAGCGGGTCGGCGAACTCGGTCAGGTGGCCGCTGGCCTGCCAGACCTCGGGCGCCAGGATGACCGAGGAGTCGAGGCCCACGATGTCGTCTCGCTCCTGCACCATCGAGCGCCACCACTGGCGCTTGATGCTGTTCTTGATCTCGACGCCGAGCGGCCCGTAGTCCCAGGAGGCGCGCAGGCCGCCGTAGATGTCGCTGGACGGGAAGACGATCCCCCGCCGCTTGGAGAGACTGACGAGGGTCTCCATGCGATCGCTTCGTTTTGCCATCAAGGTCTCCATCCGGCTGGCCGTCGGCGGCTTGCGGGACATGCTCGAAGCCCGGGGTTCAGGGGGCGGCGGTGTGGCCAGTTTAGCTGGGCGCCAGGTCAGCGCGCTGCGAATATAGCCGGCCGCGAGCCGGGCAGGCCGCAGCGAGCCGGGCGTACGCTGGAGCGGACCTGTCAGGAGGGAGCCGGCATGAGCGCGAACCGGTCGTCGCGGCAGCGCCGCAGGCCGCTGCCGCCTGGCCAGACCCTGTACACGCCGGGCAGCTCGCCAGCCCGCCGGTCCCTGGAGCAGCGCAGCGCGGCGCCGATGGTGTTCCTGCATCAGCTGCCCGTCTGGCTGCTGCCGCTCATCGCGGTCGCGCTGCTGATCACCGGGCTGGCCGTGCATGGCGTCATCGGAGCGGCTGCGCTGTGCCTGGTCGCGGTGGCCCTGGGCTGGCTGGCGGCGCTGTCCTGGCCGCGGCTGGGCCCCGGCGGGCGGCTTGGCCGGATCGCCGCGGTCGCCGTCGTGCTCGCCCTGGCCGCCTTCCGGGCCACCCACTGACCGGCTGACGCCGGCCCGGCCCGCGCCCCGCGGGTGCCGCGTTGCGGCTGGCCCGCAGGGCTTCTCCCCTGGTGCCCTACTTTCGGCAGGTCCGATCAGGGACCAATGGCCCTCCACAGCCCTCGCGCTGACAGGACAAGCTGCGCGCAACTGATCGAATACGTGAGGAGGATCACATGGCTTCCGTCGAGCATCGCGAGCCCGCGCCAGTCACGCCCCGGCCAGCTCCGGTTCCCGCAGCAATCACCGGTGTCGTATGGGGGAACTCCGGGCCGCTTGCCCTGGCCGGATTCGCGACCACCACGTTCATGCTCAGCATGATCAACGCCAACATCATCCCCGCTGCGGTTACCCCGGTCGTCTTCGCCGTGGCGCTCATGTTCGGCGGTCTGGCCCAGCTGATCGCCGGGGTGATCCAGCTGCGGGTGGGAAACACCTTCGGCGGCGTGCTGTTCACCGGCTTCGGCGCGTTCTGGCTGTCCATCTGGGCCTTCGCCGAGTTCTTCCTCAAGGCCGTGCCACTGCTTCAGGTCGGTCACGCGCTCGGCCTGCTGCTGTACGGCTTCGGCATCTTCTCTGCCATCATGCTCATCGCCGCGTTCCGCACCAGCATTGCCGTGATCACGGCCCTGGTGCTGCTGACCGTCGCCCTGTTCGTGCTCGCCGCAGGCAACTACGGGGCGTCCACCGGGCTGATCAAGACCGGCGGGGTGATCGGCCTGGTGCTGGCGGCAAACGCCTTCTACCTGTGCCTCGCCGAGCTGTGCGAGGCCACCTACGGCCGCGCGATCCTGCCGATCGGCCCCCTGGCCAAGAAGCCGAACGAATCCCTCGGGGAAGAGTAGGCGCAGCACGCCCGATCAGGCCGAAAGAGCCTTCCACGTCAAGGAGGACGAGCAGACATGGGTCGTTATGCCGAAGCGTTCCAGCAGAGCCTCACCGACCCGGACAAGTTCTGGGGCGCGGCTGCCGGCGGGATCGACTGGTACCGCCAGCCGACGGTCGTGCTGGACAAGTCCAACCCGCCGTTTTACCGCTGGTTCGCTGATGGCGCGCTGAACACCTGCTTCAACGCGCTGGACCGGCATGTGCGCGACGGCCGCGGCGACCAGGCCGCGCTGATCTACGACAGCCCGGTGACCGGTACCGGCCGGACCCTGACGTACCGGCAGCTACTTGACGAGGTCGCGCGGTTCGCGGGCGTGCTGCGCGACCTCGGCACCGGCGCGGGTGACCGCGTGGTCATCTACATGCCGATGGTGCCCGAGGCGATCGTGGCGATGCTCGCCTGCGCGCGCCTCGGGGCCGTCCACTCCGTCGTGTTCGGCGGTTTCGCCGCGCCGGAACTGGCGGCCCGCATCGACGACGCGGCGCCGAAGGTCGTCGTGTCGGCTTCCTGCGGCATCGAGACCAGCCGGGTGCTGGAGTACATGCCCATCCTGGACAAGGCGATCGAGCTGTCGTCGAGGAAGCCGGAGTGCTGCGTCATCCTGCAGCGGCCGCAGGCGAAGGCAACCCTGATCGAGGGCCGGGACGTGGACTGGGAGCAGGCCATGGCGACCGCCCAGCCGGCCGACTGCGTCCCGGTCGCGGCCACCGACCCGCTCTACATCCTGTACACCTCGGGTACCACGGCCAAGCCGAAGGGCGTCGTCCGCGACAACGGCGGGCATGCTGTCGTCCTGCACTGGAGCATGGCCAACATCTACGACATCCAGCCCGGCGAGGTGTTCTGGGCCGCCTCCGACATCGGCTGGGTCGTCGGCCATTCGTACATCGTCTACGCCCCGCTGCTGGCGGGCTGCACCACGGTGCTGTACGAGGGCAAGCCGGTCGGCACGCCGGACCCCGGCGCGTTCTGGCGGGTGATATCGGAGCACGGGGTCAAGGCGATGTTCACCGCGCCGACGGCCTTCCGCGCGATCAAGAAGGAGGACCCGAACGGGGAGTTCACCAGGAAGTACGACCTGTCCGGCTTCCGCTGCCTGTTCCTGGCCGGCGAGCGGCTCGACCCGGAGACCTACCGGTGGGCCGGCGAGCTGCTCGGCGTACCGGTCGTCGACCACTGGTGGCAGACCGAGACCGGCTGGCCGATCGCGGCCGACCTGATGGGCCTGGATCCCATGCCCACCAAGCCGGGCTCACCGACCATGCCGGTGCCCGGCTACGACCTGCACGTCGTCGACCCGGTCAGCGGCGAGGACGTGCCGCCGGGCACGACCGGGGACATCGTGCTGCGGCTGCCGCTCCCGCCGGGCTGCCTGACCACGCTCTGGGGCGATGACCAGCGATTCATCGACTCCTACCTGGTGCAGTACCCCGGCTCCTACATCACCGGGGACGGCGGGTTCCGGGACGAGGACGGCTACGTCTACGTGATGGGCCGCACCGACGACGTCATCAACGTCGCCGGGCACCGGCTGTCCACCGGGGAGATGGAGGAGATACTGGCCAGCCACCCCGCCGTGGCCGAGTGCGCGGTCATCGGCGTGAACGACCCGCTCAAGGGTCAGATCCCGCGCGGTTTCGTGGTGCTGAAGGCGGGCGTCGAGACCGACCCCGACGTGCTCAGCGTCGAGCTGGTCGAGCTGGTCCGCGCCCAGATCGGTGCCGTCGCCGCGCTGCGCAAGGTGGACGTCGTCGCCGGACTGCCCAAGACCCGCTCGGGCAAGATCCTGCGCAAGACCATGCGCGGGATCGCCGACGGCAACGAGAACGAGGCCGTGCCGTCCACCATCGACGACGTGGCCACCCTGGATGCGCTCCGCCCCACCTTGCGCATGCGCTGAGCCCGGAGGGCCGAGGCGGAGCACGGGAGGACGCAAGGCGGACGACGCAGCGGCTGGCGTCAACTTAGATTGACGCCAGCCGCTGGTTCGGCCGCCCGTAGCCCGGCGGCCGGCCTCGGTCGTTCCCACGCGGCCACGGAGCGAGCAGCGGAACCCTGAGCGGGCGGATCAGGTCGACTCGGGCGGCGCCCCTGGCTCGGCGACCTGGTTGGGCTGGGCTCCGCCGTAGCGGCGGTCCCGGCACGCGTAGATCTCGCAGGCCTGCCACAGATGACGCCGGTCGAAGTCGGGGAACAGGGTGTCCAGGAAGACGAACTCGGCGTAGGCGGACTGCCAGAGCAGGAAGTTGGAGGTCCGCTGCTCCCCCGAGGACCGGATGAAGAGGTCCACGTCCGGGATGCCGGGCTCATCCAGGTAGCGGGCGATCAGCCGCTCGTTCACCTTCTCCGGCCGCAGCCGCCCGGCGGCCACGTCCGCCGCGATCGCCGCCGCCGCGTCGGCGATCTCCGCCCGGCCGCCGTAGTTCACGCAGAACTGGAGGGTCAGCACGGAGTTGTGCTCGGTCATCCGCTCGGCGTCCTCCAGCTCGGAGATGACGCTGCGCCAGAGCCGCTGGCGCGGCCCGCCCAGCGGACCCGCACGCCCATCTCGTTGAGCTGGTCCCGGCGGCGGCGGATCACGTCCCGGTTGAAGCCCATCAGGAACCGGACCTCATCCGGTGACCGGCGCCAGTTCTCTGTCGAGAAGGCGTAGGCCGACAGGTACGGGATGCCGAGCTCGATCGCGCCCATGATGACGTCGAAGAGCGAGTGCTCGCCCGCCTTGTGGCCCTCGGTGCGCGGCAGCCCGCGCTGCTTGGCCCAGCGGCCGTTGCCGTCCATCACCAGCGCGACGTGCCGTGGCACCAGGCTGGCCGGGATGCCGGGCGGCCTGGCCCCGCTGACGTGCGGGTCTGGCGGCCTGACCGGGCGGCTCACCGGCATCCTGCCGGGCGCGTCATGCGTGCTCCACGTGCTTGAGTGACCGGATCGAGTGCTCCAGGTGCCATTGCAGGTAGGCGGCCACCAGCCCGCTGCACTCGGCCTGATGCCGGCGCTCGCTGCGATCGGCAAGCTCCCAGTCGCCCCGCATCAGCGCGCTCATCAGCGCGATCGTCGCGATCGACAGCGTGGCCGCGCCCGGCCTGCGGCACCCCTGGCAGGTCAGGCCGCCAGCCGCGATGCCGAAGGACCGCAGGGCGCGGTAACTCTGGCCGGAAGGCGCGGCCTGGTAGCCGCGCCGCGGCTGACCGGATCCAGCGGGCTCCATCTCCGGCAGTGCCGGATCCGGCAGCACCGGCGTCGGCGCCCTGGTGCCGCAGACCGCGCACTCCTCCAGGGCCGGCGCGTAACCGGCCACGGCGAGAGAGCGAAGCAGGAAGGCATCCAGCACAAGCCTCGGGTCATGCTGCCCCTCGCCCAGCGCGCGCAGGCCGCCGACGAGCAGCAGGAACTGCCGCAGCGCCGGCTCCTTCTCGACCGGCGTCAGCCGCTCCGCCGTTTCCAGCATCGCGGTCCCGGCGGTGTACCGGGGATAGTCGCTGGCCAGCGGCTCCCCGTAGGGCCGTACCGTCTCGGCCTGGGTAATCACGTCCAGCGACCGGCCGGTATAGAGCAGCAGGTCAACGTGCGTGAACGGCTCAACCCTGGCGCCCAGCCGGGACTTGGTACGGCGGACCCCCTTGGCCACGGCGCGGATCCGGCCGGTCTTGCGGCCGAGAATCGTGACGATCCGGTCCGCCTCACCCAGCTTGTGGGTGCGCAAGACGATCCCGTCGTCACGGTAGATGGCCACCCGGCTATTCTCGCGCACCCCTCCGACTGCCCGGTGCCGCCCGCGCCGGGCCGGCGGCCGCCCGTTCCGGCGGTCCGGCGGGGCCGCTGGCGTCACTCTGCCGTGGCGCCCTCCTCGGTCAGCGAGATAACGCCGTACGCCTGGGCGGCCGTCATGCCCAGGTGACCGGCGATCATGCGGGCCGCGCGCCGCTCCTCGTCGTTCAGCGGCCCGTCGGCCAGCCCGACTCGCACCACCTCGGCCAGGAACCACTCGCGCCCCTGCACCGCCAGCTGCCCGGCCAGCGTGTTGACCGGGATGGCCACGTCCTCGTCGGACAGGCACCTGGCGAGTTCCTCGTCCAGGGCGGCGTCGCCGTAGTCATCCAGCCCGGCCCGGCGGACCGCGCCGATGACCCGCCTGCGCGCGGGCGGGCTGCCCGGATCGCCTGCACGCAGCATGGTCGTCGCAGCGGCCTGCATGCCAGCCGGCAGCGCCGCCTGCATCTGCGCGGACGTGGGAAGCGCGAGCACGCCGGTACGGTAGCGGGTCCGGCAGGTGCCGCAGCGGATGTCCTCCCCGACCCGGTCCAGCGGTATGACGGGGATGAAGAAGATGTGGAACCAGCGACGCCCCGCCCGCCGCCGGTACGCCCGGTCACCGCCGCAGCGCTGGCAGTAGAACATTCCCTCGCCGATATCCCGGAAGTACACCCGCAATCCGAAGAGCAACTTCACACCCCCTCTGCCGGAGCCGCCCGCTGGTATGCCCGCGTGCCGGAACGGCCAGGTCCGCCGATCATCACACGTGCTGGCTCGGTGAGCAGGGGATTCAGGTAAATAACGGGATGGATTGACTGGTTTGCTCGCTTCCGCGGCGACCCCGGTCGCACGCTGCAGCCTGCAGCGGCTACGCTCCCGTCGCCTGCCGCGTCGCCGCGGGGAGACGGGACCAGACAGCGGTGCCGGGAATGCGGAAGGTCCCGCATGCTCCTCGCGGGGCCATGCGGGACCTTCCCCGCCGCAGCTGCCTGCCTGGTCCGGCTAGAAGCCGTGACCGGCGAAGTCGCCGGCCAGCCTGGCCAGGTCGGGCGTGCCCAGGCCGGAGCCGACGTTGTAAACGTGGGCCTGCGTACCGGTGTAGTAGAGGTTGTCGCTGCTGTCGCTCGCCCGGTCCAGCGGGTGGAACGGGGAGTCGCGATGGGTGGCGAACTGGTAGATGGACGGGTTCCAGAAACCGACGCGGTGCCCGAGCAGGGAGTCGATCAGCGCGGCCGAGCCGTTCAGCTGCGGCGCGACGAAGCTGGTGCCGCCCCAGCCATCCTCGAGCGGGGCGCCCGAGAAGCCGGTGAAGTACTCCTCATAGCCGGTGTACGGGTCGGCATCGGCGGAGACGTCCGGGGTGGCCCGGCCGGTGCCGTAGCCGGTGGTGATCGCGGGCGCCGGGTTGAAGCTCCAGGCGGTCGGCTCGGTCAGGCCGGGGGCGACCGTCTTCGGGTCGATCGGCGTCAGGTACTGCGCGGCGCTGAACTGGTGCGCACTCGGCACGAACTGCTGATACAGCGGGGTCCGCTCGTAGCTGCTGAAGCCGCCGCCGCTGCCGATCGGCAGCGACTGCGCGTACGCGGCCTCCGAGGAGGCCCCGAACAGCGCGTAGTACGGCCACAGCCAGCTCCAGCTCCAGGTCCGCTGGACCGGGATGGTGGCCGAGACGGTCCAGCTCAGCGGGATCGTGCCCGGCAGCGTGGTGCCGCCCGCCGCGGTGATCCAGGGGCTGCTGTCCGGGTTGCCCGCGGACAGGTTGGTGGTGCCCAGGTCCTCGATGGCGGTGTAGGCGCCGTAGTCGCCCGCCGAGACGAAGGCGCTCTGCCCCTGCGCGGCGAGTTCCAGGTACGCCTCATCGAAGCTGATCGCGTAGGTGGGTGACTCCGTGCCGGAGTTGACCGACGCCTCGATCTCGGTCTCCGACTCGCCCCAGCTCGACGACACCGAGTCGGCGATGTTCTGGCTGGCTGCGGCGAAGAAGCCGTCCACGAACCCGTAGTCGGTGTTCGGCGCCTGGTAGACAACGATGTTCGCGTCGGGGGCGAGGGCGCCGGACTGCTCCACGTCCAGGGTCGTCTCGCCCGAGCCCGAGCTGTCGCTCACCGGGCCAGACCCGCCGTCGACGTTGTCCAGGGTGATCCGGTTCGGCTTGGTGCCGATGCCCAGCACGCTGCTCCAGAAGTACTCGGGATCAGACGGGTTGACGCTGGCCAGCGTGACGATGCCGATCGTCCGGCCGGCCCCGGTGGCGCCCCGCCGGTACAGCGGGCTGAGGTCGTACCGCTTCGCGAAATCCTCGGGCGTCAGGCTGCCGGTCTGCACCGCGCTCGGCCGCACTCCGCTGGCCAGCGGCTGGGTGTGCACCGCGTTGCTCGCGAACGCGGGATAACTGGTCAGGCCGAGGACCGACAGCACGAAGCGGGCGAGGCCGCGCGGCAGCAGCGCGGCGTCCGTGGTGCCGTGGATGATCATGACAGGCCCGGCCATGCCGTGCCTGGCCGGGACCGCGGCCACCCTGTACTGATGCTGCTGGACGGACAGGGCGCTGTCGAACTGCCCGGCCGTGCCGTTCGCCGTGACGTCGAGCCCGTCGGCGTAGGCGGACGTCGTGATCCCGAACTGGCCGAGGTACTTCTCCAGCGCGGAGATGCTGGACTGCTGCTGGCCGTAATCGCGGGCGAACCGGCTGACCGAGAGGTAGCCGCCGGGCATCCCGGCCTCGACGCGGCCCTCGAGCTGCCCGAGGTTGCGTGCCCGCAGGACGAAGGAGACCGTCTCGGGCGTGCTCGCCGGGGTCGGGCCGAAGACGCTGGCATCCTTCAGCGCGGCCGTCCCGATGCCCTGCGGCACGGCGACCTTCGCGGCTGGCCGGGGATGTGTCGCTCCGCTGGCCGGCGCGGCTGCCGAAAGCAGCATCAGCGCGCCCGCCGAACCGACGGCCAGGATCGCGCTGGCACGATGCCGGCTGGCCCAGGTCAAGGGCTTCAATGCAGTTGCCTCCTCGAAGGTGTCTCTGGAGTTCCCGCCCTGAATTGGGACGTATCAGCCAATGCGGGCCACGAATGAGCGAGTCATCAGGAAGCTCGCCAACCGGGCGCTCAGGCTATCAGAACACCATGGGGGCAGGTGGGGCATTAGTTAATAAACATGGAGTAATTCTCCGTTTGCGCCGGGTAGGCGCCCCGGCGGCACGGCCGCACGGCGGCGATCGCCGCCGCCGCAGCGGCGGCCGCCGCGGGCCGGGCCGCGCCGGTCAGTCGTAGAAGCCCAGGCGCCGCAGCTGCCGGGGATCGCGCTGCCAGTCCTTGGCGATCTTGATCCGCAGGTCCAGGTAGACCCGGCGGCCGAGCAGCGCCTCGATCTTCTGCCTCGCCTGTGAGCCTACGTCCCTGAGCCGGGCGCCCTTGGCCCCGATCACGATCGCCTTCTGGCTCGGCCGCTCCACGTACATCACGGCATGCACGTCGATCAGGTCATCGCGGCCCTCCCGCGGCGCCATCTCCTCGACGACCACGGCGATCGAGTGCGGCAGCTCGTCCCGGACGCCCTCCAGGATCGACTCCCGGATCAGCTCGGCCACCAGCACCTGCTCTGGCTCGTCGGTCAGGTCACCGGCCGGGTAGAGCGGCCTGCCCGGCGGCAGGTGCGAGACCAGCACGTCGGCCAGCACATCCAGCTGGAAGTTCGCCGCGGCCGACACCGGCACGATGTCGGCCCAGTCTCCCAGCCGGCCGACAGCGGCGAGCTGCGCGGCAACCTGGTCCCTGGACGCCAGGTCGGTCTTGGTCACGATCGCCACCACCGGGGTCGTGCCCACCGCGGAAAGCTCCTTCGCCAGGTACAGGTCGCCAGGCCCGATCTTGTCGGCCGCCGGGACGCAGAAGCCGATCACGTCGACCTCGGTCAGGGTGGACCGCACCAGGCTGTCCAGCCGCTCGCCCAGCAGTGTCCGCGGCCTGTGCAGCCCCGGCGTATCGACGATGATCAGCTGGGCATCCGGCCTGTGCACGATGCCGCGGATCGCCCGCCTGGTGGTCTGCGGGCGGCTGCTGGTGATCGCCACCTTGCTCCCGACCAGGGCATTCATCAGGGTGGACTTGCCCACGTTGGGCCGTCCGGCGAAGCAGGCGAAGCCCGACCTGAACGCGGCCGCCGCCGGCGATGCTGCGGCGCCCGGCAGCGGCGCTGACGGCGATGATGGCGATCCCACGCCGTGATTCTCCCCTACCGGGCCAGCCCGGCCCTAATGCGGCGGGCGCCCGGCGCCGAGGTGGCCGGGACTGCCCTCCGGTCAGGCCGGCTCCCAGATGGTGGTGCGCTTGACGCTGGCGTCCTCGAGGTCGGCCAGAACCGGCACGTCATACACCGCGATGGCCCGCAGCCGGCCCCGTGGCAGGTAGGCACGGCCGGGGTCGCCGACGAGCACGCTGGCGCCGCGGGCGGCGGCACGGTCCAGGAAGCCCAGCATCCGGCGGGCCAGCTCCCGCTGATAGAAGGCGTCACCGACGACCACGAGGTCCGCCCCGGGCCGGGAACCCGGCGGCTGCGCGGGCTGGTCACCGAGCAGGTGGCCAGGCCTGACGGTCAGCGTGACGTCATTGACCGCGGCATTGATCGCGATCGCCGTCCTGGCCACCGGATCGGTGTCGCTGGCCGTCACCCGGGCCGCCCCCGCCCTGGCCGCCGCTATGGCGACCAGGCCCGAGCCCGAGGCCATGTCCAGCACGACCCGGCCAGCGACCCGCTCCGGGTGATCCAGCAGGAAGCGGGCCAGCGCCTGGCCCCCGGCCCAGGGGAACGCCCAGAACGGCGGATCCAGGCCAGTGCGGCCGGCCTGCCGCTCGGTCTCCTCCCACAGCCCGATTGCCTCCGCGGCCAGGTGCAGCCGGACCTCGGGCACCAGCGGCGGGGTGATCAGCCGGGTATGGGCCCTGATGAAGTCCGCCGCCTGCGCCCCTCCTGTCATGCGGCAGTCAGGGCCGCAGGACAGCGCGCAGCACGCCGTCAGGGCCGGCGTGGAACACCACCGCGGCCGGCCCGAGGTCGCGAACCGCGCCGAGGTCAGCCGGATCAGGGCCGGGCCCGTCACTGACCAGGGCCGCCGCCTCCAGGTTGGACGCGCCGCTGGATACGGCCATCGCGACGGCCAGGTGCAGCGCGGAGAGCCGGAGCGATGGCAGCGCGACAGCGGCCGCCGCGTAGGTACGCCCGGTCTCGTCCCTGACCGCGGCGCCCTCGGCCGCAGCGACCCGGGCCTGGGCGGCGCGCGCCAGGGCAATGATCTTGAGATCCTCAGGGCCCGGCGATTCCGGCCCGGGCTGGCCCTCGCTCACGTGCCGAGTCTAGTGCTGAGCCCGCCGGTTCGCGGGCACCTGGCCGTTGCCGCTGCGACCTGGCGGGTTCGGGCCGGGGCCGGCCTCGGGAACCGGCTCCGCGGCAGGCTGGCCGCCGCTGACGGCGCCATCGGACTGGTCCGTGCGCTCGACTGTCACTGTCCCGATCCGGTTGCGCCGCCCGGCCAGGCTCTCGGCGGTCAGCCGCAGCCCGGCGACCGTCGCGACAGATCCCGCGATCGGCACCCGGCCGAGCCGCTGGGCGAGCAGGCCGCCGACCGTCTCAACGTCCTCGGCGTCGATGCTCACGCCGAACAGCTCCTCCAGCACTTCCACCGGCAGCCGCGCGGTCACCCTGGCCCGGCCCTCGCCGAGCCACTCCACCGGGGGCTGCTCGCGGTCGTACTCGTCGGCGATCTCGCCGACGATCTCCTCCAGGATGTCCTCGATGGTCACCAGGCCGGCCGTCCCGCCGTACTCGTCGATCACGATGGCGAGGTGGGTCTGCCGGGCCTGCATCTCGCGGAGCAGCTCATCGACCGGCTTGCTCTCCGGCACGAAGGTGGCCGGCCGCATGATCGAGTCGACGGTCTCGACCGGCTCGGCCTCCGGGTGCTCGTGGCTGCGGGTGACCATGTCCTTGAGGTAAGCGATCCCGACCACGTCATCGAGGTTCTCGCCGACCACCGGGATCCGGGAGAAGCCGCTGCGCAGCGCCAGCGACAGGGCCTGGCGCAGCGTCTTCTCCCGCTCCACGAACACCATGTCCGTGCGCGGCACCATGACCTCGCGGACGATGGTGTCGCCCAGCTCGAAGACCGAGTGGATCATCTCGCGCTCGCCCGGCTCGATGATCTGCCGCCGCTCCAGCAGGTCAACCAGCCCGCGCAGGTCCTCCTCGGGCTCGGACGGGCCCTCCTGGCGCTCCCGGTCGTGGCCCAGCGGCCTGCCGGTCACCAGCAGGAATTCCGGGATCGGCCCGAGCAGCCGGACGATCGGGTGCAGCACCGTCGCGGCCGCGCTGGCCACCCGCACCGCCTGCCGCCTGCCGACGCTGCGGGGCACGATCCCGACCAGGGGGTAGCTGGCCACGATCATGACGGCAGCGGCGATGAGGAAGGCCCGCCAGCCATACCCGAGCCAGTGCACCAGGACGGCGGCCAGCAGCACCGTGGCCGAGATCTCCCCGGCCACCCGGCCGAGCAGCAGCACGGACACGTACCGCGGTACCTCGCTGAGCACAGCCTGCAGCGTCTGCGAGCTATCGCTGGCCGACCTGCCCAGCTCCTTGGCCCCCGCGCGGGAGATCCGCAGCAGCGCCGTCTCCGCGCAGGCGCACCAGCCGGCCAGCAAGGTCAGCGCCAGTGCCGCGACCAGCAGCCAGCCCATGGGCCTTCACCCGGTCCCTTCGGGCCCGCCGGGGCTGGAACCCGCGGGGCTTCCCGGTCGCCGCGCGCGGCCCGGTTCCGTCGCGCCCGCGGCGCCGGGGCCGCCCGGATCGGGCCCGCTCGCCTCGCCCGCGCCGCGGCCGCCTCGTGCCGGGCCGTCGCCGGGGCTGGCGCTGGCCCCGGCGTCATCCCCGGCCGGATCCTGCCCGGCCCGCCAGGATGCGAGCAGCCTGTCCTGCAGGCCGAACATGGTCGCGTGCTCGTCCGGCTCCGCATGGTCATATCCGAGCAGGTGCAGGATGCCGTGCGTGCACAGCAGGCTGATCTCGTCCGCCACGCCGTGCCGGGCCTGCTCCGCCTGGACAGCCGCTACCTGCGGGCAGATCACCACGTCGCCGAGCAGCCCCGGTGCCCCCGGCGGCTCGCCGGTCGCGTGCTCGGAGTGCGTGCCGCCCGGCTGCGGCGGCCGCAGCTCGTCCATCGGGAAGGCGAGCACGTCGGTCGGGCCAGGCTCGCCCATCCAGCGCACGTGCAGCTCGGTCATGGCGGGCTCGTCGACGAGCAGCACGGACAGCTCGGCCAGCGGATGCACGCGCATGTTGTCCAGCACGTGGCGAGCCAGCCCGGCGAGCGAGGTCTCATCGACCTCCACGCCGGACTCGTTGGCGATCTCAATGCTCACCGTGCCTCCGCCTCTCGCGCGGGCCGGCCATGGCGCCCACGGCCCTCACCGGGCCGGGCGGCCGCCCCGGCGCTGGCCGGCTGGCAGCCTGGAGTCAGCGGACTGGCGCGCGTCGTACCTCTCGTAGGCATCGACGATGTCGGCCACGAGCTTATGCCGGACCACGTCGTGGCTGGTCAGCCGGGAGAAGTAGACGTCATCCACGCCAGCGAGAATGTCCTGGACCATGCGCAGCCCGCTCAGCTGGCCCGATGGCAGGTCCACTTGGGTGACGTCGCCGGTCACCACCATCCTGGACCCGAAGCCGAGCCTGGTCAGGAACATCTTCATCTGCTCGGCCGAGGTGTTCTGCGCCTCGTCCAGGATGATGAAGGAGTCGTTCAGGGTCCGGCCGCGCATGTAGGCCAGCGGCGCGATCTCGATCGTGCCCGCCGCGGTCAGCCGGGGAATCGAGTCCGGGTCGACCATGTCGTGCAGGGCGTCATACAGCGGCCGCAGGTACGGGTCGATCTTCTCGTAGAGCGTGCCGGGCAGGAAGCCCAGCCGCTCACCAGCCTCCACCGCGGGCCTGGTCAGGATGATCCTGTTCACTTCCTTGGCCTGGAGCGCCTTGACCGCCTTGGCCATCGCCAGGTAGGTCTTACCCGTTCCGGCCGGCCCGATCGAGAAGACGATCGTGTGATTGTCGATGGCGTCCACGTACCGCTTCTGATTGAGCGTTTTCGGCCGGATCGTCCGGCCGCGGGACGACAGGATGTCCAGGTTCAGCACTTCCGCCGGGCGCGCGCCGCTCTTGCGCCGCAGCATCAGCAGGCTGCGCTCGACCGAGTCGGCGGTCAGCTCGGCGCCCCCGGTGACCAGCTGAGTCAGCTCCTCGAACAGCCGGGATATGACCGCGGTCTCGGCCGCCGGGCCGGTCACGGTGATCTCGTTGCCGCGCACGTGAATGTCGGCGTCGACGCGTCGCTCGATCACGTCCAGCAGCTCGTCCCGCGATCCCAGCAGGCTGACCATCGGCTGGTCATCCGGAATCACGATCTTGACCTGCGCCCTGCCGTCAGCCGACGGCACGTCGGTGCGCGTATCGCCTGGATTGTCTGTCAATGGCCCTTCCCTGCCCGGGCGGCCGCCCGGTCCAGCATCCTTACCATGCTATCGGCGGGCCGCGGGCGGCTCATCCTGGCGGCCAGGCCATCGCCCGGCCCCCCAGGACGTGCACGTGCCCGACGGCCTGGCCGCCGTGCGCGCGACCGTGCGGGTACCCGCTCGCACTAGCGACGCGGGCACGTCGCCGGCCACGATGCTACAGAACAGGCATTCAGGCACGCAGTCGATCTTAACGTGTGCCCGGTCCGCCAGCCCCGGGACGGATATGGTTGCCCTACTGCGAACCCTCGGTGCACCACCCCTCTGGTGCAGCGGCCCCGCCATGTCATGGCTCCCGTCGCCCCAGGCGCGCTGCCCGCGGCCGTCGCGGTGCTGCAGCAGGCATGCGTGCGCGTGGGGGAAGTGGATGGGTGAGGCAAGCTGTCCGGCCAGGGCTCTGGCGCGAAGGTCGCCATGACCGCGAGTGAACCCAGCGAGCTACCTACGCGTCCAATGCGCGTGACCGAAACCCTGGTGGCGGACGTCGCGCTTACCTCGGTTCCGGCCGACTGGGATGCCGACCGAGCAGTGACCGCGCTCTATGACACCCATTACCGTGCGCTGGTGCGGCTGGCCGCACTGCTGGTCCGCGACGTGTCCACGGCGGAGGAAGTGGTGCAGGACTCGTTCGTCGCCATGCACGCCGGCTGGCGCCGGCTGCGCGACAGCGATAAGGCTTTGTCCTATCTGCGCCAGTCTGTCGTCAACCGTTCGCGCTCGGTCCTGCGGCACCGGGTGGTGGTCGACCGAAATGCGCCGAAGCCGCCGCCCGACATGCCGAGTGCCGAGCAGGGCGCCATCGCGCTGCTGGAGCGCTCGGCTGTCGTCTCGGCGCTGCGGACCCTTCCCCCCCGGCAGCGCGAGGCCCTGGTGCTCCGCTATTACGGTGACCTGTCGGAGGCCCAGATCGCAGCCGCGATGGGCATCAGCAAGGGCGCGGTGAAGAGTCACACCGCGCGGGCGATGGCGGCCCTGCGCAGTGTCCTGGAGCGTGACGAATGAGCACGCTCCAGCACGACTATGAGGCGATCCTGCGCCGCTCCCTGCATGCCGCCGGGGACTCGGTCGAGCCAGCCGGCGACGGCCTGCAGCAGATCCGCGCGCGGCTGAGGAAGCCCCGGCCGTTCGTGGTGGCCTGGCTGCTGGCCGACTGCGAGCTGGCCCGGCCGCTGTTCTCGGCCGTGGAGGCAGCGGCCGACTGGTACCTGCAGGTGCTGCGGCGCAGCGGGGATGCGCTGCGGCCCTTTGCCGAGCGGTTCGGCCCGGCCCGAACCGGCGCGGGACGCGGCCTGGCCCGGCTCGGCTGGCTCCGGCCGGCGGCCGCGATGGCCATGGCGATCTTCGTGGTCGCGACCGGGGTCTTCGCGGCCCTGGAGCTGCCGCAGGTTTCCGAGACGGGCGCGCTCCAGCTGCCGTTCTTGCACACCTCCAGCTCGGCTGGCAGCGGCGGGCGACCGCGGGTGAACGGCAGCGCGACGCTGCTGCCGGGGCTGCTCCTGCCGGGCGGGTCGTTGGCGCCCGGCTCGGGCGGCATCGGCTCGTCCGCCAGCTGCAGCCCCTCGCCCGGCGGCAACAAGCACAGTCCTGCCGCGTCGCCGAGCACCTCGCCGTCATCGACGCCCTCCTCGTCACCGAGCCAGAGTCCTAGCCAGAGCGCGAGCCCGACGCCGACGACCACGCCGTCCAGCACGCCGAGCGTGACTCCGACGCCCACCGGCAGCGCGACATCCGATCCTGGCGTGACCTCCACGCCTGGCTCCGCCGAGGCGGCCGGGGCCATTGCCCTGACCAGCCCCAGCCCCGGCCCCAGCACGATGGCGCCGGGATTGCAGGTGCCGCAGCCCTATCCGTCGGCGTCGCCCACGCCCTGCCGGTCCGGCTCGGCCACGCCCCGGCAGCATGTCGCCGCGGCCCGCACCGGCGGCGGCATCCCCTCTGGGTCCCTGGCGCTGGCCGGGCCGGCCGACCCCGCGCGCGAGTCCTGACGGCGGCCTGCGGCGGCCAGCCGAGGGCCGGCCGCGCGCCTCCGCGGGCCGGCCGCCGGGGTCAGGCCCAGCGCGGCGACCGGCCCAGGACCAGCCCGGCGGCGACCGCCCCGGCCGAGGACGCGCGCAGCACGGTCGGCCCGAGCCTGACCCCGGTCGCGCCCGCCGCGCGGAGCAGGTCGGACTCGGCCGGTGATATCCCGCCCTCCGGGCCGACGATGAGCACGATGCTCCCCCGCGCCGGGATCGCGGTCCCCGCGAGGCTGGCCGGTGCCTCAGGATCGAGCAGCAGGGCCAGGTCCGCGGCCCGGACGCGCTCGGCCGCGACCGCCGTCCCGGCGGGCTCGGTGACTTCGGGGAACCAGGCCCGGCGGGACTGCTTGGCGGCCTGGACCGCGGTGGCCCGCCACCGGGCCAGCGGCCGGTCCGCGCGGTCGCCGCGCCACCGGGCCACGCACCGCTCGGCCTGCCAGGGCACCACGATGTCCACTCCGACTTCCGTCATGGTTTCCACCGCCTGCTCGCCGCGGTCGCCCTTGGCGATCGCCTGGATGACGGTCAGCGCGGGGTCGGGACGGGCCTGCGTGCGCCGCGCCAGCACCGCCAGCTGCAGGACCCCGGCGGACGCGGCGGTGACGACGCACTCGGCCAGCTGACCGGCCCCGTCGGTCAGGTCGACCCGCTCCCCCGGCTCCATCCGGCGGACGGTGCTCGCATGCCGGCCCTCGGCGCCGCCGAGCCGGATGGAGTCACTCTCCAGGTCCGCCGGGCCAGCCAGGAAGACAGGCGGTCTCAGGGCCGGCTCGCCATGGCCATCAGCGGCCGTTGAACGCGTCCCGGAGCCGGGAGAAGAACCCCTGCTGGCCGGGTGCGAACTTGCCAGGGGGCGCCTCCTCGCCGCGGAGCTTCGCCAGCTCCCTGAGCAGCGTCTCCTGATCCGGCTCGAGCTTGGTGGGCGTCTCGACGGTCACGTGGATGATCAGGTCACCGCGGCCGGAGGCGTTCAGGTGCGCGGTGCCCTGCCCGTAGAGCGGAATAGCCTGGCCCGATTGCGTGCCGGGGCGGATGTCGATGTCAGCCGGGCCATCCAGGGTCTGGACCTGCAGCGTCGCGCCGAGAGCCGCGGCCACCATGGGGATGGTCACGGTGCAGTGCAGGTCGTCGCCCTGCCGCTCGAAGGTGGAATGCGGCCGCTGCACGATCTCCAGGAACAGGTCGCCGGGCGGGCCGCCGCCCGGTCCGGTCTCGCCCTCGCCCGCCAGCTGGATGTGCGTGCCGTCCTCGACGCCCGCAGGGATCCGTACCTTGATCGTCCGCCGCGTCCGCACCCGGCCGTCAGCGTCGCATTCCGGGCACGGCTTGCGGATGACCGTGCCGAACCCGCCGCAGTTCGGGCACGGCCGGGAGGTCATGACCTGACCGAGGAACGAGCGCGTGACCTGGCTGACCTCGCCGCGGCCGTTGCACACCTCGCAAGTCGTGGGATGCGTGCCAGGTGCCGTGCCCTCACCGGAGCAGGTCGGGCAGACCACTGCCGTGTCCACCACCACATCCCGGGTGGTGCCGAACGCGCACTCGGCCAGGTCGAGTTCCACCCGGATGGTCGCGTTGCGGCCGCGCCGGGCCCGGCTGCGCGGGCCGCGCTGGCCGCTCATGCCGCCGCCGAAGAACGCGTCCATGATGTCGCTGAACGGGAAGCCGGCCCCGAATCCGCCGGCCCCCGCGGCGGCACCGGGCGCGAACGGGTCGGCGCCCAGGTCGTACATCTGCCGCTTCTCCGGGTCGGAGAGCACCTCGTACGCCTGCGTGATCTCCTTGAACCGCTCCTGAGTCTGCGGATCAGGGTTAACGTCCGGGTGCAGCTCGCGGGCTAGCCGCCGGTAGGCCTTCTTGATCTGGTCAGCATCCGCATCCCGGCGCACGCCGAGGATGCCGTAATAGTCATTAGCCACCGGCATCGCTAGGACTCCGCCAGGATCTGACCCACATACCGTGCCACCGCGCGCACCGCTCCCATCGCAGTCGGGTAGTCCATTCGCGTCGGGCCGAGCACCCCGAGCCTGGCCAGCGCCTGGTCTCCGGCACCGTACCCGGCGGCCACCAGCGATGTGCTCCGGAGGCCCTGGACCTCATTCTCCGCGCCGATCCGGACGGTCACCGCCTGCTGATCACCTATCTCGCCCAGCAGGCGCATCAGGACCACTTGCTCTTCCAGCGCCTCAAGGACCTCGTGCAATCCCTGCGAGAAGTCTGCCGGGGTCAGGTTCGCGGCGCCGCCGACGACCACCCGCTCCTCGTGCCGATCGACCAGCGTTTCCAGGATCACTGAGAATACCGCTGCCGCGTTCGGCCGCTCGCCAGGGTTGACGCGCTCGGGCAGCTCCGCGACGACTGACGCTACCTCGGTCAGCCTGCGCCCGTCGAGACACGCGTTCAGGACGGCGCGCAGCTGGGTGATCGACTCCTCGCCGATCGGGCCGGGCAGGTCAGCGACCCGCTGCTCCACCCGCCCGGTGTCGGTGATCAGCACCAGCAGCAGGCGCCGCTCAGCGAGCGGCACCAGCTCGATGTGCCGGACGGAGGACCTGGTCAGCGAGGGGTACTGGACAACCGCGACCTGCCGGGTGAGCTGCGCGAGCAGCCGGACGGTCCGCATCACCACGTCGTCGAGGTCATAGGCGCCGGCCAGGAACGTCTCGACGGCGCGGCGCTCGGCCGCGGAGAACGGCTTCACGGCCGACAGCCGGTCCACGAACAGCCGGTAGCCCTTGTCCGTCGGGACCCGGCCCGCGCTGGTATGCGGCTGCACGATGTAGCCTTGCTCCTCGAGTACCGCCATGTCATTGCGGATTGTCGCGGGGGAGACGTCCAGGCCGTGCCGGTCAACCAGGGACTTCGAGCCGACAGGCTCGTGCGTGGAGACGTAGTCATCCACGATCGCGCGCAGTACCGCCAGCTTCCGGTCATCGAGCACGCATGCACCTCCCTGGCACTCCAGAGTCCTGAGTGCCAATTCTATGGCCGGAACGATACTGGGACGGTGCTGCATGGTCAGGTGCCCACCGCGCGGCCTGCCGCGCGCCGGTTAGCGCGGGGCTCGCGCGCACGAGCAGAGGATCGGTGATGGCTCACCCCTCAGGGCCGGCCGCCGATGACTGGCCGGAAAGCTGGCCGCAGGCGGGCACGGGCTGGCCCGGCCGGGCCGACACGGCCCCCGGCCCGTCCGGCGGTCCCGAAGCCGCACCGCCGGATCGCCTGGCCTGGGAGCGCCACAGCCAGGCCGAGGCCGGCGACCGGGAGGATCTGTGGGCCATGCTGTGCTACCTGGGCGTCCCGTTCCTCAGCTTCGCCGCCCCGCTGGCGATCCTGCTCACCAGGGGCAGATCGTCACCCTTTGTCCGGCGGCACGCCATCCAGGCGCTGAACCTGTCCATCACGCTGCTGCTCTACACCCTGAGCGCGCTGATCCTGGGGGCGATGCTCGCCCTGGACACGCTGACCGCCGCCCTGGTGATCACCGTTCCCGCGCTGGCCCTGCTCTGGCTGGCGACGCTGGCCTACCTGGTCCTGGCGGCCGCCGCGGCCGGCACCGGCCAGCCGTACGAGATCCCGCGCTGGATCTGCGCCACGATCGTCCGGGACCGGCCGCGCCCGGCTGGCTGATCCGCGCCGCCAGCCCCGGCCGGCCAGCGCTGCCGCCGGCTCAGCCGGTCAGGCCGCGGATCACCGCGTCCGCGAGCAGCCTGCCGCGCCTGGTCAGCACCACCCGGCCGGCCTCGTAGGCGGCCCGCTGGGCCAGGCCATCGCTGACGGCTGCCGCCGCGGCAGTCCGGCCGGCCAGCCGAGCTCGCCGAGCGGGCAGCCGGAGGCCAGGCGGGTCAGCAGCATGATCTGCTCCATCTGCCGCTCGGCGCCGGTCAGGATCTCGCGTGCCTGCCCGGGGGAGGCTCCGGCCGAGATCCTGGCGGCATAGGCAGCGGGGTGCCGGACATTCCACCAGCGGGTCCCGCCGACATGGCTGTGCGCTCCCGGCCCGATCCCCCACCAGCTGCCGCCCGTCCAGTACAGCAGGTTGTGCTGGCACCTGGCCGCCTCCGCGGCTGCCCAGTTGGACACCTCGTACCAGCTCAGGCCCGCCGAGGCGATGATCTCGTCGGCCGCCAGGTAGCGATCGGCCATCGCGTCATCGTCGGGCTCGGGCAGCTCGCCGCGCCGGATCCGGGCGGCCAGCCGGGTGCCGTCCTCGACGATCAGCGCGTAGGCCGAGAGGTGATCGGGCCCGGCGTCCAGCGCGCTGCGCACCGACCGCTCCCAGTCCCGGTCGGTCTCCCCCGGCGTGCCGTAGATCAGGTCCAGGCTGACGTGCTCGAACCCGGCCGCGCGCGCCCAGGCCACGCACTGCTCCGGGCGGCCCGGCTGATGCACCCGGTCGAGCACGGCCAGCACCTGCGGGACGGCGCTCTGCATGCCGAGCGAGATCCGGGTGAGCCCGGCCTCCCGCAGCCCGGCCAGCACCCGCTCGTCGAGGGTCTCGGGGTTGGCCTCGGTGGTCACCTCCGCGTCCGCCGCGAGCCCGAACTCGGCGCCGATGGCACGCAGGATCGCGGCCAGGTCCGCGGGCGGCAGCAGGGTGGGGGTGCCGCCGCCGAAGAACACGGTGCGCACGGGGCCCGCGCGGCCGCCGAGCACCCGGCCGGCCAGCCGGACCTCCTCGATGGCCAGGCTGGCGTAGGACGCACGCGAGGCTCCGCCGCCCAGCTCGGCGGCCGTGTAGGTGTTGAAGTCGCAGTAGCCGCACCGGACCGTGCAGAACGGCACATGCACATATACCCCAAACGGCACGCCAGCGAGCCGTTCGAGCGCCGCTTCCGGCAGTCCGCCATCGCGCGGCACCGGGGCGCCGTCCGGCGGCTGTCCCGGCATGGCTAGCCCGCCCGCCCTGGCCTGCCGCCCATCTCCAGATCGGCGACCGGCCCGCGATTCACCGAGATTACCCGTGCGCCTGGCATAGCCCGCACGCTAGCCGGGCCGGCCGCCGCCGGCCAGCGAGATTCGGGCCGCCCGCAACCCGGTTCCCCCGCAGCAATCGGCGCCCGGCCCGATTACCCTGGAAAGAGGATGAGCCGAGCAGGCTGGCCAGGCAGTGAGCATCACCGGAAGTTAGTGGGCGCGGGGATGACAGTAGGCAGCAGCTTCAGCCAGGTCCGGGCAGCGGACACCGTCAGCCAGGTCCGGGCGGCGGACCGGGACCGCGACGCCACCGTCAGCGTCCTGCAGGGCGCTTACGCCGAGGGCCGGCTGACCAGGGATGAGTATGATCTGCGGGCCGGCCAGGCCCTGACCGCTCAGACCTACGGCCAGCTGGCCGCCCTCACGGCCGACCTGCCCGTCCACGGCGGCCAGCGCCGGCCCCGCGCGGACGAACCCGCTCGCCATCGCCGCCCTGATCTGTGGCGTCGCCGAGCTTCCGACCGGCGGTCTCACCGCTATCCCGGCGGTCATTCTCGGGCACGCGGCCCGCAGGCAGATCCGCCAGACCGGCGAGGCGGGCGGTCACCTGGCCACCATCGGGCTGGCCCTGGGCTACGCGGTTGTCGTCCCCGTCACGCTGCTGATCGTTCTCGTCACCCTGCTCCTGCTGCACCTGCGCTAGGCGGCGCGGCCCTCTCTCGGCGGTGCGGCCCTCTCCGGCCGGCGACGCGGATCGCGCCGCCAGCCAGCCGGGCGGGGTCAGCCGATCAGCGCCTCCGGTCGGGCCCCTGCTCGGTCGACAGGGCGGCGACGAAGGCCTCCTGCGGGACGTCGACCCGGCCGATCGTCTTCATCCGCTTCTTGCCTTCCTTCTGCTTCTCCAGCAGCTTGCGCTTGCGGGTGATGTCACCGCCGTAGCACTTGGCCAGCACGTCCTTGCGCATGGCCCGGATGTTCTCCCGCGCGATGATGCGCGAGCCGATGGCCGCCTGGATCGGCACCTCGAACTGCTGGCGCGGGATCAGCTCCTTCAGCCGCGCGGTCATGGCCAGGCCGTACTCGCGCGCCTTGTCGGCGTGCACGATCTGGCTGAAGGCGTCTACCGGCTGACCCTGCAGCAGGATGTCCACCTTGACCAGGTCCGCCTCCTGCTCGCCGGCCGGCTCGTAGTCCAGCGACGCGTAGCCGCGGGTCCGTGACTTGAGCTGGTCGAAGAAGTCGAAGATGATCTCCGCGAGCGGCATCGTGTAGCGGATCTCCACCCGGTCAGAGGAGAGGTACTCCATGCCGAGCAGCATGCCGCGCCGGCCCTGGCACAGCTCCATGATCGCGCCGATGTAGTCGCTCGGGGCGAGCACGGTGGCGCGGACCACCGGCTCGAAGACCTGGCTGATCTTGCCGTCCGGGAACTCGCTCGGATTGGTCACGGTCAGCTCGGCCCCGGACTCGGTGATCACCCGGTACACCACGTTCGGGGCGGTCGAGATCAGCGACAGGTCGAACTCGCGCTCCAGCCGCTCCCGGACGATCTCCATGTGCAGCAGGCCGAGGAAGCCGCAGCGGAACCCGAAGCCCAGGGCCATCGAGGTCTCGGGCTCGTACACCAGCGACGCATCGTTCAGCCTGAGCTTGTCCAGCGCGTCGCGCAGCTCCGGGTAGTCGTCGCCGTCCACCGGGAACAGGCCGGAGAACACCATCGGCCGCGGGTGGTCGTATCCGGCCAGCGGCTCGGTGGCCGGATTGGCCGCCGTGGTCACGGTGTCCCCGACGCGGGCCTGCCGGAACGTCCTTCACGCCGGTGATCAGGTAGCCGACCTCGCCGGCGGCCAGCCCTTCCGTGGGCACCGGATCCGGGGAGATCACCCCGACCTCGAGCGTCTCGTGCACCGACCGGGTGGACAGCATCAGCGTCTTCTCGCGCCGGGACAGCCGGCCGTCCATCACCCGGACGTAGGTCACCACGCCGCGGTAGGTGTCGTACACCGAGTCGAAGATAAGCGCCCTGGCCGGGGCGTCCCGGTCCCCGCTGGGCGGCGGGACCTGCTTGACCACGGCATGGAGCAGCTCCTCGACGCCCTCCCCGGTCTTGGCGGACACCCGCAGCACGTCCGAGAGGTCGCAGCCGATGATGCCGGCCAGCTCGGCGGCGTACTTGTCCGGCTGCGCGGCCGGCAAGTCGATCTTGTTCAGGACCGGGATCAGGTGCAGGTCAGCATTCAGGGCCAGGTACAGGTTGGCCAGCGTCTGCGCCTCGATCCCCTGGGCGGCGTCCACCAGCAGGATCGCGCCCTCGCAGGCCGCCAGTGACCGGGAGACCTCGTAGCTGAAGTCCACGTGGCCGGGCGTGTCGATGAGGTTCAGCACGTACCAGCGGCCATCCTCGCCCTGCCAGGGCAGCCGGACGGCCTGGCTCTTGATCGTGATGCCGCGCTCGCGCTCGATGTCCATCCGGTCCAGGTACTGGGCGCGCATCTGACGGCCTTGCACCACCCCGGTGAGCTGGAGCATCCGGTCCGCGAGCGTGGACTTGCCGTGATCGATATGGGCGATGATGCAGAAATTGCGTATCACCGCCTGATCGGTTCGTCCGGGCTCGGGCATCTGCGGCTCGGGCATTGGTGGCACGGGCATCCGCCAGGTGATAGTTGCGTGCGGTCGGGCTGACCTGCTGGCTGGTCGCCGTCTATGGTCGCACGCCGGGGCGGATGCCCAAGCCAGCAGCCGTCAGTCGGCCGCGTCCGCCACGAGGCCCGGCAGCAGGCCCGGGCTGGCCGGAGCGTGCGCGCCGCGGGCGGCGGCCGTGTGCTCCTGGTCGGCCTCCAGGGTCTGCTCCAGGTCCGTCTCGATATCGGCGAGCAGGCCAGGCTGGCGGCGGCTCACGGCAAAGAGCCAGGCGCCGCCCGCGGCGAGGTAGCCGAGGAAGATGTACGGGAAGATGTTCGTCGGGAAGGCGGGCACGGGGTAGAAGCTGCCGACCGTCGGCACGAGCAGGCAGAGGACCGCGAGGACGGCGAAGCCGACGTGCCGGGCCCGCAGCTCGCGGCGCTTGGCCAGGTAGAAGGGCGCGGCGATGGCAGTCAGGAAGTAGGCCAGCAGGAAGCCGAAGGCAGCCAGGGTGCCGGCATCCCCGAACGTGTTCAGCGGTCCGGTCCAGACCTCCAGCCCGGCCGCGATCAGGAAGATGACGGCGATGTAGGCCGTGATGGCGACGTGCGGCATCCCGTTCGTCTCATGCACGCGGCTCAGCCGCCGTTTGCGAAGGGAGCCTCATCGCTTCCCATTAGAACGATTCTCAGACCGCGGCCGGCGACCGGCAAGGCCGTCGTCGTTAACATTGACGGCAATGGCGTTACGGCGAAATTAACAGGCCGGACATTTGCAGTGATTACCCGGACCGGCCGGCGGCTCGGGTCAGCCGGCCCGCTCCAGGATCCGCACCGGATCACGCCGGGCCCGTCGGGGATCAGGTTCTGGCCGAACACCAGGTCCTGGCCGAGACGGCGGCGACGGCCCAGCATCTTCAGCGGCTGCGAGCCGCGCTCGGCGGTCATCTGGTCGATCGTGGTGACCACGCAGCGGCCGCACGGCTTGACCGCCCGGAAGGACACCGGGCCGATGCTGAGCCGCCGCCAGCAGTCCTCGTCCCATGGATCGGTGTCCGCGACGACCACGTTAGGCCGGAACCGGTTCATCGGGACCGGCTCGTCGCCGTCGTCGGCCAGCCACTTGCCGAGCGCGTCCAGCGACGCGGTGCTGGTGACCAGCAGCGGGTAGCCGTCGGCAAAGCTGACCACGTCACCGGGAGCGCCATAACGAGCGTCCACCGGCCGCCGCCGCGGATCGTCGAGGTAGGTCAGCCGGACCGGGCGGCCGAGAACGTCCGACAGCCATTCATCGGCGGCCGGGCCGGCCGCGGGGCGAGAAGCTCCGATCGCCAGACGCTGACCGGCACCATCTCGGCGCCCGCGGCCTGCCGCGGCGGCTCGACCAGGATGGCGAGCCGGCCCGGAGCGGCGATGAAGATGACTCCCTCACCAGGCGCCGGCCCCGCATACCGGACCTGGATGCGGGCCAGCTGGGGCTCCTCCCGCTGGCTGATGAACCGGCCGGCCGGATCGGCCAGGAGCCAGCGGCGATCGCCGGCCAGGCCCCAGGGCTGCACCAGGGACTCGCGCAGGTCCAGTCCCCGCGCTCCCTTGAGCGGGTAGATGTGGATGGAGGCCAGGCTCGGGCCGGTGCCCGGTGTGCTCATGGTCGGCTCCTCGTCCGCGTCGCGCCGCGATCGGCGCGTTCCACGGCGGCGCTGGCCAGCGCGCGACCCTGCGCGCCGATCGCACCGCGCTTGCCGGCAGACGGCGGTGTCGCCACGCGGCTCCCGGCCCGGCCGCGTGCCGCTGGCCGGCCGGAGCAGCAAGCACCAGCTTAGCTTCCGGTGCCGGCCAGCGGCGGTAGCATCTCCAGGGCACCCGGCGGACCGGGAAAGACGCCACCCCGCCGCTCAGCCTGGCTGCCGGACCGGCCGGCCGCGATAAGCTGATCAGGGCCCGATAGTGAGCGGCTGGTTTGAGCAGCCGGGAGCTTCTCGGCTATCCTTCATTCTCGGCTGCCTGCGTGCCCCCATGCGCCGGCACGGGGTCTGCCTGCCGCCTGTGCGGACCTCGGCTCGGGCCGGGCACCACCTGACCACACACCCTGACCACCCTGACCACCCTGACCACCCTGACCAGAATCATCTAGCGAGGCACCTGCGTGGCTAACATCAAGTCCCAGATCAAGCGCAACAAGCAGAACGAGAAGGCACGGCAGCGCAACAAGGCCGTGAAGTCCGGGCTGAAGACGTCCGTGCGCAAGTTCCGCGAGGCCGCTGACTCGGGCAACGTGGAGGACGCCGCCCTCGCGATGCGCGCCGCGGTCGTCAAGCTCGACAAGGCGGCCAGCAAGGGCGTCATCCACAAGAACCAGGCGGCCAACCGCAAGTCGGCCATCGCCAAGCGGGCCGAGCAGCTGAAGGAGGCTTAGCGGCCGGACCGGCAGCTGACGATCGTGGCGACCGCCCGCTCCAGCGCGTAGCCGGCGTTCGCCCCCTCCCCCTTCACCTGCGCGTCTGCCTCGGCCACGGCCGCGTGCGCCCTGGCCACGCCCTCGCCTGTCCAGCCGCGGAGCTGCTGGCGGACCCGGTCTATCTTCCACGGCGGCAGGCCGAGCTCGCCGGCCAGCGACTCGGCGCTGGCATTCCTGGATGCCGACCCGACCCGGCCCAGTGCGCGGACGCCCTGCGCGAGCGCGCTGGTGATCAGGACCGGCGACGTCCCGGTGGAAAGGGCCCAGCGAAGCTGGGTCAGCGCGTCGGAGAGCTTCCCCTCGCAGGCCCGGTCGGCCACCGAGAAGCCGCTGGCCTCGGCCCGGCCGCGGTAGTACCGGGCCACGACCGCCTGGCTGATCACCCCGGTCGTGTCCGCCGACAGCTGGCTGCAGGCGGCCGCCAGGTCGCGCAGGTCGGTACCGACCGCGTCCAGCAGCGCGCGCAGTCCGCCGTCGTCCGCCTTCCGCCCGGCCCGGATGAACTCGCCCCGCAGGAAGTCAATGCGCTCGCCGAATCGCTTGACCGGGGGGCAGTTGACCCGGCGGGCCCCGGCTGCGGCCAGGCTGGCGAGCACCGCCTTGCCCTTGGCCCCGCCAGCATGGGTGACCACCAGCACGAGGTCGGGCGAGCCAGCCGCCGCCAGCGCCGTGATCTCCGCCGCCACGTCCTTGACGGCGTCCTGAGCTGACCGGACGATGACGGCCGTCCCCCCGCCGAACAGCGATGGCGCGGTCAGCGCCGACAGCTCGCCAGGTGCCAGTTCCGCTGCCATCACGTCGTGCACGTCGATGCCGTCCGCGCCAGCGGGCGCTGAGCTGCCGCCGGAACCGTCCGCGGCGGCCAGCACAGCACTGACGGCCCGCTCGACCAGCAGCTCTTCCTCGCCGACGATGACGGTCACGGGCGGCGCCCGGGCCGGGTCCGGTCCGAGCGCTGAACCTGAGGGCATGTCCGCAGCATGCCATGAGCCGGGCACTGCTGTCGCACGGGCACGGGACTGGCGTCCCCCCCGCCGCGGGACCGCCGTCGCCACGGGTACCGGACCGCCGTCGCCACGGCCACGGCACCGCCCCGCCACCGCCACCGCCACCGGCGGGAGCAGGATCGGGGCAGGGGCAGCGGCAGCGGCAGCCGTCTTAGCAGGGAGCGACAACCACGCCGAGCATGCCGGGACCGGTATGGGCCAGGATGGCCGCACCGGCCTCGGTCAGGTACCGGTGCCGGGCCAGCGGGATCGCGGCGGCCAGCTGCCCGGCCAGCTCGGCCGCCCTGCTGGCCTGGCCGATGTGCTGCACCGCGATGTCGGCCGGCCGTCCGGCCGCGAACTGGGCGGCCAGCTCAGCCAGCCGCTCCGCGGCGGCGGACCGGGTGCGAACCCGTTCTAGCATGCTGATCCTGCCGCTGCGCATGGTCAGCAGCGGCCGGGCCGTCAGCACGGCGCCCGCCGGACCGGCCAGCGGACTGAGCCAGCCGCCGGCTCGCAGCTGATCGGGACTGTCCACGGCGAGGAACGAGCCGAGCCGCTCCGCCCGGAGGCGCGCGGCGGCGGCGACCGCGGCCCCCGGCAGGCCGGCCGCGGCAGCGGCCGCCGCGGTCAGCGCCGTGATCCCCAGGCCCATCCCGATGGACCGCGAGTCCACGACGTGCACCGGCACAGGCGCCTCGGCGGCCGCCAGCTCAGCGGAGCTGAGCGTGCCGGACAGCTCCCCGGACAAGTGCACCGAGACGACCTCCGCCGCGCCCGCCTCCGCCGCGGCCGCGTAAGCCGCCGCGAACCTGGCGGGCGACGGGCGGGCCGTCGTCAGCCGCTCTCCGCTGCTCAGGTACTCCGCCAGCGGGCCGCTGAGGACGCCGGGGCCATCATCGGCAGTGTGGCTGCCTGCCAGGACCCGCAGCGGGACGATCATGATCGAGCGGGACTCGGCCAGGCCGGACGGGAGGCCTGCCGTCGAGTCGGTGACCACCGCGGTCCGGCCCATGTCCGGCGCTCCGCTACAGGCCGACCGCCTCGCCGCCGCGCCAGACCCGGTACGGGCGCAGGCCGTAGGCCCAGGCGAAGGCGCCCTCGTGGTCGGCGTCCCAGGCCACGATGTCCGCGAACCGGCCGGGCGCCATCGCGCCCCGGTCCGGCGCGCGCAGCGCCTGGGCACCGCCCAGGGTGGCCGCGCGGAGGGCTTCGGCCACGCTCATCCCGAGGTTCGCGATGGCCAGCGCGATGACGAGCGGCATCGAGGTAATGCCGTTGCGGCCAGGCGAGTGGTCCGAGCCGAGGGCCACGGCGACGCCCTTGTCCAGCAGGGCACGGACCGGCGGCAGCTTGCCGCAGTCGGATGCCACTGCCGGGCAGACCACCGCGGCGACGCCGGCGCTGGCCAGGGCAGCCACGTCATCGTCGTCCGCCCCCTGCAGCAGGTCCGCCGACGCGCAGCCCAGCTCGGCAGCCAGCTGCGCGACGCCGGCCCGCGGGTCGCCGCACACGTGCAGCCGGGGCAGCAGCCCGGCCGAGCGGCCCGCGCCCAGGATCCAGCGCGCTTCCCTGGTGGTGAACCTGCCGTCGTCGCAGTAGGTGTCGACGCTGTCGGCGCCCGCGGCCGCCGCGTCGGCGCACCAGCCGCTGACGGCATCCACGTAGTCGTGCCGCCTGCCGAAGTACTCGGGCGGCACGGCGTGCGCCGCGAAGAAGGTCGCGTGCACGCGCGGCATGCCGGGCTCGTTCTCCAGCGACCGGAGCAGCCTGACGTTGGCGAGCTCGCCGTCCCTGGTGAGGTGATAGCCGGTCTTCGCCTCGATCGTGGTGGTGCCGCTCACGAGCCAGTGCCGCAGCCGCTCCCGGACGCCGTTGCACAGCGTCCAGGGATCCGTTCCGCGGGTGATCGTGACCGTGGACGACATGCCGCCGCCCGCCGCCGCGATCTCCCGCGCGGACGAGCCGTTGGAGCGCATGGCCAGCTCAGCCCAGCGGTTGCCGGCGTAGACGGGGTGAGTGTGGGCATCGATCAGGCCGGGAGTCACCAGCGCCCCGCCGAGGTTCTCGACCTGGTCAACGTCGACGATGTCCTCGATGACGCCCGGAATGCTGGCGGGGAGATCGGCGGATGGCCCAACCCAGACAATACGATCATCACGCGACAAGATCGCGGCATTACTCCACACCTCTGAGCCGGTCCACAGCCGGCCAATGTTGGTGAGGAGACGAACTGTCATCCTGCGCCGCCTCCTTCCGGAAGCGCGCGGCGGACTCGTGCCGCGGTCGTGGTACGGATTCGCTGGTGGTCAGGAACTGGCAGAAATCTAGTGAAGCCGATCGGGCAGCGCGCCCGCAAGTGGTCCTGTGCGGTTGCGCCTGCCAACATATCGGTTGACTCACCCTATTGCGCAAGGGATCAGCCGAGATTTGCGGGCCAGTAACCTCAATGCGCAAAACGAGCGGCCCTGACCTGCGGCGACCGCCCGGCCGCGCTGCCAGTGCACGTGCAATCGTGCGGTGCAGGTGCAACCACTTCCTGCACGCTCGCTCAGTCCTCCTCACCTGCGAGGACTACCTGCAAACGATCGCAGCGGGCCGGGCGGGCGGAGCAGAACGGCCGGCCGGGCGGAATCGAAGGAGCCGGGCTAATAGAAAACCAGTGCTGCCCGGCTGCCCCTAAGCGGGCGGCGGATGTTCTCCTATTTGCCGGGCGCAATTGCGCCGCGCAATGAGGCGGCATCCGGACAGCCTTGATTGAACGGTTAAACAGCGTTCACTTCCCGATTGCCATGCGGCATTCCGGCGGATCGCGGCCGACCTCAGGCCGGCGCCGCCGGCACGTCGATCCGGGCCAGCTCGGCGGCCAGGCCGAGCGGCACCCGGGCAGTCAGCTCGGTGCCGTCACCGCCGTGCCTGACCTCCAGCACCTCGCCCTCCTGGTGCGCGCGGGAGAGCAGGTCGCCCCGGCTGTACGGGACGGTGACGCTGACCTCCCGGTGCTGCCAGGGGACCAGCCGCTCCACCTCGGCCAGCAGGTCATCGGTCCCGGCTCCGGTCTTCGCCGAGACCACGACCGAATGCCGCTCCTGCAGCCGCAGGCCCTCCACCACGATCGGATCAGCCGCGTCCGCCTTGTTGATCACGACCAGCTCGGGCACATCGGCCGCGCCGATCTGGCCGAGTACCTCGCGCACGGCCGCGAGCTGCGCCCGCGGGTCCGCGTCCGACCCGTCCACGACATGCAGGATCAGGTCGGCATCCGCCACTTCCTCCAGGGTCGAGCGGAAGGCATCGACCAGCTGGTGCGGCAGATGGCGGACGAAGCCGACCGTGTCGGTCAGCGTGAACGTCCAGCCTGCCGGGGTCCTGGCCTTGCGGACGGTGGGATCGAGCGTCGCGAAGAGCGAGTTGTCCACCAGCGCGTGCGCCCCGGTCAGCCGGTTCAGCAGGCTCGACTTGCCCGCATTGGTGTAGCCGGCGATCGCCACCGACGGCACCGCGCGGCGGCGCCGCTGGCCGCGCCTGACCTCGCGGTCGGCCGCCAGCTCGGTCAGCTCGCGGCGCAGCCTGGTCATCCGGGTCCTGATCCGCCGCCGGTCAGTCTCGATCTTGGTCTCGCCGGGGCCGCGCGTCCCGATGCCGCCGCTGCCCCCGGCCCGGCCGCCCGCCTGCCGGGACAGCGACTCGCCCCAGCCCCGGAGCCTGGGCACCAGGTACTGCAGCTGCGCGAGCTCGACCTGCGCCTTGCCCTCCTTGCTCCGCGCATGCTGGGCGAAGATGTCGAGGATGAGGGCGGTCCGGTCGATGACCTTGACCCGGACGATGCCCTCGAGCCGGCGCAGCTGGCCGGGGGTGAGCTCGCCGTCGCAGATGACCGTGTCCGCGCCGCACGCGGTCACCAGGTCAGCCAGCTCGGCTGCCTTGCCCGCGCCCACGTAGGTCGCGGCATCGGGCCGCCCGCGGCGCTGGATCAGGCCGTCCAGGACCTGCGACCCGGCCGTCTCGGCCAGCTGGGAGAAGCTCGCGCAGCGAGTTCTCGGCTGCGGCCAGGTTCGCGTCCGGCCACACGCCCATGAGCACCACGCGCTCCAGCCGGAGCGCCCGGTACTCGACCTCGGTGACGTCCTGGAGCTCGGTCGACAGCCCGGCCACGCGGCGCAGGGCATGCCTGTCCTCCAGGTCGAGCTGCCCGGCATCCACATCGTCCTGCCGCTCGTCGAGGTCAGCAGTCAGCGCGCCGCGGGCCGGCTCATTGTCAGAAAGTGCAGTCATTGCCATCCAGGGCAGCATCCGTTGCCGGATGTTATGCCATTAGTCGTGAAGTTAAGTGAGATAGTTCCCGTATACCCCGGCTGCTGCCGTCCCACAGCTGGCAGTCGCCGGTGCAGTCGATGGTGCCATGCATGACGCCCATCATCACCTCAATAACAACGGGCCCGGCCCGGATGTGCCCGGCCCGGCTCGCCGGGAACGGACCTGATCCGGGCCTGGGCCCGGCCGGCTCCGATGAGTTACGGTCTTCGTGACCGGCGCCGCGCAGCGGCTCCGCCCGCCCTGGCCACGAGCAGGTCCCATGCTGGGAGGCCGTCCCGGCCGCGGGCGCCAGCCGGATTTCAGCGAGAGCATCGCGGGAGAGGAGCCAGGAACGTGTCCGACACCGACGGCGTCCAGATCACCGGCCCGGCTGGCCACAGGTACGACGAGATCCTTACCTCTGAGGCGCTCGGCCTGGTAGCGGCACTGCAGCGGGAGCTTGGCCCGCGCCGCGCGGAACTGCTGCAGGCACGGGCGCGCCGCCAGCAGGAGCTGTCCGCGGGCGCGACGCTCGACTTCCTGCCGGAGACGGCCGGGATCCGCGAGGACCGGTCCTGGCGGGTGGCCCCGCCGGCTCCCGGCCTGGTCGACCGGCGGGTGGAGATCACCGGCCCGACGGACCAGAAGATGACGGTTAACGCACTGAACTCCGGCGCCAAAGTCTGGCTGGCCGACTTCGAGGACGCGAACACGCCGCTGTGGGACAACATGATCACCGGGCAGCTCAACCTGAAGGATGCGCTGGACCGAAAGATCGACTTCACCAGCGAGGACGGGAAGTCTTACCAGCTGGGACCGGACGAGGAGCTGGCCACGATCGTCGTCCGGCCGCGCGGCTGGCACCTGGACGAGAAGCACGTGCTCGTGGACGGCCAGCGGATCTCCGGCAGCCTGTTCGACTTCGCCCTGTACTTCACGCACTGCGCCCGCCGCCAGCTGGATAAGGGCAAGGGCCCGTATTTCTACCTGGCCAAGATGGAGAGCCACCTGGAGGCGCGGCTCTGGAACGACGCGTTCAACCTGGCCCAGGACCGCCTCGGCATCCCGCGCGGCACGATCCGGGCGACGGTGCTGATCGAGACCATCCCGGCCGCGTTCGAGATGGAGGAGATCCTCTACGAGCTGCGCGGCCACAGCTCCGGGCTGAACGCGGGCCGGTGGGACTACCTGTTCAGCATCATCAAGAAGTTCCGTACCAGGGGCCGCGAGTTCGTGCTGCCGGAGCGCAACGCCGTGACCATGACCGCGCCGTTCATGCGTGCCTACACCGAGCTGCTGGTGAAGACCTGCCATGGCCGCGGCGCGCATGCGATGGGCGGCATGGCCGCGTTCATCCCGAGCCGCCGCGACCCGGAGGTCAATGCCAAGGCGCTGCAGAAGGTCCGCGAGGACAAGTCCCGCGAGTCCCGTGACGGCTTCGATGGCTCCTGGGTGGCCCATCCGGACCTGGTGCCGATCTGCCGGGAGATCTTCGACGGCGTGCTCGGCGACGCACCGAACCAGCTCGGCAGGCTGCGCGAGGACGTCAGCGTGACGGCAGCCGACCTGCTGTCCATCTCGAAGACGCCGGGCGACATCACCGAGGCTGGCCTGCGCAACAACATCAGCGTCGGCCTGCAGTACCTGGCCAACTGGCTGGCCGGGACGGGGGCGGTCGCCATCTTCAACCTGATGGAGGACGCGGCCACGGCCGAGATCGCCCGGTCCCAGGTGTGGCAGTGGCTGCACAACGACATCACCCTGGCTGACGGGCCGCTGGTGACCAGGGACCTGGTCGAGCGGATCATCGGCGAGGAGCTGGCGAAGATCCGGGAGCTGGCCGGCGAGCAGTTCGACGAGGCGCAGTACGAGCAGGCGGTCAGCCTGTTCACCGCGGTGGCGCTGGCCGACGACTACGCCGAGTTCCTCACCATTCCCGCTTACGAGCGGATGCCGTAGCAGCCGCGGCGCAGTTGGCGGTCGCGGGCCGAGAGGGGGATCCTGGTGGCAGTGCCAGCGGAAGGCGGCGACCGGGTGATCGACAGCGCAGATGGCAGGGCAGATGGCAGCGCAGATGGCAGGGCGAGCGGCGGCCCGGCGACCGTGCTGGGCGCCGACGGGCAGGCCCGGGATGACACCGCCGGGCACGGCAGCGACGGGCTCCGCCGCCTGATCCCGGCGCTGGCCGCCATCTGCGGCCGCGATCACGTGCTCACCGATCCGATGCAGCTGCGCACCTACGAGTGCGACGGGCTGACCGCGCACCGGTGCAGCCCAGGCCTGGTCGTGCTGCCGCAGTCAGCTGACCAGGTGGCGGCCATCGTCCGGGCCTGCGCGGCAGCGCAGATCCCGTTCGTGGCCCGCGGCTCGGGCACCGGCCTGTCCGGCGGCGCGCTGCCGAGCGCGGACGGCGTGCTGATCGTGCTGTCGGCGATGCGCAGGATCCTGCAGATCGACCCGGTCAGCCGCCGCGCCGTGGTGGAGCCGGGCGTGACCAACCTGTCGGTGAGCAAGGCGGCCGAGCCTTACGGGCTGTTCTACGCGCCCGACCCGTCCAGCCAGGTGGTCTGCTCGGTCGGCGGGAACGTGGCGGAGAACTCCGGCGGCGCGCACTGCCTCAAGCACGGCTTCACCGTGCATCACGTGACCGGCCTGGAGATCGTCACTCCGCAGGGTGAGCTGACCTGGCTCGGCGACGGCACCGGCGCGGCCCCCGGCTATGACCTCGTGGGCGCCTTCACGGGCTCGGAGGGCACCCTCGGCATCGTCACCAAGATCATCGTCCGGCTGACCAGGATCCCGGAGGCGGTCACCACCCTGCTCGCGGCGTTCACCACCATGGGGGCCGGTGGCCGGGCCGTGTCGGGCATCATCGCCGCCGGCATCCTGCCGGGCGCCATTGAGATGATGGACGCCCTCGCCATCGAGGCGGCCGAGGCGGCGGTGCACTGCCGCTACCCCGACGGCGCGGCCGCCGTGCTCGTGGTGGAGCTGGACGGCCCGGAAGGCGACGTAGCCCGCGAGACCGCAGCGGTCAGCGAGATCTGCGAGCGGGAAGGCGCCTACGAGATCAGGGCAGCGCAGGACGCCGCCGAGCGGGCGCTGATCTGGGCCGGCCGCAAGTCCGCGTTCGCGGCCGTCGGCCGGATCAGCCCCGCCTACATCGTCCAGGACGGCGTGGTGCCGCGCACCGCCTTGCCGCAGGTCCTGGACCGGATCGCGGCCCTGTCCGCCGAGTCCGGCATCCGGGTCGCCAACGTCTTCCATGCCGGCGACGGCAACCTGCACCCGCTGGTGCTGTTCGACGACAGCCGGGACGGCGCCAAGAGCGCGGCCGAGGAGGTGTCCGGGGCGATCCTGGACCTGTGCATCGAGCATGGCGGCTCCATCACCGGCGAGCACGGGGTCGGCGTGGACAAGTCGCGGTACATGACGAAGATGTTCACCGCCGATGACCTGGCCACCATGCAGCTGCTGCGCTGCGCCTTCGACCCGGCCGGGCTGTGCAACCCCGGCAAGGTCTTCCCGACGCCGCGGCTGTGCGGCGAGGTCCCCGGCGTGCGCCGCGGCCCGCACCCGCTGGTGGCGTCCGGACAGCTGGAGCAATTCTGATATGCGCAACGAAACCCCCGCCCTCGGTCGCCCATGACCGCTGATGCCATCCCGGCGAGCCTGGCCGCGTCCTGCGCGCGGGTGCGAGCCGCGACGCCCGCCGACGTGGTGGGCGGCCAGATGCCACGGTTCGTGGCCGAGCCGGCCAGCACGAGCGAGGCCAGCGCGGTGCTGGCCGCCGCGGCCGGGCTCGGGCTGGCCGTGCTCCCGCGCGGCTCGGGCACCCGGCTGGCCTGGGGTGCCGCGCCCCGGCGCTGCGACCTGATCGTGGACACCCGGCAGATGGATCAGGTGCTCGAGCACGCCGCCGGCGACCTGGTCGCGAGGGTGCAGGCCGGGACCAGGCTCAGCCAGCTCGCCGACCGGCTCGCCAGGGCCGGCCAGCGGCTGGCCCTGGACCCCTGCGGCCCGGACTTCGCCGCAGCCGCAGCGAGCACGAGCGCGGCCGGCACAGGCACACCCGGCACAGGCACACCCGGCACAGGCACACCCGGCACGAGGCGCACCCGGCACGAGCGCACCCGGCACGAGCGCACCCGGCACGAGCGCACCCGGCACGAGCGCACCCGGCACGAGCGCACCCGGCACGAGCGCAGTCAGCACGCGCACGACTGGCAGGACGGGCACGGCGGAGCCGGGCACGGTGGGAGGCCTCGTCGCGACGGGCGCCGCCGGGCCGCTGCGGTTCCGTTTCGGGACGCCGCGGGATCTGCTGATCGGGATCACCGTGGTGCTGGCCGACGGCACCATCGCCAAGGCCGGCGGGAAGGTGGTCAAGAACGTGGCCGGCTACGACCTCGGGAAGCTGTTCGCGGGCTCCCTGGGGACGCTGGGGCTGATCACCGAGGCGACCTTCCGGCTGCACCCCAGGCCCGCCGCGGTCGCGTACGTGACGGTGGACTGCCCGGACGCGGCGTCGGCCCTGGCGGTCATGGCCGCGGCGGCGTCCTCGCCGCTGGCGCCGAGCGCGGCGGAGATCGACCAGCCACGGCGCGGCGCCCCCATCAGCGCGGGAATCCTGGTGGAAGGCGAGCCCGCCGGGGTCGCCGAGCGCGCCGAGCGGCTGCGCGACCTGCTGGCCGCGTCAGCCCCGGCCGCCTCAGCCTGGAGCGCGCCAGCCGGTGACCTGGATCCGCCGGCTAGCGGGCCCGCCCCGCGGATCAGCGACACCGGCCCGCGGGTCAGCAAAGATACCCCGGCCGCCTCAGCCTGGAGCGCGCCAGCCGGTGACCTGGATCCGCCGGCTGGCGGGCCCGCCCCGCGGATCAGCGACACCGGCCCGCGGGTCAGCGCCACTGCCCCGGCCTGGTGGGGGCGCGGCGCGGCCGCGGCGGCCGACGGCACGGTCCTGCAGATCGCCTTCTGGTCTGGCCAGCTCGCCGCCGTGCTCGAGTCCGTGGACCTGCTCGCCAGCGAAACCGGCCTGGACCTGGCCATCAGCGGATCGGCGGGAGCCGGGGTCCTGCATGCCGCCATCCCGGCCGCCGCGCCGCCGACGGCAGTGACCGACTTCGTGACCAGGCTGCGCGGTGCGCTGAGCCAGCCTCCTGCGGCACCCGGCACCGGGGGGCCGGCTATCCCGCCGACCGCCGCGAGCGTCGTGGTCCTGCACGCATCGGCGGAGGTCATGACCGGCCTCGACCTATGGGGACCAGTGCCGGGCCTGCCGCTGATGCACGCCATCAAGGACCAGTTCGATCCGGAGCACCGGATGGCGCCGGGCCGGTACGCGGGAGGCATCTAGTGACACGCCCGGAACATGCCGCCCCCGATCCGTCAGCTGGCCCGTCGCCGGCCGGCGAGATCGGCCGCCGCCCGCTGGATCCCGACGGGGAGCTGCGCGAGCTGGCCGGCGACTGCGTGCACTGCGGCTTCTGCCTGCCCGCCTGCCCGACGTACCAGCTGTGGGGCGAGGAGATGGACTCGCCGCGCGGCCGCATCCACCTGATCATCCAGCTGCTCGATGGCGCCGAGGGCGGCGAGGCCGCGGCCACCCACTTCGACCGGTGCCTCGGCTGCATGGCCTGCGTCACGGCATGCCCGTCCGGCGTGCGCTACGACCGGCTCATCGAGGCCGCCCGGACCTGGACGGAGGAACGCCCGGCCGGGCCGGCCGGGGTAGCGCCGCTGCCGCCGCGGTCACTGCGCGACCGGGTCATCCGCCGGGCCATCTTCGAGACGTTCCCCTATCCGCGCCGGCTGCGGGCGCTGACCGGGCCGCTGCGCGCCGCTCAGCGAGCCGGCCTGGACCGGCTGGCCGGCCGCAGCGAGCTGGCCGCCCGGCTGGCGCCCGAGCTCGTCGCGGCGCTGCAGGTGGCACCGGGGCGCCCGGCGACGGGCCGGCGAAACCAGGCAGGCCGGCCAGATGCGAGTGCCAGGCCAGGCCAGCGCGGCCGGGCGGGCCAGGCGGGGCTGCCCGAGCGCATCCCGGCCAGGGGGCAGCGGCGCGCGGTCGTGGGCATGCTGACCGGCTGCGTGCAGCGCGTCTTCTTTCCCCACGTCAACGCGGCCACGGCGAGGGTGCTCGCCGCGGAGGGCTGCGACGTCATCGTGCCTCGCTCGCAAGGCTGCTGCGGCGCGCTGTCGCTGCACGGCGGCCGGCGCGCGGAGGCAGCCCGGTTCGCCCGCCGGGCCATCGCCGTATTCGAGGCCGCCGGCGTCGATGCCGTCATCGTCAACTCGGCCGGCTGCGGCTCGGCCATGAAGGAGTACGGCGAGCTACTCGCTGACGATCCGCCCTGGTCAGCCCGGGCGACCGCGCTGGCCGGGCAGGTGCGCGATTTCAGCCAGTTCCTGGCCGAGCTGGGCCCGGCCGCGCCGCGCAGCCCACTGCCCATCACGGTCGCGTATCACGACGCGTGTCATCTCGGTCATGCGCAGCGGATCACCAGCCAGCCGCGGCAGCTGCTGGCCGCCATCCCCGGCCTCACCCTGGCCGAGATCGCCGACGGCAGCATCTGCTGCGGATCGGCCGGAATCTACAACCTCGTGCAGCCGGACGCCGCGGCCGAGCTGGGCGCGCGCAAGGCTGCGGCCGTCTACGGCACCGGCGCGGACCTGCTGGTCACCGCCAATCCCGGCTGCAGCATGCAGATCGCCACCGCGCTCGATACCCGGGGCACGCCGCTGCCGGCGGCGCACATCGCCGAGGTACTCGACGCCTCGATCAGGGCACTGTCTCCCACCACACTGACAGCACGATGACGTCACCCCGGACGCCATAACGTCATCCTCAACGTCTTGATGCCGTCAAGACGTAAGCACTGTCACCTCGGCAGCATGCCAGCCTTCGGTCTGCCAACCACCCAAAATGGCAGCCCTGGGCATCATTTCAGCAGCTCAGAGCCTATGATGGCGAACGGGCGCCCCGTTGCCGCCAGACCTGACGCGAGATGACATTTGACAGCCGTCACGAATGACGTCATTATGACGTCATGGACTTGTCAGAGCATGTCGGGGGGCTCCGCCGAGAGCTTGCCTCCCTCACCCGATTCGCCAGCGAGGATGTCCGGCGCACGGCCGAGATGCTCGCCGATGCGCTGGACTCCTCGATCCGGCTGACCCTGCTGGACGTGCTGTCCGCAGCCGCGTCGGAGATCACCGCCCGGCTGGACGGAGCCGTCATCAACGTCCGGCTGTCGGACGGCGAGCCGGAGTTCGTGGTCACTACGACTCCGGTCGAGGAAGACGAGCCGCCCAGCCAGTCCTTCGGCGACGGGTCCGAGGACGCCGGCCAGGCCAGGGTCACCCTGCGGCTGTCCGAGGGCATGAAGTCCCGGGTCGAAAGCGCGGCCACGGCGTCCGGACTGTCGGTCAACGCGTGGCTGGTCCGCGCGGTCGGCACCGCCCTGGCGCAGCCGTCCCAGGGCTCCGGCAGTTCCGGCCGCCGCAAGGGCGTCGGCCAGCGCCTCACCGGTTACGCACGCAGCTGAGCGCCCACCGCGCCCGGCCCCACTCCCCCGCCATCACCGACCGAGAAGAGGACGCAGACAATGACCACCTGGCAATTTCCCGGTTCCGCCCCCATCGATGCCTTCATCAACCTGTCCGCCGGCAGCGTCGCCCTGACGGCTGAGCCGGTCGAGGTCACCACCGTCAGCCTGGTGCCCAGCAAGCACGGCAAGGACAATGACCGGCTGATCTCCGAGGTCAGGGTCAGCCTCGACGACGGACGGCTGGAGATCAGCGGGCCCAAGAGCCTCGGCCTGCGGCGCAGCTCCGCGCTCGACCTGACGATCAGCATGCCGGCTCAGTCACGCTGCACCGTGCGCACCGCCTCGGCCAACGTCTCATGCATGGGCAATCTGGCGGAGCTTGACGCCAGGACCGCGAGCGGCGATGTCACGGCCGCCTCGGTCAGCGGATCCACGATGGTCAATACGGCCTCCGGGGACGTTTGGCTGGAGGAGGCAGCATCGGACGTGCGCGTCCATACCGCTTCCGGCGATCTCAACCTGCTGCGCGCCGGCGGTGCGGTGACCGTCAACACGGCCAGCGGGGATGTCAAGGTCGGCATCGCCGACAGCTCGGTGAGCGTCCGCACCGCCAGCGGCGACGTGCGGCTCGACAGCGTCCGGGCCGGGGACACCGAGGCCAACACCGTGTCCGGCAACGTCTCCGTCGCGGTCGCGGCCGGCACAGGGGTCTACCTCGACCTCTCCAGCATGACCGGGGACATCAAGAGCCAGCTCGATGAGCAGCCCGCAGGAGGCGACGACGTGCCGCTGCGCGTCAGCTGCCGGACCGTCACCGGCGACATCCGCATCGTCCGGGCACCCGCCCGCCCGGCCGGGCGGCAGCAGCCGCCGACGCCCCAGTCCGACGGCACGGACGGCACCGAAGGCGGGCCCGGGGCGAACGGCCACGCCGACGCCGTGAGCCATGCCGACGCGGACAGCAACCCCGACGCTAGCCGCGCAGACGCCAGCTAGCCGCGCCGGGCCGGTCACTGCGGCCGCCCCGCCTAGCCCCACCGATCCCCGCCACCAACGATCAACCAGCAAGGAGTCCCGCAATGTTCACCCATAACACCGACGCCCTAGCCAGCGAGCACGTCAGGCAGATGCATATCTCGGCCGATCAGCAGCGCGCCGCTCGCGGGTGCCGCGACCCGCGCAAGACCATCAGCCACCGGACCGGCTGGACCCTGGTCAGCATCGGGCTGCGGCTCGCGAGCCGCTCAGGCGATGCCTGACACCCTGGCCGGGCTCCGGGCGGCGAGCCAGCCCGCGTCCAGCTCGCCGGCCGCGACGCCGGCCGGCCCGGTCAGCACGCTGACTGTCGCGCCTGGCGTGACAGTCAGCGTGCCGCCGGGAACATCCACCGCCCAGGACAGGGCCGGCTCGGGCCACTGCCCCGCCGCCGCTGCCGCGGCCACCGCGGTCGCCACCGCCCCGGTCCCGCAGGACAGCGTGGCCCCCGAGCCGCGCTCGTACACGCGCATCTCGACCCGCCGATTCCCCGTAACCCGCAGCACCTCGACGTTCGCCCCGTCGGGAAACTGAGCCGGATCCAGCACCGGCGGTGCCGACAGGTCGATCCCGGCCACCGGCTCGGTCACGATGCAGGCCAGGTGCGGATTCCCGACGCTGATGGCCAGTCCGCTCACGGTCTGCTCGCCCAGCCCGGCTGAGCCAGCGCCCAGAACCTCCGCCGGGCCCATGTCGACGCTGAACTCGCCGCCCGCCGCCGCCCGCACGATCCTGGTCCCCGACCGGGTAGCCACCGGGATCTGCGGCCCGGCCGCCAGGCCGCTGTCGAGCAGGAACCGGGCAAACACCCGGATCCCGTTCCCGCACATCTCCGCCTCGCTGCCATCGGCGTTCCGGTAGTCCATGAACCACTCGGCCGCCTGGCCGGCTGCCTGCGGCACGCCAGCCGCAGCGGTGCGCACTACCCGCAGCACACCATCAGCGCCTAGCCCGGTGTGCCGGTCGCAGAGCTCCGCCACCAGCGGGGCTGACAGGGCCAGCTCGCCATCGGGATCCGGCAGGATCACGAAGTCATTGCCGGTGCCGTGGCCCTTGGCGAAGCGCATGCTCATGATCGTATCCAGTGATGGCGCCCCCCGGCCCACCCCGGCTCAGCAGCCGCAGCGCCGCGCTTCCCGCCAGCAGGGCCTCGCCCAGGCCACGAGCGGCCAGCCCCGAGCCGCCAGCCCCGAGCCGCGAGCCGCCAGCCGCCGCCCCCGAGCCGCCAGCCGCCAGCCGCCAGCCGCGTCGGTGCGTCGTCGCTGTCGTTGTTTGCGCAGCAACCACGCTCCCACGCTGCTGGAGGCCCGCCCCGGCCGCCGCGCTTCCCGCCACAGGCCTCGTCCCGCCGCGAGCCGCCAGCCGCGTCGGTGCGTCATCGCTGTCGTTGTTTGCGCAGCAACCACGCTCCCACGCTGTCGCCAGCGGCGCGGGCTGACCTCACCGGCGCGCGCGACCGCCGGCCGGCGGGCAATCTCGGGCCCGCGGCCGCCGCTCAGGTCATCCGGCTCGGCCCGCTCGCTCAGGCACTCGCTCCCTGCGCTTGCGCGCCCGCGCGGATCGCACTGACCGCCCGGTCCGCGGCGCCCGGGCCGGCCGCCACCCACTGCACCCGCGGATCCCGCCGGAACCACGACTCCTGCCGCCGGACGAACCGGCGGGTCGCCTGCACGGTCTGCGCGGCCGCCTCCTCCTCGCTCCACTCTCCGGCCAGGAAGCGAAGGATCTGGGCATAGCCGAGCGCCCGGCTCGCGGTGCGCCCCTCGCGCAGGCCGAAGGCCGCCAGCCCGCGTACCTCCTCGACGAAGCCCTGCCGCCACATCCGGGCCACCCGGGCAGCGATGCGCTGGTCCAGCTCGGCCCGCGGCAGCTCGACGCCCACCTGGACGGTCGGGTAGACGGCGTCGTACTGCGGCAGCGTCGCGCTGAACGGGCGGCCGGACAGCTCGATGACCTCCAGCGCCCGCACGATCCTGCGGCCGTTCCCCGGCAGGATCGCGCCCGCGGCCGCCGGGTCGATAACGGCGAGCCTGGCGTGCAGCGCCGCGGGCCCGGCCTCGGCCAGCTCCGCTTCCAGCCGCGACCGCACGCCCGGATCGGTGCCAGGGAACTCCAGGTTGTCGATCGCCGCCCGCACGTACAGGCCGGAGCCGCCCACCAGTACCGGGGTGTGCCCGCGACCCTGGATATCGGCGATGGCCGCCCTGGCCATGCGCTGGTACTCCGACACGCTCGCTGCCTCGCTGACATCCCAAACGTCCAGCAGGTGATGCGGCACCCCGCCGCGCTCGGGCAGCGAGAGCTTGGCCGTGCCGATATCCATGCCCCGGTAGAGCTGCATGGAGTCGGCGTTGACGACCTCGCCGCCGACCTCGTCCGCGATGCGCAGCGATAGCTCGGACTTCCCGGCGGCCGTGGGCCCGACCACGGCGATAACGAGCTGGCGCATAACCCCAAGTGTCCCAGCTGACCAGGCGCCTTAACGCTCCGCTGGCGGGTCCGCGGCCGCGCTAGCGCTACTAGCGCCGGGCCGCCGCGGCGCGGGCGCTCGCTGGACGGCGACCGGGTTGCCTGATGGATGAACGCCCGGGCACGCTGGCCCCGTGGGCCTGATTTCGGTGAGCGTGCAAGCCGAGCCCGCTGACCTGGAATCGTGGCCGCGCCCGGCGTGACGCCCCGAGAGGCCGACGGCTACCACACCCGGTCTGCCGCACAGCCGGCCCGTTAACTCTTATCAGGAGTCCGGGCCGGGCTGCGTGGCGTCCGGCGGGGCACACGCCGGATCGGACCAGGTGGCGACGGCGTAGCCAACGTCCAGCGGGGCGCCGGCGAAGCGGAGATTGCCGCGCAGCCGCCGGCCTTCGGCGGCTCCGGCCAGGACCTGCCAGGCGGCGCGCCCGGCCACCAGCAGCTCGGCGTCGAGGCTGGCGTCCAGGCTGGCCAGCCCGGCCGGCTCCGCGGCCGCCAGCGCCGCTGCCACCGCGGCGTCATAGCCGTCCGCGGCGGGGTCCGCTGCCCCGTGCACGCCCGTCGCCCGCCGGGCGGGCCCGTCCCCCATGACCAGCAGTCCCACGGCCGGCGCCTCGTGCGCCAGCCGCGCCCCCAGCCGCATGCAGCCGGCGGCTGGCAGTGCCTGGCAGACGGCCTGCAGCCGGATCCGCGGCGGCGGCCGGCCAGGCTGGCCGCGCAGCAGCCAGGCGCCGACGGTCAGCGACAGCGGGAGAATCGGCTCTCCCGTGCCGGTGACAAAGGGGATGCCGTAACGGCCTAGGCTGCCGGCGGCAGATGCCGGGTAAGACTCGGTCCGGTCCGCCCCGCCCACCACGACGAGCAGGTCAGGCCGCGCAGCCAGGACGACCGCCAGGGCGGCCGCGCACTCGGCGCGCAGCCGGCCGATCGCTGCCACCGGCGAGCCCGGATCCTCCGGCGCGTCCCGCAGGCCGGCCATCCCTGCCGCCTCGGGCACCAGCAGCGGCGGATGCGGGCAGACGGCCGCCGCGACCAGCACCGCTCAGGCCGACGAGCGGCTGGCCGGCATGCCCAGCAGCACGGCGGGACCCGCTCCGGCACGGCCTGCCGAGCCGTCCGCGCCCGCAGCGGCACGCTGCCGGGCCTCCCAGGCATCCCCGCCGCGAGTCCGGCGGACCGCCGCGGGCTCGCCGTCCGCGATCAGGTAGTGCGGGGCGGCCCGGCTGACGGATGTGGTCACCACGTCGCCTGGCCGCGGCGCGGTAGTCGCCGGTGTGAAGTGGACCAGCCTGTTGTCCCGTGCCCGGCCGGACATCCGGCGGGTCGTCTCGTCCTTCCGGCCCTCGCCGTCGGCGACCAGCACCTCGACCTGCCGGCCGACCAGCTTCTGGTTCTCCTGCCAGGATGTCTCGGCGACGAGCGCGGCCAGCCGCTCGTAGCGTTCCGCGACGACCTCGGGCGGGACCTGGCCCGGCATCGCGGCGGCGGGGGTTCCCGCCCTGATTGAGTACTGGAAGGTGAAGGCGCCAGCGAACCGCGCCTGCCGGACCAGGTCCAGCGTGTCGCGGAAATCCTGCTCGGTCTCGCCGGGAAAGCCGACGATGATGTCGGTGGTGATCGCGGCGTCCGGCATCGCCGCCCTGACCCGGTCCAGGATGGCCAGGTACTTGTCCCGCCGGTAGGCCCGCCGCATTGACCTGAGCACCGCATCCGAGCCGGATTGCAGCGGCATGTGCAGCTGCGGCATGACAGTGGGGGTCTGCGCCATCGCCTCGATGACGTCGCCGGTGAAATCACGCGGATGCGGTGAGGTGAACCGGACCCGTTCCAGGCCCTCGATATCGCCGCAGGCGCGGAGCAGCTTGCCGAACGCCAGCCGGTCGCCGAACCCCACGCCGTAGGAGTTCACGTTCTGGCCGAGCAGGGTGACCTCGATGACCCCCTCGTCGACCAGCGCGGAGACCTCCGCCAGCACGTCACCAGGGCGGCGGTCCTCCTCCCGGCCGCGCAGGCTCGGCACGATGCAGAACGTGCAAGTGTTGTTGCAGCCGACCGAGATCGCGACCCAGGCCGAGTAGGCCGATTCCCGTCGGGCCGGCAGCACGGACGGGAACCGCTCCAGCGACTCCAGGATCTCGACCTGCGCCTGCTGCTGCACCCTGGCCCGCTCCAGCAGCACCGGCAGCGAGCCGATGTTGTGGGTGCCGAATACAACGTCTACCCAGGGGGCGCGCTCGGTAATGACCGCTCGGTCCTTCTGCGCCAGGCAGCCGCCGACCGCGATCTGCATGCCGGGGCGGGCGGTCTTGACCGGGTACAGGTGACCGAGGTTGCCGTAGAGGCGGTTATCCGCGTTCTCCCGGACAGCGCAGGTATTGAACACGACGACATCCGGCGCCGCGCCGTCCGCGGCGCGCTGGTAGCCGGCCTCCTCGAGCAGTCCGGCCAGCCGCTCCGAGTCATGCATGTTCATCTGGCACCCGTAGGTGCGGATCTCGAAGGTTCGCTGATCGGTGCCGCCTGACATGCCCACCAGCGTAGACGGCCGGGCAAAGCGCCGGTGACCGCGCAGTGTCCGGAATCCCCGCTAGCCGGGCCAGCCCGATAGGGCACGATATGCCTATGGCAGACACCGGGATGGACAGGACGAGCGACGCGGCGGGAACGACAGCAGGCACGATGGCCACCTCTGCGGCCACGGCCAGGACGATCCCGTTCGGCGAATGGCCGTCCCCCATCACGGCTGCCGATGTGGCCAGGAGCAACCTGCGGATCGGCTTTCCGACCGTGGCCGGCGGCGATACCTGGTGGCAGGAACTACGGCCGGACGAGGGCGGCCGGGTCACCGTCGTGCACCGCGGGCCCGGCGGCAGGACAGAGAGCCTGCTGCCAGCCCCCTGGAATGCCAGGACCCGGGTGCACGAGTACGGCGGGCTCTCCTACCTCCCGGTCGCCCGGTCGGCCGCACGGCCCGGCCAGGCCGCCGGGCGGCAGCCGCGTGGCCACGCGATCGTCTTCGCGAACTACGCCGACCAGCGGCTGTACCTGGCCGGCCCCGAGGTCTCGGACGGCAGGGACCAGCCGGAGCCGCTGACGCCTGATCCGGCCGCGACTCCGGACGGCGCCGGCTCGGGGACCCTGGAGGAGGCGGCGCTGCGCTACGCCGACTTCGCGCTGTCGCCGGATAAGACGGAGATCTGGTGCGTGCGGGAGCGGCACGAGCAGGGGAAAGTCAGCCGGGCCATCGTCGCGGTGCCGCTGGACGGCTCAGCGGCCGCGAATCCGGACGCGATCCGGATGCTCGTCTCCGGCGCCGACTTCTTCGCCTTTCCCACTCCCTCCCCCGATGGCAGCCGCCTGGCCTGGGTCTCCTGGAATCACCCGCACATGCCCTGGGACGGCACGGAGCTGCGGATCGCGCCGATCGAGGATGGAGTTCCCGGCAAGGGCAGGCTGCTGAAGGGCAGCCTGCGCGAGTCGGTGCTGGCACCGCTGTGGCGGGACAACAGCAGCCTCTACGTGGTGACCGACTGGACCGGCTGGTGGAACATCTACCTGCTCGGCCTGGCCGGCGAGCCGCCGCAGGCGCTGTACCCCGCGGATGAGGAGTTCGCCGCCCCGCTCTGGCAGCTTGGCGGCAGGCCCTTCGCGGAGCTCGCGGATGGCCGGCTTGCGGTGCTGCACGGCCACGGCGAGTCCAGGCTCGGCATCCTGGACCCGGAGACCCTGGAGCTGACGGACCTGGATATCCCGTTTAGTGAATTCGAGCCTGCGGTGTCGGCGGACGGCGCTGCCATCGCGGGAATCGGCGGCGGCCCGGCGCTGCCGCCCTCGGTCGTCCGGATCGACGCCGGCACGCTGAAAGCGGACGTGCTGCGCCGCGAGATGGACGAGCTGCCTGACGAGGAGTACCTGCCGCGGCCGCGCCCGCTCGAGGTCGAGGGACAGTACGGCCGAGTCGTGCATGCCATCGTCTACGAGCCGCGGAACCCGGACGCGACCGGCCCGGCCGGCGAGCTGCCGCCCTACGTCGTGTGGGTGCACGGCGGCCCCACCGCGCGCGTCGCCGCCGAGCTGGACCTGATGAAGGCGTTCTTCACCAGCCGCGGTGTCGGCATCATCGACGTGAACTACGGGGGGTCCAGCGGCTACGGCCGGATGTACCGGGAGCGGCTGCGCCGGCAGTGGGGCGTGGTCGACGTGCAGGACGCCATCGCCGCCGCCCGGTCCGTGGCGGAGGCCGGCCTGGCCGACCCGGCCCGGCTGGCCATCCGCGGCGGCTCAGCCGGCGGCTGGACCGCGCTGGCCGCGGTCACGACCGGCACCGCGTACGGCAAGGTCTTCAGCGCGGCCACGTCCTATTACGGAGTCGCCGACCTGAGCGCCTTCGCGAAGGTCACGCACGACTTCGAGTCGCGCTACCTGGACGGCCTGATCGGCCCGCTGCCGGGTTTCGAGATCGTCTACACCGAGCGCGCGCCGGTCGGCCACGTCAGCGACACCACCTGCCCGGTACTGCTGCTGCAGGGCCTCGATGACCCGGTGGTCCCGCCGGAGCAGTCCAAGAGCATCGCCCGCGACCTGGCGGCGCACGGGATCAGGCACGGCTACATCACCTTCGAGGGCGAGTCGCACGGATTCCGGCGGGCGGAGACGGTCATGACGGCCCTGGAGGCGGAGCTGTCGTTCTACGGGCAGATTCTCGGTTTCACCCCGCCCGGCATCCCGCAGGTCAAGCTGTCCGACGGCGGCCGGGCCGCGGCGGGCTAGCCGGGGACGGCGCCGGGCGAGCGGGTACAGCGGGCAGGCGGGCGCGTCAGCGGGCGAACTCGGTAGCCCGCGACTCGCGCACGACGGTGACCCGGATCTGGCCGGGGTAGGTCAGCTCCTCCTCGACCTGCTTGGCCACGTCCCTGGCGATGACCTGCGCCTGGATGTCGTCCACCGCCTCAGGCTTGACCATCACGCGGACCTCGCGGCCGGCCTGCATGGCGAAGACCTTCTCCACCCCGTCCTGGGCCAGCGCGATCTGCTCCAGCCGCTCCAGCCGCTTGATGTAAGCCTCGAGCGACTCGCGCCGGGCGCCGGGGCGGCCGCCGCTGATCGCGTCTGCCGCCTGGGTGAGGACTGCCTCGACCGTCCGTACCTCGACCTCGTTGTGATGCGCCTCGATGGCGTGCACCACGTCCTCGGGTTCCCCGTACCGGCGGGCGATCTCGGCGCCGATCAGCGCGTGGCTGCCCTGGACCTCGTGCGTCAGCGCCTTCCCGATGTCGTGCAGGACCGTGCAGCGCTTCATCAGCACCGGGTCCAGGCCGAGCTCGCTGCCCATCATCCCGGCGATGTGCGCGGACTCCACCAGGTGCTTCAGCACGTTCTGCCCGTACGAGGTGCGGTAGCGCAGCCTGCCGAGCAGGTTGACCAGCTCGGGATGCAGGTCAGTGATGCCGACGTCGACCAGCGCGTCCTCGCCGGCCCGCACGCACAGCTTCTCGATCTCGGCCTTGCTCCGCTCGTAGGCTTCCTCGATGCGCTGCGGGTGGATCCGGCCATCCAGCACGAGCCGCTCCAGCGTGAGGCGGCCAACCTCCCGGCGGACCGGGTCGAAGCAGGACAGCAGCACGGCCTCCGGGGTGTCATCGATGATCAGGTTGACGCCGGTGACGGACTCGAAGGCGCGGATGTTCCGGCCCTCCCGGCCGATGATCCGTCCCTTCATCTCGTCGCCGGGCAGATGCAGCACCGAGACGACCGACTCGCTCGTCTGCTCGCTCGCGACACGCTGGATCGCCAGCGTGACGATCTTCCTGGCCCGGCTCTGGCCCTCTCGCTGGGCCTCTCCCTCGATGTCCCGGACGATCAGCGCCGCCTCGCGCTTGGCCTGGTTCTCGATCCCGGCCACCAGCTCGGCCTTGGCCTGATCCGTCGTCAGGCCAGCTACGCGCTCCAGCACCTCGCGGCGCTCGGCCTTGAGCCGCTGCAAGTCCGCTCGCTGGCTGTCCAGCTCACGGCGGATGGAGTCGAGCTCGCGTGCGCGCTCGTCGGCCTTCCGCGCCTCCTCATCGATCCGCTGCTCGCGCTCGGCCAGCCTGACCTCGCGGCGCTCCAGGTCGGCGCGCAGCTGCCTGGCCTCGTCCTTGCTCGCCTGCACGTCAGCGTCGGCCTGCTGGCGGGCGCCAGCGATCTGAGCTGCCAACGTCTCGGCCTGCCGGACGATGGCGGCACCCTCGCTCTCGGCCCTGGCCAGCACGTCGGCTGCCTGCCGGCCGGCCTCGGCGAGGGCTGCGGCACTGCCGTCAGCCTGAACGGGAGCAGCGAGCTGGGGCTGCGTCGCCGCCCTGGTCAGCGGTCCGCTGCCCCGGCGCACGACCAGGACCAGCGCGACCCCGACAACCAGCAGCGCAACACAGGCCACTATGGCCAGCGCCAGCACGATTCCGTCGCTCAACTGCCCACCCCTTCCGCTCGCGGGGCCGCATGCGCCGTCGGCATTGCCGGGCGCACTGATGCCGTGCAGCGAGGGGTTACTGCGCGCAGGGCGGCCTTCGCGGCCGGGCGGCTAGTGCCCAGCCACCCGCTCGCCGGGCGGCGCTGGCCGTCTCGCCAGGCAGCCGGCCGGACGGGCTATCAGCCGGCCCGCTCTGGCCGGGACACCGTCTTCTCAGCTCATCCGGCCCAGCGATCGTGGGTATCGCAAGACCAGGCAGTCGCGCTCTCGCACCCTGCCCGCCGGACAGCCCGGAACCGTGTGCTCCTTCCTCAGGCTGACGCCGCCCGGCCTGGCCGCATCGCGGTCCGGCTGCGCGCTTGCCTGTCAGTCATGCCTTGCCTCTACCTAATCCAGACCACCGGCAGCCCGTGTCAGGCTGTCCGGCGATGCGTATCTGCACTTATCCACACCACTGATCCGCCCTACGCGGAGAAAAACCTCGCTGCCGTGAGGTTAAGCGTTGATAACGTTTTGGGCAAGCAAGGCCGATGATCTTCATCACGGCCGGAACTCGCCCGACACCCGTCGCTAGCCCGTTTTCTCCTGGTTTGATCGGCCTGGCGGCTGGCCAGATTTCGCTCCCGCGAGCACGCGGCGAGTGACCGGAATCGGCCTGCCCACCCCGGGGATGCCGCCTGGCGCAGCGCCCGTCAGGCTGGCACAGTGGGCTGTCAGTATCAGCCAGGTTCCGGGGGTTCCCATGAAAAAGCTGTTGATGGTGCCGCTCGCCTTGGTCGCCATCGGCTTCACCATGGCTGCCGGCTGGTTGGCCTACGCGGGCCTGCCCGACCTGAAGCGCTACTGGAAGATGCACCACATGTGATCATCCGGAGCCGGGGGGCAGCCGGTCGGTGTTTAGCCGCCGCAGGCTCGACTGGCATGCCCGCGTCGTGCCCGCGCGGGTCCCGTGATGCGGCAGCACCTTGCTGACCAAGATCACCTCGTCGCGCCGACCCTTGGTGCACAGCCACCGTTCGGGCCGCTAGCCGGCCAGTCAGCGAGCACCCGCCGCAGGCCGCTCCGCCTGAGATCTCAGGACATGAGACCGGAAATGGCTGGATTGCCGTAATCCGATACGATCTATCCGGCGTCCTAATCTTGTTGGGAGTTTTGGGCAACGCTCTGGCATTTGGGCAACGCTCTGGCAAAGGGGACGGCTGTGGGTGCTCTTGGATGGACCCGGTTGACGTTCCGGATGCTGGCGGCGTCGGCTCTGGCTGGCACGCTGATCAGTGCGGCACCCGCGGCAGCCTCGGCCACCACGTGCCAGGCATGGAAGACGCCGCCCGCCGTAGGGCCGGGGGCCAACTTTCTGAGCGGCGTTACGCTCGCCGCTGGCTGCACTGCCTGGGCCGTGGGGAGAGAGGTCAGCGGCCGGAGTAACGAATCTTTGATTGAGTACTGGAACGGCAAGGCGTGGTCTGTCCAGCCCAGCCCGGACCCCGGTGCTACCACCAATTTCCTCCAAGGCGTAGCGGCCGTTTCCACGTCTGATGCCTGGGCGGTGGGGAATTACCACAGTGACCTGGGCGCATTCCTGCCCTTGATCGTGCACTGGAACGGCGCTTCCTGGACCCAGGTGGCAAGCTCTCTCACCAGCGGCACGAGCGTGCTGAACGCGGTCAGTGCCAGCTCCGCGGCCAGCGCGTGGGCGGTGGGCGATACTTACAACGAAACCGCCAGGGCATACCAGGCGCTGATCTTGCATTGGAACGGCACCGCCTGGACCCGGCAGCGCAGCGGCGCTCCCGGCAGCGGCGAGTCCTTGCTGCAAGGCGTGACGGCTACGTCGGCCAGCAACGCCTGGGCAGTCGGGTATGTCCTCACCTCCGACAGGCACCAGCCGCTGATCCTGCACTGGAACGGGCGCGCCTGGAGCCGGGTGCCCAGTCCCAGCCCCAGCTCGTCATGGACGGTGCTGTCCGCGGTGACCGCGACCTCCACAACCAGCGCCTGGGCCGTGGGCGAGTACTTCACCTCGGGTACCGGCCACACCCTTATCGAGCATTGGAACGGCACCGCCTGGACCAAGGTGCCCAGCCCAACCCCGGTCGGACCCGTCGTCGACTTGCTGGGCGTGGCCGCCTCATCGAAGCGCAACGCCTGGGCGGTGGGTTACTACGGGCCGTCGATTGGGGCCAGGAGACAGACGCTGGTCGAGCACTGGAACGGCACCGCCTGGACCAAGGTGTCCAGCTCCAACCCCGGCGTCATCAACGTCCTTACCGGTGTCGCGGCTCTCCCCTCCAACGCTGGCGCGGTCGGCTACTACTCCAGCGGCACCTCCCAACCACTCGCCGTACACCTCTGACGGACGGACGCCGCCTCGCGCCACCCATGCGTTCGATAGCGCTTTTTTTTCAGCGGTCACTTCGCGCCGCTCTGCCCCGGCCTATCCGCCCTGAGCCTGCGGCCGTCCCGCCCGCTAGCCAGCATTCCGCCCGAGAGACCGGACGCATCGTCAACCTGCGTAGTCCTGCTCCTGCGGCTCAGCGTCCGCCTCGGTCTCGGCATCGGCCAGGCCGACCATGGCTTCCTCCAGGGCCAGATCGGCCAGCCGGCTGCCTTCAGCCGCCTGGTCCGCCCGATCTTGTTCCAGCGCCGTCCGGATCACCCGGTAGGCCAGAGCCTGCGGATAGCCCTTCCGGGCGAGCACGCCCATCAGCCGCCGGATCCGGGCCTGCGGCGGCTGGCCGCGGGTGCCTGCCAGCCGCCGCGCCACCAGCGCCTCGGCCGTCGCCAGTTCCTGCTCGGGGTCGAGCCGGCTGACGGCCGAGTCGATGTCCTCGGACGGAACGCCGCGCTGCCGCAGCTCGCTGGCGAGCGCGCGCCTGGACAGCCCGCGGCCGTAATGCCGCGACTCCACCCAGGCTTGCGCGAACATCGTGTCGTCGATGAGCTTGACGTCCGCGAACCGGCCGAGCACGGCATCAGCCGCTGACTCCGGCACGTCCCGCCGCCGCAGCGCATCGGCTAGCTGGGCCCTGGTCCGCGGCGCGACGGTCAGCAGCCGCAGGCAGATCTGCCGCGCAATCGCCTCCGGATCGGCGTCCGCTTCGCCCTCGCCGGCCCGCACGCCGATGGCCCGCTTACTTGGGACCGCCGGGCACGACCGTCAGGCCTGCCGCGCCGCCGGCGCTACCGCCCTTAGTCACCGCCGGGGTGGCTGCATCCGCATCGATACGCGCACCCACGCCGAGCTTCTCCTTGATCTTCTTCTCGATCTCGTTGGCGAGGTCGGGGTTCTCGCGCAGGAAGTTCCTGGCGTTCTCCTTGCCCTGGCCGAGCTGGTCGCCGTCGTAGGTGTACCAGGCCCCGGCCTTGCGCACGATCGACTGCTCGACGCCGAGGTCGATCAGGCTGCCTTCCCGGCTAATCCCAATTCCATACAGAATATCGAATTCCGCGGTTTTGAATGGCGGGCTGAGCTTATTCTTTACGACCTTTACACGGGTACGGTTACCTACGGCATCTGTACCATCTTTAAGTGTTTCAATGCGCCGGATATCCAGCCGCACTGACGCATAGAATTTCAGCGCCTTCCCGCCGGTCGTGGTTTCTGGACTGTTGTGCACCATGACACCATCGACGAAGTAGTTGTGGCAGCCTTCAACCTCGATATCGAACTTGGCCATCGAGCGGGTTGGCGGCTTCACATGAATACCCAGGATCCTGGCCGGCATGAGCCGCATTTCGGCGGCCGCGAACTCAGGCGTGACATCAAACTGCTGGCCGAAGCGCGGCAGGAGCTTGTACTCCATCGAGGGATGCACGTACCGGGCGACGAGCTTCTGGAACTTCTCCGATGCCGACGTCGTGAACTGAAGGACAGCGACTCCCCTGGCGCCGCTGGCGCGGAGGCGCACATCCAGCCCGTGAGTGTCCCGCAGGTAAGCCACGATGCGGTCCCGTGAGCCAGGGCTCATGGCCTCGACACAGATCTCGATCCGGCCAGTTCCCCCTTGCGTTCTCTCCTGGACGCCCTTGGAGCGCACAGTGAAGCAGCCGTCGTCCATGTACCAGACAGCGAGCGCGAGAGGGGTGAGTGCCTTGAGGTAATCCCAGCTCAGGTGCTTCTTGCCATCGCCGAAGTAGACGGCATCAAGTACTTCCGCCAGTTCGGGCAGCGGCGTGAAGTCAGCGAAGACTGCCCCCTTGGCATTCACGGTCCGCGTACATCCGATGTTCCCGAGAAGCGAGACTTTCCATTCCAGGTAGTCCGCTTGCCTAGCGCCGTGGCCCATGCGGAAGCGGGTACCCGACCTGTCCCGGCGATTTGCCGACAGAGAGCCGTCACCCATCAGGGCACCCAGGATGAGTTGCTCCTGCTGACGGCTCAGGCGCTTCGGCTCGGCAATCATGACACGATCGCCGACGACCAGCTCCCCTGCGGGACGCCAACCTCCCGGCCCGCGGATGAGGTGATTCTCGGTCGCCGCGAATTGCGCCCGGCCATTACCGCCCGACTTAGCGACGGTGAATTGTAGGAACTGCTCGGCGAGGCCGTTATTGAACCAGTTAACGATTTTGCGCGGTACAGTTTTTCCAGTCTCGGGATCATAAGAGAGAACTTCGGCATTAAGTCGCTGATTGACAATCTTACCGATTTTCTCCTGTGTTCCGTCGGCGAGCGTAACCCTGGTGCCGTAGGACATGCATCCGAACATCACACCGATTTTTTCCCGGAGCTGGTTAATGAAAATGCAGGTGGTCTTGGTCTGATTCAGGGCGCCGGCGACTTTGCGAAGGGCCTGGGACATGAGACGAGCCTGCAGGCCCACATGGCTGTCCCCCATCTCGCCCTCGATCTCGGCCCGCGGCACGAGCGCCGCAACCGAGTCAATGACGATCACGTCGATCGCCCCGGAGCGGATCAGCATGTCGGCGATTTCGAGCGCCTGCTCGCCGGTGTCCGGCTGGGAGACCAGCAGGGCGTCGGTATCGACGCCGAGCTTCTTGGCGTAGTCGGGGTCGAGCGCGTGCTCGGCGTCGATGAAGGCCGCTATCCCGCCCGCTTTTTGCGCGTTCGCTACGGCATGTAGCGCTATGGTGGTTTTGCCGCTGCTCTCAGGTCCGTATACCTCGACGATGCGGCCGCGGGGCAGGCCGCCGATGCCCAGTGCCACGTCCAGGGCAATCGATCCGGTCGGGATGATCTCGATCGGCGCGCGGGTGTCGTCGCCGAGCCGCATGATGGCGCCCCTGCCGAACTGCCGCTCGATCTGCGCGAGCGCGGTGTCCAGGGACTTCTCCCGGTCGCCGCCCTTGACGCCAGACTTGTCGTTCGGTGCCATGTGAACTCCTGTCGGGATCGAGGGCTGCCCGAGCCGCTCGCTGCGTGCGTGCTCCGCACTGCCAGGCCGTGTCATCTGCTGTCGGCGCAGACGCTACGCGCCGCCACCGACAGTTCCGCGTACTGCAGCTATCCGGCCTATGCAGGGCTGCAAGGGGACCGCCAGCACGGATACTGTAACGAACAATTGTTCGATCATGAAGGCGACACGCCGGGCCGGTCGAAATCGCTGCACCACCCCGCCAAACGGGCTGGTCAGGACCCGTTTCCGGTCGGCGGCAGCGCCCGGACGGCACCGGCCAGGCCAGCGATATCGACTGGCGTCGTCGTGTCCACGGTGATCACCGGCCCCACGCCGACCGGGCGCGCGTACCTGGCGAGGGCTTCCGGCGACAGGTCCCGCACGGCATCCAGGTGGATCGGGTGCCGGGTGGGTGACCGCGCCGCATGGCGGCGGGCCGCGACCTCCGGCGAGCACGTGCAGTGCACCTCGATCGGGCTGGCCGCCAGCTCCCGGATCCGGGCCTGTGGCCGGGGGTCGTCCGGCCAGAAGTTCGCGTCGAGGACCACCGCGGGCGCACCGGCGGCCTGCGCCCACAGCAGCTCCATGGCGGCGCCGCCAAGCTGCCGCGACCAGGCCAGGCCGGCTCGGTCTCTCCCGCGGCGAGCGCATCGTGCAGGACTTCGTTGATCCGGTCCTTGCCGAGCAGCGTGAACCCGAGCTCGGCGGCCAGCGGCACCGCCAGGCTGGTCCTGCCCGATCCTGGCGAGCCCGAGACAAGGACGAGCGTGCGGCCAGACTCCCGTTTCGCAGGAATGCCGGGCCCTTAGCGGAGCCGGTCGGGGACGCGGAAGTCATCGCTGACCGCGCGCCAGACCACCTTGGCGTCCTCGCCGTCCGCCAGCGCCTGGTTCACGGTCCGGCCGCCCAGGCCCCCCAGCACGTGGTCCTTGGCCACGCTGTCGGCATAGGCCTCGCCGAACTGCGCACGCATGCGCTCCCAGAACACCGTCAATCGCACGCGCGCCAGGTTACCCGCACCGCCATCATCGCCCGCCCGGCATGGCCCGCCTGGTGCTATCGGTCAGCCCAGGTCCTCCGGCGGCTGCACCTCACGGCGCAGGATCTTCCCGGTGGGCCCCTTCGGCAGGCCGGGCACCAGCCAGACGTAGCGCGGGTACTTATACGCGGCGACCCGCTCCCGGACGAACTCCCTCAGCTCGCCGGTGGTGGCCTCCTCTCCCGGCTTGAGGGCCACGGCGGCGCCGATCTCCTCGCCCAGCTCATCGTGCGAGATGCCGATAACCGCGGCCTCGGCGACGGCGGGATGCTCGTAGAAGACCTCCTCGACCTCCCGCGGGTACACGTTGTAGCCGCCGCGGATGATCATGTCCTTCTTCCGGTCCACGATGAAGAAGTAGCCATCCTCGTCGACCTTGGCCAGGTCACCGCTACGGAACCAGCCGTCCGGGATGGCTTCGGCGGTGGCCTCGGGCCGCTGCCAGTAGCCCTTCATGATGTTGTGGCCGCGGATGGCGATCTCGCCGATCTCGCCGACGGGCACGTCCGCGCCGTCAGCGTCGACCACCCGCATCTCGACGCCCAGGATGGGCGTGCCGATAGAGCCGGGCTTGCGGACCTTGTCCGGGTGGTTGAACGAGGCAACCGGGGAGGTCTCGGACAGTCCGTAGCCCTCCAGGATCATGCACCCGAACGTCTTCTCGAAGCTGCGCATCAGCTCCACCGGCATCGCCGCGCCGCCGGAGATGCAGGTGCGCAGCGACGAGACGTCGGCGTCAGCACTGCCCGGCTGGTGCAGCATCGCCGCGTACATCGTCGGCACGCCCTCGAAGATGGTCACCTTGTCCCGCCCGATGATCTCCAGCGCCTTGGCCGGGTCGAACCTGGGCAGCAGGGTCAGGCAGGCGCCGTTGTTGATCGTCGCGAACAGGCCGCAGGTCAGGCCGAAGACGTGGAACAGCGGCAGGCAGCCCATCACGACATCGTCCGGGCCTGCCTTCAGCAGCGTGTCGGCGGTGAGCTCGGCGTTCCTGGTCAGGTTGGCGTGGGTGAGCTCGGCGCCCTTCGGCTGGCCGGTCGTCCCCGAGGTGTAGAGGATGACGGCGTCGTCGTTCTCGGCCCGCTCCGCCCGGCGGCCAGGCTCCAGGCCGGCCAGCACCGAGCTGGCGTCGGGCTCGTCGACGCGAATCATCTCCGCGCCGGCGGATTCGGCTCCCTTGGCTGCCTCGTCGCTGGCCGCGTGCCAGGCGAAGATGACCTTCGCACCGGAATCGCCGAGGTAGAAGGCGACTTCGCGGCTCTTCAGCAGCGGGTTCATCGGCACCACCACGGCTCCCGCCCCGATAGCCCCGTAGAAGATCACCGGGAAGGCGGGCACGTTGGGCATCATCAGCGCAACCCGGTCACCGGGCTCGATGCGGAGCGAGCTCAGCAGCGACGTGACCCGGCCCGCGGCCTCCCGCAGCTCGCGATAGGACAGCACCAGGTCGTCCATGCGCAGCACGGGGCGCTCGCCGTGCTGGTCGGCAGCCTGGTCGAGCACAGTCGTCAGGTTTCCCATATCTGCCTCCACCTGGTCATGGCGACACCACGTCTACAGGCATCATCCTCCCGGTCCGGCCCCGCCCGGTAGCTCCAGGCTGCCGCCGCGTGCCTCCGCCAGCCGTCCAGCCAGGCCGTCCAGCCAGGCCGTCCAGCCAGGCCGTCCAGCCAGGCCGTCCAGCCAGGCCGTCCAGCAGGGCCGTCCAGCAGGGCCGTCCAGCGCCCGGGCAAGCCGGTTTCCGTATCGGCGGCGGGCAATGGCCCGGGACACTCGCCGGGAACGGCCCGGCGTTCGGTCACAGAATTAACTTTCTTGGCCGACCCGGCTACCGGGTGTTACTGTCCTGGGAAGAGGTTCTCGCGCAGCCCAGCCCCCGGAGGCTTTGTCGTGACTCGCCCGGCCAGCGGCTACACGCTCCTGCTGGTATGCCGTCGCCACGTCGACCTGCTGCGTGTGTCCAGCGCCATCTGTCTTCCTTCCTGCTGATCTAGCGTTCCGCGCCCGCACCGCTCGCCCGCGACAGGGCAGCAGCTAACGCACGCCCGCACTCCGCCGCAGCAGAAGGATTTTCCTCATGCCATCGCAGCAGCGCGGCCAGGGCCAGTGGGCCCTCGGCCACCTGGAGCCGCTTAATCCCGCCGAGCGATTCAAGAAGGACGACAGCGGGCTGAATGTCCGCGACCGCATCATCAGCCGCTACTCCGTCCAGGGCTTCGACTCGATCGATCCCGCCGACCTTCGCGGCCGCTTCCGCTGGTGGGGCCTCTACACCCAGCGCCGGCCCGGCATCGAGGGCGGTCGCACCGGTGCCCTGGAGGACGCCGAGATCGAGGACTCGTGCTTCATGATGCGGGTCCGCATCCCCGGCGGGCAGCTGTCCGCGCCGCAGTTGCGCGTGGTGGCCGGGATCGCCAAGGAATACGGCCGCGACCTGGCCGACGTGACCGACCGGCAGAACGTGCAGTATCACTGGATCCGGATCGAGGACGTCCCGGCCATCTGGGCCCGGCTGGAGGAAGTCGGCCTGTCCAGCCAGGAAGCCTGCGGCGACGTGCCGCGCAACATCCTCGGCTGCCCGGTGGCCGGGCTGGACGCGACCGAGGTGCTGGATGCCACCGCGGCGCTGCGGGCCACCGAGGCGGTCGCGGCCGGCAACCCCGAGTTCGCCAACCTGCCGCGCAAGTTCAAGACGGCCATCTCCGGCTGCTCCTCGCACTGCACCCCGCACGAGGTCAATGACATCTCGTTCGTCGGCGTTATCGGCCCGGACGGCCAGCCGGGCTTCGACCTGTGGGTGGGCGGCGGCCTGTCCACGAACCCGATGCTGGCCCAGCGGCTCGGCGCGTTCGTCGAGCCGGACCAGGTGCCCGAGGTCTGGACCGGCGTCACCCGGCTGTTCCGCGACTACGGCTACCGGCGGCTGCGCAGCCGGGCCCGGCTCAAGTTCCTGGTGGCCGACTGGGGCGCGGAGCGGTTCCGCGAGGTGCTGGAGAAGGAGTACCTCGGCGCGGCACTCCCGGACGGCCCGGCGCCCGCTCCCCCGGCGGCCGGCGCCCGCGACCACGTCGGCGCGCACCGCCAGCAGGACGGCCGGTACTACGTCGGCGTGACGCCGCACGTCGGGCGCACCTCCGGCACGCAGCTCTGGCAGGTCGCCGACCTGGCCGAGGAATACGGCTCAGGCCGGGTCACCACCACGACCGAGCAGAAACTGCTGATCCTCGATATTCCAGAACGGAATCTTCCCGAGCTGGTCGCCGCCCTCACCGCAGCTGACCTGCAGCCAGAGCCCTCCCCATTCCGCCGGGGCACGATGGCCTGCACCGGCCTGGAGTTCTGCAAGCTCGCCATCGTGGAGACCAAGCAGCGGGCTCGTGACCTGTACGCGGAACTAGACCGGCGGCTGCCCGACTTCGATACCCCCATCACGATCAACGTGAACGGCTGCCCGAACTCCTGCGCCCGGTTCCAGCTGGCCGACATCGGGCTGAAGGGCTCCATCGTCGACGGCCAGGAGGGCTTCCAGGTGCACCTGGGCGGGTCGCTGGGCGCGGACCCCTCGTTCGGGCGCAAGCTGCGCGGCCTGAAGGTGAGCGCGGACGGGCTGCCTGACTACGTGGAGCGGCTGCTGCGCAACTATCGCGCCGACCGCGCCGATGGCGAGGCGTTCGCGTCCTGGGTGCGCCGCGCCGACCAGGGACTGCTGTCATGAGCGGGGAGCGCCAGGTGCCGTTCTTCTGCCCGTACTGCGGCGAGGAGGACCTGATGCCCGCCGGGGCCGAGGCCGGAGCCTGGGAGTGCCGGTCCTGCGCCCGCGGCTTCCAGCTGCGGTTCGTCGGGCTGCTGCGACCGCAGCAGCCCCACCGGGCGGCGTCATGAGCCGCTACCCGCTCGCGCTCGACCTGGCCGGGCGGCGGGCGGTGGTGATCGGCGGCGGCGCGGTCGCGATGCGCCGGGCCGCCGCGCTGCTCGAGGCTGGCGCGCTGGTCAGCGTGGTCGCCCCGGCGGTGCTGCCGGAGCTGGCGGCACTGGACGTGGTGGTGCACCAGCGGCCCTACCGGCCCGGAGACCTCGGCGGGGCCTGGCTCGCGCACGCGGCCACCAACGACCCCGCGGTGAACGCCGCCGTGGCCGCGGAGGCCGAGCGCAGCCGGATCTGGTGCGTCCGCGCCGATGACGCGTCCGCCTCAGCAGCCTGGACCCCGGCGGTTACCCGGCACGGCGATGTCACCGTCGCGGTGACCGCCGGCGGCGACCCGCGCCGGTCTCAGCAGCTGCGCGCGGCGATCTCGCTGGCCCTCGCGGACGCCACGCTGCCGCTGCGCCCCCGCCGCGGCGCCAGCGAGAGCAGCGCCAGCGAGAGCAGCGCCAGCGAGAGCAGCGCCAGCGAGAGCAGCGCCAGCGGGACTGGCGAACGACGTGGATGCGCGGATGCTGCTGATACAGCGACAGCAGATGCGCATCGACGCGGTGCGAGATCGGGCGGGGGAGCCCCGATGGGCAGCGTGGCGCTGGTGGGCGGCGGACCCGGCGACCCCGGGCTGATCACCGTGCTCGGCCGCCGGCTGCTGGCGGAGGCCGACGTGGTGGTGACCGACAAGCTGGCGCCGCGAGGCCTGCTGGCCGAGCTTGATCCCGATGTCGAGATCGTGGACGCGGGCAAGGCCCCGCACGCGCACAACCTCACCCAGGACGCGATCAACGCCCTGATCGTCAGCCGGGCCCTGGCGGGCCAGCGGGTGGTCCGGCTGAAGGGCGGCGATCCCTTCGTGTTCGGCCGCGGCGGCGAGGAGGCGCTGGCCTGCGTCCGGGCCGGGGTGCCGTTCCAGGTCGTGCCCGGCGTCACCAGCGCGGTGGCAGTCCCTGCCTACGCGGGCATCCCGGTCACTCACCGGGGCCTCACCCAGGACTTCGCGGTCGTGTCGGCGCACCTGGATCCGTCCCACCCGGGCGCTACCGTGGACTGGGAGTCGCTGGCCCGGGGACCGGGAACACTTGTGCTCATGATGGCCGTCGCTCACCTGGAGCAAATCGCCGCCGAACTGGTCAAGCACGGCAGATCCGGGGCCACGCCGGTGGCGGTGATCAGCGACGGCACGACCCCGGGGCAGCAGGTGCTGACCTCCACCCTGGGCCAGGTGGCCCAGGACGCGGCGCGGCGCGGCATCCGGCCGCCAGCCGTCGTGGTGATCGGCGAGGTTGTCCGGCTTCGTGACCTGCTGAGCGCCGCATGAGCAAGCCGGTCCTGCTGGCCGTCGCGCACGGCAGCAAGCACCCCGAGGCACGGGAGACCGTCAGCCAGCTTGCCCGCCAGGTCACCCGGCTCGCGCCGGTGCTGGACGTGCAGGTCGCCTACGTCCAGGACAGCGAGCCGTCCCTGGCTGCTGGCCTCGCCGCGGCCGGGACCAGCGTGGTCATCGTCCCGCTGCTGCTGTCCACCGGGTACCACCTGACGACCCACATCGCCGATGCGGCCTCGGCGGCCGGCGTCGCAGTGGCACCGCCGCTCGGACCCGACCAGCTGCTGGTGACCGCGCTGGCCGGGCGGCTGGCCGAGACCGGCGTCCCGGCCGGCACCCCGGTCGTGCTGGCCGCCGCCGGCTCGGCCGACCCGCTGGCGGCTGCGGACGTCCGGCGGCAGGCGGACCTGCTGGCTGAGCTGCTGGACGTGCCGGTGGTCGCGGCGTTCGCGACCGCGGGCACGCCCACGGTGGACGAGGCCGTGGCGGAGCTGAATGTCCGGACCGGCGGGCCCGTAGCCGTCGCCACGTACCTGCTGGCTCCCGGCCGTTTCCACGAGCGGCTGCGGAAGACGGCGGCCACCTGGGTCACCCGGCCCCTGGGCGGCCACCCCGCCGTGGCCGGCCTGGTCATTGACCGCTACCGGGTAGCCGCGGCGTCAGCCCGGGTCACCGCGGCTACCCGGTGACCGCACGAGCTGCCGACGGGGCCGGGCTACGCCGCCCGGCCGGGAGCCGTCACGATCCCATCATCATCGGGCGCATGGCGTGCAGGCCAGGGGCCAGCCACGGCAGCCAGATCGTCGCCACGGCCAGGCCGATGGCCGCGAGGCCGGCCAGGCGCCCCGCCGCGGGCCCGCGCGCCCAGGCCTTCTCGGCCAGGATGAAGGCGGCGAGGCCGACCATGGCCAGGACATTCATCACGCCGACCGCGATCAGCAGCGCCATCAGGGCCCAGCAGCAGCCGAGGCAGTAGGCGCCGTGGTGCGCGCCGACGCGCAGGTCACGGCTGCGTCCCCGGAATGAGCCATAGCGCAGCAGCAGCCCGAACGGTGACCGGCAGTGCGCGAGACAGCGGTCCTTGAGGCTGGTCAGCTGATAGACGCCGCAGCTAGCGAAGATCGCGACCGCGGCCCAGTGCGCCGCGCCCGGATGGCTGCCGTCCAGCCAGCCCGCCAGCCGCGCGAGGCCATAGGCCGGCAGGCCGGCCACCGCCCAGACCGCCAGGTAGCCAGTGACCAGCCCGCCCAGCCGCATCGGGCGGCGAGCGCCCATCGACCTGACGTACAGCGAGGCAGTCGGCGCGACGGACGGCAGCATCATCGCCGCCATCATCAAGGTCCAGACGGCGACGAACAACAGGAAGCTGAGTCCCATCGTGCCGCTCATGCCGGTCATCCCGCGCGCGACCGCCAGGGTGGCGGCCCACGCCGCGGCCGCCACTACCAGCAGGGCCACGGTCTCACCCCTGGCCAGCTGCCGGAGCGGCAAGGCCGCCGGCTGCTGCGCCGTGCCGCTCATCGCCTATCCGGCCCAGGAGAAGGGCGCGGAGAACCCGCTTTGCCCCTCTCGGCCCCATTCGATCCCGAACGTGGACAGGTGCGCGGAACTCGCCGGGGCCACGGTCAGCGTCGTATTCGATGGGTGCAGGACGTTCGCGAGCCGCACCGGCTCCCCGCCCTGCAGCGCCACGAAGTCCTCGACTCCAACGTCAATGGCGTCGCCGATCCGGACGTGGTGACCGGTCCCGTCCTCGTCGTACTCGATCCTGGCCCGCTCCACGCCGAGCAGCTCGCCAATCAGCGGGCCGAGCATGGCGGGCGGCCCGCCGAGCTGACCGCTCAGCACCGTGCCCAGCTTCTCCGCCTGGCTGGCAGAGGCGGAATCATCGAGGAAGATCCCGACTCGCCAGTTGCCGTCGGCCATCACCGGCGGGGTATCGAGGAACAAGGCAAAGCTGAGGCCGCTGACATCGACCCCGTCGATCTCGCCTGCCGCGACGTGATAGGCCAGCAGGGCCCGGCAGCGGTCAAGCGTCGCCCTGGCGCTGAACGCCGACCAGGTGCAGGGGCACACCGCATCGCAGGAACAGGACTCGAAGTACGTTCCCTCCAACCGCCATGCCATCGTGACCTCCCGCCGCCAGCGTGCTGTCGCCGCTAAGCGTGATACTCCGCGGACCTGTTGTCAACGGAATGCCTCGGGCGGCAGAGAGTCAGCGGACGGCGGCACGTTCCTCGATGAGACCGTAGGCGATCGCCTCATCGACGGTGAGGAAGCGCTTGCGGCCGGCGTCAGCCCGGATGTCGTCGACCTCGCCTCCGGTGGTCTCGGCGATACGCTCCCAGAGCGCATCAGCCATCGCCCGCAGCTGCTCTTCCTGCGCCGCGATCGCCGTGACGGTGCCGTCGTAGCTCGTGGCGGGCTCGGACAGCTCGAACACGGCATTCGGATAAGCCCGGCGGTGGCGGCACGCGGCCAGCACGCCAAGGGCTGGCCCGCTGATCCGGCCCGCCGCGTAGGCGAGCACCGGGACGCGCAGGGTTTCCACTACGCCGATGACGGTCAGCGCCGCAGGCAGCTCGGCGCCCAGGCCCTGCAGCTCCAGCCGGATGGGGCCATCGCCCTCGGCATCCAGCGTCAGCAGCTGGGCGCACAGCCGGGTTGCTGCCTCGTCGTCGAGGTGACCGTGCGCGATCACGATCCGCTGATCGAGCAGCCGCTCGTAGACGCGACCTGGCCACTGGCCGGGATCCGCCCAGATCCGCACTGGCGGCATGACCGGGGGCGGCGGGGGCGGAGCCGGGCGCCCCGGCCGGCCGGGTACCTCCGGCGGACCGGGCAGCTCGGCCGGGCCGGATGGCTCGGGCGACCCTGGCAGCTCTGGCGGGAACTGGCCCCGCGGCCCGCGCGGGAGCGAGCCGGTCACTCGCGGCGTCACGTCGGTTCTCCTCACTGCGGCCTGCCCGGCCGCTCTGCTCGCTACGGGCTGCCGGGCTGCTCCGCTCGCTGCAGGCTGCCCGGCCGCGCTGCTCGCTGCGGGCTGCCCGGCCGCTCTGCTCGCTGCAGGCTGCCCGGCGTCCTGTCTTCCAGCCGCCAGGTGATCTCGCTGCCGACTGCAGCGGCATACCGCTCGAGCGTCGAGGCGCGCACATCCGCCTCGCCCGCCTCCAGCCTGGCCACCGCCGACTGTGACGTGCCCATCCGGGCCGCGATCTCCGTCTGCGACAGGCCGGCCGCCTGACGCTGCTCCGCGAGCTCGGCCACCAGGCTGCGGCGCTGCCGGTTCATCCGCCGCAGCGCCATCTCCCGGAACCCGGGCAGCAGCGGCAGCTCGCCAGGATCGGCCTGCTCCTCGCCCATATCTGCAAAGGTATCTCTCTTAGGAGATCTCGCCAACGAGATATCGCCCTCAGCGAAATGCGCCGCCGACGCCGCTGCTGCTGCTGCCGGGAAGGGCGGTCGCCCGGGGGACTATCACCGGCCACCGACAGGCCAGCACCGGCGCCCCGGCCGGCTGCGCGACGCGATGGCGACGCAAGCCTGCTAGCAGGCTGGCGGACGGTTCTGTCGGCGGGACGAGGCAGGATGGGAGGATGCCAGCTTGTCGGCCGGACGACGGCCCGGTGCTCGCCGGCTTCAGCGAGGCGACCAGGGCCTGGTTCGCGGCTGCCTTCGCCGAGCCGACGCCGGCCCAGGCCCAGGCTTGGAGCGCCATCGGCCGGGGCGAGAACACCCTGGTCATCGCGCCGACCGGGTCGGGCAAGACGCTGGCGGCGTTCCTGTGGGCCATCGACAAGCTCGCCACCGAGCCGGTGCCGGAGGATCCGCTGAGCCGGTGCCGGGTGCTCTACATCTCCCCGCTCAAGGCGCTGGCCGTGGACGTGGAGCGCAACCTGCACTCCCCGCTGGTCGGGGTGTCGCACGCGGCGCAGCGGCTGGGGCGGGCCGTGCCGCCTATCAGGGTCGGCATCCGGACCGGCGACACGGCCGCGGACGAGCGGCGCAAGCTGGCCGGCAAGCCGCCGGACATCCTGATCACCACGCCGGAGTCGCTGTTCCTGATGCTCACCTCACGGGCACGGGACGGGCTGCGGAACGTGCAGACGGTCATCGTCGACGAGGTGCATGCGCTGGCGGGCGGGAAGCGCGGTGCTCACCTGGCGCTGTCCCTGGAGCGCCTGGACGCGCTGCGCGGGATGGCCGCTGGCGACGGGAGCGCGCGCGGCGGCGGCGCGGACGCTGGCGGCTCGGCAGCGGCGAGGGGACGCCCGGCGCAGCGGATCGGGCTGTCCGCCACGGTCCGGCCGCCGCAGGAAGTGGCCGCCTTCCTCGGCGGCGCGATGCCCGTGACCATCGTGCAGCCGCCTAGCGAGAAGCAGCTGGACCTGCGCATCGTCGTACCGGTCGAGGACATGGCCGACCTGGAGCTGTCGGCCGCGGCCCCCGGCGGCGCGGCGGCGGGCCAGGGCGGCGGCGCGGCGGCGAGCCAGGGCGGCGAGCCGGGCGGCGCGGACCTGAATTCCCCTGGCTCCGGCGATCCCGCCCGGCAGCACTCGATCTGGCCGCACGTCGAGGAGCGGGTGCTCGACCTGATCGAGAGCCACCACTCCACGATCGTCTTCGCCAACTCGCGGCGGCTGGCCGAACGGCTCTGCGCCCGGCTGAATCGAGCTCGCGGCCGAGCGGCTTGAGGAGCAGGCCGTCGATGACGAGCTGGCCGAGATGGCCCGCGGCGACGGCGCCGGGGACAGCTACGCCGGGATCCCGGCCGAGCTGATGGGCGGGGCCGGCCGCGGATCCGGAGCGGCGCCGGTCGTCGCGCGCGCACACCACGGCTCGGTCTCACGGCAGGAGCGCAATCAGATCGAGGATGCGCTGAAGGCGGGCCACCTGCCCGCCGTCGTGGCCACCTCGAGCCTGGAGCTCGGCATCGACATGGGCGCCGTCGACCTGGTCATCCAGGTCGAGTCGCCGCCGTCGGTGGCCAGCGGCCTGCAGCGCACCGGCCGGGCCGGCCACCACGTCGGCGATGTCTCCCGCGGCGTGTTCTTCCCCAAGTACCAGGGCGACCTCGTGCAGGCCACGGTGGTGACCCAGCGGATGCGCGGCGGCCAGATCGAGCAACTGCGGATGCCGCGAAACCCGCTGGACGTGCTGGCCCAGCAGATCGTGGCGATGACCGCGATGGACGACTGGGAGGTCGGCGAGCTGGAGCAGGCGGTGCGCCGCGCCGCGCCGTTCAGCGGGCTGACCCGGCCCATCCTGGAGACCGTGCTGGACATGCTGGCCGGCCGGTACCCGAGCGAGGACTTCGGCGGGCTGCGGCCGCGGCTGGTCTGGGACCGCACCACCGGCATGCTGCACGGCCGGCCAGGCGGCCAGCGGCTGGCCGTCAGCAACGCGGGCACGATCCCCGACCGGGGCCTGTTCGGCGTGTTCCTGGCCGGCGGCCAGCGGGACAGGTCCGGGCGGCACTCGCGCCGCGTGGGCGAGCTGGACGAGGAGATGGTCTACGAGTCACGCGTCGGGGACATCTTCGTGCTCGGCGCGAGCTCGTGGCGGATCGAGGACATCACTGCCGACCAGGTACTCGTCACCCCGGCGCCCGGCCAGCCCGGCAGGCTTCCGTTCTGGCACGGGGACTCACCGGGCCGCCCGCTCGAAGCTCGGTGCGGCGATCGGTGCCTACTGCCGGGAAGCTCGGCGCCGTTTCCGAGCCGGATGCGACGGCCCGGCTGCGCGCCGACGGACTGGACGAGCTGGCCGCATCGAACATGGTGTCCTACCTGGCCAGCCAGCGGGAGGCGACCGGCTACCTGCCCGATGACCGCACGCTGGTGCTGGAGCGGTTCAGGGACGAGCTGGGCGACTGGCGGCTGGTGCTGCACAGCCCGTACGGCGCGCAGGTGCACGCGCCCTGGGCGCTGGCCATCGCGGCCCGGCTGCGGGAGCGCTACGCCGGCATGGACGTGCAGGCCGTGCACACCGACGACGGCATCGTGATCCGGGTCCCCGACGCGGACGACCCGCCGCCGGCCGGGATCGCCCTGCTCGACCCCGACGAGGTCGAGCAGCTGATCACGGCCGAGCTTGGTGCCTCCGCCCTGTTCGCCGCGCGGTTCCGCGAGTGCGCGGCGCGTGCGCTGCTGTTGCCGCGGCGCCAGCCGGGCCGCCGGACGCCGCTGTGGCAGCAGCGGCAGCGATCAGCCCAGCTGCTGGCCGTGGCCAGCCAGTACGGGTCGTTCCCGGTCGTGCTGGAGACGCTGCGCGAGTGCCTGCAGGACGTGTTCGACGTGCCAGGGCTGGTCAGCCTGATGCGCGACCTGGCCGCGCGCCGGATCCGGCTGGTCGATGTCGAGACGCCGGCCCCGTCGCCGTTCAGCCGCTCGCTGCTGTTCCGCTACGTGGGCGCGTTCATGTATGAGGGTGACGCGCCGCTGGCCGAGCGCCGCGCGCAAGCGCTGGCCCTGAATTCCAGCCTGCTGGCCGAGCTGCTCGGCCAGGCTGACATGCGGGAGCTGCTGGATCCCGCGGTCATGGACGAGACAGAACGGGAACTCCAGCGGCTGGCGCCCGGCCGCGCCTGCCGCGACGCCGAGGGCGTGGCTGACTTGCTCCGGGCCCTGGGGCCGCTCACCACCGGCGAGATCATCGAGCGGTGCGCTGACCGTCAGGAAGCCGCCAGCTGGGTCGCCAGCCTCGCTGCGCAGCGCCGGGTGCTGCAGGTCAGGATCGCCGGGCAGGAGCGCTGGGCGGCCATCGAGGATGCGGGCCGGCTGCGGGACGCGCTCGGCGTCGCCCTGCCGCCCGGCGTGCCCGAGGCCTTCACCGAGCCGGTGCCCGATCCGATCCGCGACCTGGTACTGCGGTACGCCCGAACGCACTGCCCGTTCACCGCCGCGGCACTCGCCGAGCGATACGGTCTGGGCGTCGCGGTGGTGACAGGCGCGCTGCACCGGCTGGCCGCGGAGGGCACGGTCGCTGAGGGCGAGTTCCGTCCTGGCGGCCGGGGAACCGAGTGGTGCGAGTCCGGTGTGCTCCGGCTGCTGCGCCGGCGCTGCCTGGCCCGGCTGCGCAAGGAGGTCGAGCCGGCGCTGCCCCGTGCGCTCGCCGCGTTCCTGCCCGCCTGGCAGCATGCCGGGCAGGTCGCTGCCGAGCCCGGCCGCGACGGCCGCCGCGGCCGGGCCGCCGGGCCCGATCAGGTCTATGACGTGATCGAGCAGCTGGCCGGGGCCGCGATCCCGGCCTCGGCACTGGAAACCCTGGTCCTGCCCGGCCGGGTGCCCGGCTACTCCGCCGCGCTGCTGGACGAGCTCACCGCGGCCGGCGAGGTGGTCTGGTCTGGCGCGGGCGGCCTGCCCGGCGGCGACGGCTGGCTCGTGCTCGCGCCCGCGGTGACCGCGTCGCTGCTGCTCCCCGAGCCCGGCGAGATCACCGTGACCCCGGTGCATGAGGCGGTGCTGGCGGTGCTGGACGGCGGCGGCGCGCTGTTCTTCCGGGCGCTCGCCGACCGGGCCGCGGCACGACTGGCCACGGACGCGGCTGGCCGGCCTGGCCGGGCGGCCGGGGGGGCAGGCGCAGCGACCGATCAGGCCGTAGCCGCCGCGATCTGGGACCTGGTCTGGGCCGGTCGGCTGACGAACGACACGCTCGCGCCGCTGCGGACGGTCCTGGGCAGCGGCCGCCCGGCGGCGCCGGCCAGCGGGACGGCCAGGACCGTCACCGAGGCGGGCGGCGAGCGGGCCGGGCCGCACGGGACCGACGGGCGCGGCGCCGCGCCCTACGGAGGCGGCGCCCCGATGGCCAGGCGTCCCGGCCGGGCGGCGATGCGGCACCGCGGCTACGGCCGGGCCGTGCTGCCGAGCCGCAGCGGGCCGCCGACCGTCAGCGGCCGGTGGTCCCTGCTGCCACCGCGGGAGCCAGATCAGACCCGCCGCCTGCACGCGCTGGCGCTGACGCTGCTGGACCGGCACGGCATCGTAACCAGGGGCGCGACCGGCTCCGAGCGCGTCTCCGGCGGGTTCGGCGCGCTGTACCCGGTGCTGCGGGCCATGGAGGAGAGCGGCCAGTGCCGCCGCGGCTACTTCGTCGAGGGCCTCGGCGCGGCGCAGTTCGCGCTGACCGGCGCCGTGGACCGGATGCGGGCGCTCGCCGATGCCCTGCCGGCGGACCAGGACGCCGGGCCCCCGGCTGCCGCCCCCCCGGCCTCGGCGGCCGGGGGCCAGGCGGCCGCGAGCGCCGCCACCTGGAGGTCGGCGGGCACCAGCCCGGCCGCCTGGAGCTCGCCAGCCGGGACCGTGGCCTGCCGGCGGCCGGGCGGCGGCCGGTCAGAGCGCATCAGGACGCCCGCCGACGGCGCGACCGCGGATATCTGGATGAGGGGCCCGGCGGCTGAGCCGCCCAGCCGCCCGGCCCGCCCGATGATCGTGCTGGCCGCTGCCGATCCGGCTAATGCCTACGGAGCCGCCCTGCCGTGGCCGGCCCGGCCGGACGAGACGCCAGGCGGGCACCGGCCCGGCCGCAAGGCCGGGGCCCTCGTGGTGCTCGCCGACGGCGAGCTCGTGCTGTATGTCGAGCGGGGCGGCAAGACGCTGCTGTCCTGGACGAGTGACCCGGCGCTGCTCGATCCGGCCGCGGCCGCGCTGGCAGCCGCCGTCCGGGCTGGCGCGCTGGGGCGGCTGACCGTCGAGCGGGCCGACGGCAGCACCGTGTACGACTCACCGCTCGCCCGTGCGCTGGAGAGCGCCGGCTTCCGGCCCACCCCGCGCGGCCTGCGGCTGCGCGGCTGAGCGCCGCGGCGGATACCGGGGATCCGAGGACCAGGCGGGTTCCGGCTGGCTGCTCGCCGGACCACCAGGCCCGCCGGACCACCAGGGCCGCCGGACCACCAGGGCCGCCGGACACCAGGGCCGCCGGACACCAGGCCGCCGGACACCAGGCCCGCCGGATCAGCGGTGGCGTGCCACGGCCAGGTAGTAGGTCAGCGCGGTCAGCGACGGACCGTCCTGGATCTGCCCGCGCGCGGCCAGCCCGGGTACCTCGCTCAGCGGCACCCACTCCACCCGGCTGGACTCGCCGGGATCGCTGGGCGGCCCGATGCGCGCGGCGCCGGTGGCCAGGAAGGCGGTGAACTGCATGTCGCTGATCCCGCTCAGGGCGTTGTACTCGGTCATGACCGAGACCGGGCCAGGGCGGTGGCCGGTCTCCTCCTCGATCTCGCGCCTGACCGCATCGGCGAGATCCTCGCCTGGCTCAGCCCACCCGGCCGGCACCTCCCATCCCCACGCGCCGGTGATGAACCGGTGCCGCCAGATCAGCAGGACCCGGTCGTTTCCGTCGGTCACCACGCCCGTCACCGACGAGCGCGGGAAGTGGACGACGTGATGCTCGATCCGCTCAGCGCCGGGGATCTCAACATCGTCGAGGGACACCCTGACCCACTCGCTGGCGTAGACATCACGGCTGCCGTGGACGGTCCAGCGCAAATGATCAGCCTTCCGCTCGATGGCGGGACGACCCGCCGCCAGCCCGGCAGCCTAGAAGCGGACCCGCGCCCCGGTCAATGAGCCGGCCCTCCGGACACTGGCTGGCGCCGCGGGGACAGCCGGGGCCCGGTCTCCTGCTGCTGAGGCTGGCCGGCCTGGCGGCTGCCGCGCATCTCGTCCACGCGCACCAGCATGATCCCGGCGACGATGCAGGCGCCGCCGAGGAACTGCATGGCGGAGGGCAGCTGGCCGAGCAGCAGCCAGGCGAACAGAATCGCGAACAGCACCTCGCCCATGCCGAAGAACGAGCCGAGCTTAGGCCCGAGCCGACGCGCGGCGCCGATGCCCGCCACGTAGGCGATCACCGCTGCCACCAGCGACAGCCCCAGCACCGGCAGCAGCCAGCTGACCCGGTGCCCGGCCATGTCGACAGGGCTGGTCGTGGCGGCCAGGCGCAGCACGCCGGCCCATCCGAGCCCGGCCAGGACGGTACCGCCGACGCACATCCCGGCCCATGCCATCGCCAGCGGCGGCAGCGACTCATCGCCGGCGGCGGCCGAGAGCATGAAGTAGATCGCCAGGCCCACGGCGGCGAGCAGCCCCCACATCACGCCGACCGGGCTGACCCGGTCCGGGCCGGTCAGGTTGAGCACCAGCACCAGGCCGGCGATGGCGGCGACCGCGCCCGTGACGGTGAGACGCCGGGGACGCTGACCGTGCCGCAGCCACAGCCAGCCAACGACCAGCACGACCCCCATGTACTCCAGCAGCAGGGCCACGCCGACCGGCATCCGCTGGATGGCATTGAAGTAGAACAGCTGGCAGCCGGCCACGGCGACCAGGCCGAACGCGATCACCCGGCCGGCCTCCCGCCGCAGCAGGAACCAGCGGCCGCGCAGCTGCAGCACGGCTGGCACGGTCAGCATCAGGGCCGAGGCGGTGATCCGAGCGACAACGGCGGCAGCCGGGCTCCACCCGGCCTGGATCAGCGACGTGCCGAACGTCCCGGACGTGCCGAAGGTCGCGGCCGACAGCACAGCGAGAGTCACGCCGATACCGCCTGGCCCGGACCGGACGGCGCTGGTTCCCGCGGTGCTCACTGTCACGCTCCCGTCATCAGCAGGCCTTGTAATGAGCAAACATGTATTACGCTAGTGACACTAGCGGCGGGGCCCGAAAGGAGTCAAATTGCTTTTTGCTCATGACACCGAGGTGGCGCTGGCCGCCGCCGCCGCCCTCGTCAACACCGGCCGCGACCGCGAGGGACTGCCCGACACCGCGGCGCTCGACGATTTCGTCGCGGCCTGGCGGTGGAGCGGCGAGCGCACGCACGACCAGGCCGAGCTGGATGCCGTGCGCCGGCTGCGGCCGCGGCTCGAGCAGCTCTGGGAGATGACCGAGGACGACGCCGCCGCCCTCGTCAACGCCCTGCTCCGGGAGGCGAGGGCGCTGCCGCAGCTGGTGAAGCACGACGGCTGGGACTACCACCTGCACGCCACCTCCCCGGCCGCGCCGCTGGCCGACCGGATGGCCGTCGAGGCGGCCATGGCCTTCACGGACGTCATCCGCACCGGGCAGCTGGACCGGCTGCGGGCATGCGCCGCGGACGACTGCACGAGCGTGCACGTCGACCTGTCCAGGAACCGGTCCCGGCGCTTCTGCGGCACCGCATGCGCCAACCGCACCAACGTCGCCGCCTACCGGACCCGCCAGGCCGGGCTGGCCGCCCGGCGCTGAGCGTCGCCGCACGTTTCCTGCGCGCGAAACGGTGCCCCGCCGCCAGCATGCCCGCGGCAATAACCGCTGGGCGCCAGGCGGCCCGCTTGCCATACTGACGCGGTGGGCGGCAGCTACGGCCGGACCGACCGGCCGCTGAGTGCCTCGCTGGCGGCCAGGGTGATCGGGGATCAGTTCCCCCAACTGCGCGGCCTCGAGGTTCGCCCGTTCGGGGCTGGCTGGGACTACGAGCTGTTCACCGTGGGAGGCGGGCGGATATTCCGTTTCCCCAAGCGCGCCCGAGCGCGTGCCGTGGCTCCGGCGCGAGATCGAGATGATGCCGATCGTGGCCGGCGCGCTCGGGCCGATGGTGCCCGCTTTGACTGGGTCGGCCAGCCGGGCGACTGGTTCCCCTATCCCTTCAACGGCTACCGGATGATGCCCGGCGCCGCCGCCGACCAGGCTCCGCTGACGGACCCCGGCGGGCTGGCGGCCGACCTCGGCCGGATGCTGGGCCGCCTGCACCGGATCGACCCGGCGCTCAGCCCGCCGACCCCCGATGACTGGGAGCACGAGCCTGGAGCCGAGATCACCGCCGAACTGGTCGATGTGGCGGACTCCGTGCGGCCGCTGCTGGCCGGTGACCTGCTGGCCAGGGCGGCGCCCTACCTGGCAGGCAACGTCCCGGCGCCGCCGGCAGCCGGGCCTGCGTCCGGGCTGTGGCCGCAGGCAGGCCGGCCCGGCTGGCCTGGCAGAACGAGGTCGGCGGCCTGACCTTCGAGGTCGGCGCCGGCTCCGGCCGCTGCTTCGTGAAATGGGCGCCGCCCGACTCCGGCCTGGACCTGCCGGCCCGCGCGCTCCGGCTGATCGCCGATATCCCGCCCGCTGACGGCCGTCGGCACCAGGTGCTCGGGCTGACCAGCCGCTGACGCCACCGCGGATGCCCGGCGTATGCCCGCCGACGGCCAGGCGCGTGCCCGGCTGCCCGCCTCCCGGTCGTCGCGCTGGCCCGATAGTGACCTTGCCGGCAGCTTTGCTGGTGATTCAGCCGTGCGCCGCGGACGCGTCATCACCGGCTGGCTGCATAATGCTGGATATGCGCTTGTCCGCCCGCGCCGATTACGCCCTCCGCGCCGCCATCGAGCTGTCAGCCGCCAGCGGCCACGTGACAGCTGACCAGCTGGCCAGGACGCAGGCCATTCCCGGCAAGTTCCTGGAGGCCATCCTGACGCAGCTGCGCCGGGCCGGCCTGGTGCGCAGCCAGCGCGGGCCGGACGGCGGATTCTGGCTGGCCCGGCCGGCCGGCGAGATCTCGCTGGCCGACATCATCCGGGCGATCGACGGGCCGCTGGTCGGCGTCCGCGGCGAGCGGCCGGAGAATCTCGGCTACATCGGGGCTGCCGCGCCCCTGCAGACGGTCTGGATTGCGCTGAGGGCGAACGAGCGGGCCATCCTGGAAGAGGTCACCCTGGAGCACATCGTCTCCGGCAAGCTGCCGGAGAGCGTGCAGCAGCTGGCTGCCAACCCGCAGGCATGGGCCTGATCCAGCCTCCGGCCGCAGTGCCGCCGGATAGCCGGGATGACGACCCGTGCCCGGCGGGCCCGCACCTGGCCAGGCTGGTGCCGGTCTAGACCGGCACCATGTTCGTGATATCGCGGCTTTCCCGGTCGAACTCCGGCTCTGGCATCGAGGCCTGATCGAGGAGCGGATCCGGCTGCGGCACGAGCCGCCCGTCGCCGCGAACGCTGATCCTGCGCTGCGGCGCCGTCACGACCATCCGGTGCCCGCCGGGCACCTGGAGCCCGCGGGGCACCATCACCCGGTGCGAGGCCGACGGGCTGACTGGCACGTCCTGCTCGCCTGAGGTCGACGGGGCCGGCCTGGCCGGGGCATCGATAGACCGCTCAACCGGCCCGCTGAAGACCGGCTCGCTCTGCAGCTCGGCGAGCGCGAAGTTGTCGGAAACCTCCCGGAGAACCTGGGAAAGGGGTGCTCCCAGGGCCCCGCAGATCGAGGCCAGCAGCTCGGATGACGCTTCCTTCTGGCCGCGCTCCACCTCGGACAGGTAGCCGAGCGAGACGCGCGCTGCCGCCGATACCTCGCGAAGGGTACGACCTTGCCGGAGACGGAGCCGCCGCAGCGCGTCACCGACCAAGTGACGAAGCAGGACCATCGTCGCTCTCCCTCCCCGAGGCCACAGTCACTAGTACCCCCACCGTACCTGCCCTCACGGACCGTGCGGGAGAGGGCATAGCTGCGTGTTCAGATCCTTAACAAACACGTAACACTGTAATCAGCTCGTCTCTTCCCCTGTCACCTCCCCTATCTTCCGGATCAGCAGCGACAGCACGGCCTGCACCGTTGCCTCGCGGATCCGGGACCTGCTGCCGGTCAGCACCAGCTCCGACACCGCGCTGCCGGCGGCGGATGCGGCGGCGATGTAGACCGTGCCGACCGGCTGGCCATCCGCCGGGTCCGGGCCCGCCACCCCCGTCGTGGCGACCCCGAAGGTCGCGCCCAGCCGGGTCCTGGCCCCTTCCGCCATGGCCGCGGCGACCTGCGGGTGGACCGCCCCGTGCGCCGAGAGGAGCCCGGCGGGCACGCCCAGGACGGACGCCTTCAGGTCGGGGGCGTAGGCGATCACCCCGCCGCGGAAGGCCGCCGACGCGCCGGGCACCGAGGTCAGCGCCGCGGCCACCAGCCCCCCGGTGAGCGACTCAGCCGCGGCGACCGTCTCGCCCCGTGCGGTCAGCAGCGCGATGGCCGTCCCGGCCAGCTCGGCGGTCTCATCGCGGCTCATCACGTGCCCTCACCCGCCCTCTCGTCGGCAGCGGGGGCGCCGCGGCTGCCGCCGGAGCCGTGCCCGCCGCCGGGACCGCGGGCCGGCGGCGGCTGGCCGGGAATCGCCCGGCGCAGCCGCACGGCCCTGACCACGTAGTCGATGCCGGTGACGACGGTCACCACCACCGCGGCCGCCATCACGATCTCCCGCGACAGCCCGAGGTCCCACGGCAGGATGTAGAGGCAGATCGCGACGACCTGCAGCAGGGTCTTGACCTTGCCGCCGCGGCTGGCGGCGATGACACCGCGGCGGATCACCCAGAACCGCAGTCCGGTCACCACCAGCTCCCTGGCCAGGATGACCACGGTGATCCACCAGGCCAGCTGACCCTGAACGGACAGGGTGACCAGCGCCGACCCGGTCAGCGCCTTGTCGGCAATGGGGTCGGCGATCTTGCCGAAGTCGGTGATCAGGCCGCGGCGCCGGGCCAGCTCGCCGTCCAGCAGGTCAGTGGCCGAGGCGACGGCGAACACCACGAACGCGGCCGTCCGGCCGCCGGTGCTGCCGGCCAGCAGCAGCAGGACGAAGACCGGCACCAGGATCAGCCGGAGCACCGTCAGCGCGTTCGCGATATTGACCAGGCCCGGTGCGGCGGCAGCCTGGCCGCCGCCCGCGCCATCGCCCTCCGCTTCACCGGCAGCGAACCGGCTCAACGCGCTCCCGCAGTGCAGACAGGCTCAGCCGTCACCGGACCGGCCGCTTCGGCCTGCAGGTCCACGCCGTCGGAGCCGGACACGGTCACCCGCAGGATGTCGCCCGGTGCCGCCGTGACAGCGGAACGCACCTCCGTGCTGCCGTCGACCTCGGGCGCCTGGTGCGCGGCCCGGCCGAGGTAGACCCCGTCCGCCAGGACCTCGTCGATGAGCACGTCCGCTGTCTCGCCGATTCGCTCAGCCGCCCGCTGCGCCATCAGGTCGTCGGCCAGGTCGGCGAGCTCCCCGACGCGGCGGGCTATCTCGTCCTCGGGCAGCTGCCCGGGCAGCGAGGCCGCCTCCGTGCCGTCCTCGTCGGAGTACCCGAAGATGCCGATGGCGTCCAGCCGCGCGTCAATCAGGAACTGCTGCAGCTCATCAACGTCGTCCTCGGTCTCACCGGGGAACCCGACGATGAAGTTCGACCGGATGCCCGCGCCCGGAGCCAGCTGCCTGATCTGGCCGATCAGGCCGCAGAACCTCATCCGGTCGCCGAACCGGCGCATCGACCGCAGCACCGGCCCGCTGGCGTGCTGGAAGGACAGGTCGAAGTAGGGCGCCACGCCGGGCGTGCCTGCCAGTACCTCGATCAGCCCGGGGCGCAGCTCGGCCGGCTGCAGGTAACTCACCCGCACCCGGCTGATCCCCGGCACCGCGGCCAGCTGCGGGAGCAGGGCCTCCAGCAGCCTGAGGTCACCGAGGTCCTTGCCGTAGGACGTGGAGTTCTCGCTCACCAGCAGCAGCTCGCGGGCCCCGTGCCCGGCCAGCCAGTCCGCCTCGGCCAGCAGGTCCTGCGGCGGGCGGGATACGAAGGACCCGCGAAAGGCGGGGATGGCGCAGAAGGTGCACCGGCGGTCACAGCCAGAAGCGATCTTCAGCGGGGCCACGACTCCGCCGCCTCAGCCGGCGCCGCAGCACCCGCGGACCGGATGCCGGGGCCACGCCGGGAGGCAGGTCGGGGATGTCCGCGCTGCTGCGGACCCGGCCGCCGTGGCCGGGCAGCTGCCCGGCGCCGGCCCCTGGCCGGGAGACCGGGGAGATGGGCAGCAGGGCGCGCCTGTCCCTGGGCTCATGCGCCTGCCATCGCCGGCCGGCCGCGATCGCGTCCAGCCGGGCCCCGATGTCCGCGTAGTCGTCGAAGCTGAGCACCTGCGCCTCGGGCAGCGCGTCGGCCAGGCCGGACCCGTAGCGCTCGGCCAGGCAGCCCGCCGCGGCCACGTGCGCGCCGCCGGCCGCGGCGTCCAGCAGGACATCGATAGATTCCTGCTTGGCCGCCTGGATGAAACCGCAGGTGTTGACCAGCACAACGTCCGCGTCGTCGGCGCCGTCGGCGAGAGCCCAGCCACCGGCTTCGAGCCGCGCCGCCAGCTCCTCGGAATCCACCTCGTTCCGGGCGCAGCCCAGGGTCACCAGGCTGACCCTGCGGCGGGGCGCCTGCGGGATCTCATCGCTCGATGACACACCGGCAGACTACGGTAAGACGGCAGGTGCCAGGGCACCAGCGGGCGCCGGCGCGGCTACCCGGCGGTCCGCAGGGCAGGCCCCAGGCTGAGCGTGACCGGCTGGGTGCCGGCTCCCGGCGAGGTGACCTTGCCGTTCACGGTGAGCGCGACTGCGCCCGGGTTCCCCAGCCGCAGGTCGACGACCTGGTGCTCGACCCACGTCCTCGAGTCACCCGGCAGGATGGTGCCCTGGTAGATCAGCGTGCCAGCGGTGCTGGTCAGCTCGACCCAGCAGTCCTGGGAAGCCGCGGTGAGATGGATCACGACCTCGTGCAGCCGCCGCCGCTGCAGCGCGGTGGCGGCCGGTTTCACCGGAGCGTGCGCCGGCGGGGTGACCGCCTTGGTCGCCGGGTGCGCCGGGGCGATGACCTGGTTCGCCGTGGGGCTGGCCGGCGAATTCGTCACGAAGTACAGGATGCCGCCGCCGATGACCGCCACCAGGGCCACCAGCATGGCCAGGCTCCAGTTGGGACGGCGCCGCTCCTTCAGCTTGATCGGCGTCGACGGCTCGAAGATGTCGGCGGCGGTAATGGCCTGCGGCGTCCCCTGCGTCGCGTCGTACTCGCGGACAAGCGGCTCCGGGTCCACGCCCACGGCGCGCGCAATGCTCCGGATGTGCCCGCGGGTATAGAAATCACCTCCGCAGGCGGAGTAGTCGCCTCGCTCAATGCCCCGGATGATCGTTTCCCGGATACAAGTTCGCTGGCTGACCTGCGTAATGGTGAGACCGGCATCGCGGCGTGCCGCTGCCAGGGCTTCACCGATGCTCACGCGGCGCCTCCATTGCTCGCACGCACGCGCCGGGACCGCCCGGGCCCCCGGCGCAGTAACGCTGTTTCCCCCGATCCCCCCTACAGGGGAACGGTCACCAAGTGTAGACATCCGGCTACCGTCCGGCGAGAACCGCGAGGCATTGCCTTCTGCCGCGTCTTGGTGCTGGTCTAGTTCCCGGCTGCTCGCCGCGCCAATCCGGCTGGCACCGATCAGCTCGCGCGGATCAGCTCGCACCGGTCAGCTGCCGTGATCAGCTGTCGCCGCCGCGCAGCGAGGACATGAGCTCAGCCAGGTCGTCCGGCCTGATCAGGACGTCCCGCGCCTTGGAGCCCTCGCTCGGGCCGACAACGTCGCGGCTCTCCAGCAGGTCCATCAGTCTTCCTGCCTTGGCGAAGCCCACCCGGAGCTTGCGCTGCAGCATCGATGTCGACCCGAACTGGGTACTGACGACAAGCTCGGCCGCCTGCAGCAGCAGCTCGAGATCGTCGCCGATGTCGGCGTCCACCTCCCGCTGCCGGCTCTCCGCGACGGTGACGTCCTCACGGTACTCGGGCTCGGCCTGCCGCTTGCAGTGCGCGACGATCTCGCGGATTTCCTTCTCGGTGACGAAGGCATTCTGCAGCCGGATCGGCTTGCTGGCGCCCATCGGCAGGAACAGCGAGTCGCCCTGCCCGACGAGCTTCTCCGCGCCCGGCTGATCCAGGATGACCCGGCTGTCGGTCAGGCTGGAGGTGGCGAAGGCCAGCCGGGAGGGCACGTTGGCCTTGATCAGGCCGGTCACGACGTCCACGCTCGGCCGCTGCGTCGCCAGCACGAGGTGGATGCCGGCCGCCCTGGCCAGCTGGGTGATCCGGACGATCGCGTCCTCGACATCACGGGGCGCGACCATCATCAGGTCCGCCAGCTCGTCCACGATCACCAGCAGGTAGGGGTACGGCGTGTAGACCCGCTCGCTGCCCGGCGGCGGGGTGAGCCGCCCGGCGCGGACGGCCTTGTTGAAATCGTCCAAGTGCCGGAAGCCCGAGGCGGCCAGATCGTCGTAGCGGCGGTCCATCTCGCCAACCACCCATTGCAGGGCATCGGCCGCGCGCTTCGGGTTGGTGATGATCTGCGTGATCAGGTGCGGAACTCCCTGGTAGGCGGCGAGTTCAACCCGCTTCGGGTCGATCAGGACCAACCGGACCTCATCGGGGGTGGACCGCAGCAGGATCGAGGTGATCAGGCCGTTGACGCACGTCGAGTTGTGCGTAGGGATGCAGGAACGGCTGGCCAGGTACAGGCGGCTGGGGCTGTCCACCTGGATGCAGCGGACCGGCACCGACTCGACGGGCCGCACGTCCACGATGTATCGCTGCCGCGCCGCGCTCCTCGGCTGGATGTCGGCCTGGCGGGCAAGCTTCCGGTCCGGCCGGAAGGCTGGCTCGTGCGGCTTGAACCTGACGGCGTAGACGGCCGGCGTACGCCCGCTGCGGCCCTCGCATGACGTGGTCCGCAGCGTGGCCTTGTAGCCGAGCCCGCGCACCAGGTCCAGCACGTCGCGGCCCAGACGCTCGCTGGTCACCGAGAATTCCGCCATGCCCGCCGTGCTGCCGTACCCGCCCGAGTCCATCAGGCCCGCGAGCAGCGCCCGGCGCTGCCCGATCGCTGCCCGCAGGTACGGCTCCGGGATGTGCTTGTTCCTCAGCACGCCCAGCTCGCGCAGGTGCGGCTTCAGCCCGAAGCGGGCCTGCTGCTGCTTCGATCCGGCGCCGGGCTCCGCGATCCCGTGGCTCAGCGGGCGGCTGTTGCTGGTGACCACGTACCCGTCACCGCGGATCGCGTCGATGATCTCCTGGTCGGCGCTGGTGCGGCCGGGGCCTTCCGCGTGCCCGTCGCCCAGCCAGGCGCCGAGCGTGTACGGCGCCACCGGAAGGTCCCGCTCGGGGTAGTCGAGCGGGCCGCAGACTGGGATGGAGTGATTCGCCCGCCCGAGCGCGTGCAAGGAAGCGGCGATCTGCGCCGTGGTGACCGGTTCATCGCCGGACTGACGCGGCCGGCTGTAACCGGCCGGAGTGCTGACCCGCTCAGCCAGCATCTTGTCGATCAGCTGCCGCGAGTACACCGGCGCCCGGAAGCTGACTGTGCGCCCGTTGCGCTGGCAGGTGGGCCGCGCTTTCCTGCCCTCATGCGGCAGGCCGCTGACGAGGACATCGAGCACGTTCCGGAACTGGTCTCCTACGTCAGCCAGCACGTCTGCGGTCGTCACCAGCCGGTCCGGCTCGCCCAGTACCTCCGCTGCCCGCCGCGTCGCCCGTGCCACCCCCGCGGCCGGCCAGTACGGCAGCCCGCCCGTCACCTTCCCGCGCTGGCCCCGCCGCGCTACGGTGTCGGTCTGCCACAAGTGCTCCGCGTCGGCCACGATGACGGTGCCGTCGGAGAACTCCACCTCATAGCAGGGGCGGCCGTGCATGACCGGGGTGGCTGCGATGACCATGCACCGGTGACCGCGCTCATCGAAGACCTCGCTGCCCGGCTGGATCTCGCCCATGGTCGTCCAGCCCGCAGGCGTCGGGATCGGAGTGTCGAGCGCGAGCGCCTTTCCCGCCCCGGTGGCGCCGGCGATCAGCATGTGCGGCATCTTGGCCAGGTTGGCCACCACGGTGCGGCCCTCCACGTCCTTGCCCAGCCCGACCACCATCGGATGGTGGTCGGAGGTGGCGGCCGGCGACCGGAGCACGTCGCCCAGGCTGACGATCTCCCGGTCGGTGTTCGGGATCTCCACCCCGATCGCGGACTTGCCCGGAATCGGCGACAGGATCCGGACGTCGGCGCTCTTCACCGCGTAGGCGATGTTCTTGGACAGCGCGGTCACCCGCTCGACCTTCACGGCGGGCCCCAGCTCGATCTCGTACCGGGTGACGGTCGGGCCGCGGGTGAACCCGGTGACCTGGGCGTCCACCTCGAACTGCTCGAGCACGACGGAGAGCGCCTCGACCATGGCGTCATTGGCGCGAGTGCGGGCCTTAGGCGCGCTGCCCGGCTTCAGCAGCGCGGTCGGCGGCAGCGTGTAGCTGGCCGCGGCCAGGCTGAGCTGCTCGGGCTTGTGCGGCCCGGCCTGGCCGTCCGCGTCCGCCAGGCCGGCCGCGTGCGGCGCCGCGTCCGCCGCCGCATCGCCCGGCTTGCCGGCGTCGCCGAACCAGGCCTGCCGCCAGCCGGCCTCTCCCGCTGCCGCGGCGCCCTCGGCGGCCGCGCCCGGCGCCGAGAACATGAGCCCCTCCGGGGCCGGCTCCGCGGGCGCCACGGCCGCCCGCCCGGCCGATGCCGCGGCGGCGGCGCTGCCGGCGCCGCCCTGCCGCCGGGACGTCCCGTCCAGCAGGGGCGTGTCGTAGGGCCGGTGGTGGTCACCCGCCTCGATCGCGGCCGGCTTGCCCCGGCCCCGGCCCAGCTGCCGGAGCCGGGCCGTGCCCTCCTCCGGCGCGCCCTGGCCCGGCTCGCCGTCCCCGTCTGGCCGGCGGCGCAGGCCGTGCAGCTCGGCCAGGCGGGCGGGCACCTGATGCAGCGGCGTCCCGGTGATCACCAGCAGGCCGAAGCCGGCCACCAGGGCCAGCACGGGGACGGCGGCCCACCTGGTGATGCCGGCCACCAGCGGAGCGGAAGCCGCGTAGCCGATCAGGCCGCCCGCGGCCCGCATGGCGGCGGCGCCGTCCCGCGGCGCCGGGGTGCCGGACGCGATGTGCAGCAGGCCGAGGGCCCCGATGATCAGCGCGGTCCAGCCGATGACCATGCGCGCCGTATCCGCATTACGGTCCGGGTGCCGCAGCAGCCGCCAGGCCAGCAGGACCAGCAGCAGCGGGACGGTCCAGGCGGCGGCGCCGAAACCGCCGGACAGCACGGACATCACCGGCCGGCCGACCACGCCGCCGACATGCCACCAGGTCGCGACCGCGGCAACGATGGCGGCGCAGAGCACGGCCAGTCCGGCGCCGTCCCGGCGATGAGCCGGATCGAGGTCCCGCGCGCTGCGGCCGAAGGCGCGGGCCACCACGCCGGTCGCATGCGCCAGTGCCATCCAGGCCGCGCTGACCGCGGCGGCTATCCAGCCCGCCAGGATGACAATCGGGTTGGCCGGCGGCTGCGGCTGCCGGGTGATGCGGCGGCCGCCGGACCGCGGCCGGCGGCGACCAGCCTTTGATGCCCGTGGCCGGCTCGGCGACGGCGCGCTGCGCTGCCTGGTCCGCCCGGTGCGGCCGCCCGGCTGCCGCGGGCGGCCGGCCGTGCCGTTACCCGGGCGTGCTGCGCTCCTGGGCGCACGAGTCGCCATGTTTCTCACGGTAGCGAGCATTTCCCGGTCAAGAAAGGATCTTGCCGGGCGTGTCGCCGACAGCGAAATTTACCACTCCGGCCGGCCGCCGCCCGCCCGGCGGCCGCCCGGCGGCCGTCAGGCTGGCCATGCCGGCGCCGCGGCGCAGGTCAGCTGGCATAGCGTTGCGTTGACGATCGTCCGCTGCCCGGCATACTGTCGCGTCTGTCCGCTCCCGCGGGCAGCCGCCCGTCCCGTGGAGGCCCGAGTGCGCATCGCCGTTGCCGGCGGCGGCCCCGGCGGCCTGTATTTCGCCGCGCTGGCCCGCCAGCTGTCCCCCGATGCCGAGATCACCGTCTGGGAGCGCAACGCACCGGACGACACGTTCGGCTTCGGCGTGGTGTTCTCGGACGAGACCCTGGGCGGCATCGAGAACGCCGACCCGGTGATCTACCGGCAGATGGAGCGCGAGTTCGCCCGCTGGGATGACATCGACGTTCAGGTCAAGGGCCAGGTGATCACCAGCGGCGGGCATGGCTTCGCTGCGATGAACCGGCGCCGGCTGCTGGCGATCCTGCAGCGCCGCTGCGCGGAGCTGGGGGTCACCGTCTGCTACCGGGCCGAGGCGCCGCCGGCCGCCGAGCTGGCGGCTGGCCATGACCTCGTCGTCGCCGCCGACGGGGCCAACTCGGTGATCCGGGCCAGCATGGCGGGATCGTTCCGGCCTGATCGGGATGTCCGGCGCTGCCAGTACATGTGGCTCGGCACCGACCTGGTCTTCGACGCCTTCAAGTTCTGCATCGAGCAGACCCCGCACGGGGTCATGCAGGTGCACGGCTACCCCTACGACGCGGCCGGCAGCACGTTCATCGTGGAGATGAACGATGCCGTCTGGCGCGCGGCCGGGTTCGGTCAGCTGGCCGGACGCAAGCTCGCGCCGGGCGAGTCCGACCACGAGTCGATCGCCCGGATCCGGGAGATCTTCGGCCGCCTGCTGGGCGGCCACCAGGTGCACGCCAACAACTCGCGCTGGATCAGCTTCGCCACGGTGCGCTGCGCCCGCTGGCGTGATGGCAGCATCGTGCTGCTCGGCGACGCCGCGCACACGGCGCACTTCTCCATCGGTTCCGGCACGAAGCTGGCCATGGAGGACGCGCTGGCCCTGGCTGCGTGCCTGAACGAGAACGCCGGCCTCGATGCCGCGCTGGCGGCCTACGAGGCAGAGCGCCGGCCGGTCGTCGCGTCCACCCAGCGGGCCGCGCAGGCCAGCCTGGAGTGGTTCGAGAACCTCGGGCAGTACCTGGACCAGGAGCCCGAGCAGTTCGCGTTCAACATCATCACTCGCAGCCGCCGGGTCACCCACGACAACCTGCGGCTGCGCGATCCTGAGTTCACTGAGCGGATCGATGCCTGGTTCGCCGGGCACGAGAAGCGGCGCGGGATGGGCTCCGGCGAGATCATCCCGCCGATGTTCCAGCCACTGCGGCTGCGCGGGCTCGAGCTGAAGAACCGCGTGGCGGTGTCCGCCATGGACATGTACTCGGCCGCCGGCGGGACCCCCTCGGACTTCCACCTGGTGCACCTGGGCGGCAAGGCGCTCGGCGGGGCGGGCCTGGTGATGACCGAGATGGTCTGCGTCAGCGCGGAGGGCCGGATCACGCCCGGCTGCGCCGGGATGTACGCGCCGGCGCATGAGCGGGCCTGGCGGCGGATCACCGATTTCGTGCACGACTCGTCCACCGCCCGGATCGGCCTGCAGCTCGGCCATTCCGGCCGCAAGGGCTCGACCCGGCTGATGTGGGAGGGCATCGACCAGCCGCTGGCCGAGGGCAACTGGGAAGTCTGCGCGCCGTCCCCGCTGCCCTACCGCCGCGGCGTCAGCCAGGTGCCGCGCGAGCTCACCCTGACCGAGATGGAGCAGATCAAGCAGCAGTTCACCGCGGCCACCGCGGCCGCGCAGCGCTGCGGGTTCGACCTGATCGAGCTGCACTGCGCGCACGGCTACCTGCTGTCCTCCTTCATCTCCCCGCTGACCAACCGGCGCACGGACGGCTACGGCGGCTCGCTGGCCGGGCGGCTCCGCTATCCGCTGGAGGTCTTCGCCGCCATGCGCGCGATCTGGCCCGCGGCCAAGCCGATGACGGTCCGGATCTCCGCTACCGACTGGTCCGATGGCGGCATCCGCGGCGAGGACGCCGTCGAGATCGCGCGCGCGTTCGCAGCCGCCGGGGCCGATGCCATCGACACCTCGACCGGGCAGGTAGTGCCCGAGGAGCAGCCCGCCTTCGGCCGGTCCTACCAGACGCCGTTCGCCGACGCGATCCGCAACCAGGCCGGGATCGCCACCATCGCGGTCGGCGTCATCTCCTCCTATGACGACGTGAACTCCATCATCCTGGCCGGGCGGGCGGACCTGTGCGCGCTCGGCCGCGCGCACCTGCACGACCCGAACTGGACGCTGCACGCGGCCGCCGCACAGGGATACAGCGGGCCCGGCGCTGACTGGCCCGTGCAGTGGCGGCCAGGCAGCGCGCCGCCGCAGGCCGGCCGGACCGACGGTCCCCGGCCGCGGCTCGCGCTGATCAGGGAGGGCGAGCCCGCCACCCGGCACGCCCGCTGGCGCCCCGGCCGGACCTGACCCGGCCGGGGCGCCCGGACGCGGCAGCCGGGCGGGATCCGGTGCTCTACCGTGGGAGGCCCGCCAGGGCCCAGGAGGTGCAGGGATGATCGAGCGAGTCAATCCGCCCGCGCTGGCGGGCCCGTCCGGCTTCGCCCATGCCGTCCGCGCGACCGGCGGCACGCTGGTCTTCCTGGCCGGGCAGACCGCGCTGACGGCAGACGGCACGATCGCCGGCCAGACGGTCGCGGACCAGTTCGAGCGGGCACTGGGCAACCTGCTGACGGCGCTGCGCGGCGCGGGCGGGTCACCAGAGCACCTGGCCAGCCTGACGATCTACGCGGTCGACCTGGCCGACTACCGGGCGCACGGCCGCGAGATCGGCGCGATCTGGCGGCGGCTGGCCGGTCCGCAGTATCCCGCGATGGCCGCCGTCGGCGTGTCCAGGCTCTGGGACCTCGCCGCGCTGGTCGAGATCCAGGGCTACGCCGTCCTCCCGGCCGAGAAGTAGGCGGACGACTCGCTGCGCCACAGGAACACGATCGCGCCCAGGCCGGCCAGCCAGGTCAGGAGCGAGAGCAGCAGGCTCAGCACCGCGTGCGGTCGGCTGACCGACAGCAGCAGGTCCAGCGTGTTGATGCCGAACAGCACGGTGGCGACGATCCTGGCCCAGTTCTTCCCCCGGCCGTTTGCCCAGGCCATCCAGAGCCACAGGCCGATGCCGATCAGGGCGACGAGGACCACGCCGCCGACGACGGCGACTTCCACGCTGTGCACCTGGGCGCTGGTGTAATGCGGGTATTTCTTCAGCACGGCGGCCCGCACGCTGTGCACCGTCAGCAGGCCGATAATCAGCCCGACGGCGCTCAGCGCGGCCCCGGCGTACATGAACTTCACGGCGGTCAGCACGGATGGCGGCGCCGACGGGCGCTGCGGTGCTACTGGCTCCTGGCCGCCCGACGGGTACTGGTACATGACTGCTCCTCCCGGGTATTGATGCAGCCCCCCACGGACCGTAGCCCACGCCGCCGTGCTCTGCCCAGGGCTTATCCCCAAGGCGTACCGAACCGTTGCGTGGCCTGCCCCCGGCCGGGCCGGGATCACGTCAGGTTCCGTCCGCCGGCTGACCCGTCAGGGCGCGGACATGCGCGCGGGCCGGCCCGGCCAGCAGGCCGCGCAGCTCGGCGAAGGCCCCGGCCGCCCGCAAGCCGTGCCAGCCTGCCGGCAGCAGCTCGGGCGGCAGGCCCGGATCGAGATACGGCAGCCGCCGCCATGCCGTCAGCACGCGCACGTAGTCAGCGAACGCCTCGCCGGGCCGGCCCGCGTCCGCGGCGCTGCCATCCGCGGCGCTGCCATCCGCCTCGCTGCCATCCGCCTCGCTGCCATCCGCCTCGCTGCCCTGGGCTCCCCTAGCCTGGCTGCCCGCTCCGGCGGCGGCGGGCTCGGGGGCGGCGGGCTCGGGGGCGGCGGGCTCGGGGGCGGCGGGCTCGGGGGCGGCGGGCTCGGGGGCGGCGGGCTCGGGGGCGGGCCGGGCGAGCCAGCGTTCCCGCACCGGGGCAGCGTCATCCAGGAAGGCCTGGTACAGCTGCTCCAGCCGGTCCAGGTCCCACCAGCGCCGCAGCTGCTCGCGCACCTCCCCGAACGCCAGGTAATCAGCGCGGAACAGGTCGACATAGCCGGACAGCCCGTACCGTGCCAGCACGTCCGTGGTCTCGGCGGCCAGGTGCGCCGGGGCGATCCAGACGCCGGCCGACACGATGCCGAACCCGAGCCAGGCCAGCCGCGAGCGCAGCGCGTGCCGCCGGCCGCGCTCCGATTCCGGCACGCTGAAGACGGCGACCAGCCAGCCGTCGGCCAGCCGGGCGCGCGGCCGGCCGAAGATCCGCCGGTCTCCCTCGGCCAGGATCTCCCGGCCGCGCTCGGAGAGGGCGTAACCGGCCGCGCCGCCGCGGCGGCGCGGCTCGAGCACCCCGCGCCGCTTGAGCCGGGAGATCGCCGACCGGACGGCGGCCTCGTCGACGCCAAGCTCGGCCATCATCCTGATCAGCGCCGCGACGCTCAGCCATCCGCCGGCCTCACGGGCATACAGGCCGCAGATCGTCACGATCAGCGCGCGGGGCTGCGCGCTGCGGCCGTCGGGCGCGGCCTCCGCCGGATTGCCTGTCACCCTGCGAACCCTAGCTAACCGCCGGTCAGAGCGGTGTTGCTCCGGTTCATTGACTATCGTCACCGGAACGGAATACTTGGGTGCGTCCTGGTGAGACCCGAGGAAGGTCCGGCCATGCAGCTGTCGCCATCCGCTCACGCCGACTCGTTCTGCCGGGACAGCCTGCCGCCAGCCGCGCACTGGCCGGAGCTGGAATTCACCCTGCCGGGACTGCGCTACCCGAGCCGCCTCAACTGCGCTGACGAGCTGCTGGACGCCACGATCGCGGCCCGCGGACCCGCCCGGCCGTGCCTGCTGTCCCCGGACGAGGCCTGGAGCTACGGCGACCTGGCCCGCCGCTCCGCGCAGGTAGCGCGGGTGCTGGCGGACCAGCTCGGATTGCTGCCGGGCAACCGGGTGCTGCTGCGCGGGCCGAACAACCCGTGGCTGGTGGCCTGCTGGTTCGGGGTGCTCAAGGCGGGCGGCGTGCCGGTCACGACCATGCCGCTGCTGCGCGCCGCCGAACTCGCCAAGATCTGTGACATCGCCCGGGTCAGCCTGGCCCTCTGCGACCACCGGCTGACCGATGAGCTCGCCGCGGCCGGGGCGGAGGGCCTGCGGATCATCAGCTACGGCGGCACCGGCCCCTCCGACCTGACGGTGCTGGCCAGCGGCAGCCGGACAGCTTCGCCAGCGTTCGCACGGCCGCCGACGACGTGGCGATGATCGCGTTTACCTCCGGCACGACCGGCCGCCCCAAGGCCACGATGCACTTTCACCGGGACGTCCTGGCCGTCGCCGACACCTTCTCCGGGCACGTGCTCAGGCCATCGGCCGATGACCTGTTCACCGGTACGCCGCCGCTGGCCTTCACCTTCGGCCTGGGCGGCCTGGTGATCTTCCCGATGCGGGCCGGCGCGGCCACCCTGCTGCTGGAGAAGGCGACGCCCGCCGAGCTGGCCGACCAGATCGCGGACCGCGGCGTGACCGTGTGCTTCACCGCGCCGACCGCCTACCGCGCGATGATCGCGGCCGGGCGGGCCGAGCAGCTGCGCGGCCTGCGCCGGCCGGTCTCGGCCGGCGAGCACCTGCCTGCTTCGACCTGGCAGGCGTTCCGCGACGCGACCGGCGCGGCCATCATCGACGGGATCGGCAGCACCGAGCTGCTGCACATCTTCATCTCCGCGGCCGACGGCGAGATCCGGCCCGGCGCGACCGGCCGGGCGGTGCCCGGCTACCGCGCCGTGGTCCTCGACGGCGAGGGCAAGCCGGTGCCGGACGGGGAGCCGGGCAGCCTGGCCGTCCGGGGCCCGACCGGCTGCCGCTACCTGGCCGACAGCCGGCAGCTGAGCTATGTCCGGGATGGCTGGAACCTCACCGGCGACACCTACGTCAGGGACGCCGGCGGCTACTTCTGGTACCAGGCGCGCTCGGACGACATCATCGTCTCCTCCGGCTACAACATCGCCGGCCCGGAGATCGAGGAGGTCCTGCTCAGCCATCCCGACGTGACCGAGTGCGGCGTCGTCGGCGTGCCGGACGAGGCACGCGGCCAGATCGTCAAGGCCTTCGTGGTCCTGCGGGACCCGGCCGCCGGAGGCGACGCCAAGGTCAGCGAGCTGCAGGGCTTCGTCAAGCAGCGCATCGCGCCCTACAAGTACCCGCGGGCCATCGAGTTCCGCACCGCCCTGCCGCGGACCAGCACCGGCAAGCTGCAGCGGTTCCTGCTGCGCGGCAGCCCGCCGGGCTGAGCCCGCTCAGACCTCCACCAGCACCGGGATGATCATCGGCCGGCGCCGGTAGTTATCGCTGACCCACTTGCCGACGGTCCGCCGGACCAGCTGGCGCAGCTGGTGCACGTCGTTGATCCCCTCGGCAGCGGCCCTGGCCAGGGCCTCCTCAAGCCGCGGCCGCACCTCGCCGAAGGCGGCGTCGTCGATGCCGGAGCCGCGGGCATGGATCTCCGGGCCGGCCACGACCTTGCCGGAGGTGGAGTCCACGACCACGACCACCGAGACGAAGCCTTCCTCGCCGAGGATCAGCCGGTCCTTCAGCGAGGACTCGGTGACCTCGCCGACGGACAGGCCGTCCACGTAGACGTAGCCGCAGGGCACCGTCCCGGTGACCGCGATCTTGCCGCCGACGAGATCCACGACGACGCCGTCCTCGGCGATCACGATGTTGCCCGGCGGCACCCCGGTCAGCTCCGCGAGATCGGCGTGCGCCTGCAGGTGCCGCCACTCGCCGTGCACCGGGATGAAGTTGCTCGGCCGGACCAGGTTCAGCACGTAGAGCAGCTCGCCGGCCGGGGCATGCCCGGACACGTGCACCATGGCGTTGCCCTTGTGCACGACGCGCGCGCCGAGCCTGGTCAGGTCGTTGATGATGCGCGATACCGCGGTCTCGTTGCCGGGCACCAGCGAGGAGGCCAGGATGACCGTGTCGCCCTCGGCGATCCGGATCGGGTGATCCCGGCCGGCCATCCGTGACAGCGCGGACATCGGCTCGCCCTGCGATCCGGTCGAGATCAGCACGATCTCATCCGGCGCCATCTCCTCAGCCTCGCGCAGATCCACCAGCAGCCCGCCGGGAACCGACGGCACCCGCAGGTAGCCGAGCTCGCGGGCCACGCCCATGTTGCGCACCATCGAGCGCCCGACCAGGGCCACCTTCCGGCCGTGCTCGGCAGCCGCGTCCATCACCTGCTGCACCCGGTGAACGTGGCTGGCAAAGCAGGACACGATGATCCGCTGCCCGGCCGCGGCGAAGACCTCGGAGAGCACCGGGCCGATCACGCGCTCGCTGGTGACGATGCCGGGGACCTCGGCATTCGTGGAATCCGCCATGAGCAGGTCGACGCCGTCGGCACCGAGCCGGGCAAACCCGCCGAGGTCGGTCAGCCGCCCGTCCAGCGGCAGCTGATCCATCTTGAAGTCGCCGGTGTGCAGGACCACGCCCGCGTTCGTCCGGATCGCCACGGCCAGCGCGTCCGGAATGGAGTGGTTGACGGAGAGGAACTCCAGGCCGAAGGGACCGAACGTGAGCCGCTGGCCCTCGCTGACCTCGACAACCTCGGGCGTGATGCGGTGCTCGGTCAGCTTGCTCTGCACCAGCGCGAGCGTGAGCCGGGAGCCGACCAGGGGCATGTCGCGGCGCTGCCGGAGCAGGTAGGGCACCCCGCCGATGTGATCCTCGTGCGCGTGCGTGAGCACCAGTGCCTCGACGTCGCCGAGCCTGCCCTCCAGGCTGGAGAAATCCGGCAGGATCAGGTCCACGCCCGGCTGGTCGTCCTCGGGGAACAGCACGCCGCAGTCCACGATGAGCAGCCGGCCGGCGTGCTCGAACACGGTCATGTTCCGGCCGATCTCGCCGAGGCCGCCGAGGGCGACGATGCGCAGGCCGTCTGCGGGCAGGGGCGGCGGCAGGCCCAGCCCCGGATGCGGGTGACTCACCGGAGCTTCACACCGCCTGCCACCAGGTCGGCGCGTAGCTGCTCGATCTGGGCCGGGGTCGCGTCGACCAGCGGCGGCCGCACCGGTCCGCCGGGCAGGCCCAGCAGCCCCAGGGCGGCCTTCGTCGTGATCACGCCCTGGGTGCGGGTCATGCCGGTGTAGACCGGCTGCAGCTCACGGTGGATGGCCAGCGCCGTCGCCACGTCACCGGCCCGGTAGGCGTCGATCATCTCGTGCAGCCGGTCGCCGGCCACGTGACCGTGCACGCTGACGAAACCGGCCGCGCCGATCGCCAGGAACGGCAGGTTCAGCGGATCATCGCCGCAGTAGTAGACCAGGTCAGTGGTGGCCATGACGACCGAGCTGGCGCCGAGGTCGCCCTTGGCGTCCTTGACGGCCACGATCCGCGGATGCCGGGCCAGCCGGATCAGCGTCTCGGTCGCGATCGGCGTGCCGGTCCGGCCCGGGATGTCGTACAGCATCACCGGCAGCCCGGTGGCGTCCGCCACCGCCGTGAAGTGGGCCACCAGGCCCGCCTGCGGCGGCTTGCTGTAATACGGCGTGACGACGAGCAGGGCGTGCGCGCCCGCGCGCTCGGCCTGCCGGGCGAGCTCGCAGGTGTGAGCGGTGTCGTTGGTCCCGACCCCGGCCACGACCACGGCCCGGTCACCGACCGACTCGATCACCGAGCGCAGCAGCCGGGCCTTCTCCGCGTCCGAGGTCGTCGGTGACTCGCCTGTGGTCCCGCTGATCACCAGGCCGTCGTTTCGCATGTCGGTGACCAGGTAATCGGCCAGCCGGGCAGCTCCCTCGTCATCGACTGTCCCGTCGCCGGTCATCGGCGTGATCATGGCCGTGAGCATGCGCCCGAACGGGGCATCAGGGCTGCGGGCTCCGCCGTCGCCCGCTGGCAATCCGGTAGCTCTCATATACCGAACGCTACCGGCCCGGGCCCCGCAGGTGTACCGCCGGCGCGGGCCTACCGAGCTTCCGGCCGGCCGGAAGCGGCGCCGGGACCCGGAGCCAGGGGCTGGCCGGGGAGGCCAGGAAGACGCGGCGGCGTGAGCTCGGGGGTACCCACGCCGCCAGCGTCTGTCTCATTATCGGCTGCCATTGCACGTGGCGTTACCCGTTGAACGCAATTAGTTATTCTCACGCCCTTGACGCTGTGCGGCAGCCGCCATCCGGGCAGCAGCACCGCGCGTGTCGGTCCTGGATTCACGCCGCGCCATACGCCAGATTGAGCTCGGCCCTTCCAGGTATGGGATGGAAGGGCCCCGGCATTCTTCCGGACCAGGGCCGAGGCCCTGACCTAGTGCCCTGCCGAGCCGGGCCCTTGGCCTCTCGCGCCGCGCCCGCCGATGGGCCAGCCTGGAGGTGCAGCACAGCCGAGGGAGCGCAAGCGAGCCGGTTGACTCGGGCTCGCAGCGCGGACCAGGCCCAGCGCCCGGCGAGGTTCGACTCCTCACGCTCCCACCGGATCCGCGCCGGGGGCGCTAGCGAGCCCTCGGCGGGCTTCGCGTGCGCCCCGGCAGGCGCGCTGCGGCGCCGGCGAGCCGCCCGCGAGTACCCGGGCAGGGGCACGTGCGGCAGGTATCCGGCGGCAGGCATGAGTGTCGCGAGCGCCCGGGCCCTGCTCAGCTGCCGGGTGCGGTATGGTACCGGTGTCCCGGGCGCAGTCCGGGGCGGCGCTGTGCCCAGCGAAGCCGGTGAGATCCCGGCGCTGTCCCGCAACGGTCATGCCTCCTCCTGAGGACGAGCCCGGACGCCTGGCCAGCGTCCGCGACCTGTCCTCGGAGGAAGGGCGGCTCGTTCCGATGCCCCGTTGGTATCGCAGCGGACGCACTTCGTCCTCCACGATCCAACGGAGGATGATCATGCGAGTTCCTGCCCGGCGGCTGCCAGCACTGGCCGCCGCTGCCGCGCTAGCCGTCGCCTGTGCAGCATGCGGCAGTTCCGGATCCGGCTCTGCCGGAGCCGGACCGGCCGCGGCTAGCTCCGCTGCCGCCGGCTTCCCGGTCACCATCAGCACGGCCAGCGGCGCCGTGCGCATCCCGGCCCGGCCGGACGCGATCGTGTCGCTGTCCCCCACGGCGACCGAGATGCTCTACGCCATCGGCGCCGGCAGCCAGGTCAAGGCCGTCGACAGCGACTCCGACTACCCCAGCCGGGCGCCGAAGACCAAGCTGTCGGCCTACGCCCCGAACGCGGAGGCGATCGCCGGCTACAAGCCGGACCTGGTCGTCATCTCCAACAACATGGACGGGATCCAGAAGCAGCTGACGGCCCTGTCCATCCCCGTGCTCTACCTGCCGGCGGCCGTCACCGTGGCCAATGTGTATGCCGAGATCGATCAGCTCGGCAGCGCCACCGGGCACCTCACTCAGGCGCAGCGCGAGGTCGCCGCGCTGCGCTCGCAGATCAGCAGGATCGTGGCAGCCGAGCCCAGGCACTCCCGGCCGCTCACTTACTACTACGAGGTCGGTGTCGACCCGTACTACTCGGTCACCTCATCGACCTTCATCGGCAGCCTGCTCTCGCTGCTGGGCATGAAGAGCATCGCTGACGCCGCTCATGGCGCCGCCGCGGCTGGCGGCTATCCGAGCCTGTCGGCCGAGTACATCCTCAGGGCCAATCCGGACTACATCATCCTGGCCGACACGGGAAGCACCGGCGGCGGGCAGGACGCGGCCACCGTCGACAGCCGGCCAGGCTGGTCCGTCCTCACCGCGGTGAAGGACAAGCACATCATCCTGCTGAACGCCGATATCGCCTCGCGCTGGGGGCCGCGCATCGCTGACCTGCTGCAGGCGGTCGAGGCCGACGTCGCGTCCGGATCGCGGTGACCGGACTGATGCGCCGCGGCGGGCCAGGCGCGACGCCCGCGGCTGCACCCGCCGGGGCCGCCAGGCAGCCGCACGCCGCGCGGCCCGCCGGCCCCGCCAGCCCCGCCAGCCCCGCCAGCCCCGCCGGGCCAGCCGGGCCGGACGCGGCCCGCGCCGCCGGCCTGGCTGAGCCGGGACAGCGGGGCGGGCTTGCCGCCGTCAGCACAGCCGGCCGGCCCTGGCCCTGGCCGTAGCCAGCGCGGCGCTGCTGGCCGCCGTGGTCGCCGGCGTGTGCATCGGGCCGGCCGGGCTCTCGCCGGCCGCAGTGGCCGATGCCATCCTGATCAGGCTGCCCTGGCACCCGGCCCTGTCGGTGCCGGCCCTGAACGCCGCGATCGTCTGGCAGATCCGCCTGCCGAGGGTGCTGCTCGGCGTTCTGGTCGGCTCGATGCTGGCCGGCGGCGGCGCTTCCTACCAGGGCATATTCCGCAACCCGCTGGCCGACCCCTACCTGCTCGGGGTGGCAGCAGGCGGGGGCCTGGGCGCCACCGTCGTGGTGGTCACCGGCGCCAGCCAGAGCCTGCTCCCGCCGGCCGCGTTCGCCGGCGCCGCCGTGGCCGTCGCGGTGACCTACCTGCTCGGCGCCAGTGCCGAGCGGTCCGGGAAGCCGGCCGCGATCGGCGGCGGCACCGGCTCGATCCTGCTGGCCGGCATCGCCGTGGCGGCGCTGCTCACCGCCTTCCAGACCTACCTGCAGCAGCAGCACACCCAGCAGCTGGCGACGGTCTACTCCTGGATCCTGGGCGGCCTGTCGGGAGCGACCTGGTCGGATGTGTGGCTGATCCTTCCCTACGTCGCGGTGTCGGCGATCGCGCTGCTCGCCCACCGGCGGCTGCTCGACGTGCTGCGGGTCGGCGAGACCGAGGCCACCAGCCTCGGCGTCAACGTGGCCAGGCTGCGGCTCAGCGTCGTGATCGCCGCCACCCTCGGCGTGGCCGCGGCCGTGTCGGTCAGCGGCCTGATCGGCTTCGTCGGCATCATCGTCCCGCACACGGTCAGGCTGACCGCAGGACCGAGCTACCGGATCCTGCTGCCTGTCTCGATGATCGGCGGAGCGGCCTTCCTGGTGCTGGCGGACATCCTCGCCCGCACCGTGCAGGCACCCAACGAGGTGCCGATCGGGGTGATCACCGCGATCATCGGCGCCCCCTTCTTCCTGCTCGTGCTCCGCTCCCGCCGGGCCAGCCAGGACCTGTCGTGATCAGCTACCAGGACCTCACGGTCCGCTACGGCAGCGCGATCGCGCTGGACGGGATCAGCGGGCGGGCCGCCGACGGCGAATGGCTGGCCGTCATCGGCCCCAACGGCGCCGGGAAGACCACCCTGCTGAACGCCATCGCCCGGCTGCTGCGCTTCGAGGGCAGCATCACCGTGGCCGGCAGGCCGGCGGCCAGCCTGAGCCGCCGCGAGCTGGCCAGGCTGATCGCCTACGTGCCGCAGCGCCCGCAGCTGCCGCCCGACATGACGGTCAGCGACTACGTCCTGCTCGGCCGCACCGCGCATATCGGCTACCTGCGGATGGAGACTGCGGCGGACCGGCGGGCCTGCGCCAGCGTCATCGACCGGCTGGACCTCGCCCCGATGGCGGGCCGGGCGCTGCGTTCGATGTCCGGCGGCGAACTGCAGCGACTGGTGCTCGCCCGCGCGCTGGCGCAGGAAGCACCCGTGCTGCTGCTGGACGAGCCGACCAGCGCGCTGGACCTCGGCCGCCGCGTCGACGCGCTCGAGCTGATCGACGAGCTGCGGCGGGAGCGGTCGCTGACGGTGCTGTCCGCCATCCATGACCTGACCCTGGCCGGCCAGTTCGCCGACCGGCTGGTGCTGCTGGCAGGCGGCCGGGTGACGGCCACCGGGCCGCCGGCCGGCGTGCTGCGCGAGGACCTGCTCGCCCAGTACTTCGGGACCGGCGTTCAGGTGCTGACCGGCGAGGACGGCGAGCTCGCGGTGATCTCGCGCCGCCTCGCTCGCCGCCGGCCCGGAGCGGCACGGGGCCAGGCCAGTCCGGCCAGCGGCCGGGCCAGCCAGGCCCGCTGAGTGCCTGGCGCCTGCCGTCGCCGCAGTCGTCCCTGTTCGCGCAACGGCTGGTCAGGCCGCGGTCCCGGCCAGGGCCGCTCAGGCCGCCGTCTCGGCCAGGTAGGCAGCCCAGCGCGGATCGCCGTCGTGCGCGGCGCCGATCAGCCGCCAGTGCGCGCCCCGCGGCACGGCCGGGGCACAGCGCAGGCTCCAGCCCAGTTCCTCGATCAGCCGGTCGGCCTTCCGGTGGTTGCACCGGTTGCAGGAGGCCACGCAGTTCTCCCAGACGTGCTGGCCGCCCCGGCTGCGCGGGATGACATGGTCGATCGTGTCAGCCTTGACCCCGCAGTAGGCGCACAGGTAGTTGTCCCGGCGCATGAGCGCCGCCCGGGTCAGCGGGACCCGGCTGCGGTGCGGGACGCGGATGTAGCGGCGCAGCCTGATCACCGAGGGAGCGACCAGATGGAGGGATGAGGAATGCAGGGTCGTCCCGTCGGCGTCATCGTGCACGACGTCGGCCTTCTCGCCGAGGACCAGGCAGACGGCTCGGTGCAGGCCGACAGTTGTCAGCGGCTCATAAGTGATATTGAGCAGCAATACCCGACGCACCGCACCTCCAGCCGGGTAGCGCCGGTCGTGCCGCCGGGGCACCCGTGACCAGTGTGACTGCCGGACGGCTCGTCCGCCAACACCAATAGCGTATCCGCGCGGCGGCGGTACGTGACCAGAGGCCGGGCCGGCGCTGGCCTGCCGGGTCCCGCAGCCGGTCAGAGCGGTCATAGGGTGCGTGTCATGACCGATTCCCGCGGGCCAGATTCCCGCAACGGAGGCGCCCCTTACCCGGACGCGGAGCGCAGCGACGTCGCCGACACCATCCACGGCCGCATCGTGGCTGACCCGTATCGCTGGCTCGAGGATCCCGGCAGCGCCGCGGCCAAGGAGTGGCTGGCAGCGCAGGACGCCCTCTACGCCGGGCAGCGCGACCGGCTGCCCGGCCGGGACAGGCTCGCCGCCCGGCTCACCGAGCTGCTGGACACCGGCGCGGTCAGCCCGCCGGTCTGGCGCGGCAACCGCCGGTTCTGCACCCGCCGCGAGGCCGGGCAGGAGCACGCCGTGCTGTACACGGCGACGCCGGGCGGCGGCGAGCGGGCGCTGATCGACCCGGCCGCGCTCGACCCGGCCGGAATCACCACCCTCGACGCCTGGCGGCCGGACCGGGAGGGCCGGCTGCTCGCCTACCAGCTGTCGGAGGGCGGGTCGGAGGAATCGTCGCTGCGGGTCATGGACGTCGAGACTGGTGCCGATGTCGATGAGCCGATCAGCCGGACCCGGTACAGCCCGGTGGCCTGGCTGCCCGGCGGGACGTCCTTCTACTACGTGCGCAGGCTGGCGCCCGGCGACGTGCCGCCGGGCGAGGACCAGTACCACCGGCGCGTCTACCTGCATGAGATCGGCCAGCCAGCCGGCCAGGACGTGCTGATCTTCGGCGCGGGCCGGGATAAGACCGAGTTCTACTCGGTGGCCGTCAGCATCGACGGGCGCTGGCTGGCCATCGGGGCGAGCAAGGGCACCGCGCCGCGCAACGACCTGTGGCTGGCTGACCTGTCCGGCACCGGCCCGGCGCGGCCGCAGCTGCGCGTGGTGCAGGAGGACGTGGACGCGCAGGCTGATGCGCGGGTGGGGCGGGACGGACGGCTGTACATCCTCACCGACCGCGACGCACCGCGGGGCCGGCTGGCGGTCGCCGACCCGGCACGCCCCGCGGACTGGACTGACCTGATCGGGCCGGACAGCGAGGCGGTGCTGACCAGCTACGCGATCCTCGACGGCGCCGAGCTGGCCAGGCCGGTCCTGCTGGCCGCCTGGTCCCGGCATGCGATCAGCGAGGTCACCGTGCATGACCTGGCGACAGGCCGGCGGCTGGCCGCCGTCCCGATGCCGGGCCTGGGCTCAGTGAGCGGCTTCACCGAGCACCCCGAGGGCGGGCACGAGGCCTGGTTCGCCTATACCGACAATGTCACGCCGGTGACCATCTACCGCTACGACGCCGCTGAGCAGTCCGCCAGCGTGTGGGAGCGGCCGCCCGGCACCGCCGAGGTGTCCGGCATCACCGCCGAGCAGGTCGAGTACCGGTCCAAGGACGGCACCACCGTCCGGATGCTGATCGTTTCCGGCGCCCGGCCGGGCAGCGCCGGTCACGCGGCCGGCAGCGGCACGACCGGCAGGGGCACGACCGGCAGCGGCACGACCGGCAGCGGCACGACCGGCAGCGGCACGACCGGCAGCGGCACGGGCCGTTCCGGCCCGGACGAGGCCGCCGACCGGACGCCGAGGCCGGCGATCCTGTACGGCTACGGCGGTTTCAACATCAGCCTGACGCCTGCCTACTCGGCCCAGATACTGGCCTGGGTCGAGGCAGGCGGCCGGTACGCGATTGCCGGGCTGCGCGGCGGCAGCGAGGAAGGCGAGGAGTGGCACCGCGCGGGCATGCGGGATCGCAAGCAGAACGTGTTCGACGACTTTCACGCCGCCGCCGGGGCACTGATCGCCGGCGGCTGGACGACGCCGGGGCAGCTGTCGGTCGCCGGCGGCTCCAACGGCGGGCTGCTGGTCGGTGCGGCGATCACCCAGCGCCCCGACCTGTACGCGGCGGCGGTGTGCTCGGCGCCGCTGCTGGACATGGTGCGCTACGAGCGGTTCGGCCTCGGCGAGCTGTGGAGCGACGAGTACGGCACGGCCGCGGACCCGGGGGAGCTGGGCTGGCTGCTCTCCTACTCGCCCTACCATCACGTCCGGGACGGGGTCAGGTACCCGGCCGTGCTGTTCACGATCTTCGACAGCGACACCCGGGTGGACCCGCTGCACGCCAGGAAGATGTGCGCGGCGCTGCAGCACGCCACCTCCGCGCCCTTCGCCGAGCGCCCGGTGCTGCTGCGCCGGGAGTCCGACGTGGGGCATGGCGCGCGGGCCGTGAGCCGGTCGGTCGCGCTGTCGGCCGAGACGCTGGCCTTCGCCGCCGCTCAGACCGGGCTGCGGCTGTAGCCTGCCGCCTCAGGCGCACCGGATGGCATCGCGGAAGTCACGCACGGCGGGCAGGCCCGCGTACCGGGCTGCCGCATCCCGGCCCAGCGCCCGGCCGACCTCCAGGATGATCTCGGTCCGGTGCTCGGCCGGCAGCCCGAGCACCGTGTCGCGGCCGAGCCGCAGCGCCTGCTCCGGCTCGTCGCACTCCAGCAGGCAGCGGGCCTGGCCGAGCACGACCAGCGTGGAGTCGAGGAACTCGGCCGGCGAGTACTGGCGCAGCGCCTGCGCGAACGCGCGCTCAGCGCCCTGGCAGTCCCCCACCATCACCAGCGTGTCACCGGCATAGAAGAGCAGCTGCCGCTCGGTGTAGCCGAAGGCGGTATCGCAGGTGTCCCCGGCCGGCAGGTCGGCGAGGCTGTCCTGCGCGCGGTCCAGGGCCGCCCTGGCCCGGTCGAGCACCTCGCGCCGCCCGCGCCCCGACTGCCGCGCCAGCCGCGCGAGCGCGCGGGCCTCCACCACCGGGGCCATCACGCCGGCCACGCAGGCATGCCGGCCGGCCAGGTCCATCGCGGCCCCGGCCAGCGAGGCGGCCTCCCGCGGGTCGCCGTAATACAGCGGCACGAGGGCCTCCCGGACGGCCACCCAGGCCCGCAGCCGCCGGTCCCCCGTCTCGTCGGCCGCTGTCCTGGCGGTGCGGAAGAACGACCGGGCCAGCCGCTGGTCACCCAGGTCAATCATGGCGATGCCGGCCAGGCCGGCCAGCTTCCCGGCGAGGCGGCAGAGCCGCTCGGAAAACTCCAGCGGCTGCCGCTCCTCGCACATCCGCCGGACGTCGCCGAAATCCAGCAGCGCGTCGCAGAGCAGCCGCAGCGGCGGCACCGTCATGTACTGCCGGCCGTACCCGGCCGTGGTCTGCTCCCAGCGGTCGATCATCGTCGCCGAGACCGTCCCGCCGAGCAGCGCGTCGTCCATCCGGCGGCGGATCCGGTCCACCGCGCCGAGGAAACGGCTGTCGACGCCCGTGCCCGCCTCGGTCATCAGCCGCAGCAGCGTGCAGCGCAGCTCATCGTCATCCTCGTCGCCGGCGTCCTCCGCCAGCGCCGGCGCCGGCGGCAGGCTGGGCGGCGCCGCCTCGAGCGGCGGCGCGGCTGGCGCCTCGGCCATGGCCAGCTCCCACCGCTGCACGGACAGAGCGCGGTGCGAGCGCCCGCACAGGCACGGGCCCGCGTAGCCCAGGTCATCCGGGTCAGCACGGTAGGCGGCGCAGAGATAGTGCAGGTACTCCGGGCCGGGCCGCTTCTGGCCGCCCTCGTAGGCCGAGAGCAGCGTCTCGCTGAACCGGGGCGCCTTCCGCCCCTCCGCCAGGTACCAGGCCCGGACCTGCGCGACCACGTCCGCGAGGGCGATGCCCAGCGCGAGCCGGTACGCCCGGATGCGGGTCGTGCCGAAGGCGGGCCCGCACTCGGCCGCTATCACGGCGGCGATTCCCGCGGCCGCCGTACCTGCCACCAGCTCGCGCGCCCTGATCTCGCGGGCGCGGGCGAGTTCCTGGCGTGCGGTTCCCAGCAGGACCAGCTCCGGCTCGGTGGCGCAATGGCCATCACGCCCTCCGTCAAAGGCTGCGATCAGCGCATTCCGCTCGGCCGACATTGCTCTCCTCCCCCAGGTGCGCGATCCGCCGGTCACCCCCCGAGCGGTTCACGTACTAACGCAGTGTAACTTGGCCATTGCTTTCCGTCGATTATTATCAGCCGGGTTCGGGCCAATCGTCCGGCCGGCCATCCTCGTTCTGAATCCGCGCGCGTTTCCGGTGCGGACGTGACCGCGATCGAAATGCCGCCGCCAGCCACCGTCTGGACTGCGATCATGAGGGGAGCCCCCCGCTGCCCGCCCCCGGAAGGATCACTGCCGTGTCCCGGAACGCTGCGATCGCCGCAGCCGCTGAGCCGCTGGCCCGCCACTGCGGCACGAACCCCGCCATCTTGTGCCGGCTGGTCTGGGACATCTCACACAGCGGTCGGGCGGCCGACGTTACCAGCATTTACCTCGTGGGCCCCGTTTATATGGCGCTGCGTGTCGCGCTGGTGCTGCTGATCGCGCTGGTGCTGCGCACCGCCGCGCTGCGGCTGATCCGGCGGATTACCGCCAGGGCCACCGGGGCATCCGAGGGCCTCCCCAGGGCCGGGCATGAGCGCCGCCAGCAGCGCGCCAGCGCCATGGCCTCGCTGCTCGGCAACGCGGCGTCGGTGACCATCTTCACCATCGCGGTGATGACCGTGCTCGGCTACCTCGGGCTCAACCTCGCGCCGATCCTGGCCAGCGCCGGCGTGCTCGGGATTGCCCTGGGCTTTGGCGCGCAGAACCTGGTGCAGGACTTCCTGGCCGGCATCTTCATCCTGCTCGAGGATCAGTACGGGGTGGGGGACGTGATTGATGTGGCCGGCATCTCCGGAACGGTCGAGGCAGTCAGCCTGCGCATTACCCGGCTGCGTGACATCAGTGGCGTGATCTGGCACATCCGCAATGGCACGATCAAGAAATCCGGGAATGAATCGCACGGCTGGGCCCGGGCTGTCGTCGACGTTCCGGTCCCGGCCAGCCGCGAGGCGGGACGGATCCGCGAGCTGATGGCCAGCGCTGCCACGGCCATGTGGCGCGAGCCTGCCTGGCACGAGGTCATCCTGGAGCGGCCCGAGGTCTGGGGCATCCAGGAGCTGACGGCCGACTCCATGCTGATGCGCGTCACCGCCAGGACCGCGCCGCTGCGCCAGTGGGAGGTCGCGCGCGAGCTGCGGCAGCGGCTCAAGGAGTCGATGACATCCCCGCCCGGCGGCGACTCGGGCAGCGGCGACTCCGGCGGGGGCAACTCCGGCGGGGGCAGCGCCGGCGGGGGCAGCGCCGGCGGGGGCAGCGCCGGCGGCCCAGGCGGACGGGCCGGGGCGGGCGCCGTGCCGCGGCAGCCAACCGGGCGGCCCGGCGAGCCGGGCGGCCAGACTGCGGCAGAGGGCCAGCGAGCGGAGCCGGCGGCCCGGTCCGGGGAGCCAGGCAGCGGGACCGGGAAGCCGGATAGCCGGCGCGCCCGGCGCATCCGGCCCGGCCGCCCCGAGCCGCCACCGGGCTAGCAATCCGCCTGGCGGGTGCGCGGGGCCCGGCGGCCGGACCGTACCCTGGAGCACGTCATGAACGAGAATCAGGTCAGCCTGTTCGATGCGGTCGGCGGCGAGCCGACCTTCCGCCGCCTGGTGCACCGCTTCTACCAGGAAGTCGCTGCCGACCCGCAGCTGCGCCCGGTGTACCCGAGCCGTGACCTCGGGCCTGCCGAGGAGCACCTGCGGCTGTTCCTCATCCAGTACTGGGGCGGCCCGGCCACCTACAACGAGCGGAGAGGTCATCCGCGGCTGCGGATGCGGCACGCGCATTTCGCGATCGGCGAGGCCGAGCGGGACGCCTGGCTGCGGCATATGCGGACCGTGCTGGATGAGCTTGACCTGGCCGAGCCCTACGCCGGGCAGCTCTGGGAGTACCTGGTCATGGCCGCGCACAGCCTGGTGAACCAGCCCTCTGAGCATCACGGCGGCCCGGATCTCGGGCTGACGCCCGCCTGACCGGGTCGCGTCCAGGGCCCTGCCGCGCGGCCAGCGCCGCTGGCAGCTAACGTCCCGTTCGTTGACAGATGACCGCTGACGGCCCTGATACTTAGCTAGTTCCTTTTCTCACGCCGCCATCGCCGCCGCGATGCGGGCGCCGGACCGACCCGGCACCCGGTGCGGGAGGGCGGTCATCCGGGGAGGGTGAGTGACCGGGGAGATCGGCTCGCCCGCAACCGGGTCGGCCGCCAGCTTCCGGATCGCGGGCTACCAGGTCGAGGAGCAGCTGGGGCGGGGGGGCATGGCTGTCGTCTACCGGGCCCTGGATGTCCGGCTCGGCAGGCACGTCGCGCTGAAATTGCTGGATCCCGAGCTGGCTCGCAGCGACCCGTTCCGGCGGCGGTTCATTCACGAATCGCGTGCCGCGGCCGCCGTGGATCATGCGCACATCATCCCGATCTTCGAGGCCGGCGAGGCCGATGGCGCCCTCTTCATTGTCATGCGCTACGTCCCCACCGGCGATCTGCGGACCCTGGTCGAGCGCGAGGGCCCGCTCCCGCCGCTGCGTGCCGCCGCCATCACCGCCCAGGTCGCATCGGCACTGGATGCCGCGCACGCGCACGGGCTGGTCCACCGCGATGTCAAGCCGGCCAACCTGCTCATCGCCAAGGCCGGGGACGGCCGCACCGACCACGCCTACCTCTCGGACTTCGGGCTGAGCAAGCAGGCGCTCGCGCCGCTCGGCCTGACCCTGACGGGCCAGTTCCTCGGCACGCTGGATTACGTCGCGCCGGAGCAGATCGAGGGCCGTGCCGTCGACGGCCGCGCTGACCAGTACTCGCTGGCCTGCGCCACCGTCGAGATGCTGACCGGGGCGCCGCCGTTCCAGCGGGACCAGAACATGGCGCTGATGTGGGCTCAGCTCGCCGCGGCGCCGCCGCCCCTCACCGAGCGCAGGCCCGGACTGCCGCCGGCCATCGACCGGGTTTTCGCCCGGGCGCTCGCCAAGTCGCCCGACGACCGCTACCCCACCTGCACGGCCTTCGCGACCGCGATGCGGGCCGCCTGCGCGCCGCCGGCCGCCGGCCAGGAAGGGCCCGGCCCGGCCCGGCCGAGCTGGGCGGAGCCGACCATGCAGGCGGGCCCGGGGCGGATGGCCCCGGCGCACGGCCCGCCGCGGCGCTCCGGGCCACCGCCGGCGCCGCGATCCCGTGACGCGGCCGTGCCGGGCGACCCGACCGGGCAGGCACGGCTGCCCCGGCTGAGCCCCGGCGGGCCAGACCCGGCCAGGCACGCTCCGCCCCGGCAGAGCCCGCCCCGGCAGAGCCCGCCCCGGCAGACTCCGTCCCGGCAGACTCCGTCCCGGCAGGCTCCGTCCCGGCAGGCTCCGCCCAGCGCAGCTCCGCCCAGCGCAGCTCCGCCCAGCGCGGCTCCGGCCAGGGCGGACCCGTCCAACCCGGACTCGTGGGACCTGGCGCCGCTAGGACAGGCGCTGCCGCCCCGCTCGGGATCGCCCCCGCCGGGGACGGCCCGCCGGCCGCCAGGGCGGCCCCGCCAGCGCCGCCGGCTGGCCGTACTCACCGCGATCATGCTGCTTGTCGCCGTACTCGCCGTGGCCGAGATCGCGCACAAGCTGCTGCATAAGCCGGCGACCACCGCGGCGGCCGCCGTAGCCCACGGCAGGCCGGCCGCGCTGGCTGCCCGGCACAGGTCACCGGCCGGCACGGTCCGTGCCTACTTCGCCGCCATCAGCCGTCACGACTACGCCGGGGCCTGGAAGCTCGGCGGCCGGGACACCGGCCAGTCCTACTCGGCCTTTGTCAGCGGCTACCAGGGCACCGCGCGTGACGCGGTGACCATCCTGTCCACCAGCGGCCGCGTCGTGACCGCGCGGCTGACCGCGACCCAGACCGACGGGTCGATCCGGACCTACCAGGGCACCTACACCGTGACCAGCGGCGTCATCACGAGCTCGGACGTGAGCCGGACGAGCTAGCGCCGGCGTCAGCCCCTGGTCAGCTTGCGGTAGGTGACGCGGTGCGGTCGCGCTGCCTCGGCACCCAGCCGGCTGATCTTGTTCTTCTCGTAGGCCTCGAAGTTGCCCTCGAACCAGAACCAGCTGGAGCCGCCCTCCCAGGCCAGGATGTGCGTCGCGATCCGGTCCAGGAACCACCGGTCATGGCTGGTGATGACGGCGCAGCCGGGAAACTCCAGCAGCGCGTTCTCCAGCGACGACAGCGTCTCCACGTCCAGGTCGTTGGTCGGCTCGTCCAGCAGCAGCAGGTTGCCGCCCTGCTTCAGGGTCAGCGCCAGGTTCACCCGGTTCCGCTCGCCGCCCGACAGGACGCCAGCCGGCTTCTGCTGGTCAGCGCCCTTGAAGCCGAAGGCGGCGACATAGGCGCGGCTCGGGATCTCCGTCTTCCCGGCCCTGATGTAGCTCTCCCCGTCCGAGATGACCTCCCAGACGTTCTTGTCCGGGTCAATGCGCGCGCGCCCCTGGTCGACGTAGGCGACCTGAACCGTGTCGCCGACCCTGATCGTCCCGGCATCCGGCTTCTCGTCACCGATGATCATCTTGAACAGCGTCGTCTTGCCGACTCCGTTCGGCCCGATCACGCCGACGATCCCGTTCGGCGGCAGGGTGAAGCTCAGGTCCTCGATCAGAACCCGGTCCTCGAAGCCCTTGCTCAGCTCGCTGACCTCCACGACCACGCTGCCCAGGCGGGGGCCCGGCGGGATCTGGATCTCCTCGAAGTCCAGCTTGCGGTCCCGGTCCGCCTCGGCCGCCATCTCCTCATAGCGCTCCAGCCGCGCCCTGCTCTTGGTCTGGCGGGCCCGCGCGCTGGACCGGACCCATTCGAGTTCCTCTTCCAGCCGCCTGCGCCGCTTGACGTCCTTCTGGCCCTCGATCTTCAGCCGGGCCGCCTTGGTCTCCAGGTAGGTCGAGTAATTGCCCTCATACGGGTAGGCATGACCGCGGTCGAGCTCGAGAATCCAGCCGGCCACATTGTCCAGGAAATAACGATCGTGGGTCACCGCCACCACGGTGCCCGGATACTTCTCCAGGTGCTGCTCCAGCCACAGCACGCTCTCCGCGTCCAGGTGGTTGGTCGGCTCGTCCAGCAGCAGCAGGTCCGGCTGGGCCAGCAGCAGCTTGCACAGCGCGACACGGCGCCGCTCGCCGCCGGACAGCACGCTCACGTCAGCATCTGCAGGGGGACACCGCAGCGCATCCATGGCCTGCTCCAGCTGGCTATCCAGGTCCCAGGCGTCCCGGTGATCCAGCTGCTCCTGCAGCCTGCCCATCTCCTCGAGCAGCTCATCGGAGTAGTCGGTGGCCATCTGCTCGGCGATCTCGCCGTACCGGGCCAGCACGGCCTTGGTGTCAGCCACCGCCTCCTCGACGTTCCCCAGCACCGTCTTGGCCTCATCCAGGACCGGCTCCTGATCGAGTAGCCCCACGGTGAAGCCGGGCATCAGCCGGGCCTCCCCGTTCGAGGGCTGCTCGATTCCGGCCATCATCCGCAGCAGTGTCGACTTGCCGGTTCCATTAGGCCCCAGGACCCCGATCTTCGCGCCCGGCAGGAAGGCGAGCGTCACCTCGTCGAGAATGACCTTGTCGCCGTGCGCCTTGCGGACACGGCTCATCTGATAAATGAACTCCGGCATGTCATCAAGGGTAGGGGCAGCGGCCAGGACTCATGACCAGGGGCGCCCGCGCGCGCCGATGCGGCGAGGGCCGGGCGTCCTGGCCGCCGCCAGTGGTCAGAATGGCGCGGCCACGGCCTCGGCGCGGGCGGCGAGGGCCTCGATCGCGCCGTCATCGAAGATCTCATCAGCCGCCGCGGCGCTGCCCTCGCCCGGTCCGCGCTCGTCCGGTCCCGCGGCGCTGACCTCCCCGTCCGGGCCAGGGCCTGTCCCGGTGGCTGCCCCGCCGGGGGCAGCCCCCTCCGCGGCATATTCCATGGCCGTCAGCCCGGTCTGCGGGCGGACCCGCTGGAACTGGGCCACGCCACGGCCCAGGTCGTGGCCGACGGAGCTGGCGTCGACCTCGACGGCCGTCCGCTGAACGCCGTTCTTGTCCTCGTAGCCGCGGATCGAGAACCGGCCCTTGACCACGACCGGATCACCCTTGCGCAGGCAGGTCGCCGCGTTCTCGGCCAGCTTGCGCCAGCACAGCACGGTCAGGAAGGACGTGCTGTCATCCGCCCACTCGCCCGTGACCTGATCCATCCGGCGCGGTGTCCAGGCCACCCGCATGGTCAGTCGCGGGATTCCCGTCCGGGTCGGGCTGTACCGGGGCTGGGTGGCCACGTAGCCGGTCAGGCTGATGTGCGCCTCATTGAACATCGGGACCTCCTGAGCTGTCTGGCTGCCGCGCCGCCATTGCAGCCGGGCAGCCACCGCGGCGGCACCCTGCCGCCTGCCGTCCACGATCCCGGCGGCAGCCTGCCGCGCGCCGCGGCGACGGCGCGCCTGTGGACGGCGGTCAGTGCGGCACGGGGGCTGTGGACGGCTGCCCCCGGAACGGGAGCCGACCGTGCCATCATGCGTGCCCGCCGCCCTGGCAGGGCGCCGCCCGCAGGGCGCGCGTGGCCCGGCTGGCCGTCAGGCCGCAACCAGCTCCGACGGCTCGGCGATCACGTCCACCAGCGCACCATTACGGGTCACCGTGATGGCCAGCGGCCTGCCGATGGCCTCGCCGAACATCAGCCGCTGCAGGTCCTGGGCCCTGGTCACGGGGCTCCCGCCCGCGGAAAGCAGCAGGTCGCCGGCCCGCAGCCCGGCCCGCGCCGCCGGGCCGCCGGGCACGACCTCGGAGACGCGCAAGCCGCTCGGGCGGCCGAGCCGCTCCCGCAGCGGCGCGGGCAGCGGCGCGGGCACGCTGATGATGCCCAGGTAGGCCCGCCGGACCCGGCCGTCGCGCATCAGCGCGGCGATGATCCTCCTGCTGGTCGCATTCACCGGAACGGCCAGGCCGAGGCCCACGCCGGCCACGGCCGTGTTGATCCCGACCACCCGGCAGCGCGAGTCAGCCAGCGCGCCGCCCGAGTTCCCGGGGTTGAGCGCCGCGTCGGTCTGGATCACGTCCTCCACCAGGCGCCCGGCCGACCCGCTCCGCGTCGGCAGGGACCGGCCGAGGGCGCTGACCACCCCTGCGGTGACGGACCCGGCCAGCCCGAGCGGGCTGCCCACGGCCACGACAAGCTGCCCGACCACCAGGTCATCGGCCTCGCCGAGCACGGCCGGGGCCGGCGTCACGCCGTCCGCCCTGACCACGGCGAGGTCAGACAGCGGGTCGGTGCCGACCACCGAGAACGGGGCACTCGCGCCATCCGCGAACAGCGCGGTGCCCTGGCCGGAGTGGCCGACCACGTGGGCATTCGTGAGCATGAACCCGTCGGGGGTGAAGACCACCGCCGAGCCGAGGCTCTCGCCGCCGCGACGGGCGGCGCTTTGCGGGACCCGCAGGCTCGCGACGCGCGGCGTGAGCCCGGCCGCGACGCCCGCGACGACCACGGAGTAGGCGTCAAGCGGCGGATCAGGTGCCATGTTCGCTCCTCCGGTGGAGGATTACAACATTACACCTATCAGTCCCGCGAGTCGGCCGCCGTGCGCAGCTCCGCGCGGAACCGCTCCAGCTCCGCCAGCTCCCGCTCGGCCGGGCGCACCACCAGGTCCTGGCCGACCACGGCCATGCGCTCCCGGATGTCGTGTACGACCAGCTGATTCTCCCGCTGCGCCGCCGCCCGGACAGCGTTCATGCTCATCCTCGCCGTCAGCCAGCCGAGCACCAGCATGACGATGACCAGGGCTGCTACCGGGAGCAGCAGCGAGGTATCGCTGAACAGCCGCGGTACGTGGCCCGCGTGGAAGACGCCGAACGCCAGGATGGTCGCGAACCAGATGATCCCGACGATCACGGCACCCAGCAGCAGCCCCTGCAGCACGCCGACGACCCGCCACCAGCCGGCGATCTTGTTCTCGGCGGGCAGCCCCTCCCCGATCGCGGCGCCGAGTGCCTGCGGGACCTCGGCCGCGTGCGACCGGACAGCTGCCCGCACGGTCCGCGGCCAGGGCGGCGGCAGCTGCGGCGCCACCTCATCCGCGAGCCGGGTCAGCGCGTTGTCGATCTCGGCCTGCTGCGCGCCCGTGGGGCCGGTCGTGACGTTGCGCAGCTCGTCCCAGAGCCTGCCGAGCCGGATCTTCCGGACCGGGCTGCGATGCAGCAGCCGCTCGGCCAGCCAGCTGAACGGCCAGCCCACGTAGTCAACGGCGCGCAGCTCGCGCGCGCTCTGCAGCGCGTCACCGACGGCTACCAGGCCAGCGGCGCCCGCGAAAGCGTCGGCGAGCTGGCCGGCGGCGACCTGCGGCACGGCCGGAGCGGCAGGACCGTCCCCGCCGGCGGCCTCGGATCCGGCGCCGCCGAGCCAGCCGTCAGCTGCGCCGTCAGCTGCCGCGCCGTCACCGGTCAGGCCCGCCAGCGGGGCGAAGCGCTCCGCCATCCGGTCGATGTCGGCCGCGATCCTGGCCGTCGCCGCCTTCCGCGCCGAGACCGCCTCGACCAGCACCTTCCGCAGCTCGTCGACGCCCGCACCGGTGGCGGCCGAGGTCACGACAATCTGCACGTCATGCAGTTCCTCGGCGTCGAGCAGCCGCCTGAGGTCATGCACGCAGTCGTCGATCTGCGCCGCGTCCAGCAGGTCGGACTGGTTCAGCACGACGGTCAGCACCTCGGAGTGACCAGCCAGCGGGACCAGGAACCGCCGGTGCACGGCCGCGTCCGCGTACTTCTGCGGGTCCAGCACCCAGACCATCAGGTCGGCCAGCCCCACGATGCGGTCGACCTGGCTGCTCGCGTGCGCCATCACCGAGTCATGGTCGGGCAGGTCCAGCAGGACAAGCCCGGTCATCGACTCCTCGCCGCTGTCCAGCGCGCTCGCCCGGGCGTACCGGTGCCGCCGCGGCACGCCGAGCCACTCCAGCAGCGAGCCCGATCCGGACACGCCCCACACGCACGCGTGGATGTCCCTGGTTACCGGCCTGGTCACGCCGACGGTCGAGAAGTCAGCGCCGGCCAGCCGGTTGAAGAGCGATGACTTGCCGCTCCCGGTCCCGCCGGCCAGCGCCACCACCGTGTGATCGGCGGACAGCCGCAGCCGCTCCCCGGCCCGCGAAAGCAGGTAAGACGCCTCGCCGAGCAGCTGGTCGCTGAAGCCGTCGGGCCCCGTGCGGGCGGAGCCGATCTGGACCAGCCGGGCGAGCGCGCCGAGCCGCGCCGAGACACCCGGCCCGGCGTAGCCGGGGACGCTGAAGCGCCGGCTCAGCCGCTCGCCGGCCGGCGGCGCCTCGGACCACTGGCCGGCCTGCGGGCGGTCAGCCGGCTCGTATGCCGTGGCGCTCACCGCGCTCCCTCGAGCGCGTAGCTGGCCTCGTAGAGCTGCGCTGACACGCTCTCATCGGGCACCCCGGCGCCGTCCAGGACCTCGCCGAAGCGGCCGATCTCCGCCTCGAACAGCAGGCTCACCCGCTCATGCAGGTCCAGCCGTGCCCTCGTGCCGATGTCACGCAGCAGCCCGGCCCCGAACAGCGAGGTCAGCAGGCGCTGCGGGATGGCGCTGCTGCTCTCGGCCAGCTCCGCGTCCGCGCCGCTGGCGCCGGGGTCGGGACCGTCGGCGGGATCGTCGCCAGCGGCCGCCTCGATGCCGAGGACGGCGATTGCCAGCACGAGCGCCAGTGACTCCTGGTCGAAGGAGACGACCCGGGCGATGGAGCGCTTCGTCACGTTCTCGGCCTGGACGAGCTGCAGGACATGCTCCTGCCAGGCGCGGACGGCCTGCGCCGCTTTCGCCTCGAACGCCGGGGAGGGCCGGGCCAGTGCCGCCGCGTCCGGCGGCGGCTCTGCCCCCTGCGGTCCGGCCGCGTCGGCCAGGCCCAGGTCAGCCAGGGCCGCCGCGAGGTATCGCGCTCCGGCTGATCCCGCATCAGGCTCGGCGCTGAGGCCGGCGAGCAGGGCCGCGCCAGCCGGATGCTGCTGCCACCGGGCGACCGAGTCCTCCGCCGCCCGGTCAGCGACGGCCGCGAGAAGCGCTTCCAGGCTGGTCTGGATAGCGGCCTTGAGGGACGCCGCCCTGGCGGGCATCCGGCGCTTCCTGGACCGGCCGCGGCCGCGCCGGACCTGGAGCGTGCGCAGCAGGTCGCCGGTACCAGCGAATTCCTGCCAGCGGGCGGCGACCTCACCGTGCAGCAGGGAGCCGTTCCTGCTGGCCTCGTCGAGCTCGTGCAGGGACGCCGCGTACGCCTCGCCGACCGTCTCGCGCAGCTCCCGGCGCAGTGCCAGCTGCAGGTCGGCATGCTGGGCGAGCGCGGGGACCCTGGTCCGGAAGGTGTCGAGGACGCCGGACATGGTCTGGGTCAGCACGGCGACCCGGCGATCATCCTGCCGGGCGGTGTCCTCCAGCCATTCCCGCACCGGGCCGGAGACATCGACCGGCAGCTTCGCGTCCCTGATGATGGTCTCCGGGATCACGAACCGCCGGATGCCGGTCAGGCCGTTGGCCTCGAGCATGGCATCGAAATGCGCGGTGAGCTGGGGCGCTGCCGCGGGCGGGACCCGTGAGAGCACGATGCCCAGGGCCGCTCCCCGGTCTCGCGCATCCTGCAGCAGCTCCCAGACTGCCGCGTCGGCGTACCGGCGGGACGTGGTCGCGAACAGCCAGAGGTCCGATGCGTCCAGGAACTGGTGCGCGAACTCCCGGTGCGCTTGCACGACAGAGTCGATGTCCGGCGTGTCCAGCAGGGCCACGCCCGGCGGTATGCCCTCGCTGGCGGCCAGCACCAGCAGGCCGTCACGGCCCGGCATGGCCAGCCCTTCCTGGCGCACTCGCGGCAGCGTCGGCAGGAACACATTCTCGGCGAACCAGTGCGCGTCGCTGGGATGGCAGGCCAGCACCGGGCTGTTCGTCGTCGGCCGCCGGATCCCGGTCGCGCTGACCTGCGATCCGGCGATGCTATTCAGCAGTGTCGACTTACCCGCCCCGGTCGATCCGACCAGTGCGACCAGGACCGGCGCGCCCGACTGGCGCAGCCGGGGCAGCAGGTAATCGTCGATCTGGCTGAGCAGCTTGCGCCGCTCAGCCCTCGCCTCGGCCACGCCGGGGGCCTCGAGCAGCAGCGGCACCGTGACGATGGGGTGCCGCAAGGCGAGCAGCGCCGTCTCGAGCCGCCGGGCGTCCACCCGGATATACGGCTCGGCCGGAGCTGAGCCGGGAGCCTGACCGGGAGCCTCCTCCGGGGCTGAATGGGCCACCGGGGCCGATGCCGCCGGGGCTGATGCGGCGCGGGCAGCCGACGAGGCCGGCGGAGGATCCCAGATCGAGCTGCCCGCCGTGATGTCCCGCCCGCCGGAGCCAGGCTCGCCGGGCTGAGCGCCGTGGCGTGCCTGCCCGGCCTGCGCGTCATCGCGGCCATCGCGGGCCGGACCGCCGGCCCTGTCCTCGCCCTCCTGCGCGCCCTGAGCAGCGTGCGCGCCCTCGGCGGACCGTCCCGCCGGGTCGGCCGGCGAGGCAGGCCCGGCCGCGGGGAGGCGGCCGGCCGGATCAGCCGCAGCGGCGGGCGGGACACTGGCAGGGCCGCGGTCCGCGTCCGCCGCCACCGGCGCGGGCGGAGCCGACGGCGCGGCCGGAGTCGGCCAGGACGCGCTAGCAGGCCGCGCGGGCCGGGCGGGCCGGGCGACCCGGTCCGGGACAGCCTCGACTGGCTGGCCGGCGCCGTTCCATGGCACCGGCTCAGCGGCCAAGCCCTGTCCCTCTGTCATGCCTCCGGGCCTCCAGCCCCAGGCGAGCCGTCCTATCCCATAGAACGCGCTCCTGCCACGTCTTTTGTCCCGCGCAGCGGCTCATCTGCGCTGCCTGGCACCGGGGTGCCACTGCCTGACCCAGATGCCCGCACCAGGCCCGCAGTAACTCCCGGCACCAGCTGCCGAGGTACACGACCGCACCAACCTCCCTGACATGAGGACTGCCACGGTTCCGCGGGATGGCCGTTCCGCGGGGTGACAGCGCCCTGCCACGGGGTAATTGTGCGCCGCGATGTGCAGATTACCGTTCGGGACGCCAAAACGGGAGTCGTGCGGCCTGTCCGGTTGGTTCCTGCGGCCCGGCTACGGCCACTCCCCGTCGTCATCGGGCACGGCCGGGCCGCCGGGTCCCCACCCGGCCTGTGATCCCGCCACGGCCAGGGCCGACTTGAGCAGCGCGTTGAAAGCGGCGGCAGCCACGGCCGGGCCGCCTTTCTCGGACACGTTGGTCAGCGATCGCAGTCCGCTGGCCCGCAGCGCATCCTTGGCCTCGGCGGCACCGACGAACCCGACCGGCAGCCCGATCACGAAAGCCGGCTCGACTCCCCGGCTGAGGATCTCCAGCAGCGCGGCCGGCGCGCCCCCGACGACCCACACCGCGCCAGGGCCTGCCTCGCCGAAGGCCAGCCGGACCGCCGCCGCGGCCCGGCTGATTCCTGCGGTCCTGGCCAGCCGCCGGGTCAGCGTTTCCGGCATCTTGCAGATCACCGGGCTGCCAGTGATCCCGGCTGCCACCATCTCCGCGTCGACGATTACGGGGGCGCCGGCCGAGACCTCCGCGACGGCCGCCTCCAGTGCCTCCTCGTCGCAGACCAAGTCAGTCGAGTAATCGAAGTCGGCGCTCGCGTGAATGACCCGCTCGGTGACGTCCCGGCTGTACCTGGGCAGCCTGGACAGGTCGATCCGGGAGCGCAGGATCCGGTAGGACTCCTCCTCCGCGGAATGAGCCTCGCCGGGCGGGCTGGCCGGCCAGCTCAACGTTCCGGCACCTCCTCGGTCATCGCCGCTCCCCGGGCGCATCAGTCAGTTCCGGTCCGCCGCCCCCGGCCGCGGTCAGCACCGCCGGTCACGTCAGCGCCCCCGGCCACGTCAGCCCATGGTGCGGGGCCGGCGGCCGGCGCTGTCCCGGCGACCGGGCTGCAGGTGAAGGGACTGCGCGCGAGCGGGCTGCCGCCGAAGAGCGCAGCCGTCGCAGCGTACCGCGAATCCAGGATGGCACAGCGGCCGCGCCCGCACCGCGCATCGCCAGCCATCAGCCGCCATCAGCGGCCGCCGGCGACGGGGTGCGCGTCAATTTTGTAGGGAACCAAGATCATCTTCGGGATGCTCCTGCTCAGGCGGTGCGCGTCTGAGTGCGGGGGCTGTTGCAGATGGCTTCCCGGGTGCTGCTGGCCTCGCGGCAGCGGAGGGCGATGATGGCGTCGGCGCCGTCGACGGTCCAGTGCATGCCTGCCTGCTTGAGGCGCTGGCCGATGACGGACTTGCAGCTGGCCTCGACGACGCCGGAGCCGACGAACAGGCCGCACTGGCGGAACTAGTGAGGGCACCATGTCCCAAACGGCACTTTGTTATCCGGGACACCAGGGCCGCCAGTGCGCAGTCATCTGCGCCGGGCCGTGCTCCGGCCCAGCCGGCGCAGGACGAGGAAGGCGAACGGGATCAGCCACCACGGGAACAGGGCACCGTGCCCGGGTCCGCGGACAGCCAGGACAACCACGACGGATCCGATGGCCGCCACCGCTACAGCGGCCCGGGCGGCCAGGGCGCGGTATCCGGCTCGCCGGGGGCCAGCGGCGTCGGTCACCTCCGCGACGGCCAGGGGCGGAAGGTCGGCCATCAGGCCGGCCAGGTTCTCCCCGGTCCGCGCGCTGAGTGCCTGGCCGGTCCGCTCGTCGAGTTCGGCAGCGGTCAGGCGGCCGGCCTGGAAATGCTCGCTCAGTTCTGCTAGCGCGCTGTCACGATCGGCATCGGACACCCTGAGATATCCGGCCGCGCTGGCCCTCGGGCTGGTGTCCATGACGCATCCCTTTCCTGCTCAGGCACCCGGCGCCAGCCGGGCCCGGTCCGAGCGAATCTCTGGCTGGTCTTCCTAGCGGGAAGCCCCCGCCGGCGCGGCGGGAGATTCCCTGCGATCTGATGTCGTGCGCCTTCGGCTAGGCCTGCGCGCGAGCCGGCGTCCGCGGCGCGGCCTCGGCGGCAGCCACGGGGAGCTTGCGGGCGCGCAGCCTCAGGACGACGAGCCGGGCGGTGACCTCGGTCAGGGCCATGATGACCAGCGCCGCCACCCAGGCGTCCGTGCTGGTGATGCTGTGCACAGCAGAGAACCGCGCGATGGCCGGCCCGGCGCCGTGGCCGGAGAAAAAGGCGAAGGCCATCCGGGAGCCGATGCCGGCAACCCACAGCACGGCAGCCACCCCGCCGGCCCTGGCGAGTGCCACGCCGTCGCCGCCGCGCCGCATGCGGGTCGCCATCGCGCACCCGATGCCCAGGGCCGCCCCGGTCGCGGCCAGGGTGAGGTCGAGCGCAATGTCGTTGCCCGCGGTCGGGACCGCGCGGAGGTAGTAGGCAGCAGCCCCGGCCACCAGCGCGACCGGCAGCACGAGACTTATCAGGTCGAGCCGGCTCTCCCGGATCTGGCGCAGCACGAGCAGGACGAGGATCGCGTTGATGATGTATCCCGTGGCATTCATGGTGTTCCTCCGGTGGGTAGCCGGTCCCCGTTAGGACCGGCACCATGAACGCTAGGTCGGCGGGCCTGCCAGGCCATCGGTCCCCGAGTGGAGCTTTCCGCTGGCCTGAGCTCCACCCTCGGGTTGACCGGGCCCATAGACCAGGGCCCGCGACCCGCGAAGCGTGCCCCTGGCTCGGCGCCGGCCTCAGCTGGGCGTGGCCAGCCCGTGCCGGAACGCGTACCCGACCAGCTGCGCGCGGTCGCGCAGGCCGGTCTTGGTGAAGATGTGGTTGATGTGCGTCTTCACCGTGGCCTCCGAGACGAACAGGGTCGCGGCGATCTCCGTATTGGACAGCCCGGCCGCGATGTGGCCCAGCACTTCCACCTCTCGCGGGGTCAGCTCGTCGGGGAGCCGGGCCGGCCCGGAATCGGCGGCCGCGCCGGATGCGCCGGCGGCCTGGGCCACGGCGAAGTGCCGGCCGCTGCCGAGGGCGTCGAGCAGCCGCCGCTGCACTGACGGGTCAAGCTGCGCCTGGCCGGCGGCTACCGCGGTGATGGCCCGGTGAATCTCGTCGGCGCCGGCGTCCTTGGTCAGGAATCCAAGGGCACCGGCCTGCAGCGCGGAAAAGACCCAGGCATCGTCGGAGTACGTGGTGAGGACGACCACGCGGGTCTCGGGCTGTTCCTCGCGCAGCCGCTCGGTGGCCTCGACCCCGTTGCAGCGCGGCATGTTCAGGTCCATCAGGACGACGTCGGGGCTCAGCTCGCCGGCCTGGCGGACGGCGTCGTCGCCGTCGACGGCCGCACCGACCACCTCGATGCCCGGCAGCAGTCCGATGAGCGAGACGAGCCCTTCCCTGACGATCTTCTGGTCATCGGCTATGAGCACCCGGACCGGCGCGCCAGGCGGTGAAGTCCCGGTGCCGGGGCTAGCGGGATCGGCCGGAGTCATGGCGCTAGCCCGCTGGCGAGGCCGTGTGCAGGAGAGTCCGGCAGCGCGGTCGTCGCGGGCGCCGGCAGCCGCAGCCGGACCGCGAAGCCCGGGCCGGTCGGCCCCGCCGTCAGGCTCCCGCCCAGCAGTTCGGCCCGCTCGCGCATGCCGGTCAGCCCGTAGCCGCCGAACGTCAGCCCGGCCGTGGTGCCGGGCGGGTCCGCCGACCGGGAATCCTCGATGACCAGCTCGACGGCATCCTGCTCGTAGGCCAGCCGCAGTTCGGCATCGGCACCCTGACCTGCGTACTTGGCGGTGTTGGTCAGCGCCTCCTGCGCCGTGCGGTAGAGCGCGAGCCCGACCTCGGGCGGCAGCGGCCGCTCCGGGCCGGTGACGCTGAGCGTGGCCCGGACTCCGGTCGCGGCGGTCGCGTCTCGCACGAGGCGGTCCAGCAGAGCGGGCCCGGGCAGCTCGTCACCCCGCAGCGCGGCGATCGCGCGCCTGGTGTCAGTGAGTCCGTCACGCGCTATCCGCTGACCGCGGCTGACCTGTTCCATCATCCGCTCCATGGTGCCGGCACCGGTCTCCGCTTGCCGGCCGAGCAGCTCCATCGTGTCCAGCGCCAGGACCAGGCCAGACAGCGCGTGGGCCAGGATGTCGTGGATCTCGCGGGCCAGCCGGGCGCGCTCGGTGAGCGCAGCCGCCTCGGCTTGCGCTGCCTGGGAGGCCCGCAGCTGGGTTAGCAGGTCCTCGGCCCGCGCCTGAGCTACCCGCGCCTGGTCCTGCGCAATCCGGGCTGACCGGGTGAAAGCGCCGACAGCGAACACGAACGCGGCACCGACATCCTGGCTGACCAGGTCGGAGACGGACAGCGCGCCCGCCAGCAGCGCGGCGAGATTCATGGCGGCCAAGACGGCCAGCCCGGCCATGATCGCCGGGATCGGCGGCGCGCGCATGCCGAGTGCGGCCATGGCCACGTACACCATCACGAACCCGGGCGCGTTCGGCAGCAGCCCGGCCAGTGCCACGCCCGCGAATCCGACGGTGAGCAGGGCCGCGATGTCGGGGCCGATGGACGGGCCGCGGATGAAGATGAAGGCGGTGCCGCCCGCGGCCACCAGCGTGGCCGTGGCGGCGACCACGATGACGGCGGCGGACTTGCCGGGCAGGGCCAGGCCGACCCCGACGACCGTGACCAGGACCGCCGCGATGGCGGCCGGGATGGTAACCCGCCGCACGCCAGCCGTCGCCGCCGGCGGCGGCGCACCGCCGGCGTTCCGCACGTCCTGGTCGCGGATGTTCCCCGGACACTCGCTCGGCATGGCGCCAACAGTAAACGCGATGCGGTGCTAGGGCATCGGCGCACGGGTGGAACAGCCGGCGACGGCTGCTCCACCCGCAGGCTGACTCACCGGGCCCGCTGCTGGGTCCACGGCATCGTGATGAGCAGCCGGGAGGGCAGCTTCGCCGGGCTCGGCGGCCAGGCGGGGCAGGATGCGATCCAGCCAGCCGGGCAGGGCCCAGTTGGCCGGGCCGATCAGGTGCATGAGGGCCGACACCAGCAGGCTGCGGATGAGCAGGGCGTCGACGAGCACAGAGAAGGGGTGCTGGGACTATTCGGCCGAATAGTCCCAGCACCCCAACTACTGGTGGCCGGACGCTCTGCTGTCTTGGCATCGCTGGCTGAGCATGCAAGCACCTCCGCCTGGGGCCACCACGATGATCTCGATCGCCGGTGCTGGCGAGACGGGGTGATCGATCAGCTCCCGGCCGAGGCCGAGCGCTGCGGTGGCGAGCGTCATTGCAGCGACAGCCATAGCGATCAGATGCCGCCATCGACGCCCGGAGGGATGGCAGAGCGCTTTGGCGTGGCGGCAGATCTGAGGTTGTCGTGGGTGCGCGTCAGATTCGTAGGTGGTGAAGATCGTCTTCGGGTGGGGGCTGGTCAGGCGGCAGCGGTCTGGTTGTGCTGGTTGCGGCAGACGGCTTCCGGCTGGCTGCTGGCCTCAGCGCAGCGCAGGGCGATGATGGAGTCAGCGCCGGGGACGGTCCAGTGCATACCGGCCTGCTTGAGGCGCTGGCCGATGACGGACTTGCAGCCGGCCTCGACGACGCCGGAGCCGACGAACGGGCCGCACTGGCGGAACCAGTGGTAGCGCATCCGGGGGGCGTTGTTCTCGAAGTAGTGCAGGGCCTTGTCCGCCTCGTCCTTCTTCACCCCTTCGAGGGGGTATTTGCGTGCGGCGGCGCAGATCCCGTCGATGTAGCCGTGGTCGAGGTCCTCCAGGCGGGCGGCGAGCCACTCGTCCTTGCGGTCCAGCAGCATGAACTCCAGGGTGCGGGCGAAGGTGGCGATGTAGCTGGAGGAGGCCCGGTCCCGGACCGGGTATCCCTCCTCGTTCACCTTGTCCCGGGTGAAGAAGACGGCGAGCTTGACCTCGCGGGTCCGGGCGCGGCCGTCCTCGCCCTTGCCGTCCCTGCCCTCGGCCTCCTTCCCGGTGACCGGGACGCCGGTCCCGTCGATGACGGCGTAGAGCTTGTCCGGCAGTGGCTGCGGTGGCAATGGCACCAGCTTGCGCCCGGCGATGAGCCTGGCCCGGTCCCGGGAGGCGGTGGCCCGGGCCGCGCCGCTGGCCTCGGCGGCCCGCTCGACGCGCTTGACCGTGAGCCGGACCCCGGCCAGGTCCTCCAGCAGCCCCGCGGCGCTGGCGAACGGCACGGCGGCCCCCGCCCGGCTGGTCATCGCGGCCAGTCCCGGTGGCATGGAGGCACCCGTGACCCCGGGCTCGGCGTGCCGGGGCGCCAGCCCGTGCTTGCACCGGGCGCAGTGGTACCAGGCCCGCCGGAGGGCAACCGGGCCGAGCACCGTGTCGATGACCTTGTCCCGGCAGGCCACGAACACGGCCTCATGACCGTTCCCGCAGTCCGCGCGCGGGCCCCGGTAGCCGGGGTCGGCGGCCAGCAGCTCCCCGAGGATGCCGCAGCCGGCCTGCAGCATCCCGGCCCTGATCACGGCCTCGGCCGCCTGCAAGCCGGCGCCATCGCAGCCCAGCGATTTTGCGGCCCCGGCCGCCAGCCTGCCTATCTCGGCGGCCTTCTCCCGCGCGAGGGCCTCGAAGAGCCCCCCTTTTCGCCCTCCGGCGCAGAGGGCGCGCCCGTCCCGGCCGCCGGCCGGGCCTCGCAGATCCTCTCGCTCACCTCCGCGACCTGCTCGCTGATCGCCGTGAACTCCGCATGCCGGGCCACCTCAGCTCGCACCTTCTCCACCTCCGCCGCCGCCAGCTGCCGCCCGACCGTCTTGCGGCGGCCCGCCGACCGGGTCCACAGGAACCTCGGCCCGTGGCCAGGATGACCCGGCCGCGCGCACGCGCAGTTCGGCTTCCCGCACTTGCGCCAGTTCTCGGTCACCGAGCCGCGCCGGAAGTCGCCAACCCGGTTGAGCTGCGCATACAGCCGGTCCCGCTCTGCCTCCAGCTCCGGAAGCGACGGCTCGGTCATGGGCACTCCTAGTCTGGTTGTGATGTCACAACCAGACTCCCATCATAACCAGCCCAAATGCGGGACCCTACATACGTGTCGCGCACCCCCGGCGACGACGTGCTGAATGACTCGTCAGCGGACGCCGCTACACTGGCCTGGCGCTTCTGCTAGCGAACGGCTGGCCGCGCGTGAGCCTGGCCGCGCAGCCGTCCCGCGCGCCGGACGCGGCCGGGCACCGCAGACCGCTCTGCCCCCGCTCGGCCCGGTCAGCGAGGTAGGCCGGGCACCCTGGTCATGTTCAGGTCAACCTCGGCTTGCGCACAGCTGGTCCCCAGCAACTTTGGGTAGGTCAGGACACACCCGCAACTAGCGCGCGGGTCACATCGGAATACCTGCGAAACGGAGCATTCATGGGGAATGCCACTCGTTCCCGCGTCCTCGTCACGGGCGGATCGGGCTTCATCGGGCGGCGGCTGGTTGCTGCCCTGCTCGCCGCCGGGGCCGAGGTGACGGTAGCGGACAAGCGGCCGTTCCCCGGCGGACCGGGCCAGGAAGTCCGGATGGTGCTCGGCGACTTGACTGATCCGGTGGTCGCCGCACGCGCGGTCGGCCCGGGCACGGACGTCATCGTGCACCTGGCCGCGGTCACCAGGGTGCTCGACTCGATCGGGGACCCGGCCGGCACCTACAGCGTGAACGTGGACGCCACGGCGAGCCTGCTGGAGCAGGCCAGGGCGCATTCCGTCGGCACCTTCCTGTTCGCCTCCACCAACGCGGTGACGGGCGACGTCGGATTCCAGACGATCACCGAGCAGGTCCCGCTCCGCCCGCTGAGTCCCTACGGGGCCACCAAGGCGGCCGCCGAGATGCTGCTGAGCAGCTACACCGCCTGCTACGGGATCGCCGGCTGCGCACTGCGCTTCTCCAACGTCTACGGGCCCGGCATGGCGGAGAAGGACAGCTTCGTGCCGCGGCTGATGCGGGCCGCCCGCGACGGCCGGGGCGTTCAGATCTACGGGGACGGCAATCAGGTCCGTGACCTGGTGCACGTCGACGACATCGTGGCCGGCATGCTCGCCGCCTGGCAGGCCGGGGCGACCGGGCCGCTGATCCTCGGCGCCGGCGAATCGGTGCCCGTCAATGACATCCTGGCTGCCGCGCGCAGCGTGACCGGCGCGGAACTGCCGGCGCAGCACGTTCCGGCCAAGGCCGGGGAGATGCCGGCGGTCATCGTCGACATCTCCGCCGCGCGCGCCATCGGCTACGCGCCACAGCATGACCTTAAGTCGGGCCTGGCCACGGTCTGGCCCGAGTTCGCGGAGGCAGCACAGTGAGCATCACCGGGATGGGCGACGAGGCCATCGACGCCGCGGCGGCCGGCTCGTTCGCCGACCACTACGGAGCCAGGGCAGCCGTGCTGCCGCCGGTGGCCATCGTCATCGCCGCCTACAACGAGGAGGGCGCCATCGGGCCCGTCGTCGAGGCGCTGCCCGCCTCGGTCTGCGGCCTGAGCAGCGCGGTGATCGTCGTCTCGGACGGCTCCATGGACAGCACTGGCAAGGAGGCGGACAGCGCCGGGGCGCTGGTCTGCGACGTGCCCGTCAACCGCGGCCAGGGCGCCGCGCTGCGCCTCGGCTACCGGCTGGCCCGCGACGGGGGCGCCCGGTACATCGTCACGACCGATGCGGACGGCCAGTATAACCCGGCTGAGATCGGCCGCCTGCTCGCGCCGATCCTGGCCGGCAAGGCCGACTTCGTCACCGGATCGCGGACGAAGGGCAGCGAGGAGACCAAGGACCCCGTCCGGAAGCTGGGCGTACGGGTCTTCGCGCTGACCATCAGCACCCTGACCGGGCAGCGGGTCTCCGACCCGTCATTCGGGCTGCGCGCCATGCGCGCCGAGGTCACCGGCGCGGTCAGCCTGACGCAGCCGCAGTATCAGGCCGCTGAGCTGCTGATCGGCGTCATCACTCACGGGTACCGGGTCGCCGAGGAGCCGGCCACGATCCACAAGCGCAAGGTCGGCGAGAGCAAGAAGGGCCGCAACTTCCTCTACGGCCTGCGCTTCGCCCAGGTCATCCTGGGCACCTGGTGGCGGGAGCGTCAGCGGCGGGCCGGCGGCTCGGCAGGCCGCTCGCCGGCCAGCGCGAAGGAAACCGGCTCGTCCTGACCGTCGGGGCCGGCCGCCTGCACCGCCGGGTCGGCCGGGCGGGCGGCCGCCAGCTCCCTGCCGCGCCGGTCAGTGAAGAGCACGTAGTGGAAGATCACGAACCTGCTCACGAAGGTGACGCAGTTCGCCGCGAAGTAAAAGCCGTCCGCGACCGCCACCCGCGCGACGCCGTGCAGGCCCATCGCCTCGGCTACGTGCACGCCCAGCTTGCTGGCCAGCGTCAGGATCACCCCGGCGCAGATCGACACCGCCCAGAACGGCAGGGTCTCCCGCAGCACGTCCGGCCGGCCCTTGCGCTCCCACGCCCACCGGCTGGCCAGGTAGCTCACCGCCGCGCCGGCCAGCCAGCCGGCCGCGCCTGATATCCCGGCGGTCAGGTGCGCCGGGCCGATGCAGACGATGTAAGTGACCTGGCTGGCGAGGACAGCGAGGATCGCAACCGGGACGAACCGGATAAAGCGCTTGGCGGTGTTGCCGCGGATGAACCGCCGCAGGGAGACCGGAAGGGCACGCCATCCGGCCCTGGCGATCTTGGCTGGAACCTCAGTCATCAATGTCCTAGCTTGACGAATCCGCCCGCATCGGCGAGACATGTAGTGCAGCGGGACACGTATACAGTACGGGAAGCGCCGGATGGGCCGACGACGAATCCCTTCCTGGGCACTACCCAGCCTGGCGCACCTCAATGACGGCCGGGCCCCGCAGTTCGCGCACCGGCTGGCCGGCCGCCAGGGCGGCGGCCCGCTGAGCGCCACGGACAAGGCAGGAGCACGGCATGAGGATCCTGGTACTGGGCGGCGACGGGTATCTCGGCTGGCCGACCGCCCTGCACCTGTCACGGGCCGGCCATGACGTTGCGGTGGCCGACAACTTCGCGCGCCGCTGCTATGACTACGAGATGGGCGTGGAGAGCCTGACGCCCATTGATTCGCTGCAAACCAGGGTGCGGGCCTGGCGGAGCTCACCGGCAGCCAGATCTCCGTCTACGTCGGGGACCTGTGCGACGCGGACTTCACCTACCGGGCGGTGCGCGACTTTGCCCCGGCGGCGATCGTCCACTTCGCCGAGCAGCGATCGGCCCCGTACTCGATGGTGGACCGCAAGCACGCGGTCTACACCCAGACGAACAACGTCGTCGGCAACCTGAACGTGCTCTACGCCATCGCCGAGATCGATCCGGACATCCACCTGGTCAAGCTCGGCACCATGGGCGAGTACGGCACGCCGAACATCGATATCGAGGAGGGCTGGCTCGAGATCGAGCACAAGGGCCGCCGGGACCGGGTGCTCTTCCCCAAGCGGCCCGGCTCGTTCTATCACCTGTCCAAGGTGCATGACAGCCACAACATCGAGTTCGCCTGCCGGATCTGGGGCATCCGCGCCACCGACCTCAACCAGGGCGTCGTCTACGGCCAGCAGACGCCCGAGACGGCCATGGATGACCGGCTGGCCACCCGCTATGACTACGACGCGGTGTTCGGCACCGTGCTGAACCGCTTCGTCATCCAGGCCGTACTCGGCCAGCCGCTGACCGTCTACGGCAACGGCACCCAGACCCGCGGCCTGATCGAGATCCGGGACACGGTCCGCTGCATCCAGCTGGCCTGCGAGAACCCGGCGGAAGCAGGCGAGTTCCGGGTCTTCAACCAGATGACCCAGGCGATGCCGATCAGCGAGATCGCCCGGACGGTCGCGGAGGCCAGCCCCGACGCCGCTACTATCACCTACCTGGAGAATCCGCGCGTCGAGCTGGAAAACCATCACTACAACGTGGTGCACACCGGGCTGCTCGGGCTGGGCCTGGAGCCGCACCTGCTGTCGGACACGCTGATCGAGTCACTGTTCGAGATCACCAAGCAGCACGCCCACCGGGTCCGGCCGGACGCGCTGCTGCCGACGATCCAGTGGCGCAGCACCTCCAGCGTGATCGGCAACTAGCGGCACCAGCGGCCGGTCAGCCGACCTGCCCGTGCAGGTCCTGCGGGGGCGTCCAGCTGCGTCCCGACAGCGTGGTCTCCCGCAGGCTGCCGTCCGGGCCCCGCCAGAACACCTCGTACTGGTTCGTTCCGGTGCCGACGGCGGCAAACGGGCCGGCGGCCAGCTTCCCCATGCGCATCCGGACCGGGGCCGCCCAGCCGCCGCCGGACCGGCCGGGAATCACCCAGAGCGACCCGTCGGTGCCGCGGAAGAAGACTCCGGCGGTCCCGGCCGCGGCAACCGGCCACGGCGAGAGGCTGATGGAGCCGTTCAGCCGGACCGGACCGCGGGTCCGGCGGCCGGGAGCCAGGAAGGCGGCCCACACGTAGTGCGGGCTGGTGGACCCGCGCCAGAAGACATCGACGCCCCCGTCCTGCAGCGCGACCGCCCGGGCCGGCCCGCCCATGATGCCCATCCCGAGGTCGGACGGCCTGCTCCAGCCGCCGCCCACCGGGCGGGTAACGCCCCACAAGTTGCCGTCGGAGCCCTGGAAGAAGACGTCGATATCGCCGGCCAACGTCTCGACCGGCGACGGCGTGCTGGCCACGCTGCCGCCGAGGCCCTGCGGGCCTGTCCAGCCGCTGCGCGGGCTGTACTGGCCGACCCACATATGGTCGTCATGCGAGCCTTTCCAGAACACGTCGATGACGTCGTTGGGCTGGGCCACGGCTTCCGGCTGGCCGCCCAGGATGCCCATGTTCGCCAGTTTCGCCGGCGCGCCCCAGACCCCGCCGGCGCGGACCACGGACCACAGGTATCCGCCGGCCCCGCGGTAGAAGACGTTGAGCTGGGCGGTGCCCACCGTGACCACGCTCGGCGCCGAGGTGATCGCGGTGCGCATGTCGATGGGCGCGGACCAGCCCGGGCCGGCCGAGTCGTTGCGCCACAGCTGGTGATCGGCCCCCGCATAGAAGACCGAACTGCCGCTCCGCACCTCGATCGCGGGCGCGGCCTGGGAGGTGCCGCCAGGGTCGGGCAGCGCGACATTGAGGTAATCCTGGTCAATGTCAATCGAGGCGCCGCCATAGCTCTGCACGATATTCCCGCTGTACTGATGCAGTCGCTGGGCGTGCGCCCACTCACCCGCCTCGTACACGCTGTCCGCGGTATTCGGCGCGCCATTCCACAGAGCGTCGTAAATGACGTCCGGCATCACGTAATGATGCCCGAAGTACTGCTGGGCCAGATTGGCGATTCCCGACTGCGAGCTGCTGTAGACGCCCGACCGGTAGCCCAGCGCGTGCAGTTCGGCGGTCCACGAGGAGAGGAATCGCAGCGCGGCACTCGCCGCTGCGGCGGGATAAGCCTCCATGTCGTAGTAGAGCGGCGTCTGCGGCCCGAACCCCAGCGCGGCGGCGTGCGCGACCGCGTCCTGCGCGGCCTTGGTGCCCTGGCTGGCCGGGGCCGTTATCTCGCCGAACGCGGCCTGCGGCCCGGCGTAGAGCGGGATGAAATGCCAGCCGGCCGCGGCTTGCCCGCGGACCCAGGCCGGGGTGAGGTTGGCCTGGTCGCAGGCGCGATCGGCCCCCCCGATGTAGATGCCGACGGCCCCGTACGGCGAGCGCTGCCAGGCCCGCATGTAACCAGCGCTCGGCGTGGCGCACGCGTCGAAGCCGAGGCCGCGGTAATTGGCCACCGCGGCCGGCAGCGCCGCCGCCGAGACGGGGAACGCGGGCGTGGCTCCGGCCGGCACTGCCCCGTAGTCCGCTGCCCCGTAGTCCGCTGCCTCGCCGTTCACTGCCCCGCTGCCCGCCGCCCCGCTGCCCGCCGCCCCGCTGCCCGCCGCCCCGCTGTCCGCTGCCCTGCGGTCGGCGGCGAGCCGGGCCGGATCCGGGGCGATGATCTGCGGGGCCGGGAGGGAGTCGCTGGCGATGATCTTGTAAATGGTGGTCGGGTCGGTATCGAAGGTCGCGGTCACCGCGATGCCCGGCGCCGTCGCGACGATCTCGCGGCCCACCGGGTTCTCGACCGACCGGCGGGCGGTGGCGGCCGAAGCAGGCTGGATGATCAGCGCCTCGGTGGTCCCGAGCAGCCAGCTCGGGCATGCCTCATTGGCGCCCGCGGCGCCCAGGTACACGACATGCTGATCGAACCGGACGCAGTCCCGCGGATGCGCCGACAGCCTGATGACCGGCCAGGATGCGGGGATCTCGAACCTGTGCCCCTGGTAGGAGACCGCACGTAACGCAGGCGGCGCCGCCGCGGCGCTCCCGGCTCCCGCGCTGACCGTCAGTCCGGCGAGAATCAGCCCGGCGAATGTCAGCCCTGCGGCCAGGGCACGGACCGGCCGTGGCGTCCACGACTGATGAGCGAGCATGCTGCAACCGCCTTATCGGGTTGCCTAGATGCCCGGGCATGACTAGGACAACCTCCCCGTATTTCCGCCCTGCCCCCCGGCAAGGCGCAGAACACCGTATCCCCGCCAGGGCCGGCACGCGCGACGGCCCTGGAATGCACCGAAAAGAGGAATGCCAGCTGACGGGCCGTTTGCCGGCCCCGGCTTCCGTATTCGCCCGGCCGCGCCCGGCGATAGTTATTCGGCTGCAGTGCTCCGGAAAAGTAGGCTAGTTGCTGCCCATGTCGCTTAGCGGCCCGACGCGCCGGCGGAATCGAGAGTCACTGCCAGCCCGGCATCGGGAACGCGGCCAGCAGCTCGCGGACCTGGCCGGCTACCCGCCCGATCACGTCCTCGTCCTCCTTGGCCGCCGCGATGATGGCCTCGTCCATCCACCCGGCGATCTGCACCATGTGCTCCTCTGTCAGTCCCCGGGTGGTGATAGCCGGGGTGCCGATCCTGATCCCGGACGGGTCGAACGGCTTGCGCGGGTCGAACGGCACGGTGTTGTAGTTGACCTCGATCCCGGCCCGGTCCAGCGCCTTGGCGGCCGGCTTGCCGGCGATGCCCTGCGCGGTCAGGTCGAGCAGGATCAGGTGGTTGTCCGTGCCGCCCGATACCAGGGTGTAGCCGCGCCCGAGCAGCGCCCCGGCCAGCGCCTTCGCGTTGGCCACCACCTGGTGCGCGTACGCGGCGAACTCCGGCCGCGCCGCCTCCTTCAGCGCCACGGCGATCGCCGCCGTGGTGTGGTTGTGCGGGCCGCCCTGCAGGCCGGGGAACACGGCCTTGTCGATCGCCTTGGCGTGCTCGGCCGTCGTCATGATCATGGCACCGCGCGGGCCGCGGAGGGTCTTGTGCGTCGTTGTCGTGATCACTCCGGCATGCCCGGCCGGCGAGGGATGCGCGCCGCCTGCGATCAGCCCGGCGATGTGCGCGATGTCCGCCACCAGCACCGCATCGACCTCGGCGGCGATCTCGGCAAAGGCGGGGAAGTCGATCGTGCGCGGGATCGCGGTGCCGCCGCAGAAGATCACCCTGGGCCGCTCCCGCCTGGCCAGGTCCCGCACCTCGTCCAGGTCGAGGCGGCCGGTGTCGGCGCGCACCCCGTACTGCACGGAGCGGAACCACTTCCCGGTCGCGGACACCGGCCAGCCGTGGGTCAGGTGCCCGCCCATCGGCAGGGACATCCCCATGATGGTCTCCCCCGGCTGCACGAAGGCCAGGTAGACGGCCAGGTTGGCGGGCGAGCCCGAGTACGGCTGGACATTGGCGTGATCCACGCCGAACAGCTCCCGGGCCCGCTGCATGGCCAGGGTCTCGATCGGGTCGATGAACTGCTGGCCCTCGTAGTAGCGGCGGCCCGGATAGCCCTCGGAGTACTTGTTGGTCAGCACGGTCCCGGCCGCCTCCAGCACGGCCACCGACACGTAGTTCTCCGACGGGATCAGCCGGATCTTCTCGAACTGGCGCTGCGCCTCGGCCTCGATCAGGTTCGCGATCTCCGGATCGGTGCTGGCGACATGCGGGATGGGCGGCTGATGCATGGGGCTACCTCCTGGGGCACGACGCTACCTGGCCGGGCGGCCTGCCAGCGCCGGGAGGGCTGAGCTGGCGCGGGCCTACCCTTCATCATGCCGAAACGAACCCGCCCGCGTACAACCGCGCCCACCGCGACTCGCCGCCGGGGCCAGCCGCGGGCAGGGCCTGGCCGCGCGGGGGTAGCATCCGAGGGTGCGTTTCGGCGTGGTCATCCTTCCGGATCAAAGGTGGTCGCAGGCGCAGCGGCGCTGGCGGCGGGCCGAGGAACTCGGGTTCGACCACGCCTGGACCTACGACCACCTCGGCTGGCGGGACCTGGTGGACGGCCCGTGGTTCGGCACCGTGCCCACGCTGACGGCGGCCGCCCTGGTCACCAGGCGGATCCGGCTCGGCACCATGGTCGCGTCGCCCAACTTCCGGCACCCCGTGAGCTTCACCCGCGATGTCACCGCGATCGACGACGTCAGCGGCGGTCGGCTGGTGCTCGGCCTGGGCGCCGGAGCGGGCGGCAGCAGCTTCGACAACAGGGTGCTCGGCGCCCCGCCGCTGTCCCCGCGGGCCCGGGTGGACCGGTTCGCCGAGTTCGCCGGGCTGCTGGACCGGCTGCTGCGCGAGGACCGGGTGAGCTGGAGCGGCGAGTACTACACGGCCGTGGACGCGCGCAGCACGCCGGGCTGCGTGCAGCAGCCGCGGGTCCCCTTCGTGCTGGCGGCCAACGGCCCCCGGTCGATGCGCATCGCGGCCCGGCTCGGCGAGGGCTGGGTCACAACCGGCGGCGTCGCCGCGGACCCCGGCGGGGACACCTCGGCCTGGTGGCGATCGGTGGCCGATCTGGCGCGCCGGTTCGAGGATGCGGCCGGCCAGGCCGGCCGGGATTACCAGGCCCTGGACCGGTACCTGTCCCTGGACGCGTCCGGCGGGTTCGCCCTGGCCAGCGAGGGTTATTTCGCCGACGTGGCAGGACGGGCCGCGGATCTCGGCTTCACCGACGCGATCACGCACTGGCCGCGGCCGTCCGGCCCGTACGAGGGCTCGGAGTCGGTCCTCGAGGCGGTCGCGGCCAGCGCGCTGGCCGCCATCCGCGCGGCCGGGCCGCCGGCTGGCCGCTGACCACGGCTGTCCGCCGCTCGTGCGGCCCGATGCCGGGACGGGCCTGCGGCCGCGCGTCATCCGGCGCGCCGCGGGTCAGACCGCCGAGAGCAGCTGGCCGGATACGGCCGCCCAGGGCAGCCCGGCGGCCGCGAGGTCGAACAGCCCGGCACTGACCAGCGCCCCGGCGGCACCGGCCAGGTCCGGGCGGTCCGCCCGGTATCCGGTCACCACGTGCCCGGCGGGATTGCGGCGCAGGAAGTAGGCCAGGTGCAGCCCGGCGGCCAGCCGGCCGGGCCGGTCCGTCCGGGGGCCCGCGACATGCAGCGGGAAGCGCGCGGTATGCCGGGTCGCCGCCCTGGGCCCGGCTGCCGCGCCGCCGTACGGGTCGGCGCCGAGGAACACCGCGGCGCCGATGGTCGACATGGCCAGCGCGCCCAGGCAGAGCGGGCATGGCTCCAGCGAGGTCACCAGCTGGTGGTCCTGGTACTTCGCGTCCGGGTCCAGCCGGGCGATGGCGTTCACCTCGGCGTGCGAGAGCAGGCCGCCGGTCAGCTCGGGCGGCTGCCGGGCGGCGTCGCGCATCCGGTTCCGGCCGGTGGCGACGATCCGGCCCGCGGCATCGGTGATCACGGCGCCGACCGGGATGCTGCCGCGGCAGAGTGCCTCCCAGGCCAGTTCCAGGCAGGCGTTCTCGGCCGCGGACAGCTCCGCCGGTTCTCCGGCCGGTTCCAAGGTCACGGTGGCAGGTTACGCGTCCAGCCGCGCGATGCCCGCCGGCGCGCTGCCCGGAGCCGCCGGCCTGACTGCCCTGCGCCGCAGCACCGACCGCTCGGCCAGTGTCCATGCCGTCGTGGTCAGCAGGTAGAGCCCGGCCGCCAGCGGCACGAACGCGGCGATGGCGACGGTCAGGTAGGGCAGGACCGTGGCGAGGGCCGCGGTGACGCGGCTGGCGGCGTCGGCCGGGACCTGGCTGGTGGCCGGCTGGCCCCGGCGGGCCGCCCTGGCCGATGCCCAGCCGACGGCGGCGATGAGGGCGAACAGGGCCAGGAAGACCAGGCCCTGCCCGCTGGCCGGGCCGGGGCCGCCGAGCCAGTGGGCGCCCAGCGGCGCGCCGAGCAGATCGTGGCTCAGCAGCGCGTTCGGATGGCCGGCCACGGAGCCGGACCGGAACAGCCGGTACATGACGGTGAAGAACGGCAGCTGCAGCAGCAGCGGCAGGCATCCGGCGAGCAGGCCGCCCTCCCGCTGGTAGAGCTCGGCAAGCTCGCGCTGCAGCCGGTCTGGATGCCGGGCGTGCCGGCGGCGCAGCTCGGCCACCTGCGGGGCGAGCCTGGCCTGCTTCGCCTGGCCGCGCAGGGCGTAGTAGCTGAGCGGGACCAGCAGCAGCCGGATGCCCGCGGTGAAGGCCACGATGGCGGCGGCGGTCGCGAGTCCCCCGGTCAGCGGGACGAGGACGTGGGCCAGGACAATGACGATGTGATAGGCGACGCTGACAGCAGCGTCGAGGAAACCGAGCATGGCAGGGAACCTCCAGCGTGGCCCGTACGGGCCGGGGAAACGGATAGGGCTGGAGGCGGCCGGCGGCGCACCGCGGCCCGGCACCGGCCGGCCGCGGGCAGACTGGCCCGCTGGCGGGCGGTGCAGGACGTGCGGGGGGGCGGAGTGTCAGGCGGCCGCCGGGACCGCCGACGGCGCTCGGGGCCTGGCCCGGCCCGCCGCGTCGGGGTCACGCTGTCGCTGGAACCGCGCTCCGCGCGACTTCTCGGACAGGGCCACGGCCCGGCCGGTCAGCGGGCCGGCGGAGATGGCCGAGGCGGCCCCGGCCTGCTGCGCCAGGAACGCGAGGACGAGCCCGGCCAGCGCGACCGCCGCGACGGCCATCAGGTCCCGCGGGCTGGCGATGGCGTAACCGGCATGCTGGACGCCGAGCTGCGCGAACTCGGCCACGAGCCGGAGCTGCATCACGACCCTCGCAAGAGATCCCAGCGCGGTCCTGTCACCAGGCTAGTGACGCCGATCGTACGCTGCCGGCGGCCGCGGTGCCATGGTCCGCCTACGCGGCCGCCGGCGGCGGTGACCGGCGCCGCAGCACCCGGCGCCGCCAGCCGTAGCCGATGCCGCCGGCCAGCACGGCCAGCACGGCGAACGGCAGCACCGCGCCGAGCGCGGTCAGCAGCCAGGTCACCGCCGCCCGCAGCGCGCGCCAGCCGCCTGCGAGGCCAGCCGCGAAACCGTGGCTGGCCTTCTTCCGCGCGTGCCGGGCGGCCTCCGGGCGGCTGACGAGCGTCAGTGACACGGTCCCGTAGGTCGTTTCATGCGCCAGCGCGCGCTGCTGCGCCAGCAGCGATTCCAGCGCCGACTCCTGCACGTTGATCTGGTCCTGAACGGCCAGCAGGGCACCGACCGAGCCGGCCTGCCGCAGCAGCGCCCGCAGCTGCGTGATCGCCGCCTGCGCCGAGGTGACCCGGCTGGCCACGTCGGCGACCTGCTCGGTGACGTCGGCGGCCTGCTGGCTCAGGGCCAGCTGGGTGCCCAGGGCGGCCAGCCGGCCAAGCGTGACCGCATAGCTCGCGACCGGGATCTTCAGCTCCAGGCTGGCGACGCTCAGCGCGGCCTGGCCGGGGCGGGCTGACTCCTGCTCGCCGGCGGTGTAGCCGCCTGCCGCGCTGACGATGCCCGCGGCGTGGCTGGCGGCCGCGGCCACGCTGGCCGCCCGCACGGTCAGGCTCGCCGTGTAGACGATGCTCTGGCTGGTCAGGTTCAGCGCGGCCGTGGCGCCAGCGGCAGCGCCGACGGCGCCGCTGGCGGCGGGCAGGGCCAGCGGTGCCCGTTCTCCCGCCGCGCCGGGCTGCGCCGAGCTGGCTGAGGACGCGCCTGAGCGGGCGGTATCGCCCTGCGAGCAGCCCGCAAGCAGCAGGCCGGTGCCGCTGATCGCGGCCGCGATGATGAGGGTGGTCCTTAACGATCCCCGGAACGGGCGGCTCCGCGCGATGGTGCTCATGCCGGTCGGACGCGCCCGCGCGGCGGCCGGTTCCCTCGCTGCGGACTATTCAGTGCTCCGGCGCTAGCCGACGCCGCCCGCGAGCGCGGCAGGTCTACGGCCTCACCCACTCGTCGCTGTACGTCGGCCTGCTCAGCCTCGCTGACAGCGCCGGGATGCTGGCCGGCTGGCGGTCGCGGCTGCCCTGTCGAGGCCGGAGCCGTCGCCCAGCTGTTCTCCCCGGTCATCTCGGTGGTCAGCGGCGGCCTGGCCTGCGTGGCGGGGGGCGCTGATCCTGGGCATGCTGATCCCGGCGCTGCGCCCGGCGACACTGCGGCCCGGCGATGATCAGCGGGCTGCCGGACTGCTCCGCTCGTCAACTAGCAGCCAAGACACAGCCAATTAAGCCCCTGCCAGCAGCGCAACCAACTAACGTGGACGCAGCCCGGCGCCTAGGCTGAAGAGCTTCAAGGCCAGGTCACAGCACTGCCGCAGCGCGCTGCCAGGCCACAGCCCTGCCGCGGCGGGCCGCTGGCACCGGCGCAGGCAGCCGGGTCACCGGCGGCCAGGTCACCGGGCACCGAGGTCACCGGGCACCGAGGAAATCGGGCGCTGGGATTAGCTGGCCGGTCATGTCACAGGGCAGGTCAAGGGGGAGCGTGCCGGAGCGATGAGAGAGCGCCGAGCCCAGCCGCGGTGGTTCCGCGGGCGGCGGCTGGCGGGCCTGAGCGTCGGCGGCTGGCTCGCCGTGATCGTCGCCGTCCTGGTGGTCGCAGGCACCCTCGGCGCGTACGTCAAGTACCGCGCCGTCTGGGACAGCATCCGGCGCGTCAGCGTGACGGACCTGGGCAAGCGGCCGGCCAAGTACAACACCGCGCTCAACATCCTGGTCTTCGGATCCGACAGCCGCGCCGGACTGACCCCGCAGGAACAGGTGGCGCTGCACGTCGGACACGACGGCTGCGGCTGCTCCGACACGCTGATGGTGCTGCACATATCGCCCGGCCGCGGCGAGGTAACCATCCTGAACCTGCCGCGCGACACCATGGTGCCGACCTACCAGTGCAACGCGGGACCGGGCCAGTCCGGCCAGCCGGATGACCCCGGCGTGATGGTGCAGATCAACCAGACGCTGCAGCACGGCGGGCCGTCCTGCCTGTGGAAGACGGTGGAGCAGACCACCGGCATCTACCTGGACCACTTCATTGAGCTGAGCTTCACCGGCGTCGTGAAGGTGGTCAACGATGTCGGCGGCGTCAACGTGTGCGTACCGTTCGACCTGAACGACCCCAACTCAGGACTCGTACTCGACAGCGGCGAGCATCACATCGACGGCCTGACGTTCCTGGAATTCTGGCGCGCTCGTTACACCATCGGCAACGGCTCCGACCTTGAGCGGATCGAGCGGGACGACTTCCTGCTGGCTCAGGTGCTCAAGGGGGTCCTGCACAGCGGGCTGCTCTCCAGCCCGCCGAAGCTGCTGTCCGTCGTCAGCGACGCCGCCGCCGCCATGACCACCGACTCCGGCCTCAGCGCATCGGATATGCTGACCATCGCGCGCAGCCTGCACGGCATCGCCAGCAAGGACGTGCAGTTCATCGAGGCGCCCACCATCCCGTATCCGCCTGCGCCCGCGCAGGTGGAGCTCGCGCCCCAGGACACCCAGCTGTTCCGCGCGATCGCGCATGACGCGACACTGCCGAAGCCGGCCAGGACACGCCGACCCAGGTCGCCGCCGGTGCTGGATATCAGCCCGTCCAAGGTCAGGGTGCAGGTCCTGAACGGATCAGGCATCGCGGGCGTAGCGTCGCAGGCATCGACGGCGCTGACCAGCCGCGGGTTCGACGTGGTCGGCACGCCCTCGGACGCGACGACGGCGTCGGGCACCCCCGACTACAGCTACACGACGTTGGTGATCAGGTACGCATCGGCCGCCGACCTGCCGGCCGCGGAGACCCTGAAGAAGGAGCTGTCCTCCGCCACCCTCCGGAAGGACGCCAGCCTGACACCCGGAACGATCGACCTGATCATCGGCTCCAGCTTCACGGCGCTCGCGCCGCAGGGATCCTCGCCGCCGTCACCGTCCGGCTCACCGTCCATCAAGGGCCTTGCGCACAGCTACGGCGGCATTACCGGCAATGCCTCCTGCCAGAGCGACAGCGGGGCGTTCACTGGCTGACCCATCACCGCTCCTCCCCGGTCCCCGCCGCCTCCGGCACGGCCGTCCCCGCCCCGGCTCGCGCTGGCTCGTCAGCTGCCGCGCTGCGGAGCTCATCGGCCGCAGCGGGCCTCGCGCTGAGCAGCCTGGCCAGCGAGCCAGCCGCGAGCGCGGCCCCGACGGCTGCCGCGGCGGCCGTGAGCGGGCGCGGCAGCCGCGGGCCGACGCTGAGCCGCCCCGGTCCCGCGGCGGCCAGGGCCGCGGCCGCCGCCAGGTTGGTGAGCGGCAGCTCGAAGCCGCCCCTGGCGGCCAGCGGCCCCTTGGCCCGGTGCGTCGCCGAGGCGACCGCCATCGTGCCGATGAGGGTCAGCGGGCCGAGCGGATCCGCGATTCCGGCCGCGGTCAGCAGGCCCCCGCCCAGCTCGCTGACTCCGGCGACCACCGCCATCTGCTTGCCCGGCGCCAGGCCGATGGCGTCGAACCCGGCGCCGGTAGCCTCGAGGCCACGGCCGCCGAACGCGCCGAGCAGCTTCTGGGCGCCGTGCACAGCCAGGTAACCACCCAGCACCAGCCTGGTGCCCAGCAAGGCAGTGTCGCGGATCATGGTCGCTCCATCTCAGGTAGGTAGTAGCGGAGGGCATTCCTCCGGAAAGCCTACGCCATACCGGAGGTATGCCTCCGGATCAGCTAGGATGACGATGTGGCTGAGGCCGGCAGGCAGGACCCGCCAGCGGGCGCAGCGCCGGAGCCAGGGCCGGCGCAGCCGCGCCGCGAGCGGCGGATGCGAGCGGACGCCGTTCGCAACCGGGAGGCTGTCCTCACCGCAGCCCGCGAGGCGTTCGCCGAGGATGGCCTGGAAGCGCCGCTGGAGCAGATCGCCCGCCGGGCTGGCGTCGGCATCGGCACGCTCTACCGCAGGTTCCCGGCTCGCGAGCAGCTCATTGCCGCGGCGCTGATGGACAAGATCAGCCAGTACGCCGAGATCGCCGAGCAGGCGGTTCACGAGCCCGATCCGTGGACCGGCTTCGCGGGCTTCGTGGAGCGGATATGCGCCATGCAGGCCGATGATCGCGGTCTCGCGGATCTGCTGCTCATCACCCTTGCGCCCTGCGAGCAGATCGAGGCCATCCGGGCCCGGGCCAACCGCTCCGTCATCGCCCTGATGGAGCGGGCCAAGGCGGCCGGCCAGCTCCGCAGCCAGCTCGCAGGCGAGGATCTGCTGATGCTCTTTCTCGCCACCAGCGCCATCGCGGCCGCGACCCGCCGCGACGCACCGGGGGCGCTCCCCCGTTTCGTAGCGCTGATGCTGGACGCATTCCGGCCGCAGCCAGCAGGCGATCTTCCGGGGGCGCCCACGAAGGCGCAGATGACCAGGGTCATGCGGCGCCTCGCCGATGCGCATGGCTGCGGTGAGCCCCAGGCCTAGCCCGGCCCGGCGGGCCCGGCGGGAGGCAGCACCGGCAGCCCCGGCGGCGCCCCCGCTGCCAGCAAGGTCAGGACGGCCCCGGTGTCGAGGTGATCGACGACCAGGTCACCCAGCAGGTCCAGCTGCGCCGCCCGGAGCGCGGCGAAATCCGTGCCGGGCGCGGGCCGGAAGTCGCGGCCGGCGATCGCGGCGACCTCGGCGAGGAACCCGCGGCGGAACTCGTCGTTCTCGAAAATGCCGTGCCAGCTCGTGCCCCAGACCGGGCCCTGGCGCCAGCCGTCGAGGAACGCCTCCGCCGGGCCGGCCGTCCGCGAGACGACGCCGTGGTGGATCTCGTAGCCGGCGACGCGGGCGCCGTAAGCGCATCCGGATGGCCGGTCCAGGGTCTTGACCGGCGCGAACCTGACCCGCACCGGCAGCAGTCCGAGCCCGGCGACCGTGCCCGCGCCGGACTCCACCGCATCCTCGATCTCGGCGGCCAGCATCTGGTAGCCGCCGCAGATGCCCAGGACCGGCAGGCCGGCGGCGGCCCGCTGCAGGAGCGCGCCGGCCAGCCCGCGGTCGCGGAGCCAGCCGAGATCGGCCACCGTGGCCCGCGATCCCGGCAGCACCACCAGGTCGGCGTCGGCCAGGTCGGCCGGCCTGGTGGCGAGCCGGACCAGCACCCCTGGCTCGGCCGCCAGCGCATCGATGTCCGTGAAGTTGCTGATCCGCGGCAGCCGGACGACGCTCACGCGCAGCACGTCGCGCCCGCATGGGGCACCCACGGGCGGCCGGACCGCGTCCAGCGACAGGGAGTCCTCGCCGTCGAGCCACAGGTCCGGGCTGAAGGGCAGGACGCCGACCACGGGACGGCCGGTGAGCTGCGCGATCATGGCCAGGCCGGGGTCCAGCAGGTCGCGGGCGCCGCGGAACTTGTTCAGCACGAAGCCCGCTACCAGCGCCTGGTCGGCCGGCTCCAGCAGCGCGACCGTGCCGTAGAGCGCGGCGAACGAGCCGCCGCGGTCGATATCGGAGACGACGAGGACCGGCAGCCCGGCCGCGCGAGCCAGGCCCATGTTGGCGATATCGCTGCCGCGCAGGTTGATCTCGGCCGGACTGCCCGCCCCCTCGCAGATCACCACGTCGAACTCGCGGCGCAGCTCACTGAGGCAGGCCACGGCGATATCGAGCAGGTCCGCGGTGCGGCCGGCGTAGCTGGCCGCCGTCACCTCGCCGGCCGGCTGGCCGAGCACGACAACCTGGCTGCCGGCGGCGCCAGGCTTCAGCAGCACGGGATTCATCCGCGCGTCCGGCTCGATGCCCGCCGCTGCCGCCTGCATGGCCTGTGCCCGGCCGATCTCCGCGCCGCCAGCGGTCACGAACGAGTTCAGCGACATGTTCTGCGCCTTGAACGGCGCGACGCTGACGCCGCGCCGGTGCAGCCACCGGCACAGGCCGGCGGTCAGCACGCTCTTCCCCGCGTCGGACGTGGTGCCGGCCACCAGCAGCGCGCCTCTCACCCGATCCAGCGCTGTCCCTCCCCGGCCAGTCCTGTCGGTTCCCCGGACATCATCGCGGCTGGCCGCCCCCGGGCGCAGCCCAGGACCTGATGCCGCGCTGCGTTCTGGTCACCGGCACTGTGATCAGCGCCCCTTCGGGCCGCACGCTATCCTCGACATGACGATCCGCGGGATCCCCCGTGCGTCGTGACCTGAGATAGCCGCTGTCCATGTCCGCCGATGACGGCGCGCAACGGGCGGCGTCGCTGGCCAGACGGGTCTGGCGCCACCCTGTCCAGTCTCCGAGAGGTGTCCGGCACGTGACCTGGCTAGTGCACAATGTTTGGTCCGGGCGCCTGTAGCTCAGCCGGATAGAGCAGCTGCCTTCTAAGCAGCCGGTCGCAGGTTCGAGTCCTGCCAGGCGCGCCAGCCGAAACCCCAGCTCAGAGCCCTGACGCGCGGGCTGGCCGCCGATCATCAATTGGGCTTCATGCCCGTTCGTGCCACACTCGTGCCACGCGAGTGCTCTCCGAGTTCGGTGCGGGCACGGTCGGCCACGGCGTCGGCCAGGGTCCGCTGGCGGTCGCTGGTCGAGTGCAGGTAGATCAGTGCGGCCCGGCTGCTGGAATGCCCCACGCGTTCCATCGGCTCGCGCAGGTTTGCCCCGCATTGGCGATAAAGAGGTTCCCGGCGTGGCGCAGGTGGAAATGAATGCCGGGCAGGCCGGTAGCAGCCAGCGCAGGCATCCAGATCCGGCGCAGGCCATCCGGTCCCCGGTAGCGCGCCTGCCATCGGCCAGATCTAAACGGCGCCAGGCAGCAGCCACCCCGATTTCCCCCCAGAACGGGCGTCCCCCACAATTGCGGGCGGGAAAACGGCTTCGCTGAGCTTCGGCGGCGTGTTGCTGAGCGGGATTGACCTGCGGGAGCTGTTCGGCCGAGGCGCCGGATACTGGGCGCTGGGATGCTTGACCGCCTGCCCTGGGCGTTGACGGCGGTAGCTGCCCGCCGGAGCGCTTCTGATGCCGTGACTCGCGCATCACCGCCCCGAGTAGGATCAGGATCCCGATATTAGTGAAGGTGAGTATAAATAGAAATATCAGCATCCCTTTCGCACCGTCATCGCATCATAGGACAGCACATGTCGCAACCCGAGGCAGATGGCCTGGCGGGCAGCAGGGTGCTCGGGCGTCAGTGGCCAGCTCCGGCCTGGCAAGCCCAGACTCCCAGGTCTTGGAGGGCTTTCTCGTCGAGGTACTCGAGCGAGGAGAGGACCATGTCGGCCTCGCGGTAGCGCCGGTCAGCGGCGAGCAGCGGGTCGGGGACAGCCAGGCAGCGCATTCCGGCCGCCTTCGCTGCCAGCACACCGTTCGGTGAGTCCTCGATCGCCAGGCATCTGGTCGGGCTTTCGCCCAGCCTGCGAGCAGCAGTGAGGTAGACGTTGGGAGCCGGCTTGCCGTTGGCTTCGTCCAACGCGGAGCAGCGTACCTTGATGTCATCCAGCCCCAGCCGGCGGCAGACGGCGTCGATGAGCAGGATCGGCGAGGACGATGCGATGGCGAGGCCCAGTTCGTGCCTGTGGAAGATCCGGATCGCCGCCGGAACCCCGGCCATCGGCTCGCCCTGGGCCCTGACGTGGGCGATGACGAGGTCGGTGATGCGACCGGTGATGTCGGCGTCGGTCAGCTGGTCCGGCTCGCCGCCCTGATGTGCCTGCCGCTGTCGCCAGATCGCGACCACCTCAAGCGCGGCCAGCAGGTCGCGCGCCCAATGGCGTGCCCGCAGGTCCAGCAAGGCGGTCGCTGCCGCCATCGACCAGTCGGTCGTGGCATTGCCGGTCAGCCCGAGCGCGAACGGCGAACCTGCTGCAGCGCATCGCCGCAGGCAGCAAACGCGCAGGCGCAAGCACCTGAGGTGCCGACGTTGATGGCGATCAGTGCCTCCGCGCCCGTGCGACCGGTAACGGACGTAGCCCCGGAGCTGGACTGGGCGCTCATGGCGATCGCCCGGCTATCCGCGAACCAGCTGGGCGTCAGCGCGGTCTTTGCTGAGGCTGACCAGCGCGCCGTTCAGCGCTCCTGTCGAGTAGTCGCTGCCAGGGTTGACGATCAGCGTTCGCCGCTTGCCCAGCCTGCGGATGCCGGACGCCTCATGGATGTGGCCGTGCAGGCCCACCAGGGGCTGGCGGTCCAGCTCGATCTCCCGCACCGCCTGCTGCCGACCGCCGCATACTGCACTTGCCCGAGCACTGCCTGGACACGCAGGTTCTCATCCAGCGCGGGTGCCTCGTCTAGCTGCGTGCCGTACGGCGGCGGGTGCAGGTTGAACACGGCCCGCTCGGGCCGCTGGAGCTTGTCAGCCATGGCCGCATACGCGGCGGCGAGATGCTGCTCGTCCTCCTCGCGGTAGGTATGCCACGGCGTGGGATTGGAGTAGCCCCAGCTGATCATCTCGTGCTCGTCGTCGAGCATCACGACCTTGCCCTCGGCGTGGACGCCCCACGGCGCCTGGTCGAGCATCTCTCCGAGTTCCACCGGATCGTCGTTGCCGAGCATCAGGTACAGCGGCACGCCCCTGGGCCGCAGCCGGGTGTCGGCGATGTCCATCCACTCCGCGAGCCGTTCCCGCATCAGGCGCAGGAACAGCTGATCCAGCGTGCCGTCCGCCTCCATGGATTCCAGCTCGCCGGGCTCGGCCCGGTAAGGGTAGTAGCCGTGGTCGGCGATCAGTCGCTCCAGATCGGTCAGCTCTGAGCCCTCGGTCAGCTCGTACCGAGTGCCCACGAAGGTGCAGAGCCAGCGTCCGCCCGGCCCGCGCACGATCGACTGGATGGCCTTGCCCGCGACGTCCCCGCCGAGGATCAGGACCGTGGGCTTGTAGACCTGGGTGGAGTTGACGAACTTACGGAAGCAGAGGCTGGACCCGTGCAGATCGCTGACGAAGTAGAGGAGCGTGTTCCTGGCCATTATGCGCCCACCTTGCTCTCGCGGGCATGCGCGGCCGCTGCCATGAAGGCCGCTACGCGGGCCGGATCCACCGGATTCCAGGTGATGGCATCGCGCTTGAGCGTGGTACCGACGACCGCCCCGTCCGCGACAGCAAGGATCTCCTGGACGGTGTCCGCTGTCACGCCGGTATTGGCCAGCACGGGGGTGCGCGGGATCGCGTGCTTCGCCTCGCGCAGCTGGGCCGTATCGGTCGGGGCGCCGGTGATCGGCCCGCTGATCAGGATCGCGTCAGCACCGAGGAAGGCTGCGCTGTGCGCGCGTTCCCCGATTGAGCGGTGCCCTAATGAGCTCGCGAATTCGGGGGTGATGTTCGCCATCAGCGCGACCGACTCGGCGCCGATGAGGGTTGTCATCCTGCCGCCTGGGTCGGCTCGTCGCGGTCCCCGACGGAGCCGTGCTGCTGCTGCGCAGCGGAGTCTGGCTCTGCCATGATCACCTCCACGCCCTCGCGCTCGATACTGTCCACCTCGACGGGATCGGCACTGGCATCGGAGACGATCGCCGACACTCGCTTGATCGGCACGACCGTGCTGAGCGCCACGTCGCCGAACTTCGAGCCATCGGCCAGGACGACTATCCGCTCTGTCCGCTCCAGCGCCGCGCGGATGACCCCGGCCTCGCCGTCGTCGAGATCGGTAACACCGCGGCGGGCCGAGATTCCGGCAGCCCCGATGATCGCGATGTCAGTGTTGTAACGCTGCACGCATTCCACGGCCGCGGGCCCGACGCAGCTGAGCTCGTCCTGGCGTACTATCCCGCCGGCCATGATCACCTGGACCCGCCGGGTGCCCAGCACGCTGGCCACCACCAGGGACGGCGTGATCACGAGCAGGCCATCGCGCGGCGCAGCCAGCTGCGCGAACTGCTCGACCGTCGAACCGACGCCCACGAAGATGACCCGGGCGCCAACGGTCAGCTCGGCGGCCCGCAGCGCGATCCGCCGCTTCTCCTGTGCGTGATGCAGCATGCGAGCGCTCTGCGTCACCTCGAAGGCACCGGCAGCGCGAATGACCCGGGTGGTCGCGCCCCCGTAGGTGCGGCGGACGAAACCGTCGCGGTCAAGACGCCGCAGATCGCGGCGGATGGTCATCTCGGAGACACCGAACTCACGGGCCAGGCCGCTGACCTCCACCGCCTGGTCCGCGGCGAGCCGCTCCAGCATTTTGATCCGCCGCTCGACTGCCAGCAAGCCCCTCTCCTACCTGTTCGCTCCTGAACGCACTCTGTTCGTTTATGTACGAAGGATTGATAGTTCTTACTGTTTATGTTCGACTTTAGCAGCCTCTGGGGCAGCGTCAACGGGGGGCCAGCCGAGGCATGGGCAGTCAGGAGGAACGCTCATGACTACGATGAACGCGACGATCATCCCGAACATCCCGATCAGGCGAGCGGCGCAGCATGTCCGAAGACCAGGGCCTTTTAACCTCTTAACCTCTTGTAAGCGCTCGCGGCGAGGTCGAGCAGGAGCTTGTCGGGGACTGCGCCGTCATGCCGGTAGCGGAACAGGCGCTGGACGACGCTGATCACGGCGGTCGCCTGACACCACTGGCGGAGACGGCCCGCGTTCAGGCCAGGGACGAGAGCGGTGATGCGGCTGATCCGGTCGTCTAGCTCGCCCGCGCTGGTGACGCGGGCCAGGGCTATGTCGATCGCGTCCCATGTTCGGTCCCCGTAGGACGATCGGGGGTCGATCGCGACCAGCCCACGGGCCGGGCCGCCGTCGAGGATGTTGAACAGGTGCAGATCTCCGTGCACGAGCCCGTAGTCGCCGGTGCTGGCGGTCAGCTCGCGCGCTAGCGCGTGGCCGCGCGCCACCATGTCCGGCGACACGAACCTGCTTACATAAGGATCGCGCGCCCGCCGGGCGATGAGGCCGTAGATGAACTCCACGCCTTCCGCGCTTGAACGCAGCGTCGCGACGTCCTGCCCGTCAACATTCCGGAGCCCGGCGAGCAGCTCGGCGAAGTCGTCGAACGGCGGGAGCCCAGGCCACGCGGCGACCTTCGTCCCTGGCGTCACCCTGTCCAGGAGGAGCGCGCCGGCTTCCGGATCGGATTCGAGCAGGTCCACCGCGTGCGGCGTTCGCGCCCACGCCCGCAGCGCGATCGCCTCCGACTCGGCGATTGACCGGTCGGGCGTCAGCTTGAGCACCACCGGCCTGGCGCCATCCTGGCGACCGAGAAAGACACGCGACGTGCCGCCGGACAGCGGCTCGTCCAGTTCCAGGCCCCAGCGCTGGCAGTACGCGGCGACCAGTCCGGCCAAGCCGTCGCACCACGGTTCCGCGTCCGGCCCGAACCGGTCGAGCAGCCGCTCGCGGGCGGCGGCGTCCAGTACGAACTCCGGGTCAAGCATGGGCCATAGCCTGGCGGGCGAGCACGGCGCGGCACAACGGGATTTACCGTCACGAAGGCTTGCAGGCGCGGATGGCGAGGGTAATCGGGACCGGCCGGGGACCGGATTCGGCCACGCGCTCGATAACCAGTCCGGCGGCTGCGAAACCATTGAGGATCTCGGCGAGCGGATGGTGACGCCTCCCGGCGCGCTTGCGGACCTGGACGCCCCACCAGGGCGCCTCGGCATGCCAGCCGGCTTGGCGGTACGTCGGATAGCCCGGTGCCGCACCCCAGGTCGAGGCACAGTCCCGTGTCCGGGCCGAGAAGTTCGATGACCTCGGCCGCATTGCCTTCGACCGACGGTTTCCGCCACTCGTCGTACCAGTCCGCGTACCTGCCCTTATGGCCGGGCCATTAGGGGCCTGTGACCAGAGTGACGAGGGGGCAGCTACGGCTACCGGGCTGGCCAATCTGGCTGGTCACTGCCCCTGCTCACTAGTCGCCGCGCGGGCAACCCTGATCACGGTCAGGGTTGATCCTGATGCCTTCGGGGATGCAGGTCAGGGTGCGAACCGGGGCTGATCCCGATCGACGTGGGCCTTCACCGGAGGCAGTCTCGAAGCATGAACGCAAGCACTTCAGATACAAGGTCCGCCACCATTGCCGACCGGCCCGCAGCCCGCCAGCTGCGCCGGTCTGCCGACGACAAGATGCTGGCCGGTGTGGCCGGCGGCGTGGCCCGGTACCTGGACGCGGACGTCACGCTGGTTCGCGTGATCATCGCCGCGCTAGCCCTGTTCACCGGTGCCGGTGTGGCCCTCTACATCGCCGCCTGGCTGCTCATCCCCGAGGATGGCGAAGATCAGCCGGTCGCCGCGGCCTGGATCGCCAGCCGCCAGAACCGCTCCCGCTAACCCTTCCCGCAAACTAGCCCGACGTGAACGGAGACCGATCAATATGCCCGGGATCATCGCCCTCGCCCTCATCGCCATCGTGGCCCTGACCATCCTCAGTTTCACCGCGCACTTCCTGTTCTCCCCGTGGCTGCTGGTGGTCATCGCCATCCTGGCCTGGATCAAGTTCCGCCCGCGCCGCTCGCACCAGTAGCCCCCGTGCCCGGCCGCCCGCTGCCCGGCTGGCCCTGAGCAGGCCCGCCGGGCAGCGTCGTGCTCGCCTCGCGTGGCCCTTACTCGCCCACCGACGGCCCCGGAAAGTCTTTGGCCGAAGGCCCGGCCGCTGGCATGAGCCTTCCGGTACTCCACGGCATCGGCCAGGGCGGAGCGCATGACGGGCAAATCCGATGCCAGAAATTCCGGGCTCGCCGATGCCTTAGTTCGCTGCCGGCGGAATTCCATTCAGCGCATAGGCCGGGCCGCCAGCACCCATTGGCCGCTATCGCCGACTGCCCTGACGGACCGCGCAACGTGCGTCCGCCTGGTCCCTGCGTGCTGAATGTCTGCCCTCAGGCCAGATCCGCCGAGAGCTCGCCCCGCGGCAGGCTTGCGACGAGCCGAGCGCTGATCCGGTCAGCTTCCGGGGCACCGAGCTCCGCGTACAGGGCGAGGGCTTCCTGCCAGTGGCGGCGGGCCCGGGCGGGACTGCCGCTGGCCTGGTAGCTGCCGGCCAGCCCCTCGTGCGCGCGGGCCTGCTCGTATTTCTCGCCGGCCTGAGTTGCCACGTCGCGCGCGGCGGCCAGCTGAGTGCGGGCCTCGGCCAGGCCGGTGGCGAGGAGCAGCTCGCCCAGGCCGTTGAGCGCACAGCCCTGGCTGGACAGGTCGCCGGTCTCGCGGCACAGCGCAAGGGCCTGCTCCAGGTACCGGGCCGCCTCCTGGTAGCGGCCCTGGCGCAGGTCGATGACGCCCAGGCCGGCCAGGGCGTCGGACTCGCTGATCCGGTCGCCTATCTCCCGGAACAGGGTCAGTGCCTGCTGGAAGTGACCGGCGGCTTGCTGGTAGCGGCCCTGCCGGATTTCGACCTCGCCGAGATTGCCGAGCGCGCGAGCCGCACCGCCCCAGTCGCGAGTCTCGCGGCACAGGCCTAGTGACTGCCGGAGGTAGGCCGCCGCCTCCTGGTAGCGGCCCTGCCGCAGGTCGACGAAGCCGAGGCTGGCGAGCGTGCGAGCCTCGCCAGGCCGGTCGCCGATCTCGCGGAACATGGCCAGCGCCTGCCGCAGGTAACCGGCCGCCCGCTGGCCGCTGCCCTGCAGGAAATCGACGAAGCCGAGGTTGGAAAGCGCACGTGCCTCGCCCATCCGGTCACCGCACTCGCGGTACAAGGCCAGGGCCTGCTCGAAGTGGGTGGTGGCCTGCGCGTAACGGCCCTGCCGGAGGTCAACGACGCCGAGGCTGTTCAGCGCGCCTGCCTCGGCCGCGCGGTCGCCGATCTCGCGGGCAGCGCGTCGGGCATGGCTGTGGATGGTGATGGCCTCCGGGTAGTAGCCCTCGGTGTCGAGGTAGCGGAACAAGGTGGCCGAGAAGCGGGTCGCGTGGCCCGGCCAGCCCTGCACGGCCGAGTACAGAGCCACCGCTACCAGGCTCGGCCGTTCGGCGTTCAGCCATGCCCTCGCTGCTTCCTCACCGATGAGGGCGGGGGCCGATGCGCTCGACGGCGGGATGGCGGGCCGACGGTGCCGCTCGGCGGGGAACACGATGTCCATCGCGATCGCGGCGGTGTGCAGGTAGTAATCGAGCAGGCGGGTCAGCGCCGCCCGCTGCTCCTGCTCGCCGTCCTGAGCGTCGGTAAGCTCACGGGCATAGCCTCGCAGCAGGTCATGCATGCCGTACCGGAGTGGCGCGGCGGGCTGGATCATGCACGCGCGGGCCAGCACGTCGAGTGAGCGATCAGCCTCGTCGGCGGTCACGCCGGTGAGGGCCGCGATTGCGTAGCGGTCCAGGTCCGGGCCCAGGTGCAGGCCAGCCAGCCGGAAGGCGCGGGCCGTTTCGTCGCCGAGCTGCCGGTAGGACCAGGAGAATACGGCGCGGACATCCGCGGCCGGGTCGCCGCCATCAGCGAAGGCGTCCAGGTTCGGGCGCGCAGCGAGGTCGGCGGCGATCCGCGCGAGGGACAGATCAGACCGCATGGCGGCGCGGGCCGCGATGATGCACAACGCTAACGGCAGGTGCGCGCATGAGCTGATGATCTGCGTTGTCGCGTCCGGGTCGGCGGCGAGCCTGGCGGGACCTAGGCGTTGCTGCAGCAGCTGGCGGGCCTCGGCGTCGGTCAGGACATCCAGGGTCAGCGGGCGGACGGCCTCGATTGCGGCCAGGCCGGTGAGCTGGCTGCGGCTGGTGATCACGACCCGGCAGGTGGGACTGCCGGGCAGTAACGGCCGCACCTGCGCCGCGTCCCTGGCGTTGTCGAGCACCACGAGCATCCGCTTTCCTGCCAGCAGGCTGCGGTACAGGCCCAGCTGCGCCTCTTCCGTCCGGGGGAGCCGGTCAGCCGGGATCTGCAGGGCATCCAGGAACACGCGGACCGCATCCCCGGGCGTCACCGGCGTGCCCGATGGGCCGAAGCCGTGCAGGTTCACGAACAGCTGCCCGTCGGGGAACTCCGCTTCCACCTGATGCGCCCACTGCACCGCCAGCGCGGTCTTCCCCACTCCCGCGGTGCCGCCGATGGCCGTGACGACCGCGGCCCCGCCAGGCTGGTTCAGCAGCCGGGACAAGGCGGCCAGCTGATCACGCCGTCCGGCAAATCCGGGCACAGCGGCCGGGAGATGCCGCGGTACGACGCGGCCCCCGCTGCGCCGGCGCATTTCACCGGGAGCCGGCCCGGCCACTTCAGCATCCGGGGCGCGGGCCAGGCGCCGGCCGGCGGCGGCGATGAACTCCGCCCTGGCCCCGTCGCGCAGCTCCAGCGCGTCAGCCAGCCGGTACAGCGAGTCCCGGTAGGGCCACCGGGTACGGCCGCGCTCCAGGTCGCCGATGGCACGGACACTCAGCCCTGACCGCTCGGCCAGGTCTTGCTGCGACATCCGGGCTGCCCGGCGGCACGCGCGCAGCCGGGCTCCGAACGCTCCATCATCGCCGCTCATACCAGCCTTCATGTCGCGACAGCCAGCCACCAGGGCAGCAGACCCGATCGGCAACCGCCCCACTGAAGGAAGGGACAGCCTGATCTGATCCGGCTCCGGGCAAGCCGAACTCTATCAGGAGGAGTAATTCTGTCGTTATTACAAGATTTGTCATATCCTATAATTTTATTGACAAGGTACGTCCCCCTGAGCCGAACTCCATAGGCAGCGGCTCCTGGCCAGCCGGGATCCCGGCAGCCAGCGCCCGCTCGATCGCTTCCTCGGCAGGGGTCCCGTCCCGGCCGGCGGACAGGATGGCATCGCGGACGGCGACCGCTCGTCCCCGTGCTCCGCGAATATCGGCGAGCGGGGATCCGGTCCGCCAGCGCCGGGCCTGATAGTCAGCGGCGTTCTCGGCCGCTGTGCCCGCGAGCAGGCAGGCCGGCCGCTGGCAGCTGGCGTTATCGCAGGCGTGCCGGATCACCGGCATCTCCCCCGCGAACGGCTGGGCCACGCCATGACTCAGCTGCCAGCCCAGGGCATGCGCGGACACCTGCCGCCTGTGCACCCAGATGCTGCCATGGCCGCTGCCGTCCAGCGCACCCGTCCACCACCAGTGCCCGGTCCCGCGCCAGACCTGCGCATAGTAGCGGGACGCCGTGGCCGGGTCGGCGATGATCTCTGCCCAGACCTGCGCCGGGATCCGGTCGATACCCGGCGCGCACGTGACCGGCATGCCCGGCAGTACCGGATGAGGCTGGCCGCTGGTCCAGGCGCCCATGCGCGCACCATATGCCCGGACTCTGACACTAGGCCGGCAACCGCGCTCTCCTAGGCGATCAGCGCCCGCCGTCAGTCTCGGGCCTGACGGCCATCTCGAGCCACACCACTCGCCCCGGCTCGTCGCCGCCGTGCCCCCATCGATCTGCGAGCGCGTCCGTGCTGTTGGGGACACTGGCCCAGTCCCCGATTCTGCCCTCGAAATCACCGTCGGCGTAGCTGATCAGGCTGGCCACGCCCCACGAGGCGTGGCCGTCGCATAGGGGCCTGCGGCCGGGGTCGGCCAGCTTGGCCGGGAGCTGAGTCAGCTCGCGGCTCGCCCGGACCGGGGCCGGTCGACGAAACGGCGGCCTCGCCGCAGATCGCTCGGCGACCCCGGCCCTCGGCGGGCAGCGGTCCGGCGCCGCCGGCGGCGGACGATCCAGCGGCCGTCCATCGTCCAGCATCGGCTGCAGTCGCTGCAGCCGAGCAGGGTCCCGAACTGGGGCGAGATCTCTGCCGTCTCGCCCAGGGTGCCCCCGCAGACACAGAGATCCCCCGATGCCAGGATCCGTGACTGGCGAAGGGCCAGCCTTGCTGCCCGCAGGGAGGGACGCGGGCCCGGGGCATTTTCCTGCTGCACGTGGCGGATGCCCAGGACGATGAGCGCCAGCACCGCAATGACCATGACCGTGACTACGTACTCCACGTGCGCCTCCGCAGCGGGATTTACACCGACGGTTCTGCGCCACTGGCGCCGTCGCTAGCGCTGCGGGTTCCCCTCACTGCGTCGTTAAAACAAGGCCGCCCGGGCAAGATCGCCATTACCTGGTCGCCTTTAGCGGCGGAAATGCAGCAAAGGAAGCACGCTGCGGACGGCCGGCCTGACCGCCCTGGCTGGCCGGCTACTTGCGCACGCCAAAACGCAGGGTCGTGACCAGGCCCGACCGTGCGCTGCTGATCGGTTCGAGGTCTATTCTCGCGGCTTCGGCAGAAGTGAAGAAGGGCGTGCCACCGCCGAGCAGGACCGGCAGGATGTGCACCAGGATCTCGTCGACGAGACCGCGCTGCAGGCAAATCGTCGTGGCGCCCGGCGGCTCAGCTGCCCGCCGGCGCCCGGCGGTGACTGCGACGGCGTGTCCGGCGATCTCACCGGCCAGGCCGCGCGCGCCTCATTCCGTGAGGACCATCCAGGTCCGCCCGTCGATGAGCTCACGTACGGCATCGAGGTGGCCCGCGTGGCATGCGGTCTCGGTGATCACGTGCAGCATGATCTCCCGCAGGTTGTGCAGCCGCCAGTCACCCCACTGACTGAGCCACCTGGCTGGCTCCGCGTCCGGATCGGCGCTGGCGATGATGGCATTCGCGAGCTCAATCTCCCGCCGGTACAAGCCCACTATGGCGTCTGCTGGCTCGTCCGGGCCGACTTGCCAGACGGCTGCATCTGAGGCTCGCGGCTCGACTTGCTGCCCGGCGAAGATGCTGCGGAACCAGAACCGCTCGAACGTCGATGGCAAGATGGCGCACCAGCCCCAGGCAGGTCCAGCCCGAGGGCAGCACCGGGCGTCGCAGGGCCTCATCGGTGAGGCCCTCGATGATGCCGAGAACATGCTCGCGCTGATCGGTCAGGGATGACAGTAAAGCCTTGCTCTCCGTGCTCATCAGTCGCCTTTCCTGCGCCGCCGGGATCATCAGCCCATGGTCTTGCCGCCGTCCAGGGACTCCCTGATGATGTCCGCGTGCCCGGCGTGCTGGGCGGTCTCGGCAAGAATATGCAGCAGCACGCGCCTTACTGTCCAGGAGGCACCGGGCTCGAACCAGGGCGCCTCAGGCAGCGGCTGGGCGGCGTCCAGGTCGGGCCGACTGGCCACCAGCTCATCGGTCCGCCTGGCGACCTCGTCGTACTGCCTGAGCAGGCCGGCCAGCGTCTCCCCCGGCATCGGCCGGAAGCCATCAAGCCAGTCGCCGACACTGACGTCGCCCTGGCCCGACGCCATCGCTGACGCGCCGCCCTCAATGAAGCTCAGCCAGTTCCGTTCCACCAGGGCGACGTGCTTGATGATGCCGGCCAGGCAGAGGTCGCTGGCGGTCGTCCGTCGCGCCGCCTGCTCGTGGGTCAGATCCCGGACCGTGTAGCGCAGGAAGTCCCGGTGCTTGCCCAGCGTCTGCAGCAGGTCGGCATACTCTCCGGTCAGGGTGCGCTCGGCAGTGCTCATGTCAGGTGCCTCCGGCAGCCTCAGGGCGGCGTCCTGCCACCTCCGTACTGCACGCTAGCGCGGGGGTGCGACATTCTGGCGAGCCCGCGTGCACTGCCACCGGATGGCTGGCCTGCTCCGCAGGCTCTTCCGGCGCTGTGCGGCGCGGCGCCTGCGGGAACAGTCAGCGGGTGGTCTGCGTTTCGGAATCTGACCGGGCGGCAGCGCCTGGGGGACGGGCTGCCGCGCCTGTCTGGCGGAGGCTCATCCGCCTGGCCTTTGTGCCAGGCGGCCGTAGCAGTGAGGGGACCATCATGGCCCGTCGGCGCCAGGCTCGTCCATCACCCGGGCCCGATCGCCGGGCGCTAGCTGGCGGGTGACGGATGGCGGACGAGCAGCCGGACATTCTGTCCTCCGGGCCACGTGAGCGAGCGCGCCGTCGTCTCCCCTGGCCCTGGCCCTGGCCCGGCCGGGCCCGGTCACGCTCGCTGCGCTGGGCTGCCTGCTGGCCTGCCTGGGCGCGCTGGCATACCTGGCGCTGCAGGTCGGGCAGCGCGATACGACGATCGGCCAGCTTCGCGCCGCGGTCCGGGCAGCCCGGCATTCTGCCTCATCCGCGGCGGCACGGCACGCCCTGCCCGGCTACTCGGGGAGCGCCATCCTTACGTTTCCCGATAAGTCAGGCGGATCATTCTCGATGGTCGTGGCGGCCGTCCGCCCCCGACCCGGCTCTGGGCCACTGACCTGGCTATTCGTTTACGGCCAGCATGCCGACCCCGGACAGCGGTACGGGCTGCTCGGGGACACCTGCGGGGGCGAGTACGTGGCGCCGGTCGACTGGGCAGACGGCACGGCGGACCGCCAAGGCGATCTGACGATCGTTGCCCCCAATCTGTCCATCGCGCCGCGGGACCCGAACCTGTGGATCGTGGTGTACCGGCTGGATGATGGAACCACGCTCGGCGGCGTAAAGGGCCCCTTGCTCGGTGGCGGATCGAAGACATTCGGTTCAGCTCCGCCCTGCTGACACGGCCGCATCACCAGCGCCGAGGCGCCATCGCGGCCGGGAACCCCCGGCAATAGCTCGCGCTTTCCCGCGCGGTTCCGGCACTTCAGGGATTCCGCCCGCAGAACTAGCATTCCGGACGGAAAAGTGGCGAATTGGATAACAGGATGCCCGCTGCCGACGGCAATTGATTATTAAAGCTTCCCAGCTGCGTGATTAGGGACGGCTTGGTCGGGGAGACCAGCCGCTTTGGGGGAACTCAGCATGAGGAAGAAGATTATCCCGCTAGCACTGGCAGTCACGATGTGCCTGTTCCTGATGCCGTTCACGGCTGCGAATGCGTCCGTCCGCCGCCAGGAGCCAGCGCGCATCGTTGCCATGCTGTGGGCACTCAAGCAGCGGGGCAAGTGGTATTGCTGGGGCGGCACCGGGCCCTCGTGCTTCGACTGCTCGGGCCTGGTCGTGCAGGCATACCAGCACGCGGGCATCAGCCTGCCGCGCACGACCGCGGAGATGCTGGACAGCCGGATGCTGCACCGGGTCTCGACGCCGGAGAAGGGTGACCTGGCGTTCTACAGCCCCAGTCATGTCGAGCTGTACGCGCACGATGACCTGACGTTCGGGGCCCATGAGACAGGGCAGCGGATCGGCTGGATACAGGAATGGGAGCAGCCCACCTTCTACCAGGTCGAATGAGCCACGCCGCCGATGGCCGGGCCACAGTCGCCGGCCGCGCCTGGCCGGGTCATCAGCCCGGCCCGGGCGTGCGCCCCGCCCCGAGCGCGTGCCCGGCCTGAGCCTGCGCCCGGCCTGAGCCTGCGCCCGGCCTGAGCGCGCGCCGGGCCTGGGCGTGCGCCGGGCCTGGGCGCGCGCCGGGCCTGGGCGTGCGCCGGGCCTGGGCGTGCGCCGGGCCCCGGCCTGGGCGTGCGCCGGGCAGCTGCAACCAGCGCATGAGCAGGTAGCGGCGCGGGTAGCGCGATGCGCGGCGCTGCCTCCGCAGCGTGGGAGCGTGGCTGCTGCTCCTGTTTCAGCAGCGGGCACGCTCTCACGTCGTTGCCGGGCCGGGGCCACGCGCGCCGGGGCCACACGAACCGAGGGCTACGCGAGCCGAGGGCACGCTCACCGGGCGGCACGTGAGCCGGGGCTAAAGCGGGCCAGGGTCACTCGGGCCGGGGATAAGCGGGCCAGGGCCACGCGAGCCGGAGCCACGCGGTATCCCGCCGGGCCGACGGCAGCAGCGCCGAACGGCTCGGTGAGCGCCCTGCAGGAATCGCGACGATCGATTCCGGCGTTCTTGTTACTGCCGGTTAGCGCGCGTGTAACCCAGCGGGCCCGAGCAGCTCCGGGTCGGGCCGTTGATCCCGCCCGACTCATCATCCGCGACCCGCGACCCGCGACCCGGCGACCCGGGACCCGGGAGACGCGAGCCGGGCCCGTAAGCAACCTGGCCGCGAATAACAGTTAACGGGATGAAATATCTGTTACCAGAACTTGCGTTCTTATCTCTAGCGAACCGTCAATCCTGATTCAAGGGCGCAGGGCTTATCACCGCCCGGCGAGTTCGCTGCTGCCCGGCCACTGCGGGGGCAGCTGCCACAGCGATGGCCCCGCGATGCCGCCGTGCCCGCCAGCCTCTCCGCCTCAATAGCGTCAGAGACGTTTATCCCGACGAACGGAACCGACAATGCGCCTTCAGCGCACGGGACATGCCGGCATGCACCCGACTTCCCCGGACAGGCGCCGTGTTCTCGGCAAGCCCCGCCTGACTGCGGTGGCCGGCGTCGCCGTGGCCGTGGCCCTGGTGCTGGCGCTGGCGGGCATCGCGCTGGCAGGCGCCTTCGGCGGCCCCGGCGCGGCGGCCGGCGCTGGCCCGGCAGCCCGCGCCGCAGCGGGAGCCACCACTGGGCGGCCTGGCTCTGGCCCGGCAGCCCGCGCCGCAGCTGGATCTGCTGCCGCGAGGCCCGGCTCCGCCGGCCAGCTCGCCCGGACCACTCCGGGCGGCCGGACCAGCGCCGGACGCACCCGCCCGGCGCAGACCAGCCCGGCCGGGCGGCGGCTGCCGCGCGAGCCGCGCGGGGCTGAGGCCCGGACCGCGGTCGTGCGCCGCGGACAGGCGCTGCGCACGTCCTGCACCTCGGTCGCGCACATCGGCGACTCAACGTCGGTCGACCTGATCTCCCTGGACTACCTGCCGGACGCCGCGCAGCGGCTGGCAGCCCGGTACGCCGATGTCGGCGTCAGGACCCTGCGCGTGGACGCGTCTGGCGGCCGCTCGATCGTGGAGGTGCTGCCCGGCCAGGTCAACGGGTACGACGTGGCCCGCGCCTGGTGGGATGCGGGCTACCGGGGCTGCTGGGTCTTTGCCCTGGGCACCAACGACACCGCGAATGTGGCCGCGGGTTCCGGCGTCGGCCTGATGGCCAGGATCGAGCGGATGATGTCCGTGGCGCATGGCGAGCCGGTCATGTGGGTGAACACGCGGACGCTGCTACCGGGCGGCCCGTGGGCCGAGGCCAATCAGCAGTCCTGGGACGCCGCGCTGGTTAAGGCGCTGGCGATGTACCCGAACATGCGGATTCTCAACTGGGCGGCAGTGGCCAGGCCCGGCTGGTTCCTCTCCGATGGCATTCATTACACCTCAGCGGGATGCGCCGCCCGGGCCGAGGCCATCGCCGACGGACTGGCCAGGGCATTCCCCGAGCATGGTCACAGTCACGGCCGGATCGCGCTGTAGGCCGGCCGGTCCGGCAGCAAAGGCCAGCCGCGCCACCTGGCCGGCGGCTGCGCCCCGCTGGACCGCGTACCGGCCGCTGCCCCGCGGGCCCTGCCCATCCGCCGAAATGGCGGGCGCACCGTTCCTGCGCCGATTCCATGTCTTGCCAGCTACTATGCGTAGTCATTAGATAACAACGGGTAGTGCCCTTTCTGCCTGCGGTGCCTGGATATTGCCGGACGCGGAGTCCGCGCAGGACCGCAGCGGGAGGGGAACATGCCGAAGCCGATACAAGCCGGTCAGCGCTACATGCCGGGTCTCGATGGCCTGCGCGCGGTGGCCGTACTCGCGGTGATCGCCTATCACGAGCAGTTCGGCTGGGCGCCCGGGGGGCTGCTCGGGGTGGGCGTGTTCTTCACGCTGAGCGGCTACCTCATCACCGGCCTGCTGCTCGGGCAGTGGTCCGCGCACGGCCGGATCAACCTGGGCGACTTCTGGATCCGGCGGGCACGCCGGCTGCTGCCGGCCCTTTTCGTGATGCTGATGGTGGTAACGGCGTGGGTCACGATCGCGGACCGCGCCCGGCTCACCAGCCTGCGCGGAGCGCTGGCGGCCGCCGCCACTTACTCCAGCAACTGGTATCTCATCGTGCAGAACCAATCCTATTTCGCCAGGTTCGCGCCGCCCGCGCCGCTCGATCACCTGTGGTCGCTGGCCGTCGAGGAGCAGTTCTACGTCATCTGGCCGCCGCTGCTCCTGCTCGCGCTGCTGTTGCTGCGCAAGCGCACGGCGCACGCCGCCCGGTGGCTCGCGCTGCCCACGCTGGCGATGGCAGCCGCATCGGCGATCGCCATGATGCTGATGTACCAGCCGGGACTGGACCCGACGAGAGTGTACGAGGGCACCGATACGCGCGCCTTCGGCCTGCTGATCGGCGCTGCCCTGGCCATGCTCTGGCCGAGCCGCGATACCGCGATCAAGGCGATGCTGCCTCGCGTGCTGCTGGACGGCGCGGGATTCGCCGGCCTGGCGGTCATCGGCCTGATGATCTGGCGGCTCGGCCAGTACTCGCCGTTCGCCTACCACGGCGGGATGGTCCTGCTCTCGCTCGCCACCGCGGCCGCGGTCGCCGCTGCCGCGGTACCGGGCAGCGTCACCGGCCGGGCACTCGGCTGGCGGCCGCTGCGCTGGATCGGCGCCCGTTCCTACGGCATCTACCTGTGGCATTACCCGGTCATCGTGCTGACCTCGCCGGCCAACACCGGCGAGGATCTGCCCAGAGCCGCGCTCCAGATCGCGGCCAGCATCGGGCTGGCCGCGCTGTCGTGGAAGTTCATCGAGGAACCCGTCCGCCATGGCGCCATCGAGGCGCTCTGGAAGCGGGCCCGCGCCACCGGCTGGCGGCTGCGGCCGGTCAGGCTGGGCGCCACGGTTGCCGCGGCCGGCTCGGCCGGAGTGCTGCTGGTCGCCTGCGCCGGCATTACCGGGGCCATCAAGGCCCCGGCCGGAACGTCCGGCAGCCCAGCAGCGATGGCGGCCGGCTCCGCGCTGCCCGCGGTTACAAAGTCGGTCACCCACGCCGGGCCGCATCAGGTACTGGCCGGCGGCACAGCCGGCCGGGCGAGCGCATCGCCGGGCGGGCCGCTGCGCACGTCGTGCCGGGCGGTCGTGCACATCGGCGACTCGACCTCGGAGGGGATGGTCTCACCGGACTACCTGCCGGACGCGGCGGAGCGACTGCCCGAGCGCTACGAGGATGTCGGCGTCCAGACCGTCATCACCAACATCACCGGGGCCCGGTCGGTGGTCGAGGTGCTGCCGGGCACGGTCAACGGCTACAACGCCGCCAGGGCCCTGGTGGCCCAGGGATTCCGCGGCTGCTGGGTGCTCGCCCTCGGCACGAATGACACCGCCGACATCGCGGCCGGCTCCACCTACTCGATCACCTACCGCATCCAGCGGATGATGTCGGTCGCCAATGGCGAGCCGGTGATGTGGATCAACCTCAAGTCGCTGCTGGTCAGCGGCCCCTACGCCGAGGCCAACATGCTGAAATGGAACGCGGCGCTGCTGCGCGCCTGCTCGAAGTACCCGAACATGCGGGTCTTCGACTGGGCCGCCATGGCGAAGCCGGGCTGGTTTATCTCGGACGGCATTCATTACACCTCGGCCGGTTACGCGGTCCGCTCGGAGGCGATCGCCGACGCACTGGCCCGGGCATTCCCGCAAAACGGGAAGAGCAGCGGCTGCCTGGTCAGCTAGCCGGCCTGCCCTGGGGCAGCGGCCCATCGCCGGAGCACTTCCCGGCGCCGGGCCGCTGCCCCGGTCGGCAGGCGCCGCGCTGACATTCTCGGATCCCGGCGGGCTCGGCGCCGACTTCAGCGGCGAGGTTCGCGCCTGCGAGCCGCCGCGGCTGCTCGAGTTCAGCTGGGGTACCGACATCATCCGGCTGGAGGTCGAGCCGGCCGGCGACGGCTGCGTCCTGACCCTGCTCAACACCCTCGAGGCACTCGGCACGGGGGCACGGAACGCGGCAGGCTGGCACGAGTGCCTCGACCTGCTCGAGTGCCTGCTGGCTGGCGAGGCGCCCGGCTTCAGACCGGGTCAGCGCTGGGCGCAGGTGCATCCGCGCTACGTGCAGTCCCTCGGCCCCGGGGCGGCGGAGATCGGTCCGCCGCCAGGCTTCGAGCCGACTGCGCGCTGATCCCTGCCGCTGCCCGCAACGGCCGTGGCCATCAGCGGCGGCTGCCGCGCGACGGCCCGCGGTTCCGCGACGGCCCGCGGCTCCGCGACGGCCGCGCCTGGGTCTGTCCGGGCATGTCCGGGCATGTCCGTCAGTCCCGCCGGTCCCGCGCCGGTCCCGTCAGCCCGCCGGGCATCGCCCTCTTGCTGTGCGGCACGCGCCTGTAACCAGTCAGCGACAGCCTGTTAAGTTGTGCCTTCGGGGAATCAGCAAGCCCAGATCGGAGGTTCGATGGGCCTGCCCGCTGGCCAGCGCCGGGCACTGGAGAAGATCGAGCACGCATTGCGGGCCTCCGACCCGCGGCTGGCCTCGCTGTTCGCCGTTTTCGGCAGGCTGACTCGTGATGAGGAGATGCCCCGGATCGAGCAACTGCGGCACCGCGTCGCGGCGGCCGTGCTCCGGGTCCGGCTGGCGCTCACCTTCGCCGGGCAGCGGCACAGGACGAGGCGGGCCGCGGCGGCATGCCCGGCAGCGCTTTGCGCTGTTCTTCCCGCTCGCCCTGGCGCTGATGGCGCTGACGATCATCGTCGCCTCCCGCTTCGGGGGAGCCGGCACGTGCACGGCCACGACCGCGGCCTCCAGCGCCGCCAGGCAGACGCCGGGATCAAGGCTGTGCCGCCCGATGGTCCTGACGCCCGGATCCGCCGGCCGCTGAGGTCAGCGTCAGCGGCCGATAGCCACGAGTTCCGGGCGCAGGCAGCGCGGCCCTGATTGGCCGGCGGCTGCCGGGCCGACCTTGGCGCACGCCGCGAGTATCACCGTGCTGTTGTCGGGATCGGCACTGCCGCCCACGCCCGACAGGTCGACGAAGAAATGCGGCCAGGGCAGCGGCGTAGCCGTCCAGATGACCGTGCGGCTCGCCAGCGAGTAGCCCCAGGCCTCGCCGAGCCCTCCCTCGTTGAGCCCGAGGGCGTTGCCGCTCCTGATCGCGTAGAGCCCGGAGCCGAGTGCGCTGGCGCGCGTTATCGCCACCCCGGTCACCGGGTTGATGCCGGTCAGGGCATTGCCGCTGGCCACGTAGAGCGTCTGCCTGGCCTGATCGACCATCTCCGGCACCACGCCCGGATGCTGCCACAGCAGCCGGCCGCTCGTCCCGCTATAGCCGCTCAGGCCGGCCGCGCCGGAGAACAGGACGACGCCGCCGACGGCCCCGCTAAAGGACCCGGCGAAGGCCTTCGCGGCTGGCACCACGATCTGCTCGGCGCCCGTCTGCACGTCGATCCTGCGCAGCGCGGTGACCGGCGAGGCACCCAGGTACCCGCCGGCCGACACCGTGACGAAAAGATCATCGCCATCGAGCCGCCAGGCCTGCGCGACGCCGCCCGTGTCCCGGCTCCACAGCACCCGGCCGGTGGAGTTGTCGTAGCCGGTCACCGCCGTTGTCCCGACAATGACGCTGCGGGCTGCGTCGGCGGCGACCGCTCCCCCGTAGGCCGCGGCGGGGTAGGCACGCAGTGTGCTGCCGGACCGGGCGGAGAGGACGATCTCAGTCCGGCTGCCCGCGCCGGCTCCGGTGGCCGGCTCCATCAGCCCGGCCGTCACGACTCCCGGCCAGGCCCGGACTGACACGATCGCCGAGCCCGCCGGATACCCAGCCAGCTGGGCCGTCCACAGCCGGCGGCCGCTGGCCAGGCTGTAGGCCGTGACCGCCGTCCCATCGCCGACGGCGGCCACGCCGTCGCCGGCCGCCGCGTAGGCCTGGCCGCTGCTGGGCACCGTTCCCAGCTCGCCGGCCGCCGCGCGCCAGTCTCCCGGCAGCGGCTCGGCCCACAGGATGCGGCCGGCCCTGGCGCACGGCCGGCCAGCGCATGAGTCCCTGGCCGCGGTGACCGCCCGGCCAGGGATGAAGGCCGCGCCGAGCAGCACGATGGCCAGGAAGCCCCGCCGCATCCATAGCGACCCGCGCGCGACCCTCACGACTGATGCTTGACCCTTCCCCGCGGCGCTCGGCCGGCGGCCAGGCCGCCTGCCGACTGACCGAACACCGTAGTCCCAGTGTGCACCCGGCCACGGCCCGGGCGGCTGCAACCGGGTTGCTGATCCGGATTTCGGCCGGATGGGGGCGCCCTGGCCGGGTAACTGGATAGCGTTGCCTTGGCCGCGCTGCGCTGCAGCTGGCCTTCTTGCGAAGGAGGAAGAAGGATGACCGACCGGGCTCCCCTGCCCTATGACTTCCTGCCGCCGGTGCCGTCATTCACCGTCGAGAGCGACGACATCGCGCATGATCAGCCGCTCAGTGACGCGCACGTCTACAACAGCTTCGGCCTGAGCGGGCGCAACATCTCGCCGCACCTGCGCTGGCACGGCTTTCCCGCTGAGACGAAGGGATTCGCGGTCACCTGCTTCGACCCGGACGCTCCGACCGGCTCGGGCTTCTGGCACTGGATCGTGCTGGGCATCCCGGCGTCGGTCACCGCGCTGCCGGCGGGTGCCGGCAGCGCGGACGGCGAGTCGCTGCCGGACGGCGCCTTCAGCGTCCGCAACGACTACGGCACCAAGGACTTCGGCGGCGCCGCTCCCCCGGCCGGCGACCCGCCGCACCGCTACGTCTTCGCCGTGCACGCCCTTGACACTGATCACCTGGACGTCGACTCCGACGCCTCGCCCGCGCTGGCCGGCTTCAACCTGCGGTTCCACACGATCGCCCGGGCCACGGTCATCCCCGTCTTCGGGCACTGACCGCGACCGCTGCATGGGAAGCAGGAGTTTCGCTGGCGAGCCCGTGCCTGGGGCCGTCCCGCGGGCCTCCCGGCTCGCCGGGCACTGGCTCGCCGGGCACTGGGTCGCCGGGCACTGGCTCGCCGGGCACTGGCTCGCCGGGCATGACCCCGCGCAGGCGGCCGGTCCCTGACCGGCCGCCTGGACCCGCGGGTCACCGTGCTCATCCACTCCGCCGAGGATCCGTGGGACTGGGCCGAGGTCCGCGGCCGCGTCACCGATACGGTCACCGGCGCCCGTGCGCGCGACCACATCGACGAGCTGTCCAACCGCTACCTGGGCCAGGACTACGGCGCGCCAGTCGGCCCGGACGGCCGGGTCATCCTGGTCATCACCCCAGACAAGGTCAACACGCCGCGGACGCTCGGCCGCCGGTAGTGGCACAGCCCATGCCGGACTGCCGGCTCACCCGGAGCGCCGCAGCCACGCGGACCCCAAGAGGGCCGGCGCCGGGACGCGGGCCTCTGCCGGGCCGTTGAGCGGATCGCAGTCCCGAGCGTCAGGGCGAGTCCGGGAACTGCTGGTACATGTAACCCACGCGCCGGACAGTGACCAGGGACCGGGCATACGGGGAGCCGAGCTTGCGCCGCAGCCGGTGGATGTGGACGTTTACCGTCCGTGCGCCCTGATACACGTCGCCCCACGCGCGTTCCAGCAGCTGCTTGCGGGTGAAGACCTGGCCCGGATTCGCGGCGAGGAACGTGAGCAGCTCAAACTCCTGGAAAGTCAGTCCGGCATCGTGACCGCGCACCACGGCCCGGTGCCGTGCCGTGTCGACGACGAGTCCGTCCGCGGATGGCTCGGCGGGCCGCGGGCCGCTGCTCTGCCCGGCCGGTGGCGGCAGGAGATAGCCGACAATGGCCAGCCGGGAGGAGCCGTTGTTGACCGGTACGACCGCGAGCAGCGTTCCCCGTCCGCCGGCCACCGACTCGACAAACTCGGGCGTTTCCGCCTGCACAGGCCCTTGCAGGGCCGCGGCGGCCGTGCCGCTCATCACGGCCCGGATCCGTGGCCGCCTGCCGCCGGCCCAGCCCCGGAGCCCGCGAGGACGACTTTCCGCATTCTCTCACTTGAGCATCTGGAACTGCTATTTGTCAATTAAATTAGTAGGGAAAATAGGAATAACGTGCCGGTGGCCGCCCGCGGTCGTCGCCGCGCCCGCCAGGACACCCCCGTGCCAGGGCCGCGACTGCCCGGATGCCAGGCCAGCGTGGTCGCCGCGCCCGCTTGGCGCCTGACCAGCCCTGGCCGCGGGTACAGCTTCTGCAGGGACAGGTTGCCAGTATGGGCCGACAGAGCTGGCCGACAGGGAGGGGTCCTGGCGATGAGCCTCTACACGGAGACCCGTCACCCGCGGGCGCATGCGCGCCGGAACTCCGATCCTGGCCAGGCCGAGGATCGCGCCGGTTTCAACGAGCGGCTGGCCGCCTGGATCACGGCCAGGATCGGGTCGATGTGGACCGTCTACATCTGCCTGGTGGTGACCGTGGCCTGGATGGTGCTGGCCTCCAGGCCGGTGCTGGGCTTCGATCCGTATCCGTATCCGTTCCTGCTCTTCCTCGGGAACGTGGCCCAGCTGCTGCTCATCTTCATCATCCTGCTCGGCCAGCAGGTCCTCGGCCGGGCCGCCGACCGGCGGTCCATGCACACCTACGAGGACGCGGAGGCCATCCTCGTCGACTGCATGCAGATCCAGAATCACCTGATCGCGCAGGACGCCTACCTGGCCAGCGGCACCGACCTGCGGGCCGCGGACCATGCGGCCCTGGCCAGCGCAGCGGAGCGGGTCGTGCAGCCACCGCCGGCCGCGGACGAGGAACATGTCAGCCTCAACGGCCGGCTGGCCGCCTGGCTCACGAACAAGGTGGGCACGATGACGGCCTTCTACGTAGCGGCGGTCTTCCAGATCGCCTGGATGATCGCCGGCCAGCTGCTGGGCTTCGACCCGTACCCGTACCTGTTCCTGCTGTTCCTGTCCAGCCAGACCCAGCTCATCCTGATGTTCGTGATCATGGTGGGGCAGCAGGTGCTCGGCCAGGCCGCGGAGAAGCGGGCGGCCCAGACGTACCTGAACGCTGAGGCGGTGCTGCACACCTGCGAGCGCCTGCAGGCGCACCTGCACGCGCAGGACCTGGCCATCCGCCATGTTGTAGAGCGGCTGCAGCGGTCCCCGGACTCCGGCGCCGACGGCCCCGCGGCGGGCAGCAGGGTGTTAGCCGCGGACGATCCGCGCCGGGTGCTCAGCCCTGCAGGCTGGCCAGCACGGCCCGTTCCCGGTCAGGATGCAGGCCCGGCGCCGGCGGCCATCCGGGACCGGCGGCTCGCCTTCCTCCAGCAGCCAGGCCCAGGTGTCCCGGATGGTCTCCGCAACAGGGCGGCAGCTGAGTCCCGCCGCGTAGGCCGCCGATACGTCACCGGTGTGCAGGCCGATCAGCTCGGTGTCCGGCGGCAGCCAGACGGGCAGCTCGGTCCAGGGCGCGCCCGGCCGCCGAACGCCTGCAGGGCGGCCAGCTCGCCGCCGCGCTTGGCCGCGCGGCCTCGACCACGGCCCGGCCGACATGATGGGTTCCGCCCAGCACCAGAAGCCGCATATCCCCCATCGTCCCCGGCCGGCCCGGAAGGATGCCAGCGCAGTTCGTTCTCGGCGTAGCGAGGTAGCACCGGGCGGCAGGGCCGGCCAGGATGTCGTCATGCCCGCTCAGCCCGGCCGCCAGGACCTGCCGGAGCACGGGCCGCGCAGCACGGGCGGATGGCCAGCGGCCCGGTCGGCGGCGGCCCGGTTCCCGGCAGCCCTAACCCCGGCAGCCCCAGCCCCGGCAGCCCCAGCCCCAGCGGCCCGATGACCGGCCAGCCGATGACCGGCCAGGATGCAGCGCCGCGCCGTTCGCTTTTCGATGCCGCGGCGGCCGAGTACGACCGCGCCCGGCCGGGCTACCCGGATGAGATGTACGACGCCATCGAGCAGCGGACCGGCCGGCTGGCGGGCCAGCTGGTCCTGGACTGCGGCGCCGGGACCGGGATCGCCAGCCGGCAGCTCGCCGCGCGCGGCGCCCGCGTGCTCTCGCTGGACATCGGCGAGCAGATGCTGCGGCGGGCGCTGGCCCGCAGCCCCGGGTCCCGCTGCATCCTCGCCGACGGCAACCGGCTGCCGGTCCGGGCCGGATGCGCGGACGTGCTGACCTTCGCCCAGTCCTGGCACTGGTTCGACCCGCAGCAGGCCGCCGCCGAGGTGGCCAGGGTGCTGCGGGCCGGCGGCTGGTGGGCCGCCTGGTGGAACCAGGCCGCGCCCGGCGAGCAGTGGTTCAGCGATTACCAGGCCCTGCTGACCGCGACCTGCCCGGACTACCGGCGGCAGCATCACAGCCCGGACTGGAGCCACGACAACGTGACGGCCGGCGGCCTGCTGGCCCCGGCCGGCTCGGTGACCGTGCGGTGGACCAGGCAGCTGACGGTCAGCGACTGGATCACGGACGACCGGAGCAAGTCGTACGTCATCGCGCTGGCCGACGGCCCGCGGGAGAGACTGCTCGCGCAGGTGGCGGCCATCATCGGGCAGCGCTTCCCGGACGGCCGGATGCGGGTGCCGTACGCCACCCGGCTGTGGCTGGCCAGCAAGCGCGGGCAGCCGCCCCGCGGGTAAGCCTCCGGCGGCTACCGCCGGGCCGGCTCCAGCGTGGCCACGTGCTCGCCGCAGCGCGACGCGTCATAACCGGGCAGGCTGGCCAGCTGATCGAGCAGCCAGGGCGACGCCAGCACCCTGAGCAGCCCCTGAACCTCGCGCGAGCCCGCCAGGCCGGCCGGGATCACCAGGTCAAAGCGCTCAGCCGCGAGCGGGACGAACGCCAGCCCGTAGGCCAGCGCGGCCGGCTCGCTGGCGATGCCCGCATCGGCCAGCCCGGCCGCGATCGCCGCCGCCACCTGCAGGTGGCCGGTGGCCCGGGTGCCGTAGCCGGCCAGCTCACCCGGCTCTACCTGGTGCGCGGCCAGCTCGCGGTCCAGCACCCGGCGCGCCTCGGCGCCCGGCTCCCGGTTCACCAGCCGCAGGCCCGCTGACGCCACGTCGCCGACCCCGGCCACGCGGCCGGCCAGCTCGGGCCGCAGCGCCAGCCCCTCCCGCCACGAGCAGAACCCGATCACCTCGGCGCCGCCGGCCAGCAGCTCAGCCGCGGGGCCCGTGTTGTAGTCGCCCGACTCGCCGCGCAGGTGCGCTCCGGCCACGTGCACGAGGCCGTCCGCCGCGAGCCGCAGCGCCTCCTCGCTGGAGCACGGCCACCAGGCGAGGGCGACCGGCGGGTCGAGCAGGCTCAGCGGCGCCTCCAGCAGCGGCAGCGCCGGATCGCAGCCAGCCACGACCAGGGTCGGCCGGGGCGGCCCGATCGGCCGGACCGCGCGCATCCCCTCCGCCGGGGCCTCGCCCGCTGCCGGGCCGCTGACGGCCCCGTCACTCCCGGCGCCCCCGTCGTCCAGCCGGCCGCTGGCCGGCCCGAATCCGGCGCTGCTGGCCGTGGCGCCCGACAGCGGCAGGGCCACGAACGAGTCACCGACCGGGGCGAGCGAGACCCTCGCCGTCGCCGCGCCGAGCGGCGCCAGCGGCCTCGCCATGACCGGCGGCACCGGGGTGCCCGGCCCGAACAGCTCCTCGACCGTCTGCCCCAGCGCGCTGGCCAGCGCGAGCGCCACTCGCAGGGAGGGATCAGAAAGCCCGGATTCGACCGCTGACACGGCCTGCCGGGACACCCCGGCCATCCCGGCCAGCTGCTGCTGCGAGAAGCCGCGAGCCTGCCGGGCCAGCCGGAGCCGGATGCCGCTGCCGGTCACGACGGCACCTGCGCCCGCCAGGGCTGGGCCCTGGTCCCGGCATCGGCCGGCAGCAGGGTCCCGTCCGGGCCGAAGCACGGCGGGTCGAGAGCCGTCACCGCCAGCCGGCCGCCAGCCGGCGGCGGCCGGTCCGCCAGCCGGCAGGTCACGATGACCTCGCCAGCCTCCAGGTCGGCCTCCCAGCCAGCCCCGGCCGGGCGGCATGCGGTCACTGCCCCGGTCAGCACGATGCCGCGGTGCGGCGCCTCGCCAGCCACGACCCGGTCCGGGTGGATGCCAGCCACCATGCTGTCGTGCGCCGCACCGCCGGGCGCCGCACCGCCGGGCGCCGGGCGCCCGCCTGGCCGCACGGGCACGAAGCCCAGGTAGCCAACCAGCTCAGCGATCCGCCGGGAGGCCGGCCGGAGCACGACCTCGTCCGGCGCCCCGACCTGCAGCAGGCTGCCGTGATCTAGCACGGCGAGGCGGTCAGCGAAAGCCTGCGCATCGGCGAGTTCGTGCGCGACCAGCACGGACGGGACGTTTCGCTCGGTCACCAGCCGGACCACCAGGGCAGTGAGCGTGCGCCGCAGGCTCGCGTCCAGGCCGGTATAGGGCTCGTCCAGCAGGAGGGCGTCGCAGTGTGCGAGCAGCAGCCGGCCCAGCGCGACCCGGTGCGCCTGGCCGCCGGACAGCCGGACTGGCATCGCCGCCAGCAGCTCCCCGATGCCGAGCGTGCCCGCGAGCTCGGCCAGCTCATCGCCCGATGCCCGCGCGGTCGGCGAGTACGCGAGGTTGGCCCGGACGGACAGGTGCGGGAACAGGCCAGGATCCTGGCGCAGCAGCCCGACCCGGCGCTGCCAGGCCGGCACGGCTGCGGCCGGCTGCTCGGTGGCAGTGAGCACCCGCCCGGCCAGCACGACCCGGGCCCGCCGCGGCGCCACCAGCCCGGCGATGACCTCCAGCAGCGTCGTCTTGCCGGCCCCGGACGGGCCGAACAGGGCCAGCCGCTCGCCCGGCGCTACCGAGATGGCAGCCCGGAGCGTGAATTCCCTCCGGTCAATCTCGACGTCGGCCTCGAGCACGGGCGCTCCATATATAGGCGGCCAGCGGCAGCGGCAGTGCCACCACCAGCAGGACAAGCGCAAATGGTAGCGCGGAGGCCAGCCCGGTCTCCTGCAGCGTGGTGTAGATCTGCAGCGGGAGCCCGAACGGGTGGTAGGCGATGATGATCACTGCCCCGAAGGCGCCCATGGCCCGTGCCCACGCGACGGCCAGCGCCATCGCCAGGCCGGGCGCTGCGAGCGGCAGCGTGACGCGGCGGAAGACCCGGCGCGGCCGGTCGCCCAGCAGCTCCGCCTGCTGCTCCAGCCGCGGGTCAACGGCGCCGAACGCCGCCTGGGCGCCCAGCACGTAATAGGGCGCCGACTCGTAGACCTCGGCGATCACCAGGGCCAGGAAGGTGTTGGTGGCCGACAGGTGCAGGTGACCGAGCAGCTCCCCGATCGGCGTATACGGGCCGACCATGAAGATCAGCAGCAGGCCGATGACCAGCGGCGGCAGCAGCAGGCTGCACAGCACTCCCGCCTCCCACAGCCGGGGGAACGGGAGCGCGCCGCGGGCCAGCATCCAGGCCAGCGGCGTGCCGAGCAGGAGCAGGACGGCGAGCGTGACCGCGCCGGATTCCAGCGAGATGACGAGCGGGTCCAGCGCCCCCGGCGCCGTCAGCGAGGTGGCGATGGAATGCGCGGACAGATGCGTGAGCAGGGTGATCACGGGCCCGAGCAGGGCGAGCCAGATCACGCCCGCGCCCGCCACCGAGACAAGCCCCGATACTGAACGGACCCGCCGGACCGCGCCGGTACCGCCGCTGGCACCCGGCGGGCGGCGCGGCCCGGAACGATCGCCCGAGCCGGCGCCGCCAGAAACAGGCGCGGGGCTAGCTGCCCAGCTCACTAGAGATCGCGGCAGGCACTCCGGTGCCCGTCACTGTCGGCGTCAGCAGCGTGAACCCTCCCGCCTTATACAGCGCCAGGCCGGCCGGCGAGAGCGTGTACTTGACGAAGGCTGTCCCGGCCGGGGTCGGCTTGCCGATGATCGTGATGTCGATGACCTGCGGCGAGCCGCTCTTGGTCGTCTTGGTGCCGCCGGGCGGCGTGATGGTGATCGTCGCCTTGGCGTATTGCGCGGCCAGAGTCCTGTCGCCGAGGTTGATGGCGGGCGGCAGCGGGATGTAGGGCAGGTGCAGCTCGATCGCCTGGGTGATGAACGCGCTGGAGGCGTCCAGCTGGCCGGACTGCAGCGTCGCGTCCAGCGAGGACTCGGCGTAGATCTGCGGCGACGTGGACGATCCCGGCGGTCCGCCGAGGATCTTCGTCACCGTATCGGACGGCAGGTGGTAGTAGGACTGGGCCAGCTCCAGCATGTAGATGAAGTCGCGGCCCTGCGGGTCGATGTTCGGATCGGTCCGGCCCAGCCTGAAGCCGGGCGTCTGCATCAGCGTGAACAGGCCCTGCAGCGGCTTGGTGCCGTCGGCGAAGGCCTTGAACTGGCTGGCGTACTTGCTCTTGGGGTTGTAGGCGACCACCATCGAGGTGCCCGCGTACTGGACGTACCACTTGGTGAACTTGGGCTCCAGCGGCGTGATGTTGTCGGCGCCGACGCTCTCGAAGACGTTCGGGCTGATCTCGCCGGAGGCGATGTCGGAGGACAGATCACCCGAGGCGCCGGCCCGGCCGGAGTACTGGTAGCCCTCGGCCTTGGTGAAGGCGGGGCCGACGACCTTCTCGTTGAGGTACTCCAGCGAGGACGCGTAGGCGACATTCGCCGTGCCGGACTTCGCGGCGGCCTTGGCCGTGCTGGAGGAGCTGGACGAGCTAGATGGCGAGGAACTGCCGCAGGCGGCCGCGGCCAGCGCGGTGCATGCGATCACGATCAGGGCACCGGCGCGCGCGCCGTGCCGTGCGCTAAGAGGGACCATTCCCCAGACGATAGCCAGCAGCACTTGCGCAACGCAAGAAACCGGGCATCGGCTTAAGCCTTCGCTTATCGGCCGAGCCAGGGCCAGCGCCGACCGTCGTGCGGCGGCGCGCTGGCGGGCAGGCCCCCCAGCGCGAGGAGAGCCAGCCCTCAGCTGGCATTCAGGAAGTCACGCTTGCATTGCAGAGGCAACCCGACCGTCCGGCGCGCCTTAGCATGGGTCCCGGCAGCGCGACGGGACACCAGCTCGCTGCGCGCAGGGCAGGCTCCGGACAGCGCTGGAACGAACACCATGGCGACGCGGCGTCGCCGCGACAGAGGGACGCTGCGCAGCCAGCAGGCTCGGCACGAGCAAGGACAGGGCAAGCATGGGCAAGGCGGACAGGAACCGGCGGCAAAGTGCACGGGAGAGGATCGCGGCGCAGCAGGCGGCCGCGCGGCGGGCCGAGGCCCGCAGGCGCACGCTGATCGCTGGCGGCAGCGTCGTCGCCGTCATCGCCGTCGTGGTGGCCCTCATTACGGTGGCCGCGCTGCGCAAGCCGACCAGCGCGACCGCGGCGGCCGCGGCGACCAGCAACGCGGTGGTGCGGCAGATCGAGACCGTGCCGGCCAGCACCTTCAACTCGGTCGGCACCGGCACCGCGAGCAAGCTGACCTCGCTCAGCGGCCGCCCCGCGCTGACCTCCGGCGGCAAGCCGGTGGTCCTCTACATGGGCGCCGAGTACTGCCCGTACTGCGCGGCCGAGCGGTGGGCCCTGGCGGCGGCGCTGAGCCGGTTCGGGACTTTCTCCAACCTGCACTTCACCCACTCATCCAGCACCGACGTTTACCCCAGCACGCCGACGCTGACGTTCTACAAGTCCCGCTACGCCAGCAAGTACGTCACGTTCGAGCCGGTCGAGATGTTCAGCGGAACCCCGGACTCCGCCAGCTCGGCTGGCTACAGGACGCTGCAGAATCCCACGTCCGCGCAGCAGGCGGTGATGAACAAGTACGACCCGGGCGGCTCCTTCCCGTTCGTTGACGTGGGCAATAAGTACACGGTTGTCGGCGCCCAGTACCTGCCGAGCGCTCTGGCCAAGCTGACCTGGGCACAGGTCGCCGCCGCCATGAGGAACCCGGCCAGCGCGGTAGCCAAGGACGTGGACGGCGCGGCGAACGACCTGACCGCGGCCATCTGCAAGGTGACCAACGGCCAGCCTGGCGCAGTCTGCCACTCAGCGGGCACGCAGGCCGGGGCAGGAGCATTGTGATGGCAGGACCGCAGCAGGCCGGGAAGAGCGGATCGGGGCGAAACGCCGCCCAGGGCGCCAGCAAGGCGCCGGCCGGCCAGGGCTCCGCTCAACGCGGCGGCGCTCAGCGCGGCGGCGCTAGCCGGGCCGCCGGCGGCCGGGGCGGCGGCCAGGGCAATCCCGCCCAGGGCGGCTCGCGACAGGGCGGCTCGCGGCAGGGCGGCTCGCGGCAGGGCGGCAGTGGCCAGGGCGCGGCGGGCCGGGCCGGCGCTGGCCAGGGAAGCCCTCGTCCGGGCAGCGCCGGGCGGGGCAGCGGCAAGGCAGGCGCCACCGTCGCCCCGGCGGCGCGGGCCAGCGAGCCCGCGGCGGTCCCCGCTTCCCGGTGGCAGCGGCTGACCGGCTCGTTCGGCCCGTCCGGCACGCTCAAGCTGGCCACGTTCGTGCTCTCCCTGCTCGGCCTGGCCGTCTCGGCCTACCTGACCTACACGCACTTCGCCGGGATCGGGCCTGGCCTGCTCCGCGAAGAGCGACGCATGCGTGCAGGTGCAGTTCAGCCCGCAGGCAGAGGTATTCGGGATCTTCCCTGTCGCCGTGCTCGGCCTGGCGTTCTTCCTCGTCATGGTGCCGATGACCTCGCCCTGGGCCTGGCGCCTGCCGCAGCCCGCGGTTTACTGGACCCGGCTGGGCGCCGTGATCATCGGGATGATCTTCGTCCTGTACCTGGTCTACGTGGAGATCATCCAGATCGGCGCGATCTGCCCGTACTGCACGGCCGTGCACATCATGACATTCCTGCTGTTCGGGCTGCTCGTCTTCGATGCGGCATTCCGGGGTCCGGGGACAGCAGCCAGCGCTCGCCGCTGACGGGGGCGATGACCAGCACAGCGAAAGGGCTGAGCGAAGCAGATGGGCAAGGCGGAACGGAACAGGAAGCAGAGCGCCAGGGAGCGCATCGCGGCGCAGCAGGCCGCGGCCAGGAAGGCCGAGGCCCGGCGCCGGATGCTGTGGTTCGGCGGCGCGATCGTGGTCGTGCTGGCCATCGTGGTCGCCATCGTCGTCGTCAAGCTGGGCAGCAAGTCGTCCCCGCCGGCGAGCTCCGGCGACCGCCATGTGCTGCCGGCCAGTGTCCTGAAGGACGTTTACACCGTGCCGCCAGCGACCCTGGACAAGGTCGGCGGCGGCTCGGTGCTCAGCTTCAACCCGCAGCCGGTGACGGCCGTCAGCGATACGGCGCTGACCAGCAACGGCAAGCCCGAGATGCTGTACATCGGGGCCGAGTTCTGCCCCTACTGCGCGGCCATGCGGTGGTCCATGGCCGTCGCGCTGAGCCGGTTCGGCACCTTCACCACGCCGCTGCGCGGCATCCATTCCTCCAGCACCGACACCGATCCCAGCACCCCGACGCTGACGTTCTACCAGTCTCGCTACAGCAGCAAGTACCTCGAGTTCGTCCCGGTCGAGAACGAGACGGTGGCCAAGACTCCGCTGCAGAACACCACGACGGCCCAGACGGCCATCTGGAACAAGTACGACGCGGATTCGTACCCGTTCATCGACTTCGGCAGCAAGTACGTGATCAAGGCACCGATCTACAATCCCCAGGTGCTGGCCGGCCTGACCTGGGCGCAGATAGCCGCTGACCTGCACAATCCCTCCAGCCCGGTGGCTCAGGGCGCGCTCGGCGCGGCCAACTACATCACCGCGGCCATCTGCAAGATGACGAACAGCGCGCCGGCCAGCGTGTGCACGAGCAGCGCGGTCTCCAGCCTGGAGGGCAAGCTCTAACGGGCCGTCCCGCTGCTCGTCCCGGCTAGCGGGACCCGGCCACTGGCTGGCGCACGGCGGGCGCCCGGCGCCCGCCTGCCGTCACGGAACAAGGCGGCCCGGCAGTTTGTTAGGGTAACGAACTGTCAGTGCATCGCACTAAGTGCCGCCCAGGATGTGCCCATGCCCCCGCAGGATGCGCCCGTGACCGGGACATCAGTCATCAGCCCGGACCCGGTGTCCGATGCCGTCCTCACCGTGCTGCGGCTGTTCCGCGGCCTGGAGCGGGTCGACGCCGGGCTGACCCCCCATCAGTACCGGATCCTCAAGCTGGCCGGCTCCGGCGGGGAGCGCTCAGCCCGGCTGGCCGAGCGCCTGGCCGTCGCCCGGCCCACCCTGACCGCGACCGCGGACGGCCTGGTCGCGGCCGGCCTCGTGCATCGCCAGGCCGAGCCCGGCGACCGGCGGGTGGTCCGGCTCTGCCTGACCGAGGCCGGCCAGGCCGCGCTGAAGCGGGCCGACGCCGCTTACACCGGCTGGCTCGGCAGCCTGCTGGAAGCCACCGGCGACCCGGCCGCCGCGCTTCGCGCGCTCGGCGCACTCGATTCGGCGATGAGCGAGAGGCGCCTCGCCCGGCTGGCCGGGCGAGGCCAGCACGGGGACCGGCCCGCCTCCGGCGCAGGGCCGGCATGAGGGCACGGCGACACCAGGCACGGCGGTACCAGGCACGGCGGTACCAGGCACGGCGAGCAGCGGGCATGACGGCCGGCCGCCGGGCCGGGGACGCCTGGCTGCGGCGGCTGGCCGGCTACTGCGCCCGGCACAAGCGGCTGGCCGTCATGGCGCTCGGCGGCTCGCTGCTGGCGACGCTGGTCCAGGCCGCTATCCCGCTGATCATGGCGTGGATCGTGGACAACGCGATCGTCACGGACAAGCAGCCCATCTGGCTCGGCGCCACCCTGCTGATCGCGGCCGGCCTGCTGAGCTTCGGCGGCGTCTACGCCCGGCGGTACCGGGGCGGCCAGCTGTCCCTCGATGTCCAGCACGACCTGCGCACCGAGCTGTTCGAGTCGCTGTCGCGGCTGGACGGGGCCCGGCAGGACCAGCTGCATACCGGCCAGATCGTCAGCCGCTCCATTTCCGACCTGAACATGGTCCAGAGCCTGCTCGGCATGGTGCCGATGCTGCTCGGCAACGCCCTGCTGTTCGTGCTGTCGATCAGCATCATGGCCTTCCTGTCGCCCGTCCTGACCCTGGTGGCACTGGCGATCGCGCCCGCGCTCTGGCTGATCGCCATCGCCTCCCGGCGCCGGCTGTTCCCGGCCAGCTGGGACGCGCAGCAGAAGGAGGCCGATGTCGCCGGGGTGGTCGACGGCGCGGTGACCGGCGTGCGCGTGGTCAAGGGCTTCGGCCAGGAGGAGCAGGAGATCGATCGGCTGGAGGGCGTCAGCTCGCGGCTGTACTCGGCGAGGCTGCGCGTCGTCCGGCTGACCGCGCGCTACAACCCCGCGCTCGCGGCCATCCCCATGTTCGGCCAGGTCGGAGTGCTCGCGCTGGGCGGCTGGCTGGCCCTGAACGGCTCGATCAAGCTGGGCGTGTTCCTGGCCTTCTCCCTCTACATCGGCCAGATGGTCGCGCCTGTCCGGGCGCTGAGCAGCCTGATCACGATCGGCCAGGAGGCGAGGGCCAGCGTGATCCGGGTCTACGAGGTGATCGACTCCAGGCCGGTCGTCACCGAGAAGCCCGGCGCGACGGCGCTGCCGCCGGGAGCGCCCGATGTCGAGCTGGACGACGTGTCCTTCGGCTACCTGCCGTCGCAGCCGGTGCTGCGCGGCCTGTCGCTGCACGTGCGGCCGGGCGAGACGCTGGCCGTGGTGGGCACCTCGGGGTCGGGGAAGTCCACGATCTCGCTGCTGCTGCCGCGCTTCTACAACGTCCGGGGCGGCGCGATCCGGGTGGGCGGCCGGGATGTCCGGGACCTGACCCTGGACTCGCTGCGCGCCTCGATCGGGCTGGTGATGGAGGACAGCTTCCTGTTCTCCGACACGATCCGCGCCAACATCTCCTACGGCCGGCCCGACGCGACGCGGGAGCAGATCGTCGCGGCCGCCAGGGCGGCCGAGGCCGACGAGTTCATCACCGGCCTGCCGGACGGCTATGACACCGTGATCGGCGAGCAGGGCCTGACCCTGTCCGGCGGCCAGCGCCAGCGGGTCTCACTGGCCAGGGCGCTGATCACCGACCCGGCCATCCTGGTGCTGGACGACGCCACCTCGGCGATCGACGCGGGCATCGAGGCGCAGATCCACGCCACCCTGCGCAAGGTGATGGCCGGGCGCACCACGCTGCTGATCGCGCACCGCCGCTCGACGCTGCAGCTGGCCGACCGGATCGCGGTCCTGGACGAGGGGCGGCTGGTCGCTGAGGGCACGCATGCGGAACTGACGGCGCGCTGCCCGCTGTACCGGCTGCTGCTGTCGGGCCCCGGCGAGGACGCCGAGGGCGTGGATGCCGGCGAGCTCGCCTACCACGAGAACCCTGAACGCGGCGATCTCGCCGTGCGGCGCGAGCCGCCGCCGGCACGGTGACCCCTTCCCTGTGGGACGAGGCGGCGGACGCCGACGCCGCGCCGCAGGCCCCCGCGGGGGCGACCGGAAGCCGGCTGGCCCGGGCCTCGGTCACGGCGATCGGCCGCGGCATGGGCGCCGCCGCCCGCGGCGGCCGGGGAAACAGCGGTGCGGGCGGCGGCATGCTCGCCGGCATACCGCCCACGCCCGAGCTGCTGGCCAGGGTCGAGGCCCTGCCGCCCGCCGGCGAGCTTCCCGGCGTGAGCCGCGCGGAGGCCCGCGCCGCCGACCCGCGCTTCACCCTGCGGCGGCTGCTGCGGCCGATCGCCCTGGCACTCCTGGTCGGCCTGGTGCTGGACGGGCTCGACGCCATCGCCGGCATCGCGATGCCGGCGCTGGTCCGGGGCGGCGTGGACAACGGCGTGATCGCCAGGCAGTTCCATCCCATCATCGTGGTCTCCCTGATCGGGGTCGCCATCGTCGCCGCGGACTGGCTGATCAACGTCATCCAGACGAACGTCGTGGGCCGCAACGGCGAGCGCATGCTCTACACCCTGCGGGTGAAGATCTTCTCCCACCTGCAGCGGCTCGGCCTCGACTTCTACGAGCGCGAGATGTCGGGCCGGATCATGACCAGGATGACGACGGACGTCGACGCGATGGACACGTTCCTGCAGACCGGGCTGATCACCATGGTCAACGCGCTGCTGACGTTCGCCGGCGTGCTGATCGCCCTGCTGGTCATCAACCTGAGCCTGGGCCTCACGCTGCTGACCATGATCCCGGTGCTGGTCGCGGCCACGCTGGTGTTCCGCGCGAAGTCCTCCAGGGCCTACGGCGAGGCGCGGGAGAAGGTCAGCATGGTCAACGCCGACCTGCAGGAGAACGTGGCCGGGCTGCGCACCGCCCAGGCGTACCGCCGGGAGGGCCGCAACCAGGAGCACTTCGCCGGCCTGAGCAGCAGCTACCGCCGGTCGCGGCTGCGCGCGCAGCGGCTCATCGCGCTGTACTTCCCGTTCGTCCAGCTGCTGTCGACGGTGGCCGGCGCGCTGATCCTGTTCGTGGCCGCGGGCGAGGTGCACGACAAGGCACTGAGCGCAGGCGGCCTGATCGCCTACCTCCTCTACATCGACCTGCTGTTCTCCCCCGTGCAGCAGCTGTCCCAGGTATTCGACGGCTACAACCAGGCCGCCGTCGGCCTGCGGCGGATCAAGGACCTGCTGCGCCTGGCCGACCAGCACGCCGCTGGTGGCCAGGCCGGTGACCGCCGGGCGGCCGCGCGGCGAGATCGAGTTCCGCGGCGTGCACTTCCGCTACGCCGGGCAGCCGCGGGATGCGCTGTCGGACGTGAGCCTGCACGTGCGGCCCGGCGAGACGGTGGCCCTGGTCGGCCAGACCGGCGCGGGCAAGTCCACCATGGTCAAGCTGGTCGCCCGTTACTACGACGTCACCTCGGGCAGCGTGCTCATCGACGGAGTCGACCTGCGGAAGCTGGACCTGGCCGATTACCGGCACCATCTGGGCGTGGTGCCGCAGGAGCCCTACCTGTTCCCTGGCACCATCCGGGACGCGATCGCCTACGGGCGGCCGGACGCAACCGACGCCGAGGTCGAGGCGGCGGCCCGCGGGGTGGGGGCGATCGACATGATCGCGCGGCTGCCCGGCGGCTTCCGGCACGAGGTGGCCGAGCGGGGCCGTAACCTGGCCGCCGGCCAGCGCCAGCTGATCGCGCTGGCCCGCGCCTACCTGGTGGACCCGGCCATCCTGCTGCTCGACGAGGCCACTGCGGCGCTCGACCTGGCCTCGGAAGCTGCCGTGAACGACGCGACCGACCGGCTGGCAGCCAGGCGCAGCACGCTGGTGGTCGCGCACCGGCTGACGACCGCCGCACGAGCCGACCGCATCGTGGTCATGGAGAACGGCCGGATCGCCGAGGCGGGCAGTCACGACCAGCTGCTGGAACGCGGCGGCAGCTACGCGGCCCTGTGGGCGTCGTTCAGCGGCGAGGCCGAGCTGGTCGCCTGACCGCCGGCCGCTGGCGGGCCTGCCGCTGGCGCTATCAGGCCTCCGGCGCCGCCGCGGCGTTGCCTGCCGGGCCCGGCGCAGGGCCCGGCAGGCAACGGGCTACAGGTCCTTGCGCGGCCGCAGTTCCCTGGGCGGCCGGCCCACCGCCACGGCGAGCGCCCCGAGCAGGATCAGCGCCATCCCGGCGATGCCGGTCCCGGCGAACGGGAAGCCGGTCACCGGCAGGCCCGGACCAGGCCTGGATGAGGTCGGCGCGGGCGACGGCGATATCGGCGACGCGGACGGCCGGGGCCGCGGGTGCCTGGTCGGCGTCGGCGCGGGGGTCGGCGTGACCGGCGGCGGCACGGCCGCCCGCCACTGGATGACTACCTGGCCGTTGCCGCCGTCGCCGAAGCCGTTCCCGCTGCTGGCGTCGCCGCCGCCCCAGCTGAGACCGGGCAGGTAGAACGGGTTCCTGATGGCTGCGCTGGCCGGCGGGGTGCCCTGGCCGGGCGCGACGCTCGTCGCGGTCAGCCCGGCCACGGTCACCGCGTCGCTGACGCCTGCCCCGCCGGCATAGCCGGAACCGCCGCCGCCTGCGCCGTTCGGCCTGCCGATGATCAGCACCTGGCAGCGGCCGCCGCCGCCGCCGAAGTACCCGCCGCCGCCACCGCCGCCGCCCACGAGGGTGCCGCCGAGGACGGGCACGATCACCGTGCTGCCGCCGCCGTTCCCGCCGAGATACGGGCCGCCGGGATTGGGCGATGTCCCGCCCGATCCGAGGCAAAACAGCGGCGGCCCGCCGCCCGCGCCGCCGCTGGCCTGGGTGCCGGGAGCGCCCGAGTAGCTGGTGCCGTCGGATCCGCCGACGGTGCCGCCGCCGCCACCGCCGCCGATCCGCAGCGTGCTGCCAGCCGACGAGCCCGGCGACGCGCCGCCGCCGCCGCCCGAGATGAGCAGCGGGCTCTGGTCGTCATCCCCGTTCCAGAGCGCGCTCATCCCGCCGCCGCTGCCGCCGCCGTAGCGGCCCTTGCCGCCGATGCCGCCGCCGCCGAAGGCGAAGTGGCCCGGCATGACGTTGCTGGCATAGCCGCCCTGGCCCACGGTGACCGTCAGCCGCTGGCCGGCCGTGACGGCGACGTGGCCGGCGGTGAAGCCGCCCGAGCCGGCCGTGTACTGATCGGTGGTCAGCTGGGCACTGGCGCCGCCGCCGCCCGCTCCCCACTCGAGCACGCCGATGGTCGCCACCCCCGCGGGCACGATGAACTGCTGGTCGCCGCCGGTGTAAGAGTAGCGGCGGCAGCGGGTGTACGGCGGCTGCGGACGACAGGCCCCCGGTGCGCTGGCAGGCGCGATCGGCCGGGCGGCCGGCCGCCCGGCGGGCTGCGCGCTGGCGGCAGCGGGCAGCAGGGCCGCCGGCCCGGCCGCCAGGCCGATGCCTGCCGCGATGACGCCAAGCCCGGCTAATCTCACTCGGCGATCTCGGGGCATCGGACCCTCCCACTCTGCGGTTGAAGCGGCTGGCCGCTCCAACCTGTTTACTAGCTCTTTGTAATCCGTCGATCGCGGAGAGTTTATATAGCGGAGAGTCACCAGCGATGCACATTTAAGTAATCGCCAGCCGCGCGTCGTGACGATCCCGCCAGCAGCGGCGAGGTTCAGCCCGGGCTGATCCAGCCGGCGGCTAACCTGCAGCCAGCTCAGAGCTGATACGGAGCTAGCCGGCAGCGGGCTCCCGGCCGGTCCTATCGCACGGCTGAGGCCAGCTCGGCCTCGTCCCCCCGGGCCGGCGCCCGCAGGTCACCGGCGCGCATCCGGCGCACGTCCCGCGGGATCAGGGCCAGCGCGGAGGCCAGGACGATCAGCGCGGCCGCGCCATACTGCGTCAGCGAAACGCCGTCCGGCCCGAGTGCCGCGGCGAGCGGCCCCGCGGCCAGCGCGCCCAGCGGCATCGCCATCACCGAGCCGAGCGCGTCATAGGACGACACCCTGGCCAGCTTGCCCGGCGGGATGTTCCTCGCCATCGCGACGGTCCACTGCACCATCATGATCTCCATCGTGATGCCGAGCCCGAGCGAGGCCAGGCAGATCACCGGGAGGGGCCACAGCATGGCCAGCGAGAGGGGCGAGATGGCCGTCGCGCCCCCGATGGTCACGACGAAGAGCATCGGCCGCCGGGGCGTGAAGCGCAGCGAGAGCAGGCCGCCCGCGATCAGCCCGACCGACTCGGCCGCGGTGATGGCGCCCCAGGCAGCCGGGCCGCCCAGGTGAGCCCGCGCCACAACCGGGCCGAGCACCTGGAAGGAGCCGTACCAGGCCATCAGGATCACGCCGAACTGGGCCACGATGGTCCACAGCCAGGTATGCGACCGGAACTCCGACCAGCCGACCTGCAGGTCGCGCAGCATCCCGGAGGCGTGCATGCGCTCGTGCGCCGCCACCCGCAGCCCCAGCATCAGCGGCAGCGTGCCGAACATCCCGGTGCCGCAGGCAGCCAGCGCCCAGCCGGGGCCGAACGCGGCCACGCAGAACCCGGCCAGCACGGCGCCGCCCATCATCCCGCCGTTCATCGCCAGGCGGCTGATCGCGCTGGCCTCCTGCAGGTGCCCCGAGGGCACCAGCCGGGGCAGCAGCGCCTGCGAGGCCGGGTAGAAGATCGCCATGCCCGTGCCAGTCAGGACCTCGAGCAGGATCATCTGCCACAGCCGGGCATGACCCGCCAGGACGAGCACGCCGAAGGTGCCCTCGCCGAGCGCGATCATGGCGTTCGCTACCGCGATGACCAGCTGCGGCCTGATCCGGTCGGCGATCACGCCGCCGATCAGCGTGAAGATCAGGGACGGCGCGATCTGAGCCGCCAGCACGAAGGACAGGTCCTCGGTCGAGCGGGTGGCGTCCAGGACCGCGAACGAGACGCCTACCAGGGAGAAGGCGAACGCCGTCGGCGCCAGCAGGCGCTCAGCGAGCAGCAGGCGGAAGTCACGGTACCCGAGCACCGGGAAACGGCGCACGAGCGCACGCGTCACCATTAAAGAATCCGATCTTGTTCGTTCCAGCCGGCCCCGACTCGATGCTAGCCGGGCACGCTGACCCGCCGGAAGTTGTTTTCCGGCAGGTGGCAGGCTTGCGGCGGGGCGGCAGGCACCAGCCGCGCGCCATCAGGCGCCGCAGCCAGAGGTCACCAACACGCGCGCCCGGCTTTCTCATTCCCGGTCAGATCGGCGCATGCCGAACCCCGCGGGCGGCGGCGCCGGGCCGGTTTGACCCGGCCGCCCGGACACCGGCATGATCGCGAGTGCCGGACCGAACCGGGACATCCCGCGCTGCTGGCCGCCGCCGGCCGGGCCGCGCGAGCCCGTTCCAGCATCCCGCCGGCAGTCCGGAACAGTGCCGGCCCGGAACACTGCCGGCAGTCCGGAACACTGCCGGCCCGGAACACTGCCAGCCCGGAACACTGCCGGCCCGGAACACTGCCGGCCCGGAACACTGCCGGCCCGGAATGCCGCCGGCCCGGAGGGTAGTTGCGCATGGCGGTCAGCGCGCTGGAGAGGAGCTGATGCAGGTGAGCATCCTGGGCACCCGGGTCCTGCGGACCGAGGATCCCCGCTTCCTGACGAGCGGCGGCATCTATACCGAGGACCTGGTGGACGACCGGCTGGCCGGTGCCTGCCACGTGTTCTTCGTGCGCTCCCCCGTCGCCCACGCCCGGATCCGCAGCGTGGACGTGAGCGCGGCACTCGCCGCGCCCGGTGTCGTTGCCGCCTATACCGGGCAGGACCTGGCTGACCTGCCGGTGATCAAGCCGCCGATGGCCGGCCTGCTGAACCAGCAGATGGAGCAGCGCCTGCTGGCCACCGATGTCGTCCGCTATGTCGGCGAGGCGGTGGCCATCGTCGTCACCGAGCACCCCTACCAGGGCGAGGATGCCGTCGAGCTGGTCGAGGTCGATTACGACCTGCTGCCCGCCGTCGTCGGCCTGGAGGCCGCGGCCGCCGACGAGGTCCTGCTGTTCGAGGAGGCCGGCACCAACGTGGCCGCCGTCTTCGGGGACCGGGCGGCGCTCAAGGCCGACCTGTTCGAGGGCTGCGACGCCGTGGTCTCGCGGACTGTCGTGAACCAGCGGGTGGCGCCGGCGCCGATGGAGTCCAGGGCCGCGGCCGCGGTCTGGGGCGAGGACGGGCGGCTGACCGCCTGGATCCCGAACCAGGGCGCCCAGGGCACCCGCGGCGCGCTGGCCAGGCTGCTCGGCGTCGACAAGGCGCAGGTCCGGATCATCACCCCCGATGTCGGCGGCGCCTTCGGCGCCAAGTTCGGCGCCGACCCCGAGCACGGCGTAGTGGCCTGGGTAGCACGGCAGCTCGGCCGGCCCGCGCGGTGGGCGGAGACCCGGTACGAGAACCTGATCGCGATGACGCACGGCCGGGCGCAGCAGCAGGCCATCACAATCGGCGGCAGCCGCGACGGGACGGTGCTGGCCTACCGGCTGGAGATCCTCCAGGACGCCGGCGCCTACCCCAGGCTCGGCGGCATCCTGCCGTCCCTGACCATCCTGATGACCACCGGCCCGTACTCCTTCCCGCGCGCCGAGGCGGTGGCCAGGACCGTCGTCACCACGACCACCCCGCTCGGCGCCTACCGGGGCGCGGGGCGCCCGGAGGCGACCGCGGCGCTGGAGCGCGCGATGGACATGTTCGCGGCCGAGATCGGGATGGACCCCGCCGAGGTGCGGCGGAAGAACCTGCTGCCGCCGTTCTCCGAGCCGCACCAGACCCCGTTTGGCGCCCTGTATGACAGCGGGGACTACGTCACCGCCCTGGACAAGGCCCTGGAAGCGGCCGGTTACGACGAGCTGCGCCGCGAGCAGGCCCGGCGCCGGGATACCGGCGATGCCATCCAGCTCGGCATCGGCCTCGCGTCCTATGTGGAGATCACCGGCGGCGGGGACGAGTCCGGCCCGCCGCAGGAGAACGCGACGGTCGAGGTGCACCCGGACGGCACGGCCACGATCCTGACCGGGACGTCGCCGCACGGGCAGGGCCATGCCACGGCCTGGGCCATGCTGGCCAGCGACGAGCTCGGGATCCCGGTCGAGAGGATCACCCTGAAGTGGGGCGACACCGACCTGATTCCCGAGGGCGGCGGCACCGGCGGATCGCGCAGCCTGCAGCAGGGCGGCGCGGCGGTGCAGCAGGCATCCAAAGAGCTCATCGAGGTCGCCCGGCGGCGGGCGGCCGAGGAACTGGAGGCCAGCCCGGCGGACCTGGTCTTCGACGCAGCCCGCAGTGCCTTCGCGGTGGCCGGCGATCCGGACGCCTCGGTACCGCTCGCGCAGCTGGCGCTGGGCGAGCCGCTGCTGGTCCGGACGATCTTCTCCGCCCCCGGCGCCACCTACCCGTTCGGCACGCACGTGGCCGTCGTCGATGTCGACACCGAGACGGGAAAGGCCGTGCTGCGCCGGGTGGTCACCGTTGATGACGCCGGCGTGGTGCTGAACCCGCTGCTGGCCGAGGGCCAGCGGCACGGCGGCATCGCGCAGGGCGCGGCGCAGGCGCTGCTGGAGGAATTCGTCTATGACGCGGACGGCAATCCGCTGACGACGAGCTTCGCCGACTACCCGTTCCTGTCCGCGACCGAGGTACCCAGCTTCGAGCTGGCCGACATGGCCACCGCTACCTCCTACAACCCGCTGGGTGCCAAGGGCATCGGCGAGGCTGGCACCATCGGCGCGACGCCCGCGGTGCAGAACGCGGTCGTCGATGCGCTGGCCCACCTGGGCGTGCGCCATATCGACATGCCCACCTCGCCGCAGCGAGTCTGGCAGGCACTGCAGGCAGCCGGCCTGGCCGGCACCGGATCGGAGGGTGCGTAATGCGGGTCGAGCTCACCGTCAACGGCAGGGCCCGGGCTGACGAGGTCGAGGACCGGCTGCTGCTGATCCACTACCTGCGCGAGGTGTGCGGGCTGCGCGCCGCCAACGTCGGCTGCGACACAACGTCCTGCGGCGCATGCACCGTGCTGCTGGACGGCCAGTCGGTGAAATCCTGCACCGTCCTCACCGCGCAGGCGGCGGGCCGCGAGGTCACGACCGCGGAAGCGCTCGCCTCCGATGCCGGGCTGCACCCGGTACAGGCCGCCTTCCAGCAGGAGCACGGCCTGCAGTGCGGATTCTGCACGCCGGGCATGGTGATGGCGGCGGTGGGGCTGCTCGCGGAGAATCCGCATCCCACCGAGGCCGAGGTCCGCGAGGGACTCGAGGGCAACCTGTGCCGGTGCACCGGCTATCACAACATCGTCCGCGCCGTGCTGACCGCCGCCGCGGCCGGCCCCGGTGGCCCGGCCAGTCGCGGCGCAGGCCATGACGAGCACGAGGTGAGCGCATGATCCCCGCGCCATTCGACTACATCGCGGCGCAGTCCGCCGATCATGCGCTCGGCCTGCTGGCCACGCATGGCGATGATGCCAAGCTGCTGGCCGGCGGTCACTCCCTGCTGCCGATGATGAAGCTCAGGCTCGCCACTCCCGCCGTGCTGATCGACATCGGCGGGCTGGGCGAGCTGGCCGGGATCTCGGCGGATGGCGGCGACCTGGTCATCGGAGCGGCCACCCGGCACGCTGAGCTGGCCGCCTCCGAGCTCGTCCGGGCCGACGCCCCGCTGCTCTCGCATGCTGCCGCGCAGGTGGGCGATCCGCAGATCCGGCACCGGGGCACCATCGGCGGCTCGCTCGCGCACGCGGACCCGGCCGCTGACCTGCCCATGGCCCTCGTCGCCCTGGGCGGGTCGGTCGAGCTGCGCGGACCGGGCGGCACCAGGCGGGTCAGCGCTGATGACTTCTTCGCCGGGTTCTTCGAGACCGCGCTGGAGCCGGCGGAGCTGCTCACCGCCGTGCGCGTGCCGCGGCAGCCGGGCGCGGGCTGGGGCTACGAGAAGTTCACCCGGCGCGCCAACGACTGGGCGATCGTGGGGGTCGCCGCGGTCGGCGGCCGGATCGCGCTGGCCAACATGGGCCCGAGGCCGCTGCGCGCCACCGCGGCCGAGCAGGCGCTGGCCGGCGGGGCGAGCCCGGCCGAGGCGGCGCAGCACGCGGCCGAGGGCACCGCACCGGGCGAGGACATGCACGCCGACCGGGCCTACCGCCAGCATCTCGCCAGGGTCCTGACCCGCCGGGCGCTCGAGCGCCAGCTGGCCGGGTAGGACGTCCTGGTGCGCCCGGGCTTCCCTGCGGGAGCAGGTCAGCCGGCGCGGCGGCGGCTGACCCATGTACCCGGCTTTGCTGGGTAGCACTTAGCTCATGGCGGACTCTGGAAGCACTCAAGCCGATCCGGCCGGGACATCCGGCGAGGTACTCCCCCGGCAGGTGGCCGAGCTGGCCGGTGATCTCAGCGAGGCCCGCAGCACATCGCGGCGGCGCGAGATCACGGCCGCCATCGCCCGGCTGGCCGGCCGCGGCGGCCGGCTGACCTGGACCGGCGTGCAGGCAGGCGGCCGGGCCACCTGGACAGGCACCCGGGCCGGCGGCCGCAGGCTGACCGCCGAGGTGCTGGCGATGGCTCCCCGGCTGCCGGTCCGCGACCAGCAGGTGCTCCGGGCCCAGTTTCCCGGCCTGGGGCCGGACGGCCTGGCCGACGCCCTGATCCACGGCGCCGCCCGCGCCTCTGGCGGCGTGGGCGCGGCAGTCGGGGCGGCCATGGTGCTGCCCTTCATCCCCGCGGCCCCGGTGGAGATCGCGGTCGAGACCCTCGCGCTGGTCGGTATCGAGCTCAAGCTCATCGCCGAGCTGCATGAGGTGTACGGGCTGCGGGCTCCTGGCTCGCGAGTCGAGCGCATGGTGACCTATATCGGCGCCTGGGCGCACCGCCGGGGCGTCGGGCTGGCGCCCGGCGAGCTGGTTCTCGCCGTCGGCTCGCCGCTGTGGCGGCGGCTGGAACGCCGGCTGCTCGCCCGGGCCGGGCGCAGCGCGACCTCGCTCGGGCCGCTGCTGACCGGAGCGGCGGCCGGCGCGCTGCTGAACCGGCGCGAGACCCGCAAGCTGGGCCACGACATCCGCAATGACCTGCGCAAGCGCTCCCCGCATCCGGCCAGCTGGCCGACCTAGCCGACCGACCCAGCCGGCCCGCCAGCCCGGCCCGGCGGCTGGCTGGCTAGAGCCCGGCCAGCTCGTCGGTCAGGTCGTCCAGCCCGAGTGAGCCGAGCGACAGGGCAGCCATGTGCCATTCCTTGAGGTCAAAGCCGGCCCCGCGGGCGGCCATGGCGGCGTCCCGCCCGGCCAGCCAGGCGCGCTCGCCGAGCTTGTAGCTGATCGCCTGGCCCGGCGCCCCGAGGTAGCGAACGATCTCGCTGTCCAGGAACGCCCCGTCCCGGCCGCTATGCGCGCCGAAGAACTCCCTGGCCAGGCCGGGAGTCCAGGTTTGGCCCTGGCCGACCGGCGAGTCGCCGGGCACGGTGAGCCCCAGGTGCATGCCCACATCGACGACGACCCGGATCGCCCGCATCAGCTGGGCGTCCAGGTAGCCCAGGCGCGCTCCCTCGGCCTGCAGGTAGCCGAGCTCGTCCATGAGCCGCTCGGCGTAGAGCGCCCAGCCCTCTGAGCAGGCGCTCACGCCGCCGACCGAGATCTGGTAGGCCGACAGCTGGCCGGACAGGTAGACCCACTGCGCCAGCTGGAGGTGATGGCCGGGAACGCCCTCGTGGTACCAGGTGCTGATCAGGTTCCAGAGCGGGAACCGGGTATGGCCGAGGGTCGGCAGCCAGGTGCGGCCGGGCCGGCTGAAATCCAGCGACGGCCTGGTGTAGTACGGCGCCGCCGCGCTGCCGGCCGGCGCGATCCGCGCCTCCACCGCCTTCAGCGGCTCAGCCAGGTCGAAGTGCGCGCCGTCCAGGTCGGCGATCGCCTCATCCATCATGCGCTGCAGCCGCTCCCTGACCTCCTCGACTCCCTCCACGGCCGGGCTGTGCTCGTCGAGGTACCGCATCGCCTCCTGCGGCAGCGCTCCCGGCAGCAGCCGCTGCGCCTCCGCCTGCATCTCGGTGCGCAGCTCCTGAAACTGCGACCAGCCCCACGCATACACCTCAGCCAGGTCCAGGCTGGCCCCGGTCCAGCGGCGCGCCGCCACCCGGTACCGCTCCTCGCCGACTCCGTCCGGGGTGTCACTGGCAGCGGGCAGGTAGTCCTCGGCCAGCCAGCGACGCAGCTCGGCTACCGCCCCCGCCGCCGCGGAGCCCGCCTGGTCCAGCTCCGGGCGCAGCGCCGTCCCGACGCTCGCCCCGGACGCGAAGTCCGCGAACCAGCCGCGGCCGCCGCCGATGGCCTGCCATTCATCGAGCTGGCTCACCAGCGTCCGGGCCTGCAGGGGGGCGGCGAGCAGCCCGCTGCGGGCGCCCTGCGCCAGCGACTCGCGGTAGCCGGCCAGCGCATCGGGGACCCGGTGCATCCGCCGCGCGATGACGGCCCAGTCGTCCTCGGTCACGGCCGGCATCAGCAGGAACGTGTTGCGGACCTGCTGGGCCGGCCCGAAGACGTTGGAGACGTCCCGCAAATGCTCGCCCGCCTCGCTGACGGCGAGCCCGGCCTCCAGCCGCTCCCGCAGCAGCCGCGCGCAGCGCCGGTCATCGGCGTCCCCGGCCACGTCAGCCTGCCCGTCAGCCTGACCGTGGGCGTGCGCGGGCCCGTGCTCCCCGGAAGGCAGCCCGGCGAGCGTCCGGCGGGCGAGCTCATCAGCGGCCTGGTAACCGGATGGCGACAGATCGGGCATCCTGTCCTCGTCCGGCCGCAGTCCGAGCATCGTCGCCAGCAGCGGGTTGAGCTCAGCGAGCGCGGACACGTAGGAATCGGCCAGGTCGCGGGCCGGACGGCTGGCGGCGGCCGGGGCCGGCCCGGTCTGCCGCGCCGGGATGGGCTGGCTGGGCTGGCGGGTGTCATGAGACGCAGGTCGGGTAATATCCGGCATAACAGTATTGTGCCTTTCTCCCTGGCGGCCTCTCAACGCGGAGCGGGCCGGGCGCCTCGTCAGCCGGCCTCGTCAGCCGGCCCGTCTGCCTGCCATGAAGTGGTGGCGTATAAGTTGACAATATGGACTATCGAACTCTGGGGCACAGCGGCTGCGCGGTGTCGAGCCTGTGCCTGGGATCCATGACGTTCGGAACCGAGACCGACGAGCACGAGGCGCACCGGCAGCTGGACCGCTTCGCTGAGGCAGGCGGAACGCTGATCGACACCGCCGACGTGTACAGCGCCGGGATGTCCGAGGAGATCATCGGCCGCTGGTTCGCCAGCCGCCCGGCCGCGGTCACTGAGCCGATGGTGCTGGCGACCAAGGGCCGCTTCGGGCAGGACAATTCCCCGAACAGCGCCGGGGCGTCCGCGCGGCACCTGACCCGCGCGCTGGACGCGTCCCTGGGCCGGCTCGGGCTGGACTCCGTCGACCTGTACCAGGTGCACGCCTTCGATCCGTGCACGCCGCTCGAAGAGACCCTGCGCACGCTGGACGGGTTCGTCCGGGCCGGCAAGATCCGCTATTACGGCCTGTCAAACTTCACCGGCTGGCAGCTGACCAAGGCGGTACACCTGGCCCGGGCCCTGAACGTCGCCGGGCCGGTGACCCTTCAGCCGCAGTACAGCCTGCTCGTGCGCGAGATCGAATGGGAGATCGTGCCCGCCGCGCTGGACGCGGGCCTGGGGCTGCTGCCGTGGAGCCCGCTCGGCGGGGGCTGGCTGTCCGGCAAGTACCGGCGCGACCAGCGGCCGTCCGGGGCCACTCGCCTCGGCGACGATCCCAACCGCGGCATGGAGGCCTGGGACCGCCGCGGCACCGCCCGTACCTGGGACGTGATCGACGCGGTCCAGAAGGCCGCCGACGACCGGGGCGTGTCCATGGCCGAGGTTGCGCTGGCCTGGGTGACCGACCGCCCCGCCGTGACCTCGACCATTCTCGGCGCGCGCACGCTCGGCCAGCTGGAGGTCAACCTGCGGGCGGCCGGCCTGCACCTGACCGCCGCGGAAACCGCGGCGCTCGATGGCGCGAGCGACCTGAGGGCAACCGACTACCCCTATGGCGAGCTGGGAGTCGACCAGCGCGGCCGCAGTATCGCCGGCCGCTAGACCAGGCCGCACGATCGGACCGCCCGCTGGATCCGAGCTGACGACTGCCGTATCGCCGGCCGCCGGAGCGGGCCGCCCGGCCGGGCCGCGCGCGCAGGCGCTGGCAGGCCCGGCCGGGCGGGCGCTCATGCGGCGTGCTTCAGCTGCACGGTGACCGTGCGGACGGTGGCCGGCAGCGTGACGGTGCCGGTCGCCTCGTTCACGGTGCCCGCGCTGGCGTGGGCGATGTTGCCGACGAATGCGGGCAGCTGGAACAGGACGGACCCGGCCGGCTGCTGGCCGCTGAGCCTCAGCGTGACCGCCACCCCGCTGGTGCTGATCTTCAGCCCGATGTGCTTGCCGCCGACGGTCGGGAAGTTGGCCAGGCTGATGACCTGGCCGCTGCGCAGCCACGCGGCCGGGACGCCGCGCCCCACGATCAGGCTGCCATCGGCTCGCTGCGCGGCCAGCGAGTCCAGCAGCACCATGCTGGCGTTGGCCATGCCCCACGCATGCGGCGAGGAGCCGTTGCCCGCCTCAGGATGCGTCCCGATCCACGGCGATCCGGCGTTCGGGAACTGCTGGCTCTCCCACCAGGAGTACGGGCCGCTCTGCCCGTTGGAGATCATGAACTCGTAGCTCAGGATGCCCTGATCCCGGTAGTCGCTGCTGGCCAGGCCCCATTCGCCGTAGCCCGCGTTGTAGGCGGTGCTGTAGTACTGCGTCGGGTAGCCGCCGAAGTTGTCCGGCGGCAGCTTGCCCGCCAGCCGGGCGAAACCGTAGCGGTAGGTGGCGTCGATCAGGCTGGCGCCGGGACCGCTGATCGGCGCGCCGAACAGATACCCATCCCAGGCCCAGCGGCCGAACAGGAACGGGACCGCCCAGTTCGCGTCCTCGGCGTTGGCGCAGCGGTTGCCGGTGTTGGGCTCGATCATCGAGCACGGCAGGTAGCTGAGGTGATCGGCCGGGATGGTCGCGTCCAGGGTCTTATCGGTCGCGGCCAGCAGGCTGGCGTACTCGGACGCCGCCCAGGCGGCCTGGCCCGTATTGCCGACCTGCTCGGCGAGCCACCGGTAGGCGGCCAGGCCCATCAGCGCCTCGTAGTTGTCGATCGTCCAGTAGCCGTTGGCGTCGATGTCGCTGGTCTCCTCCATGATCCCGCCCGGACCGGTCCGGTCAGCGGCGATCAGGTGGGCGGTGTCCTCGATGCTCGGCTCGGACTTGCCGGCCGGACCCTCGGTGTCGAAGTTGGCCTTGACGAAGCTCAGGTCGCCGGTCTTCAGCAGGTAGATGGCCCACGGCCACGGGTAGGTCCAGACCCCGTCGTCGTACTGGGTCTGGGTGCCGATGACGTAGCGGCCCGGTCCAGCAGCCCGTGCGCGTTGCTGGTGTAGCCCTGGGTGAGCAGGTTGGACAGGATGCCGATGACGTCGTGGCTGAATTCCTTGTCGTAGCCGTTCGCGCCGGTCTTCAGCTCATCGCCGCTGCGGATGATCTGGGTGTAGATGAAGCCAGTCCGGTAGGCATTCACCAGATTCTGGGGCCGCGGCTGGCTCCGCGGCGCCCCCGTGCAGCGATGCGGACGCTGGCCGCCGGAGGTGGTCTACGGTGACGTCGTAGGGCGCCGGCTGGCCCGGCGCTGATCGCGCCGGCGCAGTGGCGCTGGCCGAGGGGAGGCTGCGTTCGGCTATGCCGGTCCTGGTGGGCACATCCGGGTGGCAGTACCGCGACTGGCGCGGCGTGCTGTACCCGCCCGGCGTCCCGCAGCGCAGCTGGCTGGAGTACTACGCCGGGCAGTACCACACGGTCGAGAACAATGGCTCCTTCTACCGGCTTCCCGGCGAGCAGACCTTCGCGGACTGGCGCGCCCGGACGCCCGAGGGCTTCGTCATGGCGGTCAAGGCCAGCCGCTATCTCACCCACATCAGGCGGCTTCGGGATCCGGCCGAGCCGGTCGGGCGGCTGATGCGGGCGGCCGCCGGGCTCGGTGACCGGCTCGGCCCGATGCTGCTCCAGCTCCCGCCCAATCTGCCCGCCGACCCGGCCGCGCTGGATGAGTGCCTGGCCGAGTTCGCGCGGTCCGGCAGCGGGGTCCGGGTGGCGGTGGAGTGCCGGCACGAGTCGTGGTGGACCGAGGAGATCCGTGACCTGCTGGCCAGCCGCCAGGCCGCGCTGTGCTGGGCCGACCGGCTCGGCCGCCCGGTCACCCCGCTCTGGCGCACGGCCAGCTGGGGCTACCTGCGGCTGCACGAGGGAGCGGCCCGCCCATGGCCGCGATATGGCCAGCAGGCACTCCGCCGCTGGGTGGAGCGGATCAGCCGGGCCTGGCCGGGCGATGCGGATGTCTTCGTCTATCTCAACAACGATCCGGGCGGTGCCGCGGTGCGGGACGCGGCCGCCTTCGCGTCGATCTGCCGGCGGGCGGGCAGGCCAGTCACCCCGGTCGCCGTGCCCGGCGGAGACGGCTAGCGACGCCACGGCCACGGCCCGGTAGATTCGGGCAATGAAGAAGCTTATCGAACTCCTGATCTGCCTCATCCTGCATCCGCTCGCCATCGTGCTCATCTGGCTCGACCTGGCGACCCGGCCGGGCATGCGCAGCGGCCCCAAACTGGCCTGGGCCATCCTCGCCCTGATCCCGCTCGTGCCGTGCATCTACGTGCTGACCAGCGGCGACCTGTGGTGAGGCCGACCCTGCGGCGGCCCTGAGGGGCCCCAAGGCCGACCCTGAGCGGGCCCGAGGCGGCACTGCGGCGGCGCCGCCTGCCGGTGACCAGGCGGCCTGTTCAGCCCCGGGCGGGCACCGCCATCTCGCCCAGCAGCGACCAGTCGTCCTGCGGGATACTCACGTTGACGATCCGGGGCGTCTGCGCCAGGTGCAGCGGGAGCGACCGCTGCGCGTTCCTGAAGTGCTCCGACTGGACGTGCGCCGCCCCGGCCGCATCATCGCGGAACGCCTCCACCAGGACGTACTCAGCCGGGTCCGCAACGCTCCTGGACCAGTCGAACCACAGGCAGCCCGGCTCCGCGCGGGTCGCCTCAGTGAACTCGGCTGAGATCTGCGGCCACTGGTCGGCGTCCTGCGGCAGGATCCGGAACTTGGCGGTGATGAAGATCATGGGGGCTCTCCCTCATCCGGTCGCGTAGCGAAGCCATCGTCCCGCATGGCCCGCTCGCCATGCAAAAGGCCTGCCGGCGAGGTCCATCACGGAGAAGATCCATCAAACCAGTACAGCGCAGGCCTGTGACCCGCTGTCTCATTAGGAGACGCCGCCCGGTCGTGGCGGCGATGGCTGAGGGGTGATGCTCGCCGCCGGATCCGGTGACCAAGAAGCTCTGCGGCACCCGGCACGCTGACATTCCTGGTCACCAGGTCACGGATGCGGGGCCGGGGCGCGCCTCGAGTGCGCACGATAGGGTCGGCGGGTGAGTAATCGGGCAGTCCTGGTAACCGGGGCGTCGCGCGGCATCGGCCGCGCCATCGCCGAGGCCTTCGCCGCCCAGGGCGACCGGGTGGCGATCCATTACCGCGGCTCAGCGGATCTGGCCGCGCAGGTGCTGGCCAGCCTGCCGGGTGAGGGCCACGTGACCGTGCAGGCCGACGTGGCCGACCCGGACGCGGTCCGCGGCATGGTCGACGAGGCCGCGGCCGGGCTGGACGGGCTGGACGTGCTGGTCAACAACGCGGCTTCCTACATCCGGCACCCAATCACCGAGATGACCTACGAGCAGTGGCAGGAAGCCTGGCAGTCGACGCTGGCGCTCAACCTCGTCGGGGCGGCCAACGTGACCTGGTGCGCGGTGCAGTACATGATCCCGCGCGGCGGCGGCCGCATCGTGAACGTGTCGTCCCGCGGAGCCTTCCGGGGCGAGCCCGAGCAGCCCGCTTACGGGGCGAGCAAGGCGGGCCTGAACGCGCTCGGCCAGTCGCTCGCCCGGGCGCTGGCGCCCGTCGGCATCACCGTGGCCACGGTGGCGCCCGGTTTCGTGGCGACGGACATGGCCGCCCGGCACCTGGACGGCCCGCGTGGCGACGCCATCCGCGCGCAGAGCCCGTTCGGCCGGGTGGCCAGGCCGGATGAGGTCGCCTCCGCGGTCGTGTTCCTCGCCTCGCCGGAGGCGGAGTGGGCCAGCGGCGCCATCCTTGACCTGAACGGCGCGTCCTACCTGCGCACCTGAGCGCCCGCTCCCAGGCCCGGCGAGCGCCGCGAGGAGGGCGGCCTGGCCCGGTATTTGCATGACGGCCGCAGATGACCGACAGTCATTCGGCATGAAGACTATGACGTTCCGCGTCCGCATCGGCAGCCGCGATGCCGTCCATGACATCACCGCCCAGTGCGAGCAGTTCGCCCGTGAGTCAGCGGATGGCGGCGACGGGCTGCTGCACGTATTCGTGCCGCATGCCACCGCCGGCGTCGCGGTGCTGGAACTGGGCGCGGGCAGCGACGACGATCTGCTGGCCACCCTGGCCCGGCTGCTCCCGGCCGACGAGCGCTGGCGGCACGCGCACGGCTCGCCGGGGCACGGCCGCTCGCATGTCCTGCCGGCGCTGGTGCCGCCCTACGCCACGCTGCCGGTCGTGCAGGGCTCGCTGGCCCTCGGCACCTGGCAGTCCGTCGCCCTGGTGGACATCAACACCGATAACCCGGACCGGCAGGTGCGATTGTCCTTCCTGGCCTGACCGGCTTGCCCGCCGCCGCGGTACTCGCCGGGACACGAGACTAGGGTAACCCCGGAGCAACAGAGCGAAGGGCGGCAATGGGCGACCTATCAGACCGGACGGTTCTCATCACCGGCGGCAATACCGGGATCGGCAAGGCGACCGCAGCCGGGCTGGCCGGGCGCGGCGCGCGGGTCTTCATCGCCTGCCGGTCACCGGCCAGGGGCCAGGCCGCCGCAGCCGAGATCGCGTCAGCCGCCGGCCGTGACCGCGTGCACGTCCTCGCGCTCGACCTGGCCGACCTGGCCTCGGTCCGCCGCTGCGCCGAGGAGTTCCTGACCATGGGCGCGCCGCTGCACGTGCTGATCAATAATGCGGGCGTAGCCGGGCAGCGCGGCCTGACCAGCGACGGGTTCGAGCTGACATTCGGCGTCAATCACCTCGGCCACTTCGCGCTGACCACGGCCCTGCTCGGCTGCCTGCAGGCCAGCGCGCCCGCGCGGGTCGTCACGGTCTCCAGCGACGCGCACTACCAGGCGAAGGGCATCGACTTCGGCCGGCTGCGGCAGCGCACGCGCACGATAACCGGCCTGCCGGAGTACGCGGTGTCCAAGCTCTGCAACGTGCTCTTCAGCCGGGAACTGGCCCGCCGCCTGGCCGGCACCGGCGTCACGACCTACGCGCTGCACCCCGGCGTTGTCGCCTCCGACATCTGGCGCCGGGTGCCCTGGCCGGTCCGGCCGCTGGTCACCCGGCGCATGCTGTCCACCGAGCAGGGGGCCAGGACCTCGCTGTACTGCGCCGCATCCGCGGACGTGGCCACGGCGAGCGGCCGCTTCTACGACGACTGCCGTGAGCGGGAGCCCAGTCCGGTCGCCACCAGGGAACTTGCCGGCCAGCTCTGGCAGCGCAGCGAGGACTGGGCGTCCGCCGCGGGCTGAGGGACCACCAGTCCCCCGTTCCTATTCCGGGACGTGACAGACGGCCTCGACGTTGTTGCCATCCGGATCGCGGACGAAGGCCCCGTAGTAGCTGGCGTGATACTCAGGCCAGAGCGCTGGCTCATGCAGGACCTCCGCCCCGGTGCCGACCGCGGCGTCGAAGAAAGCCCGGACGGCGGCCCGGTCCGGCGCCGTGAAGGCAAGGTGCGACTCGCGGAATCCCTCGCCCGTGCTCCGCGGGCCAATCCAGAAATCCGGCTTCGGCCCGACGCCGAACCCGATGACCTCGCCGAAGTCCATGGCCCGCGTCCCGCCCAGCGGGGCGAGCACGGCATCGTAGAAGGCCGCGCTCGCGGCCACGTCTGCGCACTGGATCGCTACATGGTCAAGCATGCAGCGCATCATGCCCTAGCGGGCCGCCGCTGTCAGCGGAAGCCTGACTTGCCGGCCAGGCACGCCGGGGCGAGACCGCCCCGGCCCGTCAGCGGTCGGTCACGAACCTGCCGCGACCGCGGGCCGCCGGGCCGGGCCTGAGGCCCGGACGGGAATGCGCGGACGGGAATTACCCGGCGGCGCCTGGGCAGGATGATCGCCATGGGCGAGACACCATTCCAGAATCCGGCCAACGACGAGGACCGCGAGCGCCCTGGCGAGACACCGGGCGAGCGAGCCCAGCGGCTCTACCAGGAGCAGTCGGGCCTGCGCCAGGCGGGCGGCGATGCCGGCCCGGCCGGCCGGATCCGCCAGCCCGGCCCTGACCTGCCGTTTGACCCCGATCTGCCGGATGACCCCGAACTGGGATCGGCCGATGCGCAGCCGGGCCCGAGCGACGAGCCGGAAGCACCGTGAGCGCCGGTCATGTCAGTCGCGGGCATCTGCTCCCTGCCTGTGCCGTCCGGGCAGCCGGGCCTGCCCCCGGCGCTGGTGGTCCTCGCGCTACGAGGCGCCCGCTGAGAAGCCGAGCACCAGCGCAGCGAGATCATCGTCCAGGCTGCCGCCGTTGAGCTCGCGGACCTGATCGATCACCGATCCGAGCAGCATCTGATCGCGCAGCTGACGGTCACCGGGCCCGGCCGGCGGCAGCGACGAGAGCGCCGCCTGGATCAGGCTGATCAGCCCCTCGCTGCCCAGCCGCTCCGGGCCCTCCCCGACCCGGCCCTCGATCAGGCCGTCGGTATAGAGCAGCACGGACCAGCTGTCCCCCAGGGTCACGTCGCTGCACGGCCAGTCCTGCGCGGGGGTGACTCCGAGCGGAAGGCAGATCGGCGCCTTCAGCTCCCGCACCCCCCCGGGCGTGATCAGCAGCGGCTCGGGATGCCCGGCCAGGTGCAGCCGTCCGCTGGTCCGGCCGGGCGCCACTGACAGCATGCAGAGCGTGGTGAAGGTCCGGTCCTGCTGCCGCTCGTGACCGAGGACCTGCTGCACGGCGGACAGCACCTCGCCGACGGGCGCCGGCCAGCACCATGGTCCGCCAGGCGACCCGCAGGCACACCCCGAGCGCGGCCTCATCCGGCCCGCGCCCGCTGACGTCGCCGATCAGGGCGTGCACCCAGCCATCCGCGGCCTCGACAACGTCGTAGAAGTCCCCGCCGAGCAGCATCCGCTGGCCACCCGGCCAGTACCGGGTGGCGACCGTCAGGCGCGGGTCGGCCAGCAGCGGCGACGGCAGCAGCCCGCGCTCCAGCCGGGCATTCTCGTCGGCGTAGATCCGGGCCTCGTTGAGCTGCCGCTTGAGCTCCTCGGCCTGCTGGCGCTCGGCTGCGTACCGGATCACCCGGTGCAGCAGCGGTCCGTCGACCTGGCCCTTGACCAGGTAGTCCTGGGCGCCTGCCCGCACCGCTGCCGCGCCGAGATGCTCGTCGGCCAGGCCGGTGAGGACGACCACGGGCACCGCAACCGCGTGCTCCTGCAGCCAGCGCAGGCCGTTCAGGCCGTCAGAGTCGGGCAGGCCGAGATCCAGCAGGGCGCAGGTGACGCCGGCTAGCAGGGGCTTGGCCTCGCCCAGCGACCGTACCCGGCGCATCGTCACATCGGCGGACACATCGTGCAGCAGCTCCTCGACGAGGAGAGCATCACCGTCATCATCCTCGACGAGCAGCACCAGCATCCGGTCCGGCGGGCCGGCGGCACCGCCGCCCGGCCTCTCATCCTGAAGCTCCATCCGGAACCTGCTCGTCACTGTCGGGCCGGACTCGGCCGGCTGGCGGGAGCCGACATGATCGCGCCAGCATAGTGGCCGGCCGCGCGGCTCATGCGGACACTGCCGCTCTTCGCCCCCCGCCCGTCCCCCGGCCAGGGCCGCGGGACGATGTGGTCAGGACCACCACCGGAATGGCGCGAAGGTCCCCATCGGCCTTGATCCGCTCCAGCACCTGCCGTCCGTCGTATTCGGGCAGGTTCAGGTCCAGCAGGATCAGGTCAACCCGGGGAGCATCCGCGTGTGCGCCGCGGCGGTAGAGGAAATCCAGCGCCTCCTCCCCGTCGCGGGCCACGTGCAGCCGATTGCTGATCTTGTTGTCCTCGAAGGCCTCCCGGGTCATCAGCTCATCACCGGGGTCATCCTCGACGAGAAGGACCTCGATCGGCAGGGCTGGGGGTGTCATGCAGGCATTCCTCCGGATACGCGGCTGAGCCCATCATCGCTGGGCGCAGGCTGCCCCGCCGGATCGGCGGCAGGCAGGGTGAAGCAGACGCGGGTACCACCGGAATAGGCCGGGTCAATGCGGATGGTGCCGCCGTGGTGCTCGACGATCCGGCGGCAGAGCGCGAGGCCGATCCCGGTTCCCGGATAGGCTTCCCGGCCGTGCAGCCGCTGGAAGATCACGAACACCTTCTCCGCGAATTCCGGCGCGATCCCGATGCCGTTGTCGGCGACGCTGAGCTCCCAGCGGGCATCGGCCTGCCGGGCGGCTGTGACCTGCACCACCGGATCCCGGCCGGGGGCCCGGAACTTGATGGCGTTGCCGATGAGGTTCTGCCACAGCATGGTGAGCAGCGTGCGGTCGCCCGGCACCTCGGGGAGCCGCTCCGGCCGCTCGATGACGGCGCCAGAGTCCTCGATCACGCTGGCCAGTGCGGTGATCGCCATGTCGAGCGGCTGATCCAGCGGCACGATGGCGCGGGCCTCGCCGGCCCGGCCGACCCTGGAGAAGGTGAGCAGGTCGTTGATCAGCACCTGCAGCCGCCTGGCCCCGTCGACGGCGAAGTAGATGTACTGGCGGCCGCGATCATCGAGCACCTCGCCGTAGCGCTTCTCCAGCAGCTGGCAGAACGAGGCAACCTTGCGCAGCGGCTCCTGCAGGTCATGGGATGCCACGTAGGCGAACTGCTCCAGCTCGGCATTGGACCGCATCAGCTCGACGGCCTGGGCATCGAGGTCGGCAGCCTGGCGGATGGCCTTCTCCTCGGCGATCCGGGCGCCCGCCAGCGCTGCGGCCAGCTCGCTGCGCATGGCCTCGACGTCGGCGGCGACCGCCTGCAGGTCCGACGGCCCGGTCGGCTCGATGTGATGCTCGAAGTCGCCGGCCATGACGCGGCGAGCGCCCGCGCGCAGGTCGCTGAGCGGCCGGACGACCGCCTTCTGCAGCGCGACCGTCATCACCGCGGCCGCGAGCAGGAATATCACGAAGATGCCGGTGAACGTCCAGTCGATGACGGCACGGGAGCTGTTGAGGCCGGCGCGGTCGCGCCGCGCCGCGGCGGCGAGATGAGCGTTCTGCACGGCGAACAGCACCCGCAGATGATCGAAGGAGTGCTTGCTGGCCAGCAGCAGGCCCAGGTCCCTGCCGCTCAGCGGGCCCTTCTTGGCCAGGGCGATCAGCGGCGTGGCATAGGAAGCCTGCCAGCCGCTCGCCGCGCGCTGGAGATTCCGCAGGTCGGCGGCCAGCACCGGCTTGCGGCCGATCAGCCCCTGCAGCCGGGACGCGGCGCTGGCCTGGGTGGCCAGGCCCGCCGTGTACGGCTGCAGGAACGAGGGGTCGCCGGTGATCCCGTACCCGCGCACGCCCGTCTCCTGGTCGACCAGCGCGCCCTGCAGCCGGTACGCCTGGGCCTCGGCCGGCAGGATCCCGCCCTCCAGCTCACCAGATACCGTTCGCCCCATGGCCAGCAGGTAGGCGATGACGATGCCCGCGGCAATGACCAGGACGGCGATAACCACGAAAACCAGGCGGAACCAGCCCTGCACCGTGAGGGCCGGCAGGCCGGAGCGCTGCATGCGGGAGCGGGCAGCAGGAGTCATCGGATTTCTCTCCAGGCGCGCGGCAGTGGGTCCCCGTCAGCGCCGGCGGCATCGCGCCGGTCCTCAGCCATGGTGGTAATCAGCCACATGGTAGCCGTGTGGTCACACTGCCAGGGCCGGTCAGCGGCACCAGGCAGGCACCGGGCCGGCCGCCGGCCCGGCTGGGGCCAGGTCGGCAGCGGGCCCGGGCGGCGGGGGCGGGGGGCGGGGGGCGGGGAGGTGGTCGTTTCGGAAGGGACGTCGGGCCGGTTCCCCCGCCCCGTCAGCTCGCGAGCCGGCGGGGCGGGGAATTCCTGGCCGCCTACCAGCGGTACCAGCGTCCGCGTCCGGTGCCTGAGCCGCTGCGGAACAGGAAGCCGAGCAGCCACAGGATCAGCAGGATGACGGCGACAATCCACAGGATGTGGAGCGCGAAGCCCGCCCCGAAGAAGATCAGCACGAGCAGCAGTGCGAGCAGGAGAAGAGCCACCGATGTTCCTTTCGTGAAGTGCAGTGGCCCTCAGGTTCCCGTGCTGCGCAGATTAAACGGCGGGAATGGGCGCCAGTCAGCCGGACGGCGCGCGCCCGGCCTCCCAGCAGGACCGCGCTCGCATTCCGCCAGCCCGGCAGCGCCCGTGACCAGCAGCAAATGGCCCGGGACTGGCTTTCCGTCAGCTTCCGTCAGCTTTCCGAGCGGATGTCGGTGTCGTCATCCTCCACCACATGCATCGCGGCTTCCTCCGCGGTCGCTGCGCCACCGTCGATGCCGACGTCACTGGCCACCAGGTCAGGATCCTGCCGCCCGTGGGCGCCCTCGTCCTCAGCCAGCAGCCGGCCGGAGCGGGGATCGGGGCCATCGTCGAGCAGCAGCCCGTCCACGTCCTCGTCCCCCGCCTCGTCGTCCGTCTCGCCATCCTCCGGCAGGCCATCGTCATACTCAGGGACCACGTCCGGCTCCTCTTCGGCGAGCAGCTGGTCGAGGGACTCGCCTGCCTGCTCCTCCTCCGCCGTCGTGCCGAACTTCCCGGCCGCTGACCAGCGTTCCGGCGGCACGAGCCCGCGGTCGAGCGGGTCGTCGCCGGGCGGTCCGTCCAGGGTGTCGGACGAATCGAGCTCCTCGTAGTCGGTCAGGTTCTGCGTCTCATGCGTCTCGTCGCCGGGCATGTCGTTTCCTCCCCTGCTCATCGCCTCGATCGCCGGACCGGGAACAGCTACCCCTGCACCGGGAACGGGCAGCTTAAACCGCCGACACCGGCGGGCTGTCCGCCGGTATCTCCGCCGAGTCGGCCAGGCGCAGCTTGCGCCGGGCGCGCTCGTAGAACGTCGTGCGCCCGAGGCGGACGACCCGCGCCGCCCCCGGCCGCGGCCGCAGCTCGATCCGGTCCCCCGCGCAGACCTGGGCCGAGACCTGGCCGTCCACCTCGACGGCGAGCAGGCCGCTGCCGGGCAGGATCTCCAGCACCAGGCTGTCGCGGATGGACAGCACCAGCCCCCGGTTGTAGGCAGAGTGCGGCGCCGCCGGGGTGACCAGCAGGGCCTCCACGCCAGGGCTGACGATCGGGCCGCCGGCCGAGAAGCTGTAGGCCGTCGAGCCGGTCGGGGTGGCGACGACCACGGCGTCGGCGGCGTAGCTCACGAACGGCTGCCCGGCGACCCGCAGCGCGATCGCGGCACTCGGGTGCCCGGGGAAGCGGACGACGGCGACATCGTTGAAGGCGGTGACCAGCTGATCGCCGATCACGGCATCGACGGCGAGCCGCGGCTCGATCGTGAACTCCCGATCGTCGATGGCCGACAGCGCGTCCGGCAGGTCGATGACGTCTACCTCGGCCAGGAAGCCCAGCTTGCCCAGGTTCACGCCGAGCACGGGGGCCCGCTGCCGGTCGGCCAGCCGCATCGCGCGCAGCATCGTGCCGTCGCCGCCCAGGCTGACCACCAGGTCAGAGCGCTGGCCGAGTTCCTCGGCGGTGACGGCAACCGCGGCGCAGTGCAGCCGGCGGATCTCGTCCTCGATGCCGAAGACCCGGGCCTGGTTACGCGCGGCCCAGCCCAGCACCGCGTTCACCGCGGGCTCGGAATCACGCTTCGGGTGCAGCACCAGGCCGACCGAATGCATCTCAGCGCCGTCCCGTCGCCGCCGGCCGCCGCCGGGCACGTTCCCGCCACATATGCCCAAGCTACCTGGCCGGCCCCCGTAGCTATCGATCCGCGCCCGGCACGGGCAGCGCCACCGTCACGGCAGCAGCCACCGCGGAGGCGGGTGCCTCGACGGCGGGTTCCCCGACGGCGGGTGCATCGACGCCGGGACGAGCCATCCTGGCCGTCAGCAGGCTCGCGGCCACGGCTCCGGCGCCGGCGAAGAAGGCGATGATCAGCACCACCCCGTGCCGATACGTCGCTATCGGGTCGGACCGGTCCAGGTGCGCGAGGATGGCGACCAGGCCGGCCACGCCGAGCACCGTGCCGACCTGACGGGCCATGTTCAGGATGCCGCTGCCGGTACCGAACCGGTCCGGCGGCAGAGACGCGCTGCCGGCCGCGAGCAGCGAGGGGATCGTCAGGCCCACGCCGGCCCCGCCCAGCAGCTGCGCAGGCAGCAGGTGCGTCAGGTAGGCCGGATGCGCCTGCATCCGGCTCAGCCACAGCGCCATGGCAGCCGTGTTGACCACGCATCCGATCGCCGCCACCCGGCCAGCCCCGCCGAGCCGGGTGGCCAGCCGCGGCGCCACCAGCCGGGCGAACGGCAGCACCATGAGCGGCCCGGGCCCGATGGCCAGGCCCGCCCGGACGGCCGAGTAGTGCCATTCCCCGGTGAGGAACTCCACCGAGTTCAGAACAAAGGCTCCGAATCCGGCGTAATACAGGATGGAGGCGGCGAACGTCCCGCTGAAGGTGCGGGACCGGAGCAGCCCGAGCTCGATGACGGGCGAGTGGTGCCGCCTCGACCGCGCCACCATCACCGCGCCGCACGCCAGCGAGGCGACCAGCAGGCCGCCGAAGTCAGCCGATGCCCACCCCCAGGCCGGCGCCTTGACCAGGGCCAGGGCGAGCAGCCCGACCGCGGCCGCGAGCAGGGCGGCGCCGATCAGGTCGGGCCGCCCGCGGGCGCTGGAATCCTTGCTCTCCGGCACCACCCTGGCCGCCAGCAGGACAGCGGCCAGGCCGACCGGCAGGTTGATCCAGAACACCCATCGCCAGCTGATCTGCACCAGGCTGCCGCCGATGACCGGGCCGAGCGCGGCACCCAGCGCTCCCAGCGCCGACCAGGTGCCGATGGCCCGGGCCCGGCCAGCCGCCGGGACAGACGCCAGCAAAAGCGACAGGGAGGCCGGCACCATGAGACCGGCCCCGGCGGCCTGGATGACCCGGGCGGCGATCAGCGCCGCCACGCCCGGGGCCACGCCGCACAGCAGCGAGCCGAGGCTGAAGGCAGCCAGCCCGGCCATGAACAGCCGCCGCCGGCCGACCCGGTCCGCCCACCGCCCGGCCGGGACCAGCACCGCGGCGAAGACGATCGTGTACCCGTTGAGCACCCAGGACAGGTCACCCAGGCTGGTGCCCGCGTACTGCCTGCCGATGTAGGGGAACGCCAGGTTGACGATGAACAGGTCGAGGCTGGACATGAAGACGGCCAGGGACAGCACCCCGACGATAGCCGCCAGCCTGCGGGCACTGGGAGGTTCGGGAGGGACGGGAACAGCAGGCGGGCCGGCCATCGTCAGCGGGACGGAACTCATGCGCGGCATCCTCCGGATCAGCCTCGGACCAGTTAGTCCGAAATCTGGATTAACCATACACGGCCGGGGCCTTCTGCGTCCAGAAATCAGACTCACCAGGTATGCTGATGCCGTGACCGCCGCACCAGCGCAGCCGCGGACCTGCTCCATCGCCCGCACTCTCGAGATCGTCGGAGAGAAGTGGGCGCTGCTCGCCGTGCGCGAGGTGTTCCTCGGCGACCGGCGCTTCGACGAGATGGTCAAGCGGACCGGCGCGCCGCGCGACACCCTGGCCGCCCGGCTCCGCACCCTGGTCAGCGCGGGGGTCCTGGAGCGGCGGCAGTACTCCGAGCATCCGGCCCGGTTCGAGTACTTCCTGACCGAGGCGGGGCTGGATCTCTACCCGATCATCACGACGCTGCGCTGCTGGGGAGATAAGTACCTCGCGGGCGAGGACGGGCCGCCGCTGGTCGTCGAGCACAAGTGCGGTCACGAGCTCGCCCCCCGGCTCGTGTGCGAGGCCTGCGGCGAGCCCGTCAGCCCCCGGGACACCAGGCCGGTGCGGCCGGGCCGCTGAGGTCGGCCCGGCCGCCTGAGCACAGAGCCCGTGCATGCGGCAGCGCGGCCGCCGGATTCCGGCCGCCGCGCTGCCTTGCCTGCTGCTGCCCTTGCCTGCCGCGGTTGCGGTGGGCGGACCGGCCTACGACGCCTCAGCCTCGGCCATGGGGTCCTGATGCACGGCGTGCCTGGCGGGGGCGTGCCGGGCGGCCGCATGATCACCGCCCGGATGCCTGGCCGAGGCGTGCCGCGGGGCCGCCTGCTGCGGGTGCCTGCCGTTCGAGGCGGCGACCACGGCGGTCCCGGCCGCGTCGCTGATGGCGGGCTCCCGGTCGTCCGCCGGCCCGGCCTCCTGCACCGCCGACACACCGTGCAGATCGTGCAGATCGTGCACGTACCGTCCGCCGCGCAGCAACGATGCCACCGCCGCGATCAGGCAGGCCGCGATCGCGAAGTCGAACGCGATGGACAGGCCGTGCTCGAACGGCGCTGAGATCAGCGACGGGAAGAAGGTGTGACCGGTCAGGTAAGCGGCATGGCTGGCCGGCAGCTTGCTGAGCGAGCTGCCCAGCAGGGTCTGCACGGGGTTGTAGCCGAGCAGCGCCGCGAACATGATCGACACCGGCGGCAGCGCGGCGACCTTCGCCGCGGCCGCGTGCGGGATGCCCTGCGAAACCAGGCCGTGCGTGAGGGTGGCCGGCAGCGATGAGGCCAGGCCCAGGATGATCAGCGTGAAGAAGATGCCGATGGACAGCACCATGGCCGAGTTCTGGAACGTCGCGCTCATGCCCGCGCCGACGCCGCGGCGCTCCGGCGGGAGGCTGTTCATGATCCCGGCCCGGTTCGGCGAGGCGAACAGGCCCATGCCGATGCCGTTCAGCAGGATGATGACCGCGAACTGCCAGTAGGCGAAATTCACCGGCAGCAGTTCCAGCAGCACGAACGAGGCCGCGGCCACCACCATGCCGCCGGTCGCGAACGGCCGGGCGCCGAACCGGTCGGACAGCCAGCCCGACACCGGCCGCGCTGACCGCGCCCGCCGAGAGCTTCCGGACGGCCGAGTCCGCGGGCTTCGGCGAGGCCCTGCGGGGCGTCTCCTTCACGCCCGGCACCGAGGGCGCCGGGCGCTAAGCGGCAGCGGCCGGATGCCGGTCCCGGCCGGATGCCAGCCGGGACCGGCATCCGCCTAGCCCGTCCCGGCGCGCTCTCGCCGCGCGCTCCGCCTGGCGCCGGGCGAGCGCCGGGTGAGCAGCAGGATCCTGCGCTCGGCAATCTGGTGAGTGTGGTAGCTGAGCCACAGTCACACCGCGGCCAGCGGCAGCTCGATGAAGGCGCAGAACAGGATGGACTTGATCCGCTGGGCGCCCGGCGTGGTCATCACGTCGAACCAGGCGTCCACCACCAGCAGGGTGGCGGTAGCGGCGGACGCGGTGGACAGGTACCGGGACCGGCGCAGCGCGAAATACGCCGTCACGGCGGTCCATCTCATGACCAAGAAGGGGTAATGCCATGGTATTGCCCGCTATGCCCGAGGCGAACGGCGGGTAGCCCGCGGTGACGGCCGGCGATCCGGTGCCCCCTGCCGCCAGGCGGCGAGGCTGCTCGCGAGTGCCGGGGGCGATGCCGGGTACGGCGGGCCGCTAGGGTGCTCAGATGCGCGCCGCGGTGGTCGCCAATCCGACCAAGCACGATCAGCCCGAGAAGCTCCGCGGCGCGATCCGCGCCGCCATGTCCGAGCATGGCTGGAGCGAGCCGCTCTGGCTTGAGACGACCATCGAGGACCCCGGTGAGGGACAGGCCAGGGAGGCCGTCCAGGCCGGCGTCGACCTGGTCCTGGCCTGCGGCGGCGACGGCACCGTCACCGCCTGCGCGGCCGGAGTGGCGGCCAGTGGCGTACCGCTCGCCGTGCTGCCGGCCGGCACGGACAACCTGCTGGCGCGCAACCTGGGCCTTCCCCTGGATCTCAGCGATGCGCTGTCCATCGCGCTCACCGGCACCGACCGGAAGCTGGACATGGGCGTCGCGAACGACCGGCCGTTCATCGTCATGGCGGGCATCCCGACGCGGAGCCAGACGACGGAGTCCTGGACGTCGTGGTGCTCAGCGCGCATGACTGGCTCGGCTGGCTCCAGGTCGCCGCCGATGTGCTGCGGCGGCATGACAGCAGCCGGGTAACCCGCACGGCTTTTCGCGAGCTGCGCATCGATCTGGACCGGGAGCAGCCCTGGCAGCTGGACGGCGAGGTGATGGACCGGGCACGCGGCCTGGCCGCGACCATCCGGCCGGGATCGCTGCTGCGCGTCCCGGCCGCGAGTACCGCCGGCGACGGCCGGTAGCTGCGGCGCCGGCTAGCGGGCCGACGCGATGCCGCCCACGACGACCCCCGCCAGCCGGCCCGCCAGGCCAGCCGGGATGGTCACCGGCGCGCCGGGCGGGCTGAACAGCACCCGCGGCAGGACCTGGCCATGCATCGCGCCGACGATGAGCGTCGCGGCGGCGTCCACGTCCGCGGCCGCGTCGAGCCGCCCTAGCCGCTGCTCGGCACGGAGGTAAGCGGTGAGAATGTCGGGCAGCCCGCGGGGTCCGGCTCCGGGGCCCTCGGGCCGCTCGCCGCCTGCCGCTGGCCGCTCGCCCGCCGCGCCGGATGCGTCAGCAGCGGCGGCGGGCCCGCCGAAGGCGGCATCGCCGCCGACCATCGCATGGAATCGGAGCAGGACCCTGGGCTGCGACAGCAGTCCGGCGAAGGCCGGCAGGACCCGCAGCAGCACGGCGATCCCGCCGTCGATGAACAGCTGCAGGTTCTGCTGGACGGTGCCCGTGCCGGCCGGCGGCAGCCGCGGGGCACTGGTCATGACCGTGCCGACATGCGCGAGCAGCGCGTGCGCCAGCAGGTCTTCCTTGTCCTCGAAGTAGTTGTAGAGCACCCCGTCCGCCACCCGGGCTTCCCCGGCGATGTCGCGGACGGACAGCCCGGCGCTGCCGCGCTGGTCGATGAGCCGCGCCGCCGTCGTGATCAGGTGGTCGCGCAGGCTCGGCCGGGTCGAGGCCGTTGGCCGGCTCGTCCAGGAGCAGGACATCCGGATCCCCCAGCAGGGCAGCGGCCAGCCCGAGGCGCTGGCGCGTGCCGAGCGAGAACCCGCGCACCCGCCGGCCCGCGGAGCCAGCCAGTCCAGCCTGGCGAGAACCTCCTCCACCCGGCTATCGGGCAAGCCGCTCGCCGTGGTGATGACCCGCAGCTGATCGCGGGCCCGGCGGCCCGGGTGAAAGCCGGATGATTCCAGCAGCGCGCCGACGGTCCGACGGGGATCAGGCAGCCTGGCGTACGGCACGCCTGCGATCAGCGCCTCGCCCGCGCTCGGCCGGACCAGCGGCAGGCCCGCTACTACTGCCGGGCGAAGACGGCGTGGAGGGTGATCATGTTGTGCATGGACACCATGCCCAGCTGGTTCCAGCGCAGGCCGAACTCGGACCGGTCCACCTCCACGGCGGCGTCCAGCGCCACCTCGCCGTCACCGGCCAGGGTCACCGTCGCGGGGAAGGAGATCGGACGGGCCTGATCGCGGACGGTGAGCTGGCCAGAGACGGTCATGCCGCCCCCGGTGATGGCCAGCTTCTCCAGGCTGAACGTGATCGACGGGTATTTCTCGCTCAGGAAGAAGTCGGCGGATCGCAGGTGCTGGTCGCGCTTGGCGTTCCTGGTGTCGACGGAGCCAGAGGCGATCACGATGCTGCCCGTTACCTCGCCGGCCGGCGAGACCGTGCCGCTGCCCTGGACGTCACGGAACACGCCCTTGACCGTGACCAGGCCCCACACGCTCTTGCTCCGCAGCGTGGCGGTGGACCGGGCCGGGTCAAGTGCCCACGTCCCGGCCAGCGAGCCGTTCGCCAGCTGGTCCCGCAGTGCTGCCATAACTTGCGATGATGCGGTCATGACCGATGCTCCCTGAGAGGTTTAGTTCGTACATCAAAATAGTTTGGCTGACCCAACAATATATACTTCCGGCAGTGAGGTCAAAGGACGATGCGGTGACCGAGGAAATGGAAACGGGGCCCGGTGAGACCGGGCACTCAGCCATGTGCCTGCGCCTGATGCGCGTGTTCCCGCGGGTCGTCCGCGGGATGCGGCGCTATCAGGATGCGACCACACCGCAGGCGCAGACCGCCCTCGGCCCCCGGCACATTGCCGCGCTGGAGCAGCTGCGCGACGGCCCGCTCAGCGTCGGGACGCTCGCAGCCCGGCTCGGCCTGACGCTGTCCACCGTCAGCGGCGTGCTAGCCGACCTGGACCAGGCGGGCTTCGCCGAGCGCTCGGCAGACCCGGCGGACAGGCGCCGCACGATCGTGCGGATCACCCCGGCCGCCCGGCCCGTGGTCGAGGAATGGCTCGACGGCGCTGCGGCGCCGGTGGCCCGGGTGCTTGACCGGCTCGGCTGCGACGAGCGCGCGGCCTTCCTCAAGGCGATGGACATGCTGGAAGAAGAGTTCCGCGCCGGGGACGGCGGCCCGGCCGGACCACCCGCTGCTCCCGCCCCGCGCTGAGGTGCGGCCCGCCGGACCGGGCCAGGAGCTGGCCGTTCCCGCCGCGCGGCCGCCGTCGGCGGCCCGCAGCGGCTGGCGAGCCTGGCGGCTGACCTGGAGTCACCCGGCCGTCCTCAGCTGCCTGGTGACGGCGGCTGGCGCCGCCCTCTGGGTGACCGTGGTCCCCAGGGTCGGGACCGACCTGTCAGCGGCCATTGCCCGGGCTGGCTGGGCCGGCCGCTATCCGGACTCGGCGTACATCTTCAGCTGGTACGGCGGCATCCACCCGGCTGGCTACTCGCTGCTGGCTCCGTACCTGCTCGCCATCGCCGGAACCCGGCTGGCCATGGCGGTCGCGGCGGTGATCTCCGCGGGCCTGCTGGCCCTGCTGCTGGTCCGGCACCGGGTCCCCCGGCCGCTGGCCGGATCGATGTGGGGAGCCGTCGCGCTGTGCACCGAGCTGACCGCCGGGCGGGCAGCCTTCACCCTGGCCATAGCCGCGGCCCTGGGCTGCGTGGTCATGGCGGACGCGGGCCGGGCGGCGGGCTGGCCCCGGCTGCTCAGCGCGGCCGGCCTGGCCCTGCTGACCGGCTTGCTCAGCCCCGTTGCCGCCCTCTTCCTCGGGATCGTCGCCGTCGCGTTCGCGCTGACCGGGCGCTGGGCCCGGGGCCTGGTCATCGGCGTGGCCGCAGCCCTGCCGCTGGGCGCCATGGCGCTGTTCTCCGACGGCGGCGTCCAGCCGGTGACCGCGGCGAGCTGCGTGCCGCCGCTGCTCGCCGTCGCGGGAGCGCTGGTGCTGATTCCGCGCCGATGGCGGATGGTGCGGATCGGCGCGATCGTTTACGGGCTCGGCATCCTCGCTGCCTGCCTCGTGCCGACGCCCGTCGGCTCCAACGTCGAGCGGCTGGGCGAGCTGGTGGCGGGCCCGTTGCTGGCCGGCCTGGGCAGCTCGCGGCACCGGTGGCTGCTGGCCGGTGCGCTGGTCGCCGTCGCCGGGTGGCAGGTGGCCCAGCCGTCCGCCGACCTGGCCCAGGGCAGCGCGCCACCCTATTCGCCGCAGACGGCAGGCCTGGTGCACGAGCTCCGCGTCCTGCGGGCCGACACGGCGCGGGTGGAAGCGGTGCCCCAGTACGGTCACTGGGAATCGCAACAGCTGGCATCGGTGGTGCCGCTGGCACGCGGCTGGGAGCGCCAGGTCGACATCGAGCGCAACCCGCTCTTCTATCACGGCACGCTCACCCCGTCGGCGTATCACGCATGGCTGCGCTATAACGCGGTGCGCTATGTCGCCATCTCCGCCGCCCCGCCGGACTTCGCCGCCGTCGCGGAGACCGACCTCGTCCGCGCGGGCCAGCCCTGGCTCGTGCCGGTCTGGCATGACGCCTACTGGCAGCTGTACCGGGTGACGGGCACGCTGCCGCTGGCCAGCCCGCCGGCCACCGTCACCGGCAGCACGCCGGCGCTGATCACGCTGCGGATGAGCCGGGCCGGCCAGGCGATCGTGCGGGTGCGCTGGTCGCCGCTGCTACGCGCCAGCGGCACCGCGGTCGTCCGGCAGCACGGCGCCTGGACCAGCCTGACGGTGCGCCGCCGCGGCAGCTACACCCTGTCAGCGCCGTACTGACGCCCGCCACCGTTACCGTACTGACGGCTTTACCGTACTGACGGCTTTGCCGTACTGACGGCTTTGCCGTACTGACGGCTTGCCTTACCGACGCCCGCCGCCCGGGCAGGGCTGAGGACTGCCGGATGCCCGCGCCGTCCCCTCTTGCGCCGAGCCGAGCACAGCCCCGCCGAGCACAGCCCCGCCGAGCACGGCCGGCTGAGCGCCCGGCCGCTGGCCGGGGCCAGCGGGGAAGCTGGCGGCCGGGAAAAGCGTTGGGCAGCAGGGGCGTTCCTGACCATGCTGGTCGTGTCCCCCGAATGCCGCCCGTGGAGATTACTGCCGTGCCACCCCTGCTCGCCGAGCTGCGAGCACGCCTGCCTGAGCTGACGCTGGCTGACCAGCGCCGGCTGAGCCTGCGTGCCGAGAGGGCGGCCGCGCAGCGTGACGCCGGGGCGCGCGAAAAGGCCATCGGCCGCATTCACGCGGAGCTGGAAGCGGCGGCGGCGCGGATGGAAGCGCGCAGGCGGTCGGTCCCGGTGGTGTCCTTTCCCCCTGAGCTGCCGGTCAGCCAGCGCAAGGACGAGATCGCCGCGGCCATCCGCGATCATCAGGTCGTGATCATCGCGGGCGAGACGGGATCCGGCAAGACCACCCAGCTGCCGAAGATCTGCCTGGAGCTCGGCCGCGGCGTGGCCGGCCAGATCGGGCATACGCAGCCCAGGCGGATCGCCGCCCGAAGCGTCGCAGAGCGGATCGCCGCGGAACTCGGCACCGAGCTGGGCGCGGCAGTCGGCTACAAGGTCCGGTTCGCCGACACCTCGAGCGACAACACGCTCATCAAGGTGATGACCGACGGGATCCTGCTGACCGAGCTGCATCGGGACCGGCAGCTGCTGCGCTACGACACGCTGATCATCGACGAGGCACACGAGCGCAGCCTGAACATCGACTTCATCCTCGGCTACCTGAAGCAGCTCCTGCCCAGCCGCCCGGACCTGAAAGTCATCATCACCTCCGCCACCATCGACCCGGCCCGCTTCAGTGATCATTTTGCCGGAGGCGAATCAGGCCAGCACAGTGCCGGAGGCGAATCAGGCCAGCACAGTGCCGGAGGCGAATCAGCCCAGCACAGTGCCGGAGGCGAATCAGGCCAGCACAGTGCCGGGGCGCCGGTGATCGAGGTGTCGGGGCGCACCTACCCGGTGGAGGTGCGCTACCGGCCGCTGGCCGACGAGGCCGACCCGGGGGACGAGGCAACACGGGCCGACGAGCCGCGCGACCAGGTCCAGGCCATCGGCGACGCGGTGGCCGAGCTACGCGCCGAAGGCCCCGGCGACGTGCTCGTCTTCCTCAGCGGCGAGCGCGAGATCAGGGACACCGCCGACGCGCTGGCGGACCGGGAGGACCTCGGCGGCCTGGAGGTGCTGCCGCTGTATGGCCGGCTGTCCGCGGCCGAGCAGCATCGAGTGTTCCAGCCCCACGACGGTCGCCGTGTCGTGCTGGCCACCAACGTCGCCGAGACCTCGCTGACGGTTCCCGGCATCAAGTACGTGGTCGATCCGGGAACGGCCCGGATCTCCCGGTACAGCCAGCGGACGAAGGTGCAGCGGCTGCCGATCGAGCCGATCTCGCAGGCGTCGGCGAACCAGCGCAAGGGCCGCTGCGGCCGCACGTCCGACGGCGTGTGCGTCCGGCTGTACAGCGAGGCTGACTTCGCCTCGCGGCCGGAGTTCACCGACCCGGAGATCCTGCGCACCAGCCTGGCCTCGGTCATCCTGCGGATGGCCGCGCTGGATCTGGGCGCGGTGGCCGACTTCCCGTTCGTCGACCCGCCGGAGTCACGGCACATCGCGGACGGCATCCGGCTGCTGGAGGAGCTCAGCGCGGTCGCCGCGGCCGGCGGCGCGCTCCGGCTGACCGGCACCGGCCGCAAGCTGGCCCGGATCCCGGCCGACCCGCGGCTCGGCCGGATGATCCTGGAGGCCGGGCAGAACGGCTGCGCCCGCGAGGTGCTGATCATCACCGCGGCCCTGTCGATCCAGGACCCCAGGGAGCGGCCGGCGGACGCGCGGGACGCGGCCGATGCCCTGCACGCGCGCTTCGCCGAGCCCGGCTCGGACTTCCTCACCTTCCTGACCCTGTGGAACTACCTGCGCGGCCGGCAGCGCGAACTGTCCTCATCCGCCTTCCGCCGGCTGTGCCGCCGTGAGTTCCTGCACTACCTGCGGGTGCGGGAGTGGCAGGACGTTTACGGCCAGCTCCGGCAGGCGGCCGCCGAGCTGGACATCACCGTCGGCCACGAGCCCCGCGGCCACGACCCCCGCGGCCACGAGCCCCGCGGCCGCGAACCGGGCAGCAGCGACCAGGGCAGCAGCGACGCCGCGGACCTCAAGCCCGCATCGGAGCCGCGATTCCCGGCCGAGCTCGCGAACCGGGTGCACATCTCGCTGCTGGCCGGGCTGCTGTCGCACATCGGCATGCAGGAGACCGCCTCGAAGACCCGCGGGAAGCGGCGTCCGCTGACGGAGTTCCAGGGGGCACGGGGAGCCCGTTTCGCGATCTTCCCGGATTCGGCGCTGGCCAGGAAGCCGCCGCCGTGGGTGGTCGCCGCCGAGCTGGTCGAGACGTCCCGGCTGTGGGCCAGGACCGTCGCGCGGATCGAGCCCGAGTGGGCCGAGCAGCTGGCCGGGCACCTGGTCCGGCGCACGTACAGCGAGCCGCACTGGGACGCCCGGCGGGGCGCGGCGATGGCGGCCGAGAAGGTGACCCTCTACGGGCTGCCGATCGTGGCCAACCGGCAGGTCAGCTATGGCCGCATCGACCCGGCGGCGGCGCGCGAGCTGTTCATCTCCCGCGCCCTGGTGGAGGGTGACTGGCGGACCCATCACCGGTTCTTCCAGCGCAACCAGAGCCTGCTGGCCGAGGCCGGGGACCTGGAGCGCCGGGCCCGCAGGCGCGGCATCGTCGCCGACGACGGCGCGCGGTTCGACTTCTACGACCAGCGGATCCCGGCGAGCGTGACCTCGGCCCGCCATTTCGACGCCTGGTGGAAGAAGGCCAGGTCAGCCGACCCGGAGCTGCTCACGCTCTCCCCCGCAGACCTGGCCGGGCCCGAGGCCGCGCAGGTCCGCCCGGCTGATTACCCGAGCCGCCTGGGCGAGCTTCCGCTGTCGTATGAGTTCGCTCCCGGCGAGCCGGATGACGGCGTGACCGCGGACATCCCGCTGGCGATGCTCGGCCAGGTGGAGGCCGATGCGCTCAGCTGGCAGGTGCCCGGCCTGCGCGAGGAGCTGGTGACCGAGCTGATCCGGTCGCTGCCCAAGCAGCTGCGCCGCGCGTTCGTGCCGGCGCCGGAGACGGCCCGCGCCGTGACCGCGCGGCTGGGGCCGCCCCGCGGTGACCTGCTGGACGCGCTGGCGGCGGAACTGGCCCGGATCAGCGGGCTGCGGATCCCGCGCTCGGCCTGGGATCCGTCCCGGCTGCCCGCGCACCTGCGGATCGGCTTCCGGGTGACCGACTCCGGCCGCGTGCTCGCCGCCGGCAAGGACCTGGCGGCGCTGCGGGAGCAGCTGCGGCCGCGCCTGCAGGCGGCGCTCGCCGAGGCAGGCAGGGACATTACCCGAAACGGGATCACGCACTGGGATCTCGGCACGCTGCCCCGGGAGTTCAGCCACGGGCAGATCCTGGCCTACCCGGCGCTGGCCGACGCCGGGGACTCGGCCGACGTCCGGCTGTTCGATACCCGCGAGCAGGCTGATGCGGCCATGCTGGCCGGAACCCGCCGCCTGCTGCTGCTGCAGGTGCCGTCTGACGTGCGGTCGGTGGCGAGCCGGCTGCCCGTCACCGCGAAACTCGCGATGAGCAGGCACCCGTACGCCAGCGCCGCCGCGCTGCTCGACGACTGCGCCGCCTGCGCGGCCGATCAGGTGATCGCCCGCGCGGGCGGCCCGGCCCGGGATGCCGAGGGCTTCGCGAAGCTGCTGGCCGCGGCCCGGTCGGAGCTGGCGGCCACCGCAGCCGGCGTGGTCTCGGCGGTCGCGCGCGTCCTGGCCCGGGCGCACGAGGCCGAGATCGGCCTGGCCGGCGCGTCCGGGCCAGCCGTCAGCGACATGCGCGCGCAGCTGGCCGCGCTGATCTATCCCGGCTTCATCTCGGCGACCGGCGCGGGCCGCCTGCCCGACCTGGTGCGGTACCTGCAGGGCATCAGCCGGCGGCTGGAGAAGCTGCCGGAGGACCCGCGCCGCGACGCCGACCGGATGGCGGCCGTGCACCGGGTGACGGACGCCTGCCAGCAGGTCATGGCCGGGCTGCCGCAGCCGCGGCGCTGCGGCGCCGATGCCCGCGCGGTGCGGTGGATGATCGAGGAATTGCGGGTCAGCCTCTTCGCCCAGGCCCTGGGCACCTCCGGTCCCGTCTCTGAGCAGCGGATCCTGCGCGCGCTTGACCGCCTCGCCGCGAGCTGACCTGTCACTGAAAAGCCGCTCCGTGTTTACCGCCGGGCTGCGGATGAACGCGCTCAACCCGGTGCGCACGGTCGTGAGCAGCAGGGCTGCCGCGCTCTGGCAGGCCAGCACAAGCCCGAGCTGGCCTGCCGAGCCCGTGACCCGCAAGACCGCGAAGCTGAGCGTCACCGGCAGGAACCCGTCAGCCGAGCCCGACGCGGCCAGCACGCAGCGAATGCGGCGATCAGCCAGCAGGCTGCGATCGGCTGGAAGGCTGCGATCAGCCAGCGGACTGCGCCGCGGCGCTCCGGAGACCTTGCTAATGGCAGAGCCAGCGCCCTCAGCGGTGGGATCCTGGCCTGAGCTATCTCTCCCGCACGCAGAGCATCATGTACCAGGCCCCCGTCCGGGGCAACTACACGCAGGACCGGAACCCGCCGACGTCCAGCGAGGTGCGGCGGCTGGCCGCCCGGCCTTAGGCGGGGTGGGCGGGGGGTCCGTGGTCGTGCAGGGTGGTGTGGTCGTCGGGGCTGGTGGCGGTGAGGGTGCCGTCGGGGTGCAGGGTGATGCCCCAGCCCCACCGGTGCACGGCAATGAGATGGTGAAATGAGCACATCAGGATCAGGTTGGCCAGGCTCGTCGGCCCGGCCTCGGATCGGGGGATGATGTGGTGCGGCTGGCAGGCGGCGGGGGGCTGGTCGCAGCCGGGGAAGCGGCAGCGGCGGTCGCGGGCGGTGACGGCCCGGCGCAGGTGCACCGGGATGGTGTCGGTGACGGCGCCGATGTCCAGCGGCAGCGGCACCGAGGCGGCCAGCGGGCCGACCAGGCCGGTGCGCAGGTGCGCGGCCAGCCCGCCGGGTCCTGAGAGCAGGTCCGCGGCGTGCCGCACGATCAGGAGGCGGACCGCCCGGCCCAGCCGCTCCCGCCGCTCAGCAGCGCTCTCCTCCCGGCCGCCCGGGTCGTCGCGGGCGGGATCATCATGGCCGGGGTGATCGGGGGCAGGGTGATCGGGGGCGGGGTGATCGTGGCCGGGGTGGTCGTCGCGGTCGGGGGCGGGGCCGCGCAGCAGGGTGGCGGCGAGGGTGTCCAGGATGGCGGGGTCGAGGCGGCCGGTGACGACCGGGACGATGCCCGCGTCGCAGTCCGCGCCCGGCGGCGCCGGCGCGCCGCAGCCTTGTCCGGCTGTCCACCCGGCCTCCGCGGCCGGGGCGCCGTCCAGGCCGCGCAGCTGATCCAGGCCCATGTGCAGCATGATCTGCGTCGGCTGCCCGGCCCGCTCCGGCAGGCACCCGGAGGCGATCAGGCGCCGGCACGCCTCCTCCAGCGCATCATGATCACGCTGCCGGCGCGACCGGATATCCTCCGGGCCGGCCTTCTTCCCCAGCGCATCCAGCACCGCCTGCAGCGCGGCCGCGCACTGCGGCGTCAGGTCCCCCTCCAGCCCGCCGGCGCCGCCGAACGTCGTCGCCAGCCGCAGCGACCGGTCCCCGAACCCGTCATCCCCGCCATCGCCATCGGGGCCGGCGGTCCGGCGGCGCATCTCCTCCGCCAGCGCGGCCAGATCACCCAGCTCCGCCCCGCCCGCCGCCGCAGCCACCAGAATCGCATCCGCGTCGCCGCGGTGAGCCTCCGGCAGCCGGTCACTCCACTCGCAGACGTGCCGGGCCCACGACGCCGACAGATCCGCAGCAGCCAGCGCCTCAGCAACCGCCGGATGCGCGGCCAGCCGCCGCATCCAGCCCACCGCGCCCGCCGCCGCCCCGGCAGTCACCCGCGTCCGCCACTTCAGCCACGCGCGCGCCGACCCGTGTCCGTCGTCCTCGAATCCGCCCTGCGCGCTGAACGTGGCTAGCACGGCGGAGCGGGCCGCCACCGTCATCGCCTCCGCCTGCTCCAGCCCGCGCAGGCAATCCGCTTGCACCGCCCCCGGCAGCGAGCCCGCATCCGACCTGGCCAGCCAGGCCAGCCCGGCCTTCACCATCGCCATCGCATCCGCCGCCGACGACGGCACCTGCGTCAGGTCGGAACCGCACATCTGAGCCGCCTCCTTTCCGGCAGGCACTACCAGCGAGCAAGCAGCGAGCGGACACGCAGAGGGCGGACGCTGAGCGGCGGGAGCGATTCCGCCTGGCAGGGGGAGGGCATGCGGAGTACGGGGATCCGGGCTGAAAGCTGACGCTGAGGAGGCTTCGAGGAAACCGACTGGCCGTCTGATCCGGCCCAGTTCATGCACGCTGCCCGATGAGCTATTTCGAACTTATGTTCACCCTACACCAAGCCGCTGACAGCCACCCGCATAATGGCGGTTTGCTGACCGACTCGGCCACTGGCACCCGACCGGATCCAATCGACCTCCCAAGGGACGGACGAGGGCTCAGTCAATTCCCCAGCCGCGCCGCCACCGACAACGTCGACGACTGCTCCCTATTCGCCGCTCGCGGCTGACCCGTCAGCCGAGCCGTCGCCGGCTGGCCGGACCGATCGCGCCACCGCGGCGTGCCCCGGCGCCTGGCCCCATCCCGCCGAACCGGCGTGCCCATACCCCGGCATACTGCTGCTGTGATGCCGATGCCTGGGGACGCGAGAGCGTTCGAGCTCGGAACCGACGGGCCGTCGACGATCGTCGTCGGCGTCGACGGGTCGACGACCTCGCTGCGGGCCGGCTGGTACGCGGCCGGGCTGGCCCGCCGCCAGGGCGCCCGCATCGTCGCCGTCTACGTGGGCACCCTGGCCCCCGCGGCCATGTCCGCTACTGGCGCGGCCGAGCTGGCCACCGCGCGGCTGGACGATTTCCACACCCTCGCCGAGGAACTGCGCCAGCGCGCTCAGCTGGCAGCCCGCGAGCTGGGCATCTCGGTCTCCTTCATCGCCACCCGCGGCGACCCCTTCTCTGAGCTTCGCCGGATCGCCGACGAGGTCCGCGCCGATGCCATCGTCGTCGGGGCATCGAGCAAGGCCGGCCACCGGTTCGTCGGCTCGCTCGCCGTGCGGCTGGTCCGGGCCAGCAAGTGGCCCGTTACTGTAGTGCCGTAACGCCAGCGCAGGACGGTCCATGCAGGCTGGGCCCGCACCGGCCGGGAGAGGACATGAAGCTGCCGCGGTTGGCGATAGCCGACCCCGGCCTGTCCTCGCTCAGGATCGCTGCGCGCGCGGCCATCGTCATGCCCGCGGTGTTCGCGGTGGCCTCACAGCTGATCCGCCAGCCCCAGACTGAGGCCTTCGCTGCCTTCGGGGCCTTCGCCATGCTGGTCCTCACCGATTTCAGCGGCCCCCCGGTGAGCCGGTTCACCGCTTACCTGAGCCTGGCGCTGACCGGGGCGGTACTGGTCGTCGCGGGCACGCTGTGCTCGGCGAACCCCTGGCTGGCCGCCGCGGCCATGGCCGTGGCCGGGTTCGTGATCCTGTTCTCCGGGGTCATTAACGGATACTTCGCGGCCGGCGGCACGGCCGCGATCCTGGCCTTCGTGCTGTCGGTCGCGGTGCCGGTGCCGGCATCGGCCATCCCCTGGCGGCTGGCCGGATGGGGGCTGGCCGCGGCCGCCGCCCTCTGCGCGGTGATGCTGATGTGGCCGCCGCGGCAGACCGAGACCCTGCGGGCTGACGCGGCCCGCGCCGCCGCGGCACTGGCGGACCTGGCCGACGCCGCCTTCTCCGCGGACCAGCAGGCCATCGCCCGCCTTCGGGATGCCGCCCAGGGTGAGGTCAGCGGCCTGCGCCGCCGCCTGGATGCCACCTCGCACCGGCCGACCGGGCCGGCCGCCCAGGCTGCGGCCCTCGCCGCGCTGGTGGACGAGCTGGGCTGGCTGCTTGACTCCCTCCTGGCGGTGACCGGGCCGCCCGGCGCAGAACCCTGCCGGGCGGAGAACGGCCAGGCGATGGCCGCCGCGGCAGCGGTGCTGCGGGCCAGCGGGCGGCAGCTGACCGGGCTCGATGCGCAGCCTCAGCTCGGCCGGCTGGAGCAGGCGCAGGCGGCCACGGTGCGCGCGCTGGTGCAGCGGGCCTCCGTGCTGGCGGCCGCGCCGGATGACCAGGAACTGGAATCACAGCTGCAGCGCACGTTCCGGATCCGCGCCATCACCTTCACCACCGCGCAGATCGCCGGCTACGCGCGCACCGCCAGCGGCCTGGCGCCGCGCCCGCCCGTGTGGCAGGCGCTGCGCCAGTTCGCGGCCGAGCACCTCAGCGGCCGGTCCGTGTGGCTGCGCAACAGCATCAGGGGCGCGGCCGGGCTCGCCGTCGCGGTCTTCATCGCGCAGCGGACAGGGCTCCAGCACTCGTTCTGGGTCGTCCTCGGCACGCTGTCGGTGCTGCGGTCCAACGCCCTCGGCACCAGCAGGTCGGTGGTCAGTGCCCTGGCCGGGACGGCGGCCGGGATCGTTCTCGGCGCGGCGATCGTGCTGGTCCTGGGCGCCAGCGATCCGGTGCTGTGGGGCGTGCTGCCGGTGGCCGTGCTGGTCGCCGCCTACGCTCCGCGCGCCGTCTCGTTCGCGGCCGGCCAGGCTGCCTTCACGGTGGTGCTGGTCGTGCTGTTCAACATCATCCAGCCCACCGGCTGGAAGGTGGGTCTGATCCGGATCGAGGATGTCGCGATCGGCTTCGCGGTCAGTCTCGGAGTCGGGCTGGTGTTCTGGCCGCGCGGCGCTGCGGCCGTCCTGCGGCGGGATCTGGCCGAGGCCTACTCGCGCGGTGCCGCCTACGTCATGGTCGCGGCGGATTCGCTGATCGGCATCGCCGGGCCGGCCGAGCCGAGCCTGGCCGGACAGGCAGCCACCGCCGCCGTGCACCAGCTCGACGATGCCTTCCGCCAGTACCTGGCGGAGCGATCAGCGAAGCGGGCCAGTCCCGAGAGCGCGGCCCGGCTGGTCGCCGGGCCGGCCCGGCTGCTGCGGGCGGGCCGGTCCCTGGCATCGCTGGACCAGCTGATGGCGGGCAGCGAGCACGACGGGAGTCCCGGAACGCCCGGCGAGAGCCTGGACGGACAGGTTCAGGCGCTGCGCTCCTGGTATGTGACGCTGGGCGACTCCATCGTGCACGGCATGGCGCCTCCGCCGCCGCAGCAGCCTGATCCCGAGGCGCGGGGGCAGCTGCTGCAGCACCTGCGCGGCTCCCTGGCCAGCGGCGAGGGGCCCGCGCTGAACCAGGCGCTCGCCGTCCTGTGGGCCAGCCAGCATCTCGACATCCTGCGGCGGCTGGAGGCACATCTCGGCGAGCAGGCCGTCAGCGGGCCAGGGCTGCCGCTCCGCGGATGAGCGCGGCGGCGCACGGCAGGTAGCCGGAATCGCGGCCGGGCCAGCCGGGACAGCCGGGACAGCCGGACCGGCCGGGACAGCTGATCACTCGGAGCGCCCCACGGCAGGCGGCCCCGCGGCAGACCCTGCTGCGGAGCGGCGCCAGCGGGCGGCCCGGCGGTCCGCGACGATCTGGCGGACCACGTTGCGGCCGGGGATGCCGGTGACGCCGCCGCCGCCGTGGGTGGCCGACCCGGCCTGGTAGAGCCCGCGGACAGGGGTGCGCAGGTCCGCGTATCCGGCCGCGGGCCGGGCGTGGAACATCTGCCCGAGGCTGAGCTCACCGTGGAAGATATTGCCGCCGACCAGCCCGTACTCCTCCTGCATCTGGTGCGGGCCGATCACCTGGCGGTGCAGCACCGAGTCGGTGAAGCCCGGCGCGACCCGCTCCATCCGGGCGATCACCCGGTCGGCGTAGGCCGCGAGGGCGGGCTCGTCGGGCTTGTCCGCGTAGGTATGCGGCACCCACTGGGTGAACATCGACATGACGTGCCGCCCTGGCGGCGCTAGTGAATCGTCGAACACGCTCGGGATGCAGATGTCGGCAAACGGCAGCTCGGATGGGGTGCCGGCGACAGCCTGCTGGTAGGCACTCTCAACGTCACCCAGGCTCTCGGCCAGCACGATCGTTCCGCCGTGCACCTGCGGGTCGATCGCTGGATGGCTGGCGAACACCGGCAGCCGGTCGAGGGCAAGGTTGATCTTCACGGTGCCGCTGCGCGTCTGCCAGCCGCGGATGTCCGCCAGGAAGCCGGGCGGCAGCACCGCCGGGTCCAGCAGGCGCAGGAACGATATCTGCGGGTGCGCCGTGGTGACCACGGTGTCCGCGTTCACCTCCTCGCCGCTGGCCAGGGTCACGCCGGTGACCCGTCCTCCGCTGGTCCTGATCCGGGCGACCTCGGCACCGGTCCGCAGCTCGGCTCCGAACGAGCGGGCCGCGCCGGCCAGCGCCGCGCTGACCCCGCCCATCCCGCCCCGCGGGAACCCCCAGCCGCCCGCCTGACCGTCCACGCCGCCGATGTGATGGTGCAGCATGACGTACGCGGTGCCCGCCGACCTGGGCCCGGCCCAGGTCCCGATCACCCCGGACACCGACAGCAGGCCGAGCAGCGCGTCGCTCTCGAAGTACCGCTCGATGAGGTCGGCGATGCTGCCGGTGAGCAGCCTGGTGACGTCGACAGCGCCGCGCATGTCGAGCTTGCGCAGGTGGCGGAGCAGCATCGCCTGACGCCAGAGATCCGGCGCCCGCCGCGAGCCGAGCCGCGGCGGGATCTCGTCCAGCATCGGGCCGAGGATCGCGCCGATGGCCGCCAGGTGCGCCTCGTACTCGTCGTAGGCGGCCGCGTCCCGCGCAGAGAATTTCGCTATCTCGGCCCGCCGCTCCGCCTCGCCGTAGGGCAGCCGGAGGTAGCTCCCGTCGGCGCGGGGAGCGAAATAGGGCCCCTGCGGGAACACGTGGTAGCCGTGCCTGGCCAGCTGCAGATCGCGGACCAGCGCCGGCGGCAGCAGCGATACCACGTAGGACAGCGACGTCACCGTGTAATCGGGCCCGAACGGATGCTCGCTCACCGCCGCGCCGCCGGGCACGTCGCGCCGCTCGCAGACCAGCGTGCTCAGCCCGCTCTTGGCCAGGTAACCGGCCGCTACCAGGCCGTTGTGCCCTCCGCCGATCACCACGACATCCCGCCTGACCGCCATGCACCGCCATCCTCTCCGCCGGGCCGAACCCCGAGTTTACGGACATCAGGGCGCGCTGCCCGCGGGCACCGCGTCGCGCACCGCGCGGATCAGATCGCAGCGCTCGGCATCGGCCAGCGTGGCCGCCTCGCCGGTGGTGCCGCACACCAGCACGCCGCGGATTCCGCGCCCGGCCAGGTCGGCGGCCAGGGCCGCTGTTGCGGTCGCGTCGACCTGGCCGTCCTGGTCGAGCAGGGTGAGCAGCGCCACGCCGACCCCGGTGAAATCGCTCCGGTTCCACCAGGGAGGTTACCTGGCCCGCCGGCACCAGCCGCTGCCTGACGAGGTCTCAGCACCTGTGACGAAACGAAAGGCCCGATGGTGACTGACTGCCGCAGGCTGGTCCCGCAGCCGCGTTATACCTTCCGCCAGCGCGCCAAGCACAGGCCGTAGACGCCGAAGATGACCGTAGACGCCGAAGATGAGCAGTCCGACGGCGGCGAGCAGGAGCAGGAACACACCGAACGGCAGCAGCTGCAGGGCGCCCTGCTGGTCAGCCTGGTGCGAGCTCTTGCCCAGCGCGACCAGGATCGCGACCCAGCCGATCAGGATGTAGATCACGCCCCGGGCGGTGAGGCCCGCCCTGGCCAGCACGTGGGCCCCTCGGCTCTCCGATGCGCGCCTGGCCCTGGCGGCCGGGCGCGCGGTCACTGTCGATCGCATAGCGGGTTCCTACCTTGGTCGGGGGGGTTAGCTGGCCGGGTCGCCACCCGGCCGGGGGAGTCAGCAGGCGTCATGGCGGCCGGCCCGTACCCCTGGCCGGCGGCGGCAAACAGCCGCCGGATGCGCGCGCCAGGATTGGCCGGTCAGCGCCTTTATCATTCGCGGCCGGTGCCCCGCAGCCGGTAAGTTCCTTACCCGGGGGCGGGTGCGATGGCCTGCTCGGTGGGGAGGATGCGTGGCAGCGAACGGCTCGCAGCCGGCGATCGTGGCCGAGGGACTGGTCAAGTCGTTCGGCGAGGTAAAGGCGCTGCGCGGGATCGACCTGTCCGTTCCGCGCGGCACGGTGCTCGGCGTGCTCGGCCCGAACGGCGCGGGCAAGACGACGGCCGTGCGCATCCTGACCACGCTGCTGCAGCCCGACGGGGGCCGAGCCGTGGTCGAGGGGCATGACGTCGTGCGCCAGGCCGCCGCCGTGCGCCGCTCCATCGGCCTGTCCGGCCAGTCGGCCGCCATCCAGGAAGAGCTCACCGGCCGGCAGAACCTGGAGATCATCGGCCGCCTTTACCACCTGCGCTGGCCGGATGCGCGCAGCCGGGCCGCCGAGCTGCTGCAGCAGTTCGACCTCGCCGATGCGGCCGACCGGGCGGCCAAGAACTATTCCGGCGGCATGCAGCGCCGCCTGGATCTGGCCGCCAGCCTGGTCGGGCGGCCGAAGGTGCTGTTCCTGGACGAGCCCACCACCGGCCTTGACCCGCGCTCCCGGCTCGGGATGTGGGACATCATCCGGTCGCTGGTCTCCGGCGGGACCACGCTGCTGCTGACCACTCAGTACCTGGACGAGGCGGACGAGCTGGCCGACAAGATCGTGGTCATCGACCACGGGCTGGTCATTGCCGCCGGCACGGCCGAGGAGCTGAAGAGCAGGATCGGCGGGGACGTGCTCGAGTTCACGGTGCCCGACCGCGGCCGGGTCTCCACCGCGGTCGCCGCGATCGCCCGGCTGGCGGAAGGAGATCCGCACGTCGACGCGGAGACTGGCGTCATCAGCGTGGGCGTCGGCGGCCGGGGCTCAGAAGCACTGGTGCAGGCGGTGCGCGACCTGGACGCGGCCGGGGTCGAGACCCGGGGCCTGGCGCTGCGCCGGCCATCCCTCGACGACGTGTTCCTCGCGCTGACCGGGCACGCCGCCGAGGACGAGGGGCCGCCCGGCGGTCGCCGCCGCGGGCGGCGCAGGACCGGCAGCAAGGACACGGGCGGCAACGACACGGGCGGCAACGACACGGGCGGCAACGACACGGGCGGCAACGACGCGCGCGGCGGGGATGGCAGCGGCAGCGGCAACGGGCCGGGCAGCACGAAAGCCAGCGACATGGACACCGCGAGGGCCGCGTCATGACGGCGACGACGATGACAGCGACCGCCGCGCCGGGCGGCGAGCCGGGACTGCTCGACCAGGCTCGCTGGGCGGTCAGCGACACGCTCACGATCACCAGGCGGAACCTGCTGGTCTGGATGCGGGTACCCGCGTACATCGTGTTCACGGTGATCCAGCCGGTGATGTTCGTGCTGCTGTTCCGCTACGTGTTCGGCGGCGCCATCCCGGTGCCCTACAAGGGCGGCTACGTCGAGTTCCTGATGCCGGGGATCACCGCGCAGACCGCGGCCTTCGCGACCTTCGGCACGGCCATCGCGCTGGCCCAGGAGCTGCAGAAAGGCGTCATCGACCGGCTGCGCTCGATGCCGATGGCGCGCTCGGCGGTGCTCGCGGGACGGCTGGTGGCCGATACCGGCCGGATGCTGCTGACGATACTGATCGTGATCGGGGTGGGGTACGCGACCGGTTTCCGTTTCGAGAATGGCTTCGGGCTGGCGGTGGCGATGATCGTGCTCGCGACCGTGTTCGGCCTGGCCATCTGCTGCATCTCCGCCTACACCGGGCTGGCCATCGGGGACGAGGAGTCGGTGCAGGCGTTCGGGCTGATCTGGCTGTTCCCGCTCACCTTCCTCAGCTCAGCCTTCGTGCCGATCTCGAGCATGCCGGGGTGGCTGCAGGCATTCGCCAACAACCAGCCCGTCACGTACGTCATCGACACGATGCGCGCGATGGCGCTGGGCGGCCCGATCGCGGCGAACATGTGGAAGAGCGCGGCCTGGCTGGTCGGGATCTTCATCGTGTTCGTGCCGCTGGCCGTCCGCGCCTACCGGCGGGCGAGCTGACCGCTGGCCGGATGAGGCCGCTGGTCCTGCTGGTCCGGCTCCATCCAGCCACCCCGGACGCGACGCCGCAGTCACGCCCGGAGATCGCTCATCCTGGCGGTGAATGATCAGCCGTAGGCCGGCGCAGCAGTGACCCGCGGCCGCGCTGGCCGCCCCGGTCCGCCGGGCTGCCGCTAGCTGGCTGCGGCGCGCGCCGAGCCGTCTGCGTCGCGCTCGGCGGCGGCTGCTGCGAGCGCCGCGTCCATCGCGGCCCGCCGCCGCGCCGTCCACCGACGCGTGCACGACGACATATCCGCGCAGTACCAGCGCACGTCAGGGCACGCCGGGCCGCCGTCGGGCACCATGGAGGCGCGCGGCAACTGGACGCCGCACAGCGCGCATTCCTGCAGCCCGACGCTGCGCCTGGCCGCCAGCCGGCTGCCGTACTCCAGTTCCTCGCCGGCTGGCGTCGCGGATGTCATGGTCATCACAGATCCTCCTCATGCGCCCGCCATCAGGCCAGACGGCGGCGGATGCCCCGGCGGGGCACTTCCCAGCTTCTAGCTTCCTATTCCTGCTGGCGGGACAAGCAGTTACAGCAGGGCTCGCAGCCTGGCTGCCCCGGCAGACCGCGGCCGGGCCCGCCACCACGCCGCGGAGGGCTCGCGCAGACCTCCGGCCAGCGGCCGCGGGACCTTCGGCCGTGGCGTGCGCCCCGAAACCGGGGCAGATTTGTGTCCCGATGCCTGACTGCGGCGCCAGCCGCCAGGAGCGGGCCCGACTCCGTCACATCCAGACAGCAAGGAGGCTGTGATGCCAGGCAGCGACAGCAGTCAGAGGGCGCAGCGACCGCAGCTGAGCGGACTGGAGATCCTCGAGCAGCCCCTGCTCAATAAGGATGCGGCGTTCAGCCAGCACGAGCGCGAGGCGCTCGGCATGCGCGGCCTGCTGCCGTGGCGGGTCGCCACCATTGAGCAGCAGGTGGCACTGGAGCTGGAGCACCTGCGCTCCAAGTCGACCGAGCTGGAGCAGTACATCGGGCTCGCGGCCCTGCAGGACCGCAACGAGACGCTGTTCTACCGGCTGCTCCTGGACCATCTCGAAGAGCTCGCCCCGATCGTGTACACCCCCACCGTTGGCGAGGCCTGCCGGCGTTTCAGCCACATTGTCCGGCGCCCCCGCGGGCTGTGGATCACTCCCGATGACATCGCCTGCATCCCGCAGCTGCTGCGCAACACCGGCCGGCCCGACATCCGGCTCATCGTCGCCACCGACAACGAGCGGATACTCGGGCTGGGCGATCAGGGCGCAGGCGGCATGGGCATCCCCGTCGGCAAGCTCGCCCTGTATTCAGCCGGGGCCGGCATCAACCCGGCGCTGACCCTTCCGGTCTCCCTCGACTGCGGGACCGACAATCCTGATCTGCGCAGCGACCCGCTCTACCTCGGCTACCCCAGGCCGCGCCTGAGGGGACCCGCCTACGATGCCTTCATCGAGGCCTTCGTCGAGGCGATCACCGAGGTCTACCCGGATGCGGTCCTGCAGTGGGAGGACTTCAAGCAGCACAACGCCATCCGCCTGCTGGACCGCTACCGGCACCGGCTGACCAGCTTCAACGACGACATCCAGGGCACCGCCGCGGTCGTCGTGGCAGGGATCCTCGCCGCCCTGCGGCTCAGGGACGAGCCGATGGCAAGGCAGCGGCTGGTATTCCTGGGCGCGGGCGCCGCGGGCATCGGGATCGCCAGGCTGGTCGAGGACGTGCTGCGCGCCGAAGGCGCGCAGCCGGACGCGATCCGCCGGGCCGTCGTCATGCTCGACTCCAGCGGGCTGGTTTTCGACGGCCGTGATCACGTGGAGGAGGACAAGCGGCCGTTCAGCCTGCCCGGGCCCGAGCTCGCGCGCTTCGGCTTCGAGCCCGCGGCGCGGTATGACCTGGAAACCGTGGTGCGCCAGGTGGCCCCGACCGTCCTGATCGGAACGAGCGGGCAAGCCGGCGCCTTCACGGAGGGGGCCATCCGCGAGATGGCCGCACGCACAGCCGCTCCGATCGTGCTTCCGCTATCCAACCCGACGGCCAACTCCGAGGCGACGCCGGCCAACGTCCTGCGGTGGAGCGAGGGACGTGCCCTGGTCGCGACCGGCAGTCCGTTCGAGCCGGTGCGGGTCGGCTCGGATACCCGGCTCGTCGGCCAGGCCAACAACGTCTTCATCTTCCCCGGTGTCGGCCTGGCCGCCATCTCGGCACGGGCCACGCAGATCACGGACCGGATGTTCGGCGTGGCCGCCACCACGCTGGCCGGCCTGGTCTCGCCGGGCCGGCTCAAGCAGGGCGCCCTCTATCCGCAGCTCTCGGAGCTACGGCAGATCTCCAGGACTATCGCCGTTGCGGTCGCCCGCGAGGCGAGCGAGGCCGGGGTAACGGCGCTGGCGGCCGGCGATGACATTGAGGCAGCCGTGGACGCCTCGATCTGGGCTCCCGCGTATCACCAGCTGGGCAACCCCGGTCAGGACTGAGCCGGCCGCGGCTAGCCTGCGGTCAGCTCCGGCGGCGCCGAGCCCGGGCCGATCTGAGCCTTGAGCGCGGCCAGCTCCTTATCCACCTCGGCTGCGGACCCGGCCTCGTCGAGCTCCTTCTGGATGTCGTCGGTGTCTCCCCCAACGTCTTCCAGCACGCCGGACTGGAGCAGCTCGTCGACGGCTCCGGCCCTGGCCTGCATCGTGGCAATCTTGTCCTGGGCTCGCTGGAGCTCGGCCCCGGAGTCGCCGAAGGTCTTGGAGATCCCGGCCGCGCTCTCCCCCACTGAGCTCTCCGCCTGAGCCGCGGTGTACTGCGCCTTCAGCACTTCCTTCTGCGTCCGGAACTGGTTCACCCGCTGCTGCAGGGCCTCCAGGGTGTGCTCGAGCTTCTCCTCCTGCTCGGTGAGCTGCTGGTGCTGAGGCTCCATGCCGTCGATCTCCGCCTGGGCAGCGGCCTTACGCGAGAGCGCCTCCCTGGCCAGGTCCTCCTTGCCCTGGGCAAGCGCGGCCTTGGCCTGGTCCTGCAGGTGACTGACGCTGTGCTGGAGCTGCTGCTCCTGCAGCTCGATCTGCTTGCGCGACGCGGCGATGTCCACCAGCGCCCGGCGGACCTGAGTGATCTGGTCGAGCATCTGCTCGTAGGAGAGGTCCAGCATCTCGTCGGGCTTCTCCGCCGCGTCGAGCGCCTTGTTGGCCTTGGCCTGGACGATCGCGTGGGCGCGCTGGAAGAGGGTCATGGCTGTGCGCTCCTCATCGGTGGTGGGCCCCGGTACTCCCCGAGGCTACGCCCGGCCGCCCGCTCGCATCACCCGCGCAGCGCAACGAGACCGGCGACGAGGAGCGCCCGGACCCGAGCGCGGCCAGGCGTGGCGATCGGCTGGGAGGTCTACGCCCAGCACCGGCGGCCCGGGCGATGCCGCCGACCCTCGTCCCCGCCGAGCTGCTGCCCAGCGCGATGACGCTCCGCTCGATCGCCTTGCAGACTGCGCAGGTGGCCGGGCCCGCCCTCGGCGGCCTGCTGTACGGGACCTCGGCGGCGCTGGTGTACCTGCTGGCCGCGGGCGCGTGCGGGTCGGCGTGCGGATGCGTGCTCGCCATCCGCGCCCGGCCCGCGGTGCCGGCGAGGGTGGGGGATGCGCAGGCCGGGGCGGCGCCCGGAGCGCAGGCGGCTCCGGGCCTGGAGAGCGTGGCTCCTATCCGCTCTCCCTGGTCGCGCTCGCCATCAGCGGCTTCGTTGATCTGTTCAGCATGAATATCCGGTCCACCACCGTGGCGCTGGCCACGCCCGACCGGCTGCGGGGCCGGGTGGGCGCGGTCGAGATGGTCTTCATCAGTGCCTCCAACCAGCTCGGCGCGTTCGAGTCGGGGCTCGCGGCCTCGCTGGTCGGCACCGTGCCCCGCCGTGGCGGGCGGCGGCGCCATCACCATCGCGATCGCGCTGAGCTGGAGCCGGTTCTTCCCCGCGCTCGCCCGCGTCGACCGGATGCAGGAACGTCCGGCCCGCAGCCGCCGCACCCGCCGCGGCCGCCCCGGGGCCGCCCGGCCCGGCGGGCAGCGCAGAGCCACTCGCCTGAACGCCCCCGGCGGCACTGCGCAGCCGCCGCGCTCTGGGTTCCGGTGGCGCGCCGTCTGGCGCCTGCCGCGTCAGAGGTCAGCAACAGGGGCCTGACCTGGACCGCGGCAATCCGCACCGCGCTCAGCGGGACACTCTGCTCTAGCGCGCGGCCGTGCCTCCCCGCGGTATCCAGCCGGGCGCGACTCCAGGCCGGCTGGATACCGGGCGCTCGGCCATCAGCAGCCACGCACCGCCCAGGGCGATCAGCGCGGCGACGAACGCGCAGTAAATCCAGAACGCGGGCGTCACGCCGGAGCTGATCGTCAGCCCGAGCTGGGCGGCGCGGATCGGGGAGAAACCGAACAGCAGCGGCGAGACGGCCTCCCCGAGCTGGACCAGCGCCGAGATCGCCTGCGCCACTAGCGGGATGACGGCACCGGCGAGCAGTGCGGCGCCGAGCCGCACCGGGCGCCACAGCGCGGCGGCGGCCACGACGGCGACCAGCGCGACCATCACGATGACATCCCCGGCAATGACCGGTGCCGGGTTCGCGAAGGCGTTGCCCGCCGTCACGCTCTGCGTGCTGCCGGTCGCCGCGAAGTGCAGCGTGTAGCTGTCCCAGGACGGCGCGAACGCGGCCGCGGCGCCGATCGCGGCGACCGTGAGCGCCGCGGCGAAGCCGGCCCGGCGGCCCCGCAGCGGGCCGGGAGCCGCCGCCGGGCGGAGCCGGACGGCCAGTGCGGAGCCGGCCGCGCAGAGCAGCCAGCCGATCAGCCCGAGCACCAGCCCGGCGCCCAGCACGTGCGCGCCGGCCGCGATCGCGGTGCCGGCGTCGGCGAGGAACAGGCCGAGCGTCACGATGCTTGTTCCGATCCCGAGCAGGGCGCCGGCCCGCAGGCGGGCCCCGCCGAGCAGGATGAGCGCGGCGCTCGCGGCCCAGACGGCGAAGTAGAGCACGTGCGGGATCAGGTCGGCCGGCTGGGCGGCGAGGCTCGCACCGCCCAGGTAGTCCGGGAACAGCCCGATGACCCCGATCACGACGCCGGCGGCGAGCAGCGACGCCGCGATGACGCCGCGCCTGCCGCCCGCGGGTGCGTCGGGGCTGCTCGCGCTGGCGGCCCGGGCGTCGGACTGGCTGAGCCGGACAATGGAGGCGGGCGGCTGGATGCTGGTGAACCGGGACCACGCGCCGTGCCAGCCCTCAGGCGTCTCCGGCCACCACTCAATCGGCTGCGTCCGCGGACCGCCGGCGGCCCAGATCCCGTAGAAGCCCTGTCCGCGGCCGAGTTCGTAGCTCGCTCCCCGGTACCAGATCGCCACATTCCCCGGCACGGTTCCGGCCGCCATCGTCCGCTCCTTCCGCCTTCCGGTCGTGCTTGCAGGTGAGCCTAAGGAGCCGAGCTGCAGGTCGGCTGAACGGGTGCTGAGGCATTCCTGACGGCCGGCTCCGGGCAGTCACGGCCGGAGCCTACGCAGCCCCCGGTCACGCTTCTGCCAGCCGCGATGACTACCCTGGCAGTACCCTGAAAATGCCCGCCGACCGGCCACCCGGCCGCGACTGACGTGCCCGCGGCATGAGACCTCTGCCGCCGGGAGAGGGTCACGCTGCCAGCGCAGTATTTCACCGGAATCGGTTCCCCGGCGGGCTGCCTGACCGGAGGCTGTCGTTATGGGATTTGACTTGCCCGGCCTTCTCGCCGCTCGGGACGGTGAGGGATACGAGCTGCATGCTCGCTACCTCAACCCCCAGCTGGCGCGCATGCTGCACACCATCGGGTTCGACAGGGTGTATGAGCGCGCCGAAGGCTGCTACCTCTACGATCGCGACGGCGAGCGCTACACCGACTTCCTGAGCGGCTTCGGCGTCTTCGCGCTCGGCCGCAACCATCCGGTGGTCCGCAAGGCCCTGCACGACATGCTGGACGCCGAGCTGGCGGACCTGATCCAGTTCGACTGCGCGCTGCTGCCCGGCCTGCTGGGCGAGCAGCTGCTGGCCAGGGCACCGGGGCTGGACCGCGCGTACTTCTGCAACAGTGGCACGGAGGCCGTGGAGGCGGCGCTGAAGTTCGCCCGGTACGCGACCGGGCGGCCGCGCATCCTGTACTGCGATCACGCCTTCCACGGCCTGACCGCCGGATCGCTGTCCATCAACGGCTCCGGCGAGTTCCGCGGCGGCTTCGGCCCGCTGCTGCCGGACAGCCAGGTTCCGTTCGGCAGCCTGGACGCGCTCCAGGCCGAGCTGCGGCAGGGAGACGTCGCGGCGCTCATCGTCGAGCCCGTTCAGGGTAAGGGCGTGCACGTTCCGCCGCCGGGATACCTGAGCGCCGCCCAGGCCATGCTGCGTGACCACGGCGCGCTGCTCATCTGCGACGAGGTGCAGACCGGGCTCGGCCGGACCGGGCGTTTCTTCGCCTTCGAGCATGAGGGTGTCGAGCCGGACATCGTCAGCGTCGCGAAGGCGCTGTCCGGCGGGTTCGTTCCGGTCGGCGCGACCCTGGCCAGGGACTGGATCTTCCAGAAGGTCTACTCCTCCATGGACCGGGTGCTCGTGCACGACTCGACCTTCGGCTCCAACGCCGCGGCGATGGCCGCTGGCCTGGCCTCGCTCGCGGTCATCGAGGACGAGCAGCTGGTCAGCAATGCCGAGCAGACCGGCCGGCTGCTGCAGGACGGGCTCCGGCAGCTGGCCGGGCGTTACGAGATGCTGGCCGGCGTGCGCGGCCGCGGGCTGATGATCGGGCTGGAGTTCGGCAAGCCCCGCTCGCTGAAGCTGCGGACTGGCTGGAACATGCTGCAGGCGGCGCGCCGCGGGCTGTTCGCCCAGATGGTCGTGGTCTCGCTGTTCCAGCGGCACCACATCCTCACCCAGGTGGCAGGCGATCACATGGAGGTGATCAAGCTGCTGCCGCCGCTGACCATCGGGGAGGCGGAGGTGAAGCTGTTCCTCGATGCCTTCGCCGACGTGCTGGAGGAAGCGCATCGCGGCTCCGGCCTGATGTGGGACTTCGGGCGCACTCTCGTCAAGCAGGCGGTCACCCGCTGACCATGCGGGCCGGCTGACGCTACCCGGCGTCCCCTGCCCGGCGTCCGGTACCAGGCGCCCGCTACCCGGCCTCGTCGTCCGCCGGGGGCTGCGGGCCGGGGCTGCGGCCGGCGGCAAGCGTGGCGAGCACGGTCGCCGGCGATCGCTCGCCAGCGGGCTCCGGGCCGCCCGCCCGGCTCGTGGCCCGCCACAGCACCAGGGCCACGACGAACGGCCACGACGTTCTGGATCAGCGAGCAGAGCCGCTCGGCCAGGCCCAGCAGGCTGGCGGCAGCGATTTCAGGCCCTGATGAGCGATCTGCTCAGCCGCGCCCAGCAAGCCCGCCTGGCACGCGCCGACCTGACCATCGCGGACCTGACCCTGGTCCTGCTCGGGGTGGCGCGGACGATGGCGATCACCGGGCAGAGAGATCCGGGCCAGTGGCGCCGCCACCTCGCCATCGCGCTGGACGGCATGAGGTACCAGCACTCCCAGCGCCTGCCCGGACTGCCGCCGTCGCCCGAGCAGCTCGACCGCGACCTGCGCGAGTGGAGCGGCCAGCTGCTGCGCGGCAGCAGTGTCGTGGCGTGACGCCCGGCGGCTGTCAGGTCGCCGCGCACCGGCCGGGAGCATCGGCTCCGGCCACGCTGTCCGCCAGCGAGGCGTTGAGCCTGGCCAGGGCGCGCCCCAGGGTGGCCCGCTCGGCCTCGTCCCAGTCGCTGACCAGCTCCTCGATACGGCGGCGCCGCTCCTGCTGGACGGCGTGCATGGCCCGGCGGCCCGGCGGGGTCAAGACGATGGCCGACGAGCGCCCGTCGGCCGGATCGGGCCGCCGCTCGATCAGGCCGGCCCGCTGCAGGGCCGTGACCTGCCGGGTGACCGTCGACGCGTCCAGGTGCAGGGCCCGGGCCAGCGCGTGCGTGTTCACCGGCCCGAGGGATTCGAGCATCCGCATGGCGACGTAGCCGGCCCGGTCGACCTTGGCGTACAGCGAGCTGCGCCGCCCGAAAGTCTCCAGGTGCCGGACCAGCCTGATCAGCTCGAGCTCGATGGTCTCGATGGTGCCGGCCTGCGGTGACCCGGTGTTCATCGTCGCAGCCCTCGCCGTTTCCGGTAACGTGCTATAGTCAGATAGCTGTATCATACATGCTTCTGTCCCGGTTGATAGACCGGGACCTCGGCGCCAGAGCGGAGCTGGCAGAGCGGAGCTCGATGGTCTTTGCCCTGGCCCTGGGCGCTTCGCTGGCGAACGCGCTCACGGGCGTGTTCCAGCGCATGGGCGTCGAGCATGCTCCGGCTAACTCGACGCTGCGGCTCAGCCTGCTCACCTACGCGCTGCGCCGGGGCATCTGGCTGGCCGGCTTCGCGCTGATGATCGTGTCGTTCGTGCTCCAGGCCATCGCCCTGCACTTTGGCCGCCTGTCCGAGGTGCAGCCGGTCCTGACGACCGAGCTGGTGTTCCTGGTCGTGGTGCTGGCCGTCTGGTTCGGGTTCCCGATCGGGCGGCGCGAGTGGGCTGGCGCGCTGGCGGTGACCGGCGGCCTGGCCGGCTTCCTGTACTGCGCCGACCCGGTGGACGGCACCCTGTCGCCGCCGCTGTGGGCCTGGGCGGTCACCGGAGCGGCGTGCAGCGCCACCATCGTGATCGCGGTGCTGCTCGCGCTGCGGGGCCCGCGCTGGTGGCGGGCGGCCATGTTCGGAACCGCCGCGTCCGTCAGCTTCGCCTTCACCGCGGCCTGCACCAAGGTCGTCTCCGGATTCGCGGCGTCGGACTGGGCGTCGCTGTACCGGCACTGGCAGACCTACGCCCTGGCCTGCTTCGGCGCGCTGGCCGTGTTCCTGGCCCAGAACGCCATTCACGCGGGCCCGATCGTGGCCTCCCAGTCGACCATCGTGCTGGTTGACCCGCTGGCCAGCATCCTGCTCGGCATCGGGCTCTTCGGCGACAATCTGCGCACCAGCGGCCCGTGGGGCCCGCTGGAGGCGCTTTCCCTCCTGACCATGTTCACCGGGGCATTCTGGCTCGCCCATTCCCCGCTGATCAGCGCGATGAAGGGCAGTGACCAGCACCAGCTGCTGCTGTCCCGGCGGTCCCGGTCCGCCGGGCTGGCTGACGGCGCCTGATCCAGCCGCTGAGGCGCGCCTGCCGCGCCGGCCTGTCGCGCCGGCCAGGCCGAACCAGCCGTCCCGAACCAGCCTGAACCGGGCCGGGCCAAACCCCGCCGAACCTGACGTTGACGTAAAGGTCGGATAGGATCATCTCGGTCCCCGGGCAGAGCATCGAGGAGAGCGGGAGAGTCCATGCCGGCGGCAGGACAGGAACAGGCGGCGTCACCGGCAGCGGATGGCAGGAGCGACCATTACAAGTGGATCGCGCTGTCCAACACCACGCTCGGCGTGCTGATGGTCACGATTAACCAGTCGATCTTGCTGATCTCGCTTCCGGCGCTGTTCCGGGGAATCAGCCTCAACCCGCTCGTCCCGGCTAACACGTCCTATTTCCTCTGGGTATTCCTGGGCTTCATGCTGGTCACCGCGGTGCTGGTGGTCAGCCTGGGACGGGTCGGGGATATCTACGGCCGGGTCCGGATGTACAACCTCGGCTTCGCCGTGTTCACGGTGTTCTCGATCCTGCTCTCGGTCACCTGGCTCACCGGCCCGGCCGGCGCGCTGTGGATCATCATCATGCGCGTCTTCCAAGGCGTCGGCGGAGCCTTCCTGTTCGCGAACTCGACCGCCATCCTGACCGATGCCTTCCCCCCGAACGAGCGGGGCAAGGCGATGGGCATCAACGGCATCGCCGCGGTGAGCGGGTCCTTCCTCGGCCTCATCCTCGGCGGCGTGCTCGCCCCGGTGCAGTGGCGGCTGGTCTTCCTGGTGTCGGTGCCGTTCGGCCTGTTCGGCACGATCTGGGCGTACCTCAAGCTGCGTGACAACGGCGTCCGCATCCCGGCCAGGATCGACTGGCTGGGCAACGCGCTGTTCGCGATCGGGCTCATCTCGCTGCTGACCGGCATCGTGTACTCGCTGCTCCCCTACGGCGGCCACCCCACCGGCTGGACCAACCCGTACGTGCTGGCCGCCATCATCGGCGGGATCGCGGTCCTGGTGCTGTTCGGCTGGGTCGAGACCAAGGTGGAGCAGCCCATGTTCCGGCTGGGCCTGTTCCGGATCCGGGCCTTCACCGCCGGCAACGTCGCCGGCCTGCTCGGCGCCCTCGGCCGGGGCGGCATGCAGTTCATGCTGATCATCTGGCTGCAGGGCATCTGGCTGCCGCAGCACGGCCGCAGCTTCGCCGAGACGCCGCTGTGGGCGGGCATCGCGATGGTCCCGCTGACCATCGGCTTCCTGGTCACCGGCCCGCTGGCGGGCATGCTGTCGGACCGCTACGGGGCGCGGGCGTTCGCCACCGGCGGCCTGATCATCTCCGGCGCCAGCTTCCTGCTGCTGGAGCTGCTGCCGATCAACTTCAGCTACGTCTGGTTCGCGCTGCTGGTCTTCCTGTTCTCGGTGGGCATGGGGCTGTTCTTCTCGCCCAACCAGGCGGCGGTCATGAACAGCCTGCCGCCCGAGCAGCGCGGCGCCGGCGCGGGCATGCTCAACACCTTCCAGAACTCGGCCACCGTGCTGTCCATGGGGCTGTTCTTCACCATCGTCACGCTGGGACTGGCGGCGCGCCTGCCCGCGCACCTGTACCGGGGGCTGGTCGCGGCCGGCGTCGCCCCGGCCGCCGCGCACGCGGTGGCCAGCGAGCCGCCGATCGGCAGCCTGTTCTCCGCCTTCCTCGGCTACAACCCGGTCAAGGAACTGCTCGGCCCCACCGGCGCGCTGCAGCACCTGCCCGCCAGCCAGGCCGCCTACATCACCGGCCGCTCGTTCTTCCCGCAGCTCATCGAGGCGCCGTTCGCCAGCGGGCTGCACCTGGCCTTCACCTTCGCCGCGGCCGCGACCGCCGTCGCGGTCATCGCCTCCGCCGTCCGCGGCCGGCGCTACCTGCACGCGACCGAGCCGCTCAGGGAGGAGCTGGCCGAGGGAGCGGCCGGGCTGGCCGAGATCGCGGGCCTGGACGAGTCGGTGGCGCTGGTCGCGCCCGAGGCGGCAGGTAACGGCGAGCCGCATCCCAGCGGCCGGCGCAGCCGGGCGGGCAGCGAGCTCGACAGCTCCCGCGGAAGCGGCTGACCGGTGAGCACCGCGCGCACCACGGCCGCGAGGCCGCCGGCCGACGACCCGCCGCCGGCCGGCGGCGAGCAGCTGCTCGGCATCGGCGCCGCGGCCGCGCGGGCCGGGGTGTCCGAGCGGGCGCTGCGCTACTACCAGCAGCTGGGCCTGCTCGTGCCGGCCTGCACCACGGCCGGCGGCCTGCGCCGCTACTGCGAGGACGACCTGGCCAGGGTGGCGCGCATCCGGGAGCTGCAGAGCCTGCTCGGCCTCAACCTCGACGAGATCGCGATCGTGCTCGGCAACGAGGACCGGATGGCGCAGATCCGCCGGACCTATCACGATGAGCGAACCAGCGACGAGGAGCGGCTGCGCCTGACCCGCGAGTGCCTGGCCCTGCAGCAGACCCTGCGCGCGACCGTCGAGGCCAAGCGGGCCGCCCTCAGCAGCTTCCTCGCCGACCTCGACGCCCGCATCCGGCGCGCGCAGGACCTGCTCGCTGACCGCGGCCCGGCGCAGGACTAGGCGGGCGCGCGCCCGCGGCGCGCCGGGCGGTCAGGGCAGCAGTGCGAGCTTGCCGGTGACCTGCCTGGCGGCCAGGCCGCTCAGCGCCCTGGCGGCCTGCTCAAGCGGGAAGGTGGCGGGGGCCACGGGATGCAGCTCCCCGGCGGCCACCCGGCCGAGCAGGTCGGTCATCAGGGCCCGGCTGGCGGCCGGGTCGGCGCGCGACCACGCGCCCCAGTCGACCCCGATCACCGAGCGGTTCTCCAGCAGCACCCGGTTCAGCGGCAGCCGGGGGATGGAGCCGCCCGCGAAGCCGACGACCAGGTAGCGGCCGAACCCCCGCAGGCTGCGCAGGGCCGACTCGGCGAGTCGGTCACCGACCGGGTCGACCACCAGGTCAGCACCCGCGCCGGTGATCTCGCGGACCCGGGTCTTCAGGTCCTCTTCCTGGTAGTCGATGAGCGCCTGCGCTCCGGCGCTGGCCGCCGCGGCTAGCTTGGCCGCGCTGGAGGCGGCCGCGATCACCCGCGCGCCGAGCGAGCGGGCCACGTCCACGGCGGCCAGGCCGATGCCGCCGCCGGCGCCGAGCACGAGCGCCCACTCGCCCGGATCCACGGCAGCCCGCCTGGTCAGCGCGAACAGCATGGTCGAGTAGCTTTCCACGGCCGTGGCGGCCACCTCGTAGCTCACCGCGCCCGGCAGCGGCACGACCGAGTCGGCCGGCAGCACCCGGTGGCTGGCATAGCCGCCGAAATGAAACGAGCAGCCCGCTGCCCGGCTCCCCGGCGGCAGGCCGGTCACGCCATCCCCCGCGGCCAGCACCTCGCCCGCCACGACCAGCCCGGGGGTAAAGGGCAGCGACGGCTTCATCTGGTACCTCCCGCTGACGATCAGCCCGTCAACGAAGCTGACGCCGGCCGCCCGGACCCCGATGAGCACCTCGCCGGGCCCCGGCCGCGGGTCCGGCGCCTCCTCCAGCACCAGCCGGTCCGGCGGCCCGAACTCGTGGCAGACAACATGACGCATCGGATCTCCTGACTGTCGCTGATGCCGTCGGCCCGGCTGCACGGCAGGCTAGTCCCATCATCGGTGCTGGCTCGTTGCCGGGCCTGCCGGCCACCTGGGCGCACGGCCAGGACATCGCCGACGCGCTCCGGCGCCACGCGGCCGGCGACGTCCCGGCTGCGGCACGTCGCGCATCTGGGCGTGGGCACGCTGGGGTTCTCGTTTCGAGTGCACGGACTCGAGGTGCCGGAGCAGCCAGTCCGGGTCGAGCTGACCGCACCAGACGGCGCCTCGTGGACGTGGGGGCCGCCCGGTGCGGCGGACCCGTGATCTTGTCCGGCGTAGCAGCGTGACATGACGGCGGCCCCCGGCCGCTAACGCTTTCCTGCCCGGTTCCTTCCGCCGCCTGCCGTCCGGTCAGAACCCCGGCAGATGCTCGCGGCAGGACAGGATGGCTTCCATCGCCGGGTCCCGGTTCTGGCTGTAGGCCTCGAAGGAGGGCGGCGCGTAGAGTTCCGGCGCGATCCAGGGCCGGTGATCCATGGGCCAGGAGGTCTGCCAGTACAGGTCCGCGACGTTCGCCAGGGCCTTGCTGTAAGGCAGTGTGAACGGGATGGTCTCGCCGATGAAGTTGGGCCGCGAACCGGTCGGCTCCCCGACGAAGATCGCGTTAGTCTCGCGCTCGATGGCGGTCGCGGTGTTCTGCGCGGCCGAGAAGGTCCCGCGTCCGATGATCACGTACAGGCAGCCCCGCTGATTGATCTTCGTGCAGCCGATCAGGCGGTGCAGCAGCGGCTGGACGAGGTAGGTATTCCCGCCGCCGTTCCAGCGCAGGTCGATGACCAGCTTGCAGACCTGACGGTTGTCGATGAAAGTGAACAGGCGCTCGCAGAACGCGGCGATCGCCTCGAGTGGCTGATCGCCGACTCCGTTGAACTGGAAGTAGACGACGGCGCTGTCGGGCAGGTACTCGAACCAGTACGGGGCGTCGCTGTTGCGCAGGTAGAGCGGCATCGGGGCGCCGACCGTGTCGGGCAGCGAGATCCACCCCGCCGGACGCGGGGCCGTCAGGCTCGTGTAACGGTCCGCGACCGACTCGACCGCCACCGTCCCGGTCGCCTGGTCGCCGAACCGCACGGTCAGCGTGGCCTGGCCGGGATCGCTGATCAGGCCGAGAGCGTGGATCAGCGGCGTCCAGCGGAGCACCTCCGGTCCTATCCACGTGACCTGCTGGTCGTTGTCACGGCTGATGAGCGGCTCGACCGCGGCGAGCACATCGTCGGCCGGGTGCCCGTCCACGCTCAGCACCTGCGCTCCGATCAGCTGGCGGTAGGCCTCGCTGGCCGCGGTCACGAACAGGCCCTCGGTGAACCGGTAGAACTTGACCGGCAGGCCCAGCTGCGTGTCCTTGCTGTCCTGGGCAGGCAAGACGAACGCATGCCCGTCGCCGAGCGGCCGCAGCAGCCGCATCATGCCGGCCAGGACCTGGAAGTCCGAGAGGCCGGGCACATCGCCGGCGAGCCGGGCGACCGCGGCGTCGAACTCGGGCTCCGATATCGCGCGGAACGGCGCATACGCCCGGCGCTTGATCTCACGGGCCAGGAACGTCAGGTCGGCGCGCCAGCCCTCGTCCCGTGTCAGGCCCGCCGTGTCGATGATGCCGAGCATCTCCCGCACGGCCTGGTCGCCGAGCAGTGGCTCCCAGTGCTCGTCGCCCTTCGGGCGGCCGAGGTCGCGCAAGCCCAGGCGGAGCGCCCGGCGCAGCTCCCGCACGGCGCTCTCGTGATCACCGAGGCGGACGTGACAGGTGGCCATCCGGTAGGCGATCTCGGCGGGGAATATGGCCTCGATCTCGTCCCGGTGCAGCCAGACGCCAGCTCCCTGCGCCGCGTCATAGGCGGCCAGCGCGCCATCGAAGTCACCGAGCTCGTAGCGCGCCTCGGCGAGCCTGACCCAGTGACGGCCCACCACCGGGTTGAGCTCTACCACCCGAGCCCACAGCGCCGCGGCATCCGGCCAGCTGGCCGAGCCTGTCTTCGCCTCGGCGCCCGCCAGCGTACGCACATAGTCACTGAAATCTGGCATGGATCCTCCAGTAGCCGTGCAGCCCTCAGGCGCCGGGCGCAGTGTCATCCGGTGGCGCAGTGTCATCCGGTGGCGCAGTGTCATCCGGTGGCGCAGTGTCATCCGGTGGCGCAGTGTCATCCGGTGGCGCAGCGCCGTGCGGTGGCGTGACCGGCGGCGCCACGGAAGTCGCGGCGAAGAGCCGGACCTCGCGCGCGCCCGGCGGCCGCGACGCGGGGTCCGCGGCGCGCTCCTCGTGCGTGACCAGCAGCCGCTTTAGCTGGCCGGAAATATCGAGCAGTTCCCCGGCCGTCATCCAGGTCGTCGCGCCCAGCACCAGCGTCGCCTTGCGCCACGGCTCCGGCTCCAGGCTGTAGCGGCTCAGCCGCTGCCTCATCCGCGCGAACTCGTGACCGAGGAACGCCTCGGCAGCGGCCTCCGCTGCCAGCGCCCCCTCGGCGTCCAGGCCGGCCGGGTCCAGGTTCTGTTCCCGGCTGGCCAGCCGCCAGGGCTTCTCCTTGCCTGCCTGGCCAGGGACCAGCTCGATGTAGCCGTACTTGCCGAGGATCCCGAGATGGTACGAGCAGTTCGCCACGCTCTCGCCCAGCACCTCGGCACACCGGGTCGCGGTCGCGGTCGCCTCGCTGCCGATCAGGTCGATCAGCTGCCAGCGCAGCGGATGCGCCAGCGCCCGCAGTGCCCTGGGATCGGGTGCGGATCCGCCCGCCTGCCCACCGGTCATGTCACTCAACATATCTTGAGCGACACATCTTGCGCAAGATGCCTTGACCATTCCCGGCGCCGGAATGCGGCCAGGTAGCTACCGGGCCATGCTCAGACTCCCACCAGAGCACGACGCCCCGGCAGCTACCAAGCGCGCTCAGCGCTCCATCGGCCGGTCACCCGGCAGTTCCCGCACCCGGCCCGGCTGGCGTCACGCTGCCGCGCCGGACAAGATCACATGCTGCTGCTGTAGGTGCTGGGTCGCCGGCGGAGGCGATCACCGGCCCCGGCCGCGGCTCAGGACAGCGTCTCGTCCAGCCAGTCGAACACGACCTGATTGCGGGTCTGCGGCGCCATCGGCGCGTCGTGGTACTCGGCGCCCTGGGCCACCGTGAAGGTATGCAGCTCGCGGGGGATATCCCCGAGCAGGCGGAACACCGCCTCGGCCTGGCCGCCCACGAACTCGTCCAGCTCGTAGCTCGTCACCAGGGCCGGCGAGGTCACCAGCCCGGCCGTCGCCTCGCAGTTGACCCGCATGATCGTCTGGCCCAGGTCATAGAGATCGGTGAACACCCGGCCCGCCCGGCCGGCCGCCAGGTAGGGCTTGCCGAACAGCTCGCTGCGCTTGGCTAAGGTGAACCGGTCCACGGGCGTCAGGCCCGGCACCACGTCGGTGTTCCAGATGTGGTTGAGCTCCGCCTTCGAGTAACCGTGGTCGAACAGCTGCCGGATCCCGGTCGGGTACGCGAGCCACGCGTCCAGCACGCCAGGGTCGGCGACGACGGCGGCGAGCCGGTGCTCGAACGCCGCCGCGCGGATCACCGACTCCCCGCACAGGCTCCATCCGGTGATCGCGATCCGGCCGGGGTCCACGTAGGGCAGGCCGCTCAGCCAGTCGACGATCGGGCTGACGACATGCTCCCAGTCCGCGCGGAAGAAGACCTCCCGCTCGAACAGCACGGATCCCTGCCCCGGGCCCTCGAAGATCAGGGCGTTGTAGCCGCGCTCCAGCGCGGCCGCGCCGCCGAACGCGTACAGGTCCACGTTCTGCGCGTCGCTCCCGTTGTTCAGGATGACGGTCGGCCGGGCGACAGCAGAGTGATCGGGCCGCAGCAGGTAACCGGGCAGCCAGCTGCGCCCGTACGGGATGCGCACGGGAACGAACGGCGGGTCGAACAGCTGGGCCGCGCGGTTCCAGTTGCGCTGCATCCGGGCGTACACTGCGGCCTCCTGCGCGCGGTGGCTCGTGCCGAGGACGAAGAACAGGCACGCGTCGTAGTAGCTCGCCGCGCGCAGGTAGGCGCTGCGCGCGCTGGCGCTGCGGCCGGCCGCGAGCTCGCTGTCGGCCAGGCTGGCGACCCGCCGCGCCAGGCCGGCGAAGCAGTCGAAGTAGGCCTGGTAGGACGCGCCCCGGGCGTTGATGTCGTTGACCGCGGTGACGACCTCGCCGACCTCCGACACGCCGTACCCGGCACTGCCGAGCGTGAACAGCGTCTCGAAGTTCAGGTCGGGCTGGGCGAACAGCTCGAACGCCGGAGGCTTCGCGGCTACCTGGCTGGCCGGCACGCGCGCACCGGCCGCCGCGCGCGCACTAGCCGCCGCCACTCCCCCGGCCGCCAGCGTGGCCGCCGCGCCGCCGCCCAGCGCGCCGGCCCGCAGCAGCGCGCGCCTGCTGACCCGGCCGCCCGAGGGCCGGCCACCATCGCGGGCCCCGCCGGTCCCGGCCGAGCCCGATCCCGCTGCGGCCGGGCGGTACTGCCCGCCTTTTCCGGCGGCACTGCCCGCTTCCTGCTCCGTGATCCCGGACAACGCGCCCCCCGTGGTAACTAGTGGTAATCGATAACCACGCATAGTAACCGGAGGAGGGCCGCCCGCGCCGTTACCGAGGCCGCCCGGCGCGGTCGGCTCACTGCGGCTGGGCGGGCAGCGAGTGCTCCCAGTCCGACAGCAGGGTGCGGATGCCGGTCACCAGGGCGATGGGCTGATCCAGCATGACGTGATGACCGGCCGCCGGGATCTCGATCTCCGGGGCGACGCGGCCGAGCCGGTCATACATGATCGCGCTCATCTGCGGCGACAGGATGCCGTGCTCAGCGCGGAACAGGGCCACCCGGCAGTCCAGCCGGGTCAGCCAGTGCGGCGTCAGGTGATGCCGCGCGAAGATGCGCGGATCGAACTTCCAGCTCCAGCCGCCCGGCACCGCGCGGATCGAGGTGGCGGCCACGTGCTCGCGGACGTAGGGCAGCGTGGGCTGATCGGGGATGGGGTGGAACCTGGCGATGGCGTCCTCCCTGGTGGCGTAGACCCGCAGCGGGCCGAAGGCCCGCTGCTCACGGGCTGCGCGTTCCTCGGGAGCGACGTCCCGTACCGGCGAGTCGATGACGACGGCCCCGGCCACGTTCGCCCCGTACAGGCTGGCCGTCCGCAGCGCGACGAAGCCGCCGAGGCTGTGCCCGATGACCGTGGGCGGTTCCGGGATTCCCGCGTGCACGGCGACCGCCATGACCTCGCGGGCCCACTCCTCCAGGGTGTAGCTCTCGCGCCGGCCGCTGTCGCCGTGCCCGGACAGGTCGAGCGCCGCCACCCGGCGGTCGTGCGCCAGCAGCGGCGCGATGTGGTCCCACCAGCGGGCGTGCGCCGCGCCGCCGTGCACCAGCACGAGGCCGCCCTCGCCGGGCTCGCCCCAGGCCCGGTAGGCGATGGCGACGCCGTCGACGCTCAGCGTCGCGGTCTGGACGGGCGTGCCGATAGCCTCCGTGAACCAGGATGGCGAACCGGCCAGGCCGGCGGACACAGCTGAGCTCATACGCAGAAGCGAACCAGATGCGCGCCCCGGCCGGGCCAGCAGGCTGGCCGCGGCGCGCGGAAAGCGATGCGAGCGGGTGCTGGATCGCGTCCTGGATCCGCGGGCCGGGAGAGAGCCATCAGCCGGCCGGCCAGGAGCAGCCGGGCAGCAGGTCATCGACGGCGGCCTCGCGTTCCGGGGCGGGCAGGCCGGCCAGTTCGCGAACGTGCCGGTGCTGATCGTGGTTCAGCGCTAGCCCGCGGGCCAGCGCGTCGACGACCTGCGCTGACGCTGAGATGTCGCGGCCCTGCTCCAGCCAGGTGTACCAGGTGACGCCCACCCCGGACAGCTGGGCGACCTCTTCCCGCCGCAGGCCAGGGGTCCGGCGCCGGCCTGAAGCGCTGCCGTCGGGCAACCCGGCGTCGGCCGGCCTGAGCTGCGCCCGCCGGGCGCGCAGGAAGGCGGCCAGCTCGGCGCGCCGGTCCGGCCGCCCGCGCTGACGGTCATCGCCCACGGCGATCTCCCTTCTGCGGGCGGGCGCTCGCTGGGTGGCAGGAACAGTGCCAGGATCGCTACCGGGATTATCGCTACCGTGGTAGCAGCCGTGAAACCTGGCTGCGGGCGACCGGCTGGAAGCCAGCAGCTCCCGCCGGACAGAAAGCGAGGGCAGAATGACCAACGGACTGGTGCTGCCGCCGGGCGCGGGCCACAGGATCCAGAGCGCGGGCATGACGCTCAAGCTCGGTGCCCGCCAGTCGGAACGCTGGTCGCTGTTCGAGGCCGATGTCCCGCCGGGATTCGACGTCGGCGCGCACCTGCACGGCGAGGCCGAGGAAATCTTCTACATCCTGCATGGCGAGCTCGATCTGCTCGCGTTCGAGCCGCAGGTCAGGACCGCGGGCGACTGGAGTTCCTGGGAATCGGACGCCGGCGACACGGTGGTCCGCGGCGGCCCCGGCAGCGTCATGTTCGTGCCGCCCGGCTGCCCGCACGCCTTCGCCAACCCCGGGCCCGCGCCAGCCCGGATGATCTTTCTCGTCGCTCCCTCCGGCCACGAGCGCTACCTCGAGGAGCTCGCCGGGCTGCTGGCCAGCGCCCAGCCGCCGGACCAGTCCGCCATCGCGCAGCTGCGGGCACGCCACGACATCCAGCAGCTCACCCCGATGGTGCCGGGCGGCCGCCGCTAAGCCGGCGTGAATCCGGTGCCGGCGGGCCTGAGCCCGGCCGCCGGCCGCGCTGCCTGGGGTCCGGGCCGCCCAGACGGGCCGTCAGCTCGCCCCGCCGCGGCCGGGCAGGCTGTCGGCGAGCACCCGGATGTGCTCGGGCCCGACACCGCAGCAGCCGCCGATGAGCTGCGCTCCGTGGTCAGCCCAGGCAATCGCCTGCTGCAGGTACTCGCCAGGTGTCAGGCCGCTGAACACCCAGTTCGGCGGTTCCCAGCCGCCCGTCTCGGCGTAAACCCCGATCGGCCCGGCGAAGTGGCGGCGGATGACCTCGATCGCGTCCAGGCTCACCTCCGGCTTGGCATGCATCACGGTGACCGCGGCCAGCGCCGGGTGCAGGAGGTCGGTCAGCAGGTCCTCGAAGCTGTCACCGTCTCCCAGCTCGGGCAGGGTGCCGAGGGTGCCATCGTCAAGGCGGGCCGGGCTGATGCCCAGCCAGACGGGCAGGCCGGTCTCGGTGGCGGCCTGCACGGCGGCGCGGCCGTAGCCCTTGGCGTCGATCATCTCCAGGGCGATGAGGTCGACGCCCGCCTCCGCCAGGAGCCGGGCCTGCTCACGGAAATCGGCCAGGCACGGGAACCGGGGGTCCTCGGCGGCCGGACCGTCCAGCGGGCGGCCCAGGGCGGCGGGGTCCATATCGATCGGGCTGAAGGATGACATCGAGCCGGCCACGGCCACCGGGCGGATGGCTGCGGCCTCGCGGGCCCGCAATGCCGCACTGACGGCGCTGCGGTTCGCCTCGGCGACGCGGCTGCCGAGCCCGGCGGGTTCCAGGGCCGCGCGGCTGGCCGCGTAGGTGTTCGCGATGATCACCTCGGCTCCGGCCCTGATGTAGGCCTCGTGCACGTGCTGGACGAGGCCGGGCTGCTCCAGGTTCGCGCGGGCGCTCCACGCGACATCGTCCATCGCCGCGCCCTCGGCCTGCAGCTGGCTGCCCGTGCCGCCATCGATGACCACCAGCTTGCCATCGGCGATTCGCCCGAACACAGCCTCGGCCACGCCCATCCCGACCCCTCTCCCGCGCCGGACATCCGGCAGAAACGACATGAGCCACCATTCTGCACTGCCCGCCAGGCTGGCGGCCGAGATAACCGGCCGACGCGGCCGCGCACTCGCCGATGACGGCCGGGCGCTAGCGCCCGCGCGGCGCGAGCAGCTCCCGCAGGGCGTCGTGGCCGATGCCGAGGCCGGGGAAAGCCGCGAGGGTGCTGACCGGGAAGTTGCCGATGACCTTCATCAGCTCCTGGTTGCCGAGGATGCCGTTCGGCCGCCCGTTCTCGTCGGTGCCCGCCACCGCGCGCAGCGCCGCCGCGCCATCGGGATCAGCCAGCCATTCCTGCAGGGTGGACATGCCGTCCAGAGCCGGGCGGACGGGCGGCGCGTCGACCTCGACGATCGCGGTGAGACGCAGGTCGCGGGACGACGAGCCGACCGCCAGCTCGAACTGGCCGGCCTCGAGCACCCAGCCGCCGTCGGCCACGGACCAGAACGACAGGTCGCGGGCCTGCAGGCGGAAGACAACGGTCGTGGTCTCCCCCGGCCGCAGATCGACCTTGGTGAAGCCCTTCAGCTCGCGCACCGGCCGCGCCACCGAGGCGGCGAGGTCGCCGACGTACAGCTGGACGACCTCCTTGCCGGGCCGCTCGCCGGTGTTGGTCACCTGGCACGCCACCTCGACCGCGAGGGTGCCGGCCGCCTGCGAGCCGCTGACCTCGACGATCAGCCCGGCGTAGCCGAAGCTCGTATAGGACAGCCCGTGCCCGAACGGATAGCTGACCTGCTGGCGGAGCCGGTCATGGCCGCGGTAGCCGACGAAGATGCCCTCGCCGTAGCGGACGTGCCCCTGCTCGCCGGGGAAGTTCAGGAACGACGGGCTGTCCTCCAGCCGGACCGGCACCGTCTCAGCCAGGCGGCCGGACGGGCTGGCCGTGCCAAGCAGCAGGTCCGCCGCCGCGCCGCCGGCCGCCTGGCCGGACAGCCAGCATTCCAGCACCGCGCGGGCATGCTGCTCCCAGTCCGAGAGCTGCACGACCGAGCCGTTGGCCAGCACCGCCACGACCGCAGGGCTGGCGGCGGCCACGCGTGCCACCAGGGCCGTCTGGCTGTCCGGCAGCCGGATGTGAGCGCGATCGAAGCCCTCGGACTCATCGGCCGCGGGCAGGCCCAGGAACAGCACGACGGCCGTGGCCCGTCCGGCCAGCGCGACCGCCTCGTCGGCTAGCTCGGCGTCGCGGCCGGTCTCGCCGATGCCGTAACCGGCCGCGAACTCGACGCGCACCCCGTCCGGCACGGCGGCGCGCAGCTCGTCGAGCGCGGCATCGACCCGGGTCGGGCTGACCTGGGAACTGCCGGCCCCCTGGAATCGGGGCGTGCGGGCGAGCTCGCCGATCACCGCGATCGTGTCCCCGGCCGCCGGGCGCAGCGGCAGGATGGCGTCCTCGTTCTTCAGCAGCACGGCGCAGTCCCTGGCCACGGCGCGGGCCAGCTGGTGGTGCGCGTCCTGGTCGAATGTGCCGCCGCCCCGGCCGGCCGGGCGGGCCCGGTCGATCAGCTGGAGGACGCGGCCGGCCGCGGCCTCCAGCTGAGCCTCATCCAGCCGGGCATCGCGGACCGCGGCGACGATCGCCGCGTCGCTGACGCCCAGGTCAGGCGGCATTTCCAGGTCCAGCCCGGCGGCCAGCGCCGCGACCCGGTCATGCACAGCGCCCCAGTCGGAGACCACCAGGCCGCCGAAGCCCCATTCCTCCCGCAGCACGCTGGTGAGCAGCCACCGGTGCTGGGACGCGTGGCAGCCGTTGACCTTGTTGTAGGAGCACATCACCGTCCACGGCTGAGCGCGGGTGACCACGTGCTCGAAACCGGCCAGGTAGATCTCGCGCAGCGTCCGCTCATCAACGTCCGCGCTGACCCGCAGCCGGTCGGTCTCCTGGTTGTTGACCGCGTAGTGCTTCAGGCTGGCGCCCGCGCCCTGGGCCTGCAGGCCGTCCACCCAGGCCGCGCCGAGGGCGCCGGAGATCAGCGGGTCCTCGGAGAAGTACTCGAAGTTGCGGCCGCACAGCGGCGAGCGCTTGATATTGACGCCCGGCCCGAGCACGACAGCCACGCCCTGCGCCCGCGCCTCCGCGCCGATGGCGGCGCCCACCTGCCGCGCCAGCGCCGGGTCCCACGAGGATCCGAGCGCGGCAGCGGTCGGGAAGCAGGTTGCCGGGACACTGCCGCCGATACCGGCGTGATCGCCCTCGGCGGCCTGCTTGCGCAGTCCGTGCGGGCCGTCGGAGACCATGATCGCCGGAATCCCCAGCCGCTCCACCGGGCAGGTGTGCCAGAAGTCCGACCCCAGGCACAGCGCTGCCTTCTCCTCCAGCGTCAGCTCGGCCAGCAGGGCGGGCACCGTCGCGGGGCTTTCCATCCGGCTCTCCGTTCCTGCCATCGGCTCTCCGTTCCTGCCATCCGGGTCTCGGTTCCTGGCCTCGTCCTGCTGGCGCGGCCACGGTCGGCGCCCGCGGAGGGTCGGCGTCGGCGGCAGGCCCTCAGCTTTCCCCCGGCCATCCCGCCCGTGGCCGGCTGCGCCGGCCGGGCGGCGCGGCCCGGTCACGACCCGGCGTGCAGGATGACACCGCGGATGTTCTTGCCGTCTAGCAGGTCCTGGTAGCCCTCATTGACCTGGTCCAGGGTGTAGGTCGTGGTGATCAGCTCGTCCAGCTTCAGGTCGCCCGACCGGTACAGCTCCACCATCCGGGGGATGTCGTGGAACGGGTCGCCGGAGCCGAACAGGCTGCCCTGGATGCGCTTCTCGAACAGGGTCAGGATGGATCCGGGCAGCTCGATCGTGTTCTTGGTGGGGTCGGACAGCCCCGTGACCACCACCGTGCCGCCCTTGCGGATGGCGTGGAACGCGCTCGTGATCACCTCGGAGGTCACCACGCCCACCGTGACGATGGCCTTGTCGGCACCGACTCCCCTGGTCAGCTCGGTGATCAGCGCCTGGGCCTGCTCCGCGGTCTCGCAGCTGTGCGTCGCGCCGAACTGCTCGGCGGCGTCGCGCTTGTTGGCCAGCGGGTCGATCGCCACCACGTTGCGGGCGCCAGCCAGCGCCGCGCCCTGGACCGCGTTGATGCCGATGCCGCCGATGCCGTAGATCGCGATGGTGTCGCCGGGCTCGGTCGCGGCGGCGTGCACCGCGGAGCCGAAGCCGGTCGGCACCGCGCAGCCGATCAGCACGACCTTGTCCAGCGGCAGGTCATCATCGACCTTGATGGCCGAGTTCTCGGAGATGACGGCCCGCCCGGAGAACGTGCCGAGCATGCACATGCCGCCCACGTCCGCGCCGTTGTCGTGGAACCGGTAGGTGCCGTCCGGCAGCATGCCGTCCAGGATGGTCGCGCCCAGGTCGCACAGGTTCGACTGGCCGGTGGAGCACCACCGGCAGTGCCCGCAGACCGGCAGGAACGAGCAGATGACATGATCGCCGGGCTTCAGCCTGGTGACGCCCGGCCCGACCTCCTCGATGATCCCGGCGCCCTCATGCCCGCCCACGATCGGGAAGCGCGGCACGATATCGCCGTGCCGCAGGTGCTCGTCCGAATGACACAGGCCTGCGGCCACGAAGCGGATCAGCGCCTCGCCGGTCTTCGGCGGGTCGAGCTCGAAGCTCGGTGACATCGAAATCCTGGCCTGTTCCGCGGAGTACGGCGGCCCTGGTCTTCATCTGCCCTCCTGGTCCTCAGCCCGCACGGCTGCCGGCTGACGTGCCCTGATCCATCCCGCGAGAGCCGGCTGCGGGCACCGCGGCAGCTGCGGGGCAGCCGGGGCGCAAGAGCCGCGATTGCCACCATAGATCCCGAGTGACGACAGGAACACCCCCAGAAGACCGGCCGGGACCCGCGGCAGGCCGCGGCCCCGGCTGACCGCCCGGCGAGCCCGGCTGAGCAGCTGGCGTGGCCGGGATCCGGCCCCCGGTCCCTCGAACGGCCTGGCGGCGATGACGGGCAGGACCGGTGCGACGGTCCGCTCGCGCAGGCAGCCCGCATAGACCCCGGCGCCGTAGGCGGCTTGGTCAGCGAGGGCCTCGAGGGCGGGGCGCAGCGGGTTACCGCGCCGGTCCCGTGCCCACTGCGCTAGCGGCGGTCCGGCCAGCAGCGACGCGGCGGCCAGCCGGCGGCCCCACCGCTGCGCTGGCCTCCGCCCGCCCGGCCGGGCTATCAGGATCAGCAGGACCGGCGCGGCGAACTGCCCGCACCAGCGCCCGGTGCCGAGCCAGGTCTGCCAGACGCCGCCCGCCATCGGCCGGATGACGCCGCGCGACGGCAGGCCGCTCGCGCGCAGCCGCCCTGTGAGCAGGGCGGCCGAGGCGCCGAAGCAGGCCCCGGCGGCTACCGGCCGCCGGGCCAGCAGCGCCGCCATGGTGAGAGCCGGCCATGGCTGCAGCACCAGCGGGGCGAGCGCCCCCGGATGCCGGAGCGCCAGCGGCGCGGCTGAGGTGCCGTAGCGGAAGCGGCGGGCCAGCAGAGCCGTGCGCGTCCGCGGTTCCGCATGCGGGACGCGAACGGCCGGGTCGTAGCGCACCCGCCAGCCCGCCTCGATCAGCCGCCAGATGAGGTCCACGTCCTCGCCGTAGCGCAGCGCCTCGTCGAATCCGGCGCCGAGGGCCGCCCGCCGCAGCAGCAGCGCGGCGGTCGGCAGGTAGGAGACGCGGGTCATCGGCGCCACCCTGGCCGGGCGGTCACCGAGGTCGAGCGGCGAGCTGCCGGCGCCGGGCCCGGCGGCGACGATCCGCGGCGCGACCGCGGCGACGAGCGGGTCGGCGAAATGACCGGCCAGCTCGGTGATCCAGCCCGGCGGCGGGATGCAGTCACTGTCCAGGAAGGCGACGAGCTCCGTGCTGATCATCCGCAGCGCCGAGTTGCGGGCCGGCCCGGGGCCGCCGTTGCGGTCGCGGTGCACGACCTGCGCCCCCCGCGCGGCGCAGACCGCCGTCACCGCATCGGGATCCTGCGAGCCGTCGTCGACAACCAGCACCCGGTGGCCGGCGCCGGCCGCGGCCAGGCACCGGTCAAGCTCGGCGGCCCGGTCCCGGACCGGTACCACGACGGTCACGTCCGGCGTGCCCGTCACGGGCCGGGGGCGCGGGTGCGCGAGGCCGGTGTCGGCGAGCCGGCGGGCGAGCGTCGCGGCGGCGGCCGAGGAGATGGCCCCGGCCCGCAGCTCGGCCAGCGCATCCAGGCCGGCCGCGCTCAGCCGCAGTACCCGCGCCGGGGATCCGCCGAACAGCACGTCAGCGGCCAGCTGGCGGGTATCGGCGTCCAGCTCGACCGAGGTGCCCGGCGGGAGGCCGCCATCGGCCCGGACGCCCAGTTCGGCCGGCCTGATCACGCGCGGCCTGGCGGCCCTGGCCGTCACAGCGCCAGCCCGCCATCGACGGGGACGACGGCCCCCGTCATGCCGCTGGCCCCGTCCCCGGCCAGGAACGCCAGCACGGACGCGACCTCCTCCGGCCGCAGCAGCCGCCCGAGCGGCTGCTGCGGCGCGAAGGACCCGGTGCCGGGCAGGCCGTACAGGCGCGCGCTCTCCGCCAGGATCGGCGTGGCGGTCGAGCCGGGGCTGACCGCGTTCGCCGTGATGCCGGTACCGCCCAGCTCGGCGGCCAGCGCCCGGACGAAGCCGGCCACGCCGGCCTTCGCCGCGCAGTAGGCCGCGAGCATGGGCAGCCCGCGGGATGCGGCGGCCGAGGCGACCGCCAGGAAGCGCCCGGATCGCGGCTCCGGCCTGCGCAGCAGGGCCGGCAGCGCCGCCCGGGCCAGGTTCAGCACGCCGCCCAGGTCGATGTCGAGCACGGCCTGCTCCTGCCGGGCCGGGACCTGCCAGGCCGGGACTCCGCCGGCGATCACGCCGGCTACGGCGAGCGCCGCGTCCAGGCCGCCCCACCGCTGCTCGGCGAGCGCGACGGCCGCGGCCAGCGCGGCGAGGTCGCGGGCATCGGCCGCCGCGGCGATCACGCCATCGCCGGCCGCGGCCGCCACCCGGTCCAGCTCGGCGCGGGAGCCGAGGGCATAGGGCAGGTCAGGATCATCCGCGCAGCGGTCGGTGGCGACCACCCGCCAGCCGCCGGCGGCGAGGGCGGCTACCGTGGCCGCTCCGATGCCGCGCGCCGCGCCGGTGACGAGCGCGACGCGCCCTGTCGGTGGGCTCATGCCCGTCTCCTCCCTCGCGCGTCCCGGCCGGTCCTGCTGACCGGCGGCAGCGGCTCAGCCAAGCTCGTCCGGGCGCCACGCCCGGGCCGTGCGCACCAGGTCCGCCAGCAGGCCTGCCAGGATCGCGGCACCCTCGGCGGCTGACGCCCCGGCCGGATCGCCGAGCACGCCGTTAGCGCTGACCGCCTGGACCGACGATTCTCGCAGCAGCGGCAGCAGCTCGGCGATGGGCCGCCGGTCACCTGGCTCGGCCCGGTCCAGCCGCACCCGGCCCGGCTCCAGCGCCAGCTGCAGGGACGTTCTCGGTGCGCCCGGCGTGCGCGTCACCGCGCCAGTGCGGCATCCAGGCCCGGACGTTGCGGGACTCGCCGCGCAGCCGCTGCTCGGCCCGCCGGACCGGGGCGGCGTTGCCGCCATGTGTCGATACCAGCAGCACGCGGGAGAAGGTCTGCGTCGCCGAGCGGCACAGCTCCAGCAGCATCAGCTCCAGCGCCTCCTGGCCGATCGACAGCGTGCCGGCAAAGCCCTGGTGCTCGCCGCTGGAGCCGTAGGCCACCGGCGGGGCGGCGAGGACGCCCGGACAGCGACCGGCCAGGCCGGCGCAGAGCGCAACGGCCAGGTCGGTGTCGGTCGACAGCGGCAGGTGCGGGCCGTGCTGCTCGGTCGCGCCGACCGGAACGGCCAGCAGGGAGCCGGACCGGGCCAGCTGGCCGGCCTCCGGTGAGGTCAGCCCGGCCAGCTCGGTCATGGCTGACCCGCCGGCCGGCCAGCCCGCGCCCGGCTTCCCGCCCGCGCCCGGGCGGATCACCTGAGCCGCCGGGATCTGGTCGTGCGAGTAGTACCGGTAGCCGCTGGCCGGGACCGCGGCCGGCTCCAGCAGGCCTACCTGGTGATAGTGCCGCAGCGTGTTGACGCTCAGGTGCGTCACCCGCGCGAAGTCGCCCACCGTGAGCCCCGCCGTCATGACGCCAGTCTCGACCCTCCCCCAGCAGGAGAGTCAAGCCCGGCCGGGCCGGTTGACTCTCCCCCGGCCGGAGCGCCGAGGCTCGGATCCGGGCCGCCAGCCGGCGGCCGCCGGCCCGCGAGAGGAAGCGGACATCATGACCGACCCCGCAGTGCTCACCGGTGTCGTGGCCCGGCACGTCGCCGCCGTCAACGCCTTCGACGAGGACGCCATCGTGGTCACCTTCGCCGATGACGCGCTCGTCAACGACGCCCGGCGCGAATTCCCCCCGCCTCGCCCCCCCGCAGGCTCGCGGGGGCAGCCGCGAGCCGGTCACGGGCCGGCGGCCGGAGGCGGGGCCAGGGCCGGTCCGTCGTCTCCCTAGCGATGGCGACCCGCCGGCCGCCCGGGCGGAATGCTCTGCTGATTGCGGAACAGGTCGTGCGGGTCGTACCTCGACTTGACCCGGACCAGGCGGCGGAAGTTCTCGCCGTAGTACTCCCGCTGCCAGTCCGAGATCAGCCGGTTGGGGAAATTCTGGTAGCTCTCATCCGGCGTGTGCGGCCGGAGCACGTCCATCATCTCCTCGGACCACTCGACCAGGCCCCGGCCGACGGAGCGCGGCGCGTCGCTGGGCCACACGGTCGTCGGGCGGAACAGGGTCATCATCCCCCGGTGCACGTAGGCGGTGGCCGTTCGCGGCACCGAGTCGACGACATCGCCGCCGACCCAGCCCAGGTTCCAGATGGAGCCGTGCGCGTCCTCCGCCCGGGACGGGCAGCGGGCGACCAGGTCGATCATCTGCTGGACAGCGTGCTGCGGGAGCGGCCGGGCGGCGTACCGGGAGATGTCACCGAACGAATGCGGCTTGGACGGCGCGTCGGCGAAGGTCTGCTGCGCCGCCCAGAACGGGACCTCCCGGATGTCCAGCTCGGCCGGCTTCCCGGCCGCCTCCAGCATCGGGCGGATCAGGTCGCGGAGCTCGTCGAGCGGGCCGACGTACTGCCCGCGGGTCCACACCCACATCGCCTCCCGCAGGGCCGGCCCGACCGGGGCGGCCTGGGCCAGCAGCACGGCGTTGAAGGCGGCCGGGGCGTTGCGGAGGATCTCGTCGAAGGCGACGAACGCCCCCGTCGCGGCTTCGGCGCCGCGCCACCAGGCGAGGTAGTAGCTGACCGTCTTCCTCGGCACCTCGAGCAGGTCGAAGGTGAAGGACGTGTTGATCCCGAAGCTGCCGCCCGCTCCGCCGCGGCAGGCCCAGTACAGCTCACCGTGCCGGGCGGCGTCGATGTCGAGCACGTCGCCGGCAGCGGTGACGATCCGCGACGAGCGCAGGTGATCACAGGTGAGACCCGCCCAGCGCGTGTTGTAGCCGATGCCGCCGCCGAGGGTCAGCCCGCCTGCGCCCACTCCCAGGCAGGTCCCGACAGGCAGGAAGAGGTGACCGCCCTTCAGGGCCCTGAACAGGTCGCCGTTCAGCGTGCCGCCGCCCAGCGTGGCCGTCCCGCTGGCCGCGTCGATGCGGACCGAGCTGAACCTGCCCAGGTCGATGAGCAGGCCGCTGGTGGTCGAGAAGCCGGCGTAGCTGTGCCCGCCGCCGCGGGCCACCGGCCGGATACGGTACCGGCGGGCCCAGTCGACGCAGCTGACCACGTCGTGCTCGTCGGCGCAGACGGCGACGGCTAACGGCCTGATCGCGTCGTACCGGCCGTTGGCCGGCGCGCTGGCCGCCTCGTATCCCGGCTCGCCGGGGACCAGCAGCCTGCCCCGGAGTTTCCGGCGCAGCTGGTCCAGCGGCGCGCGGCGCGCGGCGTCGGCTGTCTCGCCCCGGCCGGCCCGCGCCGGCCAGGGCGGCCAGGCCCGCGGCCGCGCTGCCGGCCAGCAGGAAATCCCGGCGATCCACCTTGTCCATCCCGCCCTCCCCTCGCCATCCCTCGCGTCAGGCCGGGCCGCCGGACCGGGCGACGACCTCGATCGCCGACATCATCCCGAGGTCCTCGTGCGAGGTCATGTGGCAGTGCTCGACGAACTTGCCGGGAAAGTCGGTGAAATTCGACTCGAAGGTCAGCGAGTCCCCGGCCAGCTTGGGCAGCACGAACGTGTCCCGCCACAGCGGCTTGTCCAGGACCCGGCCGTTGATCCTCGTGATCCGGAACGGGTTCACGTGGATGTGGAAGACGTGCGCGTGGTTCATCAGCTTCGGGTCGAAGGCGTTGACCAGCGTCCACTCCTCCGCGGTGCCGAGCGGGATCCGGTACGGCGGGGCGGCCGGGTCGTAGGGGACGCCGTCCACCCCGAAGGACAGGAAGGCGTGGTCCGGCTCGCGCTGCACGGTGAACGCGAAGTTCCGCCGCCGGGAGATGGGCAGCACCGGCGGGTTCCAGGCGGGCAGCGAGTCCGGCAGGCCCATCGGCCGGCCGTGCCCGGTCACGTGCACGGTCAGCACGGTCCGGCGCGCCAGCTCCTCGTCGAACGGGGGGAAGCCGGGCATGGCCATGCCCCGCGGGCCCGGCAAGGCGGCGGCCGACCCCGGCATGCCGGGGATGTCGGGCTGCTGGCTGGAGCCGGGCGTCAGGACCAGGTCGTAGCTCCCCGCGCGCCCGGCCCTGACCAGCAGGTCGACCCGGTTGCCGGGCGAGAGCATCACGACGCCGGTGGTATCGGGCTCGGCCAGGGTCAGGCCGTCCCAGGCCAGCACGTGGAAGTCGTGCTGGTTCAGGTGCAGCGACAGGAAGGTGCTGTCGGCGGCGTTGAGCAGCCGCCATCGCTGCACCTCGCCGGGGTACATGCGGAGCCGGGGGCGCAGCACGCCATTGACCGTGTAGAGGGCATGGGCCCGGGGGAAGAATGCCTGATCCGGCGCCGGATCGGGGATGGGATCGAGTAGCTGGTAGTCGTCGCCCAGCTGGATCGACTGCAGCACCATGACCTTCTCGGCGGCCGCGCGGACCTCCGGCACGCGGTCGATCTCGCCCCGGACGATCAGCATGCCCGCCATACCGGCCCGCAGCTGCTGGGTGACCCCGCCGTGGCGGTGCGGGTGATACCAGCTGAGCCCGCCCGGGTGATCATGCGGGACCGGGATCTCGTAGCGGTGCTCACCGCCGGGCGGGATGTCCAGGAAGACGTTGTCGGCGTTACCGGACGGCGAGACGTGCAGTCCGTGGGTGTGCAGGTTGGTGTGCGTCCACTCATGCGGCCGGTCCATCACCATGACCTTCGGCGGCGGCAGGTACGGCAGCCGGTTGCGCAGCCGGACCCTCAGCAGGTCGCCGGGCCGGATCTCCCAGGTGTAGCCGGGCACGACCTTGTTCCAGGTGTAGGTCCTGACCAGCCTGGGCGCGCCCATGTCGACGACGGCCGGCGCCGCGGTCAGCCGCACGTCCAGCACGCCGTCAGCGCTGCGCAGCAGCCGCGGCTGCGGCAGCTCCCGCGGGCGCCGGGATGCGGGCATGATGACCGGCGACGGCGCTCCGGCCCCCCTGGCCCGTGCGCCCGGGACCCCGCCCGCGAGCGTGGCGCCCGCGGTGCCGAGCCCGTACCGCATCATGCTGCGGCGCGATATCCGACCCGGCAACGAAGGCCCCCCGCCCGCTGATCAGCAACTACTCAACGGCGCGAGATTACTACTATGCGTAATCAAACAGCGCCAGGCCGGCTCCGGCGAGTCGCCAGCGCCGCCCGGCCGGCAGCCTGAGAGCCCAGCCTCGCGGCCCGGCAGCGGCCTGCCAGGCCGCTGCCGGGCCGCCGCTGGCTCAGAGTGCCTGCGCCACGATGGCCTGCAGGGCGTCAGTGCTGAGCGGGACGGGGTTGCCCTGCATGCTGCTCGACCCGATGGCCCGGGCGGCGATGTCGCCGGCCTGCTGCGGGCCGATGCCGAAGGCGGCCAGGCCGGGCACCGCGAGCAGGGCGAGGGTCTCGCGGATCCAGGCCACGCCGTCCTGGATGGACGCGGCGTCGTCACCGGTGAGCAGCCGGGCGGCCTGCGCGTAGCGCTCCAGGGCCGGGTGACCGGGCGGCCCGGATCGCAGCGCCCGCACGTTGGCCTCGATGACCGGGGCCAGCAGCGCGGCGCAGGCGATGCCGTGCGGCACCTCGGCGGTGCCGCCGATGACGCCGGCCAGCCCGTGCACGGCTCCGAGTTTCGCGTTGGCCAGGGCCATCCCGCCCAGCAGGCTGCAGATGGCCATGTCCGTGCGCGCCTGCAGGTCGCTGCCGTCGGCGTAAGCGGCGCGCAAGCCAGCGCCCGCGCGGCGCAGCCCCTCGCGCGCGAGGCCGTCAGTGAGCGGGCTGGCCCGGACGCAGACGAGCGGCTCCAGGCACTGGGTGAGCGCATCCAGGCCGCTGGCGGCCGTGACAGCCGCCGGGCAGGACACGGTGAGCTGCGGATCGATCAGCGCGACCGAGGGGATCATCAGCCTGCTCCGCAGGCTCGCCTTGACCTGATGGGCCGGGGACGCGAGGACGGCGTTGGCGGTGACCTCCGCGCCGGTACCGGCCGTCGTGGGCACCGCGACGCAGGGCACGGCAGGCCGGGTGATCGCGCGGCCCGCCCCGATCACCTCCAGGTAGTCGAGCGGGTCCCCGCCGTTGGCCAGCAGCATGGCGACGGCCTTGCCGGTATCGATCACGCTGCCGCCGCCGATCGCGACCACGACATCCGCCGCATGCTCGCGCGCCGCGGCCGCTGCGGTCCTGGCCAGCTCGACCGTGGGCTCGCCGGCCACCGTGACCACCGCCGCGGGCAGGCCCAGCCCGGCCAGCAGCCCGGCATGGCGGCTGGTGTCCGCGCCCGTGCACACCAGCAGCCGGGATCCGAGCCCGGCCAGCAGCTGCGGCAGCTCCGCGGTCCGCCCGGCGCCGGCGATGATGCGGCCGGCCGTGGCGAACTCGAACGTCAGCGTCACGGCAAGCTGGCCGCCCAGCCCTCGGCCGCGGCCGGGAACAGGGCAGAGAACCGCGCCGAGGACCGCGGCTCGGCCATCAGGCCGGCCACCGCATCACGCCAGGCCGCGTAATGCGGCGTCAGCTTGTGCGCAGCCGACGCATCGTCGTCGCGGTAGACCTCGACCAGGACCACGTGCGCCGGATCAGCCTGATCCTGGATGACGTCGAAGCGCAGCACGCCCGGCTCACCCAGCGATGCCCGCGCATTCACCAGCGTCGCGGCCAGGAAGTCATCGACTCCTTCCGGCCGGACCCGCACATGAACATGAACGACCAGCATGTCCCCATCCTGCTACACAATGCCCCGCCAGGGATGCGCGCGCCGTCAGCCACGATGCCGCCGTCGCCTTCCTTGTGCCGCCTCGGCCCGGCCAGTAGCCTCGGATCAGGGAAAGCCTGATGAAGATGACCGTTCCGGTAGCCAGTCCGGTGTCCCGCCGCGCGGCGCCGCTGCGTTCGGTATCCCCGCGGCAGCTCCGCCGGCGGCCCGGTCCCCCCGGCCGGGGCCCCCGTCGCGGATGAGGACCGATGGCCCCCGACCATGCGGGCTACCAGCTGCGTGACGGCCGCGCGGTATTCATCCGCTCCGCCTCGGCCGCCGACATTCCCGCCATCGCGGCCTTCTACGGCCAGCTGAGCGCTGAGTCCTTCAGCACCCGGTTCCTGTCCGCCCGGCCGGCTGAGTCGGTGCTGCGCCAGCTGGCCGGCCTGGAGCGGGTGCCGGGCACGGCGTCGGCGCTGGCGTTCGCGGCTGACCGGCCCGGCCCGATCATCGGCGAGGCCCGTTACGTGCCCACCGGGCCGGCCGTCGCCGAGCTGGCCATCGCGGTCGGTGACCAGGAACAGGGCCGCGGCCTCGGCCGGATCCTGCTCGATGACCTGGTACGCCGGGCCCGGCAGGCCGGCATCGACAGGCTCGGCGCCGCGGTCTTGCTGGCCAACTCGCCGATGCTGCGGCTGCTTGCCCCCTCCGGCTGGGTACTGACCGACCCGACGGAGGGCAGCACGGCGTTCTTCGAGATCTCCGTGACCGGCGGGCTGCCCGGCTGGCCGGACGCCGCCGGCGCCAGGCGGGTACTCGTCGAGAGCCGCAGCTGGTTCGATTCCGCCGCGGTCGCCGCCCTCCGGTCGGCCGGGTACACGGTGCGGCAGTGCCAGGGCCCCAGCCGCACCATGGGCAGGCCGTGCCCGCTGGTCACCTCGGGCACCTGCCGGCTGGCCGCGGAGGCGGATCTCATCATCAGCCTGCTTCCGGACACCGATGCGGACTGCCAGGCCGTGATCGAGGCTCATCGGCGGCTCGGGCACCGGCTGGGCCCGATGCCGGAGTAATAGCCGGGCCCCTCCCAGCGCACCTGCGCGCCCTGGCCACAGTGCCGCCCGGCCACCGGCCGGGCCGGCCACCGGCCCGCCCTGGGCCGGCCGCCGCGGGAATGCGGGTCAGGCCTGCTGGTCACGCCCGGCGGCCGCTCGCACCTGACGGCGCAGGTCGCCGTGCCGCGAGGGATAGAAGCCGTGCAGTTCCAGCCAGTAGGTCATCCACTGCGGGTCGGGATGGCTGGCCGGGACGACGTTGTAGATGTAGTTCACGCCCCGCGCGGCGGCCTCGGCCTCGAGCCGGTCCAGGATGAACTCGCCAGCGCCGCTGCCGCGCGCGGCCGGCCGCCAGGCCGGGCGGGGGGCTCGCCCGCACGGAACCGGTGGCCTTCCCTCGCGGCGGCCGGGCTAGGGCAGGTGGACGTAGTCGTAGTCGAACGGCTGGCCGTTGATCCCCTGCCGCGGCGGCGCGATCCAGGCCGCGATCTTGCCGCGCTCGTAGACCGGCTGCATCAGCGAGCGGACGTGGGTCCTGTCGACCGCGGTGGGCAGCCACTCGTCCTGCCGCCGCTGCCACTCCGCAGCGGAGATCAGCTCGCCGCTGGGCGTCGCCTCGATCCCGGAGAAAGCTCCCACCTTGCGGTTGAACGCCACGCTCGGGAGCTGCAGCCGCTGCGGCAGGCCAGCCTGCTCGAGGATCCGGTTCCACCGCTTCAGGCCGTTCTGGCAGTCGGAGATGTACTCCCGCCGCAGGTCGGCATTGAGCCCGAGCAGCGCAGCGACCTCGGCCTGGCCGATCTGGCCGTCCTCGGTGACCGAGTCCACCCACATCCCGTCGCTGGTCAGCTGATGATCGTCCTTGCGGCGCTCCTCTGACCAGCGGCCCTTCAGCCCGGCGGTGAAGTAGTTAGCCACGTTGGTGGAGGTCTCCCCCCCGAACAGGTCCAGCGACACCGAGTAGTGGAAGTTCACGTACTTCTGGATCACGTCCAGGGGGATGCCGCCGTGCGCGGCCACCTCGTCGCTGTCATGCTCGGTCATCAGCTGCGCGGTGCGCTCGACGACGCGGTCCACGCCGGTCGTCCCCACGAACATGTGATGCGCCTCTTCCTTGAGCATGAACTCGCAGGTGCGCGAGAGCGGGTCGAAGGCGGATTCCTTCAGCGTGCCGAGCTGGTACTTGCCATCCCGGTCGGTGAAGTAGGTGAACATGTAGAAGGACAGCCAGTCCGGGGTCTCCTCGTTGAACGCGCCCAGGATCCGCGGGGCGTCCTCGCTGCCGGAGTTGCGGTACAGCAGTTCCTCGGCCTCCTCGCGTCCCTCGCGGCCGAAGTAGGCGTGCAGCAGGTACACCATCGCCCACAGGTGCCGCCCCTCCTCGACGTTCACCTGGAACAGGTTGCGCAGGTCATAAAGGCTGGGCGCGGTGGCGCCGAGGTTGCGCTGCTGCTCCACCGAGGCCGGCTCGGTGTCACCCTGGATGACGATCAGCCGCTGCAGGTCGGCCCGGTACTCCCCCGGCACCTTCTGCCAGGCTGGCTCGCCCTTGTGCTCGCCGAAGGCGATGCGCCGGTCACGGTCGCGCTCGGCCAGGAAGATCCCCCAGCGGTAGTCCCGCATCGGGACGTGGCCGAACTGAGCCCACCCGTCCCGGCCGACGTTGATGGCAGTGCGCAGGTAGACGTCCCGGGTCGCCAGCGTCGGGCCCATCGATTCCCACCAGGACAGGAAATTAGGCTGCCACGATTCCAGCGCCCGCTGCAGCCGGCGGTCCCCGCGCAGGTCGACGTTGTTGGGGATCTTCTCGGTGTAATCGGCGGCGGTAGTCACGGCTCAGACTCGCTTCCGGTCGAAGTCAGCACGCTGCCCGGTGCCGAACCTGCGCAGCGCGCCGTCCGGGCCGGATGCATTCGGGCGGCAGAAGATCCAGTTCTGCCAGGCGGAGAGGCGGCCGAAGATCTTTGTCTCCATGGTCTCGGGCCCGGCGAAGCGGTAATTCGCCTCCAGGCCGGTCAGCGCGTCGGGGCTGAAGCTGGCCCGCTCCTCGATCGCGATCCGGACTTCCTCGTCCCAGTCGATGTCGTCGGGCGTGAACGTCACCAGGCCCAGCAGGCCGGCCGCGTCAGCTTCCAGCGGCTCGCCCGCGCGGTCCTCTGCCGCGGCGAGCGCCCCAGCGTCGCCGACGAAGCGCGTCGCCAGCCTGGTCAGCCCGTTGCCCATGGGCAGCGGGCCGAGGTTCATCCCGCTGATGGTGAGGGCGGCGGGCGTCGCGTCCGGGTCGACGTCCTCGAACACCCCGGCCAGCATGTAGGAGCGGTCGGCGGCCAGCGCGAGCTCCAGCAGCGACCCCGCGAAGCAGCTGCCCGGCTCGATCAGCGCGATCAGGCTGCGGCTCGTCACGTCCAGCCGCTTCAGCGTGCGCTTGAGATACAGCACGATCTCGTTGACCAGCCAGTCGCCGGCGTGGTCGAGCATCAGCTGGTCGTAAGCCAGCACCAGGGCCGGATCGCCGGCCGTGCGCAGCACCCAGGTCCCGAGCGCCGGCTCGTTCGTGCGCAGGTCGAGGATCAGGTCGTCGAGCTCGCGGCTGACCGCCAGGAGATAGAAATCCGCGCCCTGCGCGCGGATCGCCGCGGCGTCCGGCGGGGCGTCCGCGGCCGGCCCGCGCACGGTGATCTCCGCGATGCCCGCCGCGCGGTCGAGCTTCGCCGAGACGTGCCGATAGCTGATCGCGTCCCCGGTCCGCTGCTTGGCCAGCCTGGTCAGGGTGACGCCGGGTACCCCGGACGGGCGCGCGGACCGCGCGGCCAGCTCGGCCGCCCGCTCGGCTACCGTGCCGGCCCACGCCGGCCGGGGCACGGCCTCGTCCACCAGGCGCCATTGCACGGCCTTCCGGCCGCTCACGCCCTCAGCCTTCGTGGCGAAGTAATCGGCCAGGTCGCGGCGGACATGGCGCTTGTCGACGACGCGCGTCAGGCCGCCGGTGCCGGGCAGCACGCCGAGCAGCGGCAGCTCCGGCAGCGAGACCGCGGACGACCGGTCGTCGATGAGCATGATGTGGCCGCAGGCGAGAGCGAGCTCGTAGCCGCCGCCCGACGCGGTGCCGTTGAGGGCGGCGATGTACGTCTGCCCCGAGTGGGTGGTGGCGTCCTCGATGCCGTTGCGCGTCTCATTGGTGAACTTGCAGAAGTTCACCTTCCACGAATGCGCTGCGGCCGCCAGCATGCGGATGTTCGCGCCCGCGCAGAAGATCTTGTCCTTGCCGCTGGTCATGACGACCGCGCGCACCTCGGGATGCTCGAACCGCAGCCGCTGCACCGCGTCGTACAGCTCGATGTCCACGCCCAGGTCGTAGGAGTTGAGCTTCAGCTCGTAGCCGTCCTGCAGGCCGCCATGCTCGTCAACGTCCATGGTGAGGGTGGCAACCGGGCCGTCGACGGCGATCCGCCAGTGCCGGTAGCTTTCCGGGTCCACCCGGAACTCGACCAGCGGCTGCGCGGCTGCGGTGCCCGCTGCGGAGCCCGGCCGCGCGGCCATGTCCTGCGAAGCCACGGTGGTCATGGGCTGGTCTCCCGCCTGTCGGCCTGTTACCGTTCCTCATATGCTACGTTTATCTGTCAATACGTCAAGACCCTGTAGCACATCTAGCCGATCCGGGCCCGCGGCTCTGCCGCCGCGGCCGGCGGCGGAAGTCGTGCTACAAGGCCAGGGTCAGCCGTAAACGGGACATGTAGCATGACCGGTGGCCGCTCGGCGCGGCACGTGAGCGGGAGGTGACCGGCAGCATGCAGTCCCCCGCTCCCGCCCTGTCCGTCGCCGCGACCTCCGTCCCGGCCATGTCCCGGCGGCACGCGGCCGGCACGGAGAGCGCGCGCGGCCTGCTCTTCACGGTGCTCGGCGAGTTCGTGCTGCCGGGCGGCGGATTGGCCTGGACGTCCGCGGTCATCAGCGTGCTGTCCCGGCTCGGGGTGGAAGAGAAGGCCAGCCGCCAGGCGCTGATGCGCACGGCCGCCGACGGCTGGCTTACCTCCGAGCGGGTCGGCCGCCGGACGCGCTGGCAGCTGACCGGCGAGGCCGAGCGGCTGCTCGCCGAGGGCACGGAGCGGATCTACGGGTTCACCGGATCCGCGCCGGAATGGGACGGCCGCTGGCTGCTCGTCCTGGCCCGCGCCCCCGAGACGGACCGGCCGGCCCGGCACCTGCTGCGCACCAGGCTGGGCCGGGCCGGCTTCGGCAGCCCCGCGCCGGGAGTGTGGATCAGCAGCCACGCCGGGCGGGCCGCGGAGGCCAGGCGGGTCCTCGAGGAGGCTGGCGTGCTCGAGGGAGCGCAGATCTTCACCGCCGAGTACCAGGGCGGCGGTGATCTGGCCAGCATGATCAGCCGGGCCTGGGACCTGGACGCGATCGAGCAGAGCTACCGCGAGTTCATCGGCGAGTTCGCCGGCGCCGCGACCATCGACCCGCTCGCCCAGGTCATCGACCTCGTGCACGCCTGGCGGCGCTTCCCGTGGATTGACCCGGGCCTGCCCGGCGCCCTGCTCCCGGCCAGGTGGAGCGGTGCGCAGGCGGCCGGCCTGTTCGCCAGGCTGCACGCCAGCTGGGCCGCCGATGCGACGGCCGAGTGGGCGCGGCTGAACGAGCGCGGCTGAACGAGCGCGGGCCGCGCTAGCCGCGGGCCAGCCGCAGGCCGGCCGCGCGTACCGGGCACGGCACCTGATCAGCCTGCCGTTCCCTGACCCGTCGGCCGCCGCTCGTCGGCACTGCGCTCGCCGTCCTGGTCGTCCACCAGCTCATTCAGCACAGCGGCCAGATCATGCAGCCGGGCTCAGGTGAGCCCGGGTCAGCCGGACCACGATCCGGTCGCCCTTACCGGTGAGCTGAACCCGCACGACCCGCCCGTCGTCGGGGTCATGCGTCCGCTCGACCAGCCCGGCCGCCTCAGCGCGGTCGACGAGCTCGACCGCGCTATGCGGCCGCAGCAGCAGGTAATCCGCCAGGTCGCCGACGGTGGGCGGCTTGCTGCCCGGGTGCCCCTTGACCGCGACGAGCAGCTGGTGCTGAACATGAGTCAGGCCGGCCGCCTGCGCCTGATCCTCGCTCCAGCGCTGGAACTCGCGCAGGCTGGTGCGGAACTCCAGCAGCCTCTCGAAGTCCTGTCGCGTCAGCCGGGGCATCGCATCATCCTCCAGCAGGGCCTGGCCGCAGCTGACGACGTAGTGCTATCACTCGGGTCGGGGGGCCATCCGATACTCGGCGTCGCCTCGCAGTTACCGAGCCGACTGTATCGCACAGCGATACGCGCGGGCTGGCCAGGAACGCCCGGTCACCGCGCGGCGCGGCCCTCTCCTGCGGTGCCGCCCGCCGGCGGACCAGAGGCGGCGCTCCCCGGTCCGGCCTGCCGGGCCGGAGTCCTGGCCCGGTCACTCGCCGAAGGCGACGCGGACATCGTCGGTCGTGGTCCCGGTCGGCGGCGATGCCGCCGGGAACCGGCGGCGGGCGGCACCCGGCGGGTCTGGTGCTGCCTCATCCGCGACGATGGCCGGGTCGATCCGCAGGACCGCGTAGCCGCCGACGGCACCGGCCCCGAAGCCGGGCGCGAAGACCCTGGTCGGGCGGGTGATCACGCCATCGCGGACGGCGTCGTGCACCGCGATCGGGATGCTCGCGGCCGATACGTTGCCCATCGTCTCGACGTTGAAGTACAGCTGCCCGGCGGACAGCCCTGCGTTCGCGGCGAGGCTGAGGATCATCGTCTTGTTCGCCTGGTGCGGCACGATCAGCTCGATGCTCTCCAGCAGCGTCCGGCCGGGGTCGTCCGGGTCGCTCTGGGCGGCTAGCTCGGCGAGCATCTGACCGAGGTAGCGCTGGGCCAGGGACCTGACCTCCGGGCCGTAGACGGTGACGTCATTATCGAACTCGGGATTCGGCCAGATGATCGAGTTCACCTCGCTGCGCGGCCCGCTCGCGTAGGTCTGCACCACCTCCACGTCACCGGCCGTCCCGGCGGCTGCCGGGACGAGCACCATCGCCGCGGCACCGTCCCCGAAGATCATCCGCGCGGGCCGGGCGCTGCCGATCTTGTCCGAGAACTTCTCGGCGCAGACCAGCAGGACCGGCCGCCTGACCTCCTGCAGCAGCCGGATCGCCTCAGCCAGGCCGTAGGGCAGTCCCGCGCAGGCAGCGATCAGGTCGGCCGAGGCGTGCGTCTGCAGCAGGCCCAGCTCGCCCGACAGCCAGCAGGCCACCGACGGCATCTGCCGGCTGCTGGTGCAGGTGGCGACCAGCACGGCACCGATCTCGGCGGGCGGCCGGCCCGACCTGGCCAGCGCGGCGCGGGCGGCATCCAGGGCCAGTTCCTCCAGTCTCCGGCTGGTATAGCGGCGCTGCCGGATGCCGGTCTTCGCGGTGATCTCGGCTGCAGTCATCGGCGACCAGGAAAAGCTCGCGTTGCGGATAACGTCGGTGTTGTCACAGACGTGCTCGCCGCGCACCACCGCCAGCGCCGCCAGCTTCGGCTGGATCGCGAAGGCCTCGCGAACCCGCACCGGCGGATAGGGCGCCGCCGGAGCCACGGCCTCGACCGGAGCCGGCGGTGCGGAAACTCCGGCCGGGCCGGCGCTCCCGGCCCGGTCAATGAAGGCCATCACGTCCCGGCTGAGCGGATGGAACGCGACCACGAAATCGTCGTCGCCGATCCCGGACGCGTCGCGCAGCCCGGTGCGGGAGCGGTCCCACGGATACTGGTTGTGCAGCACCATCGCCCAGCGCATCAGTGCTTCCAGCTCGGGCACGCCCTCCCGCGCATCGAGGATCTCCTCGGCCGAGAAAACGGGGTAGTCCGGGTCGTACCCGCCCATCACGAACGTCAGCGCGCCGGGCTGCTCCAGGAACTGCGCGACCGTCGGCCCGATCGGCGGCATCTCGGTGGCGTGGTGCAGCTTGTTGCGGAACAAGTCGAACAGCAGGCCGAATATCTTGTCCTCAGTGCCGTCGTCCCAGGTGGACGGCAGCTCGCCGAAGGCGCGCCGGACCGCGGCCACCTTGCGCTCGCCGTCCTGCCACGGAGTCAGCACCGGCAGGAAGACGTCACCGCGGTGCTTGGGAAGGTCACGCCAGCGCGTCGGCCGCTTCTCGAACATCGTGATCGAGTAACGGCTGGCCCAGAAGAGGTTCTGAGCCAGGTCACGCAGCAGCTCGAACCGCCCCGGATAGGCTCCCGACTCAGCCCGGGCCAGGATGTCGGTCCCCGTCGGTGCCTTCGCCTCGAAATCCCGGCCGATCACCGCGATGAACTGATCGAGCGTCTCCAGCACCGAGAAGTCCAGCTCGGCGGAGAAACTGGCCGGGAAGACCAGGCGACCATGCCGGTTGATCACGAAGGGCTTCATGTGTCACCTCCAGGTTCCGCCAGTCTCGCCTATTTCCCGGCGGCCTGAGCGGGACGGCGCGGCGGAACCTGCTGACAAGCTCCATTAGCCTTGGGGCGGTGAGGGCACTGCTGCTGGAAAACGTCCACCCTGAGGCTTCCCGGCTGCTCGAGGAGGCGGGCCTGGAGGTGACCGCGCTCTCCTCGGCGCTGGACGAGGCCGAGCTCGCGGCCGCCCTGCCGGGTATCGATCTGCTCGGGATCAGATCCAAGACCCAGGTCAGCGCGGCCGTACTCGCGGCGGCGCCGGACCTGATCGCCGTGGGGGCGTTCTGCATCGGGACCGACCAGATCGACCTGGCCGCCGCCTCGGCGCTCGGCGTCGCCGTGTTCAACGCGCCGTACTCGAATACGCGCAGCGTAGTCGAGCTGACCCTGGCCGAGATCATCGCGCTGACCCGCCGGCTCACCGAGAAGGACAGCCGGATGCACGCGGGCGTGTGGGATAAGTCGGCCGACGGCGCGCATGAGGTCCGCGGCCGGACGCTGGGCATCGTCGGGTACGGCAACATCGGCGCGCAGCTGTCGGTCGTCAGCGAGGCGCTCGGGATGCGGGTGGTCTTCTACGACACCGCCGACAAGCTCGCGCTCGGGAACGCCCGGCGCTGCGTCAGCCTCGAGGAACTGCTCAAGATCTCCGACGTGGTGAGCCTGCACGTGGACGGCCGCCCGTCCAATAGCTCGCTGTTCGGCGAGAAGGAATTCAGCCGGATGCGGCCTGGCTCGCTGTTCCTCAACCTGTGCCGCGGCTTCGTGATCGACCACCAGGCACTCCGCCGGCATCTGCTGTCCGGCCACCTGGCCGGAGCAGCCGTGGACGTCTTCCCCGACGAGCCGCGGTCATCGGGGACCGAGTTCGCGTCCGTCCTGCGCGGCCTGCCGAACGTGATCCTCACCCCGCACATCGGCGGCTCGACCGAAGAGGCCCAGGCCGACATCGGCGCCTTCGTCGGCGGCAAGCTCGCCGATTTCACCGCCGAGGGGGCCACCTCGCTGTCGGTGAACCTGCCGCAGGTGGCGCTGCCGCCGGCCACCGGCACGCACCGGCTGGCGCACCTGCACCAGAACGTGCCCGGCGTGATGGCGGAAATCAACTCGGTCCTGGCCGAGCACGAGGTGAATGTGGAGGCCCAGCTGCTCGGCACCCGCGGCGACCTCGGTTACGCCCTGACCGATATCGGGATCGACTATCCCGATGCGGTGGTGACCCGCCTGCGGGACATGAGCCCGACGGTGCGGCTGCGGGTTCTGTCGTGATCCTGGCGGCCGGGCGGCAGCGGGCAGGGCGCTCCAGGGAGCTGACGATCACCGCATGGAGAAGCACATGACGACCAAGCTGAGCGAGCGCTCCTACGCGTTCGCGCAAGAGCAGATCAGGAAGGGGAGGGTGGTGCTCGACCAGCGCACCGACTGGAGCGAGCATCAGCCGTCGACCCGCCAGGAGAACGAGTTCATCGAGACTCACCTCTGGGACGAATACGCCAGCTGGCACCTCGGCCTCGATGACGAGGAGCCCGAGCAGACCAAGGCCAGGTACAAATTCCCTTACGGCGACTTCGCGCGCGTGCACCGCTGCGGGGTCCTTTCCGCGGAGGTGCGGGCCGGGCAGTACAAGCACCGGGACATCGAGGATGCGGCCATCCGGCTGCGCGAGATGTTGGACGAGCGGACTGATTATTAGCCCGCATTCCTGACCACCTGCGCTTCCGCTGAGAGCTGAGGCGTTACCGGCGCGAAAGCAGCACGCGCGGACATCAGGCCCGCTACTATCCGCGCATGAAGTGCTACTTTCAGCACCGGGCCGGGGTGCTGGGTCTCTTAGCCGCCACCGCCCTGCTGGCCGCCTGCGGCAGCGTGCTGGCCCCCAAGGCGGCCGTCCGGCCGCACGACACCACGGCCGCTGCCGCAGCGACCCGCCTGCCCGCCGTCCTCTGCACCGCGCGGATGACGAGCGGCAGGCCCGAGAATGACAGCCGCGACAGCGTCCTGGTGCGCACGGTGGCGCAGGCCCAGATCCGGGTCACCGCCCACTACGCGATTGGCCCCGATGTCAAGAGCGGGGACGCCTCGAGCCACGGCCAGGCCATGGTCTGGTACTACGTCAACGCCACGCCCGGTTACCGCGTGATCGTGAATGTCACCGCATCCAGCCGCGGCCAGGAGGGATGGTGCTGGACGGCGTTCATCCCGCTGGCGCGGCCGAAGCCGACGCCTAAGCCGGACCTGAGCCCTGTGGCCCGCAAGCCGGTGGCGCCGGCCTCGCCGGCGGCACCGGCGCCGTCCGCTCATTGCCGCCCGCTCAGCGACAAGGGCACCTGCTACGAGCCCGGCGAGTACTGCCGAAGCGATGATCACGGCATGGCCGGCGTGGCCGGTGACGGCAAGGCGATCAGGTGCGAGGACAAGGACGGCTGGCGGTGGGAACCCTACTAGCCTGCGGCGGCCGCGACGCCGCGGGCCGACCTCCGCGAGGTGACGTGCTCGGTAAAGTGACCATAGAACTCACCCCGGCCGCGGTGGACTGGATCGCCGAGCACGGCCACCAGCCGGAGTTCGGCGCGCGTCCGATGCGCCGGACCATCCAGCGCGAGGTCGAGAACCGGCTATCGCGGCTGCTGCTGGACGGCGAGATCATGCCGGGCCAGCAGGTCACCATTGACGTCGGGGACGGAAGGCTGACCTTCACCGCGCACGACCGCGCCGGGGCGCCAGCGGCGGCGTCCTGAACCTGGCTGGTCAGGCGGGCTGGTCAGGCTGGCCGCCGCCTTTCCACTGCGCTGAGCCCGCGTCCCACCGGGTATAGGTGTAGGGATTGTCGAGCACCTTGGTCTCCGGAACCTCCGGATGCATCCCCTCGGCCCAGGCCTCGGGCCCGAGCTGGCCCATCAGGTACTCGGCCGTCTGCCCGGCCAGCTGCCGGGCCCGGGCCAGGTCCACGCCGGCCAGCCGGTGGTCGTACTTGACGACCCGGCCATTCACCACGACCGTGTGCACGTCGCCGCGCTGGGCCTGGAACGCGACGTGCCCGTACGGGTTGAGCACCGGGAACATCACCGGCGAGTCGTCGTTCTTGATCAGCACCACGTCGGCCTTCTTGCCCGGCTCCAGGCTGCCGGTGACCGAGTCCAGCCCCAGCGCCTTCGCGCCGCCGCGGGTGGCCCAGTCCACCACGTCCTCGGCGCGGAGATGGCAGTGGGTGACGGTCTGCTGCCTGCCGTGCGCCTCCAGGTGCTCGCGGGACCGGTCCGCGCCCAGGGTGGCCCGCATGGCGGAGAACAGATCGCCGCTCCACCACACGCTGGTATCCATGGACAGCGACATCGGGATGCCATGCTCGCGCAGCCGCCAGGTGGGCGGGTAGCCCTGGCCAGCGCTCTGCTCGCTCTCGGTGGACACCGAGGCGGTGCCCCCGGTGGCGGCGATCCGGTGATACGAATCGCGGGTCAGCGTCGCCGCGTGCACGTAGATGGTGGACGGGGTCATGAACCCGTTCTCGTGCATCAGCCGGATTCCGTCGTCGCTGGTCGCGCCCCAGACTCCGGCATGCGTGGTCACCGGCACGCCCAGGTCCCGCGCGACCTCGAAGGCGGCCTTCTCCGGGAACGCCGGGTCGCCGGTCACGTCAAAGGCCATCTGGAAACCGAGCATGTCGTTGCCGCTGCCAAAGCGCCTGGCGACGAACTCGCGGAACTCGGGAGCGGCGGACCACTCCCACGGGCCCTGCTGGATGTTGCCGTAGGCGAGCACGAACCGGCCGGGGACCTCAACCAGGGCGTCCACAGCGGCCTCGGCGTGCGCGACCGTCTGCAGGCCGTGTGACCAGTCGACTGTCGTGGTCACGCCGGCGTCGATCGCCTCGATCGCGGACAGCAGGTTGCCCGCGAAGATGTCCTCCGGCCGGAAGACCTTGCCCCACTGCAGGTAGTACCAGACGAAATACTGGGTGAGCGTCCAGTCGGCGCCGTAACCGCGCATCGCGGTCTGCCACATGTGCCGGTGGGTGTCGATCATCCCCGGCAGGACAATCCCGCCGGTCGCGTCGATCTCGGCGGTGCCCTCCGGCACCGCGAGCGCCGGGCCCACATCCGTGATGCGCTCACCGGTGATCAGGACGTCGGCGCCGTGGTGCACGTGATGGGCATCGTCCATGGTCAGCACGGTGGCGTTGCGGAACACCAGCGGCCGGCCCGGCGTCAGGTCAGGGCTCGATGCGGATGCCATGGCGGACCTCCACTGTGAAGCTGCCCGCGGCTCGCGCGGACAGGTGTCCGCAACCCGGCCGTTCGTAGTCTGAGCGGAAGCGTGGCCGCTGCGGTGCGGCGCTGTCAAGAGGCGCTGCCACGAGGCGCTGTCACGAGGCAAGGCGCGGCGCACGGCGGAAGAGCCAGCGCGCTGTCCGCTGTACGGACAAGTTCGCCAGGTCACGCTACAGTCGTTCCGGTCGCTATCAGCCGCAGGGGGTGATCGCATGGCACGCCGTGACGCCAGCCCTGCGGGACGGGGACGGGCGGGTCATCGCGGCGATGAACGTCACCGTGCACGCCGCCGAGACACCGGTCGAGGTTCTCACCGGCGAGTACCTGCCGCTGCTGCTGGCCACGGCCGGGGCGATCAGCGCGGCCTGGGCCGCCTGCCAGTCGGCGCCCCAGGCCGCAGCCCGCGAGCTAGCCCGCCGCGCTGACGTGCTGGTGCAGAACTTCACTCGTTCAGCCGGCAGAACCAGCTAAGCGACCCGGATAAGGAGCTGCCATGGCCACTGTCGCCGCGGTCATCGCCTCGACGCATCACCCGTTCTACTACCGGGCGAGCACGGCTACCGGGCAGGACCGGCCGCCGTTCGCCGACGAGTGGGTGGCCAAGATCAGCGCGTTCCGTGAGACGCTCAGCCGGGCGCGCCCCGACGTGCTGGTCATGGTGGGCAGTGATCATTTCCATCAGCTGTGGCTGGACAACCTGCCCCAGTTCCTGATTGGCAAGGCGCCCTTCTACGACGCGAACTTCTACAACGAGGAGCGGGAGTTCGGGCTGCCCCGGATGCTGCTGCGCGGGCACGAGGAACTCTCCGGCTACCTGCTGCGCGAGGGCATCGACGCCGGGTTCGACCTGGCCTTCAGCAACGAGTTGCGGATCGACCACAGCATCACCTGCCCGATCATCACGCTGCGGCCCGAGGCGGATCTGCCGGTCGTTCCCGTCTATACCAATATCTTCGCCCCGCCGATGCCGCAGCCGAAACGGTTCGTGCAGCTGGGCAAGACCATCCGCGAGCTAGTCGAGTCCTGGCCCAGCGACCAGCGGGTGGCCATCATCGGCACCGGCCACCTGTCGCTGGAACTCGGCGGCCCGCGCCAGTTCGGCCCGCATGGCCCCGATCCGGAGTTCGACCGCAAGGCGGTCGAGTGGATCGCGTCGGGCGACCTGGAGTCCGCGCTGGCCCGGGTCAGCCTGGACAGCCTGTGGGAGCCGGGCAACGCGACCCACGGGTTCATGGACTTCATGCTCATGATGGGCGTCGCCGGGGAGAACGTGAAAGCGGACTACGCGGATTCGCTTGACCTGTTCCACACCATGGAGGCCTACTTCACCTGGTACCCGGAGGGGAAGCCATGAGCAGGTACCTGCTCGACAAGTTCCTCTACACCGTCGACCGCGACCCGGCGCTGGTCGAGCGCTACCGCGACGACCCCCGCGGCACGGTCGCCTGGTGGGAGGCGCAGCGGGCCAACGTGATCCTCAACTGCCATGAGGCAGAACGCAGCACCTGGCTTACCTTTACCGATGCTGAGCGGGAAGCGCTGGCCACGCACGACTACGTCGGCCTGTTCGAGCTGGGCGCGCACAGCTTCCTGACGCTGACCCTGTTCATCGCCATGTTCGAGCGCGACTACCCGGAGCCGCTGGCGTTCCAGCGTGAGTACGCGGCGAGGCTCGGCCACTGGAGCCTGCCCTACCCGGACATATCCACCTGAGCCGGTCCCGGGCGGCCCGGCATCACCCGCGTCCGGGTCCCGGATGGCTTCCGTTATCTCGACCCGTCCGGCTCAGAGATCACGCAGGCGGAGACGCTCGACCGCGCTGCCAGCGATCCCGGCGGCGCCGGCGCAGCTCCCGGCCCCGGCGGAGGCGGAGGCGGAGGCGGCAGTCGCCGAGATGCTGGCCGCCTCAGCGAACCCGGCCCCGATCCCGGGCCGCTGACGGTGCGGCAGCGGGCTAGGCGGCCGGGCCGGTGCGGCAGCGCAGCTGATGCAGGGCATGCAGAAAGGACTGCCGGCGGACCGCGAACCGCTCCATGCTGGCCGGGTCGGGCTCGGCGACCTGGCGGGCGGCCGGCGCGAGCGGCCCGTAAACATCGGCCGGCGTCAGCAGGCTGATGGCACAGGCGCCGAGCAGTGCCGCCCCGCGGGCCGACGCGGCGGGCACGTCGACGGCCTGCAAGGGCAGCCGCAGGATGTCCGCCAGCATCTGCCGCCAGGGCTGTGCGGCAGTTCCGCCGCCGGCCAGCCGGACCGCGGCGGCCGAGTCCGCGCCAGGCAGGGCATCCAGCGCGTCCCTGATGGCGAAGGCAACGCCTTCCAGGGCGGCCCGCAACAGGTCAGTCCGGGTATGCCCGAGCCCGAGACCCGTCCAGGCCCCGCGCATCTGCGGATCCAGGTACGGGGTGCGCTCGCCGGGCAGGTGCGGCAGGAATACCGGGTCACCGGGACGAGGCAGCTCGCTGGCCGCGTCGTACAGCTGCGCCCAGCTGGCTCCGAGCGTCGACCTGACCCAGTTCAGGGCGATCCCGGCGCTGAGGGTCGCGGCCATGGCGTACCAGCCCGGGCCGGCGCTGCGGTACAGGTGCGTCCCGGTTTCCGGGCGCGCGGCCGGGCTGTCGCGCGGCGTGACCAGCTGCGCGCCGGTCCCGATGGTCAGCTGGACCTCGCCCGGATGGCTCAGCCCGGTCCCGAACGCGGCAGCGGCGGTGTCGGCGGCGCCGGCCGCCACCGGCAGGCCGGCAGGCAGTCCGAGCTCGGCGGCCGCCTCGGCCGTCAGCGTCCCGGCCAGCTGCGCGGAGCCGGGCAGCAGCGGCGCGAGCAGGTCGGCGCTGAGGCCGAGGCCGGCGACGGTGGCGCTGTCCCACCGGTCCGCGGGCAGGTCATAGAGCAGCGTCGCGGAGGCGTCACTGGGCTCGGCCTGAGCGCGCCCGGTGAGGCGCTGGCGCAGCCAGTCCTTGGGCTGCAAGGCCCACCGGGCGCGCTGGTAGACCAGGGGCTCATGCTCGGCCACCCACAGCAGCAGCGGGCCCGCCATCCCCGGAGTGAGCGGGTTGGCCAGCCGCGCCAGCGCCGCGGGGCCGAGCCGCCGGTAGGCCGCGAGGCAGGGCGCGGCGCGGCCGTCGGCCCACAGCAAGGCCGGCCGCAGCACCTCCCCGCCCGGGCCGGTCAGCACCAGCCCGTGCATCTGGCCGGACAGCCCGATGGCCGACGGGCTGGTGCCGGCCGAGCCGGCCGCCTGACGTACCGCCGCCATGACCGCAGCCCACCACGCTGCGGGGTCGGACTCAGCCTGGCCGGGCTGGGCGGCGACGACGGGATACTCGGCGGTCGCCATGGCCAGCGGCTGCCCGTCCGGGCCGGCCACGATGACCTTGACCGAACTGGTGCCCAGGTCGATGCCGAGGACAGAGTGAGTCCGGCCGGCGCCGTCCGGCTGACCGGGGCGAGCGGAACCGGGGCCGGTGTCGTCAGGTCTCGATGACAATGTTGTGCACGGTCCTGTCGGTCTGCAGCGCCTGCAGCGCTGCTGCGTCGTCGCCCCCGTTGCGCGTGAGCTGCGGGCACTGCCCGGATACCGCAGCCGCCCCGGTAGCGTCAATCACGATGTCGAGCGTGCCTGCTGCGCCTGATGAGGTAACCGCGGATCATGCAGCGCTCCGTCACCAGCCCAGTGTCAGGGATCAGAACCCGCAGGCAAAGCCCCGGCGGGCGAGAACTGCGCAAGCCCTCCGATTACCGATCCGGCCAGAGTCGGCGAGATCCTCGACAAGTTCCGGGCAAAGTACGGCGCGAAGGATGTGGCGGCGTACTACCCGGAACAGGATGTCGCGGTCGAGGTTCCGCTGAACTGACCGGGACTCGGGGCAGTTCCCTGGTCAGGGCATGCGCCGGGACCGGCCGGTCCGGCTGCCGCCGGGCTCTCGCGCTGGCGGCTGGCCGGCCGGAACGCTGCCCGGATGAGCGCGCCCGCGCCCTGGCCGCCCGCTCCCCCGCCAGCGGACGGCGGTGATCGCGACGGCCAGCACGGTGGCCGCGATCATCGGCAGGAATCCGGCCCCGATCCAGCGGGCCGCGCTGATCGCGAGGCCGGTCAGGGACGTATCGGTGGCCCGGTCCCTGATCAGGCCGGCCACGATGGCGGCGGCCAGGTACGCGAGCGCCGGCACCGGGATGATCCGGTAGGCGGCCCGGGGCTGGACCGCGAGCGCGCCGGCGACAGCGCCGGCGATGACGAAGATGCCGAGGAGCAGGCCGGGGTCACTTCCAGACATGATGGTCACAGCCAGGCCAAGCACGGCACCAGCGATGACGATGAAGATCCCGGACCTGCCGGGCAGCTCGCCCCAACGCCGCGGCGCCCGGCCCGGCGGTGACGAATGTCCGCGCGTGTCACCCCGCGCGGACGGCCGCCGCCCGCGCACGCTGGGGTAGGATCCCGGCACGCCGTTATATGGCGGGCGCGGGTCCGCTTCGCGCCATCGTGGCTCGCTCATCTGCTCCCAGATGGTAGCCGGTTCGGCCTGGTCAGGGGGCTCAGGTAATCTTCGCCGCAGAGTGTCGGCCCCGGAGGGATGCGTTGCGCAGGGCGCAGACGGACACGGCGCTGTGGGGGATCGCGGGCAAGGCCGGTTACCCCGTCAGCTGCATCGCCGCTGCCCTCGTACTGGTGATCAGCGGCTTCTGCTACTTCGTTGTCCGCGACGTGGGCAGCATCGGCTCCTCGCACGCGATCGCCAGCGGCCCCTCGACCGGCGCGCAGAACATCCTGCTGATGGGCCTGGAGAGCCGCAGGGACTGGAACGGGAACATCCTGCCGCCCGACATCCTCGCCGCGCTGCACGCGGGAAGCACGCAGGGGGTCGAGAACGGCGTCGGCGGAAACGACACGAACACGCTGATCCTGATCCATATACCGGCCAACGGCAAGAAGGCAGTCGGCTTCTCCATTCCCCGCGACGACTGGGTCAATTTCGCCGGCACCGTGGGGCCCCAGCAGGCGGGCAAGATCGACCAGGCCTACGGCGTGAGCATGTACTACGAGCAGGCGAAGCTTCGTGCCCAGCACCCGGATATGAGCCAGGACCAGCTGGCGTTCCTCGGTAATGAGGCCGGCCGCAGCGCCGCCGTGGCGACGGTGGAGAAGCTCACCGGGGTCCATATCGACCATTTCGCCGAAGTCAACCTGGACGGGTTCTATGAGCTGGCCCAGGTCCTCGGCGGAGTAAACGTCTGCCTCCGGCATGCGGTCTATGACCCCAACTCCGGCGCGGACTTCCGGGCCGGCTACCAGCATCTTGACGCCGCGCAGGCGCTGGCGTTCGTCCGCCAGCGCGATGGCCTGCCCAACGGTGACCTGGACCGCACGCACCGCCAGCAGGCATTCCTCGACGCGGTCCTGCACCAGCTGCGCACCGATGGCGTGCTCAGCGACCTGACCAAGGTGCAGGCGCTGCTGTCCGTGGCGAAGCAGTACGTCATCACCGACTCCGGCTGGAACCTGCTCGACTTCGCCGCCCAGGAACGGAGCCTGACCAGCGGTAACATCACCTTCCGGACGCTGCCGATCCAGGGCTACGCGACCATCGGCGGCCAGGACGCCAACGCGGTCAGCCCCGCCTACATCAAGGCGATCGTGCACGCCACGTTCTATCCCCCGCCCAGCCCGCCCAGCCCGCCCAGCCCGTCGGCCGCCCGGCACCGGGCGACGGCCCGCAGCACGGTGGACGTGCTCAACGGCGGCGACACGGCCGGCCTGGCCGGGCGCGTCTCGGCCGCGCTGGTGAGCGAGGGGTACCGGGCCGGCCAGGTCGGGAACGCGAGCTACCGCGCTGCCACAACGGTCAGCTACGGCGCGGGCGCGGCGGCGAGCGCCAGCCGGATCGCGGCCATGTTCGGCGTGACCGCCACGGCGAGCGCATCGGTCGCCGCCGGGCACGTCCAGATCCTGCTCGGCGCCAGCGCCACGATGCCGCAGATCAGCGCATCCGCCACGCCGTCGCCGGCCGTAGTGGTCCCCAGCACCGGCCCGCAGGGCGGCGCGGTCAGCGCGCAGAACGGCATTCCCTGCGTGAACTGACCCCCGCCGGCGACGCAAGCCGGGCGTGACCCAAGCGCGCGGCGCTGACACCTGCGGCGATCCCGCCCTGCAGGCAGTCAAGGCCAGGCGGGACCCGCGCGATGTCTTCAACCACGCGCACCCTTGCCCCACTCCCACCAGCATCGAGCCAACTGCCATCCGGACCACGGCAGTAGAGCCATTCGTCCCTGGCCAGGGCATCCTGCTGCTGACTTCGCTCAACTCATTCCCGCTGAGCTCAGCTACCGTGGGCCAGTCGGGCTGTAGAGCGCCTCGATGTCCGCAGCGAAGTCCCTGGCGATCACGTGCCTGCGCACCTTGTCCGAAGGGGTTAGCTGGCCGGACGCCTCGGTGAAGTCGCGGCCGAGGATCCGGAACCGGCGGATCGACTCCGCGCGGGACACTGCCGTATTCGCATCTTCAACGGCCACCTGGATCCGCGCGATCAGTTCGGGGTCGTCGGCCAGGTCGCCAGGGGTGGCGTCGTCGGGCCGCCCGTGCTGCCGCTTCCAGAGGGTCAGCGTCTCGGGATCCAGCGTCACCAGGCAGGCAACGTAGGGTCGGCCCTCGCCGACCACCATGCACTGGCTGACCAGCGGGTACGCGCGAAGCCGGTCCTCGAGCATCTGGGGCACGACGTGCGTGCCGCCGGCCGTGATGATCAGCTCCTTCTGCCGTCCGGCCACCCGCAGGAAGCCCTCCTCGTCCAGCGCGCCAGTGTCGCCAGTGTGCAGCCAGCCACCGGAGTCCAGCACCTCGCGGGTCGCGGCGCCGCTGCGCCAGTAGCCGCGGAACACGTTCAGGCCCTTGACCTGAATCTCGCCGTCCCCGGCGACCCGGATAGTGACGCCAGGCAGCGGCAGCCCGACAGTGCCGATCTTATTGCGGCCCGGCCTGTTCACCGTCGCGGCGCCCGCGCACTCGGTCAGCCCGTATCCCTCGATCACCGTGATGCCGGTACCGCGGAAGAAATGGCCAAGCCGTTCGCCCAGCGGCGCGCCGCCGGAAACCGCGTACCGCACGTTTCCGCCAAGCGCGGCCCGCAGCCGGCCATACACCAGCCGGCCAAACACCGCGTGCCGCAGCCGCAGGGCCAGGCCGGGACCGCGGCCCGCCGCCGCTCCCTCCCCCGCCTGGCTCCAGGCGATCGCCGTCTCCGTGGCAGCGGCGAAGATCCTCGCCTGAGCTCTGCTGGCCGCGGCCTGCCGCCGGGCGCTGTCATAGACCTTCTCGAATACCCGCGGCACCGCGAGCAGGAAGGTGGGGCGGAACTCCACCAGGCCGTCTGCCAGGCTGGCAGTGTCCGGCCAGTGCCCCAGGATCGCGCCGGATTCGAGATAGCCGACCTGGATGATGCGCGCGAAAACATGCGCCAGCGGCAAGAAGAGAAGCGTCGAGCAGCCAGGCATGGCAAAGATCTCCGGCAGCACTGCCACCGCGCTGCGCACGTCGGCGAGCAGGTTGCCGTGAGTCACCTCGCAGCCCTTCTGCCGGCCGGTCGTGCCGGAGGTATAGATGATGGTCGCCAGGTCCGCGGCCTTCCGCCCGGCCCGGCGCCGGTCCAGCTGCTCCTTGCTGACCGGCCCGCCGCCGGACGCCAGCGCGTCCAGCCCGCCGATCATCCACAGATGCTCCAGGCCGGGCAGCCTGCCCCGGACGCTGCCGATGACCGCCGCGTGTGCGCTGGTCTCGGCGAAGACAGCGCACGCGGATGAGTCACTCAGGATCCACTCGACCTGCTCCGCCGATGAGGTCTCATAGACCGGCACGGTAACCGCGCCCGCGGCCCAGCAGGCATAGTCGATCAGCGTCCACTCATAACAGGTGCGCGACATCAGCGCGACCCGGTCGCCAGCCCCGATGCCCGCCGCCACCAGGCCCCGGGCCAGCGCGCTCACCTCGGCTCCGAACTGCGCCGCCGTCACGTCCTGCCAGCCCCCCGAGCCGGTCCGCCGGCGCAGCACGACCGCCGCCGGCTCCGCCCCGGCCCGGCGGAACACCACATCCGCCAGGCTGGCGGACTCGGGAACCCGTACGAGCGGCGGGATGCCGAACTCGCGCATGCATGCTCCTCCCTGCGCCCGCCGGCTTGAGGAGACTTGCCCAGGCGGCGCATCCGGCAACGTCTGGGGCGGCCGGTCCGGATGAGAATCAAGATAGAGGCCGCCCGGCTCTGCGCGCCGCAGCTCCTGTATGCGCCTGGTGGCCGACACGGCTAGAGCGCGCCGAGCTCGACCGTGACGTCCAGGATTCCCGGGGCATCCGGGTGGGCTGACACCCGCCCGGCCCTGGCGAGCAGGGCCAGCGAGGCGGAGTTGCCGGCATCGACCACCGTGTGCACCCGGGTGACCGAAGGCGGGCGGCGCTGCAGCAGCGCCGAGGCGAGCGCGGCGCCGACGCCGCGACCCTGCCAGTCGTCGGCGACGGTGATGGCAATGTCGGCGGTGGCCGGGTCATCGGGGTACAGCAGGAGATGGGCGACCCCGGCTGGGCCTTCCTCCTCCCCTGGCGGCAGCACGATGAGCAAGAGCGCAATGTGCTGCCGCCCGTCCACGCTGCCGACAAGGTGCCGGATCATCGAGTCATCAAGCTCACCGAGCACCGTCAGGAACCGGCGCTGGCGCGATGCCTCGGACAGGTGCCGGAACCCATTGCGCAGCATCTCGCCATCGGTAGGCAGCAGCGGCCAGATCATCGCCGGCGTGCCGTCTCGCAGGACGAACTCGCCCGACAGCAGCTGACTGCCCGGCTCAGCCCCTGCGGCACCGGGCTGCGGCATAGCCCGCCCCCTCCGGCTGCACGCTCGCCACCGGGCTGGCTGCCTGTCTGCCCGGTCGAGAAGCACGCCGCCGGAATCTCGTGAGCCGCAAAGGTTTGGCATTCCTCTTTGACGCTGCAAGGTCACGTTCGCTTGCCCCAGGGGCTTAGGTCATGAGGTGGCGGGACCAAGGCGAGCGGACCGTGACCCTATCGCCCGCGAGCAGGCGCACCATCTTCAGCAGCTGCTCGACAAGGTCACCATGAGCCTGTACCAGGTCGGCCTCAACTTGCAGGCGGCGGCCGACCTGCCCGGCGAGTTAGCCGGCCAGTACATCGCCGACGCCCTGATGCGGCTCGACGAGACGATCCGCGAGATCCGTGACAGCGCTTTCTCCCCCGCGCGCGACCACCTCTGACCTGGGTGGCCAGTCAGGCTCGCGGCCGCCGGCGCAGCGCCGGGAACAACGGTCCGGGACCAAGCGGCCGCGGGGCCAGCCGCGCCTTGCAGTCGACGATGAGCGCCCCCTCGGCAGTGACCAGGATGGGGTTGAGATCGAGCTCGATCAGCTCAGGAACCTCCTCGGCCACGCGGGCGACCTGGTCGAGCACCGCGATCAGCGCCTGGCGGTCCACTTTGGGCGCGCCCCGGTAGCCGTCGAGCAGCGGGGCCGCCCGCAGCGCGGCCACCATGGCGTCAGCCGCGCCCGGCTCAAGCGGCGGGACGGCGAACTGACGGTCCCCGAGCAGGTCCGTCAGGACCCCGCCGAGGCCGACCATGACGACCGGGCCGAATTCAGGATCGGAAGCAAGCCCGACGATCGCCTCCACGCCCGACGGCGCCGTCGGCTGGATGACCGCCCCGCCCATCTTCGCGCCAAGCCGCGCCTCCATCGCCGCGTACGCTGCCCGGACGGCGTCGGGGTCCTCCAGGCCCAGCGCGACGCCGCCGACTTCGGTCTTGTGCACCACGTCGCCGGAGCGGGCCTTCAGCACGACGGGGAACCCGACGCGCTCGGCCTTGGCGGCCGCGTCGGCCGCGCTGGTCACGCCGCGGGTGGGCAGGACGGGCAGCCCGCACGCCGCTAGCAGGAGGGCCGCCTGATCCAGCGGCAGCCACCCCCCTTCGGGACTGCTGGCGAGCTGCGCGGCGACGATCTCCCCGATCGCCGGCCGATCGGACAGGTCTCCGCCATCCCCGGCCGGGAGCAGGGGACGTCGCCGCCACTGCGCATAGCGGCAGACATGACCGAGTGCAGTCGCTGCCCGCTCCGGCGACGGAAGCTCAGCGACCTGGGCCGTCGCTGCTGAACTGCCAGCGGCGTCCGCTTCGACGGAGCAGACGACGACCGGCTTGCCGACCCGCTGCGCGACGCGGGCGATGGTCTCTCGCGTTGCCGCCGCGGAGATCGCCAGGGTCTCGATGACGACGGTAATGACCGCGTCGATCGCGTCGTCGGCCAGGACGATGCCGAGCGCTCGCTCCAGCATGTCCGCCGTGCCGTCCGCGGTCAGGTCAACCGGATTGGCCGCTGCCGCGGCCGGGGCGAGGATCTCGCCGAGTGCGTGCTGCGTTGCCTCGCAGAGTTCCGGAACGGTCAGCTCCCCTCCCTCGCATGCGTCGGCGGCGAGGATGAGCGGGCCCCCGGAGTTGCCGACCAGTGCCACCCGGCAGCCGGCGGGCAGCGGAGCGGCCAGCAGGATGGCGGAAACGTCCAGGAGTTCCTCGAGCCGGTCGACCTTGATGACGCCGGCGCTCTGGAGCAGGGCAGCGACGGTCACTTCCGGCGTCGCCGCCGCCGCGGTGTGCGAGCGCGCGCCCCTGGCGCCGGCCGATGTACGACCCGCCTTGAGCGCCACGATGGGCTTGGTCGCACCGACCCGCCGGGCGATGCGGGCGAACTTACGCGGGTTGCCGAGTGATTCGAGGTAGAGCGCGATCACCGAGGTCCGGTCGTCGTCCTCGAAGAAGCACAGCAGATCGTTCGGGCTCACGTCGAGCTTGTTCCCGACCGAAACGAAGGCTGACAGGCCGAGTCCCGCCGCCGTGGTCTCCTCGCCGAGCACGACCCCGACCGCGCCGGACTGCGAGATGAGGGCCAGCCGCCCAGGCAGCGGCTCCAGTGAGGTGAAGGTGGCGTTCATCCGGATGCCGGGATCGGTGTTGACGACGCCGAGGCAGTTGGGGCCGACGATCCGCATCCCGTTCCTGCGGGCGACGCTCAGCATGTCGGTCTCGACTGCGGCACCGGATCGGCCCGTCTCGCCGAAGCCCGCGGTAATGATGGTGACCGCGCGCACGCCGGCCGATGCGGCTTCCTCGATCACACCCGGAACAGAGGACGCGGGAACGGCCACGACCGCGAGGTGGACCGGCTCGGGTATCGACAGCAGCGCCGGGTAAGCCGGCACGCCGCAGACCGCCCGCGCCGACGGGTTAACCGGGTAGACAGTCCCGGCGAAGTCACCGACGAGAAGCGACCGGACGACCTGGTGGCCCACGTTCCCCGGCTTACGGCCCGCCCCGACTACCGCGATGGAGCCGGGGCGCAGGATCTCCGCGATGCTGGCGACCTCCGCTGTCGCCTCCCGCTCGTCGCACGCGGCCCGGTAGGCCGGCGTCGGTCGCAGGTCGATCTCGACCCGCACCGTTCCGGCTCCCTCTCGCCTGGTGCAGTGCAGTCCCGTGGCGGCGAACATTTCCAGCATGGCCGCGTTCTGCGCCTTGACCCCGGCCAGGAAGCGCAGGATTCCCCTGGTTCGGGCGTATTCCGCCAGGGTCTCGAACAGCAGGGTGGCGACGCCCTGACGCTGGTAGGCGTCGGTGACGATGAAGCCGGCCTCCGTGGCCAGCGTTGCGGTGTCGGAGCGGGCATAGCTCGCCAGCCCGACCAGCTCGTCCGACACGACCGCGACGAAGGCCATCCGGGCGTTGTAGTCCACCTCAGTGAAGCGCGCTGCGGACTCGAGGCTGAGGGTGGGGGCGGACAGCAGCACATGGTGGTGCAGTGCGCCAGGCGACACAGTGGCATGCAGCCCGAGCAGCGCGCTGGCGTCAGAAGGCCGGATCGGACGGACGACCACCGCCTCACCGCTCCTGAGCAGCCCGTCGAACTCCCACTCGGCGGGATATCCCGGTGGGTACGCATTGTCTTGCGGGGTGGCATCGAGGCTAGCCATCGTTATTCCCTCCGGTATCTAACCTCGCCGCGCCGCCGCCAGGCGCCAGGGCCGGAGGTCCCGGATGCGCACCTCCTGCGACCGCAAGCCAGTCACTTGCCGAACTGGCGTACTCGAGGGCTGGCTGAGGTGCCAGCAGCGTGTGTGGCATGAATCACGCGAGTGTTCGGCCGGCCTGGGCCGACCTGATACGAGCGGCTCAGGCCTGCGTCGCCGACAGCGCGAAGTACCAGCTGCACTTATCGGGTCTTGCCCGTTCGACGCCCGCCCCTGCGCTGGTCGAGCAGGCGCCGCTGGTTGTCCCAGGCGGCCATGCGCGCGGCCATGCGGACCTGGTTCTCCCGGGACAGGCTTGCTGCAGCCGCCAGCCCGATGGCACCAGTGACCACGTACGACAGGAAGCGGCGGCTCCCGAGATACCGCGCCAGCGCGGCCAGCCCCATTGCTGTAACCAGCGCACGGCGCTGACGGCTCTCCGCCGGCACCTGGCCGGCTGGCCCGTTCACGCCCCGCGAGCGCACGGCTCTGCGCGCCCGGTGGCCATCCGGTCGTAACCCAGCCTCGTGCATCATCCTGCCTCCCAATCCCGACCCTGGCGTGTGCCTAGGCTGACTTGACATCCGTAGCGGGTCGGCCCTTTGCCTGGACCTGGGTCCCATTTCCGGGCGCTGCTGACTCGAAGGCCGTTTCGCCGGGCCCTGAGTGGCCGTGACCTGCTCATCATCTGCCGTTGCCGATCATTTGCCGTTGCCGACCGGTGGCGACGGTGCGGGCGCGGGCGGGGGCCTGCCGATCAGCTCGATGAGGCCGATTGCCACCAGCAGCAGGACGGTGATCACGATGGCGACGATGGCGGTGGGCTGTGCCCAGAACGCGAAGACCAGTGCGGCCAGGGCAACGGCGGAGATGCGCAGCGCTCCGCGGTGGGAGTAGGTCCACGTTCCTGCCGGGCCCGTGCGAAGGCCGGCGTGCTCGCCGCCGCTGCGGACCCGCCCCAGTCCGTGCGCGAAAGCCGCCCGGATCCGGACCGCAGTCACCGACGGCCCGGCCAGGAACGCCCCGGCGGCGACGACCAAGCCCACGACCAGGACCGTGCGCAATCCCTGCTTGATGAACCGGACGAGCGTGTCGAACAAGGCGGCCGCGGCGTCGGCGGGCAGCACGCTGGGCGGTACGCTCCCCAGGTAGATGCCGCGGAAGAAAAACAGCCCGACGGCGGGTACGAGCATCGACGCGGCGAGGCCGAGCCCGGCGCCGACCAGGGCGCGGCGGCGGCCGCGGGCGACGTACACGCCCAGGGCCAGCAGCAGCAGCGTGAGGATCGGCAGCACGATCTTGAGGTCGTTGATCCGCCGATACGCTGACTGCGCCTTGACCAGGTACTTGGCCGAGAACAGGGTCAGCGTCGGGTTAACGGCCGGGATCTTGCTGACCAGGGTGAAGCCTCGCCTGACCAGGTCCTGCTTGACGAGATTGATCAGCGGGCCCAGGCTCACGACGACCTGGCCGTTCTTGACGCTGACCGAGCTGGGGCCCTGGCCGGAGAGTGCCTTCACCAGCTCCTGGTGGACGACGGTGTTGGCCTGAACCCAGGCCCGGGCGAACCGCGGGCCAGTCACGATCTTGTGGACCTCGCTGCGCACGAATCCGGCAACCCCGCTGGCGATCGACGGGGCTACCGCCCTGAGCTCTGCGCCAACTTTCGGCAGTCCGCGGCTCGAGAGCGTGGCCGCGGCCTGATCGGCGTATCCGGTCACATTGAGCCGGGTGGTGATCTCGGTCGTGATTCTTTCGGTCAGGGCATTCTGAATCGCCGGATCGCGGGCTAGCGGCTCCATGGTCGCCACGTAGCGGCTGGTGTTGCTGACCTCACTGGCCACCCAGACGGCCAGCACCGACACCGGCGCTAACAGGCAGCCGAGCACGATGAGGATCGTCGCCACAGCTGTCCGCCAGCGCTCGCCGCGGACCGGGCCAGCTCGCCGTCCGCGCGGCCCATCTCGTTCATCCGGACTGGGCCCTGGGGTCCCGCTCGCAGGCTCCGGCTCGCCGCGAGTGTCAGACACGGGCCACCTCCCGTCGGCTTCCCGCCGCGGCAAGCGCTAGCCGCCGACCACGCGTCAGCACCGCCTGACGCGCGTATCTATCCTGACTGGTCGCGCCGGCAAGGCGCCTCACCCCGCATGGGTGACCTTTTAACCCGCACAAGATCCGCCAGCCACCGCCAGGCGAAGCGCGCGGGCCTTCTTCGGCACCTGGTCTCGGGTGCGGACCGATACCGCCTGGCGCCGCCGCTGCTGGCGTTTACCTGCGAGAATCCCGATGGCTTGCCGCGATCCGGCCGGGTCGCCGAGCGGACCCGCCAGCGTCACGGCGCCATCCATGACCTGCTCGCCGCCGGGCGCAGCGTCAGCGCGATCACGGCCGAGCCAGGCGTGCCGGGCTCGGAACACAGTCCGCCGGTTCGCCCGCGCCGCCCCGGATACGTCCGAGCCTTTGCTCAGACGCGGGCTATGACAATGTCTTTTTGTCCTGCCACCAGTCGCATGTCGCCGGGGTCGCTGCTCACGACAGTGATCTGGTCAGCCGATGCTGACCCGATGACCGCACCAATGTGCGCATCGGCAACTGAGACCGGAGTCCGCTCGCGGATCGCCGCCGCAGTGTCAGCCATGGGTGTCAGCTAGGCCGCATGGGTAGCGATCCCTGTTTTGTACTAGACGTCGCCCAGGATCGCCGCTCGCTTGCTCCCGTCTTGCGCCCAGGTCAAGCGATCTTGAGCTGGGCGTCGCCGAAGTCCGCGATCAGCTTCAGGGTGCCGCCGAGCGCGGTGACGAAGCGGTTCGGGACGTCCTGGGTGGAAACATCGCCGCCCTTGATCTGGGACACCCGTGACACCGAGACGCCCATCCGGACAGCGACCTGCTCCTGAGTCATCCCGCGCCGCCGGCGCATCTCGGCCCGCCGCGGGCATCATGCAGCATGTCGGTAACCGCCGCATCAAACGCCTCCTGCCCCCCGGCTGTCTCCACCGCGCGCTCCAGGTGCCCGGAGTGGGTCGCAGGCCAGCAAGATCCTCACCTCGCTACGGCCGCCCGATGGGGGCCGCAGCGCAAGCCCCCGCCCAGGATCATGGCGAATGCAATCTGCAGGCACAGGCCAAACGCCGCCAGTGCATCGCCGGCCCATTATGGATTCGCCAGCCCACGGCCAGGCCGGTGATGACGAGGACGACAATGGCGATGACCTCGGTGAGGAGGTCTGCTATCACACGGCCGGCTAGAACAGCGGAACGAGCGATGGGGAGTGAACGGAACCGGTCGGTGAGACCGGTCGCCATGTCGGTGGAAACGCCGACCGCCGTGCCCTGGGCGGTCCCGACCAGGGCCATCCCGAACATGCCGCCGATGAGGTACCCGTGGTAGTTACCTCCGCCAGGGACCTTGATAGCGGAGCCAAAGACGTAGACGAAGAGCAGTACGAAGATCAGCGGCTGCACGGTGACATCGAGGAGCTGTGCAGGTTCCCGGATGATGCGGGCGATGCCGCGACGGGCCAGCACGAGGATATTCCGGAATGACCACCAGGCCCGGGAGGGCAGAGACTCGACTGGGGTGGGGAGTGGCGAGGTCAGGGTGGTCGTCATACGAGTTCCGCTTTCTCGCTGGGTACTGAGACGGGACCGGTGGAGTGTCCGGTGAGGGTGAGGAATACGTCGTCGAGCGAGGGGCGGAGCATTCCCAGGTCATCCATCAGCACGCCCGCCGTGCTCATTGCGGCCGCGATGGCCGGAATGGATCTCGCGCCCGCCGGCACCGGCGCGTCAATCACTCGTCGTCCTGGGTCCATGTGGACCTCGCCCTCGGCATGGCGGGCAAGGACCGCACGCGCCAATGCGAGGTCAGACTCCGGTGCCACGGTGACCTCGATGCGGTCACCGCCGGCCTCGGCTTTCAGCTCGTCTGGGGATCCCTGGGCGATGACCGAACCCCTGTCGATGACGACGATCCGGCCGGCCAGCTGATCAGCTTCTTCTAGGTACTGCGTGGTGAGGAATGCGCTCTTGCAGATCGAACGATCCCTTTCAGCTCTGGATGGCCACGATCTGGACACCGGGACGAGCCTCCAGATCCTGATGTCGATCGACACCTATGTCACCGGATCGGTCCTGCGTGAGCTCCGGGAGATCCGGGTTGAGCGGGTTCAGGCCCAGGCCGGGCTCACCGACACCGATATTGCTGCTGGCATGCAAGCATGGAGGGACCGGCTCGATCGTTCAGGCATGTTCGCACGCGTGGTCCGTGTATTTGACGAAGGCATCGATCCCGATGCGGCGGAGACTCGGGACGAACGTTTCGAATTCGGCCTCGGCTGCCTATTGGATGGAGTGACCGCCCGGCTTCCCTGAGCATCCTGTGGGTGCCGGAAATCGTGTCACCCGCACCTGACCTGGGATTCCTGCACCCGGACTGATCGGGGGCTAACGGCAGCGGGGCCAACCTCGACTCCGGCACGATCAGCTCTCGTGACCTTCCGCCTGCTTTACCTGATCTTCGTCCGTATGTGCGGCTGTCCGCCGCGCGTCGCCGCCAGCTGTCCCTGATCGTCACCCCCCGCACGCTCCTGCGCTGGCACGCCGAGCTGGTTAAGCGCCCGCTGGACCTATCCGCGGCGGGCACCAGGACGGCCGCGTACCGGCCCGGCGGTCCGCCGCCTCGTGCTGGAGATGGCCCGCGACAACCCTGCCCGAGGGTACCGGCAGATCTGCGGCGAGCTCACAGGTCTCGGGCACAAGATCGCGGCCTCAGCCATCTGGGAGATCCTTCAAGGCCCGCCGGAATGGAGCCCGCGCCGCGACGCGCGGCGGCGATCTGGAAGCAGTTCCTGCCCGCGCAGGCCAAGACGACGCCCGTCCAGGCGCCACGCGCGGACGCGATCTGCGAGCGGTGGATCGCCACCGCGCGGCACGGGCGTGCGAACGTCCTGGGTGTCAGTTTCGCGATAGCAGGTCGCGGACGATCAGGGTGGCGGCAGCGGGTGATCCTTTGACGAAACCGAAGAACGGCCCGAAGTCTTGTGTTGCTGAGAAACCGGTGATGTACAGGCCGTCCAGGCTTGCCTGAAAAGCGTCGTCCAGTACGGGGAAGCCATGGGCCACTTGTACTTCCTCGAGCACGCCCGCAAGGTAGGGAACCTTGGTGAGGTCGGCCCGGTAACCTGTGGCGAACACAACGCGGTCGACGGTCAGCTGGGTTGCGTTGGACAGCAGCACCCGCACCTCACCATTGCCGACCGGGGCGGCCTCAGCGACTTCGGTTCCGGGCCATCGGGTGATCCCCTGGCAGTCCAGTCGGGGGGTCAGCCAGTGTTCCAGCGTCAGCCTGCCGACTTCCCAAAAACGCCTGGTGATCGCTTCTTGTTCGCTTCTGGGAAGGTTGCGCCAATACCCGCGCGTGCTGACCGTCTGCTCGACGTGGGGATCGACGAATTTCCAGCTCACCCGCTCGAAGCGCGGGATGTCGTGGCGGTGGACGATATCGATGCGCGCCGCGCCGTGCTCCCGGATCAGCGCGGCCCACTCGTAGGCGCTTTGCCTCCCGCCGATAATCAGGACGCGCGCTCCGGCCATGTCGCCGAAGCTCACCAGGTCGCAGGTGTGAGCTGCGAGTCCTGGCGGCAGCGATGACGCCCAGCCGGGCACGCTGGAGTAGTGGCGGACCCCGGGCGCGGCCACCACGGCGTCCGCGCGGATGCGCTCGCCGCCTTCCAGCGTTGCCTCGAACCTGCCATTTGCCTTGGCCAGGGTGCCGACGAACTCTTCGCGGACCTCGATTTTCTTCGCCTGCTGGAACCAGCCGGCGTAGTCCAGGAAGACGCTAACCGGGATGGGATCCACCTCACCGGGCTGGATCCCCCGCTCCTCCAGGAATGCTTCCAGCGTGTGAACCGCGGCGCCATCGAGGTGCCAGTCCGGGCCCGATCGCAAGAACATGCCCGCGGGCATGTTCTGCCGCCAAAAACCCATCGGCCGGCCCAGCACGACAGTGTCGATACCGTGCTCACGCGCCAGCGCCGCGGCCGACAGCGCGTACGGCCCCGCACCGATGACGAGCAGCTGCGTCTGCTTCATCAGCTAGCCCCCTTCATCCCGGGCCGCCCGGTCCCCCATGCGGGCACTTTACCCTCGGCTTCCGGGAGAGAACACACCCGTGATGCGTTCGTTAATCGCCTCCGCAGTCAGGACACCGATCGGCAAATTCGACTCTGCCTTGCGCACCTGGTTGCCGCATTCAGGAAGCTGATCACCTGGGCTTCCCATTCCCGTGGCTGCGCTGCCAGCGCCGCGGTGTGTGCCGCATGCGGCACTACCCACAGGAGCACGGTGGAGGGTAAGGCAGCCTGGAACCAGCGGGCCGCGACGGGTTCATCGGGGAAGGCTCCGTCGGCGATGATCAGCATAGGCCCGGGCGCTGCGGCGCGGATCACATCACGCATAGCCATCGGCTGATGATGCGGCGGTCGCCGTGGACTCCCAGCTGGGCTGCGTCAGGAACAGGCACGGACATCTCGGCCTCTCAGATGACCAGCCGGACACCAGGTCCCTGCGAACGGCGCTACTTGCGGCGTGGCTAGCTGATCAGCATGCTGCCATGCGTTCTGGCGCAGAGATCCATTGCGCTGTGACGGCCGAACAGAACATCCGGACCTGGAGCATCGCCGCGACCAAACTGCGACCTGCCGAGGGCGCAGGCTGCTACGCGCGTGCGGTCCCACCGAAAGTCCAGCACGCTCCGTGATCAAGGAGGCTGATGACCGTCATCGTGACATGGCAGTGCCTCCAGAGGACGGCAGCGCAGCCTGGTGCCGCTGCGGCCGGGCTGGCTGACGGAGCCGGGACCGTGCATCGGCCGCTGGAGCTGGCGCTCAGCAGCTTATGCCCGGCGCTCGTCTCGTAGGCTGGGCTGGTGAACCCGATCGCCGTGACGGCAGTCCAGGCGATGGTGGCGCCGGTGGTGCTCATCACGTCGGCTGGGATCCTGTCCGGTGCCCTGCTGACGATGTACGGCTCGGTCAATGACCGCATGCGTGCCATGGATCGTGAGCGCCTGGACATCTTGACCGGCGCCGCCGGGACGCTGCTGTCAGCCGCCGAGGTGCCGCCGGCTGGCCGGGAGCGGCTGACCCAGCTTGATACCCAGCTGCCCATGCTCCTTCGCCGTCACCGCCTGCTGCACAATGCCGTTCTTCTCATCTACGCCGGCGTGGCCGTGCTGGTGCTGAGCGTGATCGCCATCGGGGTCGCCGTGACCGGCAGCTCCGGGGCGGCGGGGACCGCCGCTCTGGTTCTGGTGCTGGCCGGGACCGTGATGCTTCTCGGCGGGCTCCTGTTCGCCGCGCGATCGATCATGATCTCCATGAACGCGATCGACTACGAAGTGCGGCGCGCCCTCTCGCTCGGGTCGTGATCACGCCTGCTGATGCATTGGCCACCGGAATAGGGACCAGCGCCGACTGCGGGCTGTACTCTCTGAGCTATCCGTCCCAGCGCCGGATCGATGCTCCTATGCGCCGTCAAGGGCTTGGATGACATTTCGATGGCCTATTTTCTTTGGGTTTGGTGAACGGGGATTGTGCCGAGCTGTAGCGGCTGCTGGGCGGCGGACAAGACAGGGAGGGGCCACTCGTGGCGGAGGGCAAGCTCTTATGAGGTCACATGGCCAGCAGGCTGGAATGGGGCCGGGGACGGCCGACGAATCGTTCGAAGGCCAGCAGGGATGCGGCAGCCGATTAGCGGGTCAGGCCGTCCCCGGAGCTGGGGGGCGTCAGTCAGCGGCGGCGCGGAGCTGGGGGTAGATCTCGCGGGCGGCGTAGCGCTTGAGGCAGCGGATGATCTCTGTCTTCGACTTTCCTTCTCCCGTGCGGCGCTCGACATAGGCGCGGGTCGGGGGATGGGAGCTCATCCGGGTGATGACGATCCGCCACAGGGCGTGGTTGGCCTGGCGGTCGCCGCCGGGGTTGAGGCGGTGGCGGGTGCGCTTGCCCGAGGATGCGGGGATCGGGGCGGCGGCGCACAGGTGAGCCCGGGCAGCCTCCGAGCGCAGCCGCCCGGGGTGGTCCCCGGCGGCAATCAGGAGCAGGGCGGCAGTGTCGGGGCCGACGCCGTACAGGGCGAGCAGGCCGGGAGCGCGGGCGGTGACGAGCGGGACGATCAGCTCGCCCGGGCGCTCGAGCTGGCCGCCGGGGAACTCGGCGCGCCGTCCCAGCTCGCGCAGCGCGATCCGGGTGGCGTAGCCCACCGTGCTGCCGGGGCGGGGCCGCAGCGCAGCCGTCTCGGCCACCAGGGCGGCTACGGTGTGCCGGGCGAACCGGGCCCGCACGTCATCGGGCCCGGTCACGATCAGGGACCTGGCCTGGCTGGTGGTCTGGGTCCGCTCGGCGCGGGCGCTGCGCTTGGCGACCATCAGCGCGCGGATCGCCTCGACGGAACCGTCCCGGCCTTTCGGCGCGCCGCGGGCCCGGCCCGACTGAGCAGCCCGCGCGGCGCTGACCGCGTCCAGCGGATCGGACTTGCCCTGCCGGCGGCGGTCCTGGCGGTCGGAGCGGCCGGCCTCGACGACCCGGACGCCAGCGGCCGTGATGTGGCGGGCGAGGCCGGCGCCGTAGCTGCCGGTGCCCTCGATCCCGACCAGGCACACAGTCCCGAACCCGCCCAGCCAGCCCAGAAGGCCGGCATAGCCAGCGGGCGTGACCGGGAACTCCCGGACGCCGAGTAACCCCCCTACGGGATCCAGCGCAGCGGCGACGTGCACGTCCGCATGGGTATCCACGCCGCCGGTGATGGCGCGTGTCTCTACGATGGTCAATGCCATCTCTTTTCTCTGGTTGAAGGGATGGCACGCACCCGCTGGCCGTCCGACCTGTGAACCCCGGCCTCTTGCACAGGACGGGCAGATCAGACCGGCAGCGCCGGTGGGTGCCATAAAAACCTGGGACCCGGCCGACAGATCGTTTCGCAGGACAGCCCGAGCGGCGTCAGCCGATTCGGAGGTCAGGCCGGGACCCAGGCCTCCGACCCTACGCTCACACCACCGCAAAACCACGGAAGCAGGGCCGGAAGCACTACCCACATCCTCCCTGCCGATTAGGCGCGTTCGGGCTAATCGGCTGATTAGTTGTGGCGAGCGGACAGATCCGCCAATTCTGGGTGGCTCGAATCAGCCTGGAAGCGTGTCATGTCCGTGCCAGTAGTCTTTTCACGGCTGCCGTGCCGGCCATGGCCTGGTCGTGGTCGGGTGACTGCGGGATGAGGTTGAACTCCGTGCAGCCAGCATCAAGATAGGGCGTGAGGAATTCGGCGACGTCGGCGGCGGTGCCGTATGGGCAGTACCGCTCGAAGCGCTCGAACGGGAGCTGGTAGAAGGCCTGCATTGCCGGAGCCAGGCAGTCGCGAGCCGCTTCTTTCGAGTCCGCGAGCCCGCACCACACCTGCATGCCGTGACGGGCTGGCGGGTCGGGCCGGCCCGTGCGGGCGGCCTCGTGTGCTGCCATCGCGACGGCGTCGGCGAAACGCCGGGGCGAGGCCCAGATGCCCAGCCAGCCATCACCGAGTCTGCCCGCGCGCCTGATCGCGGCGTCTGAACGTCCCCCGATGATGATGGGAATCGCCGCGGCCGACGCGGGGGCGATGACTGTTTCATCTATGTCGAAGAACTTGCCGTGGAAGGTGACCGCCGTACCGGTCAGGAGCTGGCGCACGATGGTGAGGCATTCGTTCATCCGCAGGCCCGGGTGGCTGGGTCCACTCCGCAGATCGACACCTCGCGGCGATCTTCATCGCCCACTCCGACGCCGAAGATGAGCCGCCGGGGAGCGAGCCGGCTGATGTCTGAGAGCTGGCGGGCCACCAGGACCGGATGGCGCAGCGGCAGCAGGTACACGCCGCTGTAGATCGGCAGCGTGGGATGGAGCAGCGTGAGCGCGGTGGCTTGCACGAGCCCGTCGAATCCCGTGCCCGCGAAGCTCACGTGGTCTCCGCAGCAGACATGGTCGATGCCTGCATCGCCGGCTTGCGCCAGAAATGCCCTGGCGGGCTCATCGCCTCGCTCCAGCAGGTCGAAGGGCGGGAACATGCCGACCCGAGCCAATGCGGTCCCGCGGCCTGTCGTCCGTCGTCAGGCTGGTCACTGCCTTGCTGGTCATGTCGTCTTCCCCCTTCGCCGATGGCTCCTGGCGGGTTACCTGCCCGGTGCGTGGCTGGTGCCGGCTGTCAGCCGAGAACGAGCCTCACCGGGGCGCACCGGGGGTAAGCGTGCCCCGTGTGTGGGCGGTCTCGATGTGCCTGTCCGGGTAGACGTCGACCGCCGGAAGGGAACCGCCCAGAACGCCGAAGATCTGACGACTTACCTCGGGTTGCTGTGCGGCGGTCCGGTAGAAGGCCTCGAGCCGGGGCGGCAGAGGCGCGAGCCTGGCCGTGGTCAGGGTGAGGTCGAAGCCGCTGCCGGTGAGGGCGTCTCGCCGGTGCTGGTAGCCGGATACGGCCTGGTCCAGCGGCCGGTGCCCGGCCAGGCCGTCGTGGATGGCTTCGGCCAGCAGTTCGGCGCCCTGGAAGGCGTCTGACATGCCCATGCCGGTCGAGGGGTCTTTGTGGTGGCCGGCGTCGCCGGCGAGCGCCCATCCCGGCCCGGCCGACGTCCGGTACAGGTTGGGCAGGTCGCCGGTGCCGGTGAAGCGGGCTTCGCGGCGGCCCGACGCGACGGTGTCGCGCAGCCCCGGGACCAGGTCGAGGGCGGAGTGGAAGTGGTTTTCGGCGTCCTTGCGCACGTGGCCGAACTCCTGGCGGGGCCAGGCGACATAGATGCAGGTCAGGTCGTCGTTGGTGGGCCAGACCAGGATCAGCCGCCCGGGGCGGGCGTGGAAGGATGCACCCAGATGGCGGATCCCGCTCCAGTAGGAGTAGTAGACGGCGGTGAGCGGCGGATACTCCCGGTAGGCGCGGGCAGCGACCTTTCTGGCGACGGTCGAGTGCAGACCGTCGGCGCCCACGACGATCCGGGCCCGCAACGACGATTCGGGGGATGTCCGGTGATGGCCCCTCACGCCCACCGCCCGGCCCCCGGACCACAGCACGTCACCGACCACGAAGCCCTCGATCAGCTCGGCGCCAGACTCCTCGGCGGCCCCGGCCAGCAGCGCGTCCAGCACGGTCCGCCGCGGACAGTACGCGTCGGCCACGCCTTCCACGGCCGGCCCGATGCCGGATATCTGCACCGGGCCGACGTCGAAGGTAATCTCCCGGATCGGCGCGCAGCCGCAGGCGCGCAGCCGGCCGAGCAGTCCCCAGGCCTGCAGCCGGGCCGCGCCACGCTGCCACAGGAAATGCGTGGACATGGTGTCGCTCGGAAATGACGCCCGGTCGGCTAGGGCGACCCGGTGCCCGGCACGCGCCAGCAGCATGGCCAGCGGTGCCCCGGCGCACCGGGCGCCGACCACGATGGCGTCGTACATCGCGCCCCCAGTTGTGTGGGACCGGTGACGGCTATCCGACGGGCTGGCCGGCGGCGAGCGCCTTGACGTCTGCGGTGCTCAGCGGATTGCCGCCGATGCCCCAGTCACCACTCTTCACTTCCTCGACGACCACCCAGGTGACCGGGCGCATGTTCTCACCCTCGATCTCGACCATCGTGTCGGTCAGCCGGCGCACCATGTCCTGCTTCTGGCCGGCCGAGAAGACGCCCTCAATGACCTTGACGTTGACGAACGGCATACCCCGCCCCTTCCGTAGGGCCGTGCCTAATGACGGCCACGCGATTTAACGCTAGCACGATCGTTCGTGCTGTACAATGTGCCTATGCCACGACGAGCCACCACCAACGGCGCCAGGACCAGGACCGCGATTCTGCAGACCGCTGCAGACCTCGCCTCCGTAGACGGCCTGGACGGTCTCAGCATCGGGCGGCTGGCCACCGAGCTGGCCATGAGCAAGAGCGGGCTGTTCGCCCACTTCGGCTCCAAGGAAGAACTGCAGCTGGCCACAGTCGAGGAGGCCCGGCAGCGCTATGCGCGAGAAGTGATCGAGCCGGCCCGCGCCGCAGGATCCGGCATCACGCGCCTGCACGCGCTGTGCGAGGCGTTCCTGTCCTACCTCGAGCGCGCCGTGTTCCCCGGAGGATGCTTCTTCGCCTCTGCCATGGCCGAGTTCGACAGTAAGGCACCGGGCCCCGTCCGCGACCGCATAGCCCAGTGCCAAGACCAGTGGATGGACACCCTCGAACGGGCAGCCCAGCAAGCCCAGGAACGAGGAGAGCTGCACACCGGCAGCGACCCGCGGCAGCTTGCCTTCGAGCTGGAGGCAGCGCTGCTGTCGGCGAACTGGTACTACCACCTCTTCAACGATGCGACGTACTTTGACCGGGCCCGCCGGGCCGTGCGGGCGCGCCTGGCCAGCGAAGCCACCCCTGCCGGCCTGCACCTGGTGCCCCCCGACCCCCAAAGCGGCTGAGAAGACGACCGGCAGACGCAGCATGCCCGGGCTCCCGCGGGACAGATTTTCTGATCTGCGCGCCGCCATCAGCCACGGCAGACGCTAGGGAACCTGCGCCAGATCGGCGGCTCGCGTGCCTTCGCCTGTCTTCACACGGTGACGCGCTGTGTTCGGTAGCTGCCGCTGGCTCCGCCCGGCCGGTCCGGCCAGGCGGAGCGATCATGGCTGGCGAGCCCCTTACCGGGCAGCCCCGGCGACGTAGGCGGCGACGATGTAAGTAGCGTGCCGGTCCAGCGAGGTCCTGGCGCGGTCGTAGCGCATAGTCGTGCGCGGGTCGGCGTGCGAGGCGGCTTCTTGCACGTCCCGCAGCGGGACCCCGGCGTCCAAACTGGTAGGGAGCGGTTTACCAACCGTGTCGAATACCTCAAGTCGGCGAGCGGCGAGATGGGGCCTCTCGTCCTCCTTGGTGAGTCTTTTCCGTTGCTGCGGATGCATCAATGGGTCACGCGGCGTTACAGAAGCTGATGCCACATCGTGGCGTCAGCTGCAACCCGGTCCTCACACGACTATGCTGATCTGCGGTTTCTCGCCAAGCGCTGCATGCGGCCGTCGGCAAAGACGGTCCCGGAACCCTTACGGCACCGTCCTCACGCTTTCCGGAGAATGATGCATCGGATGCAACTCCGCGCCCTTGCGCCGCGGTGATAAATGCGTGCCTGAGCGTATGCGGTCCGACTGCCTTGGCGATCCCGGCCTGCCGGGCGAGCCGACAGACTATCCGCCCAGCGCCATGCCGGTCCAGCCGCCGGCCATCGGCCGCCAAGCAGACGGGTCCCTCGATGCGCTCGCCGACCGCCAGGTCGATTGCCCGCGCGGTGCGCGGCGCGAGCGGGATGGTCACTACCTTTCCGCCCTTGCGGGTGATCATCAACGTGCGGTGCCCACGCTCGATGCCCAGGGCCTCGATGTCGGCGTTCGTGGCTTCTGAGACGCGCAGCCCGTTGAGGGCCAGCACGGAGATCAAAGCGTGCTCAGCCGACAGGCCGAGCCCGGCGGCGACCAGCAGCGCGCCGAGCTCGTTCCGGTCCAGGCCGATGGCGTGGGATTCGTGGTCCAGGCGGGGCCAGCGGACGTGCGCGGCCGGGGAATGATCGAGGAGTTCTTCCTCGACGGCGTAGCGGTAGACCCTGCGACGGTGCACAGGCGGCGGGTAATGGTGGCGCGGCCGCGGGCTTCGAGATCGCGGCGAAGAACTCGATGTCCGCGCGGCGGGCCTGGAACAGGCGGAGCTGGTGCTGCTGGCACCATCTCGAAGGTGCGGTCGGTGATGGGGCCGGGCTGGCGGACGAGCTGGTACACCCGCTGCTGCGTGACTGTGACGTTGCCATCACGGTCGACGTCGCTTCCGTGTGCCTCGCCGGGGGGATGTCCGTCGATGAGGACGCGGCATCGCGCGGGCGTTTCCGGTGCTGCCGGTCCTATGACGAGGTTGAGGTCGCGGGCGTGGAAGCAGGAAGCGGCAGGCGATCTGCCCGTTCGCCGCGTTTAGCATGGTGGCCTCTTCCCCCATGGTGTCTAGTCCCCGATAGGGCCCACTGGTTGAGACGCAGCCGCGCGGGGACGGTATAGACGTGCGGCTCGCCCGGCACGGCGCCGCCGGGGGATGCGAAGTTCTCGGTGCACTCATAGCCGGTGTGGTTCTCTGGTGATCGCAGGCTGGCCCAGTCGGCCGGGGGCTTCCAAGCCACGGGCATCGACCGACACCAGCTCAGTACCCGCGCCGGTGGATCCGGCTTCGGCCAGCAGCTGCTGGATGACCATTTCCGACTGGCCGTATTCGCCTTCGCCGAAGTGGTGATGCCGGACACGCCCCTGCGCGTCGGCGAAGTAGAGCGCGGGCCAGTAGTGGTTGCCGAAGGCAAGCCATACCGCGTAGTCATTATCGGTCGCGAGCGGGTAGCCGATCCTCATGTCCTGGACGGCCCGGCGGACGTTATCGGCCTTGTGCTCGAACGAGAACTCGGGCGTGTGCACGCCAATCACCACCAGCCCGTGGCCGGAATATTTCTCGGCCCAGGCGCGGACATAGGGAAGCTGGCAGCCAGTTGATGCAGGTATAAGTCCAGAACCCGGCCAGGACGCCCTGTCCGCGCAGGCCCGCTGGTGTCAGTGGCGGCGAATTGAGCCACCCCGTTGCGCCGTCAAAAGAGGGCAGCTCACCCTCATCGGGCAGCCGGGCCGAGGCCATGTGCAGCCCGGCGGGCGCGCGCCAGCGCGCCTCACGCCACGAATGTCCCGCGCGGGGGAAACTTGATGGCTACACCCTGGATGGCAATACGCGATCCGCTGACGTATCGCTTCTCCGTATCCTGGTGGCTCTATCCGCTGGAGTGATCGGTGTTCACGGGCGGCAGGTTCTCCACCTGTTGCTTGGTGATGTTGAGCTGGACGCTGTCCACGACCCCGGTAACGGCACCGATCGGGATGGCCACTTGCCTGCGGCCAAACAAATGCCCCTGTTGCAGCAGCACGTGGCTCACGTGGCGGTTGCCAGGGTCGATGACAAGCCCCTCGACTCGCCCGATCTCGCCGTCGGTGGCATAGACGCGCTTATCGCGGCGCACGCCGACCTCGCCGGGGGGCAAGGAGCCGTAGGCGCCTGTCGGCTCATCTTCCCGGGCCTGGGGCATATCCTCGCCTGCGATCCGGCCGTAGTAGGGCAGCATGAGCATCTGTTCCGCACTGTAGCCTGAGTACTGGTCCAGGTTGGCTCTCGGCACGAAATCCGTATCCTCCGCAAAGCGGAACTCGTCGAACTCCGCCCGAGTGCAGCGCAGCCGGACCTCCGTCGGTGTCGCGGCATCGACAAGGTCGAGCGGCACAAGCCGACCCAGGCCGGGCCAGTGCCTCGGTTGGACCACCAGGTGGGTGACCGCCCGCGCGACCGGGTCAACGACCACGCGAATTACCTTGCCGCAGACCCCATCGGTACACCTGACGTCGGCCCTGATCGTGAAGGGTGTTTCTGCCATGGCCGACCTCCTCATCCGCTTGGAGCATAACGCGGACCCTGTCAGCGGGGTGCTATCGAACCGTTGGAGCCCGCGAAGACCTGCCCGGCGCAGTACTGGCCTGAGGATTACTCGGGAGCGGGTGACGAGAACCGGACTCGCACTATCAGCTTGGGATGTGATGAACGATCTGTCCCCAACCAGCGCACTGGACATCAAGGGCTACCTTTGACTGTCCGTGAGTGCCCGTCGAATACCGGTCCTGTGCCTTTGATCGGGCACGCCTACGGCTCTGGAGGGCATTGCCCTACCACGACCTGACCAGCGCGAACATTCCCGGCATAGCCGCTCTGGGGCGCGCCCGGGGCGCGGCATGGCCGAGGGAATCCCCGGCGGACGTGCGCTCCGGGCCGCAGCCCAGGTGAGGTTACCTCGCCGATATCCCCGACGTCTGCCCCCCGGCGAGGCGCTGTTCAGATGACCGGCGGCGCGAGTCCCCCAAAGGCGGCATGCCTAGTGGTCGCGAATGTTAGTTCGTCGGGGGTAGGTCATGCTGTCAGTGGTCGGGGTGCGTGGCGATCATGACGGCCGATCTGGGTGAGATGCGTGAACTGATCCTCCCTACGCTGCGGGCCGACCGCGAGATGCACGAGAACTACACCCCGAGCACGGACGAGCCGGTATCGGTACCAGTCTGTTCGATCCGGGGCAGCAACGACGGTCTGGTCAGCGCCGAACAGGCTCAAGAATGGCGGAAAGCGACCTCAAGCGAATTCAGCTTCATCGAGTTACCGGGTGATCACATGTATTTGGTCGATCGCGCACAGGAGGTGTTGGACCTGATCGAGGCCAAATCCGTCGACGGTTGATATCGCGGTAGCGCGGTGACCGGCGGGCTCTGGCCGATCAGGCAGCCGTCAGTAGCCTGCGCAGTGCCCTGACCTGGTGCAACGAGGTAGAACGCCGTGTCACTGGTCGTGTCACTGGTCGTGTCAGGGGCGTGTCAGGGGCGTGTCAGGGGCGGTGCCGATGATGGTCGCATGAGAAATTCGGCGATTGCAGTCTCAGGGCTGCGGAAGGCGTATGGGGACAAGACTGTGCTCGATGGAATCGATCTAGATGTTCGTGCGGGCACGGTCTTTTCCCTGCTCGGCCCGAATGGGGCGGGTAAGACGACGACGGTGAACGTGCTGACCACGTTGATGAAGGCCGACGGTGGGACGGTACGGGTTGCCGGGCATGATGTTGCGACCGAGGCCAGGGCGGTGCGCGCGGTGATCGGGGTCACCGGTCAGTTCGCGGCGGTGGACGATCTGCTGACGGGGCAGGAGAACCTGCAGTTGATGGCGGATCTGCACCATCTGCGGGTCGGCGAGGGCAAGCGGGTGGTCACCTCGTTGCTGGAACGGTTCGATCTGGTGGAGTCGGCGCAGAAGATGGCGGCGACCTATTCCGGCGGTATGCGCCGGAAGCTGGATCTGGCGATGACGCTGGTCACCAGGCCGCAGATCATTTTCCTGGACGAGCCGACGACGGGACTGGATCCGCGCAGCCGTCGCACGATGTGGAACATCGCCCGCGAGCTGGTGGCCGACGGCGTGACCGTTTTCCTCACTACCCAGAATCTCGAGGAAGCCGATCAGCTCGCCAGCCGGATCGCGGTGCTCGACCAGGGCCACTTGGTTGCCGAGGGCACTCCCGACGAACTCAAGCGCCAGGTTCCCGGCAGCCACGTCCGGCTCCAGTTCACCAACGTCCTCGAACTCGACGCGGCGACGCGGGTCCTGACCGGCTCCACGCGGGACGACGAGGACCTGACCCTGCGGGTTCCCAGCGATGGCAGGGCGAGATCGTTGCGGACCCTGCTGGGCCGGCTCGATGAGCATTCGATCGACGTTGAGGAGTTCTCCGTGCACACGCCGGACCTCGATGACGTTTTCCTGGCCCTGACCAGTCACGCGAGCACGGAGGTAATCGCACGATGAACACCACGTCAGCAGCGCTGACCGATTCGCGGATCATGCTGCGCCGCAACTTCAAGCACATCCTTCGGAATCCGGTCACGATATTCAACGGGGCCTTGATGCCGGTCGTGCTCATGTTGCTATTGGTGTACGTGTTCGGCAACGCATTCAATGTCGGCGAACGCTACATCGAATACGCAACACCAGGCCTGATCCTGCTGGCCATCACCTACGGGCTGGCGGCCACCGCGGTCTCGGTGAACTCCGACATGACCAAGGGCATCATCAACCGGTTCAAGGTCATGAACGTCTCCCGCGGTGCCGTCCTGACCGGTCATGTCGCGGCCACCATGCTGAGCAGCTCGGTAGCCATCGCGGTCATCATCGGAATGGCCTTCGCGCTGGGGTTCCGGTCGCCTGCGACCCCCCTGGACTGGCTCGCCGCGGTCGGCATCATCGCGGCGACAGCGTTCGCGGCCGCCTGGTTCACGGTCGCGCTGGGGATGGCCGCGAAAACTCCGGAATCCGCGGGCCTCACCGTCGTGCCGCTGATCATCCTGCCGTTCCTGAGCAGCGCGATCGTGCCGGCCGCCAAGATGGGACAGGGCGTACGGCAATTCGCGGAGTATCAGCCCTTCACGCCGATCATCGAATCGCTGCGCGGACTGCTCGCCGGCGCCCCGTCGGGCGGCTACGCGGCCGCCGCTCTCGCCTGGTGCGCCGGGATCGCCCTCGTCGGCTACCTGTGGTCGCGGGCCACGTTCAGCAAGCGAGCGTAGCTTCGGCCAGCTCACGCCAGCTCGCCTGCGCCCCCTCCTGCGTCGCCTCGGCGAACCGCGCTTCGCCGAGGCGGCGCCGTGTGGCCTGCTCGATCCGGGCCACATCCGGCTGCGACCGATCCGGCAGTCCGCGCACGCTCGCACTTGCCGCGAGCAGCCGCGCGGCCTGCTCGTACCGTTCGCCACGCAGCGCCAGGTCCGCGATCCCGACGAGTACCTTCGCGATCAGGGTCGCGTGCCCCGCCTCCGACGCGGCCTGGAATGCCGCGCCGCGGTGCTCGCGGGCCTCGTCGGGGTTGTCGGCGAGGTAACCGAGCAGGTCGTGGGTCACCGCCCGGACAAGCGCCCGCTCCGCTTCGTCGCCCAGCATGGTGGTCGCGACGCCGAGTTGCCGGCAGGCCTGCTCAGTGTCGCCGCTCCAGCGGGCCAGTTCCGCCTTCGCCAGGGCCAGCGCGGCCAGCGCAGACGGCCACGCGATCCGTTCGGCGTACAGCTGTGCCTCGGCCATGGCCGCCGTGCTCGACTCCTCATCACCCAGCAGCCAGTACAGCTGAGCCTGCCGCGACCGCCACTGAACCACATCTTCGATGGCGCCGACCTCGGTGGCCACCGCGATCGCCTGGTCGTAGTGCTCGCAGGCACCGGCGAACTCGCCGCGCGTGGCGATTCGGTCCGCCAGCTCGGTCAGGGCGAACGACATCCCCCACCGCTCGCCGAGCGCCCGGAACTCGGCGAGCGCCATCTCGAGATAGGCATCCGCATCCCGCCCGCCCTGGCCGAGCACGATCCGCATCTTGCCGAGCTGCAACCGGGCCAGGGCGCGTACCCACGGGTCGTCGTCGGTGAGCAGCGGTTCCCACGCGGGCAGAAACGAGTCCGGCGCCTGCAGCATGCGTTCCAGCGGGGCGACCAACGCCAGCAGCGGGTTGCGGCTCTGACTGCGCTGGGTGAACCGGTAGGCCTGGTGGATCCACTCCGCCGCCTGGTACTGGTCACCCGGACCGTCGGCCACGAACGTCACGGCAAGCGCGTACACCATGGCCCGGATCTCATCGCTCACCTCGCCGGGCGTGCTGGCGGCCGCGGTGATCAGCTCGAGGCCCTCGGCCTTGTGCCCGCCGAGCCACCAGTACCAGCCGGCGGCCGCCGCGAGCCGCATCGCCCCGTGCGCCTCGCCGGCCGCTAGCGCGCCCCGCAGGGCAACAGCGACGTTGTCATGCTCGGCCTCGAGCGTGGCGAGCCACTCCAATTGCTCGGCGCGGCGCAGATGCGGATCCGCGGTTTCGGCGAGCTCGGTGAAGTAGTCCAGATGCGCATGGCGCGCCAGATCCGATTCCCCCGTCTCCGCGAGCCGGTCCCGGGCATATTCCTTGATCGTGTCGAGCATCCGGTAGCGCGGTGCGCTGTCGCCCTCGGCGAGCAGCAGCGATTTCTCGGTCAGCGCGGTGAGCAACTCGAGCACTTCCCCCCGCTCGACCGAATCGCCGCCGCAAACCTGCTCGGCCGCGTCCAGGCTCGCCCCGCCCGAGAACACCGAGAGCCTGCGCAGGACCATCCGTTCGGCGTCGGTGAGCAGCTCCCAGCTCCAGTCGACCACCGCGCGGAACGTCCGGTGGTGTGGCAGCGCGGTACGGCTGCCGCCGGTCAGCAGGCGGAACCGGTCGTCGAGCCGGTTGGCGAGCTGATCGAGGGACATGGTGCGCAACCTGGCCGCGGCGAGTTCGATCGCCAGCGGCATCCCGTCCAGCGCCCGGCAGACGCGCGCCATGGTCGACAGCGTGCGGGCGTCGGTCGCAAGATCCTTGCGCACCGCGCCGGCCCGGTCCCGCAGCAACTGGACGGCTGGAGAGGACTCGATCTCGCCGGGGCTGGCGTCCCCCTCCGGCAAGGCCAGCGGCTCGACCAGCCACAGCTGCTCACCGGTGATGCCGAGCGGTTCCCTGCTCGTCGCCAGGATCCGCAGCCGCTGGCACTCCCCGAGCACCCGGTGGGCGAACGCCGCCGCCGACTCGATGACGTGCTCACAGTTGTCCAGAATCAACAGCGCCGCCCGCTCGCGGATCGCGGCGATGAGCCGGTCCGTCGGTTCCGCGTTCGGTGCGCCGCCGAGCAGAGCATCCCGGAGGCCGAGCGCGGCGAGCGTCGATTGCGCCACGTCACCGTCCGCGCCGATGGCTGCGAGTTCCACCAGCCAGGCCCCGTCCGGTAGGTCGCCGAGCAGCGTGCGCGCGGTTTCCGTGGCCAGCCTGGTCTTCCCTGAGCCGCCCGGCCCGATCACGGTGGTGAGCCGATGTTCGGCGATGAGTTCGCGGACCGCGGCGACATCAGCGTCCTTGCCGACGAAGCTGGTTAGCTCGGCGCGCAAGTTGGTCTTCCGGTTTTCCTCCCGCCGTCCCAACTCGCCCCGCAGCAGCGCGACGTGCAATGCGGACAGCTCCGGTGAGGGGTCGACGCCCAGCGCGTCGGCCAGGGCTTCTCGCGTGCGCTGGTACACGAGCAGCGCCTCGGTGTCGCGACCGGTCGCGACGAGGGCACGCATCAGCGCGGCGACAAGCCGTTCTCGTACCGGATGCGCGGCCACCAAGTCGGTTAGTTCCGTGACCAGCTGCACACTGTGGCCGAGGCTGATCTCCGCATCGAACCGATCCTCCATGGCAGTCAGGCGTAGCCCCTCGAGCCGGGTGACCGCCGCGTCAAACGCGGCACTATCCTGCAAACCAACGTCCTGCATGGCCGCGCCGCGCCACAATGCGAGGGCCTCGCGCAGCAGCCGTACCCGCCGTGGATCCTCGTCATTGCGGGCCTGGCCGACGAGGCGTTCGAACCGCACGGCGTCGACAGCGTCGGGTTCCACCCTCAACCGGTAGCCGTCCGTCTGCCCCTCGACCAACCCTTCCGGCAGTGCCTTCCGCAGCCGGGAAACCAAGCGTTGCAAGGCATTCGCCGCGTCGGAGGGCGGGCGCTCACCCCAAATCCAGTCGACGAGCGTCGCCTTCGAGACTGCGTGACCTGGTTCGAGCGCGAGGGCGATCAACAGCCCGCGCAGCCGCGCGCCCGGCACGTCGGCGAGGACGCCGTCGTCCGTGCGAAGCTCGAATGATCCAAGCATCCCGATCTGCACCTAGCTGATTTTGCCATGGGCGACTGGCCGGCCTCCGACTGGTGACGCGGCGCAAAACAGGAACACCGCCGCGTAAACCCTGTCCAGCGGCCGGCCTGCGTGGGCAAAGCACCACCTCTCACGGGCTACCCAGGCGCTGCCGAACGGGTACTGCCAGCTGCCGATGGTGAAGACCTGCCCGCACGCCAACTCTTGTCTCACCTGCCCGATGTTCGTCACCACGGCCGAGTTCCTGCCCCAGCACTGCGCCCAGCGGATCTGGATCGTGAGCCGGGCGCGGAGGTGCTCACGCAGCGTGAGATGCTCCCGTGAGATCCGCCCGCCCGGCTACGCGCCGCACCTGCCACTCAGAAACTGGTGCGACCGCCATCCCCTCGGCAGTGACCCTGTTCAACGGAAACGATGGTCGCGCGAATCCGGCCTGCCATCTGGAGTCAATCCGTGAGGCTGAGTGCCAATCTGCCACGTCCGCCTAGATGATCTTAAAATTGCGCTTTGAACTGGGAAAACCAGTGGAGCTATGGGGATTCGAACCCCAGACCTCTTGCATGCCATGCGACTACGGCACGGGCCTGGGTGGGTCTGGGCGACGCCGGGTTAGCCATCTAGCTGCGGGAATCCGGCCTGGAGGAGTCTGGACGGCAGCCAGTGTGCCTGCACGGTGGCTACCAGAACTGTCCCCAGACGAGTCCATGATCAGTGCGTGTTCGATCAGTCGAACATCCAAGCGGAGACTGGATGCCGGCGCTCAGCCTGGAGGCAGATCTCGGCCATGGTCACGTGCCCGTGGGGATGGCCTGCCCGCAGAAACGCTCCTCCCGCCGTACCTCCAGGGCGGTGGTATCCAGTTCCGGGTCGTAGGCGCACTCACTCATCGCAGCCACCCTTTCTCAGCCCAGGCTCCAGGTCACGCTCAATCGTGCGCAGCGTCCCTGCCCGGACATCGTCCGCACGCTGCGCCACCGTAAGCCGAACTACGACGGCACAGGTACGGCACTGCAGGTCCCGTGCGGCCGTGTTTCATCCGGCGCGTCGCGCAGGGTCAACCCACACGCAGGAGCTCGTCACCGAAGTCGGCCATCAGGCTGAGCCGCCCGCCCAGCGCCTCCACATACCGGTCCAGCACGTCACGCGTGGAGACCCGGCCCTTCTCGATCTGGCTGACCCGGCTCTTGCCGACGCCCATCCGGGCAGCAACCTGCGCCTGGGTCAGACCCCGGCGACGGCGAATCTCAGCCAGCCGCCAGCCGCGCGCCTGGGCCAGCATCTGTTCCTTGCCCGCCTCGAACTCCTCACGGCCTATCCGCTCGATCTGCTCATCACGGATCTGCGACCACTTAGTGAAGGTCACCGGTCCCTCCCTCCTGTTGCGCCCGTTCCTTCAGGTATATCTCCAGCAACTGCTCAGCCCTCGGGATTGCCTGCCGGTACCACTCCCGCCAGCTGCCCGACTTATCACCGGCGACCAGCAGGATGGCCGACCGCTACGGGTCGAAGGCGAACAGGACCCGAAGCTCACTTCGGCCCGCCGACCCCGGCCGCAGCTCCTTGAGGTTCTGGACCGTCGAATGCTCGACATGGTCGACCAGCGGACGGCCCAGCGTTGGCCCGCGGTCGGCCAGGATGTCGATGGCCTGCACGACCAGCCGATGCGACAGGTCATCAAGTGAGGTGATCCAGTCTCGGACCTCGTCGGTCACGTAGATCTCCCACTCGTCCAACCGCCCGGCTCCCATCCTGTTAAGTTTAGCTTATTGTAAACATACTGCAGGCGTCGACGCGTTCGTCCATGTGCGATCAAGAGCCGCATCTTCTGATCTGCGAGAGCCTGAAAATGCCCCAACCTACAAGCGGAGGCCGCCGGGGAGGCAAGCAAGCGGTGACATGACCCAGAGATCCTGCAAGTCCCCCCGAACTGCCTGTCGCTTGCCAGCGTGATGGGACCGGGGTGCTGCCACGAGGAAGGGACCACCTTGGGTCATGAGTGATCATGGTGGTTTCCTTTCTCGTCGTCAATGGACACGCTGATGGATGGTTTCTGGCGGCGCCGGTAGGACTCGCCTTCGATGACGAGTTCGTGGGCGGTGGAGACGAGGCGGTCGACGGCGGACTGGGCGAGTAGCGGGTCGGCCATCATGGCCAGCCATTCCTCGGCGGTGCGGTTGGAGGTGACCACTGTCGAGGCCCGCTGGTGGCGTTCGACGCAGAGCTGGTAGAAGTCGGCGGTCTCGGTGGCGTCGAGCGGCTGGAGCGCGAAGTCGTCCAGTTATCTGGTGTTGATCTTGATCGGTTAGTTGTTTCCGCAGGTACTGACGTTACGGACGCGTCCGTAACGTCGAAGGCCGGGCTTGGATGCCGTGCTGTTGCAGGACCCGGCTGAGGCGGAGGAGCTCGCCGTGGGCGGCGGCGAGCCGCTGCTCGAGGTCGTCCACGGCAGTCCGCCGGGCGGCGCGTTCCTCGCGGAGCCTGGCGGTCAGCGCGTGCACGATGCTGCCCGTGGTCTCGGCGGGGCTGGGGCTGGCGGACGGGGCTGGGGCAGTGGCGGCGGCCTGCTGGGCGCGCAGGCCCTCGATGCGCCTGCGCAGGCCGGGGCTGGCGTAGAGGAAATCGAGGCTGACCCCTGCGGCGCGGGCAACGGACCGGAAGTTGATCTCCTGCTGGTTCTTGACGAGCTGGCGGATCGCCGTCTCGGCGCGGGCGGTGGCGGCCTCGCGTTTGGCCTGGGCAGCTCGGCGCAGCGCGTCGGCTCTGCGCTGGGCGGCTGTCGATGCCTCCCCGGTGCGCGGTGAGGCGCCCAGGGGGCTGCCGCTCATGACGGGCCCGGCCCGGGGGTGATGGCGACGGGCACCGGCTTGCCCTGGTAGCCAGATCGTCCGCAGACCCCGCTGCCGCGGATGATGCTGGCGTCGCCGGGCTGGGCTTCCAGGGCGGCGATTTCCAGGCGCATGCTGCGGACCTCGGCCAGGCGCTGCTCCAGCCAGATATTGCCCTCGCTCATCGGTTCCCCGTATCGGGCCAGGTGCTGGGCCTTGCGATGCTCAATCAGCTGCTCGGTCCCGGCGAGCTGGCGGCGGATCTCGGGTAGGTGGCTGCGGTCGGTGGCGAAGTGATCACAGCCGTGGCAGGCGTTGCCCTTGTCGCAGGACCGGGCGGGCGGCAGCAGGCACCAGCCGTTGGGCAGAACCCGGTCGGTGCGCCGGTCGAGCTGGAGCACGTCGAGCATGTCCCGGCCGTCCATGGCGATCGTCCGCCCGTCGCGGCCGATCCTGGCCATGGCCAGGAACTCCCGTTCGGCGGTGGTAGCCAGGGTCGCGGCATACCGCATGCTCATCTCGGGCGAGCGATGGCCGAGGTAGCGCTGCACGACGTGGATCGGTGCGCCCGCATTCAGCAGGGTGGTGGCCTTGGTGTGCCGCAGGCGGTGGCTGTGGGAGTAGCTCAGCGGCCGCCCGCTGGCGTCCCGGAGCCCCAGCACGCCGCTGAGCTTGCGCAGCATCCCGTCGTAGTGGCTGGTCTCCCAGGCCCGGGTGCCCTTGCGGTTGCCGGCGAGCTTGGGGAACAGGTAGCGCACCGACCCGTCCGGCCCGAGCCGCCAGTGCTCGCGGACCCAGGCCTGCTGCTCGCCGACGATCTCGGCAACGTCGGCGCCGACCAGGATCGTGGAGGGCGCGCCATCGACCTTGGTCTGCTGGTAGCGAAGCCGGGCCACCATGCCCCCGTCGGGGACGGCAGCTGGGTCGACGCCGGGAATGGCGGTCAGCGGGTCGAAGTCCATCAGCAGCACCTCGGCTGCGCGCCGGCCGGTGAGCGCCTGGATCAGCCAGGCGCGCATCATCGCTGGCTGGCCGAACCCGGCGACGTCAATGGCCCGGCCGTGGCGGGTGATGGTCATGGACTGGTCACGGGGCATCCCGAGCAGCTCCACATACTGCAGCATGCGGGCCAGGTCGGCGTCGCTGATGTAGTTGCGCTCGTCAGCCTGGCGGATCGCCCGCTCCGCGCGGAGCTCGTCGATGCGGTAGAGCCGGGCGTGGCTGTCGGTCAGCGCCAGCCACCGGTCATCACCGGTCGCGGCGGCGGCATCGACCTGGTAGTCGTTCATGAACCGGTAGAAGTTGCCGATGAACCGCTGGCTGCGGGCGACCGACCGCGCGTCCAGCGGCCCGCCGCGGGCGCGGCCATGGGCGGGCCGGTCCCGCCGCCACCGTTGCAGGAACGCCCGGAAGTCCAGTGCCAGCGCCCGCAGCTGTGAGGGGTCGGCGGTCAGGGCGGGGTGGCCGAGGCCGCGGGCGAGGGCGAACTCGCCAAAGCGGGCGGCGAACACGTGCACCTGCATCACCGTCGACCAGGTCAGCTGCCCGGTCTCGAGCTGGAGGCGGGTGCAGAACTTGACTCCCTCGCGCAGCCAGGACGGCTCAATGTTGTCCCAGCGGACCGAGGCGTCACCGTGCGGCTCGTGGTCGCGGCGGGGGATGCGCGGATCGAACCGCAGGCACCACAGATCGTGTTTCCACCAGGGCGCGTCGCTGTAGTACACGGCCAGCCGGGGCAGCATGCCCCCAAGAGCGGCCCCGGCCCGCTCCCGGGTGCCTGCGGCGGGGAGCCTGCCATGGGCGGCATGGAACGCCCGCACCCAGGCGGCCATCCACTCCGCCAGCGGCAGGTCCGCGAAGGAGCGCACCTCGGGACGGCGGGCGGCGATGCCGGCCGCGATGGCCGCCCACTGGTTCCATTCGCCAGTGCGGATCACGCGCTCGCCGTTAGCGTGGCAGGTCGCCACCCACCAGGAGATCTCCCGCTGCATCGGGACCGGCAGCATCCCGGTGCGCAGCACCGCGCGCGATGAGGAGCTGCAGACCTCGGCGAGCACGGGATCGGCCGGATCGAACGTGGCCGCTGCGAACACCGGCGCAAGGCCGCTCATCAGCGCGGCGCTGCGGGCCAGCCCGCCGGGCGGGCCGGTGATGGCGTGCAGCCCGGGCCGCCGGGGCTCACTCACCGCTGCTGCCCTGCCTGCCGTCCCACCCCGCGCAGAAGCGGCGCCAGCCAGCCAGCGCGGCCAGCTCGGCATCCTCGCTGACCCAGCCGTAAAGGCTGAGCGTGGTCTGGATGTCGGCGTGCCCGAGCCGCCGCATCACCACGTGCTCCCTCGCGCCCGACAGCAGCAACGCCGAGGCATGAGTGTGCCTGAACCAGTGCGGGGTCCAGCCATCGGGCACCGCTGATCCGAGCCGCCGTTTCAGCGTAGCGACCAGGTCATAGACGGTCTCCGGGCGCAGCGGCGCCAGCCACCGCCCGCGGCACAGGTTGACGAACACGAAGTGGTTCTCCAGGTCCAGCGCCTGGTGCGCGCCCGCGTCGCACAGCTGCCACAGGTACTCGCTGTGCAGGCGTTCCAGCTCGTCGCTGATGTGGATCCGCCGGTACCGGCTGTTCTTCACCCGCGCCCCGGCCGGGTGGTCCTGACGGGGCACCACCTCAATGAACGGGGTGCCGCCGCGGCCGGCGTGCCAGTCACAGTGCCGGGTAGACAGGCACTCGCCCAGCCGCATCCCTGTCTCTGCCAAAGTGGCGAACATCAGCCGGTCACGCACCGACCCTGTCCACTCGCCACACGCCGCGTCCCATCGCGCGCACCCATCCAAGATGGCCTCAACCTGCAGCGGGGTGAGCAGCGGCACGGGCCGGCAGGCATGCCGGCGCAGCCGTACCGCTGGCCGTAGCTGATCCCGACCACGCTGCAGGTGCGCCAGCCCGGGAACGTAGCTGCCGCCGCGAGTGCTCACCCGGTAGAGCCGCCCGGCCACCGGCACCTGGTGCACGTCAGCGTGGTAGCGGTAGAACGACAGCACCGCCGTGACCCGGGCCGCCACCGTCGACTCCGCCGCCATCTGCCCGCCCGCACCGGCAGGCAGCCGGGACACCCCGGGCGGGTCCCCGGTGCGCAGCACAGTCAGGAACGGGGTAAACGACGGCAGGGTCACCTCGTCCCAGCTGAGCCCGGCCGCAGTCAGGTAATCCCACCAGCGCGACAGCGATGCCGCATAGGAGCGGACCGTGTTCGGCGAGGCCCGCTGGGCCACCCGCAGGAACTCCAGGTACTCCTCCGCCGCCCGGCCGGCAGGTGATCCTCCCCGACAACCGTCCATGTCCGCTCCCCGTCCGCGACAACACGCTGCACCCCCATGGCCGGACATCATGCCAACGTCACCGACGTTGCTGTGGGACCCCGGATAGCGACACGCTGACGTGCGAAAACTCTGCTCTAGGCCACGCTGGCTGACGTCACGGACGGGCGGCAGGGAACCCCAGATAGGTCCAGGATCAGCAGCTCGACTCCGGCGAGCCGGCGCATCTCGTATTCCAGGGTGTTGTCCAGGCGGGCGGCCTTGAGCCGCTTGAACAGCCGGGCGGCCGGGGCCATGTGGACGGTGCGGCGCCGCCGGATCGCGATGTGCCCGAGCGCGCAGGCCAGGTGGGTCTTGCCGACCCCGACCGGGCCCAGGATCACAGCCCCGGTGCGGGCCGTCGAGGAACCGCAGGCTGGCCAGCTCGTTCCACAGCTGCCGGTCATAGCGAACTGCGGCGGTCTCGTCCCAGGCATCGAGCCGCATCCCCGCATCGAGCCCGGCGGCGCGGGCGCGCAGCGAGGCGGACTTGGCCTCGCGGCGGGTGACCTCATCAGCCAGGATGAGCTCGAGGAAGTCGGCATGGGCCATTTTCTGCTGCCGGGCCAGGGTGAGCCGCTCGGGCAGCGTGTCGAGCATCTGGCCGAGCTTGAGCGCCCGCAGGGTCGTGCGCAGGTCCGGGCTGACCGTATCGCGCATGATCGCTGTCACGGGGTCACCTCCCCGCCGGGAATGAGGGTCAGCTGCACGGGCCGGTACTCGGCCGGGTCGCGGGCGAACCGCGCAGTGGCCGCTACCGCGGGGCGGGGCGGGACGGGCGTGTTCTCGGTTGCCTTCTCCAGCATCGACGCGATCTTGGTGACGTTGAGGACGTTGAGTTCAAGCGCCCGCTCGCAGGCTGTGTCCACCGGGCCGGGCCCGTAGCGGCGGACCAGCCCCAGCAGCCGGTAAACCTGCCGCATCTTCGTCCACGGCAGGTCGGTGTCCAGCAGCCGCTCCGCGTAGACCCCCACGCTGTCGCCGTGCCGGCGCGCCGCCCGCGCCAGCGACGCGACATCGCGCATCGCGTAGGTGGTCTTCTCCGCGGGCAGGCCGGCCGGGTCCGTGACCCGCCGGCCCGGCTGCTGGCGCGGGTGGGCCTTGACCAGCTGGCCGCGGCAGTACAGCTTGACCAGCGCCGAGTCCGCGCGGGCGTCCAGGTGGCAGCCGAGGTATTCCTTCGGCGCCGAATACAGGGCCCGGCCGACCTCGACGTGGAAGTCGCGGTGCACTTTCACCCGGGTGAACACCGGCACGTCATACGGAGCCGCGGGCAGCGGCAGCAGCACGGCGGCTTCACGGTCCGCGAACACCTCCGCGGGGCGCGCCTGGATGGTGCCGTGGATGCGCGCCCCGGCCACGTCCCGGCACCACGCTTCGGCCCGGGCCTGCGCATCGGACAGGCCGGCGAAGTCCTCGCCTGCGAAGAAGTTCCCGCGCACGTACCGCACGGCCCGCTCCACCCTCGGCTTGTCCTTCGGGGAGCGGACCCGGGCCGGGTCAGTGGCGAACCCCCGGGCCTGGGCGTAATCGAGCCAGCCCGCGGTGAACCGGGGGTTCACCGCGTCCGCGGCCGCGACGATCGCTGAGGCGTTGTCAGGGACCAGCACCTTGAAGATGCCGCCGAAATACGCCCGCGCGGCCTCGCACCCGCTGGTGAACGCGGCCAGGGTCTGGGTGAACGACAGCCACACGAACATGTGCCGCGAGTAGCACGCGGTGAAGATCAGGGCGTGTACCTTCCGCTGCCGCCCCGTCACCGGATCCGCCAGCATCCCCAGGTAACCGAAATCGATCTGGCACTCCATCCCCGGCTCCCCGTCGGCGACACGCACCGTCGCTGCGGCTGGCCCGAATCCGCACCGCTCCACGCAGAACCGGTGCAGCGTCCGGTACGGCACCACCACCCCGCGGCGCTCCAGGAAGACCCCGATCTTCACGACCGTCAGGCCCTGCTTCACCTGCGCCCTGATATCAGCGTGGCAGGCCTCCAGCTGCTCCCACGCCTGCCCGTGCCCGCCCGGGCGCACCGGCCGGACCGCCTCGGCGACCTGCCCGACCAGCTCGTCGGTCAGCTGCGACAGCCCGCCGTCACGAGCTACCCCCGCTTCCACGCCGGCCTGCACATACCGGCGGGCGGTCTTACGGTCCACGCCCGCCTGCTCAGCGACCTTCCGCAGCCCCGCCCCCGAAAGCCAGGCCCGCAGAACCTCACGAATCTCAATCACGGCAACCTCCCGGAACGCCATCCCCCGAACCCCCAAGTCGATCGACCTGAAGGCACCGGGTACCGGAAGTGATCAAGACCCCCAAGCCGACACGCCGGGTGGTCCCATCACTGGCAACCAGGTGGTCCCATGCTCGTGGCAGAAAACCCCGAAGAGTGGTCCCATGCGCGTGGCAGGCGACAGGGTTCGGTCAGCTGGAGGACGGGCTGCGGCAGGCCAGCGACTGGTATCTGTGGGGACCGCATGTGAGTGAAACAGCAGGGCCCCGGTACTCGACCAAGCGACAGGCACCCGCTTCCACCATTTAGCGACCGCACCACGAAAGGCCATGCAAATGGACCCGTTTGGACGACGGCGCTCGGTGGGGGACCGGCTGGCCCCGCGCGCGGAGGCGCTGGCCCAGGACGTCACGGAGCGGGCGGTCGAGCTTGCGGTTTCCGCGCTGGATGTGAATGCGCTGCTGGACCGAGTCGATCTGAATGCCCTGCTGGACCGAGTCGATCTGAATGCCCTGCTGGACCGGATCGACCTGGACGGCCTGCTCGCGCGGGTGGATGTGGAAGCCATAGTCGACCGGGTGGACGTGAATGCCGTCGTCGAGCGCATCGACATCGACGAGCTGGTCGAGCAGACGGACCTCGGTGCCGTCATCGCCAGGTCCTCCAGCGGGGTCGCGAGCGATGTGCTCGACGTGGTCCGCAGCCAGACGGTCGGGCTCGACGAGTTCATCGCCCGCTGGATAGGGCGGCTTCGCCGCCGCCCCTACACCGGCCCGCCCGGCCCGACTGACGGGCTGCGGGCCACGGCAGGGTCATGACGGCGCGCGGGGGCGATGCCGCGCCCTCCGGACCCCCCGTCATCCAGGAGGGCCTGCAAGGGAAATGCGCGGGTTTCGCATCGCGTCTTACCGCCTTCGCCGTGGACGTGGGGTCAGTCTCGGCGTGTTCATGCTCGCCCTTGCCGCCGTGTCGTTCGCGGCGAGGGTGCTGACCGGCAAGGACATCGCCTGGAACAGGGGCGACATCTGGGTGGTCATCGCGTACGCGGTCTGGGGGTTCAGCTACTTCGCCTATTCCTGGGCCGCGAGCGGCAGGACGGTTGGCATGGCGCTGTTCGGCGTGCGGGTGGTGCGAGACGATGGCACCGACGCAAGCGGCCGCCGGGCAGTCGTGCGCACGCTGGCATTCCCGCTGAGCTTCCTGTTCCTCGGGCTGGGGTCGCGGGCATCCTCGTGGGCGGCCATCGCCGGGCGCTGCACGACGTCATCGCCGGGACGGCGGTCATCTACTCCTGGGACGCGCGGGCGGCGCGGCTGCGGTTCCTGTCCCGGGGCTGATCCTGCAGCAGGCCGGGGGCTCTGGCCGTGGGGAATTTGCGGGGATCTTGGAGCCGAGTATTAGCGTCACCCAGTCCTACCCCCGAGATCCCGGTCGCGACAGCGAACGGGGGCAGCCCAGCGGGGATCTTGGGAACGAGTTGATGCCGGGACTGAACACTGCAACGATCACCCGCGACAACGATGGCGGTCGGGGCAGCCGGCACCACAGGGGCGAACCGCTGGAGAGCGAAAATCAGCGCGAGTGCTGTGACGCCGAGCGCCATTGCGGTCCAGTTCCACTGACCGACGTGGGACACCACCGAGCAAAGCTTCTGGAACGTGTCGCCAGACCCCGCATGGACGCCGAACAGTTTGCCAAGCTGTCCCACGATGATCTGGATAGCCATGCAGGTGATGAGCTCCGCCATCACCGCCTTGGACATGAAGCTCGCGATCCAGCCCATTCGGGCCAGTCCGGCGACGAGAAAGACGACCCCGGTCGCGATTGCAAGTGCCGCGGTCACCTTCAGAGCCGCTGCCTGATCGTGCGGCGACAGCGAGCTCAAGACGCTTGCCGAGACTGCCGCTACGGATCCAGCCGGTCAGAACACCAGCAGCCGAGACCCGCCGAAGAGGGCGTATGCGACCAGCGCCAGGGGCGCTGCATACAGTCCGGCCTGAACTGGGACGCCGGCAACCGAGCGTACCCCATTGACTCGGGGATTAGCAGCGCCGCGATCGGGCCGAGGAATTTCCCCCGGGGGATTTCTCGGCAGCCAGGAAGCAACCGCGAACCTCTGCTCCGACGCGGTCGGAGGCTTGGGCATTGTCTGGGTGACAGTCATCGGTGCTCTAGTTCGTATCGGCCCGTGGATTCGTATCGCCCCTCGGAGTGGTCATCGAACCTCCACGGGGCTGGGATGCGGCCGGCTCCTCGGTGGCCAAGCGCCTGGACCGCGGCGGCGGTGTCGTTCTGCGGGTGTGCCGATGAGCAATCATGACCAGCCGGGTTCGGTCTCAGGATCCGCTGCACCGCAGTCCGTTTCCTGGTCCGGATTGACGGATACGAGCTCGACGCCCAGTTCCTGGATTCGCTCGATGAGCCCGAGCAGTTGCGTCTGATCGGTCACCTGGCCGGTCAGCACCGTCATGCCCGAAAGCCGCTGCAGCTGCATGCCTTCAAATAGGAATCCTCACGGATCGCCCAGCTCCCCGCGAAGGACAAGCCGGTACCTGCGGGCTTGCGTCCAGTTGCTGTCCATTACTGCGCAGCCTCACACCCAGGCAGGCGACCCGTCATCACCTGCCGGCCGGATTCACCTAGGGGAAGCTGCTGCCAGCCAGACCCGGCCCGCACGTCCAGCGCCGGCCAGCGACAGACGACGAGGCAGGCAGACCCGGGCGGCGACGCCGGCCGGTGGCGCCCGGTGCGTTATTCCCTGGATGCTCGCTAGGGCTAGAGCAGGCCGAGCTGGCGGCCACGCTCGAGCGCGTCGGCCCGTGAGGAGACCGCGAGCTTGCGGTAGATCGACCTGACGTGGCTGTGGACCGTGTTGTGGGCCACATACAGCTCGCGGCCGATATCCTGCTCGGACAGATCACTGTTCAGCAGCCTGAGCGCCCGGAGTTCCCGCTGCGTCAGCTCCTGATCTCCGGATAGGACCCGGCGGATCTGCGGTGGCCGGTCGAGGGCAGCCAGCCTGCCGGCCAGGATCCCCGGATCAGGGCAGGATTCGAGGATGGATCTCGCCTCAGCTATCGCATCCGCGGCACGCTGGTGCTCGCCCAGGGCCCGCAGCGCTGGCGCCTGGCTGAGCAGCGCATTCGCCAGCTGGATGGGCTGGCCAAAGGTCCGCGAGAAGGCGACGCCGCGTTCGATCAGCGGCAAGGCCTCCTCGGGCCTGCCGCGGCGCCATGCCGCGACCTGCGCGCTTAAGCGGCGCGGGCGCCCGCGCACCGTCCGCTCGATCCGCGCTCTGGTCCTGCGCCTGGCCCGCGAGAACTCCTCCCGGGGATACCGGCGCATCCACGGCGAACTCGCGGCCCTCGGCATCAAGGTCGCCGCCTCCACCATCTGGGAGATCGTGAACGAGCACGGCGTTGCGCCCGCACCCGGACGGCAACCTGGACCCGCTTCCTGCGCAGTCAGGCCGACGCCCTGCTGGCCGGTGACTTCTTCGAGACCCGCACCCTGACCGGGGCGCGCCTGTACGGCCTCGCCGTCATCGAACACGCCACCCGGCGCATCCGGATCCTCGGCGCCAGCGCACACCCCACCGCCGCCTGGGCCGCGCAGCGCGTGCAGGAGGTGGCGCTGGTTCCAGATCAGGGTGCGATCGAGGAGTTCGCGCCGGCAGGTTTGCATCCAGCGCTCCATGATCGAGTTTCATTCGGGGCATCCGGACCCCGGTCTTGACGACCTCCAGCCCGGCGTCGGTGAATTGGGAGTCGCGGTCACGGATCAGGAATTTCGCCCTGGCGCTGGCGTCTTCCAAGTCCATGACCAGGTTCCGGCCGAGACGCGAGTACCGACATGCCGCCTGACCAGGCAGGATGAATAATCGGCACTCGCACGCGCAGTCCCGCGATCAGCGTCACGGCGGTGGATTGGTAGCTGCGGGCGAACTCCTGGCCCTCGGCGGTGGTGGCACCACGCCGTGCTGCCGCACCTGCGCGCCCAAGGCGGCGGCCGCATCATCCAGATCTCCTCCTACGGCGGTCAGGTCGCCTTCCCCGGCAACTCGCCCTACCACGCCACCAAGTGGGGCATCGAAGGCTTCTGCGAAGCCGTCGCCCAAGAGGGTCGCACCGTTCGGCATCGGCGTCACCATCGTGGAACCTGGTGGCGCCCGCACCGAGTTCCGATACGGCAGCGCTCGCGTCGCCACCCTCATGCCCGCCTACGACGGCAACCCCGCCCACGCCTTCCAGAAGATGCTCGACCCCGCCAACGGCCTTGTCCCCGGCGACCCGGCCCGCATGGCCACCCGCATCATCGACAGCGCCGGAGCCGAACCCGCGCCGCTGCGCATGGTCCTCGGCTCCCAGGCCTTGCAGTCCACCACCGACACGCTCCGCGGGCGGATCGCCGACTTCGAGACCCAGGCCGAACTCGCCGCCTCCACCGACTTTCCACCGGGCGAGTAGGCGCCCGGCAGGCCCGCGAGGTACGCATCGGCCGATCAGCACATCGCGGCGCTGCTGAATGAGACGGCGTAACCACGCCGATCACGCGCGGCTCGGCGTGGCGACCGTCCCCAGGCGGCTGAGCGACGCATCAATCGCCCGCTCATACCGGCGGCCCAGGAGCCGCCGGGCTACTTCCTCCGAATGGCACCACGGGGCGAGATTTTCAGAACCTCATGAGCAACCGCCAGCCGGGCGGCGCCTGTACATCGATCATCGCCCCTGCGCCCACGCGGTTGCCGCGGCCGCGGTTAGGGCCGGACGGCCCGGATGAGGATGTACTGAATGATCCGGCGACGCCACAAGAGCTCCACCTGGCTGAGCAGGAGCCGGGCCGCAGTACGCTGCCCGGCGGGCGCAGCGGGCACGGCTGGCGTTGACCGGAGCCGCTGCCCGATCAGCTGAAGGGCCGGGGCGATGACCAGATCTCCGCACACGGTGACATCCACGCCCGTGAAGCCGGCCGCGCGGGCGGCCGCGGCGATCTGATCCGTCGTCATGGCCGCGCTCGGGCGCAGCCCGAAGACCCGCATCTGGGTAAGGCCTGCCAGCACTTCCAGGGGACCGAGCGGCAGCCGCTCAGTTGCGATGTCGGAGAAGCTCAGCACCCCGCCGGGCCTGAGCACCCGGAAGCACTCATCGAAGAACGCCCGCCGGGACCGGAAGTGGAACGCCGCCTCGACGCTGATCACGCCGTCAATGCTCTGGTCTGCTACCGGCAACCGGGTCGCGTCGCCCGCGACCGGCAGCGCGCCCGCCTCGCGGAGCCGGTCGCGGCCGGCTGACAGCTGCCATTCGGTGATGTTCACCGCGACGAGCCTGCGCGGGCGCAGGACCTCGGCGATGACCGGATCCTGCGCGCCCAGGCCGTTCCCGACGTCGAGGATCACGCCGTTCTCGGGCAGCGGTATCGCCACGGTCTGCACCAGCCGACTGCAGGCCTTCTCGGCCTCGTCCTCGGATCCCGGACTTTCCCATAGGCCCAGGTTGAGCCAGCCAGGGGCAGGCGCAAGGAAGAAGTCAGGCCCGATGCTCTCATATACCCGCGCGGCAGGATTCTGGTCCTGCCGGAAGATCCCGGCGATGTGCCGCAGATGCCGGCTCGTCCATCCGGCCGGCCATGGTGGGTGGGTCGCCATCTTGATTTCCAGCGTACGGGAGGCGGGAACTGGGCATCTACCCGGCGCGCCCGGCATGTCGTGACGGGTTCGGCCGCGGCGCAGCTGGCGATCACCGCGGCGCATTATGGCCGGTTAAGGGAGAATGGGATCATGAGCACTCTGCCACGCCATGCGGTTACCCGCACGGCCAGGCTAGCCAGGCTGCCGGTCGGATACGCAAGCCGGACCGCGCTGGGAACCGGCAAGCGGCTAGGCGGCCGACCAGCTGACCTCGTCGCCCAGGAGATCCAGCAGCGGACGGCCGATCAGGTCTTCAGGGTTCTCGGCGACCTCAAGGGCGGCGCGATGAAGCTCGGCCAGGCGCTGTCGGTGTTCGAGGCGGCGCTGCCCCCGGAGCTGGCCGAACCATACCGGGCCACCCTGACCAGGCTGCAGGAATCCGCGCCGCCGCTGCCTGCGCCGACTATTCACAAGGTGCTCGCGGGCGACATGGGCGAGCAGTGGCGGACCGGCTTCACCGAGTTCGACGACCAGCCGACCGCCGCGGCGTCCATCGGCCAGGTGCACCGGGCCGTGTGGCACGACGGGCGCCAGGTTGCCGTCAAGATCCAGTACCCAGGCGCGGGAAAGGCGCTGATCAGCGATTTCAACCAGCTGAGCCGCTTCGCCCGGCTTTTCAGCGGGCTCATGCCTGGCCTCGATGCCAAGCCGCTGCTCGCCGAACTGCGGAAAAGAGTGGCCGAGGAACTCGATTACCGGCTGGAAGCCGCCGCCCAGGGCGTTTTCGCCGCCGCCTACGCCGGCGACCCGGACGTCTGCGTCCCGCGCGTGGTCTCGGTCAGCGACCACGTGCTCGTCACCGAATGGCTTGACGGCGTCCCGCTCGCCAGGATCATCGCCGACGGCACGGCCGCCCAGCGGAACCGGGCCGGCATCATGATCGTCCGTTTCCTGTTCTCGGGTCCGGCGCGGGTCAGGCTCCTGCACGCGGACCCGCACCCGGGTAACTTCCGCCTGCTTCCCGACGGGCGGCTCGGCGTGCTCGACTTTGGCGCCGTCAGCCGGCTGCCAGACGGCTTCCCGCCCGTCTTCGGCCGGGTGCTGCGGCTCATGCACGAAGGCGGTGACCCCGCGAAGCTCGAGGAGGAGTTCCGGTCGCACGGCTATCTCCGGGATGGTGTCAGCATTGACCTGACAGCCCTGCGCGCCTTCCTGGCGCCGCTCGCCGAGCCATCCAAGGCGGAGTCGTTCCGGTTCAGCCGCGAATGGCTGCGCACCGAGACCGCGCAGACATCAGCCTTGCGTTCATCCAGCGTTCTGCGGCGCCTCAACCTGCCGCCCTCGTACGTGCTCATCCACCGGGTGTCAGCAGCGGGCATCGGCGTGCTCTGCCAGCTCGAATGCGAAGCACCCTTCCGCGCTGAAGTGCTCAGGTGGATGCCCGGATACGCGGACAAGGCTGAGCCCGCGCCGCAGCCCCAGCCATCCTGTGCCCGGTCGGCTCCCGCAGCCGAATCAGCGCCCATGGCCGCCGCTAACGGCCATGCCGCACCAGCGCCCCCAGCCGCGAACGGACACGCCGGATCCGCGCCGCTGACCACAGCTAACGGCCACGCCGTGCCCGAGCCGCCGACGGCCATGATTGGGCAGGCCAGATCCGCGCCTCCCGCCGCCGCTAACGGGCACGCCGCACCCGCGCCCCCCGCCAGGCCGCCCGAGGAGCGGGCCGGGCCCGCGCAGCCGGCCGGGCCAGCGCCGCGGAGGATGGCGCGCCCAGCTCAGTCCGCACGGCTGGCCAGGCCAGAAGAGCTACGGCCAGCCAGGCCAGAACAGATAACGTGGTCGTATCTGCAGTGGGAGGACATCATGGCTAAGCTGCCGCGCCCGCAGGCGCCTGCGAAGTTCCGCGCCTTGTTCCCGGACCTGGCCGACTGGCTGGAGTCCCCGTGGACCGGACCGCCGCCGTTCCTGGCGGGCCAGGTGTTCCGGCTTGAGGAATCGATCCGGGACGACCGCTTCGTGATCCGGGCCGAGATGCCCGGCCTGGACCCGGATAACGACATCAACGTCACCGTCGACGGCCGGATCCTGACCATCCGCGCCGAGCGCCGCCAGCAGGACAACAGGCCGTATCGCTCGGAGTTCCGCTACGGATCGCTCGCCCGCGCGGTCAGGCTCCCCGCCAGGGTCGACCCAGCGGACGTCACCGCCCGGTACGACAAGGGAGTCCTCGAGGTCAGCGTCCCTGTCAGCGAGGCCAGGCTGGAAGGTACCCGGGTCCCGGTCGAGAACGCCGACGGGACGCCCGAGCAGCCAGCTGAGCAGCCTCCCGACCAGGCCGGGTAAAGACCCAGCTCGGGTCGGCCGCGGCTGCCTGCTCAGCCTCTGGACAAAAACCGCAGCCGCGCCGCCCGCGCGTCCCACGAGTAGATGACGGCCGTCCCGGCAATGACGTCAAGCAGCGCGCGGCGCCGGTCGCCCACCAGGATGCCCACAAACCTGTGCTGCTCGAAAATAGGATCCTGGGCCATGAACTGCGAACGCCCGCCAGGCAGACAACCAGCGCCGCGCTGCCGCCGGCCTGCCGCCCAGAACCCGTCCGGCCTGTGGCCGGGCCAGGTCGTCACCGAGGTCGAGCGGCCGGCCCGTTCTGGGAAGCCGAGCCCGAGCACCAGAACTACCTCGAGCGCTACCCCGACGGCTACACCTGCCACTTCGCCCGGCCAGGCTGGAAGCTCCCGCACCGGCAGCAGACCGCCAGCCACTGATAGCGCAGCCAGCGTGGCCGCGGCCGGGCGCCGGCCCGGGGCATCCTGCGCGCGGGTTACTCGTCGCCGATGTCGGCCAGGCTCTGGCGCAGTTCGGTGATCAGCGGATCGCCATCGGGCAGGATGCGCTCCAGGCGGTCGACCGTGTCGCGCAGCAGCGCGCGGGCGTCGCCATAGCGCCCCAGCCGGCGGTACACCTGGGCCAGCTTCGCACGGCTCCGCAGCGTGTCGGGGTGACGGGGGCCCAGCACCCGCTCGAACCCGGCCCAGGCCTGCTCACAGGTCAGCTCCGCCGCCGCTGGGTGGCCGGTCCCCTGGTAGGCGGTGCCGAGGTCGTTCAGTGCCGTCAGCGTGTCCAGGTAATCGGGACCCAGGACGCGCTCCCGGTCGGCCACCACCCGCTTGTAGGCCGCGACTGCCTCTTTTGCCCGGCCGCTGGCCAGGTAGGAGTCGGCCAGGCCGTGACGAGTGGTCATCGTCTGCGGATGCCGGGATCCCTGGGCGCGCTCCCGGTCAGCCAGCGTGCGCCGGTAGAGGGTGATGGCGTCGGAGTACTGGCCCGCAGCCAGGTAGGCGGCGGCGAGTTCGTCCCGCGCGCCGACCGTGTCGGCATGCCCGGGCCCGCAGACCTGCTCGAACTGGGGAACCGCGCGCTCAAGGACAGTCAACGCAGCGGGAAGCCGGCGCGCCGCCACGAGGGCGTGGCTCAGGCGTCGCTCCGCCTCGATCACGTCCCGGTGATGCGGCCCGAGCGTGCGGGTCAGGCTGTCCAGTAGCCACTGGAACCACGGAATGGCGTCATCCGCGCGCCCGGCGGCCAGGTAGGCGTCGGCCAGCCGCTGGCCGGCCAGCAGCGTGTCCGGGTGCCCGCCGCCGAGCAGGCGGACTCCGGTCGTGGCCAGGTCGCGCCAGTTCTCCACAGCGGGTCCGGTCAGGCCGGCACGGTCCAGGCTGTCTCCTGCCCGTACCAGCACGGGATGGCAGCCGCCCTCCCACAGCAGGTCTTCGGTGATCTGCCGGAGGGCCGCCACGCAGGATCGCAGGCCGGAAGCAGGCCAGCCGGGCAGCTCCCGTTCCGGCCAGGCCTGGAGCAGCGCGTCCGCGACCGAACTGGCCGCCTTATCCAGCATGCTGCCGGGTATCGCGGCCCGCAGCGCCGCCTGCAGCACTGGGCTGATCCGGACCGCCGGCGGCGGCGTCACCGGGTCGACGGTCAGCAGGCCGACCTGTTCCAGCGCTGCCAGCGCCGCCAGGGCGCGCTCGCCGCTGGCCGGCCCGTCGCCGCCCGCGAGGAAATCGCTTGCCGCAGGAGCGGCGAGGACGGTCTGGGGAATGCCGTGCCCGTCCATCAGCGCGGTCAGGGCCAGCAGCGACTGGGCCGATCCGTCCGGCGACAGCTGATCCGCCTGCCTGAACGAGAACGTCCAGGTCACCGCGGCTGCCGACGGCCTGGCCCGGGAAGACTCGGCCAGGTGCTCCCGCCGGCGGACGAAATGGGCCCGGTACTCGCGGCACGACAGCGGGGAGCTGGCGATCACCGCGCTGGCCTGGGCCAGCGCGACTGGATCGGAGTCCAGATCCTGAGCCAGCTCGACCGCACCGAGCCGCTTGTCCGGGTCGGACGACAGGCGCTCGTTCAGGTATCTGATTGCCTCGCGCACGCTGAACGGACCGACTGGCAGGAGCCGCACGCCGCTGGGGACGGCCGCAGCGTCGGCGGAGGTCACCAGCACCCGGCCGGCCGGGCCGACCGGCCACAGACCATCCAGGTTCGCCAGGTCGGTCAGATCATCGAATACCACCAGCCACGAACGGCTGGTCTCACCCAGCCAGCTGAGGAACTGGGCGGCGACTGACTCACAGCTGCTCGCCTGGTCCCGGCCGGTTGCCGCCGCCGTCGCCGCGGCGTAGCCGGACAGCACCGAGGCCCGGCTCGTGGCCTCGATCCAGACCAGGAGATCCACCCCGCCTGACTGCCACAGCGACTCGGCAAAAGATGCGGCGAGCTGGGTCTTACCCGTTGATCTCGGCCAGTCCTGCGCATCGGGAGGCACCAGCGGGCCGGGGAAGGCAGCCGGGGCCGCCGCTCGATTGGGGACGAGCGCGACCGCCGCCCCGGCCGGCAGCGTGGCCGCCAGGCGGGGAGCCGTCTCGGGCCTGGCACTGAAACTGTCGGCCAGCGCCGGGACCGCGCCGGACCGGATGGGCCAGGACGGCCTGCCGGCGGCCGCGCCGGCGTGGGCTGACCGAGCTGAAGAGGCCATATCCTTCCCCCAGCTGTCCGCGGCCGAATCCGCCGTCGGCGGAGCAACCAGCTAGCGCCCAGACTGCACCATGGTGGCCCTCGATGCCAATTATCAGCGCGGACAGCCAGACCCCGCCAGTGACCAGGACGTTTCCCGGCCCGGCGGCATCCGGGCGCCGTCCGCTCCGGCAGGACGCGGCCTGCTCCGGGAAACGCGCCGCCAGCATGCCCGATTCCCTTGGCCAGGCGCTGGCTCGCCAGGCCCTGGCTCGCTGTCGCCCGGCCGGCCCGCGCGGTCGGCCGGGCTCACAGCTCCTGGTTAAACCCCAGCACGGGCTTGGCCCTGGTCAGTGTTTCCTTGCGGAAGTAGGCAGCGGCGGTGACGCGCATGTAGGCAAAGCCGATTACTCCGGCCAGCGCGGCCAGCGCGGCGATGATGAAGATACCGCCGATCTGCCAGTGCAGGACCGGCATGGTCCATCTGGTGGCGCTGTTGGACGCCACCCAGTCGCTCTGCAGGCTGTAGAAGCCGGCTGCGTACATGATCAGCCCGCCTAGCCCGGGCAGGATGCCGCGCATCCACAGGTTCCGGGCGCTGCTGGTCAGCGTGGCCCGGTAATACCAGACACAGGAGAACGCGGTCAGCCCGTAGTAGAACGCGATATACAGGCCAATCGCGGTGACCGCGTCAGCGATCGGGTTGCCACCGGAGATGTAGTTCAGCGGGATGTACAGGGCGATCGAGATCACGCCCATCACCACAGTGGACACCGTCGGGGTCAGGTACCTGGGGTTGATCTTGGCGAACGACTCGGGCAGCGCCCCGTAGGCCGCCATCGACAGGGTCGTGCGCGCGGTCGGCAAGATCGTGGTCTGGGTCGAGGCGGCAGCCGAGCTGAGCACCATGAGGATCAGCAGCCGGGACAAGACCGTCCCGAGCCCGGAAGAGCCGAAGATGGCGCCGCCGGTGACCGACAGCACGTCGAACTGGTGCGCCGGATTAGTCAGCCCGACGCCCTTCCCGCCGATGCCGGCGAACGCCTGCACGGCGACGATCACGATCACGTAGGTGACGAGCAGCAGGACCGTCGAGATGATCGCCGCCCGGCCGGGCGTCTGGGACTTGTCCGCGGTCTCCTCATTCACCGACAAGGCAGTGTCCCAGCCCCAGTAGATGAACAGCATCAAGACGATCCCGGATACGAAGGCCGAGACCGGCAGGTGCGACGGCGACAGCCAGCTGAGGCTCAGATGCAGCGACCCGGGCGGCGGATGACTGCCGAGCATCCGGACCAGCGCCGTGACCGACATGACCAGGAGCATGATGATCTCGATGGACAGCAACACCTTCTGGAAGTTGGCCGAGACCTCGATGCCGCGGTAGCAGATGTAGGTCATCACGACGATCCACAGAATGCCGACCAGCAGCACCCAGCCGCTGGAGTTATTGCCGCCGATCGCGCTGGTCGGCCCCTGGACGAGGAAGAACACGTACTGCCCGGCTACCTGCGCCAGGCTGGCCATGACCAGGACGTCGGCCGCCACGACGCCCCAGCCGCCGGCCCAGCCGGTCTTCGGCCCGAACGCACGGGCCGCCCAGATGAACGTGGTCCCGCAGTCGGGATCGGCCTTGTTCATCTCGCTGAAGCCGATGGAGCACAGCAGCATCGGCACGAACGCCAGCACGGCCACCAGCGGGGACTTCAGCCCCACGGCGGCCACCACGAAGAACAGCGTCGCGGCCAGGCTATAGGCGGGGGCGGTCGAGGCCACGCCCATGACCACGCTGGACACCAGGCCAAGAGCGCCGGTCTTGAGGCCCTTGCCCCGGGGCTCCTCCACTGGCCGCAGGCCAGGACTGAAGGTGGTCACGGCTCGCCTTCCTGTTCGTCGCGCAACGTGCTGCAATTCTGCCGGAATCGTACCCTATCCGCGATAATCGTCCAGGTACGCCTGAATCATGCCGGTCCGCCAGAATCGTGCCCGGGAGGTCCTAGCACGACTGCTGCCGGCGGCTTTTCGGGCTACTGCGGGTCACTGTAGGACAGATGGTAATCGGGCTGCTCGCTCAGCGGCGCGCGACAAAGACGTATTCCCGGCTGTCATCGTCAAACGGCTCTTCAGCGAAGCCGCCGTAGAGTTCCTCCAGCTCATGGCCAGCAACGTCGAGGAGCCCGAGCCACTCGTTCTTCGTGGCCCGCCAAAAGGAGCTCATCGCGCCGTCGTCGAGCGTGATGTCGATCCGGTTGTCGCCCACTGAGTACCGGTTCGTGTGCGGCACAGGCTCGTCCTGGTGCTGCCCGTCGAGTCGCGCGGCGATCCGGTGGTCGAAAGCAAAGGCGTTCCGGGCGGACCGCCCTTGCGGCTGGAGCGAGGCGGCAACGCGCTCGAAGGTGCGACGGCGGTCGGCCCAGGTCGGCAGGTGCAGCAGCGCGCGGAACGGGCAGTAGATCAGCGCCGCCGGCTGGTCAACGGCGAGGTCGCGCATGTCACCCTCGCGCAAGTCAAGTTCCACACCCGCCTCAGCCGCACGGACGCGAGCTTGCGCAAGCATCGCCGGGGAAGAGTCGAGGCCGGTAACTCGCTGGCCGGTCGCCTACGCGACCGGGATCGCGACCCGCCCGTTTCGCCTGCACGAACAGTGGGTGGTGCTCGTCAGGCAGGCGGCGCAGGTCGATCAGGAACCCGGGCGTGCGGACATTCTTCATTGCCTGCGCCGAGATCGGCCACCAGCGCTTCTATCGAGTCGTAGACCATGCCATCAGGGACGCCATCACCGGGCAGTGACGGATGCCTGCTCTGGTGAGCGACCAGTACAGCTCGGTCTCGCGCTGCTCCAGAGCCTTGAGCGTGCGGGTATTCCTCCAGGGGAACCACGACCGCCTCGACCTGGCCTGCCCTGAGGATCACCTGATGGTCGGTGACCTCGGCATCGAACGCCTGAGAACTCTCACTCATGCCAACGAAGGTAATCCCCGAGCCAACGTGGCCCCGGATCCAGACTGAGCGGCCACGCCCTCCCTCGGCACGCGGACCTCAGCCATGATCACGCCGCTTTCGCACGCGTCCTGCGCCAGGATCCGAAGGCGCCCGCCGCATCCTGCTGGCTACCAGAGTTGATCACTTCAAGATCTCAATGTGCCCCTGACCTGGTGTGGAGCTAAGCGGGCTCGAACCCCAGACTTCTTGCATGCCATACAGCGGCACCACGTCCACTCGCGTCCATCCCCGCAGGTCACCGTCCCAGGACGCCCACATCAGTCCCCCGGAATCCAGGCCGGTTGCTGTACTTTCGTGCCGTACCGTCCCGAGCCTCCACCCGCGCAAAACGGAGCGGGCTCAGCTCCCGGGAGACGCACGCTGGACATAGCACCAGATTGTATCGGTCAGCCACCCAAGATCGCCGTGACGAACGGACCTAACTCTTCTAGCCGATGAGCGAACGTTGCATGTGCGACGGATCTGGCTCGCGCCTCACCGATGAACGCTGCGCCTCTGTTCTAAATCTCGTCTTCGGCAGTCTCATTTTCCGTGGCAGTCTCAGCCAATTCGGCGCCGAAATAGGCCTTTCAAGCCTTGCCGCTGGCTCGCCCTTCGTGGACGTCGCGGAAGCCAGTGCCCACCGCGTACCAGGCTGACAGGTTCTCGAGCACGAACTCTGACAGGGCCTTGCGCAGTGCATCGTCCATCTCAGTTGCGTGCGGTGGCCGAGCGAGCGACAGCCGATAGATCTTGCCGTCCACCCTCAGGTGGACGCCGCCGCCAAACTCCCATCCCGGCCACTTGGCCTGGATCTCAGCCCGATCGGCCTCGAATACAGGTCCATCCCGCGTGACGAAGCTCACGCGATCGCCCATTGCGAGCAGCATGCCTGGGTCGGTCGAGCCAAACAGGCCCTTTGGCCCATGCCGCAGCCATGCCTTCGATGAAAGCTCGGGTGTTTTCTCCTTGTTAGGTGCGCTCATGTGTGCCCGGTCTCTCCCGATCTCCCCCGCTGGTGTTGCTTCCGTTTATGGCACCGACACGGATAGCCGTCCCACTATTGAAATCGTCGCTCTTCTCGTGAAGAAATGCAAAGTGGCGCAGCATTAGCTGGTGATGTCGCTTAAGGTGGATCTTTATCCTGCGCACAGCCCAGACCGCGCACAGAATCGACGCCGCGATATTGGGCCAAACCGGATCATAGAAATCTACGATTACCCAATGATGAAACCATCCGCTCACACGCCTTCCCCCAATCTCGCCGGCGCAACCCATCGCCAGAATATGCAACAGGCCACCAAGCGGAGTAAAGCTCGATGCGAGGAGGTCTTCCTCCCGAGTCATACAGAGCAACCTCAGTCCGCACAGATACACCCAGGCCCGGTAACGAAGAAACAACGAGCCGGTCGGCGGTCCAGGGCCTGTCCGAGCGGTCACCGTCCCCCGCTCACCACTCTCCTCAGCGTGACGCCGAGCGCGCCGCCGGCGGTTACGGCTCCTGGTCGCCTCGGACACACAATCTGGCATGAGGGCTGTCCACTTGGCTGTCCACGCGTCACGCCCGCGACGCTGACACATGCCCCGCCCGGCCTGGCAGGGGGCGCCCTGACGGTTCAGATAGCGACAACGGTGATATCCCTGTCTCCGGCCACCAGGCGCATGTCACCCAGGTCGCTGGTCACGACCGTGATCTGCTGCCCGGCCGACGTTGACTGGATAACCGCGCCCAGGTGCGCGTCAGCTACCGAGACCTCGGTCCGGTGACGGATGGCCGCTGCGGTGCTGGCACGAACCGCGTCGAGCGGAACATCGGCGATGCGCAGGCGGTTCGGGAACACCCACTCCGGGGAGGTGCGGTCCCACCCTGCCTCGACGCGGACCGCGGTGGGCACCGCCACCTCCACGGTGGCGGCACGCCGCTTCCGGCTCGCCACGACCTGGGCCAGGCTCACCACCCGGCGGTGCTTAGGATGAGCCGGATTCTGCAGGGCCTGGACCGCCTCGTTATCCAGCACGACGATACGGCTCATGCCGCGGACAGGGCCCGTGCCTCAGCCCATAGGAGCACGTCATCAGGGCTGGCGTCCGGGTGCTTCGCAACGATCTCGACAGCTGCCCGGCGCAGCCGCTCCGGCTCAACCGCCAGCGGATGGCCGTCGAGCTCTGCCGCCGCGACGGCAAGATCGCCGAGGTCGGGGCGGGCCTGCGGATGTTGCTCATAGTGGGCATCGAGGGCGGCCTGCATCACCACCGCCTCAAGTGTCGCTCGCAGCGCGGCAGTTGTCAGCGCGGTGGCGGACGCCGCCACGCCCAGTTCCCTGACCGCAAGCGCAGCGGCATCCCGCAGCGCCGTAGGGATCCGCATCGAGGTGTTGGAGGTCTGCAACCCGTCGCGGTCTAGAAGCTCGCTGATCCGCTCTATGACTACTGGTGGTTCCACAACCAGACTGTACCACACAACTGTGGTACACTCTCCATACCACCTGGCGACAGGCTCTGCCCGCACCCAGCCGAGCGGCTGGGCGCTCTTGTCGTTCCGATCCTGTGGGGCTCGATTATTCGATCGCGCCTGGCCAGGCTTGCGGGCTGAGATCATCGCTGGGTGATCTTCTCGGTGGGCTACCTGCTTGCGCGCTGCCTGCTCGACGGCCTGATCGTGCTGGCCCGGCGTGAGGCGTCCAAGGATGCCGAACTCCTGGTGCTCCGGCACGAGAACGCGGTGCTGCGCCGCCAGATCAGCCGGGTCCGCTACCAGCCGGGCGACCGGCTGTGGCTCGCGGCGCTGTCCCGGCTGATCCCCCGGCACCGATGGGGCGGGGTGTTCGCGGTGACCCCGGCGACGCTCCTGGCCTGGCACCGGCGACTGGTCACCCGCAAATGGGACTACACGAGCTGGCGGCGGCCCGGGCGACCGTCCACGACGGCTGCGATCAGCAAGCTCGTGATCCGCATGGCCAGGGACAATCCGACATGGGGGCACCGGCGGGTGCAGAGCGAGCTCGTCAGGCTCGGCCACCCGATCGCCGCCTCCACCGTGTGGCAGATCCTGCACGATGCCGGGATCGATCCCGCACCGCGCCGGTCGGGTCCGACCTGGCAGCAGTTCCTGACCGCGCAGGCCCGCGGCATCCTGGCGGTCGGCTTTGTCCACGTGGACACCGTGCTGCTGCGGCGCCTCTACGCCCTGATCGTCATCGAGCACGGCACCCGCCGCGCTCACCTGGCGGCATCACCGCGAACCCCTGCGGCGCCTGGACGACACAAGTGGCGCGTAACTTCCTGATGGACCTCAGCGCACGCGTGACTCCGGTCAAGTTCCTGATCAGGGATCTCGCAGGCCAGTTCACTGCCTCGTTCGACTCGGTGTTCCAGGTTGCGGGCATCAGGATTATCCGCTCTGCGGTCCAGGCGCCGCGGATGAAACCTTTGGTTTCACACTGCACCTCTTCGGGTCGGTTCGCGGGTGTCTGATGTTTGTGCAGGTCGCCGGTCGGAGAGCGGGGGTAGTCCGTGGTGCGGGGCCGGCGGGTTCGGTCCGGGCGGGTGGTAGAGCGCCTGGCCTTTATCGTTGTAGCACGTGCCAATGACAAGACCGGCGTGGCGCCAGGCCTTGACCGTGCCGGCGGACACGCCGAGCTGGGCGGCCGTCTCGTCCAGGGTGAGCATGCCGGTGTCGCGGAGTCGCTGCTGCCGGCTGCGCAGCCCGTATTCGTCGCGGATGTTGCGGACGATCAGGCGGTGGAAGGGGCGGCCCTCGCCGCTGGTGTGGCCGCGGGCGTTGAGGATGGCGGCGATCTCGGCATGGGTGTGGTGGTCCAGCAGCTCGTCGATCGCCTCGACCGCGTGCGGTGGGGTCTGGCGCAGTTCCCGGGCGGTTTTGGGGTCCGGCAGGGTCAGGGTGTGGTCTTGCCCGCCCTGCCATCGCATGTTGCAGGTGATGGTTTTTGCGTTCCTGGTGACGGTGACGTCGGTGAGGAGCAGGCGGGTCATGCGCTTGCGTTCCCGCTGCGGGGTGGCCGGGTCGTTCCAGATCGCGGGGAAATCGGTGACCAGCTTGCGTATGCGGGTTTTCCGGATCTCGGCGAGGTTGGCGGTGGCGGCTTCCTGGGCCTTGTCGTAGGCGTCCCGGGCGTCATTGAGTGCGCGCAGCGCGGTGTTCCAGTCGGCTTCCAGGGTGTCGGCGACGAGCTGGTTGGCGGGGTCAACCGTCAGGTAGCGGCGGCGGGTCAGGTCGGCGTGGTAGCGGGCGCGCTCGACGACGGCGGCCCGTAGCCTGTCGGCGTAGTCGGCACGCTGCCCGAGTTCGGCTGCGACGGTGAGCGCGGCTTCGACGGCCAGCGGGGTGAGGGTGTCGATCAGCAGCTGGCCGATCGCTGCGTCCGGGCTTGCCCCGGGAAGGGCCTGGCAGATCTGGTCTGCGTGCTCGACCATGGATCGCTGGCATACGTAGTCGGGGAGCTGCAGGCCGCCGCGGACGTGGTAGCGCACGGTCATCCGGTTTCCGCACCGGCCGCAGATGATGATGCCCTGGAGCAGGGCGGGTCCTTCGCGGGGCGGGCCTTTCTTGCGGTCGGTTCCGTGAGCGGCGGCGCATTCGGCGAGCCGGACCTGGTTGGCCTCGAATTCATCCAGGGTGATGTAGCCGGGGTGGGCGCCGGGGAGGAAGGAGATCCATTCCTCGCGGGGCTTGATCTGGCGGATGCAGGTGCCGTCGCCGTCGGCGTGGTCGCGGTGCCGGCCGAAGCAGAGCACCCCGGCGTATCTGGGGTTGCGCAGGATCGGGAGCACGGCCGGGTGTGCCAGCGGCGCCCAGTCCAGCTCGCCTTTGCGGGGTCCCTTGCGGTGCCGGCGGGGGAACAGCAGCCCGGCGTCGTTGAACGTCTTCACTACTGCGTGCGCCGACCCGGCGGCGGCGAAGGTAGTGAACAGGTGCCGCACGGCCTGCTGGATGGAAGTGTCGGGGTCGGGGCCGGCGTGGCCGGCGGCGTCGTAGGCCAGCCCGACGGGCAGCGGGGTGATCAGCTCGCCGCGGCGGGCCTTGGACAGGATCCCGCCGCGCATGCGGGAGCGCAGGAAATGCAGTTCAGCCTCGCTGAGCTGGCCTTTCATGCCGAGCAGCATCCGGTCGTTGAAGTCGCGGGGGTCATAGAGGCCGTCTTCGTCGCAGATCAGCGTGCCGCTGAGGGCGCAGATCTCCAGCAGCCGGTGCCAGTCGGCGTTGTTGCGGGCCAGCCGGGAGCATTCCAGGCCCAGCACTATCCCGGCCTTGCCCATGCCCACGTCGGCGGCCAGGCGCTGGAATCCTTCCCGGTCGGCGGCGGAAGCGCCGGAGTGGCCCTGGCCGGTGTCGATGACGATGATCTGCTCGCTGCTCCAGCCGAGCGCGATCGCGCGCCCGCGCAGGTCGTACTGCCGCAGCGTGGATTCGGTGCTGGTGAGGACCTGCTTGATCGTGGACTGGCGGACATACAGGTAGGCGCCGCGGCGCAGATGCGCGGCAGTGACCTTGGAGGAGGCTGGGGGGGCAGTGTTCATCACGGGTCCGGCCTTTCTGCAGGCGGGCATCGGGTCATCGGGCGGGGGTGAGCGTCATCGCGGCCAGGATGTCGATGAGCTCGCGGGTGGCGGCGGCGGGCAGCCCCGGGCCGCCGGCCCGGGACGCCAGGGGCGCTGACGGGGTGGCGGCGGGGATCAGGCCGGCAAGGGTGCGCCGCCATGTGGTGACGCCCTTGCCGGTGAGCACGCCGAGGCCGAGGGGGAACGCCTCGGCGCGTGCGTGCAGGGCGGCGTGACGCAGTTGCTCGTAGCGGGCATCCAGCCCGGTACCGGGGGCGGTGACCTGGCCGGCATCCGGGCAGGTGCCCGGTTCAGCAGCCGCGTGGCCAGGTGAAGCCGGCGGGGACAGGGACGGGTGCTCCTCCTTTCCCGGTGCGCGGGCGGATAGGTCAGCGGCTTTTGGAGTGGCGTTCCCGGTGCCGGGCCAGGGCTCGCTCGATGGACCGGGGGTGCGCGCGCACGCCGAAGTTCGCCTCGATCGGCCCGGCCAGGGCGGCTGGCCGCAGTGCGGGGTCGGCGGCCAGCGCCTGCTCGGCCCAGGCCAGGATCTCCGCGGTGAGCTTGTGCGCCCGGCGCGGCCCGGGCCTGGCAGGCACCAGCCCTTCCAGCCCGGATCCGGCCAGCGCGGCGGCTGCCTGGTAGTACGAGGGCCGGGAGTACCCGAACGCCGCCGCGGCGGCGGTGACCGGCACCTTGTCCACGGTGACGGCGCGCACCATCTCGTACTTGACCTGGACCACGTCGCGGGCGTCGAAGAACTCCTCGGCCAGGAACGCCGCATCGGACACCTGCTCGGGATGCGGGTTCAGGCACCGCGCCTTGCGCAGCGCTGCTGCCTTC
>CAWDVK010000010.1:0-104513 GCA_963805715.1 uncultured Actinomycetota bacterium
TGCATTCGCAAGTCCGGCCGCCGTGATCGAACGGGCGGGTGTGGTCGAGGTCGCAGCGGGAGGCGGGGCGGCGGCAGCCGGGATAGCCACAGGTCCGCTGCCGGATCTCGATCAGGTGCCGCAGTGATCGCGGGGGCCGGTAGAGCGGGCTCCCGCGGGTATGGGCGCGGGGCCGGCCTCAAGCATGATCATCCGCAGGCTGGCGATCCACCGCCCAGGGTCAAGGCCTCGCCCGCCCGGGCGGCCCGGGCGGCCCGGCCCGCCCGGGCCACCCCGCCCGCCCGGCGGGGCCGGGCCGTGGCGGGCGCACGCGTGCCCGACCGCCTGCCCGTTGCGGCCGGTGAGGGTCAGGCACCACCGGGCCCGCGGACTTGCCGCGAGCCGGGCGGCCAGGTCCCGGCAGGTGTCAGCGTCGGCGGGACCGTAGCCAGGCACCTCGCCCGGCGCGTCGGAGAACCCGAGCCAGGCGGCTAGCGGCATGGTCAGGTTCACCGACCCGCCCAGGGCAGCCGGCCACCCGTCCGCGCCATCTGCTTCACCGGGGATCGCCGCGCCCGGGACGCGCCCGGGCCCAGGCATCTCCGGCTGCTTGCCGCCATCCCGGCCAGCGGGGGCGGCCAGACCGGGACGGCCGCCGAGCGTGCCGTCGCCGCCGGCCATATCGTGGTCGCCGGGCGTCCCGTGGCCGCCGGGCGTCCCGTGGCCGACAGGCGTCCCGTGGCCGATGGGCTCCGGGTTGCCTGCCGTGGCGCACGCAGGCGGACTGGCATCCTCCGGCAGCAGGGTGCGGACGGGGCGGCCGGCCAGCAGGGCGGTGAACACCGCGGCGCGCAGCTGATCGATCGTGCCCTCCGCGCCGCTGGCCCGCAGCCACCGGGCCAGCGCGGTGATCCGCTGATCCGCGGCGATCACGTCCGCGGGCGCCAGCTCCCGGCCGGCCAGCGCCGCGTTTCCCGACGGCTCCTCCCAGACCTCGACCCGAGCGTCCCGGCGGGCAGCACGGCGGCGCCGGGACGCGGCCTCCGGATCCACCGCCAGCACCGCGCGACGCAAAGCGGCGCGCAGCTGGCTGGTCGTCATCCCCTCAGCCGATGGCAGCATCAGCGCCTCAACCGCCCGCGCTTCCGCGTCGCTGAGCGCGGCGAGCTCGTCGACGATCACGACGGCGCGCGGCCAGTCGATCAGCCCCTGCCCCAGGGCGGCCAGCGTCAGGCGGAGCCTGGCCAGCCCGGCCGACAGCACCAGCAGCCGCTCCCCCGACCGGCCGGTCAGTGTCAGCGCCGCCGCGAGCTCATCGCCCACATGCTCAGCCAGGTGACTGTTCTTCTTCTCCCTGGCCTGGACCCTGCGGCGGCGCGCCAGTGTCAGCACCGCGGCGGCCTCCCCGGCGGCGGCCCACGACGCCAGCCGGCGCCACGCGCACAGCACGCCGACCAGCTCGCTGTCCGCTAGCCGGTCCAGGCCCCCGTCGTGCTGCGCGTCGTCGGCGAAAGCGGCCAGCACCCGGCCCGGCGGCAGCCGGTCCAGCGCCCCGCCCGCCGCGAAGCCGACCCCGGCCGGGCCGGGCAGGTGGTGCACGAACCCCGCCGCCCATGCCTCGCCCTCGGCGGTCCACGCAGGTAAAGCCTGTGCTTCCTGCTCCTGCGGGCTCAGCGCGGCCAGCCGCGCGCGCTCCGCCCAGTCCGGGCTGCAAGCCGGATCGAACAGCTCCGGATCATCCCGCCAGTCCTCGCCATCAGGCCCGAGCCCCCACGGCTCCGCGCTCACCTCGCCACCTCCCTCCGCATCAGCAAGGTTTGTCTTCCATCACGCTATCGAGCACCACTGACATTTTCGCTCTCACATTCGAACCATCAGTCGCGTGGCGCACGCGAAAACCGAGCGGCCGCGGCAGGGACACGAACCACATGACCCGCCCGTGCGCCCAGCAGGCATAGCGCAAAACGAAGAGCGCCACGCTCCCCCGGTTACGTCGCAGCAGCGATGCGTAGCGCCGGTCCTCGCCGCGTCAGAGGTTGCTGTCCGCGCGCTAGCCGCTGAAGTGGCCGCTGATCAGGCTGCCCACCGCGAACGTCACGCCGACGGCCAGGCCGCCGAGGAGAAGCTGGCGCAGGCCGGCCCGCAGCACGGACCGGCCGGTCAGCCGGCCGACGGCCATGCCACCGGCGATGAGCGCCACCGATGCGACCGCCAGGGCGGCGGCCAGGCTGGACAGCCCGGCCAGGTACGGCAGCAGCGGCACCAGCGCGCCGAGCGAGAAGGCGATCAGCGACGAGACGCCGGCCCCGATCGCGGACGGCAGCCCGAACGGGTCGACGCCGAGTTCCTCGCGGGTGTGCACGCGCAGCGCGGTGTCCGGATCGCGGGACACGGCGGCGGCCATCCTGGCCGCGGTCTCCGGGTCGGCGCCGTAGCCGCGGAAGGTGTCGGCCAGCTCGGCCTGCTCGGCATCGGGAAACCGGGCGTGCATCCGGCGCTCGACGGCGACCTCGGCGTGCACCAGCTCGTTCTGGTTGGTCACCGAGATGTACTCGCCCGTGCCCATCGAGAACGCCCCGGCCACCAGCGCCGCCACGCCGGTCAGCACGATGGTGTGCGCCGATACCCCGGCGGCGCCCAGCCCGGCGATCAGCGATGCATTGGTCACCAGCCCGTCGACGGCCCCGAACACGGTCGGGCGCAGCCAGCCGCCCGACACGTCGCGGTGCCGGTGCGACCACCCGGCCGCCCGCGCCGCGGCACCGGTCGAGTGGTTCGGCTCCCGGGTATCGTCGCCCACCTGCCGGATTATCCTCCGCCGCGATCCGCTGCGGGCATCAGCGGGGACCCGACAGGGCCGGCCGCAGCTTTCGCCGGTTCCCGGTCCGGCCGAGTCAGCCGGGCAGCGTGAACGTCGGGGCCGGGTCATCGGAACCAAGCTGCAGGTAGGCGGTGATCAGCCTGCCCTGCACTTGCTCGCTGGCCGGATCAGTCGGCAGCGGCCACCGTAGCTGCTGGTAGAGAGCGGTCCGGTGCATATCGTAAGCGGCCTCGACCAGGTCACCGAAGACCTCGGCCCTGGCCGGGAGCCATATGGTGATCGCCACCGCGGCCACCGCCAGCCCGACGGGCACGGCATACGGCGTCCACGGGGCGAAGGCGCAGAACAGGACGCCCCAGATGCTGGCGGCGACTGCGCTGTCGAGGGCAGCGCGGGCCGCGGCGAGCTCCTGCCGGGTCGTATCGGGCAGTACCAGCCACAGCCGCGGCCAGACCACGACAGAGTCGAGACCGTACTTGACGAACGGCCTGGTCTCCGCGGCCCGCAGCAGGTTACCGAGCCTGGTCGGCATGAACAGGTACGGCGCGAGCGGCCGGCGGCGCATGGCCCGGCTGAGCCGGGCGAACCGGGCCAGCTGCTCAGGGGTCGGCATGGCCGGCGGCAGAACATGGGGAGCTTGCGCCTGCCAGTCGGCGTCTTGCGTTGCGGCCTTCTCCTGTAGCCCGGTGATCAGGGCACTGCGGATCCGGGTGATGGGCCTGACCGGCCAGTAGCCCTCCAGAAGCCGCAGCACGGGCATCGTGATCCGGCTGACCACCAGGCCGGATGCGGCCACGCCAGCCAGGATGACGACAAGGACCACAGCCTGGGTAAAGGCGGATTTCTGCCCGAGCCAGGTAGCCGGCCTGGTCAGCTCGTGAATCCCGCCGTGCCCGTAGCTCCAGGCGAGCAGCCCGCCAAGCCAGAAGACGAGCGCGGGCGCGGAGAGCGCGACGAACCGGTCGGCCAGCTTGCCGCTGATAGAGCTCCAGAACGGAGTCAGCATGCGCGGCCTTACTGCACCTTGACCAGGGCGACGCCGTGAGTCGGGCAGACCGGGATGGTCACGCCGACCGCGGGCCGGTACCACACGTAATCGCCCTGCGGGCACCCGAACTTACCCGCGTGCACGGGCTGGGGCTCGCCGGGAAGTGGCTGAAACGATGCGTCGCGCAGCCTCGACGGCTGAAATCGCAGCGGCCGGAAGTGCGGCGCGTCCGCGAGCACCTGAGCCATGAAATCGCTGGTGGCCTGATGACTTTCCAGCAGCAACCGCAGCTCGCGGGTCGCCTCCTGCTGTGAGCCCGCATTGAGAATGCTGGCGATGCGGGTGTCGAGCTCGTCCGCCTGGGCGGGCGGAACGAGCCCGGTGAGGAACGGCCGGATCGCCCGGGCGACCTCTGCTACCGGCTCATCCACTGGTTACCTCCTGTGCTGCGGACCGCTCGGCAACGATGTCAGGCCTATCTGCCGCTGTGCACGTGAGCGGCCCACGCCGATGGCTGATCGGCCAGCGTTCCGCGCAGCCGCCGAGTGGCCTGGTGCAGCGCCATCGCCGCGCCGTCAGCTGTCTCTGCCGCTGTCCCGGCCGCGGAGAGAGTCTCATAGAACATCGCGGCCAGGCAGACCGCCGGGCGGTCCGCGACCGGCCAGAGGGTCGCCACCACCTCGCGGTAGCCGGCCAGCTGGAAAGCGGACCCGAGATTGATCGCCTCATCAGGCAGCGCAGCACCGGTGCGCGCGGTCGAGCAGGCAGACAGGAAGGCCAGCTCCGCATGGTCCAGGCTCAGCCGCGCGACGCTCAGCACCGTGAGCGGCCGGTCAGCATAGTCGTGCAGGAGCAGGCAGCTGGCAGACGGGTTGTCGAGGCGGTTCGCGGCGTGGCAGGCAAAGTGCGCCCACGGATAGCGGGGCATCGCTTCGCTGACCGAGTCGCTGGTCGCCAGCGCGGACCGGTCGCCCCCGCCGCCCTGCTCGCCTGGCCCGGCCCCGTTGAGGACCAGCACGTCAGGCCCGAACCGGGCGCGCAGCTCCGCAGACTCCTCCGGGGCGCCTGGCAGGCAGTGCGGCAGGCCTCCTGGCTGGCATCGATCGCCCGTTCCAGGTCGGACGGCGCTTCAAGCCGCTCGTATCGTCTCAGCAGTGCGTTAGCGAGATTGGTCAGAATGCCGCTCCGGCCGGCGTCACCGACGGCGAGATCTGCTGCTTCCTGGCCGACCTGCACCGCCTCGTCCACGTCAGCCACCTCGCCGGCCTGGCCGAACCGGAGCGCGAGGACCAGCCCGAGCAGGGACAGTCCCTGCGGACGACGCGGGTCATCGTCCCCCAGTAAGGCCATTCCCCGCCGGGCAGCGTCAACTGCCGCCTCGATGTCAGGCGGCAACTGGGTGCGCTCGAACCGGATCCGCAGCGCGTTGGCCAAGTTGTGCTGCCGGGCGCTCAGGCTGGAGTCAGGCGGGCCCGCCGCGACCGCCTGGCGGCGGGCGTCGACCACGAGGTCCAGGTCGGGCAGGGCCCCGGTGAGCTCGAACTTGCGCCACGTCGCTTTCGCCAGCACGTCCACGAAATCGGTGCGCGCTGGATCATCGGCCGGGAGTGCCTCGATGGCCCGCTGCAGCCGCTTGATACCCGCACTCAAGGTGCCGGGGGTTCCGCTGTCCGATCCCCGCTGCAGAATGCCGCAGGCGAAAACCCCCTTTCGCCGTGCACGCGCTGCACGCACCGCATCCCCCCACCCACTGGTCCGGCGCCGAGCACTCGATACGGTCACCCGGCCGCTGGCCGGCTCTCACCATTGTGGCCATTCCGGAGCCGGAGCGGAATGACCGTTGCGAGCCGGGCGCCCCGGTGATCGCGCCCGCCACCGGCAGCCGCGCGCCGAAAGGACCCGAGAGCGGGCATAGGCGGCTTCCATAGAAATTCCGTAGAAATTGGCAGCCGGGTCTCGCCAGCCACGTGCTGCCGGGGAGACGATTTGCGGCGAAACGACTAACCCGGCGCCCGCGCGCAGTCCGGCGTGCGGCGCCGACCGGACATCGGAGGCCGACGATGCGCGGAGCGGGAGCTCGCTGGCGGACTTTAGCGCTGGTCGCGGGAATGAGCACGATGCTTCCGTTGGGAATCATCGCGGGACCCGCCGCCGCGTCCGCCGGCTCGCTGCCCACGCTACAGCAGGCCTTCGACAATGTCGGCATCACCGCGGCCTCGGATGCCAGCGCCGGGAACTACGACGGGATCGGCGACTCGTTCCCGGCGGCCGGCCTGGCCGCGGACGCGCTCGCTCCCGGCCGGTCGCTGCTGCATGACGGCCAGTCGATCACCTGGCCGGACGTTGCCCCGGGCAGCCCGGACAACGTGCTGGCGAACGGGCAGACGGTGGCGGTCAGCGGGGCCGGCGCGGTGCTCGGCGTCGTGGGCGCCTCCGCGTACGGGAGCACGACCGGCACCTTCACCGTCGGCTACGCAGACGGCAGCACGTTGACCGCCACGGTCACCCTGGCCGACTGGATCGACACCAGCCCCGCGGCCGGCACGGACATCCTGGCCACCACGGCCGGCTGGAACCCGGCCGGCACCACCCCGGTCAGCCTCTTCTACGCGGCCATCCCGCTGACCGCGGGCCAGCAGGTCGTCTCGGTGACGCTGCCGTCCATCGGATCGTCGGTCGGCAAGAACGTCTCCTCGATGCACATCTTCAGCCTCAGCATCGGCTCGCCGGGCCAGCAGGCGGCCGGCGCCCCCGGCGCCGCCTCCTACTACGACGAGGCCCGCAAGGACTGCGTGGGAACCGCCGCGAACAACGGGTCCAGGGTCTGGTACACGGTCGCCGACGGCACGCTGTCCGACACCTACGCCCCCACCATCGACAACACCAACGTCAAGAGCCTGGACCCGATCGTCACCGGCCCCGGTTTCGCCGCGCTGCAGCCGCGGGACATGACGTACACGGTCAGCTCGCCGGGCGGCACCGGGATGGCCTGCGAGGTGACCGCGACCGACGCGGCGCATCATTTCCAGCTGGTCACCGACTACATCACCGACCCGTCGGCCGAGGCCGTCGTGATGCGGCTGCGGCTGGTGCCGCTGGCCGGCGCGCCGTCCGGCCTGAGCGTGTACCTGCGCTTCAACCCGCTGCTGAACGGGCACGGCGGCGGCGGATCCGGCAACGCGGGCGGCGAGTCGGCGACGATCGTGACCACCCCGCGCGGCCCGGTCCCGCTGTCATACTCGACGAACTCCTTCACCGAGGCGGTGAACCGCAGCTACGCGACGCCCATCTACGCGGCGCTGGCCGCGAGCAGCCCGCTGCGCGCGGTCGAGACCGGCTTCGCCGGGACCGCTAGCGACGGGCTGACCGAGCTGGACTCCGCCGGCACGCTGACCAGCACCGCGCCGGACGCCAGCAACGGCAACGTCGTGCAGACCGTGCAGCTCGGCCTCGGGGCTGACCGCTCGGCCACCGTGGCGCTGGGCTTCGGCAGCACCTCCCGGCAGGCCGTCGGCACCGCGCTGGCCGCCTCGGCGACGCCGTTCGCCGCCACCTACGCGGCGTACCAGGCGGGCTGGCACGGCTACGACGCGCGCCTGCTGCCGCCCGGCGGCGCCGGTCAGCACGCGCCGGTCCCGGCCAGGGAGTCGGCCGCCTACTGGCTGAGCGCCAACGTGCTCAAGGCCAGCGAGGACAAGACGTTCCCTGGCGCGACCGCCGCCTCGCTGTCCAGCCCGTGGGGCCAGGCGGTGCCGGCCGGGCAGCCGGCCAGCGACGGGCTCGCGCCGTACTTCGGCTCCTACCGCGAGGTGTTCCCGCGGGACGCCTACGAGACGTTCACCGGCTTCCTGACCGACGGCGACCTAGCCACGGCCCGGCAGATGGTGCGCTACCTGTTCGGCGACATGCAGCTGAGCAGCGGCGCATTCCCCCGCAACGGGCTGCTGAACGGCAAGGCCGCGCCGGACACCGGCGGCCTGCAGCTGGACGAGACCGCCGACCCGATCCTGATGGCGTGGCAGGCCGGCCTGGCCGGCGACAGCGCGCTGTACAAGGACCACATCCGGCCCGCGGCCGATTTCCTGGTCGCGAACGGGCCTGCCGACGGGGTGGAGCGCTGGGAGGAGCAGACCGGGTTCTCGCCGTCCACCATGGCCGACGAGGTAGCCGGCCTGGTCGCGGCGGCCGCCATCGCCCGGGTGCAGGGCGACACCGCCTCCGCGCGGCTGTTCCTGGCCACCGCCGACAACTTCCGCCGCCTGATCCTGACCACGACCGTTACCGGCAACGGGCCGCTGTCGTCGCAGCCGTATTTCATCCGCGTCGACAAGACCGGCAACCCGGATGCGGCCTATTCCTACACCCTGGGTAACGGCGACCCGACCAGCTACGACCAGCGCGCGGTCGTCGACCAGGGCTTTCTCGAGCTGGTGCGGCTCGGCGAGCTGCCCGGCAGCGACCCGCTGATCACTAACTCGCTGGCGGTGACCGGCAAGACGATCAGCGCGCCCACTCCGTCCGGGACCGGGATCCTGCGCTACAACGGCGACGGCTACGGCGACTGCGAGCAGCCGGTCTTCAGCGACTGCCAGGTCACCGGCCAGCCGTGGGCCACCGCCGACCAGGGCACCGGCCATCCCTGGCCGGTGCTGTCCGGCGAGAACGGCGAGTACCAGATCCTGGCCGGGAACTCCGCCGCGCTCGGCGCCGACCTCGACTTCATGCTGGACTCGGCGTCCGGCGTCGGACTGGTCCCCGAGCAGGTCTGGAACTACGCCGACGTGCCCGCCTCGCCCTACGGCTCGGACCCGACGACCGCGTCGATCGGGTTCACCGACGGCCAGCCTGACGGCTCGGCGGCCCCGCTGACCTGGGCGCAGTCCCAGCTGCTCCGGCTGATCTCGGACATGGCCGCCGGGCGGCTGCTGGAGCAGCCGTCCATCGTCGCCCGCCGCTACGCCAGCCCGCCCGCGGCCGCGCCGCTGACGGTCACCGCGCCGCTGGCGGTCAGCGGCGGCAACGTGCCCGCGAACCTGACCCGGCCGAGCGTGACCGTGAACGCGCCTTCGGTCACCATCACGGGCACCACGGCTCCGGGCGCCAGGGTCGACGTGGCAGTTTCCGGAACGGCGGCCGGGGCCAGTGCTCCCGCCACCGCCGTCACGACCGTCACGGCCGGCTCCGCCGGGGGCTACTCGGTGCCGGTGTCGCTGCAGCCGGGCACCGACTCGATCGAGGTGGCGGTCACGACCGGGGCCGGGGCCACGAACGAGGCCATCTTCTCGGTGACCGACCTGTACGTGCCGGGCACCGTGGTGCTCACCGCGCCGCCCGCTCCCGGCGGGGGCAACGGCCCGGGCACGTATGCCTACCCGACGGCCACGAACTCCGACGGCTCGCCGGTCTTCGCCCCCGGCTCGTTCCGGCTGAACGGGCTCACCGTCATCAACTCCGGCAGCACCGTCACCTTCCAGGTCGGCATCGCGAACCTGCAGTCCACGTTCGGCTCGCTGCTCGGCGCCCAGCTGATCGACCTCTACATCCACGCCCCGGCCGGCAGCGTGCCGGCCGGGGAGACGCAGTCGACCGCGGCGGCCGGCGGCTGGAACTACTCGCTCGCGCCGGCGGACGCGTGGAACCAGCTCATCGAGGTGGACGGGTTCGGCACCGACGACTGGGTGACGCCCGGCAGCGCAACGTCCGGGCTGTCCGGCTCGTCCAGCCTCGGCACCCCGCAGGTCTCGGTCGCCCAGCTCAGCCCGTCCGGCGGGAGCACGCCGGGCCTGGTCACGATCACGGTGCCGACCTCGGTGCTGGGCACGCCGGGTTCCGGCTGGACCTTCACGGTCACGCTCACCGGCCAGAACGGGGAAGGCGGCAACGACGATGCGCGCACGTTCGCCGCCACGCCGCAGGCCTATGACTTCGGGGTCTGCTCGGCGGCGGTGGCCAGCGAGCCGTCGCCGCCGGCCATCTGCGCGGTCAGCCCGGCCAGCGTGCCCATCGTGATGGACACGATCCCGCCTGCCACCGTGAACGTGCAGACCGAGCTCGATCCCACCGTCAACCCGTCGGGCGTCGCCCTGCAGGGCGTCACCGTGCCGTAGGTGACGAGCCCGGCCACGGGCAGTTAGCTGCGGTCACCCCTGTGCCGGCCTGCGCGCAGTTGAGACCCCGGCAAGGGCGGCCCCGGCGGAGACGGCCGCCTCCGTGGTCATCCCGGCGCAGCGGCGGAAAACTGGCCGGGGCACGCAGCAGCGCCGCGTTCGCGGGTCAGCCGTCGAGCCGGGCCAGGCAGGCAACGGGCAGGCCGCGCTGCGGATCAGGGCACTCGGCGGGGCGACCGTGCACCGCGGCGACACCCCGGTGACGGCCGCTGACTGGGGCTACGCCAAGCCGCGTGGCTGCTGTTCCTGCTCGCCACCTCGGCACCGATGAGCAGAGAGCAGCTGGGCGCCGCGCTCTGGCCGGAGCAGTCACGTCAGCAGCTCGGGAACGCGCTGCACACCGCGCTGCGCGAGCTGCGCCGCGCGCTCGGCGACCCGGGCTGGGTGCTGTACGCAGACGGCTGCTATGCCTTCAACACCTCGCGCGGGCATGACTGCGACGTGGAGACATTCGAGCAGGCGCTCGCGGAAGCGCGCCGGGCCCAGCCGGCCGGGTCGGCACTCCCCCATCTGCGGCGCGCCATCGCGGCCTACGGCGGCGACTTCCTGGCCGGCATGACCGCGGGCGACTGGGCGCAGACCCGCCGGGACGAGCTCCGGCGGCGGTTCGAGGCGGCACTGCTCGCGGCCGGCCGGCTGCATGCCGCAGCCGGCCGCCATCAGGCGGCCGTGACGGCCTTCCGCCAGGCTGTCGCGCACGAGCCGCTGAACGAGACCGCGCACCGCGAGCTGATGAGCAGCTGGGCCCACCTCGGCGAGACGGCCCGTGCCGTCCGTCATTACCAGGAACTCACCGAGCTGCTGCGCGAGCAGGTCGGCGTGCCGCCGGCCGCAGAGACCACGGCGCTGTTCCGGCGATTGTCCGGGCAGCGGTAGCGCTCGCCGCTGTGCGGGCCCTCAAGCGGTCAGGAACTCCGGGCGCTGCCGTCGCTTCCAGGGCCAGGGAAGCACCTCATGGTGAGACGCAGCGGCGCGCCCGCTTGTCATCGGCACGCACGCCGCCCCCTGAGTTTCCCCCCGTGCCCGATCGTTCCCCCCGAGCTCGCTGGAACGCTGGCGCGAACGAGCACGGAGGCTGACGACCAGCAAGGCGGCCACTGCCGACCCTCAGGCCGGATGCGAACGGAGGTACCGGCGCCATGTCCGATCCGATCGGCCCGCTGACCGCCCGGCGGCCCGAGGAGGCGGTCGAGCTGGTGTCCCTGGCGGTGAGCGACGGAGACCTGGAGGCCGCGCTGGCTCAGTACGAGGATGGGGCGCTGCTGCGCCCGTGGGCGCTGCCACCGGGTCAGGCGGGGCCGGGTGTTCAGGCCAGCCCGGCGACGGGGGCCAGCCCGGCGACGGGGGCCGACCCGGTGACGGGGGCCGACCCGGTGACGGGGGGCGACCCGGTGACGGGGGCCGGCGTGGCGGACTGGCCGGGCGACGGCGTCCGCGATGTCCTGCTCTGCCTGATGGGACTGCGGCTGCCGCTGTCCGTCCAGGTCCGCGCCGTCCTTCCGGCCGGTGACCTGGCGATGGTGCTGGGCGAGCGGCGTATCTCCGGCACCGGGCCGGACTGCGAGCCGGTCGAGCTGAGCGGCCTCGGCTTCACCGTCGTGCGGCACGAGCCAGCCGGTGCCTGGTGCATCGTGGCGGAGGCCTGGTGCCTGGACGGCCCCGGTCCGGCGAGCACTCGCGACTGATTCCGCGGCAGTCAGCGGCACAGCGCTGCGGATTCCCTCGTACTTCCCCCCTATCCCCTGGCAAATCCCCCGAGTCCGGCCGACAGCCTGATGACCGAAGACCACGGCGAGCGGCCTCATCCGACAGCTACGGCTCGGCTCGCAACGAGTGCACAGAGAGGGATCCGACATGAGTTCTGCCGACCACACCAGCTACCGGTCCGCCGCCGACCGCCGCCCGCGCCGTGGCAGCCGGAAGCTGTCCGTCCGCACCGCAGTGCGGCTCGGCGCGGCCACCGTCGCCTCCGGCGCGCTGGTCGCGACGGCCGGCCTGGCCCTGACGGCCACGGCCAACGCGAGCAGCACGACGGCCAGCGGGAGCGCGGGATACACGTTCCGCACCCTGGACAACCACAAGGACCTGACGTTCAACCAGCTGCTGGGCATCAACAACGCGGGCCTGATCGCCGGCTACTTCGGCTCGGGCGCGCAGGGTGCCCCGAACAAGGGCTACCGGCTGCACGCGCCATACGGGCGGCACGACTACTCCGCGGAGAACTTCCCCGGCTCGGTGCAGACCCAGGTGACCGGCCTCAACGACCGCGGGGTCACCGTCGGCTTCTGGTCGACGCAGAACACCACGAGCATGGTCAACAACAACTTCGGCTTCTACGCCTACCACGGCCGGTTCCACGAGGTGAACTTCCCGACCAACGTCCCGGCCAGCCCGCCGGTCGACCAGCTGCTGGGCGTCAACGACCTGAACGTGGCCGTCGGCTTCTACACCAACGACCAGGGCAACAACCGCGGCTACGAGTACAACATCAGGACCGGGCAGTTCAGCCGGGTACTGGAGCCCGGTGCGCCAGCCGGCCTGAAGGGCCCGAGCCTGACCGCCACCGCGATCAACAACCTCGGTAACGTGGCCGGCTTCTACGTCGCCTCCGGCGGGACGACCGACGCGTTCCTGAAGACCGCGCACCACTTCTACACGCTGGCCATTCCGGGCGCCTCGATGACCCAGGCCTTCGGCGTCAGCGACCTCAATGAGGTAGCTGGCGCGTACACGATCGGCACGGGCAGCAGCGCGACCAGCTTCGGCTTCACCTGGAAGCCGGGCCACGGGTACAAGACGGTCAGCGACCCGCACGGTATCGGCAGCACGGTCGTCAACGGCGTCAACGACCTCGGCGACCTGGTCGGCTTCTACACCGACTCGGCCGGCAACACCGACGGCATGCTGGCCCTGCCGCGGCACTAGCACGCGCTCACGCTGGCCGCGCCGCGGCCAGCAGCGCCCCTGCGGGGCGGGCCCGGCCGGGCCCGCCCCGCAGGGGTTTCCTGCACGCCTGCTAGCCGAGCGGACGGCGCGCCGACTGCCCGGCGGACGGCGCCATCCGGCAGCGGGCGGCGCGCTAGCAATCCCGCTGCCCGGCCGGTAGTGCGCTAGCCGCCCTTGGTGATGGCCGCGACCTCGTCCGCGCTCAGCTCGAGGCCTGCGGCGGCGATGTTCGTCTCGACGTGCCCGGACGATCCCGAGCCGGGGATCGGCAGGATCTGCGGTGACCTGGCCAGCAGCCAGGCCAGCACGACCTGGCGCGGGCTGACGCCGTGCCGCTCGGCGGCCGCGGCGACGGCCGGGTTGTCCTCGGCATCCTGGATCGGCGCCCAGGGCAGGAACGCCAGCACCTCCTGCTCGGCCAGGTCCACGATCGGCTCGGAGGTCCGGTCGGTCGCGTTGTAGCGGTTCTGGATGGACACGATCGGGGTGATCGTGCTCGCCTCGCGGAACTGCGCCTCGGTGACATTGGAAATGCCGATATGCCGGATCTTTCCTTCTGCCTTGAGGTCGTCCAGCGCACCAATGGACTCCGCCAGCGGCACATGCGGGTCGGGCCGGTGGAACTGGTAGAGCGGAATCTGGTCCAGCCGCAGGCGCCGCAGGCTGCCCTCGCACGCGTCGCGCAGGTGCTCGGGGCGCCCGTCCGGCTCCCAGCGTCCCGGGCCGGGGCGCACCAGGCCGCCCTTGGTCGCGATAACCAGGTCGTCCGGGTAGGGATACAGGGTCTCGGCGATCAGGATCTCGCTGACTTCCGGGCCGTAGGAGTCGGCGGTGTCGATGAAGTTCACCTCGAGCTCAGCCGCCCGCCGCAGCGCGGCCCTGGCCCGCTCCCGGTCCGGCGGCTCGCCCCAGATGCCCGAGCCGGTGATCCGCATGGCGCCGAAGCCCATCCGGTTAACGGTGAGATCGCCGCCGATTTCGATGGTGCCGGCCGCGGCCGCCGTTGGCTGACTGGTCATGCGAGGCCTCCTTGTGTCTGCCTCCCAGCCTCGCACTCGCGATCACCGCCCGCGCAGCAGGGTGCATGATCGACAGGCGGTGCCGGGCACAGTGCCAGCGCTGCTGATCCGGTTCGGGCACGAGGTCAGGAGGTATGAGGCACGCGGCGACGGCGTGCGGCTGTACTTCGCCGCCGGCGGCCACGCCGATGCCGACGTGCTCGTCGGCGCCGACGGCACCGGATCCGCGGTGCGGCAGCAGTACCTGCCAGGCGCCGAGGTCATCGATACCGGGTCACGCTGCATCTACGGGAAGACGCCGCTGACCAGCGCCGCGCTCGCGCTGCTGCCGCCGCCGCTGCTGGAGGGGTTCACCGCCATCATCGGCAGGCACGCGGGGATGGCGGCCGGGCTGGTCCGCTTCCGCCAGCGGCCCGAGCAGGCCGCTGCCCGGCTGGCGCCGCAGGCGCGGCTCAGCCCGGCGGGCGACTACCTGATGTGGGCCGTCTCAGCCGACCGGGACCGCTTCGGCCTGCCGGATGCCCGGCTCGGCGAACTGGACCCCGCCGGGCTGCACGCCGTCGCCGCGGCAATGATCAGGTCCTGGCATCCGCGGCTGCGCGAGCTAGTCGCGATGGCCGAGGTCGGCGACAGGTTCCTGGTGCGGATCCGCACCTCGGTGCCGGCGCCAGACTGGCCGCCGAGCCGGGTCACCGTCCTCGGCGACGCCATCCACGCGATGAGCCCGGCCCGCGGCTCCGGCGCGAACACCGCCCTGCAGGACGCCGCGCTGCTGTGCCGCACGCTGGCCGCCGCGGGATCGGGCAGCCGCGCCCTGCTGGCATCGATCGGCACGTACGAAACGCAGATGCGCGGCTACGGCTATGCCGCAGTCCGGGCATCCCGGCAGGCGGAGGCCGAGATGGGCGCCCGCCGCCGCAGTGTCATGTTCTGGCTGGGCCGCCAGCTAGCCCGCAGCCGGAGTGGCTGACGCGCCGGCCTCGGCCGGCTGGCTGCCGCCGCCCTGATGCGCGAAGTCCTTGCTGCGGATGGCGGCCAGCGAGATCACGCCCGAGGCCAGCGCGATGATGGCCGCGACCAGCAGGATGCGGTCCAGGCCGGTGGTGAAGGCCGCCCGGGTGATCATGCCGACGGACTGCCTGGCCTGCGGCGGGAGCTTGCTGAGCACGTGCTCGATCTGCCCGGACTGGACGGCCGTGGCGATCTGCGAGCCCCGGCCGGACAGCCCGTGCACCGCTGTCACCCGGCTCACGACCTCGCTGTGCACCTTGTTGGAGAACAGCGTGCCGAGCAGGGCGATGCCGGTGGCGATGCCGACCTGGCGGAACGTGGAGTTGATGCCGGAGGCCATGCCGGCCCGCTGCGGCTTCACCACGCCGACCGCGGTGGAGGCCAGCGGAGGGTTCACCATCCCGACGCCGACGCCGGACACGATCATGCCGGGGATCAGGTGGGTCCAGGACGAGCTGGCATCGAGGCCGCGCATGAGCAGCAGCCCGACGCCGACGATGATCAGGCCGGGCCCGACGAGCAGCCGGACCGGGACATGGGAGGTCAGCCGCCCGGCCAGGGTGGACGTGGCCAGGATGCCGCCGGAGAGCACCATCAGCCGCACGCCGGTGGCCAGCGGCGAATAGCCCAGGATGTCCTGCAGGTACAGCACCAGGTAGAGGATCATCGCGAAGATCGAGGCACTGACCCCGAACGCCGCGACCGAGCCGCCGCTGAAGGTCGGCAGCCGGAACAGGCTCAGGTCGAACATCGGGTGCGCGCTGCGCAGTTCCACGATGACGAAGACGATGAGCAGCAGGGCCGCCGCAGCGAAGCAGCCGAGCACCAGGCTGTCGGTGAAGGACTTCTGGTTCGACTCGATCAGCCCGTACACCAGGCTGGACAACGCCACCGTGAACAGCGCGAAGCCCGCCCAGTCGGGCCGGGCAGCATGCGGCGCGCGCGACTCGGCCACCTTCATCAGGCTGATGATCACGGCCGCGACGCCGAGCGGCGCGTTCACGAAGAAGATCCACCGCCAGGACAGCCCGGAGGTGAGCACGCCGCCGAGCAGCGGGCCGATGGCCACCGCCAGGCCGGTCACCGCGCCCCAGACCCCGAACGCGACGCCGCGGTCCCGGCCGCGGAAGGCGTCGGCCAGCAGGGCCAGCGAGACCGCGAACATGATCGCCCCGCCGACGCCCTGCAGGGCGCGCGAGAGCTGCAGCATCAGCGTGCTGGTCGCGAAGCCGCACAGCACCGAGGCGGCGGTGAAGATAACCAGGCCGATCAGGTACAGCCGGCGGCGGCCGAACATGTCGGCCAGGCTGCCCGCTGTCAGCAGGAAGGCGGCCAGGGTCAGCGCGTACGCGTCGACCACCCACTGCAGGTCGGAGAAGCTCGAGCTCAGTGCCCTCTGAATGTCCGGCAGGGCGACGTTCACGATCGTGATGTCCAGCAGCAGCATGAACGTGCCGAGGCAGACCGCGACCAGGGTCCACCACTTGTTCCCGCGCCGGTCCGCCTGCTCGCCGCCCCGCCTGGCCGCATGGCGGCCGCGGTGCCGACCGCGGCCGTCCTGCGCCTGGTGAACATGACCGTCCCGGCCGGGCTGACCCGGCTGGACGTGGCCGTCGGGCCCGTTGCGGCCGTCCCTGGCCTGGTCATCCTGCAGGTCCCGGGCGGTGTACCCGTGGCCGTCCTGCACCTGGACGCCGTCGCCGTCCGGAGGATGCCCGGACAGGCCGGTGTGAGCGTCAGTCACGAAGGCTCCTGGTGGCCGTAGGTTCAGTAGTCGATCAGCGGTCCTCAGCGGCAGCAGGTCAGGGTCACGCGAGCGTGACCCTGGCCGCCACGGCGGGGAGGGCCGGGGAGAGGCGGCGGACCCGGTAGCTACAACGCGCTGGGATGTCCGATCTATGTCCGGTCGTCGGTGCGGGTTTTCGCGGCCCCAGCCTGGCCGGGGCGTTCGCCTGGCTACCTCATACCGGTTCCTGGACCTTTACCTGTCTAGCCCCTTTTGTCACTAATGTCTGGCCATGACCGGCGGCCTGGACCGGATCCCTCCTGATGGCCTCCGCAGCTACCCCCGAACTCCGGCCTTCAAACAGACGGCGGCGGCCCGAGCGTGCCCCGGCAGGCCGGATGCCCGGCAGCACCGGCACTTCGCGCTTTCCAGAAATCTGGGAACGGGGCGAGATTCATTGACCAGCGCCTGCCCCGCGCCGCATCCTCGACAGGCGGGGCAGGCCAGCATGGGCCGGCCCGGCGCGCAGCTGAAGGAGGTCCTGGCAGTTGGCTGTTCGCAGTGACGTGACGCCCCGGCCGCCTCGCCTTCCGCTCCGGCCACGGAGCCGGAAGCGGTGGGCAGCCGCGGCCGGCATCGCGGTCGTATGGGTGCTTTTCCTGGCGAAAACGGGATCGCTGGTCGCTGGCACGATCTTGTTCGTCATGCTCGCCGTGGCCGCGATCCTCGTGGTGCTGGCCTTGCGGAGCCTGGGCATCGGCCGCGACCACCCGCTGGTGCAGCGGATGGCCGAGCGGCCCTGGCGCGACGGCCGGGACGTGCTGCAGCTGGGCCTGCGGCATCTGCCGGAGGTATTCATCGTGACACCGAGCGGGTCGCTGCTCGCGCCGGAGGCGATCGAGCTGCGGATGAATCCCGGCGACCTCTCATCGCTGACCGAGACCATGGATCTCGGCCTGATCGACTCCAGCGCTTCCGAGGTGTACCAGGACCAGGTCACCGCCCGCGGCGTTGAGGTGGCCAGCGCCGGCCCGGCCCGGGTCAGCGTCATCGGCGATCCGGCTGTTCCACCTGGTCGTTACCGGCTCAGGCCAGGACCGCCGCTGGGCCAGCCGGGGGGGCCACCACACCAGCCGGTCCAGTTTCCGCGCCAGCCGGGGGCCGCGCTGGGCCAGCCGGGGACGCCGGTCGGCCAGCCGGGGGCGCCGGTCGGCCAGCCGGGGGCGCCGGTCGGCCAGCCGCCGGGCCAGCCGCTGGGCCGCGGCCCGGCCTGGCCGTCGTCCCGGCCGCAGCCGCCGGCCGATTCCGCGGCCGGCGCCTACGGCCGCCGCACCATGGCTGATGCCGGCGCCCAGCCCACGATGGCGGGCCCGGCCGACCGGACTCTGCAGGCCGGCACCCTGACCGTGGCCGAGCCCGTCTCGGTACCGCTGCTGCGGCTGGTAACGCAGGGCCACGTGGCCGAGACGCGCATCTCCGGGGCCCGCGCAGGCCGGGGCAGCGCGGCGGAACTGCGGCTGCCGGAAGTGCCCACCGTGTCGCGGGTGCATGCCTCGTTCACGTTCGCTGACGGGAAATGGCGGATCACCGGGCTGGGCCGCAACGGCGTGACCCTGAACGGGAGGCCGCTGGAGGGCGAGCAGGTGCTGCACGACTGCGACCGCATCGGCTGGGGCAGCCAGCCGGACGCGCTGGTGTCGCGGGTGGAGATCGGCTGGTCCCGGGCGCTGGCCGCCCGCTCGCAGCCCTGACGCCGCCGGCTCGCGGCCCTGACGCGCCCGCTCGCGGCCATGAAGGCGGCGCCACGCCGCCGGCCGCGCTGATCTGGCCGATGTTATCGTCGCAGGGATCGGGAACCGATGACCGGCCGGTAACCGCGGCTGGTAACGGCGTCAGCCCTGGGGGCGGTGAGTGAGTGGCAGCAGGGCCATGAACGGCGGCAAGGCCATCAGCCAGCTCGTCGTCTGGTCCGCCCCCCGCGGTGAGTGGGTGAGCTGCCCGCCGGATGAGATCACCTGGCTGGACCGGATGCTGCTCAGTGGCGGCCGGGACACCACGCTGCACCGCTCACCGCGCTGCGCCGGCCTGCGTTACGTGCACTACCGGTGGGAGCTGTTCAGCCGCGACACCACGCACATGGTGTACGTGGCGCCGTACGCGAAAAAGGTCCCGCTGCAGTATCAGGCCGTGCAGGCGGCGGCCCGGCACGTCCTGCCGATGGCACCGGCCCGGTACGAGACGGTGCCGGTCCGGCTGGATTCCGGTTCCTGGCTGATCAGCGTCGGCCAGTGGGTACTGCCGCTGTGCGTCAACGTCCCGGCGCAGCGTCGCAGCCAGCCGACCGTGCCGCTGAGCGAGGGCCAGCCGCTGACCCAGGAAGTCCCCGTGCCGCCGAACGGCGCGCCGCGATCGGGGCCCCGGCAGCAGCCCCGCCCCGACGCGGTGCCGCGCGTCCGTGCCTTCTTCGAGCGCAACGCCGCGGCCCAGCTGGCGATGGCCTACTACTACCAGCAGTACATACTCGGGGCGGTGGGCGCGCAGGCCGTGCCGATGATCGAGGTCGCCGTGGCACTGGACCTGAGGGGCGAGGGCGCCATCTCGGATTACAAGAAGGAACTGCAACGCCGCATCTGGAACGAGCAGCGGCATCAGCGCGAGCTGGCCGAGTTCCTGATCGCCAACGGCTTGCTCGGCCCGGCCGACCTGGAGCGCGCGATGCGGGCAGCGGTGGCCAACGAGCGCAGCGGCCGGGCCGAGGCGGCGCGGGAGCGACTACGGTACCGCCCCAAGAAGAGCTAGCGGAGCCCTGAGCTGGGAGGCTTGCATGACCCGGCAGGACCTGCTCGGTCTGCTGGCGCATCTGATCTGCGATCAGGTGGGCCTCGACCTGGCCGGGCTGAATGCTGACCCCAGCCCGCTGGCGGCTCTGCCCCGGCGCAGGGCGCGCCGATCCGGTTTTGCGGAGGAAGTACTCCGCGCTTATGCCTACAGTTGCGCGATGTGCGGCTTTGACGGCGCCCTCGGACGCAATCCGGTCGGCATCGAGGCAGCCCACGTGCGCTGGCACAGCCAGGCGGGACCCGATGTTGTCGCCAACGGGCTGGCACTTTGCGCTCTGCATCACGCCTTGCTGGACCTCGGCGTTCTCGGGATCACTGAGGACCGGCGGATCCGAGTCTCAGGGCTGTATGTCGCCCGCAGCCAGGCCGGCCAGGCTGTCGACTCGCTGGCCGGGCAGCCACTGCTGGCCGCACGTCCCGGCCAGCCGGCGGTCGACATCGTTTACGTCACCTGGCACAGCTCGCAGGTCTTCAAGGGCGCCCTGGAGACATCGGCGGCGGAGTAGCACGGGCTGACGCCGGTCAGGCCACGCGGCGGGTGAGCAGGGCGCGGATCTCCGCAGTCTCCTGCTCGCCGTGCCGGTCCAGGATAGCTTCCAGGTCCTGCCGGTCGCGCGGGGTGGTGTAGCTGTCCAGCTCGCGCTCGAGGGTCTTGCGCGTGGCGCGAGCGGCCCGCGCGTCCTGCCGCTTCGAGACGCGGATCGCGCGCATGCCGCGGTACCCGTCCCGAATCTCGGCCAGCAGCGGGCGCAGCTCGTATGTGGTCTTGTCCATTACCTGCCTGTCCTCATGTCGCTTTTCTCTTACCTGCTCCAGTCTTGCTGCTGACAACTCATGCGTCCAATGACTGGAAAGCGCATTAGCCATGACCTACAGTCATAAAAATGGATACGGACTCGCTGCGCTGGTTCCAGCAGGTCGCCGACGGCACGACCGTGACCGAGGTCAGCGAGCTTGAGCCGGTCACGCAGTCGGGCGTCTCCCGCGCGCTGGCCCGGCTTGAGGCAGAGCTGGGCACGCCGCTGCTGCGCCGGCATGGCCGGACGCTCCGGATGACGCACGCGGGCGCGGTCTTCAAGCGGCACGTCGACGCGCTGCTGCACCAGCTCGATGACGGGATCGCCGCGGTCAGCCAGCTCATCGAGCCCGACACGGGCACTGTCGCGCTCGCCTTCCAGCACTCGCTCGGCACCTGGCTGGTGCCCGACCTCGTCCGCAGCTTCCGGGCCGGTCATCCGCAGGTGCGCTTCCAGCTCACCCAGGTCCGGGATGAGCTGCACTCGGAGCCGCTGGACGGCGGGCAGGCCGACCTCGAGATCGGGACCCGCCGGCCCCGCGACCCGACCGTGCATATCCGCCGGGTCGCGATCGAGCCGCTGCGCCTGGCTCTCCCGCGCGATCACCGGCTCGCGAGCATGCAGCGCATCCAGATGGCCGAGCTATCCGAGGAGCCCTTCATCAGCCTGCGGTCGGCCTCCGCGCTGCGGAAGCTGACCGACGACCTCTGCGAGCAGGCCGGATTCCGCCCTGCGGTCGTCTTCGAGGGCGACGACCTGTCGACCGTGCGCGGCTTCGTCGCCGCCGGCCTGGGGGTGGCCATCCTTCCGGCGCCGCGCGCAGGATCGCCCGAGTCAGCAGCCGGGCCGGTCCTCTACCGGGAGATCCCTGACGGCCGCGCCGAGCGGGAGATCTGCGTCATGTGGTCAGCCGAGCGACGCTTGCTGCCGGCTGCCGAGATGTTCCGCGAGCACGTCATCAGGAGGGCGACCGCTGGACGCGTGCCCGCGCTGTCGGATAACGCGCATGCGGCCAGCTAGCGTCAGCTCACCTGGTTCGCTCGCATCCGGTTGTTGCAGCTCAGCCGGGCGTCGTCACTGGCTGCGGCCCCAGGCCGAGATCATGGGCGAGGTCGCCAGGTCGAGCCGCCCGGATGTCACGCTGGCCAGGTGCCGGTCGATCTCAGCCTCGGTGGCCAGCCCCGCAGCGACCAGGCGGTCCCGGATCTGCTCGACGGTGGCACGCTCCAGCTCGTCGCAAGCCGGTCCGCTCATTGGGAAGTAGGCGTCCGCACCTACCTCGGTGAGCCCAGCATCGCGCAGCAGCCTGGGCAGCTGCCGGCCGTAAGCCAGCTCGACGCCGCGCTCGGCCATGAGCGTTCGGAATCCGCGCTTGATCTGGTTGGCGAGCTGCTGCTCCGGCCCGTACTCGTCCGGGCAGACCAGCGGCTGCAACTGCGGGTCCGCCTCCTCGACCAGCAGCCAGCCGCCGGGGCGCAGTGCGCCCGTCATCGTCGCCAGCGCCCTTTCGCGCTGCCGGACGTGCACGAGCACCAGCCTCGCGTGGATCAGGTCGAACGGGCCGCCGGGAGCCGGATCGGTCCCGACGTCGTGCTGCCGGACTTCGTAGCCGGCGTCCTGGCCGGTGATCCATGACGTATCGATATCGGTCGCGATGACCTGACCGGAGGGGCCGACCTGGTCAGCCAGCCAGCCGGGCACGCTCGGGCCGCCCGCGCCAACCTCCCAGACCTGCCACCCTGGCGCGAGCCCCAGCCGGCGGGCGTGCCGGAAGGTGACGGGATTGAACAGCGCTGACAGCGCGCCGAAGCGCTGCCCGGCCTCAGCCTGCTGGTTGTCGAGCAAGTACCGGTCGTCCTGCGTCACGCGCAGATTCTGCCCGCCGCCGCCGTCGTGCGACAAGCCGCCCGGTACCACTCGGCCTGTCAATGATCCCGGAGACTTATGGTCAAATATTGACCGCGAGCCTCCAGCATGACGACGGCGGGGCAGCGAAAGGAGCCGGGCGTGCCTGAGTTGCGGAACCGGCCAGGCCAGCCAGATGGGCCGGCTGAGCCGTATGCCCGGGACGCGCCACGGCAGCGCTCGGACCTGCAGCAGCGCCTGGACCGGCTGCCGCCGGGCCATCCGAGCTCGCCGCGCAACGCCGACTTAGGCCGGACCGAGCAGGCGCCGGTCAGCCGTGAGCCCTCCCCGGACCGGCGCGAGCCGGCTGCCGATGAGCCAGATCGCGATGGCCCGGATCACCAGCCCGACGCTGCGCATGGGGACTACTGGAGCGAAGTGCCGAGGTTCCTGCGAGCATGGGCGGCGCACGAGCAGAAATGGCCCGCGGAGCGCGCCGCCGTCGCGGTCGACCGGTCGCGGGACCCGGCCGGATCCTGGCGGGGAGACGGCAATCAGTACCTGAGCCCGGAGCAGCACGCCCAGGCGACGGAAGTGATCGCCGAGGTGAGGGAGGCGGAGGAGAAGCTGACGTCCGGCATGGAGGAAGTGGAGCGGGAGAACGCTTGCGGCGGCTGGCTAGCAGGCAAAGAGTTCCGGCTCAAGGGCGAGGAACGCCTCAAGGAAAAGATCGCGGAGAACACTCGCGATAACACCAGCCTGCAGGCTCCCGCTCAGGACTGATCAGAGCAGATCCACTGACGTGATCCGATATACCTTCTGCTTCGAGTCCGACGGAGTATTCGGAGGGCTACTGGGATGTCAAACAACGACTGGAGGCACGTGAGTACCAGATGGTCTACAGCAAGAACCACTGGCCCGATGATCGCGGAATACAAAGGGATTAACACCCGCTGGGTCACGCAGGAGGGCCAGCGCTTTGAGGTGCAATTCCAACGCCGGAGAGCTTTCATGCTAAGCAGCAGGTCACTCATGGATCGTATGAGCGGATTGCGCAACCCGCTGACCGGACGAGACGAGCGGCCCGAACTGCGAAGCATTCCAGCGGGAGGTATGCAGCTGGATCGCCGCCCCTGAGGAGCCGCATCGCGATCCCGGATTACCGGAGGAGAGGCACGTTAAATGCCCGACAAGATCACTTACTACGCGGTCGTCGACGATGAGCACGACGGTCGAGCAGTCCATATGGACTCGTCCGGCGACTGGAATTCGATGACGATGGCTCACGGACGAGGGCTCTTCGCCGGGACTTCAGCTGGATATTCACCCCGGCGATCGCTGAGTGGAAGCGCGGGGACTTGACGTACGACCTGGTGGAAGTCAGTCACGCTCAGGCTAGCAAGATCATTGAGCATTTCCGTGAGCTGTGGGGACCTTTCGGGCAGCCGCTGGATTCCTGACTGGCCGGGCGGCCCGGCGCCGCTGACCCGGCGCGCCGGCAGCGCGGCGGGACGGCAGCGCGGCGGGACGGCAGCGCGGCGGGACGGCAGCGCGGCGGGGCGGCGGGGCGGCCCTGGCGTCCAGGACCGCCCCGCCGGCTAGGTGTCAGTTCTCAGGAGACATTCAGGGCGTTGTCGTCTTCGAAGAAGTTGGTGTCGTAGCCGCCGCCGAGGGTCTCCTTTCCGGTGAACTTGATGGTGATCGTCTGGCCGGCGTGGTTCCCGACCGTGTAGGAGTGCTCCACGTAGCCGGAGCCCTCGTTCTGGTTGGAAAGGGTGCCGAGCGTGGCCAGCACGGTGCCGCTGGAGTTGAGGACCTGCGTGGTAAAGGAGTCGTAGGCCTTGTTCGTCGGGTCATTGCTGTTGATGTAGAGCCAGAATGTCAGCGTCGCGGCTGTGCAGCCGGCCGGGATCTTGACGGTCTGAGCCAGGGTGTCGGTGTGAGCGCCGCCGTAGCCATCCAGCCAGGCCAGGTACGGGTCACTCGACGGATAGGACGGGACGCCGTCGTCGATGCTGGCAAGTACCCCGGCCGTGGCGGTCCACGGCGAGAGGCTGCCGGTCGCAAAGCCCGGGTTGGCCAGGAGTTGCTGCGCCGAGCAGCTGGAGGCGGCGTTGATCGTCCAGGTGAACGTCGCTGACCCCTTCGCGCCGGTGGTGTCGGTCGCGGTCACCGTGACACTAGAGGTGCCAGCGGCGGTCGGGGTTCCGGAGATCAGGCCGGACGAGGAATTGACGGACAGCCCGGCCGGCAGCCCGGTCGCGCTGTAGGTCAGCGTCTGACCCGACGCCGAGTCGCTCGCGCTGATCTGCAGGCTGGCCGCCGTCCCGACGGTACCGGTCTGGCCGCCCGGGTTGGTCACCGTGACGGTATTGCCGGTCTTGGCACTGATGACCCAGCTGAACGACGCAGATCCCTTCGCGCCGGTGGTGTCGGTCGCGGTCACCGTGACACTGGAAGTGCCGGCGGCGGTCGGGGTCCCGGAGATCAGGCCGGACGAGGAATGGACGGACAGCCCGGCCGGCAGCCCGGTCGCGCTGTAGGTCAGCGTCTGACCCGACGCCGAGTCGCTCGCGCTGATCTGCAGGCTGGCCGCCGTCCCGACGGTACCGGTCTGGCCGCCCGGGTTGGTCACCGTGACGGTATTGCCCGTGCTCGAGCTGCTGCTGAAGGCGGTCACGCCATCGGGGGTGCCCCAGCCGGTCGGCCCGTCGTAGCCGACTTCGGCCCTGCACAGGTAGGCGGGACTGCAGCTGCCGTTGGCACCGGAGGTGACATCGAACAGGCTGGAGGTGTGCTTGTAGATGTAGGACGACGGGTAGGTGCCCGCCGCCGGCATGCCGGCCAGCGCGAAGACCGATGCGATCATCGGCGACGATGCGCTGGTGCCGCCCACCTCAAGCCAGCCGCCCTCGCTGTAGGTGTCGTAGACAGCGAGCCCGGTGTCGGGGTCAGCGTCTGCCGCCACGTCGTTGTCGGTCCGCTTCGAGCAGCCGGTGTCGGTCTGCCAGGACGGCTTGGAGCTGTCGGCCGAGCATCCGCTGCCGGTGCCCTCGCCGCCGGAGCTGCTGCCCCAGACGGTCTCGGTCCAGCCGCGTGAGTTCGACGCGGTGCTGAGCGAGGTGCCGCCCACCGAGGTGACGTCCGGTGAGGCAGCCGGGTAGGAGACGCCGTACCCGTCATCGCCGGCCGAGGCGGTGACCGCTACGCCCGGGTGGTTGTAGTACTCAGAGTCGTAGGTGCTGTCCGAGGAGGACTCGGAGCCGCCGTAGCTGTTGGACACGAAGTCCGCGCCGAGCGAGACGGCCGCGTTGACGCCGGCGCCCAGGTCAGCGGTGTCAGCGCTGTTCGCCTCGACCAGGATGATGTGGCAGAGCGGGCAGATCGCCGACACCATGTCGATGTCCAGCGACTCCTCGACGTCCCACCCGGTGCTGCCCGCGGCGGCGGGCAGCGGGCTGGTATGGCCCTCCTCGTTCACTTGCTCGAAGCATCCGGTCCCGCAGGCGGGCAGTCCCCAGTCGGAACGGTAGGTGGCCAGGTCGGAGGCGGCGTTCGGGTCGTTGTAGGCGTCGACCACCGCGACCGTCTCACCGCTGCCTGCCGTGGATGACGGCAGGGCATATGCGCTCTGCAGGCTGGATGGCCCGTAGCCGTCGCCGACCGGGGCCGCGTCCGGGCCGAGCGCGGCCTGGGCATGCTGCGCCACGTTCGTGCGGACCAGGACCATGCACGCCATCCGGCCCGGCCTGGTGGTGACCGGGCAGGCCCGCTTGTAGTCATGCGCAGCGGAGGTTGCCGCCGGCGCGGCCTTGACCTGTGCGGAGGCCGGCCTCACCTGCTGCGCGCTGGCCGAGCCGGCGAAGGTCAGGCCGGTAACGGCCAGGGCCGCGCAGGAGCCCAGCATGATCCATGCTCGGGTTAGGCCCCCGCGGGCCCGTCGGCGCCTTAACGCAGTTCTCCCTGACACAGTGCTCCTTGCGCGTGCGGCGTTGGATCGCAACGAGGCTTACCTCCTTGGACGAGGACCTGGAAGCCAGCAGGCGGTTCGGGACCAGCTATCGATCCCGCCTGCCGGCGGCTGCTTGGTCCGGGCTGGGATCGCTGACCACGATCCGGGGTGTCGCCCGGGCGCTAGACAAGCCACGCGTAAGCGTTAATATCCAAATTCTTACCGTTACCGGATTACCGGGCTTTTTGGGCACTTGTCACGTTGCGTCACAGCGGTCGGGCACCATTCAGCGCGCGGCCAGGCTCGGTGAACAGGTGCTGGCGGGCAGCTCTAGCTTGCTACCGGCGGCCGATGTCGTGCAGGAAGTCGATGAGACCGGCGAAGTATGTTCCCTGATCGTCATACATGGCCAGGTGACTGCCGTTCTGGCAGTGCAAGTAGCGGCCTTTCGGCAGGCGGCCGGCCATCATCTCCATAGGGGCCGGGTCCATCGTGTCGTAGCTGGCGCCGATGACCAGGGCCGGCACCTCGATCGACGGGAAGCTCGGCGGTGCGGTCCCAGCTCGCCAGCGACGCGTCAGCGCTGATGCCGAGCTCGCTCGGGCCCTGCATCGAGACGTAGATCGCCGGATTGATGTGGGCGAAGCCGCGCTGAACCGGATCGGGCCAGTCCGCCGGCGGCATCCGCAGCACGTGGCGAACGTAATGCTGCTCGGTCAGCAGTTCCATGTACCGGGGTTGCCGATGTCGCCGCTCGCCTCAAGGGACTTGATCTCGGCTAGCGCCGCCTGGTCCATTTCCGGCATCAGGACCTGCTCGGCGTAGGCGCTGTAAGCCGGCCCGCTGGCCATCATGCTGGAGATGACCAGCCCGCGCAGGTGCTGCTGGTAGCGGAGGGCGTACTCGATGGCCAGGATCCCGCCCCATGAATGGCCGAAGAGAACGAATGAATGGCCGAAGAGAACGAAGCTGCCCGAGTCCAGCCCGAGCGCAGCGCGAACCTGCTCCACCTCATCGACGAAGCGATCGAGCTGCCAGAGCGAGGGCTCGCCGGGCTGATCGCTGAGGCCCGACCCGAGCTGATCGTAGTAGCGGCCGGCCGGCCGCGCCGGGCGCTGACGTCCGGGCTGGATCCCATCTGGCTCTTCTGGCCTCCTTAGCTCCGCGAGCGACGCGCGGCGACAGGACCATGAGATCACGCGTGCATCAGCCCGCCGCGGCACATCACCGAGGCGCCGGGCCCGGGCCATCAGCAGTCGCGGCAGCGAGGCTGGCCGCCGCAGCCGCAGCCGCACTCCGCCCGCTTGCCGCAAGCATCCTGGCCACCGCAGGAGGGCAGCAGGATGGGGCCGACACCGGGGATCGCCGCACGTCGCGCCTCGGCCAGCAGGGCAGCGGCCGCCTGGCGGCCGTTCTCGCCGGTGCGGGACATCCGGGCCGCAATGAGCCCGGTCACGATCGGCGTCGAGAAGGACGTGCCGCTCCACTTCGCCATGCCGTAGAAGTGCCTCTCCTTTCCCGCATACGGTGCGAACTGGCAGACATACGTGCCCGTGGCATAGGCATTGATCAGGTCCCGGCCGGGGGCATACACGTCGACCCACCCGCCGAAATTGCTGAACGAGGCACGACTGCGCCAGTCACGAGCCAGCGCGCCGACGGAAACCACCTCGGAGAACGCGGCCGGCCAGCTCGGCCGCCGGGAACTGTCATTGCCTGCCGCGACGACACAGATGACGCCCCCGTACTCGCGGAGGTGGCTGAGCCACTTCTGGAACGTGATCAGTGGATGGTCATGCCGGGTATGTGTTGAGACAGTCAGGTGGAAGATGTCCGCTCCGAGGCCGAGCGCCGCTTCCAGCCTGGGAATCCAGTCCGATTCCAGCCGGCTGCCCGCGACATCAAAAACATTGGTCACGATGACATCCGCTGCGGGCGCCATGCATCGCAAGACTCCCGCCACGAACGTGCCGTGTCCGGTGTAGGGCGGGATCGGCTCCTGGCCATTCCCGGGATCCACGTTGCCCGCATCGACCCCGGCCAGCCACGAATGGGTGGCCGCGTCGGTCAGCAGGCCGGTGTCGTCCATGTAGATCAGTACGCCGCCGCCCCCATCCGGGCAGACCGAGGGATAGGGCTCGATCTCGTCATACGCCTCCTGAGGCTCCGTGGCCGGGCAGGGAATCCCCTCGCCCGCGACAGTGAGGACATGATCCGGCGTTGCGATTCCCCGGCCGAGTAGCCGGTCAATCTCCTCGAGCGCCTCGAGGACCGTGGGAAACCTCTCCCCCGCCAAGGTCAGCAGGGTCACGCCCGCGATCACGCGGCGGAGCCGGCCGGGAGTGGTCCGCACCTCGTCCTGATCAGTCTCCGGCTCGAGGATCCCCAGCACCTGCCCGAGGTATTCATCGCGGACCAGGATCTGGCCTTCGGCGTACAGGTAGTCGATCCTGTGGTCGCCACGGGCGGGCTTAATGCGGATCCGCCCGTCAGAAGCGCAGCGGAAGGCGTCGATAATGTACTCGATCTCATCGACGAGCCTGGGCTTCAGGCCTTCTTGCCAGTTGTCCGTTTGTTCAGGCATGATGCCCTCCGGCATGATTTGAGAGTTTTTTAATATGCCCGTACCCGGCCCTGGTGCACACCGGTGGATCCGGGCCCGCGGACGCGCCACGCGCCCGCGGGCCCGTACTCGTACAGAGCGATCGCCTGTCAGTGTGATACTCCTGCGAGGGTTTGGCCAGAATCTCGGTCCATACGTGGCGGGCATTACTATGCGTGGTATTCATGTAACCTAAAGTTGCTAAATTATCGCGCAGAATGGTGCGGGCGAGCGAAGCTCTTTGGCCAGCCTTTTTTAGTTAGACCGCAGTGATAGAAGGACCTAAACTCAGTTCCGTGGCGAAGGCCGGACTCGTGGCCGGCCCCGGCCAGCGCGATGCGGACGACTTGCTGCCGCTGGCTATGTCTCGCCCTCGTGACGCACTTGTCCGGGCGCGCGGGATCTTAGCCAGGCACCCCGGCCCGCATGAGGCGTCGGTTGCCCATCAGGCAGCCGGGATCGTTCTGCGGGAGATTGGTGATGTCGATGCGGGCGTCCGCGAGCTGCGCCTGGCCCTGCGCCTGGCCCGCCGGACCGGCTCAGCGGAGCGCGAAGCCGATGTCCTGGGGTCGCTCGGCGTAGCGTTCGTCTACGCGGGCCGGACAGCTGCCGGGCTCGCTGCCTTTGATCGCGCTATCAGGCAAGCCAACGGCGGGCTCGCGGGGCGGATGCTGCACCTGCGCGGCCATGTCCTGTGGACACTTGGCCGGTATCCGGAGGCGCTGGAGGACTTTCGCCGTGCGGTCAGCGCGCTCGAGCGCGCCGGTGATTGTGTCTGGATGGCTCGCGCGCTGAATGGCCGCGGGCTGGTCTACGTGGCTGTCGGGTCGCTGAGCCGCGCGGATGCCGATTTCGTGGCCGCAGGACGCCTGCTCGCGGCGACCGGCCAGGAACTGGGATCAGTCCACGCTGTTCTCAATCGCGGACTGACCGCGTCGCGGTCGGGAGACCTGCCGGCTGCGCTTGCCCTGTTCGATGAAGCCGCCTCCCGCTACCGGCTGCTGAACGTACCGACGCCGGCTCTCAGCATCGACCGATGCGGCGTATTGCTGGCGGCCGGACTGGCCGGCGATGCGCTGGCCGAGGCGGAAGCCGCCGTACGCGACATCGAGCAGGTACGCGGCCGAGCCACCAAGAGGGCCGAGCTGCTGCTCATGGCGGCCAACTGCGCGCTGGCCGCCGATCAGCCGCAGGCGGCCCTGGACTGGGCCCAGGCTGCGTACCGGTTCTTCCGGTCCCAGCGCAGCGCATGGTGGCAGGCCCACGCCGGGCTCGTGCTCGTCCAGGCGCAGTACGCGGCCGGGCCGGCGTCGGGCCAGCTGCTGCGGGCCGCGAGCCGGGCCGCTGCCCGGCTGGAAACACTGAGGTCTGCCGAGGTGATCCAGGCGCGCCTGCTAGCCGGCCGGGTAGCTCTGGACCTGGGCAGGCGAGATGAGGCAGACCGTCATCTCGGCGCGGCAGCGCGGACCCGTCGGCGCGGCCTGGCCATGTCCCGCGCCACCGGCTGGCTGGCCGAGGCACTGCGAGCGGAGGCCGCGGCCCGGCCGCGCCGCCTGCTGGCCGCCTGCCGCCGCGGCCTGGACGTCCTGGACGAGCATCGATTCACCCTCGGCGCGTCCGAGCTGCGGGCCCAGGCCACGGCGCACGGCGCCGAGCTTGCCGCCCTCGCCCAGCGGCACGCCGCGCAGGCTCACCGGCCCAGGCTCCTGCTTGCGTGGGCTGAGCGGTGGCGGGCCACCGCGCTGGCCGTGCCCGAGGTGCGGCCATCTGCCGACGCCGAGCTCAATACCGGTCTCGCCGCGCTGCGCGCTGTCACCAGGCGGCTGGAGGAAAAGCGTCGGCAGGGTGAGCCGACAGCAGCGCTGGAGCGCGAGCAGCTGCGACTCGAGAGCATCGTGCGGGCCCGCTCCCTGCAGGCGCCGGGCATTGCCGGCCCTGGCTCTGCCGTCGTGGACATCGAGGAGCTGCTCGGCCAGCTCGGCGCTACTCAGCTCATCGAGATCGCCGATGTCGACGGGACGCTGCACGTGCTCGTCTGCGCGGCCGGGCGGGTGCGCCAGTTCCCGGCCGGCCGGCTCCAGGACGCCCTCCAGGCGGCAGAGTTCGCCCGGTTCGCCCTGAGCCGCCTGGCCCGCAGCCGGCCAGGGAGCGAGCCGCGCGGCGCCCTCGCCAGCCTGGCGGCGGCCGGACCGGAACTCCAGGCTTCGATCCTCGGCCCGGCCGCCGGCTACCTGCGCGACGGCCCGGTCGTCATCGTCCCGCCCGGCCGGCTGCACGCGATTCCGTGGGGGCTGCTGCCAGGGCTGCGCGGCCGCGTCTTCAGCGTCGCGCCCTCCGCGGCCGCCTGGATGCGGGCGCGGGCGGCCGCGCCGCCGGAACGCCGGCACGTCACGCTCGCCCGCGGACCAGGGCTGGCCACCGGCGGCGCCGAGGTACCGCTGGTGGCCCGGCTGCACGACGACGTCACGGTCCTGTCCGGTCGCCAGGCCACGGCGGGCCGGGTGCTGTCCGCACTCGACGGGGCGTGGCTGGCCCACATCGCCGCCCACGGCAGCTTCCGGGCCGACAGCCCGCTGTTCTCCTCGCTGCGCATGCACGACGGGCCGCTGACTGTCTACGACTTCGAGCAGCTGCGCCGTGCGCCGTACCGGCTGGTTCTGTCGAGCTGTGATTCCGGCGTGCTGGCGCCGGTGGGGGCCGACGAGCTGCTCGGCCTCGTCAGCAGCCTGCTGCCGCTGGGCACCGCCGGGATCATCGCCGGCGTCGTCCAGCTGAACGACTACGCCGTGGTGCCCCTCATGGTCAGCCTGCACGAGCAGCTGCGGACGGGCCGCAGTCTCGCCGAGTCGCTGTGCAGCGCCCGGCAGGCCGCCTCCGCCGATCCGATCCAGCATGCGACCGCGATGTCCCTGCTGGCGCTGGGCGCGGGCTGACGGCTCGCCACTGGCGGCAGGCGATCGCCAAGCCGATTGCAGGACTGTGCGCTACGGTCGTCCCGGTGCCAAACTGGGACGAGCCAGGTCCCGCGGAAGAGACCCCGATGACTCCAGCTCCCGAGAATCCGGCACGGCAGCCTGCCAGGCCAGCCCGTCAGGCTGCCCTGCGCAGGCGCTCCTTCCGCGACAACGGCGTCGCTGCGGCTGCGTGCAGGGCGGCCGGCGGTGCTGATGACCGCTAGCGACGAGCCCCAGCCGCGAAGCGCCGAGGCTGCCGCCCCCGCACCCGGCGCCCGCGCCGATCGCCATTCTGTGCCGGATAACGAGGTCGGCGAGCTGGTCCGGGCCGCGGCACGCGGCGACCAGGCGAGCTGGGAAGCGCTGATCGCCCGCTACAGCGGGCTCATCTGGTCGGTCGCGCGCGGTTACCGGCTCAGCCAGGCCGACACGGCGGACGTCTTCCAGACAACCTGGCTGCGCCTCGCGGAGCATCTGGGCCAGATCAAGGATCCGGAACGGGTCGGAGCCTGGCTGGCTACCACGGCCGGAAGGGAGTGCCTGCGAGTCGCCCGCTCCGGCTCGCGAGTCGTCCCCGCCAGCGAGGCCACGCTGGTCGGCCTGGGCCAGGTCGATTGCTACTCGCCGGAGCAGGCAGCGCTGGACTCGGAGCAGGCGCGGCTCGACGCCGACCAGGCCCGGACGCTGTGGCGGGCTTTCGGCGAGCTGCCCGAGCGCTGCAGGCAGCTGCTCCGGATCCTGATCGCCTCGCCGGCACCCAGCTACGCGGAGGTCGCGGCGGCGCTGAGCATGCCGGTCGGGAGCATCGGGCCCACCCGGGCACGCTGCCTGCGGCGGCTGCGGCAGCTGCTTGAGGCAATGTAACGGAGAGGTATCAGGAATAGCCTCCGCTGCTCATGACAATGAATGACCAGAAGGAGACCAGGGTGCGCGATCAGCCGGGCGATGACGAGCTGGAGGAAGAGCTCCGCCGTACTGCCGCGAGCCTCGATCCGGTCCCGCCCGAGCTGCTGCGGGCAGCAGCTGACGCGTTTACCTGGCGCACCGTCGACGCCGAGCTCGCCGAGCTCGTCTATGACTCGCTCGTCGACGAGGACGCGCTGGCGCTGGTACGCGGCGGCTCCGATCGGCGGCTGCTCTCCTTTGAGGCGGGTGGCCTCTCCATCGACCTGGAAGTCAGCACGGCAGGCGCAGCGCGGGAGCTCACCGGCCAGCTGGCGCCGCCGCAGCGAGCCAGCATCGAGATCCGCGCCGGGTCAGGCCGGGTCAGGACCGACGCTGATGAGCTGGGCCGCTTCCGCGCGACATCGGTCCCGGCGGGGCCGATGAGCCTGCGCTGCCAGCTGGCCGCCGCGGGCACCGGTCCCGCCATCGTCACGGACTGGATCTCCGCCTGATCGTTCTCAGGGACGGGCCCTCGTGGTAGTCGTCCGCTCACCCGCACGTGGCCGGTGCTGACCTGGCCGGTCCTGACCTGGCCGGTCCTGACCTGGCCGGTCGGCGCTGACCTGGCCGGCTGCCTGACCTGGCCGGTGCTGCCTCGACTGCCTGCCGTGCCCGCCCCCGGCGGGCACGTCAGCGCCGGAGCTCTGGCCCCGGTGTCAGAACTCCTTCACCAGCGTCGCCACCGACACGTGCGGCCAGCTGAGGTTCACCAGGCCAGCCGGATTGGCGGGGGTCTTCGGGACATCCAGCGGGAAGTTCAGCAGCACCGTCTGGGTGTACTGGAGCTGCATGAAGTGGCGGTCCGGGTAGTCGGGGTCCTGCACCTTCTCGATCCAGAAGGTGGCGAACACCTTCTCGGCGGTGGCGTTGACGCCGAGGAACGGGATGTTCTGCGTGCCGCCGCCGCCATCGTTGATCGGCAGGGTCTCGGCGGGCGGCTGCGGCGCCGGCGGCGGGCGCCGGCGCGGTCAGCACGCTCAGCGAGCTGACCGTGGCGATGTTGAGGGTGGTCGTCTCCAGGATGGTCTGGCCGGCGATGGCCGCCCGCAGGATCGAGTTGGGGTCGTCGATCATCTCCTGAGTCAGCCCGGGAACGTCCGCGGCCGGAGTGCGGAACGTCGGTGCCGGAGCCGGCGCGGCGAGGTTGTACTCGGGGAACCCGTTCGTGCTGCCGGGGGCCGGAGTCGGGCCGTCGACGCCGAAGGGCACCGTATTGGCCGGGCTGATCGGCGGCGCGCCCGCGAAGGTGAAGCCGGTCCCCTCGGCCAGCAGGACGGTTCCGTGCGGGATCGACGCCATCCGCGCGACGCTCGCCGTCTCGTTCGGCGCGCTGGTCGCCGGGACGTTAATCCAGATGCCGGGCTCCAGGTGCAGCGCGCCGCCGGTCACCTTGTCGCTGATCTGCTGCAGGTAGTGGACCCCGAACAGCTCGATGTCGGACTGGTCGAAGCCGCGGTTGGGGATCGAGGAGCCGATCGTGTCGAACTTCAGCGTCTCGGCGGTGAAGTTCAGCTCGAGGAACAGGTGCGCGGGCTCGGCCGGGCTCGGCGGCACGGACCGGGCCGCGAAGTCCGGGCGCGCGATCAGGTTGAATCCGGTTCCGGTCCAGCGGCCTGGCAGCTCGCGCAGCGGGCCCAGACTGTCGCGGACGCTCGCGAGGCTTCCTGCTCGGCGAACGCTGGGGACGGGTGGTGCAGCCGTGGCTGCCGGGGTAGCAGCCGTAGCTGCCGGGGTAACGGACATGGGCGTTTCCTTTCGGCCCGCAAGGCAGGTGAGGCCGGCCGGAGGCCAGCCATGGCCTGGCCGGCCTGCGCGGCCGGCCTGGCCATGCAGACACAGAGGAGCAAGCCCGCGTCCTGATACCAGCAAGACAGGCGAAACGGCCGCCCGGCGCCAGTGAGCGCGCGCCGCCGGGCCTTCCTGCGCTCACTCCGCCGAGGGGCGCCGTTCAGCCCTGGGGGAACTCGCGGCCTGGTCGACGCGGTGGCCGCGAGCTGCGCGGTTCCCGGCGTCTGGCCGCCGGTGACGATCGGCGGCCGGCGCTACGTGGACGGCGGCGTCAGGTCGAGCGACAACGCTGACCCTGATCCCGGACTGCCGGTCGAGCACGCGAGTCTCGCCGGTCTCGGCGTCGACCGCCACGGAATCAGCGACCCGGTCCGCCGGGATCCGCCGGTCTCCTGCCCCCCCCGGCGTCAGCCGGGCGCCGGCGGACCTGACGCTCACCTGCCCTGGGCATCAGCCGCCGGGCTGGCCGGCCGGTAGCGTAACCGTCGTGTCCGCTGACGGCCCGGCCGCGATCACCATGCCGATGACGACCCTGAGCGCCGCGGGGCCGGCGGTGTCGCGGATCGGCCTGGGCCTGGCCGCACTCGGCCGCCCCGCCTACATCACCGGCGGCCGGGCCGGCGACCTGCCCGACCGCAGCGTGCCTGGCCTGCGCGGCCGGACGATCGAGATGCTGGACGCCGCCTATGACAGCGGGATCAGGTACTTCGACGCCGCCCGCTCCTACGGGCGCGCCGAGGAATTCCTCGGCCGCTGGCTGGCCAGCCGGGAGTACCCGGACGCGGTGGCCGGCTCCAAGTGGGGCTACCGCTACACCGGCCGATGGCGGCTCGATGCCGACCGCCAGGAGGTCAAAGAGCATTCGCTGAGCATGTTCAGCACCCAGAGGGCCCAGACCCGCGCCATCCTCGGCAGCCGGCTCGCGCTCTACCAGGTGCACTCGCTGACCGAGGACTCCGGGCTGCTCGCCGACCGTGCCCTGCTCGCCGCGCTGGGCCGCCTGCGGGCCAGCGGCGTCATCATCGGGCTGACCACCAGCGGCCCCGGCCAGGCCGCCACCATCCGGCGGGCGCTGCAGGCCACAGTCGACGGCGAGCCCCTCTTCTCGGTCGCCCAGGTGACCTGGAACCTGCTGGAGCCATCGGCAGCCCCGGCCGCCGCGGAGGCAGCCGCAGCCGGATGGACGATCCTGGTCAAGGAAGCGCTGGCCAACGGCCGGCGCGGCCGGCAGCGATCCGGGCGGCGTGCCGGCCCCGCTGGCCGCGCTCGCCGCCGAGCGGAACGTGACGGCCGACGCCATCGCCATCTCCGCCGCGCTCGCCAACCCGTGGGCGGGCGTCGTGCTGTCCGGGGCCGTCACGCCCTGGCAGCTGAAGTCCAACCTGACCGCGCTGGCGATCCGCGACCTGCCGCCGCTCGGCCTCGCCGAGCCGCCGGGCCGCTACTGGGCGCGGCGGGCGGCCCGGCCCTGGCAGTGACCGGGCTGCCCGGCCAGGTCACGACGCCGCGACCAGCTGAACGGCGATGATGTAGCCCGCGTGGTCGGATGAGGTGCCCGAGTAGAACAGCATGTTCTTCCCGTCGTTGCCCTGGAACGACGTCAGGAACTCGACGCCGAAGTGCAGGGCGGACGGCGGGCCGGGGAACGACCCGTGCAGCGAGACCTCGCCGGTGTTGAGATCAAACGCGAACGTGCACGGTACCTGGTCGATCGAGGGCGTGACCCCGCCGAAGTCGTCGATGAACGCGATCGGCGCCCCGGTGTCGCCGGCGGCTGGCCGTGCAGCGTCCCGCGCGCCCCGCTGGCCGTGAACGGCGTGCAGTCCCCAGTGACCAGGAAGGCGTCACCGGGCGCGCCCTGACGCGAGAGCGAGAAGGCAATGTTCTCGCCGCCGTCGATGTTCGGGTCCTTGCCCCACTCAGTGAGCGTCTGCAGCGCGTGCTCGGTCCGCTCGCGCTCACGTCTATCGGCAGGAGTCACCATGATCTGCTCCTCACGGACATGACTCGCGCCCCGCTGGCGCGGGCCCTCCGCACAGCGCCTCATCCGGGCCGGGCGTGAACAGCGTGTAGGCCAGCTCGATGGCAGCCCAGGCGGCCAGCGCGGCAGCGATCACCGGCAAGGTCGCATGCGCGCCCGGCAGCCACATGCCGCCGTGCCGGTGACCGGCGATGGAGCCGATGATGTGGCCGACCATGTCGATGACCGCGGCGACGCCGATGACCTGATGAGCCGCATGGACGCGGCGTCAGCGAACGGCGGGGGCCGCCGCGATCTGGCCGAAGCCCCAGTTCAGCATCCGGCTGGCATAGGTCACCGGCGCGCTGGGCAAAGTCGTCGGGTTGGCGTGCAGGATCACGCCGATCAGGGTGCGGCCGTCGCGGCGCGCCTCGAACAGCAGGCAGTTGCCCGCGGCCAGGGTGTCGCCGGTCTTGATCCCGAGGGCGCCCCGGTAGGACGCGAGCAGATCGTTGGTCGTCTGCCAGGCATAACTGTGGTGCAGGGCGCTGCCGGGCAGGTAGTAGCCGCGCTGGGCCACGATCGCGCGGAACACCGGGTATCTCATCGCGTCCTCGCCCAGCCGGACCAGGTCCGCGGGCGTGGAGTAGGTCGAGTACTCGGTCGGGTAGGGCATGCCATCAAAGCCGGAGAAATGCGTCGACGTCAGGCCCAGCGCCTGCGCCATCACGTTCATCTTCCGGACGAACGCGGCGCGGCCGGGGCCGTAGGCGGTGGCCAGCAGGTAGGCGGCGTCGCAGCCGGACGGCACCAGCATGGCCTCGAGCAGCTGGCGCGCGGTCAGCACGTCCCCGGCGATCAGGCCCGCGCTGCTGGCATCGTCCTTGCTGACGTACCGGACCGCGGCGGTGCTGACCCTGATCTCCCGGTTCAGGCCGCCCGCCCGGATCACCAGCAGCGCGGTCATGACCTTGGTGATGCTGCCCATCGGCCGCCGGACGCTGAGGTCCTGGCTCCACAGCCGGGCACCGGTGCCCGCATCCACCAGGTCCGCGCCGCCCGCGTACACGTCCGCCGGGGCGCCGGAACGGGCCAGCGCCGCGGGACGGCCGGATGCCGCGGACGCCAGCGCGGCAAGCGCGGGCGAGGCGGCGAGCATGGCCGCGAGCACGACCGCGGTGACCACGATGAGCCGGCGGGTCAGCGTCCTGACCGGCCGCCGGCGGGGCATATGAACCACAGTGGTATCTAATCATCGCGAGCTCGTCACGGCCCGCGATAACCGGTGTCACATGCACGCACCGGACGCCGATGCCATTCCCGCCATCTGACCGGCGCTCCGGGGCTCATGTCAGCCGGTGCGCGCGCACGCCAGGAGGCGGGCGGTCCCGTGGCGATCCGGCCAGCGCGGCGGCGGCCGGGGCCGTCCAGCAGGCGCACTCAGCCCGGGATCGGCGTACGCCGCGGCGACCGCGAGGGCATCGGCCGGGCGCCAGGGGCGCAGCAGCAGGCCGCCGCCAGCCGGAAGGACAGGCTGCGCGCTGCCGGCGATGCGGCCGGCCGGGTATCACGGGCCGGGTCAGTGCAGGCACGCGGCATCAGTCCACGGTGGCCTGCCGCCGGGCCAGGGCGTCCCGCCAGTAGTCCGCCGACTGGCGGACATCGGCCAGGGCCTGGCCGTCGTCCTGCTCGCAGGGCGGGATGATCTCCAGGATCAGCGCGGTCTCCTTCGCTCCAGAACGGTCCAGCGCGGCGAGCACCCTGTCCGCCTCGATCATGCCGTCAGCGCTGGTCCCCGGCGTGAACGGCCAGTGGCGGTCCGCCTTCCCGTCGGACTGCTGCAGGTGAACCACGGTCGTGCGCGCGCCCAGCTGCTCCAGCCAGGCATAGGGGTCGCGATCCTTGCCGACCGTGCCGCCGGGCACGCACTGATGCCCTACGTCCAGGCACAGGCTGACCGGGACATGCTCCGCGTCCCCGTCGGTCAGCAGCGCCGCCATCATCTGCAGGGTAGACGGCTCCCGCGCGGCGGCGAGGTTCTCCGCCATGAGGCCGGACAGCCCGCGCTCGCAGGCGTAGCCGGCCAGGTCGTCGAGCGCATCGCCGAGCTGCGCCCACAGCTTCCGGCGCCGGACCGGGTGCTGCCAGTCGTCCACGCAGTAGGCACCGACGTGGCCGCCGGTCGAGCCGGCCCCCACCGTCGCGGTGAAGTCGATGACCCGGCGGTACCAGTCCCTGGCCCGGTCCCTGGCTGCCGGATCGGGGTGCAGGAGCAGGTTGGATGAGTAGGCGGCCATCCCGGTGAAGGTCGAGTGCAGCGTGAGGCCGCCGGCCGCGCAGGCCGCCCGCAGCCAGTCGGCCTGGCCGGCCACCTGAGCCGGCGTGGTGTCCAGGTCGACCAGGTCCAGCGTGTGCTGGACCAGGTCCAGTCCCAGGTCATCACGGACCAGGCGGGCCCAGCGCTCCGGCTGCGGCCAGCGCTTGACCGCGAAGCACGTGTTGATCCCGAGCCGGTAAGTGGTCATCACAACTCCCGCGGGCTGTGCGAGGTCAGTGCTCCCGCCACAGGTGCTTACCTAACCGCGGCGTACCGGAACTGTCGGTGCCGGGACAGAGGGGATGGCCAGCCACAAATGTCCCGCTGGCAGCATGCTGCCACAGCCGGCCGCGCGGGACAGCGCAGATGAAGCGGGACCGCCGCGCCGTGCTGTCAGGAGGCGGCCGGGAAATTCCGCTTTCCGCCAGCAGTGACAAACGTCATATCAGTCCCCTGACGGGACGCGCGGCGCTTCCTGGCGGTGTTCTACCTGGTGATACCCGGCTGGGAAATCGCCTCCGGTTAGTGCTCTCGTTTCCAGCCGTGCCTGACTAATCGTTCGGGCCTGGCGCTGGCGAGCTGATCCCTCTGTCAGGGCAGCGTCAGCATGCCAGTCATCACATTCCTGGGGGGAAACAGTCATGCCCAGAATCAGGAGCATGGTAATCGCCGGCCTCGTTCTCGTCATCGCCCTCGCCGGCCTCGCGACCGCGGCGGCGGCCAACGCCAGTACCTCGAGTTACAGCTGTGCGCAGCTCGGCCGCCTGTGGCTGAGCGTGGGCGGCGGCAAGTCGTCGGAACGCATCGCCGAGGGCGTGGCCATGGCCGAGTCCGGCGGTTACCAGTACGCCGTCGACCACGATTCCAATGGGACAGTCGACCGGGGCCTCTGGCAGATTAACTCCGTCCACGGGCACTGGTCGAGCTATAACGTCACGACCAATGCTCGCGCCGCCAAGGTCATCTCCGACGACGGCCGCAACTGGCGCCCGTGGGTCACCTACATGACCGGTGCCTACCGGCTGCACTGCGGCGCATAAGCAGGCCGGGCCAGGCCCCGGGCCGGCCAGTCAGTTCCTGGCGGCGCGGAAGCCGATGGCCGCCGCGATCCCGAGCACGCTGCGGGGCGCGTAGGCGATGCGCCACAGTCCGCCGTGCGCGGCGGCGTGCGCCTCGTCCTGCCACGGATGCTCATGCACCGGCGCGCGGCCGGCGCACAGGTCGTGCACGAGCAGGGCCGCCATCAGCGTCTTGCAGGTGGCGGGCTCGAAGGCCTCGACGCCGAACCGGTGCGCGCCGGCGTAGGCAGCCGCCAGCGCCCGGTTCTTCAGCACCGACCGGGTGCGGGTCGGCGGCGCGACGTTCATCGACACGGTCGCGCCGTCCGCGCGGGCCACGGCGGCCCGCCACCGCTGCAGCCGCTTGGCCAGCGCGTAGTTGGGGCCCTGCTGGAGCACCAGGCTGTCGTTGATGCCGGGGCCGCTGCCGCGGGAGTAGGCGGGCCGGAACAGCCGGCCGCCGGACAGCGCCCGCATCGGCGGCCCGGCCAGCTTGGCCGCCGCTGACCGGCCCGCCCAGGCGCGGGCGGACTGCGCGACGGCGTCATCGGGGACCGCGAACACGTCGGTCGGCGTGGCCAGGAACGCCAGCGCGAGGTCGTCGCGCATGGCCTGCAGGCGGATGGTGAGCGCGTCGACCGCGGCGCAGACGCGCACGTTGGCGCCGCCGTCGGCGTAGACGTAGTTGCCCAGCACCAGCGGGCCGTCAGCCGCGGCGAGCCAGTCGGCCGCCGCGGGGACGTTGCTGGCCAGGTCGAGGCCGGCCTGCCGCGCGACGGCCGCGCCATCCGCCGCCTGCTGCTCCTGCTGGCGGCCTGGGCCGCCGGCCACGGGGACGAGCAGGGTCCCGGCGCCGCGCCGCGCGGTCTCCAGCACTCGCTCCCACAGCGGCGGGGCGGGCAGGTCAACGGCGATGACCCGGGCGCCCCAGCTCAGCAGCACCGGCAGCGGGCCCACCTCGGCGCCGGCTCCGAGCACGGCGACGGTGCGGCCGGGCAGCCGGAGCCACTCCGGGTGCGCGGCCACCGCGCCGGCCGCTGCCGCGCAGGACGGCTCGATGATGCCCCGCTCCGCCCAGGCGTCCAGCTGCCGCAGCAGCGCGCTGCCCCGCAGCCAGTCACCGCGGTAGGGCAGCGACAGCTCGGTCTCGGCCGCCCCGGTGCCCGCTATCGTGACCGTGCTGACAGGCTGGCGCGCGGGCGCGGACAGCAGCGCATCGAGCCCGGCCTCCTCGCCCCCCTCGGTCAGCACGCGCATCCGCTGGTGCGCTGACCGCAGCCCGTCTCTCGCGATCGACAATGCGGCGTCCTTCGAGGCCAGGCCCGCTTCGACGAGTCGCCGGCAGTGCACCAGGTAGCCCGTGCGCCAGTTCGCGTCGCGCTCGGCATCCCCTGCCCCGGCCGGGTCCACCCGGCGCAGCGCGTCGGCGACGACCGCCCTGCCCAGCGCTGAGGTGCTCCGGCGCCCGTCTGCCGCGGCGGGGAAGACAACCCCGGCGGGCTCATCGCTGCTCATCGCGCTCCTGTCGCCGGCCATGGCGACCATTGTGCGCCTGGTATCCGGTCAGGCGACGCCCGCGGTGTCTGCGGCACGATGAGGCGCCCGTGACGCGGCAGCGCGCCGTTGCCGAGAGTTCACTTGATTTCACAGGCCGTTAACACCGATCGCCGTGCGTCATGGCTAGCGTGGGCGCTGGCACGGATGAGTTCCGGGCAGCACCTGAGAAGGCTCGCCGCCCAGCGAGCGGGCCGGGGGAAGAAGACCATGAGCAAACCAGACACGACAGCACCGGCCGGGCAGCGGCCGGCCGGATCGGCCGCGCGCAAGTCGGCCTATAGCGAGCACGCCCGTTCCTACGAGCAGCGGACCGGCGCGTTCCAGCGCTACCGCCAGACCATCGTCGAGGCCCTTCCGGTCAGCGAGGGCCAGGTGGTCCTCGACGTGGGATGCGGCACCGGCTTGTGCAGCGGCCTGCTGCAGCAGAAAGTGGGCTCCAGCGGCAGCGTCGTCGGCATCGAGGAGTCGCCGGAGATGGCGGCGGTCGCGCGCGAGCGGATCGCGGCCGAGGGCTGGCCGAACGTCACGATCGTGGAGTCACCGGCCGAGCAGGCGGAGATCGCGGTGACCGCGGATGCCGCCCTGTTCTGCGCCGTCCACGACATCCTGCAGTCACCGGATGCATTAAGGAATATCTTCAGCAGGCTCCGGCCCGGCGCCTGGGTGGCGGCGGGCGGCGGCAAGTGGGCTCCGGCGCCGCTGATGGCGCTGAACCTGCAGGTGCGGATGATGCATGCGCCGTTCGTGCGCAGCTTCAGCGGCTTTGACCGGCCCTGGCATCATCTGGAGCAGATGATCGACGGCATCGAAATCCGCGAGGTCGCGCTCGGCAGCGGCTACATCGTCACCGGTCAGGCCGCCCATTCTGAGCCGGCCGCTCCGTCCCGGCGGCCAGGTCCGTCCCGGCGGCCGGGTCAGTCCCGGCAGGCCGCTCCGGCGCAGCGGCCAGGTCCGTCCCGGCGGGCAGCTCAGTCCCGGCAGGCAGTTCCGTCGCAGCAGGCGGGCCTGGCGCAGCAGGCAGCCCTGTCCCGGCAGGCAGGCCGGCCCCGGCGGCGAGCGCCCTAGCGGCGAGGCCGGCCCGGCGCCCGGACCCCGGCCCGGCGGAGCAGGCCGTCCTGGCGGGCCGGGGCCGGGACGACCGACGAGGAGGCCTCGAGCAGCGCGCTGGCGAACAGCTGCGGCGCGTTCAGGCACATGCCGTGCTCGGCGTCCACCTCGTGCACCGACGCGCCGGGGATGGCGCGGGCCAGCTCGCGCTGGCTGCTGGCCGGCACGATGAGATCACGGGCCGTGACGATGACGGCGGCCGGCACGTCGACCGACCCGATCCAGTGATCCGAGCTGAACCCGCAGACGGCCTGGACGGCCGAGACGGCGGTGGCCAGCGTGGTCCTGCCCATCTGAGCCCGGGCCCAGCTGGCCGTCGCCGGATCGTCGATGTGGCCGAGCAGCCCGGTGCCGAGCACCTCGGCGCCGACCAGCTGCAGGATCGGGTTCCAGCGGATGGCGGCGGACATGGTCGGCAGCGCGAGGGCGGCCAGCTTCTCGACCGGCGACCCGACGACGTTGGTCGCGGTGGAGCACAGCACGAGTCCGGACAGCACCGGAGCGTGCCGCTGATAGAGCAGCTGCGCCACCATGCCGCCCATCGAGTAGCCCACGGCCACGAACCGCGGGATATCCAGGACACCGGCCAGCGCGGCGATGTCGTCCGCGCAGTCCTCCAGCCGGAACCGCGATCCGGCCCTGATCCCGTCGCCGTGCCCGCGCAGGTCGGCGGCGACCACGCGGTACTGGCGGGCGAGCGGCGCGAAGACCCTCGACCAGTTCAGCTCGGCCGTGAAGGTCACCCCGTGGATCAGCATCAGCGTCTCGGCGCCGCCCGGGCCCGCGCACTCCCATACCCGCGTCGTGCCGCGGCCCGGCAGGTCCACCAGGCGGGTCAGCGGCTGTACTGCTTCAGGGTCGCTCATCAGCCTCTTTCTTCCTCGACCATACGTGGCCCGTGCCGGCCAGTGAAGCCGTGCCAGTATCTCAGCCGGGACATGGCGCTCTTCCTATCCGAGACTCGCGCATGACGGGTGGCCGGCAGCGCGTCACCATGCAAGGTGGCAGGGAGGGGAAAGGGATGACGGAGCAGCAGGGCAGCCAGCCTGGCACGGCCGGCGCCGGGAGCGGGGGCTACCAGTGAGGGGCTACCAGTGACCAGCCGGCGGTGCCCCGCCGTGTCCGCCCTCGGCGCGCGCAAGGCGCCGGGTGCTACCGGGCCGATGCCGAGACCACCTCGCGGAGCCGGACCCGGCGGCCGGTCCGCAGGATGGCCCGCCGGTAGATGCCGGCGGCCAGCCGCGCGACGCCGACGGTGCACAGCACGCTGAGCGCGGCCGAGGCGGCGAACTCCCACCAGCTGACCGCGCCGAAGCCGACCAGCACGGGCATGGCGAACGGCGCGGTCGGCGGGAGATAGGCGAGCACCTTGAAGAATGCGGACGGGCTGCCCGAGCCCACCGTCGTCAGCGCCATGATGTAGCCGAAGACAATGGGCAGGCTGAGCGGGAAGGCCAGGCTCTGCACCTGGTCCTGGCGCTCGGCCATCGAGCCGGCTGCCGCGTAGACCCAGCAGTAGAAGGCGTAGCCAAGCACCAGCCAGGCGAGCGTGCTGACGAGCACCAGGGGTGCGGTGCCCTGCAGCAGGTCGGAGCCCACGGCCTTGGCCAGCGCGAGGGCGAAGGCCACCACGAGTGCCGCCTGGGCGAACGCCACCAGCCCGATCCCGAGCACCTTGCCGCCGAGGAGCTGGACCGGGCGGACGGCGGCTAGCAGCACCTCGACCACCCGGCTCGATTTCTCCTCCATCACCCCGATGAGGGTCCAGGTGTTGTACTGCGTCAGCATCAGGAACACCAGGATCAGGCCGACGAGCGACGCGCCGTGCGTGCTCCCGCTGGGCGGCGCGGGCTGCAGGCTCGTCACCGGGAGCGGCCTGGCCCTGGCGAGCTGGGTCAGCTGAGCGGCCGACAGGCCGGCCGCCCGGACCGCCTCATCCACGCCGAGGGTCCGGGACACCGCGCGGACGAGCTGCGCGCCAGCCGAGGTATCGGCGGCGCCGATCGCCTTGCTGACCAGGACGGCCCTGGCGCTGACGATGGCGAGGCCGATCCGGCCCGAGCGCAGGTCAGCGCGGGCGGCTGCCAGATCGGCCTCGGGCACGAGGCGCACGGCGGCGCCGGTGGTCGCGCCGGCCGCGACGACGGCCGCCCGCAGCGGTGCGGGCAGGCTCCCGACGATGCCGACTACCTGCGGGCCGGACCTGGACTTGTTCAGCACCGGGATCACGATGGCGGCGGCCACCACCAGCAGGATGAGCACGGTGCCGACCCTGAAGATCCTGCCCCGGACCCGCTGCCGGATCTCCCGCGCCGCTACCAGGCCGGTGTAGCCGGTCAGCCGCGACAGCGCCGCGGCCCGCGCGCCGTGCGGCCGATCCGGGCCGGCTGGCCGCGGCAGGCCGGCCCGGCCCTGCTGGCCCCGGCCCGGCCGGCCCCGGCCGAAGCGGAACCACAGCCGCACTCCCGCCAGCGCCACCAGCACCAGGAGGATCACCTCGGGCAGGTTCATGCCAGCGCCTCCCTGAAGACCTCCGACAGGCGGCGGCGCTGGACGACGAACTCGGTGACGCGCCCCGCGGCCATCGCCGCCTTCAGCACCCACTCGCTGTCGGTCTGCTCATCGAGCACCAGCCGGGCGGCACCCCGGTCGATCTCGGACACCGCGACGCCGGGCAGCTGGCGGGCCCAGGCCGCGTCGCGGTCCCCCTCGACCCGCACCACGAGCCGGCGCGGGCCGCTGGTAGCCAGGTCATCGACCCTGCCGCTGACGACGAGGCGGCCGTGGTCGATGATCGTGACCGTCTCGCAGAGGTCCTCGACCAGGTCGAGCTGATGGCTGGAGAACAGCACGCAGCAGCCCTCCCTGGCCTGGGCGGCGAGCACGCCGGCGATCGCGTCGACGCCGGCCGGGTCCAGGCCCGCCAGGGGCTCGTCCAGGATCAGCAGCTCGGGGCCGTGCACCAGCGCGGCGGCGAGCTGCACGCGCTGCTGGTTGCCGTGGGAGAGGACCTCGACCTTGCTGTCCGCCCGGTCCGCCACGCCGAGCCGCTCCAGCCATGCCCGCGTCGCGGCCGCCGCGTCCGCCGCGCTCATCCCGTGCAGCCGGCCGAGATACACCAGCTGCTCGCCGACGAGCATGCCCGGATAGAGACCTCGTTCCTCGGGCATGTAGCCGAAGCGCCGCCGCTCCGCCGCCCCGACGGGTGCGTTGTTCCATCGGACGCGGCCGGCATCCAGGTCGGTCAGCCCGAAGACGGCCCGCATCGTGGTGGTCTTGCCCGCCCCGTTCGGGCCGAGGAAGCCCACGACCTGGCCGGCCGGAACGGAGAATGACAGGTGGTCGAGAGCGGTGACCGGCCCGTACCGGCGGGTCAGGCCGTCCAGCTCCAGGGCACCAGCCACCGGATCAGGTTAAGTGTCACCGCACTGCCTCGGCCAGACCCGGCGCAGCACGGATCATCACCAGGTCGGAGGCGCTGACCGCTCGCCCCGTGATCATCTTCCTGACCTACCGTGGGCCCGCGCCGGTGAGCTGGCCGGATAGCCCGGCAGCATCGTCACCGGGGAAGTCCCGTGCGGGGACCTCGACGTAGCGGCCGATGATCCGCCGGCCAGCCGGGCCGCACCGCCGGCCGTAGGCAAACGGCGAGACCATCATCCGGCCGTACCGGACCGGCACGAGCTCCGGCACCCGGGACGCGGCCTGCTCCTCCAGCAGGGCGATCGGATCGGGCCGGCCGCGGGCGTCACCCGCGCGGGATGAGTGACCAGTCGAGCATCGCGGCGGCGCCATCCGGCGCTGCCTGCCAGCCTCCCCAGCCTGGCCAGTCTCCCCAGCCAGGCCAGTCTCCCCGGCCAGGCCAGTCTCCCCGGCCAGGCCAGCGCGGCAGGCCCGGCAGGCCCGGCCGCCTGGTGGCCGCGGCAGCGGCCTCAGCCGGCCCAGTCGGGCAGGCCGGGAACGACCGGTCGTCCCCATCAGGGTCCCCGGCCGTGGCGCTGCCGTTCGCCGCCTGGCCGGCCGGGCAGAGCGGGAGCGACCGGTGGTCACCGCGATGGCCGCGGGCCGTGCGCTCGGCGATGGCGACCAGCACCCGGACGGCGATCACTTCTCGTGCCGCCCAGAGGCCGGGCAGCGCGTCGCTGTCCTTCTCACGTCCGGCCTCCTGGCGTCCGGCCGCCCCCCGGCTGCCGGGGTGCGCGCTGGCCGGGGCCGCGCTGGCCGGGCCCGCGCTGGCCGGGGCCGCGCTGGCCGGGGCCGCGCTGGCCGGGGCCGCGCTGGCGGGGCCCGGACTCGCCGTGCCCGGGCTGGCCGTGCCCGGGCTGCCGGCGTCGCTCGGGCTGGCTGTCGGGGACGGAGTGAGAGTCGGGCTCGGGCTCGGGCTCTGGCTGCCGGTCGGGCCCGGGCTGACGCTCGATGTCGGGCCGGGGCTGACAGACGGGCCAGGGCTGCCGGTCTGGCTCGGGCAGGGGGTCCGGCTGGCGCTGGGGCTCGGGCTCGGCGTGCGGCTGCTCGTCGGGCTGGCATCCGGGCTGGGCGAGGGGCTGCTGGCCGGGCTGGAGCTGGGACTGCCGGCCGGAGTCCGCGTGGGGCTGGCGCTCACGCTGGGGCAGGGAGTCGGGCTGGCGCTGGCCTTCGGGGTCGCGCTGGCGGCGGTCGTCGGGCAGATCGCCCCGCTGGCAAAGATCGCAGCTACGCATTGGGCTGGCCCTGGCGCCGCATGCCGGTGCTTCCGCTTGTCCCGCCCGGTGCCGGCGACGCCGGCCGGGCCCGGCGACTGGCCCGCCGCATGCCCGCTGGTACCGGGCCCGCTGCCGCCGCCCGCGGGGCCGGTGCCGCCGAGCGACCGGAAGAAGGCCGCGGCCTGCGAAACAGCCTGGCGCGGCAGCGGTGTCAGCGAGAGAGCGCCCGCCGCCGCGACGAGAACGGCCAGGGCCATGACGATCGCCGGGCGCAGCCACGCCAGCGGCGGGCGCGGTGCGCCGGGCCGTGCGGCGGGACGCGCCGTGCGCCGCCGCTCGCCGACCGCGGCGGGCACCGCCCGCAGCCATGCCCGGGCGGACAGCAGGCCGCTCAGCGCGCGGCCCGCCACCTCGGCGGACGCGGCCAGCACCCAGGCGACGAGCCACGGACGGGGAGCAGACAGCCGGGCGCGGATCCGCTCGAGGCCGTCGTCGGCCGGGTGTACCGATTCCGCCGCGGCACGCAGGGCCAGCCGGAGCGCCTCCTCGTCGTCATGATCGCGCTGGCTCATGTCTCACTGCCCAGTGCGCTGCGCAGCACCGTCATGGCCCGGGCCATGTGGCTCTTGACCGCGCCGGGACTGATGCCCATCACCGCCGCGACCTGGGCCTCGGACATGTCCCCGTAATACCGCAGCACGACCGCCTCGCGCTGCCGCGGCGACAGCGTGCGCAGCGCGGCGACCACCGCGGAGCGCTCCAGCAGCACGATCGCCCCGTGCTCGGCGCTCGGCATGTCCGGCGCGGGCTTGCGGGGCGTTCCGCTCGACGACGATCCGGTGCCGCAGCACCGACCGGGACCGGTTCACCACCGACCGCCGCAGGTACGCCTCGGCCTTGTCGTTCTCCCGCAGCAGCCGCCAGCGCCGGTGCATGGCCACGAACGAGTCCTGCACCACTTCCTCGGCGGTCGCCGTATCCCGCACCAGCAGGGCCGCCAGGCGCACCAGCGAGCGGTAATGCGCCGCGTACAGCTCCGTCACCGCGCTGTAGACGTCGCGGTCAGTTAATTCGGAGACAGTCGCGGCCCGCGCGCCGATGACCTCGGTCACATCCAGGCGGCCGTCCACGTCTCCGCGCTCGGCTGCCGTCATGGCCAGTCCCCGCACCTCAGCGCGCTGCGCCCCGCCAAAGACCGCACCCGCACCCGCCCCCCACAGACATCTCTGGCTGGCCGGGCGACGATCACGAGCGGCCGCACGGTGAGACGGCGAGCCGCTCAGTTACCCGTACCCGAGCACCGGATAAAACGATCACTTGGCTACCGGAATTCTCTGCCACTACAGGCTGATACGAGCAGTGGCGAATGTCCAGTCCCGGCGGCTAGAGAACTATTTGATCTGCTTGCACGACCGTGCCCGGGACGTCGGGCGTCGTGCCAGGAAGCGGGCACCCCTGGTGCCCGCAGGGCCGGGCCGGGACGGCGGGAAGGCCGGCCTGCCTGCCTGCGCCGTGATTTCGCTCACAGCGGCTATATTCGGCGTTGCGCCGCCCTGTTTCTCTCGTTTACCCGGCCGCGGCCGGGGAAGGTCCGGACGGTCCCCGGCGCTATAGCCGGTAACGGCGCCAGAGCACGCGCCGGCGCGGACAGCCTCCCGCGTAGCCGGCTTCGCTAGCGCCGCGAGCAGAGGGCGCACCGCCGGGCGAGGCACGCAGCCGCCCGGGACCGTAATCAGTCAGCTTGCTATAGTATGCACGTGCTTGATATAGTAAGCGCATCGAGCATGTCCGACGAGGACATGATGGAGGTGTGGAGTGCCGAGCATTACCGAGCATTACAGCTCTGCGGCCAGGCAGGCCGGCAGCGCCGTGGAGAAGACCGCTGACCTGTGGGCCAGGGGCATGCGGGAGTTCCTTGACCGCACCTCAACGCTGCCCAGGCTGCCGCAGGTTGACCTGGTCCCGGCCGTCGAGCGCTACTTCGATGTCGTGCAGCGCGCGGTCGAGCTGAACCGCGAGCTCACCATCAGGTTCGTGCAGGCCACGGGCGCGCTGCCGACCGCTGTCCGGGAGCGGGCCGAGTCGGCCGGCGACGTGATCCGCGAGCGGACGGCCACGGTCGAGCAGGTCAGCCGCGAGCAGGCGGCGAATGCCGCGAAGGCCGCCCGCGAGCAGGCCGAGAAGGCCGAGCGGGCCGACCAGGAGCTGGCCCGCGAGGCCCGCAGGGTCGAGCGCGAGCAGGCCAGGAAGGCGCACCAGAAGGCCAGGGAGCGCTATGCGGGCCTGACCAAGGCTGAGCTGAGCGACCTGCTGGCCAAGCGGGACCTGCCCAAGTCGGGCAATGTCGACGACCTCATCGAGCGCCTGGTCGAGGCGGACGGCAAGTAACCAGCCCGCCGCTCCTCGCCAGCCGCACGACGCCGGTGCCGGCAGCCACCGCTGCCTCGGTCACCGGCGTCGTGGCGTCAGCCCGGTCCAGGGGCTGGCGCCGGCCGGCCGGGCCATCGTGGTCGGGCTGGTCTCCGGCTACAGCGCGATCACCCCGTACGCGATCACCCCGTAACGGCCGTCCGCGTGCTCCCGGCCGGGCGCCCGCCGGCCGGGCCATCGTGGTCGGGCTGGTCCCCGGCTACAGCGCGATCACCCCGTACGCGATCACCCCGTAACGGCCCGTCCGCGTGCTCCCGGCCGGGCGCCCGCCCGGCCGCTCAGCGCGCGGCGGGCAGGCTCTCGACCGTGCCGGCCGCGATCGCGCTGGCGAGCTGGGCGTGATCGCGCTCGTTCTGCTCGGCGTACTGGCGGGCGAACCGGCCGATCGCGTCGGCGAAGCGGGAGCCCCTCCCGATGTAGCCGTCGATGGCCACCGGGTCGCCGGTGCGGGCGTGCGCCCTGGCCAGCGTCTCGCCGCACGCGGTGGCGAACTCGACCAGGCGCGGCGCGATCAGCTCCGTGGTCGGGATGATCTTCATGTCGCGGAACTGCCGGACGTAGTAGTCCTTCCCGTGCAGCGAGCCCCAGCCGACGAAGATGTCGGTGGCGCTCTGCACCAGCCGCTTGCCGCTGATCACCCGCTCGCCGTGGCTGTCGTGCTGGCTGGGCCGGGTGTGCGCCTCATACACCGACGGGCCGGCCTGCTTGACCTGCAGGAACAGCGGGTCAGCGGCGCTGCGGCCTTCCAGCAGGATCAGGTAGACCTGCATCCCCACGCTGCCCACGCCGACCACCTGGCGGACCACGTCCACCTCGGTGAACCGGTCGAACAGGGCCCGCCGGTCCTCCTGCAGGGTCAGCCGGTACTGCGCCAGCAGGTGGTCGACGAGATCGTCCTGCTCGTCGTCGCCGATCGCGACCCGGACCGGCGGGTCCTCGGTGATCCGCGGCCGCCCGTGCGCCATCGTGGTCAGCCTGGCCAGCGCGCCCCGGCTGGTGCGGCGCTTTCGTTTCGTCTCGATGTGGATCGACACGCGCCCGCGGTCAGCCGGCTCGAAATACCTGATCAGGCTGTCGACGTGCATGCCGTCGTACCAGATGTCCAGCTCGGGCGTCCTGGTGTACTCGCGCATCCGCTTGCGGTACGCCCGCAGGCCGGCGCTGACGGCGGCGTCGGCGGTGGCCGGCTTGATCCCGTTCTCCCTGGCCGCCACCACCAGGCTCGCGGCAAAACGCTGGACATCCCACTCGAACGGGCCCGGCAGTGTCTCGTCGAAGTCGCGCAGGTCGAAGTACAGGTTCCGCTCCGGTGTCGCCCACAGGCCGAAGTTCAGGACATGAGCGTCCCCGCAGAGCTGCACCATCAGGCCGCTGTCGGGCCGGGAGGCGAGATCGGCCGCCATGACCGCCGCGGCACCCCGGTAGTAGTTCCACGGCGAGGCCGCCATCCGCTGGTGCCGCAGCGGCACGAGCTCGGGGACCCGGATCTGGTTCTGGGCCAGGATCGTCTGCAGCGCGTCATGGCCGCGCTCCCGCTCGTCCCACTCCCCCAGCGCGCGGCGCCTGATCCGCTTGCGGGCGTTCTGGCCGGCCGCCCGCCGCTCGTCGCTGGTGGCCTGCAGATCGTGCAGCGGGGGCGGCGGCCCGGCTGGCCTCGGTGAGCTGGAATCCGTCATGGAGTAACGATTCCCCGCATGACCGGCCGGCAGTCCGCCGCCCTCCGCCCGCGCACCCCAGGGCTGTCAGCGGCCGGGAAGGGGACCGCCGGTATGGTCGAGAACGTCCGGGAGGGAGCGTGGCAGGTGCAGGCAGTCGTCTACGAAGGCCCCCGTCAGGTCGGCGTGCAGACCGTGGACGATGCCGTCATCGAGGACCCCACCGACGTCGTCATCCGGGTGACGTCCAGCGCCATCTGCGGAACCGACCTGCACATGTACGACGGGCGGACCGGGGCCGAGCCGGGACTGGTGCTCGGGCACGAGCCGCTCGGCGTGGTGGAGCAGGCCGGGCCGGGCGTGAGCCTGGTCCACCCGGGCGACCGGGTCGTCATCCCGACGCACCTGTACTGCGGCCTGTGCTACAACTGCGCCCGCGGGTACTCCGCGTCCTGCCTGCGGGTCAGGCCGGGAGGCTTCGGGGCCGCCTACGGCTACGCGGGCATGGGCCCCTACCGGGGCGCCCAGGCCGGGCTGCTGCGGGTGCCGTTCGCCGACGCGAACTGCGTGCCGGTGCCGGGCACGCCCGGCGACGAGCGCGAAGACGACTTCGTCCTGCTCGCCGACGCGTTCGTGACCGGCTGGCACGCCACCGAGCTAGCCCGGATCGGCACCGCGCCGGGCCCGGTCGCGGTCTTCGGGGCAGGTGCCATCGGCCTGCTGGCCGCGTACTCGTCCCTGCTCAAGGGCGCCGGCGAGGTCTACGTGGTCGACTGGGTCGACGCCCGGCTGGCCAAGGCGGCGCAGCTCGGCGCCACGCCCGTGGACTTCCGGGCCGGCGACCCGGTCGAGCAGATCCGCGAGCTGCGCCGCGAGCGCGGCATCCCGCCCGGCGAGGCGCAGATGGACGGCGTCCAGTACGCCATCGACGCCGTCGGCTTCCAGGCCAGGGACCGGGTCCGGCCGCAGATGGAGCGGCCCACGCAGGTGATCGAGGACCTGGCCCGCCTGGTCAACCCGACCGGGCACATCGGCATCGCGGGCGTCTACGCCGAGAAGGACCTGCATCCCGCGCCGCAGGGGTCCGCGGACGGCACCCTGAACGTGCCGTGGGCCACGTTCTTCAGCAAGGGCGTCACGGTCGGCTTCGGCCGCACTAACGACCGCCGTTACACGACGCTGCTGCGCGACCTGGTGGTCTCCGGGCGCGCCCGTCCGGGCGTGATCGTGAGCCACCATGGCTGCCTCGACGACGCGCCGGGCCTGTTCCGGGCATTCGACGAGCGGGCGGACGGCGTCATCAAGGCCGTGCTGCGGCCCTAAGGTGCGTTCCGAGTGCCCGGGCCTGCGCGGCACGGTCGCGGATCCGCAGCGCAACGGACCTGGACGTCGCCCGGCCTAAGTGCCAGGCTCAGGTCCGGAGGCAAACGTTGCACTAACCGATCCGAGCCAGCCCAGGCCGAGGCTTAGCCGGATGCCGACCGGCTGAGCGTCGCGGCCGCCCGGGGCAGGCAAGCCCGCAAAGGAGAGCGTCATGAGCGTATACAGGGTGACCGAGGTCATCGGGACAAGCGGCACTTCATGGGAAGACGCGGCAGCGGAGGCGATCAGGACCGCATCCGGCACCCTCCACGGTCTTCGAGTGGCTGAGGTCGTCCAGCAGGACATTCACCTGGACGAAGGCGGGGCGCTCACCTACCGCACCAAGCTTCAGCTCTCGTTCAAGTACGAACCCGAGCACTGACCCTGGACTGATTTTCCGCTAACGCGTCCGGTGCGCCAGTTCTCGAGTTAACCCTGCCCGCCAGGGCCCGAGCGGCCTTACCCATGCGGTCAGGCGGCGCGACGGGCATGGCCGGTTACCAGCCGGGCGGGAGGCGGGCAGCAACGGGCGGGCGCAGGCCCGCTGCGCCCGACCCCGCGCGGGCCGGGCGAGGCGGATATCTCGGCGACAAGCTGCCGGACCCAGCGCATGCGCTCCATGGCCGCCTCGGCGTGGTCGCCGAACTCTTGTGCCATCTGGCTGGCGCAGCCGCGGGTGCCGAGCTGCCGCACGGTGCAGCTGATCGCCTGCGCTACTGCCTCGGCCGTTGGGGCCTCCGATCGCTGCAGCCCTGATGCGAACAGCGCCTCGCACCTGGCGTCGTTGACATTCAGCCGGGCCATGGCAAGCCTCCGCGCCTTCCCGTGCCGGGCCATCGCCCGGCTCTGTGGAGCCAGTTCTCCATCACCGGTACAGAGCGGGCCCGGGGCCGTCAGATACCAGCCCTGCCGTGCGTTGATGACATTCGCGGTTCAGGGCACCGACACAGTCGTCGACGACTACGAGATGGTCGATGTCGCCAGCGGCGACCCCGTACGGCTTTCCGAACTGTTCAGCGCCCCGGACCGGACGCTGGTCCTTTACCACTTCATGGACGGCAAGGCTCGGACAGAGCCCTGCCCCTTGTGCACGATGTGGATCGACGGGTACAACCCTCGGCGGCGCCCCACCTCAGGCAGAACGTCGACTCTGCCGTGGTCGCCACCAAGATCACCTGTGGATCACCTCGACCTGGACGCTCGGGGCGCCAAGAGCGCGTGGCAGCCACCTGGGACGCGATGCGCGCGGCAGCGCTGGCCGGCGAAGATGAAGCTCCTGGGTATAGGGTCGGCGCGTCAGCCTACAGACGCTGGCCACGCGACTCCGAGGGGGAACCATGCCGACAGTAATCGCCCACCACGATGTGAAGGACAAGGATCACTGGCTTTCCTCGCCGAAGCGCGAGGAGGTCTTCGGTCCCCTCGGGGTTACCAACATCCGGACGTTCGTCGACCCGCAGAACCCGACGCAGGTGGCGGTGCTGATGGACGTCGCCGACATGGACAGGGTCATGGCCGCCATGCAGACGAGGGAAATGTCCGAAGCCATGACGTATGACGGGGTGCTGCCGGAGACCCTGGTAATCCTGGTCGAAGAGTGATCTCCCCGGCAGCTGAGCGAGCCGACCTTCGGCCTGAGAACCAGCCATAGATTCTGCTCGCAAGGCTGACGGTGCCCGGCGACTTCAGCGGAGCAGGTTCCCCCCTGAGGTCGCCGGGCTAATCAGGCCCCGCAGGCCTTAGCGGCTTTCTCAGGGCCGGCCCGGGCTGCCGCGCGAATTCACGCGGCCTGATAGAGACGGGGGCCGTCGTCAGCACCCGTCGTAAGCCGTCCAGTTTGAGGCGCCACCCGCAGCGATCGCATTGTCGAATATCTGATCCTGGTAAGCAGGACCGGCCACGCCGAACTCACTGGCCGCGCCGCCATAGGCCTCCCAGGTGCCGAGCGAGAACTGGTAGGCCCCGCCGCCGTTACCCGGTCCCCACGCGTAGCTGCCGCCCTCTTCAGCATTGCGGATGCAGATTCCCAGCGGCGAGCTGGCGGCGTTCCCTCCGCTGGACGGCGGCGCGGACGGGCTGGCGCTCGGACTGGGACTCGGCGGCGGCTGCGCGGCTGCCTGCGCTGCCTGCCGCGCAGCGGCGCGCTGCTGCGCGACCCGCGCGGCGGCCAGCACCGCGAGATGCTGGGCCCGGGCGGCTTGCGCGGCCCGCAGGGCCACCTGCGCTTCCAGTACTGCCACGTCGCGGCGGACGGTGGTGGCCTGCAGGTTGCTGCCGGAATCCGACCCTGCGGCCGGCACCGGAACCGCGTGCCGGACCGGCCTGGGTGCCGCCGATCCGCCGTGCAGGAACACGAAAGCCGCAGCCACGCCTACGAGCGCCGCTGCGGCCGATGCGGGTGCCCCGATTCTGATGACGGGGTTCTTACGCCTGGCATGCCGGGGTGCTTCGGGCAACTGACTCCTCACCGCGAGGCTCCGCGCTCACCCGGCGAGCTGACGCCTGATGGCATCAGGTAGCACGGGGAGCGCCTGTCCCGCGCGAACTTACTGGACACAGGCCGCAGGCGCCGGGAAACGCGGAAATACGGCGTTCCCGGCACGTAAGGCGCTGATAATGGCCGACTGGCACTGACGGCGACGACGCCCGCCCGCGTCAAACGGCGGTGACCCAGCCCGGACCGCAATCAGGCCGACTTCAGCTGGATACCAGGCCCGTCAGCGTGAGTCTCGGCTCGCGGGCTTCGCTGACGCTGCCCTGACGGCCCGGCTGTCAGTCCAGGAGCCCGAGCTCGCGGGCCCGGCTGACCGCCTCGGCGCGGCTGTGCACGCCGAGCTTCTGGTAGACGCGCTCGGCCCGCTCCCTGGCCGCCGACCGGGAGATGCCCAGCTTGCCGGCGATGAGCGCGAAGGTCAGCGGCGTGGGCAGGTAGCGCAGCACCCGCGCCTCGGCCGTGGTGATCGATGCTGCCCTGATGGTGGCGGCGTCCTCCGCGACCGCCTCGGCCGCGGCCTCGTCGACGACGGCCACGGCAGCCGCATCCGCCGTGACAGCCTCCGCCGCCACCTCGTCGGCGGCAGCCACTTCTGCCACGTCTTCCGAGATCGCCTCCGCTGCGGCCTGGTCGGCCGCCGCCACGCCTGCCGCATCTTCCGCGACGGCCTCCGCCGCGGCCGCGTCGGCGGCTGCGGCTCCCGCCGCATCCTCGGCCACGACCCGCGCGGCAGCGTCATCAGCCGCCATCATGCTGGTCAGGTCCTGCGCGACCGCCTCGGCCGCGGCACGGTTGGCGACCGCCACCTGTGCGGCATCGTCGTCAATGGCCTGGGCCGCCGCCTCGTCGGCCAGCGCGACCTCCGCGGCATCCTCCTCGACAGCCATGGCCGCCGCCTCGTCGGCCAGCGCGACCTCCGCGGCATCCTCCTCGACTGCCCTGGCCGCCGCGTCGTCGGCTGCCTCGACGATGAGGCCGGCCGCGGTCAGGGCCTCGACGGCCTCGTGCGCGGCTTCCTCCTCGATGATGCCGGCGGCGATGAGCGCCTGGACGGCGTCGGCGGCCGCGGCGGCCTGGATCGCCTCCGACATCTCCACCGCCTCGTCGGCCTCGGCCTCGGCGGCCAGGGCGCGGAGCGTGGCGCGGGCCTCGGCGGCCTGCTCGGCCGCGATCACCTCAGCGGCCTCCTCCATGGCGGCCACCTCGGCGCCGACCAGCAGCTCGGCGTCCTCGGTCAGGAAGCCCTCGCCCAGCAGCGACCCGCCAGCCTCGGTAATGGCGTCAAACAGCGGCTGCGCCCAGCCGTGCTCGATGAGCAGGAAGGCGAGCGCGGTCCCCGGCAGCAGCGACTCGGCCAGGGCCTGCGCGTCCGCCGGGTCGAAGCCGGGCGAGTCCTCGCCCGCCGTTTCCTCCACCAGGCCCGCGCCGCCCAGCGGGACGATGCGCGACAGCAGCGCGCCGAAGTCCTCGTCCTCGCCGGCGGTCAGGCGCTCGATCGTCCCGTCCTCGCCCTTGGACACGAAGAGCAGGTCGAGCAGGCGGATGACGCCCCTGCCCTGCAGCCGGTCGACTTCGGCCAGCACCCCGCCCTCGAAGTCGGCATCAGGACCGAAACTGACGGCGATCACCTGCAGCGGACCGGGCATCTGCGGACCTCCCTGGGCTACAGGCGCCAAATTACCAGTCATACGGGGCCGGCCGGCAGGTGCTTTGCCCCCTGTTCACCGTCAGCCGTGAACTAGCTGATGACCCTTGATCTTGTCCTTATCCAGCGTGATCAGCGCGCCGTTGAGCACCCCGGCGGAGTAGTCGCTGCCGGGGTTGACGATCAGGGTGCGGCCGAGCTCGCGGATGCCCGGTGACTCATGAATGTGGCCGTGCAGGCCGAGCAGCGGCTGGCGCTCCAGCTCGGCCTCCCGCACCGCGCTGCTCCCGGCCGGAACGTACTGCACCTGGCCCAGGACCGCCCGCACCCGCAGGCTCTCGTCCAGCTTCGGCGCGTCATCGAGATGGGTGCCCAGCGGCGGCACGTGCAGGTTGAAGATGGCCCGCTCGGGCCGGGTGAGCTGGTCGGCGCTGCGGGCGATGGCCGCCGCCAGCTCCTCCTCGGTCTGCTCGCGGTAGCTGTGCCACGGGGTGGTGTTCGAGTAACCCCAGCTGATCATCTCGTGGTCGTCGTCGATCCAGACCACCTTGCCCTCGCAGTGCGTGCCCCACGGGGCGCTGTCCAGGATCTGGCCGAGTTCCTCCGGGTCGTCATTGCCAAGCATGAAGTAGAGCGGGAGGCCGCGCGGCCGCAGCCGCTCGTCGGCCATCGTCAGCCACTGCGTCAGCCGCTCTCTCATCAGCCGCAGGAACAGCGCGTCGATCGCGCCGCCGGACTGCATGGCTTCCAGCTCGCCCGGCTCGGCCCGGTACGGGTAGTAGCCGTGGTCGGCGATCGTCTTTTCCAGCGCGACGAGCTCCGGGCCGTCCTCGACGGTCTGCTCGCGGCCGGGGAACGCGGAGGCCCAGCGGTTGCCGGGCTGGCGCACGATCGGCTGGATCGCCTTGCCGGCCAGGTCGGCGCCGAGGATCAGGACGCTCGCGCCGTAGACCGGGGCGGCGTTGACGAACTTGCGGAAGCACAGGCTCGATCCGTGCAGGTCACTGACGAAGTAGATGGTGGTCTTCCTGGCCATGCCGCTCTCCTGCCTTACCGCGCTAGAGCTGAGGCGCTGGCGTCAATCCTGACCACCGCGCGTAAGTCCGCCACTAGGCAGCCTGACCTCCGCTGGGTTGCGGCGGCGAAAGCACTGGCCCGCTCAGCGGACGTGCGCTCAGTTCTGCATATCGCGTCATCAGAGCAAGGTTGACGGCAGATTCGAGGTTGTCGAGCTGGAGCTGCAGCCGCCGTAGCTGGGGGCCGATGTCTGCGGCAATCTCATGCCGAAGCCGACATCCTGATGGAGCGCCTGGGATCGGCGGTATGGCGCGCCCAGGATAGCCGGCCCGATCGCCTCCTCGCGGCCTGGGCGCGTCGCCCCGGAACACGTGACTGGCGCGCATCTCAATAAGCTGCTCGCGCTCCCTTCCGGCGACACCTGGAGACTAGCCTCACTGGTACAAGGCGCATCCTTCAGCACATGTCCTGCAAACGTGAGACCGGTTGATGCCCGCGCGGACCTGCCCCAGGAAACCTCATCGAGCCCGGTGCTGCTGGCTGGCCGCCATGCTCGCGCCCTTCCTGCTGCTCGGCTGCGCCAGCGGCCGAGACGCCGACCCGCCGGCGGCCCCGTCGCACGCCGGCCCCCGGTCTCACGCCAGCACCCGGCTGGTGACGCCCACGGCGTCGCCGCCTGCGCCCTCAGCCCGGCCCCCGGCCGTGGCTGCCCTGACCTCGCCGCTCGCCAGCCTGAGCGGCTACCTGGCCGACCGGTCCGGCCGGGTGACCGCGGCGCTGTACGACGAGGTCACCGGGACCACCTGGACGCTGCATCCGGGGATGCTCCAGGACACCGCGAGCATCGTGAAAGTCCAGATCATGGCCACCGCGCTGAGCGAGGCGCAGGCGGCTGGCGGTCAGCTGCCGGCCGCCGAGGCCATGCTGATGCCGTCGATGATCGAGAACAGCGACAACCAGTCGGCGACTACGCTGCTCGCCGATGTCGGCGGCGCTGGCGCGCTCGCGCGGTTCGACCGGTCCGTCGGCATGGATCACACCACGCCGTCCGCGCTGGCGCTGATTCCGGGCACGTCCTGGCCCGGCTGGGGCCTGACCACCACGACCGCGCGGGACGAGGTGACCCTCGTCTCGCAATTCGCCTATCCGGGACCGGCCCTGTCCGGCGCTGCCCGCGATTACGGGGTGTCGCTGATGGAGCACGTCGAGACCGACCAGGCCTGGGGAGTTTCGGCCGGCGCCCCGGCGGGCTCGACGATCGCGCTCAAGAACGGCTGGCTGCCGCTCGGCCCGTCGGACTGGCAGATCAACAGCATCGGCTGGATCGACGGGCACGGCCGCAATTACGTGCTGGCCGTGCTGACCGACGGGAATCCGACCCAGGCCTACGGCATCGCGACCATCGAGCACATCGCGCGAGCCGTCTTCGCCGGCCTCGGCCCGGCGCCCGGCGCCTGACCTTCCGGCGACAGGCCCGTCCTGGACGGCAGGCCGCCGGTGCGAATGGGGCGCCGGGCCAGCGCGATCCCGGCCGGAAAGCGCCGGCACGCGCGGATCAGTGCGCGATCCCATACTTCCGGTAAGAGCAGACCGCCCGTTATTTCTGGTTACTCATGCTCGCTATGACCAGGGCCCGGTACGAGATTAATTTCCGGAAAAGGCGCCCTGGCCACCGGTGACATTTACTTTCTGCAGGCCGTGCCCGAACGGGTAAATGGCCTGCACAGCGCTATAGTCCGGAATCAGGCACAGGGTTCCCTCGCGCTGATAATCCCCCGCGGATAATGCCCCGTTTTGCTTTCCGATGGCCGGGACAGCGGAAAAGAAAGGACCGGACAAGTGAGTTCTCCCGATAGCACCTATCCCGGGGCCGGGCCCACTGAGCCCGCGCGGGCCGGCGCGGGCTCTCGCACCGCAGCCGGGTCCGGTTCAGCGCCGTCGCCGTCTCGGCGGCCGCGCTGGCCGCGGCGGTGGCCGTGACGCTGGCCGCGACGGCGGGCGCCAGCACGAAGAGGGCCGGCACCGCGGCCGCGGCCGGCCGCTCCGCCAGCTATGCGCTGACCCTGCAGCCCATGCCGGCCGGGACGGTCACGTTCGGCCGGGGGCACCATGGCCGCCTGACGGTGAGCACCAGCATGTTCGGGCTCACTCCCGGCTCGTCCCACAACGTGGAGCTTTTCCTGCCCGGCCGCCGGAGCGTCCGGTTCAGCGTGCTCACGGCCGCGAGCAGCGGGCAGGCTTACGCGACCCTGCAGAGCCGCTTCACCGGACGGGTGCCGCGCGGCAGCCGGCTGGCGATCCTGATGGGGACCCAGGGCAGCCGCATCGCCCGGACCCCGATCGCGGTGACCGGGCCGCTGGGCAACCCGGGCCGCCGGCCGCACCCGCTCATCGCGGTCGAGATCAGCACGGCCGGCGTCAGCTACGGCACGCCGCGCGGGCGGGCCACTATCTCCTACAGCGCCTCCCGCCGCACGCTGACGGTCACCGTCAGCGCCAGCGGGGTGACGCCGGGCCCGCACGCCGCCCACATTCACCTGGGCAGCTGCCAGAGCCAGGGCCCGGTCGAGTACATGCTGCGGGATCTGGTGGCCAGCCGGCAGGGCAGGATCACCCGCGCGGTCCGGGTGTTCACGAACGTGGCCACGCCGGTACCCGCCACCGGCTGGTACCTCAATATTCACCAGGGCAACAGCGGCGACATCCTCAGCAACGGCCAGCCGACCATTTACTTCCGCCCGCTCATCTGCGCGAACATCACCACCGGCGCGTACAGCCCGATCCTTCGGCCGGGGGACGTCGTCACCGGCGTCCGGGGCACGACGCGCGGGAACGTCGTGCTGACCGGCGGCGCGGCGACCGGGAGCGGCACCGATAACGACCCGTTCCTCTACCAGGGCCCGCTCAGTCCCGCCGCGGCCGGAGCGGTCGTGTCGGTACTCAAGCCGCCGTTCCCGGCCATCACGTCGGCGACCTTCTACGGCCCGGACACGCACACCTTCAACCCGAGCACCATCCCGGCCGGCTGGGTCCGGGCCGTCGGGAGCTACGTATCGTCGTCGGCGCCGGCCGGCGTCGTCAACCAGGGCATGATCTACCTCGGCCCGGTGAGCGGCCGGGGCGGAACATGGAAGACCATCAACGTCCCGGCGGACGGCAGCCGCACCGTCGGGCACGTGCGGGCCTGCCCCCGGTCCAGGTCCGGCAAGTGCTTCGTCATGGACACGATCGCGCACAGCACGATGGGCAACCTGGTCGTGGGCAACTACGACCTCAATCCCGGCGTCCGCGGCGGCGCGATCTCCGCCAACGCCTTCATCTACAACATCACCCGGCGGCTGTGGACGCTGGTCCGGCTGGGCGGGCGCACGTCGGATAAGACCACGCTGTACGGCATCTGGCAGGACGGCGGGAACAGCAGCCCCCTGTACACGCTGGCTGGCGGCTCCTCGGCGCGCGGTGGTCAGCGGGCCTTCCTGATGAACTACAACGAGCGGACCGGCGCATTCGGCAGGCCGAGGTATTACACCTATGGCAACAAGCCGGTCCTGGTCACGCACTTCGAGGGCATCACCGGCGTGCCCGGCGGCTTCAACCTGGTGACCGGGAGCTCCGTTCAGGACTCGTCGATGGCGTTTGTCCCGGTCAGCCCGCGCAACGGTTCCTTCGGCTCCGCTCGGTGGTACCCCGTTAATGTCATGACGAGCCCGCTGTGTCCGGGCGGCTGCAAGCTGGTCACCGGCAACAGCGTGTACCAGAACCAGGTGATGGGGCTGTACTTCCCGAATGGCGCGACGCTGCCCGGCACCTATCTCGCCACCGTCTCCGGGCGGTAAGGCGACCGGGCGCCGGTCATGCTCCGATCGGTGGGCGCCCCCCGGGCGGCAGGCAGATCACCCGCTGCGGATGACGCACGACCGGGACGGGCCGGGCATGGGCCAGGAAGACGCCTCATGGCCAAGGAGACGCCAGTGCGGCACGTCCTGTCTGTCCTGCCCCTGGCCTGCGTGATGGTCGCCGGCCCGCAGATCGTCAGCGCCATCTTCCTGGCGACCGGCCGTCACTGGGCGCGGAACTCCGCCGCCTATCTCGCTGGCGGGGCGGCGTCCGTCACCCTGGTCGTCACGATCATGTACATGATCACGAGGCTGGTCGGCCAGGTCTTCGGATCCTCGCACCATAGCCCGGTGCACGACGGCATCAATGCCGCCGTGCTGGTCCTGCTGCTGATCCTGGCCGTGGTGGTGTTCCGCAGGCGAGGCAAGACCGACCCGCCCAGCTGGATGGGCAGGCTCGAGTCGGCATCGGCGAGACTATCGTTCACGCTCGGCTTCGTGCTGCTGGGGTTCTTCCCGTCCGACCTCATCACTTCCCTGGCCGTGGGTACCCGCATCGGGGCCCGCGACAATCCCTGGTGGCACGTGCTCGTGTTCGTCTTCGCCGTCCTGCTCCTGCTCGCGGTGCCCGTGCTGCTGGCCATCCTGCTGGGCAAGCGCGCCGAAGTGGTCCTGCCCCGGGTGCGGGACTGGATGAACAGGAAATCGTGGATCGTCAGCGAGATCGTGATCATCTTCTTCATCGGCCTCACCCTGGCCGGCCTCACCTAGAGCTTTGGGTCCGGCAACGTTTGCCCTGTTGCTGGGAGGAATGTTGTTATGTAGAGCGAATCTCTTCGTGACGACTGGTCGACCGTCGCCTCGGCGCTGACTCCGGATGGCCGGGTGATGTTCGTCGACGATGGCCACCGCGCGAGCCACGAGCTGGTCGAGGGCCCGGGGTCCCGGCGATCCAGCGACAAGTGCGCGACGGACGGCGCTTTCGCGCGGTGAAGGTGGCGCTTGAACCGAGATCGCTCGAGCGCTCGCTGCGAGAACTGGCTTGGGTGATTGAGGCCAGGCCACTGGCTGGCCCGTTCTTGCCAGGGCTCGGCGGACGAGCCGGCTAGCGCGCCACGCGGTAGCGGAGGTAGACGACTCTCGAGCTGAAGGTGCGGGTCTCGACGAGTTCGAGATCCACCCGGCGCTCGCGCTGGGGAAAGAACGGAATGCCACCGCCAGCCAGCACCGGGTAGACCCTGGCCCGGTACTCGTCGATCAGGCCCAGCGCGGCCGCCTCGGCGGCGAGAGTCGCGCCGCCGATCGCGATGTCGCCCTCGGCCGGCTCGGCTCGCAACCGCTCGATCTCCTCCGCCAGGCCGCCGGAGGCCAGGCGGGCATTGCCCTGCACCGCCGGCAGCGTGGTGGAGAACACCACCTTCGGGAGCGGCTTCCAGATCGCGGCCCACTCGAGCATTGAGTCGTCGAGCGATGGATCCTGGCCGGCGGTCTCCCAGTACAGCATCGTCTCGTACAGCCCTCGTCCCAGCAGGTGGACGCCGACCTCTCGTATCTCGTCGGTGACGAAGCGAAAGACCTCCTCGTCGGGCGCCGTCCAGTCGAAGTCGCCGTCCGGCCCGGCGATGTAGCCGTCCAGTGAGACGCCCATCGAATAGGTCACGCTGCGCATCAGAAGTCCTCCTCGGTAACGGGTTCGACAGTACGACCGCCAGACGCCGCAGAACTCATGGCGGCTCGCGGGACAGGGCAAACGTTGCCGGTTACGGCACCAGCAGCGAATCGCCGCATGCGAAGCATTATCGACGATGGATGAGCGCCGGTTACAGTAGCCGACTTGCCCATGCGGCCCGAGCCCACGCAGAAATCTCACACCCAAGTGCCCAGCGAACCGAGTCAACGTCGATGCCTAATTCCGTGGCCATTTCCCCGCACAATCGTCCTGTGAGTCACGTCCGATAAACTATGGCTCGGCGACCGGTGGCAAAAAACGATCATCGCTCTTGTCCTGCTGGTCGGCGGAGCAGCCCTCAAGCTGCGGTGTCGTCTCCTGCGGCAGGAAAACTGCGAGGGTATCGGCATCCCTTTCGGGTGGCCCTGGAAGCATAGTCAGGTCCAGGTGGTCGGAACGACCGAAGATGGCCCTCAGCACATCGGGCACCTTTTCCGGCGCAACTTTCTTAATCGCCTGGCTGCCGAGCCTCATGCGCACCAAATGGCCGACAATGACGGCGAGCGCTGAGGCTGATACTCCGATCATTACTACGAGCATTGCCAGCCTCCTCTATGCAGGCTCCGCACCTCGGTGATCAGGTTGGTGGACTCCCGTGGGCTCAGGGCGGCATCGCGCAGGTATTCAATTGCCTCGCGGTACCGCTCGATCTCGACGCCCTCGGGCGAGGAGGGCAAATGAATCCCAGCCCACCAGGCGCGGGCCGACGACCGGGGCCGCTCCGGGTCGAGGATCGGGGAGCGGCTACCAGCAAGCGTCCACCGAGAATTTCCGCTCGCCGCTCGAAGGCTCCTACAACTTTGGATCACGCGAATTTCCTGGAGGAGATCCCGCTCACCGCATCAGCATCGCCGAAATCGGGCTGAAGCCTGACCGGATCGCACTCTTCCTGCGCGCCGCACTGCTAACTGGCGACCTGCTGACCTCTGCATAGCCAAACCTGCCCGGGCTCAGCGAGCGGAGGTTAAAGAGAAACGCCGAGGCGGCCAGCCGCCCGTGACCTGCCCCGGCGTTCTCAGAAGCTTGGACCCTTACAGATCGTCGAAGTCGCCCTGCCTGATGCCCTCGACGAACGTTTTCCACTCGGCGCGGTCGTAGGCGAGGGTAGGGCCCTCGGGATTCTTGGAGTCGCCGACGACGATCATGTTGCCGCTCGGGGCGACGCGCACGCAGTTCCCGGCATCGCAGTGCCGGGCGACGCGCCACGAGAGCTCCCCGAGCGTCGGCGGGACGGAAGGTGGCATTTTCCCTGACTCTCCTTTTATGAATAAGCCGGACCGGGCAAGGTCCGCCTGGTAACGCCTCGGATGTTGTTAGTCGTCGCAGGAAGCCCGGATCTCAGCGATGAGGCTCGCAGAGTCTCGAGTGCTGAGAGCCGCGTCACGCAAATATTCGATTGCCTCGCGGTAGCGCTCGATCTCGACCGGGCGCTCCTGATAACGATTACTGAAGAGGCCCTCGACGAAGACAACGGGCCGCTGTTGCGTACTTTCCCCGAATTCGAGGAACATAAAATTGCTGTCCATGCTCGCATGAGCCCCGACGACGAACGGGATGACCTGGATCGCCGCTTTGTCCTCAGCGGCACACTTGAAGATCTTTTCGAGTTGCGCCCGCATGACCGCCGGGCCGCCCACCTGGCGACGCAGGACAGCCTCGTCGAGCAGTGCCCGGTAGCGCGGGGGACTCGGCCGGTCCAGCAATTGCTGGCGGCGCAGCCTGACCTCAACCCGCTGCTCCAGGACATCCGGATCCATCTTCCGCTCGATACCCCTGGTGATCACCCGCCCGTAGTCACTGGTCTGCAGCAGGGCCGGCACGAAAGACATCGAGAACGTGGTGATCGCGATTGCTTCCTGCTCCAGACCGAGCAGCGGGGACAGGCCAGGCTCGTCGTACTGGGTCCACCAGCCGGGCTGCCGTGCCTGGCGGGCGAGCTTCATCAGCTCCTCAGTCTCCGCCGGATCGGTAACTCCGTAGATGCCGCACAGGTCCCGCACGTCGCGCAGGCTGGCCCGGCGCGCCCCGGTCTCCAGGCGACTGATCTTCGTAGCCGAGCACAGCAACTGATCGCCGACAGCCTCGACAGTCAGGCCGAGTCCGGTACGGAGCTCGCGCAGCCGCATCCCGAGCTCGCGCTGGCGCACGGTCGGGTTCGCGCTCTCCGGGACCGGCCGCCTTCGGGCCGGTACAGCCTGCGATGGCCCCTGACCATCGCCGCTGGCACTTGCCACAGTTCGGGAGGGTACACCTCCAGGCTCAGTTACCGTCGGGTACACCACCAATCTCGTGAGAAACCTGTGACCGGGAATGGCGCGAGTCAACGCTCAGCCCCTCGCTGGTCGGGGTACTTCCGAGCGTTTAACCTACTCAGGCCGGCCGACCTGGTGCGGCCGCCGCCAATCTCAGCCTACCTTTCGCTCCCGCCAGTGCCATAGGCCAAGACCGTTGGCAATTGCCAAAACTTGTGAGATTGTAAAGGCGATGTCCTCAACGGCGCGGCAAAGGAGATAGCAGCCGACGGCCCGGGAGAGGGGGGGCAGATGACTCCCAGCCCACCAGGAGCGACTCCAGGCAGGGTTTCGGCGCCACGGAGCTTCCACGACGAGGTCTGCGAGATCCGGGAGGATCTCGACATCTGGAAGCTGGCCGTCCGGCGGGCCGGCAGCTTCGACCTCGCGGAGGACGCGCTCCAGGACACCTTCTACGCGGTGGCCAGGGTCAGGGATCCCGAGCGGATCGAGAACCTGCGCGCTTTCTTCTGCCGGGCGCTGATCCGTCAGATCGCCTACCTGCGCGGCCATCTCAGCCCGCTTCCCATCGAGGATCCGGAAGCGGCCCTCAGCAGGCAGCCGCGCCGTAGCGGCTGGGGCTCAGCGGCCGACGCTCCGGTTGACGACGGCGTGATCTGGCAGCTGCGCACGGAAGAATGGCTCGGGCAACTCCGGGTCCGGCGGCGGCAGATCCGCGCAGCCGTGCCGGAGCGCTCGAGCAGGCCCTGGTGCTACCGGGCCGCGATCGTCGCGGTGGCCGAGGAGATTCTCCGGGCCGGCTGTGACGGCCAGGTGAGCCCGGCGGATTTCGACGCGGCCCTGCGGAACGCCTACCCGCAGTGGTTCGCCGAGGCTGGCTGCGCGCAGGACACCCGCTATCAGCGCCTCAGCCGAGCGCGCCGCGACGTCCGCGAGGTACTCAAGACGGTTGTCAGCAGGGACGAGCTGTCGTCGTGACCCGGCCGGGGCTGGCCGTCCGGCGACGATGACGGCTGCAGGGAGCGTTTAGCCCAAAGGCTCGATGCGCACCTGGCCAGGGGTTTTTCTCGGGGAGTGTCAGGTTCCCGGCCTGGCCGGCTCATCTTGCCGGCAGCCCGGATCAAGGAGGCAGTCATGACCGGCACGGCATTCATCGACTTCAGCGAGCAAGAGCACGGCAGCGACTCCAGTCTGGAAGCGGCGGCCAGGGAGGCGCTCGCGCGCTGGCTGAGCGACCATCCGGACGCGGGCAGCGAGCTAGAGGAAGCGTCGCGCGCCCACATCCATCTCCAGGAGATGGACGTGCGGGTCGCCGACGCGACGCGGGCGGCCTCGGATTCGGCGCAGCGGGCGGCCAGCCTGGCCGCCAAGCTCGACCCGGCCGGCCACCGGATCCTCGGGTTCGTTCCCGGAGCGCTCATCGTGGCCGCGCTGACCGTGCTGGACGGGGTCCCGCTGAACTGGGCGGCACAGGCCTTCGGCCTCAACAACGCGGGAACGTGGCTGATCACGGGCATCCTCCTGGTCGCGTCGGTCGGGGCCATGGCGGCCCTGGAGGTGACGCGCGGCGACGCGCGGCGCCGGGCCGGCCTGGCGGGCGTCCTGGCAGCGGCGTATGTCGCGCTGCTGGTGCTGCGCCTGCAGTTCCTCACGACCGTCGGCGGCGACTCGGTGAAGGCCGCGGCCCTGCAGGCGATGCTGCTCACCGGCATCTCGGCCAGCCTGGTCCTGCTGGGGTCCGCGGTCCTGGCCCGGACCCGGTCGCTGACCCTGGCTCGGGCCCGGACGGCGGCGCGGCGCTCCCGGCAGTACGCCGCGGCCTGCCAGGCCGCACGGCGCCGGGCCGCCGAGAAGATGCAGCGGCACCTCGGCGCGCTGCGCCAGATGCTGCTGGTCCGGCTGTCCCTCGGCCCGGCCGCGCCGGCGGCGCCGGCCACGCCAGCTGGGCGGCCGCGCTCGAGGGGGCCGTCCGCTCGCTCTTCCCGGGCCTGTGACCGGTTCTGCCAGGCCGCTCCCCTGCCCGTTCCCGCCGTATCGTGGTCAGTGGCAGCGAGCTGCCGTGGCTGGCCGCGGCGCCGGGATGGCGGAGAGCCGGGCCGCACGACGCGAGAGCCGGGACATTGGCCGACCGGAAGAGGGACTGGCGCGATGACCATCGAGGCTCACGCCGGCCTATGACGGCGACACGGGCCAGGTGACGATGGCAGGCCTGCCGACCGGGGCGGCGGGTGAGGCCATGCTCGTTCCCGTGCGCGGCCTGGAGCTGGTCTTCGACCGGGCGGACGGGCGGCTGGCCCGGGTGGTGATCGATCCTCCGGAGCCGGGCAGTCATGGCGGGCCGGGGGGGCGCTGGGCCCAGGGCGAGCCCGGCGCGGCTGGCGGGCCGGGGGTGCGAAGCCTGACGGCGGTGCGCGGGGCCATGGGAGGGCGCGGGGCCATGGGAGGGCGCGGAGTCCCGGAAGGGCCCGCCGTGACTGGCGGTCCCGGCGACGCGGCCGCCGAGCCCGGCGCGGGAAAGGCAGCGCGGCTGCTGACGAAGCTCTTCGGCCAGGAGGTGCTGGAGGAGTTGCGCCGGGCCTCCTGGACGCAGGGCGGGCGGCGCGCGTTCTCGCCCGAGCCTGGCCTGGCCGCAGTCCTGTCGCGGCTGGCGCGGCTCGAAGCGGCCAGGTTCACCAGCCCGGTCCCGTCAGCGTCTCCGCTCTGGGCCGCGGAGGGGGCTGTCCTGGCCGAACGGGCCGGCCTGCACGACCGGGCCCGTGAGCAGGCGCGGCAGGCGGCGGGCGGGCTCATGCGCCTGCTGAGCCGGGTGCCAGTCCCCGACGAGCTGTCCCGTGCCGTTCTCGCGGTCGCCCGCCTCGCCGAGGCGGACGATCCCGAGACCGCCCGCCAGCTGCGCGAAGGCGTTCGTCACGCACGGGCCGCCGCGCCCGGACCGGACCTAGCCCGGCCTGCGGAGCTAGCAGAGCCTGTCGAGCCGGCCCGGCCTGCGGAGCTGGCACGGCTGACCGAGCTGGCCCGGCTGACCGGGCTGGCCCGGCCTGCCGACCTGGGCCGGCCTGCCGAGCTGGCCCGGCCGGTCTCCTGCCCTGGGTACCGGCAGCCCGGCGGGACCGCCGAGTGGCTGCCTGGCATGGAATGGTCACTGGATCCCGGCCTGGTGCCGGACGGAATCTTCGCCCTCGGGCTCTCCCCCTGCTCCGACCTGCATGTGCAGCCCGATCCTGAGCGGTCCCGCCTGATGGTGGAGGCGCTGCTCGCGCCGGGAGCGGATCACGATGCCCTCGGCCGCTGCCGGGCGCGCCTCGTCGACCCGGCCGCCCGGCGGGTTCTGTCCCAGGGTTCCTTCACCGCGGCGGGCTCTCAGGCCCGAGCGGAGCTGCAGCTTCCCTCCCCGGCCTGCGAGACGCCGGGAGCATGGGTCGAGGTGGTGGACGACGAGCACCGGCCGGTCCGCAGCGAGCGAGCGCGCCGCCTCCGCCGGGCGCTGCGCTGGGCCGACGCGGCGGTGCGCGCCCAGCATTGCCCGGCGGGCCTGGCGCCGGCGTTCACCGGCCGGGACTGGACGGCGCTCGCGGCCACGGCCTGGCGGCACTGCCAGTACAACTGGGAGCGCACCGGGGATACCGCCCGCGCTTACCTGGCCGGCACGCGGCTCGCGGCCCTGGATCCGCGCAGCCGCGCGCCGGAACCGCCATCATCCTGGGCTGCCGAGCTCGCCGCCCTTCCTCCGGTGCAGGAGCCCGCGTTCCTCGCCGAGACGGTCGGAGACTGGAAGACGGTCGCGGACTGGAAGACGGTCGCGGACTGGAAGACGGTCGCGGACTGGAGCACCATGGTGGATTCGTAAACGGGCGGGACTGAGTAAACGGGCGGGACTGAGTAAACGGGCGGGACGGAAAGGCCCGGACACGCGCGCAGGCGGTCAGGACCGGCTGCTGACCGGTTCCTCGACGACGATGGTCACCCGGCGGTTGGCCGCGGACGGGCCAGGGGCGATGAGATTGCTGGCCCCGTGCCCGACGACCACCAGGGATGACGCCGGGATGCCGGCGGATTCCAGGAAGCTGGCCACAGCGGCGGCCCTGGCGTAGGACAGCAGGTAGTTCCCGCCGGGAGTGCCCGGCGTCGACGCGTAGCCGTTGATCACCGCGGCGGCTCCGGGCCGGCGCAGCAGCGGCAGCAGCCCGGCGAGCAGCTGGGCTGCTCCCGGCTGCAGGACCGCGCTGCCGTTGGCAAACAGAGCCGAGCCGGAGAGCGTCTCCGTCACGAGCTGCTGGCTCAGGCCCTCGGTGATGAGCCGGGCCAGCTGCGCGTCGGTTGCCTCCGGGCCCAGGATGGTGGCCCGCATCGCGCCGGCGCGCAGCAGATCGGCCTGGGCGGCGCTGGCCGCATCCGCGGCGGGCAGGAACGATGTCACGACGATCACGTCGTCTCCGGCCAGCTCCCCCGCCGTCAGCGCGCCGCCGAGGCTGGCCGCGTAGAGCAGCACAACGCGCCGCGGCCCGAACGGGTTACCGGCCTGCTCCTGGAGGCCGGCCAGCGCGCTGGCCGCCAGAGCGCACTGCCCCCCCAGCGTGCCAGGCCCTGCACCCGTCGCGGGCAGCTGGGCCGGCCTCGCCATGGCCGCCAGCCCGCGCGCCCAGCGCGACACGGCCGCCGCGGTGCGCGCCGCGACGGCCCGCCGCGCGGAGCTGATCGTGCCGTGCCAGGCCTTCAGGAGATTCCGGTACTGAGCCCACTGGAAGGACGTGGCCCCCGAGCCCGGCGCAGCCGGCTTGCCGGAGACGACTACCGTCGCCGGCCCGGGCGCACCGGCCGAGATGACCTGTCCGAGCGGGGCACCGGGCCGGAGGATGACAGCATCTTCCCCGGCCCTGGCCGTGCCGGCGACCAGCGGGAGCAGCGGCGGGCCGGCCGCCGCGGCGGGTGCCACGGTCACGAGCACCGACGGCGCGACCTGCTCGGTGACGGTAACCGGATGGCCGCCGGGTGCGGCAGCTGTCAGGCTGGTCAGTCCGCAGCCAGCGATCACGGCCGCGAGGACGGCCGCGAGGACGGCCGCCCCGGCGGCCTGGCAGCTTCCTCGCGTGACCTTGCGCACCGCTCTCACCTCTGTCGCTCGGCCCGGGCGGGCACCGCGGGCTCTGGCTCTCGTTCAGAACGAGGACGGGCCGCGGTCGTCCTGACACCGGCCCGGCTGCCTGCCGTGGGCCCGGCCCCGGCCGGCGGCCGACTCTGTCAGGCCGCGACGCCGATCGCCTCTTCAGGGGGGAACCGGGCCCGCACACGACAGGGAGGAACCGTGCAGCCAGCACCCGCGCTCACGCCGTCCCGGATCGTGGGCGACCTGCTCGCCTCGCACCCGGAGGCCGCGGCCCTGCTCGCCGAGGCCAGCCACCGCCAGGCGCTGGCCGCGCACTCCGCCGCGGCGGCCGGCCAGACGTTCGCCGCCGAGCAGGCAGCCCGGCTCCGCCACCAGGAACTGCGGCACCTGCTGGACCCGCGGCGCCGCCGCGGCATTCATCTCGGCGCCGGGCTCGTGCTGCTCGCCGCGGCCGCGGCCGGCCTGGCCGTGCTCGATCGCGTAGAGCTCGGCGGCGTGCTCGGCAAGCCGCTGGCCACGCAGGTCGCCATCGCGGCGGCCGCGGTGTGGCTGGCCGGAGCCTGGTCCGCGGCGCTGGCCAGCCGGGAGGGCCGCCGGGGCCTTGTCGCGGCGCTCGCCGCCGCGGCCGCTGCGCTGGCCCTGCTGCTCGCGGCGCTCCACGGTCTCGGCTCATCGCAGGCCAGTACCGGGGGATCCAGTACCGGGGGATGGAGTAACACGGGCCTGGGCGTCCTGGCGGCCGGGCTGATCGGCGGGCTCGCCACTGGCGCTGCCGCGCTGATCGGGCGGCTGGAATCCGCCTCGGTTCTGCTGGCCCGGTGCCGGTGGCGGCGGCTGGCCGCCGAGCACCAGGCCGCGGTCCGGCAGGCGCGCGCCGACGCCGAGGCAGCCGCCATATCGGCGACCGCCTGGCTTGGCCTGGTGCGCAGGCAGGTGGCGGCCGCCGGGTGCGGGACCGACGGGCATCTCGCCCAGGCCACGCTGCTGCTCGCCGCTGCGCTGCATGAGCCCTGCCGGCCGCGCCTGCCCTGAAGGCGGGTCCGGCCACCCTGCCGCGGTCCGCCAGCCGGATCGAGTTCGAGGCCAGCGTGCCCTCGCCGGCTGACCAGGGTGATGATCTCGCGTTATGCCCGCGCGGGTGAGCCCTCCCGGACGACGTGACGCAGGTCCGCGCCGTCGTAGACCTGGCGGGGCCGCTGGATCTTCTGCTCGGGGTCGAGAATCCCTTCCTCCCACTGGGCGAGCCAGCCTGGCGTGCGGCCGATCGCGAACAGCACCGGGAACATCTCCACCGGGAATCCCATGGCCTGGTAGATGATGCCGGAGTAGAAGTCCACGTTCGGGTACAGCTTGTGGCTGACGAAGTACTCGTCGTCCAGCGCGATCCGCTCCAGCTCCAGCGCGATGTCCAGCAGCGGGTTACGCCCGGTGACCTCGAATACCTGGTCGGCGACGCCCTTGATCAGGGTGGCGCGCGGGTCGAAGTTCTTGTAGACGCGGTGGCCGAAGCCCATCAGCCGGAAGTCGCCCTGCTTCACCCGCCGGATGTAGTCGGGCACCTGGTCGACCGACCCGATCTGGTTCAGCATCCGGAGCACCTGCTCGTTGGCCCCGCCGTGCAGCGGCCCGTAGAGCGCCGCCGCCGCGGCCGCGGCCGCCGAGTACGGGTCGGAGTGGGCGCTGCCGACCGCGCGCATCACGTTGGCCGAGCAGTTCTGCTCATGATCGGCGTGCAGGATGAACAGCACGTCGATGGCCTTCTCGAGCACCGGGTCGGGGCGGTAGTTCAGCTCCCCGGCCTTGCGCAGCATGGACAGGAAGTTGCCCGCGTAGGACAGCGTGTTGTCCGGATAGGAGTACGGCATGCCGACCGCGTGCCGGTAGGCGAACGCCGCCAGGGTCGGCATCTTCGCGATCAGCCGCTGGATCTGCTTCTGCCGGTTCTCGGTGTCGAAGATCGCCTTGGCGTCCGGGTAGAAGGTCGAGAGCGCGGCCACCGTGCTGACCAGGATCCCCATCGGGTGGGCGTCGTGGTGGAAGCCGTCGATGAACTTCTTGATGTTCTCGTGCACGAAGGTGTGGTGCATGATGTCGTAGGTCCAGGCCTGCTCCTCCTCGGGAGTAGGCAGCTCGCCGTTCAGCAGCAGGTAGGCGACCTGGAGGAACGAGCAGTTATCGGCCAGCTCCTCGATCGGGTAGCCGCGGTAGCGCAGGATCCCGCGCTCGCCGTCGATGAAGGTGACCGTGCTGCGACAGCTCGCGGTATTCAGGAACGCCGGGTCATACAACAGCAGTCCCGGATCCTCCTCGGACGTCGTGACCTGGCCCAGGTCGGTGGCCCGGATCGTGCCCTGCGAGATCGGGATGTCGTAGCTGAGGCCGGTCCTGCTGTCGGTGACGTGCAGCGTTCCGTCCCTGCCGCTAGCACCGTTGGGCGAGCTCATCGCGACCATCTCTTCCCTTTCAGCAGTTATGCCCTCTATCGGCGGCGGCGCGGTCTCCCCGGCCGTCATCTCGTATAACGTCCCCGAGCTGATCAACATGCCTGAGCCGGGCTGTCCGCTCCGGCGGGTCGCCCGGCCCGGTGGTGCCGAGCTCCCGGCGGAGCCCGTTCCTCCACCAATGATGTTAAGTTGACCGGATTCTGCCCGCGGGAGGGGGTAGCCAGCCGCAAAAGGGCTGGTGATTTCCTGCACAGTCGCTGGGCCCGGCGGCGGCGTGGCGCCGGCCTGGCGCCGGGAGCCGCTTCACACCGTCCAGTCGAGCTGCGGCTCAGGGATGGCGAGCTTCCGGCCGTGAGCCTGGGCCTCGACCGGCGAAACGACCGCAGGTCCTAGCGCTTCACCAGCACCCTGGCCAGCGGCGCCAGCGCTCTGCTGGTCTCGTCGGGGTCGAACGCTGCCGGGTCGAACTCGGCGGCCGACTCCAGTCCCAGCCACTCCAGCATGTCGGCGTGCTGCTCGTCGCCGGGATCGGCCAGAACGGCCAGCAGCTCCTGGTAGCCCCAGATCCCGCCGCAGTCCTCCGGCGGGCAGGCCCGGCGCCCGGCCGTGCACCGCGGGTAGGCCACGCCCGGCTCGGCCGGCCGTACGTCCTCCACCACGATGTCGTGCTCCCAGCCGTCCCCGAAGTCGTAGGTGTAGCGCACGCGGTCGCCGGGATCGGGCGCGACGGCGGCCAGTTTCCTGGACGCGGCGCTGCGGAAGCCCAGCTCGCGGTCGGCAATGCCGTACTCGCCGTCCGGCGCGGAAAAGACCCACAGGTGACTGTCTTCCCAGCCGAACGCCTGCTGGATCACGTCATGCAGCCGCCGGACGGTGATGTCCGACGGCACTTCCAGGCGGCGCCAGATCGGCGGCCGCGCCCCGCGCAGTGTGATCTTCACCCGGTGGACGTCCCGGCTGCCCGGGCCTGAGGCCGGGCCTCGCCGTCCGTTCCGGGAGGCGCGGCCGGCCGCCGGGCTGGCCGCGCCGCGGGACGCGTACCGCGACGGCAGCTGGCCGCCCGCGGGCAGCAGCTCGGCCCGCGCCCGCAACAGGCCCAGGTAGCAGGCCACGTCCTCGACCTGATCAGGCTCGACCGGGCAGGGCTGCCTGCCCAGCGCCAGCTCCAGGATCGCCCGGGCCTCCGCGGGCTGATAGTCGCGGAACTCCAGGCCGGCTCGGGAGCCCTCGGCACGATACCGGGACCGGATCCAGTCGGGACTGTCGCTGACAAAGCAATCCTTGACCCCGCCGCCAAGGTCATGATCAATCAGAACGACGACCGCGTGCCGGCGGCGCCCGTAGCTGAACGTCATCGCCAGCGACTGCTGCGCGCCGAGGTCATCGCGGTAGCCGAAGCACTTGCCCGGCTTAGGCTGACCGAGCCCTGCTGTCCAGGGCAGGTCGGTCTGGCCAGCGCTGACCAGCCTGTCCCCCGCCGCCTGCGCCGGCTCCCTGACCTCGGCCGGCCCGATGGCGGCCAGCAGCCGCAGCATGGCCAGCGCCTCCCCGCTGCCCTGGCCCTCGGCCTGCCCGATCAGCTCCAGCAGCAGGGTCGGCAGGCCTACGTCGGCCGGCGCCATCTGGCCGATCACGCTGAGGAACTCGAAGCCGCTCAGCTCCGCGCTCAGCTGGTCACAGCCCGGCTCCAGCAGCGGCTCGAAGGACTCCAGCAGGCCGTTCAGCGACTCCTCCGGTGACGGGAGCACGCCAGCCTGGGCCAGCTGGTCGAGGGCGTCCTCCGCGCTGGCGGCGTTGTCCAGGAGCGCCAGAATCTCAGCCGGCGCACCGGCGGCGGCCAGGCTGCGGCGCAGGCCCGCCAGCTGTTCCAGCTCGGCTAGTTCGTCGAGCTGGACCAGCTCTGCCTGCTGCTCCGGCTCGGTGCCGGCGGGCTGGATGCTGGCGGGCTCGGCACTGGCGGGCTCGGCACTGGCGGGCTCGGTGCCGACGGGCTCGGTGCCGGCGGGGTTGGTGCCGGCGGGGTTGGCCGGGCTGACCAGAGTGAGCCGGGAGTTTCGTTTTGACTTGATGCGCCGCGTATTCGCCACCCATCTATCGTGTCAGCGTGCTCCGGGTCGTGCCGCCGGATAGGCAGAAACCAGGACTCGGTGCCGTCGCTGCGGCGGCGTGGCCCTGGCAGGCCGGATGCTACTGCGGGATGAAGGCGCCCCAGGACGGGGTCACCACTATCAGACCCTCATCCCGCAGGACGACCAGCGCGCGCCTCGCCGTCCCGATGCTGACCTCATACTGCGCAGCGATCTGCCGGACGCTGGGGATCTGCTCGCCGGGAAGCCACTCGCCAGCCTCGATCCGGTCGCGCAGTGCGGCACTAACGGCCCGGTATGGCGGCTGTGCCTGGCGCATGTGGCCGACCGTAGGTCTCTCATGATCACCCCGCCACACTACTGTTCTAGCAGTATTAACTGTATGAGCTGTACTAGAGTGGGCCGGGCAGCACGCGGGAGGGCCTTCAGAAGGAGCCACATGGACAGATCAGATACCAGCGACTTAACCGACCTTCGCTGGCACTGGGAGGACGTTTACCGCATCGACTACGACTACCGGGACGGCCACTGGTCGGCGGAGCCACTTCATGGCCAGCCAGGCACGCTCACCGCGCCTACGGCTATGGAACTCAGGCTGAAGATCCGCGACGACTACGCCGAGCGCAGGGTGCGCGAGCAAGGCGGCGCTGGTTAGCAGGCAAGATCAGGACGCCAGGAACACGGAATCGGCGTGCCATTCGAGGAACTCGGCGTTGGGCCGATCGGCGCGGCGAGCTGGCGCGGCAACGGCCTGTTGCGCTCGCGCCCTGGCATAGAAGTCCTCGCCATTTCCGTACTCCTGACGCAGGCGAGGACTGACCATGAGGACTCGCGTCGCCGGGTGCACGCCGAGATACCCGCGATCGAAGAGAGTGTGGACGTCGGAGCGCAGCAGCAGGCCGTTGTCGACTCGGTTCTCGCCCTCTCTGGTTACGGGACGCTCCTGGTCGACACCGTAGCCGGAGCCCGCACCGGGTTCCTCGGCGGGTGACCGACGCTTCCGGCGACCTCGCCAGTGTTATCGCCGAACTCGCCGACCGGCTACCGACCGGTCATATAACCTCCTGGGCGCGGATCCTGCGCTCGGTCCCGGCCAGTGGTCTGGGAGTGCACGCTATAGCTCTCGAGGCCAGGCTGATCGACGCCAGGCCCGGTATCACGATGGGCGGGGCGGCTGCTCGCCTGATCGCTGCGTGGCAGGCACCGCTGACCAAGGCGGCACTCTTCACGGGACCCTCGGGGCGGCCGCTGCCTTCGTGGAGATCCAGCAGGATGTTAACTTCTGGATCTGGCCAGGCGGCAGGCGACCGACCGTGGGAGCCTCACGGGCCGCGCTGCACGCGAAGGTGATTGCTGCCGACGAGCGCGTCGCGCTGATCGGAAGTGCCAACCTCACCGACAAGGCGCTCGCGGTCAACCTGGAACTTGGCGTCATCATCCGCGACCCTGAGATCGTCGGCCGGATAGTCCGCCACTTCCGTGCGCTCATGCAACCCGGCGCGGGCGTACTCGAACCGTTCCGCAGTAGCGCTTGAACCGAGGGCTACATGCGCGTAGTCGTCACCAGTGGTATCTACTGCGACTCCCCTGCACCGTGGCCGCCGTCGGGCCTTTCATTGACGTTGGGGACCTTGCTGAGGAAGTTCCATGGTGATCACCGGCCCGTCCTTGCCTTACGATCGGCGCGTGACCTTCTGGGATGTCGTCCAGCCGCGCCATGTCCACCAGGCTGTGGCCGAGTACGACCGGCTTGGCCAAGACGAGTTCCTGGCATTGCACGGATTCGGCCGTGCCCGCGCCTACTTGCTCATAATCGACGGCAAGGCCTATGACTCCAAGGCAATCCTGGGCGTTGCTTATGGCTGCGCCACCGGACGGCCCCTTACCTCGGCGGAGTTCAGCGGAGGCGTCGCCGGCGCGGCCGGCGCGCTGCGCGAGCTGGGATTCGAAGTACGCAATTTCCGCGGTCACTAACTCGACAGCTATGACCGTCCCGTTAGCGGGCCCCCTGCTACCAGATGTGACGTTCTCGTTGCTGACGTCCGTGGATCTACGCAGCAGGCAAGGGTAAGAGCCAGTGCCGAGCCTGCGGTCGAGCTTGCAGCGGAGCTAACTGGTCCCGAGGACGGCACGGACGCCGTCAGCCAGTCACGCTCGCATACTCCGTGGCGAGGGCGCGGGAATGGGCCGTCCGGTTGCCTTAGCAGCCTCAAGCCAGGCTTCCGCAGCCCCTTCCACCTCGGCAACCGCGTCATGCGGAGTAGAGCCGTGTGCTGTACAGAACGGCAAGTCAGGAACGTCGGCGATCCAGGTCTGATCCTCGTCGCTCCAGAAGACCTCAATCCGATAGCCAGCGGTCATCGATTCTCCTCCACCCGCAGATGGTACCTGCGGGCAAGCGTGGCGACCTGGCGGACCTGGTAGCGCTTGGCCTGTCCCTTTTCCTCTTGCAGGTTGATGAATTCCTCGATGCCTGGCCGGGCGAACACGCGATGGCTGCCTCGTCCTCCGACCTCTCGGAATCCGAGAGCCTCGAGCAAGGTAATTAAGTCCGTAAAGTCAACGTTTCCCACGTTGCCAGCAAGGATGCGCTCGAGTAGCCGGGTTGGCCGCATACGTGACAAGCTATCGGCGCCTCACGACAGTTGCGTCTCACTGGATCAGCCACTGCCGTCCCGCAGCAACCATGCAGGTGCTGATCACCGCCCACGTGCCGATGGCCGTGGAATCGCTGGGATCGGCTAGGCACAGACCGGACACCGGATTCACCAGAGTGGCGTCGCTACCTGACGCCAGGACCACATGCCACTTCTGCGCGCCAGTCCCCTTGCATCCCTGCAGGTCAACATGCGTGCCAGCAGACTTGCCAGAGTGCCCCACCCCCAGGCACCTGCCGAGCGCCCGCAGCGTCCCGTCCGGCTCCACGGTCCACGCTTGCTCCCCAGCCCCGTCGCACCCCCGAATCTCCACCTTGGTCCCGTCCGCCGCCTTGTTTCCAGTCCCGTCCAGGCACCGCCCCGCGATCATCGACATCACCGGCCCGGCCGGCAGCGTCCACGCCTGCGCCCGCTCCCCGTCGCAGGTCAGGGTGATCACCCGTACCCAGTTGCTCGCGATCCCGCCAGGATCAGCCAGGCACAGCCCCGACCCAGGATTGACCAGAGCGATCGCTCCTCCGGCAGCATGCCGATTCACCGCTCGCGGATAGGCCAGCCGCCACTGCTGCAGCGCGCTCCCGCTGCAGGACTCCAGCCGCACCCGCCCGCCCGCCGAGCCGGTCCCCTGCAGGCACTCCCCGTGGATCCGCAGCGAGCCGTCCTCGGCGTAGGTCCAGCGCTCCGCGCTGCTCCCATCGCAGGTGTAGAGGTCAGCCGCGGTCCCGACCGCCGCGCTGTTGCCGATATCGTTCAGGCACTTCCCCGCCAGGTCCAGCCGCACGAGTCCGATGGGTCCCTTATCCGCCGCGACGCCGACGGCCCAGCCGAAGCTCACCGAGCCGGCGTCCCCCTTGCCGTCCATCGCGCTCACGGTCACCTGATAGCTGCCGGTCACGGACAGCACGCCGGTGATCTTTCCCGAAGCACTGATCGAGGCCCCGGGCGGCAGCCCGGCAGCGGTGAATGACGCCGCGCCCCCCGCGCCCGGATCGGCCGACCGCACCTGCACATCAGCGGAGCCGCCGGCCGCACTCGCCTGGCTGCCAGGATTCAGCAGCGGCAGCGCACCGGGAGCCAGCTGATCGAGGTCGACGTTCCCGGGGTCGCTGATTCCGCTCACCGTTCCGGAACTCGAGTACTGCCAGAACGCCCAGGTGGTCCAGCCGGCCGGTAGCGCCGGGCTGGAATCGCTGCTGTAGTCCGGCACCCAGAGCGGAGTCTTGCCGAACGCCGTGCTGCCGCCCGTGCAGGTGGCCCACCAGGGCCCCGGCGTGTAGATGACCGGAAGCTGACCGGTCTTCCGCTGCACCTCGGCGTCGAAAGCCTTGATCCACGCCACCATGGCGGCGTGGCTCAGCCCGTAACACTCCGCGCCATAAGGGTTGTACTCGATGTCGAGCATGACCGGCACGGTCGCGTCCGCGGATCCCAGGTAGCTGGTGAGATAGTCGGCCTGGGCCACCGGGCTCTTACTGCCGCCGTTGCCGTTGGGAATGGCGAAAGAGTAGGCAAACACCGACAGCCCGGCTGCCTTCGCGGCCGCCAGATCGGACAGCGCATGCGGGTTGCGGTAATAGGTGCCCTCGGTGGCCTTGACGGCCGCGAACTGGATCCCACTCGAGGCGACATCCGCCCAGTTGATCGCGGCCCCGTTTGGATGCTGGAAGGATGCCACATCAATGCCCTGCACCGCCCCGGCGATCACCCCGTCCGCCGACGACCTGCTGCCGCCGCTTGCGGGATGCGCGAGCTGCCGCAGCAGCTCTGGCGAGTGCGTGGCCCCGACATTGAAATGACTGACCGGCTGGCCACCGCCGGCACCAGCGCCGACCTCCGCTCCCGCGTTCCCCGGCCCCGGACCTCGCGCCCCCGGCGCGGCTTGCGCGCTAGGCCCGGCCGCCGCAGCGATTGCCAGCAAAACCCCGCTGACAGCAGCCAGCGTGACGGCACCCGCCCGTCGGCGCAGCAGTAACCGCGACTCCATCCCGTTCCCCGTTTCCCCAGGCGGGCAGCAAACAAAAGGAGCCTACGGGACTCTCCGCCGCCCGCTCCCCTGAAACGCCGATCGCATCAGCACCTTGCGTCGCGCCTCGTCGCCAACTAACCAGCGCCGTCCGCCTGTCCAGGGCGATGACCGCCGTCTGCCGAGCTGATCCCCTCCGTTAACCTGGCGACCACGATCAAGGGAGGCACGGCGTGACGGACTGGGACATCGTGCTGCGCGGCGGCCGCGTGATCGATCCCGAAACCGGCCTGGACGAGATCCGCAACGTCGCCATCACCGGCGACCGGGTCACCGAGATCGCCCCCAGCCTCGGCCCCGCCCGAGAAGACATCGACGTCCACGGCCTGGTCGTCACCGCCGGCTTCATCGACCTGCACAGCCACGTGAACTCCATCCCCGGCCTCCGGCTGCAGGCCCTCGACGGCGTCACCACCGCCCTTGAGCTGGAAGCAGGCGTCACTCCGGTCGCCGCCGCCTACCAGAGGGCCGCCGACGAGGGCCGTCCCGTCAACTACGGCTTCGCCACCTCCTGGGCCCTGGCCCGGATGGAATCAGTGGCCGGCATCGCGCTCGACGGCAGCCTCGGCACGTTCCTGCGGAACATCTCCGCCCCCGCCTGGCAGCGCCCGGCCGCGCCGATGGAGGTCAACGCGGTCCTGGCCCGGCTGTCCGCTGACCTGGCCGACGGCGCGCTCGGCATCGGCGTGCTCGTCGGCTACGCGCCGAACTCCGACCCGGCCGAGTACCTGCAGGTCGCCGAGCTGGCCGCCGAGGCGGGCGTGCCCACCTTCACGCACGCCCGCGACATGATCGAGATGGTGCCGGACGCCGTGATCGACGGCGCGGAGGAACTCGTCCGCGCGGCCGGCGAGACCGGCGCGCAGATGCACTACTGCCACGTCAACAGCACCTCCCAGCGCCACATCGACCGGGTCCTCGGCCTGGTCAGCCGGGCGCAGGCGGAAGGCGCGCGCGTCTCCACCGAGGCCTACCCGTACGGATCCGGCATGACCGGGATCGGCGCGGCTTTCCTTTCTCCTGAACGGCTGCACGAGCGCGGTCTCACCCCGTCCTCACTCACCTACGCCCCCACCGGCGAGCGCGTCGCCGACGAGGATCGCCTCCGCGAGCTGCGCCAGTCCGACCCCGGCGGCCTGGTCATCATCGAGCTGCTCAAAGACGACGACCCGGCCGACCGCGACCTGCTGCTGCGCTCCCTGACCTTCCCCGGCGCCATGATCGCCAGCGACGCCATGCCGCTGACCTGGCTCGGCCCCGAGCCCGACCCGCTCACCTGGCCGCTGCCCGCCACCGCGGTCACCCACCCCCGCACCGCCGGCACCTTCTCCCGCGCCCTGCGCCTGCTCACCCGCGACGCCGCGAACCTCAGCCTCGCCGACGCTGTGAGCCGCTGCAGCCTCCTGCCCGCCCGCCTGCTCGAAGCCCGCGTCCCGGCCATGCGCCGCAAGGGCCGCCTCCAGCCCGGCAGCGACGCCGACATCGTGATCTTTGACCCCGCCACCATCACCGACCAGGCCACCTACACAGCCAGCACCCGTCCCTCCGCCGGCATCCCCCACGTCCTCGTCGCCGGCACCTTCGTCGTCCGAAACGGAACCGTCGTCCCCGGCGCCCTGCCTGGCCACCCCATCCGCGCCACCCCCCGCTATTGACCCGGCGGTCCGGGGTGTACCACGATCTCCATCAGCACATTGGCGCGGATGTACCCGGTGAAGGTGCCGGGCAGCAACCGCCCGATCCAGGACGAGGCCGCCGCAGCGGGCCCGCCGCGGCGGGCCTGCCGGGCAGCGGCCCCGAGATCGGCAGGGAGAGGCGGATCGAGTGCCCCCGCACCGGGAGCAGCGCGCCGGGCCTGGCGATGATGGCGTGCGCCGCATCCATCACGTCGGCATCACTGTGGCAGATCTTGACCGGTCGCTCGTCTTTTACCGCGACCTGCTGGGAATGGCCGTCCTAGGGCGCAGTGACGACGAGGACGTGGGCGCGATCGTCGGATTGCCGGGCGCGCGCGTGCGCGCCGCCGACCTTGACGCCGGGAATGGCCAGCTCGTCGAGCTGCTCGAGTACGGCTCCCCGAACGGGGACCGGGGCGCTTACGGCCCTGACACGGTCGGGAGCTGCCATCTCTCGCTGCAGGTGGCCGACCTGCGCTCGGCGCTCTCGCGCCTGGCCGGCGGCGGCTTCATGCCGGCGGGCCAGCCTGCCAGGCTGACCGAGGGAGGAGTGTGGCAGGACTGCACGGTTGTCTACCTCCGTGACCCGGACGGCGTCTTCGTCGAGCTCATCGAGCGAGGCGCGGGTGGCTGACCATGGATGAGGCTGCCCTGGTCGCGGAGTCCCGCATCGATGACTGCCTCTCGGTTCGTGGTGACCATCTGTGGATCGAGGGCTGCGACGCCGTGGAGCTTGCGGCGCGCTTCGGGACGCCGATCTACGTCGTATCGGAGAACCAGCTGCGCAGGAACGTCCGCCGTCTGGCCCGGGCCTTTTCCGGCCAGTGGCCGGGCCCGGTCCGCGTGCTGCCCTCGATCAAGGCCAACCACGTGCTCGCCCTGCGCCGGATCCTCTCTACCGAGGGACTCGGCTGCGACACCTTCGGCCCCTCGGAACTGTGGGCCGCCCTGGCCTGCGGGGTGGCGCCCGCGCTGATCTCCGTCAACGGCACCGGCAAGTCCGCAGAGCTCGTTGACCAGGCAGTGGCGGCAGGCTGCCGCATCACCCTGGATGCACCGCGAGAGCTCGACCTCGCGGTGGCGGCCGCGCGCAAGCATGGGCGCCGGGCCCAGCTCCGGGTGCGGGTACGACCGAGCCTCTCCGGCCTGGAGCACGTTCCATCCGACTTCAGCCTCGAAGGCGACTCCATTACTGAGGTCTCGCGCCGGTACAAGGCCGGGATCCCGATGAACGAGCTGCTACCGCTGGGCAGGCGCGCGCTCCGCGCCGAGGAGGTCGAACTCGTCGGTGTGCATGCCCACTTCGCCCGGCACACCCGCCGTCTCGACGTATGGGCCGCGATGATGACGGCGCTCGGCGACGCGGTCGGCCGCCTGTCCGAGGCGTGGGGAGGCTGGCAGCCCAGCGAGCTCGACATCGGGGGCGGCTTCCCCACCGGACGGGATCCGACCGGCCGGGCCATCCCGCGTCTGGCAGCTGAACCGGGCCCGGCGCCGCCAGCGGAACGGTACGCCGAGGTGATCGCCTCGAGCCTGTCCCGGTCACTGGCCGCCCACGGCATCTCCGCATCGGGCAAGACGCTCGAGATCGAGCCGGGCCGGGCCTGTTACGCCGACATCGGCGTCCACTTGAGCCGGGTCATCAACATCAAGAATGAAGCAGAGCCTGCGCCCCTTCGTTTTGTCGAGCTCGACACCACCGAGATGTTCCTCATCAACGTCCACCTCGAGCACAATCGCTGGTCCCATGTCGTCGCGAGCCGGGCGTCGCAGCCCCCGGCCATGGTGGCCGATCTGGTCGGGATGAGCTGCGGCTTCGACACGATCGTTCCCGATGCGCGGCTGCCCGAGGTGGAGCCAGGGGACCTGGTGGCCTTTCTCGACACCGGTGCCTATCAGGAAGCCTGCGCCAGCAATTTCAACGCCATGCCACGTCCCGCCACCGTGCTCGTGCGGGACGCCGTAGCGACCGTCGTGCGCCGGGCCGAGACGATCGAGGATGTCTTCCGCCGAGACCTCGGCTTCCCGCCCGGCGACCCGGCCGGCCGGCCGCGACAGCACGCCGGGGAATGAATCCCGGCACGGCCATGACCCGCCCGGATGGAATGGCCGGCCGCCCGCCGGGATCGGCTACTCGCCGGACTGCCGGGCGCCGGTCCCGGCCGTCCCGAGCACCCCGCGGCGGAGATTGCGCGCTCCGATGGCCCAGAACACCACCCCGAGCAGCACCATGACCACGAACGCACCCAGGGTGGCCCACTCGAAGAACGCCCGGGACACCCCCCAGCTCGCCTGCACCGAGTAGGACTGGCCGAACAGCGCATTGATCGCGCCCGGCCACAGCAGCGTGATCGCGGTCACGACCACGAACGCCTCGGTGATGATCGCCGCGATCCAGGCTCCGGGCATCCCGCCCGGTACCCGGTAAGGACGGCGCGCCTCCGGGTACAGCTTCCGCAGCCGTACCAGGGCCGGGAAGATGAAGAAGTAACTCACCGCGGTCGTGGAGATCGTCAGCGAGAGCATCACCGCGAAGAAGCTGGCCAGCTTGCCGCTGGTGACCAGGAAGGCGAAGAAGACGAACGCCGACGCGACGATCCCGGACATGATGTTGACCGCGATGGGGGTCCCGAAGCTGGTGAACCGCCCCATCCATTTCGGGCCCGCGCCGTCCAGCGAGGCGATCGCCTGGGTGCGGTCAGCACCCTCCAGCCAGACCGCCCCGCTGCTCAGCAGCGTCACGATGAGCAGGATCGCGAACAGGACGTTCAGCCCGTGCGAGTGGAAGGTGGCGGCCACCGCGCTGTAGGCATCGGCGAAGCCGCTGACCTTCGACAGGCCAGCCTTCGGGATCACCAGGATGATCCCCAGCACGACCGCCCCGTAGATGATCGCGCACAGGATTCCCGACCGGAGGACCATCTTCGGCACGTCCCGCTGCGGGTTGCGCATCTCCTCCGCCGCCCCGTTGGACAGCTCGAAGCCCACCCACAGGAACACCATCAGCCCGATCACGTACAGGAACCCGCTCAGTGACGGCTTGAGATCCGCGGCCGGGGACGCCCCGGCCAGGCCGTGCTCGGTCAGGAACGCGATGAACAGGATGGTGAAGATGGCCACCACCGCGATCTTCACGAACGTCCCGATGTTCGGCCCCCACTTGCCGATCCGGAACGCGACGATCGCGATCCCGACCGTCACCCAGACGAAGGCCAGGCCCACGAGAATCTCGGCCGTCGTGCCCAGCGGCTTCTTCAGCACCAGGGCATTGAGCGTGGCGATCGTGGACGCGGTCAGGGTGCCGCCGATCCACGTCGGGTTCGACAGCCAGTACAAGATCGCGGTCACCGACCCGGGCAGCCGGCCGAACGCCATCCGCGCCCACTCATACGGGCCGCCCTCTACCGGGAACGCCGAGCCGAGCTCGGCGGTCAGCATCCCGTACGGGATCAGGAAGATGATCAGCGAGATCACCAGCCAGGTGATCGCCTGCGCGCCCGCCTGCGCCGAGGCGGCCACGGTGTCGAAGCCCAGGATGGCGCAGGCGGTGAACAGCACCAGGTCGAACCGCCCGAGCACCTTGCGTAGCTTGGCCTTCTCCCTGGCCTCGACCGGATTCTCCGCAATGGGAATGGCGCTCGCTTCGGCCATTTCCGGGCCTCCCGGGTCAGCTGATATGTGGCAGTCAGCTTAAACCTGCTGGCCGCCGGAGAGAAGATCACGAGGATCACCAGCCTGCCCAGCACCATCACTGGACTACTGCCCACCACGGCTCAGCGGCCGCACCGAGCCCTGACCCGAGTTTCCGGGATAAGTTGATCTTCGGCTTGTTTCCGCTGGTCAGCGGGCGCGATGGGCCTGGTGTGGTGTATTACCCATGTCAGCGCCTGGGGGCGTAGCGGCTGAGGCCGAAAATGTCGCTCAGCTTGTCCTGGACGGGGCGGAGGTCCGCGGCGGAGGGCGGGTCGAGCTGCCGAACCGGGACTACCTGCTCTATGGCGGCCCGGTGGAAGCAGCCCTGGCGACCGTGGGGCTCGGCGGCGAGCACCAGGTCGCAAACCTGTGGTGCGGCGCACGCTTCCAGGCCGGATAAGGACCGACACGCAAAGGCCCGTCACCGTGGGCTCTGCGCGTGCACAACGGAGCGGGCGGGCGCGCATTCGCCGCGATTTGGGACTTACGCCTATGGCTGCCAGGCTGCTGACCGCGCTGGCCGTTCGGCCCGTTCCGTCATGCATGCTCAGCTTAACACGCTTAACACGCGGTGTAACGGACCAAGCACCCAGCGAGATGCGCCAACATGGCCGCAGGCAGGCTTGACGAGCAGCGAGTCAAGGAGGCTGCTCAGGTCCTGCTTGAGCACCGGCGACACGAGCTGCCAAGCATCTCGGCAGCAGTGGCTGCCCGCCTGCTAGGGGTCTCCCGCACGACGGTCGAGTCATGGCGGCAGGCAGGCGTTCTCCTTTCAGCACCGGTTAGACGGCGACGTCACGAGGTCACGATCGATAGCCTCGTCCGTTTGCAGGTTCTGCTGGAAGAACTCCGCCGGCTTGGGAAAGGCCGTGAGCTTCGGGACTACGTATGGTGGTCCGCTCAAGACGCCGCCGACTGCGCCGACGGAAAGCTTGCCGAGGCGCTGCGCCAGCTGCGCGCCGGAGAGCTCGGCGATGAGTATGTGCCTTCAGAAGAAGATCTTGACTGGGCGTGCCGTGACCTCGATGATCCCACGGCACGGGAGGAACGCTGACGGTAGCGACTGTGCCTACGCAGCTGGCCCGCCGGCAGATCGCGTCCATGCGCGGCAAGGCCAAGGCTTCCCTGATCTTAGCCGTCGACGACATACGCCGGCGCGGATGTGCGACGGCGGGCGTACGGCTGGCAGGAGATCACTGCAGCTCACGCTGCCCGCATCCTAGAGCAGGTCACGCCGTCCGGGCCGGTCGCGGCGGTGCGCCGCGAGCTGGCCGCCCAGCTCCCGGGGGACCTGCGAGGCCTGGATGCCCAGCTCCGCGAGAGCGATGAGCTCAGTCCGCCCGGCTCATCTGATCGCTGTCGGGGGCAGAGAGAGGAGCACGTCACCATGGCCGAGCAGGCGCCGCCGTGGCCGAAGCAGGGACCTGCGTCGTACTTCCCGTCCATCGAGAGGAAGTACGGGCGCTCGATCGCGGAGTGGCAGCAGATCATCGCGGGCTGCGGCCTCGACAAGCACATGGCCATCGTGGGGTGCCTGAAGTCCGAGCATGGCATGGGGCACGGGCACGCCAACGCGCTCGTCGGCTGGACGCTGGCAGGCAACGTCGCCATGCCGTGAGGCTGCGCGGGAGCCTCTCCTCGGCGGCCGGGCGGAGTGGCGCCGCGCTCTGGCACGCGGCCAGAGCGCAACGGCGCGCGTACTTGCGCCTGAAGGTTCCGCTGGCCAGCGCCGCCGTGACCGCAGCCCCGGCCTGAGGCTGCGGTCACGGGGACGATCACTGCGCGGCGGACGGCGTGTGGATGAGTTTCTTGTTGACGAACTCGTCGATGCCCAGCGGGCCGAGCTCGCGGCCGACACCGGATCGCTTGGTGCCGCCAAAAGGTAGCTCCGGGCCGCCGAGTTCGGCAGTGTTGACCCAGGCCATCCCGACGTCGAGCCGGTCGGCGACACCCAGGGCCAGCTTCTCGTCGCTGCAGAAGACGGCTCCGCCGAGGCCGAACGCGCTGCTGTTAGCCAGCTCCACCGCTTCATCGGCGTCGGCCACCCGGTAGACCACTGCGGCCGGGCCGAACAGCTCCTCCCGGTAGGCCCGCATGTCGGGGGTCACGCCCGATAGCACGGTCGCCTCCACGAATGCGCCCGGCCCGTCGATGCGATGCCCGCCGAGGTGGACCGTTGCGCCCTTACTGACCGCGTCGTCGATCTGGGCCATCAGGTTGCGCGCCGCCTGCTCCGAGGACAGCGGCCCGTAGCTCGTCGCCGGGTCGGTCGGATCCCCGGTCACGTAGCTGGACATCGCGGCCGTGAACTCGCGCATGAAGTCGTCGTAGATGGCATCGGCCACGATCATCCGCTTGGATGCATTGCAGGCCTGGCCGCCGTTCTCCATCCTGGCCGCTGCTGCCGTCCTGGCCACCTTCGGCAGATCGGCACCGTCCAGCACGATGAACGGATCCGAGCCGCCAAGCTCCAGCACAACCTTCTTCAGGTTCTGCCCGGCCACAGCGGCCACGGCCGACCCGGCCCGCTCACTGCCGGTCACCGACACCCCGGCGATGCGGGGGTCCGCGACCATGCCGGCGACCTGCTCGTTGCTCGCGAAGATGTTGATATAGGCGTCTTCTGGCAGCCCGGCATCGCGGAACAACTGCTCCATGGCCAGGGCTGACTCCGGGCACTGCGGCGCATGCTTGAGCACGATGGTGTTGCCGATCATCAGGTTCGGCGCTGCGAACCGGGCGACCTGGTAATACGGGTAGTTCCACGGCATGATGCCCAGCAGCGCGCCGATCGGGGTCTTGCGCACCCACGCCGTGCCCGGCAGGTCAGAGGCCAGCGGCTGGTCCTGCAGGAGCGCCGCCCCGTTGTCGGCGTAGTACTCGTAGATGGCCGCAACGAACCGCAGTTCTCCCTTGGCGGCCTTGGTGACCTTACCCATCTCCCGGGTGATGATCGCGGCCAGTTCGGTGGAGCGGTCGCGATACAGCCGGGAGACCCGGCGCAGGATCCCGGCGCGCTCTTCCATCGGAGTTCGCCGCCACGAGGTGTAGCCCCGTTCGGCTCTCCCCAGCACGTCACTGATCTCTGCGCCAGTCGCCGTCGGGTACTCACTTTCAACCTTCCCGGTGGCCGGGTTCACTACCTGGTACATCATCGAGCCTGCCTCCGTACAACATCGGGTCCGTCCATTACACGCCTGTTGCGCGTTCTCCAGGGGTCCCGGGCCTGTTGCACGACGTGGCACCGGAAGCTCCGCGGAGAGCTTCTGCAACACACGTCGTGCTCGTTGTCGCTGCTGGTCTGACGCCCGCCGTCTCGGAACGGGGCGTCTGGCGCAACACCTGTGGCGTGACTACCCGATGTTGATCATTCTTCTACTAGGGCAATTCGCGAAGACGTCCTATTCGTCTCGTTGCAGACCCCTGGAGAATCGGCATCACTCGTCATGAGTGCCGAACGTCGCTCCTGATGAATATGGACAGATCGTATGAGGCTGACCGAAACCCTTCGGCGATGGTCACGGTGACGCTGTCATGCTCGCCGTGACGCTTCTGCTTGACCGAGACCTGGGCCTGGGGGCACCCGGTGTGCCTGCCCGGTGCCGACGTTTCGTCACAGACCATCACGGTCCGGCAGCGACGAACCGCACGATATCCGCCGATCGGCGCGAATACACCGATCACGCTGTCGCTTGAACTGGGCGCGCACGAACGGCCGTTCGGTACCGCGAGCGTGCCAGGCGGAACCGACGGCGGCGTCGATCGCGCAGATGCGCGTCCGCCGTTTGTGATGCCGAGGTGTCCGCTTCCAGCTCTCGCCTGCCGGCCAGGGGGCCGCGAATCCGGGTCAGGCCGCAGCATCGGAGTCCTGAGCGCGGTGTCATGGCTCACGACGGGATGCCGGGCGGCCCCAGGATGTCGAGGCCGTACTCCGCAGCGATAGCGGCCATTCGGCCTGGGTCGGGTGGGACACTCGGTCGCGGCGGCAGCGTGAGGGATTGGGCTGGCTCGGCGCAGGAGCGCATGAAGCCCTCAAAGCCAGCCGGCTCGGTCACCAGCAAGAACCGGGCACCGCCTGCTGAACTGACGGTGAAGGTGTGCGGCGTGCCCTGCGGGCCGAACACGAACGATCCGGCTGGTGCCCGGACCACCTGGCCGCCGACCCAGACGATCAGCTCGCCGTCGAGGACATAGAACCACTCGCTCTCGCGGTGATGCACATGCAACGGTGAGCCTGAGTCCTTCGGGCCGGAGTGGAGGATGACCGCGACGCGACCGCCGGTTTCCTCGGCGGAGGCCTTGATAGTGGCCAGGAAGTCCATGAACCAGAGCGCCTCTCCCTCGCCAGGCCGCAATGCGATCGGGCTAGGTGCAGGGCCGTGATTGGTGGCCACGTGACTGGTACTCATAGGAAGATCTCCTTCCGGCTTGTTCCAGGCGGCGGACCGCGAGACCGGCTCAGGCGCCGGGCGGAACGCAGGCTGGCCGGGCATCATCATGGCTGGGCTGGCGAGCCCGCTAGTGCCTCGGCGGCGGTCTTGAGCCGCCCGAGCGTGTGGCCCATGGCCTCGTGCAACTCGCGGTGCCGGTTGGTCGGAATGTCGAGCAACCGGGCCCAGGCCGGGATCCACCGGACCTCGTATGACTCAGTGACGCGGGTGCCACCCTCGACGGTCTCGAAGCGGTACCGCCACACAGTGGACTCGCGGCCGCCCTCCTCGGTGACGAAGGCAAACTCCCGGCCGGGGTCAGCCGCCAGGACGCGGCCATGCCGCGACCAGCGCATCATGCCGAACGGGCCGCCCCTGTTGTGGCCGACGAACCTGTCGCCCGCGGCCGCGACGGTCGTGCCGCCAGCCCACTCGACTCGCTCGCACTCCGGGCTCCACTCCCCCATCCGGGGCAGATCGGAGACCAGGTCGTAGATCCGGTCAGGGCTGGCGCCGATGACAGTCTGGCGGCTGTCCTGGGTAAGCCACCACCGTCCGTTGCTGGCGAGCATCGCTTTCCCCTCAGCCGAGGCGTTCGCCCCCAGCGCGGAGATGGTCGTTCTGCAACGTGCCGCGATGGCCGACGCCGTCGCGGCCGGGCAGCTCGGCCCGGAGGCAGACTCCGACGAGGCCATCGATCTTGTCTCCACGCTGATCGTCGGAGTGCTCAGCCAGGCAATAGCCAACGAGCCCGGCCTCGGCTGGGGCGAGGGCCGCTTCACTACGCAGTTCCCGAGACTGATGAAGCTCCTGATCGCCGCATACCCGCCGAGACCCCGGCCGCAGTCACAAGCAGAAACGAGCGATCCTGCCGGCGCCGGCGGACCGGCGGCAGTGACCTCGGTGCTCTCGGCTGAATCGCAGCCGACCGTCACCGTCGGCGCGCACACGTAGCCGCCGCTCGGCGCGGACGCCAGATTCACGTCGGCCCAGCTCGCCTTCGTCCATATCGGCCTGTTCTGTAGTGTTTTCGGCCGCCAGCCCCGCCGCTGCTGGCACGAGTCACGCGCAAGGCGTCGTGGACGTAGCCAGGCAAGGGTCTTCGGCAGCGTAAGGAAATCCCTTTTTCTTTCCGCCTGTACTGTTCCGCCTCAGGGTCGCGGGTCAGGTCGAGGTGCAGGGTCTGCGCGGGCCGCCCAGCCGAATGCCACCGGGGGCTTTGATCCTGGTTCCGGTGACCGCGGCTGGCCGCCGAAGACCAGCTCATACTGTGGCCCAATGAGATCTGGCCACTAAAGATCGCTGCCCTGGTCGTCCTCCACGCCAGCTGCCTGCCCGACCCGGGCGGCCGCTACCTATGCCGCGGCCGGGGCGCTGCCTCAGCCGCCGCCCTGACGGCTAGGAGGCGGCCGACCCGCCGTCGCCCTGCCAGACTGCCCGGACCACAGCCGCTTCCACCGCGGCCTGGGCCCGGCCGGCCGCCGCCGCTGCCGCCCGCCGCGACAGGTCAAGCACGTTGTGCCCGATGGCGTGCACGGCCGCGCGGTCGGGCCGCACAAGCACGACCCGCGCCCCGGCCGCCGTGAGCGCTGCCGCCTGCCGGCGGGGACTGGTCAAGTGGCCGGCGCCCTTGGCCACCGGCGCCACGATAACCACCCGCTCATATCCGGCCGCCAGGTCGGCGTTGGCTACCGAGCGCACGCCGCCGTCCACGAAACGGCGATCCCCGATGGTGACCGGCGGCCAGACTCCGGGCACCGCGCAGCTGGCGCCCACCGCATCCACCAGGCCGGCGTCACCGGCGGAATCGAACACCATGGACTCGCCGGTTCGCGCGTCCACAGCGGTGATCTTGAGGTTCCTGGCGGGCCAGTCGCTGGCGGGCAGCCGGGCCTCGATCACCTTGCGCGGCCGGCCTCGGGCATGGTGCGTGCGGCTAGCGCCCAGTGGCCGACACGGGCCCGCGCCCGCACCGGGTCCCGGCTGGTGCTCATGATCCATATCAGCCTGCCGATGATGGCCCAGCCCATCCGGGCGGCGGGCTCGGGCGCCGGCGGCGCGAGCTGGGCCTGGTACAGCGCCTCAAGTTCCTGGCCGGAGGCGATGTCAGCACCGACAACCGAGCCGGCCGATGTCCCGATGATCACGTCAGCCGCGGCCAGGTCGATGCCCAGTCCGGCCAGCCCGGTGATCAGGCCGATCTCCCAGGCGACGCCGGTGACGCCGCCGCCGCCCAGAACAAGCGCGCGTCTGTCCATGAGTGTCTTCCTACACCAATTCGGTGCACTGGCCTGGCGATCCGGCCGCTGGTGCGCCGGACCGTGACGAGCTCACCCCCGGCAAGCAGCGCATACCCGCCGCCGCTCGGCTTTCCGAGCGGGCATCACGCTCCGTCATGAACGTTCGGCTTACTTGGAGCGCCAACCCGCCGATCGGCGCGGCTCCGGGATATCGGTGCTCGCCAGTTGCGGCGCGCGGGAACGGGTGGTCTGCGCGGTCCGGGTTACTCGGCGCTGCCGGCTTTCTCCGTGCGTCTTTCTCGGCTCTGGGGTACGGATGGTCACTGCCCGGGACGGTGACGCGCTCCGCGAAAGCCGGGCTGGTGACGGGCTTCACCGCCGCGCTGCCTGGTCGCAGGGCGCGTCCCCGGGCGGGTGAGATGGCAGGTTCGCGGGTCGTGGTTCACTCGAACCCGGAGGTGTCGCCTGCTCCGCGCCGCAGGATCTCGGGTGTTTCCTGGGAGAAGTCGATGACCGTGGTGGGCTCGGTGCCGCAGTCGCCGGAGTCGATCACCGCGTCCACGGCGTGGCCGAGCTGGCCGGCGATCTCCCATCCCTGGGTCATGGGCTCGTCCTGGCCGGGCAGCAGCAGGGTGCTCGAGACGAGCGGCTCACCGAGTTCGGCGAGCAGCGCCTGGGCTACCGCGTGCCGGGGGATCCGCGCCCCGACGGTCTTCTTTCCCGGGTGCTGCAGCCGGCGCGGTACCTCCCTGGTCGCCGGCAGGATGAAGGTATAGCTGCCGGGGGTGGCCGCCTTGATAGCCCGGAACACCCGGTTGCTGACGTACACGAACTGGCCGAGCTGGGCGAAGTCCTGGCACACCAGCGTGAGGTGGTGCCGGTCATCAAGGTGGCGGATCGCCCTGATCCTGGTCATGCCGTCCTTGTTGCCGAGCTGGCAGCCCAGCGCGTAGCAGGAGTCCGTCGGGTAGGCGATCACGCCGCCCGCGCGGACGATACCGGCGATCTGGACAATCGCGCGCCGCTGCGGGCTGGCCGGATGGATATCGAAGTACCGGGCCACCCGACGAGCTTAGAGGTCATCGTTCCCCGCCGGACGATTCCCCGCACGGCCCGGCCGATCACCCTCCGTCCGGGCCGGGCACCACCCGCACCGCCGCCGGCAGGACCGCCGCCAGGTCACATCGCCCTCATGCGAAGACAGTGCGGTCCGTTGCCGCATCATGATGCTCATCTACGCATACTCATGCACAATTGGCGGGCGATCAGCGCCGCGTATCTCTTGAGGAAGCTCTTCGTTATCAGGGTCGGGACGTGCGACGCGGCCAGATCGATGCTGAATCGAAAATCGGCTGGTCAGTGGGTCGGGTCTGACTACCAGGACCGCCCCCCTGATACTTCCAGGGGGGCGGTCTTCGGCGCTGCGGTAGCCGGGGCGGATAGGTTCCCACCCGGGGCAGGACTAGCCTCAGGTCGACCGTATCCAGCCGAGCCGGGCGTTGGTCCGTCCGGCGCCTGTCTCGGCGATCTGCTCCTTGATCTTGGTGAAGTTGTCATCCGGGATCAGGGCCGGGGTGATCGGGGTCGGGTAGCCGACGCCCTGCAGCACGGTGTCGATGGGGCTGCCGGGTTGCATGGACGCCGCGTAATCCGCCAGGTTGCCCTGCCGGTAGGCGCTGCCGCGCGTGCCGACGGGTATGACCTCACGGCCATACAGTCCGTAGTGCCGTGCGCTGTTGAGGCCGAGGATGTTCCGCTTGTCGCTCTCGGTGAGGCATGGGTAGTTCCATTTCTCCTGGATCTGCTCCGGGATCTGGAATCGCCACAACGCGTCGACCTGCCATTGCGGGCCGCCGTACCAGAGCGAGTCCGAGCCGAACACGATGTGGTCCGAGCCCATGTAGTACAGCAGCTGGCCGATCAGGTGCGACCACACCGTGGGGAAGGTCACGATCATCGAGGCCATTGTCGTCCCGAGCTTCCGCGTAGACATTGCGGAGCGGGTAGAAGCTCGAGGGAGAGGTGGATGTCGGTTCCGCCCCGGCCTCGTACCTGCCGCCTGCGATCTGGGCGAACTGCGTGGACCACCGGATGTTCGGGACGCTGTGCCCGTGGCTGTCCGTAAGCGTGGTCGGCGGCATCGCCCCCGGCAAGTTCTCGATGTCCTGCAGAGACTGGAGCACAAAGAAACTCGGCCGGATGCAGGAGTGATAGATGATGAAATTGAACTGCGGCCAGTCGGTGGCCGCCTTCACGATGTCGTCGGGGTTCCCGTAATCCGGCGTGTTGTTCGGCCCGCCAGGCTGCGACCCGGACGCGGACAGTCCCTTGTGAATGCAGATGTTGAAGAACCCGGGGTGCTCCCTGAGCTGGTTCCTGTTCGCGTTGATGACCGCGTAGGTGGGATAGGCGATCACCGGATCATCCAGCCGCCACCTCGTGAACTCGGCGCCGGGCGCGGCGCTGGCCGCCTCAGCGACGCAGTAGCCCTTCCACGAATCCGGCTGGCAGTACTCGATCTGCCATTGGGTGTAGTCGCCGAAGGCCGGGTCCTGCAGGTTCCCGACGCCGGGGTAGATCTGGGCATGGGCAAAGGCCCGCCGTGAGCCCGCGAGGGCATTGATGAAGTCCCGGCATTGCGAGGTCTGATAGCCGGTCAGTATCTCGCTGACCAGGCTCTCGGTGATATTGGACGCCGGCCCGGGAACACCGCCGCCGGGCGGCGTGAACAAGGCGATGTTCGCGTTGCTGATGATCGAGATGCTCGTCTGGGCCTGCAGGTACAGGCGGTTGATGTACTCCCCCAGATGGAACTCGCCGAGAGCGGTCAGCGGCGGCCCGGAATTGGGCGGGAAGGCGGGGCCGAGCTGCGCCGGGTTCCAGTCCGTCCACAGGTTGCCGAGCTCGTCGGGACCGGCGGCGTTCCCGCCCGTGCCGTTGAAGGGGTTGGAGGTGTACCCCGCAGCCGTGGACGCCGGTCCCGGGCCCTGCGCCAGTGCCCGCAGCCCGTTACCGCCGTTCATGCTCGACCGGACGATGTGCGTCTGGTCATCGAAGACGAACACGTCCCGCGGCATTCCGTTCTCCTCGTACGCCGCGGTCTCATACATTTCGGCCCGGTCCACCTTGAAGAACTTCTTGCCGTACACCTCGTTCATCGCGATGAAGGCCGCGGCCATGCCGCCGGTGCCGACCAGGAAGTTGCGGCGGCTGGTCCCGAGCTTCTTGGCGGCCTCGTCGGCCAGCTCCTTGATCCGGTACTCCACGTGCCGCTGCTGCTCGGTCTGCGGGTGCGGCATGTACTCGCCGTTGGACACCATCCGGGTCGGGACCGGGGACTGGAACGCCTCGGTCTCGGCCGGCGCGACGTGCCTGAGCTGCTCGTCGCTCAGCCACGCATCCTCTTCGCGGGAATCGGGGGGTCGCTCTGAATTCGACCACATACGCTTTACTCCTGTTCTGGCGTCTGCCGGAGCTTCCGATATGGGCTCTGTCCTTTTCTTTCTTTCTCTCTCTCCCAAGGTGCTGCCGGGCGGGCTGGGAACGTCCCCGCCCTATGCCAGGTCAACTGCGATCAAGCTCTGAGCACGGGCCTGGGTCCAGAACCCGCGTGATTGACAACGAGTACGGACCGGGATGGCCGCGGGTGCGCGCAGCCGCGCGATCGGGGCGGCCAGCGGCGAGCACGCCACCCCGTCCACTGCCGGGGCTGGCCGAGGCGCCGCGGCCCAGGTGACTCGGATCCAGCGCCGCATGATCATTACGACAGCACCCCAGCGCGCCTGGATGAGCCCTCAACCCGGGCCGTCACCGGCGCACCGGCCTCGGCCAGCACAGCCGCCAGGAATAAGCTCACCGGCACCGTCACCATGCCAGTGGCCAATACGGTGCACCTCGGCACGCGTCCGGTGCTCCCGACGATCATCCGGACTCCGTGCAGACGCCGCAGCGCCAGGACTAACGCTGTCCGCAATTCACACCGGCGACCCACATTTGGATGGTAGGACGGCAAAACCGGGAAAACAAGCCTCTTGCCCTATCCCTGCGGTATCATATTGAGAATGCCGTTTCGTCAACGGTTCTCTATTCAGGCACCACCAGCCTCGATTTTCATGCCATTCCCACTGGCCTCATTTATGTACTGCCTTGCGCCAGGCGAGGACTCCGGGGCACATGTCACGGCCAGCCGGCGGCCAGCCGGCTTCGGTCGATTCGACGTTCCGCGCGGCCAGGACAGGGCCGACGATGCCGATCATGGCGACGCGGGAAAGGAAGATGCCCACCACGCCGGTGTGCCAGCGTGCCTGCGCGCCAGGACCCCGCTCCCCGGTCGCCGCTCCCGCCGCCGAGGCTGCGCCCCGTGGTCAGCCGGGTCACCACGATGTTGTGCGCGCGTCGATGCGGCAGGCGCACAACCTAGGCGGCCCGGAGCGCGCGCAGCCAGTAGCGCACCATGTCCCGCCCAGGATCCGTCCTCGGCACAAGGAGCGATGCACGCCGACGGTACCTGGTATTGGCATCACGATCGGCCCACCCAGTTTGCATGACTATGCATGACCGCCGGAATCGGAAACCGTCCGCACATGCCGCGAGTTAGGCGCGTTCGCTGTCCCTGTTGGTGTGCTGGGCCAGGTTCCACGCAGGACTCGCTGGCCTCGGGGTCGGCCATGACGGTGTGATGCTCATGGTGCTCCGGGACGGTCGCCCCGGGTTGCTCCAGCCCTGGCGACCTCGGCCTGTACTGGGCCGGGGGCACGCAGGTCGAGGCGCATCCGGTTCCTGGCCGTCGTGGGCTCGGGTGAGTCTCACGTCAGGGTTTCCCCCTTCCGCGGCTCTGCTTGATTGATCCCCGGGCCGTTCACGGCCTGGCTGGGGTTCCACCCCGGGACTGATCCGCCCGCCAGCACGGAGAACGTGAAGTAGAGCACCTTGGCGGCACCCCGGCGGTTGACGTAGAAGTCCGCCATCTGCCGGTACGACGGCTGGCCGTTGTGGGTCACGATGTCCTGCAGGCGCACCGTGACCGTGTACGTGGTCGGGCGCCAGCCGGAGATCGGACCTGGCTGCGGCCAGTAGATGTCGAGCTTGCCTGCCGCCCATGCCCGGCGGCCGCCCCAGCTCCGCCAGGCCAGCTGCCGGACAATCGGCGCTCCGCCCATGCCCACGTCGATCAGGTCAGGGCGCTGAACCATCCCGGACCAGCCGGCCGCGCCTGGCTGCACCCGCACCGGGACGGCCGCCGCGCTGGCCGGGCCCGCCGCGACCGGGCGGGCGCTCGTGCCGGGCGTGCCGCACGCAGCCAGCCCGCCCGCGACAACGGCGGCCGTGATGATGCCCAGGATCCTGGATGTGCTGCTCAACTGACGATTCACTCCCCCTGTCCTCCTCAAGGACACGCCCTGCAGCAGCGCCGCGCAAGGCGCTGGTCTTGACCATCCCGGTTTCGGCGTCGCCAGCCGCGATGACCTCGAGCAAGCGGTTCTGCTGTTCGATGAGCAAGGGGTGCGGCACGGTGAGATCACCAGCCTGCCGTCATGCTCTCGTTCGAGGATCCCGATGGCGTCCAGCCCGAGCTGCCTGATCCGCCGATGATCAGGTGCTCGCTGTGTGTTCCGGGTCGGATAACTCCCGGCCGCTGGCTCTATTGGCTCACGCAAATTCACGTTATCCCGCGACGAGCACAGTGCTTGCACGGCACCTGATCGGGGCAGGGGCCCGCGGTCGCGTCGGCGAAAGCGCCGGTAAGCCTGGATGCGCCTTCGTTCGGCGAACTGCCTGACCGTCAAGCTGGGCCGACGGGATGGTGGCGGGTCGAGCGGCCCGAGACGCATGTCGAGGGTTTTACGACGATCCGGCGGTAGTCCCCTTGGCGCGAGGAGGTTTGACAGGTGAACGTTAACCGCGCCTGGTGGGACGAGCGGGCCGGGTTGCACGGCAAGGACCGTGTCTACGACACGGCCGGTTTCCTCGCGGGCAATTCGCGGCTGCGTCAGCTTGAGGTTGAGGTTGCTGGCAACGTCCACGGGCAGGATGTTGTGCACCTGCAGTGCCACACCGGTATGGACACGCTGTCGTGGCTGCGAGTGGGCGCGGGCACGGTGACCGGCATCGACTTCTCCAACGTCGCGGCTGAGCAGGCGAGGCAGACCGCGGCGGCGGCCGGCTACGCCGACCGGGCCTGGTTCGTGCAGGCCGGCGCGGTGGCCGTCCCGGTGGCGCTTCAGGATCGTTTCGACGTGTGCGTGGCGACCTACGGTGTGCTGGAGTGGATCGGCAACGTCGCGGCCTGGATGCGGTCCGCCGCTGGGTTGCTGCGCCGGGGTGCTCGCCTCGTGGTGGTCGAACGCCTGCCAGGCCGAGCCAGGTCGCATGATTATTCATGATCGCCCGGCCAGGGGAACGCCCGCATCTGCAGCTCCCCGAGCGTGCCGAGCGAGGTGATACACGGGTGATCATTGCCGCTCTTTGTCTCCGCGACTGAGTAATGATCACCCGTGTATCAGGCGTTATACGGCCCGGAGGGCTCGGTGATCTTCGATCACCCGTATAACGCCGACTCCGCGCTCGCGGTGAAGGCCGGGCGGGCGCCGGCCCGCACGCACCGGCCGAGCAGATCTGTGCGCGACCTGCCTGGCAACCGCGTCGGCGGCGGAAATCGTGGTGGTATGGACAACGTCATGCCAGCCGTGTTTGCTTAGCTGTCAGTGCTTGATGAAACCCGCATTCCCCGGCCTGTGCTGGCCGAGTTGCGCGCCATCTCTGGACCGGAGAACCTCCGGCTGGCAGAGGGCGAGCTTGCCGTGTACGCGCGCGATGCGACACCGTTGTTCCGCGGGATGCCGGATGCTGTTATCGCGCCGGCGGACGCCGGGCAGGTCGCACGGATCCTGCGGCTGGCTACGGATCACGGTATCCCGGTCGTCCCGCGGGGCGCCGGCTCCAATCTGTGCGCGGGCACCGTCCCGCTGACCGGCGGCATCGTGCTGTCCACCGTGCGGATGAACCGCATTCTGGAGGTAGCGCCCGAGGAGATGCTGGCACGAGCCGAGACCGGGGTATCGACCATGGCACTGGGCGACGCCGCAGCGGCGCAGGGCCTGTTCTACCCGCCCGATCCGGGCAGCCGCAGCGTCTCCACGATCGGCGGCAACGTTGCTACCTGCGCGGGCGGGCTGCGCGGGCTCAAGTACGGCGTCACCCGCAACTACGTGCTGGGGCTGACGGTCGTGCTGCCGACCGGCGAGATTGTGCGGACCGGCGGCCGGCTCTGGAAGGATGTCGCGGGTTACGACCTGACCCGGTTGATCACCGGATCCGAGGGCACCCTCGGCGTGATCACCGAGGTAACGGTGGCGCTGCTGCCGGATCCGTCCGCCAGTCGCACCGGCCTGGCCTACTTCGACTCCCTGACCCAGGCCGGCCGTGCCGTTTCCGGCATCCTCGCCGCGGGCGTCATCCCGTCGACGCTGGAGTTTCTCGACCGCAGCTGCATGGACGCGGTCGAGCAGTATGCGCATCTGGGCCTGGATGCCGGCGCCGGTGCCCTGCTGCTGTTCGGCGACGACGGCGACGAGGCGACCGTGGCGCGCAGCTTCGAGCGGATCACGGCTGTCTGCGAGAACTCCGGTGCCATCGGAGTCCAGACCGCCGGTGATGTCACCGAATCCGAGGCGCTGCTGACCGCCCGGCGCTGCACCCTTCCGGCGCTGTCCCGGCTGGGCTCGCTGACGATTCTCGAGGACGCCAGCGTGCCCAGGCCGCGGCTGGCGGAGATGGTCGCGCGCATCGACGCGATAGCCGCGCGGCACCGGGTCACCATGGCGACCTTCGGCCACGCGGGCGACGGCAACCTGCATCCGACCTGCGTGCTGGAATCCGCCGAGGACACCGAGGGAATCGCCCGGGCCGAGCGCGCCTTCGCGGAGATCTTCCGCTCCGCGGTCGAGCTCGGCGGCACGATCACCGGCGAGCACGGAGTCGGGGCTGCCAAGCTGCCTTATCTGGAACAGCGCCTCGGAAAGGCACAAATAGACCTGATCCGGCGGATCAAGACCGCCTTCGACCCTGCTGGCATCCTCAATCCCGGAAAGCTGGGCTCCCGGTGATCAGCGGCAAGGTGTCACGCGCTGGCCCGATCTTCGACCCGGCGCTGCTCAGCCGCTGCATCTCCTGCGGGTTCTGCCTGCCGGCGTGCCCGACTTACGCGCTGACCGGTGATGAGGCGTCCTCGCCACGAGGCAGGATCACCCTGATGCGGGCGCTGGAATCCGGAACGCTGCCACCCGATGACCCGACGCTGGCCGAGCAGGCCTCCTTCTGCCTGGGCTGCCGGGCCTGCGAGCCGGTGTGCCCGGCGGGAGTGCAGTACGGCGACCTCCTCGAGCAATGGCGGGGTTTCCAGTGGACCGGGCGCCGTCGGCCACTGGCCGTCCGGTTCCTGATCTTCGCGGCCGAACGCGCCTGGGCGCACCGGATCGCGGGCCGGCTGCGCGGCGCCGCGCACACTCCGGCGGCTGCATCCCAGCACTCGCTGATGCTCGGCTGCTTCGAGCGGAGCCTGTTCCCGCAGGTGAGCAGATCGGCGCTGGCGCTAGCGCCCGAACTCGCCGTCCCCGGCAACCAGGGGTGCTGCGGCGCGCTGCACGCACATAACGGCGAGCCCGAGCAAGGCAGACAGCTAGCCGGGCAGCTCGGCGCCCAGCTGCCGGGGCAGATCGTGACCACATCCGGCGGCTGCGCAGCGCACCTGTCCTCGGTGATCGGCCGGGACCGGGTCATTGAGCTGTCGGAATACCTGCAGGGCAGAGTGACCGGCCAGGTCCGGATCGGGGACAGGCAGGCCCGGGTCGCCCTGCAGGATTCCTGCCATCTGCGCAACGGCCTTGACGTGTGGCGCGAACCGCGGGCGCTACTCAGCTCAGTAGCCGAGTACGTCGAGCTGCCTGGCGCGGCCCGGTGCTGCGGAGCGGCCGGCACCTACGCGCTGGTACGGCCCCGTGACTCCCGGCGGGTACTCGACCCGAAGATCGATGAGATCGAAGCAGCCGGGATCGATTACGTGGTAGCAGTCAATCCCGGCTGCCTGCGTCAGCTCCGCCAGGGACTACGCCGCCGGAAATCAGCCGTCCGGGCGTTGCACATCGCCGATATCCTGCGCCTGGCAGCCGACTGACGAACAACCGGCTGCCGACCAGGCATGAGCTGGCTTTGCGCCTTGGGGTCATGTGGTGTTGAACACAGATCACTCCATCTGGCCTGTCTGAGGGCTGTCCCTTCAAACCCGCAGCCGAACAGAACGCGCGGATCAGGCGCGCACATCTGGCGGCGAACCAAGATCCGTCAACACCTGTCTGGCCGACACAGGCCGCATGATTATTCATGATCGCGAGGCGCGGGAAACGCCCTCTCTTGCCGTTCCTGGTGCGCTGTGGCTGGCGCGATCTTGCGCAACATTGGTCGTCTGGCCGATGAGCGCGCATCCTCGTGAGCCGACGGCGGTGTCACGGCTCGAGGTCCGGGCGGATAGAGCCGAACCGATGCGGCTTGCGATCCGTCCTGCGCGGGCATGGATCCGGTGAGGTACCTGGACCAGCCGCTGGCACCGGCCATGGGCTCCGGTGCAGGTAAGGGGCAACGGCGTGCGATTCACCGCATACTCATTCGGTTCTGTACGAGTCGACGGCGTGACCTACGACCACGACCTGATCATTGACCGCGGGAAGATCCGCAAGCGCAAGAAGGCCGCGTCCAGGCAGTTCCGCGGCGCGTACGGGCACACTCCGCTGTCGATCGCGGAGGACATCCCCTGGCGATGCCGTCGGCTAGTGATTGGCACCGGTGCTGATGGCGGGTTGCCGGTGATGGAGCAGGTCCGGGAAGAGGCCCGCCGTCGCAAGGTCGAACTGGTCGTCCTTCCCACAGCACAGGCGATCGGCATGCTGGCCGGGACCCTCAAGGACACCAACGCCGTCCTGCACGTCACGTGCTGAACCAGCTAGCGCAGCACCGCCCTTCGCTTTGGCAGCCACGTTGCAGACGGCAGGCCGATCCTCGCTCACCCAGCACCAAGGCCGAGGCCCCCCGCGCCTCGCGGCGGCCACCTGCGTCCTCATCTGCCGCCGGTAGGGCGGGCGGGTCGGTATCAGAAGCTCCATGCATGCTGGCGACGACACATTGCCAGCACCGAGGAGAGACCGATGGCCGTTCCGATCGAGACGCGCAGGCAGCGCGTCGACGCGGAGGCGGGCCGTCTGGCCGATCTCGGTGCCGTGCTCATCGGTGTCCTGAACGCCGAAGGCCTCGACCACTACGCAGTCGCGATGAAAGACCCTGAGGGCAACGAGTTCGACATCAACTGACGGCCGCCGCTGCCCCGGCCGCTCCCCTTCTGTCAGCGATCCCGCACCGACGTTCCCCCGGAACGTCCGCTCGTAGCCGCGAAGAGGTACGCCGGCGGCAGATACCTGGCCGGTGAGCCTCCGGGAGTAGGTCCCTGGCTCCGAGCCACTCGCGTCCAGGTCGACACCTCACGCCTGATCACGGAGGGCGATCGAGTCACCGTCAGCGCCCCGCGCCCGCACGCGAGTAGCCGCCGTTATCTCAAGTCCGCTTTGGGGCGTCTCCGATGTAGCTTTACGGACCTTCGAGTTGCGTCATGGACACGTTCTCTTAAGCAGTGTCTACGACACACCGGAAGCTATGTCACCTGCGTGACCTGCATCTATCCTCTTGTTGCTGCCGCTTTTGAGCTCAGAGCGCGCCCAGAACCTCACGTCAGCGACCTGTCTCCGACGCAAAACCCCTGCTCCACCAGGGCTTATTCTAAATGGACTTAAGATAACCGTTCTGCGCGGATGTCGACGGGATTTCGATTAAGACGTCGGCTGTACAGATTTGGGCAATCTGCTTGCCCGAGAAGTCGCACGAGCACGGAGTGTTGTCGTATTGCGCCTTCCTGTCGCGCTCGCGTCGGGTTCCGCTGCATCACGATGGCGCCGAGGGAGCTGCATCTAGATACGTACCAGCGTCGAAGGCCTCGTCGAGGCCCGCGAGCAGCCACCGGTGCTTTTCTTCGATCGGAAGCCTGGGTGCTCGGAGGCTGAGTGCTTCAAGAAGCTGGACCGCGTCTCCCTCGATCGTCGTATCCGCATCTTCCGGGACGCCGGGATGAACGGTGACTGCACTGCCAGCCTCCACCGTTAGCTCGATCTCCGGGTGGCGCCCGATCACGCCGAGCGACCCTGTAGACGTCGATCCGGCGGCGGCGCGAAACCCTGGCCCAAGCGCGGCGGCGTAGGGTCGGCGGTTCCGCGAAGGGGATTCCGCGGAATGCCACGCCATTGGGAATGGCCTCCCCTCGGACCTTGCCCGCTACTGTCTTTACCGTCTCGGTCATCCGGGCTCCAACCGGCCGGGCCGCAACCGCCGGCCTTCAACGAGTGCGTCTACATCACGCCGGTCCACAACCGTCGCTCCTCTCCGTTTGGATCGGTGACGACCGCACTGTTCCATTTTCCTATTTCCCCTGCTGGGTGATGGACCTGTCGATGGGCAAGCGCTCTTGGCAACGGCTAGATGCCTTCGGCGGGTGGCGTGTCCAGCCGCGTGGCGCGGTTGTCGCGAGTTCGTGGCCTGCGTCTTGCCGACATAATTCACGCCCAGCGACGAGGGACCGTTCAACGGGTCCTGAATCGACTGCCCAAGGCGGCGCGGCGCCGCGATGGCCCTGGACGGCACCGACCTACGGCCCGCATGGCTCTTTGCCGATCCCGAACCAAGCCTCTAGACTCGTACGTGATTCCTGTACGAATGAGGTGGCGCTTGTGACCGCGGTGAGCATCAGCAACGCACGCGAGAACCTGTTCCCGCTGGTGCGGCAGGTCAGCGAGGACCACGTCGTCATCGAGATAGTCGCGCGCAACGGCGGCAACGCCGTCCTGATGTCAGCAGAAGACTACGAGTCTCTTCAGGAGACCCTCTACCTGTTCTCCACACGCGCCAACGCCGCCCATCTCCTTCGCGGGCTGGCCGAGGCCCGCGAAAACACGGCCGAGCCGACCGATCCCGAGCAACTGGCCGCCCGATTCGAGGGCCAGCCGACCAGGTGAAGCTGTCTATCACCTCGGGCGCTCTCGAGGACCTTGAGGCCTGGTCGACAACCAATCCGAAGGTGGTATCACGGATCATCAGGCTGATCGCGGAGACTACGCGAACGCCCCGCAGCGGCACGGGCAAGCCCGAACGGCTCAAGCATCTCGGCGGCGAGGTCTGGTCACGCCGGATAACAGAGAAAGACCGGCTGGTCTACGAAATCCAGCACGACGCCATCGTTGTCATCGCGTGCCGTTTCCACTACGACGACCACTAAGCAGGTAAATAAGCTGGCAGCGAACTGCCCCCGCCGTTCGCCACCGTACGACCGGGCAGATGCGAGATGAGCGCCCGTCGGCGTCAGCTAGAGCACCAGGAGATCACCGCTACGCCCACCAGCACCACCGGGCAGCGCGATGACCGCCAGACCGGCCGGATCCGGCTGGGCTCAAATGTGGTCTCATTCACCCCCGTCCGCCGCCGTTCGCCATCGTCCGGCCCGCGCGCATTGCGGCAGGTCACGGACGGTCGCGGACCCCGGCGGACGCAGGCATGCATTGTTGGAAAGCGTGTTGGGGGCAACCCCTC
>CAWDVK010000011.1:0-79455 GCA_963805715.1 uncultured Actinomycetota bacterium
GCGAAGGGCTGAGCTGGATCAGGCGCTTCGCCGCGCTGAACGGTGGCCCGTTCGAGCTGCACAAGGGGATTGTGGTTGCCCGGCTCGAAGGCTGACCTCTACGAAACCGGGGGATCCGCCCAAGGCAGTAGGGAGTCGAGGGAGGGTCAGGTCGATAATCTGCGAGATGACATCCAGCGGGGGGCAGGGCATCTGGTCGGCCATGTGGCTGCGATCATGCCCGCTCTGGCCGCGCTAGCGAGGACAGACGCGTTCAGCGACCATGTACTCGCCCAGATCGAGCTGGTGGCGAGCGCAGAGGAACTACTGAACTCGGCTCGCCACGGCTGGCCGTCTCTCGAAGTGGCCGCCAAGTCCTACGCGCCCGCGCTGAACGTCAGCAACTTGAATTCGCTCTTCGGATCCCACCTCGGATTGACGAGCGCGGCCAACCTCCTGGTTTCGGACAAGCCCGCGGATCCCCGCGCCGCGCTCCGCCGGCTCTGGGTCGAGATGTCCGGCCTTAAGGACTTGGAGAGTCAGCTTTCCGCTGTGGCCGCGGCCGGGAGCACTCTCACCATCACCGCGGTCGTGCGACGCCTCGAGCGGCTCGCTACGAGGCTACGCCCCCACCTGGGCAGTCCCGTGCGGGAGTTGCTGGCGCAGTGGCGCGCACATCCCTTGAGAGAGTGCCACGACCGAAGCTGTGCGGCACTGGTTCTAAAGGGCAATGAAATGGCCTATCTGCCGGCCGAGGATCGTCTGGCAGCCGTGCGGCTGCTGCGCGGCAACGCCGGCCCGCCCTCGCGCGAGGCGCGTGCCCGTTGGATCGAGGCAGGCGCCAGCTCGCAGGCGACCAGCCGCGACGCCCAGATCATCCGAATGGTGCTTGACCTCTCTCTCAAGGAGGCCGGTTCCACTGCCTCCTGACCGCCGCGACCGCTCAGTTTCCAGGGGCTGACAATGATTGCTTACGTGATCGGGGCGCCAGTCGCTGGCGCAGCGATAGGCATCGGGATAGGTATCGCCATAGGCGGTTCGCGCGAGCGTCGAGCGATCCAACCTCTTGCGCTAGCAGGCGTGGCTCCAGGGTCTGCGGAGCCAGCTGCCCAGGGGCTAGCGCCAACGGCGCCCGAGTCCGCGGCGGACGCAGCGCAGAGCAACGCCGGACCTGAGCTGCCGGCGCCCGGAACAACCTCAGATGGCGCCGCGCGTCCGGCCGAGCCCGGGCAAACGGCCAGCCTGGATAGTCACCTGGCTGTCACGAGCACCAATCTGCAGGTGGCTGAGGCAGTGCTCGATGTCGCCGACAGGCTCGCCAGCCAGGAACTGAGCCGTCGGCTAGGCGATGCTCTGCGGCAGCTCGATGGAGTGAGCATTCTGACGCCGGAGGTCGGCGCCGACTTCGAACGGGATCTGCACGAATGGGTCCGACCCGGGCGGTGACCGAAGGCCACATCCCCACGATCGCCGCCACGAAGGTCCCCGGAATGGCGCGCGACGACGGAACTGTCATACGCAAGGCACGTGTCATCGTCTTTGAGTAAGGGATATTTGCCGCGATCGTCCCAGGGCTGAATGTCCCGCCAATTGACCACGAGGAGCCCATAATGAACACGACGCACGATAGCGACTATGACGCGAGAATCCTGGCCCTTGCGGAAGACACGCTGCGCCTGGCAACGGCTCATTCGGCGGACAGCCGGTCGCTGGAAGCGCTCGCTGACATGCTCAGCCGCTGGCTGACGCCTGTCGCTCAGCTCGCAATCGCTGGCCCGATCAGCTCGGGCAAAACCATGCTGATCAACGCGATGCTGGGGCGTCGGCTGCTGCCCACGGACAGCAAGACCTGGACGTCGACATGGGTTCAGGTGTACGACGCCCCGGAGTTCACCGCCCTTGCGATCATCCGCAAGCGCGACGGGACGCTCGAAGAGCACCAGATCCGTGAGAGCGAGCTCGAGACGTATCTGACGGTTGGCGGCGAGGCCGAGGTCCACCGCTACCACGGCCGGGGCGCGACGGTCGTATCTGTCACCGTAGGCGTCCCGTTCACGGCCGTGAGCAAGAAACTGAGGCTGCTCGACACACCGGGATCCGGCGGCCTGCGGGACGCGCACCTGCACATGGCCCGCGCGGCGATTGCCAGGGCGGACGCCATGCTTTTTGTCTCCAGGCCCGACGCCCCGATCAGTGTCTCGGAGCGCCGCTTCCTGGCCGACGTGGTCAGGCGAGTGACGACCTGCATTCTCGTGTTCACCCACCGGGACATCCGGACGGCACAGCAGGCCGACGACGCCGTCGTCGCCGATACCGCGGTACTGTACGACCAGCAGCAGTGGGAGCAAATCGTCTCCGATCCCGGGGAGGCGCGCGACCTCGCCGAGCGGTTCAAGTTGGTCACAGCGGTATCGGTCTCCTCGAAGAACTGGCTCGACGCGTCGCAGAAGCCCGAAGGAGCCGAGCGGGCACGGCTCAGGGACGTGTCGCGCATCCCGGCCCTAATCGACGCGATCGACCAGGAGATCATCCAGGGCATTGATGCGCTGCACCGCAGGAACGTTCTTCTTCTCTGCGACCTGCTGAACATTAACGTTATCGACCGCGTCGACCACACCCGCCGCCTGCTGCTCGGCGATCCGCAGGCCGAGGCGGCCCAGGCTAAGCGCGAGAAGGACATCGCGAAGTGGATGGCCGACAATGGTGACGCCTGGGCGAGTAGCTCGAAGAAGCACCGCGGCGCGCTCCATGACAAGCTCGCCGAACTGGCAACTGACAAGGCTAAGGAGCTGGACGACGCCTACCGGCTGAAGTTCCAGCAGATGAGGACCGCGGACAGGGACGCGGCGATCAAGCGCCTGAGCGAGCAGCCCGAGGCGCTGCTGGAGGACATGACGGAACTCGTTGCGCGCGAGATCTCCAAGGCGCTGGAAGCGATCCGTGATCTGCTCGGCCAGGACGACCTGGCCCAGCCGATCGAGCAGCTCATCGCGTCCCGCGCTGTAGCCTCCCGGCTGGGCGAGCCGGACCGTCCGGAGGGCGCCACCAACGTCACTCTCGATGCGAACGATCTGCGCACCGTGATTGCCGGCGCCATGGTAGGCGGCGGCGCCGCCGGGATCGCGGTCAGCGCCGGCCTGGTGGCGGCGTCGGCCACGGTCTTCCTGCTTCCGATCGCCGCTGGCGCAGCCCTGTTCGCTGGTCTGGCGTGGAAGCAGCGGACGCATAACCAGGGCGTAGCTGAGGCGGTCGATTACCTCCTCAAGATCGAGCAGCTGATCCGGTCCGAGGTCGTTCAGGAGGCCGTCGGCGCGGCCGACTCCGCCATCGAGGTGCTGAAGAGCGAGATAACGCTGGCGCTAGCCGGCCTCAAGGCCGAAATCGACGCCAACCGCAAAGCGAGCCAGGACAAGCTTTCGCCAGAAGAACGCCAGCGGAAGATCACTGAATGCGAGAACCTGATCGGCCAGGCGACCGCGCAGCGAGATGAAGGAAGGAACTTCGCCTGGGCGTGGAGCAGCTCAGCGCCTTAGCTGCGGCAAGCATCAACGGCCAGCAGCCTTACCGCGGACAACGTCAGCCGGAATCGCCGGTCCAGTCGCCGCCGGCTCCGTCAGGACCGGACGTGGAGCCGCCATCGACGTGATGCACACCACTGTGATCGCCTCCGGCACTGACATCGCCGGCTCCCGGCGTCGTCTGGAGCCCGTGCACGGGCGCCTGGACCAGTGGATCCATGGCTTGAAAGGGGACGGCGGCGCGGGTAAAGTCCGCCAGCGTCTGCGGCGTACCGAGACCGGGATCGATGTGCTGGCTGTAGAGCCAGCTGGCGGCCGCCGTTACCGGCACGGCGGCGAACGCGAACGCCAGGCCATGGACCGCTGCCGCACCGGCCTCGGCCGAGCCGGGGCCCGAGCCTGGCCTAACTGTCGACCCGGCGCCGGGTCTCATGCTTGGCGCCGGGCTCGCCATCGGCCCGGCGATCGGCGGCGTGGCGTCGGCCGGTGTGTAGAGCCAGCCTCGCGAACCATGCGGGATTCCGGGCCCGGCCGCGCCAAGCGGGCGGAAGTCCTCCGGGCTAAAGCTTCCTGGTGCCTGGGAGCAGATCAGCCGGTAGAGATCGTCGGCGAACGCGATGGCCACGGCCGCGTCTGCACGAAGGCGCAGCCGGTCGCGCAGCGCCGCCGAGTCGAGCATGTCGACGACCGTCGAGACGGCCGGGCCGGCGTACGCGCCGGCTCTCGGGCTCACCTGGCCGTGGGCGAGGGCCAGAGCGATCCGGACATGCTCCGTAGCGTCGGGAGATGCATTCGCATCTCGCGCCGCCAGTTCCATGCCGCGCACGAGGGCCGGAACTGTCGAGGCGAGATGCACGCCAGCTGGCAGGGTGATGACGTGCCGGCCGTCGAGCTCGTCCTGCCGCGCACACGGTTGCGTGTCGATTCCCGCCGCGCGCAGCCCCGCCACGATGATCCACGACAGCCTGTCCCGCGCCGCGTCCGGCAGCGGGTGCCCCTCAGCGCGCACACCGAGGCAGAGCCTGTCGCGTGCAGCCGATGACTGTGGGAGCGCGACCGGCGACAGCGCCCAGAGAGGCGCCGAAAAGCCCAGCTCGGTCATCACTGCGGCCGCGGCCGAATCGCCCTTCCGGGCGGCCTGGGCGATCCGCTCGACCGGCAGGATCGTCAGGGCCGCTCCACCGAGCCACGGCTCGTGCTTGACGACCACGCCCAGCGCGTAACCAGCGTAGAAGACGAGGGCGCCCGACAGCCCGTCCCAGGGCGAGGCTAGTGTCTGCCCGGATGGAGCCAGTCCCTCGGGAACGCCAACGTCCGGGAGCAGCGGCACCCGCATGATCAGCTGACCGGTCTCGCGACCTTCCATGGCACTGATGTGGCCGTGAAGGTCAGCGATCTGCCGGTAGAGGTTGTCCGGGTTCACCTTCCAGAGCGGGACGCCGGCCGCCTGGCAGCCCTGGAGCTGGGCTGCGTGATCCCGGTCTATCTGGCCGAACACAGGCGGCTCCAGGGTCGCGCCTGCCGCTGCGCGTGCGGGATCAGTCCAGGAGATTCCCAGCAGTCCGACATCAAGGGCGCTGGCAGCGACCTGCGCATCGGCCATCGCTCCGTCCGAGAGCCGGTACACCCGCAGGCTCAGCGCCGGACGGTCGGATTCCTTGTCGCGAGTGCAGTGACGCGCTGTCAGCACCTTGTCACTGGCGATCAGGTAGCCCGATCCGACCTGATTCGTTCCAGTGTCGAGGCGGGCCAGGACCCCGACAATCCGGTCGGCCGCGACACCGGGCCAGTACGGCGCGTCGCCCATCGGCATGACTCCTTAGGTTCAGCGCATTCCTCAGAGCGTCAGCCCTGAGGACCGAAGCCCGGATTCCGCTCGTTCTGGTCGGCGATCAGGAAATCAGGAGAATAGGAGCCGTCTTCTTGCCGCCACACCGGCTCCAGTCGTAGCTTCAGCGTTTGCGTGGTCGCCGATTCATGCGAGCCGCCCAGGCCCAGCACATTCCAGCCGATCTTGCCTCCGGCCTCATTGGTGACCGCGAGCTGCAACGACAGCTCTATCGGAGCCAGTTTGAATCGCATCCGCGGGTCGTCGCCCGCATCGATCGCTCGCAGCAGCTCAGTCCGGAGGGCCTGGATGGCTGACGACAAACCGACTAGGACATTTGCCATATTTTAAGGGTAGCTTGGAATGCCGTCCCTCACTCGTAGTACTCATGAACGTCGGGCAGACCGAGCCGGATCACGTAGGCGGCATGGCCGGGATCGTTATGATCGATCAGGAATCGAACCCGCTCACCAATTCGGACGGTCCGGAAGCCTCGGTCACGCTGTCGGCGTGGCTGAACGATGCAGGTCTCGCCGCTTTCGTCGTCCCTTGATCGGGGCTTGCACGTGGCCGAAGTCACTGAGTCTGAGTGGTGGAGTAGCTTGCAACTCGTGACGGAAGCATTCGCGGAGACCTCGGCTCTTGATCCCGGCGGCTTCACGGAGGCGAGCACGTGCGGGACGCTGGTGCGGGCGTGTGAGCTGGCGGGGTTCGATGATCGAGGTGCTCGTCTGATCCGGCTGGGTGAGCATGCGATGTTCCGCCTGGCTGAGTCAGTCGTGGTGCGGATCGCGCGGACGGTGGCCTATGAGGCCGATGCGCGCCGGGAGGTGGGCGTCGCGCGGTGGCTCGAATCGGAGTCCTATCCAGCCGTCCGGGCGCTAGACATCAGCCAGCCGCTGGTGGTCGATAGCAGGGTCGTAACGTTCTGGAAGTCGATTGCCGACGGCGAGCAGTTTGGCACCACTGCCGTGTGGGGTGCCAGAAGTCTGTCTGGCCTGTGAGCTGCAGCGATGCACCAGGGTCATCAGTGGGCCATGATGATCAGCCGTGTCCCTCCGTCTGCTCTATCTGATCTTCATCCGGCTATGCGGCTGGCTGGTCCTGCTCGGCCGCTCATCGGCGTCGAAGAACGCGGAGTTGCTGGTGCTGCGGCACGAGGTCGCCGTGCTCCGCCGCACCACGCCGCGGCCCCGGCTGGACTGGGCCGACCGCGCCGTCCTGGCCGCGCTGATCCCGCACCTGCCCAGAAGGCTGCGCGCACACCGGCTGGTCACGCCCGGCACGGTGCTCCGGTGGCACCGCCGCCTGGTCAGAAAGAAGTGGACCTACCCGAACCGGACGGGCCGGCCGCCGGTCAGCACCGAGATCAGCGCGCTCATCGAGCGGCTCGCCACCGAGAACACCTCATGGGGGTACCAGCGGATCCAGGGCGAGCTGCTCAAGCTGGGCCACCGGACCAGCGCATCCACGATCCGCCGGGTCCTCAAGGCGCTGCGGATCCCGCCCGCTCCCAAGCGGCGTACCGATACAACCTGGCGGCAGTTCCTGCACTCCCAAGCCGCGACCATGCTGGCCGCCGACTTCTTTCACGTGGACTGCGCGATGACCCTGCAGCGCCTGTACTGCCTGTTCGTCATGGAAGTCGGCTCCCGCTACGTGCACATCCTCGGGGTCACCGCGAACCCGGACGGGCCGTGGACCACGCAGCAGATCCGGAACCTCCTGATGGACCTCGGTGACCGGGCCGCGGACTTCCAGTTCCTGATTCGCGACCGGGCCGGGCAATTCACCGCGTCCTTCGACGCGGTCCTGGCCGGCGTTGGCATCGAAGCGGTGAAGATCCCGCCCCGGAGTCCCAGGGCGAACGCCTATGCCGAACGGTTCGTGCTCACCGCCCGGACCGAGGTCACCGACCGGATGCTGATCTTCGGTGAACGGCACCTGCGGTCGGTCCTCGCCGGGTACGCCGGGCACTACAACGGACAACGACCCCACCGCAGCCGCGAACTCCGCCCGCCCCGGCCCGACCACCCCGTCGCCGACCTCTCCCAGAAGCGGATCAAGAGCCGGCCCGTCCTCGGCGGCCTCATCAACGAATACGAGCGGGCCGCGTAGATGCCCAGGTCAGGAACGGTGGCACAGTTCTGGCACCGCACAGGGCAAACTATGGTGGGCGGTACTGGGATTGAACCAGTGACCTCTTCCGTGTCAGGGAAGCGCTCTCCCGCTGAGCTAACCGCCCGCGAGGCGGAAGCGGGAATCGAACCCGCGTACAGGGCTTTGCAGGCCCTTGCCTAAGCCACTCGGCCATTCCGCCATAGGCCGACCGTCGGAGCCGAGCCTGATACGTACTGAAGAAGCCGTACTCCGTCTCGGGAAGACGGCGTTCGGCTCTTCCGAGCGGACGACGGGATTCGAACCCGCGACCCTCACCTTGGCAAGGTGATGCTCTACCAGCTGAGCCACGTCCGCATGCTGCCCGCCGGAGCGAGCGCCGACCTGGACCGGCGTGCGTTCAGAACTGTAGCCGATCCTGCCCGGCCAGCAAACTCGTCTGGCCACCTGCGGCCTCGGCTGGCCCGCTCCAGGACCCCAGACTGCCGCATTTTCTCATGATCTCGAAGAGTTAGGGGGCGCTAAGCCCCCTAACTCTTCGAGATCATGGCCGAGCATCTCGGCGGCGCCCGCCGGCGACAGCCGCCGGCGACAGCCGCCGCGAGCCGCCGCAGGCTGCGCAGCCCGCTAAGGCCCGATCCGCCCGGCATGCCACCACTTGACCAGGGGCAGCGCCGGGCCGGTCGCTCCGGGGTGGCAGGCTGCTCCCATGCGAACTGTGACCGTCAATGGCGACGCCCTCAGCATCACCGATGTCGTTGATATCGCGCTCGGCCAGGCGCGCGCCGAGCTCGGGCCCGAGGTGGCCGCCCGGATGGAGTTCAGCCGAGGCGTGGTGGCGGCCGCGATCGCCGGTAACGCCCCGGTCTACGGCGTGAATACCGGATTCGGCGCCCTCGCGGACACCAGCGTGGGCGAGGAGGACCTGACCCGGCTGCAGCGGGCCATCATCCTGTCGCACGCCGCGGCCAGCGGTGAGCCCCTCGACGACCGGGCCGTCCGCGCCATACTCCTGCTGCGGGCCAGAACGCTGGCGGCCGGCTACTCGGGCGTCCGGGCCGACCTGCCCGCCCGGCTGCTCGAGCTGCTGGACCGCGGCCTGCTTCCGGTCATCCCCGGCAAGGGCTCGGTCGGCGCCTCCGGCGACCTGGCTCAGCTCGCGCACCTGGCGCAGCCGCTCATCGGGGCTGGCCGGCTCCGCGGCCCCGGCGACCCGGCGGCCGGCAGGCCAGCCGCCGACGTGCTGGCCGAGCACGGCCTGGAGCCGCTCACGCTGGCCCCGAAGGAAGGCCTGTCGCTGGTCAACGGCACCGAGCCGATGCAGGCGCTGCTGGCCTTCTCGGTCCATGACGCGGAACTGCTGGTCCAGGCCGCCGACGTGGCCTGCGCGATGTCGATCGAGGCGCTGATGGGCACCAGCCGCCCCTACGACGAGCGGGTCCAGGTGATCAGGCCGCACCCTGGCCAGCTGGACAGCGCGGCCAACCTGCGCGCCCTGCTGGCCGGCTCGCCGCTGATGGCCAGTCACCGGCACAGCAGGCACGCGGTCCAGGATGCCTACTGCCTGCGCTGCGCCCCGCAGGTGCACGGCGCGGTGCGGGACGTGCTCGCGCACGCCCGGCGGGTGCTGGAGACCGAGCTGGGCGCCATCGTGGACAACCCGGTCATCGTCCCGGACGGCGAGGTGATGACCACCGGTAACTTCCACGGCGAGCCGCTGGCGTTCGCCGCTGACATGCTCGGGATGGCGATCTCGGAACTGGCCAGCATCAGCGAGCGGCGGGTGGACCGGATGCTGGACCCGGCGTTTTCCCGCGGGCTGCCGCCGTTCCTGGCTCCGGAGGCCGGCACCAACTCCGGCTTCATGCTGGCCCAGTACACCGCTGCCTCGCTGGTCAGCGAGAACAAGGTGCTCGCGCACCCGGCCAGCGTGGACACCATCCCGACATCGGGCAAGCAGGAAGATCACGTCTCGATGGGCTGGACGGCCGTGCGCAAGCTGCGGGACATCGTGGCGAATGTCCGGACCTGCCTGGCCGTGGAGATCCTCTGCGCCGCCCAGGGGGTCGGCATGCGGGCGCCGGTCGCCGCGCCGTCCGCGCCGGTCGCGGCGGTGCACGCGCTGCTCCGCCAGCACGTACCGGCGATGGACGCGGACCGGGAGGTGGCCGGGCAGATCGCGGCCGTGGACACGCTGCTCCCGGATCTCTGCGAAACGGCTAGCGCTCACTGCGCCGGGCTGCGCTAGCGTGACGTCCCGTGGTGGTGTGGATGAACGGGGTCGTGCTCCCCGACGATGAGGCCAGGATCTCCGTCTTTGACCACGGTCTTGTGGTGGGCGACGGGGTCTTCGAGACGATCAAGGTGACCGGCGGCGCGCCGTTCGCGCTGACCCGGCACCTGCAGCGGCTCAGCCGCTCGGCGGCCGGGCTCGGCCTGCCGGAACCTGACCTGGACTCGATCAGGTCCGGCGCGCTGGCCGTGATCGATGCCTCGCCGCGGGTTCCGCTGGCCCGGCTGCGGGTCACCGTGACCGGGGGCGTATCGCCGCTGGGCTCCCAGCGGGGCGACTCCCCGGTCACCGCGATCGTGGCCATGGCCGCGCAGGACCCGCAGGCTGCCTCGGCCGGGGTCGTCACGGTGCCGTGGCCGCGCAATGAGCGGGGAGCGCTGGCCGGCCTGAAGACGACTTCCTACGGCGAGAACGTGCGGGCGCTGGCCTACGCGGCAGAGCGGGGCGGCGGCGAGGCGATCTTCGCGAATACCGCCGGCAACCTGTGCGAGGGCACCGGCAGCAACATCTTCGTGGTCATAGGCGGCCGACTGCTGACCCCGCCGCTGTCATCCGGCTGCCTGGCGGGAGTCACCCGGGCGCTGGTGATCGAATGGGCCGACGCGATCGAGGAGGATCTGCCCATTTCGGCCCTGGCGGTCGCGGATGAAGCATTCCTTACCGGGACAACCAGGGATGTGCAGCCAATTCATGCGATCGACGGAACGGCCCTGGGGGGCGTTCCCGGATCCATTACCCGAAAGGCTGCCGAGGTATTTGCCATGAGGTCGGCCGAGTCGCCTGATCCGTGATACGGGTGATTCATCAGTGCCTCGCTCCGGGAAAGGCCGCAGCGTCCCTTCGGTACCGGTAAGGGGGGCTATCGGATTGCGGGGTCCGCTCAGGCGCGCCAGAGCAGCTCGTCCAGCTCGCTGTCCACGTCGATGAACTCGCTCTCCGCGCCTGGCGCGATGAGCTCGTAGGTCCGGCTCAGGAACGCGGCCGTGCTGCTGGTGGGCGCCTCGAAGTGCGCCTCGCCGAACGGTGACGACAAGGCGAGGTTGAGCACCTCGCGGCCATGCTCCTCCGACGGCCAGACCTGCACATCGCCCTCGCCGGCCGGGCCTTCGAGGCCAGCGGCCAGCAGGTCCCGCGCGAAGATCCACTCAACCGGCTCGTCGGTGCCCACGTGGAACGCCATCCTGATGGCGTACGGGTCGTCGGCGCTGTAGTACAGGCTGGCCACCAGCGGAACAGCCCCGTGCTCGGGAACTACGAGAGTGAGTCCGAGCTCGGCGGACACGGTAACGCTGCTGTTCATCATCGGGTCAGACCTTTGCCTTGTGGTGTCCCGGATTGCCGGGCTTCCCTATTGGTGCACGTTTGCCGATCTGAAGACGCGCCGGTCCCGCAGAAATGACATCGCGCATGTTAGATTCCGCGAATGGAGGCGCTGTAACCTCGGGCACTGATCAACAAACCGGCCGCGAACTGGTCAAACGCTTCAGGAAATAAAACACCGCTTTCGGCGGCTCGTCATCCCGTGACCCGGCGTGACGTGATGTGACCTTCGTCTCACTGCTCAACCCAATGTTCAGGGAATGCGCCCGCACTCTCATGCCAGCAGCCGCCGAGCGCATGCCGCATTGTTTATCTTAAAAGCGGCATTAACCCAGATAGTCTTAAATCACCCCGGTCGGGAAAGTTGCGCCGCAGGCCGGCTCCCGAGCGGCCGGAGGCCGGCTGCCGGGGAGGCGTCCAGGCGGCAACGCGCCCGGGCCGCCGCGTCATCGAGCCTGATCAGTCCGGAGGCCCGGCGGCTACGGCAGTCGCTGCTCGCCGCCGCACTGCCTCGGGTCCTGGCATGCGCTAATCTGAGATCGCCCCGCGGCGGACTGGTTCCGGCCGCGGGCGCGGGCGATTGGCTCAGCGGGAGAGCGCCTCGTTCACACCGAGGAGGTCACTGGTTCGATCCCAGTATCGCCCACCAGGCCTTGTTGCTGATGGCGTGAAACCGTGGCCCGGCTTTCCCATCAGTCCGGCCGCGGCCCCGCCGGGCAGCTCGGACGGGACGACGTGCTTGCCGTGGTGAGGGCAGTTAGAGGGCATGGACGAGTCCGACGGCCAGCTGCTGGCGGCCACCGCGCGCGGTGACGCCGAGGCATTCGGTCGCTTCTACCGCCGCTACGAGCCTCGGATGCTCAGCTACGCGATCGCCCACTGCGCCAACGCCAGCGATGTCGCGGACGTGGTCGGGGAGACGTTCCTTGCCGCGCTCGGCGCGGCCGGGCGATTCAGCGACGATGGCGGTGACGCCGCCGCGTGGCTGCTCGGGATTGCCCGCCATGTGCTGGCACACCAGCGCCGCTCCTTTGCGCGCCGGCAACGGCTGCTCGGCCGGCTGCAGGCGCTGCCGGCGCTGAGCCCCGACGAGGCCGATGCGGTCGAGGCCGCGATCGACGCCTGCCGGCTCGCGCCCCGGCTGGCTGCCGCCCTCGGGACCTTGCGAGCGAAAGACCGTGAGCTGCTGCAACTGGTCAGCGGCGACGGACTGTCCCCGGCCCAGGCCGGGGCCGTTCTCGGGATGAACCCGAACACGGCCCGCGTCCGCCTGCCGCGCGCCCGTGCTCGGCTGCGTGACGCACTCGCCGGCACCCACCACGGTTCCGACCCCATTCCGCCGACCCGCACCGGGAGGTGCCGCATGCTCAGCCTTGACGATCGCCCGGCCCCGCCGGAGCTCCCTCAGTTCAGCCGGGACCTTGAGCAGTTCCTGCTCGCCGCCGCCCGAGCGCCTGCGTCTCGACGGCCCGCGACGGCAGCCCGGCGGCGGAAGTACGCCGCGGCCGGCCTGGCGACCGCGGCGGTCGTGGCCGCCGCGGCAGCCGGTATCGACCACGCGGCCGGTGGCGGGCCGCACCCGCCGGGCGCCGGCGGCCCCGCCGCGACCCAGAGCGGCGGGGTGCACATTCACCTCGCGGCGTTCTCAGTGGACAGCAACCCAGGCGGCACGGTCACCCTCACACTGACTCAAGGGCAGATCTTCGACCCCAGTACCCTGCGTCAGGCACTGGCCAAGGCTGGTGTGCCTGCCCTGGTCACGGTCGGGTCGGTGTGCACCGTGCCTGGTCCCTCGGACGCGTTGCCGCTGGTCATCTCCCGGCCTGCGCAGCAGCCCGGCGGGAGCAGCGTCACCATCATCACCCCGTCCGCGATCCCGGCCGGCGAGAAGCTGAGCGTCGGCTACTTCGCTGTCCCCGGCGGCGGCGGCGTGCACATCAGCCTCGTACCGGACAACGCCCCCCTCACCTGCACCTCCACCCCGCCCGCCCCGCCGGGGCGGGGCGGGGCGGCCCGCTGACAGGGGCCCGCGCCAGACCCGCCCTGAGGCCGCGTGCAGCTTCGTCCCGACCACGCAAGGCAGTCCCTGCCGTCGCGGTGGCGCTCCGTGACGTCGACGGGCGATCGCTTAGCACTCCAGCGCCGCCCGCAGCCGGGCTATCGCGTCCGCGTAGGCGCCAGCGGGCAGTTCGGCCTGGTGCCCGGTTCCGGATAGCACCGGCCCCGACTCGACCATGCCCAGCCTGATGGCCGCGTCCAGCCAGGCGGCGCCGTGATATCCGCCCTCAGCGGCGGTCCGGGGCCCGCTGGCAGCGTGGGCAGCCATGTGCGCGAGCCATGCCACCGCCCGCGCGGGCTGGGCCAGCGTCTCGTAGTTAATGGTGATCACCGGGTCAGCAGCCCAGTCCGCCGACCCGCACCCGGACCGCGGTGCGTGCGCGGTGATGACGAACCTGGCCGGGCGGACAGCCGGGTTCCTCGCCTGGAACTCGGCCCAGGTGGCGTCCAGTGCGGCGGTCATGTCCACGCGGGCCAGGTTATGACCGCACGGCCGGTCACAGGGTGTGAACGGCCAGTTCTCGATGCGCTAACCTTCGGTCACGGTCAGGGACCGGCCCGGTTCCCCTGCCGTCAGCGGCGTGACCCGGTTCGTCCGTGGTCAATGGCGCTGCCCGGTTATAGGCCGCCCGGAAGCTGCGCGCATGGGCTCGCGCAATGGACGCCCCAGCCGGGCTGGCGGCGCCGGCCACCGCTGCAGGGCCGCCCCCGGCGGCATCGCACAGTGCCGCGGGCCGCCTGGCTAGCCGGTGGCATTGACGAGCGTATTGGCGGTTCCCGCCCTTTTTCCCGGCCGCCGTTACGGATCGTTTACATGAGTGGTGGGTTCCCTGCGATCTGGCTCGGGTACGCAGGTGACGCTGAGTAACTAATATAGGCGCGCGGTGTGACAGTCAGTGATCATGGAGCCGGGCGTGCCATGGACGGGGGAACGGCGTGTTTGGTGCGGGATGGCCCGGCAAGCGGAAGCAGGGCCCGGAGTCAGCGCAGCAGTCCGAGCAGTCCGAGCAGTCAGCTCAGTCAGAGCCGCCGCCGCCGGCGGGCCCTCAGGAGAGCCAGCCGGGCGGGCCGGCCGCGAAGTCGGCGCGGATCCGCCTGCTCGTGCTCGGCGGGGTGACCATCATGGTCCTCGCGGCGGGCGCGACCTACGCACTGGTCCACTCGGGCACCGGGCAGCCGGCCGGCGGCGGCCAGAAGGCGGCTGTCGCGACCGGACCGCTCAAGGTCGAGTCCGTGATACCAGGCCCCGGAACCGCGCAGGTCGATGGGACCGCGCCGATCGCCGTCAGCTTCTCCGAGGCGCTGGCCGCCAACTCGCCGAAGCCGGTGCTGGATCCGAGCGTCCCTGGCAGCTGGACCCAGGACGGCAACGTGCTGATCTTCACCCCGGCGACGGCGTTCAGGCCGGATAGCAGGGAGACGGTGGAGGTCCCCGCCGGGCTGACCGGCGTCCGCTCGCAGTCAGGCACCGAACTGAACTCGCCGGTGATCGAGCACTTCGCCACCGGCGGGTACTCCCCGCTGCGGCTCGCCGAGCTGCTCAGCCAGCTCGGCTATCTCCCGCTGGACTGGGCGGCGGATATGCCCGCGGGCATGGGCCACAGCTCCGGGGCGACCTGGGACCAGGCCACCGGGCAGGTGCAGATGGCCTACGACCCGCCCGCTGGCACCTTCAGCTGGCTGCCGGGCTATCCCTCGGTGCTGACCAGCATGTGGAACCCGAACCAGGCGAATCCGCTGCTCACTGGAGCGGTGATGGCCTTCGAGTCGCAGCACGGCATGACGATCAACGGGGCGGTCGACGCGCAGCTGTGGGACAAGCTGTTCCGCGCGGCCGCCAGCGGCGACCGGAACAAGAACGGCTACACCTACGCCATCGCCAGCAAGGCAGCGCCCGAGACGCTGACCATCTGGCATGACGGCCGGGTCGTCATGCGCAGCCTGGCCAACACCGGGATTCCGGTCTCGCCGACCGTCGACGGCACCTTCCCGGTGTACCTGAGGTTCCGGTTCCAGATCATGCAGGGTACGAACCCGGACGGCAGCAGCTATGCCGACCCGGTGTCCTTCGTGTCCTACTTCAACGGCGGGGACGCGGTGCACTACTTCCCGCGCGGCTCCTACGGCTTCCAGCAGAGCCTCGGCTGCGTTGAGCTGCCCTACACCTCGGCTGAGGAAGCCTGGCCTTACCTGACCTACGGCAGCCTGGTGACGGTCGCCGGCTGACCACCGCCTGACCGGCCAGCCAGCACTGCCAGCACCAGCAGCACCGGCAGCACCGCCCGGCCCCGCTCCAGCGGGCTGCCGGGCGGTGCTGTGCGCTGCCCGGGCCCACGACGGTCAGTAACTTCCACGGCGGCGGACAGCGGCCTGCGCGGTTGCGCACAGTGACGCCCGCGGCCGCGGCCGCGGGCCGGCACCGCCGCTGCGCTCCGTAACGAGGCATTCAGCATGTGGTCAGCAAGCTGTGTCCGTTTCTTTATCTCCTCGGTCCTCTGACCCGGTTAAAGGCATTAGAGTCACAGAGAAGGATCTGCTGCTATACATCAGGTCACTACTGGGGAGCCCGACAACTATCCGGGCATGCGCGTTGAAGGAGTCCGCCTTGCCGGGCATGTTCAGTTTGGGGACCTTCCGGGGGCGCATCGTAGCGCTGGGCGGCGTCATCGTCTTGCTGCTGGCGGCCGGCATCTGGGTGGCGCTGAGCCATGCGTCGGCCCAGCCGACGCCGGGCAGTCAGCACCAGGCCGCCGGGTCGAAGCCGTCGGCCGATCCGCTGCAGGTGGTATCGGTCACCCCGGCCGATGCGGCCACCGGCGTGAACGGCGCGAGCCCCATCAAGGTCGTCTTCTCGGCCCGGCTGGCGGCGAACTCGCCGATGCCGGCCGTGTCCCCGGCCATCCCCGGTAGCTGGCAGCACGTCAGCGCTGATGCGGTCCAGTTCGTGCCCGCCCGTGGCTTCGCCGAGTACGAGCATGTCAGGGTCGAGATCCCGGCCGGGAGCGCGGGCGTCACCGCAGCCGCGGGGGGCACCCTCGCCGCCCCGGACACCGTGAGCTTCGAGACCGGCGGTTACGCGCCGGCCCGGATGGCCGAGCTGCTCGCGCAACTCGGCTACCTGCCGCTGACCTGGACCCCGGCGGCCGGCACCGCGGCGCCGCTCAGCGATGCCAGCGCCCAGCTCAGCGCCGCCTACGCGCCGCCCGCTGGCACCTTCAGCTGGAAGCCCGGCTACCCGGTCGAGCTGCATGACTTCTGGCAGGACGGCGCCCCGACCAGCCTGATCATGGACGGCGCCGTGATGGCGTTCGAGTCCGACCACGGCCTGACCATGGACGGCGCGGCCGGGCACGGGGTCTGGGATGTCATGTTCAGGGCACTCGCCGCCGATCAGGTCAACACCAGCGGCTACTCCTACGCGCTGGCCAGCGAGGCCAGCCCGGAGACGCTCACCGTCTGGCACAACGGCCGGGAGATCCTGCGCACCCTGGCCAACACCGGCATCCCGGCGGCGCCCACCACGATCGGCACGGCGCCGGTGTACCTGAGGTACAGCTTCCAGATCATGCGCGGGACGAACCCGGACGGCAGCACGTACGCGGACCCGGTGTCCTGGGTGTCGTACTTCCGGTCCGGGGAGGCCGTGCATTACTTCCCCCGCTACTCCTACGGCTACCCGCAGAGCCTGGGCTGCGTGGAGCTGCCGTACGCGCAGGCCAAGTACATCTGGCCGTACATGACCTACGGCACGCTGGTGACCGTCGCGGCCTGAGCCTGCCGCGGCGCCGGCGGGTCCGCCCGGATACCCGCGCACGGCGCGACGCTGACCTCGATAGCATCGGGACGCAGGGTAATCAGCCCGCAGCAGCCAGCCCGGCTCGGCCAGCAGCGTTCAGCTAGCAGCATCCGGGCCGGCTACCGACCAGCTAGCCCAGCCCGGCTAGCGCAGCTCAGCCAGAGGAGTCAGCCGTGGCCGCCGACAAGCTTCACATCACCCTCGCCGGACGCGAGCTCGTGGTGGAAGCCGGGACGACGGCCGGAGCCGCGCTCGCCGCTGATGAGCCTGCCGGCCAGCCGCCCCTGGCGGCCAGGATTAACGGCGCGCTGCGTGACCTTGGCACCGCACTGTCCGACGGGGATGCCGTCGAGCCGGTGACGCTCGCCAGCCCGGACGGGCTGGCCATCCTGCGGCACTCGACCGCGCACGTGCTGGCCCAGGCGGTCCAGGAGCTGTTCCCTGAGGCGAAGCTGGGCATCGGGCCGCCGGTGGAGAACGGTTTCTACTACGACTTCGACGTGCCCAGGCCGTTCGGCCCGGACGACCTGAAGGCGATCGAGCAGCGGATGCGCCAGATCGTCAGGCAGGGCCAGCGCTTCGAGCGCCGCGTGGTGACCGACGACCAGGCACGGGCCGAGCTGGCCGGCGAGCCCTACAAGCTCGAGCTGATCGCGCTGAAGGGCAGCGGGCCCGCCGCCGAGGCGGCCGGCACCGAGATGGCCGCCGCGGACCTGGCCGCCGCGCACAATGCCAGCGGCGTCGCGGTCAGCGCCGAGGAGGCCGTGGAGGTCGGCGGCGGCGAGCTGACCATCTACGACAACGTCGATCCCGGCTCCGGCGAGGTGCGCTGGAAAGACCTGTGCCGCGGCCCGCACCTGCCGACCACCCGGCAGATACCGGCGTTCAAGCTCATGCGCAGCGGCGGTGCCTACTGGCGCGGCAGCGAGAAGAACCCGCAGCTGCAGCGGATCTACGGGACCGCCTGGCCGTCGCGCCAGGAGCAGGACGAGTACCTGCGGATGCTGGCGGAGGCGGAGAAGCGCGATCACCGCAGGCTCGGCGCCGAGCTGGACCTGTTCTCGTTCCCCGCCGAGATCGGCAGCGGCCTGCCGATCTTCCACCCCAAGGGCGGCACCATCCGCCGGGTGCTGGAGGACTACTCGCGGCGCCGGCACGAGGAGGCCGGCGACGAGTTCGTCAACACCCCGCACATCACCAAGGCGGAGCTGTTCGAGACCTCGGGGCACCTCGGCTGGTTCGCCGACGGCATGTTCCCGCCGATGGACGTCGACGGCTCGCCGTACTACCTGAAGCCGATGAACTGCCCGTTCCACATCCTGGTGTACCGGTCCCGCGGCCGGTCCTACCGGGAGCTGCCGCTGCGGCTGTTCGAGTTCGGCACCGTGTACCGGTACGAGAAGTCCGGCGTCGTGCATGGCCTGACCCGGGTGCGCGGGCTCACCATGGACGACTCGCACATCTTCTGCGCCCGCGAGCAGGCCGGCCCGGAGCTGAAGCGGCTGCTGTCGTTCGTGCTCGACCTGCTGCGCGACTACGGGCTGAATGACTTCTACCTCGAGCTGTCCACCCGGGGCCAGGAGAAGGACAAGTTCGTCGGCAGCGACGAGGACTGGGAGCTGGCCACCAGCCAGCTGCGCGAGGCCGCGGAGGAATCGGGCCTGGTGCTCGTCGACGACCCCGGCGGCGCGGCGTTCTACGGCCCGAAGATCTCCGTCCAGGCCAGGGATGCCATCGGCCGCACCTGGCAGCTGTCCACCATCCAGCTCGACTACAACGAGCCCAGGCGGTTCGGCCTGGAGTACCAGGCCGCCGACGGCTCCCGGCAGCAGCCGATCATGATCCACCGGGCGCTGTTCGGCTCGATCGAGCGCTTCTTCGGCATCCTGACCGAGCACTACGCCGGCGCGTTCCCGCCCTGGCTCGCGCCGGTCCAGGTAGTCGGCATCCCGATCTCCGACGCGCACGTGCCCTACCTGCAGGGCGTCGCGGCGCTGCTGCGCGAGCACGGCATCCGGGTCCAGGTGGACACCGGTGATGAGCGGATGCAGAAGAAGATCAGGACCGCGCAGCAGCAGAAGGTGCCGTTCATGCTGCTGGCCGGCGATGCCGATGTGGCCGCGGGAGCCGTTTCGTTCCGGTACCGGAGTGGCGACCAGAAGAACGGAGTTCCGGTCGCCGAGGCGATCGCCGAGATCACTGCGGCCGTGGCCAGCCGGGCGCAGGTCTGAGCGCGGTGACCGAGAGCGAGCCAGTCAGCCCGGCCGTGGACGATGCGCCGGACGGGTTCCAGCGGCTCTGGATGCCGCACCGGATGGCTTACATCAAGGGCCAGGGCAAGCCGGCGAACAGCGAGTCGGCGGAGTGCCCGTTCTGCCGCATTCCCAGCCTGAGCGACGACGAGGGGCTGATCGTAGCCCGCGGCACGCTGGTGTACGCGGTGCTGAACCTGTACCCGTACAACGCCGGCCACCTGCTGGTATGCCCGTACCGGCACGTCGCCGACTACACCGAGCTGGCCGCGGACGAGACCGCCGAGCTGGCCGAGTTCACCAAGCGGGCGATGGCCACGCTGCGCGCGGCATCCGGCGCGCAGGGCTTCAACATCGGCATGAACGTGGGCGGCGTGGCCGGGGCCGGCATCGCGGCGCACCTGCACCAGCACGTGGTGCCGCGCTGGGGCGGTGACGCCAACTTCATGCCGGTCGTCGGCCGGACGAAGGTGCTCCCGCAGCTGCTCGCCGACACCAGGCAGATGCTGGCCGGCGCCTGGCCTGGCGCCGGCCAGCCCGCCTCCGCGTAGCCGCCGGCCCTGCGCGGCCGCCGGCCCCGCCTGGCCGCCGGCGCGCTGCCTAGCCCGGCTTGGACTCGCTGGCCACCTTCTCGGCGAGGTGCGAGGGCAGCGGCTCATAGCGCAGGTAAGACCGGGTGAACGAGCCCGTGCCGTGCGACATCGACCTCAGGTCGATGGCATAACGGGTGATCTCCAGCTCCGGGATCTCCGCCTTGACCAGCGTCCGGCCGCCGGCTACCGGCTCGGTGCCGAGCACCCGGCCGCGGCGCGACGACAAGTCCGACATGACCGCGCCGACAAAGTCGTCAGCGACCAGCACCGAGACCTCGTCAACCGGCTCGAGCAGCAGGCCCTGCGCCTTGTCCGTCGCGTCCCGCAGCGCGGCCCGGCCGGCCTTCTGGAAGGCCATGTCCGAGGAGTCCACCGAGTGGGCCTTGCCGTCGTAGAGGGTGACCCGGATGTCGACCATCGGGTACCCGGCGATCACGCCCTGCTCCATCTGCGCCCGGACGCCCTTCTCGACCGACGGGATGAACTGCCGCGGTACCACCCCACCGACGATCTTGTCGACGAACTCGAACCCGCCGCCGGATGGCAGCGGCTCGACCTCGATGTGGCAGATGCCGAACTCGCCGTGCCCGCCGGTCTGCTTGACATTGCGGCCCAGCCCGTCGGCCTTGCTGCCCAGCGTCTCGCGCAGCGGCACCCGCAGCGGGGTTGTCTCGACCTCGACCCCGTAGCGGCTGGCCAGCCGGTCCAGCGCGAGATCGGCGTGCGCCTCGCCCATGCACCAGAGCACCAGCTGGCGGGTCTCGGCGTTGTTCTCCAGCCGCAGCGTCGGGTCCTCGGCCACCAGCCGGGCCAGGGCCTGCGACATCTTGTCCTCGTCGGCCTTGGACTTGGCCACGATCGCGACCGGCAGCAGCGGCTCCGGCATGTGCCAGGGCTCCATCAGCAGCGGCCGGTCCTTGTCGGAGAGCGTGTCCCCGGTTTCCGCCGTGGACAGCTTGGCCACGGCGCAGATGTCCCCGGCGGCGCACATGGCCACGCTGCGCTGGTGCTTGCCCAGCGGCGAGGTGAGCGCACCCATCCGCTCGTCCTGATCGTGGTCGGCGTGCCCGCTGTCGGCGCGCCCGTGCCCGGACACGTGCACGGTGGCATCGGGCCGCAGCGTGCCGGAGAACACCCGGACCAGGCTGATCCGGCCGACGTAGGGGTCAGAGGTGGTCTTGACGACCTCGGCGATGAGCGGCCCGTCCGGGTCGCAGGCGATGCCGCTGACCGGCTTGCCGTCCACGGTCGTGACCGAGGGCAGCGGATGCTCGGCCGGGGCGGGGAACGCCTGGGTGATGATCTCCAGCAGCTCGGTCAGGCCGATGCCGTGCGGCGTGGCCACGGCGAGCACCGGGTAGAAGCTGCCCCGGGCCACCGCCTTCTCCAGGTCCTCGATCAGCCCCTTGACCTCGATCTGCTCGCCGGAGAGATACGAGTCCATCAGCGACTCGTCCTCGCTCTCCTGGATGATCGCCTCGATCAGCGAGCTGCGGGCCGCCTCGGTCCGGTCCGCGTCAGCGGGCTCGATGCCGGTCTCGGCCCGGCTGCCCGATGAGTAGTCGTGAAACCGCTGCGACAGCAGCCCGATCAGGCCGCGCACGCCGCCCTGGCCGTCGCCGACCGGCAGGTACAGCGGTGCGACGGAGTCGCCGAACGCGCTCCGGCAGGCGGCCAGTGCCTCGTCGAAATCGCCGCGCTGGTGATCGATCTTGGTGACGATCACGGCGCGCGGGGTGCCCACGGCCGCGCACTCCTCCCACAGCATCCGGGTCAGGCCGTCCACGCCGTCCGCGGCCGAGATGGTGAACAGGGCGGCGTCAGCGGCGCGCAGGCCGGCCCGCAGGTCGCCGGTGAAGTCGGCGTAACCGGGGGCGTCCAGCAGGTTCACCTTGATCCCGGCGTGCTCGAACGGCACCAGCGTGAGGTTCACCGAGCGCTGCTGCCGGATTTCCACCTCGTCGAAGTCGCTGACGGTGCTGCCGTCCTCGACCCGCCCCGCCCGCTGGATCGTTCCCGTGGCGGCCAGCAGCGCCTCGGCCAGCGTTGTCTTCCCGGCTCCTGAGTGGCCGACCAGCACCACGTTGCGTACGCTCTCGGGCTGGCCGGCCGATGGTGCCCTGCCGGCGGCTCCCGGTGCGTGACCTTTATCCGCCATCAGCATCGCCTCCTAATAGCGTGTTCGCCTGCTGCACGCCCAGCCTTTACCTGCGGGCTGGCGACCACAAGCCCCCGGGTGCAATCACCCATGGCTGTCCCGGTGTGTCCGGCGGTGTGTCCGGCGGTGTGTCCGGCCGCGCAACCGCCTGGCGTCGGCGCCGCGCGCCAGTAGGATCAAGCCGCCATGCTGACCAAGCTGCGACCGGCACTCGCCCGCCTGCTCACCCCGGCCGGCCGGGCGCTTGCGCGCACCCCGGTAACCCCCAACGCGCTGACCATGATCGGGACGGTCGGCGTGTCGGCCGGCGCGCTCGCGCTGTTCCCGACGGGCCACCTGTTCGCCGGGGTGGTGGTCTGCACCGTTTTCGTGCTCGCCGACATGCTCGACGGCACCCTGGCCAGGGTCAAGGGGACGACCGGCAGCTTCGGGGCGTTCCTCGACTCCACCCTGGACCGGGTGGCGGACGCGGCGATCTTCGCCGGCCTGGCCGCCTGGTTCGTGCTGGGCGGCCGCAGTCACCTGCTGGCCGGGGTCGCCGTGTACTGCCTGGTTTCCGGGGCGCTGGTGTCTTACGCCAAGGCGCGAGCCGAGAGTCTCGGGCTGAAGGCCGATGCCGGCTTCGCAGAACGGACCGAACGGCTGCTTATCGGGCTTGTTGCGGCGGGCCTGTCCGGCCTTGGCGTACCGTATGTCCTTCCAGCAGGTCTCTGGTTGCTCGCGGCAGTGAGCACGATCACCTTCGGGCAGCGAGTGCTGGCGGCACGCCGTTCCGCCGCGGCACTCGCCGCGTCGGCAGCGCCAGGGCCGGGGCCGGGCGGCGTGGGGGCGGCCGGGCCGGGCGAGCAGCGCGGGCCGGGTTCCGCGGCCGGAAGCGAGGGCTCCGCAGCCGGAAGCGAGGGCTCCGCGGCTGGAAGTAAGGGTTCCGCAGCTGGAGGTAACGGATGCCAGGACTGAAGGACCGGCTGGCCGCGCTCGGATACGGCCTGGGCTGGTCGCTGCTCTGCCGGGTTCCCGAGGCATGGGCGCAGGCCGGGTTCCGTTATGTCGCTGACATCGCCTGGCGCCGGCAGGGCCCGCGGGTGCAGGTCCTGGAGGCCAACCTGCGGCGGGTGCTCGGCCCGGATGCGACACAGCAGCAACTGCGGGCCACCTCGCGGGAATCTATGCGGTCGTATGCGCGCTACTGGCTAGAAGTATTCAGGCTGCCCGTTATGCCAGTTGAGCGGCTGGTGGAGGGAATGCACGCCTACGGCCCGTTTGACAAAGCCTTCGCCGACCTGGCGGCCGGGCGCGGCATTGTTTTCGCGTTGCCGCACATGGGGAACTGGGATCAGGCGGGGGCATGGATTATTGCCCAGGGGGCAGGCTCCATTACAGCCGTGATGGAGCACATCGAGCCGGAGTCGGTGTATGACCGGTTCGTCGCTTTTCGTCAGAGCCTCGGCATGGAGGTGCTGCCGGCCAGCGGGGGGGCCAGGCCGTTCGGCATCCTGGCGCAGCGCCTGCGGGCCGGCCGGGTGGTCGTGCTGGTCTCCGACCGGGACGTCACGGGCGGCGGCATCGAGGTGGAGTTCTTCGGCGAGCGGGCCAGGATGACGCCGGGAGCGGCCGCCCTGGCCCTGCAGACGGGCGCCGCCCTGATGCCGGTCGCGCTGTGGTTCGACGGCTCCGGCTGGGGCGTGCGGATCGGCGAGGAGATCCCGGTGCCGCCGGACGGAGACAGGAGGCAGCAGGTGACCGCGATGACGCAGCAGGTCGCGCGGTTCTTCGAGGATGGGATCCGGGCCCACCCGCAGGACTGGCACATGCTGCAGCGGGTGTTCACCGCTGACCTCGACCCGGCCCGGCTGGCCGCCGCGCAGGCACGCGCAGCGGCCGCCCAGGGCGCGGCAGGCCAGGGGGCAGCGAGCCGCGGAGCGGGCGACCCATGAGAATCGGCCTGGTCTGCCCCTATACCTGGGATGTCCCCGGCGGCGTGCAGGAGCACGTCCGGGGACTTGCCGAGGCGCTGATCGAGCTCGGCCACGAGGTCTCGGTCATAGCGCCGGCCGAGGACGAGTCACTGCTGCCCTATTACGTGGTGTCGGCCGGCCGCGCCGTCCCGGTGCCCTATAACGGCTCGGTGGCCCGGCTGGCGTTCGGCTTCGGCGCGGTCAGCCGGGTGCGCCGCTGGGTGAAGGACGGCAACTTCAACGTCCTGCACGTGCACGAGCCCACCGCGCCCAGCCTGGGCCTGCTGGCCTGCTGGGTCGCCGACGACCCGATCGTCGCGACCGTGCACACCGCCATCCCCCGGTCCCGCATGCTGCACGTGGCCCAGCCGATCCTGCAGTCGGCGCTGGAGAAGATCAGCGGCCGGATCGCGGTGTCGGAGGCAGCGCGGACGACGCTGGTCGAGCATCTGGGCGGCGACGCTGTCCTCATTCCAAACGGGGTCTCGGTGCGCCGTTTCGAGAAGGCTGATCCGCTGCCCGGCTGGCCCGGGGCCGGCGGGACGCTGGGCTTCCTGGGCCGGATCGACGAGCCGCGCAAGGGACTGGCCATCCTGCTGCAGGCCTTCGCGCTGATGGCGCCGCAGCGTCCGGGCCTGCGCCTGCTCGTGGCCGGGCCCGGCGATGCCGACGAGGCGCTGGAGCAGGTGCCCGCCGGCCTGCGCGGCCGAGTCGTGCTGCTCGGCCAGGTCAGCGACGAGGACAAGGTACGGATGCTGCACTCCGTCGACGTGTTCTGCGCGCCGAACACCGGCGGCGAGAGCTTCGGGATCGTGCTGGCTGAGGCGATGGCGGCCGGCGCGCCGATCGCGGCCAGTGACCTGGACGCGTTCCGGCGGGTGCTGCGCGGCGGCCGGGCCGGGGAGCTGTTCGAGACCGGCAGCGCGGCGAGCCTGGCGGCCGCGGCCGGCGCTGCTGGATGACCCGGCCCGGCGGGCGACGCTCGCGGCGGCCGCATCGGTGGCCGTCCGGGACTACGACTGGAAGGTCGTGGCCCGTGACGTGCTGCGGGTCTACGAGGCGGTGGCCCCGGCCGCCGGCCGCATGGCTGTCGCGCTGTGACCGCCATCACCAGCGTCATCGTGATCGTCGTCCTGGCGATGATCGGCGTGTACGTGTCCTGGCGGGCGGGACGGCTGGACCGGCTGCACGCGCGGCTGGAGGCGGCCAGGTTCGCCCTGGACGCGGCGTTGATCCGGCGCAGCTCAGTGGCGCTGGAGCTGGCCTCCAGCGGGCTGCTCGACCCGGCCGCGAGCCTCGTGCTCGCCGGGGCCGCGCATGACGCCAGGTCGGCGCGGTCGGGCCAGGAGATGCCGGAAAGCGACCTGACCAGGGCGCTGCGCGCGGTATTCAGTCAGTCCGACTTCCGCGCCTCGCTGTCGGGCGCCGAGGGGGCCGAGGAACTGCTCGCCGAGCTGGAGGGCGCCGCCCACCAGGTCTTCCTGGCCAGGAAGTTCTACAACGACGCCGTGGCTGCCACCCGGATCGCCCGCCGCAAGTGGCTGGCCAGGGCGCTGCGGCTGGCCGGCGGGGCCGCGATGCCCGAGTTCTTCGAGATTGACGACTCGCTCGCCCCGGCCGGCGAGGACGGCCGGGGCGCGGACATGCCGCACCTGACCAGCTGACCCGGGTTACTACCATGGAAGCAGTCATTCGCAGCGATCAGTAAGGAATTCCCGTGTCAGTCCACGAACCGTCCGAGAGCACGATCGGCTTCACCGGCACGGATGCCCCGGCCAGCCTCGCGAGCGAGAAAGGCACCGTCCGGGTCAAGAAGGGCATGGCTGACATGCTCAAGGGCGGAGTGATCATGGACGTGGTCACGGCCGAGCAGGCGAAGATCGCCGAGGACGCCGGCGCCGTCGCCGTCATGGCCCTGGAGCGCGTGCCCGCTGACATCAGGGCGCAGGGCGGCGTGGCCCGGATGAGTGACCCGGACATGATCGATGGCATCATCTCCGCCGTCTCCATCCCGGTGATGGCCAAGTGCCGGATCGGTCATTTCGCCGAGGCCCAGGTGCTGCAGGCCATCGGCGTTGACTACATCGACGAGTCCGAGGTGCTCACGCCCGCCGATGAGGCGCACCACGTGAACAAGTGGGAATTCACCGTCCCGTTCGTGTGCGGCGCCACGAACCTGGGCGAGGCGCTGCGGCGGCTGGCGGAGGGCGCGGCGATGATCAGGTCCAAGGGCGAGGCCGGCACCGGGAACGTGGTCGAGGCGACCCGGCACATGCGCGGGATCAGGTCCGAGATCGCGCGGCTGGCGTCGCTGCCGGCCGACGAGCTCTACGCCGCGGCGAAGGACCTGCAGGCTCCCTACGAGCTGGTGGCGGAGGTGGCGGCGGCGGGGAAGCTGCCCGTCGTGCTGTTCACCGCAGGCGGCATCGCGACTCCCGCGGACGCGGCGATGATGATGCAGCTGGGCGCCGACGGCGTGTTCGTGGGCTCGGGCATCTTCAAGTCGGCTAACCCGGCGGCGCGGGCGGCGGCCATCGTCAAGGCCACCACCTTCCACGACGACCCGGACGTGATCGCCAAGGTCTCCCGCGGGCTGGGCGAGCCGATGGCGGGCATCAACCTGGACACGCTGCCGCCGGACCAGCGTTACGCCGGCCGCGGCTGGTGATGGCCGGCCACTCCCCGGCCGTGGGGGTGCTGGCACTCCAGGGTGACGTGGCCGAGCATCTCCGCGCGCTGCGGGACGTCGGTGCGACGCCGGTCCCGGTTCGCCGGCCAGAGGAACTCGACGCGGTCGACGGCCTGATCATCCCCGGCGGGGAATCCACCACGATCTGGAAGCTCGCCGAGATCTTCGGGCTGGCCGAGCCGCTGCGCAAGCGGATCGGCGGCGGCATGCCCGCGTTCGGGTCCTGCGCCGGGCTGATCCTGCTGGCTACCCGGCTGGTGGACCCGGCCTCGGGGCAGCAGACCCTGGGCGCCATCGACATGACCGTGCGGCGCAACGCGTTCGGCCGCCAGGTCGACTCATTCGAAAGCGACCTGGCGGTCAGCGGGCTGGCCGGCCCGCCGTACCGCGCGGTGTTCATCCGCGCGCCCTGGGTCGAGCAGGCCGGCAGCGCGGTCGAGGTGCTCGCGAGCGAGCCCGGCACCGGTAGGATCGTCGCGGTTCGCCAGGGTCCGGCGCTCGCGACGTCCTTTCATCCCGAGCTCACGCGCGACCGGCGGATCCACGAGCTCTTCGTTGACATGGTGAGGAAAGATTCATGAGCGGCCACTCCAAGTGGGCAACCACGAAGCACAAGAAGGCCGTGGTCGATGCCAGGCGGGGCAAGCTGTTCGCCAAGCTGATCAAGAACGTCGAGGTGGCCGCCCGCAGCGGCGGCCCGGATCCCGCGGGCAACCCGACGCTGTATGACGCCGTGCAGAAGGCCAAGCGCAGCTCGGTTCCGAACGACAACATCGACCGGGCCGTGCGCCGCGGCGCGGGCCTGGAGGCTGGCGGCGCGGCTTACGAGGCGGTTACCTACGAGGGCTATGCCCCCGGCGGGGTGGCCGTGCTGGTCGAGTGCCTGACCGACAACCGGAACAGGGCCGCCGCCGAGGTGCGCACGGCGCTTACCCGCAACGGGGGCTCGATGGCTGATCCCGGCTCGGTGTCCTACCTGTTCAACCGGAAGGGCGTCGTGATCGTCCCCAAGGCGTCCGGGGTGACCGAGGACGACGTGCTGGCGGCGGTCCTGGAAGCCGGGGCCGAGGAGGTCGACGACCTCGGCGAGTCCTTCGAGGTGGTCAGCGAGGCCACCGATCTGGTGACTGTGCGCTCGGCGCTGCAGGACGCGGGGATCGAGTACGAGTCGGCGGAGGCCGCCTTCCTGCCCTCGGTCGAGGTGCCGCTCGATGAGGAGCACGCCAGGAGGGTGTTCCGGCTCATCGAGGCCATCGAGGACTCCGACGACGTGCAGGATGTCTACGCGAACTACGCCGTCTCCGACGAGGTCATGGAGAAGCTTGGGTGAGCGTCGAATTCCGCCTGCTGACAGCGGACGACGATCTCGAGCCCGACCTCGACCTCGCCCGGCGGGCCTTCGGCCCGTTCGGCGAGGCGGAACGGGAGCGGCGGCTGGCGAGCGCCCGGGCCAGCGTGGTCTCGGGCCGGTACCTGGGCGCCTTCGACGGCAGCCGGCAGGTTGGCTCGGCCCGGTACTTCGACATGCGGCAGTGGTGGCACGGCCGGTCGCTGCCGATGGCCGGCGTCGCCGGGGTGAAGGTCGCCCCGGAGGAGCGCGGCCGCGGCGTGGGCCGCGGGCTGATGACCGAGCTGCTCGCCCAGATCGCGGAGCGCGGCTACCCGCTGTCCGCGCTGTATCCGGCGACGACCGGCCTGTACCGGTCGGTGGGCTGGGAGCTGGCCGGCGGGCAGTACCAGGTCGAGGTGCCGGCCCGGTCGCTGCGCTCGCTTCAGCCGCCGGACCGGCAGGCCCTGCCGGATGGTCCTGGCGTCCGCGCCGGGGCTGGCGACGGCAGCGGGGCCGCCAGCGGGGCCGCCAGCCGGGCCGCACCGGTCATCCGCCGCGGCGGCCCGGCCGACGCGGCCAGGATGATCACCCTGATCGGCGAGCTGCATGCCCGCGGCCGCGACTGCGGGCCGGTCACCTTCGACACCGAGTCGTTCGCGCACAGCCTGGACGACGAGGACATCTACTGCTACCTGGCGGCGGACGGCCTGCTCGCCTATCAGTGGAACCGGTCGGATGAGGAGGTCCTGGTGTACGGCCTGCAGGCCGGCTCGGCGGCCACGACGCGCATGCTGTGGGCCATCGTCGCCTCGCACGGGACCATCGCGCGCAGCGTGCGGGCGATCGCGGCACCGGCCGATCCGGTCAGCTGGCTGGTCCGCGAGCCGGACGTCCGGCTGGCCCGGCGGGAGATGTGGATGCTCCGGCTGGTGGACGCCCCGGCCGCGATCGCGGGCCGCGGCTTCCCCGATGGCACCGAGCTGGCCGTCCCGCTGGCCCTGCACGACGGCGAGCGCCCGTCCAACTCCGGCCAGTGGCTGCTGCAGGTCAGCGGCGGCAAGGGGGAGCTGAGCCGCAGCAGCCTGCCGGCCAGTGCCGCGCCGCCGCTGCGGCTGGGCTCGCGCGGCCTCGCCGCGCTCTACGCGGGGACACCGCTGGCCACATTGCGCGGCGCCGGGCTGGCGGCCGACGGTGACCTGGCCGCCGACGCGGCGGTGGACGAGGCGTTCACCGGCACCGCGTTCATGTACGACTACTTCTGATCTCGTCTGCTGATCTCGCCGCCCTGCCGCCCGTCTTCTTCCCGCCGGTCTTCTTCCCGCCGGTCGCCCTGCCGTCCGCCGCCCTGCCGCGCTCTGCCGGGCGGCCTGCCGCGTCCGGCCTGCCGCGTCCGGCCTGCCGTCCGGCGCCCGTCTTCTTGCCGTCCGCCGCCCTGCCGTCCGCCGCCCTGCCGTCCGCCGCCCTGCCGCGCTCTGCCGGGCGGCCCGTCGCGTCCGGCCTGCCGTCCGGCCGTCCGCCGCCCGCCGCGCGCCGCGCCCGGTCGGCAGTCCGGCTGCCGCGTGGAAGCGTGGCTGCCGCTGCTACAGCAGCAGCGCCTGCGCATCGACGCGGTTCCCGGCCGGGTCACCCGGTCGGGGCCCAGCCGCGACACGCCGCCCGGGTGGCCGGCCGCCAGGCCCGCGAGCCGGTAATGTCTCAGCCGAACACATGTTCGCCAGCGACGCGGAACCGGGATGGTGGCTCATGCGGGTGCTCGGCGTCGACCCTGGCCTCACCCGGTGCGGGCTTGGCGTCATCGAGGGAACCCCCGGCCGCAGGCTGAGCCTGATCGCGGCCGGCGTGATCGGTACCGAGGCCGGCACCGACATCGCCCTCCGGCTGCTGACCCTGGAACAGGAGATCGAGCGCTGGCTGATCGCCCACCAGCCCGATGCCGTCGCCGTGGAGCGGGTGTTCAGCCAGCACAACGTGCGCACCGTGATGGGCACGGCGCAGGCCGGCGCGGTGGCCATCGTGTGCGCCGCCCGCCGCGGGCTGCCGGTGGCGATGCATACTCCGAGCGAGGTCAAGGCGGCGGTCACCGGCAATGGCCGCGCCGGAAAGGAACAGGTGACGCACATGGTCAGCCGGCTGCTCGCGCTGACGGATCCGCCGCGCCCGGCCGACGCCGCCGACGCGCTGGCGCTCGCGATCTGCCACCTGTGGCGCGGCGGGATGCAGGATCGCCTGGCGGCGGCCCCCGCCACCCGGCGCACCTCCTGGCGGACGGCATGATCGCGCACCTGGACGGCGTAGTCGGCTCGGTGGCGCCGGACGGTGCGGTGATCGAGGTCGGCGGCGTCGGGCTGCTGGTCCAGTGCACGCCGGGCACCCTGGCCAGGCTGCGGCCAGGGGAGCGCGCCCGGGTCGCCACCTGCCTGGTCGTCCGGGAGGACGCACTGACCCTGTACGGGTTCGGCACCGAGGACGAGCGCACGACTTTCGAGCTGCTGCAGACCGCGAGCGGGGTCGGCCCGCGGCTGGCGCTGGCCATGCTGGCCGTGTTCACCCCGGATGCGCTCCGCCGGGCCATCGCGGCCGAGGACCTGTCCGCGCTGATGACCGTGCCGGGCATCGGCAGGAAGGGCGCTCAGCGGATCGTGCTGGAGCTCGCGGGCCGGCTGGGCTCGCCGGGCGATGGCCTGACGACCGGCACCCCCGGGCAGCAGCCAGGGCCGCCGCCCTGGCGCGAGCAGGTACGCACCGGGCTGGTCAGCCTGGGCTGGCAGGCCAGGGACGCTGACCAGGCGATTGCGGCGGTCGAGCCTGAGCTGCTGAACGGCTCGGACGGGGAGCCCCCGGTGGACGTGTCTGTGGCGCTGCGGGCGGCGCTGCGGGTGCTGGGCCGGACATGAGCCGCAGCCCCGGCGGCCCTGACCGGCCCGGTCAGCCGGACCGGCCCGGGCCGCTGCCCGTGCGCGGCGGCACTGACCAGGCGGGTGTCCCTGACCGGCTGGTGTCGGCCCTGGCCGACGCCGATGACCAGGCGGTGGAGAGCGCGCTGCGGCCGAAACGGCTGAGCGAGTTCATCGGCCAGGGCCGTGTCCGCGAGCAGCTGTCCGTGGTGCTGGAGAGCGCGGTCCGCCGCGGCGGTACCCCCGATCACGTGCTGCTGTCCGGTCCGCCCGGCCTGGGCAAGACCACCATTGCCATGATCATCGCCGCGGAGCTCGGCGCTCCGCTGCGGGTCACCAGCGGCCCGGCGATCGAGCGAGCGGGCGACCTGGCCGCGATCCTCTCCACGCTCAGCGAGGGCGAGGTGATCTTCATTGACGAGATCCACCGGGTCGCCCGGCCGGCCGAGGAGATGCTGTACCTGGCCATGGAGGACTTCCGGGTTGACGTGATCATCGGCAAGGGCCCGGGCGCGACCGCCATCCCGCTGGATATCGCGCCGTTTACGCTGGTCGGCGCCACCACCAGGGCCGGGCTGCTGCCAGCGCCGCTGCGGGACAGATTCGGCTTCACCGCGCATCTGGACTTCTACGAGCCAGACGAGCTGGGTGTCATCGTGCGCAGGTCAGCGAGCCTGCTCGGGGTCAGGTTGCCCGGCGATGGCGCTGACGAGATCGCGAGCCGCTCCCGCGGCACGCCGCGGATCGCCAACCGGCTGCTGCGCCGCCTCCGCGACTACGCGGAGGTCCGCGGTGACGGCGTGGTGACCCGCCCGGTTGCCAGGGCGGCGCTGGAGCTTTACGAGGTGGACGAGAGTGGCCTGGACCGGCTCGACCGGGCCGTGCTGTCGGCGCTGGTGCACCGGTTCGGCGGCGGCCCGGCAGGGCTGTCCACGCTCGCGGTGGCCATCGGCGAGGAGCCGGAGACCGTGGAGGTGGTGGCCGAGCCGTTCCTGGTCCGGGCCGGCCTGATCGCGCGCACCCCGCGCGGCCGGGTTGCCACCCCGGCGGCCTGGGCGCATCTGGGCGTGCCGCTCCCGCGAACCCCGGCCGGCGGCGCGGACGGCGCGGCTACCCTGTTTGGCTGAGGGATCACTGGCCCAGGGCGAGCAGCAGGCAGGTTGCGGGCCCGGAATGTCACGGCTGGTCGCAGGCTGGTCACGATCGCTCGCCAGAAGCCGTAGCCTGTTGGTGCGTCGCTCATGCGCCGCTACACTTCGGCAGTTGGTCCAATGACAGCTGCGGGCCGCTGATGCCGGGTTCGCCCGGTGAGGCGCTCGGCCGGTGCCTACGGCCGCCGCGGCAATCAACCGGAAGGAAGCCCCGTGATGGGGAGCATGATTCTCGCCGCCACGACGACGACCACCAAGAGCTCCAGCTACTTGCCGCTGCTCATCATCATCGTCCTGTTCGGCGTCTTCTACGTCGCCATTATCCGGCCGCAGCGCACCAGGGCGCGCCGGGCGCAGCAGACTCAGAGTGCGGTCGTGCCTGGTCAACAGGTCCGCACGACGGCCGGCATCTACGGCACCGTCGTCTCCGGCGACGACCGGGACATCGTCCTCGAGGTCGCTCCGGGCGTGAACATCCGCATGCTGCGCCGCGGGGTCATGGAAGTGATCCCCGACGGCGAGCCCACCGGCACCACCACGATGCCGGAGCCGGATCACCACGAGGAGACCTCGGCCGATAACCGCGGTGACCTGACCATCTGACGGCGACGCTCGCTGAGAGCTAAGGACGGGCGAACGTGGCTCCACCCACCCAAACCTCCCGCCCGGGGCGGTACCTGGCTGTCCTGGCGGCCCTGCTCATCGTGCTGGTGGCGGTGGCCATCGGCACGAACCTGACCTCGCCGGGGGACTGGCACAAGAGCTTCAAGGTCGGGCTCGGCCTGGACCTGTCCAGCGGCACCACGGTGACGCTGCAGGCCGTCCCCCCGAAGAAGGGGGCAACGCCGTCCCAGGCCGACATGAACGAGGCCATCTCGATCATGAACCAGCGGGTGGACGGGGCCGGCTTCTCCGGCTCCTCGGTGGTCCAGCAGGGCAAGGACATCATCAACGTGTCCGTGCCCGGCAAGGGCTCGCAGCAGGTTGACAACCTGGTCGGGACCACGGCGCTGCTCCGCCTCCGGCAGGTGCTGCTCTGCTCCGGCGAAGGTACCCAGTGCGTGCCGCAGCAGGACCTGACGCCGTCCTCGACGGCGTCGCCCAGTGCCTCTCCCTCGGCCAGCAGCACCGCCAAGGCGTCTGCCAGCCCGTCGGCGTCCGCCAAGGCCTCGCCGAGCGCCAAGACCAGTTCCGGCTCCAGCGGAAGCGGCCAGGCCGCCGCGGCCCGACGGCTTCCCGCCGTCGGCGCCTCGGCCAAGCCCGCGGCGAGCAGCTCGGCCGCGGCGAGCGCGCCGGCGAGCCCGGCGCCATCGGCCAGCTCGCCGGTGACCAGCACGACCGCCGGTGACGCCAGCAAGGTCGAGCCGTCGGTCCTCAAGCTGTTCAACAAGCTCAACTGCGCGGATAAGAACTGGCAGAGCCAGATATACGGCGATAACTCCGCCGCCTGGGACGACGTCAACTCCCAGATCGTCTCCTGCGGGACCGGCTCGTTCTCGGGCATCAAGTACGTCCTGGACAAGGCCAAGGTGACCGGCGGAGAGCTGAAGTCTCCTGCCGCCGTGCTGGACTCCAGCAACAACGAGTGGGTCGTGACCTTCAACCTCAACGGTCAGGGCTCGGCAGCCTTCGCCACCCTCACGTCCAGCATGTACGACACGTACTCCAACTCGGGCACCCCGACATCGGTGCTGGATGACTTCGCGATCGTGCTGGACGGCAAGGTCATCGAGGCACCGTACGTCCAGCAGCCGATCACCGGCGGCCAAAGCCAGATCAGCGGCAACTTCACCGAGGCCAGCGCCAACTACCTGGCCAACGTGCTGAAGTACGGCGCGCTGCCGCTGAGCTTCAAGATCCAGCAGTCCTCCTCGGTCTCGCCGGCCCTGGGCTCCGCCCAGCTGAGTGCCGGCATTATCGCGGGTGCACTCGGCTTGCTGCTGGTCGTCATCTACTCGTTCCTCTACTACCGCGGCCTCGCCGTCGTGTCGGTGCTCAGCCTGGCCATCGCGGCGGCGCTGACCTACCTGGCGGTCGTGCTGCTGTCCAAGTACGAGAACTTCACCCTGACGCTGGCCGGCGTGGCTGGCCTCATCGTCGCCATCGGGATCACGGCCGACTCGTTCGTGGTGTTCTTCGAGCGGCTGCGAGACGAGGTCAGGGAGGGCAGGTCGCTGCGCGCCGCGGTCGAGCGCGGCTGGGTGCGGGCCAGGCGCACGATCCTGGTCTCCGACACGGTGTCGTTCCTGGCCGCGGCCCTGCTGTACTACTTCGCCATCGGACAGGTGCAGGGCTTCGCGTTCACGCTCGGCCTGACGACCGTCATCGACATCGTCGTGGTCTTCCTGTTCACCAAGCCGATGGTTACGCTGCTGGCGCGGACCAAGTTCTACGGCCAGGGCCACCGGCTCTCCGGCCTTGACGCGGCCCGGCTCGGCGCCCGCTCGCCGTGGCGCGGCGCCCGGCGCCCGGCGAGCACGACGCCGGGCACCCCGAAGGAGGCCTGATGCACTGGCTCGGCAACATCGCCGGTCGCCTGTACCGCGGTGAGGTCTCCTTCGACTTCGTCGGCCGCCAGAAGCTCTGGTACATGATCTCCGGCGTGATCCTGCTGGTGAGCGTCGTGGCGCTGCTGGTGCGCGGGCTCGACTACAGCGTGGACTTCAAGGGCGGCTCGGAATTCGAGTTCTCCGCGCCGGGCGCATCGACCAGCCAGATCCTGTCCACCGTGGTAGCCGCCGGCGGCGGCGCCGACGCGAGCATCCAGTCCGTCAAGCCGCCCGGCAAGGCGCCGCTGTGGGAAGTGCAGACCAACCGTATCCCGCAGACGACGGCCCAGCACGTGGCCGACGCCCTGGCCGCGAAGTACCATCTCAGCCCGAACGCCATCAGCGTCACCTTCATCGGCCCGAGCTGGGGCAGCCAGATATCGCAGAAGGCGCTCAAGGGCCTGATCGCGTTCCTGATCGTCATCGTGATCTACCTGTCGATCGCCTTCGAGTGGCGGATGGCGAGCGCGGCGCTGGTCGCGCTGGTGCATGACATCGTCATCACCATCGGCGTCTACGCGCTGACCGGCTTCCAGGTCAGCCCGGCGACCGTCATCGGCCTGCTGACCATCCTCGGCTACTCGCTGTACGACACGGTGGTGGTCTTCGACAAGGTCAGGGAGAATACGGCCGGCATTCTCGGCACCCGCCGGACCACCTACAGCCAGGCAGCTAACCTGGCGCTGAACCAGACCCTGGTGCGGTCGATCAACACCTCGCTGATCGCCCTGCTGCCGGTGACCGCGATCCTCGTGGTCAGCGTCACCCTGCTCGGCAACGGCGAGCTGAAGGACCTGGCCCTGGTGCTGTTCATCGGCATGCTGTCCGGCACCTACTCCTCCATCTGCATCGCGACGCCGGTGCTCGCCGACCTCAAGGAGCGCCAGCCGCAGTACAAGCAGCTGGCCAGGCAGGTAGCGGTGCGCGCGTCCGGTGGGCGTGCGGCGCAGCGCAAGACCAGGGCCGCAGTGCCGGGCACCGCGGCTGCGGGCACCGCGGCTGGCAACGGGGCATCGGCGGCCGCCGGGCCCGCCGCGGTCGATGAGGACGAGGGCACCCCGGATCCGACCCTGACGGGCGACGAGCCGGTGCCAGCGGCACGGGCCGCGGCCGGCGGATCGGTGCCGCGCGGTGCGAGCGCCCGGCCGGGGCCGCGGCAGCAGCCGCGCCGCACCAGCGCGGCCAAGCGGCGCCCCGGAGGCAAGAAGAAGCGGCGGTAGCTGGCCAGTGTCGGGGTTCACGGGTGGCGCAGGCGTAACCCCGGAGCAGCCGGATGCGGCTGGGGACCGGGCAGGGGCCGGGACTGATCCGGGCATCGTCTTGATGATCGAGGCGATGATCCGCGACATACCCGACTTCCCGCAGCCGGGCATCGTGTTCAAGGACATCACTCCGCTGCTGGCCGACGGCCCGTCCTTCACCGCGGTGGTGGCGGCCCTGGCCAGCGGGCACGGGCCGGTGGACAAGGTCGCCGGGATCGAGGCCAGGGGATTCATCCTGGCGGCTCCGGTCGCCTGCAAGCTGGGCGCTGGCTTCGTGCCGGTGCGCAAGCACGGGAAGCTGCCCGCCGTGACGCATGCGCAGAGCTACGAGCTGGAGTACGGGACGGCGACCATCGAGGTCCATGCGGACGCCTTCGAGCCGGGCGACCGGGTACTCATCGTGGACGATGTGCTGGCCACCGGCGGTACCGCGGCCGCGACCGCGGAGCTGGTCCGGCGCTGCGGGGCGGAGGTCGAGGCGATCATCGTGCTGCTGGAAGCTCGGGTTCCTGGCGGGCCGGACCAGGCTCCCCGACCTACGGGTCCGTTCCCTGCTCTCGGTATGACGGCGCGGGTCTGACTGCCCGCGGCATGCCCGACCGTCTGCGGTCGGGCACTTTGGCGAATCGTCCCCGATAGACTGGTTGCTTGACGGATTCGAGGAGCGCATGTGGCCGGTGACTCGGTGATGGCCAAGGTGGCCGATCCCGAGGTCACCCAGGCTGCGGGCCGACAGGAACTGACTGAGCACGAGCGGCCCGCGGCAGACGGGGTGACCCCGGCTGCTGACGCGCGCCGAGCGCGCCGCACGACCTCTCCGAGCACGCAGCAGGGGCAGCAGGATGGCTCTGACCTGGCAGCCGAGCCCGGATCGGCGGGCTCAGGCCCGCCACCGGCCGGGTCGGGCGAGCCGGGGCAGGCCAGCGCGGACGGCACGCAGGCAGGTCCGGCCGAGACGGGCCCGGCCGAGACGGGCCCGGCCGAAACTGCCGACACGCGTGGCGGTCCTGCCGAATCCGAGGCGGCCGGTACCGAGGCGGTCGGCACCGAGGCGACTGACACCGGGGCGGCCGGCACCGGGGCGGCCGGCACCGAGGCGGCCGGCGCCGAGGCGGCCGGCACTGAGGCGGCCGGCACCGAGGCAGCCGGCACCGAGGCAGCCGAACGCGAGAGTGAGCAAGCCGGTGATGAGGCCCCGGCGCCCGGTGGCAGGCCGGCGTCCGGTACCGGAGCCGGCCGCCGCCGCTCCGGCGCGGGCGGATCAGGGCGGTCCGGTACCGGGCGAGGCTCACGCCGCGACGCGCCGGCCCGGGCTGCCGCGGCCGGCCGCCAGGCTCTCGCCGACGCGGGCCGCCAGGCCATCGCTGACGCGTCCTCCGCAGCCGGGGTCCGCCGCAGGCTGGCCCGGCTCGGCGCCGCCCGCGGCGGCGGCGTGAACCCCGTGCTGGAGCCGCTGCTGAAGAGCGTGCGCAGCACGCACCCGAAGGCGGACATCCGGCTGATCGAGCGCGCTTACGACGTAGCGGCGAGGCAGCACGCGGGGCAGTCCCGCAAGAGCGGTGACCCGTACATCACCCATCCGCTGGCTGTCGCGACGATCCTGGCCGAGCTCGGCATGAACCACGAGACCCTGTGCGCGGCCCTGCTGCATGACACGATCGAGGACACCCCCTACACGCTGACCGAGCTGCGCGCCGATTTCGGCGAGGACATCGCAGCCCTGGTCGACGGCGTGACCAAGCTGGACAAGGTCAAGTACGGCGACGCGGCCCAGGCCGAGACGGTGCGCAAGATGGTCGTGGCCATGTCGCGCGACATCCGGGTGCTCGTGATCAAGCTGGCGGACCGACTGCACAACATGCGGACGCTGCGCTACCTGCCCAGGGCCAAGCAGGAGCAGAAGTCACGCGAGGTGCTGGAGATCTTTGCCCCGCTGGCGCACCGGCTCGGCATGAACACGGTCAAGTGGGAGCTTCGAGGACCTCGCGTTCGCCACTTTGTACCCGAAGCGGTACGACGAGATCGCCCGGCTGGTCTCCGAGCGCGCGCCGCGGCGCGAGATGTTCCTGCAGGACGTGATCGAGGATGTGTCCAATGACCTGCGCGACGCCAAGATCAAGGCGCAGGTGACCGGGCGGCCGAAGCATTACTACTCGGTGTACCAGAAGATGATCGCCAGGAATGTCGGCTTCGACGACATCTATGACCTGGTGGGCATCCGCGTGCTGGTGGACTCGGTCCGCGACTGCTACGCGGCTCTCGGCACGGTGCACGCGCGCTGGAATCCGGTGCCCGGCCGGTTCAAGGACTACATCGCGATGCCGAAGTTCAACATGTACCAGTCGCTGCACACGACGGTGATCGGCCCGGACGGGAAGCCGGTGGAGCTGCAGATCCGGACCTGGGGCATGCACCGGCGGGCCGAGTACGGGGTCGCGGCGCACTGGAAGTACAAGGAGGAGATGACCAGCGGCAGCGTGGCCGACCTGGCCTGGCTGCGGCAGCTGGTCGACTGGCAGCGGGAGACCGCTGATCCGAGCGAGTTCCTGGACTCGCTCCGGTTCGATCTGGGCAGCGCCGAGGTCTACGTGTTCACCCCGCGCGGTGAGGTCATCGCGCTGCCGCAGGGCGCGACGCCGGTGGACTTCGCCTACGCGATCCACACCGAGGTCGGTCACCGGACCATCGGCGCCCGCGTCAACGGCCGCCTGGTCCCGCTGGAAAGCGCCCTGAGCAACGGCGACACGGTCGAGATCTTCACCTCTAAGGCCCCGGACGCCGCGCCGAGCCGGGATTGGCTCAGCTTCGTCAAGAGCGCCCGGGCCCGGAACAAGATCCGGCACTGGTTCTCCAAGGAGCGCCGCGAGGCCGCGGCCGAGGCGGGCAAGACCGCCATCGCGCGGGCCATGCGCAAGCAGGGACTGCCGCTGCAGCGGCTGGCCACGGCCGACGCGCTGAACGCGATCGCGCAGGACCTGCGGTACGGCGACCTTTCCGCCCTGTACGCGGCGGTCGGCGAGGGCCACGTCAGCGCCCAGTCCGTGGTCGGCAAGCTGATCAGGTCGGCAGGCGGTTTCGCGGGCGCCCAGGAGGACCTGGCCGAGACGGCGCTGCCCACCCGCGCACCCAGGCCGCAGCCAGTCGGCGACTCGGGCGTCGTGGTGGAGGGCGCCGCCAACGTCTGGGCCCGGCTGTCCAAGTGCTGCACGCCGGTGCCGGGGGATCAGATCACCGGCTTCGTGACCCGGGGCAACGGGGTCTCGGTGCACCGGGCTGACTGCGCCAACCTGGTGCACCTGCTCGAATCGGAGCCCGAGCGGCTGGTGCACGTCCGGTGGTCACCGCGGGAGGGCTCGCAGTTCCTGGTGGCCATCCAGGTCGAGGCGCTGGACCGGACCGGGCTGCTGTCCGACGTCACGCGGACCCTCTCCGATCAGCACGTGAACATCCTGTCGGCGACGGTGACGACGACCAGGGACCGGGTCGCGTTCAGCCGGTTCACCTTCGAGATGGGCGACCCCAAGCACCTCGGTCACGTGCTGCGCGCCGTCCGGGCCATCGACGGCGTCTACGACGTCTACCGGGTCACCAGCTAGCGCTCAGCTGGTGAGCTCGGCCAGCGTGCGCTCGGCCTCGGCGAGCCAGGACTGGCGCGCGGCGATGGCCTCCCTGGCGCGCTGCTGCGCGGCCTCGTCCCCGCTCGCGGCGGCCTTCTCCAGCTGTGCCTCCAGCTGGCTGATCGCCGACTTGATCTGCTCGATGGTGCCCTTGGCCCGCGACAGCGCTTCGGGGTTGGACCGGCGCCATTGCGCGTCCTCCGCCTTGCGCAGCGCCTCCTCGACCCGCCGCAGGCCGCCTTCCAGCCGCTCGTGCGCGTCCCTGGGCACGGCTCCGATGCGCTCCCACCGTTCCTGGATGCCGCGCAGCGTGCTGCGGGCGGCGCGGAAGTCGCGGATCGGCAGCAGCTTCTCCGCCTCGCTGAGCAGCTGCTCCTTCGCGACTGCGTGGTCGCGAAGGTGCGCGTCCTTGGCGGCGAGCGCCGCGGAGCGGGCCTGGAAGAACGTGTCCTGCGCGGCCTTGAACCGCGACCACAGCTCATCCTCGGCGGTCCGGTCGGCCCGGCCTGCTTGCTTCCACGACTGCATCAGCTCGCGGTAGGCGGCTGCGGTCGGGCCCCATTCGGTCGAGGACGACAGCTCCTCGGCCCGGCTGACCAGCTGCTCCTTAGCGGTCCTGGCGGCCTCTCGCTCTTCTTCCAGGCCGGCGAAGTAAGCCCGCCGCCGCTTGGTGAAGGTGTTACGGGCCGCGGAGAGCCGCTTCCAGAGCGCGGTCTCCGCGGCCCGGTCGCCGCGCGGCGCCGCCTTCCACTCATCCAGCAGCTCGCGCAGCCGCTCGCCGCTGGCCTTCCAGTGCGTGGCATCGCTGGCGATCTGCTCGGCCTCGGCCACGATGCGCTCCTTGACCGCCAGCGCCTCGCTGCGGGCCTGCTCGCGGGCGGCCTTATGCTCCTCCCGGCGATGCTCGACCACCCCGGTCAGTGCTTCCAGCCGGGTCCGCAGGCCATCCAGGTCACCTACCGCGTTCGCGTCTGGCACCGTGGCCAGCAGCCGGGTGATGGTCGCCCGGGCCTGTGCGGGAGACAGGTCGGTGGTGGCCATCCGCTGCTCCAGCAGGCTGACCTCCGTCTCCAGCGCGTCGAACTTGCGCTTGAAGAACGCCATCGCCTCATCCGGGCTGCCAGCCTGCCAGGAGCCGACGACGCGCTCTCCCTCGGCGGTACGCACGTAGACCGTGCCGTCCTCGGCTACCCGGCCCCACGGATCGCTTGCGGTACTCACCGCGTACCTCCTGCTCAGCACCTGCCCGGGCATAACCGGTCAGGTCTTCTTGATGGTCACGCTGTTGATCTCGACTTTCTCCTTCGGGTGGCCGTCACCCGGTCCGTTGGAGTTGTCGCTGCCCGCCTTAGCCACATTCTGGAGGATATTGAGGCCGCTGACGATAGTGCCGAACGGCGTGTAACTGGCCGGCAGGCTGGTGGAGTTCTTGTAGACCAGGAAGAACTGGCTCCCGTTGGAATTAGGGCCGGAGTTGGCCATCGCCACCGTGCCCGCCGTATACGAGGCGCCGGCCAGGTTCTCGTCGTCGAACTTGTAGCCAGGTCCGCCTTGACCTGTCCCGGTCGGGTCACCGCATTGCAGCACGAAAATCCCGCTGGTCGTCAGCCGGTGGCAGTGGGTGCCGCTGAAGTAGCTCTGCGCCGCCAGCGACACGAACGAGTTCACCGTGCAGGTGGCCTTGCTGTTCAGCAGGTTGATGACGATATTGCCGAGGTTGGTGTGAATAGTCGCCTGATAGGTGGCCGTGTAATCGGGTGTGGCCGGCGGCACGCTGACCTTGCGCGCGGCGGTGCCGCTGGGAGCGTAGGCGCAGTGGTGCGCAGGCTCGGCGGTGGTCGCCGCAGCGGACGAGCTCGCCGACGCGCTGGCGCTCGCTGACGCGGTGGCACTGGGAGTGGCGCTCTTCGGCGCGGCCGCGCTGCCCCCGCTGGGCCGGAAGATGAAGTAGCCGCCGACCGCGATGGCCAGCACCACCACCGCGGCCAGTACGCTGATCGTCCACTGCCGCGCGCGCCTGTCCCGCTCGGCCCGCCGGTTAAGGCGGCGCTCGTAGCGCTCCCTGGCCAGCTTGCGCTGGCGTTCCCGCTTACTCGCCACCTCTGCGTTCCTCCTGCTCGGCCGGGCAATTTCTGGTCTGCTGCACACGCCGCGACAGCCGAGGCCGCTGCTGCCGGCGTGCATCCGCGCAGCGAAACTTCGCGAATCGTACCTGCACAGCAGCACCGATGGTGCCGCCGTTACCTGTTCGACGTAGCAACCGCACCCTAGCTGTGTCCTCACGGGACGGGCTGCGACCGGCTGGCGCCATCCTCGGTAGCCTGGACGCACACTGCGGCCGCTGACCGCCCTGGCGAGGAGGGTCTGATGCTCATAGCCGGGTTCCCCGCTGGCTCGTTCGCCGCCAACTGTTATCTGGTGGCGCCGGGGCCAGGAGAGGAATGCCTGATTATCGACCCTGGCCAGGACGCAGAGCAGGGTATTGAGGAGATCACCCGCCGGTACCGGCTCCGGCCGGCGGCGGTGCTGCTCACGCATGGCCATATTGATCACATCTGGTCAGTGGCGCCAGTCTGCGGAGCCAGGAATATCCCCGCTTATATTCACCCGAGCGACCGCGGGCTGCTCACCGACCCGGCCCGCGGCTTCGCTATGCCGCCCGGGCAGCAGCTGTTCGGCGGCATCAGCTTCACTGAGCCCGATGACGTCCGGGAACTCGCCGACGGCATGACGCTGGAGCTCGCCGGAGTCAGCGTCGTGGTGGATTACGCTCCCGGTCACACGCCGGGCTCGGTGACGTTCGGGCTGCCGGCGGCCGCTGGGCCCGGCACGCTGTTCAGCGGTGACCTGCTGTTCGCCGGATCCATAGGCCGGACGGACCTGCCCGGCGGCGACTATGCGACGATCCTGGAAAGCCTGGCCCGCGTCTGCCTGCCGCTGCCGGACGAGACCGTGGTCCTGTCCGGGCACGGCCCGCAGACCACGATCGGCGTCGAGCGGGCCACCAATCCGTTCCTGGCCGGCCTCGCGCCATCGGCCGGCCCGACCCGGGGCCTGTGACGTGCCGGGTCCCGGTGATCTTCAGGAAGAGAGGCAAGGGGAGCGATGATCCGCACCCATGAGGCGGGCGCGCTGCGCCCGGCTGACGAGGGCCAGCAGGTGACCCTGGCCGGCTGGGTAGCGCGCCGGCGCGACCACGGCGGCGTGGTCTTCATCGACCTGCGTGATGCGAGCGGCATCGTCCAGGTCGTGCTCCGGCAGGAGGACGTGGCGCACGACCTGCGCGCCGAGTACTGCGTCCTGGTCACGGGCGAGGTCAGGCGCCGGCGGCCGGCAACGAGAATCCCGAGCTGCCGACCGGGGACATCGAGGTGGCCGCGTCCGCGCTCGAGGTGCTCTCGGAGGCGGACCCGCTGCCCTTCCCGATCGAGGGGACCGGTGAGCTCAGCGAGGAAGTGCGGCTGAAGTACCGCTATCTCGATATCAGGCGGACTGAGATGGCTGCGGCGCTGCGGGCCCGCTCGACGGCCGCCTACCTGGTGAACCGGGTGATGGCGGAGCACCGCTTCGTCAACGTGGAGACCCCGTTCCTGACCAGGTCGACGCCGGAGGGCGCACGCGATTTCCTGGTCCCGGTCCGCCTCCGGCCGGGGCACTGGTATGCGCTGCCGCAGTCGCCGCAGCTGTTCAAGCAGCTGCTGATGGTGGCCGGGATGGAACGGTACTTCCAGCTGGTGCGGTGCTTCCGGGACGAGGACTTCCGGGCTGACCGGCAGCCGGAGTTCACCCAGATCGACCTGGAGATGTCCTTCGTCACCCGCGAGGACGTGGTCGAGGTCGCCGAGGACCTGGTGCAGCGGCTCTGGGCGGAGATCGCCGGCTACCAGGTGCCGCGGCCGATCCCGCAGATGACCTACGCGGACGCGATGGCCCGGTACGGATCGGACAAGCCGGACCTGCGTTTCGGGCTGGAGCTGACCGACCTGACCAGCTATTTCGCCCAGTCGGAGTTCCGGGTATTCCAGGCCCCGTACGTGGGCGCCGTGGTGATGCCGGGCGGCGCCGGGCAGTCCCGCCGGGAACTCGACGGCTGGCAGGAGTGGGCACGCTCGCGTGGCGCGCGCGGCCTGGCCTACGTGCTGATCGACGCGGGCTGCGCGGTCTCCGACGCCGGGCCGGTCGCCCGGCACCTGTCCGGGACCGAGCGGGTCGGCCTGCCCGCCGCGACTGGCGCCGGGCCGGGGGACTGCGTCTTCTTCGCGGCCGGCCCGGCCGGCGCCGCACGGTCGCTGCTGGGCGCGGCCAGGCTGGAAAACGGCCACCGGTGCGGCCTGATCGACCCGGACGCGTGGGCGTTCACCTGGGTGGTCGATGCGCCGATGTTCGAGGAAGACGGCGAGGGCGGCTGGACCGCCGTGCATCACCCGTTCACCGCGCCGCTGCCGGAATGGGTCGACAAGTTCGACTCCGAGCCGGGCGGGGCCATCGCGAACGCCTACGACATCGTCTGCAACGGCACCGAGATCGGCGGCGGGTCCATCCGGATCCACCGGCCCGACGTGCAGCAGCGGGTGTTCAACGTCATCGGGCTGTCCCGTGACGAGGCCAGGTCCCAGTTCGGCTTCCTGCTGGACGCACTCAGGTTCGGTCCGCCCCCGCACGGCGGGATCGCGTTCGGCTGGGACCGGCTGATGATGCTGCTGACGGGCCGGGAGACGATCCGGGACGTGATCGCCTTCCCCAAGGCCGCCTCCGGCCACGACCCGCTGACCGGCGCCCCCACCGCGATCACGCCGCAGCAGCGCAAGGAGGCGGGCATCGACGTGATCATCCCTCCCTCGGGCACTGCGTGATCGGCACCGCCGGGGCCGGACCAGGATGATCATCGACCACGAAGGTCGCAGCCCGGTCGTCCACGAGAGCGCGTACGTCGCGCCGACCGCTACGTTGTGCGGGGACGTGCGGGTCGGAGCCGGCTGCCGGGTGCTGTTCGGCGCGGTGCTGACCGCCGAAGGCGGCCCGGTCGAGCTCGGCGGCGGGTGCATCGTGATGGAGAACGCCGTCCTGCGCGGCACGCCGCGCGACCCGCTGCGGCTGGGGCGGCACGTCCTGGTCGGCCCGCAGTCCTACCTCACTGGCTGCGCGGTTGGCGATGACGTGTTCCTGGCCACCGGAACCCGCGTCTTCAACGGCGCCACCCTGGGCGCGCGAGCCGAGGTGCGGATTAACGGCGTCGTGCACCTGCGCACGGCCCTTCCTGCCGACTCGTGCGTGCCGATCGGCTGGGTGGCGGTGGGAGATCCTGCGCGGCTGTTCCCGCCAGGCGAGCACGAGGAGATCTGGGCTGTTCAGCGAGAGCTTGATTTTCCCGGCTACGTCTTCGGCCTGCCCCGCGCGGGCACGGGCGAGACGATCATGCCGGAGGTCTCCCGGCGGTATGCGCGGGCCCTAGGCCGGCACCGGGACGACCAGGTAGCGAGCTAGCCGCCTCGCAACGAGGGCCGGCGCCGCGGCCGCTGGCGCTGAGGACGTGCGGGACGGACGGGCGGCACCGGGAAGCCGGTCATGTCGGGCCAGGCACCCGGCTGTCGAGCGCCCCGTTATCCGTGCCGCATTGCTCCTCTGGGCTGGCGATGCGCCTGAGAAGGCTGATCAGCTGCTCCCGCGCGGCTTGTCGGCGCTCGTGCCTGGCGGACGGATGGTCTTCTTCGGCTCGGGCGGCGGCACCGTTCCGGCTTTCGAGCTGCTGGCCGGGGCGAAGACCATCACCGGCCTCAGCATGGCGTGGTTCGCGCGCACTCAGCCCGAGCTTTACCGCCGGCAGGGTGACGAGCTGTGGCATCTCGCCCGGACCGGGCGGCTGCGCCCCGTCGTGCACGCCGAGATTCCGCTCGCGGACGCCGCGCGGGCGCACGCGATCATCGAGGCCAGGGCCAACCTGGGGAAGGTCGTGCTGCGCCCGTAGGGAGCCGACGACCGGCGGCCAGTACCCGGCGCCGGCGCCGGGTACTGTCAGTGCCGTGGCTCCAGCCGATCGAGGCCAGCGTGACAGCCTATTTGACGCCGCCGCGGACGAGGCGGCGCGGGCTGCGGCGCCGCTCGCCGTGCGGATGCGGCCGCGCACCCTGGACGAGGTGATCGGGCAGCGGCACCTGATCAGGGACGGCTCGCCGCTGCGCAAGCTGGCTGACAACGACGCCCCGATGTCCGTCCTGCTCTGGGGGCCGCCGGGGACCGGCAAGACCACCCTGGCCTACGTCGTCAGCCAGGTCACCCACCGCCGGTTCGTCGAGCTGTCCGCCGTCTCCGCCGGGGTGCGTGATGTCCGGGCCGCCATCGACGCCGCCCGCAGCGAGCTCGGGCTCACCGGCCGGCAGACCCTGCTGTTCATCGACGAGGTGCACCGGTTCAGCAAGACCCAGCAGGACGCGCTGCTGCCGGCCGTGGAGAACCGGTGGGTGTCCTTCATCGGCGCGACCACCGAGAACCCGTCGTTCTCGGTGGTCGGCCCGCTGCTGTCGCGGTCCCTGCTGCTGACCCTGCGGCCGCTCTCGGACGACGACATCCGGGTGGTCATAGACCGCGGGCTGGCCGACGAGCGCGGGCTGGCGGGTGCGATCAGCCTCGGCGACGGGGTGGCCGACCAGCTCGTCCGGCTGGCCGGCGGTGACGCGCGGCGGGTGCTGACCTACCTGGAGGCGGCCGCGCTCGGCCTGCCCGCGGGCGGCGTCATCGACATCGACGGCCTGGAGCGCGCGGTAGACCGGGCCATGGTCCGCTACGACCGGGCCGGGGACCAGCACTACGACGTGATCAGCGCGTTCATCAAGAGCATCCGGGGCAGCGACGCCGACGCGGCACTGCACTACCTCGCCCGGATGATCGAGGCCGGCGAGGACCCGCGGTTCATCGGCCGCCGGCTCATCGTGCACGCCAGCGAGGACATCGGGCTGGCCGACCCGACCGCGCTGCAGGCGGCGGTCGCCGCGGCCCAGGCCGTCGAGTTCGTCGGCCTGCCCGAGGCCCGGCTGAACCTGGCCCAGGCCGTCATTCACCTGTCCCTGGCGCCGAAGTCCAACGCGGTCATCAGGGCCATCACGGCCGCCTCGGCCGACGTGCAGGCCGGGCTGGCTGGCCCGGTGCCCCGGCACCTGCGCGATGCCAGCTACGCGGGCGCGGCACGGCTGGGGCACGGGCGCGGTTATGTCTACCCGCACGATGCGCCCGAAGGCGTCGTCCGCCAGCAGTACGCGCCCGACGCGATCTCCGGCCGCCGGTACTACGAGCCGTCAGCGCACGGCCTGGAGGCCAGGTACGCCGAGCGGTCGGCGCGAATCGGCGCGATCCTCGGCCGGGACGCGGCCGAGCAGCCGGGCGAGCCAGAGCCCGGCCAGCCGCCGGACCCCGGCCCGCAGCCGCCGGACGCCGGCCCGCAGGCGCCAGAACCGCGGCCTTGAGGCGGCCGCGATCATGAGCCCGAGCGCCGCAGCCCGGAACAGTCAGCACCGGGACAGTCAGCACCGGAAGCTCGCGGCCCGGGCGGATCTCCGCGGCCCCGGACCGTGACCGCTCGCACCCGCGATAGGGTCGGCGCACGAGCGGGGACGAGGGGGAAGGGAGCAAGCGCCGGTGAATGCTGGGCAGCTGGCAGCGCTGATCGCCGCTGGCTTTTTCGCGGTCGTCGCATGCACGGCCGTCTACGTGCTGGCCAGGGTGGCCCGGCTGGTCTCTGCCGCCACTGCGCTGCTGAGCGACTACCGGGACCGCACCGACCAGCTCGTCCTGCAAGCCCAGGCGGCCGTCGACCGGACCAGCGAGCAGCTGGCGCGGACCGACTCGATCACCGCCAGCATGGATCAGGTGACGACGAGCCTCGCTGAGCTCTCCGGCCACGTTTCGTCATTCGCGGGTCTGGCCAGGGCTCTGTCCGCCGGCTTCGGAGCGCCGCTCGCCCGGCTGCCCGCGCTCGCCTACGGCGTCGGCCGGGCGGTGGGCGTCCGCCGGTCAGCAAGGCTGGCCGCCGCCCAGCCGGCCTGGATGGCGCTGCCCGGCCAGCGGGACGGGGCCGCTGAGCGAGAGGGATCGCGCCAGTGATCCGCCGCGGCTTCTGGCTGGTCGCCGGCGCGGCACTCGGCGTCAGCGGCTACCGGCGCGCCGCCCGCCTGGCCCGATCGATCACCGGGACTCCCGAGCAGCGCGGGGCGCTGCTCGGCGACCGCGCCGCGGTGCTGGGCCGGGCCGGCGATGATCGCGGCCAGCGGGCCCAGATCAGCGGCGGCGGCGGCACGCTGGCCTTCCTGCGGGACGTGCACGAGGGCATGACCGACTATTTGGATCGGCATCCGCCCCGCTCAGGCCCTACCCTCGGAAGTCAGCGAGAACGCAGGCAGCTGCCCGGCAGAGCGGGAGGACCCGGTTCTGGTCAGGGCAGCCAGAGAGCGAAGGGTGGCCGGTGATGGAGTCGGCAGAGATCGTCCGCCGTTTCCTTAGCTACTTCGAGCAGCGGGGGCACACCGTGCTGCCCTCCGCCAGCCTGATCGCTGACGATCCCACCCTGCTGCTGGTGAACGCCGGGATGGTGCCGTTCAAGCCGTATTTCCTCGGCCAGCGGCAGCCGCCCTTCAAGCGCGCGACGACCTGCCAGAAATGCGTGCGGACGCCGGACATCGAGGAAGTCGGCAAGACCACCAGGCACGGGACCTTCTTCCAGATGCTGGGCAACTTCTCGTTCGGCGACTACTTCAAGGAGCAGGCGATCCCGTTCGCCTGGGAGCTGCTGACCAGCTCGGAGGCCGACGGCGGCTTCGGCTTCCCCGAGGACCGGCTGTGGGTCACGGTGCTCACTGACGACGACGAGGCGGCCAAGCTCTGGCACGACCACGTCGGCATTCCCGAGAACCGCATTCAGCGTCGCGGGCTCCTGGACAACTACTGGAACATGGGCGTGCCGGGCCCTGGTGGTCCCTGCTCGGAGATCTACTACGACCGTGGTCCCGAGTACGGGCGCGAAGGCGGCCCGGTCGTCGATGAGGATCGCTACCTGGAGGTCTGGAACCTCGTCTTCATGCAGGAGCAGCTGAGCGCGGTGCGGGCCAAGGACGACTTCGACGTCCAGGGCGAGTTGCCGTCCCGCAACATCGACACCGGGATGGGCCTGGAGCGGATGGCGGCGCTGCTGCAGGGCGTCGACAATATTTACGAGATCGACACCATGTGGAAGGTGCTGGACCGCGCGGCCGAGCTGACCGAGCAGCGGTACGGCCGGGACCACCGCACCGACGTCGGGCTGCGGGTCGTGGCCGATCACGTGCGGACGGCGGTGATGCTGGTCGCCGACGGGGTCATCCCGTCCAATGAGGGCCGCGGCTACGTGCTGCGCCGCATCCTGCGGCGCAGCATCCGCAACCTGCGGCTGCTGTCCGGCGCGCAGCGCGGTGGCTCCGGCCGCGGCGGCGATGATGAGCGCTCCATGCACGACCTGTCCTCGGTCGCGATCGGCGCGCTCGGCGAGCAGTATCCCGAGCTGGTCAGGGACGCGCCGAACATTCACACGGTGATCGACGCGGAGGAGGCGGTCTTCCTCGGCACGCTGCGAACCGGTACGGCGATCTTCGAGGCCGCGGTGGAGGAGACCAGGCGCCGCGGTACCGAGACCATCCGCGGCGACCAGGCGTTCCAGCTGCATGACACCTACGGCTTCCCGATCGACCTGACCCTGGAGATGGCCGAGGAGCAGGGCCTGGCCGTGGACGAGGCGGAGTTCCGCCGGCTCATGCAGGAGCAGCGGCAGCGGGCGAAGGCCGATGCGGCGGGCAAGAAGACCGGCAATGCGGACATCTCCGTGCTGGCGCGGATCCTGGAGCAGTCCGGCTTCATCACCTTCACCGGCTACGACGAGGTCGCGAGCGAGAGCCGGGTGGTGGGCCTGCTGGCCGGCGGGTCATCTGTGCCGGCCGCTGGCGCGGGCACCGAGGTGGACGTGGTGCTGGACCGCACCCCGTTCTACGCCGAGGGCGGCGGCCAGCTGGCCGACACCGGCGTGCTGACGTCGGTCGGCAGCGGAGCCGGCGACGGGGCGCGCGCCGAGGTGCTGGACGTGCAGGCGCCCGTACCCGGCCTGATCGTTCATCGCGCGCGGGTGACCGCTGGCGAGCTCGCGGTCGGCGCCACCGTGCACGCGGAGATCGACGTTGAGCGCAGGCGTGCCATCTCCCGGTCGCACACCGCGACGCACCTGGTGCACCGGGCGTTCCGCGGCGCGCTCGGCGATTCGGCCGCGCAGGCCGGGTCGGAGAATGCGCCTGGCCGGTTCCGGTTCGACTTCACCGCGATCGGAGCCGTGTCGCCGGCGATCCTGCACGAGGCCGAGGATGAGGTCAACCAGGTCCTGATCAGGGACCTGGAGGTGCGTGCCTTCCAGGCGTCGATCAGCGAGGCCAGGGCGATGGGCGCGCTGGCCCTGTTTGGCGAGAAGTATGGCGACCAGGTGCGCGTCGTTGAGGTCGGCGACTACTCCCTCGAGCTGTGCGGCGGCACGCACGTGGCCAGGTCCGGCAATCTCGGGCTGGTCAAGATCCTGGGCGAGTCGTCGATCGGATCGGGCGTCCGGCGGGTCGAGGCGCTGGTGGGAATCGACGCGTTCCGCTACCTGGCCAGGGAAAGCGTCCTGGTCAGCCAGCTCAGTGAGCAGCTGAAGGCCCGGCGGGAGGAGCTGCCGGAGCGCATCGGCCTGATGGTCAGCAGGCTCCGCGATGCCGAGCGTGAGCTGCAGCGGCTCCAGGCGGCGCAGCTGCTCGGCAACGCGGCGGAGCTGGCGAGCAGCGCGATCGACGTGCGCGGCGTGTCGTATGTCGCTTACCAGGTGCCCGATGGCACGACTGCCGAGGGCATCCGCAAGGTCGCGCTCGATGTCCGGGGCCGGCTGCCCGCTGACCGGCCCGGTGTGGTGGCGGTCGCTGGCGTGCCGGCCGACCGGCCGACGGTGGTGGTCGCCGTGAACGAGGCGGCGAGGGAGCGCGGCCTGAAGGCCGGCGGGCTCGTGCTGACGGCGACGAGCGTGCTCGGCGGCCGGGGCGGCGGCCGGGACGACGTCGCGCAGGGCGGCGGCGCGCCGCTGGGTGACGAGGCCGCCGCGGTCATGGCCGAGTCATTTAAGGCAGTTCAAGATGTTATTAGGGACATAACCAGGCCAGGGGAATAAGGTGATGCCGTGTCGCCGCCGCATCGTGTCCTGGCTGAGACCTGGCCTCCGCCGAGTGTGCCCTTGAGGCCGGGGGTCAGGATCGCGATCGAACGTCGGGTCAGCCCGGATCGGAGTCGCCCGGTGTGATCCGGCTGCGGTGCTGGCCAGCCCCCTTGGCACCGTCGCGCGCGGCGCGGGAGACCTGGCCCGGCTGGCTCTGCTCGCCGCCGAGCATGGCGCGGTCGAGATCATCGTCGGGCTGCCGACAGGGCTGTCCGGTCAGCATGGCAAGGCGGCCGCTGCCGCGCGCGAATTCGCTGTCGCGCTGGCGGGCCGGGTCTCGCCCACGCCGGTCAGGCTGGTCGATGAGCGGTTCACTACGGTCCTGGCGCACGATGCGCTGCGCCGGGGCGGCCGCGATTCCCGGCAGCGACGCTCGGTCGTGGACCAGGCGGCGGCCGCGCTCTTGCTGCAGCATGCGCTGGACTTCGAGCGTGAGACGGGCCGCCCGGCCGGGGAGCCCGTCAGCGCCGCCGGGAGCCGCGCCGCCGGGAGCAACACCGCCAGGGGCAACACCGCCGGGGGCAGCACGGCCAGGGGCCGCACGCCATGAGCCAGGACGGGCGCGAGTCCGACTGGGTCGCCGAGCCAGCCCCGCCCTGGGACGAGTACGGATGGCCTGCCGCCGGGCAGCCGGACCGCTACGGTGCGGCTGGCCAGAGCGCAGCGGACCTATGGGGGAGCCAGCCCGACCCGTACCGGAACGGGCCAGGGCAGTACGGCACCGACACCGGCTTCAGCGCGGGACCGCAGCACTCCGGCGGGGGCGGCCGTTATGCAGCCGGCCGGGGCCTACGGTCCTCCGGACCCTTACGGCCCGCCCGATTCCTACGGGCCCGCGGATCGGTACGGGCTCCCGGATTCCTACGGGCCCGCGGATTCCTACGGGCCACCCGAGTCGGCCGGGCCCGCGGATTCCTACGGGCCACCTGAGTCGGCCGGGCCCGCAGACCTCTCCGGGGGCGCGGATCCCTACGGCCGGTCAGCGGGGCGGCGCACGCCCGTTTCTTACCGGCACCGGCGGCCCGGTGAGCCGGCGGACTCCTACCCGGCGCCCCGGCCCTATGTCGGCACGGATTCCTCCCCTGGCTCGAACGGCCCCGGTCCGGGGTACCGGCCCGGCTCGCACGCCCGAGGACGTGACCAGAATGGTGCTTCCGGCCAGTACCGGCCCGCTGATCAGGACGGGCGCCCCGGCCAGCAAGGGCAGCCCGGCCAGTACCCCCCGGCAGGCCAGTACGGGCAGCCGGACCACTACGGGCCGGCCGACGGCTATACCGCCCTGGGCCGGCCGCGGTCACCGCTGGATGGCCCGCAGGGATCGAACGGCTCCGGATCGGCGGCCGGCTACCGGGATCACGGCCGCTACGACCTCCCGGATCAGCATCGCGCTGCCGGCCCCTACAGCAGCCCGGGAGGCTATCGCGAGCCTGACCCGGCAGCCCAGACGCAGGCCTACGCCATTCCGGAACGGGCCTGGTCACCCGATCCCCTGAGCGACAGCCCGCAGGAGCGGACTGACCCTTACGACGACCGCGCGGCCGGGCCGCCCTGGTCACCCCAGGCCGAGCCGTCCGGGCCGCCAGCGGATGGCCGCCGCGAGGTACCGGGCCCCGATTCCTACCCGGGCCGGGCGCAATGGCCTGCCAGCGGATACGGCTCGCCGGACGTGGCACTCCCGCCTGCCGCCGACGGCCCCTTCCGGTGGCAGCCGCTGCCGGGGCAGCCTGGCCCGGATCTGGCCGAGCCAGATCAGGACAATACAAGCCGGCGGCCATGGGAACCCGGTTCCGCAGTGCATGCTGGGGACATGGGGGATGATCGTGAGGGCGGTCGCCACGGACGGTCGCGCGGCGGCCGGCGTACGGCCCGTGACCAGGACTATCCGCAGGACGGATCCCTGGACGGGGGGCAGCCGGGCCGTCATGACGATGACGAGACAGGCTACTGGGAGCAGCTGCCCGGCGGCCGGGCCGCCCAGGCCGGCGGTTTCCGCGGCGGCCAGCCGGACCGCTACCCCGCTGAGCGGGCCGCCGGGTACCCGCAGCATGCTGATGACTACCCGCATGCCGATGGCTACCCGCAGCAGGATGACGAGTACGCCGGGCACGGCAGGCGCGGCCACCTGGCGCGGCGCGGCAGCCGCGGGCGCGAGGCCGGGCCGGCCATGGCCGGCGAGGGCGGCGCCGCGGGCGGCTTCTTCAGCGAGTTCGGCGGCGACGGCAAGGCGGCCAAGCCGAAGCGGGGCCGGGGCTGGATAGCCGCGGTGCTGGCCCTCGTGGTGATCGTGGCGGCTGGCAGCGGTGCTGCCTATGCGGCGTGGAAATGGTGGCAGGGCAGGCACGGCAATTACGCCGGGCCGGGGACCGGGCAGGTGGTTGTCCGGGTCCAGCCGGGCGAGTACCCGGCCCAGCTGGCCCCGACGCTGGTCAGGCTCGGGGTGATCAAGACAACCCAGCCGTTCATCGACGCGGCCAAGCAGAACGACCCGACTGGACTGGAGCCGGGCTACTTCCGGCTGCACAAGCACATGAACGCCGCCCTGGCCTGGGCCCTGCTGCTGAGCCCGAAGTCACGGGTGCAGACGGTCGTGACGATCCCGGACGGACTGCGCGCCAGCAGCATCATCGCCATGCTGGCCAAGAAGACCGGGATACCGCTGGCCAGTTACCAGCAGGCGCTGAAGGAAACGGGCGCGCTCGGCCTGCCCGCCTACGCGAACGGCAACGTCGAGGGCTACCTCTACCCGGCCACCTACGACCTCCCGCCGAACGCGACCGCGCTGAGCGTGCTGCGGATGATGGTGGCGCAGTTTAACAGCGAGGCGTCATCGCTCGACCTGGCCGCGGCCGCCCGGCATGCGCAGCTGACCGAGGCGCAGGTGATCACCGAGGCCAGCCTGCTGGAGGCGGAGGTCAACCGCGTTTCCTACTACCCGATGGTGGCCAAGGTCATCGACAACCGGCTGAACGACGGGATGATGCTCGGGCTGGATAGCACCGTCGCCTATGCGGTGAACAAGTACATCTACGACTTGTCGAGCTCCGACCTGGCGGTTAACTCGCCCTACAACACGTTCAAGCACAAGGGCCTGCCGCCGGGCCCGATCGACTCGCCGGACGCGGCCGCGATCAGCGCGGTCCTGCACCCGGCGCCCGGTGACTGGACCTACTTCGTCACCGTGAACCCGAAGACCGGCCAGACCGACTTCACGAACAGCTATGCGCAGTTCCAGGTGTGGTCGCAAGAGGCATCCAAGAACGGGGCGTGAGCCGTGGCCGTCCGGCGGGCGGCCGTGCTCGGCTCGCCGGACGGCCATTCGCTGTCGCCCGTGCTGCATCTGGCTGCCTACCGGGCGCTCGGGCTGACCGGCTGGAGCTATCAGGCCATCGAGCGCGACGAGGCGGGACTGCCGGATCTGCTCGCGTCGCTGGGATCAGAATGAGCCGGGCTGTCGCTGACCATGCCGCTGAAGCGAGCCATCCTGCCGTTGCTGGACCGGGCTGATCCGCTGGCCGCCGAGGTGGGCGGCGCGAACACCGTGATCTTCGCCGAGGACGGCAGGATCGGCTATAACACCGACGTGCCCGGCATGATCACGGCGCTGGCCGAGGCGGGCATCAGCCGGGCCGGCCGCGCGCTGGTGCTCGGCGCGGGAGCGACCGCCTGCGCCGCGCTGGCCGCGCTGCGGGAATCGGCGCTGCGGAGGTCACCGTGGCCGTCCGCAACGCGGCCACGGCCGCCGCACTGGCCAGCACGAGTCTGGCCGCGGGAATACCAGGGGTTACCGGAATGCGTTACTCTTACCAGACGACAGGTCTCGGCAGCTAGTGCCGGGCCGCAAGCGGAGGACCACCTCGGCCGCCTCCCACCTGGCCGGCTTTATCGCTGGCGGGTCTCTCACCAGGCAAACCTCACGGGCTGCCTGGCAGTCGGCCGGCCTGCGGGCTGGCTGATCAGGCCGGACGCGCGATCGCGGGCGCAAGAAGCACCCGACGGCCGGCGTTGTGGGTGCGCTGGCCGGCGGCTGCCGGCCGGAACTGGCATCCGCGCATGGTGGCCCCGCAGGCATGGCGTGCGGGGCTTTCTGCCGTTTGGGCGGGAAGCACCGGGAACGTTCTGCGACGGGATGGCCCCGGCGCAGGGAACACGGTGACGCAGGAGGTCACATCAGCACCGAACCTCGTATCAACGAGCGCATCCGCGTCCCCGAAGTGCGGCTAGTCGGCGCACAAGGGGAGCAGATCGGGATTGTCGCGATCAACGATGCGCTCCGGCTGGCCCAGGAGGCAGATCTCGATCTCGTCGAGGTAGCGCCCACGGCGCGCCCGCCGGTCTGCAAGCTGATGGATTTCGGTAAGTTCAAGTACGAATCCGCGCTGAAGGCCAGAGAGTCGCGCAAGAACCAGACGCAGACCGTCATCAAGGAGATCAAGCTTCGCCCGAAGATCGATCCGCATGACTACGGCACCAAGAAGGGCCATGTCGAGCGGTTCCTCAAGCAGGGTGACAAGGTCAAGGTGACGATCATGTTCAGGGGCCGTGAGCAGTCCAGGCCTGAGCTCGGCTTCAAGCTCCTCCAGCGACTGGCCGGCGACGTGCAGGAGCTGGGCTTCGTCGAGGCTCAGCCGAAGCAGGACGGCCGGAACATGATCATGGTAATCGGGCCGCACAAGCGCAAGGCGGACACCAGGCCTGAGCGCGCGCCGACACGGGCTAGCGCCCGTGCCGCCGCGGCGGGCGCCGGGGGATCCTCTCCCCGGCCCACCGCGAGCGCTCCGCGGCCGGTACCGCCGCCGCGGCCCGAGACGGCGGACAGCGCCGCCTGGGCCGCGCGGCCCGGGCCAGCCGAGGCCGGGCCAGCCGAGGCCGGGCCGGCCGAATAGCCGCCCGGCAGTCCCCGGCCGCGAGATAGCGGCCGGGCCAGTACCAGCCGGCTGACGCCGGCTGGTACTGGCCTGCCGGAACGGGAACGGGAGTTCGCCAGAGCCGCCCGGTCGCGGGGCCGCGAGAAGGACCCGTGCCTGCGGGCACGGACGCAAAACCGTGCCGTAGGCACGCCATGCAGGACCGTGCCGCACGGCACATCGGGAACGGAGAGACGGCGACATGCCGAAGATGAAGACGCACAGCGGCTCCAACAAGAGGTTCCGGCTGACCGGGACGGGCAAGGTCATGCGCCGCCGGGCCAACCGCGCGCACTACCTGGAGCACAAGCCGAGCACGCGGACCCGCCGCCTGGCCGCGGACGTGGTCGTAGCGCCAGCGGACGCCAAGAAGATAAAGAGATTGCTGGGGAAGTGACCCGGCCCGCCGCAAGGGAGTCGAACACATGGCACGCGTGAAGCGGGCGGTCAATGCCCACAAGAAGCGGAGGGTCGTTCTCGAGCGCGCGAGCGGCTACCGCGGCCAGCGGTCCCGGCTGTACCGCAAGGCCAAGGAGCAGATGCTCCACTCGATGACGTACGCCTACCGCGACCGCAAGGATCGCAAGGGCGCGTTCCGGCGGCTGTGGATCCAGCGGATCAACGCTGCGGCCAGGGCCGAGGGAATGACGTACAACAGGTTCATCCAGGGTCTCCGGCTGGCCGGCGTCGAGGTTGACCGCCGGATCCTCGCCGATCTGGCCGTCGCCGACCCGCAGGCCTTCTCCGCCCTGGTCGAGGTGGCGCGCGACGCGCTGCCCGCCGACCTCGGCTCCGCCGCGGCCTAGCGGGCCGTGACCGGCCGCCGCACGGCCTAGCAGGAAGCACCGGGTGACCAGGCAGCACACGGCACCGCCGGCCGGCGGCGAGATCACCAGCTCCCGGTCGCCGCGGGTCAAGCTCGCCCGGCAGCTGGCCAAGCGGGCGTTCCGGGAACGCACCGGGCAGTTCCTGGCCGAGGGCCCGCAGGCGGTCCGGGAGGCACTAGGACAGCCCGCCGTCGTCACCGAGGTGTTCATCACCGGCCCGGCGAGCGAGCGGCATCCCGAGCTGGCCGGGCAGGCCGCCCGCGAGGGCATCCCCGTGCACACCGTCAGCGGCGAGGTCATGGCGGAGATCGCCCAGACGGTGACCCCGCAGGGCCTGCTGGCCGTCTGCCGCATGACCGACGTGCCGCTCGCGGCCCTGGTCGGCGCGAAGCCGCGGCTCGTAGTGATCCTGGCCAATATCCGCGATCCCGGCAACGCGGGGACCGTGCTGCGGACCGCCGACGCGGCGGGAGCGGACGGCGTGATCTTCTCCGCGGCCTCGGTCGACCCCTATAACAGCAAGTGCGTGCGCTCGTCCGCCGGCAGCCTGTTTCACCTGCCGGTGGTAGCGGGCGCGCCGCTCGCTGAGACGGTCGCGGCGCTGCGTGCGGCCGGGCTGCAGGTGCTGGCCGCCGACGGCAGCTCGGGTGCGCAGCTGCCGGACGCAGGCGGCTCCGGGCCCGACCTTGGCCGGCCGACAGCGTGGCTGTTCGGGAACGAGGCGTGGGGGCTGCCTGCCGACCTGCTCGCGCTCGCCGACGAAGCGGTAGCCGTGCCCATCTACGGCCGCGCCGAGAGCCTCAACCTGGCCGCGGCCGCCGCCGTGTGCCTGTACGCGTCCGCCCGGCTGCAGCGCGCCGCGGCCGGACGCGCCGGGGGATAGTTCTTCCCCCGGCGGGTGGTTTCCTGCAACCGCTGCGGGTCTGGTGGCACTCGGGGGGTGCCGGCCGGTATTGCGGACGCGCTAGAGTCTGATCACGTTGCGTCATGAGTGACCCGATCGGGTCACCGGTTGGTGGCCGGTGACGCAGCGATGCCAGTCCGCGGGAACCCCCGACCCTGCGACGCTGGCAGCTGGGTCGTGCCGGGGGACAGGGTCAATCAGCCTCCCGGAGGCGGATCACGTGGACGGCATCATGTCGGGCCAGGCGATGGCGGTGGCCGCCAGCGCGCCTGCCACGGCCGAGGACTTCGCCAGCGGGCTCGTCCTCGCTGATGACATTCCTGATGGCCTGGTTGTCGCCGACCACGCGGGCCGGGTCCGGGTCTTCAACAAGGCAGCGGCCCGGCTCACCGGGATCGCTCCCGGCTACGCGATCGGCAACGACCTTCGCGTGGTGCTGCCGCTGCGGGACGGCGACGATCGCTGCTGGTGGGCGCTGACGCAGCCGTACCAGGGCCTGTCGACGCGGACCCGGCATCCGGAGCGGTCCTTGTTCCTGCCGGACGGCACCGAGCTGCTGGTGACCATTGGCTACGTCCGTCATCCGCGCGGCCAGGGCCCGCGCGAGGGCTGGCACCGCACGCCGGGCGCAGTCCGCCGGATCGCCATCACGCTCCGCAGCGCCGAGCCGCGGCTGCGGCTGGAGCGCAGCCGGGCCGACCTGGTGTCCACGGTCGCGCACGAGCTGCGATCGCCGCTGACGAGCGTCAAGGGATTCACGGCCACGCTGCTGGCCAAATGGCCGCGGTTCACTGACGACCAGAAGCGGGTCATGCTGGAGACGGTCAACGCAGACGCTGACCGGGTTACCCGGCTGATCACCGAGTTGCTGGACGTCTCCAGGATCGAGTCAGGCCGGATTGAGGTGCACCGCGAGCCGGTGGATATCCCGGCCAGGGCCAGGAAGATCATCAGCGGCCGGGTGGCAGCGGGCGATGCCGAGGGCCGGTTCGGGGTCGAAGCGCGCGGCGAGCTGCCGGAGACCTGGCTGGACGTGGACAAGGTCGATCAGGTCCTCGGCAACCTTATTGAGAATGCCATCCGGCACGGTGCTGGTACCGTAACAATCATGGTGGAGCCGACGGTGGTCGCTGGTGCTCCAGGCGTGCTGGTATCGGTCCGTGACCAGGGACCGGGCATCGCGCCTGAGCTTGCTCCGCGTGTGTTCCGTCAGTTCTGGCGCGCGAAGCGCCGGGGCGGCGCGGGACTGGGGCTGTTCATCGTGAAGGGCCTGGTTGAGGCGCACGGCGGCGAGATCACGGTGCAGCAGGCACCCGGCGGCGGGGCAGAGTTCCGATTTACCATGCCCGCCGCCACGCCTGAGTTCGGCTGACCGGCGGGCGCGCAGGGAGATCCCTGACCGGCCTGGCTCGCCGCGGCGCTGCCAGCGACGCAGAATGGCTGGGCATATTCCTGACCACGGGCCCCGCCGCGGCGGCTCGCGTCCGGGATGATGACCCCAGCGCTTGCCGACCATGAACCTGGTGACCCGCAGGAGAGCGACAAGGCATGTCCGCACCGAATAAGACCTACGACCCTGTGCAGGTGGCCGTGCTATCGCCCGACGAAGTGCAGCACATGCAGACGCGTGCGCTGGCCGCCATCGCGGCGGCATCTGACCTGGATCAGCTGAAGGCCGCGCGGCTCGCGCATGCCGGCGACCGGGCGCCCATCACGCTGGCTAACGCCGAGATCGGGGCGCTGCCCCCGGCCGCCAGGGCTGAGACGGGCAAGCGCGTCGGCGCGGCGCGCGCGGCCATCCGGCAGGCCCTCGCCGACCGGCAGGCCGAGCTGGAGGCCGACCGGGACCGCCGCGTGCTGGTCGAGGATGCCGTGGATATCACGCTGCCCTGGGACCGGCAGCCCGCCGGAGCCCGGCATCCGGTCACGACGGTGGCCGAGCGGCTCGTCGACGTGTTCGTCGGCATGGGCTATGAGGTGGCCGAGGGACCTGAGGTCGAGGCCGAGTGGTACAACTTCGACGCGCTGAACTTCCCGCCCGACCATCCGGCCCGCGAGATGCAGGACACGTTCTTCGTGGCTGGCCCCAAGGGCGCGGACAGGTCCGGCATGGTGCTGCGCACGCACACCTCGCCGGTCCAGATCCGCGCCATGCTGACCCGGCCGCTGCCGTTGTATGTGGTCAGCCCAGGCAAGTGCTTCCGCAGCGACGCCCTCGACGCGACGCACAGCCCGGTCTTCCACCAGATCGAGTGCCTGGCCGTGGACGAGGGCCTGACCATGGCCGACCTGCGCGGGGCCATCACGGCATTCGTGGACGCCATGTTCGGCGAGGGACTGCGGACCAGGCTGCGGCCTGACTTCTTCCCGTTCACCGAGCCATCCGCCAACGTCTCGATGGAATGCCATGTCTGCCGCGGGGCATCGACCAGGCCGGGCGGCCCGCCCTGCCGGGTGTGCCGCTCGCAGGGCTGGATCGAGATCGCCGGCTGCGGCATGGTCAACCCGCGGGTGCTCGTCGCCTGCGGCATTGACCCCGACCGCTACAGCGGCTTCGCGTTCGGGCTCGGGATCGAGCGGACGCTGATGATCAGGCACGGCCTGGCCGATATCCGGGACACTCTCGAGGGCGATGTGCGGTTCAGCCGGGCATTCGGAATGGAGGCGTGATGCGGCTCCCGCTGTCCTGGCTGCTGGAGTACGCGGCCATCGAATCGGCGGCCCCGGACGGCGTCGATCCCGCTGATGTGGCCAGGAAGCTCACGGCGGCCGGCCTGGAGGTCGAGTCGGTCGAGCGCGTCGGGTACGACATCAGCGGCATCGTGGTGGCCGAGGTCGTCAGCGTTGAGGAGCTGACCGAGTTCAGGAAGCCGGTCAGGTACTGCCAGGTCTCCACGGGCGACGGGCAGGAACGGCACGTCATCTGCGGCGCGGTGAACTTCTCGGCCGGCGACCGGGTGCCGCTGGCGCAGCCGGGAGCGACGCTGCCCGGCGGATTCGAGATCGGCGCGCGGAAGACCTACGGCAAGATCTCCGAGGGGATGATCTGCTCTGCTGCCGAGCTGGCCATCGGCAGCGACCACTCAGGAATCCTCGTGCTCTCGCCGGACGCGCCGCTGGGCGCGGACTTCGTCAGCTATGCCGGGCTGCGTGACGACGTGCTCAACGTCAACGTCACCCCGGATAAGGGGTACGCGCTGTCGGTTCGCGGGGTGGCGCGCGAGCTGGCGATCGCCTACGGCTGCGCGTTCACCGACCCGGCCGACGTCGGCCTCCCCGCCGATGTCGATACGGTGTCCGACAAGGTCTACCCGGCCAGCATCGAGGACCCGACCGCCTGTGACCGGTTCGTGCTGCGCGAGGTCCGCGGCATGGACCCGTCCCGGCCGACCCCGCTGGCCATGCGCGTCCGGCTGGCCAGGGCAGGCCAGCGCTCGGTGTCGCTGGCCGTCGATGTCACCAACTACCTGATGCTGGAGACCGGGCAGCCACTGCACGCGTTCGACCGGGACCGGCTGGACGGCCCCATCGTGGTGCGCCGGGCCAGGCCGGGCGAGCAGCTGGAGACACTCGATCACGTGGTCCGTGCCCTGGACCCAGAGGACATCCTGATCACCGATTCTTCCGGGCCGATCTCGCTGGCCGGCACGATGGGCGGCGTGGCCACGGAGGTGTCGGAGAAGTCACGCAACCTGGTCATCGAGGCTGCGCACTTCTCCGCCCGCGGCACCGCGCGGATGAGCAGGCGGCACCGGCTCGGGTCCGAGGCCTCGGCCAGATTCGAGCGCGGGGTGGACTACGAGCTGCAGCGGCGGGCCGCGGCCAGGGCCGGCACCTTGCTGGCTGCCCTCGGCGGTGGCACGCTCGTGCCGGGCTGCACCTATGCCTGGGCTGACCTACCCGAGACGAAGATCGTGATGGCCGCCGACTACCCGGATCAGGTGGCCGGCCTCGTCTACGGCCGGGGCACGGTGACCACCCGGCTGCAGCAGGTCGGCTGCACGGTGGCTGAATCCTCAGCCGACCCGGCAGCCGGCGATGTCGCGACCGCGGAGGACGATCAGGCTGCCGCAGACGGCGGCGACGATCGCGGCGGCAGTCGTGACGAGCGGGGCAGCCTGCTGGCCCGGCATATGCGCCAGGGCGGCCGGCACGACCGGTCAGCGGAACTGCTGCTCGTGGTCCCGCCCTCCTGGCGGCCCGACCTCACCGATCCGAGCGACCTCGCGGAAGAGGTCATCCGGCTTGAGGGCTACGAGACCGTCCCGGTTCGGTCTCCCCGGGCCGCCGCGGGCCGGGGTCTGACTGACCAGCAGCGGCTGCGCCGGACCATCGGCCGGGTGCTGGCCTCCACCGGTTTCGTCGAGGTGCTCAGCCAGCCGTTCAGCTCTGCTGCCGACTTCGAAAGGCTGCTGCTCCCGGAGGGCGACCCGCGCCGCCGGGCGGTCACGATCGCCAATCCGCTCAGTGACGACGAGCCGCTGCTGCGCACCACGCTGCTGCCCGGGCTGCTGCGGGTGCTGGCGCGCAACGTCGGCCGCGGCTTCGCTGACGTGGCCTTGTACGAGGCAGGCCTGGTCTTCCGCCCCGGCCCCGATGCCGCGCTGACGGCACCGATCCTGCCCGTCGACCGCGGGCCCGCGGTCGCGGAAGTGGCCCAGATCGAGGCGGCGCTGCCGCACCAGCCGCTGCGGCTCGGCGTGGTCCTCGCGGGCGATCGCGAGCAGTCCGGCTGGTGGGGCGATGGCCGTCTGGCCGGCTGGCAGGACGCCATCGAGACGGCGCGGGTCGTGCTCGGGCTCAGCCGGGTCGCGTTCGAGGTCCGGGCCGATCAGCACGAGCCGTGGCATCCCGGTCGCTGCGCAGCCTTGTTCGTGCAGGCGGAGACGGGCGGCGAGTGGCTGGCCGGGCATGCGGGCGAGCTGCATCCGCGGGTAGTGCAGGCATTCGGCCTGCCGCCGCGGACGGCGGCGATGGAGCTCGACCTGTCGGTCATCGAGACCGCGGCCGCCCCGCTCGGCCCGGTTCAGGCCCCGGTCATCTCCCCCTATCCTGCGGCCACCCAGGACGTCGCCCTGATCGTCGCCCAGCCAGTACCGGCCGCCGACGTGGCGAGCGCCCTCGCGGCCGGCGCGGCCGCCGCCGACGACGTGCTGCTGGAGGACCTGCGCCTGTTCAACGTCTACACGGGCGATCAGATCGGCGAGGGGCGCAAGTCGCTTGCCTACACGCTCAGGTTCCGCGCCCCGGACCGGACGCTGACGGCTGAGGAAGCCAGCGCCGCCAGGGACGCGGCCGTGGCCGAGGCGGCCCGCCGTACGGGCGCCGTGCTGCGCGGCGCCTCCTGACGTGTTCGTGCCGGCCGGTCCCAGCCCACCCGGCCCGCCTGGCCGTCTCAGGCCCGCCCGGCTGGGCTGGCCGCGACGTGGGTGCGTGCCTGCGGTGGCTGTTTGCGCAGCAGACGCGCATCCACGTTGCTGCGGGATAGACGGCCGGCGGCTGGCGGGCGCGGGTCAGGCCGGCGTGGGCAGGATGGCGAGGATCTCGGTCCCGTCCTGCACGCACTTGGAGGCCTGCCCGGTCTGCAGCACCGTGGGCGTCGAGAATCCCTGACAGGTCCAGCCGCTGACTTTGACCGGGCCGCCGCCCCCGTTGCCCGGAGCCTTGCCTTCCTCGATCGCGCTCGCGTAGCCGCGCTCGATCCGCATCGCCGTCGCGCAGCCGACATGCCCCCGTGCCACCTCGATGTGCACCGGTACGTTCGCGGCCGAGCGAGCGGTCCCGCACGACGCGGGGCCAGCGGCGGCGGCCGGGTGGCTGCAGCCCGCGACGCCCAGGATGGCCAGCGTGAGCGCGGGCGCCAGCTTCAGCCGGGCACGTACCAGCTGATGGGTGCCTCGCTCAGGCCTGGTCGCCTGGCACTCCTGCATGGACCCTCTCCCTTCCGCGCCCCAATCATGCCGTCCCGCAAGCTTTGACCCAAGTCAGTTGGGGGATCCGGTCCGGCACGGCGGAGCCGGGCACGCCATTATGCGCCGGAGGCGGTGAGCGCCGGCCAGCACCACTAGCCTTCGGCACCGGACAGGCGGTGCGGGAGGCGGCCAGCGTTCCGCCAGCCGGGCGCTACCGGACAGGCGGTGCGGGAGGCGGCCAGCGTTCCGTTACCCCCTGGCCTGCGACCGCTATCATTGCATAATCAATCTAAACAATGCATAATCATTCAAGAATAGGTTGGCCGGAGCTGTCGCGGACATGGGTCGCCGCGGTGCCTATAGCACGCTGGGAGGGCTGATGGGGGCGCGGGTAGCGGTGGCCGGCGCGAGTGGATATGCAGGTGGCGAGCTGCTCCGGCTGCTCGCCGCGCATCCGGACCTCGAGCTGGGAGCCGTGACCGCGGACAGCAGCGCCGGCAAGGCCATCGGCGAGGTGCATCCGCACCTGGCGGGTATCAATGCCCTCGCCGACCGGGTCCTGCAGCCGCACGGCGAGGCCAGCCTGGCCGCCTGTGACCTCGTATTCCTGGCGCTGCCCGCCGGCCAGTCAGCCGCGCTCGCCGCGACGCTGCCGGACAGCGTCAAGGCTGTTGACCTCGGGCCGGATTTCCGGCTCAGCGATCCTGATGCCTGGACCAGGCACTACGGCAGCGTTCACGCCGGCCGCTGGGTCACTGGACTGCCCGAGCTGCCGGGAGCGCGCGAGCAGATCCGGACGGCCGGCCGGGTCGCCGCGCCCGGCTGCTACGCCACGGCCGCCATCCTGGCGCTCGTGCCGCTGGTGGCAGCCGGGCTGGTCCGGCCGGACGACATTGTCATCGTCGCCGCGTCGGGTACCTCCGGCGCCGGCCGCTCACTGCGGGCGGACCTGCTCGGCAGCGAGGTGATGGGGTCGGTCTCCGCTTACGCGGCCGGCGGCGCCCACCGGCACACGCCGGAGATCGAGCAGGCCGTGCGCGAGGCGGCCAGCGCGAGCGAAACTGGCCCGAGCGACGCCAGACCCGGCCAGGCCAGCGCGACCCAGGGCAGCGCGACCCAGGGCAGCGCGACCCAGGGCAGCGCGACCCAGGCCAGCGCGACTCAGGCCAGCGCGACTCAGGCCAGCGCGACCCAGGCCAGCCCTGACCGGGCCGTATCCCGCGAGCCAGGGCCAGACCGAGGGCCAGAGCCAGGGTCAGAGGCCCCCGGGCCGTCAGTCTGCGTGTCCTTCACGCCGCTGCTGGCGCCGATGCCGCGCGGCATCCTGGCCACCTGCACCGCCCGGCTGAGCAGTCCGGGCAGCGGGACCTCCGAGCTGCGCGCCGCGCTGACCGCGGCCTACGCGGCCGAGCCGTTCGCCTGCGTGCTGCCGGAGGGCCGCTGGCCGGCCACCGCCTCGGTAGCCGGATCCAACGGGGCGCAGCTGCAGGTCGCGGCGGACTCGCGGGCCGGCCGGGCCGTCATCGTGTCGGCCATCGACAACCTGGGCAAGGGCGCGGCCGGGCAGGCGATCCAGGATGCCAACCTCATGCTCGGACTGCCGGAGACTGCCGGTCTCACGGCAAGCGGGATCGCACCATGAGCGGAGTCGCAGCATGAGCGTTACCAGTCCACGAGGATTTCGAGCGGCTGGGGTCGCAGCCGGGATCAAGGAGTCAGGCGGCGCCAACGTCGCGGTCGTGCTCAATGACGGGCCGTCCGCGGCGGCGGCAGGCGTCTTCACCTCGAACCGGGTGCAGGCCGCGCCGGTGCTGTGGAGCCGGGAGGTGGCCAGGGGCGGCAAGATCCGTGCCGTCGTGCTCAACTCCGGCGGGGCCAATGCCTGCACCGGGCCGGCCGGCTTCGCCGACACGCACAAGACGGCAGAGTACCTGGCCGGGATCCTCTCGCTGTCGGCCGGCGAGATCGCGGTCTGCTCCACCGGGCTAATCGGGGAGCGGCTGCCGCTGGACCGGCTGCTGGCCGGCGTCGAGGCCGCCGTCGCGGCCGCATCCGCTGACGGCGGCCGGGCGGCGGCGGACGCCATCAGGACCACCGACACGGTAGCCAAGACCTGCACCGTGGAAGGCAGCGGTTACCTGATCGGCGGCATGGCCAAAGGCGCCGCGATGCTCGCGCCGGCCCTGGCCACCATGCTCGCCGTTCTGACCACCGATGCCGCGGTGCCGGCCGGCCAGCTCCACGCCGTCCTGCGCACGGCGGTATCCAGCACCTTCGACCGGCTCGACACCGACGGCTGCATGTCCACCAACGACACCGTGCTGCTGCTGGCCAGCGGCGCATCGGGCACCGAGCCGGACCAGGCCGAGTTCGCCGCGCTGGCCACCGCGGCCTGCGCTGACCTGGCCGGTCAGCTGCAGCAGGACGCCGAGGGCGCCAGCAAGACCATCGCGATCGACGTGGCCGGGGCCGCCAGCGAGGACGATGCCGTGCAGGTCGGCCGCGCGATCGCCCGATGCAACCTGCTGAAATGCGCCATCGCCGGCGAGGACCCGAACTGGGGCCGCGTGCTGGCCGCGGTCGGCACGACCAGCGCCGAGTTCGAGCCTGACCAGCTGCATGTTGCCATCAACGGCGTCTGGGTCTGCCGGAACGGGGCCGCGGCCGCGGACAGGGCGGGCGTGGACCTGCGGCCGCGGGAGGTGACGATCACGGTGGACCTGTCCGCGGGCCCGCACGCTGCCACCGTCCTGACCACCGATCTCACTGTCGCCTACGTGCACGAGAACTCGGCGTACTCGACATGACCACTCAGTCCGCGGCGACGCCGGCCGCTGCCGCCCAGTGCGGGGCTCTCGCCAAGGCAGCCACCCTGATCGAGGCACTGCCCTGGCTGGAGCGCTTCCACGGCCAGATCGTGGTGATCAAGTTCGGCGGCAACGCCATGGTCGACGACGCCCTGAGGGCCGCGTTCGCGCAGGATGTGGTGTTCCTGCGGTATGCGGGCCTGCGCCCGGTCGTGGTGCATGGCGGGGGCCCGCAGATCAACGCGCAGCTGACCAGGCTGGGCATGCCGACGACGTTTCGGGCGGGCCTGCGCGTGACGACGCCGGAGACGATGGACGTGGTCCGGATGGTTCTGACCGGCCAGGTGAACCGGGAGGTCGTCGGGCTGATCAACCAGCACGGGCCGTTCGCCGTGGGCATGTCCGGCGAGGACGCGCACTTGCTGACCGCCCGCCGGGCACAGGCCAACGTCGACGGCGAGCTGGTCGACATCGGCCAGGTCGGCGAGATCGAGGCGGTCAACCCCGGCGCGATCAGCGCGCTGATCGCCGACGGCCGCATCCCGGTGATCAGCAGCGTCGCCCGCAGCGAGAGCGGCGAGATCCTGAACGTGAACGCGGACACCGCCGCCGCCGCGCTGGCCGTCGCGCTGGGCGCGGCCAAGCTCGTGGTGCTGACCGACGTGGCCGGCCTGTACGCCGACTGGCCGGGCGCCCAGGCCGCGACAGGGCAGGCCGCGACAGGGCAGGCCGCGACACGCCCGGCAGCCACAGGCCCGGCAGCGACGGGCCAGGCAGCGACGGGCCCGGCAGCGACGGGTCAGGCAGCGACAGGCCAGGCAGCGACAGATGCGGCCGGGCAGGGCGATGACGCAGCGCCGGCCGTCCTGCCGTCCGAGGTCATCAGCCAGCTCAGCGCGACCGAGCTCGCGGCCATGCTGCCGGGGCTGAGTGACGGCATGATCCCCAAGATGCGGGCCTGCCTGACCGCTGTGCACGGCGGCGTGCCGCAGGCGCATGTGCTGGACGGGCGGCTGCCGCATGCCGTCCTGCTGGAGATCTTCACGGACTCGGGCATCGGCACGATGGTCGTTCCCGATAGCCCGGTCGCGCCCGCCGCCGTCCCGGCCAGTCCCGTCCCGGCCAGTCCCGTCCCGGCCAGTCCGGTCCCGGCCAGTCCGGTCCCGGCCAGTCCCGTCCCGGCCAGTCCCGTCCCGGCCAGTCCGGTCCCGGCCAGCTCCGCCTCGACCGCCGCCCCGAGCACCCCCGTCCCAACCCCCTGGAGCGCCCGATGACCGACACCGAGCAGCTGCAGGACCGCTACGCGGAATCCATCATGCTGACCTACGGCGTGCCCCCGGTCGCGCTGGCGCGCGGCAGCGGCTGCACCGTCTGGGACGTGGACGGCAACTCCTATCTCGACCTGATCGCCGGCATCGCGGTCAGCGCGCTCGGGCACGCGCATCCGGCATTCGTCGCGGCCGTGGCAGAGCAGGCCGGGCGGCTGGCGCACACCTCGAACCTGTTCCTGCACGAGGGCCAGGTCGCACTCGCAGAACGGCTGCTCAGCCTCATCGGCGTCGACGGCCGGGTCTTCTTCTGCAACTCAGGGGCCGAGGCCAACGAGGCGGCGCTCAAGCTGGTCCGCCGCCGCCAGGGCGAGCAGCGGCCGGTCATGGTCGCGGCCGAGGGCAGCTTTCACGGCCGCACCATGGGCGCTCTCGCGCTGACGGGCAAGAGCTCGATCAGGGATCCGTTCCGGCCCTTCGGGGTTGAGGTGCGGTTTGTCCCTTACGGCGACCCGGCCGCGCTGACGGCGGCGGTCGGCCCGGACTGCGCCGCGGTGTTCCTCGAGCCCTGCCTGGGCGAGGGCGGCGTCGTGCCCGCCCCGCCCGGGTACCTGCGCGCGGCGCGCGCGGCCTGCGACGAGGCCGGGGCGCTGCTGGTGCTGGATGAGATCCAGAGCGGCCTCGGCCGGACCGGCGCATGGTTTGCTTTCCAGAACGAGAGCATCGTGCCCGATGTCCTGACACTCGCGAAGGGACTCGGCGGCGGCCTGCCGATCGGCGCGTGCATTGGCCTGGGCAGCTGCGCGAGCACGCTCGGCAAGGGCGATCACGGCAGCACGTTCGCCGGCAACCCGATCGCGTGCGCGGCGGCGCTCGCGGTGCTGGACACGATCGAGCGGGACCGGCTGCTCAGCAACGTCACCGAGGTCGGCGCTCAGCTGGCTGCCGGGATCGAGGCGATCGGCCATCCGCTGGTGACCGGGGTGCGGGGCAGCGGCCTGTGGCGGGCCATCGTGCTGGCCGCCCCGGTGTCCGCCGCGGTCGAGGCCGCGGCCCGCCGGGCCGGGTTCCTGGTCAACGCCGTGCAGCCGGACGCGGTCAGGCTGGCCCCGCCGCTGGTGCTCAGCGCCGACGAGGCACTCTCCTTTACCAAGGCGCTGCCGCCGATCCTGGACGCGGCCAGCGTGCTGGCCAGGCAGGAGGGGTAATGGGCGGGCCGAGCGGGATGGGCGGTGCGGGCGGGCCGGGCGGTGCGGGCGGGCCGGGCGGTGCGGGCGGGCCGGGCGGTGCGGGCGGGCCGGGCGGTGCGGGCGGGCCGGGCGGTGCGGGCGGGAGCAGGAAGGTCAGGCATTTCCTGCGGGACGATGACCTGTCCCCGGCGGAGCAGGCCGAGGTGCTGGCCCTGGGGGTCCGGCTGAAGGCCGACCGGCTGGCGCATCGCCCGCTGGCCGGCCCGCTCAGCGTGGCCGTGCTCTTCGACAAGCCGTCGCTGCGGACCCGCGTCTCCTTCGCCATCGGCATCACCGAGCTGGGCGGCTACCCGCTGGTGATCGACATGCAGGGCACGCACCAGGGCCGCGGCGAGCCGATCGAGGACCTCGCGCGGGTGCTCAGCCGGCAGGTCGTCGCGATCGCCTGGCGCACCTTCGGCCAGGACCGGGTCCAGACGCTGGCCTCCTTCTCCGCGGTGCCGGTGATCAACGCGCTGACCGACCAGTTCCATCCGTGCCAGCTGCTCGCCGACCTGCTGACCATCCAGGGCGCCTACGGCCAGCTCGGCGGGCTGACGCTGACGTTCCTCGGTGACGGGTCCAGTAACATGGCGCAGTCGTACCTGCTGGCCGGCGCCACGGCGGGCCTGCACGTGCGGATCTGCTCGCCGGATCAGTACCAGCCGTCGCCGGGCGTCGTCCTGGCTGCGGCGGAGATCGCCGGGCGCACCGGCGGCTCGGTAACGGTCAGCGCTCACCCGGCGGACGCCTGCAAGGACGCGGAGGTGCTGGCCACCGATGTGTGGACCTCGATGGGCCAGGAGGGCGAGGAAGGCGAGCGGGAGGCCGCGATGGCTCCCTACCGCCTCGATCGGCCCAAGCTCTCGCTGGCCAGCCCGGCCTGCCGGGTGCTGCACTGCCTGCCGGCGCACCGCGGCAGCGAGATCAGCGCCGAGGTGCTCGACGGCCCGGCCAGCCTGGCCTGGGAGCAAGCGGAGAACCGGCTGCATGCGCAGAAGGCGCTGCTGGCCTGGCTGCTGGCGAGGTCGCAGTGACAGCCCGCCCGGAGGGCCCGGTGACCAAGGCAGCCCGGCACGGCCAGATCGTCGAGATCCTGACCGGGCCAGGGGCGCCGGTCCGCTCGCAGGAGGACCTGGCCGACCGGCTGGCGCGCCGCGGCATCCGGGCCACCCAGGCCACGGTGTCCCGCGACCTGGACGAGCTCGGCGCGGTGCGGCTGCGCGGCCCGGACGGCGGGCTCGTCTACGCGCTGCCCGGCGAGCCGGGCCTGGCCGGGCTGGCGGCCGAGCCGTCCGCCCGGCTGGCCAGGATCGTCGGGGAACTGCTCGTCAGCGCCGAGGCCAGCGCGAACCTGGTGGTGCTGCGCACCCCGGCCGGGGCGGCTCAGCTGCTCGCCTCGGCCATCGACCACGCGTCCTGGTCGGCCGTGCTCGGCACGGTGGGCGGTGACGACACCGTGCTGGTCATCGCCCGCGATCCGGCCGGCGGCGACGATCTGGCCCGCGCGCTGCTGCGGCTCGCGCAGCGCCGCGCGCATGCCGGGAGCCGGCCGTGACAGGCCGCATCGGGCTCCGGAGACTGCCGAGCAAGATCGCCGCTGGCCGGGCTGGCCGCCAGGCCGGCTGATACCCTGCACAATCGCCCGAGTCGATGCCGGATGCAGGTCCGGCGTAGGGGGGTGTCGTGGGAAGCGACGAGCGCAATCAGCCGGTCCGGCTCTGGGGCGGCCGGTTCGAGTCCGGCCCGGCCGACGCGCTGGCCCGGCTGTCGGTCAGCGTGCAGTTCGACTGGCGGCTGGCGCCGTATGACCTGCTCGCGTCGGCCGCGCACGCGCGGGTGCTGCACAAGGCCAGGCTGCTGGACGATGCCGAGCTGGCCCGGATGCTCGCGGCGCTGACCGACCTGGGGCAGGCCTGCCGCAGCGGCAGCTTCCGCCCGGCCGCGGCCGACGAGGACGTGCACACCGCGCTGGAGCGCGGGCTGCTCGAGCGGGTCGGCTCGCTCGGCGGCAAGCTGCGGGCCGGGCGCAGCCGCAACGACCAGATCGCCACCGACCTGCGGCTGTACCTGCGCGATCAGGCGCGGCTCGTCACCTCCCGGCTGACCGAGCTGGAGACGGCGCTGATCGCGCAGGCCGAGCGGCACATGGCCACGCCGGCGCCGGGCATGACCCACCTGCAGCACGCCCAGCCGGTGCTGCTGGCGCACCAGCTGCTGGCGCACGTGCAGGCGTTCGCCCGTGACGCGGACCGGCTGCGGGACTGGGACAAGCGGGCGGCGGTCTGCCCGCTGGGCTCGGGCGCGCTGGCCGGGTCCTCGCTGCCGATCGACCCGGAGGCCGTCGCGGCCGAGCTGGGCTTCGACGCCGCCGCCGACAACTCGATGGATGCGGTCAGCGACCGGGACTTCGCCGCCGAGTTCTGCTTCGCGGCGGCGCTGCTGGGCGTGCACCTGTCCCGGCTGGGCGAGGAAGTGGTGCTGTGGTCCTCGCACGAGTTCGGCTGGGCCGAGATCGACGACGCCTACGCCACCGGGTCCTCGATCATGCCGCAGAAGAAGAACCCGGACGTGGCCGAGCTGGCCAGGGGCAAGGCCGGCCGCCTGATCGGCGGCCTGACCGGGCTGCTGACCACCCTGAAGGGCCTGCCGCTGGCCTACGACCGGGACCTGCAGGAGGACAAGGAGCCGGTCTTCGACGCGGTCGACACCCTGCTGACCGTGCTGCCGGCCATGGCCGGCCTGATCGCCACGCTCCGGTTCCACACCGAGCGGCTGGCCGCCAGTGCCGCGGCCGGCTTCTCCCTGGCTACCGATCTGGCCGAGCTGCTGGTGCGGCGGGGCACGCCGTTCCGGGACGCCCACGAGGTCGTCGGGCACCTGGTCGTGTGGTGCCAGGTGCACGACTGCGAGCTGTCCGACGTGAGCGACGAGGACCTGGCCAAGGTCTCGCCGCTGCTCACCCCCGACGTGCGCGAGGTGCTGACGGTGCCGGGCGCGCTGGCTGCCCGGGCCGGCCGCGGCGGCACCGCGCCGGTCCGGGTCGCCGAGCAGCTGGCCCGGCTCCGGCTGGCCGTGGACGAGCAGGCCGCCTGGGCGGCCGGCTGACGGCCCCTCGCGGCCCCGCCCCGGCGGCCCCGCCCCGGCAGCCCCGCCCGGGCCTTCCCCGCCCGCCCGCCCGCTTCCATGATCGCGGAATCCCGTCAGTCATAATGACCGACAGGATTCCGCGATCATGGAAGGTGGCTGCTGGCGGCGTGCTGGTGCGTGAGTTTTACGGTCGGCCGGCCGTCGAGGTGGCGCCCGAGCTGCTCGGCTGCGTGCTGCGCAGCCGCAGCGCCGATGGCGAGGTCGCCGTCGTCCTCGTCGAGGTCGAGGCCTATGCCGGGCTGGCCGATCCGGCCTCGCACGCGTTCCGCGGCCCCACCGCCCGCAACGCGGTGATGTTCGGGCCGCCGGGCCACGCCTACGTCTACTTCACCTACGGGATGCACTTCTGCGTGAACCTCGTCTGCCAGCCCGCGGGCGACGCGTCGGCGGTGCTGGTACGAGCCGGCCAGGTGATCGAGGGCGCGGAGCTGGCGGCTGCCCGGCGGGGCGCGGCGGGCCAGCGAGCGGTGCGCCGCGGGACGGCCGCGGTCGCCCGGCCGGACGGCGCCGGGGTCCTGGCCGAGCGGAATCTGGCCCGCGGGCCCGCCCGGCTGTGCCAGGCGCTCGGCATCGACCGCTCGCTGGACGGCACCGACGTGTGCGCGCCGGGCTCGGTGCTGACGGTGTCCGGGCCGCCCGGCGGCGTCCGGCCCGACCGGGCGCAGATCGCCGCCGGGCCGCGGGTCGGGGTCAGCCGGGCGGCGGACGTGCCGTGGCGGTTCTGGCTGGCGGGGGAGCGGTCCGTTTCGGAATATCGTCCGGCCCAGCGGCGCAGCAGGGCGAAACCGGGTTCCAGCGCCGGTGCCGGTGGTGGGACGATGCACCGGTGACCGACATCATCGACGAGCTAACCTGGCGCGGCCTGATCGCCGTGTCGACTGACCTGGACGAACTGCGCAAGGCGCTGGACAGCGGGACAGTCACCTTCTACGCCGGATTCGACCCGACCGCGCCCAGCCTGCACATCGGCAACCTGGTCCTGCTGCTGACGATGCGGCGATTTCAGCTGGCCGGGCACCGGCCGATCGGGCTGGTCGGCGGGGCGACCGGGCTGATCGGCGACCCCAGCGGCAAGTCGGCCGAGCGCGTGCTCAGCGAGCGGGACGTGGTGGCGGGCTGGGTCGAGCGGATCCGCGATGAGGTCAGTCATTACCTGGACTTCACGCCCGGCCCGGTGGCCGCCATCGCGGTCAGCAACCTGGACTGGACGGGGGAGCTGACCGCGCTCGACTTCCTGCGCGACATCGGCAAGCACTTCCCGGTCAATCAGATGCTGTCCCGTGAGGTGGTCCGGGCCAGGCTCAAGGCCGGCGGCATCACCTACACCGAGTTCAGCTACCAGATCCTGCAGGCCAACGACTACCTGGAGCTGCACCGGCGCTACGGCTGCACGCTGCAGCTGGGCGGCAGCGACCAGTGGGGGAACCTGGTCTCCGGCGTCGACCTGATCCGCCGGGTGACCGGGGAGTCGGCGCACGCGCTGGCCATCCCGCTGATTACCAAGCCGGACGGCACCAAGTACGGCAAGAGCGAGGGCGGCGCCATCTGGCTCAGCCCGGAGCTGATGAGCCCGTACGCCTTCTACCAGTTCTGGATTACCAGAACGGACGCCGAGGTGCCCGGGTTGCTGCGCGTCTTCACGTTCCGGACTCAGGCCGAGATCGCCGATCTGGAGCTGGACATCGCCGAGCGCCCGCAGGCCCGGCGCGCGCAGCGGGTGCTGGCCGAGGACGTGACCGCCCTGGTGCACGGCCCGGGGGAGCTGGCCAGGGTCCAGGCCGCGAGCCAGGCCCTGTTCGGTCAGGGCGAGCTGCGCGACCTGGACGAGCGGACGCTGGCCTCGGCGCTGGCTGAAGTGCCGGCTATCACGATCGAGGCGGGGGATGAGGCCCTGCCAACGGTGGCCGACCTGATGGCCGAGGTCGGGATCGTGCCCAGCAAGTCGGCCGCGCGGCGCGCCATCGCCGAGGGCGGTGCGTACCTGAACAACGCGAAGGTGACTGCTCAGGACGCCGTTCCGGCCGCAGGCGACTTGCTGCATGGCCGGTTCCTGGTGCTCCGGCGGGGCAAGCGGACAGTCGCCGGCGTGGAGGTCAGGAAGGGCTGACCATTCGGCCGCGCGGTGGCCGCGCTGGCCGCCGACCCGGCCGCCGACCCGGCCGTGTCCCGGCTGGCGGGTCAGATCCTGGCCTCCTGGACGCTCATGCACGAGATGCGCGCACGCGACGCAGATCATCGGCCAGCAGCCCGTTCTTCGCGGCCGGCTGGCGCCTCTGGGCGCTGTCTGCGCGGATCCGGGCTGGTCGCGGCGCCGGCTTGAGCCGATTTGACTTCATGCGGGCTTCTGCCTAGTGTTTCGTCTTGCCCCGAGAGCGCGGGAAGCCAGACGGCGGACGGCTCCAGGGCACCAGCCACCACCCTTCCAGGCTCAGGTGACTCGTCCACGGGCCACCGCCGGTGAGAGTATGCTGGGAAGCACAGTAAGTACTGAAGTAAGTCGAGATCCGCTAACGGACTTGACAGGCTCCGGCCGGTCCGGTAAGTTAGCAGGGTTGCCCCGGAAGAGGTCGAAACACCTCGGATGGTGTGCGTCCGCTCCTTGAGAACTCAACAGCGTGCTAAAAGCCAGTGCACATGCACAACCCCCGTTAACGGGACCTGTGCCATTCGTGACGCAGGATCCCTGACGGATTGCCATGATCGCTTCCGAGGTCGGCTTGCCGGTCCGACGAAGCATTCTCTTGTCAGCATCCGCATGGCACGTCCTCTGGGACGTGCAGCGGTTTGCATATAGACATTCAATGGAGAGTTTGATCCTGGCTCAGGACGAACGCTGGCGGCGTGCTTAACACATGCAAGTCGAGCGGAAAGGCCCTTCGGGGTACTCGAGCGGCGAACGGGTGAGTAACACGTGAGCAACCTGCCCTTAGCTTCGGGATAGCTCCGGGAAACCGGAATTAATACCGGATATGACTGCGGCCGACATCGGCCACGGTGGAAAGTTTTTCGGCTAGGGATGGACTCGCGGCCTATCAGCTTGTTGGTGAGGTAACGGCTCACCAAGGCGACGACGGGTAGCCGGCCTGAGAGGGCGACCGGCCACACTGGGACTGAGACACGGCCCAGACTCCTACGGGAGGCAGCAGTGGGGAATATTGCGCAATGGGCGAAAGCCTGACGCAGCGACGCCGCGTGGGGGATGAAGGCCTTCGGGTTGTAAACCCCTTTCAGCAGGGACGAAGCGAAAGTGACGGTACCTGCAGAAGAAGCGCCGGCTAACTACGTGCCAGCAGCCGCGGTAACACGTAGGGCGCAAGCGTTGTCCGGAATTATTGGGCGTAAAGAGCTCGTAGGTGGCCCGCCACGTCCGCTGTGAAAACTCAGGGCTTAACCCTGAGCTTGCAGTAGATACGGGCGGGCTAGAGGTAGGTAGGGGAGAATGGAATTCCCGGTGTAGCGGTGAAATGCGCAGATATCGGGAGGAACACCGGTGGCGAAGGCGGTTCTCTGGGCCTTACCTGACACTGAGGAGCGAAAGCGTGGGGAGCGAACAGGATTAGATACCCTGGTAGTCCACGCCGTAAACGTTGGGCGCTAGGTGTGGGGTCCTTCCACGGATTCCGTGCCGCAGCTAACGCATTAAGCGCCCCGCCTGGGGAGTACGGCCGCAAGGCTAAAACTCAAAGGAATTGACGGGGGCCCGCACAAGCGGCGGAGCATGTTGCTTAATTCGACGCAACGCGAAGAACCTTACCAAGGTTTGACATACAGGGAAAAGCCGTAGAGATACGGTGTCCGCAAGGGCCCTGTACAGGTGGTGCATGGCTGTCGTCAGCTCGTGTCGTGAGATGTTGGGTTAAGTCCCGCAACGAGCGCAACCCTCGTCCTATGTTGCCAGCGGGTAATGCCGGGGACTCATAGGAGACTGCCGGGGTCAACTCGGAGGAAGGTGGGGATGACGTCAAGTCCTCATGCCCCTTATATCTTGGGCTGCAAACATGCTACAATGGCCGGTACAGAGGGCTGCGAGACCGCAAGGTGGAGCGAATCTCAAAAAGCCGGTCTCAGTTCGGATTGGGGTCTGCAACTCGACCCCATGAAGTCGGAGTCGCTAGTAATCGCGAATCAGCAACGTCGCGGTGAATACGTTCCCGGGCCTTGTACACACCGCCCGTCACGTCACGAAAGTCGGCAACACCCGAAGCCGGTGGCCTAACCCGTAAGGGAGGGAGCCGTCGAAGGTGGGGCCAGCGATTGGGACGAAGTCGTAACAAGGTAGCCGTACCGGAAGGTGCGGCTGGATCACCTCCTTTCTAAGGAGCACCTGGCGCGCACGGCGAATGTCCGTGTCGCGTCCAGAGCCATATCTCAGGCGCTCGTTCTTCATGAGCGGGTTCTGAGGTGGCTGCTCATTAGTGGAGCACTGGCTATTCGGTCCGGGCATTGGCCTGGGTCGGCTAGTACGGCCGCTTGCGGCACGGAACGCCGGACCCGGGGGATGCGCGGGCCGAGCACGCTGTTGGGTCCTGAGGGAACGGCCGCTGTTGGGCCTACCTCGGCTAGGACCGGTGTCTCCCCGCCACGCGGTGGCGGATGAGCGCCGGGACCGCCCGTATCTTGAGAACTGCACAGTGGACGCGAGCATCATCTGTAGTTGCCAAGTTGATAAGGGCACACGGCGGATGCCTTGGCACCAGGAGCCGAAGAAGGACGTAGGAGCCTGCGATAAGCCCCGGTTAGTCGGCAACCAGACTTAGACCCGGGGATTTCCGAATGGGGAAACCTGGCTGACGTAATGGTCAGTCGCCCCTGCCTGAACACATAGGGCAGGTGGAGGTAACGTGGGGAAGTGAAACATCTCAGTACCCACAGGAAGAGAAAGCAACCGCGATTCCCTGAGTAGTGGTGAGCGAAAGGGGAACAGGCCAAACCGATCACGTGTGATAGCCGGCAGGCGTTGCGTGATCGGGGTAGCGGGACCGCTCAGCCGGAGCTGCTGATCCGGCAGGGAGTAAGAAATCGCTTTAGTAGCCGAAGATGTGTGGAAACCGTCGGCATAGAGGGTGACACCCCCGTAGGCGAAACTTTTGCGACTCTCGAGCGGTATCCCAAGTAGCACGGGGCCCGAGAAATCCCGTGTGAATCTGGGGGGACCACCCCCTAAGCCTAAATACTCCCTGGTGACCGATAGTGAACAAGTACCGTGAGGGAAAGGTGAAAAGCGCCCCGGTGAGGGGTCGTGAAATAGTACCTGAAACCGTGTGCCTACAAGCCGTGGGAGCGTGTCAGCCTTCGGGCTGAAGTGAAGTGACCGCGTGCCTTTTGAAGAATGAGCCTGCGAGTTATGGTGTGTGGCAAGGTTAACCCGTGTGGGGAAGCCGTAGCGAAAGCGAGTCTGAATAGGGCGTCTAAGTCGCATGCTATAGACCCGAAGCGGAGTGATCTACCCATGGGCAGGTTGAAGCGCGGGTAAGACCGCGTGGAGGACCGAACCCACCAGGGTTGAAAACCTGGGGGATGACCTGTGGGTAGGGGTGAAAGGCCAATCAAACTCCGTGATAGCTGGTTCTCCCCGAAATGCATCTAGGTGCAGCGTCGCGTGTTTCTTGCCGGAGGTAGAGCTACTGGATGGTCTAGGGGGCCCACAAGCTTACTGAAATCAGCCAAACTCCGAATGCCGGTAAGCCAGAACGCGGCAGTGAGACTGCGAGGGATAAGCTCCGTAGTCGAGAGGGAAACAGCCCAGATCACCAGCTAAGGCCCCTAAGCGTGTGCTAAGTGGGAAAGGATGTGGAGTTGCAGAGACAACCAGGAGGTTGGCTTAGAAGCAGCCACCCTTAAAAGAGTGCGTAATAGCTCACTGGTCAAGTGATTCTGCGCCGACAATTTAGCGGGGCTCAAGCACACCGCCGAAGCTGTGACATTCGCGTGATAGCCCGGCCCTTTGTGGCTAAGGCGACTGCGGTCCTAGCCGCTGTGGTTTCGGCCACGGCAGCTCTGACTGCGACTGCCAACGGCCTTGAGGGCCCAGGTACGCGGATGGGTAGGGGAGCGTCGGGTGGCGAGTGAAGCGGCGGAGTGATCCAGCCGTGGACGCCACTCGAGTGAGAATGCAGGCATGAGTAGCGAAAGAGGGGTGAGAAACCCCTCCGCCGAATGACCAAGGGTTCCTGGGGCAGGCTAATCCGCCCAGGGTAAGTCGGGACCTAAGGCGAGGCCGACAGGCGTAGTCGATGGACAACGGGTTCATATTCCCGTACCCGCTTTGACGCGCCCATGTCGAATCTGGCGATGCTAAGCACGCAAGGCTGGCAGATCCTTCGGGACGAGCCGGCTGAGTCTGCGACCCAAACCGGTAGTAGGCAAGCCGCGGGGTGACGCAGGAAGGTAGCTCTACCGGGTGTTGGATGTCCCGGAGTAAGGGTGTAGGGCGACGTGTAGGCAAATCCGCACGTCATTAAGCCTGAGACCTGACGCCGAGCCGAGTTAGGCGAAGTGAGTGATCCTATGCTGCCAAGAAAAGCCTCGCGGTTAGCGTTATTGCGGCCCGTACCCTAAACCGACTCAGGTGGTCAGGTAGAGAATACCAAGGCGATCGGGTGAACCGTGGTTAAGGAACTAGGCAAATTATCCCCGTAACTTTGGGAGAAGGGGAGCCGTGCCCGGTGAAGAGACTTGCTCTCCGAGCTGGGTGCGGTCGCAGATACCAGGGGAAAGCGACTGTTTACTAAAAACACAGGTCCGTGCTAAGTCGCAAGACGACGTATACGGACTGACGCCTGCCCGGTGCTGGAACGTTAAGGGGAGAGGTTAGTGGCCTTCGGGCTGCGAAGCTTTGAACTTAAGCGCCAGTAAACGGCGGTGGTAACTATAACCATCCTAAGGTAGCGAAATTCCTTGTCGGGTAAGTTCCGACCTGCACGAATGGCGTAACGACTTTCCCACTGTCTCAACCACGGACCCGGCGAAATTGCACTACGAGTAAAGATGCTCGTTACGCGCAGCAGGACGGAAAGACCCCGGGACCTTCACTGCAGCTTGACATTGGTGTTTGGGACGTCTTGTGTAGGATAGGTGGGAGACTGTGAAGCAGGGACGCTAGTTCCTGTGGAGTCAACGGTGAAATACCACTCTGGTCGTTCTGGATGTCTAACCTGGGTCCGTTATCCGGATCAGGGACAGTGTCTGGTGGGTAGTTTAACTGGGGCGGTTGCCTCCTAAAAGGTAACGGAGGCGCCCAAAGGTACCCTCAGCCTGGTTGGCAATCAGGTGTCGAGTGTAAGTGCACAAGGGTGCTTGACTGTGAGACAGACATGTCGAACAGGAGCGAAAGCTGGGACTAGTGATCCGGCGGTGGCATGTGGAAGCGCCGTCGCTAAACGGCTAAAAGGTACCCCGGGGATAACAGGCTGATCTTCCCCAAGAGTCCATATCGACGGGATGGTTTGGCACCTCGATGTCGGCTCGTCGCATCCTGGGGCCGGAGCAGGTCCCAAGGGTTGGGCTGTTCGCCCATTAAAGCGGTACGCGAGCTGGGTTTAGAACGTCGTGAGACAGTTCGGTCCCTATCCGCTGCGCGCGCAGGAGTCTTGAGAGGGGCTGTCCCTAGTACGAGAGGACCGGGACGGACAAACCTCTGGTGTGCCAGTTGTTCTGCCAAGAGCACGGCTGGTTGGCTACGTTTGGAAGGGATAACCGCTGAAAGCATCTAAGCGGGAAGCTCGCCTCAAGATTAGGACTCCCTCAGGGTTAACCTGGTAAGGCCCCCAGTAGACCACTGGGTTGATAGGCCGGAGGTGGAAGCACGGCAACGTGTGTAGCTGACCGGTACTAATAGGCCGAGTGGCTT
>CAWDVK010000012.1:0-97682 GCA_963805715.1 uncultured Actinomycetota bacterium
AGCGCTGCGCAAGGCGCGGTGCCTGAACCCGCATCCCGAGCAGGTGTCCGATGCGGCGTTCCTGGCCGAGGAGTTCTTCGACGCCCGCGACGTGGTCCAGGTCAAGTACGAGATGGTGCGCGCCGTCACCGTGGACAAGGTGCCGGTCACCGCCGCCGCGGCGGCGTTCGGGTACTCCCGGCCCTCGTACTACCAGGCAGCCGCCGCGCTGGCCGGATCCGGGCTGGAAGGGCTGGTGCCTGCCAGGCCCGGGCCGCGCCGGGCGCACAAGCTCACCGCGGAGATCCTGGCCTGGGCCGAGCAGGCGCTGGCCGCCGACCCCGCACTGCGGCCAGCCGCCCTGGCCGGGCCGATCGAGGCGAACTTCGGCGTGCGCGCGCACCCCCGGTCCATCGAGCGAGCCCTGGCCCGGCACCGGGAACGCCACTCCAAAAGCCGCTGACCTATCCGCCCGCGCACCGGGAAAGGAGGAGCACCCGTCCCTGTCCCCGCCGGCTTCACCTGGCCACGCGGCTGCTGAACCGGGCACCTGCCCGGATGCCGGCCAGGTCACCGCCCCCGGTACCGGGCTGGATGCCCGCTACGAGCAACTGCGTCACGCCGCCCTGCACGCACGCGCCGAGGCGTTCCCCCTCGGCCTCGGCGTGCTCACCGGCAAGGGCGTCACCACATGGCGGCGCACCCTTGCCGGCCTGATCCCCGCCGCCACCCCGTCAGCGCCCCTGGCGTCCCGGGCCGGCGGCCCGGGGCTGCCCGCCGCCGCCACCCGCGAGCTCATCGACATCCTGGCCGCGATGACGCTCACCCCCGCCCGATGACCCGATGCCCGCCTGCAGAAAGGCCGGACCCGTGATGAACACTGCCCCCCCAGCCTCCTCCAAGGTCACTGCCGCGCATCTGCGCCGCGGCGCCTACCTGTATGTCCGCCAGTCCACGATCAAGCAGGTCCTCACCAGCACCGAATCCACGCTGCGGCAGTACGACCTGCGCGGGCGCGCGATCGCGCTCGGCTGGAGCAGCGAGCAGATCATCGTCATCGACACCGGCCAGGGCCACTCCGGCGCTTCCGCCGCCGACCGGGAAGGATTCCAGCGCCTGGCCGCCGACGTGGGCATGGGCAAGGCCGGGATAGTGCTGGGCCTGGAATGCTCCCGGCTGGCCCGCAACAACGCCGACTGGCACCGGCTGCTGGAGATCTGCGCCCTCAGCGGCACGCTGATCTGCGACGAAGACGGCCTCTATGACCCCCGCGACTTCAACGACCGGATGCTGCTCGGCATGAAAGGCCAGCTCAGCGAGGCTGAACTGCATTTCCTGCGCTCCCGCATGCGCGGCGGGATCCTGTCCAAGGCCCGCCGCGGCGAGCTGATCACCCCGCTGCCCGTCGGGCTGGCCTACGACGCCGCCGGCCACGCCGGCCCCGACCCCGACACTTCCATCCAGCAGGCCGTGAGGCACCTGTTCACTACCTTCGCCGCCGCCGGGTCGGCGCACGCAGTAGTGAAGACGTTCAACGACGCCGGGCTGCTGTTCCCCCGCCGGCACCGCAAGGGACCCCGCAAAGGCGAGCTGGACTGGGCGCCGCTGGCACACCCGGCCGTGCTCCCGATCCTGCGCAACCCCAGATACGCCGGGGTGCTCTGCTTCGGCCGGCACCGCGACCACGCCGACGGCGACGGCACCTGCATCCGCCAGATCAAGCCCCGCGAGGAATGGATCTCCTTCCTCCCCGGCGCCCACCCCGGCTACATCACCCTGGATGAATTCGAGGCCAACCAGGTCCGGCTCGCCGAATGCGCCGCCGCTCACGGAACCGACCGCAAGAAAGGCCCGCCCCGCGAAGGACCCGCCCTGCTCCAGGGCATCATCATCTGCGGCCGGTGCGGAAACCGGATGACCGTGCGCTACCACGTCCGCGGCGGCCTGCAGCTCCCCGACTACGTATGCCAGCGATCCATGGTCGAGCACGCAGACCAGATCTGCCAGGCCCTTCCCGGGGCAAGCCCGGACGCAGCGATCGGCCAGCTGCTGATCGACACCCTCACCCCGCTGGCCGTCGAAGCCGCGCTCACCGTCGCAGCCGAACTCGGGCAGCGTGCCGACTACGCCGACAGGCTACGGGCCGCCGTCGTCGAGCGCGCCCGCTACCACGCCGACCTGACCCGCCGCCGCTACCTGACGGTTGACCCCGCCAACCAGCTCGTCGCCGACACCCTGGAAGCCGACTGGAACACCGCGCTGCGCGCACTCAATGACGCCCGGGACGCCTACGACAAGGCCCAGGAAGCCGCCACCGCCAACCTCGCCGAGATCCGGAAAACCCGCATACGCAAGCTGGTCACCGATTTCCCCGCGATCTGGAACGACCCGGCCACCCCGCAGCGGGAACGCAAGCGCATGACCCGCCTGCTCCTCACCGACGTCACCGTCACCAGGAACGCAAAAACCATCACCTGCAACATGCGATGGCAGGGCGGGCAAGACCACACCCTGACCCTGCCGGACCCCAAAACCGCCCGGGAACTGCGCCAGACCCCACCGCACGCGGTCGAGGCGATCGACGAGCTGCTGGACCACCACACCCATGCCGAGATCGCCGCCATCCTCAACGCCCGCGGCCACACCAGCGGCGAGGGCCGCCCCTTCCACCGCCTGATCGTCCGCAACATCCGCGACGAATACGGGCTGCGCAGCCGGCAGCAGCGACTCCGCGACACCGGCATGCTCACCCTGGACGAGACGGCCGCCCAGCTCGGCGTGTCCGCCGGCACGGTCAAGGCCTGGCGCCACGCCGGTCTTGTCATTGGCACGTGCTACAACGATAAAGGCCAGGCGCTCTACCACCCGCCCGGACCGAACCCGCCGGCCCCGCACCACGGACTACCCCCGCTCTCCGACCGGCGACCTGCACAAACATCAGACACCCGCGAACCGACCCGAAGAGGTGCAGTGTGAAACCAAAGGTTTCGCCCGGGGTGACCGGACTGGAGTCTTGATGATCCGCGTGCTGTTGCCGGCGAGGACGGCGTCGAACACCGGCGTGAACTTGCTGTCGCGATCGCGAATCAGGAATCTGAAATGGCCGGCGCGTTCGCCGAGATCCATGAACAGGTTGCGGGCCTGCTGCGCAGTCCACGCGCCGATGGGGCCGGCGGTAACGCCCAGGATGTGCACCCGCCGGGTCTCGATCTCCATCACGAAGAAGACATACAAGCGCTTGAGGAACACGGTGTCCACGTGCAAGAAGTCGCACGACAGTAACCCGGACGCCTGCGAGGTCAGGAACTGCCGCCAGGTCGGCGACGCCGGGCGCGGTGCGGGCTCGAGTCCGGCTGCGGCCAGAATCCGGCAGATCGTTCCCTCACCGATGCGGTGGCCGAGGCCGACGAGCTCGCCCTGAATGCGCCGGTGCCCCCACCGCGGGTTCTGCCAGGCCAGCCGCCGGACCAGCTCGCGGATCTCCTCCGAGATCGGCCGACGTCCCGCGGTATTCGCGCAGGTCCATTTGTTCTTGACCAGGCGCCGGTGCCAGGCCATTAGGGTGCCCGGCGTCACGATCCGGTGCAGCCGAATGCGTCTGGGCAGCAGCTGCGCCAGCGCGGCGATCACGGCGCGGTCGGCCCAGTCCGGTTTCGCGCGGCCGACCTGACGCCGCAGGACCGCGACCTCGTGCCGCAGTACCAGGATCTCCACGTCCTTGGAGGCGTCGCGCCGCGCGAGCAGCACCAGCCAGCCGAACAACCGGAATATGAGCAGATAGACGAGGCGAAAGAGCACGAGTGCTGAGGGTATAAGCCGAGGTCAGATGCTCTGCACGAGTTTTGGCACCCCACACGCAGGCTGTCGCGCCACTGCGGCGCCGTATACAGGACGGCTGCCGCCTTCGGGGCGCAGACCCACTTGTGCAGGTTCCCCACCCAGAAATCGGCACCCAGCCGGCCGAGGTCCACCGGCAGCATGCCCGCCGCGTGCGCGCCGTCGACCAGGACCGGGACGCCCCGCCGCCGGCACTCGGCCGCGATCTCCTCGACCGGGAACACCATCCCGCTGCAGGAGGCAACGTGATCGACGACCACCAGGCGGGTACGCGGGCTCAGCCGGGACAGCACGGCCTCGGCCACGACCGCGCGCCCGCCCGCAGGCTGCGGCACCGGGGCGATCGCCAGTTCCGCCCCGGCACGATCGGCGGCACGGCGCAGCTGCGCCAGGATCGCCGGGTAGCAGTGGTCGGTCGTCAGCACGTCGTCTCCGGGTGCGAGCCGGGCCTGCGCGATCACGGTCTGCATGCCGGTTGTCGCGTTACCCGTAAAGACGAGGCCGCCCTCATCGGCGCCGAGGAACGCGGCGACTTGCGCCCGCACCGCGTCCAGCAAGTCCGGCAGCTGGCGCACCAGGAAACCCGTGGGATTGCGTTCCATGTCAGCCTGCCAGTCCCGCTGCTCGGCCTGCACGCAAGCCGGCGTAGCCCCGAATCCGCCGTGGTTCAGGTAGGCCAGGCCCGGATCCAGTGCCCACGCGGACGCGTCAGGAAGCCCGGTTGCCTTAGCCATGCCAACCGGATGCTAACAGCTGGCCGCCGCGCACCCGGCCGGGCAGGGCCGCAAGCCGGTCGACTCGAGGTAGCCCGGTCACGGCACGTCGACCAGGACCTTGCCGACGGTCCCCGCTTCCACTGCCTCGTGCGCCACCGCGATGTCGTCCAGCGGGAATCGGCGCACGGGCAGCACGGTAAGGTCCCCGGCTGCCATCGCGGCCGTGATGTCCTCGCTGGCTCTCAGCCGGGCCTGCGCCGGCACCCCGTACAGGAGCACGAACCGGAGCGTCCGGCCGTCTCCGTAGACTTGCCTGGTGGGCTCCCCGAATCCGGCCGCGACGTGAGCACCGCCCAGGAGGTGCTGGGCCGCGTCTTCGGTTATGACTCGTTCCGGGGCGAGCAGCGGGAGATCATCGAGCATGTCGCCGGCGGCGGCGACGCTCTCGTGCTGATGCCCACCGGCGGCGGCAAGTCGCTCTGCTATCAGGTGCCAGCGCTGCTGCGGGAGGGCACGGGCGTCGTCGTCTCGCCGCTCATCGCGCTGATGCAGGACCAGGTGGATGCGCTCACCGCGATCGGCGTGCGGGCCGGGTTCCTCAACTCCGCCCAGGATCCCGGCCAGCGCCGTCAGGTCGAGGACGAGTTCCTGGCCGGCCAGCTGGACCTGCTCTACCTGGCGCCGGAGCGGCTGCGGACCGAGTCGACGCTGCGGCTGCTCGACCGCGGCACGATCGCCCTGTTCGCCATTGACGAGGCGCACTGCGTGGCGCAGTGGGGGCACGACTTCCGGCCTGACTATCTCGCCCTGTCCGCGCTGCACGAGCGCTGGCCCGCCGTGCCGAGGATCGCGCTGACCGCTACCGCGACCGCCGCGACGCACGCCGAGATCGCCTCCCGCCTCAGGCTGGAGGACGCACGCCACTTCGTCGCGAGCTTCGACCGCCCGAACATCCGGTACCGGATCGAGCCGAAGAACGAGCCGCGGCAGCAGCTGCTCCAGCTGCTGCGCACGGAGCATGCGGGCGACGCCGGGATCGTCTACTGCCTGTCCCGGGCGTCGGTGGACGCGACGGCCGAGTTCCTGGTGCGGAACGGGATCGGGGCGCTCCCGTATCACGCCGGGCTGGATGCGGGCACCCGGGCCGCGAACCAGGCCAGGTTCCTGCGCGAGGACGGCCTGATCATCGTGGCCACGATCGCCTTCGGCATGGGCATCGACAAGCCGGACGTGCGGTTTGTCGCCCACCTTGACCTGCCCAGGTCGGTGGAGGGCTACTACCAGGAAACTGGCCGGGCCGGACGTGACGGGCTGCCCTCGACCGCCTGGATGGCCTACGGCCTGCAGGACGTCGTGCTGCAGCGGAAGCTGATCGATAACTCCGAGGGGGACAGCGCGCACCGCCGCCGCCTCGCTGGTCACCTGGACGCCATGCTGGCCCTGTGCGAGACGGTCGAGTGCCGCCGCGGCCAGCTGCTCGCCTACTTCGGCCAGCCGGCCAGCGCCTGCGGCAACTGCGACACCTGCCTGTCCCCGCCGCAGACCTGGGATGGCACGGTTGCCGCGCAAAAGCTCCTGTCGGCGATCTACCGGCTCGGCCGGGAGCGGCAGCAGAAGTTCGGCGCCGGCCAGGTCATCGACATCCTGCTGGGCAGGCAGACGGCGAAGGTCGCTCAGCACGGGCACGACTCCCTGACCGTGTTCGGCGTCGGCACGGAGCTGCGCGAGGCCGAATGGCGTGCCGTGGTGCGGCAGCTGCTGGCGCAGGGCCTCCTGGCCGTCGAGGGCGACTACGGCACCCTGGTGCTCACCAGCGCCAGCGCCGACGTGCTGGCCCAGCGCCGGAAGGTCCTGCTACGGCGCGAGCCAGAGCGGCCGGCGCGGCCCAGGGCGGCCAGGGCAAGCAGCGGCCCCGCCGCCGAGCTGGCCGGGACGGCCGCGGCATTTTTCGAGCAGCTCCGCACCTGGCGGGCCGCTGCGGCCAGGGAGCAGGGCGTGCCCGCCTACGTGATCTTCCATGACGCGACCTTGCGGCAGATCGCGTCCGACGCGCCTGCCACCCTGGCCGGACTCGCCTCGGTGAACGGGGTCGGCGAGAGCAAGCTGGCGAAATACGGCCAGCAGATCCTCGGCATCCTCAGCGATTCGCGGGTCATGACGGCCGCGACCGCGGACGGCTGGGCTCCCCCGGCCGATGGTGCCGTGCCGTCGTGATCTCGGCTTGCGCTGGCAGGATCCGGGCCTGCGTCATGGCCCGGGGTTGCGCCCTCATGACGCGGCCCGGCGCCGGCGGCCGCGGCCCCGTTAGCCGCGGCGTCCAGGGCGCTGTCGAGGCGCGGGTAGATGGCAACGAGCTGATCGGCGCCCAGTAGTGAGAAGACCCGCAGCACCCCCGGCGTGCCGATGACCAGCCGCAGCTCGCAGCCGGTCGCCAGGGCCTGCTTGTAGGCCAGCATCACGGCCCGGACTCCGGCCGAGTCGCAGAAGGTTGTCGGGCTCATGTCCACGACGAGCGCCGCGGGCCGCTGGCTCAGCGCCGACATCAGGCCATCCTGGATCGCGACTGCGTTCGACAGATCGGCCTCGTCAGGCAGCGTGACCACGGCCAGCTTCTCGTGCCACTGCACGGGAAAGCGCTCTGACGACATCGCTTGGTCACCAGCCCGGCATGATAGGAAGCGGCATCGGCCGGGGGCCCGGCGGTCCGATACTCACGACGCTAGAAGTGACTCCCGACATTTTCCTGACCAGGTCTGGGCCGGTGCAAGCCAGGGATGATCTCCTGTCCCTGGTTGTTAACCACAATAACGGGCAGCTGCGCGGGCTAGTCGATCGGAGGGCGGTCGGGCCGATGGACGGCACCGAGGGCCTGGAGTCGCTGTTCCCCGGACCCAGCGCGATGGCGGCGCTGATGCGGGAGCGGGACTGGCGGCAGTCCCCGCTGGGACCGCCTGCCGGCTGGCCGTCGAGCCTGCAGACCGCGTACCGGATCTGCCTGACGTCACGCTTCCCGATGATCGTGTGGTGGGGCCCCGATCTGCGCTTCATCTACAACGACGCCTACCTGCCGCTGCTCGGCACCAAGCACCCCGCTCTGGACATTCCGGGCGCCGACGTATGGCATGAAATCTGGCACATTATCGGGCCGATGCTGCGGGGGGTGCTGGAGACAGGGCTCCCTACCTGGTCAGAGGACCTGCTGCTGCCGATGAACCGGCACGGCTACTGGGAAGAGACGTACTGGACCTATTCCTACAGTCCCCTGCATGACGATGCGGGTGCTGTCCGCGGCGTCTTCACCGCGGTGACGGACACCACCGACGGCATCGACGGGCTGGCCCTGGCGCAGGAGCTGAGGGGCGACCCGCGCACCGCCGCGATCCCGCTGCTGTTGCTCTCCGCGAGGGCCGGGCAGGAAGCGGCGATCGAGGGACTCAACGCGGGCGCGGACGACTACCTCATCAAGCCCTTCGCTGCCGAGGAGCTGCTGGCCAGGGTCCGGGCCAATGTCGAGCTGACCAGGCTCCGCAGCCAGCAGGCCCGCTGGCGGGCCGCGCTCACCGAGTCACTGCAGGAAGGGTTCTTCATCGTCGACCCGGACGGCCGCCTGATGGAGACCAACCAGGCGTTCCGTGACATCCTCGGATACGGTGCCGAGCCGGCGGCCGACGGCCACCCGCCACCCTGGTGGCCGGATGAGGCGGCCGATCTCGACGGCTACCGTCGCGTGGCCGAGGCCTTCGCGAGCGCTCAGAGCCTCGACAAGGGACGTTTCGTCCTGCCGCTGCGGCACCGCGACGGCCACCGGATCTGGGCCGCGGCGACGTTTAGCGCCGTGGAGGATCCGGAGGGCCGCGGGCGGATGCTGGTGGGCACGCTGCGCGATATCACGGCCGAGCGGCTCGCCGCGCACCGGGAGGCGGCCGTGTCCGCCCTGAGCGTCCGGCTGTCCCAGTCCGCCACCCTGCAGGAGGTGCTGGATACCGGGGTAGCGGAGCTGCGGCGGCAGTGGAACGCCGCACGCGTCCTGGCCGCCACCTGGGAGCGGGGCAACCCGGTGGCGCTCACATCAACGTCGGCCTCCCTGGACTGGGACGACCTGCAGCCGCAGCTCAGGGAGGCCATCGAGGCACTGCGCGCCCAGCCGCTGCACGTCAGCATGGCCGCCGGCGCCGACGGTGACCGGCCCGCCGGGGCAGGCACTGCCGTCGAGTACTCCGGCGGCATGGCCGCGATCTGGATCGATCTGGACGGCACTCAGCGTTTCGGCCTGGAGGACCGTACCCTGCTGGCGCTGCTCGGCGGCAGCCTCGGCCAGGCGCTGAACCGCGCTCGCCTGCTCGACCAGCAGCGCGAAGTCGGGCTGGCCCTGCAGCACGCGATCCTGGGCCCTGGCTGGATGCCGCCCGGCTTCGCGGTCCGGTACGAGCCCGCAACGCCCCCGCTGGAAGTCGGCGGAGACTGGTACGACATCGCCGAGCTGGCGGGCAACCGCATCGGCATCATCGTGGGCGACTGCGTCGGCCGCGGCTTGCCGGCCGCCAGCGTCATGGGGCAGCTGCGCAGCGCGTGCCGGGCCCTGCTGCTGCAGTCGGCCGGGCCGGCGCAGGCGCTGACCGCGCTGGACCGGTTCGCCGAGTTCATCCCGGATGCGCTGTGCAGCACGGTCTTCTGCGGAGTCCTGGACACAGCGACCGGCCGCCTGACGTATTGCAGCGCTGGCCACCCGCCCAGGATCCTGGCTCACCCCGGCGGCCGGGTCGAGCTGCTCGACCAGGGACGATCCCTCCCGCTGGCCCTGTCGCCGACCCACCCGCGGCGGGAGGCGACCACCCACATCCCGCTCGGGGCCAGGCTGCTGCTGTATACAGATGGCCTGGTGGAGCGCCGCCGCCGCCCGATTGACGCCGGCACGGCACAGCTCAGCGCGCTGCTCCGGCGAGCGGCCAGGGACCTGCCCGTGGACGATCTCGCCGGGCAGATCATGACCGGCCTCATCCCTGACCAGGGCTACGAGGACGACGTGGCGGTGCTGCTCTACCACCGGGTCGCTCCGCTGGAACTGGCCTTCCGCGCCGATCCGGGCGAGCTCACCGCGGTCCGGCGGCAGCTGCGCAGCTGGCTGCGCCAGCTCAGCCTGGGCACCATGCTGGCCCAGGATGTCCTGATCGCCGCCTGCGAGGCCTGCGCCAACGCCATCGAGCATGGCTACCGCGATTCCCCCGGCGGCATCGTCCGGCTGAAGGTCGAGGTCACCGGTCCCGACCTGCGCATCACCGTGACCGACAGCGGCAGCTGGCGGCCGCCGCGGCGAGTGCCCTACCGCGGTAACGGGCTGAACCTGATCCGGGCGACCATGCAGCACGTCGAGATCTCGGCGGGCGACTCCGGTACCACGGTGGCGATGCGGGCCCGGTCGCTGCCCTCAGCGCTAGCCAGCGCACCGCGCCCCTCCGGCCGCTAGCCGCCGTCGTCCGTCTCCTGCGGGCCATCCCCCGAGTCCGCGCTCAGCCCGGTCCGGCCCTGGCCGGGCCGCCAGGCGCTCACCACCTTCCCGACCGCTGTGACCAGGAACAGCTGCCCGGTCAGCATCTCCATGACCGCGAAGGTCTGGCCAGGGTTGCCGGCCGGGACGAGGTTGCCGTAGCCCGTCGTAGTGAGCGTGGTGAACGAGAAGAAGAGATCCTGCGGGAACGTGCCCGCCCCATTGGCGCCGAAGAATGGCGGCACCTGGTGCGCAAGGCCGATCGAGCGATAGAGAAAGGCAAAGAACATCCCGGCCATGAGGTAAGCGGCAATCGCTCCCAGGACCGTCTCGGAATCCACGATCCGCCGGAGCACAAGATGGCGGAGGATCGACAGCGGCGCGATCAGGTACAGCAGGCAGCTGAACCAGGAAACGACGGCGCCGCCCTGGATCTGCTTGTGCAGGAAGATGTTCGCGACCGCGGCGAGCGCCGCGGCGGCCAGGGCGACGTTGGTGACGGCCCGGAACCACCGGCGCGCGTGGGAGGCTCGCAGGGTTACCCAGACGGTGGCAATCTGCACGCCCACGACCAGGGATCCTGCCCACGACGGCGCCGTGAGCGCGGCCGACAGGGCGTACGTCACGACAATGAGCAGGAGCACCAGGCCGTAGCTATCCGGCGAGGAGAAGGCCTGCACGATCCGCCGGCCGCGGCGTCCCGAAGCCGGCTCGCGGACCTGCTCGCCAGAATGATCCGGCCCCATGACGCGCACCCCCCGGCGTGCCGACCTGCTGAGTCGCCTTACCCCGCCGGGCTGCCGCGATGCCGTCCGCACCGGGTGGTCCCGCCCGCCGCCCGGTGTGGCCAGGTGACCGGCGGGGCAAGCTCCGAGCGCGCCGCGACCCGGCCGAGCGCGCCGCGACCCGGCCGGGCGGCCCGCAGAGCAGGCTGCGGGCCGGCCTTGTCACCCCGTACGGGTGAAGTAGCAGGCGGCCGGACGGGACATCGTAGCTTCGTTGCCCTCGCGGCCGCCCCGCGATTCTGGCGGAGCAGGAACGGACGGCAGCATTCACACGGGGACCCGGCGGATCTGCCGGGCGGCGGCTGAGGGGAGCCGGCAGATGGGGGTACTAGCAGTTGAGGCGCCGGTCCGGCCTGCGCAGCGCTACCAGCTCGAGACGGCGCTGGGGCACCTGACCCCGGCCGAGCGCGCTGCTCGCGGCATGGAGGCGCAGGCCGAGGTGCCGAGGGAAAGCCACGCCGCGTGGGAACCGCCCGCCGACCGGCCCGACCCGATCGCGCAGCTGGAGGAGCAGGCGAAGACCCGCGTTCCGGAGCTGGTGCCAATCCGATGGGGCCGGATGATGGCGTCACCGTTCAGCTACTTCCGCGGTGCTGCCCTGCCAATGGCCAGCGACCTGGCCATGACTCCGCGGTCCGGGCTGGCCGTCCAGGCCTGCGGCGATGCGCACCTGTCGAACTTCGGCGTCTTCGGCTCGGCCGAGCGCCGGCTGGTCTTCGATGTCAACGACTTCGACGAGACCACGCCAGGCCCGTGGGAGTGGGACGTCAAGCGGCTCGCGGCCAGCCTGGAGGTGGCGGCGCGATCGAACGGATTCTCCGCCAAGCAGCGCCGCAAGATCGTCATGTGGGCCGTCTCGCGGTACCGGGAGGCGATGCGGCTATTCGCCGGGATGACGAACCTGGAGGTCTGGTACGCGAGCGCTGACATGACCGAGTTGCGGGCGCAGTTCGCCTCACAGCTGAAGAAGGGGCAGCGCAAGGCGGTGGACAAGGGCATGGCCAAGGCGCGGACCAGGGACAGCATGCAGGAGGTTGGCAAGCTCACCCACCTGGTGAACGGCCGGCCGCGGATCATCTCCGACCCGCCGCTGCTCGTGCCCATCGACGAGCTCATCGCCAGGCAGCGGGACCGGACGGCGTTCGTCTCCCAGCTGAGCGACCTGGTCGGCAAGTACCGGCGGACGCTGGAGACCGACCGGCGGTACCTGCTCGACCAGTTCGAGTTCGCCGACCTGGCCCGCAAGGTCGTCGGCGTCGGCAGTGTCGGGACCCGGTGCTGGATCGTCCTGATGCTCGGCCGCGACGAGTCCGACCCGCTGTTCCTGCAGGTCAAGGAGGCCGAGGAATCGGTGCTCAGCCACTTCATCGGGACCACCAAATTCGCCAATCAGGGCCAGCGGGTGGTCGCCGGCCAGCGGCTGATGCAGGCCTCCAGTGACATCTTCCTGGGCTGGCAGCGGATCGAGGCCGGGCTGGACGGCAGGCAGCGCGACTTCTACGTCCGCCAGCTGCGGGACTGGAAGCTGTCTCTCGACATCGAGGACATGATCCCGCGCGGCATGCGCCTGTACGGCGCGCTGTGCGGCTGGACCCTGGCCCGGGCGCACGCCCGCTCCGGCGACCGCATCGCCATCGCCGCCTACCTCGGCGGATCGGACGTCTTCGACCAGGCCATCGCCCAGTTCGCGGACGCCTACGCCGACCAGAACGAGCGCGACCACCAGGCGCTCGTTGATGCTGTCGCATCGGGCCGGATCATCGCTGAGCGCGGCGTCTGAGCGACCCGGCGGCGCGGACCCGCTCGCGCTGCTGCGGTCTCGCCGCTACATCGCGCTGCTGGTGCTCGCCGCGATCATCGGCGTGCCTGTCTCGGCCGTCGCGTACTTCTTCCTGGCGCTGGTCAGCGAGCTGCAGCGATGGATTTTCACCGACCTCCCGCGGGGCCTGGGGTTGCACGGGGAGCCGCTGTGGTGGCCGGTCCTGCCGCTGGTGCTGGCCGGGATACTGGTCAGCCTGACGATCCGGTACCTGCCCGGCAAGGGCGGCCGTTCGCCGGCCGAAGGGTTCAAGATGGGCCAGGGCGAAGGACCGCCCGCGCCGATCGAGCTGCCCGGCATCGTGCTGGCTGCCCTGGCGACCCTGAGCCTGGGCGTGGTGCTCGGCCCGGAGGCGCCGCATCTCGGCTCGCCCACGGGTCCCGAATTCCTCTGGGCGCTGGCAATCGGGATCACGGCAGCGCTGCTCGGCCCGGCGATCCGGCGGCTGGGACTGTTCCTCCGCCCGCATGTCGAGCGGCGGATGCTGCTGGCTCTATGTGGCATCGGCGAGGCTGATGCCCCGGCCCCGGCCCCGGCCCCGGCAGCGCCTGCCCCGCGCCTGCGCCGGCCGCGGCATCGGCGACCGCGGTCGTGCCCGCAGGCGCCCGCGCCGCCCCGCACCGCTGAGCGGCCGCCTCAGAGCACACCCGTGGCGCTAGCTGATACTGACGGCTGCCGCTGGTAGCCTCTCGGCCCTGTGACTCTTGCCGCATCCGCCACCGATCACGACCAGGGCCGACCCGCCGGTCCCGTACGCCCTGACCTGCTGCTGTCGCTGCGAAGCTGGCAGACGAGCGCCTACCACGAGTACTTTCGCGTGCCGCGGCGCGACTTCCTGCTGGTGGCGACGCCGGGAGCCGGGAAGACGGCCTTCGCGCTGACGATCGCGGCCGAGCTGCTGGCCAGGCGGGAGATCGCCGCCGTCACGGTGGTCACGCCCACCGAGCACCTCAAGCACCAGTGGTCACAGTCGGCACACGCGATGGGGATTCCGCTGGACTCCGCCTACCGCAACGCACAGGGCCGGGCGTCGGCCGACTTCACCGGCGTCGCGGTCACGTACGCGCAGGTGGCCGCGCACCCGGCGCTGCACCGGCAGCGCACGCTGAACAGGCGCACGCTGGTGATCTTCGACGAGATCCATCACGCCGGCGACGCGCTGTCGTGGGGCGAGGCGGTCAGAACAGCCTTTGAGCCTGCGAAACGGAGGCTGGCCCTCACCGGGACGCCCTTCCGCAGCGACACCAACACGATCCCGTTCGTCACCTACGCCATGGAGGCGGACGGCAGCCGTCGCAGCTCGTCCGACTACGTGTACGGGTACGGGCCGGCGCTGGAGGACGGCGTCGTCCGGCCGGTCATCTTCCTGGCTTACTCGGGCGAGATGCGGTGGCGGGTCCGGGCGGGTGACGAGATGACGGGCACCCTGGGCGCCCCGATGACGCCCGACCTGCTGGCCCAGGCCTGGCGGACGGCGCTGGATCCGGAGGGCGCCTGGATCAGCCGCGTGCTGGAGGCCGCGGACCGGCGGCTCACCGAGGTCCGGCGGGGCATGCCGGACGCCGCGGGCCTGGTGATCGCGGGTGACCATGCCGACGCCCGCGCTTACGCTGCGCTGCTGCGCCGCATCTGCGGCGCCCGTCCCGTGGTCGTGCTCTCCGATGACCCGGCGGCCAGCCGGAAGATCGCCAGGTTCGCCACGTCCGGCGAGCGGTGGATGGTGGCCGTCCGGATGGTCTCCGAGGGCGTCGACATCCCGCGGCTCGCCGTGGGCGTGTACGCGACCAGCGTCGGCACGGCGCTGTTCTTCGCCCAGGCCGTCGGCCGCTTCGTCCGGGCGCGGCAGCGCGGCGAGACCGCCTCGGTCTTCCTGCCATCCATCCCGGTGCTGCTCGGCTACGCGGCGGAGCTGGAGGCAGAACGGGACCATGTGCTGAGCCGTCGCACGGACGGCGAGGAGGAGGAGCGCGAGCTCGCCGAGGCCCGGCGTCAGCGGGACACGCCGGACCAGCTGGACGACGTCCCGTTCCGGGCGCTGGAGGCATCGGCGCACTTCGACCGCGTGCTCTACGACGGCGCCGAGTTCGGCGTGTCGGCGGAGGAGGAAGAATTCCTGGGCCTGCCGGGCCTGCTCGGGCCGGAGCAGGTCGCGCTGCTGCTGCGCAAGCGGCAGGCGAGCCAGGTCGGCCAGGCCGCGACGTCAGGCGGCGCTTCCGGTGATCCTGGCCGCGCCGTCACGGCCGCGCCCGGCCCGGCTGCCGCTGCGGGCCCGCCTGCAGCGGCCGGCCCGGCGGCCGGCAGCGCGGCGGCCGGGCCTGCCACCACCCGCGAGACGCTCGCCTCGCTGCGGAAGGAGCTCAACGGGCTCGTCGCCGCCTGGCACCACCGGACCAGTCAGCCGCACGGCGCCATCCACGCGGAGCTGCGCCGTGCCTGCGGCGGCCCGCCGCTGCCGCAGGCCACCGGCGACCAGATCCGGGCGCGGATCGAGATGATCCAGCGCTGGGCCAGGTCGGGCCGCTAGCGGCCGTGACCGCCGGGTGGCTGAGGCGCCGCCGCCACGTCCGCCTCCAGCGGGCCGAGCAGACGGCCGCGGACCGGACCTGGAAAGGCCCCGTTTTTCGCCGGATCAGGTATCGCAGGCCGGCCTCGGTCAGCCGGGTGACCGCCAGCCAGCCCTGACGGCGCCGCGCCGGGTGGGTTACCGTCGATCTCATGTGCCGAAGCATCAAGACGCTGCGTGAGCCCTACACCGAGCAGGTGACCGAGCAGGACGTCCGCGCGGCCGCCCTGCAGTACGTGCGGAAAGTCAGCGGGTTCCGGACTCCGGCCGGCCATAATGCGGAAGCATTCGACCGGGCGGTCGAGGCCATCGCGCAGGCGACCGGCGACCTGCTGGCCCAGCTGCGGGTACGCGGCCAGTCCAGCCCGGCCGTGCGCTGACCGCCGCAGCCAGGCCGCCTGCCCTGCGAGCTACCAGAAAGCGAGACTGACGCAGTGACCGACTACAACGCCCAGATCATCGAGGAGTTCCGCGCTAACGGCGGCAAGGTGGGCGGCCCGTTCGAGGGCGCCCCGCTGCTGCTGCTGCACACCGTGGGGGCGAGGACCGGCCAGGAGCGGGTGAACCCCATGATGTACCGGTCGGCGGGGACCGGCTACGCGGTGTTCGCGTCCAAGGCAGGAGCGCCGACGCATCCGGACTGGTACCACAACCTGATCGCGCATCCGCAGGTCATGGCCGAGATCGGGACCGAGACCGTCAGCCTCACCGCGCGGGTCGCCAGCCCCGGGGAGCGCGAGCAGATCTGGGCGGCGCACAAGCGCGAGTATCCCGGCTTTGCCGATTACGAGCAGAAGACGACGCGGCAGATTCCGGTCGTCATCCTGGAGCCGGTCAGCTAGCCGGCGGCAGCCGTCGGCCAGCGGGGAAGGGACGGGTAGAGTCGCCGCGTGGCAGATAACGACTGGCGGGTCACCATCACGCTCGCGGACGAAGAGCACGCGGGGCACGCGCTGAGATCGCTGCGCGAGCACCGGCACGAGGAGAACCGCGACCAGCAGGTCGAGGACGACATCAAGCAGCGGCTGGGCCGCACGGTCGCGGCCGGGGCCGGCGAGAACCAGATCTTCCTTTATGCGGCCACCGAGGACACCGCCAGGCAGGCCGAGCAGGCCGCCCGCGACCTGCTGGCCCGGCGGGGACTGGACGCCACCTTCACCCTGAACCGCTGGCACCCCATCGAGGAGAAATGGGAGGATCCGTCGGCGGCCGTGCCCGCCACGGACGAGCAGCGGCAGGCGGAGCAGCGGCGGCTCGACGACGAGGAAACGGCCGAGTCGCTGGCGAGCGGGGTAGCCCAGTACCAGGTCCGGATCGAGCTGCCGACGCACCGCGAGGCCGTCGCGCTGGCCGAGCGGCTCAAGGCCGAGGGCCTGCCCGTGATCAGGCGCTGGAAGTTCATGGTGGTCGGAACCAATAACGAGGACGAGGCGAACGACCTGGCCAGCAGGCTCAAGCAGGAGGTGCCGACCGACGCGACGGTGCAGGCCGAGCACGCGGGCGCGCTGATGCCGTTCATCATGTTCTCCTAGCCGCTCAGCTCGCGCCGCGCGGCGCCCGCCAGGGTTCACTGCCCGCCGGGCCGCCGGGTATCGCTAGGCTGAGCTGGTGGGCAGGGACGCCGACCGAGAGCACGTGCCGGCGCCGATGCGCCACGATGTACGGCTGCTCGGCAAGATCCTCGGAGAGGTCCTGAGCGAGTCCGGCGGCCAGGACCTCCTTGATGACGTGGAGCGGCTCCGGCGCGGCGTCATCGGCGCCCGCCGCGACGATGCCCCGGCCTACGCGGACGACCAGATCGCCAGCCTGGTGGCCGGCTGGTCACTGCAGCGGGCCGAATCCGTCGCGCGGGCCTTCACCGTGTACTTTCACCTGGCCAACCTGGCCGAGGAATACCAGCGGGTCCGGACCCTGCGGGAACGCGACACCGGCCAGCGCCCGCCCAGCGAGTCGGTGGCGGCCGCCCTCGAAGTGCTGCGCGCCGAGCTGGCCCCCGCCGCACTGAGCGCGCTGCTGGCGGGCCTGCGGGTGCATCCGGTGCTGACCGCGCATCCCACCGAGGCCAGGCGCCGGGCGGTGACCGAGGCGCTGCGCCGGATCGGCGGGCTGCTGGCGACCCTGGACGACGCACGGATCGGCGCGGCCGAGCGCGGCGAGACGCGGCGCAGGCTGCGCGAGGAGATCGACCTGCTCTGGCGGACCTCCGCGCTGCGGCTGCAGGCGATGCGCCCGCTGGACGAGGTCCGCACGGCCATGGCCGTCTTTGACGACACGCTCTTCACGACGCTGCCGGCCCTGTACCGATCGCTCGATCAGGTGCTGCAGGGCAAGGAGTCCGGCCGGGCCGCCCCGGTCGCGCCGGCCTTCGTCCGGCTCGGCAGCTGGATCGGGGCGGACCGGGACGGCAACCCGTTCGTGACGGCCCAGGTGACCAGCGAGACGGCGCGGATCCAGGCCGATCATGCACTGCGCGCGCTGGAGAACGCCGCGACCAGGATCGGCCGCGCCCTGACCGTGCACGCCGAGCAGCCCGCCGGAGCCGAGTTCGGCCGCGCCCTGACCGCCGCGCGGGCTGCGCATCCCGAGCTGATGACCGACCTGATGGACCGGTCGCCGCAGGAGCCCTACCGGGCATTCCTGATCTTCACGGCGGCGCGGCTGCGCGCCACCAGGGACGGGGACGCCGGGCTCGCCTACCACGGGCCGGCCGAGTTCATCAGCGACCTGCGGCTGCTGCAGCGGGAATTGCAGGCGGCCGGGGCGGTCCGGCAGGCCTACGGCGAGCTGCAGCACCTGTGCTGGCAGGCCGAGACGTTCGGGTTCCACCTGGCCGAGCTGGAGGTCCGCCAGCACAGCGCGGTGCACGACGCCGCCCTGGCGCAGCTGCGGGCCGGAGCGGACCCGTCCGCCCAGACCCGCGAGGTGCTGGCCACGCTGGCGGCCATGGCCGAGATCCAGGACGCCCACGGCGAGCAGGCATGCCGGCGCTACGTGGTCAGCTTTACCAGGTCGGCGGCCGACATCGCCGCCGTGCACGAGCTCGCCGGGCTGGCCACACCGGGACGCAGCGCGCCCGTGCTGGACGTGGTGCCGCTCTTCGAGAGCGCGGCTGACCTGGAGAACGCCGCCAATGTGCTGGACGACATGCTGAAACTGGAGCCGGTCGCCGAGCGGCTCGCCGCCACCGGCGGAGAGCTGGAGGTCATGCTCGGCTACTCCGACTCGGCCAAGGAACTGGGCCCGGTCAGCGCCACCATCCGGCTCTATGACGCCCAGCAGCGGCTAGCCCGGTGGGCTGACGCCCGCGGCATCCGGCTCACGCTGTTTCACGGCCGCGGCGGCGCCCTCGGACGCGGCGGCGGTCCGGCGGGGCGGGCCGTGCTCGCGCAGGCGCCCGGCTCGGTCGAGGGCAGGTTCAAGGTCACCGAGCAAGGCGAGGTGATCTTCGCCAGGTACGGCCAGCGGGATATCGCGATCCGGCACCTGGAGCAGGTCACCTCGGCCGTGCTGCTCGCATCTGCCCCGGTCCGGCGCGCCGCCGAGCGCCCGGATCCGCCTCCCCGCGCCGAGGGCTGGCCCATGGTCCCGCGCGCGGGCTACCGGCAGGACAGCAGCCAGTACCGCGCGGTGGCGGACCGGATCGAGGCAGCGGCCCGCCGCGCCTACCAGGAGCTGGTGGAGACCGACGGCTTCGCCGAGTGGTTCAGCGCGGTCAGCCCGGTGGCCGAGATCGGCGGCATGCGGATCGGCTCGAGGCCCGCCCGGCGCGGTGTCGCCCAGCTGTCCGGCCTGGCGGACCTGCGGGCCATCCCGTGGGTATTCGCCTGGGCGCAGACGCGGCTGAACCTGCCCGGCTGGTTCGGGCTGGGCAGCGGCCTGGCCGCCGTGACCGACGGGCCCGGCGGCATCGCCGAGGCCCGCGCCGTCTACCTTGGCTGGCCGCTGTTCGCGGTGCTGCTCGACAACGCCGAGATGAGCCTGGCCAAGACCAACCGCCGGATCGCCGAGCGCTACCTGCGGCTCGGCGCCCGGCCCGACCTGACCGCCGCGGTGCTCGCGGAATACGACCGCACCAGGAGCCTGGTGCTCGCGGTCACCGGGCATCACCGGCTGCTGGCCAACCGGCACGTGCTCTCGCGCGCGGTCGCCTTGCGCGACCCGTACGTGGATGCGCTGTCGCACCTGCAGCTGCGTGCGCTGACCGCCCTGCGCCGCAGCAGCGAGCCCGACCGCGAGGTGCTCGAGCGGCTGCTGCTGCTGACGGTGAACGGCGTGGCCGCCGGACTGCAGAACACCGGCTGAGCAGGGCGACCGGCCAGCCGGTCAGGCCGCGTCCGCCGGGCCCGGCGGGACCGGCGGGACCGGCGGCGCGGCGCGGTTAAGATCCTCCTGCACCACCGCGTCGGGCAGGTCGAGCAGCCGGCAGCCGACGATGATCTCGAACCTGGCCTGGGCCGGCGAGGAGACGCCGGCCAGCCAGCGCCGGGTGGCGGCGGCGAAGCTGTCCTTCACGATCGGCAGCACCTGCCGCTGATGCTCGGTGACCGGGCCGCCCGCGCCCGCGACATGCTCGAGAACCGCCAGGTGCACGTGCTCGATCCGCTCGATCATCTCGCTGTAGGTCCGGCTGGTCTCGGTCAGGACCCGGCTCAGCGCGGTCGTCAGCTGCTGCTCGCGCTGGGCCGCGCGGAGCTCCCTGAGCAGCTGGCTCGTCACCCGCTCGCGGACGGTCCCGCCGCGCGGCAGCTCGGCGGAGACCCGCCGCAGCGCATCGGCGTACCGGCGCAGCGTGATCGCCAGCAGCACGTGATCCTTGGCCGGGAAGTAGCGGTACAGCGTGGCCACCGAGACATCCGCGCGCTGCGACAGCTCCTTCATCTGCAGCGCGTCCTCGCCGCCGGCCGACAGCATGGCGGTCGCCGCCTGCAGGATGCGATCGCACCGGCCATGCTGGGCCGGCGTGGAGGGCACGGCCGGCCGCAGCGCCTGCGCGGCTGCCGCCCGCGTCCCGGCCGGCCGCGTCCCGGCGGAGCGGGCGGCAGCGCGAGACCCGGCGGTGGCCAGGCCGTCGGCGGCACGGCCGGCCGCGGCCTGGCCAGCGGTGCGCGTCACAGCCGTAGCGTCGCCGCCAGCCGGTCCAGCTGCGCACCGGGATCACCGAACAGCACCTTCCCGGACAGCGCGTTCTTGTAGTACAGGTGCGCGTCGTGCTCCCAGGTGTAGCCGATGCCGCCGTGCAGCTGGATGGTGTCGGCCGCGGCCTCGAAGTAGGCCGCCGACACCGTGACCCTGGCCACCGAGGCGGCCGCCGGGAACTTGCCGGGCCGCTCGCCGGCGCAATCCGCCGCGGCGCGCAGCGCCGCATAGGCCAGCTCGCGCGCCGTGGCCATGTCGGCCAGCTTGTGCTTCACCGCCTGGAAGGCGCCGATGGGCTGGCCGAAAGCCACCCGGATCTTCGCGTACTCCGCGGTCATGGCCAGGCACGCGGCCATGCCGCCGCACTGCTCGGCCGCGAGTGCCAGGTTCACCAGGTCGCCAGCGGCAGCCAGCGCAGCCGGCCCGTCCCCGGCCAGCGGCCGGGCGGGCGCGCCGTCCAGCCGCAGCCGGGCCAGCGCGCGGGTGTGGTCCGCGGTCGTGAGCGGCGTGACGGTCAGGCCCGCCGCCTCCCGGTCCGCCAGGCAGAGCACCGTGCCGCCCGCTCGCCTGGCCGGGATGAGGAAGGCGTCAGCCTGCGCGCCGTTCAGCACCGGTGACAGCTCGCCGCTGAGCCGCAGGTCATCGCCGTCGCCCGAGGTGATGACCTGACCGCCGTCCGCCACCGCCGCGAGGGTGACGATCAGGTCCCCGGCCGCGATGCCGGGCAGCAGGCGGTCTCGCGCCCCGTCATCATCCAGCTGCAGCAGCACGCCAGCGGCCAGGCTCACGGCCAGCAGCGGCGAGGGCACCAGCCCGGCCCCGAGTTCCGTCAGCGCGGTGCTGAGCGCGGACCACCCGGCGCCCGCTCCGCCGTACTCGGCCGGGATGATCAGCCCGGCCAGGCCGAGCTGGGCCGCCAGCTGCTTCCACACCTCGGCGTCGTAGGGCTCGCCCGCCGCGATCAGGTCCCTGACCTTGGTCAGCGGGCTCCGGTCAGCGACGAAGCGCCGCACCGAGTCACGCAGGGACTCTTCCTCGGCCGTCAGGATCAGCGTCATCTCGGGCCTCCCGGCGACTGGCCGGAGCCGGGCTTCTGCGTGCCGACACGCAGCTGGCTGAACGGGGTATCGCGATCGACGCCGGGGTCCTTGGCCAGGCCGAGGACGCGCTCGCCGATGATGTTGCGCTGGATCTCGTTCGTGCCGCCGGCGATGGCGGCGCCGGGCACGGCCACGATCGCGGTGGCCACCGCCCGCACCTCGTCGTCGTCCGTGCCGGCGATCGCATCGCCCAGCACGTCGGCGGCCACGTTCGCGGCAAAGCGGGACAGCTCAGCGGCAGCCAGTTTCGCGACCGAGCCCCGGGCGCCCGGATCCCGTCCGGACATGGCCTGCTCGCGCAGCAGTTGCCCGAACAGCGCGACGGCCCGTTCCCTGGCATAAAGCTCGGCCAGCCCGCGCCGCGCGGCGGGATCGCCGCCGCGGCCCAGTTTCGCGGCCAGCGCGGCCAGCGACTCGTGGGACAGCGGGCTGCTGCGCGACGCCGTCATCGTGCCGATGGCGATGCGCTCGCTGCGCAGCATCACGACCGCGGCGTCCCAGCCCTTGTTGTCCGTCCCGATCAGCGAGCCCGCAGGCAGCGCTACGTTGTCGAAGAAGACCTCGTTGAACGGCGCCGAGCCGGTCGCGATCCGCAGCGGGCGCACGGTCACGCCGGGCGCGTGCATGTCGACGATGAACATGCTGATGCCCTTGTGCTTGGGCTGCGCGGGGTCGGAGCGCGCGAGCACCGCCCCGAAGTCACTGTAGTGAGCCCCGGTCGTCCACACCTTCTGGCCGTTCAGCACCCAGCCATCCCCGTCGCGGACCGCGCTGGTCTGCAGGCTGGCAACATCGGACCCGGCGCCGGGCTCGGAGAACAGCTGGCACCAGATCTCCTCGCCGCGCAGCATCGGCCGCAGGTAACGCTGCTTCTGCTGCTCGCTGCCACACTCCAGGATCGTCGGCCCCGGCATGCCGATCCCGATCACGAACGCGCCCACCGGCAGGTCGTAGTCGCGGGCCAGGCGGCTGAACACGATCTGCTCGGCGTTGGTCAGTCCCTGGCCGCCGTACTCGGCTGGCCAGGTGATCCCGGCCAGCCCGGCATCGTAGAGTTTTGCCTGGAAGGCCTTCTGCTCCGTGATGCTCGCCGGGGTGCCGCCCTCCTCGTCGACGCCTCCGGGCGCGTCCGCCCGGCGCCTGGGCGCGTTGGCCTCCAGCCAGTCGCGCGCCCGCCGGGCAAAGTCCCCTGCTGTCTGCTGACTCATCCGGCAGCCCCTCACTGGCGCACTGGCTGCTGTCGCGCCTGCCGGGCCACGAGCGCCACTCGCGAGCAAACTGAAATCAATTACACTTCTCGCCTGGACCCGAGCGAACCATAGCGGAAGATCCGGTGTCAACGGCGCCACCGGTCACCGGTTACGGTCAGGGCGCTGGCGGCCAGGACTGCGGACCAGGTTCGCGAGCGGGCGGCACCCGACGTGATACTGATTCTGGTTTCTGCGCCGGACCCGCGGAGAGGACGCTGAGCGGATGCAGGTAAGCGGCACGCGGCAGCTGGCGGCATGGCGGCGGCGCGAGCTGCCCCCGGTCGAGCAGGTGACTAGCGGCGTGTGGTCCGTGCCGGTGCCCATCCCGAACAGCCCGCTGCGGTACGTACTGAGCTACCTGATCGAGCACGAGTCCGGCTTTGTCATGGTCGACACGGGCTGGAATCACCCCGACAGCTGGCGGGCCCTGACGACCGGGCTGGACAGCTGCGGGATACCCATGACGGCGATCACCGCCGTGCTCGTCACCCACGTGCACCCCGACCACCACGGCCTGTCGGGCGCGGTCCGCGAGCGGTCCGGCGCGTGGATCGGCATGCACGAGCGCGAGGATGCCTGGCTGGCCGGGCTGGCCGGCGAGATGTCCCCGCAGCGGGACAGGTTCCTGACCTTCCTGCGCTGGTGCGGCGCCACCCCCGAGCATGTCGCCGAGCTGGCCTCGGCCCGCGGTGCTGGTGCCCAGCCGGAGCGGATGGCGCGCGCCGACCGGACGCTCGGGCATGACCGGCTGGTCGACGTGCCGGGACTGCGGCTGCGCGCCGTGTGGACGCCGGGCCATACGCCAGGTCACTTGTGCTTCCATGACGAGACGCGGGACCTGCTGCTGACCGGGGACCATGTGCTGCCGCGGATCACGCCCAACATCTCGATCTACGACATGACCTCCGAGCCGCTCGCTGACTACCTGCAGTCGCTGGCCGACCTGCACGGGATACAGCCGGCCGAGGTGCTGCCGGCGCACGAGTACCGGTTCCGCGATCTCGACGCCCGCCTGGACGTGCTGGCCGCGCACCATGATGAGCGGCTGCAGGAGATCGGCCGGGTGCTTGGCTCGCCCTCATCGGACCTGTCAACCTGGCAGGTTGCGTCGCGAGTGTCCTGGGCCAGGCGGTGGGAAGACCTGTCCGGGTTCCCCCGCCAGGCCGCCATCGGCGAGGTCCTCTCGCACCTGCGGCACCTGCAGCGGCAGGACCTGGCCGCCTGCACCGACCGCGACGGGGTAGGACGGTGGACCGGCGTGACCGCCGCCCTCCGCCTCTCCTCCTGACCTGGCCTCGGCGGGCGGCGTGCGGCAATAATCAGCATCAGCCGGGCAGTAAGGACGTGACGTGACGACAGACATGGTGACCACCTCGACCGGGACCAGCCTGCAGCGGCTGGCCGAGCAGTCGTGGGACCGGACCGGCGCCGAGTCCCTGCTCTTCTACGAGGGCACCCGCTGGACCGGGGCGCAGCTCGCCGAGCGGGCCCGCCGCCTCACGGGCGGCCTGACCGCGGCCGGGCTGCGCCCCGGCGACCGGGTGCTGATCTGCATGGCTAACTGCCCCGAGGTCAGCGTGACCTACCACGCTGCCTGGCGGGCTGGCGCGGTCACGACGCCCGTGCTGTTCCTGCTCAGCGAGGACGAGCTGCGCCACGTGCTGCGTGACAGCGGCGCCGCGATGGCGGTGACCACGCCCGAGTTCCTGCCCAAGGTCCTCGCCGCCGGCGTCGGCCTGGACAGCCTGCGCGCTGTGGTGGTGGCCGGTGAAGCCGCCCCGTCGGCAGACGGGCCGGCGCTGCTGTCATTCGCCGACCTTGAGGGCGCGGCCGAGGCCGGCCTGGTCGACTCCGATCCGGCCGGGCTGGCGGCCCTGCTGTATACCGGCGGCACGACGGGCCGGTCCAAGGGCGTCATGATCAGCCACGACGCGCTGTCGTCGTCGGCCTGGGCGGCGACGGCCGCCTCTTATGACCCGGCGCTGCGCTCGGTGCTGCTGCCGCTGCCGCTGTCGCATGTCTACGGGCTGATGGTCAGCGTGATGAGCCTGCACGCCCCCGATCCGGGCACGTCGGTGCTGATGCGCTGGTTCGATCCGGCGCTCTGGCTGCGGCTGGCCGCCGAGCACCGGGTCAACGTCAGCACGATGGTGCCGTCCATGCTGGCGATGCTGCTGCAGCAGCCGCTGGAGGACTACGACCTGTCGGCGCTCGCCCGGATCATCAGCGGCGCCGCGCCGCTGCCCCGGCAGGTGGCGGAGGACTTGCAGCGGCGGCTGCCGCAGCTGGAGATCGCCGAGGGATACGGCTGTACCGAGACGGCCGCGATCATCGCAACGTCGCCGCTCGGCCAGGCCAGGCCGGGCAGCGTGGGGAAGCCGGCGCCCGGCGTGCAGGTCCGGATCGAGCTGCCGGATGGCACCGCCGCCGGGCCGGCGGAGGACGGCGAGATCTGCGTCCGCGGGGCGGTGCTGATGTCCGGTTACTGGAACGCGCCGGACGAGACCGCCCGGACCATGCGCGGCGGCTGGCTGCACACCGGCAACGTCGGCCGGCTGGACGCCGACGGCTACCTGTTCATCGTGGACCGGATCAAGGACCTGATCATCCGCGGCGGTTACAACGTGTACCCGCGCGACGTGGAGGACGTGCTGGTGCAGCACCCGGAGGTGGCCGCGGCCGCCGTGGTCGGCCGGCCCGACGACAAGTACGGCGAGGAGGTCGTGGCGTTCGTGCAGCTGCGCGAGGGCGGCAGCGCGTGCCCGGCGGAGGTGATCGAGTTCGCCCGGCAGCATTTGTCGGCGGTCAAGTACCCGCGTGAGGTGCGCGTGATCGACGCCATCCCGCTGACCAGCGTGCTGAAGACGGACCGCAAGCGGCTCCGCGCGACGCTGATGGCCGAGGGCGCGGGGCGGTAGCCCGCGTCAGCCGCTGATCAGGATGCCGATGGCCAGCGCCGCCTGCTTGCCGCGGGCGAACAGGGCGAAGCCGGGCCATGACGATCAGCGTGAGCTCGAAGAGCTTCCCGCCCGGGTGCCCGCATCGAGGGCCCGGACGGCGCGCTGGCCGTCCGGGCCCTGCGGTCCTGCCCAGCCTCGCTACGACCGGGTCCCGGCGGTACCTGCCTGGCCGGCGTCGGCGTACTCCCGGCCCGGCCGGCTCACCTGATAATGGGCCCGGACCACCACGGTCCTCGCCATGTGGTCACCGATGCGCTGCCGGTACCGCGAGGCCAGGATGACGATGTAGTCCACGATCAGGACGAGCGGGAAGATGATGTCGTCCAGGAGCAGGCCCAGCCACCTGACGAACATCTGGGTCATGCTGGCCGGGCCGCCGTCCTTGCTGATGACGCGGATGCCGAGCCATTTCATCCCGAAAGTCTGGCCGCCAGCCCGGTAGGGGTGGATGACCCAGTACCAGATCATGATCACGACCCAGATGACCGCGGCGATCAGCCAGCCGATGGCGTGCGCGCCGCCATGGCCGCGGTCCAGCAGCCAGAACGCGATGCCGGGGATGATCCCGGCCAGGATGCTGTCGATGATGTACTGGACGATGCGCCGGCCGGTGACCCGCGTCTCGCCGATCGCCACGGGTGAGTCCGGCCCCATCTGCGGCACGCCGCCCCGCTGCCCCCCGCCGGGGGCACCCGCCGGCGGCGCACCGTACTGCTGGCTCTCAGCGCCGCCCAGCTGGCCCGGCGCGCCTCCGGCCGGCTGTCCCTGGGCCCCGCCCTGAGGGGCGCTGCCCCACTGCTGTCCGGGCACGCCGCCGCCCTGGGGCGCGCTGCCCCACTGCGGATCCTCGCTGCTCTGAGGCATAGTGCTCATCTGCTCCCCCGATCCACGCCCGGCCACGAAGGCAACGAGGCAGCTTTGTCCCCCCGGCTGCCCACCTGGGCGTACTCCACGGTTGGTACCCGCCGCCACGCTTCAGACACATCGGCCGGTGCGGCGCTGGCCCGGTGCGGCGCTGGCCCGTCCGGGGCTGGCCCGTCCGGGGCTGGCCCGTCCGGGGCTGGCCCGTCCGGGGCTGGCCCGTCCGGGGCTGGCCCGGTCAGGCGCGCTAGCCCGATGCGGCGCTGGCCGCCCTCGCGTGAGCGACGGCTACCTCGGCCGCGAGGGCCGCGTTATCGGCGATCAGCTGCTGGTTGACCTGCACGCTGCGGCCGTCGCTCAGTTCCTCGACCAGGGCCAGCACGGCGGGCGTGACGCCCTGGCCGGAGATGCCCTGGTCAGCGACCGTGCGCACGGCCTGGGCCACGATGGCCTCCAGGTCCAGTCCGTCGGCGGGCGCCCGCCCGAGCAGCAGCCCGGACCTGCCGCTGAGCTGCCAGTGCACCTCAGCCATCCGGGCCGCCTCGGCAGCTGATGTCACCACGGCCGACACAGGCGGGCCGCCGGCGCCGGTGTAGAAGAGCGGCAGAGTCGGCGTCTGCCAGCCCAGAACCGGGATGCCCAGGGTCTCGAGCAGCTCGGCGGTGGCCGGGACGTCCAGCATGGACTTGGCGCCCGAGCACACGACGACGGCCGCGGTCCGCCCGATCTGCAGAAGATCGCCGGATATGTCCAGTCTCTGACCGAAGCCCCGGTGCACTCCGCCGATCCCGCCCGTGCCCAGGAAGCGGATGCCGACCGCCCGGCACACCGCCAGCGTCCCCCCGACCGTCGTGGCGCCCAGGCCGCCCTGCACGACGCAGGCGGCGATATCGCGGGCGCCTGCCTTGCGCGCGCTGGCGCCGGCCTCGGCGAATCGTTCAAGCTCGGCCGGCCGCAGGCCCGCCCGGACAACGCCATCCACGATTCCGACCGTGGCCGGCACCGCGCCCGAGGCGCGGACGCACTGCTCAGCCTGCCGGGCAGCGACCAGGCCGCGTCCTGCCGAGAAGCCGTGCGATACCAGTGTGGTCTCCAGCGCCACCACGGCCGTTCCTGACCGCAGCGCCTGGTCAACCTCGTCGGACAGCACCGGCGCGAACGTCACGGCATCGCTCCCATCGTCGCTACGGCCCGCGCCGCCGCGGCCAGGCCGAGGGACACTCCGCCCAGCAGATAGCCGGCCGCGAAGGCGTCGCCGGCTCCGGTCGCGTCGACGGCGACGGTAGCGGCAGCCGGGTAATGGCGGCCGCCGATCCGCACGCCGCCGGGCCCAAGCTTAACCACCGTCTCAGGGCCGGCCAGATCACCGACCAGCGCCACCTCGGCCGCCGTGCCGAGCACCACGTCAGGCCGCAGGCTGCTGATCAGTCCGGCGAAGTTGCGGGCCCCGAAGCTGTTGATCGCCGCGGTGGAGGACAGGTCGATGCTCAGCCGTGCTGACCGGGCCGCGGCGGCCCGGACGGCCGCCACCGCAGCGTCCCTGATCGGCTCGCTGACCAGGCTGTAGCCAGGAAGGTGCAGCCAGCTGCAGCCATCGAGCCAGCTGACGCTCAGGTGCTCTGGCCGCAGCAGCGGCCCCGCCCCCCGGTCGGTGAGCATGGACCGGCTCCGCCCTCCGGCCGACAGGGACACCACCACCCCGGTCCGGCCGCTGACCTCAGGACCCACGACCTCGATCCCGCGGCCGGCCAGCTCGGCGGTCACCAGCTGGGCGGCGAGGTCAGTGCCGCGAGCAGCGATCAGGCGGCTCCGGCCGCCCAGGGCCACCGTCCAGGCCGCCACGTTAGCGGCCTGGCCACCGACGCTCAGCCGGACATCGGCCGTCGTATCCGTCTCAGCGGCGAGCGGGCCAGCGGGCACGACGACAACGTCCAGGTGCGCATCGCCCAGGACGCAGATCATCGCGCCCGCATCACGGGACACGCACCAGCGAGCTCGCCGGCGGCGGGGCTCGCGGCTCCGGGGCACGCGGCTCCGGGGCACGCGGCTCCGGGGCACGCGGGACTAGGGCTCTCGGGACCAGGGCACGCGCCGCCGGCACACGCAGCCCGGCCGGGAAACCCGTGCATGGCCGGATCGTAAGGGGCCCGGCGCCGCGCACGGCGGGACAGCGCCCGGCCTGCCTCCCGCACGGGTCAGGATGCGGTCGGGATGACGACGATCGGGCTGGTGGTCGGTTGCGCCGTGCCTCCGGCAGGCTCGACGGTCACGCCTATCTTGTCCCCGGCCAGCAGTCCCGATGCCAGCACCGGGGGCATCCTGCCGTTGGCCGGCTGCGGTAGCAGCCCGGCCGAGACGATGTGATGCGGCGCCATCAGCCAGAGCTGGTAGACCTTCTTGCCCGGCAGCGCGGGCAGTCCCTCGCTGGTGAAGATGACCTCGCGCAGCTGCCGGGACACCACGATCGTGGCCGAGCCGCCCAAGGTCGTCCGCGCGCTCAGCATGGTGGCGCCCGGCGAGTTGAGCACGGCAGCGAGAGCGTGCTGCTGCGCTCTCGCCGAGTCGAGCTCGTTCTGGGTCCTCGCCAGCGTGATGCCGAGCGCGATCACCACGGCCATTCCCGCGGCGCCCACGGCCACCGCCAGGCGCGGCATCCACTGCGGCCGCCGCCGCTGCACGACAGCGCGGTGCTCGCTAACGGGAGGCAGCTGGCGGGTGCGGGCGGCTGCGGTCAGCACTCGCCGCTTCAGCTCGGGCGGCGGGACCTGAGCGGCCGACATGGCCAGCCCGGTCGCTGTGGCCTGCAGGCCGCGCACCTCGTGACTGCACTCCTGGCAGCGGTTCATGTGCCGCTCGAACTTCTCCCGCTCCGCCGGGTCGAGCGCGTCGACCGCGTAAGCCCCGCTCAGGGTGTGCAGATCGTGGCTGAGAAGCTTCACCAGGTCACCCCCATGCAATCGCGCATCCGGATCAGTCCGTCCCGGATCCGCGTTTTGATCGTGCCCAGCGCCACGTTGAGCAGCCCGGATACTTCCCGGTAGGTGTAACCGCCGTAGTAGGCGAGGGTGATCGATTCGCGCTGTGTGTCGGTCAGGGCGTCCAGGCAGCGCCGGACCCGCTCCCTGTCCAGGTTGGTTTCCACCGTCTCGGCGACCTCATCCGGCACGGCCGGCATCGCGGCCGCGGCAGATCTCTCGTTCCTGAGCGTCTCCGCTGTGGCCGAGCGGACCCGGTCCACGGCCCGCCGGTGCGCGATCATCATGATCCAGGTGGTCGCGCTGCCGCGGCTCGGGTCGAACCTGGAGGCCGACCGCCATACCTCGAGCAGGACCTCCTGGGCTACTTCCTCCGACTGCGCCGGGTCCCGCACTACCTTGCAGATCAGCCCGAAGACCGGCCCGGCCATCCGGTCATAGACCACCTCGAAAGCAGCCTGGTCGCCGCGGGCGACGTGGGCCAGCAGCGATTCCAGGTCCGCTCGGTCATCGCCGCTGCCGGAGTCGCGGACGAGGGGCGATGCACCCCGGTCAGGTATGCCCATGCCTTCCATTCGGCACCACCGCCCCGCCAGATCGGTCCGACCTGGTCACATTTTCCGGGCCGCAACTGACCGTACCCGTGATCGCAGTCACGTTAACGGCAAAACGCCCGGTCAGCGGGGTTGCCGCCCGGCGGCAGGATGATCGCGCGCCTCAGCCAGCCCGTCAGGAACCCCGTTCGTGCGCCCGCCGGAACGGGGCCGCGGGCCGGCACGGGACCGCCGGCCTGCCGCGACGGCCGCGGACTGCTCAGGCCCGGCTGCACCGCGCAGCGGCCTGCCGCAGCGAGGTCCCGCGCCGGTGCCCGGCCAGGCACGCGAGCTCGGGCACGAACCGCGGCGCGTTGACGGTGCCGACCCCGGACGCCAGATCGTAGCCAGGCCCGGCGGTGAAGCCGCGGATCGTGTAGAGCCGCCCGTCCTGCCGGAACGACACGGTGTTGCTGCCGCTGACCACGTCCGTGATCCCCGGTGCCCGGAGCCGGGAGAGGAGATAGAGGTCGGGGTTGATCAGCCCGAGCGGATGGCCGGCCACCTGGTCGGCCAGCGCGACGATCCCGGCGAACTCCGGGGTCGCCTCACTCGTCCCGCAGGTCGGGTACCAGCCAGGCGCCTGCCCGGCGAAACTCTGATACATGTCGGCCGCGCCGTTGCAGGCGCCGCTCATCGAGATATCCGGCACGCCGCGCTGGTCGCCGACTATCTGCCGGACTCCGTCCTGGTAGCCGGGGCGGCCGAAGATGACCGACTTCCCGCCGCCGCCGGCGAGCGGATTCGGCCCCTTGTTTCCCACGATGTACTCGTTCGTGGGCACGTTATAGGTGTCATTCCAGACGGTGGGGGCCGCTGGCGGCCCGGCGGCCGCGAGATGCAGTTGGGTGCCGCCCACCCCGGTCACCAGCGGGTCGCTGTCCGGCCAGGACGTCACCGGGTGCAGGTAATAGGTGGAGCCGTTGTAGCGGACGTCCGCCGCTCCGCTGTCGCCGGAGGCCGCGAGCACGGTCACCCCGGCGGCTGCCGCCTCGATGTAGGCGCCCCGCAAGCTGAGCAGGGACGCCCTGGAGGGGAAGGTCTCCTCGGTCGCGCTGAAGCTCTGGCTGATCACGCCGCCCAGGTGGTGGCTGATGACGTACTTCTCGGCCTTGACGATCTGCGGGAAGCCCGTGGTGCCCTCATTCTCCGCCGTCGGGGTCTCGACCAGCAGGATGCGGGCACCTGGCGCGATCGCATGCGCGTACTCAACGTCCAGGTCGGTCTCGCCGGCCCAGCCCTCGCGGTTGCTGTTCGGCCGGTAGGGCCGCACCCGGCCGGCCGGCTGGATGATGGTCAGGGAGGGCGGCGCGGGCAGCCCCGCCACCTTGTCGAAGACGGCCAGGTCGTGCCCGACGGTCGGAGATCCGTAGGAGTCCACGATCACGATCGTCTGGCCGCGGCCGGTAACGCCGCGGCGATACAGAGCCGGGAGCCCGTAGGCCTGCTCGATCTGCCCCGGCAGGTAGCACGCGATCTTGTAGTGCTTCTCGCAGTACGCGGTCGTGGGCGCCGTGCCCAGCGCGCTCGCCACGTGCATGGCGTCCGGCCGGATGCTGACCGTGACCGGGTCAGCCGCATGCGAGGGACTGGCCGGCGACACGCCGCCGAGCAGGCCGGCGGCGAGGAACGACGCGGCAGCCGCAGCCGCGAACCGGATCAGGCGCATGTGATCTCCCTCGTGGGCAGGGCCAGGCAGTGTTACCGGGAGAGGCATCCGGCCATGAAGCCCGGTATCCGCGCCCGCCGGCACAGAGGGCACATTATCGGTTCTTTGCCCTGGTTCGGTACCCCCCTCGGCCAGCCCGCCTGACGCCTCGTGCGGCGTAACGTGGAAGCACTTGCGGATCGGAGAAGCCCCGATGAAGCTCAAGCTGGACCTCCACGACATTTACAACCGCGGCCAGGACATTGACCGCGCACTGCGGGACATCATCGATGAAGCGGTCAGGAAGAAGGCCCCGCTCGTCGAGATTATCCCCGGAAAGGGATCAGGTCAGCTGAAGAAGCACGTGCTCAGATTCCTCGACCAGAAAGAGATCAAGGCACTTTATCATCGCGTCGAGAAAGACTCGAAGAATTTCGGCAGGCTGTTCGTTCATTTCCGCTGGAAGTAACCACGACCGGGGTCCCGGCCGGTCACGGCGCAGGCCGCTGCGACCCGCGGCGATGCGCGGCCACCGCACGAGCGGTGGCCGCCGGCGTCATCGCGCGGTGGCCAGCGGCTCGGCCGGCCTGAACCGCGGACGCGCAGATCACGGCTACGGTTTCGCCGCTGCGCTGCAGGACCGACGGCCGGCGGTGCCGTGGCCCCCGGCTCCGGGCCGGCCACGACTCCAGCAGCACCAGATTGCCGGAGTTATCCCGTGTCCAGGTAAAACCCATTTCCGCTCCCCCGAGCGCGCTGGCCTCATAACCGGAAAACGTAGCCAGCGATCCCCCGGCGACGATGGTTCCACCAGGGATGCCTGATGTCCAGTATCACCGGCGGAAAGGCCCGGAAGCGTTATGCGCAATACCGAAATTAACTGGCTACTGTCGTCCTTAGTAGCCGACCGTGATCCTTGGTAGCCGACCTGGCGATTCCGGCCGGGCAGGGGCGGCCCCGTGCCGGGCCGATCGATCGGCGGAGACCAGCGAGGCACACGTCGCTTCCGGGAACGCACCCTGAAGCCGGGCACGTAACCTCAAGGCGCTTAATATTTCTCATAGCGGGCTAAATACGTGCTTGCGGCGCAGTCGTGGCAAGATGGCGGCATGAGGATCCTGCTCCGGATACTGATCACCGCGGTCGCGCTCGGCATCGCGACCGCCGTGGTGCCGGGCATCGAGCTCACGACGGGCAGCACCGCGTCGAGGATCGGCACCCTGATAGTCGTCGCCCTGATCTTCGGCATCGTGAACACCGTGATCAAGCCCGTGGTCAAGACGATCGGGTGCCTTTTCTATGTGCTGACGCTTGGCCTGATCGGCCTCGTGGTCAACGGGCTGCTGCTCTGGCTGAGCAGCTGGGCGGCGGGAAAGCTCTCACTGCCCTTCCACATCACCGGCTTCTGGGCCGCGTTCTGGGGCGCCATCATCGTGGGCGTCGTGGGCTGGCTGCTCGGGCTGTTCCTTGATGATCGCAAGGACAGCCGGCGCACCGGTCGCTAATTCGGCCAGGCGACATGCGTGAGGCGCACAATCGGACGGTGCGGCCGTGCTCCTGCCAGTAGCCGGCGCCATCCAGGCCAGCCGAGGGCTGTCGCCGGCGCTGACCAGCGCCCGCGGCGGCACCGGAGCTTCTACTGTTGCGGCATGAGCGTGCCGACGGCCCAGCGCGGACCGCACTGGTCCGTCGTCGACTTGTTCTCCGGCGCGGGCGGCATGAGCTACGGATTCCGCGCTCATCCCGACTTCGCGATCCGCGGCGCCGTCGATGCCCAGCTGGGAAAGCCGAGTGCCGGGCCGGGCACGCTCGGCTGCAATGCGGCGTACCAGGCCAACATCGGGATCTGGCCCGTGCAGGCAGACCTGGCGGCGGCCGATCCGGCCGCGGTCTGCGCCGCACTGGGGCCCGCCGCCAGCCAGCCGACCGTGCTCAGCGCCTGCCCGCCCTGCACGGGCTTCTCCCGGACGCTGGCCCGCAATCACCTGCTCGACGATCACCGCAACAGCCTGGTCGGCCGGATCAGCGCGTATGCCGGGCTGCTGCGGCCTGAGATCGTCCTGGTCGAGAACGCGCGCGAGCTGGTCATGGGCAGGTTCGGCGGGCACCTGCGCGGCTTGCTGGCTGACCTGGCCGGGCTCGGATACCACGCCACTGCGCGGACGCATTTCCTCAACGAGTTCGGCCTGCCGCAGCGGCGCGAGCGCGCGGTCATCGTCGCCGTCCGCCGCAGCCTGCCGCTGCGGGATCTGTCAGCCTTGTGGTCGGGCTGGCGGGTCAGCCCCAAGGCGACGCATGTCCGCCGGGCCATCTGGGACCTGCCCCCGGTGCCCGGCGGGCAGGCCCACCCCGCTGACGCGCTGCACGTGTCGCCAGCTCTCAGCTCTGAGGTCAACCGGCGGAGACTGGCCGCCATCCCGCATGACGGAGGCAGCTGGGCGGACCTGATCGCGCTCCCGGACGCACCGGTCCTGCTGACGCCCGCGATGCGGCGCCGTGCGGCGGCGGGCGATCTCGGCAGCCATCCCGACATCTACGGCCGGCTGTGGTGGGACCGCCCGGCCATCACGATCAAGCGGGAGTGCGGGCATATCGGCAACGGCCGCTATTCCCACCCCGAGCAGGATCGCCTGTGCACGGCGCGGGAGATCTCCATCCTGCAGGGCTTCCCGCGCGATTACCGCTTCGCCGGCCCGCTGTCGAATATCTACCGGCACATCGGAGACGCAGTCCCGCCCCTGATCAGCTACCAGCTCGCGGCGCTCTGCCGGTGGATCCTGACCGGCGAGAAGCCCGCGCCGGATGAGCTCGTGCTCGCTGGCTGCCAGCTGCGCCCGGATGACCTGGAGGCGGCCCGCTGACCACCAGCCGCCCCCGGCCGGGTGACGTCCGGCCCCGCGGGTGATGTCCGGCCCGGCGGCAGGACAGGGAGGCCAACCGCTGCATTCCGTTCACGTCCGATGACATGCAGTCGTATCGTGGGAAACGTAACGCGACGAGCCCGATACCGGGCGTAGCGCGAGCGCCGGATGGTAGCGCCCAGCATGAGTAGTCAACCCAGCGCCACGGATGCAGGCGTTCCCGTGCAGCAGCCGAGGCCTGCACGGCCAACGAGCTGGCCGGTCATCTCAGGGCCGGTGCCGGGGCTGACGGAGTTCTTCAGCGCGCGCCAGCAGACCGGCATCGATACCGCGGCCATCGCCGGGCGCGCGACTGGCACGCTGCCGGCCAGCGAGCAGCCCGGCTGCTACCTCCTCACCGGACCACCCGGATGCGGCAAGACCCAGCTGGCCGCGGCCCTGGCGTGGTCGCTGTGGCAGTCCCGCGATATCGACCTGCTCGTCTGGGTGCCCGCATCCGGGCGGACCGCGCTGCTGGCCGGGTACGCTCAGGCGGCCGGTGACGCGAGCGAGATACCCGATGGGCCGGCGGCAGCTGCTGACGGCTCCGATCAGGCCGTTCCCGGCGGATCCGGGCAGCCCGCGGCCAGGCCAGCGGGGACGGCGGTCATCCCCGGCCGGGATAGCGAGGCGCGGGCGGCCGGCCTGCTGGCCTGGCTGGCCGCGACCGACCGCCCGTGGCTGGTCGTGCTCGATGACGTGACTGACACGGCAGCGCTGGCCGGCCTGTGGCCGCAGGGAATGACGGGCCGGGTCATGCTGACCAGCAGGCTGCCCCCGGCCGTGCTCAGAGTGCCGGCTCCGCGCGTCAAGTCAGTCCAGCTCGGCGGCTTCAGCCGCCGCGAGGCGATGAACTTCCTGACCGCCCGGCTGTACGTCGACCCGAGCCAGCGGATCGGTGCCCTCGACCTCGCCGAGGACCTTGGCTGCTGGCCGGTAGCTCTCGCCCAGGCGACGGCCGTTGTCGCGAGCTCGGGCATCGACTGCCGGACCTACCAGACCATGCTCGCCCAGCGGCGAGCAGCACTCGGGCAGGCCGCCCCTGCGCAGGACGGTGCCGCGGCGCCGCCGGTTACCTGGTCGCTATCGCTGGACCGGGCTGAGCAGCTGCCGCCGACGGCCCTGGCGCGGCCGGTGCTGGCCATGCTCGCGCTGCTCGATCCGAATGGCGTGCCCGGTACGGTGCTGACCAGCGCGTCGGCGCGCGAGTTCATCGGCACCTACAGTGCCGGCCGGGCGGCCGCCACCGGCCAGGACGTGCGCGCGGTCATCGGCAACCTGGTCCAGGCCGGCCTTATCGTCGTGGACGACAGCCCGGCTCGCACCGTGCAGATGCACGAGGTCGTGCAGGCCTGCATTCGCCAGGTGCTGCCGCCTGCCGTGCGTGACCAGGCCGGGCTGGCGGCAGCTGGCGCCATCGTGCAGGCCTGGGATGCGAGCTGCGAGGACCTGCTGCTTGGCCAGGCGCTGCGCGATTGCACCGACCGGCTCAGCCAGGCCATCGGCGACCTGCTCTGGACGCCTGATGCGCACCCGGTGCTCGCTCGCGTCGGCGAGAGTCTCGACGCGGCACACCTGAGCGGATCCGCTGCGGCGTACTGGCGCTCGCTGATCGAGACCAGCAGCCGTTTAGTCGGCCCGGAGCACGCGCAGTCACTGCACTACATGCAGCAGCTCGCCAGCTCCTATGCGGCAGCCGGGCAGATCGACCTGGCTGTCGATACCCAGGGCAAGGCCCTCGCTGAGCTGGAGCAGTCACTAGGCCCTGGCCACCCGAAGACACTGACAGCGCGGACCAAGATGGCGCACGCCTGCCTGGCTTCCGGGCAGGTGGCAGCGGCCCTCCAGCTATTCGAGCGCTCACTGGCCGCTCGGGAGTGGGTCCTGGGCCCCGACCACCCGGATACGCTGGCCGCACGCAGTGACCTGGCCGGGGCGTACCGCATGGCCGGGCGGCTCGAGGACTCGATAGCCGCGTTCCGCCAGACGCTGGGGGACCAGGAGCTGATCCTCGGGGAGGATCACCCCGAGACCATCACGACGCGGGCCAGCCTCGCCCATGTCATCGCGGCGGCCGGGCGGCCCAAGGAAGCCCTGCCGTTCTATGTCCGGGTCATCACGGACCGGCAGCGGATCCAGGGCGCCGATCATCCTGACACCCTGACCGCCCGCGGCAACCTCGCCGCCGCTTACTACACGCTGGGCAAGCTCAAGGACGCCATCGCGCTGCTCGAGAAGATCCTGGCCGACCGGGAGCGCGTGCAGGGCGCGGACCATCCCGACACGCTGACCACGCGCGGCAACCTGGCCTCGGCCTATCACGCGGCCGGACGTTTCGCCATCGCGATCAGGATGTACGAGCGGACGCTGGCCGACTGCGAGCGGGTGCTCGGGCCGCTGCACGAGAACACGCTGACCTCCCGCGGCAACCTCGCGTCGGCCTACTACTCGGCGAGGCGGATGGCCGACGCGGTCGCCCTGTTCCAGCGCACGCTCAGTGAGTGCGAGCGGGTCCTGCCAGCGGATCATCCGCTGACGCGGACTATCAGGGAAAGCCTGCAGGCCGCGGGAGCCTGACGCGCGGCGCCCTGCATCAGCTGAGCCGGACCAGGGCGCTGATGACCATATAGGCGCCGGCGACGATCGCGACGGCCGCGATGAGCTGGCGGGCGTGGCCTACAGTCCAGGCCTGGAAGAGCTTGAGCTTCACCCTGGTGCCCTCAGGCCTGAGCTGCAGGAAGGCGAACGGGATGATGACCAGCAGGAATTCGATAGTGACGAACAGAATGACGGCGATGACCGCCGTCGCCGTCGATGACTTGCTGCTCACCAGCTGGTGCAGGGCCGCGATGTAGCTCGCGCCCGGCGTGCCGACTACCGCGCCGATCACGATGGCCAGGCCCAGCCTCGGCTCGCGCAGGACCCGCTGCGCCCAGCTGTCTGCGCTGGGGGGCTTCGCTTTCTGTGCCGACGCGCCCCTCCGCCGCCGATGCAGGCGGTTAGCCGCGAGCAGGATGCCGAGAATCAGCAGCGGCACGCCGAGCGCCAGATCCAGCCCCGCGCTGGCCGAGCCCTGTGTCTTGATTTCATCCGCGTGCAGGACCAGCACGTCCAGCAGGCCGACCGCCAGGCCCATGCCCATGCCCCCGAGCAGGAAGCACAGGAACATCGAGCGCGGGCGCTGGTTCTCGATCAGGAGCAGGTCGACGGCGAGGAGCTTAGGATTCAGTGCCGCGACGAAAGCCAGCCCGAAGAAGGCGGCGTTCATCGCAGCCCTGCCGGCATCGTCACCGCTCCCCGCTGGCCATCCTGGCCCCGCCCCATTTCTTCCCGGCCAGCAGGCAGCGCAACCCCGGCCGGGCCTGGCCGTGACCCCTGCCAAGGCTGGCCAGCCCAGGCCACCGGGCACGCTGCGGCGGCTCCCTGGCACGATCGTTAACCCGATAGCTTCGACTACGTAACGTAGCGTTCAGTAGCCATGGGTAATTTCACGGCTCATGGGCAGCCCCGACACTTCCGTATCAGTGCCGAACGCATTCGAGACGCTGGACGACTCGAAGGTCACGCGCTTCCAGTGGAAGATCATGTTCGTTTCGGGCATGGAGACGCCCAGGTTCGCCATGGCAGGCGGCGCGGCCGACGAGGCGGAGCAGGCGATCGCCGCGGCCACCGGTACGGCGGCGATGAAGGGACCGGCCAGGGAGTCCACCGCACGGGCCAGGCAGGGTGCCATGGAGGGCTTCAGGGTCCTGGCCCGGAGCAAGCGGATGCTGTGGTGGCTGATTGGCACGGCGGGCTGCTGGTTGACCGCCGCCCTGCTGCCTGAGCCGAAGGGCAAGAGCCTGGAGCAGCTGACCTTTGATGCCTATGCCGCTCCCCAACCGAAACTGGAGCACGCATGACGTACCGGATCGTGGTCGGCTTCGAAGGTTCTCCGCACAGTTCAGCCGCCCTGCGGTGGGCACTGGACGAGGCGGCCAGTCACTCCGGCGAGGTCACGGCGGTCTTCTGCTGGCAGATGCCCTTCCTCTCCTTTCCGGGGGCCTTCGACCGCGAGGAACTCGAGAACACCTACAAGGATTTCCTGGTCAAGGCGGCCAGTGAGGTCGCTCCGTCCCCCAAGGTCCCGCTGCGCACGGTGGTGGCCGAGGGCGACACGACGGAGTCGCTGATCGCGGCGGCTCAGCAGTGCGCCGCCAATCTGCTCGTGCTCGGCATCCGCGGCCGGTCCCACTTTCCCGGCCTGCTGCTCGGATCGGTCAGCCAGGGCTGCGCCGCCAGCGCTCCCTGCCCGGTAACCCTGGTCAAGCCGACCGACGAGCTTCTGACGAGCCGGTAACCGGGCATGGACCGTTGCCGCAGACGGGACCCGGTGAGATCGCGGTGGCGCACGAGCCCATGCGATAGCCTCACGCCCTGAGGCACCGCCGCAACGTCTCAGCCCTCGGCGGCGGCGCGGAAGGACATCGCACGAAGATGGTTCAGGGGGCGACACCGTGACAAGGTTCAGCGTTCACGTCGAGGCCCAGGGCGACGAGCCCGGTACGGTCACCGACGACGCCCTCGGCGAGTTCGGCCGCCTGCTGGCGCCCTACAGCGGCTCGGCGAGCGGCGGCAGCGGACGCCCGGTCTGGGGTGCCACGATCTCCATCGAAGCTGGCGACGTGCCTGAAGCCGTGGCCGTCGCGACCTACCTCATCGCGCAGACGGCGACGCGGGCCGGCCTGCCCGGCTGGCCGGTCGTCCGCGCCGCGGCAGTCCGCGAGGACGTTATGGGCGAGGGCGGCCAGTGATCTTGACGTCCGGACGCAGCCGGGCAGTGCCGGGCGGCGGCCCGAGTTGCATGATGAGGGTATGGCTGAGGCCGATGCAGGATGGACTGGCTGGGTCGCCGCGCGGAGCGCGCCCTTGACCTGGCGGACACGTATCCACGAGCGTCACCGAGACCATGTACCGGCATGAGACCCGGCCCGCGCTGACCAAGGGCGCGACGGCCATGGGCGAGATCCTTGCGAAGAACACGAAGCCCGCGTGAGCAAGCGGCTCTCCGGTTGGCTCCCGAAGATCGAAAAGGGGGCCCCGGGAAGTCTCCGAAACCCTTCTGACCTGCGGTTATGTGGCGCGCTCGGAGGGACTCGAACCCCCAACCTCTTGATCCGTAGTCAAGTGCTCTATCCGTTGAGCTACGAGCGCAGCTGGACCCGCCCAGTGTACGGCACCGGGATGCCTGCTAGTCCTGGGTCACCGCAGCCACCCGCCGGCCGGTCAGATGGGCGCCATGTCAACGAAGCGGCTGTAATGCCCCTGGAAGGCTACCGTGACTGTGGCCGTCGGCCCGTTGCGGTGCTTGGCCACGATGAAGTCCGCCTCCCCAGCCCGCGGCGACTCCCGCTCATAGGCGTCCTCTCGGTGCAGCAGGATCACCACGTCGGAGTCCTGCTCGATGCTGTTATGGACGGCGATCCCATTGGCAACGAAGTTATGGAGACCTGCCACGGTGGCGTCGTAGACCTCCTGCTCTCCCATCGACTCGACGGATACGATCTCATCCCAGAGCACATCATTGGTGGCGAGCATTTCCAGCTCGGCGTCGCCCAAGACTGCGGCTACCCGCGACAACCTGCCGCTGCTGGGTGCGCGTTTCCAAAGCGTACTACCGCAGAATTGAGTTCCCATCGCGGCGGCGAATTGCCTGTGGCTCATTGTCTGGTCAAGGAGCACCTGGCGCACTCGCTTCCACACCTCGGATGGAATGGTGTCGACGTTCGTATTGCTGAGACCCGATTCCAAAATCTTCAGCAGTCTCGCGCACGCAGCTGATGGCTGACCGAATGCTCCGATCTTTCGGAGAAAGACTAGCTGGTCGTCTCGACAGGAGATGTCAAGCGTGTATGGCGGGCGACGCCGCCCCGGCGTAGCATCTCTTATCCTGCCGTTAATTCCGAACCGGCGAAGGAGACTAGCAACATCGTCAATCAGACGACGGCTGGTCGATGCATAGTAGATCCGGCCTGCTCTAAGGTTACGGTTCACGGTGACTGAGCCATCCGTCGCCCATAGATGTCGGAGGAACAGAGCCACCTGCTCATTGGGTAGCCGGAAGATCCCCTTGGGCACGAACTTCTCGTGTGAGCGCAGACCGTGAAGGCCAAGCTCGTCAAGCCACGCCACGATGGGATTCCGTCGGCCGCGTGCGAGCCGGAACGGGGCAGGCAGCCGCAGCGTGATAACTCGCGCGACGGGATAGTCATCACGAACGGCTTTGACACCGAAATGCCGGGCAGCAGCTGCTACGGCCGCTAGGCTGGCTTCATCCACGCTGGCATAGCGGATTGGCTGACTTGGGACGAAAGATCCGTCACCCAGCAGATGAGCCAGTAGTACGACCCTGTCAGCGGGCCAGGACTTGGGTTTCAGCGGCCCGGGCAGCATCCGGGGAACTGCTATACGAGAGCCGACGGCTAGCTCCCCCAGCGGGTGCCACCCGTCAAGCGTCAGGAAGCGATGATTCGCGGTTGCTTCAATCTGGCGACCGGACGCAAGGCGCAGGAGGAATACCTCACGGCACCCGGTGGGGAATACGCGAGTCATGCCGGCAGGAACGTACTTAAGCCTCCCATCCAGCGCCCAGACTGAACAATGGGTAGTTCCAGAGGCCAGCAGCTCTCCGAAAGAAACCTCCTGGTTTGTGTCAGCCAGCAGGATCCTCGTCGCAGCAGTCAGACACCCCGATTCACGGAGATCTGCCAGCAGCGGTCGCTTATCCGTTCGCTGCTCAGGACCGCGATTCAGCTGCGAGAGCGCGATGACGGGCACGTTCAGTTCCTTGGCCAGCAGCTTCAGCGACCTGGACAGCTCAGATACCTCCTGCTGCCGGTTCTCCACCCGCTTCGGCGAGCTCATCAGCTGCAGGTAGTCAATGATCACCAGCCGCAGGTCATGCCGCTGCTTCAGCCGCCTGCATTTCGCCCTGATCTCCATCATCGACATGTTCGGTGAGTCATCGATGAACAGCGGGGCGCCTGCTACCTCGCTCATCCGCCGCGCCAGCCTGGTCCAGTCATCATCGCTGAGCTGACCGGTCCGCATGGCATGCAGCGGCACCCGAGCCTCGGCGGAAAGGAGCCGCATGGTGATCTCGTTCCGGCTCATCTCCAGGCTGAAGATAACGGTCGCCTGCTCGGCCTTCACCGCTGCCGCACGAGCAAGATCCAGGGCGAGTGTGGATTTTCCGATGGCAGGTCTTGCTGCGATGACCACCATCTGGCCGGGGTGCAGGCCGTTGGTGAGGGCGTCCAGGTCAGCGAATCCGGTCGGCACTCCGGTCAGCGAGCCGCCGCGGCTGCCGATCGCCTCGATCTCGTCCAGAGCGCCCGGCATGATCTCCGCGAGCGGCAGGTAGTCCTCGCTGACCCGCCGGTCGGTGACGCCGTAGACCTCGGCCTCGGCCCGGTCGACGAGTTCGTCGGCATCCCCGTCGCCGGAGTAGCCGAGCTGGACGATGCGGGTGCCCACCTCCACCAGGCGGCGCAGGATCGCCCGCTCCCTCACGATCCTGGCGTAGTAGCCGGCGTTCGCCGCCGTCGGCACGGAGGCGATCAGGGTGTGCAGATACGGGGCGCCGCCCATCCGGCCGATGTCGCCGCGCTTGGTCAGCTCGGCCGCCACCGTCACCGGGTCGACCGGCTCGCCGCGGCCGTAGAGATCGAGAATGACCTCATGCACGATCTGGTGCGCCGGACGGTAGTGGTCCTGCGCCTTGATGATGTCCAGGACATCGGAGATAGCGTCCTTCGACAGCAGCATGCCGCCCAGCACGCATTGCTCGGCGGCAAGATCATGCGGCGGTGTCCGCTCGAACTCATCGCCCCGCGGCACTATCTCCGCAACGCTCACCTGGCGCTCCCCCTAGTCCGGCCGCCATTACCGCGGCAACCCGCGCGGTCATGCATGTCCGTTCTATCGAACGGCTCCGACAGTCGCGCGCCGCTTGGCCGAGACGCCGTTTCGTGCTGTGCACAGGTCTGTGGACAGGCTGTGCAGACACGCCGCCTGGGCTGTGCGCGGCCTGGGGACCGGACTGTGGACAGCGTGGATTATCTCCATCCGCAGGTAGCTCTGCCTGCGGCTATCGGCTCCACTGGGTGTGTGCAAGAAAAACTTGGCTACCCAGAGAGCGTGCACAATGGCTGCAAGTTATCCACACCGGTGATTTGACGTCCAACGTCACAGGTAAGAGCCCCGGCCGGGTGTCCGGCAGGTCGGCCAGATGCCCGGTTCGGCTGACATGAGGGACCCGCATTCCCTACTGTTCGATTATGTGTTCGACGGCTGAGGAGCGGCTCGCCGGCGTCCGCCGGGCTATCGATGAGCTCGCCGCGGCGGCGGCCTCAGGCAGCGACGCCGACAGCCAGCGCCTCGTGCAGCGGCTGGCGTGGCTGTGGGCGATGATGGCTGACCTCGACCCGGAGATGGCCAGGCGACTGGCCGGATACGACAGCTAGGGCCAGCCGCCCGGCTGCGCGGCGAGCCCGGGCAGATCCCTGGCAGATCCCGGGCAGAGCGCAGCGCTGGCAGAGTGCGAAAGACCGCCGCAGCGAAGGCGCTGCGGCGGTCTGACGGCTGGCTCAGGCCAGTTCAGCCCGGGAGGCCAGGCGCGGCCTGACGACGCCGGCCGGGGTGGTGGCCGGAAGCGCCCCGCCACCCGGCGGGTCAGGACGCGACGACCTCGACCTCGAGCGTGGCGCTGACCTCAGGGTGCAGCCTGACGGCGACCTGATGCGAGCCCACTGTCTTGATCGGGTTCTTGACCTCGATCTTGCGCCGGTCGAGCTCCGGGCCGCCGGCCGCCTGGACCGCGGCGGCGATGTCGGCGGTGGAGACGGAGCCGAACAGCCTGCCGCCGCCGCCGGCCCGCATCTGCAGCCGGACGTTCAGCGAGGCAAGCCGGTTCGCGGCGTCTCGCGCGTCCTCGGTGCTCCGGATCTCGCGCGCTGACCTGGCCCGCTTGATGAGCTCGATCTGCTTCTCGGCGCCGCGGGTCCAGCGCATCGCCAGACCGCGCGGCACCAGGTAGTTACGGCCATATCCACCAGCCACCTCGACAACGTCGCCGGGGGCACCCAGGCCTGAGACCTCCTGGGTGAGGATGAGCTTCATGGGCGTACCGCTCATCGGTCGTTAACCTCCCTCGGCCTCAGCGCGCCGTGCTCGTGTACGGCAGCAGCGCCATCTCGCGGGCGTTCTTGATCGCGGTCGCGACATCGCGCTGATGCTGCGTGCAGTTGCCGGAAACCCGCCGGGCCCGGATCTTGCCGCGGTCGGAGATGAACTTCCGCAGCAGCCCGGTGTCCTTGTAGTCCACCCGGGTGATCTTCTCCTGGCAGAACAGGCAAACCTTCTTCTTCGGCTTGCGAATCGGTGGCTTGGCCATCGTGGTGCTCCTTGGCAGAGCCCCGCCAGCGGCGGGGATGGTCGATATTCGTTGGTTCCTGTCATCTGGCTGGGCCCGGCACCGTCAGCGGCGCCAGTCCCTGGCCGTGGCGGGCACGAGTCGGGCTGGTGCGATCAGAATGGCGGCTCGTCGGAGAATCCGCTGTCACCGCCGGGCTCAGCAGCCCACGGATCGTCGGCCGGGCGCCCGCCGCCCCCACCATACCCGCCCTGGCCGCCTGAGCCGGACGGGCCGGCCGGGCCGGCCGGGCCGCCGTACCCGCCGCCGCCGCCGGACCGGCTGGACTTGGTGACCTTGGCCGAGGCGTTGCGGAGAGAGGGGCCGACCTCGTCGACCTCGACCTCGTAGACGGTGCGCTTCTCGCCCTCGCGGGTCTCATAGGAGCGCTGCCGGAGCCGCCCGGAAACGATCACGCGCATGCCGCGCTGGAGGCTCTCCGCGACGTTCTCGGCGGCCTGCCGCCAGACATTGCAGGACAGGAACAGGCTGTCGCCGTCCTTCCACTCATTCGTGGCCCTGTCCATGAACCTCGGGGTCGAAGCCACGCGGAAGGTCGCCACCGCCTGGCCGGTCGAGGTATAGCGGAGCTCAGGATCGCCGACGAGGTTGCCGACAATGGTGATCTGGGTGTCGCCTGCTGCCATCGGGGTACTCCCGCTCGCTCGGGTGGGGTCGGGTCGAGCTCAGCCGGCCAGGAACAGCACTCAGTGCTGGTCCGGACTTAGTGCTGGTCCGGCCGAAGGATCTTGGTCCGGAGGACCGCCTCGTTCAGGTTGAGCTGGCGGTCGAGCTCCTTCATGGTGTCGGGCTCGGCCATCAGGTCGATGACCGTGTAGATGCCCTCAGACTTCTTGTCGATCTCGTAGGCGAGCCGCCGGCGGCCCCAGACATCGACCTTGTCCACGCTGCCGCCCGCGTTCGTGACAACCGCCAGGAACTGGTCGAGCGACGGCTGGACGGTGCGCTCTTCAAGCGAGGGATCGAGAATGATCATCATCTCGTAGCGGCGCATACGCTTAACCCGCCTCCTCTGGACTCACGCGGTCACGGTCTCTCCGTGACAGGAGGAACTGCGCGCCGTCCCTGGGACGGCCTTCTGCAGCCGGGCCAGCTTACCAGCCAGCACCGACAGCTGAAGCCCGCCGGTGACGGCATGCCGGGTCGCCGCGTGCCGGCGGATTCCCGGCGCGCGGCCGCCAGCTCGTGGTTCCCTTCCGGGGCTGATGGGAACAAACTGGGAAGTGAGGACATGACCCGGCAGCCAGCCAAGCTGGCAAGGGGGTGGCAGAGATATGCCCGGAGCCGTCAGGGCGCCTTCCCGCAGCCGTACGCTACGCCTGACGCTGAACAGCGATGGCAGGCGGCATCCGCTGCTGAACAGCCTGACCGCGTTCACCTTCTTCGGCGGCATCGCCGCATTCGTCTGCGGGCTGATCGTCAGCGCTCACTTCTTCGCCAGCGTCATCGGCATCGCGGCCTTCGGCGTCGGGCTATGGGCGCAGATGGCGTCAGCGACGCGGGAGGAGCGGATCTTCATCGTGACCGGGCTCGTCGCCGCCTTCGTCGGCATAGGCCTCGGCATCGCGCACGGGGGCTTCGGCTAGGCCGGGCCGCTGCGGGCCTAGCCAGCCAGCGCCGGCGCTAGGCTCGGAGGGTGATCAGGATCGGAGCCCACCTGCATGACGGCGATCCTCTCCGCGAGGCGCTCGCCGCCGAAGCGGACCTGGTGCAGTTCTTCCTCGGCGATCCGCAGGGCTGGAAGGCGCCGGTCTTCCCCGGCGATCCCGCCGAGATCAGCGCTGCATTCGCCGAGGCGGGCGTGGATGCCTACGTGCACGCCCCGTACGTCATCAACGTCGCGTCACCGAACAACCGGATCAGGATCCCCAGCCGCAAGCTGCTGGAGCAGCAACTGAAGGCGGCCGCGGCCATCGGCGCCAAGGGACTCATCGTGCACGGCGGGCACGTGACCGCGGGCGCGGATCCCGAGCAGGGCTATGACAGCTGGCGCAAGGCGGTCGAGCGGATCGAGCGGCCGCTGCCGATGCTGATCGAGAACACGGCCGGCGGTGATGGCGCGATGGCGCGCGGCCTCGATGCCATCGCCCGGCTCTGGGACGTGGTCTCCGGCGCCGCGGGCAGCGGCGGTGAGATCGGCTTCTGCCTCGACACCTGCCATGCGCACGCATCCGGCGAGGACCTGGCCGGGATCACCGACCGGATCATCGCGATCACCGGCCGGATCGACCTGGTGCACGGCAACAACTCGCGCGACGAGTTCGGCTCCGGCCGGGACCGGCACGCCGGGCTGGAATCGGGAAGGATTGACCCGGCGCTGATCGTCGAGGTCGTCCGGGCCGCGGGCGCGCCGGTCGTCTGCGAGACGCCCGATCCCGCTGCCGATGTCCGCTGGCTCAGGAAGCAGCTGGTGCAATCCTAAGTAACGCGGACTTGCGGCACTCGCGCACGCGAGCGTCCGGCTGCCGTTCCCGCAGCGCGCGGCGCGCTCGCGCCGCGCCGGCCGCCGCCATGCGATCGCGCCGCGGCTAGCCCGTCCTCGCCCGGGCGCGCGCTGCCTCCTCGGCGGCCGGCGTCAGCGCGGCAGCAGTCGCGGCCGCCCCGCCTGTTTGCGGCGGGCCCGGCAGGCACGGCTGGCCAGGTGACGGGGTGCAGGTGGGCGACGGGTTAGGCGGCCCGAATGTCGGCACGGTCGGCGTCGGCGCCGGGCTTGGCGAGCCACCGCCGGGTGAGCACGGGTTGCCGGGGAACGGGGTGCAGGACGGTGACGGCTGCGCGTACGTGTGCCTGACCACCGGTGCCGGCTGGACCTGAGTCCACTGGGCGTACCCGTTGTAGTTGGGCGTGGGCAGCTGCTCGACCGGCAGGCTGGCGAACTCCGTCGACATGAACGTGTGCCAGATCGTGGCGGGCCAGGTACCGCCAAATCCGCCGCCCTGGCCGTTCAGGCTGGGCAGGATGTCCAGCGTGTCCGAGGAGACATTCTGCGGTCCGAATATCGCCACTCCGAGCGCGTACTGCGGGATGGCGCCGATGAAGAACGCGGACTGCGCGGTGTTCGTCGTTCCGGTCTTGGCGATGATCGGCCGGTCCCATGCGGCGGCCGGATAGGCCGTGCCGCCGGGCTGGTCGTCGAAGCTGAGCGCGTAGTCGACATCGGCTGCCGCATTCGGGCGGCTGAAAACGTGGTTCTGGCTGATCTTCAGCGGAATCTGCTCCGCGCCCTCGCTGAGATGGGCGATGACGTGCGGCGTGTAGTACTCGCCGTTGTCCGCCAGGGTCGCGAACATCGTGGTCTGCTCCTCCACGGTGAGCGATCCCTGGCCGAGGGCCATGCCGGCCTCGTGCAGCATGCCGGGGTTGTTCTTCGTGGGCACGAGCCCTGTGGCCGGCAGGTTGACGCCGAAGCTCTGCGCCATGTTGAGCACGTTCTGGCCGCCGACCCGGTGCCACAGGTCCGTGTAGGCGCTGTTGATCGACGCGGCCGAGGCCGTCACCACGCCGACCGGGCCGAAGTCACCCTCGGTGTCGTTGTTGACCTTGTAATAGCCGTACTGCGAGGGCGGGCAGCTGCCGTTGACCGGCAGGATCGACGGGGTGGTGGGGTACTCGTCGGTCGGCACGCAGAGCGGGCCGTTCCCGTCGAGCTGGCTGGTCTGGACGTCCATGCCCTCGTTGACGGCGGTGGACAGCACGTACGGCTTGAACGAGGAGCCGACCTGCTCCCTGGCCTGCGTCGCCTCGTTCCACTGATGCTCGGCGCTGAACGACTTGCCCGGGTACATGGCCAGGATCGCGCCGGTGCCGGGCTGCTCCAGCACCGCGCCGACGTTGGCCCACGATGGCAGCGGCTGGCCGTCGGCGCGCATGAGCTCGAGGTTCTGGTCCACCGCGCGGTTCAGCGCGTTCATCATGGACTCGTTGAACGTGGTGACGATCCGCAGGCCCTTGGTGTAAACCTGCTGGTCGGTGAATCCGTAGGTGTTCTCCAGCTCGTTCAGCACCGATTCCATGATGTACCCGCGATAGCCCGTCCAGCCGTTGTCCAGCAGGCCAGGAATGATCTTCGGGAACTTCTGCGCGCTGGCCTGCTTCTGGGTGATGGCACCGTCGCGGACCATGTTGGTGAGCACGTACTGCCAGCGGCTCACCAGGGCCTGGTACGGCGCTCCGGCGTGCGGATCCGGGTCGAAGTAGCCCGGCTGGTTGATCATGGCCGCGATCATGGCGGACTGCGCGATGTTCAGCTGCGCCGCGGGCTCGTTGAAGTAGACCTGCGCGGCCGCTCCCACTCCGTACGCATGATCGCCGAGGTAGACGGTGTTCAGGTACTGGGTCAGGATCCAGTCCTTCGACTTCTCGTGCGCCAGCTTGACTGCGACGAAGATCTCACGGATCTTGCGGCTGGCGGTCTGCTCGGTGCCGATGCCGGCGTAGTAATTCCGGACGAACTGCTGGGTGATGGTCGAGCCGCCCTGGAACTCGCCGCCGCTGACGTCCTCGTAGGCCGCCCGCACGATCCCGGTCGGCGAGATGCCGCCCTCGGTATAGAAGCGCCGGTCCTCAGCGGCGACCACGGCCTGCTTGAGGTCATCGGGGATCTGGGACGAGGTCAGGATCTGCCGGTTGGTTCCCTGGCTGAACGTGCCGACCAGGGTCTTGCCGTTACTGAAGTAGACGTTCGACGACTGCTCTTGCGCTGCCTCGGACACAGAGGACGGGATCGGCGTGGATGAGTATTCGTACGTCACGGCGGCCAGCACGAGCACAGCGAATGACGCCGCCGTGCCGAGCGCCACCATGATGGCTTTCTTCCAGGTCCAGTGCCGCCACCAGCGGCCGTGCAGCAGCCAGTGGCGGAAGCCCTGGCCCCGATCGCTGCCGCGCCCGCCGCCCCGGCCGCCGCCGGAGCCGCCGCCCGGCCCGTGCGATCCGGGCCGCCGCGGGTCTGCTCCCGCCGACCGGCCGGGGCCCGGCCCGTACTCGCGCCGGTCCCGCTGCAGCGTCCCGCCGCTCGCCGCAGCATCTCCGTAGGAGTCGTAACTGGCCCTTCCCCGCTGGCCGCCGCCTCGGCCGGCCGGGCGCTGGGCTGGCTGACCGGCCGCGCGCGCCGCCGACCGCGGGCCAGCCGGGCCAGCCGGGCCCTGCAGGCCGAGCCGGTCCCGGAGCTGCTGGACCGCCGGGCCGCCGGAATCACTGCCGCGCCGGTCAGCTGACGAGCCAGTGCCGGCGCCGTCACGAAGTCCCGGCCACCGCGCGCCGCGGCCGCGGTCAGCGGCCGCATCCCAGCCATCGTCGGCGGCGCGGCGGCCGCGCCGCGGCTCAGCCGGGACGGCCGAGGCTGACCAGTCATCGGGTGGCCCGGCCGGCGCCCTCCGGGAGCGGGCCGCACCGCGTCCCGCCGCACGGCCGCGCGCCTCGCGGCTGCCTGCCTCGCGGCCGCCGCGCGCAGGGCCCTGCTCGCGCCCGCCAGGCTGGTCGTAGTCGGCCGGACGGCTGTGCTGCGGTGGCCGCAAGGAAGCAGGGTTGTCAGAAGGGTCACCCTGGGCCCGCCAGTCGCCGGTGCGGACACCGGCTCTGCCGGAATCAGGCCAGTACGGCCCGGACAGGTCTGGATTACTCACGCGTCCTCGCTGGTCGGGGTCAGGCGGTCGCAAGCGAGCAGCGGTACCGCCGGAATCCCACGGTACCCGGCGGTACCAAACCGTCCCGGCACATATCGTGAGTCTCTCCCGCAACGCCGTCACTACCACGGCAACTCGGGCAACGAAGCTGCTGGGTCGCTACTCGCCTGCGCGGGCTCGCCGACTTCGCCGGGTAGTCGGCTCGCCCGTGCCAAGGACATACGACGACGCGAGATGGTTCCAGGCACAACTCTGGCAGACCTCGACCACGTAGACCTGGAACTCAGCGTATTCCGCTGCCATTTCAGCCAGTTCTGGTCCGCGCTTCACGCGGCCCTCGTACCGGCCGAGCTGGTCGCCGTAGACGTAGGTGACGTGGGTGAGGTTCGCCTTCCTGCAGATCGGGCAGGCGGTCTCGGTCGGCTCGCCGTGAAACTTCGCCGCGCGGAGCAGGTACGGGTGCGCATCGCAAACGTCCGTCACGGTGGTGCGGCCGGAGAAGACCGACGCGAGCGTCGCCCGCCGCGCCAGGCCGTAGTCCACCACCGATCGCCTCATGCCCGACAGGTTACGACGGATCTGCGCTCAGGCCGATACCTGCCTCCCGATCAGGCCGCCCGGCCGCGGCGACGACCGGGCGGCCGGCGGTGCGGCGAGCGCCCGACTTGCGCCCTCGCGGCCGAGCGCATATCTTTGCGATGTATCGGCTCGATACATCGCCCCGAGCGACCTGGGTACCAGGCGCCTCGCGGCGCGGATGCTGACATCGTGCACGCCGGGAGGTGCGAGGCAGTGAGCAGCCAGCGGTCCGGGGTGCTGGAGCTTGCGGTCCTCGGCATCCTGCACGAGACCCCGATGCATGGCTACGAGCTGCGCAAGCGACTCAGCTCCCTGCTCGGGGCGTTCCGGGCGTTCGGCTACGGATCGCTGTACCCGGCGCTGAAGGACCTGCTCGCCAGGGGCCTGATCGCCGAAGACGTCAGCGGGCCGGCCAAGCCACTGACCGGGAAGCGCTCGAGGATCGTCTACCGCCTGACGGCCGACGGCAAGGAGCGGCTGCAGGGCCTGCTGGCCCAGACGGGCCCGGCAGCCTGGGAGGACGACGGCTTCGGCGTGCGCTTCGCGTTCTTCGGGCTGACCCAGGCCGACATCAGGATGCGCATACTCAAGGGGCGCCGGAGCCGGCTCGAGGAACGCCTCGAAACGTTCCGCGCGGCCGCCACCAGGACGCGTGAGCGAGTCGACAGCTACACCCTCGAGCTGCAAAGGCACGGACTGGAGTCGGTGGAGCGGGAAGTCCGCTGGCTCAACGAGCTGATCGCGTCAGAGCGGCAGTCAGGCAGCACACCCGGCGACGACGCCGGAAACCATCCAGAGGGTGGCGGAGCGGGAGTGGCCGGGTAGTGCCGGGCACGCGATCGCCGCTGCGCCGCAGCAGATAGCGACAGATAGATAAAGGAGCAATCCTGATGGGTTCGGTTCGGGTAGCCATCGTTGGCGTCGGCAACTGCGCTAGCTCCCTGGTTCAGGGCGTGGAGTACTACAAGGACGCCGACCCGGCCAGCCGGGTACCGGGCCTCATGCATGTCCGGTTCGGCCCGTACCACGTCCGCAACGTCGAGTTCGTCGCCGCGTTCGACGTGGATGCCAAGAAGGTCGGGCGCGACATCGCCGAGGCGATCGTGGCCAGCGAGAACAACACCATCCAGATCTGCGACGTGCCGCCGACAGGCGTCACCGTGCAGCGCGGGCCGACGATGGACGGCCTCGGCGATTACTACCGGGAGATCATCACCGAGTCCGATGAGCAGCCGGTCGACGTGGTGCAGGCGCTCCGCGACGCGCGGGCCGACGTGCTGGTGTCCTACCTGCCGGTCGGGTCCGAGCAGGCGGACCGGTTCTACGCCCAGTGCGCCATCGACGCCGGGGTGGCGTTCGTGAACGCGCTGCCTGTCTTCATCGCCTCCGACCCGGCCTGGGCGCAGAAGTTCACCGAGGCCGGCGTCCCGATCGTCGGCGACGACATCAAGTCGCAGGTCGGGGCGACCATCACGCACCGCGTGCTGGCCAAGCTGTTCGAGGACCGCGGCGTCGAGCTGCTGCGCACCTACCAGCTCAACTTCGGCGGCAACATGGACTTCATGAACATGCTGGAGCGCAAGCGGCTGCAGTCCAAGAAGATCTCCAAGACCCAGTCGGTGACCTCGCAGATCCCGCATGAGATGGAGAAGGCCGCCGTGCACATCGGGCCGTCGGACCACGTGCCGTGGCTGGATGACCGCAAGTTCGCGTACGTGCGGCTGGAGGGTCGCGCCTTCGGGGACGTGCCGCTCAGCCTCGAGTACAAGCTCGAGGTCTGGGACTCGCCCAACTCCGCCGGCGTCATCATCGACGCGGTCCGGGCAGCGAAGATCGCCAAGGACCGGGGCATCGGCGGCCCGATCCTCTCTGCCTCGTCCTACTTCATGAAGTCGCCGCCCGAGCAGTACAGCGATGACCGGGCCAGGGACCGGGTCGACCAGTTCATCCGGGGCGAGGTCGACCGCTGACCTCACCACGGGCCAGCTGATCGCGCGGGCCGCGCGGTTCTCCGAGCGGGCGGCACGGCACGCCGCGGCACGACAGCACGGCACGCCGCAGCACGACAGCACGGCACGCCGCAGCACGACAGCACGGCACGCCGCAGCACGACAGCACGGCACGACGCGGCACGACAGCACGGCACGACAGCACGGCACGACAGCACGGCACGGCACGCAGCGGCATGGCAGGGGCGGGGCATCCGGCAGGTCCGGAGGCCCCGCCCCGCACGCCGCTCTGGGATGAATCCGCGTTTTCCGGATCAGCCGACCCGGCCGCCTGCCCGTCCTGCGGTCGGCAGCCCGATGGCCAGCAGCGTGGATGCGTGCCTGCCGTCGCTCTTTCAGCAGCAGGTGCGCATCGACGTTGTGCCAGTTCCGGCTCGCGGGGTCGTCCCGGCTCGCGGGGCCGGCCTGGCTCGCGGGCCGTCCCGGCTCGCTGGCCGCCCCGGCTCGCGGGCCGCCCCGGCGCGGTCGCGGCCCGTAGGCTGATGAGGTGCCATTTCAGGCGGACCGTCGCGCGCCGGACTCGGGCCCGGAAAGCGGGGGCGGGGCCAGGCCGGGATCCTCGTTCCTGGGGGATCTGCGCGTGGTGCTGGCCGAGCGGGGTTTCCGGCGGCTCTTTGCCACCCGGCTGATCTCCCAGGCCGGCGACGGCGCTTTCACTGCCGGGCTGGGTACCTATGTGTTCTTCAACGCCACTACCTACCCGAATCCGGCCTCGGCCGCTGGCGCGTTCGCCGTGCTCTATCTGCCGTATTCGCTGATCGGGCCGTTCGCGGGCGTCTTCATCGATCGCTGGTCGCGGCGCCAGATCCTGGTCTGGTCGGCCATCATCCGCGCTGGCTTCGTGGCCCTGACCGCGTCCCTGGTGGCCTCTGGCAGGCTGGGCCTCCCGCTCTATGCCGCGGCGCTGCTGGTCCTCGGGGTCAACCGGTTCTTTCTCGCCTCGCTGTCAGCCTCCCTGCCGCATGTGGTGCCGGAGGACGAGCTGGTGATGGCCAACGGAGTATCGCCGACAGCAGGCGGCATCATGACGGCGATCGGCGGCATCGTCGCCCTCGGCGTGCACGTGGCGACCGGCGGCGGCCGCGTCGGCTCGGCGATCACGCTGCTCGCGGCCGGCTGCTGCTATCTGCTGGCGGGGGCGGCCGCCTCGACCATGCGCCGCGACCTCCTCGGCCCCGCGCGGAACCCGGACGAGCGGCGGCGGGGCAGCGCACTGACCGAGCTGGCCGCCGTGGCGGCCAGCCTCGGCACCGTCGCCGCCGGCCTGGCCGCCGGGGCTCGCTACGTCTGGCACCGGCGCGGCCCGACAGCCGCGCTCGGCGCTACCGGCGGCAACAAGTTCCTGTACGGGATCTTGTTCCTGATGTCGATCCTGCTGTACCGGAACTACTTCTACCCGGCCAGCGCCAACTCCGCGCTGGCTCACTTCAGCTCGCTGATCGTCCTCCCGGCCGCCATCGGCTACGGGGCGTCCGCCTTCGTCACGCCCCCCGTCATCCGGCGGATCTCCAAGCAGGCGTGGATCGCTGTCGCGCTGGCCTGCGCCGGCGTCCTGACCGGTGCACTCGGCGAGACGTTCATCCAGCTCATGTTCGTGATCATCGCGTTCAGCGCGAACCTGGCCGGGCAGAGCGTGGCGATCAGCGCCACCACCATCCTGCAGGAGGAGGTGGAGGATGGCTTCCGCGGCCGGGTCTTCTCCTTCTACGACATGCTGTCCAACGTGCCGTTCGTGCTCGGCGCCGCGCTGAGCGCGCTATTCATGCCGGACACGGGCAGGTCCTCCTGGATCATCGGCGCGGTGGCGGCCGGATACCTGGTGGTCGCGGGCTGCTACTGGGCCGCCGTCCGTCAGGACTCGCGCGGCGCCGAGGCCGGGCCGGCCAGCCCTTCCGACGCGGCCCAGTCCAGCAGCTCCTGAGCAGCCCGTTCCTCGCCCAGGGGCCCGTGCTCCAGGCGCAGCTCCCGCAGGTGCTGATAGGCGCGGCCGACCAGCGGGCCAGGCCCGATGCCGAGCAGTCGCATGATCTGGTTGCCGTCGAGATCGGGCCGGATGCGGTCCAGCTCCTCCTGCTGCGCCAGCTCGGCGATGCGCTGCTCCAGGCCGTCGTAGGCGCGGGCCAGTCGCTGCGCCTTCGCCTGATTCCTGGTCGTGCAGTCGGCCCTGGTCAGCGCGTGCAGCCGGGGCAGCAGCGGGCCCGCGTCCGTGACGTAGCGGCGGACCGCCGAGTCGGTCCACTCGCCCCCGTATCCGTGGAAACGCAGGTGCAGCTCGATCAGCCGGCTCACGTCCGCGACCACGTCCTTGCTGAACCGCAGCTGGGACAGCCGCTTCCTGGCCAGCTTGGCGCCCTCCATCTCGTGATGGTGGAAGGCCACCCGCCCGTTCGGCAGCAGCCTCCGGGTGGCCGGCTTGCCGATGTCGTGCAGCAGCGCGGCCAGCCGGAGCCGCAGGTCCTGCCGCAGGCCGTACTGCTCCTCCAGCGTGATGGCCTGATTCAGCACCGTCAGCGAGTGCTGATACACGTCCTTGTGCCGGTAGTGCTCGTCCCGTTCCAGCCGCAGCGCCGGGATCTCCGGCAGTAGGTAATCCGCCACGCCGGTGTCGACCAGCAGGGCGATGCCGGCCGCCGGGCCGCGGGGCAGCGGCGAGCAGATCAGCTTGGTCAGCTCGGCTGAGATCCGCTCGGCGGAAACCTTGGGCGGTGCGAGCAGCGGAGCCAGCTCGGTCATCGCCTCGCGGGTACCCGGCTCGACCGAGAAGCCCAGCTGGGCGGCGAACCTCGCGGCGCGCAGGATCCGCAGCGGATCGTCAGTGAACGAGTCCTCCGGCCTGCCGGGCGTGCGCAGCACCTTGCGCTGCAGGTCGGCAACCCCGCCGAACGGGTCGACCAGCTCGTGCCCCGGCAGCCTGGCTGCCATCGCATTCACGGTGAAGTCCCGCCGGGACAGGTCGTCTTCCAGTGACTGGTGGTGCGCCACGACCGGCTTTCGCGATGTGCGGCTGTACTGCTCCGACCGGTAGGTGGTGATCTCGAACGTGTCACCGTCCTTGACCAGCCCGACAGTGCCGAACTCGATCCCGATGGTCCACACCTGATCGGCCCAGCCGCGGACGATCTCCAGCACGCGCTCGGGCGGCGCGTCGGTAGCCAGGTCGAGGTCACCGGGCCGACGGTCCAGGAACACGTCCCGGACAGGACCGCCTACGAGGGCGAGCTCGTGCCGGTGGCGGCGGAACAGGCGGCCGAGCTCATCGGCGGCCGGTGACAGGGTCGCGAGCAGCATCGCCGCAGCCTGCAGCTGCTGCTTGCTCATCGGGCTGGAATCTGGCACGGCCATCGAGGGTAGGTGGTAGGCATAAGCTGGTAAGAGCCGGGAGGCGGAGAACCCGATGCATGATCGTGTCGCCGTGCCGCACATCGTGAGGCAATGCCAGCTGGCTGGCAGCGCCCGCGGGCACGGCACCGAGTTCGCCGCCAGGCCTGCCAGCCAGCCTAGCGTCCCCGTCCTCGCAGTCCACCGGCCGCACTAACATTCCGCCATGCCCTATCCGCGCGCTGCTCGTTCGCACCCAGGCTCAGCCGGGGACCGGGCTGGCGTCCGGACCCGGCGACGCCGCCCGCCATCAGGTCGGCCCTGGTGAGCCGCGCGGTAAGGATCATGATGGCCAGCTGCATGCTGGCCGCCATCATCGCGTCAGCCGCACTGGCCGGGCCCGCCACGGCCAGCAGCGGGCAGCCGCAGCAGGCAGGCTCCTCGCCGGTGGCGCTCGCCATCACCGCCGTCAGTCCCGCGTACGCCTCCCCGCGGGCCAGGGTGCAGGTATCAGGCTCGCTCACCAACACATCAGCCAGCGCGATCAGCGGCCTGACCGTTCAGCTCTGGTCCTCCGGCTCGCCTTTCGCCTATACCGACCAGCTGTCGCAGTACCTAGCCGGGAATCTTCAGTCCGCCGACCTGCCCGTGAGCAACGCGATCTGGTCGCCCGGCAAGGCGCCGCTCCAGCCGGGCCAGACCAGGCAGTGGCATATCACCCTGCCCGCCGCGCAGATCAGGCAGATGCAGTCGGCGGGTGTCTACCCGCTGGCGGCGCAGGTCACCAACGGCGCCGGGGGAACTGTCGTGGCCGTCGACCGGACCCTGCTGCCCTACTGGGCGCCGCAGCCGGCCAAGTCCGCCGGCTTTGAGAAGCAGCAGATCGCGTGGATCTGGCCGCTGATCGACGAGCCGCAGGAGAATCCCTGCGGCGGCCTGGTCAGCAATGAGCTGGCGGCGAGCCTGGGCAGCGGCGGCCGTCTGGCCGGCCTGCTGAGCGCGGGCGCCGAGGAGGGCGCGGCTGCCCGCCTGACCTGGGTCCTGGATCCGGCGCTGCTCACCAGCGCGCAGGTCATGCGCGATCCCGGCGGCTACCGGGTCGGTGCGGACGCGGACTGTGATACCGGCAGGCTGCTGCCAGCGAGCAAGGCCGCGGCAGCCTGGCTGAGCGAGCTCAAGTCGGCGACGGCCAGTCAGCCCGTCATGCTCACCCCGTACGCCGACGTGGACATGACAGCCCTCAGCCAGCGCGACCTCGACCCGGACCTCAGTCAGGCCTTCAGGCTCGGCGCGGCCGCCGCAACGGCCGTGCTCGGCCGGAGCTTCGGCCCGGCCGTGCACGGCCTGACGCCGGCTGACCAGCTCGGCGGGGTTGCCTGGCCGACGGGCGGGCTGGCGAACTACGCGCTGCTGGAGAACCTGGCCGCCAAAGACGCGATCAGCACGGTCATCCTGGACAGCAATACGATGCCACCGCTAGGGCAGGCGCCGCCGTACACGCCGACGGCAGTAGCGAGTACGCCCGACGGCGAGGGCCCCTATATGCACGTCCTGCTCTCCGATGGCACCCTGACGCAGATCCTCGCTGCGGCCGATACCGCTACTACCCCGGCGGCCCAGTTCGCGGTCCAGCAGGATTTCCTGGCTGAAACGGCGATGTTCGCCGTGCAGGCACGCGTCGCGCGCGCCATCGTCGTCGCGCCGCCGCGTCGATGGGCTCCTCCGGCGGCCCTGGCCGCCGGACTGCTGCGGGAGACCGCCAGCGCGCCCTGGCTCACGCCGGTTAGCCTCGGCAGCCTGGCGTCGGCCAAAGCCCCCGCCTCCCCCCGGCGGCAGGCTCCCGGCGACATCGGCACCAGACTGCTCGGAGCATCGCTGCTGAACAAGGTCCGGGCGCTGGACAGCAGCGTTCAACTGCTGCAGAGCATCCGGGCTCGCCCGGACGCCAGTCTCTACGAGGCTGTCGCCGGGACTGAGTCGTCGGACTGGCGGCCGGGCGCAGCGGGTGAGAAGCCGGCGCTCGCGCGACTGACCCAGGTCGAGGGCTATATCCGGGACCAGGAAGCCGGCGTGCTGATCAGCAGCTCCAGCCGGGTCACTCTCGGCGGCCTGCGGGGATCCGTGCCGGTCTCGGTCGACAACCGGCTGCGTTACCCCATCCGGGTCCAGGTAGCGCTCAGCACCAGCCAGTCGGGCGGCAAGGGACTGATCATTACTAACCCGCCCGGCGTTCAGACCGTGCCGGCTAACACCGTCGAGACCTTCAAGCTGAAGGTCCGGGCCACCGCGATCGGATCCACGACGATCCGCCTGAGCCTGCTCGCTCCCGACGGGCAGCCGCTGCCCGGTAAGTACGCCACGATGACGGTGGAGGCCACCCAGTTCGGAACGCTGGCGCTGGTCGTCCTCGCCGTTGCGGTCGGCGTTTTTATCATTACCTCGGCGACCCGTGCGCTGCGACGGGGCCAGGCAGGGACGGCGCAGCCCGCCGAACCCGCCCCGCAGGAGCCCTCCGCCGACACCCACGGCCGGGCCGACCAGCAGGAAGGAGCCGATAGCGTCGTTCCTGACCGCGGTGGCACGCGCACCGACAACGCGCCGACGGAGGATACGGATGACTTCGCCTGGTCCCCGGGCTGGGCCGACCGGAGCTGACGCCGGGCTGCCCGTCGGGCCGGCCGGACCGCTGCTGGCTGGCCGCTGCCGCACTGCCTGCCGGGTGAGCCGACGGCACTCGGGCCGGCGGCGGGAATCCATCGGCACCGCGAGGTCACGCTGTGGGGGCTAGCTACGGCGGGCCGCCCTACGGCCGCGAGCCCGATCCCGGCTACGACGCGCGCGGCCGGGACAGCGGGCCTGACGAGCCCGCCGTGGACGAGGACTGGCCGCCCGCATCGTGGTTTCGTCCCGTGCCCGATAGCGGTGACCAGGGAAACCGGGGAGGCAATGGCCGGGGCCGGCTCCGATCGTGGCTGAGCCCTGCCTCGCGGCCCGGCAGCGACCAGGGCCCGGGCGGCCCGGGCGCGAGCGGGCGAGCCGGTAGCCGCCGCGGTGCCCGGCCAGTCTCCGCCTCCCGGCCGGGATCCGATTCCCCGGCAGGACCCCGGCACAGCGCCGCGGGATACGACCCCGCCGCCCGCAGCCGCGGCCCCGGATACCCGCCGGGGCCGGGCTTCGACATGGCCAGCGGCTCACGGCCCGGGCCTCAGCACACCGGGCCGGACCCTGCAGAACATGACGATCCCGGTGCAGGCTGGGGTTATCGGGGCCGTGACTCGGCTGCGCGTCCTGACCCTGCCGCCGGGCAAAGCGATCCGGGCGCCAGCGAGCGCCGGGCGCGGCACCGCTATCCGTTCGACCAGGATTACTCGTATCCCCAGCCGGACGCCCGCGCCGCACCGGACGCCCGGTCGGGCCCGGACACCCGCGCCGCACCCGACGCCCGCGCCGCACCCGACGCCCGCTTGGGCCCGGACGCCCGCGCCGCACCCGACGCCAGCGCCGCACCCGACGCCAGCGCCGCACCCGACGCCAGCGCCGCACCGGACGCCCGGCCCGCACCGGACGGCGGTCCGCGGCGTGGCACCCCGCCGGACCCGGATCCCGCCCGCGGTCCCGAAGAGCCCGGTTACGGCGGCCAGCGCGGCGGCCGCCGGGGCAGCCGGGGGGAGCGCAATCCTGGCCCCGGCTACCGCCCGCCCGGTTATGACGCCCAGCCCGGCCGCGGCTACCAGCGGGATCATGATCCGCGATACGGCCGCCGCCGGCCGGGCGATCCCGGCCAGCTCGGGCCGGATCTCGCGTACGGTCCGCCGCAGGGCAGCGAGCACGGGTACGCCACCCAGGGCTATGCCGCCGGGCGGGGCCAGCGGCCAGGGGCCGGCGAGACCGGATACTCCGGCACCGGATACCCCGGCTACGGCGACACCGGCTACGGCGACACCGGCTACGGCGACACCGGCTACGGCGACACCGGCTACCGGCCGGCGGCCCGGAGCGCGACGGTATGGGAGCCGGGAGACGGGGCGGCGGACGCCGACACCCTGCTGCCGGGCGCGATCGCGCCCGTCGGCAGTCCGGCAGTCGCCGGCCCGGCGGGCGCCAGCCTGGTGCGGTCCAGCGGCGTCATGGCCGTGGGCACGCTCGCCTCCCGCCTCAGCGGCCTGCTGCGGACCCTGGTTCAGTCCGCCGCCCTCGGCGCCGTCACCCTGTCCGAGGCGTACAACAACGCCAACACGCTGCCCAACGTCGTCTACAACCTGGTCCTGGGCGGCATCCTGACCAGCGTCATCGTGCCGCTGCTGGTCAACGCGGCCAAGCGCGATCGCGCCCGCAGCGAAGCCTACGACCAGCGCATGTTCACCCTGATCACGTTCTCGCTGCTGGCCATCACGGTCGTCGCGACCCTCGCCGCCGCGCCGATTGTCTATCTCTACAAGGGCGCCATCAGCGGCCCCACCCTGCACGTAATGATCATCTTCGCGTACTTCTGCATCCCGCAGATCTTCTTCTACGGGGTGAGCTCGCTGGCCGGCGCTATCCTGAACTCGCGCGGCAGCTTCGCCGCGCCGATGTGGACGCCGGTAGTCAATAACGTCGTCGTGATCGCCGTCCTCGGATTGTTCATGGCGATTGCCGGGCTGCACGTCAGCCCCTCGACCATCACCAGCGGCCAGATCGAGCTGCTCGGCCTGGGCACGACGCTCGGCATCGTCGCCCAGACCGCGGCGCTGCTGCCGTCGCTGCGGCGGGTGGGCTTCCGCTGGCGACCTCGTTTCGACTTCCGGCGGGCTGAGGTAGCCGAGATCTGGCGGATGGCCAGCTGGATGTTCTGCTACATCGTCGGCACCCAGGTGGCGTTCCTGGTCACGACGCGGGTGGCGAACACGGCCGGGGTGCGCGCCGCCGCCGCGCACATCAGCTACGGCGCGGGCATTACCCCCTATACCTACGGCTGGCAGCTGTTCCAGATGCCGTACGCGGTCGTGGGCATCTCGGTGATCACCGCGCTGCTGCCGCGGATGAGCGCGCATGCCGCCGAGCGGCGGCTGAGCCTGGTCCGGGATGATTTCTCCACCGGCGTCCGGCTCTCCTCGGTCATCGTGGTCCCGGCCGCCTACGTGCTCGCCGTGCTCGGGCAGGCCCTGGGCGTCATCCTGCTGGCGCACGGCGCGACCAGCCTGACCAGCGGCCGGTACATGGGTGAGGTCTTCGCCCTGTTCTGCCTCGGGCTACTGCCGTACATGTTCTTCCAGTTGCAGCTCCGCGTGTTCTACTCGCTGCACGACAGCCGCACGCCGGCCCTGATCGGCGCGCTGACCATGGTCGTGAACGTGCTCGCCAACCTGATCGCGCTCGCGGTGGTGCCGCCCGGCCAGATCGTCGCCTTCCTGGGCGTGGGGTTCGGCCTGGCGAACCTGGCCGGGGCCGCGCTGGCCTGGCGGATGCTCAGCCAGCGGCTGGGCGGCCTGGACGGCTGGTTCATCTGCCGGAGCCTGGTCCGCATGCACGCGGCCGCCATTCCCGCGGTGATATTCGCCGTCGTGGTCGCGGTGGCTGTCGGCGGCTCGCACGGATTCCTGCCCGCGATCGCCTCGGTCATCGTGGGCGGCGGCGGCGCCGCGGCAATTTACGTGCTCTGCTGCCGACTGTTCCGGGTCGCCGAGATCACCGACCTGCTCCGGACGGTGACGGGCCGTTTCCGCCGCTGACCTGGCATTACCGTGTGAGGCGGCGGACCGCCCGGTTCCGGACGGCCTGGTGAACGGGCCCAGCCGGGGCCGGCGGACGTCTCCGGCGGGTAACGGTTTGCGAAGTCGGGCGGGTGGGGGCCTGCCAGCGGGGCACGCACCGCCTAGCATGTTGTGCAGCATCATTGTCTATCTGGTCCTGTTGATCACCTACGGCCCCGGAGGGGAGGGTCGAGGGCTGACGTGCCTTTGAGCTGCGATTAATGAGCACATTCACGTCCGAACCGGGCACTAAGCTCGGCGGCCGCTACCGTCTGGAGGACAGGGTAGCCGCGGCCGCTGGCTGGGCTGCCTGGAAGGCCATCGACGAGATACTCGCCCGGGCCGTGACGGTCATCACCTTCGCACCCGGCTTTCCCAGGATCCGGGAGGTCGTCACCGCGGCGCGTGCCGCGAGCCGGCTCACGGACGCGCGGCTCGCCCAGGTCTTCGACGTGGAGGAGGACTGGGATCGCGCCTACATCGTGATGGAGTGGGCAGCCGGCGAGACCCTCGGCGACCTGCTGTCGGCGGGACCGATGGAGCCGTCCGCCGGCGCCCGGATCGTGGCCGAGGCGGCCGCGGCGCTGTCCGTCGCGCACTCGGCCGGACTGGCCCACCTGTGCCTGACGCCCGAGTCGCTGCGGTGGACGACCGGCGGCGTCAAGGTGACCGGGCTCGGCATCGACGCGGCGCTGGCGGGCCTGACCGCCGACGACCCCGAGGCCGCCGACACCCGCGCCCTCGGCCGGCTGCTCTACGCCACCCTGACCGGTCTGTGGCCAGGGCCGGACTACCCGGCCCTGCCTCCCGCTCCGCTGTCGGAGGGGCAGCCGCGAAGCCCTCGGCAGGTCCGGGCCGGAGTTCCGGCCGCGCTGGACGAGGTGACCTGCCGGGCACTGCAGTTGCGCAGCCGCTCCGCTGAGGGCGGGCTGACCTCGCCGGGCGCGCTCGCTCGGGCGCTGTCGGCGGCCATCCCGCCCGATCCGGTTCCGGCCGCGCCGGACCATCCGCAGCGCCAGGACACGCGGCCCGCGGCAGACCGCCCCTACTGGAACTCCGATCCGCGAGAGACCCAGCACTGGCAGGAGCGGGACCGGCGGCGTGGCACCGGATCGAAGGTCCGGGTCGCCGTCGTGGCACTGCTCAGCCTCATCGTCATCGCCGGCGTGGTCGCCGCTACCTCCCCGCTGTGGCACCACGGTCACGCGGCCGTAGTCGGTCACAGCCATCCCGCCGGCCACGCCAGTCCGGTGAGTGCGGTCCTCACCCCGGTCAGCGCGTCCGGCTTCGACCCGCTGACCAGCGTGACCGACGACCCGGGCGACGAGAACAGCGCCGAGGCGGAGAACGTGCTGAGCCACGCCTCCGGCGGCTGGGCCACGCAACAGTACATCGGCAATGCCTACTTCGGCGGCCTGAAGAAGGGAACGGGCCTGATCCTGGACATGGGCAAGCCCGTCAGGGTCAGTTCCGTGACCGTGCAGTTCGCCGGCATCCCGGGTGCCGAGGCGCAGCTCAAGATCGGTAACTCCGATGCGCGCAGCCCGGCTAACCTCGCCTCGATGACGGACCTGACCCCGGTCACCGGGGTCCAGGGCAGCTACACCTTCACCGTGCACAGCAGCGCCAGCGGGCAGTTCATCGTGATCTGGTTCACCAGGCTGCCTTCCGTGGGGGGCGGCAAGTTCATGGGCCAGATCACCGCGATCACCATTCAGGGCGCGGCGGCCTGATCCCGCGATGGGAGCGGCCAGCGATTCACCGCGGCGCAGCCAGGCGATCCGGGCAGGCCGGTGACGATCGTTCCGGAACGAAGCCCGCGCACTGACTCCCGCCGCGTCGCCCGAAGACGCAGCGCTGACTCTGTGGCAGGCTTGCGGGACGGGCTGTGATCGCGCGACGGCTGGCGGCCCGCACGGGCAGGGGGTGAGGAGCGACGGAACGGCATGATCCCGGTCATATCCGTGCCGGAAGCTCCCTCCCAGAGCCCAGGCTAGCGCCGGACTCGCGGACCGGCGCAGACGCGCTCCCGTCCGATGCCGAACTGCTCCGGCAGCATGTCAGCGGCGATCCCGAAGCGTTCGGGCGCCTTTTCCTGCGGCACCGGGACCGGCTCTGGGCCGTCGCGATCCGGACGCTCGGGGACCAGGAAGAGGCCGCCGACGCCCTGCAGGACGCGATGATCTCGGCATTCCGCCGCGCGGGCAGTTTCCGCGGTGACTCGGCGGTGACCACCTGGCTGCACCGGATTGTGGTCAATGCCAGTCTCGACCGGATCCGGCGTAAGTCGGCCAGGCCGGCGACGACCGGGGATGAGGAGGCGCTGGACAGCCTGGCGGCGAGCCGGGCGGACCCGGATCCGTCCGGGAACAGCGATACGTCCCTGGACGTCAAGGCCGCCCTGCACATGCTGCCGCCCGACCAGCAGGCCGCGCTCGTGCTCGTCGACATGCTCGGCTACCCGGTCGCCGAGGCGGCCGGCATCCTCGGCGTGTCTGAGGGCACCGTCAAGAGCCGGTGCGCGCGCGGCCGGGCGCGGCTGCTGCCGCGGCTTGGCCACCTCCGTCACCAGGTGCCCGGACAGCGCCAGCGGAACCGATCAGCAGATCCTGACGTCCTACCTGCCGAGGAGGGGGGTGATGAGCAGCGGTGAGCCGTCATCCGAGCGCCTTGGACCTGGCCAGGCTGAGTGAGGGAGACCTCAGCCCGCGCAAGGCAGCGCGGATCCGCGCCCATCTGGACGACTGCGCAGCCTGCCAGCAGGTCTATGCCGAGCTGGAAGGCGTTTCCGTGCTGCTGGCCAGCGTCCAGGAACCCCCCATCCCAGCGCACCTGGCGGCCAGGATCGAGACGGCACTGGCGACTGAGTCCGCGCACCGGGTCGCGAGCGAGCCCGCGAGCGAGAGCGGACGCCGGGACCTGCCCAGCCGGAGCCGCGCGGGCAGGGGCCGCGCGGGCAGGGGCCGCGCGGGGCGGCCGGCGTCCGGGCGGCCGTCGCCGCTCGCGCTGCGGATCCTGGCCGGCGCCGGAGTGGTCGTCGTCCTGGCCGGCATCGGCTTCGGGCTCTCCCGGCATGCTGGCCCGACCTCCAGCTCGACCTCGGGTACCGCGAGCAGGGTGCCCGCCGCTAAGGTTTCCGGCGAGCGCGCCGCCGCCCCCGTATACGGGCCGGCCCTGTCGTACCAGCACGACGGCCGTACCGAGAGCTTCACTCCGGTCGCGACCCGGACGAACTTCGTGCCGGGCCAGCTCAGTGCTCAGGTGAAGGCGGCCATGCGCGTCAGCCGGCTCAGTACTCCCTCGCCGGCCGGCTCGGCCGCCCTCGGCGCCAGCCCCAACGCTGCCCCCAGCCCGGCCCCAGCCGGCCGGACCATGCTCGACCAGTTCGGCCGCCAGATAGCGCTGGCCCGGCTAGGATCCTGCGTCGGCCGGATCACCCCGGCCGGGCAGGTCCTGCTGCTCGTGGACCCGGCCCAGTACCTGGGCCGCGCGGCCACGATCATCGTCACCGCGGTCAGCAGCGGATCGGGGTCGTCGCAGGTCTGGGTCGTCGGGCCGAGCTGCTCAGCCTCCGACAGCGACATCCTGGCTCACGAGACGCTGCCGCAGCAGTAAGGGGGACCGGGGAAGCTGCCGGGCCTGGTAACCGGGGAATCTCCAGGGCCTGGTATGAGTTGACGACGGTGCAGTTCGAGAGGGGCAGGGCAGAAGTGACCGACGTTCGGGATGTCATCATCATCGGCTCCGGGCCGGCCGGCTATACCGCCGCGGTCTACGCGGCCAGGGCCCGGCTGCACCCGCTGGTCTTCGAGGGCTCGGTCACGTCCGGCGGCGCGCTGATGAACACCACGGACGTGGAGAACTTCCCCGGATTCCCCGACGGCGTGCTGGGGCCCGAGCTGATGGACGGCATCCGCAAGCAGGCCGAGCGCTTCGGCGCTGAGCTGGTCGCTGATGACGTGACCGAGGTAGACCTCAAGGCCACTCCTAAGGTGATCAGGGCAGGCGAGCAGGCCTCCCTGGCCAGGACCGTGATCATCGCGACCGGCTCCGGCTACCGGGAGCTGGGCGTGCCGGGCGAGAAGCGGCTATCCGGCCATGGCGTGTCCTGGTGCGCCACCTGCGATGGCTTCTTCTTCCGCGAGCAGCACATCGCGGTCATCGGCGGCGGGGACTCGGCGATGGAGGAGGCGACCTTCCTGACCCGGTTCGCCAGCAGCGTCACCGTCGTGCACCGCCGGGACAGCCTGCGCGCTTCGCGGATCATGCAGGACCGCGCGATGTCCAACCCGAAGATCCGCTTCGCCTGGGACAGCGAGGTGGTCGAGGTGCTGGGCGATGACCGGGTCTCCGGCCTCCGGCTGCGCAACGTGCGGACGGGCGAGGAGAGCACGCTGCCGGTCACCGGCATGTTCGTGGCGATCGGGCATGATCCCCGCAGCGAGCTGTTCACCGGCCAGCTGCCGACCGATGACGAGGGCTACCTGCTCGTCGAGCAGCCATCAACGCGGACGGCCATCGATGGCGTATTCGCGGCCGGCGATGTCGTCGACCGCACCTACCGGCAGGCCGTCACGGCGGCTGGCACCGGCTGCGCCGCGTCGCTGGACGCCGAGCGGTGGCTGGCTGATCACGAGTCGTAGGCCGGCAGCGCTCGTGCCAGGCAGGCGCGGGCGGACGTACCCAGAAGGAAGGAAGTCCAGAAGGTGGGCGCTACCAAGAAGGTAACCGACGCGAGCTTCGAGGCCGATGTGCTGAAGAGCGAGCGGCCCGTTCTCGTTGATTACTGGGCCGAATGGTGCGGGCCGTGCCGGCAGGTCGCGCCCGTGCTGGAGGAGATCGCGAGCGAGCACGCCGACAAGATCGACATCGTGAAGCTGAATGTCGACGAGAACCCGGCCGTGACGCAGCGGTACGGCATCATGAACATCCCGACGCTGAGCGTCTTCAAGGACGGCGAGGTCGTCAAGGAGATCGTCGGCGCCAAGCCGAAGTCCGCGCTGCTGCGCGAGCTCGCCGAGTTCATCTAGCCAGCCGAGTTCATCGAGCCGGCCAATGTGCCGCCGGCCCCGCCATTCGCCGGGGCCGGCGGCACGTTCCTGTCACGGCTCAGGGCTCCCGGCAGCCGGTAAAGGCGGCGGAGGCGGTCCGGAAAAGCCCGGCCCGAAAGGCGCCGGCCCCGTTCTGACGCTGCGGCAGTGATCCGATTGCCTGGTGTTATTCCCGGGTAACCTCCCCCGTGCAAGTGAGAAGGCGAGGGGGAGACTGGCGTGGCGCTACGGGATCAGGCGACTGCTCTTATCCCAGGCGAGCAGCCAGTTCAGGCGGAGCCGGCCAGACCGGCCCCGGCCTGGCTGGGCGTGCTGCTGGCAGTCGCCGCATTGTTCATCACGGCCCGCGGCTCATCGAGCGGGTAACCGGCAGCCTGGGCCTGACGGCCCAGGCTCTGCCGCCGGCCCGCGCCGAGGGCTGCCAGGCGCCTTCGCCCGTGCGGGCCAGGCCAGTTATGGTGCGGACCTAGCTAGGCCAGCCGGAGAGCGCGCTCCGGGGACATGGAGCCGAGTAGCCGCTCCAGGGCTACCTCGACATCCTCTCGCCACGAGAGGGCAGTCTTGGCTTCGAGCCTGAGCCGCGGGTAATGCGGGTGCTGGCGCACCGTCTTGAAGCCCACCGCCAGCAGGTAATCAGCGGGCACGACACAGGACGGCCCATCGCGGCGCAGGTCACCGAAGGCCTCGATGGCCCTGATCCCCCGCCGGGTGAGATCCTTGGCCACGCCCTGAACCAGCATCCGGCCCAGCCCGCCGCCCGCGAACTCCGAGAGCACGCTGGCCGTCATCAGCAGGACAGCATCGGCGCTGACCGGACTGGTGGGAAAGGCGACAGAGCGGGGCACGTAAAGCGGCGGGGCGTAGAGGACGTGCCCCGCAGGTACCCCATCGACATAGACGATCTTGCCGCAGCTGCCCCATTCGAGGAGTAGCGAGGAGATCCATGCCTCCTTCTCCAGGCCGGGATCGCCCACCTCGAGGGCCCGCGCCTGGCTGACCGGATCAAGCTCCCAGAACACGCACCGGCGGCATCTCGGCGCAAGATCATCGAGATTGTCCAGCGTGATGCTTGCGAGACGGCGCGACACGGTGCCCACCCCTGTGATCGACATCCCTGCGGCAGTGCGGGGCCCTGTGCAGGAAGGTCACGACCGGACTGTGCGCTGCGTGTTCCCGGCCGCTGGCCCCGTGCTCCATCGTACCCATCACGGGCTTCCTCTCACCTGCCCGTGCGGACTGCGGCCGGGCGGTACTGCCCGCCTTTTCCGGCGGCCGCCGCTCGGTAGGCTCTGAGGGTGACAAGCCGGCACAAGAGCTTTGGCAGTGACAATCATGCGGGTGCGCACCCGGCCATCATCGCGGCCCTGGCCGCGGCGAATGCTGGCGATGCGGTCGCCTACGGGGGCGATGCGCTGACAGCCGAGGTGCAGGAGTTCCTGCGTGCAGCCTTCGGTGCGCAGGATGCCGCCTTTGTCTTCAATGGCACCGGCGCGAATGTCCTCGGGCTCAGCCTCATGCTCCGTCCCTTCGAGGCGGTCATCTGCGCGGAATCATCCCACCTGAATGCGGACGAGTGCGGCGCAGCGGAGCGGATCCTGGGCAGCAAGCTGCTCCTGGTCGACGCCCCGGATGGCAAGCTGACACCCGGGCTCATCGCCAGCCGGCTGCAGGGCCGGGGTGATGAGCACCGGGTGCAGGCACGGGCTGTGGAACTCGCTCAGGCGACCGAGGTGGGCACCTGCTACACGCTGGCCGAGCTGGGCGCGATCCGGGATTTCTGCCGCGCGAACGAGCTGCTGATCTACATCGACGGAGCCCGGCTGGCTAACGCCGCCGCGTACCTGGACTGCTCGCTGGCCGAGCTGGCGGCACACGCGGACGTCATCAGCTTCGGGGGCACCAAGAACGGGGCGGTGGGCGCCGAGGCCGTCCTGGTGATGAACGCGCGGCTGGCCGCGGAGCTGAAGTTCCAGCGCAAGCAGCTCATGCAGCTGGCATCGAAGATGCGGTTCCTCTCGGCCCAGTTCGCGGCACTGCTCGACGGCGACTTGTGGCTGCACAGCGCCCGCCACGCTAATGCCATGGCGCGACGCCTGGCGGCCGGCCTCCAGCAGGTGCCCGGCATACGGCTGGCGTATCCCGTGCAGGCCAATGGCGTGTTCGCCGTCCTGCCCGGCGACCAGATCGCTGAGCTCAGGAAGTCCTGGAGCTTTCACGTCTGGGACGATGCCGGCCACAGCGAGAGTGTCACACGGTGGATGGCCGCATTCGATACGACCGAGGCGCACGTGGACGAGCTCATTGAGGCCATGCGGACGACATCACTGGTCGCGCACCGGGTCTCCGGCTAGACCTGTGCTCCGCGGCGGGCGGACCAGAACGTATCCCGGCCCAATGCCGCGGGCCCCGTTGCCCCCGCCGCAGGGCCGTCACCGGGCAGCGGGCCGCAGAAGCGGCCCGGCGGCAGCAGGCCTGGCCGGACAGCCGTGTTTCACGTGAATCATCTGATGAGCGCACCCAGACCGGCAGGCAGTCCGCAGGCCTGAACAGGCGCTGCAGCCGGTCACCGAGCAGCCGGTCACCGGGGACGGCTCAGCCGGAGCCGCACCGGCCGGCGGCCATGTTTCACGTGAATCATCCGTTGCGCGAGGGCACCAGGTCGGGCGAGATGCTCTTGACGATCCGCTCCAGGTCGTCCAGGGACGCGAACTCGACGACGATCTTCCCGCGGCGCTGTCCTAGCTCCACCTTGACTCTGGTATCGAAGACATCAGACAGCCGGTCGGCCAGATCCTTGAGGGCGGGCGCGACCGGCTTCTTGCCCCTGGACTGCCGGGGGGCCTTGGCCGCCTGCGCGCCCATAGCGACGATTTCCTCGACCGCACGGACGGAAAGGCCCTCGGCCACGATCCGGTGCGCCAGCTGCTCCTGCGCGCCGGCGTCCTCGACCGACAGCAGCGCCCGTGCATGACCGGCACTCAGGACGCCGGCTGCGACTCGCTTCTGCACGGCGGCCGGGAGATTCAGCAGCCTGATGGTGTTGGAGATATGCGGCCGGGAACGGCCGATCTTGCGGGCCAGTTCCTCATGGGTCGCGGCGAAGTCATCCAGCAGCTGCTGATAGGCCGCTGCCTCCTCCAGCGGATTGAGCTCCTCACGATGGAGGTTCTCGATCAGGGCGTCGCGCAGCAGGTCGTCATCGGAGGTGTCCCGGACAATCGCCGGGATCGCGCTCAGCCCGGCCAGCTCGCCGGCCCGCCATCGCCGCTCGCCCATGATGATCTCGTAGCGGTCCGCGGCCGCCCGGCGGACCACCACGGGCTGCAGCAGGCCGACCTCGCGGATGGAGGCGGCCAGCTCGGCGAGGGCGTCCTCATCGAAGATCTGCCGCGGCTGCCGGGGGTTAGGGGACACCGAGGCCAGCGGCAGCTCGTCGAAGTAGGCGCCCGCAACGGCCGCCGGACGCGGTTCGGCCCTCCCTCCCGGGGCAGGCGGGCTATCGGCCGGGGCCACTGGGGCTTCGGCCGGGGCGGTGGGAATCAGCGCTCCGAGCCCTCTGCCGAGCCCACGCTTCGGTTGGGGCATCATCTCTCCTTGCGGTTCTGCCGCTGGCGGGGTGCGGACGCGCCTGCTGATCCCCTGCTGTCCTGGATGGCCGGCCTCGCATGACCATCCTGCCAGCCGGGACAGGACACGCCGCCGCGATCACCGGCTGAGCTCCCGGCCGGGGCGTCCGATCCGCAGGGCAAGGATGCCGGCACCCCCGCGATCCCCCCCGGCCTACCCTGCCTGGGTGCGCGCATTGCGGTAGGCGATCTCCCTGGCGGCCTCCAGGTAGGCGAGTGCGCCTGTCGAGCCGGGGTCGTAGGTCATCACCGACTGGCCATAGCTCGGCGCCTCAGACACCCGGACGCTGCGGGGGATCACCGAGCTCAGCACGATCTCGCCGAAATGGTCGCGTACCTCGTCCGCTACCTGGGCGGCCAGCCGGGTCCTGGCGTCATACATCGTCAGCAGGATGGTGCTGACCGCGAGCCGCGGGTTCAGATGGCTCCGGACCAGCTCGACCGTGCGCAGCAACTGCTCGAGTCCCTCCAGGGCGTAGTACTCGCACTGAATCGGGATCAGCACCTCCGCCGCTGCGACCAGCGCATTGACCGTCAGCAGGCCGAGGGACGGAGGGCAGTCAATCAGGATGTAGTCCAGGCTCGACTCGTCATAGGCGGTGACCGCGCGGGCCAGCCGGGACTCGCGTGCCACCAGCGGCACTAGCTCGATCTCCGCGCCAGCCAGGTCAATGGTCGCCGGGACGCAGTACAGCTGGGGATAGCCGCGCACCACCTGGACGACACCGGCCAGCTCCTGCCCGTCGACGACCACGTCGTAGACCGACGGGACTCCCGAGTGATGGTCGATATCCAGTGCCGTTGACGCGTTCCCCTGCGGGTCCAGGTCGATCACCAGGACCCTTGCGCCGTGCATGGCCAGGCTGGCGGCCAGGTTCACGGACGTGGTGGTCTTGCCCACGCCGCCCTTCTGGTTAGCGATCGTGATGATCCGGCAGGAGCCCGGCTTCGGCCAGCTCTGGCCACCCGACCTCGCCACGACGGCAGCCTGCGCGGCTCTCGCGATTGGCGTGTCGGCCGCAGCATCCGGCATAGCGGGAATCACCACGTCATCCTCACTCTCGGCCAGCCCTGTGCCATCCGGGCCCACTTCAGTATCTGTCCCCGGACCCGTGCCGTCACGCCGTATCGCGCTCTGGCCCGAAAGGTCTCTCCCGGAGGAATCCGGGAGCCCTGATCCGCGGCCCGGCTCACCGGGCCAGCCCACCCCGCCGCCACGCATCGCAGCCGCAGGTTGCCGCTGCCCGGCCGGGGCCTCTGGCCCCGCGTCCCCGGGCCGCCCCTGCCCGGGCGAGGGTTCGGGCCCTACGACAGGCCCGGCCGGGGCCTCTGGCCCGGGCGCAGGCGCCGCTGCCGGGGCCGACCCGGAACCCAGCACGGTTTCACGTGAAACGCCGGCCAGAGCCGCCCGCATCCGCTGAGGCCCACGGCCTTCCCTGGCATCCGCATCGGCTGCGGGAGCTGCGGGCGGGACATCCGGCTTGTCGGCGGACGGCTCACTGCCCGCCGCGGGGCCTGCCTCGCCGGGCCATCCTGCGCCGCCCGGAACGAAGCCGGGAGCCGGTGCCGCAGCAGGCCGGTCGCCATGGCCAGACCGCTCGGCCGGCCAGCCCAGCGGGACCGCCCTGGCCGCACTCGGCGAGTATCCCGGCTGCGGCCTGCCCGGCTCGTCGGGCCAGCCGAGGCCAGCCGAGGCAGTGATCATCCTCCGTGCCTCCTCGTCCCGTCATGCCGACGCCCGCCGTAACCGCGCACGCTCCGCACCCCTCCCGGCACATCTCGTCCTAGCACCCCGCCGAGTGCCTCTCTGTGCGGCCAGAGCTCCTGGCAATCGCCTCTTGCGCAGCTTGGCCCGGCCGCAGGTGACGAAGGCAACGACGTCCTCCCGTGCCAGCGCATCACGGTGCCGCCAGCTAGTGCCGGCCCTCGTCGCGAACCGTACCGCCGGAGTGCCCTCGCGGCGCTCGCCCCCGACCGGCGGCGGCTCGCCGGCTCCCGGCGCGGCCCGTAGCGCGGTCGGCGGCTCGGCCTGTCACCCGGCGCCGTGCCGACGGCAGCCGCTCCGGCCGGCTACTGACCATCCGGACGACCGTCACAGCCGGAATGACAGTACCGCTGCCAGCCGTGACGACAGACACGTCGCGAAAACCCAGCCGCCGCAGCACCGGCTGCGCCCTGGCCACCTCAGCCTGCGCGCTCTGGCCCTTGATGGCGAGCACGACGCCTCCTGGCCGCACCAGGGCCGCGGCCAGGCCAGCCAGCCGATCCAGCGGGGCAACGGCTCGCGCGGTCACCACGTCCGCCGTCAGCTCGCCGGCCAGTTCCTCGGCCCGCCCCCGCAGCACGGTGACGTTGTCCAGGCCCAGGATCTGCACGCACTCCAGGAGGAAGGCGACTCGCCTGGCCATCGGCTCCAGCAGCGTCAGCCGGGCGTCAGGCCTGAGGATCGCGAGCACGATGCCCGGCAGCCCCGCTCCAGAGCCCACATCGATGACCGTGCCATCCCGCGGGATCAGCTCGGCCACCGCCGCGCAGTTGAGGATGTGCCGCTCCCAGATCCGTCCGGTCTCCGCCGGGCCGATCAGCCCGCGCTCGGCAGCTGCGCCAGCCAGCAGGGCCGCATACCGCTGGGCTGCAGGCAGCGCACTGCCGAAGACGGTACGGGCCCTCGCAAGTTCCGCGCCCGCCGGCGCCAGCCCCGGCTCCGGGGAGGCGATCTCTCCTGCCTCCGGAACCAACTCTCAGCCAGCCGGCAGGACGATTACCCGCCGGTCCGGCTCCTCGCCTTCCGACTCGCTGCGCAAGCCGGCCGCAGCCACCGCATCGTGCACGACCTTCCGCTCAAAGGGATTCATCGCCCACAGCTTCTTGGCCTCGCCGGTCCGCTTGACCTCTTCGGCCGCATCCCGGCCCGCCTCTGCCAGCTCGGCCCGGCGGCGCTGCCGGTATCCGCTGATATCCAGCATGATCCTGGTTCGGGTACCCGTCTGCCGGTGCACCGCGAGCCGAGTCAGCTCCTGCAGGGCCTCCAGTACCTCGCCCCGCGAGCCCACCAGCTCCTCCAGGGTGGCTCCGACGACGGACACCACCGCCCGATCGCCCTCGACGTCCATATCGATGTCACCGTCAAGATCTGCGACATCCAGCAAGCCCTCGATGTAATCGGCCGCTATCTCGCCCTCAAGCTCCAGATCAGCCACGCTCCGGCTGCCCTCGTCGCTGTCGGCCTCCGCCGTCTCTGCCGTGTCGTCTCCGGCATCGGCATCCGCGGCGTCTCCGGCAACCGGGCCGTCGTCGATATCCGCGGCATCGTCGAGCTCACTGGCATCCCCGGCCGACTCCAGCAGATCCTGATCCTGCTCAGCCGTGCCGGAATCCGGCTCCGCTACCGCGTTATCCCCTTGGCTCAACGCAAGGCCTCCTACGACGCATGTTCCGTGCCGACCGGTTACTCCCGCAGGGCAGGGAGCCACCTGCCGGAATCAGTAATCTAGCGCTTGCCGGACCGCTTGCTGCGCGACTGGCGCTGCGGCTGCTGCCTGACGAGCTTAACCTCGGGCTGAACGGGCTCGGGTGCAGGCTCGGAACGGCCCTTGCCGATCCGGCGCCGCAAGCCGCCCCCGCTGGAGCCGCTGCTCGCTGACGCCCCGTTGGCGGCCGGTTTCCCGCCGCCCTGCCGGGAGCCGCCCGTGGCCGAGCCCTCCGCGCCCGATCCCCCGGTAGCCGATCCTGCCGGCTTCGATCCTGCCGGCTTCGATCCTGCCGGCTTCGATCCTGCCGGCTTCGATCCTGCCGGCTTCGGGCTGCCGGCTTCGGGGCTGCCGGCTTCGCGCCGTTGGGGCTGACGGCGCCGGCCGCCCCGCCTCCGGACGCAGCCGTGCCCTCCGCGCGGCCCGCCGCGGCGCTGCGCAGCGCGCGGCTGAACCGCGAGCCGCCCGACCCGGTGAGCGCCGGCGAGGCAGAGCTGGACACGACCGTGCCGGGGACCGTCCCGGCGCCGGCCGCCGCGGTGGCTCCGGTGACCGGGTACCGGCGCAGCAGCACGTACTGCTGGCCGAGGGTCCAGATGTTCGTCGTCACCCAGTACAGGACCAGTCCGAACGGCCAGTACAAGCCGGTCAGGGCGAACAACGGCATGATGTACATCATCATCTTCTGGGACTGGCCCATCGGATTGTCCGGCGTTGCGGACGGCATCATGCCGCGCTTCTGGCTCTGGCGCATGGTCAGGAACGTGGTCACCATGCTGACGACGACCGCCAGCACGATGACGATCTTGGCGTGCAGCGGCACGTTGGCAGAGCCGGTGAACAGCACCTTGTCCGCCACCGAGGCGCCAAAGATCCTGGCCTGCTTAGCGTTCTGCACCAGTGTCAGCGGCAGGCCGTACTTGGGTACCTGGCCAGGCTTCCACTCGGCGATCGCCCGCAGCACGCTGAACAGGGCGAAGAACAAGGGAAGCTGTGCTACCACCGGGAGGCAGCCCATCAGCGGGTTAACACCCGCCTCCTGGTAGAGCTTCATCATCTCCTGGTTGAGCGTCTGCTTGTCGTTCTTGTACTTCTTCCGCAGCGCCGTCATCTGCGGCTGCAGCGAGGTCATGGCGCGCGTGGTGTGCATCTGCTTGATGAACAGCGGCACCATGATCAGCCGCATCGCGACGACCAGGATGATGATGGTGAGCGCCCAGGTCCATCCGCTGGTGGGGCCGAGCAGCGGGCTGAGCACGTTGTAGATGCGCGTCACCACCCAGGCGACCGCGTCGTACAAGACGTCCAGTGGATTACCCACGTGCTAGCTCCCTCGTGCTCCGACCAGCCAGGTCTGTGCTTGTCGGCCCGGTATCGTGCGGCTCAGTATCGTGCGGCCAAGTATCGTGCGGCCCGGTGCTCTGCGGCGCTGTGGCCCCGGGCGCTCCTGGCGCGGTCGCGCCGGGCCTGGCGCCAGCTCGGATCCCCTCAGCATGCCCCGCGGGCTCGCCAGGCCGCTCCGCCTGGCGCGGCGGTACGGGATCCAGCCCGCCCGGGTGGAATGGATGGCAGCGGCTCAGCCGGCGGACCGCCAGCCAGCTGCCGCGCGCGGCGCCATGCACCTGGACGGCCTCCAGCGCGTAGGCGCTGCAGGACGGGTAGAAGCGGCAGCGCGGGCCGAGCAGCGGGCTGATGAAGCGCCGGTACCCTGTCAGCAGGTACAGGAGCAGCACGGCAACCGGCGTCGGCCTGCCTGCAGGCCGCCCATCAGCCCTGCCCGTTACCGGCACTGTGGTGCCCCGCCCTGCCGCCGAGTCAGCTTTCGGATTACCAGGTCAAGTTCGGCGGCGAGCTCCGCCTGGCGTGAAGTCGCGGCGCGTGGATTAGCCCGCACTACAAGCAGGCTACCTCCGGGAAGCGATGGCAGATACCCGCGGGCCAGATGACGAAGCTGGCGCCGGACCCGGTTTCGTGCCACGGCCGGGCCGACAGCCCGGCTCACGATGAATCCCACCCTGGCTGGCTCAGTGGCACCCGGCCTGAGCAGCAGGTGCCCGGACAGGAGCGGCCTGCCCGCCCTGGCGCCGCCGCGGACCGCCGCCGAGAAGTCCTCACGACGCCGCATTCGCGCGGTGGCGGGCAGCATCACACCGCATTCCCGCTGCCGCTCACACCGATACCGGGCCGGCAATCAGACGCTGACGCGCGCCCGGCCCTTACGGCGCCTGGCCGCCAGCACGGCCCGGCCGGCCCGGGTGCGCATGCGCAGCCGGAAGCCATGCGTCTTGGCACGACGGCGGTTGTTCGGCTGAAACGTGCGCTTGCTCACTGGAACTCCAGATGCGGCGGCTGAGAAAGACAGTATTCCCGATCGGCATGAGACCGTGCTTAAGCCACACCGGGGTAACCGGACCAAGTAACGTTACGCGGCCCCGGCCGGGTTGGTCAAACCAGGGCCCGCATCCGCTGGCACGGCCCTAGGCTGTGGATACTGATCCCGGCCCGGGCCCGCGCCGGTCTATGATCACCGGGGTCCTGGTCACCGGCGCCCGCGGGGTGGCCAGCCACGGCGCGTACTGCAACGTGCACATGCTGTGGAAAAACCTGTTGATCACATGTGGGGGCGCGAGGTGAGCGGCTAGTGATGGAAGACGACCTCGCGGAGGTGTGGGCCAGGTCACTGGCCGACCTAGCCGGCATGCAGATCGAGCCGCACCAGCGCGCGTGGCTCCAGCTGACCCGCCCGCTCGGCCTGGTGGAGAACACGGCCCTGATAGCGGCGCCCAACGACTTCGTCAAGGAGCAGCTGGAGACGCGACTGCGCGCTCTGATTACCAACGCGCTGTCCAGGGAGCTCGCCCGCAACATCCAGCTTGCCGTGACCGTGGATCCGGGCGCGGCGGCAGCGGCGCTGCCTGCACCGCGACCGCCCGCTGGCGAGGATGACACGGTGACGGGGCCCGCCGGGGATGCGGCAACCGGGCCGATCGGCGCGGTCCGGGATTTCGGCGGCCGGACGCCCCCGGCCGGCGGCCCTGGCCTCTATCGCAGCAGCCTGGACGGGCTGCCCGGCCCGGAGGGAGACGGACGGCCGGGCTTCGGTCCCGCCGAGCAGGGCATGACATCAGCCGGCCAGCCCGGCTTCGGCGCGCACGGCCGGCCGCTGGACCAGCCGCCGGCCGAGTCGCCCAGGCCGCCCGGCCGGGCCAGCATCCCGCCCCTCGACGGACACGGGGCCGCGCACCTGGCCGGCCAGGGCGTGCCGCGGCCGGCCCAGGCCAGGCTCAATCCCAAGTACACCTTCGAGACGTTCGTCATCGGCTCGAGCAACAGGTTCGCGCACGCCGCCGCCGTGGCCGTCGCGGAGGCACCGGCCAAGGCCTATAACCCGCTCTTCGTCTACGGCGACTCCGGACTCGGCAAGACGCATCTGCTGCACGCCATCGGGCACTACGCCCAGAGCCTCTATCAGGGACTCAAGGTCAGGTACGTGAGCTCGGAAGAGTTCACTAACGATTTCATCAACATGATCAGGGACGGCAAGCAGGACGGGTTCCGGCGCCGGTACCGAGACGTCGACGTGCTGCTGGTCGACGACATCCAGTTCCTGGAGAACAAGGAAGGCACCCAGGAGGAGTTCTTCCACACCTTCAACACGCTGCACAACGCCAGCAAGCAGATCGTCATCTCCAGCGACCGGGCGCCGAAGCGGCTGGTGACCCTGGAAGACCGCCTGCGCAGCCGGTTCGAGTGGGGCCTGCTGACCGACGTGCAGCCGCCAGAGCTGGAAACCCGGATCGCCATCCTGCGCAAGAAGGCGGTGCAGGACCGGCTGAACGCGCCGCCCGAGGCGCTCGAGTACATCGCCAGCCGCATCTCCACTAACATCCGCGAGCTGGAAGGCGCGCTGATCCGGGTCACGGCGTTCGCGAGCCTCAACCGCCAGTCCGTCGACCTGCAGCTGGCCGAGTTCGTGCTGAAGGACCTGATTCCGGAGGCGCACGGCCCGGAGATCACCGCGTCGACCATCATGGGCCAGACAGCCTCGTATTTCGGCCTGAGCATCGACGACCTCTGCGGCACCTCCCGCTCCCGGGTGCTCGTCACTGCCCGGCAGATCGCCATGTACCTGTGCCGGGAGCTCACCGACCTGTCCCTGCCCAAGATCGGCCAGCAGTTCGGCGGACGTGACCACACCACGGTGATGCACGCGGACCGGAAGATCCGTTCGCTGATGGCCGAGCGCCGGTCAATTTATAACCAGGTCACCGAGCTCACCAACCGGATCAAGCAGCAAGCGCTCTCGGGGTGACGCAGTGACTGGCCGTCCGGCAGTAGCTGGCGCACGGAAGCCCAGCAGCAGATATGACTGTGCGTTTCCAGCTGACTACAATAGTGTGACGGACTGCGCAATCTACGCACACAGGCTGTGGATAAAGTTGTGGACTCACTTGGGACAGCAGGAGGAAAACTCCCGTGGTCCTGAGGGCAACGAGTGGGTGACCAGCCCGTGCCAGCCGGCCGTGCACAGCGCCGCGAGTGCCGCGGCCGCCGCACGCACAGTCCCTGTGGACACCGGAACGGGCCGTGACCTGGCCGGAGCCGCGATGTCCCCGGGATCCACCGTCCCTATGACTACGACGTCCTCTTATCTATCTGAGAGATCCAACCTGAAGCAGGTTCCCGGCAGCCCGGCCCTCCGTACCACCGGGCTGCCCCCCGCCTGCCGACCGGACCCGACGGCAGGAGGCGGTGTCCTGTGAAGATCACCCTTGAGCGCGACGTGCTGGCCGAGGCGGTGGCCTGGACGGCCAGGGCACTGCCAGCCCGGCCGACGGTGCCCGTGCTGGCCGGGATCATGCTGCAGGCCGGCCAGGAACTGACCCTGTCGAGCTTCGACTACGACGTCTCGGCCCAGGCGACTATCCCGGTCGCCGCCGACGAGGAGGGCACGGCCCTGGTCTCGGGCAGGCTGCTGGCCGAGATCAGCCGCAGCCTGCCGGCGCGGCCGGTCAGCATCCGGGCCGGGGACGGCCGGGCGGTGGTCACCTGCGGCAGTGCCACCTTCACGCTGCTGACGATGCCCGAGGAGGAATACCCGGCACTCCCGGAGATGCCGCCGGCGATCGGCTCAGTCGGCAGCGACACATTCGCCACCGCGGTCAGCCAGTCGGCGTCTGCCGCGGGCCGCGACGACACGCTGCCCGCGCTCACCGGCGTCCGGATCGAGATCGAGGGCGACAAGCTCACCCTGATCTCCACCGACCGGTACCGGCTGGCCATCCGGGAACTGCGCTGGAACCCGGCCGTGCCCGACCTGTCGGCGGCCGTGCTGGTGCCGGCCCGGGCACTGGCCGAGACGGCCAGGTCACTGACGTCGGGCGCCGAGGTATCGATCGCGCTGGCGCTGCCCGGAGACGACAGTCACGGCGGCGACGGGATGATCGGCTTCGAGGGCGCCGGGCGGCGCACCACCACCAGGCTGCTCGGCGGCGAGTTCCCGCGCACCCAGGCGCTGCTGCCGACCAGCGCCAAGTCCACCGCCGAGCTGTCCGCCGGCCTGCTGGCCGAGGCGGTCAAGCGGGTGGCGCTGGTGGCTGAGCGCAACACCGCGGTCCGGCTGAGCTTCAGCACCGGCCAGCTCATGCTGGAGGCAGGCACCGGGGACGAGGCACAGGCCGAGGAGGCGATGGAGGCCGAGTTCGACGGCGAGGACCTGTCGATCGCCTTCAATCCGCAGTACCTGCTGGATGGCCTGACCTCGATCGAGTCGGACACCGTCCGCTTCTCCTTCACCGAGCCGGGCAAGCCCGCCCTGATCACCGGCAAGCCGGGGCCTGACGGCACGCCGGACTTCCGCTACCTGCTGATGCCGATCAGGCTCGGCGGATAGCTGCGGCTAGTCTCTGCGGCGTGTACCTGACCCGGCTGGCGCTGACCGATTTTCGCAGCTACGCGACCGCGGATGTCACCCTCGGGCCGGGCGTGACCACCGTGACCGGCGCGAACGGCCAGGGCAAGACCAACCTGGTCGAGGCGGCCTGCTACGTGGCTACCTTCGGCAGCCACCGGGTGGCGGCTGACGCGCCGCTGGTCCGTCACGGCGCCCAGCGCGCCATCATCCGCGCGGCCGTCACCGGCGCGTCGCGCAGCAGCCTGGTGGAGATCGAGGTCAACCCCGGCAAGGCCAACCGGGTCCGGCTGAACCGGGCTCCCGTGCCCCGGCCGCGAGACGTGCTCGGCGTGCTGCGCTGCGTGCTCTTCGCGCCCGAGGATCTCGCCATGGTCAAGGGCGACCCCGACCAGCGGCGGCGCTACCTGGACGACCTGCTGGTCGCCACCAGGCCGCGCTACGCGGGCGTCCGGGCCGACTACGAGCGGGTACTGCGGCAGCGGACCACCCTGCTGAAGTCGGCCAGGGCCATGGGCCATCCGCCGAGCGCGCTGGACGTCTGGGACGACCAGCTGATCGAGAAGGGCACGGCGCTGGTCGCCGCGCGGCTGGAGCTTGTCCAGGCCATCAGCCCGCTGGCGGCCGCCGCCTACAGCCAGGTATCCGGCGGCCGGCCGGGCGCCCAGCTGCGGTACCGGCAGTCGTTCCGGCCGGACGGCGAGCCGGATCCGGATCCGGCGAAGCTGGCGGCCGGCCTGCGGGACGCGCTCGCGGCCAGCAGGCGAGCCGAGCTGGACCGCGCCGTCTGCCTCGTCGGGCCGCACCGTGACGACCTGGAACTGCGGATCGGCGAGCTGCCGGCCCGCGGCTACGCGAGCCACGGCGAGTCCTGGTCGATGGCGCTCGCGCTGCGGCTGGCGGCCTTCGAGCTGATGCGATCCGACGGCGATGACCCCGTGCTCGTGCTCGATGACGTCTTCGCCGAGCTGGACGCCGGGCGGCGCGACCGGCTGGCCGACCTGGCCGGATCCGCCGAGCAGGTCCTGGTCACGGCCGCGGTCGGCGCCGACGTACCGGACCGGCTGTCCGGAGCGCGGTTTACCGTGGCGGACGGGGTGATTGCCAGTGACTGAGCGCGTCCCCGGCGAGCGGGCAGCTGGCCGGGACACTGATAACCGGGACCCTGATGGCCGGGCCAGCGGGCGAACCGGTGACCCGGCGCCGGGCCAGCCGGCCCGCCAGCCGAGGGAGCCGGACCGCGCCCGGCTGGCTCGCCAGGCGCTGCAGCGAGCCAAGGCCGATTCGCTGGCGAAGGGGAACAGGCCGACGCGGCCCCCCAGGCCGGTGGCGGACGGAGCCGCTTCCGCCGGGACGTCGTCCGGCCCGCCCGGGTCTGTCGTGCCGGCCAGTGGTGCCCCGCCCTTCCCCGCCCCCCCGCCCTTCCCCGCCCCCGCGCCCGCCACCGCACCCCCACCCGGCCGCCCGGGCCGCCGGGAGCGGCGCGATGACCCGCAGCCGCTCACGGCCGCGATCAGCAGCCTGATCGGGGACTACGGCTGGACCCTGGCCGCGGCCACCGGGTCGGTCTTCGGCCGCTGGGCCGAGATCGTCGGGCCCGAGCTGGCGGCGCACACCAAGCCCGAGTCGCTGGCCGACGGCGAGCTCACCATAGCGGCGGATTCCACCGCCTGGGCGACCCAGCTGCGGCTGCTGGCGGCCCAGCTCGTGCGGCGGCTGAACGCCGAGCTGGGCGACGGCTCGGTACGGCGGGTCAAGGTGCGCGGCCCGGTCGACGCGGCCCGCAGGCCCGGTGAATGGCGGGTCCGCGGCAGTCGCGGGCCACGTGACACGTACGGCTGAGGCTGGCGGTCTGTCCAGGTAAAATAGTGGTGAGCACCTGGGCAGACGGAGGTTGGGGTTCTCGCATCGGCCCGATGCGCCTGCCCGTTTCCAGGAGGAGCTTCCACTTTGTCGTATGACGCACGTTCGATCACTGTCTTGGAGGGCCTGGAGGCCGTTCGCAAGCGCCCTGGCATGTACATCGGATCCACGGGCGAGCGCGGCCTGCACCACCTGGTCCAGGAGGTGGTCGACAACGCGGTAGACGAGGCCCTGGCCGGTTACTGCGACCGGATTGAGGTCGTCCTGCTGGCCGACGGCGGCGTTCGCGTGGCCGACAACGGCCGCGGCATCCCGGTGGACAACCACCCGGTCGAGAACCGGCCAGCCGTCGAGGTCGTGCTGACCACGCTGCACGCGGGCGGCAAGTTCGACAGCAAGTCCTACGCGGTCTCCGGCGGCCTGCACGGAGTGGGCGTCTCGGTGGTCAACGCGCTCGCCAGCCGGCTGGACGTGGAAATCCGCCGCGACGGCTACGTCTGGCGGCAGCGATACGTGGCCAGCCATCCGGTCACCCCGCTGGAGCGCGGCGCGCCGACGGGCGAGACCGGCACGATCATCTCGTTCTGGCCTGATCCGTCCATTTTCGAGACCACGGACTGGTCTTTCGAGACGCTGTCCCGGCGGCTGCAGGAGATGGCCTTCCTGAACCGCGGCCTGGCGATCACGCTGGACGACCAGCGGCCCGAGCACGCGAACATCGAGCCGCACGCGGCCAGCTACCGGTACGACGGCGGCATCGCCGACTTCGTCCGGTACATCAACGCATCCAAGGACCCGGTGCACGAGTCGGTGATCGAGTTCGGCGACGAGGAGACCGGGATCGCCGCCGAGGTCGCGATGCAGTGGACCGGCGCCTACACCGAGTCGGTGCACACCTTCGCCAACACGATCAACACGGCCGAGGGGGGCACGCACGAGGAGGGCTTCCGCTCGGCGCTCACGACGATCGTGAACAGGTACGCCAGGGAGCAGAAGCTGGTCAGGGAGAAGGACGAGAACCTGACCGGCGATGACGTGCGCGAGGGCCTGACCGCCATCATCCACGTGAAGCTGGCCGAGCCCCAGTTCGAGGGCCAGACCAAGACCAAGCTGGGCAACACCGAGGCCAAGTCGTTCGTGCAGCGCATCTGCAACGACCACCTGAAGGACTGGTTCGAGCGGAACCCGGGCGAGGCCAAGTCCATCATCCTCAAGGCGAGCTCGGCGGCCAGGGCCAGGATTGCCGCCCGGCAGGCCCGTGACCTGACCCGCAAGAGCCTGATGGGCGGCACCGGCCTGCCCGGCAAGCTGGCAGACTGCCAGTCCGGCGACCCGGAGCGGTGCGAGATCTACGTGGTCGAGGGTGACTCGGCGGGCGGCTCAGCCAAGGGCGGCCGCGATCCGCAGTTCCAGGCCATCCTCCCGATCCGCGGCAAGATCCTGAACGTGGAGAAGGCCAGGATCGACCGGGTGCTGAAGAACAACGAGGTCCAGGCGCTGATCACCGCGCTCGGCACCGGCGTGCATGACGAGTTCGACATCGCCAAGCTGCGCTATCACAAGATCATCCTGATGGCGGACGCGGACGTGGACGGCCAGCACATCACCACGCTGCTGCTGACCCTGCTGTTCCGGTTCATGAAGCCGCTGATCGAGGCGGGGCACGTCTACCTGGCCCAGCCGCCGCTCTACAAGATCAAGTGGGATGGCCGGGGCGTGCTGCCCGGCTACGCCTACTCCGACCGGGAGCGCGACGCGGTGATCGAGGCGGGCCTCGCCGACGGGCGCAAGGACCCGCGGCCGCGCGGTGCCGTGCAGCGCTTCAAGGGCCTGGGCGAGATGAACGCCACCGAGCTGTGGGAGACCACCATGGACCCGGCCCGCCGGGTCCTGCGGCAGATCACGCTCGATGACGCCGCGCAGGCGGACGAGCTGTTCAGCGTGCTGATGGGCGAAGACGTGGAGTCGCGCCGCGCGTTCATCCAGCGCAATGCCAAGGATGTCCGCTTCCTCGACATCTGAGCAAGATGCGGCAACAGCAGTGCCCGGACGCGAAGGCGATGGGTTATGCGGAAAGGCAGTAGTGCTGGGCGCGAGGGCCAGCGCGGTTTGCTGGCCCGAGCGGACGGCCGGGGGGTCCGGGGGGCGAAGCCCTCCCGGACTGGGGGTTCCGGGGGTCGACCCCCGGGCTAGCACCAGGTCCGGGGGTTACCCCCCGGGCTGACACAGAAGGGATGGGAAGTGCCCGACGTGACTGACGCACCGGCAGAGGGGCACGACCGGACTGAGCCGGTTGACATCCAGGTCGAGATGCAGCGCAGCTACATCGACTACGCGATGTCCGTCATCGTCGGCCGTGCGCTGCCGGACGTCCGGGACGGCCTCAAGCCGGTCCACACCCGGATCCTGTACGCGATGTACGACGGCGGGTACCGGCCGGACCGCAGTTTCTTCAAGTGCGCCAGGGTCGTCGGCGACGTGATGGGCAACTACCACCCGCACGGCGACTCGGCGATCTACGACACCCTGGTCCGGCTGGCCCAGCCGTGGGCCATGCGGATGCCGCTCATCGACGGTCAGGGTAACTTCGGCTCCCCCGGCAACGACCCGGCCGCCGCGATGCGGTACACCGAATGCCGGCTGGCCCCGCTGGCGATGGAGATGCTGCGGGACATCGACAAGGAGACCGTCGATTTCCGGCCCAACTATGACGGCCAGTCGGCCGAGCCGGTGGTGCTGCCAGCCCGGTTCCCCAACCTGCTGGTCAACGGGTCCGAGGGCATCGCGGTCGGGATGGCGACCAAGATCCCGCCGCACAACCTGCGCGAGGTGACCGCCGGGGTCCAGTGGTACCTGGAGAATTTCGAGGCGACCGACGAGGAGCTGCTCGCCGCGCTGATGGAGCGGATCAAGGGCCCGGACTTCCCCGGCGGCCCGGACGGCCGGACCGGCGCCCAGATCGTCGGCCGCCGCGGCATCAGGGACGCTTACACCACCGGGCGGGGCTCGATCACGATGCGCGCGGTCGTGGAGGTCGAGGAGGACCGCAAGGGCCGGACCTGCCTGGTCGCCACCGAGCTGCCCTACCAGGTGAACCCGGACAACCTGGCGCTGAAGATTGCCGAGCTGGTGCGCGACGGGCGCCTGACCGGCATCGCTGACGTGCGCGACGAGAGCAGCGGCCGCAGCGGCCAGCGCCTGGTCATCGTTCTGAAGCGGGACGCAGTCGCCAAGGTGGTCCTGAACAACCTGTACAAGCACACGCAGCTGCAGGACACCTTCGGCGCGAACATGCTGGCCCTGGTCGACGGCGTGCCGCGGACCCTCAGGCTCGACCAGATGATCAGGTACTGGGTCGCGCACCAGATCGAGGTCATCATCCGGCGGACCCGGTACCTGCTGCGCAAGGCGCAGGAGCGGGCCCACATCCTCAGCGCGCTGCTGAAGGCCATCGACCAGATTGACGCGGTCATCGCGCTGATCAGGGCCAGCGCGTCGGCGGCGGCCGCGCAGCAGGGCCTGATGGAACTGCTGGAGATCGACGAGATTCAGGCGCGGGCGATCCTCGACATGCAGCTGCGCAAGCTCGCCGCACTCGAGCGCCAGCAGCTGGTGGACGAGTACGAGGAGCTGATGGCGCAGATCGCCGACTACGAGGGGATCCTCGCCTCGCCCGAGCGGCAGCGGCAGATCGTCTCCGCCGAGCTGGCCGAGATCGCGACCAGGTACGGCGACGACCGGCGGACCGAGATCATCGCCTACGACGGCGATATGTCGATCGAGGACCTGATCGCCGAGGAAGACGTGGTCGTCACGATCACCCGCGGCGGCTACGCCAAGCGCACCAGGACCGATCTGTACCGGGCGCAGCGGCGGGGCGGCAAGGGCGTCCGCGGTGCCCAGCTGCGCACCGACGACATCGTCGATCACTTCTTCGTGACGACGACGCACCACTGGATCCTGTTCTTCACCAACAAGGGCCGGGTGTACCGGGCCAAGGCGTACGAGCTGCCGGACGCCGCACGCGATGCCCGCGGCCAGCATGTCGCTAACCTGCTTGCCTTCCAGGCCGATGAGCGGATCGCCGAGGTGCTGGCGCTGCGCGACTACGACGTGGCGCCGTACCTGGTGCTGGCCACGTCGTCCGGGCTGGTGAAGAAATCCCGGCTAGGCGACTTCGACTCACCGCGCTCCGGCGGCATCATCGCCATCAACCTGCGCGAGGATGACGAGGTCATCGGCGCCAGGCTGGTCTCACCCGAGCACGACCTGCTGCTGGTCAGCAAGCATGCGCAGGCCATCAGGTTCCATGCCGACGATGAGGCGCTGCGGCCGATGGGGCGGGCTACCTCCGGCGTGATCGGGATGCGATTCAGTGACGGTGACCAACTGCTGGGCATGCACGTGGTCGACGACGGGGGCGATGTCCTCGTCGCGACGGGCGGCGGCTACGCGAAGCGGACGCTGATCGATCAGTACCCGGTCCAGGGCCGGGGCGGCCGGGGCGTGGTGACCGCGCGGATCGTCGAGGCCAGGGGCGAGCTCATCGGCGTGCTGATGGTGCATCCCGAGGACGAGGTCTTCGCCATTACCTCCGCTGGCGGGGTGATCAGGACCGCGGCCGCGGAGATCAAGCAGTCCGGCCGGCAGACGATGGGCGTACGGCTGGTCAACCTCGCCCCCGGCCAGAGCCTGGTGGCGATTGCACGGAACGAGGAGTCGCTGGACAACGGAAACGGCAACGGGGACGGGCTCGCGGACGCCGACGAGGCTGAGGCTGATGGTGAGCTGGAGCCGCACGGTGGCGCTGAGCTGGAAGCCAATGGCGGCAGCGATCTCGATTCGCCACCCGCGGACCCGTCGGCGAGCTAGCCTGTTCATGATTTCAGTACCGGATTCCGGGGCAGTACGAAGCTGAGTACCCGGTGCTTTATTGCGGCGGGTATCTGCATGACTGACACCGCTAGGTTTGCCGGGTGTCGGGCGAAACGGACAGGTCGTGCGATCTGTCCGTATCGCCGTGTAAGGTTCCGGGAGGATGTCGAGGCTCGCTCCTGTCGCCGGGAGAGCCGCAGGGGGATAGCCGGATGGCCGCGAGCCGCAAAGCGCAACGTTCTGGCGGTTTGGGGCGTCTTACTACTGACGCCGCAGAAGACGGCAAGGTTCCTGTGGACCAGAAACCGTCATCTGGGGATAACCTCGTGTCAGGAAACGGTACGGAGGTGGACGGGGTGGACAACCGGGTTAAGCCGCAGCCGCGGCCGGCTAACGGAGGCCCGGTCGGCAGTTCCCCGGATCCGGACGGCAGTTCGGCCGACGGGGAGCCCGCTGAGGCGGCTTCCGGTCCAGCGGGCTCGGCCGGCAGTTCCTCCGCCAGTTCCGGCGCGGCCGCCTCAGGCTCCGGGTCAGCCAGGGCCGCCGGCGGCTCCTCGCCCAGCTCGCTTCCTGCTGCTCCACGCGGCACGGCCGCCAGCACGCCCAGTGGCGATGCCAGCTGGCCGGACGCCCCCGCTGCAGCCGACGGTCCGGGCACCGTGGCCAGCAATGCCCCGGACCGTCCGGACGGCCGGGCCGCGTACCGTCCCGGTGCTCCTGACGGGCCGTCAGGAGGCCTGGGATATATTCCGGCTGCTGCGCCGAGGCCCAGCACTCAGGGGAGTTCTATGCGCTTCTCGGCACCCTTCTCCGGCAGCGGCTCAGCGGCCGGCATCGCTGCCCGGCTCACCGCGCCGTTCTCGGCCCTGACCCGCAACCGGCCGAAGGTTGCCAGGCCAAGCCGGGCTGAGCGCGATCAGCGGCAGCGGCCCTCCGCAGCGCCTGACCAGGACCAGGTCACCAGGAAGGCTCAGCTCGCGCTGGCCAGGATCGAGCCCTGGTCGGTGATGAAGTTCAGCTTCCTGATCTCGATCATCGGCTGCGCGGTGCTGACGATCGCTGTGGCCCTGCTCTACACGGTGCTCTCGAAGCTCGGAGTTTTCCACAGCATCGAGAACACGGTGGGGCTGGTGACGTCGACCAAGAACCGCGCGGGCGCGAATGCCGCAAGCTGGTTCGGGGCGTCCAGGGTGATCGGGTACACCATCGTGGTCGGCGTCGTGAACGTGGTCCTCATTACCGCCCTGGCCACCGTGGGCGCGGTCGTCTACAACCTCGTCGCGATGCTGGTCGGCGGTATCGAGGTCACGCTGCGGGAAACCGACTGACCGACCGGTCCGGGCTTGCGGTAACCTATCCCGGCGAAGTAAGTGCGCTGAGATGCCGACGCGGCGACGCGCTGCGGTCATCAGCGCCACCCACGGGCCTGTAGCTCAGACGGTTAGAGCGCTTCCCTGATAAGGAAGAGGTCAGAGGTTCAAGTCCTCTCAGGCCCACAGTTCAGAGCGTTTTTTCGGTAGGACGCAGTCTGGCCGGGGAGCCAAACAGGGAGCCAGCCGGTCAATTATTTGATGTGGCGAGGCGAGGCTCCCGCGAGGACTCGGTTACTGGGTTGCCTAAGAACCGCTGATTCAGCACGGCGAACACTCATCGGGCCGCCTGTCTCCCCGGCGCTGCCATCGGCAGCCAAGCCTCGCGCCATGGCGGGCGGCCCGGCGCACGGGGCGCAGCTGAGACGGTCGCGTTGAGGACGGGTTAGCCGACCCATATCGGCTACGTGCGCGCCTCCACTATTGGAAAGCCGTCACACGAGGTAATGGCGCTGGCCGCCACCGGGTAGCTCGGCCTGGCCGCCGCTGGGCACATCCGGCTTGCCCTCGCCACCTTTGATAGCCGCAAGGAGCGCGGCAACGGTGTCGATCCACCCGGCGAGCTCGGCTCCAGTGGGGGCGAGGTCATAAGGGTGGTAGTGACAAGCGCTGCTGAGCGCGGCCTACACGTAACTGATCTTGCGGGCGAGCCTCGGCTGCAGGAAGTGGGGCAGGCAGGTGAGCTGAGTCTTCATGGTTGCCTCGCACAGTCCGGCGGTTGCCGGGTCTGCTGCCCAGAACTCCTCGATCCCCTTCTCCAGCGCCTGCCGGGCGAGCAGGGCTACAGCGCGCTGCCAGCTGCCGGCCCCCGCGGGCGCGGGGCGTTCCAGCAGGTCGCGCGCCGCGGCAAGGACGTCAGCTGGGGTCATGCCAGTTTCTCTCGGATTAGCTCGGTGAGGGCGCGAGCGTTACTGACCAGGGTTCGCAGTGACCCGCCGTGCGCGTCGTGGGCACCTTTGTTCAGGACCTTGTAGGTGTCGGCGGCCGAATGGCGCCAGCTGTCCAGGCGCGGGAGCACGTCTCCGCCCCTGGCAGGATCACCGAACATTGCCAGCGCTGCCCTCTTGCTGAGCTTGTCGGCGGCCTCGATCTGGGCTTCCACCTCCGCATGCCGCTTGCCCGCCGATAGCTGCGCGCGGCGGATCGCCTCGGTGAATGCCGCCTCCACGGCCATACGGCACAGCCCAGGGATCACGCGGGCGGCGACCTTCTGCGGGACGGCGTCATCCGCGCACATGTCCTGCGCGTCCTTCAGCAGCCGCTCAACCGGGGTTAGTGCGGGCCGGACCTCGACGAACGACTCCGGCCGTCGTGATACTTCCAGGATCCGGCCGGCGATGCCCAGACGCCGCACGGCCTCCGGCAATCGGTCGTCGTGGGTGAACACCAGAACCTGGCGGGAATGGGCAACGTCCTCCAGCACCCTGGCAAGTCCCTCGACCTTCGCCGGATCCATCGCCTGCACCGGGTCGTCAATGACCAGGAACCGGAACGGGCTGGCCGACATGGTTGCGCGCGGCAGGAAGATGCTCAGCGCGAGCGCATTGACCTCACCCTGGCTCATCACGCCCAGCGCAGCGCCCGCGCTGCCGTCAACCGTGACCTTCAAGTCAACCTGCCGACGGTTGCCGCTGCCGGACAGCCGGATTGCACCGAGGTCGACGTTGCTTTCCTGCCGCAGCATCGACCAAATCGCGGGCGCCTGCTCGCCCAGTGGTGCGAGCCGGTCGTTGCGGATGTCGTCGGTCGCATTCTTCAGCCACGTAATCGCGGCCTTCAGCGCAGGGACAGCCGTAGCGTCGGCGTCTTGGGCGCGGGTGCACCACATCGCCACATTCCGCGCCAGCGGCGCCCACAGATCCTCGCGGGCTCGTAGCTCATCCTGGGCCGACTTTGCCAGCGCCGTTACCAGCCGGGACAGTCCTGGCCACGACCACTCAAGGTGATCAGCGAGCTGCCGCAGGCCGTCCGCCTCCTCGGCGTCCGGAGGCTTGGCCCAGGCCTGCCAGACCAGCCTGGCAGGCTCAGGGTCAGCCCCGCCGACCGGTGATCCGGTCAGAGCCACGGGCGGCGGCGCGAACAGCTCGCTGGCCGTCGCGCGTGCCTCTGCGGCCTCTGCGTGAGCCTGCTGGGCGTTGGAAGCCTGGGTCTTCAGGCGCGCGATGTGCTGTTTCGTTTGCTCGTGCCACTGCTCGTCCAGTGCCCCGGCGCGCCCGCACACCGGGCACGGTCCCGCGCCGTGCGCCTCGTAATGGCCGACGGCCGAGCTGAGCAGTTTCGCCAGTTCCAGCGCCTGCCCCGCTTCCGAGCCTGCAGCTCGCGCCAGCGCGTCAGGGGCTTCGCGTAGCGCTGCGGCTGCGGCGCCAACTTTCCCCTTAGCCGGGATGGTCAGCTGGCTGAGCAGCCGCAGGCGGCCGATCTCGCCAACTGGCTGCGCGGCCGCCGAGCCCGTGGCTATCGAAAGGGCATGCGCGATGTCGCGCTGCTTGCCGGATAGCGCGTCGCGGCACGACCGGGCTCGCTCGTCATCAGCGGCACCGAGCCGGTCCAGTAGCGCGGGCAGGTCGGCGTTGACCGCCTTGACCAGGTCCTCCCGTTCCTTGCGGGCCGCAGCCAGGCGTTTCTCAACGATATCGAGATCCTCCAGCCCGAGGACCGACGACAGCAGGTCATACAGCTGCGATGGGCCGCGCAGAAACGTCTGAGCTCGGAGTGGGACAAGAACGGCCGGTAGGTGATCAGCGGGTCATCCCAGCCCAGGCGGCTCAGGCCGGCTCGCTTTTCCCCGATGACCTGCAGGTCGGCGCGGGAGTCGGCTAGGCCGGTTCCGGTGTCCCATACTCGCTGAACTGTCGCCTGTCCGGCATCCTCCAGGAGCAGGTCCGCCGACAGGCGCACCTCGCCGGCTGCGTGCAGGTTGCGCCAGCCAGCCCGCCAGGCGACTGCGGCCGCTTCTTGCCATCTGCGCAACCCACCGGTAAGCAGCACCTCCAATCCCTCCGCGAAACTGGACTTGCCGCTCCCGTTGCGTCCCACGACCAGGGTCAGGCGAGGTCCGGGCTCAAGCTCGAGCGTGGCCGCTGCGCCGATGCCCCGGAATCCCGACACCGTGATCGACCGCAAGTAGGCTCCCGCCGGCTCGGCTACCAGCTCGACAGCCGCGCGCTCGCTGGCCGTGCAGCGTCACTGTCACAGGCAGCCAGCAGCAGGTGCTCTGCTTTCGGTGCCAGCGGCGCCATGCTGAGCAGCTTGAGCACCAGATCCAGCAGCGTGTCGTCCATTACCGCCCCGGCTCGCCCGAAGTGATCAGTGACCGGCTTATCATCCCGGTGCGACAGCCACACCATGAAAGATCAGATTCTTCCGGCCTGGACTGCTCCGGCAATGAGCTGCTGCTGGCTACGCCAAGGCTGAACGTGGCGAGCTGATCTAGTACCCATGCCCGCCAGCAGGCGCGGGTCGCCGACGGATCAAGCGCCCGGCCGCGTCTCGCCGCCGAGCGCGTCGGCAACGCGCCTGTCGGCAGCGTCGGCTTGGCCGTCGAGCAGTGAGCGTAGACCTTAAGCAGGACGGCGACGCCGTGCCCAGCGCGCGTTGATGGGACAGTCTCTCCCCAGCTGCAGATCTGGCAGGGCACGCCGGTGCCGCCGTCCTGGGTGCCGGCGGCGTAGGGGCTGGTGCAGGTGTGCATCACGGTGACAGCCATCCTGATCGTCATGCTGGCCGGATCGTAGGGCCGGATCGCGTTCCGGTGGCTACCTGGCGGCGTCCCGCAAGGCGAGCGACGCGACATCGAGGGCCGCCCGCAAAGCGTAGGTATCCCCGGTCGATTGGCACGCGGCCGCCAGCCCGCTGATCGCGTAGTCGAGGTTCCGGCTCAGGTCAAATCGCACATCGAATCGATCGGTGCCCGCCGACGACGGCTCGGCGCGCGCTGCCTCGAATTTGTTGAACAACGGGCTGACATCGCCTGCACTACGCGGGTCGAACAGATCTGGCCGGACGGTGTCCTCGTAGCCTTTGTCGAATCCGCTGAAATAGATCGGCACCGAGCTACCGATTTGACGCAGCGTCCCGATGGCAAGGTCAAGCAGACTAATCGGCCAGCCAAGGTCCCGGATGGCATGGACGTACAGGTCATCAGCCGCCGGCGTAAGGCCGGCCTGGAGCAGCAACTGGGCCGATTCGCGCGCGGACTGCGCGTAAAAGACCACGCCGGGCTCGTGCAACCGGAAGAACCTCTCACTGTGGCAGGCGAGCAGTCGCTTGTGCACGAGCGAGTTGTCGACGATGTGGGTGAATCGCGCCATCGAAGCCCTGGCGAAGTCGCTCCGCGCCTGGTAAACGACGAATTCCGCGAGTCGCTTGCTCGCCGCGTAAACCTCGCGGGAGTACGGCCGCATTGCCTTTCCGGTGGACGCGTGCACCACCTGTTGCGCGCCCGCCGCCGCGGCCGCCGCCACGACGTTGCGGGTGCCCAGGATGTTCGTGGTCACGGTGTCGTAAACGCTGCGCTCGGCTAGTCCTGGATCCCGCTGGCCGGCCAGGTGAAACACAACGTCCGGGCGAATGTCGGCCACCAGGTCCTTCAGCGCCTGGCCATCCCTGATGTCGACGCGGCGATAATCCACGCGGTCCTGGCTGACCCAGGTGTGCTCGCCGCGGCTGATGCTCGCGATCCGGCTCGGCTGGTGCGCGCGCAACTCCCTGATCAGGGCCGAACCGATGCAACCGGTCCCGCCTACGACCAGCACGGCCTTGTCCGCGAGCCAGGATCCGAGTTCGGCAGGCTGGGCCGGGTTTTCCCTCTCGGTGATCTGCCGGAACCGAGCGTATTCAGCATCAGCGTCCGGTTTGACCCGCAGCAGTGCCGCCGTCCAGTGCCGCAGCTCAGTCAGCGTCGCGTCATCCAGACTGGCCTGGCCAGGCGGTGCGATCGCGCGCATCGCCGAGATGATCTCGTCAGCGGTCTCCAAAGGCCATCTCCCAGTGCGGCAAGCTTTCTGGAGTCCGAGCGCGCTGCTCAGCATCATGGTGACAGGTAACGGCGACACCTGCACCATGCGCCACGCAGGTGACCGGGCACGAAGCGCAGTGCGGCGTGGCAACAGCCGAGTCTAGCCCCCCGCGCGACACGACTGCCGATGGTCTCGCCCGGCTGCTCAGGCCTAGCCCAGGGCGCACCGAACACGATAATCCGACAGGTCAGAAGCGCTTCGCTCAGAGCGAGCCGTTGGCCGTCCCGGCGGACCGGTAGTTCGCCACGAAATCAACCCACCAACGGTCGGGATCGCCATCGCACATGGCGGCTGCCATCGCCCGCCCGCTCTCGCTCTCCACCGCGTCCCGGCTCGCGTTGACCCAGTCCCGCGCCCGCGCGTAACCATGCGCTGCGTACTCAACCGCCTGCGCGAGGCACTTGAGTTTGTCCGCGTCGTGCGCGAGCCGCGCTTCCGGTGTCGCTCGCTCGCGGAACTCGCTGATGATCGACGTGTAGGCCTCGACTACCGGCAGCGGTGCGCCGCTGATTTGATCCCAGGCGACCTTGTCCTCGTCTGCCTTGTCCAGGTACCTTTTCCCGACCGACGGGATATCCCCGAGTCGTGCCTCGGTGGCGTCGTGAAGTAGCGCGAGGATCGCCGTGTGCTCGGCGTTCGCGCCTTCCTGGATAGCTAGGAAATAGGCCAGGGCGGCGGTGCGGAAGCTGTGCTCCGCGACAGTCTCGGGCTGCTTTACCCCAGCCAGCCACCAACCCGTGCGCGCACTCTGCTTCAAGTGGCCGAGCTCGTGCACGAATCTGTTTAGATCTTCGGTCGCCATCGTCGCATCAGATTCTGAAGCGGGGTCGCGGTGAGGATTCACGTTTTATTCTCCCTGCTTGCTGGCGACCACGCCAGCAAGATCTAGGCACGCGGTCCGCAACTCCGTAAGCTCAGCCCGTTCTGCTCGGTATCTGAGCGCAGCAATGAGCTCATCGATCATGCCACCGAAGGTTGCGTCAGCCTGCTCGAGTGTCAATGGAACATAGGTTGTGACGAGGTACCAGGCATACACCTCATTGTAACTTTTTATTTCGTGAATTACTTCTCTGGCGGAATTGCGCAGCACCAGGTTGTGCGGCAGCGTGAAGTTGTCGGCGGACGGACTGAGATCCCCGGTCCAGCTGGGGAAGGTCCACAGCTCGACCAGCCGCGCCGCGCCCTCCGTAGCCACGAGTTCGTTGTACCGCCCGGCCAGATCCAGATCGTCACTGCGGCGGAGGCTGCCCATGAAAGCGCCGCGCACGAAGAAGCCTGCCATCTCGTCCCGCAACCCAGCCCGGCGCCGCGCGGGCGACTTGATGTCCATCTCGATCTGGGCCGCAAGATGGTGGGCGAGATGGCCGAGCGCGATCGAGCGCTGATAGGTGATGCGGGTCGAGGAGAGCTTCTCGAACATCTCCCGGGATGCCCCGATGAGCGCCTGGTGATCCGGGAAGACGGGCGGTGTCCCGGCGCTGCCGTAGATGGCGTGCAGCGCCCAGGTCTGGGGCCTGCCCCAGCACGACCGGAGCTTGCGCACGGACCGATCCGTGTCGCCCTTGAGGATGCTCAGTCCGGCCTCGGTCGCGCTGCACAGGAATTGCGGGACGATAGCGGCTTGCTCGATGGCTTGGCTGAATGCTGCCCCGCTGATCTCGAAGCCCGCGGCCGCGCCTTCCTTGATCAGTTGGTCGACCCGTTCCTGCACCACGGACCGGCTGTATTCCTGATCAATGCCGGGAACGACGGCCATCAGCTTTCGAATCGCGTGCGATTGCATGCGGTCAAGCCAGTCGTCGGCGACCCAGTGCCGGTAGATCGTTGTCTCATCCACCCCGAGCGCGTCCGCGAGACTGGCCGGCGAGTGGCCCGCCTTCTCGGCCAGATCGCGCAGAGTGCGGTAGCGTGCTGCCACAATTTTGTAGCGTACTAGAAATATCGGTAGAAGCTCGCCTGGCCCGTACAGGCTCCAGAGCACCTGCATCCGTGCAAGTGCCACGGTCACGGGGACGGCCGGGTAGGGCGGCCGGCAGGGTCCGGGCGGCTGTACCGGCGGCGTCTCGGCCGGGCCAGTTCGCTGGCTCGAGGGCGGCTGATCCGGATTGACCACAAGGAAATTTTCGTGCGTTCAGCCGGGCTATCACGGCGGCAAATAGTTCGACATTCGTACGGTCATTGCCGCACAACAACCTGTAGCTAATAAAAGGCGCTATTTGCTATCCAGTCAATATGCGCTACTTCAGTATTCACTACCGGACGGGGCGGCCACACCGCCTCGGTTTGGTCGCCCCAGCCGCCCTGGCTGCTGTGGCGATCGTGCTGGCCGCGGCCGGCTGCGGTCACGCGCCGTCCGCGCGCCCCGAGACGGTCGTGCTGGCCGCCAGCGCTACCGCCAACGAGCCCCGAGCCGAACTCGGAGCACCGGACTTGGCGCTGCTGGCCCGCGCGGCCGCCGTCAGCACTGACGCGGTCGCGTACGTCGTCAGTGCCTCTACCGGCGAACCGACTCGCGTCCTCCTGACCCCGCGCCGAGCCGACGGTCAGGTGGAGTTCGGGCCCCGCCGTCAGCAGCTGATCTGGCAGAACGTTGGTGACGTCCAGCGGGTGCTCGCTGCACAGGCGGCCACCGGACCGTTCGACCTGCTGGGCGTCATCGCCGCTGCGGTCAGGGTCGCCACCCCACCAGGCACGCTGATCGTGCTGTCCTCCGGACTGTCCACGGCTGGCGCGTTCCGGTTGCAGGACGTTGGCTGGGACGCGAACCCGGCCACGGTCGCCGCACAGCTCAAGCGCTGGGGCGAACTGCCGGACCTGACCGGCTGGACCGTCTTCTTTTCCGGACTCGGCACTGTCGCGGGTCGGCAGCCGCCACTGCCGCTACCGCAGCGGACGGCGCTGACTAGCTACTGGATGGCCATATGCCGGGCGGCGGGCGCGGCCGCGTGTCGCACCGACAGCCTGACCCGCCCGGATCCGCCGTCGCGCAGCACGGTGCCGGTGCCGATCGTGGCGATGCCAGCCGTGCAGGCGATCCGCGGGCCGCGCGGTGGCCAAGGCGTGGTCGTTCCCGACGACATGTTCTTCGCGTTCGCCAGCGCGCGGCTGCTGCCCGGCGCGGATTCCGTCTTGCGCCCGTTGGCCGCGAAGGCCATCCGGTTCGGCCTGCTGGTCTCCGTCCAGGGCCAGGCCTCACCTGACGGATCCGCGAGCTTCAACGCTCAGATAGCCCGGGCCAGGGCCTGGGCAATCGCTGCCCGGCTTCGTTCCCTCGGCGTACCAGCCCGCCAGTTCCTCCGGGTCGCCGGGATCGGCACCGCTGGCCTGACCATCCGGGCCTGTGAACGCGACGGCCAGTTCGAGGACAGCTTGTGCGCCCGGCTGCGGCGCGTCGTCATTCTCCTGACCCCGCTAGGGGCAGGCACCTCTACCTAAGGGAGCCGGTCATGACCACTACTGACGACAACAACACCCATGCCCAGCCCGGCCCGCGGCCTGATTTGTTGCTGCCATCGGCTGTTACCGCCCAGCGGGTGCCGCCCGGCTATCCTCTGCCGAAGCCGGACTACGAGCTGCGCGAGTCCGACCTGGCGGGCGAGGACGTGATCCAGCGGGACCGGCGGCGGGCGCGGCAGCGGACCTATCGCGGCCTTGCGCGGCTGCTGCGGCTCCGGCCGGTCTCGCGCCGGGCGATGTACTCGGCCCTCGTCGCCGAGCAGGCGCACATCGCGGGCGGCCGGGACCCGGCCACGCCGACACACGGGGAGATCGTGGTCGGCGGCCGGGCGAAGGCGGTGGCCGACCGGATGCTGGCACGCTGCCAGCGCCGCCTGCACCGGATCGGCGCCCGGGTTGACCGGCTCCGGGCCAGGCAGGCCCGGCTGCTCACGCGCGCAAGGTTCACCGACGCAAGCCGGGTTCGGCACCCCGACGGCGGCCACCGGCCGGTCGCCGCGGTACGTGCCGACGCCGACAGTCAGCGCATCGAGATCGAGCACGAGACCTCATGCGGCTCGCGCAAGCACTTGCGGTTGCTCGATTGGCTCGCGAGCATCCCGAAGGTCGTCTTGGTGGTGGACTTCTGCCTGCTGACTTACTTCCTCGCCGGTGTCACCGACGTCGACTGGGCCAGCCCGGTGTCGATGAGCGTCGTGTTCGCGCTGCTGCTATCGCTCCTGATCACCGTGCCGTGCTACGGCTTCCTGACCTTCACCGGCCACCGGCTGCGCGGCTGCAAGGACCACACCGGGACGATCAGGCCAGCCAACGTCGACGGCGTCAGCGCGGTCGCGGTCGCGGTCGCGCTCCTGCTCATTGGCGTGGTTGGGACGCTGATGTTCGCCCGGATGCGGACGGAGGTCGGCTACGCGCTCGGCTCAGGGTCCGCGCAGACCGCCCTGCTGATCGCCCTGGCGGTCGCCGTCGTCAGCGCGTCCGCGAACGTGCTGGTTATCGGCGTCCACGCACTGGACGGCTCGAACCAGACCGCCCGGCTGCACGCCCTGTCAGTCGCGGCCAGCCGACCGATGGCGAAGGCAGAGCGGCTGCGCAGGCGGGCCGCGCTGATCCCGCACCGCCTGGCTGTCCTGCGGCGCCGAGCCCGGCGGCTGGCTGACCGGGCGATCACCCAGGCCAGCCGGCGCCTCGCGGCAGCCGACCAGGTGATCACCGCGGCGCGCGGGTCGCACCTCGCCAACGGGACGGACGCCGGAACCATGCTCGACCCCGGCGCGCACGCGGGCGCGATCGGCTACCGCGCGCCGCTGACGGGTCCGAGGCCGGACGCGCGCACGATCGCGACCGCCCTGGCTCGCATCGAGGATGACAGGTGACGCACGCAGAGTCCGGTTGGGTAGTGAAGCAGCCCGTGTCTCACCACAAAGAGTGCGCCCGGGTAGCTGAACCATCTGGGCGATCGACGCTCACCTGCCGTGTTGGCGCGCCGGTTACTGGCGTGGTAGCCCCGGAGGAGAGTCGCGTCCTGTGGGTTCGCTGAGTCACACTTAACCGCGAGACGGCAGATATCGCCCGGGGACGGAGTTGCGCAGAGCCTAGGCCTGCCTACCGACAATTTGGTGCCACCGGGCGGACCGGGCAGCCAGTACCGAGCGACGGCATCCAAGCTCGCCTTCGATAGTCGGCACCGGAACACGGGCA
>CAWDVK010000013.1:0-269832 GCA_963805715.1 uncultured Actinomycetota bacterium
CGCCGGTCGTGGGTTCGAGCCCCACCCGCCCCACTGTTCGAATTCCCACACCTTCAGTGCATTTACGGGCCGTCAAGTGGGTGTGACAGTGACATGTAAGGCCGCTGGCCGCTGGTGCGCCAGTATGTCTGTCTGCCGCTGGCTACCTCACCTGCCCTCACGATGCCCGCCTGCCACCTGGTGGTGGACGTTGTCCTGCGCGTCTATCGTCGGTCAGGAACGGTTGTTATAGGTGAAGCTGCTGCTCAGGCACCTTGTAGCGCAAGGGGCGGGGTCGTGGGATGAGTCCGTTCCCTGGGTGCTGCCGCCGCAGAAGTGGCCGTGTTCCGGATACCCTGATTCCATGGTGGGCCGCTGGCTACCTCAGTTCCGGCTCCCCGGCGCTGCGTGAGCTTTCAGTAGTCGCTGCGGCGGCTACTGATGTATAATGTGGTGTATGAAGCGGACCAATATCTATCTGGATGAGGGCCAGTCTGCCGCTCTGGAGCGGCTCGCACGCACCCAGGGCATCTCGCGCGCTGAGCTGATCCGGCAGCTCATTGATCGGAGTATTGGCGCGTCAGGGGCGGCTGACCTGGACGCGGACCTGGACGCCATCCGGGAGTCCTTTGGCATAGCTCGCGACGAGGACATCTTTCTCGGCCGCGGGTCCGACGAGCGCTCGCGGCACCTGGACCGGATGGCTGAGCTGTGATCCTGGTCGACAGCGACGTCCTCATCGCGAACCTGCGCGGCATTCCCGCAGCGCAGGACTGGCTGCTGGCAGCGCGGCGGGATACCGGCCCGTTCGCGGTGAGCGCGGTCAGCCTGACCGAAGTGGCCGGCGGCATGAGATCTGCGGAGCGGCGGCAGGTCAGCCGCCTGCTTTCCAGCATGCGCGCGTTCCCGGTGACGGAGCGGGTCGCATGGCGCGCCGCGGAGTTCATGCGCGAGCATCGGCGCTCGCATCAGGGGATCGGGCTCGGCGATTACTTGATCGCGGCCACAGCGGACGTGGAAGGGCTGGATCTCGCGACCCTCAACGTGCGTCATTACCCGATGATCAAAGATCTCCAGGCCCCGTTCCGGGTCTGACTCTCTTCTCCACGGCACCGTGTCGGCACGAGCGCCAGCGTGCCCGCGCCGCTGATCGCGCCGTATTCCTGACTGCTGAGCTGCGTGGATGCATCGGCAGCGGGTCGCCTCCGACCGTGGTGCATTCCTCGGTCGGCGCGAGAGCGCTGGTCCAGCGTCCATTCCCATCGCTCAGCCTTACCCAGGCAATGCGGATTGTCAGCAGAAGCGGCTGCAACAAGCCATCCGGGGCTAGGTGGTCATGTAGCTCAGCGTGATCGACTCAGGGACGCCGGGGGAGTCGTGCTGGCCGGGCCGTGCCAATGGCGATCCTGCGAAACGACCGCGCAGCGGGAAGCCTGGCGCAGCTGGAGAGACGTCTGCGCAGGTAGCGAACCCGGGCAGGCGGGTCAGCGTTCTCATAATCCGCCGGTCGTGGGTTCGAGCCTCACCCGCCCCACTGTGTGAAAGTCCTGCTCCGATGCACCTGACCTGCGGGAACGCTCGGCCTTCGTGATCTTGCTTGCCCATTCCTGTGTGCTGCCGTATGCGGCCACAGGTGGCCAGCTGCAGGCCGCCGTGCCCAATACGGGCCCAAGTCAGCCCTGGCGCAGCGCTTCGCTTATCCGCGCGCGCTCCAGTGTTGAGCCGAGCAAGATCACCGTCACTGCGTGATGCCCTCCGGGGGGGGATCCGCTGGTTGCTAGGCGTCGCGGCGGAGGACCACGATCGCTGTCACGGCGATGAGGGCGGCGGCGAGGAGCACGAAGATGCCGGTCTCGATGCCCTGGAATGCCCAGTACCGGCTGGCGGGCTGATAGCTGATGAACCCGCGGTATCCGTGAGCAGTCAGGCAGGAAGCTGTCTTGAGCGGACTCTGGAAGGCGAGCGCCCGGCATGCGGACGGCATGTTGCTGATGCTGATGGGCAAGCCGTTGATGTTGACGGAAATGCCCCCGCCGTGGGGCTGGCTGCTCGGTACTTGGCCGCCCGGGCCAACGAGGCCCCCCGAGACCAGCCAGTAGGACCCTGCTGGCGGGGCCGGGGGGTGGAGGAAGTTGTAGGTCTTGCTGAGCGCGGTCAGGTAGTGCGAGCGGAGGTCTTGCCCGATCACCAGGCGCAGGAAGGTGAAGACGGCGATGGTGATGGCCAGCGCGGGCAGGGTTCGGCGGAGCAGCGCGCCGGCGGCGATGCCGAGGGCGACCGCGAACAGCGCGTAGCCGACGGGGACGATGCCCTGGATGTCGAACTGGCCGGGCTGGAAGTTCTGGTGGTTGAGGGCGTTCACCGGGCTGGACCACCAGGTGACGAGGGCCGAGACGGCGCCGCCCCAGACGGCTGCGGCGAGCAGGGCCCAGCCGGCCTTGACGGTGAGCCAGCGGCCGCGGGTGATGCTCTGCATCCAGGCGAACTGGCTGGTGCCGGTTTCGAGTTCCCGGGCCACCAGCGGTCCGCCCCAGAACACTCCCAGCAGGCACGGCACCACCACGGTCAGCGTGGCCAGAAGCGACAGCACGGGGGTACCCAGGGTCAGGGTATTCGCGAGGTTGCCGCAGGTATGGCTGGCGGCGCACGAGGTGAGGGCGGACCGGTACTGCGACGCCATCTGCCGGCCGGTGACCAGCAGCAGGACCGCGAACGCGGCGAGGGCGGCGGCGGCGAGGTACGCCTGGTTGCGGTGCTGGCGCCAGACAAGCCAGGTCATTGATCTTCTCCAACCGTGGTCAGATGGGCGAACGCTGGCGGGGCGCCCTGGCCAAGGTAACCGAGTACCAGTTCTTCGAGGCCGACGTCGGCGGCCTCCCAGGCGGGATCGACGACCGGGCCGGCTACACGGATGAGCAGGGTGCTCTGCCGGGCGGTGTGGGTAGCCTGCACGAGTGTGTGGGCCTTCTCGATCGCCGTGGTGTCCTTGCGCGGGCCGACCAGGACCTGATGCTCGGCGAGCACCGTGTCGATGTCGCCGCACAGCTGGACCCGGGATGCCGCCAGCAGGATGAGGTGGTCGCAGACCCGTTCCATGTCGGCGATCAGATGCGAGGACAGCACGACGGTCAGCCCGCCGATGGCCACCGCGTCGGCCAGGGTGGCCAGGAACTGCCGCCGGGCGAGCGGGTCGAGCGCCGCGACGGGCTCGTCGAGCAGCAGCAGCCGGGGCCGTTTGGCCAGCGTCAGCGACAGCGCCAGCTGGGCACGCTGGCCTCCGGACAGCGTGCCCACCGTCTGGTCAAGCGGGATGTTCAGGCCTTTCAGCCGCTGCCGCACGGACGCGGCGTCCCAGCGGGGGTTGAGGTGCGCGCCGACGGCGATGTGATCCTCGGCGGACAGGCGCCGGTACAGCGGGATCTCCTGGGCGAGGAAGCCGATCCCGGCCAGGAAGGCCGGGTCCTGGCGCGGTGTGCCGCCGAGCACCGTGACCTCGCCGCCGGTCGGCTTGGCCAGCCCGCTGAGCACTCGCAGCAGAGTGGTCTTGCCGGCGCCGTTCGGGCCGATCAGCGCGGATATCCGGCCCTCGGGAACGGTGATGGTGCAATCGGCGAGGGCGGTGACCTTGCGGTAGCGTTTCGCCAGCCCGCGGGTCTCGATCACGGGAGGGGCTGCATCCTGGGGATCCATCACGCGATCTCCTCCTCGGCCGCTGCCTGCAGCGTGACGCGCAGCAGCGATTCGATCGACTCGTCGTCCAGTCCGGCCTGGCGGGCGCCGCGCACCCAGTGGGCCAGGCTGCGGGCCAGCCGCGAATGCGTGCCGGGAGGCGGGCCGGGCGGCCGGCGTACCACGAACGTGCCATGACCGGCCCGGGGTTCGACCAGGCCGTCGCGCTCCAGGTCGCGGTAGGCCTTGAGCACGGTGTTGGGGTTGACCGCCGTCGCCGCGACGACTTCCCGCACCGTGGGGAGCTTGTCGCCCACGTCGAGCACGCCCATCCGGAGCGCCTGCCGGACTTGCTGGACGATCTGCAGGTACGGCGGCACGACCGAGCGGCCATCGAGCCTGAAGCTGATCACGGTCACGTCCTCAAAGTACTATTGAGTTAAGACTTTAGATTCATCCAGTACAGCTGTCAACGGCTGGCTTCGGCGGCGCGGCGAGACGGCTCTGCTATGGCTCACCCCTTAAACTCCCTGCCGACTCGCTAGCAACGGACAATGGAAGCGTGGCGCTGATCCAGGAGCGGCATCGACCTACGCGGACGGAGTTCGCATCGAGAGGATCAGGGGGTTGAAACTCCCCTCAGCGCTCGTCCTGCGGCTCTTACCAGGGCCGTATGAGATCGGCGATAAGAAGAGGATGAGAACCAGCGCGTCGTCCATCGCCGGATCGACCATCGTGCTGCCCTGGCCATCATCCGGTAGCGTTGCGTAGCTCAGCGGACCTGCCGTATCCGCCCACTGGTTCCCCAGGCCTGGTCAGCTGTCCATATGTCGGCATCCAGCCGGTCACCGAGCGCCATGCACAGCCGGTCGGCGAGAGATAGCCCCTCGCCAGGCACCCACTTGCGGGCCGCCCATTCAGCATCGGCGACTGTCACCGCCTCGACCTGGACTCCAAAGCTGACCAGTAGCGATCGGGACAGGTCCCAGTTGCGACCATGCGCGCGGATCTTCTGGGCGACCTCCGACCAGTTAGCGGCGCCGCAGGCGCCACCGTCCCGGAGTGCCTCTTCGACTTGACCTGCCCCCTGCTCGCCCTGCAGGAAGGTGAGCAGCGCAGACGCATCGAAGACGTTCACGCCACATCTTCGGCGGCCGCCTCTGCGCGGCGCTCAGAGAGGAGTTCGCTCACCAGATCCAGGCCAGCAAGATCTGTCCGCACCAATTCTTGAAGCTGCGGACGGGTCAGGAGCACCAGTCCTGTCGGTGTCTCAAGCATGATCAGGGTGGTACCCTCCGCGAGCCCAGCCCGCTCTCTCAGGTCAGCGGGGATGACCAGCCGGCCCCGGTCTCCCATGACTACCTGATACGTCCCACTCATACATTGAAAGTACCACTCGCGCGCAAGACACGGGAGCTGGCCAAGATTGCCATTGCGCTAGGCCCTGCGCGACCTCGCGCGACTGCGCCAGGTCCGCGACCGGATCGACCGGGAGTACGCGCAGCCGCTGGACGTGGAGGGGCTCGCCAGCGGCGCGCGGGGATGCCGCCGTGCGTGGCGGAACAGGTGACCAGACCGGTCAGGAATCGAGAAGCGCCGGTCATCGAGCCGCAGCTAGCCTGACTGCCATGGACATCACCATTCACGCGAGCTTCCTCCCGCATGACGACCCGGACGCCTCCCTGGCCTTCTATCGCGACGCCCTCGGCTTCGAGGTCCGCAACAACGTCGGATACGGCGGGATGCGCTGGATCACGGCCGGCCCTGCCGGCCAGCCCGGCACGTCGATTTCCGGGCTTCCGGTTCGTCTCTAGGCTCGACAAGACACACCGGGTCGATGTGACCCACGACTTCAGGAGTGATCATGACCAGCTCTGCTACCCAGGGAATCAAGACCGTGCTGCATCCCGTCTCCGACCTGGGGACGGCCAAGGCGGTGTACGCCGCCCTGCTCGGCGTACCGCCGCAGGTCGATGAGTCCTACTACGTCGGCTTCGAGGCCGCGGGCCAGCACATCGGGCTGGTGCCGGGCGGTGGAGCGCAGGGCATGACCTCGCCGGTGGCCTACTGGCACGTGCCGGACATCGAGGCGAAGCTGGCCGAGGTGACCGCCGCGGGTGCCATCGTGAAGGAGCCCGCGCGCGACGTCGGTGGCGGGCGCCTGGTGGCCACCGTCACCGACCTCGATGGCAACGTCCTCGGGCTGCTTCAGGACCGATGAGTGCCGGCACCCGCTCCCGTGCTCGGCGCCGTCGCGACACCGGGCATCGGCTCACCCACGACGCCGATGTCTGGTTGGCGAGCGCCTCGGCGGACGGTGCGCCGTATCTAGTGCCGCTGTCCTTCGACTGGGACCGCGAGGCGCTGCTGGTGGCCACGTCGGCGGACAGCACGACCGGCAGGAACCCTGGCTGCAACCAGACATATTTCTCGAAACGGGTCAGCTCGGGCCCGCCGACGCCGACGGAGACAGCGAAGGCGGCGCCCGCCTAACAGATGGAGACACGACGAGCATGGCCACGAGGACGGACACGCAGTCGGCTGCGCTGCACGCTGCCGCCAGCCACGAGCTGATCCGCGTGCACGGCGCGCGTCAGAACAACCTCAAGGACGTCAGCGTCGAGATCCCGAAGCGCCATCTGACCGTGTTCACCGGCGTCTCCGGCTCGGGCAAGAGCTCTCTGGTGTTCGACACGATCGCCGCGGAGTCGCAGCGGCTGATCAACGAGACCTACAGCGCATTCGTGCAGGGCTTCATGCCGACGCTGGCGCGGCCCGATGTCGACGTACTCGAAGGGCTGACGACCGCGATCATCGTCGACCAGCAGCGGATGGGTGCCGACCCCCGCTCGACGGTCGGCACGGCCACCGACGCGAACGCGATGCTGCGCATCCTCTTCAGCCGACTCGGGCAGCCGCACATCGGCTCGCCGCAAGCGTTCTCCTTCAACGTCGCCTCGATCAGCGGAGCGGGTGCGGTCGCGTTCGAACGCGGCGGGAAGACCGTGAAGGAGCGTCGCAGCTTCAGCATCACCGGCGGCATGTGTCCGCGCTGCGAAGGCCTGGGCACGGTCTCCGATATCGACCTCACCCAACTCTTCGACGACTCCAAGTCGCTCGCCGAGGGCGCGATCACCGTCCCCGGTTACAAGGCGGGCGGCTGGAACTACCGGCTCTACAGCGCGTCGGGCTTCTTCGACCCGGACAAGCCGATCCGCAAGTTCACCAAGAAAGAGATGCATGACTTCCTCCACCGCGAGCCGGTCAGGATGAAGATCGCGGGCATCAACATGACCTACGAGGGGCTGATCCCGCGGATCCAGAAGTCGATGCTCGCCAAGGACAAGGAGTCGATGCAGCCGCACATCCGGGCGTTCGTGGAGCGGGCGGTCACCTTCACCGCGTGTCCCGAGTGCGGCGGGACCCGGCTCAGCGAGGCGGCCCGGTCGTCGCGTATCAGGGGCCTCAACATCGCCGACGCCTGTGCGATGCAGATCACTGACCTCGCCGAGTGGGTGCGCGGGCTGGACGAACCGTCCGTAGCGCCGCTGCTGACGGCGCTGGGGGAGACCCTCGACTCCTTCGTCGAGATCGGGCTCGGCTACCTGAGCCTCGACCGCCCGTCGGGCACGCTGTCGGGCGGCGAGGCGCAGCGCACCAAGATGATCCGGCAGCTCGGGTCGTCGCTGACCAACGTCACCTACGTCTTCGACGAGCCGACCATCGGGCTGCACCCGCACGACATCCAGCGCATGAACGACCTGCTGCTGCGGCTGCGCGACAAGGGCAACACGGTGCTCGTCGTGGAGCACAAGCCGGAGGTGATCGCCATCGCCGACCACGTCGTCGACCTCGGCCCGCGCGCGGGCACCGAGGGCGGCGAGGTGATGTTCGAGGGCACCGTCGAGGGGCTGCGGGCCAGCGGCACCCTCACCGGCCGCCATCTCGACGACCGGGCCGCCCTCAAGGAGACGGTCCGGACTCCCAGCGGCGCGCTGGAGATCCGCGGTGCGACGGAGCACAACCTGCGCGACGTCGACGTCGACATCCCGCTCGGGGTGCTTGTCGTCGTCACCGGCGTCGCCGGCTCCGGCAAGAGCTCGCTCGTGCGGGGCTCGATCTCCGGCCGCGAGGGCGTGGTGTCCATCGACCAGGGCGCGATCCGCGGCTCGCGGCGGAGCAACCCGGCGACCTACACCGGACTGCTCGACCCGATCCGCAACGCATTCGCCAAGGCCAACGGCGTGAAGCCGGCGCTGTTCAGCGCGAACTCCGAGGGCGCCTGCCCCAACTGCAATGGCGCCGGCGTCATCTACACCGACCTGGCGATGATGGCCGGCGTCGCCACCACCTGCGAGGAGTGCGAGGGGAAGCGGTTCGACGCATCGGTGCTGGAGTACCACCTCGGCGGCCGCGACATCAGCGAGGTGCTCGCGATGTCGGTGACCGAGGCCGCGGAGTTCTTCGGCGCCGGCGAGGCGCGCACGCCCGCCGCGCACGCCATCCTCGGCCGGCTCGCCAACGTCGGGCTCGGCTACCTCAGCCTCGGCCAGCCGCTCACGACGCTGTCCGGCGGCGAGCGGCAGCGGCTCAAGCTGGCCACCCGCATGGCCGAGAAAGGGGACGTCTACGTCCTCGACGAGCCGACCGCCGGCCTCCACCTCGCTGACGTTGAGCATCTGCTCGGACTGCTCGACCGGCTCGTCGACGCCGGCAAGTCGGTCATCGTGATCGAACACCACCAGGCGGTCATGGCGCACGCCGACTGGATCATCGACCTCGGCCCCGGCGCCGGTCACGACGGCGGCCGGGTCATCTTCGAGAGCACGCCCGCCGACCTCGCCGCCGCCCGCTCCACCCTCACCGGCGAGCACCTCGCGGCCTACGTCGGCACCTGACCGAGGCCCTCGCGGACACGCCGCGACGGCCGGATAGGCTGCCGGGGATGGCAGAAACCAATACAGAACGACTGATCATGCGCGATTGGCGGGAGTCCGACCTGGCGCCGTGGGCTGCGATGAACGCCGATCCGGAGGTCCGGCAGTTCCTCGGCCCGGTGCTGACCTTCGAGCGGTCGTCAGCATGGGTCCTGAACTTCCAGGACGACCTAGACCGGAACGGCTTCGGGTTCCGGGCCGTGCAGGTCCGCGAATCCGGCCAGTTCATCGGCTTCACGGGGCTGCAGCTGCTGGATGACGCGATGCCGTTCACAGGTGTGTTCCGAAAGCCAGGGGACTCTCAGCACGCATCCGCCGCAGACCAGAGCTAGCCGGACAGCCCGCGCAAAATCCGGATGACCATACGCTGAGCACATGCCCTGCCGGGCAATGCCACTGAACGTCGAAGCCGTGGCCTGCGCCCGGTTGGTGCGGCGATCAGCTGATCGCCCGCTGTACTGGGCCGCCGTCCGCCAGGTCCGCTACCTGGCCGGGCTCGACCCGAGCACGGCTGCAGCATCGGCGTCCGTCATCGCCCCGCCCGCCGGCCGTGACGGCCAGCCGGGAAGTGCGCACGGCAGGGCATGTAACGCCGGAATGGCTCTAGAATGGCGGATCTCCCGGTCAGGCCGTGGGTTCGAGCCCCGCAGGCCACGGTGACCGTTAGCGAGTCGGCACCAGCATCAGGTCGAGGGTCTGCGGTGATATCCCTGGCGGCACATAACCCGCACACGGGCAGCGTCTCCGGAAATTCAGCGAACCCGGCCGGGCCGCGCAGGACGCTGGCGCGCGGTGAGATGCCGCAGCGTGCGCGCATCGGACGCACATTCTTGTCGACGGCAAAGACGCGCAGTGCCATTCCCAGAGCATATTGGCCCCGCTGGACAGCCAGAACAGGAAATAGACGAAGGCGATCAGGAAGGCCGCAGCCCCGTATTCATCCCCGCCCAGCGGGGCGACCGCAAAGGCGACCGCAAGAATGGCCGGGGTAATGAATCCGGATGCGCCCCACCGCGCTGCCTTGCTCATCAGCCACCGGGGCGGCTGCGCTCCCGCCGGCCCGGCGGGTAGGTCAGCGGAGACCGTGGCTAGTTCCGCGAAGGTCCGCGACGCAAGCGCCCGGCCCACCCGCAGGTCAAGCTCGTCTATGTCCAGCCGGCCCTGCACGAACGCGGCCTTGAGCACGTCGATCACCCGCTCGCGATCCGCCTGCAGCGCAAGCGGGCGGCTGCCGGCCGCCGAGCCTGCTGCCATCTCGTCTCCCGGCCCTGTCATCACCGGCGCTTCCGGCCGGCACGATGCAGGCACAGCGTAACGCGATCGCCTGCCGGCAGCGAGCCTCGCGGGCGCCGGCCTGGGGGAGACGGGCGCCGGGGCCAGGGCCCGGCTCAAGCCGCCGCATCGCCGCATCGCCGCATCGCGCCGCGGGCTTTCCCGGCACTCCTACTTCCCGCGAGCCCATCGGAGCAGGTCGCGCCCGAGCAGGTGCGCGGGCGCCCTAGTCTGACTGGCAGCGGCGGCGGCTGGTGCCTCGTTGCGCACCGGCAGAATCGTGGAGACGGCAAGTGTCCGCTGACTATGACGAGATCCGCGCCGAGAACATCGCTCGCTATGGCTGGGACACGGCCGTGCTCGCCCTGCTCGGCCACCTCTACAGCGAGCGCGCCCACTTCATCTTCGAGCTGCTCCAGAACGCCGAGGACGCCGGCGCTACCGAGATCGGATTCGAGCTCTTCGCCGACCGGCTGGAGGTCCGGCACGACGGCCGCCCGTTCACGGTCGCCGATATCCGCGGCATCTGCGGAGTCGGCCAGGGAGCCAAGGCCGACGACCTGACCAAGATCGGCAAGTTCGGCATCGGCTTCAAGGCGGTCTACGCATACACCGATAGCCCGCGGATCTACAGCTCCGGTGAGCGGTTCCGGATCGAGAACTACGTCCGGCCCTATGCCCTGGACCCGCCGGGCGAGCCTGTCGCCGGGACCCTGTTCGTATTTCCCTTCGATCATCCCGGAGTATCCGCGGCGGTTGCCGTTCAGGAGATCTCCGCCGCGCTGGGCAGCCTGGACGCCGAGACGCTGCTGTTCCTGCGCAGCATCGAGCGGGTGCGCACGGGAGGCGTCCTGATCGCCGGTACCGTGCTGGAGCGCACGTCCACGGCGCGTGCAGGCACTAGCCGCCACATCGCGGTGTCCACCCGGCGGGATGCGGGCCGCAGCACGGACGAATGGCTCGCCTGGCACCGGCCGCTTGATGCGCTGGGCGAGCCCGGCCTCCAGGTGGAGATCGCCATCCGGGCGCGCCCGGAGCTGGGCGGCCGCCGGCTGATCAGGCGCGGGACCTCGCCGCTGGTGGTGTTCTTCGCGACGCAGAAAGAGACCTTCCTCGGTTTCCTGATCCAGGGCCCCTACCGGACAACGCCCGCGCGGGACAATGTTCCCGAGGAGGACCGGTGGAACCAGGCCCTGGTTCACCAGACGGCCAGCCTGCTCGCTGACGTGCTCGCCGAGCTCCGTGATGACGGGATGCTCACCGCGGACGTCCTCCAGGCTCTGCCGCTGGACGCCAGCCGATTCGCGCCCGGAACGATGTTCCGGCCCCTGTTCGAGTCGGCTCGTGCCGCCGTGGCGCGGGACGAGCTCATTCCCGCCACCGGCGGCGGCTACCGCACCGCCCCGCAGGTGCGGCTGGCCGGGGGAGCGGGACTGCGTGACCTGCTGACGCCGGACCTGCTGGGTGAGCTCTGCGGGAGCGATGGCCCGATCGCCTTCGCGGACGATTCCATCACCGAGACAGGCACGCCGCTGCTGTGGCGCTACCTGCGGGACGAGGCCGGCGTCGAGGAGGTGACGCCAGGGACCGTAGCCGCCGGGCTCACCAGCGAGTTCCTCGAGGCCAGGTCCGATCAGTGGATCGGCCTGCTGTACGGGTTCCTGGATGAGCATCAGGCGCTGTGGCGGAGCCGGCGCATCCGGGCGATCAGCCGGGAGCGGCCAGGTCGATGCCGGTCATCCGGCTCGAGGACGGCACCCAGGTGGCCCCGTTCGACAGCCGGGGCAGGCCGGCCGCTTATCTTCCCGGACCGGTCCCGACCGGGTTCCCGACGGTCCGGCGGGCCGTCGCCGCCTGGCCGGAAGCCCGGCGCTTCCTGTCTGCGCTCGGCTTCGCTGAGCCGGACGTGGTGGCTGAGGTACTCGACCATGTGCTGCCCCGCTACGACGATGCCGATGTCGCGAAGCTGGATGCGGCTCAGCACGATGCTGATCTCGAACTGGTCGCGCGCGCACTCGCTGAGGTGCCGCAGGCCGCGCGAGAGCGGCTGCTTGAGCAGCTGCGGCAGACCACGTTCCTGGTCGGCGAGAACGCGGCGACCGGCGAGAGCCGCCTGATGCGGCCAGGCGAGCTCTACCAGCGGAGCACGGCCCTGGAGGTGTACTTCGCGGGGAACCCGGACGCGTGGCTCGCTGCCGACAGCTACGGGCCCTGGCGGGCCCAGCTGCGCGGCATGGGCGTGCGGGAGAGCGTGCGGCCGGACGCGCGCGGCGCGGACGACCTGGGGTACGTGATGATCACCGACGATTTCGCCTGGCACGAGCGGGGGGTAGCCGGATTCGATCCGGCGGCGCAGCTCGACGGCCTGCGGTACGCGCTGGGCCATCCCGATCTCGCCCGCTCGGAGTTCGTGTGGAACGTCCTGCTCGTGCCCAGCCGGCACCTGGTCGCCGGTGTTGTCGAGAAGTCCCATCGGCTGGAGTTCGCTGACGCTCGCCGCGAGTACATGTTGTCCGTAATCGGCGAGGCGGCTAGCGAGGCGGCGTGGCTGCCGGCCGCCGACGGGACGTTCCGGCGGCCGGCGGAGCTGGACGCCGATGAGCTTCCCCGGTCCTACCAGCGGGACGACGTGCTGGCGCATGCGCTCAAGATGGTCCGCCCGGCCGTCGAGGAGGCCAGCCGCCAGCTCGGGTTCCCGCCTGATTTCCTGCGCAGGCTGAGCATGCACCCCGACCTGGTCGCGGCGATCGAGCAGGAGCTGGTCGCCCGGGCGCGGGCCGCCGGGCAGGCGCCGGAGTAGCAGGCCAGGCGTGGCCGCCGGCCCGCGATGGAGGAATGGTGCTTGGCAAATGCTGCATTCTGCTTGCTATAGTGAGCATGAGCCGTAACCGAGGAGGGAACATGGCTGAGAACCGCACCGTCGTCGATGAGCTGCAGGGGCAGGTCCTGGAGACGGTCCGCAGGAGTCAGGAGGTCACACTTGATGTCATCAGGAGCTGGGCCGACGCGCTTCAGCCGCTGACGGCCCAGCTGCCGGCCCTGCCGGCAGGCGTCGTCAGTCCGCAGGAGGTCGTCTCCGGCGCCTACGACTTCGCCCAGCAGCTGCTCGCCACGCAGCGCAAGTTCGCCGAAGACGTGATCCACGCTGCCGCTCCGCTGGCCGTCGGCTGGTCGGAGCCTGCGGCCCGGAAGGCCGGCTCGGCGCACCCGTAACCCGCCCCGGCGGGCCGTCCCCGGTCACAGCAGGGGACGGCCCGCCACAACGCGGGCCTGCTCACTCTGCCAGCATCCTGGCCGCAGGCCGGTAGCGGTTACCCCTGATCACATTGCGGCGGCCGCTGTTGACCACGGGGCGGCCGGCGTTCGGCAGGTACCGCCCGATCCGGTCAAGGCCTATGTAGTTACTGATCACGAAGTTCCCGCTGGTGCCCTGCGTCAGCGTCACGCCGGTGCCCAGGTTCCCGCTGATGAGGTTAGCGGGGACAGGACGCGCATCGCCGATGACGTTGCGATACGCGGCGCCGCCGATCAGGACGCCGCCCCGCTGGTTGCCCAGCCGCTTCAGGCCGAGTATCGCGGTGCCGATAAAGTCGCTGAACACCTGATTGCCGTGCGCCCGGCCGGTGATCGCGAGGCCGAATCCGAGGTTCCCGGAGAACGTGTTCTGCGGAATGACGGAGCGAAGCGACCCGCCGATGATGTTGTCGTGCGCGTTGCCGTCGATCAGGACTCCGTCGCCGCCGTTGGGCAGGACGGCGTTGCCGTCGGTCGTGAGGCCCGCGATATCGGGGTCGATCGTGACGCCCGATGCGTTCCCGGCCAGCTCGATGCCGTTCCTGCTGTTGCCGGAGAACACATTGGTCCGGGCCAGGTTGTCGCCGCCGCTCGAGGTGATGAGCAGCCCGTCGTTCCCGTTCGGGGCCGCCCCCTTGAAGGCCAGCAGGCCGCCGAAGGTATTGAAGGTGATGAACCCGCTCGCCCGGCCGGCCACCTCGATCCCGTTCAGGCCGTTGCCGGCCGACACGTTGCCCAGCGGGATGACCCCGCCGACCTGAGTATTCGCTGATGACCCGTCAACCCGGATGCCGTCGAGCCGGTTGGCGACGATCGTCGTGTTGTTAGCGCCTATGCCGAAGAAGTTTCCCTGCACGATCGTGCCGCCGGAATTCGTGATGCGGAGCCCGTTCTCGCCGTTACCGCTCAGCACGTTGTAGTAGACAAACGGGTTATTGACGAACCGGCAGCCGGTCAGCGAATTGCTGCCCGCCCGGTCGATCCACACGCCGTTGCCGCCGTTGCCGATGATGCCATCCCCGTCGGCCGTGGTTCCGACGAAGTTCCCGTTCAGGACATTTAGCCGGGAGCCGTCATCGATCAGCAGCCCGTTCCCGCCATTGCCGGAGATCAGGTTGCCCAGCGGGGGGACGACGAAGACCGGAGTGACCGTGTCCTTGCTTCCGGTCGGGTTATTGACCTGGCCGGTCGCGGCGTCGGTGAAGTCAGTGCCGCCGATCTCGTTGCCGCTTGAGCGTCTGGTCATCCACAGGCCATTGCCGCCGTTGGGGATCGCGGATGTCCCGGCGGCGTTCGTGCCGATGCGATTGGCCACCACCGTGTTGCCGGAGGATCCGGAGAGCGTGATGCCGTTCCCCAGGTTTCCGGAGATGACGTTGGCCACCGCGCCCGAGTCGCCCGAGCTGTTCAGCCCGAGCAGGTTCCGCGATGAGGCCGCCGAGACGTAGATGCCGTCGCCGTCGTTGCCGAGCGCCATGCCGCCCAGGTCCAGGCCGATATAGTCGTGGTTGATGGTGATGGATCCCGCGTTCAGGGTGACGCCATTGCCGCTGGCATCGTCGACGGCGACGCCCAGCAACTGCGAGCCGGCCGAGCCTGCGGCGAAATCAAGGCCGGCCTGGCCGTGGCAGTCGATTTCCACGACCGGCGGGCCCCCGCTCTGGTAGCCCGGCGCCGAGGTCGCATCGATGGTGACGCGGCTGGTAACGGCGGGCAGCGCGGTGGCCAGGGTAATGACGCCGTGCACCGAGAAGCTGATGATGGTGGATGTACGCGGCGGAGCCATGTCGGCGCTCTGAATGGCGGCCCGGAGCGAGCCTGGCCCGGAGTCGCGGCGCGTCCGCACCACGATGGACTGCCAGCCCGGCTGGCCGGCGCCTGGCACGCGCGCGGCCAGCGCCGCGGCGGCGGGCGTCAGCACCGCGGCGGCGCAGGTCAGCACCGCGAACGCGGAGGTCAGCACCGCGGCGGCGGCCGTCAGCACCGCGAAGGCGGCCGGCGTGGCCGCCGCCGCGCGGGCCGCGCCGGGGACGCGCGGCGGGGATCCCGGCGCGAGATGAGCCAGAGGGTGAACCTGCTGACGCCGCAGCCCGAGGTACCTGGCGAGAGCGAGCATCGTGAGCCTGCTTCCGAGAGCTGGTGTGACGTGTCGCAGGCAAATCTCGTCGGGCCGTTTCCCCGTTACGCGACCGGTCAGGAGGACCTTCCTGGCATCTCAGCCAGCGCCTTTTCATTTCCGGATTCGGCATCCGCCCGCGCCCGGGACCAGCGCTGGCGCTGGCGCTGGCGGCCGGAGCGATCGACGCGGTGCGCGAGCACTGCGCGTTCCTGCCCGGCGAGCGGGTGGAGTACGAGCCATCAGCCACGCTGCGAATCCCGCGCCGCCTGGTGGTAGTCCTGGCCTAGCCGGCCGCCGCATCCGGCTGGGCAGCGCCGCCTGCCCTCGATGGCCTCGGGTGTGGCCCGCTGGCTGGCCGGCCATGCTCAGCGCCTGGCTCTTGACAACCGGAAGGCTAACCGTTATCTCTTATAGCTAACCGTTAGATCGGAGAGCCGTGCAGCAGGAAGTGGTGCTGGCGCTGCTAGCGAAGGAGCCGTCGCACGGCTACCAGCTGCGCGCGCGGCTGGGGCAGGCGCTCGGCCCGCTCGGCGACGCGATGAATGCCGGGCAGATCTACGTCACGCTGTCCCGGCTAGAGAAGGCGGGCCTGGTCGAGTGCGAGCTGGCAGCCGGGCTGGCGGACCGCCCGGACCGCAAGGTGTACGCGCTGACGGCCGCCGGCCAGCAGCGGGTCGCTGACTGGCTCGCCGAAGTCAGCTGGCCCAGGCCCGACCTGGCGGAATTTCACCTCAAGCTGATCGCGGCAGCGGCGGCCAGGCTGGCCGACCCGATCGCCATCGTCGACGCGCAGCGCCGCGAGCTGCTGCGCCGGCTGCGCGAAGCGCAGCGCGCCGCCATGGCCGAGCCCGGCCGCTCGGACGCCGCGCTGCTACTGGAAGGCATCGTGCTCCGGCTGCAGGCGGACCTGCGCTGGCTGGAGGCGTGCGAACGGAACTGGACCGGCCGGAAGGGCAAGTCATGAGCGATACGGGAAGGATCACGGGCGGCACCGGCAGCAGCTCGGTCGTGCGCGCCCGCGGGCTACGCAAGCAGTACGGCGCCGGAGCAGCATTAGTCCGCGCGGTGGACGAGGTCGACCTGGACGTTGCGTCAGGCGAGACGCTGGCGGTGATGGGGCCGAGCGGCTGCGGGAAATCCACGCTGCTGCACCTGCTGGGCGGCCTGGACCGGCCGTCGGCCGGGGAGCTGTGGCTGGACGGGCGGCGCATCGACCAGCTGACGGAGCGGGCCCTGGCCAGGCTCCGGCGCGACGCGATCGGCTTCGTCTTCCAGGCCTTTCACCTGATGGACGAGCTCACCGCCGTCGAGAACGTCGAATTGCCTGCGCTGCTGGCCGGGCGGTCACCCCGGGCGGCCCGGCGGCGGGCGCTCGATCTGCTCGAGCGGACTGGTCTGGCCGACCGGGCCGGTTTCCTGCCCTCGGCACTGTCGGGCGGGCAGCGGCAGCGGGTCGCGATCGCCCGCGCGCTCGCCAACGACCCGCTGGTCGTCCTCGCCGACGAGCCCACCGGCAACCTCGACAGCGAGGCAACCCTGGACGTACTGCGGCTGTTCGACAGCCTGCACGAGGCCGGCCAGACGCTGGTCATCGTCACCCATGACACCCGGGTCGCGGCCACCGCCGACCGGCTGATCTCGATGCGCGACGGGACATTCGTCGATGATACGAGGCTGACTGGCGGCACTGCCGGGAACGTCGGCGCCGGGCACCTCGGTGCCCTGGCCGGGCTGGAGGGCTGACGCCATGGGCCGGGCCCGGCTCATCGGCCGCCTCGTCGCACGGGACCTCCGGCACCGGCCGGCCCAGGCCGTGCTGCTCCTGCTGGCCATCACCGCGGCCACGGCCACCCTCACCCTCGGCCTCGTGCTGCGCGGGGTCACCAGCCAGCCGTACCAGCAGACCCGGGCGGCGACGAACGGGCCGGACGTGGTCGCCTATCTGCCGGTCCAGCATGCGCCGGGCCAGAAGTCGCAGCCGCCGTCCGGCGCCGCGGCACTGATCCGCGCTGCCGGGGTCACCAGCCACAGCGGGCCTTACCCGCTGGTGGGCGCCCTCGTTCGGGCCGGCAGGCTGACGGCGGGGGCGGAGGCGGAAGGGCGCGCGGAGTCGCCAGCCGCGGTTGACCAGCCCGGGCTCACGGCGGGCAGCTGGGTGCGCCCCGGCGGCGTGGTGCTGGAGCGGACCTTCGCCGAGGCGCTCGGCGTCGGCGTCGGCGACCGGGTCACCCTGAACGGCCGGCCGTTCACGGTGGCCGGGATCGCGGTGACGGCGGCCAACCCGCCGTACCCGAATCTCTGCTACAGCGGCGGCGGGGGCTGCTATGCGAGGCCTCAGGGCCCGAACATCTCCGCACGCGACACTGGCCTGATCTGGCTCACCGGGCCAGATGCCATCAGCCTCGGCACGTCCGCGAATCCCATTGCCACCTACGTCCTGAACCTGAAGCTCAGCAATCCCGCGGCTGCCCAGGCGTTCGTCAGCCGGTACGGCAGCAGCAACAGTCCGGCCGCGCCGTCGATGGCCTCGTGGCAGGGGATCGCCGCCGCTGACGGCCTGCTGGTGCAGGACGAGCAGCAGGTACTGGCGCCTGGCGCCTGGCTGGCCGGCCTGCTCGCGCTGACCAGCGTGGCGGTGCTGGCCGGCGGCCGGATGGCGGAGCGTACCCGGCGGGTCGGGCTGCTCAAGGCGGTCGGCGGCACGCCGGGATTCGTCTCGGCGATCCTCCTGGCCGAGAACCTGGTCCTGGCGCTGGTCGCCGCGGCGGCCGGGCTAGCGGTCGGCTGGCTGGCCGCCCCGCTGATCACCAGTCCCGGCGCCGGCCTGGTCGGCACCCCGGGCGCGCCGGCGATGACCTTGTCCATCGCCGGCCTCGTGCTGGCCGTGGGGCTTGCGCTGGCCCTGGCCGCCACCCTCGTTCCCGCCATCCGGGCCGCCCGCACCAGCACGGTCAGCGCGCTGGCCAGCACGACGCGGCCGCCGCGCCGCCGGGCCGGCCTGATCGCCGTGTCGGCGCGGCTGCCGGTGCCGGTGCTGCTCGGGCTGCGGCTGATCGCCCGCCGTCCGCGCCGCGCCCTGCTGAGCGCGGCCAGCGTCGCGGTCACGGCCACCGGGATCGTCGCGGTGCTCGCCTTCCATGCCACCGCCGACCTGAAGGCGTTCGGCGGATCGAACGGGCTGGGCAATCCCGTGGTCGACCGGGATGAGCAGATGCTGCAGGTGCTCACGATCGTGCTGGTCGCCCTCGCGGTACTCAACGTGATCTGCGCCACCTGGGCGACGGTGCTGGATACCAGCCGCGCATCGGCGCTGGCCCGCGCGCTCGGCTCCACCCCCGAGCAGGTCAGCGCCGGGCTGACGGCGGCGCAGGTGCTCCCCGCGCTGCCCGGCGCCCTGCTCGGCGTCCCGCTGGGCATCGGGCTGTTCGCCGCCGCGAACGGCTCGGGCGGAAGAGTCCTCACCGTGCCGCCGGCCTGGTGGCTGGCCGCCGCGGTACTGGGAACCCTGGTCGCGGTGGCCGGGCTGACCATCGTTCCGGCCCGCATCGGCGCTCGCCGTCCGGCGGCGGAGATCCTGCAGTCCGAGACGCCCTGATCCTGACGCCGATGGCGAGCCTCATGCAGCGCGGAAAGGAGGCCTGATGCCATGGCCGCGATCCTGCTCGTCTGCCGCCTCGGGGCGCGCGACCTGCGTCGCCGCCGGCCCAGACCGCCCTGGCGCGGGCCGCCTCGCCCGCCGCCTCGCCGGGCCCCGGCGTCGCCTACTGCGCCAGCCCGAGCCGCTGCCAGTCGGATACCAGCACCACCGCGAGCTGCCGGATGGCGAGCTGCCACCCTTCAGGCGCATCTCGCCAGTGGAAGCCGCCGCCGGCCAGCCTGGTCGCCGCGGGCACCTCGTCGGGCACCACCACCAGGCCGCGGGCGGCGGGCAGGTAACGGCTCAGCCGGTCCAGGTCCAGCCGGGCGCCGCGGGCCGGCATCCGGTTGACCACCACGGTGATGGGGCGCCCTGACTGATGCAGGAGGTCGGCGGACTGCGCCACCAGGCTGGCCGTGGCCGGCTGGGCGTCCGTCAGCAGCACGACCTGATCCGATGCCGCGATGGCCGCCGCCGATGCCGGATCCTGCAGGCCGGTCCCGCAGTCGAGCAGGATCAGGCTGAAGAAGTCCTTCAGCCTGGTGATGATCCGGCGGTAGGCGTCCTCGTCGAGTGCCGCCATCCGGCGCGGGTCAGTGGGTGCCGGGACCACGAGCAGGCCGTGAATAGCGCGGCCCAAGTGCGAGTCGAGTGCGGTCAGCGAGAGCTCGTCGTCCTCGGCCACCAGCCGGGCCAGGTCGTCGACGTACCAGGTCTGGTCGGGGGTGAGCACGCGGCCGAGCGATCCGAAGTCGGGGTTAGTGTCCACCGCGACGGTCGGATCCCGGCGCAGCAGCGAGAACAGGGTGCCGAGCAGCGCGGTGATCGTGGTCTTGCCCACGCCGCCCTTCGGGGAGACCACGGCGATCGTGGCGCAGTGCCGCAGCCGCGGGTCGGTGATCCGGGTGTCGAGCTGGCCCAGGTGATCCAGCTCGCGCCAGCGGACCTTGGCGCACTCCAGCCGGGTGGGGGGCGCAGGCAGCGTCAGGTCCGCGGGCAGCAGCCGGTGCCGGCCGGGGCCGGCACCGCCGGATGCGCCTGCGGGTCGCTGCCGCGCGGACCGGGCTGGCCCGGCTGCGGCCGCGGCTGAGCGGCAGTCGCGTTCCCCGGCCCCCCGGAGGGGGGCGGCTGGTCCCCGGAGGGGGGCGGCTGATCCCCGGCCGGAGCCCGCTGGCTGTCCGGCGTAACCGGCTGGCCCGCGCCGGAACCACCGGGCAGTCCGGGCAGTCCGGGCAGTCCGGCAGCCGGGCCCCCGCGGCGGTCGGCCATCTCCGCGGCCAGCAGCGCGGCTGGTCCCCTGAAGAATGCCGCGGTCGCGGCAACCAGGCGGCTGGGCCGGCCGACTCGCTGCGGCAGCACCGCCTCGGCCCGCTGCAGCGGGCTCAGGCTGTCCTCGGGCGGCCCGGACGGCGCCTGCGGCCGTCCGGGCCGCCGGGACAGCAGGATCTTGTCCCGGCCGTTGCCCGATGCGCTCGCGCCGCCCGGGTCGCTCGCGCCGGTACCGTCCGCAGCCTGCGCTGGCGGCCGGCCCGGCTGCACCCCGCGCAGCTGAATGATGTCCCCTGGCAGCACGCCATGCGCGGCCAGCGTGCTCTCGGCCGGCAGCGTCCGGCCGCCCGCGTCCTGCAGCTGCCAGCCCGCGCTGCCGGTGCGTGCCTGGCTGGGATGCAGGCCGGCCGCGGCCAGCAGGTCCGGGAGGAATCCCGACACGGGCACGTCAACGGGCAGGTCGACCTGGTGCTGCCCGAACGGGCTCACCACGGTGACCCGCTGGCGGTGCTGCTCTGCGGAGGTCATGAGGCGCTACCTGTCTTCTTGGTGCGGAGCCTGGCCCTGCGGGCCCTGGCTGGCTTCGGGGTGACCGTAGCCGGCGCCGGGGCTGCCCCAGCCGGCGCCGGGGCAGCGCCGCTCTGGCCCGTTGCCACCAGCGCGATCTCGCCCCTGGCCGCGTAACCGGCCAGCACCGTCTCCAGCCGGGCCGGCACGATGATCGTCGCATCGGCATTACCGGAGCTGTCGGGCCCCTGCAGGTACCAGACGGTGGTGGTGAGGAACGGCACCGGGCTGAGCGCCGTTCCGGCGGAGCTGACCGGCAGGGCGATGACGAGCACCTGCTCGCCGGCCGCCAGGCCGGCGGCGGGGAGCTGGCCTGGCTTGAGGGCCAGGCCGACGAGTGCCTGAGCCGGGCCGGGGATCGCCCCCGACGGGGCCAGCAGCGATCGCTCCAGGAAGGCCCCGGCCGGGATGGCGGTCCGGGTCACCAGCCCGACCAGGCGGGCCGCCGCGGCCGGGCTCAGCGTGCCGGCCGGCACGCCGCCGCCCGGCCGCACGGTGACCACGCGCAGGTCGGCGCCGGTCAGCTGAGCCCCGGCCGGCAGGGCCGCGCCGGTGACCACCCGCTGGGACACGGCCGGGGGCGGTGTCGTCCAGGTGTAGTGCCCGGCCGCGTAGCCTCCCGCGGCCACGACGAGGATCCCGGCGGCGGCCAGGATCCGGCGCGGCGTGAGCCGGCGGCGGGGCGCCTGCGGCGCGGCGAGAAGCGCCTCCAGCGACGGCGGGCTCGGGCGCGCGCCGGGCGTGGCCGCGCCGAAGCGACCGCTCAGCGGCGGCTCGTCAAGGCTGGTCATGTGGGCTCTGCTCCCTGCTCGGCGCCCACAGGCGGCAGCCAGGCCGATTGCGGGCGGACGTTGGTTGCTGCATACTGCCCGTCGGTTGCTGCGTACTGCGGGGCGCGGGCTGCCCGCGGTGCGTCGGTCGCTGCGTGCTGCCCGGCCGATGTGCCCGGCGGCGCCGAGCCGGGCGAGTTCTCGCCGGCCTTGCGGAACAGCACGAGGTCGCCGTCCGCGACGCTGGCGTCGGCCAGCGCGTCACCGGGCATCAGCAGCGACCGCTGGCCGCGCGGGTCTCCCGGCCGTGGCGGCGAGCGATGCTCGGCCGCGGGCCAGGGCGGCCTGACGCCGAGGATGGCGCCGAGCGAGGCGGCCAGCTCGGCGGGCGTCGCATCGGACCGGACGCCGACGTTGACATGACCGGCCGGCCCGGCGACGGTGATCAGGATGACCCGGATCGCGGTCATCGGCTGCCCCATCCGGCGCCGGGCAGTCCCCCGGATGCCGGTGTCCCGGATGCCGGCGTCCCGGATGCCGGCGTCCCGGATGCCGGCGGGTCCGGCTGCCCGGCCGTCTCCAGGCAGCACTGGACGAGCTGGGGCCTGGCCCGCCCGGAGATCAGGATGCCGCGTCCGGGCGGCCACTGCCGGGCCGCGACGCCGCCCGCCAGCGGGCCCTCGTCCGGCTGGCCGGAGAGGATCAGGACGTGCTCGGCCAGCTCCCGCAGGCGCTGGCCGAACGCCTCGAAGGAGGTGCGCTGGCTGCCTGCCACCCGGCGGGTCAGGATCGCGCCGAAGCCGATGTCGCCGCCCTGGGCCAGCAGCTCGGCCAGCACCGTGAACGGCCCGCCCATCGAGCCGACCAGCAGGTCGTAGTCGTCCACCACGAGCAGGTGCCGGGGCCCGGACCACCAGCGCGCGCCGCGCAGCTCGGCCACCCCCGCCTCCTCGGGCACCGCCCTGGGCTGCAGCTGCGCCGCGAGCCGCAGCGCCAGCTTCTCGGCCGCGCCGGCGCTGGCCGCGTAGTCGTGCACCAGCGGCCCGTCCGCCAGGCCGAGCAGGCCGCGGCCGGGGTCGACGATGTCGAGGGCCAGCTCGCCGGGCCGGCAGGCCTGCTGGAGGTAGCCGACGATGCGCCGCAGCAGCGACGTCCGCCCCGAACCGCCGTCGCCGTACACCAGCAGGCGCTGGCCGGCGCCGGCCAGGTCCAGCTGGACGGGCCGGCTGCGGAACTCGCTGACGCCGAGCAGGAACCCGCCGCCCGGCGAGGCCGGGGCCGATCCCGCGGCGCGCGCCAGGTCGTCCACCCCGGCCGCGGTCACTGCCGGGGGCAGCGGGCCGATGGCCGGCGCGCGGGCCGGGCCGGCCGCGGCGGCCACGGCCTCGACCGCCTCGGCCAGGCTGCCCGGGGACGGCTCGCGGGACAGCGCCGGCAGCGCGGCCTGGAAGATGTGCCCGTCCCTGGTCAGTCCCCGGCCGGGCACCCCGGCCGGGACCCGGGACGCGGCCTGCCGGCCGGCCAGCGACTCCACCGGGTCCGCCAGGTGCAGCTCCCACCTGCTGCCGAGCGCGTCCAGTAGCTGCGGCCGGACGTCGAGCCAGCGGTTGGCGGACAGCAGGACGTGCACGTCGAAGGGCAGTCCCGCGGTGGCCAGCTCGATCAGGTCTGCCTCCAGGTCCGGGCTGGACTGGCGGAGCTGGCCGACGTTGTCGACGACCAGGAACACCTCCGGCCAGCCCGGGTCCGCCTGACCGGCCTGCCGGAGGGCCGCGCGCTCATCGAGCAGCGCGCGCAGGTCGCGGAACAGCCGGGCCGCCGCCTCGGCCTCGCCGCGGCCGATCACCGCCCCGACATGCGGCAGGGCGGTCAGCTCGAACAGGCTGCCGCCGCCCAGATCCAGGCAGTAGAACTGGCGCTGCTCCGCGCTGTGGCCGGCCGCCAGGGCCAGCACCAGCGCCTGCAGGAAGCTGGACTTGCCCGATCGCGGCGCTCCGGCCAGCCCGAGGTTGCCGCCCGCGCCGTGCGGGCCGTACCGGATGGCCAGCTTAGCCTGCCGCTCCGGCAGGTCAGCCAGGCCGATGGGGACCCTGCCGGACTCCTCGCCCGGCTTGCCGGATGCGGTCAGGCCGAGGCGGCCCAGGGTGAGGTCGGCCGGCAAGGGCGGCACCCAGATCTGGCGCGCCCGGTCGCCGGCGGCCTCCGCCGCCATCGTGACCAGCACCCGCAGGTCGTTCGTTCGAAACGAGGCCGCGGCGGCCCGTCCGTCCGGGCCGGCTGATCCCGCCAGGCTCAGCGGCCGCAGCAGGCCGCCGGGGGCGGTAGCGTGCCCCGATTGCGCCGCGCCGGTCTCGTTCTGCAGCTGCCAGGGTTGCGCGCTGCCGCACAGTGCGGCCTTGAACCGGGCCTTCTCGGTGTCCACCTTGAGATAGCCCAGGCCGGGCAGCGACGGCAGCTCGAAGGCGTCGGCCGAGCCCAGCACGGCACGGGACTCCTCCGCCGTGAAGGTGCGCAGGCAGAGCCGGTAGCGCAGGTGCGGCTCCAGGCCGCGGATGCGGCCCTCGTCCAGGCGCTGGGTGGCCAGCAGCAGGTGCACGCCGAGCGAGCGCCCGAGCCGGGCCACGGTGAGGAACGTGTCCAGGAAGTCGGGCTTGGCCGCCAGCAGCTCGCCGAACTCGTCGATCACCACCAGCAGGTAGGGCAGCGGCTCCAGCGGCTCGCCCCGTGCCCTGGCCGCCTGGTAGTCGGTGATCGACCCCAGGTTGCCGGCCAGCCGGAGGGCTTCCTGCCGCCGGGCCAGCTCGCCGGAGAGGGCGAGCTGCATCCGGTCCACCAGGCTCAGGTCGTCGGCCAGGTTGGTGACCAGCCCGGCCACGTGCGGCAGCGAGGCCAGCTCGGCGAACGCAGCGCCGCCCTTGAAGTCGATGAGCAGCATGTTCACCAGGGCGGGATCGTGCCGGGCGGCCATGGCGGCGGTCAGCGACCGCAGCAGCTCGCTCTTGCCGGACCCGGTCGCGCCGACCAGCATCCCGTGCGGGCCCATCCCGCCGGAGGCGGCCTCCTTCAGGTCGAGCAGCAGCGGCGATCCGTCGTCCTTGCGCCCGATCGGCACGGCCAGGAAATCGCGCGGCAGGCCGTGGGCGAGCGAGCCGGGCGACCGCCACTGCGCCAGCAGGTCCAGCTGGGCCGCCTCGTCGGCGCCGAGCAGCTCGACCAGCCGCACCGGGTCGGCGAGGTCAGCGCCGGCCTCGCCGGACTGCAGGGCCAGCGGAGCGAGGGTCCGGGCCAGCTGAGAGGCGAGGGTCGTGTCCAGCCGGTCGGGGATGACGCCCGACTCGACCCGGCCGTGCGGGCCGGACCCGACGTAGCGGACCGTGCGCGCCTGCTCCCAGTCGACCCGGGCCCCGCAGGCGGCGGGCACCTCGGCGTGACTGCGCACCAGCACGATGACGGTGACGCCGATCGACGCGCCGGAGGCCAGCAGGGTCTCGAGCTCGCCGGATGCCTCGCCGGGGCGGTAACCGTCCACGACCACGACGACGTGCTCGGATTCCTGGTCCGGCCGGGCGAGCTGGCCGGGCCCGGAGGCGGCGACGAGCAGGCCGGCCTGCTCGGTCCGGCGCCGCAGGCTCTCCAGCCGCCGCCGGGCCAGCCCCTCGACCTGGGCCGCGAACGCGACCGGGTCGGCGGTGACCGCCCGGCTGACCCGGCCCAGGCCCTCGCCGGCCTCGGGATCGCGGGTGTGCGGGAGCCACTTCAGCCAGTCCCACGCGCGGACGGCCGAGAGCGGCACCAGGCCCATCATCCGCAGCTCGGCCGGCGCGTGGAAGGTGGCCAGGCCCGCCAGCCAGGCACCGGCCAGCGCCCGGCAGGCATCCGGCTCCCCGACGATGGCGATGCTGCTGAGCTGGCCGAGCGGGATCGCCACCGGCGCCGCCGGCAGCATGGCGGTCTCGGCGACCACCCGATCGGCCGCATCGGCGAGCTCGGGGTCGGCCTCGGCCAGCGGCCCCCCGTCCTGGCGGATCAGGGCCGGGCGGGAGGCGGGGACCGGTCCGCGGCCGAGCCGGACCGCGGCGAAATCCGCGTCGCCGGGCCGCCGTTCCCACAGGCCGTCGCCGCTCGCGGCGACCATCCGCAGCGCCGCCGGATCGGGAAAGCAGGCCTCGGCCGCGTCCCGCTGCGCGGTCGCCGCGATCGCCGCCTGCGCGCGGACGGACTCCAGGTGCGCCTTGTAGCGCTGCCGGGTGCGGGCCCAGCGGCGGGCGCGCCGCCGCCGCTGGCTCAGCGTGGTCGCGAGCCCGGCCCCGACCATGACGACGACCATCGCGCCGATCACGACCAGGTAGAGGAGGTTGTGGATCAGGAAGGCGAACCCCACCATGGCCAGGCTGCCGAGCGCGGGCAGCAGCGCGGTCAGCCGGCTGGAACCCTCCTCCGGCGGGCTGGGCGGGGCGGTGAGCTCGATGCCGGCCGGACCGGGCGGGTGCGGCCAGGATCGCTCGGGCCGGTGGATGCGCGGTGACCCTGCCGGGCGCGGCGACTCTGCCGGGCGCGGCGACTCTGCCGAACGCGGCGACCCGTGCGGCTGACCGGAAGCGGCGGTCACGTCCGTGACCAGCCCGTCAGTCACGCTCGTCCCCGGCACCGTTTTCCCCGGCGCTGCCGGTTGCCGGATGGCTCGCCCGTGTTGAGTGGATTCCGTGATTCATGATGGTTCACATAGTAGGATTTCGGCTGCTCTTAGGGTCCCAAAATGGTGCTTTGAAGGGCCCTGCTGAATGTGAATGCCCGTTTAACCAAATCGGCGAGGAGAAGTGATGGCAGGCCTGATCCGCGTTACCCCTGAGCAGCTCGCAGGCGTTTCCTCCCAGCTGAACGGGGGCGCCGCCTCGATCGACGCGACCCTGGCCCAGCTGGCGTCGCAGGTGGCGCCGCTGGGCTCTGACTGGGCTGGCGTCGGTCAGGCCCGGTTCATGGCGCTGTACCAGCAGTGGCAGCAGTCGTCCCGCTCGCTGCACCAGGCCCTGGTCGACATCGCGATGCTGATGCGCCAGGCGTCCGTGGCCTACGAGCAGAACGACACCCAGGTCGGCGCCAGCTTCGGCCGCTAGGGCCAGCGGAGATGCTGGTCGGAGGTGGCGGCGGCGCCATCTCGGTGGAGTCGGCCGCCCTGGAGGCCATGGCCGCTCAGGTCAGCAGCGCGGCGGCGGGTACCTCGTCGGCTCGCGGCAGCCTGAGCGGCGCGGCATCGGCCGCGGCGGGCTGCCAGGAGCCGGCCGCGGGCACGTTCTTGCTGCTGCAGTCGCTGCTGGCGGGCGCGCTGGCCTGCCTGGATGAGTGCGCAGCGTCGCTCAGTAGCGCGACATCCAGCGCGTCGGGGGCCTACACGGTGACCGATGCCACCCAGATGCCTGGCACGATCGAGAGCTGCCCCGCAGCTCCCTAACCGGAGGGTCGGTTCTCTCCATGCTGGTCAGCGATGGCGGCGGCGGGCTGTTCCTCAGCCCGATCCCGGTGCCGCCGGGTGATCCTGCGGCGCTCGCGCGCGGCGCCGCCACCTACACGGCCGCTCAGGGCGAGATCGAGCGCAACCGCGCCACCCTGGTCTCGGCCGCGGGCCAGGCCGGCGGACCGGCCTGGACCGGGACCGGCGCGTCAGGTTTCGCCGAGGCCACCAACGGCCTGGCCGCCGCCTATGCCGTGACCTCGGCCGCGCTGGCCAGGGGGGCGACCGCGCTGCATGGTTACGCCAGCAGCCTGGCGACCGCGAAGGAGACGGCCAGGCAGGCCAACGCGGCGGTCGCGGTGGCCAACGCGGCCGCGAGCGCGCTGCTGGCCGCGCAGGACGCCGCGAGCCAGGCGGAGACGGCGGCCGGCCAGGCGGACCAGGCTGCCACCACCGCCGAGACCCAGGCCGCGGCGAACCCGCACTCGCCGGCCGCCAAGGCCACCGCGGACAGCGCCCGCTCGGCGGCTACCGACGCGCAGTCGTCGGCCGCCGGCGCCTGGGCCAGGGTCGCGACGCTGACCACCCAGTACGACGCTGACCGGGCGCGCGCTCTCGGGCTGTGCGCGACAGCGCAGCAGGAGGCCAGCCAGGCCGCCGCCAGGGCCGCGGCCGGCTTCGACGCCGCCGCGAGCGAGCTCACCGGGAAGTCGCCCGGGCCGGTGTCCGGCGGAGCTCACGGCGTGACCGGCGGCAGCGTCTGGGACATGGTGATCGACGAGATCTTCGCCTGGAACAACAAGACAGTCGTGCAGTCGGCGCTCAACGGCTGGGGCGCGTTCGGCGCTGTCATCCTCGGCCGGGCTGAGGTGGGCTACCTCGAGTCCGCCGCCGCGACCGGCCGTGCGCTCGGCACCTGGGGGAGCACCTTCGATGCGATCCAGTCGGGCCGGACCGGCTGGTTCAGCAGCACCTATTACCAGGACTGGGCCGATGTCATGGGAGCCACCCGCACTCAGCAGTCGGCCTGGGCCAAGTTCCTCGAGGCCTTCCGCCCGAACCCTGGCGACTACGGCCTGGCCGCGAACTTCGCCAGGGCCGGGCTGGGCGTGTCGATGCTCGGCGACGTGCTGACCGAGTGGCGGCCCGGTCCCAGCTTCGGCCCCGGCGGGATGTTCGGCGGCAACGCCTCCCGGGTGGTGGCCGGCGTCAATTTCGCGGCCGCGGGGATCGCGCTCGGCGGCAGCCTCGGGTACGCCTGGGCGGGCGCGGCGCTGGCCGTTATTCCCGGCGGCCAGGTCGTGGTAGCCGGAGTGCTGATCGGGACCACGCTGTACTTCGCCGGCTCGTTCGTCTACCAGCACTGGAACGACGTGACCAGCTGGGGCAAGGACGCCTGGCACGGGATCGAGGACGCGGGCTCGTGGGCCGGGGACGAACTGGGTAAGCTCGGCGGCGGCATCGGGCACGACATCGGGAAGGCGCTCTCGTGGCTGTGATGATCGCGCATGGCGATCTCGCCACGATCACGCGCGCGCTTCCCGTCGCGGCGCGCAGCGCCACGGCCAGCAGGGGCGAGCGCCGGCCGCCGCGGCGATGATCCGGCGCGGCAGGCGCGGCGGCCAGGCCCCGGTCCCGATGATCGAGCGCTGGGCGGCCGCCCACGATGCGGGCCAGGTCCGGCTCGACTCGTTCAGCCGGGCCGAGCTGGACTGCGTCGCCCTGGATCCTGACTACCTGCCCGCCGACGTGCGCGGCCCGGCGCTGCAGACCGTGACGCCGCTGCTGGCCGAGCTCGCGGAGAGCCAGGATGGCCGGCCAGGCCATCCGGCGGCCGGCTCCGGGCCCGCCGGGCCCGCCGGGATGGCGGCGCTGGCGGGCGGCGATCAGGCTCTCGCGGACGCGGCCGCGAGCCTGGAGCAGCGCGGCTACATCAGGCCGGGCTCGCCGGAGCCTGCCCGCGAGCCGGTCCCGCCCGAGCTGGCCGGATGGTCGGCGAATCCGGCCGGGCAGCCGGCCGGGGTGCGGCGCGTGGCGATCAGCGGCGACCTGGGCATCATCACCCGGATGCGCTCGCAGCCCTACTGGGTGGCTGAGGTGTCGACGGCCGCGGACCCCCGCCGGCCTGACTTCGTGACCGGCCAGTGGGCGCTGGCCGGCCTGTACGCCGCGTACCGCCCGCTGGGCGCGCTGGCCGAGCGGCTGCCGGGCCCGGACGGCAGCCTCCCGCCCTTCACCCTGGTCTGGGATAGGGCCGTGCTGCCCGCGCTGATCGGCTGGTGCGGAATCGACGTGACGCAGTCACGGGATCCGCGGCCGGCATCTGGCTCTCCGGCTCCGCTGACAGCCGAGCTGGCCAGCCACTTCGCCAGCCTCGCCCAGGTCCGCGTCACCCGCAGCCGCGGGCCGCAGGTCGGGGTCAGCCTGCTGGTCGTGGCTGCGGGCGACGGCCGGCAGTGGCTGCTGGAGGGCGAGGGCGGGCAGCGAGTCATCGAGCTGCGGAAGGTCGATCTGGCCAACCGGATGATCGACCTGCTCAGGGATCCCGCGGAGGCCGGGTCCGGCCAGGGCGGCGGTCCGCCCGGCCAGGGCGGATGATGACCCGGGCGGGCCGGTGACCGAGCCGGCTCACACCGCAGGCCGGGCCGGGCGCGTGCCGGGGGCAGGCGGATCGCTGACCGTCCGCGTGGTCGCACTCATGGCCGTGAGCTGCCTGCTCGGCGTGGTGACGGCCTTCCTGGCGTATGCGGGCATCGATGGCATCGTGGCGCTGGCCACTCACCGGCGAGGCAGCCCTGGCGGCGGCGCCCTCGTCGTGATCTTCGTCGTCGCCACCCTGACCGGCTGGGGCTGCCTGGCGGCCTGGGAGAGAAGGCGCCGGCCCGCCGGGCGGACGCACGGGCCTCGCCGGTCCGTCGTCCGCATCGTGGCCAGCTGCCTGCTCGGGGCGCTGGCCGCGCTGCTGGCCGCTGTCGGCGTGGCCGGAGTGGTGAGCGCGTTCGCGGGCACGGGCGGGTCGGGCTCGGACCGCGGCCTCGGCTATGTCTTCGTCATTGCCGCCTGGTGCGGATCAGGTGCCTGGGCACTGATGAAGAGCAGCAGGAAGCCCGGCACCGCACTGCCCCCGGTCATCGGCGCCGCATTCATCGGCACCGCGGGCCCCGGCCTGGATGCGGGACCGGGCGCGGCTGCCGAGCCGGGCAGCAACGGGGAGGCCGGTCCGGGCTGGGCGGCTGGCCTGGCTACCCGCCCCGCGGCCGGGGCGCAGGCCAGTTACCGGGAGCGGTGCTCGCAGCTGCTGCCAGCCCGGGCGGGGGCCTGCCTCATCGTGCTGGCCGCCAGCGCGACCGGCCTGATCGCGGTCGGCGGCCCGGACGGGCGCGACGGCGGCCCGGCCGGGGCGCTCCTGCTGACCGTGGCCTTGCTGGCCGGCATCTACCTGCTGCTCGTGCTGATCGACCTGCCCAACGGCGTGGAGATCGCCGCCGGGCGGTTCACGGTCGGAGCGCTGGGGGTCCCGCCCGGCCGCCTGTGGCGGCGGATCAGCGGGCCGCTGGACGCGGTGCGCGGCTGGGACGTGCACGTGGCGGGCCAGGCGCCTGGTCCGCACCGGGTGCGCCGCGGGAGCCGCCCGCCCGGCCGGAGCGCGCAGCTGCCCGGCGACCTGAGGCTGTTCAGCCGGCGGCAGTACCTGCGGCTGGTCGTCGATCCCGCGGCGGTGCAGGCCCGGCTGCCCGCGCGCGTCATGGCGGGTTACGCGTTCGTGCCGGCGGCCAGGGCGGGTGCGGCGTGGGACGGTGTCATCCTGATCGGCACCCGCCATCCGGCCCGTCTGACTGCCGTGCTCGAGCAGGCCATTCCCGGCCGGCGGCAGACGCCAGGCAGCTGACGGGCGTGCCCGTCGCGGCTGCCGTCGTGCACCGCACCGGCGCCACCAGGCTGTCGGATATGGGCGGCCTGGCCCGCCGGATGCCGGTCATCACCGCGGCGTTCGTGCTCGGTTGCGTCTCGATCGCGGGAATCCCGCCCTTCAACGGGTACGTGTCGCTCAGCCTCATCCACGAGGGCCTGCAGCAGGGCCACGAGAGCGTTCCCTATGCCCTGACGCTGGTGGCGCAGCTGCTGACCGTCGCGGCGCTGGGCCGGGCGGCATGGCTCGCCTTCTTCCGCCGCCGCGACGGCCACCTGGAGTGGCGGGAGCAACTGAAGCCGGGGATGCTGGCCGTCATCGCCGTGCTCAGCCTGGGCTGACCGGACCCTGGCTGTTAACTCCGGAGATCGCCTACTCCGGAAGATCGCCGAAGTACTCCTCCACGACGACCTCCCTGTTCGCGCGGCGCACCCTGTCCGCGTGATCGGGCAGGTTGTCTTCCACGGCAGGCAGGTCAGCGGTGTCGGACAGGTCCCCCCCGGTCTCCAGCACGTCCTCGGTCTCCAGCACGTCCCCGGCCTCGGGAACGGCGGCTGCGGGCACGGTCTCGGTCACGACCGCGGCCTCCTCGCCAGAGGGCTGCACGTACGGCATGGTCCTGTCCACGGCGGCCGGGTCCAGCATCACGTACGAGGGCGTGCGCGTCTCCACGACGCGGCCGACCACCTGCCCGGCCGGGCCGCGCCGCCGGATCACCTGGCGGCGCAGCCAGGCTGAGCCGCGGCCCGGCAGGACCAGGCCCGCCGCGCCGATGATCATGATCACGACGCCCGCGACCTGGACGTTGAGGAAACTGGGATGGCCCCGGATCGCGAAGGCGAGAATGGCGCCGATCGCCAGTAATGCGAGACAGGTGCCAGTCTTCATCTCTTACCTTTCGACAGAGGCGGCAGCCGCCGGCCAGCGGCTGTCCGGCAGGCTGCGGTCGGCGGCCGTTCACCCTGGTCGCAGCCGGCCTGCTCGTGGTTCCCTGGCCGCGATCCGGTATGCATGACTCACGCCTTCCGGTACTGCCGCGCATCCGCCTCGCGCAGCTGCAGGCCGAGCCCCGGCCTGGCCGGATCGGGCGTCAGCATCCCTCCGTCGGGGTCGAGTACCATCGTTGTCTTGTTCCAGGCCAGCGTCCCGTCGGCCTCCGGGGCGTCCGTCGGGATGACATAGACAGCCGCGTCGGTGCTCTCGATGCACGGCACGTCAGTGATCACTGCTGCCCCTTCCGGGACTTCCGCTGCTGCGGGCCGCTCCGCCATCGCGTGTCCTCCTGCCTGCCGGTGCCGACGGATGCTGTCGGGTACCCCGGCGCCCGGCTGCCAAACGGAGTTCTCGCACGGCAGGGCGCAGGCGCGGCCGAGCCGGCGCGATGACGGCAGCAGGAACCGGTCATGATGGGATGGCGGGCCAGCCGCTGCTGGGCCGCCGCGGATCCGGCGCCTGGAGGATCTGGCTGACCCCTGACTCAGGCCGGGAAAGTGGGGGATGACGTCAGCATGCTCACCGAGATGGCGGAAACTGAGCGGAAGTACGAGGCAGCGCGAGGCGCCGTGCTGCCCGAACTCGGGGATCTGCCCGGCGTCGCGGCGGAGTCCGGCCCTGACGAGCAGCACCTGGTGGCGGAGTATTTCGACACTCCCGACTTGCGCCTGATCCGCAGCGGAATCACGCTGCGGCGGCGGCGCGGCGGGGACGACGCCGGCTGGCACCTGAAGCTGCCGGCCGGCGGCGACACCCGGATCGAGATCCGGGCTCCGCTCGGGCGGGCCGCACGGCGGGTGCCTGCCGAGCTCGCCGCCCTGGTCCGAGCCTGCGCTCGCGGCGAGGAGCTGCAGCCGGTGGCCCGGATCGAGACCGCCCGGCTGCGGCGCAGGCTGCTGGACGAATCGGGCTCATCGCTGGCCGAGGTAGTGGCCGATGCTGTCGCCGCCCAGGCGCTCGGCGATGCCACGGCGCTGTCCAGCTGGCATGAGGTAGAGGTGGAGCTGACCGGAGGCGACTCACGGCTGCTCAGGGCGGCGGACCAGCGGCTCCGCGAAGCCGGATTCCGCCCGGCGGGCCATCAGGCCAAGCTGGAGCGGGCGCTCGCTGACCGGCTGCCTCCCGCGGGCCGCTCGCCCGCGCTCACCGCGGAGTCGCCGGCCGCCGACGTGGTGCTGGCCTACGTGGCGGCGCAGCTGACCGCGCTGACCACGCTCGATCCGATGGTCCGCCGCGGCGTGCCCGACTCGGTCCACCGGATGCGGGTGGCTACCCGGCGGCTGCGCAGCACGCTGAAGTCCTTCGGCATGGTCCTGCGGCGTGATCAGGCCGGGCAGGCTGTCGCGGAGCTGAAGTGGCTGGGCGAGGTCCTCGGAGCCGCCCGCGACGCCGAGGTGCTGGCGGCCCGGCTGGAGACGGCCGTTGCGGAGCTGCCGCCAGAGCTGGTGATCGGCCCGGTTCAGGCCATCATCCGCGGGCACATGGCGCCGATCGAGGCCGCGGCAGGCACGGAGGTGCTGGCGGCGCTGGATTCCGGCCGGTACCTGGAGCTGCTGCGGCAGCTGGACATGCTGCTTGCCGAGCCGCCGCTCGGGCCGCAGGCGGACCAGCCCGGCGGCATCGTGCTGCCGAAGGCGGTCCGCAGGACCCGGCGCCGGCTGCACCGGCGGATGCGACGGGCCTGGGCCGCCCCGGCCGGCGCGGACCGGGACATTGCCCTGCACGAGGCCCGCAAGGCGGCCAAGGACGCCCGGTACGCGGCCGAGGCCGCCAGCCCGGTGCTGGCCAGGAAGACGGCGCGACGGCTGATCAGCAGCGCCAGGGACGTGCAGTCGGTACTGGGCGATCACCATGACGCGGTGGTAGCGCGCGGCGTGCTCCGGGACCTGGGCGTGCAGGCTCATCTGGCCGGGGAGAACTCGTTCACCTTCGGCATCCTGCACGAGCGCGAGCGCGTCCGGGCCATGGCGCTCGAGGAGCCGGCAGGCCGCGCCTGGCACCGGGTCGGGCGTCACGGCGGCTAGCCTGCGCCGCGACCACCCGACCCGGCTGCTCAGCGGGTCCCCGCCGGTCAGCCCTGCGGGCCGCCGACCCAGACGGCCTTGATGTTGCAGAATTCGCGGATGCCGTGCGCCGCCAGCTCCCGGCCGTGACCGGAGTGCCTGACGCCTCCGAACGGCAGCTGCAGGTAAGACGTGACGTTGCCGTTGATGAAGACCATCCCGGCGGCCAGGTCGCGGATCAGCCGGGCCCGCTCCTGCTCGTCGCTGGTCCAGGCGTTGGCGCCGAGCCCGAATTCGGTGCCGTTCGCCAGCTCGATCGCCTCGTCGATGTCCGCGACCCGGTACACGGTCGCCACCGGCCCGAACACCTCCTCGGTGTGGACGCGCATCTGCGGGGTGATGCCGGTGAGCACGGTCGGCGGGTAGTAATAGCCCGGCCCGTCCGGCGCGCTGCCGCCGCACAGCACCCTCGCGCCCCTCGCCACCGCGTCGGCGACGAGTTCCTCGACGTCGCGGCGCTGCTGCTGCGAGGCCAGCGGGCCCACGTCGGTGCCGTCGCGCATGGGATCACCCACGGTCATGCCGGACATCTGCTCGACGAACAGCCGCTCGAACTCATCGGCGATCGAGTCATGCGCGAGGAAGCGCTTGGCCGCGATGCAGGACTGGCCGTTGTTGATGCAGCGGGCCACGGCGGCCACCCTGGCCGCCGCCGCGATGTCCGCCGATGGCATGACGATGAACGGGTCGCTGCCGCCCAGCTCCAGCACGACTTTCTTGATCTCGCTGCCCGCGATGGCAGCCACCGACTGCCCGGCGGGCCCTGAGCCGGTGAGGGTGGCGGCAACCACCCGGTCATCCCGCAGCACCTTCTCCACCCGGCCGGAGCTGATCAGGAGCGTCTGGAAGGTCCCCTCGGGGAAGCCGGCCCTGGCGAACAGCTCCTGCATGAACAGGGCGGTCTGCGGCACGTTCGACGCGTGCTTGAGCAGGCCGACGTTGCCGGCCATCAGGCCCGGCGCCGCGAAGCGCATGGCCTGCCAGAGCGGGAAGTTCCACGGCATGATCGCCAGTACCGGCCCCAGCGGCTGGTAGGTCGCGTAGGCACGCTCAGCACCGACCGCGGCGGCGTCGGCCGGCTCGTCGGCGAGGAACCCTTCGGCCTGCTCGGCGTAGAAGCGGCAGGCGGTGGCGCACTTGGCTACCTCCTGGCGGGCCGCGGTCAGCGTCTTGCCCATCTCGGTCGTCATCATCGCCGCGATCTGGTCACCCTCATCGTCGAGGATGTCGGCTGCCCGGCGCATCCACCCGGCCCGCTGCGCGAAGCTGGTGAGCCGGTAGCTCTCGTGCGCCCGGGCCGCGGCCGCCAGGCAGCGCTCCAGTTCTGCGTCGCTGATCTCGTCAAAGGTCTTCAGGGTCTCCCCGGTGGCGGGATTGATGGTTGCGATGGCCACGTTTCCTCTTTCCCGGCTGGCGCGCGCCCTCGGTGCGTCACCGCCGGCCCGCTTGCGCCGGGCCACGGCCCCGCCCTGCCTGCCGAGCGCCGTCCGCGCTTTCCCTCGGCAGGTGCGCGATCGTGTGCCCGGCCTGACCGGCCTTGCTGACGTTGCGCCTGGCCGCCTGCTTCTGCTTGGTACTCACCATCTTCGCCCGAGCCTCCGTTCCCGGCCTCACGGGGTCCCGGGCTGGCCCGGTCCGCGATCGCTAGCTACCGGAAGAGCCTGCGATCAGAGCTTCCCGGCCCCCGCGTGGGATTAACCGCGTTCGCGCGGGTCGCGCGGTCAGCTCCTGCAGCGAGTCGGGACCGCCGGATGGCCCGCGCCGGCCCCGGGGCCCTGCCGCGAGCGGAGCCCGGAATGTAATGTGACGGCTAATCAGAACCCCGCGGGCAGCGGCAGCATTGCGGCCACGAAGGGACAGCTTGGATGGGCGTGCGCACGTGGATAGCCGAATGGCCGGTCTACCGGCAGCTGGCAGGCGCGGACAGCTCAGGTCGCGGCGCCGCCGTGAAGAGCAGGCTGACCGATGAGCGGCGGCCGCGGGTCGCCACGGCGGACAAGGTCGTCAAGTCGGTCTGCCCGTACTGCGCGGTCGGCTGCGGTCAGCGGGTCTTCGTCCAGGATGGCCAGGTCACCCAGATCGAGGGCGACCCTGACTCGCCCGTCAGCCGGGGCCGGCTGTGCCCGAAGGGATCCGCCAGCCTGCAGCTGACCACCAGCGCGGCCCGCGAGCAGAAGGTGCTCTACCGGCGCGCGCACGGCACGGACTGGGAGTCTCTCGACCTGGACACGGCGATGGACATGATCGCCGACCGGGTGATCGCCGCCCGCCGGGCCGGCTGGCAGTGGGAGCGTAACGGGCAGCGGACCCGGCGCACCCTGGGATTTGCCAGCCTGGGCGGGGCCACGCTCGACAACGAAGAGAATTACCTGATCAAGAAGCTATTTACCGCGCTCGGCGCTATCCAGATCGAGAATCAGGCCCGGATATGACACTCCTCCACCGTCCCCGGTCTGGGGACTAGCTTCGGCCGCGGCGGCGCCACCACGTTCCAGCAGGACCTGCAGAACGCTGACTGCATCCTGATCGAGGGCTCGAACATGGCCGAGTGCCATCCGGTCGGCTTCCAGTGGGTGATGGAGGCGAAGGCGCGGGGGGCGAAGCTCATCCACGTCGACCCGCGGTTCACCCGCACGAGCGCGCTCGCTGACCTGTACGTGCCGATCCGGGCCGGGGCGGACATCGCGTTCCTGGGCGGCCTGATCAACTACGTGCTGACCAGCGAGAAGTACTTCCGCGACTACGTGCTCGCCTACACCAACGCGGCCACGATCCTGACCGAGGATTTCGCCGACACCGAGGACCTGGACGGAATCTTCTCCGGGTTCAGCCGGGAGCATCGCGCCTATGACTTCGAGGCGTGGCGGTATCAGGGCGGCGAGATGCGGGCGGCCAGCGGGCAGCGCGGGGTCGGCGCGGAGCGGATGCGCGAGCTGCGGCAGTCCGCGCGCGGTGAGGCGCACGGCTCCGGCGGCGCCGCCGCGCACCCCTCGCCGGACACCGACGAGACGCTGCAGCACCACCGGTGCGTCTTCCAGGTGCTGAAACGGCATTTCGCCCGGTACACACCGGAGATGGTCGCCGGGATCAGCGGCGTGCCCGCTGCGGCATTCGAGCAGGTGTGCCGGCTGCTCACCGAGAACTCGGGCCCGGACCGGACGACCGCGCTGGTCTACAGCGTCGGCTGGACTCAGCACACCGTCGGCGTGCAGTACATCCGCACAGCCGCGATCCTGCAGGCGCTGCTGGGCAACATGGGGCGGCCCGGCGGCGGGATCCTGGCCCTGCGGGGGCACGCCTCCATCCAGGGGTCCACCGACATCCCGACGCTGTTTGACCTGCTGCCCGGCTACCTGCCGATGCCGCATGCCCACAGCAACGACGACCTCGACGGCTATGTCGGGGCCGAGACCGATCGCGAAGGGCTTCTGGTCGAACACCCGCGACTACATGGTCAGCCTGCTCAAGGCGTGGTGGGGCGACGCGGCGCGGGCGGACAATGACTTCTGCTACGACTACCTGCCCCGGCTGACCGGCAGCCACAGCACCTACGAGACGGTCATGGCGCAGCTGGACGGCACCTGCCAGGGCTACTTCCTGTTCGGGCAGAACCCGGCGGTCGGCTCGGCGAATGCCCGGATGCAGCGGCTCGGCATGGCGAACCTGGACTGGCTGGTGATCCGCGACTTCGTCCAGATCGAGAGCGCGACCTGGTGGAAGGACGGCCCGGAGATCGAGACCGGGGAACTGCGCACCGAGGACATCAAGACCGAGGTGTTCTTCCTGCCGGCCGCCGCGCACACCGAGAAGGACGGCAGCTTCACCAACACCCAGCGGATGCTGCAGTGGCACCACCAGGCGGTCGAGCCCGCTGCCGACATCCGCAGCGACCTGTGGTTCACCTATCACCTGGGCCGCCGGATCCGGGCCAGGCTGACCGGCTCGGCCGACGAGATGGACCGCCCGGTGCTGGACCTGACCTGGGATTACCCGCTGCACGGGCCGCTGGCCGAGCCGGACGCCGAGGCGGTGCTGGCCGAGGTCAACGGCCGGGACTCCGGCGGCAGGCCGCTGTCGGCTTACACGCAGCTGAAGAGTGACGGGTCCACCGCCTGCGGCTGCTGGATCTACTGCGGCGTGTACGCGGACGGGGTGAACCAGGCCGCCCGGCGCAGGCCAGGGCGCGAGCAGAACTGGGTCGCGAACGAGTGGGGCTGGGCCTGGCCGGCCAACCGGCGGATCCTCTACAACCGGGCCTCCGCCGACCCGGACGGGAAGCCGTGGAGCGAGCGCAAGGCCCTGGTCTGGTGGGACGGCGAGCAGAACAAGTGGACCGGGCACGACAACGCCGACTTCGTCGCCGACCGGCCGCCGAGCTACCGGCCGGCCAAGGACGCCACCGGCGTGGCGGCGATCTCGGGCATCGATCCGTTCATCATGCAGGCCGACGGCAAGGCGTGGCTGTTCGCCCCGGCCGGGCTGGTGGACGGCCCGCTGCCCGCCCACTACGAGCCGCAGGAATCACCGGTGCGCAACCTGCTGTACCGGCAGCAGCGCAACCCGGTGAGGGAGATCATCTCTGATCCCGAGGACCGGTTCCAGCCGAGCGGCGATCAGCCGGGGTCGGAGGTGTTCCCGTACGCGGCCACCACCTACCGGCTGACCGAGCACCACACCGCCGGGGGCATGTCCCGGTTCCTGCCCTACCTGTCCGAGCTGCAGCCCGCATTCTTCTGCGAGGTCTCGCCCGAGCTGGCGGCCGAGCGCGGCCTGACTCACATGGGCTGGGCCACGATCGTCACGGCCCGCAGCGCGATCGAGGCCAGGGTGATGGTGACCGAGCGAGTGTCGCCGATCACGGTGCAGGGCCGGGTGCTGCACCAGATCGGGCTGCCCTACCACTGGGGGCCGAACGGTTACTCGACCGGGGATGCCGCTAACGAGCTGGCGCACCTGTCCCTGGACCCGAACGTGCACATCCAGGAGGTGAAGGCGCTGGCCTGCGATATCCGCCCCGGCCGGCGGCCACGGGGACCGGCCCTGCGCGAGCTGGTCCGCGCCTACCAGCAGCGGGCCGGCATCACCGATCAGACCGGCACGGAGGTGTGAGATGACCGCAGAGGCCGGCGAGCAGGTGCCCCGGGCTGCCGCGGCGGGGCTGGACCCGGCAGCGGCGGCGGGGCATGAGGACCACCCGCCGCGGATGGGGTTCTTCACCGACACCTCGATCTGCATCGGCTGCAAGGCCTGCGAGGTGGCCTGCAAGGAGTGGAACGCGGTCCCCGAGGACGGGCTGCTGCTGACCGGGATGTCGTACGACAACTCGGTCGGGCTCAGCGCCTCGACCTGGCGGCACGTGGCGTTCATCGAGCAGATCGGCAGGCCGGGCCGGACCCCGGCGCCCGCGCCAGGTGAGCCGTCGGCCGGCCAGGCCGCGCCGGGCAGCTCGCGCTGGCTGATGTCGAGCAACGTCTGCAAGCACTGCACCGAGGCGGCCTGCCTGGACGTGTGCCCGACCGGCGCGCTGATGCGGACCGAGTTCGGCACCGTGGTGGTGCAGGATGACGTGTGCAATGGCTGCGGCTACTGCATCCCGGCCTGCCCGTTCGGTGTCATCGCCCGGCGCGAGTCCGACGGGGGGGCGCACAAGTGCACGCTGTGCTACGACCGGATCGGTGACGGCCTGACGCCCGCCTGCGCGCAGGCGTGCCCCACCCAGTCCATCCAGTTCGGCCCGCTCGACGAGCTGCGGGACCGGGCGCAGCAGCGGGTCAGCGAGCTCCAGGACGCGGGCGTGGCCGGAGCGCAGCTCTACCTCGAGGACCCGGCGGACGGCATCGGCGGCGGCGGGGCCTTCTTCCTGCTGCTGGACGAGCCCGAGGTGTACGGCCTGCCGCCGGATCCGGTCGTGACCACCAGGGACCTGCCGCGGATGTGGCGTCATGTGGGCGCCGCGGCTGCCGCTCTCCTACTCGGCGGGCTGGCCGCCTGCGCCGGGGCACGGAGCGGGTCATGAGCACGGCCGGGAGTGACGGGGCACGGGCCGCGGGAACCGGCGCGGCCGGGAACGGCTCCGCGGCCGGTCCCGGCGCGCCGGCGGCCGGGGCCGCGCGGCGCTGGCGGGGGAGGGGCGATCGCGGCGAGCGACCGGTCGTCCCGCGTGCCGAGTTCCGCTCGTACTACGGGCGCCCGGTCCTGCAGGAGCCAGTGTGGAAGGTGCCGGAGGTACCGGGCTACCTGTTCCTGGGCGGCCTGGCGGGCGCATCGTCGGTGCTCGCGGCATTCGCGCAGGCAACCGGCAACCATGAGCTGGCGCGGGCCGCGAAGAACGGCGCAGCCGGCGCGATCGTGCTGTCGGCTGCCGCCCTGGTGAAGGACCTGGGCCGCCCGGCACGATTCCTGAACATGCTGCGGGTGTTCAAGCCCAGCTCGCCGATGAGCGTCGGCTCCTGGCTGCTCGCGGCCTACGGCCCGGCGGCGGGCGCCGCCGCCGCGAGCGCGGTCACCGGCAGGCTGCCGCGGGCCGGCGCCGTGGCGACCGCCGCGGCCGCCACGCTCGGGCCCGGCATCGCTACCTACACCGCCGCGCTGCTCTGCGATACCGCCGTGCCCGCCTGGCACGAGGGTCACCGTGAGATGCCGTACGTGTTCGCCGGGTCAGCCGCTTCCGCTGCCGGCGGGCTGGCCATGGTGGCGGTCTCGCGTCAGCACAGTGACCAGGCGATCAGGTTCGCTGTGCTGGGCGCGGCGACCGAGCTGGTGGCCAAGAGCATGCTGGTCCGCCGGCTGGGCGAGATGGCCGAGCCCTACCAACAGGGCCGGCCGGGCACGGTCATGCAGTTCGCTGAGATCCTCACGGCGACCGGACTCGGTGCCGCGATCCTCGCCCGGCGCAGCCGGACCGTGGCCGTGGCGTCCGGCGCGGCGCTGGTGGCATCATCCGCGCTGACCCGTTTCGGGATATTCGAGGCCGGCATGGCATCCGCGCGCGAGCCGAAGTACACCATCCAGCCGCAGCGCGACCGTGCTGACAGTCGCAGCGCGGCAGCTGCCCCGGTGCGGCGGCCGGCCACTCCCTAGTCCACGTCCCGGCCGGGCTGTCGTTCATCCCGGCAGCCGGCCGGGCGGAGCGGGCTGGCGGCTAGGCCGATCTTGTCCGCTGACCGTGATCTGGCTGGGCGATCCGCCGGATCAGCGGCAGCCCCTCGCCAGGAGGGCTGCCGCCGGGCAGGGCCCGCTCCTGCTCGGCGGGCCTGGCGGCTCGCCACCCCAGCACGGCCAGGCCGGCCAGCCCGGCGGTGATCACGAGAAGGGGCAGCAGTGATCCGGTGACGGGGTGCCAGCTGCCGCTCAGCGGGTCGAGTGAGTGACCCGGGCCGACACCGGACTGCCACCGGTCCATTACCCAGGCCAGGCTGAGCAGCTGGATGGGCAGCAGGATCACGACCAGTGCCCGGATCCAGCGAGCCTGCAGGCGGATGCTGACCCGGCCAGAGCTGCCCGTGATGAAGGCGGCCAGCAGCGGCGTGGAGGCCGCCAGCGGAAGCAGGTAACGTCCCTGGAACGTGAAGCCAACGGCGTTCGCGGTCAGCATTTCCACGGTCACGGGAATGGCCAGGGTCCCGCAGATCAGGGCGGCGAGCCGCCACCGCTGGGTCCGGCTTCCCCAGGCGAAAGCGGCGATCACCAGAGCGCAGAGCGCGATCAGCCAGACGGCGGCGATCTCGCGTGGCGGCCTGGTGTCGAGGTAGGAAAAGCCGTCCACCATCTGCTCGATGTTCCTGGGCAGCGCGCCGGTGATCTCATGGCGCAGCGTCCAGAGGACGCCGTAGGTGAAGTGGTCGGACTCGGCCTGGAGCGTCCGGAAAACGATGGTCCACGCTGCGCCGAGGGCACAGGAGGCCACGACGGCCGCCGACCACCAGCGGGCGGAGCGCCGGCTCCAGAGCTGGCGCAGCCGGGCCCGGACGGGCGGGATGAGCAGCACGGCCAGCAGGACGGCCATCCATGCGGGCCCCATCGCGCGGAACTGGCCGATCCCGATGGCGGCCACCGCGGCGCGGCGCAGCCACCCCTGGACATGCTCCGAGCCGGTGTCCAGCAGCAGCGGGATCGCCGCTGCGCCCAGCGAGATGCCGGCCGCGATCTCCAGCGAGTTGGGGTTGATGGCGCCCGCCAGCTCGAAGAAGGCCGGGGTGGCGGCGACCAGCAGGCCGGCGATCAGCAGCCGGGACCGACGCCACTGCACGCAGCTGAGCCAGGCCGAGGCCAGGAAGGCGGCGCAGAGCGCGGCGCTGATGAGCCGGGCCAGCAGGATCCCGGTCCAGTCGGGCCAGCGGACCAGTGGCTCCCCGACGGCGGCGTAGTAGACCGGGTTGTACCGGCCCGCGCCCGTGAAGACGGTAAACGGCTTGCTTCCGCCCTTGCCCGGAACCGGGGCGCACGCGGCGCTCTGCGACGCGATCCAGTGGTAGCAGTAGTTGTACTCGGTCGAGGGTGGCCCGCCCGCCACCAGGCCCTTCGGCACGGTCTGGTACGCGCCGGTGGCCGGTGCGGGTGGGAGCTGGTCGCGGGCTTCGGCGAGGAGAGCCCTGCCCCTGCGAGCAGCAGCCCTGCGGGCCGCATGGCTGAGCGGCGGGAGCGAGCGGGCTGCGCGTCCCCGGCCGCCTGCGCCCTTGACGTGGCGACGGGCGGTCGGGCGATGACCGGCCGCCAGGTGCAGATCGTGATGGGCCGCCAGGAACAGCTCATACCGATCCGCCCAGTACAGGTCAAGGGTTCCGGCCCTCGAGGTCGCCGGCGTCGGGAAGATCTGCCCCTGCACGACGCCTGCCGCCCGGATGATGTGCCGTACCTCATCGGGCGCGCCGTCGTAAGGGCTGGCCATGGCCCAGGCGGCACCGACGAGGAAGAAGGCAAGGAAGGCGAGAGCCCAGATACGACTAGGGCTCATGGGCCCCCTGGCACGCACCTGCTGCTCTCCCGTGTAGCTCGGTGAGGTCTTGCCCTGCGTAAGGACGTCACCCGGAAATAGCCGGACCGGCGTACTGCCCGCCACCGGTGACCACCAGCCTGGCAGATGCGGCCGACCGAACGGCCAAAGGGATCCTAAACAGACTCCCAATGTTCATCGCGCGATAAGCCAATTAAAAGTTAAGGATTCCCAAAGCCGACACATCAGCCGCCTCAGCGTCAGCCCAGGCAGAATGTATCAGATCCCCGTGCCGCTGCCGGGCAACATACCCGCCGCGGGCAACTTGAACCGCCTCATATTGAGCGCGGCGCGGGAGCGTCGCCCCTGTTGCCCGCCAGGATGTCCTGCGACTTCTGCGCGCCCGGGCGGGCTGCCGTGGGAGGTCCCCGTTTGCGCGCTGCCCGGCGGGGAAGCCGTAGCGGGCACTTCAACGCGAGCCAGCCATCCCCGTCGCCCTCCGGCGGCGATGGCCTTGGGCAAACCGGAAAGGGACGGACCATGAAAGCCGAGTCAGCAGGCAGCCTGCCGGAGCAGGCGGCGCACGGCATCGACAGGATGGTGCGCAATGTCGAGACCGGCCGGTTCGAGCGCGGCCTGTCAGCTCTTACTGCTGCTGCCGCAGGCGCGGCAGCGCGGATCCGCTGCCGGGCCGCCCGGGCGCTCGTGCTGCCTGGCGACCTGGCCGCTCACTGGCCTTGCTGCAGCCGCCAGATCGCTGTCATCTGCCGGAAGACCTTGATGGCGCCCGGATCACCTTCCAGCGCGTAGGGCTCGTCCGGCTTATTCTCGTCGAACCAGATCAGCCCGAGGTTCCCGTAGGTCCGGATTCCCGCGTACATGTTCTCGATCTGGGATGGCTCCGTGCCGGGCGGGCCGATCGCGGTCTCGCTGATGAGGATGGGCTCGCCGGCGGCGAAGCCCTGGATCGCGCTGATGGTGGAGCCGAACACGCTGGCGTAGGTGTCCGACAGGTGCATGTAGTACCCGTCGATGCCGATCCAGGTCACGTAGGAGTCACCGGGCCAGTAGTCGGCGAGCGGCACGGTCGAGCTGCCGAGCACGTTCATGGTCCACAGCCAGGTCACGTTGTCGGCCCCCTGCTTGCGGAACACGTTCACCACGTGCTGCCAGGCAGCGACCCAGACTGACGGGCTCACGTACCCGTCGCCCCACTTGTACCAGGAGGCGTCCGGCTCGTGCGCGAAGCCGATGACCACCTGGTGGCCGAAGTCGGCCACCGCGTCGGCGAAGTTCTCCAGGTAGGTATCGGACTTGCCCGCGACGATGGACTGCAGGGTCACTTTTTCCGGGTTCATCTGGACGACGGGGTATGCCCCGTGGTCGTAGGCGTCCTGCGCGAACTGGGACCGGAACGACTCATACCAGCCGGAGTAGTACAGCGCCAGGTTGGGTTCCTGGCCGGCGGTCCGCCCGAACTGCTCGACGCCGCTGTAGGAGGCGGGCGAGGAGGGCTCGTAGACGCCGAGCCAGGACAGCGGCTGGACCGGCAGCGGCGGCGCGTGCACGGGGTGCTGCTGGTGCCAGAGCACCGATCCTGGCGGAGGCCCCGAGGGCTGCGTGACCACCGTCGAGATGCCGATCCCCGCGGCGCTCGCCACGGTGACCGTGGCGACGACAGCCACCACCGGACTGCCGCTCACGACGCCGCCCAGATGCTGCCCGGCGGTCGCGATCCACTCGCCGAACTCGTAGACGAGGCGGCGCAGCCGGGCATCGATGAGGACCGGCCACAGGACCAGGCCGGGAAAGCGGTGCGTCTGCGCGAGCACCTGGCGGATGGCCGCCCGCCTGGTGGCCTTGTCCAGGCCCGAGCGCACCATGATGGTCTTGCCGTCGGCGGACGCCAGGGCGTTGATCCCGGCGGGCAGGTCACTGGTCTGGATCAGCTGAGTGACGCCCAGCGAGAGGCCGGCGCCCCGGTCGGAGTGGCGGGCCTTCCGGGACGGCCGGGCATTGCGCGGCCCGGCTGACTGCGGCGGAGGGATGGTCATCTGGTGCTCTTTCCGGGAAAGATCAGGCGTCCGACAATCAGGGCGTTGAGCACGCCGAACAGGCCGACGGCGGCGAACCGGTCGGAGCCTGTCTGCTCCATCCGCCACAGGGAGAGGCCCAGCCAGGCGGCCGCGAGCGTGCCATTCCACGCCGTCACTCCCCACCAGAACCGGCGGGTGGCATCGCCTGGGCCGCGGCTCGGCTGCCAGGACATCACCCGGCGCCGGCTGTAGTCCCAGAGCGCGAGGACCTGCGCCCAGCCGACGGCGATGGCCAGCGGCCAGGTACGCGGGCCGTAGGCGGCGTGATGCCACAGCGGGTACAGCACGGTGCCGCTGATCACGGCCGGCAGCAGCAGCAGGGCATTGCTGATCCGGATCTCGCCCGGCACCGCGATCAGCAGGGTGATGGGGATGAGCGGCAGGATCAGCGTGCGCAGTGCCGTGGTCAGGTTCCACAGCCAGCCGGCCACGTAGGGCAGCCGGGCCTTCCACGGCATCGGCACCCGCCACATGTGCCGGGTCCAGATCAGTGAGGTCGCGCCGCAGCACCACCGGTACTGCTGGCGCATGAAGGAATCGAGGGTAGAGGGGCAGATTCCGGCCGCGAGCGGCAGCGGCAGGTAGGTGAGCTGGTAGCCGTGATACCGCATGTCCAGGCCGGTGTGCGAGTCCTCGGCGTAGGGGATCTCGGTGAACCCGCCTGAGCAGTCCAGCGCGGCGCGCCGGTAGACGGCGTTCGAGCCCACGCACAGCGCGGACCCGAACCGGTTCCGCGATACCTGCACGGCCCGGTAGAACACCTCCAGGGTCGGCCCGGCCGCGCGCTCCACCCACCCCTGCCGGGGGCTGGCCCGGAAGAACTGGGGCGTCTGCACGATGCCGGTCGACGGGTCGTCCAGGTAGGGCAGCGTCTCGGCCAGGAAGTCGGCGCGTGGCCGGAAGTCGGCATCGAAGATCACCACGTGCTCGCCGCGGGTGCGCTGGAAGGCGTAGTTGAGATTGCCCGACTTCTTGTGCGAGTGCTCCGGGCGGCGCACGTAGCTGAATCCGAACGAGGGGGCCAGGCCGGCGGCCTCGTCGCTGTCACCGTCGTCCAGCACGTAGGCGTGCGCCCAGCCCGGGTACTCCTGAATCAGCTCGAACACGCCCGTCCAGGTGTTGCGGAGCAGTTCGACCGGCTCCCGGCAGATGGGCAGGAAGATGTCCACGGCCGGCCAGCGCTCCGGGCACCACTCCTCGACCTGGGTCTGGTGCGCGCGCAGGTCAAAGCTGCGGCCGGTGAAGTTAACCGGCAGGCTGACCACCTGATACACCAGGTAGATAGCGGTGTAGCTGGCGAAGATGGCGACCGGCACCGGAAGCTGGCGGGCATTGCGGATCTCCATGAAGACCTGGGCCAGGATCACGCAGAGCGAGCTGGCGAAGAGCCCGGTGGCCAGGTACCGCAGCGACCGCCAGGCGTAGGACGTCTTCTCCTGATCATCGGGCGGCTCGGGCAGGACCCCGTAGCGCCGGTGGCGGCCGCGCTCGGGTGCCGTGGTGCTCACGGCTCGTGCCGCCAGATGACGTACTGGCTCATGCCGTACCGAACCTGGTCAATGACCTGATAGTGGCGGCGGTGGTTATTCAGGTAGTCCGCGATGGCCAGGTCGAGCGTGGTCGTGGACAGGAAGTTGAGCGCGACGATGGAGAAGTACCCGCGGGCGAGGTACCTGCGGTACACGGCGGGATTGCCCTGCTCGCCGACGTGCACGCTGACGGAGTGGCCTGTCGGCAGGACGATGCTGCGGGTGTTGGACCAGCGCCTCCAGTCGCTGCCCGTATTGAGGTAGTACTCCGCGATGGAGGGCGTCTCGATCAGGATCCGCCCGGTGGTGTGCTCCGCTATCGGCCGGAATACCGCGATGAACCGGGTGGCGTTGGGCCATGCATAGAGGGCGCGGGCCTGCCCGGCCCCGAGAATCACCGGGACGCTGAGCGCCGCCGCGGCGGCGCAGGTGACGCAGGCTCGCACTGACGCCCGCGGCAGCCGGGCGATCACGGCACTGACTGCGTAGCCGGCCGCGATCGCGGCGAACCATGCGCCCATGTCCGCGTGCTTGTCCAGCGACGTCAGCGTGTGGATCCGGGCTTGCTCCAGCGGCACCAGGAGCGCGGCGCCCGCGAGGACGAGCAGCAGGGACCGCCAGGGCCGCCCGGACTTCCAGAAGAAGCCGATCAGCAGGGCGCTCAGCGAGGGCGTGATGACGATGCCGGTCCAGGCCCACGCCGCGGCGAGGACCGACAGGGGCGGGCTGCCCCCGCTGACGCGGGAGAGGACTGTCTGGCCGATGCCGGCCGCATAGTAGGGGCCGCCTGCTGCCGTCAGCAGCGCCAGTGTGGCGCTGGTGAAGGTCAGCACGGCCGCGCTGCGGCGCAGGGCATCCTTGCCGCCTGGTTCCGGGCAGGCGACGAGCGCCGCCAGCACGATGACGACCGGATCGAAGACCGCCGATGAGTAGGCCGTCGCGTTGGCGAGGGACAGCGCGAGCGATGCGCCGATCATCCAGGCCGATGCGTCTCGTACCGTACCGGCGCGGATGACGAGCCAGGCGGCAAGGGCCATCAGGAAGACCGACATCGCGTCGAAGGTGGCGAAGGCGCTCAGGTGCTGGGTGGGGCCGAGCGCTGCCCAGAGCGCGGCGGCGAAGAACCCGGCCCGCGGGCCGAACAGCCGGCTGGCGGCGCTCCAGAGCAGCGCCGTCGCGCCGAGCATGAAGCCCAGTGACAGGATGCGCGCTCCGGCGAGTCCCCCGATCGCGTTGGCCAGCGCGGCGAGCGGCGGGTAGATGACGGGCGCGCCCGAGAAGAAGGTCGGGAACGGGGGGAGCGGCGTGCCATGCAGGAGGTGCGCCCACTCGAGGCGGCCGGCCCGCAGGTACAGGGCCTCATCCTGGAATGCGGTGTTGGACCACACCAGTCGGAGGGACAGGATGGCCTGGACCGTGAGAATTCCGGCCAGCGGCGCGGCGGGCATGTGCGCGCGGAGCCGGCGCAACCGCGTCGCGCGGTCATTCGCCGGCCGCGCCGGGCTGCCGGGGAGGACGTTGCTGACGGGCAGGGCTCCGCTGACGGGCAGGTTTTCCCTGACGGGCAGGATTTCGCCGACGGGCAGGATTTCGCCGACGGGCAGGATTTCGCCGACGGGCAGGATTTCGCCGACGGGCAGGGCGTCGCTGCCCGGCAGGGCTCGTGCGGGCGCAGTGCCGGCCACTGCGCCCGCCGCCTCGGGATGAGAGAGCGAGAGCAGCAGGCCAAGACCGGCTAGCTGCTCGTCGCCTGCGGGGATTCGGGGTAATTCCTGGTCCAAGGAACCCTGAGTCAGCAGGGCAGCCACCTCCGCGGCGGATCATGCGGACACGGAGGCCCCCCCGGCCCGCTTTGCTGTCAAGCGACGCTAAGCAGGAAGCAAAGCAAGGTGCATCTTAAATGATCAGCTATCCGAAGATATGATGGATAGCTAGCGTCATTCTGGTAGACGCGGATGGCGCGCGCATGGGTTACGCCTATACACGTGTCGTGTCGTGACCTAGCAATTCGGACAGACAGTTCACTTGTCGGTTGTATTGCCCTTCCGGGCCACATGGGCCGGTCCGCCGCCGCGCCGCCGCCGGTCCGTCCTGCCGCGGCCCCGAGGGCGGATCCCCGGCCCGGGTGACAGCTGCCGGGCCCCGATGGCCATGACCGGGGCGGCGCTATGACGGAGACCATCCGTGGGATCTCGCTGACGTCCCGTAATCCCGCCATCACTGATCGTTTAATGAATGGGTCGTGAGCCAGGCGCGGTGCGATCATATGAGACTTATAGTGGTTTTTGCCGGACTGATCGGCCGAGGCGGCCGGCTCCGCCATCGGGCGGTCGCGCGGCCGACTGCGGTCGTCCGACCGTATGCCGCGCCGGGGCCGTGAGGGCGCGGACGCCGGCCGGGGATGCGCTGGCGTGACCGGCCAGGGCAATGGCGGAGTGCTCGTGCGGCCCCGGCCGCGCATTCGTGCTCATCGCCGGGCCGGGCATTCCGTGATGGGTGACAGAGGGTACCGGGCGGCCGGTAACCGACTGAAAACCTCGCGGCCATATCTGCCCGGAGGCGCGGGATTACCAGCGGGTAATTGTCACGGAGTGGAGTCGCCGCGCTGGCGATCGCGTGCTGGCGGAAATGACCAGCATGGCTCCCGTTAATGCAGCTCGCCGGCGGCAGCGGACTGACGAGTGACGAGTGACGGAATCAAGACCTCCAGTTCGGCGTTCTCGTGCGCTGCGCCGGTGTGCTCGATGTGCCACCGTGCTTCGAGGCCAGCCGATCGAGCTCGGAGCACTGCCGTGCCGGCGGCGGTCGAGGGCTTTGCGGCTCGCGGGCCCGGCTCGCGGGCCCGGCTCGCGCGGGCGTGCTTCTTGGCTGGCGGGATGGCGGCCGGCGCGCGTCAACTTGGCCACGCTGGGCGAGTCATGGATAACAACTTGTTAGTCTCGCTGCAGGCATCTTCCGATCCGGCACACCACAAGCATCGGGCCAGAAGTCCCGCTACGGTGCATAGGTGCGCATTGACTCACTTCAGGGGGACAGGCGGTGGTGACCTCGCGGGCGCCCTCCACCGGCCTCAGCCGCGCGCTGCACCCGTCGCGCCGGCATCAGGGCCGCTGGCTGCTGGCCGCCGGAGTCATCGCCTTCGCTGCGGCCCTGGCCCTCTACGGCCATTACCTGCTCACTCACCCGCGGCCGGACTGGATGGTGCCGGTCGACCTGCGCATTTACCGCTTCGCCGGCTTCGTGGTCCGGCATCAGCCACCCTGGTACAAGCCCGGGCTCGCCTCGCCGCTCTACGACATGCCGCTGCACAGCCTGATGGCGTTTACTTACACGCCGTTCGCGGCGATGGTCTTCACCATCCTGACGGTGCCGTACCTGCATCTGCTGCTGACCCTGTCGATCCTGGTCAACATCACGATGCTGGTGGTGGCCATCTGGGCGACCTTCACCGGCCTGGGCTACCGGGCCGGCCTGGCCAAGGCAGGCGCCACGCTGCTGGTAGCCGGAGCCGTGTTCTGGACGGAGCCGGTACAGCGCACCCTGTTCCTGGGCCAGGTCGAGCTGGTGCTGATGGCGCTGATCATGTGGGATTTGTGCCAGCCAGACCGACACTGGTGGAAAGGCGCAGGCGTCGGCATCGCGGCCGGGATCAAGCTGGTCCCGCTGATTTTCATCCCGTACCTGCTGCTCACCCGCAAGTTCCGGCAGGCGGCCGTGGCGACGGCAACCTTCGCAGTCACCACCGTGCTCGGGTTCGCCGTGCTGCCGGCCGATTCGCGCTACTACTGGCTTAACGGCATCTTCGCGAAGGGCTCCCGCACGGGATTTGTCGGCTGGGGAGGCAATCAGTCGCTGCGGGCCATCATCACCCGGCTGGCAGGCAGTGTCGCCGCCGGCGACCGGCCCTGGCTGGTTGCCGCCGCGCTGACCCTGGTGATCGGCCTGCTCGCCGCCGCGCTGCTGGACCGCGCCGGCTATCCGGTGGTGGGCATCCTGACCTGCGCTCTCACCGGCCTGCTCGTCTCGCCGATCAGCTGGGATCACCACTGGGTGTGGATCGTCCCGGCCGTCGCCGTGGCCGGGACCTACGCGGTGCGGGCCAGCGGCGCGCTGCGGTGGGCCTGGCTGGGACTGGCCGCGGCGATCATCGGCATTTTCGCGGCCTGGCCGGTCGCCTGGTCCGGCCCGCTGGACCCGAACAACTACTACCTGGGACTTATCTGGCTGGCGCCGGTCACGAGCACGCTCAGCTATGCCTACCACGGGGACAAGCCGTTCTTCCCCGAGTACCACTGGCACGGGGTGCAGCTTCTCGCCGGGAACTCCTACATCCTGGCCGGCCTGCTGCTGATGCTGCTGCTGGTCGGGCTGGCCGTGCGCAGCGGGCTGGCATCGGGCGCGCTGACGCGGCTGGGGGTCCGTCGGCCGGCCAGGTCGTAACCTGCTGGCCGGCTGTCTCGCGCACCGCCGGCGACTCATCCTGGCCCGGTTCAGCCGGACGCGGTGGCCCTGCAGGCTGGTCAGCCCTGAACGGCCCGCGTCCGGCCTGCCGGGCTGGCAGCGATGGCGGCGTCCGGGGGAGCGGGACGGCTCACCTTCCACCGGCCGGTCACGCAGAGGACCACCAGCCAGATCGTGACGCCGAGCAGCACCAGCGGCACGACCACGTGCTGGTCAGCCCGGGCGATGCTGGCCAGCAGGGGACTATGCGGCATGGTCGGATTCCCCGGCATCAGCGCCGTTGTCCCCGCGGTCAGCCGGATCAGCACCAGCCAGTCAAGCCGCGATGCCGGGTAGAGCACGAGCAGGCAGATCAGCATGGCGTCATACCACGGCAGCTGATAGGGCCAGACGAAGAGCCAGGCGATCGTCAGCGCGAGCGCGGGCCGGATGGCCGGCAGCCCCGGCTGCCCGCGGGGCATGCGCCAGAGCATCAGGACAGCGAGGGTCAGCACGAGCACGGCCGCCACCGGGACCAGGTAATGCCCGCTGGTGAGCCACTTCGACACGAGCTGGTAGAAGTTGTCGATCGTGACCTTGCTCGTGCGCTGGAGCAGGGCCCTGACCGCGGGCGGACCGAACCAGGCGTAGGTCGGCACCAGCACGGCCAGCGAGCCGCACGCCGCGGCGGTCAGGGCGATGGGCGACCGCCGCAGCGCCCAGGCCAGCCCGGCGGCGAAAAGCAGGAATGAGATCTTGATATCGGCCGCGACGCCGATCAGCAGGCCGGCCGCCAGCGCGCGCAGCGGCCCGGCCACCGCCCGCCCCGCGGCGCTTCCTGGCCGTGTCCCGATCAGCAGCAGCCCCAGCAGGCCGAACGCGGCGCCGAGGGTGTCGATGTGCCCGGATGCGATCAGGCCCCAGAGCAGCAGCGGATTGATCGTCCAGAGCAGGTGCGCGCGGAGCCGGGCCACCGGGTCGGAGCGCAGCAGCCGGTCGGCGGCGAAAGCGACGGCCCCGAAGGCTATCGAGTTCCATAGCTTGAGCCAGAAGGTGATGCGGGCCATCGACGTGCCGCCCAGCCTGGCGGCCGCGAGCTGCTCGACTGTTGCCGCCGGGCCGTAGAGGGTGACGTGCTTCTGCCACTCGAACGGGATCCACGGGCCGATCGCGTCATGCGTCAGGCGAAGCTGCGCCGGGACCACGACGTAAGGGCTGTGACCGAGCAGGGCAATCCGGCCGTAAGCCGCGTAGTCCAGCGCATCGGTGGAGCCGACCGGCGGCAGCACGGTCAGCACCGCCACGGCGATGAAAGCGGTGATCAGCACGGCCCGCACGCTGACGCGGAAGCCGCGGCGCACGGCGGCCAGCGCGGCCAGCACTCCGGCGCCGCCGAGAACGGCGGCTACCCAGAGCCCGGCCGTCACCAGGTCGGGCGGCACGGGCACGTGCAGTTCCCAGGGCGGCCCTGCGGCCGGCATGGGCAGCTGGCGGGGATCCATCCAGCTGCCGTGCGCCAGTGATGCCGCGATCATGATCAGGATGGCGAGCAGGATGGCGCCGGCTCCGGCCCAGGCCAGCGCCCGGGTACCCGGGCTGGGGCGAGCGGTCTCCGCGGCGGCCTCAGCTGGCCCGGAGTGAGCTGGCCCGGAGTGAGCTGGCCCGGAGTGAGCTGGCCCGGAGTGAGCTGGCCCGGAGTGAGCTGGCCCGGAGTGAGCTGGCCCGGAGTGAGCTGGCCCTGGCTCGGCCTGGCCGGGATCAGCCGGGACGGGCTCGGCCCGCACCGGCGCTGGCCGCGCGGGGCCAGGCCGCCCAGCCTGTGACCGCCCGGGGCCGGCCGGGGCGGGACTGCCCAGGCTGCTGCTCATCCTGCCTCGTGATCCTCTGCTCGGCGGCACGCGAGAGCTGGGGCGGCCGGCCTGACGTGACTGCGGCGCGCCTCCCCCGGAGCCGTGCCCTGGTCATGCTACGCGGGGGCCTGACTCACGCAGGGGAGATGAGCCATGGCCCTCTCCGTCCCCCCGTGCTCCCAGCCAGGCTGATTTCGCACCTGGAAGGTGAGGCCAAGCCTATGCGGCGGCCGCTGCCGGGAACCGCCGCTTGCCGGAGCCTTTGCCAGTCCGTGCCTTCGAGCCCGCGTATCCGGGGCGAAACCAGCCCGCTGGTGCCAGTGCCGGCACCCCGCGGCGGCGGCCGGCGCGCCGTCCGGGCAGTTTGACGCGCCAGAGCCTAATGGTTATCGTTTTCATTTGTATTTGCAGCCGCCGCTGCAGCCCGGAGCCGTTACCGCTCGATGGGAACTGTGCCTGATGCCTGTTCGCAAGATCGCCGCCGCCGCTGTCGCCCTGGGCGCTGGCCTGCTGGCCGCAGCCTGCTCGGCCAGCTCCGCCTCCAGTACCGGAACCGCGGCCACCGGCGTGGTGGTAGCCGTGGGCGCCGAGAACGAGTACGCCAACGTGATCGCGCAGATCGGCGGCAAGTACGTGCGGGTCACGGCCATCGAGAGCAACCCCAACACTGACCCGCACACGTTCGAGGCCAGCGCCAGCGTCAGCGAGACCGTGAGCGCGGCCGAGCTGGTCGTGCAGAACGGCCTGGGCTACGACGACTTCATGACCAGCATCGAGAACGCGGCCCCGAGCTCGGTCCGCAAGGTGATCAACGTGCAGCACCTGCTCGGCCTGCCGGACTCCACGCCGAACCCGCACCTGTGGTACTCCCCGGCCACGATGCCGGCGGTCGCCAGGGCCATCGCCAGCGACCTGTCCAGCCTCCGGCCCGCGCATGCCGCCTACTTCCGGGCGAACCTGACCAGGTTCGACGCCTCGCTGCGGCCGTGGCTGGCTGCGCTCGCCGCCTTCAGGGCCAGCTACCCCGGCACGCCGGTGGCCACCACCGAGCCGGTCGGGGACTACATGCTGCAGGCGGCCGGGACGAGCAACCTGACGCCATTCGGCCTGCAGGCCGACATCATGAACGGGGTAGACCTGGCGCCCCAGTACGTGACCCTGGAAGACAACCTGCTCCGGCAGCACAAGGTCAGGGTCTTCGTCTACAACCAGCAGGTGGTGGACTCGGTGACCGCGTCGTTCCTGGCCACGGCTCAGCGCAGCGGAATCCCGGTGGTTGGCGTCTACGAGACGATGCCCACCCCCGGCTACGACTACCAGTCCTGGATGCTGGCCGAGGTGCAGGCGCTGCGCAAGGCAGTCGCCGGCAAGGTCTCGACGGAGCGGCTGTAATCCATGACCGAGATCCCGGTAACCAGCCTCAGCGACCCGGCGGTCCTGGCCGTCGACGGCGTCAGCGTCCGGCTGTCGGGCCGCCAGATCCTCCGGGACGTGAGCTTCGGGATCGGGCCCGGCGAGTTCGTCGGGCTGATCGGCTCCAACGGAGCCGGGAAGACGACGCTGCTGCGCGTCATTCTGGGCCTGCAGGCCCCGGCGGCCGGCCACGTCGCCGTCTGCGGCCAGCCGCGGGCCGAGGCGAGGCGGCTCGTTGGCTACGTGCCGCAGAAGATCCAGCTCGACCCGGATATGCCGGTCCGCGCCCGCGACCTGGTCGGGCTGGGGCTGGACGGCCACCGGCTCGGGATCGGCTGGCCATCGCGCGGCCGCCGCCAGGCGGTGGACGAGATGCTCCGCGCCGTTGACGCCGACCGGTTCGCCGACCAGCGGGTCGGCAACCTGTCCGGCGGCGAGCAGCAGCGCATCATGATCGCGCACGCGCTCATCAGCAGGCCGCGGCTGCTGCTGCTGGACGAGCCGCTCGCCAACCTGGACATCCGCAGTGCGCGGGAGATCGTCGACCTGATCGCCCGGATCACCCGCCAGCAGCACGTTTCGGTACTCATCTCGGCGCATGAGATCAATCCGCTGCTGCCGGTGATGGACCGTGTCGTCTACCTGGCCGCCGGGCGGGCCGCTACCGGCAGCACCGACGAGGTGGTCACGACCGAGGTGCTCAGTGATCTCTACGGCTATCACGTCGACGTGATCAACGTGCACGGGCGGATCCTGGTCGTGGCCGGGCATGGTGACGGGCTGGATGTCCCGGCTGACCATGCCGCCGGGGTGCAGATATCCGGCCAGCCGCACGCCATCGGCGAGTAACGCATGCTCAGTTCCCTGTTCGCGCCAGGCTTCTTCGCCAGCCCCCCGGTCCACCTGGCGCTGCTCACCGGCGGCCTCGCGGCGCTGGTCTCGGGCATCGTCGGGACCTTCGCCGTGCAGCGCGGCCAGTCCTATGCCGGGCACGCGCTCGCCGACATCAGCGTCACCGGGGGCTCGGGCTCGTTCCTGATCGGGATCAGCCCGCTCTGGGGCTTCGCGGTCATCGGGGTGCTGGCGGCCGCGATCATGGACATGATCGGGGTCCGCCGCCCGCGCGGTCGTGACCTGGCCACCGGGATCGTGCGGGGCCGGCCTGGGCCTGGCCGCCCTGTTCCTGTACTGGGACGCCACGTCGACGAACGCGACCGGAGCCGCGATCACGATCCTGTTCGGCTCCATGTTCACGATCGATCCCGCCGTCGTCTCGCTGGTCATCGTCGTCGCGCTGGCGGCCCTGGCCATCATCGGCATCCTCTACCGGCCGCTGCTGCTGAGCTCGGTCAGCGGCGACCTCGCTGCCGCCCGCGGCGTGCCCGTCCGGCTGGTCGGGCTGCTCGGCCTGATCGCCATCGCGCTGGCCGTGTCGCTGGCCGCGGTGACCATCGGGACGATCCTGTCCACAGCGCTGCTCGTCGGGCCGGCGGCCACCGCACTGCGGCTGACCAGCAGGCCCGGCCGGGCGACAGCCGGGGCGGCGCTCATCGGCGTCGCCGTGACCTGGCTGGGAATCGTGCTGGCCTACGACAGCTTCACCTGGCCGCCGCAGCACGACGGCTGGCCGGTCAGCTTCTTCGTGGTCGCGCTCATCTTCGCGGTCTACCTGCTGACCAGCGTGCCGTGGCGGACACTGCCGCGGCGGCCCTGGCCGGTCCGGGCGCCAGCGCGTGCGCACGCCCCGGCGCAACCGCCGGCGCACGAACCGGCGCAGGCCGTCCCGGTGCGGCTGGCCCATCGGCGGACGGACCGGTAGCTGCCATGTTCGCGCCGTTCATGATGAACGCCTGGGCGGTCGCCACCATCGTCGCGGTGGTGGCCGGCGTCGTCGGGTTCTTCGTCGTGCTGCGCGGGGCGGCCTTCGTGGCCGACGCCGTGCCGCAGGGCGCGTTCGCCGGCGCGGCCCGCGCCAGCCTGATCGGCGTTAACACCCTGGTCGGCCTCGGGGTCTTCGCGCTGGCCGGAGCGCTCGGGATCAGCTGGCTGAGCCGGCGCAGCCGGTCCGATGTCGCGACCGCGCTGACGCTGGTGCTGCTGCTCGGCCTGGGCGCGCTGTTCCTCAGCTTCACCACGGAGTACTCCGCCGAGATCTTCTCGCTGCTCTTCGGCGAGGTGCTCGGCATCAGCCAGGGCGAGATCGCCCCGGTTGCCGTCCTCGGCCTGGTCTGCATAGCCGCGATCGCGGTGATCTACCGGCCGCTGCTGCTGTCATCGCTGGCGCCTGAGGTCAGTGCGGCCCGCGGCATCCGCGGCCGGCGGATGGAGCTGCTGTTCCTGGTGACGGTGGCGCTGGCGACGAGCATGACGCTGCCGGTCGTCGGCGCCTTGCTGATCTTCAGCCTGATGATCGGGCCGCCCGCTGCGGCGCGCTCACTGACCAGCAGCCCGCTGCTGGCCATCGCCCTGTCCGTCGTGATCGCCGTGATCACGGTGTGGATCGCGATCGCCGTGTCCTTCGAGACGAACTGGCCAGTCGGCTTCTTCGTCGGGGTGGGCGGAGCGATCTGCTACGCGGCCGGCCGCGGCTGGGCCATGCTGCGCGGATCCAGTCGCCGGCCCGCGCAGTAGCACTGCCCGGGCTGGCACCAGGCGGTCCAGCATCCCCGCGCTCTGCCAGGCCAGGAAGACGCTGAGCAGGGCAGCCACCACCATGGCCGTGAGGTGCCCGACGGCAGCCACCCCCAGCCGGCTGAGGCCGGAGAATATATCGCCCGCGAACACCAGCAGCGCCAGATCGACTGCCGCGGCGATGCGAGCCAGGCTGGTGCCGAACAGGATGGCCACCACGATGGCTGAGACCACGACGTAGGACGGGCCCACATCGATGATGAACCTGCTGGCCGGGGGCAGCAGGCCATGGGCCACCCGGTAGCCGACGATGCCCTCGCTGACGAGCGTGCCGATGACGTGCCCGGCGGCGCACACCAGCGCGGTGCGCCAGTTGCCCAGGGCCCGGTTCGCGCCGAACATCGCCAGCGCGATCAGGAACGGCCAGGCCGCGGCCGACCCGGTCGGGAAGAACGCGGAGGCGATCAGGCAGCCGACCGGGTCATGGCGCAGGTTGTGGACGTTCGTGCTGGCCCACCGCAGCACCGCGGCCTGGTCAGGGCCGGGCAGCAGCGCGTAGATCGTCTCGGCGATGATGACGCCGAGCAGGAAGATCCAGGCGGTCGCGTAACCGGTGACCAGGGTCAGCAGGCGGCGGCGCATGGAGCACACCTTAGGTGTCCCGCGGTCACCGGCCGTCTGCGGCCGGCCAGCCGGGTGACATTCGTCGGGGATTGTGCCAGTGGCGGGCGCCCGGGCTGAGGAGATCGGAGCGAGGTCAGGAACGCCCGCTTGACCGGATCGAAAATATGTTCGATAGTAGGCTCATGGGAGCGGACACCGCCCGGCTCGCGGCGCTGCCTGGCGCATCGCTGGCACCGTGGCGCTACGACGATGCCGTTCTTCCTGGTGACGGCATGCTGCCGGTCCTCCCGGCGCTGCGAGGGCTGCTGCCCGGCGGCGGCCTGCGACGGGGCTCGGTGGTGGCGACCGGTCACTGGAGCCTGCTCTGCCTGGCGCTGGCGGCGGGCCCGTCGGCGGCCGGCGCGTGGTGCGCGGCGGCCGGGCTGCCCCAGCTGGGCGTGCGGGCAGCCGCCGAGGCCGGCCTGGATCCCGGCCGGCTGCTGCTGATCGCTGACCCGGGCCCGGGCTGGCCGCAGGTGGTGGCAGCACTGCTGGATGGCTGCGGCATCGTGCTGCTCCGCCCGCCGGACCGGCCATCCGCCCAGCTCCGGCGCAAGCTCGAGGCCGCTGCCCGTCGGCACGGCAGCGTGCTGCTGGTGGCCGGGGAATGGGAGGGCGCGCAGGCGCGGCTGCTGGTCACCCGGCAGGAATGGGACGGGATCGGAGCCGGGCACGGGCGGCTGCGCGCACGCAAGGTGCAGGTGGTAGCCGATGGCCGCGGGGCCGCGGGCCGGCCGCGGGAGCAGTGGCTGTGGCTGCCGGGCCCCGATGGCGCGGTGACCGCCGTCGCGCAGGACATCGCGGAACAGGACGATATGGCTCGCTGGGGCAGGGGCAGCTCAGGCCCGGCGGGGACCGGCATCAGCCGGGTCAGTACCGGATGACGCCGCCCCGTTCGCCGCGCCGGGTCCTGGTGGTGCGCTGCCCGGGCTGGCCGGGAGCCGCGGGCTGGCCGGGGATCGCGGGCTGGCCGGGGATCGCGGGCTGGCCGGGAGCCAGGGACCAGGAATCAGCATCGGGCGCACGGGCCTTCGAGCAGGTGGTGCACGCCGTTGAGGCGTTCTGCCCGCAGGTGGAGGTCCTGCGGCCAGGAGCCTGCGCGATCGGCGTCCGCGGCCCGGCGCGGTATTTCGGCGGGGAGGACGAGCTGGCCAGGAAGATCGCGGAGGCCGTGCGCCCGTGCGGTTTCGGCTGCCAGGTCGGCGTCGCCGATGGCCTGTTCGCCGCGGAGCTAGCCGCCCTGGCCGGGCCGGCTGGCCGGATAGTCGCGCCAGGCGAAACGCCTTCCTTCCTGGCCGGACATCCGGTCGCCGTGCTGGGGATTACTGACCTTGCCGATCTGCTGCCGCTGCTGGGCATCAGGACGCTGGGCGATTTCGCCGCGCTGCCTGCGGCCGAGGCGGTCAGCAGGTTCGGGACCCGCGGAGAGCTCGCGCACCGGCTGGCCCGCGGACTCGATCCCCGCCCGCTGGTCCCGCGGCCGCCGGCCGCCGACCTGTCCGTGCGGCAGGAGTTCGACCCGCCGGCCGGCCAGGCCGAGCCCGTCGTGTTCGCGGCCAAGGCGCTCGCTGACCAGATGCATGACCGCCTCGCCGCCAGCGGGCTGGCCTGCGTCCGGCTGAAGGTGCAGGTGACGTGCGAGGACGGCCGGCAGATCAGCCGGTTGTGGCGGCACGACGGGCTGCTCTCCGGGCTCGCGGTCGCTGAGCGGGTGCGCTGGCAGCTGGACGGGTGGCGCACCGCGCCGGGCGGCCATGGCGGTCCCGGCCCGGCTGGTCCGGGGAACGGCCGGCCCGGCCGTCCGGACGGCCGCGACGCGGATCCTGGCGACGGCGTGCAGCCGGGCGGGATCACGTGGCTGCAGCTGATCCCGGACCAGCTCGTGCGCGCCGGGGGGCGCCAGCTCGGGCTCTGGGGCGATGCCGTGGTCAGCGATCGGGTAGCGCGTGCTGCCCTCCGCGTCCAGGCCATGCTCGGGCACCCAGCGGTGACGCGCCCGGTGCCGGCCGGCGGACGCAGTCCGGCCGAGCAGGTGCTGCTTGTCCCCTTCGGCGACCATGACGTGCCCCGGCTTCCGCCGGACCGCCCGTGGCCGGGGCAGATCCCCGGGCCGGCTCCGGCAACCGTCTTCCCGGTCCCGCTCGCGGCCACCGTCACCGACCGCTCCGGCCAGGCAGTGACCGTGACCGGCCGCGCGCAGGAGTCAGCCCCGCCTGCCCGGCTGTCGGCGGACGGCCAGCCGGCCATGGCCATCCTGTCCTGGGCCGGCCCCTGGCCGGTCACTGAGCGCTGGTGGGATCCGGCCCGGGCTCGCCGGAAGGCCAGGTTCCAGCTCGTGACCGAGGACGGGCGGGCCTGGCTAGCCGTGCTGCAGGACGGCCGGTGGCTAGCCGAGGCGAGCTACGACTGATCCGCCCGGCCGGAGAGCGGGCCGGCTTCCCGGGCAGGACCAGGGGCGCCCGGCCCGGCGAAAACGGCATGCACCCGGCTGGCTTTTCTCCTACCGTGGCGCAATGATCACTTACGAGTGGCGCGGCACCTTCAGCAACGCTGAGCTCAACGCGCTGCACGCCGAGGGCTTCGGGCACCGGCTGCTCGCCGACGACTGGCAGGCTCAGCTCAGCCGGCACAGCCTTGGCTGGGTGTGCGCCAGGGACAGCGAGGATCTGGTCGGCTTTGTCAACGTGGCCTGGGATGGCGGCGTGCACGCGTTCATCCTCGACACGCTGGTGCGCGCGAGCGCGCAGCGCCGCGGCGTCGGCACGCAGCTCGTGCTCCTCGCTGCCCAGTGCGCCAGGGCGGCCGGATGCGAATGGCTCCATGTCGACTTTGAGGACCACCTGCGCCCGTTCTACTTCGAGAGCTGCGGCTTCACGCCTGCCAATGCCGGCCTCATCGCGCTGTAGCGAGACAGGGCGAGACGCCCGGGCACGCGGCCCGGTCAGCTGCCGCGGTGTCGGCACCGTGCCGCAGCGGCCCGGGCTCCCGGCTCAGCATCCAGGTCGTCACCCTCGCGCCCCTCCATCCACGTCCGGGTTCCGAAGGACTGGCAGGAACGGGCGGCGACCTCCGTGCCGGCCCGGAGGGCAGAGACGAAGGATGCCTGGTCGACCTGGCCCGCCCCGCAGATCGCGTACGCGAACGCGCCGTGCAGGATGTCGCCGGCGCCGAGCGTGTCCACGGCCGTGACGGCCGGCACCGGCAGCTGCGACCGGATGCCCGGCCCGGCCCAGGCGATAGGCGCGGAGCCGCTGGTGACGGCAGCCCAGCCGACCCCGTGAGCGAGCAGGTAATCCAGCGTCTCGCTACTGCCCGTCGTACCCGGCGGGTGAAAGTCAGCTGAGCAGATCGCCACGTCCAGGTACGGAAGAAGCGGCTGCGTCGCGTCCTTCCAGCTCCCCCCGTCCAGGATGCAGAGCCGTCCGCGGGCCCGCGCCGCGCGGGCCGCGGCGAGCGCCAGGTCACCATGATGCGCGTCAACCAGCACGGCCCCAGCCCTGTCCGCCAGGGCATCCAGCCGGGCGGGCGCCCTCAGCGCCCGCCCGGCCGCATTCAGTGACACCACCGAGCGGTCCCCGGATCCGGTGCTGACCAGGATGGCGGAGACAGGCGGCGGCCCGGTGTTCGCGGCCCCCATGTCGATCAGCTCGACGCCGGCCAGCCGCAGATCTGCCCGTATGCCCGCGGCCAGCGGGTGAACGCCGATGCCGGTGATCAGGGTTGCCTGACCGCCGAGATAGGCGAAGGTGACGGCGGCATTGGTGGCCGGCCCGCCTGCGGCGACGGTCTGGCGCAGCGCGGTCACCTTCTCGTTCGCCGCAGGCAGGTGCGTCACCGACTGGATGATGTCCAGCGTGCACAGGCCGGCGAACAGGGCGCGAGGCCTCGGCCCCGCAGGCGAGGTCATCGGCCAGGCGACGCCGCCGTCGTCACGACCTGCTGGACTGACTGGCCTGCGGCCCGTTCTGCCAGGCATTCGCGCCGGCCAGGGCAGCGGCCTGAGCCTTCGCCCACTTCTGCCGGGCCAGCTCGCTCGGCGGCACCTCCATTTCCCTGACCCACTGCCGGATGGCCACGATCAGGTGCGAGCCGCCGACGGCCAGGCCCGCGAGGACCAGCAGGCTGCCCGCTCCGATGAGCGCCGCTCCGGTAATCAGCGGGCCGGACCTGAGCTGCGGCCTGCTCGCGCTGTTCCCGCTGTCGGTCATGATGCCTCCCCGGTGTTGGCGAGTGATCGTTCTATCATGACGCGAAAGCCGCTATAGGTCGAAGAGCCCCGAGTGTCTTCGGCGCCAGGTGCTCCTCGCGCGCCTGCTCGAAGACCGGCACATCCGGGACCGAAGGCCTGCCGCCCCTGGCGGCGGTGCGAGCCAGGGCTGGCGCGGCACGTGGCATATCGTTGACGTGACACAGCTAGCCGCCGAGGCAGGGAGTTCCCTGGCCCGCGGCTCGCCGCGGGTATCGCGACGTGCAGCTGGTGGGGCCCGGCAGCCGAGCTGACGGCTCCGCACCACCGGCCTGCGGCTACCATTCAGTCACAGCGCGTCACTATTCGCTGAGCCCCGGGCACGGGCATCGAGCGCCTGACCTGACGAACGGCGCCATCACGCGGAAAGGCCGGGAGTGGTCAGGCAGGTTGCGGCAGCGGGCGGAAGCTTGCAGCGTGCGGAAAGCGGGCTCGCGGCGGAGGAGTCAGGCGCGGCGGCCAGCCTCGTCTCCCGGCTGAGCCTGGATGAGAAGATCTCGCTGCTCGCCGGAGCGGACATGTGGCGGCTGCCGCCCGTGGACCGGCTGGCGATCCCGTCCCTGGTCATGACGGACGGCCCGAGCGGGGCGAGAGGGCGGAGCTTCGTGGCCGGGCGGTCAGCCTGCTTCCCGTGCCAGACCGCGCTGGCCGCCGCGTTCGATCCCGGCCTGGTGTTCGAGGTCAGCGCTGCGCTCGGCCGCCAGGCGCGCCGGGTGGGCGCGCACGTCCTGCTCGGCCCGGCCGTCAACCTGCACCGGCACCCGCTCGCGGGCCGCAACTTCGAGTGCTTCTCCGAGGACCCTGAGCTGACCGCCCAGCTGGCCCGCAGCTACGTGCAGGGAGTGCAGTCAGTCGGCGTCGCCGCCTGCGTCAAGCACCTGGTCTGCAACGACTCGGAGTTCGAGCGCACCACGATCAGCTCCGAGGTTGACGAGCAGGTCCTGCGTGAGCTGTACCTGGTCCCGTTCGAGGAAGCAGTGAGAGCCGGCGCCTGGTCGGTGATGGCCTCCTACAACAAGCTCAACGGCCTTCACGCGAGCGAGCACCCATGGCTGCTGACGCAGCTGCTGCGGGATGAATGGGGCTACGACGGCGTCGTGGTCTCTGACTGGTATGCCACGCACACCACCATCGAGGCGCTGGCGGCCGGCCTGGACCTGGAGATGCCGGGGCCGGCCTGGCGCCGCGGCCGGTCCCTGAAGACAGCTGTCCGGACGGGCAAGCTCGGCATGGACGTCATCGACCGGTCGGTGATCCGGGTGCTCCGGCTCATCGAGCGGACCGCGGGCACCGGCGACGATGCCGCCGGATCTGTCGCCGGCCAGGCAGGCGGATCCCTCGACGGCCAGGCAGGCGGATCCCTCGCCGGGCAGGCAGGCGGATCCCTCGCCGGGCAGGCAGGCGGATCCCTCGACGGCCGGGCAGGCGGATCTCTCGACGGCGAGGCCGGTGCCGCGATCGCCGGGGACTCGCAGCTGCGCTCCCTCATCCGGCGGGCGGGCGCCCGCGGCATGGTCCTGCTCAAGAATGACGGCCTGCTGCCGCTGCGCCCCGGCGGCGGGGGGCTCGTCGCGCTGATCGGCCCGAATGCGGACGTGGGTCAGTTCCAGGGCGGCGGGAGCGCGCAGGTCAACCCCGAGCACGTGGCGGGCATTCAGTCGGCGCTCAGCTCGGCGCTCGCCCCGGCGGTCGTGCGATTCGCGCGCGGGTACGTCGATCCCGGCTGGCCAGCCCCGCTCGGGCCGCCCTTGCTGGAGACTCCCGACGGTCAGCCGGGTGCCACCATCGAGTACGCGAGCCGGGCCGATCCGCAGGCGCCGCCGGCCGGGACCCAGACGGCGCGGACCCTGTGGCTGCTGTGGCAGGGCCAGGTCCTCGCGGGCCGCGACAACGGCGACGTGCTCATCCGGGCACGAGCCGTTATCCGCTCGGATGAGAACGGCGTGCATGCCCTCACGGTGACGGGCACCGGCCGGGTCCGGGTCCTGATTGACGATGAGCTGGTGCTGGAGAAAGAGGATTCCGGCGGCCGGGCGACGGCCTTTGACCTGCGCGGTGACCAGGCCCGGGTGGACATTGACCTGCGGGCTGGCGTGCCCGCGTCGCTGCTGGCGGAATTCGAGCCAGGGCCGGACGGGCACGTTGCCCGGCTGGAGATCGGAATCACCCGGTCGGCCCCCGCCGACCTGATGAGCCGCGCAGTGTCGCTGGCCGCCGGGGCAGATGCCGTCGTGGTGGTCGCGGAGAGCCCGCCAGGCTGGGAGACCGAGGGCCGGGACCGGCCGTCCCTGGCGCTGCCAGGGGATCAGGACCGGCTGATCGGGCAGGTGGCTGCGGTGAACCCGCGCACGGTCGTGGTGCTCAACACCGGAGCGCCCTGCGCGATGCCCTGGATCGGGCAGGTAGCGGCCGTCCTGCAGATGTGGTTTCCCGGCCAGGAGATGGGCTGCGCGCTGGCCGATGTGCTGACCGGCGCCGTGAACCCGTCGGGCAAGCTCCCCACGACCTTCCCGGTTCAGGCGGCGGACGTGCCATCGGCCCCGTTCTATCCCGGTGCGAACGGCGTGGTCCGGTATGACGAGGGCCTGAGCATCGGCTACCGCCGCCCGGCTGACGGCAGGAGTCCCGCTCCGTTGTTCCCGTTCGGGCATGGATTGTCCTACTCGCAGTTCCGCCTCGGTACTCCCGTGGTGAGAAGGCTGGGAGCCGGCCCGCAGGCGCAGTACGAGGTCCTGGTCCCGGTCACGAACATCAACGGGCCGGCCGGGCGGGAAGTGGTCCAGCTCTACGTCACCTCCGGCGGGGCGGAACGGCCGGCCCTGCAGCTGAAAGGGTTCGCGGGCGTCGAGCTCGGGCCGGGCGAAACCGGGACGGCCAGGATCGTGGTCCCGGCCGCCCGGCTCCGGTACTGGCAAGACGGCCAGTGGCTGCTACCGGGCCAGGCTGTCACGGCTCGCATCGGGACATCATCGGCCGACCTCAGCTATGCGGTGGAACTGCCGCGGCCACGACAGCGGCCGCGGGCGCTGCAGTCGGGGCGCGCCGCCGCCAGGGCGCTGCTGCGAGGCCGGCGGGGCGGGCGGGGCGGGCGGCGGGGCGGGCGGCGGCCCGCACAGCCTGAGTAGCCGCCAGCGGCGGGCCTGCGTCAGGGCCTGCCGGAACTCCAGGCTATCGAACAAGAATTTGATGCGTGGCTGTCTTAGCCGGACTCTCTCGCTATGCTCATCGAAGAGCGGCTGAGCGGGAACGGGAGGCAGCTGGCCATGAGCAGGATCGACGCGTAGCCATGGGCTGGGACAACCCGCCGCTGCCCTGGCGGGAGTTCGAGCGGCGCTTGTCCTGGGGGAAAGGCCAGGACCGCGCGGCCGGTCCCGGCACGGATCAGGGCCCGTCTGGCCGCGGCACCGCCGGCCGCGCGCAGCCGCGTTCGCTCCGGCCGGTCACCCGTCTCCCGGCCGCTCGCCAGCCGCCCTGGGCCGAGCTGCACTGCCATTCCTCCTACAGCTTCCTGGACGGCGCCTCCGGCCCGGATGAGCTGGTCGCCGAGGCGGTCGCGCGCGGCCTGACCGCGCTGGCGATCACCGACCACGACGGCATGTACGCGATACCGCAGTTCGCGCAGGCGGCGGCCCGGCTGCGCGGCAGCGGGCATGAGCTCGGCACGGTCTTCGGGGCCGAGCTGGGACTCGGCCGGCCGGCCGCCCGCGCGGGGATCCCGGACCCGGCCGGGCGGCATCTGCTGGTGCTGGCCCGTGACGTCGAGGGCTACCGGCGGCTCTGCCGGGTGATCAGCGCGGCGCAGCTGGCCGGAGGGGAGAAAGGCCGCGCCGTCTACGACGAGGCAGCGCTGGCCGAGGCGCACGGCGGGCACTGGGTGATCCTGACCGGATGCCGGAAGGGGGCGGTGCCCGCGGCCCTGGCCGCGGGCGGCCGCGAAGGCCGGCGGCCGCGCGCGAACTCAGTGCGCTGGCCGGCATGTTCGGCGCGCAGAACGTCAAGGTCGAGCTGACGATTCAGGATCACCCGGCCGACGACGAGCGGAACGACGCGCTCACCGAGCTGGCGGCGGCCGCCGGCCTGGCGACGATCGCGACCAGCAACGTGCATTACGCGGCTCCGCCGGACGCCCGGCTGGCCCAGGCGCTGGCCGCGATCAGGGCCCGCAGCAGCCTGGAGGAGATGGACGGCTGGCTGGCCGCGTCCGGCGGCGGCTACATCAGGTCCGGCGAGGAGATGGCGAGCAGGCTGCGCCGCTATCCCGGTGCGCTGGAGCGCACGGTCGAGCTGGCCCGCGACTGCTCGTTCGACTTTCACGTGATCGCCCCGAAGCTGCCCGATTTCCCCGTGCCCGGCGGCGGCACCGAGGAAAGCTGGCTGCGCTGCCTGGTCGCGCAGAAGGCCACGGGCCGCTACGGCCCGCCCGGCGCGGAGCGCGTTCCCGGCGCCCACGCCCAGATCGCCCGCGAGCTGGACGTCATCGCTGATCTTGACTTCCCCGGCTACTTCCTCATCGTGCACGACATCGTGCGGTTCTGTGAGGAAGCCGGGATCCTGTGCCAGGGCCGGGGATCAGCAGCCAACTCAGCCGTCTGCTACGCGCTCGGGATTACCAGCGTTGATCCCGTTCAGCATGGCCTGCTGTTCGAGCGGTTCCTGTCCGCGGGCCGGGACGGGCCGCCCGACATCGACCTGGACATCGAGCACCGGCGGCGCGAGGAGGTGATCCAGTACGTCTACCGCAGGTACGGCAGGGGGAATGCCGCCCAGGTGGCCAACGTGATCTCCTACCGGCCGCGGATGGCGCTGCGGGACGCCGGGCGGGCGCTCGGCCACCAGCCGGGGGAGCTGGATCAGTGGGCCCGGCAGGTCGGCCCGCGCCAGTACGGTCCCGGCCAGCTGATCCCCCCGGACGCGGGCGTGCCTGAGCCGGTGACCGAGCTGGCCGGGCGGATGCAGCGGCTGCCGAGGCACCTGGGCATTCACTCCGGGGGAATGGTGATCTGCGACCGGCCGGTGGGAGAGGTGTGCCCGGTCGAGTGGGCGCGGATGCCGGGGCGCACCGTGCTGCAGTGGGATAAGGATGACTGCGCGTACGCCGGGCTGGTCAAGTTCGACCTGCTCGGCCTCGGCATGCTGACCGCGCTGCGGGACTGCTTCGAGCTGGTGGAGGCGGCGCACGGGGTGCGCTGGAACCTGCACTCGATCCCGCAGGAAGACCCCGGCGTCTACGACATGCTGTGCGCGGCTGACACCGTCGGGGTGTTCCAGGTCGAGTCACGCGCCCAGATGGCCACCTTGCCGCGGCTGCGGCCGGGGAAGTTCTATGACCTGGTCGTCGAGGTCGCGCTGATCAGGCCGGGCCCGATCCAGGGCGGCTCGGTGCATCCCTACATGCGCCGCCGGCGCGGGGATGAGCAGCCTGACCTGCCGCACGAGTCCATGCGCCGTGCGCTCGGCAAGACCCTCGGGGTCCCGCTGTTCCAGGAGCAGATGATGCAGATCGCCATCGACTGCGCCGGCTTCAGCCCGACCGAGGCGGACAAGCTCCGGCAGGCGATGAGCTCCAAGCGGGCCCCGGAGCGGATCGAGGAACTGCGCGCCCGGCTGCTGGACGGGATGGCGGAGCGCGGCGTCCCGCCGGACGTCGCCGAGGACATCTACATCAAGATCCTGGCCTTCTCCAGCTACGGCTTTCCCGAGTCGCATGCGATCAGTTTCGCCTACCTCGTCTACGCCAGTGCCTGGCTGAAGTGCTATTACCCGGCGGCGTTCACCGCGGCCCTGCTGCGCGCCCAGCCGATGGGCTTCTACGCGCCGGCCAGCCTGATCAGCGATGCGCGCCGGCATGGCGTGCAGGTACGCGGCGTCGACGTGAACGCCAGCGGCGCGGCGGCCACGCTGGAGAAGCCGGAAGATCCCCCGCTCCCATTCCATAACGAGATCGCGCACCGTCATCCCGTCTCGCTGGCTGATCCGCCCGGCGGGGGAGTGCCGGTGCCCGGCCAGCCGGTGATCAGGATCGGCCTGTCCGAGGTGCGCAACCTGGGCGCGGACGCGGCCGCGGTCATCAAGGCCGGCCAGCCGTACCGGGACCTGGAGGACTTCGCCCGCCGCACCATGCTGCCGGCAGCCGCGCTGGAGGCCCTGGCCACGGCGGGCGCGCTCGGGTGCTTCGGCCTGGCCAGGCGCGAGGCCTTGTGGGCAGCCGGCGCCGTGGCCGCCATCAGGCCAGGCCAGCTGCCTGGCACCACGCCGGGGCTGGCGGCACCGCCGCTGCCGTCGATGACGGCCGCCGAGGAGACCTTCGCCGACCTGTGGGCCACCGGCACCTATGGCACCCATCCGATCGCGCACATCCGGGACCTGCTGGCTGACCGTGGCGTGCTCCCGGCAGGCGACCTGCAGGCGGCGCAGCCAGGGTCCGCCGTCGCGATCGGCGGGCTGGTCACCCACCGGCAGCAGCCGGGCACGGCCCGCGGCGTGGTGTTCCTGAGCCTGGAGGACGAGACCGGGATGGCTAACGTCATCTGCCCGCCGCAGGTATGGGAGCGTTATCGGAAGATCGGGATCGATGCCAGCGCGCTGCTGGTCTTCGGCCGGGTCGAGAGCCTGGACGGGGCGGTCAGCCTGCTGGCCACCAGCCTGCGGCGGCTGAAGGTGGTGGCCGCCGCGCGCAGCCGCGACTTCCGCTGAGGTGCCGCGCTCGGCGCTCTCCGGCTCGCCGGTCAGCGATCTCAGCCGGCGGATCCGTCAGCCGCCAGCGGCTGGCCCGGCGCTGCCTGCCCGTCGGATGCTGCCTGCCCGTCGGATGCTGCCTGCCCGTCGGATGCTGCCTGCCCGTCGGATGCTGCCTGCCGGTCGGATGCCGGTCGTCCGGCCGACGCCGGCTGAGCGGCCGGGACTCGCGGGCCAGGCCCTGCGGCCGGTGCTGGCTGCGCCGCTGCCTCGGCGTCCTCCCGGTAGTGGTACTTGCCGCCGCGCAGCCAGGACATGCCGGCCGCCAGCAGGCAGGCGCCGATGGCGAAGTCGAAGGCGGCGTGCAGCCCGCTGGCGAAGGGAGCCGAGATCAGCGCCGGGAAGAAGCCCCGGCCGGTGAGCACGGCCGCCTGGTGCGCGGGCAGCCGGGCCAGCACGGCCGGGCCGACCAGGTGCTGGATGGGGCTGTAGCCCAGGAAGGCGGCGAACAGCGTCGACACCGGCGGCAGGTGTGCCGCCGCGGCCGCGACCGAGGCGGGGACCCCGTGCGCCACGAGCCCGCGAGAGAGCGTCGACGGCAGCGCAGCCGACAGGCCGACGATCATCAGCGTGAAGAAGACGCCGATCGACAGCACCTGGGCGCTGTTCTGGAACGTCGTGTTCATTCCCGAGCCCACCCCGCGGTGCTGCGGCGGGAGGCTGTTCATCACCCCGGCCCGGTTAGGGGCGGCGAAGGCGCCCATGGAGAGCCCGTTCAGCAGCAGGATGAGCCCGAAGGCCCAGTACGAGAAGTTGACGGGCAGCAGCTCGAGCAGCAGGAAGGACCCGGCTGCGGCGATCATCCCGCCCGAGGCGAACGGCCGGGAGCCGAAGTGGTCGGAGAGTATCCCCGAGACCGGCCCGGCCAGCAGGAACCCGGCCGTGAGCGGCAGCATGTAGATCCCCGCCCACAGCGGGGTCTGGCTGAAGCTGTAGCCGTGGCGGGGCAGCCAGATCCCCTGCAGCCAGATGATCAGCATGAACATCAGCCCGCCGCGGCCGATGCTGGCCAGGAAGGAGGAGAGGCTGCCGGCGGTGAAGGCGCGGATCCGGAACAGTGCCAGCCGGAACATCGGGTCGGCGACGCGGCGCTCGATCAGCGCGAAGGCCGCCAGCAGGGCTACCCCGCCGCCCAGGCAGCTGAGCACGAAGGGGCTCGTCCAGCCCATGGTGGAATGACCATGCGGCTGGATGCCGTAGGTGATGCCGACCATGATCCCGACCAGGCCGAGAGCGAAGGTTATGTTGCCCGGCCAGTCCAGCCGGGCCGCCGCGCGCCGGGGAACCTCCCGGAGCCTGCGGTAGGCCCACACCGTGCCGAACAAGCCGATCGGGACCGAGACCAGGAAGATCAGCCGCCACTGGATCGGGGCGAGCAGGCCGCCGAGGATCAGGCCGATGAACGATCCGCTGATGCCGGCCACCTGGTTGATGCCGAGCGCCAGGCCGCGCTGGTCCTCGGGGAAGGCATCGGTCAGGATGGCGGCGGAGTTGGCCATCAGCAGCGCCGCGCCCACTCCCTGGAATACCCGCATGATGACCAGCCACAGCGCCGCGGCCGTCCCGCTCAGCCAGGTGATCGTGAGCAGCAGCGAGAAGAACGTGTAGACGATGAAGCCCAGGTTGTACATCCGCACCCGGCCGTACATGTCGCCGAGGCGGCCGAGGCTCACCACCAGCACGCTGGTGACGACCATGAAGCTGAGGATCATCCACAGCAGGTAGAAGCTGTTGCCGGGCGCCAGCGGGTCGATGTGGATGCCGCGGAAGATATCCGGCAGGGCGATCAGCATGATCGAGAGGTCGATCGTCGCCATCAGCACGCCGAGCGTGGTGTTGGACAGGACCACCCACTTGTACCGGTCCGGGTGACCCGTGCCTGACCCGGTGCCCGTGCCTGACCCGGTGCCGGTGCCTGACCCGGTGCCTGCCCCCGCCCGTCCGCCCATCCCGGCGTGCCTCCTGCTACGAGGCGGGGACGGGCGGCAGGGCACGGGAGCGCAGCGCGCGCTCGGTCATGTCGCGCCGCTCGACGATGACCCGTACCAGGCCGGGCTCGTCCTGGTGGACGGCCAGGAAGGCGTCAATCCGTTCCAGCAGCTCAGGCGACGCCGCCGGGTAAGGGAACAGGGCCTGGGCGAGAACGGCACGGAACTGCTCGCCGCGCGACGACCAGATGCCCGGCAAGGCGGCGAAGTACCGCTCGGTGTAGGGCGCGAGCAGGCTGGCGTGCTCGGGCTGGCCGAAGCTGCGCGCCACCTCCAGGACGCCCTCGACGCCGAGTTCGTCGCTCTCGGCCAGCAGCCGCCAGGCCGCCGCCTTGTGCGCGGCGTCCGGGATGGCGGCCCGGCATGCGGCCGCGTGCCGTTTGCCCGCGTCGGTGATGTCCCGCTCGAGTTCGGCGTCGATGGCATCGTCCCCGGCCCGGCCGGCGGAGGCGAGCCGGCGCAGCATGGCCCAGCGCAGCTCGGTGTCCACGGCCAGGCCGGGGATCTCGGCCGTGCCGTCGAGCAGCCCGGCCACCAGGTCCAGCTGCTCCGCGGTGGTCGCGGTCCAGCTGAGGAACTGGGCCCACGCGAGCTGATGGTCGCTGCCTGGCCCGGCGGCCCGCAGCAGCCTGATGGCGATCGCGGCGAGCTCCGCCTTGCCCTCCGGCACCCACCGCGGGTCCGCCGTCAGTGACATGAGCTGCTGCGTGACCATGTGCAGGATCTGCAGCATCGAGACCGACGGCTCGGCCTCCATGCCGTTGACCAGGATCGCCGCGAAGGCCGGCACCGAAGCTCAGCCTGCTGCGCCATGTCGATCAGGGCGCTCCAGCACACCGCGCGCGCCAGCGAGTCGGAGAACCGGCCGATCGAGCTGGTCAGCGTGCGGATCGAGCGGGAGTCGAACCGGACGATCGCGTAGCTGAGATCGTCGTCATTGAGCAGGATCAGGTCGGGCTGGGCGGTGCCGGCCAGCCCGGGGACGTCGGTGCGGGCCGCCCGGATGCTGACCTCGGTGCGCCCGGTGCGCACCAGCACGCCGTCCGCGAGGTCGTACAGGCCGATCGCGAGGTGATGCGGCCGCAGCGTCGGCTGCTGCTCCGGGGCCTCCTGCAGGATGGTGAACGACGTGAACGCCCCGCTGCTGTCGACCTCGAACTCGCTGCGCAGCGTGTTCGGCCCTGCCGTCTCCAGCCAGGCCTTTGACCAGTCGGTCAGCTCGGTGCCCGAGCTGGCCTCCACCGCACGCAGCAGGTCGGCCAGCGCGGCGTTACCCCAGGCGTGCGCGGTGAGGTAGGCGCTGATGGCGGCGAAGAAGCTCGCCCGGCCGACGTAGGCCACGAGCTGCCTGAGCACGGACGCGCCCTTGGCGTAGCTGATGCCGTCGAAGTTCGCGATCGCCTGGCTGAGGGTGGGCACGTCGGCGGCGATCGGGTGGGTGGACGGCAGCTGGTCCTGCATGTAGCCCCACGTCTTGCGCCCGCTGGAGAAGCTTGTCCAGGCGTCGGTGAACCTGGTTGCCTCCGCGCTGGCCAGCGCCGCGCAGAACTCCGCGAAGGACTCGTTCAGCCAGAGGTCGTCCCACCACTTCATGGTGACCAGGTCGCCGAACCACATATGCGCCATCTCGTGCAGGATGACCATGGCGCGCAGCTCGTACATCATGTCGGTGACCTTGGACCGGAAGAGCAGCTGCTCGGAGATGGTCACGCAGCCGGCGTTCTCCATCGCGCCGGCGCTGAACTCGGGCACGAAGACCTGGTCGTACTTCGCGAACGGGTAGTCGGCCTGGAACAGGCCGGGATAGAAATCGAAGCCCTGACGGGTGATGGCGAGCATCTCATCCGGCTCCAGGTTCCCGGCCAATGAGGCCCGGCAGGCCAGGCCGAGGGGGATGACCTGGCCGCTGGGCGTGGTGTGCGAGGTGCGCACGACGTGGTACTCGCCGGCGACGACAGCCGTCAGGTAGGTGGAGATCCGCGGGGTGGCCGGGAAATGCCAGACCGCATGGCCAGGGTCGGCCGGCGGGTCCGGGGCCGGCTGGTTCGACAGCACGGTCCAGTGCTCCGGCGCGATGACGTGGAAGGTGAACTCGGCCTTGAGGTCGGGCTGCTCGAAGTTGGCGTACACCTTGCGCGCGTCAGCCGGCTCGCAGTTGGTGTAGGTATGCACCTTGCCGTCGGCCGAGTCGACCGCGCGGAACATCCCTGAGCCATCGCTGCTGTAGGCGCAGTCAGCGATCACGCGCACCTCGTTGCGAGCGGCCAGGCCGGGCAGCGTGATCCGGCCGTCGGCGTACGCGTCGTCCGGGTCGATGACGGTTCCGTTCAGGACGATCTCGCGGACGGCCGGCGCGATCAGGTCGAGGTACGTGGCGGCGCCAGGCTCGCGGCAGTCGAACCGGATCACCGAGGTACTGCGGAAGTGCTGCTCGCCGCGGGTGAGATCGAGCGTGACATCGTAGGACCGCACGTGCAGCAGGCGGGCGCGCACGCTGCACTCGCTCCGGGTGATCTCTGCCGTCGGCATCGAGTCGTCCCTTTCCAGGCGAAAAAGCGGGCCAGCGCATCCGGCTGTCAGCCCCTGCAAATGCTAAGGCAGGCCCGCCGTGTCCCGGCGCGGCTCAGCCCGGCTGTCCGCCGGACGGCGGACCAGGTCTTCCCGTTGTGGTTAAAGTCTCCCTGGGCATGTCTTGACCTGATCGTGAACCCGGCGCTAACTTGTCGCACTTCGGCGGTTTCTGTGCGCCACGGGGGAGCGCGGCCGCCGGATGGGGGAACAATGTGGTTGACAGCCAAGCTTGGCATGCTCGCGGCGGCCGGAGCCGCCGCGGCGCTCGCGGCCGGTGTCGTGCCGGCCCAGGCGAGCACGGGACCTCCTGGACCTCCCGGAGGTCCGGGAGGCCCAGGGCACGGCCGCACCATCAGCGGCCCTGAGTTCATCCAGGGTGCCGCCTACGGGCCGGGCGCCATCGCTAACAACCCGGTCATCCCGGTGCGGCTGGCCGGCCTCGTGTGGGCTCGGGGCGTGCTGGCCACCACCGGCGGCCCGCCCGCCACCTTCTACACCAACCGCGGGATCATGTACTCGACCCAGGTCGGCGGCCCGCTCAGCCAGAACCAGTACGTCAACCCGAGGACCTGCTACGCCGTGTACTCGGAGACGTTCAGGGTCGCGGCGACCGGGGGCACCGGCGCATTCTCGGGAGCCAGGGGCTTCGGCCTGGCCAGCGTGAACGGCGGCTCCTTCGTGCCCAGGTATCCGAACGGGCAGTGCAACCCGAATCTGCCCAGTAACAACCCGCAGAACGCCTTCATCAACGTGCGGGCGCACCTGTGGCTGACGGTCCGGCAGTACCGTCACTTCCAGCACTAGTCGCCGGCCGGCAGGAAGGGTCGCTTCGCCGAAGCGGCCCTTCCTTCCTGTGCGCCCCGGCGGCCGCCTGGGCCTTGGCTCAGCGGCTGCCGCAGGCCGGTCTCGCCCCGGTGCGCGCGAGCGCCCGGCAGTCGGCGCGACCGCGCTCCGGCAGCAGCCACTGGTCCGTGGTCAGATGGATACATGAAGATCCGGATCGGGATGAGCCTCGGGGCAGTGAGCGGCAGCGGAGGGCTCGCCGCGGCGGTGGACGAGCTTGAGGCCGCGGGCGTGGACTCGCTGTGGTTCAGCGAGATGGTGTTCGGCCCGCTGATGGAGCCCTTCATCGGCATGGCCTACGCGCTCAGCCGGACAGCCCGGCTCAAGGCCGGCACCGGCGTCGCCGTCCTGCCAGGACGCCATCCCGTGCTGGTGGCCAAGCAGCTCACCTCGCTGGCGGATCTTGCCCCGGGCCGGGTCCTGCCCGCCTTCGGCCTGCGGCCCGCCCGGCCGGCCGAGGCCGCGGTATTTCCCGCTCCGCCGGGCCGCCGGGCCGCGCTGTTCGATGAGTCACTGAAGCTGCTGCGACTGCTGCTCAGCCAGGAGAGCGTGTCCTTTACCGGCGAGTTCTTCTCCGTCGAGGCAGCGAGCGCGGGCCCGCTCCCGGCCAGGCCGCTCGATATCTGGCTCGGCGGCAGTGCCCCCGCCGCGCTGCGCCGGGTGGGCCGGCTGGGCGATGGCTGGCTGGCCAGCTTCCTCACCCCGGCCGAGGCAGCCCGCGGCCGGGAGGTGATCAACGCGGCTGCGGCCGAGGCAGGCCGGGAGATCGAGCAGGAGCATTTCGGGATCAGCGTGGCCGTCGGGCGCCACGGTCTCCCGGATGGCCTGGTCCGTGCCATCAGCGAGCGCCGCCCCGGCGTCGACCCGGCCGAGCTCGCGGCCGCGAGCTGGCCGGACGCGCGGCGGCTGATCGATGCCTATGTCGCGGCCGGCCTGAGCAAGTTCGTGATCCGGCCCGCTGAGCCCGTTCACGACCTGCGCGGGATCAGCCAGTTCCTGGCCGAGTTCGTGACCGCGATGATCCCGCTGCAGACCTGATGGCACCGGTCGCAGCCGCAGGCACGCGGCGGGGCCCGGTGATCAGGATGAGCCGGTCAGGCTGACGGAACCGCCTCGGCGGCCGGAGGCCCGGCGAGATCGGGGCCGACGAGCTCAGGGCCGCCCGGCCCAGTGTCAGCGGGCGCGGTGTCAGCGGGCGCGGTGTCAGCGGGCGCGGTGTCAGCGGGCGCGGCGTCAGCGGGCGCGGCGTCAGCCGGCGCGGGGTCGACTGGCTCGGGGTCGACTGGCTCAGGTCCGGCCGGCTGCGCCCCGGCCCAGTCGGAGTCGGGCTTGACGTAGCCCCAGGCGATGCACATCTCCAGCAGCGGCTCGGGGATCTGGCTCGGGATCGGCAGCGGAGCCGGGGCCCGAACCTTGCCGGATCGCAGATTGTCCGAGGCGTCGCCGAGCCCGGAGCGGATGCGGCCGTGGCTGAACTTGCCGTAGTCCAGCATGGCCGGCTCGAACTCCAGGTCCAGGTGGGTGCAGAGCTGGCGGATGGAGATCTCCGGCTGGCTGGTCATGTCCTCGTACCGGATCGTGTAGCCGGGAATGGCGGCCCTGGCCTCCTCGAGCGTCCGCATGTACCAGCGGGCCTTGTACATCGACTGCGCGAAGCTGCCGGACTCGGAGGGATGCCAGCTGGGGTCGAAGGAGGCGTTCAGCGAGGCGACGGCGCTGGCCGGGTGCCGGAGCAGGTAGACGAACCGGGCGTCCGGCCAGGCTTCCGCGATCTGCCGCCAGACGTGGATGTTGCTCGGCGTCTTGACCGCGATGGTGGGCTTGCCGCTGCGGGCCAGCAGGTCGCCGAGCACCCGGTCCCACAGCGACTCATCCAGCGACTCCTGGGTGAGCTTCGAGCTCCTGCATCGCGATCTGGATCCACTTGGTCTCGGCCCGGACCCGCAGGTGCATCAGCGGCAGCTCGGGCGGCGCGTAGACCTGGGTGTGGCTGCCCAGGATCATCCGCAGCAGCGTGGACCCGGACCGGGCCGCGGAGAAGATGAAGATCGGCGCCCGCAGCACCCGCCTGTCCTCCGGCGGCCACAGCCGCCGGGACGGGTGGCCCGCGGGCCGGTTCAGCTCATAACCGACCGTGCGCCGCAGAGTGCCGTTGACGCGCTGTTGCCATCCCACGGAGCAGGACTCTAAAGGGAGAGTCAAGGGGATGTCTCGCAAAACGAAGGAGTTGCAGCTATTTTCTCAGCTGACGGCGTGCTCAGGCTGACCGGCGGGCGGCTGCTCAGCCTGAGCTGAGGTCATCCTTATCGCCGGGCTTGACGTAGCCCCAGGTGATGCTCATATCCATCAGCGCATCCGGGATCTGGCTCGGGATCGGCAGCGGAGCCGGGGCCCGAACCTTGCCGGATCGCAGATTGTCGGAGGCGTCGCCGAGCCCGGAGCGGATGCGGCCGTGACTGAACTTGCCGTAGTCCAGCATGGCCGGCTCGAACTCCAGGTCCAGGTGGGTGCAGAGCTGGCGGATGGAGATCTCCGGCTGGCTGGTCATGTCCTCGTACCGGATCGTGTAGCCGGGACTGGCCTCGCGTGCGTTCTCCAGCATGGTCATGTAGCGGAGCGCCTTGTCGATGGACTCGCTGAGCGTGCCGGACTCGGAGGGATGCCAGCTGGGGTCGAAGGAGGCGTTCAGCGAGGCGACGGCGCTGGCCGGGTGCCGGAGCAGGTAGACGAACCGGGCGTCCGGCCAGGCTTCCGCGATCTGCCGCCACACCAGGATGTTGCTCGGCGTCTTGACCGCGATGGTGGGCTTGCCGCTGCGGGCCAGCAGGTCGCCGAGCACCCGGTCCCACAGCGAGGCATCCAGCGACTCCTGGGTGAGCTGGAGTTCCCGCATGGATGTCTGGATCCACTTGGTCTCGGCCCGGACCCGCAGGTGCATCAGCGGCAGCTCGGGCGGCGCGTAGACCTGGGTGTGGCTGCCCAGGATCATCCGCAGCAGCGTGGACCCGGACCGGGCCGCGGAGAAGATGATGACCGGGCCCCGCAGCACCCGCCTGTCCTCCGGCGGCCACAGCCGCCGGGACGGGTGGCCCGCGGGCCGGTTCAGCTCATAACCGACCGTGCGCCGCAGAGTGCCGTTGACGCGCTGTTGCCATCCCACGGAGCAGGACTCTAAAAGGAGAGTCAAGCTTCCGCCACAGAAACCCCAAGGACTTCAGCTAACTCTCAGTTCCCGGCCGTAACTCTCAGCTTGCGCTGACTGGTCCAGCGGCAGCGCCTCCAGCATGACCACCCGGAGTGCCGCAAGCCCGCTGCGGCCGGCCGCCTCCGCGTCCATCCGGGCGCCGACTCGCCGGTGCGACAGCACCAGCGCGGCGCCAAGGATGTTGGCCTTGTCGTCGAAGAAACGGTGGGCGCGCCGGAGAGAGGATCTATTTTTGATCGGACGTCCGTCTGACATGCTGAGATTGTGTACGCCGACTCCGCTGACGAGCTCGGTGCCCTGCGCGAGCAGCTCGTCAGCTACAGCGTCCGCTTGCTCGACGACGGGCTAGCCGTGGGCAGCGCAGGCAACATCAGCGCGCGCGTCGCTGACACGGTGGCCATCACGCCGTCCGGGATCGGCTACCACGAGATGCGGCCCGCGGACATCTGTGCGGTCGCGCTGGATGGCACCGGGATCGACCTGCCCGAGCAGCCATCCTCTGAGCTGCCGATGCACCTGGCGATCTACTCGGCCACCGGCGCGACGGCGATCGTGCACACGCACTCCGCGGAAGTTGTCGCGCTGTCCGCTGTCTGCGACGAGCTGCCTGCCATTCACTACGCCATCACCGGGCTGGGCGGCCCGGTCAAGGTCGCCCCCTACACCCGCTTCGGCTCGGCTCACCTCGCGGAAGCGGCGGTGACCGGCCTGGCCGGCCGCCAGGCGGTCATCCTGCAGAACCACGGGGCGATCAGCTACGGGCGGAGCGTGGCCGAGGCCTATGACCGCGCGCTGCTGCTGGAATGGCTGGCCCGCGCCTACCGGCTGGCCCTCAGTTACGGCAAGCCCAGGCTGCTGTCGGCCGAGGAACTCGACGAGGTCTCCGCTGAGGCCCGGCGGCGCCGATACGGCGAGCGGAGAGGACGATCGTGAGCGGCCCAGCCGTTGCAGCCGGCCACCCGGCCGCTGCAGCCGGCGGGTCAGCCAGCGCGGGCACCCAGCCAGTGGGAGAGACCAGCCACTCAGTCGGCGCCGGCAGCAGCGTGGGTGCGCGGGTGCTGCGGAAAGAGCGACGGTAGCTGCGCATCGACGTGGCTGCCCGGCGGGCGGGGAGGGCCTGGCCATTCCTCTGGCCGGTCCTCGCGGGCGATTCATGCCTTGTGCCCCACTTAATTGTTCAGTAAGTTTCCTAACTAATACAGAAACGTGGTCGTGAGCCGGGAATCGGGTCGTGAGGTCAGGCCGATGGCATATCTGCGACGCGGTGCCGTGGCCGCCGCAGCGGCGGCTGTCCTGCTGGTTACGCTCCCGGCCGGGGGCGGCGCGCTCGCCGCCGGCTCGGGCGCGGCCAGCCCGCAGGTCCGGGTCAACCAGGTGGGCTATGCCCCGCGGAGCCCGAAGCTGGCCTACGCGATGCTCCCGCATCGAGTCGCCAGTGTCACCTTCACTGTCAGCGACAGCCGGGGAGTCGTGTTCCGCGGCCGGTCAGCCCGGGACGCCGGCCGCTGGAACGCCAGGTACCCGGCCGTCTACGCGCTCGGTTTCACCGCCCTGCGGCGGCCCGGCAGCTACCGGATCACGATCGACGCGGCCGGCGCCGTCGCGGAGTCGCCCGTATTCCGGATCGCCGGGCCGGGCAGCCTCTACCGTCGGCTGGTCAGCAACGCTGTCCGCTACTTCACCTCCGAGCGCGACGGCGGCGATGTCGTGCACGCGGTCCTGGACCGGGAGCCGGCCAACCTCACCGACCGGCATGCATACGTCTACGCGGCTCCCCGGTACGACAGCAACGACAACCTGCTCGGCAGGCTGCGCCGGATCGGCGGCCCGGCGGACGTGGCCGGCGGCTGGTTCGACGCGGGCGGCGGATACGAGAAGTTCGCCTACACCGCCAGCTACGCGGATGCGCTCATGCTGCTGGCCGCGCGCGACTTCCCCGGCCGGTACCGGACGCTCCGCCCGGAGGCAGATTTCGGCCTGAGCTGGCTGGAGAAGCTGTGGAACCCGGTCAGGAAGGTGCTCTACATCCAGGTCGGGATCGGCAACGGCAATGCGAGCAACACGATCCAGGGTGACTACAACTTCTGGTTCCTGCCGCAGCAGGAGGACCGCCTGGATGTCAGCTCCGGCGGCAACCCCGGCCCGACGGCCTATTACGTCAAGTACCGGCCGGTATTCGAGGCCGCTGCTCCCGGCCAGAAGATCAGCCCGGATTTCGCTGGCCGGTTCGCCGCGGACTTCGCGCTCGGTGCCCAGCTGAGCGCGGTCACCGGGCGGCGGCAGGCAGAGCACCTGCTGGCGCTGGCGCGCGGCGTCTATGCCATGGCCAGGACCAGTGACGTCGGCCAGATCGTGACGACCTACCCCAGCGACTACTACCCGGGCACGGAGTGGAAGAGCGACCTGCTCTGGGGCGCGGCCGAGATCGCGCTGGCCGATGAGGCGCTCGGGGCGCCGGCCGCGCGCGTCCATGCCGACCTGGCGGTCGCCGCGCGCTGGGCTCGGGCCTACATCGCCCAGGGGCACCCGGCGGGCGGGGACACGCTCAACCTGTACGACAACGGCGCCGTCGCCGAGGCCGAGCTGCTGCAGGCGATGCGCGAGGCACATGCCCGGCCGGTGATCGCGCCGGCTGTGGTGCTGGCCGACATGGCCGCGCAGCTGCGGCTGGGCGAGCGGTGGGCCAGCGGCGATCCGTTCGAGCTGGGCACGGCTCTCGGGCCCAGCGATGCCACCCCGCACGCCTTCGGCCTCTACATCACCGACGCGCTGTATCAGCGCTACGGCGGGCCGGATGCCTACCAGGCCTTCGCCCAGCAGCAGCTGAACTTCGCCCTGGGCGGCAACGGCTGGGGCAGCTCGTTCGTGGTGGGTGCCGGATCGACCTACCCGCACTGCATGCAGAGCGAGATCGCCAACCTGGCCGGCTCGCTGACCGGCAAGGGCGCCATCCAGCGCGGCGCCGTCACCGACGGCCCGAGCAGCCTGGCCAACTTCCAGGGGCTGGGCACGGTGAGCGGAATGCGCGCCTGCAGCGCGGGCGATTTCACGCCGTTCAACACCGCCGCGGCCGGATACGAGGACAACGTCGTCGCGTGGCCCTCCGTCGAGCCCGCTGATGACTACACGGCCAACTCCCTGCTGGCCTTCGCGCTGGCCGCCGCAGGCCCGCGCCGATGACGCTGCCGGGCGAGGGCTACTTCATCCGCTTGACGTTGATCTGGTCGAAGTCGCCGTAGCCGTTATAGGTGCCGCCGCCGCCGGTCCACTGCCACATCAGGGCGTAAGCACTGGCGCTGGTCATGCCGCCGAAGAACTGAGCGCAGGTAGACGTCCCGCTCAGGCACCAGGCACTGGGCCGGTGGGCCAGGCTGCTGGTGTCGGCCGCGTAGGTCCACTCGTAGGTGTTGGTCAGGGTGGAAGAAGCCGTGCCGGTGCCGAAGATATCGGACCACACCGCCGGGCTGGAGTAGACGCCGGCCTTGTAGGACGAATGGGCCGTCAGGTAATCCGCGAAGCCGTTGAACTCGGCCCGGTCCACGCTGGCCGCGATGTAAGTGGCCTTGACCCGGCCGCTGCAGGCCGAGGTGTAGACGTCGTTCCAGCCATTATCCAGGGCCGGGTCGAAAACCGTGCTGCCCGGCATCTCAACGTCCATGAAGACCACCGGGTACTTGACCACCCCGCTGGCCTTGATCGCGGCAATCGCGTCAGCTGCCTGCTGGGCGCCCCAGGCGCTTGCCTCGGCCGTGGTGCCGTTGTACTTAGGGTCGACGCCGGGGCCGCCCATGAACCAGTAGGCGCCGGTCCCGACGCCGTCGCTCCTGGCGAAGTTGGCATTGGCCTGCGAGGCGTTGGCGGATGACCAGGCGAGCGTGTAGGCCTTGCAGCCCACCGACTTGGCCCAGTCCCCGATCATGCCGATGTATCCGCCGTAGGTGCCGATGCCGTCCGGCATCGAGTAGGGCGCCGCCGATCCGACGATCGCCACCTTGGTGCTGTCGGTGCCGTTCCAGAACCCTACCGGGCCGGCGTCGGCCGTCCCGACGCCGAGCATGAGGGCTGCCGCTAGGGCCGTTACTGCCGTGATCCACAATCTTCGCGCGCGCACTGGCCGGTCTCTTCTCTGACTATTGCCGGCCCGCGGAGGACCGGCCCTCCAGCTCGCACGGTATGTCCCCGGATGTGGCAGGTCAACAGGCCAGAAGGCCCGGCCGCAGCCGGGCCGCCGGGCTCATCCGAGGGCGAACGGGTCTCTGGTGGCGCCCGTGAGCTCGACCCACACGGAGTCGTCACGTGACCTCCTCAGCGCGCTGGCGGTATGCCGACGACGATCGCACGCGGTTGTCGCTGATGTCCACCGGGCCGGCGGCTGCCGGCTGATCACCGGCGCGGACGGGCAGCGGGTCAGGCCAGGGCCGGCACGATGGCCTCGATCAGGTGCGGGCCGGGTGCGCGGTTCGCGCGGCGCAGCGCATCCTGCAGCTCCTCCGCCGTGGTGACGCGGGTGGCGGGCACGCCGAGACCGCGGCTGATCTCGGCGAAGTCCGGCGTCGGGCTGCCCAGCGAGAGCATCCGGGCCGCCTGCTGGCCGGCCGGGCAGGCGCCGACCCTGGCCAGCTCGAAGTTCAGGATCGCGTAGCTGCTGTTGTTGACCAGGACGGTGGTGACGCCAAGCTGCTCGCGCGCCTGAGTCCACAGCGCCTGGATCGTGTACAGGGCGCTGCCGTCCGCCTCGATGCACACCACGCGGCGATCCGGGGCGGCGACGGCCGCGCCGGTGGCCACCGGCAGCCCCTGGCCGATGGCGCCGCCGGTCAGCGTCAGCAGGGTGTGCCGGGCCGCGCCGACCAGGGCCGCGGGCAGGCCGACGCCGGAGGTATTGGCCTCGTCGACGACGATGGCGTGTTCCGGCAGGGTCGCGGCGACCGCAGTGGCCAGGTTCCCCGCGGTCAGCGGGCCGGGCGCGGCGGGCCCGGCGGCCGCCTCCGGCAGGGCGGGCATGGCCTGCGCACCGACCAGCCCGGCGAGCTGCTCCAGGGCCGTCTCGACGTCTTGCGACTGATCGGCCAGCTGCGTGACCGAGCAGCCGGCGGGTACCAGGTCGCTGGCTCGGCCGGGGTAGGCGAAGAACGTGACAGGAGAGCGCGCCCCGGCCAGGATCAGGTCATCGACGCCGGCCAGCTGGGCATCAGCCTGCTCAGGCAGGTACGCCAGCCGCTGCACCGCCGGCAGGCCCGCCCCGCCCTCGACCCGCGCCGGATGAGTCTCGGCCAGCAGCCTGCGCGCCGATCATGGGTGTTCCCGCCCCGGCGGTGACCGGCTCGTCAGTCATGGGCTGATCCTCTCAGTGGCGGCCGGGCCCGGCGGCCGGGCAGATGCGCGGCGGGCCCGGCCGCCGTCAGGCCGGTGCCGGGCCTGCCTTGGCTGCCGGGCTGCCGCCGGGATGGAACACGCCGAGGACGACCAGCGTGGCCTGCCCGGTGTTCTCCAGGCAGTGCCGCTGGCCGGGCGGCAGGTGCACGCAGCTGCCTGGCCCCAGATCGTGCACGTCGGGTCCCAGGTGCAGCAGGCCACTGCCCTGCAGGACGAGCACGACCTCGTCGTACGGGTGGCTGTGATCCCGGGCCCGGCCGGGCGGAATCTCGCCGACGAACTGGGTGGCGGCGGCGCAGCCGCGGCCGGGACCGAACAGGACACGGAACCGGCGGTCGCCGGTCATCTCCGGCGCGCAGTCATCCAGCCTGTTCACCAGCAGCCCGGCCGGCTCGTCCGCATCCGGTTCCGGGAGCTGAGCCGGGAGCCGGATGCGGCCCATGGTGACTGCCTCGCTGCCCTGAGCCGATAGCTGAGCCCGGCTGCCCAGGGTGCTCGCCGGCAGCGAGACCGCGTCCACCTGCATGGCCGCCCCGCCGTCGGGCCGCAGCCGGTAGCGTGACCCGGCAGGCAGCCGGAGTCCCTGGCCCTGGCCGACCGTGACGGCCGCATGCCCGCCGGCGTCCAGCCGGCCATGCCCGGCGATGATGAACCACAGCTCACCTGCCGGTCCGGCCTGGCCGCGCCATTGCGCTCCGGGCGGGACGTCGACCAGCCGCCGGATCAGCCGTCCGGTCTCCGGGCCGCCGGCCGGCCCGGTGGCGGCCAGGACGCGGACAGTGGCGCCGTCCTCGGTGAGCTCGGGCTCAGCCTCGGCAGCCCGGATGATCGCTGCTGTCACCGGAGCTGGCCTGCGTGCCGGGCCACCAGCGAGCCGAGCACCTGGTTGAAGCGGTCCACCTCGTCCAGCGTGTTGTAGTGGCTGAGGCCGATGCGCAGTGCCTCGCCCCAGCCGACCCGGTTGTGCAGCGCCAGCGCGTAGTAGCTTCCTGCGCTCCACACGCCGAAGCCTCGCTGCGCGAGCTCCCCGGACAGCGCGGCTGAGGAGATGCCGGGAAAGTTGATCAGGAAGGTCGGCACCCGGCCGGTCACGCGGGGGAGCCCGTAGAGGCTCGCGCTGGCCGGGAGCCCGGCCAGCAGCCGCTCGCCTAGCTGCCGCTCCCAGCCCGCAAGCGCAGCGGTGCCGCCGAGACTGTCCAGGTAGCCGAACGTGGCATTCAGCCCGCCGAGCAGCTCGTAGGGGAGCGTCCCGGTCTCGAAGCGGTGCCCGAGCGGCTCTGTCTGCGCGGGCCTGGCCTTATAGGGTCGCCAGGATTCCAGCACCTCCCGGCGGCCGTAGCCGATGCCGAGGTGCGGGCCGCAGAACTTGTAGGCGGAGCAGAGCACGATGTCGGCGTCGGCTGCGCGGACATCGACCGGCTCGTGCGGGGCGTACTGCACGGCATCGATCCAGGCCAGGGCGCCGGCCTGGTGGGCCAGGTCGCAGACGGCCCGCGCGTCCACGATGGTGCCGACGGCGTTCGACGCCCAGGGGAAGGCCACCACCCTGGTCCGCGGCCCCAGCTGGCGCTCAAGGTCAGACAGGTCCAGAGTGGTGTCAGCCCGGACGGCGACGTGCCGCACGATCAGGCCGAGATCGCCGGCCAGCTCGAGCCAGGGTGCAACGTTGGCGTCGTGGTCAAGCTCGGTCACCAGGATCTCATCGCCCGGCTGCAGGGCCCGGCCCAGCGTCCGGGACAGCGTGAAGTTGAGCGCGGTCATGCTGGCGCCGAAGATGATCTCGTCCGGATCGCAGCCGAGGAACCGGGCCGATGCCGCCCTGGCGTCGCCCACCACTGCCTCGATGCGCTGGCTGGTGGCGTACGGCGCGCCCGTGTTGCCGCTGGCGTCGCGGTAGACCGCGGCCACCGCAGCACCGACCTCGTCCGGCGTCTGCGTCCCGCCGGGTGCATCCAGGAACACGAAGCCGCCGTGCAGCGACGCGAATCTCGCCCGGATAGCGGCGACATCAACCGAGGACATGCCTGCCCCTCTCAGCCGGGTGGCGTGATAGGCAGTCACGCCCGGCGCCAGCATAGGGTGATCTCGATCGCGCGCGACACGACCAAGAACGTGAAGTGGTGGTGCGACGGCAAGATGATCAAACGCTGGTGTGCCGCCGGGGTGCTCAACGCGGAACGCAGCTTCCGCCGGCTCAAGGGCCACCGCCAGCCGCGACCCGTCGCTGCGCTCGCCCGTCACCTCGAAGCTGTCACACCGGCATGCGACACTGCGCGAGCCGCATGATATGAACCCGGACCGTCACCGAACTTCGGCAACGTTCGGGACATCCTCGCCCGCGGTCGCCCGGCGGGCACTGTCGCCGGAGCAATAAGGGGAGGCCGTCATGAAGGATGAATCAGCAAGCCCCGGCGGGCCGGCGGCTCGGCCATCTCGCACTGGCCGACCGACACCCCGCAGAAATCAGTGCCATCCGCCTGGCCTGGGAAACCCCAGCCGCATAACCGCGAAAGTCGAGCGGACTCCGCGCGTGCCACGATGGCAGGCATGGATCCGGTGAATGTCGACGCCATGCTGGCGCGTTTTGCTGAGCACTGGTCGCCGAAGAAGATCGCCCAGGTCAACGACTACGACGTGCGGATCGTGAAACTCCAAGGGGACTTCACCTGGCATAAGCACGACGATACCGACGAGATGTTCCTCGTCCTCAGCGGCGAGCTCACCATCCAGATGCGCGACCGCGACGTGGTCCTCGGGCCGCGCGAGCTCTTCGTCGTGCCGCGAGGCGCCGAGCACTGCCCGCGCGCCGACACCGAGACCGCAGTTCTACTCCTGGAGCCCAGCAGCGCCGTCAACACCGGCGATGCTGGCGGGAAGTTCACCGCCGAGGTCGAAACGCTGCCCTGACGATCAACCTCATTCCTGTCTGGGGCAGACGAGCGTGTTTTCGTGGGTGCGGGTCAGTGCTCGTTACGGCTCAGCCCGCATTCGGGCTTCGTAGGCGGCAAATGGTTCAAGCCCGGCTTCTGCGCGGCGCTCGTCCAGTCGTTGTGGACGCTCGATAGGGAAAGGGCCGAACTTCCCGCCGGTGACGGTGAACTGGGTGCCATAAAGCTGGGGCTGCCCCTGCGGCGGCGGAATCAGCTGGCGGGCCCGCTGATCCTCATCACGCCGGGTCAGCAGTTCCCGCCGGAGTTCCTCATCCACGCAGCCATTTCACCCGACCCCTGCCCGCAGGGGAAACTGACGTGAGACAAGATCGTCACGCCGAAACCCTGAACGAGCCCGGCGCGGCAGGTCCGCGCGTTGCCACGGCGAGACAGCTATGGATCAACATGCAGACTGGGATGGTCTGCAGCCGGTGCACGCCACGGGCGGGAAGTCGCCGCGGCGGGGGTCAGCGTGCGCGCCAGCGGCAGCCTGCAGGCAAGGCCTGGTCGGCGCTGCGCGAGGGCGCCTGGGCGGAGCGCTGATGGCGTACGTGCTGCGGGCCGGGCACGGCCGGGATGTCGCGAACCTCACGGCTGGGCGCGATCAGGCTGGCGGGTAAGACAAGCCGATCTGCCGGCGGACCTCGTCCATTGCCTGCATGATCGTGTACGTCTCATCCAGCGGGAGCAGCGGACTCTCCAGCAGCCCTGCGCGAAGGCAGCGGCCCACCTCGGAGGCCTCGCCGCGCAGCCCGCGCCCTTCATACGCTTCTTCGAAGCGCTCCAGTTCGGTGCCGTCACGCGCGATCACGCGGAACGCGGTCGGCGTGTAAAACCAGCCGTCGATCTCTATCCTCGCCGCCGTGCCGTAAATGGCGGCGGGGTTGCCCGATGCGGCCAGCAAGGTCGTGGTCAGCACCGCGTGGGCGCCGCTGTCGTACTGGAAGATCATCGAGGTCGTGGCGTCAACGCCGGTAAACGCCGGATAGCTGACCGCCGTGATCCGCGTCGGCACGCCAAGCACCAGGCTCGCGAACGAGACCGGGTATATGCCAAGGTCCAGCAAGGCCCCGCCGCCCAGTTCCGGCGCGAACAGCCGGAACTGCGGATCCTGGGCGAACCACTGCCCGTGCTCGGCGGTCAGGTATACGACATCGCCGAGCGTTCTCGCGGCGAGGATCTCACGCACCCGCGCAATGTGCGGCAGGAAGCGCGTCCACATTGCTTCCATGAGGAACGTTCCCTGGTCGCGCGCGGCGTCGATCATCTCGCGCGCCTGAGCGGCGTCCATGGCGAACGGCTTCTCGACGAGCACGGCCTTACCCGCGTTGATCGCGAGCAGCGCGGCGTCGTGATGGCCGGGGTGAGGCGTTGACACGTACACGGCATCGACATCCGGATCGTTGACGAGAGCCTGGTAGCTCGCGTGCCGGTGCGGTACGCCGAATTCGTCCCCGAACGCGTCCGCCGAAGCCCGGGACCGTGACCCGACGGCGACAACCTCACAGTCGGGCTGCAGCGCGAGATCCCGCGCGAAGGCATGGGCGATGCCGCCCGTAGCGAGGATTCCCCAGCGAATCGGACGGTCATCCGGTTGCTTCATCCGATTGCTCCTCTGGCGGGTAACCTGGCAGCGCAGCCGCCCTGAACGCCCTGTGTCTAGTCCCACCTGACGCGCGATCGGCGGCATGAGCGCGCAGGCCAGGGCAGGGCGATCATGGATAAGCCCTGGGCTGGGTGCGTGGTCGGTCCGGATCACGTTGTTCTGCGGTGTCTGGCTCCCGTGTGCGAGACCCTGGGTTTGGAGCAGCACGATAGCGGATCTGGCCTGGCGGCCGCGGTCAGGGGTGCTGGTGGCTGGGTCTGGCCGCAGCCCTTCCCCTGTGGCAGGGCACCACCGAGCTGCTTTGCGACGAAGATCAAGAACCGCGCGCCAAGGCGGCGCCACGCAGCGGTCTTCACGGATAGCTGAACTGACGCTATCCGTGAAGATCGCTGCCGACCTGGGCTTCGGGTCCGAGATATGCCCCCAGCCCCTGACGGTGCCCGCCTCGGCGACCGGCCGATGAGCCGGTACTTCCAGTGTTTCAGCCTGTCTGGGCCGCGCCTGCCTTTTGCCGTGTCTGGTACACCGATATCGCTGCCTCCTGGGACTTATGTTGTCGGGGGTTAGGCGGTGACGTCGCGGTTGGCGGGTGGGGTGTTGGCGGCGTCCATTGCAGCGGTGATCGGGGAGGGCTTGAAGCCCTTCACGACCAGCCAGATGCCTAGCGACAGCTCCCAGGCAGCTACCGGGAGTGCGGCGAGCGTGGCCGCGGAGGGGGGTGGCACGCTGCCGCTGAGCAGCGTTGCGATGACGGCGGCGATGAGCAGGGGGGCTCCGATGAGTCCGAGCACGGGGATGATGCGGGGCACGAGCCGGGACCGGTACAGCAGGGAGCCCAGCAGCAGGGCGTTGATGCCCGGCATGAGGCTCTGTCCGAGCAGGAACGTCCAGTTGTAGATCGCGACGTGCGACGCGCCGGTGGTGACGAGCGCGGCCGCATGTGCTCCGGCCGCTCCGCCGAGGTCCTGTCGCAGGGTCACCAGCGAAAGGAGGCTGACGACGCCGGTGAAGATCATTCCGGCTTCCAGGACGCGAGCGGCGGCGAAGCCCAGCGCGGCGCCCTCGTTCTGCCGCTTGACGACCGGGTACAGGGTGACGGCGGTGCCGATGCAGGCGAGGGCGACGATCACCTCGAGGAAGCCGCCCGCGAGCACGGCAGTGTGGCCGCCGGAGCCGAGGATCCAGTCCCGGTGGTTCTTCACGGGGCCGTAGAGGGCGAGTGTGGGGATCGAGATGAAGGTGATGAGGTAGAAGATGCCCGCGACGAGCGCGGTCTTCCTTGTCGAGCTCATCGGGATTCTTTTCGCCGGCGGCTTCGTTGCCGGGGTTCGGGCGGTGGTGGCCATGTCGGTCTCCTTTTCGTGAGACTGCTGAGTTACCGGGCCTCGGCGGCGGGCGGCCGGGGATGGCCGGGGTCGACGTGATTGACCGAGATCAGGGGCAGGCCCAGGTCCCGCAGTTTCTGGAGCAAGCCGTAAAGCGCGGCCTGGTCGGCTACCGGGCCATGGATGATGGTGCTGCCGTCGCTCTCGTTGGTCAGGCTCAGCCCGTCAAACCAGGTGGCCCATCGGGAATCGAGGTGCCCCTTGAGGCGGATCTCGTACTGTCCGGGGCCGTGATAGCGGCCGGTCGATATCTCGCTCATGGTGCTCCTCTTGCTGCTGCTCGCCTCGCCTGGCTGGATCTCCGCCCACGTTGCGAACGTTCCTGGGTCTGATCGGAAGCTATGAGCGGATGTGGTGAGCAGGCATCACCACACCTGGTGATTGATGTGGTGATTCAGGCGACGGGGGCGCGGTCGCTGGAGGGCAGCCCGCGCCAGGTCTCCGGCACCCCGCTCACGGCTGTGGGGACATCCGGCTCATCGGAGGACTGGGCCACCCGCCTTGGGGGTGACCGGCGGACGCCCTGCGCCTGGGGTCCGTGCAGGACGGGTCAGGGCTGGCGGCTGCTGGTTCGCGGCAACAGGTCGAGTTCCGCGGCCCGGCGGACCGCTGCCCTGCGGCTGGTCACCGCGAGCTTGGCGTAGATGTTCTTGGTGTGAGTCCGCATGGTGTTCAGGGACACCATGAGCTCGCGGGCGATGGCCGGGCCGTCCAGTTCGGTTCCGAGCAGCCGCAGCACGTCGAGCTCGCGTTCGCTCAGTGGCTCGATCAACGCCTGTTCCCTGGGGCTGCCGTGGTCGGTCTTGCTCACGGCGGCCAGGAGCCGGCGCACATAGTCCCGCCTGATCCCCTGTTTCGCGGCCGCTCTCAGCAGAGAGGTCATCGGCGGGCCCTCATCCACGAAAACCCGGACATAGCCCTCCGGCTCGGCCAGCGTGACCGGGCGTTCCAGGGAGGCAAGCGCAGCCGGGATGTCCCCCAGCGTCTGGTGCGCGAGCGCCTGCAGCACCAGGATCTCAATGACGCGTCCCGTCCTCCCGCCCTCTTCGGCCGCCAGCAGGAGGCGCTCCAACAGCTGGGTGGCCTCGTGAACGGAGCGCTCTGCACGCTCGCCCTCATGCCGCGCCAAGAACACCCTGGCCAGGGTGATGTGCTCGAACTCGCGCAGGTAACTGAGGTCGTCATCAGCGGACAGGCCCTGCTCATTCGCCCAGCCGAGGGCTTCACCGAGTCTGCCCTGCGCGATCCAGGCCCGTGCCGTCAATGCGGGGACTGGCCGTAGCCGGGTCTGCACACCGTCGAGCTCGCCGCTGACCAGCAGCGCCCACGCGTACGCGACGCTGAGCACGGGCCGGGCGCGGATCAGTTCGCCGGGCAGCACCTCGAGCCAGCCGCGCACCGCGGCCTCCTGCCTGCCCCTGCGCATTGCCGGGATCGCAAGTTCGACCAGGTCCGCCGCTCGCTCGAAATCCCCGGCGGCCAGTGCGTGGCTGATGGCCACGGGCTGCTCGCCGTTCTGCTCGTACCACGCGCTCGCCCGCCGGTGCAGGTCCGGCACCTGGCCGGGCTGCTCGTCGAGCAGGCGCGCCTGCAGCACGTCAGCAAAGAGATGGTGGTAGCGGTACCACCGCCGGCGGTCATCCAGCGGGACCAGGAACAGGTTTCCCCGGTCCAGCGCCTCCAGCATGGCCTTGCCGCCACCCTGCCCGGTGACCGCATCGCACAGCGGACCGCTCAGCCGGCCCAGGATAGAGGTCTGCAGCAGGAAGGTCTGGACACGGTCGGACTGACGCTGCAGCACCTCCTCGGCCAGGTAGTCGACGACATAGCGATCATCTCCAGCGAAGCCTGCAATGAAGCCGCCGATGTCGTCTCGCCCCTGCATCGAAAGCGCCGCCAGCTGAAGCGCGGCGATCCAGCCCTCGGTACGGGCCTCCAGCACGGCCACGTCCCGCGCCGTCAGCTGCAGGCCCATCATCCCGTTGAAGTACGCCGCCGCCTCATCAGGGGTGAAGCGCAGCTCGGCCGCGCGGATCTCGGCCAGCTCGCCGCGCGCTCGCAACCCGGCCAGCGGCAACGCTGGATCAGCCCGGCCGGCGATCACCACGTGGAGCTGCGAAGGCAGATGATCGAGCAGGAACGCCATGCCGTCCTGCACATCGCCCGCGTCGATGACATGGTAGTCACCACGCGACCAGCCGCTCATTGCCCGGCGCGGCCGGTCCCGCCGCCAGCCACTCGGTGATCAGCGTCGTCTTGCCGAAACCAGCGGGTGCGGAGACGAGCATCAACTTCGACGCGGTCCCGCGGTCCAGCCGCTCGCTCAGCCGCGGACGCGGCACCAGATCACGCCGAGACCTCGGGACATACACCTTCATCTCGAGCAGGGCGGCTGGCACAGACCATCTCCTGACCGACGCATCAGCCAGAGAATTCCAGGCTTCTTCGTCCTACCCATTCCTTGCCAGCCAACGACCGATAAGTCCCGTCATGAACGAGGTTACGGTCAGTGTTGGACTCGTGGCGCCACCCATCCGGGGCGGCCAGCAACGCGTAAGGGACTCGAACCGGCCATGCGGCTCCAGCAGCTCAACCTGCAGGGAATGAGTACGGTCAGCCGCACGGCGAGGTGCCATCGGGGGCTGATCCTTCCCTATGAGCGGATGCCCTCCATGAGGTCGCGCTCAGCGCCGGGACGGTCAGCGGCCCCCGAGGCGCTCTCGCTGCTAGCGGCGAGTCCTTCGCCAAAAGATGTTACCCATCTAAAACGGTGACCTTCCGCCAGGCTATCCCAATTCTGGACGAGCCATCGCGCACCTGCTGACGGTGATTCGTAAGGCAAGTCTTCCTCCGTCAGCGGTCTCTGGCGTTGGCGCCCGTAACTCGCTCACCGCCATATTCGGCAGATGAACGACCCGAATCCTCCTCCGTCTCGATGACGTGCTCCCCAGCCGGACGGAACTTAGCCGAGATGCGGTGCAACTGCTCAGAGGAGCCACTGCCGCCGAGCTCGACCACGTAGACACGGATTCCGGCTTTACCTTCTCGTTTAGTATCCGCAGTGGGTAGCCAGTTGAATCCCCGTCGGGGGTGGCCAACGTCCGTTTGCCGCATGCCGGGACCGTCCCTGCGGACACGGCAATCAGCGGATCTCCAGCGCCATGCGAGGCGCGATGCCGAACTCCGTCTCGGCGACCCCGTGATCGATGAAGCCGACGGCACGGTAGAACTCCAGCGCGTGCGGGTTGGCGGTCACTTCCAGGCGACCTGCGCCCCGTGCTCGCAGAACATCCGCGATCCGGCTGACGAGTGCTGTGGCAATACCGCGCCTCATCCAGCCCGGTTCTACGAAGAGGTCTTCCAGTTCGAAACCGCCGCCGGCTTCGTTCCACGTGGCGAAGCCGACGACTGAGCGATCTTCTTCCGCGACATGAGTGCGCCCCTCAGCCAGTGCATCAGGCCTGAGGATCAGGTACTCCGGATGGGCTAGCAGGTTGCCGCGGTCGCCCGCATTGGACAACGACGCCCTGCGATAGACATCCGACACGGCGGAGATATCAGCGAGCACTCCCAGCCGGATCATCGTCACAGTATCTACCAGGCAGCCCTGGCCGCCCGGGCTGGCCAGCCTCCGGCAGTCACTCTTCCCAACGTCCGCTCTAGCCGGGTGGGGCGAGCATAGGGGCGGCTGCAGGTCTTCGTGAATCTGCGGGCCCGCGAGCTACGCAATGCCGAACAGCGCGGCGATCGGCCTAATCAGCGGCATCGTCGACCGTGCCATCACCCGCGGCGAACTGCCCGCCGGGACAGAGCCGGCGCCGCTCATGAACGCAATGGCCGCACCCCTCTACCACCGGCTCCTGGTCACCGGCGAACCGCTGACCAGGCGCCACGCCGACCTGAGCGCCGAGGCGGCGCTCGCTGCCGCGCAGGCCGGAGTGTGCACGCCCGCCACGGTCAGGACAGGCCGGCGCTAGCTGCCGAGCGCGAAGATGCGCGCCGCGTTGCCGCCCCAGGCGGCGGCCACCTGGCTGGTCGTGCAGCCCGCGTCCAGCAGCACCTTCTCCACCGCCCGGGCGTTCCGGTCGACGCCTGGCACGCCTGGCCAGTCGGTGCCGAAGACCATCTTGCCGGCCAGCCTGCTCAGCGAGCTGCCGTAGTAGTCGGGCAGCCGCTGCGGCGGCAGCCCGGACACCTCGAGCCAGACGTTGGGCCGCTGCAGTGCGAGGAAGGCCGCCTGGTCGTACCACCAGCCGCGGCCGCCGTGCGCGAGGACGACGGTCAGGCCGGGGAAATCGCGGAAGACCGGGTCGAGCAGGATCGGGTCACCGTAGGCATTCACCGATCCGGGGAAGGTCGAGGTGCCGCAGTGCACGATCACCGGCAGGCCGCGTTCCTCGGCCCACGAGTAGGCCGGGTACATCATCCGGTCGCCAGCTTCGAAGCCGCCGTGCACCGGATGGATCTTGCAGGCGACGGCGCCGAGGCCGACCTGGCGGGCCAGCTCCCTGGCCACGGGGTAGTGCAGGTGCGGGTTGATGTTGGCGACCGGCCGGAAGCGGACGGGGTTCACGCCGACCAGCGGCAGCACGTCCTCGATCGGCTGGATGCCGGTGGCCTTGGGGCTGTGCTCGGTGAAGAGCAGCACATGGTCCACGCCCTGCCGGGCGAAGTGCTCGTCGATGGCCGCCGGCCGGGGCGTTCCGTCCGGCTCGAACAGCTCGCCCATCGCCACGCTGCGGCCGAAGTCTCCCGCCCAGGCCTGCCAGTCCGCCGACAGCGTCGGCAGCCGGGCCACGTGCACGTGCGCATCGACGAGCAGCCTGCCATCCAGCACGGGTCAGCCCCGGCCGCTGGTGCTGAGGGGTGAGCCTGCGCTGGCGGCCTGACTGGCGGCGACCTGCGCGATGGCGTACTCGCGTAGCCTGAACCGCTGGACCTTGCCGGTCGCGGTGAGCGGGAACTCCGGCAGGAAGAGCACGTGCCGCGGCCGCTTGTAGGCGGCCAGGCCGGCCCGGCAGAAGCCGATCAGCTCGCCGGCGGTTGGCGCGCTGCCCGGCCGGGGGATCACGCAGGCCACCGGCTTCTCCAGGCCGTCGCTGTCCGGCACGGCGACCACCACGGCCTGCTCCACGGCCGGATGAGCGCGCAGCCTCGTCTCGACCTCGGTGGGGGAGACCCAGACCCCGTCGGCCTTGAAGACGTCGGCGCGCAGGCCGGCGGCGATCAGCGCGGCCGCCGCCTGCCAGGCCAGCTCGTCGAGGTCGCGGTAGGTCAGGTCGGTGGCCTGGCCGGCCGCGTCCACCGCGGTGACCGCCACCCGGCCGGGCGTCTCGGCGGCGTGCCTGCCCAGCAGCCAGCCGGCCGCATTGAACTGGTCGCCGCCCGCCGGGCTGGCCGCGGCACTGGCTGAATCGGCGATCGCTGTCACGACGCGGGATCCCTTCGCTGCGGGCCGGGAACTCAGAATCGGTCATGTCACATGGTCCGCCGGCCCGTGCTCCCGGCAGGGCTGCCGGGGTGGTTCCAGACGGATTAACCCATCCTGACGTGCTACACGATTCTCGGCAAGCTCGACTGAGTTGTAGACAATCGAGGTTGCAGGCAATCGAGCTTGGCCGTCCCGGCGCGCGGCCTCGGGGCCTCCGGGGCAGCGGCCGATCAGGCGGCTAACAGCCGCCGTTCCCGGCGGTCGGTCCCGCTGGCCCGGTCGCCGCGGTCCAGGCGGCTGGCCTCGGGCAGCCGTTCTGGCCGCAGGCCGAAGAACATCCCGAACATGACTCCGAGGTCCAGAATGGCGATCAGGCCGCCGATGTACGGGCCGGGACCGCCGAGCCAGGCGAGGTACCCGCAGAAGGAGAGCACGATGATGAGGGCGCCGAGCGCACGCGGCCGCCCGCTCTGGGCCAGCCGTTCCGGTACCTCATAGGGCGCGCGATCGACGTAGCTCGCGGTGGCCGCCTTCTCCTGGGCGATCCGCAGCCACAGGTCGTACAGCTCGGGCGCCTGCTCGCGCAGCGCGATGGCCTGCTCGACGGACGGGATCCCGCCAGTCGTGACGGCCGGCTGCGGTCCCGTGACCGGCTGCGGGGCGATGGCCGGCTGCGGCGCCGTCACCGGCTGCGGGGCGGCCGCCTGCTGCAGGGGCGCTGCCTGCTGGGCAGGCTGCTGGGAAGTCGTGGGCTGCTGGGAAGTCGTGGGCTGCTGGGAAGTGGCAGGCGGGGGCACCTGGGCGGTCACGCTGGGCAGCGGGCCGGTGCCTGCGCGATCCATATCAGTCATGCGGCTAAGCTCCCACCGCTCTCATCTCGCGCACGCATGACCGCGTCCCGGTGCGCGCTCATGATCGTGCTCATCGCCGCCGTGATCGGATCTTCGGTCTCCTCGGGCGGCGGACTGGGGGGAAGCACCGGGCGGAAGGTGCGATACACCGCCGTGCCGGTCAGGTCGAAGATCGCAGCGATCCCCATGGCGAATGCGAGGACCCGGCGAGCTGACCTGTCCGTCGGCATACCAGGGTCAGTGCCCGGTCCGAACCCGCCCAAACACGCACGGTCACCGAGTGAATTCGCTTCGTGTTCGCCCGGCATTCGCCCGCCGGGACCGGCCGCCTCGCTAGGAGGAGCAGGTCCAGCTGACCAGGCCGGAGATGGCCGGGCTGGACGCGCTGCCGTTCAGGTGCGCGTCCGCGAAGACGAACTCCCCGGAGCCGTCCTTGTTCAGCATCAGCCCCTCCTGGTTCCTGCCGGTGCTGGACATCGGAACCAGCACGTACTTGTCCATGCCCGACTTTCCGGTCAGCCAGATCACGTTTCCCTTGTCCTGCCTGAGCGCATCCGGCTTGTAGATGCCGGGGCCGGTGAAATGCGCCAGCAGGACGTCGACCTGCGGGTCCGGGCTGGCGGTCGGGGAGGGCACCTGGAAGCCGCCGCCGGGAGCATCGCCCTTCTGCGCTGCCGTGGCGCAGCTGGTGGCCTTGACCTGGTCGGTGTAGGACTTCTTGATCTGCGCGGCGCCGTCGACGTAGATGACGCCGTGGAAGGTGGCGCTGCCGGTGCTGGCCGTGCTGGAGGAGACCGGGTGGCTGCTGGGAGCGCTGCTGGTGCCGGACGAACTGCACGCGCCGAGCCCCAGTGCCGCGGTGATGGCGGCGGCGAGGACGATGCCGCGGGCCCCGCGGGCGTGGCTGGCGATGTCGCGGGCTTCCAACTGGCTCATGCCGGTTCTCCTGTTCGGGCGGGGGAGGTGGGCGGGATGCCGTCGGCGGCAGCTGCGGGGCCGCGCAGGCCGGCTCCCCGGGCTCGGGTAGCCAGCTGTCACCCTAGGGCAAGTTGACTGTCTGTGTCTGTGCGATCACATGAAGCCACCAAGAATGACAGATCGGCTGTAGAGTGGCCGACGCCATAGAATGCGGTCTTCCGCTGTGATCCTCGTTCTGTCAAGCAAAGGGCTTTTCCCATGCGCTGGTCCCAGGTGCACATTCCGACGCTGCGCGAAGACCCGGCCGACGCCGACGCGGCCAGTCACCGGCTGCTGCTGCGCGGCGGCTTCATCCGCCAGCTCATGGCCGGGCACTACTCACTGCTCCCGCTCGGCGTCCGGGTCCGGGCCAAGGTCATGACCGTGATCCGGGAGGAGATGAACCGGATCGGGGGCCAGGAATTCCTGCTGCCGTCGATGCAGCCGGCCCAGATCTGGGAGAGGAGCGGGCGGCTCAGCGTCATGGGCGCGGAGATGTTCCGGCTCAGGGACCGCAAGGGCGCGGAGGTCGTGCTCGGCATGACCCACGAGGAGATCTTCACGACGCTGGCCGCCGAGCTGTCGTCCTACCGGCAGCTGCCGCAGTTCTGGTACCAGTTCCAGCTGAAGTTCCGGGATGAGCCGCGGCCCAAGAGCGGGCTGATCCGGGTCCGCGAGTTCACCATGAAGGACTCCTACAGCTTTGACGTGGACGAAGCCGGCCTGGATGCCTCCTTCGACGCGCACCGGGCCGCCTATGAGCGGATCTTCGCCCGGCTCGGCATTCCGGCCATCGCGGTCGAGGCCTCCAGCGGGAACATGGGCGGCAGCGATTCCATCGAGTTCATGTGCCCGACCCCGGCGGGCGAGGATCTCGTCGCCCGCTGCGGCAACTGCGGCTACGCGGCGAACCTGGAGAAGGCCACATCAGCGCTGGCCTCCGTCGAGGACGGCACCGGGCCGGCGGAGCCGCAGCGGCTGCCCACCCCCGGCGTCCGCACCATCGAGGACCTTGCGCAGCGGCACGGGGTGACGGCGGACCGGCAGATCAAGACCCTGGTCCAGGTCATCGACGGCCAGCTGACCCTGGTGCTGCTGCGCGGCGACCATCCGCTGGCCGATCAGAAGCTGGTCGACGCGACCGGCGCCATCGACATCCGGCCGGCCCAGCCGGACGAGATCAGGGCCGCGCTCGGCGCCTCGCCGGGCAGCCTCGGCGCGGTCGGGATCACTGAGCTGCCCGTCATCGCGGACCTGGCCCTGCGGGGGCGGCAGGACATGACGACCGGCGCCAACGCCGACGACGAGCACCTCACCGGCGTCGACGTGTCCAGGGACATCAGCGTCGGCAGCTGGGCGGACCTGCGCGAGGTGTCGGCCGGCGAGCCGTGCCCGCGCTGCGGCCACCCGCTGGAGCTGCTGCAGGCCGTCGAGGTCGGGCACATCTTCAAGCTGGGCCGCAAGTACACCAGCGTGCTGGGCGTCTCGGTGCTCGGCCCGGACGGCGCGAGCATCACCCCGATCATGGGCAGCTACGGCATCGGCGTGGAGCGGGCGGTGGCGGCGATCGCCGAGGTCCACCACGATGACGCCGGGCTGACCTGGCCGGTTCAGGTGGCGCCGGTCGAGGCTACGGTCATCCTGCTGTCGCCGCGGGACGAGGCGGCCCGGTCGGCGGCCGAGTCGCTGTACTCAGGGCTGCTGGCTGCCGGGATCGACGCGGCCATCGACGACAGGGACGAGCGGCCAGGGGTGAAGTACAAGGACGCGGAGCTGACCGGCATCCCGTGCCGGATCACCGTGGGCAGCCGGGACCTGGCTGACGGCGTGGCCGAGGTCACCAGCCGGGCGACAGGGGAGAAGGAGCGAGTCCCGCTGGCCGACGTGATCGGCTACGTCGGCAGGTTCCTGGCGGCCACGGCCGGCTAGCGGCTCCGCGGAGCCTGAGCGCCGCCGTCAGGCCGGGCGCGGCTGCCAGGATGTCAGGCCGGGTGCACCGTCGAGCGCCACCGGCGGGTCCGGGCGGCGAGGGCCAGGCCGGTCCAGTCGCGCCGCGTTCCGCTGCCGGAGTCGGCCGGGCGCGCCGTCCGGTCGCAGCCATCCCGGCCCTGGTCACGGATGCTGATGGCAGGATCAGCCTGGACGTGCGCATCGCCGGGCCCGGCGAGCCGCTCATGCTGGCTAGCCAGCTCTGTCCAGTCCCTGATGTCAGCCGGCATCGTCGGCTCCTCCCATTCAGTACGCCCGCGGCCGCCCCTGTACGCCCCGGGCCCTCACCTATAGACACGCGTGAGGGCCCGGATGGTTGGGGAAAGGATGGTCACGAGTCCATAACCATTCCCGTAACGCCCGGTTGCGGGCGATCCGGCCCGCCCGCTCCGCTAATCCGGCCCGCACGGCCCGGCTAATCCGGCCCGGCTAATCCGGCCCGCCGGCCCGGCTAATCCGGCCCGCCGGCCTGGCTAATCCGGCCCCGCCGGCCTGGCTAATCCGGCTGGCGCGGCGGGAGGGACGGGCGGCGGCGGGAGGGGCGGTCCGTGGTGGCCGGGGCGGTGCGAGCCGGGCTGGCCTGCAGCGCCTCCAGCGCGATCCGGACGCCGGCCTCCAGCTGCGCATCGTGGCCGGCCGCCCAGTCGTCGGGCGACTGCAGGACCTCAACGTCCGGGTCGACGCCGTAGTTCTCCACGCTCCAGCCCAGCTGGCTGAACCAGAATGCGAAGCGCGGGACGGTGATCGCCGTGCCATCGGCCAGCTCGTGGTAGTCGTCATAGCCGACCACGCCGCCCCAGGTACGGGCGCCCACCACCGGCCCGAGGCCGAGGATGCGGATGGCCGCCGTGACGATGTCGCCGTCGGAGCCCGCGAACTCGTCGGTGAGCGCGACCACGGGTCCGCGCGGCGCGTCCAGCGGGTAGGAGTCGGCGCGCTGCCCGCGCGGGACATCCCAGCCGATCACCCGGCGGGCCAGCTTCTCGACCACGAGCTGGGACGTGTGGCCGCCGCTGTTGCCCCGGATGTCCACGATCAGTGCCTCGAGCGCCATCTCCGAGCGCAGGTCGCGGTTGAAGTCCGCCCAGCCCTCGCTGACCATGTCCGGCACGTGCAGGTAGCCGAGCCTGCCCTGGCCGAGTTCGCGGACCAGCCGGCGCCGCCCGGCCACCCAGTCCAGGTAGCGCAGCCGCCGGTCATCCCTGAGGGCCAGCGCGACCGCGCGCCGCGGCTGGTCGCGCGCCGCCGAGGTGACGATCAGCTCGACCGGCTTGCCCGCCGCGCCAGCCAGCAGCGGCCAGGGCCCCGGACCGGCCGGCACGCGCTGGCCGTCGACGGCGAGCAGCACGTCGCCCGGCGCGACCCGGACCCCGGGCGTGGCGAGCGGTGACCGGGCGCGCGGATCCGAGGAATCGCCCGGAACCACCCTGACGAACCGCCAGGCACCGTCATCGTCGGGTTCCAGGTCGGCGCCCAGCATGCCCACCAGGCCGGATCCGGGATGCTCGTCCTCCGTCGGCCGGACGTAGGCATGCGACGTGCCCAGCTCCCCGAACACCTCCCAGAGCAGGTCGGCGAAGTCGCCCTGGCCGGCGATCCGGTCCAGCAGCGGCCGGTAGGCGTCCAGGATCGCGTCCCAGTCGATGCCCGCCATGTCCGGCACCCAGTAGTCGTGCCGCATGATCCGGCCCGCCTCCGCGAAGGCGGCCCGCCACAGCGCGACCGGGTCGGCCAGGAACCTGGCCCTGGACAGGTCCACCCGGACCTCGTCGTCGGCGTTGTCGTGATCGGCCTTGCGGTCGGCGGGGATGACCGTCAGCTTGCCCTCGTCGCTGACCACCAGCCGCCTGCCGTCGCCGCTGGCCTCGAACCAGTCCACGTCATCCTGCAGTTCCGTGCAGGCACGGCGGCGCAGGTCGAAGTACTCCAGCACCGGACGCGGAGCGGCGTCGTCCGCCTGGGCGCCGCCCTGGCCGAGGCTGCCGGCGACCGGCTCCCTGAGCCAGGCCAGGCCGCCCTTGACGGCCCGCAGGGAGGAATAGCGCGACTCGGGCACCGGGACCTGCACGACCCGGGCGGGCAGTCCCTCGGCATCGACCACGACGGCCGGATCTCCGGCCCGGTCCGCCGCCTCGTCGCCGGGCTCCGCGGGGCCACCAGGGCCGCCGTGGCCTGGCTCACCGCGGGCCTCGGCGCGCCCGCCGGACCGGGGTTCACGACCGGGGCCGGCCGGACTGGCGGCTGGCGCATGGCCGTCCCGGCCGTGGCCGCTGCCAGCTTCGTGCCCGTCCTGGTCCTGCGGGTCACCGATCGGCCGGCCGCCCGGCAGCGGGCCGAAGGGCGATGGCGTGGGAGCGGCCAGCGGCACCAGGTACGGCCGCGATCCGTACGGGAAGGACAGATCGAACACGTGCGCGTCGTAGACCGGGTCGAAGTTGCGCCGGGACAGGAAGGCCAGGTGGAGGCCGTCGGCGGTAAAAACAGGCTCGGTGTCGGTGAACCGGCCGTCGGTGACGTCCACGATGGAGCGGTCGGCCGGCCGGGCCAGCCGGACCCGGCGCAGCGGCGGCGCCACCGGGTCCGACCACGCCAGCCAGGCCGAGTCCGGCGACCACGCCAGCCCGGTAACCTCGCGGTTATCAGAGACGGCTAGCTCGGTCACGTCGCCGGACGCCACGTCCACCACCAGCAGCCGCCCGTCCAGCGCGGCGACCGCGACGGCGCTGCCGTCGGGCGCGACCGCGATGCTGGCGACCCGGCCGAGCGAGCCGGCCGCCAGCCGGCGCGGCGGCGCCAGGTCAGCTGCCGAGCTCGCGCCGATCTCCAGCGCGTCCTCGCCGTCGGCGTCGCTGACCCAGGCGACCAGCCCGCTCGCCCCCAGCACCTGCGGCAGGCGTGCCCGGACGCCCGGCACCACCGACAGCGCGCGGGCCGGGCCGTCCCGGTGGGTCAGCCAGTGCACCGTGCCCCGTACCTCGATGGCGCTCGCTTGGCCCGCGGCGTCGCAGCACAGGCTGCCCAGATGGTCGTCTCCGCAGATGAGGCGCGGAGCCCGCGGCGCGGCCGGGGATCCCAGCATGATGTCCAGGCGGCGCGGCTCGCTTGCGGCACCGAGATCCTCGAGCAGCCAGATATCTCCCGCGCAGTGGTAGACGACACGGGTCCCGTCCGTGCTGGCGTTACGGGCATAGAAGCCGTCGTGATCGGTGTGCCGGCGCAGGTCGCTGCCATCGAGCGCGCACGAGTAGACGTTGCCGGTGCCCTCGTGGTCGGACAGGAACGCCAGCCGGCCGCTGACCAGCATGGGACTGGAGAACTGGCCGGGCAGGTCAGCGAGCAGCCGGCGGAAGCGCGGTCCGGGCCGCTGGCCGGCGCCGTCCTCGGCGCCGGAGCTGTCACTGCCGGCCGGGCCCAGCCAGAGGCGCCCCGCCGTCCCGCCCCGGTAGCGCTTCCAGAAGGCCGGCTCACGGCCGAACCTGCCGGTCAGCAGCGCCGTCCCGGACGGCGCGATGGCCACGTCGCTCACGGGGCCGAGCGGCAGCCGGCGGGCCCGGCCCTGGCCGGGGTCGCCGGGTCTCAGCGCGTGCGCCCAGGCCAGGTGCCGGAACGGCTGGCCCGTCGCGGTCACTGCCAGGATCTCGCCGTCCGGCGTCCACCCGCACATCCTGGTGGCCTGGTCGCCCCAGTAGGTCAGCCTGGTGCCGTGCCCGCCGTCGGTGCCGGCCAGGAAGATCTCCGGGCTTGCGTCCCGCTGGCTCGTCCAGGCGATCAGGGCGCCGTCAGGGGAGATCCTGGGATAGCTCGCGGCGGCGTGATCAGCGGAGACCCGCCAGGCGCGGCCGCCAGCGGCCGGTGCCAGCCAGACATCGCCCTCGGCGACGAAGGTGAGCAGATCGGCATGCACGTGCGGGAACATGAGGTATCCGGCTGAAGCCATCGCATCATCGTAGGACCTCGCCTCCGTCCCGCTCCCGCTGGGCCGAGGGGCCGCAGCCGGCCCGGCCGGGCTCCCCGCGATCGCGCCCGGCCCGGCTGCTCAGATCTTCGTCCAGGCCTCGGTCAGCACGCTGCGCAGGATCTGCTCCATCTCGTCGAAGTGCTCGCGGGTGCAGGTCAGCGGTGGCGACAGCTGGATCACGGGGTCGCCGCGGTCGTCGGCCCGGCAGATCAGGCCCGCGTCGAAGAGAGCCTGCGACAGGAAGCCGCGCAGCAGCCGCTCCGACTCCTGGTCGCTGAACGTCTCCCTGGTGGCCTTGTCCTTGACCAGCTCGATGCCGTAGAAGTAGCCGTCACCGCGGACGTCGCCGACGATCGGCAGGTCGCTGAGCTTCTCCAGGGTGGCGCGGAACAAGGCCTCGTTGGCGCGGACGTTGCCGAGCAGGTCCTCCTTCTCGAACACGTCCAGGCTGGCCAGTGCCACCGCGCACGAAACGGGGTGCCCGGCGAAAGTCACGCCATGCAGGAACGTGGCTTGCCCCGAACTGAACGGCTCCATCAGCCGGTCGCTGACCATCATCCCGCCCATCGGGGCATAGCCGGAGGTGACGCCCTTGGCGAAGGTGATGATGTCAGGGACGTAGTCGTAGCGCTGCGAGCCGAAATAGTGGCCGAGCCGGCCGAAGGCGCAGATCACCTCGTCGGAGACCAGCAGCACGCCGTACCGGTCGCAGATCTCCCTGACCCGCTGGAAGTAGCCGGGCGGCGGCGGGAAGCACCCCCCGAGTTCTGCACCGGCTCCAGGAAGACGGCGGCCACGGACTCGGGACCCTCGCGCAGGATGGCGCGCTCGATCTCGTCCGCCGCCCACTGCCCGAACGCGGTCACGTCGTCGGCAACGAACGCCGGCGCGCGGTAGAAGTTGGTGTTCGGCACCCGCACGCCGCCCGGCGGCAGCGGCTCGAATGGCTCCTTGATGCCGGGCAGGCCGGTGATCGCCAGCGCGCCCATCGAGGTGCCGTGATAGGCGATGTCGCGGCTGATGACCTTGTAGCGGCCGTACTCGCCGACGGCCTTGAAGTACTGCTTGGCCAGCTTCCAGGCCGACTCGACGGCCTCGGACCCGCTGGTGGTGAAGAACACCCGGTTCAGGTGGCCCGGCGCGAGGCTGGCCAGCCGCTCTGCCAGCTCGATGGCGCGCGGGTGCGCATAGGACCAGAGCGGGAAGTAGGCCAGCTTGGCGCTCTGCCGGGCCCCGGCCTCGGCGACCTCGTAGCGGCCGTGCCCGATCTGGCTGACGAACAGGCCGGCCAGGCCATCCAGGTAGCGCTTGCCGTGCTGGTCGTACACGTACTGGCCGGAGCCGCGCACGATCAGCGGCACATCCGCGTCGGCGTAGGAGGACATCCGGGTGAAGTGCAGCCACAGGTGGCGCTTGGCCGCCTCCTGCAGCGCGTGGATGTCGAGATTCTCATCGGAGGTTGTCATCTGGTCCCCCAGCTGTAGGTCTGCTTGCAGAGCTTCAGGTACACGAAGGTCTCGGTTGTGCTCACGCTGGGGATCGAGCGGATCCGGCTGAGGATCTCCAGCAGCTGGTCATCGTCCTCGCAGACGACCTCGATCAGCAGGTCGAAGGAGCCGGCCGTAATGACGACATAGTCGATCTCGTCCATACCCGCGAGATGCTCGGCGACCCGCTCGAGGTCGCCGCCGCAGCGGATGCCGATCATCGTCTGCCGCGGGAATCCCAGCGTCATCGGGTCCGTCACGGCCACGATCTGCATCGCGCCGACCTCGATCAGCCGCTGCACCCGCTGCCGGACCGCGGCCTCGGACAGGCCGACTGCCTTCCCGATGGCCGCGTAGGAGCGCCGGCCATCCTGCTGCAGCTGCTCGATGATCTGCTTGGATACGTCGTCCAGCACGACCCGGATGGTCTCCCGGTCCCGCCCCCCGCCGCCCGCGGAGTTGCGGTGCCGGGCGGCCGAGGGGAGCGAAGCCCCCGGCGTGTGCGCCATGCGTCTGGACCTCCTTCGCAAGGCAATCGTGCCACGCGATCGGCGTCTGTCAACTGATTCCGTAGGTGCTGGACCATTTTGTTACTGATTCACTTGTCGCGACCAAGAATATCTGTCATCGTCGAACCCTTGACCCGACGGAGCGGACGGCGAGGCCACCAGGCGTGTCCTGCCGCGGCGAGAGGCAGGTCGCTGACGTTGACGACGAGCACATCCACGCAGGCGGGCCCGCAGGTCCTGCAGAACTTTGTCGGCGGCGAGCAGCAGCCCGCCGCCAGCGGGCAGGCCAGCGACGTCGTGGACCCGAGCACCGGCGAGGCCTATGCGCGGGCGCCGGTGTCAGACAGCAGCGATGTTGACGCGGCGCTGCGGGCGGCCGCCGCGGCATTCGAGACATGGCGTGACACGACGCCAGCTGAGCGCAGCCTGGCCCTGCTCAGGTTCGCTGACGCGATCGAGGCCAGGGCCGAGGACCTGGTGGCCGCCGAGTCACGCAATACCGGCAAGCCGGTGGAGATGACCCGGTCGGATGAGGTGCCGCCGCTCGCGGACGAGCTGCGCTTCTTCGCCGGGGCGGCGAGGATCGCCGAAGGCCGCTCGGCCGGCGAGTACCTGCGCGGTCACACGTCCATGATCCGGCGCGAGCCGGTCGGGGTCTGCGCCCAGGTCACGCCGTGGAACTACCCGATGATGATGGCCGTCTGGAAGTTCGCCCCGGCCCTCGCGGCCGGCAACACCGTGGTGCTCAAGCCATCCGACACCACCCCGGTCTCCACGCTGCTGCTGGCGGAGATCGCCGCGGAGTTCCTGCCGCCCGGCGTCTTCAACGTGATCTGCGGAGATCGCGACACCGGCCGGGCCCTGGTCAGCCACCCGATCCCGCAGATGGTGTCCATCACCGGGTCCGTGCGGGCGGGCACCGAGGTCGCGCTGGCCGCGGCGGCCGGCCTGAAGCGGGTGCACCTGGAGCTCGGCGGGAAGGCTCCGGTGGTCGTCTTCGACGATGCGGACGTGACGCGGGCCGCGCGCGAGATCGCCGACGGCGGCTACTACAACGCCGGCCAGGACTGCACCGCGGCCACCAGGGTGCTGGCCGGGCCCGGCGTCAGCGCCGACCTGGCCGATGCGCTGGCTGGGCAGGCGCGCGGGCGCAAGGCCGGCGGCCTGGACGTGCCCGACGCCGACTTCGGCCCGCTGAACAACCCGGCCCAGCTCGCCCGGGTCGAGGGCTTCCTGCAGCGTGCGCCCGGTCACGCCACGGTGCTGGCCGGCGGCCACCGGGTCGGGGACCGCGGCTACTGCTTCGCGCCCACGGTCGTGGCCGGTCTGCGGCAGGACGATGAGATGATCCAGGAGGAGATCTTCGGCCCGGTGATCACCGTGCAGCAGTTCGGCTCGGAGGACGAGGCGGTCCGCTGGGCCAACGGCGTCAAGTACGGCCTGGCGGCCAGCGTCTGGACGCGTGATCACGGCCGGGCCATGCGCACGGTCCGGCAGCTTGACTTCGGCGCGGTCTGGATCAACACCCATATCCCGTTCGCGTCCGAGATGCCGCACGGCGGGTTCAAGCACTCCGGCTACGGCAAGGACCTGTCGATCTACGGCTTCGAGGACTACACCCGGATCAAGCACGTCATGAGCAATATCGAGGCCTGACCGCAGTCGCACGCCACTGTCATGGCCACAGCTCGGGTGCGCGACGCGCTGGCGCGCGCACGGCCAGTGCCCTACTGGCTGGATCAGCCCGGCGCCCCGCTCAGCCAGCCGGACGACGACCGCGAGCAGCCGCCGGCCGCTGACGGGCACGCCGAGCGCCCTGGCCCTGGCCTCCGCCTCGGCCGGGTCGTGGTGCCGTGACCGAGGAAGGCGGACAGGATCGTGCGGTGCGCCTGGCGCTCCAGCAGGCCGCGGTGAGCTGCGGTCCCTTCAGTGGGTACGAAGCAGCCCAGGAGGCCTGAGGTGGACATTCAGTTCGGGGGACTGCTGGTCATTGCGGCCGCGGCCGTCATCGCGCCGCTGCTGGCCCGGCTCATGTCCCGGCGGTTCCTGCCGCCGGTCGTGGTCGAGGTCCTGATCGGCGTCCTGGTGGGCCCGCAGGCGCTCGGCCTGGTCCGGCCCACCGGCGCGGTCGAGGTGCTGTACCTGCTCGGCTTCGGGTTCCTGCTGTTCCTGGCCGGCCAGGAAGTGGAGCCCCGGCGGTTCCGCGGCCCGAGCTTCCGGCTGGCCGGGCTGAACTTCATCGTCTGCCTCGGGCTGGCCGCCCTGGCCACGCTCGCGCTCCGGCTGCTCGCGCCGGGCGCTGACTTCCGGCTGCTCGCGCTCGCCCTGACGGCGACCTCGGTCGGCGTGGTGGTGCCGGTGCTGCGCGACGCCGGGGAGATCAGCACCGACTTCGGGCAGCTCGTCATCATGGCCGGATCGGTGGGCGAGTTCGGCGCGCTGCTGCTGCTCACCATCCTGTTCTCCGCTGACCCGGAGCCCACCGCGGTGCAGGTGCTGTACGTCGCGGTGCTGGGAGCCGTGGCCATCGCCGGATCCTTCCTGCTGCGGCGGCTGTGGCAGTCCGGCTGGCTGGGCCGGGTGCTGCGGGAGACCGACGAGAACACCTCGCAGCTGCGGATCCGCGGCGCGTTCCTGATCCTGCTGATCTTCGTGGCACTGGCCCGCAAATTCGGGGTTGACTCGCTGCTCGGCGCGTTCATCGCCGGCATCGTGCTGGGCTTCGCCGACAGCGACGACCGCCCGACTCAGGCGCGGTATCAGGGCAAGCTGCGGGCCATCGGATACGGCTTCCTGGTCCCGGTGTTCTTCATCGTGACCGGCGTTCAGTTCGACGTGCGATCGCTGTTCGCCAGCGCGTCATCGCTGGCGCTGCTGCCGGCCCTGCTGGTGGCCATCCTGCTGGCGCGGGCCGCCCCCGCGCTGATGTACCGGCGCCGGGTCGGGACGAGGCCCGCCCTGGCGGCCGGGCTGCTGCAGGCCACCACGCTCACCTTCCCGGTGGTCGTGGCGGAGGTCGGCCGCAGCCTGGACCTGCTGCCGGAGGCGACCGCGGCCGCGCTCATCGGCGCCGCGCTGCTGTCGGTCCTGGCCTTCCCCGCGGCCGCGCTGGCGCTCCGGCCGTGGACCCGCCCGGGCAGCCCGCAGCCGGCTGGTCCCGCTGATCAGCCCGCAGCTGGCCGGGGCCGGGATTCCCGCGGGCCGGCCGACCTGGCGGACACCTGACACCGGGTGCGCCAGGCGCCCCGGCTCTTTACATAGTGTCATTTGGCCGCGGCCGGCTCCGGGGGCAGACTTGACGGCAGGCAGGTGAGCGCGGCCGCTTCGGCGTCCGCGCGACGCGGCGGCGGCAGAAAGGCGTAGCGGCATGGGCCAGGGCGGCACGGGTGCAGGCAGGCATGTCACGCACTGGATCGGCGGTAAGCCGTGGACGGGTGACGCCGCGCAGCGCGGCGACATCTTCAACCCGGCGACCGGGCAGGTGACCGGCACGGTGGACTTTGCCGGGACGGCCGAGGTCGGGGCCGCCGTGGCGGCGGCCGCCGGGGCCCTGCCGGACTGGCGGGAGACCTCCCTGGTCAGGCGGGCCGGCATCATGTTCGCCTTCCGGGAGCTGATCCGGTCGCACCAGGACGAGCTGGCCGCCCTGATCACCCGCGAGCACGGCAAGGTGGCCGCCGACGCTGCTGGCGAGGTGGCCAGGGGCCTGGAGGTGGTGGACTTCGCCTGCGGCATCCCGCACCTGCTCAAGGGCGCATTCTCGGAGAACGTGTCGGCCGGCGTGGACGCCTACTCGATCCGCCAGCCGGTCGGGGTGGTGGCCGGGATCACGCCCTTCAACTTCCCGGCGATGGTGCCCATGTGGATGTTCCCCATCGCGATCGCCTGCGGCAATACCTTCGTGCTCAAGCCGTCCGAGAAGGACCCGTCCCCGTCCATCCGGGTCGCCGAGCTGCTGGCCGAGGCCGGGCTGCCCGACGGCGTGTTCAACGTGGTGCACGGCAGCAAGGACGCGGTGGACGCCCTGCTCACCCACCCCGATGTCCGCGCGGTTAGCTTCGTGGGATCGACGCCGATCGCCCGTTATGTATCCGAGCACGGGACAGCGGCGGGCAAGCGCGTGCAGGCGCTCGGCGGCGCGAAGAACCACATGGTCGTGCTGCCGGACGCGGACCTGGACCTGGCCGCCGACGCAGCCGTCTCGGCCGGATTCGGCTCCGCGGGGGAGCGCTGCATGGCCATCTCGGTGGTCGTGGCGGTCGACCCGGTCGGCGACGAGCTGGTGGCCAGGATCTCCGAGCGGATCGCCCGGCTCCGCGTCGGGCCCGGCGACGACCCGGCCTCGGAGATGGGCCCGCTGGTCACCGGGGCGCACCGGGACAAGGTGGCGTCCTATCTCCATTCCGGCGTGGCCGACGGCGCGGTGCTGGCGGTCGACGGCCGCCAGCATGCGATCGACGGCCCGGCTGACGGCTTCTGGCTCGGGCCGAGCGTGCTCGATCACGTCACCCCGGCCATGAGCTGTTACGCCGACGAGATCTTCGGCCCGGTCCTGTCGGTCGTCCGGGCGGGCAGCTACGCCGAGGCGCTGGACGTCATCAACGGCAACCCGTACGGGAACGGCACGGCAATCTTCACCAGCGACGGGGGAGCGGCCCGCCGGTTCACCCACGAGGTGGAGGTCGGCATGGTCGGCATCAACGTGCCGATCCCGGTGCCGATGGCCTTCTACTCCTTCGGCGGCTGGAAGTCGTCGCTGTTCGGCGACACGCACGTGCACGGCACCGAGGGCGTCCATTTCTACACCCGCGGCAAGGCGGTCACGTCCCGCTGGCTGGATCCCAGCCACGGCGGCGTGAACCTCGGCTTCCCGGTGAACCGCTAGCCCATCCTCGCCCGCCGCGGAACACCCGCGACCCGAGGAAGCGCGCGCAGCCGCTCCACGTATTGGGCGCGCTCGGGTTAGCGCAGTTGCTTCATGAACGCGATGGCTCTGCAGATCTCCCGTCAGCCCACGGGGTCTGGTGCGAGTTCACCCCCAACCAGGCGTGGTATCTGTGCGACGAGATCGCCTGCTATCTCGCCTAACGGGTAGATCCGACAGAAGCGCCCCAGAGTTACGGCCCTGGGGCGTTCTGCGTGGCGGACGCAGGTGGCGCCGATGCTGTGGCCGACGAGCGGCATTGCCGGCGCATCAGCCTTCGTCTTCATCCGCCTGTATGTCGAGCCCCCCCACATCGATGTCGGGACGTGCGGCGGCACGCCGACCGCTGGCCGTCTGCCAGTAGGTCTCCTTGCCCAGCAGCGATTCACCGAACCGGTCGAACTCGGCGATCACCTTCTGCGTTGCGGCGCTGACCGCCTCGCGAGTCCGGTCGCCCAGTTCCTCCAGCTGCCGGGTCACCTCAAGCCGGATGTGAGCGGCAACCTCGTCCTGCGCCAGGGCTCGCAGCTCCTTCTTCGCCTCGCGTACCGCGGCCCGCAGATCCTTGGTGGCGGCGTGGGCTTCGCGGATCATCTCGCGGCATTCGGCAGCGGCCGCTTCCAGCCGGTCGAGCTCGCTCACAGCATCCTCCCCGCTGGCCGGCGCGTCCGGGGTCGTTCCCCTGTCCGGCCGGCAATCGATTTGAGCGCACCGCGGTGGCCTCGCCGAACGTCAGCAGAGGGGCCGGCCAGCGACCACGGTGCGCCATCCGCCCCCGGCTTCCGTTTCATGGGCCTGCGGCCAGGGGCCGGATTTCTTTCTGTGCAATCCTCCAGGAACCGAAGCGGCATGTCATCACTGTGAGGACGCGGCCGGTCATGCCGCGGGGCTGCGCCGTGCTGCCCGCCGGCTAGCTGCAGGCCGGGTCCAGCGGCACGGTGGCTGCCGACAGCACGTGCAGGTAGGTGTTCAGCGCGTGGGCGCAGCCGATGCTCCACTTCGCCTTCCCCAGCGAGTTGATCGCGTACCCGGCGGTGACGGGCTGGTAGTTATCGGTGGCATCGACCGGGAAGTACGGGACGACGTCGACCTGGTTGTAGATCCGCCATGACACGGTGCTGAGACCGCCGTAGCGCGCGGCGAAGGTGGCGTCTCCCACCCGTGGCGAGGCAAATGTCCACGCCTGCGGCTTCAGCGGCGTGTTCGCGGTCACGTCGGCGACCAGGAGCGTCGCCAGCGCGCCGCCCAGGCTGTGGCCGCACACCACCATGGGCAGCGCAGCAGGATCAAGATCGACGGCAAGGCCGTCCGCGGCCGCCTGCGCGACATCGGCGGCGAAGGTGGCAGGCGCCGGCGTGCTCTCCTGCTGGCCCGGGGTCATCGTGCCGAGGGTGCTGTAGATGTCGAGGAAGCCCTGGGCGACCTTTCCGCCGTCGGGAACCTGGGTGAACGGCACCAGATCCCAGTGCAGGTCATCCCACCATTCCGTGGTCGTGGCGGTGCCGCGTAACGCGACCACCGCGGTCTTGGGGTCACCGCCCGCGGCGACGAAACCGTAGAAGACACGCGACTGCCCGGGACCGAGGAAGTCGGACATCTGAATCGTGCGCACCAGCGTGTAGCCGGCGGGCATGTTCTTGATCACAGCCGGATTGACCTGACCGGGATCACTGGTGTACTGAGCGGCTGCGGCCTCAATGAAGGGCCCCCAGGTGACCGCCGTTGCCGGATTCATGACGTTGGTAGGCATGCCGTGGCCTCATTTCATCGAACCGGTGGTCGCGAAGCGCGATACGGGCCCGGCACCTGCCGGCCACTCAGCCCGATGCGGCGCTCCGAGAAACAGCATTCGCCTCCGGCTGGCCAGACGCAAGCGCGTGACGCTCCTCCGGCCGGCTCTACTCGGCTTCCGGAGAGCCTGCCGCCTCGCGTTCGATGCCGGAGGCCATCCCTGCTGCGCGGGCGGGCGAGGAGCCTGGCACCGGGCGTAAGCGGGTCTCGAGTGGTATCAATTTCGTAAGCCGGGCCTGCGTTCCGCGGGGGAGACCCTGGCAGGGCGTTCGCTGGTGATGCGTGACCGGCGGGAGGTGGCGGACCGTGGACTCTTTCTCGCGGAAGCTCGCGGTGGTGACCGGCGGCGGCTCGGGCATGGGCCGCGAGCTTGTCCGCCAGCTGGCGGCGCAGGGCTGCTCCGCGCCCGCGGCCTGCCGGCGCCGGAACAGATGAGCGACGCCCAGCTGGGAGAACTGATCCCCGCCGAGGCGCAGGCCAAGCTGATCGAGGCCGCGGCTACCCAAGGGTGCGCCGGCCGATGAGCTGCGCCAGATGCTCGTGCGGATGAATGCCAACTTCCGGGACAAGGCGCCGCTCAGCGCGGCTGACGCGGCGACCGTCATCCTCGACGGAGTGCGATCGGGGGCCTGGCGGATCCTCGTCGGCGATGACGCCAGGAAGCTTGACGCAGCGGTGCGCGCTAAGCCCGGTGCCGCCTACGACTACGCCGAGCTGTTCAGCCTGCTGGCAGAGCAGCCGACGGCGGGATCACCTGAGCGGTAGCACCTGCCGCAGCTAACGGGCTAGCGCAGGGCATCCTGAGGCGCGCATCCGGCGGCTACGAGCCCACGGTGTCGGGGAGCTTGCCCGTGGCTCGGAGTTTGCAGGCGATGATGAGCGGTCGCTGCGCGCTCGTTATGGCGAGGCCCGCTCCCACGATGACGTAGTCGCCGTCGATGGTGACGGCGGCGTTTGTCAGGGCGGATAGCGGCTTCTTCAGCAGGATCGCGCCGGTGGTCGCGTTGAACGCGTACAGGTCACCGCTGTAGGTGGTGGTGAAGACGACGTTATTGGTGACCGCGGCGGCGCCGTACGGGGACGAGGGAAGCTGGTCGGCCCATTCGATCTTTCCGGTGTCCTGGCTGACGGCGACCATCTCGCCGGTCGCCTTGGCGATTGAGGCTGAAAACGAACGACGGCGGATCCCACAGGCCCCCGCCGGAGTTGACGGCCGGGTTCCCCCACAGGTTCTGCACCTCGTCCCAGGCGGGCCGCCATTCTGCGAGTTGTAGGTGTGTGTCCACAAGACCTTGCCGGTGGCGAGCCGGATGGCCATCACGTTCGACTTGAGATCCTGCGTGTACACCACGCCGTTCACCGCGACCGGGGTGGTCGCGTAATTGTCAGTGAACCCGGAGGGGAGGCTCGGCCCGTCCGGGTCCTTGGTCTTTGCTGCGCACGGCTGGCCGCCTTGTCGCCGGGGCCGGGCCGCGGGCACGTGTCCTGCGCGCCGTGCCACGGCCTCTTGCCAAAGAAAACTGATATCAGTATGCTAAGCACGTGTTATCAAGCTCGTCAAGCAGAGGAGGCGCCCGATGGCGACCCAGAATGCGGCCGCAGGCCCGGACCTGTCGGCCAGCCAGGTGACCGGGCCCGAGGCAGGCCCGTCGGCCGGATCAGGGGCCGGGATGGATGCCGGGAAGGCAGTGCCCGCTGGCCCGGGGCCCGCTGGCCAGCAAGTGACCGAGCGGACCGCCCTGTTCCTGCCCGGGCTGCGCGTGCTGGTGCTGGGCATCGTCCTGGTGCTGGGCGGGGTGGCGCTGGCCGTGGTGGCCAGTCATCAGAGTCACGGCGTCGCCGAATGGCTGATCCCGCTCTCCATCCTGATCTTCATTGCCGCCAGCCTGGCGCTGGCCGGCCTCACCCCTGTCGTCCCCGGCCAGGCCCGGGTCGTGCAGCTGTTCGGCCGCTATCGCGGCACCATCCGCGAGCCGGGCCTGCAGTGGGTGAACCCGTTCACCCGCCGGATCGCGGTCTCCACCAGGATCCGCAACCAGGAATCCGCGCAGGCCAAGGTCAACGACGCCGACGGCAACCCGATCGAGATCGCCGCGGTCGTCGTCTGGCAGGTGCTGGACACCGCCATGGCCGTGTACGCGGTCGATGACTTCACGCAGTTCGTCACCATCCAGACCGAGACCGCCGTCCGGCACATCGCCTCCAGCTACCCCTACGACAACCGCGGCAGCGGCGCGCTGTCGCTGCGCGACAATGCCGAGGAGATCACCGGGAAGCTTTCCGCCGAGATCGCCGCGCGGGTCGCGTCGGCGGGCGTGCGGGTCATCGAGTCCCGGCTCACCCGGCTGTCGTATGCTGCCGAGATCGCCCAGGCGATGCTGCGCCAGCAGCAGGCCAGCGCCGTGGTGGGGGCGCGGGCGCGCATCGTCGAGGGTGCCGTCGGCATGGTGCAGATGGCCCTGCAGCGGCTCGAGGAAGAGGGCGTCGTCGAACTGGACGAGGAACGCAAGGCCACGATGGTCTCCAACCTGCTCGTCGTCCTGTGCAGCGAGCAGGCGACTCAGCCCATCGTCAACACCGGCACCCTTTACCAGTGACGCCGGGCACGCGGCCAGCAGGGAGCGAGGGCGGGCAGTGACCGAGCGCAAGGGCGTGCTGCTGCGTCTCGACCCTGCCGTGCACGACGCCCTCGCCCGGTGGGCCAGCGACGAGCTCCGGTCGACCAACGCTCAGATCGAGTTCCTGCTCCGGCGCGCGCTCGCCGAGGCAGGGCGGCTGCCCGGCCACGCCGGGCCGATGCGCCCCCGCGGAAGACCGCCCGCGGGCACCCAGGCCGACGCCAGCCCGGCGGCGCAGCGGTAACGGGCGGCCCGGCGGGCGACCGCGCACGCCCGCCTGAAGTCCTGGCGCACCGCTCCCGCGCTCGCACCTGGCTCGACACGATGCCGCTCTCGTGCCTCGACATGATCGACGGCGGCAGCGTAGAGTCGGCAGGCGCCCGCCCGCGAGGCCGGGCGGGGGCTCGGGGAGATGCGAGATTCGGGGGGATTCATGGCGTACGGCGTGATCCATAAGTTCGCTGGCGGCACGAAAGAGCAGTACGAGGCATCCATCGCGGCCGTGCATCCGGCGGGCGGAGGGCTGCCCGAAGGGCAGCTGTTCCATGCCGCGGGCCCGTCGGCCGACGGCTGGGTGATCGTGGCCGTGCACGACACGCGGCAGGGGTGGGAGCGATTCCGGGACGGCATCCTGATGCCGCGCATGATGCAGGGCATCGACGGCGGTTTCACGGCGCCGCCCGAGGAGACGGGGTTCGAGATCTACAACGAGGTAACGGCGTAGATCAGCCCAGGCCGCCAGGCGGATCCAGCGACCCTGCCTCGCCGTGAACGGCAGCGGCATTCAGGCGCTGGATCCGCCCGTACCCTGAGGGCGCCTGCCGAGACGACGCCCTGCGCAGGCGGATCTAGGCCGGCACGACGTACGGGAAGCTGTCGTCAGGGCGCCGGCTGGATGGTGACGGAGCCGGTCCTGGTGCTGGCGGTGATGACGTGCGGCGACGCCGGGCTGCGGGTGACACGGACCTGGATGCTGCCGACCGAGGCGGTCGCGTTCACGGCGTACGGCACGCCGCCGGGGACGCTCAGCGTTACCGAGCCCACGGTGACGGTGGCCGTGATCGAGGCAGGGACGGCCGCGAACGTGACGTCGATCTGGCCCGCTGACAGGCGCAGGGTAGCGTCCGCGGAGGACACGTCCTGGCCGAGGATCGATCCGACGTGGCCGCTGGCCTCGACCGGCCCCGAGACCGAGCCGAGGTCGATGTCGCCCGCGTTGGTGTGCGCGGTGACCTGACCGGACAGCGAGTCGAGCCGGATCGTACCGACGCTGTCATCGACCCGGATGGTGATCGCCCTGGGCACCGTGATGTCATAGCCGATGCTGCAGGTTTCCAGGGCCGGGCAGTTGCTGTCCAGCACGAGGGTGCCGGCCGTGGCCCGGTGCGTGCTGACCGGGGCGGTGTGCTTGAAGCTGATGTGCTCGGTGACCGAGACCGTGCCGGAGCTGCCGCCCGTCACCTGGATGCCGCCGACCTGATCGTTCACCACCACGGTCCGCACCTGGCCAGCGACCGAGTAGCTCCTGGTCCGATGCTGCAGAGCTCCGACGCTCACGTAGCAGCCAGCCAGCGCGGACGCGGCCAGGCCCCCGGCCAGCACGGATGCGGCTGCCCGGACGGCCAAGCGCGCAGGCATGACGCCCTCCTCCCGGGAGTGAAGGCCTGAGCGGGCGCCGCCGGCCCCTCGCCACCTCAGCCGGGCGCGCGCCGCTGCCTTGACGATGCACGACAACCGCCCGGGACGGTAGTGCCAAAGGTCATTCCCGCCCCTTCCGCCGATTCCTCCGGCCCGATTGCGCGGGACATTGCCGGGCGTATTCTGATGCGTGCGTTCGTGCGTCCCCGCGGCAGGAGTGCCGCGCAACGGGAAGGATGCGCCGTGGCTGAGGGGCAGGCCGGCGACCGGCCCGGAGCGGGCGGACCCGCACCCGAGATCGACACCTCCGTCGCGCATCCTGCCCGCGTCTATGACTACTGGCTTGGCGGCACGAACAACTACGCGGCCGACCGGGAGGCGGCTGAGCGGGTGCTGGCCGTCACCCCGGGCCTGCGGTTCCGGGTCCGGGCTAACCGGGCATTCCTGGCCCGGGCGGTGCGCTACCTGGTCGCCGAGGCAGGAATCCGGCAGTTCCTCGATATCGGCACCGGCATTCCGTCGGCCGATAACACCCACGAGGTCGCGCAGTCGGTCGCGCCGGACGCCCGGATCGTCTATGCCGATAACGATCCCATCGTGCTCGCCCACGCCCGGGCGCTGCTGGCCAGCGCCCCGCAGGGCTCCACTCAGTACATTCACGGCGATGTGCGCGCGCCGGCCGCTATCGTGCAGGCAGCGACCCAGACCCTGGACCTGGCCCGGCCGACGGCCCTGATGCTGCTGGGAATCCTGCACCTGGTCCAGGACAGCGAGGATCCGTACCGGATCGTGAACGAGCTGATGGGCGCGCTGGCACCCGGCAGCTACCTGGTGATCTCCCACCCGGCTAGCGACATCCGCCCGGCCCAGGCTGAGGCGCAGAAGCGCTACAACGAGCGCGTGTCCACGCCGCAGACTCTGCGCACACGGGACGAGGTGGCGAGGTTCTTCACCGGGCTGGAGATGGTCCCGCCGGGCCTCGTCTACGTCCACACCTGGCGGCCGGATCCCGCGGACCTCGCGCCGGCCGGCGCAGCGTCCGCCTACGGCGGCGTCGCACGCAAGCACTGACGTCCCAGGCACCTCCGCCCTCAGCAGGGCCGTGCTCTGCCTGGTGAGCGCGTTCGTGGCGCAGCTGGCCAGGCAGGCCGCCAGCCAGGGGCCGGACGGCATCGAGGCGGCGTGCGGCGGCGCCTTTACCATTGTCGGCGGCGGTGTCGTCCTGCCTTACCCGGGAGAGCTGGTGGGAGCGGTCGGCGTCAGCGGCGGTACGGTCGAACAGGACAGGGAATGTGCACGCGAGGGACTCCAGTCCCTGGCAGGAGGCAGCCATGAGTGACCAGACACCCGATCCGGCGCGCGGCGCCGAGGTCGTGGCCATGGACCGGGCGCATGTCTTCCACTCCTGGTCGGCCCAGCGGGGCCCGGCCCCGATCCCGATCGCGAGCGCCGAGGGCTCCTACTTCTGGGACTACGACGGCAACCGGTACCTGGACTTCTCCAGCCAGCTGGTGAACACCAACATCGGGCACCAGCACCCGCGGGTCACCGCGGCCATCGCGGCGCAGGCGGCGAGGCTCACCACCATCGCCCCGCAGCACGCGAACGACATGCGCGGCGAGGCCGCGACCCGGCTCGCGGGTCTCGCCCCGGACGGGATGGAGAAGGTGTTCTTCACCAACGGCGGCGCCGACGCCAACGAGAACGCCATCCGGATGGCGCGGCTGCACACCGGCCGGACGAAGGTGCTCAGCTTCTACCGCTCCTACCATGGCAACACCGGCGCGGCGATCACGTCCACTGGCGATCCGCGGCGCTGGCCGAACGAGTTCGCGGTCGGGCACGTGCACTTCTTCGGGCCCTACCTGTACCGGTCGGCGTTCTGGGCCAGCACGCCGGAGGAGGAATGCCAGCGCGCGCTGCAGCACCTCGAGCAGGTCATCGAGCTCGAGGGCCCGTCGACGATCGCGGCCGTGCTGCTGGAGACGATCGTCGGCACGGCGGGCGTGCTGATCCCGCCGCCCGGCTACCTGGCCGGCGTACGGGCGCTCTGCGACAAGCACGGCATCGTCTACATCGCCGACGAGGTCATGTGCGGGTTCGCCCGGGCCGGCTGCTGGTTCGCCTTCGAGCAGCATGACGTCGTGCCTGACCTGATCACCTTCGCCAAGGGCTCGAACTCCGGATACGTGCCGATCGGCGGCGTCATCATCTCCGGCGAGATCGCCGCGACCTTCGATGACCGGGTATTCCCCGGCGGCCTGACGTACTCCGGTCACCCGCTCGCCTGCGCGTCCGTGGTCGCGACGATCGACGCGATGAAGGACGAGGGCGTGGTGCAGCATTCCGCGGCGATCGGCGCCGAGGTGCTCGGGCCGGGTCTTCGCGAGCTGGCCGAGCGGCATCCGGTGATCGGCGAGGTGCGGGGAGTGGCCTCGTTCTGGGCCCTGGACCTGGTGTCCAACCGGGAGACCAGGGCCATGCTGGCTCCGTACGGCGGCTCATCGGAGGCCATGAACGCCCTGGTGGCCGGGTGCAAGGCCCGTGGCCTGATGCCGTTCACCAACTACAACCGGCTGCACGTGGTGCCACCGTGCACGGTGTCGGAGTCCGAGGCCAAGGAGGGCCTGGCCATCCTGGACGAGGCACTCGCGGTCGCCGACCGCTACTACGAGGGCTGACTTCGGCCGGCCCCGATGATCTCGTCCCGTACAGCCGCCCACTGAAGAGAGTGAGCGATGCCCTCCGCGATGCTGTACGCAGGCGCCCATTTCAGCAGCCGCCTTGCCTTGTCGCTGCGGGTATAGACGCCCGCCACATCGCCCGGCCGCCGGGCCTTCTCAACAGCAGCCACCGGCTCGTCAGCCACCGTATTGAACGCAGCCAGCAGCTCCCTGACGGTTGTGCCGCGGCCCGTGCCCAGGTTGATGACGGCAGATCCGGGGCCGGCGGCGGTCAGGCGGTCAAAGGACTCGACGGCAGACACGTGAGCGCTGGCCAGGTCCCAGACATGAACGTAGTCACGGATGCCCGAGCCATCACGAGTCGGATAGTCCGTGCCCGTGATCTCGAAGGGCCGCTTCTGCTCATACGCCTCGATCATCCGGCCCAGAGCGTGGCTCGGTCGGCGCTGCTGCAGCCCGGTGCGCAGCTTGGGGTCAGCGCCGATGGGGTTGAAGTAGCGGAGCGAGAGGGTCCTGATCTGCTGGCTAGCAGCAATATCGGAGAACATGGCCTCGCATACCGCCTTGGTTCGCGCATATGGGCTCTGCGGGTCGATCGGCGAATCCTCCGCTACGCGCAGATCGGTGCCGGGGGCGTAAATGGAAGCCGACGAACTGAAAATCATCCGGCGGCACCCATTTCGCAGCAGGCTCTCCACGAACTCCAGGCTCTTCGTAACGTTAGCCCGGTAATAGCTCACGGGATCGGCCACGGAGGCCGGCACGACAATCAGGGCCGCGCAATGCACCACGGCGTGAATATCGGGATGGTCGGCATAGATCTGGTCGACAAGACCGCCGTCAGCAATGTCACCGTGGTAGAAAATACGGTCGGCGGCGAATTCACGGCGACCGGTGATGAGGCTGTCGACGATCACCGGAGTGATACCGCTGTCCAGGCACGCTGAAGCGATAGTACTCCCGATGAATCCGGCGCCCCCGGAAATAAGAACCTTCAATGTGCTACCGCTTCTCTTTCGTGGCTGACCGTATCGCGGAGCCCGCTTGATCGACTGTGCTTAGCTGATTGACCCGGGCGACGCTGCCGGCGGCCGCGCGATCAAGCGCACGAAGGAGAAGCGGCCGCGCGCGCTCGGGAGGCCGCTGCGGCGGAACTAGTGGTGGCGTTACCGTCAGGCTGTCCTCAAGCTGAGTGTAGATGCCGCGGTAAGCTGTCATTGCCTTATCCAGAGCAAAGAACTGAGCGACGCGGCTCCGGGAATTCTCGGCGAAGAAGCTGTAGAGCGGCGCATCGTTCATGAGCTTCCGCATGGCCGCTGCCAGGCCGCTGACGTCGCCCGGCCGCACCAGCAGGCCGCACGGGCCCACGGCTGGCTCCGTGCCGTCGTCCAGTGAGCTGAGAATCAGCTGCTCCATGCCGCCTACGGGCGTGCCGATGATGGGAAGCCCCACGGCCATCGCCTCCATGACGACGAGCGGCTGGCCCTCGTTGTAACTCGGCAGGATGAGCATGTCGTAATCCCCGAGCACTTCTGCCATATTGAGATTGCCGCGGAAGCAGATGTAGTCATCAAGACCCAGATCGCTGGCCCGCCGATAGCACTCGGCCGCGTAGTGGGGTATTTCCTCCGCATGGCCCATGACATCCAGGGTGAAGTTGCCGACGCCAGCCTGAACCAGCTCGGATACGCTGGCGACAAGATCGATGAGTCCTTTAATGGGTACCAGCCTGGCACAATAGGCAAGACGCCACGCTGGCTGCTCGCCGGAGCCAGCTGCCTGAGCGCGCCTTTCTTGCAGGCGCAGGCGGGCGGGCCCGAATTTCTCGAGCGTCATGCCATTCGGTATGATGTTCGACTTGGCCGCGTCTAGGCCCAATGCCGCTAAGTTAAGCCGCTGCCGGGATGCCTTCGAGCTTGATCGTTGGCGGGCTGGTGTAGGTGACGCCAACGTCGCCAGGGCGTTTGACCCGGTAGGAATTGTGGCGGGCGCGTTTGATGACGCGAGGGCAGGTTCGCAGGCGGCGGGGTGGGTTGAGCCGTTCCAGGATCTCGGTGAAGGCCGCCGCGGTGATCGCGGCTGGGTGATCAGGGGGGAAAGGCCGCCGGATCATCGATCTGGCGGCGGACGAGGCGGACGGTGCGGATGAAGCTGACCCGGTCGGGGTCGTGCCCGGCTTGGTCTGCGGCCCGGCACATCAGCTCCCGGATCGCGTAGTGGGCCAGCAAGATTCCCCACATCTCCTGTTCGATGAGTTCAGGGGATTGGGAGCGGAGGATTCCGCCGGCTGCGCGCAGGTGGGTCTTGATCTCGTCCAGCCCGGATTCGTGTTCCCATCTCTGGTGATAGGCGAGCGCCATCTTGGCTGCGGTCAGCTCGGCCGGGTCCAGCAGGGTGGTGATCACGCAGATCAGCTCGCTATCCTCGCCGCTGCGGTCGGGGACGGTGTATTCCGCCGCGCGCACGATGCGGGCCTGGTCCGCATCGATCTGCTCCCCGCCGCGCGCGGCGGCCAGCAGGGTGGCCTTGTGCCTGACCGTGGCGCCCGGCGCGAAGATCAGCGCAAGATAGGGGCCATCAGGCAGGCGGCGGGCCAGCGGCAGGGTCACGGCCGCGCCTACCCGCCAGCACAGCGCCGCCCCGGTCGCGGCGTACAGGTCCCACAGCTGCCAGGAGTAGAACCCTGAGTCCGCGGTGATCAGCATGTCCTCATCCACCGGGCCGGTGAGCCGGGCGGCCAGCTCGCGCTCACCAGCGCGGCACGGCCCCATCGCGGCGGCGACCTGAGCGTGCGTGCCGCACTCCGACAAGGACACGACCTGGAGCTCGCGCTCTTCTACATGGCATTGCGGCCGGCCCTGCATACGAGTAGCTGATTCAGCATCCCCCACTGCCCTACCTCGTGACTTCCTGTCGCCACGGCCGCCTCAATCCTAGGCCAATTATCGTACCGCCGGGCGTGAAGCCTGAGCGACGCGCCCTCATGTCCGGACTCGGCGCCTTTGCGCATATCACATCTTCTGCGAACGCATGCCTTTTAGGCGGCCCGCTGGCTCTTGCGTTCGAGTTCCTTTGAGCGCTATCCACTATTCGCCTCGCATATACCTACAAATAATGACACAGGGGCTTCACTTCGGCCTCTCTCCGGGACCGCAAGTTCTTCGGCCTGCGTTGTAAGCCGTGCGGAAAATATTACTAGATCGCTATCAAATCGGTTGATCGGAGCGCCACATCATTTGAACTTGGCAGATGTCTTCGACACGGCCCTGCTAGGCCGGCTAATCTCGCTGCTGCCGCCGGGTCGTGACGGCCAAGTGATGAGACGGAGTGCTATACATGACGGGGTACTCGGCAAATCAATGCGGGTGCCGCACGCGCCTGATCACGTCAGCTTATCGGCTCGCGGGAAGTACGTTTTTACTTCTGCGACGTAATCCGGCAAGTAATGCCGAGACTGTCGGCGGTCTTACCCGATGAGGATCCCCGAAGCAAATTCCAGGGAGCTCGCCCTGCGGATCCTCTGAGCTGCAAAGGTCGCATGCGACAGCGTCGGGCTATCGGCCCGCTGCTGCGGCGAACTAGCTATTGCGCGCCTGCCGCTCGTGACATCCTGCGTCCATTCCAACACTGCTAGTGAGGGGTTAGTGTAGTTATAAATTCCCGGCGGCCATCGCGGGTAATGTCGATCTCCACATGGGCGACGGCGCTCTTGCTTCTCGGCACAATTGTTCTCACTTTCGCCGTGCGCTACAGAGATGACCACCTTCTCGTGTCTGCGCGTCCTGCTCTGCATTATCGTCGCAGCCGCCCCTCGTCCAGGATCAGGCATCCGGCGTCGTCTAATTGGCGTGGCGGCTGCCTTGACCAAGGCTGACATCGATAGTGGGGACCTTTGAACAGGCACGTCAACCCGTTACAGGTAATAGGCTCGTCCGACACTCACGATCCAGGCTTGCCAGGGAGTGCGAGCCAGGCCGAGGCCGAATATGTTGCGCGGGCTGGCGAACCTCCTGGCAACCATCCAGTAGCGGATGCCACTGAGACGGCCCCCATCGTTTGCGCCTTCACTGAGGATCGGAGTGCCACCGGGCACACAGGCCTTCCTCCCGCAGCTGAGACCACCCGATCTGGCCAGGCTGATACCCGCCACGACCTGAGCCATGCTGTCGTCAGCCAGGTGAATTCTCGTCGGTCACACGTTGCCAACGTCCGCTCTGCAGATTCACCCGAGACGATCGCCCGCGCTTCCGATGAGTTACAGCAATGCGGGCTGACTGCGGCGATCAGTCTCGCAAAGGCCACTGATGCAACCGCGCAGTTTCCCGCAGTCACGGCGCCGCACCAGCATCGCCGCGAGGCCCGCGCCGTCGGCACTGTACCGGGCCCGCCGGCCATGCCAGCCCAGCCGGCCACGTCAGCCCGGCCGGCCACGTCAGCGCTGCGGGCCGCCGATACGCCGGCGCTGCCAAGAGCCCGCTGGAGGCACGGGCTGCTCGTGGCCTGCAGCGTCATCCTCGGCCTGGTGGTCATAGACGTGGCCCTTGGCATCCATGCCGTGCACGGCAGGGCCGGAGGCGTCCGCATCGTCGCTGGCTGGCCTGGGATGAGATACCTCATCTACGCGGTGTGGCTCGTGCCCCTCGGCGAGCTGGCGCTCCTGGCTGCCGGGCAGCTTTTCTATCGGTACCGCTTCCGCACCGCCGCGCCGGGAAAGTTCCGCCATCTGGTCATCCAGATAACCACGACGGGCAAAGAGGAACGGCGGGTCAACGAGATCATCGGGCAGCTCCGCGGCTACCAGCTGCAGATGAGCCACGAGATCTGGGTCGTCACCGAGCCCGGCCAAGGCGATCGTTACCCGCGAGCGGACCGGGTGATCATCGTCCCCGCCGGATTCACCGTAAGCTCCGAACGCAAGGCTCGCGCCCTGGAGTTCTCCCGCCGGGCCCGGGTGGACCGGGGGCTGGACAGCCCGGAAGTCAAGATCCTCTTCAATGATGACGACGTGGCACCGACCAGCGGCTACATCGAGAAGGCCTTCGCCGCGGACTACGACATCTGCGAGGGCGTCACGGCGCCCCGGGCCGAGTACGCTATTAGGCCGCTGGGTCATTTCCTCGCCAGCCACGCCGACGACATGCGTACCCATGCGTGCCTGGTCTACTGCTCGGTATTCCAGGGCATCCTCGGCCGCCCCCTGCACGTGCACGGGGAGGGGCTCACGGTGACCGGCGAGGCTGAGGGCCGTGTCACCTGGGACTGGCCGGCCTTTGCCTCCGAGGATCTCGTCTTCGGGCAGAAGGCGGTCAGGGAGGGACTGCGGTGGGGCTGGTTCCACGAGTACGTGGAGCTGACGTCCCCGTGGACCTTGCGGGATTTCGTCACCCAGCGCCGGAGGTGGCTCTGGGGGGACATCCACGGCGTCATGCACCGGGAGGTGCTCTCGCTCCCGGGTGCGATCGTGGTCGTGGCCAAGTACCTGGTGGGCCTGGTCACCGTGGTGTTTTCGCTGACCGGCCTGTACATGAAGCTGACCGGCGAGCTGCCGGTGGCCTCGCCCGTGTACGACGTGTCGAAACTGGCGATCCTCTCCTGGCTTGCGGTGTTCTTCGCCTGCGGGTGGATCGGCGCCAGCTCACGGGTCTCCGCGAGGAATGATGATTCCAGGCTGCTCAACGCCGCGGCCGCCTCGGTCATGGTGCCGGTGAGCTCGCTCCTGACGCTGGCGGGGATCTTCGTGGCCCTGGCCCAGGGCAACCCACGCACTTTCCAGGTGATCAGGAAGACCCGCAGCGGGGCATCATGACGAGGCGCCGTCTCCTGTTGCTGGGAAGCCTGCTTGCCGCCGGGACCGTAGGCGGCTGCTCAGGTGTCTCGCACCTGGGATTCTTCCAGCCACCCTCACCGCCGGCCGCGGCAGCCGCGGCGATCGGCCGCGCGCCGCACCGGCAGCTCGGGATCGATGTCGACTTCTACCTTTCCCCTGGCATGAACGTCCCCTCCGTGGCCAGGACGGATGTGGCATATGTGAGGAGCCTGCACGCTAACTCGCTGTCGATCTCGTTCCCGTTCTTCATGGACGGTCCAAGCTCCTCCGGGGTGCGGGCAGGGAGCCAGACACCGTCTCCGGCTACGCTCGCGGTCCTCGTCAGGACCGCCGAATCAGCCGGCCTGTACGTCTCCGTGCGTCCCCTGCTGGACGAGCACAACCTGGGAATCTCCCGCGTCTACTGGAAGCCCGCAGACCCGGCCACCTGGTTTGCTAGCTACCGGCGGTTTCTGCTGCCCTACGCGGAAATGGCGCAACAGGCCCATGTCCCGGTTCTGGTCACCGGCGTCGAGTTCAGCCAGTTCAGCAGGTCGCCGAGGTGGACGCAGCTGGGTTCCGCGCTGCGCCGGGTATTCAGGGGAACACTGTCCTACTCGAATTACTGGGGCTATGCGGGCCGCCGGAATGTCAGCAGCAGCGGGGTCGTACAGACCGTGGATGCCTACAAGCCGGTGCTGCAGCCCGATGGCACCGCCAGCGTCGCCCAGCTGACTGCAGCCTGGGACGCATACGCCGCGAGCCTGCCGAGCGGCATCGTGCTGTCCGAGGTCGGCATTGCAGCGCAGCCTGGGGCATACGCGCAGCCCTACCAAATTGTCTGGCCAGGGGAACCAGTGGTCCCGTCCGTCCAGGGCCACTGGTTCACCGCGGCCTGCCACGCCGTCACCGCTGAGCACCTGGGCGGCATCTACTTCTGGTCACTGAACTTCGGGCAGCAGCTCACCGTTCCCCCAGGGCGGGCCGATCCCGCGTCGTTCACCGATAGCCGCGGCGCGGCCGCGATCTCCGCCTGCTTCAAGCGGCTGGGCAGCGAGCACTGATATGGCGACCTTGACCACCGTCACCTCCCGACGGGCCCGCCACAGTGCGGCCCTGGGCGCACAGCACGAGTTCCCGCGAGCACTCCTCTGGGCGCCACTCGCCGCGGTCCTCATCACCCAGGCGATCCTGTCGGCACGGCTGATCCACGTCAGCGTCGCCTCAGGGGACGAGAGCCTCTACATTTACAGCGGCCACCAGCTCATCCACGAGCTGTGGCACGGCGGCGGCACCCCCTATTACGAGACCTACTTCTCCGGCGCCCCCGACCTTTACCCGGTCCTGGCCGGCATTGCCGACCACCTCGGCGGCCTGGCAGCCGTGCGCCTGATGAGCCTCGCCTGCATGCTGACCGCCACCGGGCTGCTATATGCGACCGCGGACCGCATCTTCGGCTACTGGCCAGCCGTCACCGCCGCCGCCCTGTTTGCCTCACTCGGCGTCACCCAGTTCCTCGGCGCGTACGCCACCTTCGACGCGATGGCCCTCATGCTGATGGCCGCCGCCACCTACTGCGCGCTTCGAGCTGCAGAGGACCGCGAAGGTGCCGCACGGTGGCTGCTGGTCATCCCGGCCGTGCTTCTCACAGCCAACGCCATAAAGTACGCCTCGGCCCTGTTCGACCCTGTCGTTATCGGCCTGGGCGCTCTGATGATCCGCGATAACGGCTGGAAGCGCGCAGCCCAGCGGGCGGTTGCGCTATCCGGCACCACGCTGCTGCTGCTGGTCGTCGCGGTTTTCCTGGCCGGGAGCGGCTATCTCAAGGGCATCCTGGAGACAACCCTGACCCGGCAGAGCGGGAGCGTCGGCCCACTGGTCGGGCTGACCTCCTCAACCCCAGGCCAGATCATCTCCCACTCCTGGAACTGGATCGGCCTCGTCATCTGCCTGGGCGTGCTGGCCCTGCTGACGGCCGTACCGCTGCGTCGCGAGCGGCGGCACCTCGTTGTGCTCCTGCTGCTTGACGTGGCCGGGATCCTGGTGACGCTGGAGTACCTGCGCCTGGACACGCTCATCTCGGCGGAGAAACATGACGATTTCGGCGCCTGGTTCACGTGCATAGCCGGCGGTTACGCCCTGGCCCGGGGCGCGGAACTCGTCCGCCGCTGGTATGCCAGGATCCCGTTCATCATCGTGGCCGCGTCAGCGACCGGGGCCGCAGTGTTCCTCTACCTGCCGCAGGCCGCTGGCTTCTTCAGCGGCAACGCTATTGTCCCGCAGGCTCTCGTCCTGCGGCCGTACCTTGCATCGTCTTCACGGCATTACCTGCTGCTGGGCGGCCAGGAGCCCATGGCCATCCCCTACTACCTGCACCTGAACATCCCATGGCAGAACCTCACCGATGACAACTACATCAAGTACCCGGTGCCCGGGCGGCGTGGCACCTACATGGAAGGCGTACCGGGCTTCGAGGCCGCGATCCACCATCGTTACTTTGCGGTGGTGAGCTTCCCCGCGGCCGCGCTGAACACCTCCTGGGATCAGATGGAACTCCGGACTGTGCGGTCAACTCCCGGCTACAAACTTGTCTCGACCGTCGGCGGCCCGACCTATATCTACCCTCCTGACTTCTCCGCGTCGGCCAGCCGCCGGCGGATGTCGACGGCCTCCCGGGCCGGGTCGAGGGCCGCGCGCTTGTCGCCGACCTCGCCCAGCGACACGCCTAGGGCTCCTTGGGGTCGAGGACTTTGACACTTGAACTGAGTTCTCAAACGGACGTAGCGTTGATATGGCCCGCTCCACTCATTGCAGGCAGAGCCCTGACCAGCCACTTTGGGGTGGCACAACCGACGCGAGGACCGGTCGGACTAGGCGCAGCGGGCTGGCGGCGGTCAGCCGCCGGCGGATGTCGACGGCCTCCCGGGCCGGGTCGAGGGCCGCGCGATTGTCCCCGACCTCGGACAGCCGGACACCGAGGATGTTCAGGCGGCTGGCGCGTTGTGCGGCAGGTGCGTCAGGGGGGAGCGTGTCGAGGAGGTGCTGGGCGAGGTCACGAGCCGGGCGCAGAAGCTCGGTGCTGTAGCGGGGCAGTGCGCCCTCCACGACGGCGGCCAGCGCCGGGCTGGCATGGTCTATGACCACGCGCAGGACCGGCGGGGTGGCGTGGGTGGCGAGCTGAGCCCGGGCACCCAGCAGATCGAACAGTACCGAGCGCACGGCTGGATACCGGGCGGCGGCAGCGAGCATGATCAGGCACTGACGGGCCGCCGCAGGCCCGGTCTCACCATCGGACAGCAGCTCACCGAGGAGTTCCGCGGTCCGGGGCTGGGCGAGGTGGGCGGCGATGAAGTCCTCGGCGAATCGGTCGGGCGTCAGCGGAGGCAGCACGCGCTCGGCGTGCGGCTCGGTGCGGGCCGGGTAGAGCCGGTCGTGAGCGGCCAGCAATCGGTCGGCTGCTGCGTCCCCATCAGCAAGGTGTGCGCGACACAGCCAGGACCGAGCCTCGGAAGAGCAGGACACGGGTCCGAACAGGCTCGCCACGAACACCACCCGCTCCAGCACACCCGGACCCAGTTCTGCGGACCGCCAGAGCGCCGCTCATGTTCCAGCAGGAACGCTGACAGCTCGTCACGGCCTGGTACAGGCATGTCGTCATGCCCGGCGCACACTGCGGCTAACGCGGTCATATGCACCGTGAGCGGCGAACACCTGGCCGAGCTGCTCCTGGTATGCAGTTCATGCGTCTGCACGTGCTCAAAGGCGCCCGGTCGCAGGCAAGTTCCTCCGCTGCATTCATGAGCAGCGTCGCGACGCCGAGTCGGCGGAATGGCCCGGCAACGGCGATCTGGTGGACCAGCGGGATGCCGCGGTCCCTGAATCCGGCGTAGTTCGATCGCCACCGGATCGTGACGACGCCGATGACAGTGTGATCCCGCACGGCGATGAGGCTGGCTCCGCCGCCAGCCGCGTGGTCGGCCAGGTGCTCGCGGGCAGCGGGCTCACCGTCACTGACCCATTCGATAAGGAACTGAACCGTGCGCTCAAGATTGCCCTCGCCGACCGGCTCGATGATCACATCCGGAACGCTCATGGCACAAGACTGACACGACCCACCGCGCACTCTCGTAGCCGCTGTGAATCGATCCGGCGTTTCCGGAGGCTCTGACACGCCGGAGCGATTTGCTGGTCGGCTGTTGATGCGAGGAGGCGGGACATCCGCACCGCGTTCTCCATAGCATCCCTGCGGGCGCCTGGACGGACTGCCTATCTCGTTTGTCGGTGCTCCTGCGTGTGCTCTGGGCAGGCGGGTGATGCTCCGGGTGAAAGTACGAGCTCGGGAAAGGAGGCCCGGCAATGTCTGTTTACGTCGGAATCGATGTGCACCGCAAGCGGTCCCGGGTGGCGGTGGTCGCCGGGGACGGGAAGGTGCAGCTGAACCGCAATGTGGTGAACGGCCAGGAGCCGATCCTCAGGCTGATCGGCGGATTGCCGACGGGCACGCCGGTGGCGTTCGAGGCCGCTTACGGCTGGGGCTGGCTGGTGGCGCTGCTGGAGGACTACGGGTTCGACCCGCACCTGGTACACCCATTGCGGTGCAAGGCGATCGCCTCAGCCCGGCTGAAGAACGACAAGGTCGACGCCGCGATCCTGGCCCAGCTGCTGCGCGCGGACCTGCTGCCCGAGGCGTGGATCGCCCCTGCGCCGGTCCGCCAGCTCCGGGCGCAGCTGCGGCACCGGGCCAGCCTGGTCCGGCTCGGCACCCAGCTGCGGAACCGGATCCACGCGGTGGCGGCCGATTTCGGCTACGACCGGACCGGCAGCTACTGGACCGGGCCCGGCCGCGGCTGGCTCGCCGAGCTGGACCTGCCCCCGGTGTCACGGGAGATCGTCACCGACTGCCTGGCGTCCATCGACGCCCTCGCGCCGGTGATCGAGCGGCTCGACGGCGAGCTGCACCAGCGTGCGAAAGCAGACCCGCGGGTCAAGGTGCTCAGGACGCTGCCGGGCGTCGGCGAGTTCACTGCTCTGGTCATGCTGGCCGAGATCGGTGACATCACCCGCTTCTCCAGCGCCCGCAAGCTGGCCAGCTGGGCCGGGCTGACCCCGACGGTCCGCGGCTCTGACCTGACCGTCCGGCACGGGCACATCTGGAAAGCAGGGCTCGGCGTGGCTGCGGTGGGTCCTGAACCAGGCGGCGCAGACCGCCAGGCGCTCCCCGCAGTTCGCCGGCACTTACGCCGCCATCGCTAAGCGCCGCGGTAAGAAGATCGCCACCATCGCGGTCGCCCGCAAGCTGCTCACCCGCGCCTGCCACCTGCTCGCCGAACAGGCCGCCGGGACACCCGGCACCACGACACCACATACCAGCGCGGCAGCCTGAACACCAGGATGCCCCCGCAGACCAGGAGGGTCACCACCCCCGGGCGCGCTCGCTCCTGCGGCATGAGCCGGCCACCAGGCCGCGCTCGATCTTCTGACTGAGCAGCCCGGTCCCCGGACACATGGTCATGGTTGTCCCGCCCGCTACATGGCGAGACGCCGAATGGGTGCTTGCGAGACCACTCCGCCAGCCACGAACCGGGGAACACCAGCGACCCTCCACCCCAGCACGAACGGAACCCTTCCTCGCCCCCAATGATCTGTCGCCGCTCGTCGGCGTCCAGCTCGTTCGTCCTCGCCGCTGCGCGGCTGCGGGCGCTGAGCAGGACCCCTCCAACGCGGCAACAAGACCCCGGCAGCTACGAGGAAGATCCCGAAGAACAGTCAGGCCAGCCCGACGACCGCAACGCACGTCACCGGGTCAAACCGCTACGCCCTCTTGACAACAGTGACCCTCATGGGTGCCGCGATCAGGGCGGGTCGGTGTCAGAGGTTCCATGCATGCTGGCGACGACACAGTGCCAGCACCGAGGAGAGACCGATGGCCGTCAGCTTCCAGCTAGTGATCGACTGCGCTGACCCTGAGCCGCTCGCGCGGTTCTGGGCCGCCGCATTGGGATACGAGCTGGAACCCCCTCCAGATGGCTTCGCCAGCTGGGATGCGTACTGGCGAGACGTTGGAGTGCCCGAGGATGAGCTGGGCACTGGCGCGGACTGCATCGTCGATCCCGGCGGGCGGGGGCCGCGGATCTGGTTCCAGGTAGTACCCGAGCGCAAAGCGGCCAAGAACCGGCTGCACCTCGATATCGGTGTCAGCGGCGGCCGCGCGGTCCGATCGAGACGCGCAGGCAGCGCGTCGGCGCGCCGTCTGGCCGATCTCGGTGCCGCGCTCGTCGGTGTCCCGAGCACCAAAGGCCTCGACCACTACGCAGTCGCGATGAAAGACCCTGAGGGCAACGAGTTCGACATCAACTGACGGCCGCCGCCGTCCTGGGCCGCCCGCCTTCTGCCAGCGATCTCGCACCGGCGTTCCCTGGAACGCCCGCTCGTGCCGCCGATCGGCAGGACGCTGCGTTAGACAGCGAAGCTCTCTGCCCGGCCGTGGTGCGGGGTTACCTGGCGCGGACCGCGGACAGGAACGAGGCGTAGCTCCAGGACAGGTTGCTGACGCTCTTCTCGTAGCCGGTCGAGGCGTCGAACTGCTCGCTGAGCTCGAGGTGATCGCTGTGGAAGATGATTGCCTGCAGCATCTGGTCGCCGGCGCTCTGCAGGGCCGCCGCTGCTGCGGCCGGCGTTGTCTGCGCGCCGATTCCGGCCTGGCTGAAGAAGCTGGCGGAGTTGGCGTCGAGGGGAACCGTTCCGGCGGCGGTGATCGCGCTCGCCAGCCGGTAGCAGAGCTCGGCGAAGTTGGCCGTGGGCACCGCCCAGGGGTGGTCACCCACCTGAGCATCGGTGTCACCGTCGTAGAGGTCCCCCGGATAGCGCCCGAGCAGGGGACCGATGCCGCGTTGCTGATCGGGCCCGTTGATCGGGTAGAAGTAGCTCGAGGCCGGGTCGGCCCACTGGCTGCGCAGCAGCGCGGCGGTCGCCAGCAGCCTGGTATCGGTCACCGGCACGGCGCCGTAGATCGCGGCCATGACGATGTCGATGTTGGGGTCGTAGGGAGTTTTGTCGGTCGGGACCGGGAGCAGCGACTGGTAGTACTGACCGTTCCAGTGCTCCTGGAGGGCGTTCTGCAGCCAGGGTATGGCGGTGCTGAGCCACCCCGGGACCGGGATCTCGAGGGTGTTGCCGGTGATCGCCTGGAAACACTGCAGCTGCACGGCGCGGGCGAAGAACGAGGCACCGGTCTCCTCCTCCCACAGATTGACCGTCTCGCCCTGGTAGGCGCCCTGCAGGAAGTTCAGGTTCGCTGCGATCACGGCGTTCGCCACGGTCTGGGTCGGCGCGTCGAGCTGGGAGAACAGCTGCAGGATCGCCAGCGTCTGGAGGGCAGGCCCGTCGGTCTGATCGCTCCAGTTCCGCGGCGCGCCGTTGATGAAGAACGACCCGAGATCGAAGTCGCCGCCCGAGTTCTGGCAGATCTGCGCGAACTGCACGTAGTCGATCAGCGGCTGGCTAGTGGGGACCGTGCCCGCCGCCAGCTCGATCGCCACGATCGCCGCGTCGCGCGTCCAGTTGTAGACATAATCCTGGGTCACGTTCGTGGCGCTGTTCTCCCACGACGGTGAGGCGAGCACGCACCCGGGCTGCGACAGGACATGCGCGTTCTCCGGGTCCTCGAACACGAATCCGTCCGACGCGACGTTGCGGAACATCAGCCAGAACATGTACGGAGCGATTGCCGTCAGGTTCGACTGCGCCGCCGCAACCTGCACCTCGCTGTACTGTAATTCGCCCACCGAAGGCCACCCTCTTTTGTCGGCGCGAGCGTAACGCGGGAAGCGCACGGCCACAAGCGCCGTGTTGGAACCTATCTCCCTTTCCGAACTCCCAGGGGTTGGCAATTCGCCCCCATAGGACTGTCCGGCGATCCGTGTAACTGATCTGGTCGACACCCGGAGGTGCTGGCATCATAATTGGCCGAACCGGCCTTCATAACTCAGCCTGTCGCATAAACGGCGCGCCTTGGACCGGTTAGGGCTGGTTTGCGGGACAATGGCGTATGCCGCAGAACTTCGTTTATCCGCAGCGTGATCAGCCATTGCTGATGCCGGCGGGCATGCGCGAATGGCTGCCCGAGGACGATCTGGTGTTCGTGGTGCTGGACGCGGTGGCCACCCTTGATCTGGGCGAGTTCCGCCGGCGGTACCGGGCCGATGGGCACGGTCGCGCGGCGTCCGGCCCCGGAGATGATGGTCGCGCTGCTGCTGTACGGGTACTGCCAGGGCGAGCGGTCCAGCCGGGTGACCGGGAAGCGGTGCGTGCGGGACGTCGGCTACCGGGTGGTCACCGGCGGGCTGCAGCCCGATCACGCGACCATCGCCCGGTTCCGGGCAAGGCATGAGAACGCGCTGGGCGGGCTGTTCAGCCGGGTGCTGCGGCTGCTGGCCGCCGAGGGCATGGTGTCGCTGGGCACCCTCAGCCTGGATGGCACCAAGCTGGCCGGCAACTCCGCGTCTAAGGCGAACCGGACGCTGCCGCAGATCGGGAAGCTGCTGGCCGAGGCAGCCGCGGTCGACGCCGCCGAAGACGCCCAGGACGACAGCAACGCGCAGCCGGCGACGCCGCGGGCGCTGGCCCGCCGGGCCGAACGGCGCCAGCGGCTGGCCGCAGCCCGGGACCGGCTGGCGGCCGAGGACCAGGCCCGCCGCGACGCGCAGCGGGCCAGGCAGGAAGCCCGGGACGCCGCCGCCGCTGCCGGGAAACGGCGCGGGGGCCGGAGGCCTGCCGCCGAGCCGCCGCGCGCCAACCGGGCCGGCACCGAGCCGCGGGCGAATACCACCGACCCTGACGTGCGGGTGATGCGTAACCAGAAAGGCTACGTCGCCGGGTACAACGGCCAGCTTGTTGTCACCATGCAGCAGGTCATCGTCGGCGTGATGCTGTCCCGGCATCCCGTCGACCGCACCCTCCTGCACCCGCTGCCGGACACCTGCCGCCAGCAGCTGATCCAGGCCGGAATCCGCCCGCGGCTGCGTACCGTGCTCGCCGACTCCGGCTACGTCAGCGAGGACAACTTCGCCCGCGCCACTGCCGGTACAGCTGCCAGACGGGTCCCGTGTCGCCGGCCGTCAGGGCATCGAGTGCCGCGAAGACCTCGTCCGACAACTGCCTGCGCCCGGCCGGGCCGAGCGCGAGAGAGGACGCGGACGCGAGCTTGAAGTCGTCGACATGGTCATTCATGCTCAGGAACACCGGATAGACCCACCGGACGTTGGGCGGCACCTCATAGACGTGCTCTGTCGAGCAGTTGCTGTCCCAGGCGATATGGATGATCCCGATCGAGCGGTCGGGGTTGGCCCGGACGATGTCATGGATCACGGCCGATACTCCGCCGCGAAGGTACGGGTACGTGGACTCGGCCACGATGGCCAGGTCAACGTCCTCATAGCGGCGCGCCGGGCTGCGGCGCCGGGAGAGCGGGCGAGATATCGACCTCGTGCTCGGCAGAGCCCTATTACGCGAGTCTGTACCAGTACATACACCACGTAGATCCCGCGGCCTTCGTCGTGGCGAATCCGGGAACTGCCGTTAATGCCTGCTTCCTCAGCCCTGGCAGCATGGTGGCCAACATCTTCGTGACATTTGAGCATGATGCGGCAACCTATATCTCGCAGTATCAGGGAAATGTCATAGAGGCGAACGGGCAGTTTTCTGCGGGCACTCAGTACCGGGGCACTGTCTTCTGATCGGGTTTACGGTGCCAGCAGCGCTCAGATGCCTCAGATCATCGCCCTGGCCGCAGTGCGGCATGCTGGATACGCCTACGTGACCGACGGCACCCTGCCCAATCCGTGGGATTCAGTGGCCAGCTACATTGCCGCCGAGGCGCGCCTGATGGCGACTGCGCCGCCGAGTGCTCACGGCAGCGGGCGAGGAGTCACCGCGCCGGCTAGCCGCGGAACGAATAGCTCGGCTGCCCGGCTACTCCTGGTTCCAGAACGAAAAGTCCCCCGCCGGCCTCGGCGCCGGGGCCGGCCGCCGTCGTCACGTAGAGAAGCTCCAGGCCGGCACCGCCGAACGCGCAGCTAGTGACGTTGGCGTGCGGGAACGGCACCTCCCGGGTCAGCGTGCCGTCGGGTGCGTAGCGGCGCAGCGCGCCGCCTCCCCACAGCGCGACCCACACGCCGCCCTCGGCGTCCACCGTCAGCCCGTCCGGCAGTACCCCGTCCTGGCCGACGCGGGCGAACGGGCGGCGCCTCCTGATCGCGCCGGAAGCCGCATCATAATCGAGCACGTCCACCTGGTAGTCGAGCGAGTCCACGTAGTACATGAGCCGCTCGTCCGGGCTCCAGCCGATGCCGTTGGAGATGCCGATGCCGGTCAGCAGCCTGGTCATCGTCAGGTCGGGATCCAGCCGGTAGAGGGCCCCGGCCCCCGGCCGCTCATCCGCCGCCATGGTGCCCGCGTAGTACCGGCCGGCCCGGTCGCATGCGCCGTCGTTCATCCGGTTGCCCGGAAGGTCGGCCTCGACGCTGGCCAGCAGCGTGGCTGCGCCGGAGTCCAGGTCCAGCGCGAGGAATCCGTCCCGCGCCGCCAGCACCAGGCCGCCCGCCGCCCGTGTCATCACCGCCCCGACCGGCTGGCCGACGTCCCAGCGGGCCAGGTCGCCGGCGGCGTCGATCCGGTAGACCAGCCCGGCCGGCACGTCGATCCAGAACAGCGACTGGCTGCCGGCGTCCCAGCACGGCCCCTCGCCGAGCTCGGCCGGGGGGACCGGCAGCGCGACTGCGTGCCCGGCTGCGCGGCCGGCCGCGGCGGTCACCTGCTCACAGTCCCGCGAAGGCATCTTCGAGAATCGACAGGCCCTCGTTGAGCAGGTCGTTGCCGATGACCAGCGGCGGCAGGAAGCGCAGCACGTTGCTGTAGGTCCCGCAGGTCAGCACGAGCAGGCCGGCGGCGTGGCAGGCCCTGGCCACCTTCGCCGCGGCCGCCGGGTCGGGCTCGATCGTGCCCGGCCTGACCAGCTCTATCGCGATCATCGCGCCGCGGCCGCGCACGTCCCCGATGGCCGGCTGCGATTCGGCGAGCTTGCGCAGCCGCGGCAGCATGACATCACCGATGTGCCGGGCAGCGGCCGGGAGATCCTCCTTGGCCATCGTCTCGATCGCGCCCAGCGCGGCCGCGCAGGCGACCGGATTGCCGCCGAACGTCCCGCCCAGGCCGCCCGGATGGACCGCGTCCATCATCTCGGCCCGTCCGGTGACCCCGGCCAGCGGCAGCCCTCCGGCGATCCCCTTGGCCGTGGTGATCAGGTCCGGCACCACGCACTCGTGGTCCACGGCGAACCAGTCGCCGGTGCGGCAGAAGCCCGACTGGATCTCGTCGGCGACGAAGACGATGCCGTTCGACCGGCAGAACTCCGCCAGCCCGGGCAGGAAGCCGTCCGGCGGCACGATGAAGCCGCCCTCGCCCAGCACCGGCTCGATGACGATGGCCGCGACGTTCTCCTCGCCGACCTGGGTGTGGATCAGTCCCTTGACCACCTCCAGCGCCTCCGCCTTGCAGGCCGCCGGGCCGCCCGGCCAGCGGAACGGGTACGCCATCGGCACCCGGTACACGTCGCTGGCGAACGGCCCGAAGCCGTTCTTGTAGGGCATGTTCTTGGCCGTCATGGCCATCGTCAGATTCGTGCGGCCGTGGTAGGCGTGGTCGAAGACCACCACCGCCTGCCGCCCGGTCGCGTGCCGCGCGATCTTGACGGCGTTCTCCACCGCCTCAGCGCCGGAGTTGAACAGGGCGGACCGCTTCTCGTGATCGCCCGGCGTCAGCCGGTTCAGCTCCTCGCACACCTCGACGTAGCCCTGGTAGGGGGCCACCATGAAGCAGGTATGGGTGAATTGCGCCACCTGCTCGGTCACCCGGCTGGACACCAGGTCGGCACTGTTGCCGACCGAGGTGACCGCGATCCCGGAACCGAAGTCGATCAGCGAGTTACCGTCGGCGTCCACCACCACGCCGCCCCCGGCAGCGGTCACGAAGACCGGGAGCACGTGGCTGAGCCCTCGCGCGACGCTGCGCTGCCGCCGCTCGAGCAGCTCGCGAGACGCGGGACCGGGGATCTCGGTGACCAGCCTGCGCTGCTGCGCCAGGCCAGGGCCGCCCAGCGGCGGAGTGGGATTCATGCTCATACTGCCGACAATAACGCGCCGGGCGACCCCGGCGCGCGGGTGGTCACGGCCGGAACCAGGCCTGGTTCTGGGCCAGCTCACACGGTGCGTCATCGAGCACGAGGCCGGGCACCGTCGACGATCCGGGAATGCTCAGGCACAGGCCAGATCCGGCGTTGCGGAGGGTGTCGCCGGAGCGCAGCTCCCAGCCCTGCAGCGTGCTCAGGTCGCACGTGCGGACCTCGAGAGGCGCCGAGACGTGCATCGCGGTCGCCGACAGGCACAGGCCGCTCTCGGTGCGCAGCGTGCTGCCGCGGACCGTCCACATCTGGTTCGCGGCACCGGTGCCGCAGTTCTCGAGCTTCACCAGCGCGCCCCGCTGGTCACTCTGGTAGGCCAGGCAGGAGCCGATCAGGGCGCTGGTGACGGTGCCCTGACGCAGCGCGTTGACGGCCTGCTGAGCCGGCCACAGATAGCTGGCGTAGTTATCCGACCGGTACCGGGGCCACCAGTCGAAGTAGGTGCCGTAGAGCGAGAAGGCGGTGTAGGCAACGTCGGCCGAGCACTGGCCACGGTAGGCGCACGAGTCGGAGACGGCCGAGCTGCCCTTGTTGCCGAGCTGCCAGGCACCGCGGTCCACCAGATCGCCGGCATCCTCCGTGCTCTGCGTGCATGACCGCCCGGTCGTGCCGTCCCAGCACGCCGCCTGATCGCAGCCCGACTCAGCCAGCGCCACGGCCACGGCCGTAGTCAGGCTGCCGCCGAGGTAGCCGTTATTGGCGAAGCCCGCATTGCTGGCCCAGCTCGCGCAGCTGGCGGCAGCCTCAGCCAGGCTGGCGGGGGACATCCTGACGTGCCCGGCGGCCGGCCGGGACGTCGCAGCCCGCCGGGCAGCGAGCCCGCCCGCGGCGCCCGCCGGGTGAACGGCGTCAGCCGGGTGAACGGCGTCAGCCGGGTGAGCCGCGACCGCGTGCGCCGCGGGCTTTCCCGCTGCCAGCGCGCCTGGCGCCCCGACGCCAACGAGAATGGCCGAGCCCGCCATGACGGCGGCGAAAACTGTGCGGCGGATCACTTGGTGTGCCTGCCCCTTCTGGCCTGGACCGGCAGCGATGGCGATGGCACTGCTGCCACCGGGCACCCCCGCCGGGCCGCGAGTAGACGGTCCTGAGTAGACATCCGCATCCGGGCCGCGAGTGTGACAGCCGGCGCCGATTCCCGGTCGCCATGACGGGGCTTATCCTTCGAAACGGGCACAGGCCGCCGGCTCCCGGCGCCTGCACCAGAGGGAAGGAGCAGGCCCGTGCGCACGGCTGTCGCGATCGTCGGCGCGGGCCCGGCTGGCCTGCTGCTGTCCCAGGGCGATTACCGTCTACGGCCAGCAGGAAGTGGTCGGGATGACGACGCTGCTGCACTCGTTCCCCGGCGCTGATGCCTACGATCGCCGCCTGCAGCAGTCCTACCTGGATTACGTGTGCGGCTCCGATGCCGCCTCGGCCAGCCTGGCAGAGAACTACGTCGGGCTGGGCTCCGGCCGGGCCCGGCCGGTCAGCGGGGGCGCCGCGGCGCAGCGGCCCCGCGCTGACGCGCCCGATAGCCTGGGTGCCCGGCCGGGCCGGTGACCAGGCCGGCCGGTGATGAACCAGTGACCCGGCCGCCGGCGGGCGGCCGCGCGCGTCGGGAGATCATGGACGGGTGACCAGTTCTGACCGGGACGGCCTGTTCTCGGCCCTCTTCGGCCGGGGCGCGGCGGGGCCGGACGACGCGGCGTGGCTGCAGGCCATGCTGGACGCCGAGGCGGGGCTGGCCCGCGCCCTGGAGCGGGCCGGCCTGGCCGCGGGCGGCTCCGGCGAGGCGGTCACGGCAGCGGCGAGAGCGGGAGACTTCGACGGCGCCGAGATCGGCCGCCAGGCGGCCCGCACCGGCAATCCGGTCCCCGCGCTGGTCCGCGCGCTCACGGCCAGGGTGCCCGAGCCCGCTCGGGCGGCCGTGCACCAGGGAGCCACCAGCCAGGACATCCTGGACACCGCGATGATGCTGCTCGGCCGCCGGGGCCTGGACGAGATCGGGACCAGCCTCGCCGCCGCCGCCGCTGCCGCGGCCGGGCTGGCCGAGGCGCACGCGGGCACGATCATGGCCGGCCGGACGCTGCTGCAGCAGGCGGTGCCGGTGACCTTCGGGCTGGTCGCGGCTGGCTGGCTGACCGCGCTGGACGAGTCACGCCAGCAGCTGGACTGGATCCGGCGGGAGCGGCTGGCCGCCCAGCTCGGCGGAGCCGCCGGGACGCTCGCCTCGCTCGGCGACGCCGGGCCCGCCGTCGCCGCGCTGTTCGCCGCCGAGCTGGGGCTGGCCCGGCCGGCGCTGCCCTGGCACACGAGCCGGCTCCGGATCGCCGACCTGGCCGCCGGGCTCGCCGGCGCGTGCGCGGCAGCCGGCAAGATCGCGAGGGATATCACCCTGCTGGCCCAGTCCGAGGTGGGCGAGGTGCGCGAGGGCAGTGCCGTGGCGGAGGGGAACCGGCGCGATCAGGCCGGGGGCGATCAGGCCGGGGGGTCATCGGCCATGCCGCACAAGCGCAACCCGGTCGCGGCCGTCGTCATCCTGGGCTGCACCCGGCGGGCGCCGGGGCTGGCCGCCACCCTGCTCGCGGCGGGAGAGCAGGAGCTGCAGCGCGCGGCGGGCGGGTGGCACGCTGAGTGGGAGCCGCTGGCGGAACTGCTGCGGCTGACCGGCTCGGCCGCCGCCTGGTCGGCCGACCTGCTGGCCGGGCTGCAGGTCGACCCGGACCGGATGCGCGCCAGCCTGGACGCGGCCGGCGGGATGCCGATGGCCGAGCGGGTCGCCGGCCTGCTCGCGCCAGCCATCGGCCGGCTGGCGGCGCACGACCTGGTAGCCGAGGCGAGCCGCGAGGCCGCCGGGAGCGGCCGGCCGCTCGGCGCGGTGCTGGCGGAAACGCCCCGGTTCGCCAGCCAGCTGGAGAAGGCCCGGATCGGCCGGCCGGAACTGGCCGCGGCCCTGGACCCGGCTTCCTACCTGGGCGGCACCGGCCAGTTCATCGCGGCCGCGCTGGCCGCTCACCGCGAGTGCGAGGACCGGCTCGCCAGGCACCGACGGGAGAGCCAATGACCGACGAAGACCGGCGCATCCAGGGCATGCGGATCCGGCGGGAGATCCTGGGCGACGAGCATGTCGATCGCGCCGTCGCGAGGACCACCGGATTCAGCGCCCCGTTCCAGGACATGCTCACCCGCTACGCCTGGGGCGAGGTGTGGTCCCGGCCGGGCCTCAGCCGGGCCGAGCGCAGCATCATCACCCTCACCGCGCTCGCCGTGCTGCGCCAGGAGGAGGAACTCGGCATGCATGTCCGGGCCGCCATCAGCAACGGGCTGACCGAGGCGCAGATCACCGAGGTCCTGCTCCAGGTAGCGGTCTACGCCGGGGTGCCGGCCGCCAACCGGGCTTTCGCCGTGGCGCAGAGCGTCCTGGCCGACCTGGCCGGCGGTCCCGCGGCCGGCCCGGCGGACGCGGCGCCGTAGTCCGCACAACTGTGCACTATGCGCCATTCCCGATATCGTTTGGGCCAGAGCCGGTGAGGAGGCGGGTACCGCGTGGCAGAGATCGTGCCCTTGTCCGCGGCCGTGCAGAGCGCGATCCATGATGGCGACACCGTCGCGATGGAGGGCTTTACCCACCTGATCCCGCACGCCGCCGGGCACGAGGTGATCAGGCAGCGGCGCCGCGATCTCACCCTGGTGCGGATGACTCCGGACGTGATCTATGACCAGCTGATCGGAGCCGGCTGCGCGCGCAAGCTCGTGTTCTCCTGGGGCGGCAATCCCGGCGTGGGCTCGCTGCACCGGTTCCGCGACGCCATCGAGAATTCCTGGCCGGTCCCGCTGGAGGTGGAAGAGCACAGTCACGCCGGCATGGCCAACCGGTACGTCGCCGGCGCGTCCGGGCTGCCGTTCGCCGTGCTCCGCGGGTATCGCGGCACCGGGCTGGCGGCCCTGTCAGCTGGCATCGCGGAGATCACCTGCCCGTTCACCGGCGAGCGGCTGACCGCGGTCGCGGCGCTGCGGCCTGACGTGACGGTCATCCACGCCCAGCAGGCGGACCAGGCAGGCAACGTCCAGCTGTGGGGCATCACCGGCGTTCAGAAGGAAGCCGTCCTCGCTGCGAGCCGGTCGATCGTGACCGTCGAGGAGATCGTGCCCGCCCTGCGACCGCGGCCGGGCGCGGTCGTGCTGCCCGCCTGGACGGTGAGCTACGTCGCGCTGGTGCCCGGCGGCGCCCATCCGTCCTATGCGCTGGGCTACTCGTCCAGGGACAACGACTTCTACCTGGCCTGGGACGCGATCAGCCGGGACCGGGATGCCTTCCGCGGCTGGCTGGACGAGCACGTCTACGGGCCTGGCCGAGCCGCGGCCAGCGAGGTGCCGGCATGACGAGCGCGGACGGCGGCTACTCGTCCGACGAGATCATGACGGTGACCGCGGCCCGGGTGCTCCGGGACGGGATGACCTGCTTCGTCGGCATCGGGCTGCCCAGCGAGGCCGCCAACCTCGCCCGCGCCACCCACGCCGCCGGCCTGGTCATGATCTACGAGTCGGGCACCATCGGCGCCAAGCCCGGCTGGCTGCCGCTGTCCATCGGCGACGGCGTGCTGGCCGAGACGGCCGACGCCGTGGTCAGCGTCCCGGAGATCTTCAATTACTGGCTGCAGCCGGGCCGGATCGACGTGGGGTTCCTGAGCGCCGCGCAGATCGACAAGTTCGGCAACATCAACACGACGGTGGTCGGGCCGGACTACGCCCGCCCGGCCGTCCGGCTGCCGGGCTCGGGCGGCGCGCCGGAGATAGCGGCGTCCTGCCGCCAGGTCATCGTCATCGTCCGGCAGAGCACGCGGGCGTTCGTGGACCGGGTGGACTTCGTCACCTCGGTGGGCTTCGGCGACGGGCCGGGCTGCCGGGAGCGCCTCGGGCTGACCGGCGCCGGGCCGCAGCAGATCATTACCGATCTCGGCGTGCTGGAGCCGGATCCCCGGACTATGGAGTTCGTGCTGACCGGGCTGTACCCGGGCGTCTCGGTCGCGGACGCGAAGGCCAGGACGGACTGGGACCTGCAGGTCTCGCCCGGCCTGGCCGGGATACCCGGGCCGGCCGCGGCCGAGCTCAGCGCGCTGCGGGCGCTCAAGGCCGCCGCGCCAGCCGAGGAGACATTTCCGGCCAGTGAAGGAGCCCGCCGATGACGACCGAGATGCCCGCCGCGGCCGGCCCGCTCGCGCTGCCGTTCTACCCGCGGCCGGATGGCGTGCACCCGCCGCTGGACTCGCCGGAGTACCGGTCGTCCCTGCTGCGCGCGCCGAAGTGGCCGCCTGTGCTGCTGCCGCAGGGCCTGACCGAGATCACCGGCCCGCTGCTCGGCGCCGAGCGCGTGACCGCCGCCGACGCCGACCTCACCACCAGGCACGCCGGGGAGCCACTGGGGGAGCGGATCATCGTGACCGGCCGTGTGCTCGACTCCGGCGGCCGCCCGGTGCCCGGCACGCTGATCGAGATCTGGCAGGCCAACGCGTCCGGCCGGTACGCCCACCCGGTGGATGACCACCCGGCGCCGCTCGACCCGAACTTCGACGGGGCCGGACGGTGCATGACGGACTCCTCCGGCCGCTACCGGTTCATCACGATCAAGCCGGGCGCCTATCCGTGGAAGAACCACCTGAACGGCTGGCGCCCGGCGCATATTCATTTCTCGCTCTTCGGCCGCGCCTTCACCCAGCGGCTGGTCACGCAGATGTACTTCCCCGGCGATCCGCTGTTCCGTCAGGATCCCATCTTCAACTCGATCCCTGACCCGAGAGCGCGCGAGCGGCTGATCGCCCGGTTCGATCTGGAGGTGACCCAGCCGGACTGGGCGCTCGGCTACCAGTGGGACATCGTGCTGCGCGGCAGCGAGGCGACGGCGTTCGAGCGGGAGGATGAGCACTAGTGAGCGACCAGCAGACTGCGCCCCCGGCCGCCGGGCAGCTGACCCCGTCGCAGACGGTCGGGCCATTCCTGGCCATCGGGCTGCCCTGGCCCGACGGCCCGCAGGTGGCCGGACCGGACGCCGAGGGCGCCATCACGATCAGCGGCCGGGTGCTGGACGGGACGGGCGAGCCGGTACCTGACGCGCTGGTGGAGACGTGGCAGGCGGCACCAGACGGGAGTTTCGCCCATCCCGATGACCCGCGCGGCGGGGAAGACCCGGCGTTCCGCGGGTTCGGCCGCTGCCCGACGGACGCCGGCGGCCGCTACCAGATCAGCACCGTGCGGCCCGGCGCGCTGCCCGGCCCGGACGGCCGGATGGCGGCACCGCACATCGACGTGTCCGTCTTCGCGCGCGGGCTGCTCGACCGGGTCGTCACCAGGATCTACTTCGGCGATGAGGCGGAGGCCAACGCGGCGGACCCGGTGCTGTCATCGATCTCCGACGAGGGCCGGCGCCGGACGCTCGTCGCCACTGCGGAAGGCGACCGGCCGGGAAGGTTCCGTTTCGATATCCGGTTGCAGGGCAGCGGCGAGACCGTCTTCTTCGATGTCTGAGCCGGCCCCAGGCGAGTGCGGCTCGCGGCCAGCCTGCAGGGGCCGGCCGGGGCGCCGGTGGTCGTGCTAGGGGGAACTTCGGTCAGGCAACTCGCTGGGCACCAGCTCGTCGCTGTGGGACCCGCAGCTGCCTGCGCTGGCGCGGCATTTCCGGGTGCTGCGCTACGAGCACCGCGGTCACCGCGGTCACGGCGCGCCAAGCGCGCGCTCGCCGGCCCCGGCCTGGGCCTGTGCTGCACGTCCGCCTGCCGCCGGCCTCCGCCTGGGCCGAGCGCGCCGCGGCCGTGCGCCGCGACGGTACCGCCTCGATCGCCGGGCAGGTAGTCGGCGTCGGGCATCCCGTCCGCGCGGCTCGCGGTGATCAGGGGAGCGGCGCACCTGGCCAACGTCTCGGCGGCCGGCCAGGTGGCGGCCTTGCTGCTGGCGCACCTGCTGGCCATCCCCTCGTCGTGATCCGGCCGGCCGCGCCCCGGGACCGACCGCACCGCCCGCCGGGGCCTGCTGTTGTGCGAGAGTGGGGATCACCAGCCCGCTCCGGTATCCCGATAGTGATCTGCATGGAGCCGGCGGCCTGGTGCTTCATCCTGATAGACAGTCACACGGGAGTTTCCCGGCAGGCTGGCCTCACAAGGGCGTCCCGGCGAGAAGAGAAGCTATGAACGACCCTGGCGGCGCCCGTGTCGCCGTTTATATCGACTTCGACAACATCGTGATCTCACGTTACGACCAGGTTCATGGCCGGGGCCAGTTCCAGCGTGACAAGGTGCGCGGGTTCAGCAGGGCCGACAGATCGGCCGATCCCGAGGTCGCGGAGAAGCTCCGGCGCGCCACCGTGGACGTCGGCGCGGTGATCGACTTCGCCTCGTCGTTCGGCACCCTGGTGCTGACCCGCGCCTATGCGGACTGGTCAGCCCCCGTGAACGCCGACTACCGCGGGCAGCTCGTCAGCCGCGCAGTGGACTTGGTGCAGCTTTTTCCGGCCGCCGCCTACGCCAAGAACGGTGCCGACATCAGGCTGGCCGTGGATGCGGTGGAGGACATGTTCCGCCTTCCCGACCTGACCCACGTGGTGATCGTGGCCGGGGACTCGGACTACATCGCCCTCGCCCAGCGGTGCAGGCGCCTGGGCCGTTACGTCGTGGGCGTCGGCGTCGCCGGATCAACCAGCAGATCGCTCGCCGCGGCGTGCGACGAACTTGTCACCTACGACGCGCTGCCGGGCATCACCCCTTCCGGCACGCCCCCGCTGGCCGACGCACCCGAGAAGGCGGAGGAGGCAGACCGCGAGGAATCCGGCAGCGCGCCGCCCGCGCGGGGCTCGCGTCGTGGCCAGCGGCCGGCGGCCTCGGTGACCGATGAGACGGAACTCGATTCTGAAGATCCGCAAGAGCTGGCGACCAGGCTCCTTGAACGGGCGCTGCGACTCGGCCAGGAAAAGGACGACGCGGACTGGCTGCATAGCTCTGCGGTGAAGAGCCAGATGAGGCGCATGGACCCGTCATTTAGCGAGAGGGCGCTGGGCTATCGCTCATTCTCAGATTTCGTGAAGTCACGAGAAGCCATCGCCGAGCTTGATGAGACGAGCCCCGCGCGGCTGGTGCGGCTCAACCCGTCCATCACCGCGCAGTAGGCAGTTCGCCGGCGAGCGGCTGCTCACCACGATCCGCAGAGCACGCGGGGGCGCCAGCAACTCGGCCACCACGGGCGCGGCATCAGCCGCCGGCCAGGTGAGTGATCAGCCGCCGTCAGCCGGGGCGTGGCCAGGTTTCCGCAGGCTCGCAGCGAAGACCCCGCCCATCCAGGATCCGTTCAGCCGTGACTCAGGCGGAGCCAGCTGCGCGCCGGCCACTGCGCCGAGCAAGGCGCCGATAACGGCGAACAGCGGGCTCCAGAACAGCACTGGCCACCAGCCGACGAGGATCGTGATCATCAGGCCGGCGATCGTCCCGGCCGCCATGCCTGCCCCCAGGCCCTGGCGGACGCGCGGCCACTCGGGCGTGCGGACAGGGTCGGGCTCGCCGGGCCCGCTGGCGCGGATCTGGCGAACGTCGTCGCTGCTGCCGGCGGCCGGGGTCCGCCGGGCCGCCACCAGGGCCACAGCGCCGGTGACCAGCAGCAGAACTGGCATCACTATCCCGAGATGGGCCAGGTTCATCGCGATCGCGAGTCCCCCCAGACCGCCAGGCTGCACGGGAAGGTCGGCCGCCACCTTGATGAGGCCGACAAGCAGGCTGCAGGCAGCACCCGCCGCAGCGCCGATGCCCAGGCTCACCGCAGTCAGCTCGGACCTGCGCGACGTGGCAGCAAGGATCCCGGCTGCGTACAGGCCGGTGCACAACTGGAACGGGCCGAACCAGAACAGCACCCAGCAGCCGGCGATGGCCACGAGAACAGCCGCGACGCGAGTGCGCCGCCCGGCCGAGAGGACCAGGACCACTGTCAGCAGGACGGCCAGCAGTGCCAGGTCTCTCGCCTCGCCCGCCAAGCGGAAGTTTCCCAGCGCTCCGCCCGGCTCGTGGTCGCCCACGCGCCGGCCGGAGCAGTCTGGTCCAGGTGGACCACGGACACGACCATGGCACACAACGCCGCGCAGCCGCCGATCCGCAGCAATCGCATCACGGCGCTGCTGCCACCCGGGCCGAATACCCCGCGCCGGCGGGACACCCACGGCAGCACCGCCAGCACCGCCGCCAGTTCGATCACCCTGGCCCGGTCGACCAGGCGATCGGCATCGCCCGGCAGAGCCCGCTGCCAGCTCAGCCACGCAGCCCATGCCACGACAGCCGCTACCAGCACAGCCCCGAGCCCGTACGCGATCCTGCGCGTCACCTGAGCCTCCCTCGCCACCAGCCGCAACCCGCCCGCCAGCCAGCACCACCGCGACCACCCGGCGGGCACCTGGCCAGCCTCGGCCCACACCGCTTCGCCCCACTCCCGCCGGCCTGCCGGCAGCGCGCGCGCCGAGCGGCGCAGCATCCAGGCCAGAGCCCGGGTCAGCTGCTGTGTCACCGTCCCTCCCCGGCAAGCCGGCGCCATCCGGGAGCGGCTGCCCGTCGCCGCGCGGCCGAGCCCAGGGCGGCTGAGCTCGCGGCCGCGGTATTCGCGCGGGCCAGCTCCGCCTCGGCCCTGGCCAGTCCGTCACTGGTCAGTCGGTACAGGTGGCGCCGTGGCCGGCCGGCAGGCTGGATGTCCTCCCAGCACGCCTCGACCAGCCCCCGGTCCGACAACCGGAGCAGGATCGGATAGAGAGTCCCGGACTTCAGCCCGGTCTGCCTGGCCAGGTCGTAGCCATGCCGCCAGGCCGACGCCTCCGAGCACAGCGCTGCCAGCACGGCCAAGGTCTGCGCGGAGAACTCTCGCTCGGAAGCCACGGCCTTACTCTACCTAGGTAGAGAACGCAATGCACGATCATCCTCAGAAGTGTGCCGGCGGCGGGCCAGGGTTATCCGTTAGGGCCCTGTCATCGCTCGACTGTAGCCAGCACGCGGCCGGCCGAGATGGCTTCGTGCAGCCGCCGGTAGTCGCGCTCGTTCTGGTCGGCGTAAGCGATCGCGAAATCTGCGATGGCCTGGTCGAAGTCCTCGCCCGTGCCCAGGTAACCGGAGATCAAGGTTGCGCGCCCGGTCCGGGCATGTGCGCGGGCCAGCGCCCAGCCGCAGAGCCTGCCGTAGTAGTTGAGCTGCAGAGGGTCCATCAGAGGGACGCTCATGCTGCCCTTCATGTCGCGCAACTGCCGCACGTAGTAGTTCTTGACAGCCGAGCCGCTGGTTCCGATGCCGGTCGTCCAGCCCAGGAACGGGTCGGTAGCGGCCTGCGTCAGGCGCTGGCCCCTGACCACGCGCTCGCCCTGATGCCTGTACTCGCTCTTCCCGGCGAACGGAGCCAGCACCGACTCCTGTGCCTCTTTCAGCTGCAGGAACAGTGGCTCGTCCTCGCGGTCGCCGAGCAGCAGCATGACGAATGCCTCGGTCCCGACCGAGCCTACGCCGACGACCTTGCGCGCGAAGTCGCCGAAGTAGTAGCGGCGCAGTACTTCCCGCCGGTCCTCATCCAGCGTCTCCTGGTACAGCGCGACCGCGCTGCGCAGTTCCTCCAGGACGCCGGGATAGAGCTCGATGGGGAAGCGGACGATCACCGGATGGGCCGGCCGGATCCGGTACTGCCCCTCCACCTGGTCGCACATCTTCAGGAACGCCTTGAGGCTCGTCCGGCTCTGCGCCTTGGCTATGTCGCGGTGACGGCGGCGCACGGCGTCCTTCGGCTGGAGCGCATCAAACAGCCTGGTCACCTCGTCGACGTCGATCCTGGAGTACCAGACCTTCAGGAATCGCATCGCGGCGTAGTTCGCCATCTCGGTGCGGTAGCTGCGGGCGGCCAGACGCGCCGCGGAGCGGGCCTTGCTGTCCGCGAAGCCATTGTCCCGCGCGGCGACGGCGAAGCTGGCCGCCAGGCGCTTGACGTCCCAGTCGAACGGCGCAGGGAGCGTCTCATCGAAGTCGTTCACGTCGAAGACCAGCCGCCGGTCGGGTGAGGCGAACATGCCGAAGTTCAGCAGGTGCGCGTCACCGCAGGCCTGCACCCGGATGTCAGTCGTGGGTGCGTGCGCCAGATCCCAGGCCATCGGCGCCGCCGCGCCGCGGAAATAGGCAAACGGCGAGGCGGCCATGCGCCCGTACCGGATCGGTATCAGATCGGGTACCCGGGTCTTAGCCTGCTCCTCGAGAATGGCGACCGGGTCGGGCCGGTCCTCCGGCGGTGTCCACTGTGCCTGACTCGAGCGGGGGACAAGCCTGCGCTGCTCGCGACCCTTGGAGCGCCATTCGTCCGGCGTGAGCACCTCGTGCGGCGGGGCAAGAACGCCCGGCGAGATCTTGCTCATGAAGTCAGCGCCCCCCAATCATGCCCGCATACGGCAACCCGATGGCACAGAGGAGCCCAGCCAGGCCACGGCCGTCTGAAGATCTTGTCACGACTGAACCTTATGCTGAGGGCATCCGCACGAATAGTCCCCGGGGCGCAGCATCGCCGGGGCTGGACTTTCAGGTGAACCGCCGTCAGCTGGCCGGCGGGGGTCAGCCCGACGGCAGCCCGGGCTGGCGCACGATGAGCACGACCGAGAGGATGAGCAGCACGGAGCCGAACGTGATCAGGGCGTAGCGAACGCCGTGCAGCTTGAACGAGCTGCCGATGCCGACCAGGAACAGCACGGCGGCGAGGAACACGGTGATCCGGACGTAGTTGTCGCTGGTCAGCGCGGCCTGGTTGCCGGCGTTGAATTTCGCGTTGGCGTCATTGTCGAGCGCGTTGGCCTGGGCCTGGGCCGGCAGCTTGTACTGGGGCATGTAGGTCGGGCCGGGCGGGGCATGCGGATTGTGCAGCGGGTCGGTGGCCATCCACGCGTCAAAGGCGACCCGGAACTGCGGCCGGAAGCGGCGTATCGCGATGGCCTCCTTCTGCGGGCTGTTCAGGGTGAAGGCGATGAACCAGGCGTTGAAGGTCGAGGAGTCGAAGTTCCGCAGCGTCAGGGCGGTGAGGTCGTCGCGGGTGGCGATGTTGCGCTGCGTCGAGGACCGGGCGATGTCGACCCGTGATGCCGTGCCCCACCTGGCCGCTGAGTACCCGGCCCAGGCGGCGGTGACCGTGACGAGCGCCAGCAGCACGGCCTCGCAGATCTGCACGATCCGGGAATGCCGATCCTCGGCCTTGCCGAGACCGGCGCCGGCCTTGCCCTCGCTGTGCCTGCCTCTCGCCGTGCTCATGCAGTTTCTTGCCGGCCTCGATCGGGTCCAGTCCCTCAGCCATCAGCACACCCCAGCTCCGCGCGGCAGGCTCAACGACAATATCCAGGGCTCCATCGCAACAATGAAGGCTACTGAGCGCAAGAGCAGGCTCCGCTTGCCCGGGCGACGGGCCTGGCCCCGTGGCCCTCGGCAGGCCGGTCCGGCTCTCGTCGAAGGGCTGGCGAGGAGGGCATTGAGTGCCGCGCGGGCAGCTTCGCTGCGCTTTACTGTGGCAGGGGCCGGTAGCTGGCTGGGACCAGGCTGACTCGCACGTCGAGTCCGCTCAGGCCCGCGGCGTCGAGGTCGCGGCGGAGCAGGGCGAGGCCGGGAACGGGGTTTGGCCCGGTGACCTCGACCAGTACCTGGTGGCCGGTGGCCGTGACGCCAACCACGGACCAGCCTGCATCGCTAGCCCAATGGTCGGCTACCGCCTGCACTTCGCTTTCCCGGACGGTGGTCTTGTCGATCCGGTCCGAGTTGATCCACAACGGGACGATCACCACCAGCAGCAGGCAGGCGATGATGGCGACGGCGCCGCTGCGGTGGAAGCCCGCAGCGGCGCCCTGGCCGAAGACCCGGTGGACCCGGTAGAAGGCCATGACCACGATCCCGCTCGCCAGGATGGCGGCGACGTTGGTAGTGAACAGCAGGAAGGCGGCCAGGGACTGGCGGGGCGCGCCGGACTCGAGGGTCAGGCCGACGACGGCCAGGGGCGGCACCAGGGAGATGGCGATGGCCACGCCCGGCAAGGTGTCGGAGATGTCAGACCGGGCCAGGGCAACCGCCCCTACCGCCCCGGTGGCCAAGGCCGCCACCAGGTCGACGATCCGGGGGGTGACCCGGGCGGCCACCTGGCTGTTGGTCGCAGCCACGATCGGGTAAGGGACGAACAGTCCCACCAGCCAGCCCACCGTCACCACGGCGGCCGCACCGGCAATGACCAGCGACAGGCACCGGCGCAGGTTGGCTCCGTCGGCCAGCACAACGGCCAGCACGATCCCCAGGATCGGGGTCATGAGAGGGGCAACGATCATGGCCCCGATCACGGTGGCCGTCGAGTCGCTGACCACCCCGGCGGATGCGATCACCGCCGACAGCGGCAGCAGGAGCCAATAGCGGCTCAGCCGCCGGTTGCGTTCCGGGCCCTCGAAGAACAGCTGGTCGCGCATCCGATTGATGTCGACTTGAGCAAGGCCGCTCGCCAACGTCGTTCCTCCTGCCGTCGCACGCGAGATTCCGGGATCATCCAGACGATACGACGAATTCCTGATCCAGCAGGTGCGACGACCAGCCAGGTAAGGCTTCAGCGTGCGCTGCCGGGCGCCTCGGCTTCCAGCTCTGCTCGCGCCCGCAGCAGGTCCTTGCGGGCCGCCGCGTCGGGAACGGGATATCGCGGGTCGATCTCGATGAGAGTCTGGGCGACGAGTGCGGCAGCGCAGATCCTGGTGAACCACTTGCGGTCGGCGGGCAGGACATGCCAGGGCGCCCACTCGGTGCTGGTATGGGTGAGCAGCTGCGAGTAGGCATGCTGGTACTCGTCCCAGTGCTGACGCTCTCGCACGTCGGCCGCGGAGAATTTCCAGTTCTTCTCCGGCCGGTCGATCCGCTGCAGGAAACGGATCCGCTGTTCCTCCCTGGACACGTTCAGGAACAGCTTGACCAGCCGGATCCCGTTGTCCGTCAGGTAACGCTCCCAGTCGTTGATCTCCCGGTACCGGTGCTTCCATACGCCGCGGCCTTTCGACTCGGGCGGCAGGTTCTCGCGATCCAGGTTCTCCGGGTGCACCCGGACGGCCAGGACTTCCTCGTAATGCGACCTGTTAAATATCCCGATGACACCGCGCTGCGGCAGGCGGCGCTCGTGCCGCCACAGGTAGTCGTGGGCGAGCTCCTCGGCTGAGGGAGCCTTGAAACTGGATACCTGCACGCCTTGCGGGTTCACGCCGCTCAGCACATGCCGGATCGTGCCGTCCTTGCCCGCGGCGTCCATCGCCTGCAGCACGACCAGGACAGCGTAGGTGTCCTGCGCTGCCAGCCGGTCCTGGTACTCCGCGAGCAGTTGCACGCCCTGCCGCAGCAGCCGCACGCCGTCTTTCTTCTTGCGCACGCCGAACCGCGCGCCCGGATCAAAGTCCTCCGGCAGCCTGACCCTGGAGCCTGGCCTGACGCGCAATGGCTCGACGAGCCCCCTGACCCAGCCGGTGTCCAGATCGCTCATCCGCGTCCTTCCGCTCGGAACAGCTGGCTGGTGACGGCAGGCATCGCGGTCGTCCGCGCATGCGCGGACGAGGTCCGGGCCGGCCGCATCGGCGAGCGCGACGCCGTGCGCATCCTCACCGTAACCGTACGCGACCTGCTCACCGGGCCCGCCGCGCGGCAGCACATATCGATCAATCGATTGATCGATTAAGCGGTCGAGCCGGGCGCGGCATGCTGGCCTGCGCCATGGCGGGGCCGCGGCTGATCAGGGCGGGATCGCGCCGGCGGCCGGCGTGCGACGGCTGCGGCTAGGCGGGCGCGGACTGCTACGTCCTGGCCAATGTGCTGCACGACTGGGATGATGCCCGGGCCGCCGCGATCCTGGCCGGGTGCCGCCGGGCCATGCCGGACAGCGGCCGGGTACTGATCATCGAGCGGCTGATCCCCGCGGACCCGGCGCAGGCTCTGCCGGTCCTGCTCAGCGATCTCAACATGCTGGTCGTGACCGGCGGCAGGGAGCGGACGAACGCGGAGTACGGCGAGCTGCTGGCCGCGGCCGGGCTGACGCCGGGCCAGGTGCAGGCGGTGGCGCCGCCCTACGGCGTGATCGAGGGACTGCCCGGCTGAGCCGGGAGCGCCGCGTCACTCCTCGAGCGCGCCGGGGCTGGCCGGGACATCGACGGCGTGCTGCCGCAGCACGTCCAGGGGAACGATCTCCAGCGCGCGCTCATGGGTGGACGCGAGCACCACGTGCGCGGCGGCGCCGTCGTGATGGGCCCGCAGCCAGTTCGCCGCCGTGACGCACCAGCGATCTCCCGGCACCAGGCCGGGGAAACGGAACTGCGGCATCGGCGTCGTCAGGTCGTTGCCGATGCGACGCTGGTGGTTCAGGAACTCGGCGGTGACGACCGCGCAGATCGTGTGACTGCCCAGGTCCTCCGGTCCGGTGTTGCAGCACCCGTCCCGGTAGAAGCCGGTGACGGGATCGTCTCCGCACGGCTCCAGCTCGCCGCCCAGCACATTTCGATCGGCCATGCCAGCAGTATCGCTCAGGCGGCCCACCTGCCCCAGTCGCGGGCAGGGTGCCGGTTAATGTGGGCTCGGGGTCTGCCGATGCGACATGGCCGCCGCCTGCCGTACCGGCCGCCCGCGGCGCCCCTCCGGGGCTCGCCGCCAACACAGGACACGGGTCGCAAACGGAGGTCGGATGGCTGAGGAGCTGGTGGCGATCGTCGGAGGCCGAGTGGTGCCGATCGCCGGCGAGCCGATCGATGACGGGATGGTCCTGATCCGGGACGGCAAGATCGCGGCAGTCGGCGGTGACGTGACCGTTCCCGACGGCGCCCGGGTCATCGACGCGGAGGGCTCGTGGGTGCTGCCCGGCTTCATCGAGGTGCACGCGCATGTCGGCGTGCACGAGGAGGGCGAGGGCTGGGCCGGCAACGACACCAACGAGATGACCGAGCCGGTCACGGCCCACGTGCGCGCCATCGACGCCATCAATCCCGCGGATCTGGGCTTCCGGGACGCGATCAGCGGCGGCGTGCTGGCCGTCAACGTGAACCCTGGCTCCGGGAATCCCGTCGGGGGCCAGACAGCGGCGCTGAAGTGCTGGGGCCGCACCGTCGACGAGATGCTGCTGCGCGCCCCCTCCGGGATGAAATCCGCGCTCGGCGAGAATCCCAAGCGCGTGTACGGCGACCAGCACAAGACCCCGAGCACGCGGCTGGGCACGGCGGCGGTCATCCGCGGGGCCCTGGTCGAGGCGGCCAACTACCTGCAGCGCATCGACGACGAGCAGCGCAAGCCGGAGGGCGAGCGCAAGCCGGTGGACCGGGACCTGAAGCTGGAGGCGCTCGGCCGGGTGCTGCGGCGGGAGATCCCGTGGCGCCAGCACTGCCATCGCGCTGACGACATCGCCACCGCGATGCGCATTGCCGCGGAGTTCGGCTACGACCTGGTGATCGACCATGGCACTGAGGCGCACCTGCTGGCGGACATCATCGCGGCCAGGGGCATCCCGGTGATCATCGGGCCGCTGTTCACCACCCGGTCGAAGGTCGAGCTCCGCAACCGCTCACTGGCCAATCCCGGCAAGCTGGCCAGCGCCGGCGTGACCATCGCGATCACGACGGATCATCCGGTGGTGCCGATCAACTTCCTCGCGCACCAGGCGGCGCTGTCGGTGAAGCACGGGCTGGACCGCGATTCGGCGCTGCGGGCGCTGACCATCAACCCCGCGCGCATCGCGGGCATCGACGGCCGGCTCGGCTCGATCGAGGCGGGCAAGGACGCCGACGTGGTGATCTGGTCGGGCGATCCGCTCGACGTGCTCAGCCGGGTGGAGCGCGCGCTGGTCGACGGGGCCGAGATCTACTCCGCCGCCGGCGGCGAGGCGGTCTTCGCCGATCCGTGGGCCCGCGCGGAGCAGCCCGGCTAGGCGCTGCCGTCAGCGATCCCTGGTCGCTAGGCCCGGCTGGCGCTGTGGGCCGGCGAGGCAGAGTGACCCGCGCGCCGCCGGCCCGCCAGCGACCGCACCAGGGTGAACGTCTCGAACTCGGTGTAGTCCGGGGTGGGTGCCCCCGGCTGCCCGGTGGCGGGGTTGACCGGGTCGGCGCCCAGCGCGTGGAAGTAGCGCACGGTGATGCTGGAATGGTCATCGGCCCGGCTGCCGGGATCCACGTCGAACACGGCGATCCCGTACCCGGTGCTCGGGTCGCGCATGGCGGACCAGGTCGCGTCCTCGACCGCGTCGGCGGCCGGGCGCTCGTACGCGCCCGCGGTGGTGGCCGACGGGACCGGGTGGTTGGGCCTGGTGAACACCTTCGCCTGGCGCAGCCCGTCGGCGGCGTCCAGGCCGTAGTCATCCAGGTTGGCGTCGGTGCCGCCGCCGCCGAGGATCAGGTGCACCGTGCCCTGGCTGGTGTCGAACACCCCGCTGTCAGTCGTCGTCACCGGATGCGGGCGCAGGGTCTGCATGGGCGCGCCGGTCGCGACTTCCCGGCCGGCCATGCTGTCGAACCCGCGCACCGGGAACGACCGCTCGTAATCGTGGTCGTGCCCGCACAGCACCAGGTCGACCTCGTACTGGTCGAACAGCGGCAGCCAGGCCTGCCGGATGCCGAGGTCCGAGCCGTTCCCGGTGGCCGACGACGAGCAGGAGTCCTGGTGCATCTGCACGATGATCCAGTCGATCGACGGGTCGGAGCGCGCGGCCGCCAGCGTCTGGCACAGCCAGGCCGTCTGCAGCCCGCCGGAGTAGCCCCTGATGGAGAAGGAGGTGCCCGGCGCGATCGCGGGGGTACCGGTGCCGGGGGCCGGGACCAGCGGGGAGGGCCCGGCTACGAACGCCCCCGCGTCCTGGTAGACGACGTCGTCGGCGTCCAGCGAGATGAACAGCGCGCCGCACACCCGGAAGGAGTACCAGCGGCCGCGGAATCCGGGCACGCCATTGTCCGGCAGGGTGTAGCGGGTCAGGTAGGAGGTCAGGCCCTGCGGCCCGTTGCCGAACTCGATCTCGTGGTTGCCCGGGCACGGCATCCAGGCGCGGTTGGCGGCCGAGGCCTGATTGTTGTTGCCGAAGTCCCGCCATACCTCGGGCTGGCTCGCCGGGTTGAGATCGGCATAGCACAGGTCACCGTTGAGGAGGTGAAACAGCGGCTGGAACGACTCGACGGCCCGGACCGCGCAGGCGCTCTGGCCGTAGGACAGCACCCACTCGGTATTGGGCGTCGCCAGGTCGCCGAAGCTGGTGAACCGGAACGGCGCGCGGTCACGGGGGGCCGTGCGGAACGTGGCGCTGAACGGCGCCGACGACCCGGCGTTGTCCGCCGCGACCGCGTAGGTATAGTCCGTGTCCGGCGAGAGCCCGCTGAGCTGCGCGTGATAAGTCCAGACGGTCTCGCCGTTGAGCCCGTCGGTGCAGCTGCGCTGGACGGCCGGCACGGTCACCGGGCGGTCGCCGGGCCCGCTGGCCAGCACCCTGGGGCTGGCGGCCGGGCCCTGCGATGCCCAGGAGATCACCGCGCTCGCGGCCGGATCTGCGCCCCAGGTCAGGTGGACCTGCTCCGGCGTGCCGGAGGTGCCGCCCGCTGGCGGCCGGGCTGCCGCCCGGCCGCGGGTGCCGAGCGCGAGAGGCGCGGCCGCGAGCAGCCCGGTGCTGCCGGCCCCGATCAGTACCGAGCGGCGCCATAGCGGCTGATCGCCCAGCCCCGGCGCTCGCTCGCCGTCCTGCATGATGACGTCCTGATGCTCATGTTCTGCTGGCATACCGGCAGCGTCGCGCTGAGTCGTGAACGGCCGGTAACAGCGCCGCGTCCGGCAGGGCGGCGCCGGGATGAAGAACTTCCGCCTCGCCGGGCTGAGGCCGCCACGCTGATCCGCCAGGCTTGCGGCGCCCGGTGCCGCGGCCCCCGGTGCTGCGAGGGCTCAGTTCAGCCGCCCGGGTTGGCGGCACCCGGCTTCAGGCGCCCGACGCCGCCGCCCGCAGTGCCGCCGTGAACTCGCTGAAATCCGGCGCCGGCCGGTCCGGGTCCTTTGCCTCGTCGTCCCAGCGCCGCACCGCGACCGCCGCGCCATGGTGCGCAGCGGACTCGAATCCCGCGATCTCCGCCGGGCTCATCGTGCCGCCCTGCAGCCGCAGCGACTGCGCCGACGCCTCCGACAGCACGGCGACGTAGTGCGGGTCCACCGTGCACAGATAGCGCTTAGCCGCCACATGCAGCCGGACCGGCTCGGTGACCTCGGGACCGAACCAGCGAGCCAGCCAGTCGGCGCCGCGGGCGTCATGCCGGTCGTCAGCATCGGGACCGGGCGTCTCGCCGGGCACCGGCGGCAGGATGTGACCGACATCGTGCAGCAGCGCCGCCACCACCAGGTGGTCGGCAGCGCCCGCGGCGCGCGCCAGCCCGGCCGCCTGCAGCAGGTGCGCCGCCACGCTGACCTGCTCGCCCAGGTACTGCTGGCCGCCCGGGCCCGCCAGCAGATCGCGAAGGTCCTGCAGCATCTCGCTCATCCGGTCCTCCTGCGCGGCACGGCCAGCGTGCTGGCCAGCCCGTCGATGTCGGCATAGCAGCCCTGCAGGTGCCGGGCGGATCTCCGCAGGTCCGCTGGCAGGCCGCCGATGCTCACCAGCCTCTGCCCGCGGCCGGGATGGCGGCACTGCGGGCACGGGCAGTTGTCCCGCAGCCAGATCACCGGCGCGGCCAGGCGCATCGCGACCTCCCGGTTGCCTCGCCAGCGGCCTCCTCGCGGGCCATCGTGGCCCGGCCGGGTGGCCGGCGAGTGAGCATCCGGGAAAGCCGGGGCGAACGGCCGGCTACCGGCCTACCGCAGCAGATCGCGGGCAGCGGCCTCGATGGCCTGCTGGGACAGCAGCACGGCCGCGGCGGCGTCGCCGAGCGGGACGAAGCTGTCCTCGCTGGTGACCCGGGCCATGCGACCGGTGAAGCCGGCCTCGGCCAGGGCAGTGAGCACGCCCTCGGAGACGCCCCCGGTGCGCCTGGTCTCATCGGCGATCAGCACCCGGCCGGTCGCGGACGCCTCGCGCAGCAGGTCCCCGGCCGGCAGCGGCGCCAGCCAGCGCAGGTCCAGGACGCGGCTGCTGATCCCGTCGGCGCGCAGCCGGGCGGCCGCCCGCAGGCTCATCCGCAGCCCGTTGCCGAACGTCACGATGGTCAGGTCGGTGCCGTCGCCGTACCGGCGGGCCACCCCGACGGGAACGTGCGCGTCCCCCCACCGGGGCGGCGGGTCGTAGCTGGCCAGCCAGCCGCCGTCGCCCGCCTCGTGCAGGTCGCGCTCGTGGTAGAGGGCGATGGGCTCGAGGAACACGCACACGCTGCCGTCGGCGTCCGCGGCGGCCAGGCAGGTCCGCAGCATCGGCGCCGCGTCGTCCGGCCGCGCCGGGCAGGCCAGTATCACGCCCGGGATGTCGCGCAGCGCCGCCACCGCGTTGTCGTTGTGGAAATGGCCGCCGAAGCCGCGCTGGTAGGCCAGCCCGGCGACCCGCAGCACCAGCGGATTGCGGTACTGACCGCGGGAGAAGAACGACAGCGTGGCCGCCTCGCCGCGGATCTGGTCGGCGGCGTTATGCAGGTAGGCGAGGTACTGGATCTCCGGCACCGGCAGCAGGCCGGCCAGCCCGGCACCCAGCGCGAGGCCGAGGATCGCCTGCTCGTCCAGCAGCGAGTCGAAGACCCGGCCGGCCCCGAACTCGGCGAGCAGGCCCCTGGTCACGCCGTAGACGCCGCCCTTGCGGGCCACGTCCTCGCCGAAGACGATCATCCCCGGCCTGGCCGCGAGCTGGTCCGCCAGCGTCCGGTTGATCGTCTGGGCCAGGGTGAGCGGGCCTTCCTCTTCCGGCCGCCGCGGGCGTCGCGCCTGGCCCCGCGGCCGGTCCGCGGCGGGATCGGCGCCGGCCGGCCCTGGCGCTGGCCGGCGGTCAGACCGCCGGTGACCAATCCGGCGGGCCCGCTGGCCGCCACGCTCGCGGCGACCGCGGCCGGGCGGCGCGGCGCGATCGGGGCCATCACCTCGGCCGCGGCCCGCAGCCGGGGCGCGCCCGCCAGCTCGGCGGCCAGCCCGAGAACGCGCTCCCGGCTGGCCTCGTACCGGCCGAGCACCTCCGCGGGGGTCAGGACGCCCGCCGCGACCAGCAGCCGGGCGGTGCCCAGCAGGGGGTCCCGCCCGGCATCCGCGGCCATCTCGGCCGCGCTGCGGTAGCCAGCCTCCGCATCCGACCCGGCGTGGCCGCCGAGCCGGACGGTGGACAGGTGCAGGAACGCCGGGGCCCGGTGGTCGCGGACATAGGACGCGGCGGTCAGGGCGATGTCATGAACGGCCGCGAGATCGGTCCCGTCCGCCCGGAAGTACGGGATCGGGGCGCCGGAGCGTACGGCCCTGATCCAGCCCGGCGGCGTCCGCACGCTGATGCCGAGGCCATTGTCCTCGCAGACCAGCAGCAGCGGGAGCGGCAGGCCCTGATACGCGCAGTAGGAGGCGGTGTTGATGGCACCGGCCGCGGTGGAGTGATTGAGCGAGGCGTCGCCGAAGCTGCACACGACCACGGCGTCGGCGGGCCAGGGCGCCGAGACTCCCAGCCTGGCCGAGCGGGCCAGCGCGAACGCGAGTCCGACCGCGCGGGGCAGGTGCGAGGCGATCGTCGAGGTCTGCGGGATGATGCTCAGGTCCGGATGGCCGAACACCTTGTGCCGGCCGCCGGCCATCGGCTCGGCGGCGGCCGCCATCATGCCGAGCAGCATGTCGGTCAGGCCGTCATGCGGCGGCCTGGCCTGCGCGGACCTGGCCAGGTAGAACGCTCCCGACCGGTAGTGCAGCAGCGCCGGGTCGGTCAGCCGCAGCGCGGCCGCGACCCCGGCGTTGCTCTCGTGGCCGGCCGAGCCGATCGTGTAGAAGCCGGCGCCCCGGCCCTGCAGCCAGCGCCCGGCAAGGTCCGCGTGCCTGCTGGCCAGCTGCGCGTCGAACAGGCTCAGGCAGAGCGAGGCCGACAGCAGCGTCGCGGGCCGGACCGGCGCATGGCCGTCCCGCGGGCCGATCGGCCGGGCAGGCGCCGGCAGCGCCCTGACGGCCGCGGCGAAATGCTGTTCCACCTGATCGCGGCCGGGATCAGGCCGCCCGGCCCGCGGGCCGGGCGGCTGAGCTGACGTCAGGCTCATGCACCGACGTTATGTCCCGGCAGCCGCGCGCGGCCATCAGGACCTGGCTCTGCGGGCGCCGGCGGTCAGTGTCGCGGCGGCGAGCCTCGTACCGTGGAGACATGGACGGGCCGGGCATGCGGCCGCGGCGGCGCGGGACGGGCGGCAGGCTCGGCGGCCTTTCCCCCCGGCGGAAGCTCCTCGCCGTGGCCGCGGCGATCCTGCTGGCGGCGGGGGCGGCCGCGGCTGCCGTCGGGGCAGCCTCCGGGGGCGGGCCCGGCGCGGGGGCGGTCCCGGCCGGGTACCCGCCCCAGGACCGGCCCGGACCGGTACTGCTGGTGCCCGGCTACGGCGGCAGGACCAGTGCCCTCGCCGTCCTCGCGGCGCGGATCCGCGCGACCGGCCGCCAGGCCACCGTGCTGCGGCTGCCGGGCGGCGGCACCGGCAGCCTGAGCGCCGACGCGGGCGTGCTGAATGCCGCGGTCACGCGCGCGCTGGCCGGCGGCGCCCCGTCGGTCGACGTGATCGGCTACTCGGCGGGCGGGGTGGTCGCGCTGCTGTGGGCCCGCCGCGACGACGGCGTGCGCAAGGCCCGCCGGGTGGTCACGCTCGGCGCCCCGTTTCACGGCACCTCGGTCGCCGCCGCGGCGGAGGGATTCGTGCCGGGGGCGTGCCCGCTGGCCTGCCAGCAGCTCGTGCCCGGCAGCAGCCTGCTGGCCAGCCTCGACGCGGGGGACAGCGCAGGCCTGCCGCGCTGGATGTCGCTGTGGACGGCCGATGACCGGACCGTCACCCCGCCCGGCTCGGCCCGCCTGCCCGGCGCCGTCAACGTGCCGATCCAGTCGGTCTGCCCGCGCGCGGCGATCAGCCACTCCCAGCTGCCGACCGATCCCGCGGTCACCGCCATCGTGCTGCAGGCCATCGGGCCGGGCCCGATGGTGTACCCGGCAGCGACCGACTGCCGGGGCTGACCGGTCAGCTGGTGACGTCCTTGGTGGCGAAGTTGGCCCAGGCCAGACCGAGGAACACCAGGACGTAGACCCCCTGGACGGCGAAGCCCCGGTCGATGTTCCGCCACAGGATCGGCTCGCGGAAGAAGTCGATCCAGGCTAGCCAGTAACGGGTGGGCAGATAAGGGCTGACCGCGCTCGCCGCGTTCAGCGTGACCAGCACCTCGCTGGTGATGAGCGCCGCCAGGGCGCCCAGCGCGGCGCCGAGGGAGGAATCGGTCACCGTGGACAGGAACAGGGCGATCGCGCCCACGCCGAGCATCGACACCGCGATGAAGGCGATCGCGCCCGCGGTCCGCAGCAGCACCTCGGCCGGGGTCAGCCCGCTGCCCGAGAGCGAGGTGGCGGCGAAGCTGGAGGCGTTGAGGCCGCCGCCGGCGCTCAGCGGAGCGACCGGCCTGGAGCCGAAGAGCAGCGTGCCCGCCGCGTAGGAGGTGCCCGCCACGGCCAGGACGGCGACGAGCACGTACACGGTCATGGTGATCAGCTTCGCGACCAGCAGCCGGGTCCGTCCCACCGGCCGGGCCAGCAGGTACCGCAGCATCCCCGAGCTCGCCTCGCCGGCGATGGAGTCTCCGGCCACCACCGCGACCGCCACCGGCAGGAAGATCGGGAGCACGATGGCCAGCGCCGCGGCGGGGAACAGCGAGCCGCTGGACAGCACCGCTGACAGCAGCGCCGGCCCCTGGCCGGGCGGCGGAGCGAGATGGGTGACCGCGACGAAGACCGCGACGAGCACCGGCAGCCCGCACAGCAGCGCGACGCTGACCCAGCTCCTCGGGCGGCGCGCCAGCTTCACCAGCTCCACCCGGATCATGACGGCGCACCGCCGGCCTGGTCAGCCGGGCCGCTGCCAGCCGCGCGGTCCATGCGGTCAGATCCCGAACCGGTCACGGCGAGCACCAGCTGCTCCAGCGAGCGCCGTTCCGGCACGATCTGCGTGACCCGTATCCCGGCCGTGACCAGCCGGGCATTGATGTCTGCCGCCCCGGCCGGATCGCCCGCCCGGGTCACCGGGCCGCTCGGTACCCGGCCCGCGCCGCCGGATGCCCCGGCCGCGCTGGCGTCCGCGCCCGCCGGCATCACGATCAGCTCATCGCCGCTGCGGCGCTCGACCCGGCCGTCGAGCAGCGCCGCCGCGCGGTCCGCATCCGGGCTGCGCACGATCACCCGCCCGGTCAGCCCGCGCAGGGCGTCCAGGCTGTCCTGCAGCACCAGCCGGCCGCGGTCCACCACGCCGACCCTGGTGCAGAGCAGCTCGATCTCGCTGAGCTGGTGGCTGGACAGGAAGACCGTCGTGCCCGCCTCGTTCAGCTCGCTGAGCAGGCCGCGTATCTCGTGGATTCCCTGCGGGTCCAGGCCGTTCGTCGGCTCGTCGAGGATGAGCAGGCGCGGTGCGCGCAGCAGCGCCGCAGCCAGCCCGAGCCGCTGCCGCATGCCGAGGGAGTACTTCCGGACGGCCCGGCTGTCGACGCCGGCCAGGCCGACCCGCTCCAGCGCCTCGTCGATCCTGCGCCGGCGGGTGCGCCGGCTGCCGCCCGCTCCGGCGGCGTCCAGCAGGGCGAGGTTGGCGCGCCCGGACAGGTGCCCGTAGGACGACGGCCCCTCGACCAGCGAGCCGATCTGCGGCAGCACCTCCGCGACGCGGCCGGGCACCGGCCGCCCCAGCACCTCGATCTCGCCGCTGGTCGCATATACCAGCCCGAGGAGCATGCGCACCACCGTCGTCTTGCCGGAGCCGTTCGGCCCGAGGAAGCCGTACCTGTCCTGCTCGCGCACGTCGAGGTCGACCTGGTCCACCGCGAGCACCCGCCCGTAGCGCTTGGTCAGCGACCGCGTGACGATCATGTATCACCCGCCATGCTGGTGAGCAGCCCGGAGCCCGCGCGCATCAGCAGGGCCGGCGTCACCGCGCCGGCCAGCAGGTAGACCGGGCCGCCGTATTCCGAGCGGGCCAGCAGGACGGTGAGCAGCGGGGTCTCGATCAGCACCCCGGTCCCGTCGGCCAGCCGGACCTGGCCAGCGCCCGCAGCGGCACCGCTGGCCGCGGCGAGCGCCTGCGAGCCCACGTTGCCCGGCAGCGGCAGGACCGCGAAGCGCGAGAAGCCGGTGCCGTAGGCGCCCAGGTCACGCAGGCCGGCCGGAGCGGGGATGCGGCCGGCCCCGGCCAGCCTGCCGGGCAGCGGCGGGCCGAAGCCCCTGAGTATCCCGCTGACATCAGGCAGCCGGGCGGTGCTGACGCCGACGTCCGGAGCCGGCGCCGGCATGACCGTGGCCAGCGCGGGACGGCTGCCGCTGACCTGCAGGAACCGGGTGAGCAGCGCTGGTGCGCTGGCCCCCCGGCCGATGACCTCGACCAGCACCGGCAGGCCGCTAGCCGGATCGGCCCAGATGTCGACCTGCCCGACAGTCGTCGCCGGGTCGGCCGGGACGATCCGCAGGCCCGCCGCGTCGACCCCCGCTATCCGCCGCGACGGCAGCCGGGACAGCCGGTCAGCGGATGAGGCGAAGCTCAGCAGCCTGCGGCCCAGGGCCGGCGGCAGCAGGTCGGGGGCCCGCGGCAGCCGCACCGGCTCCGCGCCGGTGATCTGCGTGAGCAGGTTGCGCCCGTAGTCCCACAGGTAAGTTGCCTGGCCAGCCTGGTAGACGTTGTTCTCGCCCGCGGTGGTCAGCACGTCCGCGCGCCACTGACCGGGCGAGCGGTACCACGCGTACTGGTCGGTCGTGCCGTCCAGCAGCGTGCTCACGTCACCGAGGTCCGGCAGGTCAGGCAGCCCGAGATCGACCGTGCTCTCGGCGTAGCCCTGGTAGGGCACGGCGGACGAGGCCAGGATCCGGGCCCGCAGCTGCGCGGCGGTCAGCGCCGATCCGCGCACCGGCAGCGCCCCGATCACGGCGGGAAGGCAGCAGAGGAGGGCAACGGCGCCCGCGACTGCGAACCATCGGCGTCGTGCCTGGCTGCGGACGACGCTCACGAGATCCGGTGCATCCCCGTTACCGCCACGTTTTCCACAGTACGTCGGCAGTGCCGGATCGGCACCCGGTCAGGATCAGCCAGGGCGGGGGTGACCTGCCCGCCGCGGTGGCCCGGCCGCCGCATGATCCGCGCGCAGCGCCCCGGCGAGGTGCGAGCGGAACGTCATGGTGCTGGCTGCCCGGGCCGGGGCCCGGCCCCGCCGCACGGCTGCCGTCCGCGCCTGCGCCGCCGCGCTGTCCGGGACCGCGCTGGCCAGGACGCTGGTCATCCAGCGCAGCATCGGCGGCACCTCCGCCCGCCAGGTGCCCATGTTGTGGCCGCCGCCTGGCGTGAGGGTCAGCGGCACATTGGCCTGGCGCAGCTGCAGTTCCTGCCAGAAGAACTCGGCCGCGTCCGCGTCCGGCCCGTTGTCCCGGCCGGCCCCGATCCAGAACCGGGGGATGGCCGCGCCGGCCGGCAGCTGCTGGACCTCGTCGACCGGGGTGTTCTCCAGCCGCAGCCTGCGGCTGCCGCCGAACGGGCTGACCGGCTGGCTCAAGCTCGCCAGCCGGTTGTCCATCGGCGCGAAGTAGCCGCTGAGCACCCCGGCGCCCCCGTACCGGGACGGGAAGCGCAGGGCCATGTTCGCGGCGCAGAAGCCGCCTTCGGAGTAGCCGGCCACGCCCCAGGCAGGACCGGGCGGCTGGACCCGGAAGAGGCGCGCGACCTGCACGGGCAGGTCCTGCGCCAGGTACGTCAGGTCCTGCGGGCCGCCAACCTGGTTGAGGCACTGCAGCGATACCTGCTGGCCGCCGTTGGCGTCCGGCATGACCAGGACGGCGGGCTGGGCCAGTTTCTGGTTCAGCAGATGATCCAGGGTCACGGTCACGCCGACCACGTTGATCCAGTCCTGCGGCTCGCCGGGCTGGCCGTGGATTAGCTCGACGACCGGGAACCGGTAGCTGCGGTAGGCGGGCTGGAAGTACTCCGGCGGCAGGTAGACGTATACCGTCCTGGTGATATGGCTGAGCGGCCCGGTCAGGGCCAGGTGCAGCGTGTAGCCCTGCTGCCGGGCGAGCTGCAGGTAGATGTCGGGCCCGGTGAGAGCATCGGACCGCGACCCGGATGCCACCATCCGGGCCGACACCCGCACTCCCGGGCCGGCACCCTGATTGGTCAGGTCAGCGGCCGCCGAGCCCCAGCTCTGGTAGTAGCCGTAGTACCTGTTGACGGCCAGCACCCCGACCAGCATCGCGAGCATGAACGCCATGCCCGCCGCCAGCACGCGCAGCAGCACCAGCCGGGTGGCGACCATCCACCACATCAGCGCGCCGAACCCCGCGACCAGCAGCACGAGCAGTACCGTGCTCTGCGGCCCTAGCACTTACGCCTCCGCATCTAGCAGCTGGCATCGTCCCCCGGCGCGGCCTGCGCCGTCAGCCCCGCGCACGCCCCGATGTCCCCGGTGTCTGTTGCTGTCACCGGCAGTCACCTTGCGCCGGCAGCGTAGTCCTGCCCAGGACTCGATGGGCCAACGGCTAAGTCTCGGACGGAGTGTCCGGGCAACCGGGATAAAAAGCTGTTCATGACCAAAGTAATAACGAAGCTGTCCTGGCTCATTACTGAAACCGCGGGCGGCTGGGCATGGGACTCTGTGCTGATGGTCACTGATCACGGCACCGGGGAGCCGCTCGCCGCGGCCCGGCTCGCTGGGCCGGCCGCGTCCTGACCCTGGAGGTGCCATGCTGCCCTGGTCAGCCGAGCTGGCGGGACGCATCGACGAGCACGTCATCAGCAGTGAGCTGCTGCGCGGCAACCCGCTCGGTGACCCGCACGAGCGCCCGCTGTGGGTGTACCGGCCGCCGGGCTACGACGACGAGCCGGACCGCCGGTACCCGGCCGTCTACGTCATCCAGGGCTTCACCGGCCAGGTGACGGCCTGGCGGAACCGATCGCCGTTCCGGCAGCCGTTCCCCGAGACCGCCGACGCGGTGTTCGCCAGCGGCGAGGCGCCCCCGGCCCTGGTCATCTACGCGGATGCCTGGACCAGCTACGGCGGCAGCCAGTTCGTGGACTCGCCGGGCACCGGCCGGTATCACTCCTACCTGTGTGACGAGGTCGTGCCCTGGGTGGACCGCCATTACCGCACGCAGGCCGATGCCGCGCACCGCGCGATCATGGGCAAGTCCAGCGGCGGGTTCGGCGCGATGATCACGCCGATGCTGCGGCCCGACCTGTTCGGCGCGCTGGCGACGCATGCCGGCGACGCCCTGTACGAGCAGTGCTACCTGCGCGACTTCGGCCCGGCCGTCCGGCTGCTGCGTGACTACGACGCGGACATCTGGCGGTGGTGGGATGACTTCCGGTCCCGTGTTGCCTTCACCAGGTCCGGTGACCCGCTGCTGCTGGGACTGCTGGGCGTTGCGGCGTGCTTCTCGGCCCGCGACGACGGCACCGTGGAGCTGCCGTTCAACCCGCGGACCGGCCAGGTGATCGACGAGGCGTGGCAGCGCTGGCTGGACTGGGATCCGGTGCGGATGGCGCCGAGGTACGCCAGCGCGCTGCGCTCGCAGCACTCCATCTGGATCGACGCCGGCCGGTCGGACGACTACTTCCTTGACCTCGGCGCCGAGGCGTTCCGCGCCGCCCTGCGCGAGATCGGCGTGGCCGAGGAGAAGGTCCGGTTCGAGCTCTTCGATGCGACGCACTCCGCCATCGACTACCGGTACCCGCTGTCACTGGCCTGGCTCTGCCGGCGCATGCCGGCCTGACCGCGGCGGGCGATCCGGTGAACGATTCCGGCCGGCGCTACGTGGTGAGGGGGTGAGGACAGCCAAGGGGAGCCAACCGAATGGAGACAATCCGATGCTTAACCGATGGTGGGCTGGTGCCGGAGCTGCCGCCGCCGTGGTCGTGCTGGCGGCCTGCGGCAGCAGCGGCGGATCAAGCTCTGCCAGCTCAAGCAGCTCACCGGCGGCGAGCACGGCGAGCTCGGCTCCCGCGAGCTCCGCATCCGCTGCCGGCATCAAGACGGCCAGCACCAGCAAGGGCACCGTGCTGACGAATGCCCAGGGCGACACGCTGTACTGGTTCGCGCTCGACACGGCAACGAAGTCGAACTGCACGGGGTCGTGCGCGGCCTACTGGCCGCCGGTGATCGGAAAGCCCAGTGCGGCGAGCGGGATGTCGCTGCCTGGCAAATGGGGGACTATCTCCCGCTCCGGCCAGCTGCAGGCGACCTATGACGGCCACCCGCTCTACACCTACAAGGGCGACACCGCGCCTGGCCAGGTCAACGGCAACGGCTTGAACGCCTCCGGCGGCCTGTGGTGGGCCGTCACCCCCTCGGGCGCCAAGCTCGCGGCCGCCGCGCCCAGCCCGGCAGCCAGCTCGTCCAGCTCAGGCGGAGGCGGCTACTAAGCCCCGGCACCCCGGCCTGCCCGCCGCGACTGGCCGGGCGGGCAGGCCGCGGTCCGCGCCGGCGCGCTGGCAGGCCGGCGACGGCGAGGGCCGCCGGCGGCGTGTATCGAGACCCTTGTGTATCTAGACTCTTAAGGTGAGCACGCCTGCGGAGTCCGCTGCGGCTGTCCGGCCGCGCGGCGGCCTGGTGATCATCTATATCGCGCTGATGCTCGCGATCCTGCTCGCCGCCCTGGATCAGACGATCGTCGCGACGGCGCTGCCGACGATCGTCGGCGATCTCGGCGGGCTCAGCCACCTGTCCTGGGTGGTCACCGCTTACCTGCTGGCCAGCACCGCGTCAACCCCGCTGTGGGGCAAGCTAGGCGACCAGTACGGCCGCAAGAACCTGTTCCTGGCCTCGATCGTCATCTTCCTGGTCGGGTCGGCGCTGTGCGGGCAGTCGCACAGCATGATCGAGCTGATCGCGTTCCGCGCCCTGCAGGGACTCGGCGGCGGCGGGCTGATGGTGCTGGCCCAGGCCATCATCGGCGACATTGTCCCGGCCAGGGAGCGCGGCAAGTACCAGGGCGCGTTCGGCGCGGTCTTCGGGGTGGCCAGCGTGGCGGGCCCGCTGCTCGGCGGGTTCTTCGTGGACAACCTCAGCTGGCGCTGGGTCTTCTACATCAACCTGCCGATCGGGCTCATCGCCCTGGGCGTGATCGCCGTCGTGCTGCCGCGCACCGGCACCAGGGAGAAGCACCGGATTGACTACCTGGGCGCGCTGCTGATCGCCGCGGCCGCCACCTGCCTGGTGCTCGCGACCTCGTGGGGCGGCACCCAGTACAAGTGGGGATCACCGGTCATCATCGGCCTGTTCGTGCTCGCGGTGGTGCTGGGCTTCTGCTGGTGGCTGTCCGCCCGGCGCGCGGCCGAGCCGGTGCTGCCGCTCCGGCTGTTCCGTAACCCGGTTTTCTCGGTCAGCTCGGGGATCGGCTTCGCGGCCGGCTTCGCCATGTTCGGCGCGCTCGCCTTCCTGCCGCTGTTCCTGCAGGTCGTTCGGGGCGTCTCGCCGACCATCTCCGGCGTGTACCTGCTGCCGATGGTGCTCGGCCTGCTCATCACCTCCATCGGCAGCGGGCAGCTGATCTCCCGGCTGGGCCGGTACAAGGTCTTCCCGATCGTCGGGACCGCGCTGATGGCCGTGGCGCTGTTCCTGCTGTCCCACCTGTCCGAGCACACCGCCTCGCTGGCGATGGACGGCTACTTCTTCCTGCTCGGCCTCAGCCTCGGGCTGATTCTCCAGGTGCTCGTGATCGCCGTGCAGAACTCCGCCGACTACGCCGATCTGGGCGCCGCCACCTCGGGCGCGACGTTCTTCCGCTCGATCGGCGGCTCGTTCGGCGTGGCCATCTTCGGCTCGATCTTCTCCAACCGGCTGGCCAGCGAGCTAGCGGCCGCCCTCGCGGTCGCGCACGCCATCGTCCCGGCCGGGTTCAGCCCGGCGGCCGCGCAGTCTAATCCGGTGTTGCTGAAGCGGCTGCCGCCGCCGCTGCACGCGGCCGTCCTGCATGCCTACTCGCTGGCGCTGGACCGGGTGTTCCTGTACGCGGTGCCGGTGGCGGTGGCCGCGTTCGTGCTGTCCTGGTTCCTGCGCGAGGTACCGCTGCGTAAGACCGCTGGCGCGGCCGATCTCGGCGAGGGCATCGGCGCCGCCTCGGCCGAGCGCTCCTCGCTGGGCGAGATCGAGCGGGCGCTGCTCCGGCTGGCTAACGGTGACCTGCGCAAGCGCGGATACGAGAAGCTGGCTGCGCTGTGCGGCCTCGATCTGCCGGCGGGTAGCTGCTGGGTGCTGGCCAGGCTGGCCAAGAACGGGCCGGTCGCCGGGGCTGAGCTGGCCCGGGAGGCGGGGGTCAGCATCGAGACCGGGCGGCCCTACGTGGACAAGCTGGTCGACGCCGGGTACTGCCTCCGCAAGGCGGACGCCCTCGAGCTGACCGCCGCGGGCACCGCAGCAGCTGACCGGCTATTCGCCGCCCGGCGGGAGGGTCTCGAGCGGCTGCTCGCGGGCTGGTCACCCGAGCAGCACGCCGACCTCGCGCAGATGCTGGACAAGCTGTCGCATGCCCTCCTTGGGGACGATGCCGATCGGCGTCTCATCTCCCGCTGAGCAGTGGTGCAGCACTGAGCAGTGGGCAGCGCTAAGCAGTGGGCAGCGCTAAGCAGTGGGCAGCGCTGAGCAGTGGGCAGCGCTGAGCAGTGGGCAGCGCTGAGCAGTGGGCAGCGCTGAGCAGTGGGCAGCGCTGAGCAGTGGACAGCGCTGAGCAGTGGTTAACCGGCGGCGGCGGTGCGGCCGGCCGGGAGCGGCAGCGCCGGAACGCGTCAGGAGAACGGCGGGTCCGCCGGAGGCGACGGCTAACGGGCCGAGCGCTGCCGCGGGCTGATCCCGGGCTCTGGCCGCCGGAGCAGATGGTCAGGCAGACTGGCCGGATGAAGGCCGACATGGTGGTCATCGGGGCGGGCGCGCTCGGCCTGAGCACTGCGCTGCACGGCGTTCTGGCGGGCCGCAGCGTGATCGTGGTGGAGCGGGCGGCGGCAGGATCGCAGGCATCCGGCCGGGCGGCGGGTCTGTTCAAGTCCGTCCAGGCGGACGCGCTGCGCACCGCGCTGGCCCGCCGCAGCATCGCCAGGGCGGTTAGTTTCGGCGACTGGGCCGGCGTCCCGCTGGACGTCGTGCGGTCCGGCAGCTTCCTGGTGGCGCGGACGGACGCGCACCAGGCCTACCTGCGCACCGAGGCACGCCAGTCCGCTGGCTGGGGCGCGGAGGTCCGCGTGGCACCGGCCGCTGAGCTGGCCGACCGCGTGTCGTATTACCGGGGCGACGGCACTGAGCTGGCCCTCTGGTGCCCGGAGGACATCTACATCGAGGAGCCGATGAGCCTGGTGGCCGCCTACCTGGCCGCGGCCCGGCGGCACGGGACCGAGGTGCTGGAACGCGAGGCCGTCACCGGCGTGGTGATGTCCGGCGGGGGAGTAGCCGGCATCGAGACGACGGCGCGGTCCATCCGGGCCGCAGTCGTCGTGGACGCGGCCGGGGCCTGGACCCGGCAGGTGGCCGCGCTGGCCGGCGCGGACGCGAGCGTCGCGCCGGTCCGGCACCAGCTGCTGGTCACCGAGCCCACCGCGCAGGTCCGGGCCGGCGATTCCATCACCCGGGTCGTCGACGCGGCGGCGTACCTGCGGCCAGCGCGCGGCGGCCTGATGTTTGGCGGCTTCGAGGCCGACCCCCTGCCGGTCGATCCGCGGACCGAGCCAGCCGGCTTCAGCACCGACGACGTGCCGCTCGATCTCTCGGTGCTGAGGAAGATGGCTGACCGGGTGGCGGCCGAGGTGCCCGTGGCCATGGATCAGCCGGTGGCCGAGCACAGGGGCGGCCTGTTCACCATGAGCCCGGACGGCCGGTTCGTGGCCGGGCCCGTGCCGCACGTGCCGGGCCTGTGGGTGGCCAGCGGCTGCAATGGCTCGGGCTTCTCGTCCTCGCCCGCCATCGGCGAGGCGCTGGCCGACTGGATCTGTGACCGGCCGGACCGGCTCGACATCTCAGCGCTATCGCCGGCCAGGTTCGCCGTCCGGACTGATGAGGAGCTCGTCAGCCGCGGTGTCTGGCAGTACGCGCACTACTACGACCCCGTCGCCGACGCCGATCAGGGATGTGCGGCAGTCCGCAATTAGGCAGCACCAGCGCAGAAGGGTTCCTGCGCATTCTGCTGCTGGCGGGCCAGGGCATCCGGCGGGCGTGGTCTCACTGACCGCTCAGCGGGCCTGTGACTTGCGCTGGTCGCGTCGCATGACGCGGCGCAGCTGAGTGATCCGGGCGGTTCCCGCGGCGGCCATCACCAGGGCGCCGCCGATAGCGGCCAGGAGCAGCGCCACGGCAAGCGACAGTTGCAGGTGGGCACCGAGGAAGCTGATGCTGACCGCGTGCGCGTTCTGAATGATGAAGATCACCACCACGATCAGCGCAACGAAAGCCATGATCATGCCGGTGCGCATGCCGCTGATCCGGGTGTGCGCCGCTCTGCGCGTGGCGCCTGGCGGTGGCGGTGAGGGGGCGGGAGGCGGCGATTGCGCAGGCGGCGACGGTGATGGCGGCGGCTGGGAGGGCGCAGAGCCGTTGGCTGACGGGGGCAGCGGATTCCTGGTCGCGCCCTGCGGGGCTGGCTGAGTCATTGCGGAGCTTCCTTCACGAGTGAGACGCGCCGCTGGACCGTGGCAGGTTCCCTGGAGGGAGGGAACCCGGGACATCGCGCCTCTCGGCTGCTCCGTCCCGCTGTCTGCCCTCAGACTATTATGGAAAGCTAAAACCAGCAATGAATTTCTAGAATGAAACGAGACGCATTCCCGGCCGTCCTCGTCGGTCAGCGCGCCCGGCAGGACAGGAGCAGCAGCGAGCCCGCCTGAAGCCACCCCGCTGAACAGCGCGACCGGCGCATCCCCGCGAGCGTGCTCAGCTGCCGCTGCCCGCTGATGCGCTGCTGCCGGTATCGGGCGGCTGCCCGGCGACAGCCCGCAGATGGCTCGCATGGGCGTCGCGCTGCCATTGCGGCGTGTCCGCCGCCGTGCAGCGCGGATCGTCGAACGGCTTGCCCGCCGCCAGCAGGTCGAGGTAGCGGGTGTCGGCGTCCACCCGCCTGCGGAACTCCGCGGCATCGCCGACGTGGCCGTGGCCGGGCACCACCCAGCGCACCCCGGATACCGCCGTGAGCCGCTGCAGGCCGGCCCGGTAATCCCCGAGCGGATCGTCCTCGACCGTATCCAGGAGCGGGATCTCGATGTCGGAGAGCATGTCGCCCGCGACCAGGACCCCGGCGTCGGGGAGGAACACGCCGCCATGACCGGGCGCATGGCCGTTATGGATGATCAGCTCAGCGGCCGGGCCGTCCCAGGGGATCCGCTCCGCATCCTCGGCGAGCGGTACCAGGCGTCCGAACAGCTCGAGGTCATGACCGGGCGCGGTGCGCTGGACGCCGCTGACCATTCCGTCGCGCTCGGTCTCGGCGATTTCCACCGCGGCCGGTGCCGCGTACCGGGGCACGTCGCCCAGCTCGCGGCTCCACAGCACGTGGTCCCAGTGCGGATGGGTCGCGAAGCCGGCCCGCGGGCGCAGTCCCGCTCCGTGCAGGTCGTCGGCGAGCGCGCGGAGATCGGCCACCGAGACTGCCGGGTCGATGACCAGGCAGGCGCCGTCCTCGGCCACTACCACGGTGCTCGTGGACATCAGCAGGTCGGACGTGGCGACCAGGACACCTGGCGCGATCTCCCTGAAGCGCTGCATTCCCTCTCCCCACCGTCTGCCGGCCGTGGCCGGCCACCCGATTATCCGCGAGCGGCGCCGCGGCAGGCCAGTCACCAGGCAACGTCACGATGTGCCCGCTATCTGCCCGGCCATGCGGGCCGGCCGGACACTAGGGTGAAAGCGTGAGCAACCTTCCTGAGCCGGCCGATGCGCGCTCCCTGAGAGTTTCCGACGCGGACCGCGAGAGGGTCGCCGACGTGCTCCGGGACGCTGCCGGGCAGGGCCGGATCACCTTTGACGAGCTCGATGAGCGGCTCGGCGTGGCGTACGCGGCGAAGACCTACGCCGACCTGGAGGCCGTCACCAGCGATCTGCCCGCGCAGCCGGCGTTCGCCCAGCCGGCCACGGCCGGCGCGTTCCCGGCGGATCGCATCGGCGGAAGTCCGGGCACGCGGTTCTCGCTCGCGATCATGAGCGGGGCCACGCGCCGCGGCCCCTGGGTCGTGCCACCGGCGTATGTCGCGGTCGCCATCATGGGCGGGGTAACGCTGGACCTGCGGGATGCGCGATTCAGCCAGCCTGAGGTGACGATCAGCGCGTTCGCGCTGATGGGCGGCATCGAGATCATCGCGCCCGAGGACATCGAGGTGGACGTGGCCGGCATCGGGCTCATGGGCGGCTTCGATCACAGCGCCGGCGGGCCTGGCATTCCTGGCGCCCCGCGGCTAAAGGTGATCGGCCTGGCCGTGATGGGCGGCGTCGACGTGAAGCGCAAGCCGTCCAGGGAACCCGGCGAGCCTCAGTCACGGATGCTGCCCGGTCCGCAGGCATGATCACCTCGCTGGCCCCGGCGGAGGCGCGAGCACCGTCAGCGCCGCCGGAAGCACCCGGATTCGCAGCCGGGCGCCGGCCGGGAGCGGCCCCGCTCCGGCGAGCGTCTCGCCGTCGGCCGCGGACGGCATGGCCCGGTCCACGGTCACGCTGACGTCCGTGCCTCGGTGCAGGCTGATCTGGGCGATGGACACGTGCGACCCGTCCCTGATCTTCGCCAGCGTCCGCAGGAAGGCCAGCCTGGGGCCGTGCCGCATCAGCACGATGTCCAGCACGCCGTCGTCGATCCGCGCTGGCGGTGCCACTTTCATCCCGGCTCCGAAGTAAGCGGAATTGGCGACCACCACCGCGTACCCGGCCAGTTCATGGACGACGGCAGGCTCGCGGGCGGCGCCGCCGCGGTCAGCCTGGCCGGCCGCCGCGCCCGCCAGGACTGCCTGCCCGGCGACGACCGCGCCAGATCCCTCGGCCGCGCCATTCCCGCTGATCTCGACCCGGAACCTGGCCGGCTTCCAGCCGGCCAGGGCGCGCAGCGCGGCGACCGGGTACACCATCGGGCCGCCTAGCCAGTGCATCCGGTTGGCGATCTCGCCGGCCAGCGCGGGCACGCCGAGGTACACGCTGCCGGCCACCAGATGATCCGGCTGGCCGGGCACGCTGACGCTGATCAGGTCCATCTGCCGGGTAGCGCCGGCGGTGAGGACCCTGGCAGCGGCCGCGGGATCGGCGGGGATGCCCAGCACCCTGGCCAAGTCATTGCCGCGGCCGGCCGGGATGATCCCGAAGATGCCGGACCCGGCCGCGGCCACGCCCGCGAGCGCGCTGGCCAGCCCGTCGCCGCCGACGGCGACGACCGCATCCCCGCGCTGAACCGCCGCCGCCGCGACCTCCTGCGCGTGCCGCAGGCTGGCCGACTCGGTGACCTCGCAGGCCGCGCCGGCCGCGTCCAGCGCCGCGACCGCGACCGGCAGCACGCGCACCGCCCGGCCCCGGCCGGCGACCGGATTGACCACGAGGCAGAACTGGCCTGACACGGTGCCTCCATTGCGGTCCGCGCCGCTCATTGCGGGCGATCGGGACAGGCTACCGACATCGCGGCCGTCTGCGGTGGCCTCGCTGACATCGGTGACAGCACGGCCTGCGCGGGGCGTACGATCAGGCCATGCCGGGCCAGCGCCGTGCGGCGAGCACCGAGCCGCAGTACCTGCAGGTTCAGACCACCACCGACTCGCGGGCTGAGGCGATGGACCTGGCGCATGCGGCCGTGGCGGCGAGACTTGCCGCGTGTGCCCAGGTCGCCGGGCCGATTGCCAGCACGTACTGGTGGGAGGACGGGATCGAGCGGGCCGAGGAGTGGCTGATCATGCTCAAGCTGCCCGCCGACCGCTATAACGACCTGGCCGAGTTCCTGACCGAACGGCACAGCTACGACGAGCCGGAGATCATCGCGACGCCGATCGTGGCCGGCGCACCGTCGTATCTAAGCTGGATGGAGGACGAGACCCGGCCCGAGTGAGCACTGGCCCTGCGGGTCGGCGGCCACTCCGGGCGGGCGGCGTGCGGCTGTCGGCGAGCGAGCTGGATCAGTTCGTAGCGGAGCAGCGCCGCAGCGCGGCGGTCGTCGGCCTTGAGTCGGCCAGCGTGCCGGGCGGCATGGCCGAGCTCGACGGCTACTACGACGCGATGCAGCCGCGGCTGCATGCCTGCGCCGAGGCGTGGCAGGTTTAGTCGCTCGCCGGCGACACGTTCCAGGACAGCATCACGTCCTGGCCGTGCTCGTCGCCGAGGACGCTCAGCGTCCCGGTTTCCAGCCGGAAGAGCCTGCCGCCGGCCGGCTCCAGGCCAAGCCACCGCGCGGTCAGCACCCGCAGCATGTGCGCGTGCGAGACCAGTGCCACGTCGCCGCCGGAGAGTAGCGGGCGGACCCGCGCGAGTACCGCGTCGGCCCGGCGGCCAACGTCCTCGATGGACTCGCCCGGGTGGTCGCCGGGGATGACGCCGTCCCGCCACAGGTACCAGTCCGGCCGCTGCTGCCGGATCTGCGCGGTCGTCAGTCCCTCGTAGCCGCCGTAATCCCACTCCTGCAGGTTCGGGTCGACCTCGGCGCCGGCCAGCCCAGCCAGCCCGGCTGTGCACCTGGCTCGCTGCGCCGGGCTGGTGAAACTGGCGACGATCTGCCGCTTGGCCAGCGCGGGGGCCAGCGCGATAGCGTCCGCCTCGCCCCGCTCGGTCAGCGGAACGTCGCTCCGGCCGGTATGACAGCCGCGACGGCTCCACTCGGTCTCGCCGTGCCGGAGCAGGATCAGTTCTCCCATAGCTGCCATCATCGCCCACACCTGGCCGGGCAGCGCGAGCCGCCCGAGCTGCAGCCAGCGGGCCGAACTCCGGCCGGACCTCGGTGCTGCCCGAGCCGAGCCCGCCGAGGCGATCGTGCCGTGGATACCGCTGTTCATGTTCGTGTTCCTGTTCGGGCTGAGCATGGACTACCGCGTCTTCATCCTGAGCCGGATCCGGGAGCTGCGCTCAGGCGGCGCCAGCACGAAGGACGCCGTCGTGGGCGGCATATCCAGCAGCGCCGGGGGTGGTGACCAGCGCGGCCGTGATCATGGTGGCGGTGTTCTCGATCCTCGCCACGCTGTCGATCATCCAGCTGAAGATGCTCGGAATCGGCCTGGCCGCCGCCGTGCTGATCGACGCCACGGTGGTCCGCGGCATCCTGGTGCCGTCCGCGCTGGGGCTGCTGGGGGAGCGAAGCTGGTCCCTGCCGCGCTGGCTGCCAGCCCGGCCCGCCCCGGCTGCTGACCCTGCGCCGTAGCAAGTTCTCATGATCGAGCGGCGGGACGGCCCGCCCGGCGGGCGGGCGGAGCGCGGCCCGCCGCCGACCGCCGGCGGCCAGCAGGCGAGGCTGTGCATAGCCGATCCAGTCATGATCAATCCAGTGATCGCGCGCTTACAGATAGTGCGTTAGATCACAAGCCGATGACGATTACCGGGCCCGGCCACTGGCGGACTGGGGCTACATTAAGCGCCATTGCCAGCCCGCTGCCCCTGGAACCCGGCGCGCTGCTGGCTCGTTGAAACATAAAACCCCTGAGCCAGAGAGCGACCATTGCGCCAGCTCCCTACCACCACCCCTGCTTCAAGCGCCCCCGTTCCCGACCGGTCCCCGGCAGGCAGCCGCGCGCCCATCGTGCAGCGGATCGCCTGCTGGAGCGCCCGGCACCAGAAGACCGCGGTGGCCGGGTGGCTGGCCTTCGTCGCCATCGCCTGGGTGGTCGGCCAGCTGGTATCGGCTTCGGCCGTGCCGCAATACGATCCGGGCCAGGCCGGCCGGGCCGAGCAGGAACTGGCCCAGCTGAAGGTGGTCAATCCGCCGGTCGAGAGCGTGCTGGTCGAGGTCCGGACCCGCGCGTCCAGGCTGCGGTCGGAAGCTGCCGCCGAAGTGCGCAAGGTAGCCGGGCAGGTCGAGGACGTGCTCGCCGAGATACCGGCCGCGGCCAGGGACATCCGCACATCATTCGCGCGGCACAGCCGGGACGGCATGATCGCCGCGCCGCTGGCCGCGCTCGTGACGTTCCAGGTGGGCGGACCGCACTCGGACGCTGACACGACCGTGCTCGCCGATCTCGCCGCTGTCGCCAGGGTCCAGGCGATGCACCGCGGGATGGTCGTCCAGGAGGCGGGCGACGCGAGCACCGACCGGGTGGCCAGCGCGATGCTCGGCCAGGACTTCCATCAGGCCGAGGACACCTCGATCCCGCTCACCGTGATCCTGCTGCTGGCCGCGTTCGGCGCGCTCATCGCCGCCGGCATTCCGGTGCTGCTCGCGGGCACGGCCGTCACCGCGGCTGTCTCGCTGCTGGCCATCCCGGCTCAGTGGCTGCCGGTGGGGGCAGGGACATCAGAGATCGTCCTGGTCATCGGGATGGCGGTCGGCGTCGACTACTCCCTGTTCTATCTGCGCCGCGAGCGCGAGGAGCGGGCCGCGGGACACAGCCAGCTGGCCGCGATCAGGATCGCCGCCGCCACATCGGGCAAGGCCATCGTGATCTCCGGCCTGACCGTGATGTTCTGCCTGGCCGGCCTGTTCCTGACCGGCATCGACCTGTTCACCGGCATCTCGTTCGGGACGATCATGGTCGTCGCCATGGCCGTGCTCGGCTCGGTGACGTTCCTGCCTGCGCTGCTGTCGTGCCTCGGCTCATGGGTCGACCGGTGCCGGGTGCCGTGGATCGGCCGTCGCCGGACGGCAGCCCGCCCGTCCCGGATGTGGACCAGACTGGTCCGCGGGGTGGTCCGGCGGCCGGCGGCATGGGGCGGGATCGCTGCCTTGGCGATGCTCGCGCTGTGCGCTCCGGCCCTGGGCATGCGCATCGGCAATCCGGCCGTCGACCTGCCGACCAGCCTGCCAGTCGTGCACGTGCTGGACGAGATCCAGCAGCAGTTCCCCGGCCGGCCTGCCCCGGCCGAGGTCGTCGTCACCGGCGCGGACCTCGACGGTCCGGCCGTCCAGCATGCCGTGACGCGGCTGCAGGCCATGGCCACCCCCGGCGGCCTCATCCGCGGGCCGATCACGGCCGCGCCGGTGGACAGCGGGCGGGCGCTGGTGCTGCAGGTACCGCTGGCCGGCAACGGCTCCGACTCGGCCTCCGTGGCCGCCCTGCTCCGGCTGGAGAACCAGGCCCTGCCGGCCACCATCGGCCATGCGGGCGCGAGGTTCGCTGTGACCGGGAGCACCGCGTCGAATTACGACCAGATCTCCATGCTGCACAGCCGCAGCCCGCTTGTCTTCGGGGTGATCGCGCTGCTCGCCTTTCTGCTGCTGATGGCCGCATTCCGGAGCGTCACGATCCCGGTGATCTCCATCGGCCTCAACCTGCTCTCGGTGGGCGCGGCCTACGGCGTGGTGACCCTGATCTTCCAGGACGGCTGGCTGCAGGGGCTCATCGGCTTCACGTCCTACGGCGCCGTGGTGCCCTGGGTGCCGCTGTTCACCTTCGTGCTGCTCTTCGGCCTGAGCATGGACTACCACGTGTTCATCGTCAGCCGGATCAGGGAGCTGCGGCTGGCCGGAGCGAGCACGCCGGACGCTGTGGTCGAGGGGATCAGCCGCTGCGCCGGGGTCGTCAGCAGCGCCGCCCTGATCATGGTCGCCGTCTTCTCCGTCTTCGCGACCCTGTCGATGATTGACCTGAAGATGCTGGGAGTCGGCCTGGCCGTGGCCGTGCTCATCGACGCGACCCTGGTGCGCGGGCTGATCCTGCCTGCTGCACTGGCCCTGCTCGGCGAGCGCAGCTGGTACCTGCCGTCCTGGCTCGAGTGGCTGCCGGGCTATCGGCTGGCCCACGATCATCAGGTGGCGCCAGCGCCGGCCAGCCAGGGCTCAGGCTCGCGGCGGCCGCTGCGGCCTGCCGGGCCGGCCGCCGATCCGGTCGGCCCCTGACGGCGAAAGCGGCCGCGCTAGGGGAGAGTGAGGATCTCGTAACCGTCGCTGGTGACGGCGAGCGTGTGCTCGAACTGGGCGGTCCGCATCCTGTCCCTGGTCAGCACGGTCCAGCCATCCGGCCAGATGTCGTAGTCGATGGTTCCCAGTGTCAGCATCGGCTCGATGGTGAACGTCATTCCCGGTTCCATGATCAGGCTGACATCCGGGTCGTCGAAATGCGGCACGACCAGGCCCGAGTGAAACGTCCGGCCGATGCCGTGGCCGGTGAAGTCACGGACGACGCCATAGCCGAAGCGGCGTGCATAGGACTCGATCACCCGGCCGATGGCGTTCAGCGGCCGTCCGGGAGCGACCGCCCGGATGCCCCGCATCATCGCTTCCCTGGTGCGCTCGACCAGCAGCCGGGACTCCTCGTCGGCCGAGCCGGCCAGGAAGGTGGCGTTCGTGTCGCCGTGCACGCCGCCGATGTAGGCGGTGATATCGATGTTCACGATGTCGCCGTCGGCGATGACGGTGTCATCGGGGATGCCGTGGCAGATCACCTCGTTGAGGGAGGTGCACAGTGACTTCGGGTAGCCGCGGTAGCCCAGCGTGCTCGGGTAAGCGCCGTGGTCGCAGAGGAACTCGTGCCCGATGCGGTCCAGCTCGTCCGTGGTCACGCCGGGCGCCACGTTCCTGCCGACCTCGGCGAGCGCGCGGGCGGCGATGCGCCCGGCCAGGCGCATTCGCTCGATCGTCTCCGCATCCTTAACGTCGGGCTCGCCGGTCCGCGGGACCTTCCTGCCGACGTACTCCGGGCGGGCGATGTGAGCGGGTACCGGCCGCAGCGGCGAAACGCGGCCAGGCTGGAGCATCGTAGCCATGATCTGGAAGTCTAGTGGCCATGGATGATGACCAGCAGTGGTGGTTCTGCCTGAGGCACAACACGGTCGAGCACGGGGCCGGCTGTCCAGGCAAGGACCGGCTCGGCCCGTACCCGACGCAGGATGCGGCGGCGCACGCGCTGGAGACGGTGCAGCGCCGGAACGAGGAGTGGGACGCCCAGGACGGGGACTGAGCCCGGCGTCGGCCCTGCCCTGCCCTGCCCTGTCCCGTGCCGGGACGTGGCCGGCGCTGGCCTGCCGCCGGGGCTGCGGTCGCGCGCTGCCGCGCCGGCCGTTCCGGCGGTCGTTCTTGTAGGCTGAGGCCAGCGGCAGTCCAGCCAGTTTGGGGGCACGGTGACGGCAGACCATCCTGGCGGCGGCCTGCCGCCGGCGGCCGAGGCGCGGCTGGCCGAGATCAGGCGCAGCGGCACCTGGGGCTCGGCACTGACGACCGACGAATTCGCCGCGATCCGCAGTGTCGGGTTCGAGCCGGTCGGCCAGGTGCTGGGCGCGGCGGTCTACAACATCGGCTATTCCGGCGGCTATGCCTGCCCGGGTGCCTGGGCAGGCTACGGGGGCTACGGCGGCTTCGCGGGCCCGTACCGGAGCGTGACGGCGCTGTCCGGCAGCGGCTCCCTGGGGTCTTACGCCCCCATGGTGCAGACGCTGTATGAGGCGCGGCGGCAGGCGATCGGCCGGATGGTGGCGGAGTGCGCGGAGTTGGGCGGCCATGGCGTGGTCGGGGTGCTGCTGACCATCCGGCCGTTTCCGGCGGGCGGGCTGGAGTTCAAGGCCATCGGCACGGCGGTGCGGGCGCCCGGCGCGGTGCCGCTGAAGCAGCCGTTCACCTCGGACCTTTCCGGCCAGGACTTCGCCAAGCTGATCATGGCCGGCTGGGTGCCGGTGGCCCTGGTGCTCGGCATCTCGATCGGGGCCAGGCACGACGACTGGCTGACGGTCAACCAGACCAGCTGGGGCTCTGGCAACACCGAGGTGCACGGTTACACCGAGCTGGTGAACCAGACCCGGCACGATTCGCGCAGCCAGCTGGAGCGGGACGTGACCCGGCACGGCGCGGACGGCGTGGTGGTGCAGAGCATGGACATGCGGGTGCGCGAGCGCGAGTGCTCCATGCAGGAGGGACGTCGGGATCACATCGTCGAGGCGACCATCATCGGCACGGCGACCGCCCGGTTCGCCCGCAGCGAGCACCGCCAGCCCGAGCCGCTCGCGATCCTGTCGCTGGACCCGCAGCGCCGCCAGGCGGCCCGCGTCCGGCTTGGTCCCTGAGCGGCGGCGCAGCATGGCGCCAGGCTCCGGGGCAGCCCCGGCTCCCGCAGCGCCCGGGCGGGCGCCGGGCGCCGCTCGGCCAGCGGGGAACCGGCGAGGGCCAGGTCTATAGTGCCTATGAGCGATCGAAACCCGCCGAAGGGCTTGCCGTGGCACAGAGCTGGTCCGGGACCGGGCTCCCGCCCGCTGCGGCAGCCCGGATGGCGGAGATCGCCGGCAGCGGCACGTGGGGCTCAGCGCTCAGTACCGATGAGTTCGCGGCGATCAGGAGCGCGGGATTGGAGCAGGCCGGCCAGGTGCTCGGCGCCGCCGTCTACAGCATCGGCGATCCGGGCAGCGAGTCCTGCCCGGCAGGCGAGCAGGCATCCGTCCTCGGCCGTCTCGCGGGCGGCCGCGCCGCCGCGCTGTCGGCGCCCGGCCCGATCGACTCGTTCCGCAGCCTGGTCACCGCGCTGTATCAGGCCCGCCGTCAGGCCATCGGACGGATGGCGGGGAGTGCTCGCGGCTCGGCGCCCATGGCGTGGTGGGCGCCTTGCTGACCGTCGGCGAGTTCGCTGCGGGCGGGCTCGAGTTCCACGCCATCGGCACCGCCGTGCGCGTGCCCGGCGCCCGGCCGCCCGGCCGCTCGGCACGGCCAGCGGCCCGGACCGTACCGGGCCTCGGGCCCGCCCTGGCCCGCCTGGGAGAATGAGCATCATCCAGCGAGAATGCAGCCGAGGAGCAGCATGACTGACCAGCAGGCAATCGATGCAGGGGCCGCCGGAGTACCGCAGGACGCGATCCGGCGCCTCGCCGAGCTGACGCCCGGTCATCCCGGCGCGATCTTCACCTCGGATCTGTCCGTCAACGAGTTCCTGCTGGTGCGCGAGGTCGGGTTCCGGCCGCTCGGGCTGGTGCTCGGCAGCTCCATCTACCACGTCGGCCTGCAGGTCGCCCGCTGGGGCAAGAGCCAGGAACTGGACGTCCTCTCGCAGGCCATGTATCACGCGCGCGAGCTGGCCATGACCAGGATGGAGGCCGAGGCGCAGGCGCTGGGCGCCGACGGCGTGGTCGGAGTCCGGCTCGAGGTCGAGATGAAGGAGTTCGGCGCGGACATCGCCGAGTTCATCGCGGTGGGCACGGCGGTCAAGGGCGAGCCGGGCGCGGGCGGCGGGGGAGTGACGGACTGGCGCAACAACAAGGGCCTGCCCTTCACCTCCGACCTGTCCGGCCAGGACTTCTGGACGCTGATCCGGGCCGGCTACGCGCCGCTCGGCATGGTGATGGGGTCATGCGTCTACCACATCGCCCATCAGCGGCTCGGCGGAAAGATCGGCAACATCGGGCGGAACGTCGAGCTGGAGCAGTTCACCCAGGCCCTCTATGACGCCCGCGAGCTGGCGATGAGCCGGATGCAGGCGGAGGCCGAGGAACTGCATGCCGAGGGGATCGTGGGCGTCCAGCTACGCCAGCACAGTCACACCTGGGGCTCGCACACGACCGAGTTCTTCGCGATCGGGACGGCGGTCCGGCCGCTGCGCGATGATCACGTGATCGCCACCCCGACCATGGTGCTGAGCCTGGACTCCTGACCGGCGGGCACGGTTCCGGCCCACCCGGTCACTCCACCGGCGTGCCGCTGACCGCATCCAGCAGCCGGGCTAGCCTGCCCCGCAGGCTGTCATCGGCGCCCGCAGGCGGCTTGGCGGTGCCGCCGCGCGCGCGATGGCTGCGCGACCGCGGCGGGCCGGGCGGGTGGTAAGCCTCCCCGGCCGCCGCGCTGACCAGATGCTGGGCGGCGTCGAACGACACCGGCGCGGTGGCCGGCGGCACCGCAAGGGCCTCATGCGCGAGGCCTTCCAGGTCAGCGTCACCGCGGTCCAGCGCGAAGATCGTCACGCCCAGTTTCCTGGCGTCATCCAGCCGCTCCAGCAGGTCGCCCGGCGCGACCTGAGGGCTCACCACCAGTAGCGTCTCGTCCCTGCTGGCAGCCTGCAGGCGGTCCATCCCGACTCGCAGGTGCTCCGGGCCGGTCGGCGGCGGTGCCCAGCGGATCAGGGTGGGGGAGAAGCTGGGGATCCCGGCCAGCCTGCTCTCATCCGCCAGGTGGGCCGTCAGGTGCCATGGCTCGTCGGCCGGCGTCCCGACCACGAGCAGTCCCTGCGGCGTCCGGGCGCTCGTGCGCAGGGCGCGCGCGAACGACCTGGTCCGGTCCAGCCAGCCGGTCGGCGCGAGCAGAACGCGCAGAGCTTCCACCTGGTCCGCGTTCATGGCCCCATGGTGCCGGAACCTCGCGTCGGGGCGCAGGCAAATCGTGACGATGCGATCACGGAATGCCGGCGAGGCGCCGCGGCACCGGGGCCGGCCCGTGATCGCCGGTCTGGCAGGATCAGGTCATGGCCGACGACACCACTCCGCCTCCAGCCGCCGGCTCCGCCCGGCTCACCATCGGCATTCTCGGCGGTACCGGGGATCAGGGCCGGGGACTGGCCCGGCGGCTGGCCCTGGCCGGGCATCACGTGATCATCGGCTCGCGGAGCGCAGACCGCGCCGCGGCGGCGGCGGCGTCACTGGGCGGCCCGCCCGCGCTGCGCGGCGCAGCTAACGCCGACGCGGCCAGCGCGGCCGATGTCGTCATCGTGGCCGTGCCGTGGGACGGCCACCGGGACCTGCTGGCCGGACTCGCTGACGTCCTCGATGGCAAGGTCGTCATCGACTGCGTCAACCCGCTCGGCTTCGACGAGCGCGGTGCCTACGCGCTGGACGTGCCGGAGGGCAGCGCGGCCGAGCAGGCGGCGGCGGTCCTGCCCGGCAGCCGGGTCGTCGGGGCGTTCCACCACGTGTCGTCGGTCGTGCTGCTCGATCCCGAGGTCGCCGAGGTCGACCTCGACGTGCTGGTGCTGGGCGATGACCGGTCAGCGACCGACCTGGTCCAGCAGCTAGCCAGCGGCATCTCCGGCATGCGCGGCGTCTACGCGGGCAGATTGCGTAACTGCGGGCAGGTGGAGGCCCTCACCGCGAATCTGGTCTCGGTCAACCGCCGGTACAAGGCGCACGCCGGGCTGCGCATCACCGATATCTGAGCGAGCCGCTGCCGGAGCCGGCGCGGCCGCGGCCCGGCCAGGATCGCAGGCGGCCCGGCCAGGATCGCAGGCGGCCCGGCCAGGATCGCAGGCGGCCCGGCCAGGATCGCAGGCGGCCCGGCCAGGATCGCAGGCGGCCCGGCCAGGATCGCAGGCGGCCCGGCCAGGATCGCAGGCGGCCCGGCCAGGATCGCAGGGAGCGCGGTCATCGGCCGGGTCCGTGTCGCTCTGTATCGTAACTCCCTGTGAGTGATCGGTCTCAGGGGGGAGCGATATCGGGTGGCGACGCCGATCCCGGGCCTCCTGCCGTCTCGCTGCCATCCCGTAGCGTCAGCCCGCTGGCCGCAGTCGCGCTCCGGATGGCGCTGGCAGTGTTCCTGGTGGTACTGGCGACGGTGATCGTGTACCTGGGCCGGGACGGCTACCGGGACGCCGCTCACCCTGGTCAGCCGCTCAGCCTGCTCAGCTCGGCCTACTACGCGACCGTGACCCTCTCGACCATCGGCTACGGCGACATCGTGCCGGTCAGCGATGCGGCGCGGCTGGTGAACATCGTGCTGATCACGCCGATCCGGGTGATCTTCCTGGTGGTCCTGATCGGCACGACCCTGGAAGTGCTGACCCGGCGCACCCGGACAAGCTGGCGCATTGCCCGATGGAGGTCCAGAGTGGCTGATCAGACGGTTGTCGTGGGATACGGGACGAAGGGCCGCAGCGCGGTGCGGACGCTGCAGGAAGCCGGAGTCCCGGCGGACTCCATCGTGGTCGTCGACATCTCGCCGCAGATGATGGCCGAGGCGAACTCCGCCGGCCTGGCCGGGGTCGGCGGCGACGCGACGCGGCGGGACGTGCTGATGCGCGCCGAGATCGAGCGCGCCGCGCGGCTCGTGGTCGCTGTCGGGCGCGACGACACCGCGGTGCTGATCACCCTGACGGCTCGCCAGCTGAATCCGTCTGCCGCCATCGTCGCCGCGGTCCGCGAGGGGGAGAACGAGCCGCTGCTGCGGCAGAGCGGGGCCGATCATGTAGTGGTGTCGTCCGATGCGGCCGGGCGACTGCTCGGCCTGTCTACGATCCGGCCCGGCGCCGGGCAGGTGATATCGGACCTGCTCAACCGCGGCTGCAGCCTGGACCTGGCCGAACGGCCAGTCACACCCGCCGAGGTGGGCGGGCCGGCCGGGGGATCGCCAAGCGGGGTGATCGGCGTGCTGCGCGCTGGGCACGTGCTGGCCACTGACGACCCGCGCGCAGGCGAGCTGCGGGAGGGGGACCGGCTGATCCTCGTCTCCGCGGCCGAGCCGCCGACGACCGAGGCGGTAGCGACCCAGCCAGCCGCGACCGGGCACGGGGCTGACCGGGCACGGGGCTGACCGGGCACGGCTCTCAGGGAGCCCGGCACGGCGCTGGCGCCCGCGGCTGGCAGACATGCTTGCCAAGGCCGCGGGCGCCAGTCCCGCCTGCTCGCTATCGGTAGGAGTGCTCCTCGGCCGGGAACGCGCCGGAGACAACGTCGCCGGCGAAGGACTGCGCCGCCTCGCTCAGCACCGTGGTCAGGTCGGCGTACTTCTTCACGAACTTCGCCGTTCGCGGCGACAGGCCGGCCATGTCTTGCCAGACCAGCACCTGCGCGTCGCAGGCGGCCCCGGCCCCGATCCCGATGGTCGGGATGTCGAGGCTCGCCGTGACCCGGCCCGCGAGCCGGCCGGCACGCATTCCAGCACGACCGCGAACGCGCCCGCGGCCTGCATGGCCTTCGCGTCGTGCAGCAGCTGCTCGCCGTCCTCCCCACGGCCCTGCACCCGGTAGCCGCCGAACGCGTTCACTGACTGCGGGGTGAGGCCGAGGTGGGCCATGACCGGTATGCCGGCCGCGACTAGCTCCTCCACCTGCGGCACCACGCGGCGGCCGCCCTCCAGCTTGACAGCCTGGGCGCCGGCTTCCTTCAGGAACCTGCTGGCGGCCCGCAGCGCGGCCTCAGGCGATGCCTGGTAGGAGCCAAACGGCAGGTCGGCGACCACCAGGGCGCGCTTCGTGGCCCTGACCACGGCGGCCGTGAGCGGGATCAGGTCATCCACCGTCACCGGGATGGTTGTCTCGTGCCCGTAGACGACCATGGCCGCAGAATCGCCGACCAGCAGCACCGGGATGCCCGCCTCGTCGAACACCCGCGCGGTCAGCGCGTCGTAGGCGGTGAGCATAGGCCATCGCTCGCCGCGAGCCTTGGCGGCGGCGATGTCCCTGACGGTGATGCGGCGGGTTGCGGTGCCGCCGTAGAGCGCTTCGGGGGCTGAGGTCCGCGCTTGCGTCGCGGCCCGCCCGGGATCAGCCAGACGTGCAGTCATGTAGTTGCCTCCGTGTCTCGAGGCGCCCCAGTGGCGTCCCCGGACACCTAAATGATGGCATGACCCGGGGACTGCCAACAGAGGACTTTGGTCGCACTAGCGGCGAAAAATGGGTTACGATACGATCTGGTTTCGTATCGATAATCGGTAAACCGCGGTCACGGCAGAGGTCCGCCGGGCCGGGCGCGGCGCATGGGGGGAACGTGCCGGATGACAGGGCAGCGCCGGGCCTGGCCGTCCCAGTGCCCGGCGCGCAGCCAAAGCAGCGCCGGCCGGGCCGTCCGCGCAGCGATCAGGCCGACCGGGCCATCATTGACGCGGCGCTGGAACTGTTCGCCGAGGGCGGCCCGGACGGGCTCTCTATCGAGCAGGTAGCCGCCAGGGCCGGGGTCGGCAAGGCCACGATCTACCGGCGCTGGCCGGCCAAGGAAGACCTGCTGCTGGACGCCCTGGATGCGCTCGGCGACCTGAAGACGCCGCTGCCCGCGCCGAAGGGAAAGTCGGTGCGCTCTGACCTGATCACGCTGCTGGAGGCCATGTGCCGCGATTCGGCCGACCCCCGCCGCTCGCGCGGATTCGCGCTGCTGCAGGGCGAGGGACGGCGGTATCCGCGGCTGATGTCCCGCTATGCGGAGACCGTGGCCGGGCCGCGCCGGGAGGCCCTGCGCTCCGTGCTGCGCCGCGGCGTCGCCACCGGCGAGCTGCGCGAGGACACCGATGTCGAGGCCGCCGTGCTGCTGCTCAGCGGCGCGGTGCTGGCCCAGGGCAGGCCCGGTCAGGCCCGCCCCGACGCCCGCTACGCCCGGCGTGCGGTGGATGAGCTGCTGCGGGGCCTGGCGGCCCGGTAACGGCCCGCGCCGCGCCAGCCGCCGGGACAGGCCGTCCCGGCCAGGCCAGGCTGACTCCTCCCTTCCATGGCTGCTGGGCCGGCCATGGCTGCCGGGTCTGCCAGGGCCGGCCACGGGCTGGCGGAGCCGGCGACGGGCTGCCGGGCCGGCCCTGATTAAGCTCGGCAGGGGAGGAAGAGATGCGGCTGACTAAGCTCGGGCACTCGTGCGTCCGGCTGGAGAAGGACGGCGCGACCCTCGTCATCGACCCCGGCATCTGGAGCGGCCCCGGCGCGCTGGACGGCGCGAGCGCCGTCCTGGTGACCCACGAGCACCCGGATCATCTCGACGCGGACGCCATCGGGGCGGCGCTGACGGCCAGCAGCGAGCTCGAGCTGTGGTCGAACGCCTCCGTGGCGTCCCGGTTCGCCGGCTTCGGCGACCGCGCGCACCAGGTCGGGCACGGTGACACGTTCACCGCCGCAGGCTTCGACGTGCACGTATACGGCGAGAAACATGCCCTGATCCACCGGGATATCCCGATCATCGCCAACACCGGGTTCGCCGTCGACGGCCAGGTCTTTCACCCTGGTGACGCGCTGACCGAGCCGGAGGACCGGATCCCCACGCTGCTGGTGCCGGTGAACGCCCCGTGGCTGAAGATCGGGGAGATGATCGACTACGCGAGGGCCGTTTCGCCTGAGCGCGGATTCGCCATCCATGACTCGCTGATGAACGAGAACGGGCTGAACCTGATCGGGAACCTGCTGCCGCTCGCGCAGGCACCGGGCGGCGGACCCGTCACCCGGCTGGAGCCTGGCACCAGCGTGGAACTCTAGACAGCGCCCGGCTCGGGCCGCGCCGGCGCGACAGGCCGCGAAGGCGGTGGCCGGCCACCTCGCTCAGGGGATCAGCGCGATCTTGCCGGTCACATGGCCCCCCATGATCGCGCGATGCGCGTCGGCCACGCCGGCCAGCGGGAACGTCTGCGTGACGAACACCCGCAGCGAGCCGTCCCCGGCCAGCCGGGCCAGCTCGAGCCGGGCAGCGTCGCGGATCTCGGTGCCCGGATCCGCGCCCGGGCCGTTGCCGAGCACCTTGATGCCGGCCTCGCCGCCGCGCGCGAAGGCCGCGATGGTGGCGATCCTCGCGCGGTCGCTGACCAGCGCGAGCGATACGTCGACGGCCTCGTCGGTGCCGATCAGGTCGAGCGCGGCATCGACCCCGTCCGGCGCGGCGGCGCGGACCCGGCCGGCCAGGCCGTCACCGTACGCCACGGGATGTGCCCCGAGCTCACGCAGCAGGTCGTGCCGCGCCGGGCTCGCCGTGCCGATGACCGTCGCGCCGCGAGCGACGGCCAGCTGCACGGCCATCAGGCCGACGCCCCCCGACGCGCTGTTGATCAGCACGGTGTCCCCTGCCTGCACCTTCGTCGCGGCCAGGGCGTGCCAGGCCGTGGCGCCGGTCAGCATCAGCCCGGCCGCCTGCGCCCAGTCCAGCGCGGCGGGCCTGGGCACAAGTGCCGAACCCGGGACGGTGAGCTCGGCAGCATAGGCGCCGGGGGCACGGTAGGCGATGACCTCATCGCCGGGCGCGATCGGGCCCGCCGGGCCAGCAGCGCCGGGGCCCGCGGCGGTCACCACGCCGGCGGCCTCCGAGCCCAGCCGCATCGGCAGTTTCGACGGATCGGTGCCGAACGCCCCGCTGTAGACCTTGTAGTCAATCGGGTTGACGCCGGCGGCCCGGACCTCGATCCGCGCCTCGCCAGGCCCGGGTTCCGCAACGGGCTGGTCGGTGACGGACAGGACCTCGGGGCCACCGTATGCGGTGGCGATCACGACTGATGGCATGCTCCCCGCAACACCGCTGGCGTGCCAGAGCATTCCTGCGGGCGCCGGCGCTTGTGATCGCGCCAGGGGCGAGTGAACGTCAGCCGGGGCATCCGCCTCTCGCGACAATGCCGGCCTGGCCGCCGGGGTAAGCGCCGTTAGCTTAAGCCCGCAACCGCCGGCATCCGGCCCACATGATCACGCCGGACGGCGCCGGCTGCCCTGCCGCTTAGCCGTACCCGCTGAAATCCCGGTCAGCTCTGCTCCCAGCAGCTTTGCTGCAGTTTTTGTCATGTTTCGACAATTCTGGACCGGTTCTCTTCTCGCATTGCCCGCCCGTGTTTGCAAGCCTGCAGGTGTCCGCGCCGGCGGGCGTTCGGGAAGGGAAACAGAGCCGTGAGCAAGACAGCAGCTTCGCACGAGCAGGCACGGCGGCCCGCGAGCAACGGCGCCGCCTGGCGCAGTGACCAGCCGCCCGGATGGGGGCTGCCTGAGGTAATGCCCGAGATTCTCGCCTGCAACAGCTCCAGCAAGGCGCAGGAGGAACTCTGGGCGCGCACCAGGCAGGCAGCAGACATGGCGGGCCAGGCCGCCGCAGACGCACGGGCTGCCGACGCCGAGAGGGAAGAAGCCGAGATCGAGTACAGGACCGTCCGGGCCGAGCATCCGGAGCGGCCCGCCCCGCGTCCGCGGCAGTGGCTGATCGCTGCCGGCGCGCTGGGCCTGGACGGAGTGGCGTGCTACTTCGCCGCCGAGGCACTCGGCGGCGGCGAGCTGCAAACGCTGGCCTGGGCCGCGCTCTTCGTCGCCTTGCTCGGCGTGGGAGAGCTGATGCTCGACCACTTCTGTGACGGTCACCAGGCAGCGTGGCGCGCAATCATGCTGGCCCTCGGCGGCTTCATCGCGCTGCTGGGGGTGCTGCGCTTTTCCTTTCTGGCCACCGTCGGCGCCGAAGGCCTGATCGCCGCCCTGGCCGGAGCGAGCTTGTTCACCGTCGCCACGGCCGGATTCGTGATCACCGGCTACCGAGCGCTGCGCACAGCGGAATCCGGGCCAGCATGGAAGGCCCGGCGGCGGGTGGGCAGCTGTGGCAGGAACGCAGCAGCCGCACACCGCAGGCTCGGACGGCAGATAGCCGTGCGCGACCGGCTAGCGCGCGCCTACCTCAGCCGGATCAGGCCACGGCTGGCGCAGACATCCGCTGTCGGCCAGCTGTCAGCGGCGGAGCAAGCGGTCTGGGCGCACCTCGTGGGCGAGAACCTGTCATGACAGGGCGCTGCGCTCTCGCAGTCCGCGCGCTGGCCGCGGCGGTGATGCTGGCTGCATGGAGGGCCAGCAACCAGGCACCAGTGCGGGCCGCCGCTCTCGAGCAACTCGCAGAGGAATATGTCATATCCAGGCGTTTGCCTGCCGCCGGGCGTATCGCCGAGATAAAGGCGCTGCTGCAGGACGGCATCGCCGAGTTCGCCCGACAGGGCCACCCGAGCGACGCGACCCTGCTGCGCGAGTTGTTCTTCGGTGAGTCCACCGATGGCCCCATCAAGCCGGCCACCGAGCTTCTGAAGAGGGCGCAGAGGAGAGTAGGCGATTCCGATTCGCGCTTCCGCGAGCGGCGGGCGAACGTAATGCGGTCCTTTGCCCGCTTCCTGAGCGAGTTCACCAGGCTGACCCCCGGCGGGTCCGGCGGGACCGGCGGGACCGAAGGGCCCGAAGGCACGCCCGAAGATGCCGTCTCCGCGGAACAACACCAGCAGATCGCCGTCACTGGCTATGTGGCCGATAACGAGCACTTCATCCAGCTCCTCACCAGGGCCGTCAACGTCACGATTGTCGGCATCACCAATCAGCACCTGGCACGGATGCTGGAGCAGTCCCTGCGCCGCAAGCGCGAAGGCGGCCGCGCCTCCTGGGACTCGCTGCGGATAGTCTTCCTCGCGAAGGCCCTGTTGCATGCAGTCGACGATGAGCGGGAAGAGGTTCAGGACCCGCACGAGGCGCTGCGGCAGCGGCGCCAGGATGCGGCGTGGGCCCGTCGCTCGGTCGAGGCCGTGCTCAAGGACAGCCAGTCCACGCACTGGACGATATACAACTGCCCGCACCTGCCGGGGCTCACCGGGGCCCTGCTCGAACTCGACGACGGCAGGAAGGTCGCGCACCTTCTGATGCGTCGCCCGTGCAAGCCTACGGCCGACCATTTGTACGTGGACCTGGAGGATTCAGCGGACCGGTTCAGCGCTGTATTCGAGGACATTGTCCGCAACAGCGTTACCGCCAACATGGTCGTGCCGGTCGGCTTCCCGTCAGACGGCAGGTTCCAGCGCACTGGCGCCCGCCTGCACCGGAATGTGCTCAAGGACGGGTCCGGTGCCGTCGGCTGGCTGCCTATGGTCCTGGTGATCACGCCCCGGCGACGCGGCAGCCGGGTAGAAGCGCCTCTGCAACTGCGCACACCGGATAATTCGGCGCGAGAGCTAGGCCGGCTGTCCCATCTGGCCGGGCATGTACTTCAGGACGACCGGCTCCAGCCAGCCACCCACCCGCAGCCGGCCCCGCTGGCCTCGTTCTCCCTGACCGACGACACCCCCCTGTCCGCAGCCCAGCGAATCGTGCAGGACGTGACGGGCGACGACCTCGCATCGGCGATGCGGCCGGTGTCAACCGGCAGCTATCTGTACCGCGACAAGGAGCACCTGTTCTTCTTTGTCTCCGTGCTAGACCTGCCGGAGAGCATCCAGTTCCCCCGACGTGCCGAGATGCATGTGTTCCCGCTGGCTGAGCTGCTGGCCGTCCGGGAGAACCAGGTGCTTCGCTCCGCCGCCCAGCTCTGCCGGACCACCGCAGGGAATTCTTCCTGACCAGGCCCGTTCTCTTCCTGCCGCAATGGCCGCATGAAGACGTGCCGATATGCTGCCTGCTGCTGATGGACGCAAAGAGGCTGAGCGTGCTGAATCAGATCTGCTATAAATACACTAAGGACAGAGACGGCTCCGCGATGACCGAGGCCGGAACGGGGCATTTCTCGATCCTGAAATCTTACGAAGTCGTTCTGGACGAGATCAGCGAGCGGGTCGATAGAGGTGACTCCGCGCTGACCCCAGCGGTTCGTCTGGCCTTCTTCCAGCGGGCTATCTGGCATTACACGACTGTCTTCGACGCATGCCGCCCTGGCACGCACTCCCTGCGGGCGGGCGGCTTCATCGCGCCAGCGGACCGCCGCAGGTACTTCAACGAGATGCGTGCTCACTTCATCCGGTACCTCCCGCCCGACTACCACTATCCGGGCGGATTCCGCGGGATCAAGTACTGGCTGATCAAGATAAAGGCGTACCGCGCTTACTCAATCCTGGATCCCGTCAACAAGCTGCGCGTTCGGGCCAGCCCTGGAGGCGTGTCGTAGCGACAGCGTCATATCTGCCGACCCAGTGTGTCAGACTCTGGCGGGGCCCGGGAAGGTACGCGCGGCCTCACCCCGAGGCGGTAATCCAGGATCGCAGTTGCCCGATCTCCTCGTCGGTCAGCTCCATCCGGGCGTTCAGGCAGAGCCTGATGACATTCTCCGCAAACCCGTCCGCCAGGACCCTGGCGTCCCGGTCAGCACTTCGCCAGTCAACCCCCGCCAATTGAAAGCCCTGCAGCACGAAATGGATCGCGGAGCGGCTTACCTGGGCTCCCTGGCTCTTGCAGGCATCCCGGATCCGTGGCTCGACCGTATTGAGCGCATCGTTGACCGAGTGATGCTCGGAGAGGCCAGCGATTTCCTGGAAGAGAGTCTTATAGCCGTCAGGCGGGAGCTGCGGCACACCGACAATCCGGGCCACGCGGTGAGCAAGGCCGGCAACGTTGGCCGGGAGCGGGACCCGCGGCTCCCCGGGCTCGAGGGGATCATGGCGCCGCGGGTCAAGAAGATAGCCTGGCGGATGCGGGCCGCTCACCTGCAGGGAATCACCGGTTACGGTCTCGGCGAACTTGCCGAAACTGCCGAATCCGCCCCATCCAGAGGTCAGGACCACATCTCCCAGACGGTCCCTTATCCGCTGAGCCGCCGCGGCCATCGGGATCGGTGCCTGCGCCGCAGCTATCACGGACATCAGCTCCGCGCGCATCGACTGCTGCAGCTGGTCTGTCTCGGCCCCGCTCGCCAGAGTGGAGATCCCGGCCGCCGGGGACGAGGCGATGATCGGGGCCGCCTGCCCTCGGGCCAGCGCGGCAGCCCGTGGCATGGCATCCGCGGATCCGGGCTGGCCCGCCTGGTTAAGGCTGACCCCGAGCGCCTCATTGAGGAAGACTTCCAGCGGGATCACCATGTCGCACGCACTCTGCAAAGCCGTGGCGGAGGGCCCGCTGGCCAGCAGCACGGTTCTCCGGTCGTGCGCACGCAGTCGCAGCATCACGGGCGTGAAGTCGGCATCAGCGGACAGCAGGATGAATTCGTCGAAGTACGTGGAGTGGCTGAGAGTATCAACGATGTCCAGCACCATGTAGATGTCGGCACTATTCTTTCCGCGGCTGGTCAGCGATGGGCAATCGACCACGCGGAAGGCGCTCCGGGTGAAGAACGGGCGGAACTTGCCGAAGGTCACCGGGTTGAGATAGCACGTCCGGATCAAGATTTCCCGGCTGGTTTCCTCAGTCGCGTCCGGAACGACCTGGCCCATATCCTCGTGCATCCACCGCAGCCACCGGTCCGGTTCCGTGGCGAATGCCTCGCCAGCGACCGGGTCGTTGGACCGGAGGTTGAGGTACATGTTGTCAAAGTCCACGAACAGGGCAGTCCGCACATGACTGCGAGCCTGGTGCAGCATAAGTCGGCCTTTGCCTGTCAGAATCGGCGAACCGGGCGCTTGTCCTGTGATCGTATCCATTCTCGCCGCGCAGACGTTCCGCAGTCGCGGATTGCGGCAGCATCCGCCACGGACCACCTACCGTCGGCCGCGGCTAGCTCGGCTCGGGCGCGGGGCCCTGACCCTGCTGCCCGCCACGGCTGACAACTTACGGACCTGCGCCCGGACTTGCCAGGGCACTGGCGACGCGGGTCAGCAGGGAGTCGGCGCTCGCCGTGGCCGCCAGCTGCGGCAGCATCCAGCCCTCAGCTGCCGGACCGGCCGCCACGAAGGGCAGCCGGAACGACCCGACCAGCCTCAGCATGGTCCGCGCCCGGACTGCGGTCAGCATCAGGTCGGCATCCAGCACGGTCAGCAGCTGCCCGGCCGGGTCGGTCGCCTCCCAGTGCAGTGGCAGCGTCACGATGCCGGCCCCGGTCGCGGGCTCCAGGAGGCGGAGCCCGGCCAGCGCTGAGACGAATGGCCCGGTCCCGAGCGCCGAGCTCAGGGCCGCAAGCCCGGACCGGTAGGCATCTTCCGACGCAGGGGTCAGCGTTCCCTCGTGCAGCAGTCTCGCCAGCCGGACCCGCGCCACCACGAACCGGGCGTCCAGCGGGTACCTGCGCCGGACCTGCACGGTCGGTGATACGCCGCTACGGATGACTCGGGTTTCGTGCTGAATCAGCCGGGGTTCCGCGATGTCCCTCGGAGCGCGCCGCCTGCAACGGGAAATCGACATGCCAGTACTCCAGGAGCTGGGCGTCGGTGCTCGTGTGCCGCCGGGGTCTGGAGCGACTGGCATCACCGGAGCAGAGTGCTCGACAACACGCACCACCGCGGGCTTCAGCCATGCATAAAGCGAATTATATGCTCCCACTAGTCTCACCAGGCGGGCCTGGCGAGACCCCTTAATCGGATAGCCGGGCCGTTGCGGCGCGGCATGTTGATGTCGAGCACGATCAGGCGCGGCCGGGTGCCCCGGCATGGCCGGCGGCCGCGCGCAGGAAGCTGATCGCTTCCTCGCCGTTGCCGACGACGTGCAGCCGGGTGGGGATGCTGGACTGATCGAAGGCTTCCGTGATCATCAGGACGTCGCCGGAGTCCTCCTCCACGACCAGGACATCCACGGGCTCAGCCGCGGCTTCGCCAGCCATCCGATGAGTCCTCACGGGCACCTGGAGCGGTCGCGTGAATGGCTAGCACTGCAATCCGGCGGAAAGCCCGGCACTGTGCCTGATCCCGTTCCATGGCGTTATTCAAACAGCTGAGCGAGGCAGCCACGAGCCTGCCCGCCAGCTCCGGCCGCTGCCCGGAGCCGGCGGGGCCAGGCCGGGACGGCGCGGGCTACCGCACTCCCGTTTGAAGCCCTGCAGGAGGGTACAAAGCCGCGCACATCGTGCTGGCCCTCCGCTGGAGGAGTGAACATGGTCATGCAGGCAGTCAGTCGAACCCGGCTCCGCTGCCGGCAGGCGCATGCGCCGGTCGAGGAGGGAACCCCAGACGGGAAGACCAGGATCAGCTGCGCGGGCTCGCGGTGCGGTGCCTGGGACCCGTCGCCCTGCGAGACGCGGCGCGAGGCGCAGTTCTGGTACGAGAGGCACATTGTCCAGCCTGTTCTCTACCAGCTGTGACAGCTGCCCGCCCGGGACCGGGGCAGCGGTGGCCAGTTGCTGATGGGAGTGCCGGAGACGGCTGAGCGGCGCCGGGCTGGTCTTGCCGGCGGCCGCTGGGACGCGCCCCGGCGCGCCTCAGCGGCCGCCGGCATCAGCCGGCGCCGTCGCGGCATCAGCCGGCGCCGTCGCGGCATCAGCCGGCGCCGTCGCGGCATCAGCCGGCGCCGTCGCGGCTTCAGCCGGCGCCGTCGCGGCGCGCCCTGGCCCGGCGCTTGCCCTCGTGCATGGCCTGAACCCTGGCGACCGGAATCGCCCGCCCCTCCTCGATCAGGCCGGGGCTGAGCCGCTGCGGGGCCGGCATCTGCTCGGCCCAGGGGTCCCCGGCGCCGATCAGCCGGGCCGCCGTGCGCACGGTAAAGTCGGCTGGCGTGACGCGATCCAGCTCGTCCCAGGTGACCGGGAACGATACCGGTGCGCCAGGCCTGATCCGCGGGCTGTAGGCGGCGGCCACGGTGGCGCCGTAGGCCCTGGTCGAGTCGAGGAAGACCTTGCCGCCCCGGTCGTCGCGGATGAAGGCCGTGGTAGCCAGCGCCGGGTCCAGCCGCTCGGCCCTGGCCGCCAGCGCGCGGGTCGCCGCGGCCACATCGTCACTCGTCGTGCCCGCCTCGACCGGCACGAACACGTGCAGGCCCTTCGCCCCGCTGGTCTTGACCGCGCCTGCCAGGCCGGCCTCCGCGAGAGCCTGGCGGACCAGGGCCGCCGCACGGACCGCCAGCCCGAAGGCGTCCCCGTCGGGCGGGTCCAGGTCCAGCACCAGGTGCGTCGGGCAGTCCGGGTGATCCACGTGGGCGAGTGCGGGGTGGTACTCCACCGCGCGCTGGTTGGCGAACCACAGCAGCGTGCGGCGGTTGTCGCAGAGCGCGTAGGACACCTTGCGCCTGGACGTCTCCGCCCACAGCTGGACGGTCCGCACCCACGAAGGCGTGTAGGCGGGGACGTTCTTCTGCATGAACGGCGCCTGGCCGCGGAGCACCCTGATCACTGACAGCGGCCGGTCCCGCAGCACCGGGATGATGCGGTCACTGACCGCGTCGAGGTAGTCCACCAGATCCCGCTTGACCGCGTCCGCCTGGTCGAACAGGGGCTGATCCAGGTTGGTCAGCGACACCCCGTCGCGTTCTTCCGCAGCGCTCATCCTCTTATCCTGGCCGGCGCCGGTACCGCCGCACTTATAGCCTGCGTTACGGACGGCTTCCCTCACCAACCCCGGGAACCTGATGATGCCTGGCCTATCCATCTCCGTGCAGGACCGGCTCGCCAGCGCGAGGGCCGAGTACGAGGCGCTGGCCGCCCGCGGCCTGTCGCTGGACCTGACCCGAGGCAAGCCGGCGGCCGCTCAGCTGGATCTCTCCGCGCCGCTGCTGGCGCTGCCCGGCGACCGGTACCGCGCGGATGACGGCACCGACTGCCGCAACTACGGCGGCCTGCAGGGGCTGCGCGAGATCTTCAGCGGCCCGCTGCAGGTGCCCGCCGATCAGCTCGTCGCGGCGGGCAACTCGAGCCTGGAGCTGATGCACGACACCCTCGTGCACGCGCTGCTCAGCGGCGTGCCGGGCGGCCGGCGCCGGTGGGCGGATGAGGAGAAGATCACGTTCCTGTGCCCGGTGCCCGGATACGACCAGCACTTCGCGCTCTGCGAGCGCTTCGGCATCGCGATGACCGCGGTCCCGATGACCGGCGAGGGGCCCGACATGGACCGGGTCGAGCAGCTGGCCGCCGGCGATCCCACGGTCCGGGGCATCTGGTGCGTGCCCAAGTACAGCAACCCGGGCGGAGCGTGCTACAGCGACAGCGCGGTCACCCGGCTGGCCCGATGCAGGCAGCGGCACCAGACCTGCGGATCTTCTGGGATAACGCCTATGCCGTGCACGACCTGACCGACCGGCCGCCCGCGATCGCCGACCTGCTCGCGGCGTGCACCGCGGCCGGCCACCCCGATCGCGCGCTGATTTTCGGGTCGACCTCGAAGATCACGTTTGCGGGCGCCGGGGTCGGCTTCTTCCGGGCCTCGCCGGCGAACGTGGAATGGCTGCTCCGGTTTACCGCGAAACGGACCATCGGCCCGGACAAGCTCAACCAGCTGCGGCACGCCATCTTCCTCAAGGACAAGGCAGGGCTGCGCGAGCACATGCGCAGGCAGCGCGAGCTGCTGCAGCCCAAGTTCGACGCGGCGGTGTCCCGCTGGACCGGACCGCGGACCTGCCTGCCGTGGTCGTGCGGGTGACCGGGACCGGGCAGCGCGGCATCGACGCCGGGGTCCTGGCCGCACTGCAGGTCCGCGGCGCGGCCGTGCTGCTGCACACCGGTGACGACGCGCGATTCGGCTCGCCCGCCTACGCCGAGGGCGCTCATTTCCTGACCAGGGCGGCTGCGTCCTGGCTGGTGAGCCAGGAAGCAGCCCTGCTCGGCATCGACGCGGTGAATATCGACGACATCGCCGACGCTGAGCGGCCCGCGCACTCGCTGCTGCTCGGCGCCGGCATTCCCGTGGTGGAGCACCTGACCGGGCTCGGGCAGCTGCCGCTGTCCGGCGCCCGCTTCACCGCCGTGCCGCTGCGGATCGAGGGCCTCGGCACCATCCCGGTCCGCGCCTTCGCCCGCCTGCCCGGCTGAGGCAGCGCGAGGTCCAGCTTCCGGGCGGGCCAGGGCCGTCCCGGCGGACTACCAGCCTGGGGGATGCGGGCTTCCTGCCGGGCGATCCAGGGTGGCAGAAAGTGCGGCCTCCGCCGGGGACTCCCGCTGGCTGGCACTGGTCCGCCCGGAAGGATATCTGCGCATGTCTGGATCCGCGCTGGCTCCGATCGTCATCCCGCCCGTGGCGCTGGTGGTGCTCTTCGGCTGGCTGGCCATGGTCTGCTACGCCGACAGGCACCCGATGCACGCGGGCCGTGACGCGGCGTCCAGCCGCAGCGTCACCGGGGAGGAGGCCGCGCCGGAGCTCCCGGCCCCCCGGCCCTCGCCCGACGAGGCGCTGCGCGACGAGCCAGAGCGAGCCCGCAGGCCGCCTGGCCGGGACGAGCGCCAGCCGGGATAAGCGGTTACGCGTAGAATTCTGCCCATGACAGCACGCTTACCCTGATCGTGCCGCGCACGATCTCCTCCCGCGGTCTTGATGCCGTCCCTGACAGCTTCGAGACCACCAGGAGAAGATCGTCGTGCTCAGCTATGGCCAGATCACGCATTTCCGGACCTTCGGGTTCGTGGTCCTTCGGGGCCTGCTCCGCGCCGGCGAGACCGCCGGCCTGACCGGAGAGGTCACCGATGCTCTCACCGAGGCGTTCGGCGGGCTGGGAACCGACACCGACCCGGACGGACTCGGCGGCATCCGCGGCGACTACCTGCCGCTGTCCGTTGACCGGGCCCCGATCAGCCAGGCGCTGATCGCAGACGACCAGCGGCTCTTCCAGGGGGCAGGGCACCTGCTCGGCTGCCTGGTCGTGCCCAGCGCGCCGGTGGCGACCTGCTTCACCAGCAACGCCGACTGGCACACCGACCAGGGCCCGGACATCGGCGGCGTCAAGTTCCTCGCCCACCTCCAGGCACGCGCCGCTGACACCGGTGCGCTGCGGGTCGTTCCCGGCTCGCACGAGCCCGGATTCGCCCGCCGGATCGCCGGGTACCAGGGCGGCGACCCGGCCGAGCAAGGATTCGACGGCGGCTACGGCTGGCCCGTGCCGCATGTGGCGCTGGCCACCGAGCCGGGGGACGTCATCGCCTTCGATGTCCACCTGCTGCACTCCTCGGCGGGCGGCAGCAAGCGCCTGGCGTGGACCATCCAGTACCTGCCGTGGCCGGGCCTGGCCGACCGGGCCCGGCTGCGGGCGGTGCGGGACCTGATCCTGGACGCCGACTACGACGACGAGGACTACGACCGCGACCGGTGGCCCGCCTGGCGCGAATGGGCCGCCGGAGCGCGCTCCGTCCCGTCCAGGGACGTCGCCGTCTCGCGGCTGCGGCTGCTCGGCGTCCTGGACCAGGAGCCAGGATAGCCGCGGCCCGGACAATCGCCGTTAGGACGGCAGCTCGAGTTCCTGAGAATGCACGACCGAGTACCAGTCAGCCGCCTCTTCGCGCATCAGCCGGCTGACGCCCAGGGCTGCCTGCTGGACGTCGCGCAGGTTCCTCGCGTCCAGCAGCTTGTCTCGCGCGTCCTCCAGCCGGGAGGCGAAGAGCCTTGACCGTTCGGCGTGGCGCGCGTAGTCGCGCTGGGCTCCGTAGCCCGCGAACGCGCCGCCCACGGCGGGAATGACGATCGCCAGGAAGTCCCACCATCTGAACGGCTGCGCCGGCCTTGACCCAGCGCCCAGGCTGTGCAGGAGAGCAGCTCCGGCGCTGAGGCTGAAGAGCCCGATCGCCACGGCCTGCATGACGTTGCTGCGCTTGCGGTAGGTCTTGCTGGTCGTGGTGTGGTAGTCCAGCTGCTTCTTGATCCACTGCTCGTAGAGCACCTCGATGAGCAGGCCAATGTCGTCCGGTGGCTGGTACCGCGGCCGGGCGTACCAGATCTCCATCGCAGCGCGCTCGGTCCAGCTCGCTTCCCCGACGGCCTGGCTGCCGGACGAGGACGCCGATCTCTCCGGCGTAATAATGCCGGTCAGCCCCAGAAACACCAGCGACCGGATCTGCTCGGCCAGGTACCGGGACGACAGCCAGCGCGTGTGCCAGTGCGCCCGGCGGGTGGCGACGAGGAGGAGGATGACAAGTACGAGAATGCCGAACTCGATCCAGGCATAGATCTCATGGCTGGGCGCAAACTGTATCTGTGCGGCGACCACGAGCACGGCAAGCGGAGCCAGGGCATACAGGGAGCGGGAAGCCAGGAACCATTTCTTCTGAAACCATTTGGCCAGCGAATCGGCGCGGGCGAAGTAACCCGAGATGTGGTCGATGAACTTTACCCGTTCCTGGGGCTTGGGCCAGGGCCTGGTCTCCTTTTCGGCTTCATCTTCATCGAGCAGCGGCCCGCTTGTCATGGTGTCCCGAAGGCGCTCAGAGTTGTAGCGATAGAGCCGCTGCAGGCTATCCGCCGGCAGCGGCAGAGTGCCCCTGGCCCGGCGCGGCAACTGCTCGGTGTCCAGCCTGGCCGTTCGCTCGTCAACGCGGATCAGGAGGATGGGCTTCTGCCAGCGCTGAGCGTAGGCGTAGATGTCGGCCGTGCCGCCGCGGCCTCGGGCCGGCTGCCCGTCCCATACCACGATCATCGCGTCGCTGCGATCCACCACCGCACGGCCTGCCAGCTCGTAGGCCTGCTCGCGCGAACCAGTCGGCGCCACAACGTCCCTGCGGTCCGCAGGACACTTCTTCAGCAGCCTGTCGAACTCGGCTATCGACTCCTCCGAGCCGAAGTCCTTGCAGTACTCGGCTTCCGGCAATGGCAGGACGACCTCAAGCCGCGCCTGGCGGTGAAGGAACTCGCTGGCGACAACTCGGTCCGCTCCCTCGGCCAGCGAGGAGACGGCAGTAAGGGCGATGTGCTTCTGCTTGACTGCCGCCGAGTCGGCCGCCAGCGCCTGCGTTATGTACTCGATTGCCTTAGTAATCTCGGTGGTAAGGCTGGGATGATCAGCGCTCACATTGCGATGGCCGGATATGCCTACCCGCAGCCTGATCGGAATCAGGTCATAGCTGCCAGGTGATCCGCCATGCTCCGGCTGATCAGCAGGAGCGGTGGCGGATTTCAGCGTCGGCAGGCTCATCCGCTCACCGCAGGATTGAGTGGCCGATGATGCCGAGTCCGGTTCCGTTGTTGGGGTTATTACCCTGCGCGGCAACCGAGATGATAACAAGAAGAACCCACAGCGCTATGGTGACCCAGAAAGCTATCACGACACGCGAGGATGCTTTGCGCGCTGCGGTAACATTGCCCGCGCTGAGGCTCGTTCCCACCCTGGATGCGCTAACGAGGGCGACTATTCCTATGGGGCACAGGATTATCGTGATGAACGTCAATATGGCCGATGTGATGGCCAGCGGCCAGTGCGGTGAAGCGCCGGCCGCGGACTGCGGGGCCTGTGGCTGTGGCGGGGGCTGCGGGGGCGGCTGGTACTGCTGCCGCTGTCCGGTGCCGCCGCGCTGCCGCCGCTCCTTGTCCTTCGGGGGCGCCTGCTGAGTCCCCAGCTGAGCCTGGAGGCGCTCGACCCGGCGGAGCGTGCTGGCGAACAGGTCCGGGCGGGTGGCCATCTGGCCGGTCAGCTCAGCGACTGTCTGCCGGTCGCGCGGGTCCGTCGCGGCGGCGAGAGCGTCCTCCAGTCGCGCCATGATGGCTAGCTGCTCGTCCATGTCGAGCTTCGGCGAGGCTATGCGATCGCCCAGATCGCCCAGGTATGACTCCGGCACGGCTGGCGGCTGAGGGAGCGGATCCGGTAATGGCTTCGGCTTGGGCAGAGCATAAATGGCGCCAATCAGCTTGAATGCGGCAGCCTCATCGGGCTGCGAGTAATCAATGGCCTGAATCCGGGCTACATCTCCGGGCAGCATGCCGGCGCTGAGGGGTTCCAGGGTTAACGGCAGGATCGGCTTGCCCAGTGCGGCAGCGTACCGTCGTTCCGAGCGGCAGGCCTCAGACTTAATGCAGGCCTTCGACATGGCCGCGAGGACAGCGTCGCAGGAGCGAAGCTGCTCCAGGATCTTGTCCCACCATTCCTGACCGCCGACCAGGTCACTGTCCAGCCAGGTAGTGATTCCCGCCTGGCGGAGGCGCAGTGCCAGAGACTCAGCCTGCGGCCGATCCGCCCTGGCGTAGGAAAGGAAAAGCTGCACTGGCCCCCCTCGCCGGGAAGCCGTGCCTCCCCTGGCCCTAGACCTAGCTCGGAAGTCTCCCAGAGTACGTTCAAACGGTCAAGGGAGAGGCGGGAAGCGCAACCGCTGCCATTCCTTACCTGGCCCGGTCGCATTTCCCGTACGGCGTGGGGCCGCTCACGGCCAGGCCTCAATCGCGCGTTCGCCATCCGGCACGATTGACCCTTAAGCGGTTTATTGGCAGAGATTGGGCCAGTGCGTCCGTTCGTCGCGATTAAGGCGTAACCTGCGGCCGGGATGCCAGGGGCTCTGCGGCGCCGCAGGGGCGTTCCCTGAACGGACCGGCTCAGTATCCCTGATGGCCAGTTCGCAGCGGGCCGCAGGACCACCGGTGCAGGCCCTCCCGGACTCGGATCGTGACGTGGCCCACGAGAGCTGAGCTGCCTCGTCCGAGCGCCTCGGCACCGCCACCCGCCCCGGCCGGCCAGGTCAGGGCGGCGGGGCGGAGACTGGGTTCATGCGCTATCTGGACATCGACACCGCTAAGAGGATCTCCAGGATCGGGCTGGGCACCTGGCAGTTCGGCTCCGCCGAGTGGGGATACGGAAAGCCGTACGCCGAGCAGGAAGCACGCGCTATCGTCCGGCGCGCCCTGGAGCTGGGCGTCACCCTCTTCGACACCGCCGAGATCTACGGATTCGGCCGCAGCGAGCGGATCCTGGGCGAGGCCCTCGGCGAGGACCGGGAATCGGTCTTCCTGGCCACCAAGATCTTCCCCGTGCTGCCCCTGGCCCCCGTCGTCGAGCAGCGCGCCATCGCCAGCGCCAACCGGCTCGGCGTCCGCCGGATCGATCTCTACCAGGTGCACCAGCCGAATCCGGTGATCCGCGATGGCACCATCATGCGCGGCATGCGGGCCCTGCAGCGGGTCGGGCTGGTCGGCGAGGCAGGCGTCAGCAACTACTCGCTGCAGCGCTGGCGCGCAGCCGAGGATGCACTCGGCAGCCGGGTGCTGAGCAACCAGGTCCGCTACAGCCTGGTCGACCGCTCTCCGGAACAGGACCTGCTGCCGTTCGCCGAGTCGCACGACCGCATCGTGATCGCCTACAGCCCGCTCGCCCAGGGGCTGCTGTCCGGGAAGTACCACCGCGGCAGCCGGCCGGCCAACCGCATCCGGGCCGCCAACCCGCTCTTTCTGCCCGACAACCTCGAGCGCGCCAGCGACCTGATCGCGGTGCTGCGGGAGGTAGCGGCCGCGCACGACGCCAGCCCGTCGCAGATCGCCCTCGCCTGGGTCCTTCACCATCCCCGGGTGACCGCGATCCCTGGCGCGTCCAGCGTCGCGCAACTGGAAAGCAACGCCGCCGCCGCCGACATTGAGCTGTCCGATGGGGAGTACCGGGCCCTGCAGGCCGCCTCGGACCGGTTCCGCCCCATCACGGGCCGGGCGGTGGTACCCCGCCTGGTCCGTGCCCGGCTCGGCCGCTGACCCTCCCGCCCGGCCGGGCTCCCCGCCGCCCCGGTTCCCCGGGCGGCTTCTCCGGCGACCAATCCTCCTGGCGACGTGGGTGCGTGCCTGCTGCGGATACAGCAGCGGTAATCACGCATCGACGACGTTCCGCAGCGTGGCGAGGCCGGGCGCCGGGGGCAGGAGGCCGGGGGCAGGAGGCCGGGGGCAGGAGGCCGGGGGCAGGAGGCCGGGGGCAGGAGGCCGGGGGCCCCAGGCCGCCTGCCGGGACGCGGCCGCAGCCCGGCGGCGTGGGTGCGTGCCTGCTGCGGATACAGCAGCGGTAATCACGCATCGACGACGTTTCCGCAGCGTGGCGAGGCTGCGCGCGAGGACGTGGAGCCAGGGCGCGAGGCCGGGCGCGGCGTGCCTATAGCCGTCTGATGAGATAACTGCTCGTGGATGGTCCGCCGGTAGAGGCCGTGCTCAAGGCGGCGTCGGACGCTCTCGGCACGCCCCTGACCGCCGGGGCGGACCTCGGCGGGAGCGACCGGTCGACGGTACTGCGCTGTGAGCGGCGCGGCGGCGGCACTGTCGTGATCAAGTCCTATCCCGCCGCGGCCGAGGGCTGGCGCGGCTTTGCCGCCGAGGCCGCCGGGCTGGCCTTCGCCGGCCCGGCCGGGGCGGGACCGCGGCTGCTGGCATCGGACGCGTCGGTCCCGCTGGTGGTGATGAGCGACCTCGGCGCCGCGCCCAGCCTGGCTGACCTGCTCCTCGGCGAGTCAGCGGAGGCAGCCGGGGCAGCGGCCGGCGCCCTGCTCAGCTGGGCCCGGGCCTGTGGCCAGCTGGCCGTGCGTACCGCCGGGCGGCAGCGCGAGCTGGCGGCCCTGCAGGCGGCCTATCCCGCCGCCAGCCCGGCCGGCGCCCGCCACTGGCTGCACCGCAGGATCGAGTCGGCGCCCGGCCTGGCCGCCCTGCTGGGCATCACCCCGCCGCCAGGGCTGGCCGGCGACCTGGCCGACGTGGCCTCGATCCTGGCTCCCGGCGGCTACGAGGTCTTCTCGCCAGGGGACATCTGCCCTGACAACAACCTGATGACCGCGTCCGGCATCCGTTTCGTCGATTTCGAGAACGCGGAGTTTCACTCGGTGTTCCTGGACGCGGCGTACCTGCGGATGCCGTTCAGCACCTGCTGGTGCGTCTCGCGGCTGCCCGCGGAGCTCGCCGCGGCGGCCGAGCTCGCCTACCGGGCCGAGGTGTCGGCGGTCTTCGGCGAGCTGGCCGACGACGCCGTCTGGCAGGCCGGGGTCGTGCGGGCGATGGCGGCGTGGACCATTCACGCCATGACCTACCTGCTGGACCGCAGCGTGACGGCGGACCGGCCGATGAACCAGTTCGTCCCGCAGGCGCCGAGCGGCCGCCAGCTGCTGCGCTACCGCTGGCAGATGCTCGGCCGCGAGCTGCAGGCGGCGGGCGCGCTGCCGGCGCTGGCGGCATTGATGCGAAGCCTGCTCGCGGCGACTGACCACTGGGACGTGCCTGACCTGCCGGTTTATCCGGCATTTCGCCCGTTACGGCAGAACTAGGCGGGAGAGTGCGGCGGCTGGCTGGGCCGGCGCACCATACCGGGAGGACTGCTTGGAACTGCGCGCGGGCGGGCAGACCGGAACGTGGGCGAGCCGGAGGAGGCGACGTGCTGCCGTCATGGGTGGAACCTGAGCTGGCCACGCTGACCAGCGCCCGGTTCTGGAGCCGGGACTGGATGTACGAGCGGAAGCTCGACGGCGAGCGGTGCCTGGCTTTCGTCGAGGGCGCCACTGTCCGGTTGCTGACCAGGAACAAGAAGCCGGTCACCAGCACCTATCCGGAAGCTCGCGGATGCGCTCAGGGACATGCACGCGGACAGCTTCATCGCCGACGGTGAGGTAGTCGCCTTCGACCGGGGCAGGACGAGCTTCGCGCGGCTGCAGCAGCGGATGCAGGTCCTGGAGCCGTCAGCGGAGCTGATCGGACAGGTGCCCGTCTCTTACTACCTGTTCGACCTGCTGCACGCTGAGGGAGAGGACCTGCGCGGCCTGCCGCTGCGGGCGCGCAAGCGGTCGATGCGGCAGATGCTGCGGCCCGTCGGCCCGCTGCGGCTGACGCCCTACCGGACCGGCGCCAGCGAGGACTACCTGGACCAGGCCTGCCGCTGGGGCTGGGAGGGACTGATCGCCAAGCGCGCCGACGCGCCGTATCGTTCCGGCCGGAGCCGGGACTGGCTCAAGTTCAAGTGCGTGAACTCGCAGGAGGTCGTGATCGGCGGTTACACCGACCCGCGCGGCGGCCGGGAGGGCTTCGGCGCGCTGCTGATCGGCTATTACGACGCCAGCGGCCGCCTGGTGTACGCCGGCAAGGTCGGGACCGGCTTCAGCGAGGTGACTCTGCGCCGCCTGCACGACCAGCTGCGCCGCCTGGAGCGCCGGCAGCCGCCATTCGACCGCGGCGAGCTGCCGCGATCCGGCGTGCACTGGGTCGACCCGAAGCTGGTGGCCCAGGTCGGCTTCACGGAGTGGACCACCGCCGGGCAGCTGCGCCACCCCCGGTTCCTGGGCCTGCGCGATGACAAGGCGCCACGCGACGTAGTCAGGGAGAAGCCGACCCCCGCGCGGGCCAGCTGAGCGCGTCCAGGCCGTCGGCCCGTACCGGCCCACGCCGCCCCGGGCCACGCCGGCCCGGGCCACGCCGACCCGGGCCACGCCGACCCGGGCCACGCCGGGCTCTAGCCGGGCCGGCCGGACGGGCGCAGCGTCTCCCGCCAGGCGTTCGTGATCGGCAGCCGCCGATCACGGCCGAAGTTCTTCACGGTGATCTTCGGCCCGGGCGGGTACTGCCGGCGCTTGTACTCGGCCCGGTCGACCAGGCGGATCACCCGCGCCACGAGTTCCGGGTCGTGCCCGGCGGCGATCAGCGCCTCTGCGCCCTTGTCCTGCTCGACGTAGTCGTCGAGCAGCCGGTCGAGCACCTGGTAGTCGGGCAGCGAGTCGGTGTCGACCTGGCCGGGGGCCAGCTCCGCGCTCGGCGGCTTGGTGATCGAGTTCTCCGGGATCGGCGGCACCTCGCCGCGGCCGGCTGCCTCCTGGTTGCGCCACCGGGCGAGCTCCCAGACCAGCGTCTTCAGCACGTCCTTGATCGGCGCGAAGCCGCCGGCCGAGTCCCCGTACAGCGTCGAGTAGCCGACGGCCAGCTCGCTCTTGTTCCCGGTGGTGAGCACCAGGTGGTTCTCCTCGTTGGACAGTGACATCAGGATCATGCCGCGGATCCGGGCCTGCAGGTTCTCCGCGGCCAGCCCGTGCAGGTCGAGCTCGGCCTCGAAGGCGTCCACCATGGGGCCGATGGGCACCGTCCTGGCCGGCAGGCCCTGGCGCTTGGCCAGGTCCTCGGCGTCGCTGATCGAGTGATCGGAGGAGTAGCGGCTCGGCATCAGCACCACGTTCACCTGGTCGGGCCCGATCGCGTCGGCCGCGATGGTGGCGGTGAGCGCTGAGTCGATGCCGCCGGACAGGCCCAGGATCACCGAGCCGAACCCGTTCTTCCGCACGTAGTCACGGAGCCCGGTGACGAGCGCCTGGTAGACCTCGGCCAGGTCGGGCAGGCGCGGCCACAGCGTGCCCTGCGCGCCTGCCGCGGCCTGGCTGACCGCCCCGGCCGGGCCGGCGGCCGGGGCGGCCAGCTCGATTCGCTCGATCGTCATGATCGAGCCGTCGGCGGCGTCCGCCGACTCCCGGCCAGGGCCATGGTCCTGGCGGGCGGCGGTCAGGTCCAGGTCGGCGAGGACGAGGGCTTCCTCGAACTGAGGGCCGCGAGCCAGCAGCAGCCCGGCCGCGTCCACGATGATCGAGTCGCCGTCGAAGACCAGCTCATCCTGGCCGCCGATCATGTTGGCGTACGCCAGCGCGGCGCCCGCCTCACGGGCGCGCCGCTGGCACAGCTCCAGCCGGGTGTCGTCCTTGCCGCACTCGTAGGGCGAGGCGTTCGGCACGACCAGCAGCCCGGCGCCGGCGATGTGGCACACGGCGACCGGGCCGCCGTCCTGCCAGAGGTCCTCGCAGATGGCGATCGCCACGTCGACCGGCTCGCCGTCGCCGCCCGGCAGCCGGAACACCGGCAGCGTGTTCCCCGGCACGAAGTACCGGTACTCGTCAAAGACCCCGTAATTCGGCAGGTGATGCTTCGCCGAGGTGATCGCGACCCGGCCGCCGTGCAGCAGTGCCGCCGCGTCGAGCGGCGCGCCGGCGGGCAGGCCGAGCCGCGGCGCCAGGCCGCTGCGGCGGTCCAGATAGCCGACCACGACAGCCATCTGCCCCAGCCCCTCGGCTGCCAGCCGTGCGGCAACCTCGTGCAGCGCGGAGATCGAGGCCGCCACGAACGAGGACCGCAGCGCGAGATCCTCCACCGGATAGCCGGTCAGCATCATCTCCGGGAATACCACGACCCGGGCGCCCGCAGCGGCCGCCTGCCGGGTCCAGGAGACAACCAGGTCACCATTACCTGCCAGGTCCCCGACGGTCGCGTTGACCTGGGCGAGCGCGATACGCAACTGTGGCACAACGCAAGCCTATGCGCCGTGCGCGCAGGCGGACCTGACGGCTCCGGGCGGCGCTCAGGCAGCCGGCGACCGCACGCCGCGGCTGACCGCCACCCCGAACGCCGCCTGGCTGGCCGGCGCTGGCTCGGTGAAGTCCTCGAGGCTGGTGCCCTTGGGCTCGGGCAGCATGGTGAGCGTGACCACCAGGCCGAGGACGGCATTTCGGCCGGCAGATGAAGAAGCTGCAGTCGGTGCTCGGCGACCACCAGGATGCCGCTGTCGCCCGCGGCCTGGACCGGGAGCTGGGCGTGAGTTCCTTCCTGGCCGGGGAGAACGCCTTCACCTTCGGCCTGCCGCATGAGCGCGATGCCGCGGAGGTGCTGTGGCGGCAGGAGCAGGCACGGCATGCCTGGCGGCGGTCCTCGCGCCCGAAGTACCGGCAATGGCTGCGGCACTGAGCCGGCCCGGCTCCGGCCACGGTACGGGGGAGCGGCCCGGCCCGCTTCCCTGGCCATGGCTGCGGCACTCATCCGGCCGGCACCCGGCGGAGCGGCTCGTTCCGCCGCCCCGGCCGCGGCCTGGCTGGCCGGCCTGGCGCCGCCGCCGGGCTCGTAACCTGCCCGAAACATACGCCGGGCAGACTGTCGCCGTGAACAGGCAGGAAGAGTTCGTGCTCCGGACCCTTGAGGAGCGGGACATCCGTTTTGTGCGTTTGTGGTTTACCGATGTCCTCGGCTACCTCAAGTCAGTGTCGGTCGCGCCCGCCGAGCTGGAGGGCGCTTTCGCCGAGGGGATCGGGTTTGACGGCTCAGCCGTCGAGGGCTTCTCCCGGGTCTACGAGGCGGACATGATCGCCATGCCCGACCCGTCGACCTTCCAGCTGATGCCGAGCGGCGGCGTCTCGGCCGGCACCGGCCGGATGTTCTGCGACATCCTGATGCCGGACGGCACCCCGTCGTTCGCGGACCCGCGGCACGTGCTCAAGCGCGCGCTGAACAAGGCGGCCCGGCTGGGGTTCACCTTCTACACCCATCCGGAAATTGAGTTCTTCCTGCTCATGGACAAGCCGGAGCCCGGTGTCAAGCCCCGCCCGATCGACACCGGCGGCTACTTCGACCACACCCCGCACAGCATCGCCCATGACTTCCGGCGCAACGCGATCAGCATGCTCGAGGCGCTGGGCATCTCGGTGGAGTTCAGCCATCACGAGGGCGCGCCCGGCCAGCAGGAGATCGACCTGCGCTACGCCGACGCGCTGACCACGGCGGACAACATCATGACGTTCCGGCTGGCGATGAAGGAAGTGGCGCTGCAGGAGGGGGTCTACGCCTCGTTCATGCCGAAGCCCTTCTCCGAGTACCCGGGCTCCGGCATGCACACCCATATGTCGCTGTTCGAGGGCGACCGCAACGTGTTCCACGACCCGGCCGGCCAGTTCCAGCTATCCAAGATCGGCGGCGCGTTCATCGCCGGGCTGCTCCGGCATGCCGCCGAGATCACCGCGGTTTGTAACCAGTGGGTCAATTCTTATAAGCGGCTCTGGGGCGGTACAGAACGGATAGCCGGAGCCGGCGGTGAGGCGCCGGCTTACGTCTGCTGGGGGCACAACAACCGTTCCGCCCTCATCCGGGTCCCGATGTATAAGCCGCAGAAGGGCAACGCGACGCGGATCGAGTTCCGGTCCATCGATCCGGCCTGCAACCCGTACCTGGCCTTCGCCGTGATCCTGGCCGCCGGGCTGAAGGGCATCGAGGAGGACTACGAGCTTCCGCCCGGCGCCGAGGACGACGTCTGGGCGCTGACGTCGGCCGAGCGGCGCGCGCTCGGCATCGACCCGCTGCCGCAGAACCTGTCCGAGGCGATCAACGTCATGCAGGGCAGCGAGCTGGTCGCCGAGACGCTGGGTGAGAACGTCTTCGACTTCTTCCTGCGCAACAAGCGGGAGGAATGGCAGGAGTTCCGCCGCCAGGTCACCGAGTTCGAGCTCGACCGTTACCTGCCCGTTCTCTGATGCTTGCGGCCAGACCTGGCCGCGCCCGGCTCGCTTAGCAGGTACTTTGACGAGATCCGGGTAAGGCATGCGGGCTGACGCCGTCGCGACGGCTCGCAAGCGCACTGTCACGGGTGGTCACCGCCTGCCGCCGTGCTCTCGCCAGCCTGCGGCCGGGCAGCAATGCCCCGGCCTCGCGCTGCGCCAGCACCGGTGACCGGAGACACCGGGCGACGAAAGGAGCGGTATGACGCGCCACTGCCCTGAGTGCGGTGCGCTTGTTCCGCTGGATTCAGCGCCGTTCTGCCTGAGCTGCGGGCGGGGCCTTCCGTCCGAGCAGGCCACCGGGACCACTGCGTCGGCCGACCCGGAGCGGACCGTGAGCCTGCCGACCCCGCCGGACACCGAGCGGACCGTCAGGCTGACGGCGCCGCCCGATTTGCGGCAAGCCAACCCGCAGGGAGCGGACCCGCAGGGAGCGGACCCGCAGGGAGCGGACCCGCAGCGAACAATGAAGCTGATGCTTCCTGGCGGCAGGGAGGGGGCGGCCGGTGGCCGTTATGCGCCGCCGGAGACCGGCCAGCAGGACCGTTACGCGCCGCCGGAGACTGGCCAGCAGGACCGTTACGCGCCGCCGGAGACTGGCCAGCAGGACCGCTACTCCGGACCCGAGACCGGCCAGCAGGACCGCTACTCCGGACCCGAGACCGGCCAGCAGGACCGCTACTCCGGACCCGAGACCGGCCAGCAGGACCGCTACTCGGGACCCGAGACCGGCCAGCAGGAGCGTTACGCGCCAGCGGATGACGCGACCAGCAGCCCGCTGGAGGAGATTTTTGCCCGCAGCTCGGCCGGCCGGGGAGGCGGCCGTCCGGGCAGTGCTGCCCGGCGGCCACCTCAGCAGCCTCAGCCTGCCCAGCCCGCCCAGCCGCCGGACAGCGGCCGCCTCGGCTTCGGAGCGATAGCCGGACTGGTGCTGATGGCCTTCCTGCTCGTCGTGGGCATCGGGATCTTCGTGGTCCGGAGCAGCGATCTGGGCGGTGCGGCCAGCCGGGTGTCGGCCACGGCCGGCCGGTCACCCCGAGCGGTCCGCACCGCGACACCGCGCGCCGAGCTGGCGCAGATGGGCGCGGTCATCGACCTGAGTGCCGGGGCGCGCAACACCGTCGTCAGCGCGACCGACGAGGTCACGGGCTGCAGTGCGGCCCCGCCCGCGGCCATCATCCGGATCCGGGAGGCGGTCAGCCGGCGCCGCAGCGCGGTCGACCGGCTCGCCGCGCTGGACGTGTCAGCCATCCCGTCAGGCGAGCTCATGCGGGACTATCTCCGCCGGGCGCTGCGGCTCTCCATCCTGGCGGACGACGAATTCATCGGCTGGATGCAAGACCTGGGGCAGGGGGGGCAGTGCCCGGTCAGCACCAGCGATAGCTCCTACCTGGCCGGCGTGCGGGCCTCGGACGAGGCGACCGTGGTCAAGCAGAAATTCGTGGCGCTCTGGAACCCGCTGGCCGCCCGCCTGGGACAGCCGACGTTCGGCCCGACCCAGATCTGAGGCCGGCTCGCCTCCAGCGTGACGCCGGCCCGGGCGCCGGTCCGGAACCGGATGCCGTCAGCCCGCGTCTAACCGGCACCGGGCGCCCGAACGGATCGCCCGGCAGAAGCCGGCCGGGAGGCGCGCGATGCGACCATCATGCTGGAGTGCCTGGCCGCGCACGCTGCTGGCCGTTGCCGCGATGACGTGCATCACGATCGCTGGCTGCGGCAGCGTGGCCGGGTCAGCCAGCCGCGGCAGCCTGGCTGGCGCTACCCGCCCGGCGGCGGAATCCGGCTCGGCGAGTTCCCCGGCGCCGGGCACGACCCGCCCGGGTCAGCTGCCCGGCACTCCGCCGGCCGGCTCGCGCGCCGAGGCGCTCGCCCTGGCCAGGCGGGAGCTGGGGCAGCTGCGGCTGCCGCCCGGAGCCCGGCGCACCGCGGTAGCGCAGCTGCCCGGCCAGCTGCGCGACCCCGATCTGTATGCGGGCGGCCAGGACTCGGCGGACCTGCACCTGCTGTTCGCCCTGCCGGAGTCGATGGCGGCCGCGGACGGCTTCCTGCTCGCGCACGCGCCCGCCGGCCTCCCGGTCTCCAGCCATGGCGAGGCAGGCAGCCGGCCTGGCGCGGACATGGAGAACGTGGGCTACTCGCCGCACTCGGTGCCGCCCGGCATCGACGCGGTCTACTTGCTGGCCAGCGTGGTGCCGGATGGCCGGGGCTCGCTGCTGCGCGCCGACGCCCAGGTGATCTGGTTCCCGCCGCGGTCAGTGGCCGAGTACGTGCGGGCGGCTCGCCTGCACGCGGTCACGATCACCGGTGCCAGCCTCAATCCGATTCCGCGCCAGGTCAGCCGGACTATCACCGCGCCGGCCGTGATAGCCGAGCTGGCCAGCCTGCTGAATGGCGAGCACGCGGCAGGTCAGCAGCTCGCCTCCTGCCCGCTTATCCAGGCCAGCTACGGCTTTGCCTTCCGCGCCGCCGCCGGGCTACCGCCAGTGCTGGTCGTCAGCACCTCCGGCTGCCTGCTCGACAGCGTCACGGCCGGCGGACGGGCGCAGCCCGCGCTGTGGGATCCGGGCAACGCGCTGCTTGCGGCCGGGAGCCGCCTGATCGGCGGCCAGCTGCGGCCGAACCCGCGGATCCCGCCATGCGGGATGCGGGAGATGATCTGCCTGCGGCCCGCCGCCGGCTGACTCAGGTGGCCGGGGCCAGGCGGCCGTACGAGGTGAGCGTGCGCAGCGCCTGGAGCGTGACGATTCCCCGCCATTCCAGCAGCGATGCCTCGCTCGGGGGCTGCCAGCTGACCGGCCAGCCGCCATCGGCCTGCTGGCTCCGCTCGAGCTGATCGAGGTGAGCGCTGATCTGCTCGTCGGTGAACAGCCGGCGCCAGCGCGAGTCGGCGGCCGGCGCGAGCTGCAGCGGCGTCAGGCCGTAGCCGGGGGCGCCGGGGTCCAGGTGCAGGCCGGGGACCTTGGCCAGCTGACCGGCCAGATCCGCGGCGCAGGCGTTGGCCCGGTCGCGGTCCGGCACGTGCTCCAGGAAGACAAGCACCTCGGCGAGCGTGTGCACGAAGTCCGTCGCGCCGCCTGACTCGATCTTCTCCCAGCAGTACCGGGTGGCCTGCTCCCGCCACGGATGCTCGACGCCGAGCTGGTAGAGCAGGCCCGCGAGCCCGGCGGTCGGATTGAGACCGGGCTGGTAGGTCCACTCGGTCCAGTGCTCGGCGCGGGGAAAGGACTCGATGACCGGGAAGGCCAGCGGAACGCCGCCGCCCGCTCCGGCCTCGGCGGCTGCGGCGGCGAGGAAGTCGCAGGCCCGCAGGACCATCTTGCGATCGGTGGCGCCGACCGTGGCCAGCGCCTGGAAGGCGGCCTCGACGTCAACCGGCAGACTGGCCGGGCAGCGCTTGTCCGGCTCGAGCGCGTGGCCGAAGCCGCCGTCGTCGTTCTGGTAGCCGCGCAGCGCGTCGATGACCCGGGACAGCGACTGGCCGAGGAAGCAGGCGGCGAACAGGCGGCGCTCGAGCAGCCGCGCCTGGCGGAGCAGGAAGAGATCCCCTGCGGCAAATGCGTTCTCCATGAGCCCCACGCTAGGCCGGCAGCTGGCTGGCCGTCTTGAACAGATCGGACGGCGCGCGCCCGGACAGGCGCCGGCACTCACGGACAAGGTGGGCGTGATCGGCATAGCCGGCCTCAGCGGCCACGGCGGCCAGGCTGGAGCCCGCAGCCGCCAGGCGCTGGGCCCGGCGGAACCGCAGGACGCGCTCCAGCATCTTGGGGCCGTAGCCCACCGCGGCGCAGCACCGCCGGTGCAGCCGGCGCTCGCCTGCCCCCAGGGCCCGTGCGGCCTCGCGGACGACCCGCGCGGACTCGGGCCCACGCTGCAGCCAGTCAACCAGCGAGCTCACCACCGGGTCAGCGGGGCGGGCTATCGCGGCGCGCGCTTCGACGGCGGCAGCCAGCGCTGCCGCCGCGGCGCGCACGTCCGGTGCCCGCTGCACGCGCTCTTGCAGGGCGTCCGCCGCCGGTCGTCCCCACAGGTCGGCCAGGGTCACCCGCTGATCAAGCAGTTCCGACGCCGGCGGGCCCAGGAAGCCCGGCGCCCGGCCCGGCCGGAACCGCAGGCCGGCGAACATCGTGCCGGGCCGCCAGGGCACCGGCACCGGTCCGGTGTCCGGGCCGGCCACGAACAGCGATGATCCATCCCAGATGACGTCGATGCAGGCGTCGGGCAGAACCAGGGCGTCGCGGGGATCCGCGGGGTCGGGCACTGCTGCCCACAGGCACGCAACGTCAGCAGCGAGCCGGGCCCCGGCACTCCATTCGCGGTAAGCAGACGGGCCATCATCCACCAGAGAACTGTGCCACGCCCCGCTGACAGAACGCGGCGCCGGGAGCGGTGCGGAGCCGCGCAGGCCCGTCGGCTGCCCCGCCCGTGACTGCCGTCCAGTGCATGCCCGGCCGGGCATCCGGGCTTCCTGCCGTGCTGGCCAGAGTCATCGCCGCGGCGCCCGATGATCAGTTGGCCTCGGCACGTTCCTTGAGAGCCTCGTTGACGCCCTGGAAGCTGGCCTCGGTGCTCGCGAAAGCCCTGCCGGAGAACGCCACCATGGCGCCGCTGAAGCTCTCGCTCTGGACCAGCCGGGTGCCGGTGCCCACCGGGCTCAGGGTGAAGCTGTGCTCGCCCGTCATGATGCCCGGCAGGCTGGAGGACCACCGCAGCTCGGCACCGGGCTCGGCAGCGACGATCCTGGGCTTGATAGTCATCATCCGGCCGCTGGCCGGATGGGCGCTGCGCAGCCTGATCCTCTTCCCGGCGATCACGTCGCCGGACGCCTCACGGAACAGCGGGTTCCACTCCCGGTAGCGACTCAGGTCGGTGAGGATCGCCCACACCGCCATCGGCGAGGCGTCGATGTAAATGGTCGCGCTCACGGTCTTCACAGCTGTCCTGCCTCCCGGCTCGGTTACCGGCGACACCGCGCCGGGCAGCGCGGCGCTTTCTTGCTGGCCTGCCGTTATCCCGGCGGATGCAGGCTACGGGTGCGGACGCGCCCGCGGGGCGGCGGGGGCCGGGGGATCGGCGTAGCCGTGAGCGTAGGCGTAGCGCGTGGCCTGTGCCCGGTCCCGGGACCCGGTCTTGGCGAAGATCCGGTTGACGTGCGTCTTGACCGTGGCCTCGCTGACGAACAGGATCCGCGCGATCGCGCGGTTGGACTCGCCGGCCGCGATCAGGCGCAGCACCTCCGATTCGCGCGGGGTCAGGCGGCCCGCGTCCTGCTCGGCCTGCTCGGCCCGCAGCATCGAGCCGCGCCGGGTCACGCCCAGGATCCACATGCCGGCGATGGCGGCTGCGTAGCCGAACAAGTCCCCGGTCGACGCGCCGGTGGCCAGCGCGGCGGCGAGGAAGGCCGCCAGCGTCTCCGTGCTGATGCCCAGGGACAGATCAGCGCGCAGGTGCTCGCCTGCGCTGAAGGTCACGATGCAGCAGACCGCGATGGCCGCGCTGTTGGGCGACAGCCCCGTGAGCGCGCCGCCGGCTGCACCGAGGACGATCAGGTCGGCCACTCGCAGCCGGTAGCTGCGCTCAGCGAGCATCCAGGTGATCCAGCCGATGGCCGCGATCACGAGCGTGACCGCGATCGCCAGGCCGCGGCTCCCGGCTGTCCACGGATGCGGCTGGGCAAAGCACACCGCGACCAGCGCGACCGCCACGACAGCGGCCCGGAACAGGTACATCGCATGAGACACGTCCGCCATCCGGGCGGGCAGTGCCTGGTCCTGGCGGCTCGCGGCCAGCTTGCGTCCGACGAGAAAGAGGAACACGCACTCTCCTGGCAGGCCGGGCGGGAGCAGCGTTCCTGCCGGTAATTCCGGACGGCCGGTACCACGGTATCTGGCAGCCCGGGCCGGCGGCCAGGCTGATCTCACGGCGACGTCGCTGTCTCCACCCGGCCTCCACCCGGGATCAAGCCGCGGGCCGGCGCGCGTGTCCCGCGGCGGCGCCTAGCGTGGCAGCCGTCAGCTCACCCGCCCGTCAGGCTGTCTCATTCAGGAGATCCCGTGCCCGCCAGCGTCTGGATTCTCAACCTCGTCATCCTCGCCGTGGTGCTGTCGGCCGACCTCGGCCGGCGCAAGGTCACCCCGATGCGGCTGCTGCGCCCGGTGATCGCCGCCGCCGTCATCATCCCGTTCTTCTTCAAAGGCGCTGCCTCCTCCGGGAGCGGCCTGGCGCTGGAGATCGCGGGCGCGGCCGCGGGGCTGGCCCTCGGCGTCCTGGCCGCCACGGCGATCAGCGTTGGCCACGACGGCCAGGCCGGCCGCGCCATCTCGCGCGCGGCACTGCCGTATGCCGCCGTCTGGGTCGCCGTCACGGCCGGCCGCATCTACTTCACCTACGGCGCCAGCCACGTGTTCGGCGCCCAGCTCGGCAGCTGGATGGCGGCTAACCAGGTCACCGTGGGCGCCCTCACTGACAGCCTCATCTTCCTGTCCCTGGCCATGCTGCTCGGCCGCACCGGGATCCTGGCCGCCAAGGCCAGGGCGGCGACAGCCAGGGCCGCAGGGGCCGGGGCTCCCGCCGAGCGTGCGGACGCGACCGCGGTCAGCCCCGAGTGACCGCCCGGCCCGGAGGAGGTGATAGCGATGATCTACCTGATCACGAAGCTCATCAGGCGGCTGAAGCGCCAGGGCGGCAGCTGAGGGCCGGACTCCGCAGCCGCCGTTGCGATCCGCCCGGATCGGTGGTCCACCATGCAGGGGCGGGCACGACGGCGGCCGGGCTGCGCGCCGTGCTAAGCCGCTGGACCGTTCGTGCTGCGCCGAGCCTGGCTGGCTAGCGCTAGCCCTTGACGTAGGCGAGCTTCTCGGTGACCTTGCCGTCCGCGACGGTGATGACATCGACGCCGCGGACGTGGCCGCCGTCCCAGTCATAGCGCCAGCGCTGCACGATGCGAGATCCCGCCGTGAACGAGTCCTCGACGGTGAAGCGGCTCAAGCGGTCGTCGAAGATCGGCTTCCAGGCCGCGGCGATGGCCGCGTGGCCGACGAAGCGCTGCCCGTCCGGGCCGGGCGAGGTCGACTCGAACACGCAGTCGTCACTGGTCAGGGCCAGCGCCGCGGGGAGGTCGTGGTCGTTCCACGCCGCGTTGAACCGGCCGACGACGGCGGCCGGCTCAACGGCGGCCTGGCTGATGCTGCTCATGCCAGGGCAGGCTCGGCTGCTTGCAGCGCGCCGCGGAGCATCTCCCGCAGTTCCGGGGTGTCCTGGTGGCCGTGCCTGGTGACAGCGTGCGCCGCCGCGGCGTCGAGGACCTCGTCCTCGGTGCCGGCGATGGTGAGCGTGCAGCCGATGTCGTTGGGCACTGCGCGGCAGTCGATCATCTTGCGGGCCATGATGGCCTCCCTCGGGTTGAGCCGGGGCTGGTCCCCGGCTGCGGTGTGACCTGTCGGTGAGTCAGCGGCCGTAATTACCCGCGCCGAACCAGTCGACGGTGACCGCGGGCTCGTCGCCGGCAACCCGGGCGTGGTGGCCGGCCGGCAGCGCTGTCACGTCTCCGGGGCCGGCGACGAACACGGCGCCGTCATCCATCCGGATCGCCAGCTGCCCGCTGACGTGGTTCTCCAGTAGACTTACTAACCAATAGGTCAAAGTCTGACTTACTGATAGGTCAGTGGTCAAGGGCTGCGGAGGATTAGATGGCGGCACGGCGCGGGCCGGACGATGCGGGCACGGCAGCCAGGATCCTGGACGTTGCCGAGGGACTGGTCCAGGTCCGCGGCTTCAACGGCTTCAGCTATGCCGACATCGCGGCCGAGCTGCAGATCACTAAGGCCGCCCTGCACTACCATTTCGCCACCAAGGCCGATCTCGGCGAGGCGCTCATCGCCCGGTATGCCGCGCGGTTCGCCGAGGCCCTCTCGGCGGCCGGATCCGCTGGCGCAGCCGCCAGCGCAAGGCTGGCCGCCTACGCGGATGTCTACCTGCGCGTGCTGAGCGACCGCAAGATGTGCCTGTGCGGCATGCTCGCGGCCGAGTACCAGACCCTCCCGCGGCCCATGCAGGACGCCGTGATCGGTTTCTTCGACCAGAACGAGAGCTGGCTGGAGCAGGTCCTGGAACTGGGCCGGGAAGACGGCACCCTGGAGTTCGCCGGCTCCGCCCGCGACACCGCCCGCATGATCGTGGCCAGCCTGGAAGGAGCCATGCTCGTCGCCCGCCCGTACGGCGACATCGCGCGGTTCCAGGCCGCCTCGGCAAATCTGCTGGCTGGCCTGGCGCCCTCCGGCGGCCAGGCCGGGCCGGCCGGGCCGCTCCTGGCTGCTTCCCAGCCCGCCTGACGGCACGATTCCGCCCGGCGCGCAGCGTCGCCCCGATCATCCGAGCCGGTACCGTGCAGGGGTGAGCATGCCGCGCGGGACGCTGGCCGGGCAACTGGCGGCGCTGGGCTTCGCCGACACCGGACGGGCCCAGCGGCTGCTCTTCGAGGAACTCGGGCTCGACGCGGAGGGGGCCGACGTGCCGCTGGTCGAGGCGCTGGCCGCGGCCGCTGATCCGGACCTGGCCCTGGCCAGCCTGGCCAGGATGGCGCCCGGCCCGGCGCTGCGTGCCGCCCTGCATGACGATCTGCACCTGCGCGACCGGCTGATCAGCGTGCTCGGCGTCAGCGCGGCGCTGGGTGATCACCTGGCCCGGCATCGTGACGACTGGCAGCTGCTCGCCGGCCCGGAGGCGCTGGCCCGCCCGTCGGGCCCCCGGCTGCGGGCCGAGCTGCTGGCCGCTGTCGGCGCAGGCACCGATTCGGGAGCAGAAGCCGGCCAGGCGGCGATCCGCGCCGCGGCAGCGGCCGGCCCCGGCGCTGGCGGGGCCAACGGCGCGGGCTCGGCCGCCGACAGGGGCGGCCCGGAGGCGCCGGTGGCAGACCGGGAGCGGCTGGGCGGGCGGGACCCGGCGACGCAGCTGCGGACCGCCTACCGGCGGCGGCTGCTGCGGCTGGCGGCCAGGGACCTGACCGGAGCCGAGCCCATCGAGGCGGTGATGGCCGAGCTGGCCGACCTGGCCACCGCGGCGCTGGAGGGCGCGCTCGCCATTGCGCGGGCCGACCTTCCGGCCGGCCCGGTCGGCCCGGCGGCCTGCCGCCTGGCGGTGATCGCCATGGGCAAGTGCGGCGGCCGGGAGCTGAACTACGCCAGCGACGTCGACGTGATCTTCGTGGCCGAGCCGGCCTCGGCGGACGAGGATGAGTCGGCGGCGCTGCGCACGGCCACCATGCTGGCCAGCGGCATGATCCGGGTCTGCTCGCATGCCGCGCCGGAAGGCGCCCTGTTCCCGGTCGACCCGAATCTGCGGCCGGAGGGCCGCAGCGGCCCGCTGGTGCGGACGCTGGCCAGTCACGTGGCCTACTACGAGCGGTGGGCGAAGACGTGGGAGTTCCAGGCCCTGCTGAAGGCACGGCCGGCCGCCGGCGACAGCGAGCTCGGGGCTGCTTACGTGGCGGCGCTGGAGCCGATGGTGTGGCAGGCGGCCCAGCGCGATGACTTCGTGACCGACGTGCAGGCCATGCGGCGCCGGGTCATCGGCAGCCTGCCGCCCGATGAGGCGGGCCGGGAGCTGAAGCTCGGGCCCGGCGGCCTGCGGGACATCGAGTTCGCGGTGCAGCTGCTTCAGCTGGTGCACGGCCGGGCCGATCCGGCCCTGCGCGTGCCCAGCACGCTGGAGGCGCTGGCCGCGCTGGCCGCCGGCGGGTACGTGGGGCGGGCTGATGCAGCCAGCCTGGGCGCCGCCTACCGCTTCCTGCGCGGCGTCGAGCACCTGCTGCAGCTGCGCCAGCTGCGGCGCACGCACATGCTGCCGGAGGACCCGGCGGTGCTTCGCCAGCTGGGCCGGGCGCTGCCGCGGATGCGGCTCGGCAGTGACGCCGCGGCAGCGGCCGCGGGGCCCGACGGTGCCGCGGCCGGCCTGGCGGGCTCCGCGCCCGGCCCGGGCAGGGCCTGGACTGGCGCGGGCAGCGTACTGGCGGGCAGCAGTGCCAGGACTGGCGTCGGCCCTGGCCGGCCAGACCCGGCGGATGAGTTCACCGCCCGCTGGCGGCGGCACGCCAGCCAGGTCAGGCAGCTGCACGAGAAGCTGTTCTACCGGCCGCTGCTGGGTGCCGTCGCGCAGCTGCCCGGCACCGCCGTCCGGCTTACTCCGGCCGCGGCGGCTGAGCGGCTGGAAGCACTCGGCTATATCGACCCGGCCGGGGCGCTGCGGCACATCGAGGTCCTCAGCTCCGGCGTGTCCAGGAAGGCGGCCATCCAGCGCACCCTGCTGCCGGTGCTGCTCGGCTGGTTCGCCGACGCACCGCAGCCGGATGCGGGGCTGCTTGCCTTCCGGCAGGTCAGCGAGGCTCTCGGCGGCTCGCCGTGGTACCTGCGGCTGCTGCGTGACAACATGATCGTGGCGCAGCGGATGGCCAGGGTGCTGGCCTCCAGCCGGTACGCGACCGGCCTGCTGCTGCGCGCGCCGGAAGCCGTCGCGATGCTCGGCAGCGATGCCGAGCTCGCTCCGGTTCCGCTCGGCGGGCTGCGCGCCGAGGCGATGGCCGCCGTCGGCCGGCACGACGACCTGACCGACGCGGTGCGGGCCGTCCTGGCGATCCGGCGCCGGGAGCTGCTGCGCACGGCGATGGCGGACGTGCTGAATCTCGCCGGTGCCGAGGACGTCGGCGCGGCGCTGACCACCGTGGCTGTGGTGACGATCGAGGCGGCGCTGCAGGCCGTGATGCGGGACTTCGAGCGGCGCAGCGGCCCGCTGCCGACCAGGCTCGCGGTGATCGCCATGGGCAGGCTGGGCGGTCAGGAGATGGGCTACGCGAGCGACGCGGACGTGCTGTTCGTGCACGACCCGCGGCCGGGAGCCGGCGAGGAGGCGGCAACCCGCGCTGCGCACGCGGTGGCCGAGGAGCTGCGCGCCGTGCTGGGCCAGCCGGGAGCCGATCCGGTCCTCCATCTGGACGCAGGCCTGCGGCCCGAGGGACGGCAGGGGCCGCTCGTTCGCACCCTTGCCTCCTATCGCGCCTACTACCGGCGGTGGTCGTTGCCGTGGGAGGCGCAGGCGCTGCTGCGGGCCCGGCCGGCCGCCGGGGACCGCGAGCTGGGGGAGGCGTTCCTGGCCATCGCGGACGAGTTCAGGCACCCGGCCGGGGGAATCGACGAGGCTTCCGTTCGGGAAATAAGGCGGATTAAGGCGCGGATGGAGGCCGAGCGGATGCCGCGGGGCATCGAGCCCGCCCTGCACCTGAAGTTTGGCCCCGGCGGTCTGACGGACGTGGAGTGGGTGGTCCAGCTGCTGCAGCTCCGGCATGCCGGCGCGATGCCGGAGCTGCGCACGACGCGCACGCTCGGCGCGCTGGGGGCCGCGGTGGGGGCCGGGCTGATGAGCGCGGCTGACGGTGATGCCCTCACCGCCGCCTGGCTGCTCGCCACCCGGATCAGGGATGCCGTCATGCTGGCCAGGGGCCGCGCCTCGGACACCCTGCCGACCGCGGTCCCCGAGCTGTCCGCCGTCGCCCGGCTGCTCGGCTACCCGCCTGACGGCTATCAGGAACTGGCCGAGGACTGGCGGCGGGCCGCCCGGCGGGCCAGGGCCGTGATGGAGCGGCTGTTCTACGGCTGAGCGCCGCCCGCCGGGCGCACGCGGGACGGACCTGGCGCTCCCGCTGGTACCGCAGTAGGGGGACGGGACGGCTGGTTCCGCCGCGGCCGGCGACGACGCGCCTTGCGGAGGGCCGGGCGGTCCTGAACGCGAGAGTCCGGCGAGCCGCCATGCGCCACGGCCGCAGGCATGCCGCTGGTCCCGGAAAGTTGCGGCCCCGCCAGGTGCGCAACCCAGGCGGGGCCCGATCCGACAGGAAGGTATCAGGATCACTACTGATAATAGCGCACTAGCAACCCATTGTCGTTAGTAAGTAGCGTTCGGTAGCGATCGGTTCCTAGCGGATCATCTCCGGCACAGCGGGCCGCGCCGGGCCAGGCTGACCGTTAGACCGCGGCCGGCTGGCGCCATTGCTCGACGAAGCGCCGCAGCTGCTGCCGTCCTTGCAGGCCGCATTTGGCGTAGATGTTGCCGAGGTGGTAACCGGGCCGTGTGAACCGGGCTTTCCGTGCTGGCGGTGTCCTCGCCGCGCTGGTAGATCCGCCCGGCCTCCTCGGGGGGTGCCCCGCTGCTCCGCCAGCCATCCTGCCAGCCACGCCAGGGCCGACTGCAAGTACGTGACCTGGCCGTTCTCGGCCGCCAGCGCCAGGTGGAAGTAGGCGCGCAGGCCAAGGGTGAGGGTAGCGCCCCGACATCCGCGAGCTCCGCTGTCCGGCCAGCGAAAAGATCGAGCGGTGTCTGCCGGTCCTGCACACGCCCACCTCGCTCTTGGCTGTGACGTCGGCAATCCGGACAATGAGAGCGTAGCCGTTGGCAAACCGGCATCCATTCTCGATCTCGGTGGTCCAGAACGCCACGCCTGTGGATACAAGCGGGGGAACCTTCCTGGGTGAACTGCGGAGTCTCTCTAGGGACTGGGATCTCGACACCGCCGAGAGTGGAATGCATCCGCACATTGAGAAAAGGAGATCCACCATGACCATCCAGTCCCACCCGGCTGCCTCTGCGCCGCGCATGGAGGGGGCGGCGGCTTCGCCGTACACGCCGCCCTTCTCGGTACAGGGCAGCTGCGTGCTGAGCGAGGATTACTTCCTCACCGATCAGCTGATCATCAACCCTGGCGACCTGGTCCGGCCGTTCATCCAGTCGGACGGCACGGTGGAAGCGCTCGTCGTGACCGGCGGGAATCTGGGGTACCTGAAGCGCGATCCGGCGGCGACCAGCGGCTGGACGTACGTCTTGCTGAGCGGGGACCCGAACACCTCCATCCCGAACGAGATCACCGACGTGGCGGTGGGGACGGACGGCAGCGGGAACGTGATGGGCGTCTTCGTCACGCCATCGGGGGATACCGAGCAGCCGGTCATGATCGGACCGCTGAACTTCGACACCACGACCGGCACCTGGAGCACGGTCGGTGACGCCGACTTCTGGGTGCAGACCGTCGAGCTGAGCCCGCTGCGGGCCGGGCTGGATCCCGCCGGGGGCATCCCGTACTTCTACGCGCGGGACACGTCCGGCAACTTCTCGCTGTACCTGCCGTCGGGGGACGGTACCGGCTTCGACGTCGAGCCGCTGTCGGGCCCGGGCGTCACCGGCATCACCGACGCGTGGGTCATGTGGACCTCGTCGGCGTGGAATGGCGCGGAGTGGGCGGCCGGCATCGTGCTGGCCGACTCCGGCGGCACCATCACCTGGTACCAGCAAGACGGTCAGTACTCCGTCAGCACCAGCGGGGGCCAGCTGGAGGGCCAGGGCGCGCTGCTGTGGGTGGGCTGGCCCCCCGCCGGCCTGTCGTGGTCCTCGCCCGGCTACGCCTATCAGGATGCACACGGCGACATCTGGTTTGCCACGCCGGTCAGCGAGACGCTCGGCCCGGCGGACATCGGATCGGCCGGATCGGCGCTGGGGCCGGACAAGGTCGCCGTGTGGCAGGACGCCGGCCTGTTCAGCTTCGCCATGCTGGTCGGCGATACCGTCAATGTCGTCACCGAGTACGGCGACCCGGCCGCGGTCCCGCTCAACGTCGCCGGCCCGATCCCGCTGCAGCCGGACGTGACGGCGGTGTACAGCGCGCCGGCCGATGCCACGGCGGGCACGCTGTTCGTGGTGCTGGCCGATGCGACCCTGAACGTGCTGGCCAGGGACCCGGCCACGGGCTGGTCGCTGGTCCCGGTCCAGCAGGACAGTGCCACGCTGCAGGAACTGGACAGCTGGCGGGTGCAGCTGTCGGTCACCGACGCCAACGGCGCCGCGGTGGCGGGCGCGGCGGTGACCGTCGGCGCCGACCGGCCGGCCGGCACCTGGCAGGCCAGTGGCAGCACGCTGCTGGGGCCGGGCAACCCGGCCACGTTCACCACCAGCTCCTACGGCCGGGTCACCTTCGCTACCCCGGCGGTCGAGCTGGACGCCCCCCAGCTGACCGTCCAGGTCGTCTCCGATGACGACGCAGGCGATGACAGCGCCCCGGCCATGGTCAGCCCGGACGCGGACGTGCACGCGTACCTGGCCGGCGCTGCGCCGCTGAATGACATGGAATCGCTGTCCGGCAGCTCGCTGGTGGCCGCGCGCAAGGCCGACGGCACCCCGCTGTGCCCGGGGCTGGCCGGCCTGTCCGGCGACGATCAGGCCAACGCGGCGAGCGCGGTGGTCTCGGCGATTAACCAGTGCGTCAAGGCCGGGCAGGGAGCCACCCCTGGTCCGGACGATGCCAAGTCGTGGACCCTGGACCTGTCCGGAGCCGTGCCCGCCTACACCAGTTCCCCCGCGCCGGGCGGCGTGCAGGCGCCGCTGCTGGCCGACCCGGACCGGCTGCAGTCGCTGTCCGGCTGGTGGGACACCGTCAAGAACGACGCTGAGTCCTTCTTCCACGCCGTGCGGCACGACGCCATCCAGGTCGCGACCTGCACCGCGAACTGGGTCCAGGACGAGGCCACTGGCGCCTGGAACTGGGCCATCAGCCTGGCCGTCACCGTGGAGGACGAGATCATCGGCACGGCCGATTACGTGATCACCGACATGAGGTCGGCCATCCACGCCGTCACCGGGTTCTTCCAGAAGCTCGGCGCCGAGATCGGCGATGTCATCACCTGGCTGCGGCAGAACATCGGCGAGCTGATCCAGCAGGCCGGGCAGAACGCCCAGATGGTCCAGACCTGGCTGACGCAGCTGCCCCTGACCGTCAATGGCAAGCTGACCGAATTCGGCCAGATAGCGGAGGGTTTCTTCGCGAACCTGGAGGACGCCATCGACCAGAAGATCGACGCGATCGTGATGCCTGGCGTGGCTCAGGTGACCTTCGGCAGCGCGGTGCCCAGCCCGCCGTCAGGGGCCTTCGACATGGTGAAGTACCTCGGCGGCGTCCAGCACAACTGGCTGCTGGACAAGATCGAGTCCTTCTTCGCCAGCGACACCCCGGCCGAGGTGAACGCCGACCTGCAGCAGGCCCTCACCCAGCTGGCCACCGCGCTGCAGGACGGCCTGCAATTCGTGACCGACATCGGTGCCCTGCTGTGGAACGGGAGCGGGACCGTGAGCGGGCTGAATGACCTGTTCGCGAGCGGCGACTCCTATAACGGGGGGCAGCTGGCCCAGCTTGTCGCGCTGCTCAAGCAGGCCGTGCACGATCTGCTGGCCTTCGCCGACGCGCTGGTCCAGGCGCTCATCGACCTGGGCCAGGCCGCCATGAGCCAGCTGAGCGCCATGCTCTCGCACGGGTTCGAGGAGATCCCGCTGGTCGGGCAGGTGCTGAAGCGCTTCGGCGTCGAGACCACGATGAACGTCGGACACCTGGTCAGCCTGGTCCTGATGTACCCCGCCACGCTGGCCAGCCGGATCATCAGCGGCTCCGGCAGCACGCTGTTCCCCGCCGGCACCGGCCAGGACAGCGAGCTCGGGGTGGCCGCGCAGCCGAACTGGGCGTTCGGGCTGGGGCTGTCCGCCGCGATCGGCCAGGGCATCTGGGGGGCCGCCGACGCGGTCGGCGACCTGTCCCGGGTCGTGGGCAAGGAGCCGTCCGGCATCATCGGCTGGATCGACATCGCTTCCCCCCTGGTCCTGGCCATCCTGGAATGGCCTGGCGCGCCGAACGAGGACGGGAGCACCGCGCCGCCGTTCGCCAACGCCATCGACGGCTCCGGCCCCGACGGCGCGATGATCTGGCCGAACTGGCTGCTCGGGCTGGTGCCGCCGGTCGTCGGGCTGTGCGGCCAGTTCGCCGACTACCAGCCGCCCGGCCTGGAGGCCGGGGGCGACGCGCCGGAGGAGTGGCCCGAGATCGGCCAGTACTTCACCATGGCCTCCGCCATCGCATCCACCGTCCTCGGCAGCATCTACAACTTCCAGACCGATCAGTCCGCTGAAACCGAGGCCGCGGGCATCCTCGGCAACGTCTCCAACATCATCGCCCCGTTCGCCACCAAGGAACTCGCCGAGACCACCGAGGGCGGATCCGAGATCATCAAGTTCTTCATCGACTACCTCGGCAACCTGGGCGCCGCGGGCTGCATGGGAGCGGCACTCGAAGCATGAGGCAATCCGGCGCGGACCACGGCGACCGGTCGGACCTGCACCTTCGGGAACCTGGTGCGCTAAGGAGTGCCCGACACTGACACGCCGAAGCCGGGCCCGTCCGCAAGGGCGGGCCCGGCTTCGGGTCTTGCCTGGGTCCAATCAGCGGCACTGATCTCGCTACACGTCGTAGTACAGCTCGAACTCGTGCGGGTGCGGGCGCAGCCGGAGCGGGTCGATCTCGTTGGCGCGCTTGTATTCCAGCCAGGTCTCGATCAGGTCGGGCGTGAAGACGCCGCCCTCCAGCAGGTAGTCCTGGTCGGCCTCCAGGTGCTCCAGCACCCGCTCCAGCGATCCGGGCACCTGCGGGATCGCCCTGGCCTCATCGGGCGGCAGCTCGTAGAGGTCCTTGTCGACCGGCTCCGGCGGCTCGATCTTGTTCTTGATCCCGTCGATGCCCGCCATCATCATGGCCGAGAAGGCCAGGTACGGGTTGGCCGACGGGTCGGGCACCCGGAACTCCAGCCGCTTGGCCTTCGGGTTCGGGCCGGTAATCGGGATGCGGACGCAGGCCGACCTGTTGCGCTGCGAGTACACGAGGTTGACCGGCGCCTCGAAGCCTGGCACCAGCCGGTGGTAGGAGTTCATGGTCGGGTTGGTGAAGGCCAGCAGGGACGGCGCGTGCTTCAGCAGCCCGCCCACGTAGTAGCGGCCGACATCGGAGAGTCCCGCGTAGCCCACCTCGTCGTAGAACAGCGGGCTGCCGTCCTTCCAGAGGCTCTGATGGCAGTGCATGCCGGAGCCGTTGTCGCCGAACAGCGGCTTGGGCATGAAGGTCACGGTCTTGCCCGCCGCCCTAGCCACGCTCTTGACCACGTACTTGTAGAGCATCAGCTTGTCGGCCATGGTCAGCAGCGTGTCGAACCTGATGTCGATCTCGGCCTGCCCGGCGGTGCCGACCTCGTGGTGCTGCATCTCCACCTGGATACCGCACTCGATCAGCGCCCGGACCATCTCCGACCGCAGGTCGGTGTAGTGGTCCATCGGCGGGACCGGGAAGTAGCCGCCCTTGTACCTCGGCTTGTAGCCGAGGTTGCCGCCCGGCTCGTCGCGGCCGGTGTTCCACGCGCCCTCGATCGAGTCAATGTGGTAGTAGCCCTCGTTCGCGCTGGTCTCGTAGCGCGCCGAGTCGAAGATGTAGAACTCGGCCTCGGGGCCGAAGAAGGCGGCGTCGGCGATCCCGCTGCCGCGCAGGTAGTCCTCGGCCTTCCTGGCGATGTTCCGCGGGTCGCGGGTGTACGGCTCGCCGGTCAGCGGGTCGTGCACGAAGAACGTCAGGTTCAGGGTCTTATGCTGACGGAACGGGTCAAGGACCGCCGTCGTCGCATCCGGCAGCAGCAGCATGTCCGACTCGTGGATCTCCTGGAACCCGCGGATCGAGGAGCCGTCGAACATCAGGCCATCGCTGAATACCTTGTCATCAAAGGACTCCGCCGGGACCGTGAAGTGCTGCACCGTGCCGGGCAGGTCGCAGAACCTGACGTCTACGAACTGCACCCCCTCGGCCTCGATGAATCGAAGGACCTCATCGCCGCTCTTGAACATCAGTTCTCCTCATCGGTGTGCCGCCGCCGGTTGCGCCGGCCGCCCTGCGCGGTTGTGAGGCTAGTAGCCGGCCGTTTCCATGCCATGTCTTCAGTGTTTCGCCCGTGTTACGCAGCCCCCCGGCTCGGCCGCCCCCTTGGCCCTCCAGCATGCCAAACGGCAGCCAGCCGCCGGTCAGCGCGGTCCGCCCAGCCGATACGGTGGTCATGTGAGCGACGGAAACTGGGCGGAGTCGGGTGCGCCCGGCCGGCCCGGCCAGCCCGGCCCGGCCGCCGAGGACGGCGCCCGGACCTATCCGGGCGAGCGGCTCGGGCTGCCCGAGGAGGGCCCGGGGTCCGTGGCCGCGGTGGGCCGCCGCATCGGCGCGCTGGTCGTCGACTGGCTGCTCTGCGAGCTCATCGCCACCTGGGCCTTTCACTCGCAGTACTGGACCATCGTGGTGTTCGCCGTAGAGGTCTACCTCCTGACCGCGCTGACCGGGTTCACGGTTGGCAAGCGGCTGTTCGGGATCAGGGTCGCCCGGCTGGACGGTAAGCCGGTGGGCCTGTTCCGGTCGGCCGTCCGGACCGTGCTGCTGCTTGCCCTGATCCCGCCGCTGGTGTTCGACCGCGACCTGCGGGGCCTGCACGACAAGGCGGCGAACACCGTTGTCATCCGGATCTGAGTCATCCGGACCTGAGTCATCCGGACCTGAGACGGGCCCGGTGGTGATGGGCGCCGGGGCGGCCGGGGCCGTGCTGGCGGCCGCCTCCTGCACCGTGTTCCTGGGTCTCGACGGCCCGGCGGCCCGGCGGCAGGCCCGGCGGCCCGGTGCCGGCCCTGCGGCAGGCTGCGGGGCAAGCTGGTGATCAAGCTCTCCCGCGCAGCAACGTCGATGCGCATCTGCTGCTGAAACAGGCGCAGCAGCTGCGCATCCATGACGTTCCTCACCGGGCCGCGCAGGCGGAAAGCGCAGGGCGGGGAGCTGAGAGGCGCAGGCACTGAGCTGAGCGGCCGGGAGAACCGGAGGACCGGAGGGCGAGGCCGCGCGCCGCGGCGCGCGGCCGCGTGCCGTGCCGCGGCGCGAGGCCGCGTGCCGCGGCGCTAGCGGATCTTGGGCCGGGGCGGCTTGGGCATCCGGCCGGTGCGCGGGACCGGGCCCTTGGGCATCTGCAGCGACTGCGGCAGGGCCTTCAGCCGGTAGTTGAGGTCAGCGATGGCCGGTCCCTTGAGGTTGCGCGGCAGCTTCATGATGTGCTTCTGCAGCTGCCGGATGGGGACCTGCCCCTCCGCGTCGCCCACCTGGATGTCGTAGATCGGGATGTCATAGGCGACGCGGGAGACCCGCTTCTTCTCGGCGGCGAGCAGGCTGCCGAGCCTGGTCGGCGAGCCCTCCCCGACCAGGACGACGCCCGGCCGGCCGACGGCTCGGTGCACGATGTCCATGTTCCGGTTGGCCGCGATGGCGGGCGTGACCGTCCAGTTGCCCCGCATGCTCTGCAGGATGGCCGCGGCGGCACCCGGCTGGCCGGCGATGGCCGCGTACTGCGCGGACTGCGCGAACCGGCCGAAAAGGATCATCGCGCCCAGGATCCCGAGCAGCACGCCGAGCGGGATGAGGAATCCCGCGGTGCCAGTCAGCAGCCCGACGACAACGCAGATGACGATGATTCCGAGGCCCGTCCCGGCCACGATCGGCAGCGCCCTGGGGTTGGTCTTGCGGACGATGCCCGCGACCATGCTGAGCTGCTTGAGCCGGCCGGGGGAGTCAGCGTCAGACGCGGCCTTCTTGGTCGCGGTCGCGCCGGGCTTATTCACCATGCACGTGAGGATACGAGCATGGGACACCCTGCGCGAAACGTGCCCCGGGTTAGCGTGATCACCCGGCCGGCGCGCGTACCTCGGGGGCCTGCGCCCGCTGCTCCATGGCCTGCCGGTACAGCCGGCCCGCGCGGTAGGAGGACCGGACCAGCGGCCCGGCCATGACGCCGGCGAAGCCGAGCTTCGAGTGCCTCCTCGCCGATCTCGTCGAACTCCGCGGGCGGCACCCACCGCTCAATCGGGTGGTGCCGCGCCGAGGGCCGCAGGTACTGGGTGATCGTCAGCAGGTCGCACCCGGCGGCGCGCAGGTCCGCCATGGCCTGGCTGATCTCTGGCCGCTCCTCGCCCATGCCGAGAATCAGGTTGGACTTGGTGACCAGCCCGGCCGCGCGGGCCTGGCCGAGCACGTCCAGCGATCGCTCGTAGCGGAAGCCGGGACGGATCCGCCGGAAGATCCGGGGGACCGTCTCGATGTTGTGGGCCAGCACCTCGGGAGCCGCGGCGAAGACCTCGGCCAGCTGCTCGGGCCTGGCGTTGAAGTCCGGGATCAGCAGCTCGACGCCGCAGCCGGCAACGGCCTGGTGGATCTCCCGGCAGGTCTGGGCGTAGAGCCAGGCGCCGCCATCGGCCAGGTCGTCGCGGGCCACGCCGGTCACCGTGGCGTAACGCAGGCCCATCGTGGCCACTGACTCAGCCACCCGGCGCGGCTCGTCGGTGTCCAGCGGGCCGGGCTTGCCGGTGGCAATCTGGCAGAAGTCACAGCGCCGCGTGCACTGGTCGCCGCCGATGAGGAACGTCGCCTCGCGGTCTTCCCAGCACTCGAAGATGTTCGGGCAGCCGGCCTCCTCGCAGACCGTGTGCAGCCCCTCGCGTCGGACGAGCCGCTTCAGCTCGGTGTACTCGGGCCCGGTGCGGAGCCGCGTCTTGATCCACGGCGGCTTGCGCTCGATGGGAACCTGGCTATTGCGAGCCTCCACGCGCAGCATCCTGCGGCCTTCCGGTGCGAGAACCACGCGTCCAGACTAATACCGCCTCCTGGCAAGGCGGCACTTCCGTTCTGCTGGGCGGCAGGGCTGGCTGGCTGAGGCCAGCCGGGCCGCCCGTCGGCAACCCCGGCCGGGTCAGCCGTGCCGGGCCGCCGCAGCTGCCGCAGCGGCGTCGATGAGCAGCGCCAGGCCGTGCTCGAACGTGGCTTCCAGCCGCCCGGGGTCGGCCATGTCCCGCGCCGCCGGATGGCGGCTGAGGGCGGCGATCCGCGGGAACCTGCCGGTGCCCAGCTGGCCGGAGATGAACTCCATGACCGCCGCGGCGTGGCCGGGATCAGCGGCCGCCGACCTGGCCTGGACCTCGCCCGCGCGCAGGACGTGCCCGAACACGTAGTCGTCCACGATGGTCAGCAGGTCAAGCTTGGCCGCCGTGTCCATCGGAGCGCCATCCAGCGCGGCCAGTGACTGCTCGAAGTGGCGCAGGCCGTTCGGCCCGAACGCGCCGTCCTGGCTCGCGGCGCCCTTCCCCTGCAGCGCCAGCACCGCCCACGGGTGGCGCAGCAGCGCCGCCCGGGTCCGGCGGGCGATCAGCGCGATCGCATCCCTCCAGTCCGCGGGCAGCTCGCCATCCGGTACCAGCGACTCGCCCATGAGCGCGTCGTCCATCAGCGCGACCAGATCGTCCTTGGCGCTGACGTAGCGGTACAGGCTCATCGTCCCGGCGCCGAGCTCGGCGGCAATGCGGCGCATCGAGACCGCCTCGAACCCCTCGGCGTCGGCGATCGCGAGCGCGGCCGTGGCGATCTGCTCGCGGCTGAACCTGGCCTTGCGGGTGCCGGGCTCCGGCCGCGTCCAGATCGGCCGGCTGTCGGGTGTGGTTGACACGCGGCCTAGCGTAGCGCTACCTTCTGAGTACAGCGTACGCATACTTGGTACGGCGTACTCATAAGCCTGGAGGCTAGTGATGTCACAGCACAGAGCCCGGCTGCTGCACCGGATAGCGGTGGACTGGGCCGCCGATACGTTCGGCTTGCGGACCCCTGACGCTCGCGTGCGGCACGAGGACGCCCGCTTCCGCGCTAGCGTCCGGGCGGCCGCGCTGCACGAGCGGGCTCAGACCCGCGCCCGCGCTAACGCCGCGCTGCCAGCCCGGCTGCACGCCGGACGCGGCGAGCCGCGCGTCCTGACTGGCTGGCAGGACCGGATCGGCAGGCTGGCCGGCCGGGGAGCGCGACAGGCCTCCGGCCAGAGCGCGGGCCAGGGAACAGGACAGCGGGGCGGCCAGCACATGGGCCAGGGCGGCGGAACGGCCGCCGGCCAGCGCGGGGGACAGGGCGCCGGACCGGGCGGAGCGCGGTCATGAAGGCTGCGGTGCTGCACGCCTACGGCGAGGTGCCGCGCTTCGAGGAGGTCGCGGACCCCGTGCCCGGCGAGGGCGAGGAACTGGTCACCGTGACCGCAGCCCCGCTCAACAACATCGACCGGGCCCGGGCCGACGGCTCCCACTACTCCGTCAGCCCGGCCGACGTCGCCAGCCTGCCCGCGGTGCCCGGCATCATCGCGGCCGGCCTGCTGCCCGATGGGCGGCGGATCATCTTCGGCTCCCGCACCGGCACGATGGCGCAGTACGCGCCGGCCCGCCTCGACCTCACCTATCCCATCCCGGACAGCCTGGATGACGATGTCGCCGCAGCGGCCTGGAATCCCGGACTGTCGGCCTGGCTGCTGCTGGGCTGGCGGGCCAGGCCGGAGCCCGGCTCGACCGTCCTGGTGCTGGGTGCCACCGGCGTCACCGGCCGCCTGGCCGTGCAGGCCGCCCGCCGGTTCGGGGCCGGCCGGGTCGTGGCCGCCGGCCGTAACCCGGAATCGCTGGCCGCGCTGCCGGCCCTGGGAGCGGACGCGGTGATCAGCCTCGACCAGCCGCCGGAGCGGCTGGCCGCGGCGTTCACCGAGCAGGGCGGCGAGCATGGCTACGACGTGATCGCCGACTACCTGTGGGGCAGGCCGACCGAGATCCTGCTCGGCGCGCTCACCCGGCGCGACGCGGAGATACGCTCCGCCCGGATCCGGCTGGTGCAGGCGGGGGAGATGGCAGGCGCGCAGATCGCGCTGCCCGCCGCGGTGCTGCGCAGCGCCGGGCTGGAGATCCTCGGCCAGGGCACCGGCACCATGCCGCCGCGCGAGCAGATCACCTCGATGCTGGGCGACCTGATGAGCGGCCTGGCCGCTGGTGAGGTCAGCATCGACGTGGAGCGCGTGCCGCTCAGCGACGTCGAGCAGGTCTGGGCGCGTGACCAGCGCGGGCGGCGGCCCGTGTTCGTCCCGTAGCCGCCCGCCGCGCGCGGCGGCCGGTAACGTGGCCGCCGTGCTGCCAACGGTCAGCGTCACCTGCTACGTGACCCCGCTGCGAGAGGGCGGGTCGCTCCCGGCCATCGTCGAGGCCGACAACCTCGGTACCTACGTGATGAAGTTCCGCGGCACCGGGCAGGGGCCCAAGGCGCTCGCGGCCGAAGTCATCGGCGGGGAGCTGGCCCGCCGGCTCGGCCTGCGCACCCCCGAGCTGGCGCTGGGCTACCTGGACCCGCGCATTCCCGGCAGCGAGCCCGATCCGGAGATCCAGGACCTGCTGCGGGCTGAACCTGGCCGTCGACTTCCTGCCGGGCTCGGCCGGATTCGACCCCGGCGGCTGGACCGCCGGCGCCGGCCTGGCGAGCCAGATCCTCTGGCTCGACGCCCTGATCCAGAACGTCGACCGGACCTGGCGCAACCTGAACCTGCTGGTCTGGCACGGCGACATCTGGCTGATCGACCACGGGGCGGCGCTGTACTTCCACCACAACTGGCCCACGGCGAACTCCGCCGCGCCGTTCGGGGCCGGCGACCACGTGCTCAGGGAGGCCGCGACCGGGCTGGCCGGGGCACATGAGGTGCTGGCGCCGCAGATCACCGCAAGCCTGCTGGCCGAGGTCACCGGGCTGGTGCCGGCCGACTGGCTGGACGATGGCAGCCAGGATCGCTACATCACGCACCTGCTGGAGCGCGCGCCACGGGTGCTGGAGGTGATCAGGTGAGCAGCGAGCCGTTCGAGTACGCACTGATCCGGGTGGTGCCCCGGGTGGAGCGGGGCGAGGCCATCAACGTCGGCGTTATGCTCTACTCGCAGGCCCACCAGTACCTGGGCTGCCGGATCGAGCTAGATGCGAAACGGCTCCTGGCCCTGCATCCTGGCACCGATCTGACCGCCGTGACGGCGGCCCTGCGGGCGCTGGAGCGGGACTGCCGTGAGGGCCGCCCGGCCGAGCAGCCCCTGGGCCGCGATTCCGCTGGCTCACGGCGACCAGGAGCACGATCGTGCAGCCCGGTCCGGTGCACAGCGGGCTGACGGCGGACCCGGCGGCCGAGTTCGACCACCTGCTCGACACGCTGGTCCGCTGACCGCCTGCGGCCTGCCGGCCCGCTGCGGGCCTGCGGTCTGCGGCCGGCGATGTGACGCTACGACTCAGCATCAGGGAGCATGGAGCCCATGCCAGCTCAGTTTGACCCGCCGTCCGGCACGCGCGACTTCCTGGCCGAGGAGTTCGAGCGGCGCGAGGGCGCGTTCGCGGTGATCCGCGAGGTCTTCGCCCGATTCGGCTTCGAGCCGCTGCAGACGCCTGCCTTCGAGCGGCTCGACGTGCTGCTCGGCAAGTACGGCGACGAGGGCGACAAGCTCATCTTCAAGATCCTCCGCCGCGGCGAGCACGAGGCATCCGGCGAGGCTGACCTGGCCCTGCGCTACGACATGACGGTGCCACTGGCGCGGGTGGCGGCCGCGTACGGCAGCCAGCTGCCCACCCCCTACAAGCGGTTCGCGATGGGGCCGGTCTGGCGCGCGGACCGGCCGGGAAAGGGACGGTTCCGCGAGTTCACCCAGTGCGACCTGGACACCCTGGGCTCCGCATCGCCGCTGGCTGACGCCGAGATCATCTGCGCCGTTCACGATGCCATGGCCGGGCTCGGCCTCGACGGGTTCGGGTTTCAGCTGAACTCGCGCCGGGTGCTGACCGGCCTGCTGGAGGCGTTCGGGGTGCCGGCCAGCCTCGGCCCGGCCGCCCTGATCACCCTGGACAAGCTCGATAAGCAGCCCCCGCAGGCCGTCATCGCCGAGCTGGCCGACCGCGGCCTGGACGAGGCGACCGCCGCCGAGCTGGTGGATGTCGTCGGGGCCCCGGATGCGGCCAGCCGGGTCGCGGACGCGCTGAAGGGCAGCGACCAGGGCGTTGCGGGCCTGGACGAGGTGAGCCGCGTGCTGGACCTGGCCGGCCCCCTGCTCCCGGCGGAGCGGATCGAGTTCTCGCCGCGGCTGGTGCGCGGCCTCAGCTACTACACCGGGACGATCTGGGAAGTCACCGCGCCAGGCGTGCCCGGCTCGCTGGCCGGAGGCGGCCGGTACGACCACCTGATCGAGCAGCTCGGCGGCCCGGACGTGCCGGCCACCGGCGGCTCCCTCGGCATCGAGCGGATCCTGCTGATGCTGCCCGGCGACGCGGCAGTCCGCCCCGGCCGGCTGGACGTGGCCGTCACGGTCTGGAGCGAGGAGCTCGCATCCCGGTCGTTTGCCTTCGCGGCCCGGGCGCGGGCCGCCGCGCTGCGCGCCAGCGTGTACATGGGGTCATCGGGCAAGCTCGGCAAGCAGCTGAAATGGGCGAGTGACCAGGGGGCGCGCTGGGCCCTGATCTACGGCAGCAGCGAGCACGAGGCGGGCACGGTCACCGTCCGGGACATGCGGACCGGCGAGCAGGCCGCGGTAGCGGCCAGCGAGCTGACCAGGTACCTGGCCGAGGCAGCCGAGGCCGAGGCCGCCGAGGCCGAGGCCGCCAGGGGCGCCGAGGCCGGCGGTGGCCGGTGAGCCGGCCGTCCGGCAGCAGGCCGGGCTCGCGGTGACGGCCGCGCCCGCCGACTGGTTCGCCGCGCTGACCTCCGGCTGCCCCGTCTTCGTGCCGCATCAGGTCGGCTGAGCGGGCGGGCCGACGGCGGCGCGGGGGTCCGCCCGCGCGGCTGGCCCGCGTCAGCGGGCGGCTGCGGCCTCGAGCAGGCCCGGCAGCTCGTCGTCCCGCCGCACGCTCGTCGCGCCGAGCACGGCCGCCAGCTCCCGCTCGACGACCTCCAGCGCCGCAGTGACCGTCACCGGCCGTCCCGTCTCGGCGCTCAGCGAGGTCACCCCGGCATCGGCGATCCCGCAGGGAACGATCCGCCCGAACCAGGACAGGTCGCAGTCGCAGTTGAGCGCGAAGCCGTGCATCGTGACGCCGCGGGACACGCGGATCCCGATCTGGCCGAGCTTGCGGTCCGGCCTGCCGCCCGTGCCGCTGATCCAGACGCCGCTGCGGCCATCGACCCGGCCCGTGCGCACCCCGAACTCGGCGCAGGCGCGGATCATGGCCTCCTCGATCGCCCGGACATAGGCGATGACATCAACCGGCTCGTCGAGCCGCACGATCGGGTAGCCCACCAGCTGGCCGGGGCCGTGCCAGGTAATCTTCCCGCCGCGGTCAACGTCGATGACGGGGGCTCCGGCGTCGCCGAGCGGTCGGTCCAGCGGGCTCGTCCGCTTCCCGGCCGTGTAGACGGGCGGATGCTCGAGCAGCAGGCAGGTGTCGGGGATGTCGCCGCGCACGCGCCGCTCGTGAACCAGCCGCTGCAGCTCCCATGCCTGCGGATAGGGCACTGCGCCGGCGCCGAAGCCGAGCCGGGCGAAGATTAGGTCGCCATGCATAACGACAGCTTAAGCGCGCGGCGCCGATGGCCGCGCGGGGCGCTGGAGCAGCCGGGGGAATGCGATGCAGGTGGGTATGACTTGGAATAACCAGGGAGGTAGGCCTGTGTTCTCCGAGGATCAGCTGCGCAGCATGAGCGAGCACGAGCGGCTGAGCCTGCTCCGGACGCTGGTGGCGATGAGCAGCCAGGTTTCGGCCCCTGATCCGCACGCGGAGCGGCGGCGGACCATCTTTCTCGTCGCCGTGGTGATCTGCTGCATCGCGCTGGCCGCGTGGATCGGAGTGCTGGCGGTGACGCTGCCGCGCTACTACCGGGCCGGGGGCTGGCGCGGTGCCTGGGTCGGCTTCGACCTGGCGGAACTGGCCGCCTTCGCGGTCACCGGCTGGGCCGCCTGGCGCCGCCGCCAGATCCTGATCATCTGCCTGGTCGTGCTGGCCACCCTGCTGTGCTGCGATGCCTGGTTCGATGTGGTACTCAACGCGAGAACCAGCGGTTTCATGGTCAGCCTGCTGTCAGCGCTGCTGATCGAGCTGCCGCTGGCGGCCGTCGCCATCTTCGGCGCCCGGCGGCTGCTGCGGTCGGCGTACGCCGCATCGTGGCTGTACCGGGGCCAGCCAGGGTCAGTACCGGCACTGTGGCGGGCCGACCTGATCTCCAATCTCCCCGGAAATCATCTGCGCGACATTTTCTGCGCCCCGGATGCGGCCAGCCCGGATGCTGCTGATTCCGCGCCGGACGAAGCTGTGCGCGGCGCCGGCAGCCGGGATGGGGTCAGCAGGTCGCCGGGCGGTTCCGGCCGGGCGGGCCGGTAGCGGGTGCGCCGGCAGCCCGTCCGGCCCGGGGAGTGCCTCAGCGGCTGGCCGCGAGCTCGGCGCCGAGGGCAGCGCGAAGCTCGGGGTGCCTGAACTCGAATCCGGCCTGCCGCAGCCGGGCCGGCCGGACCCTGGCCCCGGCGAGCAGCTCGCTGGACACCTCGCCGAGCCCGGCCCGCAGCAGCCCGGCGGGCACCCGCAGCAGGGCGGGCCGGCCGACCGCGCTGGCCAGGGCCGCGGTCAGCTCGGCGTTCGTGACCGGCTCCGGGGCCGTCAGGTTGACCGGGCCGCTGATCCCGGCCTGATCCTGCAGGAACCGGATGGCGCGCACCTCGTCGGTCAGCGATATCCAGCTGATGTACTGATCGCCCGCACCGAGCCGCGCGCCGAGGCCCAGCCGGAAGACGGGCGCCAGCCGCGCGAGCATGCCGCCGCGGCGGGACAGCACGATTCCGCTGCGCAGGTTCACCACCCGGACCCCGGCCGCGCCGGCCGCCGCCGCGGCCGCCTCCCAGTCCCGGACCAGGGCGGCCAGGAACCCGGTCCCGGCCGGGGCGCTCTCATCGACCTCGCGGTCACCGGTATCGCCGTACCAGCCGATAGCCGATCCAGCCAGCAGTACCAGCGGCGGCACGGCGGCCGCGGTCATCGCGGCGACCAGCCCCTCCGTGCTGGTCACGCGACTGGCCCTGAGTTCGTGCTTACGTGCCTCGGTCCACCGGCCGCTGGCGATGGGGGCCCCGGCCAGGTGCACGACCGCATCGGCGCCGCTGAGCACGGCCGGGTCCAGGCCGCCGCGCGGGGCCAGCGGATCCCACCGGATCTCGGCGGGGGACGCGGGCTGGCCGCGGACCAGCCGGACCACCTCGGCGCCGCCCTGCCGCAGGCTTTCCGTCAGCGCCGTGCCGATCAGCCCTGCTGAGCCGGTAACCACAACCCGCATGACAGTTTCCCCCGCCGGCCGGCCCGGGGATGTCCCGGCCGGCCGGCCGCAGCGCCCGGCTAGAGGCCGAGCTCGGTCTCGAAGGCGCCTTCCTCGAGCCGCGCCTTCATGGTGACCAGGAACCGCGCCGCATCGGCGCCGTCCACCAGCCGGTGGTCGTAGGTCAGGGCCAGGTAGACCATCGACCGTACCGCGATCACCTCGCCGAGCGCCGGGTCATCCACGACAACGGCGCGCTTGACGACGGTGCCCGTGCCGAGGATGCCGACCTGCGGCTGGTTGATGATCGGCGTGTCGAAGAGCGCTCCCCGGCTGCCGGTGCTGGTCAGCGTGAAGGTCCCGCCGGACAGGTCGTCCGGGCTCACCTGCCCGGCCCTGGTGCGAGCCGCGAGATCGGCGATCTTGCGGGCCAGCCCGCCGATGTTGAGGTCGCCGGCATTCCTGATGACGGGCACCATCAGGCCGCGCTCGGTGTCGACGGCGATGCCGAGATGCTCGGCGTCGTGGTACGTCACCTGGCCAGACGCCGCGTCGATGACCGCGTTCAGCCGCGGGTGCACCTTCAGCGCCTCCACCGCGGCCAGCGCGAAGAACGGCAGGAAGGAGAGCCTGACGCCCTCCCGTGCCTCAAACGCTGCCCTGGCCCGGTCCCGCAGCCTGGCGATAGCCGTGACATCAGCCTCGACCACGGTGGTCAGCTGGGCCAACGTCTGCAGCGACTCGACCATGCGCTGGGCGATGACCTGCCGGGCCCGCGACATCCGCTCGGTGGTGCCGCGCAGGCTGGACGGGACGATGGCTGGCCGCTGCTGGCGCAGTCCCTGCGGCTCGCGCCCCGCGGCGCCGGCCTGCTGGGCCGGCCACGGCTGGGCGGGCGCCGTGGCGGCGGCCTGGCCAGCAGGCGCCCGGGCGGGCGCGGCAGGCCCGGCCTGAGGCGCCGGAGACGGGGCAGGCCGCTGCTGCGGCGCTGCCGCGCCGCTGCGGCCGCGCTGGGCCGCGTCGAGCACGTCCTGCTTGCGGATCCGGCCGCCGACGCCGGTCCCGGTCACCGTGGCGAGGTCGATCCCGTGCTCGGCGGCCAGCTTGCGGACCAGCGGCGTGACATACGGGCTCTCGGCGCCGTTGGCGAACTGGCCCGGTGCCTCGTCGGCGGCCGCCGGGCCGGCGCCGTCCGGCGGCGCGGAGCCTGGCTGCTGCGCCGCGCCCTGGCCGGGAGCCGGCGCCGGGGGCTGGTAGGGCTCCTGGTACGCGGGCGGGCCCTGGTTGGCCGCGGCCGGGGGATCGGCCTGCTGCTGATAGCCGGGCGGCGGGTAGGCGGCAGGCTGCTGATACGCGTCGGCCTGCTGGTAGGCGGCGGGCTGGTACGCGGCCGGCTGCTGCTGGTAGCCGCCGCCCTGGACCTGCGCTGCCTCGGACTGCGGCTCCGCCGGGGCGCCCTGCGCCGGGGCGGCCTCGGGGGGCGCCTCGGCCTGCGCGGGCGCCGGCTGCCGCGGCTCGGCGGCGGCCGGGGCTGCTGCCGCGGCCTGGCCGTCAGCCGCGGCGGCGGCCGCGCCGTCCTCGTCTATGACCGCGAGCTCGGCGCCCACGGCGACCGTCTCATCCTCGGCGACGGTGATTCCCCGCAGGACCCCGGAGACGGGCGAGGGAATCTCGGTGTCCACCTTGTCAGTGGACACCTCGAGCAGCGGCTCGTCGGCCTCGACGTGCTCGCCCTCCTGCTTCAGCCAGCGCGTGACAGTTCCCTCGGTGACGCTCTCGCCGAGCTGTGGCATCGATACGGAGATCGACATGGCTTCCCGCAACTCCTTCGTTATGTCGACTCTTACGCGCGTGGCCGGGCCGGGCTGCGGGCCGGGTCACGACGATCAGTACTCATGCGTGGACATGCAGCGGCTTGCCCGCGAGCGCGAGATGCGCCTCACCGATCGCCTCGGACTGCGTCGGGTGCGGGTGGATGAGCTGGGCGACCTCGGCGGGCAGGGCCTCCCAGTTGTAGATCAGCTGGCCTTCGGCGATGAGGTCGCCCACCCGGCCGCCCACCAGGTGAATGCCCAGGACCGGGCCGCCGCCCGCGGTCGCGATGACCTTGGCCGCGCCCTGGGTCTGCAGGATCTGGCTCCGGCCGTTGCCGGCCAGGTCGTAAGTGAACTCGGTGGTCTCGATGCCCCGCTCGGCCGCCTGGGCCGACGTGATGCCCACGGAGGCAACCTCGGGGTCACTGTAGGTGACGCGCGGCACCCCGTCATAGTCGATGGGCGTGACCGGCAGGCCGGCCAGCCGCTCGGCGACCAGGATTCCCTCGGCGAACCCGACGTGCGCGAGCTGCAGGCCCGGCCTCAGGTCGCCGACTGCCGAGATCGTCGGGACGCTGGTCTGGCAGTACTCATCGACCAGCACGAAGCCACGGTCCATCGCCACCCCGGCCTCCTCGTAGCCGAGGCCCGCGGAGACCGGCCCGCGGCCGACCGCGACGAGCAGCAGCTCGGCGTCGATCGTGCTGCCTCCCTCCAGCGTCACGGTGATGCCCGACCCGGTGTCCTTGGCGCCCTCGAAGCGGGTGCCGAGCTTGTAGCTGATGCCGCGCCGCCGGAAGGCCCGCTCGAGGAGCTTGGAGCTGGACTCCTCCTCTGCCGGGAGCAGGTGCGGGAGCATCTCGACGATCGTGACCTCGGCACCGAAGGAGCGCCAGACGCTCGCGAACTCCACCCCGATGACGCCGCCGCCCAGGATGACCACGGAGGCAGGCACCCGGTCCAGCAGCAGGGCGTGCTCGCTGGTGATCACGCGCTGCCCGTCCACCTGCAGGCCGGGCAGGCTGCGGGACTCTGACCCGGTGGCCAGCACCACGTGCGCGCCCTCGATCACCCGGTCGCCCACCTGGACCTGGGTCGGCGAGATGAGCCGGCCGTCGCCCTCGATCACGTCGATGTGACGGCTGCCGACCAGGCCGACGAGGCCCTTCCAGAGCCGGGTCACGACCTTGTCCTTGTAGGCGTTCACGGCGGGCACGTCGATGCCGTCCAGGGTGCTGCGGACGCCCACGGCCATGCCGTCCCTGGCATGGTCAGCGACCTCGGCGGCGTGCAGCAGTGCCTTGGTCGGGATGCAGCCGCGGTGCAGGCAGGTACCGCCGACCTTGTCCTTCTCGATCATGGCCACACGCTTGCCCAGCTCGGCGGCCCGCAGCGCGCAGGCATACCCGCCGCTGCCGCCGCCGAGGATGACGATGTCGTAGCCGCTGTCCGTCACTGTCTGCTCCTTGTCAGTTCTCTCGCCCGCGGGGCCGCCCGCGTCCGCTTCCTGCCCGCCCCGCGCCCGCCGCCGCTCCGGGACCGGGCCGCTGCCCGGCGCCGCGCGCCAGTCCGGCTCTCATCTGCCTGCGATTCTGCCTGCGATCCAGCCCGGTGTCCTCGCTAGAGCCGGCCAGCCGCCACGTCGGCAGCCACCTCGACCAGCATCCGCACGGCGGCACCGGTGCCGCCGCGCGGGGTGTACCCGGATGGCTCGCCTTCATGGAAGGCAGGCCCGGCAATATCGACGTGCGCCCAGCGTGCGCCGTCCGGGACGAATTCCCGCAGGAACAGGCCGGCCACCAGCATGCCGGCGTTCCGGTCGCCCGAGACGTTGGCAATGTCGGCCACGGTCGAGTCCAGGCTCTTGCGGAGCTCGTCGGGCAGCGGCATCGGCCAGGCGGCCTCGCCGCCCCGGCGGGCGGCGGCGACCACGCCGTCCCGGACTTCCTCCGCGTTGGCCATCACGCCGCTGATGGCCGGTCCGAGCGCGACCACCTGGGCGCCGGTCAGGGTGGCCACGTCGATGATCAGGTCAGGGGAGTCGGCACCGGAGCGGGCCAGCGCGTCGGCCAGGACGAGGCGCCCCTCAGCGTCGGTATTGAGGACCTCGACCGTCTTCCCGCCGTAGATGGTGATCACGTCGGACGGCCGCTGCGCCGCGCCGCCCGGCATGTTCTCGGCGAGCGCCAGGTAGCCGATGACGTTCACGGCCGGCCGGAGCGCGGCGATCGCCTGCAGCGCGCCGAGCACCGCGGCGGCCCCGCCCATGTCCGACTTCATGGCCTCCATCGACTTGGGCGGCTTGAGCGACAGGCCGCCGGAGTCGAAGGTAATGCCCTTCCCGGCCAGTACCAGCGTGCGGGAGGCGTCGGGATGGGCGTAGCTGAGCCGGACCAGCCGAGGCGGGTGCACCGAGCCCTGGCCGACGCCGGTGATCCCGCCGTAGCCTTCCTCGGCCAGCGCGGTGGCATCGAGGATCTCGATGCCCAGGCCGCTGGCGGCGGCAACGCGCGCCGCCTCGGCGGCGAAGGTCTCCGGGTACAGGTGCGACGGGCTGGTGTTCACCAGGTCGCGCACGAGCGTCATGGCGTCGGCCAGGATGCGGGCCCTGGCCGCGCCGGCCTGCCCGGCCGCCTCGTCCTGGCCCAGCAGGGTGAGTTCCGGCCGGGCCGCCGCCTTCTTCCCGGTCCGGTACCGGGTGAAGACATAGCCGCCGAGCAGGCCGCCGAGCGCGACCGCCTCCGCCTCGGCCGCATCCCTGGCTGGCAGCGCCAGGGCGATCTTGCGGGCCGGCCCGCTGGTCAGGGACCTGACCGCTGCGCCGGCCGCCCGGCGCAGCACCTCGGTGCCGCCGGCGGCTGGCCGTCTGCCCGGCCGGCGACGGGCCCGAGGCCCACGGCGGCCACCACCGGTGCCTGCAGACGGCCGCCCGACGCGACCCTGGTCAGCTCTTCCGGCTTGCCGGTCGCGCCCAGCGCGGCGAGGGTCGCCGCCAGCATGCCGCCCATGGCCGCATCGATGTCCTCGGCACCGGGCGCTAGCACGGGCCCGCCCGGGTCCTCGAGCACGCCGATGACGACGGCGTCTGCTGTCACTTCACGGGGGGCGCTCTGGCTCGTCTCCAGGATCGTCACGGTCCGAGCCTAGTGCCTGCCCTGATGGACCGATCACGGTGCTCACTGCAGGCGCCGGCGATCCCGCAGGCCGGTCAGGGCTGGGGCACGTCGTCGCCCTGACGGCGCGCCTGGGCCGCCCGGCTGGTGATGACCGGCCGCCAGCGCGGACTGCTGGCCGGCGCCAGCGGCGCTGCCGCGTGCGCCCCGGGCCGCAGCGCGGCCGCCTCGCCGATGCGCGTCATCAGCTCGGTGTCAGCGCGGATCTCCTCGTCGGTCGGGGACAGCGCCAGGGTCGCCGTGAGCACGAACGCCAGGACGCTGATGCCGACGATCAGCGGGAGCAGGAAGCCCTCGGCGCTCGCGCCGTTCATCGCCATCCCGGCGCCCGGCGCGGCAGAGTAGACCCGCATGGCCGCCATCCCGGTGTAGTGCATGCCGCTGACCGCCAAGCCCATGATCAGCGCCGCGCCCACGGTCGACCAGGTGGCCCGCAGCCGCAGCGTGAACCACAGGGCCACGGTCGCGGCGACCACGGCGATGAGGACGGAGAGCGCGAACAGGCCGGGGTTGTAGCTCATCCTGGCCTGCATCTGCATGGCGGCCATGCCCGTGTAGTGCATGCTCGCGACGCCGATGCCGGTGATGGTGCCGGCCAGCAGCAGGGTGGGCCAGCCCTCCTTGCCGAATCCGACGATGAGCAGGCCGGCGAAGACGACGATCACGGCGAGGAGCATGCTGCCGATCGTGATCGGCACGTTATAGAGAATGGGCAGGCCGGGGATCGTGTAGCCCAGCATCGCGATGAAGTGCATCACCCAGATCCCGGTGGTGCCGATCGAGACCGCGGCCAGCGCGAGCCACCTGGCCCGCGCGGGGCCGGTCAGTGCCCGGGCCCTGACGGTGCAGCGCAGGCCGAGGAAGGCGCCCAGGCAGGACATGACGTATCCGAGGGCAGGATTGAGCAAACCATATGAAAAGTTATGAACAGACAGCATCTGTCGCGCTCCCGGAGAAAAAGGACCTCAGCCCGGAGACTACTATTTGCCAGGGCTTGCTGCCAGGGAGTTACCTAATCCGGCTCCGGGCATTGCCGGAATGTTACCGGCGAGGAAAGTTACCGGACCCCGCCGGAGCGTCCGGCAATGGCGCCTGGCCGGGGCCGCCAATGGTCGCGTGGCCGGCGCCGCCAGGGCCGGGCAATGGCGTGCCGGGCTCAGGGCGCCCGGCTGGCCCGGGCTCAGTACTGGCCGCGAGCGCGGGCCAGCCCGTGCTCGTAGGCGTAGACAACAGCCTGGACGCGGTCGCGCAGGCCGAGCTTGCCCAGCACCCGGCCCACGTGCGTCTTGACGGTCGCCTCCGAGACGTACAGCTGCCGGGCTATCTCGCCGTTCGACAGGCCCTGCGCGACCAGCGTGAGCACCTCCCGCTCCCGGTCGGTCAGCTCGGCCAGCTCACCCGGCTCCTGCTGCTGGCCGGCCGGGAGCAGCGGGGCGAACTGGTCGATCAGCCGGCGGGTCGTCGACGGGGCGACGACCGCGTCCCCGCAGTGCACAGCGCGGATGGCGAACAGCAGCTCCTCCGGCGGCACGTCCTTGAGCAGGAAGCCGCTGGCGCCTGCCTTGAGCGCGGCGAACGCGTACTCGTCGAGGTCGAACGTGGTGAGCATGAGGACGCGCGGCCGGTCGCCCGCGAGCCGGATCTGCCTGGTCGCCTCGACCCCGTCGACCCGCGGCATCCGCGCGTCCATCACCATCACGTCGGCGGGCCGGCGGCGGGCAATCTCGATGGCGGCGGCGCCGTCGGCAGCCTCGGCCACGACCTCCATGTCCGGCTGCGCGTCCAGCACCATGCGAAAGCCGGCCCGGACGAGTTCCTGGTCGTCCACCAGCACGATGCTGATCGTCACCGGGAACCGCCCGGCCCGGCCCCGGCGGTGAGCTGGCAGGCCTGCGCCTGGCCGGCCGGGGTCGCGGCCCCGTTCTTCGCCGCCGGGCCGTAAGGCAGCGTCGCGACAACGCGGAAGCCGCCGCCCGGTGCCGGGCCGGCCTGCACGGTACCGGCGTACATCTCGGCCCTTTCCCGCATGCCGGCGATCCCGTGGCCGCCGCTGCCGGCCGGGATCTCGCCGCCGACGCCGTTGTCGGTGACCCCGACGACCAGGCAGTCCGGCTGGTAGCGGAGGCTGACGGCGGCAGCCGCGGCGGGGCCGGCGTGCTTGCGGATGTTCGTGAGCGACTCCTGCACCACCCGGTAGGCAGCCAGCTCGGCGCCCTCTGGCAGGCCGCGGCGCGCGCCCTCGAGGCGGAAGGACACCGACAGCCCAGCCGCCCTGGCCTGGTCAAGCAGCCCGCGCAGGTCGCCCAGGCCGGGCAGCGGCGCCAGCCGGGCGTCTTCGTCGCCGGTGCGCAGCACGCCGAGCAGGCGCCGCATCTCGGTGAGGGCCTGGCGCCCGGTCGCGGCGATCGCGGCAATGGCCGCCCTGGCCCGCTCGGGGTCCGATGACAGCGCGTAGCCGGCCCGTCGGCCTGCACGACCATCACGCTGACGTTGTGCGCGATGACGTTGTGCAGCTCGCGGGCGATCCGCGCGCGCTCGGCTGCGGCCGCGACCTTCGCCTGGGCGTCCCGCTCGGCCTCGAGCCGGGCCGCACGATCCTCGAGCGCCACATAGTAAGCCCGCCGATAGCGCATCGAGTCGCCCAGCACCCAGGCGATCAGGGCCGGGCCGGCGAACATCACCGTGCCGGTGAACAGCCGCTCCACCGGCCTCAGCCGGTCGGGCGCCCAGGCGGCGACGGCGACAGCCGAGCCGATCAGGCAGATGGCCAGGGCCGTGACCGACTCGCGCCGGGGCCGGTAGGCGGCCACCGTGTAGAGCAGCACCAGCACGGCCAGGTCCGACCCGGAGGGCCCGGCGGCCAGCACGATCTGGCCGGCGCCGCTCAGCGCGGCCAGCGCGAACGCCAGCAGCGGTGCCCGCCGCCGGTAGGCCACCGGCACGACCATCAGCAGCGTGAGCGGGACCATCGGCAGCGGCCGGCGCACGATGTTGCCCACCATGAACAGCGCCAGGGCGGCCGCCAGAACGCCGTCCACCAGAATCGGATGGCGGCGCAGCCAGGCATAGATGGCGGACACCGGTTCAGCGTATGCGCGGGGCTGGCGTTCGTCATCAGACTGCCGGGCGACAGCCATCAGCCGCCGGGATGAGGTCGGCGGTGCCAGCCGGAACGGGCTGGTTCCCGCCTGCCGCGCGGCCGCGCGCTAACGTGCCGGGGTGACCGACTGCCTTTTCTGCGCGATCGCCGCCGGAACGGTGCCGGCTCAGGTTGTCCTGGCCGACGCTGAGGCCGTTGCCTTCCTGGACGCCCGCCCCGTGTTCAAGGGCCACGTGCTGGTGGCGCCGCGAGCGCACTACCCGACCCTCGCCGACGTGCCGGCCGGGCGCCTCGGCCCCTTTTGCCGGCGCGTGCAGCAGGTCAGCGCCGCCATGCCCGCCGCGCTTGGCAGTCAGGGCACCTTCGTGGCCGCGAACAACGTGGTCAGCCAGAGCGTGCCGCACCTGCACGTGCACGTCGTGCCGCGGACCAAGGGCGACGGGCTGCGCGGCTTCTTCTGGCCGCGGGTGCAGTACTCCTCCGACGAGGAGGCGGCGCAGTACGCCGGCCGGCTCCGCGCGGCCCTGGCCGCGGCCGCGGACTGAGCGGCCGGGGTCAGCTCAGCGCAATGACCAGCAGGCAGGCGGCCCCGGTGAGCTCCGCGACGGCACCGAGCACGTCCCCGGTGACGCCGCCCAGGCGGCGGACGGCCAGCGCGGTCAGCGCCAGCGATACAGCGAGGCCCGCTGCCATGCCCGCGGCCAGCCGCCAGTCCGCCCAGGCCGCGCCGGCCAGCCCCGCGGCGATCAGGGCCGCGGCGGCGAGCGGATGCACCGAGCCCGCCATCCCGGCTCCCAGCCCCGAGCCGCGGGCGGCCGGGATCCCGCGGCGGCAGGCCAGGGTCATCGCGAGCCGTGCCGCCACCGCCGCCGCGATCACGGCGCCGCCGCCGCGGCCCGCCTGAGCCGCCCGCGCCAGCGCGGCCACCTGGATGAGGAGCGTCAGGACCAGCGTGACGACCCCGAACGGGCCGATGTCGGACTGTCTCATGATCTGCAGCGCCGCAGCCGCCGGGCGACGGCTGCCGAGCCCGTCGGCCAGGTCGGCGAGGCCGTCCAGGTGCAGCCCGCGGGTCAGCAGCGCGAGCGCGGCGATGGCAAGCACGGCGGCGAGCAGCGGGCCGGACCGGCCGAGGCGGGAGGCCAGTTCCAGGACGCCGGCCGCTATCGCGCCCAGCACGAGGCCGATGACCGGGGCCCAGTACATGACGGCGGCCGCCTGCCGCGCCGTCGGGCGGCCGGCCGCGTCCGCGCCGCTCCTGCCCGGCGGCAGCGGGACGGCAGTCAGCAGGGTCACCGCGCGCCGCAGTCCATCCCAGGGCATGGCACCTGAGCGTAGGGCGCGGGCCGGGGCCCCGGCTGGCCGAGGTCGCGCCGCCGGCCGGGGAGTACCGTCGGCTGAGCGCGCGGCGAGGCCGGGACGGGAGGCAGAGCGTGGCAGAGCGCCCCTACGTGCTGCTATCGGCCGCGATGTCCGCCGACGGCTACCTGGACGACGCGACGCCTGGCCGGCTCGTGCTGTCGGATCCCGCGGACCTCGACCGCGTCGACGGCGTCCGGGCCGGGTGTGACGCGATCATGGTCGGCGCGGAGACCATCCGGCGGGATAACCCGGCCCTGCAGGTCAGGTCGGCGCGGCGGCGGGAGCGCAGGCTGGCCGCCGGATTGCCGGCCAGCCCGGCGAAGGTGACGCTGACCGGCAGCGGCGACCTCGATCCGGCGGGCAGGTTCTTCACCGCGGGCGAGGCGCCCCGGCTGGTGTACGCGCCGGCCTCCGCGGTGGCCGGCGCACGGGCGCGGCTCGGCGCGGCTGCCATCGTGATCGGGGCGGGCGAGCCGCTGACGCTCCCGGCCGTGCTGGCCGACCTGGCCCGCCGGGGGATCGGCCGGCTGATGGTCGAGGGCGGCGCGAGGGTCCTGAGCCAGTTCATCGCGGCGGGCCTGGCGGACGAGCTGCAGCTGGCGGTAGCCCCGGTCTTCGTCGCCGATCCGGCCGCGCCGCGGCTGCTGCCGGGCGGCACCGGGCCAAGCGGGCCGCTGGCCGGTCATCTCGCCGGCCGGATGGAGCTGACGGGCCTCAGCCAGGCGGGCGACATGGCGGTGCTGAGCTACCGGTTCCCGCCGCGGCCCGGCGGCTGAGCCATTGCCCGCGTTAATCCGGCCGGCGGAATGGAGCTGGCCGGCAGGATAAGGCTTATCGTGGAAACCATGGCGCAATGGTGGTCGATCGAGGTCTTCCACGGTGACTTCAGGGCATCGCGGTGGCAGCAGGCCTACAGTTCCGCCCTGATCGAGTCCGCCATCTCCCACGGAGCCATTGACTGGAGCTGGGCCGAGCATCCCTACGGCGTGGTCTTCGAGGTGCAATTCCGCGACGAGGCGCAGTGGGAGGCATTCCGCTGGCTTCCGGTCGTCCGGGCCGCGCTGGACGCCGTGCCCGATCCGGTGAACGGCCTGCTCATCTACCAGGGCCGGGGCGGCGGCGCCGGCGCGGCGGCGCCGCGCCGCCCGCGCCCGGCCGCGGGCGCGGGCGCTGCCGAGCTGCCGGAGCCCGCCCCGGATCCGCTGCTCGACCTGACGGGCACCGATGCGCCTACCTCGCCCGGCCTGCTGCCGGCCTCCGCCTGAGCGGCAGGCGGTCTGACGGTGCAGGATGGGAGGATGAGAGATACTAGGGCGTCGGCGAACGGGATGCACTCGGCCATCGAGCGGAGCGGCTACTACCCGGGCCTCGTGTCTGACGCCGTGTCATCAGCCGTGGGCGCCGAGACGATCGTCTCCTATGTCGTGGTGCACGATGCCCACTTCGACCCCGGCATGGAAGTACGACGGCACATGACCGTGCTGGCGCTGACGCCGACACGGCTGGTGTACTCGCATACGGACGAGTACCCGGCGGACGAGACCGACTCCGATTCCCGGCCGCAGGCGGAGACGAGCACCGAGGCGGTCAGGTTTGCCCGGATCTCCTCGGTAGCGCTGACGAAGGTCATTCCCGACCCGACCCTCTACAAGCCCGGCGTCACGATGCCCAGCGAGGTCGTCCTGACCATCGGCTGGAACGCGCTCTCCCACATCGAGCTTGAGCCCGCGCACTGCGGTGACGACAGCTGCGAGGCCGATCACGGTTACACCGGGACGATCACGGCGGACGATCTCACCCTGCGGGTCAGCGAGGCCGCTGACGGGCACGATGCCATCCAGCAGGTACTGTCCTTCGCTGTGGCGCTCGCGGAGGCGACTAGCCAGCCGTGACGGCCGCCTGGAACACGGGCGCAGGCATTGGTTACCAGGGGGCAGGTGCCAGGAGATTGGATCCAGCGACGTGCATGCCAGCACACCAGGCGACGGGGATGTCAGCAGGATGCCAGCGAGAACCATGACGGCCGGGCCCGGCAGTACGCCGCTGATGCCGCGCTACGGCGAGAGCGCCCTGCCCGACCTGGCCACCTCACTGCTCGCCGCACTTGGCGTGCCGGCCGAGGCTAACCCGCTGGACCTGCCGCCAGCCGGCAAGATCTGCCTGCTCGTGGTGGACGGCATGGGCTGGGAGCTGCTGCGCCAGTTCCCGGCCGCGGCCCCGTTCCTGTCCGAGCTGGCCATGACCGGCGCTCCGCTGACCGCCGGATTCCCCTCCACCACGGTGACCAGCCTGACCTCGCTGGGCACCGGGCTGCCGCCCGGCCAGCATGGCATGCTCGGCTACCAGGTCGCCGTGCCCGGGCACGGCACGCTGCTGAACGCCCTGCACTGGGACGACCGGGTTGACCCGGTCGTGTGGCAGCCCGCCCCCACCATCTTCGAGCGGGCCGCCCGGGCCGGCGTCGCTGCCCTCCGGGTCGCGCATTCCTCCTTCCGCAAGAGCGGCCTGTCCACGGCCTCGATGCGCGGTGCCGACTACCGGTCAGCGAACACGCTCGGCGCCCTGGTCTCGCACACGGCCGCGGCCCTGGCCGGGGACGGGCCGGCACTGGCCATGGTCTACACCGGTGACCTGGACGCGACCGGCCACATGTACGGCTGCGGCTCCGATGCGTGGCGATACCAGCTCGGGCACGCGGACAAGCTCGCCGAGCAGCTGGCCGGCGCGCTGCCGCCGGGCACGGCGCTGTACATCACCGCGGACCACGGCATGACGGACGTGCCGGCCGATAAGCGGGCCGACGCCGACGCCCTGCCGGAGCTGCGCGAGGGGGTGAGGCTGCTGGGCGGCGAGCCGCGGGCCCGGCACGTCTACGCCGCGCCGGGCGCCGCTGCCGATGTGCTGGCATCCTGGCGCGAGACGCTGGGCAGCCGGGCCTGGGTGGCCAGCCGCGACGAGGCCATCGCGGCCGGGTGGTTCGGCCCGGTGGACCCGCGGTGGGCCGCCCGGATCGGCGACGTGGTCGCCGCGGCCGCCGGCTGCTCCGCGATCGTGGCCACCGCGGCCGAGCCGCGGGAGTCCGCCCTCGTGGGCATGCACGGCTCGCTCACCTCGGCGGACCAGCTCGTGCCGCTCCTGATCCGCGGGCCGTCCTGAGCCGGCCCGCCGACTCGTTACACCGCGTTTGTCCACAGGCACTCAGGGGAACCAGCGCCCGCACGGGTGCTCGTCCACAGGATTTCGAGAGGTTGCCCACAGCAGATGACCGCATCCGGCCCGCTGATCGACACCGCCGCCCTGGCCGGCCTGCTGGCCGGCGCTGATCGCCCGGTCCTGCTCGACGTGCGCTGGCGGCTCGGCGGCCCGCCGGGCGCCGCGAGCTACCGGGCCGGGCACGTTCCCGGCGCCACGTTCACTGACCTGGACACCGACCTGGCCGATCCGCCGGGCGCAGCTGGCCGGCATCCGCTGCCCGCGGCGGCCAGGTTCCAGGCCGCGATGCGCCGGGCGGGCGTGAGCGCCGGCACCGCCGTCGTCGTGTACGACGACGTGGCCGGCACGGTCGCGGCCCGGGCCTGGTGGCTGCTGCGGTATTTCGGCCATCGCCGCGCGAGCATCCTGGACGGGGGGTTCCCGGCCTGGGTGGCGGCCGGGAAGCCAGTCGGGACGGGGGAGCCGCCGGCCGCGGCGGCCGGGGACTTCACGGCGGTGCCGGGCGGCATGCCGGTGCTGGACGCGGCTGCCGCCGCGGTGCTGGCCAGGTCGGGAGTCCTGCTCGACGCCAGGGCCGCCGACCGCTACCGCGGCGAGTCCGAGCCGGTTGACCGGGTCGCCGGGCACATTCCCGGCGCGCTGAGCGCCCCCGCCGCCGACAACCTGACGGCCGACGGCCGGCTCCTGCCGGCCAGCCAGCTGCGGGCGCGGTTCGCCCGGCTCGGTGCCTGCGCGCCGGCGGCCGGCAACGGCCATGCACCGGCCGTGGGGGCCTACTGCGGGTCAGGTGTCACGGCCGCGCATGAGGTGCTCGCCCTGGAGCTGGCGGGCATCCCGGCGGCGCTGTATGTCGGCTCCTGGTCAGGCTGGGTGGCTGATCCCGGACGGCCCGTGGCCACCGGCCCGGACCGCGGCTAGCCCGCCGGGCACCTCCGCGGCGGCGCGGCGGCGCGGCGGGCGGCCCTCAGGGCTTGCGGCCCATCCCGGCGTAGGCCGGGATCAGTTCCTCGCCGGGACCGGCCACGCCGTGCCACTGCGGCAGCGGGACCAGGCCGGGCTCGACCAGCTCCAGGCCGGCCAGGAATCCGCCGATTTCCTCGCGCGTGCGCAGGATCAGCCGAGTGGGCCCCATCCGTGAGTTGAGCCGCGACGTGCCGGTCGTGACCCGGTCAGCGTCGATGTCCCTGGTCGTGTCCGAGACGGTCAGGTAGCTGCCCGGGGCGGCGGCCTCCATCAGCCGGGAAACGATCTGGCCCGGCTGATCAGAGTCCGGGATGTACTGCAGGACCATCAGCGCCATGACGGCGACAGGCTGGCTGAGATCGAGTACCTCGGCCGCCCCGCGCAAGACCCTGGCAGTGTCCCGCGCGTCAGCGTCCACGTAGGAGGTGACGCCCTCGGGGGTGCTGGTGAGCAGCGCCCTGGCGTGCGCGAGCACGATGGGGTCATTGTCCACGTAGACGACCCGGCACTCCGGCGCGATGGCCTGCGCTACCTCGTGGGTGTTCTCGGCGGTCGGCAGGCCCGTCCCGATGTCCAGGAACTGGCGGATTCCCGCCTCGCTGACCAGGTACTGAACGGCCCGCCGGAGGAATGCCCGGTTGGCTCGCACGCCGGGCAGCACGTTCGGGTTCGCCGCGATGACCTGCTCGGCGGCCTGCCGGTCGGCCTCGTAGTTATCTTTCCCGCCGAGCCAGTAGTTGTAGACCCGGGCGGGGTGCGCGACGCTGATGTCAAAGGACAGCGGCTCGCCGTCCTCGCCGTCACGGTGCACTTCGCGGGCCTCCGGTCCGCCTGCTGCTGCCGCATCCTGGCTGGTCACTGGCTCGCGCCCTTCTCGGTAGGCGGCCCGGAGCGCTCCGGGCCTGCGGGAGTGCCGGCTCGCCGCCGGCGGTCACGTCTCACGGATCACCGCGGCCAGGAAATCGACCGTGCGGTCCGGGCTCAGCGACGTCGCGCTGAGCCGGTTCATCACGTCCAGGTAATGGTCCACGTCCGAGCGCTTCTCCAGGTACTGGGCGCCGGTCAGCTGCTCGATGTACACGATGTCCGGGACATCTGCCTCGCTGAAGCGGAGCACCGTGAACGAGCCGCCCGCGGCGTCGTGGCCGCCGGCCCGGAACGGGATGACCTGCAGCGTGACATGGGACAGCTCGGCCACCTCGGCGAGCCGGGCCAGCTGCGCGCGCATGACGGCCGTGCCTCCGACCGGCCGCCGCAGCGCTGCCTCGTCGAGGATGGACCAGATCCGCGGCGGCTCAGCGGCGGTCAGCAGCTTCTGGCGCTTCATTCGCACCGCGACAAGCCGGTCGATCTCGCTGGCCGCGGCGCGCCGGGACCCGATCGTGGTGACCGCGCGGGCGTACGGCTCGGTCTGGAAGAGGCCGTTGACGAATTGCAGGTCGAACGCCCGGATCAGGGCGGCCGACGCCTCCAGGCCCAGGTACGGCTCGAACCAGCCGGGCAGGATGTCGCCGTAGGTGGCCCACCATTCCTGCGCGTTGGCCTGCGTGACCAGCGCGAGCATGCTGGCAACCACCTGCGGGTCGGTGACCTCGTAGAGCTGGAGCAGGTCGGAGATGTCGCGCTCCTTGAAGCCGACCCGCCCGTTCTCCATCCGGCTGATCTTGGACCGCGAGGCCCGGATCTGCCAGGCAGCAGCATCAGGGGTGACCCGGGCCGTCTCGCGCAGCCGCCGCAGCTGGGCGCCCAGGATCAGGCGCACGACGGCAGGGCCGGCCTTCGGGACCTCGGCTGGCAGCTCCGCCGCCGGCCCTGCCATCATGTCCAGCCCTCCAGCGGATCGCCATCAGGGCCCGCGCTTGCCGCCCAGGCACCGAATAGCTTAGCAACGGCCTGTTACGGTTTGCGCACTACCGGCGCGTGATCGGCCGCCATTCGGGTATCGGGCGTGCTGGTTGCGCCGATCAGCCGAGGTCGTCAAACTCGCCGCTCTTGGCACCGGCCAGGAATGCGGTGATTTCGGCCCTGGTGTAGACGAGGGCCGGCCCGGCCGGGTGCCGCGAATTACGCATGGCAACCTCGCCGCCGGGCAGCTGGGCTACCTCGACGCAGGCGCCGTTGGGGTTGCTGGCCGTGCTCTTGCGCCACCGCACCGGCAGTGAGTCGGCGCGGGTGCCATTCAGGATCTCCATGATGATCGTCCGTTCGCTCGGGCCGCGACCGCGGCGCCCCCGGCACGCCGCAGATCGCGGAAGGGTGCCTTTCCGCCATATCGTGGCACGTCGGGAGATCAGATGCACGTGCATTGTGTTATTGCTAATGACAGTGCAGCAGATGATTGCGCCTGCACGTGCATCGGGATAGAGGCGGCCAGCCCGGGGCCGGGATGCCGGCCGCCTGGCGCTGCCGCCTGCTGCCCTTATTGTTGATAAAGCGAGAAATCGACGCCATGGGAGCCCCATGGGCGCGCAGGGGCCGTTCTGGCTCGTGATCGTCAGACCTCGGGCCAGGCCCGGCGCGGGCCGCACAGGGGCGTCAGCCCAGCGCCAGGTCAAAGCGCGCACGCAGGCCGGCCAGCCGCTCGACCGGCTCGTTGGCGAACACCAGGCGCAGGTACCGCTCCCCGCTGGGCCCCCAGCCCGTCATCGGGGTCGCGGCCACCCTGGCGCGGGCGAACAGGCGCTGGGGGGCGCTGACCGGCGGCGGAGCGTCAGCCGCGCGGCGGCGCGAGCCGGTACCCGACTGACGGGTCGCTCTGCAGGAACTGCCCGCTCTCATCGCCGAGCTTCCGCCTGATCCGGTAGGCGTACACCTTGAGATAGTGCAGTTCCCGCTCATAGCCAGGACCCCATACGTTCGCCAGGATCATCCGGCGCGTGCACACCTTTCCGGCGTTGCGGGCGAGGTAGGCGAGGAAGTCAAACTCTCTCGGCGTCAGGTCGAGCGGACGGCCGCCGTAAGTGGCGCCGTAATGCGCCAGGTCGAGGTGCAGCGGCCCGGCGTCGATTTCCGTTGCCTGATCGCCGCCGGGGCCGTTGGCCGCATGGTGCCGGATCGCCACCCAGACGCGGGCATTCAGCTCGCGCATGCCGAATGGCTTGGTCATGTAGTCATCAGCACCGCCGGCGAGCGCGCTGACCTTGCGGTCCTCGGTACTGTCAGCGGACAGCACGATGATCGGCACATCGCTCCAGGTCCTGATCCGCCTGCAGACCTCGAGCCCGTCCAGGTCGGGCAGGCCGAGGTCAAGGACGACCACGTCCGGCGCGCGGATCGCCGCTTCGGCGAGTCCCTCGCTGCCTGTCTCCGCGGCCCGGACCTGGTGCCCGAGCGCTTCCAGCCCGACCCGGCAGACGTTCAGCAGGTCGGGGTCATCGTCAATGATGAGAATCTGCGGCAAGCCGTGGCTCCTCGGGCATGGGCGCCGCTACGGGCAGCGTGAAGCAGAATCTCGCCCCGCCGCCGGGGGCGTCCTCGACCCAGATCCGCTGCCCGTGAGCCTCCACGAAGGTCCTGGCGATGGTCAGGCCGAGGCCGGCGCCCGCGTCATCTTCCCTGCGGGCGAACAGCCCGAACACCTCGTCGCGGCGGTCGGGGCTGACTCCGGGTCCGTGGTCGGTCACGGATACCTCGATCGTCCCGTCTGGAGTGAGGGCGGCGCTGATGGTGATCGGCGTGTTCCTCGGGCCGTGGCGGGCGGCATTCTCCAGGATGTTGGCCAGGACGCGGGATATGAGGACCAGGTCTGCGTCGATGGGCGGAAGGCCGGCGGTCACGTGGCAGCAGATGGCGTGTCCGCGCAGGGCGGGGCCCAGGTCCCGCAGCACGGCTGTCACGAGGTCGGCCAGCGAGGCGACGCTGCAGCGAGGCTGCAGGACCCCGGCCTGGATCCGGCTCATGTCCAGCAGGTTCTGCACGAGATCGGCGAGGCGGTCCGCCTGCACGTCAATGAGCCTGGCCAGGCTCTGGCGGGCGTCCGGGCTGAGCTCCAGGCCGCCGTCGGACAGGGTCGATGACGATGCCTTGATCGAGGCGAGCGGCGCCCGCAGGTCATGGGCGACGGCGGCGACGAGGGTCTTCGCCAGCCGGGCCATCTCATCAGTCAGCCGCGTCCGCAGTGCCTGCTCACGCAGCTGGACGCGCTCCACGGCCAGCGCGACCTGGTTGGCGAACAGCAGCAGCGGCTCGCGCTCGTGCCGGGCCGCTGTCTCGCCGGAAAGCACCAGGAGCCCGACCGGGCGCCCGGCCGCGGTCAGCGCCAGCACGAGGAACTCGCCGTCCCCGGCAGCCTGGGCGTCCAGGGTTGCCGCTGCTCCGCGCTCAGGCAGGACGCGGCGCAGCTGATCCTCGGTGAGCGGCTCCCCCGCGGATGCGGCGATCGTCAGGCGCCCGGCGTCCGGGAGGAAGATCGCGACCTGACGCGAGCCGAACACGTCGGCCAGGGTGGTGACGATCACGGACAGCAGCACGTCCAGCGGCTTGTCCTCGACCAGCAGGTCGGACAGCTCGAAGAGCTGCCTGATCTCCCTGCCCTGCCGTCGCTCCCTCGCCCTGGCCGCGTTCATGCCGGCCACCACCCGGGCCACCGGGAGCATGACGACGGCATACACGCCAAGTGCGGCCCAGTTCTGCGGGGCGCCGACCCACAGGGTCAGATACGGCGGAATGAAGAAGAAGTCGTACACCAGGAATCCGGCGATAACGCTCAGCACGCCGGCGATGAAGCCGCCGACCACAACGCCGATGACGACCGGGACGACCAGGACGAGGGCGGTGGTCGCGATGCTGAGGTGGCTGCGAAGCGGGAGCATGGCACAGGTGAGGAGGACCATGCTGGCGAGCGCGGCGACGGTGCCGGTTACGCTGCGTTTCATCGTTGTTCCCTTCAATTCCATCATCGCGTACCGAAGGCGCAGCGGCGTCGCCGCCTCCGGTGGCGGCATCACGGAATCCTGTCAGTCGCAGCGACTGACAGGATTCCGTGATCACGAAGAGGAGCTCGCCGGGCCAGACGCTCATCCGGGCAGCGCCGTCATGACCGGACCAGCTGCCGCCGGGCAACGATGTGGACGTCGAGGCCTGCCCTCGCGGCCAGCCGCGAGATCCGGCTGGCGGCTGAGCCGCCGAGCAGGTCGCCCCAGCGGCTGCACGGGCCTGAGCCGATGACGATCTGGGTAATCCCGTGCCCGCGGGCGAAGTCGATCAGTGCGCCGGCCGGGTCGCCTGCCTCGAGCTCGTGCCAGCAGGCGCCGGCATCCGGCACCGCCCGGCGCAGGCTGCCGAGCCGGTCGCCGGCGGCCCGGGGGCTGCGGCAGCGTCGCTGGTGACGTGGACGATGTCGAGCCCGGCCCCGGTCAGCGCGGCCAGCTGTGATGCCCGGCGGATGATCACGTCGGCTCCGGCCGCGGCGCTGACCGCGGCCAGGATGCGCCCGGCGGCCGGCCAGGGCACGCCTGGCTGGTACCGCGCCAGGTAGCTGCTCAGCTCCGCTCCGGTCTCATCGGCGAGGAAGCGCAGCGCTAGCTCCCGCAGGACGGTCAGGTTGTCCGGGCGGAAGAAATGGGCGAGGGCGCCGGGGACCTGATCGGCCGGGTACACGTTGCCGTGCAGCATCCGGCGGCGGAGCTGCTCGGGCGAGGAGTCGACGAGCTCGATCTGGTCGGCCCGGCGCACGACCCGGTCCGGGACCCGTTCGCGGACCCGCGCGCGGGTGATGCGCTCGACTGTGTCCGCCACGCTCTCCAGGTGCTGGATATTGACGGTCGCGACGATGCCGATGCCGGCGTCCAGCAGCTCCAGGACATCTTCCCAGCGCTTGGCGTGACGTCCAGAGCCCGGCAGGTTGGTGTGGGCGAGCTCGTCGACGAGCGCTACCTGGGGATGGCGCCTGAGCACGGCGTCCAGGTCCATTTCCTCGAACCGACCACCGCGGTACTCGACGACCTTGCGGGGGACGTTTTCCAGCCCCGCCGCGCGCGCCTCGGTCACCAGCCGGCCGTGGCACTCCACGAATCCGACGACGACATCGCCGCCTTGCTGCTGCTGCCGGTGACCTTCGCCGAGCATGGCAACGGTCTTCCCGGCACCGGGCGCCACGCCGAGGTAGATGCGGAATCGGCCAGCCGTCTCGGCGCTGCCGGTCACCTCGGCGCCGGCGGCCGGATCCGGAACGCTGGCAGCCAGGATCGCGGCAGTCACCGGAGGGCCGGCAATCTCGTGCGCGACGTTCCCGCGGCCCGGTCCGCGGCCAGCTCAGCGTACTGGCAGGTGGCCCGGGCATCCTCGCGCGGCTGCAGCCAGTACCGCGGATTCCAGACCACCAGCCGACCGCCGTCCAGTCCGGCCCGGCCAGTCACCGTGCACTGTGTCCCTTCTGTCAGGCACGCGACGGCGGCGCGCCCGAGGAAGAGCAGTCCGAGCTCGCCGGTGCCATCGGTGAGAGTGCAGCGGTAGGCGGGACTGCTGCCGATGCTGATGGCCGCGGCTGCGCTGATGGTGCCGGTGACGGCGACCAGCGCCTGCGGACGCGCGTCGGCGATCCTGCTGGCCATCTCCGGGCTGCACCGCACCGCGGTGCCCGCTACTTCGATGCTGTTCATGACAGCCTCCCCAGTGCCTCGTTGAGCTGGAGGACATTGATGTAGGACGCCCCGAGGAACCCCAGCTGCGGCGGCTGGATCAGCGTCGCCACCAGCCGGCGGACCTCGGCCGCCGGCAGCCGCCTGGCCCTGGCCACGACGCTGACCTGGGCGTAGGCGTCGGCTGGGGAGATGTCCGGGTCCACGCCGCTGCCCGAGGTCGTGACGAGATCGGGGGTCGGCGCAACGCTGGCTCGGCGCAGTGCCGCGATCTGCGCCCTCGCGGCCTTCATCAGCGCTGCCGACCGGGGCCCGAGGTTCGTTCCGCCGGTGGCGAGGGGATCATCGGCGTCGGGGCGCCCCTGGAACCACCGGGGACCGGTCCAGCTCTGGCCGACGAGGGCGGAGCCGTCCGCGGTCAGCGACCCGTTGGCCTGACGGGCGAAGAATTCCTGCCCGATGGCCGTCTCGGTCAGGGGATAGGCCAGGCCCAGCAGGACGAGGAAGACGAGCGAGACGAGCGCGGAACGGCCCAGGTTGCCGAGCATCAGTAGGCCCCTGTCACGGTGAGGATGATGTCGATGAGCTTGATGAAGATGAAGGGCGCGATGATGCCGCCGACGCCGTAGATGAAGACGTTGCGGCGCAGGATCGCCGCCGCTCCCGACGGGCGGAATCGCACCCCGCGCAGGGCGAGCGGGATGAGCGCCACGATGACGAGCGCGTTGAAGATCACCGCGGACAGCACGGCAGTCTGCGGGCTGTGCAGGCCCATGATGTTGAGCGCCCGCAGCTGCGGGTAGGTGGCCACGAAGAGAGCCGGGATGATCGCGAAGTACTTGGCGACGTCGTTGGCGATCGAGAACGTGGTCAGCGCGCCGCGGGTGATGAGAAGCTGCTTGCCGATCTCCACGACATCGATCAGCTTCGTCGGGTTGGAGTCAAGGTCGACCATGTTGCCGGCTTCCTTGGCCGCGGTCGTCCCCGTGTTCATCGCGACCCCAACGTCGGCCTGGGCCAGGGCGGGAGCGTCATTGGTGCCGTCGCCGGTCATGGCGACGAGCTTGCCGCCCTTCTGCTCGGCCTTGATGAAGGCCATCTTGGCCTCGGGCGTCGCCTCGGCGAGGTAATCGTCCACGCCCGCCTCCTGCGCGATAGCGGCCGCCGTCAGGGGATTGTCACCGGTGATCATGACCGTGCGGATCCCTGCGGCCCGCATCTCCGCGAAGCGCTCCCTGATTCCCTCCTTCACGATGTCCTTGAGCTCGATGACCCCGAGCAGCTCCGGGCCATCGGCGACGGCCAGCGGCGTGGAGCCGGACCGGGCGATCCGGTCGACGATCCGCTCAAGCTCCGCTGATGGCCCGCCGCCCTGCCCGGCCACCCATTTGCGCACCGACTCGGCTGCGCCCTTGCGAATCTGCCGTGCGCCGATGTCCAGCCCGGACATGCGGGTCTGGGCAGTGAACGGCACGAACAGGTGGCCGTCGCCAAGCTGGCGCTGGCGAAGCTCGAAGCGCTGCTTGGCCAGCACGACGATGGACCGGCCCTCCGGGGTCTCGTCGGCCAGCGAGGCCAGCTGAGCGGCACTGGCCAGCTCCTCCTCGGTGTGACCATCGACGGGGCAGAAAGCCGATGCCATCCGGTTGCCGAGCGTGATCGTGCCTGTCTTGTCGAGCAGCAGGGTCTGCACGTCACCGGCGGCCTCCACCGCCCGGCCCGACATGGCCAGCACGTTTCGCTGGACCAGGCGGTCCATCCCGGCGATCCCGATGGCGGAGAGCAGCGCGCCGATGGTGGTCGGGATGAGGCAGACCAGCAGCGCGACGAGCACCACGACCGAGACCGTCGCGCCGGCGAACTGGCCGTACGGCTGGAGGACGACGACGACGGGAACGAAGATGATCGTCAGCGCCGCGAGAAGGATGGTGAGCGCGATCTCGTTGGGAGTCTTCTGCCGGCTGGCTCCCTCCACCAGGGTGATCATCCGGTCCAGGAACGTGTGGCCGCGCTCGGCGGTGATCCGGACCACGATGCGATCCGAGAGCACCCTGGTGCCCCCGGTCACCGCGGAGCGGTCACCGCCTGCCTCCCGGATCACCGGCGCGGACTCGCCGGTGATCGCGGACTCATCGACCGATGCCAGGCCCTCGACGATCTCGCCGTCGGAAGGGATGACGTCGCCTGCCTCGCAGACGACGAGATCGCCGCTGGCGAGCGCGGCAGCGGGCACACGTTCCTCGGTCCCGTCCTGGCGCTGCCGGCGCGCCCGGGTGTCGGAGCGCATCCGGCGCAGCGTGTCGGCCTGGGCCTTGCCGCGCCCTTCGGCGACGGCCTCGGCGAAGTTGGCGAACAGGACAGTGAGGGCCAGCCAGGCGGTGACCGACCAGGCAAAGACGCTCGGGTGGGCGATGGACTCGGCGAGCGTCACCACGGTGCCGATCAGCACCACGAACATCACCGGGTTCCTGACCTGCACCCTGGGGTCGAATTTCTTCAGCGCATCGACTGCTGCGTGAGCCAGGATGGCGCGGTCGAACAGGCCGCGGTTCCGGTTCACGCCGCCAGGTGGCGCGCTCTCACCGCGCGGCTGGCCGGCCGGAACGGGCGCCTGCAGGCTGTCAACTGCTGACATTCAGCTACACCTTTCCTGCGGCCGCCGCGGCGCCAGGCTGCGGGCGGCTGGAATGGGCATCGGGGAGAACGGGATCACCGGCGTCCCGGCGGGCGCCTGCACCGGGCGAGCGCGTGTCCGGTTATCCGGGCGGCGCGGCAGGGCTCCCGCGGCGGCGGCAGCGCGCGGGGCGCGAGCTCACCGGGGCGCCGCATCAGAACAGCTTCCCGTGCGATAGCTGCTCGACGATGGGGCCGAGCGAGACGGCCGGGAAGAACGTGAGCGCGCCGACGATCAGGATGACGCCGATCAGCAGCCCCATGAACATCGGCTGGTCGGTGCGGAACGTACCCGCTCCGGCGGGGACAACCTCCTTGGCCGCCAGGGTGCCCGCCAGCGCCAGGACCGGCACCATGATCGCGAAGCGGCCGAGCAGCAGGCCCGCGGTGCCGATGACGTTGTAGAAAGCGGTATTGGCGCTGAGGCCGGCGAAGGCGGACCCATTGTTATTGGTCTCCGAGGTGAAGGCATAGAGGATCTCGGTGAAACCGTGCGGGCCCGCGTTCAGCGGTGCGATCCGGCCGGCGTGCACCGAGACGGCTATCGCGGCCAGCACGAGCACCGTGATCGGCATGACCAGGACGCCGAACGCGGCCAGCTTGACCTCCCTGGCCTGGATCTTCTTTCCCAGGTACTCCGGTGTCCGGCCGACCATCAGGCCGCCGAGAAAGACAGTCACGATGGCGAACAGCAGGATGGTGTAGAGGCCGCTGCCGACGCCGCCGGGTGAGACCTCGCCGAGCATCATCCCGGTGAGCAGCGCGAAGCCGCCCATCGGGGTGTAGGAGTCCTCGGCGGAATCGACGCTGCCGGTTGAGGTCTGGGTTGATGCGGTCGCGTACAGCGCGGAGGAGGCAGCGCCGAACCGGACCTCCTTGCCTTCCATGTTGCCGGCCGATGTGTCATCCCGGCGGCAGCCACGGCCGGGTTGGCCTGGTGCTCGGAGACCGAGGCGATGGCCAGCCAGGCGCCGAAGATGATGGCCATCACGCCGAGGATCGCGGCGCCCTGGCGAACGCTGCCGACCATCTTCCCGAACGTGTAGGTCAGCGCCACCGGTATGCACAGGATGAGCGCGATGGACAGGAAGTTCGTCAGCCCGGTCGGGTTCTCGAACGGATCAGCGCCGTTCGCGTTGAAGTACCCGCCGCCGTTGGTGCCGAGCTGCTTGATGCTCTCCTGGGAGGCCACCGGGCCGCGCGGTATGACCTGCCGGACGCCGTTGAGCGCGTCGTGGACATGGGCGGGCCCCGCCAGGGTCTGCAGGGCGCCCTGGGCAATGAAGACGATGGCGAGCGCGAACGCGATCGGCAGCAGCACGTAGATCGTGCCGCGGACCAGGTCGACCCAGAAGTTCCCGATCGTCCGCGAGCCCCTCCGGGAGAATCCGCGGATCAGCGCGACGGCCACCGCGATGCCCACAGCGGCACTGAGGAAGTTCTGCACCGCGAGCGCGCCCATCTGCGACAGGTACGACATCGTCGTCTCGCCGGAGTACGCCTGCCAGTTCGTGTTCGTCACGAACGACACCGCGGTGTTCCAGGACAGCGCCGGAGGCACCGCTGGCAGGTGCTGCGGGTTGAAGGGCAGGTGGCCCTGCAGCCGGACCATCGCGTAGGTGACCAGGATGGCCACGCCCGAGAAGACGATGAGCGAGGCACTGTAGCGCTGCCATGACTGCTCGGCCGCGGGGTCGACCCGCAGCGCCCGGTAGATCGGGCGCTCGATGACGGACAGCCAGCGGACCCGGCCTTCGTAGACCGAGACCAGGTAGGAGCCCAGCAGGCGCCAGGCAACCGCCAGCACGACGACGAGGGCCACGATGGTCCAGGTGAAATCCATCAGAACCACTCAGCCTTGAACAGCGCCACGCCGAGGTAAATGAACACGGCGAGCGACAGCGCGAGCAGGAGTCCCTGGGTCAGGCTCATATCCGCTCCAGGCCCCAGATCAGGCCCAGCATCGCCGCTACGAAGACGACGACCCCGGCAACAACTAGCACATCAGCCATGCCTCCAGCCTGAGCGAGAGGCCGGTAACCGCGGGGTGGACGGCCGCATCCCGGCAGTAGAGAAAAGGTGAACGGCCGCGCGCGTCCGCGTCCTCGCCCCGCCGGGCGCGATCGGGCCTGCGGCCGCGCCTGCCGCCGGTAGCCGGGCCAGGGCTAGCTCAGGACGCGCCCTGCGGCCAGGCCGGCCAGGGGCGTCGCCGGGCCGGGCGGACCGCAGGCCTCTAGCATCGGGGGCGTGCGCATCGCAGCGGCGGTCCTCGGCGCCCTGATCGTGGTGGCCGTGTGGGTGAACGTGGCCGTCACCCTGGTCATCCCGCGCGGCCGCGTCGGGTTCATCAAGATCGTCGACCGGCTGGTCGACCAGGTGTACGGCCCGGCCGCCCGCCTGGTGCGGAGCTGGGACCGGCGGGACGCCCTGCTGGCCAGCCAGCCCGCGGTCAACCTGGGCATCCTGCTGGCCAGCTGGCTGGCCGGATTCCTGGTCGGCTTCGGGCTGCTGCTGTGGCTGCCCGGCGGCAGCTTTCCCGGCGCGCTGCGCGAGGCCGGCTCGTCGCTGTTCACCCTCGGCTTCGCCGACCGGAGCCTTGCCGGGCCCAGCGTCATCGACTTCATCGCGGCCGCCTCCGGACTGGTCATCGTCGCCCTGCAGATCGCCTACCTGCCCACGCTGTACTCCGCGTACAACCGCCGCGAGACGGAGGTCACGCTGCTCGGCCCGCGGGCCGGCAGCCCAGCCTGGGGACCGGAGATGCTGGCCAGGGCCCAGCTGGTGCGCGGCGTCGAGCAGCTGACGGGCATCTACGAGGCCTGGGAACGCTGGTCGGCCGACGTGGCCGAGTCCCATTCGAGCTACCCGTTCCTGCTGCGCTTCCGGTCCCCCGAGCCGCACAGCTCCTGGGTTGTCTCGCAGCTGGCCGTCCTGGACGCCGCGGCGCTGCACCTGGCGGCCTGCCCGGCGAGCGCGCCGTTCACGGCCCGGCTGTGCGTGCAGATGGGCTTCAGCTGCCTGCGGCAGCTGACCCGCACGCTGCGCATCCCGGTCGACGAGGATCCGCGGCCCGACGACCCGGTCAGCCTGAGCTGGGAGGAATTCCTGCAGGGCTGGGAGCGGCTCACCGCGGCCGGGTTCCCGGTCGAGCGGACCGCCGAGGAGGCCTGGCCGCATTTCCGCGGCTGGCGGGTCAACTACGAAACGGCCGCCTACAAGCTGGCCTGGGGCCTCGACGCGGTGCCAGCTCCCTGGGCGGGTCCGCGCCGCCACGAGTGGGGGCCGTTCGAGCCCCGCAGGCTGGCCAACCGGACCCCTGAGCATCCCGATGGCCAGCCCGCCGCGCCAGGGGGCCCGTTCCCCGGCTGGTGACCCTGCCCCCGGCTGGTGACCCTGCCCCCGGCTGGTGACCCTGCCCCCGGCGGGTGACCCTGCCCCCGGCGGGTGACGCCGATCGAGGGCGCAGCGCGCGGCATTCGCGCATGGTCAGGCGCTGGCGGCATGTTTTGCGCGGCAGCTCGCCAGCCTGCCGGGACTCCGGTCTAGCAGCGGGGTGCGGGCTTGCTGTAGGTGGTCTTGCTCGGGGTGGCGAGGTAATAATCCGTGACCCAGCGGCCGTCGGCGAGGTGGTCCCAGACCCGGGTGGTACCCACGAGACTGCCGGCCTGCTGGCAGGTCAGCCAGCCGAGTGCGCCGGCCGGGAGGGTGCCGGTGACGGGGTAGGAGGCGCCGGGCCCGGTCCGCTCGTTGAGGGTGCTGGCGGTGACCTGGTAGGGATAGCTGCAGCGGGGCAGCGGGGCGCTGTACCCGGTGCCCGATGGGGTGCTGACGTAGGCGTCGGTGACGTAACTGCCGTCGATCAGCTTGTCCCACACGCTGGTAGCGCCGATCTTCTGGCCGGGCGCCTGGCAGCCGATGGCCAGCGCGGATCCGGGGGCGTGCGTCTTGAAGACCGGGTAGCTGGTGGACGGGCCGGAGCGCGCGTTGAGCGCGGTGCCGCTCGTGACCTTGTAGCCGTAGCTGAAGCTGGCGACCGGGGCGTTGAGCTGGTCATTGTCGATGCTCAGGGTGACGCCGCCGTAGGTCTCGCTGTGGCTGTTGCGGTATTGCTTGGCTCGCTGATGTGCTCCCCAGTCGGTGTCCGGGACACCGGCCCAGCCGGTGAGGGAAGAGTTCTGGTCGTAGCGGGCGATCCACAGCGCGTCCGGGCGGGCGTAGGACGCGGATGCGTAGACGCCGGCCAGGTCGTGGGCGCCGGAGGCGAGCTGGGCGTAGACCCCCGCGATGTACCCGAGCCGGTGGATCTCGGCGGTCCAGCCCGACAGGTAGCGCAGCACCGCCGTCCGGCAGGAGGCGTTGCCGGTGGCGTAGGTTTCCATGTCGTTGTAGAGCGCGCTGCCGCCGATCATGCCGAGCGCCCTGGCCTTGGTGACTGCGTCGTCGGCTGCGGCGGTGCCCTGGCTGGCCGCCTTGGCCGGGTCGATCTTCTGGTCGGCGGGCTTCCCGCCGCACGGCGCCTGCAGCCCCTTGTACACCGGCAGCAGCCGCCACCGCAGCCTGGCTACCGCGCTGACCCAGCTCGCGGTGAGCTGCGGCTGGCTGCAGGTGCGGTTAACACCGCCGATATAGACGCCGATCGCCCGGTACGGCGACGCGCCCCAGGCAGTGATTGTGCTCAGCGGCGGCGCTGTGCAGGTGTCGAAGGCCGCGCCTAAGTAGGTGGTCGCGGTCGCTTCGGTGCCGTACCTGACGGTTGTCGCCGGTTCAGCCATCGCCGGAGCGGCGATCCCGAGCAGGGCCAGCGCGGCCCCGGCGGCGGCCACCCCGGCGATGAGCACCCTGGCCGCGTGGCGGCGATCCGGGCGGCCCGCCGGCGCGCGGAGCAGGACCGCGGGACGGCAATCGGCGAGGCGAGTACCGGACATGATCACTCCTGTCGGCGCGCTGGGCCAGCCTTCCGGTGCGTGCTGTCAGCGAATGCGACTGACTGTAAGCCCGGCTGGCTCGGGCCAGGACAGGGCCGATCGGCCCGTGCGGGCGGTGACGAAGGTCCCGCGGCGGCTGCGGGCCAGTGGCCTGGCGAACCGCCGCGCTGGATGCATCCGGGCCCAGCGAGGAACGGCTGGGCCGCGCCATTACGGCGGGATGCCCGCCGCGCTGCCATCGTCCCGGCCCTTCCGGCGCGCCGGGGCCAGGTCGCGGCGGCCGGTCAGGATGAGCCAGGTGACGGCGCCGGTGACCAGGGCCGGGCAGGCGGGCTGCAGGCCGACGGCTGCCCGGGTGCCCGCGGTGATCGCGGCGACGGCCAGCAGCCGCAGGGCAAGACGGCCGGGACGCCCGCCGCGGATCCGGGCGGTGAGGCGGACGGCGGCCATCAGCGGGCGGGCGTGCCACCCGCGACCGCTGCCCGCTCCGTGCCGCGCGAGGGCAGCCTGCAGGTCGGCCAGTGCCTCGCCGCGTGCTGACCGGGTGCGCAGGGCCGTGTAGGCGGCCGAGGCGGCGGCGAAGGCGGCCGGGTCGCCGCGATCAGCACGATCCGGGTGGGTGGCGGCCGCGATCCTTCGCCAGGCGGCACGCACCTCGTCATCGGTCAGGTCCGCGCTCGCATCCAGCCCCAGTACCCGAAACGGATCCCCGGCAGCCATCCCGCCCGCCGCTGGCGGCGGCCGCCCGTGGTCTTTACCTCGAGCTGGCCCGGTCATCGGCCGGCTCCCGTGCCAGCCGCCCCGCCCGGAGGCGGCCCGCCCGGAGGCGGGCCGGTGCTCGTGCCCGGCCGGGCGGCCGCGCCCGCGGCGGCGTCCGTCCCGGAGCGGGCGCTTGGGCCGGCCGCGGTGCCACCGCGGGCGGCGATCGCCGGAGCCGGGCCGAAGGCGTCGTCCAGGAACGCCGTGATGTCTGGCAGCGGGACGGCCGCGCGCCGGGCCGCCGGGGCGGCCGCCTCGCCGCGGCCCGGCGCAGGGCCGCCCGGCCGTGGCTGGGCCCAGGGCGCGAGTGGCAGCGCGGCGGGGGCGGCTACCAGCCGCTTGACCTGGACGTACGTCACGCCGCCGCGGTAGATGTAGGCGGCCTGGCCGACGTCCAGGCGGCGGATGATGGCCGGGTCGGCGACGGCTTCCTCGCGCAGCTGCGAGCTTCCGCGGCGGCTCCACCGGGCCACGCCGGTGAGCTGCCGGGAGCTCGCGACCTGCCGGCGGCCGCCGGCCAGGCCGGCCACCGGCTCAGGATGCGGGGTTCGCAGCAGCCAGACGCCGCCGTCGGCGGCCGCCGCGATCCGGTACCTCGCGTCGTCGTCAGCCGCCAGGCCGTGCCAGGACTGCGCCGAGACCTGAACCGCGAGGCCCAGCGAGCGCGCCCGCTCGTACAGCTGCCAGATCGGCAGCCGCCGTGAGACGGCGCTGAACTCATCGACGGCCAGGAGCACTTCCCTGGCACCGGGGCCGGCGGTGCCAGGGCCGCTGGTGACGTAGCTGGCCAGCAGGTCGACCAGCGCCCGAGCCTGTGCCTCGGCCACGGCGACCTCGGCGGTGCCCTCCAGGATGCAGTACCAGGCGTCGGCGTCGCCGAACCCGGCCGGGCCGTCGAGACCGCCGCCTAGCCGCCGGAACAGCGTGCGGAACCGCAGCGCCACATCGGGCAGCTGCCGGGTCGCGGCCCGGATCAGCGCGAACTCGTCCTCAGTCCCGTCCTGGTAGGCCCGGGCCAGCCAGGCCGGGTCGAGCCGGGCCAGGAAATCGGCCGCGCTGGCCGGCGGCCCGCAGGGCGCCCCGACCGCCAGCGCCACGGCGGCCTCCATCACGTCGGCGTAGAACGCGGCGGCACCGCTGCCATGCTCGATCAGGTCCACCAGGGTGGTGATGAGCTGGCGCGGCGGCAGGGCCCAGAGCGACAGGCCGATCTCGTCCGGCCAGATGGCGGTGGCCCTCGCCCCGGCGTCGCGCAGCACCCGGCGGGTCCGGTCCGCTATCCGGCGCGCGTCGGGCCCGCCCTTGCAATCGAGCACCACCAGCAGCGGCGGGCGGCCGGCCCCGGCGGCATGCCGGTGCAGCGCCGCGGCCATGAACCCGGCCCATAGCCGCAGCAGCAGCGTCGTCTTCCCGGTTCCCGTGCCGCCGATGACCACCTGATGCGAGCGCAGCCGCTGGTAGGGCAGCCTGGCCAGGTCCCGGGCCGGGAGGCCGACGGCCCGGATGACAGCGCCGGTCACGATCTCGCCATCGGCCAGGGTCAGCGGCGCGGCGCCCGGCGCGGCGATCCTGGCCACCGCGCTGCGCGCCTGATGCCGCCAGAGCCGCTGGTCGAACGCGACGGCCGCGGCGGGGGAGCGGCCTGCGGCGCCGGCCGCCATGGCCCGGATGCGCAGGGACCAGGCGGCTGCCCCCAGCAGCAGGCCGGCCGGGATCGCGATGGGCGCGATCAGCACCGCCGCTGCCGCATAGGCTCCGGCGCTGCCGTGCTGCCACATGGCCAGCCAGGCGAAGTACGGCGCGCCCGCGACCCTGGTCCAGCCGCCGGTGGCGACGGCCGTGGCGGCCAGCCAGGCGGCCAGCATCGGCAGGCACCAGGCCGCGGCGCGCACCAGCCGGACCGGGGGCCAGCCGCCCAGCCACGCGGCGTAGACCGCCGCGGCCGCCGCCAGCGTGACCGGCGCGGCGGCTATCAGCAGCGCCGCGGCCAGCAGTGCCAGGCCGGACCTCGCGGCCAGCCGCGCCGCCGCGCGGCCAGCGGGCCGCCGGCCGCGATGCCCGGTCATCCGCCGTCCCGCGCCCGCGGCAGGTAGCTGCCGGCCGGAAGCGCCCGGATCTCGATCCTGGCGCCCTGGCCGCCCAGCTCGTCCCTGGCCCGGGCCACGGTACTGGCGGCGGCAGGCCCGCACAGGTAGAGGACGCGCGCATACCAGGGCGGCCGGCCCGCCAGCCTGGCCTCGGCCGCCGGAGCGCCGAGGTCGGCGGTCCGGGTCAGCAGATCCCGCATGATCTCGCTGGTCCGGCGGACAGTCTTCGGGGTGAGCTCGGCCTCGATGGCCCAGCACTCGCCGGCCCAGGGCACCGCCGGGCCGCCGGAAGGGCTGTCGGGCCAGTGCACCTCGCCGTCCGGGATATGCGCCCGGGCGCCGACCCGGCCGCCCATCCTGGCCCGGAGCCGGCGCTCGCCGCGCCAGTAAGCGCCGGCCGCCGCGTAGCTGCCCGCGGACTCCAGGGCGAGCCGCACCGCGGTCACGGCGCGGATATGGGCGAGCCGGGACAGGGCCGGCGCGGCGGCGGTGTACCGCAGCCCGCAGCTCGCGAGGCCGGCCCTGGTCAGCCAGATCCAGCTGGCGCCAGGCCCCAGCCGGGCGGACTCGGCGGCGCCTTGCGCCACCCAGCGCGCCGCCGCCGCCCTGGCCTGCCGGTCGCTCACGCCGAGGATCGCGGCTAACTGGTCCAGCTGCACCCCGTACATCTCGCCCGCGAACACCAGGCCGGCGATATCGCGGCCGGCCAGGGCGCGGCCGACCGGTTCACGTCCTCCCGTACCGCGCTGTCCCTGCCCGCGGGCATCCTGGGCACCGTCACTGCGGGCACCGTCACTGCGGGCACCGTCACTGCGGGCACCGTCACTGCGGGCACCGTCACTGCGGGCAACGTCACTGCGGGCACCGGAAGGCCGGGCCTGACCGGGCTGCCGGGCGAAGGATGTCCCATCTGCCGGGATCACCCCTCTATCACACCACGACTCGTGCCGGATGCCAGCAGATCTCGGCCGGGACACGCGGCGCGAGGGCCGGTGGTGCTGGTGCCTGGCCCGGCGGTCGTGCACAATAAGTCCCGGAGTGCTGCGGCACCGGCTACCTGAGCGCCTGCGCGGGCGGCGAGATCGTTGGGGAAGACGCATCTCGTCTGCTGCAGGGAGGTCAGGTGTCCGTTCGTGGCGTGCTGCAGGTGCACTCTGCGCCCCCGGCGCTGAGCCCGCACATTGAGTGGGCGGTCGCCGGGGTTCTTGGCGTGCAAGTCACCATGCCCTGGGTGGATCAGCCCGCCTCGCCCGGCGCGCTGCGGGCGGAGCTGGCCTGGCAGGGCAGGCCGGGAGCCTCGGCCGGGATCACCTCCGCGCTGGCCGGCTGGAACCGGCTACGCTTCGAGGTCACCGAGGAGGCCAGCCCCGGCTGCGACGCCGTCCGGTACAGCTATACGCCGTCGCTCGGCACCTTCTCCGCCGCCCTCAGTGCCAACGGGGACGTGATGGTCTCCGAGGGCCGGCTGCGGGCCGCCCTCGCGCTAGCGCACGCGGCCAGGTCGGCTCGCGGCAGCTCGGTCCATCCGAGGGCGGGCGACGACGAGGGATTGATCAGCCTGCGGGACCGGCACGAGCCCCGGCATCCAGCGCTGGGCGGCTCGCTGGAGGCAGAGCTGGAGCTGCTGCTCGGGCAGCCCTGGGATGACGAGCTCGAGCCATTCCGCCGGGCCGCGGCCGGCGCGCCGGTGCGCTGGCTGAACGCCACCGGCTAGCGAATCGTGATCAATGTGCATGTGCGTTTGCACGAGCATTCGCACGAGCATTCGCACGTGGCTCGATTCGCCCTAGTTATCCTCTATGTCCGCCGGGAAGCGGCCTCACCTGCTTAAACGGCGAATTAATTTTGCGCGCGCCGTCCTCGCAGGTCAGGCAGGTACTTGTCCGCTCGGGACAGTTGCGTGCGGGTGGCCGCGTCAATCCATTGCGGGCGGGCTGCCCCGATTAGGCGGACTTAGCGCCCCTTGACATAACGCTGAGTGGTCGTTTAAATACTCGGGATGCGGTCACTCCCCGTAACCGCAGGGACGTAATGCCAGCAGAGGTGATGGTGTGATGACATCCGGACGCAGCCCCGCGCCGATAGCGGGCCGCAGCCGGCGGGCCCTGACCGTGCCCGCGCCTCGTTTCGTGGCGTTACCCGGCCAGTAGGCCTGCCGGCCATCGGCTAACCGGCAGGCAGCTCGTCTGGACCGGGTCTCGCCTGGCTCATCAGCACCTTGCCGCCTCGACGCGCGCACCCCAGAAGCGCCGCGTCGGCGTTCCCGAGCGCTCTCGGCTGCAATCGCTTGCATGAGCCTGCCGCGAAGGCTGGCATCTATCAGGCAAAGGAGGCGTTACCCCGATGCGGGTGGCAAACGACACCCTGGGCCATCATGCTCTTTTCGAGCGCGAAGTAATCCCCTGCGGTGGCCAGCTGTACAACGCCGCACTCCGGATGACCCGGAACCCGAACGACGCCGAGGATCTGGTCCAGGAGACCCTGGCCAAGGCCTACGCCGCGCTGCACCAGTTCACGCCCGGCACGAACATGCGGGCCTGGCTGCACCGGATCCTGGCGAATACCTTCATCAACAGCTGCCGCAAGCGGGGCCGCCAGCCCGCTCAGACGCTGCGGGCAGAGTTTGACGACGTCGACAGCGCGGCCGACCCGCTCGGCCGCCCGGCCAGGTCCGCCGAGGCGGAGGCACTGGACCGGCTGGAAAGCTCGCCGGTCATGCAGGCCCTGCAGGAGCTGCCGGAGGGCTTCCGGGCCGCCATCTACCTGGCCAACGTCGAGGGCTACCCCTACCGGGAGATCGCCGTCATGCTGGACGTCCCGCTGGGCACGGTCATGTCGCGGCTGCATCGCGGCCGCGCCCGGCTGCGCCGCACGCTGTCCGCGCCGTCGGGGTACCGCGCAGCGTCCGCTTCCCGCCGCGCGGCTGCTGCTGCCCGGCCGGAGCCGACGCTGAGTCCGGCGGCATGAGCCTGACCGCATGAAACTGGCGGCCTCCCCGGTGCGCGGGGAGGCCGCCAGCCTCGTCGGTTACCGCTGGTTTACGGGAACATCGAGATCACTGCCGTCGCGAAGGACGGGTAGTAGGCCCCGCTCCCCGGGAACTCGGCCGCGATCGTGAAGCCGTTCTCCTCCACCAGCAGCGTCTGCGAGCCGGTCAGCACGCACCTGGCCACGCCGAATCAGGTCGGTGGTCGCGGTGCACAGGAAGTGCGAGCCGGTGCTGAAGCTCACCGTCTGACACCGGCACCGGGTGGCCCAGCGAGGTGAGCGTGGCGGTCACGGTGAAGGTCTGCCCGGCGTTGAAGTAGATGCTCGCCGACAGGTCCGTCGGGAACTTCCGCACCACCTGGGTCAGCGTGCCGGT
>CAWDVK010000014.1:0-21696 GCA_963805715.1 uncultured Actinomycetota bacterium
TCATCTCCCGTCCTCCTCGTAGGCGCCAAACCCAGGTGAGTGGTCGCCGTGTCTAGGGTCGGCGCAGCCGATCGCATGCGACGGCCCGGAGGGCCGCCCTAGACGCGGTGGCCGCGAGCTGGACAATCGAAAGCGAGGAAGACGGACACCCCTGCCTGCTGACGATGGGCTCCTGATCGGTGCTGCTGTCGATTCGGGACGGCGCGGGCGCGCCGGGCGGGCCTCCCAAGGCAGAGCCCGGCGCGGGGAGCGCCGGACGCTGCTACGCCCGCGACGCGCGGGTGACCCGCAACACCCGCTGGTCCCAGATCGTGACCATCGACATCATCCGCCGCGACACCCTCGCCGCCAGCCAATCCGTCCCATCCCCGCTGCCGGGGCTGCGAGCAACGCATCACGCCAGGGCAATTGACCCGGCACAGCCGGACGGGGAAGCAGCATGAACCCCGATCCGCTCCTGGCCGCGATCCGGGATGCCGGCCACCGCCGCGAGCAAGCCGACCGGGAACTGAGACTCCTCATCGCCTACGCCCGCGAGGGCGTAACCCCTCGCCCTTACTGGCTGGCCGACCTGGCCGAAGCCGCAGGCATGTCCATCTCAGGCGTCCGCATCGCCTACACCACCGCCGACACCGAGTACATCAACGCCCGGCTCGCACACCACTGAACGGCTGCGAGCACAACCAGCTAGCTCACATCCGAGCAATCCCACGCGGAACGGCAGGCCCCCTCACCGAATGGGGGGCTGCCCGCCCGCGCCTCAACCTGGAAGGAGTCACTCCCGTGACCACCGCTACCCTCCCCGCCGCTTACCGGCCGCCCCCGGCGGTGCCGGTGTTTCCGCTGTCGATCTGGCAGCGGGTGCACCTGGGCATCGACGAGAACGGCGAGATCGTCTGCGTCGAACTCGGCGAGCGGAACATGCTGCTGGGCGGCGAGCCCGGCGGCGGCAAGTCCAACGCCCTCAACCTCATCACCGCCCACGGCGCGCTGTCCGGTGACTGCAAGCTCATCCTGATCGACGGCAAGCAGGTCGAGCTCGGCCCCTGGCGGCACTGCGCCGACAAGTTCATCGGCCCCTCCATCACCGACGCCCTCGACTGCGCCCGCTGGCTCCAGCAGATCATGAACGCCCGTTATGACGCGCTGCTCGCCGCCGGGCTGCGGAAGATCACCCCCGACTCCGGGGAGCCGGTGTACCTGGTCGTCATCGACGAGTACGCCTACTTCTCCGCCACCGTCGGCACCAAGGCCCAGCAGGCCGAGTACTCCGCCCTCACCCGCGACCTCGTCGCCCGCGGCCGCGCAGCCGGGGTCATCGTCATCCTCGCCACCCAGCGGCCCTCCCACCAGGTCATCGACCCGTCCCTGCGGGACCTGTTCGGCTACCGGTGGGCATTCCGCTGCACCACCGACGCCAGCTCCGACACCGTCCTCGGCCATGGCTGGGCCGGGGAAGGCTACACCGCTGCCAGCATCGACCCGCTCGGCGGCCAGGGCCGAGGCCGCCGCGCTCACCGGCCGCGACGGCGGTCCCGGCGCGGCAGTCACCAGCTTCGCCGACTACGCCGCCGCCGCCCGCCCGCTGCGGCCCGCCAGCCAGCCCGGCCGCCCGGGCCAGGCCGATCACCACCACGAAAGGGGAACCACGTCATGACCACGACGACCGCGCCGGCCAGCCAGCAGGCCGCGGCCTTCCAGCGGCTGCGGAGCCACCTGGCCTACCTGCGGCTGACCGCCGCCGCCGAGGCCCTGCCTGGCGTCCTCGACGCCGCCCGCGACGAGCACCTGCCCGTTCTGGACGCCCTCGAGAAGCTGCTGGGCATCGAGGCGGACGCGACCGCGGCCCGCAAGCTCGCCTCCCGGCTGCACTTCGCCGCCCTGCCCGCGCCGTGGACGCTCGATGACTACGACTTCTCGGCCCAGCCCGGCGCTGATGAGGCCCTGATCCGGGAACTGGCCACGCTGCGGTTCGTCGGCGAGGCCGCCAACGTCGTCCTGATCGGCCCGCCCGGCGTGGGCAAGGTCGTTCTTGCCGAGCCTGTCAGGGTCGTGACCTGCGGTTTTGTGGCTTGTTGATTGAGTGCCTGTTTCGGCCGGCACATTTCACGCCGTCCTGCTCCCCGCCCCTGACGCGGACCCGCCCCATGCGACCCCTGGCCCCCGGGTCGTCCTGGATGCGATGGCCTCAGCCGGTGTGCTTGGTCCGGCGTCGGGCCGCGGCGCGGCGGCGATGACCTGTCCGGCGGGCGGCTGCCCGGCTGGTCCGGTCTTGCTTATGCAGGCGTCGCTTGGTTGGCTAGCACTCGTCACCGTCAACGACAAGGGCTTTCGCCGATGAGCGTGCACTCGGAACTGCTAGCGCGGCACAGGCAGGTGCTGCCGGACTGGCTGGGGCTGTACTACGAGGAGCCGATCGAGCTGGTGGCCGGCAAGGGCTGCCGGGTCACCGACGGACAGGGCCGGGAGTACCTGGACTTCTTCGGCGGCATCTTGACCACGATGACCGGCTACGGTGTGCCGGAGGTTGTGGAGGCGATCCGCGACCAGGCCGGCCGGATGCTGCACAGCTCAACGCTGTACCTGATCCGGCCGATGGTCGAGCTGGCCGAGCAGATCGCTGGCCTGTCCGGGATCGGCGGCGCCAAGGTGTTCTTCACCCCGTCAGGCACCGAGGCCAACGAGGCGGCGCTGCTGTTCGCCACCAGCTACCGCCGGTCAAGCCAGGTGCTGGCGCTGCGGAACTCCTACCACGGGCGCGGTTTCGCGACGATCGCGATCACCGGCAACCGCAGGTGGAGCGCATCGAGTCTGAGCCCCTTCCAGGTGTCGTACGTGGCGAACGGCGATCCCAGGAACGGGCCGCTCGCCAGGCTGCCAGCCGACCAGCTGGTCGCCGCCTGCGTCGAGGACCTGCGGCAGGTCATCGACACCACGACCGCGGGCGACGTAGCCTGCCTGATCGCCGAGCCGATCCAGGGCGTCGGCGGGTTCGTCACCCCACCCGACGGGCTCTTCGCGGCCTACCGCGAGGTGCTTGACGAGCACGGCATCTTGTTCGTCGACGACGAGGTGCAGACCGGCTGGGGACGGACCGGCGAGCACTTCTGGGGCATCCAGGCTCACGACGTCACGCCGGACCTGATGACGTTCGCCAAGGGGCTGGGCAACGGGCTGTCCATCGGCGGTGTCGTCGGCCGTGCGGAGGTGATCGACTCGTTGGCCGCCAACCACATCTCGACCTTCGGTGGCAATCCGCTGGTTTGCGCCGGCGCTCTGGCAAACTTGCGTTACCTGCTGGCTCACGACCTGCAGCGCAACGCGCGGCAGGTCGGCGCGCAGCTGCGGGCGCGGCTGGCCGGGTTGGCGGTCGGCTGTCCGCTCATCGCCGACGTGCGGGGCAAGGGCCTGATGATTGGCATCGAGCTGGTCGATCCGGCGAGCGGCAGGCCGTCGCCGGCGGCGGCGCTGCGCGTCATGGAGGAGGCAAGGAGCCGCGGGCTGCTCATCGGGCGCGGCGGGCTGCAGGGCAACGTGCTCCGGGTGGCCCCGCCGTTGTCGCTGAGCAGGCAGGAAGCCGACGAGGGTGCCGCCGCGCTGGCCGCGGCGATCGAGGCGACGCAGGCAGCGGTCACCGCAGCCGCAGCGCCGCAGCAGGCCGGAAGCTGACTCACAGCTCAGCCGAGTGACCAAGCGCGTGCTCTCATCGACCGGCTCAAGGACGAACGCCCAAGACATCGAGTCGGCACCATTCGCCGAGCACGAGTGCCCGCTCCGGCTCGACAGCGCCCGCCATGCGGGTCGACCCGCTTCCGGGTCCCGGCAAGCTCGCCACCATCACCCGGTCCGATGGTTCAAAGCAGGAGACCTACAACGGTCACCCCCTGTGCACCTTCTCGGGCGACAGCGGTCCCGGCAAGACCGGCGGCAACGGCATCAGCGGCTTCGGCGGGACGTGGCCCGCGGTGACCACCTCCGGCGCAGTGGCGCCAGCTTCGAGCCCGTCGAGCAGCGGAGGCGGCTAAGGCTACTGACAGCCGCCGGCGATTGCCGCGATCCCGCGCCGGCCAGGTCGCTCGGTGCGAGGCAACCCTGCGCCGAGGTCTTGCCAACGTTACAAACGCATGCGCAAGCTTGGTCACGTCGAGTGCTCAGGGGGAGCCATGCGCAAACACAACCCGTCGAGCGCAACCGCGCAGTCCGCCATCCCTGATCTCACACTCAAGGACACCTGCGATCAGTGCGGCGCAGCCGCGTGCGTGCGCGTGGCCGTGACTGACGCACAGCACCTTGACTTCTGTGGCCACCATTACGCCGAGCACGCGATGACGCTGTTGGCGGCAGGATATCGAGTGCTGGATCGGCGCGGCTTGGCCCGCCGCGTTTGAATATGTGGAGGCCCGGAACGCAAACCACCTACGCGACTACCTGATAAACCGTTAGGCGTCAAAGACTGCGCCGAGGCACTCGATAGGCACTCCTGGCCGTGCCTCGCAGCAGCCACCAGGCGGACGGCTCTCCGGTCTTTCAACCCCTTGTGGCCGGGGAGGCACATCATCTCGGCCGCCATGTACGCGCCGACGCTGTGGGCAGACCGCGCCTCGCTCCATGCCTTCTCCACCTCGGGCGGCAGGAACCTCAGCACCCGGCCCGGGCGCTGGCCCGGGTAGATCACGTTCGAGTTCTGGCCGCGGACGCTGCCCTCTCAGCGGCAGCGTACCCACGCCCGGGGATCACCCATGACCGTAATGGCGGTTGAATAGTCCTGAGAAGGTTGGGTGGGTGTCACGTGATCGCTGCGTACATTCTGATCCAGGCCAAAGCCGGCAAGGCGGCCGTCGTGGCTGCGGCGCTCCGGGCTTGCCGGGCGGGGCGGAGACGGCCAGCGTGGCCGGGCCCTGCAACGTCATTGCGCGGGCACAGGCGCGGGACATCGACGAGCTGGGCAAGCTGGCAGCCCGCCGGGTCCAGGTCATCGGCGGCGGTGACGCGGACGATGAGCTGCTCGGTGGTGCACCTGTAGGAGACCGATCGCTGTGGACCACCTCACCACTATCCACGAGGTAGGTGAGGGTGGCGTCCAGGCGGTCTGCTCATGCGGATGGCGCAGTCCGGTGTTCGGCGCGGACAAGACGGCCGGCACGATGGACCCGCTGCAGCGCGCGGCCGACGCTGGCGATCTGCACGAGTGGGAGATGTCTCTGCCATAGGCGGCGCCGCGTGCCGGGCGCAACGTCCGAGGCCTTCTGGACGCGGTGGCTCAGGGGACAGCGCTGATGGTTCCACATCCTTGACGTGGGTAGCTCATTGATCGGCTCACGGGCCGCTGGCCCGGCAGCAGGCCGGTCTATGGATGCAGGCGGCCGGCAGCCGCCTTAGCCGTACTCCTCGAAGTCCTTCTGCCACCAGCGAGCCGATGCCGAGGACAAGCCGCCCCCCGCTGATGTGATCGACCGTGCGAGCCATGTTGGCCAGCAGGTCAGGGTTGCTGTAACCGTTGCACGTGACCAGCGCGCCGATCTCGACCCGGGACGTCGATTCAGCCCGCGCGCCGAGCGTGGTCCAGCATCCGAAGTTCCTGCCCTCACGGTCACCCGACAACGGGCAGAAGTGATCGTAGTTGAACACGATGTCCACGCCGATGTTCTCCGCCTCGCCGGCGGCGCGCCGGACCGCGCCGTAACCGGCGTGCTGGGGCTGAAGATGCACCGCGATCCGCAGCGGTCTGCTCCCACTGGTCATAAACCCGTCCCCCGCTGCTCGTGCCACCAGGCGCGATCACCACGCCCGGCGATAGGGCGCGCCAGCACGGCCGGCCCAGCCGCGGACTGATGATCCCAGACCAGGCACGCACACCCATGTCCAGCACCCGGCATTGTCCCCGCCGGACTCCCCCTCCTCCTCGCAAGGGCTGCGGGCACGGGGGCGCTGTCTTGCCGGCAGAAAGCAGGAGCGGCCGATCGACAGCAAAGGCTTCACCTACAGCAACAGACTGCGGGATGCCGGGCCCAGGCCGGCGGCAGTTTGAGCGCCGGCGGGCTCGATCACGGAACGTGACGCAGAACGTTGGGACTTCCAGCGCCTGCCAGCGCCGGATCGAGGTGATACACGGGTGATCATTGCCGCTCTTCGTCTCCGCGACTGAGTAATGATCACCCGTGTATCAGGCGTTATACGGCCCGGAGGGCTCGGTGATCTTCGATCACCCGTATAACGCCGAATAGGAGCGAATGAGGGCCGTACTGATGGCGTTGGCCGCCGCGCGCAGATCACCCGGTTCTGGCGGCCCTGGCTGTTCACGTGATCCGGGGCGATCAACCCGGTAGTGTCACGAGGCCGGGGTTATGTGATCGTGGCGGGTGGGCAGCCATTGTGAACTTCTCCTTGGCGGGTGGCCAGAGGGAAGAAAAGGGTGCGGGCATCGGCGGCGGAGGACGGGTTTCCGCAGGGCGCTGAGAGTATCGCCCAGTTCGCCTAGCCGGCTGCCTGGCTTGTGAGGCGCTGCAGGTGCTGGTGAATCTGGGGGATGGCGACCGACCCCTCCCCGACGCCCGATGCCACGCGCTTCACCGACCCGGCCCGTACGTCACCGCCAGCGAATACTCCGGGCAGGCTGGTCTCCAGCGGAAGCGGCGCGTGCCCGCCGGCAGCGGCCCGGTCCTCGCGGGCAGGTCGCGACCGGTCAGGATGAACCCGTGCCGGTCGCGTTCCGGCGCAGCACCGCGTTCTCGTGCCGGAGCACCAGCAGCTCGGCGTTCTTCGCCTGGTCCCCGCGGAACATCAGGACAGCCAGGCCAAAAGTCCAGCGCATGAGCATATAGGTGATCTTGAGCAGCACCCGGCCAGCCAACCATCACCGCATCATCCGTTCAGCCGAAACGGCAGCTCAACGATGCGATCGAGTTTCCGGGCGGCACAGGTTCGCCGACGATCAGGGCGACCGTGATCAGGCTCTCGGTCATGGGATTGCTCCCTCGTGGTGCGGCGGTCCGCTCAGCTGCCTCATGGCGCGCAGACCGGCGTGCGGTGGCGGCGAGTCGCACGACTCCGCTGGCGACCCGCTGGCGGACGGCAAACCGGGGCGCGGGCGGAGCCACCCGGAACGGTGCCGGGGTCAGTACACCAGCCCGCGACCCCGGGACTGCGCGGCGCCCGGGAGAGCGCTCGCTGCCGATGCGTCAGGCGATGACCCGGACGTTTTCCGCCTGGGGTCCCTTCTGGCCCTGCGTGATGTCGAACTCGACCTTCTGCCCTTCTTCGAGGCTGCGGTAGCCGCCACCGGTGATCGCGCTGAAGTGCACGAACACGTCCGGGCCACCCTCCACCGCGATGAAGCCGTAGCCCTTATCGCCGTTGAACCACTTCACCGTGCCCTGCGCCATCTTGACCTTCTCCGTTGATGCGCCCCCGCCATGCAGGTCAGGGTCCGCGCTTCCCACCATTGCTCTGGCCAGCCTGTCACGCAACGCGCGGAGGGGTAAAACCGTGCGGCCGGCCACGCGTGCCGGCGGCGAGAACAACTCCTGCTCGGCCAGGGAGCGAAAGCGGCTGGAGCGAACGCCCAGGCCGGCGCGAACCCGGCCCGGCCCGTGGACCCGGCCACCTCAGCCCGTGTCTAGCTTCGCCCGTGGTCCCCATCCATCGCGGGCACGAGCGCCTGGATCCCGGTGCAGCAGCCGATGCCGGGTGTGCGCGGCTCCGCTCCTCGCCGCCACGGCCGAGACCGCAACGGCCGCGGCGTTCGGCGCCGCCCCAGGCATCGATCCGCAGCTCACCCGCGCCCTGGTGTGCAGGTCCCCTCGCTCAACCGCTACCGGCGCCTCTCCGGTACCAGCACCTGCTGAAGGGCGTCGAAGTCCTCAACGCATTTGCCGGTGCCGAGCACGACCGATTCCAGCGGATTGTCGGCCAGATGGATCGGCATCCCTGTCTCCTCGCGCAGCCGCTCATCGAGGCCGCGCAACAGCGCACCACCGCCGGTGAGCGCGATACCGCGGTCCATGATGTCGCCGGCCAGCTCGGGCGGGCACTTTTCGAGCGTGGCCTTGACGATGTCCACGACGGTGCTGACGGGTTCGGCGATCGCGTGCCGAACCTCCTCCGCGGAGATCACGATGGTCTTCGGCAAGCCGCTGACCAGGCCGCGGCCGCGGATCTCGGCGTGCGGTTCATCTGGCGACGGGTAGGCGGACCCGACCGCCATCTTGATCTCCTCGGCGGTCCGTTCGCCCAGCATGAGCGAGTACTCCTTCTTGGCGAAGGCGATGATCGCCTGGTCCATTTCGTCGCCGCCGACCCGGATGGACTGGGAGGTGACGATGCCGCCGAGCGAGATCACCGCCACCTCGGTGGTCCCGCCGCCCACGTCCACCACCATGTTGCCGGTCGGCTCATACACCGGCAGCCCGGCGCCGATCGCGGCCGCCATCGGCTCTTCAATAATGTAAACGCGGCGGGCACCCGCCTGATGCCCGGCTTCCTTCACCGCGCTTTGCTCCACGCCAGTAATCCCGCTGGGCACAGCCACCACCAGCCGTGGCTTGGCAAGGTGCCGGCGGCGGTGGACCTTCTGGATGAAGTAGCGCAGCATCCGCTCAGTCACATCGAAGTCGGCGATGACGCCGTCCTTCAGCGGCCGGACCGCCACAATGTTCCCCGGCGTCCGGCCGATCATCCGTTTCGCTTGGACACCGACCGCAACAATCTTGCCGGTATCCGTATTGAGTGCCACCACCGACGGTTCATTCAGCGCGATCCCCCGGCCGCGTATGTATACCAGGGTGTTCGCAGTACCGAGGTCGACTGCCATGTCACGGCCGAGGAACGCCAGCATATTCCCCATGAGAAACGAGCCTTCTAACGAAACTATCTGCTGATGACGTTGAATGCGGATACCGGGTGCGGCCGCGGTGGCACCGTGTCCTTCATCGACCGGCGCGAAAAGGGTTAAAGATCTCACAGGAAGAAGATCTTGATTTGCCGCTCGCCTGGCTCAGGCGAGCCGGAGCCATGCACGACCTTCTACGTAACTCCAACGCATAGTCACCGCGGATCGTGCCCGGCGTCACCGAGCGAGCCTGGGTCCGGGTGCGACGCCCGAGGCCGTGGCTGGCTTTCAGCGGGCAGGCCAGCTCAGCCCGGAAACTCCCCGGACGTACATCGTCTGAGGCCTGCCGGACCACTTCACCGGCGGTGTTCCCGCGAAGGCCACGCCGGACGCCACGCACCACGACGCCGGGTGCTCGTCGACTCCGATGAGGTCGTGGCTTCGCCATAGCCGAAAGGACGTCGGCGGGCGGGGCGAGGATCCTCTGGATAGCGATCTACTCGACCCGGCGCGGCCAAACCTCGCCGCCGTTGGAGTTCAGCAGCGGGCCGTCCTTTTGGCACCCGAGAACCAGCACGGGGACCAGCCCGTGAGGATTCGGCCTCCAACCGGCTCGGCCACGCATCGGCTCGTCGGAGCGACATATTGACCTTTCGGGTGGCCACCGATGGCTCAGCACTGAGCAGCCGCTCGGATACTAAGGCGGCTACGCACGCGGCTTCGTCGGCCCGACTGATCACGCTGTGTGCATTGGCGGAGACGCGGACGCACCGCGGCGGTCCGTCGGCAGACGCGTCGCCGCTTTTACCTATGCGCGCCAGGCTCCCAGAGGTGCCACTCGCCGGAGGCTCGAGACATCGCCCTCCACCTCGCCCTGGCTTCGGAAACTCAGTTGTAGCAGTCGACCCGGCTCGCCGATGATGACGGCGATGGGCGCAACCAGGATGCACGCCGACAAGGTCCAGACCGACGCTGCGCTCGTACGCCGGCTGCTAGCTGGGCAGTTCCCGCAGTGGGCGGATCTGCCGGTCGAGCCGGTGGCGTCGTACGGGACTGATCACGCTATCTACCGGCTCGGTGACAGCCTGGCTGCCCGGTTGCCGCGTAATTGGTATGCGACCAGGCAAGCCGCGGAAGAAGCGCAGTGGCTGCCCAAGCTCGCGCCGCACGTGCCGCTGGCGGTCCCCCGGCAGGTAGCCATGGGGCATCCGGCTGAGGGCTACCCCTTCGACTGGTCGGCATATGAGCGGCTGCCGGGCGAGAACGCCAACGGCACAATTGGCGATCTGGTCCAGGCCGCCACCGATCTGGCCGCGTTCATCACCGCGCTGCGCCGGGTCGATACGACTGGTGCTCCGCCGCGTCGCCGGCATGCCCGCGGCGGGCCGCTCACGGAAAACGACGAGCGGGTCCGGGGATCGATCGCAGTACTGGGCGACCGGATCAACGGTCATGCCGTCCTGCACTCGTGGAAGGAGTCGCTCAGCGCACCGGCGTGGGAGGGCCCGGAGTTCTGGGTGCACGGGGACTTACTGCCGGGCAACCTGCTCGTCGTCGGCGGCCGCCTGTCGGCGGTCGTCGACTTCGGGTGCCTGAACGCGGGCGATCCAGCGTGTGACCTCCAGCCTGCGTGGAACATGTTCGCCGGTGACAGCCGCATCCGGTTCCGCGCGGAACTCGGCGCCGACGATGCGTCGTGGCTGGTGGCCGCGGCTGGGTGCTCTACCAGGCCGTAACGGGGCTCGCGTACTACTGGGACACCAATCCAGGGATGATCCGCCAGACCTCACACGCGCTGGCGCAGGTCCTCGCCGACAGCACCCCCTGACCTTTTCTCGCGCGCCATCGTGGGCTAGCCACGCTGATCGTCAGGTCAGGGACCAGCGGCGCATGGCGATGAACTATGGCGGTCCGGCCGATAACACGCCACGCCTAGCCGGACACCAGACTGCGGCAATGCCCGGCATCCGCGCGACCGAACGTCGGTCCGGCTCGCCGACCGGGCGGGTTCAGTCACGCAGAACGGTCAGATCTGCATTGCCCCTGTCAGCCACGCCGGGCGGCAGTCAGCGACGCCGAACGAAGCCTCATCGCATCAAGAGCCTGTTCTGATTTTGTTCCGGGCGGCATTGGGCCGGGCAGGTGCGGCGCGGCGCGGGGGTCATAGGGGTGGTGTCGGGCTCGGGAGTGGCTGAGCCGAAGAGCCGGTTTTCGGGGTGTGAGCCGGCCGCGCTGGCGACAGAGTCGTTCCCCGGTTGCCCTCCCGGGCCCGCGGTCCTGGCTGCGGCTGCGGCCCGGCGGGCGTCGGCCCGCAGGCGGCTGTAGATGGCGTCGCTGACTTGCCGTTTGAGGCAGCGGAGGGCTTCCCTGGGAGTTTTGCCTTCGGCGGGCTTCTTGACGTAGTAGGCCCGGCCGTCGCTGTGCCGGTGGCGGATCTGGGTGACCGCGGCCAAATGTGGATGACGTAGCTGAGGCGCCGGTTCCCGCGCCGGGACAGCCGGTAGATCTTCCGGTTCCCTGACGACACCTCGATGGGCGCGGTGCCGTTGCAGGCGGCGAACCGGTCCCGGCCGGGGAAGCGGGCAACGTCGGCGACGTAGCCGATCATGGTGGCGGCGATGACCGGGCCGACGCCGAAGAGACGCCGGTGACCGTGGTGCCCGATGCCGTGACCGCCGCTGCCAGTCTCTTCCTGGTGTCGCGCATCTGGGCATCGATGCGGCGCAGGTCGCCGGGGAACTCGGCGGCGAGCTCGCAGCGGGCGGTCTCAACGGCCCCTGACGGCTCGATGGACTCCAGGGCATGAGCGGCCTGGCCTGCGGTGATCTCCTTGGCGAAGCCGCCCGGGATCAGCTCGCAGAGCACGGCGTGCAGCCGGCAGGCGACCTGGTTCCGGGCTCGGCCCAGGTCATGGTGGCGCCGGGACCACACCTTGAGCACGGCCGCGTGATCCTCGGCCCTCACCACGCGGCGGGCCGGCGAGCGCAGCGCCGCGACCGCGACGGACCGGGCGTCGCTGGGGTCGTTCTTGCTCGTCGCCCCGGTCGCCAGCAGCCGCACCCGGGCACCCAGCTTCGGCTGCACGTCCAGGACATGCCCGCCCGCGGCGACGAGCTGCCGGGCCAGCAGGTAGCCCAGGCCGGCGGCGCCCTCGACTGCCCGGGTCCGTTCCGGCCAGGGCGCGGCCCACGCCACGAGCCCCTCGGCCTGCGCTGCCGAGGCACGCACCCGCAGCTGGCCCAGCGGCTCCCCGGCCGCGCCGATCGCCACCGCGGTGTGCGATGCCTTGTGCGGATCGACACCGATCATCACTGCTGCCATCAATCGCTCCTTCGTCATCCTGCCCGGGGGGAAAGGACCGCGGCGGGCATGCCTGATTCCGGATCGACCGGCGTTCGCGCCTCTTGCGAGCCACGCCACGGCGAGACCCGCGGAGCTGGCAGATCGTTCGTAAGCCAGGCCGTCACCGGCCGGCAGGCGGTTACAGAGCCAGCCCCGCGGGCCTCTCGACGCTACGGCCAAACCGCAAACGCCTACGCCGATTCTTCAATCAGGCGGCTCCGCGCGCGGTTATCACGCCGACTCTCCTGTCGTTAGGCCAGCCGGGCGAGCCTATTCAAGGGTCACTGCGCAGGCCGACGCGCTGTATGTTTATGCGTTGCCGACCGCACCGAAGACTTCCTCTTCTGCCGCTGCTGGCGCGCGTACCGGTCGCCGTGATGTTCGGCGCCGAGATCAACGCCAGGCTCGAACGTGGACGCGCCATGGCCATCTCCACGGCGAACAGCGAACTGTCCATCGAGCCGGGAAACCGAAAAATGTGCCAGCGGGCCGGGCCGACACCGCATGGCCAGTACCATCCACCGGCGCCGGGGTGGATGCTGGTCGTGGCAGCCTGGGCAGGCCTGGAGCGGGCCTTTGGCGCCCGGGCAGCGCCGGGCGCGGACGTGCCGCCAGGGAACGCGGACGAGGAGGTGGGCGCATGCAGGCAGTCGTCGGGGACCGGCTCCACGTGCATGGCAACATCGTGGGCCATGCAGAGCGGACGGGCGAGATCATCGAGGTCCGCGGAGCGGGCGGCGAACCGCCCTACCTCGTGCGCTTCGACGACGGTCACACGGGCCTGGTGTTCCCCGGCCCGGATGCGATCATCGAGCATCTGCGAAGGAAGCGCAAGAAAGGGCCGGCGAAAGGCTGAGTCGCCGGCGAACCGGTACACCCGCCCGGCCTGATCACCGCACTGCGCGCTCATGCCGCGATGAGGTATGCCAGGAGGGCCAGGGTGCCGAAGCAGGCCGTCGCAGTGGTTCGATAGAGATCAGGGCAGCACCATAGGCGTCCGGCAAAGGTTCCGGCTGCGACAAGGAGGCATTCGACTTGAGGGTGTGCGTGCCGATCACCACCGAGGGCCAGGTCGACCCGCGCTGGGGACGAGCCGATCGTGTCGCGGTCGCCAACGTGGTCGACGGCCAGATCGCCGACTGGCAGGAGTTCACGGTCGCCTGGGGAACGCTGCACGACGAGGGCACCGAGGGCGCCCATCACGCCCGGGTGGCACGGTTCCTCCGGGACAACCAGATCCAGGCGATCGCCGTCCACCATGTGGGTCCGGGCATGCAGCGCATGCTCGGCTCGATGGCGATTCGGGTCGTCGACGACCTTGGCGGGGACGCCCGCAGCGCGGCGAGCACGGCCGGGTGAGCGCCAACCCGGCTTGGCAGCGCGCGGTCATAACGGGCAACACTTGCCCATCTGCCGCATACAGCGCGCGTCAGGTCAGGCAGGATCTGGCCAGCGGCCGACCGGGACGTTCGCTGGCATCATCGACGCGCACCGGGGCCCGGCGGCGACCTACAGGCCAGTCAAGCCGGGCCGAGTCGGTGGCGTACATCGGCTACGCCCATAGAGGGCATCACGCTGAGTGACGGCGGATGTCCGGGGAGAACACGCGCAGTGCCGCCGATCTGCGCGAATGCGGGCTTGAGTCCGGTCACGATGCTGGCCGCCCCGATCAGGTCGATCTGGGTGCGGGCATCGACCCAGCGCCTGCTTACGTTTTTCAGGTGCGCGTCGAAGAACGCGACGATCCTGCGGCGGGCGTCCTGCGCGGACGGCTCGTGGTAGCCGGCATGGGTGATCCGCGCCAGGAAGCCAGCGACCGGACCGGGCTCACCCCCAGGCTGGTGCAGGAAGCCGTGTCCGGCGTCCGGGTACACCTTAATATCGTGGTCGATCCCGAGCGCCTCCAGCGCCCGGCCGAGCCGCCGCGGCGCCGTGCGCAAGAACCGGTCCCTGCCCCCGAAGCTGCCCACGATCGGGCAGGCCCCGCGCAGGGCGTCCTGGGGATTCTTGCCGACTAGGCCGTAATTGACGCTGGAGACCGAGAACCCGTGACCGGCGGCCATCAGCAGGGCGAAACCGCCGGTGGCGCAGAACCCGATCACGCCGAGCCGACCGTCGCATCCGGGCTGGCCCGCCAGCCAGGCCCGCGCCGCATCGACCTGGCCGAAGGTCCGGCCCCGGCCGGCCCGCAGGTCATGGAACATTCTCAGCAGGCACGCGGTCGGCCGCCCCCAGAAGCCCAGGTCGACCGACAGGGCCAGGTACCCGGCGCCGGCCAGCCAGTCCGCCTGCGCGCGTACCGCCTCATCGACGCCGAACCCGTCGTGCAGCACCACCACCCCCGGCCAGCGGCCCTCACGCCGGGCCGCGACAGGTAGCCAGGCATCGCGCCCACAGGCGTGGGGATCGTGACATCCACCGCGACCTGCCCTCCGTCCGTCAGCAGCCTCGGCCAGCCTAACCACCCGCCGCTCTGGAGGGCAGCGATCTGCGTGCCGGTGGCTAGCGGCATAGCCACTCCCAGCCCGCCCATCGGTCCCGGACCCGGAAGCCCGCAATCTTGGCCATGAGGCCGGGCTCGGATAGCCAAAGGTACCGGTAGGGCGCGGAGTGGCGCACCAGGCGCCCGCCGGCTTCGATCCAGTGATGCGACCACGCGATCTGCCCCGCCAGGTCATCGACGGTCTCGATGCCGACATGATCACGCTCCAGGGTGAACACCCGCGCGGTTTCGCCGGGCGGCACCCGGCGCAGCTGGGGACGATCAACTCCACCACGAAGCACCCGCCGGCTCCCAGGTGGGCGGCCGCGTTGGCGAAGACCGCCAGCTGATCGTCTTGGGTGGTGACGTTCATGATCGTGTTCGCTACGAGATAAACCAGGGTGAAGGCGCCGGAGTCCTCACCTGCTGGCTGGCCTGGCGGCCTGATCATCAGCGTTGCCCGGCTATGCCGGTTGCTGCGCCAAGTCGTCAAGCGCCCGGCGCACGCCGTCGGCGAACACCTCGAACGTCAGGGCAGTGGTCCCGGTCAGCGACCGCGGTGAGGTTGAGCTGGCCGGCGTAGGACATGACCGCGGCGCCCAGGGCCATGTTGCCCGTAATCGCCAGCACCGGAAACAGCTCAAGCAGCGGTGCCCCGGCAAGGTACAACGGGGTCGGCGGTCCGGGGACATTGGTGACGAAGATGTTCAGGTACCGCTGATGAGGCAGGAGGAGGTTGAAGGCCCGCCAGGCGAGGATGAACCGGAAGATCCCGCTGGTTATCTGAGGGCGGGCGTTCTTCTTGCGCTCGGCGGTCGCGGCGGCGATCAGCGCAAGCCTGCGCGCATGGCAGGGCTCGCCGACCGGCAGCGGCACGGCCATCCACCCGACCTGATTGCCCAGCGGCCGACCGGACTGCTCCTGGTGCAAGGAGACCGGAACCGACGCGCGCAGCGCCAGGTCCCCGACGGGTTCGCCGCGGGCCAGCAGCAGATCGCGCAGCCCTCCGGCGACCGCGGCCAGCACCACGTCGTTGACCGTCCCGCCATGGACGCGGGCGATCGTCTTGACAGCACCGAGGTCACCGCGGACCAAGGCCAGCCTGCGGTCCGGGCCGATCCGGCCGCGGTTGAGGCTGGTGACGGAGGCCCGCTGGCCGGCCGCCTCACGCCAGGCCGGCCAGCTGCGCCGCGCCCGCCGCAACATCCCGCCCGCGTCCATCAGACCCGACAGCGCGCGACCGAGCCCCCGGGCACGCCGGCGCGCATTGTCACCCAGCAACTCGCGGGCGGACGGGGCCGGCGCCGGCGTCCACGGCCGCGCGGCCAGCGCGGGTGCCCCAGCAGCGGGGTCGAACAGCGCGCCGAAAGCAGCAACTCCCGCCACTCCGTCCGCCATGGCATGGTGGATCCGCAGGAACACCCCGACCCGTCCGTCGGCCAGGCCGGGCAAAAACCACGCCTCCCAGGGCGGCCGCGACCGATCCAGGCCGCGTCGGCGCAGCTGCTCACACGCCGTCAGAAGCTGCGCCTGGCCCGCCGGGCCGGCGAGCGGGAAGGCACGCACGTGATCAGCGATGTCGAAGGACGCGGCGTCCACCCACAGCGGCCAGCCCAGGCCCGGCCGGGGCCGGTACAGCAGCTGCCGGGAATGAGGCACCAGGTGCAGCCGCGACTCGATGACCCGGCGGACAGCCTCAATCCGGAACCGGCCGTCACCGTCCACCAGGCCGGTCCCGTCCAGGACGCCGATTGCGCCGATATCCCAGGGCCAGCCGGCATCGTCTCCCGTCACCGAGGCCAGATCCTGCGCACCCAGCCGTTCCATGCGGCCACCACCCCTCTACCACTCGGTTACCCCAGCGCGAAAGCGTTACCAGGGTCAAAGGTCCCCGCCTGCGCCGTTACCACCGACCGGCAGGACATCGCGGCCAGGCTCACGCGACCGCGTCACGGGCGAAGGAACCCAGATCCGGTCGATCTGCATGCCGCCGCTCGTGTAGTCGGCGCAGATGTCAGCCGCGCCGAGTCGGCGTTCGGCGACCACTGGCGCCGAAGCGAACGGAAAGTCAGGTCGCTATCCGTCATCAGATTCGTGCCGTCTGAGTGAGCGTCAGCTCGCGCGGCGGACGCGTCCAGCTTCAATGGCGTTTTGGCATCGTGGGCGGCCAGTCGGCTTCAAGCTGGCGTGTGATTGCCTCCCGGATGGAGGCGCGGTCGTCCGTCCAGGAGCCGGGAGTCGGGTCGGAGATAGTCAGGTAAGCGCGCTCGGAAACGGACAGGAAGATGCCGGGAAACGGCCCTTCTCCAAGTTCCCGCAGCCCAGCTTTCCAGTCGACGCGGAGACTCTCCCAGGACTCGCCGCCTGCGGTCAGCAGCCGGGTCAGGTCCGAGAACAAGACGACGCGCTCGGCTCGTCTTTGCGCGTAGAGGTCGGCGCAGCCGAGGATCTGCTGTGCGCTGTAGCTCAGCATGCCGCGAGGGATCAGGGGCGGCGCCACCGCGATCACAGCTTCGGCGATAGTGCCGCCGGGCCAGTCCAGGCCCCAGGCCAGCCAGAAGCCGGGGCGCGGCAGTTCCTCGACGCCCTCAGGGTCCTGACGTAGGTCCGCCTGCATCGTGATCACCTTTGCCGGTTCCCCTCCATGATGCATCAGGCGGCCAGGATTAGCCGCCGGCTTCCGCGTCGGTCCTGGCCTCGGCGGCGCGTTCGAGCTCGGGCGCGGGTCTCATCTCGGGCTTGGGCGGCTGCAGGATGGCGTCACGGTCGCGCTCGGCCCAGGCGGGCCAGGCCTCACCCTCATCCTGGTAATCGGGATCCTCATGCGGGACGCGGACGCCCTTGCGCTCGTCCAGCCTCTCCCGCACGGCCAGCCTTTCCTCGGCCAGCCGCCTGATCCACTCGGGTGTCTGATATTCCTGCGCGCCGGCGATCAGCATGAGCTGCTCGTGTTCTTCGTCGGTTACTACTGGTTCTGCTGATCTCAGCGGTTCCAGTTTCTGGTCAGGGTGGCGGCGGCGGTATTCAGAATCTGTGGCCAGCGCATGCCGGCGGGTGCTCTCGGTGTTCTTCTCCCACTCCCTGCGGGCTTGCATCGTGTCCTCGAGCTCGGCCTGCTTGTCCTGGTAGAAGGCGCTCATCGCGGTGTACGAGCGGCTCAGCAGGCCGTGCCGGGCGGCCCGGTTCTCCTCGCCGCGCTCGCGGGCGACGCGTTCCTCGGCTTGCGCGCGGACCGCTTCCAGGCTGGCCATCTCGGCACCGGCCCGGACCTGCTGCAGCTGGCGGCCGACATGCCGGGGCGCCCATGCCGTTTCGGTCTCATAGGTGCCGCGCATGTGCAGCAGGGATCCATCCGGCAGGCTGCGGAAGTCCAGTCCGCCAGCTGGTCGCATGGAAGCGAACGCGCCGTGCCAGGCGGCCCGTTTCTCCGGGCTGTCGCCGGCCGGCTCGGGGCCGATCGGCTCGGTGGGGTGATCGTAGTTGTACAGCTCCCGGTAGGCCCCGATGTCGGAAGCCCGGCGCTCCCACTCCAGCCGCTCCAGCGGGTCGTCCGGCACCGGCCCGAGGGCATGGACTGCCCAGGCCGGCGAGTACTGCGCGGCGTGCTCGCCGATCCGCTCCTTGCGGGCGTCCATCGCAGCGGCGAGCTGGCGCAGGAATTCCTGCCGCTGCGGGTCAGCGGCTTCGGGCACGCGCTCCGACCATGGCCGCGGCGGCTGCGGGACCAGGCCAGCGGTTTGCTGGCGGATGCGGAAGTCCAGCACGCTGGCCACATCGCGCGTGCCGGCCAGCGGCCGTTCCGCCACGGCCCGCTCGGCGACCTCGCGGACGTTGCACCCGGCGGCCTCGGCCGCCCGCAGGGTGCGCCACAGCCACGTCGACTGGCGCGAGGCCAGGCCATCGGCTGCCCACTCGGCCGGCAGCACGTCCAGCACGATCTTCCGGTAGCGGTCGGCGTCCAGCCCGGCGGTCTCGCCTTGCCAGTAGGCGTTGAGCCGGGCCAGGTGGTCGGCGCCGGCGAGCTCGCGGCGCTGCGTTTCCAGCGCCGACTCCTCGGCCGCGCTGTTGTCCAGCATGTCAGCCATGACCCCGACGGCGTCCCGCGGCGCCGGGCCGGATCCTGGCTCTGCCGGCCTGGGCAGCCGGCCGTCGCGCTCGCGCTGCATCCGCTCATGACGTTCCAGCTCCGGAGCCGGCCGTGTCCCCGCCTGCGGGTCGGCGATCCTGGCGGACCGGGTGAAGGCGACGGCCCAGTTGCCGTCGGTGCCCCGGGTCATGGCGACGTACAGCCACTGGCGCGACTCGGTGCCGGTGAGCAGCGGCATCCCGACCTTGACGGTGCGGCCCTGCGCCGAGTGCCCGGTCACCGCATAGGCCAGGTCATCGCTGCCGTAGCCGCGGTAGGCGAACGCCCGGTCAGTGAACTGGCGCTGGCCGGTGCCGGGTCGCAGTCGAGCGCCCGGCGGACCATGATCTGTCCCTGGCCGCTGATGGACTCAATCCGCAGGGTGTCTCCGTTGGCCAGCGTCCGGCCCGGCTCACCGGCCTCCAGCCGGTGGTCGTTCTGGCGCGCGATGATCAGGTCGCCGACGCTGGCGCGGGCGCCGTCGGCGAGCCGGACTTCGGGGCCGCGCTGGACGATGCCCAGGTGGATCAGGTCGTCCCGGATCCGGCGGGAGACCTCCCGGCACCGCTCCCGGTCATGCACCATCAGCAGCGTGTCCCGGCCCGCCAGGTAGTGCGCGACGTACCGGCGCACCGCCGAGGAGATGGCCTGCTCGGGCTCGGCGCCGAGGATGCGGCCGTGCTCGTGGTAGGTGTCCAGGACCGAGGCGTCGCCGGCGCGCAGCCGCAGGCTCGCGTCCCGCTCCCACCGCTGCGTGAACCGGACCGCCTCGGCGAGCTGCACGTGACCGAGCCGGCGAGCCAGCAGCATCATGCCGCCGCCGGACTCCACCGCCTCCAGCTGCTCCTGGTCCCCGCAGATGATGACCTTCGCGCCGCTGGCGGCGGCGTGGGCGACGATCTGCGTCCAGGTCGGGCATGGACATCATGGAGGCCTCATCGATCACCAGCAGCGTGCCCGGCCCGACCTGGCGGATGCCGCGCGCGTTGCGCTGGCCGGGCAGGTGCCCGAGGAAGACCGAGCTGTTCTCCGCCACATCGACGCCGGCTGAGGCGAGCACGTTGCGTGCCGCCTGCGCGGTGGCGATGCCGACCACCTCGCCTCTTCCCGCGTCGATCCACGCCCGCGAGGCCTGCGCGAGGGTCCGCGTCTTGCCGCTGCCCGCCGGGCCGACGATCACCTCCACCGTCCGGTCGGAGGTCAGCGCGTGAAACAGCGCCGCGCCCTGGTCCAGGCGCAGCCCCGATCCGGTTGCGTGCGTGCGTGACTCTTGCGCCCGCTCATGCAGCTGCGCCTCCAGGCCGGCCGCGTCCGCGCCCAGCAGCCGGGCCGCCTGGTCGCGGTCCAGGTGCGGCGCGCCGTGGCGCTGGGCCTCCTGCAGCAGCCGTTCCTCCAGGCTGAGCTGCACCCTGGTCGCATAACGTGCGGTCCCCGGCCGGGTGTAGACGCTGCGGCCATCCAGCTCGCGGCGCAGGTAGCCCGGCAGCGGCGGCCACTCCGGCGCCTCCAGGCACACCACCGGCTCCACCTCGCCCGCCAGCGCCTGGTCGGCCAGCTCCTCCAGCAGCCTGACCGCGGCGGCCGGGTCCAGGTTCCGGGTCTGCACCGGCAGGACATAGCCCAGCTCCTTGAGGAAGTCCGAGCGCGTCCAGGTGGAATGCTTCGCCTGCACCACGGCCAGCGCCTGCTGCGCGGCGCGGATCAGCTCGGCCCGCTCGGGCCCGGCGCCGCTCCCGGTGCATGTTCTGCGTGTCCGGGGCCGCGCAGGGCGGAGACACGCGACGCGACGGACGCAAGGTCGGGGCCCCATTGCGCGTCCCATCTGGCCTCCCACGACGCGCACAGCGCCTCCCAGTCGATCGCGCCGTCGGCCTTGCCCCGCCGCGTCGTGAGCGTCACCTCGTTCTGGATGAACAACAGCTCCCGCTGGCTGGGCTCCCGGCCGTACTTGGCCGCCCACGCCGCCACCGCGTTCGGCAGCTCCTCCGCGATGGCCGCGGCACGCGAGGAGTACCGGTCCATCTGCGCCTGCGTCACGCCCGCGATCTCGTTGCCGATGCCATCGCGGCGCGGAACCCACGCCACCCCGAACTCGCGCGTCAGGCCGCACTCAGCGTGCGTGGCCACGATCGCCTGCACCGCGCCCAGGACCTGGCGCAGCGTCGCGGTGTCCAGCGCCCGGTGCTTCCCGTCCCGCACCGTTTCCACGATGCGGGCGATCTGATTGTGGATGTGATCCTGCGGATCACCATCCCGCGAGGTCCCCTGCAGCCAGCTGCGTGACCGTGATCAGCGCCTCCTCGAACCGGCCCAGCTCCTGACCGTCCACCCTGGCCCCGTGGTAGCCGGTCCGGGTGATCCCCGCCCACCGCTGCACGTACTCCAGCCCGGCCCGGTTAGCCGCCTGCACCACCTCCTGGTACCGGCGCTCCGCGCCCGCCCAGTACGCCGCCGCTTCCTGATCTCCGGCCAGCCGGGCCCGCCGCTCGCTCTCCCGGATCGAGGCATGGAACACGCTGATCGACTTGGAGAAGCTCACCGTCATGTCGGTGTAGGCCGGAGCCTGCCGGGCCTGCTGCGCGGCCTCCCGCTCCAGCTCCACCAGCCGCTCCGCCGTGGCATGCGGCTCCGCCGCCTTCAGCCTCAGCAAGACATCGGCGAACTGGTCGTAACTGCCCGGCGCCCGGCCCATCTTCTGCCCCGTCACCGGATGAACCTGCCGGTACACCTTCTCGTACGGCTCCCGCTCCACCACCTGGCCCACGGCGAAACCCAGAGCCTCAGCCCCCGGACCCCACCACCGGCCCGGCGGCTCACCGGCCTGCGCCGCGTTGATGTAGTAACCGCCCGCCGACCGCTCCGGCGCCACCGCGGCGCCCTGGCCCTTCCAGACGTAGCCAAGGTCATAGCCCGACACGG
>CAWDVK010000015.1:0-84141 GCA_963805715.1 uncultured Actinomycetota bacterium
CCGGCCTCGTCCCAGGCAGGCTCCGGCACTGCCATGACTCCGTGATCTGCGGGCGACAGCGGCGTGCTGGGTTCGGTCCCAGTCCGGCGACGTTGCTGGCACCCTAAAGCCATCACCCGCCCCAGCCGACTTGCGCACCAACGTGGCCCAACTTGGGGAATCGACTCGAAACAGCTCGCGATGCCGGTTTCCACCACCCAGCGGCGGCCTGTCCAGCACGTCCCTGCGGTGGACCTTGTCAGACAGCGCATGGAACGTCTGCTCGGGTCAGCCTTGGTCGCCGCCAACCAGGCCAGTGTCGCCGACCCGGGCAGTCGCGGTTGTCGTCTCGGCGAGATCGTCGCACCAGCCGGCACGTCCAGATCGGTCGTCCCGGCCCGATGCCGCACTACGCCTTCCGCATCGCCAGCCGTCCTTCGGCCAGGGCGGCGGTGTCGACATCGTCGAGTGTGGCGACCACGATATCGGCGCCGGCGGCGGCCAGCAGCCCGGCGTCGTCGGCTCGTGCGATCCCGATCGCCGCCATGCCTGCGGCCCTGGCCGCCTCGACACCGGCGGACGCGTCCTCGAGCACCATCGTGTAGCGCGGCTCGACGCCGAGCTCGTGCGCGGCGGTCAGGAAGATCTCGGGGTCGGGCTTGCCGCGGGCGAAATCGCGTCCCGACATGTCGGCGTCGAAGTAGTCCAGCAGCGTCAGTCCGGGCCGCAGCGACGGCGACGAGATCCCCTGCTGCTGCGCGAACGTGTCGAGCCGGATCTTGCGCAGGAACAGCGCCGCGTTCTTCGACGATGACGCGTCCGCGATCAGCAGGCCGGCGTCCTTAGAGGCGATGACGAACCGCAGGGCGTCGGGGTACGCGGTGAAGTCACCGGCCTCGATGAGGCGCACGACCATCTCCTGCTTGCGCTGCGCGTATTCGGCGACGCGCTGGCCGGCGTCGGGCACCTTGAAGTAGTCGAGCGCGGCGCGGGCGCCGCTCATGCGCGGCTTGCCCGACACGCACTGCTGGTAGACGCGGGACGTGAACGATTCCGGCGACCATGTCGCGGCGTCGCGGATGTCCCGCCAGTCTGACTCCATCAGCTGACGCAGCGCCTCGCGCCACGCCTTCTCATGCGGCGAGTCGACCAGCACCCCGTCGACGTCGAAAATCGCTCCCAGGAACTTCGGCACGCGCCCTCCTGTCAGTCGTGGGCCGCCGGCCCGCTGGCCGCCGGGTCTGGGCTGAGCTCGAACACCGCCCGGTCGCCGGGGCACAGCTCACGGATGTCACCGCGGACGGCGACCCTGATCGGCCGGCTGACAGCCTCGGGGTGAATGGCCAGCGTCAGGCGATCGCCGGTGAGCGTGACGTGGACCGGGGTCTCCCGGAACTGCATCGAGAACGACAGGTCACCGAGCCGGCTCGGGAGCCGGGGATCGAAGTACAGGACGCCCTCGCGGACGCGGCTGCCCGCATAACCGCGCTGCACCAGGTCGAGTGTCCCGCACATGACACCCAGGTGGATGCCTTCCTTCGTCGTGCCGCCCTGGATGTCGTCGACATCGCTCTGCAGCGCGACCAGGAACCGGTCCCACGAGCTGTCGGGGTCCAGCGCGGCGAGTACTCCCGCGTGGGCGACGAAGCTCAGTGTCGAGCCGTGCGAGGTGCGCTGGTCGTAGTAGGCGACGTTCCGCATGGCCGTGTCGTCGCGGTAGTCGTACCCGAGCCGCTGGACGATCTCGCCTAGCTCTTCGCGCGGGAACAGGAAGAAGAGCATGACCGTGTCGGCCTGCTTGGTGACCTTGTAGCGGTTGGGGTCGTTGCCCTCGGCGCGCAGGATCCGGTCGAGCCGCTGGATGTTGCCATACTTCGCGCGATAGGCGTCCCAGTCGAGCTCGTCGAGGTCCTCATAGCCCTCGAACTGGCTGATGATTCCGTCGTCGTGGAACGGGACGAACATCCGGCGGCTCATGTCCTGCCACATCGTCAGCTCGTCGTCGCCGATGGCCAGCCGTCCGCGCAGCGCCTCCGCGCGACTCGCGGGCAGCAGTGACAGCAGCTGGCCGGCGATGTCGCATAGCCACGCCACCATGACGTTGGTGTAGGCGTTGTTGCGCAACCCGCCCTGCTCCGCCTCCGGGTACTTGTCGTGGAACTCGTCGGGGCCCATCACGCCGTGGATCTCGTACCGCTCGCGCTCGGGATTGAAGTGGGCGATCGACGCCCAGAAGCGGGCGATCTTGAGCATCATCTCCGCGCCGTAGTCGCTCAGGAACGTCTGATCGGCGGTGGTCTGGTAGTAGTGCCAGATGTTGTAGAAGATCGCGGCGTTGACGTGCCGCTGGTTGCGGCTGAGGTCAGCCTCCCAGCGGCCCGACAGGGGGTTGAGGTGGCGGCGCTGGGTCTCCTCGGTACCATCGCTCCCGCTCTGCCACGGGAACATCGCGCCGCGCAGCCCTGCCTGCCGGGCGGCCGCTCGCGCTTCGCCGATCCGGCGGTACCGGTACATCAGCAGGCCTCGCGTTACTTCGGGCAGGCGGACATTGAAGAACGGGAACGCATGGATCTCATCCCAGAACACGTGCCCGCGATAGGCCTCGCCGTTGAGCCCTCGGGCGGGCAGCCCGGCATCGAGGTCGGCGGTATGCCTCGAGCAGACCTGCAGGATGTGCGCGATGTGCAGCCGCAGCAGCAGCTGCACCCGCTCGTCTCCCGACACGCGCACGTCGCCCACCCGCCACAGCTCATCCCATGCCGCAGTGTGCCGCTCGAGCGACGCGGCGAAGTCGGTGTGGCGGGCCGCCGACGTGGCCGCCTTCACCAGCGTGTCGCTGACCGCCGGGTCCCGGGACGTGTAGAACGCCACCATCTTCTCAACCCGCGTCGCCGCGCCCTGGCGCACGTCGAAAGCCAGGACCTGCTGGATGTAGTCCTCCATCTGGTAGAGCGTCCGCTCGACCGGGAGCGGCCGGCCGTCGCGGAACACGCGCGTGCGGCTCGCCTCGCTGATGTACAAATTCGACTGCCGGGTCTCAGCCTTCAGCGCGATGACCTCCGGCCCGAACGTCCGCGGCGAGACCGGGTTCAGGTGCCGGCCTTCGAGCTGCTGGTAGCGCGCGACACCGCCGTTGCGCACCCGGCCGTCGATTGCTGCGACCACCTCGACGCGCCCCGACCAGTTCTCCGGCACGATCGTCCACTCGATACCCGCGTGGTGAGCGTCGGCCATGCTGACGAACCGGCGGCTCAGCAGTGCCGTCTGCCTGCCGCCGTTATCGCGAAACCGAAGGTGGCGTACGACGGTCGCGTACTGGATGTCGAGTTCGTGGCGGTAGTCGAGCAGCTCGACGTTGGCGAGCCGGATCGCGTCCTCGCCCTCGAGGCGCAGCTCAAGGACGAGCCAGTTGGGCAGGTTGACCAGATCCTCGTTAAGCACCGGCAGGCCGCCGAGGATCGTCGTCTCGCGGTTGTAGCCTCCGTGTACGTAGGTGCCGGGATAGTGCACACCGTCGGCGTCCTCCCATTCCGCCGCGCCACGTGTGCACAAGTAGCCGTTGCCCGTGGAGGTGAGCGCCTCGCGAAGCCCCTCAGCCCCCGGATCGAAGCCCTCGTAGGTGAGCGAGAAACCGTCCACCGCACCTCCTCGCCGGTTCGACGCGGTCACGCCGCTGCCCTCATCGTCCCCCGCACCGCCGTACGGGGAACGATTAATCGCCGAGTCGTGGTCGTAGGACGCCGTCCCGGGGCGGACGGACGCCCAGTCGGCCAACCGGGCGCCGACTCCCACGTCGGCAGAGCGCGGCGCCGCACGCACGCAAGGGCGTGCGAGGTCTGTGATGCTTCAGCCGAAGCGAATGACCTCGGCTGGCCCTACGGGCCGCCAGATCACCGATTCAAGCTTGCCGGCCCAGATGTCCTGCAATTCCTCCTTCAGATCCGCGGCGCGGGCGCGCTCGATGTCGAAGCACCATACGGTGCTGCGCCTGCCCGCGTCCCACCGGCCGTGCATGGCTGCGCCGCGAGCCTCGATCACCCTCGCGGCAGCTGCCAGGCTGCGCTCATCCAGCTGCAGGTCCTCGTGAGCAGGGTCGCCGACGATCAGGGCGACCGTGATCACGTTCTCGGTCATCGGATGCTCCTTCGTGACGTGCACGCTGGCGGCTTAGCTGGCTCAGGACGCGAGGCCGACATCGATGCGATGCCGGCCGCGGGCGGCCAGCGCCGTCCCCAAGATGCCTGGCGCAGGCGCGATCCCCGGCGCCTGGTCAGGTGCCGAGGAAATAGTCGCTGATGAACTGCTCCCCTCGTCGCGGCTGGCTAGGTCAGGCGTCGCCGCCGTTGGCTCCGGCCTCCGCAGCGCCTGCTCCGTAGCCGGCCTTGGTCAGCATACGGCGCAGGTTGACAACCGCCTGGGTGCCGATGTCCTTGTGGAGGGGCGGGTCGAAGTATTCGGTCTCGGACCCGATGGTCACGGCAACCTTGCCGCCGTGCTGCTCCTCGGCTGAGCCGACTGCCTCCAGTAGCGACAGCACGGCACGCCATTCGATGTTGTGGCCCGCGGGATGCTGGAAGATCTGGCGCAGCGTGTTGCGCTGATGGTTACTGAGGTGCGCTGGCTGCTCGGGCGATGACATCCATGCTCCTGTCCGCTCCGCCACGATGGTCGGAGCTGTGGATATTCAGCCGGGCGGCTCTGCTGTCGCGGCTGCCCACCGCCTCCGAGCGACTGGCCGCCCTGCGCACCTTGCGGTCAGAGGTGCGCAGGCGTTAAGGAACGACCCAGGAACTACCCGGTCCTGTGAGGGGCCGCGTCGCCGAGGCTGTGCGTGATTTCCGTGCCGACACTACCTATAGCGATGTCAGTGCTCAGGTTCGAGCCCTACCGGGACCGGGAAGTGGCGAGTGTGATCGCGTTGATCCCGGTCGCGCCGGCGATCATTGCCTTTGTCGTACTCCCTGGCGGGAGCACGACTAGCGTGCGCTTGAGTTCAAGCGCGGTGTGTCCGAAAGCGCCGAACTCGCCAAGGGCTTCAAGGGCGGCCGCTACCGGCAAGATGCGCAGCGGGATCCCCTTGCTGCGCTAGCCTCCCGAGCCCTGGTACGGCGCGACCAGGACGCGATCCTTTTCGACCACGAAGGCCGCTGACCGCGCGCCGGGGCTTCCCGTGCCGTTCCAGCAGCTCTTACGAGCGCCAGGGTCTGGGGTGTCCGACTCACGTAGGCAGCATCGCCGGTGACGACTAGCGGGGTGCATCCAGCCCGAGCCGGCGCTGCTCGATGATCAGGCAGCGGTCCTCGACGTACAGCAGGCCCGCGTCCTCCGCGATGGCCCGGGCCTCCGGGGAGGCGATGCCCAGCTGCAGCCAGAGTGCAGTGGCACCGGCGGCCACCGCCTGGCGCGCGATGTCCGGCGTCGCCGGGGACGGCCGGAAGACATCGACCAGGCCGACCTGCTCGGGAATGTCAGCGAGCGCGCGATAAACGGGCTCGCCCAGGATCTCGTGCTGGTGCGGGTTAACGGGGATGATGCGCCAGCCGTGCTGCTGCATGTGCGCCGGCACGTAATGAGCTGCCTTGGCCGGCGCCCCGCTGGCGCCGACCACGGTGATGGTGTCGTAGCTGGTAAGGATGCGCTCGACGATCGCATCGGTATCGGCCATTCTCCTACCGTAATGTCAGCGGGCGAGCGCGGCCGGTACGGGCCGCCCGCGGCCCGGCCGCTGCCAGCTCCGGCCGCTGCCAGCTCTCGCCAGCTCTCGCCAGCTCTGGCCAGCTGCTGTCAGTGCCGGATGGCAGACTGGCTCGCATGACCGGACCGGACCAGAAAGCGGACTTGCACCGCTACCTTCAGCTCGCCCGCGAGGCCGTCGTGTGGAAACTCGACGGGCTCAGGGAATACGACATCCGCCGCCCGATGACGCCGACTGGCACCAACCTGCTGGGGCTGGTCAAGCACCTGGCCGGGGTGGAGCTGGGCTACTTCGGCGATACCTTCGGCCGGCCGTTCAGCGATCCGCTGCCCTGGTCCGAGGACGACCCCACCTCCGACATGTGGGCCACTCCCGGTGAGTCGCGTGAGCAGATCATCAGGCTGTATCAGCGGGCGTGCGCGCACTCGGACGCGACGATCGACGCACTCGCGCTGGACGCGACCGGCCGCGTGCCGTGGTGGCCTCCCGAGCGCGGCGAGGTGACGCTGCACCGGATCCTGGTCCACATGATCGCCGAGACCAGCCGGCACGCCGGTCACGCCGATATCGTCCGGGAGCTCATCGACGGGGCAGCCGGGCTGCGCGCCGACAACACCAACATGCCGCCGGGCGACGAGGCATCGTGGGAGAGCTACCGGAGCCGGCTGGAGCGCGCGGCGCGCGAAGCGGACCAGGCCCGGGCCGCCAGGTCTACCTGAGACCGGCCCGTGGAGTTCAGCCGCGAGCTGCGCGACGGCGTGATCTCGGGCGAGATCACTCTCTCCTGCCGCGAGACAGCACGCCCTCGACCGAGCCTGCACCGTGATCAAGCTGGTGATCGAGGTTGATCGCCGCGTTGATGAGCGAGAGGTGGCTGAATGCCTGCGGGAAGTTGCCCAGCTGCTCGCCGGTGCTGGAGATCTCCTCCGAGTACAGGCCGAGGTCGCTGGCGTAGGTATGCATCTTCTCGAAGACCAGCCTCGCCTCATCGAGCTGCCCGGCGCGGGCGAGCGCATCGACGTACCAGAACGTGCACAGCGAGAACGTGCCCTCGCTGCCGGCCAGCCCGTCGGGTGAAGCGCCGGGGTTGTAGCGGTAGACCAGGCTGTCGGAGACGAGCTTGTCGCGCATCGCGTCCAGGGTGGACAGCCACATCGGGTCGCGCGGGGCGACGAAGCCCATCAGCGGCATGAGCAGCAGCGACGAGTCCAGCACGTCCGAGTCGTAGTGCTGGGTGAACGCGCTGGTCCTGGAGTTCCAGCCCTGGGCCATGACCTGCTCGTAGACGTGGTCGCGTTCCTCGATCCACCGGATCACGTTCGCCGGCAGGCCGTGCCGCTCGGCGAGCTTGATCGCCCGGTCGAGCGCGACCCAGGACTGGAACCGGCCGTAGGTGAAATCCTTCCGGCCGCCGCGGGTCTCCCAGATACCCTCGTCGGGCTGATTCCAGTTGTCGGCCAGCCAGTCCATCATCCGGGCGATCGCCAGCCAGCCCTGGTGCGCGATCTCCAGCCCGTGCGTGTCGCCCAGGGCGGCGGCATCCATCACCTCGCCGTAGATGTCGAGCTGCAGCTGGTCGGCGGCGCCGTTGCCGATACGCACCGGCCGCGAGCCGCGCCAGCCCTCGAAATGCTTGAGTTCCTCCTCGGCGAGATCGGAGGAGCCGTCCACCCGATACATGATCTTGAGGGGCCGGGAGCCGTTCTCGCGCTGCTCGGTGATCCTGTCCCGCAGCCAGCCGCCGAAATGCGCGGCCTCCTCGACGTAGCCGAGGCCCAGCAGCGCGTAGATGGAGAACGAGCCGTCCCTGATCCAGGTGTAGCGGTAGTCCCAGTTCCGCTCGCCGCCCACCTGCTCGGGCAGGCCCGTTGTCGGCGCGGCGACCGGCGCGCCGGTCGGCGCGTAGGTCATCAGCTTGAGCGTCATGGCGGAGCGGGCCACCATCTCGCGCCACCGGCCGGTGTAGGTCGAGTGGTGCAGCCAGCTGCGCCAGAACGAGGCCGTGTCATCGGCGAGGCGCTCGAGGTCCCAGGGCTGCATCCGGCGCGGCGGGCCGCCCGCCGACTCCAGCACCACGCCGCCGACCTGGCCTTCCCGCAGCGTCCAGGTCGCGCGGATGCCATCTCCGTCGCGCTGCAGCCGGGGCGCCGCGTCGTCCAGCCCCTGGCCGCGGCGGCCGACTGTGTGCAGGGTGAGCTCGGCGTCCTCGGAGCGGAACACCGCGCCGTTCTCCGACAGCTCGGTCGTGTGCGACTGGCGCGCGTAGTCGAACCGCGGCTGCAGGTCCATCGCGAAGCGCATGGTGCCCCGCGGCACCTTCAGCATCCGGGCCAGCCGGTGCCGGCCCGTCGCCTTGCCGGTGATGACCGGCATGAAGTCGATCACCTCGCCGACGCCGTCGGGCGTCATGAACCGGGTGACGAGGACCGCGCTGTCCGGCAGGTACAGCTGCTTGCTCACGTAGTCGTCGCGGTCGGGCGCGATCCGGAAATGACCGCCGCCCTGCGCGTCGAGCAGGGAGGCGAAGATGCTGGGCGAGTCGAATCGCGGACAGCAGAACCAGTCCACGTTGCCGTCGTTGGTGACCAGCGCTGCTGTCTGCAGGTCACCGATCAGGCCATGGTCGCTGATGTTCGGATAGCGCGCCACTGTTCACGCCCCTTCTGCGCTGGCTGCTCCGGCACGGGCCGTGCCGGCGTTTCCTCCGGCGCGCTCGGGTTCACGCGCGGACGGCGGTCATCTCATGCGTTCGAGCAGGTGCTCGCCCACCCGGATCGCGTTGGCCATGACGGTCAGGGCCGGGTTGACGGCGCCGATGCTCGGGAAGAAGCTCGTGTCGGCGACATACAGGTTGTCCAGCTCGTGTGCCTTGCACTGCGGGTCCAGGACCGAGCTGGCGGGGTCCGTTCCGAAACGGCACGTGCCCGCCTGATGGGCCACGCCGGCCAGCGGGATATCCATCTTCATGTAGAAGTTCTTGTCCAGGACGTGGTGCTCGGCCATGCCGACGTGGTTCAGCACCTTCTTCAGCTCGCGATACAGCCCGTCCGCCTCGCTGTCGTTGGTGCCCTGGTAGGCCAGGTGGATGTGGCCGTCATGGTCGACCGTCACCCGGTTGTCCGGCTTCGGCACGTCCTCGGTGGTGAGCCAGAAGTCCACCGCGTGCCGGGCGACCTCGTCCAGGCTCCAGCGCGGCGCGAGCCTGGTGAGCTTCGGCTCCTCGCCCTTGATCGCCATGCCGTTGGACTTGCCGAGCATCTGGATGTTGCCGAGCGGCCAGCGCTGGCCGTTGCCGGCCAGGTAGAAGTCGTTCAGCCCGAGCGTCTTCTGGAACACCGTCTCGTTGGGCTCCTTGCCCAGCGCCACGACGGCCCGGCTGTTGTGGAACATGTAGTTCCGGCCGACCTGGCCCGAGCCGTTCGCGAGGCCGTCCGGGTGCTGGTCGGATGCGGACCGCAGCAGGATCCTGGCCGTGTTCGCGGCGCCCGCCGCGACGACGATCATGTCCGCCTCGTAGACCTCGGACTGGCCGCCGCGGGTCACCTCCGCGCCGGTCACCGCGGTGCCGGCCGGGTTGGTCCGCAGCCGGGTCACCTCGGCGTCGACCAGCAGCGTCACGTTGGGCTGCTCCAGCACCGGGCGGATGGAGATGACCTCGGCGTCGGCCTTGGCGTGCACCAGGCACGGGTAGCCGTCGCACCAGGCGCAGCGGATGCAGTCGCTCGGCGGCCGGTTCTCCTCGTCCAGCAGGATGCCGCACGGCGCGTGGAAGGGGTGGTACCCGCCCTCGGCCAGCGCATCGGAGATCTTCTGGATGCGGGGCTCGTGCGAGACCGCCGGCCACGGGTACTGGCGGGACCAGTGCCCCTCGGTCGGGTCCTCGCCGTGCGCGCCGTGCACCTCATACAGCCATTCGGCCCGGGTGTACCAGGGCTCGAAATCGTCATAGCTGACCGGCCAGGCGGGCGACAGGCCGTCCGCGTGCTGGACCTCGCCGAAGTCCTCCGGGCGCAGCCGGTACAGCGCCGCCCCGTACAGCTTGGTGGCGCCGCCGACGAAGTAGTGCACCTGCGGCTGGAACGCGGTCCCGGCGGAGTCGTACCAGGTGTCCGGCGAGATATAGGTCCCGTCCACGAACACCTGGCCGGGGTCCCAGTTCGCCATCTCGCGGGGCAGGAAGTTGCCGCGCTCGAGCAGCAGGATCCGCTTGCCGGATGGTGCCAGGGTCCTGGCCAGCGTGCCGCCGCCGGCTCCGGTCCCGATGATCATGATGTCATAGCGTTCTGGCATGCCCATACCGTTCACCGGCGGACCTGGCCGGTGCATCGCCCGCCTCGGGTGGAACGAGCGGCCGGGTGGCCGCCCGGACCGCCCCGGCACCCGGCCAGTCCCCCTGGAGGGCCTCTGAGCTGCACTGATCTGGTCGCGACCAGACTGCTCCGCGGATGCCGCCCGCTGGGCCAATCACCCTCCGGGGATGATGTCCCGCGGTCGCCGGCGGGCAACAGTGACCATCGTCGGCGACAGTGGGGGAGCGACATGGCAACTAGCCAGACACCAGGGAGCGGCTTCTCGGTGAGTACCGGGCCGCTGATGACGGGGGGCGCGCTGATGGGCATCGGCGCCCTGTTCGGGGTGGCCGGGCTGGTCCTCAGCGGCTCAGCCCTGATCCGGGCGGTCCGGCAGTGGGTGCAGGAGATGGACATGCCGCCCAGCGAGGTCGCGCGGGCGAAGTGGGCGCAGGCCAAGGCCGCCACGTCGGCCGGCGCGAGTGCCTGGCAGAACGGGCTGGCCACCCAGGGCAGGCGCTAGCAGCGACTGCACGGACCGGCACGAGCAAGCACCCGTGAGGTAAGCGCCAGCAGCGCCGCGGGCATGCGCTAGCGGGGGCGCCAGCGCAGGACCAACCGACCGGAGGGCCGGATGAGCACGCTTGACCTGGCGCGCTGGCAGTTCGCCTTCACGTCGATCAATCACTTCCTGTTCGTGCCCATAACGATCGGCCTGGCGTTCCTCACGGCATTGCTGCAGACCGCCTGGTACCGCGGACGTCGGCCCGAGTACCTGCGGCTGACCAGGTTCTTCGGCACGCTGCTGGTCATCAACGTGGCGATCGGCGTGGTGACCGGCCTGGTGCAGGAATTCGAGTTCGGCATGAACTGGTCGAATTACTCCCGGCTGGTGGGCAACATCTTCGGCGCGCCGCTGGCGATGGAGGGCCTGGCCGCGTTCTTCCTCGAGTCCACCTTCCTGGGCCTGTGGCTGTTCGGCTGGGACAAGCTGTCCCGGCGGGTGCACCTGCTGACCATCTGGCTGGTCGCCGTCGGGAGTGCCCTGTCGGCGGCCTTCATCATGGCGGCCAACTCGTGGATGCAGCATCCCGTCGGCTACGTGCTCAACAGCCGCCACCAGCCGCAGCTGAACGACATCTGGGCGGTGCTGACCAACCCGGTCTTCGTCTGGGGCTACGCCAAGGTCCTGTTCGCGTCGCTGGTCACCGGCGCGGCCGTGATGCTGGCGGTGTCCGCGTGGCAGCTGCGGCGCGGCGGTAACCGGGACGTGTTCACCCGCTCGGCCAGGCTCGCCCTCATCGTGCTGGTGCCGGCGCTGCTGTTCGCGATGCTGGTCGGCGACGAGCTCGGGGTGATCGAGGCGAAGTACCAGCCGATGAAGATCGCGGCCGCGGAGGCGCAGTGGACCACCTGCCAGCCGTGCTCGTTCTCGCTGATCCAGATCGGCGGCGGGAACGACGACCAGACGCCCACCCAGATCCTGGCGATCCCGCACCTGCTGTCCCTGCTGGCCACCAACCACTGGGACGGCAAGGTGGTCGGGCTCGACCCGCTGCAGTCGCAGTACAGCAAGAAGTACGGGCCCGGCTATTACGTGCCGAACGTCTTCATCCAGTACTGGTCCATGCGGGTGATGGCCTACACCGGGGTGCTGTCGTTCCTGATCGCGCTGTGGGGGCTGTGGCTGATCCGGCGCAGGAAGCTCGCCACCTCGCGGGTGTTCCTGTGGACGGCCACCTGGGCGGTGACCCTGCCGTTCCTGATGAACACCGCGGGCTGGCTGCTGACCGAGAGCGGCCGCCAGCCCTGGATCGTGCAGGGCCTCCAGCTCACCCGCAACGGGGTGTCACCGTCGGTCAGCACCACCGATGTCGTCATCAGCCTGGTGGCCTTCGTGCTGCTGTACGGCATCCTCGGCACCGTCGACCTGATCCTGATGCTGCGCTACTCGCGCAAGGAGCTCGCTCCCGCGGTCGCCGGGGACGAGAAGGACGAACCCGTCCCCGCGATGCTCTACTGAGTGAGGACAGAGGATGCCACTGGTCGCGTTCTGGTTCATCGTCATCACGGTCCTGTGGACCGGGTTCCTCGTGCTGGAGGGCTTCGACTTCGGGGTCGGCATGCTGCACGGCGTCGTCGGCCGGGACGAGGCGGGCCGGCGGGCCGCGATCAACACGATCGGGCCGCTCTGGGACGGTAACGAGGTCTGGCTGATCGTGGCCGGGGCGGCCATCTTCGCGGCGTTCCCCGGCTGGTACGCGACGATGTTCTCCGGCTTCTACCTGGCCCTGGTGCTGCTGCTGATGGCGCTCATCGTGCGCGGCGTCTCGTTCGAATACCGGGGCAAGGGCCTCAGCCAGCGCTGGCGGAGCAGCTGGAGCATCGTGCTGGCGATCGGCAGCCTGCTCGCGCCGCTGCTGATCGGGGTGGCGCTCGGTGACCTGCTGCACGGGCTGCCGATCAACTCCCATCAGGAGTACACCGGGTCGTTCTGGACTCTGCTGCAGCCGTACGGGGTGTACGCGGGAATCACCTTCCTGGCCGTCTGCCTGCTGCACGGCGCGACCTTCCTCACCCTGAAGACGACCGGCGAGCTGCGCGCTCGGGCCGGGCGGCTGGCCCGCCGGATGGCCCCGGCCACCGCGCTCATCGTGATCGGCTTCGTGGCCTGGACGCACGTCATCGCGGGCAAGGGCGCCCTGTGGAACCCGATCGAAGCTCGCGGTGGCGCTCGCCGTGCTGGCCGCCGCCTGGCTGGTGCTGGCCCATCAGGAGGGCTGGGCGTTCGCGATCACGACGATCACGATGGCGGGGTGCGTGATCGCGATCTTCACCGACCTGTACCCGCGGGTCATGGTGTCCAGCACCAGCCCGGCGTTCAGCCTGACCGTCCGCAATACCGCGTCCGGCGACTACACGCTCAAGGTGATGACCGTAGTGGCCATCATCCTGCTGCCGTTCGTGCTGCTCTACCAGGGCTGGACCTACCACGTGTTCCGGCGGCGGGTCAGCGCCAGTGATTTTGCTCCCGCCCCGCCGGCCCCGCGGATGGCCGACGGCACGATCCCGGAGGCAGCTGCCGCGCCCGTGCCGGCGGGGCGGGCGTCGGCGGGCGGCCGGCCAGCATCCCGGCCGCCCGCGCCGCCGGGCCCGCGGAAGCCGCCGCGCCGCGGCTGGTGGCAGCGAAGGGGCGGCCATGGCCCGCGCGGCTGAGCGCGAGCTGACCGCGGCGTCCTTCGCCGCGCTGGCCGGCCAGCTCAGGAGCCGGGTGCCGTGGGGGCCGCGGGACCGGCGCGGCGCGCTGAACTACATCACCCCGCAGCGGGTCGCGGCGGCCGCGGGCGAGGTCAGGCAGGGCCGGACGGTGTCGATGGCCGTGCCGGTGGCGGAGGCTGCCAGCGCGGACAATCCCGAGCCTGCCGTGCATGAGATGCGCACCATCCCGGACGGATCGGACGGCGCGCAGGGACTGGCCTTCGCCACCGACCGGCTGGCCATGAACATCCACGGCGACGCCAGCAGCCACATCGACGCCCTGTGCCATGTCAGCTACGACGGGATGATGTACAACGGCGTGCGGGCCGGCGAGGCCGTCATGGCCAGCGGCGCGGCGCAGCTGTCGATCGCGGCGGCCAAGGACGGCATCGTCGGCCGGGGGGTCCTGCTGGACATCCCGAGGGTGCGGAACGTGGCCTGGCTGCAGCCGGGCGAGCACGTGACCGCCGATGACCTGGCCGCCGCGGAAGCGGCCGAGCAGGTCCGGCTGGGTCCGGGCGACCTGGCCTTCGTCCGGGTCGGGCACCGGCGGCGCCGCCATGAGCTCGGCCCCTGGGATGTCGCGCAGGCCCGCGCCGGCTTGCATCCGCTGGCGCTAGAGTTCCTGGCCGACCGTCAGGTGGCCGTGCTCGGCAGCGACAGCAACAACGACACCGCGCCGAGCGCCGTTCCGGGCGTCGACTTTCCCGTGCACGTGCTGGCCATCGCGGTGCTGGGGCTGCACCTGCTGGACTACCTGCAGTTCGGGGAGCTGGGGGAGGCATGCGAGCGGGCGGGCCGGTGGTCCTTCCTGTGCGTCATCGCCCCGCTGCGGCTGGTCGGCGGGACGGGCTGCCCGGTCAACCCGATCGCGATCCTGTGACGCCGCCTGACCTGCGGCGGATCACCCGCGGCGGGCGGCGCGACGGCGGCCGGACCGCGCTGGGATGGGTGGCGGGACTGGACGGGCGGGCGGACGGGGCCGGGCGGGCGGGACAGGGGCCGGGCGGGCGGGACAGGGGCCGGGCGGGCGGGACAGGGGCCGGGCGGGCGGGACAGGGGCCGGGCGGGCGGGATCAAACAGAGCGCTTAGGGGGAGCACATGACAGAACGCAAGGCCGATGCACTGGTCATTTTCGGCGCTACCGGGGACCTGGCGAAGCTGGAGACCTTCCCGGCGCTGGTCGGGCTGGTCGAGCGGGGCGTCCTGGACATCCCGGTCATCGGCGTGGCGAAGAGCGGCTGGGGACTGGACCAGTTCCGTGACTACGCGCGCGGCTCGCTGACGCTCAACAAGATGGATCCCGACAGCCCGGCCGCCGTCAGGATGCTGAGCCTGCTCCAGTACATCGACGGCGACCTGGACGACCCGGCGACCTACCAGCGGATGTCCGATGCCATCGGCACCGGCCAGGACGTGCTGTTCTACCTCGAGGTGCCGCCGTCGCTGTTCGCCCGGATCGCCGAGGGCATCTCGGCGGCCGGCCGCGCCAAGGGCGCCCGGGTGATGGTCGAGAAGCCATTCGGGACGGACCTGGAAAGCTCTCGGCAGCTGAACGCCACCATGCACAAGTACTTCCCGGAAGACGCGATCTTCCGGGTGGACGACTGGCTGGCCTTCGACCCGGTGGAGAACGTGCTCATGGCGCGGTTCGCCAACTCCATGTACGAGCCGCTGCTCAACCGGACGTACGTGCAGAGCATCCAGATCACCATGGCCGAGGCCTTCGACGTATCCGATCGCGGCAGCTTTTACGACCGGACCGGCGCGATCCGGGACGTCGTGCAGAACCACATGCTGCAGGTGCTCGCCACGGTGATCGCCGAGCCGCCGGACGGCCGCGGCCTGGAGCACTGGCGCGTCAGCAAGTCCGAGCTGATCGGCTCGCTGACGCCGCTGAGCCCCGAGCACACGGTACGCGGCCAGTACCAGGGCTACCACGAGGTGAACGGCGTGGACCCGAAATCCGCGACCGAGACCTTCGTGGCCCTCCGGACTGCCGCCGAGACGTGGCGCTGGGCCGGCGTGCCGATGCTGATCCGGGCCGGCAAGTGCATGCCGGTCACCGCGACCGAGGTCAGCATCCGGTTCCGGCGGCCGCCGCACAACGTCTTCGGCCTGGGCACGACCTGCGACCAGAACGAGCTACGCTTCCGGATCTACCCGAACGCGGCGGTCGGGCTGACCATGGTCGGCAAGAAGCCAGGGAAGGGCATGGTGCCGAAGCCCGAGGACCTGACCTACGCCGAGCAGCCGGGCGCCGACGTGCGGCCCTACGACCGGCTGATCGGCGCCGCCCTGGCCGGGGAGCGCTGGCTGTTCGCCCGGCAGGAAACCATCGAGGCCGCCTGGGAGGTCGTCGGCCCGGTGCTCGGCGACGTGGTGCCGGCGCTGCCCTACGCGCGCGGCACCTGGGGCCCGAAAGAGGCCGACCGCCTGCTGCCGGCGGGCGAGGCCTGGCACAACCCGGCGGGCTGAGCGATGAGCAGCACAGCGGCACGGAGCACAGCGGTACGGAGCGCAGCGGCACCGAGCACAGCGGCACCGAGCACAGGGCGGCAGGGCCGCGCGGGCGGCTCGCGGCACGTCGTGATCGTGGGCGGCGGCTTCGGCGGCCTGTTCGCGGCACGGGCCCTGGGCAGCAGCGGCGTCTCGGTCACCCTGATCGACCATGCGCAGCACCACCTGTTCCAGCCGCTGCTCTACCAGTGCGCGACCGGCATCCTGTCCGAGGGGCAGATCGCCGCGCCGCTGCGCGACGTGCTCAAGCGGCACAAGAACATCCGCTGCGTGCTGGCCGAGGTCATCGGCGTCGATGCCGGCCAGCGGGTGGTGCACTGCCTGCGCCCGCTGGGCGAGCCCATCGACTTCCGCTACGACGACCTGATCGTCGCGGCCGGCGTGCACACCTCCTATTTCGGGCACGACGAGTTCGCCGCGTGGGCGCCCGGCATGAAGACCATTGCCGACGCGCTGACCATCAGGCGGCGGGTCTTCGGGGCATTCGAGATGGCGGAGACCGCGGGCAGCGCGCAGGAGAAGCAGCACTGGCTGACCTTTGCGCTAGTCGGCGCCGGGCCGACCGGCGTCGAGCTGGCCGGGCAGATCCGCGAGCTGGCGACCAAGACGCTGAGCAATGAGTTCCGCACCATCAGCCCGAAGGACGCGCGGGTGCTGCTGTTCGACGGCGGGGACGCCCCGCTGGCGTCGTTCGGCCCCAAGCTGTCCGCCCGGGCCGCGCGCTCGCTGGCGGAGCTCGGCGTCGAGCTGCACATGGGGTCCATCGCCACCAGCGTGGACGGCCGCGGCCTGGACGTCCGCGGCCGGGATGGGAGCACGACCCGCCACGACGCGGGCATCGTCTTGTGGACCGCGGGAGTGCAGGCGCCGCCGATCGCCGAGGCGCTGGCGGAGGCCACCGGGGCCGACCGCGACAAGGCGGGCCGGATCGTCGTCGGCGATGACCTGACGATCCCCGGTCACCCGGAGATCTCGGTGGTCGGTGACCTGATGAGCCTGCGGCAGCTGCCCGGTGTCGCCGAGGTCGCCATGCAGTCCGGGCTGCACGCGGGGCACCGGATCAGGCGCGAGGCCGAGGGCAGGCCGGCCGCGGGGCCGTTCAGGTACCGCGACCTCGGGTCGGCGGCCTATATCGCCCGCGGCCGCGCAGTCGTGTCGGCCGGCCCGGTGCACATGGGCGGCTTCCCCGGCTGGGTGGCCTGGCTGTTCATCCACATCGCCTTCCTGACCGGCTACCGGAACCGCGTCGGCGCCATCTTGACCTGGTGGCTGGCCTTCACCAGGGACAGGCGCCGGGAGCGTGCCTTCACCACGTCCGAGGTCGGCCTGGTGCGCAGCATCTATGACCGCCTGACCAGCAAGGCAGGTAACCGGGGCCGGTGACGGCCCGGCAGGACGGGGCTTTCCCGGCCGTGGTGACCGGGAAGTCCCCGTCCTGCTGAGGAAATCCCGTCCTGCTGAGCTGCGCAGGGCGGATGGCGGTCAGCGCCGCGGTCCGGCGGTGCCTGGCGGAATGCTCCGCTGGTCCAGCTGCGCGCGGGCCGGGCGTCGCCAGATGATCCGCTGCAGGCGCAGGGTCCCGGCCCCGACCGCGATCAGCAGCACGACGTTGAGCAGCAGCTGCTCCGCTGCGCCCGCCGTCTGGGTCCATTCGCCGTACGCGATCGACAGCCCGATGTCGGCGGCCGCGGGGATGGTGGTCACCGAGATGAAGACGCCGATCAGGGCGCTGGCCCGGGCCTCGGTCAGGGACACCACGCCGACGATCCCGGCGAGCACGGCGACGACCACGGAGAACAGGTCAGGGCTGTTGATCAGGTCGGAGACCGGTCGCACGCCCAGCTGGTAGGCCTCCGGCGTGTGCCCCGACCCGCGGATGACCAGGCCGAAGGCCAGGGTCACGAGGATCGCCGCCGAGAAACCGGCGATCAGGGCGAAGAGGGCATGCAGGACCGGGGGGCGCCGCCCGTGGTCGATGCCGAGCGCCGCGCCCATGATGGCGCTATATTCCGGGCCGACGACCATGGCACCCACGATGAGGATCTGCGAGTTGGTCAGGATGCCGACCTCGCCGATCAGCCCGGCGAGCATGAGCAGGACGTAGAAGCTGGGCGGGTAGACCGCTTCCGAGCGGATCCTGGCCTCGACGACGTCCCAGACCGGGACGCTGTCACGCTGCACGAGGTGTCGCTGCGGCTGGCCACGCCCGCGCTCGATGTCGGCCTCCACCGGCTGCACGACGATCGATCCCGCGCCGTCGCTCCGGCTGTCGCCGTCGCCGTCGAGGCCGAGCGCCCGTAGCAGCCGGAAGACGGCATCGGCGCGGCAGCTGTCCACGTCGAACTGCACCGCGTCACCGGCTGGCTGGCGCGCCGCGCCGGCCTGGACGACCAGGTTCCGGACATGCGGCCGGCCGCCGAGCGCGTCCAGCAGGGGCGGGGTCACGGCGGGCGGGCTGATGACGCGGATGTGCAGGGTCATGACCTGCCGTGTCCCGTCCTGCCATGTCCCGTCCTGCCGTGTCCCGTCCTGCCGTGTCCCGTCCTGCCGTGTCCCGCCCTGCGGCCTGGTCCGCGGCCTGGTCCGCGGCCTGGTCCGCGGCTTGCCCTGCGCATGCCCGCATGCTGCCCGCTGAGCAGGCCGGACGCGTCATCCTGACCGGGCGAGCGGCTGGCCGCGATGGCGCAGTGGCCGCGCCCGCTGGTCACCACCCGGGGCCGCCGCCGGGCCCGATGCGGGGGGTCTCACCCTCGCCGGGTGGTGCACGGGGAGCCCGGCGCGGTGAGGATGCCCACCGTGACCGCACCATCCGACCTGACCGGCCGGGCATGAGGCCGGTCGACCGTCGGCTGCTGCAGCAGGCCGGTGCCGCCCGCGGCTACCTGATCTTCACGGTCGTCCTCGGGCTGATCTCCGCCATCCTGGTCCTGTCCCAGGCCGGCCTGCTGGCCCGCGCGCTGTCCGGCGCGGCCCGCGGCCGTGGCCTCGGCGCCCTCTCCTGGACCCTGATCGCGCTGCTGGCCGTGGTCCTGGCCCGGGCTGCCGCGGCGGGCGGCGGCGAGGTCGCGGCGCTGCGCGCCGCGGCGACGGTCAAGTCGCAGCTGCGGCGCAAGCTGACCGCGCATGCGCTCCGGCTCGGGCCCGCCTGGCTGGACCGGCAGCCGGTGGGGGAGATCGCGACGGTCGCCACGAAGGGACTTGATGCGCTGGATGCGTACTTCGCCAGGTACCTGCCCCAGCTCGTGCTCGCCTGCGTGGTCCCGCTGGCCGTGCTGGCGCGGATCCTGGCCGCTGACTGGATCTCCGCGGTCCTCATCGCGGTCACCCTGCCGCTGATCCCGGTCTTCGCCGTGCTGGTCGGCCTGCACACCAGGGCGCAGACGCAGCGGCAGTGGCGGCTGCTCGCAGCCCTGGGCGGACATTTCCTGGACGTTGTCGAGGGACTTCCCACCCTCAAGGTGTTCGGCCGCGCCAGCACCCAGGCGGCCATCATCGGCCGGGTGACCAGCGAGCACCGGACGGCCACGATGTCGACGCTGCGGGTGGCCTTCCTGTCCTCGCTCGTGCTCGAGCTGGCCGCCGCGCTCGCCACCGCGCTGGTGGCCGTCGAGGTGGGCCTGCGCCTGCTGGGCGGGCACCTCAGCTACCAGACCGCGCTGGTCATCCTGCTGCTGACGCCCGAGGCCTACCTGCCGCTGCGGAACGTGGGGGCGCAGTTTCACGCCAGCATGGAGGGGGTCGCCGCGGCCGGCCGGGTGCTGGACATCCTCGACGTTCCGCTGCCGCAGGTTCCCGCAGGCGCCCCGGCTGGCCCCGAGCCAGCCAGCCCGCCTCCCCTTTCGCCGCCCGGCGCCCCGGCGTGCGCGCTGCCCGCCCGCGCGCTGCCCGCCCGCGTGCCGCCCGCCCGGCGGCCCGACCTGCGCCGCGACCTCATCGCCCTCACCGACGTGACGCTCGCCTATCCCGGCCGTGACGAGCAGGCCCTGGACCGCGTCAGCCTGACCATCCGTCCCGGCGAGCGGATCGCGCTGACCGGCCCGAGCGGCGCGGGCAAGACGACGCTGCTCGCGCTGCTGCTGCGGTTCCTCGACCCCGCGTCCGGGCGGATCGAGGCCGGCGGAACGGACCTGCTGATGATCCCGGCGAGCTGGTGGCGCCGGCAGCTGGCCTGGGTGCCGCAGCATCCTTACCTGTTCGCCGGGACGGCCGCGCAGAACATCGCCCTCGGCCGGCCAGGCGCCGGGCGGCCCGCCGTCGAGCAGGCGGCCGCCGCGGCGGGCGCCGCCGGGTTCATCGAGGACCTGCCGGCCGGATACGACACCCCGCTCGGCGAGCGGGCTGCCCGGCTGTCGGCCGGTCAGCGGCAGCGCATCGCGCTGGCCCGTGCCTTCCTGCGGGATGCGCCGCTGCTGCTGCTGGATGAGCCCACGGCACACCTGGACCCGCAGAGCGCGGCGGGCATCCGCGGAGCCATCGAGACGCTGATGGCCGGACGCACGGTCATCCTGGTGACGCACGCCGCCGGGCTGGTAGCGGGCGCCGATCAGGTGCTGGCCCTGGACCGCGGCCGGCTCGCCGGGGCCGCCGCGCTGGGCGTGCCGTCGTGATCGCCAGCCGGGGCCTGGCCGCCCGCCATCCGCTGCTGCGGCTGCTGGCGCTGGCCCGCCCGCTGCGCGGCAGGCTGCTGCTCGCGGTCGCGGCCGGCGCGGCGGCGACCGGCTGCGCCGTGGCGCTGCTGGCCGTCTCCGGCTTCCTGCTGGCCCGCGCGTCCCAGCATCCCGGCATCGTCGCGATCACCGGGGCGGTGGTCGCCGTCCGGGGGCTGTCGGTCGGACGCGGAGTCTTCCGCTATATCGAGCGCCTCGCCTCGCACGACGCCGCCTTCCGCGTGCTCGCCAACGTCCGGGTGATGATCTACCGGCGGCTGGAGCGGCTGGCGCCGGCCGGGCTGGCCGGACTGCGCTCCGGCGACCTGATCACCCGGCTGATCAGCGACGTCGATGCCACCCAGGACCTGTTCATCCGCGGCATCGTCCCGCCGCTGACCGCCATCCTGGTCGGCGCGGGCGCTGTCATGGCCAGCCTGCTGATCCTGGTGCCGGCCGCCCTGCTACTCGGGGCCGGCCTGCTCATCGCCGGCCTCGCCGTGTCCTGGCTGGCCGCCGCCGCCGCGCGCAGCGCCGCGCAGGGCAGCGCGCCCGTCCGGGGCGAGCTGGGCGCGACCGTCACCGACGCGCTGTCCGGCGCGGCGGACCTGCATGCGTTCGGCGCGCAGGAGGCCGCGCTAGCGGCGGTGGCCGCGGCGGACCGCAAGCTGACCAGGCTCGCTCGGCGGTCGGCCTGGGCCTCCGGTGCCGGAGCCGGGCTCATGTCGGCCGTCTCCGGCCTCACCCTGTGGGGCGTGCTGATGCTCGGCGTGGCCGCGGTGGGCTCGGGTGCCCTGAGCCGGGTGCCGCTCGCGGTCGTCACGCTCACCGCGCTGGCCGCGTTCGAGGCCGTCACCGCGCTGCCCGCCGCGGCCATCCAGCTCGGCCAGGCGGGCTCGTCCGCGGCGCGCATCTGCTCGATCCTGGACGAGCCGGAGCCGGTCCGCGATCCCGCCGGCCCGCGCCAGCTGCCGGCCGGGCCGGTGACGGTGCGGCTGCGCGGAGCCGGCGTCCGCTACCAGCCGGGCGAGCCGCTCGCCCTCGACGGGCTGGACCTGGACCTGGCACCCGGCCGCCGGATCGCGCTGATCGGCGCGAGCGGCTCGGGCAAGTCCACCGCGGCGGCGGTGCTGCTGCGATTCTGCGAGCTGTCCGGCGGCACGGCCACCATTGACGGCGCCTGCGGACCCGGCGGCCAGCTGACCGACTACACCTCCGACGACATCCGCTCCGTCATCGGCGGCTGCCCGCAGGATCCGCACATCTTCGATGCCAGCCTGCGGGATAACCTGCGGCTCGCCCGCCCGGATGCCACTGCCGCCGAGCTGTCGGCCGCAGCGGCCAGGGCAGGGCTGCTGAGCTGGATCGAGTCGCTGCCCGGCGGCTGGGACACGCCGGCCGGGCGGCGCGGCACCGCGATGTCCGGCGGCCAGCGGCAGCGGCTCGCGCTGGCCCGCGCGCTGCTGGCAGACCCGCCGGTCCTCGTCCTGGACGAGCCGACGGCGCATCTCGACCCGGAGGCGCGACAGGCACTGGCCGCGGACCTGCTGGCCGCCACCGATGGTCACGCCACGCTGCTGATCACTCACGACCTGGACGGCCTGGATCAGGTGGACGAGATCATCGTGCTCGAGCATGGCCGGGTGGCCGAGCGCGGCAGCCACCAGCAGCTGCTGCAGGCCGGGGGCAGCTACCGGCAGATGCGGGACGCCGCCTGCGGCTGACGCGGCCAGGCCGCCGCCCCGCCGGGTCACCCTGCCCGGCTCGGCCAGGCTGCGCAGCGGTTGATAAGCCATCAGAAGCCGCATTCCGGGCTATGGCGATTCGTCACCCCGTCAGGGTGACTGCGGCAGGCCTGCCGCGGTTGGCGCCCGGCTGCACGGGTACTGGTAACGGCGGGGGAGGTACGGGGCTCAACTGCGCGATCACCGGCAAGGGAGAAGGCTGGCCGGGGGCCGCTGCGCAGTGCCAGCTCCGACGGGGATTCATGACAAGCATGACCAGCCGTCCGGCGACGGCTCATGCGGCCGCGCCGGCGATGCCGGGCAGCCAGCAGCTGCTCCAGGACAAGCTGCGCATTCCGCGGCTGAGCGTGACCGTGCTGCGCCGCGGCAGGCTGACCGAGCTGATCGAGCAGGCCGCTGCCCACCGGGTCACCCTGGTGTCAGGACCCGCCGGGGTCGGCAAGACGGTCGCCTGCGCGTCGTGGGCAGCCGGCCCGTCCGGATCGCGCCGGGCCGGCTGGCTGACCCTGGACCCGCTCGACGGCGAGCCGGGCCGGCTCTGGCGCTACGTTCAGGCCGCGCTGAGCCGGATCCGCCCGGTGCCGGCCGAACGTCTTCCAGCCGCTGCGGCACATGCCGGCCGCGGACTTCCCGCTGGGCCTGGCGGCCGCCGCGCAGCAGCTCACGGAGCCAGCCTTCCTGGTGCTTGACGACGTGCACGAGCTGGCCGACAGCCCGGCGCTGGCCGGCCTCGACCTGCTGATCCGGCACGCCCCGCCGAACCTGCGGCTCGTCCTGAGCGGCCGCTGCCAGCCGGGCCTGCAACTGGCCAGGCTGCGGGTGGCGGGCGAGCTCGCGGAGATCGGCGCCGCCGAGATGGCCTGCACCGCCGCGGAGGCGGACGCGTTCTTCGCGCTGCACGGGGTGCCGGTCGACGGCGCCGAGCGGGACGAGCTGCTCCGGCGCACGGAAGGCTGGATGGCCGGACTGAGGCTGGCGGTGCTGCGGGTACGCGGCGGCGGCTGGGAGCGCGGGAGCGTGACCGACATCGGCGGGGACGAGCCGATCCTGACCGACTACATGTGGGACGAGGTGCTGGGCCGGCAGGCGCCGGACACCCGGCTGTTCCTGCTGCGCACGAGCATCGCCGACCGGATGTCAGGGGACCTGGCCGACGCGCTCACCGGCGGCGCCGACGGTGCCCGCACGCTGGACCGGCTCAGCCGGGAGAACAGCCTGGTCGACCCGCTCGGTCATGACAGCTCCGAGTACCGGTACCATCCGCTGCTGCGCGACGTGCTGGTCGCCGAGCTGCACCGGGAACTGCCGCAGGAGATACCCGTCCTGCTCGGCCGGGCGGCTCGCTGGTTCTCCGCGCACGGTGACGGGCGGCAGGCGGTCCGGGCCGCGGCCCAGGCGGGCGAGTGGGACTACGCGGCCGAGGTCCTGGTCCAGGCCGGGACGGCCGCCCTGCTGCAGGGCGGAGCCGCGGAACTCGACGAGGTGCTGTTCCTGTTCCCGCCTGCGCGCCGCTCTGGCGACAGCGCGGTCGCGGCGGCGCTGGCTGCCGCCCGGCTGTGGAACGGCGACCCGGACGGCGCCGCCGGCCACCTGGCGGCGGCGCGGCGCGGGCTGGGCCACTGCAGCCAGGAAGCCCGCCGGGTGATCGAGCCATGGCTGGCCGCGCTGGAGATCATGCATGCGGCAGGCCGCGGTGAGGCCGATCCGGCCGCGCTGGCCGCCGCCTGGGCGCTGGCCGAGCGAGCCGAGGCGGCGGCCAGCCTCCAGCCCGAGCACGGCAGCATCGGGCTGCTCTGGTTCGCGCTCGGCTGCGCTCAGCTCCGGCATTTCGAGGTTCGCGAGGCCAGCTATGCGCTCGGCCGCGCGGACCGGCAGTTCGCCGCGGCCGGGCTTGGCTGGCTCCGGCCCCGCACGCGGGCCTGGCGGGCCCTGGCCGATGCCTGGTATGGCGATCTTGCCGCGGCCGAGGCCGCGGTCAGCGACGTGCTGCACGGTGCGGCCGCCGGCGACGGCGAGGATCAGGCGGCGGCGAGCGTGGCGACGCTGGCCGCCGCGCAGGTCAGCCTGGTACGTGATGATCTTGCCGCCGCCAGGAAGCTGCTGGACGACGCCGCCGAGCACACTGCCTGCCGGCTGCCCGGCGAGCCGCGGATGGCCACGGCCGCCGCGCTGATCCGGGTCAGGACCGTGCTGGCCGACGGTGACGCAGCCGGGGCCCGCGGGCTGCTGCTGCGGCTGCGGGAGGCGGCGGGGCCCGATGACCAGCCGCTGGACCGGGTACTGACCGTGCTGGATTGCCAGCTCGCGCTGCAGGCCGGCGGCCCGGACCGGGCCAGGGAGGTCGTCCCGGACGAAGAGCAGCAGGCTCGTCTCTGCAGCGCTGACGGCAGGCTGCTGCGGGGGCGGCTGCTGCTCGCCGAGGGAAGCTGGCGCGGCGCCATCGACGCCGTCGGACCGTGCCTGGACGGATCAGCGGCCAGCATCACGCTGCTGGCCAAGGTCGGCGGGCTGCTGGTGGCCGCGACGGCGCTGCGGCGGCTCGAGCGCCCGGCCGAGGCGGCAGAACTGCTGGAGCAGGCACTCGCGCTGGCCGAGCCGGACGGTGCCCGCAGGCCGTTCCTGGACGGCGGCCCCGCCGTGCGCTCGGCTATCACCGTGCTGATCACGCCGACCAGCCGCAGCGCCGGGTTCGCCGGCCGGCTCCTGGAGCGCTTCGACAGCCAGCTGCCGGGCGCCGACGCGGCCGCCAGCGCCGTGGTGCCGCTGACCGACAGCGAACTGGCCGTGCTGCGGTTCCTGCCGTCGCACATGACCAATCAGGAGATCGCCGACGCGCTCTTCCTGTCGATCAACACGGTGAAGACGCACCTGCGGTCGGCCTACCGCAAGCTCGGCGCGGCCTCGCGCCGCGAGGCGATCGCGTGCGGCCGCCGTCACGGCCTGATCTGACCGGCATACGCCGGCCTGGCTCAGCTGGCGGGGTCGTGCCAGTGCTCGCCGGCCGGCAGCAGGCTGTCGGCCTCCTTCGGGCCCCAGCTGCCGCGCTCGTAGCCGATGACCGGGACGGCGTCGCCCAGCACCGGGTCAACGAGACGCCAGGCGTCCTCCACCGCATCCTGCCGGGCGAACAGCCACCGCTGCCCGTTCAGCGCCGCGCCGATCAGCCGGTCATACGGCAGCTGATCGGTGCCGGGCGGCTCGGCGAAGACCAGCTCCTGCAGCTGCGGCTGCCAGCCGGCCCCGGCTGTTTCCCGGCCAGGTTCAGCTCGAGCTGGTCGTTCGGGTGGATCCGCACGTGCAGGGCGTTGGCTGAGGCCTGCTCGCCGATCCCGAACACGTCATGCGGCGGCGGCCGGAACCGGAAGCTGACCTCGGCCGCGGTGACCGGCATGCACTTGCCCGCGCGGATCAGGATCGGCACGCCGGCCCAGCGCCAGGACTCGGCCGCGAGCCGGACCGCGACGTAGGTCTCGGTCGTGGACGCGGGGTCCACGCCCTTCACGTCGTGGTAGCCGTTGTACTGGCCGCGCACCGTGTCCCGTGGCGTCAGCGGGGTGAGCGCGGCGAGCAGCTGGGACTTGGCGTCCCGCCACGCGGTCAGGCCGCTGCCGTTGGGCGGATCGGCCAGCGCGGTGGCCAGCACCTGCAGCAGGTGGTTCTGCAGCACGTCCCTGATCGCGCCGGTCTTGTCGTAGAAGCTGCCCCGGTCGGCCACGTCGAAGTCCTCGGCCATGGTGATCTGCACGCTCTGCACGTGCGTGCGGTTCAGCAGCGGCTCGAAGATCGAGTTGGCGAAGCGCGCGAACAGCAGGTTGTCCACCGCCTCCAGGCCGAGCCAGTGGTCGACGCGGTAGATGGCGTCTTCCGGGAAGTACTTGTGCATGGTCACGTTCAGCTGCTGGGCGCTGGCCAGGTCGATGCCGAAGGGCTTCTCCACCATGACCCGGTTGCCCTCGGCCCGGCCGGCCCCCGAGATCCCCTCCGCGATGCGGCCGAACAGCGAAGGCGGCACCTCCAGGTAGAACAGCACCTGCTTGCCGTCGCCGACGGCGTCGGACATCTGCTGGTAGGTGGCCGGGTCGTCCAGGTCGCCGTCGACGTAGCGCAGCATGCCGAGGAGCTTGGCCGCCGCGGCGCTGTCCGGGTCGATCTGGTGGCTGGTCAGGGAGGCCTTCGCGTAATCGCGGAACTGGTCAAGCCCCCAGCCGCTCTTGGCCACCCCGACGACCGGCACGTCCAGGACGCCCCGCTGCACCAGGGCCACCAGGGCCGGGAACGTCTCCAGCTTGGCCAGGTCGCCGGTGGCACCGAAAATGACTAGCGCATCAACGTGGTCTGTCACCATGCCCGCACAGTACCCATCGTCCCTGTCGCGATCCCGCCGGGGGCTCGGCTCTCCGGCGCGATGGCCGGAGAACCGCTAGGCTCACCGCGATGATCATTGTGGTGGCCGGGATCGCCGGCAGCGGCAAGACGACGATCGGCCAGGCGCTGGCCGCCGAGCTGGGCTGGGCCTTCGCCGACGCCGACTCGTTGCACCCGCCGGCGAACATCGCGAAAATGCGAGCCGGGGTTCCGCTCACGGACGCGGACCGCTGGCCGTGGCTGCGTGCCATCGCGACCTGGATGGACGAGCGGATCGCGGCGGGCGAGCCGGCTGTCGTGGCGTGCTCCGCGCTCAAGCGCAGTTACCGGGACGAGCTGCTGGCGGGCCGCGATCAGGCGCGGATGGTGTTCCTGACCGTTGGCCACGACGAGGACGAGGCCAGGCTGCTCGCCCGGCACGGCCACTTCTTCCCGGAGAGCCTGCTGAGCAGCCAGTTCGCCGACCTGGAGCTGCCGGGGCCGGCGGAGCGGGTGCTCGTGCTGGCCAACCGCGGCACGCCGGAGCAGACGGTGGCGGAGATCATCCGGCTGCTGGCGCTGTCCGCCTGAGGCCCGGAGGCCCGGCCCGGCCCGGCCCGGGATGATCACGGTGGCCGCCGCGCAGCGACGGGCCCCGCGCGATCAGATCGCGCGGGGCCCGCCAGGCCAGGCTGCTAGCTCATATCGCTCATCTCGCCCTGCACGCTGCGGTGCCACCCGGAGGTCAGGGCCCACAGGATGAACACGTCGATCGCGATCACCACGATGGCCCAGACGGGGTAGTACGGCAGGTACACGAAGTTCGCGATCGCGCTGAGTACGACCAGCACGATCCCGACGACCCTGGCCCAGGCCTGGCCCAGGAGCAGGCAGACGCCGACGGCGAACACGATGACGCCGGCTATCAGGGTGATCCAGCCCCACCCGTGAATGGTGTAGCGGAAGGCGTAGTTGACCTGCGCCGTGTAGAAGCCCGACCGGATGATCGCGGCCAGCCCGGCGAAGAAGTCGAGCAGGCCGGCCAGGACCATCAGGATGCCGGCCAGGTAGACGCCGGTCGTCGCCGCCCCGCTGGGACGCCCCGTGCCCGCGTAGCTGGCCGTCGAGGACTGCCGGTAGCCCGTATCCGCCGGGCTGGATGCCTGCCGAGGCGCGCTGGTTCCGGTCCGCGCACTGGTTGCCGCGGTGGCGTCGTCCTGCGTGGTTTCGTACCCTGTGGATCTCTCCTGCGGACTGTTCATCGAAGAGCCCCCTTCTCACCTGGCCGACGGCGAGGCAAGACGCCCCGCCGGGCGGTACCGCCAGCCCGTTTTCCCCCGTCTGGCGGTGGCACTGCCGGTCATGCCCACCGGGTCCGCCGGGAAACGGCCGGCGGCCGCCCGGCTATCCGGCCGCCAGCTATGCGGCCGCCAGCCCGGCCTGCCCGGCGCTGGCCGACTTCGCGCGGCGGAGCTGGAATGCCATCGCCGCGAGCATGATGCCGTAGAAGACCAGCCATATGCCCAGCACGATGGCCAGCACGAGAACCGTGATGGCCGGCCAGAACACCGTGATCAGCCCCGCGCCGAGGGCGAAGACCCCGGTGACCGCCAGCAGGCCCCGTCCTGGCATCGTGCCCATCGATGCGGCCACGGCGATATCGGTGATGCCCTGGATGATCCAGAAGACGCCGACCACGAAGGCGACGACCAGCAGCGTCAGCGCGTGGTGCCGCAGGCAGTAGAGCCCGACGACGATGGCCAGCAGCCCGAGGATGACATTGCCGACCCGCATGGCGCTGCTGTCGGAGTGATCGGTGAAGCCGTCCCAGAGCCGCCGCAGGCCGGCCACCACCAGCGCGGCGCCGATCAGGATGGCGATCACGGTCAGGCTCACGTTCGGCCAGACCAGCAGCATCACGCCGACGGCCAGGAACACCACGGCCGCGGCCGCCGCGACGATCCACAGCCTGCCGTCTGAGCGCCCTGCCATCGGCATGAAGGGATTGACGGCGCCCGCCGCCCGGCCCGGCTGCCTGCCCGCGCGACTGTCCTGCGGTGAAACCACTGCCTGGCCCGGTGCGCGACTCTGCTGCGTCGCGGCCGCCGGGTCAGCCGGATTCATCTGCGGTTCGGTCATATCGGCCTCCTGAAGCTCGACCGTGTGCCTGCCCGCGCCGTCGCGGCGCGACGATAGCCGCGCCCGGAGCGAGCCTGCCCGCCCGCGGTGCTGGTTGCGTCCTGAATCCATCGTCCGGCCGGCTTCTTCGCGTGATCATCACCCGCGCCGGGTGAACATCCGCGGCCTGCCCTAGACTTGGCGCCCGTAGCCGTCTGTGACCGCCATGCCCGGGCCGCGCAACTGGCCTGTGAAAGTCGTCCGCCCGCTCCGCGAGCGCGGTCGTCTGTCCACAGTCAGCAGCTGACGCCAGCCTGGGCGGGGATCTGCCAGGAGTGAACCCCGCCATGAAGACCGACGTCGAAGAACTCAGCCCGACCAGGGTCAAGCTGACCATCGAGGTTCCGTTCGAGGAGCTCAAGCCCAATCTCGATACCGCCTACCGGGAGGTGGCGCGCCAGGTCCGGATCCCGGGCTTCCGGCCCGGCCGGGTCCCGCCGCGGATAATCGACCAGCGGATCGGCCGCGGCGCCGTGCTGGAGCAGGCGGTCAACGAGGCCGTGCCGCAGCTATACGGCAAGGCGCTGGCCGAGCACGAGGTGGTCGCCCTCGGCCAGCCTGACCTGGAGATCCTCCGGCTGGACGACGGCCAGGAGCTGGCCTTCACGGCCGAGGTCGACATCCGGCCGAGCTTCGAGCTGCCCAGCCTGGACAGCCTCAGCGTGACCGTCGAGGACGCCGAGGTCGGCCCGGACCAGGTCGAGGAGTACCTGGGCTCGCTGCGGGAGCGGTTCGCCTCGCTCAGGGGGGTCGAGCGCCCGGTCGAAGACGGCGACTTCGTCTCCATCGACCTCGCCGCGTCGGTGGACGGCGAGCCCGTCGAGGACGCGCAGGCGACCGGCATCTCCTACGAGGTCGGCAGCGGGAACATGCTGGACGGGCTGGACGAGGCGCTGGCCGGGATGTCGGCGGGTGAGTCCAAGACGTTCGCCGCCGAGCTCGCGGGCGGCGCGCTGGCGGGCGCCACGGCGGACGTGCAGGTCACCGTCAGCAGCGTCAAGGTCAGGGAGCTGCCGGAGCTCGATGATGAGTTCGCCCAGTCGGCGAGCGAGTTCGACACCGTCGGCGAGCTGCGGGCCGCCACCCGCAGGCAGCTCGAGGCGATGCGCCGGGTCGGCCAGGCCAGCCAGGCCAGGGAGCGGGCCCTGGACGCGCTGCTGGAGCAGGTGGACATCCCGCTCCCGGAGCGGATCATCGAGGCGGAGATCGGGCATCGCCGGGAGTCGCTGAGTGACCGGCTGCAGCGGTCCGGCCTGGAGCTGGCCAGCTACCTGGACAACTCGGGCATGAGCGAGGCCGACCTGGAGGCCGAGTTCGACCGGGATGCCCGCCGGGCGGTGAAGGCCGGATTCATCCTGGACAAGCTGGCCGTCCAGGAGGAGCTGGGCGTCGAGCCTGCCGACCTGAACAGCTACGTCACCGAGCAGGCCTACCGGATGGGCGTCGCGCCGGACCAGCTGGCCCGCCAGCTCACCGATCAGGGCCAGCTCAGCGCCGTCGTGGCCGACGTGCTCCGGTCCAAGGCACTCACGCTGATCGCCGAGCGCGCCACGGTCAAGGATGAGACGGGACGCACGGTCGACGTGCACGCGGCACTCGCGGCGGCGGAAGACGAGGCGGCCGGGGACCAGGCGGCCGAAGACGAGGCGGCCGAAGACGAGGCGGCGGAAGACGAGGCGGCGGAAGACGAGGCGGCGGGGACGAGGCGGCCGAAGACGAGGCAGCCGGGGACCAGGCAGCCGCCGGCGAGGGCGCTGCCGCCGAGGCCGGGCCGGAGAGCTCGGCCAGGGCGCAGGACGCGGCGGATGCCGGCGATGCGGCAGCCGGTACCGAGAGCAGCACCGAGGATGGTTCGGACGAGTAACCGGCGCTGCGCCGGGAATGAGCCGGGGGCCGGCCGACACGACAGGCCGGCCCGCCGTCCGGGCGCGGCCGGGACCGCCGCGGGGCGCCTCGCGACGGGCCGGCGCGGTCCGGCGGCGATGCCAGCCGGCGGCTCCGGCCGCGGTCCGCCGGCCCCCTGCGCCCAGAGCGAACAGCAGGGAGCAGCGGACTTTGCGGCTACCGCTCCGGGTTATGGTCACAGTCAACGACAACGGCGTGCAGCGACAAGCGAGGAGCGAACTGTGGTGACGACGCCACCCGATGACGGCCACCAGCTGGCGCGGATTCTCGCGCGGGGCAACGGGGAGGCCCAGGCCATGATGCTGGGCGACCAGCTGTTCCAGCGGCTGCTGCGGCACCGGATCATCTTCCTCGGCCAGCAGGTCGACGATGAGCTCGCGAACCGGATCTGCGCCGAGCTGATCCTGCTCGCGGCGGAGGACAGCAAGCGCGACATCAGCGTGTACATCAACTCGCCCGGCGGCTCGGTCTACGCGGGCCTGGCCATCTATGACGTGATGCAGTTCGTCCCGAACGACGTGGCCACCTACGCGATGGGCATGGCGGCTTCCATGGGGCAGTTCCTGCTCTGCGCCGGCGCGCAGGGCAAGCGCTACGCGATGCCGCACGCGGCGATCCTGATGCACCAGCCGCACGGCGGGATCGGCGGCACGGCCACCGACATCCGGATCCAGGCGGAGCATAGCCTGTACCTCAAGCGGGTCCTGGCCGAGCGGACGGCCCTGCACACCGGCCAGACCGTCGAGCAGATCGAGCTGGACTCCGACCGGGACCGCTGGTTCACCGCGGAGGAGGCCAAGGACTACGGATTCGTCGACCACGTCGTTCGCAGCGTGAACGAGGTAGCGGCGGAAGTACTGGGCACAGGCTCGTGAGCAGGCAAGCGGGACCAGAGGAGACGAAGTTGAGCGCGGGTAACGGAAGGCTGGCTCATCCGGCCGAGGCACGGTACGTGCTGCCGTCCTTCGTGGAGCGGACCTCGTACGGGGTCAAGGAGATGAACCCGTACAACAAGCTCTTCGAGGAGCGGATCATTTTCCTCGGCGTGCAGGTCGATGACGCGTCGGCCAATGACATCATGGCGCAGCTGATCACGCTGGAATCGATCGACCCGGACCGGGACATCCTGATGTACATCAACTCGCCCGGCGGGTCGATGACCTCCATGATGGCCATTTACGACACCATGCAGTACATACAGCCGGAAATCCAGACTTTCTGCCTGGGGCAGGCGGCATCGGCCGCGGCAGTGCTGCTGGCCGCCGGCAGCAAGGGCAAGCGGATGGCGCTGCCCAACTCGCGGATCCTGATCCACCAGCCCGCCGTGGAGAGCGGCTACGGGCAGTCCAGCGACCTGGAGATCCAGGCGCGGGAGATCCTGCGCATGCGGCAGGCGATGGAGCAGATCCTGGCCAATCACACCGGCCAGGACGAGGAGCGGATCCGCCGGGACATCGAGCGGGACAAGTTCTTCACCGCCCAGGAGGCCAAGGAATATGGCCTGGTCGATGAAGTTCTGACGATGCTGAAGCGCAAGCCCGAGGTAGTGTCTTCTTAGGCAGCTTTACGCCGCTGGGGCCGACGCGCCGGCCGCATGCATCCTTTGCGGCCCCAACCACGGCCACGGAGGCGGTACCGTCTAGGTCGCGGTACGTTCTAGGTTCACGGGCGAGACAGCTCACAGGTAGGCGCCCGCTGCGGGTCGGCCGGAGATTCGGCCGCACGTCGGCGGCCCAGGCAAAGGAGTATCTGGGTGGCACGCATCGGTGACGGCGGTGACTTGCTGAAGTGCTCCTTCTGCGGGAAGAGCCAGAAACAGGTCAAGAAGCTCATCGCTGGCCCTGGCGTGTACATCTGCGATGAGTGCATCGACCTGTGCAACGAGATCATCGAGGAAGAGCTCGCTGAGCCGGCCGAGCTGAAGTGGGATAGCCTGCCGAAGCCGCGCGAGATCTACGAATTCCTCGACTCGTACGTGATCGGCCAGGAGAAGGCCAAGAAGGGCCTGTCTGTCGCGGTCTATAACCATTACAAGCGCATCCAGTCCGGCGGCGAGCGCGGCGAGGACGGCGTTGAGCTGGCCAAGTCGAACATCCTGCTGCTCGGGCCGACCGGGTCGGGCAAGACGCTGCTCGCGCAGACGCTCGCCCGGCTGCTGAACGTGCCGTTCGCCATCGCGGACGCCACCGCGCTGACCGAGGCCGGGTACGTCGGCGAGGACGTCGAGAACATCCTGCTCAAGCTGATCCAGGCGGCGGACTACAACGTCAAGAAGGCCGAGACCGGCATCATCTACATCGACGAGATCGACAAGATCGCCCGCAAGAGCGAGAACCCGTCGATCACCCGCGATGTGTCCGGCGAGGGCGTCCAGCAGGCGCTGCTGAAGATCCTGGAGGGGACGACGGCCTCCGTGCCGCCGCAGGGCGGCCGCAAGCACCCGCACCAGGAGTTCATCCAGATCGACACCACGAACGTCCTGTTCATCTGCGGCGGGGCGTTCGCCGGGCTGGAGAAGATCATCGAGCACCGGGTGGGCCGCAGCGGCATGGGCTTCGGCGCGGTGCTGCGGGTCAAGACCGACAAGGTCACCGCTGACCCGTTCGCCGACGTGATGCCGGAGGACCTGCTGAAGTTCGGCATGATCCCCGAGTTCGTCGGGCGGCTGCCGGTCATCACCAGCGTGCACAACCTGGACCGCGAGGCACTGATCCAGATCCTGACCGAGCCGCGCAACGCCCTGGTCCGGCAGTACCGGCGGCTGTTCGAGCTGGACGGCGTGGACCTGGAATTCACCGACGACGCCCTCGAGGCCGTCGCCGACCAGGCCATCCTGCGCGGCACCGGGGCGCGCGGGCTGCGCGCCATCCTGGAGGAAGTGCTGCTGTCGGTGATGTACGAGGTGCCGAGCCGCAAGGACGTCGAGCGCGTGGTGATCACCGCCGAGTCGGTGCTGCAGAACGTTAACCCGACGCTGGTGCCGCGGGACGTGGCCCGGCGCACGCCGCGGGAGAAGTCAGCCTGACCGGGCCCGGCCCGGCCTGACCGGCCCGAGCGCGCTCCCCGGCCAGCCCCGGCGCGCGCGGCGCGGCCGGCGGCGTCAGGCCAGCAGGCCGTTCTGCACGACGAGGACACGGTCAGCGGCCTCCGTCAGCATCTTGTCGTGCGTGGCCACGATCGCGGTGATGCCCTCCGCGTGCACGATGCTGCGCAGCAGCGTCATGATCTGCGTCGCGGACCGGGAGTCCAGCTGGCCGGTGGGCTCATCGGCCAGCAGCACGCTGGCGTTGCTGGCCAGCGCCCGGGCCAGGGCGACGCGCTGCTGCTCCCCGCCGGACAGCTCGGCCGGGCGCTGCTGCGCGCGGTCTTCCAGGCCGACGAGCCGCAGCAGGTCACGGGCGCGCCGCTCGCGCTGCGCGGCGGGCACCCTGGACAGCCGCATGGGCACGCCCACGTTCTCCGCGGCGGACAGCATGGGCAGCAGCGCGAAGGACTGGAAGACGAGCGTGACCGTCTCCCGGCGCAGCTGCAGCGTCTCCTCCCGGCTCAGCGCCGTCACCTCCTGCCCGGCGACCCAGATGCTGCCACTGGTCGGCCGGTCCAGGCCGGCGATCGAGTTGAGCAGCGTGGTCTTGCCCGACCCCGACCGGCCGCGGATGGCCAGCAGCTGGCCCCGGGGCACGGTGAAGGAGATGCCGCGCAGCGCATGCACGGCGCTGGCGCCGTGGCCGAACGTCCGGGTCAGCGAGTCGACGCTGACGATGGCCTCGCCTGCCGCCGCCTGGCTGCCGCCGCGGGGCGCCTGGCGGGTAGCGTGCCGTCCGCCCGTCACGGCCTGGGCTCCGGGTCCTGCCGGTCGTGGCCCGGCCAGACTCCGACATGGTCGGGTTCCAGGGCCAGCCGCACCCGGTCCCGCAGGCCGAGGGCGCCGATGTACTCGCCCGGCAGCTGGAGCCGGCCCGGTCCAGGACCGAGTACTCCTGTGCCACTTCCGCCTCGCGCCCTTCCTCGTCGGTCTCTGTCCGGCGCAGCACCTCGGTGCTGATCCGGCCGTCCCTGATCGCGATGGTCCGGCGGACGTGCTCGGACACCATGTCGTCGTGCGTGACGATCAGCACCGTCACGCCGAGCTCGGCGTTCGCCGTGCGCAGGGCGGCGAAGACGCCCTCGGCCGTCTCGCTGTCGAGCTCGCCGGTCGGCTCGTCGGCCAGCAGCACCTGAGGCTGGTTGGCGAGCGCGACCGCTACCGCGACCCGCTGCTGCTGGCCGCCGGACAGCTCGGCCACGATCCGGCCGGCGCACTCGCCGAGCCCGAGCAGGTCGAGCAGCTCGGCCGGCTTGCTCCGGCGTGCGGCCCGGGCGGCGCCCGCCAGGCTCATCGGCAGGGCTATGTTCTCAGCCGCGGTCAGGTGCGACAGCAGGTTCCGGCTGGTCTGCTGCCAGAGGAAGCCGACCGTGCGGCGCCGGTACTGCAGCCGCTCCCGCGCCCCCATGGTCAGCAGGTCACGGCCCGCCACGCTGGCCAGCCCGCCGGTCGGCCGGTCCAGCGCGGCCAGGATGTTCAGCAGCGTCGACTTGCCGCTCCCGGACGCGCCGACCAGCGCGGTGAGCTCGCCCGCCTGCACCTGCAGGTCCAGGCCCTGCAGGGCCTGGGTCTCGACGCCGCTGACGGAGAAGATCCGGACCAGCCGGTCACAGTAGATCATCGCGGTATCGGCCAGCCCGGCCGGGGCGGGGCCGGCGGCCGTGGCCCGGCTCGCCGCGATCAGGTCATCGATGGCTGACATGCTCAGCCGGCCTCCTCCCGCCGCAGTGCGGCCGCGACGTTGCGGCGCAGGTCCGCTGCCCCCTGGACCGCGACCATCACGACGGCCAGCACGACGATCCCGGCCGCTGGCAGCAGCATGCCAGGTCCGGGCCGGACCGGTACCGGGCCGGCCGAGCCGGCGAAGACCGTCAGGTCAAGGACGGGGCCGATAATGGCGGCCAGCAGGATCCCGCTCGCCGCGGAGCCGATGACGGCCACCAGCAGCACCGGCAGCAGATCGGTCAGGGCCAGCGCGCGGGACTGGCGGCCGGGCATGCCGAGCGCGGTCAGCCGCTCGACCAGATGAGTCCGGCGGCGGCCGGACTCGGTCAGGCCGAACAGCGTGGCGAGCACGCTGAGCAGCACCGCCACCCACACTCCCATCAGGTAGAGCCGCTCGGCCACCAGCTGCGCCGGGGCTCGCACCAGCGCGCTGAGCAGCTGCGTACGGGATGTCACGCTGGCCACCTGCATCGCGGCTGCGGCCGCGGCGCGGACGCCGCGCAGGTTGATGCCCGAGCCGGTGACCAGCATCGTGTTCGGCCCGGCGATGGACGGATAGCTGGCGGCCGTCCAGGCCGGGAAGACCACGAACAGGCCGCCGCCGGTCACGGCCGGGGTGGCGCCGATCGTCCCGGCCATCCGGACCGGCAGCGTGATGCCGCCGACGTTGAGTGTTGCGCCGGCCGGAGCGGTCCTGGCGGCCAGGGCGGCCGAGACCAGGATGGGCACGGCCGGCCCGGAGCGCGAGCCGCGGGCCAGCAGCCGGGCCGGGAAATCGGGCCACGGCGTCTGCCGCGCGAGTGCCGCGTACGGCACCGGGTCGACCATGACCAGGCCCACGTTCACCGGGCCGCGCCCGCCGGCCGTCAGCAATCCGCCGAACGGCCCGTTCGCCGTGGCCGTATACACAGCCGTGGTGCGCCGGACGCCCCGGACGGACCCGACGGCGCGCAGCGCGGCCGCGCTGACGGTGCCGTTGCCGGCGGTCTGGATCATCACGTCGGCGCCGGCCTGCTGCCAGGCCGCGGCCGCCTGGCCGCTGCTGATGGAGCTGATGACCATGGTCGCGAACGCGGCCAGCGTCAGGCTGATCACCAGGGCCAGCGCCGGCAGCACCGCGCCGAGACCCGAGCGCGCCGCCCGGGCCAGTCCGAGGAAGCCGACCGGGCCGGGCCGGGCCGAGGCGACCCGCAGCAGGGCGCGCACCGGGACCGGGTACAGGCGCGCCGTGATCAGCCCGGCCGCCGCCGCGACCAGCACCGGGGCCGCCGTGTACAGGCCGCCGCCCCGGGCGATGCCCCGCACTCGCAGCCCGGCCAGCGCGGCGGCTGCCACGACGACCAGGGTGGCCTCAGCCACCAGCATCAGCCTGGGGCGGCGCATCGTGGCCAGGTCGGCCCGGCTGTCCCGGCCCGGCTGCGCCTGCCGGTGCGCCCAGGCCGCGATCGCCGCGGGGATGGCGAGCGCGGCCGCCGCGGCCAGGGCGCCGAGCTGCCACGAGGCGGCGCTGCTGCCCGGCACCACGGTGATGGCGAGCGCGGCGCCGGCCAGGATGGCCGGCCCGCACACGCACGCGGCCCTGGCCAGCTGCCGCCCGGCCACCTGCCGGGTGCTGCCGCCCCTGGCGCGGATCAGCGTGAGCTCGGGCCGGTGCGCCACGGCGGCCAGCTGGGCGCAGATGGCCATCAGGATCAGGTCGGCCACGAACAGGTCGGCGATGAGCAGGGAGTCAACGGCGCCTGCCGCCTGCTGCTGGGCCGCGTAGGCACTGAGCCCGGTGGCGATTGCGGAGCTGACGGTCAGGATGCTGGGACTGAAGGCCCCCAGGGTGTTGCCGCTGAGGCCGCCGTCCGAGGTCGCCATTCCGGCCAGCCCGCTCAGCAGGGGCGGCAGCTGCGCCGGGGTCAGCCGGGCCAGATCCAGCGGGTAGGCCCACTGCCCCTCGAATGAGGCGCCGGTCAGAGCCTGCTGGAGCGGGACGAGCTCAGCCGGGCCGATCAGCGCGGCGCCCGCCCAGTGCGGCGGCGGGCAGCCGCGGCAGCCTTGGGGGGGGATCAGCGAGAGCGGGGCGGGCAGTGTGGGGTCGGCCTGCCAGAAGCCGGAGCCCGGCCGCACCGGGCTGATGAGCCCGCTGAGGCGGAGCAGGACGTCGGGTGATCCGCCCACGCGGGTGCCCAGGTTAAGGACGGAGCCGAGGCGCAGGCCGAACCTGCTGGCCGTGGCGGGCGACATGGCCACCTGGAAGACCTCGGCCGGCCCCTGGCCGGAACGGGTGGCCTGCGCCGCGTCCGGCAGGTTGCCGGACAGCAGCCGGGCGTGCGCAGCAAGATCATTCCGGTAGACGACCTCCATGGTCGGCGGCGCTATCAGCACAGCCCGGGGCGGCGGGTTCACGACGGCGATGCCGGGCAAGGACACGGAGGCCCAGCGCCGCCCCGGCGGGGAATCAGCCGTCCGCGGCAACGCCCTGGCGATGGCGGCCGATAGCTGGCTGATCTCGGCTGGCGGCAGCGGGCTCGTGCTGCCGCTCATGACCCACTGGGCGCCGGCCATGACCGTCCGGTCAGGTCCGGGCAGGCCGGCCAGTGCCGTGCGCAGGGACTGGTCCTGCTGGGAGGCCAGCTCGCGCGGCCCGGCCATCGCGACGAAGACGGTCAGCAGCGCGACCCCGGCCAGGGCCAGCGCCGGACCCGGCCCGGTCTCGCCGAGCGCGAGGCCGCGCAGGCGGTGCAGCGCCCGGCGGACCGCGCCGCGGACCCTCAGCGATTCAGAGGCGCCGTGGTGCTCGCCTCGTCGCGAGCGGCGGCCAGCGGCCGGCCTGCCAGCCGCCGTCACTGCTCCTCCTCGACGCGCAGCACGGCGGCCGCCGCGATGCGCCGGGTGGCCAGCAGCCCGGCGGCCAGCGTGGGCACGGCGGCGATGACCACGGCGACACCGATGGCGGCCGCCCACGGCAGCTGGACGAGTATCGGCGGATCGGGGTGAGCGGCCTGGGCGGTCAGGCTCACGGCAGGCACGATGAGCAGGCTGAGCAGCACGCCGAGCAGCAACCCGGCAGCCGCCGCCGGGACCGCCACCATGGCCTGCTCCAGGCAGAGCAGCCGCAGCACCTGGCCGGGCCGGGCGCCCAGCGCGTCCAGCATCGCGACGTCCCGCTGCCGGTCCCGGCCGGTCATGACGCTGATCACGAACCCCCCGCAGGCCAGCGCGACGGCGGCGGCGGCGATGGCCAGCAGCGCCTGCAGCGGGGCCGCCGACAGCGGCTGGGCGCTCAGCGACCGGGCCAGCACCGCCATGCTCGTGACCGAGGAGCCGGGCGGCAGGCCGGTCAGCACGGGAGACCTGGACGTTCGCAGCCACCACTCGGTCGCGGGCACCGGCGGCTGCCCCAGCGTGCGCAGCGCGTCCTGCAGGGCCTCCTGGCTGACGATGAGGCCGCCGGATGGCCCGGTGACCGTGGCAAACCGGCTGATCTGCCTGACCACCACGACCGGAATGGCCACCCCCTGCACGCTCACCTGGACGCTCCGGCCGACCCGAGCCCCGCTCGCGGCCAGGAAGCTGCTGGTGGCGAGCGCCGGCACCGGCCCGGTTGCGGGCCCCGCCGTCAGGGTCAGGGCGGCAGGCACCGGGCCGCTGCCGTAGTAGCCCGCGCTGCTGGAGGTGCGGAAGTTCGCGACGATCCCGGATCCGGCCGGCTGCGCGCCGGACGGGCTGGGGGCCCCTGCCGACTGGTCCGTCAGGGCCAGCAGCCCTGGCGCGGCAGCGGCGGGCAGCGGGCTGCCGAATGGGCCCTGCATGCTCGCTGCGGTCCGGACCGACTCGATGGTCAGGCTGGCCGCCGCGGACCGCTGGCCGACCTGGAGGTACTGGAGGCTGAAGCCGACCAGGCGCAGCGGGTAATCGGCCTGCCGGCCGGGCGAGACGACCACCGTCAGCTGATGCGAGCGCCCGTCCGCCGGCAGGGTGCCCGCCGGTATCTCGTAGCTGACCCCGGCCGCGTCGGTCAGCTGCGCCAGCAGGCCAGGCTGGGACATGCCGGTCCCGTCCAGCCGGGCAGTGACGGCCAGCCGGGCCAGGCCAGGGACCGGGACTCCCGGTGCCGGGCCGCGTGGTGCCAGCTCGGCGAGCAGGCCGGCCAGCGCGCGCGTGCCGACCTCCGTCTGCAGGGCCACGACGCTCGCGGCCGGGCGCGGATCCAGGGCGAGGAGGGTGGCGCTGGCGGCGCCCTGGAGCGAGAACGGCAGCCGCACGGCTGGCGTGCTGGCCTGCACGCCAGGCGCCCGGGTGATGCCGGCTACCTGGCCGACGGCCAGCGGCCCGGCGTCCGGCAGGGTGATCCTGGTGTCGGCGCCCGCAGCGAACTGCGCCTGGCTCTGCACCGAGTGACGCCAGCTGGCGTTCTCGGTCAGCGCGACCACGGCAGTCGCGACGGCGAGCACGGCGAGCAGCGCCGGGCCGGTCTGGCGCAGCGGCCTGCGGCTGATCTGCCAGGCGGCCACCGCGGCCGTCAGCCCGCGGCCGCGGGCCGCTGCCTTGTCGGCCAGCCTGGCGGCCAGCGGCAGCAGCCGCAAGGTGACCAGGGTCCCCGCGGACAGCGCCAGCACCGGGGCGCTGGCCAGGATCGGGTCCACCCCGACCTGCCCCTCGATGCCGGTCGTGACGGGCGCCGAGTAATGCGCCAGCTGCCAGCCGGCGGCTATCGCGAGCACCACCAGGGCCCCGTCAGCCCCGGCCGCGGCCAGAGCGCTGACGGCCCGCTGACGGCCGCGCTGGACCCGCTGGCGGACCGGTGATGGCGGCTGGCGCAGCCAGGGCAGCGAGATGATCACGGCGCAGCCGGCCGCCACCGCCGCGCTGGCCAGCCAGGCCGAGGCCGGCTCGCCGGGATGCAACCGCAGGCCGGCCCGGGCCAGCGCGCCGAAGCGGGTCGTCAGCGGCACCAGCCAGGCGGCGATGAACGGCCCGGCCAGGGCGGCCGGGATGGCCAGCAGCAGGGCGTCGCTGACGCCGCGGGCGGCCATCTGGCGGCGGGACGCACCGCGCGCCGCGAGCAGGGCCGCCTCCGGCTCCCGCTGCATCGCCAGCAGCCGGACCGTGACCGTGACCGTCGCGCCCGCGATGACCAGCAGGATGAGCACGCCGATGAGCAGCTGGGAGCGGGCGACCACCAGTGCCGTGGCCAGGTTGCCGAGCAGCGCGGGCAGCTGGGTGGTCACGTTCGCGCCGTTCAGCGCGGCCGAGTTGGTCAGCTGCGCGGCCGCCGCGCCGATCCGGCTGCCCAGCGCGGCCAGGCCGGGCACGCGCAGGCGGCTGAAGTCCGGCTGCGCCAGCCAGGCGGCCGACCCGACCGGGACCTGTCCGCCGGCCATGACCGCGGCGCTGGTGACCAGCGGGCCGTAGATGAGCGAGCCGCCCGAGTGCTGGACCCCGGCGGGGCCGACCGGGCTGAGCGACCAGTACGGGGCGGCCAGCTGGCGGCCGCGGAAGATGCAGCTGACCCGGACGGTGACCGTCGTCCTGTCCGGCGCGTCCAGCAGGGCGAGCGTCTGGCCGACCGCCAGCCGCAGCTGGCTGGCGGGCTGCGCCGGCACGCAGACCGGCACCGGGCCGCGCCCGCGGCCGGCCGGCCAGCTGCCACTCAGCAGCGAGGCATGGTGCGCCAGCCCGGGCAGCGAGATGATCTGGGCCAGCCGCTGCGGGCCGCCGGGGCCGGCCGATGGCAGGTTGAGGTAGGGCGACTGGACACTGCCGGTGACGGCCAGTGGCAGGCCGGCTGAGGCCCGCCGCAGGGCGGCGGTCACCAGCGCGCCGTTCGGCGCGGCGGCCGTAGCAGAGGCCTGCGTGCTGACCAGGATCGTGTTGCCGGCCGCGGACCTCAGCGACTGGCGGGCGGCGATGCCGGTGATCGTGCTGGCGAATGCCGCAGCCGCCGCGGCGGCCGTAGTGGTGAACAGCACGGTCAGGGCGACGGCCGTGAAAGCGAGCGAGTGGGCCGTGATGTGCCGGAGCGAGGCCGGCGGCCTTCGCATATCGGACATCACCTCCCGTGCTCGCCGACGCCCCGCCAGCACGCCGCCCCATCGTCATGATGCATCGGGCCCTGCGCCGTCATCGAGAGCAGTTACTCGCTTAATGCCTGTTTGTTACCGAATCGACGGCTCGCGGTGACCACGGTCGGTGACCCCGCGGCAGCCGGCGGCGCTCAGAGAGGCCAGCAGGGCCTGCGCTGCCTGCGCTCTCTTCTAGACTCACCTGACGTGAGCAACGCAACGGGCAGGGACCTGCCGCCGCAGTATGCGCCGGGCGAGGTTGAGGCACGCCGGTACGAGAGCTGGGTCGCGGCCGGCTACTTCACGGCCGACGCGGAGTCAGCCGCGCCTCCCTTCGCGATCGTGATCCCGCCGCCGAATGTCACCGGCTCGCTGCACATCGGGCATGCGCTGGATCACACCCTGATCGACGCCCTGGTCCGGCGGCGGCGGATGCAGGGCTACAACGCGCTCTGGCTGCCCGGCATGGACCACGCCGGCATCGCCACCCAGAACGTGGTGGAACGGGAACTGGCCAAGGACGGGCTGTCCCGCCATGACCTGGGCCGGGAGGCGTTCATCGACCGGGTCTGGCAGTGGAAGGAGGAGTCGGGCGGCCGGATCCTCGGCCAGATGCGCCGGCTCGGCGACGGCGTGGACTGGACCCGCGAGCGGTTCACCATGGACGAGGGCCTGTCCCGCGCCGTCCAGACCATCTTCAAGCGGCTGTTCGATGACGGCCTGATCTACCGCGCGCAGCGGATCATCAACTGGTGCCCGCGGTGCCTGACCGCGCTGTCGGACATCGAGGTGGATCATCCCGAGGACGAGGGCGAGCTGGTCTCGATCCGGTACGGGGACGGGGATGACGCGATCGTGGTCGCCACGACCCGGGTGGAGACGATGCTGGGCGACACCGCCGTCGCCGTGCACCCCGACGATCCCCGGTACGCCCGCCTGGCCGGCCTGCGGATCGAGCTGCCGCTCACCGGCCGGAGCATCCCGATCGTCGCTGACCCGCACGTCGACCCCGAATTCGGCACCGGCGCGGTCAAGGTGACCCCGGCCCACGACCCGGACGACTTCGAGATCGGCCGCCGCCACGACCTGCCCAGCCTGGTGGTCATGGACGAGCGCGGCGTGATCACCGCCGCGGGGCCGTTTGAGGGCCTGGATCGGTTCGAGGCGCGGCCGGCCGTGCTGGCCGCGCTGCGCGCCGAGGGGCGCGTGGTGGCCGAGCGGCGGCCCTACCTGCACGCGGTCGGGCACTGCTCGCGGTGCGGCACCACGGTGGAGCCGAGGCTGTCGCTGCAGTGGTTCGTCAAGGTCGGCCCGCTGGCCAAGGCGGCGGGCGACGCGGTCCGTGACGGCCGGGTGCAGATCCACCCGCCCGAGCTCGCGGCGCGCTACTTCGACTGGGTCGACGACATGCACGACTGGTGCATCAGCCGCCAGCTGTGGTGGGGGCACCGGATCCCGGTCTGGTACGGGCCGGACGGCCAGGTGATCTGCGTCGGGCCGGGCGAGCAGCCGCCGGCCGGGGACGGCTGGAGCCAGGACGCGGATGTCCTGGACACCTGGTTCTCCTCCGCGCTGTGGCCCTTCTCCACCCTGGGCTGGCCGGACGATACCGCTGACCTGCGCACGTTCTACCCGACCAGCGTGCTGGTCACCGGCTACGACATCCTGTTCTTCTGGGTGGCCAGGATGATGCTGTTCGGCCTGTATGCGATGGCCGCCGCGGGCCCGGACGAGTCGGTCCCGTTCCGGCAGGTCGCGCTGCACGGCCTGGTGCGCGACGCGCACGGCAAGAAGATGTCGAAGACCCGCGGCAACACGGTGGACCCGCTGGACTGGATTGACCGGTTCGGCGCGGACGCCACCCGGTTCACCCTGGCCCGCGGGGCCAGCCCCGGCAGCGACGTCCCGGTCAGCGAGGACTGGGTTGCCGGGTCCAGGAACTTCTGCAACAAGCTCTGGAACGCGACCAGGTTCGCGCTGCTCAACGGTGCCGTGGCGGGACATGGCCTGCCGGTCCGCGACCAGCTGTCGGTCCCGGACCGGTGGATCCTGTCGCGGCTCGCGTCGGTGACCGACGAGACGGACCGGCTGTTCGAGCAGTTCGAGTTCGCCAAGGCCTGCGACGTGCTGTACCACTTCGCCTGGGACGAGTTCTGTGACTGGTACCTGGAACTGGCCAAGCCGGCCCTGACCGGCGGCGACGAGGCGGCGGCGCGAGTCACCAGGATCGTGCTCGGGGAGGTGCTGGACCGGCTGCTGCGGCTTTTCCACCCGGTGATGCCGTTCGTGACCGAGGAGCTGTGGACCGCGCTGACCGGCGGCGACTCCATCGTGATCGCGCCCTGGCCGGGCGAGGCGGCACATGGTGAGGCGGCCCATGGTGAGGCTGCACCGGGCAGGCAGGGCGAGCGGTCCCCGGACTTCGATCCGGACGCCGAGCGGGAGATCGGCGCGCTGATGCGGCTGGTGACCCAGCTGCGCCGGTTCCGCTCGGATCAGGGGCTGCGGCCCACCCAGCAGGTGCCGGCCGTGCTGGGCGGCATCGAGGCCACCCCGCTGGCCCCGCACGAGGCCAGGATCCGCGCGCTGCTGCGGCTGACCGAGCCGGGCGACGGCTTCGCCCCGACGGCATCGGTGCAGGCCGAGGGGGTCGCCGTCCAGCTCGACACCATGGCAGGCCTGGACGTCGCGGCCGAGCGCCGCCGGCTGGAGAAGGATCTCGCCGTCGCCCGCTCGGACATCGAGGCGGCGCAGCGGAAGCTGTCCAGCCAGTCGTTCCTCGACCGCGCGCCCGCCCCGGTGGTGGCCAGGAACCGGGACCGGCTGGCCGCGGCCAGCGCGGAGGCAGCCCGGCTGACGGAGCGGCTCGCGGCCCTGCCGGCGACGCCGTGAGCAGCGGCGGGGCCGGCCCAGGCGGCGGCGGGGACGCCGTGGCGGACCGGCTGCGCGAGGTCGAGCGGGAAATCCTGGCCCGGCGCCCCGAGCACTCCATCGAGCCGTCGCTGGACCGGATCAGGGCGCTGGTGACCCTGCTGGGCGACCCGCAGCGGGCCTATCCGGTGATTCATATCACCGGCACGAACGGCAAAACGTCCACGGCCAGGATGACCGAGACGCTGCTGCGGGCCCGCGGGCTGCGGACCGGCCTGTTCACCAGCCCGCACCTGACCCGGATCCAGGAGCGGATCTGCGTGGACGGCGAGCCGCTGTCCGCCGAGCGCTTCATCGCGGCCTACGACGAGATCCGGCCCTACCTGGACCTGGTCGACGCGACCCAGCCGGTACCGCTGTCGTTCTTCGAGGTGCTGGTGGGGATGGCCTTCTCGGTCTTCGCCGACGCCCCGGTCGATCTGGCGGTCATCGAGGTGGGCATGGGCGGGACGTGGGACAACACCAACGTCGCGGACGGCACGGTCGCGGTGGTCACGCCGGTCTCCATCGATCACGCCCGGTATCTCGGCAGCACGGTCGAGGCCATCGCGACGGACAAGGCCGGGATCATCAAGCCCGACGCGGTCGCCGTGCTGGCCCAGCAGCCGCTGCCGGCCGCCGAGGCGCTGCTGCGCCGGGCCGTCGAGGTCGGCGCGTCCGTGGCCAGGGAGGGACTGGAGTTCGGCGTGCTGAGCCGTGAGCTCGCTGTCGGCGGCCAGCTGCTGTCCGTCCGCGGCCTGCTCGGCGACTACGACGACCTGTTCCTGCCGTTGTTCGGCGCCTACCAGGGCGGCAACCTGGCCTGCGCCATCGCGGCCGTCGAGGCGTTCGCCGGGGGCGCCGGGACGGCCCTTCCGGCGGCCGGCGGCGAGTCGGGTGCGGCTGGCCTGGACCGCGCCACCGGGCTGGACGACGCCACGGGCCTGGACGGGGCTACCGGGCTGGACGGGGCTACCGGGCTGGACGGCGCTACCGGGCTGGACGGCTGGGCCGGCCCGGGCGGCCACGGCGGCCGCCTGGCTGAGCCCGCGGCCCTGGACGCCGACCTGGTCAGGCAGGCCGTGGCCACGATGAGCTCGCCCGGCCGGCTGGAGATCGTGCGGCGCAGCCCGGTGGTCATCGTGGACGCCGCGCACAACCCGGCCGGGATGGCAGCCACCGTCGAGGCAGTCAGTGAGGCATTCACCTTCACCGAGCTGGTGGCCATCCTCGCCGTCGCCGAGGACAAGGACGTGCCCGGAATCCTGGACGAGCTGGAGCCCGCCGTGACCAGGCTCGTGGTGACCGCGAACTCCTCGCAGCGCTCCATGGACCCGGTGAAGCTGGGGGAGCTGGCGGTCTCGGTCCTCGGCCCGGACCGCGTGCTGGTCGCGGCCGGGCTGGACGAGGCGGTCGAGACCGGCGTGCGGCTCGCGGATGAGATGGCGGCCGAGTCTGGCCGGCCGGGCAGCGCCGGCCTGCTGGTCACCGGCTCGGTCATTACCGCCGGCGACGCGCGGCGGCTGCTGCTGAGCCCGGCTGAGGGCGACCGGTGAAGCGGCTGTGCGCCGCGGTGCTGATCGCCGAGGCTGTCGTGCTCGGGCTGGCTATCCCGGTGGCCATCCATATCGAGCGCGATCGGCCCTCATCGGTGGCGCTGGCGCTCGGGGTGGCGGCGGCAGCGGCCGTGCTGTTCGCCGCGCTCGCGCGGCCGGCCGTGCGGCTGACCCTGGTGGGCGGCACCGTGCTGCAGATCTTCGTGATCGTCTCGGGCGTGATCGTGCCCGTTATGTTCTTTCTCGGCGCCCTGTTCGCGGCGCTGTGGCTGACCGGGATCTGGCTCGCCCGGCGCTGGGAGGGAATGCCGCAGTAACGCCGCCGCCAGCTCCAGAAGCAGATCTCCAGAAGCAGATCAAGGCGCAGCTCAGGGAGCGGATCGGGGGTAGCGGGCGGAGCTGGTGCCAAGGTAGCGTGCGGAGCGAGTGCCGCGCGGCTGCCGGATCGGCCGGGCCTGGCCAGCACCGGGCTGCGGCGTGCCGGGCGAGACTGTTGCCGGGGGGCCTGTAAGCTGAGGACCTGCAGATAACGCAGTGCAGATGTCGTTACGGGGGGCTATCTCTTGGTCGCTGATAGTGATCAAATCGGCGGGTGCCAGAATGGCGTCCTGCCGGGGCACTATCGGCGGTGAGAATCCGTTGGACTGTCTGGGAGAGCGGCCAGGTTGCGCAGGCTGCCGGGCACAGCGGGCCAATAATTCAAGATCCTTTGTCCTGACGCCGTTTGAGCGGGCCGTGCCGTGGTCATGGGGAACCTGTAGCAGGACCCGGCGACCGCGCGGGAAAAGTGCAAATGACCTGGTAAAACCCAGCTGGAAGGGTTCTCGTTCCACATGAGCAACGCACTGGCCTTTCTCGGCCGTGACATGGCTGTCGACCTCGGCACAGCGAACACCCTGGTCTATGTCCGGGGCCGCGGAATCGTGCTCAATGAGCCCTCAGTCGTCGCGCTCAATACCAACACCGGGCAGATCGTGGCCGTCGGCGTCGAGGCCAAGCGGATGATCGGCCGGACGCCCGGCAACATCGTCGCGGTGCGGCCGCTGAAGGACGGCGTCATCGCCGACTTCAACGTCACCGAGCGCATGCTCCGGTACTTCATCCAGAAGGTGCACAAGCGCAGTCATCTGGCCAAGCCGCGGATCGTCATCGCCGTGCCCAGCGGCATCACCGGGGTGGAGCAGAGCGCGGTCAAGGAGGCCGGTCACCAGGCCGGCGCGCGCCGCGTCTACATCATCGAGGAGCCGATGGCCGCGGCGATCGGGGCCGGGCTGCCGGTGAACGAGCCCACCGGCAACATGGTGGTCGACATCGGCGGCGGCACGACGGAGGTAGCGGTCATCTCGCTCGGCGGCATCGTGACGGCGCAGTCGATCCGCGTCGGCGGCGACGAGCTGGACCAGGCCATCATCAACTTCGGCAAGAAGGAGTACTCGCTGATGCTGGGCGAGCGCACCGCCGAGGAGATCAAGATGGCGCTCGGCTCGGCCTATCCGTCGGTCGACGAGCCGAACGCGGAGATCCGCGGCCGGGACCTGGTCAGCGGCCTGCCCAAGACGATCGTCATCTCGGCCGAGGAGATCCGCCGGGCCATCGACGAGCCGGTCAGCGTGATCGTGGACGCCGTCAAGACCACGCTGGACAAGTGCCCGCCGGAGCTGGCCGGCGACGTGATGGATCGCGGCATCGCGCTGACCGGCGGGGGAGCGCTGCTGAAGGGACTGGACGAGCGGCTGCGGGAGGAGACCGGGATGCCGATTCACCTCGCCGACAACCCGCTTGACTCGGTGGCCCTCGGCACCGGCAAGTGCGTTGAGGACTTCGACACGCTGCGCCAGGTGCTGGTGCCCGAGTCGAGACGCTAGGCCGCCTCGCCGTGCGGCGCACGGCGGGTACGTGGTGGCTGGCGGACGAGCCCCCTGAGCGGGCGGCAGACTGAGGTGATCGAAGTGCGCGACACGAGGCGGACACGCCTGTTCCTGGGCGTGCTGCTCCTTGCCGCCCTGGCCCTTGTCGCCCTGGACTATCAGGACGGCTCCTCCTCCGTCTTCCGTGCCATCCGGCACGTCAGCGGCAGCGTCTTCGGCGGTGCCGAGCGCACGGTCAGCGCCGTGACCAGCCCGGTCGCCCGCTTCTTCGGCGGCAGCTCAGGGTCGGCGTCGAGCAGCCAGGTCACGGCGCTGCAGCAGCAGGTGATCCGGCTGCGCGCGGAGCTCAGCCAGGAGCAGCTCAGCAAGGCCGACTACGCCCAGCTGCAGCGGCTGCTGCAGCTGGCCGGCCAAGGCGGCTACCGGATCGTCGCCGCGACGGTGATCGCGATCGGCCAGGGCTACGCGCAGACGATCACGCTGGACGCCGGCACCGATGACGGCGTGCAGCCCCAGGAGACGGTGCTGACCGGGCAGGGCCTGGTCGGCGAGGTCACCGCGGTGACGTCCCAGACCTGCACGGTCACGCTGGCCACCGATGCCTCGTCGGTGGTGGGCGTCGAGCTGGCGCCGAGCGGCCAGCTCGGCTGGGTCACCGGGCCGGGCAAGACGGCGAGCGGCACCGGCCAGCTGTCGCTGAAGGTGCTCAATGCCAGCGCGGTCCTGAAGCCGGGGGAGCAGCTGGTGACATCGGCGTCGGTGAACGACAGGCCGTTCGTCCCCGGCGTTCCGGTGGGCGTGATCAGCAAGGTGCAGAATTCGGGCGGTGCGCTGACCGGCCAGGCACTTGTCCAGCCCTACGTCGACTTCACCTCGCTGAGCGTGGTCGGGATCGTGGTGGCGCCCCCGGTGCACAATCCGAGGTTCTCGGTCCTGCCGCCCAGCCCGCGGGCCCGGCCGACGCCTACCGTGACGGTCACGGTGACACCGGGCGCGACGCCTGGCGCGTCCGCTCCGGCCACGCCAGCCCCGGGCTCGAGCGGGGGCGGCTGATATGCGCCGGATCGTGGCGACCGCAGTCGCCGTCGCTGCCGCGCTGCTGCTTCAGCTCACCCTGATCAACAGGCTGCACCTGCCCGGCGGCGGCACGCCCGACCTGGTGCTCCTGCTGGTCGCGGCCGTGGGCCTGGCCGGCGGCCCGGTGCCGGGCATGACCACGGGCTTCATCGCCGGGCTCAGCCTGGACCTGGCCGCGTCGGCTAGCCAGCTGATCGGCGAGTACGCCCTGGTGTTCTGCCTGATCGGCTGGGCGTGCGGCCGGCTGCGCGGCACCGTGGCCCGCTCGGCTGTGCTGCCGATCGTGATCGCCGCGGCGGCCGCCGCGATCGGCGAGGTGCTGGTGGCCGTGCTGGGAATCGCGCTCGATCCGGCCCAGGTCACTCTGGCCGCGGTCCGGCAGGTGCTCCCCGCCGCGGTCATCTACGACATGGCCCTCAGCCCGTTCGTGCTGTACCTGGTGCTGCTGGTGAGCGCGTCGCTGAGCGGCCCGCTGGCCGGGGTGGCCCGGCCGGCGGGCGGCGGGGCTGCCGCGACCGCACTGCCCGGCAGCGGCGGGCTGGCGGGCAGCAGCGGCGGCCCGGCGCTGCTGGGCCGGGCTAGCTGGCTGGCCGGGCCGCCCGCGTCGCGCCGGGCGCGCAAGCAGGCGGCCCGGCGCGGGCTGCGGCTCGGCCGCGGGTCCGCCCGGCCGGGAGACGGCTGGGTGGGCGGCGGACCGCCGGGCCGGGTCACGCCCGGCCAGCCGCGCAGGCCGGGGAACGCGCCGAAGCTGCGGCCCGGGGCCGGAGTGGCCGGCTCGGCCGTGGCCGGCCAGGTGCGCCGGGCACTGCCAGCCCGGCCGGTCAACCTGAAGCTGGCATCGGGTCGCCGGCGCGGCGGCCCGGCCGGCACCGGCCAGCGCCCCGGGCTGCCTGGCGGCGCCGGCGCCGGGACCTATTCAGCGGGCCGCGGGCTCGGCCTCGGGGCCAAGCCGGTAGATCTGCGGCTGGGCTCCTCCCGCCGCCGGGGCGGAGTCATCGGCGGCGGCCTGCTGGGCGCGGGCACGGGCACCCGGCGGCCTGCGGCTCAGCCGAAATTCCGGGCGCATCCGGGCAAGCCGAGCCGGACTGCCCTGGGCGGCAGCGCGGCCGGCGGCGTTCTCGACCAGCAGGCCCTCCGCGCGATCCGCCGCCGTAAGGGGCGATCACCGCGGCTGCGGCTGGCCAGCGGCCGGCGCGGCGACGGGGTGCTGGGCAGCCCGCTGGCCGGCCGCTCGCTGACCGGCCGCGCGTCCCGGCCGGCCCCGGCGGTGCCGCGTTTCCGCTCGCGGCCGCTGGGCAGCGGTCAGCTCCCGGCCGGGAAACATCCCCGGTTCGGTTTCGGCCGCCTGTCCTTCCGGGCCCGCAGGCGCGGCGGGCGGGCCCGCGTCTGGAAGATCGCCAGCAAGCGAACGGGAGGTCTGCGATGATCCCGGCGTCCAGGCTCCGCCTGGCTGCGCTCTACGTCGTAATCGCGGCGCTGCTGCTCGGGCTGGGCTACCGCGCATGGGGCCTGCAGGTGACGTCACACGCGCGGTATGTCGCGCTGGCCACCGAGGACCGGGTCAGGGACGTCGTCGAGCCGTCGGTGCGCGGCGAGATCGTGGACGATACCGGCCAGGCCATGGTCGATAACACCTCCGGCCTGGTCATCTCCGTCAACATGGCCGACCTGTCGCAGCAGTCCGACGGCGGCAGCGCCGAGCTGGCCAGGCTGGCCGCGCTGCTGGGCGTCAGCGACAAGACGATGCAGGACGAGGTGCGGATCTGCACGGTGGGCATCAAGCCGCCCTGCTGGCCGGGATCGCCCTATCAGCCGATCCCCGTCGCCGAGCACGTGTCCCCGCAGGTCGCGCTGCAGGTGCTGGAGAGCAGGGGCCAGTATCCCGGTGTCAGCGCGGACGTGCAGCCGATCACCCACTACGTGCAGCCCGCTGCCACGGACGCGGCCCAGATCCTCGGCTACCTCCAGCCGATCACCGCCTCGGAGGTCAAGAGCCTCGGCGTCGCCGTCACCGGCTTCTCCGGCGTGGACATGGTCGGCCAGTCCGGTCTCGAGGCACAGTACGACAAGCAGCTGCGCGGGCAGCCGGGCCAGGACGAGGTGGCGGTGAACGCGGCCGGCCAGGTGACGAGGACCATCAAGCAGGTCCGGCCGCAAGCCGGTGACGACCTGGTGACCAGCATCAACGCCCAGCTGCAGGCGGCAACGGAGAACGCGCTCGCCAACGCCATCCACAAGACGCAGGCGGAGGGGAACCCCCAGGCCGATAGCGGGGCGGCGGTCGTGATGACCACGACGGGCCGCGTGGTGGCGATGGCCAGCTACCCGACCTACGACCCGAGCGTCTGGACCAACGGCATCTCCGCGAGCGAGTTCAGCGCGCTGTTCGGGCCGGCCGACGGTGAGCCGATACTCAACCGCGCCGCCCAGGGCGAGTACGCCCCCGGCTCGACCTGGAAGGTGACCACGACAACCGCCGCCGTGAATGCCGGCTACTCGCTGTACAGCGACTATGACTGCCCGGCGTCCGTGGACGTCGGCGGCCGCGTCTTCAACAATGACTTCGGCAACGGCGGCGTCATGTCCCTGCACCAGGCCCTGGTGCTGTCCTGCGACTCGATCTTCTACAACTTCGGCTACGACATCTGGCTGCGGGACGACCGGAAGGCCGACGACGTGACCAGCCCGAAGGCGCCGGTTCAGGAGATGCAGAAGACCGAGCTGGAGTGGGGGTTCGGGCAGGGCACCGGAGTCGACCTGCCGGCCGAGAGTATCGGCACGGTGCCGACCAGGGAGTGGCTCTACTACTTCTGGAAGGACAACGCGCAGGCCGGCCAGGACTGGTGCAAGTACGGCAGGGCCAACGGCAGCTACGTCCAGCAGATCGAGTATGAGGACTGCACCACCGGCAACGTCTGGGAGCCGGGCCAGGCCGTGGACGCCGCTATCGGCCAGGGCTACGTGTCGGTCACCCCGCTCCAGCTGGCCAGGGCCTACGTCGCGCTGGCCAACGGCGGAACGCTGTACGCGCCCCGGATCGGGGAGGAGCTGCTCAGCCCCGACGGCAAGGTGGCCCAGCGGATCAACCCGCCGGTGGTCGGTCACCTGCCCGCCTCCGCGAGCACCCTGGCCTACATCCGCAGCGCGCTGGCCGGCGTGGTGACATCCGGGACCGCGGCGGGGGCCTTCGGCGGTTTTCCGCTGGGCAAGGTGTGCGTAGCCGGGAAGACGGGAACGGCGCAGGTGGCAGGAAAGCTGGCCACCTCGGTCTTCGCTTCCTTCGCGCCGTGCGGCGATCCCAAGTACGTCGTGGTGATGATGATCCCCGACTCCGGCTACGGCGCCGACGTGTCGGCGCCGGCGATCCGGCAGATCTGGGACTCGCTGTATGGCCTGGAGGGGCACCCGGCGGCGCTGCCCGGCGGCCAGCTGCCCGCGCTGCCGACGATGAACGCGGCCGGCCAGATCGTCCCGGCGGCGACCGCCACCGCGACCGGAAAGAAGCGGCATTCATGACATCATTGCGCGGCCCGCAGGACCTGCGCAGGCGGTCGGCAGGCGCTCAGCCGCCTGCCGCCTACCGAGGGCTGGCCCCGGTCCGCCCGTCCGGCCTCGGCAGCGCTCCCGGTGGCTCCCGCCGGGGCCGGGCCGGCCTGCTGCGGCGCGCGTTCGGCCGGCGCTCGCTGCTGCGCCGCCTGGACTGGATCCTGCTCCTCGCCACGCTGGCGCTGAGCCTGATCGGCACGCTGCTCATCTGGGCGGCCACCGAGCCGGCCCACACCTACCTGCTGAAGCAGCTGCTCAATATCGCCATCGGCCTGGTCCTGATGGGCTTCGTGAGCATGCTGGACTACCGCCAGCTGCGGCTGTACGCCCCGATCGTGTACGGGGCATCCTGCCTGGGCCTGCTGGTCGTGCTGACGCCGCTCGGCTCGGTGGTGAACGGCGCGCGCTCCTGGATCTCGCTGCCGGCCGGGTTCCAGATCGAGCCATCTGAATATGCCAAGCTCTCGCTCATCGTGATCGCGGCCATGATCCTGGGCGAGCTGCGGCCGGGGGAAACCCGTCCCGGCGCCCGCGCCATCGCGCTGACCATCGCCGCCGCGGCGCTGCCGCTCATCCTGGTGGTCGCCGAGCCCGACCTCGGCGTCGTGATGCTGCTGCTGGCCCTGCTGGTGGGCCTGATCGCGCTGTCCGGCATCCGGCTGCGCTGGTTCATCGCCATGCTGGCGGCGGGCGTGGCCGGGATCACGGCCGTCATGCAGCTGCACCTGCTGAAGTCGTACCAGACCAGCCGCATCACCTCGTTCCTGCATCCGTCCGCGGATCCGCGCGGCACCGGATACAGCGCGGCCCAGTCGAAGATAGCGATCGGCTCGGGCGGGATGACCGGCCAGGGACTCTTCCACGGGCAGCTGATCGCCGGCAACTTCATTCCCGAGCAGCACACCGACTTCATCTTCGCCGTCTCCGGCGAGGAACTCGGGTTCGCTGGCACGATCGTGATCCTGGTGCTGCTGGCGATCGTGCTCGTGCGGGCGCTGCGCATCGCGGCCAAGGCCGATGACCAGTTCGGCATGCTGGTGGCGTCCGGGATCGCCATCTGGTTCGCCGCGCAGTCCTTCATCAACATCGGCATGACGATGGGCATCATGCCGGTCACCGGCCTGCCGCTGCCGTTCGTGTCCTACGGAGGGTCAGCGATGTTCGCTGACATGATCGCCATCGGGGCGCTGCAGGCCGTCTACCGGCACCGGACTGTCTTCAGCAGCTGACTGAGCTGGCCGCCGCCAGGCCGGCGCTGAGCAGAACGCCCGGCGGACCGGCCTGCCCGTCCCCCGCGCCCAGCGACAAAACGTCGGCCTAGTCGGGCGGTGCCCGCAGGCCTGCCCGTTCGGCGCCGGCGCTGGCATCCGGCACGGCCTGCGGCTGAGCGGTCCGGCTCCCGTCCCACGGCCGCGCCCGGGCCAGCCAGACGGCGGCCAGCACGAACAGGACGGCGCACAGGGTCCAGCCGAGCGCGGTGGTCCCGACCCCGACGTACTTCAGCCCGGAGGCGAAGATGACGAAGGTGATGGCCGGCCTGATGTAGCGGTCCGGCGCGCGGGCGGACAGCAGCGAGCCGATCAGCACGGCGGGCACGCTGCCGATGACGATCGACGTGGTGACCGCGAACTCGACATGGCCGAAGGCCAGCGCGCCGAGCGCCGCCGCGAGCGTCAGCGGCACCGCCTGCGTCAGGTCAGTTCCGACCAGCTGGCCGGCCCGCAGCGCCGGGTAGAGGAACAGCAGCAGCACGATCATGAGCGAGCCCGAGCCGACCGAGGTCATCCCGACGATGAGGCCGCCGATCGCGCCGATGGCCACGGTGGCCAGCGGCCTGCAGGTGATCTCGCTGACATGGCCGCGCCGGGTGTTCCCGCCGCGCAGGTCCAGGGCGTAGCGCAGGACCATGGCCGCAGCGCCGGCCAGCAGCGCGGCGCCCAGCGCGATCTCCACCCGGTGCTGCGCCGCGCTGCTGCTGCCGAGCCGGTGCAGCAGGTAAGCGCCGGCGAAGGCCATCGGCACCGAGCCGGCTGTCAGCCAGCCGACCAGCCGCAGGTTCACCGTGCCGTTGCGCAGGTGCACCGCGGCGCCGACCGGGCGCATGAGCACGGCGGCCACCAGGTCACTGGAGATGGCGGCCGACGGCCGGACGCCGAACACCAGGATGAGCATGGGCGTCATCAGCGCGCCGCCCCCGGCGCCGGTCAGGCCCACCAGCAGGCCGACCACGGCGCTGCCGAGGACGATGTAGGGGTCGATGCCCATCCGGCCTCCGGTCATCCCTGCGCCGCGGCCCGGCGGCTGCGCGACCGACCGCACTCGGACGCGATCAGCCAAGGTACCGTGAATGCTGGCCGGATTGATGGGGATGGCAGGCCAGGCCAGCCGGGCCTCGGCCGTCGGGCGAGCGCCGAGCCTGCTCCCGGCGCGGCGGCCGGCGACAGCGGCATCCCGGTGCCCGGCTGGTGCGTCTGCTCCCCTCTGGCGCGACCTGGTCGTGCAGCCAGCGGCTGGGGCGGCATGGTCCTGCTCGTCCCTGGTGGCCGAGAAGAAGCAGGCAGCCGGATCAGCCGCACCCGGCAGCGTCGGTACTCTGTAACGATGCCTGTGCAGTCGGTGTACCCGCAGCTCGAGCCGCTGCTCCCGCTCGTGCGCAAGCCGGTCCAGTATGTCGGCGGCGAGCTGAACTCCGTGGTCAAGGACTGGGACGCCGCCGATGTGCGGTGGGCCCTGATGTACCCGGACGCCTACGAGGTCGGGCTGCCGAATCAGGGCGTCCAGATCCTGTACGAGGTCCTGAACGAGCGCGACGGCGTGCTCGCGGAGCGGACCTACAGCGTCTGGCCGGACCTGGAGAAACTGATGCGCGAGCATCGGGTGCCCCAGTTCACTGTCGATGCGCACCGCCCGGTCAGCGCCTTCGACGTGCTCGGGGTGAGCTTCGCCACCGAGCTCGGCTACACCAACCTGCTGACCGCGCTGGACCTGGCCGGCATCCCGCTGAGCGCCGCGGGCCGCGGCGAGGGCCACCCGGTGGTGCTGGCCGGCGGGCACGCCGCGTTCAACCCCGAGCCCATCGCCGAGTTCATCGACGGGGCGGTGCTCGGCGACGGCGAGGAAGCGGTGCTGGCCATCACCGAGCTGATCAGGCAGTGGAAGGGGGCCGGGCGGCCGGGCGGCCGGGACGGCCTGCTGCTGCGGCTCGCCTCGGCCGGCGGCGTGTACGTGCCGCGCTTCTACGACGTGGACTACCTGCCGGACGGCGCGATCGGCCAGGTCACGCCGAACCGGCCAGGCGTCCCGCGGGCGGTGGCCAAGCACACGGTGATGGACCTGGATTCCTGGCAGTACCCGGCCAGGCCGCTGGTCCCGGTGGCCGAGTCGGTGCATGAGCGGTTCAGCGTGGAGATCTTCCGCGGCTGCACCCGCGGCTGCCGGTTCTGCCAGGCCGGCATGATTACCCGGCCGGTTCGGGAGCGGTCGATCTCCGCGATCGGCGACATGGTCCAGACGGGCCTGCAGGCAAGCGGATTCTCCGAGGTCGGGCTGCTGTCGCTGTCCAGCGCCGACCACAGCGAGATCAACGACATAGCGGTCGGGCTGGCCGACCGCTACGAGGGCACCAACACCGGCCTGTCGCTGCCGTCGACCAGGGTCGACGCCTTCAACGTCACGCTCGCCGATGAGTTCAGCCGGAACGGGCGGCGGTCGGGCCTGACGTTCGCGCCGGAGGGCGGCACGGACCGGATCCGCAAGGTGATCAACAAGATGGTCACCGAGGACGACCTGATCAGGACGGTCACGACCGCTTATGCGAGCGGCTGGCGGCAGGTCAAGCTCTACTTCATGTGCGGCCTGCCCACCGAGACCGATGCGGACGTGCTGGCGATCGCGCAGGTCGCGCGGCGGGTGATCGAGGCCGGGCGCGCGGCCAGCGGCCGGCGGGACATCCGCTGCACGATCTCGATCGGCGGCTTCGTGCCGAAGCCGCACACCCCGTTCCAGTGGGCCGCCCAGTGTGATCACGAGACTGTCGACGCGAGACTGCGGGCCCTGGGCAACGCGATCAGGGCCGACCGCGGCTCTGGCAAGGCGGTCGGCTTCCGGTACCACGACGGCAGGCCGGGGATCGTGGAGGGGCTGCTGTCCCGCGGCGACCGCCGGGTGGCCAAGGTCATCCGGATGGCCTGGGAAGACGGCGCCAGGTTCGACGGCTGGAGCGAGGGTTTCTCGTTCGAGCGCTGGGAGCGGTGCGCGGCCCGGGCGCTGGCCGCCGACGGCGTCGACCTGGCCTGGTACACGACACGGGAACGGCCGTACGACGAGGTGCTGCCCTGGGACCACCTGGACGCGGGCCTGGACCGCGACTGGCTGTGGCAGGACTGGCAGGCGGCCATCGCCCCGGCCGGCGCCGCCGAGGTCGAGGACTGCCGGTGGACGCCCTGCTTCGAGTGCGGTGTCTGCCCGGCCATGGGAACCGAGATCGAGACCGGGCCGAGCGGGCAGCGGCTGCTGCCGCTGACGGCTGCCGGGCGTCCCGCCGACGGGACCGGGTCCTAGCCATGGCCCGCCCGTCGCCGGATGGCCCGCCGCCCGCGCCGCCCGTCCAGCGCCTGACGATCAGGTACGCTAAGAGAGGCAGGATGCGTTTCGCGAGCCATCGGGACATCGCGCGCGCGGTTGAGCGGGGAGTACGGATGGCCGGCTTGCCGGTCGCTTACTCGGCGGGATTCTCCCCGCATCCGAAGATCTCGTACATCGGCGGGGCTCCCACGGGGGCAGCCAGCGAGGCCGAGTACCTTGAGATCGCTCTGACCGGGAGCCGCGAGCCGGCTGATGTGCTGAGCAGGCTCGGCAAGGCACTGCCAGACGGGATTGACGTGATCGAGGTCGTGGACACAGCCAGCGCGCCCGAGGCGCTGCGGCTTGAGGCCTCGGCGTGGGAAGTCGTGCTGCCCGGGGTGACGCCAGACGAGGCGGAACGGGCGGCTGCGGTGTTCATGGCTGCCGCGGAAGCGGAAGTGGAACGCCTGACGAGCAAGGGGATCCGGCGGTTTGACAGCCGGGCCGCCGTGGTCACGCTGGAGGTTGTCCGGCGAGCCGCGGAGGCGCAGGTAGCCGGATGTGCGATACTTCGAATGGTTGTTCGGCACTTGACACCTGCCGTCCGACCCGATGACATCTTGGCTGCGCTCCGCCAAATGTCGGCCCTCGCACCGTCGTCGCCCCCGCTGGCGACGCGCCTGGCGCAGGGGCCGATCGGACTGGTGCGTGCGGCCGCCGGGGCTGGCATGCCCGGCTGCGGTCCGGCTGAGCAGGCCGGACCCGCCGGGCTGCTCAGCAGCCCGGCGGCGGTACCCCAGCCGCACGGGCGGGGCACCGCACAAGGACAAGAAAAGGCAACGCGCCTGGATGCGGAGATCGCCCTGCCGGCGAACGCCGCACCGGTGAGCGCGTACGAACAGCTCCCGCGCGGCGCGGAGCGGCCAGCTATGGTGGGCTGCGCCCGGGAGCCTGACGGGAGAGATTGCCCGGATGCTCGAGATCGAGCGACCCAACAGAGAGTCCGCTGAGACATCAGCCGGGACTGGCCAGGACAGCACAGGCCAGGGCAGCCAGGGCCGCGGATTGCTCCGCAGGGCACGGCGAGCCGTGAGCAGGCCCGCGGGGCCGCCAGCGGCTGCTGCCGACGACAGCCAGGGCGGCTCAGCCGGAGCGGCACCTGCCGAGGCCGGCGGCCCGGCGGCAGTCAGCTTCACCGCGCCGTCGGTCAGCGGCGAGACGGCCGGCAGCGGCGGGACGGGATCGCCTGGCGCCCCGGCCAGCGCGCAGGCCGGGAACGCCGCAGCGGCCGGGGAGCAGGCCGCGCCCCGGCGCCGCCGCTCGAGCCGTCCGGCGGGCGGCCAGCCGCAGGCCGCAGAGGCATCAGCGCCGCCGCCTGAGGCAGCGCCGGCCAGCCCCGCGCCGGCCGGTCTCGCGCCGGGCAGTCCTGCGCCGGGCAGCCCGGCGTCGGCCGGCGCCGCCCAGCCGCCGCCGGTCAGCTTCCAGCCGCCGGTGGTCATCTTCCAGCCGCCGGACATCAGCGCTGGCCGCGCTGCGGCTCGCCGGCCTGGCCCGGCTGACTCCGAGGGCGGGGACAGTGACGCCACGGCCGAGGCCGCCCGCGAGGGCGACGGCGAGCCGGGCGGCAGCGCCGGGCGCCGCCGCCGCCGTGGTGGCCGGGGTAAGGGCCGCGCTGCCGGCAACGGCGAGCCCGGGTCCGACGAGGCAGCCGGGGGTGCCGAGGGCCGGGCGGCCGGCCAGCCAGGCTCCGGTGAGCAGGGTGATGGCGCCGGGCGCGGTCCCGGCGGTGAGAGCGACGAGCAGGCCGACGGAGGCGATGCCGACGGGAGCACCGCACCCGCCCGCCGCCGCCGTCGGCGGCGGCGGACCGGCTCGGGCGACGCGGAGCCCGTCGTCGAGGCGGACGACCCGCCGAACACGGTCGTGCATGTCCGGGCGCCCCGCGCGGCGGCCGCCGCGGACGTCTCCGATGTCCGGTCGGTCAAGGGGTCAACCCGGCTGGAGGCCAAGCGGCAGCGGCGGCGCGAGGGCCGCGAGTCCGGCCGGCGCCGCCCGCCGATCATCACCGAGTCGGAGTTCCTGGCCCGGCGCGAGGCGGTCGAGCGGGTCATGATCGTGCGCCAGCGTGGCGACCGGACCCAGATCGCCGTGCTGGAAGACGGCATCCTGGTCGAGCACTACGTGGACAAGGCCAGCCACCAGTCCTACGTCGGGAACGTGTACCTGGGCAAGGTGCAGAACGTGCTGCCCTCGATGGAGGCCGCGTTCGTCGACATCGGCAAGGGCCGCAACGCGGTGCTGTACGCGGGCGAGGTCAACTTCGATGCCAGCGGCCTGGAGGGTGAGTCCAAGCGCATCGAGTCGGCACTGAAGTCCGGCCAGTCGATCCTCGTGCAGGTCACTAAGGACCCGATCGGGCACAAGGGCGCGCGGCTGACCAGCCAGGTGAGCCTGCCCGGCCGCTACCTGGTCTACGTGCCCGGCGCCAGCATGACCGGTATCAGCCGCAAGCTGCCCGACACCGAGCGGGCCCGGCTGAAGCAGATCCTCAAGCAGGTCATGCCGGAGCACGCGGGCGTCATCGTCAGGACGGCTGCCGAGGGCGCGTCGGAGGAGGAGCTGGCCAGGGACGTCGCGAGGCTGTCCGCCCAGTGGGAGGCCATCGAGCGCAAGGCGAAGACGGCGGCGGCCCCCGAGCTCCTGTACAGCGAGCCGGACCTGACCATCCGGGTGGTCAGGGACATCTTCAACGAGGACTTCACCAAGCTGGTCGTGGCCAGCGACAGCGAGTGGGACCTGGTCGACGAGTACGTCCGCTACGTGGCACCGCACCTGGCCGACCGGCTGGAGCGGTGGCCCGGCGGCGGCGAGCCGGACGGCGACGAGAAGGACGTGTTCGCCGCCTACCGCGTCGACGAGCAGCTGGCCAAGGCGCTTGAGCGGAAGGTCTGGCTGCCCAGCGGAGGCTCCCTGGTCATCGATACCACCGAGGCCATGACGGTGATCGATGTCAACACCGGCAAGTTCACCGGTCAGGGCGGGAACCTCGAGCAGACGGTGACCCGCAACAACCTGGAGGCTGCCGAGGAGATCGTGCGGCAGCTCCGGCTGCGCGACGTGGGCGGCATCATCGTGATCGACTTCATCGACATGGTGCTGGAGAGCAACCGCGAGCTCGTGCTGCGCCGGCTGCTGGAGTGCCTGGCCCGGGACCGGACCAAGCATCAGGTGGCCGAGGTGACGTCGCTCGGGCTGGTGCAGATGACCCGCAAGCGCGTCGGCTCCGGTCTGCTGGAGGCATTCTCGGTGCCTTGCGAGCATTGCAGCGGCCGCGGCGTGGTCGTGTCGCTGGAGCCGGTTGACCACGCTCCGGCCCGCGGTCGCGGTGACGACGACAGCCGCCGCGACGGCCGCGGCCAGCAGGACCGGTCCAGGTCCGGCCGCGGGCGGCAGGCGGCCAGGCCCGGAGGTCACGGACGCGGCGCCGCCGGCGACGAGCAGGGCGACGCCGCGGCCGCCAACGGCCAGGCCAGGACGGACCAGGCGGACCAGGCGGACCAGGCGGACCAGGCCGAGGCGGCTGGCGGCCGCCCCGGCGACGGGCCAGCCCGACCTGGCGCTCAGGACGCGGAATCTGTTCCGGCCGCAGCGGCCGGCGACGAGCTGCAGGCGGGCAACGACGGGCCGGACGCAGGCCCGGGCCCGGCTGGCACCGCGCCGGGCGGCCGGCGCCGCCGCCGAGGCGGCCAGCGATCGGCCGCTGCCCCGGACAGCGCAACGGCCGGGTCGGCTGAGATCGCTGGCACGCAGATGGCCGGCCAGCCGGGCCTGCCTGGCCCTGGCGACCAGGTGAGCCAGAGCGCGCCGGCCGGGACGGCCCGGCTGGCCGGTGCCAGTGAGCCGACCGGCGATGCGCCTCCGGCCAGTTCGCCGGAGCCAGCCGAGCTGACCGGGTCAGCCGAAGCAGCCAGCCCGATCAGAGCGACTGAGCAGGACGGCCCGGCGCGGCCCGCGACCAGGCGCCGCCGTGCGCAGTCGCGCAAGCAGTCCGGGCCCGCCGGGGACCAGTCCGGGAGCGGCCAGTCCGGGCCCGCCGGGGACCAGTCCGGGAGCGGCCAGTCCGGGAGCGGCCAGTCCGGGCCCGCCGGGGACCAGTCCGGAAGCGGCCAGTCCGGGTCGGCCGGCGGCGCGGGCGAGGGCCAGCCGGCCGGGCTCGCGCAGGCTGCCGCGGAGCAGCCGGGCAGCTAGACCCGGCGCCGGCTGGGACACGGCCGCTGGCTGCAGGGACGGGCTGGTGTCTGATACCCTTAATGGTCGGCGCATGGGACGAATCCAGCGGTAACGCGGCTGGACCAAGCAGTGCGCACTGTAGGCAAGCCCGCTGCCCGGGAGATGCAGTAGTCACTCCGCGGATCTAGCGGCGAGCTGGCATAAGGGAGAGAGAGTTCTCGGGTGTACGCGATCGTGCGCTGCGGTGGCAGGCAGGAGAAGGCGTCCGTCGACGACGTCCTGACCGTTGACAAGCTCGCAGGCGAGGTCGGGTCCAGCGTCCGGCTGCCCGCCTTGCTTGTCGTCGATGATGACAAGATCATCAGTGACCCGGCTGAGCTGGGCGGTTACGAGATCACGGCCGAGATCGTGGGTGCCGCGAGCGGTCCCAAGATCAACATGATCCAGTATAAGAACAAGACTGGCTATCGCCGCCGCCTCGGCCACCGGCAGAAGTACACCCAGATCAAGATCACCGGCATCAAGGCCGGCAAGGCCGCCGCCAGCGCGGGGAAGCAGGGCTGAGATGGCACACAAGAAGGGCGCATCATCCAGCCGTAACGGCCGGGACTCCAACGCCCAGCGGCTCGGCGTGAAGCGCTTCGGCGGGCAGCTGGTCGGGGCCGGCGAGATCATCGTGCGCCAGCACGGCACCCACTTCCACCCCGGCACCGGTGTCGGGCGCGGCGGGGACGACACGCTGTTCGCCCTGGTCAGCGGCAAGGTGGAGTTCGCGACCCGGCGCGGCCGTCGCGCTGTCAGCATCGTGCCCGCCGAGGCCGAGACGGCGGATACGCAGACCGCCGCGGCGAAGGTCGGCTAGGGACAGCTCGCAGGCAGGCGACCAGGACTTTCGCGACGGGCGGGCCGGTGACCGGCCCGCCCGTCGCGTGTTTCCCGGCCGTCACTCAGGGTCAGCAACCCGGACCTTCAACATCCGTTCACCGCCAGCCGTCACCCAGCGTCAGCCTCACCCAGCGCAAGGCCCGGAGCCGCGCTGCATCAGGAACAGGAAGGGCAGGACCGTGGCAGAGTTCGCCGATCGGGCCGAGGTGCACGTGCGCGCCGGCGATGGCGGGCACGGCTGCGCCTCGGTCCACCGGGAGAAGTTCAAGCCGCTCGGCGGCCCGGACGGCGGCAATGGCGGCCGCGGCGGCGATGTCATCGTCGAGGTTGATCCGGGCGCCGTGACCCTGCTGGACTTTCACCGGCGCCCGCACCGGCGGGCCAGTAACGGCAAGCCCGGCGCGGGTTCTCATCGCAGCGGCGCGAACGGCACCGACGTGGTGCTGAAGGTGCCGGACGGCACCGTGGTCAGGGATGCCGGCGACGGCACCGTGCTCGCGGACCTGATCGGCGCCGGCACGCGGTTCGTCGCCGCCAGGGGCGGGCATGGCGGCCTGGGGAACGCGGCCCTGGCCTCGACCCGGCGCAAGGCCCCCGGCTTCGCGCTGCGCGGCGAGCCCGGCGCCGAGCTGCGGCTCCTGCTCGAGCTGAAGACCGTGGCCGACGCGGGCCTGGTCGGCTTCCCGAACGCCGGCAAGTCGTCGCTGATCGCCGCGATGTCGGCGGCCCGGCCCAAGATTGCCAATTACCCGTTCACCACGCTCGTCCCGCACCTGGGCGTCGTCGAGGCCGGCGAGGTGCAGTTCGTCATCGCCGACGTGCCCGGCCTGATTCCCGGCGCCAGCCAGGGCAAGGGCCTGGGCCTTGACTTCCTGCGGCACGTCGAGCGCTGCTCGGTGCTCGTGCACGTCCTGGACTGCGCCACCGAGGATCCTGGCCGGGACCCGATCAGCGATCTTGACGCGATCGAGGCAGAGCTGGCGGCCTACGCCGAGGCGACCGGAGCCGACCTGCGGGACCGGCCGCGGATCGTGGCCCTGAACAAGGTGGACGTGCCGGCCGCCCGCGACCTGGCCGGGCTGGTCCGGCCCGATCTGGAGGCACGGGGCCTGGATGTCTGCGAGGTCTCGGCCGCGACCCGGCAGGGGCTCAGGGATCTCGCCTACACCGTCGCGGCGGTGATCGCGCAGGCGCGCGCGGCCGCTCCGCCGCCGGAGCCGACCAGGCTGGTACTCCGGCCCGAGCCGGTGTCCGGGCCGGTCTTCGAGGTCGTGCGGCGGGGCGAGAACAGTTTTGCGATCCGGGGCGACAAGCCGCGGCGGTGGATCCTGCAGACGGACTTCAGCAACGAGGAGGCGGTGGGCTATCTCGCTGACCGGCTGGCCCGGCTGGGGATCGAGGAGGCCCTGGCCGCGGCAGGCGCGACCGCTGGCGCCGAGGTGCTGATCGGCGAGGAGGACAACGCTGTCGTCTTCGACTGGGACCCGGACGTCCCAGCCGGAGGCGCCTTCGGACCGCGCGGCACCGACTCGAGGCTGCAGCGGTAGCCACGCCTGGCCCCGCCGCCCGGAGCCAGCGGGCGCCCGGCAAATAAAAAATCGCGCTACCATTGGATAGCGCGTTTTTGGAATAAAATACGTTTTTGGAAATAAAATACTGAGCATAAACCCTTAGTTATCACGGTAATGATAATCGAAAGGAAGCCCGCTTGTCAAACGGGGAAATTGACCGTGAGCAGGAATACGTTTCCATGCTATACGGGCGGCTTGACGACCTGCGGGACCGCGCGGCCGGGCGGCTGGCCCAGACTTTGCGGCAGTCCGGCGGCACTCACCAGGCACGCACCGAGCGTGAGGCCTTCAGCGCGATGTACCGGCAGCAGGTGGCCCAGTTCGATGCCGCCGAGCACGGCCTGGTATTCGGCCGGCTCGAATTCGACGGGGGAGAGCGCCGCTATATCGGGCGCATCGGAATTCACGCCGACGCCGATGACTATGCCCAGCTGCTCATGGACTGGCGCGCGGACGCGGCCCGGCCGTTCTACCTGGCCACCGCGGCCTCGCCGGATGGCGTCAAGGTTCGCCGGCACATCAAGACCCGGAGCCGGAATGTCGTCAGCCTGGACGACGAGGTGCTGGACCTGGCCGTCGCCGACCCGTCCCGGCACGAGGGCCTGACCGGAGAGTCGGCGCTGATGGCCGCGCTCGGCGCCAGCCGCACCGGCACGATGAGCGACATCGTCGAGACCATCCAGGCCGAGCAGGACCACATCATCCGTTCCCCGCTGGCCGGCGTGCTCGTCGTGCAGGGCGGCCCCGGCACGGGCAAGACCGCGGTCGCGCTGCACCGCGCCGCCTACCTCCTCTACACCCACCGCCGCCAGCTGGAGAAGCGCGGCGTGCTGGTGGTCGGCCCGAACGCCACCTTCCTGCGCTACATCGGGCAGGTCCTGCCGTCCCTGGGCGAGACCAGCGTGCTGCTGTCGACCATCGCCGACATCCTCCCCGGCGTCAGCGCCACCGCGCACGAGCCGCCGGGCATAGCGGCGATCAAGGGCAGGCTGGATATGGCGAAGGTCGTTGCCGCGGCCGTCCGCGACCGCCAGCAGCTGCCAGCCGACGCGATCGAGATCGTGGTGGACCGGCAGACGCTGCGGCTGACCCGGCAGGCGTGCCTGCAGGCCAGGGACCGCGCCCGCCGGTCCCGCCGGCCGCATAACCAGGCCGGGCAGGTCTTCGCCCGTGAGGTCATCAGCGCCCTGACCAGGCAGCTCGCTGACCGGCTCGGCGCCAACGTGCTCGGCGGCCCGAACCTGCTCGGCCAGGAGGAGATCGACGACCTGCGCCGCGAGCTGCGCGCCGAGCCGGCCGTCCGGGCCGCCATCGAGCGGCTGTGGCCGGTGCTGACCCCGCAGCAGCTGCTCACCGACCTGTTCGCCTCGGCGCGCCGCCTGAAGGCGGCCGCGCCCAGGCTGACCGACGCCGAGCGGTCAGCGCTGCGGCGCGAGCCCGGCGACGGCTGGACGCCGGCCGACGTGCCGCTGCTGGATGAGGCGGCTGAGCTGCTCGGCGACGACGAGAGCGGCCTGCGGGCGCGGCGCGAGCGGGAGCGGCGCCGCCAGGAGGCCTACGCCCAGGGCGTGCTCGACATCATGGCCCGCGGCGACGAGGACGATCCTGAGCTGCTGATGGGCGCCGACATGCTGGATGCCAGCAGGCTCGCGGCCCGGCAGGAGGAGGAGCTTAGCCTGACGCCGGCCGAGCGCGCGGCCGCGGACCGGACCTGGGCGTTCGGGCACGTGATCGTGGACGAGGCACAGGAGCTGTCACAGATGGCCTGGCGGATGCTGCTGCGCCGCTGCCCGGCCAGGTCCATGACGATCGTCGGTGACGTAGCCCAGACCGGCGACCTGGCCGGGCTGTCCTCGTGGGACAGCGCGCTCGGCCCGTACCTGGGCGAGCGGTGGCGGCTGTCGCCGCTGACCATCAACTACCGGACGCCGGCCGAGATCATGGCGGTCGCCGCGGACGTGCTGGCCGCGATCGACCCGGCGCTGGAGCCGCCGCGGTCGGTCCGGGAGACCGGGCACCTGCCGTGGCGGCTGGAGACGGACGAGGCAGCGCTGCCCGGTGCCGTGGCGGATGCCGCGGCGGCGCTGGCCGAGCAGACCGGCGACGGCAAGCTGGCCGTCATCGTCCCGGCCGCCGCGCAGGAGGCACTGGCCGAGGCCGTCAGTGCCGTGCTGCCGGGCACCGCCGTCGGCGAGGACCCGGACCTGACCAGCCCGGTCGTGGTGCTGACCGTGCGGCAGGCCAAGGGGCTGGAGTTCGACTCCGTGCTGATCGCCGACCCCGGCCAGATCCTGGCCGAATCCTCGCGCGGGCTCAGCGACCTGTACGTGGCGCTGACCAGGGCCACGCAGCGGCTCGGGGTCGTCGGCGCGGGCAACTGGCCCGAGGTGCTGCAGCGGCTGCAGCCCGCCGGTGACCTAGCCGACCGGCACTGACGGGCTCGCGCTGGCCGGAGCCGCCCGCGTTATCCCGAAAGGTCTGGGGGAAATGAGCCCGCTAACTCTTCGCGATCACGGGCAGGGGCGCGTCAGTTCTCGTCGTCGTCCCGGCGGCCGCCACTGCTGAAGCGGTTGAAGATCTGCTGGCCGGCCCCGACAGCGGTTTCCGCGACGCCGCGGACGGCGCCGATGAGCGGGTCGGCGCTGCGGTTCCAGGACTCCTGGTAGGACTTGGCCGCAGCGCGGAAGTCATCGCCCATCGAGGTGTCGGCGTCATCCTCCCGACGCGGGTAGTTCCCGGCCAGGATGTCGCTGTAGTCGCCATCGTCCGCCCACCGGTCCAGCTCCGCGAAGCGGACCACGGCGAACGGGTGCGTGGTGCCCTGCAGCTGCAGCAGCTTCAGCAGTCCCTCGCGCACGTCAGGCACCGCGTCGTACTCGCGGGCCTGCTGGTGGAAGGCGTCGTGGCTGAGCTCGCTCAGCCGCGATCCGCCGGCCAGCTTCATCAGCGAGCGCCGGGCCGCCGCCACGTCCTGGCTGGCCAGCAGGCCCGCCCGGTCGCAGGACAGCTCGGACTTGCGGTACCACTCCTCCAGGCCCCAGATCACGGTCTTGAACCCGATCCAGGCGAACGGGATGAACGCCAGCCGGGCGGCCAGGTTGACCAGGTGGTACAGCATCGTCCGGTAGACCGCGTGACCGGAGAGCACGTGCCCGAGCTCATGCCCGATCACCCAGCGGATCTCTTCCTCGTCGAACAGGTCCACCATGCCCGTCGTGATCACGATGAACGGCTTGTCAGTCCCCAGGGTCATCGCGTTGACCAGCGGGTTCTGCCAGATGAACAGTTCCGGCACCTTGGGCAGGTCCAGGATGTAGCAGCCGTCCAGCATGTCGTGGTACAGGGCCGGGAACTGCTCCTCCGACGCCCGCACCGAGCTGGCCAGGAACATCAGCCGCAGCGCCCGGTCGCTGAACAGCCCGGCCAGGTTCTTGAGAATCACGTCGAAGCCGGTCAGCTTGCGCAGCGCGGTCAGCGCGGAGCGGTCGGCGGGGTGCTCATAAGCACGGGATGAGATGCCGGGGAGACGCACCCGGGAGCGGTCGGGCACAGTGGTCATACCTGTCATCGTAGGCGCCAGAGCACGGAGGTTGACACCGATGTCAGCAGAGGTCACGCCGGCCGCGGGGCAGCACCCGCTCGACCTCGCTCGGTAGACGTTCACGCCGCGGATCACCAGCATGTCGTCCCGGCGGCCGGTGGTCTTGCTCATCTTCACCAGGGTCCGGCCGCACGGGCAGGCTGCGAATACAGAACGGATACCTCCGCCCGGCTCCCGTCCCCCGAGCTGATCGAGTCGCCGCTGCCCGCCCTGGCCTGACGCAGCCCGCCGCCCTACGCTGGCAACCAGCCCTGCCGGCCAGAGAGGAACCCCGATGACGCAGCTCAGTGCCGCCCGCGAGCAGTGGACCGCCCGCGATGTCCCTGATCAGCACGGCCGGGTCGCCGTGATCACCGGCGCGAGCTCCGGCATCGGGCTGGAGGCGGCGAAGGTGCTGGCCGGGCGCGGCGCGACGGTCGTGCTGGCCGGCCGGGACCCCGGCCGGACGAGCGCGGCGGCCGACCGGGTGCGAGCCGTCGCCGCGGCCCAGGGCGCCGCGGCCAAGGACAGCACGGCACCGGGCGGCACGGCACCGGGCGGCACGGCACCGGACAACAGCACCGTGCAGACGCTGCAGCTGGACCTGGCCTCGCTGAAGTCGGTGCGGGCGGCGGCCGCCGAGATCTCGGACCGGTTCGGCCGGCTGGACCTGCTGATCAACAACGCCGGCGTGATGATGCCGCCGCATGGGACGACCGAGGACGGGTTCGAGCTGCAGATCGGCACCAACCACCTGGGCCACTTCGCGCTGACCGGCCTGGTGCTGGACCGGATGCTGCAGGTACCGGGATCGCGGGTCGTGACGGTCAGCAGCAACGGCCACCGGGCCGGCCGGATCAGCCTCGATGACCTGCAATGGCAGCGCCGCCGTTACCTGAAGATGGCTGCCTACGGGCAGTCCAAGCTGGCCAACCTGATGTTCACCTTCGAGCTGCAGCGGCGGCTGTCGGCGGCTGGCGCCGCGACGATCGCCGTGGCCGCGCACCCCGGCACCGCGCAGACGGAGCTGACCCGGCACCTGTCCGTCGTTTCGAATGTGGCCCTGAGCCCGCATCTGGGGCGGCTTAATTCGTGGATGGTGCAGGACGCCGCGATGGGCGCGCTGCCGACGCTCCGGGCGGCGACCGACCCGGCCGTGGTCGGCGGCACGTATTACGGGCCGTCCGGGCTGGCGCAGCTGACCGGCTATCCGGTACTGGTGCGCTCGAGCGTCCGGTCGCACAACGCCTCCGTCCAGCGCCAGCTCTGGGCCGAGTCAGAGCGGCTGACCGGGGTCAGTTACCCCGTCTGAGCTGGCCGGCTCGTAGGGTCAGTGCATGAGCCTGGGCAGATCCGCCAAGCGGATCGGTGTGATGGGAGGCACCTTCGACCCGATTCACCACGGCCACCTGGTCGCGGCGAGCGAGGTCGGGCATGCCTTCGCGCTGGACGAGGTCGTCTTCGTGCCGACCGGCCAGCCCTGGCAGAAGGAGCACCGCCAGGTTTCCGCCGCCGAGGACCGCTACCTGATGACGGTGATCGCGACGGCGTCCAATCCCCGGTTCTCGGTCAGCCGGGTGGACATCGACCGGCCGGGCGAGACCTACACCATCGACACTCTGCGGGACCTGCGGGCCGAGCGCGGGCCGGACGTGGAGCTGTTCTTCATCACCGGCGCCGACGCGCTGGCCCGCATGATCTCCTGGCGGGACACCGACGAGCTGTTCCGGCTGGCGCACTTCGTCGGCTGCACCCGGCCGGGGCACCGGCTGTCGCCGACCGGCCTGCCGGAAGACCGGGTCAGCCTGATCGAGATCCCGGCGCTGGCCATCTCCTCGACCGAGTGCCGCGAGCGGGTCAGGCAGGGCGACCCGATCTGGTACCTGGTGCCTGACGGGATCGTGCAGTACATCAGCAAGCGCGGCCTGTACCTGGACGACGACTGACGGGTCAGCGCCGATTCTGGCATCGCGCCGGGCGCACCGGCGGAGTAGCATGCGGGCTGGTGGTTCCGGCCGCCTCTGGGTCCGCGGGCAGGGCTGCAAGCTCACCGGTGCTCGGTCATGATCAGGCCGATGACCGCCCCGCAGACCGGGATCGCCGGCGCGCACCCCCCGTCATCCGCCCGCCCGGCCGAGCCGCGGCGCTGGGCGGTGCTCGCCGCCAAGGCCGCCGTCGCCGGAACGGTCGCCCTCATCTGCCGTGAGCTGCTGGCGTTCGCGCTGTTCTTCCTCACCCAGGCCATCCTGTCCGGCCACCACAGCGTGTCCCTGTCCCAGTCCGGCGCGGCCGGAGCCGTGCTGGCGGCGGGCTTCTTCCTGTGCGCGTACGCCGTGACGGGGGTCGCGCTCGGCGCGATCGTCCGCCACACCGCGGGCGCGATCGCGGCGACGATCGGGGTGATCTACCTGCTGGCCGCCCTGTGCCTGTTCCTGCCGTCCCCGTGGAAGGACCGGATCGGCCGGTTCACCCTCGGCTTCGCCGCCTACCAGGTGGTATCGGTGCACCCGCAGCCGGGCCTGCTGTCCCCGGCGCTGTCCATGCTGGTCCTCGTCGGCTGGCCCGCCGCGGCCCTGATCGTGGCCCGCCTCGTGATCACCCGCCGGGACGCGTGACCGTCCCGGCAGGCCGCGCGATCCGCCCGCCGGGACGGGCGATTCGCCCGGCCGGAGAGGGTTGACCGGCAGGGCGGGCGGTGATTCGCTATGGGCTGTCTCAGTTGCCGGAAACGGCGGGGATCCGGGCCATCGGCGCGGATCGTCCGGCATCCTCCCGGCTGGTGCGAACGGTTGCCGTGCCCGCTGTCGCGCATGGAGGTCAGAGTGCCGAGATTACGGTCCGCTCGTCGCTTTTCCGCCCTGTTCCTGCTCATCATCGGCGCGGTTATGGCCCTGGGCGCTCAGGGCCTGGCCGTTGCCGCGCCAGCGGCCAGCGGGGCTCACGCTGCGCGCGCCAGTGCCCCGGTGGCGCCGCGGGCCTCGGGGGAGCTGGACTGTAACGGGCTCAGTCCCATTCAGAAGCCGGTGAGACCGGGCATGATGTGCGCCGATCCGCGCGGTTCCTGGGGCGGCAGGTTCTACGACAACGGCCACTACATCGGGCACGACGAGCCGTCCGTCCGCTATATCTCGAACCAGCCGGGATCCGGCGAGAACTTCACCTTCACCGAGCGGCTCCCGGTCGAGCCGAAGAGCCTGCCGACGGTCGCGAAGCCCGGCCACGACGTCACGCACTTCTTCGAGCTGTCCATCGCGCCCTGGTTCTCCACCACCGTCTGCGACCCGGATTCCGCGCCGCTGACGCCGTGCACGCCGGGCTCGGACGCCAATGCGCCGCACGGGAACTACCCCGGCGGCGGCGCCGGCTTCGTCGAGCTGCAGTTCTACCCGCCCGGCTTCGCGCCGTTCGCGGACGGCATCAGCTGCAATGACACCGAATGGTGCTCAGCGCTGAACATCGACAGCCTGGAATGCACCGGCAACGGATCGACCGGGCCCTGCAACGGCAACTGCACCGAGCCGGTCAACTTCGGCTTCATCCAGACCAACGGCGTGCCGACCGGACCGCCCAGCCCGCAGCTGACTGACCTGGCCACGGTGACTCCCGACGCGAACACGCTGATGATGCGGCCGGGTGACGTGATCAGGGTGCACATGTTCGACGCCAGCATCCCCGGAGGACATGCGCTGGAAGCCAGGGAAACCGATCTGAGCACCGGGCAGAGCGGCTACATGATCGCGTCCGCGGCGAACGGATTCATGAATACCAACCCGTTCGACTGCACCGGCACGCCGTTCAACTTCCAGCCGGAGTACTCCAGCGCCCGGGCGCAGAACATCATCCCGTGGGGCATCGGGCCCTACATGATCAACAATGAGTACGAGATCGGCCATTTCGAGGCATGCACGAAGGTCAGCAAGAAGGCCACCTTCACGCTCGGCAGCTTCACCGACACCTACTACAAGGACTGCTCCGGCCCGTACGAGTCCGCGCCGGACACCTCGGCCGGCTACGAGCCGGACGACGCGCCCTGCTTCAAGTTCGGCGACACGCATGGCGGGACCACGGCCCCTGACCTGGTGACCGGCTGCGGCGTCTATTTCGACGCGATCGGCGACCTGGACTACGACGGCTCGCCCTACTACCCGGACTGGCCGGATTCCCTGGTCCCGAATAAGTTCCCGTCGTCCTTCGTGCAACTGCAGCCGACCACGGTCGGCGGCCGCGGCTACCCGCGGATCCAGTTCATGACCGACTCAAGCGCGACCCAGTTCAACACCAGCTGCAACCTGAACACCGGTGCCGGCTGCGTGCTCCCGCCCAAGGGCCCTGGCAGCTTCTACCCGTACTTCACCCTGGCCAGGGTGGGCGGCCGCTGCGTCTGGGAGTTCGGCAATATGCAGAACGGGACCACGTTCGGCAAGGACGGCCAGTATGGCAAAGTCGGTCCTGGCACTCTAGGGGCGTTCGCCGGGCCGGTCCGGGCCAACCCGAGGTGCTGACGGGTAGCGTCCGACCGCGGTAGAGCCGCAGGGACGGCGCCGTGCGGGGAGGCGGGCATGCGGCTGGAGGCGGCGGGGAACAATCCGCCGCCCGATGCCGTTCTGCTCAGGCGGCTGGGTAGTAACCGCAGCGTCAGCGCTGGGGGAGCCCCCGCCGATCGTGAGGCTGACCGGCAGGATGTCGGGTTCGCGCTAGTTTCGGGCTGGTGATGACTGGCGCTGCGACGCGCGGCACGCGGTGTCCGGCCAACCAGGTCGGCCAGGTTAGGCTGAAACAACGGGTGTGCCGGGGTTGACCGGCCGTGAGATCGTAGGGGCAAGGTTTCGCCCCGAGGAGGACTGCCAGCACTTGACCGCCACAGACAGGGCCGTCGAGCTCGTGGAGATAGCGGCCGCTGCGGCGGCCGACAAGCTCGCCTCCGACATCATCGCTTACGACGTCAGCGACCAGCTCGTGATCACCGATGCATTCCTGCTCTGCTCGGCGTCCAACGACCGGCAGGTGCATGCGATCGTCGACGAGATCGAGGAGAAACTGCGCAGGGCCGGGGCCAAGCCCGTTCGCCGCGAGGGCGAGCGGGAAGGCCGCTGGGTCCTGCTGGACTACCTCGACGTGGTCATCCACGTGCAGCACGCCGAGGAGCGGGTCTTCTACGCCCTCGAGCGGCTGTGGAAGGACTGCCCGCGGATCCCGCTGCCCGAGCCCGTCGGGGCCGGGGGAGCGTCCGGCTCCTCGTCAGGCGCGGGCGACCGGGGGCAGCACTGACCGCGCCGCCCGTTGATGCCGACACTGGCCTGTCCACGGCAGCCGCCAGCCCGGATGTGATCAGGCTCATCCTGTGGCGGCACGGCCAGACCGCCTACAACGCGGAACGGCGCTTCCAGGGTCAGACCGACGTGCCGCTCAGCGCGGTCGGGCGTCAGCAGGCCGCCTGGGCGGCCCGGCATCTGGCCGCGCTGCGGCCAGACGCCATCTTCTCCTCTGACCTGATCCGCGCGTCGGCCACCGCTGACATCCTGGCCCGGCTGACCGGGCTGGGCGTGCAGCTGGAGAAGGACCTGCGGGAGCGCCACGGCGGCTCGTGGGAGGGCATGACGGACACCGAGATCAGGGAGCAGTACCCGGAGGCGCACCGGACCTGGACCCCGCCGGATGGCGAGACCGCGGGCGCGGTAGCCGACCGGGCCTCGGCCGCCCTGGAGCGGATCGCGGACGGGCTGCCCGCGGGCACGCTGGCCATCGTGGTCGGGCACGGCGCGGCCATGGGCCTCGGGATGGCCCGGCTGCTCGGGGTGCCGGCGGAGCTGAGGATCCTGGGGCCGTTCGGGAACTGCAGCTGGTCAGTGATCGGACGGCGGCAAGGCCGCTGGCGGTTGTTCGAGCACAACGTCGGCCGGCTGCCGGACCCTGTACCGGAGCCGGATGCCGAACGCGAGGACTAGCCGGTTTCTTGTACACTGGCGTGGCGCCAGGGCCGGGAGGTCGGCGCCGAGGGGCTATAGCTCAGTTGGTAGAGCGCTTGCATGGCATGCAAGAGGTCAGCGGTTCGAGCCCGCTTAGCTCCACTCCTTTTCCGCAGGTCAGCGGCTATCTGGATCATGAGCTCTAGCTCCCTTCTGCTGACTGGTTACCAAACTGGTTACCGTAGGTCTCGAACTCATCTCCCGTCATGTCGATGACCTCCTGGCCGTGGATGTAGACCGTCTCGGTAGTGCGCGTGCCGTCGTGGCCGAGGATGGAAGCGATCCGCTTCGGCGGTACACCCATGTGATCCATGTAGCTGCCGGCCGAGTGGCGCATCTCGTGCGGGTGCCATTGGCCGGGCCTGGGGCACTCTTCGGTCGGCTGCTTGGCGGGGATGGCTGCGGCCTTGATCAGGGCACGGAAGGCACGGCGCAAGTTCGCAGGATCGATCGGCGTGCCGACCTCGGTGGTGAACACCAGCCCTGTGTCGGTCCAGGCCTCGCCTGCCCTGAGCTGCTCGGCGGCCTGGCGTGCGCGGTGTGACTTGAGCGCGCTGAGGGTGACCGGCAGTGCCTTGAACCGGCGTCTGGACTGCCGGGTCTTCGTGTCGCCCTGCCAGAGCTTGCCGCGGCTGTGTTTGAGGGACTGGCTGACGCTGATGATGCCGGTGTCGAAGTCCACGTCCTCCCAGCGCAGGCCGGTCAGCTCGCCGGGCCGCATGCCGAGGATCAGGCCGAGCGTCCACAGCGCGTGCAGCCGGTTCTCCTTTGCGGTCTCAAGGACTGACTTCACCTGGACGACGGTGAGTGCCTTGGACGGGCGCTGTGTGCCGACGGGAGTCTCGACGAGGTCGGAGACGTTCCGGTACACCTTGCCGCGGCGCTGCGCCCGCAGTCCCAGCGTTCCTCTGCTCCGGCCGGGCCCGCGCTGGCCCAGTTCAGCTGCTCCTCCAGGGCCGGGCTCAGCCCGGTGGCGAGCAGCCGGCTGATCTCGCCGCGCACGGCCGGGTCGAACGCGGTCCGTACCACGCCGGCGATGTCGCTGGCCCGGGCGCGGCCCAGCACCGTCACGCCGCAGGAGTCCAGCGCCGATTCCAGGCCCGACAGCGCCTGCCCGGTCTCGGTGACGGCCTCGGCGGTGCTGCGGGGCTGAACCGGGGAAGCCGCCGGGTCGAAGGTGATGCTGACCCGGGTGCTCACGTCGGCGGCCGCGGCCGGCGCGGCGGCTACCACCTGCTCGATGATCTCCAGCGCCCCGCGGGGCGCGGAGGTGTCCATCGCGGCAGCGACCTGGCCGGTGAGCGTGAGCCCGGGGTCGGGCGCGGTGTCCACGGTGACCGTGACCCACCGCAGCGCCGGGAGGTAGCCGAGGGAGGCCAGCCATCCTGCCCAGTTCGCCACCCACTGATCGGCGTCACCGGGGTCAGCCAGCCATGTCGAGGTCGGCACCACCTGCAAGGTGGCGGTCAGGAACCCGGTGCGCCGGTCACGGACCAGGCCGTACCGGCCGCCGCGGCCGTCCTCGGCGGACAGCAGCTCGGTAGCGGCCAGGGTGCCGGGTAGCTGCAGTACCCCGGCGTGGCACAGCACGACCTCAGCGCGGTAGCTGGTGCGGCCCGCGCGGGCTCCGCGCCACCACCGCAGCCGCTGCACGGCGACCTGGGCGAGCGGCACCCCGCCGACCCTGATCAGGCTCGCCGCCCCGGCCAGGACCATCGGCGGCGCCACGTACAGCAGCGCCCGGAACGGGGACCATGCCCGCCGGAGGGCTCATGCCGGCGGCCGTGGCCGACGGCGGAGCGCCGCTCGCCGGGCCGGATCCGCCCGGGCCGCCGGGACCCTGCCCGGCCGGCGGTCCGGCGGGCGGGCTGGCAGGGCCGCCGCCCGAGGGCGGCGGCCCGAGCCGGGAGCTGAGGTAGGAGGCCTGGTCCTGTGCTGCCGACGCGGCGCCCGGGGATGAGCGCATGGCCCCCACCGCGACCGCGCCCATCGCCGCGGCGCCGAGGATCTGCCCGCCGCCGCCCCCGCTGGCGATGGATCCGGTGGTCCAGGTGAAGAACTTCATCAGGGTCGGCAGCATGACCACCGACAGCGCCAGCATCGCGAAGCCCATCAGCGCGGTCCGCGGGCTGCCGCCCGACCCGATCATGGTGAACGCCGCCGCGTACACCGCCGCGGCGGCGGGCTTGTAGCAGATCAGCGCGAGCATCCACGCGGTGACCTTGCGCACCCACGTCCGGGTCATCAGGGCGATCGACCCGGCTGCGGCGAGCGGCAGCACCCCGGCCAGGATGATCAGGGCGGCCTGGCGGAACAGCATCAGCACCGCCTGCACCAGCGCGAAGATGATCGCGATCACGCCGAAGACCAGCACGACCGCCGGGGCGGCGTTACCGCCCAGGTCCAGGACCTGCACCAGGCGCTGGGTGAAGTGCCCGCCGGTTGAGGCCTGCAGCACCCACGACGACCACGCGTCGCCGGCCTTCAGCAGCAGCGCGGCGATCGTCGCCCCCAGCGCCGTCGCCGCTGCCAGGGCGAGCAGGCCCCCGCCCAGGTCCAGCAGCGGGTTCGCCCGGCGGGTGATCGCCATCCGCAGCCCGGCGGCGATCACCCCGCCGACCGCCACCGCGGCGGTAATCGGCAGCAGCCACTGCTGGATGTGGCTGACCGCCGGCTCGGCGGACAGGTCCGGGGAGGGAATCTGCACCCACCAGGTGGCCGTGTTCTCCACGATCCACCGGATGCCGTCGCTGATCGCCTGCGCGATGCCGCTGAGGATGTCGCTGGCTGCGCTGGCGGTTGCCGCCCTGACGATGGTGCTGACGGCGCTGCAGGCGGGCTCGACCAGGGTGTTGCAGTGCACGGGGTTACCTCTCGTCCGGGAAGGTCGTGTAGCCGGTCAGGGACGACGCCGTGGTGGCCGAGCTGGCCCAGTTGCCGCCGGGCGGGGCCACCACCCGCCAGTCACCGCTCAGCCAGGTGACCTGGATGCGGGTGACGGCCAGCACGGTGCCGCCGCCGGCGCCGGGGCCCTCGGAGACGATGTCGACCGTGGCGCTGGCGGGCGCGTAGGCCGCGAACCGGTAGGCGGCCTCGACCGCGTACCCGCGTCCGGCTGGCTGCCCGGGCCGGACATGGGCTGCTGCCCGCAGCGCTGCGTAGTCGCTGGCGTCGTCTTCCAGCAAGGTGCTGGCGTCCGGGCCGGTCACCTGGTCGCGGATAGTCGGGCTGTAGATCGCCGGTCCCCACTGGGCAGCAGTGCGGACCGCGATGTTCACCGCTGCCAGCAGCGCGCCGCGCGGGGTGTCGCTGAACCCCCGGGCCAGGCCGCCGCCGGCGTGACGCGGCCCGTCCTGCGCCGAGACGGGAAGCGCGATGCCGTGGAAGTCGGTCCAGCTCAGCCCCGTGCCCGCGTCGGCTGTGGCTGAATCTGGCGTGGCAGGGGTCCTGGCAGGCGTGCTGGGCGATGTCGTCCGGGGTGGTGCCGCCCGCTTCTGCTGGCCGGTACCTGCCGGGGCGTGATGGGCGAGGGCGGCAGCGGCGAGCACGAGCGCGACCGCGAGGACGAGCGCGAGCCGGCGGCGCCGGCGGCGCCGGCGGTAGATGCGGTACTCGTAGCGCGCTGACCGGGTGAGGAACATTCCGGCCTCACATGAAGACGCCGACGATGCCCGAGGACAGGGCAATAAGCGTCAGTCCGGCGAGCACCCACGGGATACCGGTCGCGCCGTCGGCGGCGAGGCTGGAGCGGTTACGGCGGCCGAGAGCCATCATCGCGCCGCACCCGATCAGGCCGAATACCCCGGCGACCAGGGCACCCCACTTCCACCAGCCCAGCAGGGTGCTCACCGGGCCGGCCAGTCCGGGCGGGGCCTGCGGCGCCGGGTTCGGGACACCGCCCGCCGCGTCGGTTACGTGCCCGGCGCTGGCGTGGGGCGCGGCGGCGAGGTTGTGGACGGCGAGCGCGAGGTGAAGTATCGGCATCGTCGGGCCTCCTGTGGTCATCAGAGGGGGAAGGTGCGGCCGGCGGCCGCCTGGATCTGGGCGAGGGCGCGCAGCGCCCGGCGCGGCAGCGGCACCGATGCCGGGTCGTCGGCCAGCCGCAGGCCGGGGACGAACGGGACCCGGATCACTGCCCCGGCCAGAGGTTCCAGCAGCCGGAGCCGGCTGGTCGCGGTGGCCGGCTCCGGCCAGCCATCGCTCACCACCGCCACCACGTCGACGTGGCCGCCCTGCCTGATGACGGCGGCGACCGCCCTGGTGGCCTGCGCCGCGGACCACGCGGTGCCGCGGCAGGTCACCACCAGGGCACGGCCCCTGGCAACGCCGGCCGGGTAGGGCGGGTCCGGCTCGGGGCGCATCGCGCCCGTGTCCCAGGCGGGCTGCAGCCAGGTCGCCAGCGTGGTGGTCCCGGCGCCGCCGTGCGCTCCCCAGATCACCAGCTCGCGGCGCTGCCACTGCTCGCGGGACACCCGTTCTGGCATGGTGCCGGCCTCGCCGGCGTGGCGGCCGGCGAGCGGTGGCAGGTCCATGGCGGTGGTCCTCCATAGGGTCAGGGAGCGAGGGGGCCGGGCGTGTCTCGGTGGTCAGGCGCGGTGGCCGGCCAGCAGCTGGCTGCGGGGTTCCTCGGGCGCGACGCCCAGGAGCTCCAGCAGCCCCGGGGTGGGGATCCGGTAGGTGTCGCCGATGCGGATCAGCCGGCAGGGGAACTGGTCACGGCGGGCCAGCTCGTAGGCCTTGGTGCGGCCCAGGCCCAGCGCGCGGGCGGCGGTCATCAGGTCGACGGTGGCGCTCGCGCGCAGCTGGGCAGTGGTGACGGGCTTCATCGGGTCGCTCCTCCTGGTGGTCAGGCGTGGCGGGGCAGGTCGGCGGGGCGGGTGGCCACGACAACCCCGGCGAGGTCGAGCGGGTCGACCTGGACGTCCTCGCCGGTCTGCGGGGCCTGGATGACCTGGCCGCCGCCCAGGTACATCACGACATGACCGGGGTTCGCGGCGGTGCCGTCGGAGCCGGGGTAGAACAACAGGTCTCCCGGCTGGATCTGGGTCAGCGGGATCTGCGGGCCGTCCTGGCGCCACTGGAAGGTCGTGCGGCCGATGCTGATCCCGGCAGCGGCATAAGCGGCGTAGACCAGGCCGGAGCAGTCGTAGGCGTCCGGGCCGTCAGCCCCCCACTCATACGGCTTGCCGACCTGCCGCAGCGCGAACGCGACCGCGGCCGCCGCCGCGCCCGGCGGGGCCGGGACGATGTAGCGGGCCGCCCAGCCCAGCACCTGGCTGACATAAGCGGCGGAGTGGTTGTAGGCGAAGACCGCCTGCCAGATCCCGGCAGCCGTGCCGGAGGCCGCGCCGTCCGCGCACAGCATCGCCGCCGCCGTGTAGATCGCGTCCGCCGGATCGTAGGGACTCAGTCCGGCGCTGGCGTCAGCATCGACGGCGTACTGCGCGAAGGTGGCGGGCTCGAACTGCATCGGCCCCTCGGCCCCCGCATAGTTCGCGCCGGACTGAACGCCGGGAGCCGTCGACCGGCCGTCGTCGCTCTCGACCTCGCCGATGCCCGCCAGGACACCCCACGGCAGGCCCGGGCATGTCTGCGCCGCGTCCAGGTACAGCGCCAAGTACGCGGGCGGGATGTCCGACAGCGCCAGCACGCTCGGCCCGCCGACAAGGCTCGTGCCCTCCTGGCTGGAGCCGGCCGCTGCGCCGGCGAGAAGCAAGAGCGCCACAGGGAACGCGACCGCGATAACAGCGGCGGCTGCGGCGAGCCATTTGAGCACTGGGCTGCTCCCTGCGTCAGATTCCGGGGAATCCCGCCGGGCACTGTCTGCACCCGGTGCGCTGCCCATGCAAGCGGCACCAGCCGCCAGGAGAAAGACGCCAGAACTCGCCATTGACGACTTCCTGCCAGCAGAACAAGACCCTGGTCCGGCGCCGTTAGCGAGTGCTGGCCGGGAGTCATCGCCACCAGCCGTTTTCTCCCTGCGGTTGCGGTGCCCGCGGGCAGGTCTCGGCGTGGTGAATAGTCGTCATGTGCGCGGAACTGGTCAGCGCATCCGGTTCTTCGTCGCCGCTGAGCCAGAGCGCGCGACAGCGCTTGCCCAGCATTAGCGCAGCAGGCGGGCCTCCGGTGCCGCGACGGCAGTCGTGGCCTGCATCGCCTTTCGCCGGCTTCGCGGGCGGCGGCGCTTGCTTGGCGTTTCAGAACACTGCTATCGGCAAGTCGCGTGATCGTCTCGGCTGCCACATCGATCTCAGCCCGTCATCCTGACGTTCTGCAGGCATTGAATTGCCCGGCCTAATCGCGCTGGTATTAGCCACGGCCGGAAGCCCGCGAATATGATGCGTGTTTTTTGACATCACAGCCCTGAACGTGGATGATTCCGGGCATGGCAAAGACTGCGAGTGTCGTCATCACTGACGACCTGGACGGATCGCCCGATGCTGAGACGCTGGCTTTCAGCTTCGATGGCCAGAGTTACGAGATTGACCTCGGCAAGGAGAACCTCGCCAGGTTCGAGAAGTCGCTGCAGCCATTCATGAACGCCGGGCGCAGGACTGCTCACCGCAGAACAGCGAAGGCCGCCACTGGCGCCGGACCGGGAATCGACCGTGCAGCAGTGCGCACGTGGGCCGCCGGGCAGGGCCTGCAGGTATCACAGCGCGGCCGTATCAGCGCCGAGGTGCTGAGCAAGTACCAGGCTGCCCGCTAAGCCTCACCACCCTGAACCCTGTGGCTGCCGTCCCTGGCAGCCCCGTCGGCCCACGCTCCGGTGATCATTGCGCCCAGACTGACCGGCGGCTGTTGCCGGACGCATTCCCTGTCCGCTACGTGGAGTGAGCACCCGACTTTTATCAAACTAGTGCGCACCCGTCTGACGTTGCCGGCTGCCGCCAATGCCTGCAGGTTCGCCTCCTGGCCTTCGGGGCTGAGGATCGCCTCAAGACTGAGCACGCCCGGCTCAGAGGTCGGCCGAGCCGTCGATGACCTCGCGGATCAGGCCGGCGTGCCCGTTGTGCCGTGCGTACTCCTCCACGACACGCTGCTGGGAGCCGCTGAGCAGTTGAACACCGCAATCCGGCAGCGTGCGCCACACGGCCAGGAGCATCAAGCCGGGCAGCCATAACTACAGCGCGCCAAAGATATGACAGGTCAGCGGGAGGAACCCGGCGCCGGATGCCCGCCCGGGCCACGGGGCCGGACGGCCGTCTGCCCGGCTGACGGCTGCATCCGCTAGGTGGTCAACTGTGTGCCGCCGGACTGCCACACGCTTGCGGTGCTGGCCTGCACCTCCACTATTCAGCCTTGCTAAGTACCAGTAGCTAGTGATACTGTATACCTGTAGTCAGTAAGACTGAGTAGCTGTGGGAGGAGGTGTTCCATGGCCAGGCTGGTGACGGAGATGCTCAAGGGGACGCTGGAGGGCATCGTTCTGGCGATCTTGTCCGGTCGGTCCGCGTACGGCTACGAGATCACGGCGTGGCTGCGGGAGCAGGGCTTCTCCGACATCGCCGAAGGGACCGTCTACGCCCTGCTCATCAGGGTCGAGCAGCGCGGCCTCGTCGACGTGGAGAAGGTCCCCTCCGAGAAGGGGCCGCCGCGCAAGGTCTACTCCCTCAACGCCTGCGGACGCGAATATCTCGACGAGTTCTGGAGGACCTGGAGCTTCCTCACGCAGCGACTGGAACAGCTCCGCGAAGGAGGCAAGTGATGGCACCGAAGTGGATCGAGCTGGTCACCGGGTCGCTCGAGCAGAAGAAGCAGTACAAGCAGTACAAGGCGCGCATCGAAGCTCTGCCCGAGCCGTACGGCACCGTCGCGAAGGCGCTGCAGCGGTACTTCATGTACTACGGGGGCGTCACGGACGGCGAGACCGCCGTCAAGATGTTCGGCGACTTCGCCGACCTCTGGGAGCGTGCCGCGGCCGACGGCACGCCTGTGCGCGCGATCGTCGGCGACGACCCGGTCGAGTTCGCCGATACATTCGCGCAGGCCTACACCGGAAAGAGATGGATCGACAAGGAACGCGCCCGACTGACCAAGGCGATCGAGGACGCAGAGCGAGGGGAACAGGAATGACCACCGACGCAGCCATCCACGTTCGGGGTCTGGAGAAGTCGTACAAGGAGTTGCGTGTGCTGCGCGGTGTGGACTTCGACGTGGCGCGGGGCAGCATCTTCGCCCTGCTGGGCTCGAACGGCGCGGGCAAGACCACGACCGTGAATATCCTGTCCACGCTGCTCAAGGCCGACGAGGGGACGGCCAGCGTCAACGGCTTCGACGTTGCCGCGCAGGCTGCGGACGTGCGGGAGTCCATCAGCTTGACCGGGCAGTTCGCGGCGGTGGATGAGATCCTCACCGGGCGGGAGAACCTGGTGCTGGTGGCCCGGTTGCGGCACCTGAATCAAGCCAGCCAGATGGCGGATGACCTGCTGGCCCGCTTCCAGCTCACCGGCGCGGCGGGGCGAAGGGTGTCGACGTATTCCGGGGGCATGCGCCGCCGCCTGGACATCGCGATGAGCCTGATCGGGAATCCGCCTGTGATCTTCCTGGACGAACCGACCACCGGGCTCGACCCTCAATCTCGCGCCGAAGTGTGGAACAGCGTCAAAGAGCTCGCCGGGCGCGGCACGACGGTGCTGCTTACCACGCAGTATCTGGACGAGGCCGAGCAGCTCGCCGACCGGATCGCGATCCTCCACCAGGGGCGGATCATCGCGAACGGCACCCTCGCCGAACTGAAGCAGCTCCTCCCGCCCGCCCAAGTCGAGTACGTCGAGAAACAGCCGACCCTGGAGGACATCTTCCTCGCCATCACCGGCAACGACAGCAACGCGGGGACGGCCAGCGCCACCGGCACGGACAACTAACTAAGGAATAACGATGACCACCACGTACTTCTTCGGCGACACCGCCGTCTTGCTGGGCCGGTCCATGCGCCACATCACGCGCAGCCTGGACACCATCATCACGGTCACGATCATGCCGATCGCCCTCATGCTGCTGTTCGTCTATGTGTTCGGCGGCGCGATCCACACCGGGCCGGGTCACTATGTGAACTACCTGCTGCCCGGAATCCTGCTCATCACGATCGCGATGGGCATCTCCTACGCGGCAGTCCGGCTCTTTGCTGATATGCAAAGCGGAATCTTCGAGCGGTTTCAGTCCATGCCGATCGCACGCTTGAGTGTGCTGTGGGCGCACGTGCTGACCTCAGTGGTCTCCAATCTGATCTCGCTCGCGCTCGTCGTGCTCGTCGCTGTCGGCATGGGATTCCGCTCAGGCGCGGGAGTGCTGGCATGGCTTGCCGTCGCCGGAATCCTCGTGCTGTTCACCCTGGCACTGACCTGGATCGCCGTCATCGCCGGCCTGTCCGCGAAGACCGTGGACGGCGCGGGCGCCTTCTCCTACCCGATCATCTTCCTGCCATTCATCAGCTCGGCATTCGTGCCCACCCACACCATGCCCGGCCCGGTGCGCGCCTTCGCCGATAACCAGCCCGTGACATCCATCGTCAACACGATCCGCGACCTGTTCACACAGCAGCCAGTCAGCACCGGCATCTGGACCGCCCTCGCCTGGTGCCTCGGCATCCTCATCGTCGCCTACGCCCTCGCCATGGCCACCTACCACCACAAGACCGCCTAAGGACGTGCCTCCTAGACCAAATCAGTCATCAATGCCAGCACGTCGCCGCCGAGGAGGCCGGATGTCACGCCGGCCCTCCTCCAGCACCCGGGCGCTACCAGCCTTACTGACCGACTCGATGATCCGCGCCAGCACCAGCTGCTCGAAGACCTCATCGCCACCACTGGCCTGGTCAAAGCCCAGCATCCGGTACGCATGCGCCAGCACCTCCAGCAGATGCCCCATCCGCGAGGCGGTGATCGGCAGCGGCCCGCCAGGTGCCGCCGTATCCAGGCCCAGGTCAAGCTCGCCCTGACCGGTCGCCAGCCGCTGCCGGGCCGCGGCCTTCAGCAGCTCGACCTCAGCGCCGCTATGTGCCGACCCCAAATTCTCGATCTCCCGCGATTCCTGGCGGGAGGAGTACACGATCTGGACGGCCGTCGCGCCCGAGGATGTCTTGACCGTCCGCACATACGGAACACCCGGACATACTACGGCCCACCACCCCCGGCTAGTGCGCAGATCCCACGCATCCCCACGCCAAACCCGCAGGTCAGAAAGCTACACCCCCCGCGATTCCGTGACGCTGATAAAAGTCCGGACGCTCCGGTGATCATTGCGCCCAGACTGACCGGCGGCTGTTGCCGGACGCATTCCCTGTCCGCTACGTGGAGTGAGCACGGTGGCGCGTTCCCGGAGCCATGGAACAACGATCCTGCCGATTCTGAGCGCTCTCAACCACGCATCGGCACCGTCGCTGCGGGCGCAGATCGCCCAGTTCAGTTCGCTGGCACGTTCTGCGAGCCAAGGCGCTCATTCGCAGCAAAAGATGCCGATCGAACTCGGGGATGACGCTTAGATTAGCTGTGCGTGCGTAACTCCATGTTGAGCGAATTCCGGTGTCAACGGCGGTCGGGGGACCCGGAAACCCGGGCTGTAGCGGCCGCCGCGTCTCCTGGGCGGCGCGCAGTGGCCGTTGTCGGGGCCTGAGGTAGGCGAGGACGGCGAGTACCCGGCGGTGCTGGGCGTCGTCGGGCGGCAGGCCGAGCTTGGCGAAAACGTTGCCGATGTGCTTTCCACCGCGCTGGCGGAGAGCACCAGCTTCTGGGCGATGGCCGTGCTGGAATGGCCCTCGGCCATCAGTGCCAGGAAGCTTGAGAACGACATCCTTCGCCGGGACATCGAGAAACGCAGATCGTCCAGCGTCACATCACTGCCATCCCGGCGCTGAAGCTCTCACGCTCAGTCATGCGTCCCGCAGGCTCCAGTCCTGTGCAGGCGGTTCCATCAGGATCTGCCCGATGGAGGCCATCAAGCCGGTGCGGTGGCCATCACGGAGGGC
>CAWDVK010000016.1:0-34184 GCA_963805715.1 uncultured Actinomycetota bacterium
TGGTGGAGCTAAGGGGACTCGAACCCCTGACCCCCTGCTTGCAAAGCAGGTGCTCTTCCAGCTGAGCTATAGCCCCAGGAAACCGCACTTCAGCGGCCTTTCATGCTAGCTTGCCCGGCTGGCTCCGACAGCATCTCGCCAGGAGCCTGGTGGGCGCCTCCACAGGCTACCTGCGTTGGTGAAAGACGACCTGAGTTTACAGTCCCCCGGAAGGGCACGGCCGCCTGCGGCGGACGTGCCTGGATGCCTGCCCCGGCTCGTCGGTCACCCGGGATTACAACGGACCGTCCTGCCGGGCGGGCCCGGAGGCCCGAGGTCGAGGCAGAGACGATCTTGCCGCGCAGCCGCAGCGATCGCTTGACATGTCCGCGGCCGGAGGAAACGCTGAGGAGCGCATCTGGTGGTGCGGGCGACGGAGCCTGCCGAGCATGCTCCCGCAATCGCCGACCTGCCCGGGAGGTGTCATGCTGCATGTCCGCCTGGATCTGATCACCGCCGGTCCGCCTGCGCTGGCCGGGTGCCTGAAGTACATCGAGAGCGAAGTCCGCCCGGCGCTGGAGAGCCAGCATGGCAGCCTGGGACTGTCACTGCTAGCCGACGAAACGCACGGTGTCGGGGTGCTGGAATCGTTCTGGGCGTCGGAGCGTGCGCTGCGAGCGGCCGAGGGGGCCGCAGCAAGCATCGACGGCGAGCTGAAGCGGCGGGCCGGGGGATCGGTGATTGCCGAGCGGTACCGGGTGGGCGTGTTCGAGCTAGACGATGCGCTGCGCGGCCAGCAAAGCGCCCGGCTGACCCGGATGGAGGTCGAGCCGTCAGCGGTTGAGGACGTTATCGAGGCGTTCGGGGACACCGTAGTCCCGTGGCTGGCGGAGACTTCTGGTTTCCGTTGCGCGCTGCTGCTCGCCGACCCGGCGTCGGGGCACCTGATCAGCCAGACGGTGTGGCAGGACCCGCAGGCACGGACAGCAAGCCCGAGCGCTGCCGACGTCGTCCGGGCCGACAGCCTAGCTGCCGCTCGCTGCATGATCCGCGCCGTTGAGGATTACAGCGTGGTGTTCAGTTCCGCGCGCAACGCCTGATCCGCCCGAGGCCGCCCGCATCCGTCCTGACCAGATCGATGCGATCAGATAGGACACGTCCGTGCCCAGGCAGAACAGCGAAGTCCGCAAGGGCCGGGTCGGCCCTTTCGCTACCTTCGTCGACCGCGCCGGCCCGGATGGTGTCGTCGCTCGCTGGGGTTCCCGCCGGCATCGCAAGCATCCGCAGGCAGCCTCGGCCGCTGGCTCGACATGGTGGGCACCCTGGGCCCGGGCATGGTGGATCGCCATACTGTTCGCCGTCGGGTCACTGCTATTCGCACTCGGTGCGGTCCCTGCTTACGCCAGCACCGCCGGGGCCCGCTGGGATGCAGTGACCTTCTTCATAGGCTCGCTGTTCTTCACCGCGGCCGGGTTTCTGACCTACCGGGAGGCCGTGGATGCCGGCCTGCAGCGTTCAGACGCCGCCCGGCGGCGCTTCTTCGTCTTCCAGCCGCGCCGGATCGACTGGTGGGCGACCGCGATCCAGCTGGCCGGAACCCTTTACTTCAACATCAGCACCGGGAACGCCGTGCGGGTAGATCTCACCGCCCAGGCCGCGCACCAGCATGTGTGGCGACCCGATGCGGTTGGCTCGATCTGCTTCCTGGTCGCAAGTTCCCTGGCCTGGCTGGAGGTCTGCCACGGCTGGGCAGCGTGGCAGCCGCGGTCGTGGTCGTGGTGGGTCACCCTCGCGAACCTGATCGGGTCCGTCGCCTTCGGCGTATCTGCTGTCGCCGGCTACATCAACCCGGCGACCGGTCAGCTGCACAACGCCGAGCGGTCGAACCTGGGCACCCTGATCGGTGCGGTGTGCTTCCTGGTCGGCGCCCTGCTGCTGCTGCCCGAACGCACCGAGGAAGGCCGGGACCCAGTGACGGCGCAGAACGCCTGAAACGGCCCGCTCAGCGGCACGACCCGGCGCCCGGGCCAAGACGAGGAGGACGCCGCGAGATCGACGAGGAGGACGCCGCGAGATCATTGACTGCGGCTGCCTGAACTGCGGCCTGGCAAGGGACGTTCGTCCCTGGCACCGAGCGCAGGTGTGGCGCAGCCTCGAAGAGCGCCTTCAGGGAGAGGAGGCGATCAAGATGCGCATGCATCATCGTCCGCACGGTCATCACGTTGCTGCTCACCTGCACGAGTGGCTTCACCGCTGCAATCCGTACGCCTAGCGATCCCGCACCCGGCGCTGTCTGGCAGGCAGCGGGCCGAGAAAGGTGTCGGCGTCTGCCAGCAGGGCCGGGCCACGGCCCTTGGCGCAGATGAGCTGCGACACGCGGCGATCTCCTCGTGCAGTCGGCCAGTTACCTGAGCACCCTCAGCAGGTCTGACCATCGCGTCCCCGGCTGAGGACTGTCAGCCGCTGGCCCGGCCGCGGCCGGCCGTGACGAGGTGAGGGAGGCGAATACAACAGTGGAACTGAGGTAATGACCGGTGTTGTAGTCGAATGCTCCGCCGCACGTTATCAGGCGCAGGGCCGCGTAGCCGGTTGCGCCGTAAATGGTCCTGGCCGGGAAACGGGTTTTGAGGTACTGGCGCACGCCGGTGACGCGGAATACGGCGGTGATCCCGTCGGCGAGCGTCACGTTGACGCTGTCCCCTGGGCGGAGAGCCCCGATGCGGAAAAACACAGCAGGCCCCTGATAGCTGTCGAGGTGACCTTCGATAACCGACGCCCCGATCTGGCCGGGCGTCGCCGAGTACTTGTACCAGGCCGCCTGGCCGGACCTCGCCTGAAGTGACGGCACCTGGATCGTGCCGTCGGAGTTGACCCCCAGGTGCAGCAGATCCGACGACACGCCAATGGCCGGGATAGTGATGGACACCGGCGGTGAGCGCCGCAGCGACGGCCCGTACGCGGATGGCCCGGTAGCACCCGCTGCCGCCATTGAGGGCTGCGGTGCATGATCCTGGGAGCTGAGAGCAACGCCGACAGCGGCAGCCCCGCCCGCGATGAGAAGGACGCCGGCGATTCCGGCGATCCGGGCCCGGAGGCTTCCTGGCGCACTGGGCGGGGAAGAGTACCCGCTCTGCGGCCAATACATGACCACGCGAAACCCGGCTATCCGCCGCCACTCCACCTCCCCCAATGCCGTCCTCCCCTCTGCCTTCCCCAGGGTGTTCCGCTCGCGTAGCCTGATATTCCAGGGTGAATACTCGCCATTGCCTACGTGTCGTCTACGAGCTGCACCTTTATGGCCCTCGGCGCTTTCGGGGACCTGCCTTCGGCCGAAGCGGGCAGCAGCCGCTCCGGCCACGCGCTTTCGCTTCCGATGCCGGTTTCTGATGCGGGACCAGGCCAGGGATCCGCGACCTGCCGGACGCTTGAGGAGGTTCCGTGAAGGTGCGCACCACCACTGCGGGGAGGGGACTCAGCGCAAGCCTGGGGGTCGTCGCCTGCGGCAGCCTGACCGTATTCGCTTCCGCGGCGGTCTCGGCTTGCACGACGTCCTCGCCCTCGACGACACTGCCCACATTTTCGCCCGCAAAAAGTTCTCCGGCAACATCGACCGCATTGCCCGGCGGCACGGCTAAGGTCGCCACCCCGAGCGCGAGCCACTCCAGCGGGTCTGCATCGCCACCGACTGCGCAGAGCCCGTCGGGCCGCCCGATCCCCACCGCTGCCCCGGCCACTGGCGGCGGTGGCACCGCCGGATTCCAGGACCCCCTGCTCTTCGGCCTCGGCGGAGCAGCGATCCTGGCTGGCGCCGGGAGCCTCACCTACCGCAGGAAGGTCATCAGGAACCGCTGACACATGGGCTCTTGGCCGGGCGATTCCCGGCCGTTCCCGGTGCCTTAGCTAACAGCCGGTTCGTATCGTCCGCGACGGCTGGCGGGTAGGCCGCCAGCACCGCGGGCAGCTCGGCGATGCTGGTCAGCACATGCGTCGCGCCCGCCTGCCGGAGCTTCGCGGCAGGGTGAGTTCCCGTGAGCACCCCGGCGGCGATGCCGGCCCCGGCCCTGCGGCCGGCCAGGATGACACTGGCTGTGCCGGCCACCACGGCTGTCTCCCGCACGTCAGTCACGCCGAGCCGGAGCATGGCGGCAAGCACCAGGTCGGGCGCCGGGCAGCCGCGCGGCACGTCATCAGCACTGAGCGCCAGGTCAACGCGGGCCTGCCAGCCGAGGCCGCCGAGCACCTGGCCGAGCAGCCGTCTCGAAACGCCGGCAAACAGGCAGATACGGACGCCAGTGCCGGCCAGCCGGTCCAGCACCTCACGGGCTCCCGGCATGGGCTGCGGCCCGAACCGGCCGACAGCCTGGCTTAAAGAGCGGTCAAAGGCCAGGTGTGCCGCCTGAGCCCTGGCCGCATTGTCAGGGAACAGGATGTGCATCATGTCCCCGGTGGCCTGCCCCCTGGCCCGGTGTACATCAGCCATGCCGCGCGCGTAAGCGGCAGTCCCGGTCACCACGCCCTGCGTGGCGATCGCCTCAGCGAACGCCCGCTCCACGAGGCCATCGTCGACGACGGTCGTCCCGAACAGGCCGCAGCAGGCCAGCGTGATCGCCGGGGCTGCCGTCACATGCGCCTCGTACGCGGGCGCGGCCACGCGCAGCCTAGCTATCTGCCGTGGTCGCTTCGGTCCACAGATCTAGCTCAGCGCGATCCGCCTGCACCTTCCGCCAGACGGCGAATGCGCTGGCTCCCAGCAGGGCGATCACGAGCAGCTTCTTCACAGTGCGAACCCTCCAGTTCTCCGAACCCGCAGCGGCCTGCCAAGCGGGCAGCCGACCGCAGTGGCGCGCCTCCCAGCGTAGCAAGCGGCGCTCAGCGCGGACGGCTCACGCGGGTCTCATCCCAGACCGGCTCGGCGGCCTCGTATACCTCGCCGCCCGACCCGAAGACCAGGAACCGGTCGAACGATCGCGCGAACCACCGGTCATGCGTGACCGCGATGACCGTGCCGGCATAGGACTCCAGGCCTTCCTGGAGTGCTTCCGCGCTGGCCAAATCGAGGTTGTCGGTCGGCTCGTCGAGCAGCAGCAGGGTGGAACCGGCCAGCTCCAGCAGCAGGATCTGCAGCCGCGCCTGCTGGCCGCCCGACAGGGTGCCGAACGGCTGCCGGGAGCAGCCCTGCAGCTCGTACCTGGCGAGCGCCGACATCGCCTCGCTGACCAGCAGCGCGTGCTCGGTCATCAGGATGTCCAGCGGCGTCCGCCCGGACAGGTCAGGCCGCGCGTGGGTCTGCGCGAACATGCCGGGCACGACCCGCGCGCCCAGCCGGGCCTCGCCGTCGTGCCGCACCTCGTCCCCCGCCAGCAGCCGGAGGAAATGCGACTTGCCGGAGCCATTCGAGCCCAGCACGGCGACCCGCTCGCCGTACCAGACCTCCAGGTCGAACGGCTGCATCAGGCCGGTCAGCTCCAGCCGCTCGCAGATCACCGCGCGCTTGCCGGTCCGGCCGCCGCGCAGCCGCATCCGCACGTTCTGCTCCCTGGGCACGACTTCCGGTGGCCCGTCCTCCTCGAACTTCTGCAGCCGGGTCACGGCGGCCTGCAGCCGGGATGCCATGTCCGAGTTGTAGGCCGCCTTCTGCCGGTACATGCGGACGAGCTGCCTGAGCTTCTCGTGCTCCTCATCCCAGCGCCGGCGCAGCTCGTCCAGCCGCTCGTTGCGCTCCCGCCGCGCCGCGGCGTAGCCGGCGAAGCCGCCGCCGTGCACCCAGACGCTGCCGTCCTCGACGGTGATGATCCGCTCCGCGCAGGCCGCCAGCAGCTCCCGGTCATGGCTGACCAGCAGAACGGTCTTGGTGGTCGCCGCCAGCTGCTGCTCCAGCCAGATCTTGCCCGGCACGTCCAGGTAGTTGTCCGGCTCGTCCAGCAGCAGCACCTCGTCCGTGCCGCGCAGCAGCGACTCCAGCACCAGCCGCTTCTGCTCGCCGCCGGACAAGCTGGCGGCCTCGCGCCACTGGCAGCGCTCGTAGGGGATGCCCAGCGCCGCGATGCAGCAGGCGTCCCAGTGCACCTCGGCCGCGTATCCCCCCGCGTCGCCCCAGTCGGTTAGCGCCGTCGCGTACCGGAGCTGGGCGGGCTCGTCGTCGCGCTCCATCATGGCCAGCTCGGCGGCATCCAGCCGGCTCGCGGCCTCCTTGACCCGGCGAGCGGCGATCGACAGCAGCAGGTCCCGGACCGTTGCGGAGTCCCTGATCCCGCCGACGAACTGGCGCATCACGCCCAGGCCGCCGCTGCTGGTCACCGTGCCCGACTGCGCCGTGATATCCCCGGCGGCGAGACGCAGCAGCGTGGTCTTCCCGGCGCCGTTCGGGCCGATCAGCGCGGCGACGGCGCCATCGCGGATCCGGAAGGAGACGTCATCGAGGAGCACCCGGCCATCCGGCAGGGTGTGGCTGACATGCGCCGCTTCGACGTGGCCCACCGCTTCTCCCGTTCCGCCGGCCGCTGTGCATGCCCGACAATAGCCGGATGGACCCCCAGGGCTTCAACGAGAATCCCCGGCTGCGTGCCTCCGACGCCGACCGGGACACGGCCGCCTCGGTGATCAACAATGCGCTGGCCGAGGGCCGGCTGACCGCTGCGGAGCACTCCGATCGGCTCGACGCCATCTACTCGGCGAAGACGCACGCCGAGATCGTGCCGCTGCTCGATGACCTGCCCGGGCACAGCGGGTCCATGGTCCCGGCCGCCGCGGTGCCGGCCGCGCGGCCAGCGAGCCGGGGCCGCCGGCTCGTCGCCGTGCTCGGCGGGGTCACCCGCAAGGGCGGCTGGCATCCCGAGCCCGTGATCGACATCCTGACCGTGCTCGGCGGCGCGGACCTCGACTTCCGCGAGGCGGTCCTGCCGGGACGGGAGATCACGCTGAACGCGATGTGCGTCCTCGGCGGCGTGCAGATCATCGTCCCGCCGGAGATGCACGTGATCGACTCCGGCGTCGCCATCCTCGGCGGCCGCGAGATCGCCGGCGACAGCGCCGAGTCCCTGCGGCCAGACGCGCCGGTCCTGCGCATCACCGGCACGTGCGTGCTCGGCGGCGTGGAAGTGAAGCGCAAGCCCCGCAAGGGCCGGGGCAAGAACCGGCCGGTGCTCCGCATCGAGCACTAGCGACCGCCGGCCCGGCGGTCAGCCGCCCGGCCGGACCGGGACGCGGCGCCGGACCGGATCGGCCAGGGCCGCCGCGAGCTTGCCCAGCGCCGCCACCGAATGCGCGCTGACCACGGCGTCGCAATGCGGCCACGCCGCGGCCATGCCGCCCGCCAGTGGCTGGTAAAGAGAGCTTTTCGTGCGGGGATTAACCCATACAATCCGAAACGCCACCAGTGAGAGCCGTTCCATTTCCCGCCGCACGAGGTCCGGGTCGCCGGTCTCCCAGCCGTCGGAGATGATGACCATCACTGCCCCGCGGGCCATGCCCCGGCGGCCATAGGAGTCGTTGAACTGCTTCAGCGCGGCCCCGATCCGGGTGCCGCCCAGCCAGTCGGGGGCGGCCTGGCCCGCCCGCTGCAGCGCCGGCCCGGCAGCGACCTGGCCAGGACCGGGGTCAGCCGGGTCAGCCGGGTGGCGAAGCTGAAGACCTCGGCGCTGGCCCCCCCGGCCGCGCAGTAGAGCAGCTGGATCATCGCCCGCGCATACGGCCCCATCGAGCCGGAGATGTCGCAGAGCACCACGATGCGCCGGTCCCGCTGCGCCGGAACCCGCCCGATCAGCCGGAACGCATGCCCCCCTGTCCGCCGGGCCTGCCGCAGCGTGGCTCGCATGTCGGTGCGCGGCCCGCCGGGCCGGCGGCGGTGGCGGCGGGACCGGCGCTGCGGAGCGGCGAGCGTCAGCCGGCGCATCAGCTCGGCGAGCTGCTGCAGCTCGGCCTCGGACAGGTCGGCGAAGTCCCTGGCGGCGAGCCGGTCAAACGCGCTGCCGAGATACCGGTGCTCGACGTCAGGCCCCGGCCCGGACTCCTCGTCCGGGCCGGGCCGGGCATGGGGCACCGCGTCGGATCCGATGACGTGCTGCTGCGCTGCCCGGGCCGCCTGGGCCAGCAGGTCTTCCGGGGTACGCGCGGGCTGGGCGGCCGGCGGCGCGCCCTGGTCGCCGCGCAGGTCCGCGATATCGGCCAGGCCGCCGAATACCTGGCCGAAGACCGCGTGCAGGATCTCGGCCTGCTCCCTGCTCGACACCAGGGTCGCGAGCGCGCACAGGTAGAGCGCGCGCAGCGTGGCCGGCCTGGCGACGGTCACCGCGATGGCGAACCGCTGGCAGCGGCCCGGCCCGGCGGGCAGCCCGGCCAGCCGGAGCGCGGCCCCGAACCGGGCCGTGAGCTCAGCCAGGTCGTGGTTGCCCGCCGCGGAGCCGGCCATCGTGTCAGCTGCCGTCGAGACCCTGGTCGCTGACCAGCGCCGCGAACCCGGCCTGCCGGGCGGCCTGCAGGTCCTCGGCGTACTTGAGCACGGCGCCAGCCGTCTGCTCCGCTGCCTGGCCGTCCAGCTCCGCCGCGCCGAGCACGTGCAGCGCGGCCGCCCAGCTGATCGCCTCCGCGACTCCCGGCGGCTTAGCCAGGTCAAGCCCGCGCAGCCGGACAACGCCGCGCGCGACCTGCTTGGTCAGCGACTCGGACGCGCCCGGCACCCGGCGGCGGATGATCGCGGCCACCCGGCGCACGTCGGGGTAGTCGATCCAGTGGTACAGGCAGCGGCGCTTCAGCGCGTCATGCAGGTCCCTGGTCCGGTTGGACGTGAGCACGACGACCGGCGGGTACGCCGCCCGCCTGGTGCCGAGTTCGGGAATGGTCACGGCTGACTCGGCCAGCAGCTCGAACAGGAATGCCTCGAACTCGTCGTCTCCCCGGTCCACCTCGTCGATCAGCAGCACGGCCGGGCGCGGCCCCGGATGATCGAGCGCGGCCAGCAGCGGCCGCTCGAGCAGGTAGTCGTCGCTGAACAGATCGGCCTCGCGCGGCATCTCGCCCCTGGCCTCGGCCAGCCGGATGGCTAGCAGCTGCCGGGGGTAGTTCCACTCGTACAGAGCCTCGGCCGAGGTCAGGCCCTCATAGCACTGCAGCCGGATCAGCGGGGTGTCGAGCACCCCGGCGAGCGCCTTGGCTGCCTCGGTCTTGCCCACCCCTGGCTCGCCCTCGAGCAGGATCGGCTGGCCCATCCGGGCGGACAGGAACAGGGCCGTCCCGAGCGGCTCGTCAGCCAGGTAGCTGGCCTCATCGAGCGCGGCCAGCAGCGTCGCGACATCGGGCAGCTGCTCAGCGAGGTCGCTCATCCACCGTCCTTCCTCACGATCGTCCTCGGCTGCCCGCCGGGCCGGTGCCCAGCTGGCCGCCGCACCGGCGCTGGCGTGTCTGCCGGGCCGGTGCTCATGTGACCGCCAGGTCGGTGCGCTGCGGCCTGCCCTGGATTGCCGACCATACGTTAGCCGGAGTCAGCGGCATGTCAGCGTGCCGGACCCCGAACGGGCTGATCGCATCCAGCACGGCGTTGACCACGGCCGCCGGCGAGCCCACCGTGGCCGATTCACCGACGCCCTTGGCTCCGAGCGGGTGGTGCGGTGACGGCGTCACGGTCGTGCCGAGCTTCCCAGGACGGGCACTCGGCCGAGGTCGGCAGCAGGTAGTCCATGAACGAGCCGCCCAGGCAGTTGCCGTTCTCGTCGTAGACGATGGCCTGCATCAGGGCCATCCCCACGCCGTCCGCCAGGCCGCCGTGCACCTGCCCCTCGACGATCATCGGGTTGATCCGGACGCCGCAGTCATCGACCGCGATGAACCGCCGCACCGTCACCTCGCCGGTTCCGGGGTCGACGCCCACCACGCAGATGTAGGCCCCGAAGGGGAAGGTCAGGTTCGGCGGGTTGTAGACCATCGAGGCGTCAAGGTGACCCTCGACGCCGTCCGGCAGCTCGAGGGCCGAGTGGGCCGCCATCGCGATCTCGGCCATGCTCCTGGCCTGATCCGGATCACCGCGCACCTGCCACCGGCGGCCGGCCCACTCCAGGTCGGCGGGCGCTACCTCGAGCATCGCGGCGGCCACGATCCTGGCCCGCTCGCGGACCCTCCGGGCGACCATCGCGGTGGCCGCGCCGGAGACCGGCGTCGACCGGGAGCCGTAGGTGCCCAGGCCGAACGGCGTCCGATCGGTGTCGCCGTGCACGACCTCCACATCCTCGGGCGAAATCCCGAGCTCCTGCGCAACGATCTGCGCGAACGTGGTCTCGTGACCCTGGCCCTGGGTCTGCACCGAGATGCCGAGCACCGCCTTGCCGGTCGGGTACACCCGCAGGTCCGCCCCGTCCGCCATGCCCAGGCCCAGGATGTCCATCTGCCCGCGCGGCCCGGCGCCGACTCCCTCGGTGAAGAAGCTCAGCCCGATGCCGATGTACTCGCCCCGCTCCCGCAGCCGTGCCTGCTCCCGGCGCAGCTCGTCGTAGCCTGCCATCTCCATGGCCAGCCGCAGCGCCCGCGGGTAGTCGCCGGAGTCATACTCCCAGCCGGTCGGGCCGGTGTAAGGGAACTGCTCGGGGCGCAGCAGGTTCTTCATCCGCAGCTCGGCCGGGTCCATCCCGAGCTCGCGGGCCAGCAGGTCGACCATCCGCTCGACCAGGTAGACGGCCTCGGTGATGCGGAACGAGCACGCGTACGCGACCCCGCCCGGCGCCTTGGTGGTGTAGACGGCGGTCACCTGGCAGTGCGCGGCCTGCAGATCGTAGGAGCCGGTAAAGATGTGGAAGAACCCGGCGGGAAACTTCGAGGGCTGCGCGGTGGCGTTGAACGCGCCGTGGTCGGCCAGCACCGTGGCCCGCAGGCCGAGGATCCGCCCATCGGCGGTCGCGGCGATCTCGCCGTGCATGTGGTAATCACGCGCGAACGAGGTGGACATCAGGTTCTCGGACCGGTCCTCGACCCATTTCACCGGCCGGCCGGTCAGCATGGTGCCGGCGATCGCGCAGAGGTAGCCGGGGTAGAGCGGGACCTTGTTGCCGAAACCGCCGCCGATGTCGGGCGAGATGACCCGGATCTTGTGTTCCGGCAGCCCGGCGATCAGCGCGTACATGGTCCGGTGGGCGTGCGGGGCCTGGGACGTGGACCAGAGCGTCAGCTTGCCGGTCACGGGGTCCAGGTCGGCCACCGCGCCGCAGGTCTCCAGCGGGGCCGGGTGGACCCGCGGGTAGAGCATGTCCTGGGCCACTACGACGTCCGCGACCGCGAAGACGGCATCCGTCGCCTGCTGGTCGCCGGCCTCCCAGTCGAAGATGTGATTATCGGCCTTTCCCGGCAGGTCGTCGCGGATCACCGGGGCGCCGGGATCGAGTGCGCGCTCGGCATCAATCACCGGCGGCAGGGGCTCGTACTCGACACTGATCAGCTCGAGTGCGTCCCGCGCCGAGTACCTGTCCCTGGCGACGACGAAGGCCACCTCCTGGCCCTGGAACCTGACCTTGTCCGTGGCCAGCACGGCCTGCACGTCCCGCGACAGCGTAGGCATCCAGGCCAGCCCGCGCTCCGCCAGCATCTGGCCGGTGATGACCGCCTCCACCTGCGGATGCGCCTGCGCCGCCGTCGTGTCGACCGACACGATCCTCGCGTGCGCCAGCGGGCTGCGCAGGATGGCTCCGTGCAGCATTCCCGGCAGCTGGATGTCATCGACGAAGGTCCCCTTGCCGCGGATGAACCGGGCGTCCTCCTTGCGGGGCAGCGAGCCGTAGGCACTGCCACCGTGGGCACTGCCACCGTGGGCACTGCCACCGTGGGCACTGCCACCACAGGCAGTGCCCCGCAGATCCTCAGCCGCGCCCGTCACGGGAGTGCCCCGCGCGTTTCGCCGGCGCCGGGCCCCGCAGCCCTCGGCGCCGCAGCCTCGTGCTGGCCGGCCTCGTGCTGGCCGGCCCCGTGCTGGCCGGCCTCGTGCTGGCCGGCCTCGTGCTGGCCGGCCTCGTGCCGGCTGGCCCACAGCACGGACCTGACGATGTTCTCGTATCCGGTGCAGCGGCAGATCTGTCCGGACAGTGCCGCCCGGATCTGCTCAGCCGAGGGGTCCGGATGGTGGTCAAGCAGCCAGCGGGCGGTCATCATCATCCCCGGCGTGCAGAACCCGCACTGCAGGCCGTGGCAGGCGGCGAAGCCTTCCTGCACCGGGTCGAGGCCGGCCCGGCCCAGGCCCTCCACCGTGAGCACCCGGCGCCCGTCGGCCATGGCGGCCAGCACCGTGCAGGACTTCACCGGGGTATCGTCCAGCCACACCACGCAGGCGCCGCAGTTCGACGTGTCGCAGCCCCAGTGCGATCCGGTCAGCCCCAGCTCGTCGCGCAGGAAGTGAATGAGCAGCAGCCGGGGCTCCACCTCACGGGTGCAGGGGATCCCGTTGACGGTGACGGTGATCTGCATGTCAGGCGCCCCGGGGTCCAGCCCGGCCCTTTCCCGGCTCTTGGCCCTTTCCCGGCACTCGCCCCTTTCCCTGCACTCGCTCCTTTCCCGGTGGGCCGCCCTTTCCGGGTGCGCCGCCCTTTCCGGGTGCGCCGCCCCTTCCCGGCACGCCGCCCCTTCCCGGCACGCGGCCGTCTCCCTGCCGCTCATCTTCTCCTTGCGCCGGCTGCTGATCGCCCGCCAGCTCTCGCTCCTGCGCGCGCCGCAGCGCGACGGCCAGCGCCCGGCTGGTCAGCTCGCTGGCCAGATGCCGCTTGTAGTCAGCCGGGCCACGCTGATCGGAAACGGGATGGCAGTGCTCGGCGGCGATCTGGCCGGCCCGGCGGAAGCTGGCCTCGGTAGCCGGGGCGCCGCGCAGGAAGTCCTCCGCCTCGGCCGCTGCGAAACTGGGCGCGCCGACGGCGGTGAGGCCGATCCCGGCCGCGGTAATGGTGTCGCCGGATAGCCAGATCGCCGCTCCGGCCGCGCAGACGGGCCAGTCGCCGACGCGGCGGCCCACCTTCTGGTAGGCGCTGCCGCCACCCGGCCGGACCGGGATCCGGATCTCGGCGAGCAGCTCCGCCGACGCCACCACCGTCTCGTAAGGCCCGGTGTGAAATTCTCTGACCGGCACGATCCGGCTGCCCGCCGGGCCCTGGATCAGCATGCTCGCCTGCAGCGCGGCAAAGGCCGCGGACAGATCCTCGGACGGGTCGGCCTGGCACAGCGAGCCGCCGATGGTCCCCCAGTTGCGTACCACCGGATCAGCGATCACCTGCTCGGCGTCGTGCAGGATCGGGAAATGCGCGCCGGCCGCCGCCGAGGCCAGCAGCTGCGCGTGCCGGGTCAGGGCGCCGATCCGCAGCTCGCCCTCGGTCACGGTGATGTAGGACAGCTCACTGAGCCCGTTGATGTCGACGAGGGTCCCGGGCTGCGCCAGCCGCAGCTTCATCATCGGGATCAGGCTGTGACCGCCGGCCAGGACCCTGGTCTCCGGCCCGAACCGGGCGAGCAGGGCCAGCGCGTGCTCGACGCTCGTGGCCTTCTCATAGTCGACGTGCGCCGGAACCTGCATGCGGCCTCCCCTGCGAGCTGGCGCCCGCTGGGTCGAGTCTACGAGCGCGGGCCCGCGCCGCCAGTGCGCTGCTCCGGCGCTCCCAGCCGCCAGCGGGCCGATGCCCGAGCTGCCCCGCGGCCCGGCCGGCCGGGCCGCGGGCTGCCCGCCAGCCGACCCGGCGGGGCCCTGACCTGCCCAGCTGCCCGGCGCGGCGGTAGCCGGCCGTGGGCAATAATGACTACTGCTATGACGCTCACCCAGCTGAACGCGTTTGTCCTGGTCGCACGGCTTGGCTCGGTCACGGCCGCCGCCAGCGCGCTCGGCGTCAGCGAGCCTGCGGTCTCCCAGGCCCTGTCCGCACTCCGGCTGCACCTGGGCGACCAGCTGCTCACCCGGGGGCCGGGCGGGATGACGCTGACCGCCGGCGGATCCCGGCTGCTCGCTACCGCGTCGCAGATCGTGGTGCTCGGCGCCGAGGCGCACGCCGCCGTCCGCGCCGCGCAGGGCGCGCCCGAGCAGCTGCGCGTGGTGTCCACGTCCGCCGTCGCGGAATTCGTGGTCAGCCCGCTGATGGAGGCCTTCACCCGGCGCTTCGCCGGCTCGGTCGAGGTGTCCGCCGGGGTCGCGATGACCAAGGAGATGGGCGTGCTGGTCGCCAACAGGCTCGCCGATGTGGCCATCGGCTCCGCCCCACCCGATGATCCTGGCCTCGCCGTGGTGACCGAGCCCATCTTCCGCTGCCGGCTCGTGGTGGTGACAGCCAGCCAGTCCCGGCTGCGGGGCAGCTTCCGGCAGTGGCGGTGGTTCGTGGACCCGTCGGGCACCGATCCCGGCAGCGAGACCGGCCAGCTGCTGGCCGCCCTGGGCATTCCGGAGGAGCGGATCCGGGTATTCCCGAACCAGACCGCCGCCTGGGCCGCCGCGGCCGACGGGGCGGGAGTCTCGCCGGCCGTCGAGCATCTCGTCAGCCATCAGCTGCGACGCGGTGACCTGTCCCTGGTCGACGTGCCCGGCTCGCCGATGGATGCCTGCTGGCAGGTGACCCTGCTGGAACGCCAGCACCGGAGCATTGCCGCCAGTGCCTTCCGGCGCTTTCTCGGCACTCCCGAGGCGATGCACCTGATGCGCTCGCCCGTGGCCGGCGTCCCGCCGTCCCGGTTCAAGCCGCCCGTCTATGTCACGATCTGGAGCTGAGCAGCCGAAGGCCCGGCGCCGGCTGGCCGCATAGGGCCCATGTCATCAGACAGCTGACTCCTCATGACAAGCCTGGGCAGGCCGGGCATACTTCGGAAAGTGACGCCGAAGCACCGGCCCGGGCGGCTGGTTTAAGCAACCGGTTATTCGTATATTGCGGGGTAGCCCGGCCGGGCACATCATGTTGTCCTGGCTACACATGTGTCGGCACACATGTGGCAGATGGCAGGAGCGTGCGGAATGCGGATTGAGTCCAGCGGACACAGCCAGGGCAATCCCCGGCTGTTCGAGCTGATCGAGCACGCTCCGAAGACCGGCAAGAGCCCGACCGTCTGGGCCTGGCCTGAGCTGATCGACTATCTCAAGATCGCCGGGCAGCCCGTGTCCGGCCCGTGGCCGCCGCACCAGGAACCGCGCCCTGATCCCGAGGAGGACTCCCTCCCGGTTGCCGTGCCGGACCCGGAATCGACGTAGCAGATCCAGTTCCCCGGCGGCCTCGCGACCAGCGCTGCGCCGCGGTTCACCCGTTCGGGCAGGACACCTGGAGGACCGTTATGTATCCGTCTCGGTTCCGCTACGAGGCACCGAGCTCGCTCAGTGACGCGATCGCCATGCTGCGCGACGGCGGTGACTACGCGAAGGTGCTGGCGGGCGGCCAGAGCCTGGTGCCGCTGATGAAGCTGCGCTTCGCGTCGCCGGAGCTGGTCGTGGACATCAACAACGTGCCCGGCCTCGGCTATCACCGGGCCGACCCCGACGGCACGCTGCACATCGGCGCCCTGTGCCGCCACGTCGACCTGGAGCGCTCGGCCTTGCTGGCGAGCACCCAGCCGACCATGGCCGCGGCGGCGCCGCTGATCGCCGACCCGATCGTGCGGAACAGGGGCACGCTGGTCGGCTCGCTGTGCCATGCCGATCCGCAGGGCGACTGGGCCTCGGTCGTGCTGGCCCTGGGCGGCTCGGTGGTGGCCCAGGGACCCCGCGGCAAGCGCAGCATTCCGATGGCCGATTTCGTCACCGGGCCCTTCCAGAACGTGCTCGAGCCGGCCGAGATCGCCGTCGAGGCCGTGATCCCGGCGGCGCAGGGCACGAGGTCCGGCGGCTACCTCAAGCTGGAGCGCCGGGTCGGTGACTTCGCGACCGTGGGCGTGGCCGTCGCCATCGAGACGTCCGGCGGCACCGTCAGCCGGGCAGGCATCGCGCTGACCGGGGTCGGCGGGTCCACCATCGGGGCCACCGCGGCCGCCGAGGCGCTGGCCGGCCAGCCGCTGAGCGCCGACAGCATCAGCCGGGCCGCCGATCTGGCCGCCGAGGCAGCGCGGCCGAGGACCGATCACCGCGGCAGCGCCGAGTACAAGCGGCACATGGTACGGACATTCGTCCAGCGCATCCTGCTGCGCACCGAACGAGCCGGCGGCGGAAAGGGCGGCCTGACCATGACGATCGTCTACGCGGACCGCGGCGACGAGGCCGCGAGCGAGGTGCCGGTACGCCGGATCAGGTTCACGGTCAACGGCGAGAAGAAGATCGCCGAGGTGGAGCCGCGGCTGCTGCTGTCGCACCTGATCCGCCGCGGTCTCGGGCTGACCGGTACGCACATGGGCTGCGACACGACCAACTGCGGCGCGTGCACCGTACTGGTCGACGGCCATCCGGTGAAGTCGTGCACCATGCTGGCGGTGCAGGTGGACGGGCGCGAGATCAGCACGGTCGAGGGCCTGGCCACGGCGAGCGAGCTGCACCCGCTGCAGGAGGGCTTCAAGGAGGAGCACGGGCTGCAGTGCGGCTTCTGCACCCCCGGCATGATGATGGCCGCCAAGGCGCTGCTCGACCAGAATCCGGATCCCACCGAGGAAGACGTCCGGTGGGCCCTGTCCGGCAACCTGTGCCGCTGCACGGGCTACCAGAACATCGTCAAGTCCGTGCTGTGGGCCGCCGCCAAGCTCCGCTCCGAGTCCGCAGGCTGATCGAGACGGGAGACAGCAGTGACACAGGCGCTGGACGAGATCAAGATCGGCGGGCTGGGCGCTAGCCGGAAGCGGGTCGAGGACAACCGCTTCATCCGCGGCAAGGGCAACTACACCGACGACATCACCCTGCCCGGCATGCTGCACATGGAGATCCTGCGCAGCCCGCTGGCGCACGCGCGGATCAGGTCGATCGACGCCAGCAAGGCGTGGGAGATCCCCGGCGTCCACCTGGTGCTGACCGGCGAGATGATGGCGACCCGCAACCTGGCCTGGATGCCGACGCTGTCCTACGACACCCAGGCCGTGCTGGCCACCGACAAGGTGCGCTTCCAGGGCCAGGAGGTGGCCTGCGTCATCGCCGATGACCCGTACATCGCCAAGGACGCCTGCGAGGTGATCGAGGTCGACTACGAGCCGCTTCCGGTCATCGTCAACCCGTCGCAGGCGCAGGCCGACGACGCTCCCGTCATCCGCGATGACAAGGAGAACCAGCCGGACAACGTCATCTACAACTGGGAAGTGGGCGACGCGGCCGGCACCGAGCGCGCCTTCGCGCAGGCGGACGTGATCTCGAAGCTCCAGCTGCACTACCCGCGCTCGCACCCATCGCCGATCGAGTGCTGCGGGTCGATTGCCGACTTCAACCGGGCCACCTCCAAGCTCACGGTCTACATGACGACGCAGGCGCCGCACATCATCCGGGCCGCCGTCGCGCTGGTCGCCGAACTACCCGAGCACATGATCCGGATCATCTCCCCGGACATCGGCGGCGGGTTCGGCAACAAGGTCCCCGTCTATCCCGGCTACGTCTGCTCGATCCTGGCCTCGATCCTGCTGGAGCGGCCGGTCAAGTGGATCGAGGACAAGTCAGGCAACCTGATCTCGACGGGATTCGCGCGGGACGTCTACCTGGACGGCGAGATGGCGCTGCGCCGGGACGGCAAGATCCTCGCGATCCGGATGCACACGGACGCCGACCACGGCGCGTTCTTCTCCGACGCGCAGCCGAGCAAGTTCAAGATCGGGCTGATGCACTCGGCCTTCGCCGCCTACGACATCCCGGTCGCCCACCTCACGGCGCGCGGCATGTACACGAACAAGGCCCCCGGCGGGGTCGCCTACCGGTGCTCGTTCCGGGTCACCGAGGCGATGTTCTTCCAGGAGCGGATGGTCCAGGCCGCCGCCGACGACCTGGGGATGGACCAGGCCGAGTTCCGGCGGATGAACTTCGTCCGGGACGAGGACTTCCCGCACCGCACCCCGTTCGGCTTCCTGACCGACTCCGGCCAGTACGGCAAGTGCCTGGACGTCGGCCTGAAGGCGGTCGGGTACGAGGACTTCCGGCGGCAGCAGCAGGAGGCCAGGGCACGCGGCCGGCTGCTCGGCATCGGCATCTCCACCATGACCGAGCCGCTCGGCGCGGGTAACAGCCGCGAGTACGACATCCTCGGCATCAAGATGTTCGACTCGGCCGAGCTCAAGATCCACATGACGGGCAAGGCCATCGTCCGGACCGGTGCCAGGGGCCAGGGCCAGGGGCACGAGACGACCTGGGCCCAGATCGTCAGCCACGAGCTCGGCATCCCGGCCGACGACATCGTCGTCGAGGAAGGCGATACCGACACGGCCCCGTTCGGGATGGGCACCTACGCGTCCCGCAGCACGCCAGTCGCCGGCGCCGCCATCTCCATGGTGTCACGTAAGATCCGGGCCAAGGCGCGCAAGCTCGCCGCGCACCTGCTGGAGGTGTCCGAGGAGGACATCGAGTGGGAGCTCGGCCGGTTCTACATCCGCAGCGCGCCCGACCGCGGCGTGACCATCCAGGAATGCGCGATGGCCGCCTACAGCAACATGCCGGATGGCATGGAGCCGGGCCTGGAGAACACCGCTTACTACGACCCGCCCAACCTCACCTGGCCGTTCGCCGTCTACATCGTCACGGTGGAGGTCGACCCGCAGACCGGGGTCTGGGACGTGCTGAACATAGTGGCCGTCGATGACTGCGGGGTGCGGATCAACCCGATGATCGTCGAGGGGCAGATCATGGGCGGCCTGACCGAGGCCTACGCCATGGCCAACATGCAGTTCATCACCTTCGACGCCGAGGGTAACTGCGTGGGCTCGAACTACATGGACTACCTGCTGCCGACCGCCTGGGAAACGCCGGGATTCGAGCTGCACAGCGAAGTGGTCACGCCGTGCCCGCACCACCCGATCGGGGCGAAGGGAATCGGCGAGTGCGCCGCGGTCGGCGGGCCGGCCGCTTTCGTCAATGCGGTGCTGGACGCGCTGTCGGGAACCGGGGTCCGCAACATCGACATGCCGCTGCTGCCGGACCGGGTCTGGGAGGCCATCACCTACCGCCGCGACGTGTCCGGCGCGCCGCCGGTGCGGGCGGATGAGTGACGGGGGAGTGCTGATGGACGGCTGGAGTGTCCTGGATCAGGCCGGCGAGCTGGCCCGGAGCGGGCAGGCGTGCGCGCTCGCAACCGTGGTCTGGCGGCAGGGCCCGTCCTCGAGCCAGCAGGGATCGCGCGCGATCATTACCGCCGCGGGCGAGCTGCGCGGCTGGATCGGCGGCGCCTGCGCCGAGCCGGTGGTCATCCGCGAGGCGCAGCGGGTGATCGCCGAGGGGACGGCCCGCCTGGTGCTGCTCGGCAGCCCCGACCAGTTCGGCGGGGCGGTACCGGCCGGGATGACGGTCGTGCCCATCTCCTGCCAGAGCGAGGGGGCGCTCGAGGTCTACATCGAGCCGGTCCTGCCCGCGCCGCACCTGGTCATCGTCGGCCGGTCGCCGATGGCGCACACCCTCGCTGATCTGGCCCGGTCACTCGGCTGGCGGGCCGAGCTGATCGCCGGCCGGGACTTCACGGCGGCCGACGCCGGCCGGGACTCCATGGTGGTGGTGGCTACCCAGGGCCATGACGACGAGCAGGCCGTCGAGCAGGCGGTGGCCGCCCGGCCGGCCTATGTCGGCCTGGTCGGCTCGAAGCGCCGGGGGGGCGCGGTGCTCGGCTACCTGGCCGACCGCGGGGTGCCCCGGGATCAGCTCGACCGGATCCGGGTACCGGCCGGCCTTGACCTGGGCCGGACCACGCACCCGGAGATCGCGGTCGCGATCCTGGCTGAGCTGGTCCAGCTCCGCGCGGCCGGGGCCCTCACGTCGCCCGGCCAGAGCCCGGCCGCGCAGGCCCGGAAGCCGGCGCAGGCCCGGAAGCCGGCGCAGGGCGGCACGGCGCAGGCCGACGGCGCAGGCCGGCACGGCGCAGGCCGGCACGGCGCAGGCCGGCACGGCGCAGGCCCGGAAGGCGGCCAGGTCGCCGCACCCGGAGGACGGGGGGACGGACGGCGCCGATGCGGCCGCGGAGGTCACCGATCCGGTCTGCGGCATGACGGTGACCACCGCGGCCGCCGACCGGCCGCTGGAGCACGCTGGTGTCACCTACTACTTCTGCTGCTCCGGCTGCCGCCGGGCGTTCGAGAGCGAACCCGCGGCCTACGCGAGAAGAGAGACCCGATGCTGATCAAGAACGAGTTCGAGGTCGCTGAGCCGGTCGAGAAGGTGTGGCAGTTCTTCGACAACATCCCGCAGGTCGCTTCGTGCCTGCCCGGCGCCGAGCTGACCGATGACCTTGGCGGCGATAAGTACCAGGGCAAGGTCGCCATCCGGATGGGGCCGGTCCGGATGCAGTTCGCCGGCACCGCTGACATCACCGAGCGCGACGAGGCAGCCAGGCGCGTGGTGGTGAACGCGAGCGGGGCCGACGAGAAGGGCCGCGGCCAGGCCAGCATGGTCGTCACCGCGACCCTGACCCGATCCGGCCGCGGTACCAGGGTGGGCGTCACCCAGGACCTGCAGCTGTCCGGCGCGGCCGCGCAGTACGGCCGGGGCATGATCTCCAACGTCTCGTCCGTGCTGATGCGCGACTTCTCGGCCAACATGCAGGACCGGATCGCCCGGATCGAGCGCGGGGAGTCGCCCGAGCAGATCGCCGCTGCCTCCGCCGCCCCGGCGAAGGGCTTCACCCTCGGCCTGCGGGCCGCACTGATGGCGCTGAGCCGGGTCTTCCGCCGTTTCTTCGTCCCTTACCAGGCTGCGAGCTGAGGAGAGCCAACCATGGTCTTGTGGTGGATCGGCAACGCCATCCTGCTGCTGGTGGTCCTGCCTGTCGTCATCTTCCTGCTGAACCGGGTGCTGGCCGCGCTGGAGCGGATCCGCGGAGCGACGGACGAGGTCCTCAGCGGCGGCGTCGCGCTTGTCGGAGAGCTGAACGGCGTCCCCGAGGCGCTGGCCACGACGGACAGCACCGTCCGGGACGTGTCGGTCGGCGCGGTCCGGTACGCGGGATCGGTGGCCAAGCTGCTCGGCTGACCGTCACGGGTCGAGCTGAGATGACTAGCCAGAAATGCGCCGAGCAGAAAGGAGAACAGCAATGCCGGCAGCCGCCTGGGCGACACTGATCATTGCTGCACTGATCATCGCGATAACCGCCGTGGGCCTCCTGCGGGTCGTCTTCCATCTCCGGGCGGTGCGCGCGACCCTGGTCGCGACGACCGGCGGCGTGCAGGCGGTGGCCCAGCTGACCAGCACGGTGCCGGACCGGCTGACGTTGGTCAACGCCAGCCTGAAGCCGGTCCGCGACTTCTGCGAGACGGTGTGAGCGGGGATGCGGTCATGAGCCACCATCTCGTTCTCGCGGCCGGCGCCTCGCCCAGCAATTTCGGCTGGATCCTGGGCTACGTCATCGGCATCGTGGTCGTCCTCGTCGTGGTCGCGCTGGTCGTGCCGATCCTGCTGCTGGCCCGGTCGATCGGCAACGAGGCACCGAAGATCAACGACGCGCTGACGCAGGCGGTGCGGAACACCGCGCCGCTGGCCGCGCTGCGCACGACGATCGAGCACGCCACGATCATCATCGGCGGGCTGCAGCGCGGCCGCGCCCGGCTGGGAGGTTAGCGATGCATGTCCTGGCGATGTCGTCAGCCGAGCACACCCGGTGGCTGATCGCGGACATCCTCGGCCTGGTCGTGGTGGTGGCCGTGGCGGCCCTGCTCAGCCTGCTCATCTGGCTGGTGAAGATCATCGACCGGCGGGTCGTGACCGTGCGCGACACGCTGCAGGCCGCCGCGGCGAACACCGCGGAGACCGTGCTCATCCCGCAGGTCGCCGACGGAGTCGAGGCGGTCCTGGCGGAGGGCCTGCAGCATCACCTGTTCCTCGGCCGGGTGCTCGGGAAGGTTAAGTCATGACAGGGCTGGTCGTTTTCACGGTCATCGACATCGTCTTGCTGATCGCCGGCCTGGCGTTCTACCTGTACTGGGCGGGCACCCTGCTGACCAGGATCGCCGGGAACCTGGAGGAGTGCGGGCAGCTGGTCCGGGCCATCGTCGAGCACGCCAGGCTGATCGGGCCCGGCGTCGAGCACATCAACCAGACCGGCGGCGTGGTGGCCGGCGCCCTTCCGCTGCTGTACGGGATGGCCGAGGAGATCGTCACGGACGTAACGCCCAGGCCCGAGGAGCCGGCCGTACTCGAGCCGGCCCGGCCGGCCTCCGGCACGCGACGCTCCCGGCTGCACGACGCGGTGGGCTTCGCCCCGCGCTAGCCGCCGGTCCGCCACTGGTCAGCTGCCGTCCCGCCGCTGTCACGCCTCGGCCCCAGGTGCCCCGGCCGCCGTCCGCAGCTGCTCGCCCGGGCCGGCGGGCGCCGCGCGGCCAGGTCAGCTGTCGCGCGGCTGCCGCTGGCCCGGTGGTGACTGGTCCGGGCCGCGGCGGGCCACCGGCCCGGTGGTGGGCGCCGTGTACTCGCCGATCCACTCGTCTTTCCAGGCCTGGTCGTACTGCTGAGCATTGCAGCGCGGCCGGTAGATCGCGGTGAGCTCGCGGGCGATCTGCTCCCGGTGCGGCCGGCCGCCGCCGGGCACCTCGTAGGTGCAGACGTAGACCTTCCACTTCGACCCGGCGCGGCGGATCCAGCAGTGCGCCCGCGGGTGCTGGAACGGGAATCGCTCGGCGGACAGGTCATCGGCATGATCGACGTAGATGACCGCGTACCGGTCCGGCCTGGTGTCGGGATCCGGCTTATAAGCGATCGCGTAGACGGCCGCCAGCTGCGGCGGTGTCCACCCGCCGAGCAGCCGCGGCCCCTCGAACGGATACCCGGCCAGTGATCCGAGCCGGATCACCGCAGCTCGTCCTCGTCTTCGCCGATGGCCTCGGCCCGGACGACCGGGCCGACCGGAAGCCCGGCCCTGGCCGCGGCCGCGGCCAGTTCCGCGGCCGCCTTCTCGATCGCCTCGTCCCGGCTGTCCGCCTCCACGATGAGCTGGGCCCCGTACCTGCTGGTCCCGATCCCGGTGGCGATGCCGCCGCTTGCGGCGATCGCATCAGCCAGCTCTACCACTTCCTCGCGGGTCAGCACCCGGTCGCCATCGGTCTCGATCCCTACACTCCACCGCACCGCGCACCCCTAATTCAGCGTCGGCAGCAGCGTAGCGAGTTCTTCCAGGCTGCTCAGATCGTGGCCGGACAGCATCAGGTCGATGTGCGGCGCGGCCACCATCATCCCCACCGTGCTCGGCCGGAAGTCCCGGCTGCTGCCCTTGTGCGGATTCATCCACACGAGCCGGTAGCACAGCAGGGACAGCCGTTCCATGGCGGCCGCCAGCACGGCAGGATCGCCGCGGTCGAGACCGTCCGAGCAGATCACGACGACGCCGCCGCGGCACAGACCGCGCCGTCCCCAGTTCCGGACGAAGGCATCCAGGGAGTCGCCGATCCTGGTGCCGCCGTCCCAGTCGAACGCGGCCTGCGCGGCGCGGCGCAGTGCCTCATCCGGGTGCCGGCTGTCCAGCGCGCCGGTGACCCGGGTCAGCCTGGTGCCGAAGCAGAACACCTCAACCCGCGACGCCGCCCGGCTGGCGGAATGCGCGAACTGCAGCAGGTTCCGCGAGTAGTCGGCCATCGAGCCGGAGATATCGAGGATGAGGATCAGCGGGCGCAGCCGGAGCCTGCGCCGCCGCCAGTACAGCTGAGCCGACTCGCCGTGCATGCGCATGGTCTCGCGCACGGTCCGGCGCGGGTCGGGCCGGCGCCCGGAGCGGGCGGTCACCGTGCGCCGGGTGCGGCGCCTCGGCGGCGTCAGCGCGATCCTGGACATGATCCGGCGCAGGGCCGCGAGCTCATCCGGCGTGCAGGCGGCGAACGACTTATGCTTGAGCGCGTCCACGTCGGAGGCCATCCAGCCGAGCACGGCCTCATCCTCGCCGGATTCCTCGCCCGGCTCGGTGGACGGTATCGCCAGCGCGCCCATGGCTTCGGCCGGGGCCCGCGGCACGAGCGTCAGCAGGTCCGCCGCCGGGCCTGCGTCGGCCAGGAAGTACCGCCGGAACACCTCGTTATAGGTTCCGGTGTCCTGGTGCAGGCTCAGCAGCGTCGTCCGGCCCGCCCAGTACAGGTCGAGCAGGTCGGTGGGGTCGAGCACGGAAACGGCCGAGCAGTAGGTCAGCACGTCGCCGGAGCCCACGGCCAGCCCGGCGGAGCGGAGCTGGGCCGCGAAGCCCGCCAGCAGGCCGACGACCGGAGCCCGGTCAGGCACCGGACGTGATCTCCTGCAGGCTCTCGCGCACCACTTCCAGGTCATCGCGATCCTTGACGACCGCGCCCAGCGTGTCGGTGGCGTTCTGCGCGAGCAGATCGGTCTCGCCGAGGAAATCCAGGGTCCGGGCCCAGTCGATGGTCTCGGCCACTCCCGGCGGCTTGGCCAGGTCGAGCTCGCGCAGCCGGTGCACCGCCGCCACGACCTGGCGGGCCAGCGCGGCCGAGATGCCCGGCTCGCGGATCAGTACGATCTCCACCTCGCGCTCGGCGGACGGGTAGCCGATCCAGTGATACAGGCAGCGCCGCTTCAGCGCGTCATGCAACTCGCGGGTGCGGTTGGAAGTCAGCACGACCAGCGGCGGGCTTGCTGACCTGATCGTGCCGATCTCGGGGATGCTGATCTGGAAATCTGACAGCACCTCGAGCAGGAATGCCTCGAACTCGTCATCGGCGCGGTCGATCTCGTCAATCAGCAGCACGGCCCGGTCGCCGGCCCGGACCGCCTCCAGCAGCGGCCGCTCCAGCAGGAACCGGGGACCGAACAGCTTGTCGACCGCCTGGTCGTCAGCGACCTGATGCTCCGACAGCGCCCGGATATGCAGCATCTGGCGAGCGTAGTCCCACTCGTAGAGCGCCTGGTTGGTGTCAATGCCCTCGTAGCACTGCAGCCGGATCAGCCTGCGGCCGAAGACCGCGGCCATGACCTTGGCCACCTCGGTCTTCCCCACTCCCACCTCGCCCTCGAGCAGGATGGGGCGGTTCAGGCACAGTCCGACGAACAGGACCGTGGCCAGCCCGCGGTCGGCCAGGTAACCGCCCTGGCGCAGCGTCTCGGCCAGCTCGCCGACGGTCTCCGGGCGGTCCATTCAGCGGGTCTCCTTGCCGTCGGCAGCCTCGGTCGTCAGCGAGGCTCCGCTGATCCGAGTACCAGGTCCCGGACGCTGCCGCCGCCAGGGTTCTTCAGCTTGCCCTCCCGGGCCAGCGTGGCCCGCCAGGCGGCCTGCAGATCACCCTCACCCTCCTCGGCCAGGCGATTGAAGCCGACATCGGCCATCTTCTTGCAGGACCTGGTGGTACCGCAGGCCTCCTCGATGTCCGAGGCGTCCTGCCCGCGGGCACTCCACACCCCGCGCAGCACGTCGAGAACCTCGTCCTGCTCGCCGCTCATATCCCGGCACCCTTCGCACGCGACAGTGACCTCTCTCGAACTCTAATTCCTGCTCGCTGATCAGACGACAGCGGATTAAGAGATCCGTTATCTGGCTGCCGTGCCAGGACGCGGGCTCAGCTGGTGCTGACGACCATCAGCCTGCGCTGAAGGCCATCCGCACGGCTGCCGGCCGCTCCGCCAGCACGACCGTCACCGCGCCGAAGCTGACCCAGTCACCGGGGCGGACCGGAACCTGGCCCCGGACGCGCCAGCCGTTCAGCCTGGTGCCGTTGGTGGACCCGAGATCCGCGAGCAGCCAGCCGTCAGCGCACTGCTGCAGTCCGGCGTGCCAGCGCGACACCGTCAGGTCATCGATCGTCAGGTCGCACGCCTCCTCCCGGCCGATCGTGAACCGGCGCTGGCTGCCGGCGGGCAGCACGAGCGGCCGCGGCGATGCGCGCAGCCAGCCGCTCAGCACCGACTGCGCGGACCAGCGGAGCTCCCCGATGGCCGCGGTCAGCGCCCAGCGCTGCCGCCGCTGCGGCAGGTCGGCGACCAGCATCCGCAGGTCGGCTTGCTCGCGCGCCCGCAGGGCGGCGTCGACCCGGCGCATGAAGGTGTCCTGGGTCAGCCTGCCCTCGGCGAAGCGGTCGCGCAGTTCATCGACAACCTGGTCGCGTTCCGCGTCGGATGCCCGTACACCGGGGCCGCGGCGCGCCGTCCGGTCAGTCGATGCCCGCATACCGGAATTATCAAGCCAGGGTCAATGGCAGGCAAGGTTCGCCCCCGGCTGACCCATCATGGGCACGCGGCCGGCCGCCCGGCTGACCGGTCACCGGCACGCGGTCGCCTGGTCATGACCGTTCACCGCCCGCGGTCGCCTAGTCGTTACCGAAGTGAGGACTAAGGTCCCTGTCCCGACCTAGCCCTCGGCGGATGTGCTGATCAGATGTTCGTCGCCGACGAGATCGTCCTGGATCTCAGCTTCCGCGGGGCTACGGCCAGGCTTTCGAACCTGACTCACGGCGGCTCTCTGGCAAGTGCTGCGGAAGGGGCATACGGCGACGGGCTGCAGGTCCTGATCCGGGTCGGCCCGCTCGGCGCCATCCCCGGCGTCTCGAAGCTAGTCCTGGTCCATTTCCGCGACATGATCTTGCGCGACGACCGAGCCGTGCTGACGCTGCGCTGGGAGGCCACCGGCGCGGGTGGCGGGATGTTCCCCGCGCTCGACGCGGATATCACGCTGACCCCGGCCGGGAATCAGGCCACCCGCCTCGCCCTGGCCGGGGCCTACCGGCCGCCGCTGGCCGGCCTGGGCACCGGCCTGGACCGAGCGATCTTGCACCGGATGGCCACCGCGACCGCGCGGTCCTTCATGGGCCGGATCGGGGACGCGCTCACCCAGCCGGGAACTGCAGCCGAGACCGCTCCCGGCAGCGCCGCGAAGGTTGCCTCGCCCGAGTCAGGCTGGCGGCTGGCCACCCCCGATCCGAGCTGATCCGGCCAGGCCAGGTGTCCCGGTCAGGCCAGCGCGCAGGCCCGAGCAGCGCGGGGGCAGCGCGAAGATCGAGCGGCGTGGAACGATGGGCAGATGCCGGACTCCCATGAGCACGACGGCGACGACAGGCAGGCGTCGCCGACGGGCTGGCCAGGTTCCGTTTCGGAAAGCGGAGATCCGGCCGACGAGCCTCCGCAGCACGATATCCGCACCGTCGGCCGGTCCATCTGGGCGCTGGAGCACGCGCAGGATGTCGTCACGGTCTGCGTCGGCATCGTGCTGATTGTGCTGGCCGCCGCGCTGCTGGTCTCCGGGATCTACGACTTCGCGATCGCCGTGTCGCAGAAGAGGCCGATCCTGGACGAGGCCACCTTCCTGCTGGACCGGGTGCTGCTCGTGCTGATCCTGGTCGAGATCGTGCACACGGTGGCGCTGTCCCTGCGGGCGCACCGGCTGATCGCCCAGCCCTTCATCGTCGTTGGCCTGGTCGCGGTGATCCGGCGCATCCTGTTCGTGCTGACTCCCGGCACCACCGGGCAGGCACCGGTCGGGACGGCCGAGCTAGCCCTGCTGCTCGGCATGGTCGTGGTCTTCATCGCCGGGCTGATCGCGGTCGGCAGGTTCGAGAAACGGGAGGAGTAGCGGCCGGCTCGGCCGCTGCTAGCCACCGCCGGCCGGAACGGCCCTCAGCCAGGAGTGATCGTCGGTCAGGTAGCGATCCAGCCGCAGCCCGGACTCGCCCAGCGCCGACCGGAGCTGTTCCTCGTCGAGCCGCATCGCGGTGAAGGCGTGGGTCCAGGTTCGCTCGCCGACCTTGTACTCGGCGGTGGCCGAGAGCAGCCGAGGGGCGGGCCGCGACACGTCCCGGAGGCGGAAAATGATCCCGCCATCTTGCCGTTCGGCCGCTGATGCGCTGGCGAACCAGCCAGGCGGGTGGTACTGGATGATGACGCATCCGGCCGGGGACACATGCCGCGCGCAGGTGCGCAGCAACGCCAGCCTGATCTGCTCGTCGGCCACGTTCAGGAGGTGGGATGCGAGCAGGACCACGTCGAAAGTCCGGTCCAGGGCCAGGTCCTCGATCCGCGCGCAGACCCTCTCCGCCTCGCCGATGTGCGCCAGCATCTCGGCGGACTCGTCAACGGCGACGACCGGATGGCCGAGTCTCGCCAGCGGGCGGGTGACGCGGCCCGCACCCGATCCGAGCTTCGAGGATGGAGGCGCCTGCCAGGGGCGCCGCAGCGTGCACGATGCCCGGTTCCGGGCCCGGCGGCAGCAGCGCGTAGAAGTCAACGGCGCAGCCATCTGGCGTGATGACGCCAGGGCCGCTGCCGCGAGCACCGGCCGGGCCGCCGCCCTGCTGCGGCGCCGGGGTCATGACGTGACCGCCCAGCGCTTCGCCGGGACGTCAAGCCGGACAGTAATGCCGTGGCGCATGACCGGACAACCGCTAGCTTGGTTGCCATCATCGGTGGTTGCCATCATCGGTCGGGGCGAGGGGGCATTGCCGTGCCAGGGGATGAGGACACCCCGGGCCGACGCCGGTCGCTCGACAAGGGCCGGATGGAGGCATTCAGCGACGGCACCTTCGGATTCGCCAGCACGCTGCTCGTGGTCGACCTCGCGCTCCATCCGCCGGGCACGGCGCTTCAGCAGCTGCTGCACGCCTGGCCATCCTTCCTCGCGTACACCGTCAGCTTCCTGACGATTAGCATGGGGTGGCTCGCTCACACGGGTCCGACCGACCGGCTCGCGCGGACCGATTCGATCTTCCTGCGGCTCGATCTGCTGCTCCTGCTCGTCGTAGCATTCGTGCCATTTCCGACCCGGCTGCCTCGGTGGACTGATGCGGCGGGCACGGCACGCCGAATTTCTGCTCGTACCACAGGCGCACCGTGGCCTGGTTACGGATCTGGACCGGTGCGGACCTGGCCGAGGACCGCGGTCAGCTGCGCTGCGCGTTGACACCGTGATCATCGACTGCGCGGTGATACGCCTGCCCCGTCCGCCGCAGCGCGGCCATCCGCCCCGGCGAGACCGTCCTTGCCTCTCAGCAGCACAGCGAGGACCTCGCCGATGGCTGGCTCCCTGCTGCCGGGTTCGCGCAGCGGCAGGCCCGCATCGATCTGGTAGCGGTTGCGGCGGCCGTCTCTCTGCTTTATCACGTAGCCGGCATCGACCAGGTCGGTGATGATGCCGTGAGCGCTGCGCTCGGTAACGCCCAGGCTGGCCGCGATGTCGCGCAGCCGCGCGCCCGGGTCGTGGGCGATGCACAGCAGCACCCGGGCATGGTTAGTCAGGAAACTCCAGTCCCGCATGCCCCATAATCTAGCACGTTTCGTTTCCGGAAAGTTATTGCTTACGTCTGCATGAATGTCGTATGAATTCAAGAAATTGTTTGCTAGTTTTCTGAGACTACCGTAGCGTCGGTCATAGACACCGAGGGCCCGGCTGTCGCCGACCGCCAGGGTGCTCGAGGGGTCAGTGAAAGGAACCCGGTCATGGGTGAGGATCGACTGCACGTGGTATTCGGGACCGGCCAGGTCGGGAGCGCCCTGGCCGCGCACCTCACCGGGCTGGGCATAGCGGTCCGGACAGTGTCACGGGCCCGGCCGCGCGCGCTGGCCGACGGCGCCGACTGGCGGGGCGCGGATGTCACCGACCCCGAGGCAGCCGCGGACGCGGCCAAGGGCGCATCGGTCATCTACCAGTGCCTCAACGCCCCTTACACCCAGTGGCCGGAACTCTTCCCGCCGCTGCAGCGAGGCGTGCTGGCCGCCGCCGAGCACTCCGGCGCGCTCCTTGTCACCCTGGAGAACCTCTACGGCTACGGCCCGACCAGCGGCAGGCCGATGACCGAGAACCTGCCGCTGGCCGCCACGACGGTCAAGGGCCGGACCAGGGCGGCCATGACCGCCGAGCTGCTGGCCGCCGCCGATGCGGGCCGGGTCCGGGTCGCCATCGGCAGGGCCTCGGACTTCTTCGGCGCCGGCGTCACCCAGGGCTCCACGCTGGGCGAGCGGGTCTTCGGCAACGCCCTGGCCGGCCGGCGCGCTGATTTCATCGGCAACCCTGACCTGCCGCACACCTATAGCTACGTTCCCGACATCGCCGCCGGCCTGGCCACGCTCGGCACCGACCCTCGTGCCGCCGGACAGGTGTGGCACCTGCCCGTCCCGCAGACCGTCACGACCCGGGCCTTCCTCGATCTGCTGGCCGGCCAGGTCGGGCACCCTGTGGCCATCCGGTCGGTGCCCAGGCTAGCCCTGCGCGCCCTGGGACTGGTGAACCCGATGCTGCGGGAGCTGGCCGAGATGTCCTACCAGTTCGACGAGCCCTTCGTCCTGGACACCAGCAAGTACGAGTCCGTCTTCGGAGCCGCCGGCACCCCGCTGGCCGCCGCCATCGCCGCGACCGTCACCTGGTACCGAACCCGGCCGAGTACGCCATGACAACAACCAGGCCTGAGGCGGTAACCGCCATGACAACTCCATCGATCGCCGTGCCAACTCCACCGGCGGCGACCAGCGCCGCTGCTTCCCCCGGTCGAGGCATGGTCAAGGCGGGTGCGGCGCATCGGCGGGCTCATCCAGGCCGCCTTCGCAGCCTTCTGGCTGGTGCGCGCGAGCCTGGCAATCGGCGGCCGCGCCGAAGACGTACTAGTCGCCATATCCGGCGTCGCCGTGATCGGCGTGTTCACCTACGCCATCAGGGTCACGGCCGGCACCGCACCCCGGCCCGCAGGCCGGGAAGCCAGGCGGATTGAGCGGTCGGTGACAATTGCCACCATCCTTGAGCTGGCTGCGGCCTTCGTGCTGCCCGTCATCGTGATCGCTGCCGGCCGCTCCGACTGGGTGCTGCCGTCCATCGTGATCACGATCGGCCCGCTGCTGCTGTACCTCGACCACCTCGTCCACATCCCCCGCTACCGCCTGGTCGGCTGGATGATGACCGCAGGGCCAGTAGTTCTCGTCGCCACCATGTCGGGCTCAGCGCTCGAAGTGACCACCGGCATCGCCGCCGGCGTCCTGCTCCTGGGCACAGCCGCGGCGGGCTTCCGCGACCTCGCGGGCATCCGCCACTCGAGCTCGCCAGGCCAGGCCAGGGTCAGCACGAAAGCCTGACGGTCATGCATCAGACAGACAGCCCCGCGACCAGCTTCCGGCCTTTCTTCAACCCCGCCACCGGCGAATGGATCCAGTACACGGCCACCGCTCAGGACAGCAACGGTCAGCTCGTCCGGTTCAGCTGGCGCAGCGTGCCCGGGGGCACCATCACCGAGCACATCCACCCCCGCCAGGAAGAGCGCTTCACCATCCTGACCGGCGAAGCTCACTTCACCCTCAACGGCAAGGAACTAGTCGCCGGAGCCGGCGAGACGATCATCGTGCCTGCCGGCGTTCCGCATTCGGAGGGAAACCCCGGGCCGGGCGAGATCGAGGGCATCGTCGAACTTCGCCCAGCCCTGCACGCCAAGGAACTGCACGAGGCCTTCGCCGGCCTGGTCGCCGACGGCCATACCACCCCCAGGGGCGCACCCAAAAACCCGCTCCAGCTTGGCGCCACCTTCTGGCACTTCCGCCACGAAAGCCGGGTCACCTCGCCTCCGATCTGGGCACAGAACCTCATGCTCCCGCCGCTATGGGCACTGGCCAAGGCCTTCGGCATACGCCCCTACTACGACCACTGGGACAGCCAGACCCCAGATGCCGGATGAGGCCGCACCGCGCCTGATGCCGAAGCCAGGCCTGAAACCACTAGGCGATTACGCGTGGGCACCCGGGCGAACCGCACGACGCGCCAGCAATTCCAGTCCCTTGGGGCCCCGGTCCGGGATCCAGGCACTCACCGTGGATCAGCTGTTCGACTCGATCGTGATCCGCGTCGACTGGCCGCGCTCCAGTCCTGCGGTTCGCGGCGATGTTGCTGTTATTGCTGTCAGCGTCCGCCTGTGTGGGCGTCGCGGCGGCGCAGCAGCCAGGCTCCCGCGGCTAGCAGCAGCGCGGTCCAGCCGCAGAACACACCGATTCCTTGCCACGCTGAAAGCAGCGCGCCCGCCTGGGGCTTGTCATTGGTGATCAGCATGCCCGCGACGGTCGGCAAATAGGCGTAGAGGTGGCCACCCCAGCTGTCGGGCGGCAGCACGTTGAGATTGGAGATCACCAGGACCAGGCCGATCACCGCGGCGATGGCGCCCGCCGTGCGCCGGATCATGGTGCCGATGGCCAGCGCGAACAGGCCGAGCACGCTGAGGTACAGGCCCGAGCCAATCAGGGCGCGGATCACATTCGGCTGGCCCAGCGACAGGTTGATGTGGTCACCAGCCACGATCGCGCTGCCGATGAAGAAGGCGCTGAACACGACGATCTCGGAGATGACGAACACCAGCGCCGCGAAGACCGCGCATTTCGCGGCCAGGATGGGGTTACGGCGCGGCGCGGCCAGTATCGAGGCCCGGATCGTCCCCGACGAGTACTCGCTGGTGATCACGAGCACACCCAGCACGCAGATAGCGAGCGGACCCGCCGCCAGCCCGCTGCCGAGCGGACCCGCCGCCAGAGGAAAGCCGAGGATGTAGCTGAGCGGGTCGGTGTGGCTCCCGGGGGGAGGGTTAGGGCCGCGGTGCGCTGCCACGCGGGCGCCCAGCGCGCTGAGCGCGACCATTCCTGGCACGAACACGATCAGCGTCCAGATGGTGGACCGCACGGAGCGGATCTTCGTCCACTCGCTCAGCAGCAGACCGCCGCACCTGGCGGGCCGCGACCCGCTGCCGACCACCGACCGCTGCCCAGAGGCCAACGAAGTCATGGCGTGTTGTCCGTGGGCGTCCGCGGTTGTATGCCCGCCGCCGTCGTGGTTGTCACGCAGTTGGTCACTCAGCCCGCCTAGGCGGCCTTGACGCGGACTGCGGGAGTGCATCGACCGATGACTAGCTGGCCCACCAGCTTTCAAGTGTGCGCGGTGATGGCACCCGCAGTAGGGCCAACCCTAGGGCGGCCGAGCATCTGATCCGTAGCAATGGGCGGACCGTCCGGAAGCGTCCAGGGACCGCCAAGACCTCGGCTCCAGTTCTGCGGCGGCCGGTCTATGTCTGCCGCTGTCGGCTGCGTTGGCAGCACCGTTGGCTACAGCCGCGACCAGGTGACCTCGTCCTTATCAGCTCTGGCCAACGCCGACTCGTGGCGCTCTGGCATCCCGGCCGATGCATGTTGGCCCGAGTTCGGTGGGGGCCATGCTGGGCTGTCGTTGCTGTCACTTCTGCTGTCAGCCCACAGGGCTCACGGTGATCTTGCTGCCCGGCCAGCTAGCGCCGGGCGTCGTATTTCGCCTCGATCGCGTCGAGGTCACGTACGGCGTAGCGGTGGTGCTCCCACTCCTCGTTGAGGATCACGTGCAGGCAGGAGAGGGTGGTCTCCGGGTATTCGGGATTGTGCGGGTTCATGCGGGTTGCAGCCAGCTCCCCTGATGTGACGCTGGCGAGGAACTCGCGCACCATCGCGGTGCGGCCCGCCCGGGCTTCGAGCACCTCGGAATACGACGGTGTAACAGTCACGAAGATCGACATGTCCAAGCCGTCTGCCTCGGTGCCTGTGTCCGTGAGACCGATGGGGTGGAACGGCTGTTTGATCTCAAGGACCGCACGGCCCAGCCACATGTCCGTGGCCAGGACCAGGTGCCGCAGCGTCTGGGCAAACGACCACTCGCCGCGCACCGAGACGTTGACTGTGCCAGCCGGCATCGCCGCGACGCTCTCGAGGGTGGCCGCCCAGTTGCGCTCGAGCGCAGCCCAGGCCGCGCGCAGGCCATCCGGATCTGCGGCGCGCCGGTCGGCTCGGCCGGGAAAGCGGCGGTTGAGTTCAGCCTCGACGAGCGGGACCACATCGACGCCGTTGACGCGCAAGGAGCTCTTGCCGTCGAAGAGAAATGGTGCGTCGATGTCCGCCCCCTCCACCTGGACTCCGCGCATCACGACCCCGGACAGGTCAGCCTCGACGAACCGGGCGCCACGCAGGTCCGCGCCGACGAACTCCGCTCCCCGCAGGTCGCTGGACCGGGCGAAAGTAGGCATGACTTCTCCCTTCTGACCCGGCACGGATCGCGCTGAAGCCCATCACGATCGCCTGGCGATACGCCGCGAGCGTGTTCTCCGGGAACCCGGACACAATCCCGCGGTGAGCGACAACCACCACGTCCCAGTCCCTGTGCGCCATCTAGCCGCCTCTGATCTGCCTGGCCTGCAAACCGTACCGGACTTCATGACCAGATCCCGCTGGCCGATCCTGC
>CAWDVK010000017.1:0-433705 GCA_963805715.1 uncultured Actinomycetota bacterium
CGATGCTCCTATGGTTGTCAAGGCTTCGGTTCGGTGAGTTGGCCGGGCCGCTGGATTACGGACAAGACAGGGAGGGGCCGCTCCGGTTGGAGGGCAAGCTCTTATGAGGTCACGTCGCCAGCGCCTTGGGGTGGGGCCGGGGACGGCCGGCGAATCGTTCGCAGGCCAGCATGGATGCGGCAGCCGATTAGCGGGCCAGGCCGTCCCCGGGGTTCGGGGCGTCAGTCAGCGGTGCCGCAGGTGGGGATAGACCTCGCGGGCGACGTAACGCTTCAGGCAGCGGATGATCTCTTTCTTTGACTTGCCTTCCTCGCTGCGCCGCTGGACGTATCTGCGAGTGGGCGGGTGTAGCTCATCCGGGTGATCACGATCCTGTGGGTGCCGAAAACCTGGGTCACCTGGGCAGATGCTCTGCAAAGCGCCTCCAGCGTCCAGTGACGGGCGAGTCGGTCTTGGCTCGTCCGGACGTGCGATGATCTTCGGCTTGTGGGCTTGAAGCTGATCTTCCTGACCGTATCCAGGGCAATGTCGCTGCTCAGGTTGTCGCGCCGGGAGGAGTGGTGGAAGGACGCCGAGATCCTGATGCTGCGCCATCAGCTCGCTGTCGCCCTGCGCGAGCGGCCCCGCGCCTCTGCGAGGCTGACATGGCCGGACCGGGCGTGGCTGGCCCTGCTTGCCGGGACGGTGCCCATCGACCGCCTCGCCGGGATGCGGCTGATCGTCACACCGGCCACGATCTTGCGCTGGCACCGTGGCATCGTCCGCCGCCGCTGGGCGCGCCGGTCGCGGCACGGCCGTCCGGGCCGGCCGCCGGTGCGCCGTGATGTCCGGTCGGTGGTGCTGCGGCTGGCCCGGGAGAACGAGTCATGGGGATACCGCCGGATCCATGGCGAGCTCGCCGGGCTTGGCATCGCCGTGGCGCCGTCAACGGTCTGGCAGATCCTCAAGGATGCTGGCATCAGCCCGGCACCGCGCCGGGACGGCCCGGGCTGGGCCGAATTCCTGCGGTCCCAGGCCCGGGCGATGCTGGCGCTGGACTTCTTCACTGCCGACCTGCTCAACGGCACGAAGGTCTACGTCCTGGCCGTGATTGAGCACGGCACCCGCCGGATCCGGGTCCTGGGCGCCACGGTGAACCCGGCCCAGTCCTGGGTAGTGCAGCAGGCCAGGAACCTCCTGATGGACCTGGAAGATGCAGGGATGAGCGTGAAGTTCGTCCTGCATGACCGGGACGCCAGCTTCACCGCCGCGTTCGACGCCGTGTTCCAGGCCGCTGGCGTCAGGGTCGTCCGCTCCGCCATTCAGGCGCCGCGAATGAACTCGATCATGGAACGCTGGATCGGCAGCTGCCGGCGTGAGCTGCTGGACCGGACCTTGATCTGGAACCAGCGCCACCTGATGACCGTCCTGCGCGAGTACGAGGACTTCTACAACACGCACCGGCCACACCGCACCCTGAACCAGGCCGCGCCGCTCCGCCCGCTGCCAGATGGCGTCACCGACCTGGACCATTTCCGCATCCAGCGACGCGACCGCGCCGGAGGCGTGATTCATGCATATCACCTGGTGGCATAGGTTTTCGGCACCCACAGGGCAGCAGCGCGTGCACTCCGCTGCCGGCAGCTGCCAGGTCACCCGGCAGGCCGCGCACCGTTTCAGAAAGCCGGGTCGGGATTCTGGCAGCGCGCGCACAACGGCTCGCGCAGCGTGCCGCCCTTCAGCGGCGCCCCGGTGCCGCAGCGCAGTTGATCTGCTGGGCGGCTTCCTGGGCCTGTTCGATCGCGGTCATCTTGGCGGCAGGCCCGGCCACTGACTGGCAGCTTCCGGGTCATGGGGCGGCCGGGAGCGTCCTTAACTGCGCGGGCGTCGCGCCGCCGGATGCTGTCGACTCCGGGCGGCTCGTTACCGGGCCACGTCCTGGTCCCTCAGGCCAGCCGCCGTCCGGAATAGCGGTCGCCTCAGTCCGGCCGCCCAGGTTCTGCTGAGTTGTTAGCATCGCCATGTGCCCCCAGCTGACGGATCTGCGGACCGCACAGGGCGTCGCAGCACTGCGGCGAAACCGCGCGGGCTTAGCGGGCTGGACGCTGAGTCGGCGTCCTGGCTGGATGCTTTGCAGGGTACCGGCACGGCCCGCGATGCGGCGCTGGCCCGGCTGCACGCGCTGCTGCTGCGGGTCGCCCGGTCCGAGCTTCGTCGCCGCGAGGGCCGGCATCCGGTCACCGGCCCGGAGCTGGACGATCTCGCTCACCAGGCCGCCGGCGACGCCCTCATGGCCATCACCGCCAAGATTGCCGAGTTCCGCGGGGAGAGCAGGTTCACCACGTGGGCTTACAAGTTCGCGGTGCTCGAAGTCTCGGCCAAGCTCGGCCGTCATTTCTGGCGGCGCCCGGCGACGATACTCGAGACCGGGCAGTGGGACCAGCTGCCGGACCGACTGGGTCTGCAGCCGGATGACCTGGCCGAGCAGGCCGAGCTGCTGGCGGCGCTGCGGCGCGCGGTCGAGGAGCAGCTGACCGACCGGCAGCGGCGGGTGTTCCTGGCCATCGTGGTTGACGGCATTCCTCTGGATGCGCTGGTGGTCCAGCTCGGGTCGAGCCGGAATGCCCTCTATAAGGTGATGTTCGACGCGCGGCGTAAGCTCCGGGCCGTGCTGGCTGCTAACGGGTACCTGGCCGGGCCTGCCGGTGGTCCGGCCGGCCTGGACTGCGTGAGGCGATCGTCATGACGCACTGGCCGGAGCTTGAGGAGTTCCTGCGCACCGACGCGCGTGATGTCGGCTGTGATCAGGCGCTGCGGATCCTGCACGTCTACGTCGACCTCGTGCTCAGCGAAACCGGACAGGAGGCCGCTCGCCGGTATCCCGGAGTCGCCGCGCACCTGCTCGCCTGCGGGCCGTGTGCCGACGACTACGACGGCCTGCTCTCCGCCGCCGGCGGGCCCGCTGGGGACGGCCGTGCCTGACCCTGGTCTGCTGATGGTCGCCGCAGCGGACGGACGCGACCTGCTCGCCGCGGCACAGACGGACTGGTCACGTCCGGTACCCGGGTGCCCGGGCTGGACGGCCGCCGACCTGGCCGGCCACACGGGCGCGATCCTGGGCTGGATGGCGAAGATCGTCACCACCGGTGAGGCTGTCCCGCGGCGCGACCGGGAGGTGCCGCCCGCTGACCAGGACGCGCTCGCCGCCTGGTACGCGGCCCACCTGGACCGGACGCTGAGTATCCTGACCGCCGCCGCGGCGGATGCTCCGGTCTGGACGTTCTCCAGCCGCGGCGACCAGCGGGTCAGCTGGTGGCGCCGTCGCCTCGCCGTCGAGCTGGCCATCCACCGCTGGGACGCCCAGCACGCCGCTGCCCCGGCGTCACTGCCGCCGCCGCTCGACGGGAATGTCGCCACCGCGGGCATCGAGGAGTTCGTGACCGAGTTCCTTCCTGGCCTGCTCGCCCAGCCCGGCCTCGACGGGCTTACCGGCTCCCTGCACCTGCACGCCACCGACGGCGCGAGCGAGTGGTGGATCAACCTCGATGATAAGGAACTCGCCGTCGCCGTCCCGGGTCACCGCAAGGCCGATACCGCCATCCGGGCGACCCGGTCGGACCTGCTGCTGTGGCTGGCCAACCGGCAGCAGCCCGGCGTGCTGGAGATCTCCGGCCCTCCCGAGGTCGCCGCGCGGTGGCTTCAGCTGCGCCGCTGACCGGCGGCAGATCCGGTCCGGATCACCGGTCCGGGCGGCCTGCGCCGGAACCCGCGGCAGCCGCCCGGCGCGCAGGACCGGGAGCGCCGTCATCGCCGGCCGAGACCGTGCCGGCGCCATCCCAGATCGCTCCCGTCCGCGCGCTGTCAGGGCCGAGCAGATGACCCAGGAGCGCCGCCGCCGAGGCACCCGGCGTCAGCAGGGAGCCCTCGGCGTAGCTGCGCTGGAACCGCTCGTGCAGGGCGGCTCCGATGCGCGCTGGGTCCTGCGAGCGGATCCACGCCTGCATGGCAGTATCCACGCCCCCGGGACGGTAGACGTTCACGGTGACCCCGCTGCCGGCCAGCTCGGCGGCCAGGTTCCGGGAATGTGCTTCCAGCGCGGCCTTGGTGGCGGCGTAGGCATTGCCGCCGATCATCGAGCCAGGGTTTGCCGCGATGCCGCTGGAGACGTTGACGATCCGCCCCCAGCCGGCTGCGAGCATGCCCGGGACGACCGCGGCGGCCAGGGCAGCCGGGGCGATGACGTTGAGCTCGAACGCCTGGCGCAGGTCGCCGGCCCCGATCGAGGCGGAGGCGCCCAGCGGCTCCACCGTCGCGGCGTTGTTCACCAGCACGTCGACCCGGCCGCGGGCCAGCCCTGCCTGGATTACCCGCTGCCGCTGCCGGTCAGCGGCAAGGTCAGCGGCCACCGCCAGGGCGTGGCCAGCGCCCTTGCCCGCGGCCCCGATCGCCGCGACCGTCTCCGCCAGTTCGCCGGCAGACCGCGCGGTCACCAGCACGTCCGCGCCTGCCTGCGCCAGGCCGACGGCAATCGCCCGGCCGATCCCGCGCCCGGCCCCCGTCACCAGGGCTGTCCTGCCGGTCAGCGTGTCTGTCACGCTTGCTCCCTTCGGCCGCACGTCAGCGGCAACGCGCTGCTCCGGGAGCAGGCACAGCTGCTGCCCCGGCCCCGTTTTACCGTTCGCGTTGCGGGTCGGCAGAGTCTTACCGGCCGGCAGGAGATTTCTGGTGGCCGGCTGCGGAGTAAGAACACTGGCAGGCGCTGCGCTAATTAGATGATGCCGGCGACGATCGGCGTCACCGATCACGAAACCGATCAGCATCGTCAAGGAGAAACTGTCATGCCGCTGCTCAGCCCGGGATCCGCGTTTCCTGCCCTGTCGCTGACCCCGCCCGGCGGGCCGGCCCTGACATTGCCGGACGCCTTCGCCGGCGACTTCGGCGTCGTGCTGTTCTTCCGCGGCTCGTGGTGCCCGTACTGCAACGCCCAGCTGCGCGCATTCCAGCGCGCCGCCGGCAGCCTCGCCGAGACCGGCATCAGGGCCGCGGCGCTATCGGTCGACGACGAGCCCACCACCGCCGATCTGATCGCCAGGCACGGCCTGACCTTCCCCGTCGGGCACAGCGCTGACGCCCGCGCCATCGCCGAACTCACCGGCGCGTTCGTCAACCCCGACCCGGTCTACCTGCAGTCCACCGGCTTCGTCCTCGACCCGGCCGGCAAAGTGGTCGTGAGCGTCTACTCCAGCGGCGCCATCGGCCGCCTCGTCCCCGAGGACGTCACTGGCCTGGTCCGCTACCTGCGCCAGCACGCGGCCGCCTGACCATGACGACCCGCAGCCCGGCGCGCCCAGCCGACATCAGCTTCTGGTTCGACCCCGTGTGCCCGTTCGCATGGATCACCAGCCAGTGGGTCCGCAAGGTCGCTGCCCGGCGCGACTACACGGTCGACTGGCGGTTCATCTCCCTGCGGCTGATCAACGCCAACGTCGACTACGACGCGCGCTTCCCGGCCGGCTACGAAGACGGCCACACCTCGGGACTGCGGCTGCTGCGCGTCGCCGCCCGGGCACGAGCCGAGCACGGCCCCGAACGTCATCGGCCCGCTGTATGAGGCGTTCAGCAGCGAGATCTTCGAATCACAGGGGGCCGCGCAGCTCACGCCCCAGGTCCGGGGCAGCCGCGAGTTCGCCGAGCCACTGCTGGCACAAGCGGGCCTGCCGGCCGAGCTGGCCGACGCCCTCGATGACACCAGCTGGGACGCCGGGCTGCAGGCCGAGACCGAGCACGCCTTGTCCCTGACCGGCCGGGACGTCGGCACCCCGATCATCCAGTTCCAGCCGCCGCACGGCGTTGCTTTCTTCGGCCCGGTCATCAGCCGTGTGCCCGGCGACCAGGACGCCGTCCGTCTCTGGGACCATGTCACCGGGCTAGCCGCGTTCCCCGGCTTCGCCGAACTCAAGCGCAGCCTCCGCGAACGCCCCCAGCTCGCCAGCTTCGGCGCCGGACCCGATCAGGCCGGAGTGGAGGAAGACTGGCACGGCGGCAGCCGCCGCCCGGAGGCCTGACCCGACGGCCCTGCCTGGCCCCAGGTGCAGCGCCGGGTCAGCCGGCCAGGGCATCCGGCAGCTGCCCCAGACCGGAGACAACGACCCCCGGCGGCCTGCCGATGGTGTCGAACGGCACGCCCGCGCGATTCACCCAGGCCGTCCGCAACCCGGCGGCGCCAGCCCCGGCAATGTCGAAAGCGTTGCCGGACACCTGCGGGGTTCCAGAACTCGGCCACCGGTCCTGACCTGCGCTTCTATGCGGCTCGCTCGTATTCGTTGATGAGGCCGCCGAGGACGGGCCAGCGCTTGATCCGCTTGTGGGAGAGGTCCGCGACAGGGTGATCGGACCGCGGCGGGCGGAGCTGACGGCCGCGATGAGGGCGCCGCCCGTTGTAATGGCCCTCGTACTGGGCCAGGATCGTCCGCAGATGCCGCTCGCCGAAGATCAGCATCCGGTCGGTGATCTCCGTCCGGGCGGTGAGCACGAACCGTTCCGCATAAGCGTTGGACGGCGCCGTCGACTGCACCTGATCCAGATGGTCGGTACCGGCGTGTCCGGGTAACTCACCGGTTCCATCCGCTGTCCGGCCGCGATTTCGAGTTCGTTGTCCGCCGGCGTAACTGGGGTGAGGACCGGGTCTGCTGCCGGGACGCGGACGGGGAGTTGTTCTCGCTTCCGGCGGCCTGGACCGATGCTGCGGCGGCGGACCCGTTTGTGGTCATCGCGGCCGGCCGGTGCCCCTTCACTGCCGAGGGCCTGCTGGCCGTCGCGGATCTGATTGACCGGCTGCAGTCCGATCCGGGCAGCGGTACGGCCGTAAAGCAGATTATGCCGTGAGTGTTAAGGCGATTATGGCGGATGCCTGGCTGAGCCAGTGCGCTCTCCTCGCCCGCGGGTACTTGCTTGTGCTGCTTATTCTGCTGATATCAGTCATGTACTGGAGTGTCATCGCAGGCCTCCTGAACATGCCGACCATAATTAGCTTTACGGAAGAGCATCTCAGGGGGCGGCATGGCCAGGCGAGAACCCGGCGAGGACCCGAAGGCAGCAGCGCTGCGCAAGGCGCGGTGCCTGAACCCGCATCCCGAGCAGGTGTCCGATGCGGCGTTCCTGGCCGAGGAGTTCTTCGACGCCCGCGACGTGGTCCAGGTCAAGTACGAGATGGTGCGCGCCGTCACCGTGGACAAGGTGCCGGTCACCGCCGCCGCGGCGGCGTTCGGGTACTCCCGGCCCTCGTACTACCAGGCAGCCGCCGCGCTGGCCGGATCCGGGCTGGAAGGGCTGGTGCCTGCCAGGCCCGGGCCGCGCCGGGCGCACAAGCTCACCGCGGAGATCCTGGCCTGGGCCGAGCAGGCGCTGGCCGCCGACCCCGCACTGCGGCCAGCCGCCCTGGCCGGGCCGATCGAGGCGAACTTCGGCGTGCGCGCGCACCCCCGGTCCATCGAGCGAGCCCTGGCCCGGCACCGGGAACGCCACTCCAAAAGCCGCTGACCTATCCGCCCGCGCACCGGGAAAGGAGGAGCACCCGTCCCTGTCCCCGCCGGCTTCACCTGGCCACGCGGCTGCTGAACCGGGCACCTGCCCGGATGCCGGCCAGGTCACCGCCCCCGGTACCGGGCTGGATGCCCGCTACGAGCAACTGCGTCACGCCGCCCTGCACGCACGCGCCGAGGCGTTCCCCCTCGGCCTCGGCGTGCTCACCGGCAAGGGCGTCACCACATGGCGGCGCACCCTTGCCGGCCTGATCCCCGCCGCCACCCCGTCAGCGCCCCTGGCGTCCCGGGCCGGCGGCCCGGGGCTGCCCGCCGCCGCCACCCGCGAGCTCATCGACATCCTGGCCGCGATGACGCTCACCCCCGCCCGATGACCCGATGCCCGCCTGCAGAAAGGCCGGACCCGTGATGAACACTGCCCCCCCAGCCTCCTCCAAGGTCACTGCCGCGCATCTGCGCCGCGGCGCCTACCTGTATGTCCGCCAGTCCACGATCAAGCAGGTCCTCACCAGCACCGAATCCACGCTGCGGCAGTACGACCTGCGCGGGCGCGCGATCGCGCTCGGCTGGAGCAGCGAGCAGATCATCGTCATCGACACCGGCCAGGGCCACTCCGGCGCTTCCGCCGCCGACCGGGAAGGATTCCAGCGCCTGGCCGCCGACGTGGGCATGGGCAAGGCCGGGATAGTGCTGGGCCTGGAATGCTCCCGGCTGGCCCGCAACAACGCCGACTGGCACCGGCTGCTGGAGATCTGCGCCCTCAGCGGCACGCTGATCTGCGACGAAGACGGCCTCTATGACCCCCGCGACTTCAACGACCGGATGCTGCTCGGCATGAAAGGCCAGCTCAGCGAGGCTGAACTGCATTTCCTGCGCTCCCGCATGCGCGGCGGGATCCTGTCCAAGGCCCGCCGCGGCGAGCTGATCACCCCGCTGCCCGTCGGGCTGGCCTACGACGCCGCCGGCCACGCCGGCCCCGACCCCGACACTTCCATCCAGCAGGCCGTGAGGCACCTGTTCACTACCTTCGCCGCCGCCGGGTCGGCGCACGCAGTAGTGAAGACGTTCAACGACGCCGGGCTGCTGTTCCCCCGCCGGCACCGCAAGGGACCCCGCAAAGGCGAGCTGGACTGGGCGCCGCTGGCACACCCGGCCGTGCTCCCGATCCTGCGCAACCCCAGATACGCCGGGGTGCTCTGCTTCGGCCGGCACCGCGACCACGCCGACGGCGACGGCACCTGCATCCGCCAGATCAAGCCCCGCGAGGAATGGATCTCCTTCCTCCCCGGCGCCCACCCCGGCTACATCACCCTGGATGAATTCGAGGCCAACCAGGTCCGGCTCGCCGAATGCGCCGCCGCTCACGGAACCGACCGCAAGAAAGGCCCGCCCCGCGAAGGACCCGCCCTGCTCCAGGGCATCATCATCTGCGGCCGGTGCGGAAACCGGATGACCGTGCGCTACCACGTCCGCGGCGGCCTGCAGCTCCCCGACTACGTATGCCAGCGATCCATGGTCGAGCACGCAGACCAGATCTGCCAGGCCCTTCCCGGGGCAAGCCCGGACGCAGCGATCGGCCAGCTGCTGATCGACACCCTCACCCCGCTGGCCGTCGAAGCCGCGCTCACCGTCGCAGCCGAACTCGGGCAGCGTGCCGACTACGCCGACAGGCTACGGGCCGCCGTCGTCGAGCGCGCCCGCTACCACGCCGACCTGACCCGCCGCCGCTACCTGACGGTTGACCCCGCCAACCAGCTCGTCGCCGACACCCTGGAAGCCGACTGGAACACCGCGCTGCGCGCACTCAATGACGCCCGGGACGCCTACGACAAGGCCCAGGAAGCCGCCACCGCCAACCTCGCCGAGATCCGGAAAACCCGCATACGCAAGCTGGTCACCGATTTCCCCGCGATCTGGAACGACCCGGCCACCCCGCAGCGGGAACGCAAGCGCATGACCCGCCTGCTCCTCACCGACGTCACCGTCACCAGGAACGCAAAAACCATCACCTGCAACATGCGATGGCAGGGCGGGCAAGACCACACCCTGACCCTGCCGGACCCCAAAACCGCCCGGGAACTGCGCCAGACCCCACCGCACGCGGTCGAGGCGATCGACGAGCTGCTGGACCACCACACCCATGCCGAGATCGCCGCCATCCTCAACGCCCGCGGCCACACCAGCGGCGAGGGCCGCCCCTTCCACCGCCTGATCGTCCGCAACATCCGCGACGAATACGGGCTGCGCAGCCGGCAGCAGCGACTCCGCGACACCGGCATGCTCACCCTGGACGAGACGGCCGCCCAGCTCGGCGTGTCCGCCGGCACGGTCAAGGCCTGGCGCCACGCCGGTCTTGTCATTGGCACGTGCTACAACGATAAAGGCCAGGCGCTCTACCACCCGCCCGGACCGAACCCGCCGGCCCCGCACCACGGACTACCCCCGCTCTCCGACCGGCGACCTGCACAAACATCAGACACCCGCGAACCGACCCGAAGAGGTGCAGTGTGAAACCAAAGGTTTCATCCGCGGCGCCTGGACCGCAGAGCGGATAATCCTGATGCCCGCAACCTGGAACACCGAGTCGAACGAGGCAGTGAACTGCCCAGCCCGGTCGCGGACCAGGAACCGGAAGCCCGCGGCCCGGTCACCGAGGTCCATCAGCAGGTTGCGGATCTGCTGGGTGGTCCACGGCCCGTACGGGTTCGCGGTCACCCCGAGGATGTGCACGTAGCGGGAGCCGACTTCGATCACGAACAGGCAGTACAGGCGGCGGAGCGTTACCGCGCAGTCCACATGAAAGAAGTCGGCGGCCAGCATGGTCGCGGCTTGGGAGTGCAGGAACCGCCGCCAGGTCATTTCGGTATGCCACTGGGGAGCCGGAGGGATCCGCAGCGCCTTGAGGCCCCGGCGGATCGTGGACGCGCTGACCCGGTGACCGAGTTTCAGCAACTCACCCTGGATCCGCTGGTACCCCCACGAAGCGTTCTCGGTGGCGAGCCGCTCGATAAGCGCGGCAATCTCGGCGCTGACCGGCGGCCGGCCCGTCCGGTTCGGGCAAGTCCACTTCTTTCCGACCAGGCGGCGGTGCCACCTCAGCGCGATGCCGGGCGTGACCAGCCGGTGCGCACGCAGCCTTCTGGGCAGGTGACGGATCAACGCGGCCAGGACGGCTCGGTCGGCCCAGTCCAGGCGGGGCCGAGGCCGCAGCACCAGCAACTCCGCGTTCTTCGACGCCGATGAGCGGCCGAGCAGGACCAGCCACCCGCACAGCCGGATGAAGATGAGATAGAGCAGACGGAGGGACACAGCTGATCATCATGGCCTGCTGCTGACCCCGGTGCATCGCTGCAGCTCACAGGCCAGGCAGACTTCTGGCACCCCACACCCGCTCTGCTGGGCGCACGAGATTTCTTCAACAGTGAAACCGGCACCGCCGAAGCGGGGAAAGCCCAGGTCCTGGGCCTGGACGGCCTGGAGAGACCTCAGGGAACTCTGGGGTTATTTATTCTCAGCCAGTCGGCGAAGCCGTGGAAGGCCTCGTTCCGGTTGGTGACTTGGGTGATCTGTTCCCGCAGCCGGGGGTTCCGACAGGTAGCGCAGCAGCGGCGGAGAGGTGCACTAGGAGCGGAGCATGCTGCGGTAGACGGCGATCAGCGCGGCCTTCTGCTGGTCGGCCAGGCGCTCGTCGGCGCTGATGGCAGATTCCACCGACGATGCTGGGGGCTCGTCAGCCGCCGCGGCCCCATCCCCGGAGGAAGCCAAGTCGAGCACGCCCGCCTGGGCAAGCAGCGTCTCGGCGGACACGTTCAGCGCTTCGGAGAGCAGCTTGAACACGCGCACCGATGGCAGGTGCAGGCCCCGCTCGAGCTGGCTCAGGTAGGGATCGGAGAGAGACGTCATCTCAGCAAGCTGACGCAGTGACAGGCGGGCGAGCTTACGTCGATTACGGATGAAGGCGCCCAGGCATTGCGTCTGCGCGTTCCAGGTACCGGTCACTGTCGCTCCGTGATTCTGTGCTTTTCGCTCTCTGCTCAGGATGGTAAGCAAGTCTGCGGCGAACCGCGATCGGCTCGCCGCGGGCAGTGGACCTATCGCAGGTGGCGGGCCCGGCCCGCCGGGAAGGTGAGGCCTGCCTGGTCTCGCCGCCGCTCTTCTTGGCGCCGGTGTCGCCCTTGCCGGGGAGCAGCGGCGTGGTCGCGCGCAGCACATCCTCGGCGAACTTCCCCTGGCTGGCCAGCAGCCGTTCCGCCAGCTCGGTCCGCCCGGCATCACCGCGGCCCGGCAGCCGCGCGAAACCGCTTCGTCATCCCCACGCATCGGTGACCGCCGCCGCCACCACCGTCCGCCCGCCAGCGACGCCAACGACACAAGCCCGTCCGCTAACACCAGCCCCCGTCCCTCCCCGCTCACCCGCCGGAATCCAGTCGTGCTAACTAGACTTTGCCTATTGCGTACTATCCAGAGCATCGTTACTATCCCCGTATCCGTGTGACTTCCGTCACAGAGGCGGTAGCCACGGCGTGCCCGAGGAGGAATGGACATGCCTGTCAGGGATGACTCCGTGCGCGAAGAGATCACGCGGGTGGGCGGGGCGCCGCTGCGCGTCGCAATCCGGCCAGGCACCGGGACAGGGCCTCCGCTCCTGCTGTGCAACGGCATCGGCATGCGGCTGGAAGCCTTGCGGCCGTTCGTGGATGCACTCGACCCGGCCATCGAGGTGATCCGCTTCGATGCTCCCGGCACCGGCGGCTCTCAGCTGCCCAATCTGCCGTACCGTTTCACCACCCTGGCCCTGCTCCTGGCCGAGATGCTGCATAATCTCGGCCACCAGCAGGCCGACGTCCTGGGTATCTCCTGGGGAGGCGGGCTGGCTCAGCAGTTCGCGCTGTGCCACCCGCGCCTGTGCCGGCGGCTGATCCTGGTGGCGACCTCAACCGGGCCGCAGACGATGCTGCCGCCCAACCCGCTGCCGCTGGTGAAGAACCTCATCCTGCGCCGCTATGGCGACCTGTGGGGAGGAAGCGCGAAAACCGACCCGGACGCGCTGACCAGCGCCCTGCGTAAGGCGCGGATCAGCCCGCTCAGCGTGGGTTACCTGTACCAGCACACTGCCGCGCTGGGGTTCACCACGCTGCCGCTACTGCCGCTCATCCGCCAGCGCACCCTGGTGCTCACCGGCGACGAGGACCCGATCATCCCGGTGGCCAACGGCCGCATCCTGGCCGCGGGCATCCCGCACGCGACGCTGCACGTCTACCACGGCGGCCACGTCGAGCTGGTGACCCGCCCGAGCCTGCTCACGCCCCTGATCACCGGCTTCCTGGCCGCGCCGCCGCACGATGCCCGGCGCGCTGAACAAGTCCAGACCGGTCGCCATCCCGAAGACCAGGGCCCGCGCCAGGTCACCGACGGCACCGCCGCCGCCCAGGCCGCCCAGGCCACCGCCGAGGCAGACGCGCTCGCCGAGGCGCTACAGGCCGCCCGCGCCGCCCAGCAGGCCGCCGAGACCGCTGCCGCCCAGGCCGCCGCTGCGCTCCGCGACGCCCGCGAGCGGGCCGCGGCCGCCCAGGCCGCCGCCCGCGAGCAGGCCGCGGCCGCCCGCGAGCAGGCAGCCGCCACCGAGGGGGCTAGTGCGTTATGCGCGGGTGACGGTCTACCGGCCGAGACCCCGTAACCGCGCCGAACAACGCCTCTTTGTGTCATCCCTGAAGGGGCGGAGCCGTGTCAAGGGGTCTTGCGCGGGTTGTTATGACCGGTTCCATCCGCAGAGGTTTCCCCCTTTCTCCGCAGCCTTATCGTGGCCGTCGCTCGCCACCCGTCAAGGTCGTACGTCCTCGCTTCGCTCCGGGCGCTGACCTTGACCTGCGGCTCGTCGCCTGGCGGGATCGGCAGCCGCGGGGAAAGGGGCAGGTCTTGGCGCGGCGGGGGGCTGGCCGGGGTCGTAGTGTGGGGGCGGGTCCGGGAGTGGCTTGGCCGAAGAGCCGGAGCCTGGGGGTGTGAGCCGGCCGCGCTGGCGACAGAGTCGTTCCCCTGCTGCCCTGCCGGGCCCTTCGCGCGGGCTCGCCGCGCGTCGGCCTGGAGGCGGGCGTAGATGGCATCGCTGATACGCCGCTTGAGGGCGCGGAGCGCTTCTTTGCGGGTCTTGCCCTCGGCCAGTTTCTTCTCGAAGTAGGCGCGGCCGGCGCTGTGGCGCTGGCGGATCTTGTGCCGCCCGAATACTCGATTGAGTGGCTGACTGCGCTATCGCCAGCAGGCTTGACACGGTGATGGTTGGCTGGCCGGATGCTGCTCAAGATCGTCTACCTGCTGGCGTGCCGGGTACTCGACGTGGCTGTCCTGGTGTTCCGCGGCGACCGGGCGAAGGCTGCTGAGGTGCTGGTGCTCCGGCACGAGAACGCGGTGCTGCGCCGCCAGACTGGCCGGATACGGTACGAGCCGACCGACCGGGTGTGGTTCGCCGCGCTGGCTCGGCTCCTCCCCCGCAGGCGCTGGACAGAGATCTTTCCGGTGACACCCGCGACGCTGCTGGCCTGGCACCGCAAGCTGGCCGCGGCTAAGTACGACACGAGCGGGCGGCGCAAGCCCGGCCGTCCACCGACGGTACCGAGCATTGCATGCCTGGTCGTTCGGCTGGCGAAGGAGAATCCGCTGTGGGGATACCGCCGGATCCACGGCGAGCTGACGAAGCTCGGCCTCGCCGTTGCGCCGTCTACGGTGTGGGAGATCCTTCATGCCGCGGGCATCGATCCGGCTCCCCGGCGGTCGGGCCCGACCTGGCGTCAGTTCCTGTACGCCCAGGCCGCCGGGATCCTCGCGGTGGATTTCCTGCACGTGGACACCGTGCTGCTGGACAGGCTGTATGTCCTGGTATTTATCGAATGTTCTGGTATTTATCGAATGTCCTGGTGTTTATCGAGCACGGCACGCGCCGGATGCACCTTGGCGGGGTCACCGCACATCCCACCGGGGAATGGACGGTGCAGCAGGCCCGCAACCTCGCCCTCACCCTCGGCGAACGGTTCGAGGACATCAGGTTCCTGCTTCGCGACCGCGGCTCGAACTCCACCGCCTCGTTGGATGCATGATCACACTGCTCCTTTGCTGAATTTTGTCGGTTAGAACAGGCCTTCTTGCGGGGCTGGAGGTGCGATACGCAGGCCCTTCTTGCGTCCGGTGCGGAGGTAGACAGCGCGGATTTCGCCGCGCTTGACGCGTTGCAAGAGGGTCTGGCGTGAGACGCCGTAAACATGGGTGGCTTCCAGGGTGGCGAGCCAGCCGCCGGGGGTGTCGTCGACAAGTAGGGCGCGAATTTCGTCGGTGAGGCGGATCCGCCACGGCGCGCCGGGGGTGAGTTGCTCGCCGTGAATGAATCCGTCGTTCAGCCAGCGGTGCACGGTGGAGGGGACCAGGCCCAGGTCCCTGGCGGTCTCGGCCACGGTGAGCAGTTCTCCTTCCTGCGGGTCGCGGCTGGGCCGGCGGCCGGGAATGTCGTTGCGGAACCGCAGTGTCTGGACTCTAGCCGGGGTGTAGGACAGTCCTTTGGCGGTGCGCCGCTGCTGCCGGTTGAGGATGCCGGCGATCTGCGCGTCGGGGTAGTGGACGGCCAGACGGCGGATCAGCTCGACGGTGTCCTCGTCGGTGCGGAACTTGGGGGGCTGGCGCCTGATCGGCACGGCCAGCTCGCTGATCGCGCCGCCTTTCCACCGCAGCAGCAGGTCAGCCCGGCCCTCGTTGTCGTCGCGGTGGACGTTGACGGTGACTTCCTCCAGCAGGGTGCGCAGCAGTTGCTTGCGGTCCTTGTCGGTGGTGGTCGGTGCTGTCCATACCTGTTCCAGGTTGTCGCCCAGGGACAAGATGGCGGCGCGTTCGGCGGCGGTCAGGGTCTTGGGCCGGGCCTGTTCACGGCGGGAGAGCTCGGCGCCGGCGTCGGCTAGTTGTCCCAGCGCGGTCTCCCATTCGGCTTCCAGGCCCCGGGCGACCAGCCGGTTTTCGGGATCCACCGACCGGTAGCGGCGTTCAGCCCTGGTCGCGGCGTAGCGGGCCTGCTCGAGCTGGCGGCGCCACTGGTCCAGCGCGGTGTCGTAGCCGTCTTCGAGCTGCTGGGCAGCGGCCAGGCATGCCTGGAGCGCCGCTGGCGCCAGCGCGGCCAGGAACACGCCGGTCACGGCCGCGTCGATCGCCGAACCGCCGATGCGCAGGTGTCGTGTTCCGCGTGCGCCGATCGAGCCGGTACCGGTCCCGGTGCAAAAGTAGCCGGGGGTGGATTTGGCCGGCCCGTCGTAGAACACAGCGAGCCTGCGGCCGCAGATCCCGCAGCTGGCCAGGCCCTGCAGCTGAGCGCTGCCTTCCCGGACCGCGCCGGTGCCCGGCTGGCGGGCTTGCGGCCGGGTGTTGCCGGCGATGCGCTGCTGGTTGGCCAGATAGGTCTCCCAGGTGACCCATCCTTCATGGTGGCCGGTGATGAGTACCTCCCACTGGTCGCGGGGCACCTCACGGCGCCGGCTGCGCAGCACCCCGCCGGAGTCAACGTAGCGTTCGGAGCGGGTGCGGCCGTAGGTGCAGGCACCGGCATAGGCCGGGTTCGTCAAAGTGGTATGCACCGCGTGATAGGTCGGCGCCACCCAGGTGATCTCGGCGTCCTGGCCGCGCCGGCAGGCGCCCTGCAGCGGCCAGCGCAGGCCCTGATCACGCAGCCACAGCCACACCCCGCGGACCGACCCGCATACCGCGAACTGCTCGAACACCGCACCGATCACGCCGGTGACAGCCTCATCGGGGTGCAACCCGATCTGTCCGTCGGCCTCGCCCCACACCAGCCCGACCGGCAGCCCGCGGCGCAGGTGGCCGCGGGCGGCCTTGCTGCGGATCCCGCCGTCCAGGCGGGCCCGCAGCACATGGAGCTCAGCCTCGCTCATGATCCCTTTGAGCCCGAGGACGAGGCGGTCATTAAACAGCCCCGGGTGGTAGACCCCGTCGGCGTCGGCGACCAGCGTGTCGCACGCCCCGGCCAGATCCAGCAGCCGGTACCACGCCGCATTGTCGCGGACCAGCCGTGAGACCTCCAGCGCCAGGATGATCCCGACCTGTCCGAGCGCGACCTCAGCGACCAGGCCGTCGAACGCGTCGCGGTGCCCGAGCACCGATCCGGACACGCCCAGGTCACCGTCGACTACCCGGATCGCGCTCGCCGGCCAGCCCAGCTGACGGGCACGCTCGACCAGGTCATACTGGCGGGCGGTCGACTCCTTGTTGCGCTCGACCTGGGCGAGGGTCGACTGGCGCACGTAGATAGCAGCCGACCTGCGACGATGCGAGACGGTTATCTTGCCGGCCTCAGTCATCGCCGTCCCCCGTTCCAGCCGGCGCGGCCAGCGCCGGGCCGGCGCTCCTGGCGATCAGCCGGGCCAGCAACCTGATCGCCGTGGTCACCTCCTGGCCGGGTAGCCGGGCAAAAACCATCGGGGGTGGTGCCGGAACCTGTTCCGGCAGCAGACTGAGCTGCGCAGGCTGCACGGTTGTCCTCCTTGCACGGTGACTTTCGTGCAGCCTGCTCCCGGATGCCTGCGGCGCGAACACCAAGCGCGGCAACCAGCACGCATGCGGCCAGCAGATCGCTGACCGACCCGAGCGTCGCGCCCGCCGCGCCCGTCCCGCCGCCGTCGCCGTCGCCGGTCCACGCCTGCGGGATCAGCCGGCTGGTGCCATCGGGGAGCACCACCAGCAGCTCCAGGCGGCCGTGCCGCCGCAGCCGGCCCGTCACCGGCAGTATCTGGCCCTCCAGCACATCCCGGCTCCGGGTCACCCGCACCTCGGTAACGCCGCTCACCGCTCACCCCTCAGGGCCCCGCGAAGGCCCCCGTGACCAGCAGCGCGCAGCACCGCCGCCGCGGCCAGCACGGCGTTGTCCTCATCAAGGCCGGTCACAGCCTCCCGCATATCGACGGGCACCCCCTCGGCGATGCTCGCCGCGATCCGCAGCACCCGGCCCTCGCCGCCCGAGCATGGCAGCACGCCTGCCTCCAGCGCGCCGGCCGCCGCCACGAAGTCGACCGCCGCCATCCGCCGGCCGCTGAATACCTCCCAGCCGAACTCCACGGCAACTTCGAGGAAATCCTCGCGAAAGAGCCACGACCGGTTCCCGATCAGCAGCTCAACGGCCGCCTCCAGGCAAAGCAGGCCTTTCGCCCACACCCGCAGCGCGGCGACAAGGTCTTCGAAACACGTAGTGTGCCGGGGCTTCCTTCGATGAGATCTTTGCTGGCGAGTGCGTAACTGGCTCTGCGGGTTAGATCCGGCCCCACCTGCGAAGCCACGTAACGGTAGTGAAGACCCCGCCGCGGACCCCGCGCGCGAATTGCTATGCCGAGAGATGGGTGCGCACAGCGCGAGCCGAGTGCACCGACCGGATGCTCATCTACGGCGAACGGCACCTGCGGTCAGTCCTAGGCGAGTACGCCGGCCATTACAACCGCCACCGCCCGCACCAGTCCCGCCAGCAACGACCACCCGACCAGGATCAGCCCGCCGTATTGTCACTCGACGCACCGATCCGTCGGCGCAAGGTGCTCGGAGGCGTGATCAACGAGTACTACCAGGCGGCGTAGCCAATCTCATGAATCCCCAGGTCAGAGACTCTGCGATTAGTTTTGAAGCGGTACAGCGCCCTGCTGACCTGGGCGAGATCACCGACGAGCCACCCGGGGCGCCGGCGGCGCCCTGCCAGCGGAGGCTCAGGCCGGCGCCCGGCAATCAGCAAGGGCGCCGCCCCTTCCGGCGGATCCTGCGACCATGCCGCGAGCCGCGCCCAGGAAACACCGGCCCCTGCCAAGCCCGTCACCGCGGCGGATGGCTACCGTAACCCGGAGAGCAAGCGGTCCGGCGAACCGCGTCCTCCGCCTTCTCGGCCGGGTGATCCGCCCACGGCGACCCGCCTGACGGGGTTCATGATCGCGGACGCTGTCCGCTATATGTCCGTGCACAGCTGGAAACAGCCGGACCCACATGGACACAACGGGACTACGACAGCCCGTAGCACAACGGCCCGCAACCGCGCGTATGCGCAGGCTACGGGCCGTTTCCGCTGGTAGTGGCAGGTGTTGGGTTCGAACCAACGTAGGCTGAGCCGACGGTTTTACAGACCGCTCCCTTTGGCCACTCGGGCAACCTGCCTCGCCGGTCCCGGCAGGGACGAGCACTGTGAAGGATAGCGGAACTCGGCCGTTAGGTCAGCACCGAGGTCCGCCGGACCGGGCTAGGGGCCTCCGGGGGCCGGACACGCCCAGGCTCAGGCGCGGCCGTCAGTTGCGCTGCTGAGCGTGGCGACGTTTAACCTGGACCCCGTGGCAGGTGAATCCTCATTCGACGTTGTCTCGAAGATCAATCGCCAGGAAGTCGATAACGCGCTGAACCAGACCGCCAAGGAGATCAGCACGCGCTTCGACTTCCGGGGCGTGGGCGCATCGATCGCGTGGTCGGGCGATCACGGGGTGGAAATCAGGGCGAACAGCGAGGAACGGGCCAACGCGGTCCTGGATGTCTTCAAGGACAAGCTGGTCAGGCGCTCCGTGTCGCTGAAGGTGCTGGACGCGGGCGAGCCGAAGCTCTCCGGCAAGGAGTACCGCCTGGCCATCAGCCTGAGGGAGGGCATCTCCCAGGAGGACGCGAAGAAGATCTCCAAGCTCATCAGGGACGAGGGCCCCAAGGGGGTCCGCGCCCAGGTCCAGGGCGACGAGCTGCGTGTTTCGTCCAAGAAGAAGGACGAACTGCAGGACGTGATCAGCCTCCTGAAGGCCCGGGAGTTCGATCTGGCCCTGCAGTTCGTCAACTACCGCTAGCGCGGCCAGGTCATGCCCGGCTACGACGCGACCGGAGTCCTGCGCCGATAGCCGGAAATATCGGTCGGCAGCGGCGGCGCCTCGGCCTGCATGCGGCCGGACAGCATGGCCGCGAGCTCGGCGTAATTGCGCGCGCGGTCAGCGTCCTTGGCGTGGTCGGCGCACCGCCCGGCGGCGATGTTCTCGCAGTCCCAGCAGCCCATGGAGTCCGCCCCCGAGCTTCCGGTAGATAGCCGCATCGCCGAGTGCCGCGATCACGACCTCCAGCTGGCGCGGCGTCAGCGCGGCCTCCTCCCGGCCGGCCAGCCGCGCACGCCAGAGCAGGGATGCCACGGACGACGCGATGCGTTTGTCCCAGTGCACGAGCCTGCTCAGGAACTGCCGGTCCCTGCCCCCGAGCCGCACCCCGGACAGCGCCGCTGCGAGCGCCTCGCGGGCGGTGGCGCGGCGATCAGCCGCCTGGCCGGTGGCCAGTCGCTCGCTGGCCGCCTGGCGCGGCCGGATGCAGGACGGCGTGGGATGAGCGCTCGCGGGGGCAACTGCCCGTCCCTGCCCGAGATCAGTCATGAAGCCGAGGCCTCCTTGTTTGGCGCGAGACCCTTCTCGCTGCCTGCATTCCGCGCACCGCTGCCGGTGACCGCCGACCCTGGGGGCTACAGCCGGTCACATTGGCACTACGCGAGTATGACGCTTCGGTGTGCAGTCGGGTTGACACTCTAGGTAACTGACCGGCGCGTCGCGCGATCACGCGATCACGCGATGCGGATGACTGGTGCGGCTCAGCATTACAAGGCGGCTAACCGGGCGGCCGCGCCGGTAAGATTGTGAGGAGTTTCTGACCTTGGACGCCCCGGCTCCGGGGCGGCACTCACAGATGCACGCCGTCACCGCGTGACCAATGAACACGGCCTCGGCGCTATGGAGGAGGCCTTCCACCGTGATCAAGCGGGTCCAGCAGGTCGAGCGCGTCATCATCCGGTTCGCCGGGGACTCCGGCGACGGCATGCAGCTCGCCGGCGACCGGTTTACCCAGCAGACGGCGACGTTCGGCAATGACCTGTCGACACTGCCGAATTTCCCGGCCGAGATCCGGGCCCCGGCCGGCACGCTGCCGGGCGTGTCGAGCTTCCAGCTGCATTTCGCCGACCATGACATCCTCACGCCCGGCGACAGGCCGGACGTGCTCGTGGCCATGAACCCGGCGGCGCTCAAGGCCAACCTGAACGACGTGCCCCGCGGCGCGGACATCATCGCCAATACCGACGAGTTCACCAAGCGCAACCTGGCGAAGGTCGGCTACGCCCAGAACCCGCTCGAGGACGGCTCCCTCGACGCCTACCAGCTGCACGCCATCCCGATCACCTCGGTGACGGTCAAGGCGCTGGAGAGCTTCGACATCACCAGGAAGGACGCTGAGCGCGCCAAGAACATGTTCGCGCTCGGCCTGCTGTCCTGGCTCTACAACAGGCCGGTCGAAGGGACGATGACGTTCCTGGCCGCTAAGTTCTCCAAGAGCCCGGAGATCATGGCGGCCAACAAGGCCGCGTTCCAGGCGGGCTGGAACTACGGCGAGACCACTGAGGCCTTCTCGGTCCAGTACGAGGTCAAGCCCGCCACCCTGCGGCCCGGCATCTACCGGAACATCACCGGCAACAGCGCGCTGGCCTTCGGCCTGGTAGCCGCCTCGCGGCGGTCCGGGCTGCCGCTGTTCCTCGGCTCCTACCCGATCACCCCGGCGTCGGACATCCTGCACGAGCTGTCCAAGCTGAAGCGGTTCGGCGTGCGCACGTTCCAGGCCGAGGACGAGATCGGCGGGGTGGGGGCCGCCCTCGGCGCCGCGTTCGGCGGCAGCCTCGGCGTCACGACCACGTCCGGGCCGGGCATGTGCCTGAAGGCCGAGACGATCGGCCTCGCCGCCTCGGTCGAGCTACCGCTGATCATCTGCGACATCCAGCGGGCCGGCCCGTCGACCGGGATGCCGACCAAGACCGAGCAGGCCGACCTGCTGATGGCGCTGTTCGGCCGCAACGGCGAGTCCCCGGTCGCCGTGCTGGCCCCGGCCACCCCGGCAGACTGCTTCGACACGGCCATCGAGGCCGTCCGGATCGCGGTCAAGTTCCGCACCCCGGTCATCATCCTGTCCGACGGCTACCTGGCGAATGGCTCGGAACCGTGGCGTGTCCCCAGCGTGGACAGCCTGGCCCGGCTCCGGGATGAGTTCTCTTTTGCCATGCCCAACGACACCTCCGGCGTCAATGGGACCCCCGGCTTCCAGCCCTTCCAGCGCGACCCGAGGACCCTGGCCCGGCCGTGGGCCATTCCCGGCACGCCCGGTCTCGAGCACCGGATCGGCGGCATCGAGAAGGCGGACGGGTCCGGCACGATCTCCTACGACCCGGACAACCACGACCGGATGGTCCGGCTGCGCCAGGCGAAGATCGACGGCATCGCCGCGGATATCGGGCCGCTGGAAGTCGACGACCCGGACGGGGACGCGCGGGTGCTCGTGCTCGGCTGGGGCTCCACCTTCGGCTCCATCGGCGCCGCCGTCCGCCAGGTCCGGCAGTCCGGCGGCTCGATCGCGCAGGCCCATCTGCGGCACCTGTCGCCGTTCCCGGCCAACCTCGGCGAGGTGCTGCATGCCTACGAGAAGGTGCTGGTCCCCGAGATCAACCTGGGCCAGCTCGCCCTGCTGCTGCGCGGCCGCTACCTGGTCGACGTGATCTCTTACAACCGGGTCCGCGGGCTGCCCTTCCAGGCGGCCGAACTGGCCGATGCCATCGAGGATGTGATCGTCAATGTCTGACCAGCCAGGCCCGGCGGCCAGCGAGCATGCGGTCAGCAGGCCCCGGCTGGGCTCGCTGACTCTGGTGCCCAAGGCCGACGAGAAGCTCAGCACCAGGGACTTCAAGTCCGACCAGGAGGTCCGCTGGTGCCCGGGCTGCGGCGACTACGCGATCCTGGCCGCGTTCCAGGGCTTCCTGCCGGAACTGGAGATCCCGCGCGAGAACCTCGTCATCATCTCGGGCATCGGCTGTTCTTCCCGGCTGCCCTATTACGTCAACAGCTACGGGATGCACTCGATCCACGGCCGGGCGCCGGCCATCGCGACCGGCCTGGCCGCATCCCGCCCCGACCTGTCCGTCTGGGTGATCACCGGGGACGGAGACGCGCTGTCGATCGGCGGCAATCACCTGATCCACGCGCTGCGGCGGAACGTGAACGTCAAGATCCTGCTCTTCAACAACCGCATCTACGGCCTGACCAAGGGCCAGTACTCGCCCACCTCGGAGCAGGGCAAGGTCACCAAGTCGACGCCGTTCGGCTCGCTGGACACGCCGTTCAACCCGGTCTCGCTGGCGCTGGGTGCCGAGGCCAGTTTCGTGGCCAGGACCATCGACTCCGACCGCAAGCACCTGACCAGCGTGCTGCGGGCGGCGGCCGACCACCGCGGCACCGCCTTCGTGGAGATCTACCAGAACTGCCCGATCTTCAACGACGACGCGTTCGCGGCCGTCACCGAGCCGGGCTCCCGTGATGAGCACCTGATCCGGCTGGAGCACGGGGAGCCCATCCGTTTCGGAGCTGACGGCAGTCAGGGGCTGCGGTTCAGCCGGCACGGGTCGCTGGAGATAGCCGACGCTGCGGCCGGCCCGGATTCGCTGCTCAGGCACGACGCGCACGCCGCCGACCCGTCCTACGCGTTCGCGCTGTCCCGGCTGGACAGCTCGGACGTCGCCCGCACGCCGATCGGGGTGTTCCGGCAGGTGCAGCGGGCCAGCTACGACGAGCTGATGACGGCCCAGATCGAGACCGCGCGCGAGCAGCAGGGCGACGGCGACCTGACCGCGCTGCTGGCGGGCAACGACACCTGGCAGGTGGGCTAGCCATGCCGGTCGCCGGGGCTGGCCGGCCGGTCCGGCCCGTCCGGGCGGACGGCAGCGCGGGCCGCCTCCGGGAGGGCGCGCGTGCCCGCTAGCACCGTGCGCGTCGATCGCTCCGGGCCAGTCACGACGATCATCCTGAACCGTCCGGACGTGCGTAACGCAGTCAACCAGCCGACCGCCGCCGCGCTCACGGAGGCGTTCGCCGACTTCGAGGCCGATCCGGATGCGGCTGTCGCCGTGCTGTTCGGCGCGGGCGGCACCTTCTGCGCTGGCGCCGACCTCAAGGCGATCGGCAGCCCGGACGGCAACCGGACCGAGCCCGACGGGAACGCCCCGATGGGCCCGACCCGGATGCGCCTGTCCAAGCCGGTCATCGCCGCGGTGGCCGGCCACGCGGTGGCCGGCGGGCTGGAACTGGCGCTCTGGTGCGACCTGCGCGTGGCCGAGCAGGACGCGGTATTCGGAGTGTTCTGCCGCCGCTGGGGCGTGCCGCTGATCGACGGCGGCACGGTCCGGCTGCCGCAGGTCATCGGGATGGGCCGGGCGCTCGACCTGATCCTCACCGGCCGCGCCGTGGCTGCCCCGGAGGCGCTGGACATCGGCCTGGTGAACCGCCTGGCACCGACCGGCACCGTGCGCGCGGCGGCTGAGCAGCTGGCCCGGCAGATCGCCGGCCTGCCGCAGGGCTGCCTGCGCAGTGACCGGGCCTCGGTACTGGAGGGCGCGACGATGGGCTTCGGCGAGGCGATGGCGAACGAGTTCCGTCATGGCATGACGACGCTGGCTGACCCGGACGTGATCGTCGGGGTATCGCGGTTCCGGGGCGGCGCGGGCCGCGGCGGCGCGCCGGCCTGAGCGTTACCGGGCTGGCCTGAGCGCTACCGGGCCGGCTCGGCTGCGCCCGCGACGTAGTCGGCCAGCCGCTTGCCCAGCATGAGCGACACGCTGTAGCCGCGGTGCGCGATCTCCAGGCCCTGCAGATCGGGCGTGGGATTGGCCTCCCAGCCGTGCAGGTCGACGTCCCTGGTCGCGACCCGCTGGATCCGCCGGGCTCGCTCCGCCGGAGTCCGGTACCAGCTGCCGTCGTCATCCAGCTCCAGGGCCAGCGCGAACTCCAGGTCCTCGCTCTCCCGCACGAGCGCCAGATTCCGCTCGACGCTGATCAGGACGGGCGCCATCACGAGGTCGGCGGGTGAACGCGGATGCGGCATAGACATCTGAACCACCGGGCTTTCACGTCCCTGAGGGCCAACAGCCCGAGCGTCACGCACCCGGAAAGCAAGCGGCAGGGACCATGGTCACGAAGGCTCAGGCCAAGGTCAGTTCCTGGCCCGGACCTCCAGAGCCGGAGGAGACTCAGGCTGGCCCGTCTTCGTGATCATGGTCAGGCCGCGGGCCACGGCCCGCTGCCTCAGCCCCTGGCCAGCTTCGCGCGCTCGGCCGCCTCGGCGAGCAGCAGCTCCGCGGCCATCGGCACGTCGCCGGAGATCTCCTCCAGGCTCCGGCCCGACGGCTCGGGCAGGACCAGCGTGAGAGGCCAGCTGGATGGCGATGGTGGACATGGTCGAGGCCGTCGGCGAGATCAGCTTGATGATCTGCGGCGTCGAGATCGTGTTGCCGTAGTACGCGTAGTCCAGCAGGAACCAGCAGCCCGCGGTGCCGAGCAGCATGACCGCGAACCGCCGGGTGGTCAGCAACTGCCGCAGCCCGATCCTGCGTCCGGCCGCGGCCGGCGGCTGGCCGCTGCCCAGGGCGTCGGTGCCATCGCTGACCTGGCCGCTGGCGGGCGCGCCCGTGGCCTAGCCGCCGCGGCCCGAGTCGCCGGCAGCTACCCCGGCGATCAGCCCGAGGGCCTGGGTGGAGAACACCAGGCCGACCAGGCGCCCGCGGTCCTTCACGTTGGAGTACTCGGTCATCAGGCGCTTGCCCGGCCTGGCCCGGCCGTCATGCGGCGCCTCCGGCGGCGACGGCGAGATCCTGCGACCGTCGTGGCAACCTGCCGGGGATGCTGGCCGTCTTAACGACATCTTTACCACTGGCCGGCGAGCGGAAGGCCCCTCGATGCGTTCAGCGACGAAGCCGGCGGTGCTGGCGACCAGGCCTGCCAGGCTGGCGCTGATCCTGATCGTCAGCCTGACCCTGCTGGCCGCCACCGGCATCGCGGCGCGGCCCGCGGCGGCGCAGGCGGGCGCGCGCACGGCGGCCGTCGCCGTCTGCACCTCGGCCCGCCACCCGAGGATCGCCGCCTCGATGTCCGCGGGCATCGAGCATGCCCTGGCCGGCCGGTCCTCGGTGGCCGGCCTCACGGCGGACGACCCCGCGGCAGGCATCACCTGCCGGCTGCACCAGAACTGGCACTTCTACTCGGCCAGCATCGTCAAGGTGATCATTCTCGGCGCGCTGCTGCACTGGCTGATGACTGAGCACCGAGGTCTCAGTCCCGGCCAGGTCGCCCTCACCAGGGCGATGATCACCCAGTCCAGCAACGCGGCGGCGACCACGCTGTGGAACGAGCTGGGCATGGGCCGCCTGCAGCTGTTTCTCAATCTGGCCGGAATGCGCCAGACCGAGCTCAGCTACGCCTGGGGGCTGACCCTGGCCACGGCCCATGACGAGCTCCTGCTGCTGCGGCTGCTGGTCACGAAGAACAGGGTGCTGGACGCATCCTCGCGCGCGTATGCGCTCAGGCTGATGGCCGAGGTCATACCGTCGCAGCGGTGGGGCGTGCCGGCCGGCGCGGCGTCCGGCGTGACCGTGCACGTCAAGAACGGCTGGCTGCCCTATCCCGATGCCGGTGACTGGCGCATCAACAGCATCGGTGACTTCACCGGCCACGACATCGGCTACTCGATCGCGATGCTGACGACCGGCAACCCGAACATGGAATACGGGATCGTCACGATCCAGGAGGTCGCGGGGGTCATCAACCGCTACCTGGGCCGGATCTAGCCGCCGCGGCGGAGGGCCGGGCACAATTCGGGGGTGACCGCCAAGCCGACCCTCGCTGGTGCCCGGGCCGGACAGCCCGGGCACCGGATCGCTGCTGCCGCGGCCGCCCGGGCCGCCTACCCGGACTGGCGGTTCGCGCCGAACATCGGCCGGCATCCCGAGACCTACGAGATCGAGAATCGGGCCATGGACCGGGCCGGCCACGTCCTGACGGCGACGCGCCAGCTGGCACCATGGGCGGGCAAGACCATCGTGGACCTGGGCTGCGGGACCGGCTACTGGCTGCCCCGCTACGCCGCGGATGCGCGACGCGTCATCGGCATCGAGCCCGACCCGGCCCTGCGGGCCAGGGCGGCTGCCCGGGCCGCCGGGCAGCCGGCCATCGAGGTCCAGGCGGGGTCCGCCGAGCGCACCGGGCTGCCGCCCCGGTCGGCCGATGTCATCCATGCCCGGTTCGCTTACTTCTTCGGCCCCGGTGCCGAGGCCGGCCTGGCCGAGGCACTGCGGGTGCTGCGGCCGGGCGGCAGGCTGGTGGCGGTGGACAACGACCAGCACTGGGGCGAGTTCGCGGACCTGCTCGCGGCTGCCTCGAGGGAGGCGCCGCGGCGCGCGGCGGCCGTCGTCGACAGCTGGTGGAAGGAGCGCGGGGCGACCCGGCACGAGATCCGCTCGGAACTGCGTTTCGCCAGCCGTGACGATCTGCGGGCGGTCCTGAGCATCGAGTTCCCCGGCCATGTGGCCAGTGACTGGCTGGCCCGGCATCCGGCCGCGACCGGCCTGAGTTACGGGTACGTGCTGCGGGCGATCGGGCCCTGATGAGCTCGCGGGACATCGCTGCGGGCGACCGCGCCACGCGGATCAGGATCGTGCTATCCGGACATAACGGACTGGCCAGGAAGGACTAGCTCGCCGGGCGGGCCAGGCGGGCGCTCGTCCGCCGGAAGCCCGTTCCAGGTCGGCTAAGCCGCATTGTGACCGGCCTGCCTGCGTCAATAGCCCAACTGGGCCATTGATCCGAATTAATCCACTCTGCGTCAAGTGTCCTGCCATGCTGCCTGATGAATGACCAGTCAGGCCTGGTGAGAGGCGCGGTTTGCGAGTAGCCGGGCGCGGTTCGGCGTAAGGCAGGTTCTTGAGTTCACTGACCGCTCACGGCGGGAAGCGGAAGATCAGAAGGACGGGGCGGCACACGGCGCCCTCACAGTTCCGGAAGGTAGCCCGCCGGGCGGGCCTGGCTGCGCCGGCCGTGGCGGTGGCGGGCGGGCTCGTGGCCTGGCCTCAGCTGCACGGCCTCGCGTCGGCCGGGCCGGCCGCCGCGGCGCTGGACCAGACGATGACTCATCCGGTCGAGCTCGGCCACATCAGCGGCGGGGCCACCGGGCTCGCCTACTCGGTCAACAGCAGCGAGTACCCCAGGATCGTCGAGCAGGCCGCTCCCCGGCGGCCGGCCAGCGCCCTCAGGCCAGCGGCCGCGCCAGCTCCGCATCTCAGCCTCAGCACGTCAGCCAGCCCGGCCAGCCAGGTCAGCCCGGCCAGTGCGCCCAGCCAGCAGCCCGCCGCGGCCGCTGGCGGCGGCACAAGCCTGTCGTGCACCGGGACCGCAGGGATGCTGCCGGAGAACTACGCGGCGATCGTCGCCTTCCTGACCGCGCACGGGTACACCGGGCTGGCCGCGGCCGGCATCGCCGGGAACATCTACCAGGAGTCCAAGGGCGACCCCGAGTCGGCAGGCTCCGGCGGCGGCGGGCTGATCGGCTGGACGCCGCTGCCCGCCGGATTCGTCACCGGGAACCCCGCGGCAGACCTGCAGACTCAGCTGGAAGCCCTGCTGACCTTCAACCAGCAGTGGGCTCAGTTCATCCCGGCCCTGAACGCCGCGACCAGCGCGACGCAGGCCGCCGACATCTACATGGACGACTTCGAGCGGCCGGGCCTGCCCGAGGCCGGGAATCGTGAGGCAGCCGCCGATGCCGTGGCGGCGGCCTGCGGGCTGGGAGGCTAGCCCGGACGGCAGTCCAGGACTCGTGCGGCGAATGGCTCCAGGGACAGTGCCCGCCACTCCTGCCGCGGGCACCAGCGAACGTCACCGGAGGGCCGCGGCCCGGCCAGGTCCGTCCCGGCCGGCGCGATGCTTGCCTGGTAGATCATCCGGACGGTATGCAGCAGCCGGCGCCGGCGTCCTACCCTGGCCAGGTCGCTCACCACCCGCAGCAGGTCTCCGACCTCGGCGCTCAGGCCCGTCTCCTCCCGCACCTCACGGATGACGGCCTGTTCCGGATGCTCACCGTGCTCGACGCCGCCGCCCGGCAGTATCCAGCGGGCCTGCCGCTGGCCGACCGGCTCCCTGGTCAGCAGCACCCGGCCCTCGCGGTCGATGATCAGGGCGTAGGCGGCCAGCCGCTGGAGATCTCGCACGACCACGCTCCTTCGTTCGGCTCGAGAGGGCGACTAGTCCGGCTTACGGTAGCGCTGCTGGGCAGAGATGCCACGAGGCGGCCTTCCGCACTGCCGTAGCCACTGCAATACTGCGTTGATGGCGACTCTCAGCGTCGCCCTGCTCAATCTCAAGCCGGGCACGGGCAAGACCACCTCAGCGGTATGGCTGGCCCACATTTTCGCCCAGGCCGGAAACAGCGTTCTGCTGGTCGACGCTGACCCGTCGGGCAGCGCGCTGGAGTGGTCCGATCTCGCCGCCATGGATCCGGGGCTGCCGCCGACGGCCGCGTTCCCGTTCCGGATCGTGGCGCTGCCCTCCCGCGGCCTGCACCAGCGCGTACCCGAGATTGCCTACCCCGATGACGTGGTGATCATCGACGCGCCGCAGCTGGAGGACCACGCGGGCATCGCCAGGTCGGTGATGCGGTACGTCGACGAGATCCTGATTCCGTGCGCGCCGAGTCCCATTGAGATCAACCGCACCTCGCCGGTGCGGGAGGAGATCAGCGAAGTCGAGGCGGTCCGGGACAGCCCGGTGCGAACGGCCGTGCTGCTGAACCGGTGCATTTCCCGCGCGCACTCCACCACGAACGCCAGGGAGGCGCTGGAGGGCCTAAGCTATGACGTGCTGCGGACGGCCGTGCCCAGGCTTGAGGTCTACGCCCAGAGCTTCGGCATACCGATTCCCGAGACAGGCCGCGACGTGTGGCGCGGCGTGGCACACGACCTCATCGAGCGAAGCGTTCCCCTCGGGAAGGTGCCGTCATGACCGCGGAGCGGGAGCAGGAGCGCCGCAGGATGCAGATGGCTGCCGCCGCGTCCAGGCGCGCCGAGCGGGGCGCCGCTCCTCCCGGCCAGACCGCCATCCGGTCCAAGCCGGTGCGGATCACCCTGGACCTGAGCCCCGAGCTCTACCGGCAGCTCACCCGGTGGGCCGACTCGGCCGCGATCGCGCTCGACGTGCCGCGAGTCGCCCTGGCCGACGCGGTGCGGGCCATGATCCGGGTCACCACCGAGAGCCCTGATGAGGTCATCGAGCGGCTACGGCGCGACCGGCAGCAATAACCGCGCTCGGCTCCCGGCTGCAGCAGGCGCTCGCACGGGCGCCTGGCGCCAGCCGGCCACCGGATCCCGGCGGAGGAAACGGCCGATCGCGGCTAGCGGGAAATGGCGCGGACCGCATTACAGTGTGACCATGAGCGGGGATCATCGCGCCCCACCCGGTCATCCGGTCCTGGCCGCACGGAAATCGGCCCGCTGGATGATAGCGCTCCTCACCGTAGTCGCCTTGATCGCCGCGCTGCTGGCGCTCGTCATGTACCTGATCTTCTTCGCCACCAGCCTGGAGCGCTGGGGCTTCATCTGGGTTCTCGCAGTGATCTGGTCCATCCGGGCCTTCGCCCGGCCTGCGCAGGGCCCGGCCTATCTGCGCTGGCTTGCGCCGAGCCTGCTGCTCGCGGCCAGCTGGAACGTCCTCACCGCTTTCGCCAGCCAGCGCAGCTGGCCGCCCGGCCAGCAGCACTCCCTGGCCCTGGCCGGCTACGGCGTTGGCGCGGTAGCGGCTGCGCTGTTCTGCGCGGCGCTGGTGACCGACATCCGCTCGGGCGGCCTGCGCTGGCGGCGGCCGCCAGCCGCGCCGAGCGTGACTCCGCCGCGCTAGCTCGGATGGGAATACCGGCCGGAACTGAGGCGCGACCGGCAGCCCCGCGGAGCCGGCGATACCGTTCGTCTGCGGCGATGAAATCCCGAGCTGGTTGTCGTCTCACTTTCTGGAGGGCGACGTTGGCACCTGCGCATGGAGGCAATCATGAAGTCTGAGCCGACGCCAGCACCTCGCTGGCGTGATGGCGCAGGTCGCAGGCCACCGTATGCGCATCCGCCGCAGCCACGACCTCCATGGATCACAAATTCGCGGATGCAGGTCATGTGGTTCGCTCGCATTAACCTGACCGCTGCCGGTCGTCCTGCGATGGCAGGCCAGGTTAGGTTGGGACGAATGGGTCACGGCGGCGTGAAGGCGAGGTTGCCCGGGTGGACGTGCTGATTTCAGTAGACATGGAAGGTGTGGCAGGTATCGCCACCAGGCAGCAGACGCACCCGGCTGGGCACGACTACGCGATCGCGCGGGCGCTGATGACCGCGGAGGCCAACGCTGCGGTGGCTGGCGCCTTCGACGGGGGCGCCACGTCCGTGGTGGTCAACGATAGCCACGGGCCGATGGACAACCTGCTCGGCGAGCAGCTCGACCAGCGCGCCGATTACGTTATCGGCGATCCCAAGCCGCTGGACATGATGCAGGAAGTAACCCCGCAGACCGGGGTGGTGCTGTTCGTCGGTTACCACGCCGGGGCGGCGGATCCGGCTGGGGTGCTGGCGCACACCTACAGCGGTAGCGGGTTTGCCGACGTGCGGCTGAACGGCCGCTCCATTAGCGAGGCCGAGCTCAATGCCCTGATAGCCGCGACGGCGGGCGTCCCGGTAGGGCTGGTGACAGGCGATGACGTGATCTGCGCGGTGGCAGAGAAGGCATTCCCTGGCGTGGTCACCGTTCCGGTGAAGACCGCGCTGGGACGCACCGCCGCGCGCAGCAAGCACCCGGCAGCCGCCCGGGAGGCCATCGCCGCCGGGGCGGCGCGCGCCCTGGCCAGCGCCGCGTCCGGGGCGATCCAGCCGGTAGCCATCCCAGATGAACTGGTCATCGAGGCCGACCTGCGGCTCAATGGTGCCGCAGAACTGGCCGCCCTGGTCCCAGGTACGGAGCGAGCCGGCGCGAGCACGGTACGCTACCAAGCTGCCGGCCCGCGCGCAGCGATGAACGTGCTCATCGTCTGGTACACGCTAGCCAGCCAGTATCTCAGCCGCTGACGTCGCAAGCGGCAGACCTGTCGGAGCTGACCCGCAGCCTCCAGTCTCGCGGAGCCACTGCTGGTGGTAGTCCTTTGAGCCAGGACATAATTCAGCTGCAGCAGAGCCAGGTCGCAAGGTACAGGCGGGCTGATGACACGGGAACGGCGGCAGTTAGCTGCCCGGGGGATCAGCGCGCGGTAGCCCGCGCTGGATCATGAACTCTACCGCCGCATTCATGTTGGTGGGAATGACAGTCTTTCCAGGATGAGCCGATGGCCATACGCGCAGCAGTTCGTCCACAAAGCCCTGGCCAACATCGGCTACCCCGGCGAAGTCTACCTCTACGGTCTCAAAATCAGCGTCCAGGCCATCCAGAAGCCGCCTCGCCTCACTCCGCGAGACGAAAGAGGTACCAATCGCGAACAACTTGACCACCGGCCTCGTTCGCGCAAAGGCGTAATCGCTAGTGAACTCGCGGAAAACGTCAGCAAGATTTCGCTCAGTCGAGGGATCTATCTGGCACATCACTGAGGTCCCGCTGGCCTCGGGGACGATGCCCAGCGCTACGTCATGCCGGAGGTTGTCGACTGTCCACCGAACTCCAGACGATGTCAGGCGGAAAATGTCTACAGCCTTCGAAGTGAAGAAGATCCCTTCGCCAGTGTGGTGCGCCCGGTCAGTGGTCCGTTTTCCCTTGGACAATTCCTGGACGGCCTCAAAGTCGCTGGCCAGGTGAAGGCCGGCGCGGAGCTTAGCGAAGGCGCCCACTCCGTAGTCTCTTATCTCGAAGCTCCACTGGTCCGACGTGACCCACCATGAGATGGTCGCCATATCACTACCGGAGTGATCAATAGCGTTGTTCAGCATCTCGGTAAAGGCATAGCCCATAATGCGCCCTGCCGGGCTCTCCGCATCCAGGCCCAGGTCGCCTTTCACCCGGCGCCAGACCGCATCCTCGGAAAGCCCTAGGAGCGTCAGCTCACGGATCCAGGATGGCTCCGCTTCTTGCGCGACGGTGAGCGGGTCCTCCGGCAGCGTCCGGCGCGCGACAGCGGCGCGGACCGCCCCCAAGTCGAACAGGCGATGGCCGCCGGGACTTCTCGTCGAGGGGATGGCGCCAGAGTCGGCTAGCTGCCGGATGCGACTCTGCGAGAGGCCGAGCTCGCTTGCGACATCGGCAATCCGGACTAGCTGCGGTGGCTCACCCACGTCGCCTCCCGAGAAACCTAAATCTACACTGCAGAATTTAGCAGAAATCTGCAGTGTAGCTTGAGATTCCTGACCAAAGCTCATGATCGCCGCCCCCCGATACCTCATCAATGGGAAACAGGAAGCGGGCCGCAAGGCCGCGACCACGCGACCCTGAGACCCGCCCCATGCGGGCGGCTCGTCCGCCACGCGGATGACTTCGTCGTCGCGCGCCGGACCGCCCGTCGTCTGGCGTTAACCCAGCGCCGCACGGCAGCAACACTGACTCCAGCACGGGCGCAACTTCCGCCTGGCAGCTGGTCGGCCTTAACCCGGGAACCCTCGCACGCCGAGCGCCGCCTGCCGCCGTAGGCCCAGGAGGGCCACGGCGGCGTCGGCGCGCACCAGGCCCCCGGCAGCTGAACGCCGCAACGAGTCAGCGCAAACGCGCGCGCCCCTGCAACGCTGCCATCCCCCCGGCGCTCCAGTCTTGAGCCGGCACCAGTCGGGGAGGGCGGGGAAGCCCTGGCACCGCACAACCGGAAGGAATGCGACGGGAAAGACTAGGGAGCCCCCCTGATGCGGCGCGCGACCCAGCGACTTTACGATCCAGCACAACCGACAAAGAGGGGGTCAAGATGTCAGGTCTTGTTCGCAAGAGCCTCGATTCACCTGAGGAGACCCGGCCGTTCGAGGGCGGCACGGGCCAGCTCGAGCTGGTGAACATGGAAGGAGGCGCCGTCGGCCGGGCAACCTTCCTGCCAGGCTGGAGGTGGTCGGACCACGTGAAGCCGATCGCCAAGACGGACAGCTGTCAAGCTGCCCACATGGGCTACTTCGTCTCCGGCCGGATGAAGGTCGTCATGGACGACGGCGAGGAAATGGAATTCGGCCCGGGGGACTTCGCCATCATGGCACCCGGGCATGACGCGTGGACCGTCGGTGACGAGCCGTGTGTCGTGATCGACTGGCAGGGGTTCGCCGACTACGCCAAGCGGTGACCTGCAAGACGGCAGGCCAGCTTCCCGGCCCGGACGCCGTCACACGCTGCTACGTCAGCACAGATGCCAGATAGCGGGCCGCAAGGCCGCGATCACACGACCCTGAGACCCGCCACATGCACATGACGACCAGGCGAGACGTAGAGACCCGCCCGGCCAGCTGCTGGAAAGATACTGCTGGTGCCAGCACTATCTGACCGATCTCACCCGCGAGCATCAGCCCTCGGCAACGCGCTTCCAGAGGCGGATCGGCCTGCCACCCGGCGCATCCTCACCATCAGGGCCGCGGAGGGCATCACGCTTCCTGACATATACGTCGACAGGCGGGATCGCGACGTTCCTATCCGGTCGGCAAACTCCTGGCGTGACAGGCCGGAACGGCTGACCAGTCGCTTAACTTCCGACGCCACCTCGTCGCGCTCGGAGTCGATAGCCATCTGGCGAGCGCTGGCCATCACCCCTTCCATGAGCTCGGCAGTGCCAAAAGGGTGAGAGAGGCGGATGGCCTCCAGGACCTGCTGCGCCACCGGACCCCACGGATCAGCACGGATGGCGTCCGCCAGCCGGCGCCAGTCGGGAAGGGTGCCACGCTCGACCCCGGCGACGATTCCCTCGAATGGCCAGGCCTCCACCGGGTCATCCGGAGAGGCGGTGAGGTTGCGGAACTTGAGACCGGTACTCACCGCACCATCTCCACTGCCACCTGCCGGCAGACGCCGGTCACGTTCTTCCAGTCCGCCCATCGGGGCTCAAGGCGCTTGTACTGATCAAGCTGGTGGATTGTCCGGGCATCCCGCGGCCTGGGATCAGCCAGCTGCCGCGCGAGCTGCGTCGCGACACCCTCCAGTTCAGGGCCTCGCTGGTCAGCGTAATAAGCATCGATATGGGCAAGCACAGCGCCAGCATGAGGGATCCCGTACCGGTCGGAAAGCGCGGCAACGTCGAGGTAGTCTCGCACCTGATTGCGCCGGACGATCAGGTAACCCTTGATTCTCAAGGGTCTCGTCCGGAGTCGGCACCCGGACTGTCATCCCCGATGGCAGGGTAACTTCCGTGACTTCCAGGGGCCTGCTCCTGATGAGCTGGCGTACGCCAGACTCGATATCTCCCAGCTCTCCCGGGATGATCTTCCCCGGGTCACCCGGTTAGTGACCCGCCCTTCGGTCGCTTCGATCGCCTCGAGCACCGCGTCGAAGCGCTCACCCAGATCCTCCAGCACATGGTCGTGATAGTAGGAGGAAGGGTGGCTGGCCCACAGAGCCGCGGCAGAGCCCGCCTCGCCATGATCCGGGCAGTACCCGTTCGGGTTTTTATTGCTCGACAGGTACTGCCAGTGTCGGCACTACCTGTCGGAGCTGACCCGCAGGCCCCTAATCTCGCGGAGCCGCAACAATCAGCCCAGCGTCGCTGGCAGCACTCGCCAGCCGGTTGTCGTAGGTGACAAGGGCATCGAGGTCAGGACCGAATATGCGCGCGGTGGCCAGGTGGATAGCATCCAGCGACCGCAGTGACCGATCCGGCTCATCCATCGCAGTTTCCACGATGTCGTCATCGATCGCTACGTAGGAGAAGGCGGTCAGCAGATCCCGGGCGTCCGGGAGCAGCGCGGGCATGGCGCGGGCGACCGCACGGGTGAGCTCTATCCGCAGCAGGGCGGAACTCACCCACTCGGCGTCGGCATGACTGTCGTAGAACGCCGCGAACGCCTTCGAGCAAGTCTCCTCGACGAGCAGCTTGATCACCGCGGTCGTGTCGGCGTAGTACAGGCTCACCAGGGTTCCTCGTCGCGCATCGCCGCGAGCGCATCCGGGAGCCGGTCGCTGCCATCACCGGGCCGCATGCGGGGCCGGTACCCAGGGCGGCGGGCTAGTGTCGCCCTGCCGGACGCGACCAGGCGCACCAGAACCGGCGCGGGCTCCCGGTCTCCCACAGGCACGATGCGCGCAATCAGCCGACCATGCTCGGTAACATCAACGGTCTCGCCGTGGCGCACCCGCGCCAGCACCTCACTGGTGTGATGGCGCAGGTCCCTTAGGCCCACCGTATGCGCATCCGCTGCAGCCATGCTGTCAATGTATCACAATTTTGTGGATACACTTATGCGGCCCGCGAGCGTGAGCCTGATCGCTCATGCGCCCAGCTACCCGGCAAGAGCCGCCCGGCTGGATCAGCCGTCCGCCCTGACTCCCCCGAGCGGGCCGCTGGCCTTGACCACGCCGATCGGGCAGGAAACGCCCGTGCCATGATCCGGGCAGTACCCGTACGGGTTTTTATTGCTGGAAAGATACTGCTGGTGGTAGTCCTCGGCGAAGTAGAACCCCGGTGCGGGCGCGATCTCGGTGGTGATCTGCCCGTAGCCGGCCTCGGTTAGCCGCTTCTGGTAGGCGGCCAGCGACTCCCGCGCCTCGGCCTCCTGCTCCGGTGACTGATAGAAGATCGCAGAACGATACTGCGTGCCGACATCACTACCCTGGCGCATGCCCTGGGTGGGGTCATGTGACTCCCAGAACACCTTGAGCAGCTCCGGGTAGGAGATCCGGGCCGGGTCGAAGACCACCCGCACGGCCTCGGCGTGACCGGTCCGGCCGGTGCAGACCTCTTCGTAACTCGGGTTCGGCGTGTAGCCGCCCTCGTATCCGACGGCCGTGGAGACGACTCCCGGCGTCTGCCAGAAGTTCTTCTCGGCCCCCCAGAAGCAGCCGAGCGCGAACTCGGCCACCTGGCTGCCTGCCGGGTACGGCGGGCGCAGCGGGCCGCCGAGGACCTCATGCCGCTCCGGCACGGGCAGCTGCGCGGACCGGCCGGTCAGCGCCTCGTCCGGGCTGATCATCTGACTCTTGTGGCTTCCGAAAAGTCCCACAACTGCCTCCTTGCAGATCCCCCGTCTGGTCCGCCGCGGCATCCCTGCGGCCGCCGGCCGTCCCAGTCACATTCCGCCAACAAAACGCAACATCCCGCTGTTCCCACCGGGTTCAGGCCGGTGCCGCCGGGGCTAGCCCGGGGCTAGCCCCGTTCCGGTCCGCCTTCACGCAGCCGGCCAGCCCTACGGCCGGGGCGGGGGGCCTCGGCCTCCGGCCAGAGGAAATAGCCGAAGAGCTGTGAATGGCTCAGGAATGTGCGAGTGACTGCCGCACGGCGCAACCCTGGCGGAGTGGCGGGCGGAGCGCGGGCCGGCGGCTAGGCCGGGGGCGACGCCCGCAGGTCAGCCTCGATCTGCGCGGTCGTCTCGAGCAGCGCAGGCACGATCTCGCCGCGCAGGGCGGCCACGCTGACCCGGCTGGCGTGCGCGGAGACGTTGATGGCCGCCATGCCAACGTCCGCCGCGCCGCGGATCGGCGCCGCGACCGCGCGCAGGCCCACCTCGAGTTCCTGGTCGACGATGGCGTAGCCCTGCCGTGCCACCTCGGCCAGGATCTCGCGGAGGCGGCCGGGGTCAGTGACCGTCCGGCTGGTGAGGGGCTCCATGGTGACCTCGTCCAGGTAGCGGTCCAGCTCGCCGGCGGGCAATGCGGCGAGCAGCACCCGGCCCATCGACGTGGCGTAGGCCGGGAACCGGGTGCCGACGGAGATCGCGACGGTCATGATCCGCTTGGTGGGCACCCGCACCACGTAGACGATCTGCTGGCCGTCCAGCACCGAGATGGAGGAGGACTCGCGCACCCGGGCGACGAGTTCCTCCACGTGCGGCGCCGCGACCTCCGGCAGGGTCAGGCCGGACAGGTAGGCGTAGCCGAGCTCCAGGACCCTGGGCCGCAGCGAGAACTCCCTGCCGTCACTGCGCACGTAACCGAGCCTGACCAGTGTGAGCAGGAAGCGGCGCGCGGCTGCCCTGGTGAGGCCGGTGGCGCGGGCGACCTCGCTCAGGCTGAGCCGCTCGCGATCAGGGCCGAAAGCCTTGATCACCGCGAGGCCCCGGTCGAGCGACTGCACGTAATCGCTGTTCCGGGCGGCTGTCTCAGCAGGAGCGCCGCGGGGCTCGTCGCCAGCTGCCGGCCGGGCGAGCCGCCCGCTGCCTGTAACTGGCTGCAGGCCGGTTGCCGCTCTCCCGCCGTTCGCTGTGCGCCCGGAGGTTCTCATTGGACGAATGCTATCCCGGCCTGACCGGATAGGCAGCCAGCCGGAGCTGCCCCGTACCTGGCTGCCCCGTACCTGGCTGCCCCGTACCTGGCTCCGGACTCGGGCGCCGTTCGGGCCAGGCGGCCGCTCAGCCCGTTCGCTCGACCACGAACTCGCAGAGCGCCTCGAACGCCGCACGGGCCGGGACATCCGGCAGCCCCAGGATCTCCGTCCTGGCCAGTCCGGCCCAGTCCCGCAGGTCCGCCCTGGCCATGTCCATGGCCGGATGGGCGCGCAGCAGGGCGAGTGCCTCGGCGTGCAGGGCGGGCTCGGCAAGCTCGGGGTAGCCGAGCAGTTCCACCAGCCTGGCGTCCTGCGGGCCAGCCGAGCGCAGCGCGTGCAGGACCGGCAGGGTCCGGACGCCCTCGCGCAGGTCGGTCCCTGGCGTCTTGCCCGACTGGTCACTCTCGCTGGCCACGTCCAGGATGTCGTCGGAGAGCTGGAACGCAACGCCCAGGGCCGCGCAGGCGGGCGTGATCCGCTCGGTAATGCCCGCGGGCGCGCTGGAGAACATCGCACCGAACTGGCCGGCGGTCGCGATCAGCGATGCCGTCTTCTCGGTAATCACCGTGAGGTAATGATCGAGCGGGTCGTCGCCCGGCTGCGGCCCGACCGTCTCGGCTATCTGGCCGGTGACGAGCCGCCCGAACGTCTCGGCCTGGATCCTGATGGCATCCGTGCCCAGGTCGGCGAGCAGCCGCGAGGCGCGGGCAAAGAGGAAGTCGCCGGTCAGGATGGCGATCGTGTTGTCCCAGCGCGAATTGGCGCTCGGCGTGCCACGGCGGACATCCGCCTCATCCATGACGTCATCGTGATAAAGAGTCGCCAGGTGGGTCAGCTCAATGGCCACGGCCGCCGGGACGATCCGCCCGTCCCGGGGGTTCCCGAACTGCGCAGCCAGCAGCACGAGGGTGGCCCGGAACCGCTTGCCGCCTGCCTCGATCAGGTGCGCGGACGCTTCTGCCAGCACCTGGTGGGGGGCACGGGCCGCCTGCCGCAGCCCATCCTCGACAAGTGCCAGTCCATCGCTGACGCTGGACGCGAGCGAGGCGTCAGCCAGTTCAACCGGAACAGCGGTGGTCACTCGGACTCCCTCATAGGTTGGCTGGCGCGCCGCGCCGCCCTTCCGTTCGGCAGGGTTATCGCCCAGCCTCCCCCAAGATATGCGGAACGCGGGCTAACCCGAGCTATGCCCAGCCAGAGTGGCCGGCATTCGCCGCCGCCTCCAGCCGTCCTAGCGCACGAAAAGCTGCGCGGCCGCATGGTTGGCCAGGCTGAGCAGCGGCTGCGGGACGACGCCGAGGATCAGCGTCGCCAGCGCTCCCACGGCCACCGCCACGCCGGTGAACATGCTCGGCCGCACCACGGCGGGCCCGTCGGGCGCCGGGTCGCTGAAGAACATCAGCACGATCACCCGGACGTACGGGAAGGCCAGGATCGCGCTGCTGATCACTCCGACGATCACCAGGGGCATGGCCCCGCCGCTGATCGCGGCCTGGAAGACCGCGAACTTGCCGGTGAATCCGCTGGTCAGGGGAATGCCCGCGAAGGCGATCAGGAAGAACGCGAACACTCCGGCCACCAGCGGCGACCGTTTGCCCAGCCCTGCCCAGCGGGATAGGTGCGCCGCCTCGCCTGCCTGATCCCGGACGAGCGTGACGATGGCGAAGGCACCGATGGTGGCAAATCCGTACGCCGCGAGATAAAACATGCTGCCGGACAGGCCAGCGGTGTTGGCGGCGACGACACCGGTCAGGATGTACCCGGCCTGCGCGATCGAGGAATACGCCAGCAGCCGCTTCACGTCCGTCTGGGTGATGGCGATGATCGAGCCGACCAGCATGGTCAGGATGGCCACGCCCCACAGCGCGGGCCTCCAGTCCCAGGTCAGCTGGCCGAAGGCCACGTAGAAGACGCGCAGCAGCGCGCCGAACGCGGACACCAGCGTGCACGACGCCATCAGCGCGGTCACGGGCGTCGGCGCGCCCTGGTACACATCCGGCTTCCAGCTCTGGAAGGGCACGGCGCCGATCTTGAAGAGCAGGCCGAGGCCGAGCAGCGCGATGCCGGCCAGCAGCAGCGTTTCCGAGCCGGTCCCCGACTGGGCGGCCGCGGCGATGGCCGACAGCCGGACCGATCCGGAGAAGCCGTACAGCATGGCCACGCCGAACAGGAAGAAGGCCGATGAGAACGCGCCGAGCAGGAAATACTTCATGGCTGCCTCCTGCGAGAGCAGCCGCCGGCGGCGGGCCAGCCCGCACAGCAGGTAGAGCGGCAGCGAGAGCACTTCCAGCGCGACGAACATGGTCAGCAGGTCGTTGGCCGCGGGGAAGAGCAGCATGCCGCCGATGGCGAAGAGCGTCAGCGGGTAGACCTCGGTGTGACTGGTCCCGGCCAGCAGGCCCTCGCGCTCCTCCGCGCTGCCGGGAACCGCGGCGGCCTGCGGCGTGAACGCGCTCACCTCGCGGGAGGACTCCGCGATCAGCAGCGCGCTGACGAAGCCCAGCACCAGGATCGTGCCCTGGATGAACAGCGTCGGCCGGTCCACGCCGACCGCCCCGACCGCCTCGATCTTGCCGGGGCTGTGGCCGCCGAACACCGAATTGCTGCTCGCGACCACGATCGTCAGCACGAACGCCCCGGCGAGGCTGGCGAGCGTGAGCGCCGCCTGCAGCGGCCGTCGCAGCGGCCGCGGGGTGAAGGCCTCCACCAGGACCCCGACGACCGCCGCGGCGAAGACGAGCAGCATCGGCGAGAGCGGGAGCCAGCTGATGTGCGGAGCGCTGATGGGCGCGAGCGCCGCTACCGACCCGGTCACCGGTGACTCCCTTGCAGCTCAAGCACGTCCGTTAGCAGGCCAGGACGCTGGACGGCCAGCCCTGGCGAGCCGTCCCCGGCTAGGGCGGATGCCGGCCCGGCATGACCGCCGGGACGCACGGCTGCCGTGGTCCGCCCGGTCGCCGCAGCGGGATGCGGCGGCACCGGGTCAGCGGAATGCACCTGGGACAGAGTCTGCTGCACGGCGGGGTTGATGATGTCGATCACCGGCTTGGGGTAAACGCCGAAGAAGATGATCAGCGCGATCAGCGGCGCGACGGCCCACAGCTCGCGGGCGCCGAGATCGGGCATGTCCTTGACCTCGTCGCGTACCGGCCCGGTCATGGTCCGCTGGTACATCCACAGGATGTAGATCGCGGCCAGGATGATGCCCACGGTGGCCAGCACCGCGGCCGCCTCATACCGCGTGAAGGTGCCGATCAGGACGAGGAACTCGCTGACGAAGGTGGACAGTCCCGGCAGCGCGAGGCCGGCCAGGCCGGCGATCAGGAACAGGCCGGCCAGCACCGGCGCGACCTTCTGCACGCCCCCGTAGTCGGCGATGAGCTGCGAGCGGCGCCGGGTGATCATGAATCCGGCGATGAGGAACAGCGCGCCCGTGGCGAAGCCGTGGTTCACCATGTAGAGCACGGCACCCGACTGGCCCTGGCTGGTCATCACGAAGATGCCCAGCGTGATCAGCCCCATGTGGGAGACGGAGGAGTAGGCGATCAGCCGCTTGAGGTCCCGCTGGCCGATGGCGACCACGGCGCCGTAGAGCACCCCGACCACCGACAGGGCCAGGATCAGCGGGGTGAAGTAATGCGAGGCCGACGGGAACAGCTCGAGGCAGTACCGGATCATGCCGAACGTGCCCACCTTGTCGAGCACGCCGACCAGCAGGACCGCGGCGCCCGGCTGGGCCGCGGTGGCGGCATCGGGCAGCCAGGTGTGGAACGGCCACAGCGGTGCCTTGATCGCGAACGCGATGAAGAAGCCGAGGAACAGCCACTTCTGCTCGGTCCCGGTCAGCGTCAGGTGCTCGAGGCTGGTGAACAGGAAGGTGCCCTGGTGCCCGCCGTGCGCCGAGTACACATACAGGGCGATCACTGCCGCCAGCATCAGCAGGCCGCCGAACAGGCTGTAGAGCAGGAACTTGACCGCCGCGTACTGCCGCTGGCCGACGCCGTAGCTCCCGATCATGAAGTACATCGGGATGAGCATGGCCTCGAAGAAGACGTAGAAGAGGAAGACGTCGGTGGCGGCGAAGACGCCGATCATCATGGTCTCGAGCACCAGCATCAGCGCGAAGTACGTCTTCACGCTGCGCCGGGGCGCCGGCGCGCCAGCCGGCCCGGCGATCCCTTCGGCGTCGTTCCACGAGGCCAGCACGACCACCGGCATGAGGATCGCCGACATCACGATGAGCACCAGCGCGATCCCGTCCGCGCCGACCGCGTAGTGCACGCCGAACTGCGGGATCCACTGGTAGGTCTGGGTGAACTGGAAGTGCGGCCCGCTGGTCTTGAACTCCGCGGCCATCGCGAGCGTCACGCCCAGCGTGGCCAGGGTGAAGACCAGCGCGATGATCTTGACCAGCCGGTCCCGCGCGCGCCGGTCAGCCGCGCTGCCGGGGGCCGAGCGGCCGGGGGTCAGCCCGATCACCAGCGCGCCGACCAGCGGGACGGCGCCCGCGACGGTCAGCCAGGGAAAGTTGCTCATCGGATCCGCAGCCTCACCAGCTCTAGAGCCTTACCAGCAGGAGGGCGCCGACCAGCAGCACGGCTCCCAGGAACATGGACAGCGCATACGAGCGGACGAAGCCGGTCTGCACCCGGCGAAGCCGCCCCGAGGAACCGCCGAACGTCGCGGCCACGGTGTTGACCAGGCCGTCCACGCCACGGTTGTCGAAATACACCGACAGCCTGGTCAGCCACTGGCCCGGCCGCATCAGCGCCGACTCGTTGAACGCGTCGCCGTACAGGTCCTTGCGCGCCGCGACCGTGGCGAAGTTCCCGGCCGGCGCGACCACCGGCACCTCCCGCCGGGCGTACAGCACCCAGGCGATCGCGGCCCCGATCACGACCAGGACCAGCGCGGCGTCGCCAGCCGGGGTGAAGATCCCGTGCGAGGTCGGCGGCCTGCCGACCACCGGGGCCAGGAAGTTCAGCAGCCGGTTGCCCAGGATCAGGAATCCGCCGGCGCCGAGCGACCCGATGGCGAGCACCACCATCGGCGAGGTCATGATCGGAGGCGCCTCATGCGGGTGGACCGACTCATGCCAGCGCCGCTCGCCGAGGAACGTCATGATGACGACCCTGGTCATGTAGAAGGCGGTGATGCCGGCGCCGAGCAGCGCGGCACCGCCGAGCAGCGCTCCCGAGGTGCCGCCCTGGGCGAAGGCGGCGTCGATGATCGGGTCCTTGGTGAAGAAGCCGGAGAACGGCGGCACGCCGATGATCGCCAGGTAGCCGAACAGGAAGGTCACGAAGGTGATCGGCATGACCGAGCCCAGGCCGCCGAAGCGGCGCATGTCCACCTCGTCGTTCATCTCGTGCTTCACCGAACCGGCGCCGAGGAACAGGCCGGCCTTGAAGAAGCCGTGCGCGAGCAGGTGCGCGATGGCGAACACGTACCCGGCCGGGCCGAGGCCCGCGGCCAGCATCATGTAGCCGATCTGGCTCATCGTGGACCCGGCCAGGGCCTTCTTGATGTCGTCCTTCGCGCAGCCGATGATCGCGCCGAACAGCAGGGTCACGGCACCGACGATCGCCACCGCCAGCCGGGCATCCGCGGACAGGTCGAAGATCGGGTTGGACCGGACGATCAGGTAGACGCCCGCGGTGACCATCGTCGCCGCGTGGATCAGCGCCGACACCGGGGTCGGCCCCTCCATCGCGTCCAGCAGCCAGGACTGCAGCGGAAGCTGGGCCGACTTGCCGCACGCGCCGAGCAGCAGCAGCAGGCCGATCGCGGTCACCACGCCGCGGCTGGCGCCGCCGACGGCGCCGAAGACGCCGCTGAAGCTGACCGAGCCGAAGGTGGCGAACATCAGCATGATCGCCAGCGACAGGCCGGCGTCACCGACCCGGTTGGCGATGAAGGCCTTCTTCGCGGCCGTCGCCGCGGTCGGCTTGTACTGCCAGAACCCGATCAGCAGGTAGGACGCCAGGCCGACGCCCTCCCAGCCCGCGTACAGGGCGAGATAGTTATCCGCCAGCACGAGCAGCAGCATCGCGGCGAGGAACAGGTTCATGTACCCGAAGAACCGGCGCCGCTCCGGGTCGTGCGACATGTAGCCGACGGCGAAGATGTGGATGAGCGAGCCGACACCGGTGATCAGCAGCACGAAGCAGATGGACAGCGGGTCCAGCAGCAGGCCGATGCTGACGTCGAACCGGCCGACGTGGATCCACTGGTAGAGGCTCAGGTCCCGGCTGCGCTGCGCGGACGGGTATCCGAGCATGGCCACGAAGGCGGCCACGGCATAACCGAAGGCGGCAATGGGCATGATGACACCGAGGAGGTGCCCCCAGGCGTTGGTGCGCCTGCCGCCGAGCAGCAGGACAGCCGCTCCGGCCAGCGGGAAGGCCAGCAGCAGCCAGGCAAGGTGCTGGACGCCGACCGCTGGCATGCTTGCCATGACCGTCGCCAGCGGCGCATGCGCGCCCTGGGCAGAGCCTGTCACTGACTACCTCTCTGTGCTAAGTCCGGGACTCCGCCAGGCTGCTGGCGGTGCGCTGGTCCCGGTGGCCGGGGTCAATACTTCAGCAGGTTTGCCTCGTCCACGGAGGCGGATCGGCGGCTTCGGTAGATGGCGGTGAGGATGGCCAGGCCGACCACCACCTCGGCCGCGGCCACCACCATCACGAAGAAGGCGATGACCTGCCCGTCCAGGGCGCCATGCATGCGGGCGAACGCCACGAAGGCCAGGTTGACCGCGTTCAGCATCAGCTCGACGCACATGAACACGACCAGGGCATTGCGGCGCACGAGCACGCCGACGCCGCCGATGACGAACAGGATCACGGACAAGGCGATGAAGTGCGCGGGACTTACCACCGTGCCTCCTCATGCTCGGGGCCGACGGCCGTCTCGTCCCCGGCCTCACCGGCCTCGCCGCCGGGAGCGGCCTGCTGGCCGGGCCGGATCGCGGCGGGGCCCGCTGGCTGACCCGGCTGCTGGCCGGCCACGGGAAGCGGCCGGCCCGAGATGACCGGGCTGACGGACAGTTCCGACGGCGTGCCGTCGGGCAGCAGCGCCGGCATGTCGACCGCGTTGTGCCGGGCATACGTGCCGGGACCCGGCAGCGGGGCCGGGCGGCCGCTGGCGACCCGCCGCTTAGCCAGCGCGCGCTGCGTCGGCTTCGGGCTGATGCGCTCCCGGTGCGCGAGGACCATCGCGCCCAGGGCAGCGGTGATGAGCAGCGCGCTCGTGACCTCGAACGGGAAGACGTAGGTCGTGAAGATCAGCCGGGCGAGCGAGAAGACATTGGATGACCCGAACTGGGCCGAGGCCGGGGCATTCGACCCGATGGCGGCGTGCCCGACTGTCAGGCCCAGCAATACCAGCAGCCCGATGCCGCCGAGCGCAGCCCAGAGCCGCTGGCCCCTGATCGTCTCCACGAGCGAGTCCGACGCGGTGACGCCCACGATCATCAGGACGAACAGGAACAGCATGAGCACGGCACCGGTGTAGACGATGACCTGCACGAACGCCAGGAACGGCGCGCCTTCCATCGCGTACAGCACCGCGAGCGACAGCATGACAACCGCCAGCAGCAGAGCGCAGTGGACGGCTTTCCTGGCCAGCACCATCGACAGCGCGGCGGCTACCGCGATGATGGCGAGCAGCCAGAAGGCGACGATTCGGGTCGTATCGGCGCCGTTGGCGGCGAGAACGACGCTATGGCTCACCGGGACTCCTCCGCCTGCTCATCGTCGGCGCGCTGGCTGGCCGCGAGCATCGCACCGAGCCGGTAGTAGTCCTCTTCGTTCTCGCCGAGCCGCATCGGGTGCGGCGGAGCCTCCATGCCCGGCTGCAGCGGGGCGACGAGCTGCTCCTTGGTCCAGATCAGGCTTTCCCGGCTGTCGTCGGCCAGCTCGTACTCGTTGGTCATCGTCAGGGCCCTGGTCGGGCAGGCCTCGACGCACAGCCCGCACAGGATGCACCGCAGGTAGTTGATCTGGTAGACGCGGCCGTACCGCTCACCCGGCGAGAACCTTTCCTCGCTGGTGTTGTCGGCTCCCTCGACGTAGATGGCATCGGCCGGGCAGGCCCAGGCGCACAGCTCGCAGCCGATGCACTTCTCCAGGCCGTCCGGCCAGCGATTCAGCTGGTGCCGGCCATGGAACCGGGGAGCTGTCGGCTTCTTCTCCTCCGGGTAATAGACGGTGTCCACCTTCTTGAACATCGTCCGGAAGGTGACGCCGAATCCCTTGACGGAGTTCAGGAAGTCAGGCATTGGTGACCTCCTTCGGGCTGTCAGACGGAGTACCGGGGGCGACGGGCTTGCCGCCCGCCGTCACGCCGATGCCGTGATAATGCGGCAGGTCCATCGGCGGCGTCGGGAAGACGGGTCCGTGCTCCCTGATGTCGGCCGCCTCGGCCTCGGCCTCGGCCGCCGCTTCCACCTCGCCGCGCCGGACCGAGCGCTCCCAGATCCACCACAGCAGCAGCAGCACGACGAGGATCCCGCCGGCCACGATGTAGATGCCCTGGCTGCCGCCCTGCTGCCGCCAGACGCGCATCGTGGCGACGATCAGCGCCCAGGCCAGCGAGACCGGGATCAGCACCTTCCAGCCCAGCCGCATCAGCTGGTCATACCGGATCCGCGGCAGCGAGCCGCGCAGCCAGATGAAGCAGAACAGCAGGATGGCGATCTTGGCCAGGAACCACAGCAGCGGCCACCATCCGGTGTTGGCGCCCGACCACAGCGTGATCGGCCACACGGCGCGCCAGCCGCCGAGGAAGAGCGTGGTGGCGAGCCCGGAGACCGTGATCATGTTCACGTACTCGGCCAGGTAGAACAGGGCGAACTTCAGCGACGAGTACTCAGTGTGGAAGCCGCCGACCAGCTCGCCCTCGCCCTCCGGCAGGTCGAACGGCAGCCGGTTGGTCTCGCCCACCATGGTGATGAGGTAGATCACGAACGACGGCAGCAGCAGGATGGCGAACCAGGACGGCAGGTGCAGGATCACGCCGCCGACATGCCACGGGCTGCCGTTCGCCTGCGCCTGCACGATGGCCGTGGTGGACAGCGATCCGGCGTAGAGGAAGACCGGGACGAACGACAGCCCCATCGCGATCTCGTAGCTGATGATCTGGGCTGACGATCGCAGGCCGCCGAGCAGGGAGTACGGCGAGGCCGAGGACCAGCCGGCCAGCACGATCCCGTAGATCCCCATCGAGCTCATGGCCAGCACGAGCAGCACCGCGACCGAAAGGTCAGTCAGCTGCAGCGGGGTGCGCTCGCCGAAGATCGATACGAACGGGCCGAACGGGATGATCGCGAAGCTGATGAAGGCGGGGATCGCCGCGACGGCCGGGGCCAGGATGTACAGGACCCGGTCCACCCCGCGCGGGATGATGTCCTCCTTCAGCGGCAGCTTGATGCCGTCCATCAGGGACTGCAGCAGCCCGAACTTGCCGGCCCGGTTCGGGCCGGGGCGCTGCTGCATCCGCCCGATGACGCGCCGCTCGGCCCAGATCATGAACAGCGTGGACAGCATCAGGAAGGCGAAGATGGCGACGACCTTGATCAGGACCAGCCACCACACCTGGTAGTTGAAGCTGGCCAGGGTCGGGTCGGCCGGGACCGCGGCGCGCGCCGCGCCAATGGCGACTCCGGCAGTCATTCCGCGCTCCTCACCGTTACTAGCGTGCCGTGACCCGCGCCAAGCTCGCGCCGGACTTCGCAGCCCGCGGAGTTGGTCGGCAGCCAGACCACCCGGTCCGGCATAGCAGCGATCTGCACCGGGACCGTGATAGCGCCGCGATCGGTGGCCACTGTCACCTTGCCGCCCTCGGCCGTCCCGGCCTCCGCTGCTGTCGCTGCCGACATCATCGCGACCGGAGCACGGGCCGTCCCGGCCAGGTTCGGCTCGCCGTCCTGCAAGCGGCCAGCATCGAGGAGATTATGCCAGGTCGCCAGGATCGCCCGGCCAGCGCCGGGGTGCGCCAGGCCGAGCTGGTCAATCTGGCCTGCCGGGCCGGCCGCGGCTGCGCCAGCGCCGGCCTGCGCCGCCGGCGCGCCGACGGGGCGCCCGGTTCCCGCAGCTGCCGGGCCGGCCAGCTCGGTCAGCTCGCGCCGGGCCGCGGCAGCATCGGGCAGGCCGAGATGCACGTCCATCTCGTCCGCCAGCGATGCGAGCACCCGCAGGTCGGGCTGGGCCGGGACGGCCAGCGCCGCGTGGAACGAGCCAGGGCGGCCTTCCCAGTTCACGAACGTGCCGGGCTTCTCGGTGACAGCGGCCACCGGGAAGACGACATCGGCCCGGTCGGTCACCGCGCTGACCCGCAGCTCCAGGCTCACGATGAAGCTCGCCGCCTCGAGCGCGGCGAGCGCCGCCGCAGGATCCGGCAGATCGGCCGGGTCCAGGCCGGCGATCACCAGCGCCTCGATGTCACCGCGGGCAGCGTCGGCCAGGATCTGCCCGGTGTCCCGGCCGGGCGCGTCCGGCAGCGCGGCGACGCCCCATGCCCTGGCCACATCCGCGGCGGCAGCGGCATCGGTGACCGCGCGGCCGCCGGGCAGCAGCGTCGGCAGCGCACCGGCCTCGATGGCGCCGCGCTCGCCGGCCCGCCGGGGTATCCAGGCCAGCCGGGCACCGCTGCGCTGGGCCAGCCGGACCGCGGCCGTCAGGGCACCGGGCACCTCAGCCAGCCGCTCGCCCGCCAGGATGACGGCGCCCGGCTGGCTGAGCGCGCTCGCCGCCGCGCGCACCGGGTCACGGTCGGGCGCGCCGCCGCGGGGCGAGCCGGCCCCGGCCGGTACCGCCCCGCCCGCCTGGCCGGCGCCGGCCGTCCGCTCGTCACCGGGGCGGGCCGCGTCGGCGAGCGCGGTCAGCGCCGAGGCCTCCGTGCCGGGCACCGTGGGCAGCAGCACGCCGTCGAGCTTCGCCAGCCCGCGGCTGGCCAGCGCAGCGATGGAGTAAACGGCCTGGGTACCGGCCCGGACGGCCTTGCGCAGCCGCAGGAACACGATCGGGGACTCGTCCTGCGGCTCGAAGCCGGCCAGCAGCACTGCCGGAGCCCGCTGCAGGCTGGCGTAGCTGACGTCGCTGCGGCCGGCCACGTACTCGCTGAGGAACTGCGTCTCCTCGGCCGAGTGCGGGCGTGCGCGCATGTCAATGTCGTTGCTGCCGAGGGCAATCCTCGCGAACTTGGCGTACGCGTAGGCGTCCTCCAGGGTCAGCCGGCCCCCGGTGAGCACGCCGGCCCGGCCGCGGGCCTGCGCCAGGCCGCGGGCAGCGACCGAGAGGGCCTCCGGCCAGGACGCCGGGACCAGCACGCCGTCGGCGCCCCGGACCAGCGGCGAGACCAGCCGGTCCGGCTGGGTCGGGTAGGCGAACGCCCACCGGCCCTTGTCGCAGTTCCATTCCTCGTTGACCTCGGGAGCGTTGCCCGCCAGCCGCCTGGTGACGGCGCCCCGCCGGTGATCGGTCCGCTGGCGGCAGCCCGCCGCGCAGTGCTCGCACACGCTGGGCGTGGAGACCAGGTCGAACGGCCGGGCCCGGAACCGGTAGGAGGCGCCGGTCAGCGCGCCGACCGGGCAGATCTGCACGGTGTTGCCGGAGAAGTAGGAGTCGAAGGGCACCCCGTCCGCCACGCCGACCTGCTCGCGCGGGCCGCGCTCCAGCAGCTCGATCAGCGGATCCCCGGCGACCTGATCGGCGAACCTGGTGCAGCGGGCGCACTGCACGCACCGCTCGCGGTCCAGCAGCACCTGGCTGGACAGCGCGACCGGCTTGGGGAATGTCCGCTTGGTGCCATGGAACCGGGTCTCGCCCTGGCCGGTGGACATCGCCTGATTCTGCAGCGGGCACTCGCCGCCCTTGTCGCACATCGGGCAGTCCAGCGGGTGGTTGACGAGCAGCAGCTCCATGATGCCGCGCTGCGCTTTCTCGGCCACTTCCGAGGTCAGCTGGGTGTGCACGACCATGCCGTCGGTGCAGACGGTCGTGCACGAGGCGGGCGGCTTGGGCTGGCCCTCGATGTGCACGAGGCACTGCCGGCAGGCACCGACCGGGTCAAGCAGCGGGTGGTCGCAGAACCGGGGGATCTGGATACCCAGCTGCTCGGCGGCGCGGATCACCAGCGTGCCCTTCGGCACGGTGATCTCGAAGCCGTCGATGGTGACGCTGACGCCGTCAGCCGGGCGCGCGACCGCACCGCCAGCGCTTGCGCTTTCCTGCACCGTCATCGGGTTGGCTCCATGCGCAGCAGCGTTGAGGCAGCGGGATCGAACGGACAGCCGCCGTGGCGCAGGTGGTCCAGGTACTCGTCCCTGAAGTACCTGATCGACGAACCGACCGGCGACTGAATCGAGTCGCCCAGGGCGCAGAACGAGCGGCCGGTGATGTTGTCGCAGATGTCCAGCAGCTTGTCCAGGTCGGCCGCACTGCCCTCGCCGTGCTCCAGCTGCTCGAGCAGCTGGACGACCCAGTAGCTGCCCTCCCGGCAGGGCGTGCACTTGCCGCACGACTCGTGCTCGTAGAACTCGATCCACCGGAGCGTGACGCGGACGACGCAGGTTGTCTCGTCGAAGAGCATGATCGACCGGGTGCCGAGCATCGACCCGGCGGCCGCCACCGACTCGTAGTCCAGCGGGACGTCCAGGTGCTGGTCGGTGAACAGCGGCGTGGAGGACCCGCCGGGCGTCCAGAACTTCAGCCGGTGCCCGGCGCGGATGCCGCCGGCCAGCTCCAGCAGCTCGCGCAGCGTCGTGCCGAGCGGCGCTTCGTACTGGCCGGGGGTCGTGACGTGGCCCGACAGCGAGAAGATCCCGAACCCCTTGGACTTCTCCGTCCCGAACGACGCGAAGTCCTGCGCGCCGTTGACCAGGATGTAGGGAACGGTGGCAATCGACTCCACGTTGTTGACCACCGTGGGGCAGGCGTAAAGCCCAGCGATGGCCGGGAAGGGCGGCTTCAGCCTGGGCTGTCCCCGGTATCCCTCCAGCGAGTCCAGCAGGGCCGTCTCCTCGCCGCAGATGTAGGCGCCGGCGCCGGAGTGCACGACGACCTCGAGGCTGAAGCCCGAGCCCAGGATGTCACTGCCGAGATAGCCGGCGTCGTAGGCCTCGGCCACCGCGTGATGCAGCCGGCGGATCACGTGCAGCACCTCGCCGCGGACGTAGATGAAGGCACGGTACGCGCGGATCGCGTAGGCGGCGATCACCATCCCCTCGATCAGCGCCTGCGGGTTGGCCAGCAGGGTCGGCATGTCCTTGCAGGCGCCGGGCTCCGACTCGTCAGCGTTCACCACCAGGTAGTGCGGCTTGCCGTCGCCCTGCGGGATGAAGCCCCACTTCACCCCGGTGGGAAAGCCTGCTCCGCCGCGGCCGCGCAGCACGGAGTCCTTGAGAGTCTGGATGACCTGGTCCGGCGGCATGGCCAGGGCCTTCGGCAGCGCCTGGTATCCGCCGGCCCGCCGGTAGCCCGCCAGCGTGAACGAGTCGGGCTCGTCCCAGTGCGCCGTGAGCTCAGGCGTCAGCACGCTGCTCACTGCTGTCCTCCATTGCTGCTGGTCGCAGGGCCAGATTCGGGTGTCCAGCCCTGCTCCCTGGCGACCCGCAGGCCGGCCAGGCTGGCGTCGCCGACCGTGCGCCCGAGGGGCGCCTGGCCATCGGGGAATCCCGCCAGGATCCGCGAGGCCTGCTTCCAGCTGCACAGCCGGGGGGCGCCGCGGGTCGGCATCACCGGGGCGCCGGCCCGCAGGCCGTCGACCAGGTCCCTGGCCGACTGCGGGGTCATGTTGTCGAAGAACTCCCAGTTCACCATGACAACCGGCGCGTAGTCGCAGGCCGCGTTGCACTCGAGGTGCTCCAGCGTGACCGTGCCGTCCGGTGTCGTCTCGTCATTGCCGACGCCCAGGTGCTCCTGCAGGTCAGCGAAGATAGCGTCACCGCCCATCACGGCGCACAGCGAGTTGGTGCAGACGCCCACGTGGTACTCGCCGACGGGCCGGCGCTTGAACATGGTGTAGAAGGACGCGACCGCGGTGACCTCGGCCTCGGTCAGCCCGAGCTGCTGGGCGCAGAACTCGATGCCGTCGTCGGAGACGTAGCCCTCCTCCGATTGCACCAGGTGCAGCAGCGGCAGCAGGGCCGAGCGCGCATGCGGATAGCGGGCGATGATCTCCGCGGCGTCCGGGGCCAGCCGGTCGCGCGCTTCCTGGCTCAGCGCCATTACCTGTCCACGCCTCCCAGCACCGGATCGACACTGGCCACCGCCGCAATCACGTCGGCGACCAGTCCGCCCTCAGCCATTGCAGAGACCGACTGGAGGTTCGTGAAGGACGGGTCACGGAAGTGCACCCGGTACGGCCGGGTGCCGCCTTCGCTCACCGCGTGACAGCCGAGCTCGCCGCGGGGCGACTCGACCGCCATGTAGACCTGCCCGGCCGGCACCCGGAAGCCCTCGGTGACCAGCTTGAAGTGATGAATGAGAGCCTCCATGGACTGGCCCATGATGTGCGCGATGTGATCGGGAGAGTTGCCCAGTCCGTCCGGGCCGAGCGCGAGCCTGGCCGGCCAGCCGATCTTAGCGTCCCTGATCATCACCGGGTCGTCGGCCGGGCGGGCGCCGGCCAGCCGGCCGACGCACTGCTCGATGATCCGCAGCGACTGGTCCAGCTCGTCCATCCGGACCAGGTACCGGCCGTAGGCATCGCAGCTGGTCTGTACCGGCACGTCGAACTCGTAGGTCTCGTAGCCGCAGTACGGCTGGCTCTTGCGCAGATCCCAGGGCAGGCCAGTGCTGCGCAGCATCGGGCCGGTCACTCCTAGGGCCATGCAGCCGGTCAGGTCCAGATACGCGATGTTCTTCGTCCGGGCCAGGAAGATCGGAGCGGCGTCGAACAGCGCGCGTATCTCGCCGAACTGCCTGGGCATCATGGCGAGGAACTCGCGGATCCTCTCCAGCGCGCCGGGTGGCAGGTCCTGCGAGATCCCCCCGGGCCGGATGAAGGCATGGTTCATCCGCAGTCCGGTGATCAGCTCGAACACGTCGAGCACCCGCTCGCGCTCGCGCATTCCGAACTCGAATACCGTCGTCGCGCCCAGCTCCAGGCCGAACGTCCCGATCGCGGTCAGGTGCGAGGCAATCCGGTTCAGCTCCATCATCATGACCCGGATGACGGAGGCCCGCTCCGGCACCTCCGCCTCGATGCCGAGGAGCCGCTCGACGGCCAGGCAGTAGGCGGTCTCGTTGAACAGCGGCGACAGGTAGTCCATCCGGGTGCAGAAGGTCACGCCCTGGGTCCAGGTGCGGAACTCCATGTTCTTCTCGATGCCGGTGTGCAGGTAGCCGATCACCGGGCGCAGCTCGGTCACGGTCTCGCCGTCCAGCGTCAGGATCAGCCGGAGCACGCCGTGCGTGGACGGGTGCTGCGGGCCCATGTTGACGACCATGTGCTCGGTATCGCGCGGGTCAGCCGCGTTGGCCGCGGCGACGATCTCGTCCCAGTCCTCGCCGGCGACGTTGTAGACGCGGCCCTCGGCACCGTCAGCGCCGGCCGCGCCCGGGTCTGCCTGAGCGCTCATTCGTAAGCTCTCCGATCCTCCGGCGGCGGAATCGTCGCGCCGCGGTACTCGACCGGAATGCCGCCCAGCGGGTAGTCCTTCCGCTGCGGGTGGCCCTTCCAGTCGTCTGGCATCTCGATCCTGGTCAGCGCCGGATGGTCGTCGAAGACGATGCCGAAGAAGTCCCACGTCTCCCGCTCGTGCCAGTCGCAGGTCGGGTACACCCCGACGATGGACGGGATGTGCGGGTCGGCATCGGGGACCGAAACCTCCAGCCGGACGCGCCGGTTATGCGTGACCGAGAGCAGGTGATAGGCCGCATGCAGCTCGCGGCCGATGTCGTCCGGGTAGTGAACCCCGGACACGCCGAGGCACAGCTCGAAGGCCAGCGCCGGCTCGTTGCGCAGCCTGGCCGCCACCGTGGTCAGGTACTCACGGCGGACGTGCAGGGTGAGCTCGCCGCTGGCGACGACGACCCGCTCGATGCCCTCGCCGAAGCTGACGCCGGTGGCCTCCAGCGCGCTGCCGAGCTCGTCGGCGATCTCGTCGAAATACGAGCCGTACGGCCGCGGGCTGGACAGCGGCGGCGGCCGCCTGATCTTCAGCCCGCCGTACCCGGATGTGTCGCCCGTGGTCTGGACGCCGAACATGCCGGTCCGGACGACCCGCTCGCCGAGCCGTTCCTGGCCGGCCAGCGCGGCGGCATCGGGCACCGCGCCATCCGGGCCGGGCTTGTCCGGCGTCGCCCCGCCCGGGGTGGTCACGACTGGCCCTCCGCCGCCCGGCTCGCGGCCACCTGGCCATCCGCCGGGCCGCTCAGGCCGGGCACCAGCGGCAGCCGCCGGAGCCTGGCCTGCTCCAGCTCGGTGATCTGCCGGTCCCGGTTGACGCCCAGCTTCATGTTCTGGATCCTGTCGTGCAGCTTGACGATGGCATCCAGCAGCATCTCTGGCCGCGGCGGGCAGCCCGGCAGGTAGATGTCTACCGGCACGACGTGGTCCACGCCCTGGACGATCGCGTAGTTGTTGAACATGCCGCCGCTGGAGGCGCAGACCCCCATCGAGATGACCCACTTGGGGTCGCCCATCTGGTCGTAGATCTGCCGCAGCACCGGTGCCATCTTCTGGCTCACCCGGCCGGCCACGATCATCAGGTCAGCCTGGCGCGGGGTGTTGGAGGCCCGCTCCATGCCGAACCTGGCCAGGTCGTGCCGCGGGCCGCCGGTGGACATCAGCTCGATGGCGCAGCACGCGAGCCCGAAGGTGGCCGGCCATACCGAGCTCTTGCGCGCGTAGCCGGCCAGCTTCTCCACCGAGGTCAGCAGTATGCCGCTCGGGAGCTTGTCTTCCAGTCCCATGTCTAGTCCCACTCCAGGCCGCCGCGCCGCCAGACATAGGCGTACGCGACCAGCACCGTGCCGATAAACGTGACCATCTCCACCAGCCCGAACACGCCGAGCCGGTCGAACGCGACCGCCCAGGGATAGAGGAAGATGATCTCAACGTCAAAGACGATGAACAGCATCGCCGTCAGGTAGTACTTCACCGGGAAGTGCACGCCCCGCGGCTGCGTGGTCGGCTCGATGCCGCACTCGTAGGCCTCGAGCTTCGCCCGGTTCCACCGCTTAGGGCCGGCCAGGCTTCCCATGACCAGCGAGAAGACCGCGAAGACCGCGGCCAGGGCCGCCAGTATCAGGATCGGCACATAGTGACCCACTGCCGTGTCACCCCCTTGTCGGGCTGCCCGGGCTGGTGCCCCGGAGCTTTATCGGAACCGGCTAAGCCGCCGGCGTCATCTTAGACACCGCGTTGATGAGGCGGTCGACCGCATCACCGCCGTGGGTCTCGGTCAGGTTGCCGAGGAACTTCATGGTGAAACGCATGACGGCGGGGCGCTTGATGCCGTGGCGGGTAGCGAACTTCATGAACGACGGCTTGCCGATCAGCTCGACGAACAGCCGGCCCAGCGTGTAGTAGCCGCCGTACGCGTCCTTCAGCGCCTGCGGGTAGCTCTGCAGGACCCGCTCAGCGCTGGCCGCCGTCGGCCTGGCCAGCGCCTGGGTGATGATCCGGGCGGCGATCTCGCCCGATTCCATCGCGTAGGCGATGCCCTCGCCGTTGAACGGGTTCACCATCCCGCCGGCATCGCCGGCCAGCAGCAGGCCCCGGGTGTAGTGCGGGGTGCGGTTGAAGCCCATCGGCAGGGCCGCGCCCCGGATCGGCTCGGTCCGGTTCTCCTCGGCGAATCCCCACTCCGGCGGCATCGCGGCCAGCCAGCGGCGCAGCAGCGCGCGGTAGTCGATGTTCTGGAAGCCGACCGAGGTGTTCAGCAGGCCGAGGCCGACGTTGCTCGTCCCGTCACCCATGCCGAAGATCCAGCCGTAGCCGGGCAGCAGCGACTCGCCGTCCCAGAGGTCCAGCCAGGCCTCCAGGTAATCGTCGCGGTGCCGGGGGCTGGTGTAGTACGTGCGCACCGCGACGCCGAGCGGCCGGTCATCCCGCTTGCGCAGGCCCATGGAGACAGAAAGCCGGGATGAGTTGCCGTCAGCCGCCACGACCAGCCGGCCGCTGAACTGCCGCTCCGACCCGGAGTCACGGGCCATCACCCCGGTGATGCGCCCGGTGCGGTCATCGAGCACCGGCCCGGTCACGTTCACGCCCTGCAGCAGCCGGGCGCCGGCCTTCTCCGCGTGGCCGGCCAGCATCTGGTCGAAGTCGAGCCGGGTGCGCACGGTCCCGTAGCCGGGGAAGCTGGACAGGTCAGGCCAGTCCAGCTCAATCCGGCCGCCGCCGCCGATGATCCGCAGGCCCTTGTTGCGGAGCCAGCCGTCCTCCGGGTTGACCGCCAGGCCCATCCCGGTGAGGGCCTTGACGGCGCGCGGGGTCAGGCCGTCACCGCATACCTTCTCGCGCGGGAAGTGGCTCTTCTCCAGCACCAGCACGTCGAGTCCCGCGCTGGCCAGGTAATAGGCCAGCGACGACCCGGCCGGCCCGGCGCCCACCACCAGGACGTCAGCTGTCTCGGCGCCGCGTGCCGGATTCGCGGCGGGGGACGGCGCCTCATCGCGCGCGGCAGCCGCGCTCGCTGATGCGGCTGGCGATCGCCGGGCACGCTGACCCGGCGCTGAGGCTGGGCTGCAAGTGGGGTCCGGCGTGCCGGCGGGGGGAGCTTGCTCGGTCACGAACCTGTCCTGACTGTCTTGTGAACCGCTTCACAAGTCGTGCTAGGCAGTCTAGTCCGTGGATCTGCCTGCCCACCCAGCCGCCCCGGCCGGTCACACCGGCACGGTCACCCCGCCCGGTCGCCGCGGCACGGTCACCCCCGCGCATTCGGCCCGGCGGCCTCGACCGCTGCGGGCGCTAGCCCGGCCGGCGGGCCAGGTGCAGGGCGACCACGCCGAATGTCAGGTTCCGCCAGCGGACTCCCGACCAGCCTGCCGCGCCGATCTGGCGGCCGAGCTCGGCCTGGCCGGGCCAGTCCCTGATCGACTCGGACAGGTAGTCATAGGCCTCGGCATTGCCAGACAGCCGGCCCGCGATCAGCGGCAGCACCCGGGCCAGGTACTGCTCGTACAGCGTGTTCAGCCCCGCCACCGGCAGCTTGCTGAACTCGCACACCACCAGCCGGCCGCCTGGCCGGGTCACCCGGAGCAGCTCAGCGAGTGCCTGACCGGTGTCGGCGACGTTCCGCAGCCCGAAGGAGATGGTCACCGCGTCGAAGGCCGCATCGGCAAACGGCAGCGCGAGCGCGTCGCCGGCCACGAACCGCAGGCCGCTGGCCGGCCTGCGGGCACCGACCTGGAGCATGCCGAGCGAGAAGTCGCAGGCGACGCAGCGGGCCCCGGCCGCCGTGAAGACCCGTGAGGAGGTGCCGGTGCCCGCGGCGAGGTCGAGCACGAGCTGGCCGGGCCCGGCCCCGACCGCCCGGGCGACGATCTTGCGCCAGTACCGGTCCTGGCCCAGCGACAGCGCATCGTTCAGCAGGTCGTAGCGTCCGGCGATCCGGTCAAACATCGCCGAGACCTCGCCTGGCTTCTTATCGAGGTAAGCGCGGGTCATGATGGTCAACCCTGGCACACCGCCACGGGCGGCGGGCGGCAGGCCGGCGCTGGGCCGGCGCGGCGGGCTGCGGGGGACGCGACGTCCGTCCGGCTGACCCGGCGTGGCAGTGGCAGCGGCCGCACTGGGCTGGCCTTCCCGTTTCGATACTTTGCGCAGTTTCCTGGCGGATATGCGTGGCATGGGCCCCATTTCAGGGCAGAAATTTATTTGGCCAGGTCGGATGGCTCCGCTGGGATGAAGTCGTCCGCTTTGACGTTTATATGAATGGCCACGGCTATGGCTTTTGGTAACACATCTGGCTGCATGCGGTAAACCTACTCAGTAGCTGTGACGTTCTCATCGACGGAGTGTTAACCGATATCGCCAGTCACCAGGAGGGGTCGTGCGGAGACTAGTCATGGCGCTGACCGCGGGCGCGCTGCTCGCGTTAGGCGCGACCGGAGCGCAGGCATCCGTCAGCGGCGCGCGGCCGAATGCGACGCCCGAATGCGGTAGTTACTGCTTTGAGCTGTCCAGCCTTATCCTCGGCCCGCGGATGGTCGAGAACGCCGTGGTTCCGGGGGACACCGGCAGCGGCGGGCGGATCGGCGTTCCGGCCACCCTGAGCCTGGCCACCAACATCGCGCCGGACGAGGATTTCACCGAGACCAGCATCGGCCCGGCGAGTGATTTCTGCGGTGTTCGCGGCGGTTTCCCGAAGTATTCCTACATCTGCATTCACTACGCCGCTGATCCGGTATTCGAGGCCGACTGGGCGCCGTTCGGGGTGGAGAGCGGCCTGTGCCTGGGCCTGGCCCCGCACCCGTTCGCGGGCGAGCGCGTGACGCTCCGGTACTGCGGCGTATCAGTCCGGACCCTGTGGCTCAGTGACACCGCCCACGGCACCGATGCCTACGGCGCCTGGTACACGCCGTGGATCAACGGCGGCGAGCGGAACTTCAGCCACCCGCTCGTGCTGACCATCGCGCCGGGCGGGCGCCGGCCAGCCAACCAGCTGAAGGTAGAGCGGGAGGACCTCTATAACGGCGTCACCCCGGACACGCAGGAATTCACCATCACTACCGGGCCGGTGCCCTGACCGCCCGGCCGGGACGCTTCCTGGCCGGCGGCCGGCTGGCCGGGCCCCGGACGGCGATGCCGCGCGGCGGGGTCAGAGCCATCCGGGCCGCTGCCACTTCTCGCCGAGCACATGCTCGGCCAGGAAGGCCAGCACGGTCTCGTACCAGACCTGCGCGTCGCCGGGCTTGAGGATCCAGTGGTTCTCATCGGGGAAGTACAGGAACTTCACTTCCCTGGAACGCGCCGTCAGGTCCCAGTACATCCGCAGCGCCTCGCCGACCGGCACCCGGTAGTCCTTGTCCCCGTGGATGATCAGCACGGGCGTGCGGATGCTGTCCGCGTGCAGGTTCGGGGAGCTTGACTGGTAGCGCTCCGGCTGAGTAGCGGGGTCACCGAAGATGCGCCGCCAGAACGGCGGCCCGTCGGTGGTGCCGAACATCTGATCAAGCGCCCACAGCCCCGCATGGCTGACGATGGCCAGGAACCGGTCGGTGTGGCCGGCAATCCAGTTCGCCATGTAGCCGCCGAACGAGCCGCCCATCATCGCCGTGCGGCTGGCATCGATGTCCGGCCGCGCCGCCACCTCATCGGTGATGGCCAGCACGTCGGTGTACGGGTTGCCGCCCCACTGGCCATGCCCGCGGGCGATCATGTGCTGGCCGTACCCGGTCGACAGGGCCGGGTCCGGCAGCAGCACCGCGTACCCGCGGGCCGCCATCAGCCACGGATTCCACCGCCAGGACCACTCGTTCCAGCTCGACACCGGGCCGCCGTGCACCCACAGCAGCAGCGGGGCCGGAGACCCGGCCGATGCGCTCTCCGGCAGCACCAGCCAGCCGCGGATGACCGTTCCGTCGGCGGCCGTGGCGCGGACATCCTCAAGCCGGCCCGGCACCTCCAGCGGGGTGCCGGGGGCAGCCAGCCGGATCGGGCCGCTGGCGGGGCTGGCCACGTCGATCCGGACCGGGGCGGGCGGCTCGTCGATCGCCGAGCGCAGGGCGTACAGCGTGCTGCCGTCCGGGGACACGCACAGGTTGTCGTAGGCCCCGTCATCCGTCGTGACCCGGACCGGATCGCCGCCCGTCACGCCGACCCGGAACACTGGCCGCCGCCCCTGGTCATCGGCCGTGAAGTAAACCGAGCCGGAATCCGGGGCCCAGGCCATCCCGGTGGGCTGGCGGTCAAAGCCGGGCAGCAGGTCACGTGCCGCGCCTGCGCGGGTGCCGGTGCCTGCGCCTTCGCCGGTGCTGCGCCTTCGCCGGTGCCGTCGTCGCCGCCTTCGCCGGTGCCGGTGCCGGCGCCGGACAGGGGCACGACGACCAGCGTGGCGTCTCCCGGCCGCTGGTAACTGTCATGCTCATACCGGAGCGCGGCCACCAGCCGGCCGTCCGGCGAGATCCGCGGGCTGCTGAAGTCGGCGCCCTCCGCGGTCAGCAGGACTCGCCGCGCCCCGGTCGCCACGTCGATGACCGCGACCTCGTCTCGCCAGCCGGCGTCAGGTTCCGGTACGGACCAGCCGGTCACCACCGCGGATCCGTCCGGCGTCAGCTCGAAATGCTGCTCGTCCAGCGCCCGGCCAGGCGCAGGCGTCAGGTCACGCGCGCTGATGGCGGCCTGGTCTGCGTCCGCCGGATCCGGCGCGCTGCCCGGCTCGAGCTCGGCGGCGAGCAGCCTGATCTCGTCCGGGCCCAGATCATGGTCCCAGTACCGGACACGGCCCGACTCATGCAGGATCGCGCTCACGCCGGCGTCGGTGCGCGCCCTGCGGAGCCTGGCGTCCTCGTCCGCGCTAGCCGCGGCAGGCAGATGCGGCACCGCGTAGGCGAACGCACCGGATTGCCGGGCCGCTGACACCCCCGCCACGCCGCCAGCCGGGGCGGCGATCCGGCGCGCATCGCCGCCAGCCGCCGGAAGCAGCCAGAGGCCCGGCTTGTCCTGAGCCGCATCGCTCTTCTGCTTCGCAGCCACCGGATCCGGCCGCCCGGACACGAACAGGACGGCCCCGTCGGGCAGGAATTCCGGTGCTCCCTCACCCTCGGCACTCCGGGTCAGCCGGACCGGCGGCCGTCCGCCCGGCTCGGGATCGATCCGCCAGATGCTCGTCACGTAGCTGGCGGGATCCCCGGCCGCCGACTGAACGGCCGCCGCGAGCCATGTCCCGTCCGGTGACAGCCTCAGGGCAGTCACCCGCTGAACCATTACATACCTACTGAGATCAGAGAAGACCGTCACCTATTCACCCTATCGGCGCGCCCGGCGGACTTAATCCCCCGGACACGCCTAGTGACCTGCGGCGGAGGAGATTTCGTCCACCCTGGTCAGGGTCTTCAGGATGAGCCAGCCGAAGAGCCAGCCGCCGGCCACGTCCTCCGGCCAGTGCCGCCCCAGGTACAGCCGGGAGCCGCCCTGTGCGGCCATCAGGGCCGTGGCCAGCAGCCAGACGGCCCGCCGCTCCGCCGGGCTGCTCCAGCGCTGCGCCAGCAGGTGCGCCAGCAGGCCGAAGGTGATGACCGTGCGGGCCGCGCCGCCCGACGGGTAGTCACCGGGCGGCCCGATCGAGGACTCCTGCGGCGGTACCGTTCCCCGGACGAGCCGCTTGAGTGACTTCTGCAGGGCGACCTCCGCGGCCAGGCCGCCGAGCAGCAGGGGCAGCGGCTTCCAGTCGCGGCGCTCGTACGCGATCATCCCGCCGACGAGAGCCGAGAAGGGCGCGATGACGGAATAGTCACCCAGCGTCGTGACGACCTGTTCCAGGCGCCGGCTGACGGTCGCGGAGCGGTGCAGGCGGCAGTACTCATAAAGCCGGCGTGACGGCCTGGTCACCGGCTCCTTCTGCGCCAGCCTGCCGGCGGCCCAGGACGACAGGAGCGTGACCGCGCCGCCCGCAGCCAGAGTTACCAGAATGCCCCCTGACCTTGATCCACCCGCGCGCAGCATTCGGCAAGGATATCGGAGACAGCGCGCCCGACCTGGGGCAAAAAGTTAAGGCAGCAGCCGCCGCCGGCTCTCAGCCTGAGCACGTCCAGCTAAAGGAGCCAGAGAGACTCGGCTGGGACGACTCCGGTGCCGCCGCGTTCGTGAAGGTGAATCGTCCTGAGCCATCGGCCCGGAAGACCACCGAGGCTGTCGCATGCGCCGCGAGCGGGTTGTAGCTCGCATTTCCCACCACGATGCTGCTCCCGACGGAGCGGATCGCGGCCTTGCCATAAACGCCGGGGCCGCGGTAGGGCACTACCTCAGCCAGCAGGTAAACATTGCTGCCCGCAGGCGGAGCCGGTATCAGGAACTCCGGCTTTCCGCCCTTGGGCGCAGGCGTTCCGTGCGCGGCGAGGCGCGCGCAGGAGCTTGCCGGACTGGTGACACCAGGGAAGGCGCTGAACGACGAGTGCTGGACGGTTGCGCCGCGCAGCTGGAAGGTGCCCTTGAAGGTGATCAGTCCGGCGATGCCCTTGCCGGTCGCACCGGCCGGAGTGCTGCCGTGCGGGCCCGCGCTTGCGCTGCCGGACGATGCCCCGGCAGGCGCAGGAGAGGAGTGGCCCGCCGCCGAGGACGAGCCGGCCGCAGCGGAGCCACCGGATGAACTGCAGCCGGCGAGCGCGGCGGCGAGCATCAGGCCCAGCGCTGCCCCGATACCCCGGGCAGCTAGCCCATGGTCGGTCGCCGCGGGCGGCACTAGTGACTCAGCGCGTTGGCTGCGTAATGCGCGGCGACCTGCGCGGCGGACAGCGCGTACGGATAGACCGCGACGTCCCCGATCGACCCGCCGAAGTAGTAGCTGATCGGCTCCGTGGTGCCCTGGCTGTTCTGCTTCCACGGGTCGAGATTCCAGCCGGCCAGGTCGTCGCCGCCGACCCGCCAGTAGCCTGCGTAGCTGCGGGCCGGGCCGGCCGCCCGGGTGCCGATCAGGTGCCCGTCAATGTACAGCGCCATATTGTCCGAGCCGGCTGCTGAATTGAAGGTCGCGACCACGTAATGCCACTGCCCGTCATTGTAGACGTGCGGGGTCTCGATGGTCTCCAGCGAATTTGCCTGAACCCCGAAGACCAGCTGGCCGTCGTTCATCATGTAGAGCTGTCGATCGTATTGCGAGCTCTCGGCGGTCCTTCTGTTACCGAATCCGATGATCTTGCCACCGGTGTCCGTGCTGGTCCTGAACCAGGCCTCGATCGAGAAGGTTGCCGGGCTGGTCACCCCGGCGGCCGAGTAAACCAGGCCAGTTGCGCCGTTGAACGCGGTGGCTGTCTGCCCGCTGCCCGGCACCGGGCCGGCCACCCCCTGGGTCGTGCCCGGCTCGTAGACGCCGTTGAAGTGGTGCGAGGTCGAGTCCGCGGCGACACGTCCCGATCTCTGGTCCAGCAGCCAGTAGAAGGATGGCTTGCCGTGCAGGACGGTCCACTGATAACTGTGGGCCGGGCTTTTCGATGCGATGGTGACCGGCGCTGAGGCCAGCGACTTCGCCGAGACGCGGGTTCCGTCACTGACCCGGACCCGGAAGGTGTACGTCGATCCCGGCCGAAGGCCTGCCTCGCGGTAATGCAGCACGGGCAGTGCCCACGGCCAGGACGTGGCCGTCACCGTGGCGACCGGGGCTCCCCGCCCGCTGCGGTAGATCTCGTAACTGAGCGTGCCCACGTCCGGAGTGCTCACGGCACTGAACGTCACCGAGGCGACGCCTGCCGACGTGCTGGTAACGGTGGGCGCTGGGGGCGGGCCCGGCTTGGCGAGGTCGGGGCCAGGACCGAAGATCGCGAAGCCCTGCTGCGGCACGTCGTTCACCGTGGTGAAGTCTCCCCCGAGGAACAGCCGGCTGCCATCGGTCGCCATCACGCGCGGGCCGAGCAGGGTGGCGTTGGTGTTCGGCGTCCAGTGCCCGAGCGTGCCGTTCGCGGGTGACTGGTCAAGCAGATGGTGGGCGATCTCCTCGCCTGCGCTGTTGTCGGCCTGCGGGAAGCCTCCTGGCGCGTACGCGCAGTCATGGGCGTGCGAGCCCTTGTACAGCCAGCCGTTGATGACGACAAGCGCCTGCGTCGCGCCAAGGCAGGCGTTCTGCCAGGCCAGCTGGTCACCGGTGGCGCTCAGCCGGACGGCGAAGTCGCCATCGAAGCAGCCGCCGCCGGTGCCCTCAGCGGCGATGTAGGCAGTACTGCCGCTGATCACGATGTCCTTCACCGAGGAGATGCAGCTCGGCGGATTCCACGGGACGATGTTCGCCCCCCACCGCTCGGTCGTGGTCCCGGTCACCGGGTCCACCCCCCCGGCAGCGTTCTGCGTCACGCCGTTGATCGTCTGGAAGTAGCCCCCCACCAGCACCTGCGAGTCATCAGGCGTGACCGCGATGGACGTCACAGCGTCATTGAGCACCGGAGCCCAGGGCAGCAGGGTCCCCGATGCGGTCACCGCGCCCGCATAGGTGCGCGACACCTGGTCCAGCCCGTTGAAGGCACCGCCGATGTAGATCTCCGATCCGGCCGGGCTCGGCGCGATCGTGTTCACCTTCCCGGCCGCCGTCGGCGCCCAGGTGCTGATCAGCGCACCCGTTGACGTGCTGAAGGCGGCCAGGTTATCCCGGTAGGCCTGACCCACATGACTGAACAGGCCGCCCGCGTAGAGGGTCTTGCCGTCCGGGGACACCGTCAGCGCGTAGACGCCGGGGGTGGTTCCGCTGATCGCCGGGTGAAAGGAGGTGATCAGGGCACCGGTCGTGGCGCTGAACGCCGCGAGGTAGCTGCGCGCGACCTCGCCGGTGCCCCGCGGGTCGCCCGGCGGCCGTACCGAGGTGAACTGGCCGCCGACGTACACCACGCCCTTCGCCTGCGCGATGGCCCAGACCGTATTGTTCGTCTGCCACGACGGGGAGGCCTGGGCGCTGATGTTCGGGCTGCGCCGGCTCCAGCTGCGTCCGGCCCGCGTTGCCCGTCGCGGCCGACGCGCCAGGTACCTGCATGCTCGTCGCGGTCGCGGCCGCTACCACCAGCGCTGTGAGGCCCAGCAGGATCTTCGCCTTCATTCCCATCCCATCGCCAGGCGTCCCGGCACCGTGGTGCAGGAACGCCGCTGGACCAGCAGCCGCCGATGTCGTTCGGTGGCTCAGCGGTCTCGCCGACGGCCTGCCGGGCGTGACCTGGCCTGCTCAGCAGGCGCCACTGAACCCCGGTGGCTATGTCTCGGGTAGCACGGCCATCACTGGCGATCACCGCAGGGCAACATAATAGGGCCTGATTCCTGTGTTTGTCGGCATGATGGGTAATCCGTGAGTGTTCGTGCCGCCCTCCCCGGATGGCAGCGTGACACCTGTCGGAGCCCGCCGGGCAATCATCCTGAGCATGTCCAGCTGACCGAGCCGGAGAGGGGCGGCTTGACGGGATCTGACTCGGGGGCGTTCTCGAAGGTGAACTTTCCCGAGCCGTTGGCGCGCACGAGCACCGAGGCCGTGGCCTGCGCGGCCAGCGGGTTATAGCTGGCATTGCCCACGATGATGCTCGCGCCGACGGCGAGAATGGACGCCTTGCCGTACGCTCCCGCACCGTGATAGGGGGAGACCTCGGCGGTGAAGTAGATGGGGCTGCCGGCCGCCGGCGCCGGGATGCTGAAGAGTGGCCGCGCGCCCTTGGCGGCGGGCGTCCCGCGGGCCGCAATGCGCGCGCAGGAACTCGCCGGACTTGTGACGCCAGGAAATGCGCTGAACGCCACGTGCTGCGCGGAGGCGCCGTACAACCGCAAGCTGCCCTTGAAGGTGATCAGGCCGGCTATCTGAACCGCTGCGGCTTTGGGGCTGCCGCCGGGTGGCTTGCTGGTGCTGCTGGGGGACGCCATGGCGGGCGAGGATGAGCCGCCGGCCGGGGAAGAGCCTGCCGCCGGGGCAGTGCCGCCAGACGAGCTGCAGGCGGCGAGGGCGGCAGCGAGCGTAAGGCCGGCCGCCGCGCACATTCCCCTGGCGAGCAGAGAACGGTGCCGTGCACGGGCGGATGGCGCAGGTAGGGGCGTGAATGACATGAAAGGAGTCTAGGGGGCATATGCTGCCCGTGTTTGCCAGGTCATCACTTAGATACGGCCGATTTTCGGTCCCCGGAAAGCCAGCTCCGTGGCCCGATGCCACGCCGCGCCGCGAGCCCGTGCAGGACCGCGGCGAAGGCTCGATGGGCCGTGTCAAGCGGCCGGGCAGGCCGACCGGGCCAGGCGGCCTGGCGCCGCTGGCCGCCGCTCAGATACCGCGGCCCTTGCTGTTCGCCAGGCGCACGATCGATGCAGCGGAAATGGCGCCCGAGGCCACGGCGAGTGCCAGGTAGGCCCTGCGCTCCAGCGGATTACCGCGCAGGGCGCGCCAGCTGGCCCTGGCCGCGGGCACCCGATGGGACAGCGCCGCCTGGGCGAAAGCGATCTGGCCCTCGATCCGGGCCATCCCGCGCGGATCCGCCTTTAGCTCAGGGTGCTTGTCCAGCATGTAGCCCAGCGCATCGGTAATCGTCTGCCAGCGCTCAGCGAAAAACGACTGCTGGTGCCAGTAGACGTCGACGAGCGGCCGCTGGACGGCCACGATCGGCATGCGCCGGGCGGCGCGCAGCAGCCAGTCATAATCCTCGCCGTAGCTGCCGGGAATCTGCTCGTCCACCAGGCCCATGCCAGCGAGCGCATCCCGGCTCATGACGAACGTCGAGGGGTGCAGCGCCGTGACGCGCTCGCGCACCAGCTGCTCCAGTCGGATCACGTCCGGCGGTATCCGGATGACCAGGCTGTCGGAGTGGTGGATCCGCACTCCGCTGGCCACGAATTCCGCCGACGCGCTCTGCAGCTGCTCGACCTGCAGCATCAGCTTTCCGGCGTCCCATTCGTCGTCGTCATCGCAGAACGCGACCAGGGCGCCGTCGCTGGCTGTGATGCCGGAATTGCGGGCGCCCGCCAGCCCCGGAGTGCGGGCATTGGCGACCACCCGGATCTGCCTCCGGGCTGGCGGCTCGACCAGCACCCGAGCAGGGGGCCTGGTCGAAGACGACGACGCACTCAATCTCGCCGGGATAGGACTGGCCGACGATGCCGCGGACGGCCCGGGCCAGCAGTTCCGGGCGGTCGCGGGTCGCGACGATCGCGCTCACCGATGGCCACCGGCCGGGAGCCAGCTGCCCGCTGCCCAGCGATGCGTCACGGCCGGGCTTGTCAGCCCCGATCGATGGCGTGCTCAATGGACCGGCTGCTTGCTAGCGGGCCACGGCAGCGAGCGTCCCAGCAGCTCCTCGAGCCCGCGATTGTGCTCGGCGACCGCTTCCTGGAGACGCTGACGGGTTTGCGGCCGGATGTCGGGGGCGGGCAGGTAATTGTGCCGGACCCGGCTCCGGAGCTTTCCGGGCGGCAGGCCGAGGAACGCCCAGACCTCGTTCACGTGCCGTTCGGGATCAGCATAGAAATCCTCGCTCGCCGCGATGTGGAACTGCTCACGCGGGAACAGGCTGAACCAGCGCGGCAGCATATCAAGATAGCGGCCCTGGGCGAGATAGGAGTGGTTCTCGTGCTCGACGCTGCGATAGCCGGGCTCGGCCACGATCCGCTCGGCCTCGCCGCGCAGCCGGTCCTCCTCGGCATCCAGCGCTGCCTCGAAGCTCAGCGTCTCGCCGCCGTGGTGGGTCCGTTCCTTGAAATGGGAATATGCCCGCTCCACCGGATCACGCAGGAAGATGACGATCCGGATGTCAGGAAAGTCGCGGGCCAGACGCTCAGCCGCCAGCGGGTGGAACAGGTAGTACGGGCTCGCGTCGCCGGCCATGGCCGGCTGCAGGCCGGGCCGGGCCAGATGACGATCCCCGAGCGCAAGCGGGAAGTGCGAGCGGTACCAGCGCAGGCCGCGGTTGTAATTCGAGTCGTAATAGTGGACGCCCTTGATGTGCTGCTGGCCGGGAAACAGCGGCTGGATGGACGGATGCTCGAGCACATACTTGTAGAGCGAGGTCGTGCCTCCCCGCTTCGCCCCCGCGATGACGAAGTCCGGTCCCGGCCGCAGCCCGGCGGTGATCTCACCGTAGCTGCGCAGGACACGCTTGGCGGACTCGCGCGCGGCGCGGTTGACGGGCCCTCGTGACTGGCTAGCGGGCCTGCTGGCGTGCACTGTCATCAGGTTCTCCTCGGCTCAGGCCGCACAGACATTGACTTCTCGCTCGCTAGGCCGCCTGGCGGCTGGCCTGGCTCGTCGCGGCGGGCACCACCCGCAGCCGCAAGGCCGCGGACATTCCGGTGAGCTGCAGGGGCGCCCGCGCAAGGTACAGGGCGGCCGCGTAGGCCGCCAGCCCGGCGGCCAGCGCCGCGGCCAGCGCGGGCAGCGTCTCGCCGAGCAGCACCCGGGCGGCGATGCCCGTCGCGCCGAAGCAGCCCAGGGTCGTCGCGGCCACCAGGCCGTATCCGGCGCCGAACGGGGCGAGGCCGAGCACCCACCGGACCTCGATCATGGCGGTGACGTTGTCGACCACGATGCTGGCCCCCCACGCGATGGCCGCCCCCAGGATGCCTATCCGCGGCAGCAGCAGGAGGTTCAGCCCGATATTGACGATGAATGCGGCGCCGGCGTTGATGGCGCTCCAGGAGCTTTTTCCGCCCATGAGCAGGACCACGGTCACATTGCCGGTGCCCAGGTTGACGAGCATCGCGACCGAGAGCACCGCGAGGGCTGCCGCGCCCGCCGTGTAACGCGCGCCGAAGATGCCGAGGACAACGGCGGGAAAGACGGTGAAGACCACGTACAGCGGCCAGGAGGCCAGCATCAGCCAGCGGGTCGCGCTCTGGTACAGCTCGGCGGCGCGATGGTGCTCGCGCCGCGCGAGCAGCGCGCTCAACTGCGGGCCGATCGCGAGCCGGTTCCCTTCCAGCGCAAAGGTGCCGACGATCGCGAGCTTGCTGACCGCCCCGTAGACGCCTGCCGCATACCGGGAGACCATCGCGCCGACCAGCAGGATATCCAGCCAGAGGATCACGACCTGGAAGGTGGCCTGGAAGCCGCGGGGCCCGGTGAACCCCCAGAACTCGGCGCTCAGCTGGCGGAGCCTGCCGATGCCCGCGGAGATGGCCCGCGATCCGCCGCGGTCGCGACTGTCGCTCCGGCGGCCCGGCGGCACCGGGGCAGGCTCCGGGACGTCCAGGATCGCCGGAAGCTCCAGCGTGGCCGCGTCTCGGGCGTGACAGGGAACGCTGCCCTGGCCTGCGCTCCCGGCGGAGCGGAATCTGCTGGCCGGCCGGGCCGCCGAGCCTGACCGGAGTGCCTGCCCTCGCCCGGGCCTCTCCCGGCCGGAGCGCCCGCGGCGCGGCGCGGCGCTTCGCCAAGATGCGGTGCTCGGAGCCGCGCTGCGGGTGGGCCCGCAGCGGAACCTCCTTGCCCAGGATCCGGGCGAAAAGTTAGCCAGCCCGCACCCAGCCCCGCAATGACCGGGAGTCCCCACGCCACCAGCGCGCCGCGCAGTCCCAAGCCGGCGATCAGCGCAGCAAGGACCAGGCCGACTCGCGCCGCGGGCTTGCCGAGGCCCTCAACCGCGAGGTAGGGCCACATCCGGCCGAATCCCCGCGCCCGCATCGACGATGCAGGAAGACAGCGCTCCGACCGGCACGAGCAGGGGTGATGATCCGGATGTCCGTCGTGCTGGGCCGGGGCGGCCAGGCCGCGCAGGAAGGCGTGCGCGGGCTTCCGTGCGGCGACCCAGATCCCGATCGCGCTGGCGGTGCCGATGAGCAGCACCGGTACCAGCGCGATCGCCACGATCCGTCGCACGTCCGACAGGCCGCCGATCGCCCGCGCTCGGGATATCCAGCGGGTGAGGCCGGTATCGGCCCCTAGCTCGAAGGTATTCGACAGGATGGTGAAGATCGCGATCAGCTCGAAGAAGCCGCCGGCTGAGCTCGGCTGAAGCCAGCGGCTGACCAGTACGGTGGAGCCCGAAGCTGAGCGCGGCACCGGTCACCATGGCGGCCAGGTTGACCAGGGATCTGCGCGCGAGGACGGCAGCCTCGGCCGAAAGCGTCGGCCGGGCGCCCTGCGCGCCGCTGGTCACGGTGCAGCGACCGGAAGCGCGCGCGGGCGCCTGCTGCTAACAGCGTCGGCCGGGTTCGCGGATGCTCTCGTCAGCGCGCTCCTCGCACCGCCCCCTGGCCGGACCGGCTGCCCGCACCGGCGGTAGGCAAGCGCTGCGGCTACCATCACCACCTGCAGCTCGACCGGCAGCCAGCCATAGAAGGCGATCTGGGCCAGGCCGATCAGCGGCACCGTATGCAGCCACAGTCCGGTGATGCCGCGCGCTCGGCGCGTCTGCCAGAGGACCGCCAGGAAGAAGGCAATGAAGAGAACCGTGGCCGGATAGCCATTGGAGTACAGCACCATCCACAGCTGACCCTGGCTTCCGATGGGCGGCGTGCCTCCCTCGCCTGTCACCTGCTGCGGCTCGCCGTAGCCGAATACCGGAGACTTATTGGCGCCATCAATGGACTGCTGGGCCACGCTCAGCCGGGTTGTATTGCTGTGCCCGTGAGTGCTGGAGAGGTTAGCCGCGGCCAGATGGCCGAGCGGAGTCAGGACAACGATGACCGCGATGAGCGAGGTCGCGCCCACCAAGGACACCAGCGCGCCCAGGCGGCCGCGGATCGCCAGCCGGATCACGACGTAAGCGATGCCGCCCCCGAGGCTCAGGAACATGCCGCGATTCAGCGAGACGATCATCGGTACCAGCGACGCGATCAGGACGACGATGATGATCTTGCGCCGCAGCCCGCGGCCGGCTGTGGCGATCGCCGCGAAGGCCACCGGCGTCAGCACCGCGATGTTGCCGCCCCATTCATTCGTGTAGGTAAATGGCGCAGCAGGCCGTGGCACCGGGTAGCCGAGGAACGACTCCACTTCCGCGAAGACAGGCTGGATCAGCTCCTGCACGAACGCCTGGTGCCGCAGCGAAAGGGGCAGCAGATCCTCGACCGGCGGCGTGAAGGTGTGCGCGCCCACCAGGATGCCCGCATAGCCGCCGATGACCACGATGATCCAGAACACGGTGAGGATCCGCAGCACCCTGGTATCCAGGCGGCCCGTGCGCGGCAGGTTATATACGTACAGGAACAGGACCCCGGCGCAGGCATAAAGCACGAGCCGGTATGTGAACGTCGTGATCTTGGTAAAGCTCTCCAGCTGCAGCCCGGACAGCAGCACCCGAGCTGGTGAAGCCGAACCACAGGACCATGGCGACCGGCGCCCTGGTCTGAGCTCGCAGGATCAGCGCCACCAGTGCGGGAACCGCGACGACGGGCCAGGTGAACGCGCTCACGCCGAGCACCCACCAGACCGGGAAGGCGACAAACAGCAGCACCAGCGGCCAGGTAATCGGGAGGCGCAGCCCGCTGGTCCCAGGCGCCCTGTAATCCGGTCGCCGCGTCGCAGCTACCGTCTCACGGGGGTACCCGGCTCCCTGACCGTAGCCGAGCTGCGTGCTCATGACCGCTTCGCGGCACGGCCCGAGATCCTGGGCGCTGCATCGTCGCCCGGAATGAGGGGCATCGGCCGGGTCGCTGGCGCCGGCGTGGGCCTGGCCCCCTGCCCGTCATCCCGGCGGTCCGCGTCCCGGCGGTCCACGGCCACCGCATCCCGGCGTCCCGCGGGTTCGCGCCGGTCCATATCGTTTCGCCGGTCCACTGCGTCGCGCCGGTCCGACCGTTACCGCCAGGCTGGCGACGGCAGGCTGACCGGCGAAGCGGTGCCGATCGCGGCCAGTCTTGTTCTTGCCGATCAGGACGCCGCCGATCACCTGGGCGCCGACCTGATCGAGCCTGCGGCGCAGTTCCTGGACTGTCCCGCCCCTACTGCGCGCCTCGCAGGCCAGCACGATCACTCCGTCCACGTGCGAGGCGAGCGCGAAGACGTTGGCGACCGTCGCGGGCGGGGAATCCAGCAGCACAACTCATAGCCCTCGCGCTGGCTCTGCAGCAGGTCGAGCATGGCATCGGAGTCCAGGATGGACAGTGCATGAGGCATCTGCGGTCCGCTGGGCAGGACCGCCAGCCGCTTGACGACGGAGCTGCGGAGCGGCGTCCCGGCGGCCTGCTTGGGATGGCGGGTCAGCACCTCCGGGTCGCCGCCCCCGACAAGCAGGTCACTCAGCCCGGTGGTATTCGGGGCGTCGAAGATCGGCGGAAGCGCTGAGCCGCGCATGTCCGCAGCCACCAGCAGGACGCGCCGCCCGGACTCGGCCAGGGCCACGCCGAGCTCAGCGGCGATACGGCCAGAGGAGACGCTGGAGTCCGCGGCCACCAGCAGCAGGGTACGCAGGTTGTTCCGCGCAGCGGTCGCCACCAGGGTCGCCCGCAGTGCCCGGACTCCCTCGGCGGCGCGGCTGTCCGGGCTGGCAGCGCTGGCGATCGCCGGCGCCTGCCGCCTGCTGCTGTCCCCGCCCTCCGGCCCGGTGTCCGCGGTCGCCAGTACCGCCAGCGTGGGAGCCTCTAGCTTGCGCTCCAGCTGGGACGAATCACGAAGCCGGTCATCGAAGACATCGCGCGTGAATGCCAGCGCCAGCCCGATCATCAGCCCGATCAGGGCGCCGAGAATAAGGATGGCCGCATGGCCGAGACCAGACGGCTTATCCGGGCGCGCGGCTCCGATAAAGTCGCCGCCGGTGTCGTTATAGGTGGCGAGAGTCGTGAGCTGATCCTCGGCCGTGCCCGCCTGGGATGTCAGCTCGCTGAACCGGATGGAGAGTGCCTGATGCCGGGATGGCCCGGCTGACGCCAGCTCCGTGGAGACCTGCGTGATCTCGTTCTGCAGGTTGTTCGCCTGCGTTTCGAGGCTCGACCTGTAGGTCGCTATCTGGCCGGCCAGCTCATGGTGCCGGAAGGTCAGGTAGGCGTGCGCGAACGCATCCGCCCCTGCCTGCGCCGCCTGCGGGGTGGCGGCCTGCCAGGTTATCTGCAGAACGTTAGAGGTGGTCAGCGTGCTGGCCGGGACGGCCACCGTGAGGCGCTTGGCCGCTGCCGCCTGCAGAACAGATGGCTGAACGTGCATGTTGGCAGCCGCCTGCTGGACCACGGGTGGCGACTGGGCGACCGCCTGCTCGGTGCTCATGTTGACCTGAGTGCTGACCTGCCCCGCCGAGCTCAGCGGTCCCTGCGTGACCGCCGTGACCACGACCTGCGCGGTCGCCGCGTAGGTCGGGCTCACGCCGAAGGCGTATCCGGCTGCGGCGATGATGCCGATCCCGGTGGCGAGCAGGACAAGCACCCGGCGGCGGCGGATGACCAGCCAGTACTCCCGCAGGTCGATCGACCGCGGTTCGCCCGCGACGTCGTAAGCTTCCGGCGGTTGTCGTGTGGTCATTCTGTATCCTCCGTCAGGCCAATCAGCGGGACGGCCACTAGATCGCTGGCCGTGCATCGAAATACGGGTCATCGGCGAAGGCGCGGAACGCCGTGAGGGCCGACGGCGACGTGTTCACTCTCCAGTTGAAGAACTGGCCGAAGTTCTTGTGGTCGGAGTCGAAGTAGACGATGGCCCTGATCCGCTGGAACTGCGTCCGCAGTTGCTGGCCGGCCTGCCTGAACCAGGCAGCCTTGGCGCCAGGCCTTCCCTCGACAGCCCCGAACTCGCCGATGACCAGTGGCTTCCCCTTGTACTCAGCCCAGCGGTAGAAGGCAGAGAAGATGTCGGAGATGCTCCGCCACGATGATCCCTGGAGCTGAGGGGACCAGTTGTAGCCATCCGCGCCGATCCAGTTTAGGTAGGCATCACCTGGATAGAACCGCTGCGCAGCTCCTGTCAGGACCCGGAGCTTGTCGGATTCCACACCCAGTGCACGTTTTCGCCCCCGACGCTGGCGAAGATGTCGTGCAGGTAGCGCCAGGCGGCGATGAACTCCGACGGCGGGCCGGTGGCCCTGGCGGCAAACGAGTTGTTCATCTCGGGGAAATAGCGCAGCATGACCGGGCCGGGTAGCGACTCCAGCTCACGAGCCTGGTCGCGGATCTGTGCGGTGTAGGTGCCAGCTAGGATCTGGGCCGAGCTGGCCCCGGCCCAAGAGATCATCGGAATCCGGCCGTTCCGCAGGTCCCAGCGCGCGAGTGCGACGGGCATGGGGGCATTCCAGGTCGTATACAGGCTGTCGATGGCGAGCTTACGTCCGATCGTGCGCTCAAACGACACGATTGCTGACTTCTGCTGACTAGCAGTGAATCCGGCCTCTGGCTCGACCCACGCCCCGAAAAGGTCGCCACTGGCCGGAATCAGCGAGTCCCGGGCCACCGGCGGCAGCGGCCCGGATGGGAGCTTGTTCGCGGGCCGCCCGCTGGCCGGCTGCCGCACGGCGATGACCGCCAGCGGCCCGGCCACGATCACGACGACGGCGCCCACCACGGCGAGCGCCGGCGGCGTGCGACCTTCGTGCATGGCGATGCGCACTCGACGAAGTTTGTTTGTTTTCATATTTCCGTTACGGGCGACAGGGCCCGGCTGCCTGGTCGGTGGACGGCTGGAGCGCATCCGGCCGCGCCGCGCGCAAACCGCGCTTGCAGCGGGACCGGAAGCGCGCGCCGGGGGTGACGCTCCGCGCTGCCGCGGAGCGTCACCATCGACACACTTCACTCCCGCGGATGCTAGCTAGACATTTATGCCTAAACTAGGATATACTATTCATCCTCCCTGGTGCAGCCCCGCCGCGTAATGCGCGGCGACCTGTGCCGCCGACAGCGCGGTCGGGTAGACCGCGACGTCCGCGATCGTGCCGTTGAAGTAGTAGCTGTGCGGCTGGGTCGTGCCCTGGCTGTCGCTGCCCCAGGGGTCCAGGTTCCAGCCGCTCAGGTTGTCGCCGCCGACCCGCCAGTAGCCGCTGTAGCCCTGCGCGGAGCTGGTAGTGGTGGTGCCGATCAGCTGGCCGTCGACATACAGCGCCATGTTGGGGCCGCGCGGGGGAGTTATAGGTCGCCACCACGTAGTGCCAGGGGCCATCGTTGTAGACGTTGGGCGTCTCGATGGTCTCCGGTCTGGTCGTTCCAGATGCCGAACACCAGCTGGCCGTCATTCATCATGTAGATGTGCCGGTCGTAGCTGGACTCGAGCCAGTCTGGTCGTTGCCGAAGCCGATGAGCTTGCCGCCGTCATTGGTGGTGGTCTTGAACCAGCCCTCGATCGAGAACGCCTGCGGGCCTGGTCACCTCGCTGCGCTGTCACCAGCCCGGTGTCCCGTCGAAGCCGGTGGCCGTCTGGCCGGTGAACGGGCCAGGTACGCCCTGGGTCGTGCCCGGCTCGTAGGTGCCGTTGAACCTGTTCGGCGACGCGTCGGCGGCCGTGTGCCGAGTGTCGTTGAGCGGCCAGAGGAATGACGGGTTAGCCGCAAGCACGGTCGGCTGGTAAGTGGGGGCCGGGCTCACCGAGGCCACCGTCACGGCCGCGGAGGACGGCGACAGCAGCGAGGTTGTGTGCCGTCGCTGACCCGGTAGGCGTAGGTATGGCTGGAGCCAGGCACCAGCCCGGTGTCCTGGTAGTGCAGGACCGGTAGCGCCCACGGCCAGGACGTCGCGATCAGCGTGGCGATCGGCGTGGTGCCGCCATCCCGGTAGATCGAGTAGGTCAGGGTGCCGAGTCGGCACTGCGGAGTACCGCCGGGAAGCTGACCGAGTCGACGCCCGCCGAGGTGCTGGTGACGGTCGGCGCCACGGACGGCTTCGGGGGGTAGACCGGGTCCGGCGTGGCCGGGAAGATCGCGAAGCCCTGCTGCGGCGCAGTCCACCGTGGTGAAGTCGCCGCCGACGAACAGCTGGCTGCCGTCGGTGGCCATCGCCCGCGGGCCGAGCAGGCGTGCCCCGTTGGTGTCGGGCGTCCAGTGCCCGAGCGTGCCATCGGCCAGCGACTGGTCAAGCAGGTGCCAGGTGACCCAGCCGCTGCCCTGGCTGACCTGCGGGAAGCCGCCAGGCGCGTAAGCGCAGTCGTGCGCGTGCGAGCCCTTGAACAGCCAGCCGTTGACGACCTCCAGCGCCTGGGTCGCGCCCAGGCAGTCGTTCTGCCAGACCAGCGGTCGGTGCTAGCCCAGGCTGACCGCGAAGTCGCCGTCGAAGCAGCCGCCGCCGTTGCCCTCGGCGGCAGGTAGGCGGTGCTGCCGCTGACCACGATGTTCTTGACCGTCGAGGTGCAGGTGCCCGGGTGCCACGGGACGATGTTCGCCCCCCACGGCACGTTGACCGTCCCGGTCGTCGGGTCCACCGCTCCGGCCGCGTTCTGCGTCACGCCGTTGATGGTCTGGAAGTAGCCGCCGAGCAGGACCTGCGAGTCGTTGGGCGGCACCGCGAGGGTGTACACGGTGCTGTTGAGGACCGGGGCCCACGGCAGCAGGTTCCCCGACGCGTCCACCGCGCCGGCGTAGGTACGGGCCACCGCCGTCCACGTGTGGAGAAGTTGCCGCCGACGTAGATCTCCCGCCCGCTGGGCGAGACCGCGATCGCATCCACCTTCGCGGTCGCCGACGGCGCCCAGCTGGTCGGCGCGCCGGTCGCGGTGCTGAACGCGGCCAGGTTATCCCGGTAGGAGCCGTTGACGTGATCGAAGGGGCCGCCCGCATACAGGGTCTTGCCATCCGGCGACACCGCCAGCGCGTACACCCCGGACCCGGACGCCGTTCCGCTGATGACCGGGTTAAACGAGGTGATCAGGGCGCCGGTGGTTGAGCTGAACGCCGCCAGGTACGTGCGCGCGACCTCGCCGGTGCCGACGCCGCTGGGTCACCCGGCGGCCGGACAGAGGTGAACTCGCCGCCCACGTACAGCACGCCGTTGGCGTAGGCGAGCGCGAACACGATGTTGTTCGTCTGCCAGGTCGACAAGGCGGTCGAGCTGACATTGCCGTCGGACAGGCCGACCGGCGGGTTCGGCGTGGGGGCTTCCGCGGTGCCGGCTTGGCCGCCGTACGGTGGCTGCCAACGCCGGCAAGGTCGAGACATCGCGGCGCCAGCGCCACGGCAGTCACCCCGAAAAGGACTCTCAGCTTCATTCTTGCTCCTCGTTCGCCATTCCGGCGAGGCCGGCGCGCACTGACGCGCGAGTGGCGTGCCAGTTCGTACTCGCTTCCGGGGTGAGTACCGGTGATTTCGTCTCGGCAGCGACCGGTATGCCGGTGCCATAAGCGGGCCGACGGCGGGCTCGCCGGCTTCGGTGGATAAGCGGCAGCCGGTACCGTGACCGGCTCGACGAGCTCCTCCACGAGCTCCCCGAAACGCGCGACGGCCGCATCAACGTCGGGCCCGGGGACATCGGTTCGGAAGCGCGCGTGATCGTGAACAGCCTGGTCGAGGAGCCCGGCAAAGTCTTCCGGCGTCTGAGCAAGCCGGACCCGCCCGAGTTCCGCTACCGTGCGGCAGAAGTCAACCTGGTGATCGTCGACGTGCTCGCCCAGCCGGGCCATGCGGGGCACCACGATGGGCAACTGGCCGCGCATCCACGCACTGGCGATGGACGCAGGACCGCCGTGGCAGACGATCACGTCGGCCGCGTCGAGCAGGACGGTGAGCTCGTCGACCTCCAGGAAGCGCGATCCCGGGCAAGCAGGGTCGATCGATGCCGCACCGGACTGCACGAAGAAGGCCTGGACCTTATCGGGGTGCTGCCCGAGCCAGTCATTGGTCCAGCTGATGAGACGGTTGAACGGATGATGGTCGGTCCCGACGGTCACCAGGAACCGCGGGCCGGCCGCATTATGCTCCCCTGCGGGGACCAGCACCGTCACAGCAGGCACCCGATAACCTGACCGCGCGGGTAGTTCAGCGCCTGCTCCGGCCATTGCAGCAGGAAGAGCTCGGTGAACGGATAGCACAGCTTCCCCGTCAGGGTCGGACGGGAGATCCGGTCATAGACTTCGAGGTAAACGGTCGGGACCCGAAGCGCCCTGGCGACGACGAAGAAAGGGAATGCCACCCCGGCTCCGTCAGAAACCACCACGTCGGGCCGCTCAGCGCGGATGACGCGGATCGCCAGCCGCAGGTTCCTGACGGCATTGGGAATGTTGCGGGTGGTGGGGGCGAACGCCGGTATCACGTTCTCGCCCCTGAGCAATGACTCGGCCTGGGGGTCAGCGAAGGTAACCCAGGTGCGTTCGTGCCGCTGCCACCAGGGACGCAGCCGATACAGCTGCGCGAGATGACCGCCCGACGAGCTGACCAGCAGGGCCTTCATGCAGCTCTCCCGGCGGAGGCAGGACCTGACAGGCCGAGCGCGGGCGCGACCGACTTTCCGAGGACGGGCACGATGGCCGGGTAGAAACGGCCATCGACATCTCCGCTGCTGCCGCGCGCTTCCTCGTGCCGGACGGAAAGCTCGAGCAGGTGCAGGGCAGCGACCAGCCCGTGCCTGTCCGCCGGTACCCCGAGGCCGCTGAGCCACGGCCGGGCGCTGCGGGCTGCCAGCAGCAGTGACTCCGCAAGCGAGTGCTGCCGGGCGACGAATGCCACCTGAAAGTGGAAGTGCAGCGCGTCGAATCCGGCCGGGGCGTCCGGCGTGCTGCTCTCCCAATCCCACGCGTACAGCCGGTGGCCGAGCCGGGCGAGATTCCATGGCACCAGGTCGCCGTGCCAGGTACCGAAGTCCAGCGGCATGTCGCCATGGCCATTCTCTATGCGCTCGGCCGCCATCAACAGGGCCGAGCGCATATCGGGGTCGGTCACGCCTTGCCCGATCCTGGACCGAAGGCCGAGCCACCATGGGCTGGTGGCGAGTTCGCCCCGGTAGGCAGGCGACAGTTCGCTGATCTCCCGGAGCAGTTCGGCGTGGGGCAGCCGCGCACCGCTCCCCACCCGGCGGATTCCCTGCGGCATCGGTGCGGTCACGAGAAGGTCGAGCCCGCGCCAGGTGGACAGGCCCAGCAGTTCGGGCACGCCGAACTGCCTCGGCCGGCTGGCGCACGCACGCAGCGCCGCAGCCTCGCGACGCACGGCCGCGCGGGTCCAGTCATTCCAGCCCACCTTGACATAGCCAAGCGGTGTCCCACCCGCGCTGAAGGCCTGCAGCACCGGCTTGCGGTAAGGACCTGCGCCGCCGCCGAAGGCGACGATGACAGGGCCCTGGCCGAATAGCTGCCGCAGGTGCTCGCCGAGCAGCTCGGCTGCCAGCCGCGCCGGGCCCGCGCCGACCGCGGTGCCGATGTCGATCTTGTCACGAAGCAGCGGCTGAGCGAGCCCGGCGCGCAGCCCGAGCCCGAGCGCCCGGCGGGCGAGCCGCGTACGGCCGGAACGGAGAGCGTTGTACGAGGTCAGCGCCGATGACGTGCCACGCCGGGCAGCGAGCGACACCATGAAATTCCGGCCACCGCCGACCGGCAGGACAGCGAACTGCTCCGCTCGCTCAAATCCCGCCGGAAGCGTGCCCTCGGCCGCCCAGGTCACCATCGGCGTCCTCGGGAAGAGGAGGTCGAACAGCCAGGCGTGACTCAGCGGCGCTGGCGCCATCTGGGATCGCTCCACGCCCCCCCCTCGCAGAATCCGCGCTTTTCCGTCGAACCGATCAGTTCTCCTGCCACAGGACAGGTCTGCTGACACAGAGATGACGCCCGACCCAACGGTTGAGTTGTCATGAATAGCAACCCAACTCCCATCAGTGGGCAGAGCCACTGTGCCACCTCATCAGCCCATGCGTCAGTCACTACTAATAATGTTATGTTATATAGTGTTTTGGAGTACTTGGCTGCCCGGAGTTTCGCCCGGCCTGGGCCCCCGTCGGCCCACAGCCGCCTTGCGGCCGCGCGCGAACGGGGCCCGGCCGTCTCCTGCCAGCACGGAAGCGACGCCGTCGCAAAATTCCCTATGCTATCGTTGCGCCGCAGATCATCAGCTACCGCCGCATTACCTTCAGCTGCTCAGCCCCTGACGACCTGCGTGGGGCTGTCGGCGAACGCCCCGAGCAAGCGCGATGGGCCCGGTGACGCGGCAAATTTCCCGCGGCGGACAGCGCACGCTGCGCCGCCAGATCGCCGGAGGGCGTATGAGCGCGCTCAAGCAGCTAAGAAGCCAGTTTGTTGAGGGCCCTGACTCACTAGGTGAGCGCTACCGGTCCAGGCGATGGGAACTGGTGCGGCGAAGCTTTCCTGACATCGAGTCCATGTCGGTGATTGATCTTGGTGGCCGGGTTGGAATGTGGCTGCGCGCCCCCTACCGCCCGGCCGCCGTTCACATAGTCAATCTCCAGGCGGCCCCAGCCGAGATGCCCGGCTGGATGCGCGTGGAGGTGGGCGATGCATGCGCCCTGAGCAGCGAAACAGCGGGCACTAAGTACGATCTGGTCTTCTCGAATTCCGTTCTCGAGCATGTAGGCGGTCATGCTCAGCGTGCCAGGTTCGCCGACAACGTGCACGCGCTGTCGACACGGCACTGGATCCAGACGCCCTACCGGTACTTTCCGATCGAGCCGCACTGGCTGTTCCCCGGGTTTCAGTTCCTGCCGCTGGGCGCTCGGGCCGAGATCTCGCGTAAATGGCCGCTTGTCCATTTTCCCCCGGCCAGCCGCGAAGAAAACGTTCGCCGGGTGATGGAAGTCGAGCTGCTCAGCCGCACGGAGATGCAAGCTTATTTTCCGGATTCGACGCTGCTTCCGGAGAAGTCCATGGGCCTGACGAAATCACTCATCGCGCTCAAGACAAGGTGAGCCCAGCTCGCGCCTGGCGCAGGTGGCGAGTTGCGGCGCCTGCCGGGTCGTGGTCGCCCGCGCCAAGCCGATCCCGGTTCTGCCCGCCAGGATCGCCGGCGCAGCCCTCGCAGTCCGATCGCCGGAAGATGAACGCCGGACGCCGGAGACCCGCCGCGGGGCGGGCGGCCCGGCCCGCGCCCCTGGCGCCACCGCTGCGGTATGGCGCCGGAAAGCCACGCGGACGCTATTAGTGCCCATCACGGTCAGATCACGCTGGCCCTAGCTGAGATCGTGCGGCGTGAGCTGCGGTTATACCGGCATCAACAGCTGCGGGCCTGATCGCCCGGCTCTGGGCGGCCATAGCTGCTGACGTTCCGCAAGATCACACTGCAGCTCGCAATCGCCGTAAACACCATGAGATTTCGTCGTTCCCGCTTCCGCTCAGCTCGGTTTCCGTTAGTGTCCGACGCGTTTACACCGCTGCTGCCGCTCTGCCCGAGGGGCAGCAAACCGCCGAATCCCTGGTGCGGTCAGGGAGCCGGGGACCCACTTCCCCTGGGGTGAATCGGCACGCCGGGCCAGCACGAGCCTGGTGCGCCGTAGGGCTACTCCCGCCCGAACCCGTCAGCTAACCCGGCAGGCGACCGAGGAGAGGAGCTTCATGCCCCGCGGCAAGCATGCATCCGGACATCCCAGTCACTCACGGCCAGATCATACCTTTAGGCAACCGCGAAGACCCGCCAGCCGACCGCGAAGACCCTCGAAACGACAGCGATACGGGTGGTTCGCACTGGCAGCCGTATTCTCCGTCCTGCTCGGCTCGGGAATCATGCGCGCTGCCGGGAACCACAACACCACCGTGTCCCTTTCTGCCTCGACCTGCTCCGCGGCGCCCCGGCTGACTGCCGACAGTTCCGCCGCCACGCTGCTCGGCGTGAATGCCAGCAGCCCGGGTCAGCTCGCCTCGGCTACCTCCGAGTTCGGGCACATGCCGATTATTCGCGTTTATTACAACGGGATGCCCGATCCTGACGCGTGGACGACAGGCGTACAGGCGATTAATCATTCAGCCGTGGTCCTTAGCTTCAGGGTTCCGCCGGCGACAATCCTCTCTGGCGCCGATGATGCTGCTCTATCGCATTTCTTTGATACTGCCCCGACTGGCCATCCCATCTATTACACCTACTATCACGAGCCCGAGCCTTTTATCTCGAGCGGCCAGTTCTCCCTGGCCGAGTATAAGGCGGCCTGGACGCACATTGTCGCGATAGCCAACGCCGCGCATAACCCCTACCTGAAGTCCACCCTTATCCTGATGGCCTGGGATCTGGATCCCGCGTCCGGCATTAACTGGAAGGACTTCCTGCCGGCTGGCAATGTCATCAGCACCCTCGGCTGGGACGCTTATCCCGCCGGAACGGTCCATGACCTTAATCCGCAGCCGACCAACCCGGCGGACTTCATGGGCCCGGAGGTAGCCGCATCCAGGAGCGTGGGCCTCCCCTTCGGCTTCGCCGAGTTCGCGCTGGGCACCCAGGCTGACCGGCCAGCGTGGCTGGCCGAGGTCGCCAGCTATCTGCGTAGCAGCGGCGCCTTGTTTGGCACCTTGTTCAATTCCACCGGATTTCCCTGGATGGAGCTCAACGACGCTCCCTCGATCCAGGCATGGCGCGATGCCGTGGCCCTGTCAGGCGTCGGCGCGCCAACGCCCGGTCCACCGGTTAGCCCCTCGCCCGCACCGTTGCCAGCGCCCAGCGGCAAGCCCGCGCCGGCTCCTAGCGCAGTGCCGAGCACGGCCCCCGCGCCCAGCGCGCCACCGGCAGCCCTCGCCATCAATGAGCCTGCGGTCAGCCCGGCCGCGTTCGTTCCGACCGGCGCCAGTCATGTCAGGATCTTGTTCAAGCTCACTCAGGGTGCGGATATCAGCATCTGCGTGCTGGACAGCCAGGGCGCCGTGGTGCGCGAGCTAGACCGGCCAGGTCAGCCAGCTGGATGGTCTTCGACGTGGTACTTCGGCCACGACTCGCAGGGAAGCCTGCTGCGTCCGGGGCGCTATCCCATCATCGTCGTCGCCAGCAACGCGGAAGGCACCGCCACCGCACGGACGGTGCTCACGGTCACATCGCCGTAACCAGGTTGGCCCCGGGCAGAGCGCTCCGCCCTGCCGGGGGGCAGGCAGCAGGGCGCGCGGCCCTCATGCCATGCCCGGCAAAGGCAGCCGGAACTAAGCAGGCGAGCCTGAACCACGTCGCCTACTCGGGCTTTCGGGCTTCCATATAGAGCGTCTGGTCGCGCCGTCGCTCAGTGTCGGGCGCCCCGTGTCGCCGAACTCGCACTCATGAGGATCGGGGAAGCCACTCGCCTGGAAGAACAGGCAGAGCGTCTCGGTGTCGAACATCGCGCAATGCCGGTGCCAGTAGAAAAGCTCCTGCACGGCCAGCATGGCGGTGGGCCGACCGGGATGCCGGTCTTCCAGGTAGCTCCGGTCGCCGGCGTAGGAACGAATCAGCTTGCCCGCATCTGGCACTCCTACGCGAAGAATGCCGCCCGGCTTCAGTACCCGGTAGCACTCCCGCATGAAGCCGCTCCCGCCTCCAGCGGCAGGTGCTCCAGCAGGTGCTCATGGAACGCAGCATCCACCGAGTTTGACGCGAAAGGAAGCCGATGAGCCAGGTTCCAGGCAACGTCCACCGGATCGCCTAGCAGATCGATATTGACCCAGCCGTCCTTGCCTTCCCCGCCGCACCCGAGGTGCCGGCGCAGGCCAGGCTGGCTCGCGAGCATGCTGGCCTTGCGCCGTTCGCGCCCTCGACGAGGTCGGTCAGGATCATCCGCCCGGTACCCCGGTAGCGCACCGGGACCAGGTGCTTCAGCGCCACCCGGGCGCCTGAGTCGGTCGCCTTTGTCTGCCTCAGCTCATGCTGCCTCGCCCGGGACTGAGCGAAGTAGGCGGCCAGCACCTCTCGTGAGTCACCCATCTGTAGGCACCTCAGCCGGAATCGGTGATCATGGCAGCGCCCACGGTGGCGCTGGTGGCCTCATCGATCAGGATCAGGCCGCCGGTCATCCGGTTCCGGCTGTAGGGGTCGCAGAACAGCGGCTGGGTGAGCCGCAGCGTCACCCGCCCGATCTCGTTCAGCCCTAGCTGCGCGGCGGTCTCGTCGCGATGCAGCGTGTTGACGTCCAGCCGGTACTGCAGGTCCCGGACGATGGCCTTCACGGTCCGCGTGGTGTGCTTGACGATCAGCCGGCTCTGCGCGGCGAGTGGCCGCGCATCGCTCATCCAGCAGACCATCGCCTCCACGTCCTGGCTGACCTGAGGCTGGTTGTGCGGCCGGCAGAAGATGTCGCCGCGGGACACGTCAAGGTCATCGTTCAGCAGCAGCGTGACCGACATCGGCGCGAAGGCCTCGGGCACGGGCCCCCGGGCCGTGTCGATCCGCTCGATCGTGGTGGTCAGCCCGGACGGCAGGTGCATGATCTCATCGCCCGGCTTCAGCACCCCGCCAGCCACCTGGCCGGCGTAGCCGCGGTAATCGTGCAGCTCCGGGTCGGTGGCCTGATGCGGCCGGATCACGTACTGCACCGGGAACCGGACATCAATCAGGTTGCGGTCGGACGCGATGTGCACGTGCTCCAGGTGATGCAGCAGGGATGGCCCGTCATACCAGGGCATGTTCGCTGACCGCTGGACGACGTTGTCGCCATGCAGCGCCGAGATCGGGATAAAGGTCAGGTCACCGATCTCCAGTTTCGCCGCGAACGCCGTGAATTCCGCGCTGATCTGCTCGAACACGGCCGCGCTGTAGCCGACCAGGTCCATCTTGTTGACCGCCAGCACCAGGTGCGGCACCCGCAGCAGGGTGGCGAGAAAGGCATGCCGCCGGCTCTGCTCCGTCAGGCCGTTGCGGGCATCGACGAGCACGATGGCCAGATCGGCGGTGGAGGCGCCGGTGACCATGTTCCGCGTGTACTGAATGTGGCCGGGAGTATCGGCGATGATGAACTTGCGCCGTGGCGTCGCGAAGTAGCGGTAGGCCACGTCGATGGTGATGCCCTGCTCTCGCTCCGCGCGCAGGCCGTCGGTGAGGAGCGCCAGGTTGGTGTACTCCTCGCCGCGCTCCCGGCTGGTGCGCTCGACCGCTGCCAGCTGGTCCTCGAAGATGGCCTTGGAGTCGTACAGCAGGCGCCCGATCAGCGTGCTCTTGCCGTCGTCCACTGAACCGGCTGTGGCCAGCCGGAGGATATCCATGTACCGGGCGCCGTCAGCTGCCGTGTCGTCCGCTGTCACCGTCATCAGAAGTAGCCCTCGCGCTTGCGGTCCTCCATGGCGGCCTCGCTGGCCCGGTCGTCGGCTCGGGTCTGGCCGCGCTCGGTGATCCGGGCCGCCGCGATCTCCGCGATCACCTCGGCCACCGTGGTGGCCGTGGACTCGACCGCGCCGGTGCACGTCATGTCTCCGACCGTCCGGTACCGGACGGTGGCCTCGAACAACCGCTCATCAGCCGTCCTGGTGACGAACGGGCTATCGGCGAGCAGGATGCCATCGCGCTCGAAGACCGTCCTGGCGTGGGCGAAGTAGATGGACGGGATCTCCAGCTTCTCCCTGGCCAGGTAGTGCCACACGTCCAGCTCCGTCCAGTTCGAGAGCGGGAAGACCCGGATGTGCTCGCCCCGGCGGATCCTGGTGTTGTAGACGTTCCAGAGCTCGGGTCGCTGGTTCTTCGGGTCCCACTGGCCGAACTCGTCCCGGAAGGAGAAGACGCGCTCCTTGGCGCGCGCCTTCTCCTCATCCCGGCGGGCCCCGCCGAATACCGCGTCGAAGCGGTGCCCGGCGATGGAGTCGAGCAGCGTCGTCGTCTGCAGCCGGTTCCGGCTGGCCCACCGGCCGGTCTCCTCGGCAGCCCGGCCGGCGTCGATGGACTCCTGTACGGAGCCCACGATCAGCCGGGTGCCCAGCTCGGCCACCCTCCGGTCACGGAATTCGAGCACCTCGGCGAAATTGTGGCCGGTGTCGATGTGCATGACGGGGAACGGGATCCGGGCCGGCCAGAAGGCCCGCTCGGCCAGCGCCAGCATGACGACGGAGTCCTTGCCGCCGGAGAACAGCAGCACCGGCCGCTCGAACTCGGCGGCGACCTCGCGCATGACGTAGATGGACTCAGCCTCGAGCACGTCGAGCTGGGATAGCAGGTAGTCAGAGCGAGTCAGCATCAGGCGGGCTCCGGATTACTGGGCATGGATGGGACGCATCTGCACGCCTGGGGCCGGTCGACCGCCCTCGGCAGTGCGGATCTCGCTATCCCGGCTGGGTTCAATCCCTGGCATGACGGCGCCGATCGCCTGGAGCAGCGACGGTGCCAGCCCGGCCGGACTCATCAGGATATCCGGAAGGTACGGCACCGCTTGGTTATACAGCAGCTGCGAGCCGTCCAGCCGGGAGGCCCGCAGCCCGGCCGCGAGCGCGACGGCGACGGGCGCGGCCGAGTCCCACTCGTACTGGCCGCCGCTGTGCACGTAGGCATCGGCCTCGCCGCTGATCACCGCGGCTGCCTTAGCGCCGGCCGAGCCGAGCGGCACCAGCCCGGCACCGAGCAGCTCGGCCAGCCGCTGCACGAACTCAGGCGGCCGGGAGCGGCTCACCAGCAGCCGCAGCGGGGCGCCGGTGCCCGCCGGAGCGGGCGGCGGTTCAGCCGTGCTGAGCACGCGGCCCTGTGCCGGCAACGCCACCGCCCCGGCTACCAGCTGCCCTTGCTCCCAGAGCGCGACGTGCACAGCCCAGTCGCTGCGGCCCGGCTCGCCGAACTCCCTGGTCCCGTCCAGCGGGTCGACAATCCAGACCCGGCGGGCTGACAGCCGGGCGGGATTGTCGGCGCCCTCCTCGGACAGGACAGCGTCCCGCGGCCGCAGCCGGGTCAGCTCGGCCATCAGGAAATCGTGTGACAGCTGGTCGCCGTCGCGGCGCAGCCGGGACGGATCAGCGACCGCCCCGGCGGCGACCCCGTTCTCGTAGTGCGCACGGAGGGTGAGCAGCTGCTGCCCGGCCGCTACGGCAAGATCACGGGCGAGCGCGTCGTCAGAGATGATTGTCATTACCCCACAAAGATCGCGACCAGGCAGTGCGAACCGGGCTAGTAAGCTCCCGAGCCCCGGGTCACCGCTGACCAGGTCTTCCACAGGATCTGCAGATCGAGGACGAATGACCAGTTTTCCACGTAACGCAGATCAAGCCGCACTGATTCCTCCCAGGACAAGTCAGACCGGCCGTTGACCTGCCAGAGCCCGGTGAGCCCGGGCTGGACCGCCAGCCTGCGGCGGACGTGATCACCGTACCGCGCCGCCTCCTCGGGCAGGGCGGGTCTCGGGCCGACCAGCGACATGTCCCCCCGCAGCACGTTGAGCAGCTGCGGCAGCTCGTCCACCGACCAGCGCCGCAGCCGGGCGCCCACCTTCGTGACCCGCGGGTCCTTGCGGATCTTGAAGAGCACGGCACCGGTCTCGTTGAGCTCAGCCAGCTGGTGCTTGCGCTCCTCGGCGTCGAGCACCATGGTCCGGAACTTGTACAAGGTGAACGACCGGCCATCCCGGCCCACCCTGACCTGGCGGAACAAGGCAGGGCCGCCGTCGGAGCAGCGGATGATCGCGGCCACGGCCAGCAGCAGCGGGCTCAGCAGCACGAGCGCTGAGGCCGCGCAGGCCCGGTCAAAGGCGGTCTTGATCAGACGGCGGGCCCCGGTGAACTCCGGATGATCCATGTGCAGCAGCGGCAGGCCAGCCACCGGCCGGATCGTCGTCCGCGGCCCGGCGACGTCCAGCAGCGCGGGGGCGACGCACAGGTCGGTGCCCGTCTTCTCCAGTTCCCAGGCCAGCTCCCGCAGCCGCACGCCGCTCATCTCCGGGCAGGCGAGCACGGCGACGGTGTCGGCATCGAACCGCTCGACAACGCCGGCGACGCCGCTCAGGCCCTGGATCACCGGCAGATCGCCGACACCGGCGGATTCGCCCCCGCCGGTCACGCAGGCAGCGACGACCTGCAGGCCGTGATAGGTCTCCCGGTTCAGCACGGCGACCAGGTCGGCCACCACATGCGTGTGCCCGACGATGACAACCTTGCGCATGAAGCTGCCGAGCTGGCGGCGCTTGTGCAGCCTTTTGCGCAGCGCGAAGCGGGCGAGCAGGTCCAGGATGGTGACCGAGGGAAGGGCGACCACGACGTATCCCCGCGCGAGGTCCGCCTTGCTGGCGTAGGCCAGAACCGCCACGCCGGCCGTGAGGCAGACACCGGCATTGAGCACCCGGCGGAACTCATCAGAGCCCACGCCGATGAACCGGGAATCGTAGCCCCCGGCCAGCCCGACGGCGATCAGCCACAGCACGGGCAGCGCCAGGCTGTACAGCAGGTACGGCCCGGATATACCGCTGCCGAAGCGAACCTCGAACGCCATCACGCCGGCCGCCAGGGCGCAGAGGGCGTCGGCGATGCCGGCCTGCCGCAGGTAGCGGCTTGTCCAGGAGACAGAACTCCGGGTTCCGGGCCTGGCGGCGGCCCGGTCCGCGCTCCAGCGGTCAGTGATGGCTGACTGACCGGCCACCGCGCCCCTTCCGCCCCGCTCCGCGCCGCCTTGCACGCTGCGCTGCCAGGAACCGGCTGCGCGCTATGCCAGCGCCCGCCCAGCAGTGGCCGCGTGCCTACTGGTGACATGACGCGCAGCGATATCAGGAGGTTGACAGGCATTAAGGATGCTGATGTGAATCTTAGGAAATGAGGGCGCTTGTCGCAGCTCAGCGAGGCAATCGACCGACTGCGGTCCAGTCGGGTCAGTCGGGTCGTGCCGCGCGATCGTGGAACTCGTTCTGCGCGGCGGCCAGACCCTGGCCGATCAGGGTCTCGGCAGCATCGGCGGCGCGGCTCAGCAGCAGCGGAAGCTCGGCTCGCTCGGCGGCGGAAAAATCATGCAGAACGAAATCCGCCGGGTCCATCCGGCCCGGCGGCCGGCCAATGCCCACCCGCACCCGGTAGTAGTCGCGGGTGCCGAGCGCGGCCGTCACCGAGCGGAGTCCGTTGTGGCCGTTATCGCCGCCGCCAAGCTTCAGCCTGATGCTGCCGGACGGGAGGTCCAGCTCATCGTGGATCACCACGATGCGATCCGGCGGAAGCTTGTAGAAGGCGCGCACCGAGGCCAGCGGGCCGCCGGACAGGTTCATGAACGTCATCGGCTTGGCCAGGGTGACAGGCGATCCGGCCAGCCTGCCCTCGGCCAGCTGCGCGCGGGAGCGGTCGCGCCGAAACCGCGCGCCGGCGCGGTCCGCCAGCACGTCCGCCACCATGAAGCCGGCGTTATGCCGGTTGCCGGCGTACTGCGGACCCGGATTGCCCAGGCCCGCGACGAGCCAGCGCTGATCGGCCATGTGGTTTCACCTCGGGCCAGCGGTCGGTCCGCCACTTCCTGGCCGGCCGCGCGGCGGCTCAGCGCCGGGCAGCCAGCCCGGGCTCAGTCAGGACGTGCCGCGGCCGGGCAGGGCCGGCAGGCCTCAGCCGGGCTCCTGAGCAGGAGGCTCAGCTGACCCCTCGGCAGCGGGCGCGGCCGGGGGCTCACCCTCCACGGCCGCCGGGACCGCCTCACCAGCAGGCTGCTCCTCGCCCTCGGGCAGGCCAAGCTCGGCTTCCATCTGCTCGGCCGTCGGCGCCGAGATGACGTGCAGGACCAGGATGTCCGGCTCGACGGCCAGCGTCACGCCGCGGGGCAGGGTGAGATCACCGGCATGCAGGGACGCGCCGAGCGCCATGCCGCCGACGTTGACCTCGATCTCCGGCGGGATATTGGTGGCCTCGGCTTCCACGGTGATCTGCACAAGCTGCTGGTCCAGCAGGCCGTCGGGCGTCACCTCGCCGGTCACCGTCAGCGGAATGTCGACAGTGACCTTCTCGCCGCGGCGGACCAGGATCAGGTCGACGTGCTCGACCGTGCCCAGGATCGGGTCACGCTGGACCGCCTTGGGCAGGGCCAGCTGGCTGCCGCCGGGCAGGCCCTCCAGCCGGATCAGGACGTTGGCGGTGCGGAGCGCGAGCAGCACGTCGTGGCCGGGCAGGCTGACGTGCCGCGTCTCGGTTCCGTGCCCGTACAGAATGGCGGGAACCCGGCCCGCGCGCCGCACCTGGCGGGCTGGGCCCTTGCCGAACTCCGCGCGCGGCTCGGCTGCGATACGTACCTCGGCCACAGTGGCACTCCTTGTGACGACCAGAAAAATCCTTGCGCAGTCTAGCCGACGCGACCGCCTGCGCGTTCCCCGCTGTCAGCTCTGCCCGTCGAACAGGCTGGTCACCGATCCATCGCTGAACACCTCGCTGATGGCGCGGGCCAGCAGCGGGGCAATCGACAGGACGGTCAGCTTGTCGAACCGCTTCTCGTTCGATATCGGCAGCGTGTTGGTGACGATGACCTCGCTGACCCGGGAATTCTTCAGCAGGTCCACGGCCGACCCGGACAGCACGCCATGCGTCGCGGTCACGATGACCTGCGCGGCGCCCTGCTCGAACAGCGTCTCGGCCGCGTTCACGATCGTGGCCCCGGTATCGATCATGTCGTCCACCAGGATGCAAGTCCGCCCGGCCACCTGCCCGACGACCTCGAGCACCTTGACCTGGTTGGCGACGTCCGGATCCCGGCGCTTGTGGATGATGGCCAGCGGGCAGCCGAGCCGGTCCGTCCACCGCTCGCAGACGCGCACGCGGCCGGCGTCCGGCGCCACCACCGTGACTCCGGACACGTCCAGCTTCGCCTCCAGGTAGGAAGCCAGGATGGGCAGCGCGAACAGGTGGTCGACCGGGCCATCGAAGAAGCCCTGGATCTGCGCCGTGTGCAAGTCGACCGCCATCAGCCGGTCGGCGCCTGCGGTCCGGAACAGGTCGGCCATCAGCCGGGCCGAGATCGGCTCACGGCCCCGGCTCTTCTTGTCCTGCCTGGCGTAGCCGAAGAACGGGGCGACCACGGTGATCCGCTTGGCTGACGCGCGCTTCAGCGCGTCGACCATGATCAGCTGCTCCATGATCCACTGATTGATCGGCGCGGTGTGGCTCTGCAGGACGAAGGCATCGCTGCCGCGTACTGACTCCAGGAACCGGACGAAGATCTCGCCGCTGGCAAAGTCATAGAGCGTCGTCGGTGTCGGCTCGATGCCCAGGCAGCCGGCGATCTCGGTGCCAAGCTCGGGAAAGGCCCGGCCGGAGAAGAGCATCATCTTCTTCTCGCCGGAGACGGTAATGCCAGTCACTGGCCCAGTTCTCCCTTGCCGTGCGCCAGGTCGGTATCCCCGTTGCGTAGCCGCCCGCTGCCCCCGGCCGCGTCGCGCGGCCCGCCGGCGCCGCCGGGCCCGGCCGTCGCCACCGCTCCGCCCTCCACCTGCGCGCCGGGCGGCACCTCGGTGCCTGCGGTCAGGTGCGCGAACGGGCCGACCACGGCACCGGCACCGATGACGGCCTGCTCGCAGACGGACTGGATCACGGTGGCATCCGCGCCGACCGCGGTATCCCGCAGCACGCTGCCAGGACCGATGGTGGCCCCGGCGGTCACTGTCGTGCCGCCCTCCAGCTGGGTGCCGGGCCCGAGTGAGACGCCGGCCTCCAGCGCCACCCCCACATCCAGCCAGGTGGTGGCCGGATCCAGCACCGTCACGCCGGCGCTCATCCACTGCCGCAGCAGCCGCTCGTTCAGCAGCCGCCTGGCCTTGGCCAGCTGAGCCTGGTCGTTGACGCCCTGGATCTCGTCAAAGTCCTCGCACCAGACCGTGCCGACCCGGTACCCGTCCACGTGCAGGATGGACAGCACGTCGGTGAGGTATTCCTCGCCTGTGGCCGTGTCGCTCGGAACCCGCTTCACGGCGTCCGCCAGCAGGTCGCCGTCGAACGCGTACATGCCCGTGTTGATCTCGGTGACAGCGCGCTGCTCCGCGCTCGCGTCCGCTTCCTCGACGATGCCGGTCACCCGGCCGGCCGCATCGCGGATGATCCGGCCATAGCCGGTCGGGCTGGCCGCCCGGGCCGTCAGCGCGGTGATCGCGGCGCCGGAGGACTCGTGCTCGCCGGCCAGCCTGGCCAGCGTCTGCCCGCGCAGCAGCGGCGTATCGGAATAGGTCACCACCACGGTGCCGTGAATCACGCCGAGCGCCTCGATGACTGTCCGCACCGCATGCCCGGTGCCGCCGCGGCGTCCCTGCACCACCAGGTCCGCGTCCGGGCACTGCGCCCGCAGCCAGTCAGCAACCTGGCCGCGGGCGTCGCTGACGACCACGACCAGCCGGTCCGGGTTCAGCTCCCTGGCCGCGGCGATGATATGTCCCAGCATCGTCCGGCCGCAGACCTCATGCAGCATCTTCGGGGTACGGGTGCGCATCCGTGTACCCTCTCCCGCTGCAAGGATGATCACAGCGGCCGGACCGCTCGCGCTCACTCGGTTCGGCTCCTCGGTATCGCTGCAGGCAACGCGGGACACTCCCCTGGCGGCGCAAGGCCGCGGCACGCTCCCGGTTCACGCGCCGGGCTCACGCTCCCGGCTCACGCCTCCGGCCCTGGCAGGATACCGCCCGGTGACCGGCCCGGATGCGCCGCGTGGGCTAGCGGCCCGCCGGGCAGTCCGTGTTCCCGCCGGACAGGTCGCGATCACATTTCGTCAGTGGCTCGCACTAACATTCGAAATATGAACCAGAAGCGAACATTTGCTGAATTACGAGAGCAGGCCATCGCACTGCGCCGAGCGGGCAGGTCCCGCCGCGAGATCAGGGATCTGCTCGCGATCACCAGTAACGAGATCCTGAACGAGGCACTCCGGGGCGAGCCGCCGCAGCTGCAGAATCTCCGCCTGAACGCGAAGGACGAGGAGCGACGCAAGGCCAGGGAGCTGCGCGCGCAGGGCCTGGATTATCAGCAGATCGCGGCCAAGCTCGGCGTGTCCAAGAGCTCGGTGTCGCTGTGGGTGCGCGACCTTCCGCGGCCCGCCCGGCTGAGCCCGGAGGAATGCCGCCAGCGGGCGGCCGACGGCGTCCGCCGCTTCTGGGCCGCGGAGGGACCGATCCGCGAGGCCCAGCGCCAGGCCGTCAGCGACGCCGCCGCGGCCCAGGTCGGCGCGCTGAGCGACCGGGAGATCATCATCGCCGGCGCCATCGCCTACTGGTGCGAAGGCAGCAAGAGCAAGCCGCACCGGCGCCGGGATCGGGTCATCTTCGTCAACAGCGATCCCCGGCTGATCCGGTTCTTCCTCCGCTTCCTCGAGATCACCGGCATCCCGCCGAACCGGCTGAGATGCCAGCTGCACATCCATGAGAGCGCGGACGTTGAGGCCGCCCAGCGATTCTGGCTGGAACGAACCGGGCTGCAGCCCGCGCAGTTCCGGCGGCCGGTACTCAAACGGCACAATCCGAAGACCATCAGGAAGAACACGGGTGACCAGTACCACGGGTGCCTGCGCATCGATGTCCTGAGCAGCATCGAGCTGTACCGGCAGATCGACGGCTGGGCCACGGCCGCGATCGGCGGAGAAGGCACTCAGCAGGGCTCAGGCCAGCCGAGGTCGTGACCCTGTACGCGCGGTCGCTGCCAGAGAGCCCGGCAGCCTTAGAATCCCAGAGCACTCTCGGTATCGTGGCCATGTGATCAAGTGCATGCTTGATGGCATTTTGCGATCCGGCGTGGGGTAATTGGCAACCCATTGGGTTTTGGTCCCAAATATCCTGGTTCGAGTCCAGGCGCCGGAACATCTCTTTGCCCGCTCCGCCTCGCGCCGGTCCCGGTGGCGCATGTGCTTGCGGATCGCCTCGAACCAGGACCCGAACCCTACGGGCCGCAGCGCCGCCGGCAGTCCGCATCCCGGCTGAGTCCGAATACGAGGCTAGGTGACGGGTAGGGCGGGAGCAGGCCTTCTGAGAGCCGTAGCGCGGCACGTTCATGAATTTACCTGCCGGGGGGTTGCGCAACCTACGGTGCCGCAACTTACGATAGCGTAGGCTACGGTTACGTAAGCGTATTTGCATCTGCCCCAGCCCCTGGTGCATGCGGAGCGCCAGCCCACAGCACAGATTCAAACCGGCAAGCGAGGATGCATGACGACGACAGCTGACCAGACCACCACACCTGACACAGTGATCGGGCCGGACCCGGCGACCGCACCGGTCACCGCCGTGGCCCGCGGGCCGCGGCCGGACCTGGAACCGGAGCCGGCCGGCGCCGTGGAGAAGAGCCTCGTCGCGACCTTCGTGGTCGTGCCCATGCTCGCCCTCATCGCGGCCATCCCGCTGGCCTGGGGCTGGGGATGGCTGACCTGGCAGGTCGCCGTGATCGGCATCGTCTTCTACGCGATCTCCGGCCTGGGCATCAGCATGGGCTTCCACCGGTACTTCACGCACGGGTCGTTCAAGGCGACCAGGGCCTTCCGGATCGCGCTCGCGGTCGCCGGCACGCTGGCGATCGAGGGGCCCGTGCTGACCTGGGTGGCTGACCACCGGCGGCACCACAAGTACAGCGACAAGGAGGGCGACCCGCACTCGCCGTGGCGGTTCGGCAGCGACTGGCGGGCGCTGACCAAGGGCCTCGCCTTCGCGCACATCGGCTGGATGTTCGACGGCAACAAGACCTCCAAGGAGAAGTTCTGCCCGGACCTGGTGGCCGACTCCGACATCAGCCGGGTGTCGCGCGCCTTCCCCGCGCTGGTGGCAGCCTCGCTGCTGGCGCCTGCCCTCATCGGCGGCCTCTGGATGTGGTCCTGGCAAGGCGCGGTGATGGCCTTCTTCTGGGCCAGCCTGGTCCGGATAGCGTTCCTGCATCACGTGACCTGGTCGATCAACTCCATCTGCCACACCTTCGGCAAGGAGGAGTTCGAGGTCAGGGACAAGTCCAGGAACGTGAACTGGCTGGCGATCCTGTCCTTCGGCGAGTCCTGGCACAACCTGCACCATGCCGACCCGACCTGCGCCCGGCATGGCGTGCTGAAAGGCCAGATCGACATCGCCGCCCGGCTCATCTGGGCCGCGGAGAAGCTGGGCTGGGTTTCGGAGGTCCGCTGGCCCGATACTGATCGGCTGACCAGCAAGTACATGGGCGGAACCCGCCAGCTCGGCGGCATGGCCAGGCCCGCTGCGCCAAAGTCGGCTGGCTGAGCCGCGACCTGGCCGACATGATGGAGCAGTGACAAGCCCAGGCGCACGCGGTAACCGCAGGAGAATGACCGGCAAGGAGCGCCGCGAGCAGCTGCTGGACGTCGGCCGGCGGCTGTTCGCGGAGCGCGGCCTCGATGGCACCTCCATCGAGGAGATCGCCGCGCAGGCGGGCGTGTCCAAGCCCGTGGTGTACGAGCACTTCGGCGGCAAGGAGGGCCTGTACGCCGTCGTGGTCGACCGGGAGGTCGACCGGTTCCTCACCATGGCCACGGGGCTGCTCGAGGGCGAGGACACGATGGCGAAGTTCGAGGTCGCCGCGGTGGCCCTGCTGCGCTACATCGAGGACAACGCCGACGGGTTCCGGATCCTGGTCCGTGACTCCAACCCGGCGTCCGGGTCCGGCACCTTCGCCAGCCTGATCAGCGATATTGCCAGCCAGGTCGAGTACATACTCGCGGACGTGCTGAAGGACCGCGGATACGACCCGAAGTTCGCGCCCATGTACGCGCAGATGCTGGTCGGGATGGTGGCCTTCACCGGCCAGTGGTGGCTGGACGCGCGTAAGCCGCAGCTGGAGGAGATGGCCGCCCACCTGTGCAACCTGGCCTGGAACGGGCTGTCCCAGCTTGACCCCAAGCCGCGCATCTCCGCCGAGGCGCTGCGGCGGCTGCGCGAGCAGGCTGACGACTAGGCAGCAGCCTCCGTAGCCGGGCACCCTGGCAGCCGGCCGCTAGCCTGCCTGCCTGCGGGCCACGACGAACACGCGGCGGAACCGCAGCACCGTGCCGTAGGGAGCCCGCGGATAGGCGGCCGCGAGCCGCGGGCCCAAGTCGGCCAGGAACTCGGCCGCCGCAGCCGGCTCGAGAGCGGACAGCACGGGGCGCAGTCCGGTACCGCAGAACCAGTCGAGCACGGGGTTCTCGCCCTGCAGTACATGCAGGTAGGTCGTCTCCCAGGCGTCTACGGCGCACCCGTGCCGCCCGAGCAGGTCCAGGTACTCCGCCGGATCCGCCGCCTGCCTGTTCAGCTCGACGCCAGCCAGCAGCGGCCGCCAGCGAGCAGAGCCGGCTAGCTCACGCAGGATCGCATGGGTGGGCTGGTCGAAATTTCCTGGCACCTGGAAGGCGAGCCAGCCGCCGGGGGCCAGCGCCCTGGAGCAGCTGAGGATCACCTCCCGCTGCTCGGGCACCCACTGCAGCAGGGCGTTCGAGATGATCACGTCGGGTGCCCGCTCCGGGCGCCAGTCCCTGACATCCGCCAGCAGGAAGCTGAGCTGGCCGGATGGCGCGGGCAGCTGCCGCGCGGCCTCGATCATCTCCGGCGAGCTGTCGATGCCGATGACCTCGGCGCCCGGCCAGCGGCCGGCCAGCGTGGCGGTCAGCTGGCCGGGCCCGCAGCCCAGGTCGACCACCAGGTCAGGGTCGGCCGCCTGGATGCGGCCGGCCAGCTCGAAGAACGGGCGCGAGCGCTCGTCAGCGAACTGGAGGTACTGCGCGGGGTCCCACACAGCGCGCCCCTTCTCTTGATGTCAAGATAATGTCGTCCTGTCTATCGCGATCGAAGTCTCGATGTCAAGAGATATGCTCGCCACATGGCACGGACCGATGCACGCGACGGCGCCGCTGCGCCCGGCAGCGCGGCCAGCCCGGCCCGCGACGAGGTCGACGAGCTCGTCGCGAGCTGGCAGGCGGAGCGCCCGGATCTGGACGTGGCACCGCTGCAGGTGCTCAGCCGGGTTTCCCGGCTGGCCCGGCACCTCGACCGGGCCAGGCGCGCCGCCTTCGCCGCGCATGGCCTGGAGACCTGGGAGTTCGACGTGCTAGCCGCGTTGCGCCGGCAGGGACCGCCCTATCAGCTGAGCCCCGGCGCGCTGCTGCACGCGACGCTGGTCACGTCCGGCACCATGACCAACCGGATTGACCGGCTGGCGGCCGCCGGCCTGGTCCGGAGGCATCCCGACCCGCAGGACAAGCGCGGCGTGCAGGTGGCCCTGACCAGCCGCGGCGCGTCTGTCGCTGATGCCGCCCTGGCCGACTTGCTCGAGCGCGAGCGCGAGCTGCTGACGGCGCTGGATCCGCGGCAGCAGGCAGAACTGGCCGCCATGCTGCGCACCCTGCTCGCGCCCTTCGACGCCCGCGACCGCGCGGACGCGCCGACGAGCGGTCCCGGCGCCGGGTAGCTCGCCTGGCCGGGCCCCGCACCGGCCAGGAGATCGCCGTGCTGACCGAGCGGCGAACGAGCACGCGAACAAGGTCGGGTACGGCATCATCGCGCCGGCGTTCCTGCTGGCCGGGGCATAGCCGGGCCGTGGCCGCTGCTGCTGGCGTGCGCTGCTACTCCGCCAGTTCCTCGGCCACGGCCAGCCAGGCCTCCTCCAGGCCGGACCGCTCCTGCTGCACCGCGCGCAGCTCGGCGCCGAGCTCGATCAGCCGGGCATAGTCGCTGGCGCTCTCGGCCAGCGCGACCGTCAGCTTGGCCTCGGTGTCGCTGAGCCTGCTGATCTGCCGTTCCAGCCTGCTGAGCTCCTTCTGCCCGGCCCGCTGACGCGCCGCCGACGACGCGGGCCGCGCGGCTGCTGCCGGCGTCCCCTGGCCGCCGGCCTGACCACGGTCTTCCTGCCGTTCCTGCTCGCGCAGCCGCAGGTACTCCTCGACGCCGCCAGGCAGGTGGCGGAGCTTCCCGTCGATCAGGGCGACCACGTGATCAGTGACCCGCTCGAGGAAGTACCGGTCGTGGCTGACCACCACGATGGAGCCCGGCCAGCCGTCGAGCAGGTCCTCCAGCTCGGTCAGCGTCTCGATGTCCAGGTCGTTGGTGGGCTCGTCCAGCAGCAGCACGTTCGGCTCGGCCAGCAGCATCAGCATCAGCTGCAGCCGTCTGCGCTCTCCGCCCGACAGCTCGCCGACCCTGGTCCACTGCCGCTCGCCGCGCAGCCCGAGCCGGTCGAGCAGCTGGCTGGCCGACATCTCGCGCTTGCCGATCCGAGCCGAGCCGCGGACCTGTTCCGCGGCCTGCAGGGCCCGCAGCCCCGGGTCGACCGGCGCGGGCTCCTGGGTGAGATGGCCGAGCCGTACCGTGGGGCCCCGGCGCACGTGACCGGCGGTGCGCACCGGTCCCGCCGAGGGCACGGCCAGCTCGCCGGCCAGCAGCCGCAGCAGCGTGGTCTTTCCGCTGCCGTTGACGCCGACCACGCCGACGCGCTCGCCCGGGCCTAGCTGCCAGGTGAGGTCGTCGAGCAGCTGACGCTGCCCGGCGCTGGCGGTCACGTCGGCCAGGTCGATGACGGTCTTGCCGAGCCTGGCCGTGGCCAGCCTGGCTAGCTCGACGCCATCGCGCGGCGGCGGCTCCGCGGCGATCAGCTCGTTAGCCGCGTCGATGCGGAACCGGGGCTTGCTGGTCCGCGCGGGCGGGCCGCGCCGGAGCCAGGCCAGCTCCTTGCGGAGCAGGTTGCGGCGCCGCTGCTCATCGGCGGCGGCGATCCTGCCGCGTTCGGCCTTGGCCAGCACGTAAGCCGAGTAGCCGCCCTCATAGGAATGGACCTGGCCGCCCGCCACCTCCCAGGTCCGCTCGCTGACGGCATCGAGGAACCACCGGTCGTGGGTGACCACGACGAAGGTGGCGGCGTGCTCGCGCAGGTAGCCAGCCAGCCAGCTGATCGCCTCGACGTCCAGGTGGTTGGTCGGCTCATCCAGCAGCAGCAGGTCATGCGCGCCCAGCAGCAGGGCGGCCAGCGCCGTGCGGCGGCGCTCGCCGCCCGACAGGCGGGCGGCGTCGGCGCCAGGGTCGATTCCGGCCAGCAGTTCCCCGATCACCGCGCGGCGCCTCGGATCGGCCGCCCACTCATGCTCGGGCAGGGAGCCGAAGACCAGCTCCGCCACCGTGCCGGTCAGCTCCTCGGCCTGCGGCAGGTGGCCGACCGTGGCATCGCGCCCCCGGGTAGCGCGCCCTGAGTCCAGCTGAGCGGTCCCGGCCAGGGCCGCGAGCAGGGTGGTCTTGCCGGCCCCGTTCGCGCCGACGACCCCGATCCGGTCACCGGCCGAGATGCCGAGCGACACCTGGTCCAGCAATACCCGCTGACCGTATGCCTTGCTGGCTAGCTCCAGGTTGACCAGGTTCACGCCGGGGCTGGTCACGCCGTGACCCCGGACGCGATGACGCTCGCGCCGGGAGCGGGTCCGGTGCCGCGGGCAACCGTGCGGCAGATGCCCGCGCCGGTCAGCGAGACGGCGAGGTCGCGCGCGCTGGCCGCGCTCGCCGCCAGGAAGGCGCAGGTCGGCCCGGAGCCGGAGACGATCGCCCCGAGCGCGCCGTGCTCCCGGCCGGCCGCGAGCGCACGCCGCAGGCCAGGGCGCAGCGAGATGGCGGCAGGCTGCAGGTCGTTGCTGAGCAGCGGACCGAGCGCGGCGGGGTCACCAGCCCGCAGGGCCGCCATCAGCTGGCTGCTCAGCTCGGGCAGCGGCGCCTGCTCCCCGTCGGCGGCCGCCCGGGCCGCGCGCAGCCGGTCGCAGGTGGCATAGACGTCCGGGGTGGCCAGCCCGCCTACGGCGAAGGCCAGCACCCAGTGGTAGGTGCCGGAGACCAGCGCGGCCGTCAGCTGCTCCCCCCGGCCGCGGCCCACGGCGGTCCCGCCGGTCAGCGCGAAGGGCACGTCGCTGCCCAGCTGAGCGGCGATGCCGGAGAGTTCCTGCGGGCTCAGGCCGGCTCGCCAGAGGCTCGTTGCAGGCCACCAGGGTCGCCGCCGCGTCCGCGCTGCCGCCGGCCAGCCCGGCCGCCACCGGGATCCGCTTGCGGATCTCGATCGCCACCGCCGCTGTCCCGCGCTTGCGCTGGCCGGTCCGCCGGGCCAGCGCCGCCGCGGCGCGGCTGGCCAGGTTGGACTGACCGGTCGGCACCGAGCCGGCGTCCTCGCCGGACACCGCCACGCTCATCCGGTCAGCGGGCCGGACGGTCACCTGGTCGAAGAGCGAGACCGCCTGGAACACGGTCACCAGGTCGTGGTAGCCGTCCGCGCGGGCCGGTCCCACGGATAGCTGGAGGTTCACCTTCGCCGGCGCCCGGACCGTCACGGCAGCCGGCGATGAGGTTGTTGCGAGACTCACGATCTGATGATCGTACGCGGCCTTCCCGGTGCCGTGTGCAGGGCCGGAGCCGTTAGCGGGCGGCCAGCGCGATCCGCGCGAACTCGCCGATGCCGAGGGACTCGCCGCGCCGGGCCGGATCGACTCCTGCCTGCCTGAGCACCCGCTCGGCCTCGGCCGCGGACCCGGCCCAGCCGGCCAGCGCCGCCCGCAGCGTCTTGCGCCGCTGCGCGAAAGCGGCGTCCACCACCGCGAAAACCTCATCGCGCCCGGCCTGGCCGGGTCCGGCGGCGGCCGGCGGCTCCCGGCGCTCGAACGCGACCAGGCCCGAGTCGACCCGCGGCACCGGCCAGAACACGCTGCGCGGCACCGGCCCGGCTCGGGTGACCGCGGCGAACCAGGCCAGCTTGACCGACGGCACGCCGTAGACCCTGCTGCCAGGGGCCGCGCTCATCCGGTCGGCGACCTCGGCCTGCACCATGACCAGCCCCCGCCGCAGCGAGGGCACGGAGGCGAGCAGGTGCAGCAGGATGGGCACCGCCGCGTTGTACGGCAGGTTCGCGACCAGCACGGTCGGCTCGGCCGGCAGGGCGCCCACCCTGGCCGCATCCGCGGTGATCACCTCAAGCCGCCCGGCCAGCTGCGGGGCCCGCGCTGCCACCGTCAGCGGCAGCTCAGCCGCCAGCACCGGGTCGATCTCGATGGCCAGCACGCGCCTGGCCGCGGCCAGCAGCGGCAGCGTCAGGGAGCCGAAGCCGGGGCCGACCTCCAGCGCGACGTCTTCAGGCCGGAGCCCGGCCAGCGCCGTGATCCGGCTGACCGTGCCCGCATCGACCACGAAATTCTGGCCGAGCCGCCGCGATGGCCGGATGCCCAGCCGGGCCGCCAGGTCCCTGATGTCGCCCGGCCCGAGCCGGGCCGGGCGTGCGGCCGGGCTAGGCTCTACGACCCCCACGTGCCGAAGACGCGCTCCCCGGTCGCGTCAATGACCGCGCACAGTTCCGCGACATCCATCCGCTTGACCGCCGCCACCGCGCGCAGCGTATGCGCCGCCTGCGACGGCGCGTTCGACTTGCCGCGGTTCGGCGCCGGGGTGAGGAACGGCGCGTCCGTCTCCACCAGGATCAGCTCGGCCGGCGTCACCGCGGCGGCCTCGCGCAGCTGGCCGGCGTTGCCGAACGTCACCGTGCCCGCGAAGCTCAGCACGTAGCCGGCGGCGGCGCACTGCCGGGCCATGGCGGCGTCACCGGAGAAGCAGTGAAAGATGACCTGCTCGGGCGCGCCGTCGGCGGCGAGCACCGCCAGCACGTCCTCGTGCGCGTCGCGATCGTGGATCATCAGCGGCTTGCCTGCCTGCTTGGCCAGGTCGATGTGCGCCCGGAACCATTCGCGCTGCAGATCGGGCGGCGCACTGTCACGGTAGTAATCCAGCCCGGTCTCGCCGATGGCGCGGACGGCGGGCCGCGCGGCGAGCGCCGCGATCTGCGCCAGTGCGCCGTCCCGGCCGCCCGGCGCGGCCGCGGCCGTGGCCGTCTCATTCGGGTGAATCGCCACTGCGGCCGCGACCTGCGGGTACTCGGCCGCGCAGGCGGCCGCCCAGCGCGATGAGGCGACATCGCATCCCACCGTGACGACCCTGGCGATCCCGGCGGCGGCTGCCCTGGCCAGGGTTGCGCTGACCGGCGGTGCCACCATGTCGAGGTGGCAGTGGCTGTCGAAGGCGGGCGCCGGCAGCGGCTCGGGCTCGGGCGCCGGCGGCCTGGAGTCCCGCCAGGTGCCCTGCTCAGCCGCCGGCTGCTGCGCGGGCAGCGTCACGACCGCTCCAGCCTCGCCAGTTCCTCGTCGGCGACGGCCGGATCCAGCTTCGCGAACAGCGGCGCCGGCGGGGCCAGCGGCGTGCCGGGCCGGATCGGGACCGATGCCCATCGCGGCGTGCCGCTGTAGTCGCCGGTGATGACGGGATAGGCGGGGCCGCCGTCCTCATCGACCTCCTCCGTCCGCGGCATGGCCGACCAGGTGCCCTGGCCGCCGAGCAGCTCGAATACCTGCTGGGAGGACCGGGGCAGGAACGGGGTCAGCATCGTCTTGCCGTCGTCGACGAGCTGCAGCGCCACGTGCAGGATGGTGCGCATCCGATCCGGGTCGGACTCGCGAAGCTTCCACGGCGCCTGCTCGGAGAGGTACTTGTTCGCCTCGCCGATGGTGCGCATGGCCTCGGTGATCCCGGCCTTGAACCTGGATCGCGACAGGGCCTCGCCCACCACGCCGAACGCCTGCCTGGAGCGCTCCAGCAGGGCCGAGTCAGCGTCCGTCAGCCGGCTCGCCGCCGGGATCTCGCCGATGTTACGGGCCGCGAACGAGACCGCCCGGTTGACCAGGTTCCCCCAGTTGGCCACCAGCTCGTCATTGTTGCGGCGGACGAACTCGCTCCAGGTGAAGTCCGTGTCCTGGTTCTCCGGGCCCGCGACCGCCACGTAGTACCGGAGCGCGTCCACATCGTAGCGCTGCAGGAAATCGCGGACGTAGATGACGACGGCCCGCGATGAGGAGAACTTCCTGCCCTCCATGGTCAGGTACTCGCTGGACACCACCTCGGTGGGCAGGCTCAGCTCGCCGAGCGACCCTGGCTTGCCGCCCCGGTCGCCCCGGCCGCTGTAGCCGAACAGCATGGCCGGCCAGATCTCGGAGTGGAAGACGATGTTGTCCTTGCCCATGAAGTAGTACGACTCCGCGTCCGGCTGCTGCCACCAGGCCCGCCACGCATCGGGGTCGCCTGAGCGCCGCGCCCATTCCACCGACGCCGACAGATAGCCGATCACCGCGTCGAACCAGACGTAGATCCGCTTATCTGGCCGGTCCCGCCAGCCGTCCAGCGGGATGGGCACGCCCCAGTCCAGGTCCCTGGTGATAGCCCGTGGCTGCAGGTCGCCCAGCAGGTTCAGCGAGAACTTCAGCACATTCGGCCGCCACTGGCCGCTCTTGCTCTGCAGCCAGGTCCCGAGCGCCTCGGTGAAGGCCGGCAGGTCCAGGAAGAACTGCTCGGTCTCGGCGAACACCGGCGTCTCCCCGTTGATCTTCGAGCGGGGACTGATCAGGTCGGCCGGGTCCAGCTGGTTCCCGCAGTTGTCGCACTGGTCGCCGCGGGCGCTCTCGAAACCGCAGATCGGGCAGGTGCCCTCGATGTAGCGGTCAGGAAGGGTTCGGCCGGTCGACGGCGAGATGGCCCCCATCGTCTTCTGCGGGAAGATATAGCCGTTGTCGTAGAGCCCGAGGAAGAGCTCCTGCACCACGGCATAGTGGTTCCGGGTGGTCGTCCGGGTGAACAGGTCGTAGGACATGCCCAGGCCGGTCAGGTCCTCCGCGATCACGCGGTTGTAGCGGTCGGCGAGCTGGCGCGCGGTCACGCCCTCGGCATCGGCCTGCACCTGGATGGGCGTGCCATGCTCGTCGGTGCCGCTCACCATCAGCACCGAGTTGCCCGCCATCCGCTGGTACCGGGAGAACATGTCGCAGGGCAGCGCGAACCCGGACACGTGGCCAATGTGCCGGGGGCCGTTGGCATACGGCCAGGCCGGCGCAGCGAGAATATGACGGCTTGTCGAAACCATGGGCACAGCCTAGGGCAGCAGCGCGGGCTTCCAGCGCCGGCCGCTCAGCTGACCTCCGGGTCGCGGTGCCGGGCAGCCGCTGCCGGGGGAACCGGCAGGGACGGGGCGGGGCGCGGCCTGGCCGCCCGCGGGTCAGCCCGCCGCGCGGGGCAGGTTAGCCGGCGCCGCGGCTCGCGCGCACGACCGCGTCGTAAACCAGGCGCCTGGCCAGCCCGTTCTGCCGGGCGACGGCGGCGATGGCTTCCTTGCGCACGGCTCCCGCCTGCTCGCGCGCGGCCACCTCAGCGGCGGCCTGCTCCGGTGTCACCAGGTCCCTTGGCTCCGCCGCGCCCTCGATCACCAGGGTGATCTCGCCGAGCAGCCCGGCCTGCGCCAGGGCGGCCAGCTCAGCCAGGGTGCCGCGGATGATCTCCTCGTGCGTCTTGGTCAGCTCGCGGCAGATCACCGCCCGGCGGTCCGCGCCGAAGCTGCCCGCCAGCTCGGCCAGCGTCGCGGCCAGCCGCCGGGGTGACTCGAAGAAGACCAGCGTCCTGCGCTCGGTCGCCAGCTCGGCGAACCGGCGGCCGCGCTCGCCAGCCCGCCGCGGCGGGAAGCCCTCGAAGGCGAACCGGTTGGTCGGCAGGCCGGAGACGGCCAGGGCCGCGGTCACCGCGGACGGCCCCGGCAGGGCCGTCACCCGCAGGCCAGCCGCTGCGGCCGCAGCGACCAGGCGGTAGCCGGGATCGCTGACGCCGGGCATGCCCGCGTCGGTGACCAGCAGCACGCTGCGGCCGGACTGAAGCTCGGCGATCAGCGCCGGTACCCGGCGGATCTCCACCTCGTCGTAATAGGAGACGACCCGGCCGCTGATGGTGATGCCCAGCGCCGCGGCCAGCCGCCGGATCCGGCGGGTGTCCTCCGCGGCGATGACCGCTGCGTCCCGCAGGGCCGCGGTCAGCCGGGGCGAGGCGTCAGCCGCCTGGCCGATGGGCACGGCGGCGACGGCCAGCACCCCGCCAGGCTGGCTGGCCGGACCGGCCCCGGTCACCGCTGCTGCGCCTTCCATTCCGGGCCCAGGCTAACGTCCCGCGCCCCTACGATGGCTGTCGATGGAGGCATACGAGATCGCCACCGCCGCTACCGCGCCGGACCGGCCAGCACAGGCCCGCCGCCGGCTTGCGGTCGCGGCCTCGGGCAGCGCGCTGTGGGGCTGGGCGGGACCGCTGCTGGTGGCGCTCTTCGGCGCGTTCCTCCGGTTCAACCGGCTGAGCGTCCCGCATGCCATCGTTTTCGACGAGACCTACTACGTGCCGGATGCGTACTCCATCCTCCGGCACGGGGTCGAGCTCAACCATGTGAGCAACTTCTACGCGCTGCTCGCGCGCGGTCATACGAACATCCTGGAGAAGTCGGGCGAGCTGGTAGCGCACCCGCCGCTGGGCAAGATCATGATCGCCGCCGGCGAGTGGATGTTCGGCCTGACGCCGTTCGGCTGGCGGTTCGCCGTGGCCCTGGTCGGCTCGCTCTCCATCCTGATGACCGCCAGGATCGCCCGCCGGATGACCCGGTCCACCCTGCTGGGCTGTGTCGCCGGCCTGCTGCTGGCGCTGGACGGCCTGGAATTCGTGCTGAGCCGCACCGCGATCCTCGACATCTTCGTGATGTTCTGGGTGCTGGCGGCCTTCGGCCTGCTGATCATCGACCGGGACAGGACCAGGGAACGGCTGGCGGACGCGGCGGCGGCCGGCACCGAGGGCAGCGGCGGCCCGAAGCTCGGGATCCGCTGGCTGCGGGTACTGGCCGGGGTCTGCCTCGGTTGCGCGTGCGCGGCCAAGTGGAATGGCATCTGGTACATCGCGGCCTTCGCCGGCCTGGTCATCGCCTGGGATCTGGGCGCGCGCCGCGCGGCCGGCTTCGGCGACCGGCTGCAGGGGGTGCTGCGCGGCGATGCGAAGTGGCTCCCCGTCTGGTTCGGCCTGGCGCCGCTGGTGGCCTACGTGGCCTCCTGGAGCGGCTGGTTCGCCACCAGCGACGGCTACGACCGCAACTGGGCGGCGCTGAACGGCAACCACGTGCCGATCTGGTCCACCATCGACTCCTGGTACCAGTACAACAAGTGGATGCTCGGCTTCGGGCTCGGGCTGACGTCCGGCCAGACCTACAAGTCGAATCCGCTCGGCTGGCTGATCCTGGCCAGGCCGATCTCGTTCTACTCCTCCTGCCAGCCGACCACCAAGGCCTGCGGGGCGGCGGGCACCACCGAGCAGGAGGTGCTGGCCATCGGCACCCCGCTGATCTGGTGGGGTGCCGCGCTCGCGCTCGTGTTCTGCCTGGCCTGGTGGCTGATGCGGCGGGACTGGCGGGCTGGCGCCGTGCTGCTGGGCGTGGCCGCCGGCTGGCTGCCGTGGATCTGGTTCTACTGGCACGACCACCGGACCGAGTTCTACTACTACGCCGTGGTACTCGACCCGTTCCTGGTCATCGCCATCACGCTGTGCCTGGGCCTGATCATCGGCCCGGAGCGCGCCGGGCCGGCCCGCCGGGCGATGGGCGCGGTGGCCGCAGGCGCCTACCTGATCGCCGTGCTGGTGAACTTCGCCTACTTGTATCCCATCCTGGCCGCCAAGGCGATCCCGTACGCATCCTGGCTGTCCCGGATGTGGTTCCGCAGCTGGATCTGACCGCCCGCCACCCGGCAGGAGCCCCCTGACCGTCAGATACATCGCGGAGCTGCTGCCTGGATGCGGAACGTGACCCAGATCACGGAACGTCACTGCAAGCGATTGCGTCGTACTGTCTAGTAACTTCCAAGAACTAGTAAGCCCGCTGGTCAGACTGGCGGAGAGAGGACGACGATGGCCGCGACGGCGCACGCGCCCGACCTGGACCGCCGATTCGAGCACGACGTGGTGCCCTACATGACCCAGCTCTACCCGGCTGCGCTGCGGCTGACCAGGAACCCCAGCGACGCCGAGGACCTGGTGCAGGAGACCCTCGCCAAGGCATACGCCGCGTTTCACCAGTTCACTCCGGGCACGAACCTGCGCGCGTGGCTGCACAGGATCCTGTCCAACACCTTCATCAACTCCTACCGGAAGAAGCGCCGCGAGCCGGTCGCGGACCTCAGTCCCGAGGTCGGCCAGGAGGGGCAGGGCGGCAGTGACCCGCTGGCCCGGCCGGCCAGGTCGGCCGAGGCCGAGGCGCTGGAGCGGATGGGTGACTCCGACGCGCTGGCGGCGCTGCGGGCCCTGCCGGAAGACTTCCGCGCGACCATCTACCTGGCCGACATCGAGGGATACCCGTACCGGGAGATCGCCCGGATGATGGAGGTCCCCCTCGGCACGGTCATGTCCCGCCTGCACCGCGGCCGGGCCAAGCTGCGCCGCGCGCTCGCCGGGCACGCGCCGCGGCGGACGCCGGCCGGCAGCGGATCGCCTGCCCTGCCCCGCACTGCCCCGCGGGCCCCGAAGCCGGAGCTCAGCTGGCAGCTGGCGTATAAAGGCTGAGGGTGACCGACTTCACCTTCCAGCGGTGAATCAGGTGCATCCTGCCGATCAGGGCGAACTCGACGTGGCTGAGCTTGGTGTGGTCCGGGATGGCCTGCCCGGTGAGGGTCACCACCCACATCCTGCTCAGGTGCTGGTCACGAGTTGACAGCAGCTTGCCCGATGCTTCCATGCCCCGCAGCGTGGCCGACGCGTAGGCCGACTGCCGCTGCCCGATGTCCTGCAGCTTCTGGAATGGCCCCGGATACCCCAGCGCGACCGAGCGCGTGCCCCAGGGCAGGTACAGGACGGCGTCGCCGGGCCGCTCGTTGGCGGCCAGCACCGCGGCGACACCGCGCAGGTCATCCGGTCGAGCGGCCGTCGTCCTGATGGTCCGCTGCGGGTGCACGAGCAGCAGGGCCGTGACGGCCAGCAGGATCACGACCGGCACGGTCGCGACGACGCGAGAGCGCAGCACGTCCTGGCCGCCCAGGCGCTGCGCGGCGTAGCCGCCGACATAGCACAGGCCGGCCGCCACCAGCAGCGAGATGGCCGGCATGCAGAAGATGATGTAACGCTCGTCGTAGATCGGCTTGACCTCGGACAGGACCACCAGGACAACCGGCGGCAGTGCCAGCCAGGGCAGCGCTATGACGCCGACGTTGATCAGCGCGCTGGCGCGCCGGAACAGGTCCGCGACGCAGGTCACCACGGCCAGGGCCGCGACCAGGATGACCAGGTCCCTGGTTCCGGCGAAGTCGTAGATGATGTTCTTGACGGTCGTCACGCCGGGCCGCGTCAGCCAGCTGATCTGGCCCGACTGCGACATTCCGATGACGATGAACGGCAGCAGCACGATGCCGGCCACGATGACCGATGTCCACCAGCTCCGCGTCGCGTCCAGCATGGTCGCGACCAGCCGGTGCGGCGGCCGCAGCTCGCCCTCCTCCAGCGGCACGTGCGGCTCGGCGAAACGGGGATCTTCGCTCATTCTCCTGGCCCTGGCCCGCATGATGAGCAGGCTGACTCCGTGCGCGACGACCAGCAGCAGCGCGAACAGGTTGAGCAGCGCCAGGATGAAGATGACGACCGCGTATCCCACCCAGAGCCGGCCGCTGTGCTTCTCGATGGCGCGGACGAACAGGTACGTCGCGCCGACCGCGCACAGCGTCGCCATCGAGTAGGGCCGGGCGTCCTGGGCATACCAGGTCGTCAGCGGAAGCGCGGCGAACAGCAGGCCCGCCATCAGCCCGGTGAGCAGGGGCGCGCGCAGCCCCCCGGCCCTGGCGAGCCGGGCGCCCAGCGCCGCGGTCAGCCCGGCGGCGGCGCAGCTGGCGATCAGCGAGGGCATCCGCAGCGTGGTGGCCGACACGCCGAAGGCCGCCACCACCGGATGCATGACGACGTAGTAGAAGGCATGCACGGCGTCCTCGTGCCGGGCCATCGTCAGGATCTTGCCGATGGGCCATTGAACGACTTCCCTGGTGTAGCCCTCGTCCCGCCACAATGATGGCTGGCTGATCTTGTATCCGCCGGCCACGAGCTCGACCAGCGCGGGGACGAGGACGACCAGCCACCGGGCAATCAGGCCGCCCGCCGATCGTGGCCAGCCGCCGGCGTCTCCCGCGGGGCAGCCGCCTTCGGATCCGTCGCGGGCGAGGGGGCTGCTGCCTTCTCCTCACCGGGCACGGCTGACACGCCCGTCACAGGTCCGTCAGACATGATCACCTGCCAAGCTGGTGGCTAGCCTTGCGGTAACACGGCGATGCACGGTCTACTCCGTTCGCGGTCCGGCAGCTTCGTTGCAATTCTCACCCGCCCGGCACGCTCAGTGGGGGGATCGCAGGGTCGCACGGAACTTTACCGCCGGATCGCCACCGGACTGTCCAGCGCAGCTAAAGACACCCTAAAGGACGCCGGTCAGGTACCGAAGATGCGGTCGCAGGCGCGCGCGGCCGCCTTCCCGTCGTCGAGCGGGCAGAACTTGGCCTGGAACGCCGCATATGCCTGCCGGTACCGCGCCGCTACCCCGTCCAGGTCGCCGATCGACTCGACCACCTCGGCGGAGGTGGCGAGCAGCGGCCCGGGCGCCTCGGCCTGGAAGTCGAAGTAGAAGCCCCGCAGCTTGTCCCGGTACTGCTCGAGATCGTAGGTATAGAAGAGCATCGGCCTGCCGGTCGGGGCGAAATCGAACATCACTGACGAGTAGTCGGTGATGATCGCGTCGCTCACCAGGAACAGGTCGGTGATCTCCGGGTACCGGGTGACGTTGATCACGAAGCCCGGCCGGGTTCCGGCCGGCACGTCATCGGCCATGTGATGGTGGCCGCGCAGCAAGATGACGTACCCGTCCCCGAGCTCGCGCCAGGCGCGCTCGAGATCCAGCCGGAAGTCGAACCTGTACCGGCCGGACGCGTAGTACTGGTTGTCCCGCCAGGTCGGCGCGTACATCACGACCCGCTTGCCCGCCGGGATGCCCAGCCTCGCCCGCACCTGCTCGGCGATCCGCTCGGTGTCCGGGCTGCACAGCAGGTCATTGCGCGGATAGCCGGACTCGCAGATCTCGCCGTCGTAGCGGAAGGCACGCTGCATGATCGGCGTGCTGAAGGGATTGGGGGACAGCAGCAGGTCCCATTTCGCCACGTCCCTGGCCAGGTGGTCGAGATAGCTCGTGCCGCTCATGAACTGGGGCTGGTCCACGTCGAAGCCGATGCGCTTCAGCGGCGTGCCGTGCCAGGTCTGGACGTAGACCTGGCCGTCCCGCTTGGCGTAGGCGGGCGTCATGTCATCGTTGGAGATCAGGTACCTGGCCCTGGCCAGAGCCTCGAAGTAGTCCTCGGTTCCGGTCAGCACGCCGGTGGCCCCGTCGGGCAACGGCACCGACCAGTCATTGACGGCCCACAGATGCTCCCGGTCGTCACCCCGGCGCCGCAGCTCGTCTGCGATGGCGCGCGGATTGTCCGTGCACGCCTTCCCCTTCCAGCTGATGAACAGCGCCGCGTCCCGTAGCGGCAGCTTCTGCTGCAGCGGGTAGTAGACGCCGCGCAGCATGCGCCGCTGCACCCGGCCGTCTTCGGTCAGCTTCAGCGCCGTGCCGACCGTCAGGATGGGAACGTCATAGCCCGACGTGGTGAACCGGTACCCCTTCGGCCCGAAGACCTGCCTTTTCTCTCCCGGCTCCGGCAGCCGGGCATGGTCGTAGGCCGGGACGACCAGGTCCGCGTCGGGCTGGCCCGGCCGCCGGACCGCCAGGTCCCAGCTGCCATCGCGCAGCGGCAGCCGCCAGCCGAAACTGGGCATGGCCGTGGCGTCGATCGTGATCGTGAACGCCTCGCCGCTGCGCGCCATCGGCACGACGTACCGGTCGGTGGAACCCTTCCGCAGGAGCAGGACCTCGTACTCCTGGCCAGGGTGCGCCGAGAAGGTGCCGCGCAGGGTCAGGGTTCCCGTGGCGGACCATGAGTGCCCCTGAATAACTGGCCGGGGCGCCCTGTGCACCACGATCGCGTTGCCGTACCTGGTCCGCTCCACCGCAATCTCCCTGCCGCCGTCGGCGGATATGAGCTCCGGGCAGTCGGGCGCGAAGGCGACCCGCACCCGTCGCTGGCCAGCGGTCGTGACGTACAGGTCCCACTCGACGGCGTGGGCCTGGCCGTCTTCCGGACCGTGCCCGGCTCGCTGTCGCTGGGCCAGGTCGGCGCCGGTGATCGTCGCGCGGAGCCGGACCCGGCCATCGCCGAGGGCTTCCCGCGTGGCGGCGAGCTTCCTGCTAGCGGTCCCGATAGGGGCCGCGAGTGCGAGTCCGGCGCCCTCCTCGCCGCCGGCCAGCCGGGCCTCGACGGAGATGGTGACCCCGTCGCCGGCCGGGCCGCAGGACCGCAGCACCGCAGGCGTCTCGATCACCTGGATGTGCAGATGACGGCCGATCCAGCGCGCGCCGAATCGCACGCCCGGCGCTACCTCCTGCATGGCCGGGCGCTCGGCGGGGCCGACCGTCGGCGTGTGCAGCCGCGCCGGCCGCCAGACACCGCGGCCCCGGACCAGGACGAAGCAGTCCCAGTCCCCGGTCAGCCAGCGATGGCCGGCCCGGAACAGGCGGGGACTGATGGCGCAGCGGAACCCGGCCCAGTCATAGTCGTACCTGTCCTGCCGCGACCACGCGGTCGCGCCCTCATGCCGGAACGACCTGGCCGGTATCACCAGCGGCGGCCTCAGCTTGTTCCGCGGTCGCAGGACCACGACCTTCGAGGTGTGCTGGCGCTTGGTGACATCCACGGACGGCACGTAGGCGCAGCCGGTGATCACGAGGCTGCCGGCCTCCCAGGTAACGCCCTCGACCCGGACGAACGGGTCAAGCTCGCGCCAGTGCGGCCGGTACACCCGGTCCGGCACGCCCAGGCGGCTGTCGCCCCGGAACGGCAGGTCGGCCGTCAGCCGACCCATCTTCCTGATCACCGGCACGGTCTTGTTCGGCTGCTGGGAGCGCCAGGTCATGAACTCGATCAGCTCAGGCAGCTGGCGCTGGGCAATGAGGTGGTAGGCGAGCTTCTGCCAGGACTGGATCGTCCGGAACACCCGCTTGTCGACCTGGGCCAGGTAGCCGGCCGTCAGCTCGATGAACTCGGCCCGGAAGCTGTCACTCGTCCGCTGGATCTCGCGAACGTACAGCCAGATGTCGTTGACGAGCGCCTTGGTCTGGTGCTGGCGGAGCAGCCTGGCCGGCTTGTGCCGGCGCAGGAACGCGTCGATGGCGAGCAGCGCGGTAATGCGGTCCCGGAAGTTGCTGATGTCCGTGCGGGACTGCGTGATGGACAGCGCGCCCTTGTCCCGCTCCCGCCAGAAGTAGACCGGCTCTGGTAGCACGTCCACCGCCCTGGCCAGGACATGAGCCCTGGTCATGAGCTGAATGTCCTCCCAGACCATGCCCTCGGGGTAGGTCAGGTGGCGGGCGTCCCAGAACGACTTCCTGAACAGCTTGTTCCATACCGATATGTCATAGAACAAGGCCGGCGTCCGGCTGATGTGAGTGCCGATACGGCGGCCCTTGATCGCCCGGGCATGCAGGGCCGACACGGTGATGCCCATCGGGCCGATCCGCTGCACGTGGCCGGACGCGAAGTCAGAGCCCGACTGCTCGAGCGTGTGCAGCATCTTCTCGTAGGCGTGCCGGGGCAGGGCGTCATCGGCGTCGACGAAGGCCAGGAACTCGCCGGTGGCCCGCTCGACCCCGCGGTTGCGCGCGTAGCCGGGGCCCCCGTTCGGGACCTGGACCAGGGTGAACCGCGGGTCGGCGGCGGCACGAGCCGCGGCGATCTCGCTGCTGCCGTCCGTCGACCCGTCGTCCACCATGATCACCTCAAGGTCGGTGAACGTCTGGGCCGCGATCGAGCGCAGGCACTCATCCAGCAGATCCTCATTGTTGTGGAAGGGCACAACAACGCTGATCCGCGGAACTGTCATCCTGAATCTTCTCCCTGCTGCGGCGGAAGCGCTGCGATCGCCGTCGCGCCCATGAGCCCCTGACCGGAAATCTTAAGAGATCGGCGGCGCCGAATCTCCCAGACGCGGCCTGCGCGGCAAGTTACCGGATGGCCGCTGCCCGGCGCCGGCGCCTGCCGTCACTCGCCCCGCCAGGCTGGCGGCCGCTTCTCGGCGAACGCCGTGGCGCCCTCGATCGCGTCGGCGGAGGTGAAGACCGGGCCGATAATCTCGCTCTGGCGGGCGAATGCCTCGCTGCTGTCCCAGTCAGCCGCCGCGGCGATGACCCGCTTGCTGGCCGCGAGCGACAGCGGGGCGCCGAGGGCGACCCGGCCAGCCAGCTCGCGCGCGCCGTCGAGCGCCCGCCCGGCCGGGACGATCATGTTCACCAGGCCGGCGGCGTGCAGGCGGCCCGCCGGGAAGTGCTCGCCGGTCAGGGCGATCTCCATGGCCACGTGGTAGGGAATCCGCCGCGGCAGCCTGGTCAGGCCGCCAGCCCCGGCCGCCAGCCCCCGCCTGACCTCGGGCAGGCCGAACTTCGCCTCCTCGCTGGCCACGATGAGGTCGCAGGCCAGGGCCAGCTCGAAGCCGCCGGCCAGCGCGTAGCCCTCGATCGCCGCGATGACCGGCTTGACCGGAGGCCGTTCCGCAATCCCGCCGAATCCGCGGTCGCCGGCCACCGGGACGTCGCCAGCCAGGAAGCCCTTCAGGTCCATGCCCGCGCAGAAGGTGCCGCCTGCCCCCGTGAGGATGAGCACGCGCACGTCGCGGCGCTCGTCGAATTCCTCGATGGCGGCAGCGATGCCGCGGGCCACCGCGCCGTTGACCGCGTTGCGCGCCCCCGGGCGGTTCACGGTGATGACGGCGATCCCGTCGGCTACCTCGGTCAGGACGTCGTCCGTCATCTGCCTGTCCTCGCTGGGGCGGTCGGTGGGCGGCTACCTGGGCCGGAACGGGCGGGCGGCTACCTGGGCTGGAACCTGATGCCCCCGTCAAAGCGGATGACGTCGGCATTCATGTAGTCGTTCGCGATCAGCGCCAGGGCTAGCTGGGCGAACTCCGCGGCGGTGCCCATCCGCTTCGGGAACACGACGGGAGCGACCAGCTTCGCCTTGAATTCCTCACTCGCCGGGCCGGAGCCGTAAATCGGGGTGTCGATGATGCCGGGACAGATGGTGTTGACCCGGACCCCGATAGCGGCCAGGTCGCGGGCGGCCGGCACCGTCATGCCGATGATGCCGCCCTTGGACGCGGAGTAGGCAATCTGCCCGGTCTGCCCTTCGAGCCCGGCGATGGACGCGGTGTTGATGACGACGCCGCGCTGGCCGTCAGCGTCAGCAGGATCGGTCCGGGCGATGGCGGCGGCGCCGATGCGCATCACGTTGAAGGTCCCGATCAGGTTGACGTCGATGACCTTGCGGTAAGTGCCGAGGTCGTGCGGCGTGCCGTCCCGGCTCACCGTCCGCGACGCCCAGCCGATGCCCGCGCAGCTCACGGCGACCCGGAGCGGAGCGCCAGTCGCCTCGGCTGCCGCCACGGCGGCGTGCACCGACTGCTCGTCGGCCACGTCGGTGCGGGCGAACACCCCGCCGACATCGTCGGCGAGTGCCTTGCCGCGCTCGGAGTTCAGGTCGGCGACGACTACCGTGGCGCCGGCCGCGGCCAGCGCCCGGACGGTCGCCTCGCCCAGGCCGCTGGCGCCGCCAGAAACGATCGCAGATGTTCCGTTCACGTCCATGGCCGGGAGCATACTGCCCGCGGCGGCCGGCCAGCCGGACGGGCTTCGGTGATCCGGGAATGTCAGCGGTGCCAGTTACGCTCGGTCTACCGGGGTGGTGGCCGCGCGGTCACTGCGCGCCCCGGCCGGACCTAGCAGGCTGCTGCTGGTTCTCATCGCTAGGCTCCGGTGCGGCGACGGCGGCCGGGCGTGCCGCCGCAGGGAGGGCATCGTGAAGCAGTATCGCGGTAATCCGTGGGTCGTCCTGCTGGTCGTCTCGCTCGGGTTCTTCATGACGTTGCTGGACCTGACGATCGTCAACATCGCGATCCCGAACATGGTCACGAGGCTGCACGCCTCGCTCGACGATGTCCTGTGGGTGATCAACGCCTACGCCCTCGTGCTCGCCGTGCTGCTGATCACCGCGGGCCGGCTGGGCGACCTGCTCGGCCAGCGGAAGATGTTCTTCGCCGGGGTGGCCCTGTTCACCGTCGCGTCCGCGGCCTGCGGCCTGGCCCCGACGGCCGGCTGGCTGATCGGCTTCCGCGCCATTCAGGGCCTCGGCGCCGCGCTGCTGATGCCGCAGACCCTCGCGATGCTGACCATGGTGTTCCCGCCGGAGCGGCGCGGGGCCGCGTTCGGGGTGTGGGGAGCCGTCGCCGGCGTGGCCACCATCGCCGGGCCGACCCTGGGCGGGCTGCTGGTGACCGCCTTTGACTGGCGGTACATCTTCTTCATCAACCTGCCGATCGGCGCCGTCGTCCTGGTCCTGACCATCATCCTGATCCCGGACCTGCGCACCGGCCAGCGGCACCGCTTCGATGTCGCCGGGGTTGCCCTGGCCAGCGCCGCGCTGCTGGCCATCTGCTACGGGCTGGTCGAGGGCCAGAAGTATGACTGGGGCACGATCACGTCCTTCCTCTCGATCCCGCTCGTGCTGGCGGTCGGCGCGGCGCTGCTCGCCGCCTTCCTGCTCGTGCAGGCGCGGCGGCAGGACAGGGAGCCGCTGGTCCCGTTCGCCCTGTTCAGGGACCGCAATTACGCGCTGATGAACCTGGTGGCGGCCACCATCGCCATCGGCATGCTGGGCATTTTCCTGCCGTTCACGATCTACCTGCAGACCGTGCTCGGCTTCTCCGCGCTCAAGGCGGGCCTCACGATGGCCCCGGCGTCCCTCATCTCGATGTTCGTGGCGCCGGCGGCGGGGCGGATGTCCGACCGGGTCGGCGGCAAGTTCATCCTTCTCGCCGGGCTGCTGCTCTTCGCCGGCGGCATGGCGTGGATCGCCTTGACCGCGCAGCCGTCATCGGCCTGGTATGACTTCCTGGCCCCGCAGTTCGTGGCCGGGCTCGGCATCGGCTGCACCTTCGCCCCGATGACGACCGTCGCCATGCGGAACGTCAATCCGCGAATGGCAGGCGCCGCCTCCGGGGTCTTCAACACCACCCGCCAGGTCGGCAGCGTGATCGGCACCGCCGGCGTCGGCGCGCTGCTGCAGAACCGGCTGGTCGCCTCGCTGACGAGCCAGGCCACCGAGCGCACGGCCGGGATGCCTGCCGCGCTCCGGCAGCACGTCGTGACCGGTTTCCAGGCCGCGGTCAAGGGCGGCCTCGAAGTGGGGGCCGGGCAGAAGCCGACGGGCCTGGGCGGCGTCATCTTCAGCAACGGCTTCGTCGACGCCATGCGGCCCACCATGCTGGTGCCCATCGCGATCCTGCTGATCGGCGCGGTCAGCTGCCTGTTCGTCCAGCGCCGCGCGGGCATGGCGCCGTCCGGCGGAAGGCCGGCCGAGGTGGCCGGGGCAGCGTCGGCGGCGGGCGCCGCCTAGCCGGTCACGTCGCCTGCGCGAGCATCTCCGGGGCCCATAGTCCCGGCAGCTCACCGGGGCCCGGCTCGAAGGGGAACCTCGAGGCGAACGCGGGCTTCAGGTCGGACAGCCAGACGGCGTCAGGATCGAACCTGGCGAAGAACGGCTGCCCCACCAGGGAGGGGTCACGCGCCTGGATCATGTGCAGCGCGAAGACCTTCTGGCCGGCAATCTCGGCGACACCATCCACGCAGACCTTGCCGGGCGTGGCCGACATTGACGGGCCGCGCACGGTCCGGCACAGGCCGGAGACGCTGCTGTAGGCGTCACGGAAGATCTGCTGGCCCCTGGCCAGCGGCACCGCGAAGTAGCCCTGGGGACCGGTGTCGCGCTCGACGAACATGTAGTAGGGCACCATTCCCAGCCGGAGCTGGGTCCGCCACATCCGCGCCCAGGTCACCGAGTTGTCGTTAATGCTCCTGATCAGGGGGGCCTGCGTGCGGATGATCGCCCCGGCGTCCCTGATCCGGGCGGTCGCGTCGGCCACGGCGGGCGGCTCCAGCTCTCGCGGGTGCGAGAAATGTGCCATCAGCGCCAGGTTCTTCCCGGTCGCCGCCACCTGCTCGAACAGCCGCAGCGTGTCCTCGGCGTCCGGGTCGCCGACGAAGCGGTCCGGCCAGTAGGCGAGCGACTTGGTCCCGATCCTGATCGACTCGACGTGATCGAGGCTGGGGTCGAGCAGCGGCTCGATATACCGGCGGAGCACGGCCGTCCCCATGATCATGGGATCGCCGCCGGTGATCAGCACGCTGGTCACCTCCGGGTGCGCCCGCAGGTAGCTGGTGATCCGGGCCGTGTCGTCGGTCGCCATCTTGAGATCGGGCTCGTTGACGAACTGCGCCCACCGGAAGCAGTACGTGCAGTACGCGTGGCAGGTCTGCCCCTGCTTGGGAAAGATCAGCACGGTTTCCGGGTACTTGTGCTGCACGCCTGGCAGCGGCTCGTCGGTCAGCGCCGGGGTGTTCAGGGCCAGCTGGCCGGCCGGATGCGGGTTGAGTCGCATCCGGACGGCGTGCGCCACCGCCTGAATCTCGCGCTCGGGCGCGTCGCGCGAGAGCAGGCCCGCGATGGCTCGCACGTCCTGCTCGGGCAGCATGTCCGGCTGCGGGAAGACGAGACGGTAGATCGGGTCGTCAGGCGCAGCATCCCAGTCGATGAGCCGCTCGACGACGTAGTGGTTGGTCCTGAAGGGCAGCACGGTCGCCACCGCCCGCACCGCGAGCCGGTCCGCCGCGCTCAGCCCTGCACGGGCGGCAAGGCCATCCAGGTGCTTCGCCGTATAGGCGCGGAACCCTCGCCTCTGCACCGGGACCGCGATCTCATCCCGCTGACCAGTCAATTGCAGCTCCCTCCGGCCGCCGCTCCTCGGCAATCCTCGCCGTGCGTGCCATCTGTACGCCGGAGGCGGGGCCGCCCCGCCAGATCCGGCCAATCTCTGAGACGCTGCTGGCCTGTCACTCGCTGCCGGGCAGACCATGTCAAGAGATGACGATTGGAGAACGCTCAAGGCAAGCTCAGCGTTGCCTGCGCCCCCGTTCGCCCAGTGCGATCCCCCGCCCGTCAGCTAACTGTAGGGGAACCTGCGATTCGTTGATGCGCCTTCCTCCTGATATGTTCCTGGCTCCGCCAGCCGGTCTCCCCTGACCCCATTGCTCGCAGAACTTCCCGGATCCGGGGAGATCTATGCGCTGCGCCGACCGGTTTCACCCAGCCGCTGGCCGGTGACCCCGGCTGGCCCCGGAGCAGCTTCCGGGCACCCGCCAGCCGCCCGAATCCGGGCGGTGAGAGGCTTGGCCGCATGCGGGACACCAGCGCGCGCCAGTTCGGGGAGCGGCCCCCGGTGACCCCGTGCGCCGTCGCGGCCAGGACGGCGACCTGACCCGCCCGGGCCGGCCCGCCGCCAGCGACCTGCCACCAGGCGACCGGCGCCCGGACCGCGATCCAGAGCTCACCCCGCCGCGCTCCGCGGCCGGGCTGGCGCCGCCTGCCGGATTGCCCGTGCCGCCGCCGGCCGGGCTCCCGGTCCCGCACGCACCGCGGCCGTCAGGCCTGCCCGGCCTGCATGGAGCGATGCGGCCGGGGCCGCCGGCCGGGCCGGTGGCCGTCGATGCCATGGGCGGCGACCACGCGCCCGCCGAGATCGTCGCCGGGGCCGTCATGGCGGTGCGTGAGCACGGCGCCCAGGTCGTGCTCACCGGGCGTGCCGGCCTGCTGCGCCCGCTGCTGGCCCGGCATGGTGCCCAGGACGACATCCGGGTGGTCGCCGCGGAGGACACGCTCAGCATGGACGAGGGGGCGCTGGCCAGCTGGCGCCGCCCGCGGTCCAGCATCGCGGTGGCCTGCCAGCTCGTGCACCGGGGCCAGGCGGTGGCCGTCATGTCGGCCGGATCCACCGGCGCCATCGTGGCGACCGCCAGGCTGCGGCTCCGCCCGCTGGCCGGCGTGTCCCGTCCCGCGCTGGCCGTCGTGCTGCCGACCACGCCGGGGCCGACGCTGCTGCTCGACGTGGGCGCGATCGCTGACCCCAAGCCCGAGATGCTGCTGCAGTTCGCCCAGCTGGGCGTGGCGTACGCGCAGACGGCGTTCGGCATCACCGAGCCGCGCGTCGGCCTGCTCAGCATCGGCGCCGAGCCGGGAAAGGGGAACAAGCTGGCCAGGCGGGCGCACGAGCTGCTGGACGCGGAGCCGTCGCACGGCGGGCTGCCGATCAGCTTCGCCGGCAACGTCGAGGGCAGCGACCTGCTGTCCGGAAGCCTCGACGTGATCGTGACCGACGGTTTCACCGGCAACGTGGCACTGAAGACGGTGGAGGGGACGGCAAGCTTCGCCGCCCGCCAGCTGCGGGAGGCCCTGGGCGGGTCGCGGGCCGCCAGGCTCGGCGCGCTGCTGCAGCGCCGCGGGCTGCGCGAGCTGGGCAATCGGCTCGACGCCGAGACATACGGCGGTGCCGCGCTGCTGGGCCTGGAAGGGACGGTAGTCATCGCGCATGGCGCCGTCACCGCCCGTGGCGCGGCGGCCGCCTGCCTGCTCGCCGCCGACCTGGCCGCGGCCCGGATCACCGACCGGATCACCGAGCGGCTCGGTCCGGCTCGCGGCAGTCACTTCCTGCGCCGGCCTTAGCCGGGCCGGGCCGATAGGCTGGCAGGATGACGGATCCGGAGATAGCGCTCGGAGGCCTGGTCCAGGCTGCCCTGACCGCCGAGCTCGGCGAGGCATACGCAGCGGCCGATCCGCTCATCCGGCCGTCCCAGTTCGCCGACTACCAGTCCAATGTGGCCCTGTCGCTGGCCAGGCGGCTTGGCCGGCCGCCGCGGGAGGTGGCCGAGCAAGTCGCCGCGGGGCTGGCCGGCGCCGCCGCGGTCGCTGACGCCCAGGTGAGCGGGCCCGGCTTCATCAACATCACGCTGCGCGACGGCTGGATAGCCGAGCAGGCCGCCGGGCAGCTCGCCGACCCGCGGCTGGGCGTGACGCCGGCCGAGCCGGCCAGGCGCGTCGTGGTCGACTACTCGGGGCCCAATGTGGCCAAGGAACTGCACGCCGGGCACCTGCGGGCGACGGTCGTGGGTGACGCCCTGGTGCGCGTGCTCGAGCACCTCGGTCATGCCGTCATCCGCGCGGCGCACCTGGGCGACTGGGGCACCCAGTTCGGCATGCTGATCGAGCATGCACTGGACCTCGGCGAGCAGGCGACCGCCGACCAGCTGGCGGCGGGCGAGTTCACCGCGTTCTATCAGGCCGCGCGGGCCAAGTTCGACAGCGATCCCGCCTTCGCCGCCAGGTCCCGGCAGCGCGTCGTCCAGCTGCAGGCGGGCGAGGAGCAGGCCATGCGGCTGTGGCGGCTGCTGGTCGATGACTCGATGGAGTACCTGCGCAGGCTGTATGACCGGCTCGACATCACCCTCACCGACGCCGACATGGCCCCGGAGAGCTTCTACAACCCGATGCTGGCCGATGTCTGCGCCGAGCTGGAGTCCAAGGGCATCGCGGTCATCAGTGACGGCGCGCTGTGCGCCTTCCCGCCCGGATTCACCGGCCGCGATGGCCGGCCGCTGCCGCTGATGCTGCGCAAGAGCGACGGCGGTTACGGGTATGACAGCACCGACATCGCCGCCATCCGGTACCGGCTCACCGAGCTGGGCGCCACCCGGATCATCTACGTGGTGGGCTCCGAGCAGCACCAGCACCTGGAGATGGTGTTCGCGGTGGCCAGGCAGGCCGGCTGGCTGACCGGCGCGGCCACGGCCGAGCACGCGGTCGTCGGGCTGATGACCGCGCCGGGAGGGCAGCGGCTGCGGACCAGGGCCGGCGAGCAGATCAAGCTGGTCACGCTGATGGACGAGGCGGTCGAGCGCGCCGAGGAAGTCATCAAGGACCGCTACGACGATCCCGAGCTGCGGTCCCAGATCGCCGAGACGGTGGGGATCGGCGCGCTCAAGTACGCCGATCTGTCGGTGGCCAGGGACACCAGCTACGTGCTGGACTTCGACCGCATGCTCGCGCTGACCGGCAACACCGGGCCCTACCTGCAGTACGCCATCGCCCGGATCCGCTCGATCTTTCACCGGGCGGGCCTGCAGCCCGAGCACGTGACCGGCCCGATCACGCTGACCGGCGACCCCGAGCGGGCGCTGGCGCTGCGGCTGCTCGGCTTCGCCACGGCGGTGGGTGACGTCGCGGCGACAGCGGAGCCGCACAAGCTGGCCACTTACCTGTTCGAGGTGGCCAGCGCCTTCACGACCTTCTATGAGCAGTGCCCGGTGCTGACCGCTGAGGGATCGCTGCGCGCGAGCAGGCTGGCGCTGGCCGCTCTCACGCTGCGCGTGCTCAGCGCGGGCCTGGGCCTGCTCGGCATCCCGGTGCCCGAGCGGATGTAGCGTGCAGCCCCGGGCAGATTGGCCGGCTGTTCCCGGGTAGCTCACAGGATCGGTGACCCGATCTCCCGGGGCATCGGGGCAGGATCGTGAACATGGACAACATGGACGAATCCGAAGAAGGCCGGCCCACCGAGCCCATCGGCTGGAATGGACCGTCAGGATCACCTCGGCAGGCGCCCGGCGCGCAGCCGCCGCGGCGCGGCCCCGGTCGGCTGCGGCGGCTCGGCATCGGGATCGCCGCCGCCGCCGTGCTGGCCGGCGGGGGCGCGGTGGCCGGAGTGGCGCTGGCCGGCCCGCCGTCGGCGGCGGCCGCGCCGGCCGGCCAGGCCGGCGCGCTGAGCGCCGTGCTCAGCAACGCCTCGTCACCGGCTGGAGACAGCCTCACGGCGGCATCGCCGGCCACGCCCGGCAGCGCGGCGATCGCGGCCTGCCGGAAGGCTGCGCAGGAACTGCGCAGCAGCGGGCATCCCCGGGCGGCCAGGCTGGTCAGGGCCGCCTGCCGGGGCCGGTGGGCCGGCTGCGGGTGCTGGGCGGACTGCATGGCCAGTTCACCTTCACCACCAGGAACGGCGTCAGGACCCTGGCCTTCGAGCGCGGCGTCGTCGAGTCGGCCAGCTCCTCCGCCGTGGTCGTCCGGGCGGCGGACGGCACGACCTGGACGTGGGACCTCGTCAGCAACTCGGTGATCCGCGAGGGCGGCCAGCGCACCGACAGCGGTGCCCTGGCCGACGGCCAGCGGGTCTTCGTGGGCGGCCCTGTCATCAGCGGTGCCAGTGATGCGCGCCTGATCGTCATCGCCGCGCCCGCCGCCGCCGGCTCGCCAGCTGCGTGAGCGGTCATCCGCAGGCCCGGCATCGCGCACCCTGCCCGCCGCGCGCCGGGCAGGGTGCGCGGTGTCCGGCGGCCACGGCGGCCGGGCCGCCGGCCGGGCCGCGGTAGCCTCCAGCTGGCGGGCGGACGACGGCCACCCTGCGGCGGCCTGGTCCGCCGGCCGCCGCAGCACGCGCGAGAATGAGCCAGAGGCGTCATGACAGACAGCGACCGCATTCCGCAGGTACTCGTCGTAGACGATGAGCCCAACATCCGCGAGCTCGTGCAGGTCGCGCTGAAGTTCCACGGCTGCTCCGTCACGACCGCCGCCAGCGGCAAGGACGCGCTGCGCCAGGCTGAGGCGAGGGGGCCTGACCTCATCGTCCTGGATGTCATGCTGCCCGACATGGATGGCTTCGAGGTCTGCCGCCGGCTCCGGGCCGCGGGCAACGAGGTGCCGGTGATCTTCCTGACTGCGCGGGATACGTCCTCGGACACGGTGACCGGGCTGGCCATCGGCGGAGACGATTACGTGACCAAGCCGTTCTCGGTGGAGGCGCTGGTGGCCCGGGTGCGGGCGGTGCTGCGGCGCGCGTCCCGGACCTCCGGGACTGGCGACCAGGCCGGGGCGGCCGCCGGGCCGCTGCGGGCCGGGGACATCGAGCTGGACGAGGACCGCTGGACCGTGCACCGGGCGGGCGTGCCCGTCGAGCTGTCGCCGACCGAGTTCCGCCTGCTCGCCTACCTGATGCGGCATCAGGGCCGGGTGCTGACCCGGGCCCAGCTGCTGGAGAGCGTGTGGGGCTGGGACTACGCGGGCGAGTCCCAGATCGTCGAGACCTACGTCAGCTACCTGCGGCGCAAGCTTGACCCCCTGGGACCTCCGGTCATCTACACCCAGCGCGGCGTCGGCTACAGCCTGCGGCCGCAGGACCGCGGCCGCGCCGGGCCGGGATGAGCGGATGAGCGGCGGCTCCCGCAGGCTGTCCCTGCGCGCGCGGATGCTCGTCCTGCTGGTGTGCGTGACGACGGCCTTCCTGCTGATCATGGGCACGGTGAGCACCGTCGCGCTGGCCCGGCACGTCAGCGCGCAGTTTGCCGCCGGGCTGAAGGCCGAGTCCACCTACGGACCAGGCGAGATCGCGCGCCATCCGGGCGGCTACGCCGCCATCACCGTGATTGGCGGCCAGGTCCAGCCCCTGACCTCCGGGTCAGCCAGCCGGGCGCTCGTCTCGGCGATCTCGCAGATCGTGGCGAGCGGCCAGCTGCGTTCCTATCTGGGCGACCGCCCGGACGCGCTCCCGTCGTCGCTGGGCGGCACCCGGCTCACCATCGTGGCCAGGCGGCTGACCGCCGCCGAGGGCGGGCCCGGCACGCTCGTCGTGGCGCAGCCCACCGGGGCCGCCGCCCGGCAGATCCGCAGCTTCATCATCGTGGAGCTGATCACCGGCGGCGCGCTGATCGCCCTGCTGGCCATTTTCGGGGAATGGCTGATCGGCCGCGGCCTCGACCCGCTCGATCAGATGGCGGTCACCGCTCAGGACATCACCACGCGCGGCGACCTGACGGCGCGGATGCCGGATGCCGGCGACCAGACGGAGGTGGGCAGGCTCGGGTCGGCGATCAACACCATGCTCGACCGGATCCAGCAGGCATTCGGCGCCCGGCTGCGGTCCGAGCAGAAGGTGCGGGAGTTCGCCGCCGACGCCTCGCATGAGCTGCGCACCCCGCTGACCACCATCCGCGGCTATGCCGAGCTCTACCGGCAGGGCGCGCTGGGGCCCGACCAGCTGCCGAGCGCCATGCGCCGGATCGAGCAGGAAGCGCAGCGGATGAGCACCCTGGTGGGCGAGCTGCTGGAGCTGGCCCGGCTGGACCGGACATCCTCGCTGGACCTGACCGAGACGGACCTTTCCAGCGTGGTCAGGGACGCGGTCGCGGACGCGATAGCCGTCGAGCCGGGCCGGCCCGTTCGGGCGGAGGCGCCGCCCCGGCTGGTGGCGGTGGTGGATGAGCCGCGGATCCGCCAGGTACTGGCCAACCTGCTGGGCAATGTCCGCGCGCACGCCCCGGCCAGCGCGCCGGTCGCGGTCCGGCTGGGCGCGATCACCGGCGGGGTCCTGATCGAGGTGGCTGACGCCGGGCCGGGCATGTCGGCGCAGGACGCCGCGCGTGCCTTCGACAGGTTCCACCGGGCTGCCGACCGGGGCGGTCCCGGCGGCGAAGCCGGGCCAGGGGCAGCAGACCATGGCTCCGCCGCCGGGCCCGATGCGGATGCGCTGCCCGGCGCCGGGCACCCCGCGGCCGGCCCGGAGGCCGGTCCGCGCGCCGCCGGCCTCCGCCAGGGCAGCCGGGCCGACCGCGGCGGCGGCAGCGGGCTGGGGCTGTCGATTGTCCAGGCCATCGCCGTGGCGCATGGCGGGCAGGCCACGCTGGAGTCCTGGCCCGGGCATGGCACCAGGGTCCGGATCTGGCTGCCCGTGCGCACCGTCCCGTAGCAGCCGGCCGGGCCCCCCTGCTCGCCCGGCGAATCCCCTCAGCCGACGGCGCGGCCGGGGCCTGCGGGCGGCTCGGAGTCCGCCTCGGCCGGGTCGGGCAGGTGCTCGAACATGTAGTAGACGGCGAGCAGGCCGAACAGGGCCAGGGCCAGCACGGAGGAGACGAACGCGGCGATCAGGGTTCCCGCCACGTAGCCGGCCAGGCCGCCGGTGAACCGGATCGTGGCCATGCGCGGCGCGCTGATCTGCCGCCTGGCGCCGAGCTTCTGCTGATGCGAGGTGATGTAGAGCCACACGGAGGCGTAGCCGACCGAGATCGCGATCATGACCAGCCCGTAGGCCACGGTGGCCAGGCTGCCGCCGGCCACGTCCCTGGTGAGGTGCTCGGCGACCAGCGCGGTCGGGAAGGGGATGGCCACAATCCCCATCAGCAGGAAGAGGTTACGCACGAGCAGCGGCCGGTCCACCTTCGTTACCTGGGCCAGCAGGGTGTGGTGGTTCATCCACATGATCCCGATGGTCAGGAAGCTGACCACGTAGGCGAAGTAGTTCGGCCAGTGGTCAGCGAGCACCCTGGTGCTGAGCCGCTGAGCGCCGATCGGCAGCAGGTTGAAGACGAGGATCGTGATGGCGACGGCGAACACGCCGTCGCTGAACGACTCGGCCCGCCGTGAGTCCATCAGCTGGCCGTTCTACCGCCGGCCCGCTAACCGGCCCGGCGCCGCGGCCTGCCGCCTCACGCCGGCTCGGCGCTGCCGCGGGCCGCCGGGGCCGGCTGCTCGACGGCCCTGGCCAGCAGCTGGGCCACGTCGACGACTTCCAGGGACTCTTTAGCCTCACCGGACCCCTTCTTGGCGCTGATCGCGTCGCCGAGCATGACCAGGCAGAACGGGCAGCCGGTGGAGATGGTGTCCGGATCGGTGCCGAGCGCCTCGTCGATCCGCTCGGTATTGATCCGCTTGCCGATCCGCTCTTCCATCCACATCCTGGCGCCGCCCGCGCCGCAGCAGAAGCCGCGTTCCTTGCACCGGTGCATTTCCTGCGCCTTGACACCGGGGACCTGTTCCATGATCTCCCGCGGCGCGGTGAAGACGCGGTTGTGGCGGCCGAGGAAGCAGGGGTCGTGATAAGTGATCTTCTCGTCAATCGGGGTGACCGGGGTGAGCCTGCCGTCGGCGACGAGCTGCGCCAGCAGCTGCGTGTGGTGCATGACCTCGTAGTTCCCGCCCAGCTGGGGGTACTCGTTGGCGATGGTGTTGAAGCAGTGCGGGCAGCTGGCCACGATCTTGCGGGCGCCGGCCTCGTTGAGGGTCTCGATGTTCTGCTGAGCCAGCATGCTGAACACGAACTCGTTGCCCATCCGCCGCGCCGGGTCTCCGGTGCAGGACTCGGCCGGCCCGAGCACGGCGAAGGTCACGCCGGCCGTGTGCAGCAGCTGCGCGATGGCCTTGGTGGTCTTCTTCGCCCGGTCCTCGAGCGCGCCGGCGCAGCCGACCCAGAACAGGTACTCAACGTCCGCGCCGACCGGGCCGTCCACGACTGGGACCTCGAAATCGAGCTCGGTCATCCAGTCAGTCCGCCGGGCCCCGCCCATGCCCCACGGGTCGCCCTTGTTCTCCAGGTTCTTCAGCATCGTGGACGCCTCGGCGGGGAACGCCGACTCGATCAGCACCTGGTGCCGGCGCATGCCGGTGATGTGATCGATGTGCTCGATATCGACCGGGCACTCTTCCACGCAGGCGCCGCAGTTGGTGCAGGACCAGAGCACGTCCGGGTCGATGACGCCGCCGGCCGCCGCGTCGCCCACCAGCGGCCGCTGTGCCTCCGCCTTGACCGAGTCAGGCAGCTGCTCGCGTGCCTCGTCGGAGCCGGCCAGCAGGTACGGGGCCTTCGCGAACGCGTGCTCGCGCAGGTCGAGTATGACCATCTTCGGTGACAGCGGCTTGCCGGTGGCCCAGGCCGGGCACTGCGACTGGCAGCGGCCGCACTCGGTGCAGGTGGCCAGGTCCAGCATGCCCTTCCAGCTCAGGTCCTCGATCTTGCCCACGCCGAAGACATCGGTGTCCGGGTCGGCCTCCTCGAAGTCCAGCAGCTTGCCGTTCGAGCGCATCGGCTGCAGCGGGCCGAGCCCGCTGGGCCGCCGGGCGAACAGCACGTTCAGCGGGGCGATGACGATGTGCAGGTGCTTGGAGTAGGTGACGAAGACGCCGAAGGCCAGGATCACGGCCAGCTGGGCCAGGATGAACGTGGTCTCGATGGCGGAGTTGGCGCTCCGGCCGAGCGGCGCGAGCCAGTGCCCGACCAGCTGCGAGGCGAACGCGCCGTGCGGATAGGGGAAGTCGCCGGTATTGACCTGCGCGCCCCGGTACAGCAGCAGCGTGGCCACGACCAGGAAGATGCCGAGCAAGACCAGCCAGGCGGCGCCGGCGTGCGATCCGGCGAAGCGGGACTTGCGGCCCTCGCGCTTGGGGCTGTTCCGCAGCCGGATCACCGTGAACATCGCGATGCCGGCCAGCACGGCGACGGCGAAGAAGTCCTCCAGGAAGCCCACCCAGGCCCAGGTCCCGATGCCGGGAATGGCGAACGTCTTGCTGAACAGGTCGCCGTAGGCCTCGATGATCGTCAGGATCAGGATGATGAAGCCCCAGAAGACGAGGAAGTGCGCGATCCCCGGCACTGTCCACTTGAGCAGCTTGCGCTGGCCGAGGACCTCTTCCGCCTGGGTCTCCGCGCCCCGGCCGGGGTGCTCGCGCAGCGCCTCGATGCGCTCCGGGGCTGGCTGCCCGGTGCGGGCCAGCCGGGACAGCCACCACAGCCGGTGACCGGCGACCGCGGCCGCGATCACGGTCAGGGCCAGCCCGATGATGATCCGCAGCGCCAAGACGACCTCCAGGGACGGCGTTGAGTGCCAGCGTACGCGTCGGTCCTGCGGCGTCCCGCGATCATTGCGGATATGCCGGTGCCGGGCGGGCCCGAGCAGAATCCTACCGATAGGCAGCCTTCAGTCCCCGTCCAGTCATCGCCGGGCCATCCCGACAGCCTCGGCCGGGCCGATAGCCTGGCCCCCGACGGCGGCCCGGCCGCGGCCCGGCGGCGCGCGGCGGGCGGCACAAGGCGGGCAGGATCAGGCTGACGGCGAGCGGCGGCCGGGACGGAGCGAGAGGTGGCCGGAGCACAGGCAGGTGAAGGGGTGAGACGGCCTGCCCCGGCCTACGGCCGGCGCGCCATCCTGGCCGGCTCGGCCACCGCGCTGGTGACCGCCAGCCTGGCCGGCAGCGCACTGGGATTCCTCAATAAGGCGGCCTGCCGGGCCGGGGCCTGGAACGTGGGACTCGAGCAGTACCAGGCGCACTGCTACACCGACATCTACCCGCTGTACTTCGGCGAGGGCCTCTCGGCTGGCCAGGTGCCGTATATCGGTCACCCGGTGGAGTACCCGGTCATCATCGGGGCCGCGATGCAGGCGGTGGCCTGGATCGTCAGCCCGATCAGCAATCCGTACACCAGGGGCCGGGAGTTCTTCAACGTCACCGTGCTGCTGCTGGCCGTCTGCACGATCGCCGGCGTGCTGGCCACCGCCTACCTGGCCGGGCCGTCCCGGCGCTGGACGGCGCTGCTGGTCGCGCTCGCCCCGGCCCTCGTCCTCGCGTCCTTCATCAACTGGGACCTGATCGCGATGAGCCTGACCGCGCTGGGCATGGCCGCCTGGGCGGCCCGGCGCGGGGTACTGGCCGGCGTCCTGCTCGGGCTGGCGGTGGCCACCAAGTTCTATCCGCTGTTCCTGCTCGGCCCGCTGCTGGTGCTCTGCCTGCGCACGGGCCAGCTGCGAGCCTGGTGCGTGACCGCGGCCTCGGCCGCCGCCGCCTGGCTCGCCGTCAACGTGCCCGTCGCCGTGCTCGCGCCGGGGGGCTGGTCGACGTTCTACCGGTTCAACGAGGCCAGGGGCGCGGACTGGGGCTCGATCTGGTATTTCTTCGAGGCCGAGCACTGGCCGGTGCTCGGCAGCCTGTCGCTGCACGTACTCAACCTGGCGTCGGTGCTCATTTTCGGGCTGGCCTGCGCCGGAATTGCGGCGCTGATCCTGCTCGCGCCGCGCCGCCCGCGACTGCCGCAGGTGTTCTTCCTGACCGTGGCCGCCTTCCTGCTCTGCAACAAGGTCTGGTCCCCGCAGTACGTGATCTGGCTGGTCCCGCTGGCCGTGCTGGCCCGGCCGCAGATCTGGTCCTTCGTGCTCTGGCAGGTCGCGGAGGTCGCCTACTTCTTCGGCATCTGGGCCTACCTGATTACCGTCAGCGACGCGGCCGGGGCAGCCGGGACGGCCGGGGCAGCCGGGGCGGGCGGCATCAGCGCGGGCGTCTACTTCGCCACGCTGCTCGCCAGGTTCGGCGCCGTGCTGCTGCTGTGCGGTCTGGTCGTCAGGGACGTGCTGCAGCCGGGCTCGGACCCGGTGCGCCGGGCCGGGCAGGACGACCCGGCGGGCGGGGTGCTGGACCAGGCGCCGGACCGGCTGGCGCTGCGGCTGGCCCTGCGTGCTCCCGGCCCGCCGGCCACCGGAGCCGGCCGCTGAGGCGCGCCACTCCGGCCGCCTGCCGGTGCGGCTGTCTCCCGGCCGCCTGACGCTGATGGGTGCGGCGCCTGGCCGCCTGCCGCCGGGCCGGCCCGATGCGCGAGAATCGCGGCGTGACCGCACTGCAGCCCACCATCCTGGCGACCAGCATCGGCTTCACCGCTGCCGCGGACCCGTGGAACCTTAGCCCGGGCCCGGCCTACTCGCTCGCGGCCAGGATCGCCAGGGCGGGCCCGCACCCGCGGCTGTGCATCATCGGCACGGCCGGGGGCGACAACCCGGCGTGGCTGGCCGCGACCCACCAGGCCTTCTCCCGGCTCGACATGGTGGTCTCGCACCTCGGCCTGTTCCCGATGCCCAGCGTCGACGACATCGAGGGCCACCTGGCCCGGCAGGACGTTATCTGGGTGAGCGGCGGGAGCACAGCGAACCTGCTGGCGCTGTGGCGGCTGCACGGGCTGGACACGATCCTGCACGCGGCCTGGCAGGCCGGCGTCGTGCTGATGGGCGTCTCGGCCGGGTCAGTCTGCTGGCACGTCGGGGGGACGACCGATTCCTTCGGGCCGGCCCTGCGGCCGCTGACGAACGGCCTGGGCTTCCTGCCCTACAGCAACAGCCCGCATCATGACGCCGAGGAGCAGCGCCGCCCGCTGATCCGCCAGCTCATCGCCGATGGCAGCCTGCCGGACGGTTACGCCACGGACAACGGGGCCGGGCTGGTCTACTACGGGACCGAGCTGCATGAGGCGATCAGCGAGAAGCCAGCGGCGCTGGCCTATGAGATCCGCCGCGACGGCGACACTGCGCGGGAGACCCCGCTGCCGACCCGGATCCTCTGAGGCGCGGCCGCACCAGGAACGACCCGACGGAAGGTCTGCCTGGATCTGGAATGAAACCAGCCAGATGCCGGTTATCAAAGTTGAGCGACATAGGCTCAACTCACTTGACAGCGGTGATCGCCGCTGGCAGACTTGCGCCTAACAGACTCAACTTAGGCATACGAGAATACGCAAGGACTGATCTCATGGCACGTGCGGTAGGCATCGACCTGGGGACCACTAACTCCGTCGTCGCCGTCCTCGAAGGCGGCGAGCCCTCGGTCATCGCAAATGCGGAAGGCTCGCGGACCACTCCGTCCGTGGTGGCGTTCGCGAAGAACGGCGAGGTTCTGGTCGGCGAGGTCGCCAAGCGGCAGGCAGTGACCAACGTGGACCGGACCATCCGCTCGGTCAAGCGCCAGATGGGCACTGACTGGACCGTCTCGATCGACGGCAAGAAGTTCACCCCGCAGCAGATCAGCGCGTTCATCCTGCAGAAGCTGAAGAGGGACGCTGAATCCTACCTCGGCGAGACGATCACCGACGCGGTGATCACCGTGCCGGCGTACTTCAGCGACGCGCAGCGGCAGGCCACCAAGGAGGCCGGCCAGATCGCCGGCCTGAACGTGCTGCGCATCATCAACGAGCCCACATCGGCCGCGCTCGCCTATCACCTGGAGAAGGAGAACGAGGCCACCATCCTGGTCTTCGACCTGGGCGGCGGCACCTTCAACGTCTCGCTGCTCGAGGTCGGCGAGGGCGTGGTCGAGGTGAAGGCCACCAGCGGTGACAACCACCTCGGCGGCGATGACTGGGACCAGCGCGTCGTGGACTGGCTGGTCAAGGACTTCAAGAACAGCTACGGCGTCGACCTGTCCAAGGACAAGATGGCGCTGCAGCGGCTCAGGGAGACGGCGGAGAAGACCAAGATCGAGCTGTCCAGCTCGACCGAGTCGCAGATCAACCTGCCCTACATCACCCACTCGGAGCAGGGCCCGCTGCACCTGGACTCCAAGCTGTCCCGTGCCGAGTTCCAGCGGATGACCTCGGACCTGCTGGACCGCTGCAAGTCGCCGTTCCAGCAGGTGATCAAGGACGCCGGCGTCAAGCTGAGCGACATCCACCACGTCGTCCTGGTCGGCGGTTCCACCCGGATGCCGGCCGTGGTCGACCTGGTCAAGGAGCTGACCGGCGGCAAGGAGCCGAACAAGGGCGTCAACCCGGACGAGGTCGTGGCCGTCGGTGCGTGCCTGCAGGCGGGTGTGCTCAAGGGCGAGGTCAAGGACGTGCTGCTGCTCGACGTGACCCCGCTGTCGCTGGGCATCGAGACCAAGGGCGGCATCTTCACCAAGCTGATCGAGCGCAACACCACCATCCCGACCAAGCGCTCCGAGATCTTCACGACCGCTGACGACAACCAGCCGTCCGTGCAGATCCAGGTGTTCCAGGGCGAGCGGGAGATCGCGGCCTACAACAAGAAGCTCGGCATGTTCGAGCTGGCCGGCCTCGCGCCCGCGCCCCGCGGCATCCCGCAGATCGAGGTCACCTTCGACATCGACGCGAACGGCATCGTGAACGTCTCCGCCAAGGACCTCGGGACCGGCAAGCAGCAGTCCGTCACCATCTCGGGCGGCTCGGCGCTGCCCAAGGACGACATCGAGCGGATGGTCGCCGACGCGGAGAAGTTCGCCGAGGAGGACCGCAAGCGCCGGGAGGAGGCCGAGGTCCGCAACCGCGCTGAGACGCTCGCCTACACCACGGAGAAGTTCCTCTCGGAGAACGCCGACAAGGTCCCCGCGGACGTCAAGTCCGAGGTGGAAGAGTCCATTGCCGAGCTGAAGAAGACGCTCGAGGGCACCGACACCGAGGCGATCAGGACGGCGAGCGAGAAGGCCGCCCAGGTCAGCCAGAAGATGGGGTCGGCGATCTACGCCCAGTCGCAGGCGGCTAACGCCGAGGCTGGCGCGGACGGCGCCGAGGCCGGGCAGCCGAACGACGATGAGGTCGTCGAGGCCGAGCTTGTCGACGACGAGACGCCGGGTGATCAGGAGGGCGGCGCGGCCTGATGAGGTCATCCGACGAAGAAGAGGGCCAGGGCCCGGTGATCCGTGACCGGCGGCGCATCGACCCGCTGACAGGCCAGGTAAGGGAGCCTGGCCAGGACTCCCCGCAGCGGGGGCCTGGCCAGGCCGGGACGGGCAGGCATTCGTCGGCGGGGGCGCATGGCGCCCCGGCCGACGCTGCGGCGGCCGGCCAGCGGCCGGCCGCTGGCCAGCCCGGGGACATCAGCGGGCCGGGCCGGGCCGCGGAGGACTCCGCGGCGACCCGGGCCGGCAACGGAGCTGATGTGCTGACTCGGACACTGGCCGAGCGGACCGCTGACCTGCAGCGGCTGCAGGCCGAGTACGCCAACTACCGCAAGCGCGTCGAGCGGGACCGGCTGGCCGTCCGGGAGCAGGCACTGGCGAATGTGCTCAGCGAGCTGCTGCCCATCCTGGACGACATCGGCCGGGCCAGGGAGCACGGCGAGCTGGCCGGCGGGTTCAAGTCCGTGGCCGAGTCACTGGAAGCGGCCGCCGCCAAGCTGGGCCTGACGGCCTACGGCGAGGCGGGCGACCCGTTCGACCCGACCCTGCATGAAGCGCTGATGCATTCCTACTCCGCCGAGGTGAGCGAGCCCAGCTGCGTCCAGATCCTGCAGCCGGGCTACCAGGTCGGTGACCGGGTCATCCGGCCGGCCCGGGTCGCGGTGGCCGAGCCCGAGTCGCCCGGCGCTGCCGCGGCGCCGGCGGCTGGCGAAGATGGCGACGGCCAGGATCAGGGCGCGTCAGCAACCGACGCCGAGAACCAGGGGCACACCGGTGACGGCGGCGGCTCAGCGCCGAGGGCCGGCTGAAGCCCGGCAGGAGAGGGGCTCGTTGAGCACCAGGGACTTCCTCGAGAAGGACTATTACAAGACCCTCGGCGTCACCAAGTCGGCGAGCGCCGAGGAGATCAAGAAGTCGTACCGGAAGCTGGCCCGCAAGCATCACCCGGACGCCAACAAGGGCGACGCGAAGGCTGAGGAGCGCTTCAAGGAGATCTCCGAGGCGTACAACGTCCTGTCCGACGAGAAGCGGCGCAAGGAGTACGACGAGGCGCGCTCGCTGTTCGGCAGCGGCGCGCGGATGCCGGGCCAGGGCACCCCGGCCGGCGGTTACGGGTTCGACCTCGGCGACCTGTTCGGCAACGCCAGCGGGGCCAGCAGCCGGCTAGGTGACCTGTTCGGCGGCGTCTTCAACCGGGGCGGCGGGACTGCCCAGCAGACCCGGCCGCGCCGCGGCGCGGACATCGAGACCGAGGCGTCGCTGACCTTCGGCGACGCCATCGACGGGGCGACCGTCTCGCTCCGGCTGGCCGGCGAGGGACCGTGCAAGGCCTGCATGGGCACCGGCGCCAAGGCCGGCACCGTGCCGCGGGTGTGCCCGACCTGCGAGGGCACCGGGCAGGCCAGCCGGAACCTGGGCAACTTCGCCTTCTCCGAGCCGTGCAAGACCTGCCGGGGCCGCGGCCTGGTCGTGGACGACCCGTGCCCGGTGTGCTCGGGCAGCGGCCGGGCGATGAGCACCCGCACCATCCAGGCCCGCATTCCCGCGGGCGTGGCCGACGGACAGCGGATCAGGCTCAAGGGCAAGGGCGCTCCCGGCGAGCGCGGCGGCCCCCCCGGCGACCTGTTCGTGCGGGTGCACGTCGCGCCGGATCCGGTCTTCGGCCGGTCCGCCCACAACCTGACGCTGACCGTGCCGGTGACGTTCGCCGAGGCGGCGCTGGGCGCGGAGATCAAGGTGCCGTCGCACGGCGGCATGCCGGTCAGCCTGCGGATCCCGGCCGGCACGCCCAGCGGCCGGACGTTCCGGGTCCGCGGCAAGGGCGTGCGGCGCTCCGACGGCACGTATGGCGACCTGCTCGTCACCGTCAGCGTGCAGGTGCCGGCCACCGTGACCGGCAAGGCACGGGAGGCGCTGGAGGCCTTCCGCGATGCGACCGCCGGGCCCGACCCGCGCGACGAGCTGCTCCGCAAGGCCAGGGCCAGGACCGCCTGATCGGTGAGGGGAGATGACATGACCAGCCCGTTCGAGCTGTCCGACGACACGCCCGTGTACGTGATCTCGGTGGCCGCCCAGCTGTCCGGGCTGCATCCCCAGACGCTGCGTGCCTACGACCGGCTCGGCCTGGTGTCACCGGGCCGGGCGCCGGGCCGGGGGCGGCGGTACTCACTGCGGGACATCGTGATCCTGCGTGAGGTGCAGCGACTCTCCCAGGAAGAGGGTGTCAACCTGCAGGGCATCAAGCGGATCCTGGAGCTCGAGCTGGCCGAGGAGCGCAGCCGGATGCGGCTGGCCGAGATGCACGAGGAGATCAGCCAGCTGCGTAACGAGCTGGAGTCCACCCGGGCCGTCGCCGCGCGGCTGGCCGGGCTGCTGCGCAGCCGGTCCGACCGCACGGCGCTGGTCCCGGTCCGCGGCGCGGGCACGGCGCGTGCGGCCGGCCCGGCCGACCGGGGCCGCCCGGCCGCGGCCCGGCCAGACAGCGACCGGGCCGGCCAGGACCAGCCGGACGCGGAACGGCCGAGCGCGGCCGGCACTATAGGAGGCACCCAGATTGGATGACAAGCTGACCCGCAAGAGCCAGGAGGCTCTGTCGGAGGCAGTCAGGCGGGCCGCGGCCGACGGCAACCCGAGCGTGGACGGCCTGCATCTGCTGGCCGCGCTGCTGGACCAGGACGGCGGCACTGCCACGCCGCTGCTGCGCGCCGTCGGCGCCGACCCGGCGACGTTCCGCAAGAACGTCGAGGAGCAGCTGACCCGGCTGCCGAGCGCGGCCGGCTCCACGCTCGGCGCGCCCGAGACGTCCCGGCAGCTCCTCACCGCGATCGCCACCGCGAGCAAGCGCGCCAGGGAAATGTCGGACGAGTACATCTCGACCGAGCACCTGCTCGTCGGCCTGGCCGCCGACGGCGGCCAGGCGGCGAGCGTGCTGCGCGAGGCCGGCGCCACCCCGGACCGGCTGGTCGCGGCCTTCGAGCAGGTCCGCGGGCACGCCAGGGTGACCTCGCCGGATCCCGAGGGCACGTACCAGGCGCTGGAGAAGTACGGCGTCGACCTGACCCGCAGCGCCCGTGAGGGCAAGCTCGACCCGGTGATCGGCCGGGACGCCGAGATCCGGCGCGTCATCCAGGTCCTGTCGCGGCGCACCAAGAACAACCCGGTGCTAATCGGCGAGCCCGGCGTGGGCAAGACCGCCGTCGTCGAGGGCCTTTCCCAGCGGATCGTGGCGGGTGACGTGCCCGAGTCGCTGCGCGGCAAGCGGGTGGTGGCACTGGACCTGGCCGCGATGGTGGCGGGCGCCAAGTACCGCGGCGAGTTCGAGGAACGCCTGAAGGCCGTTCTGAACGAAATCAAGAGCAGCGAGGGCGAGGTCATCACCTTCATCGACGAGCTGCACACGGTGGTGGGCGCCGGTGCGGCCGAGGGCGCCATGGATGCCGGCAACATGCTCAAGCCGATGCTGGCCCGCGGCGAGCTGCACATGATCGGCGCGACCACGCTGGATGAGTACCGCCAGCGCATCGAGAAGGACCCCGCGCTGGAGCGCAGGTTCCAGCAGGTCCTGGTGGGCGAGCCGTCGGTCGAGGACACGATCGCGATCCTGCGCGGGCTCAAGGGCCGGTACGAGGCCCACCACCAGGTGCAGATCTCCGATGCGGCGCTGGTCGCGGCGGCTGCGCTGTCCGACCGGTACATCACCGCCCGGTTCCTGCCGGACAAGGCGATCGACCTGATCGACGAGGCGGCGTCCCGGCTCCGGATGGAGATCGACTCGCGGCCGGTGGAGATCGACGAGCTGCAGCGCGCCGTCGACCGGATGAAGATGGAAGAGCTGGCACTGGCCAAGGAGTCCGACCCGGCCAGCAAGGAGCGGCTGGAGCGGCTGCGCGCCGAGCTCGCCGACCGCCAGGAGCAGCTCACCGCGCTGCTGGCGCGCTGGGACCGGGAGAAGGCCAGCCTCAACAAGGTCGGCGAGCTGAAGAAGCAGCTGGACGAGCTGCGTGGCCAGGCCGAGCGGGCGCAGCGGGACGCCGACTTCGAGACCGCATCCCGGCTGATGTACGGGGAGATCCCGGCCATGGAGCGCGAGCTGGCGGCCGCGGCCGCCGCGGCCAGCGAGGAGGCTGCGGGCGCCGGGGCGCCGGCCGGCGGCAGCACGGCTGGCGAGCCGGGTGCCGCCGGGGCAGCGGCGCGGCCCATGGTGAAGGAGGAAGTGGGTCCGGACGACGTGGCCAACGTCGTCTCGGCATGGACCGGCATCCCGGCCTGGCTGCTCGAGGGCGAGACCGGCAAGCTGCTGCGGATGGAGTCCGAGCTGGGCAAGCGCCTGGTCGGGCAGGCCAGCGCGGTTCAGGCGGTCTCCGATGCCGTGCGCAGGTCGCGGGCGGGCATCGCGGACCCGGACCGGCCCTCCGGCTCCTTCCTGTTCCTCGGGCCGACCGGCGTCGGGAAGACCGAGCTGGCCAAGGCGCTGGCCGAGTTCCTCTTCGACGACGAGCGGGCGATGATCCGGATCGACATGAGCGAGTACTCGGAGCGCCATTCCGTCGCCCGGCTGGTGGGCGCGCCGCCCGGTTACGTCGGCTACGACGAGGGCGGCCAGCTGACCGAGGCGGCACGGCGGCGTCCGTACTGCGTGGTGCTGCTGGACGAGGTGGAGAAGGCGCACCCGGAGGTCTTCGACATCCTGCTGCAGGTCCTCGACGACGGCCGGCTCACTGACGGCCAGGGCCGGACGGTGGACTTCCGCAACTCGATCCTGATCCTGACCTCTAACCTCGGCTCGCAGTTCATCGCCGACCCGGCCCTCGATGAGCAGGCCAAGCGCGACGCCGTCATGGCGGTGGTCCGGTCCACCTTCAAGCCGGAGTTCCTGAACCGGCTCGACGACGTGATCCTCTTCGATGCGCTGACCACGGACGAGCTCACCGAGATCGTCGACCTGCAGGTCGCACGGCTGGCGCGGCGGCTGTCTGACCGCCGGCTCACGCTCACGGTCACGCCGGCGGCGCGCGAATGGCTGGCCGTGACCGGCTTCGACCCGGTCTACGGGGCCCGCCCGCTGCGCCGGCTGGTCCAGTCCGCGATCGGCGACCAGCTGGCCCGCGGACTGCTGTCGGGCGCGATCATCGACGGCGACGCGGTGGTCGTCGACCTCGATCCGTCGGCGGACTCGCTCACCGTGGGCAGCCAGCGGCAGCCCGGCGTCGCGGCGGCCGCCACGGGCGCTCAGGAGTCGAGCAGCTGATCGTAGCTGTCTTCCGGCAGCCCGAGGTCGTTCCTGATCCGGTACCGGAGGCTGAGCAGCAGCCGCAGCTCTGACTCATCGTCGCTGGTGCCTGCTGACGGCGGGGCGTGCGGGCCGCCGGACGGTGGTCCGGGCCGCCGTCCGCCGTCGGCGTCATCGGCTGGCTGCTCAGCGGCGTGCCGCAGGCAGATCTCGACGCCGGTCGTGGCCCAGTCGAGCGCGCCCACCAGGTCAGAGCACTCCACCAGCAGCTCGGCTACCAGGTCGCAGGCGCGCGGGTCGGCCGGCCCTTCCGCCTTCAGCCTGCTGATCAGCTCCCTGGCCTCGGTGTCGCGGCCGAGCTGGAAGAGCGCACGGGCCAGCGAGACGCGCGGGTCCGCGAAGACCGGGCCGCCGTCCGCCATGGCCTGGCGGAAGCTGACGGCCGCTGCCGCCAGCTCGCCGGCCAGCAGCCACTGCTCCCCGGCGCGGACGTAGGCTTCGGCGCGGGGCATGGACGCCGTCTCCGCACCTGTCGTCGCCAGCTCGCTCATCCGCCTCGCCGCCGCCGCGTGGTCCCCGGTCGCGGCAGCGTCGAACTCGATGGAGTCGAATTCTTCCCGGCTCAGCACACTCACGCTTGGTACGGTACCCAGTCACAGTATGTCTGCAACGCGAACTGTAGCGAGGGTGACCGGTTCGTGATCCTCAGCGGCGCGAGCGCTCGAGCGCGTCCCAGAATCCGCGCCTGAGCGCGTGCCGGACATCGTCCTGCAGCAGCGAGTCGACCGGCAGGGCAGAGCCCTGGAGCAGCCGGGCCTCCAGGTCCGATGGCATCCGCGGCTTCCTGGCCAGCACCGCCTCCAGCCACAGGGCCGGCGCATCCCTGGCCACGGCCTCACCGAAGCCGAATCCCTCCGCGTGCGCGGCCTGGACGGAGTCGGGGACCGGCGCGGAGAAGCTCGGGGCCGGCCCGGGCGCGTCGTACCGGCCTGATCCCTGCGCAGGCAGCGACGCGCCCGGCCGCATGTGTCCGCCGGTCTGGCCGGGCGGGATCTGGCCCGCGCCGAACGGGGGCGCCGGGTACGGCAGGCCGCTGTCGCCCGGCTGCGGCAGCCCGGCTGAGCGCTGGCTGTCCGATGGCAGCACGCCTGGCTGGCTGACCGGCTCCGGACCGGTGCGCGACGGTCCGGCCGGCAGGTCGCGCTGCTGATACGGATGGGGTCCCGGAGGCGTCAGGCCGCTAGGCGGCAGGCCGCCGTGACCCTGCGGCCCGAGGCCGTTCTGCTGGTAGCCCGGCGGGGTCGGCGACGGCAGTCCGTTGCGCGGAAAGCCCGCGTCCGGCGCGACCCCGCGGCCCGGCTCAGTGCGGCCCGGCTCAGTGCGGCCCGGCTCAGTGCGGCCCGGCTCAGTGCGGCCCGGCCCAGTGCGGCCCGGCTCAGTACGCGCCAGATCGGGGAGCCCGCTCGATGCCAGCCCGGTCGCCGCCGCCGAGCCGGGATCCTGCCCGTACGGGGCGCCGCCGGTGTCCGGGCCGGCCGGCTGCTGCACGGGCCCGCTGTCCTGCGCACGGCCGCCGCTCGGCGAGTAGCCGTTGCCGGCGTAGCCATTCGATCCGTAGCTTCCCTGATGCTGCGGCGGGACGCTGGCCTGCCCGCGCGCGGGCAGGGGAGGCTGCGGTCCGGAGCCCTGCGCAGCGGGCAGGCCGCCGGGCTGCCCGGCGGCGGCGCCGCCTGGCGCTGCTTCGCCGCGAATCTCATCGGGACGGCCGCGCTGATCCTGCGGGCTACCGGGCCCGGCGCCGGCCAGCGCGGGCTCAGCACGCCGGTATCCGGCTCCCGGCCCGCGATAGGGCGAGGAGCCAGCGGCCATCGCGCTGGCCGGGCCCGCGGGCTGCGCCAGCCGGGCTTCGCGGCCGCCGGCCAGCTCATCGCCCTGATACCCGCCCGCCGCGGGCTGGTCATCGCGCGACGCCGCATCGCCGGGGGCGCGGAGATCAGCGAACGGCCGCAGGTGCGCGGCCGTGATCTCGATGACGTCGTCGCACTCCTGGCGGAGCGCCCGCGCGATGGTCGCGCCGGTACCCGTGGCGATGTGCATGACCGCCAGCCTGATGCCGGCGTCCTGGACGTCCGCGATGGCGGCGCCAAGGCCCTCATCGGCGGTCAGCAGGATGACATCGCTGACCGCCCGGTTCCCGGCGAGCGTGCGCAGGTCACGGGGAATGCCGGTCTCGCCGCTCTCCCGGCCCGGCTGCTGCGCGCCCAGCCTGAGCTTGACGCCCGGAAGGTCCGCGAGCTCGTCCTGCTCGGATGTGCGGCGGCCGCCGGCCGCCGCGTCATACCAGTAGCAGCGAAGCACCGGGAGGCCTGAATGGTCTTGCGCCAGCGCCGTGAGCAGCTTCAGCAGGCCCGGGTAATCCCAGGAGACGGCGTCGCGATGGCGTGTCCCGTGGACGGCCTGTGCGCCTTCGGCTAGCACATAGCCCGCGTCCACGAAGAGCGCGCAGCGATCCACGTGACACCGTCCTTCCCTTGACGCGAGACGTTACCAGCGCAGGACGGCTGACGTGGCGCATAGCTCGGATCGCGGACGTACCAGCCAGGCCGTGACTCACCGGGATCCGCCAGTCGATTCCCCCTATTTCCGGATTATGCCGCCGGGCCGGCCCGCTGCCGCCCGGTGCCGCTACCCCGCCCGGCGCCCGCCGGCGCCCGCCGGTGGTCGCCTGCCGCGCCCGGTAGGCTTCGGGCCGTGACCGATCGAGACGAGCTGCTGAGCATGATCCAGGCCAGGGCCGTGGTACACGGCGCCGTGACCCTGTCGTCGGGCCAGCGAGCTGACTGGTACATCGACCTGCGCCGGGTGCTGCTGGACGGCACGGCGGCACCGCTCGCGGGCCGGGTCATGCTCGATGCGACCGCTGATCTCTCCTATGACGCGGTCGGCGGCCTGACGCTGGGCGCCGACCCCGTGGCGGCCGCGATGATGCACGCGGCCGCGGCCCGGGGCCGGAAGCTGGATGCGTTCGTCGTGCGGAAGAACGAGAAGGCACACGGCCTGCAGCGCAGGATCGAGGGACCGGACGTGGCCGGCCGCCGGGTGCTGGCCGTGGAGGACACCTCAACGACCGGCAACTCCGTGCTGACCGCGGTGGACGCGCTGCTGGCCGCCGGCGCGGAGGTCGCCGGGGTCGCGGTCGTGGTGGACCGCGGGGCGCGGGAGCTGATCCGGCAGCGGGGCCTCCCCTACCGTGCCGCCTTCGACCTGGCCGACCTGGGCCTGGCTTAGCAGCGCCGGGCGGCCTAGCCGTTGAGCGCGTGGTATGCCGTCACGCCCACCACGACGAGCACCACCAGCAGGACGACGACCGCTGCCGCGGCGACGTAGTGCCGGCGCTCCCTGGGATCTGAATCGTGGCGTCCCATGCCAGCCACACTAGACCCGCGGGCCGGGCTCCCCGGTCAATCAGCAAAGGACGGCCCGGCGGGTGCCCTATCGCCGCTTACTCCGGGATACTGGGTCTGAGGACCCTAGGAGAGGAAGCGGTTGACATGCCCATTGCGACGCCTGAGATCTATGCGCAGATGCTTGATCGCGCGAAGGAGCACGGCTTCGCCTACCCGGCGATCAACGTGACCTCAAGCCAGACGCTGAGCGCCGCGCTGCGCGGATTTGCCGAAGCCGAGAGCGACGGCATCGTGCAGGTCTCCACCGGCGGCGCCGACTACCTGTCAGGTACGGCGGTGAAGGACATGGTGACGGGCGCGGTGGCACTCGCGCACTTCGCCCGCACGGTCGCGGCGAAGTACCCGGTGCACATAGCGCTGCACACCGACCACTGCCCGAAGGACAAGCTGGACACGTACATGCGCCCGCTGGTGCAGATCTCCAAGGAGCGGGTGGCACGGGGCGAGGACCCGCTCTTCCAGTCGCACATGTGGGACGGCTCGGCCGTGCCGCTGGCCGAGAACCTCAAGATCGCCAGCGAGCTGCTGGAGCAGTGCGCGGCCGCGCACGTCATCATGGAGCTCGAGATCGGCGTAGTCGGCGGCGAGGAAGACGGCGTCACCGGCGAGATGAACGAGAAGCTCTACAGCACCCCGGAGGATGCGCTGGCCACCGCCGAGGCGCTCGGTCTCGGCGAGCGCGGCCGGTACATCCTGGCCGCCACCTTCGGCAACGTGCACGGCGTCTACAAGCCGGGCCACGTGAAGCTCCGGCCGGAGGTGCTGAAGGAGATCCAGGACGCGGTCGGGGCCAAGTACGGCAAGGAGAAGCCGTTCGACCTCGTCTTCCACGGCGGCTCCGGCTCGGCCATCGAGGAGATCCACGAGGCCCTCTCCTACGGCGTGGTGAAGATGAATGTCGACACCGACACCCAGTACGCGTTCACCCGGCCGGTGGCCGACTTCATGTTCAAGAACTACGACGGCGTGCTCAAGATCGATGGCGAGGTCGGCCGCAAGAAGGAATACGACCCGCGGGCGTGGGGCAAGGCGGGCGAGGCGGGGATGACCGCCAGGGTCGCCGAGGCCTGCCAGGACCTGCTGTCGGCAGGCACGAAGCTGTCCTGACGGCCGGCCTGCCGATCGGGCCGCCGGCGATCAGGGCAGGATGGCAGCCATGAGGCATGAGAACCTGCTCGGCGGTCCGCCGGCCACGTACCTGCCGGAGAACGAGGCGGCCCGCGCCGCCCTCGCATCGGGCGGCGACCCGGCTGGCGTCGCCGCCAGCTACCCGGCCTACTGCGCTGCCTGGGCGGCGCTGGCGCAGCGCGCGCTGGACGGCGGCGACCCGGTCTCTGCCTACGCTTTTGCCCGGACCGGCTATCACCGCGGGCTGGACCAGCTGCGCCGCGCCGGATGGAAGGGGCACGGCCCGATTCCCTGGGAGCACGAGGCCAACCAGGGCTTCCTGCGCGCGCTCTCCCTGCTGGGCCAGGCGGCGGCCGCGATCGGCGAGGACGACGAGTCGGTGCGCTGCCGGGAATTCCTGGCCGGCAGCAGCGAGACTGCGGCCGGCATCCTGGCGCGCTAGCCCCGCCCGGGCTGGCCGGGGCCACCGGAATGCCCGGCACCGTTCCCAGCGGCCCCGCGGCGCCGATTATCGGGTCCCGGTCCGGTAGCATTCGGGGGTAAGAGCCCCCGCCGGGCCGGCATCGATCGTGCATCTGTCCGGTCCGGGGCCGTTTTGCTGACCGGGAGAGGCGCTGATCGTAGATGCCCGCCATCGTGATCGTGGGCGCGCAGTGGGGGGATGAGGGCAAGGGCAAGGCCACTGACCTGCTCGGCGAGCGCGTGGACTACGTCGTGCGCTATCAGGGCGGGAACAATGCCGGCCACACGGTCGTCATCGGCGATGAGAGTTACGCCCTGCACCTGCTCCCGTCCGGCGTGCTGTCGCCGAATGCCACGCCGGTGATCGGCAACGGAGTGGTCATCGACCCGGCCGTGCTGATCGCCGAGATCGACGGGCTGGCCGAGCGCGGAGTTTCCTGCGACCGGCTGCTGATCTCGGCGAATGCGCACCTGATCATGCCGCATCACATCGCGCTCGACAAGGTAACGGAACGCCACCTGGGCAGCTCCCGCATCGGCACCACCGGCCGCGGCATCGGGCCGACCTATGCGGACAAGGCCGCGCGGATGGGCATCCGCATGCAGGACCTGTTCGATCCGGGCATCCTCGCGCAGAAGCTGGAACTGGTGCTGCGGGAGAAGAACCAGCTGCTGACCAAGGTGTATAACCGCCGCGGCATCGAGGCGGCGGCGGTGGCCAAGGAGTACCTCGGCTACGGTGAGCGGCTCGGCCGCTATGTCGCCGATACCGGGCTGGTCCTCAATCAGGCACTCGACCAGGGCAAGGTTCTCCTGCTGGAAGGCGCGCAGGCGACGCTGCTGGACGTCGACCACGGCACCTACCCGTTCGTGACCTCCTCGTCCCCGACGGCCGGCGGTGCCTGCGCCGGCTCCGGCATCGGCCCCACCAAGATCACCAGGGTGGTCGGGATCCTGAAGGCCTACACGACCCGGGTGGGTGAGGGGCCCTTCCCCACGGAGCTGACCGATGCCCGCGGCGTGTGGCTGCGCAAGGCGGGCGGCGAGTACGGGGTGACCACCGGGAGGCCGCGGCGCACCGGCTGGTTCGACGCCGTCATCGCCCGGTACTCCACCCGCGTGAACGGCATCACCGACTACTTCATCACCAAGCTGGACGTGCTCTCCGGACTGGAGAAGGTGCCGGTGTGCGTGGCTTACGAGGTAGACGGGACCCGATACGACGAGGTGCCGATGACGCAGACCGGCTTCCACCACGCCCGGCCCGTCTACGAGTACCTCGACGGCTGGTGGGAGGACATCTCCGCGGCCAGGCAGCTCGCTGACCTGCCGCGCAATGCCCGCGCCTACCTGGAGGCGCTGGAGGGGCTGATCGGCGCGCCGATCAGCGCGGTCGGCGTCGGCGCCCGCCGCGACCAGACTCTCCAGCTGCGCCCGGTGCTCTAGGGCCGGCCGCCCGGGCCGGCCAGGTAGCCGACGGAAACATCGCCGCTGCCCGACTTCACCGTGATCAGCCCGGTCCCCTGGCTGCTGGCCAGGCCCGCCGCGATGCTCCTGCTCCCCGAGCCAGTGCGGCCGGCGACCCGGTACCGGGATCCGGGCGGAGCCTGGACCGATGCGCTGCCGGAGCCCGCCGCGACGCTCACCAGGCTGGGCGGATCGGCGCGCGAGCAACGGGCCAGCCCGCCAGCCGCAGCCGGTAGGCTCGGCGCCGTGCGAGTCCTCGTCCTCGGGTCCGGCGGGCGCGAGCATGCCCTGGTCCGTGCGCTCAGCAGGGACCCCGAGGTCACCGCGCTGCACGCGGCCCCCGGCAATCCGGGCATCGGCGCAGTCGCCGAGCTGCACGATGTCGCGGCCACCGATCCGGCCGGGGTCGCCGCGCTGTCCGCGCGGACTGGCGCCGACCTGGTCGTCGTCGGGCCGGAGGCCCCGCTGGTCGCCGGGGTGGCCGACCGGCTCCGCGGGGACGGGATCAGCTGCTTCGGTCCCGACCGGGCCGCGGCCAGGATCGAGGGCTCCAAGTCGTTCGCGAAGGACGTGATGGCGGCGGCCGGGATCCCGACGGCCCGGTCCCTGACGTGCCGCACCGGCGGGGAGGTCAGCGCGGCGCTGGAGAAGTTCGGGCCGCCCTATGTGGTGAAGGCCGACGGCCTCGCGGCGGGCAAGGGCGTCGTGGTCACCGAGGACCGCCGGGAGGCCGCGGCGCACGCGCGGGACTGCGGCACGGTCGTGATCGAGGAATTCCTCGACGGCCCGGAAGTGTCGCTGTTCGCGCTGGCGGACGGCGAGAATGCGGTGGCGCTGCTCCCGGCTCAGGACTACAAGCGAGCGCACGACGGTGACGCCGGGCCGAATACCGGCGGGATGGGCGCGTACGCGCCGCTGCCCTGGGCACCGGCCGACCTGGCCGGCGAGACGCTCGCAACGGTGATCGAGCCGGCCATCGCCGAGCTGCGCCGCCGCGGTACCCCCTACCGCGGGCTGCTCTACGCCGGGCTGGCCCTGACCGCCAAGGGGATCCGGGTGGTGGAATTCAACGCCCGCTTCGGCGACCCGGAGACCCAGGTGGTACTCGACCGGCTGGCGAGCCCGCTCGGCGGCCTGCTGCGGGCCGCCGCCGACGGCGCCCTGGCCGGCGCCCCCCCGCTGTGCTGGCGGCCGGGCGGCGCCGTCACCGTCGTGATCGCCGCCGAGTCCTATCCCGCCACCCCGGCCACCGGCGACCGGATCGACGGCATCGACGAGGCAGACCGCCAGCCCGATGCCTACGTCCTGCAGGCCGGCACGGCCGCGGACGCCGCCGGGCGGCTCGTATCGAAAGGCGGCCGGGTACTGAACATCGTCGGCACGGGGCGGGACCTGGCGTCGGCCAGGGCGGCCGCCTACCGCGCGGCCAGGAAGATCAGGATGCGGGGCGGCTGGTACCGGGACGACATCGCCGAGCACCCCGGCCCGGCGACGCCCGCCGGGATCTGACGCCGGCCTGCGGTCGATCATCGCCGGGGATTCCCCAGTTGTCGCGACGGGGAGATCCCCGCGATCATGAGGCCGATGAATGCAGACGCCAGCCCGGCCGGCGCCACGGCCGCGGCGGGGCCGCCGCTGCGGGTGACCACGCTGGAGCTGTTCTTCGACGTGGTCTTCGCGTTCACCCTGACCCAGCTCACCGCGCTGCTGGCCGGCCACCTGTCGCGGCCGGGAGCATCCCAGCTGCTGACCGGCATTGCCCAGGTCGTGCTGGTCTTCGGACTGCTGTGGTGGATGTACGAGGGGTATGCCTGGCTGACCAATGCCCCGCCGCCCGTGCACACCGCCGAGCGGCTGCTGCTGCGGACCGGACCGGTCCGGCGGCGCACGGTAGCGGCGTGCTCGCGCTGGCCACCATCGCGGCCGGCGTCACCATCGGGCTGGATGCCCAGCTGGCGCTGGTAGCCGCCATTCTCGCCGTCATGCTGGTGGCCGAGCGGATTCCGGCCGCCGGTCCGGCCACCGGGGCTGATGCGGCAGGATAGAGGCGTGATCGAGCGGTACACGCTGCCTGAGATGGGGCACGTCTGGAGCGAGGCGCACAAGTACGAGCTCTGGTGCCGGGTGGAGACCCTCGTGCTGGCCGCGCATGCCGACGCCGGGACCGTGCCGGCGGACGCCGTGCAGCCGGTGCGGGCGGCACCGCCGCCGACCCCGGAGGCCGTGGCCGCGCTGGAGGCCGTGACCGGCCACGATGTCATCGCCTTCCTGTCGGCGTGGGCGGACAACACCACGCCGCGCGAGGCCGCTGCCTACGTGCATTTCGGCATGACGTCCTCCGATCTGCTCGACACCGCTCTCGCCTTGCAGCTCACCGAGGCCACCGACCTGCTGGCGGCCCGCTGCACCGAGCTCCTGGCCGCGCTCCGGGCGCACGCGCTCGCCCACCGCGCCACGCTGCGGCCGGGCCGGACCCACGGGATCCACGCGGAACCCGACGTGTGGGGACACCGCGTCGCGGACTTCGCGTTCGCGATGGCCCGCTGCCGGGACCGGCTGCTGCGGGCCAGGAAGCTCCGTCGCGGTGGGCAAGCTGTCGGGCCCGGTCGGCACCTACTCCAATATCGACCCGGCCATCGAGGCCCGGGTGCTGGCCGAGCTCGGGCTCCGGCCCGCCGACGCCGCGACCCAGGTCGTCATGCGGGACGGCGTCGCCGAGTGGGTCAGCGTGCTGGCCCTGATCGCCACTGTCTGCGAGGCCGTCGCGCTCGAGGTCAGGCATGGCCAGCGGACCGAGGTCGCCGAGCTGGCCGAGCCATTCGGGTCGGGCCAGAAGGGGTCGTCCGCCATGCCGCACAAGAAGAACCCGGTCCGCGCGGAACGGATCAGCGGGCTGGCCCGGATCGTCCGGGCTCAGGTGGTGCCGGTGATGGAAGGGATACCGCTCTGGCACGAGCGAGATATCTCACATTCCTCGACCGAGCGGGTGGCCCTGCCCGACGCCGCGACCGCCACTGACTACCTGCTCGAGCAGACGGCCGGCCTGGTCCGGGGGCTCGTCGTGGACGCGGACCGGATGCGCGCCAACCTGGACGCGACCCATGGCCTGCTCTACAGCTCGGCCATCCTGCTGGAGCTCGTCGCGGCCGGGATGTCCCGCGAGGACGCTTACGCGCTCGTCCAGGCGGCGGCCATGGAGACCTGGGCCAGCGGCACTCCGCTGCGCGAGACGCTGCGCAAGCACGCGGCGGAGCGCGGCCAGCCGCTCGATGAGGCGCGGCTGGATGAGGCCTGCCGGCCGGAGCGCTACGTGAGCCGGCTGGGACCGGTCTTCGACCGGCTCGAGCAGCTGACATGACCGCGGCCAGGCCGCGGCGGGCGGCGGCATGAGGCACATCTACTCGGGCAAGGTCCGGGAAGCTCTACCAGGCCGGCGAGGGCACGCTGCTGCTGGTCGCCACCGATCGCATCTCCGCCTTTGACTACGTGCTGGAGACGCCGATCCCGGATAAGGGCCGGATCCTCACCCAGCTCTCCCTGTGGTGGTTCGAGCGGCTGGCTGACCTGGTCCCCAACCACCTCATCGACGCGCCGGTGCCGGCCGAGTTCGAGGGCCGGGCGATGGCGTGCCGGCCGCTGCGGATGGTGCCGGTGGAGTGCGTGGCGCGGGGCTACCTCACCGGCTCGGGGCTGGCCGACTACCGGCGCGACGGGATGGTCGGCGGGGTCGGGCTGCCGGCCGGCCTGACCGACGGCTCCCGGCTGCCTGAGCCGCTCTTTGACCCGGACACCAAGGCGCCGCAGGGGCAGCACGACGAGAACATCTCCCCGGCCGAGGTGGCCGAGCTGGTCGGGCCCGGCGCCGCGGAGGAGCTGGCGCAGATCACGCTGGCGGTGTACCGGAGGGGCGCCGAGCTGGCGGCCGGCGGCGGCATCATCGTGGCTGACACCAAGATCGAGCTGGGCTTTGACGATGACGGGCTGCTCCGGCTGGCTGATGAGGTGCTGACGCCGGACTCGTCCAGGTTCTGGCCGGCCGATGCCTGGCAGCCGGGCCGGAGCCAGCCGTCCTTCGACAAGCAGTACGTCAGGGACTGGCTGACCTCGCCCGAGTCCGGCTGGGACCGCTACGGCCAGGAGCCGCCGCCGCCGCTGCCCGCGCACGTGGTCGAACGAACCCGGAGCACCTACATCGAGGCATACGAGCGCATCACCGGCCTTCGCTGGCACTAATGGCGACCCTCCTGCTACGCAGCGAATCCAGTCAGATACGGTACGTAACACTGTCGTCATGGCTCGGGGGGCGCTGTCGCGGTGGAATACTGGACTGCACGTGAATCGGCCGACCTGCAAGGGGAGGGCCTGCTGTCTGGGTGGTCAGCGGACACCCCAGGCGCGACCACAACGCGGCGGCTAAACGGCGCCGCGCAGCTACGCGACAGGAGTATCACCCTCATGACGAGCGGCCCCGAGACCCGCTATCGCGTCCGCGGCGGTAACCCGCTGCAAGGCACTGTCTTCGTTCAGGGCGCCAAGAACGCCGCGCTCAAGATGATCGCCGCTTCGCTGCTGGCCGAGAAGGGCCGGACGGTGCTGCGGAACGTCCCGGTGATCGAGGACGTCCGGCGGGCGGTCGAGCTCGCCCAGGCGGTCGGCGCCGTGGTCAAGTTCCACGAGGCCGAGCGGACGCTCGTCGTCGACGCGTCGGAGCTGACCAGCTCGGTCCTGCCGGCTGACATTGCCCGCCGGTTCCGTGCCTCGGTCCTGTTCGTGCCGGCGCTGCTGCACCGGCTGGGCGAGGCCACGATCGAGGGCATCGGCGGGTGCAACCTGGGCAGCCGGAACCTCGACTTCCACTACCGGGGCTTCGCCCGGCTCGGCGCCATCGTGGATGAGCAGGAAACCCAGATCCACGTCAAGGCGGGCCAGCTCCGGGGCGCGCACCTGTACCTGGACACGCCATCGCACACGGGCACCGAGAACCTGATCATGGCGGCCTCGCTGGCACCGGGCAAGACGATCATCGATAACACCGCCCTGGAGCCCGAGGTCCTGGACGTCATCGCGTTCCTGACCAAGATGGGCGCGCGGATCACCGGGGGCGGCACCGGGTTCGTGACGGTCGAGGGCGTCAGCGAGCTGACGGCGGTGGAGCACACCGTCATGCCGGATCGCATCGACGCGGCCGTCTTCGCCATGGCCGCGGCGATCACCGGCGGCGAGCTCAGCCTGGTCGGTGCCTCCCTTGAGCATTTCGGCGTCGTGCGCTGGAAGCTCGAGCAGATGGGGGTGGAATTCTCGACCCATGGCGCGATCCTGCAGGTACGCCGGGACCGGCAGCTGCGCCCGATCAACGTGATCACGAGCCCGTTCCCCGGCTTCGCCACCGACCTGCAGTCACCGATCATGGCCGTTAGCTGCCTGGCCGACGGCACCAGCTATATCCGCGAGACGATCTTCGACGGCCGCTACAAGCTGGCCGGCGAGCTGAACAAGATGGGCGCCAAGGTCGAGGTCGCCGGGGGCGTCGCCCTGGTGCACGGGCCGACGCCGCTGCATGGCACGGAAGTGATCGCGCACGAGCTGCGCACTGGCATCGCGCTGATTCTCGCGGGCCTCGCCGCAGACGGCGAGACGGTCGTCTCGCCCGGCTACCTGATCGACCGCGGGCACGCATCGGTGGCGTCCCGCCTCACGACGCTCGGCGCGGACATCACCGAGGAAATCATCAGCTGACGCCGTCGGCGGCACCGGGCACCCGAACCGGTAGTTGCTTCTTCCGCTGATCTGCCGGATGAGCTACGACATGTAGCAGAGAGACTTGCCGGCTCGGGACAGGTGGCCTGGATGCGACCGGAGACAGACGAGTTGGACGCCGCGCAGCGCCGGCCGGGCACTGCCGGGCGCCGGTGACATGACCGGACCATGGCAGGCCCGGCCCGAGCTAACCATCGGCGTCGTCGGACCGCACGAGCTGGTGGAGCGCATCATGCTGTCCGGCCTGCCCGCCGGCAGCCTGCCGGGATCCTCCCCGGCGGGTTTACCGGCTGGCGACCCGCCACCGGCTGCCCAGCGGCTGGTGGCGGCCGCCTACCGGGATGAGCAGGAGGCGCCGGACAAGGTGGCCAGGTTCGGCAGCGCGATCGACGCCTGCGTCCTGGCCAGCCAGGCTGCCTACGAGCACGCGCGGCGGGCCGGGGCGCTGCACTGCCCGGCTACCTTCATCCAGCTGAACGGCAGCGCGCTCTATGCGGCCCTGCTGCGGGCGAGTCAGGCGGGCCACGATCTGAGCCGGTGCAGCATTGACGGGCTCAGCCGGGCAGACGCCGACGAGGCGTTCGCTGAGCTCGGCATCCCCGCGCGCGAGGTGCAGGTGCGCGATCCCGCGCCAGGGCCGGCCGCGCTGGCCGCCTTCCATGAGCGGCTATTCCGCCAGGGAAAGACATCCGCCGCGTTCACCTGCCAGCCGGCGCTGGCCCGGAGGCTGTCCGCCGAGGGAGTGCCGGCCTTCCCGCTGTGGCCGACCGGCAGCGCCATCCGGTCGGCGCTGCGGACCGCCGTGCTGCTCGCCGACGGCCGGCGACTCCGGGACAGCCAGCTGGCGGTGGCCCTGATCGAGGTACCCGCGCTGCGCGAGGCGATCCGGCGGCCCGCCTCCCGGTACTCGCGAGACGAGCTGCGCCTGTCGGTGCACCGGATTCTCCTGCGGGAAGCCGAGCGGATGCACGCAGCAGTCAGCCCGGTCAGCGATCACGATTTCCTGATCGTCGCCACCCGCGGGTCGCTGCGGACGGGAGCCGAGAGCGGTCTGCCGATCATCGAGCGCGCGCAAGCCGAGCTGGGCACCCGGCTCGAGGTGGGCATCGGGATCGGCAGCACCGAGCAGGAGGCCGAGGCCCAGGCCAGGGCCAGCCTGGGCGCCGCGGCGGCAGCCGAGCGGGCCGCCCGGCGTCATTACCCGCGGGTGCCGGCCCAGCGACCCGCGCCACCCGCCGCCGCGCCGCGGGGCCTGGAGACACTGTCCCGGCTGGCCGGCAAGCTGGCCGACGGCGGCACGGCGCTGGTGGTGGACGCCGAGACCGCTGGCCGGCTGCTCGGGGTCACGCCGCGAACGGCCCGCCGGATGCTGCGCCTCCTCGTCGAGGAAGGGCTCGCCTGGCCGCTCCCGCCGAGCCGCAGCCCGCAGCCGGGACGGCCCCGGCAGGCCTACCGCCTCGTCGTGGAGAAGCTGGACCAGCGCTAGCGCAGCCGGCTGATCACATCCCGGCCGAACCTGGCCATCTCCTCGCGCTGCGGGGAGAACTGCAGCAGCATCAGGCTCACGCCGGCCGTCTCGTACGCCCGGAGCCGGTCAATGATCTGATCGGGAGTGCCGATCAGCCCGCTGCGCAGGCCCCGGTTGGACACGCTGTACTCCTGCAGCGAGACCTGCGACTCCAGCTGGGAACCCTGGACGAAATCCTGGTAGGAGGCATAGGCCTCGGGGGTGGAGCGCACGTCCAGAATGCGCTCAAGCTCCGCGCGAGCCTCGTCCTCGGTGTCGCGGCAGATCACGTAGCCCGACACGCCGAAGTCCAGCGGGGGCCTGCCCGCGCCGGCCCGCCGCGCGGCGAGGTCGGCAATCTTGGCCGCGATGACATCGGGCGCGTCGCCATGCATCACGTAGGCGTCGGCCTGAGCGGCGATCACCTCCTTGGCCTTCGGGGACTCGCCGCCCATGTAGATGGCCGGGGCGGGCCGGCTTGGGCTCCAGCACAGTACCTTCCAGCTGGTAGAGCGGCCCGTCGTGCTGGACGGTGTCCTCGCGCAGCAGCCTGCCCAGCACCTCCAGCCACTCCCTGGTCCTGGCATACCTCGCGTCGTGCACGTCGAATGGCGCGCCGTACTGGGCGGCCTCGTCCTTCCACCAGGAGGAGACGACGTTCAGCGACACCCGGCCGGGCGCGATCACGTCCAGGGTGGACAGCGCCTTGGCCGTCAGGGCCGGCGCGTGATAATTCGGCCGGACGGCCAGCATCAGCTCCAGCGTGCTGGTGACCGCCGCCACCGCCGGGGCCAGCGTCCAGCAGTCCAGCGAGGGCGCGCGGTGACCCTTGATGTCGTTGAGGTTCAGCTCCGCGATCAGGGTCAGGTCAAACCCGTGCTGCTCGCTCTCGGCAGCCAGGCTCGCGATGTAGGGCCAGGAGACCGGCATGCCCTCATCCCGGACGTTGCGCAGCCAGCCGCCGAAGATCGGCATCCAGTACCCGAACCGCATCGGGGTGCCCCTCTCGCCCTGTTCCAGATGTCACTGTTAGCAGATCTCGCCGTTGCCCGGTCTCGCCGGCAGCCGCCTCGGCCAGCAGCCGGCCGAGGAACGCGGCCACCGCCGGCAGGGCCGGCCGCGGCGCCGCCGCCTCGATGCCCGCGTTGTAGTTCGTGGTGGTGTTGATGTCGTAGGTGACCAGCCGCCCGTCAGCGGTCTCGATGAACTCGAATCCGGCGATCTCGATCCCCTGCTGCCGGCAGAATCGTGCATAGCTGCCGGTAATGGGGTGCTCGAAGTTCTCGCGCAGGGTGAACAGCGATGCTGCGCCGGCCTCACCGGCAGCGCCGCCGCGAGCGTCCGCGGCGCAGGCGTCGGCCGGGCAGAGCTCGAAGCCGCCGCGGGCGGTGTCGGCGGTGAGCGCGTAGATGAACTCGCCGCCGACCAGCTCGGCGCGGGTAATCCGCGGCTCCGCCGCCTGCAGGTACTCCTGCAGCAGGGTGATGCCATCCGCTGGCGGCTGGTAGTCAGCGCCGGCCAGGCAGGCGTCGAATTCGTCGTGACTGGCGAAGAGGCGGACGCCATGGCCCTTCCCGCCCTGGTTGTGCTTGCTGATGAACGGAACAGGCAGCTTGCGCGCGGCGGCGGCGAGATCGGCGGTCCCGGCGACCGCCATGGTGCGCGGCACGTCCAGTCCGTGCGCGCGCAGCGCGATCAGCTGCTCAGCCTTGCTGACCTCCAGCTCGAGGGCCTGCCTGCCGTTCACCACCCGGCGGCCGTGCGCCCGCAGCCAGCTGAGCACGCCGCGGGCCTGCTCCTTCGCGAACGGGTGGCCGCGGGTATGCGCGGACGCGCTCATCCGGGACCAGTACACGCCCTCCGGCGGCGCCTCGTCGAGGTCGAGAACTGCCTCGCCGAGCAGCCACTGCTCGTGCGGCAGCCCGGCCTGGTCGAAGGCCGCCGCCAGCGGCGCGTACCAGTCCGGGTTCTCGTGCATCACGTAGAGCTTCACCGCAGCGTGGCCTCCGCAGACAATTCGCCCGTCCCAGGCTACGGGACCGGGCGGGCCCGGCGGGCCGCCCGAGTGTCCGCCGCCCCGGCTGCCGCTGAGCTCCGCAGGGCGCCGCCCGGTCAGTGCCGCCGCGGGTAGTCCCTGGCGGCAGCCAGGAAGGCGTCATTGGCCTCGTAGTCCCCGATGGACACCCGGACGCCCTCGTCACCGTACGGCCGCACGCTGATCCCGGCCCGGTCGCAGGACGCGGCGAAATCGGCCGTGTCCAGGCCCGTCGGCAGCCAGACGAAGTTGGCCTCGGTCGCGGGCACCGTCCAGCCCCGGGCAAGCAGCTCGTCCCGGACCCGGCCGCGTTCCTTGACCACCAGCTCGACGCGCTCCAGCAGCTCGGCCTCGGCCGCCAGCGATGCGATCGCGGCGGCCTGGGCCAGCGCGTTCACCGAGAACGTCAGCATCGTCTTGCGGATCGCGGCCGCCACCGGCTCGTGCCCGATGAGGAAGCCGACCCGCAAGCCGGCCAGCCCGTATGCCTTGGAGAAGGTCCGCAGTACGGCCACGTTCGGCCGGTCGGCATACAGGGTGAGGCCGTCGGGGACATCGGGATCGCGCACGTACTCGGCATATGCCTCGTCCAGGACCACCAGGCAGTCCGGCGGCACGCGGCCGAGGAACTCCTCGAGCTCGCCGTGCCGGACCACCGTGCCCGTCGGGTTGTTCGGGTTGCACACGAAGATCAGCCTGGTCCGGTCGGTGATCGCATCGGCCATGGCAGCCAGGTCATGGCTCTGGTCACGCAGCGGAACGCGGACCGAGGTGGCGCTGGCCAGGTCCGCCAGGTAGGGATAGGCCTCGAACGACCGCCACGCGTACAGCACCTCAGTGCCGGGCTCGGCCACCGCCGCCAGCAGCTGCTGGGTTACCCCGACTGACCCGCAGCCGACGGCCACATGATCGGGCGGCACGCCGAACCGGGCCGCGATGGCGGCGATCAGCCCGGCGGCACCGTTGTCGGGGTACCTGTTGATGCCGACGGCCGATTCGGCGATCACCTTCAGCACGGACGGCAGCGGGCCCCAGGGCGACTCGTTGGACGAGAGCTTGAAGGACCTGCCGCCGGGAGCCGACGGGTTCTTACCCGGCCGGTACGGGGCGAACCGGTCGAGTACCGGCCGGAATCGCGGCGATGGCGTGGACACCTTTGTCCTCCTGAGCTGGTCGGCCCCCTCGCGGCAGCGAGCCGGCGCTGGCGGCGGCCGCACTCCCAGCGTAGCGGCGCTGAGGAACTGGTCCCGGTCAGCGCGGCCTGAGCATGGGCGGGTGCAGGAGCTCGGCATCGCCGCGCCGGTACAGCTGCGCCGGACGGCCGCCGCCGGAGGCGATGGCCGAGCCGGTCAGCACCAGGAACCGGCGCGCCCCGGTCACCTTGCGGTGAAAGTTCCGCGGGTCGAGCGGGGTACCCCAGACGATCTCGTAGACGCGGCGCAGCTCGGCGACCGTGAACTCGTCCCGGCAGAACGCCGCGGCCAGCGGGGTGTACTCGAGCTTGGACCTGGCTCGCTCCACCCCGTCCTGCAGGATCCTGGCGTGGTCGAAGGCCATCTCGGTCAGCACCGACACGGGCTGCCAGCTCATCTGCGGCTGAGCCAGCGCCGGCAGATCCGCGGCCAGGCCGAGGTAGGCCACGGACACGGCCCGCTGCCGCGGATCCCGGTCCGGGTAGCCGTAGGTCTGCAGCTGCTCGAGATGCACCGGCGCGCCGGGCAGCCCGGCCCGCTCGGCGAGCACCCTCGCCGCGGCGGCCGGCAGGTCCTCATCAAGCCGGATGAACCCGCCGGGCAGGGCCCAGCGGCCGGTATGCGGCTCGCTGTCGCGGCGCCAGAGCAGCGCGGCGAGCTCTCCGCCGCGCACAGTCAGGATGACCAGATCCACGCTGACCCTGACCCGGGGAGCTGTCACAGACAGCACGCTAGCGCGGCCCGGGGAAATGCCAGTCGCGGGCATCTACGGCTACGTCGGCTGAGCGAACCCGGCCGTCGTCCCTGCCCAGCGCACCGACCGGGCGGCCGGCCCCGGTCAGCTGGGCTGAGCCCGGGCCGGGCTAGGTAGAGTTACGCTGTGAACCGGGTAGGAGAGCTGTCGTGAACAGGCTAGGAGAGCTTGAGCGCGCGATCATGGACGTGCTGTGGGAAGCCCAGGAACCGCTGACGGTCCGCGAGGTCAGCGGTCAGCTGACCGAGCGTGACCTTGCTCACACGACGGTGATGACCGTTCTCGACCGGCTCGCGAAAAAAGGATTTGCCCGGCGTGAGCGAGAGGGCCGGGCCTGGCGCTACCGCGCGGCCGAGAGCCGCGAGGGCTACGTAACCGAGCTCATGCTGAGTGCGCTCGCCCAGACAGGCGACCGGCAGGCCGCCCTGGCCCGTTTCGTGCGCAGCGTGTCCGGATCAGAGGCGCAGGCACTCTGGCGGGCCCTGCAGGCACTCGGCGGCGCCATCAGGGGATGAGCGCCAGTGCCAGCTGTCGTCGTCATGGCGGTGATCGCGATCGGCTGCGTGCAGGCCGCCGCCTGGCTCGCGGCTGCGCGGTGGCCGCGCAGATCGCCAGTCGTCGCCATCGTGCTGTGGCAGGCGATCGGGCTGGGCTGGGGCCTGGCTGCCGTTGGCACGCTGCTCGGGCTCGCCGCATCCCGCCAGCGTTACGGGGTGGCGGGCGATGCGCTCGCCCAGGTCGCGCGGTTCCTGCGGAGCCCGGGCACGTTCTCCGGCTGGACCGTCCTCGCCACGGCGCGGCTGGCGGCTCTCACCGCCGGCCTGGTGCTGCTCACGCTGCTGTGCTGGGTGCTGCTGGCCGCCGCGACTGCCGGATTGCGCGCCCGGCAGCGGCAGCGCCTGCTGCTGAGCCTGCTGGCTCACGGCGATCCGAAGGTACCGGGCGCCCTGGTGGTGGATCACCCGGTGGCGGCGGCCTACTGCCTGCCAGGGCTGCGGTCGGCCATCGTCATCAGCGCGGGCACCCTCGATCTGCTGGATGCTCGCGAGCTTGCGGCCGTGCTCGCGCACGAGCGAGCGCACCTGCGGGAGCGGCACGACCTGGTGCTCCTCCCGTTCGTCGCGCTGCTGCGGGCCTTTCGCTGGTCACGGGCGGCCCGGGAGGCCCACCGAGCCGTCGCCCTGCTGATCGAGATGCACGCTGACGACCGGGCGCGACGGCACCGGCCGGCCAGGGAACTGGCCACCGCCTTGCTGCGAGTCGGAGCGGCCGGCGGCGGCCACGCCCCGTCCGGGGCCCTGTCCGCGGTCGATACCGCGATGGATGACGACGTCGATGGCGAGGTAGCGGCCCGGGTCAGCCGGCTGCTGCGCCCCGCGCCCGGCCTGCCCGTGCCGGTCCTGGTGCTCATCGGGATCGCCGCGGCGGTGGCGGTGGCGGTGCCGGCCGCCCTGCTCGTCGTCCCCTTCTGAGCAGCCCTCCCGGGCAGCCACCCTCCCGGGCAGCCACCCTCCTGGCAGGCCTCCAGAGGCGCGCCTGCGCGCCCGCTGGCACCTCGTCCAGCCGGCGCCAGGCGGTCAAGATCACAAGGATTCGCCCCGCCAGCCACCCGGCGGCGGGAAGCGCCCGGCCAGGGCAGCCCCGGGCTGCTAATCAGCGATCCGGATCCGCAGCCGCCGGAAGCCCTTGCCCTTATTCTCGATCTTGACGATCTCGATCTTCCCGATCTGGCTGGTACTGGCTACATGCGTGCCGCCGTCAGCCTGCTGATCGAGCCCGGCAATGTCGATGATCCGCACCTCGGACACCTCCGGCGGGACCAGGTTCGTGGCCGTCCTGATGATGTCTGGCAGCGCGAATGCCTCGGCCCGCGGCAGCACCCGGACGTCGATCCTGCGGTCGGTGCCCACTTCGGCATTGCAGGCCGCCTCGACGCTGTCACGAAAGCCAGCGGGGAGTTCGGGCAGGTCGAAGTCCATCCTGGCGGTCAGGGGCTCCATGTTGCCGCCGGTGACCAGGGCACCGTAGTCCCGGAACACCACACCGCACAGGACGTGCAGCCCCGAGTGGGTCCGCATCAGTGCGGTCCGCCGCTCGTCCTCCACCGCGCCGCGGACCGCGGTGCCCGGTACCGGAACGGGATCGCCCTCGGCCGGGATCAGGTAGAGGTCGTCCCCCTTCCTGGCGCCGGCGATGCGGGTCTGCACACCGCCCCAGAGCAGCACGCCGTGATCGGGCGGCTGGCCGCCGCCGCCGGGATAGAAGGCTGACTGATCCAGCACGATCCCGTCCGGCCCGCTGGCCAGCACGACCGCATCCCACTCCCGCAGGGTCTGGTCGGTCAGCTCCAGCCGATGGGTACGCCAGGCTGTCTCGCTTGTCTCGCTCATCCGGCCTCGCTGATTTCAGTCTCGGCGGCCGGCCGCAGCCCGGGGCCGGGCACCTGCCGCGTGCTCGCGACGCGCACCGAGCCTAGCGCCGGGTCCTGGCCCTGCTCGTGGCGAACCGCTACCAGGGGCCGTAGGGGCCGTGGTGAGACCCGCCGCCCTTGATCTCCCTGACCTTCGGCCTGACATCGGCCAGGTAGATCCCGGCGGCGACGAACGCGACGATCGGCAGGATGCTGAACAGGCCGAGCGAGCCGACTGCGCCGCCGATGCCGATAATCACCGCCACGCCGAGGATGACCAGCCACAACGGCTTGGTCTGCTTGCCGGCGGCGACGAAGGCCGCCGCGGGCCGCCGGACCGCGTCAATGAATGCCCAGGCCTCGACGACAAATGCCGCGATCAGCAGGGCCCAGAAGAAGTACTGGACCGGCGAGTAAGCCGCGAAATTCAGCACGCCATCACGCTACCCGTTGTCTGGTACCTGCGGGAACGGCTGATCAGTGCCGCCGTCGCCGGGCGCGGCCGCCGCGGGCTGCGGGGCCTCGCCAGGGCCCTCACCGGCTGACTCGCCGGGAGCTTCGCCGGCAGCCGGGTCGCCGCCCTGATCCGCGGCCAGCGCGAGCCGCCGGGGGTGCGCGTCCAGCGCTGCCTGCTCGACATTCTCGGGCCAGGCCAGCGCGGCTTCGTCCGGCGCCAGGGCGCTCTCGTCCTCGGCGATCTCGGCTGAGCTAGCCGCCCTGGCCATCGTCGTCTCCTTACGGAACGACTCATAGATCTCGATCAGCATCTGCTTCTGGCGCTCGGTCAGCTCCGTGTCGGTCAGCACGGCCTCGCGGACCGCGGACCCCGGCGGCGTGTCCTCCAGGAAGCCGGCCTGCACGTAGAGCGCCTCCGCGGAGATCCGCAGCCCCTTGGCGATCTGCTGCAGGATGTCGGCGCTCGGCCGGCGCAGGCCGCGCTCGATCTGGCTCAGGTAGGGATTGGAGACACCGGCTGCCTGGGAGAGCTGGCGGAGCGAGATCCTGGCCTGCTCGCGCTGCTCGCGGATGTAGGCGCCGATGGTGCTGACGCTGACCGGACTCATGAGCCTACTCTCGCATCTTGTGCTTGCAACTGCAAACGGCTAGCTAGCGTCCGGCGCCGTCGCCCGCCGTCACCGTGCGGGTGACCAGCAGGACGGCCCGGACCTCGCCCACCACCTGGCCGCCGCCACAGACCGGGCTGCTGGCCAGCGCGGACAGCCCGGAAAGGTCGGTGCCGGGCAGGTCAGCGACGCCCAGCTCGCGCAGCAGGGCAACGGTCACCGGCGTCCGCGCGCGCTGGGCCCCGTCGTCGATCTTGAACGCGGCGGCCCGGCCGTCGGCCAGCGCGAAGCCCTCGACGCCCTCGGCACCGGACTTGAGCAGCAGGCCGGGCACCGCCGCCATCAGCGCCCGCTCCGGCCGCCTGGTCCCTGAGGTCCAGGCCGGATGCGCCCGCATTGCGTCAGCCACCCGGCGCTCCGGCGTGCCCGGCTCAGCTAGCACGATCGCCCGGAACGCGCGGGCCAGGCCGGCCACGGAGATCGCCATCAGGGGCGCCCCGCAGCCGTCGACTGCGACAGCGGCTACCGGCTCGCCGGCCAGCCCGGCGATGGTCCGCCTGATCTCGACCTGCAGCGGATGATCGGGCTCGGTGTAGCTGGCGGTGGGCCAGCCGGCTGCCACGCAGGTCGCCAGCATGGCGGCGTGCTTGCCGGAGCAGTTCATGCGGACCCGGTCCGGCTGCTGGCCGGACCGGATCATGGCATGCTGCGCCTGCTCATCCAGCGGCAGGTCAGGCGGGCACTGCAGGGCCGCCTCGGTGAGGCCCGCGGAGGCGAGGATCTCGCGGACCCCGGCCACGTGGAACTCCTCCCCCGAATGGCTGGCCGCGGCCAGCGCCAGGAGCCGGCCATCGAGGCCGAGACCGCTCCTGATCATGGCCACGGCCTGCAGGGGCTTGTTGGACGACCGGGGGAACATCGGGACATCAGCCTGCCCGGCCGACAGCTGCAGCGAGCCGTCCGCGGCGAGAGCAGCCAGGCAGCCACGGTGCCTGGACTCGGTGAAACCGCAGCGGACGACCTCGGCCAGGACGGGATTGTCAGCGGTGATCGGGCACCCCCAGCAGGGCGCGCGCCTCGCCGGGCGACATCGCCGGCCGCTGCGCAAGCTCAGCCAGCGTCGCGGCCCGCTCCACCAGCTCCGCGTTGCGCGTCACCGGGCGGCCGCGGGCGAAGGTAACCGTATCCTCCATGCCCACCCGCAGATGACCGCCCGCGGACAGGGCCGCGAGTATGACCGGCAGCGAGCTGCGGCCGATGCCCGTGGCCGACCAGGTAGCTCCGGCTGGCAGCGCCGACACGGCCTGGACCAGGGTGGCCGCGTTGCCTGGCATGCCGCCAGGCACGCCCATGACGAGGTCGCAATGCACGTGGCCGCCATGCGGGGCGCCCAGCTCGTCGAGCAGCCGGTGCAGCGTCGCCACGTGACCGAGGTCGAACAGCTCGAACTCGGGGACGACCCCCCGTTCCCGGGTCAGGGCGTAAAGCTCGCGGACGAACGGCCACGGGTTCAGGAAGACGTCGTCGCCGAAGTTGACCGTGCCGCAGGTCAGTGAGCACGCGTCGGGGCCCGCGTCCAGGACCGCGAGCCGCCGCTCGAAGCTGTCGGTGACCGCGCCGCCGGTGGAGAGCTGGACGATCAGGTCAGTGGCCGTCCTGATCGCGCGCACCGTCTCGGTCAGCCTGCCCAGGTCCAGCGTGGGCTGGGCCCGGGCGTCCCTGATGTGGACGTGGATCACGGCCGCGCCCGCCGCCTGGCATTCCTTGGCCGTGCTCACCAGCTCATCGAGGGTGACCGGCAGGGCCGGGACCGATGCCTTGTCCGACTCCGCCCCGGTCGGCGCCACCGTGATGAGCGTGGCCTGCCCGGCGCGCGAGGGGGGGCGGTCAGTGCTGTCAGATGTCATGAACGGAAGAATGCCTTCTCGTGCGAGCTGTCGTGCAGCGTGCCAGTAAAGCGAGCGTATCGGTCAGCGGAACCACCGTCGGCCAGCTGCCCCGGCCCGGCCTGGTCGTGCTGCTCGGGGTGACCCACTCCGATACTCAGCGGACCGCCGCGGCGCTGGCCAGCAAGATCTACAACCTGCGGATCCTGAGGGACGAGAAGTCGTGCGCGGATACGGCAGCGCCGCTGCTGGTCATCAGCCAGTTCACCCTCTATGCCCAGACCGCCAAGGGCCGGCGGCCCACCTGGCAGGCGGCCGCGCCGGGGGCGGTGGCCGAGCCGCTGGTCGACGCCTTCGCCGACGCGCTACGCGCGCTCGGCGCTGACGTGCAGACCGGCGTCTTCGGTGCGGACATGCAGGTGGAGCTGGTCAATGACGGTCCGGTAACCCTGATCCTGGAGGCGTAGGCCCGCTGCCGCCAGCCAGGCCGTCCGCCGCGCGGGCGGCACCGGCGCGCTGGCGGCCCGCCGCCTCCAGGTGCTTACGGGCGAAGGTGAGCGACTCGGCCAGGTCCTCCTGCCGCTCGGCCAGGGAGGCCGCGCGATGGGTGTTCACCTCCAGCACCACGATTCCGGCGTATCCGGCCGAGCCGATCTGGCTCAGCAGCTCGGCGCACGGCTGCGTGCCCCGGCCGGGCACCAGGTGCTCGTCCGGCAGGCCGGGCTTGGTGCCGTCGCCCAGGTGGACGTGGGCTAGCCGGCTGCCCAGCTCGGCCGCCATCTCCAGCACGTCCGAGCCGGAGACGGCCGCGTGCGAGACATCAAGCGTGGCGTGCGGGCAATCCATCTCGACCGGGTCCCAGTGCGGGGCGTAGGCGGTCACCTCCACGCCGCCGGGAGAGAGCGGGTACAGGTTCTCGACGGCGAAGACAACGTCTGTCTCCTCGCCCATCCGGGTCAGCCCGGCCTCGAACTCCCTGGCATACTCACGCTGCCAGCGGAACGGCGGATGGACCACGATCACCCGCGCGCCGAGCAGCTCAGCCACCTCGCGCGCCTTGCTGAGCTTTCGCCACGGGTCCCGGCCCCAGACGCGCTGGGTAATCAGCAGGTTGGGCGCGTGCACCGCCAGCACGGGAACGCCATGGTAATCGGACAGCCTGCGCAGGACATCCACGTCCTGGCTGACCGGGTCAGCGGTCACCATGATCTCCAGGCCGTCGTAGCCCAGCCTGGCTGCCGTCTCGAAGGCGTCGGGGACACGCTCGGGGAACATCGACGCGGTCGACAGCGCGACCGGGACGCTGGCGGCCGGCCCGACGTTGCCCACAGCTGCTCCTCTGCTCAGGACGTGACCCTGTCAGCTTATGCCGCCAGCGAGGCGGCGCAGTTCAGCCAGGCCACGCCCGGCCGGCGCGTGCGCGGGGCTGCTGTCAGTACCCGCCGTTACGGTCCCTGCATGGGCAAGTCAGCGGCTGTCGCCATGTGGTCCTGCACCGAGTGCGGCTGGCGGAGCACCAAATGGTCCGGCCGGTGCGGGGAATGCCAGGCCTGGGGCACCATCACCGAGGCCAGGCCGGCCGAGATCGGCCGAGCAGCAGGCCGCGCGCCGCTGCGCGTCGTGAAGCCCGGCGGGCCGGCGATCCCGATCGCCGAGGTGGACGCGACGGCAGCACGGGCCCGGCCGACCGGCCTGGACGAGCTTGACCGGGTGCTCGGCGGCGGCCTGGTGCCCGGCGCCGTGGTCCTGCTGGCCGGGGAGCCCGGGGTCGGGAAGTCGACGCTGCTGCTTGAGGCCGGTGCGCTGGCCGCCGGCTCCAGTCCCGTTCTGTACGTGACCGGGGAGGAGTCCGCCGCCCAGGTCCGGCTCCGCGCCGAGCGGATCGGCGCGATCAGCAGGCAGCTGTTCCTGGCGGCAGAGACCGACCTCGGCGCGGTCCTCGGGCACGTGCAGGCCGTCCGGCCGGCCCTGCTGATCGTTGACTCGGTGCAGACGATCGGAGTTGCGGAAGCCGACGGGGTGCCCGGCGGCGTTACCCAGGTGCGCGAGGTCGCCGCGGCGCTCACGGCGCTGGCCAAGCAGCAGGCACTGACGACGGTCCTGGTCGGGCATGTGACCAAGGACGGCTCGGTGGCCGGTCCCCGCACCCTGGAGCACATCGTGGACGTCGTCCTGCATTTCGACGGGGATTCGCACGGCCAGCTGCGAACAGTCCGCGCGGTGAAGAACAGGTTCGGGCCGACCGACGAGATCGGCTGCTTCGAGCTGGGCGAGTTCGGGCTGACCGGGCTGCCGGACCCGAGCGGGCTGTTCCTGTCGGAGCGCCGCGAGCCCGTGCCGGGAACCTGCGTGACCGTGACCATGGAGGGGCGCAGGCCGCTGGTCGCCGAGGTGCAGACGCTGGTCTGTGACAGCACCTCGGAGCTGGCCCGGCGGGTCACCTCAGGACTGGACGCCTCCCGGGTGGGCATGGTCGTGGCCGTGCTGCAGCGGCGGGCAGGGATCACCGTCGGGCGCCAGGACGTGTACGCGGCGACAGTGGGCGGCATGCGGCTCACCGAGCCGTCCGCCGACCTGGCCGTCGCTCTCGCGCTGGCCAGCGGCAAGGCGAACGTGAGCCTGGCCGGGGAGCTCGTGGCCATCGGCGAGGTAGGGCTGGCCGGCGAGATCCGGCGGGTGAACGCGGTGCAGCGCCGGATCGCTGAGGCCGAGCGCCTGGGCTTCCGCCGCGCCATCGTGCCGCCGGGGTCAGGGTGCCTGCCGCCCGGCGGCTCAGCCCCCGCGCTCGCGCCCGGAACCATGATGGAGGTGTGGGAGGCCGCGGACATCAGGACCGCGATTGCCCTGGCGCTCGGGCACTAGCCGCGAGCTGTCCCGCCGCGGGCGGGACCGGTCATCGCTCCGCAAGCATCCGGCACTGGCTGACGCGGCCCGATACACTGAGAGTGATCAGTAACCTCCCCGGGGGTCGGGTGCTGCGGTGAGCAAGGGCCGAGATGAGCGACGCCGGGCCGTGCTAGCGGCGCTGGCGCCCGGTACCGCGCTGCGGGATGGGCTGGAGCGAATCCTGCGCGGCAACACCGGCGCGCTGATCGTTCTCGGCTATGACCAGGTCGTTGAGGACCTGTGTTCCGGCGGGTTCGAGCTGACGGCCGAGTTCTCCGCCACCAGGCTGCGCGAGCTGGCCAAGATGGATGGCGCGATCGTGCTGGACCGCACGGCCAGCCACATCGTCAGGGCCGCCGTTCAGCTCGTGCCCGATCCGGCCCTTCCGACGGGCGAGTCCGGCACCAGGCACCGCACCGCCGAGCGGGTGGCACGGCAGACGGGCTACCCGGTGATCTCCGTCAGCAAGTCCATGCGGATCATCGCGCTGTGGGCCGACGGAGCCCGTTACGTGCTGGAGGACTCGGCGGCGATCCTGGCCCGCGCGCACCAGGCCCTGGCCACGCTGGAGCGCTATAAGGCACGGCTCGGCGAGACGACCGGGATGCTGGCCGCACTCGAGATCGAGGACCTGGTCACCGTCCGGGACGTGACCGCAGCGGCCCAGCGGCTCGAGATGGTGCGGCGCATCACCGACGAGATCGAGGGCTACATGGTGGAGATGGGCACCGACAGCAGGCTGCTCGCCCTCCAGCTCGACGAGCTGGTGGCGGGCACGGCGGCGGAGCGCGAGCTGCTGATCCGCGATTACGTGCCCAGCGGGCCCGAGGGCAGGAGGCATGCCGCTGCCGCGGTGCTGGCTGAGCTGGCCGACCTGACCGCTGATGAGCTGCTTGAGGCCAGCACGGTGGCGGCCACGCTACGGCTGGGCGGCGCCGAGAACCTGGACGACCTGGTGAGCCCGCACGGGTACCGGCTGCTGGCCAAGGTGCCGAGACTGCCACGGCGCACCTCTGACGGGCTGATCGAGCACTTCGGCGGCCTGCAGAAACTGCTCGCGGCCAGCATCGAGGACCTCCAGGGCGTTGAGGGCGTCGGGAGCGCGCAGGCCAGGTCGGTCCGTGACGGCCTGTCGAGGCTCGCCGAGACCGCGCTGCTGGACCGCTATAACTGAGCGGCCGCCCGTGGCGGGCCGCGGGACAGTGGCGGGCCGCGGGACAGTGGCGGGCCGCGGGACAGTGGCGGGCCGCGGGAGCGTGGCGGGCTGCGGCAAGCTCCGGCGTCGTCCCGGCCGGGCCGCCGGTGACCCCCGGCCCGGCTCTCAGGCCATCCGGAAGGTGACGGAATTGCTGGCCAGCGAGCCATCCCGGACGGTCGCCGAGTAGGTCCCGGCCGGCCCGAGGCTGGTATCCGCGGGGCAGCCGGACACGGACGCCCTGCGGTCCCAGGAGATGGGCAGCACGGTCGGCACCCCCTTCTGCAGGCTGATCACCAGTGACCCGCTGCCCGCCACGCAGTCGGCCGAGCTCCACACCTGGCGCGAGCCGGAGTAGATAACCAGGACCACGTCGTCGGCCCCCACATTGAACAGGCAGGTGCCCGCCCCGGTCGAGACAACGTCCACATCGAACTGGGGCAGCTGGGCCCGGCCGTAGCGGGCCTGGCTGGCCGAGAGGCTGAGCACGATCCAGTCCCGCCAGCAGTAGCCGGGACTGGCCGGCCTGGCGCTGCTCGGCCCGGCCGTCGCTGAGCTGCTGGCGGACGGGATGGCGGCGCCGGTCCCGGTAGCTGCGGGACCGCCTGCCGGGCCGGTGGCCAGCGCGGAGCCGACCGGCCTGGCGCTGCCCGCGGGGCCGATGGCTCCGGAGATGGCCCAGGTCACCAGGCCCAGGGCAGTCAGGCCGAGGATGAGGGCCAGCAGGCGGCGCCGCCAGTAGATTAACTGCTGATGATTACTCATCGTGCTCATGCCCATACATTCAGTATGCAAGAGTCATGCGGTCCGGCCGGGCCGGACGCGCCGGATAGCCCGCCTGAGCCGCGGCCCGCTGGTCACGGCCCGCATCCCGCGGCTGCCGCAGCGAACCTGGTGCCGCATGCCGCCCGCTCAGCGCCCGCGTTCCGGCCATGCGAGGATCAGTACGGTCATGCTGCCCGATTACGAAGCCCCGATCGTGAGCTGGTATGCCGTCCATGCCAGGGACCTGCCGTGGCGCCGCGCCGATGCCTCTCCGTGGTCCATCCTGGTCAGCGAGGTCATGCTGCAGCAGACGCCGGTGGCGCGCGTGCTGCCCGCGCACGCGTCCTGGATGACCAGGTGGCCGAGCCCGGCCGCACTGGCGGCTGCCACTCCCGCTGACGCGCTCCGCCAATGGGACCGGCTCGGCTACCCGCGCCGGGCCGTGCGCCTGCACGAGACCGCGCAGATCCTCGCTGACCAGCACGATGGCGAGGTCCCGTCGTCGGCCGCCAGCCTGGCCGGGCTGCCGGGCATCGGCACCTACACGGCCGCGGCAGTCGCGAGCTTCGCGTTCGGCGAGCGCAATGTCGTGCTGGACACGAACGTGCGGCGGGTGCTCGGCCGCCTGGTCGGCGGCGAGGCGCTGCCGCGCCCCGCCGCCTCGGCCGCGGAGCGCAAGCTGGCGGACTCGCTGCTGCCGGCCTGCGGCCGCCGGGCTGCCCGCTGGTCGGTCGCCGTGATGGAACTGGGCGCGCTGGTCTGCCGGGCTGCCCGTCCGCTGTGCTCGGCATGCCCGGTCGCGGCTGACTGCGCCTGGCGCCGCAGCGGCAGCCCCGGCGGCCCGGCCAGGCGGGCCGTGGCCGGCTATGCCGGCAGCGACCGCGAATGCCGGGGCCGGCTGCTGGCGACCCTGAGAGCCGCCGCCGGCCCGGTCCCGGCTGCCGCGCTCGAGGCTGCCTGGGACGACTCAGGGCAGCGAGCGCGTGCGCTCGCTGCCCTGATCGCGGATGGCCTGGTCGCCGGGCGGCCTGACGGCTCGCTCGCGCTGCCGGGCGATCCGGCTTAGGCCTCGGCGGCCGTCGAGCCGCCTGCTCCTGCCTTGGTCTCGATCTCCTCCGGCGGCGCGTCCGGCACCGCCGACGGCTTGGGCACGCCCTTGAACGTGAACTTGCCCTCAGCTCCGGTGCCCTCGGAGTCGACAATGACGATCTGGCCGGCCTTCAGCTCGCTGAAGAGGATCTTCTCGGACAGGTTGTCCTCGATCTCCCGCTGGATGGTGCGGCGCAGCGGCCGCGCTCCGAGCACCGGGTCGTAGCCGCGCTCGGACAGCAGGGTCTTAGCCGCCGGCCGCAGCTCGATCCCCATATCGCGGTCCTTGAGCCGCTCGTCCACCTTGGTGATCATCAGGTCCACGATCCTGAAGATCTCCTCCTGGCTGAGCTGGTGGAACACGATGATGTCGTCGACACGGTTCAGGAACTCCGGCCGGAAGTGCTGCTTGAGCTCCTCCCCGACCTTGCTCTTCATCCGGTCGTAGGACCCGCGCGACTCCCCGGCCGTGCCGAAGCCGACGGACACGCCCTTGGAGATGTCCTTGGTGCCGAGGTTGGTGGTCATGATGATGACCGTGTTCTTGAAGTCCACCACCCGGCCCTGCGCGTCCGTCAGCCGCCCGTCCTCCAGGATCTGCAGGAGCGAGTTGAAGATGTCCGGGTGGGCCTTCTCGATCTCGTCGAACAGCACGACGGAGAACGGCTTGCGCCGGACCTTCTCGGTGAGCTGGCCGCCTTCCTCGTAGCCCACGTAGCCGGGCGGGGAGCCGAACAGCCGCGAGACGGTGTGCTTCTCCATGTACTCGCTCATGTCCAGCTGGATGAGCGAGTCCTCGTCGCCGAACAGGAACTCGGCCAGCGTCTTGGACAGCTCGGTCTTGCCGACACCGGACGGCCCGGCGAAGATGAACGACCCGCCAGGGCGCTTGGGGTCCTTCAGGCCGGCCCTGGTGCGCCGGATGGCCTGCGACAGCGCCTTGATCGCGTCGTTCTGGCCGATGACGCGCCGGTGCAGCTCGTCCTCCATCCGCAGCAGCCGCTGCGACTCCTCCTCGGTGAGCTTGAAGACCGGGATCCCGGTCGCCGTGGCCAGCACCTCGGCGATGAGCTCCTCGTTCACCTCCGCCGGCGTGTCCATGTCGCCGGCCTTCCACTCCTTCTCCCTGAGGTCCTTCTTCTCGATCAGCTGCTTCTCGTTGTCCCGGAGCGCGGCCGCCTTCTCGAAGTCCTGGGAGTCGATGGCCGACTCCTTCTCGCGCCGCACGTCGGCGATCTTCTCGTCGAAATCGCGCAGGTCCGGCGGCGCGGTCATCCGGCGGATCCGCATCCGCGAGCCAGCCTCGTCGATCAGGTCGATCGCCTTGTCCGGCAGGAACCTGTCGCTGATGTAGCGGTCCGCCAGCTGGGCCGCCGCGACCAGGGCGTCGTCAGTGATCGTCACGCGGTGGTGTGCCTCATACCGGTCCCGCAGGCCCTTGAGTATCTCGATGGTGTGCGAGATCGTCGGCTCGGCCACCTGGATCGGCTGGAACCGCCGCTCCAGCGCGGCGTCCTTCTCCAGGTGCTTGCGGTACTCATCCAGCGTGCTGGCGCCGATGGTCTGCAGCTCGCCGCGCGCCAGCATGGGCTTGAGGATCGATGCCGCGTCAATGGCGCCCTCGGCAGCGCCCGCACCGACCAGGGTGTGAATCTCGTCGATGAACAGGATGATGTCGCCGCGGGTCCTGATCTCCTTCAGGACCTTCTTCAGCCGCTCCTCGAAGTCACCGCGGTACCGGGATCCGGCCACCAGGGCGCCGAGGTCAAGCGTGTAGAGCTGCTTGTCCTTCAGCGTCTCGGGCACCTCGCCCTTGACGATCTTCTGCGCCAGCCCCTCGACCACGGCGGTCTTGCCCACGCCGGGCTCGCCCACCAGGACCGGGTTGTTCTTCGTCCGGCGGGAGAGCACCTGCATCACCCGCTCGATCTCCTTCTCCCGGCCGATGACCGGGTCCAGCTTGCCCTCCCGCGCGGCGGCGGTCAGGTTCCGGCCGAACTGGTCAAGCACCAGCGAAGTGGACGGCGTGGTCTCAGACGGGGCGCCGGCGGCGGCCGGCTCCTTGCCCTGGTAGCCGTGCAGCAGCTGGATGACCTGCTGGCGCACCCGGTTCAGGTCGGCGCCCAGGCGGACCAGCACCTGCGCGGCCACGCCCTCGCCCTCGCGGATCAGGCCGAGCAGGATGTGCTCGGTGCCGATGTAGTTGTGACCAAGCTGCAGAGCCTCGCGCAGCGACAGCTCGAGCACCTTCTTGGCCCGCGGCGTAAACGGTATGTGCCCGGACGGAGCCTGCTGGCCCTGGCCGATGATCTCCTCGACCTGCTGTCGCACCGCCTCGAGGCTGATTCCCAGCGACTCAAGCGCCTTGGCAGCTACGCCCTCGCCCTCATGGATGAGGCCGAGCAGGATGTGCTCAGTACCGATGTAGTTATGGTTGAGCATCCTGGCCTCTTCCTGAGCCAGGACCACAACCCGCCGCGCCCGGTCGGTAAACCTCTCGAACATCTCGTCGCTCCTCACAGAGCGGTCGGGGGAGGCACTGACGATGCCCTGTCCCTTCCGCATGCTAGCCCGTGCGCTGGGGGCGCCTCAGCGTGCGAATGCCCGCACAACTCCAACGTTCCCCGCGAGTAGGGCGTTCATCCCATCCAACCTAGGCCATCAGGGCAGTGTTCCCAGATACGCCCGCAGCGAACGCGCAGAGTTACCACCGGCCGGCGGCAACCGGTCGCCGGCCGTCCCTGCCCGGGCCGGGCAGCATGCCTGACGGCGCCCGGCGGCGCACCGGATACCTGTCCGGACAGCAGGAAGCGGCGCGCACGACGCCTGAGCGTCAGCACGCCGCCACTTGTGACGATCATGCTCAGCGGACGGGAGCCTTCTCAGCGGCCGGCGAGCCGCTAGCGGCGGGTGCCCGGCCGTGGCAGGCATCTGGCCGGCAGGCATCTGGCCCGGCCTGGCAGGACGCCTGATCGCGGCCGGCGCGATCCGCCAGCCAGGACATGCGGCCATGGCGGGACCGCCGCCGGGCTCCGCCAGGGGATTCCCGGGATCCCGGCCGGCTTAGTGCGAGGCTTCGTATTCGGCGATGATCGACGCCGGGATGCGGCCGCGCTCGCTCACCTTGTGACCGTGCTGCCGCGCCCAGGCCCTGATCTCGGAGCTGCGCTCGCGGCCCGGCCCGGTGCGCGCCTTGCGCCGCCGGCCGCCCGCGCTGACCCGGCGCGAGTGCTCGGCGATTGCACTGAAGTTGTCGTGCAGTTCCTTGGCGTGCGCGGAGCAGACGTCGATCTCGTAGGCGGTTCCGTCAAAAGAGAACGAAACTGTCTCCTTCCCCTCCGCCTCGCCGTCGTGGGGGAGGTCACACACGACTGTCACCACAGTCCTCTGAGCCATGGGGCCAGCCTTTCCGCTGGGGATGCCAATTTTGGTTTCTCAACATATACCAGACCTTGAGCCTTGACAATTCAGGATAGCCTTTCGTTACGCATGATCGAAGCCCGGCCGCAATCCGGAAGTTTGCAGTAACGCTCAGTAATCAACGTGTGTTCAGCTACTCTCGTGGTGGTCCGGCGCATCTTCACCCGCCCGTGCCGGATCTGCATGGCCGCCGGGAATCGGCTGCTCATCGGAAATATCATCAGACGATGGATCCAGGGGCCTGCTCTTGCGGCCCATCTCATGCCGCAGGAACGCGATCACGGCCACCAGGAAAGCCGCGCATACGAGCGCAGGAGGGGTGAGTACTGACAGGTCCTTCAGCATGTTCCCCCCTTCTTAAACGGGACTGCGCTGCGGGTACCGAGGAATTGCGGGATGCCCCGGTGCCTGGCGGCGGTCCAGCACCGCATCGCCGGGCCGCCAGCTCGGCGCGCACGCCCCTAGCCGCAGCCCACTGCGGGAAAGCGGAACTCGCCGCCCATCGGCATATTCTCGCGCATCGGTCCGGAGCGGGCCAAGCCGGGTGCGGCAGCGGCGATGCCGGGACCTGCTGGCTGGCAGGCCGGCCGGGGCCGGGGGCCGACTGCGGCCGCCCCCCGGCGCCCCGTTCGGCGCGACCGGCTGATACCACCCGCCGCCTGCGCCGGCAGCAGGCCCGGCCGGGCAGGCCGCCGCGCATCCGCATTCGGCACTCCGGTGCCGCGACGGCACCGGTATCCAAGGGCCGGGTGGCCCGTATCCGGCCGTTGTGCCATTCGCCGATGCTGGCCGCGGGCTGGCCGAGATGGCCTATGGCTGCAATCTGCTAGATGCACAGCGCTGACCGCGGCAGCCCAGGCTTGGCGAAAATAGACCACGGCGCCATGCGCAGGCGACCGACGCCGGGCGGCTGGTATTAGCTAAGGCACAACGCACGGCCTGCGCGTCAGCCGATGAACGGGCTTCTCCAGGTCATCACGACTGGCGGGGGGCCACAGTGCCCGGTCATCTTCATGAGCCGGCCGCGGCAGCGTGCATTCGATCCTGAAGACCAGCATGTCGCGAGGAGCGGGAATTCCGAATAGCCGCCGTGCTGGCACCAGGCCGGCGGCGCTAGCCCGGTGCCGACGCGATAGAAGAACAGCGGGCTGCCCGGCGGGCGGCCTTCCGGGATCGCGGGCGCAACGGCCCGAATTAGGGTTAGGTACCGGGCAAATCAGGTCTTAGCGCAATTCCGGCAAGCCCGCGGGTATCCACCGCTCAGAGCCGGAGGAGCATCCGGGTATTGCCGAGCGTGTTCGGCTTCACCCGGTCCAGGTCGAGGAACTCCGCTACGCCCTCGTCGTAGGACCGCAGCAGCTCGGCATAGACCTCAGGCGCGGCCGCCTGGCCACTGATCTCCTCGAATCCGTGCTGGCTGAAGAACTCCACTGCGAACGTGAGCACGAACACCCGGCTGACGCCGATCTTCCTGGCCGCGGCGAGCAATTCGGCGACGAGCAGGTGCCCGACGCCGCGGCCGCGGTGCGAGCGGTGCACCGCGACAGTCCGGATTTCCGCGAGGTCTTCCCACATGACGTGCACGGCGCCGCAGCCGACGACCGCCCCGTCGGCGGCGCAGGCGACCCGGAACTCCTGGATGTCCTCGTACAGCGCCACGGTGGGCTTGTCGAGCAGGCGCCCGGACGCGGCATTCGCGTCGATCAGGCCGCGGATGACCGGCACATCGCTGGTCCGCGCCCGCCTGACCGCATACTCCATTGTCAGCCCGCCTTAGCCGCGTTCGCCATGATGCCGCCAGCATCCCAAACGAAGCTCGGAACTCGCAATTCGCGTGCCCACAGACTGTTACCGCGCAAGTACGCATTGCCCTGATGTGCTGGTCAGGGGATTAATGACGCACATCACGCGCAGATCACGCTGCCGGGACGGACATTGAGACACGCCGCCTGACCTGCGGAAACACGGAGCATGAGGCACGTGGCGATGACCCCGGTGGAGTATGTGCACGTGAGGCGGCGAACGGCCGGAAGCAGGCAAAGAAGGGGATGCCCTGACCGGGTTAGCAAACTTTGCCGTTCCGCCTCGCGACCACAGTAGTTTGCATTAATCTCCATCGCTGTCACCCGTTGCAGTCCGCCCCGGTCCCGGGGCAGGCAGCTACGACCCGCCGAGTTCCTGCCGGGCCCTCGCCCGTCAGGAAACCGGGGACCCACGTCCCCCGGGGTGAATCGGCGCGCCCGCCGCTCCGGCAGTGCGGGCTCGCCGTAGGGCTCCTCCGGCCCGAACCCGTCAGCTAACCCGGTAGGCGGCCGAGGAGAGGAGACTCCACGTGGAGCGCATGCCGCACGGCAGTCACGTCTCGCCTGGCCGGGTCCCCGCCCGTCGGCTGCTGGCCGGGTCCTTCCTGACTCGCGCCGGGGTCGTCAGCGGGCTGGTCGCGCTCTCGACCCTGGCCGTCTGCGGCGGCGTCGCGGGCGCCGCGGGCGCCGCGCCGGCCGCGCCATCCCGCTCCGCCACCAGCCTGCCGACCCTGCTGGCCGAGGCCAACAGCATGTCGAACCAGATCGACAACCTCAGCGAGCAGTACGACGGCCTCAATATCCAGCTGGGCGAGGCGCGCTCGGAGCTGGGGATCGCCCGCGAGACAGAGCAGCGGGACCAGCGGCTGCTCGCGGCCGGCGAGACGACGATCAGCCAGATCGCGGCGGAAGGCTACATGACCGGCGGGGTCAGCCCGACCCTCCAGCTGCTGCAGGGCAGCAGCCCGCAGAACGTGCTGAACCGCGCCTCGATCATCCAGCAGCTCGCGCAGGAGAACGGGGACAAGCTCAGCCTGGTGTCAGCGGCCCAGGCCGCGGCCAGCCGGGCGCAGCTGGCCGCCCAGCAGGAAGAGAGCCAGGCCACCAGGCTTTCCGCCGCCATGCGCGCCAAGGTGGCCGCCATCCAGGCGAAGGAGGACGTGCTCAACAGCGCGGTCTTCGCCCAGGCCATGTCCGTCTTCCAGAAGACCGGCTCGTACCCGGACATCCAGGTCACCGGCGACTCGGTCGGGGTGCAGGCGCTCCGGTACGCGCTCACCAGGATCGGCTACCCCTACGTCTGGGGAGCCGCCGGGCCGACCTCGTTCGACTGCTCCGGCCTGGTGGTATGGGCCTACGCGCAGATCGGGATCAGCCTCCCGCACTACACCGGCGACCTGTGGAACTCGGGCGAGCACATCTCGCGCAGCGAGCTTGAGCCGGGCGACCTGGTCTTCTTCTTTCCCGATATCGGCCATGTCGGTATTTACGTCGGCAACGGCATGATGGTGGACGCGCCGACATTCGGCCAGAACGTGCAGGTGCAGCCCGTGTTCTGGAGTGCCTACGTCGGCGCCGTCCGCATCGTGGGCTGACCGCAGGCCCTCTGGCGTCCCCCGGCTGTTCCGGCCCGGCTAGCAGCCTGGCCGGAACAGCTTTTCTGCCTGCCAGGGTGGCCGCGGGCCGTCAGACGGGCTTGACGAGCGGGAACAGCACTGTCTCCCGGACTCCGACGCCGGTCAGCATGATCAGCATCCGGTCGATGCCCATGCCCATCCCCCCGCTGGGCGGCATCCCGTGCTCCAGCGCGCGGAGGAAATCCTCGTCGAGCTGCATCGCCTCCGGGTCGCCCCCGGCGGCCAGCAGCGACTGCGCGGTCAGCCGGGCCCGCTCCTCCACCGGGTCGACCAGCTCGGAGTAGGCGGTCGCGATCTCGGTGCCGAATGCCACCAGGTCCCACTTCTCCGCCAGCCGGGGGTCGTCGCGATGCTGCCTGGTCAGCGGGGAGATCTCGACCGGGAAGTCGCGGTAGAACGTCGGGCCGTCTGTCCGCGCCTCGACCAGGTGCTCGTACAGCTCCAGCAGGACCTCAGCGCGGCCCCAGCCTGGCTGCAGCTCGATCTCCGCGTGCGCAGCCAGCTTCCGCAGGCGCTCCTCGGTGGTGTCGGGCGTGATCTCCTCGCCCGCCGCCTCGGACAGCGCTTCGTGCACTGTCCTGGACGGCCACTCGCCGCCGATGTCGAATTCTGACCCATCCGGCCGCCGGACGATGGTCCCGCCGAGGGCATTGCGTGCCGCGGACTGGATCAGTTCCCTGGTCAGCGTCTCCATCGTGGTGTAGTCGCCGTAGGCCTCGTAGGCCTCCAGCATGGTGAACTCGGGGTTGTGGGTGGCGTCGGCCCCCTCGTTCCGGAAGATCCGGCCGATCTCGTAGACCCGCTCGATCCCGCCGACGACCAGGCGCTTGAGGTACAGCTCCAGCGCGATGCGCAGGTAGAGGTCAAGGTCGAATGCGTTGATGTGGGTGCGGAACGGACGGGCATTGGCGCCGCCGTGCAGGGTCTGCAGCACCGGCGTCTCGACCTCGAGGTAGCCGCGGGCGTGCAGGTCCTCCCGCAGCGACCGCGTGGCGGCCGCCCGGATCTCCGCCATCTGCCGCGCCTCCGGATTGACGATCAGGTCCAGGTAACGCTGCCGCACCCGGGACGCCGGGTCACTGAGGCCCTTGTGCTTGTCCGGCAGCGGGCGCAGCGCCTTGGCGGTGATCGCGAAGGAGTCAGCCAGGACCGACAGCTCCCCGCGCCGGGAGGAGATGACCTCGCCCGTCACGCCGATGTGGTCGCCGAGGTCGACGTCCCGCTTCCAGGCGGCGAGGGTGTCGGCGCCCACCCGGTCCAGCGAGATCATCACCTGCAGGTCGCCGGTGCCGTCCCTGATCGTCGCGAAGCACAGCTTGCCGCCGTTGCGGTACAGCATGACCCGGCCGACCACGCCGACCCGATCGGCGGTCGCGGTATCGGGCGGCAGGTCGCGATATGTCGCCCGTATTTCCGCGATGGCGTGGGTACGGGGGAAGCCGACAGGGTAAGGGTCGATGCCGTCGGCGCGGAGCCGGTCCAGCTTCGCCATCCGCACCTGCATGTGCTCGGTCGAGTCGGGATCCGCCTGGCCGCCCGCCGCCGGGTCCGGCCGGTCGCCGCCCGCCGCGTCTTCGTCCGTCATCTGCCTGAGGCTACCGGCGCGGGGGCAGCACGGTCACGGCACTATCCCGCGCGGCTGCTACGCGTCGGCGGTGTTGCGCTCATAGATGAGGCGCAGGCCGATCAGCGTCAGCCACGGCTCGTACGCGTCGATGACCCCCACCTCGTCGATCACCAGCGGCGCGAGGCCCCCGGTCGCGATGATCGTGACCGAGTCCGGATCACCCGGCGCCAGCTCGGCGGCCATCCTGGTCACGATTCCCTCGACCTGGCCGGCGAAGCCGAAGATGATGCCCGACTGCAGCGCCTCGACAGTGCTCTTGCCGATCACCCGGCCGGGCCTGGCCAGCTCGACCTTCAGCAGCTGGGCGGCGCGGCGGGAGAGCGCGTCCACGGAGATCTCGATGCCGGGCGCGAGCGCGCCGCCAACGAACTCGCCGCGCTCGCTGACCGCGTCGAAGTTCGTGGACGTGCCGAAGTCGACGACGATGGCGGGCCCGCCATAGAGGTGCATGGCGGCGGCCGCGTTCGTGATCCGGTCGCTGCCGACCTCCTTGGGATTGTCGTACCGGACGGGCACACCGGTCTTCACGCCCGGCTCCACGATGACCGCAGGGACATCGCCGTAATACCGGCGGCACATCTCCCGCATCTCGTGCAGCACCGACGGGACGGTGCAGCAGAGCGCGATGCCGCTGATGTCGGGCTGCAGCGCGCTCTGGCCCATCAGGCCCTGCAGGATCACCGCGAGCTCATCGGCGGTCCGCACCGGGTCGGTGGCGATCCGCCAGTGCTCGACGACCTCGGTGCCATCGAACACGCCGAGGACCGTGTTGGTGTTCCCGACGTCGATCGCCAGCAGCATCTTTCCCGCGCCTCCCGCCTTGGCCATTCTTGCTACCCGCCTCCCCTCCTTGCCGCCCCAGCCCGCCCTTCCCGCCGGTACTGCCTAGCCGGGCCCGGCCAGGTCAAGGCCGATGTCGAGGGCCGGCGCTGAGTGGGTCAGCGCGCCGACCGCGAGATAGTCGACGCCGGTCTCGGCGACCGCGCGCGCGCTCGCCAGCGTCAGGCCGCCGCTGGCCTCCAGCCGGGCCCGGCCCGCCGCCAGCCGGACCGCCTCCGCCAGCTGCGGGACGGTGAAGTTGTCGAGCAGGATCAGCTCCGCGCCGGCCGCCACCGCCTCGGCGACCTGAGCGAGAGTGTCGCATTCCACCTCGACCGGCAGCCCGCCGGCGCGCGCGGTGACGGCCGCGAACGCGGCAGCCACGGATCCGGCGGCGGCGACATGGTTGTCCTTGATCAGCGCCGCGTCGGCCAGGGACATCCGGTGGTTCACGCCGCCTCCGCAGCGGACGGCGTACTTCTCCAGCGCGCGCAGGCCCGGCAGGGTCTTGCGGGTATCCCTGATCTGCGCCCCGGTGCCGGCCACGGCGTCCACCCAGCGCCGGGTCAGCGTCGCGATGCCGGACAGATGGCAGAGCAGGTTCAGCGCGGTGCGCTCAGCGGTCAGGATGGGCTCGATCCGGCCGGTGACGGTCAGCAGCGGCTGGCCTGCGGCAGCCGTGTCCCCGTCGTCGGCGCGAGCCAGGAACCGCACCGGATCGGGCTGCGAAACGGCCCACATCACCAGCTCGGCGACCGGTACTCCGGCCACCACGCCGGGGGTCCTGGCCACCAGGTCCGCCCGGCCGCGGGCGGCCGGTGCGATCGTGGCGCGGGTGGTCACGTCGGCTCCCCCGGCCAGGTCCTCGGCCAGCGCCGCGCGGACCACCCCCAGGGTGGCCGCGGGATCGAGCCCGGCCGCGCTCAGCCGGGCGGCCAGGCCGGCCGGCGGGCGGGCGGCTGCGGTCGCGTCCGGCCCCGCTGGCGCGCCCTGAGCGCGGCGCCCGGTGTCCGGCTCAGCCATGGCGAGCCGGCTCGAAAACGGTGCTCAGGCCGTCCCGGCCGAGAGTGACGACCAGGTGACCGAGCCAGCTGTCGGACGGATCGGGGTAGTCCTCCCGCCAGTGACTGCCGCGCGTCTCCTGCCGGGCCGCAGCCGAGCTGACCAGGGCTGACGCGACCAGGTGCAGGTTGGTCGCCTCCCAGGCGCTGGCGCAGGGCTTCTGGGTAGCCTGCTCGCCGAGCCGCGCGAGCTCGGCGGCGGCCGCCGCCAGGCCGTCCCCGGTCCGCAGCACTCCGGCGCTGGCTGACATGAGCTGCTGCAGCGGTGGCAGGACGGCAGGATCGAGCAGGCCCGGCGGCCGCGGGTCCGGCGCAGGCTGCGGGCTCGGTGGCAGGCGCGCGCCCAGGTCCGCGCCGATGCGCTCGGCGAACACCAGGCCTTCGAGCAGCGAGTTGGAGGCCAGCCGGTTGGCACCGTGAACTCCGGTGCAGGCGGCCTCGCCGCAGGCATACAGACCGGCCACGCTGGTCCGGCCGCTGGCGTCGGTCCTGATCCCGCCGCTCGCGTAGTGCGCGGCAGGCACGACCGGGATCAGCTCGCTGACCGGATCGATCCCGTGCTCGCGGCAGCTGGCGAGAATGGTCGGGAACCGGTGCTGCCAGGTCTGCGCGCCCAGCTGGCGGCCGTCCAGCCAGACGTGCTGGCTGCCCTCGCTCATCGTCACCCGCATGATCGCCTTGGCGACCACATCCCGCGGGGCCAGGTCGGCCAGCGGATGCTGACCGGCCATGAACCGCCGCCCGGCGCCGTCCACCAGGAACGCGCCCTCGCCCCTGACCGCTTCGGAAATCAGCGGCTGGCGGCCGCGGGCAGCCGCGCCCAGCCAGAGCACCGTCGGGTGGAACTGCACGAATTCCAGGTCCGCCGCCTCGGCGCCGGCCCGCAGGGCGAGTGCCACGCCATCGCCGGTCGAGACCGCGGGGTTGGTGGTGGCCGAGTAGACCTGCCCGATGCCGCCGGTGGCCAGCACGACCGCCCTGGCGTGCACGGCACCCACGCCGTCTTGCTCGCCCTCGCCGAGCACGTGCAGCGTGATCCCGGCCGCCCGGCCGCTGGCCGACATCAGCAGGTCGATGGCCAGGGCGTGCTCGATGACCTCGAGGTTGCCGCCGTCCTGCGCGTCAGCCAGCGCGTGCAGCAGCGCACGGGAGATCTCCGCGCCGGTCGCATCACCGCCTGCGTGCGCGATCCGGCTGCGCAGGTGACCGCCCTCGCGGGTCAGCGCCAGCGGCCCGGCAGGCTCCGCATCGAAGATGGCGCCCAGCGCGATCAGCCGCCGTACGGCGCCGGGACCATCCGTCACCAGGGCCCGGACGGCGTCCGGATCGCACAGGCCCGCGCCGGCCGTCAGGGTGTCGCGCATGTGCTGCTCAGGGGAATCGCCCGGGCCCAGCGCGGCCGCGACGCCGCCCTGGGCCCAGCGGGTGGAGCCGTCGTCGAGTACGGACTTTGTGGCGAGCAGGATCCTGGCCTCCGGCCGCGCGCTTCGGGCGGCGAGAACCGCGGTCACGCCTGCGATGCCCGATCCCACCACGACGATGTCGGCGTCCCGGCGCCAGCCAGGCGGCGGCGCGAGCAGGCGGCGGGCGATCACCGCGGGCCGCCGAACGTCAGCAGCGCATTGTCGATCAGCCTGGTGCTGCCGACCCGCCCGGCGACCAGCAGCAGCGCCGGGCCGGCGTGGCCATCGCCGACCGGCCCGAAGCTGCGGGGATCGGCCAGCGCCAGGTAATCGGGCTCGAATGGCGGATCCGCCTTGGCTGCCCCGTCCAGTACCGCCCCGGCTGCCGCCACGGCCGCTGACGGGCCGCCACGGGCGGCCGAGGCCGCGGCGGCGAGAGCGCGCGGCAAGGCCAGGGCGGTGACCCGGTCGGCGGGCCGCAGGTAGGCATTGCGGCTGGACGTGGCCAGCCCGTCCGGGTCACGGTGGATCGGCGCCGCTGCGATCTCGACACCGAGATCGAGGTCAGCGACCATCTGCCGGACCAGCGCGAGCTGCTGAGCGTCCTTCTCGCCGAACACCGCGATGTCCGGAGCCGTCAGCTGCAGCAGCTTCAGTACCACGGTGAGCACGCCGCCGAAGAAGCCCGGCCGGAACTCACCTTCCAGCACCCGGCCGACCGGACCGGGGTCGACGGTGACCTGCGGCGCGGCCGGGTACATCTGCGCGGCCGATGGCGCGAAAACCGCGGCGACGCCCTCCTGGCTGCAGATGGCCAGGTCCTGCCCGGGCATCCGCGGGTACCGGCCGAAGTCCTCCCCGGCGCCGAACTGGAGCGGGTTGACGAAGATCGAGACCAGCACGCTGCCGGACGGCCCGGCGCACGCACGCGCCAGCCGGAACAGCGAGCGGTGCCCGTCGTGCAGCGCTCCCATGGTGGGTACGAGCACGACCGGACGGCTCAGGATGGCGCGCGTGGCCGCGAGGCCGATCCTGCTCCGGGCGAGCATCGGGGTCATCGACGGGCCTCGGCCAGCACATCCAGGAGCCGCTGGGCGTCTGGTGCCGCCAGCGTTCCTGCCGCCAGGGCGCGATCGGCCGTCAGCCGGGCCAGCGCGAGGTAGGCGGGCAGCGTCTGCGGCGCGACGGCCCGCAGCGCGGCCAGGTGGCTGGCGACAGTATCGGCATCGCCGCGGGCCACCGGGCCGGTCAGTGCCGCGTCCCCGAGTCGCAGCGAGTTGTCCAGGGCCGCCGACAGCAGCGGGCCGAGCAGCCGGGCCGGGTCGGCGACGCCGGCCTCGCGGAGCAGGTCGCAGCCCTGCACCACGAGGGTGACGAGATGGTTGGCGGCACCCGCGATGGCCGCGTGGTAGAGATCGCGGTTTTCCTCGGCAATGAAGACCGGCTCTCCGCCCATCTCCATGACCAGCGCCTCGGCGGCCGTCCGCAGTTGCGGCGGTGCCGTCACCCCGAAGCTGATTCCCGCCAGCCGGTCGACGTCGTCGGGGCGCCCGGTAAAGGTCATCACCGGGTGCAGGGCCAGCGGCAGCGCGCCATGGCGGACGGCAGGCTCCAGTACCGCCAGGCCGTGCCGGCCGCTGGCATGCGCCAGCATGCGCCCGGCCAGCGGCGCTCCGGTCGCCGCCAGGCCGGCCACCAGGCCGGGCAGCACGTCGTCGGGAACGGTCAGCAGCACCAGGTCGGCGCTCGCGATAACCTCGTCAGGTTGCAGCACGGGGGTGCCCGGCAGCGAGCGCTCAAGCCGCCGCAGTGAGGCCAGGGACAGCGCCGAGACGGCGGCGATGCGGTGCCCGGCGCGGCCCAGCGCGACCGCGAGCGCCGTGCCGACACGGCCGGCGCCGACCACGCCAACGGCCAGCTGCGCCGGATGGCGGGATCGCGAGCTAGCCTGACTGGCCTGGTCGCGGTGGTTCTCGCTGGTCATTTCGTTCCAGTCCTCGCCGGGTACCGGACGGCGAGGATCAGCATAGCCGCGCCCGGCCGCGCTGCGGCCGACCGCAGGGCATGATCAGAGATCGCAGGCAGTCCGGTGCTTCGGCTGGTAGAGCCCGATCTGGCCGGCTCCCGGCACCCGGAGACTTGTCAGCAGGCCGAATCCGGCCTCGGTCACCGGCGCGGTGAACTCGGCTCCCTTCGCGGTCAGCTCCTCGACAGTCCGGCCGATGTCATCGCACATCAGGTACAGCTCATGCCGGCCGCCCGGCGCCGCGGGCTCAGCTGCCGGGTGAATACCGAGCTCGGCCGGCGGCAGCTGGAAGATGAGCCAGCCGCCGCGGGCGTCCACGTGGGGCATGCCAAGCACGTCGCGGAAGAAAGCGCGGGCCTGGTCAGCGTCGGTGGCGTAGATGATGGCATGCGTACCGGTTATCATCGCTACTCCCGTTCTGCCGGAAAACCTGGCCGATGCGCCTGCGCCACGGCCGCGGGCTGCCGCGCGACCCAGCCCGTCACCGCCGGTCAGCCTGGCGGCTGCCAGGCCGCTGGCTGTCCTCGCCGTCCGGCGGCTCCGGCGAGCGGCAGCAGCGCTCCAGGTACAGAGCGGCGGCGACCAGGACCGCGGCCGCGAGGACGGTGCCCGCGGCGGCCAGCGCATCGGAGCGCGGTACCACCTTCTGCAGCGAGCCGGCCACGTAGATCAGGAACCCGGCGGCCAGGCCGCCGAGTGCTGCCGCCGCCGCTGAGCTCGCCTTGGCCAGGGCGGCGAGCCGGACCACGGCCGTCGGCTCGAACGGCTTGCCGGAGCCGCGCCCGGCCAGCCGCGCCCGCAGGTTCCGGCCGGCCATCCACTCACCCAGAGCCAGCAGGAGCAGGGCCGGCACGGCCGTCCACGGCAGGAGCGGCAGGCTGGCAAACGTCATGCTGACGACGAGCCAGGCCAGCAGGGCGGCGACGATCGCGATGAGAGCCACGTTTCGCGGCCTGGTCGGCTTCACGCGGTCACTGCCTCCCCCGCTCCCCGCGGCAGCGTGAGCGTCTCAGCCAGCCGCCGGATGCCCGACGTGCCGGTTGCTGCCAGCAGGGCGGCGACCGGCCCGTGCCCGGGCAGTCGCGCGTCCGGCGCCACGTCCAGCCATGGCGCGAGCACGAATGCCCGCTCGTGCGCGCGCGGATGCGGCAGCGTCAGCACCGGGTCATCGCTGATCTCCTCGCCGCAGGCAACGATGTCGGCATCCAGCGTCCTGGGCCCCCACCGCCGGCTCCGCACCCGTCCCAGCGCGGCCTCGGCGGCCTGACAGCGGGCCAGGATCTCCGGAGCGGGCAGCGTGCTGCTGGCCAGCAGCACCACGTTCAGGTAGTCACCCTGCTCCGGGCCGCCGACCGGGTCCGTCTCGTAGACCGGCGAGACGGCCGTGCAGGTCAGCTCGGGACCGCACAGCTCCTCTAGCCCGCGCTGCAGGCTGGCCAGCCGATCGCCGAGATTGCTGCCGAGCGCCAGCACGACCGTGCGGCCAGCCGCGGGCTGGCCACGGCGGATCGTGACGGCAATGTCGCTGACCGGCTGGCCCACGGGGGCCTGCGGCTTGTGCACCGTGATCTCGACCTCGCGCACGGCCTGATCCTCGAGGCACGCCGCCGCCAGCCGCTGCGCCAGGGTCTCGATCAGGGCGACCGGGGGGCCCGACACGATCGCGGCCAGGCGGCCGGCCACCGCGCCGTAGTCAACCGTCAGCGAAAGATCGTCGGCCTCCGCGGCCGACCGGGTGTCCACCCACAGCACCGCGTCCACCACGAACTCCTGCCCGCTGGCGCGCTCATGGTCGAATACGCCGTGCCGTCCGAACCCGCGCAGCCCGAGCAGCGATATCCGGTCCCGACTCATGCCGGGCCGCCTGCCCTGGCCTGCGCGCAGGCGCCCGCTTCCGCCGCGGTGCCGGCATCGGGGCCGGGCCCGCGCGGCGCGCTGGCCTCCTGCCGCCAGCGGGCCGCGACCCGGACCGCGTCCGCATTGGCCGGCACCCGGTGCACCCGGACGCACCAGGCTCCCGCCACGGCCACGAGCGCGGTGAGGGCTACCGTGGCATCATCACCGCCGGCGAAGGACCTGGGCTCGCCGTCGGGGCCGGCCAGCAGCGTGCCGAGGAATCTCTTCCTGGAGGCGCCGACCAGTACGGGGAAGGGCACCCCGAAGCCGTCCAGGCAGCCGACTTCGCTGACCCTGGCCAGCAGCTGCCAGTTATGCTCGGCGAGCTTCGCGAAGCCCAGGCCGGGATCCACGATGACCTGGGCCGGGTCAATGCCGGCCTCGAGCAGGGTCCGCAGCCGCTGGCCGAGCTCGGCCCTGACCTCGCTGACCACGTCGGCATAGACGGCCGGGCGGTACATGTCACGGCTGTGCCCGCGCCAGTGCACGACGACGTACGGCACCCCGGCCGCGGCTATCAGCCTGGCCATGGGGGGATCGGCGAGGCCGCCGCTCACGTCGTTCACCATGCGGGCACCCGCTTCCAGCGCGCGCTCGGCCACCGCCGCCCGCATGGTGTCGATGCTGACCGGGACGCCTGCCTGCGCGAGCCGGGTGACGACCGGGATCACCCGGCTGAGCTCCTCCGCCGGGGTGACGCGCTCTGCTCCCGGCCTGGTCGACTCGCCGCCGACGTCGATGATGTCCGCGCCCTGACCGGCGAGCTCCTGTCCGTGCTCAATCGCCGCGCCGGCCGAGAACCAGCTGCCCCCGTCGGAAAAGGAGTCCGGGGTGACGTTCACGACTCCCATGACCAGGCAGCGGTCCGGGCTGGGCAGGCCCGGCGGCCCCGCGGGACGGTCCGGGCTGGGCGGACGGCCCGGGCTGGGCGGGCGGTCCGGGCTGGGCGGGCGGGACGGGCTGGGGGGGCGGGCGTCAAGAGCCCGTCCTGACCTCGCGCCTGCTGCGGACTCGGCGTCCATGCTGCCCGTCATAGCGGCCAATCTACGATCCGGCCGCCAGTCCGCTACTGCCGCCCCGCTGCGGTCAGCCGCCGCCGGAGCCGTCCCAGCCCCAGCTTGGCCGCCAGCCTGCGGAGCAGCCGCTGGATCTCGATCGTCGGCCAGACCAGGAACGCCTCGGCCTCCAGCGCGGCCAGCCCGATCCGCGGCGCGTCCCTGGTGTTCGGGTACACCAGGAATCTCGGCACCCATTCCGGGCTGAACTTGGCGTTGAACTTGTACAGCGACTCGATCTGGAACCAGCGGGACAGGAAGATCAGGAAGCCCCGCCAGGCTCGCAGGATCGGCCCGGCGCCGATCCGCTCACCACGCTCCAGCGCGGCGCGGAACATGGCGAAGTTCAGCGAGATGCGCTTGACCCCGAGGTCACGGGCGGCCTTGATGGCCTCCACGATCAGGAAGTCGTTGAGGCCAGGCGACGCGGACCGGTCCCGGCGCATGAGGTCGAGCGAGAGGCCGTCGCTGCCCCAGGGCACGAAATGCAGGATGGCACGCAGGACGCCGTCCTGGGTGGCCGTGGCGATCACGCAGCGCTCGTCATGGTCGCCGCCGACCCGGCCCAGCGCCATCGAGAATCCGCGCTCGGTCGGGCTGCCCCGCCAGCTGTCGGCCTGCCGGATCAGCCGCCTGATCTCATCCCGCGGGACGTCGCCGACCCGGCGGACCTCGGCCACGTAGCCGTTCCGGCAGACCCGGCCCACCATCTGCCGGACATTGCGCATGGAACGGCCCTCCAGCGAGAACTCCGCCACGCTGACGACGGCCTCATCGCCGAGTTCCAGCGCGGTCAGGCTGCCCTCCCGGCACCAGACCTCAGCGCCGAGCTCACCGCAGCCGATGACGGCAGGCACCCAGGCGCGCCGGGCCGCCTCGTCCAGGAACGCGTTGATCGCGCCCGGCCACGCCTCCGGGTCGCCGATGGGATCGCCGCTGGCCAGCATCACGCCGGAGAGCACCCGGTAGCCGATGCACGCCTTGCCCGTGGCCGACCACATGATGCTCTTGTCGTTGCGCAGGGTGAAATAGCCGAGCGAGTCCTGGTCGCCGTGCCGCTCCAGCAGCTCCCTGATCCGCTGCGCATCCGGGCGGCTGAGCCGACGGGCCTGCCCGGCCGGGCGCAGGAACTGAAAGGCGACCACCACCAGGGTGAAGATGCCGAGCGAGCCCATCAGGAAGCCGAAGTGATCCGTGCCGGTCTCGGTGCCGAAGTGCACGGGGCCGGAGAATCCGAGCGTGTTGTAGACGGCCGACTGGACTCGCTGAAACAGCGTGTAGTGACCGGCCAGGCCGCGGCTGAAGGACAGGTAGACGACGCCGATGACGACGTCGGCCACCGCGAGGCCGGCCAGCGCCCGCAGGGCTCGCCAGCGCGTCCGGGGATCCCCGACAGCGTAGAACTCGCGCCGGTAGTACAGCAGGGCGGCCAGCAGCACGACGGCCACGATCGCCGGCACGAGGTGCATCGGCGTGCGGTGCGGCAGCGGCAGGGCGTGCAGCAGCAGGCTGGAGGCCAGCAGCAGCACCACGGCCTCCCAGGCCCGGCGCTTGCGCCTGCGCAGGCCGTGCGACAGCATCAGCAGCAGCAGGCCGATGACGACGTCGGCGATGCGGGTGACGTTGGCGACCTCGGCCAGCCCGTGCAGCCGGGCGCGATGGTAGAGACCGGGGCCGACGCCCTCGATGATGTCGGCGAGCCCGACGAGCAGGGCCAGTGTCCCGGCAGTCAGCGGTACCCAGCGCCGCTGATGCCGCCGGTCGGGCGGACGGGCGCCAGGCAGCAGCGGCAGCAGTGCGCGCCGCTCTGTCTCCCCGGTTTCGGGCGCTGCCGGGCCTGGCCCGCCGTGTTCTGTCATCTCGGACAAGAAGGTCAAGCCCCTGATCACGGGGCACTAGCGTAGTGATGGCCTGCTGATGCCGCGGGCAAACCCTGCAATACGGCTCAGCGCCCGCTCATCAGCAGGCTAAGCGCCTCTGCTCTCGTGCCGTCGGAGTCACGGAAGCTTCCGCGAACTGCAGAAGTCACCGTTTTGGCGCCAGGCTTCCGCACGCCCCGCATGGACATGCACAGATGCTCGGCCTCTATGACTACGATAACGCCGCGCGGCTCCAGCACGGCCGTCAAAGCGTCGGCAATCTGGCTGGTCATGCGTTCCTGGACCTGGGGCCGGCGGGCATACAGGTCGACCAGGCGGGCCAGTTTCGACAGCCCGGTGATCTGCCCTTTGTCATTCGGGATGTAGCCCACGTGGGCGTTGCCGAAAAATGGCACCAGGTGATGCTCACAGGTGCTGTACATCTCGATATCGCGGACCAGCACCATTTCGTCGTGGTCCGCGTCGAAGACGGTGGTCAGCACTTCCTCGGGTGCCCGGCCGAGACCGGAGAACTGCTCGGCAAAAGCCCGGGCCACGCGCGCGGGAGTGTCGCGAAGCCCGTCGCGGTCGGGGTCCTCGCCGACCGCGAGGAGGATCTCCCTGACCGCCCGCTCGATCCGCGGGGCATCGAAGTCGGCGGTCACCGGTCTTGATCGCCAGGACCGGGACCTGACCCGGGCTCAGCGCGCCGGCCGGCGCCGCCATCCGGGCCGGGGCGCGGCGCCGGGGCCTGCGGCTGGCCGAACGGATCGCTGAGCGGGCCGCCGAACGGCCCTGCCGCCCCGAAGGCCGTGGCTGCCTGGCCGTTGCCGGCCGACGGCAGTTCCTTGCCGTCGGAGGCCGCGGTCAGGGCCAGCTCCTTGGGCGTCAGGACCGGCGGCCGGTCAGACGGCAGACGCTTGCCGTAGCCGGTGTAGGAGCCGCGGGTCGGGCGCTTGTGCACCGGCGAGAAGATCTGCAGTACCTGCTCGCGGGACAGCGTCTCGTGCTCCATCAGCTGCAGCACCAGGTTGTCGAGCACGTCGCGGTACTGGACCAGGATCTCCCACGCCTCGTCGTGCGCGGACTCGATCAGCCGCCGTACCTCGTCGTCGATCGCCGATGCGATCTCCTCCGAGTAGTCGCGGCTGTGCGACATCTCGCGGCCGAGGAACGGCTCGCCGTCCCCGGTGCCGAACTTGCGGGCGCCCAGCCGCTCGCTCATGCCGTACTCAGTGATCATGCCGCGGGCGATCGAGCTGGCCTTCTCGATGTCATTGGCCGCGCCCGTCGTCGGCTCGTGGAACACCAGCTCCTCCGCGGTCCGGCCGCCGAGCAGCATCGCCAGCTGGTCCATCATCTCAACGCGGCTGACCAGGAACTTGTCCTCGGTGGGGGCCGACGCGGTGTAGCCGAGCGCGCGGCCGCGCGGGATGATCGTGATCTTGTGCACGGGATCGGCGTGCGGGAGCGCATGCCCGACCAGGGCGTGCCCGCCCTCGTGGTAGGCGATGATCTTGCGCTCTTTCTCCGACAGGAGCACGCTCTTGCGCTTCGGCCCGGCGGTCACCCGGTCGATGGCCTCCTCGAGCGAGGCCATCGAGATCTGGGTGCCGTTCCCCCGGGCGGTGAGCAGCGCGCCCTCGTTGATCACGTTGGCCAGGTCGGCGCCGGTGAAGCCGGGCGTGCGGCGGGCGATCATGTCCAGGTCAACGTCCGGCAGGAAGGGCTTGCCGCGCCCGTGCACCCGCAAGATGCCCTTGCGCCCGGCCAGGTCCGGCTGGGCCACCACGATCTGCCGGTCGAAGCGGCCCGGCCGCAGCAGCGCCGGGTCGAGGATGTCGGGCCGGTTGGTGGCGGCGATCACGATGACGCCGCCTTTGGTGTCGAAGCCGTCGAGCTCGACTAGCAGCTGGTTCAGGGTCTGCTCGCGCTCGTCGTGACCGCCGCCGAAGCCGGCGCCGCGGTGGCGGCCGACGGCGTCGATCTCGTCCACGAACACGATCGCCGGAGCGTTCGCCTTGGCCTGCTCGAACAGGTCGCGAACGCGGGAAGCGCCGACGCCGACGAACATTTCCACGAAATCTGAGCCGGAGATGGAGTAGAACGGCACGCCCGCCTCGCCGGCCACCGCGCGGGCCAGCAGCGTCTTGCCCGTGCCGGGCGGCCCGTACAGCAGCACGCCCTTGGGGATCTTCGCGCCGATAGCCTGGAACTTGCCCGGGCTCTGCAGGAAGTCCTTGATCTCCTGGAGTTCCTCGATCGCCTCATCGGCGCCGGCCACGTCGGCAAAGGTGGTCTTGGGCGTGTCCTTGGTGATCAGCTTCGCCCGCGACTTGCCGAAGTTCATCACCCGGGAGCCGCCGCCCTGCATCTGGTTCAGGAAGACGAAGAAAAGCAGGAAGATCGCGAGGAAGGGCAGCCAGCTGAGAATCAGGTCCCAGAACGAGCTGCTCTTCGGCGCGATGTTGTTGTAGTACTGCAGCTGCCCGGAGTCGTACTGCTTCTGCAGCACCGTGGTCAGCTCGTTCAGCTGGTTACCCGCCCAGGAGGCCTGCAGGTACTGGCCGTTCTTGGTGACGAGCTGGATAACCTGGTCCGTATCAGTCAGCGTGACCGACTTCGCCTTGCCCGCGTTGACCGCGGCCACGACCTGCGAGGTGTTGACCGACTTGTACTGCGGGCCGGTGCCTGCCAGGCGGTAGACGAAGAGGAACACGATGACGACAAGGAGGATTACCAGAACCCACCCGCGGAACATGCGCTTCAGATCCATCGACGAACGGCCCCGCTGGCTCCGGGCCGATCCCTCCTGACGAGCCTCATGCCCCGCCGACCCCCGGCGAGACTGCCGTGCGCCCCAGCGCCCACGCGCGGCTTCCTCTTCCCGCCAGACACGGCGGGAACAATTGACGGTACACCGGGCCGACCGTAGCCGGCACGCAGGAGGCCGCATGGGAAGCCAGCAGCCTTCCAATACGCCCCTTACCCACGTGAACGTATTTCATCGCATGCCGTGTTCCCAGTCCGCCACGCGTCACCAGTCAGGTATCCCCCGCGTAGACGTGCGGCGCCAGCGTGCCGATGAACGGCAGGTTCCGGTACCGCTCGGTATAGTCGAGGCCGTACCCGATGACGAATGCATCATCAATGTCGAAACCGGTGTAAGCGACATCCACCTCCATCTGCGCCGCATGCGGCTTGCGCAGCAGGACGCACACCCGCACCGAGGCCGGGCCGCGTGACTGCAGGTTCCCGACCAGCCAGGACAGGGTCAGGCCGGAATCCACGATGTCCTCGACGACCAGCACGTGCCGCCCGCTGATATCGGTATCGAGGTCCTTGAGGATCCGCACCACGCCCGACGACCTGGTGCCCGAGCCATAAGACGAGACCGCCATCCAGTCCATCTCGACGGGCAGCCGCATCGCCCGGGCCAGGTCCGCCATCACCATCACGGCGCCCTTGAGCACCCCCACGAGAAGCAGTTCGCGGCCAGCGTAATCGGCGTCGATCTGGGCGGCCAGCTCACCGACCCGCTCCTGCAGCTGATCCGAGGTGATCAGGACCGACTCCAGGTCGGCTCCCATGTCAGTCTCCTGCACGCTGGCCCTCCGATCGCCCTGCCGCGGTGAAGAGCAGCCTGCCATACCGCCGCTGGCAGCGGACCTGGCCGGGCAAGTCCGTCCAGCGCTGCCCGTGCCAGCCGCAGACCAGCGCCTCCATCTCGCTGACATGATGCTCCGTCAGCGAGCCCGCCGGGCAGCCGGCCGCCAGCGCCGCCCGCCGGAGTACCCGCCGCCGCAGCGCATCCGGGAGCCCGGCGAGCTCGGCCGGCAGCGCACAGCCGGCGCCGCGGATCCGTTCTGTCTCGGCGTCGGCGAGCTGGTCTAGTAGGTCAGCGTCATCGCGCAGCAGCCGCGCCGTCCTGGCCAGGGCCTCGACCGCGCCGGGGCCGAGCGTCTCCGACAGCGCCGGCATCAGCCGGGTCCGGACCCTGACCCTGGCATAGGCCGGGTCATCGTTCTGCGGATCCTGCCACGGCCGCAGGCCGAGCGCGGCGCAGGCCGCTCCCGTCTGAGCCCGGCGCAGGCCGAGCAGCGGCCGGAGGTAACGGCCGCTGCGCGGCGCCATCCCGGCGAGCGAGCGGGCCCCCGAGCCTCGCGCCAGCCCGAGCAGGACCGTCTCGGCCTGGTCATCCATGGTGTGCCCGAGCAGGAGGGCGGCAGCCGCGCAGCTGTCGGCGACCTGGTCGAGCGCGGCATACCTGGCAGCGCGCGCGGCCGCCTCGGGGCCCGGGTAGCGGCGGCCGCCCGGCCCGGCCACGGTCACCCGGACGGCCGTGACCGGGTCCAGGCCGAGGCTGGTCAGGTTCGCGGCGACCTGCTCGGCCTGCTCGGCCGATCCGGGCTGCAGTCCGTGGTCCACGGTGACGCCGCCGCCGCGCAGGCCGAGCCGGGGTGCCTCGAAGGCCAGGGCCGCGGCCAGCGCAAGCGAGTCACCCCCGCCCGAGCAGGCGGCGAGGATCAGCTCGCCGGGCGCGAACGGAGCCAGCGCCCGGCGCACGGCCTGCCGGACTGCCGCCACCGCCGGATGCGGGCCCATCTGGCTACCCAGCCTGCCCGTGCCCAGCTGCGCTGCTCAGCCGGCGGCCAGGCCGGGCCGGTCGACCCGCTCCAGCCACAGCTGCGGGCTGGCGAACTCATCCCTGGTCGGCAGCGTGTCCGGGGACGTCCACACCTTGTTGAACGTGTCCATGCCCGCCTGGGCCACGACCGCCTTCACGAAGTGCGAGCCCTGCTCGTACTGCTTCATCTTCAGGTCAATGCCCAGGATCTTGCGGATGGCCTGCTCGATCCGGCCCGCCGATCCGCGCCGGGCGGTGAACTTGGCCCGGATGTCGGCGACGGAGGGGACGACGCTCGGTCCCACCGCGTCCATCACGTAGTCGCCGTGTCCCTCTACCAGCGTCATGACGGAGGTCAGCCGCTCCAGGATCTCGCGCTGCCGCGGACTCTGCATGGCCTCGATCAGGCTCTCGGCCTTGTCTGGCCCGCCCCCCTGGCCATTGCCCTCGCCGCCGCGGCTGCTGCGGACAGCTCCGGCCACGACATCGGCCGCCGCCCGCAGCCTGTTCAGGATCGAGGCCGGGTCGAGGTCGGAGGCGAGCAGAAACTCGGTCATCTGCTCCTGCACGTACGGCCGGAGCCAGGCCACCGAGGTGAACTGCGTCCGGTGCGTCTCCTCGTGCAGGCAGACCCAGCGCCGGAAGTCACTCGGGTTGACGCCCAGCTCGCGCTCGACCATCACGATGTTGGGCGCGACCAGCGTCAGCCAGGCCGGGGCGTCAGCGACCGGGGCGTCCGGGTCGGGCGGCAGGAACAGCTCGTACTGCCCGAGCACCCGGCCGGCCAGGTACGCGAGGATCAGGCCCGCCTGCATGCCGGTCACCCGCGACCCGACGGCCGTGATCATCGATCCGGCCGGCGGGGCGGTGCCGCGCTCCTGCATGTGCTCGACCAGCGGGTCGAGCACGACCCGGAACCCGTCGACGTTGGCGCGGATCCAGCCGGAGCGGTCCACCACGGCGACGTTCCCGTCGTCCGCGGCACCGGGCAGGCCGGTGAGCTCGCGGACCGGCTCCGCTACGGCGGCCGCCAGCTGGCGCAGCTCGGCGACCACGCTCCTCGCCTCGGCCATGCTCACCTGGGGCCCTGGCCTGACCCATCGGACCCCGGTCGACGTGGCGACCTGCCAGTCAATCATCTGCGTGCTGCTCACCCCCCCACCGTACGTGGGCCGGCGAGCGGCTGCCTCGCCCGGGCGTGCCCGGCCGCTGCCGCGGGCTCGCCGCCGGCCCGATCGGCGCACGTCAGCGGCAGCCGCAGCCCGCCAGAACTGTCGCCAGCCTGGCCATCTGGAGGCCCGCCACGGTCAGGCCGCCCCGGGCGGGCAGCCGGTCAGCCATCACGGCGAAGGCCAGCAGCTGGCCATTCCTGGCGCTGGCGATGCCGGCCAGCGCGGCGACCGTCAGGAGGTTGCCGGTCTTCGCCCGCACGACGCCGAGCGCAGCCGGCCCCGCCTCGGCGAAGGCGCTGCCGCCCGGCGCCAGCGTGCCGGAGAAGCCGGCCACCGGCAGCCCGGTGATCGCGGCGCGCAGGCCGGGATGCGCCGGGCTGGCCGCGAGGCCGATCAGCGCGATCAGGGCGGCCGGGGTGATCCGGTCATCGGGGGACAGGCCGCTGCCGTCGACCAGGCTGACTCCGCCGGCTACTCCGAGCTTGCCGAGCTCGGCTTCCTCGGCCGCGGCGGCGCCGCTGAAGGAGGCGGGCCTGCCGGTGGCGATCGCCACCTGCCTGGCCAGATTCTCGGCGATCACGTTGTTGCTCTCGGTCAGCATCCACTGGACGATCTCCGACAGCGGAGGCGACGCCGCGCTGGCGATCGTCGCCGCGCCCCTGGCGGCCACCGTCGCCGCCGGGGCCGCCGTCACCTCGACGCCGTCCGCGCGCAGGAAGCCGGCGAAGGCGTCTGCGGCCTCGGCGGCCGGGCTGAATGTCCGCGGCAGCGAGTTGCCCGGATCGTCGGCATCCTGCGGCGCGCCGGTCGCCGTGAGCCGGCCCTGATCCACCTCAAGCGGGCTGATCGGCGTGACGTTCCCCGTGGTCACGTAGCTGACCGGCCAGCCCGGCGCGAGCCCGGGCCCGGTGTAGAGCGAGGCGTCGTAGCTGAGCTGCACGCGGCCGGTTCCCCGTGCCCGCAGCGCCTTCGCCGTCCTGGCCGCGAGCTGCGCCAGGGTGGCGGGCTGCGGGTAGTCAGCGGGCGGCGGGGATCCTGCCGCCAGCGTCGGGTCGCCGCCGCCGACCAGCACGATGTCGCCGGCTCCCGCGCCGCTGACCACCCTGGTGGTGAACCGGGCCGCGGGGCCGAGAACGGCGAGAGCCGCCACCGCGGTCGCGATCTTCGTCGTGGAAGCCGGCTGGAACGCCGAGCCGGCGTTCGCCGAGTACAGCACCTGGCCGGTGGCCAGGTCCGTGACCTCCACGCCGACGTGCGGGCCGAGCGCGCCGGAGCGCAGCACCGGGCCCAGCGCGGTGGCGACGCCTGCCGGGGTCGCGGCCGCCCCGGTGGCCGGGGCCGCCGACCCTTCCGCGGCACCGCCGGACGGCGCCAGCACGGCCGGCGCCGAGACCAGCGGCCGCGGCGCCACCCGCGGCACATCCCACCGGGCCAGGCTCTGCGGCAGCACCCGCGCGACCGTGACGCCAGCGCCGATGGTGAACACGCAGAGCAGCGCCAGCGAGGCGACGGCCAGGCGGTGGAGTCGGCGCACCGGCGGTCCCTTCGCGGCAGGCCGGCCTCCCGCCAGCCAGGGTGGGACGCCGATCGGGTAGACATCTCCTCAGGCGATGGAGTCAATCACCCAGGCGGCGAGAGGAAGAAATCGTGGAGTTCGATGTGGTAATCGAAATCCCCAAGGGGCAACGTAACAAGTACGAGATGGATCATGAGACGGGCCGGATCCGGCTGGACCGGATGCTGTTCACCTCCACCCGCTACCCGGCTGACTACGGGTTCATCGAGGACACGCTGGCGGACGACGGCGATCCGCTCGATGCCCTGGTGCTGCTGGAGGAGCCGACGTTCCCCGGCTGCCTGATCCGGTGCCGGGCCATCGGCATGTTCCGGATGCGCGACGAGATGGGCCGGGATGACAAGGTCCTGTGCGTGCCAGCCACCGATCCGCGGATGGCGCACCTGCGCGACATCGCCGATGTCCCGGAATTTGACCGGCTGGAGATCCAGCACTTCTTCGAGGTCTATAAAGCGCTGGAACCCGGGAAGACAGTGGAAGCAGCCATGTGGACAGACCTGACGGCCGCCGACGCGGAGATCGAGGCCTGCCGCAAGCGCCTGGCGGAGTCAGCCGGGCACGGGAACTGACCATCCCGGACTCGCCGCGGTCATGAGGGTCCGACCGGCACATAGCACCCGATGAGGGATGCTAGCGGGCAGTGCGGGCAGCGTGACTGCTACCTGAACTGCGGGCACTATGAGGATGTGAACGCAGCCGAGGAGGCACCCGTGGACGACACGGATGACATGCTCAGCCAGGCGCCGTTGTTCGAGGCCCTGAGCGAGGAGGATGCGCGCGCGCTGCGATCGGACGTGACTGACGTGACGATGAGCCGTGGCGAGCGGCTCTTCGCCGAGGGCGATCAGGGTGACCGGCTGTACGTCATCCTGTCCGGCAAGATCAAGCTGACCAGGGAGGCCCCGGACGGCCGGGAGAACCTGCTGAGCGTGCACGGGCCCGGTGAGATGTTCGGCGAGCTGTCGCTCTTCGATCCCAGCCCGCGCACGGCCAGCGCCACCGCCATCACCGAGACCCGGCTCGCCGCCCTGGGCCACGACAACGTCCGGAGCTGGCTGGCTACACGGCCTGACGTGGCCATGCACATGCTGCGGGCGCTGGCCCAGCGGCTGCGCCGGATTAATGACGTGAAGGCGGACCTGGTCTTCACCGATGTTCCCGGCCGGGTGGCGAAGGCGCTGCTTGACCTGGCCGAGCGGTTCGGCGTTGCGCAGGAGGATGGCATCCAGGTCAGCCACGACCTGACCCAGGAGGAGCTCGCCCAGCTGGTCGGGGCATCCAGGGAGACCGTCAACAAGGCTCTCGCCGATTTCGCGGCCCGCGGCTGGATCCAGCTGTCCGCCAAGTCAGTGCTGCTGCTGGCCCCCGACCGGCTGCGCAAGCGCGCTCGCTAGCCCATCAGGCCGGGGCGCGCCCTGGCCGGGCGGCCCGGTTTGCGGGTGAAGAGCTACCAGGTGCGGAGTTACCAGGTGAAGCCGGCCGGCAGGACACCGCGGCCGGCCAGGTACTCCAGCTGGGCCCGGACCGACCACTGCGCGAAGGGCCACAATCCGGGGTCGACCGCCGCGTAGACGCGCTGCACGATCTCCGCCAGGGTCCTGTCGCCAGCCGCGATGGCGGCCAGCACCTCCTCGAGCCGCTCCGCCCGGTGAGCCAGGTAAAAGTCCAGCACGGCGGCCGGCTCGGCCAGCATCGGCCCGTGACCCGGCAGCAGCACCTGCAGGCCGGCCTCCTCGACCAGCATCCGGAGCCGGCTGAGGGAATCGAGGTAGTCGGCCAGGCTGCCATCGCGGGCGATCACGGTCGTCCCGCGCCCGAGCACCGTGTCGCCAGTCAGCAGCGCACCATCGGCGGCGATCTGCAGGCAGACGGAATCATCGGTGTGCCCCGGCGTGGCAATGACCCGCAGCTCGCAGCCGCCCTCGTCCAGAACGGCGCCGGGCGGCAGTCCCTCCTCGCCGAGCCGGTGCGCCGGGTCGACCGCGCGCACCGGCGCACCGGTCATCCCGGCCAGCCTGGCCGCGCCCGCCGAGTGATCCCGGTGCCGGTGGGTGAGCACGATCAGGCGTACCTGCTGGCCCGCCTCAGCGGCCAGCCCGCGCACCCGGCTCAGGTGCGCTTCGTCGTCCGGGCCGGGATCCACGACGATCGCCGCCGCCGAGCCAGGGTCGGCGATCAGCCAGGTGTTCGTCCCGTCCAGGGTCATCGGCGACGGATTCGGGGCCAGCACGCACGTTGACCGCACCGTGCCCGACCCGTCGATCGGATGGTCTTCCCCGGCAAACCAGCCGGCCGGGCCGGCTCGCCGCCGGCCCGGTCCGCCGGGCCGCTCACAGCGGGCACTCCCCTGCTCCCGGCACGGTGAGCCAGGCCGCTCCTTCCCGCAGCAGCACCTCCGGAATCCTCGGCGCCACCAGCCGCGGCCCGGCCAGGGCCGTTTCCACGTCGCCGCATCTCGCCAGCTCAGCCAGGGTCACGGCCGTTGGCGGCCAGAGCACGATCTCGCTTCGCCGCCCGGCCTCGATGGCGGCCAGGGGCGCGATCCAGGCCACCGCGGCGGCCTCGCCCCCGACATCCCTGGTGCGCTGCCCGGCCGGCAGCGCCGCGGCGAAGAACCTGGTGTCATACCGCCGTTCCTCGACGATCGGCGTGATCCACCGCGACCAGGGCCGCAGCAGGTCGGCCCGGAGCACGAGGCCGCGGCGGCTGAGCAGTTCGGCCAGCGACACTGACCGGTCGAGCAGCGCGCGGCGGTCGGCTTCCCAGTCCTCGCTGGTGGTGTCGGCCACGACGGAGTCCGCCGACTCGCCGGCCAGCAGCACCCCTGACTCCTCGAAGGTCTCCCGGACTGCCGCGCAGACCAGGGCCCTGGCCAGCTCCGGCGGCGCGTCGAAGACCTGGCCCCACTCCGCGACGCCGGGGCCGGCCCAGGCCACGTCCTTATCGGCGTCCCGGCGGTCGACCGACCCGCCGGGAAAGACGAATGCCCCCGGAGCGAACGCCATGGAGGACTGCCTGCGCAGCATGTAGACCTCCAGCCCGCCGTCGCCGGCGGCGCGGCCCGCGGCCGGCGGTCCGGCTGATCGCTCAGCCGTCCGCAGCAGCATCACCGTGGCGGCATCGCGCGGTGCCGCCGGCACGGCGCTGCCCGCGATGATCTGCTGCGCCCGGGCGTCCAGGCGACCGCGGAACCGGATCCGCGCGGCCTCTGGTGTCCCGTCGCCCACGCCCGCTCTCCTTCGTGCCGTGCCGGATGCTGCCGTCGACGAGGGGTGCCCGGCCGGCCCGCGGCTCTCGGCCGGCACCGGCCGGGCAGCCTGCCGCCCTAGTCCCTGACCTCGGCGATCAGCTCTATTTCCACGGGCGCGTCCAGCGGCAGCACGGCTGTGCCGACGGCACTGCGTGCATGACGCCCCGCCTCCCCGAAAACCTCGAGGAGCAGCTCGCTCGCACCGTTGACGACCTGCGCCTGCGCGGTGAAGTCCGGCGCGCTCGCCACGTAGCCGGTGACCTTGACAATCCGCCGGATCGCGGACAGGCCGGTCGTGACCGAGGCGACCGCGGCGAGCGCATTCAGCGCGCAGGTCCGGGCCAGCGCGCCGGCCTCCGCTGCCCCGACGTCGGCGCCGACCTTTCCGGCGGCCAGCAGCTCGCCTTCGGCGACCGGCAGCTGCCCGGCCGTGTAGACGTAGTCGCCGGTGCGCACGGCCGGGACATAGGCGGCCAGCGGGGGCGAGACCGTCGGCAGGGTCAGCCCGAGCGCCGCGAGCCTGGCCTCCGGCGAGCCGGGCGCGGAGTCCGCGTCCTCATCCGCGCTCATTCCTTGCCCCGCTTCATGTAGGCAATCAGCTGCTCGGGATTGGGTCCTGGCACCACGGCCACGAGTTCCCATCCGTCGTCGCCCCAGTTGTCCAGGATCTGCTTGGTCGCATGCACGAGCAGCGGCACTGTTGCGTACTCCCACTTGGCCATAGCGGAACCCTAGCGGGCGAAGACGGCAGCTGCGCACCTGGCCGGACCTAGCGAGGCATGGCCGGCCCAGGCGGCCTCAGCCGCCGGTTTCCCCGCTCGCGCCGTCCTTCCCGGCCCGGCCCTGACTGCCGCCCTGGCCCGCGGCGACGTTGGTCCCGGCGGGCTCGCTCGCCCCCGGCTCGCTCAGCGCCCCGGGCAGCGGGGTGCCGCCGGCCGCGGGCTCGGCTGGCGCCGGCTCGCCCGGTGCCGACTCGCCCAGGCCGGGCCCCGGCAGCCTGGGCACGGCCACGTCGCCGGAAATCTCGGGGATCGGCGCGACGGCCGGTATCTCGATCTCCGCCGGGCGATCACCGGAGATCTCGGCCTCCGCCTTCGCTACTTCCGCGTCGCCGAAGTCCGCCATCGAGGCGGAGTCCGCGCTCGGCGCGCCAGCCGTCGGCGGCGTGAACTTGTCAAAGAAGCGCAGCAGCTCCACCGGGATGGGCATGACGAGCGTGCTGTTGCGCTCCCCGGCGACCTCGACGACGGTCTGCAGCAGCCGCAGCTGGAGTGCTGCCGGGTCGCGGGCCATCACGTTCGCAGCCGCCGCGAGGCGCTTCGACGCCTGGTACTCGCCGTCGGCGGTGATGATCCTGGCCCGCCGCTCCCGCTCTGCCTCCGCCTGCCGGGACATGGACCGCTTCATCCCCTCGGGCAGCGACACGTCCTTGATCTCCACCCGCTCGACCCTGATGCCCCAGGGGCCCTCGGTCGGCTCGTCGATGATCCGGCGCAGCTCCCTGTTCACCGTGTCGCGCTCGGCCAGCAGCTGGTCCATCTCCGACTGCCCGATGATCGAGCGAAGCGAGGTCTGCGCCTGCTGGGAAACGGCGAATAGGTAGTTTTGCACGTTAATAGTGGCCTTAATCGGGTCGACCACCCGGAAATACACCACCGCGTCCACCCGGACGCTGACATTGTCCTTGGTGATGCCTTCCTGTGCGGGGACCGCCATGGCAACGATCTGCATATTGACTTTCTGCATCCGGTCACCGAACGGCCGGATCAGGGTCAGGCCGGCCCCCGGGGGGCCGGCAGCACCCGGCCGAACCGGAACACGATGCCCTGCTCGTACTGCTGAACGACCCGGATCGACCGGCCGACGGTAATGAGCCCGGCGACGATCAGCACCACGACGATGACCAGGAGTGCTTCCATGACAGCACGACCCTTCTCGGCTCAGCTCGGAGCTCCTGACTACAGCCTAGTGAGGTCCGGGGCACGCGCGAGAGGCCCATAGCGGGGAATAGGCCCCGAATCGGCCGATCCGCCCGTGCCCCGCTGGGCCGCGGCCTGCGCCCGCGGGCGCAGGCCGGCTGCGCGTCCCGGTCTGCGGCGGCGCCCGGATAATCTGCAAGAGTGAGACGAGCGGACACCGATAGCGTCCCCGCGTGAGCGGACGGGACTCCGACTGGGACGGGGTGCGGCTGCACGTCGTCACGGGCAAGGGCGGTACCGGCAAGACGACGATGGCCGGCGCCCTGGCCCTGGCGCTCGCGTCCAGGGGCAGGCGGGTGCTGCTGGTGGAGGTCGAGGGCCGCCAGGGGATCGCCCAGCTCTTTGACGTGCCTCCGCTGCCGTACGAGGAGCGGCGGGTCGCCGTGGCCCCGGCGGCCGATTCCCACCCGGGCGGCGACGTGTTCGCCCTGGTCGCCGACCCGGAGTCGGCGCTGATCGAGTACCTGGAGATGTTCTACAACCTCCGGCACGCCGGGCGCGCCCTGACCAAGCTCGGCATCATCGACTTCGCCACCACCATCGCCCCCGGGCTGCGCGATGTCCTGCTGACCGGCAAGGCCGCCGAGGCGGTCCGCCGGAAGAAGGGCGGACGCCGGGTCTACGACGCGGTCGTCATGGACGCCCCTCCGACCGGGCGCATCGCCCGGTTCCTCAATGTCGCATCCGAGCTGTCGGACCTGGCCAGGGTGGGCCCGATCCGGGGTCACGCGGACACGGTGCAGAGCGTCATCCGGTCGCCGGAGACCGCTGTGCACTTCGTCACGGTGCTGGAGGAGATGCCGGTTCAGGAGACCGTGGACGGCGTTGCCGAGTTGCGCGGCATCAGCGGCGGCGGGATCCAGGTCGGCGGGATCATGATCAACATGACCCGGCCGCTTGGCTTGCCTGCCGACCAGATCGAGGCCGCTGCGGCCGGCCGCCTGGACGAGCATGAGCTCGCCGTGGCGCTGAAGAGCGCGGGCCTGGACGACAGCCGCCGCCTGGCCGCCGACCTGGCCGCGGAGGTGTCCGGCCAGGCCAGGACCGCCATCGGCCAGCTCGCCCAGCGACAGCGACTGGATGAGCTTCCGGCAGCCCTGCTACGAGCTGCCCTGGGTACCGGACGGGATGGACCTGGGCGGCCTGTACCGGCTCGCGGCGGCGCTCCGTGATCAGGGAGCGGCCTGATGGCTCATGAGCCGCAGCCAGTCCTGGACGTGGACCGGCTGATCGATGACCGGCGCGCCCGGACCATCGTCTGCTGCGGATCCGGCGGGGTCGGCAAGACCACCACGGCCGCCGCCATCGGCCTGCGCGCGGCCGAGCGCGGCCGGCATGTGGTAGTCCTCACCGTTGACCCGGCCCGGCGGCTGGCGCAGTCCATGGGCCTGACGTCCCTGGACAACACCCCCCGGCTTGTGCCGGGTGTCGGGACACCGGGCACCGCGGACGGGCAGGCTGCGCAGCACTCCGGCGGCAGCCTGCACGCCATGATGCTCGACATGAAGCGGACCTTCGACGAGATTGTCGAGGCGCACGCCGATCCGGACCGAGCCGCCCAGATCCTGGCGAATCCCTTCTACCAGTCGCTGTCATCCAGCTTCGCCGGCACCCAGGAATACATGGCGATGGAGAAGCTCGGCCAGCTGCGCCGGGCCGACGAGTGGGACCTCATCGTGGTCGACACTCCGCCCAGCCGGTCTGCGCTCGACTTCCTGGATGCCCCGCAGCGTCTCGGCCGCTTCCTGGACGGACGGCTGCTGCGATTGCTGACCGCGCCGGCCAAACTCGGCGGCCGTGCCTACCTGCGCGCCCTGACCGCCGGGTTCGGCATGGTCACGGGGGTGCTGACGAAGATCCTCGGAACTCAGGTACTCCGGGACGTCTCGACCTTCGTGAGCGCCATGGACACGATGTTCGGCGGCTTCCGGGAGCGAGCTGAGTACACCTCGCAGCTGCTGCGCTCGCCAGGGACATCGTTCCTGGTGATCGCCGCGCCGGAGCCCGATGCGCTGCGCGAGGCCTCGTATTTCGTGGAGCGGCTGGCCGAGGAGCGCATGCCGCTGGCCGGCCTGATCCTGAACAGGGTGCATCGCTCGCCTGCCGCACGGCTATCCGCCGCCCGGAGCCTGGCGGCCGCCGAGACGCTGCTGGCCGCCGAGGATCAGCACGCCAACGGCGAGGGCTCGACGGCCGCGAGGAGCCGGCCGCCGCCGGCGAGTCTTACCCGCTGGCCATCGCGGCGCTGCGGCTGCACGCGGACCAGATGCAGCAGGCCGCGTCCGAGCGCCGGCTAGCCGAGCATTTCACCGCAGCGCATCCGCTGGTTCCGGTGACGGAGATCACAGCCCAGCCAGAGGATGTGCATGACCTGGCCGGCCTGCGGGAAATTGGCCGGAGTTTCGGCGCCAGCTAGCGGAATTGGCCCAGGTGGATGGCGGGCTGCCTGCCATTAGCGGCATTACGGCCTAGTCGTCCCTCGGGCATGCGACGGGACGGATAGCCGGGCGGAGAATGGCGGCTGGGGGAATCAGCTGGCGACGAGCTCGTCGCCAGTCTGCTCATAGTGATTGCGGGCGCTTTCCAGCAGTTCGCGCCAGGACACGACGTTCCGGGCGGCGGCGGAGCAGCGCGCGCCGCTCACGCTCCGTCATCCCGCCCCACACTCCGAACTCGATCCGGTTGTCGAGCGCGTCAGCCAGGCACTCCGTCCTGACCGGGCACCCGCGGCAGATCAGCTTGGCCCGATTCTGCGCCGCACCCTGGACGAATAGCTCGTCCGGGTCCGTTCCCTTGCACGCGGCGCGCGCGGTCCAGTCGTTGATCCACATGTGACCCAGCTCCTCCTGATCGTCACTCCCGCAGGGGGTCGTTACGCCCGGTGGCGTTACGTTGCGGTCCGGAGTCGAAGCATCGCCCCGGTGAGTGATGGTCGCGGAAGAGTAACTTACGGAAGTCCAGCGCCGAGCGCTAGACCCCGACGGGCCCATTTCCGCATAGCCCTGATGGACTATGCGGGCACGAGTGACTAGTCACCCGTGCTGCGCGGGGTTTCGCCGCGCAGCGGTCGTTAGGCGCAGCGGTCGTTAAAGGATCCCCCGAATCTGACTAGCGCCCGGCTGCCCCAGGCAATGACGCGAAACGGTCACCAGGGAGATAGACCAGCTCCTGGTGCCACTTGCGCAGGGTGCAGCGTAACCTGAGTCCCGTGCAAAAATCATGGCGCCGCGCCGTACCGGGCGCAGTAGGCCGCCTCGCCATCATGACCGCGGCGGCCGGGGTGCTAGTGGCCGCCATCACGGTTCCCGTGGTCGGCATCACGGGCGTCGCCACGCGCGATGCCGCGGACACGTTCAACACGCTCTCGGTACCCGCGCTTGCCCAGGTGCCCACCCGGTCCGAGATCCTGGATGCCAGCGGCCACCTGATCGCGTACTGGTACCCGCACAATCTCTACCGGATCCCGGTCAGCTACAACCAGATCGCGCCGGTCATGCGCAACGCGATCGTCGCGATCGAGGACTCCCGGTTCTACCAGCACGGCGCGATGGACCCTCGCGGCACGCTCCGTGCCCTGGTCACCGACGAGTCGGGCGGCTCCACGCAGGGCGGCTCCACGCTGGCCCAGCAGTACGTCAAGAACGCGCTGATCCTGACCGCGCCGACGAAGGCCGCTGCGGAGCAGGACTATGTCGACACCTTCGAGCGGAAGATCCGCGAGCTCCGCATCGCGGCCAACGTGGAGCACGAGCTGACCAAGCAGCAGCTGCTCGCCGCCTATCTCAACGTGGCGTACTTCGAGAACAACGCGTACGGCATCCAGGTGGCCGCGGAACGGTACTTCAGCACGAGCGCACTCGATCTGACGCTGCCGGAGTCGGCCCTGCTGGCCGGGATGGTCGAGTACCCGACCCTGTACGACCCGTTCGTCCACCCGCAGGCCTCACTCGGCAGGCGCGCCACCGTGCTCCGGCGAATGGCGCAGCTCGGCTACATCACCAAGGCCGCCGCTGCCGCCGCGATCAAGTCCCCGCTCGGCCTGCGGCCATCGACGATCCCGCTGCAGACCGGCTGCACGAGCGCGTCGGCCCGCGATTCCGCGTTCTTCTGCCAGTACGTCCTCAACGTCATTCAGCACAACGCCGCCGAGCACGGGATCTACGCCAAGGTGTGGAATGAGCTGAACGGCACCGGCGGCCTGAAGATCTACACCACGATGAACACCCAGGACCAGCACGCGGCCGAGTACGCCGTCAACTACGTGGAGCCCGGCTACGACGATTACTACAACCCTGGCCATAACGCCGACACCGAGGTGCTGATCCAGCCTGGTACGGGAGACGTGCGGGCCATCGCCGTCAACCGGCCGTTCGGATACGACTACGCCGCGGGCCAGGACTCCATCGACTACGGGGTCGACCTCGTGGACGGCGGTTTTACGGGCGTCCAGCAGGGATCGTCGGCCAAGATCTTCACCCTGATCACGGCGCTGGAGAAGGGATACACCTTCGGCTACACCGAGAAGGTCATAGCGCCGGTCTCGCTAGGCCCGTACTTCAGCTGCACCGGCGCGGAGAGCAGCTATCCGGACCTCCAGAACGCTGAGGGTGCTACCAAGACACCGGAGATCTACACGCTCTATACGGGGACCACTGACTCCATCAATGCCTTCTTCGGTCAGCTGGAGCAGAGGGTCGGGCTGTGCAGCACCGTCAAGACCGCCGCCAGGATGGGAGCGCACCGCGGCGACGGCACGTCACTGTTCGCGCCGGACGGCAAGCAGGAGCCGGCCGACGATAACCCGTCCTTCACGCTCGGCTCGGGTGCCTACATGTCGCCGATGACCATGGCAGCCGCGTACGCCTCGGTAGCAGCGCGCGGGATCTACTGCAGCCCGGTGGCGATCTCGGCGATCGTGGACTCCTCGGGAGGCAGGCTCCCGAGCGCGTCAGCCGGCTGTCACCGTGACATGCCAGCCAACGTCGCGGACGCGGCCAATTACATCCTGCAGGGCGTCCTGCAGACAGGCACCGCGGGCAACCGCGGAATCGGCCGTCCCGCGGCCGCCAAGACCGGAACGGGCAACAACGGGGACTTCGCCGCGTTCGCGGGCTACACCCCGACGCTGGCGGCGTATGTATCAGTGTTCAACCCGGAGAACCAGTTCGGTTCGGGCGCGATGCTGGGCAGCAATTCTGACTACCGCGAGGTCGACGGGTCCCTGGCGGAGCCAGGCCAGATGTTCGGTGACAACGCGCCGGGAGCTACGTGGCAGCTGACGTTCCTGCACGCCGATCTTGGCCCGCCGGTTCCGTTCGTGAGCCTCCCGGCCGACAGCCCGTTCTTCGCCGACGGCAACGGGCAGGTCGCCCCGAAGCCGGTCACCCCGCCTGGCGCGCCGAAGCGGCCGAGGGGCCCTGGGCATCCCATCAAGCCAGGTCGCTAGCAAGCTGGCGGTGCGCCCGGCTTGCCCGGCGGCTCAGTCCGGCTTCCCCGGTCCTGACCAGGGGCTGTACTGGCGCGGGACGGCGGCCTGCCTGGGGCCGTGCTGGAGGCGTCAGGCTCCGGCGAGCTGGCGGCGCACCTCGGCAGCTACCCGGCGGCCCTCCGCACGGCCGGCTACCCGCGGCGTCACGGCCTTCATGACCTGGCCCATCGCGGGCATCCCGGCCGCCCCGGTCTCGGTGATCGCGGCGGCGACCAGCGCGCCGAGCTCGTCGTCGGTCAGCTGGGCAGGCAGGTACTCGGACAGGACGGCCTCTTCGGCTCGCTCCTCGGCGGCCTGATCCGTCCGGCCCGCTGCGCTGAACGCCTCCGCGGCCTCACGGCGGCGCCTGGCCTCCCTGGTGAGTATCCGCCGTACCTCGTCGTCGCTCAGGTCTCGGGACGCTTGCCCGGCCACCTCTTCGTTCGTGACCGACGTCAGCGCCATCCGCAGGGTCCGGGTTCGCGTCTCGTCTCGCGCCTTCATCGCCGCGGTGAGATCCTCGCGGAGGCGGTCCTTGAGTGCAGACATGGGGCCATCCTGCCGTGATGGCCGCGAGCGGGCAGAGCCGGGGCGCGCAGGCGCTGGCACTGCGACCAGCATGGCACCATGTGTGAATGCGAGCACGAACCCTCCTGGGCTCCGTCGCGGTGGCTGGCGCTGCCGGAGTCGGCTATGCGGCGATCATCGAGCGAAACTGGTTCGTGCTGCGCAGGTACGAGGTACCCGTGCTGCCTGCCGGTTCGGCGCCGCTGAGGATTCTGCACATTTCCGACACCCACCTGACTCCCGGCCGGCATCGCCTGCTGTCGTGGCTCCGCTCACTGGATGCCCTTGAGCCCGACCTCGTGGTGAACACCGGGGACTCCATCGCCCACCGCGACGCGGTCAGGCCGTTCCTCGAGGCAATCGGCCCGTTGCTGGAGCGCCCCGGCGTCTTCGTCTACGGGTCCAATGACCTGTACTCGCCGGTGCCGAAGAACCCGGCACGATACCTCTGGCGCACCAGCGCGGACGAGCACCGGCGGCACCGGCCTGACCTCCCCTGGCGGGAACTCGGCGACGGGATGGAGGCCGCCGGCTGGCTGAACGCCAACAACAGGCGGGCCCGGCTCAAGGTTGGTGATCTCGATATCGAGGTAGCCGGGGTGCATGATTCGCACATCGACCGCGATCGTTATGACCAGATCGCGGGTGCCGCTGATCCGGCGGCCGACTTGCGGCTTGGCGTCATGCACTCGCCAGAGCCAGCCGTACTGGACTTGTTCGCGGCCGATGGCTTCGACCTGCTGCTGGCCGGTCATACCCACGGCGGCCAGATCTGCCTGCCTGGCATCGGCACGCTGGTGACCAACTGCGGGATCGACCGGGCCCGGGCCCGCGGGCTGCACCGGCACCCGGAGGTGCCCGACGGCGGCCCTGACATTCCCGGACGGCCCTGGCTGCATGTTTCGGCTGGCCTTGGCACCTCTCCCTGGGCCCCGCTCCGCTTCTGCTGCCGGCCGGAAGCAGCGCTGCTCACGCTGGTGCCCAGGATCAGCTAGACTTTTCCAGCGGTCGGCGGGGTGTGGCGCAGCTTGGCAGCGCGCTTCGTTCGGGACGAAGAGGCCGCCGGTTCAAATCCGGCCACCCCGACCACTGAGCTGCACGTAGCAGCCTGTTTTCGTAATCAATTTCGGCTGCCGAGATTAGCCGGTTCCCGTAGTTGGGAGTGAGCGGAAACCGACCCTGCCCGGCCGGCCTCGCTGACCAGCGGTAACGCTCCCCTTTTTGCCAGGGCGCGCGGGAGCGGCGCCAGACCGCTGCCTCGGTGATGGGATGGCCCCCGGAGGAACTCCTGCCATACCCATCGCGACCTGCTGCGGGTGAGTGAATCCGAGCGAGCGCCTCCCCGCCAGCCACGAAGCCGTGATGCTGTGGGCCATGATCGCCCTTATGACGCAGCGCCTTGCCCAGCCGCGACCCGATTAACCACGCACTCGCTTAGTCCCGCCCAGGGGGCGGGCGAAGCCTAGCGCGGGATCTATTCATCGGATAATCCGACCGGGGAGATGCCATGGCTGAGAAAGCTCTGGTCGTCTACGCCGCAGCGTACGAGACGGCCGAAGCCGCGCTGGCGGATCTGGACGCCATCGAGCAGCTGCACAAGGACGAGATGGTCGGCCAGTACGACGCGGCCGTGATCAACAAGGAGGACGGCAAGCCCCGCGTCGTCAAGCGGATGGACCGCCCGCACATGGCGGCGGCTCAGCATCGTTATGCCTTCTGATCCGCAGATACCCGCGCGGGTTCCCGGATGAAGGCGAGTTTCCCACCAGAGCAGGTCCCGTCGTGTCTTGCTCACCTGCCCCCTCATCCCTGCGATTGCTGTGCCGGGGGCGGGAGGCCTGGGAGGTGGGGGCGCGCTGATGGCGAGGTGCCCGGGTGGCGGGAGGAGATCCGGACCCGCAGCGCCGCGGGCCGGATCGTGAACCGCAGCGGCGGGCTCAGGTCGACCGCCTCGCCATCAACCCCGGCCTGCACTGGTGCTGGGGCACTCACCTCCATACGGGGCGCGCTCCAGGCCCGCCCTGGTGGGAGCGGGCCGTCGCCGGGTACGTCGAGGACGACGATCCCAAGCTGGCCGGTATCGAGCGTCGGGCGGGTGCCTTGGGCCAGCGGGCGATCAAGCGCGTAGGGGTTGTTCGACACGAGCACCACGGCGAGATGACTGTGCTCGCGGCCCAGGTCATCGGCCAGGCGCAGCGCGGGCGCCTTCGCGCTCGGCCCCAACACCTCAGCGGCGGTCTCCAGGAGCGTACGCACCTTGGCATCGCGATAGGCCGGCCTGCGAACCGCATCACCGTAGATGCCGAGCGAGACGTTGTTGAGAAATATGCGGCCATTCACCTCCGCCATGTCGATCTGGCGCTCGACCCCGTCGGTAAACGCGTCGAGGGCACCAATCACGTCGTTCCGGTCCACCCCCACGTCGAGCGCGAAGTGGTTGCGCGTCCCGGCCGGAACGCACACAAATGGGATTCCGTGCGCAGCCGCCACCGCGGCCACTACCGCTAGCGACCCATCACCACCAGCCGCCCCGAGCGCGTCCGCGCCGGCCGCCGCGGCCTTTCCGGCCAGCGCCGCCAGGTTCTGGCCCGGGTCGAGGATGACGGCCTCGATCCCCTGTTCGCGCGCCCGCTCGGCAACCCGGGCGCGTGCGGCCTTGCCGCCACCCGACCTCGGATTGACGAACAACACAGGCCGGCGCGGCGGATCAGCGGGCCGCCAGCCATGACGTGACAGCCGTTGCTCTGAGGGGTTCATCGCGGATGTGGGGAGCATGGACGGATGGCGGCGGCGTCAGGGGCGGCCAAGGTACCTCCCGGTGCCTAGTATCTCTCGGGCTTGGGATCCCGCGTCCCGTGGCCACCCTGGGTTGCTGACCGGAGGCGGCCGGTGGCATCGTCGCGGCTGTCACCAGGTGTCAATGGCAGGGAGCGGGAGGGCCACGAGGCGGGCGGCTTCGGGAGCGGGGACGCCCAGCAGGCGCAGCACGGCCTCGGCGAACTCATCCACGGTCGTCTCGTTGACGCGTTCCGGATGCCGCTGGCACATCCGCAGCAGCCCGAGCAGGCCGCCGGCCGCGGCGCTGAGCGCGATCTCCGCCTCGGCCGCGATGAACCGGCCCGAGGCCTGCCCCGCCTGGATGTCGCGCAGGGCACGCGGCGCCAGGCCGCCGGGGATGTCCAGCAGGTCCAGGCCGACGCCGGCGAGGAACCCGGCGATCTCGGGATGGGTCCAGCCGAGACGCCCGGAGATCCGCAGGCCCACGGCGAACAGCTCCGCCGGGTCGCTGATGCCGGCGCTGGCGCGATCGATCATCTGCCCCCAGCGTTCCAGCACCTCTTCCGAGGCGGTCTGGAACAGCTGCTCCTTGGTGTCGAAGTGGTTGTAGAACGACCCGAAGCCGATGTCGGCCTCCTCGGTGATCTCCTGGATGCTCGCCCGGTCCCCGCGGCCCTCGGCGATCAGCCGCACCGCGGCGTCGGTGAGGGCCTGCCGGGTGCGGGCCTTGCGCCGGTCCAGCCGCGACACCTTCGGCGCGCCGGCTGCTGATGCTGCCTCTGCCATCACTGCTCCTCCTGCCGTTCACCTAGAAAATTAGCGGCCACGTTCGCCGTGGCCAGCCCACGGCCGCCGCGGACCGATCGTTGGTCAGCATTCATCTCGGTAGAACTGATCATCATTACTGATTACTTATAACAGTGCTGACTGTACCTGATGCGGAACCGATGCGCATCTCCGCCGCAGGCGTCTGGCTCTTCTGTTGCGGCGCGGGAAGGATCTCGCGGGGCTATGTGGTGGAGGGCCATCGCTCCTCGGGTGCGGCCTGTCCCGCCCAGGCAACAAAGAGTCGTGCTACCAGCAGGCCGAAGATGAATCCGCCCACGTGGGCGAAGAACGCGACCCCGCCGCCGTTCGCCTTGGCGTTGAACAGCCCGAAGTTCCCTCGATGAGCTGGTGACGGAACCAGAGCCCGAGGAAGATCCAGGCCGGGATCCGGACCAGGAACGCGGGGAAAGATGTTCGTGCGGACCCGGGAGCCGGGGTAGAGGACGAAGTAGGCGTATCGCGGAATTGAGGTTCGGCAGCTCGTAGAACACGGCGAAGTTGGCGACGATCAGCAAGACATTGACGATCGGGAACCGTCGCGCCGGAACGCCGTCTGACAACGGAAGCATTTCAAGACCTCTCTCTCGAAGCTGCTGCCGCCGGACCGGCCCAGGCGTCGGGTTCAGCCGGGTAGCGGCTAGCCGGATACGCCGGGGCCGAAGGACCTGACCCGGGGCATGGCCGCGTCGCCGAGGTGCGGGAGGCCGAAGATGTCCTCGATGGTGCGCAGCAGCGAGTAGTGGTTGTAGGGGACGGTGCTGACGGTGCCGGGCCTGATCAGCGGGGACAGCAGGACTGCGCCGATACGACCGCCGCCGGGTCCGGTCTTGCCAGGTTCGGGCACGTCGGGGTAGGCGGGGCTCAGCCCGGAGGTCTCGCCGCAGCAGGCGGCGGCGTCGCCGCCGTCGTCGAAGGTGACCACGATGAGAACGCCGTCCCGGTAGGCGGGCGCGGCCATGATCTTGGGCGCCCACTGCGCCAGGAACGCGTCGGCTTGCGCGAGGCCGCCGGGCGCGCCGGTCACGCACGGCGCGTCGTGGCCGTCGTTGCACAGGTTGGGGGCAAGGAAGGAGAACGCCGGGGTGGTGCGGGCCTGGGCCAGGTCGGCGGGCAGCGGCCGGAACGACACGATGTGCGCGGCGCAGAAGGCCTGGTTCGCGGTGACTGACCGGAAGAACGTGAACCCGTCGTGGCGGGCGGCGTACTGGTCGCCTTTCTCGGCCTTCTGGGTGTGGTCGCCGACCCAGGTGGCGGGGTGGCCGCAGGCCTGCCGCGGGCCGTGGCGACAGTGTGGTCGCGGGCCGGGTCGTTGCCCATGTCCTGCAGGTAGGCCGCCCAGCTGCGCCCGGCGGCGGACAACTGGTTGCCCAGCGTAGGGACCGCGGCCGGGTAGACGCAGCCCTCGCCGAGGACCTGGCGGTACGGCCCGGCCGCCACGGCGCGGGGGAACGGCATCCAGACCGGGCAGTCGGCCTGGGTGGCGCCGCGGAGCCGGACCCGGCCGCGGCGGCGGTAGTCCCGGAGCCCGGGCGGTCGGCCGTGCCGGTGCAGGCGGCCAGCACCAGGGAGAACATCGCGGTGGCGAGCGGCCACCGCCGGCTCCTCACGATCAGCATGCTTACCTCCACACGCCCGCACCGGCTAAGTGGTTGACCCCGCAAGTAACTGGGGGGTTGTCAGGCCGCCAGCAGCGTGCTAGCCGGGGCGGGCGTCTCGACCTCGATCCGCCTCAGCATCCGGGTGAGGTCGGCGCTGGTGAATTCCCAGCTGAACGGCTTCGCGGTCTTGCTGTACCGCTGCACGAAGGCCAGCAGCGTGGACGCCAGCTCGGCCAGGTTCGCGAAGTTGTTCGGCGATATGACCTTCTTCTGGATGATCGAGAAGAAAATCTCGATCTGGTTCAGCCAGGACGCATGCACCGGCGTGTGGATCATGATGCAGTTGGCGTACTTGTCTTTCAGCCGCTTGATCGCTTTCTTCCCGCGGTGGTCCGAGCCGTTATCGACGATCACGAATACCCGCTGGGCCTTGTTGTAGCGATCCTGCGCCATGTAGATGTCCATCAGCGCCATGAACGGCGCGATCCCGGTCGTGGGCGGGCAGGTCGCGGTGACCTCGCCGGAGTGGATGTCTTTGCCCGCAAGAAGCGCCAGCCCGCCTGCCCGGTTGTATTCATGCTCGACCCTCGCCGGCTTACCCGGCTGCGCTGGCGTACTGGGATGGCAGCGGGCCCGTACCTGGATCGATGGTTTCGCATCGACCGACACGACGCGATCACCAGGACCCGGCGGCTTTCCCTGATACCAGCCCTGGTACAGGTCCAGAACGACCCCGGCTTTCGCGGCGAAATCAGGATCCCGCATAAAGATCCACGACTGGTACTGCCACGGCTTAACCGGATTCTCCGCCAGGATCCGCAGCACCGACGACACCGACACCGCGTTCACCAGGCCCCGCTCCAGCAGCTCCGTACGCAGCTCAGGGCCGGTCCAGCGGGCCAGCGGCACCCCCGTCCGCGCCGGTAGCTGACACGCCAGCGCGCAAATCTGCGCCCGCTCCAGCGCGGTGATCTGACGCGGCCGCCCGCGGCGAGGCCGGTCCGAAAGCCCCGGCACGCCATCCTCGGCAAACCGGCGCCGCCACAGCCGCACCATATCCCCGGTGGTAACCAGCTCCCGGGCGATCCTGGCATTCGGCCAGCCCCGCGAGGCCAGGAACACAATCGCCGCCCGGAACCGATCCCGATGCGGGGTCTTGTGACCATACACGCGCTTCTTCAGCATCTTCCGCTCGCTGGCGGTCAGCACGACCGGCACAGCACGCATCCGCGGCATCAGGGCTCCCGGGGTAAATTACGCTCAGGTAATCCCCCCAGACGGCGATGATCATAGCGGGCCCGGCCGGCCCCGCCAGCACAATGAGGGACATGCCCGCCATCCCGCAGTCCACCCAGAACTCCATCACCCTGCGGCTGCTGCACCACGGCCGCGACCGCCACCCCGCGCTGGCCCGCGTCACCACGCATTTCCGCGGCCCATTCGCCTACGTCACCGGCGTGCTCCCCGACAGCACCGAGCTCCCGCTCTGCCGGCTGCGCTACGGCGGCTCGGCGCATTCCTTCGGCTTCGCGATCTACCCGGCCGCCCGCGGCCGCTACGACGACGCCGTTCTACTCACCGGATCGCCCGTCGGAACCCCGGAAGAAGCCCTCGACACCGCGTGCGCGGTACACCTCGCCGACCACGACAGCTAGACCACCGACCTCGCAGCCGTCAACCCCCCAGTTACTTCCGGGGCTAGCCACTAAGTGACAGTGAGCCGGGCCGACGATCGGCTTGGGCCTGGCTCAGGCCGCGTTCTTTTCCTTCTGGGGGGAGTTTGCCGGGTGCAGGGTCTTCTCGGTGCGGCGCAGCTCGGTGCCGCGCACCAGCATCCAGATCCCGAAGATCAGGTTGAACAGGCCGAACAGCAGCGCGAGGGTGATCGCGCCGATGCCGGGGCGGGCGCACAGCACCACGCCGAACGCGATTGTGACCAGCCCTCCCAGGATGAACATCGCCCGGGTCCCGGCCGGCTCGCCGGACCGGAAGGCGGCGAAGAACTCGGCGAGGCCGGCGATGATCGCCCACACGCCCACGATCAGCACCAGGACCAGCGCGGTCGGCCCCGGCCAGGCCAGCGCGATCACCCCGGCGGCCAGGTCGACCAGGCCGAGCAGCAGGTGCCCGAGGACCGGCCCGGCCTTGCGGCTGCTGAACGCCCGCGCGGCCTGTATGCCCGCGGCGATGAACGCGTACACGGCGAACAAGATGACCAGCGCCAGCACCGTGACTGAGGGCCAGGCCAGCGCGATGATCCCGACCACCACGGCCAGGATGCCCCGCGCGATCAGGGACGTGCTGAGTGACTTGAGCATGGCAGTTCCTTTCGCTCGCTCCGCTGCCCGGTCGCCCGGGGCGCCTCACCCCGCCGGGCCAGCGCTTGACAACACTGCTATCATAACTGATGATGAATTACAAGAGTGATTGAAAAATTCAGTAATCGAGAGTGGGAGAGCGCTCGTTGAGGCTCCGAAGCCAGGAGACGGTCGTCATGGGACTTATCAAGAAGGTCGCGAGCATCGTGAGCAACCACACCAGGCGCGAGTCGCAGGCGAAGGCTGCAAGGGCCCAGGCGAAGGCCACGCAGGCCCAGGCCGAGCGGGCCGAGGCTGAGGCGAAGGTGGCTAAGGAACAGGCAGCGGCAATCGCCGGGGCCCTGCAGAAGGACGAGGTGCACCGGCAAGCGGACCTGGAGGAGGTCGCTGAGAAAGAGGCCGAGGCCGTGCCGGACTGGCCACCCGGCCCCTGACTGCGGCATGAGGACGGCACCAGCCGGCGGAAGTGGCACGCGAGCTGACCCGCCGCCCCGATCGGCGGGCCGCCACCCTGAAGTGGCGCCCATCCGGGCGCGGGACAGATTCGGCGGAGGCTTCATCTGGTTGCCCCGTAAGGCGATCCCCAGCCACCTGAAGAACCTGGGCAACGAGGCCGCGCTGCGGGCCGCCCGCCGCGGCGAGGATCGGGTGGCGATTGCGGACCTCAGCGACTCGCTGGAGAAGATCGTCCTGGGCACGGCCCGCGGGATCGTGCTGTCACCCGAGGAGCGGAAGCGGACCGCCTTCCACGAATCCGGCCACGCCCTGCTCCGCATGCTCACCCCGGCGCCGACCCGGTCCGCAAGATCTCGATCATCCCCCGCGGGCAGTCCCTCGGCGTCACCCACCAGCACCCCAGACCGACCGGTACGACGACTCCGCCTACCTGCGCGGCCGGATCACCGGCGCGCTGGGCGGCCGCGCCGCCGAGGAGGTCATCTACGGCAACGTCACCACCGGCGCCGAGAACGACCTAGAGCACGCCAGCGACATCGCCCGGCAGATGGTGGGCCGGTGGTGAATGTCACCGGCCATCGGGCCCATCTCGGTTGCTTCCCGGCCAGGAATCATCCACGGGCACGGACGGCGTTGCCCCGGCCACCAGAGAGCTCATCGACACCGAAGCCCGCCGGATCATCGAGGAATGCTACCGGCAGGCCCTGGGAACCTGCCCGGCAGCCGGGACGGGCTGGACCGGCTGGCCCGCACGCTCATGGACCCGGAGACCCTGGACGAGGACGAGGCGTACGGCGCAGCCGGCATTCCGCCGCGACACCGCCCCGCCGCGATCGCCGGGGGCAGAGGCAAAATGACCACCCTGGAATCGGTGGCCAGGGACCGGAATGGCCATGTCAGGCGGCTGGCACGGCCAGCGTGCCGGCCGGCCGGGCCAGGCGGGCGGGCGCGCTGCGCAGGAACGCTACGGCTGCCCCGGCGCGACAGGCGTCAGCGCGGCGGTGCCGGCGGCGCCGCCGCGCTGACAGTGATCTCCTGACTACCGCGTTACCTGCGGACGGTCCCGGTCGCGCGGATGACCTGCTGCCAGGCCACCGGCGGCGCGTTCTTGCTGCACTTACCGTGTGAGCGGCCTCCGACGGCCAGGATGCTCAGCTGGTAGTGGCCGCTGCCCGTGGTCCCGGCGTAGCGGCCCGTGCCGCCGGTAATCCGGTAGGTGCCGTGCTCGCTGATGACGGCCAGGCAGGTCCCCGGGTTGAACGACTGGCGGCCGGTTCCCGATGAGTGATGGATCTTGATCGTGCCGCCGGGGAACACGAACAGCGAGGTGTTGTTGTTCTGGTTCTCGTGGTCCACGCCGGGGGCGGTGAAGAGGCCGGTGGCGATGACCGAGTCGGTCGGCGAGGTAGCCGACGTGGTCATCATCTGGAAGTGCTCGGTTCCCGAGACTGCCGGGTGCGTGCCGTGGCTGCTGGCCATGGCCTGGCCATGGCCACGCCGGTCCCGCTGGCCAGGGCGGCCACGGCGGTGGCGCCGATGACTGTCGCGATGCTCTTGCGCATTGCCGGATCCTTTCTGGGGCGGCCGATGGCTGTTCAGCGGCCTGCTGAGGCTCAGGATGCGCGTGCCGGCAGCCCGCCCGGATCGGCACAGATACGTATCCGCGCCCTCGGGAATTGACTAGCCAGGCCCGGCGCGCCAATCATCGGAAAGCCCGGCGAGACTCCGGGTAGCGGGGCGGCCCGGACCAGGTCGGCCCCGGCAGCTCATCGGCGCGGCGCCGGGCTACGCGGTGGCGGCGGCGAGGTCGGCGAGGCGGGCGAGCGACTGGCCGATGATGCCGCGCTGGGCATCGAGGCGGTGCGCCTCCCGGTCGGGGATCTCGACATGCACGGAGATCTCGGTACCCGTGCCGGACGGGCGCAGCTGCCAGCTGAAGCTGAGGTCCGAGACGAGGCAGGAGATCGTCACCGTGCCGTTCTCCCGGCTGCTGGCCAGGGCCTGCGGCATGGGGAAGTCCGGGTACCCGTCCGGGAACATGGTGTAACCGCCGGGGTCGCCGCCGGTCTGCACGGTCTCGATGCCGGCCCACCATTCCGGGAACCGGGCCGGGTCATAGAGCAGCTTCCACACCTCCTCGGGCGGCGCTGTGGTGACGGTGCGCTGATCGAAGGTGGGCATCGTTTACGCCTGGCTTTCCGGGTCGGGGCCGCGAACTGCCGGGCCAGCCGGCCGGGCGCTGGCGGCACCGCCGGTGATCGCGGCCGCGGTCACGCGGTCGCGGAGCGCGGCCAGCTCCGCGCGGACGGCGGCCATCTCCCGCGCGGGTTCCACCAGCGAGCTGATCGGCGGCCGGCCGAGATCGATGAGGGACGCGACGTATCCGGCGCCGGCCTGCTGGCTGTCCGGCCTCCGGGCGATCCGCTGCCACCCGGCCAGCGACTCCGACAGCCGCCGCTCGGCCAGCGCGGTGTCGCCGCGCGCGGCGGCGATCAGTCCCTGCAGGCGGCTCATCTGCGCCACCAGCGTGGCCGGGAAGTCGCTCGGGGTGACCGGCTCGAGCGCGACGTTGCGCAGCTCTGCCTCGGCCGCCGCGGCCTGCCCGGCCAGCGCGAGAGCCTCGGCCAGCCGCAGCCGCGTGGCGCTCCGGCTGACCGGGGCCCAGGACGCCAGCGCGCTGGCCAGCTCGGCCGCCGCGGCCGCCGGGTCAGCGCGGGCCAGGGCGAGCAGGCCTCGCTCCTGCGCGACCAGGCCGTCCAGCTCGGGCAGGCCGACCCGGTCGGCGTATCCGGCCGCCGCGTCGCACGCCTGGCTGGCCTCGGCCAGCCGGCCCAGCCGACGCAGCAGCGCCGACCTGGCCACCTGGGCGTTCACGCTGAGCCGCAGCAGGCCGTTGGGCACGACGAGCGGCAGGCACCGGTCGGCGAAATCCAGCGCGCGGCCGATATCACCCGCGCAGGCAGCTGCGCTGGCCGCGTTGCTGAGGCAGCTGTAGGCCATGTCGGGGCGGCCCGCCCGGCCAGCCGCGGCGCTGGCCGCGATCAGCGGGCCGAAGCTCTCGGTAAACCGGCCTGCCCTGATCAGCGCATGCCCGCGGGCCACCCCGATGTCGTGGGCCAGCAGGTCGTCAGGGCGGTCGCCGCCGAGGATCCGGTCGGTTTCGGCCAGCAGCTCATCGACCGCGGCCGGATCGCCGGCGACGGCCTCGGCCCAGGCCATGCCCGCCAGCACCTCGGCCCGGCCGAGCCGCTCGGAACCGGGATCGCGATCCAGCACATCCAGCGCATTCTGGTAGGACCGGCGGGACTCGCGGGGATGGCAGATGCCGCCCCGCAGCCACCGGCCGCGCCGCAGCCACGCGCTGATCAGGGCGCCGGCGTCCTGCGGCGGTATCTGCTCCAGGGCCAGGCCGAAGGCGCGGTCGGACTCCTCCTGCAGGCCGCGGAAGGCCTGCACCTCGGCCAGCTCCACCAGCAGCTCCGGGTCGCGGGCGTCGATGGCCAGGGCCTCGGCCAGGAACCCGGCTGCCTCGGCCATCGCGGCGACGCTCCGGGCGTCCTGCGCGGCCAGCACCAGCTGGCTGATGGCCTGCTCATCATGGCCGGCCAGCCGGAGGTGACGGGCGATCTCCGCGGCCCGCGGGCCGCGGCGGGAGTTCCGTCCGGCCGGGCCGCGGGCGTCCGGCTGCTGGCCGAGCTTGCGCAGCAGCCGGGCCAGCTCGGCGTGCAGACGCGCCCGGATCGGGTCGGGGATGTCCTGGTAGACCGCCTCGCGGAGCAGGGCGTGCCGGAAGCCGGTCCGGCCGTCGTCCACCCGGAGCAGCCCCGACCCGAGGGCCTCCGCGGCGGCGCGAGCCGGATTCGGCAGCGGGATCGAGGCCACCTCAGAGCGGTCCAGGCTGCGCCCCGCGGCCGCGGCGAACTCGAGGAACATCCGGGCCGGGCCCGACAGCCTGCTCATGGCCAGCCTGGCCGCGCCGCTGAGGCCCGCGGACAGGCTGGCGCCGTCCCGCGTGGCCGCGCGGGCCGCCTCGACGGCCAGCAGCGGGCTGCCCCCGGCCAGCCGGGCGATCTGCTCGACGGTGCCGGCGGGCAGGTCGGCCGTGGCCCGGACCAGGCGGCGGATGTCACCGTCCGGCAGCGGCCGCAGCTCGATCTCGGCGGCCAGCACGCCGCGCGAGCGCAGCGCGCCGAGCACGGCGTCGAAGTCGGGCCGGGCGGGCAGGCGCCGCCTGGTCAGGACGATGAGCATGGGCAGGCGGGCGAGCCGGCGGCCCGCGTACGCGGCGAGCTCCAGGCTGGCCGCGTCGGCCAGGTGCAGATCCTCCAGGGCCAGCAGGACCGGCGCCTGGCGGGACGCCCAGCCCAGGAACTGCACGACGGCCTCGCACAGCTGGACGCGCTCGAGCTGGGGATCCGCGCCGCCTCGCCGGGGCCCGGATTCTCCGGCCGGCCGGCCCAGCGCCGGGACGATCCTGGCCAGGTCCGGGCGCCAGTCCTGGTCGCCGGGCGGCTGGCCGGTCAGGGCCAGCAGGTCGCTGAGCGCATCGGTCCAGATGGCGAACGGCGCCATCTGGCCGGGGCCGGCCGTGGTGACGCCGGTGACGCCGGCCGCGGCCGGGCTGGCCCGGCGCGCGGCGGCCTGGAGCTCCTCGACCAGCCGGGTCTTGCCGACGCCGCCCTCGCCTTCCAGCACAACGGTCCCGCCGGAGCCAGTGCGCGCCGCCTGCCAGGCCCCGGCCAGCAGCCCGAAGTCCTGTTCCCGTCCCACCAGGCCGGCGGGCGGCGCGATTCGGCGTTCCGGTTCCGGCTGGCCGGGTCGGGCTGGCTCCCGGCGCAGCTGGCCGACCAGGGCGGCCGTCCGCGCCGACACCGGCACGCCCAGCTCGCTGTCCAGCCGCTGCTGCAGCCGGGCGAAGGCCTCCAGCGCGGCCGACCCGTCCCCGGCCTGGATGCAGGCGCTGATCAGCGCGGCGGCCGCGGACTCGTCCAGCGGGCACAGGGCCGTCCTGCGCCGGGCCCAGGCCACCGCGGCGGCCCGGTCGCCGGCCGAGCTGGCCCGGTCGGCCAGCTCGGCCAGCGCTCCGGCCACATCGCGGTCGAGGTCCTGGCGCGCCTCGATGACCCAGTCGTCGTCGAGGTCGCTCAGCAGGTCCCCCCGGCACAGGTCCAGCGCCGCCTCCGGCTGTCCCTGCGCGACGAGCCGCCGGAATTCCGGCAGGTCCACCCACAGGCCCTCGCCCGCCAGGGTGACGGTGTCGCGATCGGTGGCCAGGTAACTGCCGAAGCCGGGACCGAGCGCCGAGCGCAGCGACCAGACGGCGCTGCGCAGGCTGGCCCGGGCGCTGACATCGAGCACGTCGGGCCAGAACAGCCCGGCCAGCCGGGACCGGTGATGGCGGCCGGAATTGACCGCGAGCCAGCTCAGAAGCGCCCGGGCCCGTCTGCTGGGCGGAAGCTCCGCTCTTGTCCCGGCTAGCCGCACTTCTAGCTCGCCGATCACGCGGATCTCAAGCATGGCTGCCCTCATTCTAGGTTCGGGCGACCCGGACGCCAGCGCTACTCGCCCGCCATCTGCCCTGCTAGCTGGGCTTTGACGGTCCGTTGACGGTCGCGGGGAATCGTCGGGGCCAGGAGTTCAGCGCACCGCCGACAGGAGGCACCCAGATGAGCACCAGCCAGATGACCCCGGTCACCCAGTCCTTCGACGCCGAGGCGTTCCGCCGCGGCATCGAGGAGCGGGACGCAGCGATGCTGCTCGGCCAGTACGCCGAGGACGCCGAGCTGCAGGTCGTGGACCGCAACGATCAGCCCAGCCACCCGAGGACGATCCGCGGCCGCGCGGCGATCGGTGAGTACCTCGCCGATGTCTGCGGCCGTGACATGACGCACAAGATCGAGCGGCTCGTGGTGGGCCGCGACGGCGCGGCGTTCGTGCAGGCCTGCCAGTACCCGAGCGGGGCGCGCGTGCTGTGCACGGCCGTGCTCGACCTGGCCGGCGGCCTGATCACCCGGCAGTACGGCGTACAGGCCTGGGACGAGTGACCAGTCCGCGCCACCACCCCCCAAACCGATATCAGCAGGCAGGAGAGGAATCATGGCAACGGCAGAGCACCGGGACTTCGCGAAGGCCGACGAGGTCCGCACCTTCACCAACGGCCAGCTGGAGCTGCTGCACATCGGCGGCAGTGACATCGGCCGGCTGGTCCTGCAGCCCGGCTGGCGCTGGTCCGAGCACGTCAGGCCGCTGGCCGGCACCGACTGGTGCGAGGCACCGCACTTCCAGTACCACGTATCCGGCAAGCTGCGGATCGAGATGGCCGACGGCACCGAGTTCGACGCCCTCCCCGGCCAGGTCACGGCGCTGCCCTCGGGCCACGACGCCTGGGTCGTCGGCGACGAGCCGGCCGTGATCGTGGACTGGTGGGGCGCCAGCAACTACGCCAGGGGCTGACCAGCCCCTGGCCCAGGACGCCCGGGCCGGGACGACCGGATACGGGCCTGGTCACGTACGTCACGTAGTCGGCCGGCTCCAGGAGGTGATGTCCCCACTGGCCGATGAACGAGCGGGGCCACAGGTCCGCGACGGTGGCCGGGTCCAGGACCGGCAGCGGCGGGCTGGCCGGCGCGGCGCTCGCGGTGAAGCGGCGGTAGCCCTCGCGGGCGGCCAGGCCGGCCCCGCTCAGGTCCGCGGTGCTGTACGCGCACAGGCGGCGTGCGCCGTGCCGGCGCGCCGCGCTGGCCAGCTCGGCAGCAGCCCGGTATCTCCCGGATCCAGCTTGCACTCGGCGATCAGCTCCCCGGCTGGGGAGCGCGCGTACTGCAGGCGGCTCGAGGCGCTAACGGTCACCGGTACCTCCCGTTCCCGTGCCTGCCAGGCGGGGCAATCTCATGTCCGGATGGGCGGGCCCCGTCAGGCGGCCGGGGCGACGGAGGCGCCCTCGACGCCGTGCCGGGCCAGGGCCGCGGCCACGAAGCCGCCGGACTTCATCCGCTCGACGAACCCGGCAGCGCCTGCGCCGCCGCTTCGCCGCGCGCGGCGGGCAGCGCCATCGCCTGCTCGATCACCATGAAGCGGCCGGGCAGCATGCGCAGCGAACGGGTCCTGGCCGGCCCATCCCTCCAGCACCTGGCGGATGCGCGCGGCGACCTGCGCCCGGCCGGCCTGCACGGCCTGCAGCACCGCGGCGGCGCCGGCCACCCGCTCGAGCCGGGCGGCCCGCAGCTCGCGCGACAGGTACAGGTCATAGGCGCTGCCCTGGCCTACCGCCACCCGGTTCGCCGGGCGGTCCACCTCGGCGCCGTCGCGCAGCGCGGAACTGCTGGGCACCGGCCGCGGCGTACGCCTCGTCCTCGTCGAGGGTTTCCCGCGTGGCCTGGCTCAGGCCGGTTCTTTTCCCGCATGGCGGCGTGCAGAGTCTTGCCGGTCCGGCGCAGCTCGATGCCCTGGACGAGCATCCAGGCCCCGTAGGTGGTTGAGCAGGCCGAGCAGCAGCGCTAGTGCGACTGTGCCGGTGCCGGGGCGGGCGCATAGCGCCACGCCGGACGCGGCCGTGACCAGCCCGCCCGGGACGTGCGTCGCCCGTGTCCCGGCTAGCTCGCCCCTGGAAGGCGGCGGCGATCTCGGCGATGACCGCCCGCAGGCCCACGATCAGCACCAGTACCAGCGCGGTCGGCCCCGGCCACGCCAGGGCGGCCATGCCGGCGGCCAGGCCGGCCGGCCCGAGCAGCAGGTGCCCGATGACCGGCCCGGCCGTGGCGCTGCTGAACGCCCGCGCCGCCTGCAGGCCGGCGGCGATGAACGCGTCACGGCGAACAGGATGACCAGCGCGGGCACCGTGACCGCGGGCCAGGCCAGCGCGATGATCCCGACCGCCAGGGCCAGGTTGCCGCGCACGATCAGGGACGTGCTCAGTGACTTGAACATGACAGGTCCCTTCGCTCGCTGCCCTGGGACGGCCGGAGTGCTTGATATTCGCCAGGCCAGGACTTGACAATAGTATGATCATAACTGATGATTGACTACAAGAGTGATCGTGACATTCAGTGTTTGGAAGTGAGGGAACCGATCATGACGGCAGATCTGAGCCCGGTCCGAGTCCCGTCGCCGGAGGGGCCGAGGGAAGACCCGCACCGCTCGCTGCACAGCGAGACCGGGGCGCTGGCCGGGGAGCATCCGGGGCGGTCAGGCAATCCGCTGGTCAAGGTGGCCGGGCTGGCGTGGCTGGAGTTCGAGAAGCCGGACCTGGACCGGGCGGAGCGGTTCCTGACCGACTTCGGCTTCACCGTCGCCGACCGGATGCCGGACACGCTGGTGCTGCGCGGCCGGCTGGCGGCGGTGCCATGCCTGGTGGTCCGCCGCGGCCCGCGGCCCCGGTTCGCCGGGCCCGCCTTCCAGGCTGCTGCCAGGGAGGACCTGGACCGGCTGGCCCGCGGCACCGGCGGGACGGTCACGGCGCACTGGGGCGGCCACGTCGTCGCGCTGCGCGACCCCAGCGGGATCCCCGTGCGGGTCGTGCACGGCGTCCCGGAACTGCCGGCGCTGCCCGGGCGGGCCCCGCTGCCGCTGAACTTCGGGCCGGCGCCGGTCCGGGTCAACGCCACCCAGCGGCCGGCCCGGCAGGCCGCGGAGATCGAGCGGCTGGGGCACGTGGTGCTGGGCACCACCCGGTTCCGCGCCGCGCTGGACTGGTACCTGGACACGCTCGGGCTGATCGTCAGCGACTTCCTGTACCTGGACGGGCAGCGCGGCCGCGGCCCGGTGATGGCGTTCATCCGCTGCGACCTGGGCAGCGTGCCCACCGACCATCACACCCTGGCCATGCTGCTGCAGCCCGGAGCCGGCGACGTGCACTCGGCCTACCAGCTCACCGACCTGGACGAGGTCGCCGCCAGCGGACAGTACCTGCGCGAGCAAGGCTACCGGCACGCCTGGGGCATCGGCCGGCATATCCAGGGCAGCCAGATCTTCGACTACTGGCGCGACACAGACCGGCTGATGTTCGAGCATTACGCCGACGGCGACGTGTTCGACTCCTCCGTGCCCCCCGGCTGGGCCTCGCTGTCAGTCAGCGGGCTGGCCCAGTGGGGACCCAAAGCCACCGCCGAGTTCACCGGCGCCCGCGACCCAGGTGTTGTCATCGCAGCTATCAAGGCACTGCGCGACAAGGGAAACGAGATCGATCTCGCGGCCCTGCGCGGGCTGGTCAAGGCGATGGGCTCGTGAGCGCCCGGCTGGCCCGCACCGCGGACGGCTGGTGGCTGGTCACCCCGGCCGGCCTGATCCGGCTCGGCCTGCCCGCCGCCACCACCGCCGCGCTGCTGGCTGACCGGGCCGCCCTGGACGCCAGCATCGAAACGGCGCGGGTGGCAGCGGCCGCCGCGCCGCAGGACGCAGTGCCCGCGGAGTCGGTGGACCTGCTCAGCCCGGTGACCGCGCCCGCCCGTATCGTGGCGCAGGCGGTGAATTACCGCTCGCACGCGGTCGATTCCGGCCTGGACCCGGACCAGGTCCCGCCGGCCTTCTTCCGGAAGGCCTCGCATTCGCTGACCGGCCCGGCCGGGGACATCATCCGGCCGGACGGGGTGGGGTTCCTGGACTACGAGGTCGAGCTCGGCCTGGTCATCGGGACCGACCTGCCGGTCGGCGCGACGGTGACCGAGGCGGACCTGGCCCGCTACGTCGCCGCGCTCGTGGTCGCGAACGACGTCAGCGCCCGGCAGGTCCAGCTCACCAAGACCCAGTTCTACGAGGCCAAGTCCTACCCCACCTTCACCCCGCTGGGACCGTGGCTGACCCTGGTGGACGCGGCCGGCCTGGCCCGGCTGGGCTCGCTGCGGCTGACGCTGTCGGTCAGCGGCGAGGTGCGGCAGGACAGCACCGCGGCGGACATGATCGTCCGGCCGGCCCGGGCGCTGACCCTGCTGTCCCGGTTCCAGCCGATGGCACCGGGCGACCTGCTGCTGACCGGCACGCCCGGCGGCACCGCGCTCAAGGCACCGGGGAAGATCGCCGGCCTGCTCGCCGGGCTGCTGCCCCCCGCCACCCGGTGGAAGCTGTTCTTCGGCCGGCAGGCGGCCAACCCCCGCTACCTGCACGACGGCGACGTCATCACCGCGACGATCGCCTCGCCCGACGGGCAACTCGACCTCGGCACGCAACGCAACACCGTTATCGGGAAGACGCCATGATCACGCGAGAAATAAAAATGCTGCCGCGGCCGACCTCGACCTACCAGCTGCTGCTGGACGCGGCCATCGCCTGGCCGGACGGCATCGCCACGCAGTGGATCCCCGACCCGGCCGATCCCGCCCGCTGCCTGGCCTGGACCTACGCCGAGCTGGCGGGCACGGTGACGCGGATCGCCAACGCGCTGACCGCTCTGGGGGTGCGGCGCGAGGACGCGGTGACGCTCAGCAGCGCCAGCACCTCGATGCTGTACGCCGCCACCCTGGCTGCGGAGGCCGTCGGGATCGCCGCCCCGGTCAACCCCGTGCTCAGCGGCGAGCGGATCGCCGAGCTGATCCGCCGGACCGGATCACGGGTCCTGATCGCGGCCGGGCCGGAGCTGGACCCGCAGCTATGGCCACGGCTGCTCGAGGTGGGCCGCCAGGCGGGCATGACCGCGGTCCTGGCGCTGCGACCGGACGGCGCCCACGGCGAACCGCCCGCCCTGGGCCTGCCCGGTGACGAGCCTGCCAACGGTGTCCCGGACGGCCACAGGCCGGTCGTGGCCTACCTGGATGAGATGATCGCCGGGCAGCCGTCCGGCCACCTGGCCGGCGCGGACCTGCCGGAGGCAGGCGATCTCGCGGCGTTCGTGCACACCGGGGGGACCACCGGCGCCCCGAAGATCGCCGCGCACACCCACGCCAACCAGCTGGCCTGCGGCCGGGGGATCGCGCAGTGCAGCGGGCTGGCTCCCAGGGAAGGGATGCTGGGCGGGCTGCCGCTGTTCCACGTCAACGCCCTGATCGTCACCGGCATCGCCCCGATGTTCGCCGGTGCCCGGGTGGTGTGGCCGGGCCCGGTCGGCTACCGCGACAAGGCCCTCTACACCAGGTTCTGGAAGATCATCGAGCACTACCAGATCGCGGCGATGTCCGCCGTCCCCACCGTCTACGCCACCCTGGCCCAGGTCCCGGTCGACGCCGACATCAGCTCGCTGCGGCTGCCGATCGCAGGCGCGGCGCCGCTGCCGTCATCGGTGCGCGAGGCCTTCGCCGCTCACACCGGGCGGCCCCTGCTGGAGGGCTACGGGCTCACCGAGGCGACCTGCGCCAGCACCTGGACCAGGCCGGGCGAGGAACGGCCCGGATCGGTCGGCCGCGCCCTCCCCGGGCAGCACATCAAGGCGGTCCGGATCGCCGACGACGGGTCCTGGGCGGACTGCGCCCCCGGCCAGACCGGCGTGCTGGCGATCGGCGGGCCCGCCGTGTTCGCCGGCTACGTCACCAACCCCCGCCTCGGCGGCCCCCGGGCGAGCCGGGAGGGCGTCGTCCGTGACGGCTGGCTGAACACCGGCGACCTCGGCCGCGTCGACGCCGACGGCTACGTGTCCCTGGCCGGCCGGGCCAAGGACCTCATCATCCGCGGCGGCCACAACATCGACCCCCGGACGATCGAGGAAGCGCTGCTGGCCCACCCCGCCGTCGCCGCCGCCGCGGCCGTCGGGCGCCCCGACCGGCACTCCGGCGAGGTCCCGGTGGCCTACGTCGTCCCGGCCGGCCCCGGCCGGTTCGACGAAGCGGAACTGCTGGCCTGGGCCGGCACCGCCATCGGCGAGCCCGCCACCCGACCCAAGCACATCTATCCCATCACCCAGATCCCGGTCACCGCGGTGGGCAAGCAGTTCAAGCCCGCGCTGGCCGCCGATGCCGCCGTCCGCTCCGTCACCGACGCCCTGGTCGCAGCGGGAATGACCAGCGCCCGGGCCACCACGGCGCACGAGGACGGACGGCTGGTCGTCACCGTGACCGGCGCGGACCCCGGCCAGGTCCGCGACGCCGTCGCCGGATTCGCCCTCACCGTCCGCTGCGGGCCATCGCCTGCCCCCCAGACCACCCGCGAAGTGACCCGCAGAAAGGGGACACGACCGTGAACGACCAGCATCCCGCTCCCCGGGAGCCCGTCATCGTCGTCGGCGCCGGCCCGGTCGGCTGCACCGCGGCGCTCCTGCTCGCCGACTCCGGGATCCCCGTCACCTTGCTGGAACGCCACACCCAGCCCCACCCCCTGCCCCGCGCGGTGCACCTGGACGACGAGGTCGCCAGGATCCTGGACCGGATCGGCGTGAGCGAGGGATTCCTGGCCCGGTCCCGGCCCGGCAGCGGGCTGCGGCTGCTCGACGCCAGGCACCGCGTGATGGCCGAGTTCAGCCGCGACCACAGGCCAGGCGTGCACGGTTTTCCGCAGGCGAACATGTTCCACCAGCCGGACCTGGAAGAGCTGATGCTCGCCCAGGCCGAACGGCACCCGCTGATCGACTTCCGCCGCGGCGCCGAGGTGATCGGACTGGACGATGACGATGCCCTGGGCCCGCTCGCCGCGGCCCCGGTCCGGGTCCACGCCCGCATCGCCGGGCACCCGCACGCGTTCACCGGGCGGGTCGTGTTGGGCTGTGACGGCGCCGGCAGCACGATCCGGACTCTGGCCGGGATCACCATGGACGACCTCGGCTTCACCGAGCGCTGGCTCGTGGTCGACATCAAGGCCGAGACCGGCCTGGATGCCTGGGACGGGGTGGAGCAGGTCTGCGACCCCGCCCGGGCCGCCACCTTCATGCAGGTCACCGGCGACCGGTACCGCTGGGAGTTCCAGCTTCGCGACGGCGAGAACGAAGCCGGTCTGATCACCCCAGCCGCCCTCGGCCAGTTGCTGCTGCCCTGGACCGGACGCAGCGACCTGAGCGGCCTGCAGATCATCCGCAGCGCCAGCTACACCTTCCGCGCCCGGCTGGCGTCCCGCTTCCAGGCCGGGCGCGTCTTCCTGCTCGGCGACGCCGCCCACCTCACCCCGCCGTTCATCGGCCAGGGCCTGGCCGCCGGGCTGCGCGACGCCGACAACCTGGCCTGGAAGCTCGCGCACGTGCTCACCGGCCGGGCCGGGGCCGGCCTGCTCGCCAGCTACGACGCCGAACGCCGCCCGCACGCCAAGGCCATGGTGAAAAAGGCCGTCAGGGTCGGCTGGGCGATGACCGGCGGCCAGGACCGGGCCGCCGCCATCCGCCAGATCGCCCTGGCCGCCGCCGTCCGCAGCGAACGCGCCTGCCAGGCCATGGGCTCCACCGCGACGCCGCGGCTGAAGACCGGCGCCCTGCAGCACGCCCCCCGGCGCCTCCTCCCGTCCCGCATCCCCGCCGCGCTGCGAGTCGGCGGCCTGATCCCCAACCCGCTAGTGTCCACCGGTGACAGCACGCCCGTCCGGCTGGACGCGATCCTGGCCGGACGCACCGCCGTGCTGACCACGCGGCAGCCCGACGCCGAGCTGGTGGATTTCTGCCGCCACCTCAGCCTCGTCCTGGTCCGGGTCAGCAGCACAGCACCCGGCACCGGAACCCCCGGACGACCCGGCGCGGGCCCAGACGCCGGCTGGATCGACGTCTATCTCGCCAGCGACAGACGACCCGCGGGCCTGCAGGTCCTGGCGGGCAACCCGGCGCTGACCGTCATCGTTCGCCCCGACCGCGTGGTCGCGGCGGTCGATCCCCGGAACCGGCTGCCACGCCTGCCCTGGCCCATCCCGGCCACCACCGTGCCCGGGCGCCCGGCCACGGCTCACCCGCCAGCTCATCCCGATCCCGCCGGTCCATTGCCGGCCGCGCGCTAGGAGGTTCGGATGTTCGTCACCGTCTCGCTGCTGCTGGCCGCGGTCTGCATTCTCCCGGCGGCCGCCAAGCTGCTGGGCGTCCCGGCAATGCGGGAGTCCGCCGCGCACTTCGGCATCCCCTGGCCCTGGTACCGGCTCATCGGGGGAGCCGAGCTAGCCGCCGCCGCGGGCGTCCTGATCGGACTGTGGCGGCATCCCCTGGGCCTCGCCGCAGGGGCCGGGATGGCCCTGCTGCTCCTCGCCGCGATAATGACCCACCGGCGGGCGAAAGATAGCGGGAAGGAGATGGCACCGGCGCTGCTCGCCCTCGCCATCACGCTCGCCTACCTAGCCATCGCCCTCACCAGCTAAGCGTGACGCGCGGGCGAGTCCTGCCCGATCATGGGAGCGAAACGGGAGCGGCAGGGCGCTGTCAGGTGCGGTCAGACGCGGTGACCGGAAGCCGGACAGCGTCTGTGATCAGCGCAGACGCCGACTACCAGTGGATTTGTTGGCCAGCGTGCCCAGTTCGGGACGAAGAGGCCGCCGGTTCAAATCCGGCCACCCCGACCAGGTCAAGGCCCATATGAGGCTTTCGGAAGCGGTGCCGAGCTGGCGCTGAGTAACTACGCATCGCGGCGCTGTTCGCCAACGCGGTACCGTACCTGCTATTCGCAGTAGCCGAGCAGGCCGTGAACTCCTGCACCGCCGGGATCATCAACGCCACCACGCCCACATGGACGATTGTTCTCGCCCTGACCCTGCGACATCAGAAGTCGGTTAGCCCGTGGCAGGCGGCCGGGGTGATCGTCGGGTTCGGCGGTGCGCTGCTGATATTCGCGCCGTGGGAGGCAAAATCGGGCGTGGCGTCGGCGGGAGGGCTTGGAATGCCTGGCAGCTTCGGTCAGCTACGCGATCAGCTACATCTACATGGACCGGTACCTAGCCCGGCGCGGGATGAGCCCCATCACGCTATCGGCGTGCCCGCTCCTCGCGGCGGCAGCCATGCTCGCACTCGCCCTGGCCATCACCGGTGCCCGGCGCCGCATGTCACAGCCGTCAGCGTCACGGGCGTGGTCATCCTCGGCGTGATCGGAACCGGCATCGCCTACGTACTGAACTACCAGATCATCACCAGCGAAGGCGCCACCATCGCCTCCACCGTCACCTACCTGCTGCCAGTCGTCGCCATCGTTCTCGGCGTCCTGGTCCTCGGCGAGAGCGTCACCATCACGGCACTCGCGGGAATCGCCCTGGTCCTGGCGGGAGTGGCGCTAACACGCCATCATGCTCAAGTAGCGAACCCGGCCGAGCCCTAGACCGCATGTCCCTTTTGTGCGCCTCGCGTTGGGGAGTCGTGCCCGATCGCTGGAAAGTATCGGTGGGTCATGTGACCATTGACGGCAAAGGCTGGCGAGTGCCCGTGAATCCGCCCGTGCGCCGGTCTGTTCCGCTGCGTGCAAGGGTGCTGCCATGTTCTACACGCTGTTAGGGATCGTGAGCTTTATTGTTGTCATCGCGACGGCTTACGTCTGGAACGTGATCCAGGGCTTTGGCTGGTGTGCCGTGATCGGCGCGGTTCCTGGGGCCGTCCTCGCCTGGCCCTGCAACTGCAGGGCGGGATATTTCTCGCTGGATCTGTCAACTAGGAACACGACCTGTACGACGACCGGGTTTCCGCTCGTTCACCTGAGAACCGTGTTTGAATTTGGCCCGGTTTACGTCGAGCATGCACAAGTGGTGGTGGAAGGTGCACTGATAGGAGCGCTGGTGGCAGGCGTTCTCGCAGTGGCTGTCTTTGCGATAATCGACGGAATCCGGAAGTCGGCTGGCCGCCGCGGCAAGTCAGCGACTTAACGGCGGACACTGGCAGGGCCAGGATCACCAGACCCGATACGGGTCGCCGATGGCTATTTCTCGATGGCTCCGCCCACAGCGCGGAGGTGATCGCGGAAGGTCAGCGCGGACACGCTCGCCGTCCCGGCCATCGAGGATGAAGATCAGCCGATCCTGAGTGTCCCGCCAGGTCCCTGACTCACTGCGGCATGCAGCCAGGCGGACCGGCGTTCTGCGCCCCTGGCAGGGCCTTCTCATCACAGAACGTGGACCTACGGCACCGGACCCTGTAACGCATCAGGTGTGGGCCACCATGTCGCACATCAAGCGGAGCTAGACACATGTCCCTTTTTGTGCCTAGGTCCAACTGATCGTTGACGGTTTGGCCTCAGGTGATGCTTGACGCTTTCTAGGGTCTGGCTGCTAGGCGAGCGCCTGCCAGCGCAGCGGCGCGCCCTATTACAGGCACACTGAGAGCATAAAGGTATGGCCAACGACCAGCAGGTGCAATTGGTCGAGGCCCGCCTGGACGGTGCTTCGCCGGGGGATGCGGTGGGCGCGGTGACTACCTCGTCCGTGTCTTCTGCTGGGGCCGGTGGGGGCGGGCGTTTGTGTCATTGCTGAGCCTAAGCCGCTGGTGGACGACCTGGCGGGCCAGGTTAAGGACGGCGGGATCGTCGTGCAGGACGAAGTTGGTGTCGGCGGCCAGGATGATCCCGTTTAGCTCGAAGGCGAGCCGGTCAGGGTCCTCGCTGGCGGGAAGGTCGCCCTGGTCGAGAGCCGTGGCCGCGAAGCCCCGGATCAGCGCCACGAACTGAGATTGGAAGGCGGCCACGCGTTCCTTGACCGGGCCGGGGCGGGTGCCCATCTCCAGGGCCGCGCCAGCGAAGAAGCAGCCGCCGGGGAAGGTCCGGCGCTGCAGGTGATCAAAGAACGCCTCGCACACCGCCACCAGCTGGGCCAGGCCGGGAGGAGCCGCGAGGGCGGGCTGCACGACTTCTTCCGCGAAGATCCGGCCCGCCTCCTCCACGGTCGCCAGCTGGAGTTCCTGCTTAGAGCCGAAGTGCGCGTACAGGCCGCCCTTGCTCATGCCGATCGCCGCCGCCAGGTTCCCGATCGACAGGCCCTCCAGCCCGTCGACGGTGGCCAGTGACGCCGCCGCGCGCAGGATGGCCCTGCGGGTCCGCTCCCCGTCGGCGCGCGGCCGCCGCGGCCTGCGACTGTCTTGCTGCACGGTCTCGTTCATCATCATTGACAAGTTAACACGATCGGTCGTACTCTAATTTCTAATACGAACGATCGTATTAACTGTGCGGGCGATCACTGCCTCAGGAATGACAGGACCGGCCGCCAGCAGCGCAAACGTCACGAAAGCGAGGCAGCGATGGCCGGGAAAGCAGTGATCAGTCTCACCACAGGCCTGGAGGACCCGGAAAAGGTGACCGTGGCGTTCCTCGTCGCGGTCGGCGCCGCCGAATCAGGACGGCCGACCCTCATGTTCCAGGCCAAGGAAGCCGTCCGGCTCGCCATGGACGGGGTGGCCACGGGCGTCGCCTGCGATGGATGCCCCGCACTCCCGGACCTGCTCGCCCGGTATGAGAAAGCGGGCGGGCGGTTCATGGTCTGCCCGGTCTGCTTCAACGCCAAGCAGCTCGACAAGGGCAACCTCCTGCCCAATGCCGAACTGGCGGGCAGCGTTCAGCTGTGGGACTGGATCGGCGACGGAGCCACGACTTTCAGTTACTGAGGAACCCCGCTCAGCTCCCGAAGCGCAAGCGGGTGTCAAGCATCAAGCGAAACGCGCTATGTCAACCATCAGTTGGAGTCGGACATTTGTGCCCTTCTTGTGCCTAGGTTCTGGTGATCGCTGACAGATCGGCTTCGTAGCTATTCACCAAGCGTCAGCGGTATGAGGTGATCTGGCCTGCGGTCAGGTTGGTTCGAGGCCGGGCGGCAGCCAGGCGCGGCCGTTGAACAGATCGCGGAGGGCGTCGAGTTTGCTGATGCCCCATTTAGCGGCGGTGGACAGGTAGGACTGGACTAACGCGAACTCGGTGAGTCCGGTGAGTGTCCGCCAGCAGCCTCCGGAGCTGCGCTGCTGGACCTTGGCGGGCCGGATCGTCCGCTCGGCTTCGTTATTGGAGAAGATGTCCAGGTCGGGGCGGGTGGCGAACCGCAGGATCATGTCCTCGAAGCGGAGGAACCGGCGGGCGAGGCGGCGGGCGTCCTTCGCGGCGGCGGTGCGCCGGTAGAGACTGGCGGCCAGGCCCGCGGTGGCCAGTGCCCGGTAGCGGCTGACCAGGTCGTCCAGGATGGCTGTGTCCAGGGCGGACTGCCCGGCCTGGCGGGCGGCTGCGGCGGCGTCGCGGGCCTCGATCAGCAGGCTCGCCAGCTGGGCAGCCCAGTCCTGCCGGGCTGGCTCGAAGTCGTACAGTCCTTTCAGGTCACGCAGCAGATGGACCGCGCACCAGGCGTGCAGGGCGCTGGTCAGGTGCCCGTACCCGGCGTAGCCGTCGCGGACGATCACGCCCTCGTAGCCAGGCAGCACGCCGCCGGCGTCGATCGCCTCCGCTGACCGGTTACCGGTGTGCAGGCAGGTCAGGTACCGAGTGCAGGCCAGGTGCACGTACCGGGTCCCGCCCGCGGCCCGCGCGGGGGTCTCGTCAGCGTGCACCGCCGGGGCGGCCTTCAGCAGCTCCCGGACCCGGCCGGTGAACCCGCTGGCCTCCACCAGCCCAGCGGCCTTCCCGCGGATCCCGGCCATCCAGCCCGTGGAGACCGCGATTCCGGCGAGCTGGCACAGCAGCAGCGTTGCCCGGCAGATGGGGATGTGGTGGCCGCTGACCAGGCTGGCGGCCTGCGCGCAGGTCTCCGGCCCGTAGCTGGCCCGGGCCCGCACGTGCGCGGGCAACTCGCCCTCGGTGAGGGTCCCGCAGCCCGCGCACTCCCTCGCCTGCGCCACGTACTCGGTGACCTTCGGCCCCGGCGCCGGCTCGATGTCAGTGACCTGGTGACGGCGCCGTGCCGTGACCGGCGCCCCGGCCAGGCCCGCGCCGCACCCCCGGCACACCGCCGGCGGGCACTGGATGGTCTCATCCGGGTCATCCACCAGGCGCATCGTCATCCCGGGCTCGCCCGGCTGCTTTCCCGGCCGCCGTTTCCCGCGCTCGCGCAGCGACCGGTCGCTGCCTTTCTTCTTGTACGGGCTATCGGAGGAAGGGGGACGCGACGAGGTGGATGAGTCCTTGCGGGCCTGCCGCTCCAGCTGCTCCACCCGGGCCGCAAGCCGCTCGATCTGCGCGGTCAGCTCACCGATCAGCCGGTACGCCTCAGCCAGCCGCACCGCCAGCTCAGCGGCCGGCAGGGCGGACAGCTCCTCAGCGGAGGGCAGGGCGGCATCGGACACAACTGGCAATGATCACCATTCCGGCCAGCTGATCAACAACCCGCCCCGGCGTGTCGCCAGCTACCACGCCCAGCCCAGCCGCCGGTCGCACTCGCTCACCGGCAAGCGATTAACCCACGTGAATAGCTACTCGGCTTCAGGTGTCGCTTGACGGTTTCTAGGGAGTGCGTATCACATCAGTCGCCGTCGTGGGTGGCTATGGAGAGTCCGGGCGCTTCAGGCGCATCATATGAGTGCGCAGTCCGGGCAGCGCCAGGCCGGCATGGAGTGGTCGCATTATCGCAGGGAGGGCACATGGAGGCCGCACCGAGCAGGACGGCGAGGTTCGCGGCAGTGTCGCGGGGATTATTTCGCATGGAGGCGACGCCGCCGTGGGTGCTGGACGACGCTCTGGCCTTGGTGCTCGTCGGCCCGGTGTGGCAGGAGCTACACGACCAGCTAAATCCGCTGTTCCCCGGCCAGGTCGCTCGCGAGTCTCGCGCGGCTGTCTGCGCCCGCAGCCGGTATGCCGAGGACCGGCTGGCTGCTGGCGCCTTCACGCAGTACGTCATCCTGGGCGCGGGGCTTGACTCGTTCGCGTGGCGGCGCCCGGACCTGCTCCGCTCCGTCAGGGTGTTCGAGGTTGATCACCCTGCCTCCCAGGCCTGGAAGCTGGAGCGGGTCGGGGACCTCGCGCTTCCGCTCAGTGACTCGCAGGTGTTCATCCCGGTTGATTTCGAGGCCGAGCCTCTTCGGGACGCTTTGCGCGCGGCCGGGTTCGACTGGGGCCAGCCGGCGCTGTTCTCCTGGACCGGCGTTGCCCCCTATCTCACCGCGCAGGCGATCGAGTCGACGTTGCGCACGACTGCGGGGGCTGCCCCTGGCTCGGAGGTGGTGTTCTCCTACCGGGCCGAGGAGTCGGTGCTCGATGGCGTCGGCAGAGAGTTCATCCGGATCTACGCCCCGCTCGCGGCCTCAGTTGGCGAGCCGCTGCAGCCCGGCTGGCCGGTCATCGAGATCGAGCGGCTGATCAGCCGGTGCGGGCTGAAGGTCGTCGACCATCCAGCACGTGCAGACCTCGAACAGCGGTATTTCGCCGACCGGACCGATGGCTTGCGGCCCTACAACGTGGAGACCCTGGTCACCGCGCGGGTCACCTGAGCGCAAAGCACGGGAACGCCCACCACGGGCGGTGCGACCGTGGCGTGATTGAGCCAGGCGACCTTGGTCACCGGGGCGCCACAGATGACCTCCATGACTACGTGATAGCGCTGCTCCAATGACGCTCAGCTTCACCATGGTCTGCCGATCTGTCTAGCCCATCACGGGGGCGCCAGCGCTTTGCGCGCGTTAGCCGGTCTGGTGCTTTCCCGGATGGCTGCCGATCAACGCTGGAGCCGGAGCGGGGTCAGCGTGGAGACATCCTCTGTCAACCCTTGGCGCCGTGAAGGTTTCAAAGTGCCTTGCACAGGTGGCTGGGAAACTCAGGCCGCTGGCGATGTGACCGCGGCCAGGGCCCGGTTGCGGTTGGCGAGGTGGACGGCCTCGTCGTAGGGCACGTTCTTGGTAAGGCAGTGCCAGAGCACCTCGAGCCAGCGGTTGCCAAGGGCCCGCAGGGCCGCGTGGTGGTTCTTGCCGCGAGCACGCTGGGCGTCGTAGAACTCTCTGGCCCAGGCAGAACGGCGCAGGCTGGCGAAGGCCCATTTGTGCATCGCGGTGATGAAGGCGCGGCAGACGGCGCGGGCGGTGCCACGGCGCACGACGGTGGCGATCACGCAGTACCGGGAGTGGTCGTCAAGGCTGGAGATGAGCTTCAGCTCGGTGCCGTCGGTCAGGAATACCGACGCGGTGATGTCCAGCTGCCACAGCTGCATCGGCGCTTCCCGCTGCCAGCGCTTGTAGTCCTGACGGCGGCGCTTTCGCTTACGGGCCGGGACCAGGCCCCGGCGGACGAGAACCCGGTAGATAGTCGACCGGGACGGCACCGGTGCCACCTGGCCTTTGCCGAGCTCATACTGCAGTCGTCGCGGTCCCCACCGCGGATGCGCACCCCGGAGCTGGCAGATCATCGCCTCAACGTCCGCTGCGAGCTGACGAGGCTGGAAGTGCGGCCGGTGGGAATGGTCAGCCAGCCCGGCTAACCCCTCCTTCTGGTATTTGCCCAGCCATACGTGCACGGCCTGGCGGGTAACTCCGTAGCGGCCAGCTACCTCAGTGACCGGCGCCCCGGAGATGACTTCCATGACTGCGTGATAGCGCTGCTCCATGACGCTCAACTCCACGAGCACGGCCCGGCCACCCTCCGCCGCGAACAAGGTCACGACGAGGCATGCCCGAGCGGGCGGTGTCAAGCATCAGATGAAGCTGCGGTGTCAACGATCAGTCGGAGTCAGGCAACATGTCCCTTTTTGTGCTGTGACAACTTTCTCTACAGCTTCAAGGTCACCTGCGGCGCCACGGCCGGGCGGCCTCAGCCAGTGATCTTGCGGGCACGCGGGGATCACCCCGCAATCGGCAACGTGACGGCGGCGAAGAACAACGGGAAAGAAGGGCGGGTCCAGGTCGGGGGCAGCGCGGGTCACTGGGCAGACTTTCTTCTCAGCAAACGGTCGCGCAGCCGCCGTGGCCCAGGCGTGGTCCAGCCCCGTGATCGTCCGTAAGCCTTTGCAGGCCACGAGCTTGGCCACCAACAGCCTCCGGAGCCGTGAGCCTGGACTCTGACCACTACTGTTGACCACCGCTGCTGTTGACCACCACGACATTAGGACTCCAGTCGATCGAGCCCCTGCGCGAGCGAGCCAGCGTACCCCACTGCAGGAAGCCCTGCCTCCATGACCTCGCGCACGACAAGGACTAAGGTCACGAGGGACGGGACCAAGGTCGCGCGTCGGCCGAGACCGGGAATAGCTGGGCATCTGCCGTGTCTACCCTGTCAGGGCCACCACCGGGGTAGCCAGGGTGAAGAAGGGACATGCCGTGACTCACAATGACGACCTGCCCGCAGAGGTGCGACGGCAAGACGAAGAGGCCGAACTACAGATAGCCGCGCAGCTAGCCGAGCTAGGCAAGGATACGGAAGCGACTCACAATGACGAGGCGCCCGCAGAGGTGCGACGGCAAGACGAAGAGGCCGAACTACAGATAGCCGCGCAGCTAGCCGAGCTAGGCAAGAATACGGAAGCCATCAGGTATGTAGATCTTGGCCCGGCAGTCCCAATGTGGCGCGTGGGCTACTACAAGGAACACGGACAGTCCTACGTGTTCCTTGTGACCCTGGAAGGACCACGGGATAACCTGGAGGTGACCAGCCAGGCAGCGGTGTCAATCGACGATGCCCTGCTATACATCCGCGGAATTCTCGACGCAGTCGCGAAAGCAATGAAGTCATGAACAGTGCCGGGTGACCGTCACCACGGGCGCACAGAGGCTGTGTAGTGCAAAAACTAGCGTTCAGGGCTTTCGCCTGGGCTATGTAACTATTCGGTAACTATTCGGAATTCTTGTGAGCATGTCGCCGGGCGGCGTGACCGCTTCGGGGCGGTGACGCTGTGGCCGGGTGCCGCTACGATGTCAGCCGGGGGATGGCGGGCGTGTCTATGCCTGCCGGGCAGCGGGTGTGGCGTTCCAGGGCAGGAATGCGCGCTCGCACGGAGATGAGCGGGGCAAACGCCAAACCATAGACGACGGTAGGCGGGACGAATCCTCCTCGTAATGCGCGAGCGTGCCCGGCCAGCGGGGCGTCCGAGCATGCGCGAGCGACTGAGTAACCAAGTGAGAAACTATCGCCACCACCAGCGCTGGACGCCAGCGGACGCTGGCGGACAGTCGATCCCAGGTCAGGCAGGCCGCAGCGTTGGCAGTCAGCGCCGCTGCTTGGCTTCGGGACGAAGAGGCCGCCGGTTCAAATCCGGCCACCCCGACCAGGTCAAAGGCCACTCCCCAACCGGGAAGTGGCCTCTTTCATGGCCGTACAGCAGCAAATTTCATGGCCGTACAGCAGCAAAGTACAGCGTAACTGGTCAGGTGCCTGAATTCGTCGTGATGTGATCAGGCTGGGGCGGGCGTCCAGGGCTGGCCCTCGGTGAGCATGACGAGGGCGTCGATGAAGTTGAGGCCGTGTTTGGCCGCGGTGGATAGGTAGCTGCGGAGAGCGCAGAAGTGGCGAGCGCCGGTGAGGGTGCGCAGGCAGCCCGATATCTTCTGCCTGAGCTTGGTCATGCGGATGTCGCGTTCGGTTCCGTTGTTATCAGGCGGGACGTGCCAGTCGTGGGTGAAACGCAGGTAGTCGTCCTGGCGGTTCAGCAGGCGGCGGGCAAGCGCGTTGTGCTTTTTCATCAGCGCGCCGGACCGGGCGGCGGTCTGGCTGGCCCCGGTCAGGGCGGCGGAGCGGAAGCTGTGGATCTGGGCGGCTAGCGCGGCCGGGTCCACGGTGTCCCGGCCCTGGACGGTCGCCTCGGCGGCCAGTCTTTGCATCTGGGTGAGTGCTTCGGCGGCCTGGGTGGCCCAGCACCATTCGCCCTCGGGGCCAGGTCGGTGACGGCCTGCAGTTCCCGCAGGGCATGCGCGCAGCAAAGCTGGTGATCCGTCCCGGTGCAGATGTCATACGGTGCCCAGGCGTCGTGCACGGCGACCCCGGCGAACGAGGGCAGCACGCCCATCGCCTCGATCGCCTCCTTCCCGCGCCGGGTGTGCACCATGAGCAGGGTGTACTTGCCGGTGCGGGCGCAGTGCACCCAGTGCAGCGTGCCCTGCACGCGGAACCCGGTCTCGTCGAACCCGGCAACCGGGCTGGCGGTGATGTGCTCCCGGACTTGCTGCAGGAACCCATCGAGCTTCCCGGCGGCGCGTGCGGTCAGCGCCGCGACCGTCCCGGACGACAGCGGAATGCCGAACAACTCGGCCAGCGTCTGCGCGGTCCGGTTCTTGGACAGGAACTGCCCGATGTAGAGGTAGACGATGATTGCGGCGATCCGCGGCCCGTACTGCACCGGGGCTTCGGCCCCCTGCGGCGCGGCGGCCTTGGTGCGGTGCCCGCAACGGCATTCCCGCTCGATCAGCTGATGTTCGGTCACCTCGGCTTTCACCGGCGGCAGGTCGAACACCTGGCGGCGTTCCACCCCGGTGACCGGCCGGCCCGCTAGGCCAGCGCCGCACCTGCCGCAGCAGCCCGGCTCATGCCGCTCCTCACGGTCCGGCCTGGCCACCTGCGCCAGCGTCGTCCCCTCATGCCCCGCCTGGCCACCAGGCCTGCGTCCGCTCTTCCTCCGCAGCGACCGCGGCGCCGGCTTGGCCAGCCCTTCGCTGGACGGCGGCCTGGAGGAGTTCCGGGAGTTCTGCTTCAGCCGCGCCTCAAGCTCAGCGATCCGCTTCTCGTGCCCGCTCAAGCTCCGCCCGTGCCTGCGCCAATTCCTGGCGCATTGATGCCACCAGCCCGGCGAGCACGTCATACGGAGGTGGCCCTTGATCAGCGGGCACACCCGGACACTACGGGCCAAGGCCGGCTGCCGCCCGCATTTCCGGGCGCATCGGCGTGCCGCCTCAACCCGGCACCGCTGCACCGAGCCGGGATGGCCCTGCCGTACGGCATGACCAGCAGCGCACCATACCCGGCCCGCCGCCATCTGCCCCACCCAGATCCACAGATAGCAAGATCAGCTCCGGTCAGCCATCGCCAGCCCGGCCACGACGGCCCGGGCCACCGGCGAAGGATCGGAGCCATCCAGCGCGAACCCGCCGCGGACATGGACGGCGGGCTGCGCGATCATCCGCGGCGTGCTGCCCCGGTGCGGCCAGGTGGCGGTATGCACCAGGAACGGATGGCACAAGAAGACATCCCCCGCCCGGCCGGCCGCGTGCGCGACCGGCCTGCACAGCACCGAGGGCCGCCAGAAGACAGCATCAGCGCTGGTGCCTGCCTCACCGTATGGCGCCAGGAACTCCGGGACATACAGATGCGAGCCGCAGACCAGCCGCGTCGGCGCCTCATCCAGGCCAACGTCAGTGAACAGGAGCAGCGCCAGCAGCCCACGCGCCCGGGAGCGCACGTTGACCCAGTACCCGCCGGGCCCGTCGTAGCTGCCCTCGATGTGATACCCGGCATTCGCCCGGTCCTCCGACGGGAATCGCACCACCACCGCGCCACCCGCATTCACCGGCGGCGCCCACCGGCCCGGGCCGATCAGCTCGTCATAGGCAGCGGCCAGGGCAGGGGAGGTAGCCGCAGCGGCGAACGGCTCGCCGTCCAGGCAGCCGATCTCGGCAACCGGCGGCCAGGTAGCGGGATCATCCTCGCGGACGCCCCGCTCGCGCAGTGCCTCCCAGATCATCTCCCGGCACGCCCCGGCAGTTGCCGCATCGAAAGCACCCCGGACGGCCACGTAACCATCACGAACGAAGCCATCTACGTCAAGGCCCACCGGCCCATTGTGTGCCGCCAGCGACCACAGGTCACCCGAATTACCTCGCCAGGACAAGCAGCCCTAACTTAAGCATTACGCCCGACCTGACCAGTTACAGTTACAGCTACGGCTACGAGGTGCCGAGGCGCTTGAGTGGCTGGCGGGTCTTGGCGTCCGACACCTCTGTGTAAACGTTCATGGTGACATCGATCTGCGCGTGCCGAAGGATCCGCATGGCCACCCGAGGGTGCACGTCCAGGGCCGCAAGGAGCGTTGCGCACGGTGCCTTACGTCGTGCACGGTGATCTGGCGGACAGCCGCCTTTTGCGCGGGTCTCAAAGCGCCGGTTGAAATCCCGGGGCTCGAACGGCATGCCGACCGCAGTCGTGAACACAAAGCTAGTTTCGATCCATCGGGCGGCCGGCCCGGGGGAATGGACTGGCGACGAGGGTGTCGCTCATCGTGCCGAGCGGCGGTGCTCCGAGGGCGAGGAGGGCTTCATGGAAGCGCCGGAGCGAGAATTTCGTACCCCAGGCGGCTAGGGCCTCGTCCCGAAGCGACATGATCTCGAGCTTGCCCCACGTGTAGCGCCCGTAGGTGGGGTCGTAGGTAGCCCTCGTCGCTTCGCTCCTGGCGGCCGCGCCGAGCAGGAAGGCGTCGGCCTCGAAGCGCGCCGTGGCGTCGTCCACGGTCATCGTCCCCTGATGGATGCCGAGGCCGGAGGCGAGTCCGGTCACTCCGACGAGGGCGTCGAGATAGACGCCGATGGCGAATCGGGGGTCGTCTGCCCTGAAGCCCTGGTCGACCATCAGCTCCCCGGCGTAGTGGGCCCATCCCTCGACGAACGCCTCCGAGAACAGGCTGCGCCTCACGTCTCCCCGGACGAGCTGGCGGAGCATCCGGCCGTGGGCGAAGTGACCGGGCGTGACCTCGTGTACCGTGACGGCGGGACCCATGGTGGCGCTGAAGACGGCCAGCCACTCGTGCTTGGCCTCCTCGTCCCAGGACTCGTCGGGCGGGCTGACGTAGTAGCGAGCCGGGGCATCGTCCTCGAAGGGCCCGGTCCAGTACATCATGGCCGCGGCCCATCGCCGGGACGGGGGAGCCGGGCCGACCTCGCAAGCGCCGCCCGGAGGCGGCAGGAGGTCGTTGTCGATCACGAAGGCCGTGGCCTCGTCGATCGTCTCCCGGGCGGCTGCATAGATCCCCTCTTCACCAGGGTGGTCTCGGAGGAGCTCCCGTATGAGCCGCGACGGCGCCACCCCCGGCGACAATCGCTCGCACGCCTCATTGAGCCTGGTGCGAAGCCGGTCGCGCTCCTGGTCGGCTCGCTCCTCCAGGCGGCCGAGATCGACCGGCATCGACTCCGCGTGCCCGAGCAGGCGGGCCAGTGCCGTCGCGCCGAGCGAAGCACCCGGGTTGCCCGAGGCGGCGGCATCCTGGATTCGCCCGAGCAGCCTGCCGTGCGCCTCCAGGGCGGCGACCTCGGCGTCGGTCGTGCCGTTGATCCCCTCGGCGAGTCCTCTCACCGCCCGGACGAGCGCGCCGGCCACCGGCGCCGGAACGGCCTGCAGCGACTCCAGGGAGGCGTCGACTGCCTCCGGCCACTGGGCGAGGTGCGCCTCCCGCGCCCTCCGGCGCTGCGGCTCGGGGGCGTACTCGCGGTCGTAGCAGGACAGGTCCAGGTTCTGGATGTGGGGAAGTGGGTTCCAGTGCAAGATCTCGGCCTCGGCTTCGGCGTGGGCGGCCTGCTCGGCGGCGCTGAGATGACTCTCGTCGTGCCGGTCGGCGAGGCGCTCACCCGGCGATGAGGGCCCGAGGCGTTCCAGGGCCGCTTTGTGGCCGCTCGGCGAGAGGTCCATGACGACGCCGTCGTACTCGTGGACTCCTGCGAGCTCCCGGATGACCGGGACATTCACGTCCCATACGGCTTTGAGGCGGCGATCAGGCATGGAGGCAGGCTAGTAGCGGTACCTCCGAAACGCCGAGTTCACCGGGCACCTCAGGCCGCTCGTGGAGTCCGGGGCCGGTCTGGAACGCTCCGCACTCGCCTGCCTAACCGGCATCAAGAGCTGACGCCCCTCACATCACTGCCTCAGCGACTGCGGCAGCGGCTGCCGGTTCCAGGGCTGGCTGGAATGAGGATGGAAGCGGAATCGGGGGTGGACAGATACGCCTTCGACCGGTCCACCGGGAAGATGAGCGCCCAGGGCCGCTGGAGCGGCAGTTCGATCCGGGCGGCGAGGCAAATCGCCTGCTGGCCGCCTTGTGCTCATTGGGTGACTGCGTCCGGGCTGGCTGGGATCCTGAAGATGTGGATGGACTGGTCCTTGGAGCGGCATCTCTTGTCCTGCTCCGGTTTCGCCTTGTCCGATACAACCACGACCTGGTCGGGCGCGATCCAGGACACTCCTTCGACGGTGCCGTAGATGATCTCGCCAAGCGCGTCCCGCGGGAACGCGTGGGTGGTGCCCTCGTCGGTGATACCCCAGCTCGTCGGCCTGAGCCTGCCGGTCCATAGTGCCGAGGACGCCTGCGAGACAACGGTGATCCGCTCGCCGTCCACGGAAATGCCGCTGTAATCCTCGAACAACAGCGTCTCCGGCAGCCGGATCCTGGCCACGTGCTCCCAATGGCGCGGGCCGCGGTGAAAGACCTGTATCCGCCCGCCGCCGGGGATGCGGCCCTTGGCGCCTCCTTCGCATTTGTTGCCTTCGCAAAGTCCAAGCAGGTAGCTCCGCCCGTTGCGGTACACGCACGTCAGGCCCTCCAGGCCCTTGTTGGGCCGGTCAAGCGGGAAGTCCAGCCATGCCGCCGACATATAGCGGAAGCTTCCGTCGTACTCCTGCACTTTGGCCATGAAGCACTTCGGCCCCCTGGGCAGGGATTCGATCAGCACATAGAAGCGATCGGACTCGCGATCGTATGCGATGTCCTCAAATCCTCGGCGGTGGCCGTGGTCCTGCTCGATGATGCGGTTGCGCTGGGCGCTCGAGAGCCCGGCGCCGATGCACGCGATGCCGGGCAGGTTGTCGAAAATGACGTAGAAGGCGCCGTCTTTGGCGAGGACCCCGCTCGCCTCGAGCCTGGGATCAAGCTGGTCGCCAAGTACGTCACGGATCTTTGCTTCCCTCAGCAGTTCCAGCTGACCGGCCTGCGATTGCACGGTGTTCATTTCTTGGCCTCCAGCGTGCGGAGAACGGGCGGGCGATCAGCTCACGCCTGCCGCGGCAGCGTTTCTATGTCAACCGGGAAGTCAGCGGCGCCGGCGCGGGGCATCGTCTTCCTCAGGTCTTCCAGCTGCCGCCCGGCGCTGTCACGCCTCATGCGGACGTAGTGGACGATTCCCTCTGCCTTCTCGTTCCCATGGCGCAGTTCGTACTGGCGGCACCCGCTTAGATAGACCTCGTCGTTGCTGAACTGCCGCCCGGTGAAGGGCTGGCCGTAGGGCGTGACGGATTCCAGGTAGGCCGCCTGGCGGACACGGTCCCACAGGCCGCCCGCGCCCTCGGCCCCGATGCGCGCGGCCATGGAATCCGGATTGAATTCGGTGTCGATCAGGTGTTCCAGGTAGTCTAAGTAGTACTGACGGTAGTCATGGTTGCGCAGCAGGTTCTGTACGAGCGGGATACGCGACGTGGTGTGGTTGCCCGAGTAATTCCTCGTGTTGCTCGGCCAATCGAGAATGTCAGTGTATTGCCATTGGGTGCCGAAGTAGTCGATGCCCAGGCAGTTGTCGTAGTCCCACGGGATGAACGTGAAGTAGGGTGAGCCGACGAAGTCGTCTTCGGCGCCCTTGCGCCCGGAATTATAGAGGTAGTAATTGGACGGCGTCGCGAAGTAGTTGTCCCAGCTGCCGAGCAGCAGATTGACGGCCGCCCAGCGCAGGAAAGCGCGTGCGTTCATGATATCGTCTACTGACGCACGGAAGGCATCGGTGTCGAACCGCTTGTCGCCGCCCGTAAGCCGCGCCCCGTTGATCGTGGCGATGAGACGGGCGAGGTCGTCGTAGGTGTTGGCTGCAGCGTCGTCGTCATTGGTCTTGAGACGATATGCGCGCTTCTTGCTTTCCGGCTTGAAGTACTGGCGGCCGCTGTCATCACCATCAGGCCCGATACGGTGTTCGAGTGTCGCGCATCCAATGTCGCCACAGTAGGCCTTGTACAGGTTGCCACGGTCGTTCTTACCGAAGTGATCCTTCAGGAACCTCTTGTCGACCTGCTCAATGACGGAGAACAGGCCACTGTAGGTGGCATCGAAGGCCAGCTTGGCGTAGGTGTGCCGCGGCGCCGCCAGGCCAGCCTGGCCGAACAGGTGCCAGGCTATCGCCTCACGCATCTGGGAAGGGTCGTTGTACATCGACTTGAGATTGACGCGAGCCATTCCGGCGAACGGGCCGCCGCCTTCCGCCGTCTTGAAACTTATCTTCCATGACGGCTTCGGCGCGAACAGTGTCCTGTTTCCGCTGTTCATCATCGAGAAGGCCGGCGTGCTTAAGAGAACACCCTCATCGCCGGGCCCCGGGATATGCCGGCCGTCCTTCGGATCGGTCCGCCACAGTTCGAGCCGGGCGCCATCCGGTGCCTCTAACGGGCGTTGCAGGACCGCGCGCCGATGGGGAAAGTTCGTGGCATGGATCATGTACATGTCCGTGTCGAAGAACTCGGCCTTGCCCTGAGATGCCCTGACATACTCCTGGACCGCCCGCCCGGCGGCGGTCGGCTGCCCGCTGTCATCGAGCAGCACCAGCCCCGCTGGCTGCGGGCCTGGCCCGGTTTCCTCAAGCAGGAGGCCGAAGAGGGCAAGATACTCGGCCCTCGTGCGCAGCGACGCGTCACCACGGCCCGCGGCCTCATTGGCCCTGTTCGCCAGATCCCTGCTGCGCCCTGCGGGCAGGTCGGTCACCACCACCGCCCGGCCCTTGAAGATGTCGCAGAACCGCTCTTTGCCCACAGTCGCTTCCATTGGCCTCTCCCAACGGCCGCCCGGCCGTTACCGCCAACCGGCCCGGCGCAAGGCGCGCCACCCGAGTTGGGTTCCCTTCCTGGGTAACTCCTCCCGGAGGAAAGAGCAAGCGCCGCCCCGGCTGATACATCGGGCAATGTCCCTCCTGGCGGCGGGAGGCTGAGACGCATGTCGCCTGGCCCACCTGCACCCCGTTCGGCGCATCCGGCCGGCTGTTGCTCGAGCGTTCCCGGTGCCTGGGGAGCCCGCACGGCGGGATGCGCCGGTCGGACGAGCGGGTCATCCATCATGAGGTAACCGCCGATCTGCAGTAAGCAGATCCTGAGATAGAATGACTTTATCCCCGGAATGCCAGGTCGCATCCGGGTCAGCGTGCCCGCGGCCGTCGAAGCCCGCGGCCAACCGCCGTACCGCGACTCCCGGATCGGCTGCCAGGTTCGCCAGGGCGGCGTCCTCGGTAGTTCGATCGGTTACGGTGACGATTCGTGCGGGCACCAGGGAGGCTCGGATGTGGCGGGGACCTCCTGTCCGCACGGCATCCCATATCCCTGCACCCATTAATCCCCGAAGGAACTGCACATGGCGGCCCTGACGATATCCATCGAGCCGGACGAGTTACTCGGATTAAGCGCCCTGGCAGAGCTCGATGAGGCGGCGGATAGCGGCAAGGATGATGTCGCCAGCACAGCAAAGGCGCTGATGCACGGTGCGCTAGCTGCGAAGCTGGATGAACTCGGCCTCCCGTGGGCTCCGTCCCCGGAAACAGTGAGGAAGCACGCAGCTGAAGCCGCCGAGCCAGCCAGTGGCCTGCTCGGACTGATGAAGAGCGACCGCGTCAGAAGATACGCGGAGAGCGTCCTGCTGGTCGCCGCATTGGTTGTGCTCTGGGGCGGTTACATCCAGGGCTGGGAGTGGACCGGCTTCCGGGCGAACGAGCAGCTATGGGACTGGCTTCATCTTCTGCTGCTGCCAGTCGTCATCGGCACTATTCCGCTATGGATTGAGCATTCGGATTACATCAGCCGGGCCAGGCGCGTGGCATATATCGTCGGCATCGCGGCTTTCAGTGGGCTCGTCGTAGCCGGCTACCTGATTCCCCTTAACTGGACAGGCTTCTCCGGCAACACGCTCTGGGACTGGCTTGAACTGATATTGCTGCCGATTGCAGTGACCACCGCGCGATTCTTGCCTTCGGCCCTTCGCTCCCTACGGCCTTATCACCAGGGAGTTATTGCCTTAATTGTTGTCGGATGGATCGTCACCATCATTGGCGGCTACGCCCTGAGCTGGTACTGGACGGGCTACCAGGGGAACACGCTCTGGGACTGGCTGGGGTTGCTGCTGTTGCCCCTGCTGGTTCCGGTCATCCTGGTGCCAACCGCGCTCAAATGGACATCGAGCAATGCTGCGCAGCCCGCCCGATCGGCAGGCGCGGCGGCTAAAGGGCGGTGAGATGCCGGCCCTGCGGGCGCGCCGGGCAGGGCCCGGGCGTTGCGCGATGCGGAGTGGTGGCCTGCCGCCGGGGTGCGTGCCAGCGGCAGTAGCTCGTCGACGGACCAGTGGTCGCTGGCGTGCCGGGCGTATTTGGCGGCCAGTACTCGCCCGTCTGGCTCGATGAGGAAGTCCGCGGGCAGGCCGGGGGCGGTGTCCCCGTGCCGGGGGGCGGGCGAGCCGCCGGCGCGGATGCCACGCAGGATGATGGGGTAGACCCGACCTTGCTGTCGTCCGCCGACGGCGGCAGCCTGGTGCGGGTGATCGCCGGCGAGCTGGCCGAGCACCGCGGGCCCGGGGCGACGCACACGCCGTTGGCGCTGATGCACGCCACCGTGTCTGCCGGGGCGCTGCACCGTGAGCTCCTGGTGCTGGGATGTCAGCCCATCCGGGAGCCCGTCGCGCATTACGACCCATTCGTGATGAACACCCGGATAGAAGTCATGCAGGCACTGGAGGACTTCCAGGCCGGCCGCTTCGGGACCATCCCCCCGAACGCGCTGATGCCACACGTGCCAGATCCCGATCCGATCCGAGCCGAGCGCACGGGCATCTGAGGCACAGCCGCCTCTCGGTCAGCGGAGCCCGGATGTCACGTCCGGCTGGTACGGGGTGTCAGGGTGGTGACACCCGCAACGAGGGAATGCGACAGATGCCCGACACCGACTGGCTGGCTGCTGCCTTCGAGGAGCACGGCGACCACCTGCGCGCGGTGGCCTACCGCCTGCTCGGCTCAGTGAGCGACGCCGACGACGCGGTCCAGGAAACCTGGCTGCGGCTGACCGGCACGGATACCAGCGAGGTGGAGAATCCCGGCGGCTGGCTGACCACCATCGTCGCGCGGGTGTCCCTCAACATGCTCCGCTCGCGCCGGTACCGGCATGAGGAACCGGTCGGCGATTCCTGGCCCGGCCGGCTGCGGGTCGTCCTGGCCCTGACGATCAGCGCGGCACGGCGGATCACCGCGATTGACGTGATAGCTGACCCTGCCCGGCTGCAACGTCTGCAGCTGGACGTGCTGCCGGACTGAGAGGCAAATGGCGCACTCGGCGGGAACGGATTTCCCGGAGTGCCGAAGCTCCCGGAATCATTCCGGGCTGATGGAGCGAGTTTCGGCCAGGCCGTACGCTCCCTCTGCGGGCCTGTGGCTCGTCAACCAGGTCTGTGATCTCGTTCAGGCCAGGACCGGACCGGCGGGAAGCACCACCCGGCTGCACATGAGCCTCGACCGGCCCTGACGCGTCAGCACCGTGGGCGGGGCCGGTAGGGCGGGCGGGGCGGGCGGGCGAAGAAGCAAAAGCCCCGGTGCGCCACCATAGTTGCACTGGATGTAAACTTGACCCCACTGCAATTTTTGTGCCAGTGCAAACTTATAGTGAGATGCACGAGGATGATCGCTGATGTATCCGCGGCGGGCGCGCGCGGCTCGCTGCGGGAGCGCAAGAAGCTGGCGACCCGCCGCGCGATCCGCCGGGTGGCGCTTGACCTGATCGCGGAGCGCGGCTTCGCGCATGTCACCGTGGAGGACATCGCCGAGGCGGCCGACATCTCCCCGCGGACTTTCTTCAACTATTTTCCGTCGAAGGAAGCAGCGCTCTTCGGAGCCGACCCGGAGCGGGCGGAGGCGCTGCGCGAGCGCCTCGTCCGCGAGGCCCCGGCGCAGAGCGCGCTGACCGTGCTCCGGATGGTGCTGACCGACGAGGCCCTGGCCGTCGGCACCGAGCTCGGCGCGCTGGGCGGCGATCCGGCGGCCTGGCTGCGGCGGATGAAGGCCGCGCACGTCGATTCCCACCTGCGGGCGGCGCAGGCGGCGCACATGGCGATGGTCGAGCGGGTGATTGCCGAGGCCCTCGCCGAGCGGCTCGGGACTGACTGCGATCGCGACCCTTACCCGGTGCTGCTCGCCGCTGCGGCGACCGGCGTTATCCGGGCCACCATGACGTTCTGGGCGAGTTCCGGCGGCGTGGTGGCCCTTGACCAGCTCACCGACCTCGCATTCCAGGCGCTGGCCGACGGCCTGCCCGAGCGCTGCGCGCTGCGCCGCATAACCGAGACCTCTGGCCGGAAGGAAGATTGCTGATGACCCCGCCCACTCCGTCAGCCGGAGATCACTCACCGCAGGCAGCGGCCAGCGCCGCGGCCGGCGTCGTGAGCGAGAACGGCACCCCGGACGGCAACGGGGCGCTGCCCGGCCTCAGCCACCGCAGGATCCTGGTGATCATCGGTGCGCTGATGCTCGGGATGCTGCTCGCGGCGCTTGACCAGACCATCGTCTCGACCGCGCTGCCGACTATCGTCGGCGACCTGCACGGCGGCTCGCACATCGCCTGGGTCATCACCGCCTACCTGCTCGCTACCACCGTGTCCACGCCGCTGTGGGGCAAGCTCGGCGATCAGTACGGGCGGAAGGTCTTCTTCCAGGCCGCGATCGTCATCTTCCTGGCCGGGTCGGTGCTATCCGGGATCAGCAGCTCCATGTTCGAGCTCATCGCGTTCCGCGCGATCCAGGGCCTCGGCAGCGGCGGCCTGATGGTCGGCGCGCAGGCGATCGTCGGGGACATCGTCTCGCCCCGCGAGCGCGGCCGCTACGTCGGGTTGTTCGGCGCGGTCTTCGGCCTGGCCAGCATTGTCGGCCCGCTGCTCGGCGGGGTGTTCGTCGACAACCTGACCTGGCGATGGATCTTCTACATCAACGTGCCGATCGGCGTGATCGCGCTCATCGTCGTTGCCCTCCAGGTGCCAGGCAAGCTGGGCCGGGTGCACCACTTCATCGACTACCTCGGCTCGGCCTTGCTGGCCCTGGCCGCCACCTCCTTCATCCTGCTGACCAGCCTGGGCGGCACGACCTACGCCTGGAACTCGGCACCGATCTGGATCCTGGGCAGCTGCGGTGTCGCGCTCGTCGGGGTATTCGTGCTCGTCGAGCGCCGGGCGAAGGAGCCGGTGCTGCCGCTGCACCTGTTCACCCTGCGCGCGTTCACGGTGACCAGCATCGTGGGATTCATCGTCGGGTTCGCCATGTTCGGCGCTATCACTTACCTGCCGGCCTTCTTCCAGGTCGTCAAGGGCGTCTCGCCTACGCTCTCCGGTGTCCAGCTGCTGCCGCTGATGGCCGGGCTGCTGGTGACGTCGATCGGGTCCGGTCAGATCATCTCCAGGACCGGCAAGTACCGCTTCTTCCCGATCGCGGGAACCGCCGTGATGACCCTCGGCCTGTTCCTGCTGTCGCTGATGGGGGTGGGAACGTCTAGCCTGGTCGACTCCCTCTACATGCTCGTCCTGGGCCTGGGCATCGGCGGCGTGATGCAGGTTCTGGTCATCATCGTGCAGAACGCCGTCCCGCACAGCGAGCTGGGCGTCGCCACCTCGGGCGCGACGTTCTTCCGCTCGATCGGCGGTTCCTTCGGCACGGCCATCTTCGGCGCCATCTTCTCCAACGTGCTCGTCGGGAACCTCGCGAAGCACCTGCACGGCATCCAGCTGCCGGCCGGCTTCTCGGCCGCGGACGCGACGCCGGCCCTGCTCGCGCGGCTGCCCGCGACGATCTACCACGGTTTCGTGGCCGGCTACGCGGAGTCGATCCAGACGGTCTTCATCGTCGCCGTCCCGATCGCGGCGCTGGCCTTCCTGGCCAGCTGGCTGATCCCGCAGGTGGAGCTGAGGCAGTGGCCCGACAGGGACCGCGCGGCCGCGGGCGCGGCGGCGGCACCCGAGGCCATCGGCCCGCAGGAGGCGACCACCACAACCCGGTCATGACGATCGCGGCCGGGCCGCCAGTGAGCGCCCGGTCCGCGCCTTGACAGGGGTCCTGACGACGCCGAAGGTGAAGATCATGACGCCCGAGTCCGGCGAGCGCTCGCGGTGGGCCGATCTGGGCGGACCGCTGCACTATCTCGACTTCGGCGGCCCGCCGGACGGGCCGGTGATCGTCTGCGTGCACGGGCTGGGCGGCTCGGCAGTGAACTGGTCGGCACTCGCGCCGCTGCTGTCAGACCGGTGCCGCCTGCTCGCACCCGATCTGGCCGGGCACGGCCTCACCCGGTCGGGCGGACGCCGCACAGACGTGGCGTCGAACCGGGCCCTGCTGCATCAGTTCATCGAGAAAGTGCCTGCGAGCCCCGTCATCCTGATGGGCAACTCGATGGGCGGGATGATCTCGCTGCTGGAAGCGGGCGCCGCGGCCAGCGCCGTTGCGGGCCTGATCCTGGTCGACCCGGCGCTGCCGTTCACGCCAGCGCGGCCGGACCCGCTGGTAGCCGCCATGTTCGCCGCGTATGCCACGCCAGGACTGGGCAGCGCGCTGCTGAAGCACCGGCGCCGGCTGCCGGCGGAGCGCCTGGTCGCGGACACCATGGCACTGTGCTGCGCCGATTCCTCGCGCGTCAGCAGGGCCGTGCTCGCCCGGCATGTGGACGTCGCGCGGCAGCGCGAGGCGTTCGCCGGCGCTGACCAGGACTTCGCCGCCGCCGCGCGCTCCGTCGTCGCCACGGCCGGCCGGGGCCAGGCCTACCGGCAGGCTGTCCAGTCCGTCAGGTGCCCGGTGCTGCTGCTGCATGGCGCCGCCGACCGGCTGGTGCCGGTCTCGGTGGCCCGCGCCGCCGCCCGTGCCCACCCGGCCTGGTCACTGGTGGTGCTGCCCGACACGGGCCACGTTCCCCAGCTGGAGGCGCCACGGGAATGCGCCGCCGCCATCATCGGCTGGCTCGGCTCAGCCGGGCACGGTGCGGCGGAATCGGCCAGCCGCGGACCCGCGACCCGGGCCGGCTGACCAGCCTCGCAGCCGCGGACCCGGCCCGGCCCGGCCGGCCCGCGCCAGCCCTTCCATACGGCCCTGACCCGGCCCCTCCCGGCGGGCCCGACCCCGGCCCTTCCCGGCCCTTCCCGGCCCTTCCCGGCCCTTCCCGGCCCTTCCCGGCCCTTCCCGGCCCTTCCGGGCCCTTCCGGGCCCTTCCCGGCCCGGCGAGCTTTCCCAGGTGAGCTGCCCAAGAACGCCCTGGGCAAGGTCCTGAAGGATGAGCTGATCCGGCACTGAGGCCGGCACTGAGGCCGGCGCTGAGCTCGGCGGTAGTCAGCGGGGAATAAGTGGCCGCGCACGAGCGCCTCGGCCCAATCCGGCCGTGGCTAGCTCGCGGCCTGGCCGAGCAGGCCGCGGATCGCTTCCCACGCGCCCGGATGACCGAGCAGGTCAAAGTGATGCATGCCGTCCAGCCGGCTGCCGGATCCCGCCCGGAAGGGGATGTGCTGGTGCCGGCCCCGCCGCCCGTGGGCGCTGGCCGGCGGCACCAGCAGGCCGATTACGGCACCGATCGGGCTGCCGGGATCGCCGGTCACCGTGGCGCTGATCGCATGGTGATCCGCCCCGGCGAGCAGCGGCGCATCGCGGCGGTGGTCGCGCGGGCAGCTGTCCTGATCGCAGCCGTCCCAGTCGCCGCGGAGCAGGTAGCCATGGCGCAGGTCCTTGATGCCGGAACTCGATCCGTTGACCATGGTCACGAACGGCCGCGTTTCCGGAAACTGGCTCATCGCCCAGCCTGCGAGCCCGGCCGCGCGGGCCAGGGGCGCGCCCAGATGCGGCGATCCGAGGTAGAACACGCGGCGGACCAGCTGCGGCCATGCAGCGGACGACTGCTGACCGTAGTGGCACGCGCTCCGGATGACCAGGCCGCCCATGGAGTGACCAACCAGCAGGATCTCATCGACCTGCTCTGGCCATGCGGCCGTCAGCTGCTCAAGCAGCACGGCCAGGTCCTGGCCGTTGTCCGACAGATGCCGTCCGCTGTTGTAGCGGACGTAGACCGCCGAGTAGCCGCATGCTGCCTCCAGCTCCCGGCCGTAACAAACGCGCTGATCTCCGCGCTGGTCCCAGGAGTTATCCGTCTCGGCCAGCCCGTGCACGAAGACCGCCAGCCTGGGGGTGGCACACGGGAACGCGGCGGCCAGCGCTGGCGTCGTCAGGTCAACGTCGCGGCCGCCGGCCCGCACGGCCATCCTGATGGCCAGCGGGGCCAGGTCGGGCCCGAGCCGGTCGCCGGCGATCGCGTTCAGGGCAGCGAGCGCCAGGTTCCCTCCCGGCGCAGCGGCCGCGGGCAGTCCGGGACCCAGCAGCAGTGCCGCCGCCTGTCCGCTGCACGCCCCAGCGGCTGAGCCAGCGCCGCGGACCGCGAGGTAGACACCGCGACTGATGGTGTCGTGCATCAGCCGGGCCGGCGCGCCCGCCAGCCGGACCGGGCTGAATGCACGGCGCGCGATGGCCTGATGCACCCGCTCGATCCGGGTCACCAGCCCGGCGAAGGCGTAGCCGCCCAGCCTGGCGGCGGCCTGCAGCTCCGCTGGAGTCATCAGCACCTCCATGACCAGCCATGCACCACCAGGCACGCACCGTCAGCAGACATCCGGCCCGGTGCCGGTGTCAAGCGGGCAGCGGGCAGCAGGCCGGTGATCGCATCGCGCACAGCAGTACGAGAAGTCCGGGCCGGCGTTATGGTGGCGGTAAGGACCAGCCTGGCAGCTAGCCGGGAGTCGCTGGCGGATAAATCGCCTGCTGCGGGTACTGGGGCTGTGCGGTGACGCGGTGACGCGGCTGCGGAGGTGATCATGGATCCGGAACGGCTGCCCGCTCGCTCCCGGCCGCGAATAGGGCTGGTGCTCGGCGCCGGCGGAGTGCTGGGCGGCGCCTGGATGGCCGGCGCCCTGCCGGCGCTCCAGGAGTGCCTGCCCTGCGCCGTCAACGATGTTGACGTGATCGTCGGGACCAGCGCGGGCAGCGTGCTCGCCGCCGCCTTGCGCTGCCGCATCAGCGTCGGGGAGCTGATCGCCCATCAGCGGGGCGAGGCAGCGGGCGTCCTGCGATCCGCGGCCGCTGACGAGATCGGCGGCCGTGCCTTCCCGCCGCCGCCGCACCTGCGCGTGGGCTCGCCCCGGCTGATGCTCAGCGCCGTGCTGGCGCCGCACCGGGTGCACCCGCTGGTCGGCGCCAGCGCCTGGCTGCCGCGCGGCCGCGCGCAGCACACGGCACTGCGCGACATGGTGCATGTCCTGCACGGGCAAGCTCACTCCGGCGCGCACGGCCCGGCGGCAGCCCCGCTGACCATGGCCGGGCCAGGGCCGGACGGCCCGGACTGGGTGGACGGGCAGACCTGGATCGTGGCCGTCGACTATGACTCGGGCCGCCGGGTGATCTTCGGCCGGCCGGGCGCGCCGCGGGCCCGGCTGCCCGAGGCCGTGGTCGCTTCGTGCTCCATTCCGGGCTGGTTCGAGCCGGCCGTCATCGGCGGCCGCCGTTACGTCGACGGCGGCGTGCGATCGCCGACCTCACTCGGCGTGCTCGCCCGGTCCGGCCTGGATGAGGTCTACGTGCTCGCGCCGATGGCGAGCACCAGCCCCGGCCGCGCGGCCAGGCCACACGAGCAGGTCGAGCGGAAGCTGCGGCGGCTGATCGCCCTGGCCCTGCTGCGCGAAGCTCAGCTGCTGCGCTCGGCCGGGATCCGGGTCACCCTGGTGACCCCGGGCCCCGAGGACCTGGCCGCCATGGGGCTGAACCTGATGGACCCGCGGCGCCGCCTGGCGGTAATGGAGACGTCACTGCGCACGTCGGCCGCCGCGCTCGCGAGCATCGGCCCGGCCCGGTCGCAAGTGGCCTGACCGGCGGGCTCAGGACGCTGGCGGGAGGTCAGCGGCCTGCCTGGCGTGCTGCCGGGCCGCGGCCAGCAGCTCGGACACCCCGCGCTCGATCCCGCGGGCCAGCACGTCGATGTCCGGAGTGGTGTCGTAGTCGCCGGTAATGCCGAAGGTGACCTGGTCGCAGTAGGTGAAGATGGAGACCCCGGTGCGCAGTGTCGTGGCAATGGGGACATAAGGGATGATCTCCACCAGCCGCCGGCCGAGACCGTAGAGCGGCTGGCGGGGCCCCGGCACGTTGGTCGTGACCGTGACGATCTCCCGCTGGGGCAGGCTGAAGGCCAGCCGGACGAACAGCGACGCCAGCGGGAATGGCGTGTAGCGGCCCAGCGCCACCAGCGCCTCGCCTGCCGTGGACTCCCTGCTCTCCTTCAGGTCCGCCATCTGGCTGCTGATGTCGGCCAGGCGCTGCACCGGGTCGGCCAGGTGCACCGGAAGATTGGCCACCAGGGCCGATACCCGGTTCTCGTAGATGCTCTCCTCACCCTCGTTACGGACCGAAACGGGGATCAGGGACGGGATCATGGACGCTACCGGCTCCTCGCCGCGGGCCAGCAGGAGAGCGCGGAAGCCGCTGCTGATCGCGGCCAGGACGACGTCGTTCACGGTGCCGCCCAGCTCCCGCTTGATCGTCTTGACGTCGGCCAGGGACGCCCTGGCCCAGGTGTAGCGGCGCTGCCGGCCGATGGGACCGGTCAGGGACGACCCCGGCGCGGGCCACAGTGCCCCGGCCATCTTCGCGATGCCCCGCAGGGCGTCGCCCGCGTGCCTGGCCACGGCCTCCCGGTTAGCGAGCGCGCGCTGCACGGCCCCGCGCTCGCGCAGCGGGAGCAGCACGGCATTGAGGGCAGCGCGAGCCGCGAGCTCGAGGTCCGATGGCTCGGTGGGTACCGGCCAGGCATCGGTCACCGGCGGCAGCGGCGCCGGCTCCGGCGAGGTATCGAACATCACCCGGTACATGTCGGTGCCGGAGACACCGTCCACCATGCAGTGGTGCACCTTGGAGATCAGTGCCCAGCGCCCCTGCTCCAGCCCTTCTACCAGCCAGTACTCCCACAGCGGGTAGTCGCGGTCCAGGCGCTGGGTCATCACCCGCGCCATCAGCTTGCGCAGCTGCTCGTCCCCGCCCGGGGCTGGCAGGGCCGTGTGCCGGACGTGATAGCGGATATCGAAATGAGGATCGTCGACCCAGACCGGCGGCCCGAGACTCAGCGGTACCTTGCGCAGCTTCCTGCGGTAGAGGGGAACGAGCGGCAGCCGCCGCTGGATGGCGGTCAGGAACTCCTCATAGGAGGGCGCCGGGCCCTCGAACACCGCGATGGAGGCGATGGCAAACGAGGTCTGATGATCCTGGTCCTCCGCGTCCACGAAGGAGGCATCCAGTGAGTTCAGCAACTCCATGACCGGCCTCCCGAGACTCAGCCGGCCGCCCCGGGGCGCGCTCCGCCCCTGGCTGCTCCGCTCCGGCTGACGATCACTCCTTCTCGGGAATAGCGTAGGCAGGCCGGGCCCGGCCCCGGCACGGCCGATGGTCCCGACTGCCAGGACCTACGGCTCTGCGCCCGATGCGGTCATCGCCCCCTGGCCGGGCACAGCCCGGCCAGGGGCGCCGGTCAGGATGACCGGGAGTTCCGGGTCGCGTAGAGGGCGATCACGCCGAGCAGCGCGATCCATACCCACGGAGTCACCATCCAGGCCAGGGCATGCCAGGCCGCGGCGGTGAGCACGATGATCAGGATGAGGAACAGGATGCGGTGGGCCGGGAACCGCCGGGGCCTCGTTGCCGCCCTGTGCGCCTCGGGCGCGCCAGGCGCGTCGGCGTTCGGCAGGTCGGCGAACAGCCCGCTCAGGTCCCGGTACGTCTTCGCCTTCATGGCCTGCTCCAGCCGCTGGTCGAACTCCGCCTGGTCCAGCCGCCCGTCGCCGTAGTGCCTGGACAGCAGGTCGGCGACCTCGGTGCGCTCGGCGTCGGAGATCCGCATATCGGCGTAGCTACTGCGGCGCCGGGTGGCGGCCATCCAGGTCGGGCTGCTCGGCGCTGACATCTCGGTACTGCCTCCTTTTCCGTGCGATCGCGGTTCAGTGCGATCGGGTTCAGTGCGATCGGGTTCAGTGCGATCAGGTTCAGTGCGATCGGGCCGACAGGGAGTGAATCAGCTCGCTGGCCAGGGACTCATCAGATCCCTCTTCCGGGATCAGCAGCCAGCCGGCCAGGTAGAGCGGCACTCCGGCGCCGCCCACGACAGTGAGCACCGCCAGGACGATGCGCACGATGGTCACGTCGACGCCGAGGTAGCCGGCCAGGCCGGCGGCGACTCCGGCCAGCATGCGGCCGGAGGCCGGGCGGCGGAGCTGCTGAGATCCGGCACTGCCGGCGGCCAGCGGGTCCGGCCCGGCGTGGCTGCCGGCCTGCGGGCCGGAATCGGCGGGAGATGCCTGCGGGTTCGGTGCTGTTGTGTTCATGCCTCCAGCGTGCTGCCGTCCGGACGGCACCGGTATCGGGATGTCCCCCGATGCGACCCTGAACGCCGGACCGGCCGCTCAGGGTTCGTCCGGATAGCCGGGCGGGCGCAAGTGGCGCGATGATGGACTCGTGAACGAACGTGACGGCTCCGCGGCGGACGGCCGGGCCGGCCAGCAGCCTGGCGGTCCGTGGTCGCCATGGCAGCCGGGCGGCGGGACGCGGCCGCGGGATGGCTGGCCCGGCCGCGCGCGCGCCTGGCGCCAGGATCCGCGCGGGTGGCTGCGGGGACCCAGAGCGCACGGGCCGCTGCGGCGCGGGCGGGAAGACCGCCTGGCCGGCGGGGTCGCGGCCGGGCTGGCGGCGCGGACGGGCATCAACGTCACCGTGATCAGGCTCGTGTTCGTGCTGGCCACCCTGGTGAGCGTCGGCGCGGCGGTCTACGTGCTGGCCTGGCTGCTCGTGCCGATGGCTGGCGAGGACAGCAACATCGCGGTCAAGGCGGTGGCCGACCGGCGCGGGGTCGCGCTGGCCGCGGGTCTCGCATCGCTGCTGGTCCTCGTGCTCGTCATCGCCTCCGCGCTCGGCGCGAGCTGGTTCAGCGGCACGGCCTGGCCGCTGATCATCGCCGTCCCCGGCCTCGCGCTGATCTGGCGCAACGCCCCCGCGGACGAGCAGGAGATGATGCGGCAGCTAACCGAGCCGCTGCGGGGCATGGCCGCTCGCCGGAAGCGCTCCCGGCGATGGCTGCGGGCATCGGCCGCGATCCTGCTGCTGATCGCCGGGCTGGCCGCGCTGATATCGGGGCACCACGGACCCGTCGACCTGGTCAGGCCGCTGGGCGGCGTCCTGCTGGTGATCGCCGGGATCGTGCTGATCCTCGGCCCCTGGTGGCTGCGCATCGCCCGCGACCTGGTGGTCGAGCGCCAGGCCAGGGCCAGGGCCGAGGAACGGGCCGATATAGCCGCCCGGGTGCACGACTCGGTCCTGCAGACGCTGGCCCTCATCCAGCGCCGGGCCGAGAACCCCCAGCAGGTGATCCAGCTGGCCCGGGCGCAGGAGCGCGAGCTGCGCTCCTGGCTGTTCGACGGCCGGGCGCCAGGCTCGCTGGACGGTCAGGTCGCGACCTTCGCCGCCGGAGTCCGGCTGATCCAGCAGGACGTGGAGGCCCAGCACGGCGTCGCCGTCGAGGCGGTCACCGTCGGTGACTGCGAGCTCGACGATAACCTCAGCGCGCTGCTGGCGGCGGCCCGTGAGGCGACCGTCAATGCCGTGAAGTGGTCGGGCGCCAGCGTCGTCTCCGTCTTCGCCGAGGTCGAGCCGGCCGAAGTGTCACTGTTCGTGCGCGATCGCGGGCGCGGCTTCGACCCGGCGGCCGTTCCTGATGACCGCAAGGGGCTGGCTGAGTCCGTCCGCGCCAGGATGGCGCGGCGCGGTGGCTCGGCCACCATCCGGAGTGTCCAGGGCGAGGGGACCGAGGTGTCGCTGACGATGCCGCGGTCAGCCGGGCAGCGGCAGCCGAGCCGGGCATGAGCATGCCCGCCGCGCACCCCCGCGACTCCGCCCGGCCGCGGGTCTTCATTGTCGATGATCATGGCCTGTTCCGTTCCGGGGTCCGGTCCGAGCTCGGCGACCACGTCGACGTAGTGGGCGAGGCCGACGACGTCGAGCCCGCCATCGCCGCGATCGCCGCTTGCGTGCCGGACGTGGTCCTGCTCGACGTGCACCTGCCGGGCGGCGGCGGGCACCTGGTGGCCGATGCCACCAGGGCCGCGCATCCGGAGGTGCGCTTCCTGGCCCTGTCGGCATCGGACGCCCCGGAGGACGTCATCGCCGTCATCCGGGCCGGCGCGCGGGGTTACGTGACCAAGACGATCTCCGGCCCCGACCTGATCGACGCGATCAGGCGGGTCGCGGCCGGAGACGCCGTCTTCTCGCCCAGGCTGGCGGGCTTTGTCCTGGATGCCTTCGCGGCATTGCGGCCCGCTGATGAGGGCCGCCTGTCCTTCGATCCCGAGCTGGACCAGCTGACCCCGCGGGAGCGGGAGGTTCTCCGCCTCATCGCCCGCGGCTACTCCTACAAGGAGATCGCGCGCGAGCTGTTCATCTCGGTCAAGACGGTGGAGAGTCACGTGTCATCGGTGCTGCGGAAGCTGCAGCTCTCCACCCGGCACCAGCTGACCCGGTGGGCCACCGAGAGACGCCTGACCTGACCAGCTCCCCTCGCCCGGCCGGCCCCCGCCGCGCCGTCGGCCCGAATCCAGCCGGAGGATGCCGTGCCCGTCAGCTATGTCTTTGCCGGGCTGGCCGTGGCCGACTTCCCGGCCGCCCGCGCCTGGTACGAGCAGCTGCTGGGCCGGCCGCCGGACCGGCTGCCGAACGGCAGCGAGGCGGTCTGGCAGCTGACGGAGACCGGCCTGGTGTACGTCGTGGGCGACCCTGACCGGGCCGGCCGTGCCCTGCTCGCGCTGGCCGTCGACGACCTGGCTGGTTACCTGGCCCGGCTCGGGGAACGCGGCATCAGCGCGGGGCCGGTCGAGAGCGCTCCCGGGCTACCTGCGAATGCGACGGTCACGGACCCGGACGGGAACGTGATCAAGCTGTTCGAGGCGCCCGGCTCAGCCGGCTGACGGGCGGCCGGCCGCGGCGGCCCGGATCCGCCCGTGCAGAACGGCGAGGATGGCCGCCGAGCTGGCGGTGATGGCCAGGCCGGGGCCCAGCAGGGCCCAGCGGACTCCCGCGGCCGCCGCGAGCCCGGCGACCAGGAAGGCCCCGGCCGGCACGAAGCCCATGAAGCCGGTGTTGTAGGCGCTGAGCGCGTGCCCGCGCTGGGCGGGCGGCGTGGCCTGCTGGACGTAGACGGTCGCGCTGACCGCGAACAGCTGGGTGGCCGCTCCGAGCACGACCATGGCCAGGTCGTAGGCCCAGATCGCGGGCATGACCGCGGCCAGGGACTCCGCGGCGCCGAACAGCAGCGCCCAGGCCAGGAACTCGGAGCGGCCCGGATCGCGGCGCCGGGACGAGTAGTAGTTCCCGGCGATGCCGCCGGCCGCGATGAACGTGCCGATCAGCCCGAAGGCCACCGATCCGACATGAAAGACCCTGGTCGCCATCAGCGGATTGGTGACCCCGAACTGGAGCCCGAAGCCGCCCAGCAGCAGCGCCGTGAGGGCCGCCGCCTGCACCGGCCGGGGCAGGTCCAGCACCCAGCGGAACCGCCGGGCCAGCACCGGGCCGGCCTGCTCCGGCGCCGTCGGCCGGAGGGTTGCGGACAGCCGGGACACCACCACGATGACCCCGGTGAACGATGCGGCGTCGGCCAGGAACACCGCGGTCTCCCCGCTGATCGCGATGATCACGCCGGCCAGCCCGGGCCGGCGATCTTGGCCAGGCCGGTGATCGTGGCGTAGAGGGAGGTGCCCCGGCGCAGCTCCGCCGAGCCGACCAGGTCCAGCATGAGCGTCTGGCGGGCCGGGACGTCCACGGACTGGACGCAGCCGATGGCGAAGGACACCAGCACCAGGTACCAGACCGTCATCCAGCCGGCCAGCAGCGGGATCCCCAGCGCAAGCGACCCGGCCGCCTGCAGCGACTGGGTAGCGATCACCACCCGCGCGGCGCGCCGACGGCCCACGATGATCCCGGCCCGGCGGCTGAATAGCAGCATCGGCAGGAACTGAGCCGCGACTACCCCGGACAGGGTGACGGCGGCACCGCGGGCGATGTGCAGCGTCAGCCAGTACAGCGCCGTATACCCCATCATCGTGCCGACCATGGACACCACCTGCACCGCGACATACCACCGGTAAGCCGCGCTGGCGACGCGTCCCCGCCTTTCCCGGTCCGGGTTCATCAGCGCCTCGTCATTTCCTGTGCCCGGCGATTCCGGAAAGAGAATAATCGCGAGATAGTCGCAATTGCAATTGAGTTGCGACAAATTCGCGGCGGGTATATCTTTTTAACTGTCAGCAAATGCGCGCCGCCGGGCGCCGGGTGAGCGAATGCCCGTCAGATTCCGCGCGTCCCCGCAGCGCCGTGACAGCAGGACACATCGCGCCCCGCGGCCGGAAGCGCCGGGCAGCGAGAGGAGCCGGGCGTGCCCGAGACCCGCGACGGCGCAGTGTCGCTTGAGGATCTGACCGATGCCGTGACCGCGCAGGTACGCGGCCAGGATCCGCGCGTCAGCGAGTTCCTGATCGCGCTGATCCGGCACTTGCATGAGTTCGCCCGGGAGACCAGGCCGACTCCACGGGAGTGGCGCGCCGGGCTGGACTTCCTGGCCAGGACCGGCGAGTTCTGCACCGCCGGCCGGCACGAGTTCATCCTGCTGTCCGACCTGCTCGGACTGTCCTCGCTGGTGGACGGGCTCGGCAACCCGGGACCGGCGCAGATGACTCCGGCCACGGTCGAGGGACCGTTCCATACGCCAGCTCCGCCCAGGGAGCTGGGAGCCATCATCGCTACCGGGGCGGAGTGGGACCGGGGCGACTGGACGCTGCTGCGCGGCACGGTGCGCGACACCGGCGGCGCGCCGGTGCCCGGCGCCCGGATCGATATCTGGCAATCCGATGACCAGGGCCGCTACGACGTACAGGACGACGCCCAGGCTGCTGGCAACCTGCGCGCCCTGCTCACCGCCGACGAGGCCGGCCGGTACTGGCTGCGGACCGTGAAGCCGAGCAGCTACCCGGTCCCGGTCGACGGGACCGGCGGCGAGCTGCTGCGCGCGATGCGGCGGCACCCCATGCGGCCGGCTCATATCCACGCCCGGGTCGTGGCAGCCGGCTACCGGCCGCTGACGACGCACCTGTTCGTGGCCGGTGACGAGTACCTGGACAGTGACGCCGCCTGGGGGGTGCGCGACGGCCTGATCATCGATTTCACGCGTAACGATGACCCGGCCGCCATCGAGCGCCATGGCATGCCCGGTCCGTTCTTTGACGTGCGGTTCGATCTCGTGCTGGTCAGGGACGCCGAGGCCAGCGCCGCCGGACCCACGGCCAGCTCCATCAGGCAGCCGCTCCCCGGCTATCCCGACAGGTGGTAACGGCCTCAGGAGGCCGGCGCGCCCACGGTCCGGGCCGCAAGCTCAGGGACCAGCAGCTCGGCGATCTGAGCGGCGTTCAGCGCTGCCCCCTTGCGCAGGTTGTCGCCGACCACGAAGAACTCCAGCGCCCGCGGGTCGTCCAGGCTCTGCCGGACCCGGCCGACCCAGGTCGGATCCGTCCCGGCCGCCGCGGCCGGAGTGGGGTACTCGCCGCGAGCGGGGTCGTCGGCCACTTCCACCCCCGGTGCCGCGCGCAGCACCTCCCAGGCGGCCTCCCGGCTGACCTCGCGGTCGAACACCGCGTGCAGGGCCAGCGAGTGGCCCACGATGACCGGCACGCGCACGCAGGTCGCCGACACCCTCAGGTCCGGCAGCCCGAGAATCTTGCGGCTCTCGTTGCGGATCTTCAGCTCCTCCGACGACCAGCCCGCTTCCCGCAGCGACCCGGCAAAGGGGACCACGTTGAGCGCGAGCGGGGCGCCGAACGGGCCGCCATCCCCGACGACGGCCCGCACATCGCCGGGCCGCTGGCCCAGTGAGCGGTTCCCGGCCACCTGGCTCAGCTGGTCATACAGCGCGTCGGTGCCCTCCTGGCCGACCCCGGAGGCCGCCTGGTACGACGCCGCGACCAGCTCGCGCAGGGTGAACTCGCGGTGCAGCGCGGCCACCGCCACGATCAGCGCCAGCGTGGTGCAGTTCGGCACCGAGATGACGCCCTTCGGCCGCCGCGCCGCCTGCTCCGGGTTGACCTCGGGCACCACCAGCGGCACATCGGGATCCATCCGGAACGCACCGCTCTTGTCGATGACGACGACGCCGCGGGCCGCGGCCACCGGCGCCCACTGAGCGGACACCTGATCCGGCACGTCGAACATCGCGAGGTCCACCCCGTCGAACGCCTCCGGCGTGAGCGCGCGGACCTCCACCTCCCGGCCGCGCACCGGCAGCAGCCGCCCGGCGGACCGGGCCGAGGCGATCAGCCGGATCTCGCCCCAGAACGTCCGGCCGGGTGGACACGACATCGCGCATGACCGTGCCGACGGCGCCGGTGGCGCCGACGATCGCGAGGACCGGGCGGCCGGCTCCTGGCTGGCCGGTCACCGGCCCGTCCCGCCGTAGACGACGGCCTGGCCCTCGCCGGCGCCGAGGTCGAAGGCAGCATGCGCGGCCTCCACCGCCCGGTTGACGTCGTTCTCGTCCACCACGACGGAAATCCGGATCTCCGAGGTCGAGATCATCTCGATGTTGATTCCGGCATCGGCCAGCGCGCCGAAGAAGGTGGCGCTGACGCCCGGATGGGACCGCATGCCCACGCCGACGACCGATACCTTGCCGATCTGGTCGTCATAGAGCAGGGAGTCGAAGCCGACCTCATCCTGCAGCAGCCGCAGCGAGGTCATCGCGGCCTGCCCGTCGTCGCGCGGCAGCGTGAACGAGATATCCGTCCGGCCGGTCGCGGCGGCCGAGACGTTCTGCACGATCATGTCGATGTTGATCTCGGCAGCGGCGATGGTGCGGAAGATCCTGGCCGCCTCGCCGACCTTGTCCGGCACGCCGACGACGGTAATCTTCGCCTCACTGCGATCATGAGCTACGCCGGAAATGATCGCCTGCTCCATCGCCGTGTCCTCCGTTTCGGAACTGCTATCGGTCACCCAGGTGCCCTCGACCGTGCTGAAGGACGACCGGACGTGGATGGGCATGTCGTAGCGGCGCGCGTACTCGACGCAGCGCAGCATGAGGACCTTCGCGCCGCAGGCGGCCATCTCCAGCATCTCCTCGTACGAGATCGCCGGGATGCGGCGGGCGGCGGGAACGATCCGCGGGTCGGCGGTGAAGATGCCGTCCACGTCGGTGTAGATCTCGCAGTAGTCGGCGCCGAGAGCGGCGGCCAGCGCCACCGCGGTCGTGTCGGACGCGCCGCGGCCGAGCGTCGTGACGTCCTTGGTGGTCTGCGACACCCCCTGGAAGCCGGCCACGATCGGAATGGCCCCGTCGTCCAGCGCGGCCGAGATCCGGCCCGGCGTGATGTCGATGATGCGCGCCTTGCCGTGCGCGGCGTCGGTGATGACGCCGGCCTGCGAGCCGGTGAACGAGCGCCCTTCCAGGCCGAGATTGGCGATCGCCATGGCCAGCAGCGCCATCGAGATCCGCTCGCCCGCCGTGAGCAGCATGTCCAGCTCGCGTCCCGGCGGCAGCGGGCTGACCTGATTGGCCAGGTCCTTGAGCTCATCGGTGGTATCGCCCATGGCGGAGACCACGACGACGACTGAGTGACCGGCTTTCCTGGTCGCCACGATGCGCTGGGCGACCCGCTTGATGCCGTCAGCATCAGCGACGGAGGATCCACCGTACTTCTGTACGACAAGGGCCACGAGCGGGCCACTCCCTCCCGGCAGGGCTGATGGCAAGCTGTCGCGGCCGAGTTTACCGGTGGGAACGGCCGGCTAGGGCGCTACGGGCTCGTCGTCAACATCGAGCCGTGCATGCGCGACTACCGAGTGCAGGGCGCGCAGGGCCGCGCCGCCGTGCGTGCCCCAGTGGTTCACGTACGAGTACTGCCACCACCACAGGGCCTCGGCGGCCCGGTCGGCGTCGTAGTGCTTGAGGCCGTGAATGAGGTCAGCGCAGACCGCGGCCAGGTCGTCGGACAGCCGGAACGCCGTCGCCCGGGTATCCGAGTAGGGATCGAAGATCTCGGCGTACTCGTCGCACCCGGCCAGCCGCTTGGCCAGTCCGGTCCGCAGCGTGTCCAGGTCGGGATCGGCACCGACGTCCGGCTCCCAGTTACCGGGCAGGATGACGTCCTTGCTGGCGCCGAGCTGCGCGCCGGCCAGCATCACCTGCGCTACCTCGAGCAGCAGCAGCGGGATGGTCTCGTCCCCGCCCTCGCCGTGCGCCAGCGCGGCGACGCCGTCGAGGAAATCCCTGGTGTGCCGGGCGATTCCGTCAGCGAGCGGCCGCCAGCCGTCGCCGTTGGCGTGCTGGTCCTCCTGCTGCGCGCTCACCAGGCTCGCCGCCCTGCCGCCGCCCCCCGAGCTGCCGAGCTACACATCCAGGAGCCTCCGTCCCTCGAACGCCCGGCCGAGCGTGACCTCGTCGGCGTACTCCAGTTCACCGCCGACGGGCAGGCCGCTGGCCGGCCTGGTGACCCGCACGCCCACCGGCTTGATCAGGCGGGCCAGGTAGGTGGCCGTCGCCTCGCCCTCCAGGTTCGGGTCGGTGGCCAGGATCAGCTCGGTGATGGTGCCGTCGGCCAGTCTCACCATCAGCTCCTTGATCCGCAGATCATCCGGGCCGACTCCGTCGATCGGGCTGATCGCGCCGCCCAGCACATGGTAGCGACCGCGGAACTCACGGATCTTCTCGATCGCCGCCACGTCCTTGGGCTCCTCCACCACGCAGATCAGCGACGGGTCACGGCGCGGGTCACGGCAGATCCGGCACTCATCGGACTCGGCAACGTTGCCGCAGGTGCGGCAGAACTTCACCCGCTCCACGACCTCCAGCAGCACCCCCGAGAGGCGCCGCAGATCGGCGGGATCGGCCGCTAGCAGGTGGAACGCGATCCGCTGCGCGCCCTTAGGCCCGATTCCCGGCAGCAGGCCAAGCTCGTCGATGAGGTCCTGAACGACGCCCTCGTACATGTCACGGTCCGGCGGTGCGCTCGCCGGGCTCCTCAGGGCCGGAGGGCTCGTCCGGTTCGTACGTCAGCTGGCCCGGCCCGGCGGCCGGGGCGCCGAATCCCGGCAGGCCCGGAACTCCCTCGCCGCCGCCGAAGCCGGCCGCGAATGGCCCCATCGCCTGCTGCTGCAGCTCGCCTGCCGCCCGGTAGGCGTCACGGAACGCGGCGAGCACCAGGTCGGCGAGCGTCTGCGCGGTCTCGGCCGGGTCGTCCGGATCGATGGCTGCGGCATCGATGGTGAGGTCCACCAGCTCGCCCTGGCCGTTGACGACCGCCTTGACCAGCCCGCCGCCTGCCGTGCCCTCGACAGCGGCGTCAGCGAGTTCCTGCTGCGCGTTCATCAGCGCGCTCTGCATCTCCTGCGCTGCCGCGAGAAGCTGCTGCATGTCCAGCTGACCGCCTGGATCCACGGGGCCCCCAAGAGTCCTGCCACCACGCTGCTCGCGATGGCCTCAGCGCGGATCGCGCGGTGCGCGATCCGCGCAGCCGATCCCTGTCAGTCTGAGCCTATTGCCTGCCCGCCAGTGCGGCAGCAGTGCGGCGCCCGCCGCGCGCCGGCTTGCGGAATCAGCGGCTAGGACCCGCCTATCTCCTCGATCACGCGCCCGCCGAGCTCGCGCTCGATGAGGTCGGTCCCCGTGAGCTCTCCCGGGGCCAGCTCGTCGGCCGGGTCGGTGTCAGCCGGGTCGCCGCCGGGCGGCTCGGCCGGGCGCGCCGGCCCGGGCGGCGGGCCGGGCGGGCGGTGACCGGCGGTGCCTGCCGGCGGCGGGCCGGCCCGGCCCGCCGACCTGCCGGAGCCCTCAGGCCTGCCGGGGCCTTCCGGCCTGCCGGAGCCCTCAGGCCTGCTGGAGCCCTCAGGCCTGCCGGAGCCTGCCGCCATGACGACGCCGGCTGCCGGGCCGCCGTGACCGAACGGCCCGCCGCCATCGGGAGCGGTCCCGCCGGCGCCCCTGCCGCCAGGCGGATTCCCGCCTCGCGCGATGGTCCTGATCTGCGGACAGACGCCGAACATAGCCTGCAGGACCTGGCCCAGCTCGCGGTCGCAGCCGCTGCTCTGGAAGCCCTTCGCGTCACCCTCCCGGCTGAACGCCACGGTGAGGACGCCATCGGCCAGCGATTCCACGCTGGCATTGCTGAGCAGGATCCAGGCGACCTTGCGCGTGTTCCTGACTCCGTCCAGGACATCCGGCCAGCGCTCCCGCAGCGTGGCGGCATCGACCCGCGCCGACCCGTTCCCAGCCCCGGCAGGCCCCGCCGCCGACGGCTCCGCCTGCGCTGCTCTCGCATGCGCCGCTTCCGCGGCAGCAGGTTCCCCGGCCGGGGCTGGCGGCGGCGGAGCCGGTGCCTGCTGGCGCTGCGCCTGGGCTCCCGGTGCCTGGGCTCCCGGTGCCTGGGCTCCCGGTGCCTGGGCTCCCGGTGCCTGGGCTCCCGGTGCCTGGGCTCCCGGTGCCTGGGCTCCCGGTGCCCGTGCTCCTGATGATTGTGCAGCCGGTGCCTGCTGGCCCGGCGCTGGCGTGCCGGGCGCGCGGGAGCCGGGCGCCGGGGCCCCGGCTGCCCGCGGCTGCAGCTCCGCGGGGGGGCCGGGCGCAGCCTGCGGCGGCCGGGCCCGCGGCAGCACCGCGCGCCCCTCCGCCTCGCCGGCACCCAGTCTGCGCTCAAGCCGCTCGAGCCGCTCCAGCAGGCCGCCATCCGCCGGGCTGGCCGGGGGCAGCAGCACCTGCGCGCACATCAGCTCGAGCTGCAGCCGGGGCGAGGTCGCGCCGCGCATCTCGACCAGGCCGGCGCTGACGATCTCCGCGGCCCTGGTCAGCGCTGACTGCCCGAGGCCATCCGCCTGCTCCTGCATCCGCTCCAGCCGGTCGGCCGGCACGTCCAGCAGCCCCGTCGCTCCCGCATCCGGCACGGCGGCTAGCACGATCAGGTCCCGGAGGCGATCCAGCAGATCGGCGGCGAACCGGCGGGGATCGTGCCCGGCCTCCACGACGCGGTCGATCGCGCGGAAGACTGCGGCGCCGTCCCTGGCGGCGAATGCCTCGGCGACATCGTCGAGCAGCCTCTCGTCGGTGAAGCCGAGCAGCGCGATGGCCCGGTCGTAGGTCAGGCCGGACTCGTCCGAGCCGGCCATCAGCTGGTCGAGAACCGACAGGGAGTCGCGCACCGATCCGGCGCCCGCCCGGATGACGACGGGCAGCACGGCGGGCTCGTACCGGACGCCCTCGGCGGCGAGGATCTTCTCCAGCAACTCCCGCAGGACCGCGGGCGGCACCAGCCGGAACGGGTAATGGTGCGTCCGGGACCTGATGGTGGCTATGACCTTTTCCGGCTCGGTCGTAGCGAAGACGAACTTCAGGTGCGGCGGCGGCTCCTCGACCAGCTTCAGCAGGGCGTTGAAGCCCTCCCTGGTCACCATGTGGGCCTCGTCGATGATGTAGACCTTGAATCGCCCGGATACCGGCGCGTAGAAGGCACGCTCGCGCAGGTCCCTGGCGTCATCCACGCCGCCGTGGGATGCGGCGTCAATCTCGATCACGTCGATGCTGCCCGGCCCGGCGGGAGCCAGCGCCACGCAGGAAGCGCACTCGCCGCACGGGTCAGGGGTGGGCCCGTTCTCGCAGTTCAGGGAGCGGGCCAGGATCCGCGCACTGGAGGTCTTCCCGCAGCCGCGCGGCCCGCTGAACAGGTAGGCATGGTGCACCCGGCCGCTGCGCAGCGCCTGCCGCAGCGGCTCGGTGACGTGCTCCTGGCCCTTGACCTCCGCGAAAGTGGCCGGCCGGTACCGGCGATACAGGGCAAGCGGCGCGGCGGGAGCCTCTGGCCGCGGAGCGTCCGCGGGGCCAGGATCGTGACTGGGACTGGGGACGTCGCCTGCCATAACCTCATCCTGCCGGGACTGAAGGGACCCCCCGCACACCCGTCAGAGCCCGCGTACCCTTGCTGCCTTCCGGCCCTGGGGGGGTTGGCGGGATAAACGCCGTGCGAGGGGTCTTCCAGCCAGTCTAGTCAGCCGGCCGGCTGCCCGCGCGCCGGTATCCGCAGTCGCCCGCTGCCGGGCCGTCCCGGCCTGGCGGGCTGAGGGCCGGGCGGCTCTGCAACATGGGTCCTCTCCGGAGTCGTGGCCAGGACGCTGCCGGGACTCGGTAGGCTGTGCGGCGGAGGATTCGCCTAGTGGCCTAGGGCGCACGCTTGGAAAGCGTGTTGGGGGCAACCCCTCAGGAGTTCGAATCTCCTATCCTCCGCCGTGCTGACTTGCGGAAACACCGGTCTTGGCCGCCGCGGGACAGGCGCCTGGGGGTGCCGTGGGCTCATTTGATGGCTCATTTGACGGGCCGTCAGCGTGCCCCTGGCAGCATCACGCGCCGGTGTTATGCCTGGTCACGGGCGTAGCGGACGAGTCCGAACGGAGAGGGCGCACGCCGCAGAAGCGTGTTGGGCGCGGTGAGATTGTTGAGCGTTGCCGGTGAGCGTAAGTAGCGGGCTTCGACTGCGCGCCCGAGACCGCCGTTCTCGGCGCAGCGCAAGCGCGGCTGTGAACGGACGCGTGGTTGCGTTTGCGTGGAGCCCGTGCCTGGGTCTCCCTGACTCAGGCGCTGGGGTTCAGCCGGATGATCTCGGCGTTCAGGGCGGTGGCGAACACGGTCCAGCCGGCGTAGGGCAGCAGCAGGACCGCTGCCATGCGGTCAGCCCGCCATGTCTGGCGGATCAGCAGCACGTTGGTGATGTTGAGGCAGGCGATCTCGGCCAGCGCGGCGCGAGGCCGGCGGGCGCGGAAGAACAATGGCGTCCAGGCAGCGTTGAGCGCCAGGTCAAGGATCAGGCCGCCGGCAAGCTGGCTGCGATCGCGGCTCTGGGCGCGCGTGAGCGCCCTGGCGCCTGCGTAGGCGATGGTCATATACAGCGGCGTCCAGACCAGCGCGTAGGCCGGAGGCGGAGGCTGCCACCGGGGCTTGCGCAGACTGCGATACCAGGCGGACCCAGGGTCGGCCGCGACACCGCCGATCGCCGCGGTGGCCGCTACGGCGCTGACGGTGACGGTCGTCGTCTTCACGGCCGTGGTGTGCCCCGGTCGTGCCGGTCGAAACCGGGCCGCGCGATCACAGCGCAGCCATGATGACCCTGACGAGGGTGCCTCATGCACCGATGCCGGGTGGTCCGGAGCTGGCCGCTGACCGGCGGCGTGGACGAGGCGGGCGGCGAGTTTGGAACCACCTTGGTCAGAGTCGGTTCAGAGCCTTGCGCATGCCGTCTTCGGCTTCGTTGCCGAGGCGTTCGAACGCGGGCTTGAGCAGTGGGACGGCGATGCGGGATAGGCCTTTGAAGGTGAACTCGGCGGCGTAGGTTACCTCGGTTCCGGACGCCACGGACCGGAAGGTCAGGGTGTCAACGGCGATGACGGTTTTGTTCTCCCCACGAAGTTGAATGAGCTGCTGGTCCACCAATTCATCGACGACGTAGGTCAGCTGGGTCGTCCGGCCGAGAAATGTTGAGGTGTTGAGGTAGGTGGTGCCGACTCCTCCGTTGCCGTGCCGACGCACAGTGGCCACTGTGCCCGGGTCCCAGTCGGTGGTCGTGGTGAAGTCAGAGAGGTAGCCGAACACTGCGTCCAGGGGTTTGTCGACGACGACGGTCTTGAGCAGTTTCATGGTGTCCTTTGCTTCCGGTGGTCTCGGTCGGGGTGTTCGGCCGGACGGGTGTCAGGCAGCGAGGTGCTTTCCCACAGGGCCGTCCAGGCACGGGCGGGGACGAGGCGCGCGGTCTTCATCAGCAGCGCCATCCGATCATGACGGCCGCGCCACGGCATGCGAGTTGGCGTGCCACGGCGGCGCTGATGCCGCTGGATCCGCCGGCGTCCCAGGCGACCTTGCCATTGAGCTTCATGCTGGCTCCCGGGTTAGCTGGAGCTGGCTTACGCCGAGGTAGCCGCTGCGGAAGCCGGCCTCGCTGTAGGCGAGGTAGAACTCCCACATGCGGCGGAAGGTCTCGTCGAAGCCCTGGGCGTGGACGCGGGGCCACTGGCCGAGGAAGCGTTCCCGCCACAGGTGCAGGGTCCGGGCGTAGTGCGCCCGGAGCTCGCGCTGCCGCGTCACGCGCAGCGTGGTGTGGGCCGCGAGGGCGTCGTCGACCGCCTGCAGGGACGGGATGATGCCGCCGGGGAAGATGTACTTCTGGATCCAGCTGAAGCTGCGCCGGGTGGCGAGGAAACGCTCGTGGTCCATGGTGATTGCCTGGATGGCGGCCCTGCCGCCGGGAGCGAGGAGCCGGTCAAGGGCCGCGAAGTAGGTGGGCCAGTAGGCCTCCCCGACGGCCTCGATCATCTCGACGCTAACGATGGCGTCGTACTCGCCGTCGACCTCGCGGTAGTCCTGCACCCGCACCTCGGCGAGCCCGGACAGGCCGGCGGCTTCCACCCGCTCACGGGCCAGCAGCATCTGCTCGCGGGACAGGGTGATCGTCGTGACGCGGGCACCTCGTTGCGCTGCGCGGATGGCGAGTGTGCCCCATCCGGTGCCGATCTCCAGCAGCCGGGTGCCGCTGCGTACGCCGGCGAGGTCGAGGATCCCGTCGATCTTGCGCAGCTGTGCCTCCTCGAGCTGGGTTGCGGTCTCCACGGGCTCGCTCTGGTCGAACCACGCCGAGGAATAGGTCATCGTCTGGTCCAGGAAGGCGGCGAACAGGTCGTTGCTCAAGTCGTAGTGAGCGGCGATGTTGCTGCGCGCACCATCAAGGGTGTTCTCGTGGTCGGTGGGGACGCGCCTGTCGATGAAGACACGCAGCCGCTGCAGGGCCGGAGGAATCAGCGTGGTTAGCCGCGAGGCGAAGGATGTCAGCAGGTCGGCCAGGTCGGTGCCGGGCCCGGCCCGCCAGTCCCCGGCCATGTAGGCCTCACCGAACCCGATCTTCGCGTCGCGGCCCAGCCGGGCGAAGAACGCCGCAGGGCGAACGACCTCCAATTCGGGCCATGCCAGCGACCCTGCTCCGAGCACCCGGCCGTCGGGGTAGGTCACGCGGACAGGGACCCGCCGGACGGCACGCTCGAAGATCATCTGTGCGATCGTGGCTCTGAGCGGCGCCCGTGGCGGGGTGGCGGCGGTGGGCCACCTGATGATGGTGGAGACGGTCATGGTCAGACCCCTTCCTGCCGGATGTGATGTGGTCGAGGGCGGACGGGCAGGCCACGAAGCCACAGCCAGATGCCGTGCACCCGGATCAGGGCCGAGACCCGCTGGGGCATGAGGGGCTGGCGGAGGAGCCGGCGGGCCAGGTTCCGGCTGGTGGCGGGCTCGGGCCGGCCCCTGAAGGCCGCGCTGAACGCCACGGCATCGTGGCGTCGCAGCGTCACGGTCGTGGCGACAATGTCCGGCCTCAGGGTGAACCGCAGTTCGTAGGTGCCGCTGACGTCGAAGAACGGGGAGACGTGGAAGGCCTTGCCGGTCACGGCGACCCCCGCCTCGTCTGGCCGCAGGAGGTAGGCGTGCCGCTCGCCGTAGGTGCTGTGGACCTCCGCGACGACACACACGAGCCGCCCGCTGCTGTCGTAGCACCAGAAGACCGAGAGCGGGTCGAACACGTGGCCCAGGACCCGGGCGCTGGCCAGCATGAGCACCCGTCCCCGCTCACCGAGGTCGATGCCGCCCCGCGCCAGGTAGTTCTCGATGTTGCCCTTGATCGGCAGGCCGGGGTCGCCGAGGTGGTCAGCGCTGCTGAACTGCGCGAACGCCCGCAGGTGCCAGGGCTGGCGGGGGAGTGAGTCCAGGTCGACCAGCCACTGGTAGACCCGGTGCCGGAAGGCATGCCGCACCGGCCCGGGGCGCCGGTGCGTGACCTGGCCGACGACCAGGGCTGGCAGCTGGGGGAGCTGGGGCAGCTGCGGGCGGGCGGGCGCGGACGCCGACGTGAGGAGCGAGCCCGTGCTCACCAGGCCACTCCGAAGTGCCGGGCGGCCTCGACACCGGAGCGGCACCCGTCCTCGTGGAAGCCCCACCCGTGGTAGGCGCCGGCGTACACGGTGCTATCAGTGGCAAGGCCACCGAGCTGCGACTGCGCGCGGACCGCCTCGGGCGTGTAGATCGGGTGCTCGTAGTCCATCGTCGCCACGATGGACTCCGGGTCGAGGCGTTCGCGGTCGTTGAGCGTGACCAGGAAGTCCTGGGCGGCACGGTGTCCCTGGAGCCGGTTCATCCAGTACGTCACCACGGCGGGCTGGCCGGGCCGGTGGCAGGACGTCATCCGGTAGTTCCAGCAGGCCCGGGCCTGCGCGGCATCCGGCAGGACCGAGCGGTCGGTGTGCAGCACGGTAACGTTGTGCGAGTAGCCGAACTGCTTGAGAGTGGTGACCTCCGCATCGCTCGGGTCGGCGAGCAGGCCGAGGGCCTGGTCGGCGTGGGTCGCGATGACGACGCGGTCCACGCGGGTGATCCGCCCGGTGACGTCCCGGATCTCGACGGCGCCCGCGCGGCGGGTGACGTCGGTGACGGCATGGGACGCGCGAACGTCCTGCAGCAGCCGGGCGAGCCGGTCAACATAGACCCGTGACCCGCTGGCGACGGTGTACCACTGGGGTGCCCCGCCGATCCGGAGCATGCCGTGATGATCGAGGAACCGGAACAGGTAGCGCGCCGGGTAGGTCAGCGTCGCCTCCCGCCCGGCGGACCACACGCACGAGACGACCGGAACGGCGTAGTGGGCGACGAAGTAGCCGCTGAACCCCTCCCGCGCCAGGAACTCGCCGTAGGTCGTGAGATCTTCCTCGTCCGTCGTGCGCAGGAAGGCCAAGGCGCGCCGGCGGAACCGCCTGACCTGCCACAGCATCCGGAGGAACCGGGCGTCGGCGAGGCGGCGTGGCTGGGCGAACACGCCGCGCAGCCCGCGGCCGCCGGCATACTCCAGCCCGCACCCCTCGCAGCGGACGCTCATGCTCATCTCGGCGGGACGCACCTGGATGTCCAGCTCGCCGAAGAGCTTGCGCAGCCAGGGATAGGTCACGTCGTTGTGGACGATGAACCCGCTGTCCACAGCGAGCCGCCGGCCATCCGAATCCGTGACGTCGTGGGTGTGCGCGTGGCCGCCGAGGCGGTCCTCCGCCTCGAAAAGGGTGACGTCGTGGGTGCCGGAGAGCAGGTAGGCCGCGGTCAGGCCGGAGACCCCCGCGCCGATCACGGCCACGGACGGCCGCCGTGCGTCCGCGGCCGTGCCGTGCTCCGGGGGAGCGGAGCCGGCGGCGGTCGCCGGGCCGTTGGCGCAGGAGCCCATGATGTTCAGCCTCTGTCTAGGGTTTGTCTAAGAGCGACGGTAGGCCTTCGCGGCCAGTCTTGTCAAATGTCTGTCGAAATATCGTAGAGTGTCGGCATGGACACTCCCGAAGGCCCCCCGCTGCTGCGCATCGGTGAGCTGAGCCGGCGCCTCGGCGTGAGCGACCACGTGCTGCGGGCGTGGGAGAGCCGCTACGGCCTCCTGCAGCCGGTGCGCTCAGCGGGCGGCTTCCGGTTGTACTCCGGGGCGGACGAGTCGCGGGTCCGCCGGATGCAGGCCCACCTCGCCCGCGGGCTGTCGGCCGCCGAGGCGGCGCGAGCGGCGCTCGGGGAGGACAACGGGGCCCAGGCGGGCCTCGGCCGGGCCGCCGGGCCGCGCCGCGCCGCGCCGGCGGCGGGTGAGCTGTCCGGTGACCTCCGGCAGGCCCTCGACGCCTTCGACGAGCCAGCCGCCCAGGCAGTCCTGGACCGGCTCGTGTCCGACCTCTCCCTGACGGCGGTGCTCCGCGACGTCGTGGTGCCCTATCTCACCGAGCTCGGGGAGCGCTGGGAGCGCGGAACGGCCAGCGTCGCCCAGGAGCACTTCGCCAGCAACGTCATCCGCGGGCGGCTCGCCGGGCTGGCCCGGGGCTGGGGGAACGGGCACGGCCCCCGCGCCGTCCTGGCCTGCCCCCCCGGCGAGCTGCACGACCTGGCGCTGATCGTCTTCGGCATCGTGCTCAACCGCAACGGGTGGCGGATCGACTACCTCGGGACGGACACCCCGGTCGACGAGCTGGCGCGGACGGTCGACGCGAGGCCCCCGGACCTCGTCGTCCTGGCCGCCACCGTCCCGGAGAACCTCAAGCCCCACGCTACCCAGCTCACCGCGCTCGCCCGGCGCGCCCCGCTCGCCCTCGCCGGACCCGGCGCCACGCCGCAGATCGCCGCCGCCGCAAGGGCACGGCTGCTCACCGGCGACCCGGTCACCGCGGCCGAGAATACTGAGTGGCCGCGGTGAACGCGCTCGCGGGCGGCGCCTCCTGCTCGTGGGCAGCCGGCCGTGCCCCGCCCTGGCCGAAAACCGGCCAGGAGCTGGCCGCGACAACACACCACCCCGGCTGCTACAACGGCGCCAGTAGTCCATCCACGGTGACGTGCACGACAGGGCCAGCAGGGCCAGCAGACCGAGCACGGAAGCCACCGTCCCGGCGGGACAGTGATCTGCTTGGAGAGCATGACCCGCAGGTGCGGCCACTGCCCACCGCCACGACCAGTACGAACGAGGTGATGCTGGCCCACAAGATCGGCCCGGTCCCCAGAGCCCCGGTGCAGGCGCAAAAGACGGCGACGATGGCCGCCCCCCCAGGATCGCCTCCCCTAGCGCGGCCCACGCCACCCGCCGGACCTCATGCAGCAGGACCGCCGCCGCCCCGGCAACGACCACCGGGACGACCAGCAGCTTGGTGTGTTCCCACACACTCTCGTTGACGGGACTGACCAGCCCGGCCAGCGCGTTATGTCCCGACCAGCCGTAAACGAAGTGCAGTAGCGTGCCCGCGACGACGATCGCCACTCCGGCGGCGATGGCCAGCCTGCGCTCCACCCCTCAGCGTCGCATGATCCGATGTGTCCCGCTTCGCCGGCCCAGGCTGGTTTGCTGCCTGCAACGGCACGTGGGCGCTGGCTGTGTCCTCTTGGCCTTGGCGCGGGACTCTGCGGCTGCCTCGCAGTTACTCCTCGATGGGTTGCACGACCTCGTTCCGCCGGAGGAACCAAGGCGTCCAGGGCGGGTTGAAGCGGGCATAACGCACTGGGCCGGCTGGGCGGAGGCCTGCCGCGACGACGGCTTGGCGGAGCGCCGCCCCGCGTTCCTCGAACTCCTTACGAGTCCACCGGCCGGAGAACCGCACCGCTGCCGCCAGCTGCTGCGGGATCTGCCGGGTTCGCACCCGGGCATCGTCGGGCGCCGGCAGCGTCTGGGCGGTGAAGTGCGACGGCATCACGAACTGCACCAGGTAGCTGCCGGGCCGGCCGGCGGCCTGCTGCACCACCGGTGCCGTCATGGCGATCTTTTCCGGGCCGGCCTCTTGCTGGGTGACCGGCGCGGTCATCGCGATCTGGCGGCGCGCCCGGTTCGCGCCGTTGATGAACCTCGCGAGCGGGCGGAACGCACGGCTGGGTGCCTCATCGAACGAGCCGTTCACCTCGATCTCGGCCACCAGGTGCGCCGGATAGCGGCGTAGCTCGAACCCGTCCCGGCGATCCACTACCTCATACGGCTGCTGCCCGGTCTCATACGGCTGCTGCCCGGTCATCTCTGCCCCTGCGCAGGGATGTCATGCTCATCAGCCGCGCTATCCCGCCCTGCCTGTGCCAGCTTTGGTGAGTCCGTGGCGGTTGCCGCGGCCAGGTGATCCCAGAGCTTGCGTGCCGTGGCGGGGTCTTTCTCCCGTGTCCACGGCAGCGGGTGTTCGGGCCGGGCGCGCCGGTCGTGCCAGAACCGGCCGCTGCCCAGGCGCGCGTGAGGCGCGGTGGCCAGCCAGACGATCGTGTCGGCTCCCTGCTCGGGTGAGAGCAGGATCGGCCGGGTGACCCGCCGGAACCCGGGGAGCGCGGCGGCCACCCCTGGGGTGTCCACCCAGCCGGGGTGCATGGCGTGGAAGGCGACGCCGGTCCCGGCGAGCCGGCGCGCCCATTCCCGGCTCAGCGCCACCTGAGCCCTTTTGGCCCGCGCGTACGCGGTGACGCCCCCGTAATACGACCTGGGCAGTTGCAGGGTGGCCAGGTCGAGGCGCTGGGTGTACATCCCGCCCGAGGAGACGGTGATCACCCTGGAGGGGGCGGCGGCAAGCAGCGCGGGCATGAGCAGGGTCGTCAGCAGGAACGGCGCGGCCACCTGCCCGAGGATGGTCAGCTCGGTCCCGGCCCCGTCCGTGCGGAACTCGGGATGGATGACGCCGGCGTTATGGATGAGCACGTCGAGCTGGTCATGGGTGGCGCGGAACTGGCGGGCGAAGGCGCGGACGGCATCGAGGTCCTCGAGATCGGCCAGGCCATAGCTGATGGCCGTGCTGCCGGACGCAGCGGCGATGCCGCGCCTCGCCCGCTCCGCCCGGCCGCGATCCCGGGCGAGGAAGTGGACCGCCGCGCCCCGCCGGGCTAGCTCGACGGCCGCCGCGTACCCGATCCCGGACGTCGCACCGGTGATGATGATGGTCCGCCCGGCGGCTGGGTAGGCGTCGGTGAATTCGGGCAGCAGCCGGGACCGGACGGCCAGGCCGATCCGGGAAAAGCCAGGGACGACGCAGGCCTCCAGCGCGGCGTCCACCGCGGGCCCGAAGTGGGTCACGGAGCGCCCCCCGGCCGCGGCGCCGTCCCGTTGGAGCTGACCGGTGCCCTGGGCGGTGCCGTGCTGCCTGGCAGTGGCGGGTGCCCGGACAGAACCCGGCCAAGCCCGGCAGCCGCCCGCTCCGCCACGCCGCGGAAGCCTGCCCGCAGGGTGGGGTCGAGCGCCTGCAGCGGGCCCCGCAGCCGCACCTCGGCCTGATAGCTGACCGTCGAGCCGTCCGCGGCGCCCGTCACCATGATCCGGTCCGTGGATCGCAGAACGACATTGGTGGCGTGCAGGAGCACCTCTCGGTCCGGCACGAACCTGATGACCTTGTAGGTCAGGGGCATGCGCACCCCCGGGAACGGCACCACCAGCCGGAAGCGGCTGCCGGTCTTGACCGGGCCGGGATCCAGCTGCTGCCCGGCGAGCACACCCGCGTCCCATTCCGCCGCATTGCTGAAGGTCGCCAGGTACCCGAACGTCTCCGGGGCTGAACTCCGCGACTCCACGGCCGCATGGTGGTAGGCCATCTCTGAACTCCTCTTCTCTCTCCTGGTCAAACGCGCTCCTGGTCAAGCGCGCTTGGATCTGGGGAAGCGCTGGCAGTCACGTTTCCTGTCGGGCTGGGCAGCGGAGTGCGCCATCGTGCAGGCCAGCGGCGGGCTGGCGCTATGCGAACGCAGGTGGCGAGCCGCTGCACCAGCCCGCCGCGATCCGTCTGCGGGCCTTAGAACCGAAGAAGAGTCTTGGCGGTGCCCAGCTTGAGCCCAGCGGAGAACAGCTTGGTTCCCAGCGCGGCATTGAGCGCCTTCGCCGCGGCCGAGGTGAGCTTGAGGCCGATTCCCCGCGCGGTGACGATGTGCTTGCCCGCCATGAGCTTGGCGTGCGACAGGTCAAGGCCGAACAGCGGCACGCGTACCTTCGGGTTCCCGTTCACGATCCCGGTTAGGTCAGCGTGGGTCAGGTCGATGGTGAACCGGCTGACCTCGATCTTCTTGCCGTTCTTCACGTTGACGAACAGGATCCCGCCGCTGTGATAGATGTTGCCGCCGAGCGGGCTGAGGGTCACTCGGCCCCCCGTCACCGGGAACGTGAACCGCACCGCTGGGCCGCTCTTGAGCGACAGCACCGATTCGCGGCCTGGCCAGATCGCGTGCGGCACAATGCCGTTCTTCAGCAGCGCCGGCGCGATGCCAGGCGCCGTGGTGACCGCGGTGGCTCCGCCCCGCAGGTGCACGCCCGCAGCGGCCTGAGCCCCCGCACGCTGTGACGTTGCTGCTGACGCCGCCGTGGCGACGGAGCCTGCCAGCAGGCCCGCGATCGCTGTGGCTGCCGCCAGATACCTAAACTCTCGCATGCCTTCTCCCTCCGGCCCCGCTAGTACGGGGCTTCGTCTAGATTTCGTCTAGAGTCCGTCGAGAAATAGCCTCGCCTACTCGCAAAGGAATGTCAAATTACTGTCGAAAGAATGTATAGTGTTCTCATGGAGTTTCCTGGGGACCGCCCGCTGCTGCGCATCGGTGAGCTGAGCCGGCGCCTGGGGGTCAGCGACCACGTGCTCCGGGCGTGGGAGAGCCGTTATGGTCTGCTGCAGCCGGTGCGCTCACCGGGCGGCTTCCGGTTGTACTCCGGGGCGGACGAGTTGCGGATCCGCCGGATGCAGGCTTATCTCGCCGAGGGGCTATCCGCGGCCGAGGCCGCACGTGCCGCGCTCGGCGGCGATGCGAGTACCTCCCGTGGCTATCTCGCCGGGCCGCGCCTGACCGAGTCCGCGGGGAGTGAGCCCTTCGCCGGGCTCCGGCAGGCACTGGACGCTTTCGATGAGCCGGCCGCGCAGGCCGTGCTGGACCGGCTCCTGGCCGATCTGTCCCTGCCTGCCGTCCTGCGGGATGTCGTGCTTCCCTATCTCGCTGATCTCGGCGATCGCTGGCAAGGCGGGACGGCCAGCGTCGCCATGGAGCATTTTGCCAGCAACGTCATCCGCGGCCGGCTCGCGGGGCTTGCCCGTAGCTGGGGGAGCGGGCACGGGCCACAGGCCCTGCTCGCCTGCCCACCCGGCGAGCTGCACGATATGGCGCTGATGGTTTTCGGCATCGTGCTCAACCGGAACGGGTGGCGGATCGACTATCTCGGGGCAAGCACCCCGGTCGAGGAGCTGGAGCGGGCCGTCGGCGCCACGCGACCTGAACTGGTCGTCCTCGCCGCCACCGTCCCGGAGACCCTCGAGCCGCTCCGCCCGCAGCTCGCCGCCCTCGCCCGGCGCGCCCCGCTCGCCCTCGCCGGAGCCGGCGCCACGGCGCAGATCGCCGCCGCCGCAGGGGCCCGGCTGATGGCGGGTGACCCGGTGACCGAGGGCGGGCAGGCCGGGTGGCCGCGGTGAAAGTGCTCGTGGCCGGCGCGTCCGGTTTCGTCGGCCGCCGGCTGTGCCCGGCCCTGGCCAGCGCCGGCCACGAGGTGGTCGCCATGACCCGCAACCCCGCCGGCTACGCCGGAACCGGCACGCCCGTCCACGCAGACGTTCACGACCCCGCCACCCTGGGCACCGCGATGGCCGGCTGCCGGGCGGCCTACTATCTCGTGCACTCGCTCGCCGACGCGGACTTCGAACGCAAGGACGCAGCCGCCGCGGCGGCATTCGGGCAGGCGGGGGCGCGGGCCGGGCTGCAGCAGATCATCTACCTCGGCGGGCTCGGCGACGACAAGGACGCCCTGTCGGCACACCTGCGCAGCCGCCGTGAGGCCGAGAAGCTGCTCGGATCGGCCGGCGTCCCGGTGACCGTCATCCGGGCCGGGATCATCGTCGGCCACGGCGGCATTTCCTGGGAGCTGACCCGCCAGCTCGTCGAGCATCTGCCCGCCATGATCACACCCATGTGGGTCACCACCCGCACCCAGCCGATCGCCGTCGACGACATCGTGCGCTACCTGCTCGGGGTGCTGGCCCTGCCGCAGGCGGCGGGCCGGGTCTTCGAGGCCGGGGGACCCGAGGTGCTGCAGTACGCCACCATGCTGCGCCGCGTCGCCGCCATCCAGCACCGCCCGCTCCCCATCCTGCCGGTGCCACTGCTCACCCCCCGGCTGTCCTCACTGTGGCTGACCCTGGTCACCGACGTCGACACAGCCACCGGCCGGGCACTCATCGACTCGATGACCAACGAGGTCATCGTGCGGGACCCGTCGATCCGCGACCTTATCCCCTTCGACCCCATGCCCTACGACAACGCCGTGCGGAAGGCGCTCAGCGAGCGCTGGCAGGCGAAACGTGCCGGCCGATGACCGCCGACCGTACGAGCCGGTGGCGGGAACGCACCACGTCCGCTCGACAGGACTCCCCGCTCCCCGGCCATTTCCCCGCGGCCCACGCAGAGCCGGCGACGGTCCGCGCCCGGCGCCGGCGGGTTGTCACCGCCACCGGCATCGGCGGCGCGGTCCTGCTGGGGATCTCGCTGTCCACCAAAGCCGGCTCCCCCAGTTCTACCTCCTGACGATGGGCCTGGCCGGCACCTGGGCCGCCGGCGCCCTCGGCTCCGGGCCCCTTCCGCTGAACATGACCCGGGGCCGCGAAGACGCCCGGCGCCACCCGGTGGTCATGCCCGTGCTCACCGGTGCGGCCGCATTCGGGCTCTTCTACGGCGCCGCCCAGCTCGCCCGGCACATCCCCCCGCTCAACCGCGCCATCGGCAGCGTCCTGCGCTACGCAGACGATGGCTCAACGCCCCTCGTGCTGCTCACCGCGTGCGCCAACGCGGCAGCCGAGGAACTGTTCTTCCGCGGCGCACTCTGGTCCCTCGTGCAGGACTCACACCCCCTCGCCAAGACCACCCTCGCCTACGCCGCCACCACCGCCGCGACCCGCAACCCCGCGCTCGTGCTCGCAGGAACCGCGACCAGCGTGCTCTTCGGCCTCCAGCGCCGCACCTCCGGCGGCATCCTGGCCCCGGCGCTCACCCACCTCACATGGTCGCTCCTCATGCTGCGCTACCTCCCGCCCCTGTTCCAGACGCCCCGCCCGGCCGAGATCACCCGGGACTGACCGCACGGGCGGCGTGGCAGATGGCGGCAGACAGTACACCAGCCCCATACAGAACCAGAAGATCTGCACGCGGCAGCCCATGGATCCTGCTCAGCTTCCAGCCGCGCCGATTAAGCGTTCGGCGCGGCGTCGCACCTTGAACCGGATCACCTTCAGTGACCAGGCTTGATCAGCGCTGAGCGCGCATGAAGCCGCCGATCTGGTGTGGCTTTCCCCGCCTGGCGATCGTCAGCCGCGCGTCGTCAAGCCCGGCACGGCGGCGGGCCGCGTCCAGGACGGCCGGGTCAGCGGGCCATGCTCAGCCTCCCACTCAGCGACCGCCGCAAGGCCATCGCGCACCCGCGGCCCCACGGTTCTGTACTTCTTTGTAATCACGGGTAGTACCACGCCTGTCCTGCGACCGGTGAGCGCGCCCGGAACGATCAAGCTCGCTGAGCCGCTCAGGGCCACGCGAGCAGCGGCCCTGAGCCCGGGCTCAGTTGTGGGCTCATTCACTCGCGTTCGCCGCCGTTCACCGGCGGCCTCCCGACGCGCATCCGCACAGGCCACGAACACTGGCGGCCTTTGGTGAACGCTGGTCAGCAGTGTTGGAAAGCGTGTTGGGGGCAACCCCTCAGGAGTTCGAATCTCCTATCCTCCGCGGCTTTGACCAGGCATTTCGTCGCGGTTCTTTGTGCACGAGACTAGTAACTCTCCGTGGCTGGTCTCAGTTTTGGTCCACGCATCTACCTTCAGACGCGGGCTGACCAGCGCATACCCGGCGGCGACCGGCTTCCAGGCCCCCATGATGCCCCGTCCAACTGGCGCCGGGATTCGCGGCTGCCGCCCGCGGTGCCGGCACGCAGCCACCGCCCATGCCGCCTGACCCGCCGCAGGTGGCTCCGGTCCTCTGGGGCCGTGCGCGGCACGACCGAACGGGAAGATCTGCATGGGGGCAATAACCGTCGGAAGGGATGCTGTGATCCGCGCCGAGTCGGCGTTCGGCGCTACCACCGGAGCCCCGATCTGGAATGCGCTCACTGTCCGCGGCTGCCGGCGAGTGTGGGGCATGGTCTTGCCTTTGGCAAAGCGTAGTGTTGCGAGCTACTGTGTAGTACATGAGTCAGCCGCTGAGCGTGCGCTTGAGCGAAGCAACCATCCAGCGTCTCGGTGCCCGGGCCCGGCGCGTGCACCTGCCGCCGCGGACTCTGGCGCAACGGTATGTCGAGGAAGGCCTGCGCATGGATGAGCACCCGCTGATCCGGTTCGCTGAGGGCCCGGCTGGGCGCCGTGCCCGGCTTCTAGGCACTGGTAAGGATGTCTGGGAGGTCGTCGCGACCGTCCGCGACAACGACGGTGATCTGGGCGAGGCGGCACGCTACCTGGAACTGCCACTGGGCCTCGTGCAGGCCGCAGTCTCTTACTACGGGGCCTATCCCGACGAGACCGACCAGTGGATCGACCTGAATGAACAGGAGACCGCCGAAGCGCACGCCGCCTATGCGGCCGGGCAGGCTGCTGTCCGGCGGTGAAGCTGCTGCTGGATGAGATGCTGTCCCCGGTGATCGCGCGGGAGTTGCGTAAGCGCGGCCACGATGTGGAATCGGTCGCGGGCAATCCCGGCCGCGAGGCGATGTCAGATCCAGAGGTCCTCGTGTTTGCCAGGACCGAGCACCGCGCGATCGTGACCAACAACCTGCGCGACTACCGCCCGCTGCACAATGAGGCGATCGTGCCCGGCGGCAACGGTCATTTCGGCATGATCTTCATTCCCGGAAGCTACCGCCGCACCCGGGCCGACACCGGGCGGATCATCGCTGCCCTTGAGGCAATCCTCGCCAAGCAGCCGGGCGAGACCGACCTCATCAACGGTGAAACCTGGCTCTAAGCCGAGCCCGCGCCCCCCGGGGCTGGGCTCAGTTTTGGTCTCATTCACCGCCGTCCGGCACCGTTCACCGAGGGCCCCAGAGCGCGTCCGCACAGGTCACGGACGGTGGCGGACGTCCGTGTTACGCCGGTCAGCATTGTTGGAAAGCGTGTTGGGGGCAACCCCTCAGGAGTTCGAATCTCCTATCCTCCGCTACCGCTGACCTGCGACGACATGCTTTGATCATGTTTGCGCGCTGCGCTACATGCCCAAGCGCGTGTCTCATTTCCTGTCTCAGTTGAGCGCTGGCCATATTTCTTATTCCGGACAAACCGGCATGGTGGCACGCTGAGATGACTCACGTTGTACCTGGTCAGGGACGCCGCGCGCGCAGGCTGAACTTGGGCCTGTAGTGGGCGCGGCCAGCCAGCCGGTGTGGCAAGGCTGGCGGTTCATGTTCCGTCGAAGCGGAATTCGCTTTGCCAAGTGCCGTCTGATTGCACGACCGACCAGTACTTCTCTGCAATCTGGTCCGGGCTGAACGGTGTGCCCGGTTGGATCTGCCCGGCGATGGTGATGCTGGCGACGCGTATGCCGTCGCCCGCCAGGTCGGCACCGAGCATGGTCGCCGCCGACCGCAACGCGGTCTTGCCGAGCGAGACGGTGCCCCAGGCCGGCCCCGGGTGGTCAGCCCACCCGCCGCCGGTGAACAGGATGGTCCCGCCTCCGGCGCCCCGCATCGCCGGGGCAGCGACCTGCGTGGCCACGATGGCCCCGACGACATCAACGTCGTAGGCCTGGTGCAGGTGGGCGACGTCGCTGCTCAGCAGCGAGTCCGGCGTCAGCATCGATGCGTTGTAGACCAGGACCCCGGGCGCGCCGGTGCTCGCATACAGCGAGGTGAGGGTGGCGCGCAGGCCCTCAGGATCGCTGGCATCCGCGGCCACGGTGCCGGCGGCAGCGCCGGCGTCGGCTAGGTCGCTGGCCAGTTTGGTCAGCCCGTCCGTGCGCCGGGCCAGGAGCGTGAGGTGGTAGCCGCCTTGTGCGAACCGGTGCGCGATAGCACCGCCGAGGCCGGGGCCGGCTCCGATAACCAGCAGGTGGCGTGGATCGACGGCGGGGCCATCGGGCCGAGCGGGGTTTGTCATTGTCGTCCTCCTTTTTTGAATGCGCGGTATGGGTCCCTGAGGTCCCCGGCTTGGCAGTTCACGTGAATATCCCCTCATGCGTCCGTCGGTCACCTCCTTCGCGGACACGGAGAATCTGCGCCAGCGACATCACCCGGGAAGAGCGGGGCCGGCCTTGGCTTGTGCAGTTGTCACTTCGGCGTGTGCCGGGGGCGGCGTGCTCGCCGGGCGCAGTGGCCCGGGGCGGAGCAGGGCGCCGGCGGTGACCGCGCCGGCGGCGAAGATGCGGGCGGTCCACCAGAACGCAATGTCGTAGCCGTGCGCCAGCGCCAGCCCGGTCAGGGCCTGCCGGCCGATCAGCCGGGCGGTGGCGAGGTGCGCGGTGAGGTAGGAGGCGACGGCGGCGGCGAAGATGGTGTTCAGCAGCGACGCGCCGACCGAGCCGCCGAGCATCTGGCCGACCGTGACGGTCGCGGACGCCACTCCCGCGTCCTGCGGGGCCACGCCGAACGTACCCGTGTTGATCGCCGGCGCGATCACCAGGCCCACGCCGATTCCGGCCAGGATGGTCGGGCCGAGCACGCCCGCGCCATAGGCGGTGTGCGGGCCCAGCTGAGCCAGCCATACCATCGCGCCTGCCGCGGCCAGCATCCCGGACGCGACCAGCGGCTTGGGCCCGAATCTGGGCATCAGCACGATCGTGGACAGGTTGGCCGCGATAATCAGGCCGGCGCTGAGCGGCAGGAACGCCACGCCGGTCACCAGCGGCGAGTAGTGCAGCGTCTGCTGCAGGTAGTAGGTCAGGAACAAGAAGATCCCGAACAGCCCGGCCGAGGCGAAAAGCATCGACAGGTAGGCGCCGCCCCGGTTGCGGTCGAGCACTACGCGGGGCGGCAGCAGCGGGTGAGCAGCGCGCCCCTGCCACAGCGCGAACAGCACGCCAAGCGCGACGCCGGCGGCCAGGAACCCCCAGGTGGACGGCGCTGACCAGCTGTGCGAAGCCGCGTTGGAGAAACCGTAGACCAGGCAGAACACCGCGGCGGAGACCAGCAGCACGCCGGGAATGTCCAGCCTGGGCTTGACCGGGGACGGCTGGCGCTTCAGCAGCAGCGCTCCCCCCGCAAAGGCCACCGCGGCGAAGATCAGGTTCACGTACAGCGTCCACCGCCAGGACAGGTACTCGGTCAGCGCGCCGCCCAGTAGCAGGCCCACCGCGCCGCCGGCCCCGGCGATCGCGCCGTAGACGGCGAATGCCCTGCCGCGGTCCTTTTGCTCGGTGAACGTGGTGGTCAGCAGCGACAGCGCCGACGGCACCAGCAGTGCCGCGAACGCGCCCTGGCAGGCCCGCGCGGTGATCAGCATGGTGAAGTTGACCGACGCGCCGCCGATGGCCGACACACCCGCGAAACCGACCAGGCCGGCCAGGAACGTCACCTTCCGGCCCAGCAGATCAGCCAGCCTGCCTCCCAGCAGCAGCAAGCTGCCGAACGCCAGCGAGTAGGCGATGACCACCCACTGCCGGTCCACGGTAGTGAAACCCAGCGCCCGCTGCGCGGACGGCAGCGCGATATTCATCACCGTGAGGTCCAGGACCACCATCAGCTGAGCCAGGGCGATCACGCCCAGGATCAGCCACCGCCGCCGGTCCCAGCCGCCGCCGGTAAACGGGGCATCAGACATCAGACTCACGCCTTCTTTCTCCGTCGTTACCGCATACGCGCGGAAGTTCAGTATAATGATGGTATGATTACTGTACTTAGAGTCCAGCGAATTTGGGGGAAGTCAAGGCCCCGGGCGGGTCACGATGAGCCCCCCACCCGGCGCAACGAGCCCGCCCGATGCGATGACCCAGCCGCCTGACCCGACGAGCCAGCAGCGGAAGCGGTACGCGTCGCAGGTGCGCGACGAGCAGGCCCGCCGTACCCGGCGGGCGATCGTCACCGCGGCTCACGACCTCTTCCTGGCCCAGGGTTATGCGGCCACGACGATCGACGGGATCGCGGAGGCCGCGCACGTGAGCCGGAGTACCGTGTTCAACTCGGTAGGCGGCAAGGTGGCCCTGCTCAAGCTGGCCTTGGATTGGGCCATCGTCGGCGACGACGAGCCGATCGCCCTGGCCGACCGCCCGGCGATCAAGGCGATCCTGGCCGAGTCCGACCCGCGGAAGACGCTCATGCTCTGGGTGCAGACCGTGACCAACGTCGCCGCCCGCACCACGCCGCTCGGCGAAGTTCTCATCGCCGCAGCCGATATCGACCCGGCGGCCGCACAGCTGCTCGCCGAGGCGAGCCGCAACCGGATGTTGGGCGCTACCGTGTTCATCCGGTATCTCGCGTCCCTGGACGGACTGGCCGTCGGCATAACCGAGCAACGTGCCGCGGAACTCTGCTGGGCGCTCACGGACGGCCACCTCTACCGGCTGCTGGTCGCTCAGCGCAGCTGGAGCACCGCCGACTTCAACCGATGGCTGTCCGACAGCCTCGCGGCGGCACTGCTGCCTACCTGAACGGGCCGCAACCCAGCGATACGGCGAGCCTAAAGAGACGTACCGCTCCGTGTCCGCCGTCTCAGAAGCGGCCGGTTCCGGGGGACCACCGCCGCCGGCTGTGAATGTCTGCAGCCACGTGCACCGGTGAGTTGGGCGCTTGCCCCCCGAGCAGGGGACTGTCGATTCTTGGGATAGCCATGCTCATGAGCCGCGGCCATTTCCGCCACCTGCCAGTCTCCGGCGACGCCGGCCTGGTCGGCATGCTGGACATCACCAACGTCTGCCGTGCGCTGATCGACCCCGACCTCTCCCAGCGCCTCACCACCGGCAACGCCCGGTCGCGGTAATCCCAGCGGCACAACCCGTGGTCAGTTCAGCGTGCAGAACATGGCAATATGTGCACGGCCGGCCGCACGGTTGCGGGCAAGCTGATGAGGCCAGATTCGGCAACGGGGCGATTTGGGATCGCATGCAGCACGAGTCGCTGCCACGGCCTGTGACGACTGCGCCCGCAGTGATAAAGCCTGTCCAGCCGCTCGGCGACCACAGGAGCATCAGACCGCGCCTGGTCTCAGTTTTGGTCTCATTCACTCCCGTCCACCGCCGTTCACCGGTGGTCACCCGGATCATGTTCGCGCAGTTCGCGGACGGTGGCGGACATTGGTGAACGCTGGTGCGCATTGTTGGAAAGCGTGTTGGGGGCAACCCCTCAGGAGTTCGAATCTCCTATCCTCCGCTCATGTGAGCTGCGAAAACTCGACTGCAGTCGGATCGGGATGATCGCTGGCTGGGCCAGTGGGCTCAAATCTGGGCTCATTTCGCTTCTCTCGGTGGCGCGGGCGGCGTCTCGCCCAGGCTTGCCGCGGCCGACGGCGGGTTCCCAGCGCCTTCGGTCAGGACACTGCGGATCTGCTCGACCGCGTCCAGCCCGCCGGTCACTTCAGCACTGTCGGCATGGGTCAGCCCGAGCTCGGCCAGCCGCATGATGGTTGCCAGCGAAGCGCGGTCGATCGCCACAGAGTCGTCATCGACGCCCTCTCCCCCGCGCGCCTGCCAGATGAGGGCATCAACCTGCCGCGCAACCTCGAGGCGGATCGTGTCGGTGACATGCTGGTATCGGGCGGCCATCTCTGTGCTCGACCAGCCCATCAGTGACATGACGGTCCGCGCGGGGACCCCAAGAATCAGGAGGACGGTGGCGGCGGTGTGTCGGGCGTCGTGCAACCTGCCGTCGCGCAGCCCGGCCTTTCTGAGCAGCCGTTTCCACTCGTCGTAGTCGGTATTCGGGTTGAGCGGCCGGCCGGCCGGATCGGTGAAGACCCACCCCTCGTCGTGCCAGAGCTGGCCAGCCAGTTCTCGCCGGCCTCGCGCAGCCTGGCGTGATAGGCCAGATGCTCATCCTGGATGCGCTGCAGAACATCGCCGGCACAGGCCGGCGCATCCTCCGACCTGCGCAACAGCACCAGCTCGAACGCTTCAAGGTCCACACACCATTGTGACATCGCCAGGATTGGCAGGCCGCTCACACTGGGTTGCGAGATCACCGCGCCCTATGTGCGCAGTCCCGCCGTGCTGATCGGCTGTGGGCTTGTGGAACAACGTCACTGGGATGCGCCAGATGGAAGTTCTGGTGGTCGGCGATGGCGTTGGCTGCCCTTTGCGGGATCTCGCGGTCCCTTCCCTTTCCGAAGTCGACGGTGACTGTCCAGTCCGCCATCATGAGCCGGCACGTGCTGAGCATGCCGATGGGGTGGCCCGGCCGGAGAGTTCGGTGATCCTGATGGGGACCGCGTGAGCCGGATCGCCTCATGCCTGCGTCCGGGCCTGCGGAACGATGCTGAAGCGCGGTTCACCCCCGCTTCGGGCCGCCTGGGAATCGTGCTCGATGGGGCGTGATCGCCATAGAACGTCATTGCTTGTTCCTGGTTGCAGTCGTAGCGTGACGAGAGGCAGCCGGAACCTCCGGACCCTGGGTTCGTGGCTCAGGTCCCAGCGGGGCAGGTAGGCGATGGAGGTGGGCCCTGTGCGGGCGGCGGGTTACCAGGTGGCCTGCACTGATCTTCGCGGCCACGGCGACAGCGATGCCACATTCACGTCCTTCGGCGACGAGGAAACGGCCGGCGATGTCATCGCCCTGATCGAAGAACTTGGCGGCCCCGCGGTCGTGGTGGGCAATTCCATGGGCGCCGGGTCCGCTGTCCTGGCTGCCGCGCGGCGGCCCGGCCTGGTCTCCGGCCTGGTGCTGGTCGGGCCGTGGGTCCGCAACGGCAAGACCAGCGCGATGCAGCGCCTCCTGCTGCGCGTGGCCATGGCAGCGCCCTGGGCGGCCATTTCCTGGAAGTCGTACCTGCCGAAGCTGTACGCCTGCCTGCGGCCAGCCGATTTCGGCGAGTACCGCGACCAGGTCGTGGCGAGCCTTCGCCGGCCGGGGTACGCGAAGGCGTTCTCGGCCACCACGCGCACCAGCCACGACCCGGCGGAGGCACGGCTTGCCGACGTCACGGCGCCCGTCCTGGTCGTGATGGGCGAGCAGGACCCCGATTTTCCTGACCCGCGGGCGGAGGCTGACTGGATCGCCCGCGCCCTGCACGCACAAGTCGTCATGGTGCCCGAGGCCGGGCATTACCCGCAGTCGCAGCGGCCCGACATCACCACCGGCGCAGTCCTGCGCTTCCTGGAATCGGTCAAGGCCCGTGGATAGGGCAGGGCTCGTCCAGGCCAGCATCCGAGGAGGCGGGGCGGATCTCCGGCGAGGTAACCCTGTCGCGGAGCCGACAGTGACCGCGACGCGCAGCGTCGCTCCGGCCGCTGCCCGTGCCAGCGGCACGGTGGCCGGAGCGCCGCGCCGCTGGCTCCGGCTGGAAGCCGCGGTGCTGCTGGCCGGCTCCCTGATCGCCTACTCGGCCACCGGCCAGCCGTGGTGGCTGGTGGCCGTCACCATCCTGGTGCCTGACTTGCTCGCGGCGGGCTACCTCGGCGGCACCCGGCTGGGCGCGCACCTGTACAACGTCGCGCACAGCACCGCCCTGCCGGCCGCAGTGGTGGGGCTCGGCTGGTGGCAGGGCAGGCCCCTGGTCCTGGCCTGGGCCTGGTGTGGCTGGCGCACATCGGCGCGGACCGGCTGCTGGGTTACGGCCTGAAATACGGCGGCAACTTCCAGCACACCCACCTTGGCCAGCTCGGCCGGCCGGAGGCAGACCGTGACCACCCAGACGGACCACCCGAAGCCCGCTAGGCTTCCGTTTCCGGGACCTCGGGAAGCCCCGCCGCGATGCGGCTGGCCGGCGAAGCGAGCTGGCGGGCGTCCGCGCCTCGGCGATCCGATCCGTCAGGTGCCGGTGGTGAGCACGGGCCAGGTGCAGATCCGCCCCGACCACGGGGCGTCAAGCTGGCGTCCGGTCATCTGGCGGCTGCTTGCCTCCCGGCGCTGGGCCGGGCCCCGGCCCGGCAACGCCTATCTGGTTCACCATGGTGACGGCCCGGTGCTGTTTTGCACCGGGCCGGACCGGGCGTCGGTCACCGATCCCGCCCATTTCCCCGGCGGAATGACAAGGGTGCCGTATGACCGGCTGGCCCGTTTCGAGATCAGCCCGCAAGAGACTCCGAGCGCCGGACTGGATCGGCTCGGCTGTGCAACAGGCGACGTTTGGACTGGGGTCATTTCCCAGCTCCACCAGGACCATATCGGTGGCCTCGCCGAGCTGATCCAGACCGGGATCGTCGTCGGCCAGACGGGTTTTGCGTGTGGCAGGGCCGCGATCTTGATAATCGCCGCGGGGAAGGCCGGGATCCGGGCGGGCGGGTGTGTCAGGGGCTCCGGGCCGGGGAGCCGGTGGTTCGCGGGCGGGGCGTGCGCTGGCCGGATGCCAGCACGCCGAACCACAGTGCTGCCCAGCCTGTCCCGAGCAGCAGGCTGGCGAGGACGTCGGTCAGCCAGTGCGCGCTCAGGTAGGTGCGGCTCAGCGCGACCAGAACCGACCAGGCCGCGGCGGCCGCGAGGGCCAGCAGCCGGGATCTGCCGGGCCGGGTCAGGATGAGCGCCAGCGCGATGGCCGTGACCGCCGCCGCCAGGGCGTGCCCGGACGGCATGGACTGGCCGGTGACGGCGACCAGCGGCCCGGCCGGGCGGGACCGGTCCACTAGTGCCTTGACCGGCCCGGTGCACAGCTCGGCGCACAGCTCGGCCAGCGCGAACACTGCCAGCGCCCGCCAGCGCCGCCAGATCGCGAGCGCCGCCGCGATAGCTGCCCGGACAATCCACATGACCGCGCCGCCGGCCACTACGTTGAGCACCTTCGCGACAAACACACCGGGCGGCACGCGGGCATCAAGCATCCACCGGAGCCACTGGTTGTCCGCTGGCTGCACCGACGACGGCGCGGCGGCGACGACGGCGATCAGTGCGGCGGCCAGGGCAAGGCAGGCAAGGCCAGCGAGCATCCAGCCGGGCGCCGCCAGCCTGAGCCGGCCACCGTGGCCGCCGGATCGGCTCAGGGTGACCTCTGTCTCTTGTCCCGGCTGGCTCATCGGCATGGCGGCCAAGGCCTGCGGTTACTGCCCATGACAGATTCGCCCAGGATACAGCTGGCCGCCGGCGGGGCGAAGACGCCGCCGCTGGGCCGGGTCCTGCCGCCGACGCGGTACCGGCATCCGGGCGATGTGATCCGGCTGGTCGCCGCGGCCGGGGTGCTGGCCGCCGCGGCGGTGATCGCCGCGCTGTTTCCTGCGCTGCTCCGGCCGGCCGCGGCCGCGGTCACCGGGGTCGGGCCTGCGACTGAGGCCGGGCGGGTGCTGACCGGCCTGGTCCAGGTGACGATCGCGGCGGCGGGCCTGGTGCTGCTGGTGGCCGCCCTGCGGTATCGCCGGTTCCGGGTGCTGGTGACGGTGGCGGGCGGGTTCGCGGCCGCGGCGGCGCTGATGGCCGGAATCACCGACCTGGCCGGGCCGGGCGGCTCCGCCGCGCTGCCCGCGGGGCTGCGCCAGGGCTCCTGGCTGACCGGCGCCGGGTTTCCCGATCCGGCCGTGCTGGCGGGACTGGCGGCTGTCGCGGTGGCCGCGGCGCCGTGGCTGAGCCGGCCGTGGCGCCGGGCGGCGTGGGCCGGGCTGCTGCTGATCGGCGCGGCCCGGCTGATCACTGGCGGGCTGCTGCCGGTGCAGCTGGTGCTGGCGCTGGCCGCCGGGGTGGCCGTGGGGGCGGGCCTGCTGGTGGTGTTCGGGGTGCCGGACCGGCGGATGGGCCCCGCCGGGGTGGCAGCGGCCCTGCGCGCCGGTGGCGTGAACGTCAGCCAGGTGACCGGGCCGCTGCGTCAGGCGAAGGGATCGCGGCCGTTCGAGGCGGTGACCGGCGACGGGCAGGCCCTGTTCGTGAAGGTCCTGGGCTCGGACCAGCGGGATGCGGACCTGCTGTACCGGGCCTGGCGCGGCATCCGGCTGCGCGGCGTCGGCGACACCAGGCCCGCGGCCTCGCTTTTCAAGGCCGTCGAGCATGAGGCGCTGCTGGCCGTGATGGCCGAGCGGGCCGGCGTCGCGGTGCCGCACGTCGGCCAGGTGATCAGGGCCGGCGACGGGTCCGTGCTGCTGACCATGGAGCTGGTCGCTGGCCAGTCCCTGGACGAGGTCCCGGCCGATCGCATCACTGACCGGCTGGCCGGGGACCTGTGGCGCGAGGTCGGCCGGCTGCACCAGGCCCAGATCGCGCACCGGTCCCTGCACGGCACCAACATCATGATCAGCCAGAACGGCTGTCCCCGGCTGGTCGACTTCAGCTTCGCCGAGCTCGCCGCGACCAGCCGCCAGCGAGCGATCGACGTGGCCGAGCTGCTCACCTCGCTGGCCGGCCGGATCGGCCCGGACCGTGCCGTCGCGGCCGCGGCGGCCGCGATCGGCGCCGATGGCGTCGCCGCCGCGGTGCCGCTGCTGCAGCCGCTCGCCCTGTCGGCCAGCGCCCGGCGCGCGATCAAGGGCCAGGACGGGCTGCTGAAGAACACGCGCGCGGCCGCGATCGCGGCCTGCGGCGACGACGCGGACTCCGGCCTCGTCCGGCTGCAGCGGGTGCGGCCGCGCACCCTGCTGGCGATTGCCGCGCTGGCCGGCGCGTTTTACTTCCTGCTGCCGCAGATCGCCCAGGTGAGCAGCAGCTGGCACGCGCTGCAGCACGTCAACTGGGCCTGGCTGCCGGTGATCCTCGCGGCGTCCGCGCTGACCTACGTGGCCAGCGCGATGGCGCTGGCCGGCGCGGTGCCCGGCCATGTCCCGTTCGGCCCGGCCGTGCTGGCGCAGGGCGGGTCGTCGTTCATCAACCGGGTGTCGCCGGCCAACGTCGGCGGGATGGCGCTGAACGCCCGGTTCCTGCAGAAGAGCGGCACCGCCACCCCGGCCAGCGTCGCGGCGGTCGGGGTGAACGCCCTCGCGGGCGCCGTCATGCACGTGCTGCTGATCGTGGTGTTCTTCGCGCTGGCCGGCCACGACCTCACCAGGGCGTTCAAGCTGCCGTCCGGCAGTAAGATCCTGCTCGCCCTGGCGGTGATCATCGCGGTGGCCGGCGTGGTCCTGGCGACCCGGCCGGGCCGCCGCTGGACGCGTAAGCAGCTGATTCCCGGCGCCCGTTCCGCGGCGGGCAGCCTGCGGCGGGCCGCCGCCAGCCCGGTCAAGCTGGGCCTGCTGTTCGGCGGCTCGGCCCTGATCACCCTCGCCTACATCGCCGGGCTGGCCGCCTCGGTCCAGGCGCTCGGCGGAGGCCCGGGCCTGGTGGTCCTCGGGGCGGTGTACCTGGCCGCCGCGGCGCTGGCGGCGGCAGCGCCCACGCCCGGCGGCCTCGGCGCGATCGAGGCAGCGCTGGTCGCCGGGCTGACCGGCGTCGGCATGCAGCCCGGACCCGCCGTCTCGGCCGTGCTGCTGTACCGGCTGGCGACCTACTGGCTGCCGGTGCTGCCGGGCTGGCTGTGCTGGCGGTCCCTGCAGCACCGGGGGTATGTGTGAGCGCCGGACCGCCGCGGCCGGCCGCGGGCGCGCCAGCGCGGCTGCCGGTCTTGCCGGCCGACCGCCGGCGCCGCCCCTCGGGCGCGCCGCCGCCGCTGCCACGGCACATCGAGCGCAGCGGGCTCATCTGGCTGGCGGCCGCGATCATCGCGACCGCCGCGGCCATGGGGGTGTTCGCCGGCGGCCTGAGCCGCTGGGCGGTCGATGTCACGGTCATCGACGACGCCGTGACCCGGCGGGTGGCCAGCGCGCCGATTCCGGGATTCACGGCCGTCGCCCGCGTGATCGCTGAAGCGGGCGCGGCGCCGGCGGCGGTCATCGCGGGATATGCGCTGGTGCTGGCGCTGATCGTGCTGCGCCGGTTCCGGCACCTGCTGGTGCTGGTCGCCAGCTACGCGGTGCTCACCCTGCTGACGGCGATCTTCCTGCTGGTCGTGCACCGGGTGCTGCCGTTCGGCGTGCCGGTCCAGTTCCGCTGGGCTGGCTTCAGCATGCCGTCGGTCGAGATCGAGAAAACGTGCGCCGTGCTGACCGGCGCGCTGTACACGCTGGTGCCCGCCGGCCGGTGGCGGCGCCGCGGCGGCTGGGCCGCGGCCGCGATCGTCGTCGTGATCGGCCTGGCTCGGATGCGCCTGGGCGTGGACGCGCCGACCGACGTGCTGCTCGGCGCGATCCTCGGCGTTACCGTGCCGTTGCTGGGGATGCGGCTGTTCGCGCCGGAGGAGTCGTTCCCGGTGGTTTACGGCGGCGCGCACGGCGCGCATCTTGACCTCGGCGGCGCCCGCGGCGAGGCGATCAGGCGCGCGCTGAAGGACCAGATGGGCATCGAGGTGGCCAGCGTCGAGCCGTTCGGGCTGGCCGGCTCCGGCGGATCCAGCCCGATGCGGCTACGGCGGGCCGGCGAGCCGGGCGGATACCTGTTCGGCAAGCTGTACGCGCGCTCGCATGTGCGCGCGGACCGCTGGTACAAGCTCGGCCGCCAGCTGCGGTACGGCCGGCTCGAGGATGAGCAGTCGTTCAAGGGCGTCCGCCGCCTCGTGCAGCAGGAGGACTACGCGCTGCGGATCTGCCGGGACGCCGGCCTGCCGAGCCCGCAGCCATACGGCTTCGTGGAGCTCACCCCGGACCGCGAGTACCTGCTGCTCACCGAGTTCTTCGCCGGCGCGGCCGAGCTCGGCGACGCCACTGCCGATGACACGGTCATTGATGACGGGCTGCTGATCGTCCGGAGGATGTGGGACGCCGGCCTGGCCCACCGCGATATCAAGCCGGCTAACCTGCTGGTCCGCGACGGCCGCCTGCTCCTGATCGACGTCGCGTTTGCCGAGGTGCGCCCCACGCCGTGGCGACAGGCGGTCGACCTGGCCAACATGATGCTGTGCCTGGCCCTGCGCAGCAGCGCCGAGCAGGTCTACCAGCGCACACTGAAGTTCTTCACCGTGGCGGATATCTCGGAAGCATTCGCCGCGGCCCGCGGACTCGCGCTACCGTCCCAGCTGCGCCAGTCCCTCCGGGCAAGCGGCCGCGAGCTGCACGAGGGATTCCTCCAGCTGCTCCCGCGCCGGCCTGCGCCGGTCCGGGTGCAGCGCTGGAGCGCGCGCCGCGCTGGCGCTCTGGCCGTTGTCGTCGTGACAGTACTCGTGCTGGTCATCGGCCTGGCGAACGCCCTGGTCAACACCGCGACCCCGGCATCGGCACTGGAAGTCAGCAATATGGATTGCCACGCCCTGGAACCGCTGCTGGCCGAGGCCCAATCGGTGCCGACGGCCAGCGAGATAGTGTGCATCAGGCCGCTGCCCGTCGGCTGGACGCTGGGCAGGGTCCAGGCGCTCCGCGGTACATCGGTCATCACGCTGGACAACGACCGGGCCGGCGGCGACGCGCTGCAGCTCACTCTGACCGGGCACTGCGCCGTCGGCCGGGCCACGGCGATCCGGGCAGCCGAGCCGGGAATCAGGCGGCTGCGCGCCCCGGGCAGCGGTGCCCGGTACGCGGTCACCTGGTACGACGTTTTCCCCGGCGGCTGCGTCCGGATCGCACTGCGCCCGGCGACCCAGCAGGCAGCGGTAGACATCCGGATCGCACTGCGCCCGGGGACTCAGCAGGCGGCGACAGACGAGGATCTGGCCGGGCAGGTCCCGGCCATAGTCGGCTACGTCTCCCGCGCCGCGCTGCGGCACGAACTGGCACAGCGCTCCGGGGGCCGGCTGCGGCTGAACTAGGGCCGCCAGCAGCCGCCGGGACCGGACATCTGCCTGTCAGTCGGGCTACGTGCGGGCCGGTGGGCCGCGTGCGAGTCAGCCGGGCGCTGCTGATCAGTCCGGCTGCCGGAGCTGACGGCGCAGGCCCGCGGACGTCGGCCACCGCGTATCTACCCTGCCATGGTCGGTACAGACATCTGAATGGCAGGATAGGTCGGTTTTGGGAACCCGACAGGAAGGCGCGGGCTCTCGCCCGCGACTCGTCTCCCGGCTCCATTGTCTCCCCGGCGAACGGGGCGTAGCGTCCGTGCGGGAAGTCGTACTCCTCGTCCGCATGTAGACGAGATTGAGACTCCGGCTGATCCGGACCCCGGCGGCGCCTAACGCGCAGCTAGGCCGAGGTGGCATATGGCAGCACCTGCCCGTCAGCAGGTCCGCCTTCTGTCAGTGAAAACGTGCGCCATCCCGCGGCGCGGCGGCACCGGGCGGCACCGAGGTCATCACGGCCGCCGGCGTGCTGCCGATCCTCGGGCCTAGGCCAGCCCTGGCGGCTAGGCCAGCCCTGGGAGCTGAAGTACGGATACACCCGCACGGAGACCAGGAGACAGACATGCACGACAGCCAATTCCTCGCCGGCACCCGCCACAGAGCCCCTGCGCAAATACCCTCCCGGCTGGGCGCCTCCGCGCGGCATCAGCTCGCCGGGAGGTTCGGCCGTCTCGTCCAGGCTGGAGACATCAATGGATAACGCTGCCCGGGCACGCGAGCGGGTGCTCGCCATTTTCCTCCCCGTCGCCGCCGCGCTCTATATCGGTGCCGAGGGACTGAACCCCAAGGGCACCGACCAGGTGATAACGACCACGGCCACCGCGTTCAGGGTGCTGCCGATCGCGGCGAAGCACCCGGCTCAGCTCTACCTCTCCGGCTCGCTGACACTCCTCGCGCTCGGGGCTCTAGCCGTCTCGTATGCGGCGATCGCCACGCTGGTCAGAGACCGCGGCTGGGTCGTCGCCACCGTCGCTGCGCTGATCGGGGGACTCGGTGCCTTCTGCGGAGCCATGTTTAACGTCCTGGTCGGTGTCAATCTCGCCTCTGCTGCGACGGCACACCTGTCACGAGACGCGGCCGCGCGGTTCCTGGTGACGACCTTCAATTCCGGGTTCGGCCATGTGTTCATGGACGTTTATTTCATCGGCATCTTCGCTGCGCCGGTTCTCATGGGGTTTGCCCTCTGGCGGAGTCGGAGCGTTCCGCGCTGGCTGGCGGTCCTGTTCCTCATCGGCCTGGAAGTCGCTCAGCAGGTGTCATCCGCCGGGCCGGTCCTGGTCGTTCTGTTCATGCTGCCATTTGCGGTAGCGATGGTCCTGCTGGCGGCCGGATCTGGCAGGCGGCTGCCCTGCCAGCCAGCCACAACCCGGAGCCTGCCGACGTACCCGCGTAGCAGCATTCAAAAGGCGTCCCGGCCAATGGCCAGAAGGGACGCTCCGGGAGATGCCTTCGAGTGCGAAGGCATGCGGAAAGGCCGTAACGGTACGCACAACAGCGCTTCGCCGAGCCCCAGCCCGCAACAGGAAAAACGAACTGACGACCCGCACCGACACCGCCGCCACCGAAATCATCGACGCCCTGGACAGCTTCTGCTGTTACAACATCACCGCCGCCCTGCGGGCCGATGCGGTGATCAGCCGGGTCGAGGGCCTGCCGATCGTCCTACTCGGCGATGAACTGGCTGTGGTCGGACAGGCGAGCGGGGGCACCGGGGCGCTCGACGGCCCTGCCAGGATGGGCAGCATGCGATTCGCCTTCAAGACCGCTCCGCAGAACACCACCTGGCCCGACATGCTCGCCGTGTGGAAGGAAGCCGATGACATCGGCATCTTCGAGTCGGGCTGGACCTTCGACCACTTCTACCCGATCTTCTCGGACTCGGCAGGCCCCTGCCTGGAGGGCTGGACGACCCTCGCCGCGATCGCGCAGGCGACCCGCCGACTCCGGCTGGGCACGCTGGTCACCGGCATTCACTACCGCCATCCGGCGGTCCTGGCCAACATGGCCGCCACCCTGGACATCGTGTCCGGCGGCCGGCTCGAGCTCGGCATCGGCGCCGGGTGGAACGAGGAAGAGTCCGGCGCCTACGGCATCGAGCTGGGCGGCCCGGCCGAACGCAGCGACCGGTTCGAGGAAGCATGCCAGGTCATTGTCAGCCTGCTGACGCAACCGACAACAGATTTCGCGGGCAAGTACTACCAGCTCACCAGCGCACGCTGTGAGCCCAAGCCGGTGCAGCAGCCGCACCCGCCGATCGTCATCGGGGGCAGCGGCGAGCGGCGCACGCTGCGCACCGCTGCCCGGTTCGCGCAGCACTGGAACTTCGCCGGAGGCTCCCCCGAGGAGTTCGCGCGCAAGCGCGACGTTCTTTACGCCCACTGCCGCGAGATCGGGCGTGACCCGAAGGAGATCATGCTGTCCAGCCACATCCGGCTGGGCGCTGACGGCGACGCCGGGCCCGTCGTGGACACCGCGGCCGCGCTCGGCGAGCTAGGCCTGGACCTGGCGATCGTCATCCTCCCGCCACCGCACGACCCCGCCGTGCTCACCCCGCTCGCCGACGCCCTCACCCAGCTCCGCTGACGCGACGCTCGAAGTCCGAGTCACGCTGGGTGACACGAGCTGGTAGGGGGCTGTGCGCGGGATCCGCCGATCTGGTCGCTGAACGACTTGATCACCTTGTGCTGAGGGCGCGTGCTGAACCGGCTGATCTGCGCGGCCAAGCGTGCCCGTCGCTGGTCCTCCTTGGGGTGTCGATGTGGCCGACCTCGCTGTCGCCCACCTGGAGGCTGACGATCTCGGCGCGGCGTTCAAGCTCATCGGCACCTGCGACGAGCCCTTCGACCGCTAGTTCCGCGACCACGGCCGGGACGTGCACGGCATCTCGCTCGAGGACGGCTTCCCGCCCCCCGGGCAGATCCTGCGGCTGGACGCAGCCGACGCCTGAACGCGGGTCCGGCAGCCCGTCTCCAGTGGGCTTAGGAGGTTTACGCTGTCGTTGTGGCTGCTCCGGAGGAGGGGACGGCGGCCGTTTCGTTTGTCGGCCGCGACCGTGAGCTGGCCCGGGCGGTCGGCCTGCTCGACGAGGCGCGGGCGGGTCGCGGGCGCCTGCTGCTGTGCACGGGCGAGGCCGGGATCGGCAAGACCCGGCTGGCCGAGGAGACCGCGGCGCTGGCGGCGGCGCGGGGAGCGGCGGTCGTCTGGGCTCGCTCGAGCGACCGGGACATCTCACCGCCGTACGGGCTGTGGCGGCTGGCCCTGCAGGATCTGCCGGGCCGCCGCCGCGATAAGCCGGGGCCCGAGCTGTGGTCGCTGGCGTTCGGCGAGACGGCGGGGCGCGCCCCGGGCAGCGGCTCGGAGCTCGACCGCGGGCAGCGTTTCGCCCTGTTCGGCGCGGTACGCGAGCGGCTGGCCCGGACCGCGGAGCCGAACGGCCTGCTGCTGGTCCTGGACGATATTCAGTGGGCGGACGAGCCGTCGCTGCTGCTGCTCACTCACCTGGCGCGCCAGCTGCGCGGCGTCCGGATGCTGATCCTGGCGACCTGCCGCGAGCCGGCCCCGCCCGGTGACCGCAGCGGCGAGCTGATCCGGATGCTGCCGGCCGACGCGAACACCGAACGGGCGGTGCTGCGCGGGCTGCCCCCGGTCGCGGTGGCCGCGCTGCTGGCGTCGGACGGGCAGGCCGCCTCACCGGAGCAGGCACAGGCGGTGCACGCGGAAACCGGCGGCAACCCGTTCCTGGTCCGCGAGCTGGCGCGGATGCGCGCCGAGCAGCCGGGGGCCGCGCCGGGCTCGGTGCCCGGCACGGTGCTCAACGTCACCTCCCACCGGATCGCGCAGCTCCGGCCGGCCAGCCAGGACGTGCTGCGGGCCGCGGCGGTGACCGGCACCAGCTTCTCGGTCGGGCTCGTCGCGCAGATGCTCGGGGTGGCGGTGCTCGCGCTGCTCGATCCGGTCGACGAATGCCAGGCGGCGGGCTTCCTGGTCGCCGGTGATCGTCCGGGCGACTACTGGTTCTCGCACGCGCTGGTGCGCTCGGCGGTGGTGGCCCAGCTGTCCGCCGCGGACCAGCGGCGCTGGCACGTCGCGGCGGCGGACGCGATCGAGCGCCTCTACCAGGGTCAGCTGCGCTCGCACCTGGCCGAGCTCGCGCACCACCAGGTGGGGGGCTCGCTGCCTGGTGACCGCCTTGGCGCGGTGCGGGCCTGCCAGGCGGCGGGGGAGGCGGCCGCGGAGGACCTCGCGTTCGAGGAGGCCGCGCGGCTGTACCGGCAGGCGCTGTCGGTCGGAGCGGGCGAGATCTCCGAAGCCGAACGCGGCCAGCTCGAGCTGGCGCTGGCCGGCGCGCTGTTCCGCAGCGGCGACATACCCGGCTGGCACGACACCCTGACCGGGCTGGCCCAGCGCGCGGAGCGGCGCGGCAGCCATGTGCTGCTGGGCCGGGTCGGCCTGGAGATGGACCCGCTCGGCACCACCGGATGGGACAGCGAGATCGGCCGCATCTGCGAGCGGGCCCTGGCCGGGCCTGAGCTGGACGGCCCGCTCCGGGCCCGGGTGCTGGCCCGGAGCGCCCAGGTCCTGGTGTACCGGGGAGAGTACGGGCGCGCCGAGGAGGTTAGCCGAACGGCGCTGGACGCCGCCGAGCGGACCGGCGATGCGGACGCGCTGGTGGACGCGCTGCGCGCCCGTCAGCTGGCCCGCAGCGGTCCGGACGGAAGCGGCGAGCGCGCCGTCATCGCGGCGCGCATGCTCGATGCGGCCCGCGAGGCCGGCAGCGCCTGGGTCGAGATGTGGGGCAGGCTGTGGCGCATCGACACGCTGTTCGAGGCCGGGCAGTTGCCGGTCATCTCCCGGGAACTGGCCGGCCTGGCCAGCTGTGCCGGGCGGGTGCAGGTGCCGGTGGCCCGGTGGCACCTGCTCCAGTATTCCGCGACGCACGCCTACGCCACCGGCCGGTACGCCGAGGCGGTACGGCTGGCCGGCGAGGCGTTCAAGGTCATGACCGACATGGGTCACCCGGCGGCGTTCGGCGGCTACGGGGCGGTCGTGTGCCCGATTGCGATGCACCTCGGCTTCGAGGCGTCCGGCGTGGCGGCGCTCCTGGCCCAGGTCCCACCGCATATCTTGCCCGGGGGGTCGGATGCGGACGCCCCGGTGGTGAGCGTGCTCCCCGTCGTCAACCTGGCCCTGATGTGGCTGGAGCGGGGCGATCGCGACCAGGCGGCCAGGATGTACGAGGCGGACGCGGACCCGCCCCGGCCGTCGGCGGCGCGATGTAGAAAGATGTCATGAGGTTGTCACAGATTCCGGCTGATTAAGCCGACACTCGGTGCCGTCGCCTACGACAGGCTGATCAGGCCGCCGACCGGCTTGGCCTCTGGCCAGGCGAGCTGACTAGCGTGCCGCCCAAGCCTTTACCTCCGGCAGGCGGCCAGTGCACCGAGTCGGTTGTGAGACGCTCAGCTCTGATTAACTGAGGTACGCATATCAGGTGCTCTGGCGCCTGTGGGAGCTTCGGCCCCGGGGCACGCCGAAAACGGAAGACCAGCCGTCCGGGCAGTTCAGAGCCCATGCGTTGGCACGTGGACTAGCGGAGTGATGATCCGTTTGCGCTAGTTGGTTTCGGGACGCAAGGTGGCTTGCACTGCCTGAACCTGACCGTATTTGCACAAGAGCAGCGCCGCTGGCCCGGTGTCAGCGCCACCCTGAACACCCGCGAGCACCCTCCGGCCAGGAACGGCCCCCGCGCCTGCCCAGTCGCTCCGTCTAAGTCACCGGCACGGCTTCCCCATGCGCGGGCGGCCGACCCCCGATGCGGCCGTTTAACGGGTTGGCGGGCAGATTTGGTGATCGCCAGAAGTTGCGGGGCCGCGCCGGGTGAGGGCAGCGCCCAGAGGGCGGGCGGGCGGAAGCTCCCGAACGGGATGCCGTCCGCGATGATCCGGGCGTCCGGGGAGAGACCGGGCTGGCCGTCGATCACGGCGCGCGTCGGCACGGCCAGGCCGGATAGGGCACCCTTACCGGACACCGTCCAGGTGAGCACCGTGTCCCGGGACCAGGAGATGTCAGGGTCCAGGTCGGCTGCTCGTCCAGGCCGATGGGGACGGTCGGGGACGCCCGCCGGGAGCGAAACCCGCCGCGTGGGCAGGCGGGAAGCAGCTGGCCGCGCAGAGCTGGGGTCCCGGCGCCGACGCGCCGTAGCCGGGCGGGACGGTGGTCACGGACGGCCAGTCCGCCAGTTCGCCGTCCTTGTACCGCAGGCCGTCCAGCAGGTGGCGGCGGATGGCGACGCGGACCGGGCGGGCCGGGTCAGTTACGCGGTAGACGATCAGGGTGCCGTGGTAGGTCAGCCCGGCGAGCAGACGGCCGTCCGGGGAGAATGCCAGGCTGACGAAGTAGTCGCGCGGGCCGGCGATGGTGGCAAGGCGGACGGCGCGGGCCGGGCGGGCGACGCACAGGGTCAGCGCGGTGATGGACGCGTTGGCCAGGACGGCGCTAGTCGGGGACGTCGAGGATCTCGTCGCGGTAGCGCTGCTTCCAGCGGTGGGGATAGCAGCGGACCATGGCCCGGGACAGCCGGGCCGCCAGGGGCTGGATCACCGCGGCTTCTCCCCCGCGGCGGCCGGCACCTCCCACAGGCGCACCCTCGTGCCGCCGAATATCTGGCCGTCGACGATGGTGCGGCCGTCGGGAGCCAGCGCCGGCTGCCCGTCCCAGGTGTTACGCGCGGCCTCGGTGCCGTTGCGCAGCGCGCCTGACGCGGTCACCTGCCAGGTGAGCACCGTGTCGCGGGAGAACTGGTTGGGCATGATCCGGTCCATCACGAGGGTCAGGGCGCGCTCGCCCGGCGCGAAGCCCAGCGTGTAGAAGGGGACGGAGCAGCCGGGGCAGCCGGTGGGAGCCCCGGTCGTTGCCCCCTGCCCGGCGGGGAACAGGGCCCGCGTCACCAGGCTGCGTCGGATGGCAGTCCGGACCGGGCGGGCCGGGTGGTCCAGGTTGTACACGAGCACCGTCCCGCTCGTGGTCACCGCGGCCAGCAGCCGGCCGCCGGGCGCGAACGCCATCGCCGTGAGCCAGCCTGCCCCCTTCGGGCCGGACATGGTCGCGACGGGGAAGCCGCGGGCCGGGCGGGCCACGTTCCAGATGGTGATCTGGCCGTTGCCGCTGGCCAGGGCCAGCAGGCGCCCGTCCGGGGAGAACGCGATGTCGCTGTTGGTCACCTTGCCGACGTGCGCGTCCAGCACGGTCAGCAGCCGCGGCCGGGCCGGCCGGGCCACGTCCCACAGGGCCGCGCCGCCGCCGTAGGCGGCGGCCAGGAGCTTGCTGTCCGGCGAGAACGCCTCGCCCCACAGGGCGTTGGAGGAGCCGGCGGACAGCACGGACAGCAGGGCCGGGTGCCGGGGGCGGGTCACGTTCCACAGCGCGGCCTGGCCGTGGAACGAGGACGTGGCCACCAGCCGGCCGTCCGTCGCGATGGCCACGGTGACGCCGCCCTCGAACGCCGACAGCCGCCGCAGCCCGCCGTGCCCGACCGACCACAGGGTGACGACCGCCGAGGTGGGCTCGCCGCCGACCTCGGTGGCCAGGAGGCGCTGGTCCGGCGTCAGCGCCAGGGCGTTGGCGCCAGCGGTCGGAATGGGCTGCCAGGAAAAATCGGGGAGCCTGAGCAGGCGGGCCAGGCCGAGCAGGCCAGCGAGGAGGCCGAGCCCGGCCGCCGCCACGCCGACGGTCAGCGCGATTCCCCTGACGAGGGCCCGGCACTTCATGGGGATCACCGGGCGCTCCAGCCGGTAGTCGGGGTCCAGGTGGGTGGCCAGGGCGCTGCCGGCCAGGGACAGCACGGTCCGGGGGCTCGCCCGGTGCTGGTCCAGGACATCGAGGATCTCCTCGCGATAGCGCTGCTTCCAGCGCGGCGGGTAGCAGCCGACCACGGCGCGGGACAGCCACGCAGCCAGGGCCCGGCTCACCGCGGCTGCCCGGCGGCGACGGCGAGCACGAGAATGAGCAGGATGAACGTGAGGGCGGCCGCGAAGAAGCCCAGGACTTCGCGGGCCTGCTTGCTGGGTCGCAGGATCACGGGTCGCTCCAGCCGATAGTCGGGCCTGCCTAGGCCGTCGCGGTGCGCCGGGTAGCGGTGCGGACAACCTGCTGCATGGTCTTGAGCTGCTCGGCCAGCACGGCCTGGCCGGCGGCGGTGATCTCGTACGGGCGGCGCCGCTCGTCGGTGTCCAGCGGGCGGATCCAGCCGCGCTTCTCCAGCCGGGACAGCGCCCCGTACAGGGTGCCCGGCTCCATGCTGACCTCGCTGAACGCCGCGACGTCGGTCATGATCGCGTAGCCGTGCTTGGGGCCGCCGGACAGGCTGGTCAGGATCAGCACCGACGGGTCGGCAAAGCGGCCCAGGTCATCGAACTTGCCGTGCACGCGGTCTCCCGGCATCGAGGGCGGTGTCTACTCAATACCACTTACTAATCAGTACTGAATACTGGCCGGCCGCCCGGCCGGCGTCAATCCGCCGGGCGGGTATAGGAGACCCGGTGCTAGCGGCGGCTCCCGGCGTGCTCGGGGACCGCGGCGGCGGCCGCAGTGCTGCCCTCCAGGGGCAGGTGCGGGACAGCGGGCTCCAGCCAGCGGGGCATCCGCCAGGCGCGAGCCGAGCAGGCTCATGATCGAGGGCCCAGGATCACCCGGACCAGGGAGGCGTCGATCAGGACGGCGAAGGCCATGCCGACGGCGGGCATCTTGACGGTGCGGTCGGTATTCAGGACGAAGCTGGCGAACACCACGATCATGATGGACGCGGCCGTCGTGATGACCCGCGCGGTACGAGCAGGCCGGTCACCTGGCCACCCGCGGCGAGACCGGCCAGGCCGCGGAACTGGCCCGCCGGGCGTGGCAGCTGCCCATGCCCCCGCACCCGAGAACGAAGAATCTGCGGCCATTTCCCGCTACGGCACGGGACCTGAGTCGCCATGCCTATTCGGCAGGGAGGCGCGGCGTCGCACCTTGAACCGGATCACCTTCAGTGACCAGCCCTGATCAGCGCTGAGCGCGCATGAAGCCGCCAATCTGGTGTGGCTTTCCCCGCCTGGCGACCGTCAGCGCATATCTGGTGGTTGCCCGGCGAGCGGGGCTCACAGATCGACGATGCGGCTGTCCGCTGCGGCGGCGCCGGGCAGGCGCGCGATGTCGGCGCGGTCGCCGGTCACGACGTCGGCGCGGAGAGCGGCGGCGGTGTGCGCGACGACTGCGTCGGCGATGTCGGCTGTCCCGGCCCGGCCCATAAGGTGCCCGGCCGCGTGCGCGCCAGTCTCTGTCAGGGGCACGACCTCGCAGCCGCGCAGCAGCCGGCGAAGCTGGGCCTGCGCCGGGGAGCGGCTGGCCTGGGCGACGACCGGGGAGGGCACGACCGGGATGATCCCCGCCTCCAGCCGGACCCGGTGCCCGGCCCATACCTCGCGGGCGTTCTGGTCGGCCGCGACCAGCACGCCCGTGTCGTAGACGACCGGCTTCACGCCGTCAGCCGCGCGTCGTCCAGCCCGGCACGGCGGCGGGCCGCGTCCAGTTCGGCCGGGGTCAGCGGGCCATGCTCAGCCTCCCACTCAGCGACCGCCGCAAGGCCATCGCGCACCCGCAGCGCCCGCCGCGCCGCTGAGGTCATCCAGGCCGACACGCTGACCCCCGCCGCGGCTGCGGCGGCGACCACCTGTGCGTGGGTGTCAGGGTCGACGGTGATTGCCAGCTTGGGCGACGGATTACCACGAGGCATGCCCGTACTATACCACCGCGGTAGGATCGTTAACCCGGGCCCAGATGACCTGGCGCACCAGCGGCCCCACGGTTCCGTACTTCCCTGTAATCACGGGCAGTACCACGCTTGTCCCACGACCGGTGAGCGCGCCCGGAACGATCAAGCTCGCTGAGCCGCTCAGGGCCACGCGAGCAGCGGCCCTGAACCCGGGCTCAGTTGCGGGCTCATTCACTCGCGTTCGCCGCCGGCCACCCGACGCGCATCCGCACAGGCCACGAACACTGGCGACCAGTAGTGAACGCAGGCCAGCAGTGTTGGAAAGCGTGTTGGGGGCAACCCCTCAGGAGTTCGAATCTCCTATCCTCCGCCGCGCTGACCTGACCCTATGGGGGCCGGGCCGTGAGGCCGGACCCCCTTTTCCTGGTCAGCCCGGCAGAGCGATGCTCCCGGTGACATTCGAGCTCGGAAAGGAGGCCGGCAATGTCTGTCTGCGTCGGAATCGGCGTGCACCGCAAGCGCTCTGAGGTGGCAGTCATCGGCCAGGATGGCGAGGTGCTCGCCAGCCGGAACGTGCCGGGCGGGATCGAGACGATCCCGGGCGTGATCGGCGGCCTGCCGCCCGGTACGCCTGCGGCGTACCGGGGCGGCGTTCGGCTGGGGATGGCTGGCAGGGCTGCTGGAGGATTACGGCTCCGGCCCGCATCTGGTGCACCCGCTGCAGTGCAGGGCGATCGCCTCGGCCAGGCTGAACAACGACAGGGTCGATGCCGCGATCCTGGCCCGGCTGCTGCGCGCGGGCCTGCTGCCGGAGGCGCGGATCGCCCCGCCCGCCATCCGGCAGCTGCGGGCGCTGCTGCGGCACCGGGCCCGGCTGGTACGGCTGCGGACCCTGCTGCGCAACCGGATCCGTGCCGTCCTGGCCGGCCACGGCCCGGCCGGCCGGGTGCCGGGCCGGGCCGGGCTCGCCGCCCTGCAACTGCCTGCTGTTTCCCGCGAGGTGATCGAGGACGACCTGGCGCTCACCGCCGCCCTGCAACCCATCATCGACAGGCCCGGCGCGGAGGTGCGCCAGCACGCGAGGTCCGGCCCGCGGGTCAAGGTCCTGGTCCAGCTGCCGGGTGCCGGCCCTATACCGCGCTGGTCCTGCTGGCTGAGATCGGCGACATCACCCGGTTCGGCCCGGCGCGCAAGCTGGCGGCCCGGGCCGGGCTCGCGACTGTCGAGGCAATCCACGACCTCTCGCATGCGAGGCGAGCACAGATCTGGTCTGGCCTGCGCCCCGCGACCCGCCCAGTAGACATGGTCATAGACCGCGCCGAGCCGGCGTTCGGCTACAGCACCGAACCGATGAGCAATACCTGAAGGCCGAGGAGCCCTGCCCGCAGCAGGGCGGGTCGCCGCCTGAACGGATACCTTGTGTCACAAAGTGCCACGACGTGATACCATGAGTTCATGGCTGACCACTACACCTTGCGGCTAGCGCCGGGCGTGCGGCAGCGGCTGGCAGAATGGGCGAGCCGGGCAGGCCTCCAGGAACGCACCCTGGCGCAGCGCTACGTCGAAGAGGGGCTGCGTCACGACGCTCACCCGCTCATCCAGTTCCTCGACGGCCCGAGCGGCCGCCGGGCCAGCCTGCTCGGCCGCGGCCTGGATGTCTGGGAGGTCATCGCCACAATCCGCGACAACAACGGATCCATGGCCAAGGCCGCCGAGTACCTGCAGATCCCAGCCGGGCTGGTAGAAGCGGCCGTGGCCTACTACGGCGAATACCGCGACGAGATCGACCGGGAAATCGAGCTCAACGAGGCGGAGTACGAACGCGGGCGGGCGGCTGCCGCAGCAGGTGAGCAGGCGCTGCGCTCGTGAGAGCCATTCTGGACGAGCAGCTGTCCCCGCAGATCGCGATGCTGCTGCGCAAGGCCGGCTACGACGTGGACGCCGTCGCCGATCGCGAGGACGTGGTGGGGCGCAGCGACCGGATCATCCTCGAGGTCGCGTGCGGCGAAGGCCGGGCCGTGGCCACGAACAACATCAAGGACTTCCGCCCGCTCGCGGCTGAGTGGCTGGCACAAGGCAGAGTGCATGCCGGGCTGATCCTGCTGCCCTCAACGCGGACGCGTAGTCGCCATGCCATCGCCGCTGTCGCTGCCGCGATCGAAAGCGTACTCCGCGACCACCCAGACGGGCTGAGCGGAAGTGAGCGCTGGATCGCCCCGCTTCCGAAGCTGTAAGGAATCGCATCGCGCCGCACGCCCGGCATGGCTGGCAGACGGCGGACGGCCGGGCTGGACCGGAATCAATGAAAGCCCGCGCGATGGCCTCAGCGCTCAGCGCGCCGTGTCTCGCATGTACTCTACCCACCCGGCAACTGCGCAGCGCCTTGTCTCAGTTCTTGTCTCATTCATCCCCGTCCGCGGGCCATGCACTAACGTCCGCGCTCGGGCATCACGGCTGGTCGCGCCCGGCCGCGGACCGACGCCAACGCTGGCCAGCAGTGTTGGACAGTCATGGATCCCCGCGCAAGAGACACATCAGCAGCGGGCGGATGCCGCCATGGCCGCGGCGACGAGGCAGCCAGCGGCCCAAGCCCAGAGAGCGTCATACGTGTGATCGAAGATCACCGAGCCCTTCGGGCCGTATAACGCCAGATACACGGGTGATCATTGCTCGGTCGCCAGAGTGAGATGCGGGCGATGATCACCCGTGTATCACTCGACCTGTGTCGGGTATGGAGGCCTGGGCACGACCGGGCCGCTCACGCTGGGTGGTGATGGCGGCCAGGCGCCCGCCTTTTGGGTAGACCAACCGGACCGTGGCTGCATGACTGGCGCCTGCGTCGTTGCGCCGGATGGGCACTGCGCGTTCGGGTGCTGGCAGGCGCGGGAGCGCCGGGGTTATGGCTCGGCGGCGGTGACTCCCGGGAGATCGGCGAAGCGTGCCTTGGCGTCGAAGGTCAGGACGGTCCGATCAGTCTGGACAGCGTGCGCGGCGATGATCAGGTCGTGCGCGCCGCGGGGCGTCCCGGGTCGGCGGGCATGCGCGATCAGCCTCGCGTGGCAGGCGGCGGTGGTCTCGGTGTAGTCGAGTACCTCGACCGCGGAGGTGATCGCGACCAGCGCCCGGGCGCGATCGGCTGCCTGGGGAGCGGTATCAGCGAGCTCGATGCCGACCCGGTACTCGGCGATGGACACGGCAGCGACCGCCAGCTCGTCCGCATCCAATTCTGCCCGCTCAATCGTCCCGCGCTCGTAGGCGATCAGGACATTGGTGTCCAGGATCAGGCGCCGGCCCACGGATCTTCTCCCTCGCTGGAGATCAGTGCCAGCGCAGCCGCGATGTCCGCCGCGAACCGGTCATCAGGCGGGGGAATCCGCTCGAGCGCGGTCCGCAGGCCGGCCCCGGTGCGGTGCCGGGCTGGCATGATCTCTGCCACTGCATGGTGGCCGCGGGTGATCGTGACGGTCTCGCCCCGCTCAATCGCGTCGAGCAAGTCAGAGAAGTTCCGGGAGGCCTCGGTAGCGGTCATCGTTCGCATGTCCTCATGTTATCTGATAATCAGATCCATGCATGCACCCGAGGCTGAGCGCCGCGGTCAGCCGGAACCGGGGCAGGATTGAGCGCCCGGGAAGTCGCCTCGGCACTCACCTGGTGTCTCCGGCAGCCGGGCCGCGCACAGGGGGCCGGGCTCATTTGCGGTCTCATTCGCCCCCGTCCGGCAACGTTCACCAGCGTCCGGCCCGCACGCATCCGGGCAAGTCACGAGCGGCCGCGGCCTCTGGCGGACACTGACCAGCATTGTTGGAAAGCGTGTTGGGGGCAATCCCTCGCGAGTTCGAATCTCGCAGCCTGGGCCGCTGGCGCCGGATTCGCCACGGATTTTCCCGGTGCGCCAGGCGGCGCATATGGCCCGCGGTTAGCTGCTCCGGTGCAGGAGGGCGACCGTCAGGGCGACCAGCGAGACGGCAACCACAGTCAGGGCGACGAGCAGCAGCCGCCGAGGGCTGGCCCCGACACCCGCCGACTTCCGGAACGTGCGGCTGAGTCCCCAGATGACCAGGCTCAGGGCTAGCACGGCCAGGCCGGCGGCGATGCTCGTCTTCAGGATCGCGCCGCCGACCGCGGCGAAACCGATGGCAGTGCGCGTCCAGGCCAGCCCGGTCCGCTCCCTGGCCTGCCCTGGATCGAGATCCTCCAGATCCTCTGGGGGCTTCATCAGTGCCCCAGGATGGCCGACAGCAGCAGGACGACGGCGGCCACGATCGCCATGCCGGTGATGGTCACTGCCAGGACCTGCGGCAGGACAGACGTGGGCAGCGGCTCGCTGCGGCGCATCGCCCGCTGGCTGCGTGCCCACTGGCGGTACCCGCTCGCCGCGATGACAGCACCCAGTGCGATCAGCGGCACGCCGATGGCGTGACGGCCCCAGGGGACGCCGGGGAACGGCGGCAGAAGCTGCACGATGGCTAGTCCCGCCACCACGAACGCGAGAGCAGTGCGCTGCCAGGCGAGAAAGGTGCGCTCGTTGGCGAACGTGAACCGGGCGTCCGGCTCGGTCTCATCGGCGGGTGTCCCGTCCGCACCGGGATCTCCAGGACGATCGGCGGCAGCCATGCATCACATCTCAGTCATGCGGCTGCCCTGGCCGGGCCTGGCGGCCAGGGCCAGTAAATCGGCCGGAGAGGACTGGGCCCCTGCGGTGGGCCGTCATGACCATGCCGGATACATGCCCAGCTTTCTGCCTTCCCGACCAGGCGGACTCCGATCTCATAGTCCGAAAGCCTCCCATTTCGGCGGGCCATCCACATGACTCCCGCGTGAGCACGCAGCGGCTGGTCAGCGCGCAGTCACCCGGCGCGTGTGATGCGAGGCTGCCGCCCGGCCGCGACAGTGTGCCTGTGACTGATCGCCATGACGCAGGCATTCTCGTTAGCGGCCGCACGCTCAGGCGCATCCGGGCCGCGGCGGCCGGGCTGGCGGCGGCGAGGCCGGCGGCCGTGTAGCACCGGTGCTCGCGCAGGCAGCCGGGCTCGCGTTCCTCGCTGCCCTGACGCCCACGGCCGTGCTGGTGGCCGCCGTGTTCCTCGGCTCGGCCAGCCCCCGGCGGACCTCCCTGTTCTACCTGACAGGCGCCGTCGTGATGAGCGTGGTCATGGGCGTCATCGTCATCATCGCGCTGCACGTCGGGCACCTGAATCTTCCGCATCACCGAACCCCGCGCTACGGCGTGCGCCTGGGCCTGGGCGTCGTGGCACTCGCCGCCGGCCTGGTCATGGCGCGCCGCAAGCCGAAGCCGCCCGCCAGCAAGAAGAAGCCAGGGCTGATGTCGCGGCTCATCGCCCGTCCCTCGCCGCTGACGGCCTTCGTCACCGGCCTGCTCATCTTCGCGCCATCGGTGAGCTTCATCGCCGCGGTCCAGGTGATCGCCACCGCCCGGATCAGCGACGCGGCGGTGGCGGGCGCGCTGGCGCTGATCGTGGCCATCGATGTGCTCGGCGTCTGGGTGCCGTTCGGGTTCTACCTGGTCGCTCCCGACCTGACCACGCGCAAGCTCAAGTCCTTCGATGCGTGGCTGACCGAGCACAAGCGCGTCCTGCTGGTCGGCGGGCTGGTAGCCGCCGGGGTGATCCTCACCCTGAACGGCATCCTGGGCCTGGCCGGCCTCGTCTGACCGCGATTCAGGAGGTTGTCTCGGTCATAGCTATTCCGCGCCGTTAGCGAGGTCGTGTACGCCGTGGTACTGGGCGAGCAGGCAAGCACCCCTGGGCGGATAACCCGCCGCCATCGAGATGGCCAGGGTGACGGGCCCAGCCACAATCAGAAGAGGGTGACAGAAATGGCACTCAAAAACCGGAAACCATCAGCATTGCACGACAAGCGAGCACTGATCACCTGGGTCATTGCGTACCTCAGCATCACGGCCGCCGGGATCGGCCTGTTCTTCCTCATCGCAGCCCTCCAGCACACCGGATCATATGCCAGCCCCGTGAAAGATCCTTCCTATCTTCTCGAGGAGCGGTTCCTGCCGCTGGCGAACCTGCTGCTCTGGACAGCATGCGGCCTGGCCTATTTCTGGCAACGGCGCGACACGGTGCACCCATGGAGCCGGGAGCCCCTCAGGCTCGGCGCCCTGTGGCTGGCTTTGGCTGTGACGGCCGACTTCCTCGATAGCGTGGCCATCAAGAACCCCGAGTCCATGTCGGCACACGACTTCTATATCGGACAGGCTCCATGGATATACCTCATCTACGCAGCCGTTTTCATTAGCCCCGCGTGCGCAGCCGCCATAAGGCCATGGCGCAGGCGCCGCCACCGCGGCCAAAGGCAAGCGCCACGCCCGCAAGGCGCAGCCGAGCCGCCGTCGAAGGCGGGCGGGACGCCATCGAGCACGTCCGCGCGGTCCTCGCCGACTCTGAACAGCGCGGCACGGGCAGCGCTCCGACAGTCACAGGGGAAACGAAACGAGCCACTGGCCGTCCGGAAGTCGTCCGCGGCCAACGGTCGTCGCATCGTCGCAGGTCAATGCGGCGGAGGATGGCAGCCATGCCATCCTCCACCGACATGTTCATCGATCCCGCCAGTGACCCGCGGCTCGAGCTTCCGCCGCCCCGGTCCGGGGAGCGGGCCACGCTGGCCGGGTTCCTGCGCTGGCAGCGCGGCACGCCGGAACTGAAGTGCTCTGGTCTTGACGCCGCCGATCTGGCCGCTCGCCCGGTGGAGTCCTGCACGCTGTCGCTGCTGGGACTCCTGCGGCACTTGGCCGATGTCGAGCGAGGCTGGTTCCGGCGGGTAATGGCCGGGCAGGACGCGCCGCCGCGCTTCAGGTCCGGCGGCGATCCTGACGGCGCATTCAACGGCGCCCGGCCCGACCCTGAGCTTGTCGCGGACGCCTGGGCGGCGTGGCGGGCCGAGGTCGAGTTCGTGGAGCGCCTGGCAGCTGACGCACCCGACCTGGACATCCTCGGGAAAACTCCCGATCCCTGCCGCGGAGCGATGTCGCTGCGCTGGGTGCTGATGCACATGGTGAAGGAATACGCCCGGCACAACGGCCACGCCGACCTGCTGCGCCAGCGGATCGACCGGAAGGTGGGCCAGTAGCCGCCGGGCCGCCCGGACCGGGCCGCCCGCGCAGACCGGGCGGGCCAGGCCACGGGGCCAGGCCGGGCAGGAACTACGCCGGCGGTCCGGGGGCCTGGAACCGGGCCACGGTGAAGGCGAGGATGACCGGGACGTTGACCGCGAACACGACCAGCGTGGCGGTCAGCACCGCCAGGACGCTGCCGGGCGCGTGATCGCGCGCGAACACGTATTCGAGCAGGCCGGCGATGACCAGGTAAGCCAGCAGGGCCCAGCGGAAGACAAGGAAGAACACCGGCCAGGCGAACGGCCGGATCCGGCTGAGCAGCACCAGGGCGGCGATGGTCAGCAGGGCACCTGCGCCGACCAGGGAAACCGGCAGTGCGAGGGCCGGGTGGCCGGGAAACTGGGCGGCCAGGTAGATAGCGCCGATCAGCATCAGCGCGATCGATGCCACGGCGAGCCCCGCGACCGGCGGCAGCTGGCGGCGGGCCAGGCTGCCGCCTGCCGGCGCGCCTGAGCCCGGCGAGCCGGGCGCGGCGGCGCCCGTCATGCCGTCGCCAGCCGCGTCATGATGATCAGCGTCGCTACCTGCATGGCGCCGGTGACGGCCGCCGAGTAGATGAAGCGGCGCATCAGCCGGGCGATCACCTCGCCGTCCGGGCGTGGCTTCTTAAGCTCGAACAGCACGGCGAGGTTCGCTGGCTCGAGGATGCCCAGGGCCACCACCGCCATCACGGCGACCACGATCATGGATGCCACCACCCACCCGTGATGCGAGTAAGAGGTGGAGATGTCCCCGGTCTGGATGGCCAGCTGCCAGCCCGCGGCCAGGGTGCAGATGACCACTGTCGGCATGATCAGCAGCATCTTCGGCATCAGCCGCGTGGTGAGCTCGGCCCTGGCCGGGATAGAGAGCCGGCCGAGGATCGGGCCGAGTACGAATCCGAGGAACAGATCCAGCGCCGTCCACATGCCGCCGCCGACGACGTGGAAGAAGTCGACGCCCCACGGCGCGTTCACCGCGATCACGGCGACCAGGCCGACCAGGACCACCGCGACTATGGCAAGCCCGCGAACCGGCACGATCTGGAAATCGGGCGCCCTGGCCGGCTCTGCGGATTTAGCGCTGGTCTGAGCGGCGGAAATCTGCTGCGTCATCGGCCCCCCCGGCTGCTGTCCCTCAAGCCGACGATAGACGCAGGTCCTGGAGAGTGCCAGCCCGCCGACCGCGCTGACGGTCCTGGCTGGCCGCCAGGTCAGCGCCGCGAACGGTCCGCCGCCTGACCAGGCCCGCCGCCCTGCGCCGGGAGAGAGGCCAGCGCCGGGATAGCCGTCATGGCCATCCGGAAATAGAGCGGATCGACCTCCACGCCGACCGAGTCATAGCCGACCGCCTGGGCAGCGGCCAGCGTGGACCCTGATCCCGCGAACGGGTCCAGGACCAGCCCTTCGCCCAGCGGCAACATCGCCCTGACGACCTGGCGCAGGAAGCCCTGCGGCTTGAGGCTCGGATGACCGGCCAGCTTCCGCTCGGTGCTGCGAGCCGGGTGCGATCGGATCACGTCGCCGAACGGCTGGCTGCCCGAGACACGGCGCAGCCCTCCCGTCTTCCATTTCCTCAGGTTGTCGGCCACCGTCCTGGCCTCGATGGGCTCGCGGTACAGGAGCCATGGCTCCCACTGGGAGCGGGGCATCACCGTAATGCCGCCGAACTCATCGTGCGCTCCCTTCGGCCGATCGCCGCCGCGCATGGTCATGACGAGGCGGGCAACTTCGCCGCGCCGCTCTAAGCCGGCCTCGGCCAGCGCCCGCGACACGATCGGCGATACCAGCGGGTTACTGGCGACCAGCACGTGCGCGCCGGGCACCAGCACCCGGCGCACCGCCTGACCCCAGCTATGGAAGAAGTCAAGGAGGTCCTGGCGATCGCTCTGCGTCAGGACGGTGAACCTGGGCAGCGGCGAGCGCTGATGCCCGTCAAAGGAGGGCGGGATACGCCAGACACCGCCGTGACCAGCCCGCAGCTTGGCCTGCTCCTTGCCGGTGTACTCGACCAGCCCGTAGGGCGGGTCAGTCACCACCGCCTGGACGGATCGCTCGGCGCGAGCGGCCAGCCAGGGCAGGCAGTCGCCCCGGAACAGGGTTGCCTGACCGTATTCAAAGGATTCGCTCACCGGCGCGTCACCCCGCCGCGCACGACCGCGGGCTGGCGCCTGGCTGCCATGTGAGCCTCCTCAGAGCAGGACAGTAGAGGCCGCGCGGCCGGCGCACAAGAAGGGGCCGCCCGGCAGGGCCGGGAGGCGCGCAGCACCTCCGCCAGCCGGCTCCGCTCGCGCTGGGTTAGGGCGGCAGCCCAGCCGGGTACGCCACTAAAGCCAGGTACGCCAGCCTGGCTGTCCGCAGGCCCGGAGTCCGGCAGATCGTGGCGGGCATGCGGTCGGCGAGCCGTCAGGGGATGGCGCCAAGACGCAGGTAAGAGCAGGAGGCCCGTAGCAACCGGGCTACCCGCGAGGCGCGTGCCGGGCGGCGCCCAGGGCCAGGGTTTGCCAGCAGAGAGCGTCTGGACCCACCTGCCGCCCAGCCCTCTTTCCCGGCGCCGCGCGCCAGACTCAACTAAGCTGACGCCGTGGTCTTCAAGCAGGTCGGGGATGGGCGTCCGTATCCCGATCATGCCAGGACGCCTCGTGAATGGGCAGATATCCCGCCTCGTCCCGTGCGGCTGGATCAGCTCATCACCACCAAGAACGTGCTGGATCTGCATTCGGTCCTGGCCCAGGATTCCACCTTCTACGGTGACCTGTTCCCGCATGTCATCCGCTGGCATGGTGAGCTCTACCTGGAGGACGGCCTGCACCGCGCGCTGCGCGCCGCCCTGCATCAGCGCTCTGTCCTGCACGTCCGGGTGCTGGAGCTGGACTGAGCCGCTCCCCCCAGCACCCTCCTCAGGACGCGGCGGTCTTGCCCGGCTTCGGCGACCTCGCCGGCGCCTTCGACGACCTGGCCGGCGGCTTCGGCTTGCGAGACTGATTCGCCTTGGCCTGGTGCTCCTTCGCCAGCCGCTCCCTGGCGACCTGCTGATCATGGACGACGATGTCGTGCGCCAGGCCGGTCGTCATCCACTGCAGCATGGGGGGCAGCAGCGCCCGCCAGGTGAAGGCGGTGTGGCCGCCGCCCGGCACGAACTTGAGCGTGACGTTCGGCTGGCGGAGCTCGAGCAGCTGAGCGAAGATCTGGGCGCTGCGCACGTCGGCCTGGTCCAGCATGCCCGCTCCGAGCCAGAACTGAGGGAGCACCTGGCTGGACGGGACGGACTGGAGCAGGTCCATCGGGGTGTTCAGCCGGGCCAGCGTGCGGTTGCCCCCGAAGGGGCTGACCTCGCGTACCGGGTCGACGAGCTGGTTGGCGGACGGAAAGAAGTAGCCGCTGAGCACGCCTGCTGAGCTGTACACATTGGGATGCTGCAGGCTGAGGTTGGCGGCACAGAAGCCGCCCTCGGAGTAGCCGGCGATGCCCCAGCCGACCCCTGGCTGCTGCACCCGCAGCATCCTGGCGATGTAGCGCGGCAGGTCGCCGGACATGAACGTGTCGTCCTGCGGGCCGTGGTACTGGTTCAGGCACTGGAGGGACTGCCCGCGCGGGCCGTTGACGGCCGGCATGACCAGCACGGCCGGGTCAGCGCGGTGCTCCTTGACCAGATGGTCAAGGAGCGTATTCACGCCCAGCACCGTGATCCAGTCTTGCGGGTTGCCGGGAAAGCCGTGCAGGAACTCCATCACCGGGAACCGGTAGGTATGGTACGCGCCCGGCCAGAAGTACTGCGGGGGCAGGAAGACAAAGACCGGCCTGGTCAGGTGGCTACGCTGGCCGTGCACGATCAGCAGTGCCGTGTAGCCCTGCTGCGCCGCCAGCTGAGCGTCGATGGTCTGGCCGAGGAAGGTACCCAGCTTGTCCCCGGACCGGCTGGAGACGGTGGGCACCTGTGCCGCCTGGACGCCCTGGTTGGTCATGTCCGAGATCGCGGCATTCCAGTTCTGGTAGTAGTCGTAGTACTTGTTCACCGCGGCGACGCCGAACATCATCGCCGGCACGAACGCCAGGCAGGCGGCAAGAACACGGAAGACCAGCTGCTTCGCTACGACCAGCCACCACACCAGCGCCCCGAAGACGGCGAGCAGCAGCAGGAAGAACAGCGTGCTCTGCGGCTCAGGCAATCATGACTCCCGAGGTCAGCGCTCAGTTCAGCCGGTTGCTGCAGCTAAGGTAACGAACGGCGACGATGCCCGGTGCCCGCACCGGGCACTGCCATCAGGTGTCGCCCCGATAAGTGGCGGTGGAGGTGGGATTTGAACCCACGGAAGGGTTGCCCCTTCACACGCTTTCGAGGCGTGCGCCCTCGGCCACTAGGCGACTCCACCGCGGATGAGCCTACCTGAGTGCGACCGCTGCCGCCCCACGCCGCCAGCTACCTGCGCTGATCGAAGAAATCACGGAGGACGGCGGCGCACTCGGCAGCGAGCACCCCGCCGATCACCTCGACCGGCTCGCCAAGGCGCCGGTCATGCAGCGGATCCCAGATCGACCCTGCTGCTCCGGCCCGGCTGTCCGCGGCGCCGTACACCAGCCGGTGCAGCCGTGCGGCCAGTACCGCTCCCGCGCACATCGTGCACGGCTCCAGCGTGACCACGAGCGTGCAGCCTGTCAGCCGCCAGCTGCCGAGGGCGGCCGCGGCGGCGCGAAGCGCAATGATCTCGGCGTGCGCGGTCGGATCCCGGTCTGCCTCGCGGCGGTTCCGCCCGCGACCGATGACCGTGCCCGCCGGGTCCAGCACGACCGCCCCGACCGGCACGTCCCCGACCGGCACGTCGGCCGGCCCGGCAGCCGCGCTGGCCGCCCCTGCCCCCGCGGCAGATGCCGCGCCCGCCTGCTCCAGGGCGAGCCGCATGGCGGGCTCGAAGCCTGCCCGGTAGCCGGTGGTCACGGCAGGCCGCTCGCCGTCACGGCCCGAATGCCCCGTCGAGGGCTCGCTCCAGCGCGTGACCGAAGCCGATCTTCCTCGCGATGCTGGCGATCGCCTCGTCCGGAAAGAGGTCGAGATCGCCCGATAGCGCGCCCAGGTCCATCTCGTCCACGCCGAGATCGGCGAAGATGGACATGTCGCCAGCGGGCAGGACCTGGTCCAGGTCCTCATCATCCGGCACCGGGATGTCCAGGTAGTCCAGCACCTGACGGGCCAGTTCCCAGTCGACGGCCGCCGTGAGATCAGACAGGAAGAGCGAGACATGATGGCCGAACACGCGAAGGGCCACGAAAAAGTCATCGCCCACCGCGACCAGGCCAATCGTGCCGCCAATACCTGGCTGCTGCCGCAGGGCCTGGATGAGCCCGTCCAGATTCTCCATCCGGGCCGCGGGCAGTACCTCAACCTCCCAGACCTCGTCTTCACGGTAGGCGACGACCGCGAAGTCGCTACTGGTCACATCGCTCATCCTCATCCCGCCGGCTGCGCTCAGGTAGGAATGGTGTCAGATTCTCCTGCGCCGCGTGCACTCATCCGGGGGTCCGGGCTGCTCCCCGTCCGGCGCGGCCGCCGCTGAGTCGTCACCGGCACGCATGCCGGCGGCCCGGAGCGGGCATAGAGGCGATGATGGCCACGATGCCGAACCTCTCCCTGCTGGCTCCGGCCGGCCGTTACGACTCGCCCGGCCGCGCGGCGCGCAAGCCTATCCCTCTCCCATCCCGTAAGGTTAACCTCTCGGTTAGTAGTCTTTGGTCGGCAAAATGCCTCAGCTATGCTGACGCCAGTCAGCTGACATGGGCGGACGGCTGACGCCGCAACGGTCAACTGCGAGCGCACCAGGGAGGTGATCTCGATGCTGAAGAAGGTCATCTCATGGGCGATCGTTATCTTCATCATCTACTATCTGGCGACAGATCCTGCCGGGGCAGCCGCGTTCATGCACCATATCTTCAACGGCCTGAAGACAATCGGAGCGTCATTGGCTACGTTCTTCAACTCCCTCTAGTGTCATGAGACAGCCAACGTCAGGCGCGCGCGGGCCCGTCGCCGTTAACAAGTACCTGCTCCCGCGGGAAGTTCAGGTTGCGACGGTCCGGCGGCATCCGGCTGTCCTCATCGGCCCCAGCATCCTGGCACTCGGCGGGCTGCTCCTGGCCGGAGTCCTCAGCGCTACGGTCGTGCGCGGCAACGAGGTGCTGACGGCCATCGTCTGGATAGCCTGGGGAGTTCTTCTCGTCCGGCTGATCTGGCAGGCCATTAACTGGGCGGTCGATTATTTTGTGGTGACGACGGAGCGCATACTGCTGACCTCGGGAGTTCTGACCCGCAGTGTCGCGATGATGCCGCTCACGAAGGTCACGGACATGAGCTTCCGCCGGTCGTTCGGCGGCCGGATGCTCGGCTACGGCGAGTTCGTGGTCGAGTCCGCTGGCCAGGATCAGGCATTGCGAAATATTGACCACATTCCGTATCCCGAGCAGCTTTACCTTCTGATATGTGGGATGATTTTCCCGTCCAGCGCTGACGCGGCCGACGACGACAGCCGGCAGCCTGTCCCCGACGAGCTGTAGGCCGGAGCGACTGGTCCTTCCCCGGGGTTCGTGCGGCCGGATGACTGATCATCTGACGTCCGGCCGCATGAGCCTGCGCGGGTGATGCCCGGCCCGGAACCGAGCACACCCGGCGAGACCAATGTCCGCCGAGCGCTGAGCGCCCCGGGCAGCCGGCTCCGCTGCGCAGTGGCCGGGCCAGGTTCCCTCCCGCAGGTTCCGGCCCGGCCACCTCAGATCAGACGCTCCGCTTCCCCGCCCGGTTGACGCCTGCTCGCTGGCGATCTGAGCCGCTCAATGGTGGTGATCGTCCGGTACTTGCGGGAGCGCACAGTTGTCGGTGACGACAGTCCTGTTCGACCGGTTCATGGCCGGCGCAGTTGCCTGGATATAGCTGCGCTCAGGCATCTGGATTAGAGCGGGCAAGGGAACCGGACCCAGCTGGCGGCGCTGTGCTGAGCGGTGGCCGTGAACTTGTTGGGCGCCGGCTGCGGATAACGGATGTAGCCTCCCGAGCACCCGGAAGGGGTCACCGTGTACCAGCCCTACCCGTCCAGCGGCCAGCCGGTCGCGCCGCTGCGGCCTCCCGCTCCCGCGCCGGTGCTGACCGCAGTCAAGCTCATGTACGCGGGCGCCGCGGTCAGCACCGTGCCCCTGATCATCACGCTGGCCTTCATCGGCGACATCAAGGCCTACCACCTGCGATACCTGGGCCACAGCCTCACCTCGGCCCAGCTCAGCCACCTGAGACCGCTCATCATCACGGTGGTGATAGTCGTCGACCTGGTCGTGCCCGCCCTGTGGCTGTGGATGGCGCGGGCGAACGGCCAGGGCAGGAGCGGGGCGCGCATCCTGTCCACGGTGCTGCTCGGCCTGGCGACGCTGCAGCTTACCGGCAACAATGGCGTCGTGCAGGTGTCCTGCGCCGCGCTGACGTGGCTGATTGGCCTTGCCGCGGTGTGGCTGCTCTGGCGCCCGGCCTCCAGCGCGTTCTTCAAGCCGCAGGGCGTCGCGTGACTTCAGCCGTCGTCTGCTCAGACGAGCCTTGACTGCTCAGCTGGCGGCGCTGTGCTGAACGGTGGCCGTGAACTTTGGGGGTGCCGGTTACGGATGGCAGATGTAGCCTCGCGAGCACCCGGAAGGGCATGGGCATGAATCAAGGTCGCGCATGAGGCGGCGCCGGGCCGCCGCCGCGGATGATGCTGCGGTCATTGAGAGTTCCTGGCGGGAGCCGGAACGGTTCGCGGTTCTGTTTGACAGGCACGCCCCGCATATTTACCGCTACCTTGCCCGGCGTGCCGGCCGTCAGGTTGCCGATGATCTGGTCGCCGAGACGTTCCTGGCCGCGTTCGCCAAGCGGGACCGGTATGACCTCCGCCACGCGGATGCCCGGCCCTGGCTGTACGGGATCGCCACCAACCTGGTCGGCCAGCATCGCAGGGACGAGGCCCGCCAGTACCGGATCAGCCAGGCCGCGGTGGCGGAGCCCGAGGCTGCTGGTCACGCCGAGCGGGTGGCAGCCGATGTCACGGCCCGGGCGATGCGCCCGCTGCTGGACGCGGCGCTGGCCGCGCTGCCGGCCGGTGACCGGGATGTGCTGCTGCTCATCGCCTGGGAGCAGCTGACCTACCAGGAAGTATCGCGGGCGCTGGCCATCCCGGTGGGGACGGTGCGGTCCAGGCTGCACCGGGCGCGCACGAAGACGCGCCAGGTCCTGGCCGGTACCGATGCGGCTGCCACGTATGAGGAGATCACGACCAATGAATGACATGGAGCTGCTTCGGGAGCTGGCGCAGGAGACGCCCCTGCCCGCGCCTGCCGAGCTGGACCCGGCCCGCGCCAGGCTGGCCGCCGCGATCGCCGCCGATCCGGCCGCCGGACGCTTCACAGCCGTACCAGAGGTCACCATGCACCAGCCCTACCCGTCCGGTGGCCAGCCGGTCGAGCCGTTGCGGCCTCCTGCTCCCGCGCCGGTGCTGTCCGCGGTCAAGCTCATGTACGGGGGCGTCGTCGGCACCGTCATGCAACTGATCATCGCGCTGGCCTTCATCGGCGATATCAAGGCCTACCACCTGGCAGTGCTCGGGCACCACCTCACCACGGCCCAGCTCAGCCACCTGCGCCCGCTCATCATCACGCTGGTGATAGTCGTCGGCCTGGTCGTGATCGCCCTGTGGCTGTCGATGGCGCGGGCGGTCGGCCAGGGCAGGAACTGGGCGCGCATCCTGTCCACGGTGCTGTTCGGCCTGGCGACGCTGGAGCTGATCGGCAACCACGGCGTCGCGCAGGTGTTGTGGGCCATGCTGACGTGGCTGACCGGCCTCGCCGCGGTGTGGCAGCTCTGGCGCCCGGCCTCCAGCGCGTTCTTCAGGCGATGCCGACAGGCGGCATTGACGCGGCGACCGTGAGCTGGACGATCGAATCCGGCAAGACGGCTATGCGCTAGAGAAGATCGAGCAGATCGCCGCCGCCAGCCGCACCGCCTCCGGTGTCGAGCAGGACGGGACGGCGATCATCGTCCCGGTCGACGTGCCGGCCATGCTCACCGCCCTGGCCGACCCGGCGGCGTGGCGGGAGCAGGCCGGTGATGACGGCCAGGCCGACGCCTACCAGGCGCTGGCCGCACGGATCGGGGCGACCTGTGAAGCGCTGGCCGTTGGTCCTGATCGCTGCCCCGGCCGCCGTCGCCGTATGGTCCGGCTGGGTCGGGCTCGGCGAGCTGTGCGGGTTCGGCATCATCCATCCGCTCCCCGGCATCTGGGACACGCTGCGGATCAACACCGCGATCACGCTGCCGATCGGCCGTCCATGCTTGTCAGCATGTCAGCCCATCAACGCGGCCCCCGCCCGACTGTCCCGACGCCGCGCGTGGAGGTCCACGTCCGCGTGAGCGTCGGACTCCTTCCGTATCATCGGTCCGTGCTGATCTCGTTGGTCACTTGCTGCACCCTGATGCATAGGGTGGTCATGCCCGGCAGATGCTGGGGACTGACATGAAGTCTTCCCAAGTCCAGCTCGATCTTGGACTCGATGCGACCGCGCCGATCCAGGGGATCACCGGCGCCGGCCCACTGGGCTCTGCACAGCTGGCAACGGCCAGGGAGCGAGGCGTTGTATACACCCGGCCGTGGGTAGCGGACCTGATCCTGGATCTCGCCGGATACCGGGCCGGTGAGGATCTCGCGGCACGTTATGTGGTGGAGCCGTCAGCGGGCGAGGGAGCCTTCCTGGTGCCTATGATTCGCCGCCTAGTAGCGTCGCTGGCCGCACACGGCCGGGCGCTCGATGATGCGCGAGGGTCGATCCGCGCCTACGAACTCGACGGCGTTTCCGCAGCCCGGGCCATTGAGCTGGCGGAACGGGAACTGCTGCTACATGGCGCTAACGTGCGAGAGGCGCGAGAGCTGGCCGAGGGCTGGGTAACAGTCAGCGATTACCTGCTGACATCCCCCAAGGACCGGCGCGCCGACATCGTGGTCGGCAATCCGCCGTACATCCGGTATGACGACGTTCCTGCCGAAGCGCTAGCGGCCTACCGGCGCCTGTACCCGGCGATGATCGGTCGAGGAGACATTTACGTCGGCTTCATCGAGGCCGGGCTGCGTCAGCTCAAGGAGGGCGGGGTCCTGGGTTTCATCTGCGCTGACCGGTGGATGCGATCGGCGTACGGCTCAGAGCTTCGGCGCATGATCTCTGCCGCGTTCGGCGTTGAGGTAGTGATCGAGATGCATGACGCGCCCGCGTTCGACAACGATGTGTCAGCGTACCCGGCTGTGATCATCATCCGGCGGGCGCAGCAGGGCCGGGCGATCGTCGCGAGTGCGGGCGCCCAGGCCGGCCCGCTGGCTGATGGCAACAGCCTCGCCGATGCAGTCACCGGCCTGGCCCACGGCGGCCCGGCCACCGTGGGCGGGTTCGCGGCGACCACGGTGGAGCGCTGGTTCCGCGGTACGAGCCCGTGGCCGTCTCTGGAACCGCGCCAGCTGAGCCTGCTTCAGCGGCTGGAGGAGCGCTTCGGCCCGCTCGAAGACCAGATGACCGGCACGAAGATCGGCATCGGCGTAGCCACGGGCGCGGACCGCGTGTTTATCACCAGGGACCCGGGCGTCGCGGAACCCGACCGGATCGTGCCTCTCGCGATGACCGCTGATACCCGGCAAGGTGACCTGCGGTGGTCCGGGAACTACCTGGTGGACCCGTGGAAGGCCGGCGGCGGCTTGGTCAATCTGGGCGCCTATCCCCGGCTCCGCGCCTACCTTCAGGAACGCCGGGACGAACTCGAAGCTCGCCACATCGCCAGGCGCATCCCTAGGGACTGGTACCGCACCATCGACCCGGTCCATCACAACCTGACGGGCCAGCCCAAGCTCTATTTCCCTGACATGAAGCTCACCAGCAACCCGGTCCTGGACCGGGGCGAGACCTACCCGCATCACAACCTGTACTACCTCACCTCGCAGGCATGGGACCTGGAGGTGCTCGGCGGCCTGCTGCTCTCCCGCGTAGCGCAGCTGTTCATCGAGGCCTACTGCGTCAAGATGCGCGGCGGCACCCTGCGTTTCCAGGCCCAGTACCTGCGCCGCATCAGGGTTCCCGATCCCGCCAGCATGGCTGAGGACGTGCGTGAGCGGCTCCGCCAGGCCTTCCGGTCCCGTGACGCCGCCGCCGCGACCGGCGCCGCCATCGACGCTTACGACATCATCGGCCTGGCAGAGGCCCTGTCGTGCTAGCCGACCTTAATGCCCGGTTCCAGGACGCCGTGCAGGCCTTCTGGAATGCGCGGGACCGGCAGCTGCACAAGCAGATCGAAGCCGGGAAGATCAACGCCGGCACCCGCGGCGCGGTCACTGGTGGTACCCAGATGGGCGCGCTGGAGATCCTTCTCACCGACATCCTCATCGACGCGGGACTGCCCCGAACCGACATCCGCGCGCGCACCGCGCTGTCGCTTCCCGGCTATTACCGGCCCGAGAAGAAGTGGGACCTGCTCGTCGTTGCCGACGGCCAGCTCTTAGTGGCCGTCGAGTTCAAGTCCCAGGTCGGACCCAGCTTCGGCAACAACTTCAACAACCGCACCGAGGAAGCCATCGGGAACGCCGAGGACATCTGGACCGCCTACCGGGAAGGCCGGTTCGGCGCACACCGCGCGCCCTTCCTGGGCTACTTTTTCCTCCTCGAAGACTGCCCGAGGGTACATGCGCCCGTCGCCAACTCTGAGCTTTACTTCCCGGTCGACCCGGTGTTCAACAGCGCCTCCTACGCCAAACGCTACGAAGTCCTGTGCGAACGCCTTGTCCTGGAGCGCAAGTACACCTCCGCTTGCCTCACCCTGGCGACCAACGACAAGCCGACCCAGGTGGGATTTCCCACCGAAACACTTAACTTCCGGCAGTTCGCCGCCGCAGTCGACGCGCACGCCCGCGCCTTTGTCAACGCCCGGCCATAACGGACCCGGGCGGAGGCTTTCGACATTGAGTGCCATTGCCGCCGAGCATTCCAGCGCTCAGCAGCGCGCCAAGATGACGGGCTTAGCTGACCCACAAGGCGGCTGAGTCAGGCCCGACATACATCGTGGAGCCGCCGCCCCTTGCTCAAGGAGCCTACGATCCTCTGGGATTGCTCTCGTGAGGACAGCCAGCGTGGAGGAAGCCCGGATCGGGCTCGGTGACGTGATCGACCGGGCCCGCCTGGCAGGCGAGCCAACCCTGATTACCCGCTACGGCAAGCCTGCCGCCGTGGTCGTCAGTGAGGAGTGGTACCGGGAGGCGGAAGAGCTGCTTGGGGCCGCTCCGATTCGCGCGCGGAGGCTAACGATGGCAGCTGACTACGCGGCACTTGAGGCGCGCGTGGCCGACCTGGAGCAGCAGATGCGCCATATGCTGCCGGGCAAGATCGATGACGTTGCGTACGCGGTCAGCCTTGTTCATGAGGACGTGCGCGTCATTCGCGAGGAGGTGGGTGCATTCCGCAACGCGACTCAGGCCACGCTCGGCAGGCAGAGCGAAATGCTCGGTGCCCACGGCGAGATGCTCGAAGAAATCCTGCGCCGCCTGCCCTCCGGGATCATCAATGGCCCATCATGAGCCGGAAATGACCAGTGACACGAAACTGGGAGCCCGTCCTCTCGGTACGGACTCCCAGCTCACCGGGCGGAGGCTCGGGGATTTGAACCCCGGATGGGCGTGAACCCAAACCGCATTAGCAGTGCGGCGCCATAGACCGGACTAGGCGAAGCCTCCCGGCGACCCACAGGGTCGCGCCTAGGGTACCGGTACTTGCCGGCCGTCGGCAAAGCAGCCGCCCGGACGGCCTCCGGTCCAGGTCAGTGAGCCTCCACGATCTCGTAATCACCGCGCGCGTAGGCGTCCCGGATCCTGGTCTTCGCGAACTTCCCGACGCTCGTCTTCGGCACCTCGGCGATGAATGCCCAGCGCTCCGGCAGCTGCCATCGCGGCATCCGCTCGGCCAGGAAGGCCCGGAGGCCGGCCGCGGTCACCGTCCCGCCGGAGGCCAGCACGACCGTGGCGAGTGGTCGCTCCCCCCACTTCTCGTCCGGCACGCCGATCACGGCTGCCTCAGCGACGTCGGGATGCGCCATCAGCGCGTTCTCCAGCTCCATCGAGGAGATCCATTCCCCGCCGGACTTGATCACGTCCTTGGCCCGGTCGGTCAGCGTCACGTAGCCGAGCGGGTCGATCGTCCCCACGTCCCCGGTGCGCAGCCAGCCGTCATGGAACTTGGCCGGGTCATCGTCCTTGTAGTAGCTGCCGGTGACCCAGGGCCCGCGTACCTGGACCTCGCCGACCGACTCCCCGTCGTGCGGCAGGACTGTCCCGTCGTCCGCGACGAGCCTGCCCTCGACCTGGCACATCAGCCGGCCCGCCGTGTCCCGGTAGTGCCATGCCTCGTCTTCCGGCAGCCCGGCCGGCGGGTGCGCCACGCTGCCCAGCGGCGAGGTCTCCGTCATGCCCCAGGCCTGCAGGATCGTGACCCCTAGCTCCTTGTTGTAGGCCTCCTGGAGGGCGTGCGGCACCGCGGCCCCGCCGCACGGCACCAGCCGCAGCGAGGACAGGTCGCCGCCGTGCGAGCGGACCTGCTGCAGCAGCCCGTTCCAGATCGTGGGGACCGCGCCCGCCAGGGTCGGCCGCTCGGCCTCGATCAGCCGGACCAGCGGCTCCGGCTGCAGGAACCGGTCCGGCATGATCAGGTCGGCGCCGGCCATGACCGCGGCGTAGCACAGGCCCCAGGCGTTCGCGTGGAACATCGGCACGACCGGCAGCACCCGGTCCCGGTCGGACAGGCCGAACACGCCGCCCATGCACACGGCCATCGAGTGCAGGTGCATCGAGCGGTGGCTGTAGACGACGCCCTTCGGGTGGCCCGTGGTGCCGCTGGTGTAGCACATGGCGGCGGCCGATCGCTCGTCCAGTTCCGGCCAGTCGAAGCTGGCGGGCTGCGCGGCCAGCAGATCCTCGTACGAGTGCACCGGGCGCCCGTCCGCGGCGAGCTCGGCGGGCGGGGTGAAGTCCGTCTCCCCTTCGGCCCGTGTGATGATAACGTGCCTGATCGTCGGGGCATGCGGCAGCACCCTGGCGAGCAGCGGCACCAGCGTGGCGTCGGCGATCACCACGTCGTCGCCCGCATGAGTCGCGATGAACCCGATGTCCGATGGGTCGAGCCGCAGGTTGAGCGTGTGCAGCACGGCACCCATCGACGGAACTGCCAGGTATGCCTCCAGATGCTCGGAGTTGTTCCACATCAGCGTCGCGACGCGCTGATCGCCGTCCACGCCGAGCGCCCGCAGCGCGCTGGCCAGCCGAGCCACCCGTCGGCCGGTCTCCCGGTAGGTCTGCCGCCGCACGCCGCCCGTGAGGAAGCTGACGACCTCGCGATCACCATAGGAGCTCGTGCCGTACCGCATGATCGAGCCGATGGTCAGCGGGATGTCCATCATCGTGCTGCGCATGGGGCGAACCTCCTGCGTGACCGGCGGCCTGGCCAGAACTGGCGCGCCGGCAAGCCTCCCTGACATCGCTAACCGTAGCGGCAAAAAAACCTGCCCGTCAGCAGGCCCTCGCGCCGCGGAGCAGCGCCGGCCGGCTTCGGCGCGGCCTCGGAATCTGCTCAGTCAGCCAGCAGCTCAGCGTCGATCCGGAGCTTGGCGACGGCGCGGGAAACGGTGCTCTTCACCGTGCCCAGGCTGACCCCGAGCACCTCCGCTACCTCGGCCTCCGTCATGTCCTCGTAGTAGCGCAGGACGACGGCGGCGCGCATCCGCTGCGGCAGCCGGTCGATGGCCCGCCGCAGCGAGTCCTGCAGGTCACTGTTGCTCGCGTGGTCGGCCACCGCCTGGTCCGGCACCTCGTCCGTCGGGAACTCCTCGAGCCGCCGGCGGCGCCACCAGGAAATATGGGTGTTGACCATGGCGCGGCGGACATAGCCGTCGATCGCCCCGCGGTCCTCGATCCGGTCCCAGGCCAGGTAGGTCTTGGCCAGGGCGGCCTGGACAAGGTCCTCGGCATCAGCGCGATTGCCGGTCAGCAGGTAAGCAGTGCGCAGCAGCGAGCGGCTGCGGGCCGTCACGTAGTCCCGGAAGGCGGCATCCTCACGGCGGCCGCGCTCCGCCTGGCTCGCCGAGCGCGGCAGGGGCGCCATCGCCCCTGGGAGCCTGCCGCCCGGCGATCTGGCCTCCGGATGGCCCGCCTCCGCCAGCTCCGGGCCGTCTTCCGGGGACTCAGCCCCCGCGGGCTCGTCCCATAGAGCGCCGGTTCCCAGGACCTCGCCCTCCAGGAGCGCAGCTCCCGGCGGCTCAGCATCGGGGGACACTGCTTCCGCGGCCTCGGCCAGGTCCTGCTCAACGACCCGCAACGGCAGCGGCAGCTGGCGGGCACCGGATCGCGCCCCGCTCCCGCGCGCCCTGGGCACCCGCGTGCCGCCCGCCGCAGGTCCTTGCGCTGCGTGAACTGGCCCGGCGTCCCGCGGTGCCGCCCCGGCCGCGTTCGCGCGTGCTCGTATCCCCAAGTGATCGCCCCCGACGCTCACACCCCCACGGTACCCAGGGCATGGTGCCGGCAGTCAGCTACGGGGGTGTAACGGCGAGTCCCGCCACCGGGATATAAACCCGCCGAGAGACCTATTTCGGACTCACCTCAAAGAGGCATATGGGTAACCGCTGTGCTGAAGATCACAGAACCGCTTGACGCCGGGCCTACCTCCTACGCATGGTCATGAGGCTGGGCTCTTCGCCCAGGGGAGGGCAGATGCCGGAACCAGAGGCTGACTACGGATGCTGCGACCGCCTGGCCGGGTCGGCCGGAACGGCCTGCGCGGCCCGCGCCGCGCGGCGGCGGCTGCTGAAGGCCGCCGTCTTCCAGCACCAGCTGGATGCGCGGTCCGCAGCCCACGCCCGGCCGGGCGGCGAGCACTCCCCGGTCGCGACTGGCTCGTCGCCGTCCGGAGCAGGAGCCCGCGGCGCCCAGGCCGCCGGCACCCTCGCCAGTGCTGGCTTCCCCGATGCCAGCCAGCTGCCACGGGCCGTCGCCGGCACCATCCTCAACGTCAGCCCGCAAGTCCTGGTCATCGGCGATGAGGGCGGCGAGCAGCGCTTCATCCTCAGCGCCGATGCGGGTGCCTGGCGCGGCGGTTCGTTAGAGCCCGCCGGCCTGCGGCCGGGCGACCACGCGGTGATCCGGCTGCAGCCGGGCCAGCGTGATGTCGCGGACCGCGTCTGGGCGAACATCGGCCGGGTGACCGGGACGATCATCGAGCACAGCCGCGACGGGCTGATCGTGGATGAGGGCGCAACCCGTCGCCGGCAGGTGGTGGTGATCCCGCCGCGCGCGGCCGGCCGCATCCAGGTCAGGTTCCCGACACTGCAGCCCGGCTACCTCGTCGATGTCATCGGCCTGCGCCGCGGCGCGGAACTGGAAGGACTCGTTCCGGCGACCTCGCAGCCCGCCTACCCGGTCGGCAGGGTCCCGGTCTCGCCGCTGGTCAGCGGGCACGTGCCGGAGACGATCAGCGGCTCGGCGACCTGGCACGAGGACGCCGACGAGGCGCCCGGCGTGCTCGGGATCGCTTATCCGGAGCTCGATCCGGAAACGCGCTGCGCCGAGTACGCGGCGGCGGGCCGGACCCGCGGCTACGCCCGGCTGCCTTACCTCGCGATCGGCAGCGCGATCGGGATCCGCAACGACTGCAGCGGCCGGTCCTGCGTGCTCCCTGTGATCGGCTGCGCGGCCGTGGCCAGGCTGTTCAACGACCGCTGCGTGACCTGCGGCACGTCGCCGCGCGGCCGGATCGCCGATCTCACCCTGGCCAGCTTCGTCGCGCTGGGCGGCGAGCTTCGAGCGCGGATGCTTTAACGCCAGGATCAGGATTGGCCGGTGACATGACGATCATCAGCGCGATCCAGTACGTGCAGATCCCGCTGCTAGCCGCGATGCTGCTCGGCGGCTGCTCGGCCAAGTTAGTGCAGGCCGTGCGAGGCGGCTCGATGGAGGCCACGCTCGGTCCCACGGCCCTCTTCCCGATGCGGATGCGCCGTCCGCTGGCCCTGGCGCTGTGCGCGGTCGAGTGCGTTCTGGGCATCGGACTGATCGCCACCGCCGGGCAGGCGGGCCGGGGCGCGCCGGCCATGTGCGTGCGGCTCGGCGCCGTGCTGCTGTTCACGGTGGCGACCTCGGCCCTGATCGAGCTGCGGACCAGCAGGCCTGACATTGGCTGCGGCTGCTTCGGCGAGTTCAGCGGCACGCCCGTGACCGGGCGCAGCCTGGCCCGGTCGGCCCTGCTGGCGGTGGCCGCGCTGGTCACGGTCTGGCTGCCGCCATTGCGCCAGGCCGCTATCGAGTCGCATGCCGCCCAGCTGCTGATCATCCTGGTGGCCGAGCTGACCGTGATCGGCGCCCTCTCGCCTGAGGTGGGCGAGGGCCTGGTCCGGCTCGGCTACTCCGACCCGTGCGAGCTGCGGCTGATCCCCGCCGCGCGCACGCTGGCCGCGCTGCGGCGCAGCAAGCAGTGGCGCCGGCACGCCGGGGTCGTCACGGCCGGCACGCCGTCCGACATCTGGCGGGAGCTGTGCTGGCGGTACGTGGTCTACCCGAGCCGGGTGGACGGGCGCGATGCCCAGATCGTCTTCGCCGTCTATCTCAAGCAGCGCAGGCCGCCCATCCACGTGGCGCTGGTCGATGCCGCCTCCGGCCGCGTCCTGCCCTGGCCCGCCGCACCGCCGCGGCCGGGACGACCCGGACGGCCGACCCCGCACGCACGGCGGGGCCGGGCCCTCCGCGTCCCGGTCGCCTGGCCGGGCCTGGCCACCGCGCGGCGGACGTCCGCGCACAGCCATCTGCCGTTCTCTACTGATCTCTAGGCTGCCTGCTAGACAGGGCAAGATTTCGGCAGAGGCCCGGGCCTGGCGTTCCCGCACCGGCGCCCCGCGCCCGGACCGCCAGCCCGGGCCAGGACCGCGCTCGCGATCAGGCCGGCTGGGCGCGCAGGAAGCGGCCGAAGTGCGGCACCGTGAAGGCGATCAGCCCGCGCTCGGAGCTGTAGATCAGGCCCTTCTTGATCAGGCTGTCCCTGGCCGGTGACACGCTCGACGGCTTGCGGCCGAGCTCGTCGGCCACCTGGGCCGTCTGCACCGGGTCGTCGCCCAGCTGCGCCATCGCGCGCATGTACTCGCGCTCGGCCGGCGTCGCGCGCTCGTACCGGCTGCCGAAGAACCCCACCGCCAGCTCGCTGGCCGCCATCAGGCAGGCCACGCCCACGTCGGCCGGGGTGACCGGGCTGGCCGCGGCCACGTCCCAGGTCACCTTGCCGTAGGCCTGCACGAAGTAGGGGTAGCCGTCGGCCGCCTCATACAGCGCGTCCAGGGCCGCCTGCTCGAAATCAGCACCCTCCCGGCGGGCGGGCGCCAGCAGCGCAACGTCGGCCGCCTCCCGGTCCAGCCGGTCAATGCTCACGTACCGGAACAGCCGTTCCGAGTAACTCTTGCTCGCCGACAGCACCGACGGCAGGTGCGGCAGCCCGGCGCCGACCACGATCAGCGGCCCGTTGCTCTGCGAGAGCTCATGGCAGGCCGCGCACAGCGCCGAGATGTCCGCCGCCTGGACGTCCTGCATCTCGTCCACGAACAGGGCGATGCCCACGCTGAGGTCGGCGGCGACGGACGCCGCGTCGGTCAGCAGCTCGGTGAGATCGATCTCCAGGTCGCCCGAATCGGCCCGGCCCCGGACCGCGGGCACGTCGATGCCCAGCTGGGCGACGGGCGCGCCCTTCGCGCGCACGTCGCGGGCCGCGAAGGCCTTGAGCACGCCGAGGAACTGGTCGATCCGGTCGGGCGCCCGGTGCCGCGGGGCCAGCTCGCGCACGGCCATGTGCAGGGCGCCGGCCACCGGCCGCCGGATCGACTGCTCCGGCCTGGCCTCGATCTTGCCGGTACCCCAGAGCCGCTGCATGGCCATGGACCGGAAGGTATTGAGCAGCACCGTCTTCCCGACGCCGCGCAGGCCGGTCAGCACCATGCTGCGTTCGGGGCGGCCGCGGGCTACCCGTTCCAGCACCACCTCGAACTGCGCGATCTCGCGGTCCCGGCCAGCCAGCTCAGGCGGCCGCTGGCCGGCGCCGGGGGCATACGGATTCCGGACTGGGTCCACGTCTGCGAGCTTATTGGGCGATCTAGCGGCTTCCCTAGATTGGCGTAGATACCGCTGCCGGCGTGTCGCGGCGCCGCGCCGGGCCGGCGCCCGGCTTTGCTCCTGCCCGTGCAGCCACGGGCAGGGCCCGCCGGGCTACCCGGGGAGCCGGGCCACTTCTGCCCCCCGGCGCAGCCCGGCGGTTGACGCCCCGCGCCTCAGGGTTGCGGCCAATGGCACGGTGCACCCCTTAGACGCGAAATAGCGCGCTCCGGTTCAATGCGCGGTCATTCGTTTCGAAACGAGATCGCGGGCCGGCTCGGCGCGCGCTGCTGCGGCAGCCGCCAGCCTGAGCGCGCTACCGGCCGCGGCCGGGGTCGGACCTGTTCAGCCGGGCCAGGAATGCGTTGTAGGCGGCCAGATGCTCGTCGTCGTCGATGCTGCCGCGCGCCGACCAGTCCCCCGTCCCGGACCCGGCCGCCTGCTGGCCCGCCGGCGGCCCGGCGCTGGCCCTCTCGTGCGCGCCGACCAGGGTGGCCAGGTTCGCCCGGCGCACGCCCTCCAGCCAGCCATGGCCGCTGGTCGCCCCTCGCTCATCCATGCTCCACATCAGGAACACGAGCATCATCAGGCCGAACATGATCGCGTCCCCGCCGATCCACATCACCGCGCCGCCCGCGTGCAGGTCCGCCACCGGGCTGGAGGCCCAGGCCGGGCGAGGGCCGACGGGGACACCGGGCGTGGTCGCGGTGCCGTAGGTGAGCACCAGGCCGGTGAAGGTGTCGACCGGCATGAGCAGCACCAGGATGACGAAGCGCATCGGGTACGACAGCCGCCAGCGGATCGGCTCCTGCCCGAGGATCGGCAGGAAGAACAGGTAGCCGATCACCAGGAAGATCGCGTGCTCGGCGTTATGCAGCACCTGGTTGCGCTGCACCAGGCTGGCGACACTGGTCAGGTGCGCCACAGCGACAGCGACCGTGTAGGCGGCGGCGGCGAAGGCGGGCCAGGTCAGGAAGCTGGCCACCGGTGAGCGGACCGCGCGCTTGGTCCAGGTGTGCAGCGGGTTGCGGCTCGCGTGCATCAGCAGGGTGATCGGCTGCGCCGCGATCAGCAGCGGCGGCGCCACCATCAGCAGCATCAGGTGCTGCACCATGTGGTCCCAGTACAGGACATCGTCGTAGCTGCCGACGCCGCTCTGGGTCGCCAGCACGATCACCGCCAGGCCGCCGGCGAACATCCCGGTCCGCCAGGCCGGCCAGGGCCGCGCCGGATGCCGCCGCGCGACCCGGACGACGCCCCAGCCGTACAGGACCGCCGCGATGACGGCGAACGCCGTCACGACGGGCGCGAACTGCCACTGGGTGAACACGGCGTGCCAGCCGAACGGCGGGAGCATGCGACCTCCTTCACCGGCGAGCCTACTCGGCCGCCCGGGCGGCTCACCGCCCCCTACTACGGCCGGTAGCACGTGGGCCGCCCGACCGATGGCTGGAGGCCACCGGCACAGATGCGCGGCAACTCCGGGATATGAGACGCTGGGTGCCGGTGCCAGGCCCGCTAAGGCCGAGGCACCGCTGCTACGAGCCGGTTGCGCATCAGCAAGCCGCCCGGAAGGGTATGCAGTAACCGTCGCGTGGCGAGGAGGGTTCGCCTAGTGGCCGATGGCGGCGGTCTTGAAAATCGCTAGGGCGTTAACGCGTCCTCGTGGGTTCGAATCCCACACCCTCCGCTCTCTGGCTCAGGTCAGCCGGCTGCGCAGGAGGCAGAACTCATTGCCCTCGGGGTCGGCGAGGACGTGCCAGCCCTCATCGCCGCGATGAGATGTCTCGACCGCCGAATAACCAGCGGATCGCACGGGGGGCCCCTACAGCGCTGGTACCGCTCGGTACGGCTCGTATACCGTCGGGAAGCCACCATCTGAGCACTACGCCCCTGCCCGCCTGACCGTCATCGGCGGGAGGTCCCGGGCCCGGCGCAGCAGGGCTGCCCCGGCAGAATCGCCTTCCTGCCGCCGCTGGCTGTCTTCCACCACCTCGAGGGCGGCAAAGATCGGCGCGTCCGCCAGCACGGCCAGATTCAGGGCGTCGCTGGGCCGGGCATCCACCTGCCTGATGCCGCCCGCCCCTTCGACCTCGACGGTGGCCGCGTAGGCGCCGGCAACCAGCCGGTCGATCCGGACCTGGCGGATCCGGCCGCCGAGGCCCTGCACCAGGGCGGCCGTCAGCTGGTAGGTCATCGGACGGCCGAACTCAGTGCCGCCCAGGCTGGCGGCCAGGCTGAACGCCTCCATCGAGCCGACCTGGATCACAAAGCGCGGTCCCCGCGCACCTCATCGAGCACGATGCACTCGAACCTGTCACCCTCCGGTTCCCGCAGCCCGACGACCTTGCTGACGCGCATCTGAGCGAACCCGGTATCCGTAGCCGCGGCCATCACCGTCTCCTGCCTTCTGCTGCCTGCCCTGCACGACTATCCTGACCGCTGTCGTGCCTGCGGCCAAGTGCGCAGCCTGCAGTCAGCCCGCCGGGCCGACCCGGCTCCCCGCGAGGCTGATGACCACGTCGTAAGCGGTTGAGGAGATCAGGACGGCCCCGGCGGCGACCCGGACCGGAGTCATGGCCGTCCGCCTGCTGCCATCGCCTATCTGTCCTGCCTGGTTGGCGCCCCAGGCATAGACGCGCCCGGTCGTCGAGACGGCGTACGACGTGGACGCCCCGGTGGCCAGGCTCCGGTAGGTAACCCCGGCGGGCGGGACGAACCGCGCGGGCGCTGGCTGTGCTGCCGTTTTCCCGTTGCCCAGCTGGCCTGCGCTGTCATCGCCCCAGGCCCATAGCGAGCCATCCGACAGCAGCACGAGCGTCTGCCCGTTGTTCCAGATAGAGCCGCCCTCGGCGACCTGGGTCACCGGGCCGGGCAGGCGGACCAGGACCGGGACGTCCGATGGCCGTCCGATGAGCCCGTCACCCAGCTGGCCGTTGGCGTCGTAGCCCCAGTCGAGGTATCTCCCGTCGGACAGCAGGGCCCCGGCGTTGTCGAAGGCGGCCACCAGCCGGGTGACCGGCAGCCCGCTGAGCCCGGCCACCCGCACTGGCGTGGTGCTGCTGCGCGTGCTGCCGTCGCCCAGGACGCCGTTCCTGTTCAGCCCGCACGCGTACACGGTGCCGCCAGCGTCGTACAGGGCGTGGCCGCTGGCTCCGGCCAGGGCCGTCACATGCGACAGCGGGAGCCTGACGGGGGTGCCGTGGGCCTGGTAATTCCCCAGGCAGAGCTCACCCGCGGCGTTGCCCCCCCAGCCCCACACATGACCCTTCGTGTCGACGGCGAGGCCGGTGTTGTAAGGCATGGCATCGGCGGGTATCGACGCGATCTGCACCCCGGCGGGGAATCGGACCCGCACCGCCTTGGTGAAGGAGTTCTCATCGCGGCCGTCGCCCAGCTCGCCTTGCGTGCCCAGGCCCCACGCGTAGAGACTGCCGTTGGCCAGGAGGGCGTACTGGGTCGAGTTCGAGGTCCCGACCTCGGCCACGATGCCGGGCACGGTGATGGCGGCTGGCGACCTCACCGTGCCGAGATCACCCTGCCCGTCTCCGAAATAAGACCCCCAGTGCATGACCGTGGCGGTGGGTGACGGCACGACCGCCCCGGCGGATGACAGCAGGACCGTGGAGCACCCGGCGATGAGGCCCAGGGCCCCGACCGCCGCGCACAGGCGAACTCGAAGCGACGCAGACATAACCGACACATTATGGGGTGACTTATGCGCCGGGCAGCCGGGCTGCGATCGTGATCTGCGACAGTGTTCCGGAGCCCCTCGGTTCCGGAGCCCCTCGGTTCCGGAGCCCCTCGGTTCCGGAGCTGTCAGCCAGGAGGTCGGCGTGCGCGCGATCGTCATCACCGAGCCCGGCGGGCCTGACGTTCTGCAGGTTCAGTCAGTGCCGGACCCGGAGCCCGCGGCCGGAGAGGTCGTGATCGAGATCGCCGCGGCCGGGGTCAACCGCGCTGACGTGGTTCAGCGCCAGGGCTTCTACCCGCCCCCGCCGGGCGCGCCCGCGTATCCGGGGCTGGAGTGCTCCGGCCGGATCGCCGCCGTCGGGCCGGGCGTCACCGGATGGCAGGCCGGCGACGAGGCGTGCGCCCTGCTGGCGGGTGGCGGCTACGCCGAGCGCGTCGCCGTGCCAGCGGGCCAGCTGCTGCCGCTGCCCGGCGGCGTCAGCCTGGTGGAGTCCGCGGCCCTGCCCGAGGTGGCCTGCACGGTCTACTCCAACGTCTTCATGCTGGCCGGGCTGGCGGCAGGCGAGACCCTGCTGGTGCATGGCGGCGCCAGCGGCATCGGCACGATGGCCATCCAGCTGGCGCACGCGCGCGGCGCCAGGGTGGCCTGCACGGCAGGCTCCGCCGCCAAGCTGGAGCGCTGCCGGGAACTCGGCGCCGACCTCGCGATCTGCTATTCCGATACCGACTTCGTGGCGGCGGTCAGCGAGTTCACCGGCGGCCGCGGCGCTGACGTGATCCTCGACATCATGGGCGCCTCCTATCTGCCGCGTAACGTCGCCGCGCTGGCCACCGGCGGCCGGCTCGCGGTCATCGGCCTGCAGGGCGGCAGCAGGGGCGAGCTTGACCTGGGCCTGCTGCTGCGCAAGCGAGCCAGCGTGCAGGCCACGTCGCTGCGGGCCCGGCCGGCCGGCGAGAAGGCGGCCATCGTGACCGCCGTGCAGGAGCAGGTCTGGCCGCTCATCGGCGGCGGCCGGGTGCATCCCGTCGTGCACCGGATCCTGCCGCTGGAGGCGGCGGCTGAAGCTCATCGGCTGATGGAGGCCAGCGCCCACATCGGCAAGATCCTGCTGACTCCCTGACGCTCCCTCGGCATCTCGCCGGCCCCGGCGCAACACATGACACCCGCCGCGACAGACTAGGGGGCATGACCGAGCAGACGAACCCTGAGCCTCCGGAGCACCCGCGGGTCGTGGTCGTGGGACCCGACGGGGTCGCCCAGGAGACGGCCGCCAGTGAGTCCCGCGAGCGCCCCGTCACCGAGATGGTGGAGCAGCCCGCCAAGGTGATGCGGGTGGGCAGCATGATCCGGCAGCTGCTGGAAGAGGTCAGGGCAGCGCCGCTGGACGAGAAGAGCCGGGCGCGGCTCCGGGAGATTCACCAGAGCTCGATCAAGGAGCTGGAGGACGGCCTGGCTCCCGAGCTGATCGAGGAGCTTGAGCGACTGTCCCTGCCCTTCGCCGAGGACGAGGTCCCGAGCGAAGCCGAGCTGCGGGTCGCGCAGGCCCAGCTGGTCGGCTGGCTGGAGGGACTCTTCCACGGAATCCAGACCACCTTGTTCGCCCAGCAGATGGCTGCGCGGGCGCAGCTGGAGCAGATGCGCCGGGCCCTGCCGCCGGGCGTGATGAGCATGGGCCAGGGTGAGGGCGAGGCAGCGCCGGAGCCGCAGCGCGGGACAGGACCCTACCTCTAGACCTCTAGCCGGCCCCGGACCCTGCACGCCGCGGCGGCTGGTCGCGCGGCCCTCGCCACCGGGCCGGCTCCCTGGCTGCCAGTGCGCGGATCACGTCGGCGAGCTGGCCAGCGCGGTGCAGCTGAGACCGCCAGTCGTTCCCGGTGGCGCGATGCGAGAGCGGCACCTCTACCTCCGTGACCCGCATGCCCTTGCGCAGCAGGTCGATGGTCAGGCCGGTCTCGGCTCCCCAGCCAGCGGCCAGCGGCAGCGCCGCGTCGAATGCGGCCCTGGTCAGGCACCGCTGGCCGTTCAGCGGCTGGGCAGGCCGCCAGCCGACAGCCCGGGCGATCCCGGCCCCGGACACGCTCGTCACGATGCCGAGGCCGCCGCGGCGCACCCGGGCACTGAACACCGCGATCGTCATGTCGGCCGTTCCGGCCCGGACCGGCTCGGCCAGCGGCCCGGCGCGCGCGGCGCTCTCGCCGAGGTCTGCGTCCAGGAAGAGCAGGTAGTGCGGGCCGCCCGGCGCGGCGGATTCGATCAGCCTGACCGCTTCGGCGCCCGTTTCGAGCGCTGCCGCCTTGCCCCGGCTGCGCGAGTGCCGGATGACCCGGGCCCCGGCCGCGGCCGCGGCTGCCGCGGTCTCATCGGCCGACCCGTCGTCGACGACCAGCACCAGGTCCGCCCCGGCCAGTCCCGCTGCTGCCGTCACCGTTGCCGCGATCCGGTCAGCCTCGTTTCTCGCCGGGATGACGACAGCGAGGTCTCCCGGCGGCATAGCTGCGATCCTAGTGCGGACCGCCAGTGCAGCCCGGCAGGCTCAGCGGCCATCCGCGAGGCCGCCCCGCGGCCGCGGCAGTGCCGCCCGGCGGGCTACTGGCCGGCGCCGCGGCCGGCTCCGGCAGCACGGTGAACACGCTATCGAGGCCGGTGACCTGCAAGACCTTCTTGATCATGGGCCTGGGTGCGGCCAGCTGAAGATCGCCGCCCTGCTCCTGCGCCCGGCCGCGGGCCATCAGGAAGACGTTCATGCCGGTCGAGTCGCAGAACTCGATCCCGGACATGTCCACGATCAGGCGGACCGCCTCGGTGCCCCGCAGCGCGCTCATCAGCTCGGCCTGGAGCCTGGGCGCGGTGTACAGGTCAATCTCACCAGTCACATACATGACCGTGTGATCGCCCTGCGGCTGGATCGCGACCTTTAGCTCCACGTGTCGCACATTACCGGTTCGCCGGCGCTCTCAGCCAGATGGCTACTGTGCGCACACAAGCAATCTGCGTACAGTGAGGCCCGTTCTGCGCGAAGCTGGTCCTGACCATCCGCCCACGGAGCTGGAGCGCCTCGGATGCCCGCGCAGCAGGACCAGACAGAGCAGGGCCGGGGGCTGCTGCCGCCGCCCCGCCAGGCTCCCTCTGACCCGGACCAGCCGCTGACCGGCCAGGCTGCCCCGCAGCCTCCGGCCGAACGCGGCGGCGAGCCGGCCACGTTCGCGACCGTCCCGGTGAGCCTGCTGGGCGCCGCCCAGGAGCGGCTATCGCCGCCGCCGGAGCAGCCTCAGGCTCAGCGGACGGCGAAGGCTCGCCAGCAGCTCGATGACATCAGGCGCAGCGCGCTGGACTCGGCGTCATGGCTGGAAACGACCCACCATTACGCCCGGCTGCTCAACCGGGACGGCTACGTGCCGGTGACGGCCCGGTTCCGTTCCCGTGACCTGGCCTTCCTCGGGCAGGCCCGGCAAGACCTGATCGGCTTCGCCGACCTCACCCTGCGGCTTGTCGAGCTGCACCAGCCGCTGGACGCCGGCGGAATCAGCAGTGATCCGGCCAGCCCGGTCCTGCGCTGCCGCAGCTGCATGTGGCGATGGCCCTGCCCGAGCCTGCGGCTCATCCTGGACGAGCTCGACGCGATGTCCGGCAGGCAAGCCGGCTAGACCTCCGCGATCACGTTCCGGACGCACCGGTCCTGCCCGGGCCGCAGCCTGCGTGCGGCCTCGCGGTAGCGACCCCGGGCAACTAGCCGTACCGTGGACTCATGGCGCGCTTCCTGCTGATCCTGCTGGCCGCGGTGGTGGCTATCTTCGTGATCGGCTTCCTGGTCCACGTGGTGCTCTTCGGTCTCATCCTGGTCGCCGTCCTCGCGGCCGGCTTCTACGCTTTCCGCATCGGCCGCTGGTCGTCCCGCCGCTCCCGGCCCTGACCTGCTGCCGCCGGGATGCCCCGGAGCGGGCGGCCGCCCGCTGACGGCCTGCTTCGCGACGGCTATCAGCCTGCCTGCGCCAGCTCATGACTGCTGCCGTCCTGCTGCTCCGCGCTGCTCCGGTGCTGACCGGCGGCCAGGTCGCCGCGCCTGGTGACGGCAGGCCAGCCGGCCGCCGCGGCGGCCGGCAGCGGTACGGGCTCCGGCGCCGCCGGGACGTCGGCATCCGGATGCGCACCGGCGGCGCCTGCCTCCGCCACCGCGCGGAAGAGCGCCCTGATCGGCTCGGCATGATGGAACGGGTCCGGCCCGGCCGGGGCCGTCGCCGCCGGGTCCCGTCCGACCGGGCAGGCCATGCCCCGCGGGCCGCCGCGCCGGCTGGCCAGCTCGCTGCCCGGTACCGCGATGACCGTCAGCCCGGCGGCCTCGAGCAGGCAGATCGTCTCCGCGTTGCGCTCGTGGCAGACCGCCAGGCCGGGCGCGATGACTAGCGCGTTATGGCCCTCGTCCCCCTGCTCGCGCGGCCCGCTCACCGGGTCGAGGCCGGCGTCGATGAGCCGCAGCCGGTCGATGCCGAGGGCCTGCGCCGCCGCCTCCAGGAACGGCCGCGGCCGGGAGACCCGCATCCCGTCGGGCCGGGGCAGGATCGTGTGCGCGGCCAGCGTGTAGGCCACGGCCGGGTGCATCAGCACCGTCCCGGTGTCCAGCACGGTGCAGATCGTGTCCAGGTGGGCCGCCTGGCTGCGCTGATCGATGGGCACGGCGAGCACCGTATGGGCGAGCCCGGCATCGAAGGCGTGCCGGCAGAGCCGCTCCACGGCCGGCCCGGTCCGCTGTCCGACGCCGACGGCGAGCACGCCGGGTGCCAGCAGCAGCACGTCCCCGCCGTGGACCTGCTCAGGCCCCGGCTGGTACAGCGACCTGGCGCCGGCGAATCGGGGGTGGTGCCGGTAGATCACGCTGAGCAGCTCCGGCTCCCGGCGCCGGGCCGGGGCCGCGAGGCTGGCCACGGCCATCCGGTCACCGATCCAGAAGCTGGAGTCCCTGGTGAATACGAGGTTCGGCAGCGGCTCGATGATGAAGTCGTGCCGGTCCAGCAGCTCGAACACGACCCCGCGGCCGGTCCGGAACTCAGCCGGCGACAAGCCCGCTATCAGTGACTGCGCCAGAGCCTCCGGGCTGAGCGCCTCCAGGTGATCGTGCACGAGCGCGCGGAGTTCCTCGCCCAGGGCCGGGTCGGCCAGCACCGAACCGATGGCGTCGGCTCGCGCCGTCTCATACTCCAGTGCGTCTTGCAGCAGCTCGGTGAGATACAGGACCTCGACGCCGTGGCCGCGCAGCGCGCTCGTGAACGCGTCATGCTCCTGCTGGGCCCGGCTGAGCCAGGGCATCGTGTCGAACAGCAGGCGCTCCCGGCAGCGGAGCGTCATCTTCTTCAGCTCAGCGCCGGGCCGGTGGACCAGAACTGTCCGGAGCGTGCCGACTTCACTGTCCACCCCATGGGCGTGGCTCACGATTCCCCCCGCGGCAGCCACCGTGCCCCCCGCGCGATGACTCCTGCAGGAGTATCACCGGTTCTCCCGCTGATTACGCATGAGAGCACGTCATTGGCTCTGGCTGGCCGGCTTCGGGTCAGACGGCGACGGCTGCGGCCGCGGCTGGCGCGGCTCGCTGCGGAGCGGGCAGGAGGGCCCACACGGTGAATCCGAGGTCATCGTCGCGGACGCCCCAGGTCCTGGAGAGGTGCTCGACGATACCGAGGCCGCGGCCGCCCAGGGAGGACAGGGACGCGTGCGCCGACCGGGGCCAGGTGGCGCCGCCGCCGTCGCTGACGGCGACCTCGATCGAGCCGGCCTGCATGACCCAGGCCACCTGAAGGCTCGCGCCGGGCAGCGGGCGGGCGTGCCGGATGGCGTTGCTGAGCAGTTCGCTGAGGACCAGGGCCGCGTCACCGACGGCGCCGTCAAGAATGCCGGCGGCCAGCATGTCCGTGGTCAGCCGGTGGCGAGCCACCGCGACGCTGGCGGGTGCGCAAGGCAGGAGCACAACGCCCGACTTCCTCACCTCCCTGAGCAACCGCCCCGATGCCGCGACGCCACATGGAAGAACTGCCTGGGAGCGGAAATGCCCGCCGCAGCCGTACCGGAAACCGTCAGGAGCATCTTCAGTCCCAGCGGTTCCGGCCAGCCGGGCATCCTGCAACTCCGCGTGACCAGTCATGCGATCAGCGTCGCCGGAACGTCATGCGCCCGGCGCCGGATCGCCCGGTACGCCCTCGGCGGCGAGACTGCGCACGAGCCCGCGCAGGCCCGCGGACAGGCCGGCCCGCTCCTCCTCAGAGAGCGCGGCCAGGATCCTGGCCTGGCGGGACTGCCACGCCTGCCAGACCCGGGCAGCTACCGCCGCGCCCTCGGCGGTGAGGTAGAGCCGGACATAGCGCTGGTTGCCCTCATCCCGGCCGCGCTGGATCCAGCCCTTACGCTCAAGCCCGGCGGCCAGCCGGCTGACCGTGCTCTTCTCCAGGCCGAGCAGCCCGGCGAGTTCCCCTTGCGCAATGCCGCGGGCCGACACCAGCTCGATCAGGGCCCGCGCCTCGGATCCGGATAGCGCAGGCAGTTCCGTGCCGGTGCCGCTTCCGCCTGTCCCGCCGGCCGCCGCCCGCGGCGAGCCCTCCGCCGCTGCGCCCGGCTGGCCGGCGTCGGTCCCGTTTACGGCACCGCGCTCGGCGGAAGACTGCCTCTGCCCGGGAAACGTCGTCGCTGCGCCGGCTCGTGCCAGCCTGGCCAGCGCGCCCGCCGCTGCATCGTCGGCGGGCCTGTCGGCGGGAAGCGGGCCGACCATCCGGAGCAGCTGACTCAGCAGCCGCTCCAGCTCCCATTCATCCGGGGGAACTGTTGCCACAGCAACAGTTGTACCGCACAACCGCACGGATGGTACAGTCGCGGCGTGATAGTTGCCTTCTACAACTCAGCACGGCCCCGCCGGGTGACCGGCTCTCGCCGGCCCGGTAGCGCGAGGACCGCAGCATGAGCAACGACAGGCGCACGGGTACCAGGCGCCCGGTGGACAGACGCGCCAGCGCGCGGCTCAGCGCGCCGGGGCGCCTGCTGGCCGGAGATGACATCTCCACGGCTGACCTGATCGCGGCGGACATGCCGACCGGGCCGCTGGCTGACTACGCGAAACAGCACGGCCTGCGGCCGAGCGCGAAGCGGCCGCCCGCGCTGCAGTACATGCAGCAGCTCATGCGGCGGTGGAGCTTCATCATGGCGTTCGCCACCGCCCGCAACATCGCGATGTACACGGAGGCCAAGCTCGGCCAGCTGTGGCAGGTCCTGACGCCGCTGCTGAACGCCGGGGTGTACTACCTGATCTTCAGCGTCCTGCTGGACGTCAGCCGCGGCATCCCGGACTACTTCTCGTTCCTGGTCACCGGCGTCTTCGTGTTCAACTACACGCAGCGGTCCTTCATCTCCTCCTCCAACACCATCACCCACAGCCTGCCGCTGATCAGGGCGCTGCACTTCCCCCGGGCCAGCCTGCCGCTGGCGATGGTGATGATCGAGCTGCAGCAGATGATGCTCGCGATGGGCGTCCTGATCGTCATCGTGCTGATCAGGGGCGAGCCCATCACGATCTACTGGCTGCTCGTCATTCCGATCATGATCCTGCTGACGGTCTTCAACATCGGCGTCGGGCTGTTCGTGGCCCGGGTCGGGTCGCAGGTCAACGACTTCAGCCAGCTGCTGCCGTTCCTGCTGCGCACCTGGATGTACATCTCCGGCGTCATGTTCAGCATCTACAAGCTGATCACCCGGCTGCCGCAGTCGGTGGTCAAGCTGATGGAGCTCAATCCGCTGGCCCTGTACATCACGCTGATGCGCAACGCGCTGCTGGAGACGCAGCGGAAGGTCCAGCCGGGCGCGCTGCCCTATAACGCGGAAAAGTGCCATGAGTGGGCGAAGTACCAGAACCTCTCGCCGCACTACAGCGAGGCCAACTGCGCCCCGCTCATCACCACCGTGCACATGTGGTACTACGCGATAGCCTGGGCAGTCGTGGCACTGCTGATCGGATTCTTCTTCTTCTGGCGAGCGGAGGCGAAGTACGGCCGTGGCTGAGCCAATGGTGGTCGTCGACGACCTGCACATCGTGTACCGCGTCTACGGGGCCGGCGGCGACCGCGGCACCGCGGCCACCGCGCTGCTGCGGATCCTGGGCCGCCAGACGACCGGGAACATCCGCGAGGTGCACGCCATCCGCGGCATCTCGTTCGTCGCCAACCGCGGCGACGCCGTCGGCATCATCGGCCGGAACGGGTCGGGCAAGTCCACCCTGCTGCGGGCCATTGCCGGGCTGCTGCCGCCCGAGCAGGGCAACGTCTACACGACAGGCGAGGCGGCGCTGCTGGGCGTCAACGCCGCGCTGCTGGATGACCTCACCGGCGAGCGCAACGTGATCCTCGGCTGCCTGGCGATGGGCATGTCCAAGGCGGAGGCGAAGTCCAAGTACCAGAGCATCGTGGACTTCTCCGGCGTCGGCGAGTTCATCGACCTGCCCATGAAGACGTACTCCTCGGGCATGGGCGCCCGGCTGCGGTTCGCCATCGCCGCCTCGAAGAGCCACGACGTGCTGCTCGTGGACGAGGCGCTGGCCACCGGTGACGCAGAGTTCCGGGTCAAGAGCCACAACCGGATCGAGGAGCTGCGCGCCGAGGCTGGCACCGTCTTCCTGGTCGCGCACAACCTGGAGGAGGTCGAGATGACCTGCAACCGGGTGATCTGGATGGAGCGCGGCCGGATCGTGACCCAGGGCACGGATGTCATCGGCATCATCGACCGCTACATCGAGGCCTCCGGCGGCGAGCCCGTCATGCGCGACCCGGAGACCGGCGAGCGGATCGGCGGCGGCCGCAAGAAGGTCAGCGCCGCCGATCAGCTGATCTGACCGGCCCTGGCTGACCTGGCCTAGCTGACCGCCCAGATCTCGCCGGGCTGGCTGTAGCAGTCTTCCTGAGCCAGCTTCGGGCTGGCCGCCGAGTTCGCCGGGTCGGCCAGGCAGCGGCCGGAATTGCCGTTCAGCAGCTGGCCATCCGGCCCGGTCTGCCACTGTTGCGCCGGCGTGCTGCCGCAGCGGGCCAGCTCGATCGGGGCGCCGTCGGTCAGGCTGCGCCCGGCCACCTGGAGGCACTTGCCGCGGATGGTGAGCGCGCCGCCGCGCGTCATCGTCCACTTCTGCGCGGCACTGGCGCTGCAGCCGGATATCTCGACTCGGGTCCCGGCCCTGCTGCTGTCGCCGGGATCGGTCAGGCACTGGCCGGCGATGCCCGCCAGGACCGGCGCGGGCGGGAGCGTCCAGGACCGGTCCGCCGCCCCGTCGCAGGAGGCAATCTCCGCCTGCGTCCCGTTGACCCTGCTGCCGCCGGGGTCGGCGAGGCACTTGCCGGAGCCGGGGTTGGCGAGCTCGTCGCCAGCCTGGTACAGCCAGCGCTGGCTGCTCCCGCCGGTGCAGGGCTGGAGGGTGAGCCTGACCCCCGGCCGGACGGTCAGGCACTTGCCGTGGATCTTGACCAGGCCGGCTCGGCCGGCGCGTCGGCCGGGATGAAGGCCCAGTTCTCGGCCGCCTGGCCCGCGCAGGCGCCGATCTCGGCCCTGGTCCCGCTGGCCCGGCTGTTCCCGGCGTCCTCAAGGCACTTGCCGCCCAGGTCCAGCCGGACCGGCCCGTAGCCGGGATGCGGGTCAGCGAGCCTCGCGACGACCACGATGCTGAAGGTGACCGACTGCTGCGCGCTGGCGTCCCCGGAGTCCGTGACGGTCACGGTGACGGGGTACACGCCGGGCCGGGCCGGGGCCACGCCGGCCACGCCCTCCGAGTTCGCCAGCAACGTGGCGGGCCCGCTGATGCTGTAGTCGGGCAGCCCGCCGGAATCGGTGTCGATGGCCTGAATCGGCAGGCTGACCGGGGCGCCTGGCAGGAAGACCCTGGTGCCGGGGTTGATCACGCTGACGGCATTGCCGGACGGCCCGGACAGGCCGCTCGTCCCGTCCGGGGTGCCGAGGCCAGTGGGCCCGTCGTAGCCGGTCCCGGCATGGCAGAGGTACTGGCGAGCGGGCTCGCACGTGCCGTTGGAGCCGGTGGTCACGTCGGTGAAGTCACCCGGCGACTGATACGGGTAGGCGGCCGGGAACGTGCCGGGCAGCAGGCCGTCGCCGGGTCCGCCCGCGCTGATGTCGGCCAGCGCGTAGGCGGCGGCCACGATCGGCGTCGAGACGCTCGTGCCGCCCACCCTCTCGCCGACCCAGCCCTTGTACGGCGGGCTGGTGTCGTAGACCGCGACGCCGGTCGAGGGATCCGCGTCCGCCGACAGGTCAGCCACCGTCCTGTTCCGGCAGCCGGCCGGGACCACCCCGGCCTGCCAGGCCGGCTGCGGCTCCAGCGAGGAGCAGCCGGAACCGGTTCCGCTCCAGGCCGTCTGGCTGCCCGTGCTGGTCGCTGACGCGCCGGTCAGGGTGGTGCCGCCGACGGCTGTCACGTACGGCGACACGGCCGGGAACTGAGTGCCGTAGCCGTCGTCGCCGGCCGCCGCGGCAATGGCGACCCCCGGCCGGAAGAACTCGGGATCGAACTCGCTCTCGCCGATGAACTCGGCGCCGCTGCCCCAGCTATTGGATACGGCATTGGCGTGCAGAGTTGCATAGCGCTCAGCGGTGGCCAGATCGGAGATAGAGTCCGAATTCGCCTCGACGAGCAGGATATTGCAATTCGGGCAGATAGCCGAGACCATCTCCAGGTCGACGGATTCCTCGAGTTCCCAGCCGCCGGTCGAATCGACGCCGGGCAGGGAAGAGGTGGCGCCATACTGATTGACCACCTTCAGGCATCCGCTGGCCGACGTGCAGGGCGGCAGGCCGTAGTTCTGCCGGTAGGCGGCCACGTCAGTGGCGGCCGCTGGGTCGTCATAGGCGTCCACGATGGCCACTGTCTCGCCGTCCGCGGGCCTGGCCGCGGCCGCGGCCAGGCCGTAGGCGTTCTGCAGGGTCGCCGGATCGTAGCCGACCGGGCTCGCGTCCGGGGTGACCGCCGCGCGGCCGGCCGGGACGAGCGCCATGCAGGCCATCTGGCCTGGCCAGGTAGGCACCGGGCAGGCCGGGCGGAAGCCGGGCGGCACGGCCGGCGACTGCGGCCTGGTGACGAACCTGGCGGTGGCGGGCACGGCCGGCACCGGCCGGGCGGACGACGCCGCGGCCCGCGCTGCCGTCACCGTGGCCGCCGCCGAGGCGGCGGCCGGCGCCGCGGCCAGCCCGGCCGCTCCGAGTCCGGTCAGTGCCCAGATGAGCGCGGCTCGCCGCGCCGGCGCGACCACCAGCATTGTCCCCTCCCGTGCCATCGCGCCGCCCGCATCCCGCCATCTGGCGTTCCCCGACGGGCGGCAGCCATTTGCGCATTGCCTGCGGCTTTCAGGCCGAATTGACGCCGATGACCGCCGCATAGCTCGCGCGACGACTCTTGTTCCCCGGTAAAACCCTGCAGGTTCCGTAACGGCTTTCATGGCGCCAATGCCATCCGCATAAGCACAGCCGACTATAACCTCGATCAGATCGGCAATTCAGCGGAACGGCTCTTTGGAATGACCCGGGGGCCAGGACCGCCGGGCTCCTCACCCGGCCGGAGGCTCACTGGCGGCGCGCTGCCGCGGCAGGCTCGCGCTCGCCGCTCCGGTGATCGGCGCTTTCACGGTGGCACCGGGCACGGTCGGCGCCGGCTGGCTGACGGCCGCGCTGGCCGCACTGGCCGCGCAGCGCAGCTGCAGCCGCATCACCGTTCCGCCCGCCGGCCGCCCCTCGGTGGAGACCTCGCCGCCCTGCGCCCGGGCCAGCTGCCGCACGATGTAGAGGCCGAGGCCGATCCCGCCGAACCTGCGCCGGTCGCCGGCCTCGCCCTGGACGAAGCGGTCGAAGACCCGCTCGCGATCCGCCGGCGCGATGCCGATGCCCTCGTCCTCGACGATCACCTCGATCCGGTCCCCGGCCTGGCGCGCGCGCACGGTCACGGCGCCGCCGTCCGGCGAGTACTTGAAGGCGTTCTCCAGCAGCTGGCCGACGATGATGTCGGTGGCCATCGGGTCACCGTAGGCCTGCGGCAGGTCGTCTGGCACCTCGACGCCGAGCGAGTGCCGTTCGGACAGCGTGCGGAACGCGGTCCCGGCGCCGCGCAGCAGGCCCGCCAGGTCGAAGGGTCCGTTGCTGACCTTGAGCTGCTCGGCGCCGGCCCTCGATCCGAGCAGCAGCTGCTCGACCAGCCTGGCCAGCGCGGCGGCCCGGTCGGCGATGGTCTGCACGGCCGAGCGCCGGTCGGCATCGGCGAGCTTGTCCCACCGGTTGGCCAGCGTGCTGGCGAAGCCCTGCACCACGGTGATCGGAGTGCGCAGCTCGTGGCTGGTCGTGGCGAGGAAGAGATCCTTCGCCTCCTCCAGTTCCTTGGCCGCGGTGATGTCACGGAAGTCGAGTACCTGCTCATCCCGGTCGCTCAGGCCAGTGCACAGCAGGTCGATCCAGCGGCCGTTCGCGAGCTTGTGGGTGAGCTTGGCCCCCGGCGCCGGCACCGGGAAGGGCGGCGGCCGGCCGGCCACCTCATCGGGGGAGACCCCGGTCAGCAGGTGAGCCGCGGGGTTCCACTGCCGGACCAGCCCGCTGCCATCGAGCACCGCAATGCCGTCAGCGCTGGCGTCGATGACCGCGCGCTCGTGTGCCCGCTGCTTCCTGACCTCCTCGAAGGCCGTCACGTTCGAGAGGGCGACGCTGGCGTGCCCGGCCAGCAGCTCCAGCAGCTCCAGCTCGATGTGGCCCACCTTGCGCCGGCTGTAGAGCGCGTAGAGCGCCCCGTACGGCAGGCCGGCCACGTGCGAGAGGCTGAGCGTGATCGTGTGCAGGCCGGGCAGCGCGGACCAGATCAGGTCATCGAAGCCGCCAGACTCGCTGGTGGCCATCAGCACCGTCTTGCCCGAGCGCATCAGCTGGCCGACCATGCTGGTGGCCAGGTCAGCGGTCCGGCCGCGCAGGCTGACAGGAAGCCCGTCCAGGCTGACCAGCCGCAGGCGATCCTTCTCGATGAGCACGAACCCGCCGGCGTCGGCCCTGGTCAGCTCGCGCAAGCTGGCCGCGATCCGGTCCAGCACGGCCTCGAGCTCCAGCTGCCCGTTCATGTCCGCGACGATGTCGCCGAGCCGGCGCACGACCCTCGCGCGCTCGGCCATGTAATGCCGCACGCCCTCGTCGTCCGCGGCCTGATGGCAGACCGAGACCCAGCCGGCGGTCCCGCCCGCGTGGCCGATCAGCGCGGAGGTATCGACCCGCAGGTCGATCAGGCTGCCATCCTTGCGCACCCGGCGGGTCGCGAACGAGACCTGGCCGCCGGCCAGTACCCGCTCCAGCACCGCGTTGTGCTCGGCCTTCAGCTCCTCCGGAACGATCGGCGGCTCCTGGCCGATGACCTCGGCGGCCGTCCAGCCGAACATCCGCTCGGCCGCCGGATTCCAGGACAGCACAGCGCGATCGGCGCCGAAGGCCATGATCGCGTCGGCCGCGCAGTCGACGATCGCGCGGGCCGTCATGCCTTCCTGCCCCCGCTCAGCCGCCACCGCACGTCTGAACCGCACAGCTCATAGTCGCATCCGCCGGCCGCGCCTGGTCAGCGAAAACGCAAGGCCGCAGGGGCGCGCGGCGCAGCCGCGGACGGCATGACCGGCTGTTTTCGGCAGGATCCTGCGGAAAGCAGCGCGCGGTCTGGCGGGCAGAAGGGGGAACCGATCCGGGCCGGAGCGCGTCCAACGAGCATGAGGTCCCAGACACCGCGCACCCGGTCTCGCGCTCCTTATCAGCTGATCGGCGGCGTGCCGGCGATGACCGCCGTGCTGATCGGGGCGGCCGCCTGCGGCAGCGCGACCGCGCCGGGCGCAGCCAGCAGCAGCTCACCCGCCGCGCCGAAGGTATCGCTGAGCATCACGGTCACCAAGGAGACCGGCGAGACGCCCCGGCACTGGACCCTGCAGTGCGACCCGGCCGGCGGCACCGCCCCCGATGCCGCCGCGGTCTGCCGCGGCCTGATGACCATGAAGGACCCGTTCGCGACACCGCCGCCGCATCAGATCTGCCCGATGATCCTGGCCAGCTCGGGTCGCGCGACTGTCACCGGAACGTGGTTCGGCGCCACCGTGAACCGGACGATCGTGGACGGCGGCTGTGATCTGAGCCGCTGGCACATGCTCGGCCAGATCGTCAACTGACCGGGCCCGCAGCGGCTGCCCGCAGCGGCCGGGCAGCCTACTTGAGCAGCCGGGACAGCCGCCGGTCGGCGAGCGGCTTGCCGCCGGTCTGGCAGGTCGGGCAGTACTGCAGCGCGGAGTCGGCGAAGGACACTTCGCGGACGGTGTCGCCGCACACCGGGCACGGCTGTCCGGCCCGGCCGTGCACGCGCAGGCCGGCTTTCTTCTCCGCTTTCAGCTCGCTGGCGGCCAGCCCGTCCGCCCTGGCGATGGCGTCCCGCAGCGTCGTCACGATCACCGCGTGCAGCGCCGCGACGTCCTCGCTGGTCAGGCTGGAGGCCAGCCGGAACGGCGACATCCTCGCGGCGTGCAGGACCTCGTCGGAGTAGGCATTCCCGATCCCGGCGATCAGCTTCTGGTCCCGGAGCACGCCCTTGATCTGCGTTCTGCGCCCGGCCAGGACGCCGGCCAGGACGTTCCGGGGTGAAGCCGTCCGCCAGCGGGTCGGGCCCCAGCGAGGCCACGCCGGGCACCGCGGCCGGATCGGTGACCAGGTAGACGGCCAGCCGCTTGCGCGTGCCGGCCTCGGTCAGGTCGAAGCCAGCGCCGTCAGCGAACCGCAGCCGCAGCGCCAGCGGGCCCTTGCCGGGCCGGGGCGGGACCTCGGGCAGCTCCTTGCGCCAGCGCAGCCACCCGGCCCTGGCCAGGTGCATGACCAGGTGCAGCTCCGCGCCGGCGCCATCCTGCGCGGCGATCAGGTCGAGGAACTTCCCGTACCGACCGGTCCCCGTCACGGCGGCGCCATGCAGCGCGGTCAGCGGCGGGTCGTAGCTCTTCAGCACCGAGAACTCGGCCACGTCGGCCCGGTCGATGACCCGGCCGACGGCGCGCTCGCGCAGGTCGGCGGCGAGGGACTCGACTTCGGGCAGCTCTGGCACGGCTTCAATTCTGCCCGCTGTCAGCCAGTGCCGCGGTCAGCCGCCCGGTGCCAGCCTGCCCGGTGCCAGCCTGCCCGGTGCCAGTGCCGCGTCAGGCCGGCGCCGCGGTCAGCCGCCCGGCCAGGCTCTCCCTGATGGCCGGGCGGGAGGCGAACACGAGCAGGAACAGCGCCTCGCGGGCCAGTCGCTGCGGGTGCTCATCAGCCAGGATGGCCCGGCTGCCGGTGACCGCGGTCAGCGCCGCCGCGGCGCGCACCGCCAGGGCCGCCGCGGCGGCCCTGGCGGCGGGCATCTGCTCCGGCGACGCGGCATCGAGGGCGGCCCTCCGGGCGGCCAGCTCGCCATCGAGCGGGCTGGGCCCGATCAGCGCGCAGCAGCGGGCGATCACGCCCAGGGCCAGCGAGCCGTTGGTCCGCAGCCCCATCGCGTCCCGCGCGAGCCAGTCGCGATGCGGCGAGACGGCCGTGACCTGGCCGGCCGGGACGAAGTGGCTGTGCAGCCGCAACTCGACGGTCGAGCTGGCCATCACGGCGACCATCCGCAGCGGCTCTGCCGCCAGGGTCGGGCCAGCCTCGGCCGGCGTCAGCGCGGTCACGATGTTGTCCTGGTCGTCGCGCGCCGCGACGTGCAGGACATCGATCATGCCCCAGCCGGTCACCCAGGGTGAGATGCCATCCAGCAGGTAGCCGCCGGGCACGCTGCGGGCCCGCAGCGCCGGCGGTCCCGGCAGCGCTCCGCCGAGCGCTATGCCAGCGCGCCGGGTGCCGGTGCACAGCGGCGCCAGCCACTCCTCGCGCAGTCCCGCCGGGCCGGCCAGCACGGCCCGGACCGCGCCGTGATGCTGCAGCCAGACGAAAGTCGTGGTCAGGCAGCCTGAGGCCAGCGCCTCGATGATGCTGCAGGCGGCCGGGAAGTCCACGTCCAGGCCACCGCAGGCAGCCGGGCAGGCCAGGCCGTAGAAGCCCTCGGCCGCCAGCAGGTCCAGCTGGCCCGCTGGGACGCGGTCAGCTCCTTCCACCGCCATCGCCGCGGGAAACAGCACGTCATCCGCTATCTGGCGGGCGCGCTCGAACGGGTCCGGGGACGTCACCCGCCTATGGTGCCGCAGCCGGGCTGCCGCCCGCATCCCGGTGACAAAGAGCGCCTGCCGCCTATGCTGCGGCCAGACCGCAGCGGCGGCCGGGCTGGCCGGCATGTGCGGTGTGAAATCGGGCACAGAGGGCTGCATGCGTGAGGTGTGGGCGAGGAGGGATTTGAACCCTCACGTCCTTTCGGACACACGGACCTGAACCGTGCGCGTCTGCCGTTCCGCCACCCGCCCTGGGCAGCAGTCAGGTTAGCACGTCCGCAAGCTATCTCATGTCGCCGATACGATCAGAAGTGCGCAGGGAGAGGAGGTACCGCGGTGGGAGTCCTGCAGCGCTTTGAGCACCGGCTCGAGGGGATGGTCGACGGCGGCTTCGCGCGTGCGTTCAAATCCGACCTGCAGCCCGTCGAGGTCGCGAGCGCGGTGCAGCGCGAGATGGATGACCGGGCTGCGATCGTCGCCCAGGGCCGCACCCTTGTCCCCAATGACTTCGTTGCCGAGGTCGCCCAGGCTGACTACGACCGGCTTCAGGTATTCGCCGACAGCGTGGGCATCGAGCTGGCCACGCTGGCCAGGGAGCATGCCAGGGAGCAGGGTTACTCGTTTGTCGGGCCGGTGCGGATCCGCTTCGAGGGCGTGCCCGACCTGACCATCGGGACCTTCCGGATACGCTCCGGGGTTATCCGCGGCACCACGGTAGAAGACGGCGAGATCAGGCGCCCCGCCAGCGACATGCCGCGCGCGGATGGCGCGTTCAGCGGCAAGCCGCGGCTGCTGGTCTCGGGGCCCGAGCCGGGATCGGACGGGAACACGCAGCGCACCTACGAGCTGACTGAGCCGCTCACCATCCTGGGCCGGGGAACCGACTGCGACCTCCGGCTCGTTGACCCTGGGGTCTCCCGGCATCATGCGGAGCTGCGGGTCGAGGATGGCGACGAGGTGGTGCTGGTCGATCTCGGCTCCACCAACGGGACCTTCGTCAACGGCCAGCCGGTCCGCCGCATCACGCTGACCGATGGCACTAAGGTCACCCTGGGCCGCACGACGCTGGTGTTCCGCAGGGACAGCGGCTACTAATATCCCGGCAACGGGTTCCGGCGCACTCCTGACCCGGAACCCTGCCAGTAAGGCCACCCGAGGATTCAGGACCCGATGAATGCGCTAGAGCTCACTCTCATCAGGCTTGCGTTCCTCGCTGTCCTGTGGCTTTTCGTCATCGCCGCGGTCGGAGTGGTCCGCACCGACCTGTTCGGGCCATCTTCGCGGCGCAAGCAGGCGCGCAAGGCACGGCAGCGCCGGCCAGCGCCTGCCGCCAAGCCGGCCAGGCCGGGCAAGACGCCCAGACCCGGCCGCGGCACCCCGCGGGAACTGCTGGTCACCGCCGGCGTGGCGGCGGGCACCTCGCTGGCCCTGGACAGCCAGCAGATCACCATCGGCCGCGCCGATGATGCCACCCTCGTGCTCAACGATGACTACGCTTCGACCCGGCACGCCCGGATCTTCCCCCAGGATGGCCAGTGGCTCGTGGAGGACCTCGGGTCCACCAACGGCACCTATCTCGACCGGCAGAAGGTCACCCATCCGACGCCCGTTCCGGTCGGGGTCCCCATCCGCATCGGCAAGACCGTCCTGGAGCTGCGCAGATGACACTGGCACTGCACTACGCGCTCCGCTCGGACGTGGGCTTGCTCCGGGAGGGCAATGAGGATTCCGCGTACGCGGGGCCGCACCTGCTCGCGATCGCGGACGGCATGGGCGGTCACGCCGCCGGGGAGGTCGCCAGCGCGGTCGCGATCTCCGCGCTCGTCCCGCTCGACGCCGACCGGCCGCCTGACGGCGAGATGCTGGGCGCGCTGGCGGCGGCGGTGGCCTCGGCCAACGGCACGCTGCACGAGATGAGCGTCGCGGATCCGTCCGTCGAGGGCATGGGGACGACCCTGACCGCCATGCTGTGGTCGGATACGCAGGTCGCGCTCTGCCATATCGGCGACTCGCGCGCCTACCTGCTTCGCGACGGTGACTTCTTCCAGATCACGCGCGATCACACGCTCGTTCAGTCGCTCGTCGACGAGGGCAGGCTCACCCCTCAGGCGGCCGCCACTCATCCGCAGCGGTCCCTGGTGATGCGCGCGCTGCAGAGCAGCACGGAAGCCGAGCCGGATCTGTCCATGCGCGAGGCGCGGCTCGGGGACAGGTACGTGCTGTGCTCCGACGGCCTGTCCGACGTGGTGACGGAGCAGACCCTGCACAAGACCCTGGTCACGGTCGCCGACCCGGAAGACGCGGTCGGGCAGCTCATCGAGCTGGCCATCCGCAGCGGCGGACCGGACAACATCACCTGCATCGTCGCGGACGTGGTGGACACCGTGACCGGGCCGGTGGCACCCAGCCGCGGCCACGTGCTGGCCGGGGCGGCGGCTAACGGCGGCGGCGCGCCGCGGCTGCGCGACGACAGCCCGGCCGGGCGCGCTCACCTGCTGGCCCAGGGCTACCTGCAAGCGGGCGACCTGACTAACCACCGGCAGCCAGCCGGGGAGCGGGCGGCCGATTCCGGGGAAGCCGGCGAGGCCGACGGGGCTGACGGCGAGGACCTCGCGGATTCCGGCCCGAGCCGGCGGCGCTGGCCGGTGGTGACCACCATCCTGGCCGTCCTCATCCTGGTCATCGCCGTCGGCGGCTACTCGGCCTGGCGATACACCCAGACTCAGTACTACGTCGGCTCTGACGGCAGGCAGGTGATCATCTACCGGGGGATCGCGCAGAAGGTGGCCGGCCTGAGCCTGTCCAGCGTCTACCAGCGGACCGGCATCCCGCTCTCGCACGTATCAGCCACCGAGGCGTCCCAGCTCCCGCTCTCCACCGACAGCCTGGCCGACGCCCGGCGGACAGTGCAGAACATCCGTTTCGATTACAACTGCGAGCAGGCCAACCTCAGGCTGCAGCAGTGGGAGGCCAACAAGCCCAAGCCGGTGACCGGCAAGAAAGGCAAGAAGCCAGCCAAGCCGGCCAAGCCGTACCCGCCCGCGCCCGTCGTGCCGGCCAACTGCCCTGCCCTGGGCATCGGGTGACCGGAATGTCAGCAGCCGTGACCCAGTCGGGGACCACTGCCGAGCCAGCCACGCTGCGCCGCGGCAGGCGGGGCAGCGAACTGCTCATGCTCGCGTTCGCCGTGGCCGTGGTGCTCCTGGCCTTCGCCGCGACCGGCTACGGGCTCAACGGCAAGCTGCCGCCCGTGCTGCTCACCTACGGCCTCGGCTTCGCCGCGCTGATGTTCGCCGCGCACCTCGCCGTGCGCTGGCTGGCGCCGTGGGCGGATCCGCTGATGCTGCCGCTGGCCGCCCTGCTCAACGGGCTGGGCATCGTCATGATCTACCGGCTGCAGCAGTCCGGCCGGGCCGGCAACCCCGGCAACGTGATCAGCACCATGTCCACGTCGGACGCACTGCTCCAGCTGGTGTGGACAGCGGTCGGCATCATCGCGTTCGTGCTGGTCCTCGCCTTCGTCCGGCAGACCAGGGTGCTGCAGCGGTACACCTACACCCTGGGCGCGATCGGCCTGGTGCTGCTGGCCCTGCCGGCCGTGATCGGCACCACGATCAACGGCGCGAAGGTCTGGATCGTCGTCGGCAGCTTCTCGATCCAGCCGGAAGAGTTCGCGAAGCTGGCGCTGGCCGTGTTCTTCGCCGCCTACCTGGTCGCCAAGCGGGACGTGCTGGCGCTGGCCGGACGGCGGTTCCTCGGCATCGACCTGCCCAGGGCCAGGGACCTGGGCCCGGTGCTGATCGCCTGGGGCGCCAGCCTGCTGATCCTGATCTTCGAGACCGACATCGGCACCTCCGCGCTGTTCTTCGGGCTGTTCGTGGTCATGCTCTATATCGCCACCCAGCGCACCTCGTGGCTGCTGATCGGGCTGCTGCTGTTCCTGGGCGGCACCTACATCGCGAGTACCTTCATCAGCCACGTCAGCGAGCGCTTCACGATCTGGCTGCACCCCTTCGCCGGGCACAACGCCACCGGAGCCGCCTATCAGCTGGTGCAGGGACTGGAGGGGATGGGCTTCGGCGGCATCTTCGGCACCGGGCTCGGCCACGGCCAGCCCTACTGGACCCCGCTGGTGCAGAGCGACTTCATCGTCACCGCCTTCGGCGAGGAACTGGGCCTGACCGGGCTGATGGCGCTGCTGCTCATCTTCGGCCTGCTGGTGCAGCGCGGGCTGCGGGCCGCGCTGGCGGTCCGGGACCCGTTCGCCAAGCTGCTGGCGGGCGGCCTCGCCTTCGTGCTCGCCCTGCAGGTCTTCGTGATCGTGGGCGGCGTGACCGGGCTGATCCCGCTGACCGGCATCACCACCCCGTTCCTGTCCCAGGGCGGGTCGTCGCTGGTGGCCAGCTGGGCGCTCATCGCCCTGCTGATGCGGATCAGCGACATGGCCAGGCGGCCTGCGCCGCAGCCGATCCAGGACGAGGGGATGACACAGGTGGTGCGCGCGGTATGAACAGGGCCCTGATGCGCATCTCGCTGGCCTGCCTGGCGATGTTCGTGCTGCTGCTGATCAACGTGAACTACGTGCAGGCGTTCGAGGCCCGGCTGTCCGCGCAGTCCGGCAACATCCGGACGTTCGATCAGCAGTTCCAGTACCAGCGCGGCTCGATCATCGCGGCCGGCGGCGGCAAGAGCGTCACCATCGCCGAGTCCCGCCTGGTCAAGGGCACGAACGACTACAAGCGCGACTACCCGTTCGGAGCGATCTTCGCGCCGGTCACCGGCTATGACTCGGTCTACAGCGACACCGGCATCGAGGCGGCCGAGGACAAGAATCTGTCCGGGACCGCTCCGGCGCTGGCGGTGCACAACCTCATCGGCGTGCTGACCGGGAAGCCGAAGCAGGGGGCCACCGTCTACCTGACGATCAGCGCAGCCGCGCAGGAGGCGGCCTACAGCGCGCTGGCCTCGTTCGGCAAGCCGGCCGCGGCGGTGGCCATCAACCCGTCGACCGGCGCGATCCTCGCGATGGCGTCCTATCCCACGTTCAACCCGAACGAGTTCACGACGCTGAACGGCGCCAAGCTCGACCAGATCGACAACAGGTACCTGGCCGATCCCAGCCAGCCGCTGCTGAACCGGGCCATCAACGCCACCTACCCGCCCGGCTCGACGTTCAAGATCGTGACCAGCTCGACGGCCCTGTCCACGGGCAAGGTAGCCAGCCCGCAGACGCCGGTGCCAGCGCCGGCCAGCTTCCAGCTGACCGGCAGCAGCAGCGTCCTGATCAACAACGACGGCGAGATCTGCGGTGACGGGACGCCGCCGCTGATCCAGGCGTTCTACCTATCCTGCAACACCGCCTTCGCCAAGCTCGGGCAGAAGGTCGGACCCGCTGACCTGCACAAGTACGCGAGCGCGTACGGGATGAACAACCCGAACCTCACCATCCCGCTGAGCGTGTCGCCCAGCAACTACCCGCTGCTGACCGACCCGGCGCAGGTCGAGCTGTCGGCGATCGGGCAGTTCAACGACACCGTGACGCCGCTGCAGGAGGCGATGTTCGCCGCGACGATCGCCAACCACGGCACGCTGATGAAGCCGTACCTGGTCACCGAGGTCACCGCGCCGGACCTGACCGCGATCCAGCGGACCCAGCCGTCCCCGCTCAGCCAGCCGGTGAGCTCGCCGGTAGCGGCCGGCATCGGGTCGATGATGCTCCAGGTGACCCAGAACCCGGCCGGCACCGGCTACGCGACGGCGGGCCCGCCGGCCGTGGGCAGCCTGCAGATCGCCGCCAAGACGGGGACCGCCCAGAACGGCATCAACAACACCAACCTGAACGACGCGGTGTTCACCTGCTACGCGCCCTACAGCAACCCGCAGATAGCGGTCGCCGTCATCGTGCAGGGCGGCGGTTACGGCGCCGCCGCGGCCGCGCCGATCGCGGTCAGGATCATTCAGGCCTACCTGGGGAAGACCTGATGCCCTCCAGGCGCTGGCCCCCGCCCGCCCGGGCGTTGGCCATAAGGTTCAAGAACATAGATTCTGAACGGAAGGCGGGTGCCAGTCCCGGCCACCCTGGCCGGTCCCGGCCGCCTCAAAGTGCAGGACGGTAACGCCAGTGCGAGACATGACCCAGCCGCGATTGCTCGGCGGCCGCTACGAACTCGACGGCATCGTCGGCCGTGGCGGCATGGCCGAGGTGTTCCGGGCGCGTGACATCCGTCTCGACCGCATCGTCGCAGTGAAGACCTTGCGCGACGATCTGGCGCGCGACCAGACCTTCCAGGCCAGGTTCCGGCGGGAAGCGCAGTCGGCCGCCTCTCTCAACCACCCGTCCATCGTCGCGGTCTACGACACCGGCGAGGACATGATGGGTCCGACGCCAGTCCCCTACATCGTGATGGAGTACGTCGACGGCCGGACGCTGCGCGATCTGCTGCGCGACGACCGGCGGCTGCTGCCGGAGCGCGCGGCCGAGATCACCGACGGTGTGCTGCGGGCGCTGGATTACAGCCACCGCAACGGCATCGTGCACCGCGACATCAAGCCGGGCAACGTGATGCTGACCCGCTCCGGCGAGGTCAAGGTGATGGACTTCGGCATCGCCAGGGCAGTCAGTGACGCCCAGGCCACGATGACCCAGACCGCGCAGGTCATCGGCACGGCGCAGTACCTGTCGCCGGAGCAGGCCAGGGGCGAGCGGGTGGATGCCCGCAGTGACCTGTACTCGGCGGGCTGCCTGATGTATGAGCTGCTCACCGGTCGCCCCCCGTTCACCGGCGACTCGCCGGTGGCCATCGCCTACCAGCATGTGCGGGAGGACCCGGTCCCGCCGTCGCGGGTCGACCCGGAGGTGCCGCGCTGGGCCGACGCCATCGTGCTCAAGGCCATGGCCAAGGACCCGGCGTACCGCTACCAGTCCGCCGGGGAGATGCGCAGCGACATCCAGCGCGCGCTGTCCGGCGCGCCGGTCGCGGCCCAGCTCCCCGGTGACGCGTACGGCGCCGGCACCCGCGGGATGGGCCCGGCCACTCAGATGGCCGGGCCGACGAGCGCGATACCGTCGTACGACTACGGCTCCGACGGCGGGCGGTCCGGACCGCCCGGCTCGCAGCGCAAGGCCTGGCCGTGGGTCGTGCTCACGGTGATCGTGCTGCTGCTGATCGCGGCGGGCGTTTACGGATTCCGCTATATCTCCGGCACCGGCGGCAACATCTCGGTGCCGAACGTGACCGGTGACACGCTGACCGCGGCCAAGGGCGCCATCATCAGGGCGGGCCTGACGGTCGGGGCGATCGAGCACAAGCAGTCGTCCACCGTGCCGAAGAATCATGTCATCTCCACCAGCCCGTCCGAGGGCTCGCTGGAGGCCAAGGGCACGCCGGTCAGCATCGTCGACTCGGCCGGCCCGGCCAGCGTCACGGTGCCGTCGCTGATCGACCAGAGCCAGTCCGCGGCCCAGACGGCCCTGTCCAGTCTCGGCCTGAACTCGAGCGTCTCGCAGGTGGTCTCGACGAACTCACCGGGAACGGTGGTGCGCCAGAATCCGCCGGGCGGGACGGCGGTGGCGCCCGGCTCGACCGTCCAGCTCTTCGTCTCCGAGGGCGGCACCAAGGTGCCCTCGGTGGTCGGCGACAGCCAGAGCGCGGCCACCAGTGCCCTGTCCGGGGCCGGGTTCAACGTGGCGGTCCAGTACGGCACCGGGCCGGGCGGCTACCAGCAGGGCTACGTCTACCAGCAGAGCCCGGCGGGCGGCGTGGCGCCGCCGGGATCGACGGTCACGATCTACGTCGTCCAGCTCTCCACCTCGCCGCCGCCGTCTACCTCGCCGCCGCCGTCTACCTCGCCGCCGACATCCACGTCGCCGCCGACATCCACGTCGCCGCCGCCCAGTCCCTAGCCCTGGCGGCGGCTGGCCGGCCGGGAACGTGATGAGGCCCGCACCGCTCGGGGGCGACGGTGCGGGCCTCAGTTGGATGTCGCGCGGCGCCCGGCCCGCGTTACGCGGTCAGCCGATGCCCGCCTGGTCCACGGGCAGGTGCAGCGCGGCCCAGGGAAACGCGACGAACCACAGCAGCGCGAGCACCAGGGCGGCCAGCAGCGCCATCTGCAGCAGCCGGGCGGCAGTGCCGCCGGGCAGCTTTCGCCAGATCCAGCCGTACATCAGCGCCCCCCGCCCGCCGCGGCCCGCGGCTGCGCCCGCACCAGCACGCCGGTGGCGATGACGCGGCTGGTGCCCGTCCAGGCCGGGTCGCAGGTGATCAGCGTGATCAGCCGGCGGTGCGGCGCCGCGCCCGGCTGGCCCGGCACCGGGGCGAGCATCGCGGAGTCGGCCGGCGATACCAGCACCGGCCTGCCGACGATCCGGTAGATATAGGTGCCCGCCCCGGTCAGGACATCGACGAGGTCGCCGCGGCGCAGGCTGGGCAGGCTCCAGAACGGGTTGCCCGCCGTCACCCGGTGCCCGGCCACGGCGAAGTTGCCCAGCTGGCCCGGCAGCGCGGTGCCCGGCACATGGCCGGGCCCGAGGGCGAGCTGAGGCAGCCCGGTGCCCTGCACGATCGCGAACTGCCAGTTCCTGCCGAAGCGGGGAATCCTGATCAGGGCGAACGGCCGCCCGATGGCCACGGTGCCCGGATCGGCCAGCGCGACCAGGCCGGTCTGCGGGGACGCCCATTCTCCCTGCAGCTCACGGGCAAAGCCGCGCTGGGCGCTGGCGGTCCGCTCGGCCGTGCCCCAGTACATGTACGCCATGAAGAGCAGCACGACGAGACCGCAGCTCACCAGGATCTCGCCGACCAGCTGCAGCTGCCGGGGGAAGGAACGCACAAAACTCCCGTATCATCGCGCATGCTTACGATCGGTAGGCGCATGATAACGTGATGTAGGCAACCCGAGCTGGCAAATGCCCGGATCCGGCCGCCGCAGCCGCGCCATAGCGCGGCATCCCGGCCGAGCAACTACGCTTACGGCGACAGGCCGCGTGCCAGCTCGGTGCGGGCTCCGCCGGAGCCGCACCTGCCGCGGGCGGCCGCAGCGAGCCGAGCAGGAGAAGATCGTGCCGAAGTCCCGCGTCCGCGCCAAGGCCGTCTACACGCCGCCGCCGCGATCCGCCAAGTCCAAGGTGAGCCCGCGCTGGCTGGCCCCGACCATGCTGGGCTGCCTGCTGCTGGGCCTGGCCTGGATCGCGACCTATTACGTCAGCAGCAATAACTCGCTGCCGATCAGCGCCATCGGCTCCTGGAACCTGGTCGTCGGCTTCGGCTTCCTGGTGGCCGGAGTCGTGCTCGCCACCAGGTGGCACTGACCCCGGGTGGCACTGACCCGGGTGGCACTGACCCGGCTGACCCGGAGCGGCCCGCAGGCGGCTCAGCTCACAGGATGACGGCGTGGACTAGCTGCTGGTCCCTGATCACGACGCAGACGGCCACGATGGCCAGCATCGCCAGCGTCGCCGCCACCTGGATCAGTGTCCGGTTCCGGCGCGGCGCGTAGACGTAGGCGGCCGTCAGCAGCACGCCGGTAACCAGGCCGCCGACGTGCGCCTGCCAGGCGATGCCGTGGATGACGAAGCCGAGGACCAGGTTGATCACGATCAGGAAGATGACCGGCCTGCTGTCCAGCCGGAGCCGCCGGGATAGCACGAACCACGCCCCGAACAGGCCGAAGATCGCCCCGGAGGCACCCAGCGCGTACACATACGGCGGGGCGATCAGGTAATAGGCAGCCGACGCCCCGAGGCCGCTCAGCAGGTACACCGCGAGGTACCGCACCCGGCCGAGCATCCGCTCCATCGCCGGGCCGACGACGATCAGGGCCCACATGTTGAAGGCGATGTCCAGCGGGCCGAGGCTGTTCAGGCCCGGCGGCGGCAGGAACTCCGAGGTGATCAGCCGGTACCACTGGCCGCCGGCCACGCCGATGATCTTGCCGCCGGACACGGCTCCCCCGAGCATGCCCCAGTCGTAGCCGAGGCTCGAATGCGCCAGCTCCACCAGGTAGAGCAGCACGTTGATCGCCACCAGCGTCCAGGTGACGACGGCGCCCGATACCGGACGGCCGCCAAACGCGCCGCGGGCCGGCCGGGAGCCGCGGTTACCCTGCCGCACGCAGTCCACGCACTGCTGGCCGACCGCGGCCGACCGGAGGCAGTCGGGACAGGCCGGCCTGCCGCAGCGCACGCAGGACACGTACGTCTCCCGGCCAGGGTGCCGGTAGCAGGTCGGGGCGACAGTCCCCGGCTCGCCGCCAGGTCCCGGCGGGCTGCCGGGACCTGGCGGGCTGCCAGGACCGGGGGGAGAGACCATGCGCGTTATCCTTCGCCGGCCCCGGCGCCGTCACCCCGGCTGATCTGGACCGACTCCAGCACAACGTCCTGGACTGGCCGGTCGCCGGGGCTGGTCGGGACCTGGCTGATCTTCTCGACCACGTCAGCGCCCTCGATAACCTCGCCGAAGATCGTGTGCCGGCCATTCAGGTGCGCAGTGGGCACGGTCGTGATGAAGAACTGCGAGCCATTCGTGCCCGGGCCGGCATTAGCCATCGCCAGCAGATACGGCCGGCTGAAGGCCAGGTCCGGATGAAACTCGTCACCGAACTTGTAGCCGGGGCCGCCGGTACCCGTACCGAGCGGGTCGCCGCCCTGGATCATGAAACCCGGGATCACCCGGTGAAAGATCGTCCCGTCGTACAGGCCACCCTGACCTGGCTGGCGCGTCCGCGGATTCGTCCACTGCTGCGTTCCCTCGGCCAGCCCGACGAAGTTCTGCACCGTCTTCGGCGCATAGTCGGGCAGCAGCCGGACCACGACGGTCCCGTAGTTCGTCCGCAGCGTCGCGGTGAGCGTGTTAGTCATACCAGGAATCCTCCCATGCGTCAGATCCTGTTCCGGCACGCCACGGTACCCGCAGCCGTCGCGTGGTCACGGACCGGTGCGCGGCCGGCCCGCCCGCGGGGGTCGCCCGGCCGCCCGGCCGCGGGCCGCAGTACCCCCGCGCAGTCCGTCCGTGTCCAGTCCATCCGCGTGCAGTCCGTCCGCATGCAGGGCGCTGTGCGCCGGTCGCCAGTGATTGACGCGACGCTGCCAGGGAAGTCTGAGTTTGCGGAAAGAAAAAAATGGGAGGTTCTAGTGTCTCTTTTGAGCAGAAAGCAGCCAATCGACCAGGCTGCAGTTGTCCGTGAGCAGGTCGTTGTCGTTCGTGACCGGGTTCTCGACGCGGCCAGGCAGGCCGTCCCGATGGCTCAGCAGGCCGTCCCGATGGCCAGGAGCGTCGGCACGGCCGTGCGCACCGGCGCAGAGAATGCGGCCATCTGGGCCACGCCGCACGTCAACACGGCGCGGGCATGGGCTGCACCGCGAATCGAGGCTTCGGGCGTAGCAGTCAAGGAGCGCGTCGCGCCGGCCGTGGCCGATGGGCTGGCTTCCGCGGCGCACTGGATCGATGTGACCCCGGCGCGGCGACGCCGCCGCTGGCCGAGCGTCCTGGCCGCCATTGGCATGCTGGCCGCCGCCGCTACCGCGGCGACGGCCGTGATGCAGCGCCGCCGGCCGACGGCCGATGGCTACTTCGCCGCGGCAGCGGACGAGAGTGACGTGACGGCACCGACGACCATGCACGCGGCCCCGGGCGCGGCAGACGGCAGCGAGCCTGGCGCGGAGAGCGACGGCCAGTCCGGCACTATCTGACCGGACCGCACCGGCGGGGGCTGGCGCTGCGCCCCGCCAGCCACCGCCGGGCTCGTCGCGGGGCCATGCATGACATCTGTCATGGCCAGGTCAGGACCGGGAGCATGCCGCCGCGCCCGGCAACTGCCGTAGCGTGCTGGCGTGGTCCCGACGATTCCCGGCCGCACCGGGCAGCCCGGCGCTCCGGCGCAGCCGGACGACCAGTCCGCCGCAGCGGCCGGGGACAGCGCCGCCCTGCTCCGGCGGCAGTCGGCGGCCGGGCGCTTGCTGGGCCATCATGGTGCTATGTCAGCTTGGCTCGCATCCAGGCGGCCGGCGTCCCCGGCCAGCCGCACCAGTCGCTCTGCAGGGCTGACGGCCAGGCGGCCGCCCGGCGCTGATGACAGCCTGGCGGCGGGCTGGGAGCACTACGGCCGCAAGCTCCTCATCCTGGCCGTCGTGGGTTACTTCACCATTCAGCCCGCGGTCGCGCGACTGCTGGCCGGGCCGGGCACCGTCGCTGCCTGGATGCTGCTGTTCGTCGTGCTGGCTGGCCGGGTGGTGGGACTGGCTGATCCGGGCAGCGACCCGGTGCCCTGGGCCGGCCTGGCCGTGATCGTGGCGCTGGCCGTGACGCTGTTCGCGGCCGGCCAGGGCAACTGGTATGCCACGCTGGCGGTAGCCGCGGCAGCCTGCGGCCGGTTCAGCCGCTCGCCCATCCCGGTCACGGCCGGCAGCCTGATCTGCTCGCTCGCCGGGCTGGCGGTCGCGATGTCGCACCGCTCCCCGCAGTCCTCGGCCGTCGCGATCGTGGTCATGCCGCTGCTGGCCAGCTTTTTCGCCTACACAGCCGGCAAGCGGGGCGAGGCGCTCGGCACGCTCCGCCAGACCAGGGCGGAGCTGGCCAGGGCCGCGGTAGCCGAGGAACGGCTGTGCATCGCCAGGGACCTGCACGATCTGCTCGGGCACAGCCTGTCCCTGATCACCCTCAAGGCAGAGCTCGCCAACCGGCTGATCGAGGCAGATCCGGCTCGTGCCGCCCGGGAGCTGGCCGAGCTGGAGGCCGTGTCCCGGCAGTCTCTCAGCGATGTCCGCGAGGCGGTCGCGGGCTACCGCCAGCCGGACGCGATCACGGTGATCGCCCGGCAGCTGCACCTGTCGCCGGGGACCGTGCGCAACCGCCTCTCAGCCGCGATTCAGAAGCTCGGCGCGCGCAACCGGGCCGAGGCCGTGCAGACCGCCCAGCGCAAGGGCTGGCTGTGAGGCTGCGGCAGCGGCCACTGCGGGCCGGCCGCGCGAGGCGTCGGGCAGAATCGCCGCATGCTGCTCGATGAGGTCGTGCGGGCCTCGGCGGCGGTGGCCGCCGCCGCCGGCCGGCTCGCCAAGGTGTCGGCCATCGCCAGCCTGCTCCAGGCCGTCCCCCCGGCCGAGATCCCGGTTGCCGTGGCCTTCCTGTCCGGTGAGCTGACCCAGCGCCAGATCGGCGTCGGCTACGCCGCGCTGGTCGACCTGCTCGGCGAGTCCCGCGCTTCCCGGCACGAGCTGTCGCCCGGCGCGGGACCTGCGCCGCAGCAGCCGGTACTGACGCTGGCCGAGACCGATGCGGCGTTCGGTGCCATCGGCGCGCTGTCCGGGCCTGGCTCACAGGCACAGCGCCGCGAGCTGCTCACCGCGCTGCTGAGCCGGGCTACCGGGCCGGAGCGTGACTTCCTGGTCCGCCTGCTGGCCGGTGACCTGGGCCAGGGCGCCCTGGACGGGGTGATGACCGAGGCGATCGCCAGGGCCGCCGGGCTGCCCGCCGCCGCGATCCGGCGGGCCTACCAGCTCAGCGGCTCGCTGGCCGTCGCGGCCAGCGCCGCCTTGAGCCCCGGCCCGGCCGGGGCGCCGGCCGCGCTGGCCGGCATCACGCTGGAAGTCGGGCGGCCGGTCCGTCCCATGCTGGCCGCCAGCGCCCCGACCGTGCAGGCGGCACTCGGCCGGGTCTCGCCGGCCGCGGTGGAGTGGAAGATCGACGGCATCAGGGTGCAGGTGCACCGGCGGGACGGCGAGGTGCGGGTGTTCACCCGCACGCTCGACGACATCACCGGCCGGGTCCCCGAGATCGTCGCGGCCGCCCGCGCGCTGGAGGTGACATCCGCCGTCCTGGACGGCGAGGCGGTGGCGCTGTACCCGGCCGGGCGGCCGCGTCCGTTCCAGGTCACGGCGGCCCGCACCGCGAGCCAGGCCGACGTGGCGCGGCAGCGCGAGCAGACCCCGCTGACCTTGTTCCTGTTCGACCTGCTGCAGCTGAACGGCGCGGTTCTGATCGATGTGCCGGCCGCTGAGCGGTTCCGCCAGCTCGCCGCGGCGGCTCCGGCCGGGCTGCTCATCCCGCGGACCGTGACCGCTGACCTGGCGGAGGCCGAGGCGTTCTTCCAGGCCGCCATCGCGGCCGGTCACGAGGGTGTCGTGGTCAAGTCACTGGGTGCCGCCTACGGGGCAGGCCGCCGGGGCAGCGAGTGGATCAAGGTAAAGCCCCGGCACACCCTGGACCTGGTCGTGCTGGCCGCGGAGTGGGGCCATGGCCGGCGCCAGGGCTGGCTGTCCAACCTGCACCTGGGCGCACGGGACCCGGCCACCGGAGGCATGGTCATGCTGGGCAAGACGTTCAAGGGCCTGACGGACGCGCTGCTCGGGTGGCAGACCGGCAAGCTGCTCGAGCTGGCCGATCCGCCCCGCCAGCCAGGCCCCGGCAGCCAGCGCGGAGTGGTCCGGGTCCGGCCGGCGCTCGTCGTCGAGATCGCCTTCGACGGGGTGCAGGCCAGCAGCCGCTATCCGGGCGGCGTCACGCTCAGGTTCGCCAGGGTCCTGCGGTACCGGCCGGACAAGACCCCGGCCGAGGCGGACACCATCGGCGCCGTCCGTGGCCTCTGGGCGCACGACGAGCCGGGCGGTGAGCTCAGCTCGCCGTGATCTGCAGGCCGCTGATCTCCAGCGACTGCGCGGTCGTGCAGGGCTGGTCCGCCGGCCCGCCGGGTGACGGGCTCGCGCCAGGCGGGCCGGGTGACGGGCGGACGAGGTGATGGCGCCGGGTGATCTTCACCACACTTCGCGATCTGGCGAGAAGTTACTGTTAAGTAGCAAGAGTGGTCGAGTACTGATGAGTAACAATTTTTCCCGATGCTGGAGAGCACGGTCCTGAAGTGCTATTTCATGACAGAAGCGGGCTAAATTCCGGCGCCGCCGTCCGCGGCGAGGTCCCCGGCGCAGCCGGCCAGGCCGCCGGGCTCAGCGAGCCAGCCGAAAAGCGCCCCGGCCAGCATCCGGGTATCGGCGAACATCGGCAATCCGGCCAGCCCGGCTGCGCTATGCCAGCCGAAGGGGTGCGCCGCCGCGCTGACCGGCTCGGGGCTGTCGGCCACCGCCACGTAGAGATGGTCGATGTGCAGGTGCGGCTGCGCGAGGTGATGGTCCGCCGGAATCGGCTGCTCAAGTATCCACCATGGGGGCGGCACCCGGACCGCGGACTGGGGGAAGCCGGACGGCAGCCGGGCCGCGGGCCCGGCCACGAGGCGCACCGAGAGGCCGGACTCCTCGGTCACCTCGCGCAGCGCCGCCTCCGGCGCTGACTCCTCTGGTTCCACGTGACCGCCGGGGAGCATCAGCCGCCCGAAGATGGGATGAACGATTAGCCCGATGCGCCAGCCCGCGGGCAGGCAGCAGAACACGAACGCGCTAGCCGTCGCGTGCTTGATGGTCACCCGCTCATCGTCCACCACGCCCGGCTGCCGCCGGCGCCGCCATGCCGGGGTCAGGGGCCAATCGGGCTGCCGGTGTCCGGGCGGCGGCCAGGCCTGGGAAGATGACTGGATCCGGCCGCTGGCGGCCGGGCCGGCAGCGCGAAGGGACCTGCATGCCGACGGTGTGGGTAGATGGGGATGGCGGATGGCGGACGACCCTGCGGCGCCGCCAGGTACTGGCCGATCCCAGGATCAACAAGGGCACGGCCTTCAGTGACGAGGAACGTGCCGGGCTCAGCATCGTGGGCCTGATCCCGCCCGGCCACATGACGCTGGAGCAGCAGGCCGCCCGGGTATACGCGCAGTACCAGAAGCAGTCCGGCGACATGGCCAGGAACGTGCTGCTGACCGAACTGCATGCCCGTAACGAGGTGCTCTTCTACCGGCTGCTGACCAGTCACCTCCGCGAGATGCTGCCAATCGTCTACACCCCGACCGTGGGCGAGGCCATCGAGAACTACAGCCACGAGTACCGCCGGCCCGGCGGCATCTACCTCTCGGCTGACCGCCCGGACCTGATCGAGACGTCGCTGCGCAATTCCGGGCTGGCCGGGGACGAGGTTGACCTGCTGGTCGCCACCGACGCGGGCGCCATTCTCGGGATCGGGGACTGGGGTGTCGGCGGGATTCACATCGCCGTCGGCAAGCTGGCCGTCTATACGGCGGCAGCGGGCATCGACCCCAATCGCACCCTGCCGGTCGTGCTGGACGTGGGAACCGACCGGCAGAGCCTGCTCGAGGACCCGCTCTATATCGGTAACCGGCACCCGCGCGTGGCGGACGGCGAGTACGACGCCTTCCTGGACGCATTCGTCTTCGCCGTCCGCAAGCTCTTCCCCCGGGCACTGCTGCACTGGGAGGACATCGGCGTCCGTAACGCCAGGCGGCTGCTGGAGCGGTACCGGGACCAGGTGCGCAGCTTCAACGACGACATCCAGGGGACGGGAGCGGTCAACCTCGCTGCCGTCCTCGCCGCCGTCCAGGCCACCGGGATCAAGCTGACGCAGCACCGGATCGTTATCTTCGGCGCGGGCACGGCCGGAGTCGGCATCGCCGACCAGCTGTCCGCCGCGATGAAAGCCGAGGGACTGACGGACGACCAGGCCCGGGCCAGATTCTGGGCCGTCGACCGGGCCGGGCTGCTCACCGCCGACGACAGCCAGCTCAGCCGGCAGCAGCTGCGGTACGCGCGGGCGCCAGCTGAGGTGGCGGGCTGGCCGCGGGATCCGGCACTCGGCGGGGTCGCGCTGGCCGAGGTTGTCCGTCAGGTCCGCCCGACCATCCTGATCGGCACCTCGGGCCAGCCGGGCGCCTTTACCGAGGAGATCGTCCGGCAGATGGCCGGGCACGCCGACCGGCCGGTGATCATGCCGATGTCCAATCCGACCGAGCTGGCCGAGGCGCGCCCCGGCGACCTGATCGGCTGGACGGGCGGCCGGGCGCTGGTCGCGACCGGCAGCCCGTTCGGCCCGGTCGACCACCGGGGCCGCCGGTACGCCATCGGCCAGGCCAACAACGCCCTGATCTTCCCCGGCCTCGGCCTGGGCGTCATCGCCGCGCGGGCGGAACGGGTGACCGACGGCATGCTCAGCGCCGCGGCACATGCGGTCGCCTCCCTCGTCGACGCCGCCGCGCCTGGCGCACCGCTGCTGCCGCCGGTCGAGTCGCTGCGGGAGACGTCGCTGACGGTCGCCACCGAGGTCGCCAGGGCAGCGGCGGCCGACGGCGTCGCCGAGGCCCGGCTCGACGGTGACATCCGCGAGCACATCAGCCAGCTGATGTGGCGGCCGGTATACCGGCCAGTCCGGCCGGCCTGACCGGCCCGGCGCCCGCGGTGCAGCATGCCAGCACTAGCCAGGAAGACAGCGCGCGGCCGGGGTGAGCGGCTGAGCGGCGATCTGCGGGCCAGCACGGCCTTCCTGACCTGGGAGGTCAGCCATGCCCGGTGGCTCGATCTCGGCCAGTTCCGCTGGCGCGACGTCGCGCTCGGCCGGGCGCTGCGCACCGCATTCGGCGTCATCGCCCCGCTCGCCGCGGGCATCGCGACCGGCCATGCCGAGTACGGGACGTACGCCGCGCTCGGTGCGCTGCCCGCTGGTTTCGTCTCCTTCCGCGGCATCACCCGAACGCGCGTCATGGCCGTGCTGGTCGCCGCCGGGATGGCCGTCTCCACCTTCGTCGGGGCGACGACGGCCGCCAGCGCGCCCTGGCTCCTGGTCCCCGTCCTGATGATCTGGGCCTACGCCGTCGGTGTCTGCGCTGCGCTGGGACCGACTGCCACGGCGTTGCGTTATGGGACGGCTCTGCTGCACGCCTAGTCGCGCCCGGACGAGGGCGGCACGGCCAGGCTGCGCGGCCTGCAGGTCGCGGCCAGGCGGTCCCGGCTCGGGGCTGAGGCGTCCGCCGACCGGCTGGACGACGAGCCGGCCCGGCCGCCGATGACCGCCGAGTTCGGCCAGGCCCTCACCTCGGCGGCGCACCAGCTAGCGCAGGCGGCGCTGACGCTCGACGCGGCCGTGGCGCTGCATCACCGGCTGGTGCGCGCGGCGCGGCAGCGCCAGGCAGCCGACCAGGCGGCCATCCCTGGACCGGAAGATTCTCCCGATGTGCAGAGCGGGCTCGACCGGCTCGCCGACGGGGCAGCCGAGGCGACTGGTGAGCTGGCCGAGGCCTTGCAGTGGCTCCGGCCGCCCGGCCCGCTGCCGCGGCTCCGGCAACTGCAGGCGGATATCGCCTCGATGGCCAGCCCGGACGCCTTCGGCCTGCAGGAAGCGACCGACAGCCTCGTCGATGCGGTCAATACCGCCGCCGATGTGACCAGCGCGCACCTGGGGGCGGGCACCGGGAAAGTAACAGATCTCAGGCGGCCAGGCCGGTAACTGTCTCAGCCGCCGCCACGGCCGCCTGCTGCACCTGCTGGATGCCGACGGCCTCGGAGGGCTGATCGTCGGACATGACGGCGATGAGCAGTTCCTGGCCGTCGCGGTGCACGACGCCAATGCTGTTGATCACCCACAGCTGCGGGTCGGGCAGCCAGCCATTCTTCACGGCTGGTTCTGTCCCCGGGCTCGCCGCGGCCGGAACTCCCCAGGCCTGGCTGGCTGCTACCCGCTCCATCAGGCGGAGCTCAAAGGCACGGGATGCTGGCGCCAGCGGCGAGGACCGTGCGACCAGGTCGGTCAGCAGCCGGAGCTGATCGGCGACAGTCGTGCTGGTCAGTCCCCAGTGACCAGCGGCGGCCGGAATCGTGTGGGTGAGCTTCAGCACGGTGTTCGCCGCCGCGACCCCGGCCGCGGCGCCCACCTCGTTCCACAGGTCCGTCCCCGCGTCGTCGTCACTCTGCTCGATCATCGCGGTAGCCTCCGCCCTGTCCGGCCGGCTGAGCGCGAGTCCTTCCTGCTGATGCCGCAGGAGCAGGGCGGCGAGAATGTCGGCCTTGACGATGCTGGCCGTGTGGACCTGCAGGCCGGCCCGGTAGGTGGCGGTGACGCCCGTGCTGCGGTCGATCACGCCCACCGCGAGGCTGCCCGTCTGCTGCCGCAGGACCGGCCGCAGCGCAATGGCCAGCTGCGAGTCCCAGCCGGCCAGCTCGGTCCGGCCGGCTGCATGCCCGTCCGCGGACCGCCGGGCAGCTGACTGCCGTCCGGTGCGCGGCCTGGCGGCCGTCTGGCCCGGCGAGTGCTGCTCGCCGCCGCTGCCCGGCGGGGTGCTGCCGCCCACCCCGAACTGCCTGGCGGCTGGCTCTCGCGCGTGCGCTGCCGAAATCGTGACGACGATGACGAACGCCACCATGAGCGCGAAGATCACCGCGAAGGCCAGCCGCTCCCAGGGGCTAAGCCTGCCGGCATGGGCAGGAACCCGTTTCAACGCAACGTCCTGAGCATGGATTTCTCCCCCGAATGCCCATAACCCGGCGCCCGCATGACTTGCCCGGACCTCTCCGTCCCCGGCACGAAAGATCACGAGCGCAGAAAATCTGCGGACTTATTTAAATTTCCCCCGAAAATGGCAGACGCCATTATCGGCACTACGCTAGCAGCTAGGAGATTGCTATTCCTCGTCTATTACCGTGCTGATTATCGCCTGGCGATCAATCCAATTCCGGATGCCCTGTAGGGTGAAGCGGGACCAGGGAAGCAGGACCAGGGCCGGAAGATTGAGCAGCGGGCACGCGGCGCGGGGAGATGAGCTGGCCACGACCACGGCGGGACGCCGGTGACCGGCCAGCTGACGAACTGGGCCGGGAACGTGACGTTCCACTCCCGGCAGCTGCACCGGCCAGCCTCAGTCGGTGAGCTGCGGCGCCTGGTGGCCTCGGCGGACCGCATCCGCGCGATCGGCACCGGGCATTCGTTCAGCCCGATCGCCGACACGCGCGGCGAGATCGTCTCCCTGTCCGGCCTGCCGCCGGTGATCGAGATCGACACCGGCCGGGGCGGCGTGACCATCAGCGCCGGGCTGCGCTACGGCCAGCTGGCGCCGCGGCTGCACGCGGCCGGGCGGGCCCTGCGCAATCTCGCCTCGCTGCCGGATGTCTGCATCGCCGGGGCCGTCGTAACCGGCACGCACGGCTCCGGGGACACCAACGGCAGCCTCGCCACGGCCGTGTCGGCCATCGAGCTGGTCACGGCCGAAGGTGACATCAGCTGGCTGAGCCGGGACGGCGATCCGGACCGGTTCGCCGGGATGGTGGTCGCTCTTGGCGCCCTCGGCATCATCACCAGGCTGACGCTCGATACGGTGCCGGCCTTCGATGCCCGCCAGGATGTCTATGAGAATCTGCCGGTGTCCGAGCTGGCGGCGCATTTCGGCGAGATCACCAGCCGCGCCTACAGCGTGTCGCTGTTCACCGACTGGCGCGGCCCGCGACTGCGCCAGGTCTGGCTGAAGAGCACGGCCGGCGATACGCCGCCGGCGGCCGGGTGGCTAGGCGCCAGCCGGGCCGCGCGACCGCGCCATCCGGTGCCGGGGAAGCCGCCGGCGACCTGCACGCAGCAGCTGGGCGTGTCCGGGCCCTGGCATGAGCGGCTGCCGCACTTCCGGACAGGATGCACCCCCAGTGCGGGCGCCGAGCTGCAATCGGAGTACCTGGTGGCCAGGGAGCACGCCGTCGAGGCGTTCCGGGCGCTGGATGAGATGCGCGACAAGCTCGCTCCGCTCACGCAGATCACCGAGATCCGGACGGTAGCGGCGGACGAGCTCTGGCTGAGCCCGAGCTACCGGCGGGACTGCGCGGGGTTCCACTTCACCTGGATCAGCGATGCCCGCGCCGTCGGCTCGGTGCTTCCCGAGGTGGAGGCAGCCCTGGCGCCGTTCGGGGCGCGGCCGCACTGGGGCAAGCTGTTCGCGGTCAGCCCGGCCGCGCTGGCCACCCGGTACCCGCGGCTGGACGACTTCCGGCAGCTCGCGCTCGACCTGGACCCCGCGGGCAAGTTTCGTAACGAGATGCTGGACCGGTACGTCCCGGTCCATGCATGACCGTGCCGCGAGGAACGAGCGAGCCCCGGCGCCAGCTCGTCCGCCCGGATCGGCCCAGGTGCCGAGCCCGGTCACGGCCCGGCAGGCTGGCGCGCGATCCGGCAGGGAACCGGAGTGGCGCTGGCCCTGGCTGCGGAAAGGCTCGTATCCTGAGCCTGCGGGCTTCCCCCGGCCCGGCACGCGAACGCATCAGCGACGCTACCGGCAGGGGGACGACACGACCATGAACGCCAGCCCTGGCACGCCCAGCCCCGGCATATCCAGCTCGGGCATATCCAGCCCCGGCACAGCCAGCCCCGCCGCATCCGGCCACGCCACATCCGGCCCGGGCGCGCCCGGCTGGGCCACGGCGAGCCCCGGCACACCGAGTTCCGGAACGTCCGCGGCGGCCGACGGGGGCACGCAGGCCCGCCGCGGCTTCCTGCGGCTGGCCGGAGCGGTCACCGTGGCCGGCGCCCTCGCGCCGCCCCTCTTCTCATCGCAGCACGGCGGCCTGGCTACGGAGCGCCGGGCAGCGCTGGCCGCCCGGACCCGGCCGGCCTGGCTGGCCTCACCCGGAGTGCGCGGCCCGACGACGGCCGACTGGGAGGCCCTGCGCCGCCAGCTGTCCACGCATCGCCTCATCCGTCCCGGCCAGTCCGGCTACGGGCTGGCCCGCCAGCTCTACGACCCGCGGTTCGACGACCTGACGCCAACCGGCATCGCCTACTGCCGGACGCCCGCGGACGTCGCCGCCTGCCTGAGCTTCGCCACCAGGTTCGGCCTGCGGCCGCGCCCCCGCTCCGGCGGCCACAGTTACGCCGGCTGGTCCAGCGGCGACGGCGACCTGATCGTCGACGTGTCGCAGCTGGACTCCTTCAGCGCGGGCCGCGGAACGGTCACGGTCGGCACCGGTCTGCCGCTGATCAACTTCTACCAGCGGCTGGCCGCGTACGGGCTGGCGGTACCGGGCGGGTCCTGCCCGACCGTGGGGATCGCCGGCCTGACGCTCGGCGGCGGCGTCGGCATACTCGGCCGCCTCTATGGGCTAACCAGCGACAACCTGACATCCCTGCAGATCGTGACCGCCAACGGCAGCGTGCTGACCTGCGACGGCGCACGCAACAGTGACCTGTTCTGGGCCTGCCGGGGCGGCGGGGGCGGCAACTTCGGGGTTGTGACCTCGTTCACGTTCCGCAGCCACCAGCTGCGGCAGCTCATCCTGTTCGGCGCGTCCTGGCCGTGGTCGCAGGCAGCGCGCGTGGTCAGCGCCTGGCAGTCCTGGGCGCCGTTCGCACCGGACGCGCTCTGGTCCAACCTGGTCCTGTCCTGCCCGGCCGGCGGCTCGCCGACGATCCAGGTGGGCGGCAGCTACGTGGGCAGCGTGTCCGGTGCCGCCCGGCTGCTGAACGAGCTGTACGCGCGGGTCGGGTCCGGGCCGACCAGGCATAACCTGCTGGTTGAGTCGTTCCTGAACGCGATGCTGCTGGACGCCGGCTGCTACAACCTCTCGGTCGCCCAGTGCCACACCCGGCCCGGCGGCCGGCTGCCGCGCGTCCCGTCGTACGCGAAGTCGGACTTCTTCACCACGAAGCTCGACGCGGCCGGCATCAGGACGCTGCTGTCCGGCGTCGAGCGGATGCGGGGAGTACGCGGCACCCCGGGCGGGGTCGGCGCCATCGCGTTTGACGCCTTCGGCGGCGCGATCAACCGGGTCGGTGCCAATGCGACCGCCTTCGTGCACCGCAACGCTCTTTATGACGCGCAGTATTCGACCTCCTGGACGTATCCGGGCTCAGCCAGGGGCGTGGCGAACCAGCACGCGTGGCTCCGCTCGTACTATGCGTCCCTGCATCCGCATGCGAGCGGCCAGGCCTACCAGAACTACATCGACCCGGACCTGACGAACTGGCGTCAGGCGTACTACGGCGCCAACTACTCGCGGCTGTCGCAGGTCAAGGCCAAGTACGACCCGAAGATGCTGTTCAATTTCCCGCAGGCGATCACGCCGCCCGGCTGAGCCGCCGCCCCTCCAGCGGCCCTGTCAGGGCAGTCGTTCGGCGGCCGGGTCAGCGGGGTCGGCGGCCCTTGGACTGGTGCTGCGCCTCATGCAGGACGTGCCAGACCTGCCAGCCGAACTGGACATCGCAGGGATGGGCAGGCTCTCCGGACCCTGATGGCGGCGGCCAGTTCGGCGAGGGCGGTACGGAGCGCTGCGCCCGGCTCGTCCGCGATGGCGGGCATGACCGACCGGCCCGCCTCGCCCCACAGCTGAAGCTGCAGTCCCTGGGCCGGGGCGGGAGTGCTGAGCGTGACCGTGGCGGTACTGCTCGGGCCGCCTTCGTGCCGCAGGATGAGATGAGTCAGGCCGGGCGGCCCGGCCTCGGCCGTCACGGCGACCACGGGCCCGAGGCTGGCCCATAGCTGGGAGACGACGTGCGGCCCGAGATCCCACAGGCCACCCTTGTCCCGCCGCCACGGAGCATCGAAGGGGCTCGCGCCGCGCAGCACCGAGCCCAGCCACACTGCCTGGCCGCCCAGCCAGCCGCCCGGAAAGCCATCGTCCGGATGCCGCGCAGCCGGATGCCGCGCAGCCGGATGCCGGGCCGGCGCTCCCGGCGGCAACGTCGATGCGCATCTGTTGCTGATACAGCGACAGCGATGCCGCATCCACGCTGTTGCGGAGCCAGCGCGCCGGGGTTTCTGGCTCACCCACGCTGCGGAACCAGCCCGCGGGGGTTTCCGGCCCACCCACGCTGCGGAACCAGCCCGCGAGGGTTTCCGGCCCACCCACGCTGCGGAACCAGCCCGCGAGGGTTTCCGGCCCACCCACGCTGCGGAACCAGCCCGCGAGGGTTTCCGGGCGCGTCCACGCTGTGCCCGCGGGCCGGCGAACGCTCATCACGAACACGGGGTTTTCGGCCCGCGAGATTTCCCGAGTATGTTTTTTCGGCCGGGGACGGTATGCCAGGCTCGTGGGTATGGCAGCTCAGCAAGCGGCGCAGGTCCGCCCATTCCAGTCCAGTGACTACGATGCCGTGCTCGCTCTCGCGCCGCGGCTGGCCGAGGGCGTGGCACCGTGGCGGGATAGCACGGCGGTCCTGAATGCCGTGCATGGCTGGGTCACCGGTTCCGTCGCCGCTGCCGGGCAGCCAGGGCATGCCGTCTACGTGGCGATCAGCGACGGCCGGCTGGCCGGCTTCGTGACGGTCGGTGAGCGTACTCATTTCACCGGCCAGGTCGACGCCTACGTCGGGGAACTGGTCGTGACCCCCGGCCAGGAGCGCCAGGGCATCGCGTCGCAGCTGATGGCGGCCGCCGAGAGCTGGGCAGCGCGAAACGGCTTCTCTCACCTCACGCTCGACACCGGCGCAGCCAATCAGCCCGCCCGTGGTCTCTATGCCGCGCTCGGGTACCAGGAAGAAGATGTCCGACTGACCAAGGCCGTCCCGGCCGCCCTGGCCGCTGTCGCACAGAAAGCCGATGCTCAGATAGCCCCGGTATAGTGCGCGGGTCATCCTCGTTCGAGCCGCTGGGGGAGATCGATGCCGCTGCCGAAGTCCGCTGAACGCGCGCTAGGCCTTGCCCGAGTCGACTTCGCGCCGGCTCACCGCCAGCCGTCTGCCCACAGGGTCGCGATGGCCACGATCTTGTCGATAGCCGGGTCGCTGCTGGCCGATGCGCTGATCGTCGTCATCGGCACGGCCGTCTTCCCCGCCACCAGGGGCTACGTCCACTTCCAGTTCTCCGACTACGCCAAGCTGACGGTCATCGGCGTCCTCATCGCGTGCGCAGGCTGGCCGATCGTGACCAGGATCAGCTCATCGCCCCGCTGGCTGTTCCTGCGGCTCGCGGTCCTGGTGACCCTGGCGCTCTACCTCCCCGACCTCTGGCTGCTGACGCTGGGCGACCCGCCGAAGGCTGTCGCGGTCCTGATGGTCATGCACCTGGCGATCGCCGTCGTGACCTACAACGTCCTGGTGCACGTGGCCGCGGTCCGGCCGGATCACCGGACGCCGCGGCACCGCTCCTATGAGAGATCGGCACCCCCGGCCTGAACCCGGCGCCGGCCGATACGTTAGCCCGGTGGGACGCCGATTCGACACCATCCGCACCAGCCGGCTGATGATGCGGCGATGGCGTGATAACGACCGGGATCTGTACGCGGCGATGAATGCCGACCCCGAGGTCATGCGCTACTTCCCGGCTCCCCTCGACCGGGCGGCCAGCGACGGCAGCGTGGACCGGATCGAGGAGCTATTCGAGCGTCAGGGATTCGGTCTGTGGGCGCTGGAAGTGATCAGCACCGGCCAGTTCATCGGATTCACCGGCCTGAACCCGATGCCCGAGGGAGTCCCGGGCGCGGGCGGCATGGAGGTGGGCTGGCGGCTGGCCCGGCACGCGTGGCACCACGGCTATGCGACCGAGGCCGCCCGCGCCGCCGTGGGCGTGGCCTTCGGCGGAGCGGGCCTGGACGAGATCTGGTCCATCACCGCCGTTCTCAATGAGCCATCGCAAGCAGTCATGCGGCGGCTGGGCATGACGGTGCATGCTCGTTTCGAGCATCCGGTCCTCCCGGTCGGCCACCCCATCCGGGCGCACGTGGCCTACCGGCTGCCACGATCGTGAGCCTTCAGCCGGCCGGGGCAGTCCGGACCCAGAAATGTCCCTCCGGTTCTGCGGGGTAGCCAGCACGAGATTCCGTGGCCGGGATGCTGCTGCCCGCATGGCTACGGAAGGAGGATCTCTCAGCGGACGGCGTGCACGCTGACCTCAGCGGCTGACGTCGCGGCGGCGGCCTTCGCGGCGGTCAGCCTGAGGAACGTCGTCGCCCGCCCGAAGGTCTCCCCGATGGTGTGGTCCGCTAGCTGCGCCTCGTAGGCCCGGTACCTCGTCATCTCCCAGGACCGGCCACGTGGCGAGAGCGAGCCGAGGGCAGGCCGCGGCACCGGCTTCCACGTCCAGGCCATGACGCCCCGGCCTGCCGTGCGGCGAGCGCTGGGGTTGATGAAGTCGACATGATCAACTTCATGACCCATCCGGTTCCGGACGAACCGGAGCCCGCCCAGCGTTCCCTCAATCAGGCGCCGCTGCGCGGGAGTCTGGTCGGCCAGGACCCGGTCGTACTCCTCCGGGTGATGGCGGACCAGCGTGGCATCGACGATGGTGACCCACCAGACCGCCTCTCCGATCACGGCGAACGCCCGCGGCTGGTCCCATCCCCGCACCCTGGGCAGCCTGTCCGTCACATCGCGCATCGCCGTTATCGACCACTCGAGCGCGCTCATCTGCACGGTCGGATCGAACTTGTTCTCGCGGCTCCAGGTGACCCGGCACCGGGCCGAGCAGAACCGGGCGTGCTCGCGGCGCGGCGTGAACACCGCGCCGCACTGCTGGCACTCCCGGGTATCTGCCATGCTGCCATGTTACGCGTAACGCTGGTTGAGCCGCACAGCCGCGCCTGCGGAGAGTGCCGCAGCCGGGCCCGGGCATCAGGCAAGCTAGCGAGCCAGGCCGCTGTGCCAGCGCGGCTCAGGGTGGTCAGTGGAAGCAGCTGAGGTGATGAGGTTGGGGAGTCGTTTCATATCGGCAGTTGCCTTGTACGGGCCGAAGCCTGCGCCCGTGCGTGACTTCCTCGCGGGTATTCAGGCGCTGATAGCCGGCCACGTCGGCGAGAGATTCCGGCCGTACTCGCTAGAGCAGATACATGCCACCCTGATTGCCATCAACGGGATCCCGGATCCGGACACCGCGGCCATCGTCAACCAGTACTACCTGGAGAACGCGGGGGCCAGGCTCGAGATGGACCTGCATCGGGTGATGCAGATACTCGCGGAGCACCTTGCGCGTCCCCTCCAGATCCGCATCGGCGGCCGCGGACCGCATGACGCGGACCCCTTCCTCAGCCGCGGTCAGCGGCTGTTCGAGCGAGCCGCCTCGGTACAGGGAAATGCCTTCGTGGTCATGGGCTGGCCGGTGACCGCGCTGACCGGGTCGGGCAGGCCGCTGGACGAGCTGCGCAGGGCCATGAATGCCGCCAACGTGCTGCATCGCTATCACCAGAGCGATGCTGCCATCGACGACGACTTTTACCTGGTCGTGGGTCATCACACCGGTGCGCCGGCCAGCGCACTGGATCGGGCTGCCCGCGCCGTGCGCGAGTACCTGGCAGCCAGTCCACTCGATGTTGCCATCGGCGCCAGCGAGGTGAAGATCGTGGCCGCGGACTCCCACACGATGGCACCGGCGCTGTTCGTCAGCGATATCCCCGCCGACGAGGTCGCCCTGCGCGAGCTCATGTCATGATGCGCCGGATCGCCTGGGCACATCGGGAGCAGACGCGCTGCGCTCCCGTCATCCGGGTGGTACCGGTTGCCGCCTCCGCCCGATTTACCGCCTCCGCCCGAAGAGGAAATAGGCGAGCGGCGCGATCCCGAAGGTGCCGGGTATGAGCGCCGCAGCCCATCGCCACTTCGGGCCCCGGATCTGGCTCGATGGCCGGCGCTTGAGGTCGATGGCCGCAGCCGCCTTCAGGGTGCCCTCGGTAACGACGCCGGCAAGAATCAGCATGCGGCTGCGCTTGCTGAGGTCGCTCCATTTTTTCTGACCAGCCATGACATCCTCCGCGGATGGACATGCGTCGCCGATGGCCTGCACTGTACATCGATACCGGGCCGACCGCCTGGCTGCGCACGGCCCGCCTGGTGCGAGGCCCGGCGGGTCGGCGGCGCCGGGCGCCTGGCCTCAGACGGAGACCAGGTCGCACATGAAGATCAGCGTCTCGCCGGGCGCGATCACGTGCCCGGCGCCCCGGTCGCCGTAGGCGAGGTCCGGGGGAATGACCAGCTGGCGGCGACCGCCGACCCTCATTCCCTGCACGCCCTGGTCCCAGCCGACGATGACCTGCCCGGCGCCGAGCCGGAACTCGAGCGGCGCGCCCCGGCTCCAGCTAGCGTCGAACTCCTCGCCGGTGGAGTAGGCGACGCCCACGTAGTGGACCTTCACCATGTCACCCGGGGTCGCGACGGTGCCGTCCCCTTCCCAGATGTCGGTAATCTCCAGCTCGGCCGGCGGCTCACCGCCGGGAAAGTCGATCTCTGGCTTCTCGATGCTCATGCTGGCGTCTCCATCGGTAGCTTCGTGACGGCGGCCGGCCACCGCCGCTGCGGCGGCCGGATCCGTGCTCGCGACCGCCCGCATGGGGCGGAATCTCCGCAGGCGCAAGGTTATGTGGCCGCGGGTCCCACCGCGGGCATCCGGAAATACCGGGCGTGGCAGACGGGCGCTGGCAGCGTCCGGTCGCGCCTGTCACGGACCGCCGGCAGGCAGGCGCTCAGTCCTCGTGCCGCCAGGCTTCGGAACCTTCCCTGACCGCCAGGGCGGCGATGACGAGCGCCGCGGCGGGGTCCGCCCACCACCAGCCGAGGCCGGCGCTCAGGCCGAGGCCGAGCAGCGCAGCGGCCGATGTGCAGGCGCAGAAGGCCGTTTCGGCCGCGTCGGCGATGAGGGTGCGGTTGCCCAGCGCCTGCCCGGTGCGCCGCTTGGCGAGGGCCAGGCCCGGCATGACGAGCAATGCGGCGGCTGTGATGGCGATCCCCGCCGCGGACGGCTCGGGCCGGGCCTGGCTGACCAGATCACGGATGCTCTCGGCGGCAAGATAGGCGGCCAGCGCGAAGAACGTCACGCCGATGAGGCGGGTAGCGCGGGTCTCTCGCTCCTCCGCGTCGCCCCGCAGCTGCCAGACCACCACGGCGGCAGAAACCAGCTCGATCACCGAATCCAGCCCGAAGCCCACCAGGGCAAGGGAGGAATTCAGCACACCGGCGGTGACGGCCACGCCAGCCTCGATGACCATCCAGGCCATGCTGGCGTACTCGAGCCCGAACCCCCGGCGCCTGAGGCGGTCCAGTTCGCTGTCCGTCATGCGTGCCAGTCTGTCCGGGCGGCCGGGCAGGCGCATGCCTGACCGGGCCGGGCCGCGGTGGCTTGCGGCAGGCGTCGCGATTCGGCCGGGGCGCAATGGCGCAGCCCTGCCGATACTGCGCTCTAGGCCGGTGTTAAGGCTCTGCGCTCGGCGCGGACGACGCTAGCGCGCCGCCGTCCCTCGTCGATCCATTGCGGGATGAGGCTGCTGTCCGCGCCCGCTTCAATGCAAAGCTGGGCTGCCCGCAGATAAAGCGCCTCGTCGTAGTCGCCCTCGTGGAAGCCGACGGTGAGTCCTGCGTACTGGGCCAGCAGGTCGCCCCGGCCTGCGGCTGCCTCGATCAGCTCGCCGACTGCCGCCTGCTCCTGGTCTGCGGAGAGCGTCGTCCTGCGAGCATGCCGCGCGGCAGTTCCGGCGATCTGTGCCAGTGTTACCCGATCTCTCTCGCTCCCGGCCACCTGCATAGAGTAGAACACACGTTCGGCTGTGGCCAGGGTGCCACGCGGGAAAGCGCGGACGCCCGGGACTGCGCGCGCCCCGCGAACGCCGGCGGACCACTTCCCCAGCGGCTCGGCCGCCCGCTCCGCCAGATCGTGCGAATGACGCCCGGCCCGCGTCAGAGCTCCTCGAAGAACTCCCATTGGAAATTGTCGGGATCGCGGAAGCTGATCATGGCCGGGCCGAGCGGGTCGTCATGCAAGCCGGCGGTTGCCCCCCGCCAGGCGCAGCAGCTCCGCCAGCTGGTCCAGCTCAGCACGGCTGGCCACCCCGACAGCGATATGGTCCAGCCCGGATGGCAATTGCGGCCGGGGCGCAACGGTCGAGGTGCTGCAGCAGGATTCTGCCCGCAACCTGGGGCTATGAGCGATGGCGCCGGGCACGATCATGACCGCGGATCTGTACATGACCACGGATCTGAGCATGACCACGGGCACAGGCACGAGCACCGCGAGCCGGGCCTGCTGCGAAGGCTCCGGCATGTGCTGCGCCCGCACTCGCATGAAGCAGCTGATCAGGTAGACGCGGCGCTGGAGGCCAGCGCGGAGGGCCTGCGGGTGCTGTGGATCTCGCTGGGCCTGCTGGGCGTCACGGCCCTGATCCAGGCGGCTGTCACCGCGCTGTCGGGGTCGGTGGCGCTGCTGAGCGACACGCTGCACAACGCTGCTGACGCGCTGACCGCGCTGCCGCTGGGCGTGGCCCTCATCGCTGGCCGCCGCCCGCCGACCCGGCGCTATACGTACGGCTTCGGCCGGGCGGAGGACCTAGCCGGAATTGTCATCGTGCTGACCATCGCCGCGTCTTGCGCGCTGGCTGGCTACGAGGCGATCACGCGGCTGATCCACCCCCGCCATGTGTCCGACCTGCTCGCGGTGGCGATGGCGGCGCTGGCCGGGTTCGCCGGGAACGAGCTGGCCGCGGCGTTTCGCATCCGTACCGGGCGGAAGATAGGCTCGGCCGCCCTGGTCGCCGATGGGTTGCATGCCCGCGCCGACGGCTTGACTTCCCTGGCTGTGCTGCTGGGGGCGGGCGGTGTCGCGCTGGGCTGGGACTGGGCCGACCCGGTTGCCGGGCTCCTGATCACGGTCGCGATCCTCGCCGTGCTGCGGCAGGCGGCCCGCGAGATCTACCGGCGCCTGATGGATGCCGTGGATCCCGAGCTTGTCGACCAGGCCGAGTCAGTCCTGAGAGCGACTGCCGGGGTTCTGGATGTCGGGCAGGTCCGGCTGCGCTGGATCGGGCACCAGATCCGCGCCGAATGCGAGCTGATCGTCGCTGCCGACCTCACCGCGGTGCAGGCCCACCAGGTCACGGTGAGCGCGGAGCACGATCTGCTGCACGCTATCCCGCGGCTGACCGGCGCGCTGGTCCACGCCGACCCCGCGCCTGACGGCACCGATCCGCACCACCTCCTCGCTGATCACCGCCCGGCCGCGGCCAGCCGGTAACGCGCGGGCTTGCTTACGGTGACCCGGGCGGCGCTACCCGGTCGCTGCGGCGGCGGCGGATCCGGCGCGCCGCCGGTGATGGAAGCGACGACTGGCGGATCGTCCCCGACCTGACTCCGGGCGGCGCCGAGCGGCACTCTGTGTCTTCCGGTCGGATACGTGGTTACAGCGGGGCGCAGCCGATCAGGGCGCCGATGGCTGCCAGGGCCTCGGACCGGGCCTGGTAATACACCCATACGCCGCGCTTCGCCCGGTCCACCAGCCCGGCCTCGTGCAGCACCTTCAGGTGATGGCTGATCGTCGGCTGGGACAGCTCGAACGCGTCGTTCAGCTCGCAGACGCACGCCTCGCCGCCCTCATGCGAGGCGACCAGGGACATGAGCCGGAGCCGGACCGGATCGGCCAGGGCCTTCATCAGCGGCACGACCTGCTCGGCCTGCTCCATCGTCAGGGGCTGCGCAGATAGCGGGGAGCAGCAGGCCGCAGAGTCCGCCGGGGTCAGCAGGGCCAGAGAGTTCGACATGTGTCTATATTGACGGACGCTGATGTCTCGTGACAAGCTCGGTACCGCTAAGACATAGACGGTAGTCAATATCTGAGCTATCGGGAGGTAGCCGTGTCCCGCGTCCAGCTCGCCATCAACGTCGAGGACCTCAGCGAGTCGATCGCGTTCTACCGCAAGCTCTTCGGCACCGAGCCGGCCAAGCTGCGGCCGGGCTATGCCAGCTTCGCCATCGCCGAGCCGCCGCTGAAGTTCATCCTGATGGAAAGTCCCGGCCAGGGCGGCAGCCTCAACCACCTCGGCGTCGAGGTGGCGGACACCGACACGGTCGACGCCGAGCAGAGCCGCCTCACCGTAGCCGGGCTCGGCTCCACCGACGAGCGCGATACGACCTGCTGCTACGCGAGGCAGGACAAGTTCTGGGTGAAGGGCGCACCCGACGGCGAACGCTGGGAGATCTACACCGTGACGGAAGACAGCCCGACCTTCCGGGGCGAGGACGCCGGCCACGAATGGGATGCGGTCGAAGCGGCGCTGGACACAGCCCCGGCCCGGCCAGCCGAGCGGCCCGCGCGATGCTGCGGCGGCGACGCCGCAACCGGGCAGTCCGCCGCGTGCTGCGCCTGAGCAGGCAGGACGGCCACCGTGGCGGAGACGACGCTGTGGCGGCGGCTGCTGGCGGAACTGCTGGGTAGCGCGTTCCTGGCCGCAGTGGTCGTCGGGTCCGGGATCGCGGCCCAGCGCCTGTCACCGGGTAACGCGGGCCTGGAGCTGCTGGAAAATGCCGCTGCCACAGCGGCCGGACTGGCTGCCATCATCCTGATGTTCGGCCCGGTCTCCGGCGGCCACTTCAACCCGGTTGTCTCTCTGGCTGACGCCGTCTTCGGCGGCCTGTCCTGGCGCGACGCCGTCGCCTACCTGCCCGCCCAGGTCGCCGGCTGCGTCGGCGGAGCCGTTGCGGCGAACCTGATGTTCTCCCTGACCGCGGTCAGCATCTCCACGAAGAGCCGGGCCACGCCAGCGCACTTCCTGTCCGAGATCATCGCCACACTCGGCCTCATTCTCGTCATCTTCGCGCTCGCCCGGTCGGGCCGCAGCCGCACTGCGCCCGCCGCGGTCGGCTGCTATATCGGTGCCGCGTACTTCTTCACGTCCTCCACCAGCTTCGCTAACCCGGCCATCACCCTCGGCCGGATGTTCTCCGACACCTTCGCCGGCATCGCCCCCTCATCCGCTCCCGCGTTCATCGGCGCCCAGCTCGCCGGCGGCGCGCTCGCCATCGCGGCGATCTGGGTCCTGTTTCCCCGTATCACCCCGGCCGCCGCCTCCGATGTCACCGTCTCCCGCGACCTGGCCAGTCCGCGCGCCCTGGCCTCGCCGGAGCCCTGCGGCGCGGGCTCGCGGGCCAGGAGGTGAAAGGCACCCAGCATGGCTGACATCCCCGAAGTGCTGTTCGTCTGCACCCACAACGCCGGCCGGTCCCAGATGGCAGCGGCACTGCTCGACCACCAGGCCGCAGGCACGGTACGGGTCGGCTCAGCCGGATCACAGCCGGCTAGCCAGCTCAACCCCGCCGTCGTACAGGCGATGGCCGAGATCGGCCTGGATATCTCCCGCGAGTACCCCAAGCGGCTCACCACCGGCCAGGTGCAAGCTGCTGACATCGTGATCACCATGGGCTGCGGCGATGCCTGCCCCGTGTACCCCGGCAAGCGCTATCTCGACTGGGACCTGCCCGATCCGGCCGGCCTCGGCGTGGCCGCCGTTCGGCCCATCCGGGACGAGATCCACAAGCGGGTAAGAGCGCTCGTCGATGAGCTAGCCAACCGTCCTGCTGACGGCGGATAGTGTCCCGGCGCCATGGCGCTGACGCGATCGCCGGCGTTCCGGCCTTTCCCGTGGCCGCCGGCAGGTGACCGGATTTAATGGCCCGCCAATGGCACGGTGATCTTGCCTTCGCGGCCCGGGCTTGGCCTGACCTTTACAGGTTGGCCGGGCGCTCTGGCGGCTATCGCTCTGGCGCATCGGGTCGATCACTGAATATGGTGACCTTGATCCTCTCGGGAGTTTCGAGTGTCATTTTCCGGGTCTGCCCGACAGGAAGCCGCGCCGGGTCAGGTTCCTGGCGGAGGCTGCGCTGTGAAACGAGGGAACGGGCGTGACCGCTCAGCACCTACTAACTGCGCTGTTCAACGCCGGTATCGCCATCTCGGTGGGCGCCACCGTCTTGTCGCTGGGCATGACCTTCACCGTGCGCGAGCTGGTGGCTCCGCTGCACCGGGTCGTGCTCGTCGCCGCGATGGTGGTGCTGAACGCGGGCGTGATCCCGGCCGTCGCGTGGGGCATCGCCGAAATCTTGCCGATGAGTTCCAAGTACGTGCCTGGCCTGGTCCTGGCCACCCTCGGCGCGGGCAGCGCGGCGTCGCTGAAGGCCGCCCAGCTGGCCAAGCGAGCGGACCTGCCGCTGGCGGTGTCGGTGGTAGTGGTGCTGCAGCTGGTCAATATCATCGCCGTGCCGCTGTGGGCCGGGCAGGTCGTCACCGGCGCGTCGATCAGCGCCTGGCAGATCGTCAAGAGCCTGCTCCTGCTGCCGGGCATGCTGCTGGGCGGCCGGAGCGCTGAGACCCGCACCACGGCCGGCATGGTCTCGGTCTTTCGCTTCGCATCACTGGGGCTCATCATCATCGGCGCCCAGCTGCACGGCAATCCGGTCTACCTGGGCCCCGCCATCACCTTCGCGCTGGTCGACTTCATCCTGCCCCTCGCCCTGGCCGTCGAGATCGGCCACCGAGCCGGAACGTCAGAGCCAGCGCCATAGGTGGGCCGCTACGGGCGCAGCACATCTCCTGGCCGGCAACCACGCTTAGCCGTTTTCCCGCCGCTGACCACAAGATCGCGAACGCTCTGCGCCGCCACAGTCCCTGGCCTGGGCTGACTTTTCTCGCCACTCCGCTGTCGACGGCAGGTCCAGCTGATCCTCAGGTGCCGGGGGAACGCCGAGCGTGAGCGGATGCATGGGATTGCTCAGGGCCGCTCAGGGCGCTCCACATTGCCGTCAATGCGGCCTGTTCTGCGGGCTCGCTCGGAGCGCGAACCGCTCCAGTTCGATGCTTTAAGAAACTCAGCCCAGCCGCCGAGCGAGCGGACCAGGTTAACCTGTGCAGCAGTTCCTGTCGGAGCCTGCGGCCGAGTGAGCTTCGGCTGGGGCAAAGCGACAGGTGGCTGCCACGATTTCTGAACATTTCGCCGGGCTATACGTGAGGCATAGGTATTACGGCGCGTCTGCTGGCCGTACACATAAGGCACAGGCTCAGGCATGCCGTTCCGTGGTGAGCTGCCCTGGCGAGGCGCGGTGAGCGCTGCTCTGATCGCGGTCATGATCTTCTCATCCCCTACGGTGCCACCCGCCGCTGGCCGCATGACCTGACTACGATCACGCGAGTCCCTGCGAGTCGCAGACCCTGGTCCTCTTCGTACCTCCGGGCGGGCCTCTGGTGACTCGGAGTGGGGTATTTCCGAGTCTACTTGAGATGTTCACGCGGTTCGGTTAGAGAATTAGTATGGCCGTCTACATGTTCGGGTCAATTGGTATCAACTGCGGGCGTCAACTTGGCAGAGCTTGATACTGGCTGGCTCGGAGGCACGGTCACGGTCCCTGACTTTCAGTCGTTAATGTGATCGTGCCTGGCAGTCCACCAAGACGGCCAGGCGCACACCTCGGCGGATCTGCGGGATCGCCTCGCTGAGCTGATAGTCGTAGGCAGCCCCGGCTTCGCCCGCACGGCCACGCGGCCCCCAGTCAGACGGTTACCGGGGCGCCGCGGATTCCTCCGGATCTGACAGGGAATCCGCACCGCGCCCGCCGTCCTGGCGATAGCCGAGTTCAGCCTGCAGCTGGTCGATCCTGGTGCGCAGCTCAGCGGGGATCATCGTCGGGGCGATGGGCGGATACCGCAGCTGCTGGCCGTGCCCGCCGGGCGCCTCCCCGCCGGGTTCGGCCAGACCGGGGATCCGCGGCGGCTGGTGTCCCGCGGCGTGCTCCAGCTTCAGGCCCAGCCGGGTTCCGGCCAGCTCCTGACCAGAACCCGTCATCACGTCCTCATAGCGGAGCCGGCTGCTGGCCTGCGGGTTCGCCGCCTCGAAGGCCAGCAGCCGCTCGGTGGCCGACACCCAGTACCCGGCAATGGCCGCAACGCTGTTGCCGGGGAAATCAAACGCGTAGCGCGCCACCGAACTGGCGAGGCCGAAGGGGTGGGCCTGCAGGGCAGCGGAAATCACGCCGGCGCACGCGCGGTGCACGCAGACGACGCGTGCGGCCGGGAAGACCCGCAGGAATACCTCGGCCGCGCTGGGCGGCGAGGTGGCCAGCTCACACCACCGGCGCCGACCGCCTGCGACCGCGAGCAGCACGGTGAGCTGCGCCGACACCAGGGCCCGGACCGAGGAGACGGCCAGTTGTGACATCGACCCCTCGGGCCTGCCCTCGACCCTGGCCCACGAGGCGGCGGCGACCTCGCACAGCGGCAGGATGCCGGTTCCCATCGTGCAGGCCAGGTCCGCGCCCTCGGCGAGGGCCTGCTGGACGGCTGCCGCGCCGGAATAAGCGTAGGACAAGATGATCATCGGCGGCGCGGGGCCGCGAGCCGGTTCCGGCCGCTGGCCGCGGTCCTGCCGCGGCGCGGCCGTCCAGTCTGGCACGCTCAGGTGCGCGGGCACGGCCCGCTACCAGGCCGGGATGCCGAGCAGGTGCGGCCTGCTCGGGATCGGCGACCAGGTCCTCGTACCGCAGCCGGTGGCAGCGGTCGGGGAACTTCTCCTCCACCGCCAGCACCGCACCGGCGTTGTTGGCCCAGAACCGGGCCAGCGCCAGCACCGAGTTTCCGGGAGTGTCCGCGATATAGGGATCGAATCCGTACCCGTTCAGGCCCCACGGGCATGCCTCGAGCCCGGATGCGATCACGTCCATCGGATGCCGGTACAGGCACAAGAACTTGGCCTGCGGATACACCCGGCGAACCGGGCCGTGCCCAGGCTCTTGAAGCCCGGCGACCAGCTGCCCAAGATCAGGGACGTGGTCGCCAGGCTGGCCATCAACCCAAACACGGTGCTGAAGGCTTACAAGGAGCTGGAGGTCAAGGGCCTGGCGGCAGGCCGACCGGGCCAGGGCACATTCGTCCAGGCCACGCTGAGCCAGATCGCGCTCCCGGAGCTGACCGAGCTGAGTAAGTCCCTGCTCGGCTGGCTGACCGCCGCGGACAGGGCCGGGCTGGACGAGGACGGGATCGTGGCGCTGTTCACCAGCGCGCTTCGGGATTTCTATGAGCGCCGCAGCGGGTCGCGCGCCCGCGGCGGCGCGGCGGATGGCGGAACGGAGAGCGTCGTATGAACGTCATCGAGGCCAGCGGTCTGGGCAAACGGTACGGCAGCACGTGGGCGCTGCGCGAGTGCGCGCGGGCGATCCCCGCGGGTCACGTCGCCGCGCTGGTCGGCCCGAACGGCGCCGGCAAGACCAGGCTGCTGAACCTGGCAGTCGGCCTGGCGGCGCCCACTGCGGGCCTCGTCACCGTACTCGGTGGCAAGGCTGCCGGGTCGCCCGCCGCGCTGGACGGCATTGCGTTCGTCGCCCAGAACACGCCGCTGTACAAGAACCTGGCCGCCGCCGACATGCTGCACCTGACCCGCAACCTGAACCGGCGCTACGACCAGCACTGATCCTGGTGGCTAATTTCTTGGGCGTCTGAGGGCGCGCGGCGTGGCGCACTGATTTTGGATCTTGTGTTGAGCATGATCGCGCTGCGGCCTTCTTCCGTCAGCGTCCCCTTTCCCCGTGCAGGCCGCAGGCTGGAGCTTGTGATGTCTGTCGTGCCGCGGCCGTGGCCGCAGCCCGCGCCGCAGGTCGCTGCGGACATTGCCTCGATGTACCAGGGCAAGCGGGAGCGTCCGCTGCCGGTGCTGGTGCGCGACAAGCTCGGCGGGTGGCTGGCTGATGAGCAGTTCACGGGCGCCTGCGGGGTGCGCGGCAAGCCGGGCTGGCCGCCCTCGCGCCTGGCCCTGGTGATGATCTTCCAGAGGGCGGAGAACCTCACCGGCCGTCAGGCCGCCGAGTCGGTGCGCACCCGGATCGACTGGAAGTACGCGCTGGGCCTGGCGGGTGGCGACCCGGGCTTTGGCCAATCCGTGCTGCCTGAGTTCCGGGCCCGGGTCGCCGCCGGCGGCCTGGAGCAGGTGGTGCTGGACACGCTGCTGGCCAGGCTGGCGGCGGAGGGCCTGGTCAGGGCGGGCGGCAAGCAGCGCACCGATTCCACGCACGTCGTCGCGGCGGTGGCGGCGCTGAACCGGCTGGAGCTGGCCGGCGAAAGCGTGCGGGCCGCGCTGGAGGCGCTGGCCGCGGCGCACCCGGCCTGGCTGGAGCAGCGGGTCTGCGTGGCTGATTTCGCCCGCCGCTACGCCACCCCGATGACCTCCTGGCGGCCTCCAGTTCCCGGGCCAGGCGCGATGAGCTGGCGATCGCCTGCGCCCGCGACGGGTGCGCGCTGCTGGAGGCGGTCTATGACAGCGCGGCACCGGCCTGGCTGCACGAGCTGCCCGCAGTCGATGTGCTGCGCCGGGTGCTGCTGCAGAACTACACCCGCACCATCACCCCAGACGGGCGGGAGGTGATCAGACGGCGGGAGAAAGAGCCTGAGGGCGACGGTCTCCCGCCCGGCCATGTCCGAATCGCCTCCCCCTATGATCTCGATGCCCGGCGGGGCGCCAAGCGGGACACCTTCTGGCTGGGCTGCAAGCTGCACATCACCGAGACCTGCGACGATCCCTCGCCCTGCAGCTGCCGCCCGGGCCGGTCAGCGTCCCAGCCCGCCGGCGGTGACGAACCGCGCGGGTCCCGCGCAGGCGGCCGGGAGCATGCCAGGGGCTGCGCGCAGGTGGCGTTCCCGAACCTGATCACCACCGTGGCCGCCACCGATGCCACCGTGACCGACAACCAGATGACTGGCGCCATCCATGACGACCTGGCCGGAAAGAACCTGGCTCCCGGACGGCATTACGCAGACTCCGGGTACCTCAGCGCCGCGGCAGTGGTCCCGGCGCTAGCCACCCGGGGCATCACGCTGATCGGGCCGCTGCTGGCCGATACCTCGCCCCGGGCCCGCGCCGGGGCCGGCTACGCCCGCGCCGACTTCGCCGTCGACTACGACACCCGCGCCGTCACCTGCCCGCAGGGCAAGACCTCGGTGTCCTGGACGCCGGGCACCCAGCGCGGCAAGGACGTCATCGTGGCCAGGTTCTCCGCCGCCGGCTGCGGCCCCTGCCCGGCCCGCACCCAGTGCACCACCAGCGGCAGGAAAGACGCCAGCTCACCATCCTCCCCGCGGCCTGGCCCAAGCCCGGGAAGCCGCCCGCACCGCGGAAACCACGATCCCGTTTCAGGCCTACTACGCCCGCCGCGCCGGCGTCGAAGGCACCATGCACCAGGCTGCCAGCCACGGCGCGCGGCGCGCCCGCTACCGCGGCCTGCCCAAGACCCGCCTCGACCACGCCTGCATGGCCTGCGCGCTCAACCTGCTACGGCTGGACGCATTCTGCACCGGCATCCCGCTAGACCGGCAGCGAACCAGCCACCTGGCACGCCTCGAACTCGGCCTCGCCGCATGAGCCAGAATTAACCACCAGGATCAGCACCACGCGCAAACCCGGCTGGGCCAACTCGGCATCCTGCTCAAGCAGAAGGCGGGCAACATGTCTGACGGCCAGCAGGCCCAGCTCGCGCTGACGCTGGCGCTGGCCCGGCGGCCGCGGCTGCTGGTGCTCGACGAGCCGATGGCGATGCTCGACCCGATCGCCCGGCACGACTTCATGGCCACGGTCGTACGGCGTGGCGGCCGTCTACCTGCTGATTAGCAGTCTGCTGGTGCACCATGCATTCGCCGCCGTGGCCTCCTGCCGCCCCGCAGGTTCAGGTATCTGCCGAGTGGTAGCCGACAACTTCCTGAATACCTACGCGCCCGGCGTGGGACCCGTTCTCGGCCTGCTACAGGTCATCCCGCCGCTGATCGGTGCGTTCGCAGGCGCGACGGTCCTGGCCAGGGAACTGGAGACCGGCACCTTCCGCTACGCCTGGACCCAGGCCTTCGGGCGCGCCCGGTGGACTGTCGCCAAGCTGGTACCGCTCGCGGTCGCGGTCACGGCCGCCGCCGGAGCGTTCAGCGTGCTCGTCTCCTGGTATATCCAGCCGATCTTCGGCGCGGGCGACCATAACGGCCCGCTGTATCCCACCATCTTCGACCTGCGCGGGGTCGCGCTCGCCGCCTGGACGCTGGCCGCATTCGCGATCGGCGGCCTGTCCGGCATCCTGATCCGCCGGGTCATTCCCGGCTTGCGCAGCCATCGCGAAGCGACGCCCGCAAGGGCGGCCTAGACGCGGTGGCTGCGAGCGGGACAATCGAAGAGCGAGGAAGACGGCTCCGCGCAGTGTCCGGTCGTCTTGTTGAATGAGCGTGGTTGACCTGTGGGTCCTGCTGGCTGCGTCAACGCGCCAGTGCCGGGCGGGCGCCGCAAGCGCAGAGCCCGGCGGCGCGCGCGCCAGCGCCGCCGCGCAGCGGTGCCGCACTTGATCTGTATCTATAGATTAATTCGGCACTCAGCTGGCGACTGGGGTTGTGTCATGTGCGGTAGATGTCGCGCCGGTGGCCAATGTCGACGACAGTTACAACGCGGGAAGCGTCGTCAACCCGATAGATCACTCGGTAGGTTCCGCGGCGTGCGCTAAATCGGTCCTCCAGCGGAGGGAGCAGGCGTTTGCCGACCCGGTATGGCTGCTCCAGGAGTGGGCCAGTGATGAACTCGTACGCGGCGGCGGCCACGGCCTCCGGCAGGATTGCGGCAAGCGCACGCCGAACGGTCGGCGTAGTCCGCAAGGTGTAGGGCTCGGTTACCTCGGCGCTCACTCCTGCGCCTGGCGATTGCGCAGAGCTTCAGCAAGTTCGTCTGCGGTAACTTCCTCGCCGCGGGCAAGCTCGGCATCCGATTCGGCAAGCCTGCGCAGCGTTCCGGCATCGCGCATGATCGCCAGGGTTTCTTCTAGCGCTTCCAGGTCTTCGACGGCAACCAGCACCGCAGATGGCTTCCCGTGCACCGTGACCGTGACCCGCTCGTGGTGATCGTGCACCCGGCCGACAAGCTCGGACAGATGACTCTTGGCTTCCCCCAACGGCATCGTCGTCATAGTCAAAAGTCTGACTAACATATGTGCTGGCGTCAAACCATTGCGTGGTCCGGGCAGCCTCCCCTGCGGGCCGTGCCCTCCCTGGTAATGGCACGGCATGGGCACCTAGGGGGCACTAGACACCCACAAAGCGCACACAGAAGGTCAAGTAATTGGATACCTGATAGTGCACTGACCTGCGGAAAGTCGAAAAATGGAGTTAAGGGGACTCGAACCCCTGACCCCCTGCTTGCAAATTAGCCCCGACCCGTGCCCTGGGGAGTCTGCAAGGGTCCCGGACTGCCATCAAGCTGGGCAAGTGACCCTGCAGACACCTCCGGACTCCCCGGGACCCTTCGCCGGATGGCTCCCGAACTTGGCTCCCGGGGCCCAGTCCTTGAGCCTGGCCTCGTTGGCGGGGTCTGGGCTGAGCAGGGCGGCGAAGGAGCGGACGAGGCCGGTGAGGCTGGTCATCTCGGGGCAGGCGGCGGTCAGTTCGCTGAGCAGTGACCGCTGGGCGTCACTGAGGGCGTCGGGCCGGGTGAGCATGAGCGGGTGACGCGCCGGGGTGACAGGTGCGGCCGGTCAGCTTCCACCCTGCCCTGGGTGATGTAGCGGTAGAGCAGGTTCATGCTGCCGGTGTAGCCCAGCTCGCGGATCTCGGCGAGCAGCCGCCAGACGGGCACGGCGGGGTCTTCGGCCCGGCGGGCACGCAGGTGATCACGGTAGGGGCCCACCAGCGTCGGCATACGACCCCGGTGCCCGGGTGCTCGCGCAGCCAGCCTCCAGCACCTCAGCCTTACGGCCCGCCAGGACATCGACCCGCTCCCCGGCCTCGGCGTCGATCAGCACGGTCGCGTACGCGTGACCGCGGCGCAGCGCGAAATCGTCGCCGAGCACCCGCGGCACGCTGACATCGAGCACGGGAAGCCGCAGGAGTACCCGCAGCGCGGTGTGCCGCGAGAGCGGGACTCCCAGACTCGTCAGCAGCGCTGCCCCCGGAACGGCCCGCTAACCGGCGGACGGCCGCGCCGGCCTGGCCCGCCAGCCGCGTGGTGCGCCGCTGGTAGCGGTCCAGCACGCCGGGGACCTGCTCGCGGAACGTCTGGACCGGGCAGCCAGCGACCGGGCAGCGCATCCGCCGCACCCGGACCCGCACCACCACCGGCCGCCCGTCCGCGGGCACGTCCGCGACCGTCCGCTCGCAATACCCCGTGCACGTGGCCGGTCCCGGCGCCGCATCGCGGGCACGGCACCATCCCGCCCGCCGTCCGCGCCCGGACCACGATCACGCCGTCCTGGTCCGTCGCATCCTCGATGACCAGGGACGACAACCCGGAGAACACGATTCCCGCAAGCCCATCTATGTCACACGCGCCCGACCATGCCACATGTAACTAATCGTGGCACAACCCGACACACTGTCACCACCGAAACTGCGACAGAGCCGAAAATGAGTCAGAGCCGGTAAGCTCCCACCGGGACGTTGTAGATCGTGGTCTGCGCCTCCTGGATCCGGTGCACCGAGGAGGACGGCGCGATGAAACAGATGGTCGATGCTGGCAAGCTCGACCATTTTGCCGCCCTCCTGACCGGTCAGGCCGACCGTGAGCATCGTGCCCACCTTCCCCCTGGCAGCGCCGCCTTGTGTATCACTCAGCCTGGCACCATGGTTCAGGCACGGCAGGTGGGCCGCAGTCGGGAAGCCGCGGTGCCGGAGGGCCTGGACAGCGCTACGCTTCGGTGCAGATTGGCGTCGCCTGGCGGCTCCATCGAGGAGGAGATGATGGCTGGCAAGTTCCTGGTCCTCTGGAAGCTGGAGCTAAGCCGGATGACCCCCGACGTGGCCCGGGCGGTCTTCCGGCAGCAGGACTACGGCGCCCGGCTGCTGGAGGCGGGCAAGCTTGAGGCGCGGTACCACCTGGTGGGTGGGCACGGTGGCGCCTGGATCTACAACGTGGACTCCAACGAGGAACTCGACAACCTCCTCGCACAGGCCCCCGTTTACAACATGTCCAGCTATGAGGTGCTCCCACTGGCCGAGATGTTCGCGCCGACCCTGGTCGGCGAGGCGCAGCCCGAGTAGCGCGTGCGGATTACGCTGGCAAGCACGCTCTGAGCGTTCGCCAGCGCCAGCCCAGGCCGTGCTTTTCGCGCAGCGGATCCGCCCTCAACCCTCGCCTGGGTTCTGTGGCTGGCCTCGAGAACTGGATCTGGCCGCGGGGCGTGTTCGTCGCTATCACCCGATAGCGCTTGCCCTCCAAGACATCACCCCTGAAGTCGGTGGAGATCGAGGTATGTGCGCGGCGGCTGGCAGGATCGGGCCAGCGCAGCGTCCGGGTGGTGCTCAAAATCCTGGCCGATTCGTTGTTCGAGTTCGAAGGCAGTGATGACTGCGTTCATCGCGGTGAGCGTGGTGATGATCGCCGAGGCGGCTGCGCCGGCCACGATCCTCAGCAACCAGCAGGGCCACCGTCTGGGGGCGGTGATTCAAGCCACTGGGCGGATCAGTGGTCATCCCGCTGGCGACTCAAGGTGAAGCCTGGCCCGGAACCCTCCTCCTATCGCTCAAACAACTCCCCGGCATGGCGCAAGCTCAGGGCAATGTGACTTTGGGCTCATCGGCAATGAACCTTTGGTCCCTATCAGAGACCTACAGGCGACTCTTCCAATGGGAATCTCAGGCGCTGGTCATGTGCCAGAGCTGGGAGGTGCCTCGTGGGCTTGTCATCGCTGGAGTTTGCACCAGGCCGGGCGGTGGATGCAGCCGATTCGGTCCTGCCTCAATTCTGCATACAGTGCGGCACGTGTAGCGTTGTCTGCCCGCTGATCGAGTACATGGACCATTCTCCGCGAGTCCTCAACGCGATGCTGATGGCTGGAAGCTACGACGATGTCCTGCGTAGCCGCGCCATCTGGGTCTGCACAGGCTGCTACGCGTGCACGGTGGAATGCCCGAAGCAGCTCCCGGTGACCGAGTCGATCTACGCACTGAAGCGGGCGTCGATGCGCGCCGGGGTCTATCCGCGGCGGTTCATCACTCCCGTCCTTGCGCGCCAGTTCGTCCGCCTCGTTGACAGGCGGGGGCGGAGCAGCGAGGCGTGGATCTCGCTGTCCCTGTACCTGCGGACCCGGCCCTTCCAGCTGCTGCGGTACGCGCCGGTGGCGCTGCGCCTGATGCGGCGGGGCAGGCTGCCGCTGCGGCCTGATTCGGTCCGCAAACCGGCACAGCTCCACAGGATCCTCGAAGTCCTCGATGTGACGACTGAGGAGGACGCATGAGCTACACCTACTACCCCGGATGCTCGGCGAAGGGCACCGGCCGGTCCTATGAGGAGTCGCTGCGTGCGGTGTTCGGGGCGCTCGGGACCGGCCTGGATGAGCTCGAGGACTGGAACTGCTGCGGCGCCTCGGGGTACCCCGCCGTCGACGCGGCCAAGGCGGTGGCCCTGTCCGCCCGCAATCTCGCGCTGGCTGAGGGCGCGCGGCCCGGCCCGGGGCCGGTCGATGTCATTGCTCCGTGCGCCGGTTGCTACCGCGCGCTGCTCAAGACCGAGCGAGCGCTCGCCGACGGCGGGGCGGTGGCCGCTCGTGTCGGCGGGGCGCTGGGCGCGGCCGGGCTGCGGTATGAGGGCCGTGCCCGGGCCCGGCACCCGCTGGACGTGCTCGTGAACGACATCGGCCTTGACCGGATCGCCGAAGCCGCCGTCCGGCCGCTCGGGGGACTGCGGGTCGCCTGCTACTACGGCTGCCTGCTTGTGCGCCCGTATGCGACATTCGACGACCGGCGCGCGCCGACGTCGATGGAGCGGCTGCTTGAGGCGGCCGGCGCCGAGCCCATCGACTGGCCGCTGCGGACGCGCTGCTGCGGCGGCTCCTGCTACTGTGGCGGGCCGCTTATCGGTGCGCTGCCCGAAGCGACACTGCGGCTCAGCTACCGGCTGCTGAAGGACGCGAAGCGGCGCGGCGCAGACGCGATCGCCACGGTCTGCCCGCTGTGCCAGTTCAACCTCGAGGCATTCCAGGGCCAGATGGCCCGCAGGTTCGATGAGCCTGTCGACCTCACGGTCGGTTTTTTTACCCAATTGCTCGGGACCGCGCTCGGCCTCAACGAGCGAGCGCTCGGCGTCCACCGGATGCTGCGCTGGCAGCTGCCGGAGCCGACCGGGGCGGAGGGAGGTGCCCATGTCCGGGCCTGACGCAGACCGCTCACAGGCGGCGTTGCCGGCGAAGGTCGGCGTGTACGTCTGTCACTGCGGCCATAACATCGCCGCCAAGGTCGATGTCGAGCGCGTCGCCGCGTTTGCCGCCTCACTGCCGGGCGTGGCGGTCGCGCGTGACTACAAGTTCATGTGCTCGGACCCGGGCCAGGAGCTGATCCAGCGTGACATCCGCGACGGCCTGGTGAACCGGGTCGTCGTCGCCTCCTGCTCGCCGCTCATGCACGGGGCGACGTTCCGGCGGGCAACGGAGGCCGGCGGGATCAGCCCCTTCTACTCCCAGATGGCGAGCATCCGCGAGCACGTGAGCTGGGTAACCGCCGATGGCGGAGACGCGACGGAGAAGGCGAGCACGCTCATCGCGGGCGCGGTGCGGCGCGTCGCCGCGCACGAGCAGCTGGACCGGCGCCGCGCGCCGGTCCACCCGGACGTGCTCGTCGTCGGCGGCGGGATCGGGGGGATCCATGCGGCGCTCACCCTCGCCGACGCCGGCAAGCACGTCTACCTGGTGGAGCGGGAGCCGTGCATCGGCGGCCAGATGGCCAAGTTCGACAAGACCTTCCCGACGCTCGACTGCGCCGCCTGCATTCTCACTCCCAAGATGGTGCAGGTCGGCCAGCACCCGAACATCGACCTGCTCTCCTTCAGCGAGGTGGAGGAGGTCTCCGGCTATGTGGGCAGCTTCAAGGTCAAGGTGCGCAGGAAGGCCCGCTACATCAACGAGGACGCCTGCACCGGCTGCAATCTGTGCGTCGAGAACTGCACCTGGGACGGGATCCTGTCGGAGTTCGACCACGGCCTCGGCACCCGCCCTGTCGCCTACAAGCCGTTCCCGCAGGCCGTGCCGGCCTGCCCGGTCATCGACCGCGCGGGCACCTCGCGGTGCACCTTCAGCTGCCCGGCCGGCATCAAGGCCCACGGCTACGTGTCACTTGTCAGGAAGGGCGAGTACGAGAAGGCGTTCAACCTTGTGCTCGACGCGACGCCCCTGGTCGGGAGCCTGGGCCGGGCCTGCTACGCGCAGTGCGAGACGGAGTGCACCAGGGCCAGCCTGGAGGGCCCGCTGCCGATCCGGCGGCTGAAGCGCTTCATCGCGGACGCCCACTACGAGCGGGGAGCGGCCGCCGCGATCGAGGCGGCTCCCCCGAACGGCAAGCAGGTGGCGGTGGTCGGCTCGGGGCCGGGCGGCCTGACCGCCGCCTGGCAGCTCGCGCGCAAGGGCTACCGCGTCAAGATCTTCGAGGCTGCGCCCGAGCCTGGCGGCATGCTCAGGCTGGCCATCCCCGGCTACCGGCTGCCCGTGTCGGTAGTCGAGCGGGACATTGAGAACGTGACCGCGCTGGGTGTGGAGATCGCCACCAGCACGCGTGTCGGGAACCTCGAAGGAACTGCGGCGCGAAGGGTACGACGCGATCCTGGTGGCAACCGGCGCGCCGGTCTCCACCAGCCTCGGCGTGCCAGGCGAGGACCTGGACGGCGTCGTCTCCGGCCTGGAGTTCCTGGAGGCGGCCAAGCTCGGCGAGGCGGCCGGCCTGAAGGGGAAGCGCGCCGTCATCGTGGGCGGCGGGAACGTGGCAATGGATGCCGCGCGGACCGCCCGTCGGATCGGCGCGCCCGAGGAGCTGAGCGAGCCGGAAGAGATCATGGTGACGGATGCCGCGCGGACCGCCTGGCGGCTAGGCGCGCCCGAGGTGATCGTGGTATACCGGCGGGGCCGCGGCGAGATGCCAGCCTACCCGGAGGAAGTGGACGCCGCCGAGCAGGAAGGGACCAGGTTCAGTTTCCAGGTGGCGCCCGTCGAGGTTGTAGGCGATGGGCACGGGCGGGCGACCGGGTTGCGCTGCGTCCGGACCGAACTCGGCGCGCCCGACGCCTCCGGCCGCCGGCGCCCCGAGCCGGTCCCCGGCAGCGAGTTCGTGATCGCCTGCGAGATGGTGATCGCCGCGATCGGGCTGAGGCCCGAGGCGGCGACCCTCGCCGCCGGGCTGCTGACGGCCGCGAACGGGACGATCCAGGCCGACCCGGGAACGCTGCAGACCGACGTCCCCTACGTCTTCGCTGCCGGCGACGTCGTGTCGGGCGCGCTCGACATCGCGCACGCGGTCGGGCGCGGGCAGCGGGCTGCCTTCATGATTGATCGCTGGCTGCAAGGTGAACAGCTGGATCCAGCGAGCTTCGACGCGAAGCTGCCGGTCGTCGACCAGGCCGACGTGCTGGCGAAGCAGCATCCGGCGCGCGGCCACCTGGACCCGCGGGCGCCGGCCATCCGCTTTGCCGCCGCGCCGGCCGATTTCGCGGAGCTGGAACCACCGCTGACCGAGGCGGAGGCGCGGTACGGCGCCGAGCGGTGCCTCGACTGCGGCGGCTGCTCCGAATGCGGGCAGTGCATCGCGGTCTGCGAGGCCGACGCGATCGACCTGGCGATGTGCGATACGGAGGTCGAGCTCGACGTCGGGGCGATCATCGTGGCCACCGGCTTCAAGCCCTTCGATGCCAGGCGGATCCCCGAGTACGGCTACGGCAGGTACCCGAACGTCTACACGGCCCCCGAGGTGGAGCGCCTCCTCAACGCCTCCGGCCCGACCCAGGGCGAGATCGTGCTGCGCGGCGGAGAGCACCCGCGGACGGTTGGCATCATCCATTGCGTCGGCTCGCGCGACGCCAGGTACAACGCCTATTGCTCCCGCGTGTGCTGCATGTACTCGCTGAAGCTGGCCCACCTGATCAAGGAGCGCACCGGGGCGGAGGTGTACAGCTTCTACATCGACATGCGGACTCCGGGCAAGGGCTATGAGGAGTTCTACGGGAAGGTGATGAAGGAAGGGGTGCACCTCATCCGCGGCCGCGTCGTCGAGGTGAGCGACGAGGCGGAATGGCCCGGGGCCGAGGGGAAGCTCGTCCTGCGCGCGGAGGATACGCTGGCCGGCGTCGTGCGGCAGGTCCCGGTGGACATGGTCGTGCTCGCGGTGGCCCTGGAGCCGCAGGCCGACGCCGAGCATGTCGGCAGGCTGCTGAACATCAGCTGCGGCTCGGAGGGCTTCTTCACCGAACGGCACCCGAAGCTCGCCCCCGTGTCCACGTTCACCGATGGCGTCTTCCTCGCCGGCGCCTGCCAGGGGCCCAAGGACATCCCGGACACCGTGGCCCAGGCCGGCGCCGCCGCGGCGGAGGCCCTGGTGATGATCGACCGTGGCTCGGTGGAACTCGAGCCGAGCACTGCCTTCGTCGATGCGGCGAAGTGCTCCGGCTGCCGCATCTGCCTCGGCCTGTGCCCGTTCGGGGCGCTGTCCCTCGACGCCGAGGCGAACGTCGTGGTGGCCAACGAGGTGCTCTGCAAGGGGTGCGGCGTGTGCGTCGCCGCCTGCCCGTCGGGCGCGTTGCAGCAGCATCTGTTCACGGACGAGCAGATCCTCGCCGAGCTCGAGGGGGTGCTCAAGGATGTCTGAGAATCACTTCCAGCCCAAGATCGTCGCCTTCTTCTGCACCTGGTGCACGTACACGGCGGCCGACCTGGCCGGCATCTCCCGGCTGGCGTACGCGCCGAACGTGCGAGTGATACGCCTGATGTGCTCGGGCAGGCTCGATCCGCAGTTCGTGCTCGCGGCGTTCCGCCACGGCGCGGACGGGGTGCTGATCGGCGGCTGCCACCCAGGTGACTGCCATTACCAGGAGGGCAACTACAAGGCCCGCCGCCGGATCGAGCTGCTCCGGGCCGTGCTCCGTGACCTGGGCGTCGAGGACCAGCGGCTGCGCCTCGAGTGGATCTCGGCGTCCGAGGGCGAGAAGGTGCAGCGGGTCTGCAACGAGATGACCGAGGAGCTGCGCAGGCTCGGACCGCTGCGCCTAGAGCGCCCCCAGCGCCAGGCCGCGGAGCTCGCCGGGGAGGCACGATGACGAAGCCGAAGATCGCTTTCTACTGGTGCGCCTCCTGCGGCGGCTGCGAGGAGGCCGTCGTCGACCTCGGCGAGGACCTGCTGACCGTCGTCGAGCTCGTGGAGGTCGCCTTCTGGCCGGTCGCGCTCGACTTCAAGCGCGAGGACGTCGAGGCGCTGGACGACGGCGAGCTGGCGGCGGCGTTCATCAACGGCGCCGTCCGCACGTCGGAGCAGGAGGAGATGGCCCGGCTGCTGCGGCGCAAGTCCGCCGCGGTGGTCGCGTTCGGCATCTGCGCAATGCTTGGCGGCGTCCCCGGCCTCGCCAACCTGTACGAGAGCCGGGACATCATCGACGCCGTCTACCACGAGGCGCCGAGTGTCCAGAACGACGACGGGACGCTGCCCGCGGAGGAAAGCCGCGTTGCCGAGGGACAGCTGACACTGCCAGCGTTCGGCGCCTCCGTGCGCACGCTCGACCAGGTCATCGACGTCGACTACTACCTCCCCGGCTGCCCGCCGCCCACGGGCCTGATTGCCTCGGCCGTGACGGCGCTTGTCGAGGGAAACCTGCCCGGGAAGGGAGCCGTGCTCGCCCCCGACGTGGCGCTCTGCTCCGAATGCCCGCGCGCCCCGACGAAGCCGGACAAGCTCCTGGTGCGAGCGTTCCAGCGGCCGCACCAGGTGCTCATCGATCCGGAGCTCTGCCTGCTCGCGCAAGGCCTGATCTGCCTCGGCCCCGCCACCCGTGCGGGCTGCGCCGCCGCCTGCCCCGGCGGGAACATGCCGTGCACCGGCTGCATGGGGCCTACGAGCGGTGTCGTCGACTACGGGGCGAAGGCGCTGTCCGCCATCGCATCGGTCCTCGACGCGGACGGCGAGGACGAGATCACCGCTCGCGTTGCCGAGATCACCGACCCGGTCGGTACCTTCTACCGCTACAGCCTGCCGGCTTCGCTGCTGCACCGTCGCGTGCGGCCGGCCGCCAGGGACGAAAAGGCAGAGGTGGCGCCATGAGCGATGCGATTGTCATCGACCCTCTGACACGGCTTGAGGGGCACGGGAAGATACACATCTTCCTCGATACCGACGGTGGTGTCGACCGGGCCTACCTCCAGATCCCGGAGCTGCGCGGCTTCGAGAAGTTCGCCCAGGGGCGGCGCGCCGAGGACATGCCGCAGATCACCTCGCGCATCTGCGGCGTCTGCCCCATGGCCCATCACATGGCCGCGACGAAAGCCCTCGACGCCCTCTACCAGGTGGACCCGCCGCCCGCTGGCCGGAAGATCCGCGAGCTCCTCTACAACGCCTTCATGGTCGAAGACCACGCGCTGCATTTCTTCTTCCTCGGCGGGCCCGATTTCATCGTCGGCCCGGATGCGCCGCGGCAGAAGCGGAACATCCTCGGCGTCGTCGACGCCGTGGGCCTCGAGGTGGGCAAGGAGGTGATCGGCGTCCGCAAGCAGCTCCGTGACCTGGTTGCCGCGGTAGCGGGCAAGGCGGTCCATCCCGTCTTCGGGCTTCCCGGGGGCGTGTCGCGCTCCCTGAGCAGCGAGGTCCGGCAGGAGGCGGCCGCGGCGGCGGCCCGCGCCGTCGATTTCGCCCAGTTCGCCCTCGGTGCGTTCCGCGAGGCAGTGCTCGGCAACCCCGGCTACGTCGAGCTCATCAGCTCCGAGGCATACACGCACCGTACCTACTACATGGGCCTCGTCGACGGAGCGAACAAGGTCACCTTCTATGACGGCACGCTCAGGGTCGTCGGCCCGGAGGGGAAGGAACTGCTCACGTTCACCGGGAGGGACTACCTCGACCATGTCGCCGAGCACGTCGAGCCGTGGACGTACATGAAGTTCTGCTTCCTGAAGGACATCGGCTGGACTGGGTTCGCCGACGGGGCCGGCAGCGGCGTCTACAGCGTCGCGCCGCTGGCCCGGCTGAACGTCGCTGACGGCATGGCGACCCCTCGCGCACAGGAAGCCTACGAGGAGTTCGTCACGACCCTGGGCCCCAAGCCCGTCCATTACACGCTCGCCAACCACTGGGCCAGGATCGTCGAGCTCGTATACGCGGCGGAGCGGATGGCCGAACTTGCCGGCGACCCGGAGATCACCGACCCGCAGGTGCGCGCGCTGCCGACCGCCCTGCCGCGCGAGGGAGTCGGCGTCGTAGAGGCGCCACGGGGGACCCTCTTCCACCACTACCAAACGGACGAGCGCGGGCTCGTCACGGCCGCGAACCTGATCGTCGCCACGCAGAACAACGCCGCGAGGATCGCGCTGTCGGTCGACAAGGCGGCGCGCGCGCTGATCAGGAACGGCCAGGTCGGCGACGGGCTGCTGAACCAGGTCGAGATGGCGTTCCGCGCCTACGACCCGTGCTTCGGCTGCGCCACGCAAAGCCTGCCTGGCCACATGCCGCTGATCGTCGAGATCAGGGACCCGGACGGTGCTCTCGTGCGTGAGATCCGGCGGGACTGACGGTGCGAACGCTCGTCCTCGGCCTGGGCAACGAGTACGCGGGAGACGACGCCGTCGGCGTGCTCGCGGTGCGGGCGCTGAGCCGGGAGCTGGCCAGGTGTGCCGACGTCGTGGAGAGCGCCGCCTCGGGCCTGGCGCTGCTCGAGGTCTTCGCCGGGCATGACCGCGCCGTGGTCGTCGACTCGATCCGCACGGGCCGCAGCCCGGCGGGCACGATCGTCGAGGTCGGGCTCGCCGAGATGTGCCTGGCGACAGCACCCAGCCTGCACCAGGCCGGCATGTCCGAGCTTGCCGCGGTCGCCAGGTGGCTCGGCATGGGCTTCCCAGACCAGACGCGGGTGCTCGCCGTCGAGGTCGCAGGCCCGCTGATATTCGGCTCGCCGCTGAGCGAGCCCGTAGCTGCGGCGATAGGGCCGCTCGGCCGGCGCGTCCTGGAGCAGGTCCAGCACTGGGCGTCGGAGGACTCCGGGCGCGGGCCGGAGGACACCATGCCCCCCGGATCAGGAGGAGCACGCTGCACGACTACCACGCGGTCAGTGCGCTCGTAGCGCGCCTGACCCGCGATCCCAGCCTCGCGGCGGACATCGCCGAGGTCCGCGTTCGGGCGAGCCCGGTGTTCTCGCCGGAGGCGCTGCGACAGGCCTACCAGATGCTGACGCAGGACACGCCGCTCAGCGGATCGCGCCTGCTCGTCGAGGAGCTTGCCGACCGCCGCGAGTGCGCGCTGTGCGGGGCGGCGTGGGCGGTATCTCCCGACGACGTAGCCGGCCATCTGGTCGTCTGCCCGTCGTGCGGCGCCCTCTCGCCCCTCGATGCCGGAGCCGCGATCGAGCTGCTCGAGATCAGGAGCAGCGCGGGCGCGTGACCTGCCGCGCCGCCCGTACGCTGCTCGGCGCACCCTGCGCGGTTCCCAAACTGCGCGGCCCGCTCGTATTCGTTGATCAGGCCGCCGAGGACGGGTCGGCGCTTGATCCGCTCCTGGGTCCCGCTGCGGTTTGCCTGTGCGGTATGGACGGCCTGAATGGGCTTGTCAGGGGTTTGTATCTGTGCACGGACGGGGCCTCGCGGGGAGACCACGGACGACTCAAAGCCTGCCTCCGGCCCATGCGCGGACTGAAGCGGCACGCTCTGGCGTTGGCCAGAGCGTCTCGCGCGTTGAACGGCGCGGCCTGGGCGAATTTCGCCAGGTCCACGGCTGGCGGTATTGGCCGCGTCATGCTGTCACCAACGGCATCTGGCCGATGCGCGACCAGGTCCTGAGCATCTGGTTCGCGGATCCGTGGAGGTCGCTCATGTCGCAGCCGGTGAACCACTCGATGCCTCTCGCGAGGCTGTGCGCGGTGAGCGGTCCGACGACCAGTTCCACCGCGAGCGTTCGAGGGTCGATGTTGACCGCCGCTAGGGCTTCGCCAGGACGACCCGTGTTCGGGGACACAGGTGTCAGCATGCGTGCCAGACCGTGGACAGCGGAGTGAGCGGTCGCGCTCAGCAGCCGCTGGTAGGTCCGCCCGAGCTCGGGCATGTTCTTTGTCCACAGCGAGGCTTATCAGGGTCATCGCCTTGGGCTGCTCTGGACCGACGTGCGCCGTGCGTCCCTTGCCGTTCATTTCGTGGAAGATGAAGTTGTGCTCACGGGCGCCGCGCGCGAAGTCGGAGATCCGCTGCCTGGTCTCGGCCAGCTTCTCGGCAGCGTAATCGCCGTGGATGTCCTTGAATAGCCAGACTCGCTCGCACATGGCCTCGAGCCGGTAGTTCATCGTCCGGCGGACTCGCTCTCTGGCGTCGATGTCCTGGTCGGTGATGTAACAGCCGAGTGCAGCCGCTTCGACGGCGCCGCGAGTGAGGGTGTAGGCGGCGAACAGGGCGTTGCGAGAGCTGAGGACGTTGGCGAGGCCGAGAAGGTGGTCGGTACAGGACGTAGCTGCCAGGTAGGTCGTGGCGAAGATGTCACTCGATGGATGGTCGCTCCAGTCACCTGCGAATGGCTCAGCCTGCGCTTCTTGTTCAGCCGGAGATCCCGGAGCCGGCCGCGGGTTGCGGTTCATGAACTCGCGGAACTCCGTGGCGAACGCCTCGCTGCTGCTGGCCAGGTCTGCGAACGGGTCGGACGACATGTCGGAAGGCTAGACGGGGCACGCGGCGTTGAGCACCTGGATTTGTGGTGCTCAGCGATCGACGGCAAGATCACCCACGGAGAATGCCGATCAGAACGAGGCGGCTATTTGCGCGCAACTGCTGTTCCAGCCCGCAGCCCCCGTTGCCAGGAAAGAATCAGCGACTTGAGCCTGGGCACAGCCGCCCAGGCCGGGCCCGACCGCGGACAGGCCAGCGCCCCCATGGCTCCCAGCGATGGCCCCTAAACGATCTTCATAGAGATCAACATCACTCTGACCTGCTACTTCATGTGGAGCTAGGGGGTCTAATGGCACGCTCATGGCACGGCGATCTTGCCGTCAGTTGGACGACACGCGGTAATTCTTACGCTGTGCGAAGCTCATCTTGCGCGCGGTGAGCTGAGAGACACGCTGCGTGCTAGTGCCGAGCAGGGCGGCGACATCGCGAACCCGACGGTCCCCGTGCGACCGGTTCAGCGGCAGCCTCTCTGATGCGAGCGGCGAGCTTGACAGGCTCCGGGGCGGCGCGCTACTAATTGCTGCTTAGTAATCAGTACTGAATAAACGAGGTGCCGGGTGCACGGCAAGTTCGATGATCTCGGCCGGTTCGCCGACCCGTCGGCGCTGATCTTGACCAGCCTGGCCGACGGCCCCAAGCACGGTTACGCGATCATGACCGACATCGCCGCTTTCAGCGGAGTCGGCATGGAGCCGGGCACTTTGTACGGGGCGCTGTCCCGGCTGGAGCGCCGGGGCTGGATCCGGCCGCTGACCGCCGACGAGCGCCGCCGCCCGTACGAGATCACCGCCGTCGGCCAGCAGGTCCTGGCCGAGCAGCTGCAGTCTATGCAGCAGATCGTGCGCACCGGCCGCCAGCGCATCGCCACCGCCTGAGCCCCGATGAAGCCCGCCCTGGCCGACCGGCTGTGCCGCGCCCTGGTCGGCTGCTATCCGCACCGCTGGAAGCAGCGTTACGCCGCGGAAATGCTCGATGTTCTCGACCAGCACCGCGCGGGACCGCGAACCGTACTCAGCCTGGCCGGCGGCGCCCTGACCACCCACCTGGACCCCGGCTACCGGATGGAGATCCGCCCCATGCCCCGCCTGAGCAAGGACGCCAAGCTAGCCGTCGTCCTGTCCGCCGCCGTGCCCGCCGCCCTCTTTGCGCTCGTGGCCCTGCCCGCCATCGCCCAGAACATCAGGGAAAGCAGCTGGCACCTGTCCAACAGCGGCGCGGTGGGGCCGGTCGCGTTCTCGCGCGACCGGCGCATCCTGGCCGGCGCCGCGGACGGCCCGCCCTGGTCCGGCACCAGCATCCTGTGGGATGTCACCGACCAGGCTCTGCCGCGGCGGCTGGCGGCGTTCGAGGGCGGCAACCCCACTACGATCTCGCCGGACGGCCGCACCGTGGCCACGATCGCGTTCGGCGGCCAGCCGATCCTGTGGAACGTGACCCGCCCGCGCCACCCGGCCCGGCTGGCCGTGCTGTCGGCCGGCCTCGCCGGCGGCCCGTGGGGCGAGGCGTTCTCCCCCAGCGGCCGCCTCCTGGCCGCCGCCTCCACCAGCGAGCTGGTCCTGTGGAACGTGGCCGACCCGGCCCGGCCCCGCCTGCTGCGCACCCTCGCCGCCCCAGTCCAGACCGGCAACCCCGGCAACTTCGACCTCGGCGACGGCGACCTCGTGTTCTCCCCGGACGGCCGCATCCTGGCCAGCGCATCCGGCACCGACCAGATCACCCTATGGAACGTGACCCGCCCGGCCCGTGCCACCCGCATCGCCACCCTGCGCGGCCCGAGCGACTACTTCACCGCTCTCGCGTTCTCGCCCCGGGCGAACCTGCTGGCCGGCGTGACCTTCCACGGCAGCGTGCTGGTGTTCCGCCTGGCCGGGCCAGGCCACCCGGTCCGAGTCGCCACCCGCCCCCACCTCCTGGCCAGCGCCCGGTTCCCCGGCGGAGGGCGCGGCCCGGCCGACCCGTGCAATCCCGGCTGCGCAACCGCCGCCTACGCAATCGGCTTCACCCCGGACGGCCATTCCCTGACCGTCGTGATCGACCGTTCCGAGGCGTTTCCCAGCACGACGGACCGCGACACGGTATTCACCTGGCAGGTAGCCAGCTCCGGCGCCCTCTCCGACCTCACCACCATCTTCCGCAACGTCAGCGACTCCCAGCCGACCCTGGCCCCAGGCGACCGCATCGTGGCCGACGGCTCCGAGCTAGGCGGCAAAGTACACCTGTGGACCCTGCCCTGACCGTCCCGCCACGTCGGCAGGCACTCAAGGCCCTGCGTCCCGATCAAACCCGGCAAGGAACTCACTCAGCTCGGAAAGCCGTCCGCCAGCGCGCACAGCGGCGGTGAAGTGCCGTCCATTCGGGCCACAACACGCACCAGCGAATTGACCGGGCTCACTCGCCTCCGCGGCGAGGGTCTGTCAAGCTAACTGGTCGCCGACTGTCGAGGCACTCGACGCGATCGTGCCAAGCGACAAACTGGCCGGCTTGCGCCTCCAACTTTCCGGACTCCGGAACCTAGCCCTCGACCAACCGGATCGTCCGGGTGGTCGAGACTGTCTACGAGCTGGACCGGCTCGTGAAGGGCAAGCCGAAGTCCGGAGCTGGCATCCGCAAGGTAGCGCTGCCCGAACTGGTGATCCCGGAGCTTGCGCGTGGAATACGGCCCGCACCCAGGCTGCCGCGTCATTGCAAGAAAGGCCGCCGAGCAGCCAGAGGACGCGCCAGATGATCACGCTCGAAAGATGCCTGACCTGCGCTAACTGCATGGAGCGGGTGACGAGAATCGAACTCGCACTATCAGCTTGGGAATCGGTCCGATACCGGCCGGTTGCAGGCCTGACCTGCATGGGACGGTGCCCCTGAGTGCGCTTATTTGACCTCTGTTGACCCTGGCTAGTTGCACGTTAATTGCACGACGATCTTGCCCTGGCCTGGACGGAGTGGGCCAACATCATTGAGCGGCAAGCAGGTCGGAGATCACCAGCTTGTAAGTTCGGTATCGCATAGCCGTCGTAGGGCCTGACCTGTCAATTTGCTGCGCCGTGATTGACCCTGGCTTACCGCCTGCCACCGTCGCTAATGGCCCGTTAATGGCCCGGCAATTTTGGATGCGCCGTCCGTGGCCTGCTGCTCGTCCTCATCCCTCTGATGGGCCAGCTCAGAAGGTCGGTGATTTTGGCCACCCTGCCTGGCCAGGACTTTATGTTCGTACTGGCTATCAGCTCACGGCGCGTCTGAGTGATCGCTGCTACCCGCAGGGGTCCGTGGATGTGGCCCGTTTGTGGCCCGCGCCTGCAGTCTTGCCCCGGCTACACAAGATCCGTCTCGGCTTCGTGTCCATGAAACGCCTTCTGGGTGGAATGGCCTCCCGCCCATCCCCAGGCTCCGCCGGACACGGTGCCGAGCACGATCCAGATCGGGATGATCATGAAAATACGGAAGAACGACGTCAGCCGGCATCGACGGCCATCCCGCGCCATGCGCCGAATTGTCGTTCTCCGCGTCGCTCGTCGCCGGGCTCGCGAAGCTCGGTTGCGAGGTCACCGTGGAGCCGGCTCGGGCAGCCTGGCCGTCCAGCCACCAGAATCCGGTCCGCCGGATGCTGTCGCCTGCCGGGTAAAGTCCAGTTTCCTCAGGCTGTGACTCTAGGCTGCGGTATCGGGCAAAGAGGATGAGGAGGCGCTCCGGATGGCTGGAGGGGACCCGCGATCACGATGAGGGTTCTGGTGCTACCACTGATCTTCGTGTTCACCGCGCTGACCGTGCTGGTGTTCGCGGTCGGTGCCCGGCGGCTGCTGGGATTGCGGTTCTCGTTCCTGCGCACGCTGATCGCAGGCGTCCTGGCGTTCCTGATCGCCTCGCCAATAATCACGGCCATCAGCGGCTCGGTGGTCACAAAGCGAACGAGCGTCCTGCCCGAGCTGTGGTTCGTGATCCTGGGCGTGACGATCGCGCTGGTGGTCGGCATGGTGTTCCTGGTCGTGGCCGAGGCGCTGGTGCCGAGCGGGTCGGTGCCGGGGCCGCTCTACGTGCTGCGCGACATGCACAGGCGGATGGGCCGGGCGCGGCGCTACTGGCAGATCAGCAGGATCTTGGTGCGGCGCGGCCTGATGCCGTACGTGCGGGGCGGACGCCGGTCCGAGCTGGCCACGCCCGAGGGCCGGGCCAGGCTGGCCCGCTCGGTGCGCCTGGCCATGGAGGACGGCGGGGTCACCTTCGTCAAGCTCGGGCAGGTGCTGTCCACTCGCCGTGATCTTCTCCCGGCGGAGTTCATCAGCGAGCTGAGCCGCCTGCAAGACGACGCGGCCGAAGTCCCCTGGCCCGGGATCGAGCAGGTGCTGCGGTCCGAGCTGGGCGCTGAGGTGGGCGAGCTGTTCGCCAGCTTCGATCGTGAGCCGCTTGCCGCAGCGTCCATCGCCCAGGTGCACGCGGCGACGCTCCCGTCGGGGGCCCGGGTCGTGGTCAAGGTGCGGCGGCCGGATGTCAGCCAGATCGTGGACAGGGATCTGGACATCGCCGGTCGGCTGGCGGCCCGGCTGGAGCGCAGCACCAGCTGGGGCCGGGCGGTGGGCACGGCCGGGCTTGCCGCCGGATTCGCCGGCGCCCTGCGCGAGGAGCTCGACCTGCGGGTAGAAGCGCGCAACATGACCTCGGTGGCCGCCGCGCCGGGCAGCCGCGGCAGCGGCGGCATCGCCATTCCGGTGCCCTACCAGCCGCTGTGCACCGGGCTGGTGCTGGTGATGGAACGCTTCGACGGGCGGCCGCTGGCCGCGATCGACGCCGGCATGCCCGCTGACGTGCGCGCCGCGCTGGCCCGCAGCCTGCTCGACTGCCTGCTCCGGGAGATCATGCTGGAGGGGACCTTCCACGCCGACCCGCACCCGGGCAACGTCCTGCTGCTGGCCGACGGCAGGCTCGGGCTGCTGGACTTCGGGTCCGTCGGGCGCATCGACCAAGGGCTGCGTTCCGCGCTGCAGCGGCTGCTGCTGGCCCTGGACAAGGGCGACCCCGCCGGGCTGGCCGACGCGCTCCTGGAGGTGGTCGAGCGACCCGAGGAGCTGGACGAGCTACGCCTGGAACGGATGCTGGGCCGGTTCCTGGCCCGGCACGTCGCAGCCGGGATCACCCCCGACGTGACGATGTTCACCGACCTGTTCCGCATCGTCTCCGACCACGGGCTGGCGGTACCACCGGAGATAGCCGCGGTATTCCGCGCGCTGGCCACGATGGAGGGCACGCTTACCCAGCTCGCCCCGGGCTTCGACATCGTGGCCGAAGCCCGCCGGTTCGCGGGCCAGCAGCTTGCCGGGCAGTTCAGCCCGGACACGCTGCGCACGACCGCGGCCGACGAGCTGGTCGCGCTGCTGCCCCTGCTGCGCCGCCTCCCGAGGCGCATCGACCGGATCGGCGGAGCGCTCGAAGCCGGACGGCTCAGCGTCAACGTCCGCCTCCTCGCCGATGAAGGCGACCGCCGGATAATCACGGGCCTGCTCTACCTGGTGCTGACCACGTTTCTCGCCGCGACCAGCGGCATCATGGCGGTACTTATGCTCGGCCTGCGCGGCGGGCCAGCCATCACCAGCCGGGTATCCCTCTTCCAGTTCCTCGGCTACTGCCTGCTGGTGATCTCAGCTATCCTCGCGCTGCGCGTGCTCGCACTCGTGTTCCGCCCAAACAGGGCCTAGCCACATCTGGGCGTCATCCCCTCGGTCGGGCACCCTCTGGGCCACTCCCGGTTCTCCGGGACGGCAAGGGTCTGCCCGAAGGGTCGAGCGAAACGAGCCCTTGCCGTCCCGGGGGGTTCGGGAGTAGGGCTCTGCCTGCCCGGGCGAGGAGATGACCCCCGTTCTGATCCCCCCCATCTCCGAGGGAGGGCCGGGGGCCCGGGGCAGCGCCCCCGCAATAAAGCCGACGGCTTTACATCAGGGAGTCGGCGGCCTCGCTAGATCCATGGCCTCTACCTGCGGCTAATTTAAACCGTCCAGACAGTCCTGCACTGATGCTGCTGTTTCGCCGTGGTTGCGAACAGCCTCTTCGTCCCGAACTACGCGCGGCGCTGGGCGTTTGGTCATCGTCCCAGCCATCGCGTGGTGCTCGTGGCCGCACGGGCTGGTGGCTGTGAGGGGGTCGTTGCTGTATTCCGCTTGCTGTACCCATCGGTAGTGACCCCTCTCTCGTCAGGAGCCGGGATAATGGCGGTTATATAGCCTGACCTGCCGTTTTCGTTGACCGTACATGACCGGGTTTGACCGCTCGCTACCCTGGCGAATGGCACGATGATCTTGCGAGCCGTGTCCGTCCACCAGCAGATGCGGTCGCTGGGTTATGAGCCCACGACGCACGTCTTGCTGGTCCCTGGGATTCCCGCTGCGTCTCGCTGACCAGGACACGACGAACCGAGTCGTCTCACGCCTCGCGCAGCATCTCCGCTGTCCTGCACGGTCTCGTTAGCGAATCCGTTAGCAGACCCACCGCGTGGCCTGCGGGTTCCTGCTCCTTCCCGTCCTTCTCGTAGCTGCCATCCGCTAGGCCAGCGAGAAGGACGCGGCCCATACCGCCGATCTCTACCGTGTCAAGGTGCCGAGTTGCGGGTCCGGGTTGCGGGAATCATCGATCTCACCTGGGCGTGCATCGATAAGCGGCCCCCCGGTCTCCCCGTGCTGACCCTCGTTCCCCCGTCCTCTGTGGGGACACTGCAGGGTCAACCGCGGGGTCGGGATCTTGGAGCGGCGAGGAGAATCGGTGCCCCGATCCTGAACCGCTTCTCGCCGGGCCGGGGTCATGGCCCCTGCACCAACGGGCCTCGAAGATGTAGTTGTCTACTCGATTCCGCCCGCGGTGCCGGGGAGCGCGTTTTGGCGCGTCAGCAAGATGACGCTGCTCACCAGGACGAAGATCAGGAACAGCACGAACGCGATGAGGTCGAGAACGAGCCCGAACGAGGCGATGACGCCGCCGAGGCCGAAGCCCTGGAGGAAGAACAGGATCCCGGCGAGGATCGAGGCCCACCCGAGCCAGCGCGGCAGGACGCCGCTGCCGATCACGAGCACGCCTGCTGCGAACGCAAAGAGGCTGCCGAACACGTCCCCGACGCTGTCCAGGGCGTAGGTCATCAGGTACAGCGTGTAGGACACGCCCTGATCGTGGTGGAACCCGAACGACGCGAGTTTCGCGCCGAGCAAGCCGAAGATACCGATGTCGCTGACGGCATGCAGGGCAATAAAGAGCGCTCCGCCAGTTAGGACCAGGGAGCCAAGGAACAGCGGCCGATCGGTGTCCCGGCGCAGCAGGTCGTGCAGCTTGGCCAGGTAGATCAGGAACATGGCGGCATAGACGACGGATAGGTATGTGATCACCAGCAGCTGCCCGCGGTGGTCGTAAAGCGTGTTCGTGATCTTCGCCGCCGAGGCGTTCTGGCTCGCGCCGCCGCCGAGCACCCCGACCACGGTCTCCGCCACCAGCGCTATGACGTAAAGGATGCCCGCTGCCCAGGCGTACCGCTCCCACGCGCTAGAGGTCCGCGTCGCTGCCGCCATGCCATCTTCCCCCATCCTCCCGTTGCGGGCCATTACGACCCGGCGTTCACCAGAGACCTACGTCCATGCGAGCGGCGATGACCTGCAACGGGACCGGGGGCGCTTGCCGTTTGACATCAACCCGGCGCTGGCCGGCCGCGAGGTGCTCGTCCTCAAGGTCGGTGTTCGTGGCAAGCTCTTGCAGATCGTATCCCCGGTCCTGTAGGAGTGGGCAGAAGTAGACGAAATAGCCATCGCAAGGATTGGTGGCGGAGCAGGGGAGGCTCTATGGGTAAGCGGCTAGGCGCGCTCAGCGCAGTCATTGCAGTGGTGGCACTGGCGGTTGGTATAGCTCTTCCCGCTGCAGGTTCAACTGGTCACGCCGCTCAGGACCAGACCATCCGCGTGACCGCCGTCGACACGGAGCTAAAGCTCCTTGATCTTGGTGGCACGGGGTTCTCCCTTGGTAACGAGATCGTGCTCTCCCAAAAGCTGCTGCAGGGCGCAAACCAGGTTGGGCACGGGGGTTCGGTGTGCACGAACGTGTCCGTGGCCCGCCAGGAGGCGCAGTGCATCGCTACGTACTCGTTCCCCGGCGGGCAGATCACCGCCCAGGCGCTGGTTATCCTTGGCTCAACGGCGCCGTATGTTGCGCCCATCACTGGCGGCTCCGGCAAGTACGAGGGTGCGAAAGGTGAGCTACACGTCCAGCTGGTCTCGGCAACCGAGGGGATAGGGATACTGACCTTCCACCTGGAGCACTGACAGGCCCGTTCACCTTCCCCGCCTGCCTCGTAGGCGCGGCGACCCTGGCGAGCGGCGTCCGGGGGTGCGGCGCAGCCGATCGCATGCGACGCCGAAAGGGCGACCCAGACGCGGCGGCCGGAGCGGGACAATGACGCACCGAGGAAGACGGCCCGTGGAGTACCAGGTTGCGTGGCCGGGTGAGCCTGGATGATCAGCGGTGGTCTGAGGGCATGGGGCCGGCGCGCGCCCGCCGGGGCCTCCCCAAGGCCGGAGGCCGGCGCTAGTGCCGGCCCGCGGCGCCGCTTGCGGCGCCGCCTTGATCTAAATACGGAATAATTCGGCAACTTGCAGTGTGACAGCGATGCGGTATGGCTATAGCCGTCGCTCCTCTGGTTCTGTCTGTGTCCGGCATCGCGGCTAGGTCCGACGGCAGGGTCCTGCCTTCGGCTCGGCTGTCCGGATGCTTGCCTGCTGAGCGTGGGTCGTGCCGGGCGGCCGGGTAGCGTCGGAGATGTGAGTGACAGCGAGCGCGCGTAACCCGTGCTGGATCCGCGGTGGCGGGGATGAGAAGCCCGCCGAACGACCGGTGCTGACCGTAGTCCAGGTCTTCGACCTGGCCGACCGTATGAAAGACCGCCGTTTCCGGGTCCTGGTCCTGGTGGCCACCTTCGCGAGCCTGCGGTGGGGCGAGGCGAATGCGCTGCGCCGCGGTGACCTGGACCTGGCCGCTGGGACGCTCAGCATCCGCCGCCAGTACATCGAGCTGGCCACCGGTCACCAGCTCGGGCCGCCCAAGTCCCGCGCCGGGATCCGCACCGTGGCCGTCCCAGCACCAGTCACCAAGGCGCTCGCCGAGCACCTGGACATCTACGCCCAGCCCGGCCCGGACTCGCTCATCTTCACCGGGCCGCACGGCGGCATCCTGCGCCGGGGCAACTTCCGCCGTGACTCCGGCTGGCTGGCGGCCGTTGCCGGGATCGGCGTACCGGGTCTGCACTTCCACGATCTGCGGCATACCGGCAAAGTGCTGGCAGCCCAGTCGGGTGTTAGCCTCGCGACCTCAAAGCGCGGATGGGCCACGACAGCGCACGCGCCGCGATGATCTACCAGCACGCCACCACGGCGGCAGATCGCAAGATCGCCACGGCGCTGGCACGGCGGATCAAGGACGCCAAGATCCCGTCCGCGGCCGGTCGCAGGCGGACTCGGTAATGGCACGCTAATGGCACGCACGGGGGATCCGGTGATCTTGGTAGGGATGTTTTGCCTGGTGGTGGAGCTAAGGGGACTCGAACCCCTGACCCCCTGCTTGCAAAGGTGGTGGATGCATCCGTCTGACGTGCGGCTGCCCTGGTCAGGCAGGAGTTCGGTGGCCCCTGATTAACCGCGGCTGACCGCTGTCGACCGTCCTATGGGGCACGCGGCGGGCACGGTGGCCTCTTCGTCCCGAACCAGCGGCAGTACTGGGCCGATGGCGACAGTCGCAGTTAGCGCGGGCTGCTGACGGCGGCTCGAGCTCGTAGTTGTGCGGAGTCGTTGCACTTCGGTGCTGTTCGCCACCCTGCTTGCAAGGATCGGAGATGGCCCGGCTGACCTGGGCTCTGGAGCGCGTCGGCAGGGCGGGCTTCCGGCTCGTAGTCGTCACAATTGAGGAAGCCGATCTCCTGAGATAACACAGATTTGTGTTATCTCAGGAGGTTGTGTATGATGGTCGGCATGCCAAGTGACGGTGAGATCACGTTCGCCGACCACGCCGGGCGGTTCTATGCCCGGCGCTTCGGGATGGCCCCGATGGTGGGCCGGCTGATCGGGTACCTGGCGGTGTGCGACCCGCGCGAGCAGAGCGTCAGCCAGCTGGCCGAGGCCCTGCTGGCGAGCCGGAGCGCTATCGCCGGCGCGGTGAACTACTTGGAGAACCTCGGGCTTATCCAGCGGTCCAGGGCCGCAGGCGAGCGGATGGACCGGGTACGCATCGACATGTCGTCGTCTCATGCGATGGGCTTCGACGTCTCCGAGTACCGGGAGGCGGCCGACCTCGCCCGAGAGGGCCTGCACCTGCTGGCCGATGCGCCACCTGAGCGGCGAGCGATCTTGTTGGAGTGGGCCGCGTTCGCCGATTTCCTGGTCGAGCGGCTCCCGGTCTTGGAGCAGGAGTGGAAAGCGCACCGCGAGGCGCTGCGTGCCGCGGGCGAGCTTCCCGACGACTCGGCCACACGGCAATGAGGGAGAAGGCCATGACAAGCGTGTCTGCTGCGACGGGGATCGTCGCGCAGGACGTGTGCAAGTCGTTCGGCGACCACTTGGTGCTCGACAAGGTGAGCCTGGCCGTGGAGGAGGGCACGATCCTGGCGCTTCTCGGCCCCAACGGGGCCGGCAAGACCACGATGGTCCGCATCCTGTCCACCCTGATCCCGGCCGATTCCGGCTTCATGCGCATCGCCGGTCACGACGTGGTCACCGACCCCGACGGGGTGCGGGCGCTCATCGGGGTCACCGGCCAGTTCTCGGCCGTGGACAACCTGCTCACCGGCGCCGAGAACCTGCGGCTGATGGCCGATCTTCGCCACCTCGGCCGCGACGCTGGGCGGCGACGGGCGGCCGAGCTGCTGGAGCAGTTCGACCTCACCGACGCCGCGGACAAGCTGCTGTCGACTTACTCAGGCGGGATGCGACGACGGCTCGACCTGGCCATGACCCTCGTCGGTGAGCCTCGGGTGATCTTCCTGGACGAGCCCACCACCGGCTTGGACCCGCGCAGTCGCCTCACCATGTGGGAGATCGTCCGCGAACTCGTCTCAACCGGAGTCACCATTCTGCTCACCACCCAGAACCTCGACGAGGCGGACCAGCTGGCCGACCGGATCGCGGTGCTCGACCGGGGGCGGATCGTCGCCGAAGGAACTCCGGCCGAGCTGAAGAGCCGCATCCCCGGCGGCCACGTCCGGCTCCACTTCGCTGGTCCTGACATGCTGCGCTCGGCGGCCGGGCTACTTCCGGCGGCTGCTCCTGACCAGGACCAGTTGGTCCTGCAGGTCCCCGCAGACAGCACCGTGGACTCGCTCCGTGAGCTGCTTGACGAGCTACACCGCGCCCGTGTCGAAGTCGAGAGGCTGTCGATCCATACCACGGACCTCGATGACGTGTTCCTCGCCGTCACCGGCAGTCATGTCACCGGCCGGCCCGACAAGGACCTCACACCGCAAGGAGCAGCGAAACGATGACCACGCTCGCCTACACGCTCAGCGACTCGCGGGTCATGCTGCGCCGCAACCTCAAGCACCAGCTCCGCTACCCCTCCATGACCGTGATGCTCGTCGGCATGCCCATCGTGCTCCTGCTGCTGTTCGTCTACGTCTTCGGCGGCCAGCTCGGCGCTGGCCTGGGCGCCCACGAGGGTCGCAGTGCCTACCTCGACTACGTGGTGCCAGGACTGCTGCTCATCACGCTGGCCTCAGCCGTCCAGGGCACCTCGATCATGGTCGCGATGGACATGACCGGCGGCATCATCGACCGGTTCCGCACCATGGCCATCGCCCGCGCCTCAGTCCTTACGGGTCACGTGCTCGGCAGCCTGATGCAAATCCTGGTCGGCATCGGCATCCTCATCGGGGTCGCCTTCGGCCTCGGGTTCCACTCCACCGCCGGACCGCTCCACTGGTTCGCCGCGATCGGAATACTGGCACTGTTCGCCTTCGCACTGATCTGGCTGGCCGTCGCCCTCGGCTTGGCCGCCAAGAGCGTCGAGACCGCCAGCAACACCCCGATGATCCTCTTGCTGCTGCTCTTCCTCAGCAGTGGGTTCGTGCGGACCCAGACGATGCCCGGCGGGCTACGTCAGTTCGCCGAGTACCAGCCCTTCACCCCAGTCGCCGACACCGTGCGCGGGCTGCTCACCGGCGCGGCCATTGGCGACCACGCCACCGCCGCCATCGCCTGGAGCATCGGCATCGCCATCGTGGCCTACCTCTGGGCCATCCGCCTCTACAACCGGCGGCGAGCAGCCGAGCCAAAATGAGCGGGGCCGGTTCTTGCCCTTTCTTCCTCGCAGGCGCCGAATCCGTGCGAGTGGGCGCCGGGTCTAGGCTGGCGAAGCCATCGCAGAGCGACGCCCGTGGGCGGCCTAGACGCGGTGATTGCAAGCTGGACAATAGAAGCCGAGGAAGATAGGTGCCGTCCAGCACCGTCGGCTTTCGAATGAGGCTCGCTGATCTGTGAAGGCTGCCCGGCAGGGCGCGCCCGTGCCCAGGACTCCTGACATAGCGGCCTGCGTCCCGGGGGGATTGCCGGGCTGCCCCGCGACGGGGAGCGGGCGCTGGCCCGGTGGGGGCTGCTGGGCGAGGGCGCCGGGCCGGTGTTCACGCCCGGTGCCCGGTATCCGCTGGCCGGGCTGCTGCTGGCCCTGCCGCCGCTGGAGGACACCGGCCTGCTCGATTGCGCCCGCGAGGTCTACGGGAAGCTGCGCAACGGCTACTACGGGCTGGCCGCGACGCTGCTGACCCTGGTGTTCCTGGCCAAGGCCGGGGAGCCCCGGGCCGAGGGCGCCACCCGGGTGCCGCCGGGCGCGCTGGGCCGGGTGCTGGGCCCGGGCCGGGCGCCGGAGGTCAAGACGATCCGCCGCAAGCTAGGCGAGCTGGCCGGGGCCGCCAGGCACATGAGCTGGTCATGGCGATGCACAGATGACCGGGGCCGGGAGCACGATTACGACCTGGCCGACACCACCGCGGACCTGCTGATCAGCGAGGGGCCGCGCAAGGGCCAGACCGTGAGCCTGCGGCAGGTCACCCGCCGGGTCCCCGCCCGCGGCGGAGGCACCCGCCAGATCCACGTACTGACCTCCCGGACCGGCCTGCCGGCCGGGGAGGTGTGCTGGCGGATGTCATCGCGCTGGCGGGAGGAGAACTACTTCCGCTACGCCCGCACCCGCTTCGCCCTCAACGTCCTGGACTCCCACGCCGCCTCCCCTGATGACCGGGAACGGATGGTCCCGAACCCGGCGAAGAAGGCCGCCGCCGCCCAGGTCCGGCGCGCTGAAGCCCTCGCCGGAACCGCCGAAGCCGCCCGCGACGCCCGGCTGCTCGAGCTGCGCAGCCCCGCCCCCGGCCAGGTGTCCTGCCTGACCAACCAGATCGCCAACGCTCTCAACGCCCCGGTCGAGGCCGCGTATGCGAACTTGCCGCCGCCGAGGACGCCGCGGCGGCCGTCCCGGCCCGGACCCGGCTCGGCGACATCACCCCCGACATTGCGCGGCCTGAGACCGAGATCAGGCAGATCACCCACGCCATCCGGATGGCCGCATACAACGCCCAGACCACCCTGGCCCGCGCCCTGAACGGCTGCTACGCCCGCGCCGAAGACGAGGCCTGCGCCCTCATCCGCGAAGCCCTGGTCATCTCCGGCGACATCATCCCCGGCCACGGCGAACTGCTCATCCGCCTCGACCCGCTCACCGCGCCCAGGCGAACCCAGGCCCTCGCCGCCCTCTGCCACCAGATCAGCCAGGCCCGGGCCAGCTACCCCGGCACCGACCTGGTCCTGCGCTACGAGGTCAAAAACCACCCCGGCCCTGCATGATCCTTCTCCCTATATCAGGAGTCCTGAACCCTGGAGCGTCGAAGAGGCCCGGCAATTCCTTGAGGATGCGCGACGCGCACGTGACCCGCTTTACGCCGCCTACGTCCTGGTCCTAGTGCTCGGCCTGCGCCGCGGCGAAGTGCTGGGCCTGACATGGGACGACGTGCGAACGGCCGCCACCGAGCTGCACCTCACCAGGCAGCTGCAGCGGGTCAGCGGCCGAACTCCTGCACTCAGAGACCAAGACCGAGGGATCGGCCGCCATTTTGCCGTTGCCGGATATCTGCCTGACCGCGCTCAACCTCCGCCACGAGGAACAGGACCAGGCCAGGGAAGTAGCCGGAGCGGTCTGGCAGGATTTCGGCTTCGTGTTCACGACCCGCTGGGGAACGCCGATCGAGCCGCGCAATTTCAACCGCAGCTTCCATGCCCGGTGCGCCAGCGCAGGTGTCCGCCGCATCCGCGTCCACGACACCCGCCACACCTGCGGGTCGCTTCCTGGCCGCACTCGACGTGCACCCCAGAGTCGCCATGCAGATCCTCCGCCACAGCAAGATCAGCATCACGATGGAGATCTACACCGAAGTACCGGAAGCCAGCACTCGTGATGCGCTGCGGAAGCTCGGCGAATCCCTGGGCTGAGTAGCCGCCGTATGACCTGCCGTGGTTAACGACTGGATCGTCGCTGTTCGAGCTGCTACTGTTCGAATCGGGGATGGCTCGAACTCTTAATCGAATAGTGTCAGAGCCCGGCCAGCGCCGACTCCTTCGTCCGACTGGCATCCGTAGCACCTGCGCTCGGCCATACGCTTCAGTGCGTCTGGCCGCATGGGTATGAGTCGGCGGCTGTGAGGCAGGGAGCAGCCATGGAGCGCGATGAGATCAAGGAACTCCACTTCATCTCGTCTATAGAGAACCTTGAGTCGATCCTTCGCAGGGGGATCCTGAGCCACGATAAGGCATCGAAGATCAATCATAAGTCGGTGGCGTTAGAAGACGTTCAGGACAGGCGCCGTGGAAAGCGAGTTCCGAACGGTGACCTACTACACAGCTACGCGAATCTCTATTTCCACGCACGGAATCCGATGATGTACTACCTGGTCAGTAATGGGCACGACGATCTTATCGTCGTCCGTGTATCGCCGGCCGTGCTCGACCTGCCTGACACGGTGCTGACAGACGGCAATTGCGCATCGGAAGGAACGCGATTCTATCCGTCACCTGAAGGGCTGGCAATGCTGAACTCGGAACTGGTGTTTGCCAGATACTGGACTGACACCAACTACTGGCCAATCAGGGAAAAGAAGCGTGCGAGAAATGCTGAAGTCCTAGTGCCATCTCTGGTACCATCGAGGTATATCAGCGGCTGCTACGTTGATACGCTTGACAAGCGAACGCGGTGTCAGGCGTTCGATGACCTGCCTGCTGTGCGCATACGTAAGGAGATCTTCTTTCGATGAGTAACGTGCGAGTTCGAGAAGGCGATCTACTTAAGTCCAACATGCATGCGTTGGTGAATACGGTTAATACCGTTGGTATCATGGGCAAGGGTGTAGCGCTTGCGTTCAAGAAGCAATACCCCGCCATGTTCCTTGATTACGTTCGCCGTTGCGACAGGCATGAGGTCAAGCTCGGCCAGCCGTACCCGTACGACGCCGGTGATCATCTGATCATCAACTTTCCAACGAAACGGCACTGGCGATCTGTGAGCCGGCTCAGCGACATCGTTGCTGGCCTGGAGTACCTGGAGGATCACTACAGAGACTGGAAAATCAGGTCATTGGCTGTTCCGCCGCTTGGATGCGGTAATGGGCAGCTCGAGTGGCGTGTGGTTGGCCCAGTGCTTCTCCGGCATTTGCGGCGCCTGGACGTTCCGGTCGAGTTGTACGCGCCGCGTGGTAGCTCGCTCCTCTCGGAAACCCAGCTTGAACTGCTCGGCGAGAGAAACGAGCAGGCTGAGCCTGAATGGCACTTGGCGCCATGGCTGGTGGCTATAGCGGAGATCGTGCATCGCCTGGAGTCACAGCGCTATCACTGGCCTGTTGGGCGAGTTATGCTTCAGAAGATCGTCTACTTCGCCACTGAAGCTGGGCTGCCCACCGACCTGCAGTTCGAGGCAGCGAGCTTTGGGCCATTCACTCCGGATCTTAAGGCCGCTGTAGCGCGGATGCAGAATAACGGCCTTATCATCGAGCGACAGCGTGGTCGGATGCTAGAGGTACTAAGCGGTCCGGCCCTCGACGATGCGCGCGCGAGCTATAAGGATCGGCTTGAGCGGTGGAGTGACCTAATCGATCGCGTTGTCGACCTAGCTGCTAGATTTGATACTAAGGGGGCAGAGATAGCTGCCACTGTTCACTTCACAGCTGAGAATCTTCAGACTCAGCTGGACCGCACTCCCACTATCACCGAAGTAATCTCTGCGGTCGAGAAATGGAAGAGCCAGCGCCAGCCGCAACTCACGCGCGATGACATTCTCCGCGCCGTCGTTAACCTTGGTACTCAGGGATGGTTGACGGTAGAGCCTGATAGCGCGACCGAACAGGCCGTCGACGACATGGTAGTCGCTGGATCGTTAGCTGGTTGATGGCAGACCCGATGCGCACCGCGAGCGTCACTGCGCAGGACTGCGACATGGCACGGTCGGCCTGTCGATGCGTTCAACACCCACCGAGGTAGCGGAAGTCGGCCAGCGCGGCGAGCTCGGGCGGCTCGGGGAGCCTCAGATGAGCACCTACTGCTGTACTACCGTGCTGTACGGACCCAGACCAGGGCGCGTTCAAGATCGCAATGTGGGTTTGACCTGGTGGAGCTAAGGGGACTCGAACCCCTGACCCCCTGCTTGCAAAGCAGGTGCTCTTCCAGCTGAGCTATAGCCCCAGGAAACCGCACTTCAGCGGCCTTTCATGCTAGCTTGCCCGGCTGGCTCCGACAGCATCTCGCCAGGAGCCTGGTGGGCGCCTCCGCAGGCTACCTGCGTTGGTGAAAGACGACCTGAGTTTACAGTCCCCCGGAAGGGCACGGCCGCCTGCGGCGGACGTGCCTGGATGCCTGCCCCGGCTCGTCGGTCACCCGGGATTACAACGGACCGTCCTGCCGGGCGGGCCCGGAGGCCCGAGGTCGAGGCAGAGACGATCTTGCCGCGCAGCCGCAGCGATCGCTTGACATGTCCGCGGCCGGAGGAAACGCTGAGGAGCGCATCTGGTGGTGCGGGCGACGGAGCCTGCCGAGCATGCTCCCGCAATCGCCGACCTGCCCGGGAGGTGTCATGCTGCATGTCCGCCTGGATCTGATCACCGCCGGTCCGCCTGCGCTGGCCGGGTGCCTGAAGTACATCGAGAGCGAAGTCCGCCCGGCGCTGGAGAGCCAGCATGGCAGCCTGGGACTGTCACTGCTAGCCGACGAAACGCACGGCGTCGGGGTGCTGGAATCGTTCTGGGCGTCGGAGCGTGCGCTGCGAGCGGCCGAGGGGGCCGCAGCAAGCATCGACGGCGAGCTGAAGCGGCGGGCCGGGGGATCGGTGATTGCCGAGCGGTACCGGGTGGGCGTGTTCGAGCTAGACGATGCGCTGCGCGGCCAGCAAAGCGCCCGGCTGACCCGGATGGAGGTCGAGCCGTCAGCGGTTGAGGACGTTATCGAGGCGTTCGGGGACACCGTAGTCCCGTGGCTGGCGGAGACTTCTGGTTTCCGTTGCGCGCTGCTGCTCGCCGACCCGGCGTCGGGGCACCTGATCAGCCAGACGGTGTGGCAGGACCCGCAGGCACGGACAGCAAGCCCGAGCGCTGCCAACGTCATCCGGGCCGACAGCCTAGCTGCCGCTCGCTGCATGATCCGCGCCGTTGAGGATTACAGCGTGGTGTTCAGTTCCGCGCGCAACGCCTGATCCGCCCGAGGCCGCCCGCATCCGTCCTGACCAGATCGATGCGATCAGATAGGACACGTCCGTGCCCAGGCAGAACAGCGAAGTCCGCAAGGGCCGGGTCGGCCCTTTCGCTACCTTCGTCGACCGCGCCGGCCCGGATGGTGTCGTCGCTCGCTGGGGTTCCCGCCGGCATCGCAAGCATCCGCAGGCAGCCTCGGCCGCTGGCTCGACATGGTGGGCACCCCGGGCCCGGGCATGGTGGATCGCCATACTGTTCGCCGTCGGGTCACTGCTATTCGCACTCGGTGCGGTCCCTGCTTACGCCAGCACCGCCGGGGCCCGCTGGGATGCAGTGACCTTCTTCATAGGCTCGCTGTTCTTCACCGCGGCCGGGTTTCTGACCTACCGGGAGGCCGTGGATGCCGGCCCGCAGCGTTCAGACGCCGCCCGGCGGCGCTTCTTCGTCTTCCAGCCGCGCCGGATCGACTGGTGGGCGACCGCGATCCAGCTGGCCGGAACCCTTTACTTCAACATCAGCACCGGGAACGCCGTGCGGGTAGATCTCACCGCCCAGGCCGCGCACCAGCATGTGTGGCGACCCGATGCGGTTGGCTCGATCTGCTTCCTGGTCGCAAGTTCCCTGGCCTGGCTGGAGGTCTGCCACGGCTGGGCAGCGTGGCAGCCGCGGTCGTGGTCGTGGTGGATCACCCTCGCGAACCTGATCGGGTCCGTCGCCTTCGGCGTATCTGCTGTCGCCGGCTACATCAACCCGGCGACCGGTCAGCTGCACAACGCCGAGCGGTCGAACCTGGGCACCCTGATCGGTGCGGTGTGCTTCCTGGTCGGCGCCCTGCTGCTGCTGCCCGAACGCACCGAGGAAGGCCGGGACCCAGTGACGGCGCAGAACGCCTGAAACGGCCCGCTCAGCGGCACGACCCGGCGCCCGGGCCAAGACGAGGAGGACGCCGCGAGATCGACGAGGAGGACGCCGCGAGATCATTGACTGCGGCTGCCTGAACTGCGGCCTGGCAAGGGACGTTCGTCCCTGGCACCGAGCGCAGGTGTGGCGCAGCCTCGAAGAGCGCCTTCAGGGAGAGGAGGCGATCAAGATGCGCATGCATCATCGTCCGCACGGTCATCACGTTGCTGCTCACCTGCACGAGTGGCTTCACCGCTGCAATCCGTACGCCTAGCGATCCCGCACCCGGCGCTGTCTGGCAGGCAGCGGGCCGAGAAAGGTGTCGGCGTCTGCCAGCAGGGCCGGGCCACGGCCCTTGGCGCAGATGAGCTGCGACACGCGGCGATCTCCTCGTGCAGTCGGCCAGTTACCTGAGCACCCTCAGCAGGTCTGACCATCGCGTCCCCGGCTGAGGACTGTCAGCCGCTGGCCCGGCCGCGGCCAGGCCGTGACGAGGTGAGGGAGGCGAATACAACAGTGGAACTGAGGTAATGACCGGTGTTGTAGTCGAATGCTCCGCCGCACGTTATCAGGCGCAGGGCCGCGTAGCCGGTTGCGCCGTAAATGGTCCTGGCCGGGAAACGGGTTTTGAGGTACTGGCGCACGCCGGTGACGCGGAATACGGCGGTGATCCCGTCGGCGAGCGTCACGTTGACGCTGTCCCCTGGGCGGAGAGCCCCGATGCGGAAAAACACAGCAGGCCCCTGATAGCTGTCGAGGTGACCTTCGATAACCGACGCCCCGATCTGGCCGGGCGTCGCCGAGTACTTGTACCAGGCCGCCTGGCCGGACCTCGCCTGAAGTGACGGCACCTGGATCGTGCCGTCGGAGTTGACCCCCAGGTGCAGCAGATCCGACGACACGCCAATGGCCGGGATAGTGATGGACACCGGCGGTGAGCGCCGCAGCGACGGCCCGTACGCGGATGGCCCGGTAGCACCCGCTGCCGCCATTGAGGGCTGCGGTGCATGATCCTGGGAGCTGAGAGCAACGCCGACAGCGGCAGCCCCGCCCGCGATGAGAAGGACGCCGGCGATTCCGGCGATCCGGGCCCGGAGGCTTCCTGGCGCACTGGGCGGGGAAGAGTACCCGCTCTGCGGCCAATACATGACCACGCGAAACCCGGCTATCCGCCGCCACTCCACCTCCCCCAATGCCGTCCTCCCCTCTGCCTTCCCCAGGGTGTTCCGCTCGCGTAGCCTGATATTCCAGGGTGAATACTCGCCATTGCCTACGTGTCGTCTACGAGCTGCACCTTTATGGCCCTCGGCGCTTTCGGGGACCTGCCTTCGGCCGAAGCGGGCAGCAGCCGCTCCGGCCACGCGCTTTCGCTTCCGATGCCGGTTTCTGATGCGGGACCAGGCCAGGGATCCGCGACCTGCCGGACGCTTGAGGAGGTTCCGTGAAGGTGCGCACCACCACTGCGGGGAGGGGACTCAGCGCAAGCCTGGGGGTCGTCGCCTGCGGCAGCCTGACCGTATTCGCTTCCGCGGCGGTCTCGGCTTGCACAACGTCCTCGCCCTCGACGACACTGCCCACATTTTCGCCCGCAAAAAGTTCTCCGGCAACATCGACCGCATTGCCCGGCGGCACGGCTAAGGTCGCCACCCCGAGCGCGAGCCACTCCAGCGGGTCTGCATCGCCACCGACTGCGCAGAGCCCGTCGGGCCGCCCGATCCCCACCGCTGCCCCGGCCACTGGCGGCGGTGGCACCGCCGGATTCCAGGACCCCCTGCTCTTCGGCCTCGGCGGAGCAGCGATCCTGGCTGGCGCCGGGAGCCTCACCTACCGCAGGAAGGTCATCAGGAACCGCTGACACATGGGCTCTTGGCCGGGCGATTCCCGGCCGTTCCCGGTGCCTTAGCTAACAGCCGGTTCGTATCGTCCGCGACGGCTGGCGGGTAGGCCGCCAGCACCGCGGGCAGCTCGGCGATGCTGGTCAGCACATGCGTCGCGCCCGCCTGCCGGAGCTTCGCGGCAGGGTGAGTTCCCGTGAGCACCCCGGCGGCGATGCCGGCCCCGGCCCTGCGGCCGGCCAGGATGACACTGGCTGTGCCGGCCACCACGGCTGTCTCCCGCACGTCAGTCACGCCGAGCCGGAGCATGGCGGCAAGCACCAGGTCGGGCGCCGGGCAGCCGCGCGGCACGTCATCAGCACTGAGCGCCAGGTCAACGCGGGCCTGCCAGCCGAGGCCGCCGAGCACCTGGCCGAGCAGCCGTCTCGAAACGCCGGCAAACAGGCAGATACGGACGCCAGTGCCGGCCAGCCGGTCCAGCACCTCACGGGCTCCCGGCATGGGCTGCGGCCCGAACCGGCCGACAGCCTGGCTTAAAGAGCGGTCAAAGGCCAGGTGTGCCGCCTGAGCCCTGGCCGCATTGTCAGGGAACAGGATGTGCATCATGTCCCCGGTGGCCTGCCCCCTGGCCCGGTGTACATCAGCCATGCCGCGCGCGTAAGCGGCAGTCCCGGTCACCACGCCCTGCGTGGCGATCGCCTCAGCGAACGCCCGCTCCACGAGGCCATCGTCGACGACGGTCGTCCCGAACAGGCCGCAGCAGGCCAGCGTGATCGCCGGGGCTGCCGTCACATGCGCCTCGTACGCGGGCGCGGCCACGCGCAGCCTAGCTATCTGCCGTGGTCGCTTCGGTCCACAGATCTAGCTCAGCGCGATCCGCCTGCACCTTCCGCCAGACGGCGAATGCGCTGGCTCCCAGCAGGGCGATCACGAGCAGCTTCTTCACAGTGCGAACCCTCCAGTTCTCCGAACCCGCAGCGGCCTGCCAAGCGGGCAGCCGACCGCAGTGGCGCGCCTCCCAGCGTAGCAAGCGGCGCTCAGCGCGGACGGCTCACGCGGGTCTCATCCCAGACCGGCTCGGCGGCCTCGTATACCTCGCCGCCCGACCCGAAGACCAGGAACCGGTCGAACGATCGCGCGAACCACCGGTCATGCGTGACCGCGATGACCGTGCCGGCATAGGACTCCAGGCCTTCCTGGAGTGCTTCCGCGCTGGCCAAATCGAGGTTGTCGGTCGGCTCGTCGAGCAGCAGCAGGGTGGAACCGGCCAGCTCCAGCAGCAGGATCTGCAGCCGCGCCTGCTGGCCGCCCGACAGGGTGCCGAACGGCTGCCGGGAGCAGCCCTGCAGCTCGTACCTGGCGAGCGCCGACATCGCCTCGCTGACCAGCAGCGCGTGCTCGGTCATCAGGATGTCCAGCGGCGTCCGCCCGGACAGGTCAGGCCGCGCGTGGGTCTGCGCGAACATGCCGGGCACGACCCGCGCGCCCAGCCGGGCCTCGCCGTCGTGCCGCACCTCGTCCCCCGCCAGCAGCCGGAGGAAATGCGACTTGCCGGAGCCATTCGAGCCCAGCACGGCGACCCGCTCGCCGTACCAGACCTCCAGGTCGAACGGCTGCATCAGGCCGGTCAGCTCCAGCCGCTCGCAGATCACCGCGCGCTTGCCGGTCCGGCCGCCGCGCAGCCGCATCCGCACGTTCTGCTCCCTGGGCACGACTTCCGGTGGCCCGTCCTCCTCGAACTTCTGCAGCCGGGTCACGGCGGCCTGCAGCCGGGATGCCATGTCCGAGTTGTAGGCCGCCTTCTGCCGGTACATGCGGACGAGCTGCCTGAGCTTCTCGTGCTCCTCATCCCAGCGCCGGCGCAGCTCGTCCAGCCGCTCGTTGCGCTCCCGCCGCGCCGCGGCGTAGCCGGCGAAGCCGCCGCCGTGCACCCAGACGCTGCCGTCCTCGACGGTGATGATCCGCTCCGCGCAGGCCGCCAGCAGCTCCCGGTCATGGCTGACCAGCAGAACGGTCTTGGTGGTCGCCGCCAGCTGCTGCTCCAGCCAGATCTTGCCCGGCACGTCCAGGTAGTTGTCCGGCTCGTCCAGCAGCAGCACCTCGTCCGTGCCGCGCAGCAGCGACTCCAGCACCAGCCGCTTCTGCTCGCCGCCGGACAAGCTGGCGGCCTCGCGCCACTGGCAGCGCTCGTAGGGGATGCCCAGCGCCGCGATGCAGCAGGCGTCCCAGTGCACCTCGGCCGCGTATCCCCCCGCGTCGCCCCAGTCGGTTAGCGCCGTCGCGTACCGGAGCTGGGCGGGCTCGTCGTCGCGCTCCATCATGGCCAGCTCGGCGGCATCCAGCCGGCTCGCGGCCTCCTTGACCCGGCGAGCGGCGATCGACAGCAGCAGGTCCCGGACCGTTGCGGAGTCCCTGATCCCGCCGACGAACTGGCGCATCACGCCCAGGCCGCCGCTGCTGGTCACCGTGCCCGACTGCGCCGTGATATCCCCGGCGGCGAGACGCAGCAGCGTGGTCTTCCCGGCGCCGTTCGGGCCGATCAGCGCGGCGACGGCGCCATCGCGGATCCGGAAGGAGACGTCATCGAGGAGCACCCGGCCATCCGGCAGGGTGTGGCTGACATGCGCCGCTTCGACGTGGCCCACCGCTTCTCCCGTTCCGCCGGCCGCTGTGCATGCCCGACAATAGCCGGATGGACCCCCAGGGCTTCAACGAGAATCCCCGGCTGCGTGCCTCCGACGCCGACCGGGACACGGCCGCCTCGGTGATCAACAATGCGCTGGCCGAGGGCCGGCTGACCGCTGCGGAGCACTCCGATCGGCTCGACGCCATCTACTCGGCGAAGACGCACGCCGAGATCGTGCCGCTGCTCGATGACCTGCCCGGGCACAGCGGGTCCATGGTCCCGGCCGCCGCGGTGCCGGCCGCGCGGCCAGCGAGCCGGGGCCGCCGGCTCGTCGCCGTGCTCGGCGGGGTCACCCGCAAGGGCGGCTGGCATCCCGAGCCCGTGATCGACATCCTGACCGTGCTCGGCGGCGCGGACCTCGACTTCCGCGAGGCGGTCCTGCCGGGACGGGAGATCACGCTGAACGCGATGTGCGTCCTCGGCGGCGTGCAGATCATCGTCCCGCCGGAGATGCACGTGATCGACTCCGGCGTCGCCATCCTCGGCGGCCGCGAGATCGCCGGCGACAGCGCCGAGTCCCTGCGGCCGGACGCGCCGGTCCTGCGCATCACCGGCACGTGCGTGCTCGGCGGCGTGGAAGTGAAGCGCAAGCCCCGCAAGGGCCGGGGCAAGAACCGGCCGGTGCTCCGCATCGAGCACTAGCGACCGCCGGCCCCGGCGGTCAGCCGCCCGGCCGGACCGGGACGCGGCGCCGGACCGGATCGGCCAGGGCCGCCGCGAGCTTGCCCAGCGCCGCCACCGAATGCGCGCTGACCACGGCGTCGCAATGCGGCCACGCCGCGGCCATGCCGCCCGCCAGTGGCTGGTAAAGAGAGCTTTTCGTGCGGGGATTAACCCATACAATCCGAAACGCCACCAGTGAGAGCCGTTCCATTTCCCGCCGCACGAGGTCCGGGTCGCCGGTCTCCCAGCCGTCGGAGATGATGACCATCACTGCCCCGCGGGCCATGCCCCGGCGGCCATAGGAGTCGTTGAACTGCTTCAGCGCGGCCCCGATCCGGGTGCCGCCCAGCCAGTCGGGGGCGGCCTGGCCCGCCCGCTGCAGCGCCGGCCCCGGCAGCGACCTGGCCAGGACCGGGGTCAGCCGGGTCAGCCGGGTGGCGAAGCTGAAGACCTCGGCGCTGGCCCCCCCGGCCGCGCAGTAGAGCAGCTGGATCATCGCCCGCGCATACGGCCCCATCGAGCCGGAGATGTCGCAGAGCACCACGATGCGCCGGTCCCGCTGCGCCGGAACCCGCCCGATCAGCCGGAACGCATGCCCCCCTGTCCGCCGGGCCTGCCGCAGCGTGGCTCGCATGTCGGTGCGCGGCCCGCCGGGCCGGCGGCGGTGGCGGCGGGACCGGCGCTGCGGAGCGGCGAGCGTCAGCAGGCGCATCAGCTCGGCGAGCTGCTGCAGCTCGGCCTCGGACAGGTCGGCGAAGTCCCTGGCGGCGAGCCGGTCAAACGCGCTGCCGAGATACCGGTGCTCAACGTCAGGCCCCGGCCCGGACTCCTCGTCCGGGCCGGGCCGGGCATGGGGCACCGCGTCGGATCCGATGACGTGCTGCTGCGCTGCCCGGGCCGCCTGGGCCAGCAGGTCTTCCGGGGTACGCGCGGGCTGGGCGGCAGGCGGCGCGCCCTGGTCGCCGCGCAGGTCCGCGATATCGGCCAGGCCGCCGAATACCTGGCCGAAGACCGCGTGCAGGATCTCGGCCTGCTCCCTGCTCGACACCAGGGTCGCGAGCGCGCACAGGTAGAGCGCGCGCAGCGTCGCCAGCCTGGCGACGGTCACCGCGATGGCGAACCGCTGGCAGCGGCCCGGCCCGGCGGGCAGCCCGGCCAGCCGGAGCGCGGCCCCGAACCGGGCCGTGAGCTCAGCCAGGTCGTGGTTGCCCGCCGCGGAGCCGGCCATCGTGTCAGCTGCCGTCGAGACCCTGGTCGCTGACCAGCGCCGCGAACCCGGCCTGCCGGGCGGCCTGCAGGTCCTCGGCGTACTTGAGCACGGCGCCAGCCGTCTGCTCCGCTGCCTGGCCGTCCAGCTCCGCCGCGCCGAGCACGTGCAGCGCGGCCGCCCAGCTGATCGCCTCCGCGACTCCCGGCGGCTTAGCCAGGTCAAGCCCGCGCAGCCGGACAACGCCGCGCGCGACCTGCTTGGTCAGCGACTCGGACGCGCCCGGCACCCGGCGGCGGATGATCGCGGCCACCCGGCGCACGTCGGGGTAGTCGATCCAGTGGTACAGGCAGCGGCGCTTCAGCGCGTCATGCAGGTCCCTGGTCCGGTTGGACGTGAGCACGACGACCGGCGGGTACGCCGCCCGCCTGGTGCCGAGTTCGGGAATGGTCACGGCTGACTCGGCCAGCAGCTCGAACAGGAATGCCTCGAACTCGTCGTCTCCCCGGTCCACCTCGTCGATCAGCAGCACGGCCGGGCGCGGCCCCGGATGATCGAGCGCGGCCAGCAGCGGCCGCTCGAGCAGGTAGTCGTCGCTGAACAGATCGGCCTCGCGCGGCATCTCGCCCCTGGCCTCGGCCAGCCGGATGGCTAGCAGCTGCCGGGGGTAGTTCCACTCGTACAGAGCCTCGGCCGAGGTCAGGCCCTCATAGCACTGCAGCCGGATCAGCGGGGTGTCGAGCACCCCGGCGAGCGCCTTGGCTGCCTCGGTCTTGCCCACCCCTGGCTCGCCCTCGAGCAGGATCGGCTGGCCCATCCGGGCGGACAGGAACAGGGCCGTCCCGAGCGGCTCGTCAGCCAGGTAGCTGGCCTCATCGAGCGCGGCCAGCAGCGTCGCGACATCGGGCAGCTGCTCAGCGAGGTCGCTCATCCACCGTCCTTCCTCACGATCGTCCTCGGCTGCCCGCCGGGCCGGTGCCCAGCTGGCCGCCGCACCGGCGCTGGCATGCCCGCCGGGCCGGTGCTCATGTGACCGCCAGGTCGGTGCGCTGCGGCCTGCCCTGGATTGCCGACCATACGTTAGCCGGAGTCAGCGGCATGTCAGCGTGCCGGACCCCGAACGGGCTGATCGCATCCAGCACGGCGTTGACCACGGCCGCCGGCGAGCCCACCGTGGCCGATTCACCGACGCCCTTGGCTCCGAGCGGGTGGTGCGGTGACGGCGTCACGGTCGTGCCGAGCTTCCCAGGACGGGCACTCGGCCGAGGTCGGCAGCAGGTAGTCCATGAACGAGCCGCCCAGGCAGTTGCCGTTCTCGTCGTAGACGATGGCCTGCATCAGGGCCATCCCCACGCCGTCCGCCAGGCCGCCGTGCACCTGCCCCTCGACGATCATCGGGTTGATCCGGACGCCGCAGTCATCGACCGCGATGAACCGCCGCACCGTCACCTCGCCGGTTCCGGGGTCGACGCCCACCACGCAGATGTAGGCCCCGAAGGGGAAGGTCAGGTTCGGCGGGTTGTAGACCATCGAGGCGTCAAGGTGACCCTCGACGCCGTCCGGCAGCTCGAGGGCCGAGTGGGCCGCCATCGCGATCTCGGCCATGCTCCTGGCCTGATCCGGATCACCGCGCACCTGCCACCGGCAGCAGGCCCACTCCAGGTCGGCGGGCGCTACCTCGAGCATCGCGGCGGCCACGATCCTGGCCCGCTCGCGGACCCTCCGGGCGACCATCGCGGTGGCCGCGCCGGAGACCGGCGTCGACCGGGAGCCGTAGGTGCCCAGGCCGAACGGCGTCCGATCGGTGTCGCCGTGCACGACCTCCACATCCTCGGGCGAAATCCCGAGCTCCTGCGCAACGATCTGCGCGAACGTGGTCTCGTGACCCTGGCCCTGGGTCTGCACCGAGATGCCGAGCACCGCCTTGCCGGTCGGGTACACCCGCAGGTCCGCCCCGTCCGCCATGCCCAGGCCCAGGATGTCCATCTGCCCGCGCGGCCCGGCGCCGACTCCCTCGGTGAAGAAGCTCAGCCCGATGCCGATGTACTCGCCCCGCTCCCGCAGCCGTGCCTGCTCCCGGCGCAGCTCGTCGTAGCCTGCCATCTCCATGGCCAGCCGCAGCGCCCGCGGGTAGTCGCCGGAGTCATACTCCCAGCCGGTCGGGCCGGTGTAAGGGAACTGCTCGGGGCGCAGCAGGTTCTTCATCCGCAGCTCGGCCGGGTCCATCCCGAGCTCGCGGGCCAGCAGGTCGACCATCCGCTCGACCAGGTAGACGGCCTCGGTGATGCGGAACGAGCACGCGTACGCGACCCCGCCCGGCGCCTTGGTGGTGTAGACGGCGGTCACCTGGCAGTGCGCGGCCTGCAGATCGTAGGAGCCGGTAAAGATGTGGAAGAACCCGGCGGGAAACTTCGAGGGCTGCGCGGTGGCGTTGAACGCGCCGTGGTCGGCCAGCACCGTGGCCCGCAGGCCGAGGATCCGCCCATCGGCGGTCGCGGCGATCTCGCCGTGCATGTGGTAATCACGCGCGAACGAGGTGGACATCAGGTTCTCGGACCGGTCCTCGACCCATTTCACCGGCAGGCCGGTCAGCATGGTGCCGGCGATCGCGCAGAGGTAGCCGGGGTAGAGCGGGACCTTGTTGCCGAAACCGCCGCCGATGTCGGGCGAGATGACCCGGATCTTGTGTTCCGGCAGCCCGGCGATCAGCGCGTACATGGTCCGGTGGGCGTGCGGGGCCTGGGACGTGGACCAGAGCGTCAGCTTGCCGGTCACGGGGTCCAGGTCGGCCACCGCGCCGCAGGTCTCCAGCGGGGCCGGGTGGACCCGCGGGTAGAGCATGTCCTGGGCCACTACAACGTCCGCGACCGCGAAGACGGCATCCGTCGCCTGCTGGTCGCCGGCCTCCCAGTCGAAGATGTGATTATCGGCCTTTCCCGGCAGGTCGTCGCGGATCACCGGGGCGCCGGGATCGAGTGCGCGCTCGGCATCAATCACCGGCGGCAGGGGCTCGTACTCGACACTGATCAGCTCGAGTGCGTCCCGCGCCGAGTACCTGTCCCTGGCGACGACGAAGGCCACCTCCTGGCCCTGGAACCTGACCTTGTCCGTGGCCAGCACGGCCTGCACGTCCCGCGACAGCGTAGGCATCCAGGCCAGCCCGCGCTCCGCCAGCATCTGGCCGGTGATGACCGCCTCCACCTGCGGATGCGCCTGCGCCGCCGTCGTGTCGACCGACACGATCCTCGCGTGCGCCAGCGGGCTGCGCAGGATGGCTCCGTGCAGCATTCCCGGCAGCTGGATGTCATCGACGAAGGTCCCCTTGCCGCGGATGAACCGGGCGTCCTCCTTGCGGGGCAGCGAGCCGTAGGCACTGCCACCGTGGGCACTGCCGCCGTGGGCACTGCCACCGTGGGCACTGCCACCACAGGCAGTGCCCCGCAGATCCTCAGCCGCGCCCGTCACGGGAGTGCCCCGCGCGTTTCGCCGGCGCCGGGCCCCGCAGCCCTCGGCGCCGCAGCCTCGTGCTGGCCGGCCTCGTGCTGGCCAGCCCCGTGCTGGCCGGCCCCGTGCTGGCCGGCCCCGTGCTGGCCGGCCTCGTGCCGGCTGGCCCACAGCACGGACCTGACGATGTTCTCGTATCCGGTGCAGCGGCAGATCTGTCCGGACAGTGCCGCCCGGATCTGCTCAGCCGAGGGGTCCGGATGGTGGTCAAGCAGCCAGCGGGCGGTCATCATCATCCCCGGCGTGCAGAACCCGCACTGCAGGCCGTGGCAGGCGGCGAAGCCTTCCTGCACCGGGTCGAGGCCGGCCCGGCCCAGGCCCTCCACCGTGAGCACCCGGCGCCCGTCGGCCATGGCGGCCAGCACCGTGCAGGACTTCACCGGGGTATCGTCCAGCCACACCACGCAGGCGCCGCAGTTCGACGTGTCGCAGCCCCAGTGCGATCCGGTCAGCCCCAGCTCGTCGCGCAGGAAGTGAATGAGCAGCAGCCGGGGCTCCACCTCACGGGTGCAGGGGATCCCGTTGACGGTGACGGTGATCTGCATGTCAGGCGCCCCGGGGTCCAGCCCGGCCCTTTCCCGGCTCTTGGCCCTTTCCCGGCACTCGCCCCTTTCCCTGCACTCGCTCCTTTCCCGGTGGGCCGCCCTTTCCGGGTGCGCCGCCCTTTCCGGGTGCGCCGCCCCTTCCCGGCACGCCGCCCCTTCCCGGCACGCGGCCGTCTCCCTGCCGCTCATCTTCTCCTTGCGCCGGCTGCTGATCGCCCGCCAGCTCTCGCTCCTGCGCGCGCCGCAGCGCGACGGCCAGCGCCCGGCTGGTCAGCTCGCTGGCCAGATGCCGCTTGTAGTCAGCCGGGCCACGCTGATCGGAAACGGGATGGCAGTGCTCGGCGGCGATCTGGCCGGCCCGGCGGAAGCTGGCCTCGGTAGCCGGGGCGCCGCGCAGGAAGTCCTCCGCCTCGGCCGCTGCGAAACTGGGCGCGCCGACGGCGGTGAGGCCGATCCCGGCCGCGGTAATGGTGTCGCCGGATAGCCAGATCGCCGCTCCGGCCGCGCAGACGGGCCAGTCGCCGACGCGGCGGCCCACCTTCTGGTAGGCGCTGCCGCCACCCGGCCGGACCGGGATCCGGATCTCGGCGAGCAGCTCCGCCGACGCGACCACCGTCTCGTAAGGCCCGGTGTGAAATTCTCTGGCCGGCACGATCCGGCTGCCCGCCGGGCCCTGGATCAGCATGCTCGCCTGCAGCGCGGCAAAGGCCGCGGACAGATCCTCGGACGGGTCGGCCTGGCACAGCGAGCCGCCGATGGTCCCCCAGTTGCGTACCACCGGATCAGCGATCACCTGCTCGGCGTCGTGCAGGATCGGGAAATGCGCGCCGGCCGCCGCCGAGGCCAGCAGCTGCGCGTGCCGGGTCAGGGCGCCGATCCGCAGCTCGCCCTCGGTCACGGTGATGTAGGACAGCTCACTGAGCCCGTTGATGTCGACGAGGGTCCCGGGCTGCGCCAGCCGCAGCTTCATCATCGGGATCAGGCTGTGACCGCCGGCCAGGACCCTGGTCTCCGGCCCGAACCGGGCGAGCAGGGCCAGCGCGTGCTCGACGCTCGTGGCCTTCTCATAGTCGACGTGCGCCGGAACCTGCATGCGGCCTCCCCTGCGAGCTGGCGCCCGCTGGGTCGAGTCTACGAGCGCGGGCCCGCGCCGCCAGTGCGCTGCTCCGGCGCTCCCAGCCGCCAGCGGGCCGATGCCCGAGCTGCCCCGCGGCCCGGCCGGCCGGGCCGCGGGCTGCCCGCCAGCCGACCCGGCGGGGCCCTGACCTGCCCAGCTGCCCGGCGCGGCGGTAGCCGGCCGTGGGCAATAATGACTACTGCTATGACGCTCACCCAGCTGAACGCGTTTGTCCTGGTCGCACGGCTTGGCTCGGTCACGGCCGCCGCCAGCGCGCTCGGCGTCAGCGAGCCTGCGGTCTCCCAGGCCCTGTCCGCACTCCGGCTGCACCTGGGCGACCAGCTGCTCACCCGGGGGCCGGGCGGGATGACGCTGACCGCCGGCGGATCCCGGCTGCTCGCTACCGCGTCGCAGATCGTGGTGCTCGGCGCCGAGGCGCACGCCGCCGTCCGCGCCGCGCAGGGCGCGCCCGAGCAGCTGCGCGTGGTGTCCACGTCCGCCGTCGCGGAATTCGTGGTCAGCCCGCTGATGGAGGCCTTCACCCGGCGCTTCGCCGGCTCGGTCGAGGTGTCCGCCGGGGTCGCGATGACCAAGGAGATGGGCGTGCTGGTCGCCAACAGGCTCGCCGATGTGGCCATCGGCTCCGCCCCACCCGATGATCCTGGCCTCGCCGTGGTGACCGAGCCCATCTTCCGCTGCCGGCTCGTGGTGGTGACAGCCAGCCAGTCCCGGCTGCGGGGCAGCTTCCGGCAGTGGCGGTGGTTCGTGGACCCGTCGGGCACCGATCCCGGCAGCGAGACCGGCCAGCTGCTGGCCGCCCTGGGCATTCCGGAGGAGCGGATCCGGGTATTCCCGAACCAGACCGCCGCCTGGGCCGCCGCGGCCGACGGGGCGGGAGTCTCGCCGGCCGTCGAGCATCTCGTCAGCCATCAGCTGCGACGCGGTGACCTGTCCCTGGTCGACGTGCCCGGCTCGCCGATGGATGCCTGCTGGCAGGTGACCCTGCTGGAACGCCAGCACCGGAGCATTGCCGCCAGTGCCTTCCGGCGCTTTCTCGGCACTCCCGAGGCGATGCACCTGATGCGCTCGCCCGTGGCCGGCGTCCCGCCGTCCCGGTTCAAGCCGCCCGTCTATGTCACGATCTGGAGCTGAGCAGCCGAAGGCCCGGCGCCGGCTGGCCGCATAGGGCCCATGTCATCAGACAGCTGACTCCTCATGACAAGCCTGGGCAGGCCGGGCATACTTCGGAAAGTGACGCCGAAGCACCGGCCCGGGCGGCTGGTTTAAGCAACCGGTTATTCGTATATTGCGGGGTAGCCCGGCCGGGCACATCATGTTGTCCTGGCTACACATGTGTCGGCACACATGTGGCAGATGGCAGGAGCGTGCGGAATGCGGATTGAGTCCAGCGGACACAGCCAGGGCAATCCCCGGCTGTTCGAGCTGATCGAGCACGCTCCGAAGACCGGCAAGAGCCCGACCGTCTGGGCCTGGCCTGAGCTGATCGACTATCTCAAGATCGCCGGGCAGCCCGTGTCCGGCCCGTGGCCGCCGCACCAGGAACCGCGCCCTGATCCCGAGGAGGACTCCCTCCCGGTTGCCGTGCCGGACCCGGAATCGACGTAGCAGATCCAGTTCCCCGGCGGCCTCGCGACCAGCGCTGCGCCGCGGTTCACCCGTTCGGGCAGGACACCTGGAGGACCGTTATGTATCCGTCTCGGTTCCGCTACGAGGCACCGAGCTCGCTCAGTGACACGATCGCCATGCTGCGCGACGGCGGTGACTACGCGAAGGTGCTGGCGGGCGGCCAGAGCCTGGTGCCGCTGATGAAGCTGCGCTTCGCGTCGCCGGAGCTGGTCGTGGACATCAACAACGTGCCCGGCCTCGGCTATCACCGGGCCGACCCCGACGGCACGCTGCACATCGGCGCCCTGTGCCGCCACGTCGACCTGGAGCGCTCGGCCTTGCTGGCGAGCACCCAGCCGACCATGGCCGCGGCGGCGCCGCTGATCGCCGACCCGATCGTGCGCAACCGGGGCACGCTGGTCGGCTCGCTGTGCCATGCCGATCCGCAGGGCGACTGGGCCTCGGTCGTGCTGGCCCTCGGCGGCTCGGTGGTGGCCCAGGGACCCGGCGGCAAGCGCAGCATTCCGATGGCCGATTTCGTCACCGGGCCCTTCCAGAACGTGCTCGAGCCGGCCGAGATCGCCGTCGAGGCCGTGATCCCGGCGGCGCAGGGCACGAGGTCCGGCGGCTACCTCAAGCTGGAGCGCCGGGTCGGTGACTTCGCGACCGTGGGCGTGGCCGTCGCCATCGAGACATCTGGCGGCACCGTCAGCCGGGCAGGCATCGCGCTGACCGGGGTCGGCGGGTCCACCATCGGGGCGACCGCGGCCGCCGAGGCGCTGGCCGGCCAGCCGCTGACGGCCGACAGCATCAGCCGGGCCGCCGATCTGGCCGCCGAGGCAGCGCGGCCGAGGACCGATCACCGCGGCAGCGCCGAGTACAAGCGGCACATGGTACGAACGTTCGTCGAGCGCATCCTGCTGCGCACCGACGAGCCGGCGGCGGAAAGGGCGGCCTGATCATGACGATCGTCTACGCGGACCGCGGCGACGAGGCCGCGAGCGAGGTCCCGGTACGCCGGATCAGGTTCACGGTCAACGGCGAGAAGAAGATCGCCGAGGTGGAGCCGCGGCTGCTGCTGTCCCACCTGATCCGCCGCGGCCTCGGGCTGACCGGTACGCACATGGGCTGCGACACGACCAACTGCGGCGCGTGCACCGTACTGGTCGACGGCCA
>CAWDVK010000018.1:0-289428 GCA_963805715.1 uncultured Actinomycetota bacterium
GCCCCGAACGGCTCCAGCGGGTTGTGATGTGCGTGCGCCCGCCCGCCCCGCTGGTCCAAGACCACCGGATTGACCAGCGGACCCGAACCCGCCTCGATCCAGAACTCATAGAAGCTGCGCACCACGGCGTTGCCGTGCTGCACGGTGCGCGGCTGGTAGGAATCGTCCAGGCACTGCTTGCGCGTGACCGGGTTGATCGTGCCCGCAGTCGCCGCCGAAACGGTCCGGGCCGCCAGGCGGGGCTTGACGGCCTGCCCGAGCCATAACACGAAGTCCCGCACCTCAGCCGAGGTGACTTCATCCCACTCGACCTCGATCACCTTCAGCCACCGCCACCACCGCAGCAACGCGTAACAATAGCTGCGGACCGAGCCACGCCGGTTGTCCCGGGCGACGAAATCGCGCAGGAACCGCACGATCGGCTCCACCGGCTCACCAGCCGGGTCCACCACCAGCCAGGGCACCACGCCCCCGGCCTGGCACGACCCGCCCCCAGCACGGCAAGCGGATCGCCGTGACATCACGTTCTGGTTCGGCTCCTGGCGTCATGCACCAGGTGTATCCGCCAGTGAGCTGCCAGCGCGTCAAGACACCGGCGAGTCGCCAGGTAGTCCGGTCAATAGACCGACCACGACACCGCCGCGTTCGCCGTCGAATCGGTCCGCCGCTGGTGGAAAGCCGCTGGGCGCAGTGACTATCCGCAGGCCCGGCGGCTGCTGATCACCGCGGACGCGGGCGGGTCTAACGGCTACCGCACCCGCGCGTGGAAGGCTGAGCTGGCCGCCCTGGCCGTGGAGACCGGGCTGGAGATCAGCGTGTGCCACTTCCCGCCCGGAACCTCGAAGTGGAACAAGGTCGAGCACCGGCTGTTCTCCCACATCACGATGAACTGGCGGGGCCGGCCGCTGGCCAGCCACGAGGTCATCGTGCAGACCATCGCCGCCACCACCACCCGCACCGGGCTGCGGGTGCACGCCGAACCCGGCACCAGCGCCTACGACACGGGGGTCCAGGTCAGCGACCGGCAGATGGACGCGTTACCGCTGACCCGCCGCGACTGGCACGGCGACTGGAACTACTGCCTCCACCCCCAGGAATACGACCAGGCCAGCGGCGCTCCCTACCCCCTCGGCCTGCCCAGTCCCGATCTGGTCTGGCTCGCCTGCCCGGCCATCACCGGGCTGCCCGCCTGCGACTGGGACGCCTTGATCGCCACGCTGCTGACGCTCCACGACCAGCAGCGCGAAGCGAACCTGGACACCCGCCGCGGTCACCGCCCGCGGCTGACTGCCCCCGGAACCGGCCGCCGCCCCGTCCGCACCCTCGCCGACCGGCTCCTGGCCACCATCCTCCACCAGCGCCTCGCCCTGCCCCAGGTCGCCATCGCCGGCCTGTTCAGCGTCCGGCCCGAGACGATCAGCAAGCGCATCCGCGACATCCGCCAGCTCCTGGACCAGGCCGGATACACCATCCAGCCCGGCCCGCACCGGCTCGCCAGCCTGGACGATCTCCACAGGCTGGCGACCGCAGAGGGCATCACGATCGCGCCAGAGATCAAGACAGCGTGTTAATGATCTGCGGGCTCTTAACTCCCCGGCATTGAGGCTAGACCCACTTCATCGTCTCAGACGATGTCGAGCGCTCTCGGCGCTTCTACACCGAAGTACTCGGCGGCAGGGTGGCCTTTCCCGGAGAGCCGGTCAATGTTGCGCTAGCCAACAGCTGGATCGTCATCAATGCCGGCGGGGGCCCGACCGACGACAAGCCGACGGTCACCCTGGAGACGCCACGCGATCCCGACCTGGTCAGCAGCTTCCTCAATATCCGGGTCAAAGACATCGAGGCCGTGTACGCCGAATGGAGCGCCCGGGGTGCTCAGTTCCTGACGCCGCCGAAACAGCACCAGTACGAGAAGCGCTGCTACATCCGCGATCCCGACGGTCATCTGATCGAAGTGGGGCAAACCACGGACCCAGAGGGTGACTGGTCGCCCGCTCACTGGCCGTCGAGTACGCCCGCCGAGGAGTCCGGGTGAATGCCGAAATCACCGGCGAAATCCCTCACATCGACGATAGCCAGTCCCCCGGACACTAGCCTCGATCCACCGCGTGACGCTGAGGGGTTGAGATCGGCGGGTGGCGCGCCCAGGTGACCATCGGCGACCCATCGCCGCTGCCCGCCGAACCCGACTGCACCGTGACAGGCAACGTCTTCGCCCTGCCACCTGGCCAATAAGATCCGCTGATCAGCCATCTACCGATGAAGCCGTGCCACATACGTGCCACACCCGGCGCGCCAGCGCGGTCAGCAGCGGCAACTCACAGCCACTCTGCTGCGACAGCCAGCACCAACAACGCCGCTGATCAGCCGTTCGGTACGCTCCCGATCTTCCAAGCTGGTCATGAGGGTTCGATTCCCTTCGCCCGCGCCATGTGTGCGCGATCGGCTTCGCCGAACCTAGACCCGGTGTCCGCTCGCACGGGTTCGGCGCCTATCGAGGATGACAGCGCAGGCATAGTTAGCCGATGTTGGCCGCCAGGTCCTGATAGGGAGGGACGAGATCGTCCCACCGCGCCTCGGTGTCGCCGCGCTCACGCCCGGCAAGGTAGGCGGCGAGATTCTCGGCGTGGATCTGCCACCCGGCCCCGTAGAAGGCGATCTTGTCCAGGGGCATGCCCCGGACCTCGATGACCAGGATGGTCTGGTCGCCGTCAGCGGTCAGCGTGGCCTCGATGGCCTCGTCGAACGGCGGCGCGCCGCGACCCTTCCGCCAGGACTCGTCCGCTTCCCTGGTCGTCACCAGCAGCCGCCGCGGGGGCTCGCACGCTTCCACGCGCCCGGTGCCGTCCCAGCCATCGGACTCGATGTGTAGGCGGAACTCTCCGCCGGGGCGCAGGTCGCCCTCGACGTCGCCGTACCAGCGGGCCAGGCGGCGGGGATCGGTGAGTGCCGACCACAGGTCGTCGATATCGGTGTCGTAGCGGTCTTCGATGCGCACGACGCCCTTGCCGTCTGCCGATCGCAGGCTGCCCAGGATGCGGGTACCCGGACGTGCGTTACTGGTCATCTGGTGCTCCTTCGTTCGCGTTTCCCCGGGCTATCTCGGTGTGCAGCGCATCCAGCCGCTGTTCCCCACGTTGATGCTGTTCCGTGGATTGGACGGCTCGGCGACCCGTAACTCATCGGTCGAGCCTTGACGAGATGGCAGACTGTCCAGTGCCGTTCGGTGTGACTGCTGCCAATACTGCTGCCATGACGGCGGACAACGCCTGCGGTTGCGTTCGGCAAGGTGGTGTACTGACCGGCCCGGTTGATGGGCGTGGCGCAGACGTGTAGGGCGACCACCGCGTGATCCTTTGGAAGACCTCTCACAGTGCTTCTGAAGGAGACACAACGGTGACCGCCCCCAGCAGTATCGACCCTGCCCGCTGTCTGCATGACCAGCTGGAGTCCGCGTCGCCGGATCTGCTGCGCTCGATGCTGGCCACGTTCATCAACGCGCTCATGTCCGCCGAGGCCGATGCGGTCTGCGGTGCCCCGTACAGGATGCCGTCGCCGGATCGGGTGAGCGTGCGCAATGGCTAGCGGCATCGGGACTTCGATACCCGGGCCGGGACGCTGGACGTGGCCATCCCCAAGCTCCGCTCGGGTCGTATTTCCCGGACTGGCTGCTGGAGCGACGCCGCCGGGCCCGAGGCTGCGCTGACCAGCGTGGTGGCGACCTGCTACCTGCTCGGTGTCAGCACGCGGCGGATGGAAAAGCCCGTGGAGGCCCTGGGGATCACCCGGCTGTTCCGGTCTCAGGTCAGCGAGATGGCCCGCGATCTCGATGAGCAGGTGGAGGCGTTCCGGACCCGGCCGCTGGACGCCGGGCCCTACACGTTCGTGGCCGCGGACGCGCCGGTGCTGAAGGTCCGCGAGGGCGGCCGCGTGGTGAACGTGCACGCGCTGCTGGCCACCGGGGTGAACGCCGACGGGCACCGGGAGATCCTGGGCCTGCAGGTCACCTCGGCCGAGGACGGCGCGGGGTGGCTGGGGTTCTTCCGGGACCTGACCGCCCGCGGACTGACCGGCGTCGCCCTGGTCACCTCCGATGCGCACCACGGGGCTGGTCGCGCCGCTGTCACATGGGGCGGGGCTTCGTTGCTGGGTGGCACGTTGATCTCCAGTTCGACGGCCTGCTGTCCGTGCAGGTCGGTCCGCCCGACAACAGTGAACTGGCCGTTAGCGATCTCGGCGCGGATAACGGCCGCGTCGAGGATAGACCCGAGGATGAGGTGCCCGTGCCACACACCCCAGACATGCCTGAAATGATTGACCGCCATGAGCGTCCCGGAAAGCTGCAGCCCGCCCTGGTCGAGGTTGGAGGTGTAGCTGCTGGCGGCATCGTTCCCGGAGGGAATCCTGAAGGAGTACTCCCCGTCTTTGAACACCGTCCCGTCCGCCCCGAGGCCGAGGACACGGAAATGTACCTCCTGGCCAGGCTGGGGATACGCCGACGACTGCCACGTCCCCCCGCCCGGCGCCGGTCCGCCATGCGCGTACAGTACGCCGCTGGCGGTGTCGATAGCCGCGAGCAGGCGGGTTCGCAGCACGGGCGCGGCAAGGGGCGCAGCCTTGGTGGCAGGTCCATAGGCCACCGCCGCGAGCACCGCGACTGCGGTCACCGCCCCGGCGGCGCCCAGGGTCAGGTCTGCGCGCAGGACGTGCCGCCGCGGCGTGCGCGGCGACAGGCGCCACGAGCGCGCCGGTCGCCGAGGGTGATCATAGACGGCGCGCAGGATGTCAGCGGCGTCTGGCGTGTGCCGCTCCATGGCGCGGAACGCGATCCGCAGGTCGTCCTCGGTAGGCATCAGATCTTCTCCTCGCCGACGGCGTGATCCGGAGCACTGCGGTGATCCACGTCCGAACCGGCTCCCGATGGGATCAGCCGCCATTCCCGGCGACGCCAGGTCAGGAACTCATTGAGGATCATCTTCCGGACGTAGTACTCCGGCCGGTGTTATTGGGCCTGCTGGCACCGGTGGAACCGGCCAGCACGGATTGCTCTGTGCGACCTGAAATGATCAGCCATATGCGTGTGCCACCCGGCCGCCCGGGCCGGATCATTCTCCTCAACGGGACCTCCAGCTCAGGCAAGACGAGCATCGCCGAGGAACTACTGCCGACCCTGATTAAGGATTTCCTCGCGCGGGACGAACGGCCCACAGCATTCGGCCGGCTGCGGGCTACGCTGAAAAGCCAGGTCCGCTAGGCGCCGACTGCATGCGCCGGGGATGCGAGGCTGGCGCCCAGATCACTGTCCCCATGCCGACGCGCCTGCCGCGCGCCTGGCTAGACGCGCGTATCGCATCGGCGGGCGGGCGGGCTGCTGCCCAGGGCGCCCAAGAGAGCCCGGAATCACGGACGTACCATGACGTTCCCCCTGATAGGCACATCGGCGACTAGGAGTCCCCGGCGCTGCGCCTGGCCCGGCACCCGGATCACTCAGCGCGGGTGACGACTGCGCGCTGATGGGTGCCGCAGCCTGTGAGAGGAGTCCGGCAAGCCGGCCTCACGTCAGCGCCTGCCGAGGGAGAGGGGACAGACCGTGAGCCTGGTGGAAGCCGTGGCCGTGGCGCACCGCCCTGTCGCGAAGCTGGAGTCAGTGATCGGCCGCGACCGGTATGTCCGGCTGATCGAGACGGCTGACACGTTCCGGCAGCAGCTCGCCGGGCGCACCATCTGGAACGTCAGCTCGACCGCTGTCGGCGGCGGCGTCGCGGAAATGCTGCATGTGCTCACCGGATACGCGCAGGATCTCGGGATCCCGGTTCCCTGGAGACTGATCACCGGTGATGCCGAGTTCTTCGTGATCACCAAGCGGTTGCACAACCAGATCCACGGCGAGGACGCCGGCGGCCCGCTCACCAAGGCAGACGCCGACCACTATGCCCGGATGCTGGCCGCGAACGCCGTCGAGCTGCTGGACCAGGTACGGCCAGGAGACCTGGTGCTGCTGCACGATCCGCAGACCGCCGGCCTCACCCCGGCCCTGGCCGGCGCGGGCGCGCGAGTGGCGTGGCGCAGCCACATCGGCGTTGACTGGGAGAACGACGCCACCCGGTCGGCGTGGAACTTCCTGCGGCCGCACCTGGAGGCCGCGCACGGGTACGTCTTCTCCCGCCGCGAGTACGTGCCCCCGTGGGTTCCCGAGGAGAAGGTGGCGATCATTCCGCCGTCGATCGACCCCTTCTCCCCGAAGAATCAGCACCTCGACCACGCCACGGTGCGGGCCATCCTGGCCAGGATCGGCGTGCTGGACGGTGCCGCGCCGCAGCGGCCCGCGTCCTTCGTGCGCCGGGACGGCAGCACGGGCGCCGTCACCCGGTCCGCGGAGGTGACCAGCGAGAGCCTGCCGGGCCCGGACGAGCCGCTCGCCATCCAGGTATCCCGGTGGGACCAGCTGAAGGACATGCCCGGGGTGATGCGCGGCTTTGCCGACTATGTGGCGCCCGGCGGCAGCGGATACCTGATGCTCGTCGGGCCCGCGGTCGCCGGGGTGACCGACGACCCGGAGGGCGCTGCGGTGTTCGGGGAATGCCTGCTGCAATGGCGCGACCTGCCGACCGCGGCCCGGGCCCGGGTCCTGCTGGTCACGTTGCCGCTGGACGACGCCGACGAGAACGCCGCCATGGTCAACGCGCTGCAGCGGCATGCCACCGTGATCGCGCAGAAGAGCCTGGCCGAGGGCTTTGGCCTGACGGTGGCCGAGGGCATGTGGAAGGGACGGCCCGTGGTCGGCTCCGCAGTCGGCGGGATCATCGACCAGATCCCCGAGGGCACCGGCATCCTGCTGCCCGACCCGCGCGATCTGGAGGCCTTCGGGGCGGCGGTACGCGGGCTCCTCGATGATCGTCCCGAGGCCGACGCGATGGGGCGCGCGGCCCGGGTCCACATCGGCGAGCATTACGTCGGCGACCTGCACCTGCTTCACTATGCGCGCCTGTTCAGCGCGATGATCTCGGCCAGCTAGGGCACCCGCGGGCCAGGACGGGGCCGTTCTCCGCAAGGACGCGCGGTCAGCCACCGCCTGCCGGCCATGATGAGCCGTCGTCAGCCGAGCTGGAATACCTGGTCCAGGGTCAGCGAGAAGAAGTCGGCGACGGGATGACCGGGGACCTCGATGCCGACGGCGTTGACGAGAATGATGCGGCTGATGCGCGGGGACTTCAGCAGCGCCATCTCGGCGGCTATCCAGCCGCCGATGGAGTTCCCCACCACCGTGACGTCATCCAGGCCGAGCTGAACGATCAGCTCGGCGTAGAGCACGGCGAGTTCCCCGACGGTGGTCAGTGCCTCGGGGCGGGGACTGCCGCCGAAGCCGGGATGGTACGGGCTGATGACGCGGGCAGGCCTTTCCGCTGCGAGCAGCTCGCCGAAGCCGGTGACGGGTCCGCCGCCGCCGTGCAGCAGCAGGAACTGATCTCGGCCACCATCACCCGCCCCGACCTGGCTGGCACCCGCCCCGGCGTCCGGTTCGGCCTGATCGATCAGGCCCTTGCGCCGCTGAACGGCACGCTGGGGCTCACCCATCCCGGCCGGCTCGCTCAGCTCCGGCGTGACCTGGCCGCGGTGGTCAGCGCGGAGGCCCTCTTCTCCCTGACCGACCTGGCCGGGCTCACCCCCGACGAGGCAGTCGCCAGTCTGGTCCGGACCGCGACGACCGTCACCGAGGCGGCGCTGCGCAGCGGCCCTGCCGCCGTCGCTCGCCGGCCGCGCTGACGCCCCCGATGTGACAACCGGGCAGCCGGCCGGGATCCTGGAGGTGACCGGCGTCCTGGCCCGGCAGGAGCTAGCGGACAGCGGTGCAGGGCTGGCGCAGGCTGATCGCGACCTGGTCAGAAGCCAGCCGCGCCCGGACCGGGCCGCTCCGGTGTCACCTCGACCACGGCGTCGGACAGCAGCCGCAGTACGCGGTTCTCGCGGCCGTAGGCCAGCGGATAGAAAAGGAACTGGTCGAGCGGGAACCACAGGCCGATCCAGGCCAGCACCCAGCCGAGGTGATCGGTGACGAGATTGGCCGCGCCATTCGACGGGCGGATGGTCGTCGCCACGGCGGTCAGGACTAATCCCACGGCGGAAACAGGAATCCCGATCCGCAGCGCGCTGACGCCGCCGACCCGCAGGGCCTGGCTCTCCCGCCGGTTATAGCGGATCCGGTGGGCGCAGTAGCGGCGCAAGGTCCGGGACAGCCGCTCGGCCACCCGGTCGTCGATCTCGCCGGGCGGCAGGTGAACCTCCAGCAGCACAGGACGCCAGGAGCGGCGGCCGCGCAGCTCACTGAGGCAGAAGTCGACTCCGGTGAGAAAGTTGCGGTGCTCCGAGAACAGGTCAGTCTGCGGCATCTCGAACATGTCGTGTGCCCGCATCAGCCGCAACTCGATGACCTGGCGTTCGCGCCGAGCCGGAAGCCGTCCCAGGACCTTCGTCATGCTCAGTCACACTACGATGCGCGACGTGACCGTAAGGGTCCACTCGAATACCCAGGGCTACCGGCCCGCGAGCCGCCGCGGCGGACGCCGCCGGGCCGCGTCCAACAGTTATCGGCACGACGGGATCGCCCGGCAGGCAGCGACGATGACGGCAGAACAGGCATAGGCCCGATGTCCGATGACACGGGTATGCAGGCCGGGCACAGCGGCGTAGTGTCGTGACGAGGAGGGCCCGTACCAGCTTGCATCAGGCCAGAGTGCCAGTGCGGGTGTCCGCGTCGCTTAGGACCCCGGTGACTCGGCCAGTCGAGGCGGGGCCGGACCAGCCAGGGAGCCTGAGCCATGAACCGACCAGCGAGCACTGTGACAGCTGCCGCCGCGACATCCCCGCCGGGCGTGCCCGGAAGGATGCTCGCCAGTATTCCGCGGGCGGGCCCGCGCGAGGCTACCGGCGGGGAGCCGGCCGCAGGCTCAGCCGAGCTGGTCGACTACCTCGCCGCTGATCACGACCGGATTGCCGAGTGCATCAACGATGTCGTCGTCCGCCGGATCTTCGCGGCCGGGCTGGACCTGCAGGCGGCACTGGGGCTGATCGGCGACCACCGCGGGGCCGGCAAGATCTACCACGCCATCGACGAGCTTGACCAGGTCATCAGGGATATCCGGGACATCATCTTCGACGACAGCCCGCCTGATTCGCTGTCCTGTCGGCGGGGCGGCCGGGCGCGCGCAGTACCTGCACGCCGCGGGTCGGGTGCCAGTCCGCGGCATTGAGAGCATTATCCCGTTATAGCGCGGGAATGACTCATTCCCTGGCCCGGCGGGCACATGGTGCCACCCACGTCCTGCACTCGCTTATCTACTTCGCTCCCGAGACCGGGCAGCTGACCGGCGCCGACCTCGGGTCACGCCCGAGTTCGCTCACGCCAGCCGCGATGACCCGAGCGGTGCTGGCGGCAGGCGCCCTTCCCCGGCAGGGCGTTCTCGCCGCCTGCTGACTCCGGCCCCGCGCCGCCGGCCGGGGCGCCGCGTGATCCCCCGGTGAACCGCGGCCGCCGCCGTTACGTGACCAGCATGAGCGGCCCATGCGGCTGCCAGCCGGACTGGCCGCCTGGCCGCCGGCCGGAAGACCCGGCCGCGGCATGGCGGCGGGTCCCCGACGGAAGGAACATGCCCATGCGCGCATTTCGCGCGGTCGCCCTGGCTGCTGCCAGCGCCGCCGCCGTCGCGGGAGCAGGGCTCGCGGCCACGCCGGCCTGGGCGCTGCCGAATGCACCTGGAAGCTTTATCGGCCGCTTTCACCACACCAGCAAGATCGCGTCGACGGTTCCGGGGAACGGCAACGTCAATCCGTACGGAGTGGCGGTCGTCCGGCGGAGCCAGGGCCGCCTGCACCGGGGCGATGTCCTGGTCAGCAACTTCAACAACAAGGCGAACCTGCAGGGCACCGGCAGCACCATCGTCGAGGTCAGCCCCGGTGGCCAGGTGACCCAGTTCGCTCGCATCTCCGCGAAGAGCGGCCCGGCCGCGGGCTGCCCGGGGGGGATCGGGCTGACCACCGCCCTGGCGGTAGTGAACGGCTGGGTGATCGTCGGCAGCCTGCCGTCGAAGAACGGCCTCGCGGCAACGTCCGCGGCCGGCTGCCTGCTGGTCCTGAACAGCCAGGGACAGGTGCGCGAGATCTTCCGCGGGCACGGCATCAACGGGCCCTGGGACATGACCGCGGTGAGCTACGGAGGACGGGCCGACCTGTTCGTGACCAACGTGCTGAACGGCACCGTCGCCGCCAAGGGCGCGGTGGTGCACCGCGGCACGGTGCTGCGGCTGACGGTCAGGTTCCGCGGCAGCCGAGCGCCGCGGCTGCTCGCGGTGACGAAGATCGGCTCGGGCTTCGCTGAGCAGACGAACGCCACCGCCTTCGTCGTCGGGCCCACCGGAGTCGGGCTCGGCTGGGGCGGCTCGCTCTACGTCGCCGACACCGGGCTGAACCGGATCACCGTGATCCGCCATGCGCTGACCCGCCAGTCGAGCGCGGGCACCGGCTCGGTCCTGACCCAGGGAGGCCGGCTCTCCTCGCCGCTCGGCCTGGCCACCGCGCCCGGCGGAGACGTCCTGACCGTCAACGGCGGCGACGGCCGGATCGTCGAGACCTCGCCGGCCGGCGTCCAGGTCGCGAGCCGCTTCCTGGACCGCTCGGGCACGCCGCCCGGCAACGGCGCGCTGTTCGGCCTGACCGTCGCACCCGGCGGATCTGGCGTCTACTACGTCGACGACGCTGCCAACACGCTCCGGCTGCTGAGCTGAGCGCGCGCTCCCGCCGTGCCGCCCGATGACGGCGGGAGCCCGCGGCGGACGGCCGCGCCGCAGGACCGCGTTCTGGTCCCCCGGCGCGGCCGGTCGTGGCCAGAGCCATCCCCGGTGTCCAGCCCGGCACCGGTCACCGCGGCCGCCCAGTCCTCGCGCAGGTCGGCCGGAACCGTGATCCGCTCGCACCGGGGCGTTGCGCCCTGGCCCCGCAGCACCGCCTCCTTGGAGGCAGCGCCGCCCTGGCCCGGCAGGGCATGCGAAACGGCGATGCTCCCCCGCAGTAACGCGGAGGAGCATCGCCGCCTGGCTAGCTGAGAGACCGGAGCCGTCTGGCAGGTGCGCTCGGGCTCAGCACTGTGCTGGCCTGCCGCGGGGGCGGGAGGTGTTGCGCCACCGCCCGCCCCGTTAGCAGGTCCTTGCGGAACTCAGCCTCAGGGCGAGCCAACCTCACCCGGGAAGGCCCACCACATCTGGTTGACGTTGACGCTGCCGGTCGCGAAGGTCTCCAGCCGGTAGGTCTCGAGCTGCGGCTGAGACGCCAGGTACGGCGAGCCAGACGCGGTCAGGACCTGCGGGTCGCTGAAGTTCGTGTCCGAACCAGCGATCACCGGCACGTAGATGCCTGAGACGATCGGGGCGTCGCGGAAGTCGAGCACCCAGATGGTCCGGGAGTCGTTACCGCACCACTGCAGGCTGACCTTCTCGCCGCTGACGGCGGTGCCCGCCGTGCCCTGGCACAGGCCCGACTCCACGCCGAGTGGCGTGAACTCGAGCTCGAAGGCCGGCATGTGGCCGTAGTGCAGGCGAAGGTTCGCGCTGACCAGACCGAGGTTGTACAGGTGACGGACGGAGCCCTGCAGGTCGATCGTCCAGTCCTCGCCAGGGTTGTAGTTGCTGGCGTCGAACAGGTCCAGCTTGTTGCCGACGACCCACCGGGCGTTGTTGGAGTTCAGGACGAAGAACGGTCCGTAGGCCTGGGTGTACGGGTTGATGCAGGTGACGCCACATGACCAGGTCGCGTTCGGCTTCACATGGTGCGTCGCGGCACTCGCGGTACCCGCCGCCGTGAGGCCGAGCGCAGTGGTGACGGCCACACCTGCCGCCAGCCCATACAGCGCCCTCCTAACGCGGTTGCGCATGGGTAAATCCTTCCTGTCGTTTGCCGGAGCCGATTGCCTTCCTCCGTTGGCCTGGGCGGTCAAGCTCGGGGTCGGCACCGGCTGACTTCGTGCTGGCGTTTGTTGCTCTCAGTCATCCCGCCCTGCCAGTTAGTAGTTCGCACGCTACCACGAGTAGCGAAGGTATGACCTAGCGCAATCGCGTTTCTCGACACGAGTTCCATGGCATCGGCGCGTCGTGGGCTCATAAATAGCGACAAACGAGCCGGGACCCGGCGGCCGGACTTTACCAAACAGCCGGCGACACGGCCGTTATCGGTACTACTGATTGGTAACCGTCACCTAATTAGTAAGACTAAACGAAAACGATTGCGCCGACCGCGCCCGTCGGCGCCGACGGGGCCGACGGGGCCGCGCCAGGCCAGCAATAGGGCCATGACCAGGCATTCCGTCGGCCATGCGGTCGGCCGGGCAATCGGTCAGGCCGTTACTAAATCACGAGTCAGCCCATTAGCTGAATCGAGAGTCAGCCTGACCGCTGAATCGGGGCGACAGCCCGAGCATGCACCTGCCCGATTGGCCGCTGTCGTGCTAAGGTGCCCCGCCGATTAGCCGCCCCGCCCGGCCGGCGTCCGTCGCGACCTGGCCCTCGCCCGGCCGGCGGCCGGCCTTTTAGCTGGCGCCCTGCTGCTCACTCTCAGTAGTGGCCGCAGCGGTGCCGCCGGGCAGCTCGAAGGAAGTGGCCGCGGCGCCGGCAGGCCCGGTCATATTCCGCTTGACCGACTCCAGGATGGTCAGGCCCTGGCCGACCAGGCTGGCGGCAATCTCGCTCAGCCCCTCAGCGCCATTCAGCACGCTGACATTGGCCCCGTTCAGGCCGGCCGCCGCCTCCCTGACGATCTGCGGCAGCTGGTTGATCAGCATCCGGTCCAGCGCGACGCGATCATGCGATGCCGCGGCCTCGGCCTGCAGCGTGGTCCGCTGCGCGTCAGCCTCGGCCAGGATCCGCACCTTTTCCGCCTCGGCCTCGGCCAGCTTGATCACCTCGGCGACGAGCTGGCGCTGCCGGAGCTCGGCCTGCCGGTGCGCCAGCTCGGCCTGGGCCGACAGCACCGACATCTGCGCCTGGGCCTGCGCCAGCGGGCCGGCCTGGGCCGCCTCCGCCTGCGCCTTGTCCACCTCGGCCTTGTACTGCGCCTGCACGACGGCCGTCTGCCTCGCGTACTCGGCCTGGGCACGCGCCGACTGCTGCTGGGCCTCGGCGGCCGCCTGGTTCGCCTGGGCCTGGGCGATCTGGGCCTGCCGCTGGATCGCCGCGTTGTGCGGGGCGGCCATGGCGTCGATGTAGCCGGTGTTCATGTCATCGATGGACTGGATCTGCAGCGAGTCAACGGTCAGCCCGATCTTGGCCATCTCCGCCTTGGAACCGTCGAGGACCTCGGTGGCGAGCTTCTGCCGCTCGGTGACGATCTCCTCCACCGTCATGGAGCCGATGATCGAGCGCAGGTGTCCGGAGAATATGCGTCCCGTGAGCGTGGACATCTGGTCCTGGTCGGACAGGAATCGCTGACCTGCGTTAACGATGCTCTCCTCATCGTTGCCGACCTTGAACGCGATCACGGCCCGGACGTTGAGCGAGATGCCCTGCTTCGTGACGCAGGTCTCGGTGACCTCGGCCTCGCACATGGACAGCGTGAGGAAGTTCGTCTTCCGGATAAACGGGAGCACGAATGCGCCGTGCCCGGTAACGACCCTGAAGGGCGTGCCATTGCGCCCGTAGCTGCCGCCGGAAATCAGCATTGCCTCGTCCGGCCGCGGCACACGATAACCGAGCATGATCCATCTCCAACTAGGGAATTCAGTACGAATGCCGAGCAAACCTGCCTAGCGATCGAGCCAACACATTACTCCTAAAACGCCCGATTACCAGGATCGTTACCAAACGGATCCAGCGGATCGGTCCACTCGCTGACGTCGACCGAGCGGCTGCCGCGCGACTCGATGACGAGCACCGTGGTGCCCTTGGCGAGCGGGGCCGGCGACCACGCGATGAAGGCCTCGGATCCGCCCCGGATCCGGCGGACCAGTACCTCGCCGGGGCCGGCCGTCCCGCGGGTGGCGACGGTGATGACGCCGACACAGCCCACGACCGCGTCATCGCCAGCCACCAGCAGCCGCCTCTCATGCCTGCCCGTACACCGATGCTTATTATCCACCGGCCACGCGCCGACGACCTCTGTTCGCCAGCGGCCCCGCTGGCTGCCGGGCCCGGCTCACCAGCGGGCCTCTTCCGCCAGCAGCAGACTGCTCACCAGCAGCTCTCAAGATCGCGGCGGCCCGCGGAATAGCCGGCAGGCCGGGAGTGTTGCCAGCTACTGCCGGTGCGCCTGAGTCCCCCGGGCCGCATCTACCGCCTTCGCGGAATACCGTCCGGCTGGAGCCGCGATGTGCCACTCGCCGTGAGGCGACCACGCACCGGTCTGGGAACGCCCCCGAGAGCATCCGCTCGAGGGGGCGTTGTCATGCCCGGACGGCCAGCCCGGACGGCCAGCCCGGACGGCCAGCCCGGACGGCCAGCCCGGACGGCCAGCCCGGACGGCCAGCCCGGACGGCCAGCCCGGACGGCCAGCCCGGACGGCTAGCGCAGCCGGGCGGCATCCAGCTGGCGTCCCAGCACCGCGGGCGCTTCGGCCAGCGAGGGGCCGTACCAGGTCAGGTGCCGCCCGCTGACCAGTGCGGTCCGGACGCCGGGAAAGGCCTCGGGACCGTCCGAGGCACTGAACGGGTACGGCTCATCCGGCAGCACGACCAGATCGGCGCCGGCTGCACGGAGTTCCTCGATGCCGATCCGCGGGTACCTGTCCGGGTGGCCGGCGTACACGTTCGTCACGCCGAGCCGGGCCAGCAGGTCGCCGGCGAAGGTGCTGCGGCCCAGCACCATCCAGGGTCGGCGCCAGATCGGCGCGATGGCGGTCACGCCGGGCCGATCGGGCACGTGCTGCCAGGCGACAGCCGCCCGGTCCAGCCAGGCCGGCCGCGGGAGCTGGCATCCCTCGGTCAGCATCCGGCCCAGCGAGGCCAGCGCCTCCGGCAGGTCCCGGATCCTGGTCACCCACACCGGGACGCCGCGACCGCGAAGCTCGTCGAGATCAGGCAGCCTGTTCTCCTCCTCGTTGGCGAGCACCAGGTCGGGCGCCAGGGCCGCGACCCTGGCCACGTCCGGGTTCTTGGTGCCGCCGATGCGGGTGACGGCCAGGCCGGGCGGCTGCGAGCACCAGTTCGTGGCTCCGGCCAGCAGGCCGGGCGCGGTGGCCGCGACCGACTCGGTCAGCGACGGGACGAGCGACACCACGCGCCGGACCTCGCCCGGCACCCGCACCGCCAGCCCCAGGTCATCCACGCAGGCAGCTCGCCCTGCCTGCCCACCGGGCTGCCCCAGCAGTTCCTGCTCCGTCATCCTCTGCTCCGCGATCGTCCTGGCCATCATTCAACCCGGTGACTCGACTGCCGCCCGGTCGGGGCCGGCGGTTCGGGGTGCGGGCGGCGGTTCGGGGTGCGGGCGGCGGTTCGGGGTGCGGGCGGCGGTTCGGGGTGCGGGCGCCCGGTGGCTCGGTGGGCGGCCTGCGGCGTCGCGTAATCTGAGCTTTTCGTGCCGTGCGGGTGCTCAGGCAGGCCCGCGATCGAAAGGCTGGACTCCTCTCGTGACCGACGCATTGCCGCAAGCCGTGCGGGCGACGCTGGACGACCCGTTCGCCCAGCTGTCCGGACCGCTGGCCGGCACTCGCCAGCTCCACCTGGAGGTTGTCAGCACGCAGCTGCTGACCCCGCATATGCAGCGCATTGAGCTGACCGCTCCGGAGCTCGACGGCTTCCGCTATGCGCCGGGGCAGGACGTCATGCTGCTCGTCGGCGCCGAGGGCAGCAGGCCGGTCCGGCGCCGTTATACGATCCGGCATCTCGACGCCCGCCTGCAGCTGCTCACCCTGGACATCGTCCGGCACGGCGACGGCCCCGGCGAGCGCTGGGTGCGCTCGGCTCAGCCCGGAGACCGGGTCGAGGGAATCGGCCCGCGCGGGAAGATAACCCCGTCCCCGTCCGCTGACTGGCACCTGTTCATCGGCGACGAGTCGGCCGTGCCGGCCATCTTCGCCATGACCGAGTTGCTGCCGGGCGACTCGGTGGCGACGCTGGTCCTGGAGGTGCCCGGGCCCGACGACGAGCAGGACCTGGTCGCCGCGGCCCGCGCCAGGGTCAGCTGGCTGCACCGGATCGGCGGGCAGCCAGGCGACCCGGCTGCGCTCGTCGCGGAGGCGGCCGAGGTGGAACTGCCGCCGGGCGCGGGCCACGCCTACCTGCTCGGGGAGGCCTCAGTGGTCCTGCGGCTGCGCGAGGTGCTGGCCGGGCGGGGCCTGCCGGAAGCCCAGATGTCGCCCAAGGCCTACTGGGGCCGCGGCCGCGCGAACGCCGGTCACGGCGAGCCCGCCAGGGACGCCTAGCAAGAGTCAGCGGATCTTCGGCCAGCCCGCCAGCCCGGCCAGCCCGCCATCCCGGCCAGCCCGGCCAGCCCGCCATCCCGGCCAGCCCGCCATCCCGGCCAGCCCGCCATCCCGGCCAGCCCGGGCCTCCCAGCCTGCCCGTGGCGCGGCTCGCTAGTGCTCCCACCATGGCCGGCGGGTGCGCTGATCGCCGCCGGGCTGGCCGCCGGTCACTGGCGTGGCCGGAGCGCGGCTGGCCGCCGCATGCCGTGCGTGCGCCGCCGGCGTGTCCAGGAACGGAGGCGGCTCGGTGGCCGGCACTCCGTCCTCCGCCCGCGAGCCGACCTTCGCATAGCCGAGGAAGAGTATCCCGCTGACGAGCGTGACCAGGATCCAGGCGACGTGGCCGTTGACCGGGCCCCAGTCGTTCAGGCCGTGCAGGACGGCAGCGGCGGCCAGCCCGATCCAGCCGACGGCGTACCACTTGTGCCTGCTCGTCACGGCCAGGCCGATGAAGTAGCCGGTCAGGCCGGACCAGCAGGCGTGACTGATGGGATCGGTCAGGAACCGCCACACGAAGTTCAGGATGAAGTCGAGCACGGGGCCGATCAGCACGGCGAACAGGGACGTGGTCGCGGAGTTCCCGTTGCTGATCAGGTGATCGATTCTCGGCAGGGCGGCCTGCACCGTGACGTAGAACTGGTCGACGCCGTTGATGGTGAAGTAGCGCACCACCTCGCTGGCCCCGAACACCAGGCCGCTGACCGCGCCGAGGAACAGGTAGTCCCTGGGCGCGAGCGCGTGACGGCGCCGGTAGATCAGCGCGACGATCACGATCGGGACCGCCTTGGCCAGCTCTTCCGGCAGGCCGATGGTGAAGATGCTGCTGAGCAGGTTGGAGTTGCTCTCATGCAGCGCGGTCTCCAGCGCCACCGCCAGCGGCACCTGGGTGATCAGCGCGATCACGATGATCAGCGCCAGCATCGTCCTGGTGACGTGCTGCGGCCGGACGATGACCCCGAGCAGCAGCAGCCAGGCGACAGCGAAGTAGGCCGCGAAGATCCACGCGACCCCGTCGAAGGTATGCGCGCCGGGACTTGCCCCGAGCACCACCAGGGCGCACGAGGGCACGCAGATCAGGGCCAGGAAGAGCAGCACCGGAAAGCTGCGCAGCGAATGGTGCCGTATCCAGTCGCCGAGCGGGAGCAGGTCGCTGGCCGACGGCATCCCGGAGTGCGGGCTGGCCGGGGCAGCCGAGGCCGGCCCTGGTGAAGCCGGCCGGGCGGGCGTGCCCGGCGGCCGCTGCGGGCCTGGCGGCCCGGCTGGATACTGAGGCGTCATCGCTGTCTGCCCTCCCCCGCAGGCACCGGGTCATCATCCGGCGGATCGCTACCTGTCCACCTTGCCACCGGTGTGCCGGGCGGGTCCGCCCGCCCCGGCCGCTGCCCTAACCAGCCGTTCCTTCTCGATCCGCGGAAAGCTGCTCCATACTAAGAACAACAGGCCCATTGCCCGTTCCGCCGAAAGGAGCGTATGGGTTGGCATCCGTCACGGCTGCCGAGATTTCCGCGCTCCTGGCGAATGCGTCGGCACGGACGATCATCCTCGGTCTCGACAAAACCGGCCGCGTGCTGCAGCACGATCGGGGTGCCTCCGACCTGCTCACTGGCGAGCCTGACGCACTGCTCGGATCAGATCTCGGCGCGCTGATCCACGGGCCGGACGGGGCAGCCGCGCTGCTGGGCCTGATCGACGGCGCCTGCTCCGATCGCGAGGCGACAACCGTCCTGAAGGTGCGCACCGCGCGCGGACTCGCCGCTGATGCCGTGGTCACGGTCCAGCCCATCCGCTCTGCTGCGCCGGACCTGGTGGCGCAGGTCATCCTGCGCATCCCGCCGGCGCTCGAGGAGCGGTTCCTCGATCCGGCGGTGATGCGCCGGGCACTGCTGGACAGCCCGTTCCGGCGAATTGGCAGCACGCTCGACATCGACCAGATGGCACCGGAGCTGATTAACGTCCTCGTTCCGCATTTCTGCAATGCGGCCGGCCTGGTCGTGCTGGAGAGCCTGGTCGGCGACGACGAGTTCCCAGCCGGGCCGCCGGACGGCTCGCACCTGGTCCGGCGGCTTGCCGTCGGGCACGACGACAACGACCCGGGCTGGGACGCGGCCTTCCCGACCGGCGAGATCCTGCACTACCCGCCGGGCACTCCCTACACCAGGTGCATGGACACCGGCCAGCCGGTCCGCGAGGTGGTGGCCGCCGATGACGCCTACGGGATGGCCGGAGCCTGGCAGCGGCGGCCGGTCGCGGAACTGCTGGCCGGGGTCTCGCTGCTGCTGCTCCCGCTGATCGCCCGCGATACCCTGCTCGGCTTCTTCGTCTGCGTGCGGCGGGTCGGCTACCGCCGTTTCGACGCCTACGACACCGAGATCGGAATGGAGTTCGCGTCCCGGGCGGCCATTTTCATGGACAGTGCGCAGCGCTACAGCCGCGAGCGGGCCACCGCCCTGACCCTGCAGCGCAGCATGCTGCCCACCGGGCTGTCGGCGCCTTCCTCGGTCGAGGTACGGCATCGCTACCTGCCCGGCAGCACGCTCATCGAGGTCGGCGGCGACTGGTACGAGTCGATCGCGCTGCCGGGCGGCCGGGTCGCGCTCGTGGTCGGCGACGTGGCCGGGCACGGCGTGCGGGCCGCGGTCACGATGGGCCGGCTCCGCACCGCCATTCACACCCTCGCCATGCTCGAGCTGCCGCCGGCCGAGACCCTGCAACAGCTCGATGAGCTCATGCAGGAACTCGGTGCCCGCGAGCCGCACTTCGCCACCTGCGTGTACGCGGTGTATGACGCGGTGACCGGGAAATGCGAGCTCGCCTCGGCCGGCCATCTGCCGCCGCTGCTGGCCCGGCCCGACGGCCCGAGCGAGTTCCTGGACATCTCGCCGGCCCCGCCGCTCGGCATCGGCACCGGCCCGATCCAGAGCCGCAGCGTGGACATCGAGGACGGCAGCCTGCTGGTGCTGTATACCGATGGCCTGGTCGAGCGGCGGGACCGGGACATCGACGAGGGCCTGGAGATCCTGCGCCAGACCCTCGGGCCCGGCTCGGCCGGGCGGCCGCTGGAGGATCTGTGCAAGGCGACGCTGGCGGGCGTGTACGGCGACGCCGAGCGTGATGACATCGCCGTGCTGATCGCCCGGCTGCGGCGGATCCCGGCTGATCATCATGTCTCGTGGAAGCTGCCGGCCCAGCTGACCTCGGCTGGCCGGGCCAGGCTGCTGATCCGCAAGCCGCTCCGCCGCTGGGGCCTGGCCGAGCTGATCCCGGTCACCGAGCTGCTGGTCTCGGAGCTGGTCACCAACGCCGTCCGGTACGCGCATGGGAAGATCGCGCTCCGGCTGATCCTGGAGGGCGGCCTGTTCTGCGAGGTGGTCGATGACTCGGCGGCGCTGCCGAGGCTGCGCCACCCCGATGATCAGGATGAGCGCGGGCGCGGCCTGCAGGTCGTCAGCCAGCTGGCCCAGCGCTGGGGCGCGCGCCGGGCCTCCTCCGGCAAGGTCGTCTGGTTCGAGCTGCCGCTGCCGCACTCCTGAGCAGGCCGGCCCTGGCCGGCCCGGCCGGCCAGGGGCTGATGCGGCTACCCGGCGATCGCCCGCCAGTTCGCTGCCGACGGGTGGCCATGGCCGGTCGGCCCTTCGCCGAAGGCCAGCAGGACGTTGCCGGTGATCCGCTGGATGAGCATGGCGGCGCAGGTGGCGGCGGCCGGGCAGCCGTCTCGGTCGCCGGTCAGCGCCGGTATCCAGTTGTTGGTTCCGGTATCCAGCACCCCGGCCCCCGATGACGGGTCGGTGTAATAGGTCATGTCCGACGAGAACGTGCCGAGGGCGCTCTGCCCCAGGCTGGCCGGGATCGGCGAGCGGGACAGCACCTGCAGGTCGGACGGGTGGGCGTTGGCCGGGTAGAAGCTGTCGACGTCGGAGGCGATCACGCCGGGGATGGCCGAGCCGTCATGCAGGCCGGTGCCGCGGAAGATCCACGCGGACGCGTCCGCGACGACCAGGGAGGCATGCAGCCCCGGTTCCAGGAAGCCGGCGTAGGTCTCGCCCACGAAGTCATACTCCGGCCAGTTCGCCGGCGCCGAGCTCCAGGTGTTGCCGGTGACCTCCAGCGGATTGCCCTTGCCGTCCAGCGGGTCAGCCGCCGAGTCGCGGTAGTCGATCTCGACCCGGTCCGGCCCGAGCGGGGAGGCCGCCATCCGGACGTGCCGCAGGATCGGGCTCGCCGCGAAGAACACGATGTTGACGCCGTCGTCGTGCGCGGTCACGGCCGCCTGGCGCTCAGTCAGCGACCAGCATTCGTCGTGGCCCAGCGAGAGCACGGCCCGGTGCCGGAGCAGGATGGCGGGATGCTGCTCGACGGTGATGTCGGTGGCGTAGCTGACATCGAGGCCGTGCTCCTCGGCGAAGTAGACCAGCGGGTACTCGAGGGTGAGGAAGTTGCCTGACCCCTGCTCCGCGCCGTAGGGCCGGTCGAAGGAGACCATCCGGGCCCGCGAGCACAGCGGGTAGACGTCCGGCGGGCAGCTGCCCAGTCCCTGGTAGAAGTCATATCCGCCGTAGGGGTTCCATGCCTGCCAGGTATAGACGTCGTTCTTGACCAGGTAGGCCGACGTGCTGGCCGGGTCCCAGACCGTCAGCGGCACGTAGCTCTGCTGGCCGCCGCTGCCCACGAGCTTGATCAGGTAGTCGCCCTGGACGAACGCGGGCGAGACCGCGAAGGTCAGCGACGCCGTCCAGTTGTCGCAGCTCACCATGTTGACGCCGGCCCGGACCGGGCACGGCGGCTGGACCCGGCCTCGCAGCGCCGCTGACTGCCAGACCAGCCGCGCTCCGGTGCCCTGGTAGTAGCCCATCCGGAAGGCCTCGGCGCGGAACGTCGGCGCCGCGGTGCTGACGTAGAGGGTGACGTGCTGGCCGGCCGCCGCGTCGGTGCGGCTGGCGAAGCCGGCGATGCCGCCGCCGGCCCCCGAGATCCGCCAGGCGGTCGTCCCCGGCCGCTTGTTCTCCTCGATCACCCAGCGGGCCTCGACACCGTAGCGGCCGGGAAAGGCAGCCGGGCCGCTGGCCCGCGGCGAGCCGGCCATCGGCCGGGCTGAGCTGGCCCCGCGGGCCGTGCTGCCCGGGCCGCCGCGGGCGACGGCGAGGACGACACCGACCGCCGCGGCCACGATGACCAGGCCGACCAGCACCGCCAGCAAGGTCCGCAGCCGGAACTGGCCGGGCCAGGCGCGGGCATGCGAGCTGTTGATGGCGAGCCTCCTGCCCCTCCGCCTGACGGCCGTCAGCAGCGCCGGCCAGGGCGGAATCCCCCGTGCGCCGCCCGAGCGCTGCTCACGGCGGCCGCTGCACTCTTCCGAGCTGCCATTCTGCCCGAGCCGGCGGACCGCCGCGGGCACAGCGCCGCTCCGGAGCGAAGAAACTCCGGAGCGGCATGACGGTGTCGTCGCAGGAGCGAGGCTAGGGCGCGGCGGGTACCGGGCCCTCCTGCGGCGAGCCGCCCGCCCGGTTGCGCCGGGTGTCCTGCCTGATCGTCAGCTTGCCGCCCCGCATCACGCCGAGGCGCTCGGCCCGCCGGGCCACCGTGCTGTCATGCGTGACCAGCACCATGGTCAGCCCGAGATCGCGCCACAGCTTCTCCAGCAGGTTGATGATCTCGTCCCTGGTGTCCTCGTCCAGGTTGCCGGTCGGCTCGTCAGCCAGCAGCACCTTCGGCTCCTTGACCAGCGCCCTGGCGATGGCGACGCGCTGCTGCTGGCCGCCGGACAGCTCCGAGGGCAGGTGCTTCAGCCGGTCACCGAGGCCGAGGTCCTCCAGCGCCCTGGCCGCGCGCTCGCGCCGCTCGGCGGCGCCGATGCGCAGCGGCACCAGGGCGACTTCCACGTTCTCCTGCGCGTTCAGCGTCGGAATCAGGTTGAACGTCTGGAAGATGAAGCCGATCGACGAGGCGCGCAGGTTGGTCACCTGGCCCTCGCGCAGCTCCGTCAGCTCATGGCCATCGAACTCGATGGAGCCGGCGGTGGGCCGGTCCAGGCCGCCGAGCATCTGCAGCAGGGTGCTCTTGCCGTGCCCGGTCGGGCCCTGGATCGCGAGCCATTCCCCGTCCTCGATCACCAGGTCGACGCCCTGCAGCGCGTGCACGACGCTGTGACCCTTCTGGTAGTCCTTCGTCACGCCCGTCAGCTTGTACATCAGTGCCCTCCGTGGATGCCCGCAGTGCCCGCCTGGTCGCCCGGCCCGCACCCGCTCACTCGACCCTCGCCATGGCCGCGGCCGGGCGCAGCCGTGCCGCCCGCCAGCCGCCGAAGATGCCCGCGATCAGGCCGCCGGCGATGGCCAGCAGCACCGCTGCCACGATCACGCCGATGGTGACTGACGCGTCCAGGTGCACGGTAACGGTATGGCTCGCGGTAGCCGCAGTGCGGAAGCCGCCAGGACGGCCGCTGCCGCCGAACCCGCCGCCGAACCCGCCGCCACCGGTGAACGTGCGGGCGCCGCCCGGAGTCGCGCTGCCGGTGGTCTGGCCGACCGAGGCAGTCAGCGGGCGGGAGAAGTGCGTGACCGCGGTCGCGCCGAGGTAGCCGAGCCCGACGCCGACGATGCCGCCGGCGATGCCGATCACGATGGCCTCGCCCATGACCTGCCGGATCACCCGGCGGCTGCGCCAGCCCAGCGCCTTCAGCGTGCCGAACTCCCGGACCCGGCGGGAGACCGCCGACATGGTGAGCAGGATGGCCAGCAGGAACGCCGCCGCGAGTACCGCGATGGCCAGCCAGCGGCCCAGGTTGTTGGCCAGGCTCGACGTGCTCGCCAGCGAGCCGGTCACGTCGCTGGCCAGGTTGCTGGAGTTGGTCACCGTGGCCTTGGGCATCAGCGCGGAGATCTCCTTGGAGACGCCGCTGATGCTCGACGCGCTGTCGGCGGCCACGTAGATCGTGTTCACGTCGTTCTTCATGCTGGCCAGTGCCTGCGCGCGGGCCAGCGGGATGTAGACGTCGGAGGAGTTGTCCCCGGCCGGGACGGTGACGATCCCGACGATCTTGAACGGGGTCTTGGCGATGGTGACCGTGGAGCCGGCCGTCAGCTTGTTCTGCGTCGCGTAGTCGGCGTCCACGATGGCCACGTTGGATGTCGCGTCAGCCGAGCTGAAGGTCCGGCCGCTGGACAGCTTGCCGGAGCTGAGCGGCCCGAGCGCGCCGTGCGCGATGTCCACGCCGTCCACGGTGAAGGAGGTCGGCGTGAACGACCCGCTGAACCCGCCGCCGCCGAACCCGCCGCCGAAGCCACCGCCGCCGCTGGAGTTGATGGCCGGGATCTTCCCGGTGATCTTGGTGTCGGTGAGGGTCAGGCCGCCGGCGGCGGCCGCGACATTGTGCAGGCTGGCCACTGTGCTGACGGACGAGTCGCCGATCGTGCCGAGCCCGAAGTTGCGCAGCGTGTCGATGTCGATGGTGGTGCCCGCGGCCGGCCGCGTCCTGGTGCCGGTCGAGCCGCGGAACCCGAACGCCCCCGGCCCGGCGCCCGCGGTCGGCGCCTGGGTCACGGTGATGTCGGTGCCGACGCCATACAGCGAGTGCAGCACGTCACCCTGGGCATTCTTGACCCCGGTGGACAGGGCGGTGACCGTGATCACCAGCCCGATCCCGACCGCCAGGCCCAGCGCGATCAGGCTGGCCTGGCGCATCCGGCGGCGCAGTTCGCGCCGCAGGTAGGTGAAGAACATGTGAGCTCCTGGAGAAAGCCGACGGTCCCGCTCAGCTGCGACAGAATCCGTCGGCGCCGCATGTCACGCCGGGCGCAGCGACCCTGCGCCGCTTCGAATGATGGCCGCCGATCCTGAACGGGCGCTGAAGGCGGTCTGCGAGCTTGCCGGTTACGCCAGGGCGCGGGCCCGGCCTGCGGCGCTCTCCTAGCTGGCCGGGGTGCGCACGTACAGCCGGAGCCAGATGTCGGACGTGCGCCAGGTGCGCGCCAGGTGCAGGGGCAGCCCGGCCAGCAGGGCGTGCTGCGCGGACAGGTGGTTTATGTCCACGATCCAGAGCCGGCTGACCCGGCTCAGCCGCTGCCGGAGCACCGCCAGCGAGACGTCCGTCCCGGCCAGCGTGCCGGACGGGACCGGCTGCTGGCGCAGCTCGATGTTGGGCAGCTTCCACAGCCCGCTGGGGTAGGCGTACTTGAAGGACTGGGCGTTCGGATTGGGATAGAACACCACGTCACCGGGCCTGCTGGCGGCGGCCACGATCCGGTCCGCCTGCCGGATGTCATCGCCGTGCCCGGCCGGGCCGCGGATGGCGACCTGATCGCTGAGCCCGAGCAGGGCGATGAGGACGAGCGCTAGCGCGGCGACTGCCCGGCCGACAGCCCTCTGGCCGATGGCCGCCAGGCCGGCCCCGCCGAGCAGCGCCGCGGCGGGCGCGCAGAACAGGATGTAGCGGAACGTGTACATGGGCGTGAGCTCAGATCCGGCCAGCAGCAGGCCCGGCGGCAGCAGCAGCCAGGGCACGCACAGGGCGGGCAGCATCCCGAGCCAGCCGGAGCGCAGCCGGGCCGGCGCCGTGGCGGCCGTCACGGCGATCCCCGCGGCGATGACAGCCAGCACGGCCAGCACCATCAGCGGCGGCCCGATCAGCCGCTCGACGCTGACCAGCCCGGTCTCGCCCGGTGTTTTCAGCCAGCTGACCTGGCCCCGCTGGCGGTAGCCCGCCGCCAGCAGCGGGCTGGCCAGGATGACTCCCGCGGCTGCGGCCTTCAGCCAGGAAAATGCCAGCCTGCGCCGCGCGCTGCCCTCTTTTTCCCGCAGAACGCAGACCAGCACCGTGACCGCGTGCGCCGGCACGAGCAGCAGCGCGAAAATGTTGAGGATCCCGAGCAGCGCGATGCTGGCTCCGTAGCCAGCCCACCACCAGCCGGCCGCGACCGCGCCCGCCGCCCGGACCAGCAGGTAGCTGGCGATCACGGCCATCATCGTCACCAGGGCATACGACCGCGCATCCTGGCCGTAGAACGACACGTCCGGAAGCACGGCGAACAGCAGCCCGGCGGCCAGGCCGGCCAACGGCGAGACCATCCGGCGGCCGAGCGCGGCCACGAGGCCCGCGGCCACGGCCATCGCGATCGCTGACGGCAGTCGCATCGCGAGCTCGCCGGTCCCGAGCGTGCGGGCAATGACCCAGGCCAGCACGTAGTAGGCGCCGTGGACCGCGTCGACGTTGCCCAGCATGCGGATGAGATCACCGAGCGGGCGCCGGACCGCAGCCAGCGTCGCCGCCTCATCCCGCCAGTAGGACGGCGTCGTGATGCCGACCACCAGGACGCAGAAGGTGACCACCGGCGGCAGCGCCCGCATCCACAGCGGGCCGGGGTCGAACGGCGGCCCGGACGGCCGCGCGCCAGCTCCGGCGCCGGCCGCGCCTGCCTGCGCGAGCACGGCCGGGCCACGGCGCGCCGTCATCGCTGGGCCTCCTGCGGGTATCGTGAGCGCGCTCCGCCGAGCGCGCTCACGAGGGTACCCGGCTAGCCCCGGATCGCCCGGATCGACTCGCGCAGCGACCCCATCGTGGCCAGTACCGCGGACGGCTCATACCCGCAGTGCGCCATGCAGTTCGCGCACCTCGGGTCCTTCCCCCTGCCATACGCGTCCCAGTCAGTCGTCTCGATCAGCTCACGGTACGTCTCCGCGTAGCCGTCAGCCATCAGGTAGCACGGCCGCTGCCACCCCAGCAGCGAATATGACGGTATTCCCCAGGCGGTGCAGGCGAAATCCTTCTTGCCCTCCAGGAAGTCGAGGAACAGCGGCGAGTGGTTCAGCCGCCACCGCTTCCTGTTCCCGCCGTCGAAGGCCTTGCGGAACAGCTCCCTGGTCTCCCCCACGCCGAGGAAGTGGTCCTGGTCCGGCGCCTTCTCGTAGGCGTAGGCAGGCGAGATCTGCATCTGGTCGATGCCCAGGTCGTCGTTGAGGTAGCTGAGCACGTCGATGATGGTCTGCGGAGTGTCGGTGTTGAAGAAGGTCGTGTTGGTGTTGACCTTGAAGCCGCGCCGCTGGCACTCCCTGATCGCGGCGACCGCGTCGTCGAACACTCCCTCCTTGCAGACCGACTCGTCGTGCCGCTCCTTCAGCCCGTCGATGTGCACCACCCAGGAGAAGTAGGGCGACGGCTTGAACTGGTCGATTTTCTTCGGGATGAGCAGCGCGTTCGTGCAGAGGAAGACGAACTTCTTGCGCTTGATCAGCTCGGACACGAGCTCGCCGATCTGCGGGTGCATGAGCGGCTCGCCGCCCGCGATGGACACCATCGGTGCCCCGCATTCCTCGATGGCGGCGAGCGCCTGCTCGACGGGCATCCGCTGCTTGAGCAAGCTGGCGGGCTGCTGGATCTTGCCGCAGCCCGCGCACTTCAGGTTGCAGGCGAAGAGCGGCTCCAGCTCCACTAGCAGCGGGAACTTCTCCCGCCTGGCCAGCTTCTGGCGCAGCAGGTACGTTCCGATACGCAGGCTCTGGCGTAGCGGCATGGTCATGCTTGCCTTACCTCCTTGGGCAGGCCGAACCGGATGGACTCGGTCGTGATGACGCGCTCACTGACCTGGATCCGGCCCAGACCCGATAGCGCGGCGACAATCTGGCCCACCATGGCGGGCGGAGCTGAGGCCCCCGCAGTGATCCCGATCGTCGACTTCCCGGCTAGCCAGCCGAGCTCAATATCCCCCGTGTCATCAACCAGGTACGCGGGTGTTCCTGCCCGCTCAGCGGTCTCCACCAAACGCCGCGAGTTGGACGAATTAGCCGAGCCGGCCACCAGGACCAGGTCCGATTCGGCCGCGATGGCCCGGACCGCGAGCTGGCGGTTGGTGGTGGCGTAGCAGATGTCGTCGCTGCCGGGGCCGCGGGCGGCCGGGAACCGGTCCAGCAGCGCGGCCACGATGGCGTTCGCCTCGTCCGCGGCCAGCGTGGTCTGCATCAGGTAGGCGACCTTCGCCGGATCGGCGGGCCGCAGCCTGGCCACGTCCGCCGCGTCCTGCACCAGGACCATCGCGCCCGGCGCCTCGCCGAGCGTGCCCTCCACCTCTTCGTGGCCCTCGTGCCCGATCAGCACCACCAGGTAGCCCTCGGCAGCGAACCGCCTGGCCTCCGCGTGCACCTTCGCCACCAGCGGGCAGGTCGCGTCCACGCTCGTCAGCTTCCGCTGAGCGGCCTCGGCCCGGACCGCCGGGGAAACGCCGTGCGCGGAGAAGACCACCAGGGCACCGTCCGGCACCTCGCCGAGCTCGTCCACGAAGACGGCGCCCCGCTCCTCCAGGCCGGTCACCACGCGGGTGTTGTGCACGATCTGCTTGCGCACGTAGACCGGCGCACTGGCCTGGTCAAGGGCCCGCTCGACGATCTCGATGGCGCGCTCGACCCCGGCGCAGAACGATCGCGGCCCGGCCAGCAGGACCTGCCGCGGCGCGCACGCCGCGGCCCAGCTGGCCAGGACCGGGCCCGCCAGCCGCAGCGAGCGGAGCGCGGCGATGCCGCCCGCCATGCCCCGGGGCCCCAGCAGCGGCTGCGACGGGGAATCCGACACCGCGCGCAGCACGGCGGCGGGCCGTCCGGCCGCGCCCGGCAGCAGGTGCGCGGACTCCATGTCCACCGCGAGCGCCCCGGCCGCCGCCGCCCGCTCGCGCTCGGCCCGGCCGAGCAGGGTGGACACGGTGGCGATCCGGCCCGCATGCGCGCGCAGCCCGGCCCGGCGCAGCTCCCCGGCCAGCAGCGGCGCCGAGCCCAGCAGCGGCGCCGGGCCGCCGGTCACGAGCCCGTCCGGTCCGCGCACCTCGGTGCCCACGACCAGGTCTCCCGGCCGCAGATCGGCCAGCAGCGCCCCGCAGGTGCCGCCGATCGCGACCGGCCCGGCCGCGCGGAAATCGCTTTCGACGGCTCCGCCCAGCCCGTTCGCGCCCAGCCCGTTCGCGCCCAGCCCGTTCGGGCGCAGTTCCCCGGCGCTCTGCCCGTCCGCGCCCAATTCGCCCGCGCCCAGTCCGTTCGCGCCCAGTCCGCCGATCCGGCCGCCGCGAGGCCCTGCCCCGTCCAGGCCGACGGCACTCAGCCGCGCCGCCTGGGCGGCCGACCGGCGCTGGCCGTAGCCAGTGCGGAGCACGTCAGCATCCCGGCCGACGCCGCGCCGGAAGGCGCGTGCCTCCAGCCGGAGCGGAGCGCAGATGGTCAGCCGGGTCACTGGCCGCCGCCCGGGTACTGGACATCGGAGAACGGCGTCTCGGGGTAGCTGGCCTCGGGATAGTCGGCCTCGCGGTAGAGGGCGCCCGGATACTGGCCGTCCGGATACTGGCCGTCCGGATACTGGCCGTCCGGATACTGGCCGTCCGGATACTGGCCGTCCGGATACTGGCCGTCCGGGTCCTCGACGTCGGGGTACTGGTCACCGTGAAACGGGGCACCGGCGGCCTGGCCGCTGAGGTACCGGCCGAGCGCGCTGACCGGGAAGACCAGCCGGTACAGGTGGTAATTGATGTAGAAATCGCCGGGAAAGCCGGTACCGGTGAACTGCGGCTCATCCCAGCTCCCGTCGGGTCGCTGGGTCTGCGCCAGCCACCCCGCGCCCCGTTCCACCGCCTGCTGCGTCTCGGCTCCGCCCGCGGCCAGCAGCGCCAGCAGCGCCCAGGCCGTCTGGGACGCGGTCGACTCGCCCCGGCCGGCCCATTCCGGGTCGGCGTAGGACCGCAGGTCCTCGCCCCAGCCGCCGTCGGCGTTCTGGTGCCCGATCAGCCAGCGCACGGCGCGCCTGATGGCCGGCTTGCCCGGCAGCACCCCAGCCGCCAGCAGGGCGGGCACCACGGCGCCCGTGCCGTAAACGTAGTTGGCGCCCCAGCGGCCGAACCAGGAACCGTCGCTGCACTGGGCCCGCAGCAGCCAGGCCACGCCCCGCCGGGCCGCGCGGCTGCCGGCCAGCCCGGCGGCGGCCAGCGCCTCCACGCTGTGCGCGGTGACGTTGGCCGACGGCGGGTCGATGACCTCGCCGAAGTCGCAGAACGGCAGCCGGTTGACCAGCCGCCGGGTGTTGTCGGCGTCGAAGGCGCCCCAGCCGCCGTCGCGCGACTGCATGCCGACCAGCCACGCGATGCCGCGGGCCATCGCGTCCTGGCCGGCCTGCCCGTCGGATATTGCCGACCGGCGCAGCGCCAGGATGACCTCGGCGGTGTCGTCGATGTCGGGGTAGTTGTCGTTCTGGAACTCAAATGCCCAGCCGCCGGGCGCGAGGCGGGGGCGCCGCACCTGCCAGTCACCAGGCCCCCGGATCTCCTCATCCAGGACCCACTGCCCGGCGCTGACCAGCGCCGGATGGTCGGCGGGCAGCCCGGCGTCGGCCAGGGCCGTCATGGCCAGCACGGTGTCCCAGACCGGCGACTGGCACGCCTCGAGCCGGCGGACCGGCCCCTCGGGCGAATCGGACCAGATGGTGAAGGAGTCCAGGCCGGCCAGCCCGCGCCGCAGCACCGGATGGTCCAGGTCGTAGCCCAGCAGGTGCAGCGCGATCAGCGAGTACACCCACGGCGGCTGGATGCCGCCCCAGCAGCCGTCAGCCTCCTGCCTGGCGATGATCCACTCCGCGCAGCGGCGGAGCGCGGCGGTGTGCACGGCGCGCAGCGGCCTGGTCCGCAGCCCGTGCCGCTGGTACACGTGCAGGGCGCGGTCAAGCTCGCCGAACACCCGGTCCCAGAGCTGATCCCTGGCCGGGACCGCCGGCGGCCTGCCCGTGACGGTGAGCTCGTCCAGCCGCACCGGCAGCTCACGCACCGGCCGCAGCGACCCGACGATGGTCAGCGGCACGATGGTCTGCCGGGCCCAGCAGGCCCAGTCGCTGACGTTGAGCGGGAACCAGCTGGGCAGGTAGATCAGCTCAGCCGGCATCACCGGCAGGTCGTCCCAGGACCACTGGCCGAAGAGCGCCAGCCAGATCCGGGTAAAGACGCGGGTGGCCGGGATGCCGCCGGCCTCCCGGATCCAGCCGGCCGCCTGGGCCATGTGGTACGCATCCGGCGAGTCCCCGGCCAGCCGCAGCGCAACGTAGGCCTCCACCGTGGTGGACAGGTCAGCGGGACCGCCGTAGGAGTTCGCCCAGGTGCCGTCGGCGCGCTGGCGGGACCTGATCCAGCGGGCGCCCGCCTCGGTCTGCGCGGCCGTCCTGACGCCCAGGAACTCGCGCAGCAGCAGGTCCTCGGCGTCCATCGTGACGTTCGTTTCCAGCTCGCCCTGCCACCAGCCGCGCTCGTCCTGCAGGGTGAGCAGATGACTCGTAGCCCGCTCCAGGGCAGCCTGCGCCGCCTGGGCTGCGGGCCGGATCTCCCCGGCCGCGCGGGGCTGGGTCATCGTCATCGCTTCGTCCTCATCTGCTGGTTGTTCTGCTTGTGCGCTGACCCGGAGTGCTAGGACTGCCTGGCGGTAATGAACTCGGCAATTCCGGCGAACTCCGCTCGTACTTCATCCGGCATGTCCGTCTCGGCGAGGCACTTGAGCGCGGCCGCGAGCTGAGCGCTCGCCTCAGACTCGGCCCACTCCCGGCCGGCGGCCGCCTCGACCAGGCTCGCCGCGCGCAGCACGTCGTCCTCGCTCAGCGGCTGCTCAGCGGCCAGCAGGGCGCCGAGCTCGCGCCCGGCCCCGGTGCCGCTGGTCAGGGCGGCCACGACCGGCAGTGACTTCTTCCGCGCCCGCAGGTCAGCGCCCACCGGCTTGCCGGTCACCTCGGGCGCGCCCCAGATGCCCAGCAGGTCGTCGGTGAGCTGGAAGGCCAGGCCGGCGTGGGACCCGAACTCGGCCAGGCCCATGGCCAGGCCCGCAGGCGCGCCGACATGAATGGCGCCGATGCTGCAGGCGCAGGCCATCAGCGCGGCCGTCTTGTCCCCGGCCATTTCCAGGCACTCGGCCAGGGTCACGTCGGACCGGCGCTCGAAGGCGAGGTCACTGCCCTGGCCCGCGATCAGCCGCTGCACGGCGGCGGACAGGCAGCGGGCAGCCCAGGCCGACTGCGGGGCCGGCTCGGACAGCAGGATGTCCTGCGCGAGGGCCAGCAGGGCGTCACCAGCCAGGATCGCCGCGCCCACGCCGAAGATCGACCAGGCGGTGGGCTGGTGCCGGCGCTCGGTGTCGCCATCCATGATGTCGTCGTGGATCAGCGAGAAGTTGTGCACGAACTCGACCGCGGCTGCCGCTGCAACCCCGCGCTCCGGCGGCAGTCCCGCCGCCCGTGCGGACAGCAGGGCTAGCGCGGGCCGCAGTGCCTTGCCGCCCGAGCTGGCCGACGCCGGACGCCCGTCAGCGTCGACCAGCCCCAGGTGATAGGCGGCGACGATCCTGACATCAGGGCTGAGCCGGTTGACCCAGCTGGAGATCGCGGGCCCGACCAGGTCGCGCGCGCTCGCCACGCCGGCCGGCAGGGTCGCGGTCATGAGGCCGCTCCGGCCGACGCCGGGGCGGCTGCGGCGGGCTGCGCCTGCGCCTGCGCCGCGACCGCCGATCCGCCGATCTCCCCGATTATGTGCTGAGCTGCACTCTCGCCGCTTCGCACGGCTCCCTCCATCGTGTCCGGCCAGCCGGTATCGGTCCATGCGCCTGCCAGCACCAGTCCCGGAACGGCCGTGGCCGCGCCCGGCCGCAGCGCCGCGGAGCCGGGCACCTGGCGGAACGTCGCCCGGCGCTCCCTGGTGACGAAGCAGTCAACGACGGTCGCGTCCGCAGCCGCCGGGAAGAGCCCGGACAGCGCCGGCACGAACTGCTCCTGCAGCCGCGCCGCCGGGACATCCACGTAGCCGTCCGCGGCCGACAGCGAAACGGCCAGGTACTGGCCGCGGCTGAGCCCCGCGGCCGCGGTCTTGTCGAAAACCCACTGCACCGGTGAGTCGACCGCGGCAGCGAACGGCAGCCTGGTCACCCGGCGGTCGTAGATGACGTGCACGTTGACGATGGGCGAGATGCCCAGCTGCGGCCATTGCCCCGCCGCGACGGCCAGCTCAGCAGGCGCGAGCTTCGCCGCCACCCAGGCCGGAACGGCGAGCACGATCCCGTCAGCGGCCAGCCCTCGGCCGGCCAGGGCGCCGTCGGCCAGGGCGCCGTCCGCCAGGGCGCCGTCCGCCAGGGCGCCGTCCGCCAGGGCGCCGTCCGCCAGGGCGCCGTCCGCCAGGGCGCCGTCCGCCAGGGCGCCGTCCGCCAGGGCGCCATCCGCTGCGCCGTCAGGGGCCGTGCCATCCGCGGCGCCCCGTGCTGCGCCCAGGCGCCGCTCGGTGCCGTCAGCGCTGGACGCCATCCGGACCATGAACCGGCCGCCGCGGCAGGCTGTCTCGATCGCCACGGCCTTCGTGCCCAGTCGCACCTCCGCGCCCAGCCTCGCCAGCAGGCGCTCCGCCGCCGAGCCGTGCAGCTCGCCGAGCGGTACCGCGGAAATCCCGATGTCGGCAGCGCCGCGGCCGCCCAGCAGCGCGGTCTTGATCACGGTGGCGGCCAGCGCCGTGCTGGCCTGGTCCCCGGCCACGTTCAGGGAGGACACGGTGAACAGGTCCCACAGCACCCGCCGGGCATGATCGCCCTGCCAGCGAGCGGCCAGCCAGTCGCCGAGGGCGATCTGGTCCAGGGCCGGGCTGGCCTCGTCAGCCATTCGCATGGCCAGCACCGCGCGGCCTACCTTGAGCCGCTCGGCCAGCGAGAGCAGCGGGTACCCGGCGAGCGCCCCGGCGAACTGCAGCAGGCCCGGCAGGTTGCTGCGGCGCAGCCTGGCCTGGCCGTGCGGGCTGAGCACGGTCACGTCAAACCGGTCCTGCATGGACACTGAGCCGGTCACCCCGAGCCGGGCCAGCAGATCCTGGTAGGCGGTGCAGCACCGCAGGAAGATGTGCTGGCCGTTGTCGATGGTCAGGTCGCCGCGAGTGAACGAGCAGGTCGCACCGCCAAGCCAGCCCCTGGCCTCCAGCAGCGTGACGGCGACGCCTGCCTCGCGCAGCCTGATCGCCGCGCTGATCCCGGCCAGGCCGCCGCCGATGACGACGACTCTCCGCGCGGTCATGACTGACCTCCTGCGGCCGGGCGGGCCGGACTGGCGGCGGCCGTGGCCGCGGTCGGCCCGCGCCGCATGCCGGCCAGTGACCGGGCCGCCACCATGGCCTTCTCGCGCCCGGACAGCGACAGCCGGCGGCTGAGCACGGCGGCCGGCTCGGCCGCGATATGCTCGAGCAGGCGGCTGTAGATTCCCGCCATCGCGCCAGCCGACGCGGCGCTGCGCCGGTCCAGCATCGGCATCAGCCGCAGCCCGATCGCGTACCAGCCGCGAGTTCGGTCCGCCTCAAAACGGATCAGCTCCTGCAGCCGCCGGGCGTTCGCCGGATCGCTGATGCTGGCGGGCGTCAGCGTGCAGCCGAACCGGTCCAGGTCCTCGGCCGGGAGGTAGACGCGCCCGTTAGCCAGGTCCTCCCGGATGTCACGGAGGATGTTGGTCAGCTGCAGCGCGACGCCCAGGTCGTCGGCCAGCGGCGATGCCACGGCAGGATCGGCCGTGCCGAATACGCCGAGCGAGAGGCGGCCAATCGAGCCCGGCCACGCACCGGCAGTAGTGCTCAAGCTCCGCGAACGTCGGGTAGGTCGCGGAGCTGGCATCGGCCTGGCAGCCGTCAATCAGCTCGCCGAAGGCGGCCACCGGGATCGCGAACCGGGACGCCGCGTCGGCCAGCGCCAGCTGTACCAGGTCCCCGCCTCGCGGGGTTCCGGTCTGCAGCGCGGCGACCAGCGAGCGGGCATCAGACAGCGCCGCCAGCTTCTCGTCGGCGGGCAGCGGGCCGTCGCCGATGTCGTCGATCCAGCGGGCGAAAGCGTAAACGGCCGACAGGGCGCGGCGCTTGTCCCCTGGCAGCAACGCGATGCCGTAGGCAAAATTGCGTGCCTGCGTGCGCGTCACGTGCTCACAGTAGCGATAGGCGGCGCGTATATCGGGTGCGGCCGGTGCGAGCGTGCTCATCGGCTAGCGCCCCGTCACCACGGCGCGCGCGAGCTCGGCCGCGACCCGGCTGCGGCGCGGCTGCGGCGGTCCGGGCAGCACGTCGTAGCCGGCTGCGGCTATCGCCGTCATCGCAGCGCGGCCGCCGGCCACGTAGCCGGCGATGGCCAGCCGCGCCATGCCGCTGAGCGTGCCCACGAGCGCGGCGCCCGCGTCCAGCACCTGGCGCGCGCGGTCGGTCTCGAATCTGATCAGCGCGCGGAGCTGCGGTGAGGCGCGGTCCGCGCCGAGATCGGCCGCCGTGCAACCATGCGCGGCCATGTCCTCGGCGGGCAGGTAGATCCGGCCGGCCCGCAGGTCCTCGGCAACGTCCTGCCAGTGCTCAACCAGTTGCAGGGCAGTACAAACCTGGTCGGATAGCTCGTCGCGGCGGGGCCCGGACGCACCGAACACGGCCAGGACGATGCGGCCGACAGGATTAGCGGACAGCCTGCAGTAGCCGAGCAGTTCGTCGAAGGTCTGGTAGCTGCTGACCACCTGGTCCTGCCGGTTCGCCTCGATCAGGTCGAGGAACGGCTGAATGCCCAGCCTCAGCTCCGCGACGGTGGGCTGCAGCCCCCGGATCACCGTCAGCTGCGGGTCCCCGCCGTTCACTCGCTCCAGATCGGCCTGCAGCTCGTCCAGCAGCCGCAGCCGGTCGGCCGGCGGCGCCTGGTCGCCGATGTCATCGGTTACCCGGGCGAATCCGTACACAGCCATCAGCTGCCGCCGCTGCCGGGCAGGCAGCAGGCGGACGGCAACCGGGAAGTTTTCCCCGGCCGAGCGCGCAGCCATCGCGCGCCCGAGGGCGGCCTGATCGCCGTCCGCCCAGAGGAACTCCCCAGTCAGTCGCGTATCGTCGCGCGTCACGGCCCCTATTTTCCGCACAACCTTGTTTTGATGGCAAATTCTGACATGGATGTCAGATGACATCGGCGTCGTGTTTTTTCAATTGATCGCATCCGCTGCGCTGGCATGAAGATCCTATTATGCATAGCCCAGGCGGCTTCCGCCTGCCGCCCCGGACTCGAATGCCAAATCGCCTGGCCGGCATTTCATTGCTGACACTTATGTCATATTCCAGTTGCGCTCTGCGCCGGCATTGGCCATCATGCGCTGGCCCCCGCGCGAGCCCGCGCAGCCCGGCGTCGGCCGGCGGGCCATAGTTCGCCGGCCGCACTCCCCCGGGCAGGCCTCCGCCCCCCGGCAGCCTCCGCCGGCCGCACTCCCCCGGGCCGCACTCCCCCGGGCCGCACACCCCCGGGCAGGCCTCCGCCCCCGGCCAGGCCTCCGCCGGCCCACTCCTCCGGGCAGGCCTCCGCCAGCCGCGGTCCGACGGCAATCGCCCGCCAGTCGCAGGCCTGCCCACTGCGGGCGGCCGGCCGCATCCGCCCGGCCGGAGACGCAAGCCTGCCACCGGCCGCCCGATACTCCGCAGGCCACGGCCACGATCGGCCCGGTCGTCGATTTTTGCCTGCGAACCGGGCGCAGGTGACGAGAAGAACTCCCGTACGGCTCCGGCGGAAATCCGCAGCTTACGGGTGCGCCAGGCGAGCCTTGCTTCGCAGCTGCGCGGCAGCAGGCCGGCGCCCGCCAGGTCGTCTGACGCCAGCGAGCCGCTGTCGCCAGACGCGGCTCGCAGCACGATGTCCGCGCTCCAGCGGGGCTGGCAGCGCGGCCGGTCGGCGGCCAGGCCGGGGCAGCCCGGTGATGCCCCGAGCCCGAGGACAAGCGCGGCGCAGGACGGGCCGGACGAGACGAACGAGTAGGTACACGTGGGGCAGCGTCAAGGGGAGGCCGGCGATATGACTCAGGGCGGCAGACTGGACTGGCTGCTTGATGACCTGGTGGAGCGTATTCCCCAGATCGACAGGGCGGTCATCCTCTCCAGGGATGGCCTCGCCATCGGCTCGTCGGCCCGGCTGCGCCGCGACGAGCCGAGCACCTGGCTGCCGTGGCCGCCGGGGTGCAGAGCCTCGCCAGGGGCGTCGCGCAGAATTTCGGCGGCCGCCAGGTCAGGCAAACCCTCATCGAGATGGACTCGGCCTTCCTGTTCGTGACGGCCGCCGGCGAGGGCAGCTGCCTCGCCGTACTGGCGTCGACCGATGCGGACGCGGGACTCATCGCCTATGAGATGGCCGTGCTGGTCCGGCGCGTGGGCGAGCACCTCGCCGTCAACTCCCGGCCGGCGAACCCGGCCAGTGAGGCGAGGCAGCAGCGGTGTTCCCACCCGATTCGGGAGACCCGCTCCACCCAGGGCCGCGGGCAGGCCCGGCCACCCGGAATGGCTGGCCGGCCGGCCATTCCCGGCTGCCTGATGACCCGGACTAGTATGCCCGGCCCGTCGTGCGACCTTACGCGCTGACCGGGGGGCGCACGCGTCCGGTCGGCGACGACTTCGACCTCCTCGCCCTGGTCTCCACCAGCCGAGGCTGGTCAGCCGACGTGCCACCGGAGCCAGAGCAGCTGGTGATACTGCGCCGCTGCCGGGTGCCGACCTCCGTCGCGGACCTGGCGTCCGACCTCGACCTGCCCTCGGGGTGATCCGGATCCTGGTGTCTGACCTGCGCCAGCGCGGCCTGATCATGATCCGGCGGCCGTCGGCCACCAGGCTGACAGATCCGCAGCTGCTCAGGGAGGTGGCCGATGGACTTCGCAGACTCTGACCGGTCCGAGCCCGCGGCGGCCAGCCCCGCGGCGGTGAAGATCCTCATCGCCGGCGGTTTCGGCGCCGGCAAGACCACGCTCGTCGGCTCGGTGAGCGAGATCCGGCCGCTGCGCACCGAGGAGGTGCTGAGCGAGCCCGGCATCCAGGTTGACTCGCTCGACGGGGTCGGGGCCAAGTCCACCACGACCGTCGCCATGGACTTCGGCCGCATCACGATTAACCGCGACCTGATCGTCTACCTGTTCGGCACGCCCGGCCAGCACCGGTTCTGGTTCCTGTGGGACGAGCTGGCCCAGGGAGCGCTCGGCGCGGTAGTGCTGGCTGACACCCGCCGTCTCGCCGGCTGCTTTCCCTCGGTGGACTATTTCGAGCGCACCGGCACGCCGTTCATCGTTGCGGTGAACTGCTTCGACGACGCCCAGTTCTACCAGGCAGAGACCGTCAAGGCGGCGCTCGCGCTCGCTCCCGAGGTGCCGGTCATCATGTGTGATGCGCGGCAGCGCACGTCCGGCCGCACCGTTCTGGTGGCACTGGTGGAGCACGTGCTGCATATGCTGACGGCCGCGACCGGTGAGGTCAGGTCCGCCAGATGAGCACGAGCGCGCAGTCGTCGGCGCTGCGCACCACTGCCTCCATGCGCTGAACCAGGCGGGCCGCGCCGGAGCCGAATCCGGCCGGAACCAGGTACTCGGCCTCGCCGAGCAGCCGGTCGATGCCCGCGTCGATGTCACAGCCCGGCGCCTCCACCAGCCCGTCCGTATACAGCATCAGAGCGTCCCCGGGCCGCAGGACGCCGCGCTCGGGCCGGCTCCGCAGGTCCGGTACGACGCCGATGACAATGCCGCGGGCCCTGGTCAGCCGCCACCGGCCGGTCGCTGACTCGAAATGCGCGGCCGGCGGATGCCCGGCGGAGGCGACGACGTAGTCGCCGGTAGCGAGGTCCACGGCGAGGTGAACGGCCGTTACGAATCCCTCGGCCTTGGCATTGCGGCGCAGGTAGGAGTTGCACGCGGTGAGGAATTCCTCGCGCGGCACGGAGCCGAGCAGGCCGCCGAACGCCCCGGACAGCAGCAGCGCCCTGGTGCCCGCGTCAACGCCCTTGCCGGGCACGTCGACGAGCGCCACCTCGAGCGTCTTGCCATCGCACATGGACACCACGAAGTCGCCGCCGAACGACGCGCCGCCGGCCGGCCTGAGCACGGACGCGGAGTGCCAGCGGGCAGGCAGCTCCGGCAGCTTGCTCTGAGCCCGGATCCGGTCCCGCAGCTCGATGAGCATCTGGTCGCCGCGCATGCCGATCAGCCCGAGCTTCTCCCTGGCCCTGGCGAGCGCGTCGGCGAATACGGCGGTCAGGGCGATCGTTGCGCCGATGCCCGGGGTGAGGGGCCGCCCGGCCGCCCAGTCGTAGGCCAGCATGACGGCGACGATGCCGAACAGGATGCGCAGCGCCCTGGGCCAGAGCAGCAGGCCGCCGGCCAGCAGCGGCAGGACCATGACGGCAGGCGAGAACCACGCCACCGAGACGTGCACCGTGGCCACGCCGATGACGACGGCAGCCAGGGCGAGGCCGAAGGCCAGCCGGCGGTTCCTGGTAATGAACTGGCGCCGGATGGTGCCGCGCACCCGCGCCGCCGATGTCCGGGCTGCGCGGACAAGACGGTCAGGGAAACGGACAACCATGATGTCGGCACTGTACCGGTACACACCGTCTGCGCACTCTCCGCGAGGCGAATATGGTCGCGAATTCGTCCACCGGCGGCTGCCTGCCGGTTCCCGGTCCCCGGCCCCAGACGGCGGGCGCCCGATATCGGATCGCCAGCGGGGCGGCTTGTCAGGTACGAATGGCACTATGACCGATGACTATCCGCTGCGGCCGGTGGCGCCAGACCAGTTCGCCGCCTTCCTGACCGTGGGCGAGCGCGCGTTTAACTCCAACTGGCCGCTGGAGTCGCTGCGCGAGCATGAGCTCGGCACGTTCGAGTTCGATCGCAGCATCGCCGCGTTCGACGGTGACCTGATCGTGGGCAGTGCCGCCGCCTACACGTTCCGGCTGGCTGTGCCCGGCGGCGAGCTGGCCGGGGCGGCTGGCGTCACTGCCGTCAGCGTGCTGCCGAGCCACCGCAGGCGCGGCATCCTCTCGGCGATGATGCGGCATCAGCTGGCCGATATCAGGGACCGGGGCGAGTCCATTGCGGCCCTGTTCGCCTCTGAACCGGGAATCTACGGCCGGTACGGCTACGGATGCTCATCTGAGCACCTGCAGTTCACGGTGCGGCGCGGCGAGACGCAGCTGGTCCCGTCCGCACCGCGCAGCCGGCTGGCCGCCGCGATCCGCCTCCGGGAGAGTGATCCGGACAAGCTGCTCCCGGAGCTGGCTAAGGTCTACGACCTGGTCCTGCCCGGACGGCCGGGCATGCCGGCCAGGGACGACCGGTGGTGGCGCAACGCCATCGCCGATCCCGAGTTCAGCCGCAACGGGATGGGGCCGCTGCGCTGCATGCTCGCCGAGGACGACTCCGGCCCGCGTGGCTACGCTCTGTACGCAGCGCGGCCGGACTGGGCAGATGAAGGCATCCCGTCGCACGCCCTGGTCATCCGCGAGCTGATGGCGGCCGACCCTGAGGCGACCGCTGCGCTCTGGGCCGATCTGCTGACCAGAGACCTGGTCGGCGAGGTGCGCGTCAGGCAGCGGCCGGCCGATGACGCGCTGCTGCACCTGCTGGCCGACCGCCGGCGGGCCCGTGCCCTGCTCAGCGACGGGCTGTGGATCCGGCTCACCGACGTGCCGGCGGCCCTCTGCCAGCGGGGCTACGCGCGGGACATCAACGTCGTGCTCGAGGTGACTGACGAGCTCATCCCGGACAACGCCGGCCGGTGGCGCCTGCAGGCCAGCGGGACGGCCCCGGCGCACCTGGCCAGCTGCGAGCGCAGCGGCCAGCCGGCCGACCTCGCGTTGCCCGTCAGCGCGCTCGGCGCGGCCTACCTGGGCGGCACCAGGCTGGGCGCGCTGGCGGCGGCCGGCCAGGTCACCGAGCTGCGGGCGGGCAAGCTCGCCGAACTGTCGGCCGCCATGATGTCCGACCCCGCGCCCTGGTGCCCGAGGATCTTCTGACCAGCGGGCTATGCCGGGCGCCTGATGCTCCTGAGGGGCGCAGATGCCAGAGCTGAAGATTACGGTGGACGCCGCGATGCGGGCCAGGGATGTCTCCCGGCCGCGGACGGCCGATGACGCTGCCGAGGCTACTGACTCCCAGCTGGCGGCCGGGCGGCCGGGCAGGCCGCCCGGCGGCCCCGGAACTGACCGGCCCGGAACTGACCGCCCCGGAACTGACCGCCCCGGAACTGACCTCCGGGCAGCTGACCGGACGGCAGGTGGCGGCGCGGCAGGTAGCGGCGCGGCAGGTGGCGGCGCGGCAGGTAGCGGCGCGGCAGGTAGCGGCGCGGCAGGTAGCGGCGCGGCAGGTAGCGGCGCGGCAGGTGGCGGCGCGGCAGGTGGCGCGCTGGCCGACAGCCGCCCGGCCCGGCCGCGGCCAGGAAAAAGAGGGGCCGGGGCAGCCGGGACAGTGCCCGCCCCGCCGCCCTCGGACAGCCCGCCGGGCGGCCAGCATCCGGCCGATCAAGCGGGCAGCGCTGAGGCTCGTGATCGCGGCCCGCGATCTCAGCGACGTCCCCGGCGCCGGCGGGGCCGGTGACGCCCGCCGCGCACGGCTGACCTGCTGATCACCTGCCGCGGCGAGCCGGATGCCCCTGCCTCGGTCAGCCGGAAGCGCCGCCACCGTCAGCCGGTGCGCCCGCAGCCAGCCGGAGGGGCGGCCGCGGCCGGCCGGCCGGTCAGAACTGCAGCGACTTGATTTCCAGGAACTCCTCCAGGCCATGCACGCCGAGTTCCCTGCCGTAGCCCGAGCGACCGAAGCCGCCGAATGGCGCTGCCACGTTCCACGCCCCGCCGTTGATCTCCACATGGCCCGCCCGCAGCTGCCGCCCGACCGCGACCGCATGATCCTGGTCAGCCGACCAGACAGCCGCCGCGAGCCCGTACGGCGTGCCGTTCGCGATGGCCACGGCCTCCTCCTCGGTGCCGTAACCGAGCACGCACAGCACCGGCCCGAAGATCTCCTCCTGCGCGACGATCATCTCCGGGGTGACGCCGGCCAGGACGGTGGGCTGGACGTAATAGCCGGTCTCCAGCCCGGCCGGCGGCCCGGCGCCGCCAGCAGCCGCCCGCGCGCCCTCAGCCAGGCCCTTCTCGATGTAGCCCAGGACCCGGTCACGCTGTGCCGCGGACGCCAGCGGCCCGAGCCTGGTGTCCTCGGCCAGCGGGTCGCCGGGCAGGTAGCGCCCGGCGTGGGCTGCCGCTAGCCCGACGGCCTCGTCGTAGCGGTCCCGGTGCACCAGCATCCTGGTCAGCGCGTTGCAGGTCTGGCCGGCGTTCACGAACGCCTTCGCCACGCCGACCTTGACCGCGGTCGTCAGGTCGGCGTCGGGCAGGATGACATTGGCCGACTTGCCGCCAAGCTCCAGGGTGACCCGCTTGACGGTGCCCGCGGCGACCTCCGCAACCTGCCGGCCAGCCTGCAGCGAGCCGGTGAACGACACGACGTCCACGCCCTCGTGCCCGGCGATGGCCTCGCCCGTGACCGGCCCGGTCCCGCTGACCAGGTTGAACACTCCGGGCGGCAGGCCAGTCTCGTGGAAGATCTCGGCCAGCTCGTAGGCCGCGAGCGGAGCGACCTCGCTCGGCTTCAGCACGACCGTGCAGCCGGCCGCCAGCGCCGCCGCCACCTTCGCCACGATCTGGTGCAGCGGGTAGTTCCACGGGGTGATGGCACCGACCACGCCAGCGGGCTCGCGCACGATCAGCGAGTTGCCGGCCCGCTCGCCGCCGAAGTCATAGCCGGCCAGCAGGTCCACGTAACTAGCGAGGACCGCGAGCGGAGTGCCAACCTGGACCGCGCGGGAGAACCGCAGCGGCGCGCCCATGTCCGCGCAGATCATCGCCGCTACCTCATCGGCCCGTTCCGCGAGCAGTTCCCGCGCCGCCCCGAGCAGCCTGGCCCGCTCGGCCGCCGGCGTGGCCGCCCAGCCGGGGAAGGCAGCCCTGGCCGCCAGCACGGCGGCCGCCACGTCGGCCGGGTGGCCAGCCGGAACCCGGTCGATGACAGCCTCAGTCGAGGGGTTGACGACGTCAACGCCGGCCTCGGATGCGGACGGAATCCAGCTGCCGCCGACGTAGTTACTGCGCATGCCTCATCTTCGCGTATGCGACCTGGCCCCGGTCACACAGCCGGGCGGCAACGCCGGCTGCCCTGGCCCGGGCCGATCTGGTTATTACTAAGCGTATTCACTATATTCAACGCTAAGTTGTAGCTCGGCTACTAACTGCCGCCATACGGCCTGATGCGGCTCGGCATGAGCACCGTCAGGCCGCATGCACCTGACCAGACTCCAAGCTCCTTACCAGGCAAAAGTCCTATAAGCCCTGGACTCCATTGCATGTCGTGATACAACGCTCTCTGTAAGTGACAAGAGCCCTCGATCACTTTCCGTAGTCACGATCCGAGGTCATCGATCCGCAAGGTGCGCCATGAGCTTCCCGGCCCCGGATGACGGGCGGCCGCCACCCGCCCCGCAGCACGCGGTGGCCTGGGACGTCCGCACCCCGCTGCAACTGCACGTGCACCGGGCTGTCCGGCTGCTCGCCGCTGTCGGCGGCTACGGAGCCGGCCTGTGCCTGATCATCGGCATGGTGGCGCTGGTTGCCGTGGACGCCAGACCTGGCCGGCAAACCCACATCACCGCGGCAGCCGAGCAGCACTCGGCGGGCCTCACCGGCAGCGGTCCCGGCAGCCACCCGCCCAGCCCTCCGGCCGGGACAGAGAGTTCCTCCCCCGGCCCGGCGAGTTCCGCGCCGGCGGCCCGGGCGAGCCCGCGCCCGCCCTCGCGCTTACCGGCCGGCCGCCCCTCAGCCGCTGCCCCGCCAGGGCCGCCGACTGGCAGGCCCGCCGTGCTCGCGTCATTCACTGGTTCCGGCAACCAGGTCAGGCTGCCGCTCAGCCTGGCTCAGGACAGCAGCTGGGGACTCCAATGGTCGTACCGGTGCCCCGGCATCCCGGCCGGGCAGCTGGTCATCGCCGAGGGCACCGCCGCGATCAGCGGCGCGCTGGTCGACCAGCTGGGAACCTCGGGGCGCGGCTCCACCTGGGCCGGGGCGGGCAGGACACCTCGCTACCTGGTAGTGATCTCCAGCTGCACCTGGGCCATCACGGTGCTGGGCCGGCCATGAGCCCGATCACGGCAGACGGCGACATCGCCGGCCTGGCGCTGCTCGCGGCAGGCACCATGCTGACGGCCCGGTCCTGCTGGCCTGCCCGCGCGCGCCGCCGCGCGCCGCTGCCGCCCGTCTCAGTCGAAGATCGGGTCCCTGGTGCGGCTCCGCTTCAGCTCGAAGAAGCCGTCAGTCTTGGCGACCAGCAGGACGCCGTCCCACAGCCGGGCCGCCGCGTCGCCGCGCGGGATCGGTGAGACGACCGGCCCGAAGAACGAGACGCCGTCGACCGAGATCACCGGCGTGCCGACCTCGTACCCGACCCGGTCCATGCCGTCGGCGTGCGAGGCGCGCAGCGCCTCGTCATACTCGGTCGAGTCAGCGGCGTCGGCCAGCTCGGCCGGGAGGCCGGCATCGGCCAGCGCGGCCTCGATCGTGGCCCGGTCCCGCTCGGCCTTCTCGTGGTGGAACCGGGTGCCGAGCGCCGTGTAGAGCGGCAGCAGCACGTCGGGCCCGAACTTCTGCTCAGCGGCGATGCAGACCCGCACCGGGCCGAACGCCTTCTTCATGAGCTCCTTGTACTGATCAGACAGGTCTTCCTTGTTCTCATTCAGCACGCCCAGGCTCATGACGTGCCAGCGCACCCGCACCGGCCGGACCTTCTCGACCTCGAGCATCCACCGGCTGGTGATCCATGCCCACGGGCAAAGCGGGTCGAACCAGAAGTCGACCGTGGTGGGCTCCTGCGCGCTCATGCTGGCTCCTTAGCATCGGGGAATCGGTGTTGACAACCAGCGGGTCGCCCTGGAACATTCCGCGGGTCTGGCGGAACACGCCGGGCCCCGGCCGGAAGGAGATCATCGCAGTGGCGAGCAATCTGACGCGCGACGAGGCACGGCAGCGAGCAGCCCTTCTCAGCGTCGAGTCCTACCGGGTAGAACTCGACCTGACCGGCGGCGATACGACGTTCCGGTCGGCCACCACCGTGCGGTTCGGCTGCAGCCAGCCGGGAGCGTCCACCTTCATCGACCTCACCGCCCCGGCGGTCACCGAGATGACGCTGAACGGGCAGCCGGTCGGCCCGGCGGCCTTCGACGGTGATCGCATCGGCCTGGCTGACCTGGCCGGGGCGAACGAGCTGCGAGTGGTCGCCGACTGCGCTTACTCGCGCAGCGGTGAGGGGCTGCACCGGTTTACCGACCCGGCCGACGGCGCCGTCTACCTGTACTCCGACCTGGAGACCTTCGACGCGCATCGGGTCTATGCCTGCTTTGACCAGCCGGACCTGAAATCCTCCTTCCAGTTCACGGTGACCGGCCAGGATGACTGGATCGTGATCTCGAACATGGCCCCCGAGACGGCCGGGGAGCCCGTCCGGGTCGGCGCCAGGCGCTGGCAGTTCCCGCCCACGCCGGTGATGTCCACCTACATCACCGCGGTCGCGGCCGGCCCGTACCACGCCGTGCGAGCTGAGCACGACGGGATCCCGCTCGGCATCTTCTGCCGCCAGTCGCTGGCCAGCTACCTCGATCCGGACGAGATCATCAACGTCACCCGGCAGGGCTTCGACTACTACCACCGCGCCTTCGGCTTCCGGTACCCGTTCGGCAAGTACGACCAGCTGTTCGTGCCCGAGTTCAAGGCCGGCGCGATGGAGAACGCCGGCTGCGTGACGTTCCTCGAGGCTTACGTGTTCCGGTCCCGCGTCACCGACTCGGCCAGGGAGGCCAGGGCCGAGACCATCCTGCACGAGATGGCGCACATGTGGTTCGGTGACCTGGTCACCATGCGCTGGTGGGATGACCTGTGGCTGAACGAGTCGTTCGCGTCCTGGGCCAGCATGGTCGCGATGACGGAGGCCACCCGGTGGCGGGACGCCTGGACGACGTTCGCCCAGGACTGGAAGGCCTGGGCGTACCGGCAGGATCAGCTGCCCTCCACGCACCCGATCGCGGCCGACATCCCGGATATCGCGGCGGTCGAGGTCAACTTCGACGGCATCACCTACGCCAAGGGCGCGTCGGTGCTCAAGCAGCTCGTCGCCTACGCCGGCCAGGACAACTTCCTGGCCGGCGTGCGGGACTACTTCGCGGCGCACGCCTGGGGCAACGCGACGCTCGGTGACCTGCTCGGCTCACTGGAGATGGCCTCGGGCCGGAACCTGGCCTCGTGGTGCAGGGCCTGGCTGGAAACCGCCGGCGTGAACACGCTGCGGCCGCAGTTCGAGACCGGCGCCGACGGCCGCTTCACCAGCTTCCGGGTGCTGCAGGAGGCGCCGCCCAGCCACCCGCAGCTGCGCCCGCACCGGATCGCCGTCGGCCTGTACAACCACACCGGGGCGGGCCTGACCCGCGCCCGCCGGATCGAGCTCGACGTGACCGGCGAGGCGACCCCGGTGCCGGAGCTCACCGGCGAGCAGCAGCCCGAACTCGTGCTCGTCAATGACGACGACCTGACCTACGCCAAGATCAGGCTGGACGACCGCTCGCTGCGGACGCTGATCGCCGGGATCGCTGACTTCACCGACTCGCTGCCCGCCGCCCTGTGCTGGGCGGCGGCCTGGGACATGGTCAGGGACGCGGAGCTGGCCGCCCGCGACTACGTCAAGCTGGTGCTCTCCGGCGCCGGCTCCATCCGTGAGATCTCCATGCTGCAGACCGTGCTCCGGCAGGCCGCGGCCGCGATCCGCCGGTACGCCGACCCGGCCTGGCGCCGCAGCGGCCTCGAGCAGCTGGCCGCCGCGCTGCGGGACTGGCTGCAGCAGGCCGAGCCGGGGTCGGATCATCAGCTCGCCTTCGCGCAGGCCCTGGCCGACGTGGCGACAACGCCCGCCGACCTGGACCTGCTGGCCCGCCTGCTGGACGGCTCCACGGCGATCGACGGCCTGGCCGTCGACACCGAGCTGCGCTGGCGGCTGCTGCGCCGGCTGGTCAGCCGCGGCCAGGCAGGCCCGGCGCAGATCGAGGCCGAGCTGGGCAGGGACCGGACCGACGCCGGCCAGCGGCACGCGGCCGCCAGCCGGGCATCGATCCCCGAGCCGGCCGCCAAGGCTGCAGCGTGGGACCAGATCATGGCCGGCACGCTGCCGAGCGCGACCTTCCGGGCTGCGCTCGGCGGATTCCAGGACCCGGACAACGACGAGCTGCTGGCCCCGTACGCGACGCGATTCTTTGACGTGGTGGCGGACGTTTGGCGGGACTGGGGCTCCGACATGGCCCAGTACTTCGCCGAGAATGCCTATCCCGTCACGGTCATCAGCCAGCAGGCGCTCGACGACGCGACCGCGTCGATCGGGCGCGGGGACCTGCCCGCCCCGCTGCGCCGGCTGCTGAGCGAGGGCCGCGACGACGTGGCCAGGGCACTGCGCAACCGCCAGCGCGACGCGCAGTCCAGCTAGTCAGGCCAGCCAGCTCAGGCCAGCCAGCTCAGGCCAGCCAGCTCAGGCCAGCCGGCCCCGGCCGGGTTACTCAGCCCGGCCGGCATCGGCCGGCTCCTGGCTGACCGGCCGGATCGCCGAGACGGCCTCGGCGATGGCGCGGACCAGGGGGCGGTGCGGCAGGTCGTCCAGCAGCACCGGCTCGCCTGCGCCGTCGCAGAGCGGGATCTGCCAGTTCGGGTACTGCGTGCTGGTACCGGGCACGTTCTGCGTCCGGGTCTCCCCCACGGCATCGGCCAGCGACACCCCGAGCAGCACGGCAGGCGTCCGCGCCAGGTACCCGTACAGCGCCAGCGTGAAGGCCGCCGGGTCAGGCCGCGGGCCCTCCTCGAGCAGTCCCTCGCGCACCAGCGCCTGCTGCCACTGCTCGAGCTCGCGCTCGGCGCTGGCCCGCTCGGCCTGCTCCGGCTGGTTCAGCAAGCCCAGCCGCGCCCGCACCGTCACCTGGTCACCGGCCAGGTAGCTGGCCGCCGGCGGGACGTCGTGCGTGCCGACCGTGGCCATGCAGCCGTGCCGCCAGTGCCCGGGACGCATCGGCGACCCATCGGGCTCGAGGGCGAACCACAGCATCATCGTGCCGAGGATGGCGTGCTCGGCCAGGTGGCGGCCGAAGTCGGGGTCCATGGTGCCGAGGTCCTCGCCGATCCCGACCGCCCCGGCCGCGGCTGCCGCCCCGGCCAGCGCCCCCACCGAGGCCTCGAAGTCGTAGTGCACGTAGGCACCGCACTCGGGCGGCATGCCCTCGGGTATCCACCACAGCCGCATCAGCCCGAGCACGTGATCGACGCGCAGCCCGCCGGCGTGCCGCAGCGCCCCGGCGAACAGCTCCGCCAGCGGCCGGTACCCGGCCTCGGCTAGCCGCTGCGGGTTCCAGGGCGGCTGCGCCCAGTCCTGGCCGAGCTGGTTGAAGCCGTCCGGCGGCGCGCCCACGCTCACGCCGCGCACCAGCAGGTCCTGGTGCGCCCACGCGTCCGCGCCGCCCGGATGCACGCCGACGGCCAGATCGTGGATGATGCCGTGCGCCATGCCGGCGTCCTTCGCCGCCTGCTGCGCGGCGGCGAGCTGCTCGGCGGCCAGCCACTGCAGCCAGGCATGGAAATCCGCGGTCTTCCCGGCCGCAGCCTGCGCCATTCCGAAACGGGCGTCCTGCAGCTCATCTGGCCATTCCCGCCAGTCCGGCCCGTGCTGCTCGGCGAGCGCGCACCAGCTGGCCCACGCCCGCAGCTCCTGGCCCTCACCCGCGCGGAACCGCTCCAGCGCCGCCCGCCGGTCGTCGGCCAGCGGCACCTGGTAGATCATCTCCAGGGCTTCTCGTTTCGCAGTCCAGACTGCATCCCGGTGGATCAGGTCGGGGGTCGAGTTGCGGGCGCGCAGCCCGGCGGCCAGCTGGCCTATCCGGGCCTGCTGCCGGGCGGACAGCTGCCGGTACTCCGGGATGTCCTCGATCCGCAGGTAGAGCGGGCTGGTGTAGCGCCTTGTCATGGGCAGGTAGGGGGATGGGCTGACCGGCGGCAGCGGCTCGGCCGCGTGCAGCGGGTTGATCAGGATGAAGCCCGCGCCGAGGTCGCTGGCGCTCCAGCTGGCCAGCTCGGCGAGATCGTGCAGGTCGCCGTGGCCCCAGGAGTCGCGGGACCGGACCGAGTAGAGCTGGATCGCGAATCCCCAGGACCGGCGCCCGGGGAACACGGGCCTGGCCGAGGGGTCGGGAGCTGGCGCGGTGGTCTCCGGCGCGGTGGCCGGCGCGTGCGCGGGGACCGCCTCCAGCGCGGCCAGCAGCGCCTCGAGCGTCTCGTCGCTGACGGTGACGATCTCGTGCCGGAAGTTCTCGTAGGTTAGCGAGATACCGGCCGCCTCGGCCCGGCGGGCCAGCTCGGTATAAGTCATCCCCCCATGATCGCCCGCCGGCCCTGCCCTTGTGCGGGTGACTCCCCCGTCAGCCGCATTACTCCAGCCACAATCACACCACCAGCCCCTCATCCCGCCCCAGCACCCGGACCTTCCATGATCTCGAAAGCTTTGGGGGCTTATTTCCCTCAAATCTTTCGAGATCATGGTGAGTCCGAGTTATGCACAGGGGTAATGGCTATGACCGCGCATTTGTCGGTGGTCCCGGGCAGCCTGAATCGGTGCCGCAACAGTTACCTGCGCAACTTCGCGAGCTGGCGGAGTTCCAGCACGGCATACTGACGACCCGGCAGGCTCGGTCAGGCGGCATGACAGCGGACCACCTCCGCTCACTCGTTGATCGGGGCAGCTGGCAGCGCATGCATACCGGGGTCTACGCCGTATTCTCCGGCGAGCCCGGGCGCGGCGCAGTCCGCTGGGCTGCCCTGCTCTGCGCAGGCCCCGGCGCGATGCTCAGCCATCACACTGCCGCTGAGCTGGCCGGGCTCGTCGATACGCCCAGCGCGGCCATCCATGTCACAGTGCCGGCCAGCCGACGGGTTGCCCGCATCCCTGGCGTCGTGCTGCATGTGTCCGTGCGAGCAGACGCGGCACGGCACCCGGCAGCCGTTCCGGCGCGAACTCGAGTCGAGGAGACGGTGCTCGACCTGACTGAGGCGGCAGCGACCTTTGAGGCGGCCTACGGCTGGGTGACCAGGGCGGTCGGCCGCAGGCTCAGCACGCAGGGCCGGATCCGGGCGGCCATGGGCCTGCGCAGCCGGCTGCGGTGGCGGGGCGAGCTGCTGGAGGCGCTGTCGGCCGGCCTCGACGGCGTCCACTCGGGCCTGGAGTACCGGTACCTGCGGGACGTCGAGCGGCCGCACGCGCTGCCGCGAGCAACCCGGCAGGCGCGCGCCCGGGTCGGAGGCCGCCGCGCTTACCGCGATGTCCTGTACGCGGAGTACGGCGTGGCCGTGGAGCTTGACGGGCAGGCCGCTCACCCAGGCGACCTGCGCTGGAACGACATCCGCCGGGACAACGCCGCTGCCGCGGACGGCATCATCACGCTCCGGTACGGCTGGCTCGATGTCAGCCAGCAGCCCTGCCTGGTCGCCGCCCAGCTGGCCGAGGTGCTCAGCCGCCGTGGCTATGCCGCGACCCGCGGCTGCGGTCCGGGGTGCCCGCTGGCCAGCCACTGACGGTGGCTGCCCGCGGCGCCGCGCACCGGGAGCGCCGGTTAATCGGGTGCACGGCCATGCTCGGGTCCGGCAGGCTCGGGGGCCGGCAGGCTCGGGGGGCGGCGGCGGCGGCGCGGCGGCTCTAGTGGTCGGCGCGCCGCGGGGTCAGCGCCCGGCCGAGCCAGAAGCCGACCAGCCCCTGCACCACCGCCACCAGCAGCGCGGCGGCGATCCCGGTAGCCGCGTAAGCGGGCAGCCCGGCCAGGGCCGCGATCACCCTGGCGGCCGCGCCGGAAGGCTGGCCATGCAGCGCCGGCCACCACAGCGGGATGCCCCAGCCGATGATCGCCATCGCCGCGACGGCCGGCAGGGCTACCCGCAGCCGCCAGCAGCCGGCCCAGTTGGCCAGCCCGGCCGCCAGTCCGACGATGAATGGCACGAACCACAGGCCGGCGGCCACTCCGGCGATGATGACAACGGTTCCGAGCAGGCAGCCGAGCAGCCACAGCGATGCCGGACCGCGATGGTGCGGCCGGGCGAAGGACGGGCGGAACGGCTCCGGCGGGCCGGTCACGCCGATGCCCTGGGCCCGTAGCCGGCCAAGCCGGTACGACCCGCGCTTGCCCAGCCGCTTCAGGTCAGTCACGGCTGCAGCTCCCAGCGGATAGGCCCGGCCATCTGGCCCGCGGCCGGCATCGGCAGGTACTGCCCGTTCCACCAGTCGCTGACCTGATCCTCATACCAGGGCGATGCCGGATTCTCGCTCTGGCCGCCCGGATAGATCCCCTGGCCAGCAGGCGTGCTGCCGGTCCAGTGCACGATCATCCGCCAGCTCGGGCCGGCGATGGCGCGCAGCCCGCTGTAGGCGCCATCGACCGTCCACTCATCCCCGCCCGCCGCCCTGGGCCCGTAGCCGAGGGCCGTGGCCTGCAGCAGCGACGGGAACTGCCGGGTATGCAGCCTCCCCCAGGCCCAGCTGGCCGGGTCGCCGCCCAGGCTGGACCGCAGGTGCGCCGTGGCGGTGGCGAAGGCTGCCTGCATCACCTCGGTCGCGTCCCCGGGCGCCGAGCCGGGCGGCGTGAACGCCGGATTCCGCTGGTCGTCAAGGGTCCAGGTTTCCAGCACCTGGTCCAGGCTGAACTGATCCGGGGAAATCAGCAAGCCTTCACGGTCCACGTGCACCGGCACGTTCTCGGCGGTCCACCAGGGCTGGAACACTGCCGACAGGTAATCGGTCCAGTAGGTCCACCAGATCGACGCGGCGGCCGATGTGGCGTCCATCGAGTGATTCCAGCCGGCCAGCAGCTGCTCGGCCTGCTGCTGCGCGGGAGTGAGCGCCGCGTGCCGCAGTGCTGCCAGCAGCGGGGGCACCATCCGCGCGGCCAGCTGATCGGTCAGGTTGGCCTGCAGCGCCGCGAAGCTGGCGGGCTGCATGGCTCCGCGGCTGTCCAGGTAGGCGTACTCCTCGTCGGCGCGGTAGCTCGGGTCGAAGTCATTGGCGGTCGTGCCGATGTAGTACGGATAGGAATTCGTCACCGGCCGCTGGTTGGCTGTCGCGATCACGTGACCGGGCGGGTCGTAGCTTTGCGGGACGGCAGCGTAAGGGATGACCCCTGCAACGTCGTCTGCGCCGGTTCCCGGCAGGGGCAGCCACGGATCACCGCGGGATACCAGCGGGAAGTAGCCAGCCGAGATCGCGCCGATATTCCCGCTGGAGTCCGCGTAGACGAAGTTCTGGGTCGGCGCTCGCCAGCTCGCCAGCGCGGCCCTGAACTGCGCGAAGTTGGTCGCCTTGCTGATCGCGTACATGACCGCCAGGTCGGGAGACGGGACGGCGCCCATCCAGTCGACCGCGACGGTCTGGCCGGCCCGGGTCAGGATCGGGCCGTGTACGGTGATGTCCACCGTCAGCTGCCTGGCATCTCCGCCCCGGACGCCGATCGTGTAATGAACCTCGCGCATGCGGCGCCACTGGCCGCGCCAGAAGTACTCTCCCGGTCGGCTCGGGCTGGTCTGCTCGGTGTAGAAGAGCGCGGACTGATTCTGCACATCGGTCAGCGACCAGGCGATGCGGGAGTTGTGGCCGATCAGGATGCCCGGCAGGCCGGGCACGCTGACGCCGGATACAGCGAGGCCGGGCGCGGCCAGAGCGACCTGGTACCACACCGATGGCAGGGTCTGCGGCAGGTGCGGATCGCCGCCCAGCATCGCCCCGCCGCCGGCCACCTTCGGCCCGTTGGCGGCCCAGGCATTGCTATCCGGGTAGGTGTGCACCTGCCCGGCGGGCAACGCGCCGACCTGCGCCAGGATGGCGGCGGCGGCCCGGGCGGCCGGTGCTGTCGGCGCCGTCCCCGCAGTCAGGCTGACGGCCGCAGCCCGGCCATCGCGGGCCGCGGCAGGAGCACCGGTAGAGCCGGCCGCGGCCACGGCGGACGGGCCGGCCGCAGCCACGGCGGACGGGCCGGCGGCAGCCACGGCGGGCGGCGCGGCCGCGATCGCGGACCGGTAGGCCGCGGTGCCGGCCAGGGAATCGTTCGTGACGACGGGGGCGATGCCCAGGCTGCGATACGGGCCGGTGTCGTACGGGCTCTGCTGGCTGGTGGGCAGCACCGGGAACCAGGCCATCGTCCGGGCCGCGCCGAGCGAGCGCTCCAGCAGCGCGTAATCCAGCGGCGTGGTCGTGAAGTCCAGCTCCTGCGTCAGGTCGCCCTGGATGACCAGGCTGTCGACCGGTGTCCAGTCCGGCGGGTAGACACCCGCCAGCGAGAACACCGCCGGCCACTGATTCTTCGCCCGCGCGGTCGCCAGGTAGTCATTGACCCCGCGCGCGTAGGAGATCAGCGCCTGCGCCGCAGGGCTGGACCGCGGCATGTCCGCCCATTCCTGCTGAGCCGTCCGCAGCAGCCCGAGGCGCAGCTCAAACTCATCCGACGACACGGCGGCGGGGCCGACCAGCGCGGCCAGCCGACCCTCCCCCAGCCGCCGTTCCAGGTCCATCTCGGTCAGCCGGAAGCTGGCGTGCACATAACCGAGGGCCAGGAAGAGGTCACTGTCGGTGCTGGCGCGGATGGATGCGACGCCCTGGCTGGTAAAGGACACCTGGACCGGGTGCGCCAGGCCGGGCAGGCGCAGGGTCTGCGACTGCGGCAGCTGACCGCCCGCGGTCGAGGTCCACGCGCCGTGACCGGGGAGCAGCGCGGAACCCAGCGCCGGAATGGTGCCGTGGCCGGAGCCCAGGACGACGAGCACCGCAGCCGACACGGCCAGCGCGAGCACGGCGTTGACCACGCGCCGCACCGGACGCCAGCGCAAGCGCAAGCGCCGCCGTTCCGCCATGGTCCGCCCACCTCCAGATCCCCGAGCCCAGCGGGCAGCGGCTCACGCTGGGCTCCCCCGCACCGGCTGCCGACGGCGGGCTGCGTTACCTTCGCCGCACGCGGTGACGCCGGTACAGGCATCGTAGGAGACCAGCCAGCATCGTCGCCTCCCCTACCAGCCGTTCCGGTTAGCCAGGTCGCTCATCGTTCCGGTCCGGACTGTCGCCGCCTGCGCTGGTAAGTCGAACGGCGGCTACGGTTCTCGACACTAGGCCCCGGACGGCTGCCGGGCCAGGCTCATGCTTCGTATCAGGCTTCCGCGGCCTGGCCAGCGATGGGCTGACTCATGGCCCTGACCAGCGTTATCGCGACTCCCGCCCCGGCGGGTTACTCCGGCGAAGCCCGGCCGGCGGCCTACCATCTGGTCATGGCAATGAGCCACGACCAGCTACGGGGGCGGGACCAGCGGCCGGGGACAGGCCGGCTGCGAGCCAGGAGGAAGCTGGCCGGCCGGGACCGGCTGGCCGGCCGGGAGCGGCGGGCCGGCCGGGAGCGGCGGGCCGGATCCGTCCTGGCGATCGCCCTTCCGGTCGCCGTCGTCGCTGGCCTGGCCGCTGGCTGCGGCAGCAGCGGCACCGGGACCGCAGCGGCCGGCGCCGCCGCGAGCCAGTCCGGCACGGCCAGCGGGGCCGCGTCCTCCGCAAGCTCGCCGACCGCCAGCGCCCCGGCCAGCACCGCCTCGGCTGGCACCGCCTCGGCTGGCGCCGCCTCGGCTTCGCCGAGCCCGTCGCTGACCGTGCTGCCCGTTCCTGTCCCGGCCGCTGACCTGCACCAGACCAGGGCGTTCCCGAGCGCCAGTACCCCGGTCTTCCGGGCCGAGATGACCGATCTGTGGGCGGCCGTGGTCACCGGCCGACCGTCGCTGGGGATGCCGGCCTTCTTCCCGCTCATCGCCTACCGGCAGGTCAAGGCCATCGCTGATCCCGCCGCCGACTGGCAGGACCGGCTCGTTGGCGAGTTCCGGCTCGATGTCGCCGCCGCGCACCGGCTGCTGGGGGCCGGTGCCAGGCAGGCCCGGCTCGTCAGCGTCCTCGTGCCCGAGGCGCAGGCCAGCTGGATTACCCCGGGCGTCTGCTACAACGGCGTCGGTTACTGGCATGTCGCCGGGCCGCGGCTGGTCTACCGGCTCGACGGCCAGCTCAGGTCGATCGGCATCGCGTCGCTGATCTCCTGGCGCGGCCAGTGGTACGTCGTGCATTTCGGCGCGGTGATCAGGACCGGCCCCGGCGGCATGGTCGACCAGCCCGCCGTCGGCACCGGCACGCCCGGCCCGCCCGGCGGCTGCTGACCGCCCCGATCGCGGCGGCCGTCAGCCCGGGGTGGCTCCTGCCCGGGCGGCCCTCGCCGTGCCGCTGGCGGCTGGCGGCCCGGCTGGCTACCAGATCGGCGGGTGCCGGTCTCGCCACGGCCGGGCGGCCTCCAGCTGCGCGGACAGCGAGATCAGCGTGGCCTCATCGCCGATGCGGCCGGCCAGCATAACGCCGATCGGCAGGCCAGCCTCGTTCCAGTGCAGCGGCAGGCTGACGGCCGGCTGGCCGGAGAGGTTGTACAGGGCGGTCCACGGCGTGAATCGCTTCTGCCGCTCGAAGTTCTCGGCCGGATCCACCTCATCGAAGTAGCCGACCGGCACCGGCGGCGTGGCCAGCGTCGGATGCAGGATGGCGTCGTAGCGGTTCAGGATGGACAGCGCCGGGCGCATGAGGGCCTGCAGATAGGCCTGGGCGAACAGCAGGTCGACGGCCTTAAGCTGCAGCCCCCGGCCGCGCAGGTACCGGGTCAGCGGCAGCAGCTCGGCTTCCTGCTCGGGAGCGATCGGAGCCAGCGTCGCCATGGCGTACCAGAGCGTGATGAACTGCGGCACGGCGTCCGCCCCGAACGGCAGCTCGATGTCCTCGACCTCATGTCCCAGCGACGCCAGCAGCTCGCTGGCCTGCTCGTAGGCCTCGGCACAGTCCGGGTGTACCTGCGCGCCGTCGATCACCGAGGTAATGGACCTGGCGATCCGCAGCCGTCCCGGCTCGCGGCTGGCATAGCTGAGGAAGGTCTCGCCCGCCGGCAGCGGCGGCTGGGCGTACAGGTCACCGGGGTGATGGCAGGTCATCGCATCCAGCAGCAGCGCGGCGTCCGCCACCGTGCGGGCCAGCGGCCCGTTGGTGGCCAGCCCGGCCAGGTCCGGGAACACCGGGCCGCCGGAGATCCGGCCGCGGCTCGGCTTGATCCCGAACAGGCCGCACACGCTGGACGGGATCCGGATGGACCCGCCGCCGTCGCTGCCCTGCGCGGCCGGCGCCAGCCCCGCGGCCACCGCCGCGGCCGCGCCGCCGCTCGACCCGCCGGCCGACCGGCTCAGGTCCCACGGGGTGCGAGCCGGCGGCCCGATCCTCGTCTCGGTGTAGCACGGCAGGCCGAACTCGGGCGTCGCGGTCTTGCCGGTGATCACGATCCCGGCCGACCGCAGTGCCGCCACGACGTAGTCGTCATCGGTCGCCACGTTGCTGGCGAACAGGGTGCTGCCGTACGTCGTGCGGACCCCGGCGACCTCGTTCAGGTCCTTGATCGGGATCGGGATGCCGGTGAGCGGGGGCAGCGGCGCACCGCCTGACCCGGCTCGGCGGCTCTCGGCGACGGCCTTCTCGGCCATGACCGCCTGCTCGCGGGCCAGCTCGTGTGTCACCGTGTAGAACGCTCCGACCTGCTCGTTCAGCCGGTCGATCCGTCCGAGATAGTGATCGGCGATGTCGACCGGCGACAGCTCGCCGGAGCGGATGGCAGCCGCGAGCTCGGTCACGCTGAGATCATGAATCTGGGTCACGTCACCGAACAGTAGACGGCCGGGCGCGCAGGGTCCAGCCCGGCATTCGGCGGGCTCCGTCAGCCCGGCATTCAGCGGGCTCCGTCAAGCGGCTCGCCCTGTCGGTAATGACTCGGTTACCCTTAGGCGCGTGGACCGGGAGGCCGGGACTGAGCCGAGTGAAACCGGGCACGTGACCCCGGCCGAGGGAGCAGGCGGTCTGCCGCCGCTGCTTCCGGTCCGGCCGCGCCCGTTAGCTGGCCGCCTGGGTGCCGACCCGCGGCTTCCGGTCTGGATCCGGCGCGCCGTGGTGGCGGGCCTGATCGGGATCATCGTCGCGATCTGGCAGGACTGGCGGCTCGGCCTGACCGCGGCGGTCATCATCGTCATCGCCGACACGATCTACCAGTCGAAGAGAATGACGCTGATCCCGGCCGAGGCCAGGGTCACCTCGGCGCAGCGCAAGACCCGGCGCCGGCTGTTCATGCTCCGGCAGGCTGGCTACCTGGCGCTGCATGCCAGGGCAATCCCCGGCACGGACTCGGTGATCGACCACCTGGTGATCGGGCCGGCCGGCGTCTTCGCGCTCGACTCGGAGCGGTGGGACCGGCGGCTGCCGGTGCGGACCGTGGCCGGCAGCAGCGGCACCGGCGGAGTGCTGTATCACGGGCCGTTCAGCCAGAAGGAGCGGCTGGCGCACGCCCGCTGGGAGGCCGCCCAGGCGGCCAGGCTGGTCAGCGCCGCGCTCGACCAGGAGCTGACCGTCCGTCCGACCATGGTGATCTACGGGCCGACTATCCCCTGGCACGTGGCCACGCTGCGCGGCGTCGATGTCTTCGGGGGCCGGCGCGTCGGCCGGTACTTCCGGACGCAGAACAGGGCCAGCCGCGGGCACCGGCTGGGCGGCGCGGAGATCGCGATGATCTACGACGCGGCTGAGCGCGCGCTGCCGGTGCTGCGTTAGCCGCGGCCGAGCCCGCGGCCGAGCCGGCCGCCGAGCCGGCTGCCGAGCCGGCGGGCGCGCCGCACTGGCCGCTGTCGGGGCGGCAGCCGCGCCGCACTAGTCTGTGTCCCTCCGCATCTCAGCGACAGGCAGGAAGGTCAGGCAGTGGCCGCAGCACGGGACTGGGTGGCCGGCGCGCGGCCGCGGACGCTGCCGGCCGCCGTGGTGCCCGTTGTCGTCGGCTCGGGGGTCGCGTTCGGGTACGGCCGGTTCTCCCTGTGGCGCGCCGCACTCGCGCTGCTCGTGGCACTGGCCCTGCAGGTGGGCGTCAATTACGCCAACGACTACAGCGACGGCGTGCGCGGCACTGACGAGACCAGGGTCGGGCCGGTCCGGCTGGTCGCCTCGGGCCTGGCCCGCCCCCGGCAGGTACTGGCCGCGGCCATGGCGTGCTTCGCCGTCGCGTGCGCGGCCGGGTTCGTGCTCGCCGCCGTGACCACCTGGTGGCTGCTGGCCGTCGGGGCTGCCGCCGTGCTGGGGGCCTGGTTCTACACCGGCGGGAACCGGCCGTACGGCTACCGGGCCCTGGGCGAGGTATCGGTGTTCCTGTTCTTCGGCCTTGCCGCGGTCGCCGGGACCGCGTACGTGCAGATGCGGACGCTGGCCTGGCTGGCGGTGGCGGCTGCTATCCCGGTCGGCCTGCTCGCCTGCGCGCTGCTGGTCATCAACAACCTGCGCGATATCCCGACGGACAGCCAGACCGGCAAGCGGACGCTCGCCGTCGTGCTCGGCGACAAGAACACGAGGATCTTGTATATCGGCTGCGTGCTGCTGCCGTTCTGCGTGGCGGCAGCGCTGGCGCCGGTCGCGCCGCTGACCCTGATCGCCCTGGCCGCCGTGCCCTTCGCGTTCGCGCCGGTGCGCGAGGTCAGGCAGGGCGCCACCGGCCGGAGCCTGGTCGCCGCGCTCGGGCAGACGGGCCGCCTGCAGCTCGCATTCGGGCTGCTGCTGACGCTGGGCCTGGCTATCCGGCCCTGACGGAACCCGCCCCGGCCATCACAGCGCGCGGCGCGCAGGCCGGGTGCGGCCAGTAAGGCTAGGCGGTTCCGTCGTCGCCGGGATCGGCGGCCGGAGGGGTGGCCGGCACCTCGCCGGCTGCGCCAGCCCCGCCAGCCGCGGCCCCGTTGGTCACCGGATCCAGGGCGCCCAGCACGGCCGGCGACGGCATCGTGACTGGCAGCGGCTGGGCCGGCACCTTCAGCTCGCCCTTTTCTGCCGCTGCCGCCGCCGCCACTGCCGCTGCCACCGCTGCCGCGGCTTCCTGCCTGGCCACCTCGCCACCGCCGACCGCCTCGCCAGCCCCGGCGGTCCTGGCCGCCCCGCCGCCACCAGCGGCGCTGACGCTCGCGCTCGCGCCGTCAAAGGCGCTGCTGAGCATCTTCAGCGCGCTGGTGAGCTCGCTCGGGATCATCCAGACGGTGTTCCCCTCGCCCTGGGCCAACTGCGGCAGCGTCTGCAGGTACTGGTAGGCGAGCAGCTTCGGGTCCGGGTCGTTCTCGTGGATGGACTGGAACACGGCCCCGATCGCCGTCGCCTGGCCCTGCGCCCGCAGGATCGCGCTCTGCTTGTCACCCTCGGCCCGCAGCACGGTGCCCTGCTTGTCGCCGTCGGCGGTGAGGATCTGCGCCTGCCGCAGGCCCTCGGCGGTGAGGATCGCGGCGCGCTTCTCCCGCTCGGCGCGCATCTGCTTCTCCATCGCGTCGATGACGCTCTTGGGCGGATCGATGGCCTTGATCTCCACCCGGGTGACCCGGATCCCCCACTTGCCGGAAGCATCGTCCAGGACGCCGCGCAGCATGGTGTTGATCTTGTCGCGGGAGGTCAGGGTCACTTCCAGGTCCATCGACCCGATCACGCTGCGCAGCATGGTGGCGGTGAGCTGCTCGATCGCCTGGATGTAGTTGACGATCTCGTAGTCGGCGGCCCGCGGGTCAGTGACCTGGAAGAACAGCACTGTGTCGATCTTGACGACCAGGTTGTCCTCGGTGATCACCGGCTGGCCGAGGAAGGACACCACCTGCTCGCGCAGGTCGATGAACGACTTCACCCGGTCGATGCCAGGGATGATGAAGTTCAGCCCCGGCTCCAGCGTCTTGCGGTACCGGCCGAACCGCTCCACGTTCCTGGCCCGCGCCTGCGGCACGATCCTGACCGTGCGCAGCGCGATCAGCAGGACCAGCAGGACGACTACTGCGCCGACTATGCCGGCAGCCTCAGAGAACATGGCTACTCCCTCGGGTACACGAGCGCGGACGCGCCCTCGATCTGCAGCACGTCGACCTTGGTGCCTGCCGGGATGACCAGGGTCTCGTCATACGGCCGGGCGGACCATTCCTCGCCGCCGATCCGGACCCGGCCGCCATGCTCGCTGACTTCCTCCAGCACATAGCCGGTCCGGCCGACCAGGGCGGCGGTGCCGGTCTTCAGCAGCGGCGGATGCCGGATATGGCGCATGGCGAATGGCCGCGCGATCCCCAGCCCGGCGGCTGACGCCACGGCGAAGGCGCCGAACTGGACTGCCAGGTTGCCGCCCGCCGCGCCGGCCCCGGCCGCGACCAGCGCACCGAAGGCCACCAGCCCGAATGCCAGCGTCATCGTCATGATCTCGAGCCCGCCGAGCACGGCGGCCACGATCAGCCAGATGATCCACGATCCCACTGCACACTCCGCGGGCGATGCGGCAATCAGCCCTCATCTGACACTAACCCCGCTGGCGCCGGCTGGCAGCATCGGCGCACGCTGCTGCCCCGCCGACCTTCCCACCAGGCCCCGAAACGGGGATCATGGACTGATTCACCTTGCGGAGGTTGCGCTATGCCCGGACTGACTCAGCTGTCCTACAGCAACGGCATGTCGGCCGCCGGCATGCTCGGCGAGACCATCGGGGAGAACCTGCGGCGGATCGCGACCGCCTATCCCGGGCATGAGGCCCTGGTCGACGTGCCGGCCGGCGGACGGTGGACCTATGCCCGGCTTGATGCCGATACCGACGCACTGGCCCTCGGCCTGATCGAGCTCGGGATCGTCAAGGGCGACCGGGTCGGCATCTGGGCCCCGAACTGCGCCGAGTGGGCACTGCTGCAGTACGCGACGGCGAAGATCGGCGCGATCCTGGTCAACATCAACCCGGCTTACCGCAGTCACGAGCTCGGCTACGTGCTGCGTCAGTCCGGCGTCCGGCTGCTGGTCAGCGCGGAGAGCTTCAGGACCAGCGATTACCGCGCGATGATCGAGGAGGTGCGCGGCGATCTCGCCGGGCTGGAGCAGGTGATCTTCATCGGCACCGGCGGCTGGAGCAACCTGGCGGCGGCGGGCTCGGCCGCGCTGGCGGCCTCCAGGGCCGCCCTGGACGAGCGCGCCGGGACGCTGGCATTCGACGACCCGATCAACATCCAGTACACCAGCGGGACGACTGGCTTCCCCAAGGGCGCGACCCTGTCGCACCACAACATCCTGAATAACGGCTATTTCGTCGGCGAGGGCTGCCGGTACACCGCTGACGACCGGGTCTGCATCCCGGTGCCGTTCTATCACTGCTTCGGCATGGTGATGGGCAACCTGGGCTGCACCACCCACGGGGCCTGCATGGTCATCCCGGCGCCCGGCTTCGACCCGGCCGCGACCCTCGCCGCCGTGCAGGCGGAGCGGTGCACGTCGCTGTACGGGGTGCCCACGATGTTCATCGCCGAGCTCGCGCTGCCCGACTTCGGCAGCTATGACCTGTCCTCGCTCCGAACGGGCATCATGGCCGGCTCGCCGTGCCCGGTCGAGGTGATGAAGCGCGTGGTCAGCGAGATGCACATGACCGAGGTGACGATCTGCTACGGGATGACGGAAACCTCCCCGGTCTCCACCCAGACCACCGCCGACGACGACATGGACCGGCGGGTCTCCACGGTCGGCCGGGTGGGGCCGCACCTCGAGGTGAAGGTGATCGATCCCGAGTCCGGGCTGGTGCTGCCGCGCGGAGTCCCCGGCGAGCTGTGCACCCGCGGCTACTCGGTCATGCTCGGCTACTGGGACGAGCCGCAGAAGACCGCCGACGTGATCGACGCGGCGCGCTGGATGCGTACCGGCGACCTGGCGGTGATGGACGAGGCCGGCTACCTCAACATCGTCGGGCGGATCAAGGACCTGGTCATCCGCGGCGGCGAGAACGTCTACCCGCGCGAGGTGGAGGAGTACCTCTACAGCCACCCGGCCATCGTCGATGTCCAGGTCGTCGGGGTGCCCGATGTGAGGTTCGGCGAGGAACTGTGCGCCTGGGTGAAGCTCCGGCCCGGCGCCCAGCTCACCGCCGAGCAGGTCAGGGAGTTCTGCACCGGGCAGATCGCGCATTACAAGGTGCCGCGGTACGTCCGGTTCACCGACGACTTCCCGATGACCGTGACCGGCAAGGTGCAGAAGTTCAAGATGCGCGAGGCGTCGATCGCCGAGCTAGGCCTGGAGGCCGCCAGCCAGCAGCAGACGGCCTAGCCGGCGGCAGAAGATCCTGGACGAGTTCTGACCGTGGTATCGACCAAGCCGGACAACCCGGGCGGGCCGGCCAGCCTCCTGGATGCCGCTTCCGTGGCCGCCACCGAGACGGCGATCCGGCCGTTTGTCCGCTGCACCCCGGTGGTCACGGTGGACCGGGCCGACTTCGGCCTGGCGGCCGGCCCGCTGACGCTGAAGCTGGAGCAGCTGCAGCACTCCGGCTCGTTCAAGGTGCGCGGCGCGTTCGCCAACCTGCTGCTGCGCGATATCCCGCCGGCCGGCGTGGCCGCGGCGTCCGGCGGCAATCATGGCGCGGCCGTCGCCTACGCGGCGGGCGTGCTGGGAATCCCGGCCCGGATCTTCGTGCCCGAGGTATCGTCCGCCGCGAAGATCAGCCGGATCCGGGAGTACGGCGCGGACCTGGTCATCCGCGGGCATACCTACACGGACGCACTGGCGGTCAGCGAGGCATGGGTGGCCGAGACCGGCGCGATGCCCGTTCATGCCTACGACCAGGCCGAGACCATACTCGGCGCCGGCACGCTCGGCCTCGAGCTGCTCCGGCAGGCACCGGGCGTCTCCGCCATACTGGCCAGCATCGGCGGCGGCGGCCTGATCTCGGGCATCGCGACGGCATGCGCCGGCCAGGCCAGGATCGTCGGCGTCGAGCCGGACGGCGCCCCGACCATGACGGCTGCCCTGCGGGCGGGCCAGCCCGCGGACGCCCCGGCCGGCAGCGTGGCCGTCGACTCACTGGCCCCGCGGCGGGTGGGCGAGCTGACCTTCTCCGTCGTCTCCCGGCAGGTGCACTCGGTGATCCTCACCACCGACGCTGCGATCGCCGCGGCCCAGCGGCTGCTCTGGGACCGGCTGCGGGTGGTCGGCGAGCCCGGCGGCTGCGCCGCGCTGGCCGGGCTGCTGTCCGGGCAGTACTCCCCCGGACCCGGCGAGCATGTCGCCGTCGTCATCAGCGGAGCCAATACCACGGCCGTGGACCTTAGCCGCTAGCGAGCGGAACCACGCCGCCCCGCCTCCCGCTCCGGCCCGGCTTCCCGTTCCGGCCCGGCTTCGTGCTGCTGCCCGGCTTCGTGCTGCTGCCCGTCACCGGCGGACCGGCGCCGGTCGCAGGCCATGAGCTGGTAGCCGAGTTCAACCAGCACGAGCCCGAGCGCTGCCTCGGCGACCGCCTCGCCGAGAGCCCGGACGACCAGGGCAGCCACGATCGTCCCCGGGCCGTCCGGGTGCGGCGCGATCGACTCCACCTCGCTGCCAGCGATCATCAGGGGCAGGGTGAGCAGGGCGACCTTCCAGAAGTACGGCCGGACCAGGTGCGCGGACCGGCGCAGGGCCGCCCAGACTGGCCTGTCCTCAAGCTCGATGACCGGGCCAGCGATCGCCAGCAGGACGAGCGCGACCAGGCCGGGGATGATCAGCAGGATGATGCCGACGGTCGTGAACAGGACCACCAGCAGGTCCGCGCGGACCAGCCGCCACCATGGCAGCGACCGCGCGACCTCGGCAATGGATGCGCCGCGCCTGCCATGCTCCGCCGCTCCGACGAGACGGCAGAGGAATCCGGACAGGAACACCGTCCCCAGGATGCTGACCGCCGTGGAACTCAGGTCCACGGTCAGCGACACGGACACATCAGAGCGGTCGATGACCTCCTTGGCCACGATCTCCAGCAGCACGGTCACCGCGGACACCGTCACGGCCACCCCCAGGATCTGCCAGGGGTGGCGCCGGCCAGCGCGAGCGGCGCCGAGGATGACCGCGCCGGCCCGCAGGGGCGGGCGGCGCCGTCGTTTCGCGTCCTTCCGGTGACGGAGGGTGATCATGCCATGTCACGCTACGCGAAGCAGCCGGACCACGGCAGCAAGGGCCCAGCCGCCAGGCGGGAAGATTGTCCCGAGCAGGCTGACAGCAGACCGCCGGTCCAGCGCCTGGAATACCTGTTCGAGGTCACTGACTCCGCGGGCGCTACCAGGATGATCTGTGATCCCGCGGGCCCGCGCACCCGGACCCCGTTCGGCGACCACTCGGTGCTGGAGTTTCCCGGCTACCGGGAGCCTGCCTGGCTAGCCGGGCCGGCTGCGGCCGGGCAGGTCAGCAGGCATCAGGTGGCCGCGCCCTGGCTCAGCCAGCCTGTGCCGCTGATCCTCTGGTCACCCGCCGCCGCTGACCGCGCCGCCCCGTCGCCGGGCCCGCTGCTGATCGGCATGACGTGCGGCCTAGCCGAGGAGAACCGCGCCGGCAACCGGCTGATGGCCGCGGACCTCACCGCGCTCGGGCACCAGGTCAGGCTCGCAGAGGTGCCCGACGCCCATACCTGGACCGGGTGGCGGGACGCGCTTGACCCGCACCTGACCTACCTGCTCAGCCGCGCCTGGTAGCCGGCCGGATGGCATCAGCGCTGCCGCGTCCAGCGCGGTCCGACTCCGTGCCACTCCGCCTCCCAGCTGGCGAGACGGCGCCGGTAAAGCATGGATCGCCCCGTGCTCCCGGCCAGGGCCAGCAGCAGCGCCCCAGAACGAACGGCGAGCGCAATGGCTCCGAACGGCGAGCTGTATGGCAGCAGGAATGGACCCCTACTGTCCGGGCGACTAGTCATTTCAGCGATATAGATATCACATTAGCCAGGGCACCCTGCCTGAGCTGCCCCGATGCCTGCTGGACGGCGAGCATCCCTGCTACGGGGGCAACGTCCAGTAGCAGCACCGCGCTGGCGGCGACGCTGCGGCTGCCAGCTCCCCGGAGGCCAGGTGGTACTACCACCCACAAGGACGCAGGAGACCGAGGCCGGGAGAATCGCTTACAGAGCCGCGAGCTAATCGACGGCGACCACGGTCTCATTAGCCAGGATGGGTAAAAGAGCTGGCCTGGATGATCCCGTGCAGGTCCGCTTAGCCTCGATTCCCGGTGCGGTAATCCAGTTGAGGCCGGGGCTCTTGGTGAGCAGCGCCCACGACCCGTGACCTGGGCAGATGCCAGCAGCTCTCCAGCGGCCGCAAGCGGGCTTCAACCAGGTCGGCCTACTGGACCGTCGGAACCTGACAAGGTATTCCCAGGTCACGAGGATGGCGCCGCCACAGCTGTCCGGTTTCGCCCCGGGATTCTCGGTGGCGTCTGTTCAGGAAGATTCGTTGAGGTTAGGGCGTCTGCCCTGGTCAGCGGTGCGAAGAACGCGCAGGCGCCGGTTCAGCCGACTTCCGGGAATCGAGGTTAGTCGCCGGATCAATATGACGTGCAGCGTGGAATCCCGCAAGGCCAGCGGGGATATCCGGATCAATAGCCACGGCACACTGACACCTTCGGCAGTATGCGAGACCACTCGTGTCGGCTAGCGCCTTCATCAGTCCAGCAGAACACACCTGGCGGAGTAATTGGCCCCGGCGCCATTACAACCAGGGACCAGAACACAGCGGCGGCCGGGAGAAGTAGCCAGCAGGGAGCCTGGCGCATGTCCCGGCCGCAGGTGCTGTTAGACACCTACGCTTCAGCTCATGGCAACGGGACGCGGGCAGATCATGGCGTCTAGCGGCACCCTGGCGGGGCTGGCCATCGCCGCTGCCAGCCTCATTGGCGAGCTGGACAAGGAGCCGCACTCGAACCCGCTGTTCCTCCCGAGCATCATCGTTGCAGTTGTCGCCTTCGTCGTGTTCATGCTCGCGTGGCTCTCCGGCCTGGCCGACTGGGCTGCCGGGCCGCTGCAGAAACTGCGGTGGCCTCAGCGCCTGGTGACAAGCCGATGGCGGTACACGACCGACGGCGGACTCCCTGTGCTGAGGCTGGTCAGCCAGGCCGGCAATGTCAACTTGCCGGGCAGCAACTGCGTGCAGTCGCAGGAGAATCGGCCGCCCTGGGTGCGCTTCGTGGTGATGACGGCCTGCACTGCGGTCCATCCAGATGTCGATGAGGACGAGCTGCGGCAGCGCTTCGAGGCGTTCCCGGCAGCTGACCGGTCATGGCGCTGGTGAGGTCGCTCACGTATGTCCACGAGGGCGACCGGTGGTTCCGGTGGGCAGGAAGAGGCAGCGGCCTGGACGCCGTATTAGCTCCGGCTGAGGGAGCTGATGGGGTGGCCGCCCGGCTGGTGCTGCCGTACGCGGTCAGCTCCGACTGGCGCGACCGGAAGTACGCGGTCATGATCCTCCACATCGAGCCGCGCGACCAGGCCGACGAGCCAGCGGACCCGCGACTCCCGAAAGCCTGGAGGGAGCGCATCGAGGCGGCCCTGGAGCTGCCGCAGGCGCTGGCCGACTTCCTCACGAGGGAGCTGGGCCGACGGGTCACGGGCGAGCCGCAGGCTGTGCTGGGAGTACGCATGGAGGCGATCGACCTGACCGCCCTGATTGACATCACGGGCAGGCATCCGCTGCCTGGAGGCATTCGCGGCAGTGAGGTCTGGTGTTACTTCATCGGCGAGAGCGACGGAGCGCCCGCAGGAGAGGCGGCCACGAAGATGATCCGCGACACGCTCAGGTATGCGCTGGCTGTCCAGAGCTGACTTACCGAAGAGCGTGAATGATCCCCCGGTGTTCGAGACGGAGAACATGCTCTGAACGGCATCAGTCAGGCCGCGTCAGGAGCAGCCCCCGGCTGACTGGAATCCGGCCGGGGGCACCGGCTGGTCGGGAACCGAGCTGCACAGCATAGTCCCGCGCGAGTACGTAGCGGCTACCGAGAAGCTTGCGCAAGAGCCGGACGCACGAGGCAGAATTGCCGAGGAATACCTGCCATAAGGCGATGAGGGCAATGATCAGGGGAATTCTAGCGGTAGCAGCACTGATTACGGCATGCGTTCTGGCCGGCTGCGGCAGCAACGGCGGCCGGGCGACGGTATCAGCCGGTGGCAGCAGTCCGGCCAGCTCGGCCGTCTGCAGCATCTACGACAGCGGCACGAACGCGCTCATCACCGTCCTGCAGGGAAGCTCGGGGGAGTGCCAGGCGCTCGCTCAGCAGCTCTCATCCGCTGGCAGCTTCTGGACGGCTCAGCCCCAGCAGCCGGACGAGGCGCAGTCGATGGTCTGCGTGATGGAGGACAGCAGTGGCGACGTGGCCGAGGTGATCGACGGCGGCGGCCAGTACGTCGGCCAGGAGGTCTGCGGGGACTTCACGTCGAACGGCTGGACCGAGGACACCGCCGAGGAAAGCCAGATCAACCAGCAGGAGCAGCAGCAGGCCCAGGCCTCGGCCAGCGCCTCAGCCGCCGCCTCCAGCGCAGCCGCCAGCGCCTCGGCTGCAGCGTCCGCCGTCACGCAGGCCAGCAGCGACCTGTCCACCATGGACAACGATGCAACCACGGTCAGCGGGGACGCCAGCACACTGCAGGGGGACGCGTCCAGCACCTACGGCGACCTCAAGAGCGAAGAGTCGGATGCGGCCGGTGGCCAGGGCAGCTACTGCACGAATGTCTCCAGCACCGTCTATAACGATGCGGCCAGCACGCTGTACAACGATCAGGTCAGCACGCTCTCCAACGACGTGGATAGCGTCCAGAGCGATATCAATACGCTGCGAGGCGACATAAAGACCTTCGAGGGCGACCTGAGCACGCTTAGCAGCTATGGCGAGAGCGCGCCCGATGGTTCATCGGCGGCTATAACGTCGGCCAAGAATGCCATAGCCAGCACCATTGCTTCGGGCAACCAGGCCATTGCCGATGTCAATGCCGACGTAAGTCAGGGCTACTCGATCGCCAACGGCCTGGCCACGGGAGCCTGCGCAGGAGACGGGCCAGGCAGCCCGCCAGCTCCCCAGGGGCCGCTGAGCTGAGACATGCGAATGGCCCCGGTACGCCGCTCGTCATCGGGGCCATGGCGCTGCGGGCCTCATCTTGAGGGCCATCTCGACCGCGCTAAGCAGCCGGGAACAGCGGAGAAGTCGCTGGCCCGGGCGGGAACAACCGCGACTGCACGGTGGCAGACCTGACCGGCAGGACGGGAACGCTACGGGCGCCGCACATCGGCGCGGCGCTGACTGGAGGGCGAGGACTGGCTATGCCTGTTAGACCAGATAAAACGCGCCGGGCTAATGCTGGAGGATACGCCGCGAGCATGGCGGCAGGAGCCATCCTGCTGGCAATCGGAGGGTGCGGCAGTGCGATAGCCACGCACTCGGCAGCAGCCCCGGCAGTTAAGCCGTCGTCAGCACCGGCTCCGGTTGTCAAGGCCCAGGCGACGCCAGCAAGGTGCCGTCGGGCGTCAGCGCACCCAGTGCGCCGGAAGGCAGCATGACCAGCGTGGAAGGGCAACCGTCGTCCAGGCCGCCAGCGTCTGCGGGGACGTTACAAGGTCTATTCCGACGACAACGCCGTGAACCAGGAACAGGACGATCAGCCGCGGCCACCATGACAGCCTGCAGGCGGTCCACCCGCCGAACCCGCCGCGGGTTGCCAGGGACGCGGCGATCTGGAAAGCTGTCCTCAACGCGTACGGCAACGCGGTCGGGGACGCTACCAGCGCGGGGCTCGTGGCGGCTGTCCGTGAGGCCGATCACGCCGCGTGGGGATGGAGCCCATCCAGCGGGACACTGCTCTCCTGCCTCGACACGAACCCCTGACCCAATACTGGAGTCCGGGGTACTCCGCCACGGTGAAGCCCCATACGAATCCGGCCGTGTGGCCCTGCCATCGAGCACCTGATCGCTCATGACGACCAGCGGCATCAGGTAGCTGACACCCTGGAGACACAGCATCGACGTCCTGAGAACGTCCTGGGCACCCGGACCCAGGCGATACCTCTCGCCAATGGTCGAACGGCTGGCAGCGGCCCACTACGGCGCGACGATCATGCCAATGATCGCCCATTAGCTGCCGGTCAGCGTTCCCGCCTGCATCAGCGCCCGGATCTGTACGCTACGTAGCCATGCGACTACGTGCAGCCATAGCCGGACTGGCTGGTGCTCTCGCGCTGACCGCCTGCGGAAGTGCCAGGCCAGCCAGCCACGCCGAGGCGACGCCGAGTACCACCCCGGCCGCTCAGGTCATCGCCAGCGTGGCAGCCAGCGAGTGCGCGGCATTCGGCGTCGTCTACTCGCAGGTGCAGGCGGCCTTCCCCACGGGCACCAGCCCGGCCGGGACGATCTCGATCGTGCAGGACAACAGCACGCCCTGGAATGCGGGGCTGACGCATGCAGCGAACGATGCCGACGTGCCCGGCGTGCCGATCGGCCCGAACGCAGCCAGGGAGCTGGCGGTCAGCATCGAGAAGACGGCACTTGACCTCGGCTCCGCCAACCTCGATGCCCTCACCAACAACCCGCGTTCCTACCTGTCGGACCTGGACAAGTTCCTGAAGGACGCCAACGGGCTCAACGCCACCTGCCAGGGCTACTGAGCCGCGCCGCGCCGTCAGCCGAACCTCGGCACGTATTCGCCAGTCCTGTATAGCCGAGATCCCTCCGCAGGATCCTAACCATGGCCTGCCCAGGCAGCCCAGCCAGGCTCGCCCGGTGTCACCCAGGCACGCGCCATCTAGCTCGGCTCCCAGCCCAGCGTCCTGGACCGGCGCAGGCGCTGAGTAGCCCGGTACCGGTCACCCTTCCGCACGGTAGCGCTCCCCTGGCCAGTAGAAGCCTTGTCGCCTATCGGAACACCGGTTCCGGCTGGCTGGTCAGGGACGAAGGGGCGGCGGGGGTGCGTAGGCGGGCGCCGTCGTTGCCGGTGTGTAGTAGTACGTCTTCGCGGGCTCGGGCTTCGGCCTGACCGTGACCGCTGCGGTGGCCGTCGCGGTCGGCGTCGGACTGGCGCTGGCCGATGATGAGCTTGGGGTCGCGCTCGGAGTGATCGTGCTAGGCGCGGCGGACCCGCAGCCAGCCAGTGCAGCAACCACCGCAGCCGAGCCGAGGATGAGTCGGGAGCGATAGGACATGCGCAGAGCGTAGCGGAGAGCTTATTGTCCTGGAGGCATGAGCGGGAAGTGCCAGCGGTCGCGCTCCGCCTCCGTGCGGGCGCGAGTCCTGCGAACCCCGGTCACCTGGACGCCGGTGGTCTCACCGGTCATGGCGAGAGGCTAGCCGCTCAGCCCGGTCCAGGTGTTCCGGTTAAGGCATAGGGTCTCGGCGCTGCACGCGTGTAGTCGGCTGGCCAGGCCACTGCGCTGGTCGCGTCCTGGCCCTGCGTGTGACAGTCCTGGCCAGCCCGCCTCGTGCGCGGCCGGTTAAGGTCCGCCGGTCTTTCCTAGCCGATGATCTTGAGCATTCGCGAAGCTCTAACTCAGTCACAGCGAGTCTTCCACCGCCATCTCCTCGGCCCACTTGGTGATGGCACTCCATGGCTCCGGTGCCGTGATGACCTTCGATGTGGCCTGAACCTCGCTGCCGTCCTCGGTCAGCTCGAAGACCACGATCCGGTATCGCCTGGTCGGCAGTGTCATGGCCGGTCAGTCCTCGCCTTATGCACCAGCACTACCCGCTTAGCCGGTGCTACAGCCGGTGCCTGGCGCGGTGCACGGCATCCAGTCTCCCCGGCCGTTGTCCCGTACCTCGGCGTCCGGCGCGGCGGGAAGCTCGTGCTCGCCCTCGGGCTCGGCGGCCCGATCAGGATCGGCGCTCGGTCACCGCCTGGAGCCGGGTAGCCCATCGGTCCAGCATGTCAGGTGCTCACCGCATGATCAGCGCTACTGCAATCCACGGCACCGTGAGCACCAGCAGGATCACGCAGAGCCGCACGGTCTTGGCGGTGTCGTCAAAGGCTGAGCCGATGGCCCGCCATTTCTCAGGCGGCCCCTCACCGGGCCGTTTCAGCACCGGTGATCACCGCACGCCGCAGGCCACGGCCCTGCGTCTCCGGACTTCGGATAGCAAAATGTCAGCCGTCGCTGTTAGGTTCATGTCGCGGAACTTCCTTCGTCCCAGGAGGAGCTTCGTTCAGGCGGCCCTTCCTGTTCCCAGCAGGGGGGCCGTCGCTGTTTCGGGCAGCGATCCATATCCGTTGTATCGAACGGCTCCGACAGTCGCGCGCCGCTTGGCCCATTCGCCGTTCCAGCCTGTGCACAGGGCTGTGGACGGGCTGGGTAAACACGCCGCTAGAACGGTGCACGGGCTGTGGATTGCTGTGTGTGTGGAAAAGTGGATAACCAGGCTCGGCGGACATCTGCGCAGGTCAATGGCGTCTCGGCATTTCGATGGCCTGTGCGCAAGAAAAACTCGTGCTCGCTGGCTGCGGTGGCTCGGACACCAGCACGACAGGGACGCAGGTCGTTGCCGAGATCACGTATCAGGTCACCGTGCAGTGCCCGCCGGGCATCAGCCTCGGTTCCGGGCCAAGCCACTGCTCAGAAGCGCGTAGTCCCAGGCCCAGCACATGATTGAGGACCCGGCCAGGTAGATCGACCGGGGTCCTTCACATCCCCCGCGTCCGGTAAGCACCGGGCAGGAGTTGACCGGCGCGAGGGGAGCCAACGTGATGTCCTGCCGTGCAGGCATGGACAGCAGCAGCCCCGAGCAGCCACTGGTCACTACCTCGGGCGCGGCCACGGTGACCGCGCTCAGTACGTCATGCTGTATGCATCCTCGGACCACTCGTCGTCATCCACGGACTCGCCGGGGATCGGATCATGGCAGTGCCCGTTCTCGATCAGGTAGGCGGCCATCCGGCCGTAGCTGCCCCGAAGACGCCACGCCATGCCCGTATCGATCATGTGCTGGAACAACTGGAAGATGGCCGTGTCCTCCAGCTCGCCCTGCTCGTAGGCGCTGATCCGCTCGGCCAGATCGAGGCGGGCCTGATTGATGGCCATGTCAGATCAGCGCGTTCGCGCGGAGCCATGTCGGATGATCGTGCTGGCACGTACCGTCCGCCTCGGTCTCGCGGCCGTCCGTGGTCTCGAAGCTCGGGTCGCCGTCATCGAAGACCGCGCGATGCATCATGTCCAGCAGCTCGTCCTGGCTGGGCGCGGCCACTGTCGGTGCCGGTGTGGTGATGATCCTGGAAGTCATGTGATCCCCCGTTCCCCTCTCGCCCAGCGGCTTGCAAGGTCAGCCGCGCGAGTGGCTGAAGAAATCGCGCTGATGGACGACGTGTACCTGCTGAACTCGCCGTTCACGTTCCAGTCGATGGAGAAGCACGCGGCGTACTGCGCGATGCTGCGGCTCGGCCTGAAGGTGCCGGAGACGGTGCTCGTGCCCTACAAGAACCCGGTCGAGCACGCCAAGTACGCCTATACGGCCGAGCGCTACAACCAGCCTTCTTCCGGTGGGAGTTCAACTCCTGCGAGACGCTGGTCCGCGGCAGTGACGTGCATCCGATCGACTACGCGAATGCCTGCCCGGATGTCTCGCTCACCTCGCTGCACTATTACTTTCCCTGGGCGATCAGGACACTGCTGAAGTGGGTCATCTTCTGCCTGGTCACGGATCGCCGGCCGCAGCCCGACCTGGACACGCGGCAGTATTTCGGCACCGCCGACCGCGAGGACCTGGACTACGCGGCGAAGCTGGCCGAGTACCGCAGGCTGGCCGATGGCTACCTGGCCGCCGACGCCTACCGCGAGTTCTGCGAGAAGAATCTGGCCGACCTTGACGCTCATGTGCTCGAGTGGGCGGCGGGCCGCGACTTCGACCGGCTGCTCGTCGACACGGTGACCGCGACCTATCCGGCCGCCGAGCGGGACCAGTTCATCGCGCACTTTCGCGGTCTCACCGGCCTGTGGGTGCAGGACGAGCAGGCCCGGCTCAGTGGCCCGCCGGCGGTGTGACGGACGGGCACGGCCAGCTGGCGCGGCCGGGAATGGGTTTGCCCGAACCGCTGCGGCGCAGCACTATGTCCAGATGACATGGACCGCGCCTGACGTGAAGCGCGCCGAGCCGCCCACGGTGGCCGGTGAGCGGGAGTCGCTGGAAACCTGGCTGGAGTATCACCGGGCGACGCTGCTGCTCAAGTGCCAGGGCCTGACCGCAGAGCAGCTCGCCCGGCGGGCCGTGCCGCCGTCCTCGCTGTCGCTGCTCGGCCTGGTCCGGCACATGGCCGAGGTGGAGCGCGCCTGGTTCCGCCGCCGGTTCGCCGGCCAGCCCGAGCTGGGATACGTGCACTGCTCGGACGAATTCCCGGATGGCGATTTCGATTTCGCCGAACCCGGCGGCGCCGGGGCCGACCTGGCCAGCTACGTCGCCGAGTGCGCCCTGGCCCGCGAGGCAGCGGCCGGCCGATCCCTGGAGGAAACCTTCGCCGGCCGCCGCGGCGAAAGCATCGACCTGCGCTGGGTCTATCAGCACATGATCGAGGAGTATGCGCGGCACAACGGCCACGCCGACTTCCTGCGCGAGCAGATTGACGGCGTGACCGGCGACTGAGCCGATCGCGAGCCAGGCCGCCCTGGCCAGCAGGCGCACGCCCCGCGCCAGCCCGGCGGGCGTCCGCCCGGAACCGGCCGCAGGCCGGGGCACTGCCTCGAAGCTGGCACGATGGGCAGGTCATGACTCTCATCGATCAGCTGCCGGAGACCGCCGATCCGGACGAGGTATTCGAGGCCTTTGCCGCCTGGGCCGCCAAGCAGGGCTTCGCCCTCTACCCGCACCAGGAGGAGGCGCTGATCGAGATCGTGACCGGTGCCAACGTGATCCTGAGCACCCCGACCGGCTCGGGCAAGAGCCTGGTAGCGACTGGCGCGCACTTCACCGCGCTGGCCCGCGACGACCGCACCTTCTACACCGCGCCGATCAAGGCACTGGTGTCGGAGAAGTTCTTCGCGCTCTGCGACGCCTTCGGGCCGGCCGAGGTCGGCATGATGACGGGCGACGGCAGCGTCAACGCGGGCGCGCCGATCATCTGCTGCACGGCCGAGGTGCTGGCCAACATCGCGCTGCGGGACGGCGCCGACGCTGACATCGGCCAGGTCGTGATGGATGAGTTCCACTACTACGCCGACCCCGATCGCGGCTGGGCCTGGCAGGTGCCGCTGATCGAGCTGCCGCGGGCCCAGTTCGTGCTCATGTCCGCCACCCTCGGCGACGTCCGCCGGTTCGAGGAGGACCTGACCCGGCGCACCGGACGGCCGGGCGCGGTCGTGAGCTCGGTGCAGCGCCCGGTCCCGCTGCTGTTCTCCTACGTGCTCACCCCGCTGCACGAGACGGTCGAGGAACTGCTGACCACCCACCAGGCGCCGATCTACATCGTGCACTTCACCCAGGCCGCCGCCATCGAGCAGGCGCAGGCGCTGATGAGCGTGAACGTCTGCACGCGGGCGGAGAAGGACGCCATCGCCGAGCTGATCGGCAACTTCCGGTTCGCCCCCGGTTTCGGCAAGACGCTGTCCCGGCTGGTCCGGCACGGCATCGGCGTCCACCACGCCGGGATGCTGCCGAAGTACCGCCGGCTGGTGGAGACACTGGCCCAGGCCGGCCTGCTGAAGGTCATCTGCGGCACCGACACGCTCGGGGTCGGCATCAACATGCCCATCCGCACCGTGCTGCTCACCGCGCTGTCCAAGTACGACGGGAGCAAGACCAGGCTGCTGACGGCGCGCGAGTTCCACCAGATCGCGGGCCGGGCGGGCCGGGCCGGGTTCGACACCACCGGCCGGGTGGTGGTGCAGGCGCCCGAGCACGTAGTGGAGAACGAGAAGGCGCTGGCCAAGGCCGGTGATGACCCGAAGAAGCGGCGCAAGGTGGTGCGCAAGAAGCCGCCCGAGGGCTTCGTGTCCTGGGGGCAGCCCACTTTCGAGCGGCTCGTCGCCGCCGACCCGGAGCCGCTGCGGTCCAGCTTCGCGGTCAGCCACGCGATGCTGCTCAACGTGATCAGCCGGCCGGGTAACTGCTTCGCCGCGATGCGGCACCTGCTGACCGGCAACGACGAGGACCGGCCCGCTCAGCGCCGGCACATCAGCCAGGCCATCGCCATCTACCGGGCGCTGCTGGCCGGCGGAGTGGTGGAACGGCTCGCCGAGCCCGATGCCGACGGCCGCCTGGCCCGGCTGACCGTGGACCTGCAGGAGGACTTCGCGCTCAACCAGCCGCTGTCACCGCTGGCCCTGGCGGCCATCGAGCTGCTGGACCGCGAGTCGCCGGAATACCCGCTGGACGTGCTGTCGGTGATCGAGGCGACGCTGGACAACCCGCGCCAGGTGCTGGCCGCCCAGCTGTCCAGGGCCCGCGGCGAGGCGGTGGCCGCGATGAAGGCTGACGGCATCGAGTACGAGGAACGGATGAACCTGCTGGACGCGGTCACCTACCCGCGTCCGCTGGCCGACCTGCTCGAGGCCGCCTACAACATCTACCGGCAAGGGCATCCCTGGGTCGCCGACTATCAGCTGGCGCCCAAGTCGGTGGCCAGGGACATGTTCGAGCGGGCGATGACCTTCACCGAGTACGTCAGCTTCTACGGGCTGGCGCGCGCGGAGGGCATCGTGCTGCGCTACCTGGCCGATGCTTACAAGGCGCTGCGCCAGACCGTGCCGGAGGAGGCGAGGACCGAGGACCTCAGCGACCTGATCGAATGGCTCGGCGAGCTGGTCAGGCAGGTCGACTCGAGCCTGATCGACGAGTGGGAGCGGCTGCGCAATCCCGCGGCCGAGCCGGCCCGCCCGGCCGATGACCGGCCTCCGGCGGTGACCGGCAACCGCCGCGCGTTCCGGGTACTGGTCCGTAACGCGCTGTTCCGGCGGGTCGAGCTGGCCGCGCTGCGGCGCTACGACGAGCTGGGCGAGCTGGACGCGGACGCGGGCTGGGACAGCGAGGAGTGGGCCGCCGCGATCGAGCCCTACTTCGCCGAGCACGACGAGATCGGCACCGGCTCCAACGCGCGCGGCCCTGCCCTGCTGATCATCGAGGAGCGGCCGGGCCAGTGGCTGACCCGGCAGATCTTCGATGACCCGGCCGGCGATCATGACTGGGGCTTCAGCGCGACCGTGGACCTGGCCGCGTCGGACGAGGCAGGAATCGCGGTGCTGACCGTGACCAGCGTCGGCCAGCTGTAGCGGTTCCCGGCCGGCCGGGAACCGCCGCTGGTCAGCGCATTCCCGGATACCCCGATGTCGTCGGCACGATCTGCACCCCGAGCGGCATCAGCGAGATCGGGATCAGCTTGAAGTTCGCCAGGCCCAGCGGGATGCCGATGATGGTCACGCACAGCAGCACGCCGGTCACCAGATGCCCGAGCGCCAGCCACCAGCCGAACAGCACGATCCAGATGATGTTGCCGATCAGCGCGCCTGCCCCGGCGTCGCGCCGCGGCACGACGGTGTTCCCGAACGGCCACAGCACGTAGCCGGCGATCCGGAAGCAGGCAATGCCGAACGGGATCGTGATGATCAGGATGAAGCAGAGCAGCCCGGCGGCCGCGTAGGCGATCGCCATCCAGAAGCCGCACAGCACCAGCCAGATCACGTTCAGGATCACCCGCATGCCGTGCTCCTCCCGTGCCCGCTGGCGGCCGCGCTCTCCCGCATGGGCCTAGCATCCCCGCGCGCCGCCGGTGCTATAGCGGGCTGCCCGCCATCTGCCGGTACGAGACGCTTGTCGCGAGCAGGGCCGCCGCCCTCGCCCACTACCTGCAACCTATTGGTTGCGCATCCCTGGCCTGATGTGCAACTATCGGGTAGCACCTCAACCGAGAGGAACAAGTCATGGCAGCTGACCGGATCGAGCGCGAGATCGTCGTGGACGCCCCGCAGGAACGTGTCTGGGCCGTGCTGACGGAGGCCGAGCACGTCGCGCGCTGGTTCGGCGACTCGGCCGAGGTGGACCTGCGGCCCGGCGGGAAGATGGTCTTCGGCTGGGCCCAGTACAACTCTCCCGATCACCGGGCCGTCATCGAGCGCGTCGAGCCGCCGAGTTTCTTCTCCTACCGGTGGGCGCGCCGGTCCGGCGAGGATCCCGTCGATGGCAACTCCACCCTCGTCGAGTTCTCGCTCAGCCCGGATGGGGCGCGCACCCGGCTGCGCGTGGTCGAGAGCGGCTTCGGCCGCCTGGCGGTCAGCGAGGATGAGCGGGGCACGGCGGTGAAGGAGAACACCGAGGGCTGGATCTCCGAGCTGGGCGAACTGCAGGACTATGCAGAACGGACGTCATCGTGACGGTCCCGCCGCCATGCCCGGCCCCGGTCGCGGCGCGGTCCGCCGCGGCAGTGCCGTGACCGGGACGGGCCAATCCATCGATGAGGTGCTGGCCGCGATGGCCGATCCGACCCGGCGGCAGCTGCTGGCCGCGCTGGCCGCACGGGGCGGCGGCACGGCGACATCGCTGGCCGGCGGACTGCCGATCTCCCGGCAGGCCGTGGTCAAGCACCTTGCCGTGCTCAGCCGGGCCGGGCTGGTGGAGGCGCGCCGGAGCGGCCGCGAGGTGCGCTACGTGACCAGGTCCGACGCCCTGCAGGCGACCGCGCGGTGGATGGCCGGACTCGCCGCCGAGTGGGATGCCCGGCTGAGCGAGATCAAGCGCATCGCCGAGTCCTGAGGGCCGGCCGATCCGGGCGCCTGGCCCGGACAGCGTGGATGCGCGGCTGCTGCTGAAACAACCGCGGCAGGCACGCTTCGACGCTGCTGGTGTCCCCGCGGGGCCGCGGGCTCACAGATCGAGCAGGGCGTCCAGGCCGACGGTGAGGCCGGGCGGCAGCGACTCGATGCCGCGGATCGCGCGCAGCACGCCCGGCATGAACGAGGCCCGGTCCAGCGAGTCATGCCGGATGGTCAGGATCTCGCCGTGGCCGCCGAGCAGCACCTCCTGGTGCGCGACCAGGCCCGCCAGCCGGACCGAGTGCACGTGCACGTCGTCGACGACGGCGCCGCGGGCAGCCGGGGCGCCCGAGACGGTGGCGTCCGGCGACGGCCCCAGGCCGGCTCCCGACCGGGCCGCGCTGATCATCGCGGCGGTCCGCGTCGACGTGCCGGAGGGTGCATCCGCCTTGGCCGGGTGGTGCAGCTCGACCACCTCAGCGGACTCGAAGAACGGCGCGGCTTGCTCGGCGAACCGCATCATCAGCACCGCGCCGATCGAGAAGTTCGGCACGATCAGGACCCGGGCTGACGGCGTGCTGCCGAGCCACACGGTCACGGCGGCCAGCCGCGCGCCGTCGAAGCCGGACGTCCCGACCACGACGTTCAGCCCCTGCGCCAGGCACCAGCGCAGGTTGTCCAGCACCACGCCGGGATGGGTGAAGTCCACCACCACGTCGCAGGCCGTCAGCGGCTCCAGCGGATCCCCCGCGTCCGCGGTCGCCGTCAGCTCCAGGTCGCCGGCGGCCTCGACCGTCCGGCACGCCTCAGTCCCCATGCGCCCCTTGGCGCCCAGCACACCGACCTTGATCATCGTGCCCCCTTCGCTCGCCGCGCCCGGCAGGCGGCCGACCTCGGCCCGATCCTAGCCACCGGCCCGGCCCCGCGGGGCGGTCCGGCCGGGCCGCGCCGCCCGGATCGGGCATTGGTAGCCTGACCGCAGCGACGGCGGCCGGCGATGCCCGTTCCGGCCCGTCACCCATATCAGCCCGCAGCACCGCCCATGCGCGGACCGAAGGATGTGCCTCTGCCGTGAGCCAGCCCGAAGCCCCGCTGGCCGGGCTGCTCGTGGCCGACTTCTCCCGGGTGCTGGCCGGCCCGTACTGCACCATGCTGCTGGCCGACCTGGGCGCTGACGTGATCAAGGTGGAGGGCCCGGCCGGGGACGACACCCGGCACTGGATGCCGCCGGTGCGCGACGGCATCTCCACCTACTACCTCGCCATCAACCGGAACAAGCGCTCCGTGCTGCTCGACCTGCGCGACCAGGAAGGCCGGGCCGCGGCCGCCGAGCTGACCCGCCGCGCCGACATCATGGTGGAGAACTTCAAGCCGGGCGGCCTGCGCAAGTTCGGCCTGGACTACGAGACGGTCAGCGCCGCCAACCCGGCCATCGTCTATGCCTCCATCACCGGGTTCGGCACCGGCGGCGGCGCCGGGCTGCCCGGCTATGACCTCATCGTGGAGGCCATGTCCGGGCTGATGAGCCTGACCGGTGATGCCGGCGGGGAGCCCTACCGCGCCGGGGTCGCGGTCTTCGACGTGATTTCCGGCCTGCAGGCGACGATCGGCGTGCTGACGGCCCTGCATCACCGCGGCGTCACCGGCCTGGGCCAGCACGTCGAGGTCAACCTGATGGCCGCCGCGCTGTCCGGGATGGTGAACCAGACGAGTGCTTTCGCGGCGGGCGGCGTCGTGCCGCACCGGATGGGCAACTCCCATCCCAGCCTGTTCCCCTACGAGCCGCTGCCCACCGGGGACGGCGAGCTCGTCATCGCCGCGGGCAACAACATCCAGTTCCGCAGGCTGTGCGAGGTCATCGGGAAGCCCGAGCTGGCTGACGATCCGCGGTTCGCCGCCAACTCGGGCCGGACCGCCAACCGCGGCCAGCTCCGGCCGCTGCTGGTCGAGGGGCTCAGCGGCAAGTCCGCCACCGAGTGGTTCGGCATCCTCATCGCGGCCGGCGTGCCCTGCGGCCCGATCAACACCGTCGAGGCAGGAATCAGGTTCGCCGAGCAGATCGGGCTGCAGCCGGTGGTGACGGCCGGCCGCGGTGCGGCCGCTGTGCCGGGCATCCGCAACCCGCTGACCTTCTCGGCCACCGCCCCGCGGTACGACCTGCCGCCGCCCGCGCTGGACGAGCACGGGGACGAGATCCGGGCCTGGCTCGCCGGGCCTGCTTCCTCCCCGCCGCCCAGCCCATCCCCGCCGCCCGGCCCATCGCCGCCGCCCAGCCCATCCCCGCCGCCCGGCCCATCGCCGCCGCCCAGCCCATCCCCGCCGCCCGGCTCCGCCCTGCCGCCCGGCTCCGCCCTGCCGCCCGGCTCCGCCCTGCCGCCCGGCCCGCCCGATCCAGGAGCCAGCGAATGACCGACGCAGCGCAGCACGGCTTCCCGACCTCGCTCGGCACGTCCGACGCCGACACCATCACGCTGCTCGGGCAGGACCTCGCCGCCGACCTGATGGGCCACGTCTCCTTCGGCGAGCTGGCCTTGTGGCTGGTGACCCAGCGCCGCCCGGACGCCCGTCAGGTCCGGGTCTTCGAGGCGGTGCTGGTCGCGCTGGCTGATCACGGCTTCACCCCGACGGCGATCGCCGCGCGGCTGACCTACCTGAGCGCACCGGAGTCCGTGCAGGGCGCGCTCGCGGCCGGCCTGCTCGGCGGCGGGTCCAGGTTCCTGGGCGTGACCGAGGACGCGGGGCGGTTCCTGGCCGACGCCCTCGCGGCGGCGGGCGAGCCGCCGCCGTCCGACGACGCGGGCTGGGACGGAGTCGCGCTGGCCGCGGTGCAGCGGGCCAGGGCGGCGGGCCGTTTCGTGCCGGGGCTCGGCCATCCGGTGCACAAGGTCACCGATCCGCGCACGCCGGCGTTGATCCGGATCGCCGCGGAGGAGGGACTGCGCGGGCCGCACCTGCGGCTGTTCGAGGCGATCGGCCGGGTGCATCCGCAGGTGCTCGGGCGCACGCTGCCGCTGAACGGCGCCGGGACGTGCGGCGCTGCCCTGGCCGACCTCGGCCTGCCAGCCGGCCTGCTGCGCGGCTTCGCACTGCTGGCCAGGGCGGCGGGCCTGCTCGGCCACATCGCCGAGGAGCAGCGCAGGCCGATCGGCATGGAGGTCTACGAGATGGTGGACCGGGACATCGACTACCAGCCCCCCGAGTCAGGCTGATCCCGGCGGGGCCGGATCAGCGCAGCCGATCCGGGCGGGACATCGTCAGACCGGCCAATCCCGTCGGGACAGCGCCTGACCGGCGGCCTGGCCGTGCCGGCCGGCCCGGTCAGCTCGCGATGGCCTGGGCGAACGGGTCCTCGCTGTCGAACGGGCCGACCACGGCCAGCGCCTTCGGCTGGCTGAGCACGGTCTTCGCGACCTCGCGGATCTGGTCGTGGGTGACCGCCTCGATCGAGGCCAGGATCTCGTCCACTGGCTCCAGCCGGGGATAGACCAGCTCCGACTTGCCGAGCCTGCTCATCCGGGAGGACGGATCCTCCAGGCCGAGCACCATCGACCCGCGCAGCTGGCCCTTGCCGCGGCTCAGCTCCTCATCGGTCAGGCCGCTGGCGATGACCTTGGCGACCTCGTCCCGGCAGATGGCCAGGACTTCCTCGGCCTTGGCCGGCAGGCAGCCCGCGTAGATGCCCCACAGGCCGGTCTCCGCATGCTGGGTGCTGAAGCTGTAGACCGAGTAGGCCAGTCCGCGCCGTTCCCTGATTTCCTGGAAGAGCCGCGACGACATGCCGCCGCCCAGCGCCGCGTTCAGCACGCCGAGCGCGAACCTGCGCTCATCGGTCCGGGACAGGCTGCCGCAGCCCAGCACCAGGTTCGCCTGCTCGATCGGCCGCGAGATCAGCCGGACGCCCGAGCCGGTCGCGCCGCCGGTGGCGTCACCGCCCAGCCGCGGCGTCGCCGGGCTGGCCTGCTCGTCGATGACCAGGCCGAACGCCGCCCGGGTCAGGTCGACGACCTGATCGTGCTCCAGGTTCCCGGCCGCCGCCACCACCAGGTTGTCCGGCGTGTACCGGGCCCGGTAGTGCTCGGCGACCTGGGCCTGGGTAATCCTGTTGATCGAGTCGGCGGTGCCGAGGATCGGCCGCCCGAGCGGGGTGTCGCCGAAGAGCTCGGCCACGATCGCCTCATGCGCCAGGTCCGACGGGTCATCGTCGTTCATGGCGATCTCTTCGAGGATGACCCCGCGCTCGGCATCCACGTCGGCTGGCTGGATCAGCGAGCTGTGCACCATGTCCGAGAGCACGTCGATCGCCAGTGGCAGGTCGGCGTCGAGCACCCGCGCGTAGTAGCAGGTGTACTCCTTGGCCGTGAACGCGTTCAGCTCGCCGCCGACCGCGTCCATGGCCGCGGAGATCTCCAGCGCCGTCCGCCGCCGCGTGCCCTTGAACAGCAGGTGCTCCAGGTAGTGCGTGGCCCCGGTGTGCTCGCGGTCCTCGTCCCGCGAGCCCACGCCGACCCAGATGCCGAACGCGGCCGACCGGACAGCGGGCAGCGACTCGGTGATCACCCGCAGGCCGCCGGGCAGCACGGTGCGGATGATCTGCGCGTCATTACCCGCGAGCCGCTGCCCGCTGCGTGCGGTCATGAGTTACCGGATTCACGGTGACGCTGCCGGGTGCGGTGGTGGTCGCTGCCGCGGTCCCGGTCGCCGCCGCGCCCGCGCTCGCCGCGATCGCCGCTGCGGTCGCTGCGCTCCCGCGGCCGGTGGTCGTCGCCGCCCAGGTCCTCGCCAGCCGCCTCGCGCTCCACCACCTCGACCGGCACCAGGGACAGCTTGCCGCGGTCGTCGACCTCGCGGATCTCGACCTGGATCTTGTCGCCGACCTTGATGACCGAGTCCACGTCGTCGATCCGCGCGCCGCCGTGCAGCTTGCGGATCTGAGTGATGTGCAGCAGCCCGTCCTTGCCCGGCAGCAGCGAGATGAACGCGCCGAACGTGGTCGTCTTCACCACCGTGCCGAGGAACCGCTCGCCCACCTCAGGGATGTGCGGGTTGGCGATCGCGTTGATCGTCGAGCGGGCCGCCTCAGCCGAGGTCCCGTCGGTCGCGCCGATGTAAATGGTGCCGTCGTCCTCGATCGTGATCTCGGCGCCGGTCTCCTCCTGGATCGAGTTGATCATCTTGCCCTTCGGGCCGATGACCTCGCCGATCTTGTCGACCGGGATCCGGACCGTGATGATCCGCGGCGCGAACTCGCTCATCTCGCCCGGCTCGTCGATGGCCTCGCGCATCACGTCCAGGATGGTCAGCCGGGCCGCGCGGGCCTGCATCAGCGCGGCGCCGAGCACGGACGCGGGGATGCCGTCCAGCTTGGTGTCGAGCTGCAGCGCCGTGATGACGTCCCGGGTGCCGGCGACCTTGAAGTCCATGTCGCCGAACGCGTCCTCAGCGCCCAGGATGTCGGTCAGCGTGACGTACTCGCCGCCCTCGTGGATCAGGCCCATCGCGATGCCGGCCACCATGTCCTTCAGCGGCACGCCCGCGTCCAGCAGGGACATCGTCGAGGCGCATACCGAGCCCATCGACGTCGAGCCGTTGGACCCGATGGCCTCCGACACCTGCCGGATGGCGTACGGGAACTCCTCGCGGGTGGGCAGCACCGGCACGACCGCACGCTCGGCCAGCGCGCCGTGGCCGATCTCCCGGCGCTTGGGCGAGCCGACCCGGCCGGTCTCGCCGGTCGAGTAGGGCGGCATGTTGTAGTTGTGCATGTAGCGCTTGGTGCGCTCCGGGTTCAGCGTGTCGATCATCTGCTCCATCCGGAGCATGTTCAGCGTGGTCACGCCGAGCACCTGGGTCTCGCCGCGCTCGAACAGCGCCGAGCCGTGCACCCGGGGCAGCACGCCGGCCTCGGCGGACAGCTGACGGATGTCGGCCAGCCCGCGGCCGTCGATGCGCACGCCGTCGCTGATGATCCGCTGCCGGACCAGCTTCTTGGTCAGCGCCCGGAACGCGCCGCTGATCTCCTTCTCCCGGCCATCGAACTGGGCCGCCAGCTTCTCGGTCGCCAGCGCCTTGACCCGGTCGGTCTCGGCCTCGCGGTCCTTCTTGCTGGCGATCGTCAGCACGCGGGCCAGCTCATCGGACACCTCGGCGGCCAGCGCGTCATAAACGTCCTGGCCGTAGTCGGCGAAGACCGGGAACTCGGTGGTCTCCTTGGCGGCCTCCCGCGCGATCGCCTGCTGGCCCTCGCAGAGCAGCTTGATGAACGGCTTGGCCGCATCGAGCCCCGCAGCGACGATCTCCTCGGTCGGCGCCACCGCGCCGGACCCGGAGTCGGCGATCAGCCGCAGCGTGCTGGGCGTGGACTCGGCCTCGACCATCATGATCGCGACGTCGCCGTCCTCCAGCACCCGGCCGGCCACCACCATGTCGAAGGTGGCCTCCGCCAGCTGCGAGTGGGTCGGGAAGCCCACCCACTGGCCATTGATCAGCGCCACCCGCACGCCGCCGATCGGGCCGGAGAACGGCAGGCCCGCCAGCTGGGTGGACAGGGACGCGGCATTGATCGCGACCACGTCGTACAGGTGCTCCGGGTGCAGGGCCATGATCGTCTCGACGATCTGGACCTCGTTGCGCAGCCCGTGCACGAAGGACGGCCGCAGCGGCCGGTCGATCAGCCGGCAGGTGAGGATCGCGTCCTCGGACGAGCCAGGCCCTCCCGGCGGAAGAACGAGCCGGGGATCCGGCCCGCCGCATACATCCGCTCCTCGACGTCGACGGTGAGCGGGAAGAAATCGAGATTGTCCTTGGGATGGCGGGACGCGGTCGTCGCCGACAGCACCATCGTCTCATCGTCCAGGTAGACGACAGCCGAGCCCGCCGCGAGCCGGGCCAGCCGGCCCGTCTCGAAGCGGAGCTTATGGACCCCGAATGAGCCGTTGTCAATGACGACCTCGGCGCTATAGACACCCTCCACGGGTGAGACCTCCTTGTATCTGAGGTCCCGCGCCTGCCCGCCGAGCAGGGCGCTGAGCTGGCCGGCTAGCTGCGGCTGGCTGATGAGCCAGCTGCCGCCGTCTGTCAGGACCAGCCGCCGGCCGGTCTTCGATCGAAGCTCCCGGCCCTCCCGGCCCGCATGCCGCGGTGCCGGGTCAACCCGAGAACCACTACCGAGGACCGGCCCTGTCGGCGCATCGGCCTCCGGGCCGCAGCCGCGGGACGTCGTTCGTTTCGTGATGGTATTCAGTTGTGCCGCAGAAAGGCGGAGCGGGCCGCGCCGAAGCGCAGCCCGCGGGAGCGTCCTACCTGCGCAGTCCCAGCTTCTCGATCAGCGCACGGTAGCGGGTGATGTCCTTGCTGGCCAGGTACTTCAGCAGCCGCCTGCGGCGGCCGACCAGCAGCAGCAGCCCGCGGCGGCTGTGGTGATCATGCTTGTGCACCTTGAGGTGCTCGGTCAGGTCGTTGATCCGCCGGGTCAGCAGCGCGACCTGGACTTCCGGCGAGCCGGTGTCACCCTCATTGGTCGCATGCCCGGCGATGATTTCCTTCTTCACCGTGGTGTCGAGCGGCACGTTGCTCCCTCGTTGCTTGTTCGTCATCGGGCATCCCTGGCTAGGTCCGGGGAGCCGATCGGGACACGGGAGCAGACACGGAGTGGTCGCGCAGGTCTCCCGCTGGCCAGCCGCCTGAGGGCGCAGCTGACCGGGCCAGATACTCCGGCCGATGCCTATACGCTACCACGCCGGCGATCCTGCTGAGCAACCGGCGCCAGCCCCGGCGCAGCCGCCGCCGTTACCCGATCGTTACCTGAGGTTCCGGCGCCGGCAGGCTATCCGCCGGCCCGTCCCAGCAGGGCCTGCGCGGCAGCGGCGGCGTCCTGGTGCATCTGCTCGACGAGCTCGGGCACCGAGTCGAACCTGACCTGGCCGCGCAGCCGGGCGACGAAGTCGACGGCCACGCGCGCGCCGTAGAGGTCCAGGTCGTCCCGGCCCAGGGCGTAAGCCTCGACCGTCCGCTCCCGGCCGTCAAACGTGGGGTTGGTGCCCACCGAGATCGCGGCCGGCCACCGCGCGGTCTCGCGGCCGTCGGGGTCCGTGCTGGACAGCACGCCCGCGTAGATGCCGTCCGCCGGGATGGCCGTGTGCGGCAGCGTCTGCAGGTTGGCCGTCGGGAATCCGAGCGCCCGGCCGCGCATGTAGCCGCGCACGACCACGCCCTCGACCCGGTGCGGGCGGCCGAGATCCCGCGCTGCAGCTGCCACGTCGCCCGCCGCGAGCAGTTCCCTGATCTCGCTGGAGGAGATCGTCATCCCGTCCTCCGTCAGCAGCGGCACGCCCTCGGCGGTGAACTCGTACTTCTCCCCCAGCTCGGCCAGCAGGGCCACGTCCCCGGCCGCCTTGTGCCCGAACCGGAAGTTCTCCCCCACCACGACCCGGGCCGCGTGCAGCCGGTCCACCAGCACGGCCCGGACGAACTCATCCGGACCCAGCTGGGAGAACTCGCGAGTGAAGGGCAGCACGCAGACCGCGTCCACGCCCAGGCCGGCCAGCAGGTCGGCGCGGCGGCGGGCGGTGCACAGGAACGGCGGATGGGTACCCGGCCGCACGACCTCATCCGGATGCGGGTCGAAGGTGACGACCGCGACGGGCAGCTCCAGCGCCGCCGCGGCTGCCGCGGCCCGCGCGACGATGCGCTGGTGGCCCCGGTGCACGCCGTCGAACACGCCGATGGTGACGACGGATGCGCCCCAGTCCTCGGGCACGTCCCCGGTACCGTGCCACCGCTGCATGTGCTATCTCCCTGATCGTCCGCGGAACTCGCAGTCTCAAGCCTGCCATGTCCGTCGCGCTGTCAGCAGCAGCACCCGCTGCTGCGGGCCAGCCGGCCTGCCCCGGGCCTGCCCTGTGCCTGCCCTATGCCTGCCCCTGTGCCTGCCCCGGGCCTGCCCCGGGCCTGCCCCGGGCCTGCCCCTGTGCCTGCCCTGGGGCCTGCCCTGTGCCTGCCTGTGGCCGGGCCGCCGGGGGCCGCCGGGCGCGGCCACGGCGCCCTGGCCGTCCGGTCAGTCGGCGAAAACGGCGAGCGGCCGGGCCTGGCCCGCCTCCTGCGCCAGCAGCGCGATCAGCGTGCCGTCAGGGCCGAACGCCGCGACCGGGCCGCCGCCGGGCTCGCCCGCGGCCGGGAGCCGGCCGCCGTGCGCGACCAGCCGCGTTTCCGGCTCGGTCAGGTCGCGCCGCGGGAAAGCCTGCGCCGCCGCCGCCGCGAGCGGGATCATCCGCAGGTCAGCGGCGAGCTCGTCGAGCGTCGCCGCCGCGGCCGCCCGGTAGGGGCCTACCCGGGTCCGGCGCAGCGCTGTGAGGTGCCCGCCAACGCCGAGCGCCGCGCCGAGGTCACGCGCCAGCGCGCGGATGTAGGTACCGCTCGAGCACGTCACCGCCACGTCCACGTCGAGGAGGTCGCCGCGGCGCCGCAGGTCCGTCACCGTGAACGCCAGCACCGTCACGGTCCGCGGCGCCAGCTCCGGCGCCGCGCCGGCCCGCGCCATCCGGTAGGCGCGCTCCCCGCCCACCTTGATCGCGCTGTAACCGGGCGGGACCTGCTGGATCTCGCCGGTCAGGACCGCGATGGCGGCGCTCACCGCGGCGTCGGCCAGGGCCGCCGCCGGCGCCGCGGCCACGACCTGGCCGTCGGCGTCATCGGTGTCGGTCGCCTGGCCGAGCCGGATGGTCGCGACGTAGTCCTTCTCCGTCAGCGCCAGGTAACCCAGCAGCCTGGTGGCCTTCTGCACGCCGATGACCAGCACGCCCGTCGCCATCGGGTCGAGCGTGCCGGCATGGCCGACGCGCCGTGTCCCGGCCAGCCCGCGGATCCGGCCTACCACGTCGTGCGAGGTGAGGCCGGAAGGCTTGTCGACGATGATCAGCCCGCTCGCGGCCGTCACCGCCCGGCCGCCGGCCCGTTCCCGGGTAGCGTGCTCCCGGCCGGCCCGCTCGCTGGCGGCCCGGCCTGGGCCAGCAGCTGCTCGCGCAGCGCCGCCACGACCTCGGCCGCCGAGCCGCCCGCGGTGAAGCCGGCGGCCTGCGGGTGACCGCCGCCGCCGAGTGCCACGCAGGCCCGGCTGACGTCCACGTCGCCCTTGGACCGGGCCGAGACCTGCCAGGCCCCGTCGTCTGACTCCTTGAGCACGACCGCGATGGCGGCCTCATCGGTGCGCCGGACCACGTCGATCACGGACTCGGCAGCATCCAGCGACAGGCCAGCCGCCGCCCGGTCAGCGCGGGTGACCGTGGTCCAGACCAGGCCGCGGCCGTGGCCTGCCCCCGGCTCCAGGACGGCCCGGCCGAGCGCGGCCGACAGCATGCCCAGATACCCGAACGGGGCCCGGTCCCACAGCTCGTGCGCCACCGCGCCCGGATCGAGGCCGGTCGCGATCAGGCTCGCCGCCAGCCGGTGCACCTGCGGGGATGTCGCCGGGTACTTGAACGAGCCGGTATCGGTGACGAGCCCCGCATACAGCCCGACCGCGATGTCGGCGGACAGTTCGATCCCGAGCCGGCCGATCAGCTCGTGCGCCAGCACGGCGGTCGCCGCGGCGGCCGGGTCGACCAGGTGCACGGTGCCGAAGCCGGTATTGGAGGCGTGGTGATCCAGCACGATGAGCTCGCCGGCCCGCGCGGCGTGCCCGGCCAGCAGGCCGAGCCGGTCGGCGCTGGCCGCGTCGAAGGTCACCATGACCTCGGGCCGCTCGGGATAGGCCTCGGGGGCTGACAGCAGCTCCAGGCCGGGCAGGAAGCCCAGGATGCCGGGCACCTCGAACGGCAGGTCCCCGAATGAGGCGACGACGCGCCGCCGCCCGTTGCCGAGGGCCTGGGCCACCGCCAGCATCGAGCCGAGTGCATCAGCGTCCGGCCGGATGTGGCAGGCCAGGCAGATCTCCCCGGCACCATCCAGGACCTTGACGGCCCGCGCCCACTCGCCCTCGATGTCGCAGAAAGCGGCTGCAGTCACGATCGGGAGTATCCCGCGCCCTGATCTGTCCTGGCGGACGTTTCCCCGATCAGCTCGGCCGGGCCGGGCCGGTCGTTGCCCGCGCCGTCGCCGGTGCTGTCGCCTGCGGGCTGGCGGCCGCCGTCCCCGGACTCGCCGGGCAGCCGGTACGGGTCGGGGTCCCCGGCCGGCTCGGCGCCGGCCCGCGCGGCGGCCAGCGCCGCATCGGCGGCCCGGGCCCTGGCCACCAGGTCCTCGATGTTCTGCGCGTTGTCGGGGACGGTGTCCGGCACGAACGAGATCGACGGGGTGTGCTTGATCCCGGTCTGCCGGCCGACCTCGGACCTGATCAGGCCGGTCGCGCTGGCCAGCGCCGCGGCAGTCCCGGCGCGCTCATCCGCTGACCCGTACACGGTGTAGAAGACCGTGGCCTCGCGCAGGTCACCGGTCACCCGCGCCTCGGTGACCGTGACGAACCCCAGTCGCGGGTCCTTGACCCGCCGCTCCAGCATCTCGGCGACGATCTGGGCAATCCGCTCGCCGAGCTTCCGCGCCCTGGCTGGGTCCATCCCGGTCACTCCCCCTCGTCGTTGAACAGCCGCTGCCGGGCCGACAGCAGCTCGATGTCCGGGCGCCCGGCGACGAAGCGCTCGCATGCCTCCAGCACCGAGACGGCGTGCGCCGCCGTGTCAGCCACGACGGCGACGCCGATCTCGGCCCGCCGGTGCAGATCCAGGTGCCCGGTCTCGCCGACGGCGGCACCGGGGAACGCCCGGTGCACCTCGGCGATGAGCGGCCGGATCGCCGACCGCTTCTGCTTGAGCGACCGCACATCGCCGAGCAGCACGTCGAGGGTCAGCGCGCCCACGTACATGGCAGCGGTATCCGCTTCAGCGCTATCCGGATCCGGTCAGCCGCCTCAGGTGCGCGGCTTCTCCCGCATCTCGAAGGTCTCGATCATGTCTTCGACCTTGATGTCGCTGTAGCCGATGCCGATACCGCACTCGAAGCCCTCCCGGACCTCGGTCGCGTCGTCCTTGAACCGGCGCAGTGACTCGACCGACAGGTTGTCGGAGACCACGATGCCGTCCCGGACCAGCCGCGCCTTGCTGTTGCGCGTGATGGTCCCGGAGCGGACGATGCAGCCGGCCACGTTGCCGACCCTGGGTACCCGGAAGACCTCCCTGACCTCGGCCGTGCCGAGCTGGGCCTCCTCGAATTCCGGCTTGAGCATGCCCTTGAGCGCGGCCTCGATCTCCTCGATCGCCTGGTAGATGATCGAGTAGTAGCGGATGTCCACGCCCTCGCGCTGCGCCAGCTCGCCGGCCGGCTGGCCGGCCGGACGTTGAAGCCGATGATCACGGCCTCGGACGCGATGGCCAGGTTCACGTCGTCCTGGGTGATCGCGCCGACGCCGCGGCCGATCACCCGCAGCACGACCTCCTCGCCGACATCGATCTTGAGCAGCGCGTCCTCGAGCGCCTCCACGGAGCCGGAGACATCGCCCTTGATGATGAGCAGCAGCTCTTCCCGCTCGCCGGACTTGAGCGCCGACTCCAGGTCCTCGAGCGTGACGCGCGGCCGCCGCTGGGCGAACATCGCGCTGCGCTCCCGTGCCTCGCGCCGCTCGGCGATCTGCCGGGCGACCCTGTCGTCGTCGACCACCAGGAAGCTGTCCCCGGCGCCGGGCACGGCGGTGAGGCCCAGCACCTGAACCGGCCGCGACGGCGGCGCCTCGGCTACCTGGGCGGCATTCTCGTCCAGCATGGCCCGGACGCGGCCGAATGCCTCGCCAGCCACGATCGAGTCGCCGACGTGCAGCGTGCCGCGCTGAACCAGCACGGTGGCAACCGGGCCGCGGCCCTTGTCCAGGTGCGCCTCGATCGCGACGCCCTGCGCCTGCTGGTTCGGGTTGGCGCGCAGGTCAAGCTCGGCGTCGGCGGTCAGCACGACCGCCTCGAGCAGCGCGTCGATGCCGGTGCCGTTCCTGGCCGAGACGTCCACGAACAGCGACTGGCCGCCGAACTCCTCAGCCACCAGGCCGTACTCGGTCAGCTGAGCCCGTACCCGCTGCGGGTCAGCGCCTTCCTTGTCGACCTTGTTGACGGCCACCACGATCGGCACGCCCGCCGCCTGCGCGTGGTTGAGCGCCTCGGTGGTCTGCGGCTTGACTCCGTCGTCAGCGGCCACCACGAGCACGACCAGGTCGGTCGTCTCCGCGCCGCGGGCCCGCATGGCAGTGAAGGCCTCGTGACCGGGAGTGTCGATGAAGGTGATCTTGCGCTCCTGGCCGTCCACGACGGTGTCGACCTGGTAGGCGCCGATGTGCTGGGTGATACCGCCCGCTTCTTTCGCGACCATGTTGGTGTGCCGAATCGCGTCGAGCAGCTTGGTCTTGCCATGGTCGACGTGACCCATGACCGTGACCACCGGCGGCCGGGACACCAGGTCGGCGTCCTCGCCCTCGTCCTCGCCGAACTCGATGTCGAACTGCTCCAGCAGCTCCCTGTCCTCTTCTTCCGGGGAGACCACCTGAACGTTGTAGTTCAGCTCGGCGCCGAGCAGCTGCAGCGTCTCGTCGTTCACCGACTGGGTGGCGGTGACCATCTCGCCGAGGTGGAAGAGCACCTGCACGAGCGCGGCCGGGTTCACGCCGATCTTGTCGGCGAAGTCACTCAGCGACGCGCCGCGGGACAGCCTGATGACCTGCCCGGTGCCGCGCGGGACCTGCACGCCGCCGATGGACGGCGCCTGCATGTTGTCGAACTCCTGGCGCCGCTGCTTCTTCGACTTGCGACCGCGCGAAGGCCGCCCGCCTGGCCGGCCGAACGCACCCTGCGTACCGCTCCGGCCGCGACCGCCGGCGCCCGGGCGCGCCGGGCTCATGCCCGGCCGGGCACCTCCGCCGCCGCCGCGCGGGCCGGCGCCGCCAGCGCCCGCACCAGGGCCGCCGCGGCCCCCGCCGGGCCTGGCACCCGCGCCGGGACCGCCCGGGCCGCCGCGGCCGCCAGGGCCACCCGGGCCGCCGGGGCGGCCGCCCACCGGCCGGGGCGGCATGCTGCTCGGGCTGGGGCGCGGGCCGCCGGGACGCGGGCCGCCGGGCCGCGCGGCGTCGGCCGGGCCGCCGGGACCGGGGCGGCCAGGAACGCGCGGGGCCGCGGGACGCGGACCGCCAGGCGCCGCGGGCTGGCCCGGACGTGCCGGGCCGCGCGGCGCGGCGCCCATGCCCGTGGGAGTGGAGCTGAACGGGTTGTTGCCGGGCCGCGGCCCTGGCCGCGGCGTACCGGGCCGCTGGCCGCCGCCGGGCTGAGCGCCTGGCCGCGGCGCACCGCCGCCGGGACGCGGCGGGGCCGGCCGCGCCGCCGCTGCGGGCTGGCTGGCCGGGGCCTGCGGGGCCTGCGGGGCCTGCGGCGGCGCCGCGGGCTGGGCCGGCGGGAACGGGACGGGCGGCGGCACCTGGCCGCCGGCATCCCGCCGCGGCTCGGCTGCGGGCCTGGTCACGGTCTCCGCTGCGGCGGCGGCAGGGCCGCTTGCGGCCGCTACCGGACTGTCCTGCACGGGCGCCTCTGCCTGTAGGGGGGCTGATGCCTGCGCCTGCTCGGGCGCGGCCTCAGCGCGCGCGGCAGCTGCCTGGCCATTGACGTTCCGCTTGCCCTCGGCCGCTGCCGGGGGCTGCGACGAGCCGCCGGCCGCCTTCGCCTGCTTAGGCTGCTGGCCTGCGAACTCATCCTTGAGCCTGCGGACTACCGGCGCCTCGATCGTCGAGGACGCTGACCGCACAAACTCGCCCATTTCCTGGAGCTTGGCCATCACGGCCTTGCTCTCTACCCCGAACTCCTTCGCGAGTTCGTATACCCGGACCTTCGCCACTACGCTCCCTCTACCTGGCCCGGCGTACCGGACCTGCCAGCCGGCGGGGCAGCGCGTGCTCCGTCCGGCGTTAGCTTGTGGTGTTCATCGCCGCTTGCTCATCGGGCGCTCATTGCCATCTCAACCTGCCTTCTCCGGCCCTACCTGCCCGTCCGTCTGTCCATCTTGCCCGTCAAGTCCCGGCAGCGAAAGGCCGGGACTTGGTGTCGCGAGGTACTCGGCCACCTTGCCATCCGGGAGCGGCCCCGGCAGGCGCAGGGCCCGCGGGATCGCTTTCCGGCGCCGGGCTCTCGCCAAGCACCCCTGGACGGGATGCAGGTAAGCACCCCGGCCAGGCAGCCGCCTCGTCACGTCAGGGACTATCTCGCCACCTGCCGCCACCAGGCGAAGCAAGTCGGACTTGGCCGCACGGGTCCCGCATCCCACGCATGTCCGGGTCGGTGACTCCGGCCAACCTGGCAATACGGACCGCCTAAGCCGTTCCGCCGTCAAGCTTACAGTGCCGGCGCATCTGCGGCACCTGGCACAGTACCGGGGACCCCGCGGCCGGCTGACGACCCCGGTCCCGCATCGCCCGGGCCGGCGGCCTCTCCGGCGGCTGCCGCCGGGTCCGCCGCCGGGTCCGCCGCCGCTGCCGGGTCCGCCGCCGCTGCCGGGTCGGCCGCTGCGGTATCCGGCCTGATGTCGATCCGCCAGCCGGTCAGCCTGGCCGCCAGCCGGGCGTTCTGCCCTTCCTTGCCGATCGCCAGCGAGAGCTGGTAGTCCGGCACGATCACCTGGGCCACCCGGGCCTGGGCGTCGACCACGATCACCCTGGACACGCGGGCCGGCGACAGCGCATGCGCCACGAACTCGGCCGGATCCGGCGAGTAGTCGACGATGTCGATCTTCTCGCCGTGCAGCTCGGTCATGACGTTGCGCACCCGGCTGCCCATCGGCCCGATGCACGCGCCCTTGGCGTTCACGCCCGGCTGGTGCGAGATCACCGCGATCTTGCTCCGGTGCCCGGCCTCGCGGGCGATCGCCGCGATCTCGACGGCGCCGGACGCGATCTCCGGCACCTCCAGCGCGAACAGCTTCTTCACCAGGCCCGGATGCGTGCGCGACAGGGTCACCGACGGCCCGCGGTAGCCCTTGCGGACGTGCAGCACGTAGCAGCGCAGCCGCTCGCCGTGCACGTAGCGCTCGCCCGGAACCTGCTCGGTGGGCGGCAGGATGGCCTCGAGCTTGCCCAGGTCAACCAGCACGGCACGGGGATCCTTGCCCTGCTGGATGACGCCGGCCACGATGTCGCCCTCCCGGCCCGCGTACTCGCCGAACGTCAGCTCGTCCTCGGCATCGCGCAGTCGCTGCAAGATGACCTGGCGCGCCGTGGTGGCCGCTATCCGGCCGAAACCGTCCGGCGTGTCGTCATACTCCCTGGCTGCGCCGCCGTTCTCGGCTGGCTCGGTGGCCCAGACGGTGACATGGCCGGTCTGCCGGTTCACATCCACCCGGGCCGCGGCCGCGGCGCCCTCGCTGCGGTGGTAGGCAACAAGGAGCGCGTCCTCGATGGCCTTGATCGCCAGCTCCATCGAGATGTCTTTCTCGGCTTCCAGGCTGCGCAGGACGGCCAGGTCAATGTCCATCGGGCCCCTCCTCGTCTGCGTCGTCGCCGGCATCGCCGATCGGCGCGAACTCGATCTGAACCTTGCCAGGACCCAGCTCGCGATAGCCGAACTGCCGGGTCTCGCCGTCCACGTCCAGCGTGACCCCGTCCTGGCTCGCTCCCCTCACCCGCCCGGTCACCGGCCCGGCCGGCGCCTCAGCGGCCCTCTGCTGCGCCGCCGGGGCTACCGTCACCAGCCGCCCGATCGCCCGGCGCCAGTGCTTGGGCTCGGTCAGCGGCCGGTCCACGCCCGGCGATGAGACCTCCAGCGTGTAGGGCTGCTCGCCCATGGCCGCAGCGGCGTCGAGCTCGGCGGACAGCTCGCGGCTGACCACCGCGATGTCATCGAGACTGACGCCGCCGTCGGAGTCGACGACGATCCGCAGCAGCCGGCGGCGGCCGGCCGACGTGACCCGGACGCTTTCCAGGTCCATGCCCGCGGCCTTAGTGGCCGGCTCCAGCAGGGCGAACAGCCGCTCGGAGTCGGCTGCGCCGTCAGCCGGACGCCGGCTGCCGGAGCCGGGGCTGGCCGTCGCGCCGGGCTGTGACGGGAGCTACCGTGCATCACGACCTCCTCGTCCGCGACCTGTGCTGTTGTGCGAGCCGGCCTCTAGCCTAGCTGCCGCGATGGCGTGCGGCCTGCCAGCCAGCCGCCTCGGATTCCTGGCCTGCTCAGCTCCGGGCCCGTGACATGCTGGGCTTACGGCGGCGCGAGCCGCCTGGACAGGGGCTGGAGGACAGACGTGGCAGCAGCTGCGAGCCGCCGGGCGATGCTGGCCGGCGCCGCGGCGCTGCCCCTTTTCCTGGCCGGGTGCAAGGGCCTGCAGGCGCTGGGCACGCCGCCGCGGCCCGCGCCGGACGTGGGACTGCTGAAGGGCGCCATCGCCGCCGAGGAACTGATGGTGGCGCGGTACCAGGCGGCACTGCGGGGCGCACAGGTCGTGCCGGAGGTCACCCTCAGCGCTCTGCTACTGGAGCATCAGCAGCATCTGGGTCAGCTCCGGGCGCGGCTCATCGCCGGATCACCGCAGGCGGCCGGAGCCGCCTCGGCCGCGGCGTCACCCGGCGGATCTGCCGCCTCGCGCTCGCCCGCGCCGGGGCCGTCCATCCCGGCCGAGCCCGGCCAGCTGGCCAGCTACCTGGCCGGCGAAGAGCAGGCAGCGTCGGACTACCTGCTCCGCGAGCTGCTGGCGGCACCGCCCGCGCTGGCTCAGCTGCTGGCCAGCATCTCGGCTTCGGAGGCCACCCATGTGCCGGTGCTGCAGGTGGCGGCAGGGCACCGGTGACCGGCTCCCCGTCCCGGCAGGCGGTCCGGGCGCTGCAGGCCGCCCTGGCCGCCGAGGAGGCCGCGAGCTACGGCTACGGGGTGATCGGCGCGCACCTGACCGGCTCCGCCCTGGCCGACGCGACGGCCGACTGGGTCGCGCACCAGCGGGCCAGGGACGTCCTGCAGCTGAGCCTGCAGGCCCGCGGGGCGGCGCCGGTGCCCGCCGCGGTCGCTTATCAGCTGCCGCATCCAGTAGGGACCGCGGCGGAGGCGAGCTCCCTCGCCGTCATCCTGGAGGAGCGGGTGGCCCGCGCGTACCTGGGCCTGGTGGCACTCACGGATCAGTCCCTGCGGCAGCTCGGCGCCCTGCAGGTCCGGGCGGCGGCCCTGCGCGGCGCCGCCTGGCGCGGGCGGACCGTGGCCTTTCCCGGCCTGCCGCCGAGCGCGCTGGCCCGCCGTTCCTGACTGCCCAGGCCCGCGCGGAGCCGCGGAATCGCGCAGAGCCGCGCGGAATCGCGCAGGCAATCAGTGCGCGGCGGCGAGGACGCGCTCGATCATGGCGGCGGCCGCCGCCAGGTCGTCGCCCGCGGCAATCCGCTCGGCCCAGGGCCACCAGAACCAGCACTGCCCGTCCTGGCCGACGCCGGCGTACACGTCCTCGGCCAGCGCGGTCGCCGCCGGATTCACCACGTGCAAGCTCGGAACGCGGCCTGGCGGCGTGACGAGCCTGGCCGCGAAGCCGCGGGCGGCCAGCACCGCGGCGAGGCTCTCGAGCCTGTCGATAGTGTCGCTCCAGCGTGCGGCGGTGCCGCTGGCCTGCTGGGTTCCGATCGTCATTCTGTCACTCCTAGTGGTCATTCATATTCATAGAGTAATGGCACTTCTCCAGAATGCCCGCGCCGCCTGCTAGATGCAATATGCATTGCGTAATTCGCGCGGACGCCCCGGATCGTTGCAGGTGAGCGCCAGGAACAGCCAACTGGACGGGAGATGCCTAACGCGTCCAGACTGGTCTGTCACATGTCGAGCCAGCGCGGCGGGAGGTGACCGGTGGCCGGTACGCAGAGCCCGACCGTCCGGCGGCGGCGGCTTGCGCTCGAGCTCAGGCGCCTGCGCGAGTCGGCCAAGCTGACCTGCGAGGAAGTCGCGGAGCAGCTGGAATGCTCGGCATCCAAGATCAGCCGGGTGGAGACCGGCCGGGTCTCGGTCTCGCCCAGGGACGTCCGCGACATGCTGCAGATCTACGGCGTGCCCGAGTCGCAGCGCGAGGGCCTGGTCCAGCTGGCCAGGGATTCCCGCCAGAAGGGCTGGTGGCACGCCTACAGCGACACCATCCAGCCGCACTTCGCCACCTACCTCGGGCTGGAGAGCGCCGCCTCGGAGATCCGGATCTACGAGGTCAGCCTCATCCCCGGCCTGCTGCAGACGGAGGAGTACGCCCGCACCGTCATCAGCGCCGGGATGGTCAACAGTCCCCGCGATGACATCGAGCGGCAGGTCAAACTGCGGATGGCCCGGCAGCCGACGCTGACCAGGGACGATCCGCCCAAGGTCTGGGCGGTCCTGGACGAGGCGGCACTGCGCCGCCGGGTCGGCGGGGCGGGCCTGATGCGCATGCAGCTGGAGCACCTGCTCGACCTGGCCAAGCTCCCGAACGCGGCCATCCAGGTGATCCCGTTCGGCGGCGGCGCGCATCCGGCCATGGGACGGCCGTTCGTGATCCTGGTCTTCCCCGAGCGGGTCGATCCCGACGTGGTCTACCTGCAGGACCTGACCAGCGCGCTGTACGTAGAGGACGTCGACGAGGTCGACCGCTACAACATGTTCTTCAACCACCTGCGGGCCACGGCCCTGTCGTTCGACGACTCGGCCGCGCTGATGACCTCGGTGCTCAAGGAGATGTAGCCGCGGCCTGCCGCAGCGGCTCGGGCAGCGGCTCGGCGTGCAGCACGGTCAGCCGGGAGACCGCGCGGGTCAGGGCCACGTACAGCCGGTGCAGGCCGCGTGCCTCCGCCGCCGCGATGCGGGCCGGCTCCAGCACGATGACCTGGTCGAACTCAAGCCCCTTGGCCAGCGTGACCGGAACCAGGCTGAGCGGCATGGCGTCCGCCCCGCCGTCGAGCGTGGCGTGCGGCAGCCCGGCGGCGGCCAGGATCGCGGACAGCCCCGGTACCTGGTCGTCGGCCGCGATCACGGCGGCGGAGCCCGGCCGCGCGAGCGCGTCCGCGCAGGCTGCGGTGAGCGCGCCGGGCAGCCCGGCGGCAGTCACCGGCTGCAGCGCCAGCGATCCGGGGTCCTGGCGGACCGACCGGGCCGGCGAGAGGCCGGGGGCGATGTGAGCCAGCAGCAGGCTGGCGAAGTCGAGAATCTGGCGCGGCACGCGGTAGCCGGTGTCCAGCACCCGCAGCCCGGCGCCGGACTTGCCGAGATGGCCGAGCATGGCCTTCCAGCTCTCGGCGGCCCACGGCGTGGTGCCCTGGGCGATATCGCCCAGCACCGTGGCGGAGCCGGTCTCGCAGCGGCGGCCGAGCGCCCGGCACTCCATCGGGGACAGGTCCTGCGCCTCGTCCACCACCACGTGGGCCAGGCTCGGCGTCCGCTCGATCAGGTCGCGCGCCTCATCGATCAGCACGGCGTCAGCGGCGCTCCAGCGGGCCGAGCCGGGCCCGCGCGGCGGGCTCGGCCAGCTGATCGCGTCCTGCTCGGCGGGGGTCAGCAGCCCGGCGGAGGCGCGCTCGAGCACCTGGCGGTCACCGAGCACCCGCAGCACCAGCCGCACCGGGTCGGTCTTCGGCCAGATCGCGTCCACGGCGGCCCGCACCTGCCGGGTCCGCCGCACCGCGTCGTGCGTCCGGTCGTCGCAGCTCTCCCCGTCCGCTTCCATCCTGGTCAGGATGACGTGCGCGATCCGGTGCGCCAGCATCTCCCGGCCCGTTCCGAAACGGACCCCCCGAGCGCGCAGCTCGTCCACCAGCTCGGCGATCTCGAAGGCCGGGACCCGCCAGCGCCGCGAGCCGCGGGGCACCACCACCGGCTGAGCTGGCTCGGCGAGCTGGTCCCAGAGCGCATTGCGCAGCACCACCGCCATCCGGGCGCTGCCCTTGACCACCGCGGCCAGCTCGCTGTCGTCGCCCCGCACCGGGACGGTGGCGAGCAGGTCAGTCATCGTGACCTGGCGCACGTCGAACTCGCCGAGCGCCGGCAGCACATGGCGGATGTAGGAGAGGAAGGCCCGGTTCGGCCCGACCACCAGCACGCCGCCGCGCAGCAGCCGCTCCGGGTGCGCGTAGAGCAGGTACGCGACGCGGTGCAGGCCGACGGCCGTCTTGCCGGTGCCAGGCGCGCCCTGCACGCAGACCGTCTGCTCCGCGTCCGCCCGGACGATGTCATCCTGATCGGGCTGGATCGTCGCCACGATGTCACGCATCGGCCCCGATCGCGGCCGCTCGATCTCCTCGATCAGGATGCGGCTGGCCGGGCCGGGGCCGGCCGCCCGCTGGCCGCCGCTGAATACCTCGTCCTCGTAGGCGGTGAGCTCAGCGCCCGAGAAGCCGAAACGGCGGCGCCGCGCCAGTCCCATCGGATCGCCCTGGCTGGCCCGGTAGAACGGCCGGCAGACCGGCGCGCGCCAGTCGACCACGACCGGCGCGCCGTGCGGATCGTGCACGTGCCGCCTGCCGATGTGGAACTGCTCGCCGGCCAGTTCCTGCGCCTGGCCCAGCTCGGTGTAGTCGACCCGGCCGAAGAACAACGGCGTGTCCGGCAGGTCCTTCAGCGCCTCGGCTCTCCGGTAGAGGTCGGCCTTCAGGTACTCCTCGGAGACCGGGTCGCCGCCGAGGGCCCGCAGCGACAGCACGTCCTCGCGCATGAGCCGGAGCGACTCGCGCGAGCCGTGCAGGTGCGCGCGCTCCGCGGCCAGGACGTTGTCGCCGGCGGCGCGCGCGGCATCGCCGGATTCTGGTTCGGGGTGGGGTCTGGGTTCGGAGTCGGGGTCGGGGTCCTCGTTGTGGCCGGCCAGCAGCATGGCTCATCTCCCTGAGAACAGAAGGGGCTGGCACAAAGGCCAGGAGCCTACCAGCGAGGCGCGGCGGCGGTCATCCCGATTTCCGCCCGGCCCGGGCCGGTGGCCAGGGCCGCTGCGGATCACCAGGTCCAGTAGAAGCCGACCACCGTGCGCTCGATCGCGCGCAGGTACCGGTGGGCCGAGTGCTGCTCGTCCAGGGTCACCTCCTGCCGGTTCGCCACATCGCCGTCCACGCCGTCCCAGCTCGCCCACCACAGCCCGGCCGGCAGCCGGGCCGGGTGAAACTGGATCCGCAGGTCGAAGTTCTCCATGTGCCCGAGCACGCCGCGCCGGTACTCGCGCTCCCGCGGGTCGGCCGGGTTGCCGGGCAGCCGGTAAGTCGTCCAGTACTCCAGCGTCGCCGTCTCGCCCAGCGCGAGCGACCTGGCCAGCAGGATCTCGGTGGCGAAGACGCCGGGGCCGATCTGGTGCAGCTGCCCGGACAGCCCTCGGCAGCCCTGGCCGGTCTCGACCGTCAGCGCGGTCGTGTCGTACAGGTACGGGATGCGGTCGACGTTGGCCGCGATCGCCTCGACGACCTGCAGCGTGCGGGTTCGCTCCAGCCGTCCGTCCGCGCCCACGCACACGTGATCGTGCAGCGAGAGCGTCTGGTGACGGCGCGGGCCGAGGGCCGCGCCGACCTCCTTCTCCGCCTGCCGGGGCACCGCCCGGCTGCCGGTCACCACGCTGATCGCCGACGAGCCGTTCCAGAGCCGCCAGAGGTGGTCGGTCTCATGCGGGGTGAAGCCGAACGTATCGACGAAGAGCTTGAGCGTGGGACGGCTGAGCAGGCGGCCGGTTAACGCCCGCGACACGGTGTCCTTGAGCCGCTGCGCGTTCGCGTCCTCGTCGCCAGGATCACGCGGATTGCTCCACAGGTGCCGGGCCAGGGCCTCGGCGACGGCTAACTGGCTGACCTCGCCCGGCCGGGCCCGCACGACGTGCTGTTCCCAGACCCGGCGGTACGGCCCTGGCCTCAGCAATAACTCCCGCAGGTAAGCTGCGGCCGCCCGGCGGCCAGCCGTCTCCGCTGAACCGCTCACATCGCTGCTCATAGGCCCCTTGTGCGATGTTACTGCGATATGCGGTCAGTAGCGTACCCGGCAGGACCCGCGCCCGCTGCGGGAGCGGGACGGGCGCAGCGCCCGGCAGAGGGGGACGGGCCCGCCGCAGCCCGCGGCGGGCCCGAACTGGATCCCGGCCAGCAGCGCCGCTGCGGCGACTCAGGAACTGAACTCAGAAGAGCACGGACATGAAGGTGCCCGCCTCGGTGAAGCCCACCCGCCGGTAGGCGGCGCGAGCGGGCGCGTTGTAGTCGTTGACGTAGAGGGTCACGACCGGCGCCATGGCGGCCAGGGCATGCGCGACGACCGACGCCATGCCTCGCTGAGCATGACCGCGGCCGCGCGCCTCGGGCGGTACCCAGACGCCCTGGACCTGGCAGGCCCGTGGCGTCACCGCGCCGATCTCCGCCTTGAAGATCACCTTGCCGTTCTCGATCCGGGCCAGGGAACGGCCGGCCCGGATCAGGTCGCCGACCCGCGCGCGGTAGGCCGCGCCGCCGTCCGCGCCGATCGGCGAGACCCCGACCTCCTCGGTGAACATCGCGACGCACGCGGGCAGCAGCAGGTCGACCTCATCGGGCCGCACCACCCGTACCAGCGGGTCCGGCTCTACCTCGGGCGGCCCGGAAATGGCCAGCACGGGCTGGACCGGGCGGACGTCACGGGGGCGGTCCCAGGCCGGTGACAGCAGCGCCCACAGCTGGGAGACGGCGCCGGCGGGGCCGACGATCGACGAGCAGCGACGGCCATGCAGCCGGGCCTGCTGGGCAAACGCCGCGACCGCCGCGTCGGTGGCCGCGACCGGGACCATGTTGGCCCCCGAGTAGCACAGCGATGTGAGGCGGCTGCCGTCCTGGTAGCCCCAGACCTGGGCGCCCAGCCGCCGCGGGTCCAGCCCTGCTGACCGGATCCGGGCGCTGACGAAGATGTTCGCGACCGCATCACGGTCGCAGATGGCGAGGACCTCATCGCGGTCGCCATCGGTCAGCAGGCGCAGCGGCGCGGACCGCCAGGCCTTGGTGCGCAGCACGTAACCAGCCTAACCGCCCGGCCAGGCCGACCGGTGGCCGGTCGCGGACCGGCTATCCGGCAGGCGGGGGCAATGCCGGGCAGGTGGCGTTGACCAGGCCAGGCCCGGCCGGCAGCGCGCCGGTGGCGAGATACCGGTTGAGGTAACCGTCCACGCAGGTGTTGGGCGGGTCAGCCAGCGACTGTCCGTGATTGCCGCCGCCCACGACCACGACCATCCGCGCGCTGGGCAGCAGCCGGTGCGCCTGCTGCGCGCCCGCGTACGGGGTAGCGGCATCCAGAGTCCCCTGCAGCATCAGGATGCCGGGCAGCCCGGCTCCCCTGATCGGCAGCGGCCTGGCTGGCCCGCGCACCGGCCAGTACGCGCAGGCGGCGTTGAACCAGGTGTTGTCCCACGCCTCGAAGGGGGCGGTGGCGTAGACCTTCCTGGTATCGGCATCCCACCTCGCCCAGTTGCGCGGCCAGCTGACATCGCTGCACTCGACCGCGTTGTAGACGGCGAACTCGTTCTCGCCCTGCTTGCCTTCCTGCTGATAGAGGTCGGCCAGCTGGGCAGGCGAGCCGGCCGTCAGGTAGGAGGACAGCGCCGATGCGAGGTCAGGCCAGATCTGGTTGGTGTAGCCGCCGACCACGAACGTGTCGTCGAACTCATCCGGCCCGATGTCGCCGTCGGCCGGCTTGGCCTGCAGGTCGCCGCGGGCCCGGTAGAAAGACCTGCTGACCTGCGCCGCCGTCGAGCCGAGGCGGAAGTCATCGTCGTACTCCGCAGCCCAGGCGAAGAAGGCCTGCAGCCGGCCCTGGAAGGCGTAGTCCTGGCCGATGTTGTCGGCGTACCAGACGCCCGCCGGGTCCACGGTGCTGTCCAGCACCATGCGGCGGATCCGGCTCGGGAACAGGGTGGCGTAGACCTGGCCGATGTAGGTCCCGTAGGAGTAGGCGAAGTAGCTGATCTGCCGCTGGCCGAGCGCGGCCCTGATCGAGTCGAGGTCCCTGGCCACGTCCTCGGTGGTCATGTAGGGCAGCAGCCAGCCGAACTTCTTCTCGCACGCCTCGGCGTAGCCCTTGGCCCGGTTCTCCAGCACCTGCTCGGCCGCCCGGCTGGCCGGGATGTAGTCCGGCCGCGGCCCGTTGAAGAACGATGGCTCGCAGCTGAGTGCCGGGACCGAGGACCCGACGCCGCGGGGGTCGAACCCGACGATGTCGTATTCCGAGGCCACCGCCGGGCTCAGGCCCTGCGCGACGTCCGCCGCCAGGCTGAGGCCGCTGCCGCCGGGACCGCCGGGGTTCACCAGCAGCACGCCCTGGCGCCGGGCGGCCGGTGCCGTCGCCGGCACCTCAGACAGCGCTAGCGTGATCTTCCGGCCGCCGGGGCGCTGATAATCCAGCGGCACCTGCAGCTTGCTGCACTGCAGCCTCTGAGCCACCTGCGGGCACGGCTTCCACTGCAAGGCCGCCCCGCCCTGGGCCGGGGCGGCCGCGGCCGGGGATCCGGAGGACTGAGCGGGGTGCGCGGACGCACCGCTACAGCCGGCGGCGGCGAGCCCGGCCGCGGCAATGGCGGCCACCAGCACGGTGCGCATGGGAGTCCATCCTGCCTGACGGCTCGGGCAGCAGTCTCAGTCCGCCGCGGTTTCCATGGTGGCGGCCAGCTTCATGGCCTCCTCGATCAGGGTCTCCACGATCTGCGACTCGGGCACCGTCTTGATGACCTCGCCGCGGACGAAGATCTGCCCCTTGCCGTTCCCGGAGGCCACGCCGAGATCGGCCTCCCGCGCCTCGCCAGGGCCGTTCACGACGCAGCCCATGACGGCCACCCGCAGCGGGATTTCCAGGCCGTCCAGCGCGGCGGTGACCTCGTCAGCCAGCTTGTACACGTCGACCTGCGCGCGGCCGCAGGACGGGCAGGAGACGATCTCAAGCCCGCGCTGGCGGAGCCCGAGCGACTCCAGGATCGCGATGCCGACCTTGACTTCCTCGACCGGCGGGGCGGACAGCGACACCCGGATCGTGTCGCCGATGCCCTCGGCCAGCAGCGCCCCGAAGGCCACCGCGGACTTCACCGTGCCCTGGAAGGCGGGACCGGCCTCGGTGACGCCCAGGTGCAGCGGGTAGTCGCACTGCTGCGCGAGCTGCCGGTAGGCGTTGATCATCACGACCGGGTCGTGATGCTTGACCGAGATCTTGATGTCGGAGAACCCGTGCTCTTCGAACAGGGAGCATTCCCACAGCGCCGACTCGACCAGCGCCTCCGGCGTGGCCTTGCCGTACTTGGCCAGCAGCCGCTTGTCCAGTGAGCCGGCGTTGACGCCGATCCGGATCGGCACCCCGGCTGCCGACGCGGCCCTGGCGATCTCGCCCACCTTGTCGTCGAACGCCTTGATGTTGCCGGGATTGACCCGGACGGCGGCGCAGCCCGCTTCGATCGCGGCGAACACGTACTTGGGCTGGAAGTGGATGTCCGCGATGACCGGGATCTGGGACTTGCGGGCGATCGCCGGCAGCGCGTCGGCGTCGTCCTGCGACGGCACCGCCACCCGCACGATCTGGCAGCCGGCCGCGGTCAGCTCGGCGATCTGCTGCAGCGTGGCGTTCACGTCGGCGGTCAGCGTCGTGGTCATTGACTGAACGGAGACCGGCGCTCCGCCGCCAACCGGCACCGCGTGCTTGCCGGTGCCCACCATGATCTGCCGTGACATCCGGCGCGGCGCCACCGGCTCTGGCGGCAGCTGAGGGAGGCCAAGGTCAACAGTCATCTGGCATTCGCCCTTACTTAGGTCAGGTGGACGGGGTTGACGATGTCGGCGGCGAGCACGATCAGGGCAATGCCGACCAGCAGCGCGAAGACACCGACGCTGATCGGGATGAGCTTCTGGATATCGGCCAGGCCAGGATCCGGCCGGCCCCGCAGCCTGGCCAGCCAGGCCCTGACCCGCTCGTAGATCAGCACGGCGATGTGGCCGCCGTCCATGGGCAGCAGCGGCAGCAGGTTGAACGCGCCGACGAAGATGTTGATCGAGATGATGATCAGCAGCAGCGCCTCGACCGTGAACTGCCAGCCGCCGCCTGCCTGCACGACCTGGCCCGCGTCGTCGGCAGCGCCGACGATGCTGCTGACATTCCCCGCCGCGGTCTTGGCCCGGTCCTTGGCGAACAGGTCAGGGATCGCGGCCGGCAGCCTGGAGACCGCCGAGGCGGACTCGCTCAGGATCTGGCCGAACGTGGAGCCCGCGAACGCCACGCCGCTGACCGGGCCGACCCGCTGGAAGACCTTCTCCTCGATGCCCAGGTAGGAGCCGCTGCGACCGCTGATGCTGGCCGGAGTCACCGTCAGCGCGACATCCCGGCCGCCGCGCTCGACCACCACCCTGACCGGCAGGCCGGCGGGCTGCTTCCTGATCGCGGTGCCGAGCTCGGTCCAGTTGCCGACCCGCTGGCCCCCGATGGAAATGATCTTGTCACCGGGCCTGATTCCCGCCACCTTGGCCGGCGAGGCGGGCTGGCCGGCCGTGCAGGTCAGAGAGCCGCTGTCGAGAGCCTGGACAGTCCTCGGCACGCACGGGTCCACGTTGCCGATCGTCGTGTTGTTCGTCGCCACGCCGATGCCGACGGCGAGGATGAACAGCAGCACGAAGGCCAGCGCGAAGTGCATGAAGGAGCCGGCCGCCAGCACGATCCCCCGCTGCCAGCCTGGCTGGTTGCGGAACGAGCGGGGCTCGTCGGCCGGATCCACCTCTTCCATCGTCGTCATCCCGGTGATCCGGACGAATCCGCCGAATGGCAGGGCCTTGACGCCGTATTCGGTCTCGCCGCGGCGGAACGACCAGAGCGTCTGGCCGAAGCCGACGAAGAACTGCGTGACCTGCATGTGGAATTTCTTCGCGGTCAGGAAGTGGCCAGCCTCGTGCAGCATGACCGAGACGAGCAGCGCGATGACGAAGATCACCACGCCTATCAGGAAGGCCATCCGGCTGCTCTCTCTCCCTCGTGCCCTCGGCTCCGTCGCCCGCTGGCTCCCGCCTGCACTGACCCTCGCTCGCGGCCGGCACGGCTTTGCCAGCTCAGCGGCGCCGCGCTGCCCCCGTGCGGGTCAGCCCCCGCGCCCGGCCGCGCGCCCAGCTGTCAGCCTCAAGCACCTGGTCCAGCCCGGTGATGTCGCGGCCTGAGCCGTCATGATCTGAGACTACCTGGGCCACCGTATCGACGATTCCAGCAAACGGGATACGCCCCGCCAGGAAGGCGCCGACGCATTCCTCGTTCGCGGCATTGAACACGGCCGGCCCTGTGCCGCCGGCCGCCCCGGCCGCCCGTGCCAGCGGCACGGCGGGGAAGGCTTCCTCGTCGAGTGGCTCGAATGTCCAGGTATGAGCGTGCGACCAGTCGACCGGGCTGGCCGCGCCGGGGACGCGGTCCGGCCAGCCCAGCCCGAGCGAGATCGGGATGCGCATGTCCGGCGGGCTGGCCTGGGCGATCGTGGATCCGTCGGTGAACTCGACCATCGAGTGCACCACCGACTGGCGGTGCACCACGACCTCGATCCGGTCGAACCCGATGCCGAACAGCAGGTGCGCCTCGATCAGCTCCAGTCCCTTGTTGACCAGGCTGGCCGAGTTGACGGTAATGACCGGGCCCATCTGCCAGGTGGGATGCGCCAGCGCCTCGGCCGGGGTGACATGCTCGAAGCTCGGCTCGGCTGCGATGCAGGAACGGGCCGCCGCTGGCGGTGATGACCAGGCGCCTGACCTCGCCAGCGTCGCCGCCGCGCAGGCACTGCGCGATGGCCGAGTGCTCGGAGTCCACCGGCACGATCTGGCCCGGCTTGGCCCGGCCTGCCACCAGCTGGCCGCCCATGATCAGCGACTCCTTGTTGGCGAGCGCCAGGGTGCTGCCCGCATCGATGGCGGCCAGGGTCGCGGCGAGCCCGACCGCGCCGGTTACCGCGTTGAGCACGACGTCGCAGGGCCGGCCAGCTCGGCCACCGCGTCCGGCCCGGCCAGCACCTCCGGCAGCTTCAGCGCCCGGCCCGCGGCGGCGGCACGGGACCGCAGCGCACGGTCCAGCTCGGGCGCGGCCGCCGCACTGGCGACCGCGACGGCCGCCGCCCCGAACTCCAGCGCCTGGCTGGCCAGCAGGTCGGGATTCCCGCCGCCGGCGGCCAGGCCGGCGATGCGGAAACGGCCGGGATTGCGCCGGACGATATCGGCGGCCTGGGTGCCGATGGACCCGGTCGAACCGAGCAGGATGATCTCGCGAAGTGACGGCGCAGACGGCTCCATGCCGGTATTGTCCCTCACCGGCTTGCGGTCCTGGCATGCCAGGCACCGTGTGGCGCGTAGCTTATGACGGTGAACCTTGAGAGCCTGCCGCCGGCCGCGATGCCGCCTCGGGCGGCCGGACGGCCCGAGCCGGCGGCGCCAGCGGCCGGACAGCCCGAGCCGGCGGCGCCGGACGTGACCGCTGCGCCGGAGGCGGCGGCGCAGCGCCAGCTCCCTGCCGGGCAGCAGCCGGACTGGCCCGATTCCGGCCGGCTGCGCGAGGTGACGGCCGAGCTGGCCAGCCTGCCGCCGCTGGTCTTCGCCGGCGAGTGCGACCAGCTCCGCGAGCGGCTGGCGGCAGTCAGCCGCGGCGAGGCGCTCGTGCTCCAGGGCGGGGACTGCGCGGAGACGTTCGCCGGGGCCACCGCCGACGGGGTGCGGGCCAAGCTGCAGACGCTGCTCCAGATGGCCGTCGTGCTGACGTATGCGGCCAGCATTCCCATTGTCAAGATCGGCCGGATGGCCGGCCAGTTCGCCAAGCCGCGGTCACAGCCGGGCGAGCTGCGCGACGGCGTGGAACTGCCCGCCTATCGCGGTGACGCCGTCAACGGCCTGGAGTTCACCGCGCAGGCGCGAACGCCCGATCCGGCCCGGCTGCTGCGCGCCTATCACTGCTCGGCAGTGACGCTGAATCTCTGCCGGGCCTTCACCACCGGCGGCTACGCCGACCTGCACCAGGTGCACGCCTGGAATCAGGACTTCGTCGCCCGGAGCCCGGCCGGCCAGCGGTACGAGCGGCTGGCCGCGGAGATCGATCGCGCCCTGGCCTTCATGCGAGCGTGCGGGACCGACCCGGACGAGTTGCGTTCTGTCGAGTTCTACTCGAGCCACGAGGCGCTGCTTCTTCCCTACGAGCAGGCGCTGACCAGGCAAGACTCACGTACCGGGCGGCTGTACGACACCTCGGCTCATTTCCTGTGGGTCGGCGAGCGCACTCGCGGGCTGGACGGGGCGCACGTCGACTTCGCCAGCCGCATCAGCAACCCGCTGGGCGTGAAGCTGGGCCCGGATAGCGCCCCGGCCGACGTGCTCGCCCTGGCCGAGCGGCTCAGCCCGGACCGGCAGCCCGGCCGGCTGACCCTGATCACCCGGATGGGCGCGGCCCGGATCCGGACGGCGCTCCCGCCGCTGGTCCGCGCCGTCGCCGACGCCGGGATCCCGGTGGCATGGGTGTGCGATCCCATGCACGGCAATACCTTCGAGGCCCCGAGCGGCCACAAGACGCGCCGTTTCGATGACGTGCTGGCCGAGGTGCTCGGCTTCTTCGAGGTGCACCGCGAGCTCGGCACTCATCCCGGCGGCATCCACATCGAGTTCACCGGCGACAACGTGACCGAGTGCGTCGGCGGCAGCCACGATCTGGTGGCCGGCGACCTGCCGTCCCGTTATGAGACCGCGTGCGACCCCCGCCTCAACCGCAGCCAGGCGCTCGACCTGGCCTTCCTGGTGGCGGAAACCTACCGCCGCTGACCCGCCCCGCTCCCGATCCTCCATCCAGGTCTTCCGGGATCCGGGGCGGCAAGATCCTGCTCTTCCGCGATTACTTCAACCCGGCCGGCCTCGCGGAAGTGCCCAGCGGCTGAGCCGGGCCGGCGACGTCGCTCACGGTCGTCTGCCCCGAGGGTCGCTCACGGTCGTTCGCTGGCTAGCTGGCCGGCTCCCAGTCCGGGCGCAGCGGCATGCCGGACTGGCCCTGCGGGCCCAGCTTCACCCCGAGCACCTGGTGCAGCTGCACCACGTTCCGCTCGAAACCGAGTCGCGAGCCCGCCATGTACAGCCGCCACACCCGGGCCGTGCCGTCGCCCACTTCCCTGACCGCCTCGTCCCAGTGCGCGTCGAGGTTGGCGCACCAGCCGGCCAGCGTCCTGGCGTAGTGCTCGCGCAGGTTCTCCTCGTGCCGGATCTCGAAGCCCGCGTCGTTCATCAGCGAGATCAGGTGGCCGGGGCCTTCCAGCTCGCCGTCGGGGAACACGTACCGGTAGATGAACCCGTCGGTGACCCGGGCCGGGCCGCGGTTATCCGGACGGGTGATGCAGTGGTTGAGCAGCCGGCCCTCCGGCCGCAGCTTCGCCTGCAGGAAGCCGAAGTAGCCGGGCAGCTGGGCCTTGCCGATGTGCTCGGTCAGGCCGATCGAGCTCACCGCGTCGAAATCGGTCTCGGCCACGTCCCGGTAGTCCAGGTGCCGGACCTCGGCGAGATCGGCCAGCCCGGCTTCCTTGATGGCCCGCTGCGCCCAGCTGGCCTGCTCCGCGGACAGCGTCACCCCGAGCGCCCGCACCCCGTACTGACGGGCGGCGTGCATGACCATGCCGCCCCAGCCGCATCCAACGTCCAGCAGCCGCATGCCAGGCTTGAGCGCCAGCTTGCGGGCGACCAGGTCGAACTTGTTGTACTGGGCCTCCTCCAGGGTCGCGTCGGCGCGCGGGTAGCAGGCGCAGGTATAGGCCATGGATGGCCCGAGCACCCACTCATAGAAGGTGTTGGACACGTCGTAGTGATGCGAGATCGCGCTGGCGTCGCGCTGCTTGGAGTGCCGCCGGCCGGACAGCCAGCGCCGGTTGACGCGGACCTCCTGCGGCGGCGGCGGGATCCGCGGCACCAGCAGCCGGGGGCCGCCCAGCTCGCTCAGCAGCCGGAACTTGGCCGGCAGGTCCATCTCCACCTGCTGCGCGCTGGCCATCCGGGCCAGCGCGGTGTACATGTCACCGTCCACGTCCAGGTGGCCGGATACGTACGCGCGGGCCAGGCCGAGCGCGCCCGGCGCCTGCGCCAGGTACGCCACGGCGGTCGGGGACTTCACCGTGATCTTGACCGGGGAGCTCGATGTCCCGGCTGTGCTCCCGTCATAGGCGTGGAACTCCACCGGGGCAGCCGGGCCGGCGACCCGCTCGAACACCTCCGCAAGCGCCATGTCTGCTACTCCTCTACAGCCCGCGAACGCACTTGTCGTACAGGTTGGCTAGCCGGTTATTAGGGTCATAATGACCCTTGAGCTCTTCGTATTCCGTTCCGTTGTATCGGTCCCAGAACTCCTCAGCAGGGTAGAACGATGTGGAGTAGAGGCCTTTGTGCCCGCCGAGCTCGGTGACCTTGTCCTCTATCTGCCGGTTGTAGTAACCGTCGGACGCGCCGGGCGGCAGCGCGACGGTCCCCCAGAAGCCGAAGTTCACGTAGACCTGGCCCGGCCGCATCGGGTACAGCGGCCAGGTCTGCTCGCCGCGCAGCCGCAGCGGGCACATCCACACCGGACTCATGCCCACGCGGCCGGCGAAGAACCGGAGGAACTCGGCGCCGCGCTCGACCGGAATCTCCACGTCCTGGATGACGTCCTCGCTGGCGGGGGCGCCACGGCGGGCATTCAGCGTGCCGCTCAGGTGGTGCCGGCGATCGAATGCCACCAGCTTGCGGTAGACGTCCGAGCGGCGGTAGCGCCGCGGCCAGGCCCGGCGGATCAGCGGGCGCTGCACCCCGAACGGCCGGGAGCACCAGAACCAGTCGGTGTCCCACCGCCACAGGTAGTCCCTGATGGTCAGGAAGTCCTCTCTCGGGCCGCGGATGGACTGGTAGTAGATCCGCTCCCTGGTGTAGTCACTGCGCCATGGCGCGACGTCGCTGAACATGCCGACCGTCAGGTACATCTCATCCAGGCCGAACACAGTGCCGTCGACGAAGTCGGCCCGGTGCCCCTGGTAGCTGCCTTCCCGCCCGATCTGCGCGATGGCATCCATGCACTCTTCCGGCGTCCCGAAACGGAAATGCCGCAGGTGCACGAACGGCGCCACCGGCTCCAGCTCGATGGTGAGCGACAGGGCGTAGCCCAGCGTGCCGTAGGAGTTGGGAAAGCCCCGGTAGAGCGCGTCATGCTCATTGCCGCTGGCCGCGGTGACGACCCGGCCGCTGCCGGTCAGGATCTCCATCTCGATGACCGACTCGTGCGGCATGCCGTTGCGCAGCGAGCTGGACTCGATGCCCAAGCCGCTGACGGCGCCGCCCAGCGTGATGGTCTTGAGCTGCGGGACGACCAGGGGCATCAGCCCGTGGGCGAGGGTGGCGTCGGCCAGGTCCTCGTACGTGGTCATGCCGCCGACGATCGCCGTCCTGGAGCGCGGGTCCACCCGCAGGACGTGCCCGAACGCGGACACGTCCAGCGCCGGGCCCGCGGCCGCGTCCCGGAACCTGAACAGGTTCGACGTCCGCTTCGCCAGCCGGACGCCGCGACCCGGCGGCATCAGCGCGTAGGCGCCCTCCAGCCGCGCCACGGCCGCGCGATGCGCGCTCAGCGCCGGATCCTGAGCCCGATCGGTGACTTCGGTCACACCTGCTCCTTCTGCTGGCCACGAACTCCGGCTCGCCGCACAATGCCCGTAGGAGGACATCATGGGCAGGCTCTACCCGGAGCTGGACGAACGGCTCACGAAGTTTATCGTCGCGCAGCCGGTCTTCTTCGTGGCCACCGCCCCATGCCTCACGGAATCGGGCGACGGCGGCCACGTCAACGTCTCCCCCAAGGGCTACCGCGACACCTTCGCGATTCTCGGCCCGCGCTCCGTCGCCTACCTCGACCTGACCGGCAGCGGCGCGGAGACGATCGCGCACCTGCGCCAGAACGGCCGGATCACGATCATGTTCTGCTCGTTCGATTCTGCCCCCAGGATAGTGCGGCTGTATGGCACCGGCCGGGTCGTGCTGCCGGGCGAAGGCGACTGGGCGGTGCTGGCCGGCCGCTTCGCCGGCCACGCCGAGCGCGGCACCAATCCCGCGAGCCGGCGCGCGATCATCGTCGTGGAACTCGACCGGATCGCCGACTCCTGCGGCTACGCGGTCCCGGTCATGGAGCTGAAGCAGGAGCGCGATGTGCTGATCAGGTCGGACGAGCGCAAGACCGCCGAGCAGCTCGCCGCTTACCGGGTGCAGAAGAACACCGTCAGCATCGACGGCCTGCCCGCCCTCGACGACGATCTCGGAAAGCCCGGCGATCCAGGCGATCTGAGCGACCTCGGCGACCTCGGCGACCTCGCCGCGCCCCCGCTGATACGCCCGTGCCGGCCCGGTCCGCGGCCGGTCAGTGAGCTCCCAGCCGGGGCGCGGTGCCATCCGTCCGCGGCCGGCCCGCCCCGGCGGGCTCGGCTTGCCTGAGCAGCAGTGTGGGAGCGTATCTGCCGTCGCTCTTTGAGCAGCAGGCACGCATCCACGTCGTTGCCGACGCAGGCCCGGGCCAGGCGGAGCGCCGGGGACACGGGCCAAACCCTGCCCGGGGGGCTGAGCCTGGCCGATCCGGCAGTGGCCGATCCGGCAGTGGCCGATCCGGCAGTGGCCGATCCGGCAGCCTGGCCGATCCGGCAGCCTGGCCGATCCGGCAGCCTGGCCGATCCGGCAGCCTGGCCGATCCGGCAGCCTGCCCGGCCGGGCGGCTGGGCGCGCGTCCCGCGACGCTGCAGCGTGCGGCTCTCGTAGAGTTAGCTGGTGCGTATCGCGCTGATCAACTCCGGGCTCGGCCTGCTGGCCGCTGCGGCCGAGGTGCACCGTTGCCGCCCGGACGCGGACCTGATCCTGACCATGGATCCGGATGCCATGCCCTGGGGGCCGCGGTCGTCGCAGGAGATCGTGCTTCGATCACTGCTCTGCGCCCGCGCCGCTGCGCGCTGCCAGCCAGACGTGCTCGTGATGGCCTGCAACACCGGCTCCGTGCACGCACTGGACGCGCTGCGCGCTGAGTTCGAGCCGGCAATCCCGGTAGTGGGAACGGTCCCGGCTATCAAGCCGGCGGCTGCCGCCCACCGGGCGGTGGCCATCTGGGCGACTGTCGCTACCACCAATAGCGCCTACCAGCGCAGGCTCATCGCCGAGTTCGGGGCCGACGCGCAGGTGATACCGGTAGCCTGCCCGGGGCTGGCCGACGCCATCGACGCCGGGGACGCGGAGGCGGTGGCCGCCGCTGTCGCCGACGCTGCCGCGCGAACCCCTGGGGACTGCGAGGCCGTGGTGCTCGGCTGCACCGAATACGAGCTCGCCGCTGAGATGATCAGCAAGGCTCTCGGCGGCGTCACGGCGTATGGCTCCGCTCCGGCCGTCGCGGCCCAGGCACTGCGCCGGGTGCTGCCGACAACCGAGACTGAAGCCGCAGCCCAGCCTGAAGCCACAGCCCAGGCCACAGCCCAGCCTGAAGCCGCAGCCCAGGCCCAGGCCACAGCCCAACCTGAAGCCGCAGCCCAGGCCCAGGCCGCAGCCCAGGCTGACACAGCACCTGAGATCGAAGCGGCAGCCCGGGTTGAAGCCGTAGCTGGGGCTGAAACGGGCACCGCGGTCAGGATGGCAGGCCGCGAGCGCGGCACCGCAGCTAGTGCCGGCACGGTCCGCGTCCTGCTCAGCGGGCGGCCATCAGCGCTGCCGACGGCCGCTCTGGGCTACCCGGAGGGTCGTCTGCTGGCCCGGCTCGTCGTCGAGCCGGGCACGGCCGGGCCGGGCACGGGCACGATCGGGCCGGGCACGATTGGCCTGGGCCCGGCGGTTCTCGAAGCGGCCGTGCCGGCTTCTGAGTCGTCGTAGCTTGCCGCTTCTGAGTCCTCGCAGCTTGCCGCTTCTGAGTCGTCGCAGCTTGCCGCTTCTGAGTCCTCGCAGCTTGCCGCTTCTGAGTCGTCGTAGCTTGCCGCTACCTCCTCGGGAGTCATCGGCAGCTGGGCGGCGGATGGCGGCAAGCCCGCCTGGATGGCATCGCGCAGCAGCTCAGCCATCGAGTAGCCGGGATCAGCGGCCAGGGCACGATCCAGCGCGACGCTGGCCAGCGCTCCCTCCCCGGACTGCCAGGCCGTGAAGGCCAGCAAAGAGGCCGGAGCCGGCCGGAACTCAGGGGCGGCGTTCCTGACGACATCGGTCCACAGCCGCTGGTGCTGAACGCGGTACCGGGGGTCCATCCGGGCCCAGGCGTCGTCTCGTACCGGCAGACTGGCCAGGGCCACGGCCAGCCGGGTGAGCCGGGCCTGGTCGGTGATGGCAGCATCTGAGCGGTACCGGCGGATTGCCGCCTGGACATCGCGTCGCCCGGATTCGGTGACCTGCCGCCACAGGCCACGTTCCCCCGCCTGCTGGGCCCGCACGACCAGGCCAGCGTGGCGGCGCAGCGCGCGGTCGGTCACCCGCCGGATGGCCGGGGCGCTGCCGGACTCGGGCTCAAGCGTGCGAGCGAGAGCTTCCCGGTCGGGCAGTGCCCTGAGGCCCGCGGCGGCCAGAGCAGCGGCGGCCGGATGCGAGCCCGGGTCGAACGCAACGCCCTCGACCGGGCAGCAGTCGGGGTCCCGGCACAACCCGGACCAGTACCGTCCGCCGTCAGCCCGGAGCATCTCGGCGATGGTCAGGCCCGAGCCAAGGAAGTGGGCGGCGGCAGCGTCCATGACCGGGGTGACCAGCGCAGCCGGGCCGTAGCCGATCAGGATGACGGCGCGGATCTGCTGGTGGCCGAGCACGGCTGCGGCGTGCCCGGCAATCTCAGCCGCGACGCCGGCGTCCGGCGGATCGGGCAAGTCGTAGCGGAACGCGAGTACCACGTGGTCGCGAGGTGCTCCGAGTCCCAGCACGACCAGGCTGCCGCTGGGGTAAAAGCCCAGCAGGTGCGGCACGATGGCCAGCACATCGGCGGGCGAGCCGATCGTTAACTGGCAGCGGGCCTGCCGGCCAGCGGCCGGCAGCGGACGAGGTGATCGCGGGGACTGCGCGCCCGCAGGCGAGATGTCGGTCATGCATTCAGGCTGGAAGCAGCGGCCTCAGCCTGGCTATCGGGTATCTCGTGGTGTGGACAACTGGCGGGTCCGATGCACAGGCAGTGCTTTCTGGCTTGACGCGCGGGACTGGCTGTCCAGGAGCACCCTGTCGGCTACCTGCTCATGCCGGGCGCAGCCGTGGGAATGCCCATGGAATGCGCAATGTCGAGCATCCGCTTGTCGTAGCTCACCAGTGACGCCAGCGCATCCCCGATGGCCCGGGCACTGGCGATGTGGACGGCGGCGAGGGTCCTGACGCCGCCCGGCAGGTCCGCTGCGGCGTCTCGAATCTCATCCGTCACTAGGATCTCAGTGAAACTGGCTAGCAGGTCCTGCATGGCCGTTGGGTAGCTGCCGACCCGGTCGAGCGTACGGACCGTCTCGATAAAGCCAATGGTGCTGGTTCCCATCGGCATTTCGGGCGTACTAGCCAGGAAGTATCTGAGCTCGGATGCGTAAGGTCGACCGGTCACGAGCGTGACCAGGGCTGACGCATCGAGGTAGATCACCGATCGTCCGCTTGCCGCTCAGCAAGAAGAACATCAAGGGGGGATGTGCCTTCGGGCACGTCATAGGTCGGGATCTGGTCGAGGTCCCCGGCTGTCGTCGGCTTCATCCTGATGATCCCCTTGGCGATGAGCGGCGCATACCGGGCGAGGATCCCCGAGCCGGGCACGACCACGGCGATGATCTTGCCATGCCGGGTAACCTCGATCGCCTCGCCTCGCTCCACCCGGGCGAACACGGCACTGGGATTGTAGGAGAACTCCCGGACCGAGACGGCGCTCACTCGTCTGCACTCCCCGATAGGTGTACGTGCACTGTAGGCATTGTACCTACAAATTGGGCTGAGAACCAGTCTCGTGAGGACTCATGGGAGCGCGGCCAGCCCGGGAAGCTGCTTGCGGAAGTACGCCCGCTCGAAACCTTCCTCGCTGCCCCGGTGCGTCCCGGCATAGCCGTGCCTGGCGTAATGCGCGATGTTCTCGGTCATGGCCACGTTCGCGTACAGCCTGATCTCGCTGAGGCCGCGCTGCGCGGCCTGCTCCTCAGCTAGCTCCAGCAAGCGGGTCCCGATGCCGCTGCGCTGCTGGGACGGAACGACCGCGACGTTCTCGAGCAGCAGGTGATCGGACTCAGGCACCAGGACGAGCAGCCCGACGACGGCGCCCTCGTCTGTCGCGGCCCATACCTCGCCGCGGCTGACGGCCCCGGCGTAGTCCGCGGTCACGGGCGCGGGAGCACGCCCGATGCGCGGCCGGTAGATCTCGTACGCGGCCGCGGCCACCTGCTCCAGGGCGGGCACGTCGGCTGGGAAGGCCAGCCGGATCTCCGGCGCCATTGACCGGCACCGCCTAATTGCGCTCGGGCAGCTGACCGTCCAGGAAGCGGCTCACCAGCCCGCGGATGACCGTGGCCATCGAGAAGCCATGCTCGGCACACCAGGTGCGCAGCTGCGCATGCTGATCGACCGGGAACCGCACCGGCACCACCTGCTGGCCCGCCGTCATCTGCGTGGTGCTCGACGCCGCCCCGGCCCGCTGCAACGCCAGGAGCTGCCCGCTCATCTCACGCAGCCGGAGGGGCAGCATGCCCTGCCCGCCCGCCAGGCTGAGCAGCCACGCGAGGACCTGCTCGCGCTGATCTGGCGGCAGCGTGTTGACGGCCCGCACCAGCAGCAGGGCGGGGCCCGGGGCCTGGCCGCCAGCTACCGCGTCGCCGGTCTCACCAGCCTCGGGCTCGATGGCCTCGGGCTCGATGGCCTCGGGCTCGATGGCCTCGGGCTCGATGGCCTCAGCCTCGCTGGGCCCGAGGCCAGTGCCGGACTCGGCGGCCGATTGCCCGGCGCCACGGGGATCCTGGGAGGTCATGGCCATCTCCTGACGCGGCTGATCTACGCGATATCGCATAGATATCACGGCATCACGCAAGCATCAAGTCCGGCGGCGCGGGAGGACGGCGGCAGCGCCGCATGCCGGCAGCGCGGCGGAGATTCCCCGCGGCGTGCCGGGCGAGCTCCGCCCTGCTGCCGGAGCGACGAGCGGGCCCCGCGGGTATCAGGACTGGCGCAGGTATCAGGCTGGCGCCCAGGCCTCAGAGCGCAACGCCCAGCAGGGCGTCGACCGCGTCCCGGACCAGCCGGGCCGAACCGGGACGCCCGCCGTCCTGATCGGCGACCCAGCGGTCGACCGCCGCGAGCGCGCCACGAGCGTCGAGGTCATTGGCGAGTCGCTCGCGCAGGCTGGCCACCAGCTGAACGGCCGCAGCGTCTGGGCCCGCGGCCGTACCCAGGCTGGCCGCAGGACCCGAGCCCGTGTCCCTGTGATCGGAGCCTGCGGCGGCGACCGCTTGCCGCCAGGCAGCCAGCCGGCCGGCGGCAGCCGCCAGTCCGGCGTCCGTCCAGTCCCAGTCGTCCCGGTAGTGATGCGCGAGGATGGCCAGCCGGATCGCCATCGGATCGGTGCCGGCCGCGAGCAGCCGGGACACGAATACGAGGTTGCCCCGTGACTTGGACATCTTCTCGCCGTCCAGCCGCACCATCCCGGCGTGCGCGTACCGGCGGGCGAACACCGGCGCGCCGGTGCCGGCGAGTGCCACCCTCGCGTGCGAGGCGCTCATCTCGTGATGCGGGAAGATCAGGTCAGTGCCGCCGGCCTGGACATCGAACGACTCGCCCAGGTACTCGGTCGCGATCGCCGCGCACTCGACGTGCCAGCCGGGCCTGCCCGGTCCGAACTCCGAGGGCCAGGACGGCTCGCCAGGCCGCGCGGCCAGCCAGACCGCCGGGTCCAGCGGATCCTTCTTGCCGGGCCGGGCCGGGTCGCCGCCGCGCTCGGCTGACAGCTCGATCATCGCGGCGGTGTCGAGACCGGACACGGCGCCGAACTGCGGGTCGGTGCCGCGGGCGAAATAGACATCGCCGTCCAGGTCGTACAGCGAGCCGGCCCGGCCCAGCGCCCGGCTGAACCGCTCGATCAGCGGGAGCGACTCCACCGCGCCCACGTAGAACTGCGGCGGCAGCACCCGCAGCGCGGTCATATCGGACCGGAACAGCGCGATCTCGCGATCAGCCAGCTCCCGCCAGTTCTCCCCGTCGCGCTCCGCACGCTCCAGCAGCGGGTCGTCGACATCCGTCACGTTCTGCGCGTACCTGACCTCATGGCCCGCGTCACGCCAGGCCCGCACCAGCAGGTCCCACGCGACGAACGTCGCCGCATGCCCGATATGCGTGGCGTCGTACGGCGTGATCCCGCAGGCATACAGGGTGGCCACCGGGCCGGCCGCTGCCCGGGCCATCCCCCGGCTGGCGGTGTCCCAGATCAGCGTCTCGGGAGCCTGTCCCGGCAGATCGGGCACGGCGAGGTCGGGCCAGGAATCCATGGGCGCCAGATTATCGCTGCGCCGTCACCACTCCGGATCCGGTCAGCGCGGCGGCCCGGTGCCATCCCTCGCGCTCCCGGGCCAGCCCCGTGCTCCCGTTCAGCGCGGCGCTGCCGGGGCCAGCGCGGCGCTCCCCCGGGGGGTCAGGGCTGCGCTGCTGGCCGCCCGGCTGCCTGCTCGAAGGCATAGCCGAGCGCGATCAGCCGCGGCTCGCTCCAGGGCGGCCCCATGAACGACAGCCCGACCGGCAGCCCGCTGACCTGGCCGGCCGGGACCGTCAGCGCCGGGTAGCCGGCCACCGCGGCCGGGCTGGACGTGCCGAACACGTGATGGTCGCCGAGCACGGGGTCGATCAGCCAGGCCGGGGAGCCCGTCAGCGCGATGACGGCGTCCAGCCGGTGCTCGGTCAGGGCGCCGTCCAGCGCCCCGCGCGCCAGCCGCAGCGCGTCGCCGCGGCTGGCCAGGTAGCCGGGATCCGCCAGGTTCCCGCTGGTGGCCTCGGCCTGCTCGAACAGTTCCTGGCCGAAATGAGCGAGTGTGACGCCCCCGTTCCGGAGATTGAAATCGATCAGCCCGGCCAGGCTGACCGGGTGGTCGCCGCCGAGCCCGCGCAGGTAGGCCGTGATGTCGTGCTTGAACTCCGGCAGCAGCGCCGCGAACTCGGGCTCGTGGATCCTGTCCGCGTCCGCCAGCTGGACCGGATCGATGACCCGGGCGCCCAGCCCGCGGAGCCGCGCGACCGCCTCGTCCAGCAGCCCCGCCGTCGCCCGGCCCGCCATGGCTGATCCCTCGCGCCAGACGCCGAGCCGGGCGCCGGCCAGCGCGCCGGGGTCCAGGAAGGTGGCATAACCGGCCGCCTGGCTGGCCGCCTGCCCGGTGGCCGGGTCATCGGCGTCCGTTCCCGCGATCACGCTGAGCAGCACCGCCGCGTCAGCCACGGTCCGCGTCATCGGGCCGGCGGTGTCCTGCGCGGCCGAGATCGGCACGATCCCGGTCCGGCTGACCAGCCCCAGGGTGGGCTTCAGCCCGACCACGCCGCACGCGGCGGCCGGCGACATGATGCTGCCGTCTGTCTCGGTCCCGATCGCCAGCGGAGCCAGCCCCGCGGCGACCGCGATCGCCGATCCCGAGCTGGAGCCCGACGGGCTGCGGCCGGCCCCGCACGGGTTGACCGCCTGGCCGCCGAGGGTGCTCCAGCCGCTGCTGGACGGCCGGGACCGGAAATTGGCCCACTCCGACAGATTCGCCTTGCCGATGATCACCGCCCCGGCCCGCCGCAGTCCGCTGACCAGGAAAGCATCGTCCGATGCGGCGCCCGTCAGCGCCGGGGAGCCTGCCGTCGCGGGCAGCCCGGCCGCCGCGATGTTGTCCTTCACCAGCACCGGGATGCCGTCCAGCAAGCCCCGTGGCCCGCCGGCGGCCCGCCGGGCGTCGCTGGCCGCGGCCTCGTCCGCCGCCGCCGGGCTGACCGTGATGACCGCCCTCAGCTGCGGGTTCAGCCGCTCGATCCTGGCCAGGTAGTACGCGGCCAGATCCGCCGCCGTCAGCGTGCCGGGCGACAGCGCAGCCGACAGCGCGGAAACCGTGGCGGCGGCTGCGTCGATCCCGGAACCGGCAATCGGCTCGGCCAGCGATTCGGAAAGCGACATGGTGGAAGAATAGGGGGCGACCGGTTAGGTCCACGGGGGGATAGGGATGCGACCGTCATGGCTTGGGCGCCGGCGCGCCCGGACCCGGCTCGGTGCCATCCTGCTGACCGGCGCCGTGCTGGCCGCCCCGGTCCTGGCTGCCCCGGTCCTGGCCGCGTGCTCCGGCGAGCGGGCACTCAGCTACGGGGGCTCAGCCGTCCCTCCCGCCGAGCTGCAGGCCAGGTACGAGAGCGTCGTCGATGCCGTCCTGCCGTCGGTGGTGCAGATCAGCACGAACGACTCCGCCGGTTCCGGGGTCGTCTATGACTCCCGCGGGGACATCGTCACCAACGAGCATGTGGTCGGTGGTGACAAGACGGTCCGGGTACTGCCTGCCGCCGGCCAGAAGGTGCTGGACGCGGACGTGATCGGCGTGTTCAGGCCCGACGACCTGGCAGTGATCCGCGTCACCGGTGACGCCGGGTCGCTGCGGCCCGCCCGTTTCGCCGATTCCGACAAGGCGGTGGTCGGCGAGATCGTGCTGGCCATGGGCAACCCGCTGGGGCTGACCGACAGCGTGACCCAGGGAATCGTCTCGGCCACCGGGCGCACGGTGGACACCGGCGGCCAGGGCGCGGCCGCACTGCTCACCTCCGCGATCCAGACCAGCGCGGCGATCAACCCGGGTAACAGCGGCGGGGCCCTGGTGGACCTGTCCGATCAGGTGCTCGGCATCCCGACGCTGACCGCGCGGGACCCCGAGGCCGGCGGCGCGGTGCCGGGGATCGGCTTCGCCATCCCGAGCAATACGGTCAGGGATATCGCCGGCCAGATTATCGAGCACGGCAAGGTCACCCAGTCGGGCCGGGCCACCCTCGACATCACCGGCCAGACCGCGGACGACGCGCAGGGCAAGCCGGCCGGCGTCGCGGTCATCGCCGTCACGGCCGGGGGCGCCGCCGCGAAAGCCGGGATCCGGCCGGGCGATCTGATTACCGGGATGGACGGCGAGGGCGTCCTGAGCATGTCGGCGCTGGAGAGCGACCTGGCGGCCATGAAGCCAGGTCAGCCGGTCAGCGTGGAACTGCGGCGCGACGACAGCGACCTGCGGGTGCGGGCCGTTCTGGACAGCCTCACCAGCTAGCGGGCGAGCGTGTCCCGGCCGTGCGGCGTGTCCCGGCCGTGCGGGGCGTCCCGGCCGTACGGGGCGTCCCGGTCGTGCGGGGCGTCCCAGTCCAGCAGCGGGCCGTCCGGCACGATCCGGGACGGGTTCAGGTGCGGGTGGGTCGTGTAGTAGTGCCGCTTGATGTGATCGAAGTTCGTCGTCTCCCGGAAGGCCGGCAGCGCGTACAGGTCCCGCGCGTAGCCCCGCAGATTCGGATAGTCGCTGACGCGGCGCAGGTTGGCCTTGAAGTGCGAGTAGTAGACCACGTCGAACCTGGCCAGGGTCACCCACAGCCGGATATCGGCCTCGGTGATCGCGTCGCCGAGCAGGAAGCGCTGCCCCGCCAGCCGCTGCTCGAGCGAGTCCAGCGTCGCGAACAGCGCGGTGACCGCATCGTGGTACTGCTCCTGGGTGGTGGCGAAGCCGGACCGGTACACGCCGTTGTTGACGGTCCGGTAGATGACCTCGTTCAGCGCGTCGATGTCCGGCCGGAGCCGCTCCGGGTACAGATCGTAAGCCGGATCCGCCCACGCCCCGAACTGCGTGTCCAGGTCGATGGTGATGTCGGGGAAGTTGTTGCTGACGATCCGGCCGGTGCGGCGATCCCACAGCACCGGCACCGAGACGTGGCCGTCGTAGCCGGGCTCGGTCGCCTCGTAGGCCTCCCGCAGCAGCGCGAAGCCGTTGACCGGATCCAGCGAGTGCCCTTTCCCCTCGCGGAAGGCCCAGCCGCGGCCATCCCGGACCGGGTCGACCGCGGACAGCGAGATCACATCCTGCAGGCCGAGCAGGTGGCGGACGATCGCCGTCCGGTGCGCCCACGGGCAGGCCCAGGAGATGTAAAGGTGATAGCGGCCCGGCTCGGCCGCATGCCCGCTCGAGCCGTCGGCGGTGATCCGGCCGCGGAAAGGATAATTTGCCCGAACGAATTCGCCAGGCTTACTCCCGGCCCGCTGCTGCCCGGGCCTGAAGTCGCCGTAGTCGCCGTAGGCGGCGAAATCCACCGGGCTGGCTCCGCTGGCCTGCTGGGTACTCGTCATCTGGCTGGCCTCCTCGGGCGACTGCCTGGCCTGCTGGCGGCGCCTGGCGCCGCCGGCGCTGTCGCTGCCGCTGACCGGTGCAACCGGCGGGCAGCGGCGGCCATTCCGCGGCGCGGTCTCTAGACTGACTCGGATGACGACACGGATCGGCATTCTGCGCGCGGCACCGGCGCTCGGCCGGCCCGAGCTGCTCGCGGACCCGGTTGCGGCCGCGCTGGCCGACCTCGCTGACGTTCTCCCGGCCGGCGACGTGGGCGTCGCCGAGATCGATCCCGAGCTCGCCGATACGGCAGAGTTCTGCGCGCGCTACGGCGTGGCGCTGACCGAGTCCGCCAACTGCGTCATCGTGGCCGGGCGGCGCGGCGGCGAGACCCGGTACGCCGCCTGCATGGTGCTGGCCACCACCAGGGCGGACGTGAATGGCGTGGTCCGGCGCGAACTCGACGTGCGGAAGGCGTCCTTCGCGCCGGCGCAGACGGCGGTGGAGCTCACCGGGATGGCCGACGGCGGCATCACGCCGATCGGGCTGCCGGCCGGCTGGCCGGTGTTCGTGGACGAGGCGGTGGCCGCCGCGCCGGAGGTCGTCATCGGCAGCGGCGTCCGGCACTCCAAGCTGACCCTGCCGGGAGCGGCGCTGACCCGGCTGCCCGGCGCGAGCGTGCTGGCCAGCCTGGGCCGGCACGGACCCAGGCGGCCGGGCGGCGCGCGCAGCACGGGCCCGGCCCTTCCGGGCAGCCCGCGCTGAGCGGGATCAGAGGTTCCGGGATCAGAGGTTCCGGGATCAGAGGTTCAGTGCCTGCGCCAGCTGCCCGTAGCGGGCCAGCAGATCGTCATCGGGTCCGGTGAGCAGCTGGATGGCCACGTGATCAGCGCCGGCGTCCAGGTGCCGGGACAGCTGCGCGGCAACGTCGCCGGCGCTGCCGTGCGCGACGAGCGCGTCAATCAGCGCGTCGCTGCCGCCATCGCGCAGGTCCTCGTCGGTCCAGCCGAGACGGCGCAGGTTGCTGGTGTAGTTGACCAGGCCCAGGTACGGATTGCGCACCCGGGGCCGGCCGATCGCCCTGGCTCGCTCCGGGTCAGTCTCCAGCACCACCTTCTGCTCCGGGGCCAGCACCTTGCCGGTGCCGAGGATCGCTCGCGCCTGCCGGGTGTGCTCGGGCGTGACCAGGTACGGATGGGCGCCGGCGGTCCGCTCGGCGGCCAGCCGCAGCACCTTCGGCCCGAGCGCGGCCAGCACCATGCTGTCCGCCGGCACGCCGTCGGCGGCCAGCGCGTCCACGTAGGCAGCGAGCGTCTCGTACGGCTTCGCGTACTCGCCGGTGGCCTCCCGGTGCCCGGCGCCCGCCCCGAGCAGGAACCGTCCAGGGTGACGGCCCTCGATCCGGCGGAACGACGCGGCGACCTCGCGGGCGCCGCTCTGCCACATGTTCACGATGCCGGTCGCCAGGGTCAGCGTGGTCGTGGCGTCGAGCAGCTCCTCCACGATCCGCAGATCCGCGCCGGGCGAGCCGCCCACCCACAGCGTGCCGTAGCCGAGCTGCTCCAGGCTGGCCGCCAGGTCCGGCGAGAGCTGGGCGCCTGCCCGCCAGACCCCGAACCGCCCCAGGTGATCACGTGCGCGCTCCGTCATTCCGCCTGCTCCCTTGCTCGCGACTGCCATCGGCAACGGTCCCGCCCGACGTACTGTTCCCGTGCGCAGTCAGATTCCGCATCGCTGCGGACCGGGTCGCCTGCGCGCCGCTAGGGCAGCCAGGAGACCTTGCCGTGCAGGGCGGCGTAGCCGGTGAACGCGACCGCGTCGATCAGCGTGTGGGCGATGATCAGCGGGGTCACCCGGCCCCAGCGCCGGTACAGGATGCCGAAGATGATGCCCATGGCCGCATTCCCGATGAAGGCGCCGAAACCCTGGTAGAGGTGATACGAGCCGCGCAGCACGGCGCTGAGCAGGATGGCCTTCCACGGCGTCCAGCCCAGCTGGTCCAGCCTGGTCAGCAGGTAGCCGATGACGAGGATCTCCTCGAGGATCCCGTCGTGCGCGGCGCTGAGCAGCAGGACCGGGATGCGCCACCAGACGGCCGGCAGGTTCTCCGGCACCACCGTGAGGCTGATCCCCGCGTGATAGGCGGTCAGGTAGAGGGCCAGGCCCGCGCCGCCGATCAGCGCCGCGAGCACGGCGCCTCGCAGCGTGTCCCTGACCGGCTGGCTCGCGTCCAGGCCGATCACCGACGGCGGCTCGCCCGAGCGAGCCATCAGGTAGAGGACCAGCACGACCGGCGTCAGCGCCTCGGCGATACCCGCCAGCTGCAGCGCCAGGTCCAGCCAGGGGTTGACGGCCAGGGGCCCGACCAGCAGCGCCTGCTGATGGCCGAGGGACTGCCGGGACAGCAGCGCGCCGATCAGGTCGAGCAGGGCGTTGACGGCGCTGGCGCCAAGGGAGACGGCGAAGACCGCGAAAATCTCCCAGCGGATCAGCCGGGCCGGAGGCAGCCGCAGGCTGGCTTCTTCCCCGGTCTCCACCAGAGGACTGTAGCCTGTCAGTTCCCCTGGCCAGCACGGCAAGCCGGTAGCCTCGTGCTGGCCAACCGGGCCTCGCTGGCCCGCCGGCCGCTGGCCCGGGCCCGCAGATCCGGCGGTCACCGGCACGGCCGGGCCGGCGGGGCGGGCCAGGGCACCGGAAACGGGGTCAGCAGGACACCCGGAAACCCGGGTAACTAGTCATGGTGCGCGGACAAGGTGGAGGCATGAACCGACCAGGCGGCAGCCGTGGCGGCCAGCCGGAGGCCGGCTCCGGGACGCTGGCTCCCGGCGGTTCCGGCCGCCCGGATGCCGGGCAGCCCGAGGCCGCCCGCCGCGCCGGCGTCGGCGAGCCCGGCGCCACCGGCGGATGGCGGCGCGCGGCGGGCAGGCACCTGGTCCTGCTGGCCGCGTACGTCGCGGCCGGGATCGCGGTTACCTGGCCGCTGGTCAGCTACCCGTTCCGCGGCCTGCTGCCCGGCTCACGGGACGTCTCCAGCTACGTGTGGGCGCTGTGGTGGGTGGCCCGGCAGGTCAGCCACCTGGGTAACCCGTGGCTCACCACGCACATGGCCGCGCCGGCCGGCATGCAGCTGGGATTCGACACGCTGATCCCGCTGCCGGCGCTGCTGATGACTCCGGTCACGCTGCTGTTCGGGCCGTCTGCCTCGTTCGGCCTGCTGGCGATCCTGACGCCCGGGCTGCTCTGCTACGTCACCTACCGTGCGGCCAGGCTCTGGCTCGGCCGGTGGGGCGCCATAGCGGCCGGCGCGCTCTTCGGCCTGTCCACGATGGTGACCTGGCAGGACTGGTTTCACCTCAACATCTCCCTGGGCACCCTGTTCCTGCCGATGACGCTGGAGGCGGCCGTCCGGCTGCGGCGCGCGCCCGGCTGGCCGCGCGGCATCGCGTGCGGCCTGGTCCTCGGGGCCGCGGTGCTGACCAATCAGGAATCGGCCGTCGTGGCCACGCTGCTGGCGGCGGCGGTGCTGGCTCCCTGGCTGCTCGCCGCCCTGGTCCGCGAGCGCGGCACGGCAGCCCGGCGCAAGCTGCTGGCCCTGCTGGCAGCGGCAGTCGTCGCGGCAGTGGTGGCCAGCCCGCAGCTGATCGCCATGGCCCAGCAGGCCGCGGCCGGCGGCGCGAGCGCGGGCGGCAACGCCCTGGCCCGGACCTACCTGCTGTACGGGCAGGGGATACCGGCCATGTTCGCCGGGTCGCCCCGGCTGCACCAGTACCACCTCGGAGCCCTGGCGGCCGGCTACGCCTACCGCGAGCCGCTGGAGGGCGTCGTCACCTTCGGCGTCGTGCTCTGCGCCGCGGCCGTGCTCGGCCTCGCCGTCACCTGGCGGCGGCGCAGTTCCTGGTGGCTGGCGCTGCTGTGGCTGGCCGGGGCCGCGCTGGCGCTCGGCCCGACGCTGCAGATCGCCAGCAGGCAGTACGTGCCGCTGGCCACCCGCTGGCACGGCGTGCTGATCTCCCAGCTGCTGCCCTATTCATGGCTGGTGCGCGTCCCCGGCATGTCGGCGCTGCGGGAAGCAGACCGGCTGGCCCTGCTCGGGCTGCTGGGCGCCGCCATCCTGGCCGGCGCGGGCGTCGAGTGGCTCACCCGGCGCGCGCGCCAGCCGGCCGGGCGACCGGCCCTGGCGGCCAGGGCGGTGCTCGCGCTCGTGATCATCGCCGGACTGGCCGAGGCTGGCTGGTCCGGCACCGGCAGTCGCCCGATGCCGACCGCCACGACCAGGCTGGACGCACCGATCGCGGCCGACCACTCCGGTTCCGTGGTGCTCGACCTGCCATTCGGCCTGCGCGGCGGCATCCCGCTGGTGGGATCCCGCATTGCCCTGCAGCCGCTGGTGATGGCGACGGCGGACGGGCATCCCCGCGCCATCTCCTACAGCTCGTGGGTGCCGCGGCCCACGATCACGCGGATGCTGCGGCATCCGTTCTATGACTGCCTCATCGCCGTCCAGGATGGCAGGAGCTGTGGCGCGGCCCGGATAGCCGCCGCGGCGGCCGACGCCAGGGCGCTGCGCATCGGCTGGGTCGTGGACTGGTACTCGAGCTCCCGGGTGCTCAGTTACCTGCGCGAGACCGGCTTCCGCCCGGACTACCGGGTCGGCCGCGTCGCGGTATGGCGGCCCGGCCGCCGCTAGCGGGTGGACGGCGGGCCCGCCCTGACTGGCTCCGGCCGCCAGTATGCTGGCGGTGAGTGATAGCGCCGCACGCACTCCGCCACGGCAACGCTGCCGCCCCGGCCAAGCCCGCGGCAGCGCCCCATCGGCAGCCAGCACCGACACCCGCCGGGCCGGCCGCCAGCGGACAGGAGCAGCAGCCATGCCCAGGTCAGACCAGGTAACAAGTACCCCGCGCCCGGCGCAGGCCACGGCAATCCCCGCGTCCGTCGTCAGGGCCTCGTGGTTCATGTACGCGGGCGCCGTGCTGTCGGCGATTGACCTGATGGTCAGTATCGCCACCGCCGGCACCGAGAAGAGCGCCCTGCACCGGGCATACCCGAAGCTGACGCCGAGCCAGCTGCACGCGGACACGGTGTCCTCGACACTCTTCGTGGTGATCATCCAGCTGGTCGCCATTGGCCTGTGGGTGCTCATCGCCAGGACAAGCCTGGCGGGCAGGAACTGGGCCAGGATCGCCGGGTCGGTGCTCTTCCTGCTGAACTCGCTGAATGCGGCCGAGTTCCTGGTGCATCCGACCTCGCTCGCCGGGCTGCTGCTGGTCGCTCCCGTGTGGCTGGCCGGGCTGGGCGCCATCATCCTGCTCTGGGCGCAGGACTCCACCCAGTACTTCCGGTCGGCCCAGTCAGCCTGACGGCCGTGACACCTGGCCATCGGCCGGAACTGCTGACGGCGGCAGCGCGGTCAGCCGCTGCCAGGCCAGGTCGGCGCCGGAGGCGAGGCATCCGGCCACGACCGCGTCCGTGCCGAGCGCGCTGACCCGGACCTCCGGCATGACCGGGGCCAGCCGGCGCAGCTCGGCGGTCACCGCCGCGGCGAAGCCGGGGGCCTGGCCGACCCCGCCGCCGAGGACGATGAGCTCGGGGTCGACGACAGTCACGATCGCGGCGATCGCCTTGGCGATCAGGCTCGCCTCGCCGGCGACGACCGCGGCGGCGCGCTCGTCGCCGGCCGCTGCCGCCTCGAAGACCCGGCGGGCCGTGACCGGGCCGCGCATCCCGGCCCGGCGGGCCGCGCGCACGACGGCCGGCGCCGAGCCGGCCGCCTCCAGCGGGCCCCGCCTGCGGGCATCCTCCGGGTCGCTGCCCATGCCCTCCGACATCGGCATGTAGGCGATCTCGCCCGCCACGCCGTGCACTCCGCGGTGCAGCCGGCCGTCCAGCACCAGCCCCATGCCGACCCCGGTGCCGATCCAGACGAAGGCGAAGCTGCCGGACTCGCGGCCGTGCCCGTGCTCGCGCTCAGCCAGAGCCGCGGCATCAACGTCGTTCTCCACCACGAGCTGCTCGCCGAACGTGTCCCGCAGGCCGGCCAGCACGGCCGGCCTGCCCAGCCGGCCAGGCCGCCAGTGAGCGCCATGGCATTGCGCGTCGGGTCGTACACGCCAGGGCTCCCGATGACGGTCTGCGTGACATCGGGCCGGGTGAGGCCGGCCTCCGCGCACAGCCCGTCCGCCAGCCTGGTCAGCTCGCTGACCCGGCCGCTCACGCTGGTGGCCCGGGTCCTGGCCGACGTACGGGCCCGGACCTCCCCGGTCAGGTCGGCGAGCGCGCCGCGCATGTACTGGTGCCCGACGTCCAGCCCGAGCACGAACCCGGCATCCGGCCTGATCTCATACAGCCGGGCTGAGCGGCCGGGCACTCCGGTGCGCTGGCCGGCGATCCGGACCAGGCCGGAGCGCTCCACATTGACCAGGGCCAGCGAGACCGTCGGCTTGGACAGGCCGGAGAGACGGGCCAGGTCAGCGCGCGAGCACGGGCCCAGCCTGCGGATGTGGCTGAGCATGAGCTGCTCGTTCAGCGCCCGGATCAGCTGCGGCCGGGCCGCCTGCCCGCCGCCCAGCTGGCCGGAGCCGGGCAGCGCGGCGAGATCCGCGGCTGGCGCGTCATCCGATCCGCGGCCATCGGCGGCGGCCGCCGCGGGACGCCGGGACGAGACACCAGCCAGGGCCGCCCCCGCGGCTGCTGATGGCGATGTCGTCACGGCTACCTCCCCAGCCATCCTCTCCCACGTGCGCGTCAGGCCGCATCAGGTAATGCGGCAGGCGACCCGGCGGTGATCCGGGCCGCCCGGCGCATCTCGCCTAGTGCAGGTAGGCGAGATGCTGACCATGCAGGTCCCGGTACTCGCCGATGAGCTCCCTGGCCGCGGTGATGCCGGGCACCAGCGGATGCTGGGACAGCGCGACAGCGGCGAGGCCGGCCTGACCGCTCATCGCGGCTTCCACGACGCCGCGCTCGTACTCCTTGACCTGCTCGACCAGCGCACGCGCCGATCGCGGCAGCTCCGGCACCGCCAGCGGCGTCAGGCCGCCGGCGTCCACCCGAGCCGGGATCTCCACGATGTCATCCGGCTCGAGGAAGCTCATGCTGGCGCCGTTGCGGCAATTGACGATGACGTCGCGGGCGCCGTGCCCGGCCAGCCCGTCGATCACCCGCAGCGCCAGCCCCTCGTAGCCGCCCAGCCTGGCCGCGGCGATTCCGGCTGCCCCCTCGGCCGCACGCCGGGTCCTGGCCTCGTCCTGCCTGCTGTCGCCCTGCATGTCGGTCCGCATGTAGGTGTCGCGGCGCACGCCCATCAGCAGGTCGTAGGCCGCCCAGGCGGCCTGCACGCCGCCGTCGGCGAATGCCCTCCCGACGCCGCCGAGCAGTTCCTCGGTCAGCCGCAGCACATCCTGGCCCCGGCTGACTCCGGCGCGGGCCACGCCGTCGAGATAGCGCCGCTCGTCGTAGAAGTAGTAGACGTACTCCGTCGGGATGGCGCCGACCCGCCGGACCAGCGCGGGATCGAACGCCGCGAGGCAGTGATCGAAGCGCTGCAGCTCCTCGAACCTGGCCAGCAGCTCGCCCATCCGGTCCTGCCCGTCAGCCTGCAGCGAGCAGATCCAGCCGAGGTGGTTCAGCCCGGCGTAAGAGCCGGCCACCGTACCGCTGCCGGTGCCCAGGAAGGCGGCCAGATGCCCGATCGTGCCGCCCGGGGTGTCGCAGACCCCGACGGCCCGCACCAGGCCCTGAGCCGAGATGGCCTGAGTGATCAGGCCCGCGGGATTGGTGAAGTTGATCAGCACGGCGTCCGGCGAGCAGCGGCTGAGCAGCTCGCAGTAGGACAGCACGACCGGGATCGTGCGCAGCGCCATCGCGCAGCCGCCAGGCCCGGTTGTCTCCTGGCCGACGATGCCGCGCCGGAGCGCGACCTCCTCGTCGATGACCCGGCCCCGGTTACCTCCCACCCGGATGGCGGAGAACACGTAGCCGGCCCCGGTAAAGGCCTCGGCCGGATCCGCGGTGACCGACACGGCGCCGGGGTGCCCGAGGACGGCGGCCAGCTCGACGGCGAGCCGGCAGATCGTGTCCCGCCGCTCGCCGTCCGGCTCGAAGAGGCAGATCTCGTCGAACGCGCAGTCCGGGCTGGCCAGCACCGCGCGGACGAACGCGGGCATCCGCACGCCCCCGCCGCCGAGGATCGCCAGCTTCACCGGCCCGGCCCCGCTGCGCTCATCGTTCCTCCGCCTCATCCGCCTGCCGCCTTCCCCGGTTCTTCCGGCCCTCCCCGGTTCTTCCGGCCCTCCCCGGTTCTTCCGGCCCTCCCCGGTTCTTCCGGCCCTCCCCGGTTCTTCCGGCCCTCCCCGGTTCTTCCGGCCCTCATCGGCCTCCCGGCCCCCCGGATCCGCCGCCTCATCGGCCCGGCTCGTCGGCCGCCTGGCCGGCCCTCGACGCGGCTACCTGCTGCAGGAATGCCGTGCCCAGCGTCCGGCCGGACGCGCCGAAGGCCGCCACCTCCACCTCGCCCACGGCCCCCAGCCGGCTCACGGCCGCTGAGCCCGCCGCGTTCGCCGCCACCACGGCGTCGGTGAGCGGAGCCTTCCGCATCAGCGCGGCGATCATCGCCCCGGCGAACGCGTCCCCGGCCCCAGTCCGGTCCCTGACCTCCACCTGCCGCACGCCGCCGGTGACCTCGGTGATCCCGTCGGGGCCCGCTACCAGCGCGCCAGCCGGGCCGCGCGTCACCACCAGCTGCGCGCCCCAGGCTGCCGCCGCCGTGACCGCGGCCCGCAGGGTGCCCTCGCCCGTCAGCCGCAGCAGCTCGTCCTCGTTGGGGACGAAGATGTCGGCCTGCCGCACGCACTCGATCACGGTGTCGCGGTGCCGCTCGTCGCCGAGCGAGAACGTCGATGACGACCTTGCTGCCCAGCTGCCGGGCATCGCGCAGGAAGCCGGTCACGCCCCGGCCGGCGTGCAGGTAGCACCAGGCCGGCCGCTCACGACGCAGCACCTCCCGCCAGCGGGCCACCTCCGGCTGCTCGCTGGCGGGCCGGGGCGGGACATGCGTCACGAAGGCCCGGTCATTGTCGAAGTTCAGCACCACGGTGATCCCGGCGGCCCGGCGGTGCACCGTGGCGGAGGGCGACAGCTGGACGCCCGCCCCGCGGCAGTACTCCCGCACCACGCGGGAGCCGAGGTCATCGCCCAGTACCGTGCACAGCCCGGCCGGGCAGCCCGCCAGCGCGGCTGCGCTGGCGCTGGTCACGGCGCCGCCGCAGGAGATGGCGAAGTCGTCCGTGAAGATTTCCTCGCCGGGCCGCGGCAGCCCGGGCACATGTCCGAAGACCAGCTCCAGGAACACCGAGCCGAACGAGATCATGTCCAACCGAGTGATCCTCCAGCTCTGTCCGCGACCGTCAAGCTAGCAGCGCGGCCGCGGGGCCAACAAGGCACCCGGGCCGCGGCGGACGGGAAGGCGCCGGCCGGGTGCCGCCCGTCGCACCTGGTCGCCTGTCCCGCTGGCCGCCTGGAATTCATGATCACCTGGCTTCAGGATCACCTGTCCGGCAGCCGCCTGTCATGCCGGGTCACATTTCGGCCACGGCCCTGTCACGCCCACGATAGTTAGGATACTGTCCTAACTATCTCAAGATGGTAACTCATGGACGGCCTTGCGGAACAGGCAGGTAATCGTGAGAAACCCCCCGGTCGTGCTGGGCCTCGACTTCGGCGGCACCAAGGTCGCCATCGCGGTCTGCGACCTGGCCGGCAACCGGCTGGCGGCCACCTCCATCGCCGCGGCCGCGCTGGCGGACGGCGGCCGGCCGGACGCCAGGGTCATCTTCGACCGCAGCGTCAGGGCCGCGCGCGAGCTGCTTGCCGCGACCGCGCCGGGCAGTGAGCTCGCCGCCGTCGGCGCCGCCACCTTCGGCATCCCGTTCGAGGACCGGGTCGATCTCGCCCCGGCCATCGAGGGCTGGGAATCGCTCCCCCTCGGCCGCGAGCTGCGGGCCGCCTTCGAGGGCGCGGAGGTCCGGATGGCCACCGATGCCAAGGCCGGAGCCGCGGCCGAGCTGCGGTGGGGTGCCCTGAATGGCTGCGATCCCGCCGTGTACCTCAACCTCGGCACCGGGCTCGCCGCCGCGATCATCGCCGGCGGCCGGGTCGTCAGCGGCGGCAACGGCGCGGCGGGCGAGATCGGCTACAACCTCCGCGCCATTTCCGACGTGGGCGTCCCGCTCGGCCAGCGGGTGCCGCTGGAGGGCATGGTCAGCGGGCTGGGACTGGCCCGGCAGGCAGGCGGCGCGTCCCGCGGCAGTTCCGCTGCCCCGGCGCTGACGGCCGCGGACATCTTCGCGGCCGGCCCGGAGAATCCCGAGCTCGACGACCTGCTCTCGGCGTTCGCCGCGGAGCTGGCCTTCCACCTGGTCAACCTCGCGATCTGCGTGAACCCGGTCCGGATCGCGGTCGGCGGGGGCATCGTGCGGTCCTGGGACAGGCTCCGCCCCCAGCTGGCGCAGGCACTGACCGCGGGCGTCCCCTTCCCGCCGGAACTCGTCGTCGCGCGCTTCCCCTACGAGGCTCCGCTGCTCGGTGCCGTGGCCCTGGCCGTGGAAGCCGCGCGGGGCCGCCAGCGGCAACAGCCAGACACAACGCATCAGGACACCATGATTATGGACACGATGGCATGATGCAGGCAGATACCCGCCGTGTCCCCCATCCGGCCGATGACCCCACCGGCCGGCCAACGTTCGCCACTGCGCACCAGGCCGGGCAGTCCCGCCCCGCCATCCGGTGCGCGAGCACTTCATCGGAGGGCTAACGCAATGAGACGCCTCAAGGTACTCGGGGTCATCGTCGCAGCATGCCTGCTGGCTGCCGGATGCGGAACCAGCAGCTCGTCATCGGGAGGCTCAGGGGCCGCCAGCGGCGTGCTGACCATCGACAACGAGAGCGGCGGGACCTGGACGTGTGACTTCAACCCGTTCAACCTGTCCTACATCTCCTACTCGCTCGGCCCGGTGTATGAGCCGCTGGCGTTCGTCAACACGCTGCAGAGCGGCAAGGCGACTCCCTGGCTGGCCACCAGCTGGACCTGGGGCGCCGGCAATAAGCAGCTCACCTTCACCATCCGCAAGGGCGTGAAGTTCAGCAACGGCGACCCGCTGACCGCCGCGGACGTGGCCTTCACCTTCAACCTGCTGAAGAAGTTCCCGACGCTGGACATCAACGCCATCTGGTCGGTACTGGCCAGCGTGACGACGCAGGGCTCGGACCAGGTCGTCATGACATTCAAGACCGTGTCGGTGCCGTCCTTCTACTACATCGCCGACCAGGTCGGGATCGTCGACCCGGCCATCTGGTCCAAGGTCGCCAACCCGGTCACCTACCCGGACAAGAACCCGGTCGGCACCGGCGCCTACGTGGTCAGCAGCAGCACCTGCACCCCGCAGAACATCAAGTACACCGCCAGCAAGCATTACTGGCAGCCGGGCAGGCCCAAGGTCGGCACCGTCAACTACCCGGCGTTCCTCACCAATGACACGGCCAACACCTACCTGGCTAACGGCCAGGCCCAGTGGGGCAGCCAGTTCATCCCGAGCATCCAGAGCTTCTACCTGTCCAAGAGCCCGGACTACCACTACTGGTTCCCGCCAGTCGCGAACGTGAGCCTGTTCATCAACCTGACCAACCCGATCCTGAAGAACGTGGCTGTCCGCCAGGCCATGGCGTACGCGATCGACCGGCAGAAGGCGTCCAGCATCGGCGAGTACGGCTACGAGCCGGCCTCGAACCAGGCCGGGATCGTCACGCCGACCTTCGCCAGCTGGCTGAACACCTCGCAGGCCGCGGCGTACGGGAACAACTACGCCTACAACCCGGCCAAGGCGATCTCCATCCTGCAGAACGCCGGCTTCAAGCGGGGCTCGGACGGCATCTTCCAGACGCCGTCCGGCCAGCCGCTGTCGTTCACGATCCTCAACAACGGCGGGTTCTCCGACTGGGTGGCCGCGGTGCAGACCATCCAGGCCAGCCTTAAGGCGGTCGGCATTCAGGTCACCCCGGAGAACCTGGCCGCCACCACCTATGAGTCTGACCTCTACACGGGCAAGTACCAGCTCGGCTACGACAGCGAGACCGGCGGCCCGACGCCGTACTTCGAGCTGCGGCAGTGGCTGTACTCGCCCAACTCCGCGCCGATCGGAACCGCGGCCGGCTCCAACTTCGAGCGGTACAGCAACCCGGCCACCGATGCGCTGATCAACGAGTACGGCGCGACCACGTCCGCGGCGATGCAGCACTCGATCGTGGACCAGCTGCAGAAGGTCATGCTGCAGGACGTGCCGGTGATCCCGGTGACCGAGGAGGTCGACTGGTTCCAGTACGACACCGGCAGCTTCAGCGGCTGGCCCACGCAGAGCAACCCGTACGCGCAGCCGGCTGCCTACAACTACCCGGACTGGGGCCAGGTGATGCTGAACCTCGCGCCGAAGGGATAGCGACACCGGGGTCCGGACGGCGCCAGCGCGGGCGCCGTCCGGGCCCGTCGGGGTGACCGCTACGGCCCCTTGCGGGCCGCTGCCCGGTGAGCGAGCGTGAGGAGGACATTCCGATGAGCATCAGGAGAACAGCATGAATTTTGTGCTGCGCCGCCTTGGCTTCTTCGCGCTGACCCTGTGGGTGGCGCTCACGCTCAATTTCCTGCTGCCCCGGCTGATGCCCGGAGACCCGGCGCTGGCCGTGATCGCCGGCCACAAGGGCGCGCTCAGCCCGACGGCACTGAAGGCGCTGACGGCGCAGTTCGGCCTGAACACGCACCAGAGCATGGTGGCGCAGTACTTCCGGTACCTGGGCGATGTCGCGACCGGCAACTTCGGCGTCTCGCTGACCACCCAGCCGGGAAACTCGGTCGGGCGCATCGTGCTCGACGCCATTCCGTGGACCCTCGGCCTGGTGGGGATCACCACCATCCTGGCCTTCGTGCTCGGCACCGGCATCGGCATTCTCGGCGCCTGGCGGCGCGGCGGGCGGCTGGATAGCGTCATGCCGCCGATCTTCGTGATCATGACGGTGATCCCGTACTTCTGGATCGGGCTGGTGCTGATCCTCTTCTTCGGGGTGAAGCTGCACTGGCTGCCGTACTTCTTCAGCTACGACTACACGCTGACGCCCGGCTTCAACTGGCCGTTCATCAGCAACGTGCTGGAGCACGCGATCCTGCCCGCCTTCACGCTGCTGATCACCACCATCGGCACCTGGATCCTGACCATGCGCAACACCATGATCAGCACGCTGGCGGAGGACTACGTGCGGATGGCCAGGGCCAAGGGCCTGCCCGGCTACCGCATCATGCTCGATTACGCGGCCAGGAACGCGATCCTGCCCAACCTCACCGGCTTCGCCATGTCGCTGGGATTCGTGGTCGGCGGCGCGATCCTGATCGAGGAAGTCTTCAACTACCAGGGCGTCGGCTACCTGCTGCTGCAGGCCGTCGACAACGACGACTACCCGCTGATGCAGGCGCTGTTCCTGCTCATCACCGTGGCCGTGCTGGTGGCGATCCTGATCTCGGACATCGCCACGGCCGTGCTCGACCCGAGGACCAGGGGGGCGAGATAGCGATGGCCGCACTCCCGGCGCCCGGCGGCGCCGGCCCCTCCGGCAGCGCCGGCGTCAGCGGCGATCCTGGCCGGCTGACCACGCAGACGCTCGCGCCGGCCGGCGGCCTGCCCTCGGCGGGCGGCGGGATATCGGGCGCCCGCTCGCTGCGCCGGATGGCCCGCGCCGTCACCTCCAACCGCAAGGCCACGGCCGGCACCGTGCTGCTGGTCTTGTTCTGCCTGGTCGGGATCTTTCCCGGTGTCATCGCCAGGGACAACCCGAGCGCCGAGATCTACCCAAGAAGCCTGGGACCGTCGGCGCAGCACCTGCTGGGGACCACGGCCTTCGGCCAGGACATGTTCGCCCAGGTGGTCTGGGGCACCCGGCCGGTGCTGCTGATCGCCTTCGGGGTCGGCCTCGGCGCCACCCTCATCGCGATGCTGATCGGAATAGCCGCCGCCTACCTTGGCGGGGCCTGGGACGGCGTGCTCAACCTGATCACCGACGTGCTGCTGGTCATCCCGGCATTCCCGCTGCTCATCGTGATCGGCAGCTACCTGCACGGGGCCGGCACCGGCGTGCTGATCGCCGTCATCACCCTGATCTCGTGGTCCTTCACCGCGCGCCAGCTCCGGTCGCAGGCGCTGTCGCTGCGCAACCGTGACTTCCTGCAGGCGGCCAGGGTCCGCGGCGAGCGCTCGCTCTACGTCATCGTGGTCGAGATCATCCCCACGATGACGTCCCTGCTCGTGGCCGCCTTCCTCACCAACGCGCTGTACGCGGTGCTGTTCTCCTCCAGCCTGCAGTTCATCGGGCTCGGCGACCCCAGCGTGACCAGCTGGGGCACCATGCTCTACTGGGCCGAGAACAACGAGGCGTTCCAGACCGGCCAGGCGCTCTGGATCATCGTCCCCGGCCTGTGCATCGTCGCCCTGGGCGCTGCCTTCGCCCTGCTCAACTACGCGTTCGACGAGATCGGCAACCCGGCGCTGCGGCCGGTCCGGAGCATGCGGAGGGTCAGTGTCAAGAACGCTGAGTAGCGGCCGCGCCGACATCGCTGGCCCGCCAGCGGGCGGCGCCATCCTGACCGTCCGCGACCTGTCCGCCGAGTACACCATGGACCGCGGCACGGTGCTCGCGGTGGACAACGTCAGCTTCGAGGTCGAGCCCGGTGAGTTCCTCGGGATCGTCGGCGAGTCCGGCTGCGGCAAGTCCACCCTGCTGTTCGCGATCGCCCGGCTGCTGCTCCCGCCGGCCGGCATCAGCGGCGGCAGCGTGCTGTTCAAGGGCCAGAACCTGGTCGGGCTCACCGACAAGCAGCTGGCGGTGATCCGGTGGCGGGACCTGTCAGTGGTCATGCAGAGCGCGATGAACGCGCTCAACCCGGTCACCTCGATCGGGGCCCAGTTCGCCGACGCCATGCGGGCGCACGGCGTGACCTCGAAGGCGGAGATCGCCGAGCGGTCGGCGGAGGTGCTGCGGATGGTCGGCATCGACCCGGTGCACCTGAAGAGCTACCCGCATCAGCTGTCCGGCGGGATGCGGCAGCGCTCCATGATCGCGATGGCCATGCTGTTCACCCCCGACCTGGTCATCATGGACGAGCCCACCTCGGCCCTGGACGTGGTCGCGCAGCGCTCGCTGATGATCCAGATCAAGGAGCTGCAGCAGCAGCTGGGCTTCGCCGTCATCTTCGTCACCCACGACATGTCCCTGGTCAGCCACTTCTCCGACCGGCTGATGGTCATGTACGCGGGGCAGATCGCCGAGCTGGGCGCGACCAGGCAGGTCTTCGACGCGCCGCTGCACCCCTACAGCTCCGGCCTGATGGAGGCGTTCCCCTCGATCCGCGGTCCGCGGGTGCCGCTGACCGGCATCCCCGGCAGCCCGCCGGACCTGGCCAGGATCCCGCCCGGCTGCCGGTTCGCGGCGCGCTGCCCGCAGGTGCTGGAGCGCTGCCACAGCACCACCGTCCCGCTGTACAGCGTCGGCGGGGTACAGGTCCGGTGCCTTCGGCACGCCAGCGCGGAGGTGCCAGGTGACTGACCGCGCGGAGGCGCTGCACGGGCTGGGCGACCAGCAGGCAGCGCGGCAGCCCGGCGGGCCTGATAACGCTCCGCTGCTCGCGACCGAGGGGCTGAGCAGGCACTTCAGTCTCGGCGGCGCGTTCAGGAAGCGCACTCTGCATGCCGTCGACGACGTCAGCCTGACCATCGGCGAGCGCGAGATCGTCGCCCTGGCCGGCGAGAGCGGCAGCGGCAAGTCGACGATCGCGCGGCTGCTCGCCAAGATCTACAAGCCGACCAGCGGGGAGATCTACTTCCAGGGCAGGCCGCTGTCCGCGCTCCGGTCCCGCGCCGACCTGCTCCGCTACCGGGGCGACGTGCCGATGGTCTTCCAGGACCCGTTCGCCTCGATCAACCCGGTGTTCCGGGTCTCGCACGCGGTGCTGCGCGGCCTCAAGCTGCACCGGCCCGAGCTGTCCGGCGCCCAGCGCCAGGAGGAGGCCGAGCGCGTCTTCACCGCCGTCGGCCTGAACCCGGCCGCGGAGGTGCTGCAGCGCTTCCCGCACGAGCTGAGCGGCGGCCAGCGGCAGCGGGTCGGTTTCGCCCAGGCGCTGGCCCTGCGGCCGAAACTGATCCTGGCCGACGAGCCGGTGTCGATGCTGGACGTGTCGATCCGGATCGGCCTGCTCAACCTGATGGCGCAGCTGCGGGACGAGCAGGGCGTGTCCATCCTCTACATCACCCACGACATCGCCAGCGCGCGCTACGTGGCCGACCGGCTGATCGTCATGTACGCCGCGCAGGTGGCCGAGACCGGGCCGGTCGAGGAGGTGCTGGCCAGCCCGAAGCACCCCTACACCCAGCTGCTGCTGTCCGCGGTGCCCGACCCGCGGGCCGAGCTGACCATCACCGCGGAGACCGACCGGGGCGAGCCGCCGCGGGTGATCGACCCGACGCCGGGCTGCCGGTTCCGCTGGCGCTGCCCGCTCGCCATCGACACCTGCCACCAGGTCACCCCGGCGCTCACCGAGCTAGCGCCGGGCCACCAGGTCGCCTGCCACGTCGCCCAGTCCGGCGCGGATGTGAAGGCCTTCTGATAGTGAGGGAACGCGCATGAAGCTCGCCGTCGTCGGCGGAGGATCGACCTATACCCCCGAGCTAGTGGACGGCATCGCCCGGCTGACCGGCGACATCAAGGTCACCGAGCTGGTCCTGGTCGACCCGGACGAGCAGCGGCTGGCCGTGGTCGGGCCGTTCTCCGCCCGGATCATGCGCCGCTACGGCCACCCGGCCGCGCTGCGCTGGACGACCAGCCTGGACGACGGGCTGGACGGGGCGGGCGCGGTCCTGCTGCAGCTGCGGATCGGCGGCCAGGCCGCCCGGCACCGGGACGAGACCTGGCCGCTGGAGTGCGGCTGCATCGGCCAGGAGACGACCGGCGCGGGCGGCCTGGCCAAGGCACTGCGCACCGTCCCCGTCATCCTCGATATTGCCGAACGGATCCGTCAGCGCGCAGCCTCGGACGCCTGGATCATCGACTTCACCAATCCGGTCGGGATCGTGACCCGCGCGCTGCTCACCGCCGGCCACCGCGCGATCGGCCTGTGCAATGTCGCGATCGGCTTCCAGCGGGAGTTCGCCAGCCTGCTCGGCGTGGCGCCGGAGCAGGTCGAGCTCGATCACGCGGGCCTGAACCACCTCACCTGGGAGCGGGCTGCGCTGGTGGACGGCACCGACCGGCTGCCGGAGCTGATCGCCGCCTACGGCGGCGAGCTGGCGGAGCACACCGGGATGCCAGCTTCCGTTCTGCAAGAAACCGGGACCGTGCCGTCCTATTACCTGCGTTATTTCTGGGCGCACGACGCGGTCGTCGCGGAAGAGCGCGGGCAGCCGACGCGCGCGCAGGAGGTCGCGCAGATCGAGCGGGAGCTACTGGGCATGTACGCCGACCCGGCCCTGGACCGCAAGCCGGACCTGCTCGGCCAGCGCGGCGGCGCGTTCTACTCCGAGGCGGCGGTCGCGCTGCTGGCCTCGCTGGTCACCGACGCCAGGGACCGGCAGGTGGTGAACGTGCTCAACCGCGGCACGCTGCCGTTCCTGGCCGAGGACGCGGTGGTCGAGGTGCCGGCCATCATCGGCGCGGCCGGGGCCGAGCCGGTGGATGTCGCGCCGCTCGCCCCGCTGCTGCGCGGCCTGGTGGCGCACGTGTCAGCGTATGAGGAGCTGGCTCTCGACGCGGCGCTGCGCGGCGGCCGGGACCGGGTGGCCGCCGCGCTGCTGGCGCACCCGCTGATCGGGCAGTACGACCTGGCGAACCAGCTGGCCGACCGGCTGGTTGCGGAAAACGCGGCCTTCCTGCCGTGGGCCGGCGGCCGGTGAGCGAGCCCCCGGCCGGTAGCGGGCCGCCGGCCAGCCGGCAGCAGGCCAGCGAGCCGGGCAGCACGGGGCTGGCCGCGATCCTGGCCATCGACGGCGGGAACAGCAAGACCGACGCGGCCCTGGTGGCCGCGGACGGGAAGGTGCTCGGGCAGGCCCGCGGCGGCGGCAGCAACCCGCAGGTCATCGGCATGGAACGGGCCATCAGGGCGCTGCGCGGGGTGGTCGCCGCCGCGGCCGCGCGGGCCGCAAGATGCTGGCCTGCAAGATGCTGGCCTGCAAGATGCTGGCCTGCAAGATGCTGGCCTGCAAGATGCTGGCCAGCACGGCGGCGCGCCGGTGGCCCGGCACACCTCGGCCTGCCTGGCCGGGGCCGACCTGCCCGAGGAGGAGGCCGAGCTCGGCGACCTGGTCCAGGGCTTCGGCTGGTCGCAGACCACCGCGGTGGTGAACGACACCTTCGCGGTACTGCGGGCCGGCCTGGACGACGATCCGGGCGCGCACTGGGGCGTGGCCGTCACCTGCGGCGCCGGGATCAACTGCGTGGGCGTGGCCCCGGACGGCGCGACGACCAGGTTCCTCTCGTTCGGCCCCGGGAGCGGCGACTGGGGCGGCGGCGGGGACATCGGCCCGGCGACGCTGTGGTGGGCGATCCGGGCCGAGGACGGCCGAGGGCCGCAGACGGCGCTGCGCACGGCGGTGCCCGCCCACTTCGGGCTGACCGAGGTGCGGGACGTCGCCATCAGCGTGCACCTGGGCAAGATCACCCATGACGACCTGTACGGGCTGACCCCGGTCCTGTTCGAGGTCGCGGCGGCCGGCGACCAGGTGGCCAGGGACGTGGTGATCCGGCTGGCCGAGGAGATCGGCGTGATGGCGCTGACGGCGGCCCGCAGGCTGGGCATCGACGGGCTGGCGCTGCCGGTCGTGCTCGGCGGCAGCCTGCTGCGGGCCCGCGATGCCCTGCTGACTGGCGAGATCACCCGGCGGATCGGCGCCGCCGCGCCGGCCGCGATCGTGCGGATCGTGGACGCGCCGCCGGTGACCGGAGCCGCGCTGCTCGGACTCGACTACATCGGGGCCCCGGCCAGCGCCTACGCCCTGTTGCGCGCGGCCAGCCAGCCGTAGCGTGCCCTGCCCCGCCGCTGCCCCCCCGTGCTGCCCACTGCAGGCTACGTGGCTGTCGACTTCGGCGGGCGCGCGTCAGCCCGGCCCGGCCGGGGCGAGAATGCCGCTTATCATCAAAGAGTGCCGGCTCGTCATCAAAGAGCGCCGGCTCGCACGGCAGAGCCCGCCGTCAGCCGGATGGAGTGACGCATGCAACCACTGGCAATCTGCGCCGTCGCGCTCGCCGTCTCATGCTGGCGGGCGTCTCGGTCACGCTGATCATGACCCGGCGCGGCAAGCCTCGTCCCGGTGGCATCAATCGCTGGCAGCGTCACGGGACCATCCCGCTGGGAGTGGCGGGCGCGACGCTGGCCCTGCTGTCGCGCGGCAGCGGGCAGTCAGCCGCCACGCATGCCGTCATCGCCGCCGTCGTGACCGTGCTGCTGGTCGCCGCCCTGCTGTGCGCGGTGGTGGGCGCGGCCAGCACGACGCGGCGCGTCAGCGGCGCCCGGCAATGACCGGCCCGGCGCGGGACAGCTAGCCCGTTATCAGCCCCGGCAGCGGTGGGCCGTGCTCAGCCAGCCGGCCGCCGGCCCGCAGCAGCTGGCACGCGATCGCGGCGGCAGCGACCACGTTCAGCGAGTCAACTCCCGCGCCGATGGCACCCGCAGCCATCGGGATGCAGACCGCCTCATCGGCCTCGCTCAGCCAGCGCGAGGACAGGCCGTCGCCCTCGGTGCCGAGCAGCAGCGCGGCCCGCTGCGCCAGCTGCACCTCGCCGATCGGCACCGCGGACTGGTCCGGGGTCAGCGCGAGCAGCTGGAATCCTGCCGCCCGCAACTCGGCCAGGCCATCGTGCCAGCCGGCCATCCGGGCGTACGGGACGGCGAACACCGCGCCCATCGACACCTTCACGGACCGCCGGTACAGGGGGTCCGTGCACCGCGGCGACAGGACCACCGCATCCACGCCGAGCCCGGCCGCGCAGCGGAAGATCGCGCCGACGTTCGCGTGATCCGCGATGTCCTCGAGCACGACGATCCGGTGGCTCGCGGCCAGCAGGCCGGCCACGGCGGGCAGCGGCAGCCGCCGCATGGATGCCAGCGCCCCCCGGTGCACCCGGTATCCGGTCAGGCCCTCGGCGACCGCGTCCGGCACGACGTAGACCGGCGCGCCGCGCGCCGCGCACTGCTCGGCCAGGTCGCGGTCCGCCGCCAGCCTGCCCTCCGCCACCAGCAGCGAGCGGATCGGGTAGCCGGCCGCGACGGCCCGCCTGATGACCTTGCCGCCCTCGGCCACGAACAGGCCGCCGGCCGGCTCCAGGCTGCGGCGCAGGTGCACGTCCGTCAGCCGCACATAGTCAGCGAGCCGCGGATCCGCGGCGTCGCGCACGGTCACCGGTGTCGGCACTCCCCCAGTCTGGCCGGCCAGCGCGGCGCGGCAGGCCGGACCGGGCTGCCTGCCGGGCACGGCGCCGCCGGCCGCCAGCGGGTCAAACCGGATCAAGTACCCGAAGCCGTTCAAGTCCCCTGATCGGCCGCTCAACGTCCGATATAGTCAGCCGGTCAGCTGACGAGCCTTCGCGGGCAGCCAGCCCAGCGCTGCTCGCGATCACGATCGAAGGATGCAGTGGCCTCAGGACGCGCGCCAGCACAGCCAGCCGCCGGCAGGCCGGGCCGGTCACGCCGCGTCAGCATCACCCTGCTGGTGGTCATGGCCGTGGCCATCGCCTGCACCGTGATGGCATCCATGAGCGCTGCCGCCATCGTCGGCAGCACATCCTGCAGCCGGGATCCCGCCCTGCTCAACGTCGCGGTCAGCACCGACCTCGCGCCGGCCATCCAGCAGATCGCGCGCGTCTTCAACGGCGAGGACCACTCCGTCGGCGGTCGCTGCGCCCAGGTCCAGGTCACCGAGGAGGACTCGGCCACCGCCGCGGGCCAGATCGACGGGCAGCAGGCCCAGCCCGGGCTCCCGCCGGTTGATGCCTGGATACCCGACTCAAGCCTGTGGGTCGACGTGGCCCGCAGCTATCCGCTCGGCGCGCAGGCTGTCCAGCCGACCGGGCTCAACGTGGCCGAGTCACCGCTGATGCTGGCCATGTCGGCCTCGGCCGCCGCGGCGACGCAGGCGTTCGCCGTCACGCCAGGCTGGAACCTGCTGCTGCCCGCATCCGTCGGCGGTCCGCCGGCCAGCCTGGGCCTCCGGGTCGAGCTGCCAGACCCGCAGCAGAGCGCGACCGGCCTGGCCACCCTGGTCGAGATGAGCAGGCTGCTGGGAAACAGCCCCGCCGCCCGGGCCAGTTTCGCGAAATTCGTGTTCAGCGCGCAGACGACGACTGATTTCGGCAACCCGATCTCGCTGGCCGCATTCGTCGCGTCAGCCGGTCCGCCGGCGAATGAGCATCCCGTGACCGTGACCTCCGAGCAGGCGGTCCTGGCCTATGATCGCGCCAATCCCGGTCAGCCGCTGGCCGCCCGCTACCCGATCGGCGCGGTCAGCCCGCTGGGCAGCCCCAAGCTGGACTACCCGTTCGTGCTCACCACGGCATCCCCGCTGGAGCTCGCGGCGGCCCGGATGTTCGAGAAGGCGCTGCAGCAGGGCTATGCGGCATCGGTCATTCGCTACGACGGCTTCCGCTCGGCCGACGGCGTCGGCGACAGCTCCCCCCGGTCCTTCGGCCTCAGCGCGCAGCCCATTCAGCCAGCGGTCACGCCGACGAGCAGCGAGGCGCAGACCACGCTGCAGGCCTGGCAGAAGCTCGGGGTCGGCTCCAGGGACCTGACCCTGATCGATGCCTCGGCGGCCATGGACACCCCGGACGGGAACGGCAGCCAGACCCTGGAGCAGGCCCTGACGCAGGCGTCGGCCCTGGGCCTCAGCCTGTTCCCGGACACCACCAACATGGGCCTGTGGGAATTCTCGGCTGACCTGACGGGCACGAAGCCCTACCGGCAGCTTGTCTCAGTCGGCCCGCTGCCCGCGGAGCTCGGCCTCATCACCCGCCGGCAGCAGCTGCAGCAGATCATCGAGACCCTGCAGCCGACTCAGGCCCCGGCCGGCCTGTACGGCTCGATCCTCGCCGCCTACCAGCAGATGCAGGCCAGCTATCGGCCTGAGTTCGCCAACGCGGTACTCGTCCTGACAGCCGGCATCGACAACGCGCCGGGCGACATCTCCGCGGCCACCCTGCTGGCGAGGCTGCGCGCGATCACCAATCCGGATCGCAAGGTCGAGATCGTCGCCATCATGTTCGGCAACGCGGGCAACTTCACGGCCCTGCAGCAGGTCGCCAGTGCCACCGGCGGCGGCGCCTACGAGATCACCGATCCCACCCAGATTCTCAAGGTCTTCTTCGAGGCCATCTCGCAGCGCTTGTGCAATCCGGGCTGCTCAGCTCCGTAACGAAACCCGGCGGCTCTCCCTGCCGGAACCCGGCCCGAATCCTTGCCGATTCCTGTGAACCCCCCAGCCGGGCTGGGCGTCACATTTCATGAAGGTGTGGCCCGGCGAGAGCGGGGCGCCGGGCCACACCTTCTCCAGTCGCTTCCGGCGGATCCGGCGTCAGCCGCCGCCCAGGTCGCCGTCCAGCATCTGATGCGCCCGCTCGATCAGCACCGGGACTGCCGGCCCTTCCCGCTCGAACCCGTCCCCCACGGTCTTGTTCTGCAGGTACCGCGCGTGTATGCCTTCCAGCACGACCGCCAGCTTGAAGCAGCCGAAGGCCATGTAGTACCCGATCCCGGAGATATCCCGGCCGGTGAGCTCGGCGTAGCGGGCGGCGAGCTGCGCGCGGGACAGGAAGCCCGGCCGTCCGGTCACCGCCGCGCTCACGTTGATGTCCAGCACCCCGGCATCGCCGGGGTCAGCCCAGTAGATCAGCGTCAGGCCCAGGTCAGCGAGCGGATCGCCGAGCGTGGACATCTCCCAGTCCACGACGGCCCTGATCGCCGGATGCTCGCCCAGGCCGATCAGCGTGTTGTCCAGCCGGAAGTCGCCGTGCACCAGCGTCCCGTCGGCGGACTCCGGCAGTCCCTCGGTCAGGCGGGCCACCAGCTGCTCATAGCCGGGCATCTCCCTGGTGGCCGACAGGTCCCACTGGCGCTGCCACCGGGCCAGCTGACGGGCCAGGTAGCCGTCCGGCCGGCCGAAGTCACTCAGGCCGACGGCGGCGATGTCCACGGCATGGATCCTGGCCAGCATCTGCGCCAGCAGTTCCGACAGCTGCGCCGCCTGCTCCGGAGTGATCCGCTCGCCGTCCTCCTCGGACCGCAGCACCAGGCCGTCCACGTACTCCATCAGGTAGAACGGCTCGCCGATGACATCAGGATCCGTGCACATCGCGACCGGGACCGGCACGGGGACGTCGGTGTCGCGCAGCGCGGCCAGGACCCGGTACTCCCTGGTCATGTCGTGCGCCGTCGGCAGCACATGGCCGAGCGGGGGACGCCGCAGCACGAGCTTCCCGCCCTCCATGTCCAGCCGGTAGGTGAGGTTGGACCGGCCGCCGGCGATCAGCTCAACGCCGCGCAGCCCGCCCAGGCCCGCCACGCCGCTAGCTGCCATCCAGCTCGCCAGCTGGCCAGGATCCTGCACGCCCGGCACGCCGGGAATGTCGCGGATCCCGGGCACGCCCATGCCACCCGTCACTGTGCACCTCTCCTGAGGGATACGCCGGCCCCGCGCTCGTCGGGACCCTGGATCGTGCTTGCCCTAATAATCCCCGTGCCGTCGCGCCGAGGTACACAGGGCGGCTTAAATTGACTGCCCTGACCTGGCCTGCCCTGATCAGCGGTACCGGTCCCGTCCGGTCGATCCCGTACGGTGGTCCCCATGACCGGCGAACTGACCTTGTCATCGACTCCGCGCACGACCCTGCACCGGCTCCGCGAGCGAGGCCGGACCGACCGGGACGAACTGTATGCCATCATCGCCGCCGGGCTGGTCTGCCACCTCGGGGTCGTGGTCGAGGGTTCCCCGGTCGTCCTGCCCACCGGCTACGGCCGGATCGGAGACGCGCTGTACCTGCACGGCTCATCCGCCAACCGGTCCCTGCTCGCCGCCGACGGGCAGCAGGTCTGCGTGACCATCACCCTGCTCGACGGCCTGGTCTGCGCCCGGGCCGTGTTCCACCACTCGATGAACTATCGCAGCGCGGTGATCTTCGGGGCGGCCCGTCTCGTCACCGACGATGACGAGCGGCTGGCTGCCCTCCGTGCGGTCACCGAGCAGCTCGTGCCTGGCCGGTGGGAGCATGCGAGGCCGCCGACCCCCAAGGAACTGGCCGCCACCGCCGTCCTGGCAGTGCCGCTGGCCGAGGCATCGGTGAAGGTGCGAACCGGACCGCCCAAGGACGACCCGGAGGATTATGACACCGGCATCTGGGCGGGCGTCCTGCCTGCCGCGCTGACGTTCGGACAGGCTGAGCCCGATCCCCTGCTCAGCGAGCGCGCGGCGGAGCTGCCGGAGCACATCAGGGCGCTGGCCGGGAAGGCCCGCGGCGCGGCCGGCCCCGGCTAGCCCGCGGCTAGCCCAGCGGGCCGGGCCGCCATCGCCGGCGGACCCGGCCAGCCACGCCCCGGTGAGGCCGGGCTGTCACGGTAGTCAGCCGGCTGGCCTAAGGTGGTGTGATGACCGACCGGCTCGTCTGGATCGACTGCGAGATGACCGGGCTTGACCTCGCCAGCGATGCGCTGGTCGAGATTGCCTGCGTTGTGACCGACGGCGAGCTGAATGTGCTCGATGACGGCACTGACGTGGTGATCAAGCCGTCGGCCGAGGCCCTGGCCAGCATGCCGGAGGTCGTCCGCGATATGCACACGGCATCAGGGCTGCTTGACGAGCTGCCCAATGGCATCACCCTGGCCGAGGCGCAGGAGCAGGTGCTCAGTTACATACGCCAGCATGTGCCGGAGGCCCGGAAGGTCCCGCTATGCGGGAATTCCATCGCGACGGACAGGTCCTTCATCGCCAGGGACATGCCGGAGCTCGACAACTTCCTGCATTACCGGATGGTCGACGTGTCCAGCATCAAGGAGCTGGCCCGGCGCTGGTACCCGCGGGCCTACTTCGCCAGCCCGGACAAGCATGGCGGGCATCGGGCGCTGGCGGATATCCGGGAAAGCATCCGGGAGCTGCGGTACTACCGGGCTGCGGTCTTCGTGCCGCAGCCGGGCCCCGATACGGCCACCGCACGGGAGATCGCCGCCCGGTTCGGCGACGCGCCCGGCCAGCCGGCCCGGCCGGAAGGCGAAACCGGTTCTGCGCAGTAAGCCGCGCCCGGTATGCTGCGTGATGCCGCCGCGATCAGAAGTCTCGCGGCCATGGTGGGCGTAGCTCAGTTGGTTAGAGCGCCAGGTTGTGGTCCTGGATGTCGTGGGTTCGAATCCCATCGCTCACCCCGAGTGAAAGCGCAGGTCAGCGAGCCCCGGCCGGGATCATGGCTGGGGCTCTCTGCATGGGCATGTCCGATTTTGGGAGCGGATTGGGAGCCGATCTTGCTCTACGTCGGCTAACGGTGCGATCGTCGGCCTCGGCTTCTGCGGTGCCGGACGGCGGTGTACCCGGATCGGTCGTCACTGCTCCTCCATGCTTATTGTTGCCGCTTCTATTTCCTAGCCGCCTCCTCGTGGCCGACCGGCAAAAAATCTTGGCTGGTCCCGCCAGGCTGACCCGGGTTTGGCTTCGCGGCCCGCGGCGAGCCTCCGGCCAGCCTGCCATCACCGGTTGCTTACGCCCCCCTTACCTTCCCGCCTCGCCCGGCCCGCCAAGTGAGGCTCCGAGGTAGGTACGAACGCCAGAGCAAAACTATGCATCAGGCCGGTCTCCCTGGTCACCGGCCACGCGGGCAGGCCGATCCAGCTCGGGCGCCGGGCGGCGCAGATGGCGGTCACGCCGGACGGGAAAACCGCCTACGTCATCTCCTATGCCTGCACAGACGGCGGGCCGATGTGGTCAGGGCGGTCTCTCTGGCCACCGGCACGGTGGGCAAGCCGATTCTGCAAGGGCGCGGGGCCGGGCAGGTGGCGATCACGCCGGACGGCAAAACCGCCTACGTCGCCAATGTCATCTACAGCAGGGTGACGCCGATCTTCACCGCGACGAACACTGCGGGCAAGCCGATCAATGTGGAGGGTTCCCGCTATACATCGTGATCGTCGCAAATATGCGGTTGTTAGTTCACTCGGCCCCAGAGCCGGTCACCGAAGGCCAACCAGGCAAGCCGAGGCGATCGCTGTCCAATTCTGGGAGCAAAATGGGAGCGGCGAGACGCCGCCAGGTGCGGTCAGGCGCGGTGATCGTAGCCACATCAATCCCCACGACCTGCGGGAACGTCCTACAACAGCGGCTTCGTCGGCTTGTGGGCTTAGTTGTGGTCCTGGCTGTCGTCGGTTCGAGACCGGTGGCCATGAAGAACGAAGGCGTGCGCGCCCTTGAATCGTGCGCATGGGAGTTCACTGAACTGGCGGTCCGGGCGCGATGCTGCAGTATGCGGGTCAAGCTGGCGTCGTGGCCGTGCGAGGGCCGCGGCCCGCGCGGTACCTCCGCCCGTAGATGCTGACGTCCCCGTGCGCCAGACCCGTCACGCTGTCTGTGGTTCTCAGTACCGTGACCGCGTGAGCGAGCACAGCCGGGAGCTGTACCACTTTGAACTGGAGCCTGAGGTCCGCGACTGGCTGGACAGCCTCAGCGACAGCGACTTCAAACGGGTCGATGAGGTGTGTGCGGCATGCTCGCAGAGAAGGGAACCGGGCTGGGCGGCCCCTGGTCTGATCACCTGGAAGGCGCGGTGTGGGAACTTCGCGTCCGGCTTCACCAGGTGGCCGCGAGGGTGACGTATTGGTGCAGGCCTGACGGCACGATCGTGCTCTTGACGGTATTCCGCAAGACCCGCCAGCATGACCGGCGGCAGATCGACCGGGCGGTCCGGACGCAGCAGGCCTGCGAGCGTGACCACCGCGGACCCGCCGTGCAGACCTACGAGAGGCAGGTGTGATGAGCGGCTCCCACACCCGCTGGACGCGCGCTGAAGCCCCGGCCGATGACCCGGAGCGGATCGCGATCCGCGAGGCCCTGGCCTTTGGGAAGGCGGTCTATGACCGGCGGGTCGCCCTTGGCTTTAGCGTCGCCGACCTCGCCCAGCGCGTCGGCATGACCACAGACGAGGTCGAGTGCATCGAAGAAGGCGGCACCGAGCCCACCATTTCCTTGCTGCGGCGCCTGGCGGCTGCCCTTGACGCCGATGTCCGCCTCACCCCCGGCCACGACCTCGGCTCCGTCGGTTTCGAGGCCCACGCCGCCTGATCAGCTGATCACCCGGCGCGTCGCGTACGGCGGGTCCGGCATTGTCATCAGGTGCTGAGGTACGGGCCGAAACTCGCCAGCCGCAAACAGCGCGTGTGCGTGCGTCCCGTGCGATGCCGATCGCAGAGCGTGATTGATTTGCCGACGACGACCGCGCCCGTACCCGCCGTTATCTGCGCGGCCGCTGACTCCCTGCGATGGCCAGCCCGGACGAGCAGATGAGGTCGTTCTGGCGCGTCGTCAGCGCGATACGGACATTGATGCTGAGGAGGGCACGCATCCGCTCATGCATGCGAAGGATGTGTGGCAGGCCGCGAGATCACCCGAGCACGGGTGGCATTATGAAGTCGGTGGGCAACTCAGGTTCCCGGCGTTTCCCGGTGACCGTGACCCGTCTTCGGGTCACACGCTGCCCGATCTGCTACCGCACTGTTGCCTGCCGCCCAGGCGGGCTCGGTGAGGTGCTCACCGAGCACTACCGGCGGGTCCGCTCGGAAGCGCTCGGCCTTCCCTCCCGATAGACGCTAGGAGGCTCCCGGTCGCCGAGGCGCGGGGCGGCGGCGCGGTTTTGCTGGGTGGGGGCACTCTCCGCTGCAGGGCGCGTTGACGACAGCAGTGGGGACGGAGCGTAGCCGGGCCGTAGTCCGTGCACGCGCGGAGCCGTCTCAGCGGCGGCTGGTGTGTGGTTGCTACATCCCTGGTGCACACCGGACTGGCCGATCGGGCTGGGCAAGCCTATGACGGACATGCGCGCGTTGCGGCAGGTTTGCCAGCGTCCTGTATTGGCGCCGGAGGGCGACATGGCAGGATTCGATCGCACTGCGGGCGGTCAGCCGCAACGCCGCGAGCGTGACGTGCTCGGGCCGCACCTGGGGGACGGGCAGCTGCCGAAGGAGATCCGGTCATGCGGCGGCAGCTCACGGCGCACTTCGCCAGCAGCTCGGCCACCGTGTCCAGGTAGCCACGGCCCGGGCTATCGGGGCCTGCCGCGGGCGGGCTGGGGCATGCGGGGGCTGACTTGGCCCCCCGTAGCCAGGACAATGGAAGCAGAGCGGGCGCACCGGGCCGGCACGCACCGGAAATGCCGGCCGTGCCGGGCCGGGCTGATCGGGCCGCGGGGGAGCCGGGGAGCGTTCCGGACGTGCTGCCAGAAGCCGGATCGCCCGCCGATTGGGGAGCATGATGGTTGAGCGCAGGACCGGGCAGCCGGACGCGATGGGCGCCCGCGAGATGCTCGCCGCCCTGCTCGACCGCGAGACGTTCAGTTCCTGGGACACCCCGCCTGCTGAGGCCAAGCAGGATCCGGCGTATGCCGCCGAGCTGGCTGCCGCCCGGGACAAGACCGGGCTGGACGAGTCGGTGATCACCGGCTCGGGCCGGATCCGGGGGCGCCAGGTGGCGGTGGCGACATCGGAGTTCGGCTTCCTCGGCGGCTCTATCGGCGTGGCGGCGGGCCAGCGGCTGGTGGCGGCCATCGACCGGGCGGCCGCGCAGCGGCTCCCGCTGATCGCGTTGCCGGCCTCGGGCGGGACACGTATGCAGGAAGGCACGACCGCCTTCTTGCAGATGGCCAGGATCACCGCGGCGATCGGCGCGTACCGGGCAGCCCGCCAGCCCTACCTGGCTTACCTGCGGCATCCGACCACAGGCGGGGTGTTCGCCTCCTGGGGGTCGCTCGGGCACATCACCGCGGCCGAGCCGGGCGCGCTCATCGGCTTCCTCGGCCCGCGCGTGCTCAGCACCCTGCACGGCGCCCCGCTGCCCGAAGGCGTGCAGACCGCCGAGAACCTGCACGCCTGCGGCCTGGTCGACGCGGTGGTCGGGCCGCGTGAGCTGGCCGGGTTCGTCGACAGCGTGCTGTCCGTCACCGCCGCGCGGCGGCGCAGCGCGCCCCGGCCGCCCGCCGGGGATGTCCAGCCGTCCTCCGCCTGGGAGTCGGTGCTGCGCACCCGCAGCGCGGGCCGACCTGGCCTGCACCAGCTGCTCGCGGCGGCCGACGCCGAGGTGGTGACGCTTCAGGAGAACACGATCGTGCTAGCCCTGGCCCGGTTCTGCGGCAACCCGTGCGTGCTGGTGGGGCAGGACCGGCTGGCCCCCGTCCCCGGGCCGGCCGCGATGCGGCTGGCCCGGCGCGGCATGCGGCTGGCCGCGGAGCTGCGGCTGCCGCTGGTGACCGTCATCGACACCACCGGTGCCGAGCTGTCGCAGCAGGCCGAGGAGGGCGGGCTGGCCGCCGAACTGGCCGCGACCCTGGCCGAGCTGGTCAACCTGGACGTGCCCACGGTGTCGCTGCTGCTCGGCCAGGGCGCGGGCGGCGCGGCGCTCGCCCTGTTCCCCGCCGACCGGGTCCTCGCGCTCCAGCACAGCTGGCTGGCGGCCCTGCCGCCGGAAGGCGCCAGCGCCATCCTCTACCGCGACCCCGGGCATGCGGCCGAGCTGGCCGCCCGGCAGCGAATCTGCGCCCCGGACCTAGCCGCGGACGGCCTGGTCGACACCGTGATCCCCGAGGATCCGCAGCAGCCCGGGCTGGCCTGCGAGCGAGCCGCTGCGGAACTGGCCTGGGAACTCGGCCAGGTCGACGCCGACGCCGACGGCGACGGGGCGGCACGGCTGGCCGGCGCTGGCCCGCCACCGCCGGGCCGGCGCCGCCCGCGGCTAACCACAAAACGGGAAAATCATAGTCCGCGGGCATGTGTCAAGCGGTCCGTTTCCGCGCATCCCGAACCGGGCAACCTTAGCGATGGTGACCTGCCGGATCGAGCGCCCATCAGTCCCGCGCCGGCGATCCGGCGCCAGGTGCTCTCGTTTGCACGGACTGTAGTCCGATCCGGCCGCCGCTTGATGCGCGCTATCCGCAGTTATCTCAAGTTCGAATTAGGTGTCCTTGCTGTAGCCGCCGCAGGTGTTTTGTATGCTTTTTGGCTGCGTGGTGGACACGTTATCTGAACAGTGTCTCCGCCGCAGACCCGGTGTGAATCCCCTTGTCGCTGCTGTTTTTGGAACTAGGCGGCTACTACGTGAACGCTGTTCAGCTACGTGTCCACGCCGCAGACGTCCTGGTCAGGTGCGGCATACACAGGGAGGGCTTCAGATAACCGCCGATCGAGACGCTTGCCCGGTCGCCTGGGCGGCGGTCGGCAACCCGAGCCGAACCGGGTGTTCTGCACGCTCTGGTGATGCAGTTGACCGGCTGACGAGCGTGTATTGGCGGCCCCGGGCGCAAGCGGTAATGCCGCAGGGCTCAGTGGCAGAGGATTCAACAGGGTCGCCCCTGTCCCGTCATACCCGGCCGCGTCGTCGCCGCTCAGAAGGAGGCAGGGCCATGGCGGTCGGCTCCCGCCTTGGTGTCCGTTAGGTGCCGGCTGGGGTGTTGTGTGCGCGGCTGCCGGGCGCTGATGCGAATGCCTGGGTAAGGGTGTGGCGGAGCTTGGGGTAGATGGTGAGGGCGTTGATGCCCTGCAGGATCCAGGCTTCGCCGGGGGCGGCCTTGAGGGTCGTCCTGTCCCCGTCCCACTTGACGTTGACCGTGGCTGTCATCAGGGGCATGCGCCGGATCTTCAGCGTGGAGTCCGACGTGGCGGTCACACGGTACCCGCGTCCCAGCGCCTCGCTCAGGGTGCGCTGGATTTCTTCCAGGGGTATCTCACCCCTGACTTCTGTTGTGGACATGTGTCCACCTCCTCTGTTCTGCCGGGCAGGCGGCCCGCGGCTTCTCCTACTCCCATCTGAAGAAGCGCACGGCCAGGATGCCGAAGGCGACCGCCCAGGCGGTCAGGACCAGCAGCGACTGTGCTGACGGGAACGAGCCGAACATCGCGTCCTGCAGCGCGTGCGCGGCGGCGCCGGTGGGGGTCCAGTCGCCGATGTTCCGCAGGGCCGGTGGCATGCTCGCCCGGGGCAGGTAGAAGCCGGAGAAGAGCAGCAGGGGAATGAACAGCAGCTGCCCGACGGAGCCCGGCCAGCGCCGCAACGTCCGTCGGCCACACCCGGCCCGGCAGCCGCTCCGTGATCTCCTGCAACAGCCAGCGGCTGCGGCAGCCAGGGCCAGCGGATCCCGCATCCGGGCTCAGGCCCTAACCTCGGAGAGGACGCATCCGGACGGCCGGACACGGCCGACGCGAAGGAGCCCGTGTTGGCCATTGTGGTACTCGCCCTGTGGGCAGTGACCGCCGCAGCAGGCGTGGCCCTGCTGAGCGCGGGGACCGCGGCCAGGCGGATGGCAGCCAGTGCCCCGCGGACGGCGGACGCCCCGGTACGGACCGGGGCCATTCCGCGCACCGCCGACGGCAGGCCGCCGCCTGCCCCCCAAGCGCAGTTCGATGCCCGGCCCGGCGAGCACCCGCTGCTGGAGTTCAGCCACCCGGCGCTCGCGATCACCGGCCTGGCCTGCTGGTTCCTGTTTGTCTTTAGCCGCTACGCACCGCTCGCCTGGATCGCCTTCGGATTCCTGGTCGTGACGCTCGGCGCTGGCCTGGGCTGGCTGGCCCGCAACTCACGGGCCGCCGCGCGCGGCGGGGACACCGCTCCCGCCTTCCCGCCAAGGCTGATCATGGTGCATGGGGCGGCGGCCGCCGTGGTGCTCGTCCTGACCGTGCTCACCGCGGTGGCCGCGAGCCACGGCTGACCTTCGCCCGGCGGCCCTCTGCCCGGCGCCCCTCTGCCCGCTACCTGCCCGCACTGCCCTGGCCGGGCTGCCGCGTGCCGCCCTGCCGGACCTTGGCCGCCGCGCCCCGCCGGTGATCGCCTTGGCGCTCTCAGGAAAGACAGGGCGCGCCATCTTCATCTGGTCAGCCGGCCCTTCTAGGTTCGGGGGTAGATCAGAAGGACGCCGCGGCCGCTGAGCCCGGCCGCCGCGGCCAGCAGCTCCTCCCCCTGGAGCGACGAGGATGAACATGGCCGAGACCCCGCAGCGCGGGGCACAGCCGCCGCAGGCGAGGGCGGACCGTAACCGGTACGCGGACCTGCTGCGGGTCTGGGCGATCAGCATGGTGGTGATCGGGCACTGGCTGGTGACGGACATCACCTACCGGAATGGCCAGCTGTCCGGGCTTGACGCTCTGGAGTACGTCAGCTGGGGCCGCTGGGTCACCCTGTACTTCCAGGTGATGCCCGTCTTCTTCCTGGTCGGCGGGTACGTCAACGCCCGCTCCTGGGCCGCGCACCACCACGAGGGCGAAGGCTGGACCGAGTGGGTGCGCGAGCGGGCCATGAGGCTGCTGTGGCCGACGGCCGCGTACGTGGCAGTGGTCATCCTGGGCGTCGCCGCGGCCAGCCCGGCCGGCGCGAGCGCCGCCGAGCTTGCCCAGGCGGGCTGGCTGATCGCCCTGCAGCTGTGGTTCCTGCCTGTCTACCTGCTGCTGATCGCGCTGACCCCGGCCCTGCTAGCCGCGCACCGGCGCTGGGGACTTGCGGTCCCGGCAGTCATGGCGGTCGCAGCCGCGGCGGTGGATGCCGCCGTCATCGGTGGCCACCTGCCGGTGCTCGGCTACCTCAACTACCTGCTGGTGTGGGGGTCTATGCACCAGTGGGGCTTCGCCTGGCAGGACGGCACCCTGACGCGAGCCCGGTGGCGGCCGTGGGCCCTCGCCGCCGGCGGCGCGGCGCTGCTGGCCGCGCTGATCGCCTGGGGGCCCTTCCCCGTCGACATGATCGGCGCGGTCGAGCGGATCGGCAACACGACTCCGCCGTCCGTCGCCCTGCTGGCGTTCGCCGCCGCCCAGACCGGCCTGGTCCTCGCCGCCGAGCCGGTCGTGTCCCGGTGGCTGGCCCGGCCGCGCAGGTGGCAGGTGGTCAGGCGGCTGAACGGCACGGTGATGACGGTCTATCTCTGGCATATGGTGCCGGCCGTCCTCCTGGCGGTCGCCCTGTACCCAACCGGGGTGATGCCCCAGCCGGCCGTCGGCTCGGCGCTGTGGTGGGAGACGCGGCCGATCTGGCTCGGCGCGCTCGCGCTGATCCTGGTGCCGGTGGTCCTGGGCGTGATGCGGGCGGAGCGGCCGATGCTCCGCCTGCCGGCCGGAATCGGCTCGCCGGGGCGCTGGTCGGGCCCGATCCTCCTGGCCGGAACTGCCGCGGCGATGTACGGCCTCGCGAGACTGGCCATCAGCGGGTTCGCCCCCGGCGGGATCCTGCCCGCGCTGGTCCTGGCCGTGTTCGGCTGCGGCGTCACCGGGACGCTGCTCTCGGGCCGACCGAAAGCCGGGGTGCGGCCGCAACCGGGCGGCTAGCCGGGGAATCGCACGGCGTGGCCGGGCGGGACCTACCGGGCGGTGGCGACCGCCTGCTCCAGTTCACCCCGCAGGGATGATCCCCGCCATCGCCCGCTCCCGGAGGCTAGGACAGGCAGCACGACTGGACGCGGGCGGAGTCGCTGGCCAGCGCGGACCTGCCCGGCCGGCACGGGGGGACCGTTCAGGATGACCAAGGCGCCGTCCGGGCAAGCGGCAGGCAGCCGCGTGCCAGGCCCGCGCGAGCCAGGCACGGGGCCGGCTCGCGCGGGTCCCGTCCTGCTGTCGCTGATCCTGGTGGAGTCCGTCGCGAACCTGAACCTGTCGGTGGCCAACGTCGCGCTCCCGGACATCGGCAAGGCGTTCGGTTCCTCCCAGGCCGCCATCGACCTGATCGCCGTGGGCTACTCCCTCGGCCTCGCCTGCTCGGTGCTGTACCTGGGCGCACTCGGCGACCGCTACGGCCGGAAGATGATGCTGATCATCGGCGTTGCGCTGTCGGTCCCCGCCTGCCTGCTCGCCGCTTTCGCGCCGACCGACGGGGTGCTGGTCGCCGCCCGCGTCCTGGGCGGCGTCTCGGCCGGCATGGCGTACCCGACCACGCTGGCCATCATCACCGCCTTGTGGACCGGACCGCGGCGCACGAAAGCGAACGCCCTCTGGGCAGGCCTGGGCAGCGCCGTCGCCGCGCTCGGGCCGCTGGTCGCCGGCGCCCTGCTGCTGACGTTCTGGTGGGGCTCGGTATTCCTCATCACGCTGCCACTGGCCGCCATCGCGCTGATCCTGGCCCTCGTTTTCGTGCCGGCGCATGTCAATGAGTCAGCTGATCCGGTCGACAATCCGGGCGGCATCCTGTCGGCGGTATTCGTGGCGTCGCTCATCCTGGCGATCAACTTCGCGCCGGTCCCCGGCAAGGGCGTCCTCGTCATCGTGCTGGCCATCATCGCGGTCGCCTCGGCTATCGCCTTCTTCGTCCGCCAGCGGCTGGCCCGCAACCCGCTGTATGACCTGCGCATCGCCGGGCGGCCGACCTTCTGGGTGGCCGCAGCCGGGGGGATCATCGTGTTCGGCGCGCTGATGGGGGCGCTGTTCGTGGGCCAGCAGTTCATGCAGAACGTGCTCGGCTACTCCACGCTGGACGCCGGCCTCGCGATCCTGCCGATGGCGGCCTTCATGGTGGTGGTGGCGCCGCTGTCGGCCAGGATGGTGACCGGGCGCGGGTCCAGGGTCACTCTGCTGGCCGGCTTCTTGTTCTGCCTGCTGGGATTCCTCGCCATGCTCCTGCTGTGGAAGGAGGGCATCCCGTACTGGAAGGTCGGCCTGGCCTACGCGCTGATCGGGATCGGCGTCGGATTCGCCGGCACTCCCGCGTCGCACTCGCTGACCGCCAGCGTCCCGGTCCGCCGGGTCGGGATGGCTTCGGGCACCGCCGACCTGCAGCGCGACCTAGGCGGTGCGATCATGCAATCGATCCTCGGGGCGCTGCTCACGGCTGGCTACGCGACCGCCGTATCGGCGGCGATTGCCAGGGCACCGGACCGGCAGCAAATCAGCGCCGGCGTTCAGAATGAGCTGACCAAGTCCTTCTCCAGCGCGGCTAATGTCGCGAAGCAATATCCGCAGTACGCCACGAAGATCATCGACGCCGCCCGCACCTCGTTCCTGGCGGGCGACCAGTGGGCCTTCGCGGCCGGGATCATCGCCATCCTGGCCGGTGCGGCGCTCGTCTTCTTCCTCTTCCCCAAGAAGCAGGCAGAGCTGGACCAGCTCGCCCGGTACCGCGCCGCCGACGCCAGCCAGGCCCCCGCGCAGCCGCCGGTCAGCGCCCGGCAGGCGACGAGTTAGGCCCGCAGGCCAGCCAAGGCCTGCCAGGCGAGTTGGGGCCTGCCAGGCGAGTTGGGGCCTGCCAGGCGAGTTGGGGCCTGCCAGGCGAGCATTAGCGCCCGGCAGGCGAGCATTAGGGCCCGGCAGGCGAGCTAACCCGGCAGGCAGTTTGGGGGCCCTGCGGGCCAGTGAAGGCGCGCCGCAGGCCGCCAGCCGGCCAGCGGCGGCCTGCAGCGGGGTTCGGCTGCCGCGGAACGGCTGGCATGGAACGGCTCCGGTCATGGCGCGGGCCGTCGCATCTCAAGTCACTAACAGACCTTCGGTACCCATAGACACCTAATGACCGGACCGGCAGTATTTAGGCCGCCAGTGTGCTTTCCGGGGAAGCGAGGGTTTATGCGTTACAAGAGCGTGCTGCGAGCAGCGGCGATATCGGTGCCGGTCCTGCTGGCGATGCCCGCGCTGCCGGCCCAGGCCCAGTCCGCTCAGGGCGCTCAGCGCAGTGCGCGCAGCGCAGTGCGCGCAGCGACGTGACGACCCTCACGACCGCGCAGGCCCGGTCCCTGTCGGAGCACGTCACCGACAAAGTGATCGTCGTCTTCAAGAACCAGGTCGCCAGCCTCCCGGATACGGCGGCCAACTCGGCGCGGCGCGCCGCGGCCGTCCGGTCGGTGCAGAGCGGTGTCCTGTCCCAGCTGGCCCAGACGCACGCGACCGGCGTCAAGAGCATCGTGCTGGTGAACGCCGTCGCCGCCACTGTCTCGGCTGGCGAGGCCGCGCTGCTGCGGGCCAACCCGGCAGTGTCCGAGGTGATACCCGACCTGCCGATCCCGGTCGCCGCCAATCCCCCGCTGATCAGGCAGGTCACCAAGGCCAGCGGCACGAAGCCGCTGCCGGGCACCTGCGCACCGAAGGGCCAGGTCCAGCTCGACCCCGAGGCACTCCTGAACATTCACGCCGCCACCCAGTCGGGGAAGGGCTACTCGGCTCAGTCCCTCGGCTACACCGGCGCGGGCGTGAAGGTGGCGTTCATCGCCGATGGCGTCGACCCGGACAACCCGGACTTCATCCGCGCCAACGGCCAGCCCGTCTTCGTCGACTACCAGGATTTCAGCGGGACCGGAACGAATGCGCCGACGGACGGCGGCGAGGCCTTCCTCGATTCCAGTTCCATCGCCGCTCAGGGACGGCACGTCTACAACGTGGCCGGATACGGCGCGGGCCTCAGCACGCCCTGCCTGATCCGGATACGCGGAGTGGCGCCCGGCGCCAGCCTGGTCGGGCTCAACGTGTTCGGCTCGTCCAACTTCGCTTACAACTCGGCCAGACCGCTTACTACCAGGTCGACATACCTGCCGGCCTCAGCGCGCTGAACGTGCAGGTCAGCACCGGCAATGCCAGCAACACGCTGCTGGCCGAGCTGGTCGACCCGGCGACCGGCGAGGCGGCCTCCACCGCCACCAACGGACTGCTGGTGACCAACCCGTCCGGCACGACGCAGCTCGCGCCCGAGACCGGCGCCCAGCTGCACGTGCTGCGCCCGGCCGCCGGGCGGTGGACGCTCGTGGTGGACTTCTACGGCACCGTGTCCGGCACCGCGGTGGCGCAGCCCTTCACCGTCACCATCAACGACACCCCGGTGACCGCCTCGGCGGCCGGGCTGCCCGACTCGGCCAGCACCACGCTGGCCGCCGGCACGCCCGTGACCGTGCCCGTGCAGGTGACGAACGGCGGCAGCACCCCGGAGGCATACTTCGTCGATCCCCGGCTCAGTACCCAGGTGGCGACCGCGCTCGCGGCGCAGACCACGTCGACGCTGACGCTGCCTAACCTCAGCGGCACCGTGCCGACCTACCTGGTCCCGTCCCACTCAACCGCGCTGCAGACCACGGTGTCGTCCAGCAAGCCGCTTTTCTTCGACTACACCTGGACCTTCGGGGACCCGGACCTGATCTCGACCGTGGGCACGACCGCCTCCGGTGCCTACTCGGCGCCGGAGGTCGCGCCCGGCGACTGGACGGTTACGCCGTTCCTCGTCGGCCCGACCGGCAAGAACGCAGCGCCGCCGGTATCGGCGACCGTATCGATGACGGCCACGGCAGCGGCCTTCGACCCGGCGGTCAGCTCCCCGACCGGGGACCTGTGGCTCGGCAGCGTCAACGCCGCGGCCAGCTTCACGCCCTACGTCGTCAACCCGGGCCAGACCGTCACCATCCCAGTCACCATCACGCCCGGCGGAACCCCGGGAAGCACGGTCACCGGAACCCTCTATGTGGACGACTCCTCGTTCATTCCTGGCGCGGTGACCTTTAACGACCTAGCCGGGAATTTCCCCGAGGGAAGCGACGTAGCCGCCTTCCCCTACGAGTACACCGTCAAGTAACGGCGAGGCGGTCGCTGCGCTGGCAGCGGCCGCGCAGGCACCTGCCGGCGGCGGGGCGGACGGCATCGGCCGTCCGCCCCGCCGCGCGCATTCAGCGCGACTGGGCCCGTCCGGGCCGGCCATTCCGCTGGCCGGATTTTCTCGGCGCGCCGACGTTAGTACCAGCCCTTCCGGGAAAGAGACTGCCGCTGGCCAGGGAGGAGCTCGTCATGACGGACGTCCATGGCACGGCAAGGCCCGCCGGGGCGCGGGATAGCTCGACCGGGGATCTGGTCAAGCAGCTCACCGAGCAGGTCTCGCGGCTGGTCCGCGACGAGCTGAAGCTCGCCCGGGTCGAGATGACCCGCAAGGGCGCGCGGGCCGGCCGGGGCATCGGCCTGTTCGGCGGCAGCGGCATCATCGCCCTCTACGGGACCGGCTGCCTGATCGCCGCGGCTGTCATGGCGATCGCCACGGCGGTGACCGCATGGCTGGCAGCGCTGATCGTCGGAGCGGCGCCTTTCGCCCGGCGGTCATGAGATTCCCGTGCAACCAGCCAGCATCGGCGCCAGCGTGCCCGGCGTCGTCCTGGCCTAGCCCGGTGCCGAGAGACGGAGGTCACCGAAGGCGACGCTGAAGCCCGGGCCGTCGGGGGCGGCGCACATGGCCCCGGCCAGCGCCTCGCGGCCAGGCGGCAGGTAGGCCAGCGCGGCCAGCCGGGGCTTGGTGCCGCCAGCGGCGAAGCGGACCTCGACGGCGTCGCCGCGGCGGGTGACCGCCAGCGCGAGCTCGCCAGCGTCCGGCGGCAGGTCGCCGACCGCCCAGCTGGAGTAGTCGCGGGTGATGACGGTACTGAAGCGCGGCTGCCCGTCGACGAACTCCACGCCGGCTTTCAGCCAGTTCCGGGCGTCGACCCGCACCATGATCCCGGCCTGGTCGTACTGCGCGGCGTACGACCCGCGCAGGCGCACCGAGAGATCGAAATCCCCGGCCATCAGCTCACCGTAGAGGTGCCCGTTGTCGCGCACGTACCCATAGCCGGTGGTCCGCCAGAAGTCTGTTCCGGCGTCGGCGGTGACGGTCAGCGTCCCCTCTTCCCGCGACCACCTGGCCGGCTCGTTCAGCCACTGCATGCTGCGCCTGCCTGACGCTCGGCCCGCGCGGCCTGCCGGTGCGCGGGTTGGGGACCCGGCTGACTCAGGCAGGCGGCTGCCGCTCGCCATCGATGCTCAGCTCCGTCCGGTCCGGGTAGAAGCACATCATCCCGGCGATCCCCGCGGCCCGCGGAATCGGCGACTGATAACTCCAGGCCAGGTCCTCATGCAGCCTGCCGTCCAGCTCGGCCGACCAGTAGGACGCCTGGCCCTTGAACGGGCAGGTGGTCTGGGTGGAGGTGGGCCGCAGCAGCTCGGTGCGCACATCCTCGGGCGGGAGGTAGTAACGAGGCGGCAGCCCCGCCTCGTCCAGGACCATGGCCCGGTCGGACTCGGCCAGCTTCTCGCCGCCGAGCATGACCTCGACGTGCCGGCCGGCCGGGGAAATCGTGATCTGGTGCGCTCTGGTCATGCAGGTGCCAACCATCAGGCGCCCATGGCGATTCCGCCGCGGCCGCGGCAGATCCGCTGCCGCGCGGCGAGCACGGGCCCCGCGGCCCGGCAGCTGCCTAAAACGGTCTTCGGCGATTATTCCGGGGCATCGGCCACCCGGCCCGTGCCACGATTGATGCCCCGCTGCGGTGATTTGACTCTCAGCGTTACGACCAGGCGCTATCGCGGCCCGAGGTAAAGCACATGCCATGGCACCGCAAAGGTAGCGTGGTGGCGGCCTAAAACTATTCACCACGGCACCGGAGCCGCCGAGATCGCCGATTAGCGTAATAGCATGAGCTTGCCAGCCAGCGCGCGCAGGACTTCGTGACCGGCTTTCGCCAGATGGTCCTGACCAGACCGCGGGCGGCTCTGCCATCCTGGCGCACCTGGCGCCGCTGGCTCCTGGCCGCGGGAGTGGCCGCCTTCGCCCTGGCCGTGGGATCATACGTTTCCTTTGTCCTGCACAGCCCTCCGCTTATTCGCTTTATGAGCCCGGTCGATATCTGGGTGTACCGTTCAGCAGGCCTCATCGTGCGCGGGGCGACCCCGCTGTACGGCACGCATAAGCTGACGACTCTTTATCACTGGGCGCGTAATCCGCAGTTCACCTACACGCCATTCGCCGCGATGGTGTTCACGATCCTGACCGTGCCCGCATTCCAGCTGCTGATGAGAATCTCGGTCGGGGTCAACATCCTGGCCCTGCTGGGCACGATCTGGATGTGCCTCGGCTGCCTGGGCTACCGGCGCGGCATGGCCCGGCTGGGCGGCACGCTGCTGCTGGCCGCGGCGCTGTTCTGGACCGAGCCAGTCCAGCGGACGCTCTACCTGGGGCAGATCGAGCTGGTCCTGATGGCACTGATCATCTGGGATCAGTGCCAGCCGGACCGCCGCTGGTGGAAGGGCGCGGGCATCGGCATCGCCGCCGGGATCAAGCTGGTGCCGCTGATCTTCATTCCGTACCTGCTGCTGACCCGCAGGTACCGGCAGGCGGGGGTCGCCGCCGGGGTGTTCGCGCTGACCGTGGCGGCGGGATTCGCCGTGCTGCCCGGCGCGTCCAGGTCGTGGTGGCTGGATGGCCTGTTCCTGCAGGGCAAGCGGACCGGCTTCATGGGCTGGGAGGGCAACCAGTCGCTGCTGGCGATCATCACCAGGCTGTCCGGCAGCATGTCCGCCGCGCAGCCGGCGTGGCTGGCGGCTGCCGCGGTGACGACGGTGGCCGGCCTGGCCGCCGCGACGATGCTGGACCGCGCTGGCCAGCGGCTGGCCGGGCTGCTCACCTGCGCGCTGACCGGGCTGCTGGTGTCACCGGTCAGCTGGGACCATCACTGGGTCTGGATCGTTCCCGGCGTGGTCCTGGCCGTCCACTACGCCTTCCGGGCCCGGTCCGCGGTCCGCTGGGCCTGGGCGGCGCTGGCCGCCGCGATCGTGCTCATCTTCGCCGCCTGGCCGGGAAGCTTCTGGGGAGCGCCGCGCGACCTGGGCGCTTTCTCCATGGGCCTGATCTGGGCCCCGCCCAATACCAACCCCGGCGCTTACTACCAGCACGGCGACCTGCCGTCGTACGCGGAGTACCACTGGCACGGTCTCCAGCTGCTGGCCGGGAACCTCTACGTGCTGACCGGGATGGCCATCTTCGTCCTGGCGCTGGTACTCGCCTTTCGGGCAAAACGGGAGCTCCGCACGCCGGTCAGGACCGCTAGCCAGCCAGGCCCGGTGCTGGAGCCGTCCGGCCGGCGCTAGCCGGTGACGGCCGGGCACGAGCAGCAGCAGGCCGCGCCGTGAGGCTAGGATCCTGACTCACCTGGCCAGCGCCGGCGGCGTCCGGCCGGAAACCGTGAGCCGGGGCCGCGCGCTCCGGTCAGTGCCCAGATCGGATCACCAGCGTGCCGGACCGCCCGTGCCTCCCGACCTGACGGACTCCGCTGACCTGGCTGAGGCCCGCGACCTGGCCGCGCTGCTCCGGCGGTGGCGTGATGACCTGGCCGCCTGGGCGATTCCCGAGGACATCCTGGCGGCGGCGCCCGACTCGCCCTGGGTGCTGCCGCACCAGGTCTTCGCCCGCCGGGCTGACCGGGTTAGCGCCAGCCCGTCCGGACTGTCCTTTGAGCTGGCCCGGGCGGCGCTGGAGCCGCCGGGCACGGTCCTGGATGTCGGTGCCGGCGCGGGCGCGGCCTGCCTGCCACTGCTGCCCCGGCTGACGGCACTCGCTGCCGTGGACACCGACGCCCAGATGCTGCGATTGCTGGCTCAGCGCGCCGGGGCCGCCGGCCTGCAGCCCCGGCTGATCGCCGGCCGCTGGCCGGACGTGGCCGCGCAGGCCGCCCCCGCCGACCTGGTCACGTGTCACCACGTCACCTACAACGTGCCGGATATCCAGCCGTTCCTGGCCGCCCTGTCGGCCAGCGCGCGGCGGCGGGTCGTCATCGAGATGACCGTGACGCACCCGCTCGCCAGCCTGAACGACCTCTGGCTGCACTTCCACGGACTGCGCCGGCCGTCCGGGCCGACGGCCGCCGGCCTGATCGCGATCCTGACCGCCATGGGCGTCCCGGTGCTGCACCGCACCTGGCGGCGGCCGGGCGGCCGCGACTACGCGAGCTTCGATGAGCTCATCGATGTCACCAGGCGCAGGCTGTGCCTGCCGCCCGAGCGCGCCGCGGAAGTGGCGGCGGCGCTGACTGCCGCGGGCGTCGATCCCGCCCATCCGGTGGATCTCGGCTCGTCCGGGCGGGAAGTGGCCACGATCTGGTGGGATCGCCGGGCGGCCGGCTAGCCGGCCGTCTATTGTCAAAATTTTGCCCAGCCAATTTGGCGACTGGTCCGTCTTGCAGGTAGAGACATAGAGACGGCGAGAGCTGCGGTGAGGCAGGAAGCATGAGCGAGTGGCCTGAGGGCTGGTACCGGGACAGCGGGGCAGGGGCCGAGCCGGGCCCGGCCGACCCGACCGTGCAGCTGCCCGTCGGCGGCCGTCCGCTGCCCGGCGGCGAACGGGGCGGGGCGGGGCCGTCCGCCGGCCAGGTCGGCATGTGGCCTGCCCAGCCGCCGGTGAGCAGCCGCTCCGGCGGCGGCCAGCCGGCCGGTGACCCTGCCGTCCGCCCGGCGCGCGGTCCCGGAGGCCCTGGCGGTCCTGGCCGGTACGGCCCGGGCTCGCCGGGAACCAGCCGGATGCGGCGCTGGCTGCGGCCGGGCCGGATCGTCGCTGCCCTGCTCATCGTCGTCGCGCTGGTGCTCGTCGGCAGCATCGGGATGTACTTCTACCTCAACGGCAAGCTCAGCCGGGCAAACGTCCTGGTCGACTACCCGGGCCGCCCCGCGCCGGGGGCGGGGCAGAACTGGCTGATCGCGGGCTCCGACAGCCGCGACGGGCTGACCACGGCGCAGGAGAACGAGTTCTCCACCGGGCATGATGTCAGCGGCCAGCGCTCGGACACCATCATGGTGCTGCACATCCCGTCCAACGGCGGGCGGCCGGTCCTGATCAGCCTGCCCCGCGACTCCTACGTGCAGATTCCCGGCTACGGCTGGAACAAGATCAACGCCGCCTACAGCTTCGGCGGCCCCAAGCTGCTGGCCGAGACCGTGCAGAACGCGACTGGCCTCTACATCAACCACTACATGGGCATCGGCTTCGGCGGATTCGTCAACGTCGTCGACGACATCGGCGGCGTCCGGATGTGCATCAAGTACCCGCTGCACGATGTCGCCTCCGGCCTCAACATCAAGGCCGGCTGCCAGACGCTGAGCGGCGGGGAGGCCCTGGGCTACGTGCGTGACCGGCACGACTTCGCCGACCAGGACCTGCAGCGGGTGCAGGACCAGCGGCTGTTCCTGCACGCGCTGCTGAGCAAGATGACCAGCCCCGGCGTCATGCTGAACCCGTTCGCGTCGATCCCGGCGGCCAGCGGCGTGGCCGGCACCGTGACCGTGGACCAGGGCGCCAGCCTGTACCAGCTGCTCCAGGTAGCCTTCGCGCTGCGCAATCCGGAGTCCACGACCGTCCCCATCGCCAACGCGAACTACCTCACGCCGGCCGGCGACGCCGTGCAGTGGAATCAGTCGGCGGCGCTGGAGCTGTTCAATGACCTGCGGACCGACAAGACCGTGCCGCCCAGCCTGATCTCCGGGTCGAGCCAGTCCAGCTAGCCATCCCCGCGGCGCGGCAGGTGCCAGCTTTGTGCGTGGCTTAGCCAGCCGCTCGCGGCTGATCTCGATACCATGCGGACACCTATCCGCTGCGCGCCGCGAGACCGAGGTCAGATGCCGACCGCCAGGGACAACTCAGGACTGCGACCTGATCTGTCGTCACGCGAGGTGCAGATCATGCGGCTGATTGCCGACGGGCACTCGAACGGGCAGATCGCCCAGCGGCTGGTGCTAGCGGAGAAGACCGTCAAGAACCACGTCAACAAGATCTACTCCAAGCTCGGGGCGGGCTCGCGCGCCGACGCCATCGCGCGGTGGCAGCCAGCGGAGGGCACGAATCCGGGTCCGCGAGACTGAGACCGCGGGCCCGCGCGACGGAGATTGCGCACTCAAGGTGGAGACCGCGGGCCCGCGCGACGGAGCCGCGGCCCCAGCGTGTAGCGCAGCCCCGGGCGGCATTCAGGAAACGCTCAGCATCTGGCCTGACAATAGGGGCATGAGCACCACGCAACTCAATGGGCACCGGCAGCCTGACGCCCGCCTCCTGGTGGTCGAGGATGAGCCGAACATCCTGGAGCTTCTCGCGGCGAGCCTGCGGTACGCGGGCTTCGAGGTGATCACCGCGGCCGGCGGGACCGAGGCAGTGCAGGCAGCGCAGCGGCACCGACCGGACCTCATCGTGCTGGACGTGATGCTGCCCGATATGGACGGCTTCGATGTCATCCGGAGGCTTCGCGGCGGCGGGGCCAGGGTCCCCGTCGTGTTCCTGACCGCGCGTGACTCGACCGAGGACAAGATCCGCGGCCTCACCCTGGGCGGAGACGATTACGTCACCAAGCCGTTCAGCCTGGAGGAGGTCATCGCCCGGATCCGGGCGGTCTTGCGCCGGACCAGGGGGGACGGCTCGGAGCCGCCGCCGCGGCTGAAGTTCGCCGACCTGGAGCTCGACGAGGACAGCCACGAGGTCTGGCGGGCCGGCAAGCAGATCCAGCTGTCACCCACCGAGTTCAAGCTGCTGCGGTATTTCATGGGCAACAGCAACCGGGTGCTGTCGAAGATGCAGATACTCGACCACGTGTGGGATTACGACTTCCGCGGTGATACCGGAATCGTTGAGTCCTACGTCTCCGTGCTGCGCCGCAAGATCGACACCACGGAGCCGCACCTGCTGCACACGCTGCGCGGAGTCGGCTATGTGCTCCGGCTCCCCTCTTCCTAGGTTCATGACGCTTTATGACTGTTAACGGGGGCGGATTCTGGCGGTCGGTCAGGCAGCTGCCCGACCGTACTCCCCTGCGCGTCAAGCTGATCACCGCGGTTCTCGCGCTGGTAGCGGTGGCGCTCGCCGTCATCAGCATCGCTGGCATCGCGTTCCTGCGCAGCTACCTGCTCGGGCAGGCGGACAATCAGCTTGCCAGTCTCGCCGGCAGTTCTCAGCGCCCAGTGCTGGACTATCTCGGCGGTGCCCAGACCCGGTCTGCGCTGCAGCAGATGATCGACTGGATCCCATCCGGCGGCAGCCCGCACCAGGTGATACAGCCAGTTACCAATTACAACCCGTACACGGGCTCGGGCCAGGTGCAGCCAGGGCCTGTCATACAACCGCATGCTAGCTGGCTAAGCGGTAACGGGACAGCCATCGTTCCCGCAGTCAGTGGCGGTGGCCGGTGGCTGGTCGAAGCGATTCCAGTGCTCGGCGCACCAAATAACCAGTCCCCCAGCGGCACGATCGTCGTGGGCGTGGACTTGAGCGGCACCTACCGGACTCTTGGCCGGCTGACCGGCATCGACATCATCGTGAGCGCCGTCGTCCTGCTGGGTCTCGCCGTCGTCGGCGTAGCCGTCGTGCGGGCCAGCCTCCGGCCGCTCACCGACATCGAGGAGACGGCCGGGGCTATCGCGGCGGGCGACATGAGCAGGCGGGTGCCGGAGCGTGATCCGCGGACCGAAGTCGGCCGGCTGGGCCGGTCGCTCAATACGATGCTCGCCCAGATCGAGATGGCATTCCGGTCCCAGGCCAGGTCCGAGGCGGCGGCGCGCCGGTCGGAGGAGCGGATGCGGCAGTTCGTCACCGATGCGAGCCACGAGCTGCGGACACCGCTGACTGCCATCCGCGGTTTCGCCGAGTATTACCGCCAGCGCGGCGGAATCAGCTCGTCTGCCGCGGGTGCGGCGACCGCTAGCGCGGAGCCGGGCACTCCCGCGACCGCAGCGCCGGGCGGCAACGGGTACGGCCAGCTTCAGCGCGCCGACCTGGACCGGATCATGCGGCGGGTGGAGCAGGAGTCGTCCCGGATGGGCGTGCTGGTCGAGGACATGCTGCTGCTGGCCCGGCTGGACCAGCAGCGGCCGCTGGAACGCAGCACCGTCGACCTGCTGACGCTGGCCGCCGACGCCGTGCACGACGCCAGGGTGGTCGCGCCCGACCGCAGCATCAACCTGACCGTGGGCTCGGGCAACGCGCTGCTCGTGCTCGGCGATGAGGTGCGGCTGCGGCAGGTCATCGGCAACCTGATGAGCAACGCGCTGTCGCATACCCCGGACGGCACGCCGATCAACGTCACGATCCGGTCCGGCAGCCTCGCCGAGGCTGACAGCCACGGCGTTTATCGCCCGGCCGAGTCCGGCCAGGCGCGCGGACCGGCCGCGGCCCCCGGCGGCCCGGAGACGCCGGCCGCGCCAGCGGCCGGCGTCGGCGCGGCTGCGGTACTCGAGGTCGCCGATCACGGCCATGGCGTGACGCCCGAGCAGGCGGAGCATGTGTTCGAGCGGTTCTACCGGGCCGACCAGGCCAGGACGGTGGGCGGGACCGGGCTCGGGCTGGCCATCGTTGCCTCGCTGGTCGCCGCGCACGGCGGGGCCGTCTGGGTGGAATCACCGCCCGGCGGCGGCGCTATCTTCCGGATCGCCCTGCCGCTCGCTCCCGAAGCGCTGGCGGACGATCCGGAGGCGGAAGACGCCGGCGACGCTGACTCGCCTGGCGATGCTGACCTGACCGCAGGCAGCTACGAAGATCCCGGCTATGACCAGGCGCGGAGCGACGAGCCGGACATCCTGAACTCATTGGCACACGGCGGCCGCCGCCCCGCTGGCTAACTCCCCCGCGCTCTCTCGCCTGATGATCTCGAAGACTTAGGGGGAAATGACCCCGCAAACCTTACGAGATAACGGCCGGGCTCCACCATGTGCTGCGCCGGCTGCGGCCGGCCTGACCCCAGTCCGGCCGCTGAGGACCCATCTGGCTCAGCTGAGGGTGACCGTCAGCTCGTGCACGAAGTTGCCGCCGTAGCCGAGATTGTTCCACTCCGGCTCGGACAGCTGGCCATTCCCGGCCTGGTCATAGGCGCGGGCCCGGATGGTGGCGGCGCCGGGCGGCACGTCGCGGGCAGTCAGCTCCCACCGCTGCCAGCCGTGCCCCTCCGCCCGGCCGACCAGGTGAGCCTGCTGCCAGCCCGCCTCCGCCGCGCCGGCCGCGTCGGCGCCCGCTCTGCCGCCGCCGGTTTCCCCGCCTGAGGTCTCCCCGTCGGCCGCCGCGGCGATGCTGACCTCCACCCGGGAAATCGGCGCCGCGCCCGACCAGGCAACCCCGCGGACGACTAGATCGCCAGCTTCGGCCACCTGGCCATCCGCCGGCTCGGCTACCAGCGCCCGGATCCGCTGCAGCCGGACTGGCTCACGTACCCAGGCGCCGCGGCGCTGCCATTCGTAGACGTAGTGGGTGTCCTGGAAGAACCCGGTGAACGGCTGGTCGGTCAGCTCGACCTCGGTCAGCCACTTGACGGACGCCATCGCATACCAGCCCGGCACCACCAGCCGGACGGGGAACCCGTGCCGGGCGGGCAGCAGCTCGCCATTCATCGCGAACACCAGGAGGGCACCGGACTGCCGGGCATCGGCCACGCTCAGGCTCCGCTCATACCGGATCGGCTCCTCGACGCCCTCCATCTGTCCCCCGTCGGCGCCCCGGAAGATGACTTCACGGGCACCGGACGCGATCCCGGCCCGGTCCAGCACCGCGGTCAACGGGACACCCGTCCAGCGGGCCGAGCTGACCGCCCCGAGTCCCCAGGTCTCGCCCTCGACTGGCGCGCTGAATAGCGTCCGGCCATTCCCGGCGCACTCCAGAGTCGCCACCACTGACTCGCTGCCCAGGCGCCGCAGGTCCTCCAGTCCGAGTGACAGCGGCGTCCGCACCAGGCCGCCGACGTCCAGCCGCCACCGGCCCGCGTCCAGGTCCGGGATCGGGAAGTGGTTGCGCCGGAAGAACCTCTCGTTGGCCGTTACCGGGCCGGTGAGCAGCGGAGGAGGCAGCTCGCAGTTCAGCGGCAACCGCTTGCGGCCGACCAGGCCGGCCTGCAGGGCCTGCTGCCACGCGTGCTCCGGATCAGCGACGGAGACAACGTCCTGCACCCCGCCTGCGGTCATCTCGCCAGCCCCCGTTTCCGGTGCGCCGGGATGAGCCCCGGCGGATCGTTTCGTCATGATACGGCAGACCTGTCCCCCCTCTAATCCTATATTGCCTATCGGCATAGCCGGTATGTCAAGATGCCAGCCGGACAGTGCTGTGCGCGGCCAAGAGAGCAGCCTCCCGGTAGGCGGCCCCGAACAGGCACACGTGCACGAGCAGCGGGTGCAGCTGGTGCAGCGGCACCCGCTGCCGCCAGCCCTCGGCCAGCGGCGCCGCTTCCTGGTAACCGGCCAGGATCTGGTCCAGGTACGGCGCGCCGAAGAGCGCCAGCATGGCCAGGTCGGTCTCCCGGTGCCCGCCGTGCGCGGCCGGGTCGATCAGCCAGCCGCGGCCGCCGGACCAGAGCAGGTTCCCCGCCCACAGGTCGCCGTGGATCCGGCTCGGCGGCTCCGCTGGACCGGCCGCCGCGCTCACTCGGGCCGCAGCCGACTCGATGACGGCGACGTCCGCCCGGCTGAGCGTGCCAGCGTCCCTGGCCAGCCGCAGGTAGGGCAGTACTCGCTGGCTGACGTACCACTCCGGCCAGGACGGGCCGCCCGCGTTGGGCAGCGGCAGGCTGGCGATCACGCCGGGCCACGGAGCGCCGAACGCGTCGGCCCCGGCCGCGTGCAGGGCGGCGAGTTCCCGGCCGAACCTCGCTGCAGCGTTCCGGTCGGCTGTCTGCTCGGCGATCCAGGCCAGCACCAGGCTCCGGTCATCCGAGCCGAGAACCTCCGGGACCGCCGCGGTGCCGGCCGCGGCCAGCCAGCGCAGGCCGCTGGCCTCAGCCGCGAACCCGGCCCTGGCGGCCTCGCCGCCGTCGCCGGCCAGCTTGGCGAACGCCGCCCGGCCATCGGCAAGCGTCAGCCGGTAGTGCCGCACGCCGTGCTGACCGCCAGCGTTGCGCACGTCCCGCACCGCGCAGCCCAGCAGCCGCTCCAGCCGGGCGCTGGCATCATCCATCACGAGGGCCCGGCGGCATCTGCTGCGGACGCCCGGCCGACCCCGGCACCGGACACCCGGCCCACCCCGGCACCGGACGCCCGGCGGGCCCGGTCACGAGGCGTCCGGCAGACCCGGCCGGTCAGGCTGGTCAGAGAGCGCCGCCGCCAGCTGGCCGGCCAGCCCGGCCACTGCGGCCTGCACCAGGTCCAGAACCTCGGCGAAGTCCTCGGGGCCGCCATCGTAGGGGTCGGGAACCTCAGCCCCCGGCTCGGCCGCCAGGTCGAAGGACCGCATCAGCCTGATCCGGCCGGCCATCGCGTCATCCCGGCCCGCCATCCGCCGCAGGTTAGCCAGGTTGCTGCGATCCATGGCCACCAGCAGGTCGAAGTCACCCAGCCACGACCGGTCGATCTGGCGCGCCCGGTGATCCCGGCCGTCCAGGCCGCGGCGGGACAGCTCGGAGCGGGCTCCGGGGTGCATCGGGCCGCCGACATGCCAGTCTCCCGTGCCCGCGCTCTCGACAGTGACGCGACCATCCAGCCCGGCCCGCTTCAGCTCAGCCTGCAGTGCCACCTCGGCCATTGGTGACCGGCAGATGTTGCCCAGGCACACCATGCAGACCCGGTAGGGACCGGATCGTTGCCGCGGGGCTGGGACCGTCGATCCGCTGCCCGGCGCACCGCCGGCGGACGCGGGACTGTCGGCAGGCAGGCTGTCAGCAGGCATGCCTCAAGGATGCCCGAGTGCCGCTCGCCTGCACGCCCTGGACCCGGCCGAAACGCCGGGCGGCCACGCGCTCTCGCAGCCAGCTATCGCGACCACGTGGGTGCGTCGCTACTGCGGAAACAGCCGCCGCAGGCACCCACCCACGCTGCTGGCGACAGCCGCCACGGCCTGGCGCGGGCTCCCGGGTGCTGGCGCCACCCGGTGCTGCGGGCCTGGCGCGGGCGGCCGGATCCGGGATGGAGCTGGCCTGCCACCATGGGACGCATGTCTCCGACCGCCGACTACCCGACGACCGCCGACTACCGGAATCTCTCCTTCTGGCACGACACCGTGCCGGGAACTCTCAATCCGGGCGATCCGCTGCCGGGCGACACCGATGCCGATGTGGCGATCGTGGGCGCGGGCTTCACTGGCCTGTGGACCGCGTATTACCTGGCCGCGGCGAGCCCGGACCTGCGGATCGTCGTCTGCGAACGGGAAATCGCAGGCTTCGGCGCTTCCGGCCGCAACGGCGGCTGGTGCTCGGCGCTGTTCCCGGCCTCGCTGCCCAGGCTGGAGCGGATGGCCGGGCGGGACGCGGCCATCGCCATGCAGCGGGCCATGCACGCGACCGTGGACGAGGTGGGCCGGGCCGCTGCCGCCGAGGGCATCGACTGCCACTGGGCCAAGGGCGGCACGGTCATGCTGGCCAGGACGCCCGTGCAGCTGGCACGGGCCAGGGCCGAGGTGGCGGAGGCCCGCGAGTACGGCTTCGGCGAGCAGGACCTGCGACTGCTGACTGCGGCGCAGGCGCGCGAGCACGCCGCCGCCACCGATGTCCTGGGCGGCACCTTCACCCCGCACTGCGCCGCCATTCACCCAGCCAGGCTGGCTCGCGGGCTGGCGGACGCGGTCCGCCGCCGCGGCGTCGCGATCTATGAGCGCACCGAGGTCACGGACCTGCAGCCGGGCCGGGTCGTGACCCGGCAGGGAACGGTGCGGGCGCCATTCGTGGTCCGGGCCACCGAGGGCTACACCCCACGGCTGCCCGGCCTGAAGCGGGCGATCGCACCGGTCTACTCGCTGATGGTCGCCACCGCGCCGCTGCCAGCCTCGGCCTGGGACCAGATCGGGCTGGCCACCAGGCCGACGTTCGGCGACCTGCGGCACCTGATCATCTACGGCCAGCGCACGGCGGACGGGCGGCTGGCCTTCGGCGGCCGCGGCGCGCCCTATCACCTGGGCTCCGCTGTCCGGCCGTCGTTCGACCGGGTGCCCGCCGTCTTCGCCGAGCTCCGCCGCACCCTCGCCGAGCTGTTCCCGGTGCTGGCCGATGTGCCGGTCACACACTCGTGGGGCGGCCCGATCGGCGTGCCGCGGGACTGGTGCGCGTCAGTCGGCCTGGACTGCGGCACCGGGATCGGCTGGGCGGGCGGTTACGTGGGTGACGGGGTCTCGACCACGAACCTGGCCGGGCGGACCCTGGCCGACCTGATCGCCGGCACCGGCAGCGAGATCACTGCGCTGCCCTGGGTTGGCCACCGGTCGCCGCCCTGGGAGCCGGAGCCGCTGCGCTGGCTCGGGCTGAATGCGGGCCTGCAGGTGATGAGCCTGGCCGACCGGGAGGAAAGCCGGACAGGCCGGCCGTCGCGCGCGGCCGCCTTCATGGGCCGGTTCCTCGGCGAGTAAGTACCGGGGCGGCCCGGCGGCTGCCCGCTCCGGCCGTTCGGCATACTGCAAGGCATGGTGAACAACGTCTCGCGGGACCGGGCCATCTATCAGGCGCTGAAGGCTGCCGACGAAGTCGCAGCAGCCCTGCAGGCGCACCTGATCGAAGAGCACGGTGCCGACCCGGAACGCGCCGCGGCCCAGGGCACCGCCGCGATCTCGCTCAGGCTGCTGCGGCAGGCGCGCGAGCGGCTCGGCAACGGCCTGCGGGCCATCGAGGCCGACAGCATCGCCGAGTCCGATCCGATTTCACTGCGTAACGACTGACGTGCGGGCTGCGCGACCGCCGCGGCACCAGTTGCGCTGTTCGGCGGGTAGCTGCTGCCGAACGATGGTCAGGGTGCGCTGCCAAGCGCCCCTGTAATGCGCCACGCCGAATGGACGGCCACCGGGCCGGAGCGCCCGCGTTCCAGGTGGCCAGCGCGCGGATCCGGGTCCGCGCCAGCAGTGATCTTGCCCCGGCAGCGACGGCCGCGCGGTCACGGGTGCGGGGATTCCTCCTGACCGGCATCCCGCCCGAGGCGCTCGACCTGCTGGACGTGCCGCTGGATGGTGCGGCCCTCGCCATGTCGGTGCCGGCTGGCATGATCCCGGCATGAACGAGAACCCTCGAGATGACGGCCGGGAACTGAGCCGTCAGGAGATCTCCGGCGCCGTCAGTGAGCTGGGCTGGCGCCAGCTGCTCGGCACGGTGCGAACGTGCGTGCCGGTGGGGTCGCTGGCGCAGGCGGCGGATATCGCCGGGCATGTCGCCGCGGCCGCCGGGCCGGCGGCGGACGAGTGCCTGGAGGCTGACCTGCGCCCGGGCCGCCTCATCCTGACGCTCCAGTCGCTGGCCGCGGGCCGGGTCACGGTCCGCGAGATCGAGCTGGCCCGGACCATCTCCGCGGTCGTCAGCGAGCTAGGGCTGGCCACTGACGCTGAGGTCGGCGGCACCCCGCGGTCGGCGCAGATACTGGAGATCGCGATCGACGCCCTGGACATCGCCGCGATCCGCCCGTTCTGGCAGGCGGTGCTGGGCTACGACGACGAGCCGGGAGCATCCGGGCCGCAGGACGCGCTGGCCGACCCGTTCGGGCAGGGCCCGTCGATCTGGTTCCAGCAGATGGACGCGCCACGGCCGCAGCGCAACCGCATCCATATCGATGTCACCGTGCCGCATGACGAGGCGCAGCGGCGGATCCAGGCGACGCTCGCCGCGGGCGGCACCCTCACGTACGACGACGAGGCGCCCGCCTTCTGGGTACTGGCCGATGCCGAGGGCAACGAGGCCTGCGTCTGCACCTGGCAGGGCCGGGACAGCTAGCGGCAGCCCGGCCCGCCGTCGCGCAGAGATAGGCCGCTGTCTCCCGCGGCAGGACGACGCAGCACGCTTCTTAGTGCCCGCCCGGCCTTGCCGGTGTGCTGCGCCAGGGCAGGGCCGGTGACCAGCTGGACGGCTGGCCAGCTGGCATGCGCGTCTTCGCCCGCCGCGAGCACCCGCACCCCGGCGCCCAGCTGAGCCTGTTCGAGACCGCCGGCGGCTGGCGATACACCCTGTGCGTCACGAACCTGCCCGCGAGCACGCGCGGCTGGCGCGGCCAGCCGGCCTACATCGACGCCGCCCACCGGGTCCATGCCAGGGTCGAGGACGGGCATCCGCACCGGGAAGGACTGCGGGATCGGCAGATTCGCCTCCCAGTCATTCGCGATTAACACTGGGCGCGGGTGTGATGGCTACCAAATGGGTGTAGACGACGATATTGGATAAGTAGTGCCGGGTCTGGTTGTCGAATATCCCGCCGCAGGTGACGAGCTGGAGTTCGCTGTAGCCATGTGAGCCGTAAACCAGCTGGTCCGGGAAGTGCGCTTTCGGGTACATCGCAACACCGCTGACGACAAAGTGGGCGATCACGCCGTCTGCCAGTCGCACCTCGACGGCGTTCCCGGCGCGCAGGGACCGCAGCCGGAAGAACACCGCCGGGCCGAGGTAGGAGTCAACATGGCCCAGGATCACCGCTGAGCCGAGCTGGCCAGGGGACGGGCCCAGCCGATACCACCCAGGCTGCTGAAAGTCGGTGGGAACCTGGACGGTGCCGTCAGGGTTGAGGCCAATCTCGGATAGCGTCACTGCCACGCCGATGGCCGGGATGCGCAGTTCGACCGGTTCCGAGCGGGCCGCCGACACGCCTGTCTTCCCGGTCGGCCCGCTGCCGGTGGGCTCCGGTGAAGTGAGCGGGTTGAACTGAGGGCCGGGTGGCCCGGCCAGCGCGTCTTGGTGACCGCGCAGGCCGAGCCCGAGGCATCCCGCGGCAGTGAGCAGCAGGACGATGGCCGCCACGAACCAGCGTCTCGGCCGGGGTCGCGCATTACGTGGCGGGACAGCGAAGCTCATCTATTCCCCATCCAGCTCATCCTTATGGTTCAGTTCCTTCCCGGCGGCCAGGTCCCGCCGACGCCAGATGGCCAGGCCCAGGAGTCCAGCTGCGCCGGCCAGAGCAGCGCCGCCGGCAGGCACCAGAAGGGTGTCACCGGAGCGCACGGCTCCGCCGGCCCCAGTCTGAGGAGGACCCGACGGAATAACCGATGTCGGTGTCGGGGTCGGGGTGACGGTCCTGGTCGGTGTCGGGGTCGGCGTGGGAGTGTGCGTTCTGGTCGGGGTGGGCGTCGGGGTCGCCGTGACGGTCCTGGTCGGTGTCGGGGTCGGCGTCGGGGTGTGCGTTCTGGTCGGGGTGGGCGTCGGGGTCGCCGTGACGGTCCTGGTCGGTGTCGGGGTCGGCGTCGGGGTGTGCGTTCTGGTCGGGGTGGGCGTCGGGGTCGCCGTGACGGTCCTGGTCGGTGTCGGGGTCGGCGTCGGGGTGTGCGTTCTGGTCGGGGTGGGCGTCGGGGTCGCCGTGACGGTCCTGGTCGGTGTCGGGGTCGGCGTCGGGGTGTGCGTTCTGGTCAGGGTGGGCGTCGGGGTCGGGGTGATCGTGGGGGTGATGGTGGGCGTGATCGTCGGGGTGGTCGTGGGGGTGATGGTGGGCGTGATCGTGGGGGTGCAGGTCGGTGTCGTGATGACGTTGTCGTCAAGGGTGACCGCACCGTTCCTGGCCAGTACCCGTCCGGCTACGGTGGTCCCGGTCTGCACCGTTATCGAGGTCAGAGCCAGGATGCTGCCGACGAAGCTACTGCCGGTGCCTAGCGTTGCGGAGCTTCCTACCTGCCAGAACACGTTGCACGCCTGGGCTCCGTTGATCAGATTGACCGTGCTGCTCGATGCGGTGATGAGGGTGGATCCCGCCTGGAAGATAAACACCGCGTCGGGATTGCCCTCCGCATTCAAGGTGACCGTGCCAGTCAGGCCCATCGAGGAGGTCGCGTTGTACACGCCTGGGACCAGGGTCTGACCGCCTAAGTCGGCGGTCACAGGAGTGGCCGGCGTGCGGCCCGCCGCGTCGTTATACGCCGTAGTCAGATCGTTCTGAGCCTGCAATGCGACGGCATCTGCATCGTGCACGGTGCCGTCGATCACCACTCCCGGCGGGAAACCGGTGATCGCGGTGCCCGGGCTGACACCCAGATCCCCGGAGATGACTGACAGGCCGGTATTGGTGACGGTGCTACCCGCCAGCACCGCGAAGGGCGCGGCCGTCCCGAGCCCCACGGGGGCCTGGGCCGCCGATGCCGCCGGCGTCATCGCAACCAGGATCAGTATCAGCGCCGTCGCGGTGGTCCCGACCGCGAGTACCGCCGCTAACCAGCGGCGGGCATAGCGGCCTCCTCCAGTCAAATGGGTAGCCGGTGTCATGAATTCCTCCCCCGAGGTAATGTGAATCTGGCTGCTAAAGGTACTCGCGCAACGCACCTCGCGAGGCACGAACAGCAACCCATCGGCGTGTTGAGCGCTTAGCGAATTATGGCCTGAAACTCGCTGAAAGCTCTTACGGCAATAATCCCGGTGGACCTCGCGGGGATTTACGCACGCTAAATTCACCTGCCGGCGCGCACGTTCGGCATATCGGAAATTAATGCCTGCAGGCGGGTATCGGCCGCGATCGTCCGCCCGTAGGCCGTGGCCCCGGCCTCACCGCGACGGTGCATCCGTCGACCAGGACGGGGTGCCGCGCAACCGGATCAGCCCCAGGGAGCTGTCTTCCCGGCGGCCGACCGGCGGCGCTTTCAGGTCCGGGTGGGACGGGACAGGCGGGGACGGCGGGGATGATGGCGGCGAGGGCATCGCGACGGACGAACTCCAGGATCAGCGCGCCCGGCATGGCCGTGCGGACACGGCACAGAACGCCGCCTAATCTGCGGCCGAACTGACATCAGGGCGGGCGACTTTCCCGGCCGGGTGCGTCAGCGGTCGGCGGGTGGTACTGGCCTGGACCCCGACCGCGATGGCGAGGCTCGGTGAGCATGAAGCTGCCCGGCAGCCGGCGGCGCGCGCTTGACCGGATCGAGAAAACATCTCGCTGCGGACGATCCTCGCCTTGGTGCGTTGTTCGCGACCTTTACCAGGCTGACCGGCGATGAGGGAATGCCCGGCAGCGAGTGCATCAAGACTCGGATTCCCCGGTTGCTCAGGCCGATTGTGGGTCGTCCCGCTGCTGGTGTTCGCTGTCCTGTTCATGCTCGGCGCGCTGCTCCCCACCCGATCCCATCACGGCGCAACCGCGGCCGCACAGGCGCAGAGTGAGTCGTGGAACCGGGCAAGGGTCTGTACGCCCGCCGAAATTCTGCGGGAAAGGGCGTTCATCCGCTGAGTTCGCAATTCGCGGCGTGATGCCAGCAGGCTAACGCGCCCGCTGGCGCGAGTGCAGCGGTTGATCATCCAGTCCCCGGTGCAGGCATTCGATCGAGAAGATTCCGTGCTCATCGCGCTCGACGCCGTGGATAACGTACGTGAACCCAGGGAACCTGGCGTCGAAGGCCTCTACGCCGATCCTGAGCGAGCGAAGCGAGTCTCAGGATCGGCGTAGCGACCCTTGGTTGCTAGGGATCCGCGAGGCACGGCGCGGTGGCTGCGAGCTTGTGCAGGACGGCGCGCAGCAGCGCCGTCAGGTCGGGTGGAGGGATGGCCAGCTCGCGGCTGACCTGATGGCACCCGAGGCCACCGAAGAGCACGAGCCCAAGCGCGCCGCGCTCCTTGCCGTTCAGGCATCCTGGGTCGATGCAGCCGGGGAAGCTCCCGGCGGGTCTCGCCGGAGGGCGGGAGTGCCACGCTGGGCCGCCCGCTAGTTCCCGGCATCGCCTGTAGACGGAGAGCGCCAGCCGGCAACCGGCGTCATCTGTGTCGGACGCGGCAGCCGGGCGCACGCACTCGTCGACGAGCACGTCGCTCACGACCTGCTCGGCCATCCAGGGGTCATCGATGGTCAGCAGTGCCTGGCGGTAGAGCCGGCGGCGTGGCGGTCATAGGTGTCTTCATGCCTGCTGAAAGCGAAGGCCGTGACAGGAGCGCGAGCACGATCGGTTTTTGCGGAGATCAGCATGAAAAGCTCCGGGCATCTCGGCGGCGGTCGCAGTCAGTGAGCGCCATGTGCCACCGGGGTCCGGAGCGACTGCCTCACGCTAACACGGGCAAGTCACGACGGCCATGAGCCCAGTGCTAGCGGCTACGGCCCAAAGATCGCCAGCGGGTCAGGGCTGCCCGCCGCCTAGGCCTGTGCCGGCTGCTGACGCCGTCCCGCTCGGCGGGGCTCGGCACCGCGGATGCGTCGGCGAGCCTGGCGTGCAGCCGCTCCCTGATTTCTGCTGGCGTGTAGGCCCGGCGCTTCCGCTCGGAGCGGACGACTATCACTCCGGTGGCGGCAACACTTGCGAAGCCTGCCAGTCCCAGTACCTTCCACCAACGCACGTGCCTAGGCTACGACCGTGGCCGCTGTCGTCAGCATCACCCTGGATGACGCGCTGGACCTGACGCGTACTGGCGATGTGTGGCTGTTCCGCGGGCGCACGGCCGGTGACCGGGCGATCCGGGTGGCGACCAACAGCCCGGTCAACCATGCTGGCATGTCCGTTGCCATCGGCGATTTGCCGCCGCTGATGTGGCACGCTGAGCTCGGCCGGTCTCTGCCCGATGTGTGGTCGGGCAGCCACCAGCGCGGGGTGCAGCTGCATGACCTGCGCGAGGCCGTGCTCGTCTGGGCCCATCGGTACGGGCAGCGGGCGTGGCTGCGCCAGCTGAATGGCCCGGTCACTGGCGTGATGGAGGACGCTGTCCTGCGCACCATCGCCGGGATGGACGGCACGCCGTTTCCCTCCACGGCGCGGCTGGCGACGCGGTGGCTGTCCGGCCGCCTGCCGGCTATCGGCGGGAGCCGGGGCGCTGACCTGGAGAGCGCCTACTGCGCCGAGGTGCTCGCCGTCACCTACGAGGCCATGGGACTCCTGCCCCGCAGGCACAGGCCCAACTGGTATGACGCCGGCAGCTTCTGGAGCGGTGACGGGCTCAGCTTGCTGGCCGGGTTCGCGCTCGGGGGTGAGATCTCCGTGCTCATCCCGCCGACCGGGGCGGGCGGTCCAGCAGGCCCGTAGGCGGGCCGCTGCTGTCACCGGCGGGGCCTGGCTCCTGCGCTGCCGCGGGCGCTGCCCGGTCACTGCTAACCTAACCGGCGCCAGAAAGCGCCCGAGGCAGCGCTGCGCTGGCGGCTTCCGCGCTGGGATAGACGGAGACACTGGTCAGCCCGGTGATGTCCAGGATCCGCGGGACCTGGGGCTGCGGTGCAGCTAGAGACAGGTCGCTGCAGCATTCGCGGGCCTGTTCAGCGCGCGCACCAGTATGCCCAGGCCGCTGGAGCCGATGTACTCCAGGGAGGCCAGGTCGACGCTCCGGCCAACTTCGTGCTCGGCACCGGCCGCCTGGCCGACCGCAAGATCGTGGTAGGCGGCGACGACTTCACCATCCGCGGCGGTGCGGCGGACGCGGTCATCGTCGGCAAGCAGATCTATGCGGCGCAGCTCGCCCATGAGCTGCGGCTGCCGCTGGTGCGGCTGGTCGAGGGCACCGGCGGGGGGCTGCTCATCGGCAGCCGGGCCGAGCAGCGGGCGACCATCCGGCACGGCGTGCGCGCCATCACCGCTGTCTACCAGGCCACCGTGCCCGGCGCCGAGGTCATCCTGCGCAGGGTCTTCGGCGTGAGCGGCGCCGGGCTGACCAACCGGCACCGGCTGATCCGCCGCTGGGCGTGGCCATCAGCCGACTGGGGCTCGCTGCCCGTCGAAGGCGGCACCGAGGCCGCGTACCGGGCGGAGCTGGGGCGCGCGGACGATCCGGCCGCCCCTGCTCGCCGACATCAGGACCCGGCTGGATGCGGTGCGCAATCCGCTCAGGACCGCCGAGCGATTCGGCATCGAGGAGATCATCGACCCGCGCGAGACCAGGCCGCTGTGCGACTGGGTGCATGACGCCTACGCCGTGCTGCCCGCCGCACCCGGTCGGCCGTCGTTCGGAACCCGCCCCTGAGCGCCGCGGATGTGGCCCGGGCATGGGCTGCGGGGCCGGCCAGGCCGTAGCATTCAGGCGTGGCAGCCGGGTTAGGCACCGAGCCGCTCCGCCCGGACGAGGCCGGATCATCCGCGGAGCGCCTGCGTCGGCTGCGCGATCGGCTCGGCCTGAGCCAGGAGCAGCTGGCCCGGCGGCTCGGCGTCTCGTTCGCGACCGTCAACCGCTGGGAGTCCGGGCGCACCCGGATGTCCGAGCGCGCCAGCCGGGCCCTGGCCGATTTCGAGGCGCGGACCGAGCAGCCCGAGGCCGGCGCCCCGCCCGAGGCCGGCGGCCAGCCTGAGGCCGGCGGCCAGCCTGAGGCCGACGGCCAGCCTGAGGCCGGCGGCCAGCCCGGCCGCCGGGAACCGCCCCGCAGCCGCCAGGAAAAGCCGCGCGGCCGACCGGCAATGCCGGGCAGTGACCGGCCGATCCAGGCCGTCCAGCCGGCCGCGCCACTGCCGGTGGGACAGTCAAGCTTCGTCGGCCGGGAGCGCGAGCTGGCTGAGCTGTCGCAGCTGCTCGCCAGCTCCCGGCTGGTGAGCGTCACCGGCCCTGGCGGGGCCGGCAAGACCCGGCTCGCGATTGAGGCGGTGCGGCGCTGGAAGCCGGCCGCCGAGGTGGTGTTCATCCCGCTCGAGCCGGTGCGCCAGCCGCAGTCGCTGATCTCAGTCGTCGCGTCCGGCGTTCGCGTGCGCGACGAGCCGGGCGTGCCGATCCAGGCCTCAGTCGAGGCGGCGCTGGCCGCGTCACCGCGGGTCATCATCCTGGACGGGGCCGAGCGGCTGCGCGACGACGTGGCCAGGCTGGCCATGAGCCTGCTCGCTGCGGCTGAGGGCGTGCAGATCATCGTCACCAGCCGGATGGTGCTCGGCATCTCCGGTGAGGTGTGCTGGGCGGTGCCGCCGCTGGAATGCCCGTCGGCCACGGCCGGAGCGTCCGAGATCGCGTCATCGGACGCGGTGCGGCTCTTCATGGCCAGGGCCGCGGAACGGCTGCCCGCCTTCACCAGCGCGGACGTAGCACCGCATGCGGTGGCCGAGCTGTGCCGCAAGCTGGACGGGCTGCCGCTGGCTATCGAGCTGATGGCCGGCTGGGTCGGCACCTTGTCGATCAGGGAGATCCTGCAGGACCGGGCGATCCTGCTCGACCAGGAGCCGGCCGCAGACGGCCAGCCCGGCAGCCGCAGGCTCGTCGACGTTGTGCGCGCCAGTTATGACCTGCTCCGTCCCGAGCAGCAGCGGCTGCTGCGAGCGCTGAGCGTATTCGCCGGGCCGTTCACGGTGGACGATGCGCGGGCCATTAGCGCCGACGGCGCCCCGGCCGCCGCCCGGCTGATCCGCGCGCTCGTTGACTCGTCGTGGCTGCTGGTCAGCCGGGGCGCCGACTACAACCGGTTCAGCCTGCTCGAGACGATGCGGACGTTTGCCGAGGCACGGCTGGACGAGCAGGAGAACGCAGCAGGCGTCCGGCGCCAGCACGCCAGGTACTTCGCCGAGCTGGCCGCCGCCAGTGAGGCGGGCCTGGCCGGCCCGGACGCGGCCCGCTGGACTGCCCGGCTGGAGGCCGCGATGGCCGATCTGGACGTGGCGCTGCGGTGGGCTGACGAGGCGGACGAGATCAGCCTCGGCCTGGAGATGGGCGCCGGCCTGTGGCGCTGGTGGCTTTTCTCGGGCCGGCTCGGGCACGGCCGGGGCTGGCTCGCCAGGTTCCTGGCCCGGGCGGCGCAGCGGCGCGACGAGCTGACCGGGCGGGCGCTTGCCTCGGCGGCGGTACTGGCCGCCGAGAACGGCGACTACGCCGCCGCCGTCCAGCACGCGCAGCTGGCGCTGGTCATCTTCGAGCCACTGGGCCTGCGGGAGCGGATGGCCTTCGCCGCGACCGTGCTCGGATCGGCGCAGCGCTACCTCGGTGACCGGGCCGTCGCGCGGCGCAGCTTCCAGTCCGCGATGGACCTGCGTGCTGCCCTCGGTGACCGTCGCGGCGTGTCCGCCGCGATGAACAACATGGCGCTGCTGGAACTCGACGACGGGGACCTGGCCAGGGCGCGGGAGCTGTTCGAGCAGGCACTCATGATCAAGCGCCAGCTTGGCGACCAGCGCTCGCTGGCGATCGGGCTCGCCAACCTGTCCGAGGTGCTGATCCGGACGGGTCAGCTCGATGCCGCGCACCGAGCGCTGGCCGAGGCGGCCGAGCTGGCCGCGGAACTGGGCAATCCGCAGCTGGTCGGTACTATCCACTGCAACCAGGGTGACCTCGCGGCCCGGCGGCTGCACTGGGAGCAGGCCGCCGGGCACTACCGGGCGGCCGTGCTCGCGCACGAGGAAGCCGGGCATGCCAATGACGTGGCGGCGGCCAGGATCGGCCTCGGCCGCGCCTGCTACCGGCTGGGCCGCCTCGAGGAGGCGGTCAGGCACCTGCGCGGTGCCGAGGCACTGGCCGGCGAGATCAGCAATCCGCAGCGGCTGGCGGACGCGCGGAGCGCGCTCGCGGAGGCGGGCGAGGGGCCGGCCCGCCGCCTGGCGGCCTCACCGCCCGGCAGGCCGAAGTTCTCTGCTTGCTGGCCGCCGGGCTGAGCAACAAGGAGATCGCCGCGGAACTGTACCTCAGCCCGGCAACCGTGGAGCGGCACCTCGCCACCATCTACCGCAGGCTCGGCCTGAGCGGACGGGTCGAGGCCACCCGCTATGCCGTGACGCAGGGACTGGCAGGCCAGACACGCTGACCGCCGGTGTTATAACTCTGCGCGCCTCGCGCCCGGTCCGGCGCGCCAGCCCTCCCGCATATTCCCTCCGCAATCGGATATTCTCCGCCACAGCGCGCAAGCGGGCTGCCCGATGGGCCGCCAGCAGCCAGTGCCCCCTGCCGGACCGGTTACATGCTTGCGTGGATTCGCCGCCCGCCCCCGGTGCCATAGACCTGAGAGCGTGGTCGCGGCGGCCCGCGCACCGGGGCGCGCAGGACGCCGGCAGCCCAGCGCGGGCAGCGAGCGGAACCGGAGGGAGCGGCATGCGGGACCAGCTTCTCGGCACGACCCTTCCGGTGCTCTCCATCCTGCTGGAGCCGGGAGAGAGCGTCGTGGCCGAGGCCGGCGAGTTCTGCTGGATGACCGACTCGATCCAGATGACCACCGATCCTGGGCCAGCGGCCTGCCTCAGGCCAGGCGCCGCCGCCGGCCACGCCGCTGGCCACGCCGCTGGCGCAGCCAGCGATCCCGTCGCGGCTGACGGCGACGCCGCCACCGGAGCGCTGCTCAGCACCTACACGGCGCAGGGCGCAGCCGGAACCGTCGCGTTCGCGCCGGCCATGCCGGGCAGCGTCCTGCCGCTCGACCTCGCCACGGGCCGGGAGTACCTGGTGCACCGGCACGGGTTCCTGGCCGGAACGGCCGGCATCGAGCTCGCCGCGAGTTTCCGGCAGCCGTTCACCGCCGGGATCTTCGCCAGCGAGGGCTTCATCCTGCGGCGCATCAGCGGCGATGGCCGCGCCTGGGTGCAGCTGGCCGGAGAGGCCGTCAGGTTCGAGCTGGCGCCGAGCCGGTCACTGCGCGTGCACCCGGCGCACATCGGGATCTTCGAGTCATCAATCGCCCTCCAGATGGTGCGGGTCGAGGGCATCGCGAACCGGTATTTCGACGGTGCCCATCACTTTGCCGTCCTGTCCGGGCCGGGAACGGTCTGGCTCCAGTCCACGCCCTTGCCGGTCCTGGCCAGCTCGCTGCGCCCCTACCTCGGCAACGGCCTCGCCCCTGCTCGCCGCGGCGGCCCGCCAGCCGGGGCGCCCTCCTCGCCCGCTCACCGCGGTGAACCACCACCCACGCCCCGCTAGCTGCCCCGGCAGCAGTCCGCTGTTCCCGACTCACAGACCAAGGTCACGACATGAACCGATGCACCTCCCTCGCCGCACGCCGGCCGGGCATCCCCGTCTATACCGCCGCCATGCTGGCCGCCGCCGGACTCATGCTGGCGGGCTGCGGCTCAGGCTCCAGCTCAGGCTCCAGCTCCAGCTCCAGCTCAGGCTCGGGATCGTCGGCCGCGACCGGCTCGGCAGCCGCCGCCACATCGTCGCCGGCGTCCGCAGCCGGCTCCGGCGGGAGCGTCTCGGTGGCCTACTACCCCCTCGCCCTCGGCAACACCTGGGCGTACGAGAACGTCACGCTGGCCGGCACGGGATCTTCCACGGACAAGGTGACTGCGGTCACGCCTGCCGCCGGCGGCAGCGACGTGACCATGAGCAGCACGATCCGGCTGCCGGGCTCCTCGGCTCCGCAGCCCGCCACGTCGTCGACAATCCTGGTGCACCCGGACGGCTCGATCTCCATTCCGCTGACTCAGATCGCCGGCGGGTCGATCCAGCTCAAGTCGGGCAGCGTGGTCTGGCCCAGCGCGTCGCAGCTCGCCTCCGGCGTGCCGCACGACTCCACGATCGTGGTGACCGACACCCAGGACGGCAAGACCATCACGCTGACGACGCACGTCGTGGTCAAGGGCGAGGGGTCGGCGACTGTCACCGTGCCGGCCGGCACCTATCAGACCAGCGTGATCAGCCAGACGATGACCTCGAGTTATGACGGCATCGCGGTCGTCCTGGATCTGCGCAGTTTCGTGGCTAACGGAATCGGCCCCGTGGAGACCGTGCTCACCACGACGACGGAAGGCCACTCCCTGCTGGAGAACACCGAGAAGCTCACGTCCTTCACCAAGGGCTGACCGCCGCAACGGCCTGGCCGCCACCCAGGCCGGCGGCCAGCCTCAGGTTCTGCAGCCACCGGCTGGTGTCCGGCTGAGCCCGCGGAGCACGGCCCCGGTGGCCAGCTCCCACCGGCGGTCCACCGATGCACGGGACGTGCCCAGCCAGCCGGCGGCTTCCTGCGCCGCCAGCCCCTGCACCAGCGCCAGCAGCACGTGCGCGATGTCGGCGTCCCGGCCCGCCAGGACGCCCGCATCCGTGCAGCGCCGGACCCGGGCCACGATCAGTTCCCGGACGGCGCTGCCGGCCTGGAGCCGGCCGGCCCCGGATCGAAGTCGGCAAAGGGCCGGGAGAACATGACCTGGGCCAGCACCGGGTTGTCGCGCACGAACTCGCGCAGGATCTCGATCACGCTGATCAGGTCCGCCAGCGGAGCACCGGACCCGGCCAGGCGCACCGCCGGCCCCGCAACAGCCGGAACCCCGCGAAGAACACCTCGCGCAGCAGGCCGGCCTTGTCACCGAAGAGCTCATAAACGGCAGGGGTGGAGGTCTGCGCGCGCTGGGCGAGCCTCCGCGTGGTGAAGCCGGTCACGCCGTCGGCGGCCAGCATGGCGATGGCCACGTCGAGGACGTGCTCCCGCAGCTCAGGCGTGCGCTGCTTCACTCTCGGCACGGCTGGATCCGGTGACGCCCGGTTACGCCCGGCCGGCCGGGAAGTCAGCCTCGATGGCGGCCCGGATGGCGCCGAGCGCGGGGGCCCGCAGCCGCGCCTTGCTGGCCGCGTGCGCGGCCCGGTCCAGCGTGGCCAGCCGGGCGGCGCCAGCCGCCGCGGTCTCGCGCAGCTGCGCGGCGGGCACGACCCGGTCCAGGAAGCCCGCCGTCACGGCGTCCTCCGGCGAGAGCACCTCGGCCAGGGCCAGCACGCGGGTGAGGTACTCCGGCCCGACCCGCTGGCGGCAGATCTCGATCGCGGCGGCCGGCAGCGTCATGCCGATCGCGACCTCGTTCGCGGTGATCCGGTACGGCCCGGCCGCCCCGATCCGGTCATCGGCCGACAGCAGCAGGAACGCGCCCATGGCGACGGCGTGGCCGGTGCACGCCACCAGGACCGGAGCGGGGAAGGCGAGGATCCGCGCAGCCAGCTCGAAGCCGCCGCGCAGCAGGCTGACCGCGGCCGCCCCGCCGGCCCGGACCACGGCCAGGTCGAACCCGGCGCAGAACACCCCGTCCCGGCCGGTCAGCAGAACGACCACCCCGTCCGCCTCGGCCCGGTGCAGCGCCGCGCTGAGCTGGCTGAGCATCTCCGGCGATAGCGCGTTGACCTTGCCGTCATTCATCGTGATCGTCGCCATGGATCCCGCACGGCGGTAGGAGACGAGCGCTCCCATCGGCGTCCTCCGATCTCCCGGTGCGCTCAGGCTAACCGTATCTTTGTTACGAAACAATGCTCCGATACAACTGCCGTCCGCCGGGCCGGCCAGCCCCGGCGAGCCATCGCGGGACGAACGGCCCTATCGGCGGTTGACGGCGGCGCGGTTCGATGGATATACACGCGAGGACCGGGCCCGGCGTCAGCGCGGGCCGGTTCACCATCCGGCGGAATTGAGGCGGTTTGCAGTGACCAGCGGCGGCGAGGGACAGCAGCTCGTTGTGGTAGGCGTCGACGGATCGCCGGAGTCGGTCAGTGCGCTGCGCTGGGCGCGTCACTACGCGTCGGCGACCGGCGCCCGCATCCGCGCCATACTGGCCTGGCACTACCCGGCTCAGGTCGGCCCGGCGCCGGTCGGCGTGGCCCCCGAGGCCATCACCTCGGAGGTCGAGGACAGCATGCGCAACGTCCTCACCCAGACGGTCAGCGACGTGTTCGGCGACCCGGCCACGGCGGGCGTGGAGACCCGGGTGACCTACGGGCACCCGGCGCAGGTACTGATCGATGAGTCGAAGGACGCCAGCCTGCTGGTCGTCGGGCACCGCGGGCACGGCGCCTTCACCGGCATGCTCGTCGGCTCGGTCAGCATCCACTGCGTCACCAGCGCGGCCTGCCCGGTGGTCGTCGTCCGCGGCGACTGAGCGGAACTCGCTGAGCCGCACGGGCCGGGCTGCCGGTGCCTGAACCGCGCGATGAACAGCGCCTGAACGCTGATGGCCGCTACCTGGTGACCGCGCGCCCCCCGTGACTAGGCTGGCACGGTGACCGAAGCCGCGCAGCAGACCCCGCTGACCTCCCGTTCTCGCCAGCCGCTGACCGAGGCCGAGGCCGGCACCATCGACCGCTACTGGCGGGCCGCCAACTACGTGACGGTCGGCCAGATCTACCTGATGGCCAACCCGCTGCTGGCCGAGCCGCTGCGACCCGAGCACATCAAGCCGCGGCTGCTCGGCCACTGGGGCACCAGCCCCGGCCTCAACTTCATCTGGGCGCACCTGAGCCGCGCGATCAAGGTGCACGACCAGCCGATGATGTACGTGATCGGGCCGGGTCACGGCGGCCCGGCGGCGCTCGCGGGCAACTGGCTGGACGGCACCTACAGCGAGGTGTACCCGAGCGTGTCGCAGGACGCGGCCGGCCTGCGCGAGCTGTTCCGCCAGTTCTCCTTCCCCGGCGGCGTGCCCAGCCATGTCTCGCCGGAGACGCCCGGCTCGATCCACGAGGGCGGCGAGCTCGGCTACTCGCTCTCGCACGCCCACGGCGCGGCGTTCGACAACCCGGGCCTGATCGTGGCCTGCATTGTCGGTGACGGTGAGGCCGAGACCGGCCCGCTGGCCACGAGCTGGCACGCGCACCGGTTCCTCAACCCGGCGCGCGACGGCGCCGTGCTGCCGATCCTGCACCTGAACGGCTGGAAGATCGCCAACCCGGCCGTGCTCGCCCGGATACCGGACGACGAGCTGGACGCGCTGCTGCGCGGCTACGGCTACGAGCCGCGGTACGTGACCGGCCATGACGCTTCCGTTCTGCATCAGGACATGGCCGCGGTGCTGGACGAGAGCATCGATCAGATCCGCGCGATCCACGACCTGGCTAGGGCCGATGCGAGCCAGCCCCGGCCGCGCTGGCCGATGATCGTGCTGCGCACGCCGAAGGGCTGGACCGGGCCCGCCGTGGTCGACGGCCTGCCGGTCGAGGGCACCTGGCGGGCGCACCAGGTGCCGCTGGCCGAGGTCAGGACCAACCCGGAGCACCTGGCCCAGCTGGAGCAGTGGATGCGGTCCTACCGGCCGGATGAGCTGTTCGACGAGAGCGGCCGGCCACGGCCGGAGCTGCTCGGCTTCGTTCCGCACGGTGACCGCCGGCTCGGCGCCAGCCCGCACGCCAACGGCGGGGTCCTGCTGCGCGACCTGATCCTGCCGGACTTCCGCGGTTACGCGGTCCCGGTCCGGGCCCCGGGCGCGAGCACCTCGGAGCCCACCCGGGTGCTCGGCCGGATGCTCCGCGACGTGATGGCCGGCAACGCCGAGCACCAGAATTTCCGGGTCTTCGGCCCGGACGAGACCGAGTCGAACCGGCTGAGCGCCCTGCTGGAGGTGACCGGGAAGGACTGGCAGGAGCGGACGCTGCAGGTGGACGAGCACCTGTCCGCCGACGGCCGGGTGGTCGAGATGCTGTCCGAGCACACCTGCCAGGGCTGGCTGGAGGGCTACCTGCTGACCGGCCGGCATGGCCTGTTCAACTGCTACGAGGCCTTCATCCACATCATCGACTCGATGTTCAACCAGCACGCCAAGTGGCTGAAGGTCAGCCGCAAGCTGGCCTGGCGGCGCCCGGTCGCCTCGCTCAACTACCTGCTGACCTCGCATGTGTGGCGGCAGGACCACAACGGCTTCTCGCACCAGGATCCGGGGTTCATCGACCACGTGATGAACAAGAAGGCCGAGGTGATCCGGGTCTACCTGCCGCCGGACGCGAACTGCCTGCTCTCGGTCGCCGACCACTGCCTGCGCAGCCGCGACTACGTGAACGTCATCGTCTCGGGCAAGCAGCCCTCTCTCGACTGGCTGGACATGGACGAGGCCGTCCTGCACTGCACCAGGGGCGCCGGGATCTGGGAGTGGGCCAGCAGCGACGGCGACGGCGGCGAGCCTGATGTCGTGCTCGCCTGCGCCGGCGACGTGCCCACCCTGGAGGTGCTGGCGGCGACCAGCATCCTCCGCCAGCACCTGCCGGGCCTGCGGGTCCGGGTGGTGAACGTCGTCGACCTGATGCGGCTGCAGCCGGCCTCGGAGCACCCGCACGGGATGAGTGACGCCGAGTTCGACGCGCTGTTCACCAGCGACCGTCCGGTGATCTTCGCCTACCACGGGTACCCGTGGCTGATCCACCGGCTCACCTACAGCCGGTCGGGCCATCACCACATTCACGTCCGCGGCTACAAGGAGGAAGGCACCACCACCACGCCGTTCGACATGGTGGTGATGAACGACATGGACCGGTTCCACCTGGTCATGGACGTGATCGACCGGGTGCCGGGACTGGGCAACTCGGCGGCCTGGCTGCGCCAGCTGATGGTCGACACGCGGGCCCGGCATCACGCCTGGACCCGCGAGCACGGCGAGGACCTGCCCGAGGTGCAGGACTGGACCTGGCCGGGCGCCGCCCCGTCAGCACCAGCCCCGTCAGCACCAGCCCCGGCGTCGCCGGCCCCGGCGTCGCCGGCCCCGGCGTGACCAGCCCCGGCGCGGCCGGCGTCCTGGTGGTCAACGCCGGGTCGAGCAGCCTCAAGGTCAGCGTGCTGAACGAGGATGACGCGATCGGAGATTCCTTCGGCATCGACGCGTGGGACGGCAGCCCGGACCATCCCGAGCTCGCCGAGTTCCTGAAGGGCCAGTCCGGCGTCAGCGCCGCCGGGCACCGGGTCGTGCACGGCGGCAGCCGGTACATCAGCGCCACGGTGATCGACGACTCCGTCATCGAGGGCATCGCGGACCTGACCGACCTGGCGCCGCTGCACCAGCCGCGCGCCCTGGCGGGCATCAGCGCGGTGTGGGCCGCGCTGCCCGGCCTGCCCGCGGTGGCCTGCTTCGACACCGCGTTCCACGCCACGCTGTCGCCGGCCGCGGCCAGCTACGCGCTGCCGGCTCCCTGGGTGCAGCGGTTCGGCCTGCGCCGGTACGGATTCCACGGGCTCTCGCATCAGTACGCTTCCGGCCGCAGCGCCGAGCTGCTCGGCACCGATCCGAAACGGCTCCGGGTGGTGACCTGTCACCTCGGCGCCGGCTGCTCGGCGGCCGCTATCCAGGGCGGCCTCAGCGTGGACACCTCGATGGGCTTCACGCCGCTGGAGGGACTGGTGATGGCCACCAGGTGCGGCAGCGTCGATCCCGGCCTGCTGATCTGGCTGCAGCAGCATGGCGGGCTGGGCCTGGCGGAGCTGTCGAGCGGGCTGGAGCACGCGTCCGGCCTGGCCGGCCTGGCGGCCCTGCCGGACGGCTCGGGCGACATGCGCGAGGTGCGGGCCGCGGCCCGGGCGGGCAGCCCGTCCGCGCGGCTGGCCATCGACGTGCACGCGCACCGGCTGCGGCGCGAGATCGCCGCGCTGGCCGCCGCCATGGACGGCATCGATGCGCTGGCCTTCACCGGCGGCATCGGCGAGCACCAGCCGGCCGTGCGGGCGGAGGCGACGGCCGGGCTCGGCTTCCTCGGCGTGGCCATCGACCCGGCGCGCAACGAGGCCGCGGCCGGCGATGCCGACATCTCCGCGCCGGCCGCCGGCGTGCGCACGCTGGTCATCACGGCCAGGGAGGACGTGGAGATCGCCCGCCAGGTACGCGCCGCACTGGCGCAGTAGCCGTGCGTCGCCGTTGAGCCCGCCGATCTGGGCCTTTCGGCCCTGGCTGGCGGATGAGCCAGGTAGCAGTGTGGCGGGTATAAGCGTTACCTGGCCCGCGCCCTGGCCAGAAAAAAGGGGGCAGACGATGACTACTCAGGAGATGTCCGTACTTGGTGCTCAGCCGTTCCTCCGGGGCATGCCCGCTGACCAGCTAGCCCGGCTTGCCGAGCTGTGCACGCACGTGTCCGTGCCGGCCGGGCAGCGCCTGTTCGAGGAAGGCTCGAAGGCCGACAAGTTCTGGATCATTGACGCTGGCCAGGTGGCGCTGGATGCCATCGTTCCCGGCCGCGGCCGGCTGATCATCGAGCGACTCGGGCGCAAGGACGTCATCGGGCTGTCGTGGATGATGCCGCCCTATCAGTGGCACTACGGAGCGATCACCACGCAGGCCATGCAGGCCTACGAATTCAACGTCCCGGCCGTGCGGGCGGCCTGCGAGGCCGACCCCGTTCTCGGGTTCGAGCTCAGCCGGCGGTTCTCGGCCATCGCGCTGCACCGGCTGCAGGCAACCCGGATCAAGCTGCTCGAGGCGTGCGCTCAGCCGGAGATGCGAAACTGATCACCCATTTCCGTGGCAACCAGCCATCTTCGTGCCAGCGGCTAGCTGACGGTCTCGTCGTCAGTCCCGGTGCTGCGGATGACGACCACCGGGCACGGGGAGTGATGCAGGCAGTGCTGGCTGACCGAGCCCAGCATGGCGCCGGCAAATCCGCCGTGACCGCGGCTCCCCACCACCAGCAGGTCTGCCCCCTGCGCGGCGTCCAGCAGCACCCGGGCCGGATTACCCTCCCTGACCAGGGTGCTGACCCGCACGTCGCTGGCCGGATCGACAACGTCGGCGACCATGTCGTTGACGGTCTTGGCGGCAATCTCCCCCAGGTCAGTGGTATCGATCATCGCCACCGGCGCCCAGCCGTAGCCCGCGACCACCGCGGGATACTGCCAGGCGATCACGGCCTGCACCGTGCCCCCGGTCAGCTCAGCCTGCCGCACAGCCCATGTCAGGGCGGCTTGCGAGGAAGATGAACCGTCGGCTCCGACCACGATCAGCTCAGCGCGTCCGTTCTGCCCTGTGCCTGTCTGCCCTGTGCCTGTCTGCCCTGTGCCTGGCATCTGTCCTCACCTCGATTCTGGCCGCATCGCGTTCCTTACCGCTCCGCTCCAGTGTCCGCCGCGCACGGCGCAGCTGATCAGAGGCGCAACGCCCCGGCGCGCGGGACCTTCGTCCCGGCGGCCGGGCTCGTCCCGCACCAGCCGCCGCGGCGGCGATCAGCGCAGGCGGCGCAGGAACGGGTCCCTCGGCTCCGCCGCGCTGACGCGGACCCGGACGTTCACCCCGCAGACGCCGTCCGGCCGCGCGACCACGGGATTCAGCTCGAGCTCGGCCACCTCCGGCAGGTCGTCGGCCAGCCGGGAGACCCGCAGCAAGGCGTCGGCCAGCGCCGCGGTGTCGACGCGCGGCACGCCGCGCTGCCCGAACAGCACCGGCGCGTAGCGCAGCTCGCTGATCATGTCCTCGGCGTCGGCCTGGGTGAGCGGCGCCAGCCGCGAGGCGTGATCACCGACCACCTCGGTGGCTACCCCGCCGAGGCCGAGCACGATGAGCGGCCCGAAGACCGGTTCCTGCACGACGCCGATCTGGACCTCGGCGCCGCCCGAGAGCATCGGCTGGACCAGGACCTGCCTGAGCCGGGATCCGAGCCCGGCCGCCAGCTCGCCGTAGGCCGCGGACACCTCCTGCGGGGTCCGCAGGTCCAGCTTGACCGTGTCCGCGTCGCTCTTGCAGGCGAGCCCGCTCACCTCGGCTCTCAGCGCGACGCGCCCGCCCAGGTCCGCGGCGGCCTGGATCGCCTCTTCCTCGCTGCCGGCCCGCAGCGTCGCTGCCATCGGCACCTGGTAGCAGGACAGCAGCCTGGCTGCCTGGTCAGCGGGCAGCCAGCCGCCACGCGGGCTGGCCGCCAGATAGGAGGCGATCAGCTGGCGCGCGTCGGCGATGCGCAGCCCGGCTAGCTCGGGGACCTCACCATGCTGGCGGTCGAGCCAGCTCCGGTACCTGACCGCATGGCCGAGCGCGCGGGCGGCGTCTTCGGGGTAGGCGTAGGCAGGCAGCCCGGCCAGGGCCGGAAGCTCTGCCGCGCCCGGCGCCGCCGTCTCGCCACCGTCGCCGGCTGGCCCGGCGGTCGGATGGGCCGGATGGGGCTGATGGGGCTGCCGGTCGGCTCCGATCAGGCGTACGGACTCAGCCTGATCGAGCAGGGCGACGGCGAGCGGCTTGCTGACCGCCGCACCCGCGAGCGCCGCCCGCAGGTCGGAGACGGCGGTGTTCACCGCCACGGCCAGCACGGCATCCACGCCGTCGTCGGCTGCCACCTGCTCCAGGCACTCCCGGAACGCGCTGGTGCCGACCGCCGCCGTGGTGTTGACCGGGCCGGTGATCTTGGCTGCCGGGGGCAGCAGCCCGCGCAGGCGGCGGCGCGTCAGCGCGCCGAGCTTCGCGACCTGCAGGCCGTTATCACCGCAGGCGTCAGCCGCCAGCACGCCAGCGCCGCCCGCGTTGGAGACGATGGCCACCCGGTTGCCCGCGGGCAGCGGCTGGCAGGCGAGCAGGGCGGCGGCCTCGACCAGCTCCCCCAGGCTGCTGGTGGCGATGACGCCCGCCTGGTCGAACAGCGCCTCCTGGCTGACCAGGGGCGGCGCGGGCGGCGCGGCCAGGGCAGAGCGGGAGGCGAAGGCGCGCTGGCCGGCCGCCGACCGTCCGGCCGTGACCGCCAGCACGGGCATCCGCTGGCCGACCCTGCGGGCGGTGCGCGCGAACTTGCGCGGGCTGCCGAACGACTCGACGTACAGGATGGCCAGCCTGGTCACGCCGTCGTGTTCCCACCACATCAGCATGTCGTTGCTGGAGACGTCGTACTTGTCGCCGACGGACGCGAACGACGAGACGCCGACGCCCAGCCTGGACAGGTGGTTGAGCAGCGCGATGCCCACGCCGCCGGACTGCATGACCAGGCCCGCCACTCCCGCGGCCGGCCGGGCGGCGGCGAAGGTCGCGTTCAGGCCGGACCGCGGGACGGCGACGCCGAAGCAGTTCGGGCCGACCAGCCGCATGCCGTACCTGCGGCAGATGGCCAGCAGGTCCGCGCCCTCGGCGCCCAGGCCCGCGGTGATCACCGCGAGGGCCCGCACGCCCTTGCGGCCGCACGCGGCTGCCACCTCGGCCACGGCCGCCGGGGGCACCGCGATCACGGCCAGGTCCACCGGCTCGGGCAGGTCGTCCACCGACGCGAGACAGGCCAGCCCCTCCATCGACTTGCCGTGCGGGTTGACCGCGTAGAGGTTCCCGGCGAAGCCGCCGGTCACGATGTTGTGCAGGATCGCGCGGCCCACCGTGGACGCGTGCCGGCTGGCGCCGATGACGGCCACCGAGCCCGGCTGCAGGATGCGCCGGAGGCTGGCCACGTCCGCGCGGCTTTCCCGGCTGGCCACCGACTGCAGGTAGCCGTCCAGGCTGTCATTCTCATCGCGGCGGGGCAGCGGGAACGTCAGCTCCACCACGCCATCGCCCATCCGCCGCTGGGCCGGCAGGCCCGCGTCGGCGAACACGCGCAGCATGGCGGCGTTGTCGAGCAGGGCCTGGGCCTTGAACGCGGTCAGCCCGCGCAGCCGGGCCAGCGATACCAGGTGCTCGAGCAGCAGGGTCGCGACACCGCGCCCGTGCATGTCGTCCGGCACGGCGAAGGCGATCTCGGCGGTGCCCGCCTCCTCGGCCGGCTCGTAGCTGGCCAGCCCGATCAGCCTGCCGTCGAGCCAGGCCAGCAGCGCCGCGTGGCCGGCGTCCGGCTCGCGGCAGACGCGCCTGGCCTCGCGGTCGGCCGAGCGCGGGCTCACGCTGAAGAAGCGCAGGTAAATGTTGTCCGGGGACATGGCGGCATGCATCTCGCGCACGGCGTCAGCGTCCTGCGGGCGGGCCTGCCGGATGTGCACGGTGCTGCCGTCTGTCAGCAGCGCGTACGTGCCGTCGCCGGCGTCCGGGCCGGCCAGCGCCGGCACTGCGGCTGACGCATCAGCCGCCGCGGGCGTGCGCGGTGCGGTCATGACCCGTCCTTCGCGTCACCGGCGGCCGGGGCGGGAATGACCACGACCGGGCAATGCGCGTGCTCGCTGCAGTAGCGGCTGACCGAGCCGTGCAGCAGGTGCTTCAGGCTCACCCCGGAGTCATCTCCCACCACGATGACGTCCCCGGCGGATCCCGCGACCGAGGTCAGGGCCGGGCCGGGCACGCCCTCCGGCGTCTGCACGGTTACCGTGATGTCGCGCGGCACGCCGCCTGCCACGATCCGGAAGGCCTTGCGGACGATCTGGGTGGACGCGTCGCACTGCTCGGAGCCGTCAAAGTAGAGCACGACATGCGGGTGGATCAGGGCCCGGTGCCGGCGCAGGCCGCCATGGCGCGGCAAGCCCAGGGCCCACGACCGTACCGCCACCAGCTGCAGGTCGGCTTCCCTGGCGGCTCTGACCGCCCAGCGCAGCGCGGCCAGGCCGGCCGGGCTGTCGTCGATGCCGACCACGACGCGCTCGCTCATGGCGGGCAGCACTACGTCCCCGGCGTCCGGGGACGGCTCATCGGCCATCAGGACGGGGCCGGCCGTGTCGCCGGGACCGGCGGCCGGCATGGCCGGCATGGCCGGCTGCTGCGCTGACGTTAGCGAAAGAGAGGGTTCAGCCGCGGCCGGCGCGATGCCGTGACGTACGCGACTGTGTTTCACGTTCTGCACGGACTCCACCTCCCGGTGCGACCCTCAGCCCAGGATCGCGCGCGGGAGCCGGCCGGTCACGAGCAGTGCGGCCCGGATCACCGGGACCTTGGTCCCCCGGCTCGCAGGTCAGGACGGCTGGCTCGGGCGGCAGCCTGCTGGCTGGCTCGCGGCTAGCTCGTCCCCCGCCGAGTGCGGCGGCGCGGCTTGATGAGCAGCTCGTCGGGCGGCCGGCGCGCCGTCGCCTGGGTGGTGTGCGCCAGGCCCAGCTGCAGCAGCATCTGCGGCTCTCCCGGCAGCGCCAGCCGGGACCTGATCAGCGCCCGGACCGTCTGCACTTCCAGCGGCTGCGTGTGCAGACTGCCGAACACCCAGGCCGTAGCGGCCCGCAGCAGGATGCGGTGCATCGCCTGGCCCGCGCGCAGCCAGTCGGCCGGCCCGTCGCCGGCCGTGATGAGCACCGCCGTCGCGGCCGCCGGGGCTCCGTCACCCGGCAGCAGCCCGATGTTCCGGCCGAGGTCGAAGTCGCGCTGCGGCAGCCGCCCCGGTTGCACGGTGTCCGCGGAAAAGGCCTGCGCCGGGACGCCGTCGCGGGCGGTGCTGTCCGCGCTGCGGACCCAGCGCCGTATCTCGGCCCTGGCCACCGGGCTCAGGCCCTGGTCGTGCCGGGCCGCCGCGGCCAGCGCGGCCAGCTGCTGATAGCCGCCAGACTGATCGATCAGGGCCAGCTCGGCGCCTTCAGCCCGGGCGTCGTGCTGCAGGGCGGCCAGCAGCCCGGCTGGCAGGTCGCCGGGGCTGAACGGGCCGCGATGGGTGTGCCGGTGCGGGATCGCCGCCAGCATGTGCCGTTCCACCCTGGTCATCGGGGCCTCGTCGCCCAGCGAGACGCGGGCCAGGAAGCCAGGCCGGTTCGGGTCGGGAAGCAGCTGGACCACCGGCAGGTAGCCGAGCTCCCTGATGGCCAGCCGCAGGCCGAAGATCGCGGCCCCGCAGCTGATCAGCATCTCCCGCCCGGCGCGGTCCATCCGGAGCCTGCGGCTGGCGTCGGCGTGCAGCTCGATCGCGTACTCGCCGGCCAGGAACTGCCACGGCTGGGTGTTGTGCACCGACGGCGCGCGCGCCGCCGTCGCGACCAGGTAGCTCACGCGGTCGGCCGGGATCGGAACGCGGGCCTGCGACGGCAATCGCCGGGCCGGCTGGTCGGCGGCGCGCAGCACGCCGTCCAGCTCTCCCTGATGAGGCTGTGCGCCGCCGTTGCTGGCAAACCTCCGCGGCTGAGCTGCCTGAACGCTCTGCGAGGCACGCGGGGTGTCGGTCATTGCCATCACCTGCTGACGGTCGACGTTAACCGTCACGATGACCGGGCTGGCAGCAAAGGGTCAGGGCCGTTGTGCCCACTGCCCCGGGCCTAATGGCCTGCCCGGCCATCCCGCTGCGGCCGGAGCATACTGTGATACACGGTCAGGAGCGCGGCTTTCTGCTCGTCATCCAGCCGCCCCTGGCCCAGGATCGCGGCCTCCACCGGGTCAGCCCGCGGGTCACCGCCGGGACCATCGCCGGCCGGCCCTGCATCAGCCCGGCGGGGGACCGGGTCAATCAGCCCCGCCTCCGCCAGCAGCATCTCGGCGGACACGTTCAGCGCCCCGGACAGCAGCTTCAGCACCCGCACCGACGGCTGGTGCATGCCGCGCTCAAGCTGGCTGAGATAAGGATTGGACAGGCTGGTGAGCTCGGCCAGCTGGCGAAGTGAGAGGTTCGCCAGCTTCCGCTGGCTGCGGATGAACGCGCCGAGCGTCTCCATCTGCGCGTCCCACGAGTCCGTCACTGATACCTCGAAAAAGCCGGAGGCGGGCAGCCGCCGGAGCGGGCGCACCGCCATGACGATGGTCGTTGCTCACTATGGTAAGCAAACGTGCGCGCGGCGAGCCCGGCCGGGCTCGCCGCGCGCACGCAGGCTGTCGCTTCCCTTGCTGTGGCTCCCCTTACTTGGCTGAGCCGCTCTTGCCGGCCGGAACGTCGTCCTTGCCCGGCAGCAGCGGCGCGGTGGCCTTGATAACGTCCTCGGCGAACTTCCGCTGGCTGGCCAGCAGCTGCTCGGCGAAGTCGTAGGCGCCCGCAATGAGATCCTGCGGCTTCGGCAGCTTGTCGGCAAAGGGCATGTTCACGTCAGGCAGCTCGGGCGTGATCGACTGGACCGCGCTGGCCCAGGTCTGAAGCGCGTCAACAACTGCGGCCTGGCTCTTGCGGATCGTGTTCAGGATCTCTTCCTGAACCTGGCTGACTGCACCGGTATCGGCCATGACTTCCTCCTGATGTCGTACTCTAGCTCTTTAGGTCTCTGCTAACTATACTGAGCGCCTTTGATTGATTTGTCAAGCGGAAGCGGTACGGATGATGGGAAATCATCCGAAGACGTACTCGCCCGGGGCGTCGTCGATCGCCGGGTAGCGACTGCTGCCCATGGCCGGCGGCAGGACGAGGGCGCCCGCCCGCTTGCTGGACCAGGTGGTCCAGTCCTCCCACCACGAGCCAGCGTGCTTCCTGGCCCTGGCCCGCCACACCTCCGGGTCGCCCGAAGCGTGCTCGGTGGCCTCGAACCAGGCCTTCGGGCCCGGCGGGTTGACGATGCCGGCGATATGGCCACCGCTGGACAGCACGTACCGGACCTTGCCGCCCAGCAGGCTGATCGTCTTGTAGGAGCTGTGCCAGGGCACGATGTGATCGTTGATCGCGCCCACCACGTAGCTGTCATTGGTCACGTCGGCCAGCGACAGGCGCTGCCCGGCCAGTTCCATCTCGCCCCTGGCCAGCTCGTTGCGCATGTACAGGGACCGCAGGTAGAACGAGTGCATGGAGGCCGGCATGCGGGTGCTGTCGCCGTTCCAGGCCAGGATGTCGAAGGCCGGCGGGTCCTGGCCCAGCAGCCAGTTCGAGACCACGTAGTTGAAGATGAGGTCGTTCGCCCGGAGCATGTCGAAGGTGCCCGCCATCTGGCTGCCCTCCAGCACGCCCTTCTCGGCCATCAGCTTCTCCAGCCGGGCCACGGTCTTCTCGTCGGTGAAGGCACCGAGCACGCCCGGCTCGCTGTAGTCGAGCAGCGTATTCTGCAGCGTGACCGAGCCGAGCCGGTCATCTCCCTTCTCGTGCAGGTAAGCGGCCAGCATGGCGGTCAGCGCGCCGCCGAGGCAGAGGCCGACAATGTCGATCTTGGGCGCACCGGTGATCTCGCCGACCACGTCCAGCGCCTCCCGCGGGCCGTGGATGAGGTAGTCATCCAGGGTGACGTCGCCCATGGTCACGTCGGGGTTGCGATAGGAGATCGCGAACACCGTGCGCTCGTGCTGGACCGCCCACTCCAGGAAGCTGCGGCCCGGCGCCAGGTCCATGATGTAGTACTTGTTGATCCACGGCGGGCTGGCCAGCACCGGGACCGCGTGCACCTTGGGTGTTTGCGGCGCGTACTGGATGAGCTCCATCAGGTCGTTCCTGAAGACGACCTTGCCGGGGGTGGCGGCGAGGTTCTCGCCGATCTTGAACGGCCGCTTGTCGACCTGACGCGGGCGGCCGTTGTTGCTGAGCAGGTCGCTGACGAAGTTGCCCGCGCCGGCCCGCACGCTGGTCCCGCCGGTCTCCAGCGCCCGCTTGAGCGCCGCCGGGTTGGTCGGCAGGAAATTCGTCGGGGCCAGCGCGTCCAGCAGGAAGCCGGTCGCGAGCTGGGCCTTCGCGTCATCCAGCGCGCTGCCGGACCCGAGCTCCACCATCTCGTTCACCAGCCGGGAGCCGGCCAGGTACATCTGCCGGATGGCAAAGAACGCCGGGTTCTCCGTCCAGGTCTTGTCCGCGAACCGCCTGTCCCCGTCCGGGACGGGGACAGGCGGCTTGGCCTCAATGCCCAGCCAGCGCGCCGCGGCGACAGGCCCGATCATCGCCATGCTGTTACAGAACCGCAGCGTCGCTGACGCCGCGGCGGCAGGCTGTCCGGCCGCGCGCCGGAACACTGCCAGCGTGGACTCGCCGAGGCCGGCCGCGTCGGCCGAGGCAAACATCCCGGCCTCGGGCGCGAGCGCTACGGCCGCCGTCTCGCCGGATTCCCACGCTGTCTCGTGTGTGGACATGTAAGGCCCTCCTGGTGATCAGCCCACCGCCCGCCGGCGGCCTACAGGCGCTCGAAGATCGCGGCGATGCCCTGGCCACCGCCGATGCACATGGTGACGAGGGCATATCTGCCCGATACCCGCTTTAGCTCATAGAGTGCCTTGACGGTCAGGATTGCACCAGTAGCGGCGACCGGATGCCCGAGCGAGATGCCGCTGCCGTTGGGGTTGGTCCGGTCCTCCGGCAGGCCGAGCTCGCGGATGACCGCCAGCGCCTGGGCGGCGAACGCCTCGTTCACCTCGAACACGTCGATCTCGTCGAGCTTCAGCCCGGACCGGTCCAGGACCTTCCTGACCGCCGGCACCGGGCCGATGCCCATGATCCTGGGCTCCACGCCCGCGTGGCTGTAGGCAACCAGGCGGCCCATCGGCTGCAGGCCGTGGCTGCTGGCGTACGCGCTCGTGGCGAGCACCACGGCGGCGGCCGCGTCGTTCATGCCGGACGCGTTCCCGGCGGTCACCGTGCCGTCCTTGGCGAATGCCGGGCGCAGCCGGGCCATGCCCTCCAGGTTGGCGTCCGGCCGGATGTGCTCGTCGGCCGTCACCTCGACGGTGCCCTTCTTGGCAGGTGCCTGGACGGGCGTGATCTGCTCGTCGAAGTAGCCGCCCGCGACCGCCGCGGCAGCCCGGCGGTGGCTCTCGACCGCCAGCGCATCCTGATCCTCGCGCGAGATCCCGAACTCCTGCGCCACGTTCTCCGCTGTCACGCCCATGTGGCAGCCGTCCCACGGGTCGCCCAGCGCGCCGACCACCGCGTCGATGGCCACGCCATCTCCCATCCGCTGGCCCCAGCGCATGCCCGGCAGCCAGTACGGGGCACGGCTCATCGACTCGGCGCCGCCCGCGACCGCAACGTCCGCATCGCCGAGAATGATGGCCTGGGAAGCCGAGACGATCGCCTGCAGCCCGCTGCCGCACAGCCGGTTGACGGTGAAGGCCGGAACCTCGACGGGCAGGCCGCCGTTGACGGCGGCGACCCGGCTCAGGTACATGTCCCTGACCTGGGTGTGGATCACGTTGCCGAAGACAGCGTGGCCGAAGTCCGCCGGGTCGACGCCGGACCGGCGGACGGCCTCGCGGACTACGGTCGCCGCCAGGTCGCACGGCGGCACGCCGGCCAGGGCGCCGCCGTACTTGCCGATGGCCGTCCGGGTGCCAGACAGCACGACAACATCGTTTTGCTCGGTCATGACGTTCCTCTCACATGTCCAGTCCGCCGTTGACGGACCAGATCTGTCCGGTGATGTACGACGCGTCGTCGGCGGCCAGGAAGGTCACCAGGCGAGCGATGTCCTCGGGCTTGCCCAGACGGCCAGCCGGGATCGTCTTGCGGAAGCGGTCCAGCACTTCCTCGGGCATGGCCGCGACCATGTCGGTGGCCACGAAGCCGGGAGTCACCGCGTTCACGGTCAGGCCGATCCCGTCGGCATACGGCTTCTTGGCCTTGGCAAGATGGAAGTAGGCCTCCCTGGCCAGCGTCTTGGTCATACCGAAGATCCCGGCCTTGGAGGCCGCGTAGTTCACCTGGCCGATGTTGCCGATCTCGCCGACCAGCGAGGAGATGCTGATGATCCGGCCCGTGCCGCGCTCGACCATGTGCGCCAGCGCCGCCTGGGACACGAAGAAGGTGCCGGACAGGTTGACGTCGAGGACCTTCTGCCAGTCCGAGTCCGTCATCTTGGGCACGGTGCGGTCGATGGTGATCCCGGCGTCGTTCACCACGATGTCCAGGCGCCCATGCTGCTCCAGGACCTCGCTGACGGTCCGCCTGCAGTCGTCGGGTATGCCGTTGTTGGCCTCGTGCAGGGTGCAGAGCCGGTCCGGGAACTCGGCTTTCATCTCCGCCTGGAACTGCTCCGCCCTATCGTTAAAGCCCCAGAAGGCAGCCGCGATGGACGCCCCCTCTGCGGCCAGGCTGCGGGAGATCGCGGCCCCGATGCCGCTCGTGCCCCCGGTCACCAGGGCCACCCGGCCCTCCACTGCTCCCTTGCGCTCTGTCATCCTCAGCTCCTCAGTCTCGCGGCGCCTGGCAAGGCGCACTGTAAGCGATACTGACCCTGCGGAAGACCCGTCGCCAGAGGACCAACGTCCCCGGCTCCGGTGCCGGTGGGCCCTGATCCGGCGGTTACTGGCACGGACCTGCCCGCTTGCTGCGATCATCTGGCCAATTCGCGGATCGAGCACCTGGCTCGTGCGGCTCTGTCGCTTTCGCGGGCACCGGGCTAGCGTCGAACCATGCTCAAGCGCAAAATCGTCCTTCCCCCGGAGCATCTCTACCCGGCGGACGAGTGGCGCATCACCGAGACGCGGTACTCAGATGAGTTCGTCGGCCTCACTGAGACCGTGTTCTCGCTGGGCAACGGCTTCGTCGGGATCCGCGGCAGCTTCGAGGAGGGACGCCCCGCGCTGGTCCCCGGGACGTTCGTCAACGGCTTCCACGAGACCTGGCCGATCGTGCACGCGGAGGGCGCGCCCGCGCTCGCCAGGACTGGCCAGACCATCGTCAACGTGCCGGACGTGACGATACTCAAGCTCTACGTGGACGACGAGCCCTTCTTCCTGCCGACCGCGCGCATCCAGGGTTACGAGCGGACCCTCGACATGCGGGCCGGGACGCTGACCCGTGAGCTGGTCTGGGCCACGGACGCGGGCAAGCACGTCCGGATCCGCTCCTGCCGGCTGGTGTCGCTGGAGCACCGGCACGTGGTCGCGATGACCTACGAGGTCACCATGCTCGACGACGCCGCCCCCATCGTGATCTCCTCGATGGTCCTCAACCGCCAGGACGCCCACCTGCTGGACGACCTGCCCGAGTACCGGCCCGGCGATCCCCGGCTGGCGACCGTGCTACCGCACCGGGTGCTCAATGAGCAGGCCGCCGAGCGCGCCGGCCTGCGCATCCTGCTCGGCTACCAGACGACCAGCAGCAAGATGACCCTCGGCGTCGGGGTCGACCACGTGATCGACACGGCCTGCTCATACCAGGCCACGGGATCTCTCGAGGACGAGACGGCTGAGCTGCTCCTGACGGCGGAGGCGATGCCAGGGGTGCCGATCCGGATCACCAAGTTCGCGACCTTCCAGGCATCGCGCAGCATCCACGTGCCCGAGCTCGCCGATCGCTGCAGCCGGACGCTGGACCGCACGATCCGCGACGGGTTCGACCTTCTCAGGACGAGCCAGCGCGAGCACCTGGACCGGTTCTGGGACCGCGCTGACGTCCGGGTGCGGCCACGGCTCAATCCGGTGCGGCAGCAGCAGGCGATCCGGTGGAACCTGTTCCAGGTCGCCCAGGCAACCTGGCGGGCAGAGGGCGCCGGCATTCCGGCCAAGGGCCTGACCGGGCAGGCGTACGAGGGCCATTACTTCTGGGATACCGAGATCTACGTGCTGCCGTTCCTGTCCTACACCCAGCCGCGGATCGCCCGTAACCTGCTGCGGTTCCGGCACAGCATGCTGGGCCGCGCGCGGGAGCGGGCCGCCGAGATGAGCCAGCGGGGCGCGCTGTTCCCCTGGCGGACGATCAACGGCGAGGAGGCCTCGTCCAACTTCCAGCAGGGCACCGCCCAGTACCACATCAACGCCGACATCGCCTACGCGATCAGGCGCTACGCCAACGTCCAGGGCGACCCGCAGCTGCTGGGCGAGATCGGCGCGGAGATGCTCGTCGAGACGGCCCGGCTGTGGGAGGACCTGGGCTTCTACGGCGCGGACGAGAAGTTCCACCTGCACGGCGTGACCGGGCCCGATGAGTACACCACCGTGGTCAATGACAACACCTACACCAACCTGATGGCCCGGCTGAACCTCAACTTCGCGGCCTCCACCGTCCGCCAGCTCCGCCAGGAGCAGCCCGGCGACTACACCGCGCTCGCCCATCAGGTCGGGCTGCGGCCGGGCGAGATCGAGTCCTGGGAGCGCGCGGCGGCCGCCATGCACGTGCCGTTCGATGCCCAGCGCCGCATCCATCCCCAGGACGACACGTTCCTCAACCGGGAGAAGTGGGACCTCGACGCCACGCCGCGGGAGAAGTTCCCGCTGCTGCTGCACTACCACCCGCTGGTGATCTACCGCCACCAGGTGCTCAAGCAGGCCGACATCGTGCTCGCGATGTTCCTGCTCGGCAACGAGTTCTCCGAGGAGCAGAAGCGCCGCAACTTCGACTACTACGACCCGATCACCACCGGCGACTCGTCCCTGTCCGCCTGCGTGCAGGGCATCGTCGCCGCCGAGATCGGCAGGGAGCGTCAGGCCCTGGAATATTTCCAGTACGCCTTGCTCATGGACCTCGGCAATGTCGCAGGAAACGCCTCGGACGGAGTCCACATCGCCTCGGCCGCCGGCGTGTGGACCTCGCTGGTGTTCGGGTTCGGCGGCGTGCGCGACTTCGACGGCCAGCTGTCCTTCAAGCCCAGCCTGCCGCATGCCTGGAACGAGCTCGCCTTCTCGCTGCGCTTCCGCGACCGGCAGCTGCGGGTGCAGCTCACCCACCACGAGGAGCGCTACCTGATCGAGGAGGGAGAGCCGCTGACCATCACCGTCCGCGGCGACCCCTACCTGCTCAGCCCCGGCGCACCAGTCATGATCAAGCGCCAGCAGCCGTGACACAGTCGGTCAGGAGCCGGTCAGGCTGCGGTCCGCACGCCTCAGCGTGCCCCGTCGGGGGGCATTCCCTTCCGGCCGGCGAGCACGTAGCCTCCTGTCTGAGGGAACCGTGCCTTTCCGCGGGCACCATGCCGGAACTCGTGTCGCTCCAGACCCTGGCGATATCCATGACCAGCAGTTCTCCGGCGGTTAGCCAGATCGAGGAGCCATCGTATGGACCGACCAGCCAGTCCGGGTCTCCCGGCCGATCCCCGGCCGACAGCGCCCGCAGCGCCCGCCCCGTTCCGACGGCACGGTGGTGACTGACATGGCGGCCGAACGACCTGACGTCACGCCGCTGGCGGACCTGCTGCACGGGCGCGCCCTGGCGGGCCCGGTGCGAGACCGGCGGCCGCTGTACGTGGACCTGCTGCCGCCGTGCAATGCGGGCTGCCCGGCTGGCGAGAACATCCAGGCGTGGCTGGCGGATGCCGAGAAAGGCGACCATGAGCAGGCCTGGCGGCAGCTGACCGCCGATAATCCGATGCCGGCCATCCACGGGCGGGTCTGCTACCACCCGTGCGAGAGCGTGTGTAACCGGGCCGATCTCGACAGCGCCGTCTCGATTCACTCGGTCGAGCGCTTCCTCGGCGACCTGGCGCTGGAGCGGGGATGGAGGTTCGATTCGCCCCCGGTCCGCAGCGGCAAGCGGGTCCTCGTCATCGGCGCCGGGCCGAGCGGGCTCTCGGCCGCCTACCACCTGGCCAGGCTCGGCCACAACGTCGAGATCAGGGACTCCGGCGACCGGCCCGGCGGGATGATGCGCTACGGCATCCCGTCCTACCGGATGCCGCGCGACGTACTCGACGCCGAGATCGACCGGATCGCCGCCATGGGGGTGCGGATCACCCTCGGCCACCGGGTCGAGGACCTGGACGCGGAGCGGCGCGAGGGCCGCTTCGACGCGGTCTTCGTGGCCGTGGGTGCGCACCTGTCCAAGCGGGTCGACATCCCGGCCAAGGACGCGGGCCGGATCGTGGACGCGGTGTCGTTCCTGCGCAGCGTCGCCTCGGGCGAGCGGCCGGTGATCGGACGCCGCGTCGCCGTCTACGGCGGCGGCAATACGGCGATGGACGCCGCCAGGGTGGCCCGCCGCCTCGGCGCGAACGACGCGCTCATCGTCTACCGGCGGACCCGCGCTCAGATGCCCGCCCATGAGGATGAGGCCGATGAGGCCGAGCGGGAAGGCGTGCGGATCAACTGGCTGCGCACGATCACCGCCTTCGACGGCCCGGAGCTGACGATCGAGGCCATGGAGCTGGATGAGAACGGCTTTCCGCAGCCGACCGGGCGGTTCGAGACGCTGGCCGCGGACACCGTCATCCTCGCCCTCGGCCAGGAGACCGATACCGCGTTCCTGCGGCCCGTGCCGGGGGTCGTGTTCAGCCGGGACGGCACGGTGCAGGTATCTCCGTCGATGATGACCGGCTGCCCCGGGGTGTTCGCGGGCGGTGACATGGTGCCAGCCGAGCGCACCGTCACCGTCGGGGTGGGACACGGCAAGAAAGCGGCGAGGAACATCGACGCCTGGCTCCGGGATGCCGCCCCGGCTGCCCCGCCCAAGCACGAGCAGGTCAGTTTCGGCCAGCTGAACCTCTGGTACTTCGGCGACGCCGCGCCCCGGCAGCAGCCCGAGGTCGCGCCGGAGCAGCGGACCGCCAGCTTCACCGAGGTCGTCGGAGGCTTGTCCGAGCGGGAGGCGACCTACGAGGCGCGCCGCTGCCTGTCGTGCGGCAACTGCTGCGAATGCGACGGCTGCCTGGGCGCGTGCCCGGAGGACGCGGTGATCAAGCTCGGGCCCGGCCACCGTTATCGCTTCGACTACGACAAGTGCACCGGCTGCGGCGAATGCTACGAGCAGTGCCCGGTGCATTCCATCGAGATGATCCCGGAGGACTGATGACGCGTACCACGGTCGACGGCAACGAGGCCGCTGTCTCGGTCGCCTACCGGCTGAACGAAGTCTGCTGCATCTACCCGATCACGCCCTCGTCGCCGATGGCCGAACTGGCGGATGAGTGGTCCAGCAAGAAGCGGCCGAACCTGTGGGGCGCCGTCCCGGCCGTCACGGAGATGCAGAGCGAGGGCGGGGCAGCAGGCGCCCTGCACGGCGCGCTGCAAAGCGGCGCCCTGGCCACGACCTTCACGGCGTCGCAGGGCCTGCTGCTGATGATCCCGAACATGTACAAGATCGCTGGCGAGCTGACCCCGGCCGTCCTGCACGTCGCCGCCCGGTCACTAGCGGCGCAAGGGCTGTCCATCTTCGGCGACCACTCGGACGTGATGGCGGTACGGCAGACCGGCTTCGCGCTGCTCGCGTCCGCCTCGGTGCAGGAAGCACACGACCTCGCGCTGGTGGCGCAGGCGGCCACGCTGGCAACCCGGGTACCGTTCGTGCACTTCTTCGACGGCTTCCGCACCTCGCACGAGCTGAACACGATCGAGCTGCTGTCCGACGACGACCTGCGCGCCCTGGTCCCGGAGGAACTCATCCGCGCGCACCGCAGCCGGGCGCTATCACCCGAGCAGCCGTTCATCAGGGGCACCGCGCAGAACCCGGACGTCTACTTCCAGGCCCGGGAGACGGTGAACCCGTTCTACGCCGCGGTGCCGGACGCGGTGCAGGGTGCGATGGACGACCTCGCCGCGCGGACCGGCCGCCAGTACCGCATCATGGACTACGCCGGTCACCCGGAAGCCGACCGGGTGGTCGTCGTGATGGGCTCCGCTGCGGAGACCGTCGGCGAGACCGTGGCCCACCTGTGCGCGCATGGTGAGCGGGTCGGCGTGCTGCAGGTCCGGCTGTACCGGCCGTTCCCGACCCGGGCGCTGCTCGATGCGCTGCCCGCGTCCGCGAGCCGGATCGCCGTGCTGGACCGGACCAAGGAGCCAGGCTCGAACGGCGAGCCGCTGTTCCTGGACGTGATCGCCGCGCTGGCCGAGGCGCACAACGGCGGTGAGCGGGCGGTCCTGCCGATGGTGACCGGTGGGCGCTATGGCCTGTCCTCGAAGGAGCTCACGCCCGGCATGGTGGCCGGCATCTTCGCGGAACTAGCCCGCGAGCGGCCGCGACGCCGTTTCACCATCGGCATCACCGACGACGTATCTGGTCTTAGCCTGCCCTACGACCGCTCGCTGGACATCGAGCCGCCTGGCACGGTCCGCGCGGTCTTCTTCGGCCTCGGCTCGGACGGGACCGTCGGCGCGAACAAGAACACGATCAAGATTCTCGGCTCAGAGGAGAAGCTGAACGCGCAGGGCTACTTCGTCTACGACTCGAAGAAGTCAGGCTCGCAGACCGTGTCGCACCTGCGCTTCGGGCCGCAGCCGATCCGGGCGCCCTACCTGATAGACCAGGCCAGCTTCGTCGGCTGCCATCATTTCGGCCTGCTGGACCGGGTCGACGTGCTCGGCCGGGCAGCGCCGGGCGCAACGCTGCTGCTGGACTGCCCGCTGCCACCGGATGAGGTCTGGGACGCGCTGCCCCGCCCGGTCCAGGAGAAGATCCTCGCCAAGCACGTCTCGGTGTATGCGATCGATGCCGCCCGGATCGCCCGCGACGTCGGCCTGCCGGGCCGGACCAACTCCATCCTGCAGACCGGCTTCTTCGCCATCTCCGGCGTGCTGCCCCCGGAGGAGGCGATCGGCAAGATCAAGGCGGCGATCACCAAGACCTACGGCCGCCGCGGCACCGAGGTGGTCGAGCAGAACCTGGCCGCAGTCGACCGCACCGTGGCGGCACTGCACCAGATCGAGATACCTGCGGCAGTGACCTCCATCCGGGAGCTGCCCGCGGTCGTGCCGGCCGGCGCGCCGGAGTTCGTGCGCACCGTCACCGCGGCGATGATGGCCGGCCTGGGCGATGACCTGCCAGTCAGCGCGCTGCCGGTCGACGGCACCTACCCCAGCGGCACCGCTGCCTACGAGAAGCGCAACATCTCCGAGCTGGTCGCCGAATGGGATCCCGACCTGTGCATCCAGTGCGGCAACTGCAGTTTCGTCTGCCCGCACAGCGTGATCAGGTCGACCTACTACGAGGAGTCCCTGCTGGCCGGGGCTCCGCCGGAGTTCCGGTCGGCCCCGCTGGACGCCCGCGGACTGCCGGACACCCGGTTCACGCTCCAGGTGTACGTGGAGGACTGCACCGGATGCGAGCTATGCGTGCAGGCCTGCCCGGTCAGCGCGCCAGCGGACCCCGCGCGCAAGGCCATCAATCTCGCGGCCCGTGAGCCGCTGGTGGCCGCGGAGCGGGACAACGTCGCGTTCTTCGAGACGCTGCCGGTGGCCGACCGCTCCCGGGTGGATTTCGGCACGGTGCGCGGCACCCAGTTCCTCCAGCCGCTGTTCGAGTTCTCCGGCGCCTGCGCCGGCTGCGGCGAGACGCCATACATCAAGCTGCTATCCCAGCTGTTCGGCGACCGGCTGATGGTCGCCAACGCGACCGGCTGCTCCTCTATCTACGGCGGGAACCTGCCCACCACGCCGTGGACGGCCAACGCCGACGGGCGGGGGCCGGCCTGGTCGAACTCGCTGTTCGAGGACAACGCCGAGTTCGGGCTCGGCTTCCGGCTGGCCGCCGACCGGCACGCCGACCTAGCCCGCAGCCGCCTCATCCAGCTCCGGGACGTGATCGGTGCCGAGCTGGCCGATGACATCCTCGCCGCGCCGCAGCTGCGCGAGTCGGAGCTGCGCGCCCAGCACGACCGGATCTCCGAGCTGAAACGGCGGCTCCATGACCTGGGCCAGGCCGACAGGCTTGCCATCGACCTGCGCAGCGTGGTGGATCACCTGCTCCGGCGCAGCGTCTGGATCGTCGGCGGCGACGGCTGGGCCTATGACATCGGGTCCGGCGGTCTCGACCACGTGCTGGCCAGTGGTCGCGACGTGAACGTGCTGGTGCTCGATACCGAGGTCTATTCCAACACCGGCGGCCAGTCATCCAAGTCCACCCCGCTCGGCGCCGTGGCCAAGTTCGCCTCGGCAGGCAAGACCATGCCGAAGAAAGACCTCGCGCTGCAGGCGATCGCCTACGGCTACGTGTACGTCGCCAGGGTCGCGATGGGCGCCGACCCGCAGCAGACGCTGCGCGCCTTCCGCGAGGCGGAGGCCTACGACGGGCCGTCACTGGTGATCGCCTATAGCCACTGCATCGCGCACGGCATCGAGATGCGTGATGGGCTCAGCCAGCAGTACCGTGCCGTAGCGAGCGGGTACTGGCCGCTGGTGCGCTACGACCCGATGCTGCGGACGGCCGGCCGCAACCCGTTCATGCTCGATTCGCCGAGGCCGCGCATCGGGCTGACCGACTACACCCAGCGCGAGCTCCGGTACCGCTCGCTCAGCAACACCGACCCGGCCGAGGCCGAGCGGCTGGGCGGCCTGGCCCAGGAGGCGGTCAACCAGCGCTGGGACACCTACGAGGAGATGGCGACTCGCGGCGCCCATCAGTTCCCGGCTGACGCGCGAAGGGAAAGCTAATGGACCTGTCAACCCGGTACCTGGGCCTGACGCTGCGCAACCCGCTGGTCGCCTCCGCGTCGCCGCTGTCGAACTCCGTCGACGGGGTAAAGCGGCTGGCTGACGCGGGCGTCGGCGCAGTGGTGCTCTACTCCCTGTTCGAGGAGCAGCTGCGCCGGGAGGCGGCGGAGAACGCGCGGCTGGCCGAGGCGGGCACCGAGGTCTTTGCCGAGGCGCTGTCCTACTTCCCGGCCGAGGCCGAGGAGGAGGCGGAGGAGGAAGGCGCCGCGGACGAGCCGAGCCCGCGCCGTTACCTGAGCCTGCTCGAGCGCGCCGCGGCTGCCGTCGAGATTCCCGTCATCGGCAGCATCAACGGCGTGACGCCGGGTGGATGGACCAGCTACGCGAAGGCCATGCAGGACGCCGGGGCCGCGGCCATCGAGCTAAACATCTACTACATACCGGGCGATCCGCGCATCTCTGGCCGTGATGTCGAGCAGCTGCACATCGACATTCTGCAGCTGGTCAGGGCCGCCGTGACCGTGCCGGTGGCCGTCAAGCTGAGCCCGCATTTCAGCTCGACCGGCGAGATGGCCATGCGGCTGGACGAGGCGGGCGCGGACGGCCTCGTGCTGTTCAACCGGTTCCTGCAGCCCGACATCGACCCGGAGACCCTGGCGGTCGTACCCGTGGTGGATCTTTCCAGCCCCAGGGAGGCCAGGCTGCCGAGAACCTGGATCTCGATCCTGCGCCACCGGGTGCGCGCCTCGCTCGCGGGAACCAGCGGGGTCGATGAACCCGCTGACGTGATCAAGTACCTGCTCGCGGGGGCCGACGTGGCGATGACCGCCTCTGCGCTGATCCGGCACGGCCCCGAGCACGCGGCCGTGCTGCTGGACGGCCTGTCCGAGTGGATGGTCCGGAAGGGCTACCACTCGGTCGCCGGCCTGCGCGGAATGCTCGCGATGCCCGAGGGCGCCGATGAGACTGGCTTCGAGCGGGCCGGGTACGTCAGCGCCATGCGGGCCGCCAACGCGGGCCAGGGCCCGTGGTGACCGGGCGCTAGCCTTCGCGGAACTGGATACCGAACCCGCCTCGCGGGTAATGCCAGGTCAGGGCACCGGGGGCGGCGACGGCGAGGCAGGTGCCGCATTCCAGGCAGGCGGCATACTCAACCGAGATAGTCCCGTCGGGCTCCTCGGTATAGACGTGCGCCGGGCAGCAGGCCACCAGCGCCTTACCGGTCCCGGTGGCCCTGGCGATCTCCTGGTTGACCTCGATATGGCATTCCTCTTCATCGAGATTGAACCGGTTCTTGGCCAGGCGCTCGGGGACAGATAGCGGCTTCATAGCGCTCGCGCTCCTGCGATGCCGTCGTGAACGAGCTGCCGCATCTTCAGCGGGGAGCGGCTCAGCGCCTTGCGGGCGACGCTGAGCAGATGCCGGCGCGGCTGGGTATCGAGGCTGAACGTGCCGTACAGGACGTCGGCGAAGAGCTCGCCGTAGCTCTTGTACATGCGCTCGAGCTCCAGGAAGGCCGGCGCCCTGGCGTAAGTCTTCATGTCCTGGCCGGCGTAGGAGGCGAAAAACTTCTCGCGGTAACCGGCCAGGCCGGCCCTGGAGGTGTCGCCCCGCTCCAGCGCGGATCCGATGCCCTCGGCCGCGGCGACCGCCGAGGCGACCGCCAGGTCCATGCCGCGCACCGTCAGGCCGGTGTTGAGGGTGAGACCAGCCGCGTCACCGACGACGATCATGCCGTCCATGGCGATCTCCCCCACCATGCTCATGCCGCCCTCGGCCACCAGGTGGCAGCCGTACTCCACCAGCTCGCCGCCCTCCAGGTACGGCGCGATGAACTGATGCTCAAGGAAATGGTCGAAGATATCGGTGACGACCTTCTGCCTGGCGATGAGATCATCAAGGCGCACCACGATCCCGACGGAAATGGAGTCGGTATTGGTGTAGATGAAGCCGCCGCCTCCCACCCCCTCGGTGCAGTCGCCGACCACGGCAATGGCGGCGCCCTCGTCACCGGTCAGGTTGAACCGGGCCTCGATAGTCTCCCTGGGCAGCGCGACAACCGATTTCACGCCGACGGCCAGGTGATTCAGCGGCTCCTCCTTGCGCAGCCCGACCTCCTTGGCCAGGAAGGAGTTCACCCCATCCGCGGCGACGACCACGCGGGCCCGCAGCTCGTCCTCGCCAGCCTGCACGCCGATGACTCGCAGGCCGGCCGCGCCGTCCTCGGTGAGCAGGCGGTCCACCCGGACCCCGGGCATGATGATGGCGCCGGCTTCCTCGCACTTCTCGGCCAGCCACGGGTCGAGCTTCGCGCGCAGCACCGTCACGGCGTTAACCGGATCAGCCAGCCGCGAGTCCTTGTAGTCGATCCCGATGGAACTGCCGGCGTTGAGGAAGGTGATGTAGTTACGGGTGATCCGGCGCTCGACCGGAGCCTCCTGCAGGAAATCGGGGAAGACCTGCTGGATACCGCGCGAGTACAGCACCCCGCCGGAGAGGTTCTTGGAGCCGGGAGACTCGCCCCGCTCGATCAGCAGGACCGAGCGTCCCTGCCGGGCCAGCTGGCAGGCAGTGACGCTGCCGGCGATCCCGGCGCCGACGACAATGACGTCGAAGTCCGGCTCAGCCGCTTCTGGCATCTCGCACCATCATTTCAGGGCGTCGGTGATGGCCGGCACGATCGCGTACAGGTCGCCGACGAGGCAGTAGTCGGCCGCCGGGAACACCGGGGCGTTCGCGTCAGTATTGATCGCCACGATTGTCTCGGCCCCGTGCACGCCCACCATGTGCTGCAGCTGGCCGGAGATCCCGATGGCGAAATAGAGCTGCGGCGAGATATGCGCCCCGGAGCTGCCGATGTAGCGCTCCTTGCCGAGCCAGTCCAGGCCCTCGGCCACCGGCCGGGAGCACGCGATCTCGGCCCCGGCCGCCTTGGCGAGGGCCTCGACGATGGCGAGATCCTCCTGGGCCTTCAGGCCGCGGCCGATGCCCACCACGCGGGCAGCCGCGCCGAGGTCGACCTGCTCGACCGCTGACGCCCTGGTCTCGATCACCCGGACGCCCAGCGGGGTGGCGGCGTGCTCCTCGACTGGCGCGGCGCCGCCGCCGGCGGGCGGCACGGGTCCGCCTTCCAGCACTAGCGCCACCGGGCCGGAGACGGTGACGGTCTGCTCGGCGATGGCGCCGAAGAGGGAGTTGGTCACGATCGCATCGCCGTTGTCGGCCGAGACGGCGCTGGCACCGGTCAGGACCGCCGCCTGCAGCCGGGCGGCGACGGCCCCGAGCAGCACTCGCTCGCTCGGGCGGCGGCCGCTCAGTACGACGCCGGGCGGTCCGGAGGGGTCGGCCGCGACGACATCCGCGACCGCCGCGGCAAAGGCCTCCACCGGTGCCTCACCGGGGTCGCCGCACCAGACGACCCTGTCCACGCCGCCGGCCGCTACCGTCTCGGCCACCGCGCGGGGCCCGGCGACAACCGCCGCGACCTGGCCGCCCAGGGATCGGGCGACCGTGATCAGGTTGCCGATCGCCGGCTGGTCCCCGACCACGATCCAGGCGTTCACGCTCACTGTCGAGTCCTCTCTGCTGGCTCGTGGCCGGTCACAGCGCCCCGGCGCCGCGCAGCGCCGTGACGAGCTCGGCCGCGGCGGCAGCTGGGTTCGTGGTGTCCAGGAACTGGTTCTTGCGGGCCTTGCGGGCCGGCCGGGCGGTACCCGTCACCGTCACCGTCGCGTTCGCGGCCGGCAGGCCCAGGTCGGCGATCTGCAGGTTCTCCACCGGCTTCTTGCCCGCCGCGAGCAGGTCCTTCATGCCCGGCACGCGGGCCTGCGCGGCATCGGCGGACGCGGCCAGGACGGCCGGCCCGGAGACCTCGAGACTCTGCACGCCGCCCGGTACCGCCCGGTCGACGCGGAGCGAGCCCGGCTGGCCTGACACGGCGGTCACTTCAGCGAGGGCCGCCCAGCCCAGGTGGCCGGCCAGGGTCGTCGGCACCATCTTGCCGGCCACGTCGACGGATGAGTCGCCCGTGATGACCACGTCCACGTCGCCGATGTGCCGGACCGCCTCGGCCAGCACCGCGGCCAGCTCGGCCGTGCCGGCGTCGCGCAGCTCGTCGTCCTCCACCACGACCACCCGGTCCAGGCCGCGGGCGAGTACGGCCTTGCAGGCGATGGTGGCGCCGACGCCCTTGGCCCCGGCAGTGACGCCGATCAGCTCAGCGGCGGTGGCCTCCGCAAGCCGGCGCGCCAGCTCGATGGCGACCGGGTCGTAGTCGCTGACGCCCGGCTTGGCCCGGCTCCAGTCCACGGTGCCGTCAGCCCCCACCGTCGCCTCCTGCGGGTCGCACGCCCACTTGTAGGCGACCACGATCTTCATCACGATCCTCCTGACTGCGTCCGCTGGCCTAGGCGAAGGCCATGGCTTCCTGATGACATCCGGGCGGCGCTGTCCCGCTCGGGGCTCATCCGCACGGGGCTCATCCGCACGCGCCTACCTCTTGGCCTTCTTGACGACCGCACTGCCGTCGACGACAACCTCGCCGCGGTGATTAGAGACCGTGGTCCTGAGCGTGATGATTCGCTTGTCATCACGCTTGTCGGTCACGGTCACGACTGCCGTGACGGTATCGCCGATCTTGACCGGAGCCGTGAACTTGAGCTCCTGCCCCAGGTAAATGGAATTCGGGCCGGGAAGCTGGGTCCCCAGTACCGCCGAGATCAGCCCTGACACCAGCATGCCGTGGGCAATCCGCTCCTTGAACATCGACTCCTTGGCGTATTCGGCGTCGATATGAATCGGGTTGAAATCCCCGGTAATGCCGGCGAAGCCCAGGATATCCGACTCAGTAATCGTCTTGGCGAATGACGCATCATCGCCGACCTGGATATCCTCGTACTCTAGCTCACGCACAGCTCACTCTCCTTTTACTTAGCGCGTGCAACATCGACCCTCCCGGCGAAAAAAGCCTTATCGGAGGGCACTCCTGGAAATGACCATGCGCTGAACCTCAGAGGTTCCCTCGTAAAGCTCGGTGATCTTGGCGTCACGGTAATGCCGTTCCACCGGATAGCTCTCGGTGTAACCGTAGCCGCCGTGGATCTGGATCGCCTTGCCCGCCACCCGGGAGGCAGTCTCGGAAGCGAACAGCTTCGCCATCGCCCCTTCCGTCCCGTAGGGCCGCCCGCTGTCCACGAATGACGCCGCACGGTAAACGAGAAGCCGGGAGGCGTCGACCTCTGTCGCCATGTCGGCGATCATCCACTGGATGGCCTCCAGGCTCGCGATCGGCTTGCCGAACTGGATCCGCTCCTTCGCATACGCGACCGACGCGTCCAGTGCCGCCTGGGCGATGCCAAGCGCCTGCCCGGCAATTCCGATTCGGCCGCCGTCGAGCGTCTGCATGGCGATCTTGAAGCCGTTGCCCTCGCCGCCCAGGAGCGCATCCTTGGGAATGCGGCAGTTGGAGAAGTACAAGGGCGGCGTGCTGGATGCGCGAATGCCCAGCTTGTGCTCGGCCTCGCCGACGGAGAATCCCGGCGTGCCCTTCTCGACGATGAAGGCGCTAATTCCCCTGGTTCCCTGGCTGGCATCCGTCTTCGCGAAGACGATGTACACATCGGCATAAGGGGCATTGGTGATGAAGATCTTCGATCCGTTGAGGACGTACTCGTCTCCCTCGAGCACCGCCGTGCAGGTGCCCGCGGCCGCGTCCGTGCCCGCAGCGGGCTCGGTCAGGGCAAAGGCCGCCAGCAGGCGCCCGGAGGCCAGATCGTAGAGGTACTTGTCCTTCTGCGCCGGGGTACCGGAGCGGTAGATCGGCGTGGTACCGAGGGAGGAGTGCGCCGACACGATGGTGCCGGTGCTCGCGCACGCCCTCGACAGCTCCTCAATGACGATGACGTAGCTGAGGTAGTCCGCTCCGGCGCCGCCGACTTCCTCGGGGAAGGGCACGCCCATCAGGCTGAGGCCCGCCAGCTTCGGCAGGATTTCCGCGGGGAAGCGATGCTCACGGTCAATCTCAGCGGCGATTGGCGCCAATTCGGCCTCGGCGAATTCCCTGACCGTTTCTCGGATCAGCTCTTGCTCGTCAGTCAGGTCGAAGTTCACGGTACGCGCTCCTTTAGGTGGACGGTTGGGGTCTTAGCGGCATCCGGGAGCACGACAGCGGCGCAGCCAGGCTGGGCACGATTTCCGCCGGCCGGCCGTGCGACGCGCCCGGCGGGGACGCCTGCGGTTCCGGGCCGGCGAGCTAGTTCAGCTACGGCTGGCTTGTCGAGTCCGGCACGTGCGCTCGCGGCACCATCAGCTTCGGCTTTTTCACTCAGCGCGCGACAGCGCAGTGGCCTTGGTCACTTATTTTGTCGTTCGATGCTTTCCCTCTATCCGGACACGTGATAAGTAGACGAGGAAGTCCCTCACCTCAATGGGTGACACGCTTCTCCGTGTCCCGGCGGGTTACGGCGAATGCACGTCACTCATGGTTCAGCCTCCGGCCATCGGTTCTGGCCTGCTAGGGCCGAAAGTCCCTGAGCTCACGAGTGACACCTGGCTCGGGCGCAGGCATCGGGCATGAGGACGGGCGGCGGGCCCGGACTAAGATGATCTCGCAGAACTACAGAAAGCTGGTGAAACCGTGCGATGCAGCCAGGATCCGGTTCATGACTCCTGAGCCGTCAGCGGCGGGGGCCGAGCCGGGCGAAGACCGGACGGGCCAGCCGCCGGACGGCCCGCGCGCCGCCGCCGAGGGCTGGCGCCGCGCCGCCACCGGAGATCGCGTCCGGATGCTGCACGTCGATGACCGGGCCGTGCGGGTCGCCGTCAGGGACGGCACCGGGCCCTGGCCGCCGCTGCTGCTCTGCAACGGCATCGGCGCACGGCTGGAGCTGCTGCAGCCGTTCGTCGACGCGCTGGACCCGCGGCGCACGGTTATCCGGTTCGACCCTCCGGGCATCGGCGGCTCACCGCCGCCGGTGGTGCCGTACCACATGTGGACGCTGGCCTCCCTGCTGAGCGGCATCCTCGATCAGCTCGGCTACCAGCAGGCCGACGTGCTCGGCATCTCCTGGGGCGGCGGCCTGGCCCAGCAGTTCACGGTGCGATGCCCGGACCGGGTGCGTCGGCTGGTGCTGGTGGCCACTGCCACCGGGGCGCTGATGGTACCCGGCAGTCCCCGCGTGCTCACCCGGATGCTGTCGCCGCGCCGCCACCGGGATCCCGCGCATGCCGCCGCCATCGCCCGCGAGATTTACGGGGGCAGCGTGGGCGCCGACCCCGCGCGCGCCAGCGAGCTGCTGCAGGCGACCTCCCGCAGCGGGCCGAGCAGGGGTTATTACTACCAGCTGCTGGCTGCCGTCGGGTGGACCAGCCTGCCGCTGCTGCCCCGGCTGCGGCTGCCGACGCTGATCCTGGCCGGCGATGATGACCCGCTGACCCCGGTGGTCAACGCACGGATCATGCACCGGCTGATCTCGTCCAGCGAGCTGCATGTCTACCACGGCGGGCATCTCGACCTCGTCTCCGAGCCCGTGCGCATGGCCGCGGTCATCGAGGCCTTCCTGGACAGGCCGGGGCCCGCTACCAGGGCGCCCGGCGCGCCCCGGTAGCGAGGCCTGCTCAGGTCTGCAGGATGTAGGTGCCGGGAGCGGGCATCAGCGGCGGGTACTTGCTGCTGCCCAGCGCGCGCGGCCGCGGCTTCTGCCCGCCGCTGCGGTCGGCCAGCCAGGCGGTGTAGTCCGGCCACCAGCTGCCGTGCTCCGTCTCCGCGTGCGCCAGCCACTCCTCCGGGTCGGGCGGGTTGCCGGGCCCGATCCGGAACGTCGCCTTCGGGTTGGACGGAGGGTTGACCATGGAGGCGACATGCCCGCTGGTGGAGAGCACGAACTTGATGTTGCCGCCGAGCAGCTGGGTGGCCCGGTAGGCCATCTTCCAGGGCGCGATGTGGTCGTCGACGCCGCCCACGACGTAGGTGTCCACGTCGACCTTGGACAGGTCGACGGGAGAGCCGAGCATACTGGCCACGCCTGCCTTAGTCAGCGCGTTGGCCTGGGCCAGCTTGATGAAGTCGCGATGCAGTCCCGCGGGCATCCTCGTCGTGTCGGCGTTCCAGTACAGGATGTCGAACGGGGGCGGGGGCTTGCCCTGCAGGTAGTTGTTCACCCAGTAGTTCCAGATCAGGTCGTCGGGCCGGAGCCAGGCGAATACCTCGGCCAGGGTCTTCCCGTCCATGTAGCCGCGGACCCTGGAGGACATGACCGACGCCGCTGCGATGGGCGCGTCCATTATGGCCACCGTGGTGCCGGCCTGCGACTGGTCCAGCAGCGTCACGCCCAGGAATAGGGTGCTGATCTCGTCGAGGTGGCCGGTGGCGGCCAGGTGCGCGCTTACCATCGAGGAGGTGATGCCGCCGGCGCAGAGGCCGCCCAGGTTGACCTTGGGCGCCTTGGTGATGCTGCGAACCGTGGCGAGCGAGTCGGTGACCGCGCTGCCGTAGGTGTTGACGTTCCAGTGGCTGAACTCCTTGCCGGGATTGCGCCAGGAGATCACGAAGACCTGGTAGCCCTGGGCGACGAAGAACTCCAGCATGCTCCGGCCGGGCGCGAGATCGGTGATGTAGTACTTGTTGATCATCGGCGGGACCATGAGGATCGGGAACCGGTACACGGTCGGAGTGGTCGGCTCGTACTGGATGAGCTCGTACACGTCCGTGCGGGCCACCACGGCGCCCGGTGACACCGCGATGTCCTTGCCGACCGTGAACGCATCCGGCTCCACCATGGTCGGGACGTGCGGAGAGCTGGACATGTCCGAGATCAGCGCGCGCAGGCCGCGGACGATGCTCAGCCCGCCGGTGTCGATGACGGCCTTCCACGCCACCGGGCTCAGCAGCGGGTTGTTACTCGGCGCGGCAGCCGCGATGAGGTTGATCAGTATGAACTTAACGCGCTCATTGTCACGCCAGTCCAGGCCCGCGTCCTCAAGCAGTCCCTCGGCGGCCTGGCTGATGGCCAGGTAACCCAGGACGGCCCGCTTCAGCATCGGGTTCTCGCTCCACGCGGGATCGGCGAACCTGCGATCGCGGCGGGCCGGAGCGATCGTCGACGTGCCGGCCGCGACCTTCGCCAGCTCGCTGGCCAGGGTCGTGGTCCGCCGGGCCAGGGCATCAGGGCGCAGGGCCAGCCGGACCGCGCAGCGCAGGGTGCTGGCGTCCGGGCGGAACCGGTGGAGGGCGCCCACCGTCCCGCCCGGCAGCAGCATGTCCAGCATGGCGACCAGGTCGGCCGCCTCCGGGATCTCGGGACGTGCCGACTCGCCCGCCGGGTGGCCGTTGCTCGCAGCCTTGCTGGCCGGGGCGGCGGGCTCGCCGACCGTGCCTGCACTCTCGTGCTCATTAATCTGCGGCACTGCCATCGTGGGCTCCTCTCATCGCAGCGCCTGCCGCGGCGCCTTGAGGCCGATGCTCGGCGTCGGCAAGCGCCCTGGCCAGAGGACGAACGTCCCCGGCCCCGGGGCCGCTCGGCCCTTCATCAGGCACGGGCCCGCTTGGTCCGCTATGGGCGGGGTTGGCCAGCGCCGGCATCGGGCCGGCGTTGCTGAGGGAGGGGACAGTAGTGGGCGCGCTCGACTGGACCACGGCCTGATCGCCGAGCGCGGAACGCACCGCCAGCTGGTCGCCGGAGCGGGGCCCTGCCAGCAGATGCGGGCCGCGCATCAGGCCGGGAGCAGCCCGGCATCCGCAGCCGAGCACCTGCTGCAAGGATGAGGGCATGGCGTGCACCCTGTATGTGGCCTGGGACGAGCGGCTGACCGGTTACGACTTCGGGCCGGGTCACCCGCTGGCCCCGATCCGGATCGACCTGACCATCGCGCTCGCCCGCGCCCTGGGCGTGCTCGACCAGCCCGGGGTAACGGTCCAGCGGCCGGAGCCCGCCACCGACGCGGAGCTGCGGCTCGTGCACGACCCTGACTACATCGCCGCGGTGCGGATGGCAGGCGGCCCGGACCCCGACATCACGGTGCGGATGTTCGGCCTCGGCACTGAGGACGACCCGGTCTTTCCTGACATGCACGACGCGTCGGCGCTGGTAGCCGGGGCGACGCTGGCGGCCGCCCGGGCCATGTGGAGCGGCGCCGCCGAGCACGGCGCCAGCATCGCTGGCGGCCTGCACCACGCCATGCGCGACCATGCCAGCGGGTTCTGCGTCTACAATGACCCGGCCATCGCGATCGCCTGGCTGCTGTCCGCGGGAGCCGAGCGGATCGCCTACGTGGACATCGACGTGCACCACGGTGACGGCGTCCAGGCCGCGTTCTACGACGACCCGCGGGTGCTGACGATCAGCCTGCACGAGACCCCGGCCCAGCTGTTCCCCGGCACCGGCCAGGCCGAGACCGGCGGGAAGGGAGCGCCGGGCTCGGCGGTGAACGTCGCGCTGCCGGCCGGCACCAGGGACGCCGGCTGGCTGCGGGCATTCCACGCCATCGTCCCGCCGCTGCTGCGAGCCTTCCGGCCGCAGATCCTGGTCAGCCAGCATGGTTGTGACACGCACTGGCTGGACCCGCTCGCCGACCTTGAGGTGTCCATCGACGCGCAGCGCGTGGTGCACGCCGCGGTGCACGAGCTCGCGCACCAGGTCGCCGGCGGCCGCTGGCTGCTGACCGGCGGGGGCGGCTACGAGCTGGTCCAGGTCGTGCCGCGCACCTGGACGCATCTGCTGGCCGAGGCGGCCGGGCACCCGATCGATCCGTACACCCCCACGCCGCAGGGATGGCGCGAGTACGTGACCATGCGGACCGGCCGCCCGGCCCCTGAGCTGATGACCGAGGGGAACGAGGCGGCCTTCTCCCGGTTCGAGTCGGGCTACGACCCGGGCGAGCCGGTCGACCAGGCCATCCTGGCCACCATGGCCGCCGTGTTCCCCGAGCACGGGCTGCTGCACCTGCCCTGAAGCCGGCCGCCGCAGGCCGGCGGCCTCAGGCGGCCGGCCGGGGGAAATGCCAGGAGTAGCGGCTGCCGCCATCCGGGGCCTGCTCGACTTCCAGCGACGCGCCGGCGTGCCGGGCACTGACGTTCAGGTCGCTGAGATCGCGGGCCTGGCCGCCGCCTCCGCCGGGCGGCGCTCCCGCCGCGGCCCCGACGACTGTCAGGTGCACGTCATCGCCCACTGTCACGCCGATATGCGTGGCCCGGCCCTGCTTCCCGATCTCCACCAGCGCTTCCCGCAGGACCGCCAGGACCTGGTATCCGGCATCGCCGGGAAGCGACCGGTCGAGGCGGCCGCTGAAGCTGAGATCGGGCGGGCTGGAGTCAGGCGGCAGCAGCTCCGCGCACAGGTCCACGATGCCCTTCTGCAGCCCGTCCGCACGCGGGGCGTGCTGCATCCCGAAGATCGACTCCCGGATCAGCCGGACCGCCTCGTCCAGTTCCGTCACGGCGGACTCGATCCTGATCGCGGCGGACCTGCTGGCTGTCATGGTCACCGCTGCCTGCAGGGCCAGCCCGGCCGCGAACAGCCGGGTCACCACGGTGTCCTGAAGCTCAGCCGCGATCCGGTCACGATCCTCCAGCACCGTCAGCTCGCGCAGCCGGGCCTGCAGCTGCGCGCTTTCGCGCTGCGACTGCGCGATGCGGTCCCGCAGGCCGTGCGTGGCCACGGAGATCAGCACGCCGAGAGCTGCCCAGAGCAGCATCCGGCGGACCAGCACGGAGTCCGGGACGACCACCGGGGTGAGCGAGGTGATCACCCCGACGATGACGATCGCGATCACGATGCAGCCTGATTCCCACCGGCGATGGAACAGGGCTGTCCAGATCAGCGGTATCAGGATGACGATGCCCACGCCCGACGTCGGTCCCGCGGCCAGGATCAGCGCCAGCACGGACCCGGTGTAGGCCAGTGGCACCAGGACCGTCGTCCAGGCCGGCATCCGCTGCCACGGCAGCAGCAGCGAAGCGGCCACCGCCAGCAGCAGGACGATGCTGACGATGACCGCGGCCGGCGAGTGGCCGCCCGGGGGGAGCGCCAGGCTCGCTTCCGCGCCGAGCGCGACGATGGCGAAGGGCGCAATCCGGGCGAGCAGGCCGGGGCCGCGGAACGGCGAGGAGGGAGACAGGCCCTGCCCATAGCCGGGAGCGCCAATCCCGCCAGGCTGAGATTCCCGGACAGCCACTGACCTCATGAATCGTGACTTTCGGCTCGGAATGGACGGGTCGCCGCCGCTGGCGCCGGACGCAGGGTCTAGGCGCTTAGGGCCCTCAACATCAGTTTCGCAGCCGGCACCGGGGGTGTCCAGGCAGGCTGACCTGCGGCGCGCCCTGGCGGCGGGCCCGGCGGCAGGGCCTAAGGGCCCGCCCAGAAGTGCCGATCGGCCGTGGCGGCCGGGCCAGAGAATCCCGAGCATGAGGGAAAGACGCGGAGCAGTCGCTGCCGCATACCGGGAGAGATCATGACTGTCCGGGTTGGCATTAACGGTTTCGGGCGAATAGGACGCGCGTTCGTGCGCCGGTCGCTGAACATCGCGGACATCGAGGTCGTCGCGGTGAACGACATCACAGACGCGGCCACGCTCGCTCATCTGCTCGATTTCGACTCGACCTACGGCCGGATGGCTGCCACGGTCGAGCAGTCAGCCGACTCCATCGTCGTCGACGGGACGTCCATCACCGTGCTGTGCTGCCCTGATCCAGGCACCATCGACTGGGGCCGGCTGGGCGCCGACGTGGTCATTGAGTCCACCGGCCGGTTCCGGGCCAGGGACGATGCGGCCCTGCACCTGAAGGGCGGCGCGCGGAAGGTCCTGCTGTCCGCTCCCGGCAAGGGCGCGGACCTGACCGTGGTGATGGGAGTCAACGAGGACGAGTACGACCCGGTGCGGCACGACATCATCTCGAACGCGTCCTGCACCACCAACTGCGTGGCCCCGATGGCGAAGGTCCTGAACGACTCGTTCGGCCTGCGCCGGGGACTCATGACCACCGTCCACGCCTACACCGGCGACCAGATGCTGCTGGACGGGCCGCACCAGGACCTGCGCCGCGCCCGCAGCGCCGCGATCAGCATCGTGCCGACGACCACGGGCGCGGCGCGGGCCGCGGGCCTGGTCATTCCCGAGCTGGCTGGCCGCCTGGACGGGGTGGCTGTCCGGGTCCCGGTGGAGGACGGATCGCTGGCGGACCTGACCGCGCTGCTGGCGCGCGACGTGACGACGGCCGAGGTGAACGACGCATTCGAGCAGGCGTCCGCGGGACGGCTGGCCGGCATCCTGCGCTTCAGCACCGATCCGCTGGTCTCGCGTGACGTGATCGGCGACTCCGCCTCATGCGTCCTCGACTCCGAGCTGACCCAGTCGGCGGGGAACCTGGTCAAGGTCTTCGGCTGGTACGACAACGAATGGGGCTACACCTGCAGGCTGGCCGACCTGGCCGGCCTCGTCGGCAGGCAGCTCTAGGCAGCCGGTCGCGCCCGCGCGGGTTCCGCGGGGGTGCCAGCCGGCCGGGCAGGCAGGAGGATGCCACGATGCCAGCGTCACTGACGGACAACATGGTCCGGCGGCTCATCGAGGCCGCCGCGGCGGCGCCGTCCATTCACAACACCCAGCCCTGGCGGTTCCGGGTCTGCGGCGACGTCATCGAGATGCACGGTGACCCGAGCCGGATACTGTGGGTGGCGGATCCGCTGGGCCGGGCCCTGCACCTGAGCTGCGGCGCCGCGCTGTTCAACCTCCGGCTGGCCATCCGGCTGGCGGGGGCCAGGCCGCTGATCTGGCCGCTTCCCGACCCGGCAGGCGAGCCGACGCTGCTGGCCTCGGTGCAGCTGACCGATGGCCGGGCGCCGACACCGCAGGAGCGGGAGATGGCGGAGGCCATCCAGCAGCGGCACAGCAGCCGGGCGCCCTTCTCCGGCCGGCCGCTGCCCGAGCCCGTGCAGATCGGGCTGGAGCAGGAGGCCGGATACGAGTTCGCCGTGCTGCGCATGCTCAGCCCGCGGGACGCAGCCCTGGTGCTCCAGCTCGCCGGGGCCGCCGAGGCCAGGCTGGCCACCGACTTCGATCACCGGGTGGAGCTGGCGGAGTGGGTCGGCACGACAGGAGAGGACGGGATCCCCGCCAGCGCGCTCGGCTCCCGTCCCGACCGGCAACCTGCGCCCGTGCGTGACCTGGGCTACGCGGCCCCGAACGCCGTCCGGCCGGAGGGCAGCTTCGAGCGGCAGCCGCAGCTGGGCGTGCTGTCGACCGCGCGCGATGAGCCAGGCGACTGGCTGCGGGCGGGGCAGGCGCTGCAGCGGGTCCTGCTGGCGGCCACCCGCCATGGCGTCGCAACGTCACTGCTTTATCAGCCGATCGAGCTCGGCGACATGGAGCACCGGGAAGGCAGCTGGTGGCCCTGGCCGGAATGCCCGCAGATCATCATCCGGTTCGGCTACGGGCCGCGTGGCGCGGACACGCCTCGCCGCCCGGTAGCTGCCATCCTCGACCAGGCGGAGGAGGCGGCCCACTAGGAGCAGGGAAGCAGGCGGCCGCGGCGGCCGCATCAGCTGATCGCCGGCATCCGGCCCGCGGGGGACCGGGCGCCGGGATAGTGGTGTTGTTCGTCGCGTATGGACAGGACCATCGTCCCTGATAGGCCTATCCGTGCAGGCGCTAAGGTGAGAAGAGGCACAGGGCCGTGTCCCTGGTACGCCGGACGCCGACAGCGCAGGAACGGACAGGAGTGCCATCCGCAGATGAGTGATACACGACAGCCGCAGGCGGGCGACGGAGCACGCGACGGCGGCCGTATCAACGTGTTCCTGCTCGATGATCATGAGATTGTCCGCCGCGGGGTCCGCGAGCTGCTGGAGGCTGAGCCTGACATCACCGTCGTGGGCGAGGCGGGAACAGCCGAGTCGGCGCTGGCCCGCATCCCGGCGCTGCGACCGGACGTGGCCGTGCTGGACGTACGGCTGCCGGACGGGGACGGGGTCAGCGTCTGCCGGGACATCAAGTCGAGCATGCCCGAGGTGGCGTGCCTCATGCTGACCTCGTTCGGCGATGACGAGGCGCTCTTTGACGCGATCATGGCAGGTGCCGCGGGGTACGTGCTGAAGCAGATCCGCGGTACCGACCTGGTCGGCGCGGTCCGCACGATCGCCAGCGGCCGCTCGCTGCTCGACCCGGAGGCGGCCAGCAAGGTGATGCGCCGGATGCGGGATCAGGCGACCCGCTCCGATCCCCTGTCGGCCCTGACCGCGCAGGAACGGCGGATCCTGGAGCTGATCGGGGAAGGGCTGACGAACCGGCAGATCGGTGAGCGGATGTTCCTGGCCGAGAAGACCGTCAAGAATTACGTCTCAGCGCTGTTCGCGAAGCTCGGCATGGAACGCCGCACCCAGGCGGCCGCCTACGCGGCCAAAGTGTTCGAGGAGGCCGAGCACGCCCGGCCGGAGTCCGCCGGCTAGAGCAGACGGCACGTCGCCCGGCGGCGGGCACGTCACTCGGCTGAGCCGACTCGTCACCCGGCTGGGCTGCTGGCCTTGCCCAGGGGCACCTGCCAGCGCAGCTCGGTTCCCGCATCGCCGGCCGGCCCGACACTGAAGGTCCCGCCGAGCAGCAGGGCCCGCTCCTCGAGGTTCGCCAGCCCGCTGCGCCGCCCGCCGCGGCCCAGGCCGACGCCGTTGTCCCGGACCACCAGGAGCAGGTCGAGTCCGGCCTGGACGGTGACGTCGACCCGGCTCGCGGCGGCATGCCTGGCCGCGTTCGAGAGCGCCTCGCGCAGCACCACGAGCAGGTGGCCGGCGATCTCGTCAGGCACGTGCCCGTCCAGGTCGCCCACCAGGCTCAGTGATGGCGCGAACCCGAGCGGCTCCGTCAGTTCCTCCAGGATGCCGAGGATCCGCTCCCGGATGCCAGGTCCCTTGACATCGTGGCGGGCCTGCAGCGCGAAGATGGCTGACCGGATTTCTCCGATGGTGTCATCCATGGCATCCACGGCCCGGCTGACGCGCTCCGCTACCTCCGGGCGCGCGATGAGCGGCATCGCCCCCTGCAGGGACATCCCGGTGGCGTAGAGCCGCTGGATGACCAGGTCGTGCAGATCACGCGCAATGCGCTCGCGGTCCTGCAGGACGGTGAGCTGCTCCGCGTCCCGCCGGGCATCAGCCAGCTCCAGCGCGATCCCGGCCTGCGCCGCGAACGAGCCGACCATCTCGATCGCGGCAGGCGCCAGCGGCATGGACCCCGGATGGCGGCCGACGGTCAGCACGCCCCGGACGTTGCCGGCCCCTCCCAGCGGGAAGAGCACCGCCGGGCCGAGCGCCATGCGCTCCCTGGCCACCGGCGCGACCCTGGGGTCCTGGCTGAACTGCTCGACAGTCACCGGCTCGCCGGTGGCCAGCACCTCGGCGGACAGCGATTCCTCGGGCAGCACGAGCCCGCGAGTCCTGGCGGCGTCCAGGCCTGCCGCATGCCGGATCACCAGGCTGCCCCGGCCACTTTCCGGCAGCGCGAGCGCAGCAAGGTCCGCGCCGGCCATTTCCAGTACCTGACCGGTCACCAGGTCGAGCACCTCGCCGGGATTAGCGCCCGACAGCAGCCTCCTGGTCACCGCGCCAAGAGCCTGCAGCCATCGCTGGCGCCTGCGCGCCTCCTCGTACAGCCGCGCGTTATCAATGGCGACACCGGCCGCAGCCGCCAGCGCGACCACGACCGCCTCGTCTTCCTCGTCGAACTGACCGCCGTTCAGTTTCTCGGTCAGGTAGAGGTTTCCGTAGACCTCATCGCGTATCCGGACGGGGACGCCCAGGAACGACCTCATGGGGGGGTGACCGGCGGGAAAGCCGAAGGATTTCGGGTCGCTCGCGATATCGTCCAGGCGCAGCGCGCGGGGATTGCTGATCAGCTCGCCCAGCAGCCCGCGGCCCTCCGGCCAGTGGTGGATGGCGGCGATCTCGTCTTCGCCGAGCCCTACCGGCACGAACTCGGCCAGCCGGCCGTTATCGCCGATTACGCCCAGTGCTCCGTATTTCGCGTCCACCAGCCCGGCCGCCGTCTCGACGATCCGCCGCAGGACCGCCTCGAGATCGAGCTGGCTGCCGATGGCGACGACCGCCTCCAGCAGCGCGTGCACCCGGTCGCGGGTGGCGACCACGGCCTGCAGGCGAACCTGCAGCTCGGCCAGCAGGTCGTCGAGTCTCAGGTGCGGCAGCATCGGGCGCGATTGGGCGGAATCCATCAGCGGCATAACTCCCGGGGCTCAGTCGTCCGGAATCAGGCGAACTAACGATAACGCGGCAGCACAGGCCCGGCGTGAGCGGGCAGCGCCAGGCTCGCGTCCTGATCGCCGAGCGTGACCTGGCCGTACGCGGCGGCGGGTCCGTGGTACTGCCTGCTGAGGACCGAAGTCCCGGCGGCACGGGACAAGTTTCCCTGCCCGGCAGCCGGGCCGTCCCGGAGCATGTAACCGGTGCTGAGCCACCTCACCAAGCGGCTACGGTCAGGTGGCGGCCTGGACTCAGGCGACAGCGCTTCCCGGACTGCAGCCTGGCGGCCTCTTCCAGCGACAGGGCCGTCAGGCTGCACCAGTTCCTGCACCCGGTCCGGCACCGGCTGCCCGGTACCCGAGGCGATCAGCGGACGACCAGCACCGGGCGGTCGGCAAGATGGATGACCTTGTGCGCGGTGCTGCCCAGCACAAGTCCCGCCAGGTCGCCGCGGCCCTTGGAGCCCATGATGATGACGCTGACGTCATGGCTCTTCGCGTCATCCATAATCTCCCTGGCCGCGTGGCCGAACAGGGTGTTCCGTATCTCGCCGTGCGCCTTGATCCCGGCCTGGGTCAGCCCGGCGACCGCCTCGTCGACCGCCGCCTGTGCCTCGTCCCTGGTCTCATTCGCTATCACCCCGGCCCTGGGCATGAACTCCGCCTCGCGCAGGTGCAGGACCCACACCTCACCGTTCGCGAGTGATGCTAGGTCACTGGCCGCCTTCAGCACGCGTTCGGTGATCGCGGAGTGATCCACCGCAACCAGCAGTCTTTCGTACATCTGGGCTTCCTCACCTTTCCGTCACGCACCGCCCCGGCCGCCCATTCGAGGCCCCTACTGAGGATCCGCCAGGCGGCCGGCGCTGCTTAGGGGCAAAGGTCCCCGCGCCGGCCCGGCCGCTGCGTGATCACCGCGTCAATGCCGCATGCGTGGTCACCGCGTCAGTGCCGCCACGGCGGCACTGCCCGCCGGACGCCAGCGGTCCGGTAGCTGCAGGGCCCTTGGCAGCCGACAGAGGGGCACTAGGTCCCTACCGGGCTATCCGGGAAAGGCGCATGCTCCCTGCATGTTTACCAGGAGCCAGGACACCGGCACCCAGGAAACGGCTGTCCGGGGGGCAGGGTCAGCAAGCGCCGGGGCCGGGATGCCAGACCGGGCCTGCTGCTGCTCGGCCAGGCCGATGGTACTGGTGGAGCTGCCTCCGACCACCACCCGGCCGCTGCCCGCTGACCTGTGGCTGTGCGGTCACCATTACCGCAAGAGCCATGCGGCGCTGACCGATGCGGGCGCGAGGGTGTCCGACGTGTCCGGCCAGGAGCAGCACTGACCATTGCAGGCGCCGCCAGGGTCCCGGCCCTAGGTACCTGAGGTGAGTTCCCTGGCGGCCACATTCCGGCGCTACGAGCGTTCCTGGCTGCGCGGGGACCTGCTGGCCGGCGTCACCGTGGCCGCCTACCTGATCCCCCAGGTCATGGCCTACGCGGTGGTCGCCGGGCTGCATCCGTTCGCTGGCCTGTGGGCGGCCCTGCCGGCGCTGGTGATCTACGCCGTGCTCGGCTCGTCGGCCTCGCTGTCGATGGGACCCGAGTCGACGACCGCGCTGATGACGGCGATCGCGATCGGCCCGCTGGCGGCCGGCCAGAGCACGCGGTACGCGGTGCTGGCCGCCGCGCTCGCCCTGCTGGTCGGCGCGATGTCGCTGGCTGCCTGGCTGCTGCGGCTTGGCTTCGTGGCCGACCTGCTGTCCCGGCCCGTGCTGGTGGGCTACCTGGCCGGGGTGGCGCTGATCATGATCGCCGCTCAGCTCGGCCGGGTGACCGGCGTGCCGGTCAGCGGACGGTCCTTTGCCGAGCAGGTTCTCTCCTTCTGCCGGGGCCTCGGCCAGATCCAGCCGGCCACGATCGCCGTCGCGGGATCGGTCCTGGCGTTCCTGTTCGTCGTCCGCTGGCGGTGGCCGCGACTGCCCGGCCCGCTGCTGGCCATTCTGCTGGCCACGGCCGCGGTGGCCGCCCTCGGGCTGGGCAGTCACGGCGTCAGCGTGATCGGCCCGGTGCCCGCCGGCCTGCCGGTCCCGAAGCTGCCCGCCATCCACCTCACGGCCCTGCACGTGCTGCTGCTGCCCGCGTTCAGCGTCCTCATCGTGGCGTTCAGCGACGACGTGCTGACCGCCCGGTCCTTTGCCCGGCGCCGCGAGGAGATCAGGCCCAACCGCGAGCTGCTGGCACTGGGCCTGGCCAACACCGGATCGGGCCTGGTGCAGGGATTCCCGGTCAGCAGCAGCGCCAGCAGGACGGCCATCGCGGTGGCAGCCGGCAGCCGGACGCAGCTGTACTCCGTGGTGGCGGCGGCCACCGTGGTGGGCGTCCTTGAGTTCCTGCGGCCGCTGCTGGCCCATTTCCCCACGGCCGCGCTCGGCGCGATCGTCATCTACGCGGCCATCCGGCTCATCGACGTGGATGCCTTCCGGCGGCTTTTCGCGTTCCGCCGCAGCGAGCTCGTGATCGCGCTGTGCGCCTGTGCCGGAGTGCTGGCCTTCAACATTCTCTACGGCGTCCTGCTGGCGATCGGCCTGTCCGTCGCCGACCTGCTCCTGCGGGTGGCCCGTCCGCACGACGCGATCCTCGGTCGCGTTCCCGGCCTGGCGGGCATGCATAACATCGACGACTACCCGAGCGCGCGGACGATTCCCGGCCTGGTCGTCTACCGCTATGACGCACCGCTCTTCTTCGCCAACGCCGAGGACTTCCGGCACCGCGCGCTCGCCGCCGCGAAACTCCATCCCGGCCGGATCCGCTGGTTCGTGCTGAATGCCGAGGCCAACGTCGAGGTGGACTTCACTGCCCTGCAGGCGCTCGATGCGGTCCGGGAGGAACTGGTCAGCGGCGGAGCCGTGTTCGCCCTGGCCCGGGTCAAGCAGGACCTGCTAGCGAGGCTGGAGGCCTTCGGCCTGGCTGAGAAGATCGGGCCCGAGCATCTTTATCCCACCCTTCCGACGGCGGTCGAGGCCTACGAGAAGTGGGTCAGCCAGCAGGACGGCGAGCCGGCCGGCGGCCAGTAAGCCAGCGGCCTGCCTCGCCGCGATGGCGGGGCCGCTGGTCAGCCGGGATCGCCCGGCGCCGGCCCGGCAGGCTGCGGACCGGGCGGACCGGGACGGACGGCACCCGGCTCGCCGGCGGCGGCCCTGGCGGGCAGGGCGAGCAGCGCGAGCACGCAGCCGGCCAGCGCGACGGCCGCCCCGGTGCGCAGCCCGAGGCTCCCGCCGCTGATGAAGGCCGCACGGGCGGCGTACGCGAGGAGCGCCCCGGCGGCGCCGCCGGCATGCGCCGCTACCGCGAGCGCGCCCCCGACCGAGCCGAGGATCGCGCTCTCGATGGCGTGCGGCAGATGGTAGGCGGCCAGCGCGGCCGTCATCCGCCCGGTGTACCTGGTGGACAGCAGGCTGCCGATGACGGCCACCCCCAGCGCCCCGCCCACCTGCATCAGGGCGCCGTTAGTGGCCGAGCCCACGCCCGTGTCGCTGCGCGGCAGCGAGCCCATGACGGAGCCGGTAGCGGCCGGGATGGCCAGCCCGGCGCCCAGGCCCAGCAGGACCATGCCGGGAATGATGTCCGGGTACGTCGAGGTGACCGATATCCCGGACACCTGCCACAGGCCCGCTGCGATGCTGAGCAGGCCGGCCGCCACCACCAGCTTGGTGCCGACCGCCCGGACCAGCGGAGTGGACAGCGGGGCGATCAGGGCCACGGCGCCGGCCGCCGGCAGGATCCGGATCCCGGCCTGCAGCGGCGTGTAGGCCAGATCGAACTGCAGGAACTGGGTCATGATGAACAGCGCGCCGAACAGGCCGAACATGACCAGCCCGACCGAGCCGATGGCGGCGGAGAAGCTCCGGTTGCGGAAGAACCTCAGCTGCAGCATCGGCTGCTTCGTCACGCTTTCCCAGTAGCCGAACAGGGCCAGGATGGCCAGGCCGCCCAGGCCGGTGCCGATGACCGGCACGGACGACCAGCCCTGCAGCGGGGCCTCGATGATCGACCACAGCAGCAGCCCGAGACCGGCGATGGACAGCAGCGCGCCGGCCAGGTCGGGCCGGCGCGCGGCGTCGTTGCGCGAATCGGGGACCAGCGGAATGGCGAGCGCCACGCCCACGGCAGCGACCGGCACGTTGATCAGGAAGACTGACCCCCACCAGAACCGGGCCAGCAGCAGGCCGCCCACGATCGGCCCGAGCGCGATGCCGACCCCGCTGGTCGCCGCCCAGAAGCCGATCGCGCGCTGCCGCTCGCCGCGGCCGCGGAAGGTGTCGGTGATGATCGCCAGGGTAGACGGCATCATCAGCGCCGCGCCGATGCCCATGCTGGCCCTGGCCGCGATCAGGACGTGCACGGAGCCGGAGAAGGCCGCCCAGGCCGAGCCGCCGGCAAAGGCAGCGAGGCCGGCCAGGAAGGTCCGCTTCCGCCCGACCCGGTCGGCCAGGCTGCCGGCCACCAGCAGCAGCCCGGCGAACACCATGATGTAGGAGTCGATGATCCACTGGAGCTGGCTGGAGGTGGCGTGCAGGACGCGCACCAGGGTGGGCAGCGCGACGTTGAGCACGGTGTTGTCCAGGTTGACCATCAGCAGTGACACGCACAGGACGCCGAGGGCCAGCCAGCGCCGCGGCGGCCCGGAAGCACTGCCCTGCCGCGCTGACGCGGTGATGTCTGCCCCGGCGGCACGGGCCCCGGTCGCCATGCTCAGCGCTCGCCCGGGTAGCTGAGCCGGTCGCGCACGTCGACGACGCCGGCCACATGCCAGATAACGTCCAGCAGGCTGCGGGCGATGGCCGCCTTCTGCGTCGCGCCCCTGATGGTCACCACGCCCGCCGCGACCTGCACGTCAAAGCTGCCCGGATCGAGCAGGAAGTCCTCGGTGATGACGTCGTCGAGTATCTCGTCCCGGATGTCATCGTCCTTGCGGTCGTAAAGCCCCAGCACGTCGATCCGGCTGACGATCCCGACCAGCCCGCCCGCGGGCGTGACGACGGGCAGCCGCTTCACCCGGCTCTTGTGCATCAGCCGGGCGGCCTCGGTCACCCCGGCATCGGGAGCGATCGTGATCGCCGGGCTGGTCATGAGATCGGCCGCGGTCAGCGCGGCCGCCTTCGCCCGGTCCCGCCTGCGGGGCGCCCCGCCGCCGTCCTCCGGGGAGGCCGGGTACGCCTCTTTCAGCAGCAGGTCAGCCTCTGATACCACGCCGACCACGTGGCCGGCGGAGTCCAGCACCGGCAGAGCGCTGAAATGGCGCCGCCGCATCGCCCGGACTATCTCCTTGAACTGCGCCTCTTTCCGCAAGGCCACCACGTTGCTGGTCATCACGTCCTGGACCGTGCTCGTCATAGCGGCCTCCTCCGGTCCTGCTCGAATCCGGTCCTGCTCGAAACGCTGCCCGATTGCCTCCGTATTCAGCGTTGCCGCAGGTGCTGGCGAGGTAGTAGGGCCCAACGGCCCGCGGTACCGGATAGCGCGATGGCCGGTTAGGGACTAAGGACCTATGACTGAACTCCGAAAGCCCCTCCTGCCGCCGCGCCGCGGCGACGATCGTGGAGTCGGGATTCGTGGCTGCTCCGGCAGCTGCCCTGTCTGAAGGAGAAGGTTATGCCTGGAATTGTTGTCGGCGTCGACGGCTCGAACGGGTCAGAGCGGGCCCTCGACTGGGCGGTCCGCGAGGCTGCTCTCCAGCATGCCGCGCTCACCGTGCTGACTGTCCATCCGGTCGCGGCCCAGTGGACCGGCCATCCGATGGTGCTCCCGGCTGACGCGCCTGAGGTTGAGCGAGCGCGCCAGGCGGCGGAGGAGATGACGAGCAAGGCCCTCAGCCAGCTCAGCGACGGCAAGCCCGCCTCGGTCACCGTCCGCGCGGCCAACGGGCTCGTCGCCGAGGAACTGATCAGCGCATCCCGTGACGCCGACCTGGTCGTGGTTGGCTCGCGCGGGGCCGGCGGTTTCGCCAGCCTGCTGCTCGGCTCGGTCAGCTCGCAGGTTGTCCATCATGCCGAGTGTCCCGTCGTCGTCGTTCCGCACAAGCGGTAGCAGGCGATCCCGGCTCCGGCCCGCGCGGGCGGGGACACGGGATCCGCGGCTGCCGCCCCGCAGCCGCGCAGTCTGGAGGAGAAGGTTATGCCTGGGATTGTTGTGGGCGTCGATGGCTCCACAGGGTCGCAGCGGGCGCTCGACTGGGCGGTCCGCGAGGCTGCTGTCCGGCATGCGCCGCTCACCGTGCTGTCCATTCACGAGGTCATGAGGAGCCAGTGGACCGGCAACCCCGTCGTTGTCCCGGCTGACAAGCCGGAGATCGAGCGAGTGCGCCAGGCGGTCGAGGAGCTCACCCTGAAGGCCACTAGCCTGCTCGGCGACGACAAGCCCGCCTCGGTCACCGTCCGGGCGGTCAACGGCTTCATCGCCGAGGAGCTGATCAGCGCATCGCGTGACGCCGACCTGGTCGTGGTTGGCTCGCGCGGGGCCGGCGGTTTCGCCACCCTGCTCCTCGGCTCGGTCACCTCACAGGTCGTCCAGCATGCGGAATGCCCCGTGGTGGTCATCCCCAGCCAGCGCTAGCAACGCTGCTGTCCGGGCAGCACTGCCTGCGCGGTGCTGCCCGGATCAGGACGAAGGTCCCAAGATCGCAGGGCGGGCGGCCCTCCCGCTGGCCGGCCTCCTGGCGCCACGGTAGACGCTGGTACCCGCCGACGGGAAGCCGCGGAGGGGGAGCCGACCAGAGCGGATGGAACGGCTAAGGCCGCGGGGCTGCTGTCCCAGCCGACTTGGCCGTTAACCCCGCTGCCGAGGGCATTGAGCCTGGCTTCCCGCGACGGGTACTGCCGGATACGAAACGAGAATCCCGGATCCTGTCCCTGGAGCGTGACATGCACTCCCCCGCCCTGCCGCACGCGGTCCCCCTGGCGATCAACCTGAATTCGCCAGGCTCTTTCGTGCACTGGTCGATCTTCAACATCTCGGTGGCGAACCTGGTCCTGATCGCCGTCATGGTCGTCATCTTCGGGGTGGCCCTGCTGCTCCCGTTCCCCCGGGCGCACAGCGCCCCGCCGGACGCCGCTGAGCTCACCGCGGATGGTGGCGCCCCGGCCGGCGCCACCGTCGCCGGGACCGGGACGGAAGCCCCGGCCGACCCGGAGACCGCCCGGATGTGGACCAACAGGGTGCGGCGGCGCGCCCTGGCCGTGCTGCCGCCGGGCAAGCTGCTGCCGGACAAGCAGCCGTCCTACGTGGCGTCCTGGATCTACGTGTTCGGAGTGGCCTCGATCGCCGCGCTGGCGATGGCCATCATCTCCGGCTTCGCGCTCGCGCTCGGCGGCCCCGACTGGTGGCGTTACAACCCGGTCGGGCACTTCTTCAACAGCATGCACCTGTGGAGCGTCGAGCTGTTCATGGCGTTTCTCGTCATCCACCTGTGGGGCAAGTTCTGGATGGCCGCCTGGCGCGGCCGCCGCACGATGACCTGGATCACCGGCGTGGTCGCGTTCGTCGCGTCGGTCCTCGAGTGCTTCACCGGTTACCTGTCCCAGCAGAACTTCGACTCCCAGTGGATCTCCACCAGCGGCAAGGACGCATTCAACTCCGTCGGCGTCGGCGCATTCTTCAACGTGATGAACTTCGGCCAGATGCTGATGTGGCACATCGTGCTCCTCCCGATCGTGCTGATCGCGATCGTCGGCGCGCACGTGCTGCTGGTCCGGGTGCGCGGCGTGTCGCACCCGATCGACGCGCACACAGGCGAGGTCAGGGGGCACGGCCGGATCCGCCGCCGCGCGCTGGCCAAGGCGGATGCCGCACCGTGGCGCGGCCCGAACCGCCGCTACGACATTCTCAAGGAGGGCACCATCGCGACCCTGGTCGTGCTGGTGCTCACCCTGGGCCTGGCCGGCGTGCTGTCCTCCCCTAACGTGCCGCAGGTCTCGGTCGCGAGCTGGGCCAGGATCGCGCCTGCCGACTTCCTGGCGACCGCCGCCACGGAGCTGAACGGCACCAGCGAGACCGCCACTTACGGGCCGCCGTACAACAACCAGAGCGGCTCCGTCCAGCGTCTGCTGTTCTCCCCGCAGACCTGGCTCGGCGTGACCCAGCCGGTCAACGCGGCCCAGGACTTCGTTCTCTCGCCGCTGACCACGCTCGCGCGCACCGACCCGGCGATCGCCGGCCCGCTGTCCACCTACAAGTCAGCGTCGCCGACTCAGCAGATGAACTGGGCTAACGCGTACTACAACGCGGTGCAGAAGGTCAAGTTCGTCAACGGCAGCCCGGTCGTGCCCGCCGCCAAGGACGGGCCGGTCCCGGCCATGCTGACTGGTGAGCTCGCGCTAGCGCGCAGCGGCGCGCTGGACACCGACCTGCTGTCGCAGCAGCCGTTCTACGGCACCAACTTCACTAAGCCGCTGCTGTTCATCGAGGACGGCGCCTACTTCGGCAACAAGGCCCAGGCGATGGGCCTGACCGGCTCGCAGTGGGGCGTGATGAACGAGACCGGCAGCTACCCCGGCCAGCCGTGGCTGTGGCTGTACACGCTCTGGTACCAGATCCCCGGCTGGACCAACTCGGCCAACATCGACATGATCGCCATCTACATGACCGGCCTGGCGACCGTCCTGCTGCTGCTCGTCCCGTTCATCCCGGGACTGCGTGACATCCCCAGGCTGATCCCGGTGCACCGCCTGGTCTGGCGCTCGTACTACCACTCGGCTCCGGGCTCAGTCGCCGGCCGGCCGGGTCCGGGAGCAGGCTCAGGTCCCGGCGCGGGCGGCAAGGGCGCGGCCGCCGTGCCGGATGGTCAGCCGCCAGCCGGCCCCGAGCCCGCCGGTGAGCCGGCCGGCACGACGCCGCAATAGACAACAGGCTCTGCTCGCCGTCAGCCGCCCGGCGAGCGGAGCGAAGCTGAGGGTGGCCGAGGTCAATGCCGGCCTCGGCCACCCTCGTCCGTCTCGATGTGAGAACGCCGCAGGCGTTCGGGGTGCCACGCTGGCGGCGGGAACCTAGGACCCTGCCGCATCGCCGCCGCGGCGAGCAGGCTGATCAGCGGGGTCCAACCGAAAGCAGGAGAGCGTCATGCGAGCCCTCGTTTACCACGGGCCAGGCCGGAAGGCCTGGGAAGAAGTACAGAAGCCGCAGGTCCACGACGACACGGACGCGATCGTCCGGGTCGACGCAGTCACCATCTGCGGCACGGATCTGCACATCCTCAAGGGCGACGTGCCGGCCGTCACCGACGGGCGGATCCTCGGCCACGAAGCCGTCGGCACCGTCGAGTCAGTCGGCAGCGGCGTCAAGACCGTCAAGGCCGGCGACCGCGTGCTCGTCTCGTGCATCACCTCGTGCGGGACCTGCCGGTACTGCCGCGAGGGCCTGGGCGGGCAGTGCCTCGGCGGCGGCGGCTGGATTCTCGGGCACAAGATCAACGGCACCCAGGCCGAGTACGTCCGGGTTCCGTTCGCCGACCTGTCGACCTACCAGGTGCCCGTCGGCGTCACCGACGAGGAAATCCTCATGCTGGCGGACATCCTGCCGACCGGCTACGAGGTGGGCGTGCTCAACGGCCGGGTCCGGCCGGGCAACGTCGTCGCGGTCGTCGGCTCGGGTCCCGTCGGCCTTTCGGCGATCATGGGATCGCGCCTGTACAGCCCGAGCCACGTCGTCGCTATCGACCTGGCCGACAGCCGCCTGGAGGCAGCCAAGCAGTTCGGCGCGGACGTCACCGTGAACAACCGCAGCCAGGATCCGCTCGGCGTGGTCCGCGCGCTGACCGATGGCCTGGGCGCGGACATCACCATCGAGGCGGTCGGCGTTCCGGCTACCTTCGAGCTGGCTGTCGCGCTGTCCCGGCCGGGCGGCCGGATCGCCAACATCGGCGTGCACGGCGAGCCCGCCACGCTGCACCTGGAAGAGCAGTGGATCAGGAACATCACCATCACGACCGGCCTGGTCGACGCCTACTCCACCCCGACCCTGCTCCGCCTGCTCACCGCCCATCAGATCGATGCGAGCCGGTTCATCACCCACCACTTCGGGCTGACGGACGTGCTCGAGGCCTACGAGGTCTTCGGGAACGCGGCCGCGACCGGGGCGCTCAAGGTCGTGCTGACCCGCTGAGCCGTGCTGACCCGCTGAGCCGTGCTGACCCGCTGAGCCGTGCTGACCCGCTGAGCCGTGCTGACCCGCTGAGCCGTGCTGACCCGCTGAACTGTGCTGACCCGCTGAACTGTGCTGACCGGCTGAGCACGGAGCAGGTCCCGTCACCCTGGTGACGGGACCTGCCGGCCGTCGAGGTCCCTATCAGCGCAGCCGCGTCCACCGGGGCCCGACCGCATACCAGGCGCGCTCCCAGCCAGCGAGCCGACGGCGGTCAAGGAGCAGCCGGCCGCCCGCGCCCGCCAGGAACAGCACCAGTGCCAGGACGGCGGGCGCGGTGGCTGCCGCCACCGCCGCGCGCTGCATGACCTGCGCGCGTGTCAGCGGCGCGTCCGTCAGCCGACCGGCTGAATCTTCCCACACCGGCAGGCGGCTGCCTGCCTGCAGCGACAGCTGCGTGGCCACCGTCCCGGTCCGCCGGGATCCGGCCGGGGTCGTCCAGCGCACCGGCACCAGGGTCATCCCCCAGCCGTAGTACGGCCCGACTTCTGTGGGCGCGTCTTCTGTGGGCGCGTCCTGCACGACGGTGGCAGTGACCTGATGCCAGGACCGCTGCGTGCGCTGCTGACGCAAGGCCGAGGCGTCTGCCAGCCGGCCGGCCACGATCGCGGCAATGGGAGCGCCGATCACGAACAGCGCGACCAGGATGGTCAGGAGCCACTTCTCGGCATGGTCAGAGGGCCTGCGCAGCGGGTTCTTGTCCCAGCCGAGCTGCCGGGACAGCCATCGCATCCGTTTTCTCATCGGCACACACCTCCGCCGCGGCCGGGACCCTTTCCCACGATCCCGGAGCGCCGCCCGTGCTCAGCAGGGACGATGCGCCCGCATCCGAAGGACCTTAGGCCCCCGTCAGGCGGTAGGAAGCTCCTCGCCGGGGCTGGCCAGGCAGCCTGCGCCGGTCGTGCCGGGAATCATCCGGAAACCGGTCACGAGGTCCGCGGAGATCGAGATCACCTCGTCCATGTCCCCGTCGATCCAGGGCCGCAGCGCTTCCCGGTAGCCCGCCGCCAGCATCTCGCTGCCGACCTTCCTGGCCCGGCCGACGACGACGACGCTCCAGCCCAGGCGGCTGGCTGAGTCAATCTGGTCGGCCTGGTAGGCCACGACCGCGCCGGCCCCATCCACTGCCGAGCTGACCGGGGCACCCAGGCTGGCCCTGATGATGACCTGATCACCCGCCACCAGGTGATTGACCGGCCTGATGGCCGGCAGCGCACGATGGCTGAACACGATCCGCCCGAACGGGACGCTGCCGAGCAGCCGCAGGGACTCGTCCCTGGTCAGCTCGGCGAGCCCGCGAGGCTGCGTCATCGGATCCTCCTCGGCGCGATGTCCCTGTCCCTGCGCTCGGGATGTGCCGTCCAGTCCAGGGCACGACGCGGCGCCGCAGGTACGGACTTAGGTCCTGTCCTGCGCGGCAGGAAGCCCCTAGCCAGGCGCAATCACCCAGAATGGCTAATGCGCCGCCCGGTGATACGGGCCGGGTCGATCCGGATGAAGTGCTCTTTCCTGCCGCCTGGCCATGGCTCGACCCCGGCCTCACGGGCCCCGGCCTGCTCTTCCTCGGAGTCCAGGTGATGGGCAGGCCCCTGAATCAGGACGCTCCAGCCCTCGCGTGCCGCCTTGTCGAACTCGTCGATCTCGAAGGCGACCCTGAACTCGGCGTTCGCGATCCCGGTGCGCAGATCCTCGCCGGTCAGGCTGTCCTGAGCCGTGCGGAACAGCACGGCGCCGTCCACCACCATGTAGTTGACCGGCAGGACTGTCAGGTCATAGCGGCCGGAGTAGGCGATCCGGCCGATGCCGCCTGGCGAGATCAGCCGCAGGCACTCAGCTTCATCGAGTTCTTCCAGGACGGGCTCAGGATCTCTGGCCAATGCTCTCGCTCCTCACCAGGTTCAGTCTCCGGCTATCCGCTACCGGCTGGTAACGGAGACACTAGCGGCATGACCACCTCACAATGAGCACACCGCGACCGGCGCGCGGCCGCCAGGGTCTAACGGCCCGGCACGGCAGCTGACATGCCCCGGCCTACCCAGGCAGGATGAGGTAATGCAGTATCCGGCCGCGAGACGAATCGCGACCAGGAAGGCTCGGGGGCGATGGACAACCAGCACGACGCGGGACCGCCGGATGGCAGCCGGCTGCTAGCCGCTCCGGCACTGGACCAGCTGCTCGGTGCGCTGCACGCGGCGGGCTACCGCATCATCGGGCCGGTGCTGCGGGACGACGCCATCACTCTCGGCGAGCTTGACTCAGCCGGCGACCTGCCCTTCGGCTGGGGCGTCACGCTGGAACCCGGCGGCTACGTGCTGAGGAAGCGGGATGACCAGGCCGCATTCGGCCATTCAGCGGGCCCCCAGTCGTGGAAGCAGTTCCTGCACCCGCCGCGACAGCGAATGTGGAGCGCCAGCCGCCGCGGCAGCGGGTTCGAGGTCGACGCCGAGGACGCTGAGCCGGCGGCCAGGCTGGCGTTCTTCGGGGTCCGGCCGTGCGACCTGAGAGCCATCCAGATTCAGGACCAGGTGCTCGGCGGGGGCGCGCACCCGGGCTCCCGTTACGCGACGCGCCGCAGCTCGGTGTTCATCGTGGCGGTCAACTGCACCGAGCCCGGCGAGACCTGCTTCTGCACCTCGATGGGGACCGGGCCGCAGGCCGGACCCGGCTATGACCTGCTGCTGACCGAACTGGCCGGCGACGGCCGGCATGATTTCGTGGTGCAGGCTGGGTCCGCGGCCGGGGAGGCCATGCTCGCCGGGGTTCCGCTCCGGCCCGCCGATGCCGCCTCGCTCCGGCGAGCCAGCGACGGTGTGGCCGATGCCGCCGCGCGGATGGGCCGGTCGATGCCGCAGGCCGGGATCCGCGAGCTGCTGGCATCCAGCCTCGACGCCGCCCGCTGGGAAGACGTCGCGGCCCGCTGCATTAGCTGCGGGAACTGCACCATGGCCTGTCCCACCTGCTTCTGCGCGAATATCGACGACGTCACCGACCTGAGCGGTGATCATGCCGAGCGCTGGCAGAGCTGGGCATCGTGCTTCGACCTCGACTTCTCCCAGCTGCACGGCGGGCCGGTGCGGTCGTCGGCGAGCAGCAGGTACCGCCAGTGGCTCACGCATAAGCTGGGCACCTGGCATGATCAGTTCGGCTCCTCGGGCTGCGTGGGCTGCGGACGGTGCATCGTCTGGTGCCCGGTCGGCATCGATCTGACAGAGGAGGTGGCCGCATTGCGGGCGGAAGCGGCAGCGACGGCCGGCCAGGCGGGGGCGCGAGCGGAAGGCGCGGCGCAGTGACCGGGGTCGCGCCAGCCGAGCTGGCCGGGCACGCGTTCCTGCGCGGGCTGACCGCGCAGCAGGCGGCCAGGCTGGCTGAGGTGGCCACGGCGATCGCGGTTCCGGCCGGGCACCGGTTCTTCCATGAAGGCGGCCAGGCCACCCGGTTCTGGCTGATCCGGACCGGCCAGGTGGCCCTGGACCTGCAGGTACCCGGCCGTCCCCGGCTGATCGTGGAAACGCTCGGGCCCGGTGACGAGCTGGGCCTGTCGTGGCTGTCGGAATCGATGCAGTGGCAGCTCGGCGCCGCCGCGCAGGTGCCCACGACGGCCTTCGAGCTCGACGGTCCAGCCGTGCGCGGCCTGTGCGAGCGGGACTGCGAACTGGGCTGGGAGCTCGCCCGGCGGATGCTCACGGTGGCATCCGGCCGGCTGCAGGCCGCCCGGATCCGGCTTGTCGATCTCTACAGCAGCCCGGTCCAGGGGCCAGGGAGCCCGCGGTGACGATCGCGGAGTTCCCGGTGCCCTACCGGATCGCCCGGCGGCGTTACGAAACGCACGACACCGTGACCCTGACCCTCGAGCCGGCCGGCCAGGCCATCGCCGAGCACCGGGCCGGCCAGTTCACCATGCTGTCCGCCTTCGGCGTCGGCGAGGTGCCGATCTCCATCAGCGGCAGGCCCGGCCGGACGGCCCTGGCCCACACCATCCGGTCCGCGGGGGCGGTGACCCGGGCCCTGTGCTCGGCCGCGCAAGGAACTCTCGTCGGCGTGCGCGGTCCGTACGGCACCGACTGGGGGATCCCGGCCAGCGCCAGCGCCAGTGCCAGTGCCGGTGCCCCGGCCAGCGCCAGCGCCAGCGCCAGTGCCAGTGCCCCGGCCAGTGCCAGTGTCCCGGCCAGCGCCAGTGCCCCGGCGGGCACGGGCGAGGACCTGCTCCTGGTGGCCGGAGGCATCGGGCTGGCACCCCTGCGTCCCGCCCTGCTCGCGGCACTGGACCAGCGCCGCGGCTACCGGCGGGTCATCATGCTGATCGGCGCGCGCTCCCCCGCCGAGCTGGTCTTCGCCGCCGAGTTCAGCGACTGGCGCGATCGCGGCGCCGAGGTCGAGATCATCGTCGACCACGGCGGTGAGCGGTGGCCGGGCCATGTCGGCGTGGTCACGCAGCTCATCGGCCGGGCGCGACTCGACCCGGCCCGGACAACCGCGCTGGTCTGCGGCCCGGAAGTGATGATGCGGATAACCGCGCGGGCACTGCTGGGCGCCGGGATGACCGCCGACCGCATCCGCATCTCGCTCGAGCGGAACATGCAGTGCGGCACGGCCGAGTGCGGGCACTGCCAGCTCGGCCCGCTGCTGGTCTGCCGGGACGGGCCAGTGGTCAGCTATCAGCGCGCCGAGCCGCTGCTCGCCGCCAGGGAGCTGTGAGATGCCAGCACAGAACGAGCCAGCACAGAACGAGCCAGCACAGAACGAGCCAGCAGGGAACGAGCCAGCAGGGAACAGGACGAGGCCCAGGCTCGCGGTCTGGAAGCTGGCATCCTGCGACGGATGCCAGCTCACCGTGCTGGACTGCCAGGACGAGCTGCTGGCCCTGGCCGCCGAGGTGGAGATCGCGCATTTCGCCGAGGCGTCCAGCGCCGAAGCGGCCGGGCCCTACGACGTGTCGCTGGTCGAGGGATCAGTCACGACCCCGGAAGATGCCCGGCGGATCCGCGAGATCCGCGCCCAGTCCGCAACGCTGGTCACGATCGGCGCCTGCGCGACCGCCGGCGGCATCCAGGCGCTGCGGAACTTCGCGGACGTGGCTGAGTTCACCTCGGCGGTCTACGCGCGGCCTGAGTACATCGAGACGCTCGCCACCTCGACCCCGGTGGCCAGCCATGTCAGCGTCGACTTCGAGCTGCGCGGCTGCCCGATCGACAAGCTTCAGCTGGGCGAGCTGCTCGCCGCGCTGCTCGCCGGGCGCCGCCCGCGGATTCCCGCGCATAGCGTGTGCCACGAGTGCAAGCGCCGGGGCACCACGTGCATCATGGTGGCGCATCAGACGCCCTGCCTCGGCCCGGTGACGCAGGCGGGCTGCGGCGCGATCTGCCCGGCGTCCGGCCGCGGCTGCTACGGCTGTTACGGCCCGGCGGCCGGGACGAGCCCGATTGCCCTGATCCCGGGGCTCCGGCAGCTGGGCATGACCGAGACGGACGTGAACCGCGTGTTCCTGACGTTCAATGCCGGCAGCGCTGAGTTCGCCGCAGCGGCCGGCAGCGTCAGTCCTGACCGGGAGGAGCCGGGACGATAGCGGCGGATGCGGCCAGCTCCTGCCCGGCGGTCATGAGCTCCCTGGCCGGGCGGCGGGGCGCGGCCGGGGTGGTATTCGCGCGGCCGAGCTTCAGCAGCATCTGCGGCGCCCCGGTGAGCCGCAGCCGGGCCCGGATCTGCGCGCGGAACCGCGGCGACTCCAGCGGCTGGGTGTTCAGGCTGGCGAATACCCACCGGGTGGCCGCGTGCAGCAGCAGCCGGTGCAGCGCCTGGCCGGCCGCTATCCAGTCAGCCGCAGTGTCGCTCGCCGTGACCAGCACGGCCGTGGCCGGCGAGAGCTGACCGTCAGGATCTTCCCGGCCAGCCCAGGCGCTCTCCCGGACGCTCTCGCTGGCCTGAGGGCCGCCCGGCCTCATCCACCGCTGCCGGTCGGCACTGACGGCCACGCTGCCGCGCTGCTCATCGGCGGCTGCGCTCACCAGCCTGGCCAGCTCCCTGAGCTGGTCGCGGTGTTCCACCAGGATCAGCTCAGCGCGCTCGGCGACCGCATCCTCGCACAGGGCCGCCAGCAGCCGGGGCGAGACAAGGCCCGGCGCGAAGCGCCCGTCGTGGGTATGGCGGTGCGGGACCGCCGCGAGCAGGTCCCATTCCTGCCGGGTGGTCGCCGCGCGGCCGGCCGGCCGGACCCGCGCCACCAGGAAGAGCTGCGCGGGCCGGGCGGGCGTGGCGGGCGCGGCCAGCCGGGCGGTCCCGGCGGCGTCCGGGAGCACCGTCACATGTGCCGCGTAGCCGAGCTTGCGCAGGCCGAGCCGCAGCCCGAACAGCGCGGCCCCGCAGCTGATCAGCATCTCGCGTCCGTCCGGGTCCGCATGCGGCAGCATCCGGCCGAGGTCGGCGTAAAGCTCCAGGGCGTCACCGCACAGCCGGAACAGCCACGGCTGGCTGTTGTGCACCGAGGGCGCCCGCGCGGCCAGCGTGACCAGGTAAGCGATCTCGTCGCGGGTCAGCACCGGCGGCCCGGCCGGCTCCTTGCCGGCCGGCGGCCTGCCGCCGGCCTGGCCCTGGCTGACCTGGGCAGCCACCAGGGCAGGCTCGCCCGAGCGAGCGCCATCCGCCCTGGGCTGGCCGGCCTGCAGCCGCGGCGTCCCGGTCATCGCCATCACCTGCCTGGAGCATCGGCGGGAGCGGCCGCCCGGCGGAAGGGACCAAGGTCCCGGCCATGAGGGGCCGCATGCCTGCTCCGCCGCGGGCCCCGCAGGCACGAGGCTGTGGCAGCGGGGCGAGGCGACTTGCTGCGCGCCATCGGGAAGCGGTCGTCCGGCTAGCGGAGGGAACCTGCAAGTGTTCGAAGTGCGAATCCACGGACGTGGCGGGCAGGGAGTGGTATCGGCGGCTGAGCTGCTGGCGGCGGCTGCCTTCGCCGAGGGCCGCCATGCGCAGGCTTTCCCGAGCTTCGGCTCCGAGCGGACCGGCGCGCCGGTCGTCTCCTTCTGCCGGATCGATGACAAGCCGATCAGGACCCGCGAGCCGGTGATGAATCCGGACGCGCTGATCATCCAGGACCCGACGCTGCTGCATCAGGTCAGCGTGTTCGAGGGTGCCGGGACCAGGACGGAAGTTCTGATCAACTCCGCCCGTGAGGCGGAGGAACTCGGCATTTCCGATTTCACCGGCCAGCTGGAGGGCGTGCCCGCGCTGACGGTGCCCGCAACGGAGCTGGCGCAGCAGCACCTCGGCCGGCCGGTGCCGAGCGGCGCCCTGCTCGGCGGCTTCGCCGCGCTCAGCGGCCTGGTGTCGCTGGAGTCGGTGGTGGCCGCCTTCGAGGAGCGCTTCCCGGCGGCCGTCGCGGCCGGGAATGCGGGCGCGGCCCGCGCCGCCTATGACTTTGTCGCGGCCGAGCTGGCCGCCGCGCAGCGCCGCGGCGCGCCCGCCCGGCAGGAGCATCCGGCCTGCCCGGGCCGGGCCTCGCAGGGAACGGCCCGCCAGATCGAGGGATCCCGCGGCGTGGCCGAGGCCGCGGCGCTGTGCCGGCCCGAGGTCATCTGCGCCTACCCGATCTCGCCGCAGACCCACATCGTCGAGGGACTGAGCGCGCTGGTGAAGTCCGGCCAGCTGGCGCCCTGCGAGTTCGTCAACGTCGAGTCCGAGTTCGCGGCCATGTCCGTCGCCATCGGTGCCTCAGCGGCCGGGGCCCGTGCGTACACCGCGACCGCCAGCCAGGGCCTGCTGTACATGGCCGAGGCGCTGTACAACGCCTCCGGGCTCGGGCTGCCGATCGTCATGACGGTCGCCAACCGGGCCATCGGCGCCCCGATCAATATCTGGAACGACCACAGCGACACGATGTCGCAGCGCGACTGCGGCTGGATCCAGCTCTACGCCGAGACCAACCAGGAGGCACTCGACCTGCAGATCCAGGCCTTCCGGATCGCCGAGGAGGTGTCGCTGCCGGTCATGGTCTGCATGGACGGGTTCATTCTCACCCATGCCAGCGAGCGGCTCGAGGTCCCGACGCAGCAGCAGGTCGACCACTTCCTGCCGCCCTATCACCCCCGGCAGCTGCTCGACCCGGCCGAGCCGGTGTCGATCGGCGCGATGGTCGGGCCGGAGGCGTTCATGGAGGTGCGGTACCTGGCGCACGCGCGGCAGGAGCAGGCACTGCGGCTGATCCCGGAGGTCGCCGCCGAGTTCGCGGCCCAGTTCGGCCGGGAGTCCGGCGGCCTGGTCCGGCCGTACCAGGCGCGGGACGCCGAGACCATCGTCGTCGCGCTCGGATCGGTCCTCGGCACCATCAAGGACACCATCGACGAGCTGCGCGACGAGGGCGTTTCGATCGGCGCGCTGGGGATCAGCTCGTTCCGCCCGTTCCCGCTGGACGCGGTCCGCACCGCGTTGCGCAACGCCCAGCGGGTCGTCGTGCTGGAGAAGGCGCTGGCCGTCGGGATCGGCGGCATCGTGACGGCGAACGTCAGGATGGCGCTGGCCGGGATCCAGCTGCACGGCTACACGGTCATCGCCGGGCTCGGCGGCCGCGCGATCACCAAGGCCTCGCTGCGTGACCTGTTCATCAGGGCCGGGGCCGATGAGCTGGAGCCGCTGACGTTCCTGGACCTGGACACCGGCCTGGTCGAGCGCGAGCTGGAGCGGGCTGCCGCCAGCCGCAGCTCCGGGCCGGCCGCCGAGAACATGCTGCGTGACCTCGGGGCCGTCGCCTCGCGGATCGGATAGAGGGGTACTCCATGGCTGCTGTGCCAATCAAGTTCTACCAGACCGGCAGTTTCGCGGCGGGCAACCGCCTGCTCGACCCGGACCAGCGCTCGGTCCAGTCGGAGGCCAGCCGGTCGAACTCCCTCAACTGCGGCCACCGCGCCTGCCAGGGCTGCGGTGAGGCCCTCGGGGCCAGGTACGCGCTGGACGCCGCGATGCGCGCGACCAATCGCCAGATGATCGCGGTGAACTCGACCGGATGCCTGGAGGTCTTCTCCACGCCCTATCCGCAGACCTCCTGGCAGATCCCGTGGATTCACTCGCTCTTCGGCAACGCGCCCGCCGTGGCTACCGGAGTGCAGGCCGCGATGCGCGCCAAGGGCCACGAGGACGTCCGGGTGGTCAGCCAGGGCGGCGATGGCGGCACGGTCGACATCGGCTTCGGCTGCCTGTCCGGCGCGTTCGAGCGCAACGACGACATCCTGTTCATCTGCTATGACAACGAGGCGTACATGAACACCGGAGTGCAGCGCTCCGGTGCCACCCCGCCGGCGGCCAGGACCGCGACCACCCAGGCGGTCGGGCCCGAGCCCGGCAACGTCTTCGGCCAGGGCAAGAACGTACCGCGGATCGCCATGGCGCACGGCATTCCCTATGTCGCGACGGCCACCGTCGCGGGGCTGCGCGACCTCGAGGACAAGGTGCAGCGGGCGATGGAGTTCCGCGGCGCGCGCTACCTGCACGTCCTGGTGCCCTGCCCGCTGGGCTGGGGCCATGCCTCCGGCGACACCATCAAGATCGCCCGGCTGGCTGAGCAGACCGGGCTGTTCCCGGTCTTCGAGGCGGTGGGCGGCGAGGTCATCAACGTCTCGCCGATCCGCAAGCTGGCGCCGGTCGAGGAGTACCTGAAGCTGCAGAACCGGTACGCGCACCTGTTCAAGTCCGAAGCCGGGAAGCCGACCATCGCCCGGCTGCAGATGATCGCCGATGCCAACATCGCGCGATACGGGCTGCTGGACAGCCCCGACAGCCAGGACGGCCTGCCCCCAAACGGCCAGGCCCAGAACCGGGCCGGCGGCCAGGCCGGGCGGGCCGGCCTCGGAACTCCCCCAGCCGTTACGACCGGCGAGCCGAGCACGGAGGCAGTGACATGACGGAAAGGCCGTTTGCCATCACCCTGGACGTGGGGTCAAGCCTGGCGAACAAGACCGGGTCGTGGCGGACGGAGCGACCGCAGTACATCGACCGGCTGCCGCCCTGCAACAACGCGTGCCCGGCCGGCGAGAACATCCAGCAGTGGCTCTACCACGCCGAGGACGGCAGCTACGAGGCCGCGTGGCAGCAGATCATGGCCGACAACCCGATGCCCGCCATCATGGGCCGGGTCTGCTACCGGCCGTGCGAGACCTCCTGCAACCGCGCCCAGGTCGACTCGGCCGTCGGCATCAACTCGGTCGAGCGGTTCCTCGGCGATCAGGCCATCGACAGCGGCTGGACCGTTCCGGTTGCCGCCCAGCCGACCGGCAAGCGCGTGCTCATCGTCGGCGCGGGGCCATCAGGGCTGTCGGCGGCGTACCACCTGACCCGGCTGGGCCACCAGGTGACGATCAAGGATGCCTCGCCGAAGGCCGGCGGGATGATGCGCTACGGCATCCCCGCCTACCGGCTGCCGCGGGAGGTCATGGCCGCCGAGATCGACCGGATCCTGGCCACGGGAGTCACGCTGGAATCCGGTCACACGGTCACCGACATCCTCGGCGAGATGCGCGAGGGCGGCTTCGACGCGGCGTTCCTCGCGGTGGGCGCCCAGATCGGCAAGCGGGCCTACATCCCGGCCGGCGACTCGGCCCGGATCCTGGACGCGGTCTCCTTCCTGCACGGCGTGGACACCGGCGAGCTGCCGCAGCTGGGCCGGCGGGTCGTGGTCTACGGCGGCGGGAACACGGCCATGGACGCGGCCAGGACCGCCAAGCGGCTCGGCGCCTCGGACGCGGTCATCGTCTACCGGCGCACCAGGGAGCGGATGCCGGCGCACGAGATCGAGCTCGAGGAAGCGCTGGAAGAGGGCATCAAGGTCCGCTGGCTGTCCACGATCACGCAGGCTGACGAGGGCAAGCTGACGATCGAGAAGATGGCGCTGGACGAGACCGGCTTCCCCCAGCCGACCGGTGAGTTCGAGGAACTGCCCGCCGACTCGGTCGTGCTCGCGCTCGGCCAGGAGGCGAACCTGTCGCTGCTGGACGCAGTCCCCGGCATCGAGTTCGACGACGGCACGGTCCGGGTCGGCCCGAACATGATGACCGGCTACCCGGGGCTGTTCGCCGGCGGCGACATGGTCCCGGCGGAGCGGACCGTGACGGTGGGGATCGGGCACGGCAAGAAGGCAGCCCGGCACATCGACGCCTGGCTCCGCGGCGCAACCTGGCAGCCGCCGGAGAAGCACGAGCTGGCGAGCTTCGACAAGCTCAACACCTGGTACTACTCCGACGCCCCGGCCACCATGCGGCCGCAGCTGGAGCTGGCCAGGAGGATCACCACCTTCGATGAGGTGGTCGGCGGCCTGGATGAGTCCACTGCCCAGTTCGAGGCCCGCCGGTGCATGTCCTGCGGCAACTGCTTCGAGTGCGACAACTGCTACGGCGTCTGCCCGGACAACGCGGTGATCAAGCTGGAACCGGGCCAGAAGTACGCCATTGACCTGGATTACTGCAAAGGCTGCGGCATCTGCGTGAATGAGTGCCCGTGCGGTTCCATCGAGATGGTGCCGGAGCAGATCTGACCGGGAGCGGGCAGGACCGAAGGTCCCGGCCGGCCGGCACTTTCGGCCCTCCCGCGCCCGCTGCCGCCGGCCTGAACTGGCAGTGCAGCAAGATCAGAGAGAAGGTGCGACCCATGAGCGCACTGACACGAAGGGAAAGGTTTCCGCTAGTTGAGGCTTTCGACTGGCTGGACTGGCCGCTGACCGCCTTCCGGCCCGTCACCGGGCACCCGATGCGGGTCGAGGACTACGTCAGGGACGGCCAGTACATCCTGAAGGCCGAGCTTCCCGGGGTTGACCCGGAGAAGGACATCGACGTCACGGTGTCCAAGGGCGTCCTGACGATCAAGTCGCAGCGGCAGGAGCACGCCGAGGGCAGGCATCACTCGGAGTTCCACTACGGTGCGGTGGCCCGGAGCTTCACGCTTCCCGATGGCGCCGACGACCAGCACGTCAGGGCCTTCTATGACAACGGGGTGCTGGAGGTTGTCGCCGACCTGAAGGACGGCGCGGAGAAGGGCCAGCACCACATCCCGGTGATGATCGACAAGCACATCAAGCCCAGCTGACCGGGCCAGCCGCCCGCGTCATCCCGGTCCCCGCCGGCCGGCCGGCGGGGACCGGCGTCGGTAACCAGGCAGGAGCCGGCGACGCGCGGGGCCAGAATGCCAGCCGCGCCAGCGCGGCACCGCGATGATGGTCAGGGAGCGGCCAGCACGGCGCCCCGCCGGAGGTCCGCTACACGTGGAGGGGACATGGCCAGCGGTACCGGGCATGGCGGTACTGACCTGGGCAGGCGCATCGCCGAGCAGCGCGGCCGCGCCGGGCTGAGCCGGGCCGAGGCCGCGCAGAGGGCGGGCATGTCGGCTGAGTACCTCTCCTACCTGGAGACCAGTGCGACCCCGAACCCGAGCCGGGGCGCGCTGGCCCGGCTCGCGGCGGCACTCGGCGCGCCGCCCGCCGCGCTGACCGGCGCCGGGCTCGACCAGCCGCCCGGCCAGCACGAGCCCGCCGGCCAGCCGGTCCTGCAGGCCCTCAGCGAGGCCGAATGCCGGGACTACCTGGGCGCCGGAGGGGTCGGCCGGTTCCTGTTCGTCGACGCCAGGGGCCCGGTGGCGCTGCCGGTCAACTACCGGATGCACGGCGACGACATCGTCTTCCGCACCGGCGGCGACAGCAGCCTGGCCGCCGCCGCTACCGGGCAGCGCAGAGTGTCCTTCGATGTCGACCATCTTGACGACGCTCTCGGCGAGGGCTGGAGCGTGCTGGTCAGCGGTACGGCCAGCCAGGTCACCGATCCGGCGGAGCTGGACCAGGTCAGGGCGCTCGGCATCGCGCCGTGGGCCGGCGGCGGCGGGCGGGAAACCTACATCAGGGTCGTGCCAAGCCAGATCACCGGTCGCCGGATCCGGATCACCGGATAGGGCCGCCCGCTGCCAGCGCCGCCGCGACGTCACGCTCCACCGCCGCGGCCAGCGCGCCGATGGCGGCGGCCACGACCGGAGTCAGCTGGTGGCCATGTCCCACGTCGGCCGCCTCGACGGCATGCACGATCAGCCGCCCCGGCATCCGGCCCAGCGCGGTGGCCAGGCCGATCGCCTGGGCCAGCCCGAGGCCATGCGAGCTGACCGGCCGCTCCTGCGGCCAGCCGGACTGACCGGGCACGATCCGGTGCAGGCGGCCGGCGCCGCTGCCGTCGCCGAGCATGATGTCCACCACCATCGCCACGTCGGCGCCGGTCCAGGCCTCGATCAGGGCAGCCGGCTCGCCGTCGCTGACCAGCAGCCCGACGCCAGGCGGAAGCCGCCCGGACAGCCGCGCCACTACCTCGGGGCCCGCGCCGTCGTCGCGGCGGAACTGGTTGCCGACGCCGATCACCACGATCCGGCAGCCGCCGGACCCGGCGGCCGGCCCGGCGGCGGTCACGCCCGGTCCACCCGCATGGTCAGGAAGTGGGCCGCGCACGAGATGCACGGATCGTAGTTGCGGATCGCCTGCTCGCACTGACGGGTCAGCTGCTCGTCGCCCAGGTCCAGCCGGGCGGCCACGAACCGGCGCAGGTCATCCTCGATGGCGCCCTGGTTCTGCGACGTTGGCGGGACGATGCGCGCGCTGGCGATGCTGCCGTCGGCGCCGATCTGGTACCGGTGGTACAGCACGCCGCGGGGCGCCTCGGTCACGCCGTGGCCGGTGGCCGCGACGGCTGGCACCGGGATCGCCGGCGCGGGCGGCGGCTGGTAGGACCCGATCAGCGCCAGCGCCTCCTCGATCGCGACGACCATCTCCACGGCCCGGATGACGATGCTGCGGAACGGGTTGCGGCAGGTCGCGTCCAGGCCGGCCGCGCTGGCCGCCCGGGCGGCCAGCGGCGTGAGCCAGGCTGAGTTCAGCGCGAAACGGGCCATCGGCCCCGTCAAGTGCCGCTGGCCGGCCAGCCGCGCGTGCAGCGCCGTGGAGTGCGGCACCTGCTCCTCGACCACGTGCTCGTCGAAGTCAGCCGCGCCGAAGGCCAGGCCGCTGCTGGTCACCAGCGTGCCCTGGTCGATCGGGTAACGGCCCGGCTGCTGCAGCGAGAGCAGCTCGTGCTCGCAGCTGAATTCGGGGAATTCGAAACCGGATACCCAGCGCACTGTCTCCACCGCCAGGTCCAGTGCGCCGCGCAGCTGCTCGGCGAGCGGGGCCAGCTCACCGCGGGCGGGCACCCGGTAGAAGCCGCCGACCCGCACGTTCACCGGATGCACGGCCCGGCCGCCGATGGCCGTCATGACGGCGTTGCCGGCCTTCCGCAGCGCGAGCGCGCGCTCCACCACGTCGCGGTGATCGCCGGCCATCTCCACGATGCCCGGATAGCCGAGAAAATCCGGCGCGTGCAGCATGTAGATGTGCAGCGCGTGGCTGGAAATCCATTCCCCGCAGTACAGCAGCCGGCGCAGGTCGGCCAGGGCTCCGTCCACCCGGACCCCGCAGGCGGCCTCGATGGCCAGGCAGGCGCTCATCTGGTAGGCGACCGGGCAGATGCCGCAGATCCGGGCGGTGATGTCCGGCGGCTCGGTATAGCCGCGACCGCGCAGGAACGCCTCGAAGAACCGCGGCGGCTCGTAGATCTCGAGCCGGACGTCGGCCACCTCATCCCCGCTGAGCCGGACGTACATGGACCCGGCCCCCTCGACCCTGGCCAGCCCGGTGACCGCCAGGGTCCTGTCCCGCTGATGTGTCATCCGCGCCTTTCTCGCCGGGCGCGCCCCGTGTCGCCCGTGTTGCTGAGCCCGGCCGTGTTGCTGAGCCCGGCCACCCGCCCCTGGGCGCGGCGAGGCTACGCCTCCACCCGGTGGCCAGCCAGCTCGCTGGTCACGCTCACCACGCCGTCCACATCCGAGGCGAGCCGGACGGCGGCCGCGGCCTGGTCCGGCTCGGTGAGCGCGCCCGCCAGCGTGACCACGCCATCATGGACCGATACGGAGACCGCCTGGGGGTCTTCCAGCAAGACGGAGGTGAGGACCGCGGCCACGTCTGCGGCGATATCGTCATCCGGGCGGACGAAAACGCTGAGCAAGTCGCGGCGGCTGACGATGCCCATCAGCTTGCCTGAGGTGTCCACGACCGGCAGCCGCCTGATGTGGTGACCGTTCATCAGCCTGGCGGCCACCCCGAGCGGCGCGTCCGGATGGATCGTGATCGGCGGCGCGCTCATCAGCTCGGCTGCGGTCTCGCCCTCCGCCTGGAGCCGCTCGTGGTGGCTGCGGTGCGGCAGGCCGGTGCCGAGCCGCCCGAGATTGCGCTCCTGCTTGCGGAGCACGTCGGCCTCCGACACCATGCCGAGTACCTTGCGGTGCTCGGACAGCACGGGCAGGCCGCTCAGCCCGCGCTCGCTCATCAGCTGGGCTATCTGCTTCAGCGTGGCCGTGGTCCCGACGGTGACGACATCGGCGGACATGACATCGCGGACGCGCCAGCGGTGCCCGCGGCGGAAGTGCCGGTGCCTGGCGGCATCGGGGTGCTCCGGCTCATGCCTGTGCCCGTCTGCCTCGGTCACCGACTCGACCGCCCTGGCCACGTCGGCGGCCGTTCCGTGACCGTGCAGCGACTGGTAGTACGTCGCCCCGAGGTGCCGGAGCATGGTGTCGAAGTAGTGCTCGCTGCGGCTCATGATCACTCCCAGCGGTGCGTCGAGCTGGCTGCAGCACATCGCTCGCCAGCGCTACCCCCATGACATCACGCGGGCGGCCATGATCGTCACTGCCGAACGGGGTCCGTGCAGGGGACCTTCGGCCCTGCCAGCGGCCCGCCGGCCGCCAGGGACTATTCGCCGCGGCGGCGGGGACTTTCGGCCCTGAACCGCCTGATCCGGGGCGCAGATCCTGATCTGGGGAGCCAAATTGACCATCCTCGCTGTCGAGGAGAGCGACAAGCCATGAAGAAGACCATCCTGCTGGCCGTCGACGCCAAGCATCACGTCCCGGCAGCTACCGAGCTGACCCGCGAGCTGAGCCATGACACTGGCGACAGGGTCATCGTTTTGCATGTGCATGAGTTCGCCGTCGGCCGGTTCGGCCGGCTGCAGGTTGACTGCCCGGAAGGCGAGGGCGAGCGCCTCGTCGCCGAGATCGTGGCCGACCTGAAGAGCTCAGGCATCGCCGCGGAGGCGGTCATCGCTGAAACCCGCATCGGCCACATCGCGAAGGCCGTGCTCGATACGGCCGAGCAGCACGGTGCGCGGCTGGTCGTGCTGGGGTCCAGCGGCCGCAGCGACATGCCGCACCTGCCGTTCGGCAGCGTGTCGCACCGGCTGCTGCACCTGGCCAGCCTGCCGGTGCTGATCGTGCCCAGGCAGCTGACCGTGCAGGAGAAGGCTTACCGCACGGCCGCCGAGCAGGTCGCCCCGGCCTGAGCCTGGCTGGCGGGTCAGGAGGGAGCGGGCTGCTCCCCGGCTGCGGGCTAGCCGTGGTGATGGCCGGCCGGCCGGATGACGGTGACAGGACAATGGGCGTGATGCACGCAGTAGGTGCTGACCGAGCCGAGCAGCGCGTCCGCGAACCCGCCGTAGCCGCGGCTGCCGACCACCAGCAGCTGAGCGCCGGCCGATGCGTCGACCAGGACCTGGGCCGCGTTCCCCTGGGCTACCCGGGTCCGGAGCGCGGCCGGCCGGTCGGCTCCGAGTACCTCCTCGACAGACTGGCTGAGCGCCTGCTCGGCAGCAGCGCCGAAGTCGAATTCCTGCGGGCCTGGCGCCCAGCCGTAGAAGACCGGGTAGTGCCAGGCGATGATCACCTCCAGCGCGGCTCCGGAGAGCCGGGCCTGCCGGGCAGCCCAGCGCAGCGCAGTCCTGGAGTTAGCTGACCCGTCGACCCCGACCACGATCCGGGCCTGCTCGCCATCGCCGCTGCCTGACTGGCTCATCTCTCTCCTTGTCCGTGCTCTCAGTCGCCTGGCGCCGCCATCAGGCTGATTCTGGCACGCACGTCGTCGTCAGGCCTTCCTGGGCGCCCCGGCCCTCCAGGGACTTTCGGCCCTGCCCGGCAGCGAGCCACAGCGGGACAGTAGCGCCAGGAGCCCTCAGGTCAGGAGGCCGTCGTGAATGAGAGCGGTCAGTCACGCGTGGTCGTCGGCGTCAGCGGATCCCTGGCCTCGAAGGCAGCGCTCCAGTGGGCGGCCGCTGAGGCGGCGCTGCGCGGGGCGACCCTGCACGTAGTCCGGGCCTGGGAACCGGCCCGCCGCACCGCGCCGTACGCGGTCGCGGGCGCGCGGCTGACCGGGACCGAGGACCGGGACGCGGTCAGGGACGGGCTCGCGGCCACCATGCTGGCAGCATTCGGGCCGGTCACGCCCGATGGGGTCACCGCGGAACTGGCCGAGGGAGCGCCGGAGCGCGTGATCGTCTCCCGGTCCGCTGACGCGGATCTGCTCGTGCTCGGATCCAGCCCGGCCAGCTACGGTGACGACCAGCCCGGATCGGTCGTCCGGGCCTGCCTGAAGCTGGCGCTGTGCCCGGTCGTGGTGATCGGCATCGCGCACAGCGCCGCGCTGGCCGCCCCGGCCGCGGCACCGGTCGCGGCGGGCCGGGAGCACGCCGGCGCTGGCGCCCGGCACCAGCGGCGGCATGCCGGCCTGGCCGGCCGCGTCAGCAGCCGCTAGCGTACGGCCCTGCCATCCGGGACCTTCGCCCCTGAGTAGCCGCCCGCGCGCTGCCGAAGGCTGAGCTGACAGGACCTGAACGGGTCCGACTGCCGGAAGTGGCGCCAGGGGGATGCCACGGGGAGGCACGTGATGAGGGCTCAGATAGGCGATCGGCTGGTCCCGGATAGCGACAGCGACCGGGTCGGCGTGGTCATCGGGCTGCGCAACGCGGACGGCTCGCCGCCGTACGTCGTGAAATGGCTGAACACCGGCCACATAGCCATGGTCTTCCCTGGGCCATACGCGCGAATTCTGCCGGCCAGCCCGGCGCCGGGCACGGCCGCGTCCGCCGGAGTACCCCAATAGAGATCATCAATTAACGATCATCGCGGGGCCGCTCCGATCGGGCCCGCGGGTTCCGGCCGCCAGGACGGCCTGGCCGCCGGGACGACACGGAACCGGGGTCCGGGGGGCAGCCGGTCGCGGGATGGTGTTTAATGGGTAGTGGTTGTAGTCGAAATTCGTGTACGTGTTACCGCGCGCCTGCGAAATTCTGACACGCGGGCGCCGTGAGCATTCAAAGCCAGGCATTTCAGGCAGGCGGTCGCGCCAACCCGGGTTGCACATACGTGGATCCCGAAGATCGTACTAGCAGGAGAAGAAAATGCCTCAAGGCACCGTGAAGTGGTTCAACGCTGACAAGGGCTTTGGTTTCATCGCCCCGGACGACGGCACGGCCGACGTCTTCGTTCACCACTCCGCGATTCAGGCTGACGGCTACCGCAGCCTCCAGGAGAACCAGCGCGTCGAGTTCACGGCGGGCCAGGGCCAGAAGGGCCCGCAGGCCGAGCAGGTTATCCCGCTCTAGACCTCATCACTCTCAGCTGTCAGGCCCGGCGCTTCAGCGCCGGGCCTGACGGCTTTCCCGGCCGGCGCCGAGCGCCACCCGCGGACGGACCAGCGGGACAGGGCGGACAGGACCGAGCCCAAGCTCGCCGCTGAGCCGACCGAGAGCACCGAGGCCAGCGAGCCGGCCGAGCCGATCGACAGGATCGATCCCGCCGAGCCGATCGACAGGATGGACCCGGCCGAGCCGATCGACAGGATCGAGCCGGCCGAGCCGATCGACAGGATGGACCCGGCCGAGCCGGCCGATCGCGGTGAGCGCTGGCTGTGTCGCATGGTCATCATTCTGGCAGCCGCTCCTTCTGGCCGCGCGCGGCCGCTCGCGGCGAGAGCGCATCGCTGCGATGAGCGGCCGGGCTCCCTGGCTTCCCGGCCGGGCTGGTCAGCGCCCAGTGTCAACCTCGGGCAGCCGCTGCCGGGCGACGGGCGGGTCGATGCTCTCGATCCGGGCCGCCTGCGCGATGCGAGCCTCCGGCGGGCCGAACAGGCGCACGCGCAGCACACCGGCCCCGACGGCCGGGTGCTGCAGGACCAGGAAGTCGCGGACGTGACGGCCTTCGCCCGCACCGGCGACCCGAGCGCCGCCGACACGCTCCTATGGCCGGAGTTCAACTCCTCCGGCGAGGTCATGTCGCTGAACGTCGGCGGGGACAGCCAGGTCGGGACCTCCGGGCAGATAGCTCTCGACCACCACTGCGGGTTCTGGGACCAGATCGCGCCCCGGCCGTAAATCAGGTGCCCGGCTTACCCGCGCCGCCGGAACGCGCGCTAGACCCAGCCGTCCCCTGCTGGCCGGCCATCGGTCGAGAACAGGGCCCAGACAACCTTGCCCCGGTCACGGCGAACGGTGCAGCCCCACTTGTCGCTGAGCGCGCTGATCACGCGCAGCCCGCGGCCGTGCTCGGCCAGGTACCCGGCTTCCGCCAGGACCGGGACGCTGACGCTCGGATCCGAGACCGCGCAGATCACCCAGGGGCCTGGATGCAGCAGCCCGAGGCGGATCGGCCAGCCCGGCGGCGGGTCGGCCGGGTCGCGCTGCGCGTGCCGCAGGGCGTTGGTCAGCAGCTCGGATACGACGACCGAGACATCGTCGGAGCGCTCGGCCAGGTCCCAGCGCTGGAGCGTAGCCACGGTGAACCCGCGGGCCGCGGCGATCGAGCTGCCGTCGGCCGTCGGCGTACTGGTGGCAATCCGCGGGAAGCAGGCCCAGCCCGGCGGAACAGGATCAGGCAGCAGCCGTGTGCCCGCCGCGCCGGCCAGCTCGGGCGCCAACGTCAGCCAGTGCCAGTTCACCGCGGTTGCGCTTGCCGTGCCGTCCGCCAGGCGTAATGAGTTCAGAGGTCATCGCCTTCCGAGCGGCTTCGTCTGACACGGGTCATGCTGGCCTGTTCCATTTTGCATGATGCACATCGACCGTGCAAGCATCCTCTGCACAAGTCATTTGCACGTGCACCAGCTTATGGAAGTAACGGGCGGCCAGGAAAGGCCTGGCGTCATCGCACGGTGATATCGTCCTGGCTGTTCCGCCAGTGCCCGCGCCCGGCGCCGGCCGACCTCGGCACCAGGTGGTGATGCCGCCGAAGGGACGCCCGTGATGTGCGAAAGGAGCACCAGTGCCGGGTGAGTGGCGCGACGAGGCCGCTGAGGAGACGGAGTCGCCAGCCTTTGACACCAGCGTCGCGCACGTCGCCCGGGTCTACGACTACTGGCTGGGCGGGAAGGACAACTTTGCCGCCGACCGGATAGCCGCCGAGCAAGCCAAGCAGGCCTATCCGGACATCGTGTTCTCCGTCCGGGCCAACCGCGCCTTCCTGGCCCGCACCGTGCGCTACCTGGCACGGGAAGCGGGCGTCCGCCAGTTCCTGGATATCGGTACCGGCATCCCGACCTCGAACAACACCCACGAGGTCGCGCAGTCCGTGGCGCCCGAGTGCCGGGTGGTCTACGTCGACAACGACCCGGTCGTGCTGGCGCACGCCCGCACCCTGCTGATCAGCACCCAGCCCGGTGTCACCCACTACCTCGACTCCGACCTGCGCGATTCCCGGACAATCCTGCAGGAGGCCGCGCAGACGCTGGACTTCTCCCGCCCGATAGCGATCATGCTGATGGCCATCCTGCAGCACATTGACAACGCCGACGACCCCTGCTCGATCGTCGCGAGCCTGGTCGATGCGGTGCCGCCGGGCAGCTACCTGGTCATCTCGCATCCCGCATCGGACATCGAGGCGCAGGCGATGGGCCAGATGGCGCAGCGCCTGAATCAGCTCATGGCCGAGAAGGTCACCTTCCGCGGCCACGATGAGGTGCTGCGCTTCTTCAGCGGCCTGGACCTGGTCGAGCCCGGGCTGGTGCGAGTCCAGCAATGGCGGCCGGACACGGAGGCCGAGGCCAGCAGCCCGGCGGCGCTGTGGGGCGGCGTGGGCCGCAAGCCATGACTTTCTAGCCAGCGGCTCCGGGCCCCGGCGAGCACGGACGGAAGGACGAGGGCAGTAGCCCGGTCCTGCCCGGGCGGTCCAGTTATGGGCGAGACTGGATGCACCAGCGCCGGCGACGACTCGGAAACGTCGCTGCCGGCCAGCAGCACCCTGGAGGTCGATCGTGGCAGCCCTGGACTCCAGCTCAGCCGCCCGTGGGCCGTCCCCGTCCAGGCGGCTGTACGACGCGCAGCGGGGTCTCTACTACGCCAAGCCGAAGCTCCGCGGCTGGATGCACCTGCTCTGGTTCGAGGCCTCGCTGGTCGCCGGCACGCTGCTGCTGGCCAGCGCGCACGGCGGCTCGCGGATCGCCGCGAGCGCGATCTACGCAGCCAGCGTCAGCGCGCTGTTCGGGGTCAGCGCGCTGTATCACCGCGGCAACTGGGGCGATGCCTGGAGCAGGCGCCTGCAGCGGCTGGACCACGCGATGATCTTCTTCCTGATCGCCGGGACCGCGACGCCCGCGTTCCTGCTCGCCGTGCGCGGCACATTCGGCGTGGTCTGCCTGGTGACGCTGTGGACGCTCACCCTCGCCGCGGCGGGGGTTCACCTGGCCTGGATGCACGCGCCGGAGCGCGTGGTCGGCGCTACATTCCTCGGGCTGGGCTGGGTGGCGGCCATCGCGCTGCCGTTCGTCTGGATCCACGCCGGGGTGGCGGCCGGCATCCTCATGCTGGCCGGCGGCGCGCTGTACACCGCCGGGGCGATCTCCTACCACCGCCGCCGGCCCGACCCCTACCCGGCCGTGTTCGGCTATCACGAGGTCTTTCACGCCTTCGTCTGCGCGGGCGCGGCCTGCCAGTTCGTGGCGATAGCCCTGTTCATCATCTGAGCGGCCGCCGGCTCCCGCCAGCGCGGCGGCTACCGCTCCAGGGTGCGGAAGGCCAGGTGCCGCCCGTGGCCCCGGCCCATGACGAGCGCGAACCACAGCCGCAGCACGCCGTCTGCCACCTCATGCTGGCCGTCGCCGAGATAGACAGGCCGCAGGCCGACCGCCTCGATCAGCTGCGCGACCGTGGCCTGGTCAGTTTCGGGAGCCGAGAAGAACATGTCGGCTCGCTCGTCGCCGAACTGCGGGTCGGCGAGGTTCTCCCAGCCGAGGGAGTTGAATACCCGGGCATACCGCACCTCGGGCGCCGCCGCGGTGATCGCGTCGTGGCTGTTCGCCGGCCCGGGGCCGCCGATCCGGTTGGCGCAGTCGAGCACGAGCCGGCCGTCCAGCGCGCCCGCGTGCTCGGCCAGCAGCCCGTCAACCGCCGGCCCGGGCAGCGCGAGCGCTATCACCTCCGCTCCGTCCAGGGCCGTGCCGACGTCTGCGACCCGCGCCGCCGTGCCCTGGCTGACCTCGTCGCTGCCCGGCGAGCGGGAGCCGAAGGTCACGTCGTGCCCTGCCCCGGCGAGGGCACGGCCCAGCGTCCCGCCGATATTGCCGGTGCCGATGACCGCGATTCTCATGAGCCCGCTCCTTGCTGGGGATGGCGCAAGGTGTGCGCCTATCAATGCTTGAATCCAAGCATTATAGCCAAGGGAAGCGACGGCTAGAATGGGGCCGTGCACGTCCACGGGGATTCTGTCGACCGGCTGCTGCAGGACTGGGCCAGGGAGCGGCCCGACCTGGACTTCGCGCCCGTGGCCATCGTGACGAGGCTGGCCCGGCTGCGCCGCCACCTCGATGCCGGGCTGCAGCATGTCTTCGATCGCTACGACCTCACGGCGGCGGACTTCACCGTCATCGTCTCGCTGCGCCGCGCCGGAGCGCCCTACTGCCGGGCTCAGGCTGAGCTGATGGCGCAGCTCGGGCTCACCTCCGGCACGATGAGCGTCCGGATCGACCGGCTGGTCAGCCGGGGCGTCGTGGTCCGCCAGGACCATCCCGATGATCGTCGCGTCCAGCTGATCCGGCTGACGGACGAGGGCCTCCGGCTGTTCGACGAGATTGCGCCCGCCCACCTGGCCAACGAGGACAGGCTGCTGTCGGCCCTGACCGCGACAGACCGGGAGCAGCTGGCCGGGCTGCTCCGGCTGCTGCTCGAGTCATTCGAGGACGCCGCCGCGATCGCGGTCGGCGCGCTGGGCGCCGAGGTTTACCCCGCGCACGTCGCGCGGGCCCGGCGGGCGGCGGTAGGACTCTCCGATCCGGCCGGGCTGCTGGTGGCCGGGCCGCCCGGACCCGGCACCCCCGCCGCCGTGGCCGGCCTGCGGCAGGGCGATCTCATCACCGCCGTCAGTGACCACGAGGTGCGCAGCCGCGGCGCGCTCGACAGCGAGCTCGCCAGTGCCGCTCCCGGCTCTGCGCTGCGGGTCTCGGTGCTGCGCGGCGAGCAGCCGCTGGAGCTGACGCTGACGCTGAGGCCGCCGGGCCAGCCGGGGGCATGCGGCTCCGCCGGAGCGCACCAGGTCAGCTGAGCTCCTCCAGGTACCGCGGCAGCATCCGGTGCCAGGTCGGCCAGTCCGCCACGCCCTGCTGTCCTACCTGTTCGGCTCCATCATCCTGGCCGCGTCCATCAACCTCATCGCCAGCCTCAGCTAGCACCGGGCGCGCTTGCAGGGCCGCCTGAGACCCGGCCGGCGGGGATGGCAAACTCACCTGCATGACCTACATCGCCGCCGATGACCGGTACAGCAAGATCAGCTACCGCCGCTGCGGGCGCAGCGGAATCCAGCTTCCCGAGGTGTCACTCGGCCTCTGGCAGAACTTCGGCAACGACCGCCCCCTGGACATCCAGCGGGCCATCCTGCGGCGGGCCCTCGATCTGGGCGTCACGCACTTCGACCTGGCCAACAACTACGGCCCGCCCTATGGCAGCGCAGAGCAGAATTTCGGCCGGATCGTGCGCGAGGACCTGCGGCCGTACCGGGATGAGCTGATCATCTCCACCAAGGCCGGCTACGACATGTGGCCGGGCCCCTACGGCGACCATGGATCGCGCAAGTACCTGCTGGCCAGCCTGGATCAGTCGCTGAGCCGGATGGCACTGGACTACGTCGACATCTTCTACAGCCACCGCTCCGATCCGGACACTCCGCTGGAGGAGACGATGGGCGCCCTGCACACGGCCGTCCAGTCCGGGCGGGCCCTGTACGCAGGCATCTCTTCCTATTCGGCAGAACGCACCGTCGAGGCAGCCAGCATCATGCGCCAGCTGGGCACCCCGCTGCTGATCCACCAGCCCTCCTACTCGATGCTGAACCGCTGGATCGAGGGCGGCCTGCTGGACGTGCTGCAGCGAGAGGGCATGGGCTGCATCGCGTTCTCGCCGCTGGCGCAGGGCGTGCTGACCGGCAAGTACGCCGACGGCATCCCGGCCGGCTGCGCGCCGCGGGCCGGGATTCCTCCCTGTCGTCGGACCAGCTGAGCGAGCAGACGCTGCAGCATGTCCGCGCGCTCGGCGAGATCGCCCGCGCCCGCGGGCAGTCCCTGGCCGAGCTCGCGCTGGCCTGGGCGCTGCGCGATCAGCGCGTCACCTCGGTCCTGGTCGGCGCGAGCAGCGTCGCGCAGCTGGAGCAGAACGTGGCCGCCGCCAGCCGGGTCAGCTTCACCGACGAGGAGCTGGCCGCGATCGACCGCCATGCCGTCGACGCCGGCGTCAACATCTGGGCCGAGTCCAGCGCCAGCTGAGATGATGCGCCTGATCGTGGCCGGCTCCGGGATCACCGGTGCCGCCTGCGCCTACACGGCCAGCAGGCTGGGGGCCCAGGTCACGCTGGTGGATGCCGGCCTGCCCGGTCAGGCGACCGCCGCGGGCGCCGGGATCATCTGCCCGTGGACATCGCGGCGCGATGATCCCGCCTGGTATGACCTCGGCTGCGCAGCGGCGCGGGAGTACCCGGCGCTCGTGGCCGCGCTCGCCGACCTGGGCGAGGGCGATGTCTCCTACCGTCAGGTCGGCGCGCTCTACCTGGCGGGCAGCGCGGAGCTGCCGGAGGCCGCGCGGCGGCTGCAGGAGCAGCGCGCCGGCGCCCCGGAGATCGGCGACGTCCAGGTTCTGTCCGGCGGCGAGGCGCAGCGCTTGTTCCCGCCGCTGCGCCAGGGCTGCCCGGCCGTCTACGTCGGCGGAGCGGCACGCGTCGACGGGCGGCGGCTCAGGGACGCCCTGATCCGGGCGGCCGGCCGCGGCCAGGCCGTGACCCGGCCGGGCCAGGCGACGCTGGCCTGCCGCGCCGGCCGCGCGGCCGGCGTCATCGTGGACGGGGAGCTCATCGAGGCCGATGCCGTCGTGGCCGCCACCGGGGCCTGGACCTCCTCCTTCCTGGAGCCGGCCGGGGTCAGCATTGCGGTCACCCCGCAGCGCGGCCAGATCGTGCACATCTCCCTCGGGTCCGCCGACACCAGCCGCTGGCCGGTGGTGCTGCCGTCAGCCAGCGGCCACTACCTGCTGGCCTTCGACGACTCACGGGTCGTGGCGGGCGCCACCAGGGAGACCGGCTCCGGCTTCGACTACCGGGTGACGCCGGGCGGCCTGGCGGAAGTCCTGGGCCAGGCGCTGGAGGTGGCCCCCGGCCTCAGCTCTGGCAGCTACCTGGAGACGCGGGTGGGCTTCCGGCCTGCTGGACCCGACATCCGGCCGCTGCTCGGCCCGGTGGCCGGGATCGACGGGCTGATCGTGGCCACCGGCCTGGGCGCATCCGGGCTCACCCTGGGTCCCAGCGCCGGCGCTCTGGCCGCCCGGGCCGCGATGGGCGCGGATCTCCCGATCGACCTCACCCCGTTCGACCCGCTCCGCTCCTGACCGGATCAGCCGCCGGGCGGCCAGCCCCGGCTCTCGCCGCCGCGGGCGCGATCAGAACGTCATGACCAGCTCCGCCGTGCGGCCGGCCCCGGCCGGCGGTCCGCGGCCAGCTCAGAAGGCGCCGGTCCCGTCCGGGCTGCCCAGGCCGGTCGGCGCGTCGTAGCCCTTCTTCGCCACGCACAGGTAGTCGTATCCGCACACCGCGCCGCTGCCGGTCAGCACGCTGTTGTTGCCCACGGTGACGTCGAACAGCGACCCCGCGTGCTGATACTCATAGCCGGGCTTGATCGCGGCGGCGTTGCCGGCCAGCCCATATACCCCGGCGATCAGCGGCGCGGATGCGCTGGTTCCCCCAAGGGTCAGCCATCCGCCCTGGACCTTCTCGTAGATCGGGATGTTCCAGGCGATCGCCGCCACATCAGCCGCGGTCCGTCCCGGGCAGTGCGGATCGTGCTGCCACGGCGGCTTGGCCACATACGCGGAGCAGCCGCTGGCGGACGCCCCGCCGTCCGCATTCCACACCCGCTCGTTCCAGCCGCGGGCATTGCGCGCGCGGGACAGCTGGGTGCCGCCGGCTGCCGTTACCGTGGCCAGGTTGGCGGGGAAGCTGGCCGGGCCGAACCCGCTGTCTCCGGACGACACCACGATCGCGTGGCCAGGGTGATCGTAGGCACCCGCGTAGGTCTGGCTGAGCCCGGTCTCCCGCGTCCCGTAGCTGTTGGAGATGGCCTGCGCGCCCAGCCGGGCGGCGGTGTCCTCCGCGGCGGCCAGGTCAGCGAAACTCGGGCTGCTCGCCTCGACGACCAGGATCCTGCAGTGCGGGCAGGCGGCCGAGACCATCGACACGTCCAGCATCGTCTCCACGTCCCACCCGTACGGCACCCCGGACGGCGGCAGCGGCGAGGTACGGCCGGACTGGTTGACCACCCGCAGGCAGCCGCTGGCGCTGGTGCAGGGGGGCAGCTTGTACTCGGCGCGGTAGACGGCCAGGTTGCGCTCCAGTCCGGGCGTGCTGAACGCATCGACCACCGCCACCAGCTGATGCGGACTGCGCGTGGCCGGCAGCTTGTACGCCGACTCGATCGCGTTCGCGCCCCAGCCCTGCGGCGTCGTGGCCGTCCCGGTCTTCCCCGCCGCGATCGCCGCGTTCACCGACGCCTGCGGAGCGAACAGCGCGTAGCACCGCGCCTGACCGCGGGGCGCGGCGGGGCACGCCGCCCGCAGCCCGCCGGTGGGGGCGTGCGCGGTTCCGGCCGCCGCGGCTGCGGTTCCGGCCGCCGCGGTGCCCGCCGACAGGCCGGTCACCAGCAGCAGGACGGCGGCGGCGGAGCCCGCTCGCGCTGGCCGGCGCAGGGCCGCCCGCGCGCCGCGACCGTGCCTGATCAGCTCGTGCATGCCCATCGAAGTCCTCCTGCTCCCGGATCAGGACGCGATCTTGTAGCCGCGGGCTATGGTCTCGGTGACCGATCCGCCGGCGGCATCGGCAGCCGTCGTCCGCAGCGTGACGTAGTCGCCCGCCGCGGCCGGGAACGTCACCTCGAACTGGCCGCCGCCGAGCGGCACCACCAGGGCCGATCGCCAGGTCCTGCCGTTGTCGACCGACACCTGCACGGTCGCCCTGGTGATCCGGGCTGCCCTGGCCAGCTGCAGGTGCCCGACCGACAGCCGGATGGCCTGCGGCCCGGCCGGCGCCGAGCCGTTGACGGCCAGCCCGGCTACCTGATAGCTCAGGGCCAGCATCGGCTGGACCGTGCAGGATCGGTAGCCGGTCGCGCAGATCCAGCCCGGCGGGAGCCTGGCCCCGGACGGGCGGGATGTCCGCCACGTCCAGGCCGTCTGGCTGGAAGATGACAGCTCGTACAGCGGCGATCCTGTCCGCGCCGCGCTCAGCACGAACCTGACCGTCGACGGCTTGCCGCTCAGCCTGGCCTGGAGCTCAAGCGAGGCCGCCCCGCCGGCCGCGCGCGCCGCGTTCCCGCCCGCGATCTTCGTGCCGTTCTGGTAGAGCAGGTAGCTGCCGGTGACCCGGCCGAGACTGCCGAAGATCCCCGTGGCGAAACCGGCGCCGGCGTGCCCCGGCGTGTTGTCGGTGAACGGGGTGATGGTGAGCGTCAGCGTGTTGCCGGCCCGGCTCGCTGACGGCAGCGCCGGGAACGGGCCGGCCGGGCCGAGCAGGCTGGTGTCGTAGCCCGGACGCAGCGGGAAGCCGTTCCAGTCCAGGGCCGTGTGCTCGCCCGGCGAGAAGCTGCGCGGCGAGTCAGCCTGTCCCCCGGCCAGGACCGCGTAAGACTGCCAGTACTGGCTGAGCCACACCAGCGACGGTGCCGCCGAGAGGTACTGCGTCTCGGCCTGCGGCAGCCGGAACGGGTAGATGTCACCGCCGAAGAAGCCGGCCGCCTGGGACAGGAAAAGGCCGACCGGCAGCCATCCGCCGGTCGAGGCGGCGCCCTGGACGTACCGGGCGGCGACGGTGGCGACGCTGCCTGCGGTCACCACGTGGCGCTGCGAGCCGATCAGCCCGCTCGGGCTGGTGAAGTCCAGGTCGTACTCGTACCGCGCGGCGGCGGCTGGCGAGGTGAGGTACCCGGTCGTGATGGCCTGCAGGGTCCCGACCGTCACCGGCTGGCTGGTCACGTTCGTCCGCAGCGGGACATTCGCCGCGTCGATGCTCTCGTCCAGGACGTTGCCGTCGGCGTCAGCCCGGTCGATGCTGAGGGTGACGTCCCGGGTGACCACGGGCCGCGGGGTGAGCATCCGGACCTCGCTGGTGGCGGTCCGCTCGTCCAGCCCGACGGCCTGCGTCCCCGTGACGGTGAACTGCGGCAGGGTCACGATCCGCCAGCCAGTGAGCGTCTGGCCGCTGATGTCGAAGAAGATCCCGAGCGCCATGTAGTGGCCGGCCGGGACGCTGAACCTGGCCGAGCCCTGGTAGAAGATCGACCCTCCGTCGATAAATCCGAACCTCAGCAGGTTGTCGACGTTGAAGACGTTCACCGCATCCCCGGTGTCCGGCTGGCCCGCCTCGTCCGTCCCGGTCACGGTCAGCGTGTGCATCGGGTAGTCCGGCCGGGCCGGGGCGGCCGTCGCCGCCCCGGCCAGCGCGATCGATGTCCCGTCAGCGAACATGCCGTCGGTTCCGTAGCTGCCCCGGCTGTGATCAGCGATCATCTGCCGGGCCAGGGCCGCGCCGAAGACCCGGCCCGACGCCGCGGTGAGATAGCCGCGGGCCGTCCCGCCGCCGGACCGGGTGATCGTCACGCCGGGCAGCCCGTGCAGGCGGCCCCGGTAGTTCAGCTGCACGGGCAGCCTCCCGCCGGGCTCATGGCCCAGCAGCGCGCTCAGCTCGAACAGGCTGGGACTGAGTCCCCGGTTCAGGTACGGAAACGCGGCAGCGGGGATCACGTAGGCCTGCCCGCCGATGTGCAGCCTGATCAGCGATCCGGCCAGGCCGGTCGGTGCCGTGCGGGCCACCGCGGCGAGCACGCCCGACGCGGTACCGCGGACCCCCACCCGGTCCCCGTTGATCAGCACAACCTGCCCGGACGACGGCTGCGCCGTCATGGACCCGCCCGCGGCCGGCCGGGCCGCGGGAACCTGGGCCTCGGCGGCCGACGAGACGCCGCCGGCTGCCAGGACAACGGCGGCGGCAGCCGTGACGGCCGCAGTGAGCCTGCTGATGGTCATCTGCGCTGCTCCCTGCTCGTGGCGGGCGTCCCGGTGCTGGTCGCGGCCGACGCCGGATGCCCTCGCCCGGCAGCCGGTAAGCGGCCGGCTGACCGGGGCGTCCGGAGCATGCGATGACGCGACGGTGCCCCGGCAGCCGCAGAAGGCCGTTCCCCGGAGGCTTCCGCAGAGCAGTCACGTGCCCGCAGAAGAGCCATCATTTCTCCCCGTATCGGCTTCCGGCTCGCGCACCAGGCAAAGCTGACAACCAAGACCTTGACCCATGAGAACCCCTCAGGCAAGCACCATCTGGTCTCATTTTCGGCACGAATCACGGGCCCTGATGACATTCGGCCGGTGTCACCGCGACTACCCGGCGGGCGCCATTTTGCCAGCAACTGTTCCGCTGCGGCTTCCTGGCCGTTCCGCGCGGCGCCAGCCCGGATTCATGCCTCGGGCCGGCCGTGTGTTTGCCCGGCCCGTTTCGGGGCACCGGGGCGCCGCCATTCACGCGGAAAGGAAACTGGCATGCCGGTGCTGCAAGCCCCGAGACAGCATGGCCGTGGCGGAGCTGCCGTGCAGGCTCCGCACCCGGCCGGCGGCAAGAAGGCAGTCGCCCTGCGGCTGGCAGGCGGCGCGATCGTGATCTGGCCTGATGGTCCTGCTCGGCCTGCTGATGACGCACGTCCTCAGCACGGGCCCGGTGCACACCGCGGACCTGGGGGTGGACCGCTGGTTCGCGGCTCATCGCACGGGCCTGCGGAACGACGTCAGCTACGTCGGCACCACGTTGGCCCAGACCACCACGGCCATCAGCGTTGCCGCGGTCGTGGTGCTGCTGCTGCGCTGGCGGCTGGGCCGCTGGTATGAGTCCCTGGTCATGATCACGGTGATGGCGGGGGAGCTGCTGATCTTCCTGTGCGTCACCCTCGTCGTGCACCGGCCGCGTCCCCCGGTGGCCAGGCTGGACGTGGCCCCGGAGACGTTGAGCTTCCCGTCCGGGCACACCGCGGCTGCGGTCGCGCTCTACGGCTGCATCGCGATCCTGGTGCTGTGGATCTACGGGCGCCGCCCGGCCACCCGCGCCGTCGTCGCCGCGCTGTGCTGCGTCCCGGTCATCGTCGGCCTGTCGCGGCTGTACCGGGGCATGCGCTATCCGAGCGACGTGCTCGCGGGCGCGCTGACCGGCGGCCTGTGGCTGCTCGTCGTCATCACTACCCTGCTGCCGCAGTGGGGCCAGCGGCAGCGCGCAGCCCGGCAGCGCGGCCAGCGCGGCCAGCACGGCCAGCACGGGATCGGCCACCTCGTCGGCGGAGCGCGGCGGCGATGATCCGGTCCTCCGCCAGGCGCGGCCCGGCGAGCCGTCAGCGGGACGGCGAGCCAGCCGGGGGACGGCCCGATCCGGCGGGCCCGGAAGCGGGCCACACCGCAGGCGAGCCGACAGCATCCGGCTGGCTCGCGACCTGCGCTGGGGCGGCGTCACCGAGATCACGCTGCCTGCACTCGTCGTGGTCGGCGCTGCCGCGGCCGCGAGCGGAACCCGCTTCTTCCGCCGGGCCGGCGCCGTCGTCGCCCTGATCGGGCGGGTGCGGCCACCCGTGGCGGACTGGGCCGGCGCGGCGGGCGGCCCGTCGTTCCCGTCCGGCCACTCCACGGCCTCCACCTTGTTCGCGCTCGTCTGCGGGTGGGCCCTGGCCAGCCGGGTCCCGGGCCGCTGGCCTTGCCGGGCCGTCTGGACCGCGGCCGCCGTCTACGCTGCCGCCGTGGGCTGGTCGCGGATTTGGCTGGGCGTGCACTGGCCGACGGACGTGGTCGCCGGATGGCTCTTCGGCACCGCCTGGATAACCGGCAGCGTCGCGGTCGTCCATGCGCTCCGGAAGCGGTCAGCCAGCCGCCGCGCGTCAGGCTGCTAGCCGGCGCCCCCCGCAGCTCCTCCCGCAGCTGGCGCTTGAGCACCTTGCCCAGCGGGTTGCGCGGCAGCCCGGCTGGTTCCTGTTCAACGGGCTGGTCAGGCACGAGACGCTGACCGGGCGCGAGGAGCAATACCGGTCCTGTGGCAGGTGCTGCTGACCCTCTGGTCCTGGGAGGTCATCTGGGTAACCGAGCACGCCGAGCCGCTGCCCCCCATGTACCACCGGGAGTGCGGCGAGGAATTCTCGCCCGTGCCGCACTGCCGGGCCTGCGGGCTGCCGGCAGGCACCCGGGACGTGCGCGGCACGTTCGGCCCGAGCGGCGGGTTCGCCCGGTCCGTGCCGCAGGCCACGACCCGGCGGCGGTCGGCCGGCGGCTCCCCGGGCCCTGGCCTGGTGCCCCAGACGATCGCGCTGATCGGGAACCGCTGGTCGGCGTCGGCGCTGGCGGCGGCCTTCCTCGGCGCGCGGCGTTCACCGACATGCTGCAGATGATGGGCGCCCCGCCGATCATCGTGTCCGACCGGCTGCGCGCCTTCTGCGAGATGGGCCTGCTGAGAACCGTCGTGGCCAGCTCCGGCTCCGGCCGGGCCGAGTACCGGCTGACCGACAAGGGCCGGGCCTTCTTCCCGCACATCGTGGTGATGCTGGCCTGGGGGGACCGCTGGTTCCGCGCCTCGGAGGGGTCGGCCACACTGCTCACCCATACCCGATGCGGCGGCGAGTTCACCCCGGTGCTGTACTGCTCGGCCTGCCACCGCGAACTGCGCGGCGCGCAGATCCAGGTGGGCGGCGAGGCACCCAAGGCTAGGTGAGCGCCCGGCCGCCCCCGCCCGCCCCGGCCGGCTAAGCCGAGCCTGCCTGCCCGCCGGCCGGGCCCTGCTGCGAGACAGCCGGGACCTGCTGCCCGCTGGCCGGGACCTGCTGCGGGACAGCCGGACCTTGCTGCGAGACATCCGGAGGCTGCTGCGCGGAAGCCGGCGCCTGCTGCGCGGAAGCCGGCGCCTGCTGCGCGGAAGCCGGCGCCTGCTGCGCGGAAGCCGGGGCCTGCCGACCGGGATCCGCCGCGGCCAGCGCGGCCACCTTCGCGGCCGGGACTCCCTGCGTATTGACGATCTTGTTTGCGGTGTAGGCGGTAGCGGACACCCCCATCAGGGTCAGCAGCGCCGCAGGTACCTGGGGCAGCCCGCTGCGCGGCTGCGAGATCACCTGCACGGCGAAGTAGGCCAGCGTGATCAGCGTGAACACGACGTACTGCAGGTCGGCCCAGGCGACAGAGCCGTCATCGGAGGTGATCAGCTCCGCCACCCCGGTGAGGAAGCCCCACCGGCCGCCGGGCGGGTCCTTGCGCATGTAGACCCGGTCAGCGCCGACACTGGCCTGAACCGCCTGCACAGCTGCCGCCGCTTCGGCCGGCCCGGCGCCCTTCGGCAGCGTGACGGGGCCCAGGCCGGCATTGCTGCGCACGACCACGGCTTTCGCGGTGGTCGCCGCCGCGACCGGCAGGCCCAGCAGCACGAGATACTCCGGCCGCCAGCTCGTCGTGACCGCGCTGGTGAACAAGTTTCCGCCCGGGTACGCGCGCGCCAGCACCAGCAGGTCAAGCAGCGCCCACACCACCGCGCCTGTCCACAGCACCACCTGCGTCTTGCTCGTGGACGCCCGGCCGTCCTGGCCGATGATGGCGGCCTTGAGACCCCTGCGGCGAAAGCCGATTGTCTGCTGACTTGTCGCTCCCCCGGCCGCGCCTGACCCGGCCGCTGCGGCACTCGACGTGACCCCGGTCGCACTCGCAGCGTCGGCAGGCACGTCGATGAGCCGCTCCTGGTACCAGAGCAGGATGGCCTGCGCCAGCACGGCGAGGGCCGCTACCAGCAGCAGCGCATCCACCGCCGCCCCGGCCCGGCGGGCCGGGGTGAAGCCCGTTCCCATGGCCACCAGAACGGTCAGCACGACCGCCACGACACCGAGTAAGCCCGCGGCCGGCCACAGGAACCGGTTGACTCCGCGCGTGGCCGGGAGTTGCTTGGGCGCCGACCGGCCTGCCAGCGCCCTGGCCATCTGCCCTGATGGCCGCGCCCCGCGCCCGGCTACCGCGCCAGCATCGATTCCCTCAGCCACAGCGCACCTCCACCGCCTCGCGCGGGTCACCGGCCGGCTGGCTGGCCGGCGGCCCGGCTGGCCTGCTGCAGCCACGTGGGCCGCTGGCCGTTGCCCGTGACGCTAGGCGCCCGCGGGCGGACTGTCTACCGTAGGACCGTGCGACTCACCGACTTCGACGCGCTGAGCTTCGACTGCTACGGGACCCTCATCGACTGGGAGGCGGGCATCGCCGCCGTGCTCAGCCCGTGGGCGAGATCGCACGGGCTGGATAGGGATACCGAAACGCTGCTGGCCGCTTACTCCCGGCACGAGGCGGCGGCGGAGGCCGGGCACCCGGCCGAGCCCTATCCCGCCATCCTGGCCCGCAGCATGCGTGACCTCGGCCGCGAGCTGGGCGCCGCCGTGAGCGAGCAGGATGCCCGGGCGCTCGCGGACTCGGTACCGGACTGGCCGGCCTTCGCCGATTCCGCTGCCGCGCTGCGCAGGCTGGCCGAGCGGTACCAGCTCATCATCTTGTCCAACGTGGACCGGGAGTCCTTCGCCGCCAGCAATCGCCGCCTGGGCGTGACCTTCACCAGCATTCTCACCGCGCAGGACATCGGCTCCTACAAGCCATCGCCGCGTAACTTCGACGCGCTGACCGCCGAGGCCGCCCGGCTCGGCATCGGCCGCGACCGGCTGCTGCACGTGGCGCAGAGCCTGTTCCATGACCACGTGCCCGCTCGCCAGGCCGGCCTGCCGGCCGTCTGGATCAACCGGCGGCACGACCGGGCAGGCTGGGGCGCGACACCGGCGCCGCCGGCCGCCGTCGTGCCGGACTGGGAGTTCCCGTCCATGGCCGCGTTCGCCGAAGCGGTCGAAGCTGAGAGCGAACACGGCTGACAGCGATCACGGCTGACAGCGATCGGGCAGGAGCGACCGGGGCTGGAAGCGACCGGGGCTGGAAGCGACCGGGGCTGGAAGCGGTCAGGCCGGGCGGCAGCTGCCGCCCGCCAACGCTGATATACCGGGAGCATGGCCGTAGACTCCCTGCTCGCTCAGATGCGCTCGGCCGCCACCGTCCTGCTGGCCGCGCTCGATGACCAGCAGCGCGCGGTCGCCGCGCGGCCGTTCGGCGACGACGGCGCCCGCCGCTGGCTCGAGTACCGTCCGAACCCCCGCCCGGGTGCCTGCATCGCGGAGCTGAGCGGCGTGGCACGCAAGGCCGCGCACCGGCTGCTGGCCACCGCGCTGAGCGAGCACGCCTACGCGCAGGCGATGACGATCATGGCCCTGGAGGAGGTGCTCGACCGCGCCGAGCAGTGGCGGAACGGTCGGCACAGCGGTGACTACTGGGTGGCCGTCTTCGGCGACCCGGCCGGCCCGGATCCCTGGGCGTGGCGATTCGAGGGCCATCACCTGTCGGTGACGATGACCATCGCCGGCGACCTGGTCTCCCCTGCCCCGGTGTTCCTGGGCGCCGACCCGGCCAGCGTCTGGTACGCCGGCCGCGCAGTGTCGCGGCCACTCGGCCCCGAGGAGGACGTGGCGCGCGGGCTGCTGGACGCCCTCGGCCCGGGTGGCCGCGCGATCGCCGTGGTGGGCGACCAGGCTCCGGGCGACATCCGCACGGGCACCCGGCCGCGGGCCGCGGAGGGCATCGAGCCGCTCGGCATCGCCGCTGCCCGGCTCGGCCCGACGGCGCGGGCCATGCTCGATCAGCTCGTCGCGCTGTACCTGGACCGGCTGCCCGCCGAGCTGGCCGCCCGCGAGGCCGCACGACTGAGCGGCGGCGAGCTGTACTTCGCCTGGGAGGGGCCGGTGCGGCAGGGCGGACGGCACTACTACCGGGTGCAGGGCGACGACCTGCTGATCGAGTGCGACAACACCGACGAGGGCGGCAACCATCAGCACACGGTGCTGCGCCGCCCGCGCAGTGATTTCGGCGACGACGTGCTCGCCGCGCACCTCGCGCAGGCGCACCGGCTGCAGGCGCACCGCTGACCGGTCGCGCGATCAAGCATCTCCGCCCGCCACGCGGGTGCTGCCCGGCCGCGGACGGGTGTGCGCCACCTGAGCTGCTGAGCTGTCAGCGGAGCAGGACGCGCTGGCCGCCGAAGTCCGCGGCGATCTCCAGCTGGCCGCCGAGCGCCTGCACGAAGGCGGCCAGGATGCGGACGCCGACAGCGCCGGGCTCGGCTCCCTCGATCGCGGCTACTCGTTGCGGCGGCACGCCCATCCGCTCGGCCACCTGGGCCCGGCTGAGTCCCAGGCTGATCCGCTGCTCGGCCAGGGTCCGGGCCTGATTCCTGGCCACCAGCGCGGCTGCGCCGGCCCGGATCTGGCCGGCCTCACCGGGGAAGAACTCCGCGAGGAAGAAGTCCGCATCGGCGAGCACATGCGCTGCCGCTTCCGGGTCCTGGCCCGCCCGGACCCGGCGCAGCACATCGGAGGAGAGCCGCACCGCCTCGTCATAATGCTCCACGACCGCATCGCGGCCCTCTAGGACGGCGATCAGCAGTGCCGTGCCGGGCGGCTCGACCGCGAACAGGATGCGCAGGTCGCCGTAGACCGCGGGCCGCAGCTCCAGCAGGCCCGGCGCCGGCCGGAGGTCCCCGAGCTCGGCTGCGTCGGGGTCGGCGCGCAGCTCCCCCTCCATGTCCGTGAGCAGGTCCTCAAGCCGGCCCGCCGACGACGTGCCCGCGCCCTCGGCGGGAGACTCAGCGCCCTCGGCTGGCGCGTCAGCATCCCTGCCCGGCTGGCTGGCATCCCCGGCGGCACGAGTGACGGCGGCGATGGCTTCTTCAGCCGCTCGCGCGCCTTCGGCCGCACGAAACCTGGCCTTCAGGCTTTCTGTCCTGGCCGTGAACGCGTCGAACTGCTCCTGCAGCCGCTGCGACTTGGCGGCCAGCTGCTCCCTGTTCCTGATCACGCCGGGGAGCCGCTGCCGTAGCTCGGCCAGGTGGTCGGCTGTCCCGGCCAGGTTGTCCGCGAGCTCGTCCGCCAGGTCCTGCCTGCCTGCCCGGACCGCGCGCAGGTGCTGACCGCCCAGCGTGGCCTGCAGCGTTCTCAGCTCGTCGAGCTGATGGTCGATATCGGTGACCAGCTCGGCGGCCTCAGTGGTGTGGCTGCGCGCGACGGCGAGCCGCTCCAGCTTGCGCTGCCGGGTCTGCTCAAGAGCCGCGCCCAGGGCCGCACCCCGGTAGCGCGGGCCGTCATCGATCCGGGTCACCGCCGGGGGCCCGAGCCCGGCGCCCTCGGCGAGCAGGGCAGCCAGCGCCGCGCCCGCCAGCCTGGCCGACGCCGGATCGCTGACGCTCAGGTCAGCCAGCCAGTCGCGGAACTCGGCGGACATCGCCAGCAGATAGCCCATCGCTCCTCCTCCGCCAGTGGCACCAGGCCCTGAGGTACTGTCGCACCCGCCTGGCGGCCCGGCAAGCGCAGGCCGCCTACGGCTGGTACGGGCAGGCAGGATCCTCGCCGAGCGGGTCGCCGGTCGCCGCGTAGGCACGGGCACGGGACCCGCCGCACAGGTCCGCGTACTCGCACCGGCCGCAGCGGCCGGTGAACTGGGCGGCCCGGATCGCCCGCAGCAGCGGGTCGCCCCGGTAGATGTCCGGCAGCGGCTGGCTGCGGACGCTGCCCAGGCCCATCGGCAGGAAGCCGGCCGGGTAGACCTCGCCGTCGTGAGCGACGAACAGGATGCCCTTGCCATCGCGGGTCGGGGCGGTGTGCGCGCTGGCCGGCCTGGTCGCCGGGCCCAGCAGGTGATCGAGTCGCTCGCACAGGCTCGCGTACAGTGCACGGCCGGGCGCCGGCTCGCCGGCCCGACGAGTCGCGACCACGCGACGGAAGAACGGGGCCTCGACGGTCCGGACCACGAAGCCGCGGCGCGACGCGTCATACAGGAAATGACAGACGTCCTCGTGCTCGGCCGGCGAGATGGCATCGGTCGCTGCCCCGCGGCCCACCTGGACCAGGAAGAAGACTTCCCACATGTGCGCGCCCGCCTGCGCCAGCAGCGCCGCGATGTCGGGCAGCTCGCCGACGTTGCCGCGCATCACGGTGGTATTCACCTGGACCGTGACGCCCGCAGCCACGAGGGCGCGGATGGCCTGGACCGTCATCTCGAAGTGCCCGGCGATGCCGCGCACGCCGTCATGGGTCGCCGAGCAGGAGCCGTCCAGGCTGACCGACACAGCCCGGCTGCCCGATCCGGCGATCCGCTCGATCATGCCGGGATTGAGCAGCTCAGTGACCGACGGCGACAGGCACACCGGGACGCCGAGCGAGACCGCGTAGCCGACCAGGTCGAACAGGTCGGGCCGCAGCAGGCAGTCACCTCCGGTGAGCACGAGGATCGGATGCGGCCGCCCGAACCCGGCGACCTGCTCGATCAGGCTGCGGCCCTCCTGGTGACTGAGCTCGCCGGGAGGCGGCTGCATCGTGGCCGAGGCGCGGCAGTGACGGCAGGCGAGCATGCAGGCCCGGGTGGTCTCCCAGAACACCAGCATGGGCCGCTGGCCGAAGTCGATGGCGGTCCGCGATCTCACCGCGCTGATGATCGGAGCCTGGGCGGACATCGGGGCCTGCCTCCCGCAGATCGGCTGGCCGGCAGGCGCTGTGCCCGGCGGCAGGGACAGCCTGCACCCCCGGCGCGGTCAGCCCGCAGGGCCGTAAGTCCCCGGCCGGGCGGCGAAAGGCTCGACGGCGGCGGGGCGGGAACAGCGTGGCCGTCAGATCGAGAAATCCTGCTCGTACCAGACCTCCGCGGTGGCGTGCCGCGGGCTCGGGCCGCGCCCGTCGAGCTTCGCCTCCAGCTCCTCGATCCGGACGAGCAGCGCGTGCAGGCTGACGCCGACCAGGTCGGGCAGGACGGAATGGTCGAGGTCCGGCGGCGCGCCAGCCTGGTGCGGCAGCCTGCGATGGATCACCTGGCCCGGCACGCCTACGACCACCGAGTCGGGCGGCACCGGCTTGACCACGACGGCGTTGGCGCCGATCCGGCTGTCGTCACCGATGGTGATCGGCCCGAGCACCTTGGCGCCCGCCCCTATGGTGACCCGGTCACCGACGGTCGGGTGCCGCTTGCCGCGGTGCAGGCTGCTGCCGCCGAGGGTGACGCCGTGGTAGATCGTCACGTCGGTGCCGACCTCGGCGGTCTCCCCGATGACCACGCCGGTGGCGTGGTCGATGAACAGGCCCGGGCCAAGCACCGCGCCGGGATGGATGTCCACCCCGGTCAGCCACCTAGTCAGCGCCGAGCACAGCCGTCCGGGCAGCTTGCCGTCGTGCTGCCACAGCCAGTGACTGACCCGGTGCCCCCACACGGCGTGCACGCCTGGGTAGCAGAGCACGAGCTCCAGGGTGCTGCGCGCAGCCGGATCCCGCTCCCTGGCCGCCTGAAGATCTCGTCGCAGGGTCCTGAGCACTAGTCGCCCAGGTCGGCGAACAGCGGGGTGCTGAGATACCGCTCGCCGAAGTCAGGGACCACCACCACGATCAGCTGGCCGGCGTTCTCCGGGCGGTGCGCGACCTGGACGGCAGCCCACACGGCCGCACCGGAGGAGATGCCGACCAGCAGCCCTTCCTCCCGTGCCATCCGGCGGGCGGTATCGATAGCTGCGTCGTTCTCGACCTGCAGGATCTCATCGACAACCCCCAGGTCGAGGACGACGGGAACGAAGCCGGCGCCGATGCCCTGGATCGGATGCGGACCCTTCTTGCCGCCCGACAGCACCGGCGAGGCCGCCGGCTCGACCGCCACCAGCCGGACTGACGGCTTGCGCGCCTTGAGTACCTCGCCAACGCCCGTGATCGTGCCGCCGGTGCCGACTCCGGAGACGAAGATGTCGACCGCGCCGTCGGTGTCCCGCCAGACCTCCTCGGCCGTGGTCGCCCGGTGGATCGCCGGGTTGGCCGGGTTCTCGAACTGCTGCGGCATGAAGTACCGCTGGTCGTTCTTGGCCAGTTCCTCGGCCCTGGCGATGGCGCCCGGCATCCCGTCAGGGCCGGGTGTCAGGATCAGCTCGGCGCCGAGGGCGCGCAGCAGCTGGCGGCGCTCCACGCTCATCGTCTCCGGCATGGTCAGCACGCAGCGGTAGCCGCGAGCAGCGCACACCATCGCCAGTGCGATGCCGGTGTTGCCGCTGGTCGGCTCGATGATGACAGTGTCGGGGCGGATCTCCCCGGCTCGCTCCGCGGCATCGATCATCGCCACGCCGATGCGATCCTTGACGCTGTGCGCCGGGTTGTAGGACTCCAGCTTCGCCACGACTTGCGCCCCGGCGCCGTCGGTCACACGCCGCAGGCGGACCAGCGGGGTGTTCCCGATCAGCTTCGTGACGTCATCGGCGATCTTCATGGCGCTCCCTTCAGCCACCAGGCGGCGCAATGCGCCGCCGGACGGTCTACCGACTATTCCTATCGAGAAGATTCCCTAGGAGTCTGGCCGCGCACAGGGCCGAAAGTCCCGGGCCCGCCGCGGTGTCAGCGCTCAGCGCCCGCAAGCCCAGGCTACAGGGCACGAGCCTCATCCCCGAGGCGTGATCCGCGCAGCGCCGAGCCAGCGCATTCCGACTATTCCTACCGGGAAGGATCAGCGAGGCCGCCCGCGCGCAAGAGGCCGAAGGTCCCGGCAGGAATGCTGAGAGCGAGCAAGCTCCGTGACCTTCAGCCCTGCGGGACGCATGCGCGCCAGCGCAGGATCTTTCCCGGAGTCTCAGCGAAAGGCCTAGCAATGCCAAAGACCGAACTGGCCAACCTCGCGCTCAGCGATGCCGCCGCGCGCCAGCTGGCCAACGCCACCAAGACAACCGCGCAGCTCGACACGATCACGCCGCGCTGGCTGGTCCGGCTGCTGCAGTGGGTGCCGGTCGAAGCGGGCATCTACCGGCTGAACAGGGTCGTGCATCCAGAGGATGTGGAGATCGCCTGCCCGCCGCGGGACGAGTCGGAACTGCCGCAGACATATGTCGGCTACGACGAGGCGCCGCGGGAGTACTTCCTGAACTCCGTCTCGACCGTCGTGGATATCCACACCAGGGTCTCCGACCTCTACAGCAGCCCGTACGACCAGATAGCCGAGCAGATCCGGCTGACCGTCGAGACGATCAAGGAACGTCAGGAGAGCGAGCTCATCAACAGCCCTGACTACGGGATGCTCGCCAATACGGCTGACGCGCAGCGCATCTCCACGATCATCGGGCCGCCGACCCCGGACGATTTCGATGAGCTGATCACGAAAGTCTGGAAGGAGCCTGCCTTCTTCCTGACCCACCCGAGCGCGATCGCGGCCTTCGGCCGGGAATGCACCCGCCGCGGCGTCCCGCCCGCGACCGCCAGCATCTTCGGGTCGCAGTTCATTACCTGGCGCGGCCTGCCGGTCATTCCGTCCGACAAGGTGCCGCTCGCCGACGGGAAAACCAAGGTTCTGCTGCTGCGCGTCGGCGAGCAGCGGCAGGGCGTCGTCGGCCTGTACCAGCCGGGCCTGACCGGCGAGCAGTCGCCGGGGCTGTCCGTCCGGTTCATGGGCATCAACCGCAATGCCATCGCGTCGTACCTGATCTCGCTGTACTGCTCACTGGCGGTACTGACCCCGGATGCGCTCGCGGTCCTCGACGACGTTGAAGTAGGGAAGTTCCATGACTACGGCCACACCTACCGGTGACGGCGCCGGGGGGGCGGCCTGGCTGCCTGACGAGGCGACGCTAGCCAGGCTGGCGAACGAGTTCTTTGCCGCGCTCCCCGGCGAGCCGCCAGTCAGCGGACCGCCGGCCCGGGAGCAGCCCCCGGCAGCACCGGGCCCGCACCAGGCCGCCGTGGCTCCGCGGCTCGAGCCGCCTGCCGCCCTTCCCGTTAGCCAGTCGGCCGTCACGCCGCCGGTCACCACGCCGCAGGCCGGGCCGGGCATCAGCCAGCCGGGACGCCAGCTCGCGCAGCCGGCTGCGCAAGCATCCGGACCGCACGGTACCGGGCAGGCCTTCGGCCTGACTGGCCCCGGCCAGGCCTTTGAGCTGCCAGGACGCGGCCAGTCTTTCACTCCGCCGGCTCTCGGCCAGGCCTTCACTGCGCCTGCTCTTGGCCTGGCCAGCGCGCCCCGCTTCTACTTCGTCGACGAGCTGCCTGCCGCAGCGCCGCAGGCGCCCGTCTTTCCTGCCGAAGCCCAGCCGGGCTTCGATGTCGAGCGGGTCCGCCGCGACTTTCCGATCCTGGCCGAGCGGGTCAACGGGCGGCAGCTGGTGTGGCTAGACAACGCGGCGACCACGCAGAAGCCGCAGGCTGTCATTGACCGCCTCAGCCGCTTCTACTGCCATGAGAACTCCAACGTCCACCGGGCGGCTCACACCCTCGCAGCCCGGGCAACCGACGCGTACGAGGGCGCTCGGACCACAGTCGCGGACTTCCTGAGCGCGCCGTCGAGCGAGACGGTCATATTCACCCGCGGCACGACCGAGGCGATCAACCTGGTCGCGCAGGCCTGGGGTCGGCGTTATGTCGGCGCGGGCGACGAGATCGTGATCTCGCACCTGGAGCATCACGCCAACATCGTGCCGTGGCAGCAGCTCGCCGAGCAGACCGGCGCGAAGCTGAAGGTCATTCCCGTCGACGACGATGGCCAGCTGCTGCTGGACGCCTACGCCGATCTCCTTTCCGACCGTACTCGCCTGGTCGCGGTGTCCCAGGTGTCTAACGCCCTGGGGACGATCGTCCCGGTGCAGCAGGTCATCGCGGCAGCGCACCAGGCAGGCGCCCGGGTGCTCATCGACGGGGCTCAGGCCATCGCGCACATTCCCGTTGACGTGCAGGCCATGGACGCCGATTTCTACGTCTTCTCCGGCCACAAGGTGTTCGCCCCGACGGGCATCGGGGTGCTGTACGGAAAGCCCGAGCTGCTCGAGTCGATGCCGCCATGGCAGGGCGGCGGGAACATGATCGAGGACGTGACGTTCGAGCGGACCAGGTACCAGCGGCCGCCAGCCAGGTTCGAGGCAGGCACCGGCAGCATTGCCGATGCCGCCGCGCTCGGCACCGCGCTGGACTATGTGAGCGGGATCGGCCTGCCGGGCATCGCCCGCTATGAGCACGAGCTGCTCGACTATGCGGCCGGCGAGATGCGCAGCGTGCCCGGCCTGCGGCTGATCGGCACGGCGCCGGACAAGGCCAGCATCCTGTCGTTCGTGCTCGACGGCTACCGGCCGGAGGATGTCGCGTCAGCGCTGGACGCCAGCGGCATCGCCGTGCGGGCCGGGCATCACTGCGCCCAGCCGATCATGCGCCGCTTCGGCCTGGAAGGGACTGTCCGGCCGTCACTGGCCATGTACAACACCCGCGGCGAGATCGACCTGCTGGTCGCGGTGCTGCGCAGGCTCGCGGCCGTCGCCGGCCGCCGGTGACGGCGCAGGGATGCGGCCACCCGCAGCCGGCGCAGCCGGCGACAGCCTCAGCCCAGGCTCGGCGGCAGGCCGAGGGCCGGGAACAGCCGGGCGCCGAAGGTGGTGATCTCCGCGATCCGGCCGTTCTCGATCCGCAGCACGTCCAGCTTGAACGCACGGAACTGCGAGTCACCTGGCCGGCGCAGGTAGCTCGCGGCGGCCGGCATCCGGTTGGCCCCGGTCGGCAGCAGCCGCCAGTCGCCGTCCCTGGCCGGGCCGAAAGCGCGCTCCAGCAGCGGCGCGATCGCTGCGACCCCGTCGTAGCGGAACGGGTACGGCGGCATCGTGACCCGGATGTCCCGGGCCGCGGCGGCGATCGCGGCCGCGGCGTCGCATCGTTCGTGCGCGTCGATGAACCGCTGCAGGATCTCGCGCTCCTGCGCGGTCGGCTGCGCGGCGGGCCAGTCCGCGCGCCGGGCGGGCAAGTGCTCGCGCAGCACCGAGCGCGCCCGCTGGACCGCGCTGTTGGCCGCGGGGACGCTGGTGCCCAGCAGCGATGCTGTCTCCCTGGCCGGCCAGCCGAGCACGTCGCGGGCGATCAGCGCCGCCCGCTGCCTGGGCGGCAGGACCTGCAGGGCGGCCAGGAACGCCAGCTCAATGGTCTCCCGCTGCACCGCGATGGCGTCCGGCTGCTCCGCGCTGGCGGCTGCCTCGTCCAGCAGCTGGTCGGGGTAGGGCTGCAGCCAGGGGACCTCGGCATAGGAGTGCGCCGCCGGCACCCGGCGCGCGCTGGCCCGGAGCATGTCCAGGCAGACGTTCGTGGCGATGCGGTAGAGCCAGGCCCGCAGCAGCGAGCTGCCATCGAAGCCGCCCCGGCCGCGCCACGCGCGCAGCATCGTCTCCTGCACCGCGTCCTCGGCGTCATCGAAGGACGCGAGCATCCGGTAGCAATGCAGATGCAGGGCTCGCCGGTGCTGCTCGCACCGAGCCGCGAACGCGGACTCATCGCCCGCGCTCGCGGCGGCAGCGACCTGCGCGGGATCGCTCGCCATCTGGCTAACGGCCTTCCCTCACGGTCACGGTTGCGGCTGGGCCCGGTTCACTTCCTGCAGGACCCAGATGTTGCCGTCCGGGTCGGCGAAGTCCGCAAACGACTCGTAGCTGCTGCGCTGCGGATGCGGGCCCGGCACCCAGCTGCCTGACTCCAGGTGCCGCACGTCACTCACGGGCACCCCGCGGCCGGCGAGGTCGGCGCGGGCGGCCACGATGTCGGAGACGACCAGGTGCAGCCCCTGGGCCGAGCCCGGCGGCGCTCCGGTCATACCCGTCCCGAAGCCGATCGAGCATGCCGATCCCGGCGGCGTCACCTGCACGACCCGCATCTGGTCGCCGACCTTCGTGTCGACCAGCAGATCGAACCCGGCCTGCTCCAGGTAGAAGTCCTTGGCCCGGTCCACGTCCGAGACCGGGATCAGGACCAGCTCGAGACGGTAGTCCATGATGTGCCTCCCTCGCCATGGGCAGCGCCTGCGGCCTGCGGCCGGGCAGCGGCCCGTTCGGATTACTGAACAGTGAAACGACGGCCGCCGCCGAACCTCATCGGTGACGCGATGAGCCAGGCCAGGTTACCGTGGCGGCCGCTCGCGGCCCGGTCCCGTGCGCGGGAGATCCCGGCCCGGCCGCCAGCGCGACGATGCATGGGCGGGAGTGCGCCCGGGAACCGGGCCGGCGGCTCGACGCCGACGGCTATCCGGGCGGGCCGGCCTGGGGCTGCCGGACCGCATCATCGCCTCGCGACTGCAGGAACATGGCGAAGTCCGACGACAGGACGCTGCCGTCCTCGGCGATCAGGCCGTAGCGCCTGATCAGCGCGCTCTGCTCGGCGTCCACGTGCGCGGCGGGCCCGACAGCGAGGCGGAGCAGCGCCTCCCACAGCCCCTCCCGGCGCAGGAAGCCCTCTACCTTCCGGTAGTAATCGGAGAGATCAGGCCCGATGAACCGCTCGATGTCCGCGATGCCGTGCTCCAGTATCCGCGCGAAGATGACTTCGGAGAGGAACGGGTGCCCGCCTGCGTACATCCAGGCCAGATCGTGGGCATCGGCCGGCAGCGCGGCCGAGCGCCCGGCCATCGCCCCGATCTCGGCATAGCTCATGGGGCCGAGATAGCTCGACTCGCAGACTCCGGCGAACGTCGAGATGTCGGCCGCCTCGACCTCAATCCGGTCGATGGGGCGGCGAGCCACGGTCAGCACCGCCATCGGCATGTGGTCCGGATGGTAGACGAGCTCGCGCAGGATGGTCAGGAACTGATGAGCGTCAGCGAAATGCCGGACTGAATCAAACTCGTCCAGCGCGATGACCAGGTAGCGGCCGGACCTGCGCAGCCGCAGCAGTCCCTCCCTGACCCGGCCGAACAGGTCAAACATGGTGGGCTCGGCCGAGCCGTTCGCGCTCCCGGCGGACAGGAAGACCCTTGTCGTGGCCGCCGCGGCCGGGCAGTGGCCCAGGACGTGCCGCAGCACCTCGGCCCCCGACTGCGCGGCGGCCACGTTAATCCATCCGGTGACAGTGTCCGCGTCCGGAGGCTCGGCGATGACCCGGCGCGCGATAGACGACTTGCCCACCCGCGTCAGCCCGATCAGCGCCGCGCTGCTTCGTCCCTCATACAGGCGCCTCTTCAGCCAGCCCAGCTGATCGTCGCGGCCGACGAACCGGCTCCCGGACGCGATCGTGCCGTAAGCCGAGTACGGATTGCCCGGCATCATCCGGCGCCGCCCACGCTGTTGGCCCGCAGCCACTCCGCGAACAGGCCGACGCGGATGAGCAGCAGCCCGCCGCTGCCGCGTTCCAGGACCTCACGGTCGAGCAGGTCCTGGACCAGGGGGGCCTCGCCGGCCGGCACATCGCGGGACGCCGTCGGCCGCAGCGCGAGACGCGTCAGCAGCGCCAGGTACTGCGCCCGCGGCGCCAGCGCCACCGACTCACCGGCCGCCGTGATCAGCGGGTCGAACTTGTCGGCCGACAGCGCCACATGCCCGGTGACCAGCTGCCTGAGCACATCCTTGACCACGGACTCGGTGATGAACACGAGCCGCTGCCGGTTGAGGTGCTGGACCAGCCGATCACAGAAGATCTGCAGGTAGAACGGGCTGCCAGCGGTCAGCCTGATGAGCCGGTCCAGCGAGTTCCCCTTATACCGTGACTCGCCTTGCAGCATGATCGGCTGCTCCGCGAGCTCGCGTGCCTCCGCAGCGCTGAGATAGCTGATCCGCTCGTCATGCGTCACGCCGAACTCATTCGGATACGCCTCCTTGAACCGCGGCATCGTGTCCTGGCCGACCAGCACGGCGTCGAAGGTCCGGCTCTCCAGTAGCGATTTCCACTGGCGCATGAAGGCCGGGGTCAGCAGTCCCTCGCGGATGTACTCGAAGACGTAGGTGAATTCGTCCACCAGGAAGACCGGCCTGACCAGCCGCCAGTTCTTCCGTGCCTGCAGCAGCCGGGCGGAGGCCAGCACGCTCTTGCGGAAGCTCGCGATCGGCGAGGTGGCAACCTGCCGCTGACCTGGCCAGTGCTCTTCCAGGACATCGGTCATGTCGAAATCGAACACGAGCTTCTGGTACAGCGAGTCGATGCAGAGCTGGATGAAGCTGCGCTCCGGCTCGTTAGTGTCGATGGCACCCAGGCTCAGGTAGATGGGCAGGTTCGGGTGATGAAGGCGATGCTCGAGCTGGCGCAGGACCGAGGACTTCCCGGAGCGCTTCTGCCCGTACAGCAGGAAGCACTGGCCGAGCGGGCCGTCCGAGATCTCGCTGTAGATCCGCTCCAGCAGCTCCCGCCGGCCGAAGAACATGTCCCGCTCCTCGACCGGGGTCCCGCCCGAGTAGCGGCTGTAGGGGTTGGCGACCGTCACGAACTTGCGGGCCGGCTCAAGAATGGCCTCCATCGACCGCACCGCGGTCTCCTCGACCAGACCGGAGGCGCGCCGGTATCGGAGGCTGAGGGAGATGCCGGCCTGCCCGACGCCGAGCGCGAGATCGGACACCTTGAGCCGCTGCACGACTTCGCGGGCCTCACCGGGCCTGAGCTGCCGGAGAAAGCCAGCAGGCCCCATCGGGCGGACCTCGGATGAGCTCCCGACCAGAAGCTGGACGCTTTCGACCGGGGCATCCCCGGCTGGCAGGCCGACCGACACCGTGAGCAGGAACGTCTGGTCGTCCTGCACGTAGAAATGCTCACGGGCGGCCAGCCCGACGAAGTCGGGCGACGATGCCGAGCTGAGGACGTGCTCGGAGTTCTCCGCCTCGACGGCCTCGCTGAGCTGGGACAGCAGCGCGCGCAGGTAGCCGGGCGGCGGATGGCCAGCGCGTGCCGCCGAGTCGAGCGCGGTCGCGGCAGCCTGCAGGCACTGCCGGGAGCTGCGGTAGGCGCGGTCGTGCCGCTCGAAGTCATTCTCCGTCCACTGCCCGGCCACCGCCTCGAGCGCCTCCGCGACAGGAACGGCCACGGCCGCCAGGCCGTCCTGGCTGCCGCCGCCTTCCCGCAAGAGCGTGGCCCGGAAATCCCGCAGCCAGGACGCGGAGAAATTGCTGCCGTGGTGATCGCGGTGCCTCAGGTACACAGCCTCGCTGCCGTCGGCCGGGCCGCGATCTTCTGCTGCCCGGCCCGCCGAGACGCGCCCGGCAGGCGGGACAGGGCCGGTCACCGGCGGGACAGGCCCGGCAGCGACAGGCCCGGCAGGCGGGACGGGGCCGGCGCCGGGCGGGACGGGGCAGGCGCCGGGCGGGACGGGGCCGGCGCCGGGCGGGACGGGGCGGGCAGAAAGGATAGCCGCATACGGCACGGTGAGCTGAGCGCCATTATCGAGGCCGATCACGACGGCATCCGGGTAGAGAGACCGGATCCGGACTATCCGCACCCAGCGCTGCGCGCCCTGTAGCGTGAATTCGTAGTATCCGCCGACGTGCAGGTCAAAACGGCTAGCCACAGCCCCTCCCAGGTGCGTGCCACGTGCCGGGGCGAGGGCGCGGCCGCCGTGGCCGTGGACCCACCGGCTTTGACGTTACCTCGCGATACACCGGTGCGCTATTCCGTCGATACGGCAGGAACTTCGCGGAGACGCAAAGGCGGGACGCCCATCCTGGACAATCGCTGCATGAGATCGGGCACTTTGCCGGGCATCTGGCTGCTCATGCGCGCGGAGCCGCTGAGATCGGCCATCCACGGCGCGTCCGCGCCGACCGACATCTGGACGATCACGGCGGTCGTGGTGGCGGCCATGGGCTCGGTGTTCGTGGCCTGGCAGGCACTGGAAACGCACCGGGTCACGACGCTCAGCCAGCAGACGCTCAGCGCGTCTTACCTGCTGGCCATCGACAGCGCCCGGAACCGGCTGGACCAGGACGCGCCGCGGATTGACGTGTACGTCGAGCAGGTCACGATGTTCGCTGCCGGGTCAGCCGACGGCCCCGGCGAGGAGATCAAGGCCGGCGCACGATGGGAGCTGCCTGCGGATGCCGCGCGCCTGCTCCGGGTGCAGGCCCTGGTGAGCGTGGCCAACCTGATGACCGACCGGACCGTGCATATCAGGGTCAGCGGCCTGCTGGATTCGGGCATGGTCCCCGACCGCGAGTTGCTGCTCGCCCCTTCGGCCGCGATGGCCTACGTCCTGGCGGCCACCTTCACGGTGCGCCAGTGGACCGCGCAATGGGCGGCTCATCGCGCCGCGACGGACCTGCCCTGCGTCGCCGACGGCCAGGTCATCTGCCGCGATGACCGGGACGAGGGCGTGGTCGACACATGGCCGCTGCGGCTGTCGGCCTGGCCGATCCAGCCGGTTCCCGGCTCGGCTGACCAGTGGCAGCTGACGGCCGAGACGCCCGGCAGCGACTGGTTCGAGATCGGCATCCGGCCGCTGCGGCAGCGCAGTTACTGGATCTCGCAGCGAGACGGGATCGCCCTGCCCGAGCCGTCCTACTACCGGCTGCGCTGACGCCGTCAGGCCGTCAGGCCGTCAGCCGGATCCGGACAGCCTCGCCGTCGCCCACCGGAGTCAGCTCGCCGGCCAGCGGGTCGTCGTCGAGCGCGGACGGCCCAGCCAGGTCCACCGCCGTGGCCAGCGTCTCGCGTGCGATCAGCTGCTGGTGCGCCCGCATCGCCTGCTGGGCGGCAGGCGGGCCGGCGATGATCAGGCTGATCCGGTCGGACACGCCGAGCTCAGCGGCGCGCCGGGCCTGCTGCACGGCGCGGATCACGTCCCTGGCCAGCCCCTCGGCCGCCAGTTCCGGCGTCACAGCGGTGTCGAGCAGGATGAACCCGCCGCCGGGCAGCATCGCCGTCGCCCCGGCGCCCTCGGCGACCACGGTCTCCAGGGTGAACTCGCCGGGCTGCAGCACGAAACCGCCGCAGATCACCTGGCCGGATGAGTCCACCGACCAGTCACCGGACTTGCTCGCCCTGATCACGGCCTGCACGTCGCGGCCCAGCCGCGGGCCGGCCGCGCGCGCATTGACGGTGAGCCGCTGCGAGACGTGCACCTGCTGCGCCGCGGCATCGGCGACATCCAGCAGGGTCACCTCGCGGACGTTCACCTCATCGGCGATCAGCGCGGTGAAGTCGGCCAGCGACTCGGCATCGGCGGCGACCACGGTCAGCTCCGGCAGCGGCAGCCGCACTCGCAGCCCGCTGGCCTTGCGCAGTGCCGCGGCTGCCGAGCACACCTCGCGGGTCCGGTCCATTGCCGACACCAGGCCGGGATCAGAGGGCAGCGCCGACACATCCGGCCAGTCGGTCAGGTGCACCGATCGCTCGCCGGTCAGGCCGCGCCAGATCTCCTCGGTGGTCAGCGGCAGCAGCGGGGCGGTCACCCGGCAGGTCACCTCGAGCGCGGTGTAGAGCGTGTTGAACGCCTGCTCTGTGACCGCGCTGTCGGCGCCGGAGGTGTCCCAGAACCGCTCGCGCGAGCGCCGGATGTACCAGTTGGTCAGCACGTCCAGGAAGGCGCGGGTCGAGTCGCAGGCGTTCGCGACCTCGTAGTGATCCAGCTGCCACTGAGCCGTCTCCGCGAACTGGCGCAGCTTGGCCAGCAGGTACTGGTCGAGCAGGTCGGCGGACCCGGTGTCCGGCGACGCCTCGTACGCGGCCGCGTTCGCGTACAGCTGGAAGAAGTACCAGCTGTTCCACAGCGGGATCAGCACCTGCCGGACCCCGTCGCGGATGCCCTGCTCGGTGACGATGAGGTTGCCGCCGCGCAGGATGGGCGAGGACATCAGGAACCAGCGCATCGCGTCGGCGCCGTCCCGGTCGAACACCTCGCGCACGTCCGGGTAATTGCGCAGGGACTTGGACATCTTCTGCCCGTCCGACCCGAGCACGATGCCGTGGCTCACGCAGGTCTCGAACGCGGGCCGGTCGAACAGGGCCGCCGCCATCACGTGCATGGTGTAGAACCAGCCGCGGGTCTGGCCGATGTACTCGACGATGAAGTCGCCGGGGAAGTGGAACTCGAACCACTCGGCGTTCTCGAACGGGTAGTGCACCTGCGCGAACGACATCGAGCCGGACTCGAACCAGCAGTCGAGCACGTCCGTGACGCGGCGCATGGTCGACCGGCGAGACGGGTCGTCCGGGTTCCGCCGGGTGAGCTGGTCAATCGCCGGCCGGTGCAGGTCCGTCACCTCGGCCCCGAAATCCGCCTGCAGCTCAGCCAGCGAGCCGTAAACGTCGATCCGCGGGTACCCCGGGTCGTCGGACTTCCACACCGGGATGGGGCTGCCCCAGTACCGGTTGCGGCTGATCGACCAGTCCCTGGTGTTCTCCAGCCACTTGCCGAACTGGCCGTGCTTGACATGCTCGGGCACCCAGGTGATCTGCTCGTTGAGCTTGAGCATCCGGTCCCTGATAGCCGTGGTGGAGACGAACCACGACGAGACGGCCATGTAGATCAGCGGCTTGCGGCAGCGCCAGCAGTGCGGGTAGGAGTGGTCGCAGGTCTCGCGCCGCAGCAGCACGGTGCCCGGCGTCGTGGAGCCTGCGGCGCTGGCCTGTCCCGCCCGGCCCGCCCCTTCCGCCCCTTCCGCGTCGAGCCGGGTGCGGGCCCTCAGGTGATCCATGATCGCGTAGTTGGCGTCGAAGACGTGCATGCCCGCGTAGTCGTCGACCGGGTGGATGAACTTGCCGTCCGGGCCGACCGGCACCACGGGAACGATTCCGTACTGGTCGGTGAGCAGCTTGTCGTCCTCGCCGAAGGCCGGCGAGATGTGCACCACGCCGGTGCCGTCGGTGGTGGTGACGTAGTCGGCGTGCAGCACCACGTGCGACTTCGGGTTGCCGATGAAATAGCTGAACGGCGGGGTGTAGCGGAGCCCGACCAGCTCCGATCCCTTGCAGCGGCGGACGATCCTGGACTCCGCGTCCTCGCCGAGCTCGCGGGCGTAGGCGGGCAGGCGCGCCTCAGCCAGCAGGTAGCGTTCGTTTCGTCCGGTAAAAGAGGACTCGACCACCACATAGTCAACGTCGTTGTGCACGGCCATCGCCTGATTGGACGGCAGGGTCCAGGGCGTGGTCGTCCAGATCAGCGCGACCTCGCCGGTCTCCAGCCGGTACCCGACCGTGACGGCGGGGTCCTGGCGCAGCTGGTACACGTCCTCATCCATCCGCAGCTCGTGCGCGGACAGCGGGGTCTCGTCGTTCCAGCAGTACGGAAGGCAGCGATAACCCTCGTAGGCCAGGCCCCTGTCGTAGAGCTGCTTGAACGCCCACATGACGCTTTCCATGTAGGTCAGGTCGAGCGTCTTGTAGTCGTGCTCGAAGTCGACCCAGCGCGCCTGGCGGGTGACGTAGTCGCGCCAGTCCTGGGTGTAGCGCAGCACCGAATCGCGGCACGCCTGGTTGAACGTGGCGATACCCAGCTCGTCGATCTCCTCCTTGGTCTTGATGCCGAGCTGGTTCATGGCCTCGAGCTCGGCGGGCAGCCCGTGGGTGTCCCAGCCGAACCGGCGCTCCACCCGCCGGCCGCGCATGGTCTGGTACCGCGGGATCAGGTCCTTGACATAGCCGGTCAGCAGGTGCCCGTAGTGCGGCAGGCCGTTCGCGAATGGCGGGCCGTCGTAGAAGACGAACTCGTTGGCGCCGTTCTCACCCGCCGGGCGATTCTCTACCGATGCCCGGAAGGTGTCGTCGGCCGCCCAGTAGGCCAGCACCCGCTCCTCGATCTCGGGAAAGCGCGGGCTGGCCGGGACGCCGGCACCGGCTCCGCCGTCCGATGACTCGGCCGCGACCGCCGGGATGGACGCAGCGGCCAGAGTGATCTCTGCGGCCGGCCCGGCCTCGTCGGTGCGCATGGTCTCATCGGCGGGCTTCATGTCGCCGGTCGAGGCCTTGGGGTAGATCATCGGTGATCCTCTTCGCGGTCGGTCCTCAGCTACGCACGAGGACGACATCGCCGGGGCTCGGGCCCTGACGGCACCGCGGTACCACCTCGCTTGCCACGGCCCGCCTGATGCTGGATCAGGCGATCCGGGACCGCTCAATTCGGAGGCTGTGACGGGCCCGCCCGTCCGGTTCTACCGAGGTGCGCAAGCACCCGTTCTTCCGGAGGCTCACCGGTGATAGCCGGGTCAGCGCCATGATGGCATCCAGTCTATCCGGCGCCGGGCCGGCTATCAGCGTTTGCGTCTCGGGCCGCGGACCCTGCCCTCAGACCGGGTAGGGCTCGGGAGTGCTGGTGTAGCTGCGGCCGTGCGGCGGCGTCCAGGTCAGGGTGCCGGGCTGGGGCTGCTCGAGCAGCCAGCCGGGCAGTTCCTTGGCCTGGTGATGCTGGCGGCAGAGCGATGACAGGT
>CAWDVK010000019.1:0-172811 GCA_963805715.1 uncultured Actinomycetota bacterium
TCGTCAACGCGACCGGCCCGCAGCCGGCCGTCGCGATCGAGGACCTGACCTGGCAGGCCCACCTGGATCAGCTGCTGTTCTTCGTCAAGAGTCCGACCCTCCTGCTGCAGGCAGTCCTGCCCGGCATGAAGCGCCGCCGTCGCGGGCGGGTCATCCAGATCGGCTCCGACATATTCGAGCGCGCCGTGCCCGGCATGTCGGCCTACGTTGCCGCCAAGGGCGCCCAGCTGGGCCTCACCCGCTCCTGGGCTCGTGAGCTGGGCCCGTTTGGCATCACCGTGAACTTCATCGCGCCCGGCTGGATCCCCGTCGAGCGCCACGCCGGAGCTTCCCCCGAGAACCGGCGCGACTACCTGGCCGACGTTCCGCTCGGCCGGATGGGCGTCCCGGAAGACATCGCCGCAGCCGTGTCCCACCTCGCCTCCAGCGCCGCCGGTTTCATCACCGGGGAACGCCTCACCATCAACGGCGGTCACACTATCGACTGACGCGCCGGCGTGCCGTCAGACGCGGCGCAGCACGGTCACCACCTTGCCGAGGATGACGACATCATCACCGGGAATCGGCGTGAATGCGGGGTTGTGCGGCATCAGCCAGATCTGGCCCTTGGCCCGGCGGAAGGTCTTGACCGTCGCCTCCCCGTCGATCATGGCCGCCACGATGTCGCCGTTCTCGGCTTTCTCCTGCTGGCGCACCACCACCAGGTCGCCGTCGGTGATCGCGGCGTTGATCATGGATTCTCCATGGACCCGGAGCAGGAAGAACGTCCCGTCGCCGACGAGCTGCCGGGGCAGCACGAAGGTGTCCTCGATGACCTGATCGGCCAGGTTGCGAACACCAGCGGCGATCTGGCCGACCAGCGGGACCGGAACGTAGGCCTCTCCCTGGGCGGGAATGTCCACCGCTTCCGCCAGGCCTTCTACCTCGAGGCGGACAGCCTCCCGGCCAGGCAGGCGCACCTCGACCGTGCGCGGGCGTCTCGCGTCACGCCGCAGGTACCCCTTGCCCTGCAAGATGGAGAGCTGGTAGGAGACGCCAGAGGTACTGGAGAGGCCGGCCGCCCTGCCGATCTCCCGCAGGGTGGGCGCGTACCTGCGGCGCTCTGCGAACTCCGTGATGACCTGCAGGATCTTCTGCTGCCGCCAGGTGAGCACGTGATCGGGATCGGGATCGTACCGGTCGGGCAGTTCCGGCCCGTCTGCTGCCGCGCTCCTGGTCATCGGAGCCTCCGCCTCGGTTATCAGGACAGTTGATCGTACCAGCCCGAGTTGTGTATATCAAATATATGTTCGAGGACAGTGGCCGGGGAAGGCCGGCCCGAAGGAAAGGAGGGCCTTGCTGTGAGCTCACGCCTGGTTGTCCGGGAGGCGCGATCCGGCGATGGCGCTGACTGTGCGCGCGCATGGTCAGACGCCGGGCGTTACCTGCAGGAACTGGACCCGGACAACGGCCGGGTCCCGGGCAGCGATGGCCTCGCAGACTGGTTCGAGCGATCGCTGGCCCGCGATCGCGCGCCTGGCACCCTGTGGCTGGTCGCCTCATCTTCAGGAAGGACCTCCGGCAGGCCGCCCGCGGGTCGTGAGCTGCGGGATACCCGGCCGCGACACATGCGGATGATCGGTCAGGGGTCGCGTAGAGGGTGGGACAGGGCATCTCTCATGCCGCTACCGCCCGCCGGATCCCGAGCAGGCATTCCTGCAGGAGCTGAGCCCGGCCGTCGTCGGCCGCGTATTCCGCGAGAGAAGCGGCCAGCGATATCGCGCAGGTCCTGGCGGCCAGTTCGCGCTGAGCGCTGACCGGCCTGCCGTAGGCAGACAGCAGGTCCGCGCGCGCTCGGCCGGCGAAGCCGAAGTAGGCGATGGACAAGTCCACCGCCGGGTCGGCCAGGCACAAGTCCCCCCAGTCGATGACTCCGGTCGCCGAGCCGTCACGGGCCACCAGCACGTGCCGCACGTGCAGATCGCCATGGCAGACCACGAGAGAACCGGCACCGGGCAGCTCATCGGCGGCCTGCGTCTCGCCAGGGTTCGCCGGGTCAGCTGCCCAGTTCCCGGTACCCGCTGCGCCGCGCTCGGCCTGGTCGAGGAACTGGCTGACCTCGCTGCCGCCTGGCCAGATGCCGCTGCGCAGGAGCCGGTCCAGGACCTGGCGGGCCCGGACGGCCCGAACGGACGGGGTCGCGCGCCGCATCGGATCAACGGGCAGGCCGGCGTCGCCGACCAGGGCGACCAGGCCAGGCTCGTGAAGCGCCCGCAGGAAGTGCCCGACCGAGGCCGCCGCCCTGCCGCGCCGTGAGTCGGTCAGCCCTGAGTCGGCGAGCTCCCGGCCCGGCAGCAGCCTGGCCCCGAAGAACGGCCACGGGTAGCGCGGCGATGGCACGCCGATGAACTGCGGGTCCGGCACCGGCACCGGCAGCCGGGCGGCCAGCCGCGGGAGCACTGCGATCTCGCGCTGGACGCCTGGCACCGCGATCTGGCGGCGCGGGAACCTGAAGAGCCACTGGCTGCCCACCAGGAAGGCAACGTTGTCCCACCCGGTGGCCAGCATCGTCAGCTGCTGACCGGCCAGATCCGGGAACTGCTGCCGGATCAGTTCCCCGGCGAGCTGAGGGGTGACCTCAACGTCGGCGGTCCACTGTGACGCAGGCGGAACCGGACTCTGCGACGCCGGAGGATCCGGGGTCTGCCCGTTCGTCATGAGCGGCGACGTTAGCAACGGGGCCGTTGGCCAGCAACTGGCTGCCCCTCCGGCGCCCTGCTAGGGCCCGTCAGTCCAGCTCCGGCCCGAGTCGCTGGCGAGATCCACGGCCTTCAGGACCCGGTCTCGCGCGATCGCTCCGCTGCGCTGATGGCCGCAGAGATTAGGCGTATGTTGTGCCAATGACGCCGACTAGCGCGCGAGGCTATCGGCTGAATGCGGAGCCGCCACGAAATCCGGCCTCCGCCGCGACTTGCGCGGCCTTCCGGCCGGGCGGCAATGGAACGGAACGGCATCGCCGCCTGCGATTACCGTCGGTAAAACGCGGCCGGGAACTTTTGATCGTCACGCCATAACGGAACCTGCCCGCCGCCCGGGACGCGCCTGCCGGCGGGGCAGGCGGCGGGTCAGGATCAGGCGGCGGGTCAGGGTTCCGTGCGTGCGCGGCCGGCCTGAGCGGCCCGGGCGGGCGGCCTATGTCAGCGGCCTATGTCAGCGGCTTGTACGGCAGCGTGATGGTGAGGGTGACCGGCGTGTGCGCGGGGCGCTTGCCGGTGAAGATCCACGTCATCCGGCTGAAGTACTCCTGGCCCGGGTGCTTCGGCCACGCGGCCGCGCGCCACAGCACCACCAGGATCGGGTACTTGGTGTACTTTGACGGCCCGCACTTCGAACTCGGCGTGCAGTTGTTGACCTCGAGCCGGCCGCTGCCGAACGCCACCGAGCGCCAGCTCGTCCACGTCAGCCCGCCCACGAGCTCGCTCGACGGCATGCAGCCGATGTCATAGGCGGCCGGCCTGACCTGGCCGCGGAAGCTGCAGGGGTTGACCAGGACCACCTGGCCGGAGCTGGCCGCGGCCGGGCCTGCGGACGCGGGGCCGGCGGCGAGCACCGTCCCGGCCGCGGTCCCGGCCACGGCCACCAGGCCCGCCGTCAGGAAAGCTCGCGTGCGCGTAAGTCTCATCGGGTGACTCCCTTACCGAGGTGAATGCCGGTCACAAGTCAGAGCCGGAAGCTCGTCGCCTGATACGACGCCGGACTCTCACCTGATAGGACGCCGGGCTCCGGGTGCCGGACGGGACAGGGCAGTCACGATCTCGCATCGGCTGCCGGGCTGACTCTGGCTGCCGGGCTGGCTCTGGCTGCCGGGCTGGCTCTGGCTGCCGGGCTGGCTCTGGCTGCCGGGCTGGCTCTGGCGCCGGGCTGGCTCAGCAGCTGTCGGCTATGGCCGCGACCACCTGGCTGGGCAGGTGCCGGGGGTGCACGAGCAGCGCGCGGGCCACGGTCCTGATCCTCGGCCGCAGTGGTGTCAGCAGTTCCTCGCTGTAACGCCACGCGCCCGGCTCGTCAGCGCCGAAGCGGCCGGCCAGCGCCCGGCGGAAATGGATCGCGTCGCCGCCATCGCCTTTCCAGCCGGGCAGCCACTCGCGGAGTTCCTGGTCACGCTCGAGCATCGACCAGGTCCGCAGTCGCTCAGCGATCTGGCCGGCCGCGTCGATCACGAAGGCCAGGTCGCCGGCGCCCCGGATGCCGTGCACCCGGCCCTCGCTCCGGTGGCCGTGGTGGATGCTGGCAGAGCTGAATCGCGCGCCAACCGCCAGCGCGGCGACCGCGTGACCTGCCTCATGCCAGGCCGTCTCCACGGTCGCCTTCCTCGCGGGCGCGAGGCTGGCGAAGCAGCCGCAGTCGTAGCGCTGCCTGATCCACTTGTCGTTCACGACGGACTCGTCGTCGTAGCGGATGATCCGGCTCAGCTCCGCCTGGATCACGGTGACGGTGCGCAGGTGCGCAGGCTGCAGCGCCGGCGGGCGGCCAGCTGGCTCGCCGGGCGGCCGGCCGGGCGCGGACGTGGCAGGATGAGAGCCGGGAATGCCAGCAGGCTACCGCCACAGCGTCCTAGCTGCCCCCGCCTGAGTCGAGTGAGCTCGTCCAGGCCAGGCACGCCGCGTAGTCGGGCAGCATGCCGCTGCTTGCTGCCTCAGCCAGCGCGGGTGCTGCCCCGTCGCGATCCGACACGATCGGCGACTCGGCCGGCCAGCTGATCCGCAGGTCACTGTCCAGCGGGTGCACTGAGTGCTCACGATCGGGCGCGTAGGTCTCCGAGCACAGGTACGTCACCGTGGCCTCGTCGCTGAGCGCGCAGAAGCCATGGCCGAGGCCCTCCGCGAGGTAGACGGCGCGGCGGTCGGCGTCATCAAGCCGGACGCCCTGCCACTGCCCGAAGGCGGGGGAGCCCACCCGCAGGTCGACCACCACGTCGAGGACCGCGCCGCGGACGCAGGTCACGTACTTCGCCTGGCCGGGCGGCACGTCGGCGAAATGGATGCCGCGCACCACGCCGCGGGCGGACACCGAGATATTGGCCTGCGCCAGCCGGAGCGGGTGACCGACGGCCTCGGCGAGCCGGTCGAACCGGTACCACTCAAGGAAGCGGCCGCGCGAGTCGCCGTGCTGGGCCGGGATGATCTCCCAGGCGCCCTCGATCGCGAGCGGAAGGATCTTCACAGCGCGATCGCCACCGCGCCGCCGGCCTGCAGCGCTCGCGCCCCGGCCGACTCGTTCAGCAGGTTCAGCAGGTAGGTGCCATAGCCGCTGGAGACGAGCGAGCCCGCCAGCTCTTGCAGCTGCCCGTCGCTGATGAGCCCGGCCCGCCAGGCCGTCTCCTCCACGCAGCCGATCTTGAAGCCCTGCCGCTCCTCGATCACGCGGACGAATTCCGATGCCTGCATCAGCGATGCGAAGGTGCCGGTGTCCAGCCAGGCCGTGCCCCGGTCCAGCACAGTGACGTGCAGCTCCCCGTTTCGCAAGTAGGCCTCGTTCACTGCGGTGATCTCCAGTTCGCCGCGTGCGCTCGGCCGCAGCTGCCGGGCTATCTCGACCACCCGGTTGTCGTAGAAGTACAGGCCGGGCACGGCGTACCGGGACTTGGGCTCGGTCGGCTTCTCCTCGATCGACAGCACCTTGCCATCGGGGCCGAATTCCACCACGCCATAGTCCCGCGGGTTGGCGACCGGGTAGGCGAAGACGCGGCCGCCGGCCTGCGAGGTGTGAGCCCGCAGCTGCCGTCCCAGCCCGGTTCCGTGGAAGATGTTGTCCCCCAGGATCAGGGCCACCCCCTGATCGCCGATGTGCTCGGCGCCGACCAGGAACGCCTCGGCGATGCCGCCGGGCCGCGGCTGGGCCGCATACGAGAGCCGCAGCCCGAACTGGCTGCCGTCGCCCAGCAGCCGCTCGAACTGCCGCTGGTCGTCCGGCGTGGTGATGATCAGGATCTCGCTGATTCCCGCCATGACCAGGGTGGAAAGCGGGTAGTAGATCATTGGCTTGTCGAAGACCGGCATCAGCTGCTTCGATACAGCCCTGGTGATTGGCCACAGCCGTGAGCCGGTCCCGCCGGCCAGGATGATCCCGCGCATGGGCCGAATCCTAACGGCCCCCGGGCGGCAGGTCCGCCCGGTCCGGGCCGGGCTGGCGTCCCGGCAGGGGATGCCGGGTGGCTTATACTCGCGTGCGCAATGAGCATCCCGGCACCTGCGCGCCGCCGGGATCATGATCGTCTTTCCGGGAAGAAGCTGGCGGCCAGCCCATGAGCAAGTGGCTCGTGACGGGTGCGGGCGGGAACCTTGGCCACGACCTGGCCGACGCGCTGTCCGCGGAGGCCGGCATCGAGCTGATGGCCATGTCCCGCGCCGAGCTCGATATCACCAGCGCCGCGGCCGTCCGCGAGGCGGTAGCCGGGCACGACGTGGTGGTCAACGCCGCCGCCTGGACCAACGTCGACGGGGCGGAAGCCGACGAGGCCCGTGCCCTCGCGGTCAACGGGACCGGTGCCGCGCATATCGCGGCGGCCTGCGCCGAGTCGGGGGCCGTTCTCGTGCACGTTTCCACGGACTACGTGTTCGCCGGGGACGCGACCGAGCCCTACCGCGAGGACGCGCCGATCCAGCCGCTGAACGCCTACGGGCGGACCAAGGCCGTCGGCGAGGCCGCGGTACGGGACCTGCTGCCCGAGCGCGGCTTCGTGGTGCGGACCGCGTGGCTCTACGGCGAGCACGGCCGCAATTTCGTGGCCACCATCCTGCGCGCGTCGGCCGAGCGGGAAACACTAAACGTCGTGAACGACGCCGCCGGCCAGCCGACCTGGTCCTATCCGCTGGCCCAGCGGCTCGTCAGGCTCGGGCGGGCGGCAGCGGCCGGCCAGGCCCCGCCGGGCATCTATCATGGCACCGCGTCCGGCTGCACCACCTGGTACGGCCTGGCGCGCGAGATTTTCGCGCTGTCCGGCCTCGATCCTGACCGGGTCAGGCCCGTGACCAGCGACCATATCCGTCGGCCAGCCCGCCGGCCGAGCTACAGCGTGCTCAGCCAGGCCGGGCCCGGGCCGGCCTGGCGCCGCTGGCCGACTGGCGGGAGATGCTGGCCGAAGCGCTCGGCCGCCCCGCTTTCGCTGCTCTTCAAGGGGGCTCGCGATGAGACTCACCATCCTGACGGCTGTTACGGCCCTCGTGGTCATCGTGCCGATCCTGGAATTGCTGCGGCGGCGGCAGCTGCGCGAGAAGTACGCTGTCCTGTGGATTTGCGTCGGTCTGGTCGTCCTGCTCTTCGGGTTCTTCCCGACGCTGGTTGACTCGCTGGTCAGATTCACCGGAGTGGTATCCGGGGTCAGTCTCGGCTTGTTCCTGGGCGTCGTCTTCCTGCTGCTGGTGTGCATCCACCTGAGCTGGGAAAGCAGCCGGCTGGAGGAGAAGACGAGGACGCTGGCCGAGGAGATAGCCCTGATCCGTACGCAGCTCGCTGAGAAGGAGCCGGCTGAGTGACTGGCGATCAGCGCGTCCTGATCATCGTGCCGGCCTGGAACGAGGCCGGCTCGATCGGCGACGTGGTCAGGGAGATCACCGGCGAGCTGCCGGGGACCGATGTCCTGGTCGTGGACGACGGGTCGGGTGACGGCACCGCGGAGGTCGCCGGCGAGGCCGGGGCCATCGTGACCCGGCTCCCGTTCAACCTCGGCGTCGGCGGGGCCATGCGGCTCGGCTACCGGTACGCCAGGGACGCCGGGTATGACGTGGCGGTCCAGATCGACGCGGACGGTCAGCACGATCCCCGGTACGTGCCCAAGCTCATCGACGGCCTGCAGGATGCGTCCCTGGTCATCGGGGCGCGGTTCGCCGGCGAGGGGGACTATCAGGTCCGCGGCCCGCGCCGCTGGTCCATGACCCTGCTCTCGCTCGCGCTGTCGTCGCTGGCCCACACCAGGCTGACGGACACCACATCGGGGTTCCGCGCCTGTGATCGCTCGCTGATCGAGCTGTTCGCCTCGTGGTACCCGGTCGAGTACCTGGGGGACACGGTCGAGACCGTGGTCCGGGTCGTCCGGCTGGGCTATAAGGTCAGCCAGGTGCCGGTGGCCATGCGGCAGCGGTTCGCCGGGGTGCCGAGCAAGTCCCCGGCCAAGGCGCTGATCTACCTCGGCCGGGCATTCTTCGCGCTGCTGCTGGCGCTCTGCCGCCGATGAAGCTCGCAGCCCGTGTCCTGGGACTGCTGCCGTCGGGAACGCTCCTGGTCGGAGCCGGGCTGGCGGTGCTCGGCCTCGGCTCCTACGCCCACCTCGCCATCGCCGGGCACGTCCTCAGCAAGCCCGCCATGGCGGCTATGTCCGAGCTGTGGGCCATCGTCTTCGCTCTCGGCCTCGGCCTGTTCTTCCCGATCGAGCAGGAGCTGATCCGGCTGGTCGCGGCCCGCCGGGAAGTGGGCGAGGGCATTACCCCGGTGGTGCGCCGGGCCACCGTGCTGGCCGGCCTCATCTTCGCCGCGACGCTGATCGCGCTGGTCGCGGCGGCCAGGCCGATGGCCAGCGCCCTGTTCGGCGGTGACATTGCCCTGGTGTGGACGCTCGCGGCCGCGTTCCTGGCCCTGGCCGTGGTGTCGGTCAGCCGGGGCGTCCTGGCCGGAATGGGCAGGTTCAACGCCTACGGCAGCCAGCTGGGCATCGACGGCGCCCTGCGGATCGTGCTCGCCTGCGGGCTCGGCGTGGCGGGCGTCCGCTCGCCGGCCGCGTTCGGCCTGATCCTGACCGTCGCCCCGCTGCTGTCTGCCGCCCTCACGCTCCGGCCGCTGCTGCAGGACCTGCATCCGGGGCCGCCTGTCACCTGGCGGGTGATGTGCCAGGGACTGGGCCTGCTGATCGGCACGATGCTGCTGGCCCAGATCGTCGTGAACGTGGCCGTGATCAACGTCAGGCTGCTCTCGCCCGGCGACACCGCGGTCGTCCCGGCGCTGCTGGACGCCATGGTCCTCGCCCGGGTGCCGCTGTTCGTCTTCGCGTCCCTGCAGGCCTCGCTGCTGCCCGGCCTGGCGGCCGCGATCGCGGCCGGTGACCAGGCCCGGTTCCGCCAGCTGCTGGTGCGCGGCTGCGGGATCGTCACTGTACTCGGCGTCGCCGGCGGCCTGCCCGCCGTGGTCCTGGGGCCGTGGCTCATCCGGGTGCTGTTCAACGCCAGGCCCGTCCTCAGTTACGCCGATTTCGCCCTGCTCGCGGCCGGGACGCTCTTCTACATGATCGCCATGGTGCTGGGCCAGGCCGCGATGTCCATATCCCGGCACCGTGACCAGCTCTTCGCCTGGATAGCCGGGGCCATCGTGCTCACCGTGATCACGCTCTCGCCCGGCGACGTGACGTTCCGGGTGGTCGCCGCCTACGCGCTGAGCTCGCTGACGGTGTGCCTGGTGCTGGCGGTCGTGCTGCTCGTGCGGCTGCCGAAGCTCGCCCGGGCGGGTGCCCCCGGGCCGGCCGAGGTGATGCAGCCAGCCGGCTATACCGGGGAGCCGCGCTGATGCCCACGGTGACGGCGGTGCTGCTCGCCTACGGCGCCGAGCCCTGGCTGGAGGACGGCGTTCGGGCCGTGCTGGAGTCCGCTGACGTGGATATCGACGCCATCGTGGTAGACAACGGCTGCAGCACCGACGCGATCGACCGGGTCAAGGGGCTGGACCGGGTCCGGATCCTCACGCCCGACAGCAACACCGGCTACTCCGGCGGCTGTGACCTGGGCGCCGCTGAGGCCAGCGGTGAGTACCTGGCGTTCGTCAACTCGGATGCGATCGTCGCCCCCGCCGCCCTGGCGCGGCTCGTCGCGGTGGCCTCCGAGCCCGGAGTCGGGCTGGCGATGGGCTCCATCCGGCTCGCCGACTCGCCGGAGCTGATGAACACGGCCGGGAATCCGGTCCACTACACCGGCCTGTCCTGGGCGGGCGGCTTCAGGGAGCCCGCCAGCCGGTATGCGACCAGGCGCCAGGTCGCGGCCGGATCGGGCTGCTGCTTCGTCATCCGCCGTGACCTGTGGGAGGCGCTGCGCGGCTTCGCCCCCGAGTACTTCGCGTACTGCGAGGACACCGAGCTCAGCCTGCGACTGTGGCAGCGCGGCCTGACCGTCGAGTACGTCCCCGATGCGGTGGTCTTGCATCACTACGAGTTCTCGCGCAACGAGCGGAAGCTCTACCTGCTGGAGCGCAACCGCCTGCTCGTGGTGCTGACCACCTACCAGCGGCGCAGCCTGCTGGTACTGGCACCGATGCTGCTGCTCACCGAGGTTCTGATGCTAGCCGCCGCCATCGCCGGCGGCTGGGGCGGCGCGAAACTGCGCGGCTGGCACTGGATCTGGCGGAACCGGCGCTGGGTCCGGGAGCGGCGCGCGCTCCTGCAGGCGGAGCGGACGGTGCCGGATGCCGTGGTCGCCACGCGCATGACCGCGCGGATCGATCCGGCCAATGTCGCCGCGCCGCCGGGAGTTGGCGCGCTCAATGTCATCATGAGCGGATACTGGTCTATTGCCCGCCGGCTGGCCTAGGTCCGGCCAGCCCAGGTCCGGCCAGCCCAGGTCCGGCCAGCCCAGGTCCGGCCAGCCCAGTCCGGCCAGCACTGGGCAACGGGGAGGCAGGACCTGCGGGTCAGCTCAGGTTCGGGCCTATCCTCGTTGGTCGACAAGGCAGTCACTGCCGGCGGGCCTGGCCGTTCACTACTGCAGGGAGTCCGATGCGCAGCAATGACACAGCACCGCCGGTAGAGTCCGGCGGGGCCCCGGCGGCGCCCGCGGCTCGGCTGACTGCGGACCGCGCGGCCGCGCCGGGGGAGCCGCGTGCTCCGCGGCGGGTCGACCGGGTGCTGCGCCGGGTGCCGCCGCAGGGGCGGCTGCCGCTGCTGACCTATGTGGTCTGCCAGCTGATCCTGCTGTTCTGGTGGGCGGCTTTCTACCCGGGCCTGATGAACGCGGACTCGATCAACTTCGTGCTGCACGTCACGACCGGGCCGTGGATCAACAACGCGTCCGTGCTCTACGACGCGCTCATCGGGCTGAGCCTGCACACCACCGGTGACCTGAGCTTGCTGTCGCTGGCGCAGTGCGTGGCGATGGCGGCGGCGCTGGGTTACGCGGTGTATGCGTTCCGGCTGATCGGAGTGCCGGGGCGGTGGACGGCGATCGCGTCGGTGGTGGTGGTGGCGCTGCCGGCTCAGGGCTCGTTCATTACCTTCCTGTGGAAGGACGTGCCGTTCTCGATCTGCGCGTTCCTGGTGGTGCCGACGCTGGCGCACCTGTTCTCGCTGCGGGGCCTGCCGGAGTGGCCGCGGGGCCGGCGGGTGAACCGGCTGCTGGCAGCGCTCTTCCTGGAACTGCTGGGCGTATGCCTGTTCCGCCAGGACGGGATGGAGATCGTCCTGGTCGCCGTGGCCCTGATGGTCATCCTGATCGCCGGGCTGAGGAAGAAGCTGGCCGCCGTCGGCGCCGCGGCCATCCTCATCACGCTCGCGTGCAACTACGTTCTCTTCCCGGCCGCGGGCATCAAGCCAGCCAGCAACTCACTGATCTTCGGCACCTTCAATGCCGACATCGCGGTGGTCTACCACGACTCGCCGGCCAGCTTCAGCAAGGCCGACCTGGCCCTGATGAAGCGGGTAGTCCCGCTGTCGGACTGGAAGTTCGGCGGTTCCGACTGCTACAGCTCCAACACGACCACCTTCTTCAAGGGCTTCGATGCCAGGGCGTCAAAGCTCGATCACCCGCTCTTCAGGCTCTGGCTGCAGCTGGTCAAGAGGGTGCCGCAGGACATCATCAGCGCCCGGCTGTGCCGTGGCGCCCTCGCCTGGCAGCCGCAGCCCCCCGCCCAGGGCCGCACCTGGGATTACGACTCCTATACCCCGGCGAACCTGTGGGGCTGGGCGCATGTGTCGGCGGTGAAGCACAACCCGTACCGGGCCGACTTCGCCACCCGGCCGCTGACTAAGGCCGGGAACGACGTCGCCAGGTGGCTGCGCGACGCGAGCAAGATCCAGCAGCTGGACTGGCTGCTGTGGCGCGGCGCGACCTGGACCTGGATCGGCTACATCGCGGTGGCAGCTTTCGCGCTGCGCCGCCGCGACAAGACGATGCTGGCGCTCGCGGCGATCCTGGCCGGCCAGCAGCTCATGGTGCTCGCCGACAACCCGGTGCCGGCGTTCCGCTACATGATGACGCCGATGCTGATCGGGCCGCTGCTGGTCGCGCTGTTCTTCGCCCGGCGGCGGCGGGCGCCGCTGGAGCAGGCCGGCGCCCGGCCGCCTGCCGGGACGCAGCCGCCTGCCGGGACGCAGCCGCCTGCTGCTGGTGCTCAGCGGGCTGGCGGGACTCAGCGGCCTGGCGGGACGCAGCCGGCGGCCGGTCCCGGCACGACTCCGGCGAGCTAGCACGACGACTCCGGCGAGGTAGTCCGCGGCGGCTCCCGGCGCCGCGGATTCTTCCCGTCATCGGCTCCCCGGCGCCTTCGTGAGCGGATACTGCTCTACTGCCCTGACTTGTCCCTGCCTGCGACGACCTGGGTACGCCCATGGCTTGCCGCCGGGCCGAATGGGCGAATGTCAGGCGCCCTTGCCGATGTCCTGACCCGACCGCATCGGCCGGGCTTTGCGGGTAATGTCGCAGCACCTGGCAGCTGACGAGATCAGGGAGCCCCCATGCGCAGCAACGGCAGGGCGCTGCCGGCCGAGCCCGGCGAAGCCCCGGCGGCGACTGTGACGCAGCTAAGGGCTGACGGCGGCACCGGGCGACCGCAGGCTCCGCCGCGTGCTCCGCGGCGGGTCGACCGGGTGCTGCGCCGGGTGCCGCCGCAGGGGCGGCTGCCGCTGCTGACCTATGTGGTCTGCCAGCTGATCCTGCTGTTCTGGTGGGCGGCTTTCTACCCGGGCCTGATGAACGCGGACTCGATCAACTTCGTGCTGCACGTCACGACCGGGCCGTGGATCAACAACGCCTCGGTCCTCTATGACTGCCTGGTGTGGGTCAGCCTGCATATAACCGGTGACCTGGGCTTGCTGTCGCTGGCGCAGTGCGTGGCGATGGCGGCGGCGCTGGGTTACGCGGTGTATGCGTTCCGGCTGATCGGGGTGCCGGGGCGGTGGACGGCGATCGCGTCGGTGGTGGTGGTGGCGCTGCCGGCTCAGGGCTCGTTCATTACCTTCCTGTGGAAGGACGTGCCGTTCTCGATCTGCGCGTTCCTGGTGGTGCCGACGCTGGCGCACCTGTTCTCGCTGCGGGGCCTGCCGGAGTGGCCGCGGGGCCGGCGGGTGAACCGGCTGCTGGCAGCGCTCTTCCTGGAACTGCTGGGCGTCTGCCTGTTCCGCCAGGACGGGATGGTGATCACGGTCATCACCGCGGTCATCATGGTCATCCTGATCGCCGGGCTGAGGAAGAAGCTGGCCGCCATCGGCGCCGCCACCGTTCTCATCACGCTGGTGCTCGACCTCGCGGTCTTCCCGGCCGTGGGCATTGTCCATCCCAGCAGCTCGCTGCTGTTCGGGCCGTCCGACGCCGACATCGCCGTGGTCTATCACGACTCGCCGGCCAGCTTCAGCAAGGCCGACCTGGCCCTGATGAAGCGGATAGTGCCGCTGCGGGAATGGCGCTACGGCGGCGCCGACTGCTACAGCGCCAACCAGACGACGTTCCTGCACGGTTTCGACGCGCACTCATCGCGGCACGCCATCCAGCTCTTCAGGCTCTGGCTGCAGCTGGTCAAGAGGGTGCCGCAGGACATCATCAGCGCCCGGCTGTGCCGCGGCGCCCTGGCCTGGGTGATTCAGCCGAACTCCCAGGGCAGGACCTTCGATTACGACTCCTTTACCCCGGCCAACCTGTGGGGCTGGGCGAACGTGCCGGCGGTGAAGTACAACCCGTACCGGGCTGACTTCGCCACCCGGCCGCTGACTCACCTCGGTAATGACGCGGCGCAGTGGCTGCGCGACGCGACCGAGGTACCGCAGCTGGACTGGCTGCTGTGGCGCGGCTCGACCTGGACCTGGTTCGGCTACATCGCGATCGGTCTCTTCGCGCTGCGCCGCCGGGACAAGATGATGCTGGCCCTGGCGGCGATCCTGGCCGGCCAGCAGTTCATGGTGCTTGCCGACAACCCGGTCCAGCTGTTCCGCTACATGATGACGCCGCTGCTGATCGGGCCGCTGCTGATCCCGCTGCTCTGCGCCCGTAACCGGCGCCCGCCCGATCTCGCCGCCGTTCCCGGCCAGGTGGCCGGCGCGGGCTGCGGTTCCGTGCCGGCGATGCGCGCCGCGCCGGCTGATGGCACAGCCCCTGGCAGCGAGCCGGCTCAGGGCAGCGAGTCTGTCCCGGCGATGCGGACAGCGCCAGGTGAGCCGGTCCACAGCACCAGCAACGCCAGTGCCGGCAGCGGCAGTGCCGGCAACGCCAGTGCCGGCAGCGCCAGTGCCGGCCACGGCAGTGCCGGCCACGGCAGTGCGGCGCCGTCCGGTGACGAGCCGGTCGCTCCTTAAGGGACTGCCCGGCACTGGCTAGCGGACGCCGCTGCGCCGCCGCCACAGGAGCCAGCCGGCTCCGCTGGCCACGATCAGCGCGGCCGCCGCGATGCCGCCGATCGCGGCCGGGGACGGCCCTCCGCCGCTGGCCGCCGGGGCCTGGCTGGCCGGAGATGTCGGCGGCGCACTCGCGGACCCCGCGGCCGCCGCCGAACCGCTCGCCGTGGTGGTAAAGGCGACCACGTGCCGGGCGGACGGGGCGAGCAGCAGCCCGTCGCCGACGCTGGGCGTCGGGAAGTGGTTGGCCGGCGTGCCCACGGATGCCTGCTGCCGCACCTCGCCGGTGGCGGGATCGAGTCCGTAGAGCACGCCGTTCTGCCCGATGCTCCAGATCAGCCCGGCGGCCACGATGGGCGGCCCTCCGGCCGTTCCGGAATTCCACAGCAGCCGCAGCCCGGCTGGTGAGCCTGAGGCGCGCACGGCCACGATCCCGCTCAGGCACGGGAGATAGACCGTCGTCCCGACGGCGGCAAAGCCGCCGTCGATGTTGCTGACGCACACCGGGCCCAGGGTGGCTTCCTGGCCGCCGATGCCGCCCAGGTGCGCCCCGTCCAGCAGGTAGACGATGTCGGACTTCCCGGCGAGCAGCACCTGGCCGTCTGGCAGCAGGGCCGGCTCGATCGACATGTCGAGGTCACCGGCGTTGTTCGCGGCCCAGCTGCCCGGCGCGAAGTACTGGAGCAGGTGCAGCGATGGCGATAGCTCCAGCACCGAGTCGCTGTCGTCGTAGGCGTGGGAGCCGGAGTGGACCGAGCCGTTGCCGGCACTGACCCAGATGTTGCCGCTGCTGTCGACGGCCGGGGCTGCCCCGCCCATCCAGATCGCGCCCTGCGACTCGCCGGGGGCCGCGTCGACGGTGAAAATCGTCGGAGTCCCGCCGGTCACCGGCGCCGCGATGACCCGGCCCCGGTAGGTCGCGCAGTCGCCGTCATTGCCGCCCATGCCGAGCAGCACGTGGTCCCCGTCCAGGGCGAGCCCGGTGCGCTGCAGCAGCGCCGCGGTGCTCGCGCCAGGCGGATCCACGTCCTGGCTCATCTCCGGTTTCCCCGATGCAGCGGAGAGGCCGACGAGGATGTGCGCCGGCTGGCCGTTCACCAGCTCGTCCGCCACCGCGAAGATCTCGTCCCTGGCCGGGTCGATGACCGGCGTGCCGGTGATCCCCACGACCGGCTGGATGTCACCGCACGGCAGCAGGCCTGACGGCACCGGCGTGCCAACGTGCTCCGACCAGATGACGGCGCCCGATGCGGACGACAGCGCGTACACGGTGTCGCGCTCGGTTGCCACGTAAATCCGTCCCGACCAGGCCAGCGGCTCGCCGTAGATGTCTCCGTCGAGCGCGGGCGACGTCCAGGCCCTGCTCCCGGTGTCCACGGCGCTGACCGAGGCGGCCAGGCCGGTGCCGGCCGGATTGCCGTGGTAGACGGTCCAGGAGCCGTCGTCGGCCGGCGCGGCCGACAGGCGGGAGGCGCTGGCCGTTGCAACCGGGGGAGCGGCGCCGGCCGCCAGCGCCGGGCCGACGCCGATCGCGACGCAGGCAGCGCCGGCCAGCGCGATCAGGCCCGCCCGCGCTGGCCGGCCGGGCGAACGGCCGCTCGTGGCGAGCTGACGGCGCTCAGGGTGTCGCGTTGTCCGCATCGTCCGAGCCTAGTGACGCGGCCGGTCAGCCACCGCCGAGGACGCGATCGCGGTCCGGCAGGCACGGGACCTCCGCACGATGCGAAACGGCCCGCCGGAGCCAGGCCCGCCGCGCGGGCTTATCGTGATCGGCAATGAAGGACCGCAGCGGCCTGGCTGATGACCGGCAACTCGGGATCTCCGGGGGTCAGGAAACGGGGATCGTGACGCCATCCGGCACCAGGCTGCCTGCCCGGGTGCGAACACTGCTCATCTTTGCCTGCCTGCTGGTGCTGGTGGACACCGTGTTCTTCACCGCGCTGACACCGCTGCTGCCCTATTACACGCATGCCGCGGGCCTCTCCAAGGCGGGCGCCGGCCTGCTGGTCGCCGCCTATCCGCTCGGCACCCTCATCGGCGCGCTGCCGAGCGGCCTGCTGACGGCCCGCCTGGGCGACCGCGCCGTGGTGCTGGCCGGCCTGGCGCTGATGAGCGGCTCGACCCTGGTCTTCGGCTGGGCCTCGGCCCCCGCCGTGCTGGACGTCGCGCGCTTCGTCCAGGGGCTGGGCGGCGCCTGCACCTGGGCGGCCGGCCTGGCCTGGCTGGCCGCGTCGGCTCCGCCGGAGCGGCGCGGCGAGATGATCGGCACGGCACTGGGCGCCGCGGTCGGCGGGGCGCTGCTCGGCCCCGTGGTGGGGGCGGTTGCCGACCAGGTGGGCACCGGGCCTGCCTTCTCGGCGGCGGCTGTCGCCGGGGTGATCCTGATGGTGACAGCGTTCTTCGTGCCCGCTTCGATGGCGGCCGAGCCGCAGGGGCTGCGGGCGGCCTGGCCGGCGCTGGCGGACCGCCAGGTCGCGGCCGGCCTGTGGCTGACGATGCTGGCCGGAATCGCCTTCGGAGTGGTGGACGTGCTGGCTCCGCTGCGCCTCAGCCGCCTCGGCGCCTCGGCGCTGGTGATCGGCGCGACATTCCTCGCGTCGGCGGGAATCGAGGCGGCCCTGTCGCCGCTGGCGGGCCGGCTGGCCGACCGGCGCGGCCCGCTGACGCCCGTCCAGCTGTCGCTGGCCGCGGCCGTGGTGGTCAGCATGCTCGCGCCGGTGCTGGCGCCGGCCCTGGTCCTGGTCATCCTGCTGGTCATCGGCATGCCCGCCTATGGCACGCTGTTCGCCCCGGCCATGACGCTGCTGAGCGGCGGGGCGCACCGGCTGGGCCTGAACCAGGGCATCGCGTTCGGGCTGGGCAACCTGGCCTGGGCAGCCGGTCAGGGGGTGGCGGCTGCGGCGGGCGGGGCGATTGCCCAGGCCACTTCGGACCTGGTGCCGTATGCTCTGCTAGCTGGTACCTGCCTGCTGACGCTGGCCGCGGTCCGGCCAGCCGGGCGGCGGGTCGTCCGCAGGGCTCTCGCGGCGCGTGCGCACCGGTCTGGCGGATTGTGATGTCTAGAGTGTTGCGTGGGGTATTGTCGGGCGATGGCGACGGCGCAGAGTCGTCGGCAGCAGGTCCGGTAAAACTGGCCGCCTGCGGGAACGTTAGAGGTGGGCCACCGCCCTTCCCGGCGGGCCCGGCTCGCATGGCAGCCGCCGCGGGCCTTCCTGCGTTTGCTGACACGGCATGGGAGTCTGTATGCGCGTCCTGGTTCTTGGTGGCGACGGGTTCTGCGGCTGGCCGACGGCCTTGTACCTGTCGGACCGGGGTCATGACATCACGATCGTCGACAACCTGAGCCGGCGGAAAATCGACATCGAGCTCGAGGTGGAGTCGCTGACGCCCATCCGGCCGATCGGCGAGCGGCGCCGCGCCTGGCGCGAGGTGTCCGGACGCGACATCGACTTCGTGAACCTCGATCTCGCGACCGATTACGACCGGCTGGCCGCGCTACTCACCGAGCGGCGGCCGGACGCGATCGTGCACTTCGCCGAGCAGCGCGCCGCGCCGTACTCCATGCGGTCCACCCCGGCCAAGCGCTACACGGTCGACAACAACGTCCGGGCCACGCACAACGTGCTCACGGCGCTGGTGGCCACTGGTGTCGACGCGGCGCTGGTGCACCTGGGCACGATGGGCGTCTACGGCTACGGCTGGTCCGGCACGGCCCCGATTCCCGAGGGCTACCTGACCGTCAAGGTGCCGACGCCCGACGGCGAGCTGGAGCGGGAGATCCTGCATCCGGCCAATCCCGGCTCGGTCTATCACCTGACCAAGACGCTCGACCAGCTCATGTTCGCGTTCTACGCATCCAACGACCAGCTGCGGATCACTGACTTGCACCAGGGGATCGTCTGGGGCACGCAGACCGACCAGAACGTCACGGGACGAGCGGCTGATCAATCGTTTCGATTATGACGGCGATTACGGCACGGTGCTGAACCGCTTCCTCATGCAGGCGGCGATCGGGCACCCGCTCACCGTGCACGGTACCGGCGGGCAGACGCGGGCCTTCATCAACATCAGGGACACGGTGCGGTGCATCGAGATCGCGCTGGCCAACCCCCCGGAGGCCGGCACGCGGGTGCGCGTGCTCAACCAGATCACCGAGACGCACCGGGTGCTGGACCTGGCCAAGATGGTCGGCGACGCCATGGGCGCGGACATCGCCTACCTGCCGAACCCGCGGCGCGAGGCCGACCAGAACGAGCTGAGCGCGCGGAACGACCAGTTCCTGGCGCTGGGCCTGCAGCCGACCACCCTGTCCGAGGGCCTGCTCGCCGAGTGCCGTGACGTGGCCGCCCGCTACCGGTACCGGGTCGACCCGACCAAGATTGTTTCCCGGTCGGTCTGGCGGGCCGGCATGGAGACCGCCGAGGACCTGGTGACCGAGCTGCCGGGCGACTCGCTGGCTGAGCTTTCCGGCCAGCCTGCCGACGACCTGGACACAGCGCCGTCCTCATGATCACGGGTAGTTCTCCGCTGGATTCGGCGCAGAGCTACCCGCGATCGCCGGGCACGCCATCCGCGGCGGCAGGGGACTTCGATTACGAGCGGCACGGCCACGGCTACGCCGCCAGGCGGAGAGCCGATCCGCGTATCGAGTCGCAGGTGCATGCGGCGCTGGGCAGCGCCGCCGCGGTGCTGAACGTCGGCGCTGGCGCCGGTTCTTATGAGCCGCGCGACCGCCAGGTCGCCGCCGTCGAGCCTTCCGCGATGATGCGCGCCCAGCGGGCCGCGGACATGGCGCCCGTGCTGTGCGCGGTCGCCGAGCGGCTGCCGTTCGGCGACGGCTCCTTCGATGCGGCGATGGCGATGGTGACCGTTCACCAGTGGCCGGACGCGAGGGCCGGGCTGGCCGAGATGCGCCGGGTCAGCCGCGGGCCGGTGGTGATCCTGACCTTTGACGGCGACGAGCTTGACCGGCTCTGGCTCGCCGATTATGTGCCGGAACTCGTCACCGCCGAGCGGCAGCGCTTTCCCGCCATCGCCGCCATCCGGGCCGCCCTGGCCGGCCGCTCGATGGTCCAGCACGTCCGAATCCCGATCGACTGCGCCGACGGCTTCGCCGAGGCCTATTACGCCCGGCCCGAGCAGTTCCTGGACGCCGGTATCCGGCGCGCTCAGTCCGCGTGGGGCTTCGTCGATCCGGCGGATGCCAGCCGCGGCATCGAGCGGCTGCGCGGTGACCTGGAGTCCGGCCGGTGGGACGAGCGCTACGGCTTCCTGCGCACCCAGCCGGAATTCGACGGCGCGCTGCGCCTGATCGCCGCCTGGCCCTGAGCCCGAGCGCACTGAGCTGCGCCGCTGACGCGGATGCGTGCAGCCCGTGGGCCAGGGCAGGCAGCCCGGGCAGGTACATGTCAATCGACAGCGGCCCGAACGAGGCCAGCGCGCCGAGGATGAGGGCCAGCCGGAGCTGGCCGGGTCGCTCCGGTGCCGCGGGATGCTGCGGCGTGGCCGCCGCCAGAGGATCAGGCGCACCGGGACCGGGCCCCGTCACGGCCGGCCCGATCAGGCTGCGAGGTGCCTGGCCAGGAACGCGACCGCCTTGGGCACGGCGTCCGCCCGGTTAGCCCGCTTAGCCAGCCCGTGACCCTCGTCGCCGTAGACCAGCAGCTCGCACTCCTGCGCGCGGCTGGCCAGGGCCGCGTGGATCTGCTCGGCCTCGCTCAGCGGCACCCGCGGGTCGTTCGCGCCGTGAATGATGAACAACGGCGCCCGCACCTGGTCGATCCGGGTCAGCGGCGACGCGGCGTGCAGGAACTCGCGATCTGCGGCGAGCGTCCCGTACTCCCGCTCGCGGTACGCGCGCCGGTAGGCGGAGGTGTTCTCCAGGAACGTCACGAGCGAGGAGATGCCGACGATATCGACTCCGGCCGCCCACAGGTCCGGCTGGAAGGCCAGGCCGGCCAGCACCATGTAGCCGCCGTAGGACCCGCCCCACAGCGCTGCCCTGGCCGGGTCCACGCCCAGCTTCGGCAGGTACCGGTGGATGGCGGCCAGGTCAGCCACCGAGTCCATCCGCCGGGGGCCGTCATCCGCGCAGTACCAGCGCTTGCCGTACCCGGTCGATCCGCGGACGTTCGGCACGAGGACGGTATGACCCGCGGCCGCCAGCGCTTGCACATACGGGTCAAAGCCCCGCTTCGCCTGTGCCTCCGGGCCGCCGTGCACGACCAGGACAGCTGAGCCCGATAGCGCGGGGTCGGCCGGCTCGGCGCTCCGGTACACCAGGCAGGGCACCAGCTCGCCGCCCGCGGCCGGGATCTGGTGCGGCTCCGGCCGGGCCGCTGGTGCCCCGCCGAGCGCGCGAGCGGAGCTGGTGAGCTGGCGCGGCGTTCCCGGCCCGGCGGGCACCACGATCACATCGCCGGGCAGTTCCGCCGCGCTGACGGACAGGGCGACGGCGCGGGAGTCGGGCGACCAGCATGGCTCGGGCAGCGGGCCGCCCGTGACGCATCCGGCGGCGGGCAGCGGCACGTCCCGCAGCCGCTGCCCGGTGGCCGCTTCATGCAGGGACAGCACGGAGGCGCCGTCGTCGTTGCGCTCCACCAGCAGGTGCCGGCCGTCCGGGGACAGCCAGCCGGCCAGGTCATGGGCCTCGTCGGTGACCAGCCAGGTCCAGCTGCCGGCGGCCAGCTCGTAGCGGGCGACGCCGGTGAATTCGCGCTCATGGCCGGAGGTGATGACCAGCCCGTCGCTGCCGGGCAGCCAGTGCAGCCGCCCGTTCATGGCCAGCTCGTCGGCCGGGGTGACCGCGGTCACCGTGCCGCCGTCCCCGGCCAGGTCCAGCAGCAGGATCTGCCCGGAGTTGGCCAGGGCCGCCGATGGCACGCTCAGGGCGAGCCACCGGCCGTCCGGCGACACCTGCGCCTCGTCGATCGCCCGGTCACCGATGGTGATCGTCCGCTCGCTGCCGTCGGCCAGGCTGCGGATGACCGCGTCGAAGGCGACGCCGTCGCGCCGGTTGGTCAGGTAGCAGATGCGGCCTGGCTGCACGTCGGCGAGCGTGTGGATGAACCGCGGATCGGCGACCAGCGGAACCAGGTCGGCCAGCTCGGCGGGCCGTCCGTCCGGCAGCGGCAGCCGGAGCAGGGACAGCTGCCGGCGCTCATTCCCGCCGTCGTCGTGCGAGACGATGACGGCGCGCTGGCCGGCCAGGTACCGCCCGGTGCAGGCCCCGGCCAGGCGGGTCAGCGGGATCTGGCGGCCGTCCGGGGTGATCTCGGCGAGCTGCACCGAGCCGCTCTCGTCGGTCCCGGCCAGGATCCGGCCGTCAGCGTCGATGTCAAAGGCCCGGTAGACCGAGACGGCCAGGAGCTGCGCGAGGTCGAGTGCCATACCGGCACTGTGCCAGACCTGATCAGCATGTGCCCGGTTTGGGGGCCGGTGAGCCGCCGGCCTGATCGCGGGCCGCGGCCAGCAGGCTGCGGGCGCTACGGCTGGCCGCGGTCGCGCCTGCGCAGCTGCAGGCCGGTCCAGCGGACTGAGCCGGGGATGAAGGAGCCCAGCACGCCGCAGACCGCGGCGCCGAGCACGACCATCCCGGCATTGCCGCCGATCCGCTGGCCGAGCCAGCCGCCCGCCGCGGCGCAGGCCACCAGGGCAATGGCGATCCAGATCGTGTTGCTCCGCACGTCCCTATCCTGGCATCCCGCCACCCGGCCGCATGACTCCGGATGGCCAGATGGCCGGCTGGCCGCCCCTGGGGCCGCCCCGGGCCGCCGCGGGTAGGCTGGCCCGTGCGATACCTGACGCTGACGCACAACCTGAACGTGCCGTGGGCGGACTCGGCGACGGATCAGCCGGCGTTTAGCTGAAATGCGTGTCCGGGCGGCGCTGCCGCTCGCCGTCCAGGAACACGTCGACCCTCTCGTCGTAGAAGCACGCCAGCCCGGCAATCTTCTGGCTCTCTGGCAGCGGCGTGCGGTAGATCCAGACGATGTCAGCGTGCACGCCGTGACCGGCATCCACCGACCAGTAGCTGGCCGTGCCCTTGTACGGGCAGTGCGACTGGGTGGCGGAAGGCCGCAGCAGGTCCATCCGGACGTCGGTCAGCGGCAGGTAGTAGCGCGGCGGCAGCCCGGTCTCGAACAGGATGCGCGGCTGGCTGGACTCGGCCACGGTGACGCCGTCGACCTCGATCCGCACGTGCCGCGAGCTGGCCAGGATGTCGACCCGGCTGTAGGGATCCCGCGGGTGGGTGTAGACGGGCTCGTCTTCCTCGAACCACTCGCTCATCGCGTCCCAGTCGATCCGCACCAGGTCTCGCAGCTCGGCGAGCGGCGACTGCGGGTACCGGATCGCTGCCCGGTCGGCGCTGGCCGTGGCGACCTTGACGGTCAGTACCTCTCCGTCGCCCCGGCTGGGTGAGTGGTCGGTCTGGCCGGCCGGGATCAGCTCGGCCCGCACATCAGCGGCCGGAACGTAATAGCTGGGGTAGTACGGGACCTCCCACACCAGGTACGGAGTCCTGGTGTCGGCGACCAGCTCGCCGTTGAGGTAGCTGCGAACGCGCTTGCGGCCCGGCTCGATCCGTACGGCGCCGCGGTGCGACTTCTCGGACATGAGGCCTCCCGGCAGGAGCGGTCTGGACGCAGGGTCAACTGCTCTGGCAAGCCGGGTGTTCCCGGGACCTGCGCTGGGCGCGGCGGTCCGGGTAGCGTCGGGGTATGCGACTGGGCGTCCTTGATGTGGGCTCGAACACCATCCACCTGCTGATCGTGGACGCCCATCAGGGCGCGCGGCCGATGCCTGCCTTCTCGCACAAGACCGAGCTACGGCTCACTGGCCATCTGGACAATCAGAACCGGCTGACCGACCAGGTCGCGCAGGAGCTGCGCGAATGCGTCGATGAGGCACTGCGGATCGCCGAGGACAAGGGCGCCCAGGAGATCATCGCGTTCGCGACATCCGCCGTCAGGGACGCGGCCAACGGCGATGCGATGCTGGCCTGGATCCAGGCGGAGACCCAGGTGAACATCCGGGTGCTGCCGGGACCCGACGAGGCGCGCCTGACCTTCCTGGCGGCCCGGCGCTGGTATGGGTGGTCGTCCGGGCGCCTGCTCATGTTCGACATCGGCGGCGGCTCGCTGGAGATTGCCGCCGGGCTGGACGAGGATCCGGCGGTTGCCATCTCGCTCCCGCTGGGCGCTGGCCGCCTGACCCGTGACTGGCTGCCGGATGATCCTCCGGCGCCGGAGGAGGTGCGCCGGCTCCGCAAGCACGTGCGGGCGGAGATCGCCGGGACGGCCGGAACCGTGCTGCGAGACGGCCGGCCGAACCACGCGGTGGCCACGTCGAAGACATTCCGCCAGCTGGCCAGGATCGCCGGTGCGGCGCCATCCAGCGACGGGCCGTACGTGCGGCGGATCCTGAAGCACCGTGATGTGACCGACCTTGCCGAGCGGCTCTCCCAGATGTCCGTCGCCGACAGGGTCATGCTGCCCGGAGTGTCGGGCGGGCGCGCGGGTCAGCTCGCGGCCGGCGCGATCGTGGCCGACGCCGCGATGGACATCCTCGACCTGACCGAGCTGGAGATCTGCCCGTGGGCGCTGCGCGAGGGCGTCATCCTGCGCCGCCTGGACACGCTGCCTGACTAGGCCACCGGGTCTCAGTCCGGCCTGACGCGCACGTTCTCGCCGGTGTCGCCGTCACTGACACCGCGGCGGACCGCGCTCTCCCGGCCGGCCTGGTTCTCCCTGCCCGACTGCTGGCCGCTCCCCGTCCTCGCGGCAGGCGGCGCCGCAGCGTGCCGGGCGCCGTTGTGGCCGCCCGCGCTCGCCTCGCGCGCCGCCTGACCAGGCTCGGCCCGCCTGGCAGCAGCGCCCGGCCCGGCGGGCCCGGCCGCCTCGGCAGGCGTGCTCGCGCCCCCGGCCGCTGGGCTGGCTGGTGCGGCTGGCGTGGTTTCCGGCTTCGGCGCGGCACCGGCGGGAGAATGCGGCCCGGCCGCGGCCTGCTGGTCCGCGACGGCGGGCTGAGTGCCGGCGGGCTGAGTGCCGGCGGGCTGAGTGCCGGCGCCCGATCCGTGCCGGGCATCCGCCGCGCTGCCGGGACGGCTGGCCGCTGGCTGCGCTGCCCGGCCCTCGCCTACCACGCCGGCCACAGCCCTGGCCACCTCTTCCTCCAGCGAGCCGCGCGCGGCCTCACCGGCCACCAGCGTGGTCACGACATCGCGGATCTCGGTCAGCCGCCGGATCGCCTCGGTGTGCCGGGACATGAGCAGGTTGAGCCGCCGCTCGGCACCGTCGTGGATAGCGGTAGCCCGTGCCGTCGCCTCATCAAGCTGCTGCTTAGCCTGCGCCTGCGCGGCGGCAATGGCGCTTTCCGACTGCCGCGTGGCCGCGGTGACGGTGCGCTGCGCCTCAGCGCGCGCGTCTGCCTTCGTCTTGTCGGCCTCTGCCCGGGCTGTGCTGACGGTCCGTTCCGCCTGCTCCTGCGCCGCGCTCAGCATCCGCTCGGCCTGCTCGTGCGCTTCTGACCTGGTCTTGTCGGTCTCCGCCTTGACGTCGCTGCGCAGCTTCTCGGTCTCCTGCTGCGCCTGGGCGCGCAGTTTCGCGATCTCGTCGTCCGCCCGCGCGCGCTGGGATTTCGCCTCGTCCTCGGCCAGCTTCAGGATCTGGCCGATCCGCTCGCTGATCTCCTCATGGGCGGGCTTCTCCGCGGCCGCCTGGCGGGCCGACGACAGCTCGAGCCGGAGTTGCTCGTTGTCGTCGAGCGCCCGGGACAGCCGGTCCTCGATGTCCCGCATCTGACTGCGGTTACGGGCCATGAACTCGTCAACCCGCCGGCGGCTGTATCCGCGCCGCTCTATCTCGAACAGGTCGTCCTGGCCCCGCTCAGCGCCGTAGTCCATGTGGTCGGTCATGGTGTCACCCGTCAGGCAGATCAGGCAGACTCCCGGGTGTCGTCGCTAGCGCCAGGTCAACGGCCCGTCACGGCCCACGGTCTGCAGTTTGCGTCGCTGCGCCCGGTGCGGGGCGGTCCCCGGCCGGCTCAATGTTCCATACCGCGCACGACTCTTGTCCCAAAGTACCTCGGCCGCAACCGAAACGGTGTTTTGTCTTGATTCCGGGAAGCTGCCTGAGCAGCAGCACGCGGCGGGCCGCGCCTCGGATAGCCGCGCCGCCGGGCTGGCTGGCACAATCGGCTGACGCCGCCGCGGCCGGGCGGGCTCCGCCGCCAGCCGCCGGCGGCGAAAGGCCGCGCTGCCGACGGAGGCTGCCATGACGCGCATGACCGGCATGATCGGATCGCTCGGCGATGGCGCCACGCCCGAGGTGCACCCGGAGGCCTGGATCGCTCCCGGTGCCGTGGTGGTCGGGAACGTCACCATCGGCCCGGCGGCCAGCATCTGGTACGGATCGGTGCTGCGCGCCGACGACGACCGGATCGAGGTGGGGCCGCAGTGCAATATCCAGGATCTCTGCTGCCTGCACGTTGACGCGGGGGAGCCGGCCGTGCTGGAGGAACGAGCCAGCCTGGGGCACCGGGCCACGGTGCATGGTGCGCATATCGGCGCGGGCGCCCTGATCGGGATCGGCGCGATCGTCCTCGGCGGCGCACGGATCGGCGCGGGCTCGCTGATCGCGGCCGGCGCCGTCGTGCGCCCCGGCATGCAGGTTCCGGCGGGCGTGCTGGTCGCCGGCGTACCGGGCCGGATCGTGCGGGAGCTCACCGATGACGACCGTGCAGGTTTCGCGCAGACCGCGGTGCGGTATGCCCGGCGGGCCGCCCTGCACCGCGAGGCGACGTGGGGTGATGCTGGCGCCGGGCCGGGCTGACGGGATTGGCGCGCCTATAACGCTCCTAAACGGACATCACCTAGCCCGCCTGGGCAGGTGAATCGAGCCAGGGCCGGCAGGAAATGGTTCTCATGGGTCATGGGCAGGCGCCATTTCGCGTCGTAACCTGGCATCACCGCCTTAGTTGACCCGGCCGCTCGTGATGGAGGTGCGCGCAGTGCGTGACGGCCTCGACCTCCGAGTCCACGACCGGGTAGCCCTGGATGAGATAGATCTCTACGCAGAGGTGCTCAGCGCCGTCGCCGCGAGCGACCGGGCGCTCACTGTCGCCGAGCTGGACGCCGTCCTCGGGCTGCTGCCGGCTGCGGCTGCATCCGTCGCAGTCGGCTGACCTAGCCCTATCTTCTCAGGCCGGATTCAGCCTTTCGGTCGGGATTGATCACACCTGGGCGAGAAAACATGACATCTGTCCCCTGATGTGCGAAACCAAGTGATTCGTAGAGCCCGATAGCGGGCTCATTGTCCTCGTCCGCATAGAGCATGACCTGCTGGAGCCCGCGGTCCCGCAGGTGGTGCAGGCCGACCAGGGTGAGCGCGCGGCCCAGGCCCGTGCCGCGCTCGTCAGGGTCCACCCCGACGACGTACACCTCGCCGATGGCCTCGTGCCCGTGCGGTGCCGCGGCCGTGCGGCCGTGCACCTTCGTCCAGTGAAATCCAGCCAGCCGCCCGTCCCGCTCGGCGAGGAAGAAGCCGGCCGGGTCAAACCAGGGCTCCCGCTCGCGCAGGTCAAGGTCTGCCCTCGTCCACGCGCCCTGCTCCGGGTGCCGGGCGAACGCCCTCCGGTTCAGCTCGAGCCACGCCTCGTCGTCCTGGCCGGGCACGAAAGTCCGCACGGTGATGCCGTCGGGCAGTCGCGGCGGGTCGAGCGGTTCCCGCAAGGAGCGCCGCATCTGGTAGAGCGCCCTGGTCCGCTCGAACCCTGCCGCGGCGGCCAGCCTGGCCGCACCCGGCAGATCGCCGTGAGCCCACAGCCGCAGCCCCCGGTCGCCCGCGGCGGCGGCCAGCGCGCGCCCGAGCGCGAGGCCCAGGCCCTGCCGGCGGTAGGCGGGGTGCACGACCATCTCGCCGCTGGGCCCGGCCACCTGGTCGGTGGGATCGAGGTGCCCGTAGCCGGCCAGCACGTCGCCGAGCCGCAGCAGCACGTTGCGGGCCTGCGGATCGCCCCCGTAGCGCAGGTGCAGCAGCACGTGCTCCGACAGCGGGCTGACGCCGTCCTCGTCGGCCGCGTGCCGCACCAGGTCGAGGACCGCCGCGGCGTCGGGCCCGGCCAGCGGGCCGCTGACGCGCACGCTCGGCGGGCCGGGCCAGGTGGCGGCATCCTGGTCACCTGTCGGCATGGGCTGGCTGAGCTCCCTTCCGGCTCGTGCCAGGGACTTTGCCGCGCTCTCCGCCCGTGGCCGGCGCGGCCGCCGCGTCGTCAGGCGTGCCGTCTTCCGTACCGTCGTCCGGCGTGCCGTCTGCCTGGCTGTCGCTCAGGCCGCCTCCGTCGCGGCCCTCGCGCCCGCCGCTGCCCTTGGCCGGGACGAAGCGGTACCCGACGTTGCGGACTGTTCCGATCAGCGACTCGTTCTCCGCGCCGAGCTTGGCCCGCAGCCGCCGCACATGCACGTCAACGGTGCGGGTGCCGCCGAAGTAGTCATAACCCCACACTTCCTGCAGCAGCTGCGCCCGGGTGAACACCCGGCCGGGATGCTGGACCAGGAACTTCAGCAGCTCGAACTCCTTGAACGTCAGATCCATCGCCCGGCCGTGCATCCGGGCCGAGTAGGTGATCTCGTTGATGACCAGGTCGCCCGACCTGAGCTTCCCCGATCCCGCGGGCGCCACGCCGGCCGCCCGGCCGAGCGCCAGCCGCAGCCGGGCTTCCACCTCCCCGGGGCCCGCGGTCTGCAGCACCAGGTCATCGGCGCCCCAGTCCGCGGTGATCGCGGCCCAGCCGCCCTCGGTCACGATGACGATGACCGGCACATCGCGGTCCTGGCCGCGCAGGCCCTGCAGCAGCCGCTTCGCCTGGACCAGCTCCCGGCGGGCGTCGACCAGGATCGCGTCGGGCACCGGTCCGGCCACGGCCGCGGCCAGGGATGCCTCGGCCACCCGGACCGTGTGCGGCAGCAGGCTCAGCGACGGAAGAATGTCGGCCGGCTGCTCGGCGGCGCCCGTCAGCAAGAGCACATTGCTCAAGCCCGCCACCTCCGGCCCGCGAGTCCGCGGGAAGATGCGCTAATGACTCCGAAGACCCGGGGTCGTCGTTGTCCTGGGCCGCTATAAGGGAGGATAGCTGACATGGCTACCGTGACCCTCCGCTACTGGGCTGCGGCGAAGGAGGCGGCCGGCGTGGCCGAGGAGCGCATCTGCGCTGAGACGCTGGCTGCCGCCATCCGCGCCGCTGGCCGGCAGGCGCCGCGGAGCGCTGCCCCTGGCGCGGCCGGACGGCCGGGCCGGGCCGGGCGGGAGCGCTCCGGGCCGCCGCCGGGCGAGGACGCGCCGCGGCAGAGCCCCCGGCTGCGAGCGGTCCTGGCGCGCTCGTCCTTTCTCGTCGACGGGACCCCGGTGGGGGTGCGGGCGCCGGAAACCGTCCCTCTTCCCGACGGCGCCGTCATCGAGGTGCTCCCGCCGTTTGCCGGCGGCTAGCCGGCTGACGCCGAATGCCGGGGCGGCCCGGTGAACCGGCGCGGCCCGCGGCCCGTTGTTACCACTGTGGCAGGCGCGGGAAGTGGCAGCACCAGGGACGCTCGCGGCCCGGTGTCCGACGAGGCGCTGATCCGTGCGCTCTATGCCGATCACGCCGGGCCGCTGCTCCGGTACGTCCTGCACCTGATGAACGGGGACCGGCAGCGAGCCGAGGACATCGTGCAGGAGACGCTGCTGCGGGCCTGGCTGCATCCCGAGGCCATCGCCGACCGCCCGGCGAGGCCCTGGCTGTTCGCGGTGGCCAGGAACCTCGCCTTCGACGCGCATCGGGCCAGGAAGGCGCGGCCGCACGAGGTGGCCGACAGCGCCCTCGAGCTGCTGCCGGGCGCAGACGAGACCGACCGAGTGCTGGAGTCCTGGGCGGTGGGGGATGCTCTGGCCTCGCTCCGGCCAGACCATCGCTGCGTCCTGCTGGAGACGTACTACCGGGGGAAGTCGGTGGCCGAGGCGGCAGCTACGCTCGGCATTCCCGCCGGGACCGTGAAATCGCGGACTTTCTACGCGCTGCGCGCGCTCAAGCTGGCACTGGAAGAACGGGGGCTCGCGCTATGAGCGACCCGTCATGCCGTGAGATCCGGCACCTGCTCGGCGTCTACGTCGTCGGCGCGATCGACCCGGCGGACCGGGCAGTCGTCGACCGGCACCTGGACCGGTGCGCTGACTGCCGGGAGGAACTGGCCGGGCTGGCGGCCCTGCCGGCCCTGCTGGGCCGGGTGCCGCTAGCTGATGCCGAGCGGCTGACGCTGGCCGGCGACTCGCAGGCCGAAGACGCGCTGCCGTCAGCGGAGCTGCTGCCGTCCCTGCTGCGCCGGGCGGCAGCCCGGCGCAAGATCAGCAGGTGGCGCGCGATAGCCGCGGCCGCGGCCGCGGCCGTCGTGCTGGCCGGCGGCGGGGCCGCGGTGGCCACGGCGGTCCAGTCGCACGGGCGGCCCTCGTCGGCCGTCCAGCAGGACACGGTCCGCGGCAGCAACGCGGCCACTCATGTCAGCGCGGTCGTCGCCTACTCGCCGACCGGCTGGGGGACCGCGATGCAGGTCCGGGTCGCCGGCGTGCCGACGGGTACGACCTGCAGGTTCTGGGTCGTGACGAGCGCCGGGCAGCGCCTGCTGGCCGGGACCTGGACGAGCACTGGCAGCTATGCCGGGACCTGGTACCCGGCAACGTCGCAGCTGGCACCCGGCAGCGTCCGCAGTTTCCAGCTCACCGCGCACGGGCAGGCGCTGCTGACTATTCCGGCTAGCTGAACCGGGAATGCCGCGGCGCGGCCTGATGCTGCACTGCATGTGACACCTGGCCTGATTACCTGCCTGGTCGCGCTGGCCGCCGCGGCCGGGATCGGGGCGATCTGGCGTAGCCGCAACGGGACGATGCGCGCGCCGAGACCGTCCACGGCCGCCCGCGGCGACGGCGGGGCCGCGACCGGTCAGCCTGGCCAGCGGAAGCCCGCGGCAGCGCGCAGGCTGACCAGCGCCGATATCGGCCAGCCGCTGGGCGCTCGCGCGACCCTGCTGCAGTTCTCCTCGGCCTTCTGCGCCCCGTGCCGTGCCACCAGGCGGATCCTGGCTGATGTGGCCGACATGACTGAGGGCGTCACGCATATCGAAATCGATGCCGAGTCGCGGCTGGACCTGGTCCGGGACCTGGGCGTCCTGCGCACCCCGACAGTCTTCGTGCTGGGGCCGGGCGGCGAGATAGCCCGGCGGGCGAGCGGGCAGCCGCGAAGGCCGGACGTGATCGCGGCGCTCGGGACGGCTATCCTGAAACCTGATGATTCCTATACATCAGGTCGGGAAAGCGGATAGTGACAGTGGGCCCGGTCACGCATACCATCGGCTACATGCCCGGGTGGACTTGCCGTATCCGGCAGACCGATCGTGCGCGGCTGCCGCGTACCGCCCTGACCAGGCGGCGTGCAGTGGACTTCTGCCGCGTCTCGACCGCCATCTGTTGGCCTGCACCGCCTGTGTGAGCGCTGTCAGCCACGCTGCGCCCGGGCCTGCGCCGGACCGGGCACGCCCGCGCGGCCCGAAGATGCCTGGCAGCGGCAGCCGCCCGGCCGGCCGGCTCCCGCACTGAGCAGCTCCAGCCAGCAGCATCAGGCCATCAGGTCTGCGTCGGCAGAACCGGAGGGATACCACAGATGGAGATCGATCCGAGGGGACCGCGCTTCGGCGCGCTGATCACCATGGTCGTCTTCGCGGTCGTGCTGATCCTCAGCAGCGGCTGGCTGCTGGCCGTGCAGGCGCTGGTGTTCGCCTGCGGCACGCTCTTCGGGATGCGGTACTCGCCGTACGGACTGCTGTACAGGTGGCTGGTCCGGCCGCATCTGGGCCCGCCGCGGGAGCTAGAGCCCGCGGCACCGCCGCGTTTCGCCCAGGGACTCGGGCTGGTGATCAGCATCATCGGCGTTATCGGCTACGCGGCGCACCTGCAGCCGCTGGGCATGGCCGCGGCTGCTGCCGGGCTCGCGGCGGCCTTCCTGAACGGCATCTTCGGCTTGTGCCTGGGCTGTGAGATGTACCTGCTCATCCGACGTATCTGGCCGGCCCGGCAGCCGCTGGCCGCCGACGCCAATAAGTAAGCCAATAAGCAAGCAAGGAGGTTTCGTTATGAGCCGTTCCGACGTCCTCGTGGACGCCGACTGGGTGGAGGCCCACGGGGAGGACCCCGGCGTGGTGCTCGTCGAGGTGGACGAGGACACCAGCGCCTATGACACGGGCCATATCCAGGGTGCGGTCAAGATCGACTGGAAGAAGGACCTGCAGGACCCGGTACGCCGTGACTTCGTCGACAGGGCGGGCTTCGAGGCGCTGCTGTCGGAGCGCGGGATCAGCAACGACGACACGGTCATCCTGTACGGCGGTAACAACAACTGGTTCGCGGCGTACGCGTACTGGTACTTCAGGCTCTACGGTCACCAGGACGTCAAGCTGCTGGACGGCGGCCGCAAGCGCTGGGAGCTGGACTCGCGCAAGCTGGTCACCGAGGTGCCGCAGCGGCCCGGGACGAGCTACACCGCCCGCGAGCAGGACTCCTCGATCCGCGCGTTCCGGGACGAGGTCGTGGCGGCCATCGGCCAGCAGAACCTGGTCGACGTGCGCTCGCCGGACGAGTTCGCCGGCCGGCTGCTCGCGCCGGCGCACCTGCCGCAGGAGCAGGCGCAGCGCGGCGGGCACATCCCGACCGCGCGGAACATCCCCTGGTCCAAGGCGGCCGAGGAAGACGGCACGTTCAAGTCCGATGACGCGCTCCGCGCGCTGTACGGCGACGCGGGCGTGGACTTCGGCACCGACACGATCGCGTACTGCCGGATCGGCGAGCGGTCGGCGCACACCTGGTTCGTCCTGCACGAGCTGCTGGGCCAGCCGAACGTGAAGAACTACGACGGCTCGTGGACCGAGTACGGCTCCCTGGTCGGCGTCCCCATCGAGATCGGGGATGGCGCATGAGCGACGACGGCTGCGGCGCGCCGCGCGGCGGCGTGACGGTCTCCGAGGCGGGCAGCCAGGCCGTGGTGCAAGGGCGTGTTACCCAGAACGGCACGGCGGTGCCGGTCGGGTACGCGCGGCTGCTCAACTCCGATGGTGAATTCGTGGCCGAGGTCCCGCTCGGCGAGGATGGCGGCTTCCGGTTCTTCGCGGCGCCCGGTAACTGGACGCTGCGGGTGCTCGCGCCGGGCGATCTGCGCGCTGAGCGCGCCGTCGTGGCCTCCACCGGCAAGGTTGCCGAGATCGACGTAGCAGTCTGACGCCGGGCTGCCAGCTTTATCCGGACCTGGGCGGCTTTCCGCATATATGCGGAAAGCCGCCCGCGGTCGTTTCGCGGGTCCTTCCTGGCCAGGTCGCCGCCCAAACAGCATTTCCCTATTTGACCCCGTGCCTTCACCTTCAGATACACCTTCCGTTCATCTGCTCTTTACCTGGACCCCTTAGACAGGTGGCAGTGGTTGCAGAGCGAACCGCGCAATGGTCCGAGCGCAGCAAGGGTGAGGCGAAAGAATGTCGATCGAGGCGGATCCCGCCGGTACCGGGGCAGGGGCGAAGTCCGTGGTAACGGCGACGAGCACGAACGGGACCAGCACGGCGGCACCGGGTTCGCCGGATGGCACGGTGGCGCTGAGCGCCGTGGACCTGACTCTGAGCTTCGGGACACGGGCCATCTTGTCGAATATTTCCGTTGATGTGCACCGCGGCGCGGTGACCGCGCTGATCGGCCCTACCGGCTCGGGCAAGACGACGCTGCTGCGCACGTTCAACCGGATGAATGACAAGGTGACGGGGTACCGGCACGACGGCGACGTACTGCTCGACGGGCGCAGCATCTTCGGCGCCCACGTCCAGCTGATGTCGCTGCGGCGCCGGGTGGGCATGCTGTTCCAGCGGCCGAACCCGTTCCCGATGTCGATCCTGGACAACGTCACCGCGGGCGCGCGGGCGCACAAGATGGCCAGCAAGTCCGGGCTGAAGGAGATCGCGGAGCACCGGCTCACCGAAGTCGGGCTGTGGCATGCGGTGAAGGACCGGCTGAAGGACTCGCCGTTCCGGCTCTCCGGCGGCCAGCAGCAGTTGCTCTGCCTGGCCCGCGCGCTGGCGATCAGCCCGGAGGTACTGCTCCTCGACGAGCCAACGTCATCCCTGGACCCGGTCGCGACCGAGTCCATCGAGAAGCTGGTCCGCACACTGATCCCGGACCTGACCGTCATCATCGTCACGCACAACCTGGCCCAGGCCAGCCGGATCGCGGACCGGACCATCTTCCTCAACGCCGGGCGGATGGTCGAGCACGGTGATACCCGGCAGCTATTCGATCACCCGGCCCAGGAAGAAACCGCTCGCTACGTCGGCGGCCACTTCGGCTGACCCAGACCACCCGCGCGGGAGACTCCTTGCCTGCGCGGGCGCAGGAACCGCGCGCAAGCGCGGCACTTAACTCATCGCGCGCGCCCGCGCGCGAACCGGATTCTGCGCGCTGAAACGCACAGGAAAAACAAAGGAGTATGTCCCGGTGGCCAAGAGAATTCGCCTGGTCTGCACGGCGGCCGCCATGGTTCCGCTAACTGTGCTCGCTGCGGCCTGTGGCAGCTCAAGTAGTTCCTCCTCGTCGTCTTCGCCGAAGGCGACGTCTCGTCCTCGTCCGCCGCCTCGTCCGCCGCCGCGCTCACCGAGACCGGCAGCACGCTGATGTTCCCGCTGTTCGGCGCGTGGGCGACCGGGTACAAGTCGGTCGCGCCGAAGGTCACTATCACCACGGCGGGCACCGGCTCGGGAACCGGCATCGCGGATGCCGCCACGGGCACGGTGACGATAGGTGCCTCTGATGCCTACCTGTCCAGTGCCGACATGACCCAGTACCCGGGGCTGCTGAACATCCCGACGACCGTGGCGGCGGTCATGATCAACTATAACGTCAGCGGGGTCAAGTCGCTGAAACTGAACGGCACCGTGCTCGCCGAGATCTACTCGGGGAAGATCACGACCTGGAACGACCCGGCCATCGCCGCCCTGAACCCCGGCGTGACGCTGCCGGCCGAGAAGATTATCGCGCTGCACCGCGCGGACAGCTCGGGCAGCACCTTCCTGTTCACCTCCTACATGAACTCCCAGGACCCCAGCCTGTGGCCAGCGACCAACGTCAACACCACGGTGAGCTGGCCGACCAAGGCCGACTCGCTGGCCGAGACTGGCAGCGGCGGGATGGTGACGGGCTGCGGAGCCAACAAGGGCTGCATCGCGTATATCGGGATCAGCTACCTGTCCAAGACCAGCGCGGCTGGCCTGGGCGAGGCATCGCTGGAGAACAAGGCAGACAAGTACACCCAGCCGACCTCGTCGACCATTGGCGCCGCGCTGGCCAGCTTCGCCCCCGCGACCCCGGCATCGGGGTCGCAGTCGCTGATCGACACCTCGGCGGCCGGCGGCTACCCGATCATCAACTATGAGTACGTGATCGTGAAGAAGTCCCAGCCGAGCGCGAATACCGCGACCGCGCTGAAGGCGTTCCTGGACTGGGCCGTCACGTCGGGCTCCAGCTCGACATACCTGGGGCCGGTCGGCTTCCAGCCGCTGCCGTCGAGCGTGGTGACAACGGCCAAGACCCTGATCAGCTCGATCAGCGGCTGAGTTCATGACCACCTCGGCACCGACTGCTCCGGACGGGGGGGCGGGCTCCCGGCCCGCCCGCCCGGCCGGCGGAGCGCTGCGCGCCTGGACGAGCGGCGGCGGCCTGATCCGCTGGCTTGGCCGGGTCGGCGCGGTAGTCCCGCTGCTCATGCTGGGATTCGTCTTCATCACGCTGGTCGTGCAGGCGATCCCTGCGCTTAAGTTCAACGGCTGGAGCTTCTTCACCAGCAGCATCTGGACCTTCGGCGCCGGCTACGGCGTGCCGGTCACCACCGACGGTCTCACTCATCTGCCAGGGGAGGCGTTCGGCGCGCTGCCGCAGATCGTCGGCACGCTGGCAACCTCCGCCATTGCCCTGATCATCGCGATCCCGGTGTCGGTCGGCGCGGCCCTGATGATCGTCGAGCGGCTGCCGCGGCAGATAGCCAGCATCATCGGCGGGTTTCTCGAGCTGCTGGCCGGGATCCCGAGCGTGATCATCGGCCTGTGGGGGGCGCTCACATTCGGGCCTTTCCTCGCGCACCACATCACCCCGTGGATCGCCAGCCACATGCCTGACGTGCCAGTGCTGAGATTCTTCCGCGGTGACACCGGCAATGGCCAGGGCCTGCTGACCTCCGGGCTGATTCTCGCGATCATGGTGATCCCGATCATCGCCGCCACGGCGCGGGACCTGATCCGCCAGGTGCCGATCCTGCCCCGCGAGGGTGCCATAGCGCTGGGCATGTCCGACTTTGAGTGCGCGCGGCGGGTGACCCTGCCGTGGGTCAACAGCGGCATCATCGGCGCCGCGGTTCTCGGTCTCGGCCGCGCGCTCGGCGAGACGATCGCCGTCGCCATGGTCTGCGGGGCCGCACTGGGGACCATACCCACCAACATCTACCAGACAATGATCACCATCGCCGCCGACATCGTGCTGCACCTCGACGACGCGATCACCAGCCAGCTGGGCGTCAAGACCTACTGCGAGCTCGGGCTGGTCCTCATGATCATCACGCTGCTGGCCAACGTCCTCGCCCGGCTGCTGGTCCGGCGGACCTCCGGAACCGCCCTTCCCGTCGGCAGGGGGCTTTAGCATGAGCGCCGGCAGCACTGGCAATACGGGCAGCACTGGCAATACCGGCAGCACTGGCAATACCGGCAGCACTGGCAATACCGGCAGCAACACGCCGTCCGCCGCGGCCAGGCCGCCGGGTTCGGCAACGGCTGGCCTTGGCGTGGGCGAGTGGCCGCGCGTGCCGGTCGGCCGGAAGATCGCCAATGGCGTGTTCTGGGTCCTGTGCGCTCTCTGCCTGCTCGTGATCGTCGTCCCGACGGTCTGGCTGGCGGGCGGCATCATCGCCCGTGCCGTGCCGAGCTTCCACTGGAGCGTGCTCACCACTGACACCACCGGAACGGGCGGCGGCCTGGAGAACGCCATCCTCGGCACCTTCGCGATCACGCTCGGCGTGCTGCTCATCGGCGGCACGATCAGCATCCTGACCGGCCTGTACCTGTCCGAGTTCGCCGTCGGCAGGCACCGCGGCATCCTGCGCGGCGCGTATGAGGTGCTAGCCGGGATACCGTCGATCGTGCTGGGCCTGGTCGGGTACCTCACCCTCGTGGTGGGCCTGCACTGGGGCTTCGGCCTGCTGCCCGCCGTGCTGGTCATGTCGGTGATCGTGGTCCCGTACATCGCCAAGGCAACGGAAACCTCGCTGGGCCAGGTGCCCAGCCCGTACCGCGATGGCGCGGAGGCGCTCGGCATCCCGCCATCCTGGACGCTGCGGAAAATCGTGCTGAAGTCAGCGCTGCCCGGCATCGTCACGGGCCTGCTGATCGCCATCGCGATCTCTGTCGGCGAGACCGCGCCGCTGCTGTACACAGCCGGGTGGAACGAGACGAATCCCTCTGCTCAGGTCACCCATAACGCGATCGGCTTCCTGACGTATCCCGTGTGGAGCTTCTTTGACAGCCCGGTGCACTCGCTGCAGATCCTCTCCTACGACGCGGCACTGCTCCTGTTCGTATTCGTTCTCCTGATCATCATCGCGGGACGGTTCATCATCGCCTGGTCCCGGCGTCACGCAGAGTGAGCGGCCATGGGGTCAGCAGGCCTCCCTCTCCCGCCCGGGTACCCGGAGCCCAGCTCCGGGGAGAGAAGCCGGTCGATGGCCGCCGGGCACGCTGACACCAGCGGGCTGACCCGGGCCAGGTCCGCGACCAGGCCCGCCGTCGGCGTACTGGCTGACCGGCTCGCGGCCGCCCTGGTGCACCACGAGCCGGGCTGGCGGCTGCCCCGGCACACCGCGCTGGCCCGCCGCTACAACGTCAGCGCCGCGGAGATTGACGCCGCGCTGGAGGAACTGGCCAGCAGGCACCTGATCCGCCGCCTCGCCGACGGCCAGGTGTACCGGGCCAGCCCGGCGGAGTACCTGATCCCGCTGGAGGGCGTCGCCGGCCTTGAGTCCTTTATCGACCCGATGGGCGGGGAGATCGCCTGCCAGAGCCGGCAGGTTTCCTGGCGCCGGGTGCCCGAGGACATCGGCTGGGCGCTCGAGGTAACCGGGCCCGAGCCGATCTGCGTGGTCAGGTTCCTGTGGACGGCGGGCGGCGAGCCGGCCGCACTCTCCACCACCTACCTGGCCGGCGAGCTAGGGGCACAGCTGAACGGGCAGACCGGATCCGGGCTTCCCGCGACGCTGAGCCTCCTTCCGCTGGCGGCGCCCGCAGAGTCGGGCGCCGACCGGGCCGACTTCGTGCCGGCGGCCGGCCAAGCTCGCTGCATATCGAGATGCAGCAGCCGCCGCCCGCAGTGGCCCGCAGCCTGCGGCTGTCGGTGGGACAGCCCGCCGCGATCGTGACCGTGCGGTTCGACGATCCGGCAGGCGCCCGGCCAGTCGCGCTCACAGTGGCGGTGCTGCGTCCTGACCTGTTCCGCGTCGTCGTGCAGACGGGAGATCCGCCGCTGCCAGGCTGCGAGCAGCACCCTCCGTCCGGGGCCTGGGCGCACGCGATGGAGGACTGGGAGTCCTGATCGGCCCGGCCGCCGTGTCATCCGCCCTGGCCCCTGCCGCGACCCGGAGAATCACGGCTGCGCGCGGTGACGAGCTCAAGGGGCCGGCGCCGCCCGCTCCGCGGCCTATGCCCGGTTTCCTGCGGTTGCCAGGAGTCGCGCGGGCGGAAGGCCGTCATTGACGGGCCGTTAGTCCCTGGCGCACCGCAGCCCGTCGCGATGGCCTGGACAGGTGAGGAATCGCATACGGCTGATGCACCAGCTGCGCTGCATGCGCGCGGCCGTCAGCGTCGGGGACCTCCAGGGAAGGCAGCGCCAGTCATGAGCGGAACTGTATGGGTCGGCATCGTCACCCCGATCATCGCCCTGCTCTGCCTCGGGACGTGGCTCGGCATGGTCTACTGGGCCGATGCCCACCCGGCGCTCAGGGTCCATGGCGGGGCGCCCGAGCCCGAGGCCCGCGAGACAGCCTCCCTGACCACGTCGCAGCAGGCCGCCCTGACCGAGAGCGCCGGTGTGTCAGCCAGCGCGACGGCCGGCGCACATGACGACAGCGAGCTCGTGCCCTCGCCGTCAGCCGGGCGGGTCGTGTAGGCGCGACCGGCGCGGTCCCCGCCACGGGCGGACGTTCAGGGCGGGCGCGGAGCCGGGCGATGAGCCCAGCCGACCCTGCGCCAGCGCTTACCACAATCCCAGCAGCGAGCCCAGCACCCTGGCGGCCTGGCCGCCGCTGTCATCTTCCGCGATGCGCAGGGCGGCCGGCACGTCGAGATCACTGGCCAGCGCGGCGCGGACAGCTGTCACCGCGGCGCCGCCCGCGCCCGCCGCGGCGCGATCGGGCCGCCCGGCCGCCGCCTGCAGCCGCTCCAGCCGCGCCGCCGCGCCCTCCAGGGCGGCCGGGTGGTATTCCCAGTCCTGGTCCCACCGGCGGTCCAGGATCAGCAGCCGCAGGGCCGCAGCGGGGTAGTCCTCGAGCAGGTCACTGACCAGGACGAGATTGCCCGCCGACTTGGCCATCTTGGCCCCAGCGATGCTGACCACGCCGACCTGGAACCGGGCCCGGGCGAACGGGGTGACCCTGGTGAACGCCTCGGCGAGCGCGGACTGGTAGGCGTGATGCGGAAACCTCAGGTCACCGCCGCCAGCGTGGACGTCGACCGCGGGGCCGAACTCGTGCAGGGCCATCGCCGCGCACTCGGCATGCCAGCCGGGGCGGCCAGGGCCCCACGGGCTGTCCCAGGCCGGCTGGTCCCCGCGCGACGCCTGCCACACCGCGACGTCGAACGGGTCGTCCTTCCGCGAGTCGTCCGGGCGATCACCGTACTCGGCCGCGAGCCGCAGCGCCGCGTCGCGGCTCAGCGCCGCCCGCCGGGCGGCGCCTTCCCCGCGGAAGTAGACATGGCCATCTCGCAGGTAAGCCGCGTCGCGCGCCAGCAGGCCGACGGCCAGCGCGATCACCTGCCCGATGTAGGCGTGCGCCCGCGGCTGGAGGGCCGGCGGCCGGACGCCGAGCGCCGCCATGTCCCGGTCGAAATAGAACTGCTGGATCACCGCGAACCGGCTGTACGGCGAACCGTCCCGGCTCGCCGCGGCCAGCAGTACGTCGTCGACGTCGGTCACGTTGCGGCACACCAGCACCTCGGAGCCATCGGCATGCAGCACCCGGGCCAGCGTGTCGACCCAGACGAACGTGGCGGCGTGGCCGAGATGGGTCACGTCATAGGGCGTGATGCCGCACGCGTATACCCGTGCGCGCCGCGCCAGCGGAAGCGCGGTCCCGCCCAGCGTCGCGACCCGGGGCAGGTCAGCAGCGGCCAGCATCTGATTCATCGGCCCCCTCCCGGCCTTCGCCTCAAGGCCGAGGCGTCTGCCTTGCCCGAGGCTATACGGGCGGCGGCGGCTCGCGCCTCCGGCGGCCCCGCGCGCCGGCCGGGTCCGCGGATGATCGCCGGAGTTGCTGTCCCGTGCGGCGCGGCCAGCGCAGGTGCTCAGCTGGCTGGCGATCGCGGCGGGCAGGGTCCACGCGAGTACGGGCAGTCCCGCGGGCGCCGCTCGCAGGGCTGCCTGGCTGGCCGCATCGACCCGCGGCGGCTGACTGCCGCGTTCACCGTCCTGATCGTCGCCGTCGCCGGGTACACCCTGACGCGCAGCCTGCCCGGACTCCTCTGACCGGCACACCTATACCCTGCAGGGTATGATTGGCACGGGCGACGGGAGGGGGATGACGATGCAGATCGACGAGCAGGCGACGGGAGCTGTGCTCAACCGGCTGCGCCGGGCCCAGGGACAGCTAGCCGGGGTGATCGCGATGATCGAGACCGGACGTGACTGCGCGGAGGTGGTCACCCAGCTCGCCGCGGTGTCGCGCGCCCTGGACCGGGCCGGGTTCAAGATCGTAGCCAGCGGGATGCGGCAGTGCCTAGCCGCTGACGGCGACGCCCCGATGACCGAGGAGCAGATGGAGAAGATGTTCCTCACGCTCGCCTGACAGGCGGGCGCGGCACTTGAGTGGCGGTCGCCGGGCAGCCGGCGCTCCAGCCTGTGGCTGACGACGCAGCCGCGAGGATCAGGGCCGCACTCGACTCACTGCGCGAACCGGGCTGATCGGCGTCCGCCACCGCGAGCGGAATGCCGCGCCGGCCTGCCGCCCGGCCTCCGGCCGGGACCAAAGGCCCGAACAGAGATGACTATCGCACCTGCTCGATTTACCCCCTAGGGTATCCTGTAGAGGGAACATAGGCGGCCAGAGGAGCGCAGACATGGAGCAGGTACAGGTAGCTGAACGGCCCGTCGGCGCCGATGCTCACCAGATGGACGTGCGGTACCTATCGGGGGAGTCCTACGAGGTTTCGGTGCGCGGGCACCGGGTGCTGGTGGACCAGCCAGCCGAAGCCGGCGGCCTGGACACCGCGCCGACCCCCACCGAGCTGTTTGTCGCATCGCTGGCCACCTGCGTGGCTTTCTACGCGGGCCGGTACCTGACGCGTCATGGGTACGGCCGTGACGGGCTGGCTGTGTCGGCCGACTTCGATATGGCCAGTGATCGTCCGGCGCGGGTCAGCGGCGTCCGCCTCACCGTCCGGGCGCCGGCCGAGCTGCCGGCCGACCGCCGCCGGCGCTGCACGCGGTGGTCTCGCATTGCACCGTGCATAACAGCCTGACCTCGCCGCCGTCTGTCGCCATCGAGCTGATCTGAGAAGTACCCCGACGGCGCACGATGGCGACAGGACGGGAAGCGCGCCGGTGACGACTTCCCTGGTCGGCACTGCGGCGCAGCCCGCCGCCGACATTTCCTGCGCCGCTGACGGCACGATGAAAAGTCCCGTCCGCCGCGGCCATGACCGCGGGCCGCAAGGGGGGCCGCCCTCGCAGTTGGCCGGGCGCCTGGACACATCAGGTACGGTCCTGGGAACCTTGACCCGGTATGCCTGCCTCCATGGCCGGCCTGACCGGACGCGCACCGCGGCGCTTCCGTTCCTTAGCCCCGGCCGCCTCCCGGCGCGGTGAGCTGGCCGCTGCGCTCGGCGTCGCCGTGCTGCTCGCGCATCTGCTGTTCGCCCAGCTCACGCTCGTGCTGGCCGTCGCGTTCCTGGCCGTCGGCCGGGTCAGCCGCTGGCACCGGTTGTGGCTGGCGGTCCCGGCTTTCGCCGGGCTGGCCTGGGTCCTCGCGATCGGGCCCGCCACGGCCGCGGCCGGGTTCACCGCGGGCCCCGGACGCGTCTGGGCGTACCTGGCCGGAGCCGGGCACCAGCCCGGCCGGGTACTGCACCTGCTGGCCGGCTACGGCGGCGCGGCGCAGTGGCTGCCACGCCAGCTTCCGTTCGCGCTGATGGCCGCGGCCGCCGAGGCGGCCATCCTGGGCTGGCTGAGCCAGCCTGGCGACTCGCGCCAGGGCGCCCCCGGCCACCGGGCCGGGCTCATCGTGGCCGTCCGCAGCCGTCTGAGCAGGGCAGCCATGGCCGATGGTTGCGCTGTTACCAGGGATGGCTGCGGCGTGGGCCTCGAGCTGGCCTCAGGCCGGCTCGCCGGGATCTGCTGGCCGGAGGCGGCGGGCGGAGTGCTCGCCGTGGCCGCCGACGAGGAACGCGCCACCGAGCTGGCCATGCCGGTCGCCGCCGCCGCGATCCGCCGCCGCAAGGCGGTACTGATCATTGACCTGTCCGAGGCTGCCGCCGTCACCGCCGCGGTCACCGCGGCCTGCGCGCTCGCGGATGCTCCGCTGACCGTGTTCTCCGCCGGCGCGGCCGCCCGTTACGAGCCGTTCCTGGACCGTCAGCTCGGCCAGGCAGCGCGGCTGCTGGCTGAGATGATCGACTGGGGCGGCGTCAGCGGGCAGCAGCGGCAGGCAGCACAGCGCTACCTGTCCGCCGCGCTGGCCGTCCTGGCCGCCGGAACGTCCGCCGGCGAGGACATTCTGGCTGGCCTCGGTGGCGTCCTGCAGCCGTCAGGCCTGCGCGCGAGAGCGTCCGCGCTGCCTGCCGGTGACCCGCGCCGGGTCGGGCTGGGCCAGCAGGCTGACACCGCCGCCGGCCTGCTGGAAGCCGACCCTGACCTGGCTGCTCTGCTCGCAGCCCAGCTCCCGGTGCTCAGCGCCTCGCCGCTCGGGCGCGGGCTGTGGCCGTCCGCGCGCGGCGCTGCGGCCGGCTCCGGAGGCACGGCCTCGCCGCAGCCAGGCCCGCCGGCCACGGCAGCAGCGGCTATCCGGCTCGGTCACGCAGTCCGGGACCGGCAGGTCGTCCTGTTCTCGCTCGACCACCCGCGCCAGGGCCGCGCCGCCGCGATGGTGGCACGGCTGGTGCTGGCGGATCTGACCGCCGTGCTGGGCCGCCTGCGCCACCGCGACCTGAGCGGTGACAGCCTGGTCTGGGTCAACGGCATCGAATGGGTCAGCCCGCGCGCCCTGGCCGGCCTGCTCGCTCCCGCGCCCGCCACCGGCACGGCCGTGCTGCTGAGCACCGCCCGGCCGGAGGCCGCCGCGGGCCTGGCTCCGGCCGCACGCGTCATCCTGGCCGCCGGCCCGGCCGGCGCTGATCTCGCCCGGCTGCTAGCCAGCCTGGCCGGCCCCGCAGGGCCGGGGCTGCTGGCCGGGGCGAGGCCGCCCGCCGGTCGTGGCACGCTGGCCGGTCCTGGCCCGGTAGCCGCGCCCGGCTCTCACCCGCTGGCCGTGGCGGGACCAGCAGCCGGGGGCAGCGGAGTATCCGGCGGAGCCAGGGCAGGCGAGGTCTTCACGCGGCCAGGCGAAGAACCGGGCCGGCCGCTGGCGGACCTGCTGATGCGGCAGCCGGACCGCGGATTCACCCTGATCGCGCGGGGCGACCGGGCGCGGGTGCTGCCAGGGTGCCTGACGATTCCGGCCGGGCCGGGCGGGCGGCCGTGACCAGCATCGGCGCCGCGGACCAGCTCCCGCGCCGCGACGACCAGTTCCGCGCCGACCGCATCTACCTCGGCTGGCAGTACGCGCTGCGGCAGCCCGATCCCGGCCCGATGCCCAGGGCCCCCGTGCCCGCCGTGCCCGATCAGGTCAGCGAGAGCTGGCTGGCGGCGCAGCACCGGGAGGAAGCCAGGCTGGCCAGACCGGCCACGCTGACACTAGCGACTGCCGTCATCGCGGCAGGCGGCGTCGCGGCGGGAGCCGCGGCGGGGGCGCTGAGCGCGGGAATCGTCGCGCTCGGCTGGGTCTGCTGCGCCGCCGCCGCAGGCTGGAGCGTGCGCGCGCGCTGGCGCGGCCGACGCGGCCTGCGTGACCTGGTGGTCGCCGAGGAGCAGCGGATAGCGAAGATCAACGCCGTGCAGCAGGGCCAGCTGGCCGCACAGCAGGAGGCGCATGCGCGTCAGCTGCGCGGCTGGCAGCAGGCCGCGGCGGCGTTCCGGCGGCAGCCGCGCTGGTATGCGGTATCGCTGCCCAGCGCACTGCACCGGATCGACATCGCCGGCGGGACCCTGGCCGGCTGGTCTGCCCTGCTGACCATGATCGCCGCTCCGCGGCTGGCCGCCGGCGGCGATGTCACGGTGCTGGACCTGACCGAGGGCGGCGTCGCCGCCGACCTGCTGGCGCTGGCCGGCAAGTCCGGTATCGATCCGCTCGTGTGGGTGCTGCCCGGCGACCTGCCGCGGCTGGACCTGGGCGCGGGCCTGGACATCCCCGCGCTGTCGGACGTGCTGGCCCTGACGGTCAGCGCCAGCGACGAGCCAGCTGCCCAGGCCGATCAGGCGCGCGATGCGGCCTTGCTCAGCCGCGTGCTGGAGGTGCTGGGCAGCAGCGCCAGGATCGCTCAGGTGACAGCGGCCCTGCGGGCGCTGGCCGAGATAGGCGACCCGCGGGCGGACATCCGTTCCGGGCTGCTGACGACCGGCCAGCTGGAACGGCTGCGGACGCTCTTCGGCCGCGGCGCGTCCGAGCGCGTCGTGATCGACCGGGCCTGGGCGATGGAAGCCCGGCTGCGGGCGCTCGACCCGCTGGGCTCGGCGCCGGGCGGCAGCGGTCCGAGCAGGCTGCGGGTGGCCTGGCTGGACCGGCGGTCGGCCGCGATCGGCAACAAGGTGCTCGGCACCTACATCGCGGTGGCGCTGACGCACATGCTGCGCGAGGCTGCACCGGGCCCGCCCTGGCAGCGCACCCTCTGCGTGCTGGGCGCGGAGCGCCTCCGCGGTGACGTGCTCGACCGGCTCTGCGATGCGGCGGAGATCGCCGGGACCGGGCTCGTCGTCGGCTACCGGTCGATCCCGGCTCCGGTCCGGGAGCGGCTGGGCCGGGGTCATGCCGCAGTCGCCTTCATGCGGCTGGGAAACGCCGAGGACGCCCGCGCGGCCGCCGAGCAGATCGGGACCGAGCACCGCCTCGTGCTCAGCCAGCTGACCGACACGATCGGGCTGGCCGTGACCGATACGGTCGGCGACTCGTACACCAGCACACTCGGCACCGCGGACTCGGCGGCCGCGTCGGTCTCGGCCACCGGCACGTCCGGCCGCAGCACTGGCCGCGGCCGGACCCGGCACGGAGTCTTGGCGCCGTTCGGCGACTTCACCGGCTCGTCCAGCCGCGACGCCAGCGAGTCGAGCGCCTGGTCCGATTCGCTCTCGCTGACCGAGGGAATCAGCTCCAGCACCGCCTGGGGCCTGAGCACGTCCCGCGCGACCGGCAGCAACGCCTCGCTCGGCCGGACGGCGCAGCGCTCCCGCGAATTCCTGGTCGAGCAGCACGAGCTGCAGCATCTGCCGACCAGCGCGGTGATCGTGACGTACTCGTCGGCGGCCGGCCGGCAGGTGGTGCTGGCGGACGCCAACCCGGGGATCATCGCTCTGCCCACCGCGACGCTGCTGACTCCGGATGAGGCAGCGGCGGCCGCGGCCGGCCAGCGTCCGGGCCCGGACGGTCCGGATGGCCCGGGCGCGCCGGCCGGGGAACCGCCGCCCTCGTGGCGGCCGGGTCAGCGGCCGCGGCGGTAACCGGTTGACGCCGCTATCCCGGTGCCCCGTCCTTGCGGGCCAGGTTACGAGCCCCAGCGTCCCGGCCCGGGCCTGGCAGGCCGGTCTGCCGCCGCGCCATCGCGGCCAGCCGGGCCGCGCTGGCTGCGGGTCAGGCTCCGGCGGCCGCCCGGGCGAGCCGGACAGCGCCGGCCACCGGCGGCTGGCGCAGGACGGTCACCGCGCTGCCGGGCAGCGTACGGGCCAGCTCGGACCGGACGGCGGCGCGCAGTGCCGGGTGCCTGATCAGGCCGCCCGCCAGGGCCACCGGCAGGGACCCGGCGGAGGGCAGCCGCTCCGCCACGGTCACCGCCAGCGCCGCCAGCGCCCGGGCGGCCGAGCTGACGAGCGGCCCGGCCGCCGGGTCGCGGCTGTCGAGCACCACCGGAGCGTAACTGGCCCAGTGCCGGGGCTGCGGCTGGTCAAAGAAGCGCTGCGCGAGGGCGTCAGCGTTCCCCGCCCCGGCCGCCGGCCGTCCGTCGCCCGCGCTGCCCGCGCTGCCGGCCGCCCGTCGCCCGCGCTGCCCGCGCTGCCCGCCGCCCGCTGGTGCCGGCTATTGCGCCGTGCCACACTCGGTGCTGTGCAGCGTCAGTTCCGGCAGGTGGACGTTTTCACCGAGACGCCCTACCGCGGCAACCCGGTCGCGGTCGTGCTCGACGCGGACGGCCTGACTGACGAGCAGATGCAGCGGTTCGCGCACTGGACCAACCTGTCGGAGACCACCTTCGTGCTGCCGCCCGACGAGGCGGGAGCCGATTACCGGGTCCGCATCTTCATGCCCGGCGGCGAGCTGCCCTTCGCCGGGCACCCGACGCTCGGGACCTGTCACGCGTGGCTGGAGGCGGGCGGTCAGCCGGCCCGGGCCGGGGTGGTCACGCAGCAGTGCGCAGCCGGCCTGATCGCCATCCGGCAGACGGAGGCCGGGCTGGCCTTCGCGGCCCCCCCGCTGCTGCGCGCCGGGCCGGTGGACGAGTCCCTGCTCCTGCGCATCGCGTCGGTGCTCGGCATCAGCCGGGGCGACGTCGTCGATGCCCAGTGGGCCGACAACGGGCCCGGCTGGGTTGCCGTCCTGCTGTCCAGCGCGGACGCGGTGCTGGCCCTGCAGCCGGGGCTGGTTGACCTGGACCTGGGGGTGGCCGGCCTGTATCCGCCGGGCTCGCCGCAGGCGCTGGAGGTGCGGGCCTTCTTCCCCAAGGACGGCGCGACGGCTGAGGATCCCGTGACCGGCAGCCTGAACGCGTCTCTGGCCCAGTGGCTGCTGGGCAGCGGGCAGCTCACGGCGCCGTACTCGGTCAGCCAGGGAACCGCACTCGGCCGCCGGGGCCGGGTTCACGTCAGCCAGGACCCGGACGGGGCGATCTGGGTCGGCGGCGGGACAGTGACCTGCGTGTACGGGCTGGCCGACCTCTAGCACCGGCCCGGCGGCGCGGCAGCCATCCGCCGGGACCGGGCGCCGGGACCAGGCGCCGGACGGCGTCCGCCGCTGCCGGGCCAGCCGCCGTCCCTTGCGTCACAATCGGGACCAACCAGGTAGCAGCGCCGTCGCTGGCCTGATATGCACGCAACATGAGCGGGACACCGGGCATCGGCGGGGGCGCGGCCGGGCCGTGGTACCGCGTCCAGGCGATCAGCGCCAGCTGCCTCGGCGGCACGGCCGACCGCGACTACGCCTCCGTGCTGCCCGCGGCGCTGAACGCCGCCGCCTGCCGGCGGCCCTTCATCGCCGGGTGGCTCTCGCGCGGCGCCGGAGCCCCGCTCGAACTGATCACCAACGCCGGGCCGCTGCCCGGACAGCCCGCCGCGCCAGAGGGCCCGGGCAGCCTGGGCGGGCCGGGCGGCCTGGGCGGCCCAGTGGACACGGACGACCGCACCGCACGCGGCGAGCACGCTGCGGCCCTGGCCGCTGCCGCCGGGCCCGCCGCCGCCCCGGCCGCCGCCGCCGGGCCGGCCGAGACGGCGGCCAGCGCGCAGCAGCGCCCGGCGGCGGGCCAGCCCGGTGACCAGCCCAGTGAGCTGCTGTTCCCGTGGGGAGCCCGCGGGGAGGTCATGACCGGCAGCCTGCTGGCCGACCTGGACCGCCTGGTCTGGGCACCGTGCCCGGGCCGGCAGGCTCCGGTGCAGCCTGCCGCGCCCGGCCCGGACAGCTCGGGCCGGGCAGACAGCGCCGGGCAGTACGGCGCGCTCGCACCCGGCCAGCAGGCTCCGGCGAGCGCGTTCGAGTCTGCCCTGCAGACGCTGCTGGACAGGCCGTTCGGCTGGCTGGTGGTGGCCGACCCGTCCGACCTGATCGATGCCGAGACGGCTGAGCTGCGCACGCAGCTGAACGTGATCGGCCGGTACGAGGAGGAGCACGCCAGATTCGACGCCGACCGGGCCCAGCGCCGCCTGGCCGAGTTGGATGCCTATCGCGAGGCCGGGCTGTGGAACGTGCGCGTGCTGGTCGGCGCCGCCACCGAGCAGGACCTCGCGCTCATCGCCCCCGTCCTGGTCGGGGCGGCCGACCTGCGCTCGCATCCGTACCGGTTGCGCAGCGCCGAGGGCGCGCGGGATTTCGCTGACGCGCTGGCTGCCAAGGCCGCCGACCCCGGGGACGGGTCCTGCGTGCCGTTCGCGGTGACCGCCGGAGCGCTGGCGGCGCTGACCGGGCTACCGCGCCGCGAGGTACCGGGCGTGCGGGTGCTGGAGCCCGGTTACTTCGACGTCACCAGCGAGGTCGGGGGGGAGTCGGCAATCGGCCTCGGCGCCATCCTGGACGGCCAGGACCGCCCGGTCGGCCAGTTCCGGGTGCCGCTCGCCACGCTGAACCGGCACGCGTTCGTGACCGGCGCGACCGGCGCCGGCAAGTCTCAGACGGTCCGGCACATGCTGGAGCAGCTGACCGCGGCCGGCATCAGCTGGCTGGCCGTCGAGCCGGTCAAGTCCGAGTACGCGGCCATGGCGGCTCGGCTGGCCGGCACCGCCCAGGTCACGGTCATCAACCCGGCGGACCCCGCGGCCGTGCCGCTGTCGGTGAGCCCGCTGGCGCCCGAGCCCGGATACCCCGTGCAGGCGCACATCGACATGGTCCGGGCGCTGTTCCTGGCCGCCTTCGAGGCCCGCGAGCCGTTCCCGCAGATCATCTCCCAGGCCCTGCAGCGCGCCTACGCCGAGTGCGGCTGGGATCCGGTCACCGGGGCCGGCCAGCCGGGCGCGGCGGCGCCCCCCTCGGTCCCCACCCTGGCCCGGCTGCAGGCGGCGGCCCTGCAGGTGATCGAGGACGTGGGCTACGGCCGGGAGCTGCAGGCTGACGTGCGCGGGTTCGTGGACGTCCGGCTGCGGTCGCTGCGCACGGGCTCAGCGGGCCGGTTCTTCGAGGGCGGCCACCCGGTCGGCATCGGCGAGCTGCTGGCCAGGAACGTCGTGCTGGCCATTGAGGACGTGGCCAACGACGAGGATAAGGCGTTCCTCATCGGCACCCTGATCATCAGGATCGTCGAGCACCTGCGGCTGCGGGCCAGGAGCGAGCCAGCCGACGGCCTGCGGCACGTCATCGTGATCGAGGAGGCTCACCGGCTGCTGCGGGCCAGCCGCGAGGGTGCGAGCGCGCACGCCGTCGAGCTGTTCGCGAGCATGCTCGCCGAGATCCGTGCGTACGGCGAGGGCCTGATCGTGGCCGAGCAGATCCCGGCCAAGCTCGTGGCCGACGTGGTCAAGAACACCGCGCTGAAGGTGCTGCACCGGCTCCCGGCCAGCGATGACCGGCAAGTGGTCGGGGCGGCCATGAACCTGGATCCCGAGCAGTCGCGGCAGGTCGTGTCGCTGCGGCCGGGAGTGGCCGCGGTCTTCGCCGACGGGATGGACCGGCCGCTGCGGATCCTGGTGCCGTTCGGCGGTGACCGGGAGCGAGCCGGGCCAGTGCCCCGGCTCGACCCGCCGGTCGCGGAACGCCGGTCAGCGGCCTGCGGCCCTGCCTGCACGGGCGGGCGTCCCTGCACCCTGCTCCAGCTGCGCGCGGCTGACTTGCTGGCCGATGCCCCGGAGGATGCCTGGCTGCGCGTCTGGACCGAGGCGCTGGTGCTGGCCCACCTGGTCAACCGGCCGCTGCCGCGGATCCCGGCCCAGCTGCGGCAGCGGTGGCTGGAGCTGGACGGACGGCTCCGCGACTGCCTGCTCGCGACTACCGTGGACCGGGCGCTGCACGGCCGCGCCCTGGCCGTGCGCGCTTACCTCGATCCGGGGCTTCTCGCCGCGGCCTGCGCCGGTGCCGGACGGCAGATGCTGGACAGCGGGAAAGGGGCCGGCGGCCTCGTCGGGCCGGGATGGGTCATCCCGCAGCTGCAGTGGCTGCATGAGATCGAGCGGGCCTGTCCGCTGGACGGGCCGCCGCCGGATCCGTTCGCGGTCGCCCCGCCGCTGGACTACGCACTGGCCGGGCTCTCCGACCGGCCCGACGTCCGGATCGGCCAGCGGGTCAGCGGGCTGCGCCGCCATCCGCTGTCGATGGAACTGGACCGTAACCGGCTGCCGGCCTGGACCGCGCTACTCGGCGAGGACGATCAGCGCGGCTTCATCGAGGACCTGTCCGCCGTGGCCATCGGGGTCAGCCATCGCGGCCAGCTGCGCAAGGCGGCGGGCGAGATGGGCATTACCGGCTGGCTCGAGGCCGTCCTTTCCTGGCCGCGCCGGTTCATCGTCGGCGCGGATTACCAGGTTGCGCGCGCCATGCCCGGCCAGCCGGGCCGCGTGGCCGGATAGCATCGGCTGCCATGGGCAAGCTTCCGCTGCGCGCGCGCATCGCCACGAGCGTCGGCGGGGCGGCCGGGCGGGCGTCCCGGCTGGCCGGCCGCGGCGACGGGTCAGTGATCGGCGGGGTCGTGGGGCTGCGGGTCGAGCCCAACCTGGTCGGCCTGCTGGCGGCCGGGCGCCAGGTCGTCCTGGTGACCGGGACGAATGGCAAGACCACGACCACGCGCCTGATCACCGCGGCGATCGGCGCGCTCGGCCAGGAAGTGGCCTCCAATGCATTCGGCGCCAATATGGAGGCCGGTCTCGCGTCCGCGCTCGGCCGGGCGCCCGACGCGCCCTACGCCGTGCTGGAAGTCGACGAGCGGTACCTCCCCGCAATCATGAAGACGACCAGTCCGCGGGTGGTTGCCCTGCTCAACCTCAGCCGGGATCAGATGGACCGCGCGGCGGAGATCTGGCTGGTCGCCCGTCGCTGGCGGGATGCCCTGGCCGCGGCGCCGTCCTGCCAGGTCATCGCCAACGCGGACGATCCGCTGATCGCCTGGGCGGCGGGGGCCGCCCGGCAGGTGACCTGGGTGGCAGCCGGCCAGCGCTGGCACGAGGACTCGTGGTGCTGCCCGGAGTGCGGATCGCACCTGCGCCGGGACGAGCTGGGCTGGCGCTGCGGCGAGTGCACGTTCGCCCGCCCGCAGACCCGCTGGGTGCTGGACGACGACACGGTCATTGACGCGCACGGGCGGGTCCGGGAACTGGCCCTGGCCCTGCCGGGCCGGGCGAACCGGTCAAACGCCGTGATGGCCATGGCCATCGGCGATTTCTTCGGCGCCGATGCCGACCAGACCCTGCCCAGGCTGCGCGAGGTCACTTCGGTGGCCGGCCGCTACACGCAGGTGCGCTGGCACGGGCGGCAGCTCAGGCTGCTGCTGGCGAAGAACCCGGCCGGGTGGCTCGAGGCATTCGACGTCCTCGCCCCCGCGCCTGGCCCGGTGCTGCTCGCGGTCAACGCCCAGGTGCCGGACGGCCGGGACACCTCCTGGCTGTGGGACGTGGACTACCGCGTGCTGCGCGGGCGGCTGGTGCTGGTGACCGGCGAGCGGCGGCTGGACCTGGCGGTGCGGCTCGAAGCCGACCGGGTGGACTTCGAGCTGACGGCGGAGCTGGCTGACGCGGTCCGCCGCGTCCCGGCCGGGGAGAAGCTGGACGTGATCGCGAACTACACGGCATTCCAGCACATCCGCGCGGCCGTAGGGCGGGCCGAATGAGGCCGGCTGAGGAGGTGGCCTGCCGGTGACTGAGCATCGGCCGCGGCACGCCGCGCCTGACCCCGCGAGCCGCCGGGCCCGGGGCGGGGGCGGCAGGCTGCGGATCGTCTGGGTCTATCCCGACCTGCTGAGCACCTACGGGGATCGCGGGAACATGCTCGTGCTGCAGCGGCGGGCCAGGCTGCGCGGCATCGCCGCCGAGGCGGTCGAGGTCAACGCCGACCAGCCAGTGCCCACGCAGGGGGACATTTACCTGCTGGGCGGCGGAGAGGACCTGCCGCAGATTCTCGCCGCGCGCCGGCTCGCCGCCGACGGCGGCCTGTCATTCGCCGCTGACCACGGTGCCGTGGTGTTCGCCGTCTGCGCCGGCTACCAGGTCATCGGCAGCCAGTTCGGCGGCGTGGAGGGCGAGCCGGTGACCGGCCTGGGCATCCTGGACATCAGCAGCGGCCGCGGTGAGCGGCGCGGCGTCGGCGAGATCGTGGCCGACGTCGACCCCGAGCTCGGCGTGCCCGTGCTCACCGGGTTCGAGAACCACCAGGGCGTGACCGCCATCGGGCCGCAGGCGCGCCCGCTGGCCCGGCTGAGGCTCGGGGTCGGGAACGGCGACGGCACCGAGGGCGCCTACGCGGGCAAGGTGCTGGGTACCTACCTGCACGGCCCCGCGCTGGCCCGCAATCCCGGCCTGGCCGACCTCCTACTGACCTGGGCCGCGGGCCCGCTCGACCCGCTCGATGACGCGGCCGAGAGCTGGGTCAGCCAGCTGCGGGAGGAACGGCTCGCCGCCACCGCGGTGCCCTGACAGGCCGCGGCATGCCGCGGGCGAGCATGCACCCGGCCGCGCGGCTCAGCCGCCGGGCTCCGGATCGTCAGTAGACCAGTGCCCTGGCCTCGTCGGCCAGCACCTCGGCGACGAAGGTGGCCGCGCCGGCCATGCGCACCCCGCTGATCAGGTCGTCCTCGCTGATCTGCCTGCGCGCCGCGCACTGGGTGCAGATGGTCACGGTCCCGGCGGCCATGATCGTGGCCAGCAGCTGGGTGAACGGCATGCCGTGCGGCAGGGCGATGTCATCGGTGCGGCCGGGCAGGGCGAACCAGGACGCCTCGCCAGTCAGCCAGAGCGAGACCCGGACATCGCTGGCCGCCGCGGTCGCCGCGACCGTGAGGGCCTGGTTACAGCGCTCCAGGTCGTCCTGGCCGGCCGTCACCTTGACCACGAGGGTGCGGGAGGTCATGCCCGCACCCTAGCGCCCGCAGGCCGGCCAGCCGCGCCAGACGTCAGATACAGCCCGCCAGACGTCAGATACAGCCCGCCAGCAGGCCGGTTTCGCCCGGCGTGGCGCGAGGCGGTCGGCCCCCTCGCTGCTTACGCTTGCCGGTCATGAGCTCGCTCCTCAGCGGCTGGATCCTGGTGGCGGTTTTCGGCGCGGTGGCGGTCTCCGGGGCGGTACTGGCCGTGCTGCTCGGCCGGGCGGCCGCGCGAGCGCGCCGCCCGCCGGGGAGCCAGGCGGCCAGGCGCTGAACCGTACCCTTGACCGCATGGATACCGAGCAGATGCCGCCGGACGAGCCGGATCGCGGCGCCGCGCCCAGCCAGAGCACGGACCCGTCGCCTGATCAGCCTGCGGGACAGGCGCTGCATGCCAGCCTGAGCCCGCTGCGTTTCCTGGTCGGCCGGTGGGAGGGAGCCGGAGTGGTCGGCTATCCCACCATCGAGAGCGCTCATTTCGGTCAGGAAGTCTCGTTCAGCCATAACGGCAAGCCATTCCTGAGCTATGCCAGCCGGACCTGGCTGCTGGACAGCGACGGCCGGATCGGCCGCCCGCTGGCCTCCGAAAGCGGCTTCTGGCGGCTGCAGGAGGACGGGACGCTGGAGGTCATGCTCGCGCACCCGACCGGGATCGTGGAGATCTACATCGGCGAGGTGACCGGCACGAAGATCGAGATGGCGACCGACGTGATCGTCCGCACGGCGACCGCCAAGGAGGTCACGGCCGGCCTGCGGCTCTACGGGCTGATCGGGACCGACCTGGGCTATGCGTACGACATGGCCGCGATGGGCCAGCCGCTGCAGGCGCACGTGTCAGCCCAGCTGAAGCGCACCGGCTGACAGCGGGCCGCGCTGACCTGACCTGATCGTGGAGGATTAGCCGCCACCGGTGGCGCAGATCCTCCGCGATCAGCGGATCGCTCCTCGAGCGGGCAAGAAGAAGCCCCCGGGCGCCTCCCGTGCTGCCCGCCGGGTGCGGGTAAGCACGGGGACCGGCTGGACAAGGCCGGTCAGCCCGGGGGTCCGGTGTCTGCCGTGTATTCGCCGGCCGCCGCCGTTTCAGCAACCGGGCCGCTGCCATGCAGGCAGCTGGGCTGCGGGCGGCCGGTGATGCGCAGCGCGGCGTGCCGCGGCGTGCGCTCCACGCAGGCGGCGGCTAGCGGACAGCCACCTCGCGAGTCCGACATCTATGCATACTGTTGGACCACCTCCTTTCCCGCGTTAGCCGCCACGCTATGTCAGGCCGGCGGCCCGAGGCAAGCACGTTTCCCGCGCGCACCGCTGCTGTTCGCCTCGCGTTCGCCGCCGGCGGCCAGCCGTCCGCAGGAGGGTCATCGCCGGCGCCCTGGCCACTAGACTCGGGTCATGTCGCAGGCGTGGGATGACACGCTGCGGGCCAGCGGTTACCGCGTCACCCCACAGCGCCAGCTGGTGCTGGAGGCTGTCACCCGGCTGGAGCACGCCACCCCGGAAGAGATCTTCGCCGAGGTGCGGAACACGGCACGCGGCGTGAATGTCTCCACCATCTACCGCACGCTCGAGCTGCTGGAGGACCTCGGCCTGGTGACCCACACGCACCTCGGCCATGGCGCGCCGAGCTATCACCCGGCTGCTGAGGCCCAGCATGTGCACCTGGTGTGCCGGCAGTGCGAGCAGGTCACGCAGGTGGACCCGGCTGCCGTGCGGCCGCTGGTGAGCGCGCTCGAGACCGATTACGGCTTCGAGACCAACGTCGGCCACCTGACGGTGTTCGGCCGGTGCGCGAGCTGCCGGGCGGCCAGGCCGGCGCCGAGCGCATAGCCTGCCGAGCGCATAGCCTGAGGATTATGCAGAGCCCGCTTCTCGCCGAGCCAGGCGCCGTGCCAGCCGAAGGGCCGGACGCCGGGGTGGCGGCCCACTACGGAGATCCCTACGCCGAGCAGCGCGCGCTGGTCAGTGGCTGGGGGGTGGTGGACAGGTCGCATCGCGACGTGATCCGGATTACCGGCCCTGACCGGCTGTCCTGGCTGCACAGCCTGACCACCCAGCACCTTGAGCAGCTGCCGGCCGGCACCGCGGCCGAGGCGCTGATCCTGAGCCCGCAGGGGCACGTCGAGCATCACCTGACGCTGGCCGACGACGGCACCGCGACCTGGGCGCACGTGGAGCCGGGCACGGCAGCCGGGCTGCTGGCCTTCCTGGAGTCGATGCGCTTCATGCTGCGGGTCGAGCCCGCGGACGTCAGCGGCGACTACGCCGTGCTCACCGTCATGGGGCCCGGCGCCGACCCGAGGGCGGCGGGCGAGGCGGCAGTGAGCATGGCCGGTCCGTTCGGAACCGATGTTGTCGTGCCGCGCGGGCAGCTCATGTCTCAGGTGGCGGCGCTGCGGGCGGGCGGGGCCGCTCTGGCGGGCAGCTGGGCGCACGAGGCGCTGCGGATCGCGGCCGGCCGCCCCCGGTTCGGCCTGGATACCGATCACCGGACGATCCCGCATGAGGTGGGCTGGATCGAGACCGCCGTGCACCTGAGCAAGGGCTGCTACCGGGGCCAGGAGACGGTGGCCCGGGTGCACAACCTCGGCCACCCGCCCCGCCGCCTTGTGCTGCTGCACCTGGACGGGAGCGAGGACCGGCTGCCCGGCCGCGGCGACCCGGTCGAGCTGGAGGGAGCCGCGGTCGGCTTCGTCGGCTCGGCGGCGCGTCATTACGAGCTCGGGCCGATCGCGCTCGGGCTGGTGAAGCGGACGGTGCCGGTGGCGGCGCCGCTGCTGGCGGGCGGCATCCCGGCGGCGCAGGAGGTCATCGTCTCGCCCGATGCCGGGGCGAACGTGCAGGTCACCCTCAGAAGGCCGCGAGGCGGCCTGACCGGCCGCCGGGGCGGCTGAGCCGCCGGAGCGAGGACGCCGGCGTCCGGATAACCTGAGCCGGCAGGAAACAACGACGTTGCCTGGAGGGTCCCGCATTGCTGCGTCGAACGCTGCTGGCCGCCTCGGCCAGCACCCGGCTCCGTGAGCTCATCACCACCGCGCCGCTCACCCGTGACGTTGTCTCGCGCTTCGTGGCCGGCGACGGCCTGCAGGACGCGCTGCGGGTCACCGAGCGGCTGATCGCCGATGGCCTGCTCGTCAGCCTGGACTACCTGGGCGAGGACACGACCGATCCGCAGCAGGCGGCCGCGGTCACCGAGGAGTACGTCCGCCTGCTCGGCCGGCTCGGCGAGGCCGGGCTGGCCGCCGGCGGGCGGGCCGAGGTGTCGGTCAAGCCGACCGCGGTGGGCCTGGGGCTCGCCGATCACGGCGAGAAGACCGCGGTGGAGAACCTGGCCAGGATCGCCACCGCCGCCAGGAACGCCGGCACCACGGTCACGGTGGACATGGAAGATCACACCAGGATCGAGCAGACGCTGCGCATCGTCGCCGGCCTGCGGGCCGATTTCCCCGACCTTGGCTGCGTGGTCCAGGCGTACCTGCGGCGCAGCGCCGGCGACTGCGCGGCGCTGGCGGCCGCGGGATCGCGAGTGCGGCTGTGCAAGGGCGCCTACAGCGCGCCGGAGGACGTGGCCTTCGCGCGGAAGGCCGACGTGGACCGGTCGTATGCCCGGTGCATGCGGATCCTGCTGGAGGGGCCCGGTTACCCGATGCTGGCCACCCACGATCCGCGGCTGGTCGAGATAGCCAGCATGAAGGCCGGCATCGCCGGCCGCGACCCGGCCAGCTACGAGTTCCAGCTGCTGTACGGCATCAGGCCAGATGAGCAGCTGCGGCTGGCCGGCAGCGGCGCTCAGGTCAGGGTCTACGTGCCCTACGGCATCGACTGGTACGGCTACCTGGTCAGGCGGCTCGCGGAACGGCCGGCCAACCTGGCATTCTTCCTGCGCTCCCTCGGGTCGCGCGGCTAGGCAGCGGCGTGGCGGCGGCGTGGCGGCGGCTGCGCTGCGGCGGGGGCCGGGCTCGGGATAGGCTCCGTGGCGTGATTGCCGTACTGGGCGCAGGGAAGATGGGGGAGGCGCTGATCTCGGGGCTGCTCCGGGCTGGTGCCTCGCCCGCGGAGGTGGTGGCCGCCGCCCGCCGCAGCGAGCGGGCCTGTCAGCTGCGGGACGCCTACGGGATCGAGGTGCTCGGCGCCGCCGAGGCCGCGCGCCGGGCGCAGACGCTCGTCATCACCGTGAAGCCGCAGGACATGGCGGCGCTGCTGGAGGAGATCGCGCCCGGCTTCCCGGCCGCGAAGCTGGTGATCTCGGTGGCGGCCGGCATCACCACGTCCTTCATCGAGCGCCGCCTGGCCGGGGAGGTGCCAGTCGTCCGGGTGATGTCCAACACCCCGGTGCTCGTGGATGAGGCGATGAGCGTCATCTCGGCGGGCACGCATGCGACCGAGGAGCACCTGCGCCGCGCCGAGGAGCTGCTCAGCCCGGTCGGCAAGGTGCTGCGGATACCCGAGTCGCAGCAGGACGCGGCGACGGCCCTGTCCGGCAGCGGCCCCGCCTACGTCTATTTCCTCGTGGAGGCCATGGTCGACGCCGGGATCCTGCTGGGAATGCCGCGAGCCAACGCGCTGGAAATGGTCAAGCAGGCCGTTTACGGCGCGGCCACCATGCTGCGCGAATCAGGCGAGCATCCGGTGATCCTGCGCGAGGCCGTCACCTCGCCGGGCGGGACGACGATCAACGCGATCAGGGAGCTGGAGCGGCACGGCGTCCGGGCGGCGTTCCTGGCTGCGATCGAGGCGGCCAGGGACCGGGGCCGCGAGCTGGGCAGCGGCTAGCCTGGCCGCCGCCGATTGCCAGTAACGGCAAAGTATCCGGCAGGCCACATTCCTCACCAGCAGGCGGGCAGCCGCTCCCGCGGCGTTACTGAATTGAGCACGCTCGCCGGGGTTGCCCTTTTCTGCACAGGACTTACGCTGGAGACGGGCGTGACTGGTGCGCTGATCTCGTTGACGTGTCAGCTCGGCCGGGAGAGGGCTATCAATGGCAGCAGAAGTTACTCCGCTTAGTGATGTGAGATTCCTGACCGTGGCCGAAGTGGCCACGATCATGCGCGTTTCCAAGATGACCGTCTACCGCCTGGTGCATTCTGGCGAGCTGGAGGCTATCCGGGTCGGCCGCTCGTTCCGGGTACCGGAGCAGGCAGTCAACCAGTACCTGCGGGACGCCTTTGTCGCGTCAGACTGACGGTCCCGAGCGGGCGCGGCCACGCCGCCGGCCGCCGGCAGCGGCCCGGGGCGAAGCGGTCGGCTGGCTGCGCCCGCAGCTTCCCGGCGGGTGAGCGCTGGGACCGCGGGGGTTTCCGGGGAACGGCAAGGCCGGCCGCGCTGCCGGACCAGGCGGCGGCGGAGGTACGCTGTGGCGTTGGCGTGTGCCTAGCCGCCCTGGTCCGGTGGGCGTGCGCGAGGCATGTTCGTCGGACAGTTAATCGAGCGAGGGTGGTTTCGTGGGCTCAGTCATCAAGAAGCGTCGCAAGCGGATGGCCAAGAAGAAGCACCGCAAGCTCCTGCGGAAGACACGCGTCCAGCGCAGGAACAAGAAGTAGCGCCCTGGCGCGTGCGGGCCGCGCCGACCCGCCCGCCGCGACGCGCGTCAGGATGGCGATGATTCCCGCTGCATCGATAACCGGACCTGCAGTCCCGCCTGCTGCGCCGGCGGCCGGCGGGGCCGCGGCGCCGTGAGCGGCGGCGAGCCGGGGCAGCCGCCCGGAGCGGACTGGCTGGCCCGTGCGGCCGGGTTCATCCAGCGCCGGCTGGACGGCGATTACCGGGTCGACGAGTTCGGGTTTGACCCTGAGTTCAATTCCGCCGTCGTGATGCCGCTGGCCCTGGCGTTGTACCGGCACTGGTTCCGGGTCAGGATGCGCGGCCTGCGGAACGTGCCCGATTCGGGTGCCGCGCTCGTTGTGGCCAACCATTCCGGCGTGCTGCCGCTGGATGCGCTGATGCTGCAGGCAGGCATTTATGCCGAGCATCAGGCCCGCCGGCACATCCGCCTGCTCGGGGCCGACCTGGTCTGGGCGGTGCCCGTGCTGGCCGACGTGGCCCGGCGCAGCGGGCATACCCGCGCGGCACCGGAGGAAGCGCACCGGCTGCTGCAGGCCGGCAAGCTGGTCGGGGTGTTCCCCGAAGGCTTCAAGGGGATCGGCAAGCCCTTCAGCGAGCGCTACCAGCTGCAGCGATTCGGCCGCGGCGGATTCGCCCACACCGCGCTGCGCGCGGGCGTCCCGATCGTCCCCTGCGCCATTGTCGGAGCCGAGGAGATCTATCCCATGATCCGGAATTCGGCCACGATGGCGCGCCTGCTCAGGCTGCCGTACTTCCCGGTGACGCCGTTGTTCCCGTGGCTGGGCCCGATCGGCGCCGTCCCGCTGCCGTCCAACTGGATCATCGAGTTCAGCGAGCCGGTGCCGACGGCCGGCTATACCGCGGCGCAGCGCGACGATCACGAGGTCATCGCCGCGCTCGCGGATCAGGTCCGGACCATCATCCAGGACAGGATCGACAAGCTCGTGGCAGAACGAGGCCCCGCATTCGGCTAGCGGGCCCGTTGCCGCAGCGCAGCCCAGCCGCGGGCAACCAGCCGCGGGCAGCACGGCGCAGGCAGCGCGGCCGCAGACAGCACGGCCGCAGACAGCACGGCCGAGGCGTGCGGGCCTGCTCCCCGGCCGGCCCGCTAGCTGGCCGGTGCTAGCTGGCCGGTGCTAGCTGGCCGCGCGGCGCCGGTGCAGTGCCACGCCCGCCGCCATTCCGCCGGCCAGCGCGCCGGCGCCCGCCGCCACCGGCAGGGCGATCATGGTGGCACGCCGCCCCGAGCGGAAGTCGTAGACGGGCCAGTCCCGGCGCCTGGCCTCGCCGCGCAGCTGGAAGTCGGGATTGACCACGCTCGGGTGGCCGACGAGCAGCAGCATCGGCAGGTCGTTGGCCGAGTCGCTGTAGGCGCTGCAGCGAGACAGGTCGAGGCCCTCACGGTCGGCCAGTGCCTGGATGGCCGCCGCCTTGGCATTCCCGTGCAGCAGGCCGCCGACCAGGCGGCCGGTATAGACGCCGTCGACGGTCTCCGCGACGGTACCGAGGGCGCCGGTCAGGCCGAGCCGCCGGGCCAGGATGTTCGCCAGCTCGACCGGTGTCGCCGTGACCAGCCAGACCCGCTGGCCCGCCTCCAGGTGCCGGCGCGTCAGCTCGCTGGTCCCGGCCCAGATGCGGTCGGCCATCGTCTCGTCGTAGATCTCCTCGCCCAGCCGGACGACATCCGAGACCCGCAGGCCGGCGACGAACGCGAGCGCCGCGTCTCTGGCCGCGTCGATGTGGCCGGAGTTCTCGGTTCCGCGCAGCCGGAACGCGAGCTGGCTCCAGCTGAGGCGCACCAGGTCGCGCGGCCCGAACATCTTGCGGGCGGCCAGGCCGCGGGCGAAATGATAGATGGACGCACCGCGCATCAGCGTGTTGTCGACATCGAAGAAGGCTCCGGCCAGCGGATCGGGAACCGCGGGCGTGCGCTCGACGTCGGCGGCCGCGGCGGCTGCCGCTCCGGCGACGGCGTCCCGGTTCCGCCGGATCCCGCCGGCCAGCCGGCGGGCTAGCGACGGGCTCTGGCCGGGCTCCTCAGGCGGTTCCGCCGGATCAGCCGCATGACTGGGCCCGCTGGTGCCGGGAAGCCCCTGATCCGCCGGGTTCACGGCGCGATGGCCAGCGGACGGGAGCCCTCCTCGCAGCCGCCTCATGGTTCTCAGCCTACCGGCGGCCCGCTCGCGGCACTGTGGTCGCATCACTGCCCGATGTCGGGCACCATAGTGCTGCGATGTCTACGTCCCTGCTCGTCTCGGCGGCCGGCGTCCTGGTGGCGGTGGCCGCTGCCGGCGTGCTCCTGGCCAGGGTGTCACGTGCCCCGCGCATCGACCTGATCGCCTGGTCGGTGGCGCTGCTCGGGCTGGTCGTGGCGCTGGGTGCGCAGACCCTCGGGCACCTGCACGGGTTCGGTCCGCCCACCTTCCGCGCGATGGAGATCGGCGCGCTGGAGATCGCGCCGCTGGCGCTGGTGCTGGGCATGTGCGAGATCGTCGGCAAGAGCCTGCCCGCCCGCTTCGCGGCCCGGCTGTTCATCCCGGCTCTGGCCATCACGCCGCTGGTGATCCTCTCCACCGATCCGCTCAGCAGCACCGCGTTCACCAAGGCCACCCCGGCCGTGACGGCGTATTACGAGCTGCCCGCGGTTTACGCCGTCAAGCTCGGCCTCGCCCCGCTGACGGCGCTGGTGGCGCTGGTCGCCATGGGGGTGGCCGGCTACCGGCTGCTGGCCGCCGGGCCGCCGTGGCGTGATGCGTTCCTGCCTGTCGTCGCGGCCGGGGTAGCGGCGCTCGCGCTGGCGCTGCCGGGCCTGGCGATTGATGCCGGCGCAGACCTGGGCGGCAGCTCGCCGTCGACCTCGCTGCTGCCGGTGCTCTGCCTGCTGGCGGCTGCGCTGACCGGATTCGCTGGGCTGCGGGCCTGGCCTGCGCCTGGATCTGCTCCGCGGGCAGGGACCCGGCCGGGCCAGGGATGAGCGGCGCGGCGACCAGTGGGACCGCGACGACCACTGGGACCGCAGTGGCCAGTGGGAACGGGACGACGAGCGGAGCCGCGACGATCGGTGGCCGCGCCCCGATCAGACCGGCGGCTACGAGCCGGTCAGCGATGCGGGCGGCCAGGGCGTTTACCGGGATGGCGGGCTGTACCGGCCCGGCCCGGCCTACGGCGAGGCGGACCCGGGCGGGGAGCGGGATAGGCCCGGCTACGACTGGCAGGACGAGGACGCGGCCGGCCGCACCACGGGGTACGGCGAGGCCGGCTATTACGGGAACGGCGAGCAGGCCGGCCCCGGCGATGGCTACCCGCCCGCAGGCGGCAAGGTCCCGGCCGGCTATGACACCGGCGACCTGAGCTATGCCCGGCAGGGTCAGCCTGGCTACGGGGCCGGGCCGTACGGTCCGGCTGGCTACGAGCCTGATGGCCTGGGTAACGATGCCCGTGGCGGCGAGGAGCCGGGGAGTGGCCAGCGGGCCGGAGCGAGCCGCCTGCCCGGGAGCGACCAGCCGGCCCGCTCGGAGCTCTACGGCCAGATCGCGATCTACACGCTGCTCGAGGACCGGGTGGCGGAGTTCGACCGGCTGAGCGAGCGCGTCGTCGAGCAGGTCCGGGCCGACGAGCCGGAGACGCTCGTCTATATCGTGCACGCCGTCCCCTCGGCGCCGATGCAGCGGATCCTGTACGAGGTGTACCGGGACCGGGCGGCCTACGAGGAGCACCGGCACCAGCCCTACGTGGCGAAGTTTGACATCGACCGGCGGCCGTATGTGCTCGCGACCAACGTGATCGAGCTCGGGCTGCAGCAGGCGAAGGTGTCGCCGTTCCCCTCGGTCGCCGAGCTTCTCGGCGAGCCCGCCTTCGACACCTCCGGCTTCGAGCGGCCGGATTACCTGCGCGACTACGGCAAGTCAGCCTCGGCCCGTGACGCCAGCCGCTCGCGGGACCGCAGGTGACCACGCGATCGCAGCCGCACCCGGTGCCCGGCCGGGCATGGTCCCGCCCGGCTGGCATCCGGTGAGCGGCGATCCGAAGCCAGGCCGAGGCGGCCCGCCGCACCGGATCACGCTGCTCTCCCGGCCCGGCTGCCACCTCTGCGACGACGCCCGCGTCGTCATTGCCCGGGTCGCTGGCGAACTGGGCGCCGCATGGGAGGAACGGGATATCACGCTGTCCGCCGCCGATCTCGCGCGGTACTCGGAGATGGTCCCGGTGACGCTCGTTGACGGCGTGCAGCATGACTTCTGGAGGGTCAGCGAGGATCGGCTCCGGGCCGCCCTGCGCGGCTAGCGGCAGCTCTCCGGGGCCGCGCGGCAGGTCAGGCCGGAATGCCGCGGCCTGCCCGCTGCGGCAGTCAAGGGCGGGTAAAGCCCCGGTCGGCGCCGGTCGACTGGAAGATGGCCGACTTTGTGCAAACGTTCACAAGGGCGTAGCGTAAATCCGAAAACATCAGGGGGCACACGCTGGTCCCGTGCGCCCGCCGCATCTGATCCCCCAGGAGTTGCCGGCGTATGCCTCGCCGTTCGATCTCAGCCAACGGCCACCACGGCATCCCGGAGGCGACCATCGCTCGTCTGCCGGTCTACTTGCGTGCCCTGTACGCGCTGGCAGACCGGGACATTGCCACCGTGTCGAGCGAGGAACTCGCGGCGGCCGCCGGGGTGAACTCGGCCAAGCTCCGCAAGGATCTGTCGCACCTCGGCTCGTATGGCACCCGCGGCGTCGGCTACGACGTGGACTATCTCGTTTACCAGGTATCCCGCGAGCTCGGGCTGACCCAGGACTGGCCGGTGGTGATCATCGGAGCCGGTAACCTCGGCCGGGCGCTGGCCAACTACGGCGGCTTCGCCTCCCGTGGCTTCCGGATCGCGGCGCTGCTGGACAGCGACCCGGCCATGGTCGGGACGGTGATCGCCCGGCATACCGTGCGCAGCGTGGCCGAGCTGGAGGATGTCGTGGCCAGCCATGGCGTGTCGATCGGCGTCATCGCGGCCCCGGCCGCCGCGGCGCAGGGAGTCTGCGACCGGCTCGTGGCCGCCGGCGTGACGAGCATCCTGAACTTCGCCCCGGTCGTGCTCAGCGTGCCTTCTGGGGTCGACGTGCGTAAGGTCGACCTGTCGATTGAGTTGCAGATCCTCGCGTTCCATGCGCAGCGGCGCGCCGTGGTCCGCATCGCGGATCAGGCGGAGCATCGCTGGCCGGCCCGGACGCGGTCCGGGCACGAGATGATGGCCGTCAGCGGCCTGGACCCGGGCGGACTGCTGACGCTGAACGGTGATAGCGGGATGGGGGCTCAGGCGGTAGGGACATGAGCGTTCTGGCAGTCGGTCTCAGCCATAAGAGCGCGCCAGTGGCGACGCTGGAGCGTGCCGTGCTGACCGGAGACGGCGTCGCCAAGCTGCTGCGCGACGCCTACCAGGGCGACGAGGTGGCCGGGGCGATCCTCGTCAGCACCTGCAACCGGGTCGAGGTGTACGCCGAGGTCGGTACCTTCCACGGCGGCGTGGCCGCGATCTGCGAGCTGCTGGTCCGGCACTCGGGCATGCCGCTAACCGAGCTCACGCCGCACCTGTACGTGCACTACGAGGATCGCGCGGTGCAGCACCTGCTGGCCGTGGCCTGCGGGCTCGACTCCATGGTGGTCGGCGAGAGCCAGATACTCGGCCAGGTCAGGGAATCGCTCAGGCTGGCCCGCGAGCAGGGCACCCTCAGCCGGGGACTGGCCGACCTCGGCCGGCTGGCCCTGCACGCGGGCAAGCGCGCGCATGCGGAGACCGGCATCGGCAGGGCCGGCGCGAGCCTGGTCAGCGTCGGGCTGACGGCAGCCGCAGAGCAGCTGGGCGCGGCGGCCGGGCCTGCCGGCCTGCTGGACGGGCGCTCGGTGCTGGTGGTGGGGGCCGGATCTATGAGCTCGCTGGCGGTATCGGCGGCCGCAGCGGCCGGCGCGGCCAGGATCGGCGTCGCGAACCGTACCCCGCAGCACGCCAGGCTGCTGGCCGACACCGTGAGCGGCACCTCAGCCGACCTGACCGCGCTGCCCGGCCTGATCGCGGATGCGGACCTGGTCATCTCCTGTACCGGCTCGGCCGGGCATGTCATCGGCGCCGGCATCGTGGGCAGCGCGCTGTCGCTGCGCGAGCCCGCGGGCCTGCCGCTCGTCTTCCTCGACCTGGCGCTGCCCAGGGACGTCGATGCGGCCGTTGCCCAGCTGCCCGGCGTGGCCGTGATCGACCTGGAGAGCATGTCCGAGCCAGGGCCGGATGGCGGCGCGCTGCGCCAGGACGCGGTCGTCTCCGCCGACGTGGCGGCCGTCCGCCGGATCGTCGCCGACGAGTTCGCTGCGCACGTGGCGGCTCACCGCGCTGCCCGGGTGGCGCCCACCGTCGTGGCCCTGCGGGCCAAGGCAGCGGGGGTGGTCGACGCGGAGCTGAGCCGGCTGGCCGCCCGCCTCGGCGGCCTGGAGCCCGGTGCGCTCGACGAGGTAGCCCGGTCCATGCGGCGGATCACCGACAAGCTGCTGCACGCGCCGACGGTCCGGGTCAAGGAACTAGCGGGCTCGCCAGGCGCGGAATCCTACGAGGATGCCCTGCGGGTGCTGTTCGACCTGGATCCCGAGGCGGTCCAGGCGGTCACCCGGGCCGACGCCGAGCTGGCCGGCTGGCCGGATCAGGAGGCAGCACCGTGACATCCAGCCTGGCCCGCCCGCTCCGGCTGGGCACCAGGAAGAGCCCGATGGCGCTGGCCCAGTCCGGCCAGGTCGGCCGGGCCGTAACCGCCCGGACCGGCCGCGAGGTCGAGCTTGTCGGCATGACCACGCTCGGCGACGTCAGCCGGGAGCAGCTGGCCCAGATGGGCGGCACAGGCGTCTTCGTGAGCGGGCTCCGGCGCGCCCTGCTGGCCGGCGAGATCGATTTCGCCGTGCACTCGCTGAAGGACCTGCCCGCCGGCCAGGCCGCGGGGATCGTGCTGGCCGCCGTGCCGCCCAGGGATGACCCCAGGGATGCCCTGGTCGCCAGGGACGGCGCCAAGCTCGCCGACCTGCCTGCCGGCGCCAGGATCGGGACCGGCTCGCCGCGCCGGGCCGCCCAGCTGCTCATGCTGCGACGGGACCTGCGCCCGGTTCCCATCCGCGGCAACGCGGGCACCCGGCTGGCCAAGATCGGCGCCGGCGAGGTGGATGCGGTGGTGCTGGCCTGCGCCGGGCTGATGCGGCTCGGGCGGCAGGAAGTGATCACTCAGGTCTTCGAGCCCGACGAGATGCTGCCCGCTCCGGGCCAGGGCGCGCTCGCGGTGGAATGCCGGGCTGACCGGGACGACATGGCGGCACTGCTCGCGTGCGTCGATGACCCGGCCAGCCGGGCCGCGACAGCCGCCGAACGCAGCCTGCTCGACGCGCTGCAGGCAGGCTGCTCAGCGCCGGTCGGCGCGTATGCTGCCGGCACGGATGTTCTTCGGCTGCACGGTGCCGTGGTAGCAGCCGACGGGGGTATGGCGCTCCGCGCCAGCGTCGACGGCCCCGTGGCCGAGGCCGAGCGCCTTGGCCGCGACCTGGCCGCTGAACTGCTGCGTCGCGGAGCGGGACGATATATGGCCGTGTCCGGTGGACACATCAGCAGCGGGGACGATGACAGGTGAACCCCACATCAGCGACGCAGAAGTCGGACAAGAAGGACGGCAAGGCCGGCGGCAAGGCCGCCAGCCGCCAGGCGAAGCCCGCGGCCGGGTGGGTGGCACTCGTCGGCGCGGGACCCGGTGATGAGGGCCTGCTCACGGTCAGGGCGGCGCAGCTGCTGGCCCAGGCGGACCTGGTCGTCGCCGCGCCCTCGATCAGCGAGCGGGTTGCGCACCTGATCCGGCCGGATGCGACCGTGGCCGATTCCGAGCCGTTCAGCCAGGACCCGCGGCTGCTCGTCAAGGCAGCCAGGGCCGGGCAGGCCGTCGTCCGGCTGTTCAGCGGTGACCCGTTCATGTTCTGCAACGCGGCGGCTGACGCGGCGGCTTGCGCGAAGGCCAGGGTGACGTTCGAGATCGTGCCCGGCGTGCCCGCGGCGACCGCGGTGCCCGTCTACGCGGGCATCCCGCTGACATCGGATGCGAACAGCGACGTCCGGATCATTCACGCAGCCGAGGTGAGCCGGATGTCGGCCGGGCCGGGCACGCTGGTGATCCTCGGCGCCGAGACCGGCCCCGCGGATCTCGGCAAGATGCTGGTGGCGGCCGGCTGGGCGGAGAGCACGCCGCTGGCGATCACCTGGAACGGGACGACGACCGACCAGTACACCGTCCAGTGCACGCTGGGCTCGGTGACCGCGGACCTCAAGGCGGCCGGGGTCAGCATGCTGACCGCGCACGGGCCCGCTGTCGCGGTGGTCGGCGACGGCGTGGCCGCCCAGCGAGCGCTGTCCTGGTTCGAGACCAAGCCGCTGTTCGGCTGGCGGGTGCTCGTGCCGCGGACGAAGGAGCAGGCCGAGGAGGTCTCTGACCTGCTGCGGGCACGCGGCGCCGTGCCCGAGCAGGTGCCGACGATCGCGGTCGAGCCGCCGCGGACGCCGCAGCAGATGGAGCGCGCGGTCAAGGGGCTGGTGACCGGGCGGTTCCAGTGGATCGCCTTCACCTCGGTCAACGCGGTCCGCGCCGTGCGGGAGAAGTTCGAGGAGTATGGCCTCGACGCCCGCGCGTTCGCCGGCGTCAAGGTCGCTGCCGTCGGCGAGCAAACGTCTGCCGCTCTGCGCGACTTCGGGATCATGCCGGACCTGGTGCCGGAAGGCGAGCAGTCAGCCGAGGGGCTGGCTGCTTCCTGGCCGGTGTACGACGACGTGCTCGACCCGATCAACCGGGTGCTGCTGCCGCGGGCCGACATCGCCACCGAGACGCTGGTGGCGAGGCTCACCGACCTGGGCTGGGAGGCCGAGGACGTCACCGCCTACCGGACCGTCCGGGCGGCCCCGCCGCCGGCGCCGATCCGGGAGGCGATCAAGGGCGGCGGATTCGATGCCGTGCTGTTCACGTCGTCGTCCACGGTCCGGAACCTGATCGGCATCGCCGGCAAGCCGCACGCGGTGACGACGATTGCCGCGATCGGCCCGCAGACCGCCAAGACTGCGGCTGAGTTCGGTCTCCGGGTCGATGTGGTGTCGCCCACGCCGTCGGTTTCCGCGCTGGTCGAGGCGCTGGCCGAGTTCGGCGCCGGGATCCGGGACGCGGCCATCGAGGCGGGCGAGCCGGTTCGCCGGCCGAGCGAGCGCCGTCGCGGCGCTCGCCGTCGCATCAGGTAGCCGGCGGCCTGGCCGGGTAGCCGGCCCGCCGCCGCGAGGAGCAGGAGCAGTGATGAGCCCGACATTTCCCGTGGCCCGGCCGCGCCGGCTGCGACGGACACCGGCGCTGCGCCGCCTGGTCGCGGCCACGAGCGTGCGGCCGGCCGATCTGGTGCTGCCGCTGTTCGTCAAGGAGGGCATCAGCGAGCCGCAGCCGGTGACCTCGATGCCGGGGGTTGTCCAGCACACCAGGGACAGCCTGCGCAAGGCGGCGGCCGAGGCGGTGGACGCCGGCGTCGGCGGCCTGATCCTGTTCGGCATTCCCGCGGTGAAGGACGGCCGCGGCTCGGCGGCCGACGACCCGGCCGGCGTCGTTCAGCAGGGGCTGCGGGACCTGGCCGCTGAGGTCGGTCACGATACGGTCCTGATGGCTGACCTGTGCCTGGACGAGTACACCGACCACGGCCACTGCGGCCTGCTGACCGCGGTCGGCGAGGTGGACAACGACGCCACGCTGGAGCGGTATGCCTCGATCGCCGTCGCGCAGGCAGCCGCGGGCGCGCACGTGGTGGCGCCCAGCGGCATGATGGACGGCCAGGTGGCCGCCATCAGGGCGGCCCTCGATGCCAGCGGCTTCACCGACGTGGCCATCTGCGCCTACTCAGCCAAGTACGCCTCGGCCTTCTACGGGCCGTTCCGCGACGCCGCGGAATGCGCCCCCCAGTTCGGCGACCGGGCCTCCTACCAGCAGGACCTGAGCAGCCCGGCCGAGGCGCTGCGGGAAGTGCAGCTGGACGTGGACGAGGGCGCGGACATCGTCATGGTGAAGCCGGCCCTTGCTTACCTGGACATCATCAGCCAGGTAGCGGCGTCCGTCCGGCTGCCGGTGGCGGCCTACCAGGTCAGCGGCGAGTACGCGATGGTCGAGGCGGCGGCGGCTCATGGCTGGCTGGACCGGGACCGGGTGATCATGGAGACGCTGACGGCGATCCGCCGGGCGGGTGCGAGCATCATCCTGACTTACTGGGCCGCCGAGGCCGCCCGCTGGCTCGGCTGAGGAGCCGGCGGGCCCGCGGCGGCCCGCAGCCCCGCGGGACAGGGTGACTGTCGCCGGGCGGCCGCCGGCACGTCCGCCGCGTGCCGCGGCGGCGCCGCGGCCGGGCCTGGCGGGCGCTCGGGTCAGCTGCGCGGCAGGTAAGCGATCAGCCTGAGCACGCGGGTGCCGGGCAGCGGGCGCAGCCGCCAGTGGCGTGCGTAACCGGGCACGGGCGCGCCGCGGGTCGCCAGCAGCGCGATCCGGCCAGCGTCCGCGCCGCGGCGTGCCCAGGAGGGGGCGCTGGGGGCGGACGCGCATCCGGCGTAGTAGGCGATCGGGATGTCCTGATCGCCCTTGATCAGGCAGGGCGGCCGGATGCCGGCCTGCCTGAGGTCGGTAACGATGCGGGTGTAGTCATCGTGAAAGGCGATGGTGCCGGCCACCTCATGGTCGAGCACGAGATGCTGGGCCAGCAGCTGGACGGCCAGGCCGACGACCACGAGGGCACGGGTGAGCGGCCGGGTGTCCGCGCTGACTCCGGCGATCAGCCAGGCCAGCGCGTCCGCCACCGGGATGGCAAGCAGGGCGTAGGCGGGCAGCAGGAATCGCGGCGCCGCGTAGTCGATCAGGAACAGGTACTGGAAGGCGATGCACAGGCCGCAGGCGGCCGCCAGCAGCGACGAGCCGAGACGGCCGGCCCGCCGGGCGGCCAGCACTCCGAGGATGGCCAGCACTGGCAGGGCCAGCCACCAGAGACTGAGCTCCGGGTACCGGAGGCCGACCGTGCACGGCCGGCAGAGGGTGGGGCCGTTGAGCGCTCGCAGCTCGTCCCAGATGCCCAGGTGAAACCCGAAGCCGCCCTGCTCGGCGCCGGCGTCGCGCAGCCGGGCGAGCGGGCTGCCGAACCGCAGGTAGGCCTCGGCGATCCACTCGGCTGAGCCGGCCGCCAGGCCGATTACCGTAGCGACCAGCAGCGGCCAGCGCCGCCAGGACGGGACCGCCAGCACGGCTACGACCAGCGCCCCGGACAGGAAGACCGCATCGCCCGGGCGGACCAGCGCGGCGGCGGCGACGCAGCCGGCCAGCCCCGCGCAGGCGCCGCCGCCTGCCGCCCTGACCGGCCCGGCGGCGGCGGCCGGCCTGGCCGGCCTGGGCCGTCCGGCCGGCGGCTGGTACTGCGGGCCGGGCGCCTGAATCGCGGCGCCCTGCCCTCCGGCAGCCTCGCTGCCCGAAGCGCGGATCCCGGTGGCGTCCTGGTCCTGGTCCGGCTCCGCGGCCGGCCGGGCGTGGCCGGCCGCGCGCAGGAAGAACCCGACTGCGGCGAGCGAGCTGAAGGCGACCCATTCATCGGGCATGGCCTGCGGCCCGTAATACTGCGCCACCCACAGGCCGCCGAAGCTGAGCCCGGCCAGCGCCAGGATCCAGCCGGGCCGCAGCCGGCGCCAGGCCAGCAGCGCGAGGAACAAGCCCAGGCCGGATGCCACGGAGAGATAGCCGCGCAGGGCGGTCTGCGACGAGGTCAGCAGCGTGACCGGGGCGACCAGCAGCGGGATGCCGCGAGCCCGGGCAGGGTCGAAGTAGGCGGCCGGCACGTGCGCGCTGACCTGGCTGACGTAGACGACCTCATCCCAGCTCAGGCCGAGCCGCCGGGACACGAACAGCAGCTGCGCCAGGGTAAACGCGGCCGCCACGGCCGCCAGCCACCAGACGCTGTCAGCAGCGGGGACCGACCGGGCGACTGAGCTCGCGCCCGAGCGCAGGCGGCGCGGCCTCGCCGGTGCTGACAACGGCATGAACATCAGGATGTCGCATCTGCCGCGGTGCCGCAGCAGGCGGCCGCACAAACACACCCGGCGGCTCGCGGCCGCCGCAGAATTCGGCCCGGATCACCGGCTCTGGCTGAGTGCCGCAGTCCGGCGACGATAGCCTGGCCATCTCCGATACGCATCGCGTCAGCTTCTCGGCGGGGCCGGTCATCGGCCATCGCTGGCGCGCGGCATGATCGGTATTAGCAGGCACGGGGGGCTTGGGCGGGAGTGAGCCAGTGGTCGAAGTTACGCTGCGTGCGCGGCGCCGCAGGGACGCCGGCCGGACGGCCGTCGCGGCGGTCCGCTACGCGGCGATGGGCTGGCCGGTCTGCGCCGGGGCCCACCTCCCCGGCCGGGCGCAGGAGGCGGGCCGGGCTTGCTCCTGCGATCGGGTAGGCTGCCCGGCTCCCGGCGCGCACCCGATGTCACCGGCCTGGCAGATCCGGGCCAGTGCGAGCCCGGAGGCCGTCGGCGCGCTGTGGCAGGCGATGCCCGAAGCGAACGTCATCCTGGTCACCGGGCGGGTTTTCGACGTGCTGGACGTCCCGGCCCCGGTAGGCACGGCAGCGCTGGCCCAGATGGAGCGGTCGGGGGTCCGGCCCGGCCCGGTCGCCGTCAGCGCCGGGGACCGGGCCCTTTTCTTCGTCCTGACCAGAGGATCTCCGGCCAACGAGGACGAGTGGTGGTCCTGCCACCTGGACTGCGAGCCGGAACTGGTGGCCGACGTGGCCGGCCTGCGCTGGCACTGCCGGGATAGCTACGTGCTCGCGCCGCCGTCCCGGTACGGCGGCGGCATGGTCGCCCGGTGGATCCGCGATCCCGCCGATTACCCGCTGCCGGACGGGCTGCGCATGCTCGAGGTGCTGGCCGATTTTTGCGAGGAGATGTCCTGATGCCGCCGCAGACCGATCGCCCGGAATCCGCGCAGCTGTTCGCCAGGGCCGGGGCCGTGCTGCCGGGCGGGGTGAACTCGCCGGTGCGCGCCTTCGGCGCGGTCGGCGGCAGCCCGGTGTTCATGGCGTCGGGCACCGGCGCCTACCTCACGGACGTCGACGGGAACTCCTACGTTGACCTGGTGTGCTCCTGGGGGCCGATGATCCTCGGGCATGCCCACCCGGCAGTGGTCAGCGCGGTCCGGGCGGCTGCCAGCCGCGGCACGTCATTCGGCACCGCAACGGCCGGCGAGGTCGAGCTCGCTGAGCTGATCGTGTCCCGGACGCCGGTCGAGCAGGTACGGCTGGTGAGCTCGGGAACCGAGGCGACCATGTCGGCCCTGCGGCTGGCTCGTGGCTACACCGGCAGGCGGCTGGTCGTGAAGTTCGCGGGCTGCTACCACGGCCACGTGGACGCGCTGCTGGCCGCGGCGGGCTCGGGAGTGGCGACGTTCGGGCTGCCCGACTCGCCGGGCGTCACCGGCGCGGTCGCCGCCGACACCCTGGTCCTGCCGTACAACGACGCGGCGGCCGTCCGGCAGGCATTCGCCGAGTACGGCACCGACATCGCCGCCGTGATCACCGAGGCCTGCCCGGCCAACATGGGAGTCGTGCCGCCGGCGGCCGGCTTCAACGAGCTGCTGTCCGCGCTCTGCGGCGAGTACGGCTCGCTGCTGATCATGGATGAGGTGCTCACCGGCTTCCGGGTCACCCAGTCCGGCTGGTACGGCCGGGAAGGCATCGCGGGTGACCTGATGACCTTCGGCAAGGTCATGGGCGGCGGCCTCCCGGCCGCTGCATTCGGCGGCCGGGCGGAGATCATGCAGCGGCTTGCCCCCGCCGGGCCCGTCTACCAGGCGGGCACGCTGGCCGGCAATCCGCTCGCCACCGCGGCCGGCCTCGCCACGCTGCGGGAGTGCACCCGCGAGGTGTATGCGCGGGTGGACGAGGTCGCCGCCGCGGTCGCCAAGCTCACCGCTGACGCGCTCAGCGCGGAAGGCGTGCCGCACCGGCTGCAGCAGGCGGGCAGCCTGTTCTCGTTCTTCCTCGGCGTGGACGGGCCGGTGCGCGATTTCGGCGCGGCCCGCGCCCAGTCCGGCCCGGCCTACGCGGCCTTCTTCCACGCCATGCTCGACAGCGGGATCTACCTGCCGCCGTCGCCCTACGAGGCCTGGTTCCTGTCCGCGGCGCACGATGACGAGGCGATGGCCAGGATCGCGTCGGCGCTGCCCGCCGCGGCCCGGGCCGCGGCCGTGGCGCTGGGCTGACGGCCCCGAGCTGACGGCCCGGGGCCGCCGGATCCGCGAGGTTATCATCGACCGCCAGCGGTATATCGAGGTGTCCTGACCGGCAGTCGGCTGCCGGAACGCGACGGCTGCCGACCAGGATGAGCGCGACGGCGGCGGCGCTCACGTGCCGTAGGCTAATCGCGCTATGACCGCAGATTCCGCTGGTGCTGAGCAGACGATCGTGCACCTGGTCCGGCACGGCGAGGTGGACAACCCTCGCGGCGTCCTGTACGGCCGCCTGCCCGGCTACCACCTCTCCGAGGCCGGGCGGCTGATGGCGAAGGCCGCCGCGGATTTCCTGGCCGGCCGGGACGTGACCGTCCTGCGGTCATCGCCGCTCAACCGGGCGGTGGAGACCGCGGAGCCGCTGGCAGCCGAGTTCGGCCTGGAGACGGTCATCGACGACCGGCTGATCGAGCCCTGGAACCACTTCGAGGGCATGCGCTTCGGGGTGGGGGACGGGTCGCTGCGCCAGCCCCGGCACTGGATCCACCTCCGCAACCCGTTCCGGCCGTCCTGGGGCGAGCCTTATACCGCCGTGGTCGCCCGCATGCAGGCCGCAATCGCCGATGCGGTGCAAGCCGCCCGCGGGCGTGAGGCGGTCTGCGTGAGCCACCAGCTGCCGATCTGGGTGACGCGGCGGTCTGCGGAGCACCGCAGGCTCTGGCATCACCCGGCCTACCGGCAGTGCGCTCTCGGCAGTGTCACCAGCTTCAGCTACGTCGGTGACCGCCTGGTCAGCGTGAGCTACGCGGAGCCTTCCGGCGCGACCCGCGGCAGGGTGGCCGGGGCCTGAGCACGCCGGTAACGCCGGGCCGGCGTCGGGCCACCCGGCCGGATCGGGCACAATGGGGCGCGATACTACCGCCTGTAGGAGATCTCCCTGTGCCCCGCCTGCCGCGCCTCGCGCGTCCAGCGGCCATCGCGGCCCGGGCCGCCCCGGCGGCCCGGCTGCGCATCAGCCGCCGCGCAGCCGCCTGCGCGGTTGCGGTGGCTGCCCTCGCTGCCGCCGGCTGCGACGGCGGCGCGATCGCCCAGGATGTCCCGCAGAGCAGCGGCCAGAGCTTCGTAAGCGGCAGCTACAGCACGACCTTCTACCAGGCTGGCCACCGCCCGGCTGCGCCGGGCATCTCGGCCAGGACCCTGACCGGGCAGCGGGTGAGCCTGGCCAGTTACCGGGGGTCGGTGCTGGTGCTGAACTTCTGGGGATCGTGGTGCACGCCGTGCCAGGAAGAAGCGCCCGCCCTCGCCGCGCTCGCCACTCGCTACCAGTCCCGCGGCGTGCGCTTCCTCGGCGTGGACATCCGGGACGACCCGATCAGCGCTGAGGGGTTCATGCGCACCTACCAGATCACCTATCCGAGCCTGAATGACCCGGGCGACCAGATCGCGCTCGCGTTCCGCGATACGGTTCCCCCAGCCGGCATCCCGACCACGCTGGTGATCGACCGCAGCGGGCGGATCGCGGCCCGGATAGTCGGCGGGGTGACGTATTCCGGGCTGAGGACGCTCATCACCGAGGTATCCGCGGGGCGCTCATGACTCACCGTCAGGTGGTGATCGGATGACTGACCTGCGCGTCCAGGGGGCTGGCCGGCGCGGCAGCGGCGACCTGACCGAGCAGCCGGCGCAGGCTGACGGCCGCCGGCCGCCGAAGCCGGGTAGCCGGCTGGGGCCCGCCGGCTGGCTGCGCTGGGGCTGGCGGCAGCTCACCTCCATGCGGACCGCCCTGATCCTGCTGTTCCTGCTGGCTGTCGCGAGCATCCCGGGATCGGTGCTGCCGCAGGAGGGCATCGACCCGGCCGCGGTCACCCAGTACTACGCGTCCCACCCGGAACTGGCCCCGATCCTGAACCGGCTCTCGCTGTTCAGCGTCTTCGCCGCGCCCTGGTTCGCGGCGATCTACCTGCTGCTATTCCTGTCGCTGGCCGGCTGCGTGCTGCCGCGGACCTTCCGGCTGGTCGGCTCATCCCGGCAGCAGCCGCCGCGGGCGCCCGGCAATCTGGCCAGGCTGCCGATGGTGGCGCGGTACGAGACGGCCAGCGAGCCGGATGCGGCGCTGGCGGCGGCCGGGCGGATGCTGGCGGCCCGGCGGTTCCGGCTGCGCACCGGTAACGGCTGGGTGTCGGCGGAGAAGGGATACCTGCGCGAGGTCGGGAACCTGCTGTTCCATATCGCCCTGCTCGCGCTGCTCGGGTCGGTCGCTCTCGGCGGCATCTGGGGCTACAAGGCCAACCGCCTGCTGGTGGCAGGCCAGTCATTCGCCAACACGCCCACCGCGCTGGATGTCTTCCGGCCCGGCAGGCTGGTCACGCCATCGAACCTGCAGCCGTTCACGATCACCCTGAAGAGCTTCCGGGCCAGTTACGTGACCTCGGGCCCCGAGCGGAGCCAGCCGATCACCTTCGACGCATCGCTGCAGTACGCCGCGGCAGCCGGCGCCCCGGAGCGTAGTTACCTGCTGCGCGTTAACCATCCGCTGCGGGTCGACGGCGTGCGGGTCTACCTGATCGGCCATGGTTACGCGCCCATCTTCAAGATCACCAGCGCGACCGGGAAGGTCGAGTTCAACGATCCGGTGCCGTTCATCCCGGTCGAGCAGAGCGGCCTCACCTCCGAGGGCGTGATCAAGGTTCCGTTCGCGAGCCCGTCCCAGCTCGGCTTCGCCGGAGTCTTCCTGCCTTCCGCCGCGGACCTCGGCGGCCGGCTGGAGTCGGTGTTCCCCGCCCCGCTGAACCCGGAGGTCAGCCTCGTTTCCTACGCGGGCAACCTCGGCATGGGCAGCGGCCCGCCCCAGTCGGTCTACCAGCTCGTCACCAGCCAGATGCACAAGCTGCCGATTGCTCCCCGGCCGCTGGCCGTCGGGCAGTCGATGAAGCTGCCGGACGGCGCCGGCACCCTCACGTTCACCGGTTACCGCCAGTGGATCAGCCTCGCCATCACCTACGATCCCGGCCAGACGGCTGCGCTGATTTCCGGGATCCTGGCGCTGGCCGGGCTGATCCTGTCGTTCATGGTGCGGCGGCGGCGCATCTTCGTGCGCGCCTACCGGGGCCCGGATGGCGGCACCATCGTGGATGTCGGCGGCCTCGCCCGGTCGGATGCGGCAGGCGGCTTCGAGGGCGAGTTCGCCCATCTCGCTGAGCAGTTCCGGGCCGGTGACGGCGGTCGTCCGCTGGCGGCCGACCCCGGGCAAGCTGACATCGCGCCGGCTGACATCGCGCCGGCTGACATCGCGCCGGCTGACATCGCGCCGGCTGACATCGCGCCGGCTGACATCGCGCCGGCTGACATCGCGCCGGCTGACACCGCGCCGGCTGACACCGCGCCGGCTGACACCGCGCCGGCTGACACCGCGCCGCAGTCCCCGGTCGACAGCCAGGTGCCGGCGGACGCGGCGCCGGCCGCGCATCGCACGACTCAACCGATCAGTGGCCATCCCGATTCATCCCTCGGCAGCCCCGAGGGGGAGTGAGGTTCCGTGCACGTCAATACCGGACTGGCCGACGCCAGTAACGCGTTCCTGCTCGCGGCCGTCGTCCTGTATGCGCTCGCCATGCTCGGCTATGCCTGCGACTTCGCGTTCCGCAAGGAGCGGCTGGTCGCGGACGTTCCGGCTGAAGTGCCGCAGCTCGTCGGCGCCGGAGCGTCGGCAGGCAGCCGCGATGGCACCGGCGCGCCTGCCGTTCCGGCGCCTCCGGTCGCGCTGGATGGCCGGTTCGCCGCGCCGGGACTCTGGCCGTCCGGCTTCTGGCTGCGCACGGCATTCGGACTGACCTGCGCGGGACTGCTGTCGCAGATCATCGCGATCGCGGCCAGGGGGATCTCCGAGCACCGGGTGCCGTGGGGCAACATGTACGAGTTCCTGGCCGCCATCACGTGCATGGCGGTCCTCGTGCTCGTCGTCGCCTCGGTGCGGTTCCGTGCCTACTACATCGGGCTGTTCGTGCTGCTGCCGGTTGTCCTGGCGCTGGCCCTCAACGTCACCGTCATCTACACCCCTGCCGGGCAGCTCGTGCCGGCCCTGCAGTCGTACTGGATCGCCATTCACGTCACGGCGATGATCGTGGCCAGTGGGCTGTACATCGTGGGAGCGGTGGTCACGGTCATGTACCTGATCGCCGACCGGAACGAGCGGCGGCTGGCCGCCGGGCTTCCTTCCCAGTCGGCTGGCATCATGATGCACCTGCCGAGTCCGGCCATCCTGGACCGGCTGTCCTACCGCACCATCCTGTTCGCGTTCCCGGTCTGGACCTTCGGCATCATGGCCGGCGCGATCTGGGCCGACTCGGCCTGGGGCAGGTACTGGGGCTGGGACCCGAAGGAGACCTGGTCGTTCATCACCTGGGTGGTCTACGCGGGCTTCCTGCACGCCAGGGCCACCGCCGGCTGGCGCGGCCGGAAGGCGGCCTACATTCACCTGGTCGGCTTCGGCTGCCTGATGTTCAACCTGGTCGGCGTGAACCTGTGGATCACCGGCCTGCACTCCTACGCAGGCCTGTAAGCCGCCTGCCGGCCGTGCGGCAAAGCGCAAGTGAGCCGGCGGGCCAGCGCGGTGCAGGGCCAGCGCGGTGCAGGGCCAGCGCAGTGAAGCGGGAGGGCAGCCCGGCGGCGGGACGGTGCGCCGCGGAAGGGCCTGCCAGCGAGGCTGACCGGGGCTGCGGTTCCGGGAGGCTACTGCTCCTCGCGAGCCTCGCGGATCCTGCGCTCAAGCTCCAGCAGGAAGCCGGGGTCGTCGTCGGGCCCGCGCGGCGGTACCGAACGGGACTCAGTGTCGCTGCCTGGCCAGTCCGGCTGGCCGCCGTGGCTGAGTTCCATGGCCCGGCCTGCCGGGTGCCTGCGGAGCGCCTCGGCCGGGCCGATCGCCGGCGCGCCGGACGCGCCCAGCGGCATCCGCGAATGCTGCCGCGGCCGCCCCATCAGCAGCCATGCCGCCGCGCCGAGGACCCAGAAAGCCGCGATCACGAACAGCCAGGTGCGCCGTGACATGACGTGAAACTCCCAGTCCGGCGCAGTCGCTACGTCGATCATGCAGGGCACGACGAAGCCGACCGTGAAGAGGGCAAAAAGCACGCAAGCCAGCAACATGGCCGCAGCCTAGCTGGTCAGAGCGGATGCTTGTCGGTGAATTTACGACAGTCTCCTTCCCTCGCCCGTACCGACCGTAATTCGTCACATTCTGTTACCAGGGCTGACGGCGGTGCCAATCGGGCATAACCTGGCGACCTCACCCATCCTCACATAACCTGGCGACCTCACCCATCCTCAAGGGAGTCGACCACATGCGGCTTCGGTTATTCAGCCGGGTCCGGCGCGCAGCAATGCGGGCGCTGGGCAGAGACGGGCAGCGGCCTGCCCGCCAGGATCCGGCGCCGCGCCGGGCGCCGTCCGGCCAGGTCGGCAGCCACCGGCGGACAGCCATGCCGCCCGTGACCAAGCGTGATGACAGCAAGCCGGGTTTCCCGGTGGCCGGCGGCCAGCCGCCCGCTCCACCCGCGCAGCCCACCCGATCCGGCTCGTCCGGGCCGCCCGCCTCCGGCAGCGCAGCGACGCCCGGCGGCGCGACCGCAAATGGCAGCGCGCCCGCACCTGGCGGCGCGGCCACGTCTGACGAGGCGGCCACGTCCGGCACCGCGCCGGCTCCCGGCGGCGGGGCCCCGTCCGGCGGCGCGCCCGCTCCCGGCGGCGCGGCCCCGTCCGGCAGTGCGGCCCCGTCCGGCAGTGCGGCCCCGTCCGGCAGTGCGGCCAGGTCCGGCAGGACGGCCCGTGCGGGGGGCCAGCGGCGGGCGGCGGCCAGCCGCGGCGGCTCGGCTGGCCCGGCGGCAGCTCAGGCTGGGCACCGCCGCTGGGGCATCGCCAGGGCCGCTGTCCGGTCGGCGGCCGGAGGTGCTGACGTTCCGGCGCCTGTGCCGGTCGCGGCCAGGCGGGCAGCCCGCGCGGCGGCGGCCGCCAAGGCGCCCTGGTACGAGATTGCGCAGGCCAACCGGACGGTGGCCGGCTGGCGGCATTGCGGGCGGCTGGAGGACGTGCTGCAGCGGGACTGGCCTAGGGACGCCGTCCCGCCGCCGGAGGTCGTGACGGCGATCGACCGGCTGGCCGAGCTGCCCCGGCTGATCAAGGAGAAGCTGGCGGCGGGCCTGGATGCCATCTTCGTCGGCGCCGGCGGCGTTCCTGACCTGGACGAAATGGGCAGTCTTAGCGGAGTCATGCTGCCGTCGGGGCGAGCGACCTGGGACGCGTGCGCCGGCGCTTATGGTGAGCGGAAGATCATCGTGGGGTCGCGCCCGTCGCCGACGCCGGACGTCATGTGCCACGAGGTCGGGCACGCCCTCGACGATATCGATGGAAGCGGCGGCCTGTGGCAGTCAGACTCCGACGAGTTCCGTTCGCTGTACGAGCAGTGCCTGCAGCACCTGGCCAGCAGTTTCCACCGGCAGCAGGGGCCTATCGGCCGCCGGGAGTTCTTCGCTGACGCGTTCGCGGCCATCGCCTCCGGGCAGCGGCCTGCCCTCGTTGACATGCTGGGCGGCAACACCAGGGCCGCACTCAACGTGATGCTCTATTTCAATGTGCGCTACGGCATCTAGTGGGGTAATGGAGCTATGTATGTGATCCGGCTGCCCAACGGCAATCTGCTGGTCCCTGATTCGGCCATCAGTGCGGAAGGCCGCCTGATGAGCGACGCCTATGTCGAGGTCAGCCCGGCGGATGCCGAATACGAGCGGTTTGCCGCCGAGGCGCTGACCCAAGATGAGTACGACCGGCGGCGGCAGAGCTGGCGTGAGGGCGACGAACCGCTCCGGCGGCAGTTCCTGGAGTTCCTGGCCCGCGGCGGCTACGCCGATTCAGGCTGCGGGGATCCGCCGGACGGCGACGGCGGCGGGCGCGGCTGATCCCTGCGGCGGCTGCGCCTAGCTGGCCTTCTCGGCCGTCCGGTCCGGCTCGCCCAGTAGCGCGCGAACCTCCGACTCGCGGAACCGCCGGTGCCCGCCCGGCGTGCGGATGCTGCCGATGCGGCCCGATGCGGCCCAGCGGGTCACTGTCTTGGGATCAACCCGGAAGAGAGCAGCCACCTCGCCCGGCGTGAGCAGCCGTTCGCTGCTGTCGTCCATACGCTCGCCCCTCTGTGCTCATGGCCCTGTCCTAAGTGTCGCGACAAACGGCCTTTTTCTCCCCTAGATTCCGTAAAAACTGGTCTGAGAATTCTCGCGCGAGATGCGCGGGCTGGTGGGCTTGATGATGAACTCTCCCCGTTCCTGCCTGAACAGGCCGGTGAACACTCCCGGAGTCCGGGTCAGCGAGCGGCCGGCGAGCCGGCCGGGGCCGCGCGGGGGGCCAGCGGCCGGGCTCTCGCCCGGCTCAGCGCCCGGGCCGGCCAGTGTTCCCGGCCCGTCTCCTGCCCGGGCCGGCCTGATCTGCCGTCGCTGGCTGCCGCCGCCACGGACTGCCATAAGCTGGTGCCATGCGTGCCACGGTGTCGTACACGGTGCTGCGGCTGCTGCTCTTCGTCGTGGCGTTCTTCGCGATCCGCGCGGCCGGAGCCAGCGGCCTGCTGGCGCTCGCCCTCGCGGCGGTGGTCAGCGGCCTGATCAGCTTCGTCGTCCTGTCGCGCCAGCGGGATTCGATCTCGGCCTCGATCAGCGGGCGGCTCAGTAACTTCCGGCACCGGCTCGACGAGGGCACCCGGGCTGAGGATCAGGACTGAGCCGGGGCTGGCTGCGCGCCGCTGAGCCGCGGCCGGGCTACGCGCGGTCTGCGGCCAGCCAGCCACCTGAGGTCAGCATCCCGACGACAACGTCCACGGCCTCCTGCCGCGAGAGTACCGAGGTGTCGATCGTCAGCTCTGCGTCGGCTGGCTCCTCGTAGGGATCGGACACGCCGGTGAACTGGCTGATCAGCCCGGATCGCGCCTTGGCGTAGAGGCCCTTGCGGTCGCGCGCCTCGCAGACCTCGACCGGTGTGGCGACGTGAACGAGGAAGAAATCCCCGGCGTCGCTCACCATGTTCCGGACCTGAGCGCGGGCCGTGGCGAACGGGGCGATCGGCGCGCAGATGGCGATCCCCCCGTGCCGGGCCACCTCCGCGGCCACGAAGCCGATCCGGGCGATGTTCAGGTCTCGGTCGGCGCGCGAGAACGTCAGCCCGGCCGATAGCAGCTGCCGTACCTGGTCGCCGTCCAGCAGCGAGACGCGGCGGTCGCCGCGCTCGCTGAGCACGTCACGCAGGTCCCTGGCCAGGGTGGACTTCCCCGAGCCGGACAGGCCGGTCAGGAACAGCACGAAACCGCGCTCTGCCCTCGGCTGCCGGGCCCGGCGCAGCTCCCTGGCCACCGCGGGCGGAGTGAACCAGGAGGGGATCTCGGCTCCCGCGTCCAGCAGGTCACCGAGCTGGTCAGCGGACAGGTCGCCCCGCTCCGTGCCGGCCTCGATCAGCGACAGCGGGCGCCAGACCTCGGCCCGCGGGTCGTACGCCCAGTCGGCCGAGGGCAGCACCGGGATCGGCGCGCCGGGCAGCAGCTCGCCAGCCTGGCCGGCCCGCTGCCCGGCGGCTGCCGCGCCCGCTGCCTGGCCGTCAGCCATCATCTGGGTGGCGCCGTAGGCCGCGGCCACGTACGCGCGGGCGGCCAGCTCGCGGTCCTGGCCGGCCGGGTCATGCGGGCCGCCCCGGCTGCGCGGCGCGAGCGGCACCGGCACGATCAGCGTGCCGGACGGCAGGCTGCCCGCCGCCGCCAGCACCGCGCGGACCAGCGCCTCCGGCCTGCCGATGACCTCGACCGGCCCGGTGACGAGCGGCAGGACGAGCAGTCGCGCCTTGAGCTGGCCCGCCAGGTGCCGCAGCTGGCCGATCTGATGACTGTGCAGGGGGCTCCTGGTCGCGTAGGCCAGCACGGGCACATCGCCGAGCAGGTCCCTGGCCGTGGCCGGGCTGAGCATCAGCCGCCGGAACGGACCGTGCTCGGGCGCCCGGACGGCGCTGACCGGCCCGGACAGCCGGACCAGGCCAGCCTCGGCCGGGCCGCCGGGTGCGCCGGCCGGGATCTGCTCCTGCGCGGTGATCTCCAGGACGGCCAGCGGCGTGCCCTCGGGGTCGGCGAGCACCAGCTGCCGTGCCTCCGCTGCCGCGGCGCCCTCGGGCAGGTCGAGCGTCACGGGGATCGGGAACGGGGTGCCGTCGGTGAGGCAGCCGGACTCGGTCACGGCCACGGCGTCCGCAGTGGTCATGAAGCCGGTCAGCGGCGCGAATGCGCCGGACAGGATCAGCTCCAGGTCGCCCAGCTGCCGTTCCGTCAGCGTCCGGGACGCAAGCGCGCTGATATCGGCCGCCGACGAGGCAGCCCGGGGCTCAGTGATCACGACACCCTCCGTCCGGCACGGCGCCCGCTCCACGGCGCACCGGCACCTCGGCAGCGTCGGAGCTGCCGAGCATGCCCGAGGCTACACGTGAAGCACCGCGAGGTCATGCACGCAGCCACTGCGCCCCCGGGTCACGGCACCCGGCCGGCTCACAGCACCCGGGCGAAGCTGTCCTCCGGCTTGCGGATGACGAAGCGGAGCTCGTCGTGCGCCGAGTCGAGCCGGCCACCGGACGCCGCGGCGACGATCTTCCTGGCGGCCAGGATGGTCCGCGGCGGCGGCCCCCCGGCCGGGCCGCTGACAGCCTGCCGGTAGGCAATGACCAGCCCGTGCCGGGCGGCGAACGCCTGGATCCCCCGAGCCGACGCCAGCGGCTCGTAGATCGCCGGGTGCGGCCCTGGCTCGCCTGGCCAGGAGCGGCGCCAGATCGCGCCGCGCAGCGGGCCCGGCAGCCTCCGGTCAAGAAAGCCGGCCGCGCTGTCCCTGTCCCTGATCCGCAGCAGCAGCAGGCCGCCCGGCCGCAGGGCGAGCACTAACCGGCTGAGCACGATGTCGGTCTCGCTGACGCGATCCAGCAGCAGCGGGCAGTGCACGATGTCGACGCTGCGCGGCGTGAGCGGGATCGTGCGCAGCTCGCCCAGCGTGGCCGCCCCCGGCTCCGGCCAGGCCGCCACCGCGGCCCTGGTGACCGGGCTGTCGTCATCCAGCATGCTAACGGTGACGTCGTGGCCGCTCGCACGGATGGCGGCCGCGTCCAGCTCGGCGCCTGCGGTCGCGCAGCCGGCCTGCAGCACCGTGACCGGCCGGCCGGGCCGCTGCCGGGCATAGGCCAGGGCGAAGTGCGTGAAGGGGTCGCCGCCGGCCGGCGCCAGTCCGATCGGCGCTATCACCCCGGCCCGGTGCCGGCCATGCCGTCTCGGCAGTTCCTCGCCGCCGGGCAGAGCCAGCTCGGCCCTGCCGCGGCCGGCATCAGGACGCTCGTTTACCCGCTGATCACTTGCCACGACGCCATATCGTAGCCGTCCGAATACCCGCAGTGACTAAAGAGACGCGCGCCGCGGCGGCGCGTTGCGGGCGCGGCCCGGCATGGCAGCGCGGCCGGCGACCGGGTGCCCCCCGGCGCCGGCGCAGAGGCCGTAAGCTAGGAATGTCCCGCCCCGGCAGCGGGGGCGCCCCGGCCGGCCTGTACGGCCGCCGGTGCCCCAGCCGCTGGCCGCGGGCAATTCGTGCTGCCCGCCGCCCTCCCGTCGCGGCGCTGCCTCACCCCGCTGCCAACCCGAAGGAAGCCATGAGTCTCTCCGGTCTCCTGGGGATCATCACCGCTGACCCCCAGCTTCGCGCCGCGCTTGAGCAGGCCGCGCATCCGGCGGCCGGCGGCGGTGACCTGATCGGCCCTGCCGCCCTGCGCCCGATGCTGGCCGCCGCGCTGACTGGCTACGCGGCAGCCGGCCCGCAGACCACCGCCCAGCCGGGGCCGGCCTGCCGCTTCGTGCTCGCGGTGACGGCGACCGCCAGGGAGGCTGAGGACCTGGCGGCCGCGCTCGGCTCGCTGCTCCCGCCGTCGGCCGTCGGGTACTTCCCGGCCTGGGAGACGCTCCCGCACGAGCGGCTGTCGCCGCGCTCGGACACCTCGGGCCAGCGGCTGGCCGTGCTCCGGCGGCTGGCCAGCCCGGATCCCGCCGACCCGCGATCCGGGCCGTTGCTCGTCGTCACCACCCCGGTGCGGAGCCTGCTGCAGCCGATGGTCGGGGGCCTGGGCGACCTGGTGCCGGTCTCGCTGGCGCCAGGGCAGGCCGCCGACCTGGAGGAGACGGTCACCCGGCTGGTCGACATCGGCTACGCCCGGGTCGAGATGGTGGGCAAGCGCGGCGAGATTGCCGTCCGCGGCGGCATCCTGGACGTCTTCCCGCCGACTGAAGAGCATCCGCTGCGGATCGAGTTCTGGGGCAACGAGATCGAGGAGGTCCGCTACTTCAAGGTCGCGGACCAGCGCAGTCTCGAGACGGCGGCGGATGGCCTGTGGGCGCCGCCCTGCCGCGAGCTGCTGCTGACCCCTTCGGTCCGGGCCAGGGCCAGGGAGCTGGCCCGCGAGTGGCCCGGCCTGGGCGACGTGCTGGCCAGGCTGGCCGACGGCATCACCGTGGAGGGCATGGAGGCGCTGGCGCCCGCGCTCACCGACCGGATGGAGCTGCTGCTGGACTACGTGCCGCCGGGCGGCCTCGTGCTGGCCTGCGACCCGGAGCGGATCCGGGCCCGCGCGGCCGACCTGGTCAGCACGAGCCAGGAGTTCCTGGAGGCATCCTGGCTGAACGCCGCAGCCGGCGGCCAGGTCCCGGTCGACCTGGGCGGCGCCGCGTTCCGGGCCATCACCGAGGTCCGGTCCCTGGCGGCGGACCTGAGCATCCCGTGGTGGACGGCCACCCCGTTCGCGGCCTCCGGGAATCCCGAAACGGATCCGTCCCCCCTCCCGCTCCCGTCGCCCGGCGATCCGGCGGGCGAGCCTGCGGGCGAGACCGGCGGCCGGCCATCGTTTCGAATCGACGCGGTGCCGGCCGGTACCTACCGGGGCGATACCTCGCGGGTGCTGGCCGACGTCACCGACTGGCTATCCGGCCGGTGGCGCGTCGTCCTGGTGACCGAAGGGCACGGGCCGGCCCAGCGGCTGGCTGAGCTGCTGCGCGGTGAGGGGCTCGGCGCCCGGACCGGGGATCTCGATCAGCCGGGCGCGACGCCCGAGCCCGGCATCGCGCAGGTGACGACCGGCATGCTGGACGGCGGTTTCGTCTGGCCCTCGATCCAGCTGGCGGTGCTGTCCGAGGCGGACATGGCCGGTCACCGGCCCGGCAGCCGGGAGACCAGGCGGATGCCCAGCCGCCGCCGCGGCGGCATCGACCCGCTGCGGCTGGCGCCGGGCGACTACATCGTGCACGAGCAGCACGGCGTCGGCCGGTACCTGGAGATGACCAGCCGGACGGTGCAGGGCGCCACCAGGGACTACCTGGTCATCGAGTACGCGCCGAGCCGGCGCGGCCACCCCGCCGACCGGCTCTACCTGCCGACTGACCAGCTCGACGAGGTGACCAGGTATACCGGCGGCGAGGCGCCCGCGCTGCACCGGCTCGGCGGCGCCGACTGGGCCAAGGCCAAGGGGCGCGCGCGCAAGGCGGTCAGGGACATCGCGGCCGGGCTGATCCGGCTGTACCAGGCGCGGATGGCCTCGCCCGGGCACGCGTTCGGGCCGGACACGCCGTGGCAGCGCGAGCTGGAGGACGCCTTCCCCTACGTGGAGACGCCCGATCAGCTGGCCGCGGTGGACGAGGTCAAGGCGGATATGCAGAAGGCGGTCCCGATGGACCGGCTGATCTGCGGCGACGTCGGCTACGGCAAGACCGAGATCGCCGTCCGGGCCGCCTTCAAGGCCGTCCAGGACGGCAGGCAGGTGGCCGTGCTGGTGCCGACCACCCTGCTGGCCGCGCAGCACTTCGGCACGTTCAGCGAGCGGTACGCGCCGTTCCCGGTCACCGTCCGCTCGCTGTCGCGGTTCCAGAGCGCCGCCGAGGTCGCGGACACGCTGTCCGGGCTGGCCGACGGCAAGGTCGACGTGGTGATCGGAACGCACCGGCTGCTCTCGCCGGAGACCCGCTTCGCCCAGCTGGGGCTGCTGATCGTGGACGAGGAGCAGCGGTTCGGGGTGGAGCACAAGGAGTACCTCAAGCAGCTGCGGACCGAGGTCGACGTGCTGTCCATGTCGGCCACCCCGATCCCGCGCACGCTGGAGATGGGCATCTCCGGGATCAGGGAGATGTCCACCATCCTGACCCCGCCGGAAGAGCGGCACCCGGTGCTCACCTCGGTGGGCCCGTACGACGAACGGCAGATCGCCGCGGCCATCCGGCGCGAGCTGCTGCGCGACGGCCAGGTCTTCTTCGTGCACAACCGGGTCTCCTCGATCGGCAAGGTCGCCGCCCGGCTGGCCGAGCTGGTGCCCGAGGCCAGGGTGGGCGTCGGGCACGGGCAGATGAACGAGCACGCGCTCGAGGACGTCATGAGCAAGTTCGTGGACAAGCAGTTCGACGTCCTGGTCTCCACCACGATCGTCGAGTCCGGCCTGGACATCCCGAACGCCAACACGCTGGTCGTGGACCGGGCCGACATGTACGGCCTGCCCGACCTGCATCAGCTGCGCGGCCGGGTCGGCCGCGGCCGGGAGCGCGGCTACGCCTACTTCCTGTACCCGCCGGAGAAGCCGCTGACCGAGACGGCGCACGAGCGGCTGGCCACGATCCAGCAGCACACCGACGTCGGGGCCGGCCTGCATATCGCGCTGAAGGACCTGGAGATCCGCGGCGCGGGGAACCTGCTGGGCGGCGAGCAGTCCGGTCATATCGCCGCCGTCGGCTTCGACCTGTACGTCAAGATGATCGGCGAGGCGGTGCGCGAGCTGCGCGGCGACGGCCCCGCCGAGCGGCCCGAGGTGCGGGTGGAGCTGCCGGTCGACGCGCACATCCCGCACGAGTACGTGTCGGGGGAGCGGCTCCGGCTGGAGGCCTACACCCGGATCGCGGCGATCGACTCGGCGGCCGGCATCAACGCTGTCCGGGACGAGCTCACGGACCGGTTCGGGGCGCCCCCGCCGCAGGTGGAGAACCTGCTGGCGGTGGCCAGGCTGCGGGCACGGGCCCGGCTGGCCGGGCTGAGCGACATCACCGTGGTGGGGAGCAATGTCCGGTTCTCCCCGGTCGAGCTGCCGGAATCCCGCCAGGTCCGGGTGCAGCGGCTGTACCCGCGGACGGTGCTGAAGCAGGCCACGGCCACCATGCTGGTGCCGATGCCGAGGGCTGTGCCCGGCACCAGCGCCGGATCGGGCAGCACCAGGTCCGGCACCGGCCAGACGGTATCACTGGGCGCGCCGCCGCTGCGTGACAGGGAGCTGCTGGCCTGGTGCGAGCAGCTGATCGACGAGGTGCTCACCGGCGCGAAGCCGGCCGGGCCGGACCTGGCTGGCTGAGCTCGCACTAGGCTGCACTAGGCTGCATCCGGCCGGGCAGCAGGCCCAGCCCGGGCCCCGGCGTCCGCCAGCCAGGCCATGCCGGGCGCTCAGCGTGAGGAGGAACATCGTCGTGCGCCGCACCTCGATGAAATGGGCAGCGGTCGTGCTCGCTGCCGGCGCCGCGGTCTCCGCGTGCGGGACCGTCCAGATGGGCGCGGCGGCGCTCACGGTCAGCCAGCGGATCTCGTCGGCCACCCTGAGCAACGAGGTGGCGAATCTCACCGCGGCTTATCAGGCCGACCAGCACAAGGGCGTCAAGCCGCAGCGTCCCACCTCGCAGGAGCCGCAGCAGGTGCTCACCTGGCTGCTCCTGTTCCAGGTCTACGACAAGATCGCGCAGCAGCACCGCATCTCGGTGACGCCCGCCCAGGTGCAGGACCAGCTGAACGGGCTGGGCGCGCAGGCTAAGCAGAGCGGCCTCACGACCGCGCAGTACGCGTCGGCCGCCGGGGCGGTGCCGCCCGACCTGCTGCCCGAACTCGGCCGGTACTTCGCCATCCTCGGGGCGCTGCAGACCGGGCTGGACGGCGGGAAGGCGCCGACGAGCACCACCGGGCAGCAGGCGCTGCAAGCCAAGGTGGTCAACGCTCAGTGCGTGGCGGCCAAGAGCATCGACATCAACGTGAACCCGCAGTTCGGCGTGTGGGACTACAGCACGTACTCAGTGGTCCCGGTGCCGCCCAGCCTCGCGGCCGCGCCGACCCCCTCGCCCAGCAGCTCGCCGGTCCGCACCACGCCGCCCTGCTAGCCCAGCCACCGGATGATGGCAGACGCTCAGACCGGCGACTCCCGCGGCGTGCCGGGCCGCGCCGGCGGGCAACCCGGCATGCGGCTGGTCGCGCTGGTGGAGGTCATGGACCGGCTGCGGGCCGGCTGCCCGTGGGATGCTCGGCAGACGCATGCCTCGCTGGCGCCCTACCTGCTGGAGGAGACCTACGAGGCGCTGGAGGCGCTCGACAGCGGCGACGCTGACGCGCTGCGCGAGGAACTCGGTGATGTGCTGCTGCAGGTGGTCTTCCACGCCCGGGTGGCCGCCGAGCGGACGGATGGCACCGGCTACACGATCGACGACGTGGCCGACGGGATCATCGACAAGCTGACCAGGCGGCATCCGCACGTCTTCGGCGACGTCAGCGTCTCCGGCGCGGATGAGGTGAAGCAGAACTGGGATGCGATCAAGGCGGCCGAGCGCGCGGCGGCCAGCGGCGCCCCTGGCTCGGTGCTGGATGGCGTGCCGATGGCCCAGCCCGCGCTGTCGCTGGCCGCCCAGCTGCAACGGCGGGCGGCCAGGGCCGGGGCGCCTGCCAGGCTGGCCGATCTGACCAGGCCGGAGGGGGCGGAGGCGCAGGCCGGCGCCGGGGGCGCTGGCCCTGCGGGCGTCCCGGCCGGGGGCGCTGACGCCGAGGGCACCGGCGACAGCGCCCCCGACAGCGCCGCCGAGGGCGGCCCGGCCGAACTCGGCGCACAGCTGTTCGCCCTGGTGACCCAGGCTGTCGCCGCGGGCCTGGATCCCGAGCAGGAGCTGCGGGCGGCCGCCCGGGCCTACCGCAGCCGGGTGGTCCGGTGGGAGCGCTCCGCTGACTAGCGGGCGGCGCGCGGGCCGGGTGGCCGGACGGCTGCGAGCCAGACGGCGTGGCCGGTGGGCTCGCCCGGGCCGGCTCCACTAGGCTCGCAATCGACCCATGAGCCCCGCACCGTCACCGGTGCCACCGTCTGGGAGTTCTTACCGTGGCCTCCATTGAAGGCGTCTTTGCCAGGCAGATCCTGGATTCGCGCGGCAATCCCACCATCGAGGTGGAGGTCGTGCTCGACGACGGCAGCCTGGGCCGGGCGGGCGTGCCGAGCGGCGCCTCGACCGGCGCGGCCGAGGCGGTCGAGTTGCGCGATGGCGGCAGGGAATTCGGCGGCAAGGCCGTCGCCAGGGCCGTGCAGGGCGTGATCGACGAGATTCAGCCCGAGCTGCTCGGCTACGACGCCGATGACCAGCGCCTGGTCGATCAGCGCCTGATCGACCTGGACGCGACGCCGGACAAGTCCCGGCTCGGCGCGAACGCCATCGTCGGCGTCAGCCTCGCGGTGGCCCGGGCAGCGGCCGAGTCGGCCGGGCTGCCGCTGTTCCGGTACCTGGGCGGCCCGAACGCTCACCTGCTCCCGGTGCCGATGATGAACATCCTGAACGGCGGCGCGCACGCGGATACCAACGTGGACATCCAGGAGTTCATGATCGCCCCGGTCGGCGCGGCCACCTTCGGCGAGGCCGTCCGCTGGGGAGCCGAGACCTACCACGCGCTGAAGTCGGTCCTGAAGGGGCACGGCCTGAACACCGGGGTCGGCGACGAGGGCGGCTTCGCGCCCGACCTTGATCACAACCGCGCTGCGCTGGACCTGATCGTCGAGGCGATCGGCCGGGCCGGGCTGGAGCCTGGCCGTGACATCGGCCTGGCCATCGATGCCGCGGCGAACAGCTTCTACGCGGACGGCGGTTACGGCTTCGAGGGCGGTCGCAAGGACGCGGCGGAGATGACCGCGGTCTACGCGCAGTGGCTGGATGACTACCCGATCGTCTCGCTGGAGGATCCGCTGGCGGAGGACGACTGGGCGGGCTGGCGCGCGCTGACCGCCCGATTGGGCGAGCGGGTGCAGATCGTCGGCGACGACATCTTCGTCACGAACCCGCGGCTCATCCAGCGCGGCATTGCCGAGCACGTGGCGAACTCGCTGCTGGTCAAGGTGAACCAGATCGGCACCCTGACCGAGACGCTCGACGCCGTGGCCCTGGCCCAGCGCAGCGGCTACACCTGCATGATCAGCCACCGTTCCGGCGAGACCGACGACACGACGATCTCGGACCTGGCCGTCGGCGTGAACTGCGGCCAGATCAAGAGCGGCGCGCCCGCCAGGGGCGAGCGGGTCGCCAAGTACAACCAGCTGCTGCGGATCGAGGAGCTGCTCGATGACGCGGCTGCCTACGCGGGGAAGGTGGCTTTCCCGCGTTCGGCGGCGGGTGACTAATGCCGCAGTCACCCGGCGGCGGCCGCCTCTCGTCCCGGCTGCGTCCCCGGTTCACGACCAGGGCCGCCGTGCTGGCGGTTGTTCTCTGCGCGATAGCGCTGAGCCTGGCGTACCCGGTCCGGGAGTACATCTCCGAGCGGCGCCAGATCGGCCTGCTGGAAGTCCAGCAGCAGCTGCTGACATCGCAGCTGAGGAAGCTGAACGCGGAGCGCCGCGCGCTGAGCACCAGCCAGTACGTCGAGCAGCAGGCGGAAAACCGGCTGCACATGTGCATGCCGTCCAAGATCTGCTACGTCATCATCGGCGGCAGCAAGGCGGCCGCCGGCCACGCTGCCGGTCCCGTGGTCGCGCCCTGGTACCAGCGGCTGTGGTCATCGGTGCAGCAGGCGGACAAGGTCTCGGCCCGGTGACGTCCGGCACGCCCGCGCCGCCGTCGCCGGCCGACCTGGCGGTGCTGCAGCGCCAGCTCGGCCGGCCCGCGCGCGCCGTCCAGGCGATCGCGCACCGCTGCCCGTGCGGCCTGCCTGATGTGGCCGAGACGGCGCCGCGACTGCCGGACGGCACGCCGTTCCCGACATTGTTCTACCTGACCTGCCCGCGGGCGGCAGCAGCGATCAGCCGGCAGGAGGCGGCAGGGGTGATGGCGGCGATGACAGCGCGGCTGGCCGCCGACGCGGGCCTGCGAGGCGCTTACCAGGCCGCGCACGATGACTACCTGGCCAGGCGGGACGCGCTGTCCCGCGCGCTCGGCCAGCAGCCGCTGGCCGCCTCCGCGGGCAGCGCGGGCGGCATGCCGGAGCGGGTCAAGTGCCTGCATGCCCTGGTCGCGCACGAGCTGGCCGTGCCGGGCGCTAACCCGCTCGGCCGGGAGGCCGCGGCCGCCGCCGGGACGTGGTGGCAGGCAGGCCCGTGCGTCGCCGCGGACGATCAGTGAGCAGGCCGCCGGCACCCGCCGGGTGGCGGCGATTGACTGCGGCACCAACTCGCTGCGCCTGCTGATCGCCGACGCCGACCCGGCCGGGCGGGCGCTGACCGACATCGTGCGCCGGATGGAGATCGTGCGGCTGGGCCAGGGCGTCGACGCCACCGGCCGGCTCGCGCCGGAGGCGCTGGCCCGGACTCTCAGCGTGCTGGCCGAGTACGAGGAGTCGATCAGGCAGGCCGGGGCGACCGCGGTCCGGATGGTGGCGACGAGCGCGACCAGGGACGCGAGCAACGCCGCCGACTTCACCCGCGGCGTCATCGGCATTCTCGGCGCCGAGCCCGAAGTAATTACCGGCGACGAGGAGGCGCGCCTGTCGTTCGCCGGAGCGACAGCTGAGCTAGGCGCCGGAGTCGCGGCGGCGCCCTATCTCGTGGTCGACATCGGCGGCGGATCGACGGAGTTCGTCGTCGGGCCCGCAGGAGGCTGCACCGGGCCAGCGGCGGCTGATCTGGCGGCCATCTCCGTGAATATCGGCTGCGTCCGGCTGACCGAGCGGCACCTGCACGCTGACCCTCCCGACGCTGCCGAGATCCGCGCGGCCATCAGCGACATCGATGCCGCGCTGAAGACGGCCGCGGCGGCGGTTCCGGTGGCGAGCGCCCGGACCCTGGCAGGCGTGGCCGGCTCGGTGACGACCGTCGCTGCCATCGCCCTCGGCCTCACGCACTACGACCCGTCCCGGACTCACCACGCGCGCCTGCCCGCTGACCTGGTGCATCAGGTCACCTGCGAGCTGCTCGGCCAGACCCGTGAGCAGCGCGCGGCGATCCCCTCGCTGCATCCTGGCCGGGTGGATGTCATCGGCGCCGGGGCGCTGGTGCTGGACCGGATCATGGCGCAATTCGGCTTCGCCGCCGTGGTGGTCAGCGAGCACGACATCCTGGACGGCATCGCCTGGTCGATGGCGGTCGGCGGCGGGTCCTGAGGATGCCGCCGCCGGAGTCGCCGCCGGAGTCGCTGCCGCAGGACCCGGCCGCCGGCCCTGTGCCGCCGGGTACCGGCTGGCCGGAGGACCCGGCCACCGCGGACACGCCCGCGGCAGCCAGTCCCGAGGACGTGCGAGCGCTCGCGGCCAGCGCCGGGTCGCTGGCCGAGCTGGCGGCCCGCGAGTCTGTCTGCCGCGCCTGCCCGCGGCTGGTGCAGTGGCGTGAGCAGGTAGCCCGCGCGAAACGGCGCTCCTTCGCCGATCAGCCCTACTGGGGACGGCCGGTGCCCAGCTGGGGTGACGAACGGCCGCGCGTGCTCATCCTGGGCCTGGCACCTGCCGCGCATGGCGGCAACCGGACCGGCCGGGTGTTCACCGGGGACCGCAGCGGCGATGTGCTGTTCGCCTCCCTCTGGCGGTGCGGCCTGGCCGCCCGGCCGGACTCGGTCACCGCCGGCGATGGCCAGCGGCTCATCGGCACCCGGATGACCGCGGCAGTCCGGTGCGCTCCGCCCGCCAACAAGCCGGCCGTCGCCGAGCGCGACACCTGCGCGCCGTGGCTGGCCGCCGAGCTGGCCATCCTGCTGCCCGGGCTGCGGGCGATCGTCTGCCTCGGGCACTTCGCCTGGCAGGTGCTCTGGCCGCAGCTGGCCGCTTCGGGATGGGCGGTGCCGAGGCCGCGGCCTGCTTTCGGCCACGGCCGCGAGGTGCTGCTGGAGCCCGGCGCCGACGTCAGGGCCGGGCACCCGCTGCTGGTCCTGGGCTGCTACCACCCCAGCCAGCAGAACACCTTTACCGGACGGGTAACGAGCGCGATGCTGGACGAGGTCTTCGGCCGCGCCGCACGCTACCCGGGCCTGTGATCCCGATCGGGGTCAGGCGCGGAGCGGGACGGCCAGACTTGAGCGACCATTCGATTACGCAGAGTTATAAGGTTGGCTAAATGGTTACTCGCCGTACTTTTGTTCGTCGCCGCCTTAATTGGATAGCCGACCGCCGCAAGAATCCGCCATGCGTTAATCCATTAATCTGGAGTCACGGGAACGGTGCAGGGTACTATCACTAAGCCCCCGTAGCCCAAGGGAAGAGGCCGGCCCCCTAAAAGGGTCCCCAGTGTCGGTTCGACTCCGACCGGGGGTACCGCTGAACAGGCGATACGCCAGACCCGTGCGGACATTGCCGTTGAATGGCCAGTTAACAGATTGGCCGTCTCAGGGCATCTCGCTCGACAGCCGTGTCGTATCGGTCGTCCGATCGTGTCGTCCGGGCCACGCTGGCCGACGCGGCCCGATCGGCGCTTCTGGTACCGTTTCGCGCGATTATTTGTATTGGCGGATCCGGGGGCGGCTGGCTGCCTCCGTCAGCTGTGCGGAACCGGTCAGCCGCTGACGTTCGGGCCTGCCCGGGTGACCGTGATCCGGGCGATGAGCCGCCGGTCCCGGCGCATCGCGTCGCGATACTCGGCCCAGTCGGGATGCTCGCCAGAGATCCGGCGGTAGTAGTCCTCGAGCAGCTCCAGGGCATCCGGCAGGTGGATGATCTCGGTGGTGCCCTCGAGCTGAGCCCACTCGCCGAAGAAACCGTCGCTGAGCACGCACAGCGAGGCCAGGGGATTGCGGGCCAGGTTCTTCGCCTTCACGGCGGTCTGCCGGGTGCTGATCAGCACCCGGCCGGCGTTGTCCACCGCGGCGACCACAGGCGAGAGCTGCGGGCGGCCATCGGATCGGACGGTGGCCAGCACGGCCCGAGGGTGGCCGCGCAGGAACTCCGTGGCGGTCTCGATGTCCACCTGCGGTGCGCGGCGGTCAGGCGCTATTCAGCCTGCTGCGGCGCTGCAGCTCATACTCGTGCACGATCGCGCTCGCATAGCCGTGCGAGAGCCCGTGCTCGTCAGCGAGCCAGTGCGCGCGCTCAGCGCAGCGCAGGAAGGCGGGGCCTGACTCGAGTCGGCTGAACCACTCACGGAGTTCGCGTCCGGTGACGGACGGGATGCGGGCGATCAGGTTCTTGTGCATCTCCGGAGAGTGGGTCAGAGACAAGTGGCACCTCCAGGGTGTAGGGCTCCCTTGGAGTCGAGACTGCACTACCGCTTGCCCGCTGACAAGACCCGAATGTAACCGGGCTGTAATGCGCCGGTTGGTCCGCTGACATGTTCCCGGCCAATCGGACATCGCGGCTGGTCCGCACGGTTCGGCGGACGGCCCGCGGGTCTCGCGGCCGGTCCGGGCCCAGGGCGCGGCCGGGCCGGCCAGCGCGGACCGGCCGCCTTTCACCTCAGGCGGCGGGTCAGGACAGCCGCTCGAAGATCATGGCCATGCCCTGGCCCCCGCCGACGCACATGGTCTCCAGGCCGAACGTCTTGTCGCGGAACTGGAGGCTGTTCAGCAGCGTCGAGGTAATCCGGGCGCCGGTGCTGCCGAACGGGTGGCCGAGCGCGATCGCCCCGCCGTTCACGTTCAGCTTGTCGATGTCGATGCCCAGGTCGCGGTAGGACGGGATCACCTGCGCGGCGAACGCCTCGTTGATCTCAACCAGGTCGATGTCGCTGATGGTCATGCCTGCCCTGGCCAGCGCCTTGCGGGACGCCTGCACCGGGCCGAGCCCCATGATCTCCGGCGACAGCCCGCTCACGCCGGTGGCGACGACCCTGGCCAGCGGGGTCAGCCCGAGCTCCGCTGCCTTCGTGTCGCTCATCACGATCACCGCGGAGGCGCCGTCGTTCAGCGGGCAGCAGTTGCCGGCCGTCACCGTCCCGTCCGGGCGGAACACCGGCTGCAGCGTCGACACCTTCTCCAGCGTGGTCCCCGGCCGCGGGCCGTCGTCGGCGCTGACCACGGTGCCGTCCGGCAGCGTGACCGGCGTGATGTCGCGCTGCCAGAAGCCGTTGGTCAGCGCCATCTCGGCCAGGTTCTGTGACCGGACGCCGAACTCGTCCTGCTCGGCCCGGCTGATGCCGCGGATCTGCGCGACGTTCTCCGCCGTCTGGCCCATCGCGATGTAGACATCGGGGATGCTGCCGTCCTCGCGCGGGTCATGCCAGGTGTCGGCGCCGCCCTTGTCCAGGGCCGCGCTCCGCTCCTCGGCGGCGGCGAAGGCCGGGTTCTTGGTGTCCGGCAGGCCATCGCTGCTGCCCTTGCCGAACCGGCTCACGCACTCGACCCCGGCCGAGATGAACACGTCGCCCTCGCCAGCCCTGATCGCGTGGTAGGCCATCCGGGTGGTCTGCAGCGAGGACGAGCAGTAGCGGTTCACCGTCGTTCCCGGCAGGCTGTCGTAGCCGAGCAGGATGGTCACCACGCGGGCCATGTTGTAGCCCTGCTCCCCGCCGGGCAGGCCGCAGCCGAGCATCAGGTCGTCGATCTCGGCCGGGTCGAGCTGGGGCACCTTGGCCAGTGCCGCCGCCACCATCGCGGCGGCCAGGTCATCGGGGCGGATGCTCGCCATGGACCCTTTGAATGCCCGGCCGATCGGCGAGCGCGCGGTAGCAACGATGACTGCCTCAGGCATGGTGATGACTCCCCTGTAGCTCTGCTAGTTAACCGAACAGTAGCTCATTACCGGCCAAGGCAGGTCAGGCTGCGGCGGCAGGCAACAGCGTCGATGCGCGCTTGCTGCTGCTGTTACCGCAGCACCGGCGCATCCACGTTGCTGCGCCGGCGCAGCCGCGCGGCTGCGCCGGCGCGTCCTGGCCTCGCCCCGGTCCGCGGGCGCTGCCGGCAGCGGGCCGGGACCGACTGCGCCCGGTCCCGGGATACCGTCATGGGACGAACGAGCAAGGTGGTTGACCATGCAGGTAACCGAATCCCTGATCGACCTGATCGGGAATACCCCGCTTGTCCGGCTCCGCCGGGTGATCAGCCAGCTCGGCGGGCAGGCGCCGCAGATCCTGGCCAAGGTCGAGTACTTCAACCCCGGCGGGTCCGTCAAGGACCGGATCGCGCTGCGGATGGTGGAGGCGGCCGAGGCCTCGGGCGAACTGCAGCCGGGCGGCACCATCGTGGAGCCCACTTCCGGCAATACCGGCATCGGGCTCGCCATCGTGGCCCAGGAAAAGGGCTACCGCTGCCTGTTCGTCTGCCCGGACAAGGTCGGCCAGGAAAAGATCAGCGTGCTCCGTGCCTACGGCGCCGAGGTTGTCGTCTGCCCGACCACGGTGTCACCGGATCATCCTGATTCCTACTACTCGGTGTCGGACCGGCTGGCCCGCGAGACGCCGGGCGGCTGGAAGCCCAATCAGTACGCGAACCGCGAGAACCCGGCATCACACTATTACTCCACCGGGCCGGAGATCTGGGCCCAGACCGAAGGTTGCATCACGCACTTCGTCGCTGGCATCGGCACCGGCGGCACGATCTCCGGCGCCGGCCGGTATCTCAAGGAGATCTCCGGCGGCCGGGTTCAGGTGATCGGGGCTGACCCAGAGGGATCGGTCTACTCCGGCGGCAGCGGCCGGCCCTATCTGGTGGAGGGCGTCGGCGAGGACATCTGGCCTGATACCTATGACAAGAACATCTGCGACCGGATCATCGCGGTCAGCGACGCCGAGTCCTTCCTGATGACGCGCCGGCTGGCCAGGGAGGAGGCCCTGCTGACCGGCGGCTCCTGCGGGATGGCGGTGGTGGCGGCGCTGCGAGCGGCCAGGGACGCCCAGCCGGACGACGTCATCGTGGTGCTGCTCCCCGACAGCGGCCGCGGGTACCTCTCGAAGATCTTCAACGACGAGTGGATGGCGGACTACGGATTCCTCGCGGCCGAGACCGCCGAGCCCACCGTCGCGGAGGTACTGGAGCGCAAGCCAGGGGTGCTGCCGCCGTTCGTGCATGCTCACCCGGGCGAGACCGTCCGGACGGTGATCGAGAGCCTGCGCGAGTACGACGTATCGCAGCTGCCGGTACTCAGCGCCGAGCCGCCGGTCATGGCGGCCGAGGTAGTCGGCTCCATCGTGGAGCGTGACCTGCTGGATGCGCTGGTCTCGGGCCGGGTCAAGCCGGATGACGCGGTTTCCGGGCTGATGTCGCCGCCGCTGCCCACGGTCGGCTCCGGCGAGCCGGTGAGCGTCGCCGTCAGCGCGCTCGGGCAGGCCGGCGCTGCCCTGGTGCTGGTCGACGGCAAGCCGGCCGGGATGATCACCCGTCAGGACGTGCTGGCCTTCCTCTCCTCGTAGCCGCCTGCCCTTTCGTGGCCACGGCAGCGCTCCGGCACCGCGGCGGCCGGGGACTGTCCTAGTCGCTACACTGGACCGCCTCGTGGCGGAGCCGCCGCCGCGCGGATCAGGGCGCAGGGGGGCAGAGCCGATGCAGCACCAGCACGATGACGGGTTTGACACGCTGGCGATTCACGCTGGCCAGGAACCTGACCCGGTGACCGGCGCCGTCGTGCCGCCGATCTACCAGGTCTCCACCTACAAGCAGGACGGCGTCGGCGGACTGCGCGGCGGATACGAGTACTCCCGGACCGCCAATCCCACCAGGGCCGCGCTCGAGGAATGCCTGGCTGCGCTGGAGGGCGGCGCCGCGGCGCTGGCGTTCGCGTCCGGGATGGCGGCGGAGGACGCGCTGCTGCGCACGATCTGCCGGCCGGGGGATCACGTGCTGATCCCGCACGACGCGTACGGCGGCACGTACCGGCTGTTCGACAAGGTGCTCAGCCAGTGGGGGGTGGGATACCGGCCGGTTCCGGTGTCGGACGCCATGGCGGTCCGGGCCGAGCTGGCGGGCAAGCCGGCGCAGGTGGTCTGGGTGGAGACCCCGACCAACCCGCTGCTGTCGGTCGCCGACATCGCGGCGCTGGCTGACATCGCGCACGCGGCCGGCGCGCTGCTCGTGGTCGACAACACCTTCGCGTCCCCGTACCTGCAGCAGCCGATCGCGCTGGGCGCCGACGTGGTCGTGCACTCGGCGACCAAGTACCTGGGCGGTCACTCGGACGTCATCGGCGGGGCGGTCGTCGTCGCCGATCCCGGACTGGGCGAGCGGCTGGCCTTCGTGCAGAACGCGACCGGCGGGATCGGCAGTCCGCTCGACGCCTGGCTGACCATGCGCGGAATCCGGACTCTCGGGGTGCGGATGGACCGGCACTGCGCGAACGCGGCGCGGGTCGCTGACATGCTCAGCGCCCACCCCGCGGTGAGCCAGGTGTTCTACCCGGGCCTGCCCGGCCATCCCGGCCACGAGGTCGCGGCCAAGCAGATGCGCGGGTTCGGCGGGATGGTGTCCTTCTGTGTCCGCGGCGGCGATGAGGCGGCGGTCGCGGTGTGCGGCCGGACCCGGCTGTTCACGCTCGCGGAGTCGCTGGGCGGAGTCGAGTCACTGATCGAGCACCCGGGCCGGATGACGCATGCATCGGTGGCCGGCTCGCCGCTCGAGGTTCCCGGCGACCTGGTCAGGCTGTCAGTGGGCATCGAGACGTGCGAGGACCTGCTGGAGGACCTCCGCCAGGCGCTGGCCTGACCGCGGCGGGAGTCAGCGCCCTGCCCGGTCCTGCAACCGCGGTGACGCCGCCCCCCGCCGCCGGCACTGCCGTGGCCGTGCGGAGGCCGGGGCTTACTTCTTCGGCCGCCCGGTGATCCAGGCGCCGATGAGCAGCAGCACGCCGATGCCGACCGCCACGCCGCCGCGGGCCAGGTGATGGCCTGACTTCACGTGACTGCCCGCGATCATGAAGTGCGGCAGCCCGCTGCCGGCGAAGTAGAGCACGCCGACGATGATGGCGATGACCCCGATGATGCCGAGAATGATCGGCAGGGCCCGCGACGAGGCGCGGGACGCAGTTGCAGTACTCACTGATCCTCCTAGATGGGCTGGCAGGCCGACCATAGCCCGGCCGGGGTGCCAGCAGCGCTAACTACCGGCGGCATGTTACTGGCGGAGGGAACAGCGACATGCCAAAAAAATGGCAATACGGTCAATAACTTCACCCGTGCCATACCATCAGCACGAGGATGGCCAGCCAGATGAGGCCGAGCACGCCGCCCAGGCTGGCGATCCGGCCGCGCTCGACCGTGGCCACGTGCCTGGCCCGGCCAGCCGAGCCAGGTGCCGCGGGCTCGGGCGCCCCGGCCGCGTGCGCGGCGTCCACCGCCGCATCGGAGGTGTCCATGGCCGCGACCGGGGTGCTGACGGGCGCGGCGGGAGCCTCCGCCGCGGCGGCGGTCTCCAGCGCGCCGATGGCCTTGCGCTGATCCCGGATGATGAGCACGAGCAGGACCAGGCCGACGACGAACAAGGTCATGGACGCGGTCAGCCACGGCTTGGAGAGTTCCTTCTGCTGCTGGGCCGCGATGATCCCGAAGATGAGCACGGCGAGCGACCCGAGCGCGAAGATCCTGGTGACCCGGTACAGGTACCTGACCACGACGACGTTGCGCGCCCGCACGTAGCGCGGGGTGGACATGATGGCCGCGGTCACCGGCCCGACGGTGAAGACGGCAAAGGCGATGTGCAGCCAGATGATCAGCCGGTCAAGGAACGACATGAGCCGATCCTAGGGCCAGCATCCGTCCTGGTGATGATCGCGGACATTTTCCGGCCCGGCCGGGAACCTCCGCGAGCTCGCGGTCAGGTCCGCTCGCGGCGGGTCCGGATGAAGTCGCTGACCACGTACTCGCCCAGGCTCTCCGGCATGGCCCGCAGCACCCGGCCGCCGTTGCGCCGGGCGACCTCGTCGACGAACGCGGTGAGCCGCTCGTCGTCGGCGAGCATGAACACGTTGAGGGTGGCGCGCCGCCTGGTCATCTTGTCGACCTCGGCCAGGGTCAGCTCGAGCGTCTCCGGCGATGGCGGCCAGTCGAACCAGAACTGCCCGTCGCGGCGCAGGTGGGCCGTGGGCTCGCCGTCGGTGATGATCAGGACCACCGGGTTGTGCTCGGGCCGCCGGTCCAGGAACCGCCCGGCCAGCACGAGCGCGTGATGCAGGTTGGTGCCCTGCACCATGTCCCAGCCGAGCCCGGCCAGGTCGGTCTCCCGCAGCTCCCTGGCGTAGTTGGAGAAGCCGATCACCTGGATCGCGTCCTGCGGGTAGCGGGAGCGCACCAGGGCATGCAGGGCCAGGGCGGTCTGCTTGGCCGCGCCCCAGGTGCCGCGCAGCGCCATCGAGTACGACAGGTCCACCAGCAGGCAGACGGCGGCGGACGCGCGCCGCTCGGTCTCGCCGACCTCGAAGTCGCTGACCGACAGGCGCACCCGCGGCAGCTGCCCGGCGATGCGCCCGGCCGGGCCGGCTTCCCGCGCCGCCGCGCCGCCGCGCAGCAGCGCGTTGCGCACGGTGGCCGCGGTGTCAATGGCCTGCTCGTCGCCGAAGCGCCAGGGCCGGGTACTGCCGGTGTACTCGCCGGCCTGCCCGGCACTGCGCTGGTCATGGTCGCCGTGGCTGCCCTCGGGCAGCTCGGCGAAGACCTTCCGCAGTGCCGTCTCGCCCAGCCGCCGCACGGCCTTCGGCGTGAGCTCCAGCTTGCCGTCGGTCCGCTGCAGGTAGCCCTGCCGCTCCAGCTCCCGCTCGATCTGGCGGAGCGCCTCCATGTCGTCCACGGCCTGGCGGCCGAGCGCGCGGCGGATCTGCTCCTCGTCGATGTCATCGAGGCGCGCGCCCGGGTAATCCTGCCGCAGCGCGTCCTCCAGGTCAGCCAGGTCGGCCAGCTCGGCCAGCGCCGACGTGGCATCGCTGAGGCCGAGCGGATCGCTGCCGGTCAGGCCCGGCTGCGGCCGGCCGTCGGAGTCCATGTCCGGGCGGCGCGCGCGCAGCCCGTCGGCCAGCCGGGCCATCTCGGCGGCCAGCCCGGCATCCTCGAGCGTCTGCGCCATCAGCCCGGCCAGCTCGTCGCGCTGCTCGTCGGTGAGCGAGTCGAGCAGCCGCTGCGCGGCCGACATCCGGCGGACCAGCGAGTCGACGAGTTCTTCCAGGTTGGCCGGGGCATCGGGGAACAGGTCGCCGTAACTGGCCATGAAGGCGTCGAAGTCCTGCTGGGTGTGCGTGCCGCGGGCATCGGCGTCCAGCATCTGGTTCAGCGCCGCCATCATGTCCTTGACCCGCTGCATCGCCTCGGGATCGGGCTCGGCCAGGGTCTGCTTCATGCCGCGGAACTGGCTGTCCAGCACCTCGCTGCGCAGCATGGCCTTCAGCTGCTCGAAGGTCTCCCGCGCGGCCGGCGACTGCCAGTCGTAGTCAGCCAGCCGCCGGATGGCCTGGGCCGTGTCAGCCGGGAGCGAGTCGAGCTCGGCCTCGCGCAGCCGCGCCGAGTCGTCCGGGTCGGGGAAGAGCTCGGCCCGCTCCTGCCCGATGGCCGTATCGAGGAGTGCCCTGACCTCCTCCAGGACGCCGTCCAGCCGCCCCCGGTTGCGCAGCTCGCGCTGCCGCTCCCGGACCCGCCGCAGCAGGTCGTCCATCCCTCGGTGGCCGGACATGCCGCGGCGCAGCAGGTCCCGCAGCGCGCTGGCCGGGTCGGCGCCGTCGAGCACGGACTCGCCGAGCTGGTCGACGGCGCCGCGGACGTCGTAGGGAGGCTCCAGCGGATCCGGCCCATCCCGGTACGGTCCGTAACGATAACCGCTCACCCGGTCGCTCCCGTCGTGCTCAGGAGTGGCGCGCTGGTCATGTGCGGTAGACCGCCCCGCCGTCCAGCATGTCCTTGGACAGCCGCCGCATCAGGTAGAGGCCCTCGAGCGCGAACTCCAGCGCCGCGGCGGCCTCGCCGAACGACTCGCCGCCGTCCATCTGCAGCCGGGCCATGATCCTGGCCAGGCCCGGCACCTCGCCGATCCGGCGCAGCAGGTCGCCGGCCGGGACGAGGTCGCCGGTCTCGACCGCGCCGCCCTCGGTGAACCGGGCCAGCAGGCCGGACAGGTCGGCGTTGCCGAGGGTGGCGCGGAAAGTGTCGGCGGTGGCGCGGCGCAGCAGGTGCTCCAGCACCTCCTGCTCCCGGCCCTCCTCGCTGACCTCGAACTCGACCTTGCCGCGCAGCGTGCTGATGACGGCCGGCAGGTCGCACACGCGCGCGACCGGCTGGTCCTCGCCGCTGATCGCGGCCCGCCGGACGGCCGAGGCGGCGACTGCCTCAGCGGCCGCGATCGCGAACCGCGCGGACACACCGGATCGCGAGTCGACCGCGGGCGAGGCCCGCACCAGCCGGGTGAACCGGGCGATGACCTGCGTGAGGTGGGCCGGCAGCACCGCGCCAGGGTCCTCGCCGGCCCAGGCCAGCAGCGCCTCCTGCCGGATCAGGCCGAGCTCGGCCTCCAGCGAGAGCGGGTAGTGCGTCCGGATCTCCGCGCCGAACCGGTCCTTCAGCGGCGTGATGATCCGGCCGCGGTTGGTGTAGTCCTCCGGGTTGGCGCTGGCGACCAGCACGAGGTCGAGCGGCAGCCGCAGCGCATAGCCGCGCACCCCGATGTCGCGTTCCTCAAGCACGTTGAGCAGGGCCACCTGGATGCGCTCGGCGAGGTCGGGAAGCTCGTTCAGGCAGAAAATTCCGCGGTTGGTCCTCGGCACGAGGCCGTAGTGAATGGTCTCCGGGTCCCCCAGGGTGCGGCCCTCGGCCACCTTGACCGGGTCGATGTCGCCGATCAGGTCACCGACGCTGGTGTCGGGCGTCGCGAGCTTCTCGCCGTACCGGTTGCTGCGGTGCCGCCAGGTGATGGCCAGGTCGTCGCCCTGCCCGGCGGCCAGCCGCTGGCAGCGCGCGCACACTGGCGCGTAGGGGTGGTCGTTGATCTCGCAGCCGGCGACGGCGGGCGTCCACTCGTCGAGCAGGCCGGTCAGGGTCCTGATCAGGCGCGTCTTGCCCTGGCCGCGCTCGCCGAGCAGGATCACGTCGTGCCCGGCGATGATGGCGCGCTCCAGGTGCGGAAGCACCGTCTGCCCGAACCCGATGATGCCGGGGAATGCATCGTCGCCCGCGCGCATGGCGGCTAGCAGGTTCTGCCGTATCTCTGCCTTGACCGTGCGAAGCTGGTGTCCGCTGGCGCGCAGCTCGCCGAGCGTGGCGGGGGCTGGCGCGGCAGAGGGGGGTAGCTGGGATGTGGCTGACTGAGGCTGACTCGTAGGCTGCACTCTTCGACACTATGTCGACGCTGACCAGGTCCGCATCTCGGGAGGCTCACGATGGCGGAATCGCGCCCGGCGCTGGCGATCGATATCGGCGGGACCAAGATGGCCGCCGGCGTGGTCGAGGCGGCCGGGCGGCTGGTCACCTGGGCGCAGGTTCCCACCCCTCGTGATCTCGACGGCGAGCTGCTCTGGAGCACGCTGGACGCGCTGGTCAGCCGGGTGCTGGAGAGCGCTGGCATCGGCAGTCCCGGTACTGATCTGGCCGGCTGCGGGTGCGGCTGCGGCGGCCCGATGCGGTGGCCGGCCGGCCGGGTCTCGCCGCTGAACATTCCGGCCTGGCGCGACTTCCCGCTGCGCGCCCGGCTGGCCGGGCGGCTGGGCGGGATCCCGGTCCGGGTGCACAACGACTCCATCTGCATGGCCGTCGGCGAGCACTGGCGCGGGGCCGGCCGGGGCCGCAGGAACCTGCTCGGCATGGTGGTCTCCACCGGCGTGGGCGGCGGGCTGGTGCTGGACGGCCGGCTGATCGAGGGCGCCTCCGGGAACGCCGGCCACATCGGCCACGTGGTCGTCGATCCCGGGCACGGGCCGCCGTGCGCCTGCGGCGGGCGCGGCTGCGTGGAGGCGATCGCGGGCGGCCCCCCGCTGGTCTCCTGGGCGCAGTCGGAAGGCTGGCGGTCTGGCCAGGTCGGGATGACCGGCAAGGACCTGGCCGACGACGCGACGGCCGGACATCCGGTCGGCCTGGCCGCGATGCGCCGGGCCGGCTGGGCGCTCGGCGTCGCGATCGCGTCGGCCACCAGCCTGTGCGACCTGGAGGTCGTGTCCGTCGGCGGCGGGCTGTCGCAGGCCGGCACGCTGCTGTTCGATCCGCTGCAGGAGGCGCTGCGCGGGCACGCTGGCCTGGACTTCGTCCGCAAGGTCAGAGTCGTGCCCGCTGCGCTCGGCCACAACGCCGGCCTCGTCGGTGCCGCGGCGCTCATCCTGGCGGCCGATCGCTACTGGGCGGCGGACTGAGGTGGCCGAGCGGACTGTCGCCGAGCGGACTGCGGCCGAGCAAACTGTGGCCGAGCGGACTCAGGCGGCCGAGCGGACTCAGGCGGCCGAGCGGACCGCGGGGACAGACGAGCAGCCCGGCCGCTCTGGCCAGCGGCGCAATGCGACACTTCAGGCATGACAACCTTTCCCGCGGTGGGCATCGACGACGTGGTCGCGGCGGCCGGCGTGCTGGACGGCACGATCTTGCGGACGCCGCTGCTGGAGTCCCGTGCCCTGTCCGAGCTGGCGGGCGGTCCCGTCTTCCTGAAGTGCGAGAACCTGCAGCGGACCGGCTCGTTCAAGGTGCGCGGGGCTTTCCTGCGGATAGCCCGGCTGAGCGATGCGGAGCGGGCGCGCGGCGTGGTGGCCGCCAGCGCCGGCAATCACGCGCAGGGGGTGGCGCTGGCCGCTACCGCGCTGAACACGAAGTCGACCGTGGTGATGCCGCGGGGCGCGACCCTGCCGAAGGTGGCGGCCACCCGGTCCTATGGCGCGCAGGTCGTGCTGCACGGGCTGACCGTCGAGGACGCCCTGGCCAGGGCGCGCGAGCTGGCCGAGGAGGACGGGGCGATCTTCATCCACCCGTTCGACCATCCGGACGTCATCGCGGGCCAGGGCACCGTGGGCCTGGAGATCACCGAGCAGTGCCCGCAGGTCCGGACCATCGCGGTGCCGGTGGGCGGCGGCGGCCTGGCGGCCGGCACGGCCATCGCCGCGAAAGCCCGCATTCCGGGGGTTCGCGTGATTGGCGTCCAGGCCGAGGCTGTCGCGGCAGTTCCGGCGTCGCTGAAGGCGGGACATCCGGTCACCGTCCACGGCGGGCCCACCATGGCCGACGGGATCGCCGTGGCCAGGCCCGGAGAGGCTCGACGTTCGCCGTGCTGGCGGAGCTGGCTGACGAGGTGGTGACGGTCTCGGAGGAGAACCTGTCCCGCGGCCTGCTGCTCAGCCTGGAGCGGGCCAAGCAGCTGGTCGAGCCGGCCGGCGTGGCGGGCGTGGCCGCGCTGCTCGAGCACTCCCCGCTCTTCGAGCCGCCAGCCGTGATCATCCTGTCCGGCGGCAACATCGACCCGCTGCTGCTGGCGAAGGTGCTGCGGCACGGGCTGGCTGCCGCTGGCCGTTACCTGGCCTTCCGGTGCCGCCTCACGGACCGGCCCGGCGCCCTGGCCACGCTGCTGGGCGAGCTGGCCGGGCTCGGGGCCAACGTGCTGGACGTGGTGCACGCGCGCGTGACCGCTGACCTGAGGGTCGACGAGGCCGAGGTGCTGCTGCAGGTGGAGGCCAGGGGGCCGGAGCATTGTGACAGCGTGATCAGCCAGCTGCGCAAGGCCGGCTACACGGTGCTGTTCAGCTGAGCGCCCCGGCTGCGGCCCGGCACTGCCCGCAGCCGGGTGCCGGCGGCGGTCGGCCGGCAGCCGGCAGTCGGGCCAGGCCTTCGGCCCGCGGTTACCAGCTCGGCGGGTGAGCCTGGGCCGGCTGCGCGCTGGCCTTGATCACCACGGTACTGGCGGCCTTGTCGTGCAGGCATTGCCGGCGCGCATCGACCAGCAGCCAGAAGTTGTCTACCAGCCACAGGAACGGGATCACGATCCCGATCGCGTAGACGGCGGAGCGGATGCCCGCGGCGGTGACGGTGATCCTTGAATGGCCTGCGGCGGTGACGACCCTGGTGCCGACGGCGCGCTTGCCGATGGTGGCGCCCCAGGCGGCGTACTGGATCCAGCAGTACACCAGCGCGATACCGGCGAACGTCAGGCTGAAGTCGGTGGCCGGGCGCGTCAGCGCCTGCTGCGCGTTCGAGATCGCGGCGGTGGCGGCCGGCGAGCTGAGGTTCGGGTACCGGGCCGCGATGTCCTGCATCTGCACGACCACCCGGTGCAGCGCCGGGCCGAACAGGACGATGGGGATGATGGCGATGATCAGCCAGTCGATCAGCCAGCCCGTCAGCCGGCGCCACCGTTCCGCCAGGGCCGGGTCGGCAGTCCCGGCGCGCCGGGCAGGCGGCCTGCCCGTGGCATCGGCGCCGGGCCGCGCCGGGAACGGCCTGCCATAGGGCTGCTGCTGGGGAGCGCCATAGCGGGGAGAGCCGGGCTGCGGGGGCGCCGGGTAGGCCTGCGGAGCAGCCTGGCCGCCCGGCAGGTAGGGCGACGGGCCGGGCTCGGGAGCCACGGAGGAGGCCGGCCGCTCAGCGGCAGCAGGCTGCTGCGTCTCCTGAGCTGGCGAATCTCCTGGCTGGGTCATGGACTCATCATTTCACGTGGCTCGCCATCGGGCCGGGTGCTGACGCTGCGCGCGGTGCCAGCCAGTCGCGCGACCGTCCCGGTGGCGACGGCCCGGCTAGAGGTTACCCCGCCGGGCCTGCTCCCGCTCGATCGCCTCGAACAGCGCCTTGAAGTTGCCCTTGCCGAAGCCCTGGGATCCGTGCCGCTCGATGAGCTCGAAGAAGACAGTCGGGCGGTCCTGAACCGGCTTGGTGAAGATCTGCAGCAGGTAGCCGTCCTCGTCCCGGTCGGCCAGGATGTTCAGCTGGTGCAGTTCGTCCAGCGGCACGCGGGTGTCACCGACCCACTCGCCGAGCGTCTCGTAATAGCTGTCCGGCGTGTCGAGGAAGTCGACGCCCGCTGCCTTCATGCCGCGGACGGCGCCGACGATGTCGTCGGTCGTGAGCGCGATGTGCTGGACACCGGGGCCGCCGTAGAACTCGAGGTACTCATCGATCTGCGACTTCCTCTTGCCGGGCGACGGCTCGTTGATCGGGAACTTGACCTTCCGGTCGCCGTCGGCCACGACCTTGCTCATCAGCGCCGAGTACTCGGTGGCGATATCGTCGCCGACGAACTCCTTCATGTTGGTAAAGCCCATCACCTGCTGGTAAAAGCTGACCCACCGGTCCATCCTGCCGAGTTCCACGTTGCCCACGCAGTGATCGATCTCGGTAAAGAACGGGCCTGCCTGGGCCGTGACCAGCGGATCGATGGCCACGTAGCCGGGCAGGTACGGGCCTGAGTAGTTGGTCCGCTCCACCAGCGTGTGCCGGGTGTCGCCATAGGTGGCGATGGCGGCCAGGACGACCTTGCCGTGGGCGTCCTCGGCAACCCGGGGCTCGCCCCGGCCGGTGGCGCCATGCGCGACGGCATAGCTGAAGGCCGCCTCGGCCGATGGGACGCTGATCGCCAGGTCGATGATGCCGTCACCGTGCCTGGCCACGTGCTCCGCGAGCGGCGTTCCCGCCCTGGTCGGGCCCCGGAATACGAAACGGGCATTGCCCGACTCGAGCACGTAGCCGGCCTCGTCCCTGGAGCCGGTCTCCGGGCCGCGGTAGGCCACGCAGCGCATCCCGAAGGCAGTCGAGTAGAAGTGCGCTGCCTGCCGGGCGTTGCCGACGGCGAAGACCGCCGCATCCATCCCGTAGACCGGGAACGCGTCGTCCGTCGCTGCCAGGTGCTGCGTTGCTTCAGCGGTCATCGTTATGCTCCTCTGCGACTGCGGCGGGCTTGCGGGACGGCTTGCAGGAAGCATCCGCGAAGCGGGCAAGGTGCGCAACTGCCGGTCCTATGGCTAGGCAGATTGCCTACTGGATCTACGATTCGACTGGTAATGATGTACAGCAAGCCGCGGAGGCCGGAATGCTCGATGAGCTAGACGCGCGACTGATCGGGCTGCTGGCGGCCGAGCCGCGGGTCGGGATACTCGAGGCATCACGGCGGCTTGGCGTGGCCCGCGGTACCGCGCAGGCCCGGCTGGACCGGCTGCAGTCCCGCGGGATCATCGCGGGCTACGGCCCCGACCTGGACCCGGCCGCGCTCGGGCACGGCGTGATGGCCTTCGTCACGCTGGAGATCCGCCAGGCCGGCGGGCACGACCCGGTGGCCAGCCGGCTCGCCGCCATCGCCGAGGTGCTGGAGGCGCACACCATCACCGGCGCGGGCGACATGCTCTGCCGGGTGGTGGCCCGAACCAACGCTGACCTGCAGCGGGTCATAGACGCCATCGTGGAGGTGGCGGGGGTCGTCCGGACATCGACGGTGATCGTGCTCGACACCCCGGTGCCCTACCGGGTCCTGCCGCTGGTCGCGGCGGCGGCAGCGCGGGACCAGGCCGACCCGGCCGCTAGCTGAGCGTCTGCGTCAGCGCGGCGCCGTCCCCGCCGCCCGGCGGGATGTGGCCCCCGGCGGCTAGCCGGACCGCTCCGGTCCCTCGGCGATGTCGCACGCGATCGTCAGCACGGTCGAGCAGAGCTTCTCGCGGTCCTTGACCTCATCGGCGAAGGACATCAGGCCGACGCTGACGCCGCCCAGCACCATGGCTGCGCGCACCTGCTCGTCCAGCGCGGCGCCCGGCCCGGTGAGCAGGCTGACGAGCGAGGTCATCCGCTCGCGGAACAGCTCGCCGCGCTGCTTGGCCGCGCCGAGGCTGGAGACCGCCGCCTGATTCTGGTGCAGCATCCGGAACACCTCGCGTCCGTCAGAGATCAGGCTGACGTAGCGGCGCAGGATCTCCCGCCGGGTGCCGCCGGTTCCCGGCTGCATCCTGGCCCAGGCGATCAGCGCATCGAGCTGGCCGATGTAGTCCTCGACCAGGCTGGCGACGATGTCTTCCTTGGACCTGAAGTGGTAGTACAGCGCGGCCTTGGTGACGTCGAGGCGCTCGGCGATCTCCCGCAGGGAGGTCTTGTCGTATCCCTGCTCGGCGAACAGCTCGAGCGCGACCGCCTGGATCCGCGCCCGCGTCTCGTTGCCGCGCGCCGGCTCATGCCGGGCTGCCTCAGTCATGATCGTGTGCCGAGCCTTCTTGCCGTAGACCGGCCGGTGTCAGGGTCCTTAACTTACTTGACGACCGGTTAGTTGCCAGAATAGCCTGCCCTCGGAGAAATGCTATCCGGTCGGCAAGTAAGTCGGGAGCACGCGGACCGTGACGGGGCGAGGAGAACTCGATCATGGCAGAGACACAGGCTGCGGCAGCACCGGCCGGCGGGGCGCCAGGGGGGACCAGGCGCGAAGTCCTGATCGTCCTGCCGGGACTGCTGCTGGCGATGATCATCGCGATGCTCGACCAGCTGATCGTCTCCACCGCGCTGCCTCGCATCGTCGGCGACCTGGGCGGGATCACGCACCTGTCCTGGGTCGTCACCGGCTACATCCTGGCCTCGACGATCACCACCCCGCTGTACGGGAAGCTCGGTGACCAGTACGGCCGCAAGCGCTGGCTGATGATCGCGATCGTGATCTTCCTGATCGGCTCCGCGCTGTCCGGCTTCTCGCACTCGATCGACCAGCTCATCGCGTTCCGCGCGCTGCAGGGCCTCGGCGCCGGCGGCCTGATGGTCGGCACGATCGCCACGATCGGCGACATGGTGTCACCGCGGGAGCGCGGTCAGTACATGGGCTACATGATGGCGGCGATGATGCTGGCCATGGTGGCCGGCCCGCTGGTCGGCGGCTACATCACCGACAGCCTGTCCTGGCGCTGGATCTTCTACATCAACATGCCGGTCGGCGGGGCCGCCCTGCTCTACCTGTGGGCCACGCTGCACCTGCCGCGGCGCAAGGTCCAGCACCGGATCGACTACCTGGGCGCCGGAGTGCTCGCCATCGCGGCGACCGCGATCGTCCTGATCACCACCTGGGGCGGCACGCAGTACGGCTGGCGGTCCCGTCAGATCCTCGGGCTGGGCGTGCTGGCCGTCGTGGCCATCGTGGCGTTCATCTTCATCGAGGCCCGCGCGCCCGAGCCGGTGCTGCCGCTGCACGTCTTCCGCAACCGCAACTTCTCGGTGGCCAGCGCGATGAGCTTCCTGCTCGGCCTCGCGATGCTGGGCGCGCTCACGTTCCTGCCGCTCTACCAGCAGACAGTCCAGCACCTGTCCGCGACCGGCAGCGGGCTGATGCTGATCCCGATGATGGTCGGCATGACCATCACCGCGCTGATCGGCGGTCAGGTGATGACGCGCACGGGCCGGTACAAGGCCATGCCGATCATCGGCGGGGCCATCATGACGGTCGGCATGTACCTGCTGATGGGGCTCGGCGTGGGCACCAGCCGGCTCACCTCGGGGCTGTTCTTCGTGGTGCTGGGCGTCGGCATGGGCTTCCTGATGCAGATCACCTCGGTGATCGTGCAGAACAGCGTGGACCAGCGGGACATCGGCGTCGCCAGCAGCTCGCGGTCGTTCTTCCAGCAGATCGGCGGCTCGATCGGGGTGTCGATCTTCGGCGCGATCTTCGCCAGGCGGCTGACCGAGGCGATGGCCGCGCGGCTCCCCGGCGTCCACCTCAACGCGGCCAACGGCCAGTTCAACCCGGCTACGGTCAATCAGCTGCCGGCGCCGGTCCGTATTGACGTGTTCTACGCCATCTCGCACGCGATCCAGGGCGTCTTCTTCTGGGCTGCCCCGGCGGCCATCCTGGTGTTCGCGCTCGCCTGGCTCATCCGGGAGGTCCCGCTGCGCAGCACCGTGGGGCCCGCGCCCGGCGAGCAGGCGGGCCAGGCTCCCGAGCTGGTGCACTAACCGGCAAAGAACCGCGGGCTCGCCAGGCGTCAGCCAGCTGGCGAGCCCGCGCTTTGCCTGCGGTCTTTCCCCTACATCCCGCCGTACGGCACGGCCTCGAGGATCTCGACAGTGGCGGCGCGCCCGTTCGGCATGTTGTAGGTGGCGGTCTCGCCGACCTTCTTCCCGCTGATCGCGCTGCCGAGCGGCGACTTCGGCGAGTACACGTCGATCGGCGTGCCCACCTCCTCGCGCGAGGCGAGCAGGAAGGTCACCTCGTCGTCATCGCCGGCGAAGCGGATCGTCACGGTCATACCGGGACCAACCACGCCCTCGGTCCGCGGCGGCTCGCCGACGTGGGCGTTCTCCAGGATATGGGTCAGCTGGCGGATCCTGGCCTCCTGCATGCCCTGCTGGTCCTTGGCCGCGTGGTAGCCGCCGTTCTCCTTCAGGTCACCCTCGTCCCTGGCCGCCTCGATCTTCTTCGCAATCTCAATGCGGCCGGCGCCCGAGAGGTGGTCGAGTTCCGCCTTCAGCCTGTCGTAGGCATCCTGAGTGAGCCAGGTGACGGTCTCATCGCGGGTTTCGGTCACGGGTACTCCTCGGCTGGCAAGCGGAGCGTTCCTCCGCCGGGATCCGGGCTGGATCCCTGGGGGTAATCATTCGAGGCTAACAAGGCTCCGTGAGTACGTCTCACGTGTCAATGCCCTGGAAACATCTGAACTGCGATTCTGCAGCCGCCCGGCGTCACGGGAATGTGGCTCGTCGCAGGCACTGTTGTGCTGCACAATAGCTGCTCTGTGCCCGGTTATGCCGCGGGCGCGATCCGGGCAGCGGGCCTGCCAGGCCCGCTTATCAGTGTTGAGGGGCTGAGCGAACTTTGGTGCCAGACGGCCAGTTGCGGCTGATGGCCGTGCATGCGCATCCGGACGACGAGTCGAGCAAGGGCGCGGCGACAATGGCCCGGTATGTCCGGGAAGGCGTGCCGGTGCTGGTTTGCACGCTGACCGGTGGCGAGCGGGGCGACATTCTGAACAAGGCGATGGAAAGCCCGGAGGTCCGGGCGAATCTGCCCGCCGTCCGCCGCGCCGAGATGGCCAGGGCGCGCGAGATCCTGGGTATTGAGCAGCAGTTCCTCGGCTTCGTCGATTCCGGGCTGCCGGAGGGCGATCCGCTGCCGCCGCTGCCGGAGGGATGCTTTGCGCTGGAGCCGCTCCAGACCGCGGCCGCCCCGCTGGTGCGGGCGGTGCGCGCGTTCAGGCCGCACGTGATGCTCACTTACGACGAGAACGGCGGATATCCGCATCCCGACCACATCAAGACCCATCAGGTCGCCATCGAGGCGTTCGAGGCGGCCGCCGACCCGGAGCGGTACGCGGACTGCGGCGAGCCGTGGCAGCCGCTCAAGCTGTATTACTTCGCCACCTTCCACCGGGACCGGTTCCTGGCCCTGCATGAGGAGATGGAGCGCCGCGGTCTCGAGTCACCCTATGCCAAGCGGCTGGAGGAATGGACCGATGAGCACTCCGACCGGCCCGAGCAGGTGATCACTACCATGGTGCCGTGCGGTGACTTCTTCGAGATCCGCGACCAGGCCCTGCTGGCACACGCCACCCAGATCGACCCGCACAGCTCGTGGTTCGCCTGCCCGGTTGATGTCCAGCGCGACGCCTGGCCCACCGAGGATTATCGCCTGGCCAGGTCCGTGGTGGATACTGGCAAGCCAGAGGATGACCTCTTCGCCGGTATCCGAGAGAGGGTGAGCCTGTGATGCTGCTGGCGGCAGCCTCGACGAGCGCTCTGGCGCAGCCAGGGACGCTTGGCTTCCTCGTCGTGTTCGGAATGGCCGTGATCTTGTACTTCGTCTTCCGGTCGATGTCCAAGCACCTGCGCAAGGTGAACGAGGCGGCCCGCGAGGAGGAGAGCCCGGCCGCCACGGGGGCCAGGGCAGAGGAAGATCCTGTCACCAGCCCGTCGCGAAACGGCCAGCCGGGACTCTGACGCTGCTCCGGCAGCCTGGGTGCCGGAAAGCCAGCTGGCCCATCATCCTCATCCCGCAGGCACTGCTACTGGCTTACCCGCCGGGCATGTGCGGTCGCCTGACAACGTCCGTGGCCGCTGCTAGCGTGCTCTCAGCCAGGAAGGCTAATGGAGTACTTGCCTGATGTTGGTAGCGCACGGGATCTGGGCCGCAGGCGCCCTGCATCTCTGGGTGGAGGATTCCGAGCTTCCCGCCCGGGTGCAGAAGCGTCCCCCAGGTCAGCCACGCGGTCCGCGCCGTCATCCGTTCGCCGGCAGCCTGGACGCCACCCGCGATGCGCTCAGCCAGCTTGCGGAGCCAGGCCCTGAGCTGGCGCTGAAGGCTGACGCCGGCGAGCTGACACTGTGGCTCCCTGGCACCGCCGCCATGCCGGCGCCTTCGCCGGAGCTGATCGGCACGGGCAGGCTGACAGCGGCGCCGCCCCGCCCGACGGCGGCCGCTACGGCCGACGGAGAGCGGAAGACGGCGGTGCTGGTGCCCTGGCAGCTGCCTGCCCTGGCGATCGAGCCCGGGGCTGCGTTCGGCCTGCTGCTGGCGCTCGGCAGCCCGGCCGCCGCGGGCACGGCCAGCCTGCCCGCTCCGGACCCGGGCCCGGAGCAGGACCCGGAGCAGGACCCGGACCGGGGCGCGGCGCAGGACCCGGACCGGGGCGCGGAGCATGATCCAGGCCCGGATCCAGGCCCGGATCCCGGCGCTGCGCCGGATCACGTCATCGCGCTGGGCGGCACGCTGCCCTACCTGGCCGCGATAGCCCGGCTGGCCGCAGACCTGGCCAGCCGTGGCCGCGTGCTGCCCGGCCTGGACAGCGTGGACGGCCGCTACGCCGCCCGCTGGATGCCTGTCCTGACCGGCCCGGATGCCCGGCGGGCCCGCGATCTGGCTGCCGCCATGCCGCCCGTCTGCCGGGCCACCGAGGCAGCGGGTACTTCCGGCGCGGCGACGCTCATGGACTGCCTGCAGAGGCTCGCCGACGCGGCCGCCCGAACCGCGCTGGCGGCCCGCCCTGGCTTTGAGCTGCTGCCAGGGCGGGCCGGTCGCGCGCGGCGCGACGCGGCCGCGGCCACCGTGCCCGGCCGGTGGGCCGCGGCCCTGACCGGAGCGGACGCCGCAGTCGCCACGCCGGAGCCAGCGGACGAGGCGGAGGCCGCCCGGCTGGCCGCTGACCTGGCCGCCTGGCGGGAAGCGGCGCAGCTTCCGGCAGGCCCGGTGCGGACCTGCTTCCGCCTGGTCGAGCCGGGCGCGGGCGCGGGCGAGCCGGGCGCGGGCGAGCCGGGCGCGGACGAGGCGGGCGCGGGCGAGGCGGAACAGCGGGCGCCCGACACCGCCCCGTGGACCGTGGAATTCGCGCTGCAGTCGACCGAGGACCCCAGCCTGCTGCTGCCGGCCGCCGACATCTGGGCGGGCCTGACCGCGGGGGCCCGCGCGGCGGCCGGGATCAGCCATCCCGACGAGGACCTGCTGGCCGGGCTCGGCGCCGCGGCCCGGCTGTTCCCGGAGATCGAGCTGGCCCTGCAGGAGGCCGCGCCGACCGGGGCCGAGCTGGACATCGCCGGCGCGCTGGCCTTCCTGCGCGAGACGGGCCCGCTGCTGGCCGGGGCTGGGTTTGGCGTGCTGCTGCCGGACTGGGCCCGCCGGGCCCGGCTAGGGCTGAGACTGACCACCCGGTCCGGGCCCGGCGGCGGCGCCAGTGCGGCCAGCCCGAAGTTCGGCCTGCGCGATCTCGTCGATTTCCGGTCCGAGCTGGCCGTCGGCGGCCAGGCGCTGGACCCTGACGAGCTCGCCGAGCTGGCCAGGCTCAAGGTGCCGCTGATCCGGCTGCGCGGGCAGTGGGTGGAGCTTGACCAGGGTCAGCTGCGCGCCGCGCTGAAATGGCTGGAGCGCGGGCCGGCCGCGATGACCGCGCAGGACGCGCTGACCGCGGTCCTGCACGGGACAGATGACGATCTTCCCCTGGTCGAGGTGGACGCCGATGGCTGGCTTGGTGACCTGCTGTCCGGCCACGCTGACCAGCGGCTCGCGCCCGTCCGGACCCCGGCCTCGTTCCGCGGTGAGCTCCGGCCCTACCAGCAGCGAGGGGTCGCCTGGCTGTCCTTCCTCGGCGGTCTCGGTCTCGGCGCGATCCTGGCCGATGACATGGGCCTCGGTAAGTCTGTCGAGACGCTGTCGCTGCTGCAAGCCGAGCGAGAGTCAGGCACCACGGCCGGGCCGACGCTGCTGGTGTGCCCGATGTCGCTGGTGGGCAACTGGCAGCGGGAGGCGGAGCGGTTCACCCCGGAGCTGGCGGTGCACGTGCATCACGGTGCTGACCGGCTGACCGGCGACGAGCTGGCCAGGGCCGTGTCCGGCGCGGACCTGGTGATCACCACGTACGGCGTGGCGGCACGCGATCAGCAGGCGCTCAGCGCGGTCCAGTGGGGCCGGGTGGTCTGCGATGAGGCGCAGAACATCAAGAACTCCGCGACCCGCCAGGCCCGCGCGGTGCGAGCCCTGCCGGCCGGGTCGCGGATCGCGCTGACTGGCACCCCGGTCGAGAACCGGCTGGGGGATCTGTGGTCGATCATGGAGTTCACCAGCCCCGGCCTGCTCGGGCCGGCCGAGCGGTTCCGCCAGCGGTACGCGGTCCCGATCGAGCGCAACGGCGACGAGGCGGCTGCCGAGCGGCTGAAGCGGATCACCGGCCCGTTCATCCTGCGCCGGCTGAAGACCGACAAGACGATCATCTCGGACCTGCCGGAGAAGGCCGAGATGAAAGTCTGGTGCAATCTCACGCCGGAGCAGGCCTCGCTGTACCAGGCCACCGTGACGGACATGCTGGCGAAGATCGAGGCAGCCGAGCCGGGCATCGAGCGGCGCGGCCTGGTGCTGGCCACCATGGCCAAGCTCAAGCAGGCCTGCAACCACCCCGCGCACCTGCTCGGCGACGGCTCCCGGCTGGCCGGCCGGTCGGGCAAGCTGGCCAGGCTGGAGGAGATCTGCGAGGAGATCGTCGCGGACGGCGACCGCGGCCTCTGCTTCACCCAGTACGCCGAATTCGGCCGGATGCTGCAGCCCTACCTGGCGGCCAGGCTCGGCTGCGAGGTCCTTTACCTGCACGGCGGCACCCCGAAGCGGCAGCGCGATGCGATGGTGGCCCGCTTCCAGGCCGAAACGGAACCTGCCCTCTTCATCCTTTCCCTCAAGGCCGGCGGCACGGGCCTGAATCTGACCGCGGCCAGCCACGTGATCCACGTGGACCGCTGGTGGAATCCGGCGGTCGAGGACCAGGCCACCGACCGGGCATTCCGCATCGGCCAGCGCAGGGACGTGCAGGTGCGCAAGTTCGTCTGCGTCGGCACGGTGGAGGAGCGGATCGACGCCATGATCGAGGAGAAGAAGGCACTCGCCGGCAAGATCGTGGGCACCGGCGAGAGCTGGCTGGCCGACATGTCGGTGGCCGACCTGCGCGACGTGATCGCGCTCGCGCCCGAGGCGGTGTCCCAGTGAGCAGCTGGGGCGGTGACTGGCCGCCGGCCCGGCCGATCCGGGTCGACGGCGGCATCAGGGCGCGCAGCAAGCGCGGCGCCATCGGCGAGCAGTGGTGGTCGCGCCGATTCATCGAGGTGCTGGAGTCGTTCGGCCTGCACGGCAGGCTGGCCAGGGGACGCAGCTATGCCCGCCAGGGTCAGGTGCTCGGGCTGGAGATCTCGGCCGGCTACGTCACGGCCAGGGTGCAGGGCTCGCGGCCGGCTCCGTACAAGGTCAGGCTGCAGGTTCTGCCGCTCACCACGGCGCAATGGCGGACCGTGCAGGCGGCGCTGGCCAGCCGCGCATTGTTCCGGGCCAAGCTGCTGGCCGGCGAGATGCCGCACGAGATCGAGGAGGTCTTCGCTGACTGCGGCACGCCGCTGTTCCCGCGCACGGCACGTGACCTGGAGATGTCCTGCTCGTGCCCGGACTGGGGCGTGCCGTGCAAGCATCTGGCCGCTGTCTGCTACGTGCTCGCCGAGGCATTCGACGATGACCCGTTCGGCATCCTCGCGCTGCGCGGCCGGAACCGGGAGGCGCTGCTGGCCGCGCTGCGGCGGGCACCCGCCGGGGCGGCGGCCCGGGCCGGGCCAGCCCACACCGGGCCAGCACAGTCCGGGCCAGCACAGTCCGGGCCAGCACAGGCCGGGCCAGCACAGTCCGGGCCAGCACAGTCCGGGCCAGCACAGGCCGGGCCAGCACAGGCCGGGCCAGCACAGGCCGGGCCAGCACAGGCCGGGCCAGCCCACGCCGGGCCAGCCCAGGCTCAGCGGGACCAGGCACGGCCAGCCATCGACGTGACGGACCGGCCACTGGCCGAGTGCGCGGGCGATTTCTGGGGTCCGCGGATGACCCAGGCCGCCCTGCGGGCCCTGCCCGTCGTCCCTCCGGCCGCGCCGGACCTGCTGCTGCGCGGCTTCGAGCCGCCCGCCGTGGAGGTGGATGGCATGGACCTGCCAGCCCTGCTCGGCCCCGCGTACCGGCTGATGGCGGGCCAGCCGGACCCGGACGGGCAGCCGGGCACGGCCAGATAGCCGTCACGGAGGATAGCCGGGCACGGACGGATAGCCGGGCACGGACGGATAGCCGTCACGGACGGATAGCCGGGCACGGACGGAAAGCCGGGCACGGACGGATAGCCGGACACGGCAGGCCGGCCAGCCGGGACCAGCCGGCTAGCCGATGGCCCCCGGCCAGTTGCTGTCCGTTAACTCGCGGCTGACCGCGCGGAGCGATCCAGCCGCAGGCCGTAGGCCAGCAGGGTCAGGCCGGGATGCGGAGACCAGTCACGCTCCGCCAGCCTGCTGAAACCGGCTCCCTCGTACAGGCGCTGCGCGGCCCGCATGCCCGGCTGGGTGCAGAGCGTCAGATGAGTGACGCCCTCGCGGCCGGCCCGTTCGACAATCGCCGCGAGCAGTGCCCGGCCGACGCCTCTGCCCTGCATGTCCGCGGCCACGGCCAGGGCGCGCACCTCGGCCTCGTCCGGGCTCATGACGATCTCGCTAGCGGCGGACCAGGGCTGCAGCATGACGGTTCCCGCGATCCGCTCGCCGCTGACCGCGACGAGCACGTGGCCGGCTCCGTCCGCGCCGAGGTGACGCAGGTGCGGCGCGTAATCCGAGCCGGCCGGCAGGAAGCCGCCTGCCTGGTAGGCGCCGACCCTGAGCTCGCCGATCTCATCCAGCTCAGCTGGCCGCGCGTCCCGGATTATCACGGCGCCCATCTAACCAGGTGCGGCAGTTACGGTCCGATTGCCCGTAAGGTGAGGGCGGTTAAGGTGATGGCGCTGATACGGGTGCCGGTCCGGCTGCCGCGGTCCTGAGCCGCGACGCGGGCCGCGAGTCCCGAGGGGAGCAGTGATCGACAGTGGGGGAGATCTTCCCCGAGGTGGCGGCCGTCGGCGTGCCGGATCAAGCGTGGCTGCTGGACGTACGCGAGGAGGACGAGTGGGTGGCCGGCCACGCGCCGGGTGCGCGGCACATTCCGCTCGGCCAGCTGAGCGGGCGCGCCGCCGAGGTCCCGCAGGACGAGACCATCTACGTGATCTGCCGGTCGGGCGCGCGCTCGGCCATGGCCGCCCGCGCGCTGTCGGGTGCCGGCTGGCAGGCCATTAACGTGGCGGGGGGCATGCAGGACTGGGCGGCAGCCGGCCGTCCCATGCTGGCGGACTCCGGCGCGGATCCCTTCGTCGCCTGAGCCCGCCCATCGCTCTCCCGGCCCGGCCGCCGGGTCAGCCGGGCAGCGGGTACTGCAGGCTGATCAGCGAGGCCAGGTCGGCGAGCACGAGCTCGAACAGGGGCTCTGAATCGGTCAGCGCGAACCGCATGTGCCCGAACACCTCGAGGCTGACCGTGCCGTAGAGCAGCACCCAGCAGCGCAGGAATGTCTGCAGCGCGCCCAGCGGGAGGTCGGCGCCTGCGAGCTGCCGATACCGGGCCAGCTGCGCGCGCAGGGACGGATCGACGGAGGCGTCGGCCGGCACCGGGAAGGGCTTGCGCCGCCAGAGCTCGAGGAACAGGTCAAGGAACACCTGGCCGAACCGGAAGCCGCACTCGGCAGCGTAGTCCTCGTGCGCCACGTCCAGGCCCGGCAGCGGGCTGCCGAAGATCATGCCGAACTCGGGCCGGTTCGCCAGGCCCCAGGCCCGGAAGGCCCGGCAGGCGGCGATCAGCTTGACCGTCATCAGCTCATCGGCGCTGCTGCCCGCGCTCGCGTGCTCGCGCGCCGCTGCCTGGATGGCGTCATGCAGGCGGCCCGCCAGCTCGCTGAAGATGTCACCGACGACGTGCTGCAGCAACTCCTCGTGACTGCCGAAGTACCGGTACAGGGCCGGGGCGGTCACCCCCATCGCGCGCGCGATCGCGCGCAGCGAGACGGCGTCGCTGCCCTGCTCGACCAGCAGCCGCCGTGCGGTCTGCACGATTTCCTGAGTCGTCGCAGCCCGGACCCGGACGCGTCTGCTGGGCGCCTGGACCATCTCAGCATCCTCCACGGTCGCGACCGGCCCGCGCCAGCCTGTTCGCTGGCCCGATGCCATCGGCCGGCCAGGTGACGTCTTGGTAAACAGGGTTGACATTAGCTAACAGCGTATGCCAAGTTAACGACGTTAGCGCTTTACGCTGTTCACTAATGTGATCGTACCTAACCCTGGCGGGGGATCCCATGTTCGAGACCTGGGGCCGGATCGTCTACCGGCGGCGGCGGATAGTCCTCGTGATCGCGCTGGCCGCGATCGCCTTCGCCGCGATCTGGGGCACCGGCGTGTTTGGCAGGCTGCAGTCCTCGGGCGGGTTCGAGGCGCCCGGCAGCCAGAGCCAGCAGGAAGCGAGCCTCGCGGCCAGCGCGTTCGGGCGCGACTCCGGTGACGTGGTGGTGCTGTACGCCAGCCGGGTGCAGTCGGTGCATGCCGCGGCGTTCCGGTCCGCGGTCACCGGCACGCTGGCCCGGCTGCCGCGCAGCCGGGTGGAGTCGGCAGCGACCTACTGGTCGACCGGCTCGCCGCAGTTCGTCAGCGCGAGCGGCCGGGAGACCTACGCCGTCATCGAGTTGACCGGCGGGAGCGACTCGGCGAGGGTGCAGGGCTTCGACGCGATCAAGGGCGACCTGGCCGCGCCCGGCCTGACGACCAGGATCGGCGGGGTCATCCCGACCGAGGCCGCCATCAATAAGCAGGTGACCAGCGATATCGGCCGGGCCGAGGGCCTGTCCATGCCGGTGCTGCTGATCCTGCTGCTGGTGATCTTCGGCAGCCTGGCCGCGGCGAGCCTGCCGCTGGCGGTCGGCGGTATCGGGATCCTCGGCTCGTTCACCGCGCTCCGGCTGCTCACCCTGGGCACTACCGTCTCGATCTACTCGGTCAACATCACCACCATCCTCGGCCTCGGGCTGGCCATCGATTACGGGCTGTTCATGGTCGGCCGGTTCCGCGAGGAACTGCACCGGCAGGACTCGGTCGAGGCCGCGCTGGCCAGGACCGTGGCCACCGCGGGCCGTACCGTGGCCGTCTCCGGGGTGACCGTGGCTGTCGCGCTGGCCAGCCTGATGCTGTTCCCCGAGGTGTTCCTGCGCTCGATGGGCTACGGCGGGGTGGCGACCGTGCTGGTCGACATGCTGGCCGCGCTGACGGTCCTGCCCGCGCTGCTGGCCCTGCTCGGCCCGAAGGTCAACGCGCTGCGCATCCGGCGCTCGGTGCCGTCCCATCGAACGAGCGCACCCTTGCCGGCCGCGACGGCCGGCCTGCCGGCCCGAGCGGATGGCAGCGCGGGGGGATCCCGGGCCGCCGGGACCCGGGGTGCCCGCGGGGAGCAGAGTGGCCAGCCGGGGGAGCAGGGCGGCTGGTACCGGCTCGCGCGCAGCGTGATGCGCCGGCCGGTCGCCTACGCGGCCGTGATCGTCGTCCTGCTGCTCGCGCTGGGCCTGCCCTTCCTGCGGGTCACCTGGGGCGGCACGGACGCGCGGGCACTGCCCGCCTCGGCCGGCCCGCGCGTCGTAACCGAGGCGCTCACCCGTGACTTCCCCGGCAACGTGACCGCCCCGATCGAGTCACTGGTGCGGTTCAGCGGACCGGTGGCAGGCTCCGCGGCCCGCAGCGCGCAGCTGGCGTCCTATGTCAGCAGGCTGGACGGCGTCGCCGGGGTGACCGGCGCGCAGCTGACCGGCCTGCGTGGGGACACCGCGCGGATCGATCTTCGTTACGGACCGGATCCGATGTCGGCGGCCGCCCGGCGGATCGTTCAGGATGTGCGCGGCATCGCCCCGCCCGCGGGGGCCAGGGCGTATGTCGGCGGCCAGAGCGCGCAGCTGGCCGACGAGCTGGCCAGCCTGTCGGCGACGCTGCCGTGGATGGCGCTGGTGGTGGCGGTCGCGACGTTCGTCCTGCTCTTCCTGGCCTTCGGCTCGGTGGTGCTGCCGCTGAAGGCCATCGTGATGAACGTGCTGTCGCTGTCGGCCACGTTCGGCGTGGTCGTCTGGATCTTCCAGCAGGGCCACCTGTCCGGCCTGCTGCGCTTCACCCCGACCGGGACCATCGATCCCACCATGCCGATCCTGATGCTGGCCATCATCTTCGGGCTGTCGATGGACTACGAGGTGTTCCTACTGTCGCGGATCCGCGAGCGCTACGACGTGACTGGCGACAACACGGCGGCCGTCGCGAGCGGGCTGCAGCGCACCGGCGGCGTGATCACCAGCGCGGCGCTGCTGCTGGTGATCGTGATCGGGGCCTTCTCCGCCTCCGGCATCACGTTCATCAAGCTGATGGGCGTGGGCATGATCGTCGCCCTGATCGTGGACGCCACGATCGTGCGCGTCCTGCTGGTGCCGGCCACCATGCGCCTGCTCGGCCGCGCGAACTGGTGGGCGCCGCGGCCGCTGCGGCGGCTGTATGCCCGGTACGGGATCCGGGAGGGAGCTTCCGGCGACATGGTGGCGCCGGAGCCGGCCGGCGTCTAGGCCGGCTGGAGGGCCGGCCGGGATCCGCCCTGATGCCGCCGGCCCGCCGGGCCAGCCTGATGCAGCCGGGTGCAGCCGGGTGCGGCAGTGGCCTGCGCAGGCCAGGACCGGTTCACTGGCCGGTCAGCAGCGCGGCCCTGGACTCCAGATAACGCCGCTCGGGCGTGCTCGTGGTGCGGCGGGCCGCGCTGAGGTAGGCCTCGCGGGCCGCCTGGAGCTGGCCGTCCATCTCGAGCAGGTGCGCGCGCACCGCGGGCAGGCGATGGTGGCGGGCCAGGCGATGGTCGGCATCGAGCGTCTCGAGCAGCCTCAGCCCGGCCCGCGGGCCGCGGATCATCGCGAGGGCCACGGCGCGGTTCAGGGTCACCACGGGATTCGGCGCGATGGACTCGAGAGGCCGTAGAGCCCCAGGATCTTGTCGCGGCGGCCAGCAGGGCCTCCTGCACCGCATCCTCGCACTGGCCGAACGAGCCGTAGCGGCGCGTCAGGGCGCCGAGGACCTGCGGCGTCAGCTCGCGCAGCAGGTCCTCGACTCGCCGATCACTGATCACATCTCGGCTCCGGCCTCGTGCATCACCGGCCACACCTCGACGCAGCGGAACGCCGCGAACGGCATCCGCGCCGCGATCTCCAGGGCTCGCTGCTCGCTCTCGACATCGAGCAGCCAGAAGCTGGCCAGGTGCTCCTTGGTCTCCAGGTACGGGCCATCGGTCACGGCGGCCGCGCCCTCGCGGACCCGGACGATCCTGGCATTCTCGGCGTCGGCCAGCCCGTAGGCGCCGAGCAGTTCGCCGGTATCGAAGAACTCCCTGTTGATCGCGTCCTGCTCGGCGATGGCCCTGGTCCAGTCGTCCGGGCCGAATCCGGACCAGGTCTGCTGGTTGGCGTAGATCATCAGCAGGTACTTCATGGTGGCTCCTGTCGTCGGGCGCTGCCGCGTGCGGGCGCGCTGCCCCCCCTAGTTGGAGCCATCCTGCCGTGCTCGACAGGGGACGGGTCAGCTGACCTCCGGGCGGCCGGCCCGGGTGGACCTGCTGACGCCGCCGGGATTGGGGCTGCAGGGTTCCGGGCAGACGAGGAGGATGGTGGCAGCGGACGAGAAGGGCGACGGCGATGGCGGAAGAGACGACATTCACGATCGGGGCCGAGGCCAGCTGCACCGACGGGCCCTGCGGGCACGTCAGCCGGGTGGTGGTCGACCCGCTGGCGCAGGCGGTGACCCACCTGGTCGTCGAGCCCGCCCACCGGCAGGGCCTGGGCAGGCTGGTGCCGCTGGACTTGGTCGACGCGACGGGCGGCCAGGTCAGGCTCCGCTGCAGCCAGGCCGAGTTTGAGCAGCTTGGCTCCGCCGAGGAGACCGAGTTCGTGCCGGGCACCCGCGGCTACGCGGAATACGGCCCGATGCAGGTGCTGTCCTGGCCTTACTACGGCCTGGGCGGCGCCGCCGGGGTGCCGGGCGAATCGGTGCCGAGCATCAATCAGACCGTAACCTACGATGCCGTGCCGCTGGGCGAGGTTGCCATCCACCGCGGCGATCCGGTACATGCCACCGACGGCACCATCGGGCAGGTGCAGGGACTGGTGATGGACCGGGCGAGCCGCCACGTCAGCCACGTGCTGCTGCAGGAGGGTCACCTGTGGGGCAAGAAGGAAGTGGCCATCCCGATCGCAGCGGTGGCGGATGTGGACGCGGGCATCCGGCTCAAGATCTCCAAGCAGGAGGTGCAGGACCTCCCGCCGGTGGATATCGACCACCCGGCACGGTAGCCGCCCGGGCAGCCGCCGCCCGGACAGCATCGGCCGGCGGCACAGCATCGGCCGGCCGGGCGGGGCCGGCGGATGCTCGCCGCGCGTCAGCCCACCGGGCCAAGCCCGAGGTCGGCCGGCCCGTGCCAGGAGCCGTCCCAGAAGGCGTCCCACAGGCTCGCGCTGGAGCCGGGGCCCCTCCAGAGCAGGTACCGATACCCGGTAGCCGGCCCAGCCGCCGCGGCCGGGGCCGATCCGAGCGGCCCGATCACGCTGCCGTTCACCCGGACGGCGCTGGCGGCGTCCCAGGACGATCCGCTGCCGGCCGCCTGCTCCAGGTCGCCGCTGGCGTTCTCCCAGAACACGTACACCTTTCCCGAGCTGTCCGCCGCCGCCGGCGGGGACGCCAGCGGCCCGTCGCCGAGAGCGGCCGGGCCGTGCCAGGATCCAGTCCAGTAAGCCTCCTGCAGGCCCGCGCCGGCACCGGCCGCGCGCCAGAACACGTACTGGTCCCCGTCCGGTGCCACCGCCACGCTCGGCGAGGATCCGAGCGGGCCAAGCCGGGAGCCGTTGACGCTGATCGCGCTGGGGGCAGTCCAGGCCGACCCGTTCCAGGACGTCTCCTCCAGTCCCTGGCCGGTGTTCTCCCAGAAGATGTCCACGTCCCCGGCCCGGTCCGCGCCAGCGGCGGGCGCGGAGCCCAGCGGCCCGTCACCAAGGTCGAGCGGGCCGTGCCAGGACCCGTTCCAGTACGCCTCCCACAGGCCCGAGGCCGGGGCGGTGCCCTTCCAGAACACGTACTGATCGGCATAGCCGCCAGAGTCCTGCGGGCCGAGGGCGACCGTCGGGGGAGAGCCGAGCGGCCCCATGCCCTTCCCGCCCGCGGTGACCGCGGATGGCCCGCTCCAGGTCCGAGTCGCGGCTGAGTAGAGGGCCTCTTCCAGGCCCCCGCCGCTGTTCTGCCAGAAGGCAAAGACATTTCCTGACTTATCCACCGCGACTGCGGGACCCCGGCTGCCGAAGGGCGTCAGTTTGTAGCCGTAATAGGTGGCCAGGATCTTCCGCCAGCCCTCGCCGCCCTGCGCGCATGCCTGGGTGCCCCACTGGGACATGGTCCCTGTTTCGCGAGTGCCGTAGTCCTGCCCGCATGAATCCTTCTGGGAGCCAGAGTCGTAGCCCGTTTCCGGAATGGCCGAGTGCTGGGTGTACAGATAATCTGCTGTCCTGTTGACCGCGGTGCTGGTTGAATTGTAGGACGGCGCGAACGGATCGAAATCCTGATAGTCGATATAGTCGTCGACATCAAAAGAGCACGGATTCGGGTCGCCGGCGCTGGTGTAGATGGTTCCCTTGGATCCGTTAACGACAAAATGCCAGGCGTAATCGCGCACGGCGACGGCGCCAGCTTCGAGCGCGGGCTCGTCCCAGCCTGCCTCCCACTCATCGGGAAGAACATGCTGCTCGTAGAAACTGAAGTCATAGGAAATGACGTCGCCGGCGTCGGTGCTCCCGTGCTGGCCGGTCATGTAAACGCGGATGGTCGGGGGCTCCTCGGTCTGCGATGTCCAGCCCGACGAGTTACCCGGGCAGCTGTCGGGCGCCACGGCGTGCCCGGCATGACCCGCCGGGCCGTTGTCCGGCTGCGGCACGGGGCGGGGGACCTGCAGGGCCAGCGCGGCGGAGTGCAGCTCGACGTATACCTGCGCGGGCATGCCGGGTACCAGCCTGATCCCGGATTCCTGCCACCGGCCGAAGCCCTTCTTCTGCACGATCAGCGTGTACGCCGAGCTGGCCGGTATCCGTAGGTTCCTGAAGGCGAAGTAGCCGTCCGCGCTGGTGGTGGTCCTGCGGTGCAGGCCGGGGAGGGTGACGACCGCGTCCCTGACCACGGGCAGCCCGCTCGGGACAGCAATATGCCTGGCCGGCCCGCGCTGCAGCGGCCGGCCGTCGCGCACCTGGCCGGCCAGCGCGGTGAGCGCGTCCGGGCCGGGCCGGGCCGGGCCGCCCGCCGCCCCGGCCGCCGGGAACGGGTAGGCCGGAACGGTCAGCGCGGCCAGCGCGGCCAGGCAGAGGACCGCGCACAGCGAGATTAGTGATCTCCGGAGTGATTGCCTGGGCAAAGTTAATCCTCCGTGATCCTTCGCCCGGTAAAAAGCTTCCGGGCGACCATGGACAGGAATTACTATGCCATCCGGGCTTAGCGCGGTAACGACGATTCCGTAACCTGCGTTACCGTCATGCTGGTCTGCGTTACCCCTTACTCGGCTTTCCGTCAGGGTAGAACTTGCCGAGCAGCTGCCGCAGCACTCACTTCGGGCCGGTACCCGGCCCCCGGCCAGGCGTCGGCGTCTGCCACCCTACCCAGTTGATGCAGCCTGAACACTGCTTTGATATTCGCGTTCTTTTAGTGAATGGGGAGTTAGCCCTGCCGTCAGGAGGGTAAGGGCGACCGCCCGGATGGCGGACCCGGGCCGATCGCGGCCGGGCCGTCCCCGCCGCTGCCGGGCTACCGGGGAACCGGGCCCGTCCCTTTCTCCGGCCGGCCGATCCGGACGTCGACACCGGGCGAGTAGTGCACCAGTGGCTCGTCCTGCGGCTGCGGAAGGCCGGCCGCCGCGACCAGCTGATCGTCAAGCTGGCGCAGGGCCGCCCGCTGCAGCGGCCACGGCGGGTGCCAGGCCTGGGCGAGCCGGCGCCGGTCACCGGACACGCTGAACAGGATCCAGCGTGCGGTCAGGAAATGGTCGCGCGGACCGAGCTCGCCAGCACCGAACCGGTCGCCGATGCTGATCCGGACCAGGCTGCTGGCTGACCTCGGGCCGGGCCAGCGCCGCCTGCACCGGTAGGCGATCTGCCCGTCGCGCTCGCCGATGCGCATCGACGACCAGAAGTACGGCAGCCGGTAGGTGGTGCGCGCGCTGATGACGGCGCCGAGCCGTGCGGCATCCAGGGAGAGGAACCAGATGCCCGGCCGCCCCTGCTCGTCCAGGACGTAAGTCCGCACGTTCGTCTCGCAGAAGTAAGACGCCCAGGGCGCCTGGCGGCCGCCTGAGGTGGCGACGTGCATGAAGAAGGGGACGAGGCCGACCCAGGCCGCGCCGTCGAAGGTGTCGGCGAACAGCCCCGGCGGCAGCAGGCGCTGCACCTCTGCCGGGTCGTAGCTCCAGTGCAGGAAGGTCAGCCGGTCCCAGCGCTGCCGCATGACCGGGCTGTCCACCGTGAAGGGGCACACCGCGGCAGACCCGGCGTCATCTCGGCCCGCGGCCACCTGGTCAGCGTCCACTCTCTCATCATGGGCGGCTGACGGCTCTTCGCGCAGGCGGCCGACCGGGTTCCGCCGCAGCGCCGTGCGGGGCGCGCCCGGTGGCACGGCCCCGCACGGCCGCCGGAATCTGGCGCCTGCGGCTGGTGGTGGCACGGCCCCGCACGGCCGCCGGAATCTGGCGCCTGCGGCTGGTGTTGGCATCACTTGCCCGGCTTGTCCGCGACGATCTGGAGTCTGCTGTGCAGTATGTGAATCTGGGCTCGACCGGCCTGCGCGTGTCCCGCGTCTGCCTGGGGATGATGAGCTACGGGAACGACAGCGAGCGGCCGTGGGTGCTGGACGAGGCCGGCGCCGAGCCGATCGTCAAGGCCGCCGCGGATGGCGGCATTACCTTCTTCGACACCGCGGATACGTACTCAGGCGGTGCCAGCGAGGTAGCGACCGGCCGGCTGCTGCCGAAGTTCTTCAGCCGGGATGCGGTCGTCGTCGCGACCAAGGTGTTCAGCCCGATGGGATCGGGCGAGAACGACCGCGGCCTCTCGCGCAAGCACATCCTGTCCGGCATCGACGCGTCGCTGCGGCGGCTGGACATGGACTACGTGGATCTCTACCAGATCCACCGGTGGGACTACCGCACGCCGATCGAGGAGACGATGGAGGCGCTGCACGATGTGGTCCGCGCGGGCAAGGCCCGATACATCGGCGCCAGCAGCATGTTCGCCTGGCAGTTCGCCAAGGCCCAGCACGTGGCCAGCATGAACGGCTGGACCAGGTTTGTCTCCATGCAGAACCACTACAACAAGCACTGCACTTCACGCAAGATGAAATCGACGATCCCGTTCGTATGCCTTCGATCAGCCACGCTGAGCGGCTAAGAGGTCACCGACCTGCGGGTTCGTTGTCTGCCGCTGGTCCTTCGTAACGACCGACACAGCCAGTAGGCCACCTCGTGCAAGCGTGCGACGCTGATCGGCGAGGACTTTCTTTACATCGTCAAGGGCGCACCTTCGGCGCGCCAGGCCTGACGGCCGGGACCGGCTACGCGAGCAGGCGCGAGCAACCGAGGGAGAGTAGAGCGGCCGAGATAACTGGCCGCATGCGGCCAGAGTCGCCGGGGTCTCGCCGTTGCGGGGCGGCAGCTTCGCTCGCGCCCTTCCGGGCGGCAGCCCTACGGGCGCGGCGGCTGCCGCGCACAGCTTCCCCGGCACCGGCCGCAGCCAGTCCCCGCCGTAACGCCCCCGATGCCGCGCCGAATGAGCAGGCCAGGCCGTCACGCTCGCGCGAAGTGCGCCCATCGCCGTACGAAGGTCACAGTCACCGGGCCGGAACGCCGCGCATTGTCCGAGGCGGCCCCTCCACCCGCAAGGGCACCCGAAGATCCTTTCTGACCGCTCCGCAGAAAGCATCTTCGGGACCCACCCTTGCGCGCGGAGCCTCTGCCGCCCCGGCGGGCCTGACGGCGAGGGCCAGGCCAGAGGCCAGGCCCGATGGGCGCGCGGCAAACCTCCGCAGCAGACCCGGCATCTATCAGGAAAACGGGGAAGACTGTTCAGGTGACTCCGCTGGCTCATCACTGTCAGCGAGTTGCCTCCGGTGTCGAGCGGCTAGGCCGTTAGACGGCGGGTCTGTCATTGTTGCGGCACTGCGCCATGCCGACTGAGGCTCAGTCTGCGTGTGGTGCCGCGGCTGGGGCCTTGTCTGCGTGCGGTGCCGCGGCTGAGGACTTGCGCTTTGGGAGCAGGCTGGCCAGGACATCGACGACGATCGCGATCGCTACGCCTGCGAACGTGAAGAAGATCCGCCGTCCCTCGGCATCCAGGTTGGAGGGGTGGGGCAGGTCCATGGCGATGAGGACCGCTCCGGCGATTGCGGCGGCATAAAAGGCGTAGTTCACCGCATAGATGGATACCCCCGCCCCGATAAGAAGGATGATGATCTCTTCTAGTGCGTGGTGGCTGGTGACCGTCACGAGGAAGACGGCGGCGATCGCGCCGCCCAGGGTGGCGCCGACAAGGCGCTGTACACCGCGGAGCGTGGATTGCTGCAAGCTGGGCTTCATGGCGATCAGGGTGGCGATCGGCATCCAGTCGGCGCTCGACAGGTGCCACCCGAAGGCAATGGCGACAGCGGCCGTCACGGCGAGGGCCCGGATGATTCCGAACAACACGACGGGCCGGCTCAGTTTGACCGGCGGAGCGTCGGCCGGGATCTCGGGGAGCGGCGAGGGCCGCGACGACCTGCCCTGTACCAGCCACAGAAGGAAGGTGAAAGCGATCCAGATGGCTGATCCGATGAGCCAGGCCAGCGCCTGCTGCCACGGGTGGGCAGAAACACGGGCGGGAAGACCAGCCGCGGCGGACAAGGTGATGAGGAGCCAGACGTTGAGAAGGACCGCGGCGACGAAAGCGAACAGGCCGAAACTGATGGCCAGCCCGGCGACCACGGTGACCACAAAGGCGGCCAGCACCGCCCAGCCCCAGGCATCTCCGCCGATGCCAAATCCCAGAGCCGTCACCAGCGCACCGACGAGCCCGACCACCGCCAGCCTGCGCAGCCGGGACAGGTAAACACCGCCGGGGTCACTCAGCGCAACGAACAGTACCCCGAATGCCACGCTGAGGAAATACCGTTCCTGGTGCAGGGAGGCCGTGACGACGAGCGCTATCAGGACAAGCCCGGCGACAGCAACGCCCCTCGGTACGAGGACTCCCTTGGTGTTTAGGGCGAAGACCTTCGCCGCATAAGCGCGCAGCGGAGCCCATGGCCACGACGAGCGCAGTTCTCTCTCGTACAAAGTCAACACGTAAACGATGAACGCGCCGAGGATGGCGTACGTGACCGCCCAGCCCGGGTAATAGGCCACCAGCCAGATACCGCTGATGGCAACGGCCGCGGCGACGACAATCCCGGCCAGCCGGCTCACCAGCCCGACCCATCGATTCACCCCGGGCCCCGCCAGGACCCCCACCGCGCAAACGATCAGGACGATACCGACGACGAGGAAAAGCACGCCAGCGCTAGTCAGAGTGTGGCCGCCGAGGGCTCGCCTCAGGTCCCTCGAGTACACACCGTGGAAGCTGAAAGCCCAGATAGCGATGATGATAAGCGTGATCCCGGCGGCACCCAGGAGCACGGCAGCAAATATCAGCTGCCCCAAACGCCGGCGGACCATATTGCCCGCCCCTGGCTCCACGTCACCGGCCGCTTCGGTCATGACTACCGTCCCCTCTTCCTGCCCGCATGCCGCTCCACCCGCCCGTATCGGACTGATCGGCAGCGTTCGGTGAGATCCGCCAGGCGGTCACGACGTACCGTCGCTGTGCTGTCGTGGCTCTGGCGGGATACCCGGTCCGGCGGCCGGAGACGCCTGCTGCCTACCGTGTTGCACCGCCCCGACGAACGCGCGGATGCCCAGGCCCAGGACCAGCAGGTCCAGGATCATCTGGGCGGTCACCACGAGCCTGGCGCTCTGGCTGACCGCGGTGATGTCTCCGAACCCCACGGTGCTGAAGATGGTGACCGTGAAATAGAGCGCATCGGTGCGGGTGAGCTGGTGCGTGCTGAAGTTGGCCGGGCTCGCCCGCGCCATCACGAAGTAGGCCGAGGCGAACAGCAGCAGGAACAGCGGCACCGTGAGGGCCAGGGCCACGATGGCTCGCACGGCTGGCTCTTTGGCCCGGACGATCGCGCGCAGCTGCCACGCGACGACGGCCAGCAGAACCAGCAGCCCGCCCGCCAGCGCCAACGGCACGTTCTTGATGTGGTCCAGCGGCAGCAGGTAGTACAACGCAACCAGGACAACGGCCGTCGCCAGTGCGCGAAGCAGCCCCAGCACGACCAGCCTGCGGCGCCCGGCCGATGCTAGTTGTTTCTGGTCCGCGTGGACGCTCACCGCGCAGCCTAGGCAGGCGCCGCAGCCCACAGCGGAGACGGCCGCACCGACATAACCAGCACACTGCCAGCCCCGTGCTCCAGCCACAACCACTCGCAGCGGATGAACTGGTGTCAGCGGCCCACGAGCGGCCGAGTAACCAAGTGAATAACAATCACCACCGACACCAGTGGACGCTGACGGACGACGGTTCCCAGGTCAGGTACGTCGCGCCGCTGGCATTCGGCACCGCGACTTGGCTTCGGGACGAAGAGGCCGAGCCCATCGAGCCTGACTGCCGAATTACCCCATACTTAGAACAAGGCGGCAGCGCTCCGCGCCGCCGCGGCGCGCCCGCCACCGGGCTCTGCCTCCGAAGGCCCGCCCGGCACGGGCGCACCGACATCGAGGAGCAGCTGCGGCTGATCAGCCAGGCCCATCTGTCACGCGAGCGGCCTGCGGTAAGGCCGCCTTCCTCGCCTCCGATTGTCCAGCTCGCGGCCGCCGCGTCCAGGCCGTGTGTCGGCGTCGCTGCGTCGCTGCGCAATCCCTGCGCAATCGGCTGCGCCGAGCCTTGACGCGACGGTCGTTCCAAGGATTCGGCACCTACGAGGAAGGCGGGGATTATAGGCATGCGCCAGCAATTCACCCCCTTGGGGGGGCTGCCGGCGCCTGCGTGGCGTGATTGTCTGGTACTACCAGCAACGGAGCGATCCGTGGTGCGTCGCGGGCAGCGAGCATCGCCCCGCTGCGGCCCGAAGGGAGTGGCCATGACGGTAAAGACTGAGGATGCCGCGGCTAGGAGGTCTGGCGCGCGGGCATCTGGCCAGAGCACGGCGCGGGCCGCGGCGGACGAGCAGCTGAGCCGGGCGGACCGGGTGGCCCGGGGTAAGGATGCCCGGGCGGCGGCGCCGCTGGAGTCGCAGGCGGAGTTCGCCCCGGCCGGGAAGCGGGATCCGGTGGGGCTGCTGCTGGGTCAGGCTAAGACGCGGGTGCCGGAGCTGGTGCCGGTGCGGCACGGGCGGATGCTGGTGTCGGCGTTCACGTACTACCGGGGCGCGGCGCTGCCGATGGCGGCCGACCTGGCCACCACGCCCGCGTCGGGGCTGCGGGTGCAGCTGTGCGGGGATGCGCACCTGTCCAATTTCGGGGCGTTCGCCTCGCCGGAGCGCAACCTGGTGTTCGACGTCAACGACTTCGACGAGACCCTGCCCGGCCCGTTCGAGTGGGACGTCAAGCGGCTGGCCGCGAGCCTGATTGTGGCCGGGCGGGACAACGGGTTCCCGGCCAAGGCCTGCCGCAAGATCACTCTGGCGGCGGCCGAAGGTTACCGTACCGCGATGCGCGAGTTCGCGGAGCAGCCGTTGCTGCAGGTGTGGTACACGCACGTGGACATCGAGCCGGTCATCGCCCAGCTCAAGTCCCAGGTGAAGGCGAAGAGGTTCAAGGTCGCCGGGAAGCTGCTGGCCAAGGCCCACACCAGCGACAGCATGAAGGCCGTGGGCAAGCTGACCACCGTGGTCGACGGGCAGCGGCGGATCATCAGCGACCCGCCGCTGATCGTCCCGGTCGAGGAGATCTTCGCCGGCCTGCAGGCCGACGCGATCTACCAGCTGCTGAACACCGTGCTGGGCAAGTACCGGCGCACCCTGCAATCCGACCGCCGGCACCTGCTGGAGCAGTTCGCCATGGTGCAGGTGGCCCGCAAGGTGGTGGGGGTCGGCAGCGTCGGCACCCGCGCCTGGGTCGTGCTGATGGACGCCGGTGACGGCGTTGAGCCGTTGTTCTTGCAGGCCAAGGAGGCCGAGGCGTCGGTCCTGGCGGAGTACGCCGGGCGCAGCCAGTACAGCAACCAGGGCGAGCGCGCCGTCGCCGGGCAGCACCTCATGCAGGCCGAGAGCGACATCTTCCTCGGCTGGACCCGCGTGACCAACCCCGTCGACGGGATAGACCGCGACTTCTACGTCCGCCAGCTGAAGGACTGGAAGTTCTCCGTGCCGATCGAGATGATGCTCCCGCAGGGCATGACGATGTACGCCCGGCTGTGCGGGTGGACCCTGGCCCGGGCGCACGCCCGCTCCGGGGACCGCATCGCCCTGGCCGCCTACCTCGGCGGCTCCGCCAAGTTCGACCAGGCGATCGCCGACTTCGCCGAAACCTACGCCGACCAGAACGAACGCGACTACGCCGCGCTCAAGACCGCCGTGAAAGAAGGCAGAGCCGAAGCCACCACCGAGATCTAACACCCGACCCAGGGCCGCCCATCCGATCCGGGAAGCGCCCATGTCCGCGGCGACGTGAGCCCGCATAGTGAACCCGCATAGTGAAACAGCCGCGAAGACCGGTCACGGTTGGTCCGGCCCGAACGGACGCTCACGGGCACGCAACCCCCAGCGGGCCAGCAGGAACATCTCGCCTGGTAGGCCAGGCTCTCACACCACCGACCTGCTTAGCTGTAGGTCGGTGCCTCGACTCCAAGATCACCGGGCCACTGACGGGCCATTAGACCCGGTGACCAAGGGTCTGCCACGGTCATCGGCGAACACTCATACCGCCAGTTCAGGCCCTCTGATGGCATGTTCCTGTCGGATTCCCAAGCTGACAGTCTGGCGCGATCTTCAGGCGTCGATGCCTCGCTTATCGGCACGTGGGACGCCGGGCGGGATGTGGCGGGCGGTGACGATCCGTTCATGGGCGTTTTCCGCCCAGAAATGTTCTCCGTAGCGGTGTCCGCTCCCGGCGTAATGCCATTCTTTGATCGTGATTATCTGGCCATCCGCGGGTTCGGGCAGGCTGCGGGCTTGGCGAGCTTGGGCCGCACGGTGATCAGCGCGCTGCTGGCGGAGAGCGCCGAGGGTGGTGGAGTAGTAGCGGCTCTTGGTAGAGAAGTGGCCCCGGTAGCCGAGCATGTGCGCCCACTGCCGCAGCCGGAGATCCGCATACTCGGCCAGCTCGGAGAGGGCGAAGCAGGTCCAGATCATGCGCCGGGCGTGTTCGGTTACGTCCAGGCCGCTGATCTCACGAGTGTCGCGGATGGGTCGGTCGGCCGTACCGGCCGACTCGGCGCCCTTGGTCGCGTACTTGGCGATGTAGGCCGCAACCCGATGATCGGTCATGCCCTCCAGCTCCGATGCCATGTAGACGGGTTGGACGTTGAGCTGGTCGCCCCAGCGCAGCACGGCGGGACGAGGACCAGGCGCGACGACGGCCTGTCGGGCGGCTCGGCGAATGGCATCCTCCAGCAGCGGAACCGTCGCCCAGTGCGGGGGGTGGTGCTGCGGCCCGCCCGGTCCGTCAAGGCGGATCACGGCGTGGAGGTGAACCAGGCCGCGCGCTTGGTACTCGGCGACCTTGGCGAAGGAGATCCGAAGGCGGGCGCGGAGGTCCTTGCGGCTGATGCCTAGTGCGCGGGCCAGGACGGTGGGAAGCGCTTGGGTAAGGCGGCGCCACAGCTCCCCGGCGTGGGCGTTCCACAGCACCGCTCCCGGATAGTCGTAGCAGTCCGGGCATAGCGCCTGCCCAATCTGGAGATCACCGGGGCCGTGGCGTCGGCGGCAGCTCTCGGGCCGCCCGTGCGGGCAAAGCGGGTTGTCACGGCGGGGACGGCACGGCAGCGCCTTCCCTGCCTTTTCCCGGTGAGCATGGACCGCGCCGAAGGACGGTGCGGTAAGCGTGGTGAACACCCGCGGGTGGGCGCTGACATCTTCGGGGACGCCCTTGCCGCCGCGCAGGCCCGCGACGACCAGATGGTAGGTGTCGTCCCGATAGACCGCCGAGCACGCGGGGCATCGGGAAGCACGGCGATTGCCGCACGCGGTGAGCAGGAATCCGGTCGGCTCCTCGGAGGTCCTATACAGATCCAGAACCTCGCCGGTCGCGGCATCCAGGATGATCCGTTCGCCCCGGAGCCGGATCGGCTGGGCGCAACCACCCGTAGCGTTGACCATCTCCCGCCAGCGGGAGAAGTCGGGCATGGCCGCGCGCTGAGCGGCTGCGATCAGATCGGGCGGAAGGAGGAGATCGTCGGTCACGCGGCGGTTCTCGCGTCCCGTTCGAGATCACCGACGGCGCTATGTTGCTCGTCTTCGACCGCTACGCCGAAGATGATCGCGATCCGACGCCACTTGTCGGGCCGCCATCGCGGGGACCGTGCTGCCTGGCGCTTGCCCCACTCCCGGGCTCGCGCGATGTCGCTGTCGTTCAGGTTGGCTCCTCATGTCGTGATGGAGCCACCGCTGTGATCTTGGGAAAGACCAGGCACCAGCGCAGAGCAGGCGTGGCGTGCCATGGCCATTGGGCATGGCACAGCCTGACGAGCGGTGGTGCTTTCAGCGAGGAGAGATTTGGAGTGTCTGTGTGCGACGGCTAACCGGTGAGAATGGCCTGTTCTATGGCCCTATCGCTGGACGGGTTCCTCCAGCGGAACGGTAAGCATGTGTTTGTTAGGTGTCTGTTACCCGGCGCTTAGTTCACGCTCGGAATGTAGGTGTCGCTGCCGGGTTTCTCGCTGTTCCTTCCTTCGTTCGCGGGATCGGTGGCCTTGGCTACCCCTCAGTTCTACCACTCGGGTCAATCATTCAATCCGCCGCTAAATGACTGCCACATTGGCCGTTGGCGTCCGTTGGCGACCGGCTGTGTCCGCTGGCGTCCGCTGGCGTCTGGCTGCCCAGGTGCCGAAGTAAGTAAAGCATCACCCCGGAGTGACATCCTCAGGCCGGGAGACGTCCGGGACGCCTCAGTCTTCGCGCCAGATCGGCTCCAGCAGATCCGGGTCGAAGTCCTTACGGCCCTTCCCGGCGGGATGGACGATCACCGCGTGGAGCGCTTCTCTCACGTAGGTTCTCTTGGTGGAGATCGGCAGGCCGCCGTCCTGCTCGGCCAGGAACCAGCGCCGCCGGATCTCCGCCACGTCCGTCATCGCGCGTGCCTGACGCAGCTTCACTGAGGCCTGGTGCTTGCTGGTTTCTGCGCGCAGATGGTTGATTGCCTGCTCCAGCAATGGCAGGAGCCTGTAGAAGGCCTCGCTAGAGACGTTGTTGGCGGCATAGCGTCGGATCAGCTTCTCGCGACGGGACATGGCTTCCGCCAGCTCTTGATAGGCGGGCCATTCTGCAGAGTCATCCGGCGCGGTGAACTGGGCTTCCCCGAGCTTGGCCAGGACCGCTTCGGAAATGTAGAGGTCCACGAGGTCACCGCGCCGGGAGACACCGCCGCAGCCGCCCTCGGCCTTACTCAGGCACGTGTACGCATGGTGCGTGGCGCCCTTCTTGAGATTCACCCTCAGCGGCGTATTGCACAGCGTTCCGCCTGGCGCCGGGCGACCACAGCGCAAGATGCCGGACAGCAGGTACGCCGGGTCTCGGTAGTCCACCGGGTGCGGCCGCCCGACCTTCATGTCGCGACCGACGAAATAGCCCTTTCGGCCGTCGAATATGGCTCGGATCGCCGTCCAGTCTTCGGGGGGGAGGATCGTTGCCCACTGTCCCCGAACGGGATTACCGTCGCTATCACGGACCAGTTCTCCGCCGATCTCGCGGAGCCCGCAGATACGCGGGCTAGACAGTGAGACTTTCAGCGATCTCGTGGTCCAGTCGTTCCCTAGCGAGGTCTTGACGCCGAACCGCTGCCACTCGGTGACAATCGAATGCAACGACCGGCCGCCCAGGAATTCTTTCGCAGCCTGCCGCAGCAGATCAGCCTCCCGAGGATCGAGAGTCACACGATCGCCGTGCCAGCCGAACGGACGGGGTCCACCGACTGGCCTGCCCTGCTCCGCACGGGCGCGGTGCGACCGCCGCATGCGGCGCTGGATGTTCTGGACCTCCCTCTTGGCGAACGCAGCACCGACCAGCCCCATGTTCTCCACGTCCGGGTTGTACAAGTCCTTGGGCCCGCGCTGGTCGGCATACACGCATCCGTCCCGGTAGGTGATCGCATCGACGAAACGCTCGTAATCGCCTGGGCGACGGGCCAGCCGATCTTCAGCAACAACGACCACGCCCTGGACGATCGTGGCGTCTGCAAGCTTCCCGACGCGAACGACGCGCAGCATCTCCTCGAACGCATCGCGGATAACGGTGATTTTCGCTGCCGACTTGTCGTTATCAGTGAACTCATGAACGACCCTCCAGCCGTACCTCGCCGCCGTCTCCGTGTTGACCTTGTGCTGATCTTGGACACCGTGCTCGTCTCGCTTGAGATCAGCCGAGATACGCGCGTACGAGACGACCGGCACCAGCGCGTCAGCCTGAGTCACGTGAACCTCCCGAAGTTTTACTACCTGAAGCTTAGTACTACAACCTGATCTATCGCGAGGAAGAGCGCGAAATGATCCCGCAGTGCATCGATCAGGGCGTCGGCGTCATCCCGTGGAGCCCGCTGGCCCGCGGGGTGCTGGCCGGCAACCGGACGCGCGGCGGCGAGCGGCGCACGACCAGGGCAGGCTCGGACGCGTTCGCCGACTCCCTGTACGCGGAGGCCGATTTTGACGTGGTGGACCGGGTGGCTGAGGTGGCGGCCGAGCGGGAGGTCCCGCCCGCGCAGGTCGCGCTGGCCTGGCTGCTGCGCCGGCCCGGCGTCACAGCGCCCATCATCGGCGCGACCCGGCAGGGTCACTTGCAGGACGCGCTGGCCGCGGAGGAACTCGAGCTGAGCGAGGACGAGATGCGGCGCCTCGAGGAGCCGTACGTCCCGCATGCCGTGCTCGGTCACCAGTGACGCGCCTGCGGACCGTTCGGCCGGGGTAGCAGGCGCTGCGGCTCTGCAGAACCGGACCGGCAAGTGCTCGGCGTCGCCGGGAGCTGAGTGGCCGCCGCCATGCCGGAGGGCGGGCAGCGCGCTGGCCGCGGACGGCGACAGCGTCCGGATCGCAGAAAGAAGGAATGCATGAAGGTCTTCCTGTCCAGCGACATGGAGGGCACCGCCGGCGGTCGCGGGCGCGGCGCCGCCGCCGCTCGGCTCAGCCACGCTGGAGGTGTCCGTCCGCACGACCGACATCGCCGAGGCGGCCAGCTGGGTGCGCGGCGTGGAACGGGCCGGCCCGCGGGAGCTGCGCTTCACCGGCGAGAATCCGCTGGCGGTGTACCGCTCGTTCTGCGCCGCGATCCTGCTGACCCGCACCGTGGCTGAAGTCGTCTGACCGGCTCCAACTGCAGTACTTACTGCATTACTGCGGTACTGCCGTGGCCCCGCTTTACCGTGGCCCGCTTTACCGTGGCACTGCTGACGGCGGGCCGTCGTGGCTGCTGCAGCCACCCGGTCTACGCCGTCACGGCCAGGGCGAGCGGGAGCACGGCGGGCGCGCCTGCCTCGCGCAGCAGCTTCGCAGCTACCGTCATCGTCCAGCCTGTCTCGATCCGGTCGTCGACGAGCAGCACGGGACCGCCGAGGTCGGCTACGGCCTGCACCAGGGAGGTCGGCACGGCCAGCTCGTTCCAGACGGCCCGCAGTCGCTGCGCGCTGTTGTGCTGATGGGGTAGCCGGGGTCCCGGCGGCCCGGTCCCCGGCGGCCCGGTCCCCGGCGGCCCGGTCCCCGGCGGCCCGGTCAGCGCCGGACGGGGCCGGATCGGGCTCAGGCTCAGGGCCGCCGGCGCTGGCCAGGGAGCCGAGGTATGGCAGCCGGCCGATCTCAGCGACCCGCCGGGCGAGATCCTCGATCAGCAGCGGGACCGACCGGGACGGCACCGAGACGACGGCGGCAGGCCGCTGCTCCCAGTCCCAGGCCGCCAGCACCGACACCACCGCCGCGATGATGTCGCCAGGCACCACCCGCTCCGCTGCGGAGCCCGTGCCGGGGCCGTCCGTGCCGGGGCCGTCCGTGCCGGGGCCGTCCGTGCCGGGGCCGTCCGTGCCGGGGCCCTCCGTGCCGGGGCCCTCCTTGGCATGGCGGACGGCGGACGCTGCCGCGAGGACATCGCGCAGCCGCGGGCCCCAGCCGAGGTCGGTCAGCCTGCCGACAGCCCGGCCGGGCTCGGCTGACAGCGCGGCCGGGATCTTCCCGGACACCTCGATGCCAAGTGCGGCCATCCCGGACGGCCACATCCGCCGCGGTTCTATCTGCACGCCCGGCCGGTCCAGCCGGTCCCTGGCCGCGGCGACGGCTGCCGCGGGCACGGCGTCCGGCCAGTGCCTGCCCGTGCAGTTGTCGCACCGGCCGCACGGCTGCGCGGCCGGGTCGTCAAGCTCGCGGCGCAGGTACTCCATCCGGCAGCCGGCCGCGGCGATGTAGCCGAGCATGGCCTGCTGCTCGCGGGACCGCTCGGCCGCCACTCGCCGGTAGCGCTCGGCATCGTAGGCCCAGTCGCTTCCGGTCGCCTCCCAGCCGCCGGCCACCCGGCGCACCGCGCCGTCCACGTCGAGGACTTTCAGCATCATCTCCAGCCGGCTGCGCGAGGAGTCCACCATGGTCTCCAGCGCTGCCGTGGACAGTGGCCAGGCCTGGGCCAGGGCGGCCAGCGTGGTGCGCACGACCGGTTCCGGCGGGAACGCCAGGGAGCCGAAGTAAGCCCAGATGTCGGCGTCCTCGCGGCCCGGCAGCAGGATCACCTCGGCTCGTTCGACGCCCCGTCCCGCACGTCCGATCTGCTGGTAATAGGCAACCGGTGACTGGGGGGCGCCCAGGTGCACCACGAATCCCAGGTCGGGCTTGTCGAAGCCCATGCCGAGGGCGCTGGTCGCGACCAGCGCCTTGACCTCGTTGGCCAGCAGGGCGTCCTCGGCGGCCGTCCGCTGCTCGTGCTCGTCCTTGCCGGTGTAGGCGGCCACTGGGTAGCCCCGCTCGCGCAGGAAGGCGGCGGTCTCCTGCGCGGCGGCGACCGTGAGGGTGTAGATGATGCCGGAGCCGGGCAGCTCCGCCAGGTGCACAGCCAGCCAGCCCAGGCGCTGCTGCGCGGCCGGCAGCGAGACCGCCGCGAGCCGCAGGCTGCCGCGGTCCAGCGGCCCGCGCAGCACCAGCGTCTCGCGCTGGCTCCCGGCGCCGAGTTGCTCGGCCACGTCATGGCTGACCCGCGCGTTGGCGGTCGCGGTGGTCGCGAGCACAGGCACCTCGGGCGGCAGCTCGCCCAGCAGCGTGCGCAGCCGCCGGTAGTCAGGCCGGAAGTCGTGGCCCCAGTCGGAGATGCAGTGTGCCTCGTCCACGACCAGCATCCCGGCCGTGGCCACCAGCTTGGGCAGCACCAGGTCGCGGAAGCCGGGATTATTCAGCCGTTCCGGGCTGACCAGCAGCACATCCACGGCGCCGGCGGCTATCTCGGCGTAGACCTCATCCCACTGCCCGGTATTGGCGGAGTTCACGGTGCGGGCGTGGATCCCGGCCCGGTCGGCGGCCTCGATCTGGTTGCGCATCAGGGCCAGCAGTGGTGACACGATGACCGAGGGCCCGGCGCCACGCGCCCGCAGCAGCGCGGTTGCGGTGAAGTACACGGCCGACTTGCCCCAGCCGGTGCGCTGCACCACAAGCGCACGCCGGCGATCCTCGACCAGCGCGCGGATCGCCGTCCACTGATCATCGCGCAACCGCGCCTGCGGGCCCGCCAGCGCGCGGAGGCAGCGTTCTGCCTGATCGCGCAGTGAGCCCGGCGGCCTCACCGGCATCTGGCCAGCATCATCGCCCATCCGTCCTTCGTACACCGCCCGGCTGACGGAAGCGCGCCCGGCCGGCACGAAGATGGTGCAGGAAGTAGGACCAGGACGGCCGGGGATGAGCGAGCCCGGGTGCTACCTCATGGACGAGCCTGACGCGCCGCTGTCCTGCACCGCCTGCCGGGTCGCCCTGCTGCATGATCTTGCCCGGGCCGGGTCGCGGGCCGTGGTGGCCACCCATTCCCCGATCGGCGCCGTCACGCCTGGCGCCAGCATCCTCGAGCTCGGGGCTGGGGCATCCGCGCCGCCCAGTTGGAAGGCTGGATCTGGTCAGCCGCTGGCGCGGGTTCATCAACGACCCTGACTCCTATTTCCGTCATCTGCTGAACAGCTAGATCGCGAGTCTCGCGGGAGTCGGCTGCTGGCGGCCGGGAATTGCGATTCCGCAGACGCGTGCCAGGGCATTCACATAATGTCTTCCCTAGTCCAGTTAGCTGGCTATCAGCTAACTGGACTAGTAGTTCCACGGGAAGGTCGGGGGACCAGATCTGTCGTCAGCATGGCGATTTGCGAATGGCTTGCGAGTCGCCGCGAGAACGGAGGGATCATGCGGTCTCGGCAGTGGATGGCAAGGCTCGTCGCCATCACGGCGGTTGGTGCCAGCGCGTCGTGGGTGGCAGTGCCGGGGGTATCTGCAGCAGCCGGGCACTCGCCGGCCACTTCCGATGCCATCGGGCATGCCGCGCAGTCAGCTGCGCCGCTGGTCGCGGACTCCGGTCCGCCGCGGGCCGGCAAGCGGGGTCTCGCGGCGCCGGCCATGACCGCGAGCATGCTGTCGGCCAATGCGGAAAAGCAAGCGGCAGCGGCGGAGATTATGCAGGTCATGACGGCAAAGGCCAGTCCGGGTAGTCAGTGTGCGAGCCTGTCCTGCCAGACCGGGCTGCCCGCGGCGAAGGACCTGCTTGCCACCCAGCAGGCGCAGATCCTGGATTACTTCTGCGGTCCGGCGACCGTCTCGGAAATGCTTGCGCAGATGCACGTGTCCGTCAGCCAGCACACCGCGGCCAGGGAACTGGGCACGACGCCTGGCGGCACTGACTGGTCCAACGCCTCCGGGTACCCGGTGCCGGAAGCTCTCAATGCGAACCAGAAGCTGAATGATTACGTCGCCGTGGCGCTGCCCTGGTCGCCTACCACCGCGCAGATCCGGACTTATGAGACGGACCTGGTGACCGACCTCAATCATAAAGGCGGCGTACCGCTCGCGGGGAATGCCTATGAAGTAGCAGCCGGCCCGCATCTGGCCGGAAATCCCGTGGATCAGACGATCTTTCACTGGTTCGACATTCGCGGCTATCAGGACTCTGGCGCGGTGACCGATTACGAGGACTCGGTGCACGGCGCGTCCAGCATCGGCTGGGCCACTCAGGTGCCCGCTTACTCCTCCATGGCGTCCAGCACGATCGTCAATATTCTCGGAGCCCGCGGCTATATGTGGTAGCCGCAGCCGATGCGGTCCCGTTGCGGTGCGAGTCAGGCGCGGTGCGAGTCAGGCGCAGTGCGAGTCACGTGACGCGCGGCGGGCCCAGCGCGGGCAGTCGCAGAGCGCGCAGTCGCTGCCTCGCCGGAAGTGCCCGTGGGCCGCGCGATCGTGACCGCATCTGCATCGTGCAGATCGCACCTTGCTGAACCATTTGTGCACCTGGACACCATAGCGGTCCTGGCCCGCCCGCTGGCGGAATCCCGCCCAGCGGGCGGGCCGGGCGGGCCGGGCGGGCCAGACGGCCCGGGCGGGTGCCCGCGTCAGGCGCGTCACCAGTAACGCCGGTCACCGGCGCCGCGATGGAGAAACGGGCGGCAGACCGGAGGAAGTGACATTAAGACTGGCAGCGGCAAGCGGGCGACCGGCAGCGGGGAGACGAGCGGCCCCGGCCGGGGCGCCAGCGCTGGCACCGGCCGCGGCAGCATTGCAGGCGCCGGCCGCGGCAGCAGGGCCGGCGCAGGCGGCCGGGGCAGGCACCGGCTGCCTGAGCCGCCATCGCCTGGCCGCCGCCCGCCGCTGGTGCCGGCGATTCTCGCCGTGCTGGCCTGTCTCGTGCTGCTGGCCGGCGGCATTCACGCCGTGCTGGAGGCCGGGAGCGGACGGCGGGCGGCGCAGTCCGGCAGTCCCAGCGGAGGTGCTGCGGGCGGCTCATCGTCAGCCGGCTCGCACCCGGCCGGCCGCGGCGCGGGGGCGTCGGGCCTGAGCGCGAGCGGGGCGCGGGCGGCGGGCCGCGCGCGGCGCTCTCGGCGCGCGCAGCCAGCCTGGTCTTCTGCCCGGCCAGCCCGGCACCCGCCCTGCGGCAGCCGCTCCGGCAGGCCCTGGCCAGCGCAGTTCCCGGCTCGGCCAGCGCGGAGGTGCTCCCGCTCGGGGTCTCATCCGACGGCCGGACCGCGTACGTGTCCGCGTGGACACCGCAGTTCGCCGGGGTCGCGGCGCTGAACCTGGCCAGCGGGGCGCTGCGCAAGATCCAGGTCTTTGCCGACCCGGCCACCGATCAGGCGGACGGCTCCTCCGGCGGTCGCTGGCTGGTCTGGGCCGAGACTTACTCGCTGAGCAGCCTGGATGACTTCACCATCTTCGCCTGGGATTCGGCCACCGGGCACCGCCTGCGGCTCGGCCATTCCATCGCCGGCCCGGATGGCGTTCCCTGGCCGAGTCCCTGGCACGCGCCAGCCGTCAGCGGCCACTACGCCGCGTGGGCGCAGGGCTATGGTCCCGGCGGCCTGGTGGAGATACGGCTGGCCGATCTGTCCGCTGGCACGGTCACCACGATCCGCACCGGACACACGCAGCCGCCGTTCTTCGACGGAGACCTGGTGGTGTGGCCGGAATCGGATGCGCCGGGCGCGCAGACCACCCTGCGGGCCTACAACCTGGCCACTGGTCGGCTGGCTGCGCTGCCGGCCGCCCTGCGCGGCGTGAACGGGACCGATTTCGTGGTCACCGACGGAACCCGGACTGCCTACCTGAGCCCGAGCCTGACCAGCCTCTATTACTCGCCCGAGCAGGACAGGACGGCCCGGCTGGCATTCCGGCTGCCGCCCGGCCAGGACTTCTCCGATCTCGCGATGGCGCCGGACTCGCTGGCCTGGACGACGACGGCCGCTACCTACCTGGCCAGTACCCGGACCGGCGCGTTCGTCCGCGTCACCGCGCAGTATGGCTTCGCCACCGGCTCCGGGTCAGTCATGCTGGTGACCGATCCGCCGGGGCAGAAGCAGGCGCATCCGGCGCTTCCGCTGCATGTGATCGATCCGGCCCGCATCGGCTGGCCGGATTGCCAGCCGAGCGAGGGCGCCGCCCGGCGGTCCTGAGATCTCAGGAACCCGAGCAGTCCGGGCACAGGCCGAAGAGCTCGACCGTGTGCCCCACGTCGGTGAAGCCGGCCTCCGCGGCTACCTGCTCGGCCCAGTGCTCGACCGCCCGGCCCTCGACCTCGACGCTGCGGCCGCAGTTCCGGCAGGTCAGATGGTGGTGATGCACGTCGCTCGCGCACCGCCGGTAAAGCGTCTCGCCGCTGGCGTCCCTGATCGCATCGACCCGGCCGTCCTCGCTGAGCACCTGCAGGTGCCGGTAGACCGTGGTCAGACCGACGTGCTCGCCGCGCCGGCGCAGCTCGGCGTGGATCTGCTGGGCGCTGCAGAATCCCGGCAGCCCGTCCAGGACCACGGCCAGTGCCTCGGCCTGCCGGGTCCCGCGCACCCGGGTGCCGCGGGCGGCCGGGGAAGCGGCTGACGGCGGTGAGCTCACACACGCACGGTAGCAGCCTGGCGGCACCTTGCTGCACGGCTGAGACGCCCGCGGCCGCAGCCCCCGTGCCGCCGGGGCGCTCCCGCCGTGGCCGCCGCGGCGCTGGCCGCCGGGGCAGGGAATGATGGTGCTCGTGGCAGATCGTCTCCGTAACGTGACCAGTCCGTACCTGCTGCAGCATGCGGGCAACCCGGTCGACTGGTGGCCCTGGTGCGACCAGGCATTCGCCGCGGCGCGCGAGCGCGACGTGCCGGTGCTGCTGTCCGTCGGCTACTCGGCCTGCCACTGGTGTCACGTCATGGCGCACGAGTCCTTCGAGGATGAGCAGACCGCCGCCCTGATGAACCAGCACCTGGTGTCGATCAAGGTGGACCGTGAGGAGCGGCCGGACGTCGATGCCGTCTACATGGCCGCGACCCAGGCCATGACGGGTCAGGGCGGCTGGCCGATGACCGTCTTCATGACACCGGACCGGGAGCCTTTCTACTGCGGCACGTACTTCCCGCGGGAGCACTTCCAGCGGCTGGTACTCGGCGTCGCGAAGGCATGGCAGGAGGACAAGGGCAACGTCACCAGCCAGGCGCGGCGGATTGCCGCCGCGCTGGCCGAGCGGGCCGGGCTGCCCCCGGCGGCGCCGGGTACCGTCCCCGGCGCCGGGGCGGCTGACGGACCGGCCGCCGCGCTGGCGAGCCTGGCCGGGGCGTGCGAGGAGGCCGTGGACGGGCTCGCCGCCGACTATGACGCGAGCCGCGGCGGCTTCGGCCGGGCACCTAAGTTCCCGCCCTCGATGGTGCTCGAGTTCCTGCTCCGTCACCACGAGCGAGCCGCCGGCCGGGCCGCCGGGGCCGAGTCGGCCGCACGCGCGCTGGAGATGGCCGAGGGCACCGCCGGCGCTATGGCCCGCGGCGGCATGTACGACCAGCTGGCGGGCGGGTTCGCGCGCTACAGCGTGGACGCGGACTGGGTGGTGCCGCATTTCGAGAAGATGCTGTACGACAACGCGCTGCTGGCCAGGTTCTACGCGCATCTGTGGCGCCGGACCGGCTCCGGCCTGGCCCGGCGGGTGGCGCAGGAGACGTGCGCGTGGATGATCGCGGAGCTGCGGACGCCGCAGGGCGGTCTGGCCTCGGCGCTGGACGCCGACAGCGATGGCACCGAGGGCACCTTCTATGTATGGACGCCGGCCCAGCTGACCGAGGTGCTCGGCGCGGCAGATGGCCAGTTCGCGGCCGAGACGTTCAGCGTGACCACGGCCGGCACCTTCGAGCACGGCAGCTCGGTCCTGCAGCTGCGGGCCGATCCGGCCGACGCCGGGCGGCTCGCCCGGGTCCGGGCAGCGCTGCTGGCGGCCCGGCAGCAGCGGACCCCGCCCGCCCGTGACGACAAGGTGGTGGCGGCCTGGAACGGCCTGGCGATCGCCGCGCTGGCCGAGACCGGGCTGCTGCTGGACCGCACCGACTTCATCGCCGCGGCCACCGCGGCAGCCGAGCTGCTGGCCAGCCTGCACCTGTCCGCCGGCCGGCTGGTGCGGACGTCGCGGGACGGCGTGGCCGGATCCAGCGCCGGGGCCCTGGATGACTACGCCTGCGTGGCCGAGGGGTTCATCGCGCTCTTTGGGGTGACCGGGGAGCCGCGCTGGGTGCGGATCGCCGGCGAGCTGCTGGAGACCGCGCTGAGCCGGTTCGGCGCGGGCTCCGGAGCCTTCTATGACGCCGCCGACGACAGCGAGCAGCTGATCTACCGGCCGGCCGACCCGGCGGACGGCCCGACCCCGTCCGGCACCTTCGCGGTAGCCGGCGCCCTGCTCAGCCTGGCCGCGCTGACCGGCTCGGCCAGGCACCGGGACGCGGCGATCGCGGCGCTGGGCCTGGTTCCGGTGCTGGTCGGCCGGTACCCGCGCGCGGCGGGCTGGGGACTGGCCGTGGCCGAGGCCGCGCTGTCCGGGCCGGCCGAGATCGCGGTCGTCGGCGCGCCGGACGACAGCCGCACGGCCGAGCTGCACAAGGCCGCGCTGCTGGCGGCGCCGCCGGGCGCGGTACTGGCCGTCGGCGATGGCAGCGACTCGCCGATCCCGCTGCTGGAAGGCCGGGGACTGGCCGGCGGGCAGCCCGCCGCCTACGTCTGCCGGGATTTCGCCTGCCGGGCGCCGGTGACCGAGCCCGAGCTGCTGCGCGCCGCGCTGGCCTCCTAACGAGAGTTAACCGACCGCACCCTGACAAGTCCTTTGCTAGCCCACCATCTGGTGTTTGCCCGATCTTTCCCTGGCACTCTGGTCCGCTCGCATGACTCGCGGCATTATGGGAATTCCCGGGTAGAACTGCCCGCGCCGTGAGGGGTGATCAGACGAGCCGCCGGATCAGGTATCCAGTACCCGATGCGCGGAGGGGGGCACCATGCGCGACGTAGCGCGCCGGCTGCGCCCGGCGCTGTGGGTCGCGGTGGCGGCCGGGATGGTGGCCAGCCTCGTCAGTGCTCCGCTACTCGGCCAGGAGCACGGCGGCCGGCTGGCGGCGGGGACCGTGCACCAGGCTCGCCCGGCCGCGGCGGGTGAGGGCCTGGGCCGGGTGAAGGCGACCGGCAGCGCCGCGGCCGGCATCAGCCTGGCCGGGCAGCGTCAGCTGGCGTCCGGATCGTTGCCCGTGGCCAGCCTGGACAGTTTCGCGGCCACGCCCGTGGTCGCGCCGCTGCGGCACCTGCTGCAGGCCGATCTGCTGGTGGTCGCGCCCGCCACGCTGCCCCGCGCCGTTGCCGCGAAGGTCCGCAGGCTTCCCGGCGTGGTCTCCGCCGAGCTGGTGGACGCGGGCACGATCCGGGTCGGCGGCTCGAACGCGGCGATGCTGGGCGTCGACCCGTCCGCGTTCCGCGCGTTCGCCGCCGCGCCGACCGCCCGCGCGACCACGCTCTGGCAGAGCGTCGCCGACGGCGGCGTCGCCGTCTCCTACACCATGGGCCAGCAGGACAAGCTGCCGCTCGGCGGCCTGGTGCAGGTGACTGGCCGCCAGTCGCAGCGACTGCGCGTCGGCGGCTTCGGCACGGTCGGCATCGCCGGCGTGGACGCCGTCGTATCGGACGCGGTGGCGCGCTCGCTGGGCATCCCGGCCGCCAATGCCCTGGTGATCAGCGCCCCGCGGGCCCAGCTGGTCACGCTGATGCGGCAGGTGAAGGCGCTGCTGCCGGCCACGGCCGCGATCGCGCCGCTGGTGGCGCAGGCGGCGCCGGGCGCGGTCGCATCGGCCGGCATCGCGTCGGCCGGCCTGGCCGCGGCAGCCGGCGCCGCGGGCGGCGACGGGATCAGCGCGGCCGACGGGCCGGGCATGACGCCGGCCGAGATCAGGGCGTTCCTGACCGCTGCGCTGAGCCGGGTCGGCAAGCCCTACGTCTGGGGCGCGGCGGGGCCGGACGCCTTTGACTGCTCCGGGCTGGTGCAGTGGTCGATGCGGCAGGCTGGCCTGGTCATGCCGCGGGTGGCAGCTGACCAGGCCCAGACCGGGCCGCTCATCCCGCTCAGTGACCTGCGGCCGGGTGACCTGCTCTTCTACCACACCGACCCGACGGCCCCCACGTCCATCTCGCACGTCGCCATCTACCTGGGCAACGGGCTGATGGAGCAGGCCCCGGAGCCGGGCATGGACGTCCAGGTGGTGCCGGCCGACTTCGGCGCTGAGTTCGCCGGCGCCGTCGAGGTGTACCCGAGAGTCGCCGCCGCGGCGGCGGGCAGCATCGCCGGCTAGCCGGTCATGCTGGCTGCCGGGCGCCCGGCCGGGTTACCGTCGGGGCATGCAGGTTCAGGTCAGCCCGGACGCGGCCGAGTTCGTCCGGCTCCGCGGCGGCAAGCTGTGGGTCTGGGCTGCCTATCCCCGGCGGTGCTGCGCCGCGACCCCGCCGCTCATGCACGCGGCCACGCGGGAGCCGCCACGAGTGACCGGATTCCGCTCCGTGCCAGGAGCCGGCCTGGAGCTCTCGTTTCGGGGCCTGGGCGACCGGCAGCCGGACGTGCTGGAGATCGGGCTGCGGGGACGGCGCCGGCCGCGCGTCGAGGCCTACTGGGACGGCTGCGTGCTGGCGCTGTAGCCGGGCGGGGAGGATTACGTGCCCGGCTCGCCGCGCCGAGTTGCCGTGCGCCCGGCTAGATGTAATCATAATTACATGAGTACGGACGAAGCGCAGATGCAGTCGGTGCACCAGAAGCTCCGCGGCTGGTTCGCGGGCCGGATACCGGCCGAGTGGTTCGCCGCGGTCCCCAACGTCCGGGTCGATCGCGAGGAGATCACCATCACCGGCGTTCTGCCCGGCCCCGAGCTAGGCGAGGACGCATCGGCGGCCGAGCAGGCCGCCGCGGCCGAGGGCCGCAGCCGACGGTTCCGCGAGGAGACGCGCGAGCACCGGATCGAGATCGCGCGCGAGGCAGAGCACCGGTTCGGCCGCAAGGTTTCCTGGGCAGTGGTGTGCGCCGGCCGGAACGTGATGTTCACCACGTTCTCGGTGCCGGTCATGACCAGGCTGCGGCAGGCCGAGCGGCTCGTCCTCGACACGCTCGTGGACGCCGGCGTGGCTCGCAGCCGCAGTGACGCGCTGGCCTGGTGCGTGCGGCTCGTCGGCGAGCACGAGGACAGCTGGCTCGCTGACCTCAGGGCAGCGCTGCTGAAGGTGGAGCAGGTCAGGGCCGAAGGGCCGGGCCACTAGGCCGTCGGGCGGCCAGGCCACTGTCCACGGGTTTCCGCGGGCTCCGCGCGGGCACCGGGGGGGCGCCACCGGCGCGCCAGCCGGGAGTCACTCCCCAGATCTCGCAGGCGCACGCCGTGCGTGCCGCCTGCGGACCTGCGAGTATCCCGCAGCGCAGCGATCGCAGAGCCCGTGGAGGAGGACCAGTCGTGGTGGATGAGGTGAAGGCCGCATCGGCGGACTGGAATCCGGCGCCGGAACGGCTCCGCGAGCTGACCGAGAAAATGCCGAACAGCCAGCTCACCGAGTTCGGGAATGTGGTCGTCAAGGCGCGGGTGGACTCGCGCAGCACCCGCTCCACCTTCATCGTCGGCGACTCCGCCAACGCCACCAGGCAGACCATCACCCGCGAAGAGTACGACCGGGTAGCCGCCGAGCAGGACAAGTACCTGGCCGGCGCGGACGTCGTGGTCGTGGCTGCCCTCCGGGCGGGGCTGCGGCGTGGGGATGCGGTTAAGGCCGGCGAGAATGGTTAACTTTCCGTCATGGGGGAGCTACTTTGCGCTGATGGGTCGACCCTGTCTGTTGTGCCGGTCCCGTGCCGGGACCGGGCCGGCCAGCCCTACGAGATCACGCTGCAGCTGGTGCGAGACGCGGCGCCGTTCGCGCTGGTCGGCGAGCGGTGCGGCGATCAGCTCCGGCGGCTGGCTGAGCAGCTCAGGGCGGCGCGGCAGGACTCCGGCCAGGCGGCCAGCTGGCCCGACCCGGACGACAGGTTCCCTGGTCCCCGGCCCATGGAGTCCTTCCTGCCGGGTGACTGCGAGTACTTCTCGCTGCGGTCCAGGGACCGGGGCGACCCGGCGGGCGCGGGCGAGCTGCGCTGCACGATCCGCTCTGCGGCGCGCTGGATCGGTCCGGCCGCCGAGGCGCGCCCGGCCGGCCCGCCGGGGCTGACCGGCCTGCACGGGATCACTGGCGTGCCGGGGGTGACCGGCCTGCACGGGATCACTGGCGTGCCGGGGATGACCGGCCTGCCGGGGCCGGCGGCGTGGCGCGCCCGGCCGGCGTGGCGGGAGTGACTGGCCCCGGCCAGCACGGGCTGCCCTGGCAGCGCCCCTGGCCGCGCCGCACCGACAAGGGGCCCGCGAGCGCGCGGGGCGCGGCCGGGCGCATCGCCCGCCGGGCGGGCGTTCCCGGCGCCATGAGTGCCCGCGGGACTGTCACCGCCCCTGGCGCGGCAGTGCTGCGCGGCGGATGGCAGCTCACCCGCCGCGCGGTCATCGAGGCGTGGGGAGCTGGCGGAATCGGCATACGCGCCGTCCTGACTTCGGCCGAACTGGTCACATTCTTGGATACGGTGCTTAGAGAACCGGACTTCGCCGGGATGACGGGGTCGCCGTCGCCCGGCGCTGAGGAAGCAAGGACAGAGCCGGGCAGCAGTACCTCGCCCATGCGGCGACAGCGAGGAAGGGTGCCGGATGGGAGTGCGCGGCCTCGCCTACCGGCTGTACGAGCGAAGGCTAGAGGCATCGCTGTCGCCCCAGGCGATCCCCAGGCATGTCGGGGTGATGTGCGATGGTAACCGCCGGTGGGCGCGGTCGGCCGGGCTAGCCGACGTCAGCAGCGGCCACCAGGCAGGCGCTGACAAGATCTTCGAGCTACTGGCGTGGTGCCAGGAGGCGGGCGTCGAGGTCGTCACGCTGTGGCTGCTGTCCACCGACAACCTGGCCAGGCCAGCGGCCGAGCTCGAGCAGCTGCTGCGGATCATCGAGGAGACAGTGCGCGAGCTGGTCGCCCAGCACTGGCACGTGAAGCCGGTCGGCGCGCTCGACCTGCTCCCGGCCGATACCGCCCAGGTACTCAAGGACGCCGGCGAGGCGACGGCGGGCAATACCGGGCTGCTGGTGAACGTCGCGGTCGGTTACGGCGGCCGGCGCGAGATCGCTGATGCGGTCCGCTCGCTGCTGCAGGATCACGCCACCCGCGGCACCACGATCGAGGAACTGGCGGAGGTGCTGGACGTCGAGCACATCGCCGAGCACCTCTACACCGCCGGTCAGCCCGACCCCGACCTGGTGATCCGCACGTCCGGAGAGCAGCGGCTCGGCGGCTTCCTGCTCTGGCAGAGCGCGCACTCGGAGTTCTACTTCTGCGACGCCTACTGGCCGGCCTTCCGGCGGGTCGACTTCCTCCGCGCGCTGCGCTCGTATGCGGCACGGCACCGCAGGTTCGGGGTCTGACTCAGCCGCCGGATCGGCCCGGTGCGGGCTCCCGCCCGCGGGCCGGGAGCCCGCGCTGAGCAGCCCGCGGACTCCGCTGCTGCTGGCGCTACCCCGGACGGGACCGTCGTGGCGGCGGGGTGCCGCGCCGGTTAACAGCTTGTTGCGGTACTTCCGGCCGGCCAGTGGACAGATGTACCGTCGAAGCAAGACGGGCGGTGCGTAGCCGCCCGACGGGAAGGCCCTCGAGATCCTCGAGCTTCGCGTCCTGGCACGCAGGCGAGATGAGCAAAGGGCCGGCGCCCGGCCCATCGCTGGCCGGTCCCGGTCCCGCCGACACATCTGTGTCCGAACGCAGCGCCGCGCCAGGCGCCTAGGGGAGTGCGAGTGCCCAATTCCCGAGAGCACGGATTCCGAGTGCCCCAGTCCAGCGTGTCCCGCTCATGGGAGCCCGGCTTCAGCGAGCCGGGCATCCGCGAGCACAGCCCGCCCGCCCGCCGCCAGGCGGGGCGCAGCCAGGCCCGGCCCAGCCAGGGTCCCGAGAGTGACGGTGATGACTCAGCCGGCGGGCAGCGCCGGACGTACGTCCTGGACACCAGCGTCCTGCTGGCCGACCCGGCCGCCATCGGCAGGTTCGCCGAGCACCGGGTCGTCCTGCCGGTGGTGGTGATTACCGAGCTCGAGGCCAAGCGCCATCACCCTGAGCTTGGCTATTTTGCCCGCCAGGCCCTGCGTCACCTCGATGACCTGCGCATCGAGTACGGGCGGCTCGATGCCGATCTGCCGGTCGGAGACGACGGCGGCAGCATCAGGGTAGAGCTGAATCACTCGGACCCGTCGGTGCTCCCGGACGGCTTCCGGCTCGGCGACAACGACACCCGGATCCTGTCGGTCGCCTGCAGCCTGGCGCTGGACGGCGAGGACGTCGTGCTGGTCAGCAAGGACCTGCCGCTGCGCGTGAAGGCCGCCGCCATCGGCCTCACCGCGCAGGAGTACCGGGCCGAACTGCCGCCCGACTCAGGCTGGACCGGGATGGCTGAGCTCGACGTGACCTCGGCGGACATCGCCGCGCTCTACGAGACGGGCCGGCTCGAGTGCGGCGAGGCGCGCGAGCTGCCGTGCCACACCGGGCTGGTGCTGCTGTCCGGGGCCTCGGGCGCCGGCAGCGCGCTCGGCCGCGTGCTCCCGGACAAGTCGGTCCGCCTGGTTCGCGGGGACCGCGAGGCATTCGGCCTGCATGGCCGCAGCGCCGAGCAGCGGGTCGCGCTCGATCTGCTGCTGGACCCGGACATCGGCATCGTGTCGCTGGGCGGCCGGGCCGGCACGGGAAAGTCGGCGCTCGCGCTCTGCGCCGGGCTGGAGGCGGTGATGGAGCGGCGCCAGCACCGCAAGCTGCTGGTGTTCCGGCCGCTGTACGCGGTCGGCGGGCAGGAACTCGGCTACCTGCCGGGCTCGGAGGCGGACAAGATGAACCCGTGGGCCCAGGCGGTCTACGACACCCTGTCCGCCGTCACGTCGCAGGACGTCATCGACGAGGTGCTGGCCAGGGACATGCTGGAGGTACTGCCGCTGACTCACATCCGCGGCCGGTCGCTGCACGACTCCTTCGTGATCGTCGATGAGGCGCAGTCGCTGGAGCGCGGCGTGCTGCTGACCGTCCTGTCCAGGATCGGCGCGGGCTCGCGGGTCGTGCTGACCCACGACATCGCGCAGCGGGACAACCTGCGGGTCGGCCGGCATGACGGCGTGGTGGCCGTGATCGAGAAGCTCAAGGGCCATCCGCTCTTCGCGCATGTCACGCTGGTCCGCTCGGAGCGCTCGCCGATCGCGGCCCTGGTGACCGAGATGCTGGAGGACGCTACTCTCTGAAGCCGGCCTCAGGCTGGCTGCCGCCGCCGGGCTCTGGTCCGGTGGCGGCAGTCGGCCCGGCTGCGGGGCGGGTCCTGGCGAAGAGCAGGGCCAGCGTCATCGGGCCGATCAGCAGCGGGGCCGCCATGTAGCGGAAGACCTGGGTCGGGCTGTCGGCCATCACCACCAGCTGGTTGGCGAGGATGACGGCGGCCAGGGCCAGGATTTTCCAGTCCCTGCGCCGCACCGCGAGTATCCCGATGGCCAGGTACGCGATGTAGCACCAGGTGGCGCCGCGCCACAGCAGCCAGGCGATCGAATTGGACTCGCTCCCGTTGCGCAGCGAGTAGGCGAGCGAGAAACCCCACAGCGGACGGGTCGCGATGTCGGCGTAGTACCGGGCCGGCATGTCCTTGACCCCCGGCTCGTTGCGGGCCGCGAACATGCTGTACGGGATCTCCGACAGGTAATCTCCGGCCACGGCGGCCGGGCTCGGGAAGGCGACCCAGGCGATGGCACCGCGGCAGAGGCGGGCGCCGATGATCAGGCCGGGGTGCCGCCGGAGCAATTGCAGCCAGAGCGAGAAGAGCGGTCCCGTCTGTCGGAGCGCGCGCTTGGTCAGGTTCTTGGCGTAATCGGTGGAGTCCGCGTCGTAGCAGTCCGCGCTGTCCTTCCACTCCGCCAGCGGCGCCACCCGCTTCAGGAGGTCCTTGTCCGCGGTAGAGAAGCTTGACGGGCTTTTCGCGTAGGCGACCGCTATGTCCGCCCAGGCGGGCCCGTAGGTCAGCGATGAGTCAGCGGGCAGGATGCCCACGGCCGGATAGACAACGATCTTGAGCAGGAAGGTCAGGCCGATCGCCACCGCGGCCACCGCCGTGACCCGGATCCGGACCCGGCCGATCAGCGCGGCCAGCGCGACGGCGGCGACACCGGCCACGAGGAAGCCGTCCTGGCGGAACAGGCACACGCCGAGCAATTCCAGGAAGAGCGCGGCGATCAGCCCCGTCACCCGCCGGTCCCGCTGCCAGCGCGGGCCGCCCCGCAGCGAGATCAGGTGCGCCGTGGTCGGCACGACCAGGCAGGCGCAGATCGCGAACGGCACGTCTTTCCAGATGAAGATGATGAAGGATCCGGTCGGCGGCAGCGCGGCCACGATCACCGCCGCGACCGCCGTCGCCCAGCCGGGCACGCCCAGGCGGCGGAAGGCCGCCACCGTGTAGGCCAGCGCCGCCGACATCGCGATGGTCTGGAACAGGGTCAGGGCGCCCAGGTCCCCGGTCCACCGCAGGCTCAGCAGGACCATCGAGTCATAGAGCACGGAGTGGTTGGCCACCCATGGCCCGGTGGTCACGTGCTGCATGTAGATGATCGAGTCCCGGTTCATCAGGCCGGGGTAGAACGCCCCCCACCAGAACAGGAAGATCAGCTGGCAGACGGCGTAGGTGGCCAGCGGGAGCAGGAACCGATGGCCCCGGCCGCGACCGGGCTCGCCGGACCGGGCCAGTTGGACTGTCTCATCCGCCTCATCCGCGTCACCTGTCTCAGGCGACGGCCGGCCGACCCCGGACTCTGGATGAGGCATGGGTCTATTTAAGCCCTGGTAGCGGCCCGCTATTCGCCGGGATGACCTCATCGGGAGTTAAGACTTGGTAAGCCGGCCGACCCGCGGACGTGCTATCCGGCCAGCACACGGGGCATCGTGGCTTCGGGCGCCGCGCGAAGCGAGACGCAGGCCCGGCGGCTCCGGGTGGTCCCGGGTAGCAGCCAGGCGCCGGTGGCGGTACCGTGACCTGCGTCATGAGCCAACACTCCGATGCCCCTGGCGTCGCTGCCATCGCATCCGCGCCAGCGCCCGCCCCGTCGGCCGACATCAGCGTCGACATGCCCATTTCCATCGTGATGCCGGTACGGAACGAGGAGAGGTACCTGGCCGAAGCCGTCAGCCACGTGCTCAGCCAGGAATATCCCGGCGAGCTTGAGCTGGTCCTGGCCGTCGGGCCCTCCCATGACCGCACCGCTGACATTGCCCAGCGGATCGCAGCGGCTGACTCCCGGGTCGCCGTGGTGGACAATCCGACCGGCAAGATCCCGTCCGGGGTCAATGCGGCGATCAAGGTCTGCCGGTACTCGGTCGTGGCCAGGGTTGACGGGCACTCCCTGCTGCCGCCCGGTTACCTGTCGGCCGCGGTGGCTGCCCTGGCCGAGACCGGCGCGGTCAACGTCGGCGGGATCATGGCCGCCGAGGGAGTCACCCCGTTCCAGCGCGCGGTGGCCTGGGCCATGACCTCGCCCTTCGGGGTCGGCGCGTCCCGGTTCCACACCGGCGGCACGGCTGGCCCGGCCGACACCGTGTACCTCGGGGTGTTCCGCCGGGCGGCGATCGAGCAGGCTGGCGGCTACAACGAGTCGTTCCTGGTCGCCGAGGACTGGGAGCTGAATCACCGGCTCAGGCTGGCGGGCGGGCTGATCTGGTTCGAGCCGGCCCTGCGCGTGACCTACCGGCCGCGGGCGAGCGTCGGAGCGCTCGGCGCCCAGTACTTCCGGTACGGCCGCTGGCGGCGGGTGGTCGCCCGCCAGCATGCCGGGACGATCAACCTCCGCTACCTGGCCCCCCCGGCCGCGGTGGTCGCGGTCACCGCCGGGACGGTGGCCGGCATCGCCGGCGCGTCGGCGCTGGCCGCCGGGGCCGCCGGGCCGGCCAGGGCGCTGGCCACCGTGGCGGTCGCGGGCTTCGCGGCCCCGCTCGGCTATCTCGGGGGCGTGCTGGCCGTGTCAGCGCGCGCAGCCAGGGAACTGCACCCGGCCGCGACCGCGCGGCTGCCGCTCGTGCTGGCCACCATGCACGCTTCCTGGGGCACCGGGTTCCTGACCAGCCCGCGCAGCCTGATACCCGGCCAGGGCCGGGACGGCGGCTGAGGCTCGCCGCCGGCTGGCGGCTAGCCCGGCAGCACGGACGAGCCTGGCCGGGACTGCCGCAGCAGCGCCTCGGCGACAGTGAGGTCGGCCTCATAGGTGATCTTGATGTTGCGCTCGCTGCCGGTAACCGCGCCGACCGGCACCTCGGGCAGGTAGCGGAGCACGACACCGCAGTCATCGGTGGCGGCAGCAGCGGCGAAGCCAGGGTCCGCCGCGGCGCGCTGGTAGGCCGCCCTGATGACCGAGAGCCGGAAGCCCTGCGGCGTCTGGCAGCGGGCCAGTGTCTGGCGTGGCAGCACCCGGCGCATCGTCTGGTCAGCGACTTCCACGATGGTGTCCGGGGATGCCACCACCACGCCGACGGCCTGGTAGCTGTCGAGGGCTGCGACGCAGGCCGCGATCGTCTGCTGGTCGATCAGCGGCCGCGCGGCATCGTGGAACAGGACATTGCACTGCTCAGCTGCCGCGGGCTCACCCGGCGGGACGATCGCGGCGATCGCGGCCCTGGTGGAATCCGAGCGCGCTTCCCCGCCCGGCACTATCCCGGTCAGCTTGCGATAGCCGCGCAGCTGGTCTCTCGCCTGCCCGGCGAGGCCGGCGGCGATGACCACGAGGATCTCATCCACTGCCGGTGCCTGATCGAACGCGTCCACGCAGTGCTCGAGCAGCGTCCGGCCCGCGAGCACCCGCAGCTGCTTGGGCATGCCGCCGAATCGCCGGCCAGACCCGCCCGCCAGCACCACCGCTACTGTCCGCACCTGCCCGAGGTTACTGGCGGCAGGCCGCCGGGACAGCTGCCGGGCCGTTCCCGTCCTGCCGGGCAACGCCGCAGCTCATCAGCCCGGTACGGTCCGGGCTTCGCTGGGTACGCTCGGTAAGCAGATCAACGCCCATGGTCTGTAAGTTCAATTCGGGAGGATCTGATCGTCGCTGGGCTGAATGGGCCGGCTGACGGCACGGCCAGTGAACATGGCGGTGCTGCCGGGTCAGGCACGATGCGGGGCCCGGCCGGATCGAACGCGGTCACGACCGTAGGCGGTCGGCTGGCTGCCTGGTCGACGGCCAGGTCGCTGTCACCGAACTCGCTGACCGGCATCTCGCTCCTGCTCGGGTGCTGCGCTGCGGCCTGGTTCTCGGCGGGAACCAGGGCAACCGACATCAAGGCAGCCGTTGCGCTCTGCGCGTGCTACCTGGCTGCCGTGGCCGCCGCGAGGCTCATGGCCGCCTGGCGGGCCGGGATTCCCGGCTGGCTGGCGCTGCTGAGCGCCCGGGGCTGCGAGGCCGCGGTCTACGCGGCGCTGGCGATCGGGGCGTCGGCGGCGGGCTGGGCTGGCGTGTGGCCGCTGGCTGTCGCCGTGCTGAGCATGGTCGCCGTGCATGACGCCATGAACGCCTGCGCCGGATCTGAGCAGCCGGAGCACGGACGCGGCGCCTTCCGCTGGCTGCTGGCCTGCGCCCTGGACATGCCAGCGGGCGGCCGCGTCCTGCTGATCGTGGTCATCACTCCGGTCTGGGGGGGCCGGGCCGCGCTGCTGGCGCTGCTCGACTGGGCCGTCATCTCGGTGGGCTACGGCATCGGCGGTAAGACCCCGGCGGAGGCAGCAGATACCGCTGACGAGGGCAGCGCGGCCGCGGTCCACCGGCCGGCGCCGGCTGGCCTGGACGTGGTCCTGATGGTCGCGGCCCGCGCCGAGCCGCTGGTAACGCTCCAGCCGGCGGCCAAGGTGCGCGACCCGGCCTCGCCGCTGGAGGTCTCTGCCGCGTCCCAGGGGGCGGGCCCGCCCGGCGGCAACGGCTCGGTCGGCGACGGGGGCGGCCCGATTGACCTGGGGAAGCTGCACTCGGCCGCCAGTCAGCCCGATCTCGGGGCGCCGCCGGGCACGGACGGGCCGATCGACCTCGCGATCCTGCACTCGGCGGCAGTCCGGCCGGATCTCGCTGCCGGTCCCCGGCCTGCGAGCCCGCTTGGGGTGACGAACTCGCAAGAGGCCGGCCCGGCTGACGTGGCCGTTCCGGCCGATGTGACCGGGTCCGTGGATGTGACCGAGCCTGCCGGTGCGACCGGGTCCGTGGATGTGACCGGGCCCATGGATGTGACCGGGCCGGCCGGTGCCATCGGGGCCGCCGATCGGACCGGGCCGATCGACGTGACCCGGCCGATCGACGTGACCGGGCTGGCCGATTCGACCGGGCCGATCGGCCGCTCCGGGCTCATCGACGGCACCGGGCTCATCGACGGCACCGGGCTCATTGAGCGGCGTGACTGGGGTTCGGTCGGCAGTGATCGATGGCAGCCAGCGCTGCTGGTCCGCTGCCGGGATGACGGGGCCATTGCCCGGCGGCTGGGGGCTCTGGCACGCGGGCAGCTCGTGCCGCTGCCGCCTGCCCTGGTCGGGCTCGCGGCCGGCGCCGCGCTGGCCGTGCTCGGGCTCAGTAACCTCCCGGCCATCGTGGCCATCGCCCCGGTCGCGGCCTTGCTGCTGGCGGCGTTCGGCTCCAGTCACCCGCATGACGGCCGGTTTGACTGGCTCGTGCCTGCCATCCTGCAGGGCGCCCAGTACCTCTACATCGCGGCGCTCGGCTTTGCCCTGCACGTACCCGCCGGCGTGATTCTGCTGCTCTGCGCCGTGATCATGCTGTGGAGCGCCGACCTGGCCAGCGGGCCGCCGCGGCGGCGCGCAGCATGGCTCGGCTGGGACGGCCGGATGATCCTGCTCTGGCTCGGCTACGTGGCGGGGGTAGCGACATTCGCGTACATAGCCCTGGCCGCGTATCTTGGTGTGCTCATCTGCTGGGACGTCATGGCGACCTGCCTGGCGCTGCGGGAGGGAGAACGCCGGTGATCGGCATGGTGCTTGCCGCTGGGGCCGGGCGGCGCTTGCGTCCCGACACCGACTTCCTGCCGAAAGCACTGCTCCCGGTCGACGGCGAGACCACCATTCTCGATATCGCCCTGCGTAACCTGGCCGCTGTCGGTCTCACCGAGGTCGCCGTGGTCGTCGGATACGCGGCGGGCGCGGTGGCGGACCGGGTGATCGAGCTCGAAGAAGCGGCACGGCGTCACGCTGGAGCTCGTGTACAACGACCGGGCCGAGGAGTGGAATAACGCCTACTCGCTCTGGCTGGCCCGTGAGCATTTCAGCCGGGGCGCCCTGCTCGTGAACGGAGACACGGTGCACCCGGTCAGCGTGGAGCAGGCGCTGCTGGCCGCCGCCGAGCGGGATGGCCAGCCGGACCTCGTCCTGGCCATCGACGACGTAAAGCAGCTGGCCGATGAGGAAATGAAGGTGGTGCTGGACGAGCGGGGGCTGCTGGCCAGGATCAGCAAGCAGATGGACCCGCGGCAGGCAGACGGCGAGTACATCGGCGCGACGCTGATCTCGCCCGCCGCCGCGATCTCACTGGCCGATGCGCTCGAGGCAACATGGCGCCGCGATCCGGGCCTGTATTACGAGGACGGGTACCAGGAGCTGGCCGACCGCGGGGGCGAGATCGGCGCCGTGCCCATCGGCGCCGTCGACTGGGTCGAGGTCGATGACCACCGGGACCTGATGCGGGCACGGGAGATCGCCGCGCGCTGCTAATCTCGCGGGTGGCTGCACCGGCTGGCCGCGAGCGCCGACGTGGGTGGCGTCCTGGCGGAATCCGCCCCGCCAGCGCACTTCGCCCGGGCCGGCCCGGCGCAGGCGACCGCTAGCGCAGCTAACCTGACGCAGGCTGACCAGGCCCGTCACGATGCCCGAGGAGTCTCATGCCGCTGCTGGCCCGGATGCTCGCCGCCCCGCTGGTCATCAACGTCCGGCCGGGTGCCATCGCCAGCCTAGGCGGCTTGCTGGCCGACCGGCGGATCGCCACGGAGGGCCGGGTGGCAGTTGCCGTCGGGCCCGGCCAGGGCGAGAGCATCGTCGCCGAGCTGGAGATCGAGGCGGCCGAGGTGTTCGGGGTCGGGGACGGCACGCACAGCAGCGCGGTGTCGCTGGGTAAGCGCCTCCGGTCTGGCGCCTATGAGGCGGTGGCTGGCATCGGCGGCGGCCGGACCATTGATGTCACCAAGTTCGCGGCGAACATGGCCGGCATTCCGATGGTGGCGGTCGCCACCAACCTGGCCCACGACGGCATCGCCTCGCCAATCAGCTCGCTGGAGCACGAATCAGGCAAGGGTTCCTACGGCGTCGTCATGCCGGTCGCCGTCATCGTGGACCTGGACCGGGTTCGGCTCGCTCCGGATGCCCTCGCTACCGCGGGAATCGGGGATGTCGTGAGCAATCTGTCCGCGGTAGCCGACTGGGAGCTAGCAGCAGCCGACACCGGTGAGCAGATTGACGGCCTGGCTGTCGCCATGGCCCGGACAGCGGCCCAGGCGGTGCTGAACCAGCGGGGGCAGGCGCGCTCCGACGAGTTCCTCACCGTGCTGGCCGAGGCGCTGATCCTGTCCGGGATGGCCATGGCGGTGGCCGGGTCCAGCCGCCCGTCGAGCGGCGGCGACCACGAGATCATGCACGCGATCGACCGCCTCTATCCCGGCACCGCCAGTCACGGCGAGCTGGCCGGCGTGGGGGCGCTGTTCTGCGCGCACCTGCGCGAGGACCGGGAGCAGGCTGAGCTCATCTCGGCCTGCCTGGCCCGGCACGGCCTGCCCCGCACCCCGGATGATCTCGGCATGTCCCGCGCCGATTTCACCAAGGCGGTGGCCTACGCTCCGGGCACGCGGCCCGGCCGCTACACGATCCTGGAGCGCCTCGCCCTGCCGGAGGCGGAAATCGCGACCCGAGTGGAGGAGTATGCCAGGGCCATCGCTGGCTGAGCTGCGGGCAGCGGGCCAGCCGCAGGCGGTCATCGACCGGCTCAACGACGAGCACTGGGCCGGCCGCTGTACATGCGCAAGTTCTCGCCGCGGGCCACCTGGGTTTTCGCCAGGCTGGGCTGGTCACCCAATGGCGTCACCGTGGCGTTCATCGTCTGCGGGATCGCGGCCGGGGTGGTCGTGGCCTTCGGCGGCCTGCTCACCGCCGTCGCCGCGGCCATCCTGATCCAGGCCTACCTGCTGTTCGACTGCTCGGACGGCGAACTGGCCCGGTGGAGCCAGCGGACCTCGGCCACCGGGATCTACCTGGACGGGATCGGCCATTACCTGGGCGAGTCGGCCCTGCTGGTCGGGCTGGGCCTGCGCGCCCAGGGCGAGCTCACCATCTCCGGCAGGTACGTCACCGCCGGCCTGGCCGCCGCGCTGCTCGCGATGCTGGTCAAGGCCGAGACGGACAACGTGGTCGTCGCGCGGGCCAAGGCCGGGCTGCCCGGCGGCCACGACGACGACGCGCTGCAGCCGCAGAAGCTGGGACTGGCGCTGGCGCGCCGGGTCGCCAGCCTGCTGCGCGTGCACCGGATCACGCACGCCGTGGAGCTGTCCCTGCTGATCCTGCTCGCGGCCATCGTGGACGCCGTGCGCGGCGGCCTGACCGCCACCCGGCTGCTGCTGCTGGCCTGCCTGGTGGTGAGCGCCCTGATGGTGGTGGCGCACCTGGCGGCGATCGTCGCGTCCAGGCGGCTTCGGTGAAGCTGTCCTGCGTCATCCTCACGACGGGCAACCGCCCGGCCGAGCTGGCCCGTGCCATCGACAGCACCGCGGCCCTGCGCGCAGACGGCGGCCAGGTCGTGGTGGTCGGCAACGGCGCCGACGTGCCGCCCGTTCCGGCCGGAGTGGAGGCGATCCGGCTGCCGGAGAATGTCGGCGTCGCGGCCGGGCGCAACGCTGGCGTGCGGGCCGCCTCGGGCGACGTGGTGCTCTTCCTCGATGACGACGGGTGGTACCCGGACGCGGGCCTGGCCGCCCACGTGTCCGCCCGGTTCGCCGCCGATCCGCTGCTCGCCGTGCTGGCCTTCGGGGTGGTCGATCCGGACGGAGCACCCGGCCCGCGCTGGCACGTGCCCCGGCTGCGGGTCGGCGATCCGGGCCGGGCATCCGAGGTGACCACGTTCAGCGGCGGAGCCTGCGCGATCAGGCGATCGGCGTACCTGGAGGCCGGCGGCCTGCCGGACCGGTTCTTCTACGCGCACGAGGAGATCGACCTGGCCTGGCGGCTGATCGGGCTTGGCTACCGGCTGGAGTATGACGCGGCCGCCCGGATGGCCCATCCGGCCGTGCCCAACTCGCGGCACGCCGGCTTCTACCGGCTCGATGCCAGGAACAGGGTCCTGCTGGCCCGCCGGAACCTGCCCTGGCCGCTGGCCGGCCTGTTCCTGGTCAACTGGCTGGCCCTCACGATCGTCCGGGAGCGGTCGCCCGCGGCCCTGAGGGCGTGGCTGGGCGGCTTTGCCGAGGGCTGGCGGATGGACCCGGGCGAGCGGCGCCCGCTCTCGGTCCGGACCATCTGGCGGATGACTCGCATCGGCCGTCCGCCGGTGATCTGACCGGGACGCCTGGCCTCACGCGACGGGCACGCCGAGGTCGGCGAAGTCGGCCCGCCAGGCCGCGTACCACGCCGCGAAGAACGGCTCGCCGGCCGCGAGCGGGATGATGTGCGTCACGGTCTGCGCGTAATAAGCGCGCTGCCTGGGCGGGGCCAGGTTGCGCAGCGTCTGCACGTTGCTGGCCCGGTCGGCCAGCTTCACCAGCACGGCGTCGCGCGGCGCGGCTGCCAGGCCGCGCAGGTAGGCCTCCTTCACCGCGGCCTTGTCCTGGCCCGGGCCCGCGACCGGGATCGTCACCCACCCGACCAGCTCGGCTACCCGCGGGCCGAAGCCGGCCGCCAGCTCGGGCAGCGTGCACTCGGTGTCCTCGACGACATCGTGCAGGACCGCGGCGGCGAGCAGGTCCGGCCTGGTCTCGCCAGCGCCGCTGGCGAGCACCTGCAGCGTCTCCAGCAGGTGCTCCAGGTAGGGAGCGCCGGTGGGGCGGCGCTGATCACCATGCTGGCTGGCGGCGAACGCCGCGGCCCGGCCGACCTCGGCGAGAGCGGACGCGGGCAGCAAGGCCTGCAGGCCCTGCTCGGCCTGCGGCCAGGAATGCCAGTCGGTGAAAAGCCTCATGGCGCCATTGTGGGCTACTGCGGCCCGCGCGGCGGCGCGGCGCTGTCCCCGGGCCGCCGGCGACTCGGGCCGGCGCGGCGGGCTCTGGCAGTCAGCCGGCTCCGGCAGCCGCTGGCCCGTTCAGGAACGGAACCTGGCCTGGTGCTCGTCAGTTCCCGTCCGGCCCGGCGAAGGCGTTGCTGTCATGGCAGACATCGACGTTGCCGGTGATACCGCCGTACTGCTGGGCCAGGTTGCTGGTACTGGCCGAGCTCGACGGGCTGGCCGCCGCCGGGGCCTTCAGCTGGCTGAAGCTGGAACCCAGGATCAGGTTCAGCGTGCCGGGCGTCAGGCTGGTGTTCTCCTCCAGCGTCACGCCGCTCAGCTGGGCCTTCAGGGTCTCGGCGGCGGGGAGGCCGGCGGCCGATGCGTACTGGATCACCGAGTGGGTGTAGCCGAAGCTGGCGGCATTGCCGCTGCCCACGACATTGAAGCCGCGGCTGGTCAGGTCGGTGCTGGCGGTGGCGGCGACGCCGCTTATGCCCGAGCCGTTCAGCACCTGGACGTTCACCGCTGACGGGCTGACGGTGGCGACCGGGCTGGCACTCGGGACGGCGCTCGCCTTCGGCTTGGCGGCGGGCAACCTGGTGTCGTGCGCGATGGCCGAGAAGAGGGCGGTGGCCTGGGAGGTCCACTGGACCCAGGCGGTTTCCTGGGCGTAGGTCTGGGTGGGCACCTCAACGAACTGCACCGACCCCGAGCTGAGCCCGCGCAGCCCCTCGGCGATCTGCAGCATCCGGCTCGGGTTCAGCTCACTGTCGGTGGCGATGTAATGGTTGCTGGAGATGTCGTCCAGCACCGAGGCGATCTTGGCCGGGTCCCTGATCAGTCCGCTCTTCTCGATGCCCTGCACCAGCGCCGCCATCAGGAACTGGTCGCGCTGGATGCGCTGCAGGTCCGAGCCCTCGCCGAGGTCCTCGCGGGTGCGCCAGAAGGCGAGCGCCTGGGCCCCGTAGATGTGATGGAAGCCCGCCGTCAGATTGAGGCCCGACATCGGATCGTCCACCGCGGCGGGCAGGCAGACGTTGACGCCGTTCAGATCGTTGATGACGTGCTCGAAGCCGACGAAGGTGAGCTCGATGAAGTCGTCGATGCGGATGTGCGTGGTCTGCTCGAGCGTGGTCCACAGGCAGCCGGGGCCGCCGTAGGCGAAGGTGGAGTTGAGCTGCTCGACCTGGCCGGGCTGCGCCGTCTGACCGGATGTGCCATCCTCGGCGCCGCAGGCGAGGATGGGCACGACCGAGTCGCGCGGGAAGCTGAGCACGTCCACGGAGTGGGCGCCCGGCGCGATGTGCATGAGCATGACGGTGTCCGAGCGGGCGCCCTGGATGCCGGTGCTGCCGCCGATCGCGCCGTTCTCCCCGCTCCGGGTGTCCGATCCGATCAGCAGGATGTTCAGCGAGTTCGGGTCCGCTGGCGGGCGGTTGCGCAGGTCATGGGTGACGTTCACGCGCTTGATGCCGTCATAGACCTGCCGGTATTTCACGTACGCGAAGAGCGATCCTGCCACCAGCGCTACGGCGACCACGGACGCCAGGGCACCGGTGGCGATCAGCGCAATGCGGCGTCCGCGGTGACCGGCCGCACGACCGACGCTGTCGCCCGGCTGCTGCCAGCCAGCGGCTTCGTGCTCGTCGTAACGGCTCATTCCATCTCCGGGCATCATTCGGGCGGCCTTGTCGAGGAACCTGGCCGTAGGGTTACGATCTATCGTACGTGCCCTTAATTAGGGGAATATTCATCGGATCGTAAAGATCACGTAGACGTAATAAATGATCAGTAACTAGCAGTACATGCACGGCCACTGAATCGCATCTGCCGGGCGCGAGGCATATAGAGCCGTGACCGGCGTCCATCTAGAGTGGGTCTCGTGCGCCATCCAGACCGCCCTGCTGATGCCGGGCAGACAGCTGGCCCGGGCCGGCGGGCGCACGGGGGGAGGACGGCCGGGAAGCTCCGGCCGCCGGCAACGCGGCAGGCGGTAACGCGGCAGGCGGCAGCTCGGCCGCGGGCAGCACATCGGCCGAGAGCGGCTCGGGATCGGCCACCTCGGCCGGCTCTGGCTCTGTCCCGGCGGCTCCGGGCAGTGCCGCTGCCTCGCCGCAGCGGTCCGCCCCCGATGTGCGCAGCCGCCTCCGGGCCCTGGCCGGGCCGGCCGTCCGGGCTGGCCAGCGGGCGCGCTCGTCGCGGTTCTGGCCGGCCCGGCAGCGGGAAACGCGCGGCGAGCGCGGTGCCGATGAGGCCGCCAGGGAGGATGTCGCAGGATCGGCGTTTGCCCGGCTGACCGCCCTTCCCGCGCTGCTGATCATGGCATGGCTGCTGCCGGGTCTCGCGCTGCTGCTGGCCGGCGACTTCGTGCCCGTCCCGATGCTGCTCATCGCGGTCCCGCTGGCGGCGGCCCTGGCTGTCAACGGACTGCGGGAGGTGCCGAGCCGCTGGCCGCGGCTGATCCCGGGCCGGGCGCACGACCGGGCCTGGGCCTCCTGGTTCGGCCTGATGGCAACCGTCGCCATCGCGGCCGGCTATGCGGCATGGCAGCTGGTCGAGCACTCAGAATCGATCATCGTGCTCCGCGATCCCGGCACGTACCTGCAGGCCGGGTACTGGATCGCCGAGCACGGCTCACTGCCCATCCCGCAGTCGCTCCGGGCTTTCGGCGGCGCGCATCCGGCACTCGGCTTCTCCAGCATCGGGTTCTTCGCGCATGGCACCTCGGTCGTGCCGGCCGCTACCTCCGGGCTGCCGCTGCTGCTGGCCGGGGGATTCTGGGCGCATGGCACGGTCGGTGCCACCGGAATCGCCCCGGTACTCGGCGGGCTCGCGGTGCTGACCTTCGGCGGCCTGATCGCGCGCCTCGCAGGCCCGCGCTGGGCGCCGGCCGGAGCGCTGGTGCTCGGCCTCAGCCTGCCCGAGCAGTACACCAGCCGGGCCCCCTTCACCGAGCCCGCCATCCAGGTGCTGCTCTTCGGCGGCCTGTGCCTGCTCATCGACGCGATGGTGATGAGATCGGCGCTGCCGCGGCCGCCCGTGCTTGTCTTCACTGACGGCTGGCGGCGATGGGTCGCACCGCAGCGGTGGGGCTCCTGGCTCACGCCCGACCGGTCCATGGCCGGGCTGGCCGGGCTGGCGCTGGGGCTGACCGTCCTGATCAGCCCGAGCGCGCTGCTCTACCTCCTGCCGGTGATCCCGTTCGCGGGACTGCTGGCGGTGGGCCAGAGGAGGCTGGTGGTTCCGTTTTGCAGCGGTGTTGCCTTCGGCGTCGCCTGCGGCCTGGCTGATGGCTACCTGCTGGCCCGCCCGTTCCTTGACTCTTTCAGCCCGACTCTGGAGCTGTCCGGCGTGATCGCGGCCTGGCTGGCCGCGCTCACGATCACCTGCGTCCAGCTGTCGCGACTGGCTGGCGTCCGCGCCTTCCTGCGGCGCTGGCTGGCCAGGCGGCCGCTGCGGTGGCTGCCCGAGCTGGCCGGGCTGCTGGTCATCGCGGGGCTGATCGGATTCGCGGTCCGGCCCTATGTGCAGACCGTGCGCGGCGGGGTGAGCGGAGCCGTCGCGGGCTACGTCGCGTCCCTGCAGCTGGCGCAGCATCTGCCCGTTGATCCCGCCCGGCTGTACGCGGAAGACACGCTGTACTGGGTGATCTGGTACATCGGCCTGCCCACCGTGCTGCTCGGCGGCTTCGGCGCTGCACTGCTCGTGCGCCGGTCCGTGCGCGCGCTGCTGACCTGGCAGGATCCGACCGGGACCTGGCGCAACTGGGCGCTGCCGCTGGCCATCATCTGCGCGGGCTCGGCGGCCGTGCTCTGGCGGCCCGACATCGTTCCCGATCAGCCGTGGGCCAGCCGCCGGCTGGTGGTGATCGTGCTGCCGGGCCTGATCGCCTGCGCGCTGTGGGCAGCCGCCTGGCTGACGGGGCGCGCTCGCTCTCGCGGGGCACAGGCCATAACGGCGGCCGTCGCCGGGCTCTTCTGCGTGGCAGCCTTTCTCGTGCCGACCGTGGCCACGACCTTCGGGCTCGGACTGACCCACTCCGGACCGTCCGGCGGCCTGCGGCCCACCGCTGATGGCATGGCGTTCAAGCGCACCGGAACGGGCGAGCTAACCGCCGTCGAGGGCCTGTGCTCGTCGATCCCGCGCAACTCGTCCGTCGTGATCGTCAACTGGACCGTGGCTCAGCAGTTCTCGCAGGTCATCCGGGGCATGTGCGGAGAGCCGACGGCCTGGATGGTCGGTCAGCCCCAGTCAGCGGTCAGCAGCGTCATGAGCGCGGTTTCCCGGTCTGGGCGGCGGCCGGTTCTGCTCGGCGCCACAGCCGGGGAACTCGCTACGTTCGGCGGCAGCCCCGTCCAGGTGCTCAACCTGGTGACGGCCGGTGATCCGCATGAGCTGACCCAGCCGCCAACGGTGCCGTCTACGGTCCATTTCACGATCTGGATGGATGCGCCCAGCGCAGGGACGGCTGGCGCGTGAGCCGGCGGCAGTGATTTGCCTCCGGTCCCGGATGCCCCTACAGTTAAGGGACACCGACGCGGGGTGGAGCAGTTCGGTAGCTCGCTGGGCTCATAACCCAGAGGTCGCAGGTTCAAATCCTGCCCCCGCTACCAGGTCAGAGGCCCCTTCCGATCACGGGAGGGGCCTTCTGCATGCCGGATGCTAACGGATTTGCTAACGGGATCTCGATTCACGCCACCTTGTCCGTGTCCTGGGTGCTCGTCTCGTCTGTGGTATCCACGGACGCCAGCGATCCGCCGATGATCAGTTCTGCGAGCGCCTCGGGCTTCCTTCCCACCCCGCCTCACGACGACGCAGTTGCCTCCGGCTAGGAGTTAGCACCACCTCTTCCTCCAGGGGACTTTCACCCCCAAGCGATCGCCCATGCCGGGCGTACTCAAGGCGGCGCCTGCGGCGCCGCAGGCCGACGCCAGCGCTCGGCCTCTGCCTTGGGAGGCCCGGCCGCGCGCGCGTCGGCCCCAGCCACAGCTAGCCACCGATCAGTCGGGAGGGGTCGGCACTAGCCGCTGCTGTCGAGGTAGGCGCGAGCCCGGTCCGCGAGGTGATCGACCACACTGGCAGCGGCACGGATCAGGGCCTCGCCGGACACAGTGCCGGTGACGCCCCAGACCTCACGATCGTCTTCCCAGACCATCTCGGCGCCCACCACAGCCCGCAGCGCAGCGGGTCCTAGCTCCCAGGCAGCGGCTTCGTGATCCGGCCCGGTGACGCCCGGGCGGGGGCTGGCACTGATCTCGACGACCGGGGCGCCTTCCCTGGTTTGAGATCTTGTGAGAGGCTTCGGCAACAACGGAAGCGACGTGCCGCCTGTGGTGCTTCGGTGGTGTTGATCCTCAGGGGGCTGGCAGGGGAGGTAGGAAATGCGTTATCGCTTAGTGGGCGCTTTCGCCGGTCTGGCTCTCATCGCGGCATTGGCAGTGCCGGGAGCGTCTCGTCCCGCGTCCGCCAGCCACGTCGCAGTCGCGCGGCCAATGGCCATCGTGCTGTCTGGTGCGCACTGGTCGCAGCCACCGACAACTGCGCAGTGCCTCGAGCAGACCGGGTTCGCCTGCTACCGGCCGTCGCAGTTCCAGCAGGCGTACGACCTCCGGCCGCTGTACGCCCGGGGACTGAACGGCGCGGGGAAGACGATCATCATCGTCGACTCGTTCGGCTCGCCAACGATCCAGAGTGACCTGGCCACGTTCGACCGGTCCTTCCACCTGCCGCCGCCGCCGCGCTTCACGGTGCTGCAGCCGGTCGGCCCGGTGCCCCCGTTCGACCCGACCAACTCGACCATGGTCGGCTGGGCGATCGAGACGTCGCTCGACGTCGAGTACTCCCACGCGATGGCGCCCGGGGCCAACATCGTCTTGCTCGAGACGCCGGTCGCCGAGACCGAGGGCACGGTCGGCTTCCCGCAGATCGTGGCGGCCGAGAACTACGCGATCAACCACCACCTCGGTGACGTCATCTCGCAGAGCTTCGGCGCGACCGAGGAGACCTTCCCGAGCCCGCAGGCGATCTTCAGGCTGCGCAGCGCGTACTTCAACGCACTGGTGCACCACGTGACCGTGCTCGCTAGCGCAGGCGACACCGGCGTGACCAACTACTCCAACGTCGCCGGAACTCTCCTCTACACCCGCCGGGTGGTGGGCTGGCCCTCGAGTGACCCCCTGGTGACCTCGGTCGGCGGCCTGCAACTGCACCTCAACGCCCAGGGCGACGAGGTGCTGCCCGATAACGTGTGGAATGAGACCGCCGTGTTCGGCACCGCCGTCGCGGGTAGCGGCGGGCCGTCGCACGTGTTCGGCAGGCCCTTCTACCAGAACAGCGTGGCAGGCGTCGTGGGCGGGCGCCGCGGCACGCCGGACATTAGCCTGAGCGCGGCGGTTAACGGCGGGGCGCTCGTCTACTGGTCGTTCCCCGGCTCGACACCGGCTTTCAACATCGTCGGCGGCACCAGCGAGGCCTCGCCCCAGCTCGCCGGCATTGTAGCGATCGCTGACCAGGCGGCGGGCCATGACCTCGGCCTGCTCAACCCCAGGCTGTACGCCCTCGGTTCCGGTTCGCCGGGGATCCCCGACATCACCATCGGCAACAACACCGTGACGTTCACGCAGAACGGCCGCACCTACACGGTGCCTGGCTTCGACGCCGTCCCCGGTTACGACATGGCGAGCGGACTTGGCACCGTCGACGCGGCAAAACTCGTCTATGCGCTTGCCGGGTAAAGCGGCGCTGCGGTGAGCCGTAGCGGACGACGATCCGGCGAAGGGGGCCCTCGGGAAACCGAGGGCCCCCGTCGTATGCTGGCGCTGGGCTGACTTCCGCTTTTCAGGCGGGCAGACCGACGCGACTGACCACCGGAAAGCTACCGCCATCAGCGCATGATCCGGAACATGCACGGAGCGATCTTGGCTTGTGCCGGTGGGCGCGACCACGTACGGGCAGGTCAGCAGCATTAGTTCGCCAGGTCACGCAGTCGGCCTCCGGAGCCGTTGGTCCAACGCAAGCCTCCGGCGGGGGCGCTCCGGCTCCGGGATGATCGCTAACGCACCGCCCACCGCGTATAGCTGGCTGAGGGATGGAGCCTGATCATCCCGTCTGCCATCGACCGGGGGACAAGCCCAGCAGACCAGGCCAAGCCGGTCAAGATCGTTCGTCCGGCAGGGCGCTGCATCTTGACCGGCTTGGCCCGGCCCGCTCCCTGACGGGCGGGTCGACGGCAGACGGGATGATCAGCAGGACAGGCATGCGCGAGAGCGCGATCGGAGAACCGAGGCAAGCGTGGCTCGTGCCACATACATGCCACGCACCGGGAACATTCACGGTCAATGGCGGTAACTCACAGACAGAGCGCCTGTCCGACCAGCACATACGTCAGCCTGCTCACCTCCGTTCCGGGTTACCGACCTTCCAAGCTGGGGCTGCGGCCAGGCCGCGCAGCACGATGTGCTAACGGATTCGCTAACGAGACAGGCCGAGGTGGGGGAGACCTACCACAACGCCGGAGACGGCGACCAACCATGTGCCCTGGCCAGCGAGACGCGCAGTGACCCCGGAGACCAGGAAGACGCGCGTCGTGGTGCTCATAACCCAGAGGTCGCAGGTTCAAATCCTGCCCCCGCTACCAAGTAGTTGCAGGTCAGAGGCCTGATCGCCGGGAACGGCGGTCGGGCCTTTTGATCGTTTGTTGGCCGTTCGTTGGCGGGATGGGGCCTCGAAGTGCGGCACGTTGCGCCGAAGACTGGTATGGATCGGCATCTCGGTCGGCCATATGGCCAAGATCTGCCCATCGCGAGCAGCCAGCGGCGACATCGGGCGTGTCACTCTGTCCGCCACATAGCGTGAGCACTGTTGGGAGCACTGAACGCTCGTAAGCACGTATAACGCCGAATATTTGCGAGTGTCGGTGCCATCGAGACGCCTCGAACGTCGCGCCAGATCTTCCAGTTCTGTATGCAATGTGCATCGATGCTCTGTGCTGCTGACCGCTCGATCCAGGCCAGCGCGCCGGGGCGCTTGACCTCAACGATCAGGTTCTTGACCCCGGGCCGGGTGAACACGAGGCCGGAATAGACCACCTGGTTGTTCACCTCCGGCAGGCGCCAATCAAGACCATCGTGAAGATGCCTTCGGGAATGTTCCCGGCCACCTTCTCGACGGCCGTGCCGAACCGCTGCTGCTGGGCCAGTCGCTCCTCCCGCTTGGCCAGCAAGGTCGGCCAGGCGGCGGTCAGCCGGTCACAACTGCGCCGGCAGGAAGCCAGCGTCATCACCGGCACGCACAACAGCGTCACGGCCATTCCGGCCCGTGCGCCTGGGACCAGCGCGCCGCAGAGTTCGCCAGCGGTCAGTCCCGAGAGCACCATCTGCGGCACCCATGTGGGCGTCTGCCACTTGGCGGTGGCGGCCGGCGGATCAGTGATGATGGTCCCATCGTGAAGGGACTTGTGACTGTGGTCACGCCCGGCTCCTGGCATAGGCAAGTAGAGAGGGATGGCTTCATGGAACGCCTGGGCGTGCAGGATCTGGCCCCGCTGCGGGGGGACGATGCCGGCTGGCCCTGGGACATCGGCGCGGTCGCCATCCTCGACGGAACCGGGCTAACGGACCGCGACGGCCGGTTCAGGATCGAAGCTGTCCGCCGGGCGATCGAGCCAAAGCTGCACTTGGTGCCCCGCTTCCGGCAGCTGGTGTACCGGCCCCCGCTGGGCCTGGGCTGGCCATTGTGGGTGGACGCGCCGTCCTTCAACCTCGCAGATCACGTCCGGGTCTTCCCGCTGCCCGCTGAGGCTGACCAGGCACAGCTTCTGCTGGCGTGTGAGCAGCTGCGCCGGCGGCGCCTGGATCCGTCACGGCCGCGCTGGGAGGCGTGGTTCCTGCCCGGCCTGGCGCACGGACGGGTCGGCCTGTTCGTGCGGCTGCATCACGCCATGGCCGACGGGGTCGCGGGAGTGGCCGCCTTCGGCGGGCTTTTCGACCTCGCCGCCGAGCCACCCGCGCCGGCCGCGCCGCCGTGGACACCGGCGCCGGTCCCGTCCGCCCGCGAACTCCTGGCCGACAACATGCACCGGCGCGTTCACGAGCTCGATCGCGCGCTGTCCAGCCTGGCCGACCCGGCCGGGACGCTGCGGCGAGCGCGGCGCGCCTGGCCGGCGTGGCGCGAGGCGCTCACCGAGAAGCGTGTCTCCCGCACCAGCCTCAACCGCCCCATCGGACCGGACCGCACGCTGGCCCTGGTCCGCAGCCGCCTCGACCTTGCCAGAACGATCGCCCACGCGCACGGCGCCACGGTCAACGACGTGGTGCTGACCGCCATCACCGGGGGGCTGCGCGATCTGCTGCTGAGCCGCGGCGAACCCGTCGGGGACCTCGTGCTGCGCGCGATAGTGCCGATCTCCCTGCACCGCGAGCAGCCCGGCCACGCAAGCGGCAACCAGGTCGGGCTGGGGATGGGCGTGCCACTTCCGATCGGCGAGCCCGGCCATGCCCGCAGGCTTCAGCAGATCACTGCCGAGACTGACAGACGCAAGAAGAACGCCCACCCGCCGATAACCAGCGGGATCTTCCGGTTCGCCCTCGCCCAGCGTGCCTTTTGCCGTCTCTTGCCTCATCAGCGCTACATGACCATGTTCGTCAGCAACGTCCCGGGGCCACCGGCCCCGCTATACCTTGCCGGGGCGCCACTGCTTGAGGTGTTCCCGCTGATAGCGATCGCCGGCAACATGACTCTCGGCGTCGGCGTGATGTCCTACGCCGGCCAGCTCAACCTCACCGCGGTCGCCGACCGGGACGGCTGCGCCGACGCCGAGGTGTTCGCCGACGGCGTGCGCCGCACACTTGACGAACTGGCCCGGTCAGTCGCCGCCCCCGCCACATGAGCACCGCGCGAGATCCGCATTAGACCCCGCCGCTACATCCTTCATCCTCATTCCCAGGGTCGCGGGACACTCATGCGGTGCCGCAACCACAGTGTCCCGCGCAGACGCACCACCAGCACTGACCGGCTGCCGCCACCAGCTAAGGACGTTGCCGCGAACGCACTCACATCGGCATGTCCAGACCAACGGCATAACCCGGATGTCACCCGCTCATCGCATAGCCGGGCGTCGGTCAGCCTTACCGCGCACAGATCACCCAGGTGGGCGCGGCATCGCCAGTCACCTGCACGGCACGTCAGTACATGCCGAACGGC
>CAWDVK010000020.1:0-1037458 GCA_963805715.1 uncultured Actinomycetota bacterium
GGATGGTCACCGAGGATGCCCTCGCCCCGGTCGCGGAGCAGGCGCTGGCCAGCGCGAAAGTCGCGGGCGGAGTGCGTGGCTGGATATCGCTGTCCGGCGCCGCTCCCGGCCCGGGGTGGGAGGACGCCACGGCGTGGGCCGCGGAGGGGCCGGCCAGCGCGCCGGACGTTGCGGTGGCCGATGACGACCCGCTGCGGCTGATGTACACCTCGGGCACCGAGTCGCGCCCGAAGGGCGTGATGCTGTCCAGCCGCTCGCTGATCAGCCAGTACGTGAGCTGCGTGATCGACGGCGGGATGACCGCTGAGGACGTGGAGCTGCACGCGCTGCCGATGTATCACTGCGCGCAGCTGGACTGCTTCTTCTGCACCGACGTCTACCTGGGCGCCACCAGCATCATCGTGCCCGGCCCGGACCCGGCCGCGCTGCTGGCCACTATCGCGCGGGAGAAGGTCAGCAAGCTGTTCTGCCCGCCGACGGTGTGGATCTCGCTGCTGCGCCACCCCGGCTTCGATGCCACCGACCTGTCCACCCTGCGCAAGGGCTACTACGGCGCCTCGCCGATGCCCGCCGAAGTGCTCCGCGAGCTGCAGCGGCGGCTGCCCCGCGTGCAGCTGTGGAACTTCTACGGGCAGACCGAGATGGCGCCGCTGGCGACCATCCTGCGCCCCGGTGAGCAGCTGGCGAAGGCCGGCAGCGCCGGCCGGCCCGCCATCAACGTGGAGACCAGGCTGGTGGACGGCCAGGGCAGCGTCGTGCCGGCCGGGCAGGCCGGGGAGATCGTGCACCGCAGCCCGCACGCCGCCCTCGGCTACTACCACGACCAGGACAAGACCGCCGAGGCGTTCCGGGACGGCTGGTTCCACTCCGGCGACCTGGGCGTGATGAGCGAGGACGGTTACCTGACGGTGGTCGACCGGGTGAAGGACATGATCAAGACCGGCGGGGAGAACGTCGCCAGCCGCGAGGTCGAGGAAGCCATCTACGAGCTGGACGGCGTCGCCGAGGTAGCGGTCTTCGGCATCAGCCACCCCCGCTGGATCGAGGCCGTCACCGCGGTCGTGGTCCCCAAGCCCGGGGCCACCCTCACCGCCGGGGACGTGCACGCCCACGCCGCCGCCAGGCTCGCGGGCTTCAAGCGCCCCAAGTACGTGGTACTCGCCGGCGCGCTGCCGAAGAACCCCAGCGGCAAGATCCTCAAACGCGAGCTACGCCAGCAACATGCTGCCATCGCCCAGGACTCCCCTGATGTGAATCAATGACCTCCCTGCCGGCGCGATCAGCCGCCCAGGAGCCCCCACCCCGCCACCGGGGCTGGTCAGGGACGGATTGCCAGGCGGACTCGTTATGTAGTCGCGGAGCGTGGACGCTCGATGGTGATGCACGCACTTATAGCCGCCGGCGCGACTCCCCGGTGCCGACTTCTGCGGTCGTTGCCCGCGCATAGCGGGGTGATCTGAACGCGCCAGCAGCCGCGACTGCTGCGGTTATTGTCTGGGCATAGTCGGCGGTCCGGTGCAGGGTGGTCTCGGGCGTCAGCGACGCCCGGTATCGCGCCCTGTGGTTGGCCCGGTTCGTTGTCTGGCGACCGTTGCTGTGGATCAGTCGGCCGCTGGCTGGACCGGGTCTGTGCCTGAGGTGCGCGACGACAGGCTGGCCGGGGCAGACGGAGGTTCCGGGGGCTCTGGTCTGGCGTCGGGCCATGTCACTGGCGCCGGCCGCGAGCAAAGGGTTGCGGTCAGGTCCCGGGCCAGGTCAGCGGCCGGGCACAATGGGGTATGCCTGTCAGCGGTCGCCGCGGTCAGGCGGGCAGCCGGCCGGTCCGGCATTCGAGGAGACTCGGCCTCGGGCTCGCCTCGCTGCTGCTGGTGCTGGCCGGGGGAACGCTGGGCTATGTGGCGTTCGGCTACGGGGTGCTCGACGCGGTCTTCCAGGCGGTTATCACCGTCAGCACCGTCGGCTTCGGTGAGGTCCGCCGCTTTGGCACGGGGCAGAAGGTCTTCACGATCGCGCTGATCCTGACCGGTGTCGGCGCGGCCGCCTATAGCTTCACCGTGGCGGTCGAGACCCTGCTCGAAGGCGATCTGGCCGACGAATTCGGGAGGCGGCGGATGGAGCGGCAGATCAGGCAGGCCCGGGATCACGTGGTCCTGTGTGGCTGGGGCCGGGTCGGGCGGGCGATCGCCGGCAGCCTGCGCAGCTCGAAGGTGGAGGTGGTCGTGATCGATTCCTCCGCGGAGCGGGCCGGCACCGTTGAGGGGCCCGTTGTGTGCGGCGATGCCACCGACGAGAACGTCTTGCGCGCTGCCGGGATCGACCGGGCTGCGGCGCTCATCACCGCGCTCAATGGCGACGCCGACAACCTCTACGTGACCCTGACCGCCCGTTCCATGCGCCCCGGCCTGTTCATCGTGTCCCGGACCGCTTCGGAATCGGCCATCGGCAAGCTCCTGCAGGCTGGAGCCAACCGGGTGGTGAACCCCCAGGATCTCGGCGGCGTGCGCATGGCAGCGCTCGCCACTCAGCCCCATGTAGCGGAGTTCCTGGACGTGGTGATGCACGACGGCAGCCTGGAATTCCGCCTGGAGCAGGTAGACGTTCCCCCCAGCTCGCCGCTGGCCGGCCAGACCCTCCGCAGCGCCCGGGTCCATGCCCGCAGCGGCGCGCTTGTCCTGGCCCTGCGCCACCCCGGCCAGCAGTTCCGCACCAACCCGCCACCCGAGGCGCAAATCGGCGCAGGAGACGTCCTCGTGGTGATCGGCAACGCTCAGCAAATCGATGCTCTCCGGGCCCTGGCCACCGGCCAGCAGCAGCGCGGCGCCGGGATCCCCGACTGACACCGCTCAGCGCATATCCACCGGCAGCAGGCAACGGCTGATCACGCTGCGGACAAAGGAAATTCTGCGGCACACACCATTGTCCCAAACGTCCGCTATGACCAGGTGGAGGCGCGCCGTTTATGCGACAGGCTGGGCTATGCATGACCGCCCGGCACCGCCAACGCGCTACTTTGCCGCTCCCCGAGCGCTGCAGACTCGGTCGCACCGGGCGGACAAGGCGCGGGTGCTGGCAGGGCAGCCGTGGCCGTGCTCCGGGCCCAAGGTCCCCGGTCGTGCGGCCATTGGGCCCTGACCCGCAACGGCTGGCCCGGGCGATGGTGGCCCATGGCGGCGCCGCCATGGTGGTGGCGTTGTGCCTGACGTGGCCGGAGCAGGGAAGCGGAATCCCGGACGTTGCGGGCCCAAGGACCGGCAGCGTGATCACCGCCCGCGCCAGCACGTTCTCTGCAGGCTTCTCACGACCAGGAGGCAGGGCGATGGCAGCGATCAGGTTCGAGCCACTCCGGGATCCTTTCGAGCGGCTCATGTCGATGGCCGCGACCGGGACACGTGCCCCGCTGGGGATGCCGATGGATGTCTACCGCGCCGAGGATGGCAGCTACCACGTCGAGGCTGACCTGCCCGGCGTGGACCCGGACCGCGTAGAGGTGACCGTTGAGCACAGCACCTTGACGATCAAGGCCGAACGCACCCCGCACTACGGCGAGAGCGAGCAGGTTATCGTCGCCGAGCGGCCCCAGGGGTCGTTCACCCGGCAGCTGTCCCTCGGCGAGGGGGTGGACTCGGAGAACCTCACCGCCGGGTACGCCGACGGTGTCCTGCACGTGATCATTCCTGTGTCGCCCAAGATCCAGGCCCGCCGGGTCGAGATCACCCGCGCGCCCGGCAGCAGCCGCACCATCTCGGGAAGCACCGTTGAGCAGGATGAGGCCCCTAGCGGCAGCTCGGGCGGCGCCAGCTGAACATCCGCCTGATCAGGCCGACGCCATAGTTACACCGGGCGCGCTACGCCGCCCCCGGCCACTGTGATCCCCTCGCCTGACGCCCACACGGTGATCATCCGCCTCACCGCCATCGAGGACTGAGGCCGGCCCCACCGCGGCATACGGGTGAGACCGGGAAGCCGCTCGCAGGCTGACACCGTGCTGTCCGGCCAGCTGGGTCGCGCACGTTGCGGGGGCTGGGAGCAGGCGAGGGCGCGATGCTCTCGCACCAGGCCGTCAAGGAACTAACGCCGCGCGGCAATTAGTCACCTGCGAGCGAACGCTGCTGCGGGTGAAGGCCAGCGAAGCTGGCCGTTGTCAGCGGCATCGGGCTGAGGTGCTGGGCGTGGATGGCCCGCAGCAGTTCGGTCAGCTGGCCGGCCAGGCCCGGAACCCAGTGCAGCAGGACGATTTCCCCCGGCTGGAGGGGCTCGCCATTCCAGGTGTGAATTCCGTGGCTGTCGACGGTCGCGCTCCAGCCGACCAGGACCTTCAGCCCGGCCTCGTAGGCGGCCATCTCCACGGTTGAATCGAAGGCACCGTACAGCGGCCGGCCAAGGACCGGGGTAACTCCGAACCACTGGCTGAAGGCCAGCCGGGCCCCGCGCCACTGGGCGGTCGCCTCGTCCAGGCTCAGCTTGGTCAGGTCAGGGTGGGAGACCGTATGATCCCCCACCGTCCCGCCTGCCTTGACAAAGTCGCGCCAGTACGGCAGGTGCTGCTGGGCGGCTTCCTTGATGAGGAAGGCAGTGACCGGAAGACGGGTCCTTTCCATGATCGAAAGAACCTGCTGGCTCGGGGTCCAGCCATCGTCCACGGTGATGTAAATGGCCCTGCGGGCCGCGCTGGCGAAAGCATAAAGCAGAGCCGTCCTTGCGGGCGGGATGGCGGAAATGGCGGGGACGGTGATCGACACCACCGCCCGCTCACCATCCTCAGCCGCCAGGCTCAGCCTGGCCAGGCAGGCGCGGGAGCCCCGGGCCACGGCCACCTCAGACGGGGCCGGGAAGCTGACGCTACGACGACCGCACAGGAGACCTGGGCGCGCACGGCGCAGCGGGCTGGAGAGCAGGACGATCAGCTCGCCAGGGCGCAGCAGGGAGCCTGTGACCCGCAGCGGCGGCGGGACCGTGACCGTGACTGCCTGACGGACGGGCCGGGGACCGATCACCTGGACCGACAGGCGGGTGCGGCTGCCGGGTGGCACCCGCAGCCGCACCACCCCGTCGGAGGACCGGCGCACCGGGTGGCCGTCCGCCTCCTCTGTCACAGCCAGCTGGCTATGCACCAGGATCCAGTGACTGAAGAGCCCGGCCCCGGGAGTCAGCCGGATGGTCGCGGTGCTGGTCCCCGGCGAGACGGTCCAGGCCACACCGGGCTGGGCCACCGCCAGGCCCGCCCAGCCAAGGCCGATGATCGCCAGAACCAGCACCAAAGTCACGACCAGGACGACGGGCCGCGATGGCCGGCCAACGCGCAGGCGCCTGCTACCGGGCTCCCCGGGGGCACCGGAAGGCGAAGATCCTGAGCCGCTCAAACCCATCGTGTGCTGCGCCCCCGCACGCGGCCGGTCCGAGCGCTGGGTCAAACCACGTGGGGCAGGACACCTGAGTATTCGGACCAACCTTTGGTTCTTTTCATGCTATGACCCTCGTTCTGGTACATGCCACCGCCTTCTCCCGGCTGCGCGTGCTGGGCATCATGGCTGCCTCGGCGTCGATTGAGGTGAGCAGGGATTCGCTGGTTGTGCATGCCGAAGGGGCGGACATGCTGTGGGCCATGAAGAGCAGGCTGCAGATTCGCTGGCCAACGTGGTAAGCGGCGCCAGCGCCAGCGCCGTAGGCAGACAGCTGGTTGCACGGGATGCGGGTAGGAGGGGCGCATGTTCCAGGGGTGATCTCGGCCGGGCGCTTTTACTCCCGCCGCCTTGGCCGCGGTTGCGGTGTCTGGGTGCAGTGCCGCGTTCAGGAAGCTGATCACGTGGGCTTCCCAGGCGGTCCATGCGGCTGGGTTGGACCATTCCTTGCCACGGCTGAGGGGGCACCGTCGATGCCGCGCGGGAGCCAGCCGTGATCGGCGAGCTGCAGGCCGGTCACGCCCTCGCCCACCACGGCCGGATCGCCGAGCTGCGGGCCGAGGGCAAGAAGGGCGCCAGGAAGGCCGATGGCCTGCAGGCGGTCCTCGACAAGATCGCGGAGATGGCGCCGCAGGATCGCGCGCTCGCCGAGCGCGTGCATGTGACGGTGACCGCGGCCGCCCCCCAGTTGTCGCCCGGGACCTGGTACGGGATGCCCGCCTACACCAACTCCGATGGCAAGGTCGTCGTCTTCTTCCAGGACGCGGGCAAGTTCAGCTACCGGTACTCGACCCTGGGCTTCCAGCAGGCGGCGAACCTCGACGACGGCGACCTGTGGCCGGTGTCGTACGCGCTCCAGCAGTGGAGCCCCGCGGTGCAGAGAAGGGTCATCGAGCTGGTGAAGGCCGCCATCTCCTGACCATGGCCGCGACCGCCGCGGCGCGCGCGGTCCCCGGGTGCCGCGGCTTCGGACGGCTCCGCCTCAGCTAGCAGCGTACGACCGTGCCACTCGCGGCATGACAGCACGTTTCCGCGCCTCAGTGAGCATGGATAATCATGCAGCCTGTGTCGGCCAGACAGGTGCTAACCGGCCGGGTGGCTGAGACTGGGTGGCATGGACGATGGCGGATCGGTCGGGAGGTGGCCTGAGGAGCTGTCCCGTCTGGGCCGGCACGGGATCTCCGGCCTGCTGACACCGGATGTTGCCAGCCTGTGGGAGCTGATGCAGACCTACCGGGTTCCGGGAGTCAGCGTCGCGGCCGGGTGCCTGGATGGGGACGTGTGGTGCGCAGGTTACGGCGTGACCGGTGCTGGCCGGCCGGACCGCGTGAATTCTCACACGGTCTTCCAGGCGTGCTCCATCAGCAAACATGTCGCCGCGTTCGGGGCGTTGCGGCTGGTCGCCGACGGCGTGCTGGACCTGGACGCGGACATCGAGGACTACCTGAGCTCCTGGCGGCTGCCCGCGAGCGGCCATGGCTGGCGCCCCCGGGTGACGCTGCGCCAGCTGCTCGCGCACACCGCCGGGTTGTCTTACAACTGGTTCCGCGGCTACGCGGCGGGTGAGCCCGCGCCATCGCTGCTTCAGACGTTGCGCGGCGAGGCACCGGCCAACACCCCGCCGGTCCAGCCGGTGCTTCTGCCGGGCAGCCGGTTCCGGTACTCCGGCAGCCACTACGCGGTGCTCCAGCAGCTGATGCTCGACGTGACCGCGGTGCCATTCGACGAGCTGATGCGCACGCTGGTACTGGACCCGGTGGGGATGAGCGACAGCAGTTACAGCCAGACGTTCCCTCACCAGCGGGCGGCGGCAATGGGACACCATGTGACGGGAACGCCGGTTCCGGGCGGGTGGCGGACACTACCGGAGATGGCTGGCGCCGGGCTGTGGACCACGCCTGCCGACCTGGTCCGGATTGAGCTTGAGATCGCCAGGGCGGCGGCCGGCGGGTCCGCTCTGCTCGGCCAGGACCTGGCCGGGCAGATGCTGACCGCGCAGGTACCCGGCGGGATGGGACTGGGCACCGAGGTCGACACCTCGGACGGCTACTTGCGATTCGGGCATACCGGCAGCAACGTCGGCTTCGTCTGCTTCTCGTTTGCCTGGCCAGGCACCGGCGCAGCGGTGGCCGTGATGGCCAACTCCGAAGGCGCCGTGGAAATACTGCGCAGCACGCTCGCCGCCGCCGAACGCCGACACGCGCCACCGCCAGGTCCCGCCCGCCCCGCGATGCCCGGCGACCTGACTGGCAGGTACCTGCTGCGGGAGGACTACCCGGTCGACATCCTGGCCAGCGACGGGCACCTGACCCTCACCGCCCCGGGCCAGCGCCCCGTTGACCTGCTCCAGCTGCCCGGCGGCCGCTACCAGATCCCGGGTCTTGACTGCAAGATCACCTTCCAGGCCACTGACGGGCGGCCCGAACTGCGCATACGCCAGGAAGACACCACCCAGACAGCAGCCCGCAAACCCTGACCCTGCCGCGATACTGCGATCACGATCATTTCGCGAGCTGATCACCCCGTAGCCTGGACCCTCCAGCGGGCGCGGGCCTGTCCCCCTCCGTCGCTGTGATCGACCGCAGGCGACAACCGCAGCCGCCGATCTGCGCGGCCTCGGCAAACCGCGGCTCGGTCGCGGTCATGCTCCGGATGTTCTGTGCGAGGCCCACGCGCGGGACGTCCCGTGGTCGCGCAGCGAAACCAGCGGGCAGCGAAGGCGTGAAGGAGCGCCAAGCAACTGCGCCAAGCAACTGTGTCCTTGTCCATGGATCGCCTGGGTGATTCGCGGAACGCGGCGAGCAGTTCTGCGTATGCCTGGGTAGCAGGGGACGTCGGCGCGTGAAGCGGGACGGGGACCGCGGGGCCTGCACCCGGCAGGGCTGCTTCGTATCATTTCTAGTGACTGTGCTGAGGGGGCGTTGTGTCCGATACCGGCGGCGTGGTCGGGCGCGACCGCGAGCTGGCCACGGTGACAGCGTTTCTTGACGCGCTGCCGTCTGGGGCATCTGGCCTGCTGCTGGAGGGTGCGGCCGGGATCGGCAAGACCACGGTCTGGGACGCCGGCGTGGCGGGCGCCGCCGCGCGTTCTTACATCATCTTGTCGAGCCGGCCGGCCGAATCAGAGGCGACGCTGTCGTTCGCGGCGCTCGGTGATCTGATGGACGGAGTCCTAGGCCAGGTGCTTCCCCAGTTGCCGCCGCCCCAGCGGCGGGCTCTGGAGGTGGCGCTGCTGATAGCGGATCCGGTGGGCAGCCCGCCGGAACAACGAGCCGTCTGCCTCGCCTTCCTCGCTGTGATCCGCCACCTGTCTGCTTCAGGGCCGGTGGTTATTGCGATCGACGACCTGCAATGGCTCGACCTTCCGAGCGCGGCGGCGCTGGAGTTCGCGCTGCGGCGGCTCGGGAGCGAGCCGGTCGGGCTGCTGGCGTCGGTCCGGATTCAGGCCGGCGGGCAGGCCACGCCTGTGGCAGGAGCAGGCCTGCCGGCCGGGCGCCTTACGCGCATCCAAGTCGGTCCCTTGACCGTGCCCGCTTTCGAAGCGGCCCTGCGGGCATCGGCCGGCGCCTGGCTTTCCCGCCTGACGGTGCGCCGGCTTTTCGGCGCCTCGGGAGGGAACCCGTTTTATGGGCTTGAGCTGGCCAGGGCGCTGAACCGAGCTGGGGGTGAACCCGCGCCGGAGGAACCGCTTCCCGTGCCCGCCGACCTGCGCGGGGTTTTGAGCGCCCGGCTGGGCGTGCTACCGGACGATGTCCAGGGTGTCTTGCTGGCGGCCTCGTGCCTGCGGTCGCCAACGACCACCATGCTCGAACGGGCGAATGGCCCGGTGGTCAGGTCTGCCCTCCAGACGGCTGCCTTGGAGGGCGTGGTGGAGTTCGAGGGTGCCCGGGTCCGGTTCACCCACCCTTTGCTTGCCTCGGCGATCTACTCGGGAGGGTCGCCGGACCGGCGCCGGGAGGCGCACCACCGGCTGAGCAAGGTCGTCCCGAACGTGGAGGAACGAGCCAGGCATCTCGCGCTGTCGGCGGAGGGGCCCGACGAGGACGCCGCCGCCGCCTTGAGTCAGGCGGCGCGGGCGGCCGCCGCTCGCGGCGCTCCGGCCGCCGCAGCGGAACTGGCCGAGCTGGCCGCGACGCTCACCCCACTGGATCAAGCCCCGGCCCGGTGGCGGCGACGGGCGGACGCCGGCGCTTACCTGTTCCGGGCGGGCGATACGGCCCGGGCGCGGCATGATCTTGAGGCGCTGGCTGAGGAGATGCCCGCGGGGGCGGCCCGGGCGGAGGCGCTGCTGGTCCTGGCGAGGGTCCTGCTGCACGATGCGGGCGATCTGGTGGCCGTCCCCGTGCTCGAGAAGGCACTTGTAGATGCCTCCGCCGATCGGTTGCTGCAAGCCCGCATCCACATCAGCCTCGCCAGGACCTGCGGTGACGACCTGCTGTATTGCGCCAGCCACGCGGAGGCTGGGCTCGCGCTGGCGCAGCAGGCGGGCGATCCGGCACTGACCGGCGAGGCCATGGTCCAGAAGCTGTACGCGGATTTTATGGTGGGGCGAGGCCTTGACCTTGAGCTCGGTGACAGGGCCATGGACCTTGAGCGGGAAGGCAGGCCCCCGCGGGTTGAGGAACGCGCGGCGATGTGGGTCGGCCTGTGCCTGGTTCGCGCCGATCGCTTCGACGAGGCCCGCCGCCTGCTTGAGCTAACGCTGCAGGCCGCCCGGGAGGAGGGTGATGACAGCTCGCTGCCCAACCTGCTGGCTCACCTGGCCGACCTGGAATGCTGGGCCGGCAACTGGCAGACGGCCGAGCGCTACGCCGCAGAGTGCTGGGAGGCTGGCCAGCAGGTCGAGCATCGCGCGTGGCGGGTTATGACCTTCTTCGCGCGAGCGCTCATCAGCGCCCAGATGGGACGCCTCGACGCTGCCCGGGCGGCAGCCGGGGAAGGCCTGTCCGTCTCCGCGGCGGCCGGGGACTCCTACGGCTCCATTCTCCTGAACGGCGTCCTGGGGTTCGCGGAACTGTCCGCCGGGAACCTGGAGGCCGCCGAGGCCAGCCTGTCCAGCGCCGCCGATCTCGCCGACCACATCAGCCTGGCCGAGCCGGCGGCGTGGCGTTTCCACGCCAACCAGGCCGAGGCCGTGATCGGGCTGGGCGACCTCGACCGGGCAGAAGGGCTCGTAGAACGGCTTGAGGGGTGGGGTCACACCACCGGACGCGCATGGACGCTGGCCACCGCGGCCCGCTGCCGGGCGCTGCTGCTGGCGGCCCGCGGCGACACGCCCGGTGCCATCCAGGCGCTGGAGGAGGCCCTCGGCCATCACCAGCACCTGGCGATGCCGTTCGAGCTTGGCCGGACCCTGCTCGTCATGGGGCAGGTGCAGCGCCGGGCCAAGCACAAGCGGGCCGCCAGGCAGCACCTTCAGCGGGCCCTGGAGATTTTCGAGTCCCTCCCCGCCCCCCTGTGGGCGGAGCGGGCCCGCTCGGAGCTTCTCCCGCATCGGGCTCCGCCCGCCCGCCCCGCTCGCGCTGACCGCCACCGAGGAACGCGTCGCCGGCCTGGCCGCGTCCGGCCACACCAACCGGCAGGTCGCCCAGGCCCTGTTCCTCAGTCCCCGTACCGTGGAGGCCAACCTCGCCCGGGTCTACCGCAAGCTGGGGGTGTCCTCACGGGCTGAGCTCGGCGCGGCGATGGCCCGCAAAGAGCCAGGGCCGCCCCTGCCCTGACGGTCACAGTCCTGGCGACCGGGACAACTACACCGAGGGGTGGCCTGCCGAAGCCGCCTCTTCCGGGCAGAACTCCGCTTCGCCGGTCAGGCCACGCCGCCGGTTCGCGCCGCCCACCGCCCAGAACACCACCCCGAGCAGGACCATTACCCCGAGCACGCCCAGGGTCACCGACTCGAAGAAGACCCGCGACACCCCCCAGCTTCTCTTGATCGAGTAAGACTCCCCGAACGAGGCGTTGATGGCGCCGGGCCACAGCAAGGTGACTGCCGTCACCACCACGAAGAGTTCCGTGATCAGGGCTGCGACCCAGGCCCCGGCCATGCCGCCCGGAACACGGTAGGGCCGCGGCGCGCACGGGTATTTGCGCCGCAGCACGACCAGGGCAGGGAACACGAACACATAGCACAGGGCCGTGGAGGAGATCGCGAGCACGATCATCACGGAGAAGAAGTCCGCCAGGCTTCCCTTCGTGATCAGGAACACGAAGAAGACAAACGCGGAGCCGATCACCCCGGACATGAGGTTGACCGTGATGGGGGTACCGAAACTCGCGAACCTGCCCATCCACGACGGAGCGGCGCCGTCCAGCGCGGCGATGGCCTGAACGCGGTCGGCACCTTCCAGCCAGACCGCGCCGCTGCCAATCAGGGTGAGGATGATCAGGATCCCGAATACCACGTCCAGCGGGCGTGAGTGCAGATCGCTGGACACTGCCTTGTAGGCATCGGTGAACCCGGACACGCTCGACAGGCCGGCCTTGGGAATCACCAGGATGATACCGACGATCGCCAGGCCGTACAGGAGCGCGCCGATAACCCCGGACCCGAGGATCATCCGCGGCACGTCCCGCCGGGGGTTGTGCATCTCCCCGGACGCCCCGGTGGACAACTCGAAGCCCACCCACAGGAAGACCAGCACCCCGATCACCTTGAGGAACCCGTTCACCGAGGGCCTCAGGGCCGCCGGGGTGGACCCCCCCGCGGGCCGGCCGTGCTGAGTGAGGAACACGGTGAACAGGATCGTGAAGATTCCCACTACCGCGATCTTCACGAAGGTGCCGATGTTGGGCGCCCACTTGCCGTAGCGGAACGCGATGATGGCGAACGCCACGCTGACCCAGGTGAAGGCAAGGCCGACGATGATCTCGCCCGCCGTGCCGAGCGGCTTGCGCACCACGAAATCGTTGAGCGTGGCGATCGCGGTGGCCGCCAGCGTCCCGCCGATCCAGATCGGGTTTGTCAGCCAGTACATAACAGCGGTGACGGAGCCGACGAGCCGGCCAAAGGACATCTTCACCCACTCATACGGCCCGCCTTCGACCGGGAAAGCCGATCCCAGCTCGGCCACCAGCATCCCGTAGGGGATCAAGAACAGCACCAGTGAAATCACCAGCCAGGTGATCGCCTGCGCGCCGGACTGCGCGGCGAACGCGACGCTGTCGAGGCCCACAATCGCGCAGGCGGTAAACAAGATGAGGTCGAACCGCCGGAGGACCCTACGCAACTTGGCCTTCTCCGGCGCGACCAGCGCACCTTGCGAGCCGGCACCTTGGGTATCCGCAGCCACGAGCGCCTCCCACCGCAGGAGCAGCCATGACCAGCTGGCCACTCCATGATTCGCGCCCGGGTCTCCCGGGTCAAGGCGCTCGCCCGCCCCGACGAGGACCATCATCGGCCGCGGAGCCAGCCAAGACTCAGAGCACCCGGCAGACGGACTGCTGAGGCTCGCGGCGCCCAGTACGCGAGCGCCGGAGCCAGGGAAGGTCTGCAGGTGGCCACCACCGTGCACGTCACCGGCCGCACATTTATGCGGCGGTCGGCCCACCTTCATGTGGAAACACCGGATTCCTCGTGACTGTCCGGGACCTACCGTCTCGATGAAGGCATTCAGAGAAAGCCGCAGGAACCGACAAGTTCGAGGACATGCAGGAGGAAGCAATGAGGGCAACAGCAAGGACGCCGCAGCGGTCAAGGACACAGAGAGGCGAGAAGGGCGAGAAAGCGATAATGACCGCAACCCCCACCCTGGGTGAACACATCCAGAAGCGGCAGCTGGAGAAGTCGGTCTCCTGGACCGGCCGCGAACGGCTTCGCTGTCTCTGGTACCGGCTCCGCCTGACTGTCCAGGAGATGAACTACGCGACCCGCCGGCTCGTCGAGCTGCAGTCGCGCTTGCCATGACAACCGCCGCGGGGGCGTCCACACGCAATCGTCGCGCAGCGGCTGGATGTCGAGCAGGACCAGCCTGGGAGGGACGGTCCTTGCCGCTTGCGTCGCCTGTGCGCCCGTGGCCGCCTCCGCGACCGTGAACCCGGCAGCCTCGAGCATGGTCCTGGCCAATGCCTGGCCAGAACCCGACACGAAACGCGCAAGACACGGGAAGCTGCTCATCTCAGCACCATCCCAGCGTGTGACGCGAGAACACAGGAGTGACACGGATCACCCGCGTATTAAGCATCGTTATGCGACGCACTGGCGCCGAAGCGAACGGGAGTCCTGGTGTAGGTCCGCCTGCATCGTGATCACCTTTGCCGGTTCCCCTCCAAGATGCATCAGACGGCCGAGATTAGCCTCCGGCTTCCGCGTCGGCCCTGGCCGCGGCGGCTCATTGCGGTGTACGAGCGGCTGAGCACGCCGTGCCGGGAGGCCCGGTTCTCCTCTCCGCGCTCGCGGGCGACCAGTTCCTCGGCCTGGGAGCGGACCGCTTCCAGGTCGGCCATCTCGGCACCGGTCCGCACTTGCCGCAGCTGGCGGCCGACATGCCGGGGCGCCCATGCCGCACCCACCGGACAGTTCCGACCACGAGGCTTTGCCATGGATTACGTGGTCCGTTATACTGCGATGAGTGATCGCATCCTTCCGGGACAAGGGCACCGAGGACCTGTTCGACGGGCGCGACAGCAAGCAGGCCCGCAAGTCCTGCCCGTCAGACCTCGTGCGGGTCGCCAGGAGAAAGCTGGACCAGCTAAACCAGGCGGTGGTCTTAGGGGACCTGCGGGCACCGCCGGGCAACCGCCTGGAGAAGCTGAAAGGCGAACGTGAGGGGCAGTGCTCGATCCGGATCAACGATCAGTGGCGGATGTGCTTCCGGTGGACCGAGTCCGGCGCGGAAGATGTCGAGATCGTGGACAATCGCTGAGGGAGTGACGGAGATGGCGCAGGCGAGGATCCCGTCGGACCGGCCGCCGACGCCGCCTGGCGAGATGCTGCTGGAGGAGTTCATCAGGCCGCTGGGCATGACCCAGGCGGAGCTGGCGGGCCGGATCGGCGTTTCCTATGTACGGCTGAACGAGATCGTCAACGGCCGGCGGGGCATCACTCCCTCGACAGCCCTGCGGCTGGCCAAGGCCCTCGGCACTACCCCCCAGTTCTGGCTTAACGGCCAGCTAGCGCTGGACTTGTACCAGGCCTCCCACGATGAGGAAGAGCTTCCGGCAGCTGGAGCGCATCGAGCCCGTCTCACGCTGACTTGCGGCCCTCCCGGCCTGGTCACCTCCGCGGGCGCCTCCCAGCCCGCCTCAATCACTAGGACCCAGGCATTGCGGGCAGACCACAGGAAGCAGATCGGCACGGTTGCGATGAGCCAGTAGAGGCCACCACCCGACAGCCGCGAGCCGAGGGGACCGGGACGGCGAGCAGGTTCAGCTGGTGCGGCGTCACGCCGCAAAAATAACTATGGCACGACCATTGTCAACAGTCTGTCTGGGCGGCAACGGCAGCGCTGCCGCCAATGTGATGACCCCTATGGCGTAAGCCGGCTCCTGGCGACTTCGCCCGAAAAATCGTTACGAGCTGGCCGTCACCTTTCTGACGAACCAGGCCGCTTGCTGCACTGCGCTGTCGGCCGCGGCCAGCAATCCGGGCTGGAGCACGAAGTCGTGCCACATGCGCGGCCACCTGGTGTAGGTCACGTCCACCCCGGAGGCCGAGGCACTCTCGGCCAGCAGCTCGGCGTCGGGGGCGAGCAGCTCGTCAGTCCCGGCCTGGATCAGCAGCGGCGGCAGCCCGCCGTGGGCGGCGCACAGTGGCGAGACCGCGGGATCGGCCCAGGCGGACGGGCCGGCATACGCGCGAGCGCAGGCGCTGAGCCAGTCCGGGCTGAGCAGCACGTCCCGGTGAACCAGGTCCGGGATGGCCCGCCGGTCGCGCCCGAGGTCGAGCCACGGCGAGAGCAGGATGCAGCCCGCCGGCAGCTCCTGGTTGTCGGCGCGCATCGACAGGACCATGGCCAGGGCCAGTCCCCCGCCCGCCGAGTCGCCGGACACGACCAGCGAGCCCGGCCCGGCCTCGGCGCAGAGCGCCGCCATGACCGCGCGGGCGTCCTCCAGTGCCGCCGGATAGGGATGTTCGGGTGCCAGGCGGTACTCGGGCAGCACGACCCGGCACCCCGCCCGGGCGCTCAGGTGCGCCGCCCAGGACCGGGCCATGCGCCCGGAGCCCAGGCAGTAGCCACCGCCGTGAAAGTGGATGACCGTCCGCTGCGGATCCGGCGCCCGTGCCGACACCACCGTGGCGCTGAGCCCGCCGATCGAGTGCCCGGCGACCGTGGTGCCGCGTGGCAGCGGCAACGTCCCGGTGAGCCGGTCCAGCCGCGCGCGCTGCACCGGCCAGGGCAGCGCCGGGTCGAGGCACCGCCTGCCAAGCTGCCGCACGCCAAGGCGCATGACCGCGGGAGGCAAGCGCGGCCCCCGGCGAGCGCGGCCGGCGGTCATGCCGCGCTGGTGCCAGCCGTGACCGGCTGCTTCGGCCTGACCCGGTAGGCGGCAAGGTCAAAGCGCCGGACCCGGTGCCGGTACAGGAACGTATGGTCGGGCCAGTTGTTGGTGTTGCGCCCGGAGGCCGTCGTGTACCAGCTGTGGCAGCCGGTCTCCCACACCGACTTCTCGCTGGCCGAATGCACCCAGGAGTTGAATGCCTGTTCCACCTCGGGGCGCACGTCAACCCAGGCCAGGCGCTCGGCCTGGAGTGCCTCGATGGCGCCGAGCACGTAGCCGATCTGCCCTTCGAGCATGTAGATGATCGAATTGCCGCCGAGGTTGGTGTTAGGCCCGTAGAGCATGAAGAAGTTCGGGAAGCCGGGGACCGTGATGCCCAGGTACGCATGCGCGCCTTCCTGCCAGGCCTGCTGCAGGCGCAGGCCGTCGAGGCCGCTGACCGCCATCGGCGCGAGGAACTCCACCGCCCTGAATCCGGTGCCGTAGATCATCACGTCCACGGTGCGAGTCGTGCCGTCGGCGGTGATCACGCCGTCCGAGACGATCCGCTCGATCTGGTCCGTGACCAGCGTGACATTCGGACGCGCCAGTGCCGGGTACCAGTCGTTGGAGAACACCACCCGTTTGCATCCCATCAGGTAGTCAGGAACGCACTTCGCGCGCAGCCAGGGATCGGCGATCTGCGACCGGAGCTGGCGGCGCCAGAGCTGCATCGGGCCGGCCAGCAGCTTCGGCGACAGCACGAAGCCGCTGGTCAGCAGCTCGCCGTAGAGGAAAATGCGCAGCCGGTCGGCCTTGCGCACCGCTGGCAGCCGATCGAACAAGGCCTGCTCGAAGTCCCGGTAGGGCCGGTCGGCCTTGGGCAGCACATAAGGCGCGCTGCGCTGGTAGACGTTGACCCGCGCCGCGACCTTGGCGATCTCGGGCACGAACTGAATGGCACTGGCCCCGGTGCCGATGACCGCCACACGCCGGCCTGCCAGATCGACATCATGGTTCCAGCGTCCTGAATGCCACGAGGGTCCGGCGAACTCGTCCCGGCCGGCGATGTCCGGAAAGGCGGGGCGGCCGAGCTGGCCGACGGAGCAGACGACCGCTGTCGCCTGCACTGTCCCGCCATCGTCCAGGGTGAGGTTCCAGACCGCGCGGCGCTCGTCGAACTCGGCCGCCGCGACCCCGCAGCCGAGGCGGAGGTGCGGGCCGAGACCGTACCCGGCGACCAGCGCGTGCAGGTAAGCCAGGATCTCGTCGCGTGCCGGGAAGCGACGGCTCCAGCGCCAGGGCCGGAACGAGAACGAGTACAGCTGTGATGGCACGTCGCAGGTCAGGCCCGGATAGCTGTTATCGCGCCAGATCCCGCCGAGGTCATCGGCGCGGTCCAGCACGACGAAGTCCTCGATGCCCGCCCGCCTGAGCGCGATCGCCATGCCGATCCCGCCGAATCCGGCCCCGATGATGATCACCCGGTGAGGCATGGGCACTCCCTCGCGCTGCTCGGCACGGTGCGCAAGCGCCGGATCAAGTTGCACCCGGCACGGGCAGCATAAACCGGATCACGCCCGCATCGCAGGCCGCCACAGGCCGCGGCAGGCCGCGGCGGTTGATCGCGCCGAGCGGATGCAGCAGCATTTCTGCCATGACCCAGGAGGACCCCGCGAGCCTGTTCACGGCGACCGCTGGCGGTGCCAGTCCCGCGCTGCCGATGGCTAGGGCGCTATGGGTGTTCGCTGCGCTGACATGAGGCGCCACCGGCCGCCGTCACGGGTGTAGACGTGGGTGTACCGGCTGCTGGCGGTCGCCTCCCTGCCCTGAAATCTCATGGTCATCCGCGTTCGACCGATCACCACTGCTGCGCGGTCACGGCAGCGGACGGAGCGTTCACCGGCATACTGGGCCACCTCGCTGAACAGCAGCTCGCCTGACCTGACCGCGGCCAGCAGGTCGTCGCGGCCGGTGACCTGGCCGCTCATCACGTCGACGATCAGGAAGTCGTGGGTCAGGATGGAGCCGAGCGCGTCGTGGTCGGCGGCGAGCAGGGCGCCGAAGAACGACTCGTCGCAGGCGAGCACGTCACTACGTTGGCCGCTGTGCGACCGCTGTCACCATCACGCGGATGCGCATCTCAAGGCCAGCTCTTGCTCCGTCCGGGGACGTGCTGCTGATTCTGCCCTGGCCAGGCGGCACTTCCGGACTGGCGCTGAGCGCCGGTAGCTGGCCAGCTCAGACAGCTCTTCCGAAGCGAACGGTTCATCGGGAGCCTCGCGGCGTCCTGATCGAGCGCTCTGGCTACGATTGCCAGCCGCGCGGCAGAGACTACCGGCAGGATGATGGGTGATCCCCGGTCGCCATGCTGCCGCAGCCGCGATGCTGGCCGTCCTGCGGGACCTTAGCCCCTGACGCTGGCCCCGGATCAGGGATCGGCTGAGCTGGGGACAATCAGAGTGGAGGCAGTGCCCATGAGCGAATGGCCGACCGACCATGTAGGTCTTGAGACGCTGCCGTTCGACGAGTGCCTCCGGCTGCTGGGCTCTGTTCCGGTAGGCCGGATCGGGTTCATCAACGACGGAGAGGTGACCGTGCTTCCCGTCAACCACGCGGTCGACGGTCAGGACGTGATCTTCCATGTCGCCTACGGCTCCAAGCTCGCGGCCGCCGCGAAGCAGGAGGCGGTGGCGTTCGAGGCGGATAGCTATGACCCGGCCAGCAAGTCCGGCTGGAGCGTGCTGGTCACCGGCTGGGCCGAGCTAGTCCTCGAGGACGCCGAGATCAGTCACCTGAACGAGCTGGGGCTGCACCCGTGGGCGACCCGGGTCGACAAGCCGTACTGGATCCGGATCCGGCCCACCTCGATTACCGGCCGCCGTATCCCGGCCTAGCCGGGAGCCTGGACGCCGACCTGTTCCTGATCGCGACGGCAGTGCAGAAGGTCGCGCTCAGGTTCGGCACACCGGGGCAGTCCTGGCTGGACAAGCTCACCGTCGGGGATGCAGAACCCCGCGGCTGCCAGCCCTGGCGCCGCGGCTACAGCACCGCGGCGCGCGCGGCGATCGCCGAGCCGCGGGCGCCGGCCATGTCCAGGTCCGGAACGAGCGCGACGGAGGCCGCGGAGGCCTGCTCGTCGCGCAGCATGGTGTGCTCCCGGACCCGGCCGAGGAACCAGTCGCGGAAGTGCTGCCCGGCCTGCACCACGCCACCGCCCAGGAAGTAGACATCCGGGTCGGTGAAGTTCGCGGCGATCGTGAACAGCCTGCCCACGGCCTTGGCCTGCTGCTCGAAGATCTCCAGGGCCAGGGGGTCGCCCGCCTCCCCGTAGCCCCGGACGAGCTTGGCGGCCTTCGCAAGCGGACCGGCCGCGGCCAGCTCGTGGCCAGGAAAGCGGGTCAGCCAGTAAGGCAGCAGGTTCTTGCCGATTCCGGTCAGCGACGCGACGCTCTCGGCGTCGCCCGCGAAACCGCAGTTGCAGACGGGCGCCGGCTGGCCGGGCCCGAGCAGCCCGTCCATCGGAATCCACACGTGCCCGAACTCGCCGGCCATTCCCGCGGCTCCGCGCACCACCCGCCCGGCCTCGATCACGCCGCCGCCGAGCCCGGTGCCCACGATGGCGGACACCGAGGAGCGCAGCGCGGCCGCCTCCGGCCCGAAATGGGCGTGGTGAGCGTAGAGTGCCGCCGCGTTCGCGTCATTGTTGTAGAGGACGGGCAGCCCGATCCGGCCCTCCAGCGCCCCCCGGACGTCAAAGCCGCGCCACTCAGGCTCGGAGAAGTTGGTCGCTCCCCTGGAGGAGATGACGCCGTTCGCGCTGACTGGCCCTGGCGTGTCCAGGCCCACCGCCCGGACCGCGCCGCGCTCGATGCCGGTGAGCTCCAGGATGTTGTCCAGTGCCTGGGCCAGCGCCTCGATCGCCTTATCCGGTCCCTCCCGGACCAGGCTGGGAGACTCGACCATGTCCTCAACCAGGAACCGGCCCGTACCGTCGAGCACCGTGGCGTTGTTCATGGTGCCGCCGGTGTCGAGACCGACCACCACCCATCGTTCGCGATCCTGCATCGCTTGCCTCCTCGCCAGGAACCGTCAGCCTACGGGTTGCCGACCTCGACGCCAGGATCCGGGTGATTTATCTGATCACTGCCCGGTTGCGCCGTCAATGCGCTCCCGGAGCAAGTCAGCATGACCATTGTGACGCGCGTATTCCTCGATCATGTGCACCATGACCCAGCGCAGCGAGAACCGCATCCCGCCGCGCATGCCGGCGACGTCCAGGGACACCGCCGCCGCGGCCAGCCGCGTGGCGTGCTCGCACTCGTCCCGCCAGGCGGCGAAGGCCGCGGCGGCATCGGCCGTCCCCGCGTCAGCAAAGGCCGGCTCCGGGTCCAGCTCGCCGCCGGCCGACCACAGCCCGGACATCTCCTCGCCGGCGAGCACCGGCCGGAACCAGACGCGCTCCACCTCGGCCATGTGCCGGACCAGGCCGAGCAGCGACAGCCGTGACGGGGGCACGGCCTGCTGCCGCAGCTGATCGTCGCTCAGCCCGGCGCACTTGAGCGCCAGGGTGGCGCGCTGGAAATCCAGCCATGCGCTGAGCATGGCCCGCTCGCCCGCCTCTGGTGGCGGAAGGATCCGTTCGCCCCTGGTCACTAGGGCACCATCTTTCTCGCAGGCACCGCTACGGTCCCCGCGGACGGGACCCGGCATGAGCCGGGGTGATGGCCGGCACGCCCGGCAGCGTCGCCAGCCGGCCGGAAACATGGCCGGCGAAAGCCCCGTCATCCACGGCTCCATCCTGCCTCGCCGCCCGCTGCGGCCGGCAGGCGATTTCAGCCGCCGCGGCGTCAGCCCACCCTGCTGCCGTGACCGGCCCAGTACGGTGCGCGCAGCAGCCGCTTCAGCACCTTGCCGGACCCCGTCCTCGGCAGGTCATCAATGAAGGACACGGACCTGGGCGTCTTGTAGCCGGCCAGGTGATCCTTGCTGAAGGCGATGACGTCGCCGGCGGACAGTACCGCGCCTGGCCGCAGCACGACCGCGGCGTGAACCGCCTCGCCCCACTCGTCTGACGGGATGCCGAACACCGCGGCCTCGTAGACAGCCGGGTGCTGCTCGAGCACGGCCTCGATCTCGGCCGGGTAGACGTTCATCCCGCCAGAGATGATCATGTCGTTCCTGCGGTCGCAGATGTAGATGTAGCCCTCGTCGTCGCGGTAGGCGATGTCCCCCACGGTGTGATAGTCGCCGCGCCGCGCCGATTCGTAGCTGGCCTGCTGCTTGTAGTACTCGTCGAAGACAGCCGGGGAGCGCACGTAGAGCTCGCCCGGATGGCTGGGGCCGGTACCGGTCACCTCCGCGCCGGTCTCGTCGAGCAGCCGGATCTGCACGCCGGGCGCCGGCCTGCCGCACGAGCCGGGCTTGCGCCGCTGGTCTTTCGGCTCCAGGACGCAGTCCACCCCGAGCTCGGTCGACCCGTACACCTCCCACAGCGAGTCCTCCGGGAAGTCGGCCAGGTACTGCTCCTTGAGCGCGAAGCTCCAGGGCGCGGCGTTGGCGATCATCCGCTGCATGGACGACCGGTCATAACGCGCCTTGACCTCCGCCGGCAGGCCGCACACCATCCGGATCGGCGCGGGCGCGGCGAACGTGGACGTCACCCGGTAGGCCTGCACGAGGCGCAGCCAGTCCTCTGCGTCGAACTTCCGCTGCACCACGACTGTCTGCCCCAAGGCCAGCGCGCCGGCCAGGAAGGCGCCCGGCCCGCTGTGGTAAAGCGGCCCGGACGTCAGGTACACATCGTCGGGCGTGTAGCCGATGAGCCCGATGAGCGCGGCCAGCGAGCCATCGTCCGCGCGGCCGCGGCGGAATGCTCCCTTGGGCTTCCCGGTGGTCCCCGAGGTGTAGATCATCGTGTCCGCGCCCGCGCTCTCGGCCGCGCCCGCGGGCGGCTCCGGCGGCATGCCAGCAATCCAGTCATCGCTGCGCAGCCCCGGCGGGGCCGGGCCGCCGAACACGATGACGTGCCGCATCGCGGGCAGGCGGTCGCGCAGGGCCGCGAACATCGGCGCGTGCTCGCCGTCCACGTAGGCCACCGATGCGTCGGAGTCGTTGATGACGTGCAGCGCCTCCCCGGGGGTCAGCCGGTAGTTGAGCGGCACGGCGACGGCACCGGCCTTCCTGATAGCGCTGATGACCGCCACGACGCGCGCCGAGTTCGGGCCGCACCAGATGACCTTCTGCGCCGGGCCTGCTCCGAGCGACGCCAGGGCATTGGCCAGGCGGTTCGACCGGTCCTCGAGCTCGGCGTAGGTCCAGCGGACCGGCTCGCCGCGACCACGGTCGTCGATCACCGCCAGCTTGTCCGGCTGGCTCTGGGCGTAGATGGTCAGCAAGTCTGGCATGGGCACCTTTCCTCATCGCCGCGGCCCGCCCCGTGCACCCGAGCCTTCTACGCCACCCAGCCCGGATTCAAGGGCAGCGGCGGGGATCTTCAGGCTCGCCGGTACCGGATCACCGCGACGGGCGCGGCCACGGCGAGCAGCGCCGCCGACCATGCCAGTGCCACCGTCAGGTCGCTGCCGGATCCGGCGATGAGGGCGCGGACCGCATTGACCATCGGCGTGATCGGCTGGTACTTCGCGAAGGGCTGGAGCCAGCCCGGCATCGAGCCGGCCGGCACGTAGGCGCTGGAGATGAACGCGAAGACGAAGGCGATCAGCGAGAGGCCCTGGGCGGCCTGGACACTGGCCGCGAACAGCCCCATCACGATGAACACGAGGGTGAAGACGACGCCATAGAGCAGGCACAGCCCGAGGGCGGCCAGCCCGTCCAGCACGCTGCCGCTAAGGCGGAACCCGAACAGGAAGCCGAGGGCGGCGGTGGCGAGTATGGACCAGGCGTTCGTGGCCGAGTCCGCGAGCGTGCGGCCGAGCACGATCGAGGACCGCGGCAGCGGCAGCGACAGCAGCCGGTCGGTAAAGCCCATGGCACGGTCCTCGGCCACGGCGACGGCGATCCCGCCCCCGGTGAACAGGACGATCGTCGCGACGTAGGACGGCACCAGGTAGTCGACATAGCTGCCCGTGCCAGCGTGGATCGCGCCGCCGAACACGTACCGGAAGCAGAACAGGAACAGCGCCGACTGGACCACGCCCATGACGCTCAGGCCGGGCGTCCTCATGTACTTGCGCAGGACCCGCCGTGCGACCTCGAGCGAGGCACGGGCCGCCCCGGGCGGGCTGACCGGGCGGGTGATGGTGGTCATCATGGTCATCGGGAGCTCCCGCTGTAGCTAGGCCCGGCCCCGGCCGGGATGTCAGAGTGATCGCCGGTGAGGGCCAGGAACGCCTCGTCCAGGGTCGGCCGCCGCAGGCCGATCTCATCGACGCCGATCGCGGACTCATCGAGGCCGCGGATCACCGCGGCCAGCTGGCCTGCCCCGCCCGCAGCCGGGACGCTGGCCCGCCGCCCGCCCGGGTCGAGCCCGGCTGGCCTGCAGGTAACCGACCGCAGGATCTGGCCGGCCTGTTCCAGCCTCGCCGGATCGGAGACGGTGACCTCAATGACGTCGTGCCCGACACTGGCCTTGAGCTGGCCCAGCGTGCCGGCCGCGATGCAGCGGCCGTGGTCGATCACGACCACGTGGTCGGCGAGCTCGTCGGCCTCATCGAGGTAATGCGTGGTCAGCAGCACGTCGGTGCCCAGCGCCCGCAGGCCGCGGACGGCTTCCCATACCTCGCGCCGGCCCGCCGGATCCAGGCCCGTGGTCGGCTCGTCGAGCAGCAGCAGCCGTGGCGCGCCGACCAGGCTGGCACCGAGGTCGAGCCTGCGGCGCTGACCGCCAGAGTAAGTTCCGCAGCGGCGGTCGGCGACCTCGCCGAGATCGAGCTGCTCGATCACGGCGGCCGCTGCCCGCCGGGCCGCTCGCGGCGGCTGCCCGAACAGCCGGGCCGTCATCTCCAGGTTCTCGCGGCCGGTCATGGCCGGCTCGACCGCGGCCGACTGGCCGGCCAGGCCGATGTCCCGCCGGACGCTCACCGGGTCCCGCGCGACGTCGCTTCCCCGCACCCGCAGCTCGCCGCTCGCTGGCCGCAGTAGCGTGGCGACAGTGCGGACGAACGTGGTCTTGCCGGCGCCGTTCGGCCCCAGGATGGCCAGCACCTGCCCGGATGGCGCGACCAGGTCGAGGCCATCGAGGGCAGTGACCTTGCCGAACCGGACGGTGAGGCCGCGTGCTTCCAGCAGCGGCGCGCCGCCTGAGGCCGCGCTCATCGTGCCGGGTCGTCGATCACGGGCAGGCGGCCCTCGCGGCGCGCCTGCAGGGCATCGGCGATATGCCTGACGGAGCGATGATGAGCCCGGATCCGCACGGCCTGCTGAGCCGGTTCGCGCGCCGGGGTAGTGGTCAGTTCAGTCGTCATCGCGGATTCCCTTCCGGTGCGGTCGCTATCGGCCGTCATCCGCTGCCTGCGGGAGCAGGCCGACTGCGCAATAGTGTCAATGCAACTAGTCGCCTGTCAACTCATATCGCCGACCACTAGTGCACTCCGAACTACTGACTGGCCCGCGCTCCGCCGGCGGCGCGCAAGTGCCCGGAGCCAGCTCAGCCACTAGTGCGCCGGTAACTAGTACACTGAGTGGCGTGGAATCGAAGCTGCGCCCGTCACCGCTGGCCCTCGCCGTGCTGAGCCTGCTGGTGATCGGGCCGCTGCATCCCTATGCCATGCAGCGACTGATCAAGCTGTGGGGCAAGGACCAGGTCATCAACGTCGGGCAGCGCGCGAACCTGTACAAGACGATCAAGCGGCTGCACGAGGCCGGGCTGATCGCCGTCCGCGCCACCGAGCGTGACCAGCAGTTCCCCGAGCGCACGGTCTACGAACTGACCGATGCGGGCCGCCGGGAACTGATGGAGTGGCTAGAGGGCATGCTGGCGGCTCCCCGCAACGAGTTCCCGCAGTTCCCCGCCGCCCTGTCGTTCATCATGCTGCTAGCTCCCGGCCAGGCGCTGGCCGTGCTCGAACGGCGGGCCGGGCGCCTGCGCGAGAACCTCGCCGCCATCGAACGGGAACTGGAGAATTACTCCGCCGTTTTGCCCCGGGTGACGCTGCTGGAGGACGAGTACCTGCGCGCCGTCACCGCTGCCGAGCTGAGCTGGATCAACGGCATCCTCGATGAGCTGCGGTCCGGCAGCCTGACCTGGAGCTACGATGAACTCGCCGGTGCGGCGACCTCCTTCCTGCCGGACCGGTCGTTCCTGCCGGACTTAGCTTTCCGGCCGCCCTGACCGGCCTGCCGGACCCGGCCGGCCCGTGCCAGCCGGGATTGCCGGGCCGCCGCGGCCAGCGGTCGCCCTGACCGCGTCATCCGCTCCGTTTGAGCCGCGTCGCTCCGGGTAACCGTCTGCGACCAGCCCCGACAGCACCGATGCCCCGGCCCGCCGGCCGGGAGCCCAGCAGGAGGACCCGAGATCGCCATGGTCAGCTCCACGCAGACAGCGCGAGTGCCGTACCGGCCGCCTCGCTCCCCGCCGAGGGACGCCGGGCCGGCCTCCAGCAAGGCCCGGGCCCGTGAGCAGGTAGCGCGCGCCGGGCGCCGGGCGGCTCCCGGCAGTGCCCAGCCGCGCCACAGCATCGACCGCTGGGCGCAGGAGCGTTTCGCCGAGGCGCTCGACCACGCCGGCATGCTGCACGTCACGGCCATGCGGATGACCCGTAACCAGGCCGACGCAGAAGACCTGGTCCAGGAGACCTATACGCGCGCCTACGCGTCGTTCCACCAGTTCCGGGAAGGCACCAATCTGCGCGCCTGGCTGAACCGGATCCTGACCAACACGTTTATCAACAGCTACCGGAAGAAGCAGCGCGAGCCGCAGCTGAGCAGCGCGCCGGAGATCGAGGACTGGCAGCTGGCCCGGCTGCAGTCACACACCTCCGGAGGGCTGCGCTCGGCTGAGGAGATAGCGCTGGATCACCTGCCTGACGCCCGCGTGACCAGCGCATTCCGCCGGCTCCCCGACGAGTTCCGGATGGCCGTCTACCTCGCCAACGTCGAAGGCTACGGCTACCGGGAGATCGCCAGCCTGATGCACTGCCCGCTGGGGACGGTGATGTCCCGGCTGCACCGCGGCCGGACCCGGCTCCGCGAGCTGCTGGAGCAGGCCGACGCCGCCGCGGCGGCAGGCCCGCTGGTCGCCAGCGCGCGGTGAAGCAGCCCGGCGGGCAGCGCGCGCACCGCGAGCAGCAGCAAGCCGACCGGAAACGGCAGGTCAGGGACCTGCTCGTGGTCATTCTCACGATCACGACCGGAGTAGCTGACGCCGTCTGCTTCCTGCACCTGGGGCACGTCTTCGGCAGTGTGATCACCGGGAACCTGGTGCTGATCGGCGTCTCGGCCGGCCTGCGCGTCGCCACGCTCGCCGAGCACGCGGGAGTTGCCCTGGCGGGCTATGCGGCGGGGGTGCTCGCGGGCGCGCCGATCGCCAGGGAGCGGGACCGGAGCCCCGGCGGGCAGCCGGACTGGCCGCCGCGGGTCACGGCCTGCCTGGCAGCCGAGCTGGTGCTGCTGCTCGGATTCAGCGCCGGCTGGTGGGCGGCGGGAGCGCGGCCGCAGGGCGCTGCGCAGCTCGTGCTGCTGGGCCTGGCCGGGGCCGCCATGGGCATGCAGAGCGCCGCCGTGCGCCGGCTCGGCCAGCTGTCCACGACCTATCTCACCAGCACGCTGACCGGAGTCCTGGCCGCGCTCGCACTGCGCGAGACGCCGGAAGGACTCGGCCGGAGCCTGGCCATCCTGGCCGCCATCGTGGCCGGCGCCCTGGCCGGCGCGGCGACAGCCGCGGCAGCGCCGGACGCCGTGCCGGTGCTCCTGCTGGTGCCCAATGCCGTCGTGCTGACCTGCGCCTGGCGACTGCGCCCGATGTTCCGGCCCTGACCGGTGTGCGGCCCGCGCCCCGCCGGGTAGCGGGACGCCGCGCTGCCTTGATGCGAAACGAACCCCTTCACCCCACTGCCCACGGAGGTCCACGGATCACCAGGTCAGCAGGGCGGCATCCGCTCCGCGGCCGGCTCGACAAGCCGGGGCGATAGCACCCGCCGGCGCTGCCGGGCGTCGCGTACGCTAGCTACAGGCCCGGATCGGGCGCGGTCGTGCCGCCCGGCTCTTGCGGCCGGGTCCGGCCTGCATATCCGGGGCAACTATGGAAAGGCACGTGCGTCAGCATTCCGACGCGGGCGACGAACCCCGGGCAGGCATAACGTGATCCACGCCAGCGAGTCAGGCCGCAGGGCAGCGCAGGCCAGCCCATGATCAGTTACGTGCTCGCCCTGCTGGCGGCGACCGTGCACGCGTCCGGCAACGTCCTGAACCGCAAGGTGTCGCTGGCCGGGCCGGCCCGGGACCGGTTCCGGCTCAGGCTCATGCTGGGCCCGATCGCGGAGCAGTACCGGTGAACGTCGCCCTGGCCCTGGTGGCCGCCATGCTCACCGGAGTCGGGCTGGTGCTCCAGCAGCATGCCGCCGAGCAGGCCCCGAAGTCGTATTTCCTGCGGCCGCGGCTCATCATCGAGCTGCTGCACCAGCGCCGCTGGCTGGCCGGCATCGCCATCATGGTGGCGGGCCAGATCCTGTCGGGCTGGACGCTGGGCCACCTCGACCTGTCGCTGGCCGAGCCGCTGCTGGCCACGGAAGCTCATCTTCGCCCTTATCCTCGCCGTCCCGCTGGCCGGGGAGCGCCTGCAGAAATCCGAGCTGCTCGGCGCCATCCTGCTGGGCCTGGGCGTCACGGTGCTGTCGGTCTCGCGCTCCGTCACCGGCCAGAGCGTCCGGGTCGGATCCGCGGCCTACTGGCCGGCCGCGGCCGTCATCGGCGTGATCGCCCTGATCCTGGTCCGGGCCGGCTGGCGGCGGCAGGGCCAGCAGCGGGCCACCCTCACCGGGATCGCCGCCGGCCTGATCTTCGGCATCTCCGACGCGCTCACCCGCAGCACGCTGGTGACCATCGACGGCCGCTCGATCCTGGCCGCGCTGTCGAGCTGGCCCGTCTACTGCCTGGTGATCGCGAGCCTGGTCGGCATGTGGCTGATGGAGGGCGCTTTCAACGCCGCTCCGCTGCATGCCTCGCTGCCGGGCATCACCGCCGCCGAGCCGGTGACGGGCATGCTGCTCGGCGTGGTGGTGTTCGGCGACGTGATCCGGATCTCGCCCGCCCTGCTCGCCCTGCAGGCGGCCGGCATCGTGGGGCTCGTCGCCGGCGTCATCCTGGTCGCACGGGCGCCCGCGCTCAGCAGCCTGCGGCCGCGCCGGCCGGCGAGCGTTCCGCACCTGCCCCACCCGCATGTACCGCACCCGCACGTGCCGCACCCGCACGTGCCGCACCCGCACGTGCCGCACCCGCACGTGAGCGTCAGGCCGCGCCAGCGGCACCGGGCCGAGAAGAAGGCCTGACTGGCGGCCCGTGCCCGCTGGCTGCCTGCATCAGTTAGCCGGGCCGGCCGCTTCATGCTCGCTCCTCAGGGTCCATCGCGGGGTCCCGGTACCGGCCGGGCGGCGCGGTGCCGCCCGCTGGTCCGGGCTGCCGCCTTCGGGATCGCGGCCGCCAACCGGGCCAGGTCCCGCTACACCTGGGACCGGATCGGCCGGGAGGCCATGACCGCCTACGACCGGTCCCTGGCGCGCCCTGCGGCCTGAGGCCAGGCTCACGTGCGCCGGCCAGGTCAGCCGGCCCGGGCTTCACACCCGGCGCGGCGGGGCATGCCATCAGCTCGCCGCGAGGCCGCCCAGCAGCCGCCTGGCCGTGGCCAGGCCGTAGCGGCGGCGGGACATGCCCGCCCACGGATCGGCGCCCTGGCCGCCACTGGCCAGCCGGGCGGCGGCCGCGCGCAGCGTGAACCGGCCCGGCTCCAGGCCGCTGTCCCGTACCTCGTCCCAGTGCAGCGGCATCGCCACCGGCGCGCCCGGCCTGGCCCGGACCGAGTACGGCGCGACGACCGTCTGCGCGTAAGCGTTGCGCATCACGTCCGCGTATATCCGGCCGCCCCGGCTGGCCTTCCGCTGCTCGGTCGTGACCAGGTCCGGGTAGCGCGCGGCGAGCAGGGCGGCTGCCTGCCGGGTGAAGTCACGGGCCGTGCCGAAGTCGGCTCGCCCGTTCAGCGGGACATGGATATGCAGGCCGCTGCCGCCCGTGCTCTTCACGAACGTGGCCAGTCCGAGCTCCCCTTCCAGCAGGGCGCGCAGATGCAGCGCGGCGATCCGGACGTCGCCGAACCGGCCAGGGCCGGGCGGGTCGAGGTCGAACACGATCTGGTCGGGGTGATCGATGCGGCCGACCCGGCTGAGGAACACATGCAGCTCGATGCAGCCCTGGTTGGCCAGGTACACCAGTGTTGCCGCCTTATCGCCGATGACATGCTGCACCACGCCGTCCTGCTTGGCCACCTCGGCCCGGCTGATCCAGGCCGGGAAGTAATCGGGGATGTTCTTCTGGAAGAAGCGCTCGCCGGTGATGCCGTCGGGGTAGCGGGCGAGCACCAGCGGCCGGCTGCGCAGGTAGGGCAGCATCCGGCTGGCGACGACGCGGTAATACTCGACGAGCTCGCCCTTGGTGATCTGGTCGCCGGGAAAGTAGACCTTCTCAGGGCGGGAGAGCTGTACGGAGATGCCGCCGACGCGCACCCGCCGTCCGAGCGTGGCCGTGGCCGCCGTCACGCCAGGGGCCCGGCCGGACCGGGGGACGCGGCAGGCCGGCCTGGCTCGCTGTCCGGTCCCGGATCGCTGTCAGGGTGGGCGAGAGTGCGCACGTGCACCGTCCCTTCTTCGTCAGGTCCTCTCGGGCCGCCGGCGAGACAGCGGGAAGGCGAACCACAGGCCGCCGAACATGCACACAACGCAGGCGGCGATCACTGCTCCGGCCCACTGCGCGCGGGTGACGTAGCTGACCACCAGCATGACGGCGGCGGATATGGACAGGGCTACCGTTGCCAGGCCGAGCAGCGCCATCACGTTGGCGGCGCGGACCAGGTGCTCTTTCTGGTGCTGCCGGAACACCATCCGGTGGTAGGCCGCCTGGGACTCATCCCGCGGGTCGGCCGCAGCCGCCGATGCCATCGCCACCTCCCCCGGCCAGCCAGGTTTGCCGGTCGCCGGTGCCCCTGCCTGGTACCCGTAGACAAGCGCCCGAAACGGCACCCGGCGGTGAGCCCAGCCACATCACTCAGCCCCGGCTCGGCAGCGCCGGATCGTCGTCGGCCGCCAGCCGCCCGATCTGCTCGGCCGCATGCCTGCCCATCTGCAGCGCGGGCTGGGCCAGCTGCGGCACCGGGTGGCCGTCGATGACGGCGATGTCGCCCACGGCGAAAATCCGGTCCTGCCTGCGCCGGAGTCGTTTGACGGCGGGAACCGCGGGTAGCGGGCCGGCTGGCGATGACGGGCATCCGTTCCTGGCCGGCCATTCCTGCATGTTCTACGGCAACATGACGCAGGCTGAGATCGGCGAGCAGCTGGCCATCTCGCAGATGCATGTATCCCGGCTGCTGTCCCAGGCCCTGACCTACCTGCGCGAGCGCATACTCGGCTCGGACCCGGCACCGTCAGTCGCCGGACCGTCGGCCCAGCGGCAGCCAGCGTCCAGGTCAGCCGCCTGCGCGCCGCGCTGAGCGCCGCCGCGACCGGGCCGGGTCGCCTGGCGGACGGGCGCTTGCGGTATGTGCCATTCTGTGCTGCATGCGGATGACCGCCGGCAAATATCATGATGCCGGCCCGGCTGGCCAGCCGGCCGGGCCGGGACCGGCCGGGAGCGGCCCGGCGCCGCTGACCCGCGACCAGGCATTCCAGGCTCTGCGCGCGAACCTGGAGGTCACTGGCCTGCGGGAAGCCGCCGTGTCGGCGCGCTGCCAGCTGCTGCGCGAGCAGCTTTCCGCCCAGCTCGCGGTGGACGCCGCGTTCGTGACCGGCTCCTGCCGGCGGCACACGCTGATCGCCCCGCTGGACGCGGCCGTTATCGACGTGCTCGCGGTGCTGAGGCGGCGGCACCGGTCACGCAGTTCTCTGGGCGTCATCGAGCGCGTTGCCGAGGTGCTCGCGGCCGCCAGCCCGGCGGGCGCCGTGCGCAGGACCGGCCGCGCGGTGACCGTGACCGGCGGCGAGTTCGCGGTGGACGTGCTGCCGGCCTTCGCCCGGCCGTGGTGGAGCAGCCATGGCGGGTGGGAAATTGGCGACCCGGCCGGTCTGTCCTGGCTCGGCACGAATCCGGATGAGCACGTTCGGCTGTCGGCGTCAGCGGACCGTGCCCACGGCGGACAGCTCGTGCCGCGGATCAGGCAGCTCAAGGCCTGGAACCGGCAGGCGGGCGAGCCGCTGCGCTCCTTCCATCTGGAGGTCCTCGCCTGGTCAGTCTTCGGGACGTCGGCCTGGCGGCACGAGCGCGTGCGGTCCGACTGGGCCAGCGCCCGCCGGTTCTTCGCCGAGGCCAGGGACAAGCTCAGCAGCCCGCTCTACGATCCGGCCGGATCCGGCAGCGCCGTCGGCGGCTACCTGGACGAGGGGGCAGCAAGCCGCGCGGCCGCCGCGATGACCGCGGCTCATGACCTGTGCCTGACGGCCGAGACGGCCGTCCGCGACGATGACCTGCGGGCCATGCACCAGGCCTACGGCAGGATCTTCGGTCCCTGCTACCCCGGCTGACCGCGGCCGTCGCGCCGCGATTCGCCGGGCTACTCGGCCGGGACCGGGGACTCGGCGCCGATCGTGGTGTCCTCGCCGTGGCCGGTGTGGACCACCGTTTCCGGCGGCAGGGTCATGAGCGTGTCATTGAGCGACGCCAGGATGGTGGGGCGGTCGGAATAGGACCGGCCGGTCGCGCCGGGGCCGCCGCGGAAGAGCGTGTCGCCGGAGAAGACGACCCGCAGCGCCGGCGCGTACAGGCAGACGCTGCCCGGCGAGTGCCCCGGCGTGTGCAGGACCCGCAGCGGCGTGGCCGCGATCTCGATGACCTGCTCGTGGCCGAGATCTCCGTCGGGCAGCTCATCGGGGTAGACCATCCGCCACAGCGGCAGGTCGGCCGGATGCAGCAGCACCGGCGCGCCCGCCCGGTCGCCGACCTCAGCGGCCGCGTTGATGTGATCGTTGTGGCCGTGCGTGCAGACCACGGCGGACAGCCGGCGCCCGCCGACGGCCGCCAGGATCGCCTCGGCGTCGTGCGCGGCGTCGATGACGATCACCTCGTGCCCGTCCCCGATCAGCCAGACGTTGTTGTCCACGGCGAAGTCCTGGCCGTCCAGCGAGAACGTTCCCGAGGTGATGAGCCTCTCGACGCGCGCTGTCATTGCGGCGTCCGCTGGCACATCGCCGTACCGGATCTCATCGCGCGAAGTCCTCCCCTGTCCATGTCTCGCTCCCGCGTGACACGTGATCGATTATCTCCGTCCCGGCGATGCCGCCCGCAGCGGGCCCGGCAGTTGCGGCCGCGCAGCCAGCGCTTCGGCCCGGAGGTGTTCGACGGGCGGCCGGTGATCGGGATCGCGATGACCTGGTCCGAGCTCGCGCCCTGCAACGCCCGCCTGCACCGCGTCGCCGAGGCGGTCAAGCGCGGAGCCTGGCAGGCCGGCGGCTTCCCGCCGGAGTTCCCGGTGATGGTCACCGGCGAGACGCTGATGCGGCCGACCGCCATGTTCTGCCGCAACCTGCTGGCGATGGAGGCCGAGGAGCTGATCGGACCAGCCGACGACGGCTCGGCGGCCGCAGGCCGGGCGCGGGAATATTGGCCAGGTGAATGACCGCATCCGCGCCGCTGAGCACCTCGACGGCCTGACCGTAGTCGGTCAGGTCCGCGCGCAGCACGGGCACCCCGATGTCCTCGGCCGGCTGGACCAGGTCAACGGCCTGCACCCAGTAGTCGTGCTGCACCAGGTCCCGGACTACTGCCCGGCCGGCCTTACCGCTCGCACCGGTCACGCAGACGACGGTCATCGTGCTGTCTCCCCTCTCGTCCTGCCCGGCCTGCGCCGGGCCAGCCTTCCGTGCCCGCCGGCCGGCGGATCACACAACGGACCGGGTGCCTCTTACCGGGTCTGGTGCCACGATGCCGTAGCCGCGCGCAGCGCGGCATAGCGGGAGCGGACCTCCGGCTGCGCCGGTCCGTCGTACTGCCGGGCCGGGCGCGCGGGCCAGTCCGGCGGCGCGGCCGTCCCGGCCAGCGCCCAGGCGGCCTGCCTGGCCGCGCCCAGCGCCACGTACTCGTCCGGCTCCGGCACCAGGACCGGTGCGCCGACGATGCCGGGCGCGATCTGGCGGACGGCCTCCGACCGGGCCCCTCCGCCGATGAGCAGGACGCGGCTGCGCCGCACCCCGGCGCCGGCCAGCAGCCCGGCAGCATCGGCCAGCGAGGCCAGCACGGCCTCGACCGCCGCACGGGCCAGGTTCTGGCTGGTCGCGTTCCGCGTCGTCAGGCCGTCGAGCACCCCGGTGGCCCCGGGCCGGTCTGGCGTCCGCTCGCCGTCCAGGTACGGCAGCAGGGTGAGGCCGCCCGCGCCGGGATCGGCGGCCAGGGCCAGCGCGGACAGCCCGGCCAGGTCCGTCCCGGCGAGCGTGGCCGCGGCCGACAGCACCAGGCCGGCGTTCACCGTGCACACCAGCGGCAGGAAGCGGCCGGTCGCATCGGCGAACCCGGCCACGGCCCCGGACGGGTCAGCGGCGGGTACTCCGCTCACGGCGAAGGCCGTGCCGGAGGTGCCGATCGAGATCGCCACGTCGCCGGGCTGCAGTCCCAGGCCGAACGCGGCGGCCATGTTGTCGCCCGTTCCGGCGGATACCGCCGCTCCCCCGGCTGTCCGCCCGACGACCTCGGCCGGGCCGGCCAGCCGGGGCAGGGCGACCGGGTGACCGAGCGCCGCTGCCGCCAGGTCCGGCCGCCAGCTGCCGGTCGCGGGGGCGAAGTAACCGGTACCCGAGGCGTCGCCCCGGTCGGTGGTCAGCCCGGCGGCGGCCTGCCGGCCGCCCGCTTCCCGGCCGGCCCGGCGCCGCGCAGCCGCCAGGTCAGCCAGTCGTGCGGCAGGGCCACGGCGGCGGCCCTGGCCGCGCTGGCGGGCTCATGGTCGGCCAGCCACCGCAGCTTGGTGACCGTGAAGGACGCCGTCGGCACGCTGCCCGTGCTGCTGGCCCACCACGCCGGGCCGCCGTGCTCCCGGACCAGCGCGGCAGCGGCCGCAGCCGAGCGCATGTCGTTCCACAGCAGGGCGGGCCGGATGACCGAGCCCGCCTCGTCCAGCACGATCATGCCGTGCTGCTGGCCGGCCACGCCGACGGCCGCGGCGCGGCTGAGCAGCCCCTCGCCGGCCTGCTGCAGCGCGGCCCACCAGGCGGCCGGATCGCACTCGGTGCCATCGGGGTGCGGCGCCATGCCGCGACCGATGACCGTGCCGTCGTCCCCGTCGCACAGCAGGACTTTCGTCGACTGCGTCGAAGAGTCCACGCCGGCCACCAGCATGACGGGTCCTCCAGCCGGGATCGCCGATGACGGCCAGCCTAGGGGAACGGCGCGCCGGAGGCCGGCTGCGTGCGCACGCACCATCCGCAGCGCTGCCGTTCAGCGCCGCTGCCGTTCAGCGCCGCTGCCGTTCAGCGCCGCTGCCGTTCAGCGCCGCCGGGGTTCAGGGCCGCCGGGGTTCAGGGCCGCCGGGGTTCAGGGCGCGCGCGCGTCCGCGGCGGGCATGGGCGTCCGCGCCCGCTGACCGCTCCGCCGCGGCGGTGATGTTGCGCAGCATGCCGCCGAAGACGATGCCGTGAAAGGGCCAGATCGACCACCAGTAGGCATGCCCGGCCAGCCCGCGCGGGCGGAAGATCGCCCGCTGCCCGTACAGCGTCCGGCCCTGCTGATCGCGCCGCACCGACAGCTCCAGCCACGCCAGCCCGGGCAGCTTCATCTCCGCGCGCGAGCGCAGGTGCGGGGACAGCCCGGCGGGCGGCCCGGAGGTCATGCCGCCCAGGTAGATGATGCGCCCGACGCCAGCCGCCCGCGCGGCGGCGGCGAAAGGTCTCGGCCGCTGCGCGATCATGCTGCTCGAAGGCCGTGCCCTTGCCGAGCGAGTGAATGAGGTAGTAGGCCACGTCGATGCCCTCGAGCGCACTCCGCACCGCGTCCGGGTCCATCACGTCAGCCCGGGCGATCTCGACCTCGCCGGACCAGGGCCGGTCGGAGATCTTGCCCGGATCCCGCGCCATGCACCGGACCGTGTAGCCCGCCCTGAGCAGCTCGGGCACCAGGCGACCGCCGATATAGCCAGACGCGCCAGTGACCAAACAGCTCACTGCCTTAGCTGGGGACACGCCGCCGGTCTTGCATGCGCCGCCCGGCCAGCCTGGCGGCAGGCGGCGCCGGGGGTCACCCCGGCCTGGCGGGGTAGGACACCGGTATGAGAGGCAGCCGGGCGGCCGCCTGGCTGTCAGTCCGCTCCCGGACGGTGACGCATGAAGGGTGACCGGGTCGAGATCGTCGTGGACGCAGGCGGTGTCACGAAGACCTACGAGGTCGTGGCGACCAGGGCCGGACGCCGCGTCGAGGTGGTCAGCAGGCGCGGCCTGATCGAGGTCAGCGAGCTGACCAGGGGCGGCAGCACGGTCCGGACCGCCCGTTTCATGGCCAGCCGGGTCATTGCCCTGGTGGAGCATCCGGCCTCGGCCGGGCGCGGGGCTGGCCGGGGCCGCCGCGAGCAGCCCGTCAGCGCCGGAGAGTAGGCCGCGAGCGCAGTCCCTGCCCGGCTCGGCCGCGGGCTAGCTGCATGCTGATGCCGCCGGCTAGCTGCATGCTGATGCCGCCGACTAGCTGCATGCTGATGCCGCCGGGAACGGCCGGGCACAATCGCCGCGCGGTCGTTACGAAACGAGGGTTGACAGCCAGGGAGCGCCTGGTGATCATAACGTTCAGCGTCGGCCGGACTGGGAGGCGAGATGGCTCCGCAATCCCCCCCGCGGCGTGGACTGCTGCTGGCCGGCCTGGCCGTCCGCGAGCTGGCTTACCCGCCGCCGTCCCGCTCGCTCAGCGTGACAGCCGGGCAGCCATCCAACCGGGCCAGCGAGCGGGAACGGCGCGCGATCGACGCGGCCGCCGGGAGCACGCCCCTTGACCGAGCCTGTCCCGCGCGTGCGGGCTGTCGACGTCGCGGCCGGGGCCGCGGGACCGGGCACCCGGCCGTGACGTGCGCGGACGAGGTGCTGGCGGCGGCGCGGGAGCTGATCGGGGCCTTCGGACGGCATGACACCGCCGCCTACTTCCGCTGCTTCGCCACCGATGCGACGTTCATCTTTCCCAACGCCCCGGCCAGGCTCACCTCCCGTGCCGAGTACCAGCGGCTCTGGCAGCACTGGGAGCTGCAGGACGATTTCCGCGTCCTGTCCTGCGTCTCGCGGCAGCCGCTGGTGCAGGACTTCGGCGACGTGGCCGTGTTCAGTCACGAGGTGACGACCGTGATCCGCGCGCGGGCGGGCCGGGAGACGCTCAGGGAGCGAGAGACGATCGTGTTCCGCCGCGACAGCGGCCGGTGGCTGGCCGTGCACGAGCACCTGTCACCGCGGCCCTAGCCGGCGATCGGCCTGCCCGGTGCCGGCGCGCGCAGCGCGGCCGCGGCGGCCGGCTCGCGTCACCGGTGCGGGTCCAGCTGCCGACGACAGACCGCATCGTAAGCCCGGCGCCCTGGCTCATTAGTGATCGCGCAAACGAGGCGGGGCGCGGCAATCTGGACGGTAATTCCGGATGCGGGCGCACCTTTCGCCTGCCTCAGCGAGCCGGGGCAGGCTGGCCCTCGCCCAGGTGGAACCGGGGCCCGGAGCCGAGCTGCTCAGCCAGGTCATCCGGATTCGACAGGGCACAGGCGCGCAGCGACAGACAGCCGCAGCCGATGCAGGAAGTCAGGTCATTGCGCAACTCGGTCAGCAGCCGGATCTGATCGTCCAGGCGTCCCTGCCAGTGCCGCGCCAGCCGCCCCCAGTCCGAGCGCGTCGGCGCCCGGCCCATCGGCAGGTCCGACAGCGCCGTGGTGATCTCCGACAGGCTCAGCCCCACGCGCTGCGCGGCCCTGATGAAAGCCACCCGCCTCAGCACGTCGCGCCGGTAGCGACGCTGGCCGCCGACGGTGCGATCCGCCGCGATCAGGCCGCGGGACTCGTAGAACCTCAGTGCCGATCGCGCTACCCCGGCCCTGGCCGAGACCTCGCCTATGGTCAGTGTGGGCTGCATTCTTCCCGCCTCGTGCGACCTTCCTTGACTTCAACATTAGTTGAGCTTCTAGGCTCCGGGTCAGGATCCTCGGCGGAACGGGAGACCAGATGAGCGAGGCAGCCTCGGCGTCCGCGGCCACGGGCGGGACGCGGTCGCCGCTGCTCGGCTTCGTGCCGTATCACGAGCTCGGCGGCCGGCCGAACGTCATCGTCGACGGTGCGCCCGCCCGCGGGACGGTGCTGTGCCTGACGCACTGGCCCGGCATCGCCAGCCCGCCCGCGTTCCAGGCGGACCTGTCCGCGCAGATGGCCTTCGCCTACCTGGCGGCGTACGACCGTCATGATCCCGCTACCGCCGTCTCGAACAACCATTTCGATCAGGATGGCCTGGTCTCGCTCTACGCCCTGACATACCCGCAGGCCGCCCTTTCCCGGCGGGATTTCCTCGTCGACATCGCGCGCGCCGGGGACTTCGCCGCCTTCGGGAATCGCGCGGCGGCCCGTATCTCGATGGCCCTGTCCGCCTACGCCACGCCGGGGCGCAGCCCGCTCGGGGACATGGCTGGCGACTACGCCGCGATGACCGGCCAGCTCTACGGCGAGCTGCTGGGCCGACTGGCGGAGATGTGCGACCACCCGGACCGCTACCGGCACCTGTGGGCCGAGGAGGACGCGTCGCTGGCGGCCAGCGAGGCAGCCCTGGCAACCGGCCAGGTCACGATCGAGGAAGTCGCGGACATCGATCTCGCGGTCGTGACCGTGCCGCCGGACGCGCCCCGGTCCGGAGGTCACCGCTTCGCGGGCGAATGGGTGCCCGGGCTGCACCCGATGGCCATCTGCAACGCGACCGATCGCTTCACCGTGCTGATCATCCGCGGGCAGAGCTATCAGCTCTGCTACCGCTACGAGACCTGGGTCCAGTACCGGTCACGCCGTCCCCGCCCCCGGACGGACCTGACCGCGCTGGCCGAGCGGCTGAATGCGCAGGAGCGCGGCGACGGCCAGTGGGTCGCGGAACCGGTCTCGGGACTGACTCCCGCCCTGCGGCTCGAGGGCGCCGAGGAGAGCGAGATCAGCCCGGCGCAGTTCCGCGCGGCCGCCGAGGACTACCTGCGCAACGGCCGGCCAGCCTGGGACCCGTATCGTCTCCGGGCCGGCCAGCCGCTCGCCTGAGTGCGAGCCAGCTGCGGACGGCGTTCGAGCGGGCCAGCACCCAGCCCGCTGGCCAGGCTGACACCGTCACCAGCAGAGCCGACCGCTGAGAGCGCAGGCGGATCCGGCCCGCCGCCGCGGTCAGCCAGTCGCGCACGAGCGCGGCAGCGACGCCGCGGCGGCGCCCGCTGCCGCCTCCAGCTGGCGGTATCCGCTGCGATGGAAGACCAGCGGCGGGACCAGCGGGTCGGTCTCCAGGTCGCGCACCCGCAGGACCACGATGTCGTGATCTCCGGCCGGGATATGCCGGTCGATCTCGCAGTCGAGCCACGCACTGGCGCCATCCAGCAGGACGGCGCCCTCGGGCGTCGCACGCCAGCTCAGCGTGGCGAATCGGTCGCCGCCGCGGGCGCTGAGCCGCCGGCCGGCAGCTTCCTGATGCGCGCCCAGGACGCTGATCCCCAGTCGCCTGGCGCCTCGCAGCACGGGCCAGGTCGTCGAGCTGTGCGCCACGCAGATGGACACCAGCGGCGGGTCCAGCGAGACCGGCGTGAAGGAGCTGGCCGCGATGCCGGCCGGCCAGCCGCCGGCCAGGGCAGCCACGGCGGTGACGCCGGTCGGGTAGGCGCCGAAGACGCGGCGCAGCTGGAGCTGGTCAGGCCCGGCCGTCACGTAGGTCCCCGGAGGGCGGCGGCCACCTGGCGGCGGGCTGGGCCGAGCCAGTTCTCGAGTGTCTCGGAAGCGTCATATTCCGACTCGATGAGGAACAGGCCGCGGGTCGGGCAGGTAGCGCCGAGCTCCACCAGGACCGGCTTCAGCAGCAGGTCGGCGGCCAGCGAGTGCTGCCAGTCGCCACCGAGCATCACCGGCACCGCGGTCACGCCATCCAGCGCGCCGCCGGCAATCCGGTCCAGGAACAGCTTCAGCAGCCCGGTGTAGGTGGCCTTGTAGGTGGGGCTGGCGAACACGGCCAGGTCACTCGCCCTGACCTCGGCAACGAGGCTGGCCACCTGGGCGTCTGACCAGTCCAGCAGCGCGGGCCCGAGGTCGGCCAGGTCCACGCTCAGGTCCGGCGGGCCGCCCGTGAGCCGCTCGGCGACCAGGTGCGCGGCCTGGTAGGTACGTGAGCGGGGCTTCGGGTTGCCGACCACCACCACCGTGCTCACCGGCGGCTCCATTCCTCGGCGAGCAGCTGATAGGACCGCACCCGGTCGGCGTGGTCGTGCGTGATCGTGGTGACGATCAGCTCATCGGCACCGGTCGCATCGCGCAGCTGCTCGAGCTTGTCGGCCACCTGCCGGGGCGAGCCCGCGAACTGGGTGTCGATGCGATCAGCCACCAGCGTCCTGTCCTCCTCCGTCCACGGATGCGACCGAGCCTGCTCGGGCGCCGGGAACTGGATCGCGCCCTCGCCGGTCCGGATGCTCCGCACCCACAGGCCGTACCCGGCCGCCAGCTGCCGGGCGGCCGCCTCGTCCTGCGCCACTACCGCGTCGGCGGAGACGCAGACATGGGGCCGGTCAAGTTCGGCCGACGGCCGGAACGCGGCCCGGTAGCCGTCCGCGGCCTCCAGCACCGTGGCCGGGCTGACGTGGTAGTTGGCGGCGAACCGCAGCCCGTTGCGCCCGGCGACCTCCGCGCTCTGGCCGCCGCTGCTGCCCAGGATCCATACCTGCAGTTGCGCGCCCTCTCCCGGGATGACATGCGCCTCCACACCGTCGGCCGAGCGGTAAGTGCCCCGCAGCAGCGCGAGGATGTCATCGACCTGCTCGCCGTAGTCCTGGGCCTCGGCGCTCGGCTGCTGCAGCAGCGTGCGCTGCATGGCGAACCGGGGCGAGCGGAGCAGGTGCGCGGGCGAGAACCGGGGCGGGATCACCAGCCCGTTCGGCGCCCGCCCGTTGACCACCTGCGTCCCGCCAGGCTTCGCCGTCACCGGCTCCCGCTTTTCCGGACGGCCGCCCGAGCGGCCCAGGCCCAGATCCAGCCGCCCCGGATAGAGCGCATCGATCAGCCCGAATTCCTCCACCGTCGACAGTGCCGTGCGATGCCCGAGCTGCACGGCACCTGACCCGATCCGGATCGTCGATGTCGCGGACGCGGTCAGCGCCAGCACGACCGCCGGCGAGGTCCCGGCCACGCCGGGATTGAGGTGATGCTCAGCGAACCAGTAGCGCGCATAGCCCAGGCTCTCGGCCTGCCGGGCCAGATCCATGCTGTTGCGCAGCGCCTGCGCCGCGGTGGAACCCGATGAGATCGGGACCAGGTCAAGGACTCCCAGGGGGGTGACAGCCATCGGTCAGTGTCCTTCTCCGGCAGCGGCCGCCGGCTCGGCCTGCGGCACATCGGGTGAGGCGGGATACGGCACATCGGGCCACACGGCGGGACTGGGCGCCGCCGCGGGCTCGCCGGCCGCCGCGCGGGCGCCCGTGACCGGCCCCCATGGCCACGGAACAGCTCATAGCTCTCGGCGTTGCGCTCCCACTGGTCCTCGGGCGTGACCTGGAACAGCTCGCGCTGCGCGGCGCCGTTGCCCTTGCCGATGATCAGCTCGAGCCGCCCGCCGGACAGGTGATCCAGCGTCGCGTAGTCCTCGTAGGCGCGGACCGGGTCGAGCAGGCTGAGGGTGGTGACGGCGGTGAACAGCCGGATCCGGCTGGTCAGCGCGGCAATGTGACTCAGCACGACGGGCGGGGAAGAGGAGATGAACGGCCGCTCGTGCCGCTCCCCCACGCCGAAGCCGTCGAATCCGAGCTCCTCGGCGAGCTGCGCGTTGCTGATCACCTCGGCGAACCGGTCCGATGTCGGCTTGACGGCGCCGGTCACCGGGTCAGGCGCGTGCACGATCAGGGTGATGGCCAGGAACCTCATGACGCCGCCCGCGCGGTGGCCCGCGATCGGCCGCGGGCCGGGCCCGGCGCCGCGAGCGGTGCCAGGCCGAGGTTCTCGCGCAGCGTGCTGCCCTCGTAATCGGCCCGGAACAGGCCCCGCTCCTGCAGCAGCGGCACGACCTGGCCGGCGAACTCGTCCAGCCCGCCAGGGGTGATGTGCGGAACGAGGATGAATCCGTCGCTGGCGTCGGCCTGCACGAACGTGTTGATCGTCTCCGCGATGGTGGCCGGGGCTCCGATGAAGGACTGGCGTCCGGTGACCTCGACGATCAGCTCGCGGATCGACAGGTGCTCGGCCTCCGCCCTTGCTCGCCACTGCGCCGCGGTGGCGAGCGGGTCCCGGTACATCCCCACGCTCGCCCGGCCGCGCGCGATGGTGTTCTCGCCCGGATCCGGGTCGATGTCCGGCAGCGGCCCGTCCGGGTCGTAGCCGGACAAGATCCCGGTTCCACAGCTGCTCGAGGAACTTGATCGCCGTCTGCCCGCTCACCTGCTGCAGCCGCACCTGCCTGGCCAGCTCGGCTGCCTCGGCGTCGGTATCGGCCAGCACGAAGGTGGCGGCCGGCAGGATCAGCAGCTGGTCGCGGGTGCGGCCGTGCCGGGCCAGCCGCCCCTTGACGTCGGCGTAGAACGCCTGGCCGTCTTCCAGCTTGCTGTGCCGGCTGAAGATGGCGTCCGCGCTGGAGGCGGCGAACTCGCGGCCCTCGTCGGAGTCACCGGCCTGGAAGATCACCGGCCTGCCCTGCGGGCTGCGCGGCACGTCAAACTGGCCGGCGATATCAAAGTGGGCGTCCTGGTGGGCGAACCGGCCGGGACCGGGATCAGCCAGGAACCGTCCCGTCTCCTTATCCGCGATGATCTCGTCGCCGCGCCAGGAGTCGAACAGCTCCCAGGTCGTCGCCAGGAACGTCCGGGCGCGCTCGTACCGCTGGTCCTGCGGCAGGAATCCGCCGCGGCGGAAGTTCTCGCCGGTGAAGGCGTCCCAGGACGTCACCACGTTCCACGCGGCCCGGCCGCCGGACAGCTGATCCAGGCTGGCGAACTGCCGCGCTACCTCGTACGGCTCGTTGAAGGTCGAGTTGATCGTGCCTGCCAGGCCGAGCCGGTCGGTCACGGCGGCGAGCGCCGCCAGCACCGTGAAGGTGTCCGGCCGGCCGACCACATCCAGGTCGTAGATGAGCCCGTTCTGCTCCCGCAGCCGCAGCCCCTCGGCCAGGAACAGGAAATCGAACTTGGCTCGCTCGGCGGTCCGGGCGAAGTGAGCGAAGGAGCTGAACTCGATGTGACTGCCTGCCCGCGGATCGCTCCAGACGGTGGTGTTGTTGACGCCGGGAAAATGGGCGGCCAGGTGAATCGGCTTCAGGGGCTTGCTCATGGCTGACCGGCTCCTCAGGCGATGGCGTAACGGCTGGCGGGACGGGGCAGGCCCAGCAGCCCGCGCAGCGTGCCGGACTCATAGGCATTCCGAAACGAGCCCCTGCGCTGCAGCTCGGGCACCAGGCCGCGGGTGATCGCCCCGAGATCATGCGGGATCGCGGCCGGGCGCAGCCGGAATCCGGACAGGCCAGCGCGCTGCCAGTCCAGCAGCAGATCGGCCAGCTGGGCCGCGGTCCCGGCGAATATCAGCGCGTCGCTGGCGTACTCGCGCCCGGCACGCTCGTCGAGCCTGGCCCTGCGGGCCGAGGCGGCCGCGGCGTCGTCATCCAGGAAGACCACCAGGTCGCCGAAGACGTGCACGGTGTCATCCGCCCGGCCGGCCGCGGCCTGAGCCGCGCGGATCTGCGTCACGATCTGGCTGGCTTCGCCGGCATCGCGCGGGGTCACGTAGCCGACGTCGGCCGACCGGCCTACCAGCCGGAACGGGACGCTGCGGTGCGCCAGCGCGGTCACGACAGGCTGGCCCTGCGGCGGCCGCGGCGTGATCGACGGGCCCTTGACGCTGAACCAGCGGCCCTCGAAGTCGATGTAATGCAGCTTCTGGCGGTCCACGAACCGGCCGGTCGCGACGTCGCGGATCTCGGCGTCGTCCTCCCAGCTGTCCCAGAGCCGGCTGACCACCTCGACGTAGTCGGCGGCCTCGTCGAACAGGTCACTGATCAGCTCGGCGGCCGCCGGGTCGTCGCCGTGGGTGATGCTCACCGGCGGGAAGCTGCGCCTGCCGAAGTGCGCGGCCTCGTCCGGGCGCGCCGAGACCCGGACCCGCACGCCGCCCCGCCCCGCGGCGACGTAGTCCAGCGTGGCGATGGCCTTGGAGATGTGGAACGGCTCGGTGTGCGTGACGACCACCGTCGGCACGAGCCCGATGTGCTGAGTCAGCGGCGCGACCCTGGCGGCCACCAGGACCGCGTCCAGCCGGCCGCGTACCTGATCAGTCCGTTCGTCCGGGCCGCCGTAGCGGGAGGACTGCAGGCTCAGCGCGTCCTCGAAGGTCACGAAGTCCAGCAGCCCCCGCTCGGCTTCCGCCACCAGGCCAGCCCAGTACCCGGCGGTGAGCAGATCAGCCGGGCGAGCCTCCGGCTCACGCCAGGCGGCGGGGTGCCAGCCGGCGCCATCAAGCGCGACGGCCAGGTGCACGGGCGGAAGGGGCACGGGCGGAAGGGGCACGGGCATGATGCTGGTCACTCCTCGCTGGTCGGCCTCAGCGGGAACCGCGCGGATTTACCTATTATTCCGCTAGGCACAAGCGGAATGCTACGTTCCTGACGGCAGGCCCGCCGCTGGCATCTCGCCCGCCGGAAGCCGGGCGACCAGGAAGGGCATCGGCTACCGCAGCCGGAAGCCGGGCGGCTCATCCAGCCGGATCGCCGCGGTACTGGCCGGCGAAGATCCCTGGCCTCCGGTCGTGCCAGGGCATGGCCTGCTCAAGCTGCGAGCTGACCCGCAGTAGCAGGTCCTCGCGCCCGTAACCCGCGACCAGCTGCACGCCGATCGGCAGGCCGCCCTCGCTCTGGCCGAGCGGCAGGCTGATCGCGGGCTGGCCAGTGACGTTGAAGACCATCGTGAACGGCCCGTACTCGAAGATGGCGGCCAGCCAGCTGCCGACGGTGTGCTCCGGGCTGTCGTAGCGCAGGCTGCCGTGCGGTGCCGGCAGCTGGCCGAGCGTCGGGGTGACGAGCAGGTCATGGCTGGTGAAGAACGCGGCGACCGAGCGGGTCACCCGGTTCTGCGCGTCGAATCCGGCGATCAGGTCGAGTGCGCTCAGCTCCTGCAGCGCCCCGATGACCTGCCGGGACACTGCCTCCATCAGGCCCGGATCGGGTCGCCTGGGCGCCATCACCTGACCTGACTGTCCCGGCAGGACATTGATTTCACCCGGGCGGGACGGTGCGCTCCGCCCGATTCTCGCCGATGCTAGATCGGAAATACGGCAGGCAGGACTACGGGAGATCACAGCACAGCGAGGTGAACCGGATGACAGCCGACCTTGACGTGCAGAAGTACGTCCGTGACCTGGAAGAGCACCTGCAGCTGCCCCTGTTCGGCGACGGCCGTGCCGACCCGGAGGCTGCGGTACTGCTCGTCCGCGGCGCGCTGGCACGCAGTGAATCAAGCCCCTGGCGCAGCCGGAAATCGAGCGCATCGTGGACCTGATGTTCACCGACCTGCGCTCCCGGCTGGCGGAACGGCAGATGACGCTGGAGGTCACCGAGGACGCCCGGCGCTTCATCGCCCAGCAGGGCTTCAACCCCATCTACGGCGCGCGCCCGCTGCGCAGGCTCATCGCCAGGGAAGTCGAGACCCGCATCGGGCGCGCGCTGCTGGCGGGCGATGCCCGCGATGGCGCCGTGATCCAGGCCGGGTATACCGATGGCGAGCTGTCGGTTAGCTACCAGAACCCGGAATGACGAGAGCGGGCGCGCCATGGCAGACCAGGTCGTTACCTGTCCGCACTGCGGGCGGAAGAACCGGGTGCCCGCGGCCGGCCCCGGCACGCCCCGGTGCGGCAATTGCCACCAGCCGCTGCCGTGGGTCGTGGACGCGGGCGACGCCGATTTCACCGACGTCGCCGAGAAGGCCTCGGTGCCCGTCGTGGTGGACCTGTGGGCGCCGTGGTGCGGCCCTTGCCGGATGGTCAGCCCGGCACTGGCCCAGCTCGCCACCGAGATGGCGGGGCAGATCAAGCTGGTCAAGGTGAACGTGGACAACGCGCCGGCGCTGCAGCAGCGTTTCGGGGTGCAGGCCGTTCCGACCCTGATGGTGCTGCGCCATGGCCAGGTCATCACGCGCCAGGCTGGTGCGCTGCCCGCCCCGGCGCTGCGGGCCTGGGTCCAGGACGCGCTCACGTCCTCGGCCTGATCGCGCGGGCATTCTGGTCCTGAGAACCCGCCGCGCAGATACTGATGACCGGCGATTAAGCCGTTGTGGCGGACTTGACGGCAGAAAAGGCGAAAACTAAGAGAGTGTGAGCACGCCATCACTATGCGTTGCCCAACCTGCCTGCCTGAGAGGTCCCGATGACCGCCATGAGCCTTGCGTCCTTACGCAATGACGGCCTGATCGCCGCCCTGGGGTTACTAGTTCTGCTGCTGGCAATGTCGCTGCTAACGATCATCCGCCAGCCACGCTGGCTGCCGGGCGCTCCGGAGGACGACGGTGCCGCCGATCCCGGCCGCCCGGATCCGGCCCCGCTGCGCAGCACGCCTCCGGCCGCCGCGGAGGCAGCGCTGCCCTCGCGAGCCGCCGCAGCGGCACCCGTCGCGGCGTCCGCTGCAAAGACCGGCGAGGCCAGATACCCGGCCCGGCACGTCCGGTACCCGGAACCGGGGTACGGGCCGGGTCCCAGGGTCTCGGGCGGGCCGCCCTGGGGCCCGGCGCCCCGGCCCCCGGCCTAGCCGCCGGCCCGCGGCCGGCCGCTATGGCTGGCGGCCGGGATGGGGACGCCCGCTCCGGGCGTCAGCGGGCCGTGAGCTGGTAGCCGCCCGCCTCGTCGAGAGCCTCGGCGAGGGCGTCCGCTGACAGCGGCGCATCGCTGGACACGGCCACGCTAGAGGTCCCCTCCGGGACCAGGTCGACCGCGACCCCGTGCACCCCGGCGAGCGCCGACAGTTCAGCGGTCACGGCGCGGACGCAATGCTCGCAGGTCATGCCGGTCACGGAATAGGTCGTCGTCGGCATTGCCGTCTGTCTCCTTATCTGGCTCCGGCCGCAGTCCCGGCCCCGCCGCCAGTGCCGGTCCGGGCCGGCGTCCCGGCCGCGGCGGTTCCGGGGCAGGCTGCTGGGGTACTCGCTGTTCCCGGTCCGGCCGAAGCGGGGCCCGCGATCGCCTGGGGGGCGGCCGCGCCGGCCGCGGCGACCCCCTGCGGGAGCCTGAACCGCCGCAGCCGCAGGCTGCTGGAGACGACGAACACCGAGGACAGCGTCATCGCCGCGGCGGCGATCAGCGGGTTCAGGAAGCCGAGCGCGGCCAGCGGGATGGCGGCGAAGTTGTAGCCGAAGGCCCAGGCGAGGTTACGCCGGATGGTCCGGAAAGTGCTGCGGGCGAGCCTGATCGCGGCCGGGACGATCAGCAGGTCGTCCCGCAGCAGGATCATGTCCGCCGCGCAGATGGCCACATCGGTGCCGCTGCCGATGGCGAGCGCGAGGTCTGCGGCGGCCAGCGCCGGGCCGTCGTTGACCCCGTCTCCGACCATGGCCACCGACCGGCCGCTTTCCCGCAGCCGGGCGATCATCGCCGCCTTGTCCGCCGGCAGGGCGCCGGCGATGACCTCATCGATGCCCGCCGCCGCCGCAACCGCCCGCGCGGTTGCCTCGTTATCGCCGGTCAGCAGGACCGGGCGCAGGCCGAGGCCGCGCAGCTCGGCGACGGCCGCGGCCGCCGACGGCCGGATCGTGTCCGATACCGCGAAAGCGCCGCGGACCTCGCCGTCCCAGCCGGCCAGCACGGTGGTGCGGCCCGCCTGCTCCCAGGCGGCGGCCTGGCTGCCCAGCTCCGCCGGGATGGCCAGGCCGCGATCGCGCATCAGCCGGGACCGCCCGACGATCACCTCGCGGCCGCCGACGGTCCCGCGCGCGCCGAGGCCCGGCAGCGCGCGGAAGCCCTCCGCCTGCGGCAGCGCCCCGCAGGCGGCGGTCGCCGCGGAGCTGATCGCGGCCGCGACGCCGTGCTCGGAGGCCTGCTCGACGGCTCCGGCCTTACGGAGCAGGTCATCGAGGGAGGTGCCGGGGGCGGTGGCCGTTCCGGCTACGGACATCCGGCCGGTCGTGATGGTGCCCGTCTTGTCGAGCACGATCGTGTCCATCGACCGGGAGGCCTCGAGCGCCCGGTAGCCCTTGATGAAGATCCCGAGCTGGGCGCCGCGGCCGCAGGCCACCACCAGGGCAGCCGGCGTCGCCAGCCCGAGCGCGCAGGGGCAGGCGATGATGAGCACGGCAAGACCCGCACTGAACGCATGCTCCACCGGGCTCCCGGCCAGCAGCCACCCGGCCACGGTAGCGGCGGCCAGGACCATGACACCGGGAACGAAGATGCCGGAGACACGGTCGGCCAGCCGCTGCACCCTGGCCTTTTCCGCCTGGGCCCGCTCCACCAGCCGGATCAGCTGCGCGAGCTGGGTGTCCTGCCCCACCCGGCCAGCGCGGATCACGATCCGGCCGGTCAGCGCCACGGTCCCGGCGGTGACCGCGTCACCGTCAGTCACGTCGACGGGCACCGACTCCCCCGTCATCATGCTGCGATCCACCGCGGACTGGCCGAACATCACCTCGCCGTCCGCGGCGATCTTCTCGCCTGGCCGCACGACCAGCAGGTCGCCCGGCCGGACGGCCGTCACGGGCACCTGCCGCTCCGTCCCGTCCGGGCTGAGCACGCAGGCTTCCCTCGCGCCCGCGGAGGCGAGCTCGCGCATCGCCTCGCCGGCCGAGCGCCTGGCCCTGGCCTCGAAGAACCGGCCGGCCAGCAGGAAGGTGGTGACCGACGCGGCCACTTCCAGGTAGATGCCCCCGCCCGAGGCGTGCAGGAGCTCGTGCATCGCGCTGCCGCCGGAGCCGCGGTCCAGGTAGAACATCGCGTACACCGACCAGCCGCAGGACGCGGCGATGCCGAGCGAGACGAGCGTGTCCATCGAGCAGGCGCCGTGCCGCGCGTTCTTCAGCGCGGCACGGTGGAACGGCCAGGCGGCCCAGAGCGCCACCGGGGCGGTCAGCGCGATGAGCACCCACTGCCAGCCGGGGAACCGGTACACCGGGAAAAGGGAGAGCAGGATCGACAGATCGGTCAGCGGCAGGAAGAAGATCAGCGCGACGATCAGCCTGCGCTTCAGGTAGCGGGCAGTGCGGCCAGCCGATCCGGCCTCATCCTCGGCGCCGGCCGCATCGAATGGCCCGTGAGCGGCCGGCGCCCGGCCTGCGGCACCAGCGTCGGCGGCAGTTCCGGCCCCGGCGGTGGCCCCGGCAGTTGCCGGAGCGCCGCGGACCGCCGGGCCTGGCCCGGCGGCGTGGGCGGGCCGGGCCAGCCGGGCGCCGTACCCGGCCCGCTCGATCGCCTCAATCAGGGTGCGATCCGGCATATCGGCAGGAATTTCCGCCCTGGCGGTCTCCGCCGCCAGGTTCACCGTCGCGGTGACCTGGTCGATCTTGTTGAGCTTCCGCTCGATCCGCACCGCGCAGGCGGCACAGGTCATCCCCTCGATGGCGAGTTCCACCTCACGCACGCCGGAGCGGCGCGGAACCAGGCGCGGACATCTGCGGCATCGGCCTCAGCATCCTCCAGATCCCGTCATGCTGCCCATCGTGTCCCGGCTCCCTGGCCAGGCGCAACGACCTGGCTTTACGCCTGTTACCGGCAGTGACAGCGTAGCGAGGGGTATCCACGGCCTGGCAAGCCTGGGGCATGATCTCAGCCGGATCACCGCGCGGCAACCCGGTCGTCTGGGTCGAGGCCAGCCGACGGCAGGCCGAGCGCGCTATCCTCCGCGGGCTCCGGCGAATACCCGGCAGGGGTTTATCTGATACCCCTTAGGGGTTTTAAGAATACCCGGAAGGGGTTTTCCGAATACCCTAACGGGGTCTTATCGCTACTGACTTTACCATGCCGTGCCCGGCGAATTGAATAGCTGGCTTGTGCGATCAGCACTTGCGATACTAGCCTCATGCCATTGTGAGCCCGCCTGCAATGAGTTGCACTGATGCACACGACCGGCGGCCTCTGCTGATGCGGCAGGCATATCTCCGCGCGAAGGGAAGAGGGATGACGGTTGAGGCTGCGGGCGCCGGGCCCCGCGCCGGGTGGCTGCGCAGTATCGGGGTAGCACACGAGAGCAGCTGGGCCGCGCCGGACGCTCGGCAACGTCTTCAGCTCGGGCTGGCATCCATCTGGCTGCTGGACGCGGTGCTGCAGTTCCAGTCGTTCATGTTCAGCAAGGACTTCTCGCAGATGCTGGCCGGAACGGCACCGGGCAACCCGGCGTTCATCGCCGACCCGATCAACTGGTCCGCCAAGATCATCAGCCAGCACGGCACGGCAACGAATGCGATCTTCGCCCTGATTCAGCTGCTGATCGGGCTGGCGATTGCCTGGCGGCCCAGCGTCAGGCTCGGCCTCGCCGCCTCTATTCCCTGGGCGGTTTCCGTGTGGTGGTTCGGCGAGGGCCTTGGCGGGATACTGAACGGCGCCGGCGGCCCGGCGAACGGGGCGCCGGGCGCAGTGATCATCTACGCGCTGCTCGCGGTGCTGCTCTGGCCCGGCCGGCGGGAACGGCCGGCCCCCTTCGCGGCGGGCTGGTTCACCGGAGCCAGCGTGGCCAGGGCTCTGTGGCTGGTGCTGTGGGGGAGCCTGGCCTACCTGGCCCTGCAGCCGGCCACTAAGGCGCCCAAGGCCCTGGGCAGCATGGTCTCGGGCATGGCATCGGGTCAGCCCGGCTGGCTGGCCAGCGTCGACAACCACCTGGGCGCGTTCCTGAACTCCCACGGCCCCGGCGCGGCCGTCATCCTGGCCGTCGTCCTCGCGGTGATCGCGATCGGCGTGTACCTGCCCCGGCCGGTAGCTCGCGGCGTCATCGTGCTGGCCATCGTGACCGCGGCGGCTATCTGGCTCGCCGAGGGACTCGGCGGCATCCTGACCGGCGGAGGCACGGACCCTAACTCAGGCCTGCTGCTCGCGCTGCTCGCGGTCAGCTACTGGCCGCTGGCGGCCGCTCGCCCGCCGGTGGTCAGCCGCCCTATAGCCGCAACCCAGTCAGCATCGGCTGAAGGAGCCTGACATGACAGGACAGTCCTGGCTCGCAGACACCTTCGCAGGCATCATGATCATCACTGCGATTTACTGCGCGAGCCGCCTGGTGATCTCCCGGCGCCAGCACCGTCCGACCGATCACCAGGTCGACGGCGTGCACGTGCTCATGGGCGTCGCGATGGCCGGGATGCTGGTGCCGCGGCTGCGCATCTTCTAGGCCGGCGGCTGGGAGGTCATCTTCGGTGCCGCGGCCGTCTGGTTTGCCTGGCGGAGCTTCCGGGAGCTGCGCAGCCAGTCGGCCGACGGCCGGCAGCACAGTCACCATGCTCAGCACGCGGTGCACTGCGTCGCGATGCTGTATATGTTCCTGGCAGCCGCCACCGTCGCCAAGGCCGCCTCCGACGGCTCGGGAATGAGCGGGATGGCAGCCGGAGCGGCGCACTTCCCGACCCTGGCGCTCATCCTGGCCTTCGTGCTGCTCGGCTACGTGGTCTGGACAGCTGACCGGCTTCCCTCCCTGGCCCCCGTCGCCGCCCTCACCGCCAGGGCCGCCGCGCCGGTCCCGGTACTCGCCGGCGGGCTGTCGGCCGACGGGATCAGCGCGGGCGCAGGGGCCAGCCAGCGCGCGCCGGAAAGCGGCCATCAGGCCCGCTCCGGGCTGGGCGTGACCGCCCCGATATCGCCCCGGCTCGCCGCGTGCTGCTCCATCGCCATGGGCGTGACCATGGGATACATGCTCGTCACCATGCTCTGACGCGGCAGCCGACCGTTCGGTAGCTCGCAGGCCGCGCGGAAAAGGCCGACGCTCGCCTATCGGATAAGTTCCCGGGATGAGTCAGGTGAAAGAGTGAGCTCTTTTAGTTCCGCAGGTAATTGCCCGGCGTCGGCACATCGGTGAAGAAAGCCGCTTTCGTGGCCAGGACCCGGCTTGCCCGCGGCGCAGGCTGCCCGGTCCCGGGTTGCTTAACGTTCAGCTGGCGTGATCAGCCCGGCCAGGCAGGCTACCGGTAATGACGGCGGCGATTGGGAGGGAGCAATTCCCTGCGCTCATCGCGGAGCCGGCAATCGTCCACCTGGCCACCGCGGCCGGGCTGGCCGGCGAAGCGGCTGACTGTCCGGACGCCGGGCTGCCGCTCGAAACAGCCTTTGCCGCCGGGAACCCTGCCCATGCTGCGCGCGATCCGGGCGGGTCGGAAGCGCCCGGAGGGCCGCCGCCTGACCGGCGGCAATTTCAGCCGGTAGCCTGGGCGCACTGGTCCCCGCATCCGGCAAGATTGCCGGAGGAGGCGGCCACCAGGCCGACCGGATGCAGGACGGGCATGACAGGCTCCGAGGCTCGGATGGTCAGCTTAACGCCCGGACGCGGGGCGGACTTCCGGGCGACGCCCGGCCCCGGCCGCGGCACGCGCATGCTCCGGGTGGCAGTGATGCTGGCAGGTTCCCGCGCCCGGCGGAACCGGGCACACCGCGGGACGGCAAGGTGAGCGGATGAGCGCGGCAACCAAGCTCTGCGGGTTCCTGCTGCTGCTCGGCATCATCTTTGCCGGCGCCTATGCCGCGGGATCTCACCTCGGACCGGTGACGACCGGCTATTCCCGCGGCGGCATGAACGTGAACGGCTCAGGCTCCGGCAGCGGCGGCATGAACATGAACGGCCCGGGCTCCCGTAGCAGCGGCAGCCACGCGGTGCAGGGCTCGTCCGCTCCGGCCAGGCCGCGGCAGTGAGTGACACCGAGACCGCCGCGGGCGGCCTGGTTGAGCTGGTCATCGGCGGGATGAGCTGCAGTTCCTGCGCGACCAGGATCGAGCGGCAGCTGAACCGCCTGGACGGCGTGACCGCCACGGTGAATTACGCCACCGAGCGCGCCTACGTCACGACGGCAGGCAGCCGCGGGCCTGCCGAGCTGATTCACGTCGTGGAGACCGCTGGCTATACCGCCGAGGTCGCGGGCCAGCCCGAGGCCGACGGCAGCCGGAAGGCTGGCGGCGGGATAGCCCGGCCGCTCGCCGTGCGGCTGGCGATCTGCATCCCGCTCGCGGTCCCGGTCATCGTCCTGGCCATGGTGCCTGCGCTGCAGTTCTCCGGCTGGCAGTGGCTCAGCCTGGTGCTGGCCGGCCCGGTAGCGATCTGGGGAGCGTGGCCGCTGCACCGGAATGCCTGGCTCGGCCTCGGCCACGGCACCGCGACGATGGACACCCTGGTCAGCCTAGGCGTCACCGCGTCCTTCGGATGGTCGCTGTACGCGCTGCTGTTCGGCGGCGCGGGCATGCTCGGTATGCGGATGCCGTTCGCGCTCACGTTCGCTCCTGTCGGCGGGAGCACGATCTACCTGGAGGTAGCCGCCGGGGTGACGGCTGCCGTGCTGACCGGCCGCTACCTGGAGGCGCGAGCCAAGGAAGAGTCCGGCGCCGCGCTCACCGCGCTGGCCGGCATCGGCGCCAAGACCGTCACCGTGATCAGGGCGGGCGCTGAGCAGACCGTTGCCGTGGAAACGCTGGCCGCCGGGGAGGAGTTCGTGGTCCGGCCCGGCGAGAAGATCGCCGCCGACGGCGTCGTGACGGAGGGCAGCTCCGCGATCGACGCCTCGCTGGTCACAGGCGAGTCCATGCCGGCCGAGGTCGGCCCGGGCGACGAGGTGACCGGCGGATGCCTCAACATGAGCGGCAGGCTGGTCGTGCGGGCCACCCGGGTGGGGGCCGACACGCTGCTCGCCCATATCACGCAGCTGGTGAGCCAGGCGCTGGCCAGCAAGGCATCGGCGCAGCGGCTGGCCGACAGGATCGCCGCGGTGTTCGTGCCCTGCGCCATCAGCCTCGCCGTGGTCACTCTCGGCTTCTGGCTGGGGGCCGGCCTGCCCGGGGCGGTCGCCTGGAGCGCCGCCATAGCGGTCCTCGTCGTGGCGTGCCCGTGCGCGCTTGGCCTGGCCACGCCGACCGCCCTGCTCGCTGGCCTCGGCCGGGGCGCGCAGCTGGGCATCCTGGTCAAGAGCGCGCAGGCGCTGGAATCGGCCGGGCGCATCGCCACGGTAGCCCTGGACAAGACCGGCACGCTTACCACCGGCGTGATGACGCTGCATGACATCACCACCGCGGCGGGCACGGATGAGAAGGACGTGCTGCGCCTGGCCGGGGCCGTGGAGGGCGCGTCCGAGCACCCGGTCGGCATGGCCATCGCCTCGGCCGCCGGTGCGCGCCTCGGCGGCCTGGACCCGGTGACCGCGTTCGCCAGCACGCCGGGCGCCGGCGTCCAGGGCATCGTCGCTGGGCACGCCGTCACCGCGGGCAACCCGCGATTCTTCGCCGAGTTGGGGCTCGCCGTGCCTGCCGAGCTGGACGGTGCGATCGCGGCGGCAGACGCCGCCGGACGGACCGCCATCCTGGCCGGCTGGGACGGCAGCGCCCGTGCCGTGCTCACAGTCGGGGATGCCATCAGGCCCGGTAGCGCCGCCGCGCTCGCCCGGCTGCGGGAAATGGGCCTGCTCGTCGTGCTGGTCACGGGGGACAGCGAGCCCGCCGCCCTCGCCGTGGCGCATCAGCTGGGCATCGACCGCGCCGATGTGCGCGCGGGGGTACGGCCTGACGGCAAGATCGAGGTCATCCGGCAGCTGCAGGCGGACGGGCTCGGCGTCGCCGCCGTCGGCGACGGGGTCAACGACGCGGCGGCGCTGGCCCAGGCCGACCTGGGCATGGCCATCGGGACCGGCACGGACGCGGCGATTGGCGCGGCCGATCTCACCCTGGTCAGGGGCGATCCGGGCGGCATCCCCGAGGCCCTGCAGCTGGCCCGGAGCACCCTGAGGGTCATCCACGCCAACCTGGCCTGGGCATTCGGGTACAACCTGATCGCCATTCCGCTGGCCGCGCTCGGCTACCTCAACCCGCTGTTCGCCGGCATCGCCATGTCGGCCAGCTCGCTGATCGTGGTGTCGAACAGCCTGCGCCTGCGGCGGTTCCGGCCGCTGCCCGGCCGGGCAGCGGCCGTCCCCCGCGGGAGCACCGGATGACCGCCGGGGCGCCGGCCCGGCCGCTGCCGGGCGGCAGGCTGAGAGAACTCGCGCGCGCCGCGCTCGCCCCGCTGATCTGCGCCGCCGTGCTGACGGGACTGCTCTCCGCCTGGGTGGCCGGTGGCGGCGGAACCATCCGGCGGGTGCGCATCGAGGTAACACTTGCGGCCGTGCCCATGCCGGGATACGCCGCCGGTCACGCCAGCCTGCCGGGTGGCCCGGCCACGTACCTGACCATCCGCAACCTCAGCGGCAGCCCGGATGAGCTGATCGGGGCGCGCAGCAGCGCGGCTGCGCGGGTGCAGATCAGCGGCCTGCCGGACCGGGCCGGTCACCGCTCAGCCATCGCCGGGCTTCCCGTTCCCGCCGACGGCACCGTGAGCTTCAGCGCGTTCGGCCGTGATCTCGTGCTGCTGCGCCCGGTGTCCCTGACGGCAGGCCAGACCTTCCCGCTGACGCTGACGTTCCGGCACGCGGGTCAGGTCACGGTCGAGCTCACCGTGACGCCGCCCGGTACCCCCTGACCCGCCTTCCCTGCAGGTCAGGCGGCGCGCAGGTGAGGCAGCGGGCAGCTCAGGACAACGGGCCAGTGGCCAGCGGCTGGCCAGACGGCCGCATTACGTACCACGCGCCGCCGTTGATGTCGATGCCCTGGCCGGCGGTCTGGCCCGGCTGCACGTCGGCGGTGTAGGTATACAGCGGCCAGCCATTATAGGTGACGACCCGGCCGCCGGCCGGATCGGGGTCCGCGCCGAGCAGTTTCTGCTGCACGCCGGGCCCGGCGACGGCCCCGGCCGCGGCACCGAGCTTCAGCGGCGGCCAGTTGTCCGCGCAGAAGCTGGTGCAGGTGACCTGACGCCGCCGGTCCGGCACGAACATGTAGAGGACGTAGCCCCGCGCATTGACCAGGACCGTGCCGACCCTGGGCAGGTCACGCGCCAGCACCAGCAGGCGGCCGGGCGCCGCGCCGGAGCGCGCCGGAGCAGGCGATGAGGCACCGCAGCCGGACGCTAGCAGCGCTGTCACCGCGGCCGTGAGCGCAAGCCGAGCGAAACGCCCAGTCGTGTACCGCGGTCCTGCCTGCCCCGCCCCCCGCTCCCGAATCCGCATCGCTGGCTCTGCCCTCGCATCCCGCTGGTCCCTGGCGTGCCGATTTATCATCGTCCCTGGCGCACCGATTTATCATCGGCCACCGGGCAGGGCCGCCACGGGCACCCGACCTGACAAAAAGCTCACGACCACCAGGGGGCCTCGCGGCCGGTCCTGCCGTAGTCTGTGCGCGGTACAGCCCGGTGGTATCCAGCGCGGATCTACTACAGTTTGTAGCACATTGAGCGAGCAAGTGGCGGCTCAGGCACAGGCCAGCTTGAGCCAGCCCAGTGCGAGAGATCGGCGGATGTCATGCCAGGAATGAACAGCGGCCTCAATATCGGCAACTCGCTGGTCGTCACGGCATTCCGGGCTGCGCTCGTTCATCAGCTCATCGCCATCCTGCTGATCTTCGCATTGCTGTCGCTGGCCTGGGTCGCCTTGCGCGAGGTGCTGCCGGGAACCGCGGCGGCGGCCCGCCGGGCAGCCGGCGGGCAGAGCTACCCCGCCTGGCGCGACGTGCTCCGTATCGGCTTCGGGCTGATCTGGGTCGTCGACGGGATCCTGCAGGCGCAGCCGTCGATGGCGGTTGGCCTTCCGTCTCAGGTGATCGAGCCCATCGCGGCGTCGTCACCCAGATGGGTGCAGCACCTCGTCAACTGGGCTGGGACCTCGTGGTCCTACCACCCGATCCAGGCCGGAGCTTCAGCGGTCTGGATCCAGGTCGGCATCGGCATCTGGCTGCTCGTCGCCCGGCGGGGCACCCTGTCCCGGCTGGCCGGGGTGGCCAGCGTCGGCTGGGGCCTGGTCGTCTGGGTCTTCGGCGAGTCCTTCGGCGGCATCTTCGCCCCTGGCCTGACCTGGCTCTTCGGCGCGCCAGGCGCGGCGCTCGCGTACTGCGTGGCCGGGGCGCTGATCGCGCTGCCCGAGCGCTGCTGGCGCTCGCCGCGGCTCGGGCGGCAGATCCTGGCCGGATACGGGCTGTTCCTGATCGGCATGGCCGTGCTGCAGGCCTGGCCGGGACGCGGATTCTGGCAGGGCCGGCTGCATGGCCAGGCCGGCACGCTGACCTCGATGATCCAGTCCATGGCCGCGACGCCGCAGCCCGGCGCGATCGCCCGGCTGGTGTCCGCATTCGGCACCTTCGTCAGCGGGCACGGGTTCATCGTCAACCTGATCGCGGTCGTCGCGATGGCCGCGATCGGGGCCGTTTTCCTCACCGGCCGGGCGAAGCTGATCCGCCCGGCGGTCATCATCCTGGTGGCGCTGTGCCTGGCGGACTGGGTGCTGGTCGAGGACTTCGGCTTCTTTGGCGGCCTCGGCACCGATCCGAACAGCATGATCCCGATGGCCCTGCTCGGGATCGCCGGCTACCTGGCCCTGGTCCAGGCTCCGGCGCCGGTGCGGCAGACGGCCGCCGAGCCCGCCGCGACCCGGCTCGGCGAGACGGCGCCAGGCGCGGCGGCCGGACCCGCGGCCGCGGCGCCGGCCGTGGCGGCGGACACAGCGGTCAGCCCCTCGGCAGCCGCGGCAAGCCCGGCAGGACCGGCGGAGAGCCCGGCAGCGGATCCAGCCACGAGCCCGCCCGGCGGACCGGCGGCCACGCCGGGCCGCGGGTGGCAGTCGCTGCTGCGGCCATCGGCCTGGCCGAGGCCGTCCGCGTGGCCGCGGTCATTCGCCGCGGCCAGCGTCGGCACCGTCGCATCCGTGGGCGCGCTCGGCATCATCCTGATCGGCGCCATCCCGATGGCGGCCGCCCAGGCCAACCCGACGGCGTCCACGATCCTGGCCCAGGCCGTGGACGGGACCAGCGCCCCGCTGAACAGCCGGGCTCCCGCCTTTGCCCTGACCGACCAGCGCGGCAGGCCGGTCTCGCTGGCCAGCCTGCACGGCAAGGTGATCCTGCTGACCTTCCTCGACTCGGTCTGCGTGACCGACTGCCCGCTGATCGCCCAGGAATTCCGGGCCGCCGGCACGCTCCTCGGCGCGGACTCGCGGCACGTCGAGCTGGTGGCCATCAACCTGAATCCGCTGTACAGCGCCGTCACCTACACCCGTGCGTTCACGGACCAGGAGGGCCTGTCCAGCGTGCCGAACTGGATCTACCTGACCGGCAGCCCGGCCCGGCTCCGGCCGGTCTGGCGCGATTACGGGGTTGCCTCGGAGACGCTGCCGGACGGCTCCATGCTCGGGCACAGCGACGTTGCCTTCGCCATCGACGCGGCTGGTCATCTGCGCGACGAATTCGACTTCGATCCGGGCCCGGGAACAGCGGCCACCGAGTCCTCCTTCGCCGCCGAGCTGGCGGATACGGCCACCCAGCTGCTCAAGCAGTCATGAGCGGGAAGCGGCGCGCCGCGGCACTGGCTCTTGCCGCTACGACCATGCTGGCGGCCGGGTGCGGCAGCGCGTCCAGCCACGCGGTCGCGCCGGCCGCGCACCTGTCGCAGTCGCTGAATACCTCGCTCGCGATCGGGGCGACCACCTGGGCTGTCGTGCCGATGGGAGCGCCGTCGGGAGCCAACCTGTTCTGGCAGCTATTCGCGTTGCCCGGCAGCGGCAGCCGCTGGGTGCTGGAGACGCCGCCCGACATCGCTACCAACGGGGCCATCGCGGTGGCTGCCTCGGGCGGTCTGTCGGTCGTCGCCGGGGTCCGGCCCAGCCTGGACCTGACCTTCTCGCCCATCACCAGCACCGCGAACGGCGGCCGCAGCTGGGGCGCCGGGCCGCCCGCCGGCGCGCTGGCTGATGTCCCGGACGCGCTGGCCGCCAGCCCGGACGGCAGCCAGCTGATCGCGCTCTTCGCCCGCGGCCGGGCCGCCAGGGCTGACCTGAGCGGCACGTCGTGGAGCACGCTGGCCACCGAGCGCTCGCTGGCCGCTACCGCCGCCGGCCGGGCCTGCGGGCTGACCGCGCTCACTGCGGCTGCCTATTCCACGGCCGGTCTCGCGCTGCTGGGCGGTAACTGCAGCCGGGCCGGCCAGGCAGGCGTCTTCGCTGGCAGCGCCGGTCACTGGCAGGCGGCCGGCCCGGCGCTGCCCGGCGCGCTGGCCGGCCAGCAGACGCAGCTGCTCCGGCTGGCCCGGACCGCCCGCGGCGACGTGGCGCTGCTGCAGGCCGGCACCGGCCAGCACGCGGACCTGCTCGCCGCCTGGACCACTGGTCACGGGAGGTGGACGCTATCCCCGCCGTTCAGCCTGCACAGCGCCCAGGTGGTATCGACATCGTTCGGCAGCGACGGCGCTACCGGAATCGTGCTCACCGGCGGCCAGGCCGAGACGATCGCGGGCCCCGGCTCATCCTGGCAGGCGCTGCCGAAGCTCCCGTCCGGCCACACGGTGACGCTGGCCCTGCCGGCCGCGGGTCAGGTCGAGGCGCTGGCCGCTACCGGGGGCAGGCTGACCGTCTGGCGAGCGGCTCCCGGCGCAGCGGACTGGGCTCAGGCGCAAGTCATCAAGGTGGCGATCCCGTACGGCTCGTCCAGCTAGCCCGGTCACCAGCTTCTACCCGGCTCAGTCTCCTCTGGCCTGGCCCGTCGCCAGCCTGCGCGGTGGTCAGCTGGCGGCAGCGGTCCTGACACCCGCCCAGAAGTCCGCGACCAGCGAACTGGGCACCGGCGAGGTCACCGCGCGCTGCGTGAGCACGATCCCGGTGACGCCGCTGGCCGGGCTGGAGCGCCACGTCGTGCCGGTGCCGCCGTCCCAGCCGATGCCGCACGGCAGGGGCTCGTCCGCCGAGCCGGTGGCGGGCACCGCCAGGCCGAGGCCCCAGCTCCCGTGCGGACCGAGAAACAAGGACGCGGCATCCCGCTGCGATGACGTGAGCCGGTCTGCCGTCATGAGGGCGACCGTCGCCGGGACAGGACGCGCCCGGCCCGCCCGGCGCCGCCGGCCAGCAGCATCGAGACGAATGACCAGTAGTCGTCGATGGTGGAGACGAGCCACCCGCTCGCGTCCGGGAACGAGGGCGGGGTGCTCCACCAGCTGCTCGCGGCATCGTCCAGCACCGACAGCTCCCCGGTTTCCGGATCGGGCTGGTAGGCGGTCGTGAGCCTGCCCAGCTGCCCGGCCGACACGGTGAAGCCGGTGTCGGTCATGCCGAGCGGATCGAGGATGCGCTCCCGCAGCACCGACTCGAGATCCTGGCCGCAGGCGCGCGCCAGCAGCACCCCGAGCACCTGGGCCGAGGTGTTGTAGAGCCACTGCTCACCCGGCTGGTACAGGAGCGGCAGCGAGCCGAGCGCGCCGATCCAGCTGTCCGCGTCATGCGTCACGGGGGGCCATGGCGGCCCGCCGATGCTGCGCAGGCCCAGCCCGGCCTCGGCTCGCTGGCTCGGGTAGCTGCCGGGCGGTGCCATGACGGACCCGAACCCGAGCCGGAAGCTGAGCAGGTCCTCGACCGTGATCGGCCGCCGAGCGGGCACGGTGTCGTCGAGCTCGGCGTCAATGGCGCGCAGGACCCGGCGGTCAGCCAGTTCCGGCAGGAGCTCGTCGACCGGCTGCTCGAGGCCGAGGAGACCGTCTTCGACCAGCGACATCGTGGCCGCGGCGGTGATGGGCTTGCTGAGCGACGCGATCCGGAAGATGGCGTCGCGAGCCAGGGGGACGCCCGCGCCGAAGGATGGCTCGCCGATGACGTCGACCTGCACGTCGCCGGCGCGGGCGACCAGGGTGATGAGCCCCGGCAAGCTTCCCGCCGCGACATGGGATTCCATCAGGTCGTGCAGGCAGGCCAGGCCACCTGTGCATCCGGGCCGGATCGATCTGGGCATCGGCCGCGCGCCCGGCACCGACCAGCTGACCGCTCTGGCGCTGCGGCGCACGATGGAGGGCCTGTCCGCCGAGGCGTTCCCCGAGGAGCTCACCGACCTGATGAGCTTCTTCCTGGGAAACGACCCGGACGCGAGGATCACCGCGACCCCCGGCCGGGGCGACATGCCGGAGATCTGGCTGCTCGGGTCCAGCGGCTACAGCGCACAGCTGGCCGGCCTGCTCGGGCTGCCGTTCTCGTTCGCGCATCATTTCAGTTCCGCGAACACGGTGCCCGCGCTGGCGCTCTACCGGCAGAGCTTCCGGCCATCGCGGTGGCTGGAGCGCCCGCACTCGATGGTCGCGGTCACCGCGATCTGCGCGGACAGCGACGAGCGGGCCCAGTGGCTGGCGGGCCCGGCCGGCCTGTCATTCCTGCGGCTGCGGGCTGGCCGGCCCGAGCCGCTGGCCAGCCCGGATGAGGCGGCCGCCTATCCGTACACCGAAGCCGAGCTGTCGTTCGTCCGCGATCGCGCTCTCGGCCAGGCGATAGGCTCGCCGCAGACCGTGCAGCGCGAGCTGTCCGGGCTGCTCGAGCGCACGGGCGCGGACGAGCTGATGCTGACCGCGCTCGTGTATGACATCGAGGACCGGATCCGGTCCTATGAGCTGATCGCGGAGAAGGCCGCCGGCGGCCTCAGTAAGCCGAGCTAGCCGGTCTGCCCGCGGGCGCCGCCGGACCGCGGGATAGGGTGGATCGGATCGTCCGGTGCATATCGCTATTTCGGTTGAGTATCGGTTAATCCTGTGCTGCGCTGTCCTCACGGTTCGCGCCCTGCGTCGCGTCCGAGGGGGTGAGCCCGGGTGAGAGATGAGGACCGGGGTCTGCAGCTGCCGCGTCGCGTGCCGGGCGCCAACGGTGCGCGCACTCCCCCGCCACGCTCACCGCGACGGCCGATGGGTGCCGGCCCGCCGCCAGGCGACGGGACGCCGGACAGCGAAGCCGCGCCGGACAGCGAAGCAGGGCCGGACAGCGAAGCAGGGCCGGACAGCGAAGCAGGGCCGGACAGCAGGACCGCGCCGGACAGCAGGACCGCGCCTGGCACGGGCGCCGCGCCGGATGCCATCGCAGGGCCGGCACCAGCACACCGGGCGCTGCCCAAGCGGGTGCCAGGCGCAGGACCGTCGCCTAGATCGCCGGGCCGGGGCCAGCTGCCGCCCCAGGGCGCCCCCGGATCCGATGCGCCGCCGCTCCCGCCCCAGCCGCCGCCGCTCGCGCCCCAGCCGCCGCCGCTCGCGCCCCAGCCGCCGCCGCTCGCGCCCCAGCCGCTCACGCCGCCCGGAGCTGACCCGGTCCCGCGACGGCCTACGGCGCGGCGGGCCACGCTCTTCGCGCCGTCCGCGCCCCCGAGGCCGTCCGTGCCCCTGACGCCGTCCGCGGCCGTAACACCGTCCGCGCCCCTGACGCCGTCCGCAGCCGCCGCGCCGACCGCGGAAGGGCGGGCCACCGCACCGGGCCCGGGCGCCACTGGGCGCAGGCCCGGTGCCGGGCCCGCTGAAGCCGGATCCAGCTCTGGCCAGCCGGCTGGCGGCCCGGACACGGCCCCGGCCGGATCAGCCGGGCACCCGGCTGCCGCGGGCCGCTCCGCTGCCACGCGTCAGCAGCCTCGCCATGGCCAGGGCTGGCACGCGCTTTCCAAGCGGCGCTGGCAGCTGTCCGGCTTCCTGGCCGTGATCATGCTGATTGCCGCGGTAGCCGGCGTCGCGCTTGCCGTGTCCCGGCACACGGCGGGCAGGCACGGGACTTCCCGCCACGGGGGCAGTGAGGCCGGCAGCCAGACTCTCAGCGCCGCGGCTGCAATCCGGGCCCAGGCGGTGACCTGGGTCCTGCAGCAAGTCGGCAGCAGCGCGATCGTGTCCTGCGATCCGCTGGTCTGCATGGCGCTGGCCGCACGCGGATTCCCGGCCGGCAGCCTGCTCCAGCTCGGGCCGACGACGCCCAATCCCGTCGGCTCCGCGGTGGTCATCGCGACTCCCGCCGTGCGCAGCCAGTACGGCAGCCAGCTGGAGTCTGATTACGCGCCGGATGTTCTCGCGAGCTTCGGCTCAGGAAGCTCGCGGATCGACGTCCGCGTGGTCGCATCCCGCGGGACCGCTCCTTACCAGGCCCTGCTCGCCGCTGATGTCGCGGCCCGCAAGGCAGCCGGCGCTGCCCTGCTGCACAACCGCAATGTCACGGCCTCGGCCACGGCTGCCAGCCAGCTGTCCGCCGGCCAGGTCGACTCGCGGCTGCTCGCCACGCTGGACCTGCTGGCCCGGATCCAGCCCATTGACATCGTGGCGTTCGGCGACTCGGGCCCCGGCGCCAGCGCCGGAATGCCGCTGCGCCTGGTCGACCTCGCGGAGGCTGCCCGAGGCGCGCTCGCGACGGGCGCCGCCTACCTCAAGCCGCTGCAGGCCTCGCTGGTGGTGCAGCGCGGGAGCTACCGAGCCACACGCATCGCGCCCGCGCAGCTGGCCGGCCAGGCTGTGCTGCAGGTCCAGTTCGACGCGCCGGAGCCGCTCGGGCTGCTCGGCACGCGTGCTCCGTGAGCGCGGGCGGCGTCCGGCATTGATCATCTCCATAGACGGAGTTGAGCAGGCCCGTGCCCCGCCGGGAGCGGCTGAGCGATCAGTTCGGGCTGTAAGGCGTGTTCCGCAGATCCGGCGCGGGCTTGGAGGTCAGCGCCCGCAGCATCAACGTCTCCCTGGCCAGCAGCGCCCGCTCAGCCTCGAGCCGGCGCAGCGCGTCGGGCTCGGCGAGCAGGGCCTGCTTATCCGGCAGGTCCACCACCATGCAGGCCGCGACCAGGTACGACAGCAGTACCGGCTCAGACGGCAGCTCCGGCAGGCTGACCTGGGTCATGCCGCGCTGCGCCAGCGCATCGAGATAGTCGCGGAACGCGCCCTGCACGGCACGGGCCGCCAGGCCAGCGGCCGCCTCGTCGCCGCTGTCGTCGGCCAGCAATTCCACCTGCCCCTGCAGGTACGGCTGCGAGATGTCGTCCAGATCGGTCAGCCGGAATCGCTGCGTGCCGACCGTGACCAGGTCATACTCGCCGTCTTCGTACTCCTCGACCTGGCGCAGCGTCGCTATGCAGCCGATCTCGTGCAGCGCGGAGATGCCGTCCACGCCGGTCTCGCGGCCCTTGCGGATGGCGATGACGCCGAACTGCTGCGGGCGCGAGCCGTCCAGCAGGCTGCGAACGAGCGTCCGGTACCGCTCCTCGAAGATGTGCAGCGGCAGGACCAGCCCCGGATAGAGCACGGTGCCCAGCGGGAACAGCGGCAGTGTCTCGCTCATCTCCCTGACACTATGCCGCCTCCTGGTGCGCAGCCAGCCATGGCCGCCGCAGACCATGATCTCGAAGACTGAGCGGGCTCATTTCCCCCGGATCTTTCGGGATCGTTGAGCGCTGCGACCACGCCGGCGCTGGCCTTCGTGCCGGTGTCCCGGACGGTCCAGGCGGCTGGCCGCGCCCGGATGGTCGACGTGCCGGCGGCCGGGCTGGCGATCGCGGTGCACGAGGGGTCGTTCGCCGAGCTGGACCGGACCTACGGAACGCTGGGCACTTATGTCGCGGAGCGCGAGATCGCGGTCAACGAGCCGATCCGCGAGTACTGCCTGGCCGGCCCGGCAGATGGCCGCGCTGGCGGGGGGGCTGGGCCGGGCTGGCGGGCCGCGTGCGGCGCGTTACACGGCGCCGGCCACGCCGGCCGCGTACGCGTCCAGGGTGGCGTCCTGCTGGTCGTGCATGAGGTAAACGCTGAAGTTGTCCGCGCCGATCTCGCGCAGCTCGGCGAGCCGGTCCAGGTGCCGCTCCAGCGGCCCGAGCAGGCAGAACCGGTCGACGATGTCGTCCGGGACGAATGCGGCCGACGGGTTGCCGGCCTTGCCGTGATGGGAGTAGTCGTATCCCTCCCTGGCCCTGATGTAGTCGGTCAGCGCGCGCGGCACCCGAGCGCCGGAGTCACCGTAGCGGGCCACGAGATCGGCCACGTGGTTGCCCACCATGCCGCCGAACCAGCGGACCTGGTCGCGCATGTGCGGGTAGTCGGTGCCGACGTAGGCGGGCGCGGCCACGCAGACGGTCAGCGCGGCCGGATCCCGGCCGGCCGCCTGCGCGGCGGCCCGGACGGCGCTGATCGTCCACCGGGCGATATCCGGGTCCGCGCACTGCAGGATGAAGCCGTCGGCTTCCTCGCCGCACATCCTCAGCGCCCTCGGGCCGTAGCCGGCCATCCATATCTCGAGCTGGCCATCGGTCACCCACGGGATGCGCACCGGGTTACCGCGGTAATCGGCGGTCCTCCCGCTGGCGAGGTCCCTGATGGTGCGCATCGCGTCGGACAGGGTGGCCAGCGATGCGGGGCTGCGGCCCAGGACCCGCATCGCCGAGTCGCCCCGGCCGATGCCGCATACGGTGCGGCGGCCGAACATGTCGTTGAGGGTGGCGAACAGCGACGCGGTCACCGACGGGTCCCGCGACAGCGGATTGGTCACCATCGGCCCGACCGTGACGCTCGCGGTCTGCGCCAGGATCTGCGAGTAGATGACGAAAGGCTCCTGCCACAGCACGTGCGAGTCGAACGTCCACACATGGCTGAAGCCGTCCCCGTCGGCTCGCCTGGCCAGCTCGATGACCCGCCGGGCCGGCGGGTCAGTCTGCAGGACTAACCCGATGTCCATCGATCCGCTGCCCATCAGCCCGCCTCCCGGCTACCGAAGGTACTGGCAGGTACCGCGGGGCAGGAAGCGGCCACGCCCGGCGCTGCCATGCCAGCCGGATTCATCGACGATGACCTCGCCCCGCGACAGCGCGGTCACGGCCTTGCCGCGGACCACCCGGCCCTCGTAGGCCGAGTAGTCGACCGCCATGTGATGGGTGGCGGCCGAGAGGGTGGTCAGCGCGTCCGGGTCGTAGATGGTGATGTCCGCGTCCGAGCCCGGCGCGATCGTGCCCTTGCGCGGGTACAGGCCGAACATCCGGGCCGGGGTGGTCGCGTTGACCTCGACCCAGCGGGCCAGCGACAGCTCGCCGTCGACCACGCCCTGATGCAGCAGGTCGATGCGGTGCTCGATGCCGGGGATCCCGTTCGGGATCTTCGAGAAGTCGCCGCGGCCGAGTTCCTTCTGCTCGGCGAAGCAGAACGGGCAGTGGTCGGTCGAGACCACCGACAGGTCGTTGGTGCGCAGGCCGCGCCATAGGTGCGCCCAGTGCTCCCGCGGCCGCACCGGCGGCGAGCAGACGTACTTGGCGCCCTCGAAGCCGGGCAGGTCGAGATCATCCTGTGACAGGTACAGGTACTGCGGGCAGGTCTCGGCGAAGACGTTGCGGCCCGCGTCCCTGGCCTGGATCACCGCGTCGAGCGCCTGCCGGGCCGACAGGTGCACGATATACAGCGGAGCGCCCGTCACCTGGGCCAGCTGGATGGCGCGGGCCGTGGCCTCGCCTTCCAGTTCCGGCGGCCGGGTGCGGCCGTGCCAGCCTGGACTGCTCTGCCCCGCGGCCAGCGCCCCGGCGACCAGCGCGTCGATGGCGATCCCGTTCTCGGCGTGCATCATGATGGTCGCGCCGTTGCCGGCCGCGCGCTGCATGGCCTGCAGGATCTCCCCGTCAGTGGCATAGAAGACGCCGGGGTAGGCCATGAACATCTTGAAGCTGGTGACGCCCTCGCCGATCAGGCCGTCCATCTCCTTGAGCGTCTGCTCGTGCACGTCGGAGACGATCATGTGAAAGCCGTAGTCCACGCACGCTTTCCCCTCGGCCTTGGCGTGCCAGGCGTCCAGGGTCTCGCGCAGCGACCCGCCCTTCGGCTGCACCGCGAAGTCGATGATGGTCGTCGTGCCGCCCCACGCCGCCGCGCGGGTGCCGGTCTCGAAGTCGTCAGCCGAGAACGTGCCGCCGAACGGCATCTCCAGGTGGGTATGCACGTCGACGCCGCCGGGCACGACATACCGGCCGGACGCGTCGATCGTGCGGTCGGCGGCGGGAGCCAGGTCGCTGCGGGCGGGATCGAGCAGCGCGGCCACCCGCTCGCCGTCAATCAGCACATCGGCAGCCGACGAGCCGGTCGCGGTGACCACCGTGCCGCCGCGGATGAGGGTCAGCATCGCCCCGCCCCTACGGCTGGACCAGCGGGCCGTAGGTGTCCGGCCGCCGGTCCCGGTAGAACTGCCACACGTGCCTGGTCCTTTCCAGCAGCCCCATATCGAGGTCGCGCACGATCACCTCGTCCTCAGTATCGGACCCGCAGTCACCGATGATCTGCCCGCGCGGGTCGGCGAAGTACGACTGCCCGTAGAACTCGTTGTCCCCGAGCGGCTCGACCCCGACCCGGTTGATCGTGCCGACGAAGTACTCGTTGGCCACCGCCGCGGCCGTCTGCTCCAGCTTCCACAGGTGCTCCGAGAGTCCCCGGCTGGTCGCGGACGGATTGAACACGATCTTCGCGCCGGCCAGCCCGAGCGCCCGCCAGCCCTCGGGGAAGTGCCGCTCGTAGCAGATGTAGACGCCCACCCGGCCGACGGCGGTGTCGAACACCTGATAGCCGAGATTGCCGGGACGGAAGTAGAACTTCTCCCAGAAGCCCTGCACCTGCGGCAGGTGGCTCTTACGGTGCTTGCCGAGATACTCCCCGTCGGCGTCGATCACGGCGGCGGTGTTGTAGCAGACGCCTTCCTGCTCCCGCTCGTAGACCGGCACGATCAGCACCAGCCGGAGTTCCCTGGCGAGATCCCGCATCAGCCGCACCGTCGGGCCGCCGGGCACCTCCTCGGTCCAGGAATACCACTGCGGGTCCTGCACCTGGCAGAAATACGGGCCGTAGAAGAGTTCCTGCAGGCACGCCACCTGCGCACCCTGAGCGGCGGCGTCCCGGACGGCGGCCACCGCGTTCTTCACCATCGAGTCCTTGTCCCCGGCCCATCGCTGCTGGATCAGGGCAGCACGTACGACATTGGCCATGCCAGTCTCCCGTCAGCTATCGCCCGTGCCGGTCCTGCTGGGGGCGGACGGCCCGGACCGCCTGAGCCCCATCTTCTCGCATCCGGGCCTGGCTAAACCGGCGTGACGGCATGGACCCCTTGCGCGACAATGCTCTCCGGACGTGACTAGCCCGGGGACGGGGACATGGCGGACATCACCGACGAGTTCATGCGGCAGATGCTGGCGCAGACCAGGACCTATACGGCCGTGCTGCTCCGCCGGACCGACCGGTACGGACCGGACTCCGACGCCATCATCTGGGAGCACGGCCGCCGGAACTTCTCGATGCGGGCAGACGGCCTGCTGTCGATCGTGTGTCCCATCAGGGACGACAGCGACCTGGCCGGGATCGGCATCTTCAACGCCACCCCCGAGGAGGTCACCGCGCTGATGGAAGACGACCCCGGAGTCCAGTCGGGCATCTTCCGCTACGAGGTGCACCCAGTCCGGAGCTTCCCCGGCGACGCGCTCCCGGCCTGACCGCGGCCGCACTAGCGCCTGACCGTGCCTCCTTCGTAGGTGAGCTGCTGGAACACCGCGAAGCGCGTGCCGCACCCGCCGCTCGCGAGCCGCGCGTAGATCGCCGTGATGGTGATGTTGAACGTGCCGGAACCGCTGATGCCCCGGTACGCGCCAGTGCCGTGACTGAGCGAGTAGGTGCCCCGCTGGGACTCGCTGAACAGGCAGCCGGCCGGCACCGGCAGCGTCTCGCTCGTGACGTGGCGGCGCACCCGGAAGGTGCCGCCGGACAGGACGGCCTTATCGGTGGCGTACCCGCTCACCACGTTGCCGGGCACCTCGTAGCCGCCGGCCGTGAAGTCGCCGGTGGCCAGCGTGCTGAGCCGGGTCGACGTGGCGGCCGTGCTGATGATCCGGAAATGCTCGACCGGCACCGCAGCCGGGCTGGCGCTGGCCGAGGCCAGGGTCAGCCCGGTCAGAGCCGCGCCGGCCCCGACCAGGGCGGTGAGGGCGACCAGGGTTCTGCGCATGTCTTCTCCCGGTGACTGCTAGGCGAATCGGAACGCACACGTCATGACCGCGGCGCCCGCGACGATCAGCAGGACGAGCCCGTCGACCGTGCGCCAGTACGCCGACCTCAGCAGCAGCCGCATCGGATCGCCGGCCGGCCCGCTGCGCGCGTCGCGGAGCAGCGCGAGCGCCCGTCCGGTGCCGTGCGCGGCGCCGATCGCGCCGGCCAGGGCCAGGCCGCCCCGGCCGGCCGCCGCTACGGCGAGCGGCAGCATCGCGAAACCCGCATAGGGGTTCCTGGTCAGGAAGCCCGGGCCGAGGACCGACCCCCACACCAGCAGCCGCCTGCGGGCCGTGGTGCCGGCCACCAGCTCCTGCGGGACCTGCCACCGGCGCCCTGGCGCGGCCAGCTGCAGCCGGTCCGATGCCTCGGTAACGCCGTAAACAGCGCTGTAGGCGGTCAGCAGGATGAGCGCCGGCCGGGCCAGCGGCAGCGCCGAGGTACACAGGCCGAGCAGCAGCCAGACCGCGACGGCGGGCATCGCGTACGCGGCCAGCACCGTGGCCAGCCTGGCAAGTCTCCCGACCGGGAGAGCGGCGGCCAGCGAGGCCGCCGAGTTCGCGCCTCAAGGCGAGTAGGCCTTGGCGTAGCCGTTCGTCGCGGCCAGCCCTACGGCCAGCACGGCCAGCAGGGCCAGGCCGCCGGATTCGGCCCATCCGGCGGCCAGGCCGATGCCCGCGGCGCCCGCCAGCAGCAGCGGCCGCGCGGCAGCGGCCAGCAGCTGGCCAGCCGCCGGCCGCCCGGTGGCGGCCGGGTCGGCCGGCGCGGCCCCCGGCCGGAGGCTCACGGCAGGTCCAGTGCCTGCAGCCGGTGCTGCTCGGCCCGGATGTCCCGGACGCTCGCGCAGTCACAGCAGATGCACTCGCTCAGGCAGGTGCACCAGTCCTTGCAGCCCGCATGGTTGATGCAGTCGTAGCAGACCTTGTAGCCGTAGCCCTTGCCCGCGTTCATGCAGGCGATCCAGGTACCCTGCGGCCACTCGCACCGGTAGCCCTGGCCGTTGAAGCAGTCGCTGCTGAAGGATCCCTTGCACAGCGAGTAGCCGCCCGGGCAGCCGATATCCGGGCAGCCCGCACAGCGCCTGGTCGGCCCGCAGTCACAGCTCTCGGCGAGCGCAGGGCGCTCGCCGAGGGTCAGCGCGGCCAGCCCGGCCGTCCCGCCCACCACCGCGCCGCGCAGCGCATCCCGGCGGCTGATCCGCCGCATGGCCCGCTCGGCCAGCGCACCGACGCGCGCGTCCAGGCTCCCGCCTAGTCCGGTCCAGCTCATCGGGCCGCCTCGCTTTCTCCTGCGTGCTCGGTTGAGTGAAGATGGCCGTCTGCGGCCGGGGCGTGCGATGCGCGCGGGAGGGGCGGGCCGGGCAGCACGGCCAGCGGGTCGGGCAGCAGGCAGGCCCGCGCGAAGGCCTGCACCTCGGCACGCCTGATCACCGAGGCGGCCGCGCGCACCAGGCCGGCCCCGTCGATCGCGACCAGCAGGGGCGTGCCGGACGCCCGGTAGGCCGCCAGCGCATCGCGGTCGGACGGGCGCCCGATCTCCAGTTTCGTCGCCCGGAAGGCCGCGGAGATGTCCAGGTAAGCGGGCGGGTCCGATACCAGCAGCAGGACACGCAGGCCGGACAGCTCGCCCGCGTCCTGCGCCGTGCCGAGCACCGTGACGAGCTCCTCGCACGACGGGCAGGTCGGATCGACGAAGGCCAGCAGCGCGGGCCTGCCATCGCCGGGGACGAAGTAGTGCTCATGGTCATCGCCCGCCCGCGTGTAGGGCAGCGTGACGGCCCGGCTGCCGGCGGCCGGCCCGAGCTGCGGGCGCTTGGCATCGCGGCTCAGCACCCGGCCGAGCTGGCGGTACATCAGCACGACCAGGACGCCGAGCGCCAGCAGCAGCGCCCACTGCGCCACCGCCAGGTAAAGCGGTACCCGGATCATGACGACCAGCCGATCTGCGCATCGCGGGCCGCGGCGATGGCCCTGGCCGCGGTGTAGGCCGCCACGGACACGATGGCCGCGCAGCCCAGCAGCAGCAGCCGCGCGGTCAGCCCGAGCTGGACCGAGGCGGCGCGGGCCGGCTGGGCCGCAAGGACGGCCAGCGCCGCGATCACGACGGCGCGGGCGATGGCCGCCGCGTCGAAGCGCCGCTGTGACAGCGCCCCGAAGCACCGGCAGGACCGGTCCCGGTGCAGCGCGTAACCGGCCCCGGACACGGCCACGAAGCCGCAGCCCAGAGCCAGCACGGCGAGGTTCAGCCAGCCGGCCGACGGCGCGGCCAGGCTGGCTCCGCCCAGGGCGAGCTCGGTCGTCGCGAGCGCCAGCGCGGCTGCCCGCAGCAGCCGCCGCGGCAGGCGGCTGGGAGCGAACAGCGCCACCGCGGCCGTGAAGCCGGGCAGGTCGGCGACCTTCGCGCCGCCTGCCACGAGCAGGAGCACGGCCAGGCCGGCCTTGGCGCCGAGAAAGATCAGGTCCATGCGGTCACGCCCCGGCCAGCCGGCGGCGCGGCGGCCGGGCGGATCGGCCGCCGGCCGGCAGCAGCGGCACGTCCGCGAGCTGCCGCAGCTTGGCGATCTGCCAGCCGTGATTGACCAGACTGGAGGCACGCACCCGCCCGGCTGAGTCGACGAAGATAGCGAACGGCCCGACCCTGACGTTGTAGTCGGCATACAGCGCCGCCGACCCGGCCAGCACCGGAATGCCCTCCAGGCCGATCAGCCGCAGAACCGGCTCGGCCATCTCGCTGCGCTTGCGCAGCAGGACCACGATCTCCACCGCCGGATCCTGGTCCCGCAGCTGGCGCAGCCCGTCCACCACGGACGGGAAGGACTTGAGCGAGTGGTCGGCGAAGATGATCAGCTGCAGCGGCCGGGCCGGAGGTGACCGGTGCCCGGCGCCGTCGGCAGCGCGCAGCGACCAGGCGGGCGCGCGCTCCCCGCGGGCCAGCCCGTCCCGCTCGATCGCGGCCGGGCCGGACATGGCCAGCTGGGCAGTGCCGAGAATGGCCAGCACGGCTGCGGCACACGCCGCGATGGCGACGACGATGAACAGGATTGCCCCCGTCGCGGCCATCCCGCTCATGACGCCCGCGTCTCACTCACGATTCCCCACCACCTGCCTGAACAAATCATCTCTCCTGACCCAGGTCAAGAGGGACACGTCAGCTGGCGGATCGGATATCGCGGCCCGGATCAGCGCTTGTGCGCTCCGTCCCGCAGCGATGCCGCGTAGTCGGGCACGTACGTCTGCATCTCGCGCGGCACGCGCTCGTAACCGCGGCTCGGCGGCCTCGGCGGCAGCTTCAGCGGCACCCGCTGGACCTCGTGATACGGGATGCTGGACAGCAGGTGGGAGATCATGTTGATACGGGCGCTCCGCTTGTCATCGCTCTCCACCACATGCCAGGGCGCTTCGGGGATATCGGTGTGCACGAACATCTCGTCCTTGGCCCGGGAGTAGTCCTCCCACCGCGTGATCGACTCCAGGTCCATCGGTGACAGCTTCCAGCGCCGCATCGGGTCGTTCAGCCGGTCGCGGAACCGGTGCTCCTGCTCCTCGTCGCTGACCGAGAACCAGTACTTGCGGAGCAGGATGCCGTCCTCGACCAGCAGCCGCTCGAAGATCGGGCACTGGTGCAGGAACCTTCCGTACTCCTCCTTGGTGCAGAAGCCCATCACCCGCTCAACGCCCGCGCGGTTGTACCAGCTGCGGTCGAAGAGCACGATCTCGCCGGCCGCAGGCAGGTTGCCGATATAGCGCTGGAAGTACCACTGCGTCCCCTCCCGGTCGGTGGGCGCGGGCAGCGCGGTGATCCGCGCGACCCGCGGATTGAGGTACTGGGTGACGCGCTTGATCGTGCTGCCCTTGCCGGCGGCGTCACGGCCTTCGAACACCACCACGACCCTGGCCCGATCCGTGCGCACCCACTCCTGCAGCTTCACCAGCTCGGCCTGCAGCCGCAGCAGCTCGCGCTCGTAGGCCGGCTTGCTCAGCCGCTTCCTGCCGCGGACCGCAGCCGCCTGATCCTTGGCCGGACTGGTCGCCTTCGCGCCGTGGGTCACTGCCTACCTCCTCAGCCAGGAAAGCCAGCCGCCTCCCCCCTGGTGGTACCCGTTCCCGGCCGGGCGCCGCAAGAGGCCAGCGGGAGGCAGGATCAGCTGCCGTGCGGCGGGGCGGGCCTCGCGGCGGGCACATCCTCTGACCCGTCGATGAAGGCACGGGCCAGCTCGGAGAGGCGGCGATTGCGCATGCGGGCGTAGCTGCGCAGGACATTGAACGCGTCGTCCATGTCCAGCTGGAAGCGCTCAGCCAGCTTGCCCTTGGCCTGCTCGATGACGACCCTGCTGTTCAGCGCGGCCTGCAGCTGCTCATTGAGCGTCTCGCTGCGGCGCAGCGTGCGCTCGTGCAGCAGGCTGATGGTGGCGACGTCAGCCAGCGCCTGGCCGATCCGCTTGCCCGCCTCGTCGAAGGGCCGCGGCTCGGTACGGAACAGATTCAGCGCGCCGATGGTATCGTCGCGCAGCCGCATCGGCAGTGCCTGCACCGCGACAAAGCCAGCCTCGCTGACGCTGGCCGAGAAGCGAGGCCAGCGCTCCGCCGCCTCCGCCAGGTCGGGCACGGAGACCTGCTGGCCGGTGCGGAAGCAGTCCAGGCACGGGCCCTGGTCATTCTGGATCTGGAAGAGCTCGAGCAGCCGGGCCTGCTCGCTGGAGGCCGCGACAACGCGCAGCTCCCCGCGCGGATCGGCCAGCAGCAAGCCGGCGGCCGAGGCATCGAGCAGCTGCGCGCTCCGGTCCGTCAGCATGTGCAGGAAGTCGATGACATCGAAGCCGACGACCATCGTGTCGGCCAGCTCGACGAAGGTCCGGGCGAGCAGTGGTTCATCCATGCCGCTCACCCTCTCCGAAGACGGCTGGCCGCCGCCGCGCAGCGTCCTCGCCGGTCACCAGGAAACGCTCATTCAGCATCATCGCGGGGCGGATCGGCGGCGCGAAGGCGGAGCCGCCTGCCCACGATGGCCCTGGACACGTCGGCAAGCCGCTCATTTTGAGCATAAGCGTAGGCGCGCAGCCGGATGAAGGCTTCATCGATGCCCACCCCGAGCTGCTCGGTCAGCATGCCCGTGGCCTGGTCGATCTGCGCCCGGTGCTCGCCCAGCTCCACGGCCTGCGCGGCCGCCATGGGATCCCCGTCAGCGCCCGGGGCTGCCCCGTCCTGGCTGTCCAGCATCAGCACCGTCGCCAGGTCAGCCGATATCAGCGCGGCGCCCAGCTCTGTTGTGCTCAGCGGCTCCGGCGTGGCCCGGTACAGGGCCAGCACGCCGGCCCTGATGGCGCCGATCTGCAGCGGCAAGGCGAACATCGCCCGGGCGCCCGCCCGCAGCGCGGCCGGCGCGAAACCGGGCCAGCGGCTGGTCGCGTCCCAGGCGCCCAGGTCAGCAGTGAGGACAGGGGCACCGGCGGCAGCCGCCTCGATGCAGGGCCCCTCCCCCATCGTCACCTGAAGTTCCTCCAGCAGCTCGGAGGTGTCATCGGTCACGCAGATGACATGGCTCGCGCTCGCGCCGTTCATGCCATGCGCCGTCACGCCAGCCCCGGTCACGGCGGCCGTGGCCACGACGACGGCGCAGATATCGGCGACCGCGGGCGGCGCGCCCCTGAGCGCGGCCCGCTCGGCCACCTGATCCCAGATCCGGGCGGCATTGCTATCCGGCATCGCCGCGACCGCCGATGGCCTTGCTGCGGGCAACAGGCATGGAAGATCCTTCCTGAGCACGTGCCGCCAGCAGCGTTGAGGCGTGCGCCGACGCCACTGCGTCCGCGTCTGCCCGCTCCGGCACAGGCCCCCGCCGCTGCTGCACCGGCACGGGCTTGCGGGCCCGCCCTGCTGGCACCGCAGGCACACGTGAGTACCGCAGCCTGCCACGCATCTGAGATTGCAGCGATCACAGCCAGGGTCCGGAGCTGTCCTGCTACCTTACTCGCCGCGCCTTCCGCCGGTATTGCGACCGGATCTTGGTCAGTGGCAGGCTGCGCAGGCGAGCGCGCCCGGCTGCCGAACCTCAGCGTGACCATGGCGCCGGCGCGGCCGGCGCGACGCGGACCTGCCGGACCTGCCGCCCGGCCACCATCGGGCCGCTGAGAGGCGCATACTTATGACAATGAAGCCTGCCCGCGTCGCCCAGCGACGTCATCTGCCCACATCACCCTTCGCAGCCCCTGTCCCCCGGCCGGTGGAGCAGTTTGCCGCCCGCGATCAGGTGACCCATGACAAGTACGGCCTCGGCGTCGTCATCGAGGTAGAGGATCAGATCGCCGTGCTGGTGGATTTCGGCGGGCACCAGGAGCGGATCCCGTCTCCGTTCGCCAAGCTCACCAAGCTGTAGCTCGCCAAGCTGCACGGCACGCTCACCGGCTGCGCGAGGCTCACCGGCTGCGCGGCTTGCCCGGCTGGCCAGGCGCCATCCGGCGATGACGGCGCGTAGCGTCGCAACACGGTGCGGCGCGCGGTGCCGTTTTGCGGGCAAGCCAGGCTGCCTGTCACTAATGTGTCCGCTGGGAGCGGACCGCCAGGCCCGCGGCGAACTGCGACGCCGCAGCCGCAATCTGCCTGCGCTGATGACGGCACGGGCCAGCAAGGTGCACTATGCCGACTCACCGTGCCCCGACCCGCCGGGCGGCACGCAGGTCCGGTGGTCTCCAGTCGCCTGCCCCGCCGCCGGCCGCGCGGCGTCGCCGCCGCGCCGCGATCGGGCTGCTCGCGGCGCTCGTGCTGGCGGCAGCTGGCGTGCTCGCCGTGACCCGCCTGACCACGGCCACGGCTGGCCGCGTGGCCGCGCAGGATGCCGCCGCAACCCGGTGCCCGGCACCGGGCAGCCGGGCCAGCCACGGGTGCGCGCCGGGGCCGGGATCGGGATCAGCCTCGGCCCACGCTTCCCGCCCGGCCAGTAGCCCGGCGGCATCCGCCAGCGCGCGGGTCAGGCCGGCGCGGCACCGCGGCAGCGCTCCCGGGCCGTCGCGACCGCCCGCGAGCCCGCCGGATCCGCCGGCCTCGCCGTCAGCGCCGGCGGATCCGCCGGGCTCGCCCGCAGCGGCCGCTGCCGCCGCGGTGCTGGCGCGGATCAATCAGGCCCGCGCGCAGGCCGGGCTGCCCGCCTACGCCGAGACCGCGGGGCTGGAGCTCAGCTCGCTGCGGCACAACGCGCTGATGGCGGCCGGCTGCGGGCTCTCGCATCAGTGCCCGGGCGAGCCGTCGCTGGGGGCCCGCGAGACCGCGGCCGGAGTGCACTGGACGACGGCCGGAGAGAACATCGGCGAGGGCGGCGCGATCGCTGACACCGCGGCCGGGATGACGCAGATGGCCACCGAGCTGACCCGGGACATGCTGAACGAGAAGCCACCCGACGACGGGCACCGGCTGAACCTGCTGAGCAGCGCCCTCCGGCACATCGGCATTGCCATCGTCCGGGACGCCGCCGGCACGCTGTGGATGACGCAGGACTTCTCGAACTAGGGCCCTCCCGCGGCAGCCGCCCGGGGCGCGCTGGGGGGGACCCGGCGGTGCGCCCCGTCAGCCCGGCATAGAGGATAGTGCCGTGCTCAGCGACCCGGCCGGTGACCCTGGCAGCGAACCGCAGGCCGTGCTGTCCCCGCTCACCGGGGCGGCGATATTCCTGGTCGCCGTGGTGAGCGGCGGCCAGGAGCCCGTCAGCACGGTACGCGGCCTTTTTGGTGATATGCCAGCCCTGGTGCGAGCTGTCGGATTCCGTGATCCGGACGGATTCCTGACCTGCGTGACCGGAATCGGCGCCGGGCTCTGGGACCGGCTGGGCAGCGGGCCGAGGCCGGCGGGGCTGCACCCGTTCCGGGAAATCAGGGCCGGCGGGCGGCACGCGGTGGCGACCCCCGGCGACATCCTGTTCCATATCAGGGCAGCGCGGATGGACCTCTGCTTCGAGCTGGCCACCCAGATCATGTCCCGGCTGGGCAGCGCCGTCACGATCGCGGACGAGGTGCACGGCTTCCGTTACTTCGATGAGCGCGACCTGGTCGGCTTCGTGGACGGCACCGAGAACCCGGTCGGCGCCGCTGCGGCGCGTGCCGCCCTGATCGGAGCCGAGGACAGCGCGTACGCCGGCGGCAGCTATGTCATCGTGCAGAAGTACCTGCACGACCTGGATGCCTGGAACCAGATCCCGGTCGAGGAGCAGGAGCGGATCATCGGGCGGACGAAGCTCTCGGACATCGAGCTGGACGACGACACCAAGCCGTCCTATGCCCACAACGCGCTGACCACGATCGAGCGGGACGGCGAGGAGATCAAGATCGTCCGGGACAACATGCCGTTCGGCAATCCCGGCAGCGGCGAGTACGGCACCTACTTCATCGGCTACGCAGCCACGCCGGACACGACCGAGCAGATGCTGCAGAACATGTTCGTCGGCCTGCCGGAAGGCAATTACGACCGGCTGCTGGACGTGAGCCGGGCAGTCACCGGGACCCTGTTCTTCGTGCCCTCGGCTCCGCTGCTCGACAGCCTCGCGCCGGAGCCGACGGCTGCGGCGGGGCAGGCGGACGCGCCCGCCGGCTCGCCCGCGCCGCCGTCAGCCAGCCCGCCGACGGCCGCTGGATCGCCCGCCGCTGGATCGCCCCCCTCCGTATCGCCCCCCTCCGTATCGCCCGCCAACGTGTCGCCCGCCAACGTGTCGCCTGGGAACGTGTCGCCTGCCGCCGGAGGATCGCTGCGGATCGGCAGCCTGAAGGGAGCCTCACCGGATGAATAACCTGCATCGCGAGCTCGCGCCGGTTTCCGACCAGGCCTGGGCGCAGATCGAGGAGGAAGCCGCGCGCACGTTCCGGCGCTACCTGGCCAGCCGCCGGCTGGTCGATGTGCCCGATCCATCCGGGACCGAGTTCGCCGCGGTGGGCACCGGGCACGTCCGCGACATCGACTCGCCCGGCGCCGGCGTGCTGGCCCGCCAGCGCCAGGTGCTGGCCGCCGTTGAGCTGAGGGCCCCCTTCGCGCTGGACCGCGAGCAGATCGACGACGTGGCCCGCGGTGCGCTGGATTCCGACTGGCAGCCGGTCAAGGACGCGGCCAGGCAGCTCGCCTTCGCCGAGGACCGCGCCATCTTCGACGGCTACGCCGCGGGCGGCGTCGAGGGCATCCGGGCGGGGGCGAGCAACCCGCCGATGATCCTGCCGGCGGCGGCGACCGACTACCCGGAGGCGATCGCGCGGGCCGTCAGCCAGCTCAGGTCCGCGGGCGTCGGCGGCCCGTACGCGGTGGCGCTCAGCGCCGACGCCTACACATCCGCCAGCGAGACGACCGATCACGGCTACCCGGTACTGGAGCACATCCGGCGGCTGGTCAGCGGCGAGATCACCTGGGCGCCGGCCATCACCGGCGGCTGCGTGCTCACCACCCGCGGCGGCGATTTCGAGCTGCGGCTCGGCCAGGACGTGTCGATCGGGTATCTCTCGCACACCGAGACCGAGGTCCGGCTGTACCTGCAGGAGAGCCTGACCTTCCGGCTGCTCACGGCCGAGGCCGCCGTCTCACTGACAGCAGCCTGAGGCCCGGCAGCAGCCTGAGGCCCGGTCAGCTGGCCGGGATGACGATCGCGTACTCGCGGATCTTGCGGTAGATCGTCGCGCGGGACATGCCCAGCGACTCCGCTGCCCTGGCCTTGTTGCCGCGGCAGTCCAGCAGCGCCTGCACGATGGCGTCGCGCTCCAGCGCCTCCAGCGGGCTGAGCAGGCGGCGGCTGACGCTCCAGCACTCCGGCGGCAGGTCCTTCGGCGCGATCTCGCCGGAGCGGCGCGACTGCACCACCTTCCGCATCACCTGCCACAGCTGCTCGGTGTTGCCCGGCCAGCTGGACCGGGTGAGCAGCTGCATGGCCTCCGGCGAGCAGGTCAGCCGGCCGCGCAGGCTCAGCTTGCGCAGGAAGAACGGCACCAGCTCGTGAATGTCCTCGGAATGATGCCGCAGCGGCGGCAGCTCCACCGTGCTCGGGAAGAATCGCAGCAGCTCGGTCAGGTGCCCGGCCCGCCGGCGGTACCCGAGCGTGGCCGCGACCCAGAGCACGTCCGCGCGCCCGGCCTCCCTGGCCTCCCGCAGCGCGCTGGACAGCACGTGCAGCTGACGCGCGTTCAGCCGGTCGACATGCGCGATCACCAGGTCGCCGGTGGCGCTGAGCAGCTCACGGCGGGCGCTGGTCAGCCAGTCCGGTCCGGCCGCCTCCGCCGCGTCCAGCACGTGCAGGCCCGCGGCCGGGTTATGCCGCTGGTGGACCGCGCGCAGCAGGGCCAGCTTGCCGGCGCCCGGCTCGCCGGCCAGCGCCAGCCACTCCCCCGACTTGTGCAGGTCCTCGACCTGGCGGCAGCCGCGCAGCCACAGCGCCCCCGAACCGACCAGGCCGGGCAGGAACATCCGCGCGGGGATGGCGGCGTCGGTCACCGGGGCGGCCGACGCCTCGATGAGCTTGACATGCACGACGCCGGCGCCGAGGCCGCTGCTGCCGGGGCCGCGGGTGGGCCGGCAGTGCATCCGCGCGGTGACACCGGTGGGCAGCTCGACCTCGGTCGCGCCGGGCCGCCCGCTGGCCAGCGCCTCGGCGGCCTGCCCCAGCAGCACGATCTGGTCGCCGGGGTCCAGCACCCGGCGCGCGTACTCGTTCATCATCAGCACGTCGTTGTTGAGCGCCAGAACGATTCCCGAGGTGCGGCGGCAGGCCCGCAGGTACTCCTGCAGCAGCTCGTACTCCTGCGCGCTGGAGTCGGTCAGCAGGCCCTGGGTGATCTGGTCCGCGGTGGTCTTGACCAGCGCGATCAGCAGCGGGTCAGCGTCCTTGCGCCAGCAGGTCAGGTCGACGGCGCCGACGATCTTCCCGGTGATCGGGTGATGGATCGGCACCCCGGCGCAGGCCAGGTCCTCCAGGTTCTCCGCGTAGTGCTCGTGGCCGAAGACGTGCATGGGCTGGCCGCCCTCCAGGGCGGTGCCGATGCCGTTCGTGCCCACCTGGTCCTCGGCGTAGCTGAAGCCCGGCGCCAGCTGGACGCCGTCCAGGTATCGGCGGCGCCGGGTCACCAGCGGACGCCGAGTTCCGGCTCAATCAGATGCGCGCTGAGCTGGAACGGGCCACCTCCGGGGTGGACGAGGACGTGCTTACCGAGCGCATCGGCGCCCTGTCCGGCAAGGTCGCCGTCATCCGGGTCGGCGCGCCGACGCCCGCGGAGCTCAAGGAACTCCAGCACCGGGTCGAGGACGCGCTGGCCGCCTGCCGGGCGGCCATGGCCGAGGGCATCGTGGCCGGCGGCGGGGCCGCCCTGCTGCACGCCGAGAAGGCGCTCGATGACCTGCAGGTCAAGGATGACTACGCGACGGGCGTGGAGATCGTGCGCAAGGTGCTGACGGTGCCTGCCTTCCTGATCGCGGCCAACGCGGGCTACGCTGGCGAGGAAGTCATTGCCCAGGTCACGTCGCTCGGCCAGGACGAGGGCTTTGATGCCCTGGAGGGCCGTTACGGGAACATGATCGAGATGGGCATTATCGACCCGCTGCGGGTGGCACGCTCTGCCCTGCAGAACGGCGCATCGGTGGCGGGGCTGCTGCTCACCACCAACACGCTGGTGGCGGAGGAGCAGACGCCGTGGGGCGGCAGCCCCGCGCTGATGACCGAGTACGGGTCCCTGGACGAGGGCCTGCATCAGCCGTCGCCGGATTCCAGCACGCCGCAGTCGCTCGGGCTCGGCCCTACGGCCGGCTGAGGCCCAGCCGATGGCGGCTGACGTCGGGCCGAGAGGAGCCGACCCGGCTGCCGCCGGCCCGACAACGGCAGGCCCGGCGGCAGCGTCAGGGCGGCCTCCACCAGGCCGGGGTGCGTCAGGCCGGGATGCGTCAGGCCGGGCTGCGTCAGCGCCGCCCGTCGCCTCGGGCGCGATCGAGGCTACGGGGGCGCCGTCCGTCAGCGCGCTGCGGGCGCTGCGCGCGCGAGGCCGGCTGCGGGGCATCGCCGCCCTGCTCGGCCCGGCGTTCGTGGCCGCGGTGGCCTACGTGGACCCCGGCAACTTCGCCACCAACGTCTCGGCCGGGGCCTCCTTCGGCTACTCGCTGGCCTGGGTCATCGTCGTCGCCAACCTGATGGCCATGCTGGTGCAGTACCTGTCAGCGAAGGTGGGCGTGGCCACCGGCCTGGACCTGCCGGAGCTGTGCCGCCGGCACCTGCCGGCCGCGGTATCGCGCGGGCTCTGGGTCCAGGCCGAGCTGATCGCGATGGCCACCGACCTGGCCGAGTTCGTCGGCGCGGCCATCGGGCTGAACCTGATCTTCAGCATCCCGCTGCTGCCCGCCGGGCTGATCACCGCCGTGGTGGCCTTCGTGATCCTGGCGCTGGAGCAGCGCGGCTACCGGCGGTTCGAGCTGGCCATCGCCGGCCTGCTCGGGCTGGTGCTGCTGGGCTTCGCCTACGACCTGGCGGCCGTGCACGTGAGCGCCTCCGGGGTGGCGGCGGGACTGGTCCCGCATCTGGGCAGCCGCGGCAGCCTGCTGCTCGTCACCGGGATCATCGGGGCAACGGTCATGCCGCACGTGGTCTACCTGCACTCGGCGCTGACCAAGTCACGGGTGCCGTGCCGGGACGACGCGGAGCGCCGCGAGCTGACCCGGTTCCAGCGGCTCGACGTGCTGGTCGCGCTCGGCGCCGCTGGCCTGATCAACCTGGCCATGCTCGTCGTCGCCGCGTCGGTGTTCAGCGGCACGGGCCAGGCCCGGTCGGGCTCCATCGAGGCCGCCCATGCCGGGCTCGCCCGGCTGGTCGGCGGCGGCGCCGCGCTGGCCTTCGCCGTCGCGCTGCTGGCCTCCGGTCTCTCCTCCTCCAGCGTCGGCACGTACGCCGGCCAGGTGGTCATGCAGGGCTTCATCGGCCGGCGCATCCCGCTGTTCGTCCGCCGCGGCCTGACCATGCTGCCTGCCCTGATCGTCCTCGGCGCCGGGCTCCCCCCGACGACCAGCCTGGTGATCTCTCAGGTCGTGCTGTCCTTCGGCATTCCCTTCGCGCTCATCCCGCTGGTGCTGCTGACCCGCCGCGGCGACGTGATGGGCGCACTGGTCAACCTGCGGGTGACAACCGTCGCGGCCGGGTCGATCGCCGCAGTGATCATCGTGCTGAACGTGTTCCTGCTCTGGGCCACCTTCGCCGGCTAGGCCGGGCTTCGCGCCGACGCAGCCGGGGCCGCCCCGGTACTCAGTCAGCGGGGCAGGGCGAGGTCCAGCTCGAGCCACTCAGCCAGGTCCCTGATCTCGCCGTCGACGGCGGCGGTCATGGCCTGACCGAACGGCACGTCCTGGTGGATCGCGTGCACCCGCAGCACCCCGGCCTTGCGGTCAGCGATGGCGTCGAGCTTGCCCACCAGCCGGTCGCCGTACAGGATCGGCAGCGCGAAGTACCCCCAGCGGCGCCGGGCAGCGGGCTTGTACATCTCCAGCTGGTAGTCGAACCCGAAGAGGTCGGCCATGCGCTTGCGGTCGTAGATCAGCCGGTCGAGCGGGGACAGCAGCGCCGCGCGCCCCGAGAACGGCTGGCCCAGCAGGGACGTATCGACCCGCCAGGTGCCCTTGACGCCGTCCACGACGGCAGGCTCGCCTGCCTCGCCTACGTCCGCCGGCTCGACCTGGCATTCCGGCCCGCGGCCGCGCGCGATGCCCAGGGACCGCAGCCGCAGCTCATCGCGGATGCGCCGCGCCTCGTCCGGGGGAACCACCGGATCGCCGGGATAGACCCGAGCCGCCAGGTCCCACAGCCGGTCGCCGTCCCGGCGGCCGGCTACCGCGACCTCGCCGCGCTGCACCATGAACTCCAGCAGCTGCCTGACGTTGCGGTCGTTGGTCCACCCGGTCGACCGCCACGGCACCGCGCAGGTGTCAGGAAGATCGCAGGCCGGCAGCGGCCCCGAGGAGCCAAGCCGGTCCAGGATGTCCCGGCGGCACGCGTCGTTGGCCCGCACCCAGTCCCGGTAGGACGCTCGCCAGCCGGCCAGCTCCCCGCGCCCGGCCCGCTCCCAGCCGGCCATGTCCGCGCGGTAGAGCGCCAGGTCCTCGCTGGGCCGGATCATCGCCCGCAGTTCGAGCAGTGCGCGGCCCGCGAGCGCGGCGTCCAGCTCAGCTGGCGCGTACGCCGACCCGAGCCGGCTCCAGGCCACGAGATGGGCATTCGGCGCGATCGCGGCGGTCAGGTCGATCTGGAGCAGAGTCAGCCGGTGCACCACGTCCAGCAGCCCGGACGGCCGCAGGCGATCCAGGAGCTGCGCGCGCACGGCGATCCGGCGTGCGTCGACGCGGGAGAGCTCGTGCACGGTCACGGCCCGAGGGCAGCGGACATGTCCGGCAGCACCGTCAGTTGATCCCCGGCCCGATGGCCGTCTCGAAGCTGCGCAGCACGTTCCGGTCTCCGGAATGCTCGATCACGCCCTGGGCCGGCCGGTGCCACAGCCAGCAGTCGAGGTCGGCTGCCGTGCCGCTGACCTCCGCCGCAGCCGGCCCGCCGGAACCCGCCGTGGCGGCATCGAGCGGAACGGCCTCGATGTCGGGCTCGTCATAGACCTTGCCGCTGTCCGGGCTCGTGCCGGTGAACCGGCCCAGCGTGACCAGCCAGGAATGGCCCGTATCGCTGGCGGTGATCCGCAGGGTCCGGCCGGGCTCGGGGGTGAAGGTACCCCAGTCGGGCACGCCCGCGTACATGATCCGCAGCGCCTCGTCGACGCCATCCGCACTGAGCTGCGGGTCCAGCGGGGTCCGGTCGTCAGCCGTCAGCTCGGCATCGACCCGGTGGATCAGCGCCTCATGCGCCTGCCGGCGGCGGGTGAACCCGGCTGTCTGCTCCGTCGACCAGCTCCAGGCCGGGGCCTGCGGCGGCGTCGCGGCCAGCACGCCCACCAGCTCGCGGCTGGCGCGGGTGAAGAAGTCCGCCAGGCCGGCCCGGTCGCGGGGCCGCCCAGGAGTCCGGGCCTCGGCCTCCTCGCCGCTGACGCCCTCCCGCACCACAGTGCCCCAGAAGAACTGCACCTCACCCAGGTGCCACAGCAGGTCATCGGCATCCCAGTCCGGGCAGGTCGGCACGGGTGCGTCAGCCGGAAGCTGGCTGACCACCTCAAGGAAGCGGGCCGATTCGCCCGCCAGGTGCGCGATGTAGTCCAGTTCAGTCGTCATTCCCGGCAGGTTACTACCGGGCACCGACGCTGTTCCCCGGCGGCCGCGGAGCGCTGCGGCCATCCGTGGCTTAATCAGCCGGAAACCCGCCCGGCTGCCTGGCCCCCTATACTCCGGCGGTAATGCCGTTCCCGTATCCGATTCAGCTATCCTGAGCTGGCGTTTCCCTCTCCGGGGAGCCTGACCTGGGAGCCTGACGCTGCCCCGGCCAGCAGCTCGCCGGCGGTGGCCAGCACGCACTTCGGCATCCACGCGCACGAGGCCATCGTCCAGGCTCCAGGCACCGCGTCCTTCTTGGTGCTCGCCACGAACCCGCCGTTTGACTCGAACTAGTACTACAGCCGCAACCTGAGATTCTTGAGACGACGCTGGTAGTGGCATCGGCGGGGGCGGGGCCTGGTGGACATGGGGGCCAGCAGGAATGGATCGGGCCAGGCTCCCTCTCATGGCGCAGAGCGAGCCTGGCCCTGCATGAACCGGCTGTCAGGCGGTGGCCGCTACGGCGTCGTCAGCACGGCGTCGAGCTGGAAGGACGCGACGGCGCCCTTGGCCAGCTCGGGCGCGTTCGGGCTGGTGTTGCACTGGCCCTTCTTCGGCCCGGACTTGTACCTCGGCCCGTACCCGGCGAAGTGGACCTGCACTGCACCGGGTCCGGAGTCCCCGGCGAACTTGCCGGTGCTCTTGCTGCCAACCACGGATAGGGCGATGTCCTCGGTCTGCGAGAAGTGGCAGGCCTTCAGGTTCACCGTCTGGCTCATGGTCGGCTTGGCGGTGATCCGTACCGTCAGGATCCCGGCCGAGCTGGTGAGCGACTTGGTCTTGCCCTTCGTCGCCCCGGAGCCGTTGAGGTGGACGACCCCGGTGGCCTGCACGAGGCCCCGGAGCTTCAGCGGGATGTTATTGGCGGTCACGGCCGCCTTGCCGTGGACCACCCCGTAGGCGTCCTCCGGGCCGGTGACGGACTTGCTGGCCGCCGTGTGGCTGCTCGCCAGCGCGGGCGCCCCCGCCGCCAGCGTGAGCGCGACAGCGCCGCCCACGGCCGCGAGCTTCATCCTGAGTTGCATCGTTTCCCCCTCTTGGGATGATGTGATGTCCTCTTGATGTCCTCTTGATGTCTTCTTGATGTTCTCTTGACGGGTGAGGCTACGCTACGCCGCCCCGGAGCGGAAGACGCCCATCGATGATCTTGGCCGGTAGGGCCCGCGCGGCCAGGCGGGGCACGGTCATCACAAAAGGGCAGGGAAACAACCGCGCCGCCGCCACGCCGCGCGGCATCTCAGCCTGCGGCTGTATTACTAGGCGCATCAACTGGCCCGATTTGCGTTCGGCCCGTCCGCGCGGCGGCTCCTCTATGTGGTCCAATTGCCAATAGATGCGGGCCGCAAATCGCCGGCGCATATGATAAGCAAGGCGGGCGAATGCTATGTTTGGTGACCATAAGGCAAAGAAAGCCGAAAAGGAATATCAGGCCGCTTTAGGCCAATGGCAAGCGCAGAGGGACGGGTACGCCGAATTCCTGCGCCTGGCTAGGGGCTTTCGCGGAAGTGCTTCCAGTGAGGTGGTGCTCTCGTCAGGTGAGGCAGTCTTCTACAAGGTGAGCGGGGCGGCCCTCGTAGAGGACCGGCGAGGCGCTGGCCACTACCAGGGCAAGTCGAGCGGCATGTCGATCCCGGTCGGCAGCATCGGCGGCCGTTCCGTGCGCTATCGCGTTGGCGCCAGCCGCGGGCACTACGTGCAAGGTGCTGCGACGCCGACAGCCATCGACCAGGGGACGGTCTACATCACCAACAAGCGGGTGATCTTCCAGGGCGCTAAGCAGACGCGCGAGTGCGCGTTCGCCAAGCTCATCGCATTCCACCATTCCGACGCGGAGGGATCGACGACTTTCTCGGTCTCCAACCGGCAGAAACCCACTGTCATCCGTTACGGGCCGAGCCTTTCCGGGTCGTTCGATTTCCGCCTGGACCTAGCACTGGCTCACTTCCGCGGAACTGTCGCCGACCTCGTCGGCCAGCTCCAGGGAGAGCTGGCCCAGATTGAGGCTGCTCGTCCGATGCCCGCAAGTCCGGCTGCCGCAAGCCGGCGGTGACCGCGGTAGCTCCCCGCCTTTTCGCCGACGAGCCCGGTCATCATCTTGGCCCGGCTGCGGCCGGCTCTGGACGGGCAGGACCTGGAGGAGGACCAGGCCCGCTATGTCCGGGTGGTCGAGTACGAGGTCCCCGACCGTGAAGGCGACGGCAAGGGCGAGGTGATCGCCCTGGTCACCACGATCACCGGGATGACGGCGGCGCCGGCGCTGCTGCTCGCGGAGGCCTACCACCAGCGCTGGGAACATGAGACCGGGAATGCCCAGCTCAAGACGTACCTGCGCGGCCCCGGGAAGGTACTGCGGTCCAGGAGCCCGGACATGGTCCGCCAGGAAATCTACGGCTACCTGCGCACCCATTACCTGTTGACTGAACTGCCAGCGGAGTTTCCGCAGTTCAGAGGACAGAAGCCAGGTCCACCGCTTACGGTGCGTGGTCATGTTGACACAAGGGGGACTACCGCGGGATCTTGCCAGGCTGTCAGTTCCGCTGGCGGGCGCGCTTGAGGAGACCGGCGACCGGTGGGAGCCGTGGCGTCTGGTGGATGCCGGCGGGAGACCTGTGGAGGCGGTCTCGGCGTTCTTGCGGGATCTTCAGGCGGCGGGGGGGTCGGCGGCGACGGCCCGCTCCTACGGGATGGACCTGCTGCGATGGTTCCGGTTCTTATGGGCGGCGGGGGTGCCGTGGGAGCAGGCAACCCGCGCCGAGGCACGCGATTTCTGCCGGTGGATGCAGGTCGCGGGAAAACTGTCCCGCCCGCACTGGCGCAGCCCGGGCCAGGCGCCTGATCAGCCCCGGGCCGGCGGCTATGCGCCATCGGTGCGGGCGCACTGCGAGACGGTGCTCCGCTGTTTCTATGAGTTTCACCTGGATGCGGGCACCGGCCCGTTCGTCAACCCGTTCCCGCTCGATCGTTCCCGGCGGGGCGGACGGGCGCATGCGCATCACAATCCGATGGAGCCTTACCGCAACGAGCGGGCCGGGCTTTACCGGCCGGCGGTGCCGTCGCGGGTGCCGCGGTCGGTGCCGGATGAGGAGTTCAACGAGATTTTCGCGAGGCTGCCGTCGCACCGGGACCGGGCGCTGGTCGCCTTCTATGTGTCGACCGGCGCCCGGGCCTCGGAGCTGCTGTCGGCCACTCAGGGCGGGGCGGACCCAGGGCGGCAGCTGATCACCGTGACCCGTAAGGGCACCAGGCATCTGCAGGAACTGCCCGCATCAGACGGACGCGTTCGTGTGGCTGCGGCTCTACCAGGCGGAGATGAGCGCGCTGCTCCCCGCGGGCCGGCGCCAGCCGCTGTGGTGGACGCTGCGCCGACCGGTGCGCCCGCTGACCTACCACGCCGCGCACCGCATGTTCGAGCGGGCCGCCCGGGCAGCGGGAAGCACTGCCACGCTGCACGCGCTGCGGCACACCGCCGCCTACCGGATGGCCGAGGATCCGGCCCTCCCGCTCACGTCGACGTTATCTTGAGCTTTCGCGTCAGCCGGGGCTGTGACCTGCGGCGTCCCGTCGTGGACAGTGTCGCCGACGGGACGCTCGCGGCCTGATTGCGGTGGTTTCAGCTCTCTGGATCGTTACCTGATCGGGTCCGTGCCGACCGCTGGTCGCCGAGTGCGCGGGCGAGCTGGCGGCGCAGCCGGGCGTTGTCGTCGGCGAGCTGCTTGCTGCGGTCGAGGGCGGCGGTGAGCCGGGAGCGCAGCGACGCGTCGGTGGCCCGCTGGCCCGCGGGGATGGCGCCGGCGGAGCCGACGCCGCTGGTCTTTTCGCGTAGCCTGCGGATCTGGCCGCTGATATCGGGCTGGGTATAGAGCCACGACCGGGAGACCCCGGCTGTCTGGGCGACTCGGGCGAACGTCACGGGAGCGCCGGCCCGGTCAAGCTCACGCAGCGCCTGGACGGCCTTCGCCCGGGTCAGCTCGTGACGCCGTGCGGCGGCCACGGAGAGCGGGTCAGGACGCACCGGCGGCTGCCTCCTCCTCATCCGGCCCCTCGGCCTCGAGGGTGGCGATAATTTTGTCCAGGTTGCCGGCGACCTGCCGGTTCATCTCGGCAACACGGGCATGCCCGCTCGCCTCGGCTGCGGAGATGATCTGCAGCGTGGCCTGCCGCTGGGCATGATGCTGCGGCAGGAACTCCGCTGTAGTCACGAACATCGGGCAAGTCAAACAAGAGTTCGCATGCGGGCAGGTTTTGACTAGGGGCAGCTGGCAGTAGCCGTTCGGGAGCGCCTGGGTGGCGCGAGAGAGCTGCTGTTTCGCCCAGGCGGCGTCGCCGAGCGGCCCGCCGGGACTGATCTGGACAGGCTGGCCCTCGGCGTTCACTTTGCGGGCTCTTTCCCAGTGCTCGCGGACGGTCTTGTCGGACAGCCGCGCATAATGGGCGGTCATGAGCGGCGAGTCATGATCAAGTATCTTCTGCACGACGTGCTGGGGGACGTCCCGGTTGATCAGGACCGTTCCCAGAGTGTGGCGCCATTGATGGGGAGTTAGGCGCACGGGCTGCCCGTGCTCGTCGCGGATGTCGCAGTCTTCCAGCCAGCGGCAGAGCGCACTGCGGTAGGTATGGCTGGAGATGGGCCTGCGCCCGTTGAGGTTGCCGCTCTGCCGGGGGAACAGCACCGGAGCGCCTGCGGGGAAGCGCTGCAGCACCCGCTGCTTCTGCTCGCCGATCAGCCGGAAGAGCTCGTCGTCGATGGGGACGAGGGCCTCGCGTTTCATCTTGGTGTTGTAGTAGCGCAGGTAGGGGGCGCCGTCGGCGTCGGCGACCGTGCAGTCGAAGGCCAGCCCGGCCGCCGAGGAGATCCGCAGGCCGCAGCGGATGAGGATCAGGGTGATGAGCCGGTAGGCCGGATTGTCCTGCCTGCCGAGGTTGGCGGGCTGCTCGACCTGGGCCATGACATGGGCAGCGAGGCCGCGGGGAAGCAGGGCGCCCCGGGCGGGGAAGTCCTCCGGGTAGATCGCCGTGGTGGCCGGCAGCGTGTCGTCCCAGCTGTGCCGGCGGATCGCCTTCAGGAAGCCGCTCAGCCCGCCGACGTAGTTGCTGTGGCGCACCTGGCCGCCCATTTCTGCCTGCAGGACGGCCAGGTAGCGTTCCAGCAGCGGGCGGGTCACGCCGTCCAGGCCGCGGGCGGCTCGGGCAGGGAGGTGAGCCAGGCGGCGAACCTGGTCACGGCCCTGGCCCCGGACCTGGCTGTGCTGGCCGACAGCCCGGTGGCCAGCTGCCAGCGCGTGTATCTCTTGGCCAGCTCCCGCAGCCAGGGCTGTGGTATCCCCGCGAAGCTGATGGTGGCCGCGGGCTGGTCGATGCCCAGGTTGCAGAGCCGCCAGGTGTCCCGCGGGTACTCGGTGTCCAGCCGGCGCCGAACGCGAGCGCCTCGACACGGCGGCGCGCGTCGAGGATGAACGGGCGCCAGCCGCGCCCGTTTCCCGGCGCATCGAGGGCGGTCCACCATTCCTCGGGCTGTTCCAGCAAGGAGGACGCGCCCGCGGCGGCCAGGACCGCCGCGAGCGGGTGGACTTCACGGGGCGGCAGCTTCGCGTCCTGCTCGTCGCCGCGGCACTGCAGGACGTACTGCATCTCCAGCCGGAGCCCGGCGGGCAGCCGCCGCAGGTCGATGTGCTCCTGGCCCGGCCCAGGATCTTCGCAGGAGGCCGCGAACTCATCGGTATCGGGACGCCCGTTGTCCTTCCACCGGATGTCGTGGCCATAGCAGAACACCGACGTGCCGCGGGTCCACAGGGAGCAGTAGCCGATCCGGCAGGCCGGCGGTGGCCCGTCCGGCGGCAGCAGCGGGGCCGGCGCCTGCCATTCCGCCAGGTCCGGGCATCCCGCGCGATGCCACTGGCGAAGGTGCCGCTGGCACATCTTCCGGCCCATCGCCCCGTAATTGCATCCGGCGACGGCGCACGAATCCAGCGGCAGGTGGCCATGCCAGCCTGGTTCGGCTGTCGCGGCGAACTCCGCGAGGGAGACCCCGCCGGATCCCCGCCACCGCTGCCAGTGCGAGGTGCACAGGCCCTGCTGCGGTGCGGGCGGTCACAGCCGCTCACCGCGCAGGGTGGCCCGCCGAAGACCGGGTCCCGCGGGTCGAAGACCAGGTCCTCAGCCCGGAACTCCGGGCGCACCGCGGCCATGAGCTTTTCCAGCAGGCCGGCGGGAGCCCGGTGCTGCCTGGCCTGCCCCGGTTCCGCGGCGCCGGGGTTCCCGGGGCGGCTCACCGGCCGTCCTCCTCACGGTCGAAGACGGTCGCGGTGACACTGACCGCGACGCCGCCGCGGACACCGCGAGCGTGCAGGTAAACAGCCGTCCCGCCCGCGGACGGGGTCTCGGTCGCCTCGTCCAGCCCCAGCGCCAGCCGCCATTGGGCGAACAGCCCGCGCCGGACTGCGGCGGGGGCCAGAACCTGGCCCGACAGGGCTCCGCCGGAGGCGGTGACGGTCCACGCGATCACCGGGATGCCCGGATGCGAGGCCAGGATCACGGCCAGCTCGCCGACTGCTTGCTGCTGCCAGCGGAACCGTTCGCCCTGGCTGATCCAGCCGCCGGTCACCAGGTCACCTCCCGCCCGGTCAGCCAGCCAGCTTTCTCTAGCGCCGCCCTCGCGTCCTCGACCGTCAGATGCCCATACACGGCCGACGTTGTGGTCACCGATGAATGACCTAGTAGCTTGGACGCGACCTCAATGGACACCCCGTCGCGCAGCCACCTGGTAGCCGCGCTGTGACGGAGCCAGTGCGGGTCGAAATCCAGGCCGGTCCTCGCCCGGAGCCGCAGGACGAGATCATAAGCGGCCTGATAGGACCATGCCTGGCCCTTCGGTTCCGCCCAGATGTTCACGAAGACGTAGTCGCTGTCGATTCCGCCGTACTCCTCGTGCAGGTAGTCGGCATACAACCGGATCAGCTCCGGCGCGACGGGAACCGTCCGGGCTCCGGACTTGGCGCGTGCGCCGTTCGCGTTCTCCCGGGGCATGACGGTGATCTCCTGCTCGGCGGCGGCGATGTCCTCATGCCGGAGGCCGAGGACTTCGCCTGCCCGGCAGCCGGTCTCGTGCATCAGGGCGAAGAAGAAGCGGTCCGCAGCCTGGTGCAGGCATCAAGGACCGCCTGTGTCTCGGCGACGGTGAGGATCCGCGGCAGTTTCTTCGGCGCCTTCAGCGTGATCGCCCGGCCACGATACGGCTTCCCTCTGCTCACGTGGTGGAGGAACGGCTTCCACCCGCCTCGCCCGCCGGTCCGCCACGCGGCCAGCAGGTCACCTGGTCCTTCATCGTTGCGGGCCTGGTGCGCATAGAACGAGCTCACCGCGGCAAGCTTGCGGTTGACGGTGGCCGCGCTGACCTCAGGCACCGACGACGTCAGCACCGTGACCACTCCCGACCGCCCTGCGGCGGCAGCTGCAGCCACGCGACGAACTCGCCGATGTCCTCCAGCCGGGCCTCGCGCCAGTCCAGGCCCCGGAACCCGAGGAACTGCCACAGATCTTTCATGTCGTGGGCGTACGCCTTGACCGTGTTCGGCGACCGGCCGATGTCGGTGAGATAGGCCAGGAACCGGTCGACCGGGACGACCGGCACGTCGTCGTCTCCCAGCACGGTCCACGATCGCGTCCCCGAGCCGGGGATCAGCACCGGATGCACGAGCATCGTCTCCTCCTTGAACTGCGTCATGGACAAGGCAGGAGATAACCACGGATGAACCGTCATCCGGGCACGTGAGAACGCTCGTGATGGACGTTAAAGACACTTCAGTTGAGGCTAGAGATAACCGACATCCAGCTGGTCCTCGGCCACGCCCAGCTGACGACCACGCAGATCTACCTCACTCCCCGCCAGGAAGACCTGATCCGCCGGATCGTGGCGCACCACGCGGGGCATGCCCGCCAGGCCGAGCAGCGGGCCGCGCCGCCGCCAGCGCCCGGCTACCGGCCCGAGACCCTGGCCGTCCTGTTCGGACAGCCAGCGCGATGACCACTGTCGCGGCAGGCCCGCGGTCAGCTGATGGCACCGCCGACCCCAGGCCGCCGGGAACTTCCCGGGCGCGCAAGCGCGGAACCGCGCGAACCCGCTACCCTGCCCGCCCGGCGGCAGGCGACTGGCCCGCCACCCGGCGCTCCCGCCGCGACATCGAGCAACGGCTGTGCTGTGACCCATTCACGCCGGAGAACCCGGGCATGCACTCCCGGCACCGGCGCGGCCTGGCGATGGCGCTGGACTGGCTGGAAGATCAGCCGGGAACGACCTGGCAGCAGCGGTGGCTGGCCAGCGGATCTGAGGCCGCCGGGCTCGCCTGGCGGCAGCTGCCCGCGGCCTGGCTGCGCTCCCGCGGCCGCTGCAACCGCTCCCGGCTCGGGACCCTGACCCCGGCACTGCTGACCTTCGCCGCCGCCGACATCATCCGGCCCTCGCTGGGCTGGCTGGTCAGCGGCGCGGCAGGCCAGGGCATCCTCACCCGCCGCATGTCCCGGTGCCGCGACCCGGACGGCTTCGCCCGGCTCCGCGCGGTATGCGGCGCCGACCCGGGCGTCCCGGCCGCCGCCGCGAAACAGGCACTTCACCGCGCCAGCCTGATCCTGGCCGCCAAGGGCGGCGCTGTCAGCGACATCACCATCGGCGACGTCCTTGAGCTGCTGGACGCGGAGAAGGACGCCTTCCGTAAGCCGCCGCCTTACGTCACCGTGTTCTACCGGGCGCTGGCCACGGCGGGCATCTTCGGCAGCCAGGCGCCCGCCACGCTGCGGGAACTGGGCACGGCGGGCCAGCGCACACCCGGGGAACTCATCGACCGCTACCAGATTGCCTGCCGTCCCGTCCGTGATCTGCTCGTGTCCTACCTGAAGGAACGCCAGCCCGCGCTTGACTACAACAGCCTGGAATCGCTTGCCTACTACCTCGGCGGCCTGTTCTGGGCCGACATCGAGCGCCACCACCCGGGCGCCGATAGCCTCCGCCTTCCCCCGGAGGCCGCTGACGCATGGAAGCAGCGGCTCCGCACGGTTATCAAGACGACCCGGGCCGCCGACGGGCGCATGACCGAGACGACGGCTCACCGGATCAACTACCGCGAATGCCTGACCCCGGTCCGCGCCTTCTACCTCGACCTGGCCCACTGGGCCGTCGAGGACCCGGCGCGCTGGGGCCCGTGGGTGGTTCCCTGCCCGGTCGGCAGCGAGGAGATCAGCCGGCGCAAAGACAAGAGGCACCGCAAGTCCCGCATGGACGCGCGAACCAGGGAACGGCTCCCCGCCCTGCCAGCCCTGGTCGCTACCGTCAGCACGCGCCGCCAGGACGCGGAAGCACTCCTGAATGCGGCCCGCCAGGCCAAGCCGGGCCACGCGTTCACCGCTGCCGGGCAGACCCTGACACGCTCCGTCGTCCCGCATGCCGTCGCGGGAAAGATCTGGGCCGACAATCCGGCCACCGGCAGGCGCCGTGACTTGCGCCTGGAAGAGGACCTGGCCTTCTGGACATTCGCGATCATCGAAGTCCTCCGCGCCACCGGCATCCGCATTGAGGAGCTTCTCGAGCTCTCCCACCACAGCCTCATCCAGTACCGGCTCCCCGGTACCGGAGAGATCGTCCCGCTGCTGCAGATCGCCCCGTCCAAGACCGACGCCGAGCGCCTCCTGGTCGTCAGCCCCGAGCTCGCCGACGTGCTCGGCACGATCATCCGCAGGCTCCGCGGCCACACCGGCGCCATCCCGCTCGTCCCCTCCTACGACGTCCACGAGTGCGCCTGGCAGCCGCCCGCCCCGCTGCTGTTCCAGCGCCGCGTCCGCGGGGAGGACCACGCCATCACCCCGCACACCGTGCGCAGACTGCTCGCCACCGCCCTCGCCGGCACCGGGCTGACCGACCCCGCGACCAGCGGCCCGCTGCGGTTCACGCCGCATGATTTCAGGAGAGTCTTCATCACCGATGCCATATTGTCCGGCCTGCCCCCGCACATCGCCCAGGTCATCGCCGGCCACCGGGACATCAACGTGACTCTTGGCTACAAGGCCGTCTACCCAGAGGAGGCAATCCAGGCCCATCTGGCGTTCCTGGCCCGGCGGCGGGCCTTGAGGCCCACCGAGGAATACCGCGTCCCCAGCGACGCCGAATGGGCCGAGTTCCTCGGCCACTTCGAACGCCGCAAGGTCGCCACCGGCACCTGCGGCCGCGCGTTCGGAACCATGTGCATTCACGAGCACAGCTGCCTGCGTTGCAGCCTCCACTGGCCAGACCCGGCCCAGCGGCCCCGCATCGCCGAGATCCGCGGCAACCTCCTGGCCCGCATCGCAGAAGCCGAGCGCGAGGGCTGGCTCGGCGAGATCGAGGGCCTCAAGGTCAGCCTTGCCGGCGCTGAAGACAAGCTGGCCCAGGTCGACCGGCGCACCCGCAGCCGCCCAGTCGACCTCGGTATCCCGGCCGTCAGCATCGCCAGGCAGCCCGCCAGCGGCTAACTGCCTACCCTGTCCTGATATAAGACGAATAGTCTAGTTCAGAGAATACGCCCTGTCGGCCCTGATCTGCCGGGCCGCCACCGAGGCGGGCATCGACTCGGACCGGGTCAAGTTCAAGCGGACCGTCCGCATCGTCCGCCGCCGGGCCGCTGACCCGGCGGCCTTTCCCCCCTGAGCACCGGGAACGCATCCTCGCCACGGTCATGGCCGACATCACCCGCGCCAGGCACCTCAACCCCCGGCGCCGGAACCGGACCTACCCCAGGGTCATCAAACGAGCCCGCCACAACTCCTACCGCGTCAAACGGCCCGGTGACCACGGCACCCGCCACAGCTGCCCAGCCACGATCAGGCTGGTCAACCTGCACCTGCTCACACTCGCAGCATGACCAACTAAGTGATCAATTTAGGCTAAGTGGCATTGCCTCCGGACCGAGCCTCACGCTCGCGGCAGCAACTGCGGCCCCGGCCAATACGCGGGGCAGCACGGGAGCCCGGTCCTCGGGCTCAGAATCTCCTGCGTCACTCACGCCGCGCACGCTACCGCCAGGGCAGCCAAGCAGCGAGGTAAACCCGCAAGCCGGTCACTTGCTCCCTTTCCGGCAGCCGATGACCGAGCGGACGGCACGGCGTCGCTCACGTGATGGCACAAGCGCCACCGTGACAATGATCTCTGTCGGCAAGACCTCGGCACCTATCAGGAGGACGGGCACGACCGGCATAGCCAACCTTGATCAGCTACCTCGTTTCCGCTGCGAGCCTTTTGCGGCGACGACGGAGTTCTCGCTGCGCCTGGGCGCGCGAACATTCCCGGGAACAGTACTTAACACCCTCGAGCCGGTTCTGATCAAAACGAGATCGGCCACGTTGTCTGACGAATACTTGCTGGCATGGCTCATTGGCACAGCGCTTAACTGTCGCACGTTCCACCATGTGATTATAAAGCTGAAGAAATGATGCTGAATAGACTGTGAAATCTCCCGGCACTCTGCGGCCTTCTCCAAATGGATCCTGGACGACTCCTACACTTATGCTCGTAAGGGCAGCGTTAAGAGTGTCGTACAAACTATGAAGTCGAACATTTAGCATAAGCGACTCGAAATCATTTCGATCACTCGTGATTCCTGGATATTGCCTTCTAAATTCTGTATAAGTAATGTCATTGAGTTCCGGCTCCATTAGCGCCTCGAGACCACCAGGCGCCTGCAATGCAATCCACGTTTGAATGGCATATTGCGCTATCTCTATATGGAGACATACATCCTCGCGATGAAATCCATCATACGCTTCGTCTTCAAAATCTAGGCCAATCAAATGTTCTGCGCGAAGTTCTGGTTTCAGATCAGGCTGATCAAATTCAAATAGCATTCCATACTTGCTCATAATCTCTGCCGCAGCATCAAGATCATTGGGGTCGAGATTCATAAGCTCACGCAAGTAGAAATCATGTGGGAGCTGCGCAATTCTTCGCGGCCCAAACTGGGTCGGCCACACGATCCAATCGCCGCGCACTTCAACTCCATCCATTGGGCGAAGCGGCGGAACCGAGATGATCGTGCCAGGCCACAGCGTAGGACGAAAACGTGGATCCATGGATGACGCCTCCTCGCTACGTCAAGCTGGTTAACGTGGGACGCTATCACGTGCCAGCGTACTACGCACGTGAGTCTCGGCTAGTGGGACGTTGGGCTGCGAATCCTTGATCAACTTTATGCACCCACTGGGAGTTCCGCAGATGTTCACGACGCGAAGACAGCAAACGAGGAGAAAGATCACCATCCTCATCATCGATGAAGACGCTGGACTTCCATCGCCGTCCCCGACGCGGGGCTGGAGATGGCTCTGCGCGTTGGCCAAGGTGGTCTGCGGAGTGATGGGTGCAGCGGCTGCTGTGGTAACTGTGTGGACCTTCGTGCGTTAGGCAGGGCTGGCGCGGAGCTGACTGCACTGTCCAAGCAAAAAGAGCTGAGTAACTACGCTAGTGCCCGGAGATCATTGGTGATCGCCGCGAGGCTTGCCCGTGGGCGCGCGCCCTCGATCGCTCACTGTTCCCACGGCATGTGGGCCAGGCTGACCTGAGAAGGCCGTCGCGCTGACTGCTAGCCGGCTTCGGCCTCGCGGCGGACCCGCGCCTCAAGATCGGCCAGCGTCTGCGCCCAGAGCCGCTTATCGCCCTGATCCGCTTCGAAGCCGAAGCCCTCGCTCACGTGGCGGATCGACCAGCCCGGATACTCGCGTTGAAGCCGCGCCAGCTGGGCGGCTGGCTGCCCGGCCATCTCCAGCTTGGCGGCCAGCTCGGCCGGGTAGTGACCAGCGTGCACCTCGACATGCCTGCCGTCGGCGGACTTGCGGACCGCGATCCACGCGCCGCCCTCGGTCGAGATCTGCCACTCGGCGCCGTAGTGGCTGAGCAAGGCTCGCGGCGCGGTCTCGACCGGAAGGCCTGGCGTGTCGCCGGGCACGTTGGGATGATCATGCATAGCCCAGGCTCCTTCTGGGTCAGGGCCCGGTTTGGCGTTCACCCGCCGGCCGGGCCCGCTAGTGCTCCTGGCGCGTGCCAGTCCGTAGTCAACCTACGTTGCATGTTGTCATGTGACAACCTATGACGTCTGGCGACATTCCTGGACGCGAGCGGCTGGGACAGGACCGATAGCCTCGTCCGCATGGCCGCTGACCTGCTGGACCGTGATTCGCCGGACCCTCTCTATGAGCAGCTGGCAGCGATCTTGCGCGGCCGGATCGAGGCCGGATCGATCACGTCCCGGCTGCCGAGCGAGACCAGCCTCATGCAGGAGTACGGCATCAGCAGGATCACCGCCCGCAAGGCCGTCGAGGTGCTCGCCGCGGAGGGCCTGGTCCGGGTGAGCCACGGCCGCGGCACGTTCGTGATCCGCGAGCCTAACTAGGGAGCCATGGGAGCCAATTCCGGGGTCCAACCACGGTGCAGGGCCATGTAGGACGGTGCAGGACCGTATAGGATAAACCGCAGGTCAGGTGGCCTGTTCCGGCACCCTGACCTGCGGTTTCTAGGAGTGAGCAGACTGCCGTTCCCGTATCAGTCGCCAGCCCGGCCGATGGCGCGCCGCGAGAAGCGCATGCTGGCCGCGGCCGCCGCGGTCATCGTGGCCGTCTTCGCCGCCGTCGGCATCTACGCGGCCGTCAGGCCGGGCAGCTACGGGCCGTCGCACGACGGCTGCGTGACCGTGCAGATGCCCAGCTCCACCGGCGGCGCGCTGCTGCACGACTGCGGCGCGGCGGCCCGGGCCATGTGCCGTAACGCGTTCGCGAACACCGGCAAACTGTCCCTGCTGACCCGGCCGCAATGCCGCCTGGCAGGACTCGGACCGCCGCACTGATGACGGCACTGACGTCGCACTGACTCGGGAGGTGACTCGGCCGGTGAGCGTGGTTCTGGTGACCGGAGGGACGGGCACGCTCGGCCGTCAGCTGGTGCCTGTCCTGGCCGGGCGGGGCCACGAGGTCCGGGTCCTGTCCCGGCGGCCGGGCGCCGGGACCCATCTGGGCGACCTGCGCACTGGCGCCGGTCTCGCCGCGGCCGCCGACGGCGCGCAGCTGGTCGTGCACGCCGCCTCGGACCGCCGGCTGGGCCGCTCCGACCTGGCCCAGACCGAGCGGCTGCTGTCCGCCGTTCCCGCCTGCGCGCACCTGCTGTACCTATCGATCGTCGGCGTGGATGCCATCCCGTTTAGCTATTACCGGGTCAAGCTGGCGTGCGAGGACCTCGTCGCGGCGAGTCCGGTGCCGTCGACGACGCTGCGCGCGACCCAGTTCCATGAGCTGCTGGCCGCCGCGCTGCGCGCGGCCGAGCGCTGGCCGGTCGCCCCGCTGCCGCTGGACCTGCTCGTCCAGAGCGTGGCCGCGCGCGAGGTCGCGGCCAGGGCCGCTGACATCATCGAGGGTCCTGCGCTGGGCCGCGCCACCGACTTCGGCGGACCGGAGGTGCTGAGCGGCTGGCAGGTCACCGGCGCCTGGCGCGCGCACCGCGGCAAGCCGCGAGCGGTCGTCAGCGTCCGCCTGCCCGGCCGCCTGTACCGGAGCTTCAGCCGCGGGCTGAACACGTGTCCCGGCTACGCGGAGGGGCGGCAGACCTGGACGCAGTTCGTCCTGGGCGAACAGCCGGCGGCGGCCGGCCGGGCCCGGCCGGCCTGATAATGGCCTGCGTGACGTTGCGGCATGCGGCCAGGGTCGCGGTCCTGGCCGACATTCACGGGAACCTGCCTGCTCTCGAGGCCGTGCTGCCGGAAGCCGAGGCGGCCGGCGCCGAGGCCATCGTCCTGCTCGGGGACATCGCGCTCGGGCCGATGCCGGCCGAGGTGCTGGACCGGGTGGCCGGGCTCGGCGAGCGGGCCGTCTGGGTGCACGGCAACTGCGAGCGGGAGATGGTGACCGCCTTCGACGGCGGGACGGTACCGGGCCCGAACGGCGCGGCGACCGCGGCGAGCGCGGCGAGCGCGGCGCTGATCGGCCGCGCCCACCGGGACCAGATCAGCGGCCTGCCGCTGACGGTCTCCCTCGCTGTCGGCGGGCTCGGGGACGTGCTGTTCTGCCACGCGTCGCCGCGTCGCGACGATGAGATGCTGCTGGTCGACAGCCCGCCGCAGCGATGGTCGGACGCGCTGGCGGGCGTCGCCGCGCCGACGGTCATCGTCGGGCACACTCATATGCCGTTTGACCGGCTGGCGGCCGGCTACCGGGTGATCAACCCCGGCAGCGTCGGGATGCCCTACGGGCCGGCCGGGGCGGCGTGGGCGCTGCTCGGCCCGGACGTGACGCTGCGCCGCACCCGCTACGACACCGCGGCCGCGGCCCGCGCGATCGGCGCGAGCCGGTACGCCGACGCGGCCGACTGGGCGCGCGAGTTCGTGCTGACTCAGTACTCCGACGCCGAGGCCCTGGAGGCGTTCACGCAGGTGGCCCGCCAGCAGGCGGCCGCCACCTCCTGAGCCGGGCCGCGGCGGCTCCGGCCGGCCGCTGACGTCCCGGAGCCAGGCCGGCTCCGGGACGTCAGCTCGCAGCGAGCAGCCGGATGATATGAGCCGCCCTGGCCAGATCCTTATTGCCGGCGGCGATGGCGGCCTCGGAGCGAGTCATCAGGGCTGCGTCCCTGCCCGCGGTCGCAGCCGTGCAGTCGCTGGCCGCCTGGCCGAACTGGCCGAGCGCACTGGCATACCATTCCTGAGCGGCCGGGTCGGGGATGGGCGACCCGCTGCGGGCCGCGACGACCTCGCCGGACAGCTGCTCGCAGGCCACCTTGAGCGCGGGCACGAAGCCGGCACTGGCTTCGCTGACGACGGTGACCGCCTGGTCGCTGACTTCGTTGCGCCCGTTGCCTCCCGAGCCGTTGGCCCAGGCCAGGACTTTCGCGGCGACACTCAGGGCGGCCGGGTAGGTCGGCGCTGGCGCGGGATGCCGCTGCGCGGTATGCCTGGCCGCCGAGTGCGCGGCAGCTGACTGCACGGCCTCGGCCGCCGCCGCCGCTTTCGCCGGCTTCGGCGCATGCTGCTGACCGGTGTGCGCGACAGCCACGGCGATCACCGCCAGGACGACTACGGCGCCGAGCGCCGGCAGCCAGATCCAGCGCTTCGCCGGGGTCTTCTTCAGGCGGGTCCGGTGCTGCGGCATGAGGATCTGGGCTCCTTCTGGGCTCTCGCGGGGAAAGCGGACGATATGTCGACGCCCACGAGACCTGGAAAGTTGACCGGGAAGGCCAGCCAACGGCCCGGATCCGCGCCAGACTCAGCCGAGAACGGGCGCAGTCGTATGGTCATGCGGCTGACAACGTCCCGGCGGCGCCCGGCCAGCGGGCAGCGTCACGCCTGCCCGCGCACCGGCCGGCCGGGGTCAGCGCAATACGTCCGCGTCGAAGCAGGTGCGGTCGCCGGTGTGGCACGCCCCGCCCACCTGGTCCACCCGGACCAGCACCGCGTCGCCGTCGCAGTCCAGCGCCACCGACTTGACCAGCTGCAGGTGCCCGGAGGTCTCGCCCTTCACCCAGTACTCCTGGCGGCTGCGGGACCAGTACGTGCACCGGCCCGTGGTCAGCGTCCGGTGCAGCGCCTCGTCGTCCATCCAGCCGAGCATGAGCACCTCCCCGGTGTCATACTGCTGCGCAATGGCGGCGACCAGGCCGTCGGCGTTGCGCTTCAGCCGCCCGGCAATGGCCGGGTCCAGCCCGGATGCTCCCGCGTCCGCCCGCATCAGGATCCACCTCCGCTGTCACGCCCGGTACCGGCCAGCTGGCCGCGGCGGACCAGATGGCCGGCCGCACCGAGCGCGTCCTTGACCTCGTCGATCGTAACGCCGCCGAAATGGAACAGGCTGGCGGCCAGCACCGCGTCAGCGCCGGCATCGACAGCCGACCCGAAGTGCGCCAGCTCGCCCGCACCGCCGCTGGCGATGATCGGCACGCCGGCCACCTCGCGGACCGCGCGGATCAGCTCGAGGTCAAAGCCCGCCCTGGTGCCGTCAGCGTCCATCGAGTTGAGCAGGATCTCGCCGGCCCCCAGCTCGGTCGCCTGGCGGGCCCAGCTGATCGCATCCATTCCGGTGCCGCGACGCCCGCCGTGCGTGGTCACCTCGAACCCGCTGGGCGGCACCGGCCCGGACGCGCTGCCTGCCGCACCGGCGGGCACCCGCCGGGCATCCACCGACAGCACGACGCACTGCGATCCGAAACGGGCCGCCGCCTCGGTCAGCAGCGCAGGCCGGGCAATCGCCGCCGTGTTCAGCGACACCTTGTCGGCCCCGGCCCGCAGCAGCCGGTCAACGTCGTCCACGCTGCGCACGCCGCCGCCGACGGTCAGCGGGATGAACACCTGCTCGGCAGTCCGCCGCACCACCTCATACAGGGTCTCGCGCCCGCTGCTGGACGCGGTGATGTCGAGGAACACCAGCTCGTCGGCGCCATCGCGGTCGTAAGCCGCGGCCAGCTCCACCGGGTCCCCCGCGTCGCGCAGCTGGCGGAAGTTCACGCCCTTGACCACCCGGCCGGCGTCCACGTCGAGGCACGGGATGACCCGGATCGCCACGGTCATCGTGCCGCCGTCCCGCCTGCCCCCGGCCGGTAGGCCACGGCCTCGATCTCGATCAGCATCCGCGGATCAACCAGGGCGGCGACCTCGACCATCGTGGCGGCCGGCATCGCCGCCGCGAAAGCGGCGCGATGGGCCGCACCGTACTCTTCCCAGCGGGCTATGTCCGTCACGAACATCCGCGTCCGCACCACGTCCGCCAGCCCCGCCCCGAGCCGCTCGAGCGCATCCCGGAGGTTCACGATCGCCTGCGCGGCCTGCGCCGCGGCATCACCCGCGTGCACGAGCCCGCCGGCATCGGTCGACGTGCAGCCGGAGACGAAGATGTAGTCACCGGCCGCGACGGCGCGGCTATAGCCCACCACCGGCTCCCACGGGCTGCCGCTGGCGATCTTCCGGATCATCCCGGTACCGCCTTCCGTCACGGCGTCACCGCCGACAGCGCCTCGGCCAGCGTGAACGCCCCGGCGTACAGGGCCTTCCCGACGATGGCGCCCTCGACGCCCAGCGGCCGCAGCGCCGCGATGGCCCGCAGATCGGCCAGGCTGGACACGCCGCCGCTGGCGATGACGGGCCGGCCGGTGCGTGCGCACACCTCGCGCAGCAGGTCCAGGTTAGGGCCGGCCAGCATGCCGTCCCTGGTGACATCGGTCAGCACATAGCGCTGGCAGCCGTCGGCCTCCAGCCGGTCCAGCACATCGAAGAGCTCACCGCCGTCGGCCGTCCAGCCGCGCGCGGCCAGCCGGGTGCCGCGCACATCCAGGCCGACGGCGATGCGGTCGCCGTGCTCGGCGATGATGCCCCGTACCCAGACCGGGTTCTCCAGCGCGGCGGTGCCGATCACGACCCGCCGGCAGCCGGTCGCCAGCGCGGCGGCCAGCGACGCATCGTCGCGGATTCCGCCGGACAGCTCGACATCAACGTCCAGCCGGCCCGCCAGCGAGGCGAGCAGCGGGGCGTTGGACCCGCGGCCGAAGGCAGCGTCGAGGTCGACCAGGTGGATCCACCGCGCGCCGCCGTGCTGCCAGGCCAGCGCCGCATCGAGCGGATCGCCGTAATCGGTCTCGGTGCCGGCCGCACCCTGCACCAGCCGGACGGCCTGCCCGGCGGCCACGTCGACCGCCGGCAGTAGTTCCAGCGCGGCGCTCGCCGGGCCGTCGCCTGCCATCTCGGTGCCTGCCGTCTCAGTGCCGGTCATCGCAGCATCTCCAGCCAGTTGCCGAGCAGCACCGCGCCCACGTCGCCGGACTTCTCCGGGTGGAACTGGGTCGCGCAGAGGGCTCCGTCCTCGGCGGCCGCGACGAAGTCCTCGCCGTGCCTGGCCCAGGTGACCAGCGGCGCGCTCTGCTGGCCGGGTCCCGGCGGCAGCGCCTTGGCCGCGTAGGAGTGGACGAAGTAGAACATCTCGCCGGCTCCGATCCCGGCCAGCAGGCGCGACCCGGCTGGCGCGCTGACCGTGTTCCAGCCCATATGCGGGAGCACGGGCGCGGCCAGTCGCTGCACTACGCCGGGCCAGCAGCCGCAGCCCGCCGTGCGCTGGCCGTGCTCGACCCCGGCCTCGAACAGCACCTGCATGCCGACGCAGATCCCGAGAACCGGCCGCGACCCGGCCAGCCGCTTGCCGATGACCGTCTCGCCGCCGACGGCCGTCAGCCCGGTCATGCAGGCCGCGAAGGCGCCGACGCCCGGCACGACCAGTCCGTCGGCCTGCAGCGCTGCCGCGCTGCCGGAGGTGATCTCCGCGTCCGCGCCGACCCGCTGCAGGGCCCGCTGCGCTGAGCGCAGGTTCCCGGAGCCGTAGTCGAGCACCACGACCCGCGGCCGCCGGCGGCTCACCGGCGCTCCCGGCGCCCGGCTGGGCGGTACTGGCGGGTCCTCACGGCTCTCTCCTGCACCCTCCGGTGCCGGGACTTCCATGATCACGGAAGCCTGTCGGTCGTATCAGCTGACAGACTTCCGTGATCATGGAAGGGGCCGGGCGCGACGTGCTGGCGGCGGCGCGCGGGGCGGTCATAGCGTGCCCTTGGTGCTCGGGATCGCGCCGGCCGCCCGCGGATCCAGGGCCACCGCGGCACGCAGCGCCCTCGCAAACGCCTTGAACTGCGCTTCGACGATGTGGTGCGGATTGCGTCCCCGCAGCACATCCAGGTGCACGCAGATGCCGGCCGAGTGCGCCAGCGACTCGAAGAAGTGCCGGGTCAGCGTCGTGTCGTAGGTACCGATCAGCGGGGGCATGCCGGCGGGCTCCGAGTGCACGGCGTAGGGCCGTCCAGACAGGTCGACCGCGGCCCGCGCGAGGGTCTCGTCCAGCGGAACGAGCGCGTCGCCGAACCGGCAGATGCCCGCCTTGCTGCCGAGTGCCTCCCGCAGCGCCTGGCCGAGCGCCAGTGCCGTGTCCTCGACCGTGTGGTGCGCGTCGACCTGGATGTCGCCGCGGGCCTGCACGGTGAGGTTCAGCAGCCCGTGCTTGCCGAGCTGCGCGAGCATGTGATCGAAGAACGGCACGCCGGTGTCCGCCTTGGCCGCGCCCTGCCCGTCCAGGTCGAGCTCGATCAGCACCCGGGTCTCGGCGGTGCTCCGCTCGACCCGCGCGGTCCGGCCATCCTGGCTGTTCACGGTGCCTCCAGCTCCGTCGTCACCCCGCGGTCACGGCCCTGAACGGCCGGCAGCCGGTGCCGCCCATGATCACGAGGCTCACCGGGCGGCGCCCTGGCCGCCCGCAACGGCCGGGCCGACTCCCAGCACTGCGGTCAGCGCGGCCCGGAACGCGGCCATCTCCGCGGCCGTGCCCATGGTAACGCGCAGCCATCCCGGCGGCCCGGCCTCGCGGATCAGCACGCCCTGGTCCAGCAGGGCCTGCCAGACGGCCCTGCGGTCGGCGAACCGGCCGAACAGCACGAAATTGGCATCCGACTCGGCCGCGACCAGGCCAAGCTCCCGCAGCCACGTCACCAGCCGATCGCGGGCGGCCCGGATCTCGGCCACGGTGCCGAGCAGCGCGGGAGCATGCGCCAGTGCCGTCCTGGCCACGGCCTGGGTGACGGCTGAGAGGTGATAGGGCAGCCGGACCAGGAGCATCGCGTCGATCACCGCCGGGCTGGCCGCCAGGTAGCCGACCCGCGCGCCGGCTAGGGCGAAGGCCTTGGACATGGTCCTGGCCACCACGAGCCGCGGGTAGCGCGGCAGCAGCGTCAGCGCCGTGGCCGCCGGATCGCGCGCGAACTCCGCGTACGCCTCGTCGACCACCACCATGCCCGGCGCTTCCGCGCAGACGGCCTCGATGACCTCCAGCGGCAGCGCCGTCCCGGTGGGATTATTCGGCGAGGTCAGGAACACCAGGTCCGGCTGCCGGGCACGGACGGTCGCGGCCGCGCGGGCGGGGTCCAGGCCAAAGTCCTCGTCCCTGGCGGCCGCCTGCCAGCCGGTCGCGGTGGTCTGCGCGATGATCGGATGCATCGAGTAGGAAGGCTCGAAGCCGAGCGCGCTGCGGCCCGGCCCGCCGAAGGCCAGCAGCAGCTGCTGGATGATCTCATTGGATCCGTTGGCCGCCCACACGTTCGCGCGCGTCAGCCCGTGGCCCAGGTAGCCGGCCAGGTCGTCCCGGAGGGCAACCGCGTCGCGGTCCGGGTACCGGTTGAGGCTCGCGGCCTCGATCGCGACCGCGGCGGCGATGTCGCTGACCAGGCCGGGCGGCGGCGGGTACGGGTTCTCGTTGGTGTTCAGCCGGACCGGCACGTCGAGCTGCGGCGCGCCGTAGGGCTTGCTCCCGGCCAGGTCAGGCCGCAGCGGCAGGCCGGCCAGGCCGCCGGGCAGGCTTCCTGGCGGCTCGGGTAGCGCGCTGCTCACCGGGCTGACTCCCGCGGCGCCTGCGCCGCGGGAGCTGCCGCTCCCGCTTGCGCCGGACCCGGCCCGGCTGGCGCCGGCTGAGCTGCGGCAGCTTCCGGCGCATCCGATACGGCCGGCGCCGGGACGCGGACGCGGACCGCCTGCACGTGCGCGTCGAGGTCCTCGGCCTCGCCCAGCGCGTCGATGTGCGGCGCCACGGCCGCGAGCGCCGCGGCGTCGCATTCCACGACGTGGATGCCGCGCAGGAAGGACAGCACGGACAGGCCGCCCGTATGCCGGGCCGTGCCGCCCGTCGGCAGCACGTGGTTGGACCCGGCCAGGTAGTCGCCGAGCGAGACCGGCGCGAAGGCCCCGGCGAAGATAGCCCCGGCGTTGCGCACCCGGCGGGCCAGCGCCGCGGCGCCATCGGCCTGGATTTCCAGGTGCTCGGGCGCCCAGGCATCGGCCACGGCCAGCGCGGCGCTGATGTCGTCGACCAGGACGCAGGCCGACTGCCCGGCCAGCGCCGTCTGCACGCGGCCCGCATGCCGGGCCTGCGGCGCCATCACGGCCAGCTCGGCATCGACGCGATCGGCCAGCCGGTCATCGGTGCTGATCAGCAGGCACGCAGCGAGCGGATCATGCTCGGCCTGCGCGATCAGGTCGGCCGCCACGAAGGCGGCATCCGCGGTGTGATCGGCGACGATCGCGATCTCGGTCGGGCCCGCCTCCGCGTCGACCGAGACCTGCCCCTGCAGCAGTCGCTTGGCCGCCGCCACGTAGATGTTGCCCGGCCCGGTGATCACGTCAACGGGCGCGCAGTCCGCGGTGCCGTAGCCGAGCATGGCGATGGCCTGGGCACCCCCCGCGGCGTGCACCTCGGTGATGCCGAGCAGCGCGCAGGCTGCCAGCACGACCGGGTGCGGCAGTCCGCCGGATCCGGCCTGCGGCGGAGACGCGACGGCGATCTCGGCCACGCCGGCGACCTGCGCCGGTATGACGTTCATCACCACCGACGACGGGTAGACGATCAGGCCGCCCGGCACGTAGACACCGGCCCGGCCGACCGGCAGGTAGCGCTCGGTGACAACGGAGCCGGGGGCGACGGTCGTCGTCGTCTCGCGCGGCAGCTGGGCCTCATGCACCAGCCTGGCCCGCCGGGCCGCTTCCTGCAGGGCCAGCCGGACATCGGGCTGCAGCCCGGCCAGCGCGCGGGCCAGCGCTTCGCCCGGCACCCGGCTGCTGGCCAGGTCGATGCCGTCGAACTTCGCCGTGTAGGCGCGGACGGCCTCGCTGCCGCGCTGCCGCACGTCCGCGCAGACCGGGCGGATCACCTCGAGTGCCGCCGCCACGTCGAGCTGGGCCCGCGGCAGCAGCCCGGCCAGCCCTTTCCTGTCAAGGCTGGTCAGTGGCCTGCCGCGCAAATCGACCCTGGAGAGCACCCGCCCAGCGTAACGGGCCGGATCACGAGCCCGGCGCAGCGCACCCGGCGCAGCGCACCCGGCGCAGCGCACCCGGGCTGGGCACCCGGGCTGGGCGGCCGGGCTGGGCGGCCGGGCTGGGCGGCCGGGCTGGGTGGCCGGGCTGGGTGGCCGGGCTGGGCGGCCGGATGCGGGCACCCGGGCCTGCGGTGACCGGACACGGGGGCATCCGGGCGCGGGCGGCCGGGCTAGCCGGGCAGCGCCCGGGTGATCACGCCCTGCCAGGGACCGAGCGCGCGCCCGCCGCCGGGCGGGATCTCGCCGGACGTGGTGAGCAGCACCTCGCCGGCCTGGCCAGCCAGGGCGGCAGGCTGGTCAGAGAAGTTGGCCGCTACCACCAGGTCGCCGACTCGGTAGGTCCATTGCGTGTCCGGCGCCGGCAGCTGCTGGTAGCCGGCCACGCCCTGGCCCAGCTCGGCGCGTCGCACGGCCAGCAGGCTGCGGCACAGGTTCAGCACTGATCCGGGATCCTGCCGCTGGTCAGCGACGTTGCGCGCGGAAATGTCAGCCAGCGGAAGCCAGGGCTTGACGCCCTGGCTGGTGAAGCCGCCGCCCTCAGCGCCGTCCCAGGGCATCGGCGTCCTGGCCCGGTCCCTGCTGCCATGCGGGTTGTCGCTGCCCCTGGTCATCACGTCCCGCTGCAGCTCGGGCGGGACGTCCGCGTCGGTCATGCCGATCTCGTCGCCGTAATAGAGCACGACCGTGCCCGGCAGGGTGGCCAGGATCAGCAGCACGAGCCGGGCCTTGCGCTCGTCCCCGTCGCACCACCTGGTCGGGAAGCGGCCTACGTCATGGTTGGACGCCGTCCACACCGGGCACGCGCCGGCCGGCAGGTTCTCCAGCGTCCGCGCCACCACGGCGGACAGCTGCGCGGCGGTGAAGCCGGCGAAGACCAGCGGGAAGTTGAAGGCCATCTGCAGCTCGTCGTTGCTGCCGTAGAAGCCGGCCAGCTTCCGGAGGTCGCCGACCCAGGTCTCCCCCAGCAGCAGCCGCGGCGGGGTGTAATGGTCAGCTATCTGCCGCCAGTCACGGAAGACGGCGTGCGTCTCCGGCCGGTTCGCGTTGTACACCGGGCGCAGGCCGAAACGGCCCTCCAGCGGATCCTCGTGCTCCATCGGCGGGTTGTCGCGCAGCAGTGAGTCCTTGTACAGCCCGTGCGCGACATCAATCCGGAACCCGGCCACCCCCCGGTCGAACCAGAATTCCAGGATGTCCCGGAACTCCTGGTGCACCGCCTCGTCCCACCAGTTGAGGTCCGGCTGGCTGACATGGAAGTTGTGCAGGTAGTACTGGCCGGACGGGGCGTCCCACTGCCAGGCCGGGTGGCCGGTCATGTCCAGCCAGTTGGTCGGCGGGCCGCCGCCGGGCGCCGGGTCGGCCCAGACGTAGTAGTCACGGTGCGCCGAGTCGCGGCCCGATGACGCGTCAATGAACCAGGGATGCGCGGAGCTGGTGTGGTTGGGCACCAGATCCAGCAGGATCCGGATGTTCCGCCTGGCCGCCTCGGCAATCAGCTCGTCGAGGTCAGCCAGCGTGCCCAGGTCCGGGTGAACGCCGGTGTAATCGCTGACGTCATAGCCCCAGTCCAGGTCGGGCGATGGCATGGTCGGGGAGAGCCAGATGCCGTCCACCCCCAGCCAGCTCAGATGATCGAGCCGCTCGATGATGCCACGCAGGTCGCCGTACCCGTCATCGTTGCTGTCCCGCCACGACCGGACGTAGAGCTGGTAAAGAACGGCGCCTTGCCACCACGGGCTCGGTGACCCTGTCGTGCCCATCTCTCTCCTGATTCATCGGCGACAGCTGGGGGCGTACAGACATCGACGCCCGCGCCATGGCAGCCTGCCGGAGTCGCCGGGCTGCCGGGCCGGTAGCCCGGCGACCCGCGACGACGGTGTTGCTTACCCGCGATGGCTGCGGCCAGCCCTGGTCAGGACCAGATGGCGGCCTCGGTATCGGCGTCGAAGAACTGCAGGCCCTCGGTGTCGACGGTGAACGTGACCCGCTCTCCCACCTTCACGGTGCTCTTCGGATCAACCCGGGCGACTCCCTCCCCCGATTCCGACGTCGCGTCCTCCTCGGTGGCACCCTCAGCCCGGACCCGGCGGGCGTCCAGGGTGAAATGAACCACGAGTTCGGAGCCAAGAGCCTCGATCAGATCCACGTCGCCGACGAGGGCGGGGCCGGTGGTGCCGTTCCCGGCGGACGGCAGGTGCTCGGGCCGCAGGCCCAGGATCACCTTCTTGCCCGCGTACGAGGCCAGTGCGGGGTGCGCTAGCCCGACGGACTCCGGGAGCGCGAGGTCCTGGGAACCCAGCCGGACAGAGCGCGCGCCTTCGCCGATGGAAGCCTCGTAGAGGTTCATCGCCGGCGAGCCGATGAAGGCGGCGACGAAGAGATTGTCCGGGTGGTCGTAGAGGACCTGCGGGTGATCACACTGCTGCAGCACGCCACTCCGGATGACCGCCACCCGGTCCCCCATCGTCATGGCCTCGATCTGGTCGTGCGTCACATACAGGGTGGCCACCGCGATCCGTCGCTGGATCCGCTGCACCTCGGCCCGCATCTGCACCCGCAGCTTGGCGTCCAGGTTCGACAGCGGCTCGTCCATCAGGAACACCGACGGCTCGCGCACGATCGCCCGGCCCATCGCCACCCGCTGCCGCTGCCCGCCCGACAGCTGGCCCGGCTTGCGATCCAGCCACTCGGTCAGCCCCAGGATGTCCGCGGTCTCCTTCACCTTCGCCGCGATCTCGCCCTTGGGCAGCTTCCGCAGCTTCAGCGCGAACCCGATGTTCTCCGCGACCGTCATATGCGGGTACAGCGCGTAGTTCTGGAAGACCATCGCGATGTCACGGTCCTTGGGCGTGACGTCATTGACCTCCTTCCCGGCTATCCGCAGCGTGCCGCTGGTGATGTCCTCCAGCCCGGCCACCATCCGCAGCGCGGTGGTCTTGCCGCAGCCGGACGGGCCGACGAGCACCATGAACTCGCCCTCAGCCACATCCAGGTTCAGGTCCTTCACGGCATGAAAGCCGTTCGGGTACACCTTGTCCACGTGCTCCAGGCCGACGGTGGCCATCATGCCTCCTTACCGGGCGCGTCCCCGGATCTCGCGATGGGCGCCGCCCGGCCGGGGGCCGGCGGCCGTCTGATGCTGGATGCCCGCTCACGGGCGGCCAGGTCCTGCGTCGTCGGGGACTGCGTAGTCGGGGGCTGCGTCGTCGCGGACTGGGCAGTCGGGCCACGGCAGGGCGCGGCCAGGTGACGGGTCATCCCTTCACCGCGCCCGAGGTTAGCCCGGAAATCACGAACTTCCGGAATATGAACACCAGGATGCCGATGGGAACGGTGGCGACCACGGCAGCGGCGAAGATCGTGGCGTACGGCGTGACGTCGATCGTGCCGAACTGGGAGACCCCGACCGGGATGGTACGGAAGTTGTTGGAGATGTTGAAGGTGAGCGCCATCAGGAACTCGGTCCAGCAGGCGGTGAAGCAGAAGATGCCGGCGGTGAAGATGCCCGGCAGGGACTGCGGCAGGATGATCGACCATACCGTGCGCAGCGGCGAGGCGCCGTCGATCCGGCCGGTCTCCTCCATCTCCTTCGGGATGCCGAGCATGTAATTGCGCAGGATCCAGATGGCGAACGGCAGGTTGAAGGCCGTATACGGGATGATCAGCGCCTGGTAGCTGTTCAGCCAGCCGAGGTGGCGCAGCAGCAGGTAGAGCGGCGCGATCAGGGCGATCTCCGGGAACACCGAGATCATCAGCAGGGCCACCAGCATGGTGAACTTGCCCCGCATCGGCAGCCGGCCCAGCGCGTAGCCCGCCAGCGTCCCCATCACCAGCACGAGCGCGGTGGCGATCAGCGTGACGATGAGCGAGTTGCGGAAGTAGATGCCGAAGTCGTACTGGACGAACGCGGACTTGTAGTTGGCGGTGCTGAGCGGATTGGGGAACCACTGCGGCGGGTCAACCCCGATGTTGGCCGGCGTCTTGAAGCTGGACGCGATCAGCCAGTACATCGGCGCGCCGATGAAGATCACGACGAAGAACGTGGAGATGTTGACGCCGTTGATGACCCGGTGCCAGCCGGTTCGCTTGCGGTTGCGCATCAGGTGTTTTCCTTCCCGACCTGGACCCGGAAGGTTCGCAGCGAGAGCAGGCAGCCCAGCAGCACGAGCAGCGCCGTGCTGGTCGCCACCGCCGCCCCGCCGCCGAAATCGAGGTTCTGGAACATGGCCTTGTAGCCGAGTACCGCCAGCGAGGTCGTCGCGGTACCGGGGCCGCCGCCGGTGAGCACGTAGGGCAGGTCGAACAGGCCGAACGCCTGCAGCACGCGGAACATGACGGCCAGGGCCAGGGTCGGCCGCAGCAGCGGGACGGTGATCCGCCAGAAGGTCGACCAGCCCGACGAGCCGTCTATCTCCGCTGCCTCGTAGACATCACCGGGCAGCATCACCAGTCCGGCCAGCACGATGATGGCGACGAACGGCGTGGTCTTCCAGATGTCGGCCACCATCATCCCGATGATCGCCGGAGTCGAGGTGCCGAGGACATTGGGGTGACCGAGCCCGAGCGCGCCGAAGATGGCCTGCAGCGCGCCGTAGGTCGCCTCATAGATGTAGCCCCAGAGCTCGGCGTTGATGACCGTGATCATGGACCAGGGAATCAGCAGCAGGGCCATCATCCAGCCACGACCGCCCGCCAGCCGCTCCAGCACCAGCGCGATCATGGTGCCGAGCGCCAGTTCCACCGCCACCGTGACGATCGTGTAGACGATGGTGAAGACGAGCGCGTACCGCCAGACCGAGCTGTGGATCACCGCCGAGTAGTTAGCCCAGGTAATGCCGGACTGGGCGAAGCCGCTGCCGCTCACCGTCACGTTCCGCACGCTCATCAGGACCGAGTACAGGATCGGGAAGATGGTGACGCCGGCCACGAAGATCAGGGCGGGAGCCGCGAACAGCCACCCCATCCGGGCGAGTCTCTTTCGGTTAACGTCCTGGCGGCCGACCGGGGGCACGGCCGCTGTTGCTTGCTGGGTGGCGGCTGAAATGGTGGTCATTAGGTCACTCCTTGTCGCCTCGGCCGGCCCGCGCTCCGCCGCTGTCGCGCGGGGCGCCCGGCACCGGGACGCCGGAGCGTCCCGGTGCCGGGCAAGCTGCCGACGGGTCAGAGCCCGCCGGAGGTGGTGGTGAGGGCCGTGGATGCCTGGGACTGGGCGGCCGAGAGCCCGGCCGACGGCGAGGTTGAGCCCGCGAGGATGGCGTTCACGTTGGTGTAGATAGCCGTGCTCAGCGCGGGGTAGTTGGGCGTGCCGGCCGGCCGCGGGACCAGCTTGGTCTTCCCCACGATGGCCAGCACCGGGTTCAGGCTGACGACCGAGGGCGAGGTCCGGACCGACTCGACCGTCGGGATCTCCGAGTACTTGACGGCCAGGATGGTCTGAGCCGAGGTGCTGGACAGCCACTTGATGAAGGTCAGGTCAGCGGCGATGTGCTTGCTGTGCGGGTTGATGTACATGTTCCAGCCGCCGATGTTGGAATAGCCGGGGGTCGGCTGGCCCTGGAACGTCGGCATCGGCTCCACGCCGACCTGGCTGGCGGTGAGCTTGGACGTGGCCGGGGTGGTGGCGTAGGAGTAGGCGTAGTCCCAGTTGCGCAGGAACACGGACTGCCCGGCAGCGAACACGTTCATCGCCTGCGGCTCCTGGAACGTGGTGACGGCGGACGGGGTGACGCCGGAGGTGATCAGGCCGCGCATGAAGGTGACGGCCTTGAGCGCGGCCGGGCTGTCGAGCGTGGCCTTGGTGTAGTCGCTGTTCGTCACCGTGCCGCCAGCGTCGGTCAGGTACTCCATGAAGTTGCAGGTGAGGCCCTCGTAGGAGTCGCCCTGCCAGACGAAGCCGTACTTGATGCCGTCCTTCTTCTCGATGGTCGTGGCCTCGCTCTCCAGCTGCTCCCAGGTCGTGGGCGGTGGCAGCCCGGCCTTGGCGAGCAGGTCCTTGCGGTAGTACATGAAGCCCTGGTCCTCGAACAGCGGCGAGCCGTACACCTTGCCCTTGTAGGAGGCGCCCTGGACCAGGCCGGGGGCGAACTTGGCCCAGTAGCTGGATGGCAGGTAGTTGGACAGCGGCACTGCCAGCGTGTGCGCGCCGAACTGCGCGGGCCAGATCACGTCGCCCATGAACACGTCCGGGGTGGACGAGCCGCCCGAGATCGTGGTGGCCAGCGTGGCCCGGTTGGTGTCGGTGTCGGTCGACGCGGACACCAGCGTGACATGGATGTTCGGGTACACCTTCTCGAAGGCGTTGATCAGGACAGTCCTGGTGTCAGTGGCGCCGGCCCCGGCGATCGGGCTAGCCGACCAGACGATGTTGCCGGACGTGGCCGAACCCTGGGCGCTGGTGCTCGAGGACGAGCTGCTGCTGCTGCTGCCGCTGCTGCCGCAGCCGGCCAGCGCCAGCGCGCCGACTCCCGCGACGGCGGCCAGCTGCCACCTTCTCCTGGAGAGCTTGCCGGGGTATCTGAGCGAGGTTCCTTTGGACATCTACTGCTCCCTTGGTGGGTGTGCGAGTGGTGCTGGGAGGGGCTTGCGGGACTGCTGTGGCACCTCGTGGCCTTCCGTCGTTCCACGTTTTGCGTATTTGATGCCTGGCGGTCGGATAACGGACTCCTAGCCGGCATCGGCCAGCGCCGACACCGGATGCGCCCGGGGAGGCGGCCGCGGCCGCCACCGCATCCGGGCCGAGGTGCTCCTCGCAACCAGGCTGACCGGCAGCTCATCGCGGAGCGGGCGGACTGTCTCACCGCGGATCAGCGCGCAGAGCCTGCTCGCGCCCCGGGCGCCGCTCTCAGCGAGCGGCTGGTGCACCGTGGAGAGCCCGAGCTGAGCGGCGGACTCAATGTCGTCGTAGCCCACCACGGACACCTCGTCAGGCACTGGCCGGCGGCGCTCTCCGCCGCCGCCTGCACGCCGAGCGCCTGGGTGTCTGATGTCGCGAAGATCGCGGTGGGCGGATCGGGCAGCGCGAGCAGCTTCAGCGCCAGGTTCCCGGCGGCGCGGGTGGAGTGCTCGCCGAGGCGGATCAGCGCCGGATCGTAGCTGATGCCGTGATGGCCGAGCGCGCGGCGGTAGCCGAGCAGCCGCCGCCGGGTGGAGACGAAACCCAGATCAGGATCGCGCGCGTCGCCGATGAAGCCGATCCGCCGGTGCCCGAGGCCGATCAGGTGGTCAGCGGCGAGGAAGCCGCCGCGGATGTCGTCCACGATGGTGCACGGGATGCCGGGCGCCTCGGTATCCACCAGCGTCAGGGCCAGGTGGGCGTCCTGCAGGGCGGCCAGCTGATCCCGGCTGAGCGGCAGCGACATGATGACCGCGCCGTCCGCACCATGCCGGGCGGTGAGCGCGCGCAGATGGCGGTCGCGCTGCGCCGGGGCATCGACGGTACGCAGCACGACGTTGAAGCCCTGCTCGTCCAGCACGCCGATAGCGCCGGACAGCCGCTCCACGACGGACGGGCGGGTGACGTACGGCACCAGGATCACGACCGTGCGCGGGCTGCCACGGGACAGCCCGGCGGCGAGCCTGCTGGGCCGGTAATTCAGCCGCCGCATCACGTCCAGGACGCGGCGGCGGGTGGCCTCGCGGACGTTCGGGCTCTCGTTCAGCACCCGTGACACCGTGCCGACGCTCACGCCGGCGGCTGCGGCAACTTCGGCGATGTTCGCCCGGTGCGCGGTTCTCAGCCGAGCCACCTCCGCAACATGCCGGAAACCAAGATTTAACCGGAATGGAACCGATTCAATGACAGTGGTACTCCTCACCCGCAATGACGTCAAGACCACCGGTAACGCCGAGACCGAAACGGAATGTGAGGCCGGCCTGCGCCGACCGGCCCGGGCTGAGCTAGCGTGACGGCGTGCGGATTCTGCTCGCGCAGCCGGCTCAGGCCAGCAACGTGCCGAAGCTCCTCGGCCTGCCCTGGCACCTGCCGCTGGCCGAGTGGCCCGCTGACCTGGTCGTCCGGGTACGGGATCTCGGCCAGGCCCGGCACGTGGTCCGCTTCGTGGAAGCCGGCGGGACGCTGGTGGCACTCAAGGAGATGCCGGAGGAGCTGGTCACCAGGGAGCACCGGCTGCTGACCTACCTGGCTGAGGAGTCCGTCCCTGCGGTCGAGTTCCTGGGCACGGTGACCGAGCGGGGAACGGACGGGAACGCGATCCTGATGACGCGCTACCTGGAATTCTCCCTCCCCTACCGGGCGCTGTTCCGCAGCCACCTGACCGAGGGCATGCCCGAGCGGCTGCTCGACGCCCTGGTCGAGCTGCTCGTCCGGCTGCACCTGGTGGGATTCTTCTGGGGCGACTGCTCGCTGTCCAATGCGCTGTTCCGCCGCGATGCGGGCGCGCTATCGGCTTACCTGGTCGATGCCGAGACCGGCGAGCTGGAGCAGGCGCTCACCAACGGGCAGCGGGAATGGGACCTGGAGCTGGCCACCGAGCGGGTGGCAGGCGGGATCGCCGACCTGATGAGTGAGCGGCAGGAGCGCGGCTGGGGCTCTGGCACCGAGCTCGACCCTGCCTGGGTGGCGGAGCAGCTGACGGTCAGGTACCGGCGGCTGTGGGCCGAGCTGACCCGCGAGGAGCTGATTGACGTGGGCGAGCGGCAGCGCGCCGAGGACCGGATCCGCCGGCTCAACGCGCTCGGCTTCGACGTGCGCGAGCTCGTCGTGACCACGGCCGACTCGGGCAGCAAGCTGCGGCTGTCCACCCGGGTCGTCGAGCCCGGCTTCCACCGCCGTGAGCTGGCCGCGCTGACGGGCCTCGATGTCGGCGAGAACCAGGCCAGGCGGCTGCTCAACGACCTGTCCGGGTTCCGCGCGTGGCTCAGCCGGGCGGAGGGCAGGAACGTGCCGCTGGCGGTGGCGGCGAGCCGGTGGCTGGCTGAGGTGTACGAGCCGACCATCAACGCCGTTCCCGCCGAGCTCCGGCAGAAGCTCGAGTCGGCCGAGGTGTTTCACCAGGTGCTCGATCACCGGTGGTTCCTGTCGCAGTCCAGCGGGCGCGAGGTGAGCACCGCGGAGGCGGCGCGGTCGTTCTTCGAGAACGTGCTGCCGTTCATCCCCGACGAGCGCCAGGTGCTGGCCGGGGAAGCGGGCTGAGCGGCTACTCGACGATCTTGGAGATCGGCAGTTCCAGGATGTCCCGGCCGCCGGCCGCCTTCAGCGCCGGGATCAGCGTGTTCACCCCGCGCTTGGGCACGACCGCCTCGACCGCGTTCATGTCACCGCGGGCCAGCGAGGTGATCGTCGGCGAGGACATGGCCGGAAGGATCGCCGTCACGGCGGCCAGCTGCGCGGCGGCGACGTTGAGCTTGAGCAGCACGTTGCCGCGGGCCCGGATGGCGCCGCGCAGCAGCAGCGCGATGTCTTCCATCGCCCCGCGCTTCTCCGCGTCGCCATTGGCAGCCGAGTTGGCCACCAGCTCGGTGTAGCTGGTCAGCAGCGTGTCCAGGATCCGCAGGCCGTTGCGGCGCAGCGACGAGCCGGTCTCGGTCAGGTCGACGATCGCGTCCACGATGTCCGGCACCTTGGCCTCGGTCGCGCCGTAGGACGGCACGATGACGGCCTTGACCCCGTGGGCCTCCAGGTACCGCTTGGTCAGGGCCGGCAGCTCGGTGGAGATGCGCACGCCGTCCGGCAGGTCACCGACCGACTGCCAGGACACGCTGGCCGGGACGGCGAGCACCACGCGCACCGGATCCGAGGTCGCCTTGGAGTACTGCAGCTCCCCCAGCGAGGTCACCTCGGCGCCGGTCTCGGTGATCCAGTCCCGCCCGGTGATGCCGAAGTCGAACAGACCCTCCTCGACATAGGACGGGATCTCCTGCGGCCGCAGGAACCTGACCCGGTCAATCCGCGGATCGTCAATGGTCGCGTGGTAATCCCGGTCCGAGGAGCGCCGGACCGTCAGGTCGGCGGCATCGAACAGCTCAAGCGTTGCCCGCTCCAGCGAGCCTTTCGGCAAGACCAGCGACAGCACCGGATCAGACCCTTCATTTCCCGAACGCGACCCTTCCCGACTCTAGCCGTCAGGCCCGGTCGCCGCCGGGCCGCAGCCAAGGCCACAGCTGCCGCGAGGTCGTTGACACTTACGTTATATCTCAATTACTCTGTCCAGAGTACTTGTGCAGGAGGTACCGATACCGATGCCCGCGAGAAACCGCTCCAACCCGCTGGCCCTGGCCGTGCTCGTCTGCCTCGCCGAGCAGCCCCGGCATCCCTACGAGGTGGCCACGACGCTGCGCCAGCGTCGCAAGCACGAGAGCGTCCGGCTCAACTACGGCTCCCTCTATGGCGTGGTGGAGTCGCTGGAGCGGCGCGGCCTGATCGCGGCGCAGGAGACCAGGCGGTCAGGCCGACTTCCGGAGCGGACCGTTTATGCCCTGACGGAGGCCGGCCGGATCGAGACGCATGACTGGCTCACCGAGCTCATCTCGACTCCGGTCAAGGAGTACCCCGCCTTCCAGGCGGCTCTGTCCTTCCTGCCCGCACTGCCGCCCGACGACGTGACCGCCTTGCTGACCGAGCGCGCCCAGCACCTGGAGACCGAGCTGGCCCATGCGGCCGGAACGAGGGAGCTGGCCCACAAGCACGGGCTGCCGCGACTGTTCTGGGTGGAGGGCGAATTCGAGATGGTGCTCCGCGAGGCGGAGCTCGGCTATGTGCGCAGCCTGATCCGTGACATTGAGTCCGGAGACCTGGACGGCACGGCGTGGTGGCGTGAGATGCACGCCCGTGCCGCCGACGATCCGGTCCCGTCACCGCTAACCGGCTCCGGAGCATCCGGGGAGAGGAACCCGTGAACCCCATGGACACGATCATTACGACGACGGACCTGCGCAAGAGCTTCCGGGCCAAGGGCACCGGGGCCGGGCGCGGCGGCCCGGAAGGGCCTGGCCGCGGCGAGGGGGGCCAGCAGGACGGGCGCAGCCAGCAGGACGGGCGCGGCGGGCGGGACGGGCGCGGCGGGTGGGTGGAAGCCGTGCGCGGCGTCAGCATCGGCGTCGCGGCAGGAGAGGTCTTCGGCTTCCTCGGGCCGAACGGCGCCGGGAAGACCACCACGCTGCGCATGCTGACCACCCTGCTGCCGATCGACTCGGGCACGGCCACCGTGGCCGGGTTCGACGTGGCCAGCCAGCCCCGCCAGGTCCGCTCCCGGATCGGCTACGTCAGCCAGCTCGGGGGCGCTGACGAGCTCGCCACCGGCCGGGAGAACCTGATCCTGCAGGGACGGCTCTACGGAGACAGCCGGGCGCAGGTCGCGCCGCGCGCGGCCGCGCTGGCCGAGCTGCTCGACCTCGCCGAGTTCGCCGACCGCCGGGTCAGCACCTACTCCGGCGGCCAGCGGCGGCGCCTGGACATCGCGCTGGGCATCGTGCACGAGCCGGAGGTGCTCTTCCTCGACGAGCCCACCACCGGGCTGGATCCGCAGAGCCGCGCCAATCTCTGGGATCACATCCGGGGGCTACGGGACCGGGGCACGACCGTGTTCCTCACCACGCATTACCTCGAGGAAGCCGACGTTCTCTGTGACCGCCTGATGATCATGGACCACGGCCAGATCGTGGCCGAGGGCACCCCGCGGGCGCTCAAGCAGCAGGTCGCCGGGGACGCCATCCTGATCACCCTCCGGCAGCCCGACCGGGACGCCGGGCGGGCGGGACCGGTCCTGCGGCAGCAGCCCTACGTCCGGGAGCTGTCCGCCGAAGACGGTCAGCTTCGCCTCTACGTCGACGACGGCGGCACCGCCCTGCCGGAGCTGATCCGGCTGCTCGACGCCGAGGGCATCGGGCTGCGGTCCATCGCCATGTCGGAGCCGACGCTGGACGACGTGTTCCTGCGCCAGACCGGCCGGTCGCTGCGCGAGGAAGGCGCGTCCGGCCCAGCCGATTCAGCCGCTCATGACTCCGTCGCCGGGTCACCGGCGGCCGGCGACCCCGCGGCCAGTGACTCCGCCGCCAGTGACTCCGCCGCCAGTGACTCCGCCGCCAGTGACTCCGCCGCCAGTGACTCCGCCGCCAGTGACTCCGCCGCCAGTGACTCCGGGCCCGGTGGCACAGCCACCGGGCCCGGCCGGAAGGAGATGGCACGATGAAGACGGCCAGGGACATCGGCCTGCTATTCCAGCGCTACCTCATCCAGCTGCTGCGCAACCCGGTCTGGCTGGTGGTGGGATTCTCCACTCCCATCCTGTACCTGGCGCTGTTCACGCCGCTGCTGCGGCACCTGGTCGCGGCCGGCGGCCTGCCCGGCGGCAACGTGCTCAACCTGTTCCTGCCGGGGATCTTGTCGCTGCTGGCCTTCGCCAGCGGGATAGGACCGGGCTTCAACACGGTCTTCGAGCTGAAGGCAGGCGTTATCGAGCGGTTCCGGGTGACCCCAGCGAGCCGTTTCGCCATCTTGACCGGACCCATCCTCGCCAGCATGCTGCTCATGTTCGTGTTCGACGCCGTGGTCGTCGCCGTGGGGACCGGGTTCGGGTTCTCGGTGCACTGGCTCGGACTGGCCGTGCTGGCCGTGCTGCTGGGCCTGCTGATGATCGTCATGGCGGCGTTCTCCATCGCCACCGCGCTGACGACCAAGGAGATCAGCGGCTTCGCCGCGCTCATGAATGGCATCAACCTGCCGGTGCTGCTCCTGGCCGGGGTGCTGCTGCCGATCTCGCTCGGGCCGGCCTGGATGCGGGTGCTGGCCCACTTCAACCCGCTGTATTACCTCGTCTCCGCCTCCCGGGTGCTCGCCGCCGGGACGCTGACCGGCCCGGCCGTGTGGCAGGCGTTCGCCGTGCTGGTGCCGCTGTGCGCGCTGGTGCTCGCCTGGGCGACCCGGGTCTTCCGCAGGGCCGTCGCCTAGCCGGCCCGGCTGGCATCCGCGTCCGTGCCCGCCCCGACGCGGATGCCGCCGGCGTTGATCAGCCGCATGACGCGGCGGCGCTCGGGGCCGGCCAGCTTGTCGATGTAGAGCTCGCCGCGCAGGTGGTCGGTCTCGTGCTGCAGGCAGCGGGCCAGCTCACCGGATCCGGCGACGACTACTGGCTGCTGCCGCAGGTCCACCCCGGCGGCGACGGCATGACCCGCGCGGCGGCGCTCCGCGGTGATGCCGGGGATGGACAGGCAGCCCTCGGGCCCGTCCTGGCTGCCGGCCAGCTCCACGATGCGCGGGTTGATCAGGTAGCCGAGCTGGCCGTCGACGTTGTAGGAGAAGGCGGCCAGGCTCGAGCCGATCTGACTGGCGGCCAGCCCCGCCCGGCCGGGTTCCTGCACGGTCTCCAGCAGATCGGCGATGAGCCTGGCCAGCGCGTCGTCGAAGCGCAGCACGGGGTCGGATGGCGTGCGCAGCACCGGGTCCCCGAGCAGCCGCAGCGGCCGGACGGTCATGGCGCGCTGCCGGGCCGGCTGGCCGCAGGCAAGGTGCGCTCGGCGGCCGGGCCGCCCTCGGCGGTCAGCTTCCCGAGCCGGTCCAGCACGAGCCGGTGCCAGGCCAGCTCCGCGCCGATCCTCAGCCGGGCATGCTCGACGACCAGGTCATCGGCCACTGTCTGGTCCGGCCAGGCCCGGTCCTGCTGCCGGTCGATCTGTGCGGCCTGCGCGGACAGCGCCCGGACCCGGTCATCCAGGTAGCCGCGGAGCAGGTCCTCATCGACGTCGCTGCTCATCGCGAGCGCGAGATCGACCGGGTCGGGGCGGAGCCTGACCTCCTGGAAGGCCTCACTGCGCAAGGTCCGGAGCTTCCCGGCGGCCCTCGCTCGTGATGGCGTAAACGGTGCGCGCCGGGAACTGGCCGTCCTGCTCAGTGCGCAGCGGCTCGATCAGGCCCTCGGCCGCCAGCCGGTGCAGCGCCCCGTACAGCGACCCCGGCCGGACGTCCGACCACAGGTCGGCCCGGTCCAGCCGGGCATTGCGGCGCAGCTGGTGACCGTACATCGGCCCGCGCTTGGCCAGGGCGCCGAGGATGAACAGGCGGGTGGGGTTCACCAGGTCAGTAAAACACGACTGCTCAAATATGACTACCCGCCGTTCACTACCCGCCGTTCACTTCCCGCCATCCAGCTGACCCATGACTGCCCGATAAGCGCTAGACGGGCCAGGGAGAATGGAGCACATCGACACCGGCCCTGAGAGGCGGGGATCATGCACGCAGCGGCCCGTGAAGCCCTCACGGCCGAGCTGGTGATCCGCACCGGCGGGTGGCACCCGCGATATGCCCGCGCCGTGCTGATCGAGCAAAGCGGTGACCGTGCCCTCGTCCTGGTCGACGGCAACGGCGACGGCGCCGAGCTGGAGCTGGAGTACTGGGGATACGACGCCCGCGACGGCTGGCAAGGCGGGTCGTCGTCCGGCAACGGGTCACTGGCGGAGCTGGCATCGGTGCAGAGCTGGGACGCCGGAGAGTTCGTCTGCGCCGTCGGCCGGGCCGAGCCGGGGGCGGTCGTCAGTATCAGCTACGGCGGGTCCGGTTATGCGCGCGAGGCCAGCGAGCTCGGCGTGTGGGGCTTCCTGCATGACGCCGACTCGCCCCGCCCCAGCGAACTGCCGGCCGTCACGGCCGTCACAGGGCGCCCGCACTAGGCCGTCTCATGATCTCGAAAGATCAGGTGGCCTATTTCCCGCTAACTCTTCCCGATCACGCGGCAGATGGCGGCGCACGGCAAGAGATCACCAGCGGATGGCGGCGCAGGGTCGTCAGTCGCGCGGACGGTCAGCCCATGTCCAGGCTCAGCAGGTCGTCGATGGTCTCCCGGCGCAGCAGCACCCGGCCGGAGCCGCCGCGGACCGCGACCACCGGCGGCCGGGGGATGTTGTTGTAGTTGCTGGCCATGGACCGGCAGTAAGCGCCGGTGGCCGCGACCGCGATCAGGTCACCGGGCGCGATGTCACCGGGCAGGTAGGCATCCCGGACCACGATGTCGCCGCTCTCGCAATGCCGGCCGACCAGCCGGCACAGCACGGGTGGCGCGGCCGACTCCCGTGAGGCGAGCACGCAGGTGTACGCGGCGTCGTACAGCGCGGTGCGGATGTTGTCGCTCATCCCGCCGTCCACGCTGACGTAGGTCCGCAGCCCGTCAACGTCCTTGACGGTGCCGACCTCGTACAGGGTGATCGTGCCGGGCCCGGCGAGCGCCCGTCCGGGCTCGACGGTCAGCCGCGGCGGGGGCAGTCCGGCCAGCTTGCACTGGGAGGCCACGATGTCGCGCAGCCCGCGGGCGATGACCTGCACGTCAGCGGGATCATCGGCGGCCGTGTAGGCGATGCCGAAACCGCCGCCCAGGTTCAGCTCCTCGATCGCGATCCCGTACTCGTCGCGGATCCGCACGGCCAGTTCCAGCACCCGGTGCGCGGCCATCTCGAAGCCGGCCGTGTCGTAGATCTGCGAGCCGATGTGCGAGTGCAGCCCGGCCAGCCTCAGGGCCGGCGCGGCCAGCACCTGGCGGACCGCCTCATCCGCGGCGCCCGATCCCAGCGAGAAGCCGAACTTCTGGTCATCGTGCGCCGTCGCGACGAACTCGTGCGCGGCCGCCTCCACGCCGGTGCTGACCCGGACCAGGACCCGCGGCCGGCTGTCGCCCCCCGGCCCGTCGCCGTCGCCGGGCGGCCGCGCACCGCGCTCGGCGATCACGGCGAGCCTGGCGATCTCCTCCAGCGAGTCCACCACCACGTGCCCGATGCCGGCGTCCACGGCGCGCTGCAGCTCGGCCGGCAGCTTGTTGCTGCCGTGCAGGGTGATCAGCGCCGGCGGCACCCCAGCCTGGAGCGCCACCTCGAGCTCGCCGCCGGTGCACACGTCGACGCCGAGCCCTTCCTCCTGCACCCAGCGCAGCACGCCGCGGCAGCAGAACGCCTTGGCCGCGTAGAACACGCCGGTATCGGCGCCGAAGGCGTCGTGGAAGTCCCGGCACCGGCCGCGGAAGTCTTCCTCGTCGAGGGCGAACAGCGGGGTGCCGAACTGCCTGGCCAGCTCGCGAGCGTCCATGCCGCCCAGCACGAGCGCGCCGTCGCGGCGCCGGGCCGTGCGCGGCCAGATGGCCGGATCCAGGGCATTGACATCGGCGGGCGGCGGGGCAGGATGATCGGGCGGCAGCACGTCGGCGTGCCAGGGGCCTGCGGGATGGGCGACTCGGCTCATGACTCTCCCTGGGCGGCAGCCCGGCGCGGGCGGATGCTCGGACGGCAGGCAATCGCGGGAACGTGATCGCGGGCCGGGAAAATCCTAGCTGCCGCACGTCCCCCGGCCCGCTACCCGGATGAGATGATCGACGCCTCAGCGACAGCGAGGGATCAGGCGCGCATGAGCACAGGCACCGACGTCGTCATCGTAGGCGCGGGCCTGGCCGGGCTCACCGCCGCGCGCGAGCTGACGGCAGCCGGGCGCTCGGTGCTGGTGCTGGAGGCCAGGGACCGGGTGGGCGGCCGGGTTGTCAATCAGGGCATCGGCGACGGCAAGGTCGTCGAGATGGGCGGGCAGTGGGCCGGGCCGACGCAGGACCGGATCCTCGCGCTGGCCCGCGAGCTGGGCATAACGACCTTCCCCACCTATGACACGGGCCAGAAAGTGCTGCACTTCGGCGGCAGGCGCGGCACCTACGCCGGAACGATCCCCCGGATCAACCCCCTGGTGCTGGCCAACGTCGGCCGGGCGCAGGCCCGGCTCGAGTCGCTGGCCAGGCGGGTGCCCGCCGGCGCGCCGTGGACAGCGCCGCGGGCACGGTACTGGGACGGGCAGACGTTCGAGACCTGGATCCGCCGGAACGCGGCCAGCCGGGGCGCCAGGACACTGCTCGCGCTGGCGACCGAGGCGGTCTTCGCCTGCGAGCCCGGCGATGTCTCGCTGCTGCACGTGCTCTTCTACGCGCACTCGGGCGGCGCCTTCCAGAAGCTGATCGACACCACCGGCGGCGCCCAGCAGGACCGGTTCGCCGGCGGTTCCCAGCTGATCGCGGAACGGCTGGCGGCCAGGCTCGGCGACGGCGCGCTCCGGCTCAGCGCGCCGGTCAGCCGCATCAGCGTGCGCGGCGACAGCGTGACCGCGCGGACCCCGGCCGGCGAGTTCACCGGCCGGCGCATCATCGTGACCGCGCCGCCGCTGCTGGCCGGGCGGATCGACTACGAGCCGGCGCTGCCGCACTGGCGCGCGCAGCTCACCCAGCGCTCGCCGATGGGCTCGGTGATTAAGTGCCAGGTGCTCTACGACGAGCCGTTCTGGCGCGCGCAGGGACTGTGCGGTCAGGCCACCGGGGACGGCGAGGGGTCGCGGGTGGTGTTCGACAACTCGCCGCCGGACGGGTCGCCGGGCATCCTGCTGGCGTTCCTGGAGGGCGATGAGGCGCGCAGGCTCGGCCCGGCTAGCGCGCCGGCGCGGCGCCGCGCGGTGCTGGATTCCCTGGTCAGGTACTTCGGGCCGGAGGCCGCCAGCCCGGCCGGCTACCTGGAGCTGGACTGGCAGCAGGAGCGCTGGAGCGGCGGCTGCTACGGCACCCTGTTCGGGCCCAACGTATGGACCAGGTACGGTCCCGCGCTGCGCCAGGCCGTCGGCCCGATCCACTGGGCCGGCACGGAGACGGCGACCGCCTGGTGCGGCTACATGGACGGCGCCGTCCGGTCCGGCGAGCGCGCGGCCGCCGAGGTGCTGGACCGGCTGGGCTGACCGGCTGAGCTGACCGGCTGAGCTGACGGGCTGAGCTGACGAGCCGGACCCAGCCAGGGATCGCAGCAGCAAGTATCACCGCCGCGCATGCCGCCTCTTCATGCTCGAGGGCGAATTCCCGCCCGCGACGAACTGCGCTAGGTGGCCAGCATGGAGAATCTCGGCATCGTGGGCGGATGTATGAACGAGCCCATCCCGGTCCGCGTGAGCACGCTCGATCCCATCTCGGAGATCGGAGTGCTGGCGCGGCTGGAGAAACGGCCCGAGGTGGTGATAGCGGGCCCTGGCGTGCCGCCGGCCGTGATCGTCGCGATCGCCGACAGCACCGATGAGGACGTCCTGCGCTGGCTGAAGTCCGTGCACGCGGATGGACGGCTGCCGATCGTGCTGATCATCGGCCGGGTCGATCCGAGCACGCTGGCCTGCCTGGTGGATGCCGGGGTCTGCGGAGTGCTGAACCGGGTGGATGCGACGGGGGCGCGCCTGGCCCAGGCCATCGGCCGGGCTGCGGCCGGGCACGGGGACTTGCCGCCCGAGCTGGTCCGGCACCTCCTGGACCACGTCGGCCAGCTGAGCCGCAACTACCTTGAGCCTCGCGGCCTGTCATTCGCCGGGCTGACCGGCCGCGAGCGCGAAGTCCTCCAGCTGGTGGCCGACGGGTTATCCACCCGTGAGGTGGCCAGCCGTCTCGCCTACTCCGAGCGCACCATCAAGAGCGTGCTGCAGGACCTGGCCCTCCGGCTCAACGCGCGCAACCGGACGCAGGCGGTCGCCTGCGCGGTGCGCAACGGCTGGATCTGAAGCCGACCCGGCTCAGTCACCGCGGAAGATCAGCAGTCCGCCGGCCGACGGCTGCATCGGACTACTGTCCACGATGGCGCCGGCGCTGACGGTCACGGCGCCCTGGCTGGCGACGAGCTGCCGGGGGCCGGGCAGGTCGCCCGGTAGCACCAGGAAGAAGCCGCTGATGCCGCCGCCGGGGCCCGCGGAGACGGTCAGGGCGCCCAGCAGCGGCGCGCCGCCGGGGCGCTGCCAGGTCAGGCTCACCGGGGCGCCGGGCCGGAAGCCCGTCCCGGTCACTTCCGTGACCTGGCCGGGCTCGAGCACAGCCGGGTCAATGGACAGCGTGAGCCTGCAGCGCGTTACCCGGAGGGCCGCGCTCGCGCTCAGCGGCGCGGTCGCGCCGCCGGGGCCGGCCTGCTCGCTGGCCGTGACCTCATGCCGGCCGCAGCCGAGCCCGGCGGCCGTGATCGGCAGGCTGAAGTTCCCGTCCGCGTTCGGGACGGCCGAGCCAGCGGCCGTCCCGTCCAGCGCAATCGTGACGGGCTGATCCGGGCCGAACTGGCTGCCGGTCACCTGTACCAGTACCGGCTGGCTAACCTGCGGGAACGCGGCCGGGCTGAGGGTGATCGCCGGGCAGAGCACCTCGAGCGGAGCACTGGCGGTGATCCTTCCCGCAAACTCGGACAGCTCCACCTGCTGCGTGCCGCAGGGCGGCGAATCGGTGAAGTCGATGGTGCCGCCTGGTCCCTGGCTGAACTGCTGCGACGCGCCGCCGACCGTGAGCGTGACGGCGTAGACGGGGACGAAATTCTCCGGTGTCACCTGGAAGGTCGCCGGCAGCTGCTGACTGCCGACCAGGTCGGGACTCACCGTGATGCCCGCCCGCTCGGACGAGACGGCAAGGCCGGCCGCTCCGGCGTCACGGGCTCCGCCCAGCACCGCCCCGGCGGCGAGCACGAGCGCGGCGGCCACGGTGAACCCGGCCGTTCCGGTATGCCGCAGCCCTGGCATTCTCCGCCGCCTCACGAGACCGCGCTGCTCGTGCCGGTGACCAGGACGGTCGGCGTGCAGGCCTTGCCCCCCTGGTTCTGGCAGCTGACGGAGAACTGGAAATTCTGCCCGGCCGTGAGCATGATCGCGGTAATGAAGTGCAGGTCATAGTCGCGGAAGTCGGCCAGCTGCTCGGTGAACAGGACCTGGCCGTCACGGCTGAGCGTGAGCACCCCCTGATCGCCGGCCGGGTTCTGCATGACCAGGTCGGTGAGCGCCAGCGAATGCCCGGCCGGCGCGGTCACCGTCGGGTTGCCGGCGTCGAGATCCTGCGCGAAGGGCACCGCGGCGGCGGGCGCCGGGCTGGCCTGCCCGGTCGCGGGCGAGGTCGCGGGCGATGTCGCGGGCGATGTCGCGGGCGAGGTCGCGGGCGATGCGCTGCCGCCCGGCGTCCCCTGGCCTGAGCCGGTGCCGGTGGTACCCGCCTGCAGCGCCTGGTGCACCACCTGCTGCGCCGCGGCGGTGCCCGCGCTGGTGGCGGCGTTGGTGACGACCGGGCGCAGCACGGTCAGCCAGAGCGTAGCCAGCGCGACGGCGGCCGCAGCGGTGAGCGCCACGGCCTTGGGCAGCCAGCTGGGCAGCACGGCCTCCTGCAGCAGGGTTCCCTCATTGCTGACCGGGTCCTCGCCGGCCAGCTGCGAGGTCACCCGGAACCGGTGCGAGACGGCCGACCCGCGCCAGAACCGGTGCCGGGCGCTGGCGCGGACCCGGGCGAAGGCGGCGGAGCCCGGCGGCACCTCCAGCTCGGCGGGCGTGACCAGCACCTGCACGGTGTCGGCCTCATCGGCGCCTGCCAGCTCGACGATGGCGGTCGCGTTGCCCCGGTTGTCCACGGCCAGCCGGTGCCTGCTCGCGCGCATGCCACGGGCCCGGCCGGTCCGCGGTGACATATCGGCGGCGATCAGCGGCAGCGCCGCGATGTCCAGGACACCTTCTTCCACGACCGATCCCGGCGGATCCTCGCTGGAGAGGACGCGGACAGCGAACGGGACGGGCCCGTACGGCACATCCGGGCGCATCGGCGGGCGGACCAGGACCTGCGCCGTCGCGTCCTGGCCGGGGAACAGCGAGAGGGCGGCGGGCTCGCAGCTGGCCCAGCCCGCGGCCTCGCCGAGCACGCTGAGCGCGAACGAGTCGACCACGGGCCCGTTGTTCCGCACCGCAATCTCGGTGCGCGCCTCGCCGCCCGGCGCGACCGGCAGGCGGCCTGGCTTGAGAGTTGCTTCCGCGCCCATGGGCCAGAAGCTACGGGCCGGCGAGCGAACGGGACAGGTCAGTTCGGGCAGCGGAAAGGACATCGCGCGATGGCCATCCGGGCTGCCCGATGGGGCAGCCCGGATGGCCCGGTTCGCTGCCCTGTTCGCCGTCCCGCGCGGCGCGGCCGTAGCGCATGCTCGGGGGCGTGATAGCGGAAGCAGACCAGGCGCTGGCCGTCTTGCTGAAGACGAGAGTCATCGGCGACGCGGGGATCGCCATTGCCTTCGACCCGCCGAACCGGCCGTGGATTCAGGGCCTGACCGGGCCGGCGGTCAATCTCTTCCTCTACGACATCAAGGAGAACTCGGCCCGGCGCGAGGTCATGTACGAGAAGGTCCTGGGCGACAACGGGGCCGTGGTGGCCAGGCGGCCGCCGCCGCCCCGCTTCGACCTGCACTACACGGTCAGCGCGTGGGCGCCGAAGGTACTGGTCGAGCACAAGATCCTGGCGGCCGCGCTGCGCTGCTTCTCCTCGGTGACGGCACTGCCGCGCGAGGTACTGCCCGCCGCGCTGGCCGAGCTGCCCTACGAGGTGCTCATCAGCACCGAGTCGGGACCTAAGCGCAGCATGTTCCTCAACATGGGCGGTGACCTCAAGGCGGCCTTCGAGATCACGGTGACGGTGCCGGTACCCGGCCTGCCCGGTGTCCCGGCCGCCCCGCCCGTGCAGCAGGCCACGGTGGCGGTCGCCCCGGTCGCCGGCGCCGATCCGGCGCGTACCGCGGCGGCCCGCGAAACCATCATGACGGTCCGGCCGACCGCCCAGCCAGCCCCGGCCGGCCAGCGGGCCGCGGCTCCGCCCGCACCGGGCAGCCCCGCGGTCGCCGTGACCGCGGCCCCGCCGCCAGCCGGCACCGACCAGTGATCAGCAGCGCAGGACAGGCAAGGAGGACGAGATGAGCGAGGGAATCGACGCGGACGTGGTCAAGGGCGTCGCGGAAACCGCCGATTACGCCGGCGCGGCCATTGGCGACGCGCTGAGCGGTGACTGGGACAAGGCAGCAGACAATGCCCTGTCCATGTCCGAGAACGCGCTGGGCGTGGCCACCTTCGGGGTCAGCAAGGGCCTTGAGGAAGCCTGGGACGACATGGCCAAGGACAATGGCCTGCCGGCGGCGCATGACGGGCTCCAGGACCTCGCGAAGGCCGGCGGGGACCTGCTCGGCGACGGGCTGAGCGACCTGGTCGGCCCCGCCCAGTCCGCCCAGTCGCTGCAGTCCTTCGACAGCGGGGACATCCTCGGCGGCATCGGCCACATGGCGGAGGGCGCGGCGGGCACCATCGGCACCGCCGTCGACCACGGCCTGTCCGACATCGGGGACGCGATCACCGGCGCCCTGGGCGGCGGCCCGGACACCGGGTCCGCCGGCGGCCAGCCGGACCTCAGCCAGCCGCCCCTCACGGAGGACGACCCTGGCCTGGACATGAGCGCCAGCCAGGACGCCGAACCCAGCCAGTAGCCCGCCCCCAAGCGGCGGGCGCAGCGGCAGAACCGGAAGGATGCCCGATGCCCACGTACCTGTCACCCGGCGTCTACGTCGAGGAAGTCGAGCCTGGCGTCCGCACCATCGAGGGCGTCGGCACCGCCGTCGCCGCCTTCGTCGGGCTGGCGTCGGACGGCCCGTTCCACACCCCCACGCTCGTCACCAACTGGTCGCAGTTCACCTCGGTATTCGGCCAGCCCATGGAGGGGACCTACCTGGGGCACGCGGTGTACGGGTACTTCCTGAACGGCGGCGGCGCGGCCTACATCGTCCGCGTCGGCGGGGCGCCGAGCGCTGCGCGGCCCGCGCCGCAGGCCGACCTGCCTGCCGCGGCAGACCAGGCAGCCGTCGCCTACCGGGCGACCGCGCTGCAGCAGGGCCAGCAGGATCAGGACGGCAGCTCGATCACCATCGAGGTGACCGACCCGCCCGAGGGCTCGCCCGAGGACACGTTCCGGCTGGTGGTCCGCGGCGCCGGACGGGAAGAGGTGTTCGAGCCGGTCAGCGCGCGGCGCGGCCGCACCAACGTGATCAGCCAGGTCAACGCGACATCGACCCTGATCAGGCTGGCCGAGGGCAGCGGGGAGCTCGCAAGCCGGCGGCAGGCCAATACGACCGTCGGCCTGGCCCCGGCGCCCCCGGCCGGGACGGCGTTGCGGCCCGCCGATTACGTCGGCGATGTCGCCAGCCGGATGGGCGTCGGCGGGCTGGCCGCCATCGACGAGGTGACTATGGTCTGCGTCCCCGACCTGATGGCGGCCTATGAGGCCGGCAAGATCGACCGCGAGGGCGTCAAGGCCGTCCAGACCGCCCTGATCGCGCACTGCGAGCTGATGGGCAACCGGCTGGCGATTCTCGATCCCCTGCCGGGGCTCAGTCCGCAGCAGGCACACGACTGGCGGATGAACGAGACCGGGTACGACTCCCGTTTCGCCGCGCTCTACTGGCCGTATATCAAGATCTTCGACCCGGCCAGCGGCAGCCCGCGGCTGATGCCGCCATCCGGTCACGTGGCCGGCGTGTGGGCGCGCAGCGACGCCAGTCGGGGCGTGCACAAGGCGCCGGCCAATGAAGTCATCCGGGGCACGATCGGCGTCGCCACGGTGATCACCAGGGGCGAGCACGACCTGCTCAACCCGGCCGGAATGAACTGCATCCGGGCCTTCGCGGGCCGGGGCACGCGGATCTGGGGGGCGCGGACGCTGTCCAGCGACGCCGCCTGGCGCTACATCAGCGTGCGCCGCCTTTACAACTACGTCGAGTCCTCGCTGATCGGCGGCACCCAGTGGGTGGTCTTCGAGCCCAACGACAAGGACCTGTGGGAACGGCTCATCCGCACGATCCGGTCCTTCCTGTACCGGGTCTGGCTGGACGGGGCGCTGTTCGGCGAGACCGCCGAGCAGGCGTTCTACGTGAAATGCGACGACGAGACCAACCCGAGCGAGGTCATCAAGGCCGGCCAGCTGGTATGCGAAATCGGGCTGGCCGTGGTCAAGCCGGCCGAGTTCGTGGTCTTCAGGCTCGCGCAGCTGCCGTCCGGCACCTCCGCAGTGAACGAGTAACCGAGATCAAGGGAGAGTGTCATGGCGGTCCTGGACCCGCTGGCCAGCTACAGCTTCGGCGTGGAGATCAGCGGGGTGACCATCGCCCAGTTCAAGGAGGTCACCGGGCTGGGCATCACGGTGGGCGTGATCGAGAACCGGGCCAATCAGGCAGGCGGCCAGCCCGTCCTGCAGAAGCTGCCCGGCTCGGTGCACTACGACGACATCCACCTGTCCCGGGGCAAGGTGGCCGACCCTGCCTTCTGGTCGTGGATCAAGACCGTACAGGAGGGGCAGATCGACCAGGCCCGCAAGGACGGCTCGATCGTGCTGTTCGACCTCGCTCATGGCGAGGTCAGCCGCTTCAACTTCTTTGGCGGCTGGCCGTCGAGGGTGGAGGTCGGCAAGCTCGCCGCCGGGGCCGACCAGGTGCTGCTGGAGTCGGTGGTCATCGCGATCGAGCGGCTCGAGGTCAAGTGATGACGGCCACCGCCGAGCCGGGCGTGCGCACCGAGTTCGCCTTCACGCTGCCGGTCGGGTACCTCGACGGGGACGGCACGCTGCACCGCGAGGGCCGGATGCGGCTGGCCACGGCGCGCGACGAGATCATGCCGCTGCGGGATCCGCGGGTGCAGGACAACGAGGCGTACCTGACCGTCATCCTGCTCAGCCGGGTCATCACCTCGCTCGGCACGCTCAGCGCCATCAACCCGGGCGTGATCGAGGGCATGTTCGCTGCCGATCTGGCCTTCCTGCAGGACCTGTACCGGCAGGTCAACGCCGAAGGACATAGCCGCGCCGCGGTCAGCTGCCCCGGCTGCGGCCACGAGTTCGCCGTCGACTTCTCGGCGGCAGCGCGGGGCCGCCCGGGGGAATCCTGACGTACGGCACGCCGCGCCTGCTCGAGGAGGTGTCGTACGTGGCTTATCACTTTCACTGGCCCCTGGGCGAGATCCTGGACCTTGAGCACCCGCTCCGCCGCGCCTTCGTCGGCCAGATCACGCAGATCAGCAGGCGTCTCGCCGACGACACCGGCCAGGCACCCGGCGAATGGGCAGGTGCGTGATGCGCTGGCCATTCCGCGGCCGCGGCGCCGGCCGGACCGGCGAGGACGGCCAGGCCCTGAGCGTCACACGGCCCTCCGGCCAGTGGCGTGACCTGCCAGCCGCGGCGCGCGCGATCGGCCCGCAGCCGACCGCTGACAGTACTGGCTTCGTGCGGGCACTGCCGAGCAGGTGGCAGCAGCGCGCGGTACTCGCGCCGCCTGGGCATGACCTGTCGGCTGAAGCCCCCGGCGGGCTCGCACGGGGCATCGCGCGAGAAGCCCGCCTGACGGGCGAAAGGCCGACGGCAGCCGCCCGGCCCCACGCCCGGCCCTCCGCCCGGCCCTCCGCCCGGCCCTCCGCCGGGTATGCGGAGGCGGCAGCGGGCCGGCTGGCCAGCGGCGTCCGCCGGGTCACGGCTGGCCGGCTGAGTCCAGCTCAGGCCGGGCCCGCGCCTTCTGCCGGCGGGTTCCCCGGCCCAGCGGGCGGCCCCAGCTCAGCGGGCGGCCCCGGCTCGCCGTCCGGCCCGCGGCTCCCGGCAGGGACGGCGGGTCAGCCGCCCGGCCCGGCACTGGCCGGCCACGCAGCTGGCGAGCCGCTGCCCCTGCTCCCGGCGCTGCCCCTGCTCCCGGCGCTGCCCCTGCTCCCGGCGCTGCGCCGTCCCGGGCTGGCGCTGCCGGGCGCTGCCGAGCGCGCCCGCGCCGATGACGGCCCGATGCCGCGGCCTGACCAGCAGCCGGACGGCTCTGCTCCGCTGGCCCGGGCTCCGGCAGCCTTCCCGGCGAGCGCCCTGCTCCCGGCGGGGCACGGGCCCGGCTGGCCGGCTGCATCCGCGCATCCGGCCGGCCGCCGGACCGGGTACGCGTCCGGGCCGCCGACCGGCCTTTCGCCGCCGAACGCCGCACCCGGCACCGGGCCGGTCACGGCGCCGCCGCCAGCCGCGCCCGCGACCGCAGCAGACCGGCCGGTGCCGGGCACCGGCTCCTCCCCAGCTGCCGGAGCCATGGTGCCTGCCATCGACTCCCCGCCGGGCCGTCCGGCCGGCGACCGGCCGCGCGTCGCAGCCCAGCCGCTGCCCGCAGTGCCCGGCCCGGCAGGTACCGAAGCAACGGCCGCCGGCCCGCAGGGCGGGGGTGGCTCCGGTGCCGCGGAGATAGCAGCGGGGCTGGCCGCAGCCGGCCAGCACATGGCCGGGCCGGACCAGGCCGGGCCGGACCAGGCCGGGCACCTGGCCGGGCCTGGCCAGCAGCGGGCCTGATCAGGCTGCGCGCCAGGCCGCGCCGGATGGCACCGGAGCGGGCAAAACCGCGGCGGCCGGGACCGGAGCGGGTCACGCTGAGCCGGATGGCCGGCCGGGCGTGCATGCTGCGCCGCTGCGCCCGTCCCGGCCCGGCGCGGCCGGCCCGGCTCCGCACCAGCGGCCGGATGGCCTGCGGGAGCCGGGAGCGGGACGCGTGCGCCGCCGCCCGAGGCTCGGGCCGCCACTCGCCGGGACGCCACTCGCCGGGCCGGTCCCGCCGCGGCCGGGCGGCCGGCCGGCCTCCTCGCCCAGCCAGGCAGCGGGCGATGCGGCCGCGCTCTTGCCGTCAGCGGTCCCGCCGGCCGGGCAGGGCGAGCGGTCACGGGCTGCCTCCGGCACTGCTGCAGGAGCCAGCCAGCCCGCTAGGCCCGCCGCTTCGGCCCGCTCGCCCGACGACGCGCGGGCGGCCAGGCCGGTCGCGATCCGGCAGGCAGCTGATGACCGGCGCCTGCGAGTCGTCACGCCCCAGTCACCGGCAGGGGCGGGCCGTCCAGCCAGCCGGCCGGAGTTCGCGCCGCGGCGGCTGGCGCGCCTGCCCGTGAGTTCCGGCAATCCCCTGGCGAGCCGATCCGGCTCAGTGCCGGGGGCGCTGGCCGGGGGGCCTGGCGACCAGGCCGACCGCCGGCTCGGCCCGATGCGGCCGGCCAGCGCATCCGGGCGGGCCGATCTCAGCCTGGGCGAGCCGCTGGCTCGGTCAGCCGGGCCGACGGGAGCCCGGGCCGGGCAAGCAGGCGGCATCGTGCCCATGCCGGTCGCCTCGCCGCCGCCGGCGGGCTGGCACGCCGAGCCACGGTCCACGGCCGACTGGCAGGTCCCCCCGGTTCCAGCGGGTCCCGCGCACCGGCCTAGGACGGCTGCGGCCGGTGACTCCGGCCACGGACGGCCTGATCAGGCGATGGCCGCGGCGGCCGCTTCCCCGGCCGGGCCTGACCGCACGGCAGCAGGCCCAGCCCCGGCGCGTCCGGCGCCGGCCGCTTCCTCCCCCAGCCGGGCCGTCCCCTCCCCCGGCCGGCTCGCTCCGTCTCCCGGCCCGGTCGTCCCGTCCCCTGGCCTGGCCGGCCCGCGCAGCGCCGACACCGAGGTCGCCGACGGTGCGGCGCTCGACCGGCTGGCTCAGCGGCTCTACGGGCGCCTGCGCGGTCACCTGGCCGCCGAGCTGCTGGCGGACAGAGAGCGCGCGCAGTTGCTCACCGACCTCTACCCGGCTCCCCGGTAGACCAGCAGGAGACGCCATGTCACAGTCGGCCGCCCCAGGCCTCTCGCTCAGCTTCGACGTGCAGATCGACAACGTCCCCGTCGCCACCTTCACCGGCTGCTCCGGCCTGGATGCCCAGTTCGAGGTGCTGGAGTGGCAGGAAGGCGGCGACAACGGGACGGTGGCCAGGCTGCCCGGCCGGCTCAGCTACAGCAATGTCCAGCTGACCAGGTCGGTGGACTCCGACAGCGGCCAGCTCGCGGCCTGGTTCAGCCAGCAGCAGCGCCAGCCCGCCCGGCGCACCGCGGTCATCCACCTCTTTGACGGGAACCGCGCCAAGGTGACCACCTGGACACTGGCCGGCGCCTGGCCAGTCCGCTACAGCGGGCCGACGCTCAGCACCGGACCGGGCGGCGAGGCCATAGCGGTCGAGACCATTGAGCTCGCGCACGAGGGGTTCCAGATCACGAACGGACCGGCGGCGGGCTGATGAGCGCCGACGCCATCGTCAGGGCCGAGCTGACCGGGTCGGACGGGACGACGCTGCCCTGCCAGTTCAACCCGTCCACGGTGCAGCTGACGAAATCGTCCCGCTGGTCCGCGCAGCCCACCAGGGGCTCGGCTAAGGCGCCGCGCCCGCAATTCGTCGGGACCGGGCCGGAGATCCTCACCGCCAAGCTGCTCTTCGATGGCCTTGACACGCTGGGCGGGGCAAGCAGGCCGGTGCAGGACGCCGTGTCCCAGCTGCTCGACTGGACGTGCGTGGCCGCCGGCTCCTACGACTCGCCCACCCCGCAGCCGCCCACCATCACCTTCCTGTGGGGGACCGGAATCAGCTTCACCGGCTTCCTACAGCACGTGCAGGCCGAGTACACCATGTTCGACGCCGACGGCCAGCCGCTGCGCGCCACCGCGGACATCTCGCTGCAGCGGATGCCTGACGACCCGCAGGGCACGAATCCGACCTCGGGCGGGATCTCCGGGCAGCGCAGCGCGCTGCTCGCCGACTGCGACAGCCTGGCCACGATCGCCTACCGGGAGTACGGCGACCCTGGACTGTGGCGCGGCCTCGCGATCGCCAACGAGATCGAGGACCCGGCGAGGATCCCCGTCGGCACCCGGCTGCTCGTGCCGCCGCGGACGCGGGCCGCGGAGCTCAGCAAGCGGGGAGGCGATCAGGATGGCGGAAGCTAGCCCGGCCCGTTTCGGCAGCAGGCCGCAGGTGCGGGTAGACGGGGCGCCGCTGCCCGCCGACGTGGTCCCCGCCCTCGTCCGGGTCATCGTGCACCTGGACGTCCACCTGCCCGGCATGTTCGGGCTGCACTTCCAGGACACCCGCCACGATGTGCTCAGCCGGGCGGGAATCACGTTCGGCAGCAAGCTCGCCATCGCGGCCGCCCCGGCCGGGAACGGGTCCCTGATCTCGCTGGTCGCCGGCGAGGTGACGGCACTCGAACAGGAATCGGACGGAACCGGCACCTGGACCGTGGTGCGCGGCTACGACCCGCTGCACCGGCTCTGCCGCGGACGCCGGACCCGGACATTCGCCAGCGTGACCGACGCGGACATCGTGCGGCAGGTCGCCGGGGATGCCCAGCTGGACGTTGGCGAGCTGGATCCGTCCGGGCCGGTCTACGAGCACGTCAGCCAGGCCAACATGACCGACTGGGAGTTCCTGCGGGCGCGCGCCCGCGAGAGCGGTCACGATCTCGCCGTGGCAGGCGGCAAGCTGATCTGGCGCATGCCGCCCGCCAGCAGCGGCGCGCCGGCCGGCGCCGGCGACCTGGCCGCGCCTGCCCAGCCCCGCCAGCTGATGCTGGGCGGCAGCCTGGTCAGGTTCCGGCCCCGAGTGACGGCAGCCGAGCAGGTCGGCGAGGTCCAGGTCCGCGGCTGGGATCCTGCGGCCAAGCAGGCGGTCCTGGGCAGCGCGGCCGGCGCGACCTCGAGCGTCAGCGTCGGCGTGGCGCCTGCCGAGCTGGCCAGGATGTTCGGCGCGCAGCCCTATGTGGCGGTGGACCAGCCGGTCACCAGCCAGGACGAGGCTGAATCGGTGGCGGGCGCGATCGCCGAGCAGATCGCCGGGGCGCACGCCGAGGCCGAGGGGACGGCACTGGGCGATCCGCTGCTGGTCCCCGGCGCTGCCGTCCAGGTCGGGTGCGCCGGCTGGCCGCATGACGGCAGCTACGTGCTGACCGCGACCCGGCACTGCTTCGACGAGTCCGGATACCGGACGGAGTTCATCGTCAGCGGCAGGCAGGACCGCTCGCTGCTCGGGCTCGCCTCGGCCGGGGCCAGCCGGGGAAGCCACCGCGCGTCCGGCCCGCCGATCTTCGGGCCGGTGATCGGGCAGGTCACCGACGTCGACGACCCGGAGAGCATGTTCCGGGTCAAGGTGTCCTTTCCCTGGCTGTCCGACGACTACGAGTCCTGGTGGGCGCGGGTCGCGCAGCCGGGAGCCGGGAACGGGCGCGGGCTGGCGTGGCTGCCCGAGGTCGGCGACGAGGTGCTGGTCGCGTTCGGCCACGGCGACGTGCGTGCTCCCTACGTCATCGGCAGCCTGTACAACGGCGTCGACGCGCCTCCGCTGAGCGGCCAGCTCATCGACACGGCAAGCGGCCAGGTCGTGCGCCGGGCCTGCGTATCGCGCACCGGCCACCGCCTGGTGCTCTGCGACGACGACAGCAGCCCTCAGGTGCTGCTCGCCACCGGTGACGACAGCCTGACCGTGACCCTCGACGCCTCCAGGACCGCGATCACCATCGACAGCGCGGGCTCGGTGACGATCAGCGGCAGCAGCCAGGTCCAGATCACCAGCGACGGCGATGTGAGCATCCAGGCCTCGGGCAGCCTCTCGCTGTCCGGCCAGGCCGGGGTGACGATCGACGGCGGCCCTTCGGTCAGCGTTTCCGGCGACATCATCCAGCTCAACTAGCGACAGGAGCCGATCGTTATGGGTACCCCAGCCGCCGTGGCCGGCGATCAGGTCACCGGCACGTGTCCGCTGCACCTGATGCCGAACCCGGCCACCGGCGCGCCGCAGCCGGCCCCGCCGCTCCCGTTCGCCGCTCCGGTCCTGCTCGGCGCCTGCGCGAGCGTGCTGATCGGCGGCACCCCGGCCGTGGTAGCCGGCGCAACGGGCTGCAACACCCCGCCGCACGTCGGGCTGCACCCGGCCGACCCCTTCTTCGCGCCGCCCCTGCAGCAAGCCGTCGTCACCCAGGGCAGCACCAGCGTGCTGTTCGGCGGGACGCCAGCCGCCAGGACGGGATCGCCGGCCACCTGCTGCGGCCAGCCCGTGGGCACGCTCGCCGGCAGCGCGGCCTCGGTGCTGATCGGGGGCTGAGATGGCGACGGCGAGCGACTTCACCGGCCGCGGCTGGGCGTTCCCGCTGCGCCTGGACAGCGCCGGGTCGTTCGTCCTCTCCGGCGGCGAGCAGGAGATCGAGGAGGCGATCCGGCTCATCCTCGGGACCTGCTACGGCGAGCGGCCGCAGCGGCCCGAGTACGGCTGCGGCATCCACGACCTGGTCTTCGACACCGTGAACGCGGCCCTGGCCGGGAAGGTCGCCGCGCAGGTGCGCGCCTCGCTGACGAGGTGGGAGCCCCGGATCGAGATCGCTGAGGTCAGCGCCACGCCGGTGCACGGTCAGCCGCACGTCCTCGGCATCACCATCGCCTACCGGATCAGGGCGACCAATGACCGGCGCAATCTCGTCTTTCCCTTCTACTCGATTCCCGAGGAGTGACTGATGCCGCTCCCTGCCCCCAGCCTGGACGACCGGCGGTTCCAGGATTTCGTGGATGACGCCAAGCGGCTCATCCAGCGCCGCATCCCCGCCTGGACCGACCACAACGTTCACGATCCGGGAATCACCCTGATCGAGGCAGTCGCCACGATCGCCGACCAGCTGGGCTACCGGCTCAACCAGGTACCGGAGCGGCATTACCGCAAGTTCCTCGACCTGCTGGGCATCACGCTGCGCCCCCCTGCCGCGGCCAGGGCCGACGTGACCTTCCGGCTCTCGGCGCCGCGGCCCGAGCCGGTCACGGTGCCGGCCGGCACCCAGGTCGCTACGCGGCGGCTGCCCGGCGAGGAGCAGGTGTCGTTCACCACGCTGACGGACCTGGAGATCGCGGCAGTGTCGCTGGCCGAGCTGCGGGCCGCGCCTGCCGTGGGTGACGGGCCGAGCGTGCTGACCGACCTCGGGCCAGCGCTCGGCCGGGGCGAGCGAGCCGCCTGCTTCGCCCCGCTGCCGCGGCCGGGCGACCGGCTGTACGCGGGCCTGTCCGCCGCCGCGCCCGGCTGCCTGGTGCTGCTGCGCACCGACAGCGAGATCGAGGGCATCGGCGTGGATCCCGATCATCCGCCGCTGCGCTGGGAGGCGTTCACCGGATCGGGCTGGACAGCCTGCGAGACTGCGCGCGACGGCACCGGCGGCCTGAACCGGCCGGGCGACATCCTGCTGCACGTGCCGGCCGGGCACGTCCCGTCGCTGATCAACGGCATCCGGGCGGCCTGGCTGCGGGCCGTGGTGACCGAGTCAGCGGAGGGCTATCCCGGCTACAGCCGCAGTCCCGCCCTGTCCAGGCTCTCCGCCGCGTGCGTGGGCGGCACCGTAGCCGCGGTCCACGCTGATCGCGTGCTCGGCGAAGTGCTTGGCGTGGCTGACGGGTCGGCCGGCCAGCAGTTCCGGCTCAGCCGCGGGCCGGTGCTGGACAGCGCGGACGAGCCGGTTCTCGAGGTCTCGTCGGGCGAGGGCTGGCAGCAGTGGCGATGCGTGCCCGACTTCGGCAGCAGCGGCTGGGACGACCCGCACTTCCGGCTCGATCACGGCGCCGGCGTGGTCGAGCTAGGGCCCGCGGTGCGCCTCGCCGACGGCTCCCTGCGCAGCTACGGCCGGGTACCCGCGGAGGGCGCGACGCTGCGGCTGCGCGAGTACTGGGTCGGCGGCGGCAGGTCGGGCAACGTCGGCGCCGGCGCGCTGAGCGTGCTGCGCACGCCGATTCCCTGCGTGCGGTCGGCGAGCAACCGCCGCCCGGCCGGCGGCGGCCGCGACGGCGAGAGCGTTGATGAGGCGAAGCTGCGGGCCGGACGCGCGCTGCGGACCTGCGATCGGGCTGTTACCGCGGCGGACTACGAGGTGATCGCGGGCGACGCCGCCGGGCCGGCGGTGCGAGTGCACTGCGCGTCACCGGAGGCTCCCGGCGCGCCGGTCCGGGTCCTCGTGCTCCCCGACGTGTCCGGCTACGGCCCTGGCCGGCTTCCGTTCCCCGCGCTGCAGCCAGGCCGGGATCTGCTCAGCCGGATCGCGGACGCCCTGGACCAGCGCCGGCTCGTGGGGGTCCAGGTCGTCGTGGAGCCGCCCCGGTACCGGGGCGTCACGATCGCGGTGCGGTTGCGCGCCAGGCGCAACCGTGACTGCGCACGGCTGTCCGAGGACGCCCTCGCCGCGCTGTACCGGTGGCTGCACCCGCGCGACGGTGGACCGGACGGAACCGGATGGCCGTTCGGACGGCCGGTCACGCTCGGGGACGTCCACACGGCGCTGGGCGGACTGGCCGATCTGGATTACGTGGAGGACGCGCGACTCTACCCCGCCGATCCGGTCACCGGCAGCCGCGCCGAGGCCGCGCCGTATGTCCCGGTGGGTGCCGACGAGCTGCCCTTCTCCTTCGACCACCAGGTGCAGGTGCGGCCATGAGCGGACGGGTGAATGAGGCCGCTGCCCTGGCCGGCCAGGCACGCCCCGGCACGGACAGCGGGCTGGCCAGCAACGCGGACGGCTGGCCGGACGGCGGCCCGGCCGGGCCGGGCGGGCGGCCGGACCCGGCGATGAGCGTCCCGGCGGCCAGCGCGGCCTACCGAATCAGCAGGCCGGTGCCCGCGCTGCTGTGGGAGGATCCGCTCTTCCTCGGCTTGTGCGCCGCCTTCGATGACCTGCTCAGCCCGATCGTCGCGGCGCTCGACTGCTTCAGCGCCTACCTCGACCCATGGCTGGCGCCCGAGGACTTTCTCGGCTGGCTCGGCGGCCTGGTCGGCGTGACGGCCGGCCAGAGCCGGGCCGTCATCGCCGGAGCGGTGCGCGCCTACCGCTGCCAGGGCACGGCCGGCCAGCTGCGCCAGGCGGTCGCGGCCGCTGCCGAGGTGCCGCCTGAGCAGGTCAGTGTCGCCGAGGCCGGTTGCGTGACCTGGTCTCAGACGCCAGGGGCAGCGGTCACGCCCCCGTTCGACTCGGTGGTGACCATCACCGTGGCGGTGCCGTCCAGCCGGGACCAGGACGCCGTGGCAGCCTGCGCGCGCGCCGCCGCCGGGCCCGCCGTGCCTGTCTTCAGCCAACTCCGGATCGAGGTAGTGAGCCATGATCGTGTGTAAGGAATGCGGAAACTCCGCCGGGTCAGGTGACGGCTTCTGCTCATCCTGCGGCGTGCTGCTGGAATGGTCGGGCCAGCCCGTCGAGGCAGCAGGCGGCGCGGCGAGCGGCGGCCCGCCGCTGGCCGCCCGCCAGCCAGTCGCCGAGCGAGCCAGGCCGGGACCGGTGCCGCTGGTGAGCGATCCCGTGCCTGCCGGCCCGTATTGCTCAGCCTGCGGCGTGCGCAATCCCGAGGGCCGCACCTTCTGCCGGTCCTGTGGTGAGCAGCTGCGGGTGACCGCGGCCGTTCCGGCGCCGGTGCCGGGCTGGTGGCGCCGGCAGCTGGATCGGCTGCGAGGCCGTCAGCACTACGAGGCCAGCCGCCGGCCACGCGGTTTCATCGCGCACGATCAGCCGCCGGGGCGGCCAGCCACGGCAGCGGGAGTCACGCCAGCGCGGCCCGCGGCAGCGCGGCCCGCGGCAGCGGGAGCCACGGCCGGCGGCGGGGTCGGCACGCGCACGGGCGGAGCCAGGCCCGCCGCCGCCGCGAGCCCTGCGCACCTGGCCGGCAGCCGCAGTCCGGCGGCCATGGCCACCGCGGCAGACCAGCGCGCCCGGCGCGTCCAGTCGCCGCGGCGACTGCGCCTGGGCCGGCTCGTGCCGCTGCTCATGGTGGCCAGCCTGGCCGGGATCGGGCTCGGCCCGGCGCGATCCTGGATCACCGTCCGCATCTTCGGCCTGGCACACCAGACGCAGAGCACGCTGACCCAGCGTTATGTCGATGTGGTGCCGGTCAGTGCCATTGCCTCATCGTCAGCGCCTGGTCACGCCGGCAGTCTCGCGATCGACGGCATCGAGCAGACGTACTGGCTGACTGGCGGCGGCGGCACGGGCGCCACGCTGACCGTGCGGTTCGCCGAGCCGGAGAACATCAGCGCCGTCGGCATCCTGTCCGGCGAGCCGGGCGCCAGCTACCGCAGCCAGGCACGCCCGGAGACGATCGTGCTCGTGGCCAGCGGCCGCCCGCCCGTCACCCTGTCCTTCGATGACACCCCCAGCTTCCAGAGCCACCTGGTCAGCCTGCGTCACGTCAGATCCGTCACCGCGCTGATCCGGCAGGTCTATCCCGGTCAGCAGGGACAGGCGGCCGCGCTGCGGGAGCTTGAGTTCTTCGCCAGGGTCTGACCGCGGCGGCCCCGGCCGGTATCAGCGCGGCGCCAGCCGCCTCTTCACTACAGCGGCAATTCGCGATCCGCCGCAACCGTCAGCAGCACTCGTGCGTGATGAGAGTCAGGGCCCGCGCGCAGCAGGCCCGGCCAACGTCCCCGAAAGGTCCGTCATGATCGCTCGCCCGAACCTCCGGCCCGGCTGGTTCCGCCGCACCGCCGTCATCCCGGCGCTGACCATCGGCCTGCTGGCTGCCAGCAGTGCCACCGTCCTGGCCGCTGTCCGGCCGGCCGGGTCCGCCGCCGCCCGGACAGCCGCAGCCCCGGCACTACTCGGGGCCGGCCAGGTCGGCAGCCGCCTCGCGGTGCCGTGGAAGAAGGTGGGGCCGGGCTGGGAGCTGGTCCAGTACTCGGCCAGCACCGCTGCCGAGCCATCCAAGGCAGGCCCGCACACGCTGTACCTGGTCGACCCGGAGGGCGGCCGGTACAAGCTCTACAGCTGGGCCGCGAAGAAGATCGCGCCCGGCCTGCTGGCCTGGTCGGGCGACAAGACCAGGGCGCTGCTGGGGATCTCGTCGAATGAGCTGGAGCAGATCACCCTGGCCAGCGGGAAGACCAGTATCATCAGCCTGCCCGCCAGCGCGCAGGCCATCGGCTACACCCGGCCGGACGGTACCAGTCTGCTGGCGGCCACGGTGACCGGCCCCTACGTGAAGGTCGCCCGCTACACCCAGCAGGGCGTGCTGGAGCGGCAGCTCGCGAAGGTCCGGAGCAACGGCGCCGCGGTTATCGAGTCGCCGGACGGCACGGAGCTGGTGATCGCCACCAGCGCCGGGCTGGAACTGGTCAGCAACGCCGGCCATGTCATCCGCTCGCTGCCGGTGCACGGACCGGCATTCGGCTGCTACCCGAACCGGTACTGGAATTCCGGCACCGTCCTCGCCGTATGCACGCCCAGCAGCGCCCGTCCCCGGCTGTGGCTGGTCCCGCTGAGCGGGCGCGCGCCCAGCGCGCTGACGCCGCCGCGCACCAGCGGCCCGGACCTGGGCGATATTGGCGGCTGGAAACTCGGCGGTGGCCTGTACCTGCAGGCACTCGGCGGCTGCGGCGCGGTGTTCATCGCGCGCCAGCACGCGAACGGGTCGATCTCCGTCGTCAATGTCCCCGGCGCGCCGGCCGACGACAATCACATCATCTCGGCGCTCGGCAGCAGGCTGCTGGTCCAGGCCGAGACCGGCTGCATCGGCAGCAACTCGCTGCTCTGGTTCAATCCGGCCACCCACGCCGAGCAGTGGCTGATCAGGACTCCGCACACCGTTCAGGGCGTCCAGGCGGTGATCCCGTACTACAGCCGCGAGAACCCGAACTACTGAGCCGCGGCCGAACCAGCCCGCGGATCGGCCTGGCAGCGAATGGCAGCCGGGACTCCGGGCAGTCAGGGATCGCATGGCAGCGGGCCAACCAGGCGGCGCTGGCGGCCGGCGGCCCGCGAACGGGCCGAGCAGGTTCACCTCGATGACGCGGTCGAACGCGGCCGGGTCGGAGTCCGCGAACGGGCCGCCGATGGCGATCCCGGCGTTGGCGACCACCACGTCGACGCGGCCGTGATCACGTCGTACTCGGCCACGTCGACGCGCCGGGTCGCGCGCCTGAACCGCAGCGTGGAGCCGGGCCACAGCGTCGGGTTACGTCCCGCGGCGCTGAGGTACCAGCTGACGCAGCCGCCTGTGGCCCAGACGGTGCGGGCCATCCGGCGCTCGATGTCCGCGCACCATCGCCGCTGCGCGTCCGCCCTCGCGTCCAGCGCGGCCGCCCCCCGGTCGCCGCGCGCCCGGTCGAGGATGCGCAGGTAGTCGGCGATGTAGTGCTGCTGGACCAGCCAGGGTTCGGCGCGAACGAGAAGGAGTAGAGATGCGACGGCACGTCGCAGGCACAGCCGGGATAGCTGTTGTCCCGCCAGGTCCCGCCGACCGCCCCGGCCCGCTCCAGGATGACGAAGTCGGTCACGCCCGCCGACCGCAGCCTGATGCCGGCGCCCAGGCCGCCGAAGCCGGCGCCGATGATGGCGACCCGCACGTGCCCCGGCAGCGCGGCGTAGCTGTCCGGTCCGCTCGGCTCGCCAGCCTGGCCGGGGCCGGCCCGGCCGGCCGCTCAGCCATCGGCGCGCCGCTCGGCCAGGCCGCCCGGCTGCGCCGTCAGCCGGGGACGGACCGGCGGCAGCGGCTCGTCCGGGTCAACGAGGACGCCACCGTCGCGCAGCACCCCGGACAGGGCCGCCCAGATGAGCCGGGTCACGTACTCGACCACGTGCACCCGGCTCATGGACCGCCGCTGCAGCCACCACTCGCCGGTGCTCTGCACCAGCCCGGTGATCCCGTAGGCCCAGGGCTCGGCCGCGCCGGAGTCGAGCCCGAAGACCCGCAGGTAATCCCCGATCACCGCGGTCAGGCCATGATCGAGCGCATCGGCGCCCCGGTCTACGAGCCGCCGCGGCACGTGCGCGAAGCTCGGGAAGCTGCCGCCGCTGGTCGCGTTCGGGCCGGCCATGTGGGGAGCCATCCTGATCGGCGAGGAGATCACCGACCGGTTCCAGCGCGAGCAGGTCGGGGACGACTCCATCCAGCCGCGATGATCCGGCCGACGGCGCGGTCCTCTGGCGGCCACCTTGGCGACCGGGTCGGGGTCGCCGGTGACGGCAGCCGGTCTCACTGGCGATGAGCGCGCCCTGCCGGCAGCCGGTGCTGGCGTGATACCGGCCCGGCGGGGTACGACTGGGCGCGTCATGAATAAGGCGCAGCGGCTGCTACATGCAGCCGACCGGCTCCAGCAGGGCCATGCCTGGCTGGCGGTGCCGGTTGCCGTCGGCAAGAAGTTCGGCGACGACCAGGCGGGCAACCTCGCGGCGCTGGTCGCCTACTACGGGTTCGTGGCCATCTTCCCGCTGCTGCTCGTCTTCGTGACCGTGCTGGATCTCGTCCTGAAGAACAACGCCACGCTCAAGCAGCACCTGCTCAACTCGGCGCTCGGCCAGTTCCCGGTGATCGGCACGCAGCTGAAGAGCAATGTCCACTCGCTGAACGAGACCGGCGTGGCGCTGGCGATCGGGCTGATCGGGACGCTGCTCGGAGCCCGCGGCGTGGCCGGTGCCATCCAGAACGCGCTGGACACCGCCTGGGCCATCCCGTTCGCGCGGCGGCCCGGCTTTCCGTGGTCACTGCTGCGCAGCCTCGGGCTGATGGCCGTCGTCGGCCCCGGCCAGGTCGTGACCGTCCTGCTGTCCACTGTCGCCGCGGGGGCCGGGCATGTCATCTCCGGCACCGCCGCGCACATCGGCGCCATAGCGGTATCGCTGCTGCTCAACGTGGGGCTGTTCTGGCTCTCGTTCCGGCTCGGGACCGCGCGCGAGGTGGCGGGCCGTGCGCTCTGGCTGGGCGCGATCCTGGCCGCGATCGCCTGGCAGGTGCTGCAGATTGCCGGCGGCTACCTGGTCGCGCACCAGCTGGCCAGGAACTCCGCGCTGTACGGCGTGTTCGCCATCGTCCTGGGCTTGATCGCCTGGCTCTACCTGATCGCCGAGCTGACCATGTACGCGGTCGAGCTGAACGTGGTCCGCACCCTGCGGCTGTGGCCGCGCAGCATGGCCCCGCCGCCGCTCACGAGCGCCGACGTTCGGGCCTACCGCCTCTACGCGCAGACTGAGCAGCGCCGGACCGATTATGAGGTCGACATCCAGCGGTCCGCCGATCAGCCCGCAGCGCCATGGCCGACCGGGCGGCACGCGGCCGCGGCGGCATCCGGCGGCCAGCCCCCGGCCGGCCAGCCCTCTGCTTCCAGCGAGCAGGCGGCAGCCGAGCAGGCGGCAGCCGAGCAGGCGGCAGCCGACCAGGCGGCAGCCGACCAGGCGGCAGCCGACCAGGCGGCAGCCGAGCAGGCGGCAGGCGAGGCGTCGCCCGGCCAGCCGGGCGGCCGCTAGCGCCCGCCGCGAGTCCCCGGCCCGCAAGGCATCGTCCGTCGCGGGCGCTATGCTGCCGTTGCCTGCCGTCCGTCCCTGAGGAGATCTCATGCCCCTGTTCTCGAACCGGCCAGATGGCGGCACCACCGCCACCTGGGAGCCGCAGGCAGCCGATAGCCGGCTCGCGCACACCGCGGGCGCCGACCCGGCCGGCGTCTTCACCTCGGACCTGTCGGTCTCCGAGTACGTCCTGCTCGGCGAGGCGGGCTTCGAGCCGCTGGGCTTCGTCGTCGGTTCCTCGATTTACCACGTCGGGCTGCAGATCGGCCGCTGGAACCAGAATCAGGAGCTGCAGGTACTCACGCAGGCCATGTACAGCGCCAGGGAACTGGCCATGACCCGGATGCGGGCCGAGGCCGATCACCTGGGCGCCGACGGCATTGTCGGGGTGCAGCTGCGGATGCAGATGTACGCCTGGGGGCAGGATGTGCTGGAGTTCGTGGCCACCGGAACCGCGGTCCGCGCCTACAGCGAAAGCACCGCGCCGGGTGCGCACCGCGCACCGGACGGCGGCTCCTTCACCTCCGACCTGTCCGCCCAGGACTTCTTCCGGCTGCTCGCGGCCGGCTCGGTCCCCGTCGCGTTCGTGCTGGGCACCTGCGTGTACCACATCGCCCATCAGTCGGCGATGCAGGCGCTGCGGCAGGCCGGCCAGAACCAGGAGATGGTCCAGTTCACCCAGGGCGTCTACGAGGCGCGCGAGCTGGCGCTGGTCCGGATGCAGGCCGAGGCGGCGCAGGCCGGCTCTACCGGCATCGTCGGCGTGAACGTCGGCGTCTACAACCACGTCTGGGGCGAGCACGCGACGGAGTTCCTGGCCACCGGGACCGCCATCCGCCGGCTCGGCGACGAGCACCGGCTGGCCGCGACCTCACCGAAGCCGACATTCACGCTGGGCCTCGACACCTAATTCTGCCCACCGCATTCTGCCCGCCGCGCAGCGCCGCTGCCGGACCGCCAGCGCGGGAGTTCTCCGTCGCCGCGACGGAGAAATCCCCGCGCTCATGTTTCGGCACCGCCCCGGCGGTCAGCGCCGCCCCGGCGGTCAGCGCCGCCCCGGCGGTCGGCGACGGCCGAGGGGAGCGCCCGCGCGGCAGCCACGTCATCCTGGTCCGGCTCGAGCGGCGGTCCGCCGAGCGGGCAGTTCACCCGGCACTCCGGCATCGCCACCCGCTGCCCGGCCGGACCGCCCCTGAGCACGTTGCTATCGATCAGCAGCCCGGAGAGCACGGCCGCCGTCAGCAGGACGGCGGCGCAGCCGATCATGGCCTTGTCGAACCCTGCTGCGAAACGGGCAGCTGAGTGGTAACTCGCCGCGCCCAGCCCGGCGGCCGCAGGCAGGCCGGCCACGGCGAGCAGCCCGGCAGCGCGGGCCACGGCATTGTTGACGCCGCTCGCCACCCCGGCATGCCGCACGTCCGCGCTGGCCAGCACGGTGGCCGTCAGCGGCGCGACGGTCATCGAGAGGCCCAGCCCGAAGACCACCACGGCCGGGAGCACATCGGTCAGGTAGGAGGCATGCGGGCCGATCCTGGTCATCAGCAGCACTCCGGCCGCGCAGCCCGTGCAGCCGCCGGTCATCAGCCAGCGAGGTCCGGCCCGCTGGGCCAGCGCCCCGGCCCGCGCGGACAGCAGCAGCATGAGCACGGTGGTCGGCAGCAGCGCGGTGCCGGCCGCCAGGGGCGAGAATCCCGAGACCACCTGGAGCTGCAGGATCAGCAGGAAGATCATTCCGCCGAAGGCCCCGTACACCAGGAACGTGATCACGTTGACCACGGTGAACTGGCGCGAGCCGAAGACGTCGACCGGCAGCATCGGCGCCACCGCGCCCGGCGCGTAGGTGCGGCGGCGCTCCAGCCAGATGAAGGACGCCGCCGCGCCGACGCCGATCACGGCCGCGAGCACGGGCCCGGCCGGGTGGCCGGCCAGCTCCGGTGCCTCGATCAGCGCATAGGTGATGCCGCCGAGCGCCAGCGCGCAGAACCCGGCGCCGGCCAGGTCGAAACGCCCGCGCGCGGCCAGGTCACGGCTTTCCGGCACGTGCCGCATCGTGACCGCCGCCACCACGACGGCCAGCGGCAGGTTCAGCAGGAACACCCAGCGCCAGCCGGCCACCTGCACGATCCACCCGCCGAGCAGCGGGCCCGCGGCGCCGGCTACGCCGCCCAGGCCCGACCACGCGCCGACCGCCCGGGCCCGGTCATCGGGCGCGAACGAGACCTGGATGATCGCGAGTGATCCCGGCGTGAGCAGCGCGCCGCCGACTCCCTGCAGCACCCGCGCGCCGATCAGGACCGCGATGTCAGGGGCCAGGCCGCACAGCGCCGAGGCCAGCGCGAACCAGATGACGCCGGTCAGGAAGACGCGCCGGCGACCGAGCCGGTCACCGAGCGAGCCGCCCAGCAGGATCAGCGCGGCGAGCGTGAGCGTGTACGCGCTGACGGTCCACTGCAGGTCGCCCAGGGATGCGCCCAGGTGCCTGCCGATGGTCGGCAGCGCGACGTTGACGACCGTGGCGTCCAGCATCACCATGCTGGATCCGAGCACGGTGGCGAGCAGGACCCAGCGCGCTGCCGGAGTGCCGAACCGCACCGGGGAGCCTGGCGTACCGCCGCCTGTCGTCACCTGGCGATCGTCTCACCACCCGGCAGGCCGGCCCAGCGGCCGCCCGGGCGTCAACGTCTCCGTGCGGGAAGGACAGGTACGGCTACTTAAAGTAGCGTTCAAATTACCCATAGTGGGCAGGTCTCTAGGGCGGACGCGGGAGTGCCTGACACTATGAGGGGGAACATATGGGGAGAAAATTCGCGGCTGAGTTTCTCGGCACCATACTCCTGGTGTTCTTCGGGGCCGGGGCCGCGACGCTCGTCCTCGGCTACCGGATCTTCGGCAGCAGCCTGGCCGCCGGGATCGTGCTCGTCGCGCTGACCTTCGGCCTGATCTACGCGGCCCTCGTCTACGTGATCGGCCCGATCTCCGGCGGGCACGTCAATCCGGCGGTGACCCTGGGCGCCTATATCAGCAGGCGGATAGGGATCGTCGATGCCGTCGGCTACTGGGTCGCGCAGCTGGCTGGCGGCATCGTCGGCGCGCTGCTGCTGTACTGGATGATGCGGACCTCGCCGTTCTACACCAAGTCGAGGATCGGCCTGGGCGCCAACGGGTACGGGGCCAGCTCGCTCCTGCACGTCAGCGCGGGCGGCGCCTTCCTGGTCGAGGTCATCCTCAGCACCTTCTTCGTCCTCGTGGTGCTGAGCCTGACCCGCGAGGAGGCCAGCGTGGCGGTGTCCGGGATGGGCATCGGCATCGCGCTGGCCCTGGCCAACCTGATCGGGATCCCGTTCGACGGCGCCTCGGTCAACCCGGCCCGCAGCTTCGGCCCGGCGGTGGTCGCCGGCGGGGCAGCGTTCTCCCAGGTCTGGGTGTTCCTGCTTGCGCCGCTGGTCGGCGCGGTCATCACGGCCGGCCTGCACTTCCTGGTGCACCCGCTGCCCACCGGCCTCATCGGCAAGCGCAAGCAGCCCGAGGAGGTCGCCGCCGCAGCGGCCGTCAGCGAGCAGGCGCAGGTGCCCCGCCAGGCCGGGGCGACGATGGCCGGCCCGGAGAGCTCCGCCGCGGGTGCCGAGGCCGACCCGGCTGAACTCACCCGGCCAGCCCCGGCGGCCCCGGAGAACCCGGACCGCAGCCAGCGGCGGTAAGCCAGCCGCGGTAAGCCAGCGGCGCAACGCGGCCCTGTCGCCAGCGGGTCCCCGTCAGCGGGGCCCGCTGGCCAGGTCCGGCTGGACATGGCAGCTGCCGGGCACGGCGGCTGCGGGACACGGGGCTAGAGGTCCGGCCAGGTATGCACGGGCTCGTTCGACTTCATTCGCTCGATGTAGCCGTTCGTCATCCGCTGCAGCGCCTGCAGCCGGTCCGCCCGGCTGCAGCGCAGCTTGCGCACGTTCTCCACCTGCCAGGTTGCGCCAGTCCGGCCGGTCAGGCAGCGCTGCTCGATGATGCCGAGCAGGCGATCGGCATCGGCCGTGGCCACGCCCCAGTTTCGCAGCCCGTCCCAGGCCATCGGCAGCAGCCTGCGCAGGGTCAGCTCGGTGACCGGCACCTCGCCGATGCCGGGCCAGTAGACGCTCGCGTCAATGCCGTGGCGTGCGCCGTCGACCAGGTTCTCCGCGGCCGCCATGAACGACATCTGCGTCCAGACCGGCCGCTCCGCCTCGGCCAGCGTCCGCACCACGCCGTAGTAGAAGGCAGCGTTCGCGATCACGTCGATCACGGTGGGGCCAGCCGGCAGGACCCGGTTCTCCACCCGCAGGTGCGGGCGGCCGTTCACGACCGCGTACACCGGCCGGTTCCACCGGTAGACCGTGCCGTTGTGCAGGGTCAGCTCAGCCAGCTGCGGTGCCTCGCCGCGATCGAGCGCCGCCGCCGGGTCCTCGTCCTCGCACAGCGGCAGCAGCGCCGGGAAGTACCGCAGATTCTCCTCGAAGAGGTCGAACACCGACGTGATCCAGCGCTCGCCGAACCAGACCCTGGGCCGGACGCCCTGCTCCTTCAGCTCCTCCGGCCTGGTGTCGGTGGCCTGCTCGAACAGCGGGATCCTGGTTTCCCGCCACAGCTCGCGGCCGAACAGGAATGGCGAGTTGGCCGCCAGCGCCACCTGCACGCCGGCGATCACCTGGGCCGCGTTCCAGTAGCTGCCGAAGCTCTCCGGGCTCACCTGCAAGTGAAACTGCACGCTTGTGCAGGCTGCCTCGGGCATGATCGTGTCGACGTGTGTCAGCAGCCGCTCCGCTCCCTCGATGCAGATCCGCATCTCCTCCCCGCGGGCCGCGAACATCTGCTCATTGAGCAGCCGGTAGCGCTGATTGGCCGACATGGCCTCGCCGGTGACATCCCGCTGCCGCAGCGTCGGGAGGATGCCGACCATCATCAGGCCGCAGCCCACCTGCCGGGCCCGGGCATCGGCGTGACTCAGACTCCGGCTGACCCTGTCCTCCAGGCGTGCCAGCGCGTCGCCGCTCAGCGGCCGCGGCGGCACGTTGATCTCCAGGTTGAACCGGCCCAGCTCGCTTGCCCAGCTCGGGTCGGCGATCGCCGCCAGGACCGCCGCGTTCTGCATCGAAGGCAGACCGGCATCATCGACGAGGTTGAGCTCGATCTCCAGGCCGACCTGACATGGATCAGCCTCGAACCGGGACTCCCTCAGCATCCGCGCGAACACGTCCAGGCATTGCCGGACCTTCTCCCGGTAAGCACGCCGGTCCTGCTGGCTCACGGTCATCGCCGGAACGTCCCGGCCCATAGGACCTCCACGTGCTGGAGGGGGTCAGCTAACACATTCGCACGGAACAGGCCCGCTGGCCAGGGCACAGCGACACCACCGTCTGTGCTCCGCGTCACTGTCAGGTCTCGCCCGTTGGCGGCCAGGCGAAACCACCCGCCGCGTCCCAACTGCCATCAGTTAACGGATATCAGTCGCGATGTGTTGATATAGCTTCCCAGGCCAGGTCTGAGCGCCGGGCATGCGCAGACTCCCGCTGCGGGGATCGTGCGAGCATGGCAGCCGTGGACGACAGAATCGACGGCTATCTCTTCTTCGTGAATCGCGCTCTCGACGGCATGCTGGGCATCGTCGGGGAGCTCGGGGACAGGCTGGCCGCCACCCGGCCGGAACTGCCGGGGGCCAACTCGCCGCAGGTGATCCTGCAGCACTGCCTGAAGGTCCTGGACTACTGGGGCGGCCATGTCATCGCCGGGAGGGAGGTGCACAGGGACAGGGAAGCCGAGTTCCGCGCGACCGGGACAGTCAACGACCTGATCACCGCGGCCGCGGCTGCCCGGCAGCAGTTCGCTGCCGACCTGGCCCTGGCCGATCCGGCGGCGCCGCTGCGGCGGTCGCCGCTGGCCAGCAGCTGGACGGGACCAGCGCCGGAAACCCAGGGCCACGCGCTGCTGCACATCCTGGAAGAGCTCGCGCAGCATCACGGGCAGGCCGAGCTCACCAGGGACATCCTGCTGGCCAGCGCCGCCCGCGGCTAGCGGCACGGCGTCCCCCAGTTCGGCGTCGCTCGCCGTCCCTGCCGGCCGGGTCCCTGTTGGCCGCATCCCTGTCGGCCACCTCTCTGCAAGGGAACTGGCAGAACAGCCAGCACCGCTCGCCGGGAATCCGGCATGATCGCTGACGAGGCTGCCGGACGCCACCAGAACCTGCTGCGGAACGGGCCGCCGGAGCAGCCGGTCATCGCCGACGGGTGAGCGCCGCCGGCCGGCTGAACGGGCGGCGGCCTCCCCTGCCTGGCGCAGGTGATCCGTCCGGCGCGCCGGACCGCGGGAGTGACCCGCCCGCGGCTGGCTGACTAGCCGCCTGGCGGCCGAGAGCTGACGACGCCTGACCGGGCGGCGGCGGCCATCCGGCTCACGGCCTCGGCCAGCAGCGCGGGCGAGGTGCCCATGTTGAGGCGCGCGAAGCCGCGCCCCTGGGTACCGAAGTCACGGCCGGGGCTGAGCGCGACCTTTCCTGACTTCAGGAAGGCCGCCGCTGGATCATCGCCCAGCCCGGCGTCCCGGCAGTCCAGCCAGGCCAGGAAGCTGGCCTCTGGCGGCAGGTAGCCGACGGCCGGAAGATGGTCGGCGAGTAGCCGGCTGAGCGCCGCCCGGTTCTGGTCGATCTGGGCTACCGCCGCGTCCAGCCACGCCTGGCCGCTGGCGAACGCGGCCACCGTGGCGAGCACGCCGAGGTGAGAGGCGAGCAGCGCATCCCAGCGCTGCGCGAGCAGCGCGGCGCAGGCCGGCGATCCGGCGACGGCGACGCCGCACTTCAGGCCGGGAATGTTCCAGCCCTTCGAGGCCAACGTCAGCACGATCGTCCGCTCGCGCTGCGGGTGATCGAGCGACAGGAACGACACGTGCCGCGCGCCCGGCAGCACCAGCGGCGCGTGGATCTCGTCCACCAGCAGGGTGGCGGCGTGCCGCTCGCACAGGTCAGCGAGCGTGACCAGCTGCGCGCGCGACCAGACCCGGCCGAGCGGGTTGTGCGGGCTGCAGAGCACGTAGGCGCTGACGCCGTCCTCGGCCAGGGCTCGCTCGATGGCGTCGAAGTCGAGGTCATAGCGGCCGCCTGCGTCCCGCCGCAGCGGCGCCTCGACGACCCGGCGGCCGGTCAGCTCGATCCGGAAGAAGAACGGCGCATACACCGGCGGGTTGATCACCACGCCCGCGCCGGGCTCGGTGACTGCCTGCACCATCTCGGCAATGCCCGTCATCACGTCCGGGATGGCGAAGACCAGGTCCGGATCAGGCGACCAGCCGAGCTGCGCGGTCGCGTACGCCGCGAAGGCGTCGCCGAGCTCGCCCTTATGCGGGTAACCGCAGTCCCCGACCTCGAGCGCGGCGCGCACCGCATCCTTGACCGGCTCGGCCGGATGGAAGTCCATCTCGGCGACGAAGGCGGGCAGCACGTCCGCCGGGTAGGTACGCCACTTGAAGCTCTTGCGCTGCCGCAGCGCGCCGAGAGAGCAATCTCCGAGCAGGGAATCCACCGCTGGATCGTACCGGCAGCCCGGCTTCGGCGGGGCCGGCCTCTTTGCCCGCTCGCTGCCGCGCTGCCTGCCCCGGCTCGCGCGGACCCGCTTTCACCCTTCGTGGGTGCTCTGACCTTTCCGCGGGCTGCGCTGGCCCTCCGTGGGGTGCGCCCGCCCGGCCGGTTCACCGGCCCCTAGCAGTAAACCACGATTTCGGATAATCTGATTCCGTGATACCTGGCCCCGGTGCTGGCGCGCTGATCCTGGCGTTGCACCGCGCCACCCATGCGACCCTGCATGAGCTGGCCAGCCAGCTCGCCCACCTCGGCCTGACCTCCTCCGAGCTGAATGTCCTCGGCTGCATGGCTGATGGCCGCAGCCGGAGCGTCGGCGAGCTCGCCGCGGATACCGCGACCAGGCCGACAACGCTGACGAGCGTCCTGGACCGGCTGGCGCACAAGGGCCTGGTGGTCCGGGAGCTGGATCCGGCCGACCGTCGCTCGTTCCTGATCTCGCTGACCGCCCGAGGCAGCGAGGTCGCCGCAGCGGTCCGGCGGGCCATCGGTCAGCTCGAGCGATCAGCCCTGGCCGCCGTCAGCGACGCTGACCTGGCGGGCTTCCAGGCCGTCACCCGCGCGCTCACGGAGGCACACCTGTGATCCGAGAACTCCCGGCCGAATTCGCCGAGATACTGGCCGTCATCGTCCCGCCTGGCGGCGCTTTCCGGCCTGCGCGAGGCCGCCCGGGATGTGCTCGTAGGCACCGGCCTGTTTGTAATCTGCGGCCGCCTTAACCGTCAGGGCATCAAGACGGTTAGGGGCAACATCTGGAAGACTCACGCCATGCGGCGGGTACTCAGAGCCCCCCGTGTAGCAGGCTTTGCCGTCTACCAGCGCGAGCTTCTAACTGATAGTGCCGGTAATCCGGTTAGGGGCAAATGGGAGCCGATTCTCGATGAGGCGACCTGGCGAGCAGTTGACAGTATTCTCGGGAGCACTAAGTCGCGCGTGGAGCGGAAGCCGGGCGGTCTGCTAACCAATATCGCCCGCTGTGGCAAATGCGGTACGGGTATGATAATCGCCCGGAAGAAGGGAACCTTCTACTACCTATGCCGTGGCCCTGACTCGGGCGGCTGCGCGGGCGTCGGTATCTCTGGCCCGAGACTGGAAGCACAGATCAGAGCTCTGCTCTCCGCTTACCTGAATAAAGAGATCGAGGCACCTCAGCCAGTCTGGGAGGGCCAAGCCCGTCTCGAAGAAGTCAATGCCAAGATAGCCGAACTCATGGAGCAATACCGTACCGGGCTGTCCGGTTCGATCGTGTTCCCGATGATTCGCAGGCTGGAAGACGAGCGAAACGACCTTCAAACCGAGCAGGCGAGCTTTAACAAGATCAAGGCCCGTAAGCAAATTACCTTTACTGGTGAGTGGGACGATCTCGATCTGTACGCGAAGCGAGAGGTAATCCAGTCCGTGATCGAGGCCGTGGTGATCAGGCCGACTGGTCGAACTGGTCTATACGATCCATCGCGCGTTGACGTGATCCCGCTATAATAGCGGCGATCTTAGACCACCGCTCCTCTGTGAGAGCGGGAAACTTATCTAGCTGCTGCTTAATCCACTCCTCCCAGGGCGGATAGTTGGGGTGGCTGCGTTTCATGCCCAAAACTCTGCGGGCAGGGTAATCGCCTTTGGTCCCGGAAGAATCGGCGCACCTTGCCGTAGAAAACCATACAGGTTTGACCGCGTGTATCGGTGGTCACGGCTTGGCGAGCCGACGGCGGGCAGCCACCGCTGGTTATCCGGACCGGTGGACGCGGAGGCTGCCGTTCGGCAGCGTGATGCACCCTAGACACCCTGCCCTTCGCCCGCCATTCGTAGAACGTCCGTCGGCTGATCCCGAGATCGGCGCACACCTCCGCGATGGTGAGATTGTCCCGCTCTCGGGCGCCGCGGACCGCATCAGCGCCGAGCATGACACGGCCGCGCAGTCGCAGTGCCACGCCGGTGATCCGGTTCAGATCGCCGAACCGGCCCACGCAGCCGCTTGTCCATGGTGACTCTCCTTCCGGTGGGACCAGGTGGGTTCCTCGCCACAACGCGTCGTCCCCTGTGGCGCGGGCTGGATCGCGCCTATGGGTCCGCGAAAGGTCGGCCCCTGCCTGGTCCTGGGCACTCAGGAAGCAGGTCTCAGACGGTTCAGACGATTGGGATCCTCGGGGGGGCGAGCCCCGGCGAGCATGGGTGCCTAGCTCCATGCCCAGAATGGTGATCTTGATACTGCCGGTGCTCCTGGGCGTTCGGCCCGGCACCTTCGGCAGTGGCTGCTCGGCTCCGTCCTTCACTGTGCAGGCAAGTTCCGTCGGATGCAGACACCGACAGCGCGTCCACAGGCAGTTGTATGCGGTCGCTGGAGTCCATAGGGGTCCGTTGGCGTTCATCTACGGTCACGAAATTACCTCTGTGACCTACGTCACATCCAGATTGTTCGTGGTCGGATGGAACGACGCCCTTCGAAGGGCCAGATGTAAGCATCAGGTGGAAATTGCTCGGAGGCGGGTGTCCGGTGGCTCGTGGTCACCGGCGGTCAGATTGGCCGTCTGACCAGCGAAAACAGAGAGAAGCTGGTGATCCGCTCAGAGGCCGTCCGATGTGGTGAGAATTATCTTTACGTCTTCAAGGCGGCGCCGCTACGCGGCACCGCTGCCCGGCGTCAGCGGCGGGCTTGGCCTTGGGGAGGCCCGCCCACCGAGCAATGCTTGAAACCTGTGGATCTGCCGGGAAGGGCGAGAGAAAGGGGTGTACCTTCCCGGTGATCTAGTCGAGGTCTCAAGCAAGATCGGCGCTGCAACGCCGGTCGGGAAGGTACAACCCGATGTTCACCGTAGTCCCAGACGACTGCCCGGGCCAGCCGGGCGCGAAGGACGGCTCGCCGTCGCTGATCGATGAGATCGTGCGGGAGGGCGCCCGGCGGATGCTGGCCGAGGCGCTGCAGGCGGAGGTGGATACCTACATCGCGGCGTTCGCCGGCGAGCGGGGCGAGGACGGCCGGCGGCTGGTGGTCCGCAACGGCTATCACCAGGGCCGGGAGGTGCTGACCAGCGCGGGCGCGGTGCGGGTGACCGCGCCGCGGGTGAATGACAAGCGGACCGACCCGGTCACCGGCGAACGCGCCCGGTTCTCCTCGGCGATCTTGCCGGCCTGGGCGCGCAAGACCCCGAACGTCACCGAGGTGCTGCCGCTGCTGTACCTGCACGGCCTGTCGACGGGGGACTTCGTGCCCGCGCTGGGCCAGTTCCTCGGACCTACGGGGTGAAGTTCCCCAAGGCGGTCGCGAAGATCACCGACGATGCGGACCAGCTGCTGGCGTTCTTCGACTACCCGGCCGAGCACTGGGTGCATCTGCGCACGACGGATGAAAATGTCAACCCCGGTGCTGGGCGTGGTCAGGGTTGGCCTGCAGACGGCTGGACCGCCGCAGCTGCCTGACACCGCGGCCGGAGCCGTGGTCAAGGTGGAGCGCCCCGAAGGGCCGAACGACCTTGACCGGGGCTCCGGCCGCGGTAGCGTCGGGCTGGTGGCGGGCGCAGCTGACCGCCGGGCGAAGAGCAGGACACCGGGACTGCAAGTCCTGCCGCGCTGCCTTAGCCTGCGGGCTGGATGAGTCGCGTCCCCTTGCTGGCGGCTGCGGCTGCGCCCGCCGCCTTCTTGTGCACTGGGCTGGATGGCTGCCAGGCGGCGACCATGGTGCGGTAAGCGGCCTCGCCCTGGGCGGCGAGGTCCCGTTCGGCGGCGCGCACCGCCGCCAGGGAGTACGGCGCAGCGTCGCCCTTACGGCCCCGGGCCGGTGGCGCTCCGGCGCGGAGCTCGAGCTTGCGCTGCTTGCGGGCGATCAGCGAGGGCAGCGCGAAGGCGTAATCCTCGCCCTTGATGGTCAGGTGCCAGCACAGGACGGCGAGCTTGCGGGCGGTGGCAACCGCGGCGACCTGCATGCCGCGGCGGGCCCGGACTCTCTGGTAGAACGCGCGCAGCGGGCCGGGCGCCTTCGACGCCGACCAGGCGGCCTCGACCAGCATCCCGCGGGCATGCGCCGGGCCGGCCTTGGTGATCCGGCCGTGACTGGCCGGCTGCCCGCTGGACTGGCGGACCCGCGGATTGAGCCCGAGGTAGCTGACCAGCCTTTCCGGCGTCCGGAACCGGGTGAAGTCGCCGACCGCGGCCACGATCGACAGCGCGACCGTGGCGTCCACGCCGGGGATGGTCATCAGCCGCAGCACCTCCGGCCGGCCAAGGGCAGCCTGGCCCGGGTCGCGGTCGATCAGGGTCAGCTCCTGAGCGTGGAAATCGAGCTGCCGCAGCAGCGCGCAGGCCGCGGCCTGCTCATCCGGCGGCAGGTCCTGCTGCGCCAGCCACGTCCGGCCCTTGATCCCGAACAGGTCCGCTGCCGGGCAGCGCGGCACCAGATTGCGGTGCAAGATCGCGTGCACCTGGTTCTTCAGCCGGGTCCGCTGCCGCACGATATGCGCCCGGCGCAGCACCTGCCGGCGCAGCGCGCTGGTCGCCGCGTCGGGCATCCACACCGGCGGCAGGAAATCAGCCGCGAGCAACTGCGCCAGGATCGCCGCGTCGACTTTGTCGGTCTTCACCTTCGCCTCGGCGATCGCCCGGGTCCTGGCCGGGTTGGACACCACCACCCGGCCGGCGCGGCTGGCCAGCACCGTGGCGATCGCCCAGGTGTTACCGGTCGCCTCCAGCGCCACCTCATCAGCCGGGCCCAGGCCCGCCGCGAACTCGCGGACCCCTTCCGGCGTCGTGGCGAACGTGCCGGCCTGCGTTACCGTGCCGCCCTGCCAGATCGCGACCTGCGCGAACTCCCGGTGCACATCAAGCCCGATGCACCGCCTGTTACCCGTCATCGCCCAAGCTCCCTTCCGCGAGCCTTTCAGTGAATCGGGAGCGGATGGGCGAAGCGACACCTACGGATCCGCGCGCGCAGCGCAACCGGGCAGGTCGCAGGGGCGGCCACCGATCCTCGACGTGCGCACGCCAGCCGAATACGACAGCTGGCACATTCCCGGCGCGGTCCTGATCCCGTACACCGAGCTGCGGCAGAGGCTGGATGAGGTGCCGCGGGACAAGCCCGTGTACACCCACTGCCGGTCGGGCTTCCGCAGCTACATCGCCCACTGCGTGCTGAAGCAGAACGGGTGGGACGACGCGGCCTTCCTGGCCGACGGGATGATGACCTATCACGGCTATCACCAGATACCACTGGCGGTGGGTAGGGGCGGCATGTCAGTGATCGCCCACGCCGAGGACTTGCTGGCCCAGCGGCCGGGCGCGCTTGAACATGTCTGACGAATCGCCGATGCTGCTCGTGGACGTGTGAACTGGCCGAAGGCGTCGCTCGGCCGCGTCAGCCAGCCGGTCATGACCGTGCGCAGCGGTTCCCGGCCATATGACTCGGCCCAGCGGCCCAGCGCCACCCCGGCCACGCCCAAACCGCGGTCGTTGCTGTCGGCTCAGCTGCTATCGGCCGATTGCGACCGCTCTTCGCTATTCTGGGCGCCCGCTGTCAGCCTTAGCACGCGCGGGTTCGTCCGGGCGAGGAGTTCCGGCGCTTCCGGACGGTGAGCCGGCCAGGTGGGCGAGAATCAGCCGCAGCTGGCCGGCTCACCTGGCGACGAACTCCTCGGAATCGACGCGAACCCCCGCAGAGTCGTTCGATCTGCTTGGGGATTGTCACCATCGCCATCGCGGCGCCCATCGGGAAGATAAGCAGGAATGCGGGATCGAGGTCATCTGCGATCTCGCCAGCGGCCTGGTGGCGGCGGATGGCAGCGATTTCGGGTGCCTCCTCGGCCCCAGGCTCGGTGTCGGACGGGCGCGGACCCGATTGCCTGGTGAGTCCTTCCGGCGAACATCCGCAACAGCTCGGGGCGCGCTGCGAGGGCATGCAGGTAGCCAGCGATACCGCCGGCGAAGGACGCACCTGCCGCGCCATGAGGGCTTCCTGCCGATGCCAGGTCGCCCGCGCTAATCACCCGGTTCGGGCGATGTAGCCGTCGCTGGTCACGGGGAGTGTTCTGCCATGGCGGTCTGATCACCGGCGCAGCCGCCGTTTCGGGGTGAGGTCTGGGCGATTTCGGGGCGCCCGCGAGGGAGGCGGCGGCGATGCCGACCGGCGACGACGACAACGATCGCGAGCTTGAGCAGCTGCGCGCCGAGGTCGGCCAGCTGAGGACGCGGGTCGCGGACGCTGAGGCCCGCGCGCGGGCGGCCCACCAGGATGCTCAGGCCGCAAGGGCCACGACGGCGAAACTCAAGACCGCGCCGCCGCGGCCGCGCCGGCATCTGAACTGGCGAACGCCCGTGGCAAGCGTGCTGATCGTGCTCGGCTGCCTGCTGGCCCCGGTCTCCGTGCTGGCGGTGTGGACCTCCAATCAGGTTTCTAACACTGACAGGTACGTGGCCAACGTCTCGCCGCTGATCCACGAGCCCGCCGTGCAAGCCGCCCTGACCAGCAGGATCTCCACGGCGATCTCAAACGAGGTGAACGTCAGGGCTTACGTCAACCTCGCGGCCGGGCAGCTGACCAAGCGGGGACTGCCGAGGCTTGGCGCGCTGATCTCGGGGTTCTCCGGCTCGATCGCCAGCGGCGTAAATGGCTTCATTCACAGCATCGTCGCCAAGATCGTCAGCAGCCCGGCTATCGCGCGGCTGTGGGTCCAGGTCAACCGGAGAGCGCACACTCAGCTGGTCAAGGCGCTTTCCGGTCAGCCTCACAGCGCCATCGTCATCTCGGGTAATGAGGTCGTGCTCAGCCTCGGTCCGCTGATTGACCAGGCCAAGCACAACCTCGCCGCCCGCGGCCTCACCGTGGTGAACAAGCTCCCGCCGATCAACCCGACCTTCCCGCTGTTCGACGCCAAGTACCTGATCAAGGCGCAGTCGGCGTACCGGCTGCTGAACACGCTGAGGTGGGTCCTGCCGATCCTCGCCGTCATCCTGATCGCCGCAGGCATCTACATCACCCACAGCCACCGCAGGGCTCTCATCGGCGCCGCACTGGGCGTAGCCGCCGGGATGCTGCTGCTCGCGATCGGCCTCGCGATCGGCCGGACCATCTACCTCAACCAGGTGCCCGCGAGCGTGCTGCCATCAGATGCCGCCGCAGTCGTGTTCGACACGCTGGTCCGGTTCATTAAACAGGGGCTGCACGTGATCCTGGCGGTCGCCCTGATCGTGGCACTGGCTGCCTTCTTCTCCGGGCCATCGACAACCGCGGTCCGGAGCCGGAACGCCGTCAAGACTGCCTTCGGCAAGGTTCGCGGCACGGGAGAGCGGTTTGGCGTGAATACCGGGCCAGTCGGCCCGTGGGTCTACCAGCACCGCACCCTGATGCGCATCGCCGCCGTCGTCATCGCCGCCCTGGTGCTCGCCTTCACCTCCTACCCGACGGCCCTGGTCGTGCTGGTCATCGCCCTCGCGCTGCTCGCCGTCCTGGGCCTGATCGAGCTGATCGCCAGGCCTCCAGCACCGCCCCCGGCCGAACCGCCCGGCGTCATACCGCCGCAGCAGGCACCCGACCACCAGCCCACCGCGGCCCCCGCCGCCGGGGCCACCGTCCCCCCGCCCCCTGGACGATAAGGGAACAGGGCAGGCGGTCCGTAGCCGTAGCGATACATAGGCCGACGCGCCAGGGGTCTGGAGCGGATAGATCACCACAAGGCTTAACGGCCCGCGCGAAGCCACGCCAGCGAACCCTGTAACGACGCGCAGCCCAACAGCTACGGCCCATAATTGCGCAACCCAGTCACGCCATGGCGTGTCGCCAGGAAGGGCCACCAGCAGAACCGCCAGGCTGACCGTCTGCGTCACTCAGCCACCACAGCGGACATGAACGCAACGCTCTGGCCCAGCTACGCTGTTGAATTGTCAAGTTGCTGGCGCTCAGCGCGCGAGGCTGCGGATGGCCCGATGCGTATCCGCCACTCGGTCAGCCTGGCTGACTAGGAGAACTGGCTTGCCGGGAGCCGCACCTGTCGCGCAACGCCCGTTAGCCTCGATTCCCGGTCAGGTAATTGAGTTGAGGTTCCCTGCGGCTTGAGGGGGGCTTGATCTGCGGTTGATCCTGGATCACAAGGCCAGGCTGCACGTCGTATAGCCTGGTCAGTCGGCCTGTGCTGGACTCACCTGGACTAGCCAAGCCTCCTGAAAGTCCGGAAGGTCTGAGAGCACGCATGCGGGCAACCGAACGCTGACACCATTGGTGACAGCAACCGCTAGGGGCTTCGGCGTATCCGGATGGACGGTTGCCACGTGATGCGCGGGCCAATGACGATGCCGGACAAGCTGCCCGGATATTGCAAGCACAGGGTCAGAGTAATGACCAGCCTGAGCGATGGCCGGATTCCGCAGATCGGACCGATTATCGAAGCGGAACTTGCCAGCTGAGCGACGCCTGCCGCACCTCTCGACCTCGCTTAGCCCCCGGCGTGCAGCCTCAAATCCCGGAACGCCTCTATGAGCTTAGGTGTAGTCCATAGCGCGTTCAGCCCACTGGGATTCGGCAGCACCCAGAGGCGCGTTCCCGGCGCGAGCTCGCGCTGCGGGCCGACGACCGCGCGCGGGTCGCCGAATGCGGTGCGGTAGGCGGTCACGCCAACGACCGCCAGCCACTGCGGCCGCAGCCGGACGGCCTTGGCCCGGAGGGCCTGGCCGCCCTCACGCAGTTCCTGGTCGGCCAGCTCATCGGCGCGCGCGGTGGCGCGGGCCACGACGTTCGTGATGCCGAGGCCGAGAGCCGGCAGCTGGTCCTGCTCGGCCGGCCGCAGCTGCCGCGGCGTGAAACCGCCCCGGTGCAGAGCGGGCCAGAACCGGTTGCCCGGCCGGGCGAAGTGCTGCCCCACCGCCGCGGAATACAGGCTGGGGTTGATGCCGGCGAACAGCACGCGCAGGCCGGGCGCGATCACGTCGGGAATCGTCTGGTCCCTGGCTGCCTCCAGGTCAGCCGGCGACGGGCGCCCGGCCGGACGCCTGGCCGCACGCCCGTCCGGGGGCGGCGGCTCCGGCGGCGGGGCGCCCGCCCGCGAGGCATGAGTCACCCGCCTCACTTTTCCAGACCAGGCGGCTTATGGCGCTGCGCGGGCGGCGCCGAGGCGAGAAAATGGCCGCCGTGTCCGATGACTTCGCCCGCGGGCCTCGTCGTAACAACAGGCCGGAGCGGTCACAGGTAGGCACGTCCGCCTGCACCGAAGGAGGCGGGCATGCACCGGAGGCACGGAAGCTGAGCCGGCGGGGGCCCAGCGAGAGAGGAACGGCAGTGACGGGCGTACGGGTCCTGGTCGGCACCCGCAAGGGCGCGTTCATCCTGACGTCTGACGGCACGCGGCGGGACTGGGAGGTGAGCGGGCCCCATTTCGCCGGCTGGGAGATCTATCACGTCGCGGGCTCACCCGCCGATCCGGACCGCCTCTACGCGTCCCAGTCCAGCGGCTGGTTCGGCCAGCTGATCCAGCGATCCAGCGACGGCGGCCAGACCTGGGAGCCGGTGGGCAACGACTTCAGCTACGACGGCGAGGCCGGGACGCACCAGTGGTACGACGGCACGCCGCGACCCTGGGAATTCAAGCGCGTCTGGCACCTGGAGCCCTCGCGGGCCGATCCGGCCGCGGACGCGGACGAGCGCCGGTGACCGCGGGCGCACTGGCGCGGGCTGGCGCGGCCGGGCGCCGACGGGTGACACGCCGGCCAGCAGCGTCGGTGCGTGGCTGCTGCGGCTGTTTGCGCAGCAGCCACGCACCCACGTCGTTCGCTCGGAACGGGCGCGCTGCGGCCCGGGCGCTGTTGACGGGCCGGACCGGGATGATTCGGTCAGCTGCGTCAACCGGTCAGCTGATGTCACCGGTCAGCTGATGTCACCGGTCAGGTAGCGGTCGATCGCGGGGCCGATGGCCCGGGCCAGGCTGGCTGCATCCGCGGCGGCGACCGGTTCAAACTTCAGCACGTACCTGGTCAGCGCCAGGCCGAGCATCTGGCCGGCCGTCAGCGACGCACGGTAGGCCGCATCAGCCGGATCGGTGCTGGCGGCCGCGCCGGCGAAGAGGCTGAGGATGGCGTCAGCGATGAACTCCCGCAGCATCGCTGCTGCCTGCTCGCTGGTCACGGCCGAGCGCAAGAGCCCGATGAACGCGCCGCTAACCTCAGCGCTGTCCCACAGGGTCAGGGCGGTGCGGACCAGGTGCTCGCCCAGGCTGCCCCCCGGCTCAGCCGGGCCTTCGGCCAGCGCCGCCGCCAGCACCTCGCCCGGCGCGATGGGGAGCCGCATGGCCGCGGAAAAGAGCCGTTCCTTGCTGCCGTAGAAGTGATGCACGAGGGCCGGATCGACACCCGCGTCGCTGGCGATCGCCCTGATGGTTGCCGCGTCGTAGCCGTACTCGCTAAAGCGGCTCCTGGCCGCCTTGAGGATGGCGTCCCTTGTCCCGCTCTCGCCAGCCCGCCGGCCGGACCGCGAGGTCGCCCGCCGCTCCGGCTTCGTCACGAGGTGACCCCCGCTACGGACCGCCGCATGGTCAGCTGGAAGAACCGTTCCTCGAGCGTCGCAGGAACCTCCTGCACGGCAGCGCCGTCGGCGCCCAGTGCGCGGCGCACGGCCACCGGATCGGCGCCGGGCACCCGCAGGACGGTCCCGGTCCCGCCGCCGGCCGCCTGGCCGCCGAGCGTGACCGGGAAGCCGGCGTTCTCCAGCCGTGCGAAGGCCGTGGCCCAGGACGGCCCGGTCACGGCCGTCACCCTGGCATCGCCGATGATCTCGGCGGCCGTGCCCTCGGCGACCACGGCGCCGTCGGCCATGATGACGAGCCGGGTGCACTCGGTGGCTTCTTCCAGGTAGTGCGTTGTCACCAGCACGCCCGCGCCGTTCCGCGCGGACGCGGAGATCGTCTCCCACAAGCGGGCCCGGCCGAGGGGGTCCACACCTGACGTGGGCTCGTCCAGGATCAGCAGCTCCGGCCGATGCGACAGCGCGGCGGCAAAAGCGACCCGCCGCTGCAGGCCAAGCGGCAGCCGGCCGACTGGCGCGGTCAGGTCCGCGGCTGAGACGGCCGTGAGGGCGGACGGCTTGCTGCCGAACACGGCCGCGGTGAAGTTCAGGTTCTCGGTGACCGTGAGGTCGTCATAGAGGCCGAGCCCCTGCGGTACGTAACCGATCTGCCGGCGGGTCTCGCGTGATGGCGGACTGCCGAAGAGCAGCACCTCCCCCGCCGACGCTGGCAGCAGGCCGAGCAGCATCCGGATGATGGTCGTCTTGCCGGCCCCGTTCGCGCCCAGCAGGCCGACGATCTCGCCTGGCTCAACCCTGAGGTCAACGTCCCGGACGGCGGTGAAGTTCCCGAACGATCGGCTCACGGCCAGGCACTGCGCCAGCGGCCTGGATAGCCCAGGGCGTGCGGGCCGCAGTGGCTCAGCGGCCGTTCTGCCCGCCGCCTGACTCGGCCGCTCCGCTGCCGGGCTGGCGCTGCCCGCCGCCGGGCCCCCGGCACTGCCCGCCCCGGCACTGCCCGCCCCGGCGCTGCCCGCCCCGGCGCTGGCCATCGCGCTGCCTCCGGCCGAGCCCTGGCCGCCGCCGTCCTGGCCAGCACTGCCCGAGTCCCGGACACCGCCGTCCCGGACGCCGCAGTCCCGGACGGCGCCATCCTGGCCGCGGCTGTCCGCGCCGGCGACGGGTGGCTGCAGCCGCAGCTCGCGCGCGAGCGCGGCGACCGTCACCGCGTCCTGCAGGTCAGGCTGCACCTGCTGAGCTGACCGGATCGAGGGGCTGTCCCGCGGCATCCAGATCCGCCATTCGCCGCTGCGCCGCCAGGCCCGCTGGGCGGCAGGCCCGGCCGGACGCACCGGGCTGACGAGAATGACGCCGGGCACGGCAGCGACGATCTGCGCCGGCGTGCCGGCTGCCAGCTCCCGGCCGCCGTCCAGCACCAGCACCGTGGCGGCGCGCTCGGCCTCGTCCAGGTACGAGGTGGCCAGCACGACCGCGGTCCCGGCCGCGGCGGCGCGCGCGATGAGCCACCACAGGTCGCTGCGGCTGACCGGATCCACGCCGGTCGTGGGCTCATCCAGGACCAGCAGGTCCGGCTGATGCAGCATGGCGGCGATCACGCCGAGCTTCTGCCGCATCCCGCCGGACAGCTGGCCTGCCATCCGGTCCGGCACATCAGCCAGGCCCGTGCGGTCCAGGAACTCCGCCGCGCGTGCCCGGATCTGGGCCGGCGCCATGCCGTAGGCGGCCGCCCTGAACTCCAGGTTCTCGGTGACGGTGAGGTCGGGGTAGATGCCCGAGCTGCCGGGCAGGTAGCCGATCCGCGCCGCGCCAGGCGTGCGCACCTCGCCGCTAGCCGGGCTGATCAAGCCGGCCAGGCAGCGCAGCAGGGTCGACTTGCCGGCCCCGTCGCCGCCGACCACGGCCGTGACCTGCCCGGCTGCGGCCGCAAGCGAGAACGTCCCCGAGAGCAACCGTCTTCCCGTACGAAACGAAAACTCCAGCCACGCCCCAGCCCTGCGGCTCCGGCCTAGCCGAGGAGCCGGTCAACGGAGCTGGCCGGCGGCCGGTCATGATCCGTCTCCGGCGGCGGACGCGGCCACGGCCGCGTGCTGGGCTGCCGACCCCGCACCCTGCCCCCCGTGGCTGCGACGATCCCGGCGGCCGGCCGCGGGCGCGAGGAACGCGCGGAACCGCAGCGATGCCAGCGTCACGACGACGGCGCCCAGCACGGCGAGGTAGGTGAAGGGCTGCCAGAGCGACGCGATCGGCTCCGCCCGCAGCATGACGCCGCGGGAGATCTCGTTGAAATAGGTCAGCGGCAGGAGGTAGGCAATCCAGCGGACGCCGGCGGCAATCGAGGACAGGGGGAAGATCAGTCCGGACAGCAGCACCTGCGGTAGCAGGATCATGATGGCCAGCTGGATGGCCTGGCCCTGGTTCTGCGACACCGAGGAAATCAGCACCCCGATGCCGAGGGTGACGAACAGGAAGAGCAGCGCGCCGAGCGCGAACACGGCCGGCGATCCGCGGAACGGCACCCCGAAGACCGCGATCCCGACGGCCAGCACGATGGCCAGGTCGACGGCTCCCACCACGAAGTAGGGCACGATCTTCCCGAGGAATACGTCGCGGGGACGCAGCGGCGTGACGGCCAGCTGCTCCAGCGTGCCAGGCCTGCCGCTCCCGCACCACTCCCAGGCTGGTGATGATGGTCCCGACGAAGACCAGGACCACGCCGGCCAGGCCGGGAATCATGATGTAGGAGGTCGTGAGGCCGGGGTTGTAGAGAATGCTGACCTGTGGCCTCAGCGCGGGAGTCCCCGGCCCCGCATGACGGCCGAGCCCGGCCAGCGCGGTCAGCGCCGCCCGCGCGGCGAACAGCTGGGTGCCGTCGATGAGCACCAGCGGCTGCGCGCCGCCGGTGACGACGGCGATGTCGGCATGCCCGTCACGCAGCTGATCCTGCGCCCATGCCCGGCCCTGCGACGGCTCGCTCGCCACGACATCGAACGCCGGCGCGGAGGAATGCGGCAGCAGGTGGCCGACCAGCCCGGCCTGAGGGCCGGCGGCGGCGACTGAGATCGACGACACGTCGAAGCTGGCTGCGTACCCGAGCACCACCAGCAGGATGACGGGCATCACGATCATCATCGCCAGGGTGCGGCGATCGCGCCGAAGCTGGCGGAACTCCTTCACGATCATCGCCCACATAACAGGTCTCCTCAGAATTCAACGCCTGATGAATTCTACGGGTGCTGAATTCCAGCCGTCAAGGGACCTACCGAAGCGGGCTGGCCGGCGCCACGGCGGGGCAGGATCTGCTCGCACCCGAAGCCGTGCCACGCTCGCCCAATCGCGAGCGATCTGGTCAGATGAACTCATGGTCGTGACGCGGCACGGGGGACGGTGGACGCTGGAGGACCGGTTCGCCTCCGCCTGGCACTACCTTCCGGTCGAGGTGCCGCCGGGCACCTGTGCCCTGCGGGCCGAGCTTGAGTACGAGCGGTCGGGCGCGATCATGGACCTGGGATGCCTCGGGCCCGACGGCTTCCGTGGCTGGTCAGGGGGCGCCAGAAGGTCGTTCGTTATCGGCGAGCAGACGGCGACTCCCGGCTACCTGCCCGGTGAGCCCGAGCCCGGCACCTGGCAGGTGGTGATCGGCCTGCACCGGGTTCCGCCCGGCGGTGCCGACTACCGGCTGACCGTGGAGGTGTCCAGCACGCCCGGCGAGCTGTCCCCCGAGCCGGCGCCCGAGGAAATGCCGCCGATCACGGACCGCCCGGCACGCCGCCAGCTGCTCGCCAGCGGCGGACGGCACTGGCTGGCGGGCGACTTGCACACGCACACCGTGCACTCCGACGGGGCGATGACCGTGTCCGAGCTCGCGAGGTTCGCGGCAGGCCGCGGCATGGACTTCATTGCGGTCACCGACCACAACACGATCAGCCATTTCGCCGAGCTGCCCGCCGCGGCGTCCGCGCACGGCATCGTGCTGCTGCCCGGCCAGGAGGTGACGACGGATACCGGGCACGCGAGCGCGCTGGGCGACGTCGGGTGGATTGATTTCCGGGAGCCTCCCGACGCATGGCTGGAGGCAACGGAGCAGGCGGGCGGGCTGCTGTCGATCAACCATCCGATCGGCGGCCACGTGAGCTGGGCCACCCCGATGAAGCGCCGGCCGCCGCTGATCGAGGTGTGGCACTGGAGCTGGCTGGACACGCACTGGACCACTCCCCTCGGCTGGTGGCTGGCCTGGGACCCGACCGCCATCCCGGTGGGCGGCAGTGACTGGCACCGGCCGGGCTCGGACGCGCCGCCCGGATCGCCGACCACCTGGGTCGAGGCGGAGGCCGACGATCCGGCCGCGGTGCTGGAGGCCATCAGGGCTGGCCGCACTGCGGTGTCGGCGAACCGGGACGGCGCCGTGCTGCTGCGGGTCGGCGACGAGCTGGTCGCCAGCGCCGCCGATGGCGCCATCCTGGCCGGGCCGGACGGGCCGAGGGCCCGCGTCCGCGGCCCGCTGGCCAAGTTCCCGGCTGCCGAGGGCTGCCACCGGCTGCTGGACCCGACCGGCGCCACGCTCGCGCTCACCGGCTGACCCGCCCGGCGCCGTGCTCGCTCGCCGGCTGACGCGGTGCCGACCCGCCCACGTCCGCCGGCACGAGCCGGTCAGCTGGCACGGCCACCTCAGCCGACCCGCCCACGTCCGCCGGCCCGCCCACGTCCGCCGGCACGAGCCCGTTAGCTGGCACGGCCACCTCAGCCGGCCCGCCCACGTCCGCCGGCCCGCCCACGTCAGCTGGCCGCTGTCACCTGCGCCATCCGGGCAGCCGCCGGGCCCCAGCCGCCACGCCTGCCGCGATGACGATCTGCACGGCCAGCACGACCAGGAAGCCGTCCCGGATGCCGGTGCCGTCACCGGCCAGGGCCAGGAACAGGCTGCCCAGGGTGGCTACCCCGAGCGCGAGCGCGGTCTGCTGCGTGGTGGTGAGCACTCCGCTGCCCGCGCCGGCAGTTACGGGCGGCACCTCCGAGAGCACCACGCCGAACAGCGGGCTCATCACCAGGCCCTGGCCGAGCCCCGCCACCGCCAGCCCTGGTGCGAGCGAGAGCACCGAGAGCCCGGGCCAGCCCGCCAGCACGGTGCCGCCGAGGATCAGCAGGCCAGCCGCCTGCAGCAGGCCGCCAGCGGCGAGCACCCGGCTGCCGAACAAGGCGAGCAGCCGCGACGTGCACAGGGACGCAGCCAGGAAGGCCGCGGCCATCGGCACCAGCCCGGCGCCGGCGACTAGGGCACTGTCCCGCAGGCCCTGCTGGACGAGGAGGGCGTAGCAGAACATGAAGGCACCGAATCCGGCGAAGAACGGCAGCGCGAGCACAGCCCCCGGCGCATGCTCGCGTGCCGCAGCAGCGACGTGGGCACCAGCGGGGTCCGGCCGGCTCGCTCGGAACGCGCCTCGGCAGCAGCGAAGGCAGCCAGGGCCAGCGGCGCCGCGGCGAGCAGACCGAGCGTCCAGGCGGGCCAGCGCAGCGACTCCCCTTCGGTCAGCGGGATGAGCAGCGCCAGCACCGTGACGCCGAGCAGGACCGTGCCGGCCGCGTCGATCCTGGCCGGCGCCCCGGCCCGGCTGGCCGGCACGTGCCGACGGGCGAACGCGAGCCCGGCGATACCGATCGGGACGTTGACCAGGAAGATCGGCCGCCATCCCGACCCGTCGAGGTTGGCCGATACCAGCAGGCCGCCGAGTAGCTGGCCGATGACGGCGGCGAGCCCGCCGGTCGCCCCGTACCGGCGGAGTGCCCTGGCGCGCCGCTCCCCCGTGCTGGTGGCCTGGATGGTGGACAGGACCTGCGGGACCATCATGGCCGCCGAAGCGCCCTGGGCCGCGCGGGCCCCGACCAGGACCGCCGCGCTGGGCGCGAGCCCGCAAGCGAGCGCATGTCATAGACAGGTACTAGAGCCTGTTTATACTGGTACTGACGCTACCTGGCAACCGTATGACGTTGAGTGGAGAATAGCAGTCGTGAGCATGCCGATCAGCACGCCGACCGCCATCGAGCGCCGCGCTGCCGCGCTGTCCGCCGACCCGATCGCCGCGCAGTCCGGCCGCCACGCCGAGACTAGCCGCGCCGAGACCGGTGCGGTCCCGGCGCCGGGCAGGCCCGACGGCCGGCTGCGCCGCATGGAGCTGGCCGGCTTCCTGCGCAGCCGGCGGGAGCGCATCGCACCGGAACAGGTCGGGCTGCCGCCGGCCTCCCGGCGGCGCACGCCCGGCCTGCGCCGCGAGGAGGTCGCCACCCTCGCCGGAGTGGGCGTGACCTGGTACACGTGGCTGGAGCAGGGCCGGGACATCAACGCCTCGCCGCAGGTCCTGGATGCCGTGGCCCGCACGCTGCTGCTGGATCCGCACGAGCGCGCGCACCTGTTCCGGCTCGCCGATGCTCCAGACGGCGCAGCGGAGCAGGACTGCCAGTCACTGCCGCCGACCGTCCGCGCGCTGCTGGATCAGCTGGACCCGTATCCGGCCTGCGTGCGCAATGCGCGCTTGGACATCCTGGCCTGGAATGACGCTTACACCAGCCTGATGGGCGACCTCGGCGAGCTGCCGTTCGAGGAGCGGAACTCGCTCTGGCTCGTGTTCACGAGCCGGCGCTGCCGGGGGGCCATGCTCGACTGGCAGGACTCGACCCGGCGGCTGGTCGCCGAGTACCGCGCCGCGATGGCGGAGCACCTGGCCGAGCCGGCCTGGAAGTGCCTGGTCACCCGGCTGTCCGCCGCCTCGCCGGAGTTCGCTGAGCTGTGGGAGCGGCACGAGATCGCCGCGCCGGAGAACCTGACGAAGCGATACCTGCATCCCGAGGTGGGACTGCTCCAGCTGAACTACACCCACCTGTGGCTCGGCCAGCGGCTCGGCACCCGGATGACCACCTACACCCCGGCCGGCCCCGATACCGAGGCCCGCCTGCACGAGCTGCATGAGCTGCACGACCGGCGCCGCGGGCCGGCTGGCTGATCAGCTGCCCGTCATCGTGATCCGGAAGACCGGGTAGCCGGGCGCGATCGCCAGCAGCTCGGCATCGGTCGCGTCGGGCTCGACGCCGTTGAAGAAGACGCCGACCTCGAACTTCCACTTCCGCAGGTAGGCGCGCAGGATGGCCGGCTTCTGGGCGTCGGGCAGCTCGGCAGCCGTGAACTCCTCGGCCCGCCGCCCCACGTGCAACTCGCCGCGCCCGGCTGAGCGCAGGTTCCGGACCCACTGGGTCTGGCCACGCGGCGCGACGAGGTAAGTGCCGCCGTCGAACCTGAGCAGGTTGACCGGGGTGGTCCGCCACTGGCCGCTGCTGCGGCCGCGCACATGCAAGACGCGGCTGCCCATGACGCTGATCCCGGCCCTGGTCAGTCCGGCCACGGCCGCATTGAACATGCCGTTGGTGACGCGGCCTGCCGCCGTCTTCGGCATGACGTAACGGGGGCTACTCGCGCTGTCAGTCATCGGGCCCTCCCGGGTGCCACGGCCAGGCTCTCACTGAATTGAGAGCACTGCTCTGATTTCAGATTGATGCTCTCATCATATCGCCGGGCGTGTCAAGAGCAGTGCTCTCTAACTTGATCGGCGCTCTCGAAAATGGCACACTGGCCGGCATGGCGGCGAAACGACCGGCGCGGCAGCCGGACCAGCGGACAGCGGTCGGGCAGGCCGGGCGGACAGCGGTCGGGCAGGCCGGGCAGACAGCGGGAACGCGGGCCGGGCAGACAGCGGGAACGCGGGCCGGGCAGACAGCGGGAACGCGGGCCGGGCGGACGGCCAGGGAGCGGGCACGGGCGGAGCTCACCAGCGAGATCAAGGCGGAGGCACGCCGGCAGCTGGCAGCCGGCGGCGCGCAGCAGCTGTCCCTGCGCGCGGTGGCACGCGAGCTCGGCATGGTCTCCTCGGCCGTGTACCGCTACTTCCCGAGCCGTGACGACCTGCTGACCGCGCTGATTATCGACGCCTACGACGCCCTGGGCGAGGCTGCCGAGGCCGCCGCCGGCCGCCTCCGGCAGACCGCCGTCCGGGCCCGCTGGACGGCCGCCTGCCATGCGGTCAGGGACTGGGCGAAGGCGCATCCGCACGAGTATGCCCTGATCTACGGCTCACCAGTGCCCGGCTATCAGGCACCGCAGGAGACCATCGGGCCGGCCGGCCGGGTGCCGGCGGTGATCGGCGGGACCCTCGCCGCCGCCCGCCTCCCCGAGGCGGCCGGGAGCGAGCCGCTGCCCGGCCTGCTAGCGGAGCAGGCCCGTGTCGTGGCGGCGGCCATCGCGCCAGGCGTGCCCGGCCCGGTGGCCGCCCGCGCCCTGATCGCCTGGACGCAGCTGTTCGGCATGATCAGCTTTGAGCTCTTCGGCCAGCTGGTGGGCAGCGCGGACCCGAGCGATGACTTCTTCGGCTACGCGGTGCAGCAGATGGCCGACTTCGTCGGCCTGCCCCGCTGACCAGGGCAGGCCGACGCCAGGCAGCGCCCGGCAGTCCCACGTGGGGCCGGCCGGATCATCTCATCAGGCGCTGTCCTCATCTGGCCGGCCCTCGATCGGCATCCGCTCGGGGGCGCCGTATCAGCCCCTCCGGCCGCCGGATCGGCCGCCGGATCGGCCGCCCGGTACGCTAGTCACCGGCATGCTCATCGACCAGGCCGGTCCCATGGCTCGTGTCGAGCGGAGGTACCCAAGCTGGACGGACAGCCAGTCCCTGAGGTCAGCGCGGGGCCGCCGCCTGGCGGTCGCGCCCCGGTCCTGGACCAGGGGCAGCTGGCCACCCTGCGGCGCTACGGCAGCGAGCATCGGGTCGAGGCCGGCGAGGTGCTGTTCGCCGACGGTGATGAGAGCTATGACCTGATCGTGCTGCTGGACGCGCACGCCGACATCATCCAGAAGCGCGGCTGGCCGGGCGAGACGGTACTCGCCCGCTACGGCCCTTCTCAGTTCCTCGGCGAGATCAGCCTGCTGACCGGGCAGCGCGCCTACGTGAGCGCCGTTGCGAGCACGCCGGGCCAGGTGCTGCGCGTCCCGCCCGCCCAGGTGCACGTCGTGATGGCCCAGGAGCCTGACCTCAGCGAGCTGATCCTGCACGCCTTCCTGCTCCGGCACTCCATCCTGACGCGGCTGGGATCGGGCCTGATCCTGCTGGGCTCGCGGTTCGACGCTGACACCCGCCGGCTGCTGGAGGTCCTGGCGCGTAACCGGCTGTCGTCGCGCTGGCTGGACCTGGAGAGCTCGGCCGAGGCGGAGGCGCTGCTGCGCAAGCTGCGGCTCGCGGCCGATGAGCTGCCGATCATCCTGGTGCCCGGCGGACCGATGCTGCGCAACCCGAGCAGCGGGGACCTGCTCAGGGCGCTCGGCATGGCCGGTCACGCCGACGCCGATCCGCCGGGAGTCTGCGACCTGCTGGTGATCGGAGGCGGGCCCGGCGGCCTGGCCGCCGCCGTCTACGGGGCATCGGAGGGGATGGCCACGACCCTGGCCGAGGACACCGGCCTGGGCGGCCAGGCCGGAACGTCATCGAGGATCGAGAACTACCTGGGCTTTCCGCCGGCCTGTCCGGCGAGGAACTGGCCGCGCGTGCCGCGCTGCAGGCGGAGAAGTTCGGCGTGCGGATCATGCTGGCCGCGGCGGCCACCTCGCTGTCGTCCGACCACGGCCTGCACACCGTCACGTTCCGCGATGGCGAGGCGGTGACGGCCAAGTCGGTCATCATCGCCACCGGGGCCCGGTACAACCGGCTGCCGCTGGACCGGCTCGCCGATTTCGAGGGCGTCGGGGTGTACTACGCGGCCACCCAGATGGAGGCGCAGGCCTGCGGCCCGGACCCGGTGGCGATCGTCGGCGGCGGTAACTCGGCCGGCCAGGCGGCACTCTTCCTGAGCCGGACCAGCGCGGACGTGCACATCGTGATCCGGGGGGCTGCCCTCGAGAACTCGATGTCCCGTTACCTCATCGACCAGATCATGCGAAACGAGCGCATCCGCGTGCACCCGCGCACGCAGGTGACTGCCCTGCGCGGGAACGGCCGGCTGGAGGCCGTCGGGGTACGCGATGACGCGCGGCAGCAGGACTCCGTGCTGCCGGTCAGGAGCCTGTTCGTCTTCATCGGCGCGGCGCCGAGCACCGAGTGGCTGGACGGGCAGCTGGCCACGGACGAGGACGGATTCCTGCTCACCGGGCTCGGCATCCCGGAGTCGCAGCTGGACGGCAGGATCCCGCTCTTCCTCGAGACCAGCCGGCCGGGCATCTTCGCGGTCGGCGACGCGCGCAGCGGCTCGGTCAAGCGCGTAGCCACGGCCGTCGGCGAGGGCTCGATGGCCGTCCGGCTCGTATATGAGCGGCTGCAGGCCACCGGCACGGCGACCGCCGACCCGCCCCGTGCGGAATCCTGAAGGAGACAGTGATGACGCAGGAAAGCCAGCTGGACCCGACCGCGCCGCCGAGCGGAACCGGCTGCGCGGAGTGCCTGGAAGACGGCGGGTGGTGGTTCCACCTGCGCCGGTGCGCGGCGTGCGGGCACATCGGCTGCTGTGACTCCTCGCCCGCGCAGCATGCCAGCCGCCATGCCGGCGGCAGCGGGCATCCGCTGATCCGGTCCTTCGAGCCCGGTGAGGACTGGTTCTGGAACTATGCCGACCAGCAGTTCTACGACGGGCCGCAGCTGGCGCCCCCGGAGCACCATCCGCTCAGCCAGCCGGTACCGGGACCCGCGGGCCGGGTGCCGCCGGACTGGCAGGAGCTGCTGCACTGACCCGGCCGGGATGGGCGCCGGAAAGCGCCGCAAAATGCCGCATCCCGGACTCGCTGCGGCGACCGGCGGCCTGCCCGGCGTGCCAGAACGCTGCCATTCGGGCACAGAAGGTCGCCGGCCCCTGCCTTGGATGACGAAAGTCCCTATCACCGCCCGCCCCGTGCGCCGAGGTTTGTGTCGAGGCCCTGTGCCCTTCGTGCAGGTAGGCCCTAGGAGGCAGCCGTGAAAGAAATCCTCGATGCGATCCTCAATCCCGACACCCCGCAGGCGAACTTCGCCGCGCTGCCTTTGCCGGAGTCCTACCGGGCAGTCACGCTGCACCGGGACGAGGAGCACATGTTCGATGGCATCGACACCGGCGCCCGGGATCCGCGCAAGTCCCTGCACGTGGAGCAGGTGCCCGTGCCCGAGCTCGGCCTGGGCGAGGCCCTCATTGCGGTCATGGCCAGCGCCGTTAACTACAACACCGTGTGGAGTTCTATCTTCTCGCCGGTCTCCACCTTCGCCTTCCTGCGCCGCTACGGCAAGCTCTCCGAGCTCACCGCCCGGCACGACCTGCCCTACCAGGTGGTCGGCTCGGACCTCGCAGGCGTGGTGCTGCGGACCGGTCCGGGGGTCACCGTCTGGAAGCCCGGCGAGGAGGTCGTCGCGCACTGCCTGTCCGTCGAGCTGGAGAGCTCCGACGGCCACAACGACACGATGATGGACCCGGAGCAGCGCATCTGGGGCTTCGAGACCAACTTCGGCGGCCTGGCCGAGCTGGCCATCGTGAAGACCAACCAGCTGATGCCGAAGCCCAAGCACCTGACGTGGGAAGAGGCCGCGACGCCCGGGCTGGTGAACTCCACCGCCTTCCGGCAGCTGGTCTCGCGCAACGGAGCAGGGCTGAAGCAGGGCGACAACGTGCTCATCTGGGGAGCCAGCGGCGGCCTCGGCGCGTACGCCACTCAGTACGCCCTGGCCGGCGGCGCCATCCCGGTCTGCGTCGTATCCAGCGAGGCGAAGGCGGAGCTCTGCCGGTCCATGGGCGCGGAGCTGATCATCGACCGCAGCGCCGAGGGATATCAGTTCTGGAAGGACGAGCACACCCAGGATCCGAAGGAATGGAAGCGGCTCGGCGCGCGGATCCGCGACCTGACCGGCGGGGAGGATGTGGACATCGTCTTCGAGCATCCCGGCCGGGAGACTTTCGGCGCATCGGTTTTCGTGACCCGAAAGGGAGGCACGATCGTGACATGCGCCTCTACGTCCGGGTACATGCACGAGTACGACAACCGCTACCTGTGGATGAACCTCAAGCGCATCATCGGCTCGCACTTCGCCAACTACCGCGAGGCGTGGCAGGCCAACCGGCTGATCTCCAAGGGCATGATCCACCCGACCACCTCGGTGGTGTACCCGATGGACCAGACCGGCCAGGCCGCACTGGACGTGCACCGGAACCTGCATCACGGCAAGGTCGGCGTGCTCTGCCTGGCACCGGAGGAAGGCCTGGGCGTCCGCGACCACGAGCTGAGGGCGAAGCACCTGACAGAGATCAACCGCTTCCGGAACGTCTGAGGGCGGCAGCGGCATGACCGAGTCGAGCGAGCGGCCGCGGCCCGCCAGGGACCGTCCCTGGCTGATGCGGACCTACGCGGGGCACACATCCGCGACCGAGTCCAACGCGCTCTACCGCCGCAACATCGCCAAGGGCCAGACGGGCCTGTCGGTCGCGTTCGACCTGCCCACCCAGACCGGCTACGACGCCGACCACATCCTCGCCCGCGGCGAGGTCGGCCGGGTCGGCGTCCCGGTCGCCCACGTCGGCGACATGCGCGCCCTCTTCGACGGCATCCCGCTGGAGCAGACCAACACCTCGATGACGATCAACGCCACCGCGATGTGGCTGGTCGCGCTGTACCAGGTCGTCGCCGAGGAGCAGGGCGCCGACATCGCCCGGCTGACCGGCACCACGCAGAACGACATCGTCAAGGAGTACCTGGCCCGCGGGACGTACGTGTTCCCGCCCGGCCCCTCGATGCGCCTGACCACCGACCTGATCACCTACACGGTCACCCGCATGCCCAAGTGGAACCCGATCAACGTCTGCAGCTATCACCTGCAGGAGGCCGGGGCCACCCCGGTGCAGGAGATCGCGTTCGCGATGTGCACGGCGATCTGCGTGCTCGACGCCGTCCGCGACTCCGGCCAGGTCCCGCTGGAGCAGATGAGTGACGTCGTCGGGCGGATCTCCTTCTTCCTCAACGCGGGCGTCCGCTTCGTCGAGGAGATGTGCAAGGTCCGGGCCTTCGCCCGGCTCTGGGACCAGGTCACCAGGGACCGGTATGGCATCACCGATCCGGCCGGCCGCCGCTTCCGCTACGGCGTGCAGGTGAACTCGCTGGGCCTGACCGAGGCGCAGCCGGAGAACAACATCCAGCGGATCGTGCTGGAGATGCTGGCGGTCACGCTGTCGAAGAATGCCAGGGCCCGGGCCGTGCAGCTGCCGGCCTGGAACGAGGCCCTGGGCCTGCCTCGCCCCTGGGATCAGCAGTGGAGCCTGCGCATCCAGCAGGTCCTGGCCTACGAGTCGGACCTGCTGGAGTACGGCGACCTGTTCGACGGCTCGCCGGTGGTGCAGGCGAAGACGACGGAGCTGATCGCGGGGGCCGAGGCGGAGATCGCGAAGGTGCTGGCCATGGGCGGGGTGATACCGGCGGTGGAGTCCGGCTACCTCAAGTCCGAGCTGGTCGCCTCGCAGGCCACCCGCCGCGCCCGGATCGAGTCCGGCGAGGACAAGATCGTGGGCGTCAACTGCTTCGAGACCACCGAGCCCAGCCCGCTCACGGCCGACCTGGACACCGCTATCCACCAGGTCGACCCCGCCGGGGAGTCGGCCGTCCTGGCGCACCTCGCGCAATGGCGTGCGCAGCGGGACGAGACCGCCGCGGCGGCCGCGCTCTCCCGGCTCCGGGCGGACGCGGCGCAGGACGGGGTCAACCTGATGACGGCCAGCCTGGCCTGCGCGCGGGCGGGCGTGACGACCGGCGAGTGGGCCTTCGCGCTGCGAGAGGTATTCGGCGAGTACCGGGCGCCCACCGGCGTCAGCGGCGCCGCGATCGCGGTGTCCGCCGAGCCGGGCGGGGAGCTGGCGGCCGTCCGCGAGGCCGTGACCGCCACCGCCGGGGAAGCTCGGGGCTGCCCGGCTGCGGCTGCTGGTCGGCAAGCCCGGCATGGACGGGCACTCCAACGGCGCCGAGCAGATCGCGCTGCGGGCCAGGGACGCCGGATTCGAGGTCATCTACCAGGGCATCCGGCTGACCCCCGAGCAGATCGCGGCCGCCGCGGTGGCCGAGGATGTGCACTGCGTGGGATTGTCGATCCTGTCCGGGGCGCACGGCCAGCTGGTGCCCGAGGTGCTGCGCCGCCTGCGCCAGGCCGGGGCCGGCGACATTCCGGTCGTGGTCGGCGGGATCATCCCGCCGGCCGATGCCGAATCCCTGCGCGCTCAGGGCGTAGCCGCTGTCTTTACCCCCAGGGACTTCGGCATTACCACCATCATCGGCCGCATCGTCGATGAGATCAGGCTCGCCCACCAGCTCCAGCCGTGGCAGAGTCAGCCGGGCAGCCTGGCCCGGTCCACCTAGCAGCCAGCCCATCACCACCGCAACCTCCGAAGGATGGCACGACGCGACATGACCACCGCCCCAGCTGTCACCGTGAACCGCCTGCGTCCCCGCCGGTCCTGCCTGGCCGTCCCCGGCAGCAACCCGCGTTTCCTGGAGAAAGCCCAGGCCCTGCCGGCCGACCAGGTCTTCCTGGACCTGGAGGATGCGTGCGCCCCGCTGGTCAAGGAGAGCGCCCGGCACACCATCGTCGATGCGCTGAACAACGGCGACTGGACCGGCAAGACGGTGGTCGTCCGGGTCAACGACTGGACGACCCACTGGACCTACCGCGACGTCATCACGGTGGTCGAGGGAGCGGGCCAGAACCTGGACTGCATCATGCTGCCGAAGGTGCAGGACGCGCAGCAGGTCCATGCGCTTGACCTGCTGCTCACCCAGATCGAGAAGACCATGGGCCTGCCGGTCGGCAGGATCGGCATCGAAGCGCAGATCGAGAACGCACGGGGCCTGGTCAACGTCGACGAGATCGCCGCCGCGTCGCCGCGGACCGAGACCATCATCTTCGGCCCCGCCGACTTCATGGCGTCGATCAACATGAAGTCCCTGGTGGTCGGCGAGCAGCCGCCCGGCTACCCCGCCGATGCCTATCACTACATCCTGATGCGCATCCTGATGGCCGCCCGCAGCCACGAGCTGCAGGCCATCGACGGCCCCTACCTGCAGATCCGCAACTCCGAGGGCTACCGCGAGGTCGCCCGGCGGGCCGCCGCCCTGGGCTTCGACGGCAAGTGGGTGCTGCACCCCGACCAGATCGCCGCGGCTAACGAGATCTTCTCGCCGTCGCAGGAGGACTACGACCACGCCGAGCTGATCCTGGACGCCTACGACTGGTGCACCTCCGAGGCCGGCGGAGCCAAGGGATCGGCCATGCTCGGCGACGAGATGATCGACGAGGCATCCAGCAAGATGGCCCTGGTCATCGCGGGCAAGGGGCGCGCAGCCGGGATGCAGCGCACCTCGAAATTCGAGCCACCCGCATAACGAGAGCAAAGGACAGGCGCGATGCAGTTCGGACGGACCTACGAGGAGTTCGAGGTCGGGGCGGTCTACAAGCACTGGCCGGGCAAGACGGTCACCGAGTACGACGACCACCTGTTCTGCCTGCTCACCATGAACCACCACCCGCTGCACCTGGACGCGAACTACGCCGGGCAGACCACGGACTTCGGCAGGAACGTGGTGGTGGGCAACTACATCTACTCGCTGCTGCTCGGCATGTCAGTGCCGGACGTCTCCGGCAAGGCGATCGCCAACCTGGAGGTCGAGTCGCTCAAGCACGTGGCGCCGACCTTCCACGGCGACACCATCTACGGCGAGACCACCGTGCTGGCCAAGTGGCCGTCGACGTCGAAGAGCGACCGGGGCATCGTCCAGGTGGAGACCCGCGGCTACAACCAGGACGGCACCCTGGTGTGCGTGTTCCGGCGCAAGGTGATGGTGCCGACCGAGACCTACATCAAGGAGCGCGGCGGCGAGCAGCCCGGCCTGCCCGAGCCAGCCACCTGAGCGCATTACGACCAGCAGAACGCAAGGAGCGCCATGGAACGCCTCGCGCAGACCGAGGGCCTGACCGATATCCAGCACGACATCCTCGCCACGGTCCGGGACTTCGTCGACAAGGAGATCATCCCCGTCGCCACCGAGCTCGAGCACAAGGACGAGTACCCCGCCCAGATCGTCGAGGGGATGAAGGAACTGGGCCTGTTCGGGCTCACCATCCCCGAGGAATACGGCGGCCTCGGCGAGTCGCTGCTGACCTACGCGCTGGTGGTGGAGCAGATCGCCCGCGGCTGGATGTCGGTGTCCGGCATCGTCAACACCCACTTCATCGTCGCCTACATGATCAGCCAGCATGGCACTCCGGAGCAGAAGGAGTACTTCCTGCCGAAGATGGCGGCCGGGGAGATACGCGGCGCTTTCTCCATGTCGGAGCCGGGCATGGGCTCGGACGTGTCCGCGATCCGCACCAGGGCAGTGCGCGACGGCGACGATTACGTGATCAACGGCCAGAAGATGTGGCTGACCAACGGCGGTACCTCCAGCCTGGTCGCCGTGCTCTGCCTCACTGACGAGGGCCACGACGCGCCGCACCGGAACATGACCACCTTCCTGATCGAGAAGGAGCCGGGCTTCGGCCCCAATACCACGGTGCCCGGCCTGACCGTGCCGGGGAAGATCGAGAAGATGGGCTACAAGGGCGTCGACACCACCGAGCTGCTGCTGCACGACGTCCGGATCCCCGCCAGCCGGGTGCTCGGCGGCGCGCCCGGCAAGGGCTTCTACCAGATGATGGACGGCGTGGAGGTGGGCCGGGTCAACGTCGCCGCCCGCGGCTGCGGCGTCGCCCTGCGCGCCTTCGAGCTGGGCATCACCTACGCCCAGCAGCGGCACGCCTTCGGCAAGCCGATCGTCGAGCATCAGGCCATCTCGTTCAAGCTGGCCGAGATGGGCATCAAGGTCGAGGCCGCGCATCAGCTGATGGCGATGGCGGCCCGCAAGAAGGACTCGGGCGAGCGCAACGACCTCGAGGCCGGCATGGCCAAGTACCTGGCCTCCGAGTACGCCAAGGAGGTCGTCGAGGACTCCTTCCGCATTCACGGCGGCTACGGCTTCTCCAAGGAGTACGAGATCGAGCGCCTCTACCGGGAAGTCCCGATGCTGCTGATCGGCGAGGGCACCGCGGAGATCCAGAAAATGATCATCGGACGCCGGCTGCTGGAGGAGTACCGCATCCCCGGCTAGCCGGGCGCCCGCGGGCCGGCCCGGTCGCTTCACGCCCGGGCCGGTGGTTGGCTGCCCGAGACCGGTGGCCCTGCTGCCGCGCGACGGCCGGGCCGCCTGACCCGCGGCGCAGTCTGACCTGCTGGGCAGCTCACCCCCGAGGTGTCCGCCTGGCCTCCGGTGGCTGCCAGGAGCTGGCCCGAACCCGGACATCTGCCACCCGCTATGGTGGGTCCCTCGCCACGCCAGGAGGGCAGCCGATGGAATCGCAGCCAGCACGGCCGCAGGCCGCCGGGCGGCAGCCGGTCACCGACCAGGGCCTGGCCAGCGAGCAGGGCCTGGCCAGCGAGCAGGGCCTGGCCAGCGAGCAGCAGGCTGCGCCCGCGTGCCGCTGGGGCATCACGCTGCCGCTGCCGGGCAGCCGGCTTGCCGCGCAGCGGGAGATCGTGACGGCGCTGCCTGCGCTCGGCTACACCGACGCGTGGTCGGCCGAGGTCAACGGCGCGGATGCGTTCACGCCGCTGGTGCTGGCCTCGCAATGGGCGGCCGAGCTGCGGCTCGGCACCGCGATCGCCGCCGTCTACACCAGGGCGCCCGGCGTGCTCGCGATGACCGCCGCGGCGCTGGCCGACCTGGCGCCCGGCCGCGTCGTGCTTGGCATCGGCACCTCGTCGCCGGTCATCGTGGAGCAGTGGAACGCCGTCCCGTTCGACCGGCCGTACCAGCGGTCGAGGGACATGCTCCGGTTCCTGCGCGCGGCGCTGAGCGGCCAGAAGGTGAGCGAGCGGTACGAGACCTTCGCGGTCGACGGCTTCCGGCTGGACGGGGCTCCCGAGGTGCCGCCGGCCCTGGCTCTCGCCGCGCTCCGCCCGCAGATGATCAGGCTGGCCGCCGCGGAAGCGGGCGCCGCGATCACGAACTGGCTCTCGCCGGGCGACGTGGCCAGGGTCCGGGCGGTCGCCGGTCCCGGCTGCGAGCTCGTGGCCAGGATCTTCGTCTGCCCGACCGCCGACGCGGAGCTCGCGCGGGCCATCGGGCGGCGGGCCATCGCCGCCTACCTGACGGTGCCCGCGTACGCGGCCTTCCACGCCTGGCTCGGCCGGGGCGAGCTGCTCAAGCCGATGGCCGACGCGTGGGCGGCCGGCGATCGCAAGGGCGCCGCGGCGCTGGTACCCGGCCAGGTGGTCGATGACCTGCTCGTGCACGGATCCGCGGAGCAGTGCCAGGAGCGCGTCGCCGAATACCGGGCCAGCGGCATCGACACGCCCGTCATCTCGGTCATCCCGGCACCCGGCACCGACGTGACGGAGGCGGTGCGCAGGCTCGGGCCAGCCTGAGCCCGGTCACCATGATCCTGGCAGCTCGGCGCCGTACCAGGACTCGATGATCCGGTGCGCGATCGAGACCGGCGGCGGCAGCCGGATGGCGCCGCCGGCGATGGCCGCCCGCAGCTCGTCCCGGCTGAACCAGCGGGCCTCGGCGATCTCGTCCTCATCAACCATGATCTCCAGGCTGCCGACCGCGCTGGCCCGGAATCCGAGCATCAGGCTCTGCGGCATCGGCCAGGGCTGGCTGCCGAGGTAGCGGATCTCGCCGACGATGATGCCCGTCTCCTCGCGGACCTCGCGGCTGACCGCCTGCTCGGCGGACTCCCCGGCTTCCACGAATCCCGCGAGGATCGAGACCCGGCCGGCGGGCCATTGCGCGTTTCGTGCGAGCAGGCACCTGTCTGCCGGATCGGTGACCAGCACGATCATGGCCGGGTCGACGCGGGGGAAGTGCTCACTGCCATCCACCGGGCAGCGCCGCGCATGCCCGGAGGATACGGGCTCGGCCAGCGCGCCGCAGCGCGGGCAGTGCTGGTGCGTCTCGTGCCAGTTGGCCAGGGCGACCGCGTGGGTCAGCAGGCCGGCATCCCGGTCGGACAGCAGCGGGCCCGCCTCTCGCAGGCTGGCCGCGCGGATCGCGCCAGCCTCGGCTGACGGGGCGGCCTCCGGCATGCTCGGCAGCGGGCCGGCTACCCCGAAATAGGCCTCGCCGCCCGCGCCCGCGCCGAGCAGGAACCTGACCCCGTCCGGTGCCCGCGCCGGGGGCACGAAGACGAGCTCAACGTGGTCAGCGCCGAAGCGGATCAGCGCCTGCCCGCGCTCGACGACCACCGCCTGGCTGCGGGGGTCGGCCCAGGCGGCGGATAGCCACTCGGTGTCGGTGCGCCGGTGCGCGCACCGGTCCACCTCGCTCCTGGACAGCGCCAGCTGCCGCAGCGGCGGGGCGGGCGCGGCGTCGCGCCGGCCGCCCGCAGCCTCGGCCCGGCGCAGTCTGCTGTCGCTCACCGCGCCGCCGTGAGCTCGCCGGCCGCCTCGGCCAGCTCCTCCCACAGGTAGGCCGCCGCCTCCGCGCCCTTCAGCAGCAGCCCCATGTCGACGCGCTCATTCGGCGCGTGGATGCGATCCGCGTCCAGGCCGACCGCGATGAAGACCAGCGGCGCCCCGAGGATCTCGGCCAGGTCGGCTTCCGGCCCGCTGCCGCCTTCCCTGGTGAACAGGATCTCGGTCCCGAACGCACGCTCCATGGCCCGCCGGCCCGCGCCGACCGCGACCGAGTCGGCCGGCGAGAAGGACGGCCGGACGCCGTCGCCGTGCGATGTGACAGTGGCCTCGATACCGGGCGGCGCGGCGTCCCGCACGTACTGGCGGAGCCCGGCGATGACGTCGGCCGGCTCCTGGCTGGCGACGAGCCGGAACGACAGCTTGGCATGCGCCTGGCTCGGGATGATCGTCTTGCCGCCCGGCCCGGTGTGGCCGCCCCACATGCCGTTGACCTCGGCGGTCGGCCGCGCCCAGACGCGCTCCAGGGTGCTGAAGCCTGCCTCGCCGGCCGTCGCGCCGCTGTTGCCTGCCTCGGCCAGCCAGCCCTTCTCGTCGAACGGAAGCCGGGCGATCATCTCTCGCTCAGCGTCCGTGAGCGGCTGCACGGCGTCGTAGAAGCCCGGCAGCGTCACCCGGCCGGCATCGTCGTGCAGGCCGGCCAGCAGCCCGGCCAGGACATGCAGCGGGTTGGGCACCCCGCCACCGAAGGAGCCGGAGTGCAGGTCCCGCTCGGGGCCGCGCAGGTCGATCTCGGCGTCGACCACCCCGCGCATGCCGATGCACATCGACGGCACCTCAGCGGACCACATGGTGGTGTCCGAGATCACGATGACGTCGCATCCGAGCCGGTCGCGCTCGCGCCGCAGCAGGTCGGCGAAGTTCGGCGAGCCGGACTCCTCCTCGCCCTCGATCAGCAGCTTCAGCGTCACCGGCGGAGCTGGCCGTCCCGCCGCGGCAAGTCCGGCCCGGGTGCCGAGCGCGTGGAAGAGCACCTGGCCCTTGTCGTCCGAGGCGCCGCGGGCCAGCAGCTGGCCGTCCCTCTCGGCTGGCTCGAACGGCGGGCTGTCCCACTCCGCCAGCGGCTCGACCGGCTGCACGTCGTGGTGCCCGTAGACCAGGACGACCGGAGCGGCCGGGTCACTGGCCGGCCAGTGCGCGAACACGGCGGGCAGGCCGGGAGCGCCAGCCGAGCCGGTCTCCCACACCTCGGCGACCGGGAAGCCGGTCTCCCGCAGGTAGTCAGCCAGCCACTCGGCGGATCGCCGGACGTCGCCATGGCGCGCCGGATCGGCGGAGATCGACGGGATGGTCAGCCACTGGCTGAGCGCCTCGAAGAAGTCCGCGCGGTGCTCTGCCACGTACTCCCGGACGTCCATGGTCCTCCTTTGAGCTCATGCCGATCACAAGGACCGGAGGCGATCCGGCCCGTCACAAGGACCGGAGGCGATCCGGCCCGTCACAAGGACCGGAGGCGATCCGGCCCGTGACAAGGACCGGAGGCGATCCGGCCCGTGACAAGGACCGGAGGCGATCCGGCCCGGCCTGGGCCGATACCGCCGGCTTTCTCTTCCCCAGGCTCCCTCCGGCTCCCGAAGCCCCTGACCCTGGGCACCTTGCGCACCCGGCCTGGGCACCTGGCCTGGGCACCCGGGCGCCTGCCAGTCCGCGGCCGGGACACGAACCGACGACATCGGTGCGCGCTTGCTGTCGCTGTTTCCACGGCAGTCACGCAATCATGCTGTTGGCACTCTAGCGAGGGCCGCGGCACGGGTGCGTCCGCGGTGCGGCTGCCCGGCCCGGGACGGCTGGTGCCCCAGTTCGTTCCCGAGGCCATCGGCACCACGGCCGGCTGCTCGTCCGGCACAGCGTCACGTGCGCGAAATAATCGGTCCTCAGCCACGCTCCTGAGAGACATCACAACGGCCGGCCGACAACCTTCACGGGCCGGCGGCCTGGCACTCCCGGCTTTTCTGAAATGCCGGGTATAGAAGGCCCGGGCGCACCCGGGAGACGGCGAAATGTTAACGTAACGGTCACTTTGATTCTGGTCCCGCTGCTTTTAGCTGGATACGATGCAAGTTGGCTGGTCGATTCCGTCGGCGAGGGAGACGATGTTTACTATCCAGTTCGTGACAAACACTGTTATACCCGATACAACAGTTGTCCTGCGGACATCGGTCGACAACTGGGTCGACCGGGGCGGTGAGTACGTCGACGGCGCGTGGCAGTTCGTCCTCGACGAGCAGGCATTCCCGGCCGGCCTGCAGTTCAAGTTCGTCATCCCGCCCGGCCGGTGGATGCTCGGCGGCAACCTCACGGCCGGTCCGCAGGCGCCGGGCGCTGTGCTGTCATACACGGACGCGCAGGTGCAGTTCCCGTTCCTCGCCGCACTCGTCACCGAGGACGGCGTGGTAGCACAGACCCTGCTCAACCGGAACGTGGACCCGACGATCGTCTACGACGTGATCGTCGTCGGCTCCGGGATGGGCGGCGGGGTGCTGGCCAGCACGCTGGCCGATGCCGGCGCCCGCGTCCTCGTGCTGGAGGCCGGATCGTTACTTTTCCCGACTCACGTCGGCAACCTTCCTCGCCGGCTGCTGATCGGCCAGTTCCAGAAGCAGATCTGGTCACTGTGGCAGAACTTCGGGGTGGTCAACTACACCAACGTGGACGGGTCGAATTATCAGGGGGCGCAGGGATTCAATCTGGGCGGCCGGTCGATCTTCTGGGGAAGCCTGATCCCGCAGCTCACTCCCTGGCAGCTCGCGGCGTGGCCGGCAGCCGTGAGTGATTATCTCCTCAGCCAGGGCGGCTATACCGCGGCACTCAAGGCACTAAACGCCGATCAGCTGCCGGACAGCGCTTTCCAGAATTCTTCCCGTAGCTATCTGGATACCCTCGTCCCGGGCTGGAATGCGGCGGATGGCCCGGTAGGCGTTCAGTACATGGGAGCGACGAACTGGTCGATCCCGGTCGGCATCTTCTCCACGGCCGACCTTCTGCTGGAGGACGTCCTGGTGCAGGAGCCGCCGCAGCTCAGCCCGACGGGACGAACTCCGGTAACGGTCAACCTCAACCACGCCGTCTGGAACGTCACGTTCGACCCGAACGACGCCACCCGGGTCACCGGAGTTCAGTGCTTCGACCTGCTCGCGCAGGAGCAGCGGAGCTATCTAGGGACTAACGTGGTGCTCTGTGCGGGCACGATCGAGTCCGCGAAGATCGCCCTGCAGTCGGGTCTCAGCGACCCGAACGGAAAGATCGGCCAGGGCATCACCGATCACATGATCCGTTACCGGCACTTCGTCGTCCCTCCGGGCCACGCGAATGCCAGCAGCACGGACTCGGCCAAGTTGCTGCTGCAGAACCCTGCCGCCACAGTGGACCAGCACGCTTTTGACATCGTCGTTGAGCTGGGCGCCGAATTCAACCAGGGCCGCTACATCGACCCCGTCCACCTGGCCCAGGACGAGAACATCCGCAACGGCTACATGCTCTGCGAGATCGTATTCCAGTACTACTCACCTCTCCTCGACGGCAACTACGTCGCCACGGTCGGCGACCCGCCGAACCCGGCTAGCCCGGTCAACCTGTATATGGCGCCCGCCACCCCGTCCCCGGCGCTGCTCTCCGAGGCCGACCAGATTGCCCAGAACGTCTTGACGGCGTTCAACGCACTGCCTGTCTATGGCGAGGACCCGTCGATGGCCCTCCAGATCGCCGCCATCGGCGGGGTCGCCCACGAAGTCGGCACGCTCCGCATGGCGGGCGACGGGACCGGCGTGGTCGATGCCGACCTGAAGTTCCTCGGCTACCAGAACCTTTACGCCTGTGATAACTCGGTCTTCCCCGTCTCGCCGGCAGCCAACCCGAGCCTCACCCTCGTCGCGCTGGCGCTTCGCCTCGCCAGCCAGCTGACCCAAACCTCAGGCACCCCGCCGTCATAGCGATGCCAGGATGCAGAAAGGAAAAACCGATATGACACAGACAGCTTTTTATATAACTAATGTCACTTTCTCTGGCAGCAATGCCGAGGGTTTCACCTCGGGCGGGGCACCGGTCTTCTTTGCCCAGCTTTCAGTCCAGTTCCAGATATTCAATAGCGGCCCCAATCACGTCGCCGGATTAGTCCTCACCACTGATTCCTGGGTAACTTCGCAGGTTGTTCCCGCAGCATTCGAGGGGTTCGGTGACAATTTCGAGTTCTGGGGGGCAACCTTCCCCAGCGATAGTGGCCCGGCCGCGCCCGTGACCTTCGAGTTCGTGATCTTCTGTGATGACTTCGGCGGGGTCGATTCCGTACCCAGAATCTGGAACACAAACGCGGGAGCGGTATTTCAGCAAAGCGTGACCTGACCGCGCCTGCCTGCGTACCGGCCCCGACGATGAGCGCGGCCGGCGGAGGCATCACCCGCGGCCGCGGGGCCTGGCCTAGCCCGCCGCGCCGTGCGCGGCGCGCAGCACCAAGATCGAGCGGCCGGTCACGTCAACCGTCGTCCCGCCTGGCAGCATGGCAGGCCAGCTGCCAATACTGGTGCGGCTCGGCAGCGCCGCTGTATCGATGACGGTGTGCCAGCCGTCTGCGTGATCGACGCTGGGCAGCATGAACCGCATGGCGTCGCTGTGCGCGTTGAACAGCAGCAGGAAGTGCTCGTCGCGGACGGGCTCGCCGCGCTTGTCCGGCTCCGTAATGGCGTCACCGTTCAGGAACACGGCCAGTGACCGCGCATAGCCGACCTGCCAGTCCGCCTCCGTCATTTCCCGGCCGGACGGGGTCAGCCAGATGATGTCCCGCAGCCCGCCGTCCCCAGCCCCCGACGGCAGCCCGCGGAGGAACCTCCTCCGGCGGAAGACCGGGTGCGCCCGGCGCAGCGCGGACAGCGCGCAGGTAAAGTCAACCAGGTCCGCGTGCTTGTCAGCGTCCCCCCAGTCGACCCAGGAGAGATCAGTGTCCTGGCAGTAGGCGTTGTTGTTGCCCTGCTGGGTGCGTCCCATCTCGTCACCAGCCAGCAGCATCGGAACCCCCTGTGAGCAGAACAGCGTGACCAGGAAATTCCGCACCTGCCGGGCGCGCAGCTCGCCGACCGCCGGATCGGCGGACGGCCCTTCCGCCCCGCAGTTCCAGGATCGGTTATCGTCGGCGCCATCCCGGTTGCCCTCACCGTTGGCCTCGTTGTGCTTGCGGTTGTAGCTGACGAGGTCGGCGAGGGTGAACCCGTCGTGACAGGTGACGAAGTTGACCGATGCCACCGGCCGCCTGGCGCTGGTTTCGTAAAGGTCGCTGGAACCAGTCAGCCGCATGGCGAACTCGGGCAGTGCCGCCGGCTCGCCTCGCCATAGGTCGCGGACGCAGTCGCGGTACTTGACGTTCCATTCCGACCATAGCGGCGGGAAGTTGCCGACCTGGTAACCGCCCTCGCCCACGTCCCATGGCTCGGCGATCAGCTTGACCTGCGATACGACCGGGTCTTGCTGAACCAGGTCGAAGAAGGCGGCCAGCCGGTCCACGTCGTGCAGCTCGCGGGCCAGTGCCGCAGCCAGGTCGAAGCGAAACCCGTCCACGTGCATGTCCAAGATCCAGTATCGCAGCGAGTCCATGATCAGCTGCAGCGTGTGCGGATAGCGGACATTGAGGCTGTTGCCGCAGCCGGTGTAGTCGAGGTAGACGCGCGGGTCGCCTTCGGCGAGCCGGTAGTACGCAGCGTTGTCGATGCCGCGGAAGGACAGCGTGGGGCCGAAGGCGCCGGCCTCCGCGGTGTGGTTGTAGCCAACGTCAAGGATCACCTCGATGCCTGCCTTGTGTAAGGCCTTGACCATCGACTTGAACTCGGCGACCTGGCCATGCGGCTCGGCAGACGACGAGTATGCGTTATGGGGAGCGAGGAACGCGATTGGGTTATAGCCCCAGTAGTTGGCCCGTCCCCTGGCCGCGAGTTGCCGCTCCGAGACGAACTGGTGCACTGGCATCAGTTCGACGGCGGTCACGCCCAGCCGGCTCAGGCGGTCGATGATGACCGGGGAAGCCAGGCCCGCATAGGTGCCGCGCTGCTCGGGCGGGATACCGGGATGGCGCATGGTCAGGCCGCGGACATGAGCTTCGTAGATCACAGTCTCGTTATACGGAGTCCGCGGCCGGCGGTCATCCGCCCACTCGAAGTATGGATTAATAATGACATTGCGCGGCATGAAAGGGGCGCTGTCCCGAGTGTTGATCGCATCCGGCGCGCCGGACCGGACGGAGAAAAGGGCCTCATGCCAGCGCACCTGGCCCTCGACAGCCTTGCCGTAAGGGTCGAGCAGCAGCTTCGAGGCGTTGCACAAGTGTCCGCGGGCCGGCGCGTACGGGCCGTGCACACGATAGCCGTACTGCTGGCCTGGGCCGACCCCTGGCAGGTAACAGTGCCAGACGTAGCCGTCTAACTCGGTGAGCTCAACGCGTGTCTCACTGCCGTCACCGCGGTCGAACAGGCATAGCTGCACCCGGTCGGCCACCTCAGAGAACAGAGCGAAATTAGTGCCCGATCCGTCCCAGCTGGCCCCGAGCGGATAAGCATTCCCTGGCCAGACCCGCATCCGCTGACGCTTACCGACGGACGTCAGACCGGGACGGGGCCTGGCCTAAGGGAACCGAAGAGACCAGTTGCGCATTCCGGCTTGGCATCGTCTCGGATATCGTCTCGCCCCTCGCCCGCCCTATTGCGTCGTCTTCTTGGCTGGTTTCGTCGCCGGCGCTGCGGCCTTCCTGGTCCGCACCGGCACAGCCTTCTTCGCCGCTTCCTTCTTCGCCGGCGCCGTCTTCGCGGTCGGCGGGGCCGCCTCGGCGAGCGCCGTCAGGTCAGCGACAGAGTCGTCTCCGCCGAAGCTGTTGGGAACGTAGGAATCGGCGGCCCAGTCGTTGTCCCACCGCTCGCCGTCGAGCAGGTACCGGAACCGGTAGGTCCGCCCCGCTGGGAGGTCAACCGTCAGGCTGAAGCCCCCCTCGGCGTCGCGGCGCATGACGTCGGCGTCAGCCGACCAGTCGTTCCACTCCCCGCACACGGCCGCCGTCTGGGCATGCACGCGAGGATCGAGAGTAAATGTGATGGTGGCCTGGCCAGCCGCTCCTCTGGACTTAATCACCTTTTGCCTCCGTTATGCGTGGCTTGTGCCGATCGATGGCGCCGACATTCACCTAGTTCGGGCCCTCAAGGGCGGGCGGGCTCGGCAACCCAGCGTTCTCGGTACAATTCCCGTCATCGAATCGTATCCTGACTGCTCCGGACGCGCCGATATCATCGGCAAATCCCTCGCGGCGCCAAGACGATTAGCCACTGGCAGCCCCCCCGGCCGGGCGAACCACGACCGCCCTGGCACGCAGGTCAGCCCCGGAACCCGGCATCGCCAGCGGCATCGACGCTCAGGAACTCGGGCGGGGAACCTCAGGGGCGGTGGCCGCGTACGGGGGAACGGGCACAGGCTCGACGTGCCAGATATCGTGGCAATAGCCACGGACCGTCCGGTCGGAGGAGAAATAGCCCGATCGCGCCGTGTTCCGGATCGACATCCGGCTCCACCGGTCCTGATCAGCCCAGGCCGGCCCGGCGGCGCGGTCGTGGCAATCCACGTAGGACCGGTAGTCGGCCAGGACCAGGTACTCGTCCCTGTTCAGGAGGGAGGCGACGATGGGGGCGAAGGCCTCGCGGTCCCCGCCGGAGAAGGCGCCTGAGGCGAGGGCGTCAACGGCTGCCCGGAAGCTCGGCGTCCCCGCGGTAATAGGCGTGGGGCGAGTAGCCGCCTTGCCTGAGGGCGCTGGCATCGTCGGCGGAGAGGCCGAAGAGGAAGAAGTTGTCGGCCCCGACCAGGTCGCGGATCTCGATGTTGGCGCCGTCGAGCGTGCCGACGGTGATGGCCCCGTTAAGGGCCAGTTTCATGTTGCCCGTCCCGGATGCCTCCTTGCCGGCCAGGGAGATCTGCTCGGAGATATCACCGGCCGGCACGACGAGCTCGCTGACCGAGACGTTATAGTCGGGCAGGAAGACGACCTTGATCCGGCCGGAGATGTCGGGATCGGCGTTGACCACCGATGCGACCGAGTTGATCAGCTTGATGATCCGCTTCGCCTCCTGGTAGCCGGGCGCAGCCTTCGCGCCGAAGATGACCGTGCACGGCGTCAGGGCGACGCCCGGATCGGCCTTAACCCGGTTGTACAGGGTGATGACGTGCAGCAGTTTGAGCAGCTGGCGCTTGTACTCGTGCAGCCGCTTGGCCATCACGTCGAAAACCGAACCAGGATCGATGGTGACGCCGGTGGCGGCCAGGGCATGAGCGGCCAGGTCGAGCTTGTTCAGCCGCTTCACCTCGCGCCACTGCTCCCGGAACTCCGGATCGTCGGCGAAAGCCTCAAGCTCCCGCAGCCGGTCCAGGCTGCTCAGCCATCGCTGGTCTCCCAGCCGGGCGGTGATCAGCCCGGACAGGCGCGGGTTGGCGAGACCGATGAACCGGCGGGGACTGACGCCATTCGTCTCATTCAGGAACTTGCCGGGCCAGAGGTCAGCGAAGTCCCGCAACGTCGTCTGTGCGAGCAGCCGCGACTGCAGCCCGGCCACCCCATTCACGGCGAAGCTGCCGACAACCGCCAGGCCGGCCATCCGCACCGCGCGCTCGGGCACCTCCTGGATCAGCGACATCCGGGCGATGCGCTCGCCGTCATCCGGGTAGCGGGCACGCACCTCGTCGAGGAAGAAGTGATTCAGGGCGTAGATGATCTCCAGGTGGCGCGGAAGGAGCCGCTCGAACATCGGCACCGGCCACGTCTCCAGTGCCTCAGGCAGCAGGGTATGACAGGTGTACGCGAAGGTACGCCGGGTGATGGACCAGGCCTGGTCCCAGCCGACCCCGTGCTCGTCGACCAGCAGCCGCATCAGCTCGGGTACGGCCAGCACCGGATGGGTGTCGTTGAGCTGGATGACGACTTTGTCGGGAAAGGCCTCCCAGTCGCTGTTGCGGAACCGGAACCGGCGGATAATGTCCCGCAGCGAGCAGGAGACCAGGAAGTACTGCTGCTTCAGCCGCAGCTCTCGTCCGGCCGGCGTGCTGTCGCTCGGGTACAGCACCTTGGTGAGGTTCTCCGAGCGCATCCGCGATTCGACGGCCTCCGCGTAGTGACCGGCGTTGAACAGGCCCAGGTCGAACGACTCCCGGCCGGCCCGGGCTTGCCAGAGCCGGATGATGTTGACCGTCTCGGTGCCGTAGCCGGGCACCAGCATGTGACTGGGCTCGCCACGCACCGTCTCCCCCGGCACCCAGCGAGCCCGCAGCCCGCCCTGATCGTCATCCACCGCCTCAGTGTGACCGTAGAACCCCACGACCTGCCGGTCATCGGGAGCGGAGAACTCCCACGGGTTACCGTAGAACGCCCAGTCATCGGGACGCTCGACCTGATCTCCATTCTCGAAAGCCTGCTTAAAGATCCCGAACTCATAGCGGATCCCGTAGCCCACAGCCGGTATGTCAAGAGTGGCCAGGGAGTCGAGCAGGCATGCGGCCAGCCGACCCAGCCCGCCGGTCCCCAGGCCCGGCTCGACATCAAGGGCCGCCAGGTCTTCTACCGAGACGCCCAACCCGGCAACCGCCGCGCGGGCAAAATCGCCGGTGCCGGTGTACATCGCGTTCTGGCCAAGCTGGCGCCCCAGCATGTACTCCGCCGACAGGTAGTAGACGAACTTCGGGTTAGCCGCATAATTCGCCCCCGCCGTCCTGGCCCGCCGGTCGGCCAGACGATCCCGGACGGTCACCGCCAGAGTCCAGTAGAGATCCTGCAAGCTCGCCGACTCCGCCGTCGTGCCCCGCTCGTAACACAAGTTGTCAGCCAGGTCCCGCTCGAAATCGGCCAGCGTCCTGCCTGCCCACCGGCCCTGCGGACTGTGCTCTGTCGGCATCATGAGCCGAATCTAGCCCAGTCCGGGGAGAATGGTGCAGAACCCGCCGTTCGAATCGTCCCGCCGGGCCGCGCGCGGCGCGGCAGAAATCCCGGCTCGCCCGGCCGGCTCGTGCGCTGCCCGGGCCGCCCCCCCCGGCAGCCGAAGCCCGCGGCTGGCGGGGCGCAGCACTCTGGCTATACCGTGAATATAGGAACATAGCAGCCGCGACTCCCGCTCCCGGCCCGCAGAAAGGAGACGACACCTATCCACCAGTTCACTGTGATATCGCCGGTATTGGCCCCGGCCTGGTTACGGCCGCACGATATGCGACAGGAACGGTGAGGCAGCCGTGTTCGTGGTAATGGTTGCGACGGAATGCGCGCCGGCGGCTCAGGCGGGCGGGCTGGGAGAGGTCGTCTTCGGGCTGAGCCGGGAGCTGGAGCTGCGCGGCCACGCCGTCGAGATAATCATGCCGAAATATGATTGCATGCGCTACGACCAGATCTACGGGCTCTCGATCACCTATCAGGATCTCTGGGTCCCCTGGTACAGCGGGTTCGTACGCTGCACGGTGTGGTTCGGGTTCGTTCACGGCAGGCGATGCTTCTTCATCGAGCCGCACTCACCGGACCATTTCTTCAACCGGGGCCACCTGTACGGTTCAGCCGACGACGTGACCAGGTTCGCCTTCTTTTCGAAGGCGGCCCTGGAGTTCATGTGGAAGACCAACAAACGGCCAGACGTGATCCACTGCCACGACTGGCAGACGGCGCTCGTCCCGGTGCTGCTCTACGAGATGTATCAGCACATTGGCATGGACAATCAGCGCGTTTGCTATACCATCCACAATTTCGGGCATCAGGGCATCTGCGGTGAGTACATCCTGTGGGCGACGGGCCTCTGCCGCCCGGCGCACTTCTTTGAATACGATCGGCTCCGCGATAACTTCAACCACAGTGCCATCAACCTGATGAAAGGCGGCATCGTCTACTCAAACTTCATCACCACCGTGTCACCGCAACATGCCTGGGAGGCAACCTACGCCGATCAGGGGATGGGCCTGGGGCACACGCTCCACATCCACCGCGAAAAATTCGGCGGTGTCCTTAACGGCATCGACTACAACGTCTGGAACCCAGAGATCGACAGCCTGATCCCGTCGAACTACGGGACAGGCACGATAGAGCGAAAATATGCAAATAAAGAGGCCCTGCGTGACCGGTTCCTGTTGCGGAAGGACTACAAGCCCATCATCGCGTACGTCGGCCGGATCGACCGTCAGAAAGGCGTCCATCTCATCGAGCACGCCATTGAGTACGCCTTGGACCAGGCCGCGCAATTCGTCTTGCTGGGTGCCTGCCCAGACCCGGCCGTCAATGCTCACTTCTGGCAGCTGAAGCGGCACCTGAATGCTAACCCTGACTGTCACCTGGAAATTGCCTTCAACGAAGGCCTGGCCCATCTGATCTACGCGGGCGCCGACATGATCGTGGTGCCGAGCCTCTTCGAGCCATGCGGCCTGAGCCAGATGATGGCCCTCAAGTACGGCACCGTCCCTATCGTACGGGCCGTGGGCGGGCTGGTGGACACGGTTTTCGATCGCGATTATTCCGCACGCCACCCTGACGACCGAAATGGCTATGTCTTCCACCAGCTCGACAACCCGGCACTGGAGTCCGCGATGGCACGCGCTATCGGGCTCTGGTTCTCATACCCAGGCGATTTCCGCCGCCTTATGCTCAACGGGATGCATGAGGATCACTCCTGGGCCCGGCCTGGTCAGGACTACGTGAGCATTTATGACCATATACGCTGCAAATAGGATTCATACACATGTCAGACAACAGAGCTTGGGCAATGGGCGAGATTCCTGAGTACATCGATGGCCTCCCCAACATCTGCGGTTCGGAGCAGCGCGTGGAGGAGGCGATGCGGGCCAGGGGCACTGATCCCGTCTTCCTGCCGCCGGGGACAGCCGGGTTCGCCGACGTGCGGAGTGCGTTCGCTACCGCCTTGCACATGCACCAGCCGCTCATTCCGGCGGGCGGACCTGATCTGCGCACCGCGCCGATCATCAGCAACTTGCAGTGGATGATGGACAACCCCAGCATCGGCGACAACCACAACGCCCCGGTGTTCCTGGACTGCTATCGAAGGATGGGCGAGTTCATCCCCCGACTGCTGGATGAGGGATTCGCGCCCAGGGTCATGCTCGAATACTCGGGCACGCTGCTGCATGGCCTGCGCCAGATGGGCGCCCACGACGTGCTCGACGCCCTGGGCCGCATCACAACCGACGCACGCAACCAGCAGGCGGTGGAGTGGCTGGGCTGTCCGTGGGGGCATGCCGTGGCGCCCTCCACTCCGGTCCAGGACTACCGGCTGCACGTGCGGGCCTGGCAGCACCATTTCGCCGCTCTTTTCGGCCTGGCCGCACTGAGCCGGGTCCGCGGCTTCTCCCCTGCGGAGATGGCCCTGCCCAACCACCCTGATGTTGCCTACGAGTTCGTGAAGACCCTTACCGACTGCGGCTACCAGTGGGTCCTGGTCCAGGAACACACTGTCGAGGAACCCGATGGGAGTGGCCTCCAGCGACCGCACCTGCCTCGCCGCCTGGTGTGCGCCAGCTCCCAGGGCGATGTCGCCAGCATCACCGCTGTGGTCAAGACCCAGGGCAGTGACACCAAGCTAGTCGCCCAGATGCAGCCCTATTACGAGGCCAAAGGCCTTTCGCCCTGGGAACTGGGCGGCAGTCACGTGCCGCCGCTGGTCACCCAGATCGCCGACGGGGAAAACGGCGGGGTGATGATGAACGAGTTTCCGCCCAAGTACTTCGACGTGATCAGGGAGTGCTCAGGTAGCCAGACTCCAGCCATGAACGTCACCGAGTACCTTGAACGGCTGCACTCGGCCGGCACGGGCCCCGACGATCTGCCCGTGATCCAGCCTCTCTTCCAGTCCAGGATCTGGGGCCACATGGCCCCCGGCGACGGGCCGGACCGGCTAGCCGCGGTGATCGAGCAGCTGCGAGGTGAGGATGGGCGCTTCAACATGGAGGGCGGCAGCTGGACCAACAACATCTCCTGGGTACACGGCTACGACCGAGTGCTAGCCCCCATGGACGAAGCCAGCTCGCTGTTCCACGAGCGGGTCCTGGGCAAAGCCGTCCCCGCCGACGATCCCCGCTACCGCAACGCCCTGTTCCACCTGCTGACCGCCGAGACTAGCTGCTACCGCTACTGGGGCGAGGGCATCTGGACCGACTACGGCGCCGAACTGGCCCGGCGCACCATCGACATCGTGACCCACGACCTGTAACCGCGAAGGAGTCCCGATGGCCGACGTGGCCTTCGCCCTGGTCCTCAACTTGCATCAGCCCGCTTACAACCTTGAGGATCTCCTTGAGCGGCGGGAGTGGGAGGCCAGAGAGATCCTCTGGGCCATGGACCGTATCCCCAGATCACTGTGGGCCTATGAGGATGTCGGCCGGGTGCACCTGTCACTCTCCGGAACCTTGCTCGAGACCTTGGCCAGTCCTCACTTCCAGCGCCGGGTTTACGGCATCATCGACTGCGGGTCGCTCCTGTGGTTCTTGCAGAACACCAAGATCATCCGCATCCTGGGCACCGGCTACTATCACCCCGTCCTTCCCCTCATCCCGCAAGCCGACTGGGACGACCAGCTCGAGCGCTGGCGGGGGATCGGCCAGCACCTTTTTGCGCGAACAAGCTTTCCCGGATTCTGGCCTCCGGAGATGGGCCTGTGCATGGACCTCATCCCCACCCTCAATCGCCAGGGCTACCGCTACGTGTTCGTCGACAGCGAACACGTTGAACCAGTCACTCCCATGGGCTGGGACGAACTCCGCTACCGCCCGCACATCGCGCGATTCGGAGACGAGGAAATCATCGTCGTGGTCAGGGACCGGGAGCTCTCCAACGCCCAGGAGGCAGGGATGGAGCCCGGCTGGTTCATTCACGAGGTGACCCAGCGGACCAGGCACTGCCATTTCCCGCCCCTTGTGACCACCTGCACAGATGGGGAGAACGGCGGCTGGTTCCGCAACACCTCGCCGGAAGCCAATTTCTGGCACTTCTTCTACCAGGACCTGCTGCAGCGAGTACGGGATAACCGAAGCGGCGGCATCCGTCCCTGCTTCGTCGAGGACTACCTGGACCGTCATGGTCCCTACGGCGAGGTAACCGTGCGCCCCGGCGCATGGAACACCGGCTGGCACGACGGCTCCGGTTTTACCCAGTGGATCGGATCGCTGGCCCAGCAGAAGGCCCTGACCCGCCTTGATGAGATCAGCCAGGCCATCCGCGCCGCCCGGCGGAACGCGATCGGCATCTCGGCCCGCGGCCCCGACGTGTACCAGCTCCTTGAGCAAGCACACTGGCGGGTCCTCCGGGCCGAGACCAGCTGCAACTTCTTCTGGGACGAGGCCTGGCTGCAGCGCTGTCACGACGACATCGACCAGGCCACTGATCTTCTGAACCAGGCAGGAGCGCATCTGGCCTGAGCTCACCGCCGGCCGGCTCAGGGACTAGCAGGTCCGGCGCAGGCATGGCCTGGATTTACCTGCCGGGCACGAGCCGGATGGCCAGCGAGCTACGGGTAAGTTAGCCGGGGCCGACAGACGATGTCCGTGATGCCGCATACGCCAAGCCTGCTTGTAGCACGTTATCGGAGAGGGAGGGCTCATGCTGGTCGCGTTCTCGGTCACGCCACTGGGCGTCGGCGAGGCCGTCGCCGACTACGTCGCTGACGCGGTCCGGGTCGTCCGCGCGAGCGGGCTGCCTAATCAGACCGACGCGATGTTCACCACGATCGAGGGTGACTGGGTAGGGTTTTAATTAACTATTTTTCGGCGAACCTGCTATCCGCAGCACGGTAACTGCCTCTGAGCAGTAGAAAGGCCGTCCAGCAGGGTGGCCTGCTTGCGGGGCAACGCCGTCTCAACCGGTTCCCGTTGGGGTATCCAGGCGGTTGCGGCGGCGATGGCCAGCCAGCACACCTCTTCCTTAGTTGCAGTCAGTGTGCTCTCGGCAACGGCCTGGATGTGAGTCTTGATGAGCTTCCACTCGCTTAGGAACCCTCCCGGGAGATGATGCCATCGGGCCTCGATCTCGGCCATCCGGTCGGCCGCTTCTAGCCGCTGGATGTACCGTTCGCCCGACTGGCCCTCACCGGCCAGGTATGCCTTGTTGGCCCGGTCCCAGTCGATGATGTCGCTGATGATGTCATGCATCGTCCGACTCCGCTTCTTCCCTGTCTGATCTGACAGTCTGGCTGTTAGGTCTGACAGCGCTCTGATGCGAAGACCCCCGAGCGTGGACGCTCAGGGGTCGCTTGGTTCGTCTGCGCTACTTGTCCGCTTTTACCAGGCGTACCGGCGGGGGGCCGCAGATGCGGTCGTGGAGCCCGGCACGGCAGCACGCGCAGCGGCCCGCGCGTGCCATGGCCCGCCCCGCGCACACCTTGGCCAAGTTTTTACCGTTCCGGGGATACCGGTCGGTCTACCGGTGCCTTGACAGCCCACCCGGCACGGAGCGTTCATGAAGGATGCGCCAGCGTCGCGCGGCGCGGCACCGACCTTCTTGCCGGCCGCAGCACGGCGCGCACGGCCACGGCTGGCACGCGCCCCCCGCACCGGGAGCGTGCGGACGGCGGGCTCCGGACCAGGCGGGGACCTGGGACCGGGGAGGCGACGCCGGCGCACGCGCCAGCCCACCCCCTCACCCGTCACGGCGGCCCGGCCGGCCCCTTTTCTGACGACCTTCCGCCTCCCCCTGTGTTCGGTTCGGGGGTTAAGGCGGCCCTGGCGTGCGCGCGGACCGGCACGGTTCACGCGCGGAAAGGCGACTGTGCGCATGACCTCGCTCGACCAACAGCGTTCCACCCGACAAACCCCCCGGACGATTGCCCGGCAGGCAACCCGGACCACCAGAACCGCCGACGCACCTGCCGCCCCCAGCCCGGCCGTAGCCCCTGGTCAGCGGCGAAATGTACCTGCGGGAGGGGACCGGGGCTTATGACTGTGTCATCACATCCTCATACACGCGGGGCAGGGACAGGCGCAGGCGTCGGCACCAGGGCGGCCCGGGACGAGGCAGCGGTGCTGTCCGTGGCCGGTCATCTGACCGACCGCGACCGTGAGCTTGTGCGCCTGGTGGCGCGGCACCGCGTGCTGACCACCGAGCAGCTCGCCGCGCTCGCGTTCGGGAACATCACCACCGCCAGGCACCGCCTGGCGATGCTCGTGCGCCTGGGCCTGCTGCGCCGCTTCCGGCCGCACCTTCAGATCGGCTCCGCGCCGTGGCACTACGTTCTCGGCCCCATCGGCGCCGCGCTGCTCGGCCAGGAAGACCGCGACGAGACAAGATGGCTGCCGATAGTCCGCGCGGACCGGCAGCTTGCCCTCGAACGCTCCCAGCGCCTGGGACACATGACCGGCGCGTCGTGGTTCTTCGTCGCCCTGGCGCGGCACGCCCGCGAGCACGGCGGCGGTGAACTCCTGAAGTGGGACGGCGAAGGCGAAGCCTCCGACTACCTGTACGCCCGCAGCCGCGAACTCGGCCCGCGCCCCGACGGGCTCGGCGTCTGGGCGCAAGACGGAACCAACATCGCGTTCCTCCTCGAATACGACACCGGCACCGAGCACCTGCCCCAGCTCGTCGGCAAGCTCACCGGCTACGCCGAGCACGCCCGGACCAACATCGCGCTCACGATGCCGCTCCTGTTCTGCTTCCCCACCGCGCGCCGCGAGCAGTCCGCCCGCAAGGCCCTCGCCGCCACCGCCGCGTCCCTCGACCTCCAGATCGCGACCGCCGCCCTTGACCCGCGCGTCACCTGCCCGGCCTGCGACCCGGTATGGCTGCCGCTGCACGGCGGCCACCCGCCGATGAGGCTCATCGACCTGGGCGGCGTACTCCCCGACCCCTGGCGCACCGAACCCGAACACGACGAGCAAGACCAGCACGAGCTAGACCCCGCCGAGACCGGGTGGGATGAAGTGGAGTCGGACCGCCTATGACCAGCCCCGTCGCCCCCAGCTCACCGACCGGCGATGCCCCCAGCGTCCCGCACCCCTCGAACGAAACGTCACCGGCTGGGCCGCCGGCACCGCAAGCACCCAGTGAAGCAGACCCGCCGGGGAGGAAGGCGGAAGACCTTTGCCCCGACCAGGCCCCTGGGCGGGTGTCACGGGAGCAGGGCCTCAGGGCGTGGGCTGCGGCGCTGGCGGCCGAGCTGCCTCCGCTGACCAGCTCGCAGGCGGCGGCGGTGGCCCGGATCGCGGCGCGTCTCAACGCAATCCACAGTCAGGGTCCGGCCGAACCGGCGTCCCATCTCGATGACGCGGCAGCGCCCAGCCCGGTTCCGTAACGGATGAGTTCGTTTCATGGCGAGAAACCGTGTCCCGGCGAGATACCGTCCAAGGACGTACCGTCTCCCGGCGAGGTACGACCCAGTAAGGCGCATGATCGAGGTTGTGCTCTCTCAGGGCGTCGCCGCAGAGCACTGGCCGGACGCCGAACTCTCCGAAATCGTCAGGCTCGCGGGTGCCGAAAAGCTGACCGCGTGGATCGAGCACCTGCGCGAGGCCGAGACATCCATCCGGCGGCACCGGAAACGGCTGGAAGTGTTGCGGGATAGCGCCACGGCCCGGGTCTGCCCCGGGTGCGGCGGCCCGGTCGTCGGCCGCGCGGACGCGGTCTATTGCGGCAGTACCTGCCGAGTCCGCGCCTACCGGGCACGCTCCCAGCCTCACGACGGAACGGCGGGCTAGCCCGCCGGAGAAACCCCCGCGTCTAGCCCGAGTTTCCGACGATCTTGAGGTGTGCTGACCGTTCTTGCTGGTCAGGCGGGGTGCGATGGGCCTTCTGGGCGTATGACCTAAGTTCGGGGTGCCTGCCCGCCCAGTTCGAAGATCTCGTAGAGTTTCTGCTGGTCGCCGGTGAGTTCGGTGGTCATGCGCCGGGCCCTGGGGCGTCCCCCGGTGGAGGGGTAGGTCAGCACGGTCTCGCCGATGCCGGCTAGCTGGCCGAGCAGTTCGCGGACGCTCAGGTGCAGGCCGGCGCGGTCGGCTTCGCGGCGCATGAGGTGGGCGATCTGCAGGGCGAGGACGCAGGTGAAGGTGTGGACGCGGATGTTGTGCTCGGTCCAGTGGTGCATGGGCGAGAACGACACCACGCGGGGGTCTTTAAGCTGGCGGAAGGAGAACTCGGCTTCGGACTGGGACCGGTAGCCGGCGATGACCTCGGCGACGGGCCAGTCGTCATGACTGGTGATGAGCACGTGCTTGCCGAATAGTTCTTCTTCCAGGGCGGCACGGGCGGCCTCGTCGGTTCCCCAGGTCAGGCGCAGGTCGCGGGGTTCCTCGCCCGCGAGCTGCCAGGTGATGACGCGCCGTACCCAGGGTTTCCTGATGATCGCCTCGATCTCGGCTTCCACCTTGGCGCGGGGCCGGCGGGTCTTGCCGCGGGCCAGGACAGCGGCCAGCTCATCGAGTTTCTTCCCGGCCTTGGCCAAGGTGGTGCCGGTGAACCCGCGGGCCTGGCTTTCGTGCAGCTCGGGTGAGTAGGTCAAGATCGCCCGCCGCCCGGTGCCGTAGACTTCGCGGCGGGTATCGAACGCGGTCAGGGCACCGAACCGGCCCTCATCGACGACGCTGCGGGCGGTGGCAGGCAGGGCGGTTAGGTCCGGGCAGCCGGAGGCGGGCACCGACCCGACGTAGTGCAGGCCGGTCCCGGCCAGGTACGCGAAATTGCCCTCGGAGTTCTGCCCGGCGTCGAACACCACCGTCATGTCCGCGGCGGCGGGCGCCCCGGTGGCGGCGCAGACCGCTGCGTGCTGGCTGCGGAGCTGGCCGATCATCGTGGCGAACTGGGTGACATCAGGCCGGTCGCCGGGGTAGGCGTGCCAGGTCAGCGGGATCCCCCCGTCCCGGGTGACCACCAGGCCCAGGCCGACCAGCCGCAGGTCCGACCGCTTCTGCTTCGCCTTGCCGCGCTGCGCGACCGGCGCCTTGCCGTTGCCGGTATCGATGAAAGTGGCGAAGTTGGTCATGTCCAGGGCCACCGAGGAGCAGTCCAGCCCGAAGAGGCCCGCGATCCGCAGGGCGATTGCCTGGCTGATCCGCTCCAGCTGCTCCAGGGTGACAGCGTGCATCGCGTCCCAGAACCGGCGGTGATCCAGCGCCGATGCGGGGATCCTGGTGAACCGGTCCGCCGCCGTGGTCTTCCACCAGTCCGCGAACGCCAGCTTCGAGCACGGGGCCACCAGCCGGTTCAGCGCCGCCAGCGCCAGGTAAGTGCCGGCGGAAAGCGGGAGCCCGGCCGGCCGGGTCCCGGTCACCTCATCGACCAGGCCCGCCACATCCAGCCTCTCCAGCATCCCCCAGGCCGCGGCCACGTCCCCGAACGCCAGGTGCCGGGTCCGTTCCGGCAGCAACGCCGCCTGGCTGGCCTCCATCGCCGCGGCGATGTCAGCCGCTGTGCCCAGGTACCGCTCAGAGACCATCTTCGGCTTGCCGTCCACCCGCGCCATCTCCCGCAGGTACCAGTACGTCTTCCCGCCGAACTTCTTCGGGTACAGACTCGCCACAAGATTAGGTCATACACTGTCGTAAAGACCGGGTCAAGCACCTGGACGGCACGTCATCAGGGAAAACGCGCCAGGCCAGGTCGCGGTCAGGCATCAGAAGACCATGATCGTCGGAAACTGGGGCTAGGTCTGGCTCGCCCTGGCTGGCCGGGCTCGGGGTCACCAGCTCCACGAACACTTCCTCGGATGCCCGGTGTTAGCGGCCTATTTATCTGCCCATCGGATCATGATCAACGGCAGCGCTCCTTGCGCAGCGCGGTTGTCACAGAGCGTGCTGGCTCGGCTAGCCCTGCTGGCAGCGGAAGCGCGCCGATCGCCGAATCCGTGCGCAGGCTGATCGGCAATCCGCAGCATCCTGGCGCGCCCAGATCATCCGGTTCGGCGTACCGAGACTGCCTCGCGGGACCCATTCCTTTGGGGCCGCAAAGGGAGCGGTCTGCAAGACCGTCGGCTGCAACCAGGGACATTCGGAAGCTCGGGTCCGTACCACTGCCGAATCCAGCCGTATATGAAGTCAAGGCGGCGCCGCTGCGCGCCGCCGCTGGCGCGCCCTCAGCCGGGCTCTGCGTTGGGACGCCCGCCCGGCACGACTTCTCCTCCGGAAAGACCAAGCATCGGACCATAGAGTTCGTCGTCCAGCCGCAAGCGACTCCATTCTGCCCGTTGGAAGTCCTCTTCATTCTGGAGAACGTGTCCGATGACCCCCTGCCGCCTGTCGCCTTGATCCTGAATGTTACGGAGAATTAACGGAGCGGCCCCGATGGCTTCAGCATGGTTCAGCGCAGGCACACCTTCACCTCTCAGCCACCAGGGACGTGGCCTGTTTATGCATTGGCGCGTTGGGGGTGAATGTCCGCTATTGCCGCTCTGGGGGTGCGTTGAGGTCAGAGCCCGAGGGCCCGGGCCTGGTGGTGTACTGAGCTGCACCCTTGCTCATGCGATCCCGTTCTCAGCGCGGAGGACCGGTAAGGAATCCGTTGATCCACGCAGTGATATTGCCGCCGCCAAAATTATCTCCGTATACCGGAATATAGGCGTTGATGTCGCCGCCACCCCACTGACTCGGGCATGCTTGTGCTGGAAACGTGAACGCTTTTCTTTCCACGACGCGTCCGGTGCGGGCAACTATTACCGTATACGTCGAGGTTGCCGAATAGTCATTCGCGACGCCCACTGGTGGATCGTAGCCGCACGTTCTTACCCAGGTGCTGGTACTACGTGCGATAACTACGAGCTGTACGTCTGAGATGTATGCTGGCCGCAGCTCAGCTGGCAGCCCAACGTCCGAGTCGGGAGCATCATCTAGGGGGTTGAAGATTAGCGGATGACGATTTCCGCGATATAGCGCGGCATGGGGACTTCCCGATCCGGGAGCTACTCCGGAAAATGCCGAAGCGAAAGCACCCGGAACAGTCGGATCTGACCAGTCGGCCGGTGACGGTCGTGACGCTCCGCACGCTGCAATCGCGAGTACTCCGATAGCGAGTACTGCGACCTGTCGCAGCTTTATCATTTCGTATCTCCTTTCTGTTCATCTTGATCCCCTAGTTTCCGTATCGATCCTCCTCTCTTACTTTATGCGGTGGCTTTTTTCAGCGATCGCCGTATTGGACACCCCATCGGCGGCCAGCAGCACAATCCTGGCCCGCTGCGCCAGGCCCGCCTGACCGACGGCGAGCGCGTCAGCCGCGCCAGCTCGCCACGATCCCCATCACGCAACGGCAGCGCAGCCGCAGGATGATTCGGCATAGCCCATCATCCCAGCACCAACCGTAAACCAACTAACGACGCGTGGCACTAGGTCGCCTAGCTTGCACCTCGCCTGGGCAAATTCCCAAGCTGATAGCGCGGCCAAGCCTGTGGCCACGGCAACCTCTTGCCCGGTTCGGGCCGATGCGAGACTGGCGGCGCGTTCGTGGAGTGGATCGGTGCGACAGGGCCGGATACTCGATGGTGCCGAGCCCGTCGTGTGCCAAATACGTGCGCAACCCAGGGGCGCCAGCGGCTTTGGCGCTGGTCACGGCCTTGCGGGGGAGGGTCTGTAAAACCGCGCGCATGCGGCGTTCGCAGCTCGCTCTGAGCACGCCCAGATCGGCCACTCTGCGCGGACTTCAGGCGACGCTTTCATCCTGCAGCGGCCGCGCCGAACGGCGGGTACGCGCGCAACAGCAACCTCGCCGGGAGTCACGCTACGTGGTCAGGCTCCCCTGTGATGCCCGCGAAACCCTGCCGGAATCGTCGCCAGATAATTCGGCCGCTGGATGTTCAAATAACGAGGACGGTAACACCCGGTTCATCGCCTGGGTGAGGAGCGCCTGCTTGTCCTCCGCGCTCTCCCCGGGGATATCCGGCCCGGCGTATTCGAGGTACCTGTCCTCGATCTCCGCGTCGGCCTGCTCGCCCAGCTCGGTGAAGAACTCCTCCGGGTCCTCCAGCCCGCTGTAACTGCCCGGCAGGTACGTGCGCCAGTGCTCCAGGGCCTCGGCCCTGGAGCGGTTCACTGGTCGGCTCGGGGGCGGGGGCGCTGGAGCGGAGCCGGTCGAGTTCGGCCCGGTAGGCGTCGGCCTGCTGCTCGGCACGCTCGGCGCGGCCACGCAAGTCAGCGCGAAGCTCGGGCGGTGTCGGGTTCAGGTTCTAGGTAGCGTTCTATGGTTTCTACTTTGGAGGTTAGGGCGTCGGTGACGCCGGGGCGGAGGTCTGCCTTAAGGACCAGGCTGACGCGGGGGGAGCGAGAGGCGACCGCGTCGACTGCGGACTTGACGACGGCCATCACTTCGTCCCAGTCGTCACCCTCGATCGTGGTAAACATCGAGTCGGTGCGGTTCGGCAGGCCGCTGGCGCGGACCACGCGCACGGCCTCCGCGACGATTTCCCCGACGTCCTCGCCGACGCCGAGCGGGGTAACAGAGAACGCTATGAGCATAGGTCCGAGCCTAGCCCGCCCAGGTCAGGGTCGTACGAATGGCGTAGGTTAACCTTTCCGTCCGGTCAGCTTCGGCTGCTCCAGGGCCCCGGCCCCGAAGCGGTTCACTAGTCTGCCGCCGTCCGGGGCTGGGCGGCCTGGCCGCGCGTGCCCCGCCGGGCCGTCTTGACGGGCGGCTCGGCGGGCTCGGGGTCGGGGGCGCTGTCGTGGACCCGGTCGAGTTCGGCGCGGTAGGCGTCGGCCTGGTGCTCGGCGCGCTCGGCGCGGGCGCGCAGGTCGGCCCGTAGCTCGTCGCGCTCGCGGGCGTTGTCGGCGCGGGCCTGGGTGAGAGTCTGCTCGGCGTCGGCGCGGACCCGCTTGGTTTCCGCCTGGGCGGCCTCGGCGGCGGTCTGCGCGCGGGTGGCCTCCTGCTTGGCCTGCTCGGTGACGGCCTCGGCGACCGCTGCCGCCTTCCGCGCGGTGTCCCTGTCCTCTTCGGCCGCGCGGACGCGGTCGGCGGCGTCCGCCTGGGCCTTGGCGATGGCGGCGTCCCGCTCGGCCTGCGCGTAGGCGATCCGCTTGTCTGCGTCGGCGCGGGCCTTGGCCACGGCGGCGTCCCGGTCGGCCTCGGCGGCCTGGGCGCGCTCCTCGGCGGCGCTCGCGCGGTTCTGGGCGGCGGTCAGTTCCTCGCTCATCTGCTCGGCGGCGGCATCGGCCTCCACGCGGAACTGGTCGGCCTGGGCGGCGCGGCGCTCGGCATCGGCGGCCTTGGCCTCGGCGGTCGCGGCGCGCTGCTCGGCGGCGGCACGCACCGCCTCCACCTCGGCCTCGGCGGCGGTCGGGTCGGTCAGCACGTCGATCCGCTCCCGCAGATCCTTGCCAAGGGCAGAGATCCGGTCAGCCTCCGCGCGCAGCGAGCGCAGCAGCTCCGCGCCGCCCACCTTCGCCATCGTCACCGGGCTGGCGTCATCGGCCGCGCTGATCCGTGGTGCCGTTCTTCTCGGCGTTCAGCCGTCGGCGTTCCTTCCAGGCCGATGCGCGGGTGTGGCCGCGTCCGGCGCAGTACTCTGGCGGTCGTCCGGGCTTCTCGGCCGGGGCGGCGAGCTGGTTACATCCGGGGTAGCCGCACGTCGGCCGCGCCGTGGTGCCGTCGGCCGTGGTGCTCTTCTTGCTGGTCATCGGCCCTACCGTGATCGTGGTGGCCCATGATCTCGGGGCCTTTCGTTTTCGTATCTGGTGACGTAACGAATAAACGAAACGAAACGATTACTGGCCTGTCCAGGCGGAAATGCGGCGCTACTCGATCGTGATGCGGCGCACGATGTCGGCCTGGTCGGCGCCGCCCCTGCCTCGTTGGGCTGGCTGTATCACCAGGTGCTTGCCCCGCAGCGCCATCGTGAGCAGGTCTCGCTTTCCCTTGTAGTCGGCGGTGTCCCACCGCTGCCGCCACTGCGCGCGGCTTGTCCCCAGCGACGGCTGTGTTCCGGGGACGGGGCCGGGATCAGGGAGTGCGGCGCGTTCGGCCCGGAGGCTGGCGATGCGTTCATCGACTGGCCTGATGACCAGGTCGTAGCGGGCGAGGGTGATCTCGCCTCGTCCCAGGCGGTCGGTGAGGGCTTCCGCCACCGCCTCGGCTTCGGCGATCTTGATGTCGAGCCGGACGGCTTCGCTGGCTGCCTCACGGGCGGCGTGCTCGATCTCGTCGGCGTTGCGCGTGTCCGACAAGATCTCAACCGCAAGCGCGCGTGCCGCTGAATCCAGCGCCCGCTGATCCACTTCGGTCTTTCCGCACCCTCCTGAACTGGGGTTGCACCAGTACGAACGGCGTACCGACCCGTCCGGGTAGGGCTTGAGGCCGTTGCGGGGCCGACCGTGGAGGACGTGGCCGCAGCCGGGCTGCCCGCAGACGGCGAAGGACGAGCAGAGGTAGTGCGGTGAACTCGGGCGGCCTCGCCGGCGCGCGGCGTAAATCGCGGTCGCCCGGTCGAAGTCCTCCTCGGAAACGATCGGATCACCTGGCAGGCGGCCAACGACGGACGCCAGGCCCGACGCGGGGTCAGTGTAGATGATCCTGCCGCAGTTCCGCTGGCGGGTGAGCAGCGTCTTCAGCGCCGTGGGCGTCCACGGCTTGCCCTGGCCCGTAGGGATCTGCCGCGCGTTCAGGTCCGCAACCAGCGCGTCAGGCAGCTCGCCGTCCAGCAGGCGCGTTGTCAGTTCCCGCAGGACGGCGGCCTCGTCCTCGCGCTGGGTGACGCGGTCGTCCTCGAAGCCGAAGGGTCGTGCTGAGCCGTTCGGCTCGCCCGCCATCGCCTTGAGCTTCTTCCCGCGGGCGCTCCTGGTTGACAGGCGGTCGGAGTAGTAGGCGGCGGCGTTGATCGCGTCGCGGAACGCCTTCTTGCCGTTCGGGGTCCGCAGGTCGTACTCGCTCTCGCTGTCCAGCACCAGGAGGCCGCGAGCGGCCACCCCGATCATCCGCTCGCCGTCCTTGGGCTGACGGGTGAACCGCTCCAGGTCGAACACGATGAACCCACCGGAAACGCCACGCTCTAGCCGTTCCATCAGCTCGTCCCATGCCGGACGCTGGATAGCGGGGTTCCACGCCGAGCGGCCAGGATCTACCAGGACCTTGCCTTCCGCAAGACCGAGGTCGATGAGGCGGACCCGGCATACCGACACTTGGCCGTCAGTCGACGGTTCGCGCTTCTCGTTGCGCTTGAGCTGACTGACACGGGCGTAGATGTCAATCGGCAGGTTTGAACTGACAATTTCGGCGGCCACGGTCTACCCCATCCTCTTGCGGCGCCAGGAGGAGATATTCGTGTAGTGCAGGTCCTCCCTGCGCAGCAGGGCCTTGCGCTCTCCCGGTGTCGCGTTCTCGTACTCGTCAAGGATGCGGCTCTTGCACTCTTCGGTGAAAAACCGCCGCTTCGACCATCTGGTGTCCGGCGCGCTAGGGGTAGACACGAGCCCGCCATGCTCGGCCCTCGCTGCGATCACGTCAGCGATCGTCATCGTCCCGTCTAGCAGGTCTTCGCCTTCCGCTGAGACGATCCTGATCCGGCGGGTGACATCTGACCGCTCAGCACGCTTAAGGCTGGCCGGGCCGACGACGAGGCGCCTGCCGCGCAAGGCCATTTTCAACAGCTCGCGTTTTTCTGCCGTGTCGGCTTCGTCCCACCGCCGCTGCCAGTGCTCCCGGCTTGGCTGCCGCGAAACGCCTGGAGCTGTGTCGCCCAGCGCTTCGCGTTCGGCCTTGAGCTTGGCTATGCGCTCATCCAGTGGCCGGTTAGCGATGTCATAGCGCGAGAGAGTCAGCTCTCCGCGCCCAAGGCGGTCGGCCAGCGCTTCTGCGACACGTTCAGCCTCGGCGATGGCCAAGTCCAGCCGCGCGGCTTCGCTCTCAAGCTCCCGGGTGACGGACTCGACCGCCTCGGCATGGCGAGAGTCAGACAGAATCTCCACAGCGATGGCTCCGGCCGCCTCATCCAAGCCACGCTGATCAACGCTGATCTTGCCACAGCCCCTGCCGTTAGCAGACGGGCCGCACCTGTAGTCACGGCGTACCGAACCGTCCTCGTACGGCTTCAGAGCCGGCGCTGGGTGACCGGTGAGCGGTTTGCCGCAGCCCGGACGGCCGCAGAAGGCTATACCCGTGCACAGGTAGGTATCCGAGCGCGGCTCGCTGCGCCGACGCGCGGCGTACATCGCGCATACCCGGTCGAAGTCCTCCTCGGAAACGATCGGCTCTCCAGGCAGACGGCCAGCAATAGACTTAACGTTCTTTTCCGTGTCGGTGTAAAGGATTCGTCCGCAGTTGCGCTCTCTGAGCAGAAGACGTTGCAAGGATGTCTCAGCCCAAGGGTTGTCGTGGCTGGTGAGGATGCCGCGTGCGTTGAGATCGCGCACCAGCGCGTTCTGCGATTCTCCCGCCAAGATTCGCCTGGTCAGCTCCCGGATGATCTCGGCTTCGGCTTCGCGCACGGTCACGAAATCGTCCTCGAAGCCGAATGGACGGGTTGTGGTGTTCGGCTCCCCCGACATTGCCTTGAGACGCTTGCCGCGCCGGGCTCTGGTGGACAGGCGGTCGGAGTAGTAGGCGGCAGCGTTGATCGCGTCGCGGAACGCCTTCTTGCCGTTCGGCGTGGTCAGGTCGTACTCGCTCTCGCTGTCCAACACCATCGTGCCGCGAGCGGCCAGCTCGATCATCCGCTCGCCGTCCTTCGGCTGCCGGGTGAACCGCTCCAGGTCGAACACAATGAACCCGCCGGACACGCCGCGCTCAAGCCGGTCCATCAGCTCGTCCCACGCCGGACGCCGGACAGTCGGGTCCCATGCCGAACGCCCCGGATCAACCAGAACCTTGCCCTCCGGAAGGTCAAGGTCGGCGAGCCTCAGGCGGCAGATCGCGAGCTGTCCGCCCGTGGACGGCTCGTTCTTCTTCTTGCTCTTGACTCGGCTGACTCTGGCGTAGATGTCGTAGGGCTTGGCTATCTGATCCGTGCCGTTCAGCATGGTTAAATGGTAGCAAATTACATATCGACCTGGGACGAGGTCATGGACGTGGTGAAGCGCGCCGTCGACGCCGTCGCCGCCCGGGCACCGCGGGTCAGCGTGACGCTGAAGGCTGATATCCGCCCTGGCGTCACCGGCGCGCTGTCCGCCAAGGTCGAGGCCATCGAGCAGCATCTCAGCAGCTAACCTCGTCATCTGCGGTGCACCCGGCCGCGAGCCAGGCCGGAGCGGCATCTCATGGCCGCCGCCGAGGCTCTTCAGAAGAACCGCAGAAGTCCGCGGGACAAGCTTCAGGTAGACGAAAGAAGCGATCCCGTGGAGGCTGACAATGAGCTGGTTCTGGCTGAACATCCCGCTCGCCGGACTATTTTTCCTGACCGCGACCCTGATCCCGCTCTGGCTGGTGGTCCGGCACCCGGACACCAGGACCCGGGCCTCCGGCACCGCCAGGCGCCCCGCCGATCCTGCCGTCGCCAGCTCGCTGCGCGGCCCGGCTGCCGGGCCAGCCGCGCCCCCGGCGGCCCGCGCCGCGCGGCAGCCCGAGCTGGTCGGCAGCTCCAGCCGCTGAGCTCAGCCGGTGCAGCGCGCCGGCTGACGGGGACCGCGCCTGAGGCGGGCCCGCTCGCCCAGGTGGCGTGAGCGCCTCGATACCGGTCGACCCGTCCCCGCGGACGGCTGCCCCCGAGCACATCGCCGGGTCGCACCCAGGACCCTGGCTGATGCCCCGCACCTTCCTGCGCGGTGAGGCTCGGTGGTTTCCCGAGGGCAGCCTGGCCGAGCTGCCGGACATCGAGGCAGACCGGGAATCCTTCGACATCCGGCGATTCGAGCTGCAGCCCGGCGACGCAGTCTTCTTCGATCACCCCCTGTTTCCCGTCGCCCGGGCGGCAGATGCCTAAGATGCGGCGTATGCAGTTCGCGATCGCGATCCCCCAGTTCTGCGCCGACGGCGAGTTCGACCCGGCGGCCTTTCGCCGCTACCTGGCACGAGCCGAGGAGCTGGGCTATCACAGCGCGTGGACGCAGGAGTCAGTTCTCGGCGCCGCGCCGCAGCTGGGCCCGATCGAGACCATGACCTACGCGGCCGCGTGCAGCCAGCGCATCCGGCTGGGCTGCGCGGTATTCGTGTCCACCCTGTACAGCCCTGTGCACCTGGCGAAGAGCCTGAGCACGCTGGACCAGCTCAGCCGCGGCCGCATCGAGATCGGTGTCGGCACCGGCGGCAGGGGACGGCCGTTCGCCGCCTTCGGAGTGAATCCGGACCGGTACGTCGCCCGGTTCGGCGAGGGAATCGCGCTGATGAAGGCGCTGTGGAGCGAACCTCGTGTCACCTTCGACGGGGAGTTCTGGCAGCTGAAGGATGCGGCGATGGAGCCCAAGCCGCTGCAGAAGCCGTTCCCGCCGATCTGGTTCGGCGGGAACAGCGAGGCGGCGCTGCGGCGGGCGGTCCGGCTGGGCAGCGGCTTCTTCGGGGCGGGATCCACCCCCACGGCCAAGTTCGCCAGCCAGGTCCAGATCGTGCGGCAGGCGCTCGCCGAGTCGGGCCGGCCAGGCAGGGAGTTCCCGATCGCCAAGCGCGTCTACATCGCGGTGGATGACGACGCCAGCCGCGGGCGGCAGCGGATCAATGCCGCGCTGCAGCGGCTCTACGGGCAGCTGCCGCCGGACGTCGCGGCAGCCGCGATCGCCGGTCCCCCGGCCGACTGCGTCCGCGAGCTGCGCGCGGTGGCCGACGCCGGCGCGGAGCTGATCTTGTTCACGGCGATGTTCGAGCAGGCCGAGCACGCGGAGCGGCTGGCCGCGGAGGTCATACCCGAGCTCGGCTAGCGGTTGCGGCGCTGAGCGCAGGGACGGGCTGCGACCGGGCGCGGGTGACCCGGCTAGCCAGGCGAGGCCCGCAGACGGGAGCCGACGGCCGCGCTGACCGGGCTGCGTGCCGCCGACTCCGCCATGGCGGGCAGGGCTGCCTAGACGGCAGGCAGCGCCTCGATCATGGCGGCCAGTCCGCTGGCGTCGAGCAGGTCGGCCGGCCGCACCGTCAGGTCGTCGCGCACGTAATAGAAAGCGGCCCGCACGTCGGTGACGGGCAAGCCGGCCAGCGCCGCCCAGGCCAGGCGGTAAGCAGCCAGCTGAACGGCGACCGCGTTGCGCTCGCCGTCGCTGCCCGGCGGCCTGCCCGTCTTCCAGTCCACGACGTCGAAGCGGCCATCGGGAGCGTCGGCGAACACCGCGTCAATGCGGCCGCTGACCATCCGGTCACCGATCACGGTCTCGAACGGTACCTCGACCTCAGCCGGCCATCGCCCGGCCCACTCGCTGGCCTCGAAGATCGTCTTGAGTTCTGTCAGTTCCAGATCCGCGCCGGGCGCGGCCGCGTCGTCGGCCGCGCCGGGCAGGTCATCGGCATCGATGAGTCGCTGCTGGCCGAACCGCTGCTCCAGCCAGCGGTGGAACTCCGTGCCGCGCAGGGCGCGGGGGCCGGCGGCCGCGGCATCGGGCGGCGCACCTGCTCGGCCAGCTCGGCCGGATTCCTGGCCATCGTGACGAGGGACGACACCGGAATCCGCGGCGGCAGGGCGACACGGACCTGGCCGTCGCCGCGGCGCTGGAATCGCTCGGCGAGCAGCAGGTCGGCATCGCGAGCCCAGGCGGCGATCAGCGACTGATAGGGGCCGTGGGCACCGTCGTGACCGGCCGCCGCTGCGGCAGACTGCCCGGCCGTTCCCCCGGCCCCGGACGAAGCCGGTCCGGCCGCGGACGCCCCGGACGAAGCCGGTCCGGCTGCGGACGCCCTGGCTGCGGACGCCCCGGCTCCGGACCCCCCGGCTCCGGACGCCCCGGCTCCGGGCCCCCCGGCTCCGGGCCCCCCGGCTGCGGGCCCCCCGGCTCCGGGCCCCCCGGCTCCGGACCCCCCGGCTCCGGACCCCCTGGCTCCGGACCCCCTGGCGGAACGGGCAGCGGCGGCAATCGCCTCGTCCACGAGCGCGGCAGCCGAGCGCACCGCCGCATACCGCTCGTCCGCCGCTATCGCGGCCGGCCATGCAGCGGAGGCTGGCTCGGTCAGCGCCGGGTTGGCGGCCTCCGGTTCAGGCTCGGCGGCCCAGGCGGCCACGATTCCTGCCCCGGCCTCACAGGCCGCCCGGATCTCGGTCAGGAACTCCGACGGCCCGAGCCGCGACGCCCCCTCGCCCCACCAGTAGCCGCTGCACGCCAGCCAGAACGCGGCCCTCGTCGTGGCCACGTACGCGAGCCTGCGTTCCTCCGCCAGTTCTCGTGCTGCGCACGCCTCGGCGAAGTCAGCCAGCTGCCTCGCCTGCAGCCCGGCCAGCACAGGCAGGTCGATGGCGTCGCCGCGGAGGCTGAACGGCAGCAGCCGGGCATTCTCGGTCCACCGCGTCGTCACCTTGGGCCTGGCCGGGAAGACGTGCGCGTGCGCGCCCTCGGCCAGGCCTGGCACCACCACGGCCGCCCATTGCAGCCCCTTCGCCGCATGCACGGTCGCCAGCTTCACCGAGTCGGTCTCGCTGATCCGGCCGATGTCCAGGCCGAACTCCTCATCCTCGGCCGCCGCCAGGTAAGCGAGGAACGCGCCTAGCGTCGGCTCCTCCTGATCTCCGGCAAACGCGGCGGCCGCGTCAGTGAACGCGTCCAGGTCAGCGCGCGCGCTGGCCGGATCCACGGCCGGGCGCACCGCCACCTCGATGTCCAGGCCGAGCGTCCGCTCAACCTCGGTCACTACGTCGGGCAGCGGCCGGCCCACGTGCCCGCGCAGCACGCGCAGCTCGGCGGCCAGCGCGGACAGCCGGGCATGCCCATCCGGTGAGTAGGCGGCCGGGTTACCGAGATCGTCGAGCGCCTCAACCAGGCTGCCCGTGTCCCTGGTCAGATCGTTAATCGCCCGGCTCATCAGATCATCAGCCGCGGGGAGTCCGCGGCCGGCCGGGGCCGGACCATCAGACGCAGGCTGACCCCCGGCACCGGGCAGGGCAGCGGCGTCGCGGCGACCGCCAGCATCGGGCCGGGCGCCAGCCGCGGCGCCGGGCGCGGCGCCGGGCTGACTGCGGTCGCCCGCGGCGGCGAGCTCCCTGGCCCGGCGGCCCAGGGCCAGCAGGTCGGCCGGCCCGATCCGCCACCGCGGCGAGGTGAGCAGCCGGGCCAGCGCGTCGGCCGCGGCCGGGTCGTGCATGACGCGCAGCGTCGCCACGATGTCCGCCACCTCGGGCACCGCGAGCAGGCCGCCCAGGCCGACCACCTCGACCGGGATCCCCCGCGCCTCCAGCGCCGCCCGCAGCGCCGGGAACTGCGCGCGCTTGCGGCACAGCACGGCGACATCGGACGGACGCACGCCAGCTGCCCGGCCATCCGGCCAGGGCAGGCCGTCCGGCGCGGTACCAGGCTCCAGGCTGAGCAGCCCGGCGACCTGGTCCGCTACCCAGGCAGCCTCGGCCGCAGCCGACTCCAGCAGCCCGCTGATCACCACGCCCCGGCCGGCCCGGTCCGGCGGGGCTACCAGCACTGGCACCTCGGGAGCCGCTGCCCGCAGCCCGGCCTGCACAGCGCCCGCCGCGGCCAGCACCCGGCCGGCGTTACGGAAGCTGGTCGACAGCAGCCGTACCGGGGCCGGCTCGCCGCTGGGGCCGGGAAAGTCAGTGCTGAACCGGCGCAGGTTGCCGGCGCTCGCGCCGCGCCAGCCGTAAATGGACTGGCATGGATCGCCGACGGCGGTGACCGGGTGCCCGCCGCCGAACAGCGCCCGCAGCAGCACCAGCTGCGCGTGGCTGGTGTCCTGATACTCATCCAGGAGCACGACCTGATACCGGGCACGCTCCCCCGCGCCCACCTCCGGATGCGCGGACGCTATGCGCGCGGCGATGGCCATCTGGTCGCCGTAATCGATGACCTCCCTGGCTGCCTTGGCCGCCCCGTAGGCGGCGGTCAGAGGCAGCAGTTGCTCGCGAATCCGCTGGCAGGACGCCACGTCCCTGGCCGCCTTGGGCACCCGGCCGGTGAGCGCCGCCAGGCACTGGTCCAGCCACCGGCCCGTCTCGAGCACGTCGCGCGGGCCGCGCAAGTGCTCGGAGAGCTTCCCCGCCAGCTCCAGCATGGCCGCGGTCACCGTCGCGGGCGTCCAGCTGACCGAGTCCATCGGCCCGTCATAGGCCGCGACGACCCGGCTGGCCAGCTGCCAGGCGACGGCCGGGGTGATCAGACGCAGCGATGGCTCCAGGCCGACCCGCAGCGCGTGGTCGGTCACCAGCCGCCCGGCGTAGGCGTGATAGGTGGCGATCACCGGCTCACCCGGCAGCTCGTCCGCGTCCAGCCCGCGCTGGCCGGTCCCGTGCAGGCCACCGTGCTGGCCAGCCCGGCGCAGCCCATCGAGCCGGATCCGCACCCGGTCGGCCAGCTCGGCGGCGGCCTTCCTGGTGAAGGTCAGCCCGAGCACGCGCTCGGGCCGGACCAGTCGGTTGGCGACCAGCCAGACAAGCCGGGCGGCCATCGTCTCGCTCTTGCCCGATCCGGCGCCGGCAATCACGGTCATCGGCGCCAGCGGCGCCCCGATCACGGCAGCCTGCTCAGCCGTCGGCTCCGGCACGGCCAGCATCCGCGCCAGCTGCGCCGGGCTGTAGCGGGCGGATCCGCCGGGGCGCGGGCTCGCGGCCGCCGGTGCCGGGCTGCCCAGTCCCGGCAGCGGGTCCTGGCCAGCTGGCCGGGAGGCCGCCGGGATCCGGCGCGTCATGGTGTCACCTGCGCACCGCGTTCATCGGCCGGGCAGCACGCGGCGACCGGGCAGACCCGGCAGCCGGGATTCGCGGTCGCCCGGAACACCGGTCCGGCCATCCCGGCAGCCACCGCCTCGACCAGGTCCCCGGCCCAGCCCGGATCGGGATCCTCGGACAGCCCCCGCTGCCGCTGCACCCGGACCTTGGCCGCCAGGCTCGCCTTGCCCACCTGGACCAGCTCGGCTCCGCCCGGCTCGGTCAGCCCCAGCTGCTCGAACGCCCCCAGCAGCACGGCCAGCTGATAGACGCCAAGCTGCGGATTGCGGTCCAGCTCAGCGTCGGGCGCCCTGGTGGTGCCCGTCTTCAGGTCGACCACGATGGCGGCGCCGTCAGCATCCCGCTCCAGCCGGTCCACCTGGCCGGTGATCGTGACATCTCCGACGGTCACCCGCAGCGACTCCTCGACGGCGATCAGCTCTCTCGGGTTGCGCCGGTGCCAGTCGAGAAACTTGGCCACCATCCGATCCGCCTGGTCCCGCTGCTTGGCGCTGTACCAGGAGCTGCCGAAGTCCAGGTGCTGCCACAGCTCATCGATCCGCTTGGCGATGTCCCCGTCATCGGCGCCTTCGGCGGCCAGCGCGGCAGCCGCATGGATCACCGTGCCGAAGTGACGCGCCACGCTGGCGGACCTGACGCCGACCGCCGCCTCCAGCAGCCAGCGCAGGCCGCACTTGGTGAACGTCTCGACCTGCGACGGCGACAGCCGGACCGGGCCGCGCAGCGGCTGCATGGTGCCATCCGGCCCGGTGCCGGTCGGCTCAGTGAGCGCGTACCACTGTCGCGGGCTCGCTCCCCGCACGCCGGCGGCGGCGAGCCTGGCCAGCTGCGCGGCAGCGGCCCGGCGCACCGGCGCCGGCAGGCTGTCGTCGGCCGCGGCGCGGCGCAGGTCGGCGGTCAGCGCGGGCAGCGCCAGCCAGCGCCGCCCGGTGCCGGGCAGGTGCGAGATCTCGATCTCGTCACCGGCCAGCTCAGCCAGGAACCTGGACGGCCGTTCCTCGCTGTCCGAGCCGCCGACCGCGGTCACGACCAGCGTCCGCCGGGCGCGAGTGGCGGCAACATAGAACAGCCTGCGTTCCTCGTCGAGCAGCTTGGAGGCGAGCGCCGCAGCCGCCGCGTCGGCGCCCTGCCCCCGGCTGAGGGTGTCCTGGCCGGCATCGAGCCGGCCGTCTGCCAGGTCCACGAGCTCGTCCATGCCGAGCAGCGAGCCGCGCTGGCGGATATCCGGCCAGGTGCCTTCCTGAACTCCGGCGACCACCACCAGGTCCCATTCCAGGCCCTTGGCCCGGTGCGCGGTCAGCACGGCCACGGCGTCGCCATGCGGCGCCCGCTCGGCCAGCGTCTCGCCCGCGATCTCCTGCCCGGCCAGGCTGTCCAGGAACAGCCGAGACGAGCCCTGCGGCAGCCTGTCAGTGAAGCGGGCCGCCGCGTCGAACAGCGCCACCACGGCATCGAGGTCACTGTCGGCCGCGGCGCCGCGGCTGCCGCCGGCCGCGCTGGCCGCCTGCCACTGCTCAGCCAGCCCGGACCTTTCCCAGACGGCCCAGAGCACGTCATGCGCCGTCCCTTCCTCGGCGGCCTGCCGGGCGACAGCGATCAGCTCGGCGACCCGCCGGGCGGCGGCCAGGGCCGGCCTGAAGGCCCGCTCGGCTGGCTGTCCTGGAGCCGCGCCGCCTGCGCCAGCCGGCCAGCCCGCGGCCGTGAGCTCGCGCGGGTCGCGAAGCGCCGCGGCCAGCGGCTCATCCGTGACCGGCTCCCCCGCGGCCTGCGCAGCCGCCCGCAGGCCGCGGCGCAGCCGGCGCAGGCCGAGCGCGTCGGTGCCGCCGAGCGGGCCGGTGAGCAGCTCGGCGGCTGCTTCCTCATCCAGCGCCCCTGGCCGCAGCGCGCAGGCAAGCAGGCGCAGCAGCGGCCGCGACCCTGCCTCAGCGGTCAGCGGCAGGTCGTCGCCGGTCACCGACACCGGGACGCCGGCCGCGGCGAGCGCCCGGTGCAGGACCGGCACCTGCCGGGTGGCCGACCGGACCAGGACAGCCATCGACGACCAGGCGATCCCTTCCAGCAGGTGCGCGCGGCGCAGCGTGTCCGCGATGAGCGCTGCCTCCTGGCTGGCACTGGCGGCCGTCATGACCGCGACCGTGCCCGGCTCGGCAGCCGGCCGCGGGGTGAGGGCACGATGATCTCGCCTCGCCGCCATGCCCTGATGCCCCAGTGCGGCGGGCAGCCGGCTCGCGATCCGGCGGGATGCGGCCAGCAGCGTCTCGCCGGACCGGCGGCAGGTGCGCAGCGCGATCACCGCGGCGTCGCTGCCGTCCGGGCCGCGGAACCGCTGCGGAAAGCGCCTGATCGCGTCCACGTCAGCGCCGCGGAAGGCGTAGATGGACTGATCCGGGTCGCCCACCGCGATCAGCTCGCGGCCGTCACCGGCCAGCTCGTGCAGCAGTCGCTCCTGCGCGGGATCGGTGTCCTGGAACTCATCGACCAGGACCACGTCATAGGCCTGGCGCTCACGCGCCCTGGTAGCGGCGCGGCGCAGCAGCGCGCCCGCGATACGGATGATCTCCGCGTAGTCGTAAGCCGGTACCGGCGCCAGGTCGAACCTGGCCGCGTAGCTGTCGAGAAAGCGGCCGGCGGCCTCCCAGTCGTCCCGGCCGCGCTGCCTGCCCAGCTCAGCAAGGCCGCGGCCGTCGAGGCCGCGCTCCGCGGCACGCAGCAGGAAGTCTCGCAGCTCGGCGGCGAATCCCCTGGTGGCCAGGGCCGGGCGGAGCCGCTCCGGCCAGGCCGTGCCGCCATCGCTGGCCTCCCCGCGCAGCAGCCTGCGCACCTCCAGCAGCTGCTCGGGACCCGACAGCAGCGTCGGCGGCTCGTCGCCGGCCAGCACGAACTCGCGGCGCACCAGAGCGTAGGCGTAGCTGTGGAACGTCAGCGCGAGCGGCTGCCTGGTAGTACGGCCGAGCCGGAGCATGATCCGCTCCCTGAGCTCCTCCGCAGCCTTCCGGCTGAAAGTGAGGACCAGCACCCGATCCGGCGCGATGCCACGGCGGCTGATGCGGTGCACCACCGACTCGACGATGGCCGTGGTCTTGCCGGTGCCAGGCCCGGCCAGCACCAGCAGCGGGCCGCCGCAGTGCTCGACCACCTGACGCTGGGCGGGATCGAGATCCGGCGCTCCGAGGGCGGGCACAGGGCGGCGAACGAGGCGGTAGCCGGACGCGTTACGTTCCATCTCGCAACGCATTCCAGCAGAGACTGCCGACATTCGCAGGCCAGTTGGCCACGGCGCCGGCGCGGGTGCAGGCCGCCCTCTGCCTCAGATGAGCTCGGCATGTACGGTTTCCTCGGCGTGCGGGGTGAGGCGCAGGATGTACTGGTAGGCGAAGAGGGTGGGGCGGGCGCGGACCAGGGAGTGGTCGAGGGCGCGGGCGAGTCGCAGCCTGCTGCCGTCGGCGCCGGAGAGGGTGCCCAGCGGCAGGCCGGTGGCGTGTTCGGCGAGGATGTCGAAGCCGCTGGCGCGGACCAGCCGGCGCAGCGTCGCGCGGGTGAAGAACCGCAGGTGCGTCTCGTCCAGGATGCCCCGCCGGTCGTAGCCGAACAGGCCGGCGGCGACCCGCAGCCGCGGGTACCAGTGCGCGAAGTTCGGCACCGACACCAGCACCTGGCCGCCCGGCCGCAGCACCCGCCGGGCCTCGCGCAGCAGCTGGCCCGGCTGGGACAGGTGCTCGATCACGTCCGCCGCGATCACCACATCGAAGCCGTCGCCCGCCCCGGCCGGGATGCCGTCCTCCAGGCTGGCCTGAATGAAGTGATCGGTGCGCTCCCGCACGCCGGGGATCTCCGCGTAGTCCACGCCGGTCACCTCATGCCCGGCCGCGCGCGCCCGCGCCGCGAGCAGCCCGCCCGAGCAGCCCAGATCCAGCACCCGCCCGGCCGGCAGGCCCGCCAGCATGCCCAGGATCACCTCATGCGAGGATCCCTCGCCCTCCTTCAGCGCGTACCCCTCGGGCCCCGGCACCCACCCGGAGGTCCCCAGGCCCTTGCTCACCAGCCGGTACTCCAGCACGTCCCTGATCACGTCCCGGGCATACCGGATCCCGTTGACGTAGCAGATCTCATCCCCGTAATACGTCGGGATCGGGATCTCCGCGATCCGCTTCCCGGCGTGCAGCAGCTGGATGATGATCTGCGTGTCGAAATCAAAGTCATCCGTGTTGTGCTCAAACGGGATCGCCCGCAGCGCGCCGGCACTGTAGGCGCGGTACCCGGAATGAAACTCGCTCAGCGCCGACCCCAGCAGCGCATTCTCCGCCGCCGTCAGCACCCGGTTCCCGGCCAGCTTGTACAGCGGCATCCCGCCGCGGCGCGCCGCCCCCCGGTCCATCATCCGCGACCCCAGCACCGCATCACACTCACCCCGCACGATCGGCGCCACCATCTGCGGCAGCAGCTCCGGCGCGTACTGCCCATCCCCGTGCAGCAGCACCACCACATCCAGCCCCCGCTCCAGGGCCAGCTTGTATCCCGCCTTCTGGTTGCCCCCGTAACCCAGATTCTTCGTATGCCGCACCACCAGCGTGCTCGGGCTACCCGGCTGCTCGGCCCAGCCCGCCCCTGCGCGAACGTCTCATCCCCGCTCGCATCATCCAGCACGATCACCTCAGCGATCCGCTCCCGGAAACCCCCCGGCACCCGATCCAGCGTCGCCCGCAACGTCGACTCCGCGTTATACGCCACCGCCACAATCCCGACCCGGGGCCGAGCCACATCACTACCGCCCACCGACCCAGGCACCTCGCTACTGTGACGCCCGACACGGGCCGCAGACCGGGCAGGCGGGAGACGGTCGTGCGCACCACACTGGGCCGCGGCGCAGCTGAGCCCGGCAGCAACGGGTCGCTGCCGGTCAACGCCGCCACGCGAGCACGCGCCCGGCCTCCATGGCAGGCGCCCCCAGCAGCCCGGTCAGGAACCGCCACAGCCGTGATCCGCGGGTGGTGACGGCGACAACCGCGGCGGGCCGCCAGTACGCGAGGGCCTGGCGGATCTCCGGCCTGGTGGGCCCGGTCGCGTTCGCGGGGCCGGCCGACAGCGCGTCCAGGCGCCAGACTGCGGCGTGCGCCGGGCCGAATTCGTTAACGACGGCCCGCCCGGTCCTGCTGGGCCCGATGAACCAGCCGCCGACCAGGGAGCCCGGCTCGCCTGTATCAGCCTGCCAGCGCATGACCTGAGGCTGCAGCGCTGTCGGGACCGGGATGACAAGCACGGCGGCGTCCGGCGCGAGCCTCAGCCTGGCGAAGATCGTGTTCCAGCCAGCCGGGACCGGCGTGGCGGAGGTGACCTGGACCGGAAGCGGGACGAGGGGCAGTATCGCCAGCACGGCGACCGCCGTGACGAGGCTGGTGCTGCGCCACGAGACGCGCGGCGCGGCGGTGCGCGCCGCGTCCAGCGAGAAGGCGAGCAGGGCAGCGGCCGCGCCGTCCGCGACCACGGCGAACCGGTCGGGTAGCACGTCGCTGAGGAACGGCAGGCCCTGCAGCCAGTGCCAGGGCAGCAGCACCGCGGGATAGCGGAACCCGTGCAGGGTCAGGGGACCGTCACCCAGGCTGAAGAGCTCCAGCACGACCAGCGTCACGGCCGTGGCACGGACCCCGGGATTCCGCCAGAAACGGATCGCGGCCGCGAGGAGGACAGCCAGTAGCGGCACGCCCAGGTAGGCCAGGTTCTCCCAGAGGCCCGTCGGATGGCTGGCTGTCGGGAAGGCAGCCGCCGCACTGGCCCGGGTGTGGAAGAGCAGATTACCTGCCGGGGTGACCAGGGCGCCGGGAGCGCTCCTGAAGATGCTCGTGGTCCACGGGCTGCCGTGTTGGCGGAGCGGTCCGAGAAACTGGACCCACAGGGCACGCCCGCAGATCAGCAGCGTCACGGCGGCTCCGGTCGCGAGGCCGGCCGCCGCGCCGCGGAGCTGATCGAGGCTAGGACGACGCCGCCCGATCGCGAGCACGGCCAGCAGCAGCAGGGCCGCCACGGCCGTGTCGAGCAGCATCTCCTCGCCGGTGAACAGCTGCGCGGCCGTCAGCAGGCCGAGCCAGGCGCCGGTCCGCACGCGGTGGCCGCGGCCCGTCATGATCCGCAGCAGCGCGTCGATGATCAGCGGCGGCAGGACAGCGAACTGCACCTGGAAGTGGTCAATGGCTGAGTTCAGCAGAGCGGGCGAGAACCCGTAGACCGCGCCGCCGAGCGCCGCCGCGATGATGCTGGCCTGCCACCGGCGCAGTACCAGGAACATGCTGGCCGCCGAGCCTGCGAAGCCAGCCGTCAGCAGCAGGTTCAGGCTGACCTGCGGGCCTGCCAGCACCGTGACCGGAGTCAGCAGCACAGCAGGCATGAGCAGGGAGGTGTTCCACATCAGGTTGATGCCACGCGGCGCGTTCATCGCGGTGCTGACCAGCGCGGGAAGCCTGCCGTGCGAGATGGCCGCGGCCGAGTACCGCATATACCACGCGAGCAGGTCAATATCCCCCGTTCGCGGGTCGCCGACAGGCGTGCGCGACGCGGGATCGACCCATAGCCGCCAGGTCAGCGCGACCGCGCCGAGCACGTAGAGGCCCACGACGAGCCACGGCGCCCAGGTCCGGACGCGGATCCGCCGCCGCTCGCCAGCCCGGGCATCCTTGACTGCCGGCGGGACGAGGCTCACCGCCACCTCCAGTCGGGAACGTCCGCAGCAGCCGCCGGTTCCCCCGGCCCGGCGGCGACCGAGCAACCCAGGCTAGCTCATCGCCCACGGGACACGGGCAGGTTCGCCGCCAGCCGAGGCAAGCGGTCAGCGCTGCCGCAGGTCATCCGGCCCAGCGGGCGCGGCGCATGTCGATCCGGGCCGGCGCCCCGCCCATCCGCCGCAGCGGAGTTCGCTCAGCCAGGTAGCGCTCGAGCGCGACGTGCTCGTGCCCGGCCAGCAGGGACCCGTCCGCGTGAACCACCCGCCACCACGCGACGCCGCCGCCCCAGAGGGCCAGGACCCGGCCAACCTGCCGGGGGCCGCCCTCCCCCAGGTACTCGGCCACGTCCCCGTAGGACATCACCCGGCCCGCCGGGATCGCCTCGATCACCTCCAGTACCCGGCTGGCGAAGTCACTGATCGCCAGTTGGCGGGCAGTCACCCACGCCGCCCGGTGCCTCGCCGCTCCGCCGCATGCCTGCCGCCGGGTGCCGGCTGCCAGGGAAAACGTGACGCCAGTGACTGCTGGTCAGGCGAGCGATCATCCGGCAGGTCCCCGCCGGGAAGATCCCGCCCCCGCATCGCGGGATCGGGGACCTGCGCATCGCCTGGCTGATCGGCATGAACCCGGCCATTCTGCGGCTTGCCGCCAGGCGGCCGCCAGCCGGGCGTGCCCCCCGGCTCCGCGTCACCAGGAACCACGTCACCAGACGCCGGCGCAAGATCACCAGACGCCCGATCACCAGGCGCCCGATCACCAGGCGCCCGATCACCAGGCGCCCGATCACCAGACGCCCGATCACCAGACGCCACGTCAACAGCCAGGGGGTCATCGTTGAGCGAGCCGCCAGGCACCGGGCGACCAGGCGCCGGATCGGGCGGCAGCCCGTCGCCGGCCGTCGTGCCCCGGTCGCCGTGCAGCACGCTCCAGCCCGGGCCCGCCGTCACCGGAGCGGCTGAATGACAGGGCTGTCCCGGCACCGGGCCGGCTCCGCTCAGCTCAGGGCCTGAGCGGAGCGCGCGCAGCAGCCTCGTCGCGACGGCGAGGATCGCCAGGCAGCCAGCACCCAGCAGGCAGAACAAGACCAGCCCGAGTGGGCCGCGGGAGCGGACCGGGGACGCCGGCACGGCCGCGGGGCCGCCGCCGAAGTGGCTGGCCGCGGAGACGACCTGCCCCGGTGATGACTGCGCGGCCAGCCGCCCCGCCGCCGCCAGCGCCGCTGCCGCATCGACCGTGCCGAAGCCGACCTGCTGGTCGTAGCCTCCTGGCGGCCGGTTCGTGGTGGTCGTCGTGATGGCGCTGTCCACCTCCGCAGCGGACAAGCCGCGGTACCTGGCCTTAATCAGGGCAGCCACGCCAGCGACCAGTGCGCAGGCCGGGCTGGTGCCGCTGACCAGCCAGTACTGGTCGCCCCTGCCCTCAGCTGGGACGTTGACCCCCGGTGCAGCCACCTGCACCGAGAGATTCTCGCTGGAGAAGCCGGCCGGGCTGCCGGTGGCGTCGACGGCCGCGACCCCGAGTACGCCCGGGTAGTCCGCAGGGAACGAATACGGCGCGTGGCCGGTGCCGACCGCGCCGGCAGTATCACCGGAGTTCCCGGCCGAGGCGACCACGACGACGTTGTGGTCGAAGGCATCCTGCAGGGAGGAGCGGACAGCGCTGCTCGGCGACATGTAGCCGAGCGACATGCTGATCACCGAGGCTCCGTGAGCAACCGCGTACGTGATTGCCGCGGCCAGCTCGCGCTGGCCGCGGACCTGCGGCTCATGCTCGTAAAGAGCGTAATTCGGATCGGTCCTGTCGGTGATGACCCGGATGGAGAGCAGCCGGGCAAGCGGGGCAACGCCGATGATCCCGTTCGCGTCCGCCGGGCCGTCGCCGTGCCCGGCGATCAGCGAGCCCATCCAGGTTCCGTGCACGCCCCAGTCAGGGTTGCTAACCGGCGTGCTCACTCCCGTCATGTCCGGCCCGGTGATCACCGAGCCGGTCAGGTCCGAGACGGCCGGATCGACGCCGCTGTCGATGACGGCGACGGTCACGCCCGCCCCCCGGCTGATCGACCAGGCGCTGGGCACGTTCAGGGCAGTCAGCACCCAGGCCTCGGCCTGGCGAACCGTGCTGGCACTGGCGCGCGCCGGGCTGAGGCACAGCGACACGGCCATCAGGGCGGTCAGGGCCGCCGCAGTCAGCCGCATGCCGCCGCGCGCGCTCCGCCGTGCCCGCCCCGGCAGCGCGCTCAGCATCCGGGTGCTCCCGGGCATCGCGGTACCGGTGGCGCCTTGCCCAGCTCAGCGCTCACCGCCTCGGTGACCCCGCCGGCGGTCCGGTACATCTCCACGGCCACATAAGCGTCGGCAGAGATCTTCAGCCGGGGCCGGCCGTCAGCGAAGCCGGCCGCGGAGAGGATCACGTAGGAGCCCACGCTGCTGCTCCAGGCCAGCTGGCGCGTCCGGTCGGCGAAATGCGCGGCGACCGTGCCCGCCACCGGTGCCGCGCGGACACTGCGCAGCAGCCCGCCGGGCCCGGGCGCCGACAGCGCATCGGCGGCTCTGCGCGCGTCCATGCTGTCCGGCAGAACGGCGACGCCAACCGTCACGAGCAGGCTCCCGGTGGAGTCGGCATACGTAGCCCGGAGCACCGCCCGGCAGCCGTACTGCCTCAGCACCCGCGCTGCCGCCGGGTCGGCGCCCGCCGTGCAGCTCGCCTGCGGGATGACGCCCAGCCGGCGCGCCGATACCGTCAGTCCGGCGGCCGACTTAAGATCGGCTCCGGACAGCTGGTAGCTGACCGCAGCCGGAAACATGTGCCCGGCGCTGAGGGTGCGCCAGCGCCCGGCGGTCTCCCAGGCCATGATCTGCTGCTGCTGGCTGGTGGTGAAACGGCGCGGCAGCAGCTGGCCGGCGATCCCGGCGGCCGATGCCGCCAGCCCGCACAGCCCCAGGGCCAGCACGGCGATCAGCGCTACCGACCGCGCGGCCCTGCTGCGGCCGGCCGCAGCAGGGCCCGCTCCGGATGGCGGCGCGCTGCTGTCGCCGTCCGCGGGTCCGGGCTGCAGTGCCACACCGGCATGTTAAGGCCTGTCAGTGACCAGGCGGGCCGTCCTGGTCGCCCTTGACCGCACCGCGGCCGGCCGTCCTCAGTAGGTCGGCAGGGACGGATCCACCTGATTGACCCAGGCCAGGACGCCTCCGCCCACGTGGACCGCATCGGCGAAGCCAGCGTTCTTGACCACGGCGAGGCATTCGGCGCTGCGCGCCCCGCTCTTGCAGTGCAGCACGATCCGCCTGTCCTGGGGCAGCTGCTCCAGCGCCAAGCCGGTGAGGAACTGGTCCTTGGGAATCAGCACCGAGCCAGGGATGGACACGATCTCGTACTCGTTCGGCTCCCGGACATCGACCAGGAAGATGTCCTCGCCCTGGTCCAGCATGGCCTTGAGCTCGGCTGCCGTGATCGTCGACCCGGACGCGGCCTGCTGCGCATCCGCGGAGACCGTGCCGCAGAAGGCGTCGTAGTCGATCAGTTCGGTGATCGTGGGATTCTTCCCGCAGATCGGGCACTCCGGATCCTTCCTGACCCGGACCGTCCGGTAAGCCATCTCCAGCGCATCGTAGATCATCAGGCGGCCGGTCAGCGGCTCGCCGATGCCGGTGATGACCTTGATGGCCTCGTTGACCTGGATCGAGCCGATCGAGGCGCAGAGCACACCGAGGACGCCACCCTCGGCGCAGGACGGCACCATGCCCGGCGGCGGCGGCTCCGGGTAGAGGCAGCGGTAGCAGGGGCCGTACTCGGCCCAGAACACGCTGGCCTGACCGTCGAAGCGGTAAATGGAGCCCCAGACGTAGGGCTTGCCGAGCAGGACGCAGGCATCGTTGACCAGGTACCTGGTGGCGAAGTTGTCGGTACCATCCACGATCAGGTCATACTGGGCGAAAATTTCCAGCGCATTGCCGGAATCCAGCTGCTCCTGGTGCAGCACGACGTTCACGTAGGGGTTGATCTCGCGGACGCTGTCGCCAGCCGACTCAGCCTTCGGCCTGCCGATATCGGACTGGCCATGGATGATCTGGCGCTGCAGGTTGGACTCGTCGACCACGTCGAAGTCGATGATTCCTAGCGTGCCGACGCCTGCGGCAGCCAGGTAGAGCAGGGCAGGAGAGCCCAGGCCGCCGGCTCCCACGCAGAGCACCCTGGCATTCTTCAGGCGCTTCTGCCCGGTCATGCCCACCTCAGGGATGATGAGGTGACGCGAGTAGCGCTTCACCTCGTCGACGCTCAGATCGGCGGCCGGCTCGACCAGCGGTGGCAGGGACACTGCTATCTCCTGGTTCTCGTTTGCGGAAACTCACCTGGCTGAACCAGCGCGACGGCCGATGCATTCCGGATCCCGGCGCCTGCCCGGCCCGCGCACGACCGGAATGTCACCAGCATCGCGTACAACTCAGGCATGCCGGAAACACCACCCCCTGGATTACCAGGAGACGCACGGAGCCTGCCCGCTGGGCCGCCCGTCGTACCGCTCTTGCCAGCCATCCGGCGCACGCCGCGCGGGCGGCCGCTGCCCGACGCCGTCGCCGTGCGCCGGATCGAGATCCCTGACTCGGCGCCGCCCTATGACGACGACGCGGCCGGCCCGTCCGCCGGCGGCCTGGCCGGCCCGGGTGACCGCCAGCCGGCCCAGGGCGGCTGTGACCAGGGTGGCCCGCCGGGGCCGCCAGGCCCTACCGGACCGCCCGGACCGCCGGGGCCGCCCGGACCGCAGCCGCCGTCCCGGTCGCGGCCGGCCGCCCGGTCGCACCCGCCAGCCCGGTCGCAGCCGGGACCGGCGGCGGGCGGCACCGACCAGTGGCCCGGCCAGCTCGCGCAGGTGCTGGTGGAGACGCTGGCCGGGGCCCGGCCGGAGCGGCAGGTCACGCGGTGGACGACCGAGCAGGCGCGACGGCGCATCCGGCAGCTTGGCCCGCTGCTGTCGGCCGGGTACCAGCCGCGAGTGCACCGGATCATTGCCTCGGCACCCGCTGCCGACGTCGTCGAGATGGCCGTCATCGTCGGAGTCGGCCCGCGGATCCGCGCCGTCGCGCTGCGGCTGGAACGATCGCGGCGCACGGATACCTGGGGCGTGCGCGGCCCCGGCCTGCCGGGTCAGGCCGTGCAGTGGCTATGCACCGCGATCGAGTGCGCCTGAGCCGGCTAGCGCGCCTGAGCCGGCTAGCGCTGCCGCGGGTCGCCGTGGCAGAGCTTGAACTTGCGGCCCGAGCCGCACGGGCAGGGGGCGTTCCGGCCGACCTTGGAGTAGTCGGCACCGCCGGCTGCCGTCGAGCGCTGCTCGGCTGCTCCTGGCACGTCCTCGCTCGGAGCGGTGTAGCTCAGCCTGGCGGGCCGCTTCGGCTGGTCAAGGCCGCGGGCGGCCAGGCCTGCCGGCACGCCCTGCTCGCCGGCCGCAGCCGGCCCGCTGGCCGCGGCGGGCCTCGCGCGCCTGCCCTTGGGCTGCGCCGGCGCCGCCCCGGCTGCGGGCCCGCTGTCCCTGGCCGCTCCGGCGACGGCGGCACCACCGCGGGAGCCGCCGCGAGCGGCGCCAGGGAGCGCCGCGCTGCCTGCACCGGGACCGGCCGGCGCCGCGGCGGCGTCATCCGGCTGCGCCGAGACAGAAAGGCCGGCTCCGCCGTCCGCCATGATCGGGTCCTGCTGCACCTGGACCTGCAGGTTGAACAGGTTGCCGACGGACTCTTCCTTGATCCCGTCCATCATCGCGGTGAACATGTCATAGCCCTCGCGCTGGTACTCCACCAGCGGATCGCGCTGGCCATACCCGCGCAGCGTGATGCCATCGCGAAGGTAGTCCATCTCGTACAGGTGCTCGCGCCACTTGCGGTCCAGCACCGCCAGGACCACGCGCCGCTCGAGGTCGCGCATGACCTCCGGCGTCAGCTCCTCGGCGCGCCGGTCGTAGGCCGCCTGGGCATCCTGCTGGCCCATCTCGGTAACGAAATCGGCTGACAGCCCGGACCGGTCGTCGGCCGCGTCCATCAGCTGGTCGATGGTCAGCGTGATCGGGAACAGCTGGCGGAACGCCCGCCAGAGCCGCTGCAGGTCCCACTCGGTCTCGTCGACGCCGCCGGCCGTGGCGCCGGCCACATAGCCGGCGATCACGTCATTGATCATGCCGCGGATCTGATCCTGCAGGTCAGCGCCCTCCAGCACCCGCCGGCGCTCGTCGTAGACGACATGCCGCTGCCGGTTCATGACGTCGTCGTACTTGAGCAGGTCCTTGCGGATCTCGAAGTTCTGCTGTTCCACCTGCGTCTGCGCCGACCTGATGGCCCGGCTCACGGTCTTAGACTCGATCGGCACTTCCGGCGGTGTCTTCAGCAGGGACATCATGTGCTGGATCTTGTCCGCGTTGAACCTGCGCATCAGGTCGTCTTCCAGCGACAGGTAGAACCGCGACTCGCCGGGGTCACCCTGACGGCCGGACCGGCCGCGGAGCTGGTTGTCGATCCGGCGTGACTCGTGCCGCTCGGTACCGAGGACATACAGGCCGCCCGCGGCGACGACCTCCTCGTGCTCCTCGGCCACTGCCCGGCGCGCCTTCTCCACCGCCTCCGGCCACGCCGCCTCGAAGTCGTCGGGCGTGTCGGTGGGCGAGAGGCCGCGCTGATGCAGCTCGAGATCGGCGATGAACTCGGGGTTGCCGCCCAGCATGATGTCGGTACCGCGGCCGGCCATGTTGGTGGCCACGGTGACCGCGCCCTTGCGGCCCGCCTGCGCCACGATCGTTGCCTCACGCTCGTGGTACTTGGCGTTCAGCACCTCGTGCGGGATGCCCCGGCGCTTGAGCATCTTGGAGACGAGCTCCGACTTCTCCACGCTCGTGGTGCCGACGAGCACCGGCTGGCCCTTGCGGCTCCGCTCGGCGATGTCCTCGGCCAGCGCCTCGTACTTGGCCTGGCCGGTCTGATACACCACGTCAGAACGGTCGTCCCTGATCATCGGCATGTTGGTCGGGATCGGGATGACGCCCAGCTTGTAGGTCTGGTGGAACTCGTTCGCCTCGGTCATGGCGGTACCGGTCATTCCGGCCAGCTTGTCGTAGAGCCGGAAGTAGTTCTGCAGCGTGATCGTGGCGAAGGTCTGGTTCTCGTCCTTGATCTGCACGCCTTCCTTGGCCTCGATGGCCTGGTGCATGCCCTCGTTGTACCGGCGCCCGGCCAGGATCCGGCCGGTGAACTCGTCGACGATCAGGACCTCGCCGTTCATGACGACGTAGTCCTTGTCCTTCTTGTACAGCTCCTTCGCCTTGAGCGCGTTGTTCAGGAAGCTGATCAGCGGCGTGTTGACCTGCTCGTACAGGTTGTCGATGCCAAGCCAGTCCTCGACCTTCTGGACGCCGTCCTCCAGGATGCCGACTGTCCGCTTCTTCTCGTCGACCTCGTAGTCGCCCTCGCCGTCCTCGCCCCGGCGCAGCCGGGGCGAGATCTTGGCGAACTCCTGGTACCAGATGCTGTTCTGGTCAGCCGGGCCGCTGATGATCAGCGGCGTCCGCGCCTCGTCGATGAGAATGGAGTCGACCTCGTCCACGATCGCGAAGTTGTGGCCGCGCTGGACGCACTCCTCCAGTCCCCAGGCCATGTTGTCCCTGAGGTAGTCGAAGCCGAACTCGTTGTTGGTCCCGTAGGTAATGTCGGCCCGGTACTGCGTCCGGCGCTCATCCGGCTCCATGTTGGCCAGGATCACGCCAACGTCCAGGCCGAGGAACCTGTGCACCCGGCCCATCCACTCGGCGTCACGATGCGCCAGGTAGTCGTTGACCGTCACGATGTGCACGCCCTTGCCGCTCAGCGCGTTCAGGTAGGCGGGCAGCACGCCGGTCAGGGTCTTGCCCTCGCCGGTTTTCATCTCCGCGATGTTGCCCATGTGCAGGGCGGCTCCGCCCATGATCTGGACGTCGAAATGCCGCTGCCCGAGAGTCCGCCTGGCCGCCTCCCGAACCGTGGCAAATGCCTCAGGGAGCAGGTCATCAAGCGACTCGCCGTTCACGAGGCGCTGGCGGAACTCATCCGTCATCGCCCGCAGCTCGGCGTCGCTCAGCACCGCGAAGTCTTCCTCGATCGAGTTGACCTGGCTCGCGATCCGCTTAAGCTTCCGCTGAGTCTTGCCCTCGCCAGCGCGAAGGACACTGTCGATGATGGCTGGCACTTCTTGTCGCGCTCCTCGCGGATCGTCGGTCTCTCGGTTCCCCTGACCGTGCTACCGCACTCGCACATCTGCGGGATGCTCGCCGGGGCAAGCTGAACGTGTGGCGGCGGGACAGGTACGACCGTCGTTACAGTCATGGTAGGCGAGACAGCCAGGGAATCCGAGCCACGCGCTGACGCGCGTACCAGAGGGGGCCGAGTGTGCATCCTCAGCCGGCTCTGGCCACAATGATACCGTCAGCGGGCACGCCGCACGAAAGGAGCAGCTTGCATGGCTAACCAGGTGGAGCCCGGCACGGTGGCCGATGGCGGCACGCCCGAGTCCGGCCAGCTGGCCAGCTCCCAGGGCAGCGCTGGTGATATCGCGGCGGCAGCGCCGGGAACCCTCCGCGACCCCGGCCACGCCTCAGCGGCCTTCCACGGCCGGCCGGTGTCCTGGGTGGCGGTGTCACTGATCATGGCCGGCTTCGCGGTCGGCGGCCTCGCCCTGGTCCTCGGGCCGGCATGGGCCGTGTTCTGGGTTGGCGTGGGCATCGTGGTCATCGGCGGCCTGCTGGCCCTGACGACCGACATCTTCGAGGACTGGTACTAAACCGCCCCCGAAGCCTCCCCCTTCCCGGGGCCCGTCCTGAACCTCCGCGCCTCCGGCCCATACCGGATGACCGGCCCATACCGGATGACCGGCCCATACTGATTGTCAGCGGGACCGGCTACGCTTCCCGCCGTGGCCAGCCGCAGCGTTCCCCCGCCTCAGCTCAGCCTGACCCCCGACGAGGCCCGGCTGCTGACCCTGCGGGCCCAGGGCTTCATCGGCGCCGAGAGCCGCCGGGGCGGCGTCCCCGCCATGCTGCGCCGCATAGGCGCCGTCCAGCTCGACACCATCAGCGTGCTGGCCCGCTCGCACGAGCTTGTCGCGTACGCCCGGCTGGGCGCGATCTCGCGCGAGCGGATCGAGCGCGCGTACTGGCACCCGCGGCAGGCCGACGCGTTCGAGTACTGGTCGCACGCCGCCTGCCTGCTGCCGCGGGAGGAATGGCCGTACTACGCGTTCCGGCGGCGCGCCTTCCGGGCCAGGGGAATGCGGTGGCACGAGAGCCATCCGGACGTGTGCGAGAAGGTGCTCGCCAGGATCCGGGCCGAGGGCCCGCTCACCGCCACCCAGCTGGGCGGGGCCAAGAACGGTGGCGCCTGGTGGGACTGGTCGGATACCAAGATCGCGGTCGAGTGGCTGCTCGACACTGGCGAGGTCATCTGCGCCCGGAGAACAGGCTGGCGCCGGGTCTACGACCTGCCTGAGCGCGTGCTGCCGGCCGAACTGCTAGCGGCAGATCCCTCGGATGACGAATGCGTGATCCACCTGGCGGGCGTGGCGGCACGCGCGCTGGGCGTGGCGACCCGCGCCGATCTCGCCGATTACCAGCGGCTGCGGTTCGGAGGCACGGGCCAGCGGCAGGAGGACAGGATGCTGGCGATCGAGGATGCCGCCGCTGCCGCCGGGCTCATCCCGGCGGAGATCGCCGGGGTCAGGGGCGCGGCAGCGGTCCGGGCCTGGGCCGATCCGGCCACGGTCGGGATGGCCGCCGACGCACCGGCCGCGACGGCGGCCAGTGCCGCGGCCCGGGCGGCAGCCAGTAACGCGGTTAGTGACGCGGTTAGTGACGCGGCCCGGGCAGCACCCGCCCGCGGACGGCATCGCACCACGCTGCTGTCGCCCTTCGATTCGCTCATCTGGGACAGGAAGCGCACGTTGCGGGTGTTCGGGTTCGAGCACAGCCTGGAGGCGTACGTGCCCCAGTCCAAGCGCGTCCACGGCTACTACACGATGCCGCTGCTGGCCGGAGGCCGCCTGGTCGGCCGGGTTGACCCGGTGCGCAGCGGCCGCACTCTGGTCGCCCGCAAGCTCACCCTGGACACCCCGAAGGCGGCTGAGCCGATGGCGCGGGCGCTTGCCGAGGCGGCCGCCTGGGTCGGCTGCGACAGCGTCCAGCTGGGACACGTGCACCCGCCCCAGCTGGAGCGGCGGCTGCGGTCGGCGCTGGCGGCACAGGGCTGAGCTACTCCTCGCCGGAGAAGCGCTCCCAGGCCGACTGCCGCGTCATCCCGAGGGCTGCCCCGATCCTGGTCCAGGTGATACCGCGGTCACGAGCCTTCCTGACCCACTGGGCCAGCTGCTGATCCACCTGGGCGCCGACGGCCGCGACCCTGGGCAGGTGCGCCAGCAAAGCGTCATCATCGAGGTCCTGCTCCCAGTTGACCGGATCGCGCGGACCCGGGGGCCTGGCCCTGATGATCTCGGTGCAGAGATCGACGCACTCGCTGCAGATGTACACGCCCGGCCCGGCGACCAGAGTCGGCACGCTGGCCGCCGGCTTGAGGCAGAACGTGCACGCCGCGCTGTCCCGGATCACATCGGCCGCTGACATCAGCATCCCTCGCCGCTCGCTCCTGACTGCCGCTGTCAGGCATTACCTTACGGCGTCAGGAGCAGCCTGACAAGGAGCTGGGGCTAGCGCGGTACCGGCACGCGGCGCCCGGTCAGCCGAACTCGATGAGCTTCTCCCGCACGGCGACCATGACCGCTTCCATCCGGGAGTGGATCTGCAGCTTCTCCAGGATGTTGCGGACATGGTTCTTGACCGTGTTCTCGGAGATGAACAGCTCCTTGGCGATGTCGCGGTTATTCATGCCGCGCGCGACGAGCTTGAGGACCTGCATCTCCCGGTCGGTCAGCTTCGGGGCGGGTACCTGCTGCGGCCGGCTGTCATCGTCGTCACGCCGCGCCAGGGTCGCGAACTCGGTCAGCAGCTTGCCGGCCATGGACGGGTTAATCAGCGACTGGCCGCCGTTCACCGCGCGCACCGTGTCGGCGACCTCGTCCAGCGGGATGTCCTTGAGCAGGTAGCCGCTGGCGCCCGCCCGGATGGCCTCGAACAGGTCCTCCTCCTCGTCACTGATCGTCAGCATCACGATCTTCGTGCTCGGGACGAGCTCCTTGAGGGCCCGGCAGGCCTCAATACCGCTGGTGCGCGGCATCCGGATGTCCATCAGGATCACTTCAGGCAGCGACTCCCCGGCCTTCTCCACCGCTTCCTCGCCGTCGCTGGCCTCTCCGACCAGCTCGATGTCGGGCTCCGCCTCCAGTACCATCTCCAGGCCGCGGCGGAACAGCGCATGATCGTCCACGATCAGGGTCCGGATGGGCTCAAGCCCGCCCGTCCTGCCTGGCCCAGCACCAGGCCCGGCACTGCGCCTCATTCCTGCCTCCTGCTCTAAAGGACCGGGGCAAATCCCGCGTGGTGCCAGCGGCACCAGCGCATGGATGTGCGGCGGTCCGTGCTCAACTCTCGCCGACGGGCGCGCCGCATGCAAGCGCAGCCGCAGCCGCCCGGCCAGCTATCAGCAGGGCCTGGTACTGCTCCAGGCGCCCGGATGCCTCCGCCAGGCGCGTCCCGGCCAGCCCCGTGGCCAGCCGGAATCGGGCGCTCGGGCGCTGCCTGAGCCCTGCGCGGAGCGAAGGCCTGGCCGGCGCTGCGTTAGCCCTGAGGGCAGCCAGCGTAGCCGGGGCCGCCGCTAGGCAAGGTTAGCGGCACGCCGCAGCTGGCCGTTCGACTGGCTGGCCGCCTGGGCCGCCGGCGCCGCGGGCTGGCCCGCCAGCTCCGCCGGGCCGGGAACCAGGCGGATCACGCCGTACTGATAGCCGCGCCGCCGGTACACCACGCTCGGCATGCCGCCGTCGGCGTCCTGGAACAGGAAGAAGTCGTGCCCGACCAGCTCCATCTCGAAGAGCGCCTGGTCGATCGTCATGGGGCTGGCCGCATGGAACTTCTGCCGCACAACCAGGGGCCCATCGCCTTGCATGTCAATCCGGACGGCGGCCTCGTCGTCGGAGCCGTGCGCCGCATCGCCGGCCGCACCACGGGCGCCCGTTTCGTCCGCCACCGGACGAGCCGCCACCCCGGTCCGGGAGGATGGGACCTGCCCGGCCATCTCGGCCAGAACGGCCGCCCTGTCCTCGTCCGCCTCGGGCAAGTCGATCAGCCGGACGGCGGCGTGCCCGCCGTGACTCTTGCGCCGGTCGCAGGCGCGGCGCAGCCGCCCCTCGAGCTTGGCCATCGCCATGTCCAGGGCCGCGAACCGGTCATCGGCGGCTGCCTCGGCGCGGATAACCGGGCCTCGTGAGGTGATCGTGAGCTCGATCCGCTCCTTACGTCCCGATTGCCGCGGATTGCGCTCCGTGTCCAGCTCAACCTCGACGCTGATGGCCTTCTGGTCGAGCTTCTCGATCCTGGCCAGCTTGGCCATCGCGAACTGCCGGAATCGCTCCTGCACATCGGTGTGCCGGCCCTTGAAGATGATGTCCACGCAAGGAACCCCCTTCGCCCGGTCCTCTGCGGCACCCGCCCGGCCGACCTGGTCTTCGACCCCACATCCGCCTGCTGAGGGGCTCGCGGCAATGATTGTGCCACTACTGCCCTTCTCCCTGCCCGGCGGATATCGGATCCGCCGGCGGGGCAGGACTTACCTCTAAGCCGCACCGTGATCAGTCGACGATAAGTCGCTTTACGTGGGCCGTTTTGCCTGCGGCTGGCATCGGCTAGCCAGGCGTGACATCCCGGTAGGGGGATGCCCTGCCCAGCGCAACCACGGACCCGGGCGGGTGCCATGTCTCCGACGGTATCCGGGCCGGCTCCGGATGTCAGGAGGGGAGTCATAAGGATCGCCCTGATCAGCTAACTGCCGCGGGCCGGCTTGCGGCCAGTTGCCCGGCTTCGGAGTGCCCATGCCGGTCATGAGCCGGCAGACTGACCGCTTCAGCCCCGAAACGACAAGCCGCACTCTAACCCGGATACGCAGGCAGGTCTCCCTGGCCCTCCCGGGTCCAGTTGCCCTGCTGATTCGCGTCCAGCCAGATACGGCCGTCGCTGGTGCCGGCCACCAGATCAAGGTCGTTGCCGGAGATCGAGGTGATGCCCGCCAGCCCTGAATTGAGGGGGTTACCGCGGGAGCCGTCGAGCGGCAGTTCCTGCAGGGCCGACTTGGCCAGCACGATCAGGTCATCCGCGCCATCCCAGGTCAGCGCCGCCGGATCGGAGATGCTGGTGCCGACCTGGACCGGCTGCTGAAGCACGAAGTTGACCGTCGGGGCCTGGTTACCCGGCCGGTTGCTGGTGCTGCGGCTGATCGCGGCCTTCTCCAGCTCGGTCGCCCCCGACGGAGTCCGCACGATCATGGCGGCTCGGACGCCGTCGGCCGCTATCCGGAACTGCACGATCTGAGCCCCGGCGAGTGCCTGCAGATTCACGCCGGCGAGTGCCCCGTCTGACTGGATCACCCACAGCGACTGCCCGGTCGACGCCCACAGATCACCCTCGTAGTCCCAGCTCAGCGAATTACAGGCGGCCGCTCCGGGGATGCGGGAGGGGACCAGGCGGCTGGCGCTGCCGACCGGACCGAGGTAGACCGTGCATCCGCCGGCGCTGGTGGCGACCCCGATCTGCGTCTGAGAGCCCGGCGACTGCGGCCAGGGCAGCGGCGCCGAGACCGCCATCGCGCCGGCAGCCAGGGCACCCAGTCCGGCCGGGGCCGTGACCTGCTGCGCCTGGCCGGGCCCTGGCAGCTTGACGAGACCGCCGGCCGGAGTGAGGTAGAAGGCGGCTAGAGCTGAACGCTGGGACGGCGCGCTAGCCCCCGGTACCAGCTGGACATACATCGACAGCAGCTGGTTGACCGATCCGTCGATCCGCCTGGCCCGGCCGTTGATCAGCAGCTGCACCGAGCGGATCGGCGCCGTCCCGGAGACGAACGGGCTGGACGGGCCGGTCAGCGTCCAGACCAGCTGGGCTGCCATCTGCGGCAGCTCGTTGCCCTTCGCCTGGGCCGCGGCGCCGCCCAGGTCCACCATGGCGGTCACGCCAACGATCTTGACTCCGAGCAGCTGCGTGCCGGTCGGGAACTCCGTGGTGGTCGCGCCCTCGAGCCAGCTGTCGGTGTTGCTGAACAGGGCCTGCACCAGCCGGGTGGCCAGCTCGGCGTTCGTGGCCTGCTTGGGCGCGAAGACCGTGTCAGGGACGAGAAAGCTACCTGACTGGGCGAAGAAGTAGACGCTCAGCGGCTGATACGCGAGCTGGAAATCGGCGCTGGTCAGCAGGAGCGTGGCCGGGAGGGCCTCGATCAGCCAGGTCCCGTTGATCCTGGCCAGCGTGAAGCCGTACTCGTGCGTGACCGGCTCTGGCTGATAGGCATACTGGCCGGCCTCGGTGAGCGTGGCCAGCTCCAGGCCCTGATAGTTGAGCTGCTCACTCAGGGCGTTCTGCCCGTTCACCGTCCTCGGCCCGACGACCACCTGAGGGGAAGCGTTCAGCCCGGACACCTCGGTGATGGGCTCGACCGCCGGCTGCCACGTCTGCCGCAGCCCCGGCGCGAGGTACTGGCGGGCCACGGAGTAGTCGGTGGGGTCCGCACTGGCGTGCAGGAAGCCCTGCACCACCTGCGAGGCGGACCAGCCGGGCCGCGGCCCGGGCGGGGGCAGCATCTGCACGAACGGCTGAGCCTGGTTGCTGGCCGTGCTGATCGCCGCGGCGCCGCCGGAGACCGGCACGGTAGCGCATCCGGCAGCCAGCACCGCCACCGCGGCGACGGCCCCGGCCAGCAGCCGCCCGCTAGCCACGCAGCGCCGCCTCGGAACTCCCGGCAGCCCCGGCGACCGGCTCCGGCTCGGGCTCGGGCGCAGGCTCGGGCTCGGGCTGGGACTCAGGCCCGCTGCCGGGCTCCGGCGGGGCCTCGGGCTGGCCGGCGGGTGACACGGCGACGCCGAAGTCGGCCTCATCGGGCTTCAGCGGCAGCGGGGAGCCGGCCAGCTCGGTGCCCGCCGTGCGCGGCAGGGTCAGCCGGAATACCGATCCCTGCCCCGGCTTGCCCCACGCCTCGAGCCATCCGCCGTGCAGCCGGGCGTCTTCCAGGGCAATCGCCAGGCCCAGGCCAGTGCCGCCGGTCGTTCGCGCCCGGGCCGGGTCGGCGCGCCAGAACCGGTCGAAGACCAGCTGCTCCTCACCGGGAGCCAGGCCGACCCCCAGATCCCGGACGGAGACGGCCACCGCGGTCGAGTCGGCGGCCACCGTGACCACCGCGTCCCGGCCCTCGCCGTGCTCGACCGCGTTCACCAGCAGGTTCCGCAGGATCCGCTCGACCCGGCGCCGGTCCACCTCGGCGACGCACGGCTCGGGCGGCAGCCGGAACTCGATCCTGGCGCCGCGGCGCTCGGCCAGGTGCTGCGCCACGTCGGCCGAGTGCCGGGCCAGATCGCACACATCCACCGGCTCAGCGTCCAGCGTCGCCGCGTTAGCGTCGTACCTGCTGATCTCGAGCAGGTCGGTCAGCAGGGACTCGAACCGCTCAAGCTGGCTCTGCAGCAGCTCGGCGGAGCGCGCGGGCGCGGGCTCCATCTCGCCTTTCGCCCCGAAGAGCACGTCGGCGGCGATCCTGATGGTCGTCAGCGGAGTCCTGAGCTCATGCGAGACGTCCGAGACGAACTGGCGCTGCACCTGGGACAGGTCCTCCAGTTCCTCCAGTTTCTCCTGAAGGCTGGCGGCCATCTGGTTGAACGCGGTCGACAGAGCCGCCAGCTCGTCGACCCCGCGGACCGGCATCCGCTCGGCCAGCGCCCCGGTGGACAACCGCAGCGCGCCCCGGGCCGCCAGCCGGACCGGCACGACGACCCACCGGGTCACCAGCCAGGCGATGGCGGCGAGCAGGAATACGAGCACCAGTCCGACCAGGAGCAGCGTCTTCTGCTCGCTGGCCAGGGTCTGCTGCTCGGACACCAGCGGGAAGAAGTAGTAAAGCTCGTAGAAGCTGCCGAACGGGGCACCGTAGGCCAGACCTGGCACCGGTGCCGAGCCGCCGACCAGGGTCATCCGGGTGGGCGCGACCACCGGGACGCCGGCGCTGCGGCTCTCCGTCTGGACCTTGCGGACGAGCCCGGCCGGCATGCTGGCGATGCTCCAGCTCGCAGGGAACCCGGAGACGGCGCCGGCGCTGTAGACCGGCGGCCCCTGCTTGCCCGGCGGCAGGCCCACTGCCACGGCGTAGTCGATGCCAGTCCCGCTCTTGGACTGCAGCTCGGTCACGATCGCCTGCATCAGCGTGCGGGCCGAGGCCAGCGAGCCGCCGCTCACGCCCGGCTCGGTCTGGGCGATGGACAGGCCCTGGTAGACGATGTTGCTGGCCGATCTCTCCTTGCTGTCGACCAGGTTCTTCTCGATCTCCTGCATCAGGAAGACCCCGAGCACGGCCACCACGATGCCGGACAGGACGAAGGTAGCCGTGACCACGCGCAGCTGGAGCGACCGGCGCCAGCGGTACCGCATCCAGCGCAACCGCACCCGGCTGGTCCTGGTCAGGCGCGCCTGAGCACCGTGATAGAGGCGAGATGCGAGCTGGAGGGCCCCCGTCATGACCTTTCCCCGCTGAGCGGCCCGGATCAGCCCGGACCCGCCTTGTACCCGACGCCCCGGACCGTGACCACGATGTCCGGCCGCTCGGGATCTTTCTCGATCTTCGCCCTGAGCCGCTGGACATGCACGTTGACCAGGCGCGTGTCGGCCGCGTGCCGGTAGCCCCAGACCTGCTCGAGCAGCACTTCCCTGGTAAAGACCTGGCGCGGCTTACGGGCCAGCGCCACGAGCAGATCGAACTCCAGCGGCGTCAGGTTCAGCGGCTCGCCGGCCCGCTTCACGGAGTGCCCGGCCACGTCGATCGAGATGTCGCCGATCGCCAGCATCTCCGGCGCGGGGTCATCGGTCCGGCGCAGCCGGGCCCGGACCCGCGCGATCAGGACTTTCGACTGGAATGGCTTGACGATGTAGTCATCGGCTCCGGACTCGAGCCCGAGCACCACATCGACGGTGTCACTCTTGGCCGTGAGCATGACAATCGGGACGCCCGACTCCGCGCGAATCTGACGGCATACGTCAATGCCGTCGACGCCGGGCAGCATCAGGTCGAGCAGCACGAGATCGGGCTTGGTATCCCGGAATACCTCCATGGCCTTCTCGCCGTCGTACACGAACGTCGGCTCAAACCCCTCGCCCCGGAGCACGATCCCGAGCATCTCGGCGAGAGCGGCGTCGTCGTCGACAACCAGCACGCGACCTTTCATAAGTCCTCATCGTCCCACGTATTCGGTACCAGCGGGAGGCGCGCCGGAAGCCGGTTCAGCGCCCAGACCTCGCAGGTTACCCGCTGTGACCGGCATGATGACCCCTCGCTCGGTGACGATGGCAGTGATCAGCTCCGGGGGCGTGACATCGAACGCCGGGTTATAAGCTCCCGTACCGGCCGGCGCGATCAGCTGTCCGCCGATGCCGAGCACCTCGCTCTCGGCCCGGTACTCGATCTGGATCGCCGTTCCGCCGGGCGTGCAGAAATCGATCGTCGACACCGGGGCGACCACCACGAACGGCAGATCATGCCGGCGCGCGAGCACCGCGAGGCCGTAGGTGCCGACCTTGTTGGCCACGCTGCCGTCGGCGGCGATCCGGTCAGCGCCGGTCAGGATGAGGTCCACCTGCCCGGCGGCCATCAGCGACGCGGCCGCGCTATCGGGGAGCACCGCATGCGGCAGCCCCGCGCGCCCCGCCTCGTACGCCGTCAGCCGGGCGCCCTGCAGCAGCGGCCGGGTCTCGCCGACCCATAGCTGGGCGAGCCGGCCGGCCCGGTGGGCGGCCAGCACGACGGCGAAGGCAGTGCCCTCCCCGCCGGAGACGAGCGAGCCGGTGTTGCAGTGCGTCAGGATCCTGGCGCCGGCGGGTACCAGGCGCAGGCCGTGCGCCGCCATCGCCGCGCTCGCGGCAGCGTCCTGCGCCTCGATGGCCCGGGCTGCGCCGAGGACAGCCTGGCCGATGTCCCGTTTCGCATCCGGGCCCGATGCCTGCCGCGCTCGCTCATAGGCGGCGAGCGCCTGCCGCGCGCCCCAGCCCAGGTTGACCGCGGTGGGCCTGGCCTGCTCGATCGCCGCGGCCGCCTGGCGTGCGTCCTCGCCGCGGCAGACGGCGAGGGCAACGCCGAAGGCCCCGGCAATCCCGAGCAGCGGTGCGCCCCGGACCACCAGCCTGCGGATCGCATCGACCAGCGCCGGCACGTCCCGGCAGGTCAGCGTGGCCTCGGTGGCCGGCAGCCTGGTCTGGTCCAGCAGCTCGATGGCCGGCCCGGACGGCGGGTCGAGCCAGCGCAAGGCAGGAATGCTCACCCCAGGAGTCTGGGCCAGCCAGCGGCGGAGCGCCAGTCCGCGGGGGCGTCCGGCCCGATGCCCGGGCATGGCTCCCGCCGATCGGAACGCACGCGAATATGCCAGTTCGCAACCATGCTTGACCAGCGTGGCCAGCCTGTTCATGGAAGTATTGGCGCGAGCCGGTCCGGGATCGCCGGGGGCAGGTCAGTGGCGGCCGGGGGCCGCAAGGAGACGCGATGAGTGACACCCCGTCCTGGGAGCAGTCCGGCGCGAGCGAGCCTAGTGAAGACCGGCAAGACGAGCGGAATGACGGCCAGCCCGGCGAAAGCGAGCCAGGCGCGTCGGGGCCGGGCCAGGGGCCGTCGCCAGCGGGCTACGGCCAGCCGGGTCCTGGCCAGCCGGGTCCGGGCCAGCCGGGTCCGGGCCAGCCGGGTCCTGGCCAGCCGGGTCCTGGCCAGCCGGGTCCGGGCCAGCCGGGTCCGGGCCAGCCGGGTCCGGGGTACAACCAGCAGCAGCCCGGCTACGACCAGCCCACGCAGCCCGGCTATGGCCAGCCGCCGCCACCGGGGTACTACCAGCCACCGCCCGGATACGCCCAGCCCGGCTACGCCCAGCCCGGCTACGCCCAGCCCGGCTACGGCCAGCCACCGCCGCCCGGCTACGGCCAGCCACCGCCGCCCGGCTACGGCCAGCAGCCGCCACCGGGTTACTACCAGCCGCCACCGCAGTACGGGCAGGGCTACGGGCAAGGGCCGTGGAACACGGCAGGCGCGCCCGCGCCGGGCGGCATCCCGCTGCGGCCCCTGGCGCTGGGCGACATCCTGAACGGCGCGGTCACCTCGATCCGCAGGAATCCGGTCGCCACGATCGGCATCGCGGCCATCATCCTGACCGCGACCGGAGTGATCACTACGGCGGTTGCCTTCGTCATCAGCAACGCCGCCCGTAACGCGGTGTCGGTGTCCAACGGGACCCTGCAGACCGGCCGCCTGGGCGGATTCTTCGGCACCTTCTTCGGCGCGCTCGCGGTCGACTTCGTGGTCGGCCTGGTCGCCAGCATCGTCCTGACCGGCATGCTGACGGCCGTGATCGGCCGCGGAGTTCTCGGCCGGCGGCTGACCATCGGCGAGGCCTGGCAGGTCGCGGCGCCCCGGCTGCCGGCGGTGCTAGGGGCGAGCGTGCTGACGACGCTCGTGATCATTGCGCTCTGGGTGCCGTACGTGGTGATCCTGGCCATCCTGATTGCCGTGAAGGCGGGCGCGCTGGCCGCGATCTTCGGCGTGCTCGGCGGCCTGGCGATGGTGTGCGTCACCGTCGCCGCCTGGGCGATGTTCAACATGGTCGCACCGGTCGTGGTGCTGGAAGGGCAAGGGCCCGTTCAGGCGCTGAAGAGGTCTTTCCGGCTCGTCCGGGCCAGCTTCTGGCGTGTCCTCGGGATCCTGATCCTGACGTATGTCATCGTCGCCATTGCCGCCCTGGTCCTGGAGATCCCGTTCGACATCATCAAGACGATAGCGGGCGGGGGCCTCAGCGCCGGCACTTCCCAGTCGGCCGTCGGCATCATCATCGGCGCCATCGGCGCCATCATCGCCGGAGCCATTACCCGGCCCGTGCTCGCCGGAGCCATCGTCCTGCTTTACGTGGACCTCCGGATGCGCCAGGAAGGACTGGACCTGGCCTTGCGGCAGGCCGCGCAGAGCCAGCAGATGACCGGTGACGAGCTATCAGGGCTGTGGCGGCCCGCAGCGCCCGGCCAGGGACCCGCGCCCGCGGTTCCCCCCGCCTCATGGTGACAGCCAGCTACCCGGCCATCGCGCGGCTGCCAGCACGCCAGCTTGCCTGGCGGGAGCTGGCCAGGCCGATCTACCAGCCGCCGCCGTGGGACCGGCTGCTGCATGACGTGATCGGCTGGCTCAGCGGCCTGTCCATCGGCGGGCTGAGCCTGGGCTCCGGGGTCGCGCTCCGGGTCCTGCTCGCGGTGGCCGCCGTGGCGATCGTGGCGGCAGTCGCCTACTGGATGGGGCCGACCAGGCGCAGCAGGCGCCGGCCAGGCAGCCCGCTGCTGCAGGGACAGCGGCTCGGCGCGGCCGACCACCGGCGCCAGGCTGAGCAGCTGGCGGCCGCCGGTGATTACGCCGGCGCCATTATCGAGACCATCCGCGCGATCGCCGTCGACCTCGAGGATCGCGGCATCCTGTCACAGCGGCCGGGCCGGACCGCCGACGAGCTGGCGATCGAGGCGGCCGGGCCGCTGCCCGGCCGCGCCACGGAGCTGCAGGCCGCGGCGCGGCTGTTCGACGACGTGCGCTACGGCGACCGGCCGGGGACGCCGGCCGGCTACCAGCAGGTGCACGAACTCGACCTGAGCGTCCGGGCTGCTAGGACAGCGGTCGCGACGGTCAGCCAGGCCGGCGGCCGGGAATCGCTGCCGTGACCGCCGCCCAGCCCGGTCCCCCGCCAGCAGGAAGCGGGCCGGGCCTGGCCGATCCGGCTGCCGGGGCCGCGCTGGCAAGCCAGCGCAGCCCGGCCGCCATGGCGGCCGTCCCAGGCGGCAGGCCTGCGCGTCCGCCCGCTGCGGGCTGGCGCCAGTGGCGGGCCATTGTCGTGATCGTCATCATCGTCGTCCTGGCCGGGATCGCCATCGCCTTGCTGCAGTCAGCGCCCGCGCCCTACCTCAGCCCGGACAGCACCGCGGCTGACGGGACGCACGCGCTGGCCGACATCCTGCAGGCGCGCGGACAGCAAGTGCTCTCGACCGCCGCGGCCGGGAGCGCTGCCGCTGCGGCCCGGCCGGACAGCACCCTGGTCATCACCAGCCCCCAGTACCTGACGACCGGGCAGCTCGGCTCGCTCGCGCGCGTGCCAGCCGATCTGCTCATCGTCGAGCCCACCCCGGCGGCCCTGCGCGTGCTTGCCCCCGCCGTCAGGATCGCCACCGTCCCGGCGGTCGGCCCGCTGCCGCCCGCCTGCCGCCTCGCCGCAGCCGACCTGGCTGGTCCCGCCGACCTGGGCGGGGCCGGCTTCCAGGTCCAGCCGGGCACGCCGGGAGCGAGCCAGTGCTATCCGGCGGCAGGCCAGGCCACCCTCGTGCAGCTGACAGCGGGCGGGCGGCTGATCACCGTGCTGGGCAGCGGGGCGCCGCTGACGAACGGGCAGCTGGCCAGTCAGGGCAACGCGGCGCTGGCCATCAACCTGCTGAGCGCGGCCCGCCGAGTCGTCTGGCTGGTGCCGGAGCCCGCGGCCGCGGTCGGGGCAGCGCCCGCGGGACCGAGGTCGTTCACTAGCCTCATACCGCTGCCGGCCAGGCTGGTGGCCATCCAGCTCGGCGTGACCGTCCTGCTGCTGGCGCTCTGGCGTGCCCGCAGGCTCGGCTCGCTGGTCAGCGAGCCGCTGCCGGTGGTGGTCAGGGCGTCGGAGACGGTCGAGGGTCACGCCGCGCTGTACCGCTCCCGGCAGGCACGAGATCGCGCGGCGGCGGCGCTCAGGGCAGCCACCCTGAGCCGGATCGGGCCGGCCGTCGGGCTGCCGAACGGAGCAGCGCCCGCCGCGGTGACGGCCACCCTGGCCGGACGGTCGGCGCTGACGCAGCAGCGGATCGGCGAGCTCCTCTACGGCCCGGCGCCCGCCAGCGAGGCGAGGCTGGTCAGCCTGGCCGACGATCTGGACGCCCTCGAGGAAGAGGTACGCGGAAAGTGAGCACCGAATATCCGGCCGCCGGGCCGCAGCAGGCTCCGGCGCACGCTGGCGAGCCGGGACAGCCGAGCCCGCCCGGCCAGCCGGGACAGCCCGGCCAGCCGGGACAGCCGGGACAGCCGGGACAGCCGGGACAGCCGGGACAGCCGAGCCCGCCCGGCCAGCCGGGCGCCTGGCCCGGTCGCGGCGACCCGCGAGCGCAGCTGGCCGCGCTTCGCGCCGAGGTGGCCAAGGCCGTCGTCGGGCAGGACCAGGTGGTAACCGGGCTGATCATCGCCCTGATCTGCCAGGGCCATGTCCTGCTCGAGGGCGTCCCCGGCGTGGCCAAGACCCTGCTTGTGCGGGCCCTGGCGGCGGCACTGGCGCTGGACGGCAAGCGGGTCCAGTTCACCCCGGACCTGATGCCCGGCGATGTCACCGGCTCACTGATCTACGACGCCCGCACCGCGCGATTCGAGTTCCGCGAGGGACCGGTTTTCACCAACCTGCTGCTGGCCGACGAGATCAACAGGACGCCGCCGAAAACGCAGGCCGCGCTGCTGGAGGCGATGGAGGAGCGCCAGGTCTCGGTCGAGGGCACGCCGCGACCGCTGCCGGCTCCCTTCCTGGTCGCCGCGACCCAGAACCCGGTCGAGTACGAAGGGACCTATCCGCTGCCTGAGGCGCAGCTCGACAGGTTCCTGCTCAAGCTGACCGTGCCGCTGCCCGAGCGGGCCGACGAGATCGGCATCCTGGCCAGGCACGCCGAGGGCTTCGACGCGCGCGATCTGGGTGCCGCCGGGATCCGCCAGGTCGCTGGTGCTGCTGACCTGGCGGCGGCACGGGATGCGGTTCGCGGGGTTCGTTTCGAACCGGAGGTCATGGCTTATATCGTCGACATCTGCCGGGCCACCAGGCAGTCCGCGTCGCTGCAGCTCGGCGTCTCGCCGCGCGGTGCCACGGCGCTGCTCGCCACCAGCCGGGCCTGGGCCTGGCTGGCCGGGCGGGACTACGTGACGCCAGACGATGTCAAGACGCTGGCCAGGCCGACGTTCCGGCACCGGATCCAGCTGCGGCCGGAGGCGGAGCTGGAGGGCGCCAGCGCCGATGGCGTGCTCGAGGGCATGCTCGGCTCGGTACCGGTGCCGCGGTGAGACAGGCTGCGACGGTCACCAGGGCCGGCCGGGGCGGCGGCGGGCCCGGGCGCGCGCCGTGGCGGTGACCGGCCGGGCGGCGCTCATCGCCCTGATCGCCACCCTGGTAGCGCTGGCCTTCCGCACGGCGGGCGCGCTGGTCGCCGCCGACGGGCTGATCGTGATCGCGATCGCGGCGGACGTCGCGCTCGCCGCGAGCGTGCGCCAGCTGCGGGTGACCAGGTCCGGGGATACCCGGATCCTGCTCGGGCAGCCGGGCCAGGTGGCCGTGACCGTGGTCAATCAGGGCCGCCGGGCGCTGCGCGGGATCGTCCGCGACGCGTGGGAGCCGAGCGTCGGAGCGCGCCCGGAGCGCTTCAGCGTGGCCATCCCGGCAGGCGGGCAGATCACCGTGGCCAGCAGGCTCAGGCCGGCCCGCCGGGGAGACAGGCCCGCCGGGCCGGTGACGATACGGTCAGTCGGCCCGCTCGGGCTGGCCGCCCGCCAGTCCAGTCACCCGGCACCCTGGTCGGTGCGGGTCCTGCCGCCGTTCTTCAGCCGCAAGCACCTGCCGGAGAAGCTGGCCCAGCTGCGCCTGCTGGACGGGCAGCACCGGAGCATGATCCGCGGAAAGGGCGCTGAGTTCGACTCGCTGCGCGAGTACGTGATCGGCGACGAGGTGCGCTCCATCGACTGGCGGGCGTCCGCCCGGCGGACCGACCTGATGGTGCGGACCTGGCGGCCGGAACGGGACCGCCGGATCGTCATCGTGCTGGACACCGGCCGCACCTCGGCTGGCCGGGTAGCCGGGCTGCCGCGGCTGGACACCGCCATGGACGCCGCCCTGCTGCTGGCCGCGCTCGCCTCCCGGGCCGGCGACCGGATCGACCTGGTTGCGGTGGACAGCAAGGTCCGGGCCCGCGTGATCGGATCCCGCCGCGGGGACGTCCTCGCCGCCATCACCGACGCGCTGGCCGTGCTGGAAGCCCAGCTGACAGAGTCCGACGCCGGGCTGATGGCGAGCACGGTGCTGGCCATGGCCCGGCAGCGCTGCCTGGTGGTGCTGCTGACTGACCTCAACCCGGCGGCGCTGCAGGAAGGGCTGCTGCCGCGACTGCCGCTGCTGGTGTCCAGGCATCGGCTGCTGCTGGCCGCGGTGTCCGATCCGCGGCTGACCCAGATGGCCGCCGAGCGCGGCGACGCGATAGCCGTCTACGACGCCGCAGCGGCGGAGCACGCCGTGGCCCAGCGGGCGCGCATCAGGGCTCAGCTGACCAGGCACGGGGTGGACGTCGTGGACGCGCCGCCGGACCGGCTGCCCGCTGCGCTGGCCGACGCTTACCTGCGGCTCAAGGCCGCCGGCCAGCTGTAGCCAGGCTGGCTGCCGGACATGGAGGGAGATGACCGCATGCGGGACGGCGAGCAGGACCTGAGCCGGGTGCTGGGCAGGCAGGAGGCATCCGACGCGGTCTTCGACCTGGGCTGGAGGTACATCCTGGGCACGCTCAGGACCTCCGTGCCGGTGCGATCCATCGCCAGCGCCGCTGAGGTGGCCACGCGGCTCGTCACGGTGGCCGGCGACGACGCCGGCCACCTGCGGATCGACCTGCGTGATGACGGCGCCGACGTGACCCTGCAGTCGCCTGCCGCGGCCGCGGTCACGCGCCTCGATGTGCTGCTGGCCGGGCGGATCGCTGCGGCGCTGGCGCAGCTCGGGTCGCGGCCCGGCCCGCGCGGGCCCGGCGCGGCGCGGGACTCCGGCCCGCGCGGGCCCGGCGCGGCGCGGGACTCCGGCCGGCGCGGGGCTTCAAGCGGGCGAAGGGGCTTCAGGCCGGCGCGGGGGCTTCAGCCCACGACGGGCGCGAAGTCCGGAGCCTCGGCGATGTCCGCTGACTGCCCCGCGCGCAGGGCCCGGCGACCGAGCAGCCCGGCGTAGCCGAGGAAGGCAGCCTCGGCGCAGCCGCCGATCAGGATCCGCGCCCAGGTCGGGAGGGGCGAGGGCGTCACGAACGCCTCGATCGCCCCGGAGACGGCGAGCATGCCGATCACGCCCAGTGCGATCGTGACCGCGGCCCGCCCCTCCTCAGCCAGTGCGCGCGACCGTGGCCGCTGGCCCGGGTCGATAACCGACCAGCCCAGCCGCAGGCCAGCGGCGCCGGCCAGGAAGACGGCTGACAGCTCCAGCATCCCGTGCGGCGCAATGAGGCCGAAGAACTCGGCCGCCTTGCCGTGACCGATCATCAGGCCGCCGTCGACGGCAATGATCATCGCGTTCTGGGCCAGCAGCAGCAGGGTGGGCAGCCCGAGCAGCACGCCCGAAGCGAGGCAGACGGCAGCGACCCAGACATTGTTGGTCCACACCTCAGCGGCGAATGATGACGCGGCGTACTGCGAGTAGTAGCCGCGGAAGTCGTGGTTCACCAGGCTGGCCACTGCGGACTTGGGCAGCAGGCTGGCCTGCACCCCCGGCGACCTGGCAATCCACCACCCGGCGATGAAGCTGAGCAGCAGGGTCCCGGCCGCCGTGGCCAGCCACCACCACCGCAGCCGGTAGGCCATCAGCGGGAATGACACAGTCACGAAGGTGCCCACGGAACGCCAGGCAGGCGCGTGCGCCCCACTGATGGCCGCCCGAGCCCTGGCCAGCCCGCTGGACAGCCTGGCAATGAGCGCGGGATCGTGACCGCCGCTGCGCAGCACCGACAGGTGCGTGATGGTGCGCTGGTAACTGCTGACGAGCTCGTCGATCTCGGCACCCGACAGCCGCCGCCTCCGCCGGACAAGCTCGTCCAGGCGCGTCCACTCCGCCTGATGAGTCGCGACGAATGCGTCTACGTCCACGCCAGGAGACTACTGCCGGGCCATGGGTTATCTTGGCCCGACACGGCACGAGCAGGGACTGGCCAGGCGGAGGCTGCGGTGACCGAGGTCGTGACCGGCGAGGCCGTCGTGCTCGAACGTCCAGCCTGCCAGTTACCCCGGCCGGATCGCCGCTCTGCTGATCGACCTGCTCGTCCAGGTGGCATTCCTGATCGCGCTGGTCGGCATAGCCTTCGCCAGCAGCCCGGACTTTGCCATCCTCAGAGCCATCATCGTGGCCGGCCTCATCGTGACCCTGGTGGGCTACCCGGCGATCTTCGAGACCCTGAGCCGGGGAAAGACGCTCGGCAAGATGGCGCTCGGGCTGCGGGTGATCGGAGACGATGGCGGACCCGAGCGGTTCCGCCAGGCCCTGGTCCGCGCGCTGGTCGGCGTGGTGGAGATCTACATGTTCCCGCCCGTGGCCCTGATCAGCTCGATGGTGTCGGCCAGGGGCAAGCGTCTGGGCGACGTCTTCGCCGGGACCTTCGTCATTCAGGAGCGGGTGCCGCGCCGCAGCGACCTGGCGGCGGACGTCGCTGTGGTCCCGCCGCCGCTGCTCGGCTGGGCCCAGGCGCTGGAGCTGTCCCGTTTGTCCGACCAGACCGCCGAGGCCGCGGGCAGTTACCTGCGCCGGTTTCATGACCTCACGCCAGCCGCCAGGGACGGTCTTGGCCTGCAGCTGGCTACCGCCGTTGCGGCGCAGGTCAGCCCGCCTCCGCCGGCCGGAACTCCGCCGGCTGCCTACCTGTCGGCGGTCCTCGCTGTCCGGCGCCAGCGCGAGCACGCGCGGCTGGCCGCCATCCGCCCGGCCGCGCCGCCGACCGCAGCTACGGGCCAGCACCCGGCCCCCGGCCAGCCGGATCAGGCCCCGGTCACGTCGCCCTCTGCCGCCGGCCAGCCAGCGGAGGCTGGCGAACCCGAGGCCACCGCCAGCCCGCAGCCAGCCGACCAGCCCGGGTCCGGCCCGGAGCCGCCGCCGTTCACGCCGCCTGCCTGACCGCCTTCTCTCCGGACCCGCCGCCCGCCCGACCCGCCCCCCGGCAGGACCCGGAGGTCCAGAGGTCCCGAAGGCCCCGGACGAACAACGTGGATGCGTGGTTACTGCGCAAACAGCGACAGTACCTGCGCTCCCACGTTGTCCGGGCTCCCGGCGATGCCCCCGCGGCGCACGTGGCCAGGGCCAGGGCGCCCGGCTTTACCCTCGCCAGGACTCCAGGTACCGCATCTGCGCGCTGCTCAGGGTGTCAATCGGGGTGCCGAGCGCCGCCAGCGCCAGCCCGGCGATCTTCGCGTCGATCGCCGCGGGAACGTCATGGACCCCGGCTGACGGCATCGCCTCGCCGCTGGCCAGCCAGGCCATCGCCAGCGCCTGGACGCCAAACGAGACGTCCATGACGGCGGGAGGGCTGCCCTCGGCGGCGACCAGGTTGACGACTCTGCCCTCGGCCAGCAGGATCAGCCGCCGCCCGTCGGCGAGCACGTACTCATCGGCATGCGGGCGGATGGCCGGGTTCATCACCACCGCCAGGTCCGCCAGCGCCCGCACGTCGATCTCGACATCGAAGTGGCCGGCGTTGGCCAGGATGGCGCCGTCCCGCATGACCGCCAGGTGCTCGGGCCCGATGACATCCGTGCAGCCCGTCGCGGTGATGAACAGTTCGCCGATCGGGGCGGCGGCGGCCATCGGCAGCACCCGGAAGCCGCGCATGGCCGCCTCAAGCGCCCGCACGGCGTCTACCTCGGTGACGACGACGTGGGCGCCGAGGCCCCTGATCCGCTCGGCGATGCCGCTGCCGCACGGGCCGAAGCCGCAGACCACGACCGTCTTGGCGGCTAGCAGCGTGTTGGTGGCGCGCAAGATGCCGTCGATGACCGACTGGCCGGTGCCGAACCTGTTATCCATCATCCGGGTCGCCGCCGACGAGTCAGCGGCGACGACCGGGAAGGACAGGATGCCCGCGGCGGCCATCTGGCGGAGCCTGGCCACGCCGGTCGACGTCGACTCACAGCCGCCGCGCATCCGCGCTAGCAGTTCCGGCCGCTGCTCGTGCATCGTGTTGACCAGATCGCCGCCGTCATCGATGACCAGATCGGGCCCGCAGTCGAGGGCGCGGTGAATGTGCTCGTCATAAGTGCCCCGGTCGGCACCGGACCGGGCGTAGACGGTCACCCCCGGCTCGGCCGCCAGCGCGGCGGCGACATCATCCTGGGTCGACAGCGGGTTGGACGCTGCCAGGTGAATGGCGCCGCCGCCCGCCGTGATGAGGCTGACCAGGCCGGCTGTCTCGGCCGTTACGTGCAGGCACGCCGCGACAGCCAGCCCGGTGAACGGCTGCTGCTCGGCGAAGGCAGCGCGCAGCAGCCCGAGCACCGGCATCGCGCGCTGCGCCCAGGCGATCCTGGGCCGGCCAACGGCGGCCAGCCCGGGATCGCTGACATCCGAGGCCACCGGATTAGTAGCGGTAGTGGTCCGGCTTGTAGGGGCCATCGACGGGCACTCCGATGTAGGCGGCCTGCTCCTTGGTGAGCGTGGTCAGCCGGACGCCGAGCGCGTCCAGATGCAGCCGGGCCACCTTCTCGTCCAGGTGCTTGGGCAGGACATGCACGCCGAGCGGGTACTCGTCCGCCTTGGTGAACAGCTCCACCTGGGCTATCACCTGGTTAGTGAAGCTGTTCGACATAACGAAACTCGGATGCCCGGTCGCATTGCCCAGGTTGAGCAGCCGCCCCTCGGACAGGATGATGATGGCGTGGCCGTCCGGGAAGATCCACTCATCGACCTGCGGCTTGATGTTCGTCCTGGTCACACCGGGAAGCCGGGCCAGGCCCGCCATGTCGATCTCGTTGTCGAAGTGGCCGATGTTCCCGACAATGGCCTGGTGCTTCATCTGGCTCATGTGCTCGGCCGTGATGATGTGGAAGTTGCCCGTCGCGCTGACGAAAATGTCGGCGGTCGAGACCATGTCCTCCAGCCGGGCTACCTGGTAGCCGTCCATGGCCGCCTGCAGCGCGCAGATCGGGTCGATCTCAGTCACCACGACCCGGGCGCCCTGGCCGCGCAGTGACTCCGCGCAGCCCTTGCCGACGTCGCCGTAACCGCAGATCACCGCGACCTTCCCGCCGATCAGCACGTCGGTCGCGCGGTTGATGCCATCGACCAGCGAATGCCGGCACCCGTACTTGTTGTCGAACTTCGACTTGGTCACCGAGTCGTTGACGTTGATCGCCGGGAAGCGCAGCGTGCCCGCACTGGCCATCTCATACAGCCGGTGCACGCCGGTCGTCGTCTCCTCGGTCACTCCCCTGATGCCGTCGGCCGCAGCGGTCCACTGACCGGGTGCCTGCGCCAGTGACCGGGCCAGCACCCCGAGGACGACCCGCCATTCCTCGGGGTCGTCGTCCGCCGTTGCCGGTACGGCGCCCGCAGCCTCGAACTCGGCGCCCTTGTGCACGAGCAGGGTCGCATCGCCGCCGTCGTCCAGCAGCATGTTCGGCCCGGGCTCCCCTGGCCAGGTCAGCGCCTGCTCGGTGCACCACCAGTACTCGTCCAGCGTCTCGCCCTTCCAGGCGAACACCGGGATGCCCTTGGGGTTGTCCGGCGTTCCCTCCGGGCCGACCGCGACGGCGGCGGCGGCGTGGTCCTGAGTCGAGAAGATGTTGCAGGACGCCCAGCGCACCTGCGCGCCAAGCGCCACGAGCGTCTCGATCAGCACGGCCGTCTGCACCGTCATGTGCAGCGAGCCGGTGATCCGGGCGCCAGCGAGCGGACGGGAGCCGGCCCATTCGGCCTGCACGGCCATCAGGCCGGGCATCTCGTGCTCGGCGAGCCTGATCTCGCGGCGGCCGAAGTCGGCCAGGGACAGGTCAGCGACCTTGAACGCGGGAGCCTCCGCGGGCATATGCACTCCTTGAGGGTGAGGGCTGGGCGTGTGCCTGCCAGCTCCGGCCTGGCCAGCGCGCCAGGACGCTGGCTGACGGCCGCAAGCGAACACCATCGACCGTACGGGACGAGGGCGGGTCCGTGCACGCGGGGACGCGCTTTCTTGACACGAAAATGTTAAGTTTATCGCCATGCGCATCGCTGAGGCGGCACGGGCCCTCGGTACCTCGGCCCGGATGCTCAGGTACCGGGAGTCGCTGGGCCTGCTCCCCCTCGTGCAGCAGCGCCGCCCGGGCCGCAGCAGCGCCGCCGCCCGCACCGGGAGCGGCCCCGGTCACCGCCAGTTCGGCGACGCCGACCTCGCGGCCGTGGCGCTCGGCCTGTCGATCGAGCGCCGTTATGACGTCAGCCCGGCCGCGCTCGCTTTCGGTATCGCGGTCCTGGCCGATCCGCGGATCCGGTCGGAGGTCGCCGAGCTCGGCCGGCGGATCGGCCGGATTGAGCCGCCGCGCGCCCGGGCCCTGGACTTCGAGCAGGAGCGCGCACAGCGCCTGCTCAGGCTGGGCGGTGAGGGCGACGACCAGGCGCGGCGCGGGGCCGGCTCTGGCGGCGGGAAGCGGCTCTAGGCAGCGGGCCGACGCTGCTGGGAGTGCCTGGCTGGCACCGCCGCGGGCGCACGAGCGCCGCCTGCATCGCCGGCTCGGCGGCCGCCACGGTGACCAGCCCGGTGTCGCGGCGGATGTCGGGCACGGCGCCGGTGACCTCGGCGACGGCGACGACGGGGTGTGAGACAAGAATGTAGGTGACTGGCGGGTGACTGGGCTGGCCTCGATGGCCTGAGTGCGGGCCGTTGTCAGATGCCGGGTCAGGCCGCTCCTGTCTGGTCGGTTCCCAGCTGCCGCCGTGCCAGGTCTGGTGGATTCCGCCCCCCTTCTCGAAGCCGGTGACCCGGTCGACCTCGCCAGTGATCAGCACCGACCGTCATCTAGGAACGACGGCTGCCGGTGCTCGATGATGTCAAAGCCGGCGCCGTCCAGGGCGCTGCGGCTGGCGGTGGGAAGCCCCGGTGGTGTGGTCGAAGTGGCCGTGGCTGCAGGCAAGGGCCTCGATGTCCGCCAGATCGCGGCCCAGTCGGCGCAGGTTCTCCGCGCGCTCGTCCGGCGTCAGCCCGGTGTCGGACAACAGCCGCCGCACCTGGCCGCCCTTGCGGATCTCGACGAGCGCGGAGAACCCGTGCTGGGCGAGCGGGGTGTCCGGCACCTCGCCCTCGCGCAGCGTCGGCGCCTCCAGCATCGGCGCCGGCCGGCCGTCCCGGCCAGTGACAGCCGCTTGGCCGGCCCCTCGTCCGGCAGGTCGATCTCCACGGTGTTGTAGCAGACCGTCAGCGCCGACAGCTCGTCGGCCGGCTCGAGCGGAAGCACCTCGCCCTCCCACTCCACGCTCGCCGGCCAGGCTTCCGCCGGCGTGACTTCGGCATGGGTACCGGTGTCGCACATCGCCTGCGCCTCCATGACGGCACTCAAGCCCGGCGTTCGCCGCCACGGCCGGACTTAGCAGCGGTCTCGTGCCGCCGCTAGGCTAGGGTCTCTGCTCACCCCGCCCCGGTAACCGTAGCCACTGACCGGGCCGCTCTGAACTGGGCTGATGTGCTATGCGGTGCATTGTGCCTCAAGCCACGGGGTCACAGCGTCAGGACCGAAGCCGTTTGGCCTGTGACGCCGGTACTTTCGTCCTACCCAAGTCAGGTCGAACGGGTATTGCGGAAAGGGCTGCCGCGGCCAACGTTGCAGGCACAACGCCTGGGTGGCTGGATACCGATAGTTCGGCAGGTGAGGAAGCTCAGGCGGTGTCCCCCAAGTGGGGAGGCCAAAATGCACTCGGCACACCACCAGGATTTCGCTGCCGACACCGGCCCTGCACCGGAACGCCGTCGGCTACCGGTGACGTTCGATCAGGTGGAGCAGCTGCTAGGACACCAGGATGTCTCCGGCTGGGTGACCGTCGACCGTGAGCATTTGCGTGAATTCGCGCACGCCACCTACCTTGATCCGGCGTACGTCGACCTGACCCCGAGCCGCAACCACGCGCTCGGGCCCGACCTTGCCGACGGCTTCCTGCTGCTGTCGCTGCTCGTGCACTTCGAGTTTGCGGTGCCGCTGGTGCAAACCGATGGCCGCTACGGCTACAACTATGGGCTGGACCGGGTCCGCTTCACCGCCCCGGTGTTCGCCGGGCAGGCAGTCCGGGTGAGCCGGGAAGTCGTGGACGTGCGGCGGAAATCGGCGAGCCGGGTGCTGGTCACCGTGGATCACCAGATGGAAGCCGAGGGGTCTGCAGCGCCGGTGATGATCGCGCGCTGGCTGATGCTTTACGTGGACGGCAGGGCCGAGTAATGACCGGCTGGCGTGCCCCTCCGGCGCTGGGCCGGATCAGCGACTACCCGTTCCATTACGCGACCGTCGATCCTGGCCGCCCGGCGCTGCTGTTCGAGCAGGACGTGCTGAGCTACGGCGGCCTGGCCGAGCGGGTCGAGGTGTTCGCCCGGGCGCTGTACGCCTCCGGGGTGCGGCCCGGGGATCGGGTGGCGGTGCTGTCAACTCCCCGCCCCGAGTTCTTCGTCATCTGCCTGGCGACCGCGCGTCTGGGCGGGATCTGGCTGGGACTCAACCCGGCGCACACGGTTGACGAGCTCACCTACGTGCTCCAAGACGCCAAGCCCCGGCTCGTGTTCACCATGGCACGGTTCGAGGGACGAGACTATGCGCCCAACGTCCGGCGGGCGGCGCACCTGGCCAGAAGCCGGGCGGAGGTCCTGCCGCTCGCGGGACTGCCTGACCGCGACCCCTTCCTGGACCGGGCCGCGGCAGCGGATGCGGCGGCGGCGGCCACCGCGGCCGCGACCGTGACCCCCGCGCAGCCCGCACTCATCGTCTACACCTCGGGCAGCACCGGCGCTCCCAAGGGCGCGCTGATCCGGCACGCTGGCCTGGTGCGCCTGGGCCGGGTCGAGTCCGCCCAATGGGCGGTCCCGCGGCTGCGGCTGATCTGCAACCTCCCGATCGACCACATCGGCGGCGTCGGTGACCTGTGCTGCGTGCCGCTGGTGGCCGGCGGCTCGATCGTGTTTCAGCAGCGGTTTGATGCGCAGCAGACCCTCGACGCGATCGCCCCTTACCAGGTGACCGCCCTGTTCCAGGTCCCGACACAGCTGCAGCGGATCGCCGCGCTTGCCGGATTCAGCACGGCCGACCTGAGTTCCCTGCGGGCGGTTGGCTGGGGCGGTGGGCCGCTGCCGCTGGAGGTCATCCGCTGCTACCGCCGGCTCAGTGTCGCACTCACCGCCACCTACGGCGCCACCGAGGTGACCAGTTCCGTCACTTACACCGACCCAGGCGCAGACGACGAGGTCTTGGCCGCCACGGTCGGGCGGCCCGATCCAGAACTCGACGTGCGCCTGCTCACCGACGACGGCCGCTGGGGTGAAGCAGGGGAAGAGGGCGAGGTCTGCGTCCGCCACCCGTCGGTGATGGCTGGCTACTACCACCGGCCCGCGGACACCGCGGCCGTGTTCACTGCGGATGGCTGGCTGCGAACCGGTGACCGCGGGCTGCTCCGCCGGGACGGCAACTTGCGGCTCGTGGCCCGCCACAAGGAAATGTTCAAGTCCGGCGGCTACAACATCTACCCGCGCGAGATCGAGCTGGCTCTCGAAAGCCACCCCGCCGTTGCCGCCGCGGCGGTCGTCTCCCGGCCCGACGCCGACTACCAGGCCGTGGGTGTCGCCTTCATCGAGCCGCAACCCGGGACTGCGGTGACCGCCGAAGAACTCGCCGCCTGGTGCCGGCAGCGGCTTGCCAACTACAAAGTGCCCAAGCAGATCCACATCATCGACAGCTTGCCGCTGCTGCCCGTGGGCAAGATCGACCGGCCGCTGCTTGCCCGGACAGCCACCGTCCCATCCGCTGCTCCCAACCGGGAGCGGCCGCCCGCAGCCCGGTGAGCGTCCCGGCCCTTAGGAGGTTGCGATGACCACCACCGTTCCGGCATCAACCGGCCCCCCAACCCTGCAACGTAACGCCGTCGGCACGTTCGGCGCGCTTGCCCAGTCCCTCGGCGCGATCTCGCCGGCCGGGACCGTCGCCGTCATGGGCGCACTGATCGTGCCGCTCGCCGGCACCGGCACCTGGCTCACCGTCTTGTTTCAGATGGTCGTCGTGCTGTGCACCGGATGGATCATCATCCGCCTGGCACGCAGATTCGCCACCACCGGCGGGCTCTACGGGCTCAACAGCCGCTGCGCCGGCCGTCTGGGCGGGGTGCTCACCGCCCTCGCCATCGTCTTCATCGGGCTGGCGGCCCTGCCGGCGATGGTCGTCGTGTTCGCCAACTACACCGCGAGCTTCTTCAACCTATTCGGCATGCAGATGACCAAACCGGTTCTGGCCGGCTTCTGCGTGCTCGGTGCCGTGCTCGCCGCCTTCTTCTCCTACAAGGAAATCAAGCTGTCCGTCATGGTGATGCTCGTGCTCCAGGCCCTGTCCATCGCGGCGATGGTGCTCCTGTTCAGCATCGTCCTCGCGCACGCCCCGCACATCTTCGACAGCGCGCAGTTCGGGCTGCACGGCGTCACCGTGCAGGGCCTTGCCCTCGGCATGGTCATCGGCATCTTCGCGTACGAGGGCTTTGAGTCCGCGACCGTCTTCGGCCAGGAGGCCCGCAACCCCAACCATGTCATCCCCCGCGCGGTCGTGGGCAGCCTGGTCATCACCGGGCTGCTGTTCACCTTCGCCGGCTACAGCCTCGTCCTCGGCTACAACGGGCATCTGCCCGCGCTGATCGCCTCGCCGAACCCGCTCACCGACCTGGCGAACCGCAACGGCGTGCACTGGCTCAGCTACCTCGTCGACATCGGCATCATCGTGGCCACGTTCGCGGTCATCATCGCCACCATCAACCTGGTCGCCCGGGTGGTGTTCACGCTGGCCCGCGAGCGGCTGCTGCCGCCCACGCTCGCCCGGGTCGGCCGGACCACCAAAACCCCGGTCCTGCCGATCATCCTGCTCGCCGGATTCGGGCTCGCGCTTGCCCTGTGGGTGGTTTCCACCAGCTCGACCCCGGTGGTGTTCACCGGGCCGTTCTTCACCCTCGCCGGCTTCTTCGCCATCGCCGAATACTTCATCGTCAGCATCGGCGGCGCCGTCTACCTCGCCCGCATCCGGGACCTGCACCCGCTCGACGTTATCGCCGGCGTGATCTCCGCAGGCGGCATGGCCTACGTCCTCTACAGCAGCTACGTGCCGTTCCCGCCCTACCCAGACAGCATCATCGCCTGGATGTTCCTCGCGATCATGGTGGCCGGCGGCGTGACCTACGCCGTCCTGCGCGGCCACCCGCAAATCCTCGACAGGATCGGCCGCTCCGTCGCCGACGACACCGCACTGGTCGCCGGAGAGGCCGCGATACCAGAAACCGTCCCCCCACCCACGGCCGGTGACGGGACCAGCAGGCCGTCTCCACCCGCCACACGGCCCGTGCTCGCCCCGGTCCGGCTGGCCGGGCTGGGGCGATTCGCCCGGCACCGGCGCGCTTGAACCCCTCAAGCAGCATCTACACGGACCCACCGGGAACGCCGGCCCGCCCACATGGCCGAGGGGCGGGCCGGGGTGCCGGTCGGCGGCTCAAGAAGTCCAGGCGTGAGTACCAGCACTCGCGCGACGCCCACACCTGGGACCCCCTCTCGCGCTTAGATGCGATCGCGTCCAGCACGTCGAGGATGAGATCCTGGCCAGCCAGGTCTACCAGGGGCCGGGAATGGTCCGCCACCCGGTAACCGGGTGGAAACCAGATCCCGGCTAACTTCGAAGGCCCGGATTTCTTGCCGGTCAGGAGGATTCGAACGCTTATCGTCTGGCCTCCCCGACCCCTTGCCGCAACGCTCCGCGTAGCTCGCCAAGGCCCGCCGCGGCCAGGTCGTGGCGGCACCTGGAGGGGAAGACGCCAGCGAGGCCGCCGACCTTGCGGGCATGGAACGGCAGGCCGTGAAACTCCAGCGCAATCAGCGCTATAGCAGCGAGCCGCCGTGCTGTCTGTGCAGGGCCCGCCGCGGCCTCCAGGCCGAAGCGCTCGGCCATCTCGCGCGCCCGGCCGCGTGCCGTCGCCCGGCTCAGGCCGAGCAGCCGGCCGATCAGGATCAGGTTCTCGGTGCCGGTCAGCTCGTCGTCGGCCGACGCGAACTGGCCGGTCGGGGCGATCAGCTCGCGGACGGCCGCAGCCCGGCTGACCACGTCGTAGCCGCGGATCCTGGCCTGGCCCTGATCCGCCTTGAGCAATGCGACCAGCCTGCGGCGCAGCGCTGACAGGACCCGGCCACGCAGCCGTCACCGCGCTGACACCGCACTGACGCCAGCGGCGGCCGGCCATTGCTCCCGGCTGAGCGCGCGTGCCGGGGGTCAGTCCGATGCCGGACGGGAAGTGTCAGGATCAGTGGCTCCGGCTCGCCGCCGGAAATGCGCGGCCGGCGTCGTTCCTGTCTCCCGGCTGAACGCGGCCACGAACGCGCTGGTCGACTCGTAGCCGACGTGCCGCGCCACGTTGCCGACTGGCTCGCCGGCGGCCAGGGCCGGCAGCGCCGCCCGCAGTCGCAGCAGCGTCCGCCACCGCGCGAACGGCACCCCCGTGTCGGCCAGGAAGGCGCGCTCGAGCGTCCGCCCGCTGGCGGCCACCTCGCGCCCCCAGTCGGCCAGCGTCCGCTTATCAGCGGGATTGGCCCGCAGCGCCTGCGCCACCCGCCTGGCCGGCTCCCGGCCGGCATCCTGAGCCTCGATGGTGGCCAGGCCAACCGGCTCGAGCAGGTCGGCGAGTACCGCCTCGCCGCGCGCGCGGCGCTGCGCATCCAGGGTGTCGCTGTCCAGGTAGGCGATGAGCTCGGCCAGGAGCAGGCTCGCGGCGACCGGCGTCGGTGCCGGCCAGCTGATCGGGCACCCGGCGGGCCGGACATAGAGGGTCTGCATGGTGGCGCTGCCGGACGAGAGCGTCTGATGCGGCACCCCGGCCGGGATCCACAGGGCCCTGGTGGGCGGCAGCACCCAGGTGCTGTCCTCGCTGCGGACGGTCAGCACCCCGCTGGATGACCAGGCGAGCTGGTGGTCGGGGTGGGCATGCCAGTCGAATACCGAGCCCGGTCCCATCGGGAAGGTGGCCACGATCATCGCGGCCGGGCTGTCCCGGCACCCGTCAGGCACATGTCCGTCTTGCGACACAGCATGACAGCGTACGCTCTGGGGTTCCGGCCGGCCCGTAGCGTCACGGTCATGAACTCAGACCACGATGAGCTGTGCGGCAGCGCCGAGTGGGCGGCGCGAATCCGCGGCGAGATCCTGCCGTCGCTGACGGCGGCCGCTGATCTTGGCGCCTGCATGCTCGAGATAGGGCCGGGACCGGGAGCGGCGACCGAGTGGCTGCGGCAGCGGGTCCGGCAGCTGACCGTGCTCGAAGCTCGACCCGGCCGCGGCCAGCGGCTGGCGGCCAGGTACGCCGGCACCAACGTCACCGTCGCGGCCGGCGATGCGGCCGAGCTCAGCTACCCGGATGAGTCGTTCGACTCCGTCGGCTCGTTCACGATGCTGCACCACGTGCCCACTCGCGGGCTGCAGGACAAGATCCTGGCGCACGCGCTCCGGGTGCTCCGGCCGGGCGGCGCGCTGATCTGCTCCGACAGCCTGGCCAGCAACGAGCTGCATCATTTTCATGCCGGCGACACCTACAACCCGGTCGATCCTGGCTCGCTGCTTGGCAGGCTGCAGACGCTGGGCTTTGACAAGATCACCGTCACGGTGGACGGCGTGCTGACGTTCGTCGCCCGCAAGCCTGCCGGGTAGCCAGCACGCCCGGCACGGGCAGGCGGGACCCCTAACCGGGCAGGTTACGGCGGGCAGCGCGGACGGCAGGGTCGGTGTCATCGGCCCGCGCGGCCTGGTAGAGATCCGGCTCAAGGAAGATCAGTTCCGCGATCGGCACGGCGGAGCGAATGCGCTTCTCCACCGCGTCGATGCCGGCCGCGATGTCGCGGGCCGGCTTGTCCCGCGGGACCGCAATCTTGGCGGCCACGAGCAGGGTCTCCGGGCCCACGTGCAGGGTGCGCAGGTGAATGACGCGTTCCGCCTCCGGGCCGCCGAGAATCGCGGCGACGATGGCCGCCTCCATGCCGGGGCTGGCCGACTCCCCGATGAGCAGGCTCTTCATCTCCACGGCGAGGATCACGGCCACGCAGCCGAGGAGCAGGCCGATGCCCAGCGAGCCGGCCCCGTCCCACCGCCCGTTGCCGGTGATGACGGTCAGCGATACGCCGATGAGCGCCAGCAGCAGCCCGGCCAGCGCGGCCACGTCCTCCAGCAGGACCGCGGGCAGCTCCGGCGCCTTGGCGTGCCGGATGAAGCTGCCCCAGCTGGCCCGGCCCCTGCTGTGGTTCGACTCAGAGATCGCGGTCCGCAGCGACAGCCCTTCCAGGATGACGGCGATGCCCAGGACGGCGAAGGCGACCGCAGCCGACGTGACGTGCTCGGGATGCCGGATCCGATCGATGCCCTCCAGGCAGGAGAAAACGGCGCCGACGGTGAACAGGACCAGGGCGACGACAAACGCGTAGAAATAGCGCTCGGCTCCGAAGCCGAACTGATGCTCCTCGGTCTGCGCCCGCCGGGCGCGGCTGCGGCCCAGCAGGAGCAGCACCTGATTGCCCGAGTCGGCCACCGAGTGCACGGACTCGGCCAGCAGCGAGGCCGAGCCGGTGATGATGAAGGCAGCGAACTTGGTCACCGCGATGCCCAGGTTCGCCGCCAGGGCGGTGATGACCGCGCGCTTCCCGCCGCCGTGCGCGGCGGCCGGCCCGTGCGGTTCAGCTGCTATCGGAAATCACTCCTGGCTGCCGGCGGCCGCCGGGTCGCGGGCCTCGTCAATGAGCAGGACCGGGATGTCGTCCCGCACCGGATAGGCCAGTCCGCAGTCGGCCCCGGTGCAGACGAGCTCGCTGGCCGCCTCGTCCACGCGGAGCGGAGCGTGGCATCTCGGGCAGGCCAGGATCTCCAGCAGCCAGTCATCGATCTTCATGCGGTCTCCCTGCGTCTGGTGGCGGTCGGTATCAGCTTCGCCCGGCGGGCCCACGGCGGACAATCCGCAGCACGCCGTCGCGGATCTCCGCCAGCGTGGCGGCATCAGCCGCCTCCACGTTGAGCCGCAGCAGCGGCTCGGTGTTGGACGGGCGAAGGTTGAACCACCACGCCTGTCCCGTCACGGTGAGGCCGTCGAGGTCGTCGGTGGTCACTCCGGGACGCCCGGCGAAGGCCGCCCGGACCTGCGCGGTAGCCGCGGCCTGGTCGCTGACCTCGCTGTTGATCTCGCCTGAGGCCACGTACCGGGCGTACTCGGCCAGCAGCTCCGACAGCGGGCCAGGCTGCGAGCCCAGCGCCGCGAGCACGTGCAGGGCCGCCAGCATGCCCGAGTCAGCGAACCAGAAGTCGCGGAAGTAGAAATGGCCGGAATGCTCGCCGCCGAAGATGGCGCCCGTCTCGGCCATCCGGGCCTTGATGAAGGAATGGCCGACCCGGGTGCGGACGGGCTGGCCGCCGTTCTCGGCGACGATCTCGGGGACTGCCCTCGATGTAATCAGGTTATGGATGATCGTGGCCCCGGGCTCGCGCCGCAGCTCACGGACCGCGATGAGCGCGGTGAGCACCGATGGTGACACGATCTCGCCACGCTCATCGACGACGAAGCAGCGATCGGCATCGCCGTCGAAGGCCAGGCCGATGTCAGCGCCGCTGCTGATCACCGCCCGCTGCAAGTCGGCCATGTTCGCCGGATCGATCGGATTGGCCTCATGGTGCGGGAACGTGCCATCGAGCTCGAAGTAGAGCGGCACCGTCTGCAGCGGCAGCCCCTCGAAGACCGCGGGCACGGTGTGCCCGGCCATGCCGTTGCCCGCGTCGACGGCCACCTTCAGCGGACGGATCCCGGCCACGTCAGCGAGCTTGCGCAGGTGCTCCGCGTAGCCGGGCAGCAGGTCGCGCCGCGTGCTGATGCCCGGTGTCCCGGCGGCGGCGGGGACACCGCGGGCTGCCATCTCGCGCAGCTCGCGGAGGCCGGTTTCCTCGCCGACCGGGCGGGCACCGGAGCGGCAGAGCTTGATCCCGTTGTACCTGGCCGGATTATGGCTTGCCGTGATCATGGCCCCGGGGATCTGCAGGCACCCGCTGGCGTAATAGAGCATGTCGGTCGAGCCGAGCCCGCACGCGATCACCTCAGCGCCCTGAGCGGCGGCGCCGCGGCCGAACGCGTCGGCCAGCGCCGGCGACGACGTCCGCATGTCATGCACGGTGACCACCGCGGGCGCGCCGGTCAGCCGGGTGAACGCGGCCCCGACCGACTCCGCCACCGACTCATCCAGCTCATCCGGCACGACGCCGCGGATGTCATATGCCTTGAAGATCTTCGCGTAATCGGCCACTCTCACTCGCTTCCCGGCCCGCCGTGGCGGCGGCTGACTACGGCCCCGGCACGGCCATGGTCACGATGAACGAAGTCAGAGCCTACCGGCCGCCATCCGGCCCTGCCGCACGCCACCCGCGCGGCGGTCAGCCGAGGCGCCCCCGGTCCGGCGGGGCTGACCGCAGGACCCGCAGGTGGCCGCGACGGCCCACTTCCACGCCCTGGCCGACCGGCTCGGCCGGAGTTCGGGGGACCGTGGCCTCGCGGACGGCGTTGGCGAGCGCCTCAAGATCGTCTGCTTCGGCTTCCCCGGCTCCCCCGGCGGGCAGCCTGACCACGTCCCAGCCGCGCGGCACCGTCAGCCGGCCGGCGTGAATGGCGCACAGGTCGTAGCAGTGCGGCTCCACGTAGGCGGCCAGCGGGCCCAGGACGGCGGTGGAGTCCCGGTAGACGTAGGTCAGGGTGTACAAGGCCGTCTGCTTGCAGGCGGGGCGGGAGCAACGGCGAAGACTCAACGACGCACCCCGCTCACGGTGCCACGCAGCACAGCGGACCGGACCGGACGCAGCCAGAGCCAGCAGCCGCGGGCAGGCTCGGAAAGGTCGGTCACAAGGGCTGACGGTATCGACCGGCAGGCGGTAACGCCACCACCCGGGGCACTCTGCACGATCGTGTCTCCCGGCCGGCATCGCTGCCCGCCCTCGCGCGGTGCCCCGGGATACGCTCAGCTGCTATGCACGACCGCGACAACCCGGCGGGGGCGGGCAGGCGGGTCCGCCGCCGGGACCGGCACGGCCGGGGCCTGCGCGGCGTGCTGACCCCCGCCGAGCTCCCGCTGCACCGCAGCCGGGCCGAGCGTTTCGATGACCTGGTGCTGCAGGCGGTATCCCGGCTTGAGCCGCGGTGGGAGGCCGAGCTGTCCGGCGTCGAGTTCGCCGTGGAGGAGGTCCCGAGCGCGGATCTCCCCGAAGACGAGCCCGAGCCGGTACCGCTGGCGCGGCTCGATCGCGGGTCGGCGGACGCCAGCCAGCCCGCTGCGCCGGCCAGCCCGGCCCGCATCGTGCTGTACCGGCGGCCGCTGATGGCCAGGGCCGACGGCGAGGAGGAACTCGCCGAGCTGGTGCTCGACATCGTCGTCGAGGAGTTCGCGCGCCTGCTCGGGGTTGACCCGGAGGTCGTGGACCCCGGCTATCCAGGCGAGGAATAGCTCATCGCCGGAAGGCCGGGGCGGGCCGCCGGCTCACGATCCGAGCGCGGTCATCGATTCCCCGACAGCCGGCAGCGCGACCCAGGTCGGCGAGCTGATCACGGGCAGGATCGACTGGGTCACGCCGCCCGCGGTGAGCACCCGTCCCGCGTACACGAGGCCCGATCCTGGCAGCGGGGTCACGAGCACGGCGAAGTCGCCGGCCTTGACCCCTGGCGGCGTCCGCAGCGGCAGCACAGCCGTGTGGCCGGCCGCCACCTGCACGGTCGTCGATGGCTCCCGCCCGAACGGGACCGTGGCAGTGGCATCGGTGACGCGCACGCTGGCCGCGGCCCACGGCGCCGACAGCACCAGCTCGGCCGACCCGGCCGGGCCCGCCGGGTTGTCCGCGATGACGCCCTGCTGCTGGACCGGAGCCGACGCCACCGCCAGCGCGGCCGGCGCGCCCGCTGCACCGCCGGGCACGGAAATGGCCGCCGTGACCGGCACGCTCGCCGAGACCCTGATCGCCGCGGCCACTCCCGACAGCGATGGCAGCTGGACTGCCCAGGCCGAGCTGCCGGGCAGGTCGATGCCGCTGCCGCCGGTCGGCTGGTACGAGCCCTTAGCGGTCACGGCAGTGATCTTGACCTGCGCTGATCCCGAGCCGCCGGGAACCGCGACGTACAGTACGCGGGTGCCGGTCGTGCCCGGCACGCCAGGGATCACCAGGTTGCGCGCAGGCTGCTGAGCGGCTGGCAGCCAGCCGCCCGGCTCAGACGGGCTCCTGGCCAGCCGGACCGCAGCGCTGACCCGGCCGACGCTCGTGCTCACGTGCAGGGCAATGACCTGAGAGGAGCTCAGCAGCGCATTCAGGGACTGGACCACCATGCTGTGCGGCGGCACGGCAATGCCGGTGTCGGAGCTGACCAGCGGATTCTCGTCGGTCAGCGCGCTGACCTGCGCATCGGCTGCCTGCCCGTCGGGATTGATCAGGTACACCTCGATCTGTGCCGCGGATTTCTGGCCGGGCCCGACGAACCAGAAGCTAGTGCCCGGTGCCTCGCAGCGCGCTGTGACCAGCCCGCCCGGGCCGGTCTGCTCGGCCTCGATTCCCTGCGCGAGAGCACCGGTCGCCTGGATCAGTATGCCGCCGCGGCCGGCGCTGGTCCGGACCGCGGCGCTGGACCCGGCCTGGCCGGCCGCCAGCGCCTTCGGCACCGCGGGCGCCGCCGTGACGGGCAGCAGCTGGAGCTGGCCGGGCGCGGTGACAGAAGAGACAGCGGGGCCTGCGGTGCTGGCGCCAGCCGGGATCAGCCGGCTGATCACAGCCTGACCCTGGCCAGCCGATCCCGGCGCCGCCGCCAGGGCCACGCCGCCAGCCGTGACGCCGGTCGAGCCAGGGGCCGGGCAGGCGCGCAGCGCTGATACCACGGGCGCCCGGCCCGGCCGCGACGCAGCGCTGGCCGCGCTCGCCGCCGGGTGGCGGAGGCTGCCGGCCCCGTAGACGGCACCGAGTGCCAGGACCACCAGCAGGGCCGGCAGGATCCGGCCACGCAGGCTGGCCCTCACCGGGAATCTCCCTCGCGGTCGCGATCAGGTGCGGGCCAGCGGTGAGCGGACCGGTCATCAGCTGCCGGCCGGGGCCAGTCGCGGGGCTGCTCGCCTGCTGGCGGCAGCGGCTCAAGCTCCTGCCCGGCCCGCTGACCCGGCTCGCCAGCCGCCGGCCAGCCCGCGCTATCCGCGGAGTCTGGCCTGGATCCCGGCCGGTCAGCCGAACCGCTCGGGCTGGCGGCCGACGGCCATGACGACGGCTGATCGCTGGCCGGCCAGGACGACGGGGGGGCTGCGGGCTGCCGGGGGACCTGGCCGTCCGGCGCGGCCCGTCCGTTGGCGGTCCTGGCCGGGTCCTCGCGCGCCTGCTGCGGCCGCCCGCGGTCCGGCCGGCCCGCCGTATGGCGGCCGCGGTCAGGCTGGCCAGCCGGATGGGACCAGGGGGCGGCCCGCTGCGCCGCGGCGCCCTGCCGCTCTGCCCGGCCGTCCCGGCCCTGTCCGGGCGCTGCCGGCGGCGCGCCGACCGCGCCGTCGCGACCCGGCCATGCGGCGCCTCCAGCGGCTGGCTGGTCGGCTGGCCAGGCCAGCTGGTCGGCCTCGCGGACGGCGGGGGGCGGTCCGCCCTGCTCAGGCGGTCCGGCCTGGCGGGGCACCCGCGGCCCGTCGGCCGATGGAGCCGGGCGCCGCGGTCGGGACCGGGCTGCCCGTCCGGGACGTGAGCCGTGCGCCCGCGCGCCAGCCCGGCCGCCGCGGCCGGGAATCCGGCTGTCGCGACGGCGGCCGCTGGCGTCGGCCGGGCCTGCCGCAGCGTCGCCCTCGGTGCCGGGCCCGGCCGGGATGCTGCCGCCGGCGTCAGCGGTGCCGGCCTCAGCGGCCCCCCCGGCCTCGGCGGCGGCGCGCCCGGCCGCCGGTGCCGGAGCAGCCTCCTGCGTCTCGGCGGCCGTGTGCACGCCCGGCAGCGCCAGCGCAGCGACCACCACGGCGGCCAGCGCCTCCGCCGCGATGGCCAGGTCATGTCCCGGCTGGCTCCTGCTGATGTCGAGCGTCCCGCCCCCGGCGGGCAGCCGGAACGCCTGCGCCCAGCTGCCGGCCGGCGAGGCGACGGCGGTCAGCGGATGGCCGTTGAGGGTCGCACTCCAGCCGCCCCGCGGTTCGGCCAGCTCCAGGATGCCGCCGCTGGCCGGCGCCCGCGAGCCCGAAGCGCCGACCCAGCCCGATGGCACGGCGACCGTGCTGCCCCCCGGCTGGAGGACGGTCACCTCGGATGTCGGGTTATCCAGTCGCCACAGATCGAATGACTGCGCCAGGTTCACCGGATGCAGCCCCGCGACCCCGTCCAGCGTGCTGGCCAGCGCCTGGTTCACCGGCGCCTGCATCAGGACGTAGCCGATGTCGAAGCGGGCCAGTTCCTGCTGCAGATTCGCGGCCTCGCCGCCGTTCTGGGCGACCAGGCCTGCCACCGCCGCCGTCAGCGCCCGCTGCGCGGCCGGCACGGGCGTCAGCTCCGAGTCCCCGAGCCCGGGGACAGAATCACGCAGCAGCAGGAAGAAGATCCTGCCGCCGGCTGATCGCAGCACCAGGGTGCGCTGCTGCAGCCCGTTATCCGGCAGCGCGGAGACAAGCTCCGGGGCGGCCTGGCCGGCCGCCGGGGCGACCGGTCCGCGCACGCCGGAGCTGATCCAGGTCACGGCGGCCAGGACAGGCGCGGAGATGGCCGCCGCGGCCAGCAGCGCGACGAGCAGGCCCCGGCCGCTGATCAGCCGCCGCAGGCCGGACCGGCCGCCGGCGGCTGCCAGGCCGGTGAGCGACTCGCTCCCCGCGGCTGCTGCCAGCAGCAAGCCTGCCGCCGCCGCCGCCAGCGCCACGCCTGGCCAGCCCGGGACGGCGGCTCCGCCGCCTGCCGGGGTCACGGCGACGCGGCTGACCGCGAGCGCAGCCGCCAGGCCGAGCACGGCGACGAACCAGCCCGCCATGATCGCGCCGCGCTGCCGCGATGCCAGCAGGGCCGCCAGCGCGGCCAGGGCCAGCCCGGCCGTGACCCACGCCGGCGGCAGCCCGGGGCCGCCGGGACTGAGCAGCATCAGGGAGCGGGCCGGCAGATCAGGCGCGGCGAGACCAGCCTGCTGGACGCCAGCCTCCAGCAGCAGCCCGGATGGATGCGCGGCGAGCTGCAGCGACCACGGGAACAGCAGGGCCGGCGGCACGATGACCACGATCGCGAGGTTGGCCAGCAGGCCGCGGCGCGAGGCCCGGAAGGCGATCAGGGCAGCCGCAGCCGCCACCAGCGTCATCAGCCAGAGCACCGGAGCGAACGCGGCCCCGACGGCCACGAGCAGCCCGGTCGCCCAGGCCGCGCGGCGGGCCAGCTGATGCGGCCGCGTGAGCATCCGGCCGGCCGACAGCCCGATGAGCGGGAGGAGGACGAACACGACGGCCGTGCCGAGCCGGCCGGCCGCTATCGCCCCTGTGGCTACCGGCAGCAGCGCGTAGGCCGCGGCCGCCCAGACCCGGACCGGCGCCGACCGGGTCACCCGGCCAGCCGCCAGGAATGCCGTGACGCCCGCCAGCGGCACGCAGCCGAGCAGGATCACGTCCACCGCGAGCCAGGGCTTGCCGCCGAGCACGGTGGCTAGCCCGGCGACCAGCGCGAGGTAGGGCGGCGCGGTGGCCGATGAGCCGACGCCATTCGGATGGAAGGCCTGCCAGTACTCGCGCCAGAGCCCGGATGCGCCACCCCAGGCCGGCAGCAGGGCACCACCGCCGAGCGGGCCCGAGCGCAGCAGGGAGCGCTCGGCGATCCCGGCCACGATGGCCAGGCCGACGAAGAGCAGGACGCCGGGGTGCGTCATGAACCGCTGCACGATGCCGATGTCGGTCAGCAGGAAGTCATCGTCGTTCGGGTCATCCGTCGCGTGATGCATCCCGGCGGTATCGAGCTGCGGGGAGCGCGACAGGGCCGACGCGGCGAACTCGGCCATCTCCCGGACGGACTTGCCGGCCGGCAGGTCAGCTCGCAGCCGGTTATAGGCAGCGCGCCGGCCCGGCGCCCGCCGCTGCCGCGTCCTGCGCAGCCGGAGCGGATGACCGAGCACCGCCGCCACCGCGGCTGCCTCATCGAGCGCCGCTGCCGGGCGCTTAGCCAGCAGCAGGTAGAGCGTGCGGAAAAAGGACGTGGCGGCATTGCGGGCGATCGACCCGAGCATGGCGGCGAAAGGCAGGTTACCCAGCAGCGTCATCAGCGCATTGCGCCGGTCCAGGTACGGTGCCCGACGGCCCGCCGACACCGGTCGCCGTCGGCGCGCGGCGGCCTGGGCGTGGAAGACGACGGCATCGGTGATGAGCCGGACCCGGTAGCCCGCCGCATGGACCCGCCAGCACAGGTCGACATCCTCGCGGAACAGGGCCATGCCGGTATCGAACCCGCCGGTCCGGTCCCAGACGTCCCGGCGGATGAGCATCCCGGCACTGCCGACCGCCAGCACGTCCCGGTCGCCGTCGTGCTGGCCCTGGTCCACTTCCCGCGGCTCGATGCCAGTGACCCGGCGCCCGACCGCATCGATCGTCACGCCAGCCTCGACGATCACGCTGCGATCGGACCAGTCCATCACCTTGGGGCCGAGGACGCCCGCGGCCGGCGACTCGGCTGCCCCGCGGAGCAGTTGCTCGAGCGCGTCCGGCGCCGGCTCGCAGTCGTCATGCAGCAGCCACACCCACTCGACGCGCTCGGCCCCGGCCGGCCCGGCCGGGGCCGGCACGCTGACGCTGGCCGCCTTGTGCTGAAGTGCCCGGCTGACCGCGGCCCCGTAGCCGGTCCCGCGGTCCATGCCGAACACGACAGCCTGGCCGAGCTTGGCGGCCAGCACGGCACCGCTGCGGTCCCTGCTGCCGGTGTCGACGGCTACCACCCGCTGGACCGGGCGGTCCTGCTCAAGCAGGGCATCGATGACATGCGGAAGCCACGCGGCGCCATCGTGGGCGACGATCACCGCCGTGACGACGTGCTGGGGATAACTGTCGTTCAGCGCCAAGGGGTTTCCGCTTGCTGCTCTGGGCTTGACCGGCAAGAACGGCAGCGCAATGGCAGCGCCTTGCTGGCCCGGGTACCCGTGAACAATACGCGAAGCGACCGCGGCAGGACGGCCAGATGGCTCGCTGGCAACCCCGGACCTGACTCTGCGGGGCAGGCTGGCCGCTCGCCAGCCTCCGCGCTAGATGGCCTGCCGCTTCAGCCTGCGGCGCTCCCGCTCGGACAGGCCGCCCCAGATGCCGAATCGCTCATCGTGCTCAAGCGCGTACTCCAGGCAGTCTGACCGCACCTCGCAGGCGCGGCAGACTCGTTTGGCCTCCCTCGTAGAGCCGCCCTTCTCCGGGAAGAAGGCCTCGGGATCGGTCTGCGCGCACAGCGCACGATCCTGCCAGCCCAGTTCCCCTGCATCATCCACGCCAATGCCCAGTTCGTCGTGCACCAGCGAGACGATGACCTCCGCCACAGCGCACCTCCTGCCCGTCCATAGCCCCGTGGTCTCGCGGCACGCGAGAATTACACAGGTGAAATTACACGCGCGTGTCTTAGCCCGCGTCAAGAGAGATACGTGATAATGGCCACCCTGTTGCCCTGGGATGACGGGAAAGTCGGAGCGGATTCCTGGGATCCCAGCCTGGCCGCGGCTGCTCGCGGTGCCCCCGGCCGGCCAGCGGCACCGGCCTGGGAGACTTCCGGCATGCGTATTACCGTCCTGGCGGGGGGTGTCGGCGGGGCTCGCTTCCTGCGCGGCCTGCGAGCAGCGGCCCCGGACGCCGACATCACCGTAGTCGGCAACACCGGTGATGACATCACCCTGTTCGGGCTGCACGTGAGTCCTGACCTGGACACCGTCATGTACACGCTGGGCGGCGGCATCAGCGAGGAGCAGGGCTGGGGCCGGGCGCAGGAGACCTTCACCGTCCTGGAGGAGCTCAGGGCCTACGGGGCCGGACCGCAGTGGTTCGGCCTGGGCGACCGGGACTTCGCCACGCACATCTGGCGGACCGGCATGCTCCGCGACGGCTGCCCGCTGTCGGAGGTCACCCGCCTGCTCTGTGCCCGCTGGCGGCCAGGGGTCACCCTGCTGCCCATGTCAGACGACCCCGTGCAGACCCATGTCGTCCTCGCCGAGGATGGCGGGCCGCGGACCGTGCACTTCCAGGAATGGTGGGTGCGGCTGCACGCCGCGGTGCCCGCCGCGCGGATCGTCCCGGTCGGCGCCGAGGATGCCCGGCCGGCTCCTGGCGTCATGGCCGCCATTACCGCCGCGGACGTCGTGCTGATCCCGCCCTCCAACCCGGTGGTGAGCGTCGGGATCATCCTGTCCGTGCCCGGCATCAGGGAGGCGGTCAGCGCCAAGACGGTCGTGGGGGTGTCTCCCATCATCGGCGGCGCGCCCGTGCGGGGCATGGCCGACGCGTGCCTGGCCGCCATCGGCGTGCAGACGACCGCAGCCGCGGTCGCCGCGCACTATGGCGCCGGTCTGCTCGACGGGTGGCTGGTCGACGAGCAGGACAAGGGCGCGGCGGACGCGGCGGAACTGGCGGGCATCACCGTCCGCGCGCTCCCGCTCTACATGACTGACCTGGCCGCCTCCGCCGAGATCGCGCGGGCCGCGCTGGATCTGGCGGCTGAGCTGGACCGAGCCGGAGCCGGCCGGTGAGCGAGCGGCCAGCGGGCAGCGGGCGGGCGGCGGCCGCGCCAGGCTCCGCTGAGGTACGGATCATGCCGATCGCCGGCCTGCCGGAGATCGCGCCAGGCGACGACCTGGCCGAGCTCATCGCCGCGGCGGCGCCGGACCTGCTCGACGGCGACATCGTGGTCATCACCTCGAAGATCGTCAGCAAGGCCGAGGGCAGGATCGTGACGGCGGACCGGGACGCCGCGATCGCCGCCGAGACTGTCCGGGTCGTGGCCAGGCGCGGGCCCACCACGATCGCGCAGACCCGGCATGGGCTGGTGCTGGCCGCGGCCGGCGTCGACGCATCCAACACCGCGCCCGGCACCGTCGTGCTGCTGCCCGAGGATCCGGATGGCTCGGCGGCCCGGCTCCGCAAGGCGCTGGCGCACCGGCTGGGCCGCAGCGTCGGCGTGCTCATCACCGACACGATGGGCAGGCCGTGGCGCACCGGGCAGACGGACACGGCAATCGGGGCAGCCGGGCTGACGCCCTTGCGGGATCACCGCGGCCAGGCAGACACCTTCGGCAACGCGCTCGAGGTCACCGTGGCGGCGGTCGCGGACGAGATCGCCGGCGCAGCCGACCTGGTCAAGAGCAAGACCCGGCAGATTCCCGTCGCCATCGTGCGCGGCCTGGCCGATCTGGTGACCGGGACCAGCGGGCCCGGCGCCGCAGCGCTCATCCGGCCGGCCGCGGAGGACATGTTCCGGCTCGGCGCCGCTGACGTGCTGGCCGCCCGGCGGACCGTGCGCGAGTTCACCGCCGAGCTTGTTGATCCGCGCGCCGTCCGGCGGGCCATCGCGGCGGCGCTCACCGCGCCGGCGCCGCACCACAGTGAGCCCTGGCGGTTCGCCGTGCTGGAGTCCGCGGCGGCCCGGACCGAACTGCTGGACAGGATGCTCGCGGCCTGGCAGGCGGACCTGCGCTCGGACGGCTTTACCGAGGAGCAGATCGCCCGCCGGGTCCGCCGCGGCGAGCCGCTGCGCCGCGCCCCGCTCATCATCGTGCCGTGCCTGTCAGCCGATGCCGCGCACCAGTATCCGGACGAGCGGCGAGCGGCCGCCGAGCGGGCGATGTTCCTGGTGTCGATGGGCGCCGCCGTGCAGAACCTGCTGGTGGCCCTGGCCGTGGAGGGCCTCGGCTCATGCTGGGTGTCGAGCGCCCTGTTCTGCCAGCAGGTGGCGGCCGGGGCGCTCGGCCTGCCGCCCGGCTGGGAGCCGATGGGCGCCATCGGCGTCGGCCATCCGGCCGCAGCCCCGCCCGGCCGGCCGACCCGGGATCCAGACCGCTTCATCATGACGCTCTAAGGACACGGTAAGCCGTTCCGTGCCAGCACACCGGCCGCGCGGGCGGAACGAGGTGCGGCCGGAAGCTAGCTCGCCGCGCTCAGCGGGCGCCTGTCATCCAGCGCGGCACCAGCGCGGATGCGCGCTGCCCGGCGCGGTCACTGTTGCGCTGCGCTACCAGGCTGAGCCTCTCTGACATCGTCGCACTGTAACGATGTCTTCATGTTGCGTGGGTAGACCTGTTCCGCCGGGAAGAACTACGCCCGCGGGTGGCTGATCAGCAACGCTCGGTAATTGACGCGCCGTTCGGCCAGGACCCGGTACGGGGATAACGGATCCGGGCTCGGCGCCATGGAAACGCGGCGGTTGCTCCGCTCGCGCCCTCCGGTGTGCTGATCGGTGGATGGAGGATGAGTGCAGAGGTCGACATCTGGTCCGGGGGCTGGTACCCGGCCACGCGGCGGTGAGCCTGCCGCCGGCGGGCCCGGGGATGGCCAGAGTGGCCAGCAGCGACGAGGCCGGGGAGCAGGGCGGTCCGCGCCGGACGGCGACGGCGAGGAGCAGGCCGATGGCGGCGGGCGGGAGCCGGGGCGCCCCCGGCGGGGCCCTGGCCGTCAGCGGCTCCGCGACCGGACCTGGGCACGCGTCACGCTCGCGCTGTTCGCGACCTTCATGGTCATGGTCTCGTGGTCGGTCGGGCACGCTCTGACCGCGCCCGGAGGCGGGTCGGCCTCCGAGCGGCTCGCGGAGTGGGCCCGCGACCACTACCTCGGGCCGGTCGTGACCCTCGGGGAGTGGCTCACCTACCAGCCGCCCAAGGCGGGCGGCCGCCCGGCGTTCGCGCTGACCGGGCCGAGCGCCGGACCAGTCATCAGGGCGGGCTCGGCCCCGCACCGGGGAGTGCGTACGAGGCCGCTCGCCTTGCCCCCTCCGCCAGCGCCGCTCAGGTCCTTCGCGGGCGCGTCGCTGCCCGGCGAGGGCAGCTGGCGGGTGCTCGCGGCGGTGCACGGCCAGCCGGCGATTTACGGCACTTACCTGCGGGCCAGCGCCCTCTACTCCTCGTATGTGGCCGGCATCGCCCTGATGAACCAGAAGCTGCTGAAGTTTCAGCTGCGGCCGGGATCTGAGGACCCGGGGCCGGGTGCCTGGAAGGCTGCGCCTTCCATTCCGCCGGGTACCCGCGCGGGCCTGCTGGCCACGTTCAACAACGGCTTCAAGATCAATGAATCAGGCGGCGGCTTCTACCTCAACGGCCAGACGGCGGCCAGCCTGGTGAACGGGGTGGCGTCGGTCGTCTACTACCGGGACGGGCGCCTGGCCATCGGCGTGTGGGGCAGTACGGTGCGGATGACCCCGGGCGTGGCGGGGGTCCGGCAGAACCTGCACCTGATCGTCGAGCACGGCGCGGTGCCTGACTCGGTGGATGACAACGTCGAATCCAGCTGGGGCGCCACCCTGGGCGGGGGCTACTACGTCTGGCGGTCCGGCATCGGGATGACGGCGGCCGGCCAGATCGTGTTCGTCTACGGCCCGGCCCTGGACGTGCGGGAACTTGCCGACCTGCTGCAGCGGGCCGGCGCGGTGACGGGCATGGAGCTCGACATCAACCCGGACTGGATGTCCTACCAGTACTACCTGCCGAAGGCTGACCCGGCCGATCCCGTGCCGGTCAACCTGCTGCCCAGCCAGATCCAGCCAGCAGACCGCTACTACTACGTGTCCGGCCGGGACTTCACGGCCGTCTATGCACGGTGAGCGCCAACCTCAGGGAGCCGGCAGTCAGCACGGCGCAGCCAGCCGCGGCGGCGCCAGCGCTGGCGCCGCTGCGCTGGCTGACCGCCGTCATCGAGACCGCGCGGCCCCGGCAGTGGCCGAAGAACCTGCTGGTCTTCGCGGCGCCGCTGGCCGGCGCCTCGCTCGGTCGGGACGAGGGATTCTGGTACGCGCTGCTGGCTGCCGGGGCCTTTACCGCCGCATCGGCTGCCGTGTACTTCATCAACGACGCCGTCGACGCCGAGCGGGACCGGCAGCATCCGGTCAAGCGGCTGCGGGCGGTAGCATCCGGCCGGCTTCCCCGCGCTCAGGCCATGGTGCTCGCCGCCGCGGCCGCGGCTGCGGCCGTGACAGCCGGCTTCTGGGCCGGCCGGGCCGCGGTGGCCACGATCGTCGCCGCCTACCTGATCCTGTCGATCTGCTACTCGCTGGCACTCAAGCACGTGCCGGTCGCGGAACTGCTCCTGGTGGCGAGCGGGTTCGTGCTGCGCGCCCTGGGCGGCGCGGCGGCCACGCACGTGCCGCCATCCGGCTGGTTCCTGGTCGTCTGCAGCCTCGGGGCGCTCATGGTGGCCATCGCCAAGCGCTTCACCGAGCTGGATGCGCTGGGCAGCGAAGCGGCCAGTCACCGGCCGGTCATGCGCTGGTACAGTCCGCAGCCACTACGCTGGGGGCAGCGGCTGGTGGCTGTCGCCATGATCATCGCGTACCTGATGTGGGCCTATCATGAGCGCGATGACTGGATGCGGGCCTGGCACCTGGCCAGCGTCCTGCCGCTGTCCGTCGCCCTCATCCGGTTCGACCAGCTGGCCGGCCGGGCTACGGGCCGGCCGGTCGAGGACCTGATATCCAGGGACGGGATCATGGTCTGCTGCGAGATAACCTGGCTGACGATGTTCGCGGTGGGGCTGTAGATGACGAGCACTGACCTGATCGGCCGGGTGCTCCTGCTCGGCGGCACCAGCGAGATCGGGCTGGAGATCATCGCCGCGCTCCAGCTGCAGCCAGACGCCGAGGTCGTGCTGGCCGGGCGTGACGAGCAGCGGCTGGCCGCAGCCGGCAAGGCGCTGCCCTGCCGGCTCCGGACCCTGCGGTACGACGCCACCGACCTGGCCGGCCATGAGGCCCTGGTCCGCGACGCGTTCGCCGGGGGGGATATCGACCTGGTGATCTCGGCCGCCGGCATCCTGGTCGGCCAGCCGGCCCTGGAACGCGACCCGCTGCAGGCTGGCCTGCTGGTCGAGACGAATTTCACCGGCCATGTCACGACTCTGACCGCGGTGGCCACGCGGCTGCTCCAGCAGGGGCACGGCACCATCGTGGTGCTCTCGTCGATCGCGGCGATCCGGCCGCGCAAGGCCAACTTCGTCTACGGGGCGGCCAAGGCGGGCCTGGATGCGTTCGCCCGCGGCCTGGCCGACTCGCTGCACGGCAGCGGCGTCCGCGTCCTGCTCGTCCGGCCGGGCTTCGTGACCGGCCGGATGACCGCCGGCATGTCCCCGGCGCCGCTGGCCACCACCCCCGCCGCGGTCGGCGCGGCGGTGGCCGCGGCCATCAGGAAGGATCGCGCTACGGTGTGGGTGCCAGGCACGCTGGCGCCGCTGTCGGTCGCGCTCCGCGCCGTGCCCAGGCCGGCCTGGCGGCGGCTGCGCAGGTAGAAGACGGGGGCGAGAGTGCGCGTTCTGCTGGCCGAGGATGACCGCGGGCTGCGCGACGTGCTCGGACGCGGGCTGCGCGAGAACGGCTACGTCGTCGACGCCGTGGCCGATGGCGCGACGGCGATCAGGTTCCTGCGCAGCTACGAGTACGCAGTCGCCGTGCTCGACTGGCGGATGCCGGACGTGTCGGGTCTCGACGTGCTGAGATGGCTGCGCCGGCACGAGTCGCCGACCGCCGTGCTCATGCTGACCGCTCGCGACGCGCCTTCCGACCGGGTGACGGGCCTGGATGAGGGCGCCGACGACTACGTGGTCAAGCCGTTCGACTTCGAGGAGTTGCTCGCCCGGCTGCGGGCGCTGCAGCGCCGGCCGCGAACGGCCCACGCCCCGCAGCTCGCAGTCGGAGATCTCCGCTTCGACCCGGCCACCCGTGAGATCCAGGTCGGCCAGCAGAAGCCTGCGCTCACCGCCACCGAGCTGGGCATTCTCGAGGCGCTGATGCGGCGCTCGCCCGCAGTCGTGCCGCGGCGCACGATCGCGCTGCAGGTCTGGAGCGACGAAGCCGACGCCATGGGCTCCAACACCATGGACGTGCACCTGGCCCGGCTGCGGGCCAAGCTCGCCGGCGGCATGGTCCGGATCGAGACCGTGCGCGGCGTCGGATACCGGATCATCGGCACGTGACTGGCCAGCGTCGCCGGCTTGCGCCCGAGGTTGCTCACGCCGCCAGGGTCGCGCTGGCGGCGGCCCTGCTCATCGGAGTCGTTTACGCCGGCTGCGCGGCCGTGCTGAACAGGCTCGCATCTGCCCGGCTCGCCGCATCGGTGGACGCCAGGCTGCAGGAACGGCTCGCCGATGCGCGCCTCAGTCACGGCGGTCCCGCCGTGGCCAGGAATGACGACGATGACGATGACCCGCCGGTCTTCCTCTGGCGGGCGGTCTCGGCGCACCGCGCGACCGCGCTGAGCGCGGGCGCGCCGGCGCTGCCCGGCTTCTCTGGCGCGCGCGGCTAGCCGGCCGATGACCGCGCAGCTGCGGTCCGGCAGCTTCCGGCTGGCGGCGATCCGCTACCGCGGCGGCTGGCTCGTGGCCGGCCAGAGCCTGGCCGAGCAGGATCACCTGGAGGCGGTCCTGAGCGACGGGGAGTCGCTGGCCGCGCCGGTGCTGCTGCTGGCGATCTTCGTCGGCTCGCTGATCATCGGGCTCCGGGCGCTGTCGCCAGTGGAGCAGTCTCGCCGGCGGCAGCTGGAGTTCACCGCCGACGCCTCGCACGAGCTGCGCACCCCGCTCAGCGTGATCGCCGCGGAGACCAGCATCGCGCTGGCCGCGCCGCGGGAGGCAGCCGACTACCGCGATGCGCTGACCCGGATCGAGGGCGAGAGCCGGCGCCTGCGGGCCATCGTCGAGGACCTGCTCTGGCTGGCCAGGTTCGACTCCCGGCCGCCGCCCCCGGGTGACGAGCCGATCGACCTGCCGACGATCGCCGCGGAGTGCGCCGAGCGCTTCGGCGCCGTGGCTCACTCGGGGTCGTTCGCGATCTCGGTCGCCGCGAGCGATACCGAGCCGGCCTGGATCAGCGCGCCACCGGAGTGGATCGACCGCCTGGTGGGCGTCCTGGTGGACAACTCATGCCGGTACGCGGGCCCGGGCGGGACGGTGCGGATCAGCGTGGCGCCGCGCGGCAGCCGCGTCGTGCTCGCGGTGGAGGACACCGGGCCGGGCATCCGGGCCGAGGACAGGGACCGGCTGTTCGACCGGTTCCACCGCTCCGCCGGGGACGGCGGCAGCGCCGGGCTCGGGCTGGCGATCGCGGACTCGATCGTGCGCCGGACGTTCCGGCCAGTGGCGGGTCGGCGATTCGGCCCTGGGCGGCGCGCTCTTCGAGGTCTCCTGGCGGCGATCGCCGTCGCGGCAGCAGAGCCTCCCCGCGACGGCCGCAGGGACTGGGCAGCACGGATGAGCGAGGGTACCTGGCCCTACAGCCGCAGTCGGCGGGACAGGTCGGACGCGAGGATGCCAGCCGGGTCAATCTCGCCGCGCAGCTTCCTGAACTCGGGCATCCGCGGGTACATCTGCGCCAGCGTGCCGGCCGGCACTCGCGAGTCCTTGGCCAGGTACACCCGGCCGCCCGCGGCCAGCACGAGGTCGTCGAGGCCGTGCAGCAGGCTGGTGAGGCCCGGCGTGGTCGCCGGGAAGTCCAGCGCCAGCGTCCACCCGGCCATCGGGAAGGACAGCAGGCCGTCGTCGGCCGGGCCGAATCGCTTGAGCACGGTGACGAACGACGGCGCGCGCGCCCGGCTGATCTGCTCCAGCGAGCGCCGGACGACGTGATCCTGGCCGAACGGCACGACGTACTGGTACTGGCGGAACCCGGCGGGCCCGTAGACCCGGTTCCAGTCCCTGATGCCGTCCAGCGGATGGAAGAACTTCCCGATGGACTGGATCTCGCCCTCGCGGCGGCGCGGTGCCTTCCGGTACCAGGCCTCGTTGGCCAGCGCCACCGTGCGGCGGTTGAGCAGCCCGCTGGGGAAGACCGGCGGGGCGGTCAGCAGGGTGCCCGGATGGAAGGCCAGCGGCTTCCCGCGGTCCCGGTAGAGCAGGTCGCCGACCGCGGCGAAGTCGCCGCTGGTGATCACCGAGCGGCCCAGGCTGCCCCCCGACGCGAGGCAGTCAGTCCACGCGACCGTGTACCCGTAGCGCTGATCCGTCGCGGACAGGTAAGCCATGGTCTCGTCGATGTCGCCGGTGCGGACGGTATCGACCACCAGCCGCGAGGTCTCCACCTTCACCAGCGGCAGGGTGGCGCGCAGGATGATGCCGGTCAGTCCCATGCCGCCCGCGGTGGCCCAGAACAGCTCCGGGCTGGCCTCGGGCGTCACGACCCGGACCTCGCCGTCTGGCATCAGCAGGTCAAAGGACCGGACGTGGCGCGCGAAGCTGCCCGCCACATGGTGGTTCTTGCCGTGCACGTCCGCGGCGATGGCGCCGCCGACCGTGACCTGCCGGGTGCCCGGCGAGACCGGCACGAACCAGCCATGCGGCAGGCCCGCCACCATCAGCTGCTCCAGGCTGACCCCGGCCTCGCAGGTCACCAGCCCGGCGTGGGTATCGAGGCTGGTGATCCGGCGCAGGCCGGCGGACGAGATCACCAGGCCGCCGCCATTCTGCGCGGCGTTGTTGTAGCTGCGGCCGAGCCCGCGGGCGATGACGCCCCGCGGCGGCGCGTCCCGCAGCAGCCCGGCCACCTCGGCCGGGCTGGCCGGCTCGGCCAGTTCCGCGACCGATGGCTCGGTCCTGCCCCAGCCGGTCAGGCTGACCCGGCGGGCCGGCCGCCCGGCCTCGATCCTGGCTCGCGCGCCGCCGGCCGGAGCCGCGCCATCCGGGGCTGCCTGCATCGCCCTCAATCCCCCTGCCCAGCGCTGCCTACCCGAGACCGGCCAGCGGGAGCGAGGTCACTGGCCCGCGCACGGCGGCGCAGACCCCGTCACTGGCGGTGGCCGCGGCTATCCGTTCTGGCCCGGGGTCTGCGTACAGCGTGGTCCGCTGCCGGATTGGCCTGCCGGTCGGCTCCACCATAGCGGCCAGCTGGCTGATCGTCTTGAAGGAGCCGTTCTGCGCGCCGGCCATCCGGCTGATGGTCTCTTCCATCAGCGTGCCGCCGAGATCGTTCACCCCGCCGGCCAGCACCTCGCGGCAGGTCTCGTCCCCCAGCTTCACCCAGGAGCACTGGATGGAGCCGATCGCGCCGTGCAGCAGCAGCCTGGCCAGGGCGTGCACGGCCCGGTTCTCCCGCCGGGTGGGGCCGGGACGGGCCAGGCCCGCCAGGTAGATCGGCGAGCTGGCGTGCACGAACGGCAGCAGCACGAACTCGGTGAAGCCGCCGGTCCGCTCCTGGATGCCGCGGATCACCCGCAGGTGCCCGACCCAGTGCGCCGGCGTGTCCACGTGCCCGTACATCATCGTCGCGGTGGTCGGGATGCCGAGCTCGTGCGCCGTCGTGATCACGTCGATCCAGGCCGCGGCGGGCAGCTTCCCCTTGGTCAGCACCCAGCGGACCTCGTCGTCCAGGATCTCCGCCGCGGTGCCGGGAAGCGATCCCAGCCCGGACTCACGGGCCCGGATCAGCCACTCGCGGACCGGCAGGCCGGTGCGCGCTGACCCGTTCATCACCTCCATCGGCGAGAACGCGTGCACGTGCATGTCCGGGCAGCGCCGCTTCACCTCGGCGGCGATATCGAAGTAAGCGGTACCGGGCAGGTCCGGGTGGATGCCGCCCTGCATGCAGACCTCGGTGGCGCCCGCCTCCCAGGCCTGCTCCGCCCGGTCCCCGACCTGCTCCAGCGACAGCGTGTAGGCGTCGGCGTCGGTGCGGCGCTGCGCGAAGGCGCAGAACCGGCAGCCGGTATAGCAGACGTTGGTGAAGTTGATGTTCCGGTTCACCACGTAGGTCACGTCGTCGCCGGCCGTGTCGCGGCGGATCGCGTCGGCCAGCTGCGCGAGCGCCTCCAGCTCCGCGCCGTCCGCGTCCAGCAGCGCGAGCGCCTCCGCGTCGCTGATCGCGGCCGGGTCGCGCTCGGCGCTGCGCAGCGCGGCCAGCACCTCGGCGCGCAGCCGCTGCGGCGCGGCGGCGCCGGCCGGGACCTCCCGCCGGGCGGCCGGCTCGATCCGGGCCCCGACCTCGGCCCAGTCGCCGTACACCTCGGCGAAGTCGTCCCGGCGGTCCTTGGTCCGGCCCGTCGTGTCGATCGTGACGTGCAGGTCGGTGCGGCCGCTGGCATCACCCCAGCCGCCGTCCGGCTCCTGCCAGGGCAGCCCGCGCGCCGTGGCGCCCTCGGCGGCCAGCCCGGTGGCGGGGTCGGCCAGCGCGGCCACGTGCGCGGCCAGCCGCGGGTCCAGCCAGGGCTCGCGGATGTAGCCGGGGTAGATGGTCAGCCGCTCGCGCAGCTGCATCCCGGCCGCGGCGGTGCGGCGCGCCAGGTCGTCAATCTGCGGCCACGGACGCTCGGGGTTCACGTGGTCCGGAGTCAGCGGCGACACCCCGCCCCAGTCGTCGATGCCCGCCGCGAGGATCAGCGGGTACTCCTCGCCGATCAGGTTCGGCGGGGCCTGGATCCGCGCCGACGGTCCCAGCACCAGGCGGGTCACCGCGATCGTCGCGGCCAGGTCATCGAGCCCGGCGTCGGGCACCGCGCACATCCTGGTGTCCAACTTGGCGCGGAAGTTCTGCACGATGACTTCCTGCACGCCGCCGTACTCACGGGCCACCTGGCGGATCGCGAAGATGGAGCCGGCCCGCTCAGCCAGCGTCTCGCCGATGCCGATGAGGATCCCGGTGGTGAACGGGACGCTGCTGCGGCCGGCGTCCTCCAGCACCCTCAGCCGGACCTTCGGGTCCTTGTCCGGGCTGCCGAAATGCGGTCCGCCCGGCTCGCTGAACAGCCGCTCCGCGGTGGTCTCCAGCATCATGCCCATCGACGGCGCGACCGGCTTGAGCCGCTGGAAGTCCTGCCAGCTGAGCACGCCGGGGTTCAGGTGCGGGAGCAGGCCGGTCTCCTCCAGCACCCGGATGGCCATGGCCCGGACATAGGACAGCGTGTCGTCGTAGCCGTGCGCGTCCAGCCAGGCGCGCGCCTGCTTCCAGCGCGCCTCCGGGCGGTCGCCGAGGGTGAACAGCGCCTCCTTGCAGCCCAGTGCCGCGCCATCCCTGGCGATCTTCAGCACCTCGTCCGGGGACAGGTACGGGCTGTCCAGCCGGCCCGGCACGGTGACGAACGTGCAGTAGGCGCACCGGTCCCGGCACAGCCGGGTGAGCGGGATGAAGACCTTGCGCGAGTAGGTGATGACACCCGGCCTGCCCGCCGCCCGCAGCCCGGCGTCCCTGGTCCTGGCGGCGTGGCCGAGCAGCTCGGTCAGCTGATCACCGCGGGCATGCAGCAGGATGGCGGCCTCGGCGGCGTCCAGTGCCTTGCCGTCGCGTGCCCTGGCCAGGGCACGGCGCAGGGCGCTGGCCGGCGGGGCGGGCTCGGCGGCTGCCGGTCCGGGCGCTGCCGCGGCGGGCCCGGCGGCTGCCGCGGCGGGCTGCCGCGGCCGGGAGGCTGGCTGCGGGCGGGGACGAGGGCCGGGCGTATTGACGCTCATGACACAACCCTAGGCGGGCCGCCCTCGCGCCGAGGGCGTCAGCCCCGGCGAGCACCCTACGGCTAGAAGGCGCGGTAATCCCGCACGGCCATCCTCGGGCCATGCCGTGGCGGCCGGGTGCCGCTCATCTCGACCAGCCTCGCCGCGCGGTAGCGGTGGCCCGCATACGGCGCCAGCAGGGCCAGCATCCCGGCGTCATCGACCACCCGGCCTGCCAGCGCCCAGCCCACCGCCGCGGGCAGGTGGTAATCCCCCACGCTCACCGCGTCCGCGTCGCCGCAGGCCCGCTGCCTGACCTCAGCCGATGTCCAGGGCCCGATGCCCGGCAGCGAGCGCAGGCGGCGGTCCGCCTCGGCGGCGCCCAGCGCGGCGATGTCCTCGAGCCGCCCGGCCACCCCGGCCGCGCCGGCGATGGTCCTGGCCCGCACGCCCTCGACACCGGCCCGGTGCCACTCCCAGGACGGCAGCGCCGCCCACGTTGCCGCGGGCGGGAACACCCGCATCCCGGCCAGCGCCGGCCCCGGCGCGGCCAGGCCGAACCGCAGCAGCAGGAGCCGCCAGGCCCGCCAGGCCTCCGCGCCCACGACCTTCTGCTCGAGCACCGCGGGGACCAGGGCCTCCAGCACCCGCCCGGACCGCCCGATCCTGAAGCCCTCATGGCGCCGCGCCAGCTCGCGGAGCAGCGGGTGCGCCGGGCTGAATCCCGACGGCTCATCGAGGGCGCCCAGCAGCTCCGGCATCGTCGCGACGAGCCAGGCGGCACCCGGACCCCAGGCCGTCGCGGTGATCGCGGTCGCGGCCTTCCCCGCGTTCCTGGCCGGCAGCTCACCGCCGGTCACCGGCCCGCCGGTCACCGGGCCGCCGGTCACCGGGCCGCCGGTCACCCGCAGGGTGCCGGGGCCATCGGGCGTCAGCGAGGTGCGCCAGATCGCGCCGGCCTCGTCAATGCGGAACGCCGGGTCCCGCGCGCCGCGCCGGTGCACGGCCAGCACGCCGCGGACGTCGACCGGGTACGGCGCCAGCCAGCTGCGCTGGACGTGCTCGCCGTGGCCGGCCATCGGCGACCGGCTCAGGCGTCAGCCGAGAACCGGATGGCTGTGGGCCCCAGCTTGACCCCCGGCCAGACCCGCAGCCCGCTGCGCAGCTCGTTCCCGGCCGCGATGCTCGCCGCATCGCCGATGACCACGTCAGCCAGGATCGCGCCCGCTCCGATGCGGGCACGATTGCCGATCACGCTGGCACTGACCTGCGCGTCCTCGCCCACGGTGACGCCATCGAAGAGCACGGCTCCGTCCAGCCGGGCGCGGGGGCCGACCACGCAGCCCGGCCCGGCCACCGTCCCGCCGGACAGCCGGGCCGACGGATCGACGACCGCGCCCGGCAGCAGCAGCGCCTGCCCGCACGGCGCCGGCATCGCCGGGGAGTGCAGGCGGCCGAGCACCAGATCGCAGCTGCCGCGCACGAACGCGGCCGGCGTGCCCACGTCCAGCCAGTACGCCGTCTCCAGGTAGCCCATGACGACCTCGCCGCCGGCGATCAGCGCCGGGAAGGTCTCCCGCTCCACCGACAGCCGCCGGCAGGCCGGCATCTGGTCGATGAACCGCCGGGTGAAGACGTAGCAGCCCGCGTTGATCTGGCTCGTGACCGGATCCGGTGTCTTCTCCAGGAACGCGGTCACCCGGCCGTCGGCGTCGGTCGGCACGCAGCCGAAGCGGGCCGGATCAGGTACCTCGACCAGGTGCAGGGTGACCGCGGCGTCGGCCTTGCGGTGCACCGCCAGCTGCGCCTGCAGGTCATGCCCGGACAGCACGTCGCCGTTGAGCACGACCACCGGGTCATCGGGACGGCTGCGCAGGCAGGCCGCGGCGTTGCGGATGCCGCCGCCGGTGTCCAGCGGCTCGGCCTCGTAGACAAAGTCAAGCTCCAGCCCGAACGCCGAGCCGTCGCCGAGCACTTCGGCGAACATGTCGGCGCGGTACGCGGTGGCCAGCACGACCCTGGTGATGCCCGAGGCAGCCGCCCTGGCCAGCTGATGGGCCAGGAAGGGCACGCCGGCCGTGGGCAGTAGCGGCTTGGGGACACTGACCGTCAGCGGCCGGAGCCGGGTGCCCTGGCCCCCCACGAGCAGGATGGCCTCAAGCGGCTCGCGATCGCCGAGGCTGGCGCTCCGCGGTGCAGCCAGGCCGGCCGAGTCAGTAGGCATGAGCAGCGAGACTACTCGTGAACCTGCGCCGCCGCGCGCTCATAGCTGGTCATATGCGCTTCGGCGGATGCCGACCAGGCGAACTCCAGCGCCCTGGTGTAACCGGCCATGCCCAGCGCGTTCCGGCGCTCCGGGTCATTGAGCAGCGACCGCAGCGCGGCCTCGATGCTGTCGGCATCGGGCTCGGTGTAAGCCACCGCGTCACCGCCCACCTCGGGCAGGGCCGTCCGGTGCGTGGTCAGCACCGGCGCGCCGCACGCCATCGCCTCCAGGGCGGGCAGCCCGAAGCCTTCCCCGGTGCTGGGGAAGGCGACGATGAGCGCCCCGCCGAAGAAGCCAGGCAGGTCGGTGAAATGCAGGTAGCCAGGACGCACCAGCCGAAGGTTCGCGGGCACGGCGGCGACGGCCTGGTCGACTTCCTCGCTCCAGCCGGTCCCGCCGGCCAGCACCAGGGCGGGCGGGTCGGTCATGTCGGCGACCGCGGCCGCCCAGCCCGCGATCAGGGCGGGCACGTTCTTGCGCGGCTCGAGCGTGCCGAGGTAGGCCAGGTACGGCTTGCCGTGCAGCCCCAGCCTGCTGCTGATCTGGTGCAGCTGCTGCTCGCTCGGCCGGTGGAACAGGTCGTGATCCACGCCGTGGTACGCGACATCGATCCTGGTCGGATCGGCGCCGAGGACGCGGACAAGCTCGTCCCTGGTGGCCTTGGATGGCACGATCAGCCGGGTAGCCCGGCGCGCCGAGGTACGGATCGCGGCCTTGTAGAACGCCGCGATCACCGGGCTGTGCGCATCCGGCTCGGTGAAGAACGTCAGGTCGTGGATGGTCACGACCGTCGGCGTGCCGGGCCGCAGCGGCATCGAGTAGTGCGGCGAGTGGATGACGTCAGCGCGGACCTGCTGCGCGACCATCGGCAGGCCGCTCTGCTCCCAGGCCAGCCTGGCGGGACGGTGCGCGATGGCGGGCGGCGCGGCGACCACGATGGCGCCGGGCACCAGCCGCCCGTACCGCTCCTCATCGGCCCGCTGGCAGGCCACGACCAGATCGGCCCCGGCAGCGCCAAGAGCGTGGACGAGACCATCAACGTAGCGGCCGAGTGCGCCGCGGTCGGCAGGCACCGCAGTCGCGTCTATGAGAACACGAGGCGACACGACCTGTCCGGCTCCTTTCGTCGGCTCGGAGGGCACGCGAGACCTGCTGATGCGAGCTTGGCTCTGGATATATCCCGTCAGGTTCGAGCGTACGCCCTCGGCCACGCCCATGCGCCCGCAGCGCTGGGCACCCGCTAACTAAACTGCCAGCCATCGGGTCATTACTGCAGGTAGCCGGCCCATATCGTCATGGACCGGCCCCGCTGCCCGCCGCCCTGGAAGCGTTGTCCAGCGCTTTCTTCATGCTGGCCAGCTCGGCCTGGAAGGCACCCAGGTTGCCTGCCTTCAGGTCCGCCTGCGCCCTGGCGTAGTCGGCCTCCGCCTGCTGCAGGTACGACTGCACGGTTCCGGTCAGCCCGCCCGGCGCCTGCGCGCTCGGGGCGCCGCCGAGCACCTGCGCGAGCGACGCCTGCAGCGTGGTGGCCCAGCCGACCTGGCCGTCCCAGTAACTGAACACGTACTTGAGCTGCGGGTAGGAGCCGCTCGCCTGCTCGGCCGAGACGTAGACCGGCTGGGTGTACAGCAGGCCGCCGCCCAGCGGCAGGGTGATCAGGTTGCCGAGCGTGACCTTGGACCCGCCCTTGCGCAGCTGGGTGAGCTCGATGGAGGCCGGCGGATACGACTGGAAGGAGTTGTTGGCCTGCTGCGGGCCGGGAATGCTCGTGTTCTGCGGCAGCTGCAGGATCTCGATCTTGCCGTAGCCGCTGCTCAGCGGGTTGCTATTGACTGTCAGGAAGGCAGCCATGTTCGGCCGCCCCCGCTGCGTGAAGGACGTGACCACCGAGAACTCCGGCTTCGCCTCGCCGGGCATCGTCATCGTCAGGTAGTAGGGCGGCTGGCTGAGGGCGCTGCCGGACTCGGTGGAGGGGTCGGGCGGGACCGCCCAGAAATTCTGCCCGCTGTAGAACGCGGCCGCCTGCGTGACATGGAACTGGGTGAGGACCTGGCGCTGCAGGCTGAACAGGACCTCGGGGTAGCGCAGGTGCGCCCGCAGCGCCGCCGGCATCTGGCCGATCGGCCTGATCACGCCGGGGAATGCCTTCATCCACGCGGCGAGAATGGGGTCCCGGCCGCCCCAGTGATACAGGGTGACCTGGCCCGTGTAGGCGTTGACCAGCGCCTTGACGGAATTGCGGAGGTAGTTGAGCTGGCCGCCGGGCCCGGCCACGGACCCGCCGGGGAAGTAGGTGCTGGCGGTGGCCTGCTGCGCATCGAGGCGCTGCGAGTACGGGTAGTCGTCGGTGGTCGTGTAACCGTCGACCACCCAGTAGATCTGGCCGTCCGCGACGACCGGGTACGGGTCGCCGTCCAGGGTCAGGAATGGCGCGACCTTGGCCACCCTGGCCAGCGGATCCCGGATGTAGATGATCTTTGAATGGCTGCCTATGGCGCTGGACAGCAGGATGTTGAGCTGGCGGAATTTCACCGCGTACAGCAGCCGGTCCAGGACCGATCCGACGGGCACCCCGCCGCCGCCGTGATAGGTGTTGTCGTGCTGGCCGCCGGTGCTCGCGTTCGGGTAGTCGAGTTCCTGCTGGCGGGTGTCCACGATGACGTAGCCGGCTTCCTGCTCCCCGAAGTACACCCGCGGCTGGTAGCTGCCGAGCGAGCCACGCAGCGGCGAGATGTTGCCCTCGGTGAAGGACGGGTTGCCGTTCGGCTGCGCCGAGCTCGCGGCCGCCGCGACGAGCCCGTACCCGTGCGTGTACACCAGGTGGGTGTTGACCCAGTTGTCCTGCCCGGCCGGCGGCCCGGTGATGGCCCGCACCCCCACCACCATGTCCTGCGGCACCGGGCTGCCCCGGTCGGCGTACCGGTCCACGCCCAGCACCGGGGGAAAGGCGTAGTAGCTCTTGACCTGCTGGAGCTGCTGGAACGTCAGCGACAGCACGCCGGGATCGGCGAGCCGGACATCCGGCACCGCGGCCGCGTCCGCGGCGAGCTGGGATGGCGACTGGTCCGGGGCGCCGGAGTAGGGGATCACCTGCGCCGCGCTCACGCCGTAGGCAGCGCGCGTGCTGGCGATCTCCCTGGACAGGTACGGAGTCTCCTTGACCAGCTCGTTCGGCTTCACGACGAACTGCTGGATGATCGCCGGGTAGACCCCGCCGACCAGGATCGCCGACAGCACGAGCAGGCCGAAGCCGATGGCCGGCAGCATCGAGCTGCGGCGGGCCGCGCCGGCGAAGAACAGCACGGCGCAGATGAGCGCGATGACGGTCAGCACGGTCTTGGCCGGCAGGATCGCGTTCACGTCCGTGTAGGAGGCCCCGGTCTGCACGATGCCGCGCTGGGAGAAGTCAATGCCGTACCGGTCCACCCAGTAGGCCACGGCCTTCAGCAGCACGAAGAAGCCCGCGAGCACGTACAGCTGGGCGCGCGCGGCGGGAGTGGCGCGCTCGCCGCGCAGCTGCGGCCGCAGCCCCCCGTACAGGTAGTGCGTGGCGGCGGACAGCAGCAGCGCCAGCAGGACGGCCGCGAACAGGTACGAGAGGGCCATCCGGATGAACGGGTAGTCGAAGACGAAGAACGATATGTCGAGATGAAACTGCGGATCTTTCGTGCCAAACGAGGTCCGGTTGGCGAACAGGAGCCACGTCTGCCAGCGACCAGCGGCGGTCAGGCCGGAAATCAGGCCGATGAGGCCGAGCAGCGCCGCGAGGAGCAGCCGCCGGCGGGAGTCCACGGCCAGCCGGTACGCCTCGAGTGCCTGCTGCCGGGGCGAGGGGGGCAGGTGAGCAGGGCGGAACCGGTAGGCCAGCCAGACGCTCGTCCCCACGACGGCGATCATCAGGAACGCGGCGACGCCGAACAGGGCCCACTTCGGCCCGTACGTCCCGGCGAAGACGCGGGTGTAGCCGATCGACCGGAACCACAGGTAGTCCGTCCAGATGCCGGCCAGGACGGCCACGAGCACGATGGCCGCGACGATGCCGAGAGCCCACGGGATCAGGCGCGCGGGCCAGCGGGGCAGTACCACGGGGCGGCCGCTGGCCGGCCGTGACTGGCCAGGACTGCGGAAGGCCACGCCCCTCCCCCTTCCCAGGCTTCGTGGCCCGCGGCGGCGGGCGGCGCGCACCGGACAGCTTCCCGGCACGGGGACGCGCTGGCGCGCTTCTCCGTGGGTCAACTTACCGGGAAAACCCGCGGTTCCCGCCGCCAACCGCGGCCACGCCCAGCGGGCAGTCAGCGCGCGATCAGGCTGCGCTCAGCCGCGAGCCCGGCCGCGGTCCCTGGACTCCCGCCGGGAACTGCCCTGCGGCTGCCGCGGCACGGCCGCTACCTCAGCAGGACGGGACCGGCTGCCCGTGCTTGATCGCGTTGAGGTCGGCGATCGCGCCAGCCAGGGTGGAGACCTTGATCAGACGCAGCCCGGCCGGTACCGCCCCCGAGGTGTCCGGGCAGTTGGCGGCCGGACTCAGGAACACGGCTGCCCCGGCCGCCCGCGCTCCGGCCATCTTCTGCTGGATGCCGCCGATCGGGTCCACGGTGCCGTCGGCCTCGATCTCCCCGGTGCCGGCGATGAACCTGCCGCCGGTGAGATCAGCGCTGGTGAGCTTGTCGATGATGCCGAGCGCGAACATCAGGCCGGCGCTCGGGCCGCCGATATTGCCGATGTCGATCTTCACGCTGAACGGGAAGCTGAAGCTCTCCGCCACCTCGACGCCTACCTCTGCCTGCCCCTGCACGTCAGCCGTGCGCAGGCTGACCTGCTGGGTCTTGCCGTCCCTGCGGATGGTGAGGGTGATCGGGGCGCCGGGCCGGGTCGCCCGGATCAGGGCGGCCGCATCATGGCGGCAGGTCACCGGAGTGCCGTTGACCGCCGTGATCACGTCGCCGGCGTGCAGCACGCCGTAGGCGGGCATGCCCCGCACCGCCTTCTGCACCGTGTCCACGGTCGTGAAGCTGATATTCAGCTGGCACAGCGCCGCGGCGGTCGCGGTCTGCTGCGAGCTGACCATCTCCTCGGTGTCCTGCTGCAGGACCTGCTGCGTCGTCTGGCCGGGAGTGAAGATCTCGCTCTCGGGCACGACCGCGTCCTGCGGCGTCAGCCAGGAGCCGAGCGCGGCGAAGACATTGAAGTTCGTGCCGGGGCCGCCGAGGTAGCGCACGGTGACCATGTTGAGATGGCCGGTGGTCGGATAGGTGGGGTGGCCCTTGATCTGGATCAGCGGCTGGCCGGACAGGCTGCCCAGCGTGTTCAGCGTCGGCCCGGGCGTCAGCGCCACGTAGGGAACGGGCAGCAGGACCGCGACGATCAGGGCGGCGAGCGCGCCGATCCCGGCCACCAGGAGCGTCGCCGAGCGCCTGGACATGCGGGCCCGCCTAGGCACTGTTCACCCACTCGCTCTCGCCGTCGGACATGATCTGGTGCTTCCAGATCGGCACGGTGGCCTTCAGCTCCTCAATCAGCGCCCGGCAGGCCGCAAACGCCTCAGCCCGGTGATCGGAGGCCACCGCCACGACGACGGCGAGGTCACCGATGTCCAGGTCGCCGACGCGGTGCACGGCCGCCACCGCGCGGATGTCGAAGCTCGCGGCGACCTTCTCCGCCACCCGCCGCAGCTCGGCCGACCCGGACGGGTGCGCCGTGTAGCAGAGCCTGGTCACGCCGCGGCCGTGGTCATGATCACGCACGGCGCCGATGAACAGGGCGATGGCTCCCGCCGCGGGATCGGCCACGGCGGCACGTACCTCGTCCACGGACAGCGGGCTGGAGCGGAGCTCGGCCAGCCGGATGACAGTCACGCTGCCAAAACTACAATGATCCGGCGGTCGCGCGGCCCTCAGGACTCGCGGCGGCGCCGCCGCGCGGCGCGGACGATGGCGGCGCTGCCGATCACCGCGACAGTCGCTCCCGCCGCCGTGATCGCCGCGTCCTTGCGATCCAGCCGGCGCCCGGCCACCGCGTGATGGCCGCTGCGTTGCGCCAGCAGGACCTCCAGCGCGGCCGCGTTGTCATACTCGGGCCGCCAGCCGGCCTCGCGCAGCGCCTGGCAGTCGGCTACCCACGGGTAGACCACGAAGTGAAGATCCGTGTCCGGCGCCGGCGTGATGCCGGCCCGGTGCAGCCGCTGGACGGTCGCGAATGTCAGCCCGGCGGGTAGCTCGACCCGCCGCAGCCCGCACAGCTCCTCGACCTCGTCCTGCTCCAGCCAGTGATCACAGCCGACCGCGAAGGCGCCGGCCACTTCCCCGGCCGCGGCCAGCTCCAGCGCGGATACGAGATCGTCGATATGGCAGAACTGCCACCGCATCGCGCAGCCCTTCACCGTGAGCAGCCGGGGCGCCTCGAAATGCCGGGTGATGAAGGTGTCAATGCCCTCACCGACCAGCGCGGCCGGGCGGACGACCGTCACCGCGAGGCCGGGATGCGCGCGCGCCGAGCGCTGCGCCAGGTACTCGATCTCGAGCAGGTCCCCGGCCACCCCGCCATTGGGGTCGGCATCCAGCGGAGCGTCCTCCGGCAGCGGAACCCGGTTGTCCGGGCGCGCGCCGTAGACCATCGCGCTGGTGATCAGCACGACCCGGCTCACCCCGCCGGCCGCCGCCGCCGTGAGCACGGTCTGGGCGCCGCGGACATTGAAGGCCCGCCGCGCCCTGGCATCGGAGTCCGGCGAGAGGTCGAGATCGGTGTGCACGACCACATCGACTCCGGCCAGCCTGCCGGCCAGCGCGGGATCACGGATATCGACCACCCGCCAGGTCACTCCCCTGGCCTCGCCGCGGTGATCATCGATGGCGACGATCCGCCCGATCCTTGGCGAGCCGGCCAGCTGCGTCGCCAGGGCATGACCAAGATCCCGTGCGGCGCCCGTGACGGCCACCACCGGCCGGCCGCTGGCCGCTGGCGGCTGGCCTGCCGCTGACGGCTCCGGCCGGCCTGCCGCTGACGGCTCCGGCCGGCCTGCCGCTGACGGCTCCGGATCAGCGGCCGCGCGGGCCGCCGCGCCCGGCTGGCCGCCGGTCAGGATCGGGGCTGCCGGGTCGTTCCCCGGTCCGGCCCCGGCCCGGTCCGGCTGGCGCCGGATGCCCCGCCCGCGCTCCGCCGAGGGCGAACCTTGGCATCTCGGTTGCTCACCGCGCACCGCTCCTGGGATAACTTGGCCAACGTGGACCCTTCCATCCTGCCTGAGAGGCAGCGGAGATGACTGATCCTCCCTTCGGCTTCGGCCTGCCCCGTGATCCAGACGAGGGCGCTGGCGGTTCCGGCAGCGGCCAGGGGGGCGGCGCTGGCGGCGGCCAGGGCGGCCCCGGCGGCCCCTTCGGCCCGCTCGGCCCGCTCGGCGACCCGCAGCAGTTCGCCGACGCACTACGCCAGTTTGCCGACCTGATGTCGTGGCAGGGCGGCCCGGTGAACTGGGATCTGGCCAAGAACCTCGCCCGGCAGACCGTCGCGGCCAAGGGCGACCCCAGCGTGCTCGACATCGAGCGCACGAAGATCACTGAGGCGCTGCGCCTGGCCGATCTCTGGCTGGAGGACGCGACGTCCTTCCCGACCGGGATCAGGACCGCGGCGGCCTGGAGCCGGTCCGAATGGGTGGAGGCCACCCTGCCGGTCTGGTCCAAGCTGTGCGACCCGATCGCCGCCCGCGCCGTCGAGGCCATGGGCGGGCTGCTCACCGAGGACCCGACCGAGATGGCCGAGGACCTTCCGCCGGAGATGCGGACCGCCATGATGGCGATGACCGGCGGCCTGGGCGCGCTCGGCGGCCTCGGCGACATGATGCGCCGGATCGGCGGGATGATGGTGGGCGGCCAGATCGGCGCGGCGATCGGCGCTCTGGCCGACGAGGTGGTCAGCTCGACCGACGTGGGCCTGCCGCTCGGCCCGGCGGGCACGGCAGCGCTGCTCCCGGCCGGCGTCACCGCGTTCGGATCCGGCCTCGCCGTCACCGAGGAGGAGATCCGGCTGTTCCTGGCGATGCGCGAGGCCGCGCATCACCGGCTGTTCGCGCACGTGCCCTGGCTGCGCTCGCGCCTGCTCGGAGCGGTCGAGGATTACGCCAGGGGGATCAAGGTGGACGCGGCGGCGCTCCGCGAGGCGATGCCGCAGATTGACCCGTCCAATCCCGAGGCGCTGAGCGAGGCGCTCTCCGGCGCTGCCCTGTTCCAGCCCGAGGACACGCCGCAGCAGAAGGCGGCCCTGGCCCGGCTGGAGACCGTGCTGGCCCTGGTGGAGGGCTGGGTAGCGACGGTCGTCCAGTCCGCGGCCCAGGACCGGCTGCCGCAGGCGACCGCGCTGGCCGAGGCTATCCGGCGCCGCCGCGCGACCGGCGGCCCGGCCGAGCGGACATTCGCGACACTGGTCGGGCTGGAGCTGCGGCCGCGGCGGCTGCGCGAGGCGGCGGTCATCTGGCAGGGCCTGACCGATGAGCGCGGCGTCTCCGGGCGGGATTCGGTGTGGGCCCATCCCGACCTGCTGCCGACGGCCGAGGACTTTGATGATCCGGGCGCTTTCGTTCGCGGCCGCCCCGAGCTGGACATCTCCGATCTCGACGCCGAGGCCGGCGCACCGCCTGGTGCCTCGGATGAGCCGGACAAGCCGGACAAGGACCAGCACGGCGATGACGGAGGCGGCCCGCAGGAAGCGGGCGACCGCTAGCCAGGCACGCAGCCAGGGCCGCCAGCCGATGGCCGGCCATCTCTCGATCGCAGGCCCTGGCCGGGCCCTCGCGGGTGAGGGAGGCCGGCCGCGGCCGGCCTGGCGGGCGCCGACTGCGCCTCAGGGTTATCCCCCACGCGCCCCTGATATGTCACCCATCGGACGCACCGGACCTGGCGCGGCGCGCCGGCTGTGCTTATCCTGCTGTTACTGGCAGCGCACAGCCTGCCCGCTTCTGAGCCACCAGCCGGCCCGCGCCGTGGCGGCGACGAGGACAAGGGTCCATGACTCGCCGTGCATCTTCTCCTGTCAGGTCATGCACCGTGGCGGGCAGACGCGGGCGGCCCCGCCAGGAAGAGAATGACCATGACTCAGGACAAGGCTCTCAAGAACGCGATCCGCGGGCGCATGGCAGCGGCCGGCGAGCCGTACTCCGTCGCCAGGCGGGCGATCCTTTCCGATGACGCCGGTAACGGGAATCAGGCGGCACCCGACCAGGTACCTGGTCCGGACGCGGCGGGTGAAACGGCCGAGGACTACTACGCCCGGTATGCCCGTGAGGCCCGCGAGGCCGGCGTGCCCGAGGCCGACATCGCAGCCAGGCTGCAGGAGATGACGGCGGAGGCTCAGGCGCAGGAAGCGGCCGAAGACGTCCAGGCGTACGCCGACCAGGTGCAGCGGGCCGCCGAACGGGCGCAGCAGGCTGCCGACCAGGCGGAGGAACTGGCCGAGCAAGCCGAGGAAGCAGCAGATCAGGCCGAGGAGCGAGCTGGACTGGCCGAAGAGGCTGCTGAGCTGGCGCAGGAATGGGCCGACCCGGAGGAGCAGGTGCTTGCCCGGCAGCGGGCTGACCGGATGCGGGAGCGCTCTGAGCAGGCCAGGGAACGAGCCGAGCGGGCCCGCGAGGACGCCGAGCGGGCGCAGGAGCGGGCCGAGCTCGCGCAAGAAGCTGCCGACCAGGCGTGGGAAGACGCGGAGGAGTCGGACGGGGACGACGAGGACGACGAGCTGCTCGCCGGCCCTCCGCATGCCGGGTTCCGGGGGCACCCGCCGCGCCCGCCGCGTCCGCCCCAGCCACCGCGTCCGCCGGTCGGCCCGGACTACGGCCCGCGGAACGGACCGGACCGGCTCCTGCACCGGCTGGAGGAGTTCCAGCATCGCTTCGACGCGGCGCGGGACCTGGCCGACAGATTCCTGGACCGGCTCGGCCAGGGATCGGACCGGGACCGCGACGGCCATTGACGCTGCGGCCTCGTGAGATCCCAGCGGCGTGAACGAGCGGCCGGCAGCCAGGCACGCAGCCGGGCCGCCAGATGGCCGGCCCTCTCTCGACCGCAGGCCCGTGCCATGGCCAGCGCGGGCGAGGGAGGCCGGCCGCGGCCCGCCGGCATCAGCCGGCCGGAATGTCGGCCAGCCGTGACACGCTTCGCGCTGTGAGGCCAACTCTGAAGTCCGGCTTGCTGGCCGTCTGGCGTGACCGGGACACGGTGCAGATCGGCATCGATCCGCGGCGGGCGGTCGCGCTCACCGGCATGGGCCGGGCAGCGGTCGTGATCGGGCTGCTGGATGGCAGCCGGGACCGCGCGCAGGTCATCGCGGCCGCTCGCGACCAGGGGATACCGGCGCCGATCACCGACCGGATCCTGATGCTGCTGGCCGGCGCCGGAGCGCTGGATGACCAGCCGGCCGCGATGCTCGGGTCCCTTCCCCAGCCGATGCGGCGCCGGCTGACAGCAGAGCTCGCCACCGCGTCGCTGGCCCACCGGGATGGCGACGGTGGCGCGCGCACCCTGGCGCGCCGCCGGGCGGCGCGGGTCCTGGTCAGCGGCGGCGGCCGGATCGGCACGAGCATCGCGGAGGTACTGTCCGCGGCCGGGGTCACGGCCCTCGACATCGTGCCTGCCGGGGCGCAGGCCGGCCACGGGCGGCCGTCCTCCGCAGCCGCCAGGGCGCTGTCTCCCGGCCAGCTTCCGCTGCCTGACCTCGCGATCCTCGTCGGGAGGCAGGCGCCGGAACTGACTGACTGGCTGATGCGGGCGAGGGTCGCGCACCTGGCCGCGTCGGCCGGCGAGGCCATCGGCGTGGTCGGCCCGCTGGTCCGCCCCGGCCAGACGGCGTGCCTGCGGTGCCTGGACTTCATCAGGTCCGAGCGTGACCCCGCCTGGCCGCTCATCCTGGCCCAGCTCGCCATCCGGCAGGCTGACCCGCCGGCCTGCGACGCGGCGCTGGCGGCGGCCGTCGCCGCGCAGGCCGCCGCGCAGGCGGTGGCGTTTGTCGACCGGGCGCCGCTCGCGGCTGCCGCTGAGAACGGAACTCTGGAGCTGGTCCTGCCCGGCTGGCAATGGCGCCGCCGCAGCTGGCCGGCGCACCGGGCCTGCAGCTGCGGCGGCGCCCGCAGCGCTGGTCCATGAGAAGCAATGTCGAGTCCTGCGGCCCGGCTGGCCCGCACCGGCGTAACCTGCCGGTCAGGCATTGATCAGCCAACAGGGAGGGAACATGCGGCGACTCGGCTTCAGGCTTGGCGTGCTGGCGGTGACGGGCGGGACTGCTGCGCTGGTGCTGGCGGGACTGCCCGCCTTGGCGAGCACCGGCGCGGCCAGCGCCAGGGGCATCACCGGCCCGGAGGTCATCTCCGGTGCGGTGCACGGCAAGGCGGCGAACGCGAACACCCCCAGGATCCCGCTGACGTTCCGGGGCGTCGTGAGCACCCGCGCCGTCATCGTCCTGGGCGGCGGCAGCGGCCCGCACAAGGGCAGCATTAAATCCATTTCCAGCGCGGCCGGGAGATTCACCATCAGGGTCAGCGCCAAGCCGCAGAGCAGCCAGACCTTCAGCCTCAGGACCTGCCGGGAGACGTTCACCGAGTACATCCCCTACAACGTCGTGGGCAGCCTGAGCACGGGCGCGTTCGCGGGCGCATCCGGCCCCGGCGCGGTGCAGATCTACTTCGCCGCCTTCGCGCCGAGGTACAAGTCGGGCCCGAAGAAGGGCCAGTGCAACACGAGCAATAACGCTCAGCCGCTGAACCGGGGCGCGGTCGCGTCCTTCCTGGCCAGCACCGTGCTCACGATCCGGGGCTAGCCCCCGGCTGACCCCCCATCCGGCAGGCGGGCCAGGCTGCCCTCGTACGCAGAGGCAGCCTGGCCTGCTCAGCCTGGCCTGCTCAGCCTGGCCTGCTCAGCCTGGCCTGCTCAGCCTGGCCTGCTCAGCCTGGCCTGCTCAGCCTGGCCTGCTCAGCCTGGCCTGCTCAGCCTGGCCTGCTCAGCCCGGGTGCGGACCGGCCGCGCGCCGGGGCAGCTCCGTGCATGGCGATGGGGCAGAACGAGGACATGGAGCCGGCCACCGCCACCTCCCGGACAGCCCGACCCCGACAGCGGCCGCGCGAGCCGCGACGCTCAGCTCCCGGCTCGCGGCTTTTGCTGGCGGGACCGGGACAAGGCCCCGCGAACGCTGCCCCCGGCATCAGCCAGCACGGCTGCGGCCGGTTCCGGCTCCAGCCCGGACAGCAGGCAGAGCAGCGCCAGCCGCAGGTCCCCGCCACAGCGGGCCAGTTCCTCCCGGCAGGCGTCGTCCGGGGCGCCCGACACCTCGCTCAGTATTCTCAGCTGGCGCTGGCGCAGCTTGGCATTGGTGCCCGCCATGGCCACCATCAGGTTGGAGTAGGTACGGCTCAGCCGGACCATGGCGGCGGTCGACAGCGCGTTCAGCACCATCTTCTCGGCGGTCGCGGCCTTCAGCCGGGTCGAGCCGGCGATGGCCTCCGGGCCGGTGTCGACCAGCACACTGCGCCGGGCCAGCGCGGCCAGCGGGGCGGCCGGATTGCAGCTCACCAGCACCGTCAGCGCCCCGGTCGCGCCGGCCGACCGCAGTGCTCCGGCCACGTAGGGCGTCCGGCCGCTGGCACTGATGCCCACCGCCACGTCCGCCACCGATACCTCCGCGGCATCGCGGGCGCCGAGCGCCTCGTCATCCTCGGCGTCCTCGACGGCGGCGCTGAGCGCGCGGTCACCACCGGCGTGGTGGGCGACGAACACGCCCGGCGCCAGCCGAAGGTGGGCACGACCTCGGCCGAGTCCAGCACTGCCAGCCGCCCCGAGGTGCCGGCCCCGAAATAGTGCACCGCGCCGCCCGCGCGGACACGCTCGACCACGAGGTCCACCACCCGGGCGAGTTCCGGCAGAGCGGACGCCACCGCAGCCGCGACGGTGGCGTCCTCGGCGTTGAGCAGCCGGAGCACTTCCCCGGTGGGCAGCAGGTCGATGTCGGCGGTGCGCGGGTTGCGCTCCTCGGTGCGGGAGGAGGTCGGCCATGGCTCCGACGGCGCGGGCTCCCCCGGCTGCGGCTCAGCGGCCACCTTGCGTCCTCCCCGGTCCCTGTGACGAGCTTCGTTATAAGTTTACTTTAGATCAGCTATCAATGTCATCTCTTAACAGATCAGCTGCCGGCCCGCGCAGCGGGGTAACGCGCGGCCCGGGCTGGTCTTCCGCGACCGCCGTGCCGCGACGAGCCGCCCGAGCGCAGGCGTCCAGGGTGCGGGTGAGATCGGGCAGGACGCTGGCCGCATGCCCGAGCAGGGCGAGCCGGGTGCCGCGCAGCCGGCTCGCGCCATGGCGGAGGAGTTCCGCGATGCCGGTGGCCACGGCCACGTCAGCCAGCCTTCCGGTAGATCCAGAACACCCGGTCGATGCGGGCGCCGACGCTGCGGGCGTAGAAGCGGACCGGGCCGGTCCACGCGATCTGCGCCGACCTGGCGCCCGCCGCCCGGATGTCCGCCAGGCAGCGCCTGAGCAGGACGGCCCCGAGGCCGTGCTGGCGCTCGGCCTCGAGCGTCCCCATCGGGCCGAACCAGCCGCCCCGGTTGCAGCCGTGGCAGGCGAACGCCAGGTAGCAGCCATCGCGGGCAGCGATGTGGCAGGCCGGCGGCCGCTGCGCCAGCGCGCGCTCCGCCTCGGCCGGCCAGGATGAGGACCCCCACGGGCCGTCGCGCAGCCAGCCGGCGATGTCCATGGCCTCGGCCGGCAGCGCGCGCCGGACCGCGATCCCGGCGCGGGCCAGCCTGACCTCGTCGGCCGCGGTGCCCAGCGGGGCGGCGGCCAGGTCGACGGCCATGTTGACGGCCTCGCCGCAGCGCTGGTAGCCGGCCCGCGCCGCCAGGCAGGTCATCTCGGTGTAGCCCACGTCCACGCCGGGCCACAGGTACACGGGCGCATGCTGGCCCAGCCACATCTCGGTGGCACCGTGCTCGCTGAGCTGGTCCTCCATCGCCCCGAGCAGCCGCGCGCCCGCGCCGCGGCCGCGGGCCGGCGGGGCCACGGCCAGCAAGTCGACATGCCCGCGCAGCACCCCGCCCCGCATCGGGCGCAGGGCGCCGCAGGCGACTCCGGTCACGATCCCGGCTGTCTCGCTCACGATCGTGACCCGCTGGCCGGGCGCTGCCAGCAGGATGGCAGCCAGGCCCGGCGCATCCGGATCACGCCACAGCGACGCGCCGCACACGGCGGCGATGCTTCCCGCATCGGCAGGCATGGCTGACCGGACTTGCACAGGCGAAACAGTAGGTCACCAATTGACGGGACGGCAAGATGGAAAGTAACTTTCCTACGCATGGGTGAGCTGGACGGGTGCCTGCTCGCGCGCTTCCCCGGCACGGCACCGCCCGCGCCGCTGCGCCGGTGGCTGGACGAGGGCCTTGGCGGAGTGGTGCTCTTCGCCGAGAACATCACCGGTCCCAGCCAGCTGCGCGCCCTCACCGGCGAGCTGCGGTCGCACAACCCCGGCCTGGTCATCGCGGCCGACGAGGAGAGCGGCATCGTCACCCGGCTGGAGGCCAGGACCGGCTCCTCCTACCCGGGCAACGCGGCTCTCGGCGCGGCCGGCGATAGCGCGCTGACCCGCCGGGTAGCCCGCAGCATCGGTGCCATGCTGGCGGCCGCGGGCGTCAACCTCAACCTCGCGCCGGTGGCCGACCTCGACGCCAGCCCGGCGAATCCCATCATCGGCGTCCGGTCCTTCGGCGCCGACCCGCACCAGGTCGCGGCGCATACCGCGGCCTTCGTGGACGGCATCCAGGCCAGCCTGGTAGCGGCCTGCGCGAAGCACTTCCCCGGCCACGGGCGGGCGGACGCCGATTCGCATCTCGCGCTTCCCGTCGTCGGCGCGTCACTGCGGCAGCTGCGCGAGACCGATCTGCTGCCGTTCCGGGCCGCCATCGAGGCGGGCGTGCGCTCGGTCATGACCGCGCACGTCGCCTTCCCGGCCGTCGACGCGGTACCGGCCACGCTGTCGCGCAGCTTCCTGACCCGGCTGCTGCGCCAGGAACTCGGCTTCGCCGGGGTGATCGTCACGGACGCGCTCGACATGGCGGCCATCGGCGACAGCGCGGCCGGCGCCGTCGGCACCCGCGGCGCCGGCCGGGCCAACCTGAGGGCAGCGGCGGACGTGCTGCTCGGCCCGGGCCCGGGGCCGCCGACCCACGCCAGCCAGGCGGAGGCTGGCCGGTGACGGCGCCGGCTGGCCCAGCTGAGCTGATCGACGCCGCGGTCGCCGACGGCACGGTACCGGGCGCGGTGCTGGCGGCCGGCGTGCGGGACGCGGAGCCGCTGCTGCTGCATGTGGCCGGCGACGCCCAGCGCGACGCGGCCAGCCGGCGGCCGATGACCGCGGGCACGGTCTTCGACCTCGCGTCGCTGACCAAGGTCGTCGCCACCACGCCCTGCATCCTGCACCTGGCCGGGCGGGGCGAGATCGGCCTGGACGAGCCGGTGCGCCGCTACCTGCCCGCCTTCGCCGGGCCCGGCAAGGAAACGGTGACCGTCCGGCAGCTGCTCACGCACGCCTCCGGCCTGCCCGACCAGCGCCGGTACTACCAGCAGCCACGCCGCCGGGCCCAGATCCTGGCCGCCGCGCTCGCCGAGCCGCTGGCCGCCGAGCCGGGCGCCGCCGTCTGCTATTCCGACATCGGCTTCATCGTCCTCGGCGAGCTCGCCGCCGCCGTGGCCGGCTGCGGGCTGGACGAGCTCGCGCAGCGGATCGTCTGCGAGCCGCTGGCGATGACGGCGACCCGCTACCGGCCGTCCCGCGACTGGGCCGGCCGGATTGCCGCCACCGAGCCCGTCGGGGGCACGGCTAAGGTCGGGGTCGTGCACGACGAGAACGCCGAGGCCCTGGGCGGCCTGGCCGGACACGCCGGGCTGTTCGGCACCGCCGCGGACCTGGGCCGCTACGCCGCCGCGTGGGCCAGCCCGGACGGGCCGGGGACCGTCCTGCCGCTGCCTGGTCGCCTGCGGGCCGAGGCCCTGCGCTGCCAGACCGAGGGGCTGGACGGGCGCCGTGGCCTGGGCTGGGGACTGCGCGGTGACCGGTGGGACAACATGGGCGACGGCTGGCCAGCCGCCGGCGCCGGGCACACGGGCTTCACCGGCACCAGCCTGTCCCTCGATCCGGGCAGCGGCCTGTGGGCGGTGCTGCTGACCAATGCCGTGCACTTCGGGCGCGGCCCCGAGCACTCGGTCGTCGGCCTGCGCAAGCGGGTGCACGCGGCCGTAGCCGCGGCCCTGGCCGCAGGGTAATGCCATGCCGCCGTCAGCCCCGGTTCTGCCGCGCGCCGCTTCTCCGGCTACCTGAGTTCAGGCTCGCGCTCCCGCCCGCGCATGGCCGTGTGATCGGACCCCGGGCGGTAGCGGAGAATAGAGATCGTGACTGACCTCCCCCGCCTCGCCGTTACCCGCACCGCCAAGCTGGCCAGCCTCCCGGTCGGCCTGGCTGGCCGGACCGCCCTGGGGCTCGGCAGGCGGCTCGGCGGCCGTCCGGCGGAGCTCGTCGCGCAGGAGATCCAGCAGCGCACCGCCGAGCAGATCTTCCGGGTACTCGGCGAGCTCAAGGGGGGTGCGCTGAAGCTCGGCCAGGCCCTGTCCATCTTCGAGGCCGCCCTGCCGCCGGAGATCGCCGGACCGTACCGTGCCACGCTCACCAAGCTGCAGGAATCAGCGCCGCCGCTGCCGGCCAGCTCGGTGCACAAAGTGCTCGCGGCCGACCTCGGCGAGGACTGGCGCGACAACTTTGCCGAGTTCGACGACCGCCCGGCGGCCGCCGCGTCGATCGGCCAGGTGCACCGCGCCGTGTGGCGGGACGGGCGCGCCGTCGCGGTGAAGATCCAGTATCCGGGCGCTGGCCGGGCGCTGGCCAACGACTTCACCCAGCTGAGCCGCGTAGCCAGGCTCTTCAGCGCGCTGATGCCGGGCCTGGAGGTACGCCCCCTGCTGGACGAGCTGCGGCTGCGCGTCAACGAGGAACTCGACTACCAGCTCGAGGCGGCGTCCCAGCAGGCGTTCGCCGAGGGCTACGCCGGCGATCCGGACATCTTCGTGCCGGCGATCGTCGCCAGCACCGATCACGTGCTGATCAGCGAGTGGATGGACGGCACGCCGCTCTCCCAGGTCATCTCCTCCGGGACCCAGGAGCAGCGCGACCGGGCCGGCCTGCTGCTCGTCAGGTTCCTGTTCTCCGGGCCCGCCAGGGTCGGCCTGCTGCACGCGGATCCGCACCCGGGCAACTTCCGGCTGCTGGCCGACGGCAGGCTCGGCGTGCTTGATTTCGGAGCCGTGGACCGGCTGCCCGACGGCCTTCCGCCGATCTTCGGCAAGCTGCTCTGGCTGATGCACGCCGGCGGTGACCGGAACGCGGTTGAGCAGGAACTGCGCGCCAGCGGCTTCCTGCGCGCGGGCGTCACGGTCGACCTGGACCAGCTGCACGCGTTCCTGGCGCCGCTGGCCGAGCCGTCCAAGGTCGAGGAGTTCGCGTTCAATCGCGAGTGGCTGCGCAGTGAGGCAGCGAGGGTCACTGACCTGCGGCCGAACAACGTCGGCCGGCAGCTCAACCTGCCGCCGTCCTATGTCCTGATCCACCGGGTCTCCACGGCCGGCATCGGGGTGCTGTGCCAGCTCGAGTGCACGGGGCCGTTCCGTGCTGAGGTGCTCAGGTGGATACCCGGCTACGGCAGTGACCAGGACGACGGCCAGGCGCCCCGCGTGCTGGCTGATCCGGCGTCGCACCGGGTGCCGCCCCGGCCGGCACCCGGTGCGTGCTGACAGGGCCCCGTTGCTGACAGGGCCCCGCTGCTGACAGCGGCCCGGCAGGCCTGTTCGCCTGCCGGGCCGCCGCATATCCGGCCACGCCGCACGGACCGGCTGTCAGCGCCACCAGTCGCCGTGCACCTCAGCGAGCTCGGCCCGGAGCCGCGCAGCCTCGTTCCAGCTCTGCACGAGCGCGAGCTCGGCGCGCTCCGATCGCCGCTGCGCTCGCCCGACGGTCCGGAGCCGATGCGCCTCTCGCTGCCCGGCGGCCACGTCTCGCATGGCCTTTTGTCGTTCCCTGACCTCCGCAGGGGATATCCGCATCATCATGCTGGCCTTTCTCGTTCTGCTGTCTTTTCCTTCCCGCCGGGTGCCTCAGGCCGCGACCTCGGACTTGCGCGGGCGCCCCCTGGGCCGCTTGCGCGGCACGATCTCGCCGCGCAGGAACAGCTCTCCGCCCCACACGCCCCAGGGCTCGCCGCGCTCGATCGCGCCGGCCAGGCAGGCGATCCTGGCCGCGCAGTTCCTGCATAGCGACTTGGCGAGTTCCACATCGTCGGGCGACTCGGCGAAGAACAATTCCGGGTCCTCCCTGCACGGCAGGTCGAGCCAGCTGGGCACCCGGCCAGCCCCCGCGCCCACCACCGCGGGTCCCGCTGAACACCCAGTCGTTTCGTCTAGCACGGCGCTGCTGCCGGGCCGCTGCATCGGTGCCAACCCCTCTCGTCTGCTCGTCCGAGCGTCTCTCATGCGTCTGACAAAACGGTGGCCTCGCATGACGAAGGCCGCGGACCCGATTTCGGGTCCGCGGCCTTTGAGGGATCTGGCCGGTCTGGTCTAGGCCGGTTTCCTCGGCGGATGCGAACCCAAGGCACCCTCGCCATTGCCGACGGTGCGGGTCGTGATCAGGAAGTGCTTGCTGGTGGACTGCTGAGCCGCGAGCGACGCCTGGGCGGCACCGGGCACAATCCGGCCCTGTGCAGCGGCATCCGTGGCCCAGCTGGTGCGCGGTCGCGCATGCGTGATGGCTAGTGCGGCGAGTCGCCCGATCCGGCAGGCGCCCATGCCGAACGTCGCGCTCAGCGGCGCGTCAGTCTCGCGATAAGAGATCATGCTCAGCATTCCGGGCACCCCCTTTCAGGCCTCGGCCACACCGTTGACATGCCAGCACCCTACGCAGTAGGGACGAGGCTGGGCAACTCTTTTTCGAGCTGGTCATTCGCCAGTCTCAGGACCGCCGGCGAACCAGGCCCTCCTGTACCACCGACACCACCAGCTCGCCGTCCTCGGTATAGACCTCGCCGCGCGCCAGTCCCCGCGCGCCGCTGGCGACTGGCGAGTCCTGGACGTAGAGCAGACGGGTCGCGCTGCGCCTCAACGGTCAGCGGGCCGATGTGCCGGATGTCGATCGGGTTGTCGATGAAGTACTCGGCCGCCTTTGCCCCGTAGAGCCGCCGCAGCCGATCGACGGTCGGCTCCACGTCCTCGGGCCCGGGCAGCTCCGGCATCGGCTCGACATGCTCAGCCCCGGGCTCGGGATGGTGGAAGGACGCGGACAGCGTGAAGATCGTCTTCCCGTGCTGCACCGCCGTCACCCGGCGGGTGGTGAAGGACCGGCCGTCCCGCACGCGCTCCACGAGATAGATCAGCGGGACCGACGGATCGCCTGGCCGGATGAAGTACGCGTGCAGCGAGTGCACCGGCCGGTCCTCGGGCACCGTGCGGCCCGCTGCCACGAGCGCCTGCCCGGCCACCTGGCCGCCGAAGACACGCTGCCGCCGCTCCCCCTCCGGGCTGCGGCCGCGGAAGATGTTGACCTCGATCTGCTCAAGGTCCAGCAGCTCGACGACGCCGTCCAGGGCCTTGCTCATGGCCTGCGCTCACCGCCCGTCCGTGCCGTGCCCGCGCCGTCCGCGCACAGTGCGAGTACGGCCGCACCGTATCGGTCCAGCTTGACCGCCCCGACGCCGGGTACGCCGGCCAGGGCCGCCCGGTCAGCCGGACGCCTGCCGGCGATCTGCGCCAGCGTGGCGTCGGAGAAGATCACGAAAGGCCGGCACGCCCTGCTCCTTCGCCGCGGCGAGCCGCCATTCCCGCAGCCGGGCCAGCAGCGCGCCATCGGTGCCCGGCGGCTGACCCGGCCCGCCGGCGGCCCGGCTGGCGGCTCTGCCGCCCTGGCCCGGCGGCCCAGCGGACTCCCGGCCTCCCTGGCCCGGCGGCCCGGCGGAGTCCCGGCCGCCCTGGCGGCGGCGTCCGGCCTGACGGCCGGGGCTGGCGGGCCGACCCGCCAGCAGGTCATCGAGGAACCGGGACGGCTTCCTGATCCGCTTGCCGCCCGCGGGCCTGGCCAGTGCCCAGGACAGCAAAAGGTACCGGCGGGCCCTGGTCACCCCTACGTAGAGCAGCCGCCGCTCCTCCTCGATGGCCTCCTCCGTCTGCGCGTAGATGATCGGCATGGTGCCATCGGTCAGCCCGGGCAGCAGCACGGCATCCCACTCCAGGCCCTTGGCCGCGTGCAGCGAGGCGAGGGTGACCCCGGCCATGGACGGCACGTGCCCGATCGCGCTGCGCAGCGACAGCTCGCTGACCAGGTCAGCGAGGGTGGCTCCGGGCGAGCCGGCGAAGAAGTCATCGGCGAGCTGGGCCAGCGCCTCCAGCGACTCCCACCGCTCCCTCGCGCTGCCGCGCCCTGATGGCGCGGCCCGGCTGAGCCCGATGCCCTCGAGTACCGGCCTGACCTGGCCCGCGGGATCATCGCCGGCCGCCGCCGACCGCGCGGCCGACCGGAGCAGGCCCACGGCCTGCCGGATCTCGGCCCGGTCGAAGTACCGTTCCGCGCCCCGGAGCTGGAACGGGATCCCGGCCGCCGCCAGTGACTGCTCGAAGCCCTGCGTCTGCGCGTTCGTCCGGACCAGGATCGCGATCTCACCGGGTGGCGTCCCCGCCTCGATCAGCTTCGCCACCTCGCTGGCCACGGCCGCCGCCTCGGCCGGCTCGTCGGGGAACTCGGTGAGCCGGGGCTCGGGCCCGCCCGGCCGCTGGGCCACCAGGGGCGGCCCCGCCAGCCCGCTGCCGTCCCGCGGCCACGGCCTGGCCAGCCTGGCCGCCAGCCGGCCTGCGCCACCCTCGCTCGCCCCGCTCAGCCGGTTCGCCAGCGCGATGACCTGCGGCGTGGAGCGGTAACTGCGGATCAGCCTGATCACCGTCGCGGCCGGGAACTCCGCCGTGAAGCCGGTCAGGTAGGCGGGCGTGGCCCCGGTAAAGGAGTAGATGGTCTGGCGGGGATCACCCACCACGCAGATGTCGTCGCGCTCGCCCAGCCACGCCTCGAGCAGCAGCCGCTGCAGCGGGTTGACGTCCTGGTACTCGTCGACGACAAAGCTGGTGTACCTGCCGCGGACGGCGCTGGCGACCGCCGGATGCTCGGCCAGGATGGCCGCGGTCAGCTCGAGCACCGACTCGAAGTCAACCAGGTGGCGGTCCGTGCGCAATTCCTCGTAGCCGGCGTAGAGCCTGGCCAGGACGGCGGGCTGGAATGGACCGCTGCGGCCCGCGTTGGTGCTGGCCTCCGCATATTCCTCCGGCCGAACCTGGGTCACCTTGGCCCATTCGATCTCGGCGGTAGCGTCGCGCAGCTCGGGAAGTCCCCCGGACAGCCTGAGCCGCCGCGCGGCCTCGGCCACCAGGCTGATCTTCGAGTCGACGACCTGCGGCGGCGGGCCGCCGACCGTGGCCGGCCAGAAGTGGGTGAGCTGCCGCAGCGCCGCTGAGTGGAACGTCCGGGCCTGGGCCAGCTCCAGGCCCGCGCCGGGAACGGCGCTGCCGAGCTGCCGCAGCCGGCCGCGAAGCTCGCCGGCCGCCCGGGTGGTGAAGGTAACGGCGAGCACGTGCCCGGGGTCGGTGATCCCGGTGGCGGCCAGGTAGGCAATACGGTGCGCGATTGCCCGGGTCTTGCCCGTCCCGGCGCCCGCGAGCACGCAGACCGGGCCCCGCGGCGCCGTCGCGACCTCGCGCTGCTCGGGGTCCAGCGCCTCCAGCACCACCTCCGCGCCGTCCGCGCTCCGCATGCCGCACCTCCCGTTCCCGCGCCATCCTGCCGCATGGCACCGACGAGGTCCCGCGCCTCCCCGCGTCCGGCGGCTGCGGGGCTCTGACCAGGCGATCCGGGCGGCCGCCCGGCGGCCGCGGCCGCGGCTCTGCCTGGTCACGGCGGCCGCGCCGCAGTAAGCAGCATGAACCGGGAAGGTGACGGCGCCGATACGCGTTAGTAATGTTCAGTAGGGAGCCGGCGAAAGGGAAGGTCTTCTGATGGCGCAGCCGCTGACGATGTACACCACGACGTGGTGCGCTTTCTGCAGGCGACTCAAGGCCCAGCTGGCCAGGGACGGGATCGAGATCGCCGAGATCGACATCGAGCAGGACCCGACCGCGGCGGACTACGTCATGTCGGTGAATGGCGGATTCCAGACCGTGCCGACCGTGGTGTTCCCGGACGGGAGCGCCCTGACCAACCCGTCGGCGGGTCTGGTCAGACAGCGACTGCTTGAGCTGGCGGCGACGTGATGCTGGAGGACCGCAGCACCAGGACTGATGCCCCGGCTGCCGCGGCGACCGGCCAGGCAGCCGTCCCGGCGGAGTCAGCGGCCGATGCCGCGGCGGCAGCCGGAGAGGACGCGGTGGTCCGGCGGACCAAGGACGGCTGGCGGGTCGGCGGCTCGGACCTGCCTGACCTGACCTCGGCGATGGTCCTGGCCGACCTGCTGGCGGCCGAGCAGGGGCTGCTGCCTGGCGGCAAGCCCAAGCCGGTGACCGAGCAGACCGTGGCCAGCGAGGCCAGCAGGCTGCGCGTAGCGGTCGGGCAGCTGGAGCACGCCCTGACCGCCCGGATCAGCGTCGAGCAGGCCATCGGCGTCCTGGCCGAGCGGCACCGGATCAAGCCGCGGCAGGCGTTCGAGCAGCTCAGGTCCGCGGCACGCAGCCGCGGCCGGAAGGTGATCGACATCGCCGCCGACGTGGTGGCCAGTGCCACGAACCCGCTGCTGCAGCTTCCCGACGAGCTGTCCAGGCCGCGATCCGGACCGCGGCGCGGCGCGCGGCAGCCGCGCGGCGCCTGAGCCGCCGGGCCGCTAGCCGCGCCGGCAGCCTTCCGGCGCATGCGCATCCGCGGCCTGCTGCCAGCGCAATTGCGCGGCGAGTTCGGTGGCATCGCTCGCGTGCACGCTGAACGCGGGCGCTCCGTCGCTGTAGAGCTGCACGAAGCCCGCGCGCCTGCGCGCATGCCAGCCATGCTCGTCGCACCACACAAGCCAGTCAGGGAACAGGCCTGTGAGCGCCTGGAGCGCAGCGTCGGCCAGCACCTCCGTCATAACAATCTCCCCCCCTACGGTGACAGGTTAGTCACTATTTCGGTCTTACCACGAATGTGCCCCCAGGGCAGCCATTCTCTGGCCATCTCGGCTGCGCCGAATTCCCGCTGCCCTGCGCATCAGGCCGCGCCGCGCGGGCCGATCAGCTAGCCGTCGACCCGGTGCCGGCCTTCGGCGGCCCGCTCATCCAGCCCGCCCGGCCTGGCCAGGTCCAGCCGCGAGGCAGGCCGGCGGTACCGGCGGACACGCTCGGGCGGCCAGCGGCCAGGCTGTCTCTATAACCCTATGTAGTCACGCAATGACTGCCGGTTGATCTTCGGCGCGGCCGGGTACCAAGGCGTCGTGGACCGCACCGGTCCAGACGAGGACGGGGACGTGACGGAGAGGGACGGGCCTGCCCGGCTGCTGATCATCGGCGGCGCGGAAGACAGGTGCTGCGGCGCGGGCCTGCTCGAACGGTTCGCCAGTCTCTGCGGCGGGGAGAATGCGCGGATTGTCCTGGTCACCACCGCCACCGGCAGGCCTGAGGAAGTGCATGCCGACTACGAGCGGGTCTTCCGCAAGCTCGGCGTTCATCACACCAGGGAACTGCGGCTGCGGGGGCGGTCCGACGCTGACTCCGGCGGTGCGCTCGCGATGGTGGCCGACGCGACCGGCATCTTCTTCAGCGGCGGTGATCAGTCCCGGCTCCGGACCCTGGTCGGCTCCCGGACGAACGACCTGCTGCGGCAGCGGCTTGCCAGCGGGCTGGTCATCGCCGGCACCAGCGCGGGCGCGACCGCCATGGGCCGCACGATGATCCTGGGCGGCAACGGCCCGGAGGTCTCAGCTGCGGCGGTCCGGACCGGGCCGGGCCTCGGCCTGGTCCCGAAAATGCTGATCGACATGCACTTCGGCGAGCGCGGCCGGGTTCCGCGGCTGCTCAGCGCGGTCGCGCTCGACCCCGACCATCTCGGCGTCGGCATCGACGAGAACACCGGGATCCTGGTCACCGGCACGACGTTCGAGGTACTGGGCACCGGCGTCGCGACGGTCGTCGACGCGGAGCATGCGACCGTCGTGCACGCGGCCGGCGAGTGCGATCCGATCACGCTCTTCGACGTGCGCCTGCACCTGCTGCCTGGCCTGCAGGTATGACCTCGACACGCGCTCCCCCGCTATCGGGCCTGCGCATGACCGGTATTAGGCGAGGAGACTCGAGTGCGGTTCATCGACCTGCGCCATCTGAGCGGGCCCAATGTCTTCACCCGGAACCCGGCCTGCGTGGCCCGGCTGGAGCTGGACGAGCTCACCAGGCGGGAGACCACGGACTACCCGGGTTTCGCCGACCGGCTGACGGCAGCGCTGCCGGGCCTGGCCGGACATCACTGCGCCGCCGGCCAGCCGGGCGGCTTCCTCGCGGCCATGCAGCGCGGCACGTACTTCGGCCACGTCAGCGAGCACGTCGCGCTGGAACTATCCGGCCTGGCCGGGCGGGAGGTCCACCTCGGGCGCACGATGTGGGCCGGGGCTGACGGCCGTTACGACCTGATGATGGAATGCCCGCTGGACGAGCCAGCTGACTCGGCGGTCCCTGGCCGGCTCATCCGGCTGGCGATCGGCATGACCCTGGACCTGCTGGCCGGGCAGGTACCGGAATTCACCGGCGAGCTGGACGAGATTGCCCGGCTGGTCGAGCGGGAGCGCCCGGGCGTGAGCACGGCGGCGATCGCCGCGGCCGCCCGGCGCCGCGGCATCCCGGTCCGGCGGATCGGCCGGCGCAGCATGCTCCAGCTGGGCTACGGCAGTCATCGCCGCCTGGTCTGCGCCGCACTGACCGATCAGACCTCCGCGGTCGGCGTTGACATCGCCGACGACAAGATGCTGACCAAGGAACTGCTGGCCACGGCCGGAATCAGGGTGCCCGACGGCATCGTCGCCGACAGCGCGCAGGAAGCTGCCGACGCGCTGGATAAGCTCGGGCCGCCCGTGGTGATCAAGCCGCTCGGCGGCAATCACGGCAGGTGCGTCAGCATCGGCGTGCGCACGCCGCAGCAGGCCGCGGCCGCCTACGACCAGGCCAGCCGCATCAGCACGGCGGTCCTGGTGGAGACGTTCGTGCCCGGCACCGACTACCGGGTCCTGGTCGTCGACGGCAAGGTGGCCGCGGCGGCACAGCTGCGGCCCGCCTCGGTAACCGGCGACGGCTCGCGGACCATCGGCCAGCTCATTGACCGCGCCAACGCCGACCCGCGCCGCGGCATCGGGCACGCGCGGGAAGCTCACCAGGATCGCCCTGGACGAGGCGGCGCTCGCGCACCTGGATGCCCGCGGGCTGGACGGGCACTCGGTACCTGGCCCGGGCGAGATCGTCACGCTGCGGCAGAACGCCAACCTGTCGACGGGCGGCACGAGCCGGGACGCGACCGGCGACGTCCACTCCGACGTCGCCGAGATGTGCCGCCGCGCCGCGGCAGCCTGCGGCCTGGATGTCTGCGGGATCGACGTCAGGCTGGCCGACATCAGCGCGCCGCTGATCGATCAGGATGGCCGCGGCGAGCTTCAGCCGTACGCGGTGATCGAGCTCAACGCGTGTCCCGGCCTGCGGATGCACCTGTCGCCGGCCGAGGGCCGGGCGCGGGACGTGGCGGCCGCGGTGGTGGACCGCCTGTACCCGCCCGGCGCCCCGGCCCGTATCCCGGTCATCGCGGTCACCGGCACCAACGGCAAGACCACGACCGTCCGCATGATCGGTCATGTGCTGCGCCAGGCCGGGCTGCGGGTGGGCATGACCACAACCGACGGCGTCTACGCCGGCGGCCGCCTCATCCACGATGCCGATGCCTCGGGCCCGCGCTCGGCCGAGATGGTGCTGGACGACCCGACGATCGAGGCGGCCGTGCTGGAGACGGCACGGGGCGGCATCATCCGGCGCGGGCTCGGCTACGACCAGGCCGACGTGGCCGTGATCACGAACATCACCGCCGATCACCTCGGCAGCGACGGCGTGGACGACCTGGATGAGCTCATCCACGTCAAGGCCCTGATCGCCGAGGAGATCGGCGATGGCGCCTGCGTCGTGCTGAACGCGGACGACCCGCCGACCGCGGCGATTGCCGACCGGCCAGCGGTGCGCCGGCACAGCCCGGTGATCAGGTATTTCAGCCTGGTCCCCGGCAACCCGGTGGTGACGCGCCATGCTGCGGCTGGCGGTATCAGTTATGAACTGCGCGAGGGGCAGCTGGTCGAGATCGAGTCGGGCAGCCACCGTCCGCTGATCAGCGTGGCCGAGCTGCCCGGCGCATTCGGCGGCCTCGCCTCGCACCTGGTCGCCAACGCGCTCGCCGCCGCAGCCGCCTGCCGGGCAGCCGGGGTGAGCGCCAAGGACATCCGGCAGGCACTGTCGGGCTTCACGCCCGGCGAGGTCAACCCGGGCCGGGGCAACTTCTACCGCGCCGGGGCGAGCCCGCTGATCGTCGACTACGGGCACAATGCGGCCGCGCTGGAGGCGACCGGCCGCATGATCGCGAATGTCTGGCCTGCCGGGGCCGTGGCCGCGGTGACCCTGCCGGGGGACCGCCGCGACGACCTGGTGACCGACACGGCGGCGGCGGTCGCCAGCTGGTTCGGCAAGGTGGTGGTCTACGAGGACAGCGACAGGCGCGGCCTGCCGCCCGGCGAGATGCGCGAGATGATCGCGGCAGAGGTCCGCCGGGTCCGGCCTGACGTGGTCTGCGAGCATGCCGACGGGCCGCATGACGCCGTGGCCCGCGCCGTCGCGCTGGCCGGCGGCGAGCCGGTGCTGTTCCTTTACGAGAAGCTCGCCGCGGCCCGCGACGCCCTGGCGGCCATCGGCGCCGAGCCCTGGCCGTACGCAGACGTGGCCCTGGCCGCCGGCGGCGCGCTAGCCGACCCGGCCGACACGGTCACGGTGGAATCGCTGGTCTCCGGCGGCACGAAACGGATGGCCGAGCGCTGGCCAGCTGACGACGCCTCAGCTGACTACGAGCTGGTCACCGAGGACCGTCCAGCTGCCGAGCAGGCCGCGGGCTAGCCCAGCCCGGCTTGGCCAGGACCGGCTATGGCTGTCACTATCCGGTGCGAACCGGGTCGGCGCGGATTGTCAGGCCGCCGCCCAGAGCGTCGTCATGTCCCGCAGCGGCACCTGGCACGGCGGCCCGTCGGCCACCTGCAGCCGGGGCGGACCAGCTGCCGGGACGGTGACGATCACCGCTGATCTCGTACCGTACTCCGCTGTGTGCACGCATGCCGCCAGCAGTGCCGCTGGCCGCGCCGGAGTGCCTGGCTGGCTGGCGGCCGGGCTCGCCGCGGCCGGATCAATCGCCGGCCGGTGATCACGCAGCACGTCGGCCAGCGCGGCGGCGGTGCCAGCAGCGCTGGCCCGGCCGGCCCGGCCGGTCAGGGCGGATAGCCGGGCGGCCACCTGCAGCTGCTTGGCCGACCGGGCCCGCAGCGGGGAGTTCTCCAGCACATGGCTGCCCGGCGCCAGATCCTCGACCTGTGGACGGCCTTCCCCGGTCAGGTCCACGGAGAACAGCGCCTGCCGGTCTCCGACCAGCAGGCAGCAGGGGTTGTATGCGGCCGGGTCGAGCGACGGGCAGACGGCCTCGATGGCGCTCCGCGCATCCCGGTAGGCGGCGAAGGCAAGCGGCAGCTCTCCGCGTGACTTCTTGTCCGGATCACGGCCCTGCGGCGACCACTGATTGGTGAGGCCCGCCACCAGCCCGTGCTCGTTGACGGCCAGCCAGGTGCCGCCGGCCAGCTCATCCCGGCCGCCGAGGATCCGCGGCCCCGACTCGCGCAGGATCGTCATGGTGACCGCCGGGCGCGCGTACCGCTCGTCCCTGTTGGCCGCCACGATCAGCGGCGCGTCGGCCAGCAGCCCGGATACCGCGATCAGAAGGCACACCCGGCTGACGTTACCGGCCGCGACGGGCGTCGGCACCGCTGCCCGGCCCGCTGCCCGGCCCGCTGCCGGCCCGCTGCCGGCCCGCTGCCGGCCCGCTGCCGGGCCGCTGCCGGGCCGCTGCCGGGCCGCTGCCGGGCGCTAGGCCCGGCCCGCAGGGTCAGCCGGCCGGCGGCGCGTCGGCCACGACGACGCCCCGGTGCCCCCACGGCTGGGTGAAGCCGACCGGGTCCTGGTCGCCGGCCGCCGCGCCGGAGTTCCCGTAGTGCGCGATGCGGATCGGGAAGCCGGTGGCATAAGCCTCGATCATCATCCCGTTGCCGATGACCAGGCCGACATGGCCGGGCGATGCCCTCGTCCCGTCTGATCCGGCGAAGAAGACGAGGTCACCCGGCTGGACCTGGCTGGCCGGGACCTGGCGGCCCCAGGTCCATTGCTGCTGTGACGTGCGCGGGATGTCGATCCCGGCCGCTCGGTACGCCATCATGACCAGGCCGGAGCAGTCAAAGGCGTCCGGGCCGGTGCCGCCCCACTGGTAGGGCTTGCCGATCTGCTGCTCGGCGTAGGCGATGGCAGTGGCGGCCGCGCCGCTGCTGGCGGCCGCGGCGCCGGGCAGGCACTGGGGCGCGGCGTCCAGCGTCACGGGGGTGATGGAGTAGCCGCCGCTGGCGTACACGCTGGCCAGCGTGGTGACCGCCTGGACGTAGGACTCCAGGTGGTTGTAGGCGAAGATCGCATCGTCGACGTTGGTCAGGATGCCGTGCGCCAGGAGGTACTTCGCCGCCCCGGCGATCGCATCCGCCGGATCGTAGACATCGGCGATCCCGTCACCATCGGCGTCGGTGGCGACTCCGTCCACGTGCTCGCTGGCCGGGTGGATGGGCGCGCCGCCCCAGGTATTGCCAGCCGCGCCGCCGATCCCGATCTGCATCGGGCCCGCCGCCCCGTAGGCGTTCGCCCCGCTGTGCACGCCGGGCAGCGTGCTCCGGCCGTCATCACTCTCCACCTCGCCGATGCCGGCCAGGACCACCCACGGGACGCCGTACTTCTTTCCGGTCGCCTGGAACAGGACGAGGTAGTTCGCCGGAATCGAGTGCCGCGCCGAGGTGCTGGCCGGCGGCTGCGGGGCCAGCCCGCCGGTGGCGGCCGGGCAGGAACCACCCGATTCGCTCAGCATCGAGCCGCTGGCGAACAGCATGACGGGCGCGATCAGCGTGGCCAGCAGCACCAGCGCCGCCACGGCCACGAGAGCCGGCATGAACCACCGGGGCAGCGATGACCGGGCCGGGCCGCGGCCGGATCGCGGGCCCAGTGGCGGCCAGCTCATGAATTCCCCGCCGAGGCCAGCTCCACGTCGCTGACCAGCCAGCTGGTGTCACCGCCGGTGACAGTGACCGCGTAGTCGGTGCTGACCTGGCTGGTGCCGTTCGTGCTGGTGATCCGCTCGGTGACGGCCACGACGAAGGTAATGCTGCCGGGGCCGAAGGCGCGCAGCGACAGGATCGAGGCCGTCCCCGTCGATACCTGATGCTGGCTGACCCGCAGCGCGGTCACGCCCGGCGTGACATAGGCAGCCGAGATCTGCCCGGCTAGCTGCGGCGAGGCCATGCTGCGCAGCGGTGCGACGTAGGCCGCGGCGCTCTGGGTGTAGGAAAAGGTGCCGTACGCGACACCGAACCTGGTGACCATCGCAGCCGCACTGTCCAGGCCAGCCTGGGTGAACGGCAGCCACTGGTAGATGTCCGGCGGGCCGGTCTCGCCCGGGGCCGCGGTCGGCGCTGCGGTCGGGGCTGGCGTCGTGACAGGGGCGCTGGCAGCCGGCGTGCCGGTCGCGGCCGTCTGCCGCGGCGACGGGGACCGGGCGGACGAAGGGTGCCGGCCGGTGCCATGGGCAATGGGCGTGAACAGATAGAAGCCAAGGCCGGCCAGCACGATGACGATCAGGACGAAGACGGCTTTGCGCTGACCGGCACTGAGTTCCATCGCGGTGGCCCGTTACTTGCGGCGCCTGATCGGATGCAGCCAGAACGGCCCGGCTGGCTCGCGGCGCTCGGCCGGGGACGGCCCGGCCAGCGGCGCGGCGCCGGACTCACCGCGCGGACCGGGACCGCCGCGACCCTGAGCCGGCGGATGCCCTGCGCTGTCCGGGCCAGGCTGGCCAGCCGGGCGGGGCCGGCGAGCCGCGGGCGGGGCCGGACGGCGAGCCGGCGCCCAGCCGGAGGCCGGCGGCAGTGCCGGCTGGCGCGTGGGCCTGGCCTGGCGCTCGGGCGCTGGCTGGCGTGCGGACGCGGCCTGGCGCTCCGGTGCGGGCTGGCGCGCGGACGCGGGCTGGCGCCCTGGCGCTGGCTGGCGCGCAGGCCTGGCCTGGCGCTCCTGTGCGGGCTGGCGCGCGGACGCGGGCTGGCGCCCTGGCGCGGGCTGGTGCGGCGGCGCGCTGCGGGCCGGGCGGCCGGGCCACCTGCCCGCCGCAGGGCCCGGTGCGCCGCCACCGGATCGGGCCGGCGGCACGGGCCCGGCGGCCGCGTCCTCCGGTCGCCTGCCGCCGGTGCCGAGCCGCCACGGAGAACTGCGCGCGGCGGCACCGCCGGAGCCGCCGCTCGCCGGGCCGGTCCCTGCTCCAGCGCGCGGGCCGCCTGGACGGGCCGGGGGCGGAGCCGGACTGCGGGCAGCCGGCGGCCCGCCGTCCGCCGCAGCTCCGTTCAGCCGGACGGTACTGCCAGGAGCCCGGACGGACGAGGGCGACGCGGCGGCGGTGCCGCGCTTCGGCAGGACAAGCGGCGGCGGTTCGGTGGCCCCGGCCTCTGCGACCGTGCCGGCCCAGGCACGCGCTCGCGCACCTGGTCCGGGCCGGCCGCCGGTCCCGTCGGCCGCGTCCGCCCCGGCGGGCCCGTCCGGGACCGCGCCGTCCGGCGCCGCCGCGCCATCCGGCTGCACCCGGACGGCGGCCAGCTCCGCCGGGCTGGACAGGCCGGCCGCCGCCGCGCCGGCGCCGGCCGCCGCGGCGGCGCCGAGCGCCAGGGTCGCAGCATGCGCCGGGTTCTGCCGGGCCCATCTCGCGGCCCGGTAGGCGGCGACGCCGGGCACGGCAGCGGTGGCAGCGGCCAGCGTGTTGCCGCGCGCCGTCTCGCCGGCCCGGGCCAGGTCGGCATCCGCCCGCTCCCGCGCGCCGATCATGCCGTAGCCGACGGCGGAGAACAGGTGCTGGAACGGCTTGCGGTAGATGAACGCGGCCAGCGTGACCAGCGCGATCATCAGGATCTTCAGCGCCCAGGACAGGACCGCGTCACTGGTTCCCATGATCAGCGCATAGCAGTACAGCAGGAGGCTCAGCACCAGGGCGACGGCTGCCTGCTTGAGCAGCACGCCGACGAGCATCTCGGCCCACCGCATGGCCACGACCCGGCCGAAGCCGGGGTGCGTGCCGATGAGCAGGAAGAACGGGCCGACGATGAGCAGCAGCAGGAAGCCGAGCTTGAGCAGGATCAGCGTGACCGAGATCAGCAGGATGAGCACGCCGGCCACCGCGGCTGCGAACAGGGCCGCGAACGCGATCTCCAGCCGGGTGGTCCACTCCTTGCCCTGGAACAGCGGATAGATCGCGGGATCGTTCTGCTGGATGCTGGTGGCAATGCCGGCGTAGGTGGCCTGCTTGGCCTGGAGCAGTGCCGTCGACGGCTTCTCGTTGGCGGCAAAGGCCTGAGCCCACAGCAGCTGCCGGGCGTAGGCGTTCACCGCGGTCGGCTTGCCGCCTGGCGCCGAGTAGCTGGCGGTCCCGAACTCGCCGATCAGCCAGGGCTTGCAGACCAGCACGGTCCACAGCTCATCGGCGTTCTGGTTGACCACGGTGCTGCCCGCCGTGTAGCCGTAGCTGGACGGCTGCACCTGCGGATCGCCCTTCTGCACCGGCACGCAGCTGCTCGGGCCGGGGCTCGGCAGCTTGGCGAAGGCCGTGTTCAGGGCCTGCGAGATCCCGTCCGACACGCTGGTCCCGGCGCCGGTGACCGCCGCTGGCCTGCCGATCAGGAACAGGGCCGCCGCGCAGGCGATCACCATCCAGACGATCCCCTCGATCGTCCGGGTTCCGCGCTTGCGGATCAGGCCCTGCCAGGCCAGCCAGATCGCTCCGATGATCACGACGGCGGCGACGTAGGGGAAGTAGATCGCGTTGCCGATCCCGGAGATCAGCCTGTCGGTGACATCGCGCAGCCAGGACACGATGCCGTCACCCGCCGCAGACTGGTACACGGTGATCGTGACCCGGTCGATCGACTTGGCCACGTCGAACACCATGCCGGCCACGTTGTTGCCGATCAGCGACGTCATGTCGGAGCACTGCAGGTTGGTCGCGTTCCAGTTCTGGCCGGACACGCCGTACTGGTCATACAGCGTGGCCGGCTGCTTCCCGGTGTCCGGCGGGGTGACCATGGAGTCAATGCCGGAGTCCGCTGGCTCCGGATCGGGCAGCGACGGAGTGCAGAGGTTGTTGATGGCGCCCAGCACGCCGGACTGGCCCAGCGTGCAGTACCCGAACAGGCTGGCGATGTCGCCGATGCCGGGCACCCCGCAGATGCCGCCGGACGCCGAAGGCGCGGCGACCGCAGTCCGCACCGTGGCGTGCCCCGCGTCGGCCCGCCCGGCTGGCTGCCCGACCGCGGCGTGCGCTGCCGCGGGAAGGCAGAGCAGCCCGGCGAGCACGGCCAGGACCAGGGCGGTCCGGCGCGGAAGACTGCGGGCTCTGAGCATCAGGGGGGCTCCTGGAGGGTCTGGTCGCCGGCGGCCGCTCGCCCGGCCCGGGCCGGCTGGCTGGCCTGGGCCGTGACGGGCATCTCGCCGGGGCGCGCCCTGGTCGGGTTGGTGTCGAGCCACTTACGCAGGTCGTCGGAGATCAGGTCGACGCCGATCCGGCCCGCCCGGCCGTCCAGGTCACGGAAGAGGCATTCGCCATTGCCCAGCCCGCGCAGCACGGCCCGGTGCTCGTCGGAGGGTTCCAGGCCCAGGAGCGATAGCACGCTGCTGATCTCGGACTGCTCGGTCGAGCGGAAGGCGAAGACGCTGGAAATGCAGTTGGTGACCTGCTCATTCAGCAGGTCACCGGCGTTCTGCGAAACCATGATCAGCGCGGTGTTGCGGGACCGGCCCATCCGGGAGACCTCGGGGATGAGCTTCGCCCCCTGCGGGGTAGAGGTGATCGCCCATGCCTCGTCCAGGAAGATCGCCTTCGGCAGCCGCCGGTCCATGCCGTTGAGCAGCCGCCGCGCGAACTGCGATACCAGGTACAGCAGTGCCACCGAGAGCCGCTGCTCGTAGGAGTAGTCGTCACGCTTGAGCGCCACGTCGGGCAGGGTCAGGCCGGCCAGCGTGAACACGGTCGTCCAGCCCGCGGCGTCGATCCGCTCGCCGCCCGATGGCGCGAAGCACAACCGGGCCAGCCGCATCTCCGACATGGAGCGCAGCACCGCACCCAGGTTGACCGAAGCGGGGTCGGCGGACTTCTCCAGGTGCTCGACCACCTTGCCCAGGCTGGGCTCATCCGCCGCGGCGACCGCGGCGACCGCCTGGATCATGGCGCTCTCGCGCTCCTCGCTCATCCGCGGCAGCAGCAGCCTGAGGGTCTCGGTCGCCATTGTCCGCCGCTCGGCCAGCTCGTCACCGAACGAGAACGGGTCGAGCAGGCCGGGCGCCGCGCTGCCGAGCGGAAGCACCCTGGCCCGGCGGCCGCGCTGCTGCAGGAGCGTCACCAGCGACTCCGCGTCGCCCTTGGGGTCAATCGCCGCCACCGTCACCCCGCGCAGCGCCAGCTGCAGCAGGAGCAGCAGGGCCAGCGTCGTCTTCCCGCCGCCCGGCTCGCCGGTGACAGCCACCGCGGTCGGGCGGTTCCGCGCGGCGGCCACCAGCGGATCGAAATGGACCACTGACCGGGCCCGGCCCATCGTCTCGCCGATGTAGGGGCCGATCCAGCCGGCGTCCGGGGCGGCCCGGTCCCCGACATCCACCGTGGCCGTCGGCATGCCGCCGGCCACCGTGTACAGCGGCTGGCGCTGCAGGTAGGAGTTGAGGCGGACCCGGTCACCCGGCAGCGACTCGCGCAGCAGCGAGAACTGATCGCCGGTGGAATTGACCACGTCGATGCCGGCGTCCCGGTAATGCTCGACGACGGCCTCGGCGCGACGCACGCACAGCTCTCGGGTCGGGGCGCTGACGGCCAGCCGGTGCCAGCCGTAGACGAAAGGCAGCCGCTCCTTGGTGATGCCGTGCTCGAGCTGGCGTGCCGCTTCGATCTGCTCCGCCAGCGCGATCGGGAGCTCAGCCCCGGCCTCCCGGATGTGCGCGTCCATGTCCCTGGCGTGGGCCAGCCTGCGGCCGACATCCTTGCTGGCCCTGGCCGGCGGGATCAGCCGCATGCGCAGGCTGGCCTCGACCGGGAACGGCAGGGCGTCGGCGTAGTGCAGCCAAGGCTCGCCATCCGGGAAGTACATGATGTCCGGGAAGCGCGCGAAGGAGAGGAAAGCGGCGTACGACTCCCCCCGCGGATGCTCCAGGCGCAGCAGCGTGCGGCCGTTGTGCACCTGTCCCTCGATCAGGGACTCGATCTCGCCGGCGCCCCAGGTACGGCGGCGGGCCGCCGACGGCGCCGGGTCCGTGGCCGTTCCGGTGAGCGCGTGCCGGAACAGCCAGCTGAGCTCATCCGAGGTAGCGTGCCGGGCGGTCAGGGCGCTGGACAGCAGCGCGCGGCCGAGCCGCTCGGCGTGCTCGGTCCAGCGCGCGATCTCGCCGGCCGGAACGGCCTCGTCGACCAGCCCGAGAGCCTGCTCGCTGGCGCGGTAGGCACCGAGGAACTGGCCAAGGAATCCGGTAGGCAGCTGCGCCCGCATGCCCCGCTGCCCGAGCCGGACGCCCAGGTATACCTCCTTCGTCCAGAAGTTCTTCGTCCACACGTGCCGGTACATCTCGTCCAGGTACGCGAGCCATCCGGGGCCGCCGTCCGAGGTGGCATCCAGGCCGGTCGCCCATTCGGCCGCCGGGTAGGACCGGTGCGCGATCCGCAGGTGCACTTCGGCATCAGCGATCCGGATGCCAGCCAGCGCGACAGTAATGTTGGTGGCGAGCGCTTCGCGCTCCTGCGGCGTGGTGAACTCGTAGGACACGGTGGGCACTCGGTAGTAGGCCCACGCATGCGTGTCCGTCAGCAGGATCCGGTCATCGAAATACCGGACAGAAAGCCGGCTGTGGCCAGTAGTCCGTGCGGTCATGCTCGCGCGCCGCGTCGGTCACCGGTGCCGGCCATGCACGCGACTAGCAGGCCGGACAGCGCCTCATAGGCCTGCGCCGCCGCAGGGCCGAGCGGCTCGCCCTGGTACGCATGTCCCGGTGCATGTCCCGGTGCATGTCCCGGTGCATGTCCCGGTGCACGCGCCGCGGGCCGATGCCTGGCCGGCAGGTCCTGCAGGCGATCGTCCCACGGCACCCTGACGATTGCCCGGCAACGACCGCGCGCCACCGCGGCGGCCTTCTCCACCTGCTGGACGGTCTGCTGGCTGACCCCGTTGAGCACCGTGATGGAAGCTGCTGCCAGCCGGGCATAACCATGCGCTTCGAGCCACTCATGAGTCATGGCGATGGCGTTCGCCGCGTCCGCGCTAGCCGGCGCGATCAGGACGAGCTGGTCAGCGACCGCCAGGGCCCTGGGCACCGCAGCGGCGGCCGGGTCGGTCAGGGTGAGCGGGTAGCGCGCAGCCACCACCTCGATAATGCGCCCGGCGTCGTCGCCATCGTCCGGCACGCTGCCCGTGATCACCTGAAGCCCCGAGTCCGGATCGCGGGGGTCGCGCCCGGCCCGGCCAGGACTGCCCGGCGCGGGCGGCAGCAGGCCGGTGACGGTCCTCGCCCGCTCGGTCAGTGAACCGTGCCCAGCGGGATTCAGGTCGAGCACGGCTACCGGCTCAGCCCGCAAGCTGGCCAGCGTTCGCCCGGTCAGCAGGGTCGTCGTCGTCTGCCCGGCGCCCACGGTGCAGCCGAGCAGCACGACCCGCCGCTGGCCGGGCAGCGGCATCCGCGCCCTGGTCCGGTCCCGCTCGCGCTGATCGGGATGACCCGGACGGTGACCACCACCCGGAACCACGACAACGTGCTCGTTCCAGCCGCCGGCGCGCTGGCCCGACGGACCGCCCAGCGCTCGCTCGACGACGCGCATGGGCCGCTGCGCCCCGGCGTTGCCGGTGACCGTCACAGCCGGCCTCTGCACCGCTCGCGCGGGGGCAATCCGGGCCTGCGCGGGCACCGGCGGGATCGTGGACCTGCCGGAGCCGCCCGCGGGAGGCGGGCGGCTGCGCGGGCCTGGTGCGGGCCGGCCGCCCTGCGCCGGCCCAGCGGCGGCAGGCCGGCCTGAGCCGGCGTCCGGCCAGCCAGCCGCCGCGCCGCGCCCGTTCGCTGGCGGGCCGCCGACTACCGCCGGCCTGGCGGCTGCGGCCGGCGTCTCGGTCACCGGCCTGGCAGCTGCGGCCGGCGTCGCGGTCACCGGCTTCTGGGCGGCGGCCCGCCGATCCGTCACCGTTGCCAGGGCGGCGGCAGGCCTGTCCGTCACCGGCGCCGCGTGCGGCGGCAGGCCTGTCCGTCACCGGCGCCAGGGCGGCGGCAGGCCTGTCCGTCACCGGCGCCAGGGCGGCGGCCGGCCTGTCCGTCACCGGCCCGCGTGCGGCGGCAGGCCTGTCCGTCACCGGCCCGCGGGCAGCCGCGACAGCAGGACTTCCGGTGACCGCAGGCTTGCCAGTCGCTGCGGGCCTGCCGGTGACGCCCGGCCTGGCCAGATCCGGCCACCCCGTGCCCGTCAGCCGGGCCAGGGCAACCGGCCGCTCAGTGCGCGGCTCCGGCCAGCCGGTTCCCGATTCGGGCTGTCCGGCCCGAGCGAGCCGGGCCGCGGCCGCCGCCGACAGGCCGCCGCTCGCCTGTGGCCAGCGAGCGCGGGCCTGGCCGGCTGAACGAGCAGCGGCCTTCCTGGCCGGGCCGCCGGCCGCGGCGGGATCGGCGGCCGCATCGGGCACGGCGGCATCCGGCACCGCGGCATCCGGCATAGTCGCATCCGGCGTCTTGACATCGGCCATCAGATCCCTGGCCGCGACGCCGCTGGCTTCGGCGTCAGCATCCGGCACGTCAGCCGCCACAGTGGCGAGCGGCAGCGGCCGGGCCTGTCGCCACACCCGTCCCACCACCACGATCTCGTCCTTCTCGGCCAGCGGCGCCATCCGGCACCAGGTGCGCGGCTCGCTCAGGTAGCGAAGCTGCGAGGTAACCAGCTCGGGAAGTCGCTTTCCTTCCAGGACAGGCCGCGTCACCAGCCAGGTCAGGGCACCGGGAGGCAGGATGTACAGCCAGACGAGGGTATGGCTGAGCGGAACGCCCAGCAGCGCCAGGACGAGAACATAGGGAGCAGCGATAGCGGCGAACACGACGATCTGGCCGACGGGCAGCGGCATCGGCAGCCGGAAGTCATACAGCTTGTAGAGCCGCTTCTCGATCCGCCAGATGTTCGTGTAGGTCGGCAGTTCCACGCGCTGTCCTCCTTCCGTCGTCCGCCGCTCGCGGCGCGCCAGCTAATGGCACGATCAGTGCACGCCGAGCGCGTTCGTGATGCCGGTCGCGATGGCCTGCACAATGCCAGGCGTGTAGAACACGATGGCAATCGCCACGGCGAGCACGATGAATTGAACGAAGCGAATGATCTCGCGCGTGAACAGGAAAAAGATGGCCACGATTCCGACAATTCCGAGGAATAGCGGCCCGAACAGGCCCTGCAGGTAACTGACAAGGCCGGTTGTGCTCAGCGCGATGGCGGATGCCGCGATCATCAGGTGCGACGACATCAGTTCTCCGGGGGGTTCATATGAGCGCGACTAGCAGGGGGTCTAGGCGTTCGGGACTGGTGGCTCAGGGCGGCCCCGACTGCGCCTGGGTTGACGCGCCGATGGCCTGGACATACCAGCTAGTGCCCTGCCGGACGACGGTCATCTGATAGGTCATCTCCAGCCCGCCTGGCGCGGCCCCGACAGCCTGGCCCGAAGCCGGTGAAGCCGCCCCGGTGGCCTGATGCCAGAGCACGGTAACGGTGATGTTCCTGGCTGAGCCGCCGAATGGCACCGTCACGTTCTGAATCGATCCGAAGGCGAACGCGCCATTCAGGCCCGTTACCTGCGTCCCCTTGGCCAGGTAGCGGCTGAGGGTAACCTGGTCGCCGCTCGCGTAGGCCTGAAAGAACCCGGGCAGCTCGGCCGTGAGGGCCGCCGCCGTAACGGAGTCTGCCTGCTGACTGGCTGGCTGAGGCGGCGCTATCCTGGCCAGCGCCGGCAGCAGCGCCGGCTCCCCGGATACGACCATGCCGCCGTCGGCGGAGTAGATCGGCACGGCCAGCTCGATCAGGCTGTCGCTGACCTGCGCGAGCAGGGTCACGATAGCGGAATGGTCATTTTGCACTGATATCGCGGCGACTTGCTCGCTCTGCAGCCGCTCCGTTCCCGCGCCATTCCAGCCGAGCTGCGGATCAGTTCCTGTCGGCAGGAAGGCCGATAGCTCGGCGGCGCGCTGGCCTGCCGTCGCCGGATTGAAGTTCAGGTAAACGGCGCCGAATTCCTGCGCGTAGGACTTCGCAAGGCTCACCGGGAAGGTGGGGCCGGCCGCCGCCGCGGCGCCAGCGGGAGGTGCGGCTGCGGGCTTGGTCATGATGGCGGCCACGCCGCGGAATGCGATCAGGAGCAGTGCCGCCCAGGCGACGGCGCGGAGCACCCAGATGGCCCACCGTCCGCCTGCGCCCCGCCACGGGACGGCTGCCTGCCGCCCCTTTCGCGCGGGGATGGGGACCCCGGCCAGCGTTTCGTCATGAACAGCCGACTGCTCATCGCGATCAAGGGTCGCCCTGCGAGCCATCACACCTCCGTCCCCCTCCTGCGCCTGCGCAGCAAGGAGTGGCGGCACTCCCTTGCCCGTGTCGGGCACCATTCTGCGCCAAAACGCCCAGCCACTTCTGGCATTGACACAGCCGACGCGCCGGATGTCATCGGATTTATACCGCAATTAACCCGCCGGGGGCCAAAGCTGCGGCCGTTACCAGCGGGCATGACCTGGCAAGAATGCTGACCATCTGGGCGCGGACCGTCTTGATCCGCGGCCGGCCGACGGCCCGCGGTGCCACTGCCCCGGCCGGCTGCCGGGCGGACGGCCCGGCCCGGCCGGACGGGCGCGAGGACGGGATCCGCATCGGCGGCCGCCGGTGAAACCGCCCCGCGCCGGGACTTGCTTGCCTGCATATACCTGTCCTGATTCGCGGCCCGCCCACAGGCCGGCGTCGTCCGACCGTCTGTCCGGCTCCGTTGCCGGCTCCAGCAGAGCCCACCTACTGTGACGATTCGTGTGACGTCCGCCTGTGACAGGCTCTTCGCGGCGCTGCTAGCCGCAGGGTCCGGTGCAGAAATGGCGGAGGCGCTGATCGGCAGCGCGGTTCCGGCCCCGGCGGGAAAGGCAGCCTTCTGGCCGCCGGGGCCACGGGCGATCAGGACATGAGGTGCGGCAGCGCTAGGCCGCTGCGCCGATGACGGCGATCCAGGCGAGCACCATGGCCTCCTCATGCCAGGCGTCGTAACGGCCGCTGCGGCCACCGTGCCCGGCGACCATCTCCGTCTTGAGCAGGAACGGGCCGCCCTTTGCTTCCGCCTGCAGCCTGGCGATCCACTTGGCCGGCTCCCGGTACAGCACCCGGGTGTCGTTCAGGCTGGTGACCGCGAGGATGGGCGGGTAGACGGCGTCAGGATCGATGTTCTCGTAGGGCGAGTAGGACTTCATGTAGTGGTAGACCTCGGGGTCATGCAGCGGGTCGCCCCACTCCTCCCACTCGGTCACCGTCAGCGGCAGCGACGGATCCAGGATGCTGGTCAGCGCGTCGACGAACGGGACCTGCGCGACCACGCCGCCGAAGGCATCTGGCGCGATGTTCACGGCGGCGCCGACCAGCAGGCCGCCGGCCGAGCCGCCGCGCGAGATCAGCCGCTGCGGCAACGTCCAGCCCTCGCTGACCAGGTGCCGAGCGCTGGCCACGAAATCAGTGAACGTGTTGACCTTGCTGAGCATCTTGCCGTCGTCATACCACCGCCGGCCCATCTCGCCGCCTCCGCGGATGTGCGCGATCGCATAGGCGAAGCCGCGATCCAGCAGGGACAGCCGCGGGATCGAGAAGCCGGGGTCGGCCGAGATCTCGTAGCTGCCGTACCCGTAGAGCAGGAACGGCGCGCTGCCGTCCCGCGGAGTGCCCTTGCGGCAGACCAGTGAGATCGGGATCCGGGTGCCGTCACGGGCGGTCGCCCATTCGCGGTACTGCTCGTAATCCGCCGGGTCGTACTCGGCTCCGCTCGGCAGCGGCAGCACCGGCCGCCGCCGCAGCAGGGTCAGCTCGCCGGTCTCGGTGTCGTAGTCATATACCGAGTCGGGCGTTACCAGCGAGACATATCCGAGCCGGTACGCCCGCGAGTGATATTCGGGGTTCGCGCCCGGCATCACCCGGTAAACCGGCTCGGGAAAGTCGATCTCGCGCGCGCTGCCGTCGGAGCGCAGCACCAGCAGGCCGGTCAGCCCGTCCCGGCGCAGGTGCACGACCAGGTGATCGGCGAAGGCGTCCACGCCGAGCAGCCGGACGCCAGGGCTGTGCCTGATCAGCGGCGTCCAGGCCGACGGGTCGGTGAGCGGCGCCTCGGCCAGCTCGAAGTTCTCCGCCTGGTCGTTGTGCAGGATGAGCAGCCGGTCGGTGCCGTCCGCCGTTACCTGGTGCTCGACCTCGTATTCCAGTCCCTGCCGCCGCGGTGTCACGACGGTGAAGTCGCCGGTCGGGGTGGTGGCGTCCAGCAGCCACGCCTCGCTAGTCAGCTTGCTTGAGGCCGAGATGACCAGGAAGCGCTCGCTGCGGGTCAGCCCGACGCCGACCCAGAACCGCTCGTCCGGCTCCTCGAACACGATCACGTCATCGCTGGCCGGGGTGCCCATGAGGTGCCGCCAGACCCGGTACGGCCGCCACGCCTGGTCGACGGTCACGTAGAACAGCGCCGAGCCATCGGCCGACCAGGCGCTGCCGTAGAAGGTGTCGGGGATCTCGTCCGGCGCGGTCTCCCCCGATACCAGGTCCTTGAACCGCATGGTGAAGCGCTCGCTGCCGGCGAAGTCGGTGGAGTAGGCGAGCAGCCTGCTGTCGGGACTGACGTCGAAGGCGCCCAGCGAGAAGAACTGCCCGTCACCGGCGAGCTCGTTGCCGTCGAGCAGGACTTCCTCGCCATCCAGCGGCCCGCCCTCCTCGGTCATCGGCGGCCCGGCGTCATCGGGCCGGACGGCGCGCCGGCACTGCAGGGAGTACTGCTTCCCCTCGACGGTCCGGGAGTAATACCACCAGCCGCCCTTGCGGCTGGGCACCGACAGGTCGGTCTCCTGCGTCCTGGCCCTGATCTCCTCGAAAATCACCCCGCGCAGGGCTTCCTGGTCCGCGGTCATCGCCGCGGTGTAGGCGTTCTCGGCCTCCAGGAACGCGATGGTCTCCGGGTTCTCCTTAGCGGCGAGCCAGGCGAACTCGTCGACCACGGCATCGCCGTGAAAGGTGCGCTCGGCCGGGATGCGCCGGGCAGCGGGAGGCGTCGCGACGGCCTCGTTGCCAGTCGGGTTGAGGGTCATGAAACCAGAGTCTACGAAGCGCGCCGGAGCAGTCAGCGCGGCGGATTCTGCCGCTGCGGGTCAGCGGTGGCCTGGACCCGCCGGCTCGCGCCGTTCCACCTCGGCCATCGGGATCTCCGCGCGCTCAGGACCGCGCCGTCGCCTCCCTGACCGGCACGCCCGGCTAGCGCCCGGGGGCGTGCGCCGCGGCGGGCAGCCGCCGGATCACCGCGCCGCCACTCGGCACGCTGGCGGCACCGGGCCGGCCGCAGCCCGCGTGCGGCACATCGCAGCCAGGCCCGGCCACCCCGGCCGGATGCGACAGCGCGCACCCCAGACGGGCCAGGAACCCGTGCGCCGTGGCGGCTGCGCAGCGGAGCCAGATCGACCGGCTCAGCTCGGCGTGCACCATGCTGCATGGCGGCCGGTACGCTCCCGCCAGCGTGGGCACCGATGCCTGGTCCCCGGCCAGCCCGGGGGGCGCCCGGTACACCCCGTTCAGCGCGAGCACGCAGGCCTCCTCCCCGCAGGGCCTCAGCGTGATATCGGCGTCCAGAGCCGGGAACAGCGCGCCGCCAGGGCCGATCGCCGCCCAGCGCAGCGCGAGCCGGACACCGGTGTCCATTCCCGCCACGTCACCCAGCTGTACCTGGGACAGTCGCGAGATCCCGGCCCCGGACCCGGTCGCGCCATCGCGGGTCAGGCTGGCAGTGCCGTCACCGTAGGCGCCCTCAGCGGCCCAGAGCATCAGGCCGCCGTCGGCCAGTCTGGCCAGCTTGGCGCTGGCCGCGGGGAAGCTGACATCCAGCAGGCTCTTCTCTGCGACGAACATGCTGGCCAGTCAACCGATCCCGGCCCCGCTGCGGCAGGGACCGATGTCCCTTCCGGCCATGCCATAGGTCCGGGCCGGCCCGCGCGGCCGGGACCCGGCGCGCGGGAAGCAGGATTCCTGGTCACGCTGCGCTGACGGTACGACGCGCGCCTGCTGATCAGGCGATTAGCGGAAGACGCATCGCACTGCGCGCAGACGCCTCTTTTTACACATTGAACCGGAACTCGACCACGTCGCCGTCGTGCATGACATAGTCCTTGCCCTCGATCCGTGCCTTTCCGGCCGAGCGCGCCGCCGGCACCGATCCCGCGGCCATCAGGTCATCGAAAGACACGATCTCGGCCTTGATGAAGCCGCGCTGGAAGTCGGAGTGGATGACGCCTGCCGCCTCCGGCGCGGTGGCCCCGACCGGGATGGTCCAGGCTCGTGACTCCTTCGGCCCGGCCGTCAGGTAGGTCGACAGGCCCAGCGCGGCGAAGCCCGCCCTGGCCAGCTGGGCCAGCCCCGGCTCACCCATGCCCAGCTCGGCCAGCATCTCGGCCGCGTCCTGCGGCGACAGCTCGGCCAGCTCAGCCTCGGTCTTCGCGTCCAGGAAGATCGACTCGGCTGGCGCGACCAGCGCGGCTAGCCGCTCGTGCAGCTTGGTGTCGGCCAGCTCGGCCTCGTCCACGTTGAATGCGTACAGGAACGGCTTGGCCGTCAGCAGCTGCAGCTCCCGCAGGTCGGCCAGGTCGATCCCGGCGGCGGCCGCGCCTGCGAACAGCGTGGTGCCGCCGTCGAGCACCTGCTGAGCCCTGGCGGCGGCCTCGGCGGCGCGGACCCGGTCCCGGTCGCGGCCGAACTTGGCCTCCTTGGCCAGCCGCGGCACGGCCTTCTCTAGCGTCTGCAGGTCAGCGAGGATGAGCTCGGTCGCCACCGTCTCGATGTCCCGCTCGGGTGAGATGTCACCGTCCACGTGGCTCACGTCCGGGTCGGTGAAGACCCGGACCACCTGGCAGATCGCGTCGGTCTCGCGGATATGGGAGAGGAACTGGTTGCCGAGCCCCTGGCCCTGCGACGCGCCGCGGACCAGCCCGGCGATGTCCACGAACCGCACGGTCGCCGGGATGATCTTGGCCGAGTCGTACAGGCCGGCCAGCGCGTCCAGGCGGGGATCGGGGATGCCGACGACGCCAACATTCGGCTCGATGGTCGCGAACGGGTAGTTGGACGCCAGCACGGTAGCCCGGGTCAGCGCGTTGAACAGGGTGGACTTGCCGACGTTGGGCAATCCGACGATTCCGATGGACAGGCTCACCCGGCGAGTCTAGACGCCCCGCCGGGTGAGCCTGGCCCCCGTGCCACCGGCCCTTCTGTGCCACGACCCGGCCCGTCCGGGCGCTGGCCCGGCCGCCGGGCGGCTCGCGGCCCGCCAGCCATAGATGCCGGATGCCTCCGCTGCCGGGCGCCCGACGGGCGTGTCGCGCCCGGAACTGTCGGCCGGCGCTGCCAGCATGGACAGATATGAGCGCGATCTCGCTGATTGCCGGTCTCCTCGTCGGTGTCGTTCTCGGTGCCGTGATGGGCTACCTGTTCGCCCGCGGGCGGCTGGCCAGCCTCGCCGCCGACCTCACTGGCGAGGCCAGGGCGGCCGACGAGCGGGCCCGCGCCGCGCAGGACCGGGCGGCCCTCGTGGAGCGCGCGGCGCTGGAGAAGGCGGCCCTGCTGGACGGTCAGCTGGCCGAGCGCTTCCAGTCGCTGTCCGCGCAGGCGCTCGACCAGAGCACGCAGCGCTTCCTGGAGATCGCCGAGGGCCGGCTGAACGCCGCCAACGCCCGGGCAGCCGGGGAGCTGGAGACGCGCCGCAGCGCGGTTGAGCACATGGTCGAGCCGCTGAAGGAGACGCTGGCCCGGGTGGAGACCCAGCTGCGCGAGACCGACGCGGCCCGGATGAGGTCGCACGCCGCGCTGGCCGAGCAGGTCATGATCGCCCGGCAGAGCTCCGAGCAGCTGGGGGCCCAGACGCAGGCGCTGGTCACGGCGCTGCGGCGGCCGGAGGCGCGGGGCCGGTGGGGGGAGATGCAGCTGCGCCGGGTGGTCGAGCTAGCCGGGATGAGCTCTCGCTGTGATTTCGACGAGCAGGTCAGCGTGACCGGCGGGGACGGCACGCTGCGCCCCGACATGGTGGTCCGGCTGGCCGGCGGCAAGAACATCGTGGTGGATTCCAAGGTGTCACTCGCCGCGTACCTGGAGGCCGCCGAGTCGAGTGACGACGCGGTCAGGAGCGCCCGGCTCGATGCTCACGCCCGGCACCTGCGCGAGCACGTGGACCGCCTCGCGGCGAAGTCCTACTGGGCGGCGCTGAGCCCGGCGCCTGAGTTTGTCGTGCTCTTCATCCCCGGCGAGGCATTCCTGGCCCCGGCCCTGGAGCACGACCCCGGCCTGCTGGAGCACGCGATGGCGCACAAGGTGCACATCGCGACGCCGACCACGCTGGTCTCCATGCTGCGGACCGCTCAGTATGCCTGGCAGCAGGCGGCGCTGTCCGAGAACGCGCGCGCCGTCTTTGACCTCGGCCGCGAACTGTATGACCGGCTGACCGGCCTGGGCAAGCATGTCGACAGCCTCGGGAAGGCACTGACCAACGCCGTCTCGGCCTATAACCGCGCGATCGGCTCACTGGAAAGCCGGGTCCTCGTCAGCGCCCGTAAGCTCAGCGAGCTTGGCCTGGTGGACGCCGAGCTCAGCATGCCCCAGCCGGTGGAGGACACCGTCCGCGCGGTGTCAGCGTCCGACCTGATTATCGAGCCCGGGCCGGAGCTCGTGAGCGGAGCAGGGACGGCGCGGCCGGGCGCCGCGCCTGCGCGGCTGCTCAGCGGGGCACGCTCACGCGAGGCGGCCGGTTAGTGCGAGTCAGCCGTCGCAGGCGACACGGTAAGGGGGCAAGGCTTGCCGGAAGGGATACGGCACGTGCACGAGAGTCCGGCTCATCATCACGCCAGCCAGCACTCCGGGCCGCCAGGCGTCCCGCTGGCCGATTACTCCGATGCCCCGTCAGCGGTCACCGGCCCTCCGGCTGTGACCGGACCTTCTGCTGTGACCGGCCCGTCAGCAGTGACCGGCCTGGCCGCGAGACCGCCGGCGGACCGGCGGCCGGGCTCCGCCAGCCGCCCGGGCCGGGCCCGGGCGACGACGCGCGGCGGGATCCTGCTGATCGCTGCGGCCTGCCTGATCGGCAGCCTGCTCACAGACTGGTTCCAGCTGGGGCTGCTCGGGGGCGCCTGCTGCCTAGCCGGCTGCGCGGCGGCCGCCTGCTCGATCAGGCGGGAAAGCCTGCTCATCCTGGTCGCCTGCCTGCCTGTCGTCTACCTCGCCGCGATCGTCTGCGCCGAGGTCATGACCGCTCAGGGGCCGACGCTGAAGGCGCGAGCGGAATCGGTGGCAGCCGGCACCGTGCTCTCGCTGGCATCAACAGCACCCTGGCTGTTCAGCGCCGTGCTGCTCGTCCTGGCCATCGCGATGCGCCGGGGACTGCCTCAGGTCGTCCGCAGCCTGCGGGCCGACCTGCGCGCGAAGCCTGAGCCGGGCCGCTAGCCGCGACGGAGCTCGCGGGGCAGCGCGAACTCCATGCGCTCGGGAACGACCTCGACTTCCTCGACCTCGCTGAAGCCGCTGGCGGCCAGCCGGTCCAGCACGCCGGAGACCAGGATCTCCGGCACGGATGCACCGCTGGTGACGCCGATCGTGCGCGCGTCATCCAGCCACGCCTGCTCGATCCCGGACGAGTCATCGACCAGATGGGCCGCCAGCACGCCGGCATCCAGCGCTACCTCGACCAGGCGCACGGAGTTGGAGGAATTCCGTGACCCGACGACGAGCACCAGGTCGGACTGCGCGGCGATCTGCTTGACCGCGGCCTGCCGGTTCTGCGTCGCATAGCAGATATCGTCGCTCGGCGGATCGATCAGCTGGGGAAAGCGGCTGCGCAGGGCCGTTACCGTCTCGTTGGTCTCGTCGACCGACAAGGTGGTCTGCGAGAGCCAGGCCACCCGGGCCGGGTCGCGGACCTGCACGCTGGCGCTGCCGGCCGGCCCGTCGACCAGGTGAATATGAGCCGGGGCCTCGCCTGTGGTGCCCTCGACCTCCTCATGCCCTTCGTGACCGATCAGCAGGATGTCGTACTCCTGCGCGGCGAAGCGGCGCGCCTCGTTGTGCACCTTGGTCACCAGCGGGCAGGTGGCATCGATGGTGCGCAGGCCGCGGTCCCTGGCATCCTCGCGCACCTGCGGGGCCACCCCGTGGGCCGAGAACACCACCACGGCCCCCTCGGGGACCTCCTCGGTCGCCTCGACGAAGATCGCGCCGCGCTCCTCGAGGGTCCGCACGACATGCGTGTTATGTACGATTTGCTTGCGGACGTAGACCGGCGCGCCATAACGCTCAAGCGCCCGCTCTACGGCCTGCACAGCCCGGTCAACCCCGGCACAATAGCCTCGAGGCTTGGCGAGCAGGACGCGGCGGGCGGACACGGACACGGACATGCCCCCATCGTAGGTGGTCACTGCCGCCGGGCCGCCAGCGGCAGACAGGCAAGCCGCTAGAGGCCAGGCAGGACGGCCGGGGCTGACGGGCGGCGCAGGCGCCGCCAGCAGCCTGGCCGCAGCGTCGCCCGGGTGCTCCGGGGCACCAGGGCCGCGTCGCCGGGCGGCGGCGGAGGAGTCCGGGTAGTCACCGTTATGCCAGTCAGGCCTTGCGGACGCAGCAAGGTTGGCGAGAATGATCCGCAGGCGACGAGTCTTGCGCAGCGCTGCCGGCAGGTAGTCGCGGCCAGCAAGGGGATCGACGGCACTTCGGCTGAGGGAGAACGACAGCATGCGCATCCCGCAGGTCTCTGACCGCATGAGAGAGGCGCCAGTCCAGGCGCTGCGCGCGACCTTCGCCAGCATCGGCCAGCTGCTGCTGGCTGCCGACAGGCTGTGGAGCCGGTCCGAGCCGGCCACTCCGGCCGGGTCGCCGGCCACCGCGCAGCAGGACCAGGCCGCGAAGGCGGCCGCGGCCGGGCCGGGCCGCCAGCCCCAGCGGGGCCGCCCGGCGCGGAAGGCAGCAACGACCCAGCGGGGCCGGCCGGGCAAGGCTGGCGCGGCCCAGCGGGGCCGCCAGACAGGGAAGACGCCCGCCTCGCAGCCCAGCAGGTGGCGCTCCCTGGACGAGACAGGGAATGTGCGCCTGCTCTCCCGCGAGGACATCGACGAGGAACTGACCCAGCGGGCGGGCCTGCCAGCTGAGCCGCCCGCAGCGGGCCTGCTGGCGGAGCCTGCGGCGCCCGGCCTCCCGGCCCAGCCGGGAGCGAGCCTCCAGATCGATGATCAGGCCGCATCGGCGCCCGTGCTGCCCGGAGAGCCGGGGACGGCGGCCATGCCTGAGTCCGCACCCCCTGAGTCCGCACCCCCTGAGTCCGCAGCCCCCGAGCCTGCCGCAGCCCCCGAGCCGCCGCGCGCCGCGGCGCTCCCGGTGCCGGGCTACGACGGCCTGTCGATCGCCTCGCTCCGGGCCCGGCTGCGTAACCTCGACCCGGCCCAGCTGCGCGTGCTGGCCGATTACGAGCGCGCTGGCCAGGCCCGGGCCGACGTGCTGACCATGTTCGAGCGCCGGATCGCCAAGCTGGAAGCGGCGGGATGAGCCTCAGCGCCAGTCCCGCGGGCCATCCAGGCCCATGCCGCTGACGAGCAGCGCCGAGTCGCCCGTCCCGGTCCGGACCGTGCTGCGGCTCGTCGGGGACTGGATCGGGCGGCTCGGCCGGGTCTGGGTCGAGGGGCAGATCGCCGAGCTGAACAAGCGCGGCAGCACCGTGTTCCTGACCTTGCGCGACCCGGTCGCCGCCATCTCCGTCCGCGTCGTCTGCCCGCGCACGGTCCTGGAGGCCACGGCACCGGCGCCCGAGGAGGGCGCGAGGGTCGTGGTGTGGGCCAAGCCGGAGTTCAACACGGCCCGCGGCGCCTTCTCACTCAGCGCCACCGAGATCCGCGCGGTGGGCATCGGCGAGCTGCTGGCCAGGCTGGAGCGACTGCGCAGGGCACTCGCCGCGGAGGGCCTCTTCGCCGCCGAGCGCAAGCGACCGCTGCCGTTCCTGCCCGCGGTCGTCGGCCTGATCTGCGGGCGGGACTCCGCGGCCGAGCGTGACGTGCTCAGGAACGCGGCGCGGCGCTGGCCAGCCGTCCAGTTCCGGGTCGAGCAGGTTGCCGTGCAGGGCAGCTACGCGGTCACCGAGGTCATCGGGGCGCTGCGCGACCTCGACGCGGACCCTTCCGTCGAGGTGATCATCGTCGCTCGCGGCGGCGGGTCCATCGAGGACCTGCTCCCGTTCTCCGACGAGGAGCTGATCAGGGCCGTGGCCGCCTGCGGCACCCCGGTCATCAGCGCCATCGGGCACGAGCAGGATGTCCCGCTGCTCGACCTTGCGGCCGATGCCCGCGCCTCCACGCCGACTGACGCGGCCAGGCGCGCCGTACCGGACGTAACCGAGCAGCTGGAGCTCATCGGCCAGCAGCGGGCCCGGGCCCGCAGGCACCTGGCCGGGCGCCTGGACCGCGAGCTTCTCCTGGCTCAGCGGGATCCGGTCCAGGCCGGTGCTGGCCAGCCCGGTGCTGGAGCTGGACCGCCGGCACGAGCAGCTGCAGGCCCTGACCGAGCGGGCGCGCCGGTCGGTATCGATGGGAGTCGAGCATGCCGCAGCGGACATCGTGCACACCAGGGCTCGGCTGATCGCGCTCTCGCCTGCGGCGACGCTGCGCCGCGGCTACGCCATCGTCCAGCGCGACGACGCCAGCGTGATCAGGTCGGCGGCCGAGGTGCAGCCCGGCGAGGCGCTCACCGTGCGGTTCGCTGACGATCAGCTCGCGGTCACGGCGAGCCAGGACAGCCGCGGCGAGCCAGGCGGCCACTAGGGTGAGATGGTGACCGCCTCAGCTGATAAGCGCGACGCCGTCAGGCCGCCCTATGAGCAGGCCCGCGACGAGCTGATCGATCTGGTCAAGCGCCTGGAAGCTGGCGGGCTGACGCTGGAGCAGTCGCTGGAGCTCTGGGAACGCGGCGAGCGGCTGGCTGCCATCTGCGAGGACTGGCTGGAGGGGGCCAGGGCACGCCTCGCCGCGGCGATGTCGCCGCCGGGCAGCCCGGACTCCAGCGGCAGAGCCGGATCCGGCTAGTACGGCCCGGCCGGGCTGGGCGCGGCCGGGTCACCGCAGGCGAGAAGGAAAGCTAGCCCGCCCGGATTTCCAGCCGGGCTAGCACCTGGAGCACGCCGTCCGCGATCTGCCGCGCTCGCTCGTCGCTCTGGGCGCGCGCGACCTCCGCGACGGCCAGCATCATCGCGCCCGACACGACGATGGCCACCTCCTCGTCGAGCGGCTCGCCGCTGCGCGCGAAGAACTCGGTGTTCTTGCTGACCAGATCCGTCAGCTGCCGCTGCCACACCAGCTCGAATCCAGGAGGTCCGTCCCCGCGGGCGAACGTGCCAGCCAGCTGCCGCTGCTCGATGCAGGAGTCCAGGTAGCCGCGCGCCCCGGCCAGGAAAAGCTGCATGGGATCGGTGACGCCGGCCTCCCGCGCGGCCCGCACCGCCTGCCGGGTGCTCTCCGCGTTTCGCCTGTCCAGCTCTCCGTACAGGGTCAGGTACAAGTCCGCCTTGCCGGAGAAATGATGGTAAAGGCTGCCAACGCTGGCGCCGGCACGCGCCACGATGTCCGCCACCGAGGCCTGCGCATATCCCTGCCGGGTGAAGACCTCGCGGGCCGCCGACAGCAGCCCGCTGCGGGTCGCGGCCCCGCGGTCAGCGGGCCGGAAGACTGCCTGAACCTGATCTGTCGTCATGCACGCTGTCGTTCCCGTCACAGTTGGCCGCCAGTTGACACCTCACCGGCCGGGCCTCGTAGTACATAGGATTCCATCACGGCCGGGCAACAGGGAAGGCAGATCCATCATGACCGAAGATCAGAGGGAGCCTGTGCTTCACGGCCATGGCGACAGCACCGAGCCGGTAACGTCGCCGGAACCCGGCCACCACGCCCCGGACCGGAACCTCGCGCTCGAGCTGGCCCGCGTCACTGAGGCGGCCGCGATGGCCTCGGCCCGGTGGGTCGGGCGGGGCGACAAGATCGGCGCCGACGAGGCTGCGGTGCATGCCATGCGCCTGATGATCAGCACTGTCTCGATGAACGGCGTCGTCGTGATCGGCGAGGGCGAGAAGGACGCCGCCCCGATGCTGTACAACGGCGAGGTCGTCGGCGACGGGACAGGACCGCTGTGCGACGTGGCCGTCGACCCGATCGACGGGACCCGGCTGTGCGCGAACGGCATGCCCAACGCGATCGCGGTGATCGCCGTCAGCGCGCGCGGGTCGATGTACGACCCGTCCGCCGTGTTCTACATGACCAAGCTCGTGACCGGCCCGGAGGCGGCAGGCGCCGTCGACATCGACGCCCCGGCGGCCGCGAACATCGCGGCCGTGGCGCGGGCCAAGCACTGCTCGCCGCATGACGTGACGGTGATCATCCTGGACCGGCCGCGGCACGCCGCGCTCATCGAGGAGGTGCGAGCCGCGGGTGCCAGGATCAAGCTGATCACCGACGGCAACGTCGCCGGCGCCATCATGGCCGCGCGCGACGGGACGGGCATCGACCTGCTGCTCGGGATCGGCGGAACGCCCGAAGGCGTGATCGCGGCCTGCGCGATCAAGTGCCTGGGCGGCGTGATCCTGGGCAAGCTGGCGCCCCGCGACGATGCTGAACGAGACCGGGCGCTGGCCGCCGGGCACGACCTGAGCCGGGTACTGACGACCGATGACCTGGTCGCCTCCGATGATGCGTTCTTCGCCGCGACGGGCATCACCAACGGCGAGCTGATGGCCGGCGTGCGCTACAAGGCCGGCGGCGCCACCACGCACTCACTCGTCATGCGCGCCCGCTCGGGCACGGTGCGCAACATTCACAGCGAGCACCAGCTGTGGAAGCTCCGGGCCTACAGCGTGGTCAACTTCGACGGCGACTAGCCGACCGCCTGGCCCGCGGCCCGCACGACCGCGTTTTGCCGCGCGGAGCCAGACTCTGCTGGGGCGCAGCCCGGCTTCCCGCGCTGGTGCCGGAGTGAGAGGATCGAATCCGACGACAGCTGCTGCCGCCATGATGCCAGCCGGTGGCCTGGCCGCCGCGGCACCCGCGGCGGCCATGCCCGCGGCCCATCAGGCCGGCGAGGACCATACCGGTACCCCGGGCAGCTTCGCGCGCGGCACCGGCTTGTCGAGTCTGCGATACACCGATGCCTGGCATCACCTCTACTCCAGCAGCTGGGGGCAATGCACCTGAGCGCAGCCAGCCCGCACCAGCTGTGGAAGCTCCGGGCCTACAGCGCGGTCGATTCCGGCGGCGGCTGGCCCGGACGGCCGCGGACGCCGCGGCTAGCGATCCTGGCCGCCCCGCCGCAGCGCCCCGCGCCACCGGGAGCGGCGGGGCGTGACCGCCCGGACCGTGCCGCCGAGCGCGAACAGGCGGACCTCGATAACCGGCTGCCCTGGCGCCGGGACCGGGGCGCGCCGGACGGCCGTGCGGCCCAGCAGCGCCCTGCCGTTCATCTCCACCAGCACGCCCTCAGGCACGATGAGCTGGACATGACCGGCGATCGCCGTCACGTACACGACGGTTCGCCCGCTCTGCAGCAGCGCATCGCGAAGATCGAGCACGACCTCGCCGCAGATGGCGGTCACCGGGAAGGACGCCGGCACGACCCAGCGGCCATCCCGGCGCTCCCTGGCGAAGATCCCGGCCACGCCGCGCCGCGACTCCAGCCGGATGGGCTGCGCCGACGGCGCGGCAAGATCGGCCGTCAGCCCGGCCAGCTCGCCCAGGGTCCGCGCCGCGTACGCCCGCTCGGCCCGCTCCGCATGCTCAGCGAGCGTCAGCCGCCCGTCGCCGGCGGCCTCACCCAGCAGCGTGATGACGCGCTCCCGGTCAGCGTCAGACGCGCGCAGGTCGCGGGGTGCATGGCCGAAGGTCACATGCCGAAGATACCTCCAGCGCGGCCGCCCGGCCGGCAGCGCGAGCGCTTCCCCGGCGGTCCGCCAGGCCCCGCGCCGGCGGCCGCCGGCCGGGCCAAGGCGCCGGGCCGGGCACCGCGCCGGGCGCCGACCCGGGCGTGGCCGGGAAGAGCCCGCCGCGCTGCGGCCAGCCAGCCCGGAAGCCCGCTGCGACCTGCGCTAGCCTGTTAGTTCGGTCGTAGCAAGTAATCACGCCCCGGATCGAGCTGACGAGGAGTGGCCAGGTGACCGAGCCAGTCGAGCAGGCGCAGCCACGGCGCGGCCTGCACGGCACCCACTACAAGTGGGTGGCCCTGTCCAACACCACGCTGGGCATGCTGGCGGCGACGGTCAATGCCTCCATCGTCATCATCGCGCTGCCGGCGATCTTCCGCGGCATCCACCTGAACCCGCTCAGCCCGGGCAGCTTCAGCTACCTGCTCTGGATGCTGATGGGCTACCTGGTTGTCTCCGCCGTGCTCGTGGTCACCCTGGGCCGGCTGGGCGACATCTACGGCCGGGTCCGGATGTACAACGCGGGATTCGCGATCTTCGGGATCGGCGCGCTCGCGCTGCCCTTTGACCCGTACACCGGGCAGGCCGGGGCGATGTGGCTGATCGGCTGGCGGGTGCTGCAGGCCATCGGCGGCGCCATGCTGATGGCCAACTCCCCCGCCATCCTGACCGACGCCTTCCCGGCCAACCAGCGCGGCACCGCGATGGGCATCAACCAGGTGGCCGGCATCTCCGGGCAGTTCTTCGGCCTGATCCTGGGCGGCGTGCTGGCCGCCATCAACTGGCGCCTGGTGTTCATCGTCTCGGTGCCGATCGGCCTCGGCGGGACGATCTGGTCCTACCTGAGCCTGAAGGAGACCGGGATCCGGACCAGGGCCAGGATCGACGTGCTGGGCAACCTCACCTTCGGCTTCGGCCTGATCGGCATCCTGGCCGCGATCACCTACGGCCTGGAGCCCTACGGGGGCCACTCGATGGGCTGGACCAGCCCCAAGGTGCTCACCGGCCTGATCGGCGGCGTCATCCTGCTGATCGCGTTCTGCTTCGTCGAGCTGCACACCAAGGCGCCGATGTTCGACCTGCGGCTGCTGCGGATCCGGGCCTTCGCGTTCGGGAACCTGGCCACGCTGCTCGCCTCGATCGCCCGCGGCGGCCTGCAGTTCATGCTGATCCTCTGGCTGCAGGGCATCTGGCTGCCGCTGCACGGCTACGCCTACCAGGACACCCCGCTCTGGGCGGGCATCTACCTGCTCGCGCTGACCTGCGGGTTCGTGGTGTTCGGGCCGGTGTCCGGGTGGCTGTCAGACCGGCACGGCGCGCGCTTGTTCGCCTCCGGCGGGCTCCTGGTCTCAGCGCTCGCGTTCGGCGGGCTGCTGCTGATCCCGGTCGACTTCAGCTACCCCGAGTTCGGGGCGCTGATCTTCCTGGCCGGCGCGGGCATGGGGCTTTTCTCCGCGCCGAACGCCGCGGCGATCATGAACAGTGTTCCGGCGGAGCAGCGCGGCGCCGCCTCGGGTATGCTCGCCACCTTCCAGAACTCCGGCTTCGTGCTGTCCATCGGCGTGTTCTTCTCGCTGATGATCGCCGGCCTGGCCGCGACCCTGCCGGCCGCGCTGAGCCGCGGGCTGACCAGCCAGGGCGTGCCGGCCGCGATCGCGGCCGAGGTCGCGAAATTGCCGCCGGTCGGCAGCCTGTTCTCCGCCTTTCTCGGCTACAACCCGGTGCACGAGCTGCTCGCGCCCACCGGGGTCCTGGCGCACCTGCCCGCTAGCAACGTGGCCGTCCTGACCGGGCACACGTTCTTCCCGCAGCTGATCTCCGAGCCGTTCCACCACGGCCTGGTGATCGTCTTCGGCACGGCCATGGGCATCCTGGTCATCGCGGCCATCGCGTCCTTCCTGCGCGGAGGCCGTTACGTGCACGACGAGCAGACCGCCACCGGGCCGGCTTCAGCAGGGACCGCGGACGCGGCGGAGGCCACCGGGCCGGCGGGCGCCGCCGGGCTGGCAGATGCCCCCGGCACAGGGGAAGCCGCGCGCGCTGGTGAGCGGCGTGCTACCCCTAAGGCATGACATCAGGATCTGAAGAGAGCCAGGCCGCGAGCTCCGCGAGACAGCCGGCCAGCGATCATGCGGCCGACGCGGCGCGCAAGGCGGTCCGCGAGGCCGATAGCGACGAGCTGGAGCTTGTCCGGTTCATCTACGCCGACCACGGCGGGATCATCCGCGGCAAATCAGTCTCCCGGCAGTTCCTGCCCGAGCGCATCGTCAGCGGCATCGGCCATACCGTGGCCATGATGGCCATGTCGATGCTGGACTCGCTGCAGCCCGTCGATGGCATGGGCCCGGTCGGCGAAGTGCGGCTCGTGCCGGATCCGGACACCCTGGTGCCGCTGCCCTATGCGCCGGGGCCGGCGCGATGCTGGCCGACCTGGTCCGGCCCGATGGCGGGCCCTGGGAGGCCTGCCCGCGTACCTTCCTCAAGCAGGCGATCGCCGCGCTGGCCGCCGAGGGCTACGCGCTGACGGCTGCGTTCGAGCCCGAGTTCACGCTCGGCCGCCGCGAGCCCGGACCGGCCGGCGGCCCGGACCGGCTGATCCCGGTCGACGACAGCCTCTGCTACTCGCTAACCGGCTTCCATCAGGCCCACGACTTCGTCATGGACCTCGTCGCCGCGCTGCGGGCGCAAGGCCTGGAGGTGGAGCACTACTACCCCGAGCTGGGCCACGGCCAGCAGGAGCTGACGATCCGGCACACCCCCGCGCTGCGCGCCGCGGACAATCACGTGCTGTACCGGGAGACAGTCCGGGGAGTTTCGTTCCGGCGCGGATTGTGGGCCACCCTGGCGCCTAAGCCCATCCCGGACCAGGCGGGCAACGGCACGCACTTGCACGTCTCGCTCACCGACGTCACTGCTGACGGGACGCCGGGCAGCACGCAGGTCTTCGCCGACCCGGCCGACGCCTGCGGGCTGTCGCAGGCCGGCTATCACTTCATCGGCGGCCTGCTCGCCCACCTGCCCGCGCTGCTCGCGCTGACCTGCGGCAGCGTGAACAGCTACCGGCGGCTGCAGCCGCAGTTCTGGAGCAGCGCCTACGCGGTCTGGGGGATGGAGAACCGCGAGGCAGCAGTCCGGATCTGCGCGCCGCTGCGCGGGGATCCCACCAGCTCGGTGAACCTTGAGCTGAAGCCGTCCGATTCGAGCGCGAACCCGTACCTGGCGCTCGGCGCCGTCATCCACGCGGGCCTGGACGGGATCCGCAACAGGATCAGTCCCGGCCGGGCCGTCAACGTCGACCCCGCCACGCTGTCCGGGGCGCACGCCGCGGAACTGGGCGTGCGCCGGCTCCCGGACAGCCTCACCGCGGCGCTGGACGCGCTCGAGGCCGATGCGCTGCTGATGGACGCGCTGGGCCCGCTGCGCGCCACGGCCTACCTCGCGGTCAAGCGCTCGGAGGCCGCCGCCTTCGCCGCGCACGACACGGCCTGGGAGTGCTTCCACCACTTCACGAAGTTCTGATCAGGCAGGCGCGACTGCCAGCGCGCCTGTTCGGAATACTGGCTTTCACCTTGAGCGACGGCCGTTGGCTATCGTTTACGGCTGTTGGCACCTTTCGGCCCTGAGACGGCCCAGCCACGGCCCAGAAACGTCCCCGCCAACGAGGCTAGGAGGCGCACCGGCAAGGGCTCGCCCCGACCGGGTCGGAGTGCTCCGGCGCTGGATCTGCGGGATCGCTGACGGCTCCGACCGGGTCGGAGCAGGCCAGCGGTCGTGCCTTCAGGCAACGTCATGGCTGTAGGGATACTTAGATAATAACCCGCCGTGATACAGTTACTATCTAAGTTTAGGATAGATAGAATCTAGCCTCCTGACTGATAGTAACGGAGTTACACCTATGTTGTTTACCACGCCCGAGCCGGACAGCCGCGAGCTTGAGGTGCTCGCCGAGGTCGAGGACCTCAAGAAAAGCCTTCGGCACCAGCTCAATGAACCCCATCGCTGGTACGGCCCGCTGAGGCGCTTGTCCGCCGCCAGGGCGATCCAGGGCTCCAATAGCATCGAGGGCTTCGACGCCAAGCTGGACGACGCAGCCGCGATCGTTGCGGGAGAAAAGCCACTTGACGCCGACGAGGAGACAAGCCTCGCACTTAGCGGTTACCGCGACGCGATGACCTACGTGCTGCAGCTTGCGGATGACGACGACTTCACCTACAGCGCCCAGCTCCTCAAGAGCCTGCACTTCATGATGACCAGCTACGACTTGCAGAACCGCCCCGGGCGCTGGCGATCCGGGGCGATCTACGTCCGCAAGGAGGACACGGGCGAGATCGTCTACGAGGGCCCGGATGCGGAGCAGGTCCCTGAGCTCGTCGACGAACTGGTCAGCTCGCTCAACGTCCCGTCCCCATCGGACGACACGCGCCTGATACAGGCCGGCATGGCACACCTGAACCTCGTCATGATCCATCCTTTCCGGGACGGCAATGGCCGAATGGCACGCTGCCTGCAAAGTCTTGTGCTCGCCCGGGCGGGCGTCCTGTCGCCTGTCTTTATCAGCATCGAGGAGTACCTCGGCCGGAACACCCTGAGGTACTACGACATCCTGGGCCAGGTCGGCCGCGGAGCATGGCACCCCGACAATGACGCCCGTCCGTGGGTGCGGTTCACGATCACCGCGCACTTGCGGCAGGCACGCACGATGCTTGTCCGGATCAAGGAGACGGAGCGGCTGTGGGTGGACCTCGAGCGGCTGGTACGCGCTCGAAGGCTCCCCGAGCGAATGCTTCTGCCCCTCTTCGACGCAGCCATGGGCTTCAGGGTGCGCAATGCCACATACCGCGCAAGCCTCGAAGATGCCATGGAGGAGCAGATTACCGAACCCACGGCCTCCAAGGACCTGCAGCGCCTCGTCGAGGCAGCTCTGTTCGTGCCGCACGGGCAGAAGCGCGCCAGGTTCTACACGGCGAGCGAGCAGGTGATGGAGATCAGACGTTCTCTCATAGCCGGGCGCGACCCGCGCAATGACGCTGATCCGTTCGCGAACTAAGCTTGTTGTTTAGCCGGGTAGCGGCAGAAAACGTTCACGCAGGTCAGGCGATGGTAGCGCGATCGCTACTCGGTGGCGGGGTCTCGCGATGCTGTCTAGCGGCCGGGAATCGGCCGGCTGCCGCCGCGTCCCTGCTCGCCCTACCGTGCAGGTCAGGCATGGTGCTGGCCCCGTCACGGCTCAGGGAGCCGGATCATGAGGCTGACCTGCGCCTCTGTCACTTCACCAAGTTCTGAGTCCGGGCCGGCCTGGCCCGCGACCGGGTCAGTGCGCGCGGCCCGCCGGCCAGCTCAGCCGCCGCCGTCTGGTTGACTGTGCCTCGGTCGATCCGATGGTTGCGCAATCGAGGTAACGTGCGCTGGAGGTAGCCGAACGTGCCCCCGCCTGAGCCCGCTGACCATGGCGGCTCCCGTCAGCTCTCGCCCGGCCTGCTGCAGGAGGCCGCCGGCAGGTTCGGGCTGCTGGCCTCGACCATGCGGCTGCACATCGTCTGGGTGCTCGCGCACGGGGAGCAGGATGTCGGCAGCCTGGCTGACGAGGTCGGCGGATCGGTCCAGGCAGTGAGCCAGCATCTGGCGAAGCTGAAGCTGGCCGGCCTGGTGCGGGCGCGCCGGGATGGCCGCCGGCAGGTCTACCTGGTCGACGATCCGAACGTGGTGAAGATGGTGCAGCTTGCGGTCGACCAGCTGCGGGCCAGGCCGGTCAGCCGGGAGCGACGCCGTGGCCTGGGCACCTGACCAGGTCGTCGATCACGCCGTCCGGTCAGCGGATCCGGCGGAAGCGCCGCTGCCGAGAGGCAGCCTGGCCGAATACGCGGCGGCCACCCCGCTCGAGGCCCTGCGCCGGCTCGACTCGACGCGTTACGGCCTCACCGAGCGCGAGGCACAGGCCAGGCTGAGCAGGCTGGGCGAGAACGAGATGGCAGCCGGCCCGGTGCCGGGCCGCGCAGCCGCGGTCCTGGCCGCGGCGCGCAGCCCTTTCGCCGTCGTGCTCATCTTCCTGGCGGCCGTCTCCGCGGCCACCGGCGACATCGGCGGCGCGGCGCTGATCAGCGTTATGGCGGTGATCAGCTGCGCGCTCCGGGTCCGCCAGGAGAACCGCTCGGACCGCGCCGCGGCGGCCCTGCGCGCGGTGGTGGCGACGACGACCACGGTGCTGCGGCGAGCGGCTGACGGGTGCCGCGGCGTCGCCCGTGAGCTTCCCGTCGATCAGCTCGTGCCGGGCGACGTCGTGCAGCTGCAGCCAGGCGAGATGGTACCGGCCGACCTGCGGCTGCTGCGCTCCGACGATCTCGAGGTCAGCCAGGCCGTCTTCACCGGCGAGTCACTGCCGGTGCGCAAGCGCGCAGCCACGGTGGTCACCAGCGGCATCCCGTCAGCCGACCCGGGACCGGCGCTGTTTGACTCGCCCCTCGTCTGCTACATGGGCACGGACGTGGTAGCCGGGTCAGGAACGGCGGTGGTAGTCGCGACCGGCGCGTCGACCTACCTGGGCACGGTGCGCCGCAGCATGCCGCGCCGCCGGGCGGAGACAGCGTTCGACCGCGGCACTCGCGGCGTCTCGTGGCTGCTCGTCAGCTTCATGATCGCCTGCGTGCCGCTGGTGCTGACGGTCAGCCGGTGCCTGGCCGGATCCGCGCGTCCCCGGACTGCCTCAGGTACGCTCTGGCTTGCAAGATTGCGCAAGTGTAAGAATTTCTGCCCTCAATCCGCCATGGCCGGGCAGCGACGCGGAGCCGGGCAGCGAGGCGGGCGACGATGGAATGCAGCGAGACCGGGGCCGCGGGCCCCGCGAGGGAGGCGCGTGGCGTGAACCGGCCGCCCATCCCCGACGCGATCATCGACGGCGCGATGAATCAGGGCGGCCCGTCCTGCGCGGTCGCTACCGTCAAGCTGCTGACGGACGCGCCGATCGACCACTTCGTCGAGTTCGACTTCAACTCCTTCCGCGCCATGGTGGACACGCTGGGCGGAGTCGAGGTCTGCGTGCCGCCCGGCGGGTACTACGACCCCTTCAGCAAGCTGAAGATTTCCGGCGGTGAGCACCTGATCACCGGGAACGAGGCGCTGGCCTTCGTCCGCACCCGGCACGGCGTCGGCGACGGCGGTGACCTGGGCCGGATCGAGCTGCAGCAGGAGTTCATCGCCTCGCTGATCCAGAAGCTGGAGAGCCAGGGCACCGTTGACAACCCGGCCGAGCTGCTGGAAATCGCCAACACCGCCACCAAGGCGCTCACCGTGGACCCCGGGCTCGGATCGGTCTCCCGGCTGCTCAGCCTGGCGGAGACGCTGAAGGACCTGCACACCAGGGACGTGACGTTCGTCACCATGCCGACCATCGAGGACCCGGCCAACACCAACCGGCTGCTCCCGCAGCAGCCCGAGGATGACATCCTGTGGCAGATGATCCAGTCCGACCAGGAGTGGACCGGCAGCCTGGCCGGAACGCCGGCCAGCCAGGTTCAGGTCAGCGTCCGCAACGGCACCGGCGTCCCGGATCTCGCCGCGCGCACCGCAGCCAGCCTGCGCAAGCTCGGATTCGACGTGACCAGCGTCGGCAATGCGCCGCCCACCAGCTACACCACCGTGACCTACACCGACGCTGCCGCGGCTGGCAGCGCCTGGACCTTGATGAACGCGCTGACGCAGGCGCCTGCGGTGCAGGACGGCGGCACCGGGCCGGTTCACCCTGACCATCGGCTCGGACTTCGTCGGCGTGATTGCGCCCCCGGCAGCGCATGCTCCAGCCCGGCAGAGCGGACCTGGCAAGCATGCCAGGCTCGGCTCCGGCCAGCTCCCCGTCCGCGAGCGCTCAGCCGGTCAGCAGCTCGAGCGCGCAGTCGGACGTCCAGACGCGCAACGCGGCGGCGAGCATCTGCTCCAACGTCCCCGCCGCCAATCCGTACCCCGGCACCCCGCCCTGATGTGCCGCTGAACGGCAGGCGGCATCCGGCTGGCTGGCGTCGGCGTCCGCTGCGCCGAGCCAGGCCAGCTTGCCCGTGCAGCCAGGACACCCGAGGAGGTTCTCATGACCGAGCACGCCATCTACGACTACATCCCGCACCGCCGCACGAAAATGAGGCTGGAGGGACAGGGCCGCGGGCCGGTCAAGGTCGCCGACCAGCTCCCCAAGGGGACCGGCATCGCCCGTTTCAACGCGCGGTTCGCGGTGCTCGTCACCACCGGGGTTGGGACCATGTATTGCGCCTACGCCTTCGCCGCACTGGCTCTTGTCAGCCTGCCCGAGGCCATCAGCTCGCACAGCGCGGTCACCCTGGTGTCCTGGATATCGCAGACCTTTCTGCAGCTGGTGCTCTTGTCCGTGATCATCGTCGGGCAGAACGTGCTGGCCTCGGCGGCGGACAAGCGGTCCGAGGCTACCTACAACGACGCCGACGCGGTGCTGCACGAGGCGGTGAAGATCCAGGAGCACCTGCTCGCCCAGGATCACGTACTCGGGGAGCTGGCCGACAAGCTGGCCAGCCTGGAAACGCGTCTCCGATCTTGACCCCGCGGCTAACATCGGCGATCGTTGCCAGGCGGAGGGGAGGCCCTGTTGAGCCTGAGCGCTGTCATCGCCGAGCTGCCGCTCATCGACCATCACGCGCATGCGGCGCTCGCGCGTGACCTGTCCCGGCCGGAGTTCGAGCAGCTGATCACCGAGTCCGACCGCGCGCCGGCGGCAGGCACGTCCGGGTTCGACAGCCAGCTGGGCTTTGCCATCCGGCGCTGGTGCGCCCCGGTGCTGGGCCTGGAGCCGTATGCGAACGAGGCCGATTACCTGAGGCGGCGCGGCGCATTTTCCGAAACGGATGTCGCGCGCCGGTTCCTTTCCGCCGCGCGCAGTTCCTGGCTGCTGCTGGACACCGGTTTCGAGGCAGACGGCTCGCTGCGCCTGGGCGAGATGGCGGAGCTGTCCGGCGCGACCGCCAGCGAGGTCGTCCGGATCGAGGCGGTCGCCGAGCAGGCTGCCCTGACGGCAGGCGGCGGCGCGGCGGCCTTCGCCGGCCAGTTCGCCGATGCGCTGCGCCGCCGGGCGACGGCGGCGGTGGCGCTCAAGAGCATCATCGCCTACCGGCTGGGGCTCGACTTCGATCCGGCCCCGCCGACGAAGGCCGAGGTGACGGCGGCGGCCGGGCAGTGGCTACGCGAGATCGAGGACGGCGGCCGGGCCAGGCTGACCGACCCGGTCCTGCTCCGGCACGTGCTGTGGACCGGAACGGAACTCGGCCTGCCGGTCCAGCTGCACACCGGGTTCGGCGATCCCGACCTGGACCTGTCCCGGTGCGATCCGGCCCTGGCGTCCCGGTTCCTGGCCGATATCGGGTCGCGCGGCGTGCCCATCATGCTGCTGCACTGCTATCCGTTCCACCGGTCGGCCGGCTACCTCGCGCAGGCTTTCCCGCATGTCTATCTCGATGTCGGCGAGGCCATTAACTATGTCGGCGCGCGGGCCACCGCCATCGTGGCCGAGTCGCTCGAAGCTCGCGCCGTTCGGGAAGGTGCTGTACTCCTCCGATGCCTACGGCCTGCCTGAGCTGCACTTCCTCGGCGCGCTGCTGTGGCGGCGCGCGACGGCGCGGGTGCTCGGCGACTGGGTCGCCGCGGGCGACTGGACCGAGGCCGACGCCATCCGGGTGGCGACCATGATCGCCTCGGGCAACGCGGCCCGGGTCTACCGCCTCGGCGACGCCGTCTAGCGACCGCAGCCGCCGACCGCTCCGGACGCAGAAAGAGAGATTCGACTCGCACCAGCAGTCCCGGCCCCGGTGGCCCGCAGGCCCTGGTCTGGCGCCGGGCCGGGACCGCCGGGGGCGGCCCGGCAGCCGCGGTCACGTCAGGTAGCGCTCGCGGGCCGCATTGCCGACCGGGCAGCCCCCGGCGGCACCGCGGCAGGCACCGGTGTCGCACAGGCGGCAGATCCAGCGCACCGCGCCGGGCCCGCGCATCATGCCGGCGAGCATCTTTCCGGCCAGCCGCTCAAAGTCCGCCCGCTCAGCCGTGGTCAGCCCGCCGAGCGCGCGCTCGAGCACAGCCGCTCGCGCATCGGCTACCTGCCGGGCCGCCAAGCGGCCCGACTCGGTCAGCGTGACCGAGGTCGAGCGCCCGTCCCCGACGCCCGGCCGGCGCTCGACGAACCCGGATTCCTCCAGCCGGTCCAGCAGCCGGACGGTGCCCGACAACGTCAGCCCCAGGACCTGGCGCAGCAGGTCGACAGACGGCTCATCGAGGAAGTGCAGGAGCGCGGCCAGCGCCGCGGCGGCCGAGTCCGATCGCCCGGCGGCCGCGGACACGGCGTCGGACATCTGGTCGGCGATGACCAGGGACAGCGCGCCCGTGATGTTCGCCGCCCGGTTCAGGCTCATGGCCGCGGCCGGGCGGGCACGTCAGTCAAGCTCGTAGTCGAGGCTGAACGTCCCCGGCGGTTCGCTGGTGGCGATGGCCACTCCGGAGCCGCGCAGGGTGGCCAGGCCGCCGGTGCCCGAGCCGTCCACGATCTGCCAGCGGCTCCTGGCCTCACCCTCGGCGAAGCTGCCGTCGGCCTGCAGCACGAACGTGCCCTCGCGGCCGCCGATCTGGCCGGTCACCCGCTGCAGCCCGGTGAAGACCGCCGTGCCGTCGCTGCGGTAGTACATCAGCGCGTCCCAGCTGCCCTCGCCTGCGAGATCGCCGCTGAAGCTGAACGTGACCGTCGCCCTGGTGAGCTTGGCCTTGCCGTCCAGCTCCTGGTAGGTGCTCTCGTTCCAGGCAGTGACCGAGGAGGTCCCTTCGGCATGCGCGGTCATGGCGTCATCTCCCTTCGTGATTCCAGCTCAGCTCATATGTGTGTGCGTCACACACTAGCTAGTATCCGGCAAGCAGGCCAGGGCAGCGCCGCATCGGGGCACGGCCGATTCAGCCGGGGCGCGCCGCGGCTGCCGGAAGCGCTACAGGTCAGCGGCGAAGCTGCCCTCGTCAGCCTCGCCCAGGCCGCCAGCCGACAGGCATGCCCGCAGGATGACCTCGGCAGCATCAACCGCGGCCCGCGCGGTGATCGCGTGCGTGTGCGCCCGGTCCAGGTTGCCAAGCGCGATGCAGTCAAAGGAGACCTGCGCATCGTGCACGGCCAGTTCCAGCTGCCGAGCCGCCTCGCTCACATCGACCTGCCTGCCGTCTGGCTCCATGTCACCGTCCTCGCTGCCGGGTCCCGGCCGCGTCAGCGCCCGGGCGCACCCACTACCCGCCCGGCCCGGCCGCATGCGCAGCGGACCCGGCGAGCCTCTCCCATGATCTCGTAAGGTCCGCGGGAAATAGGCCCGCTTGGTCTTCGGGATAACTGACGCCCGCGCAACGGCAGCTGCGGCACCCGGAGCTACCGCGATGAGCCCTCCCGGCCAGGCGGGCTGAGCAGGCCGTGCATGACCATGGAAAGGATCCGGTCGGCCTGAGCGGAGTCGCCCTGCGCCCAGTCCGAGGCGAGGATCATCCCGTGCATCAGCCGGAGCAGATCGGTGCCCTGCAGGTCCGCGCGCACGACGCCGGCCTGCTGGGCCCGCTCCAGCAGGCCCGCGGCGGCCTCGCGCATCATGGAGCCGCACCGCGACATGACCTCGGAGTCCTTGCCCAGCGTCTGGACCAGGGCCGCGCTCAGGTTCCGCTTGGTACTGCCGAAGGCCACGAGCGCGCGTAGCCACTCCGTCAGCGCCTCGGCAGGCGCCTCCGACGACATCAGCTCGCGCGCCCGGGCCGACAGTGCCTCCACCTGGCCCACGTAGACCGCTTCCAGCAGCGCCTGGCGGGCCGGGAAATGCCGGTAGAGCGTGCCGATGCCCACGCCTGCCCGGCGGGCGATCTCCTCCAGCGACACGTCATCGGCGCCGTGCTCCGCGAAGGCCGCCGCGGCGGCAGTCAGCAGCCGCTCGTAGTTCCGCCGCGCGTCCGCGCGCATGGCCGGAGCCGCTGACCCAGGAGCGGCCGACCCAGTCGCACCCATCGTTGCCCTCACCAATCAGCTTGCAAAGCGGAGGCAGCCTCCGTATAGTTAACGGAGGGATCCTCCGAATAAATCGTAGCTCACTCCAGCCCCGCTGGCGACGGTAACGCCGGCCAGGGCCCAGTTCAGCACTGCCTCGGGAAGGAACCGATGTCGTCACCCACCATCCAGTCAGCTCCGCCGGGCACCGGCCGCGCGACCGCGCCCGCCGGACGGCGGGGCCTCACCCTCGCCATCGTGCTCTGCGCCCAGCTGATGGTCGTCCTTGATATGACCGTCGTGAACATCGCCCTGCCGCATATCGCCCGCGGCCTGCACATGTCCGCGCCCAGCCTGTCCTGGGTGCTCAACGCCTATGCCCTCACCTTCGGCGGGCTGCTGCTGCTCGGCGGCCGGGCCGGCGACATCCTGGGCAGGCGCCGGGTCTTCATGATCGGCCTGGCCATCTTCACCGCCGCCTCGCTGGCCGGCGGCCTCGCTACCACCGCGGGCGAGCTGCTGGCCGCCAGGGCGATCCAGGGCGTCGGCGGCGCGATCGCCTCCCCCGCCGTGCTGGCCGTGATCATCGCCAGCTTCCCCGGCAGCCGGGAGCGCGCCCGGGCGCTCGGCATCTTCACCGCAGTGATCACCGGGGGCTCCTCCCTCGGCCTGGTGCTCGGCGGCATGATCACGCAGTGGGCGTCCTGGCGCTGGGTCTTCTTCATCAACGTCCCCGTCGGCATCGCCGTGATCCTGGCCGCCCCGCGGCTGCTGCCCGAGACGCCGCGGCAGCCCGGCAAGTTCGACCTCACCGGGGCCCTCACCTCGACAGCGGGGATGTCGGCACTGGTCTACGGCTTCATCCGGGCGGCGTCGAGCGGCTGGGGTAACCCGCTGACGGTGGGCTCCTTCGCGGTCGCCGCCGCGCTGCTCGCCGCGTTCATCGGCAACGAGGCCAGGACCGCGCAGCCGATCACGCCGCTGCGCCTGTTCGCTGACCGGAGCCGGTCTGCCTCCTACGTCGTGCGCCTGCTGCTGGTCGGCGGCATGTTCGGGATGTTCTTCTTCCTCACCCAGTTCGTGCAGGACGTGCTGGGCTTCAGCCCGCTGCGGGCCGGGGTGGCCTTCGTGCCGATGACCGTGGCACTGTTCGCGGTGTCCCGGCTCGCGCCGCGGCTGATGGCGCTGGTGCCCCCGAAGCCGCTGATGATCGCGGGCCTGCTGCCGGTGGTCGGCGGCATGGCCTGGCTCGGCCATATCTCCCCGTCCACCACCTACTTTCCCGGCGTGCTGATCCCGATGCTGCTGATGGGCATCGGCATGGGGGTGGCCTTCGTGCCGCTGACCATGGCGTCCCTGGCCGGGGTGCCGCCGCAGGACTCCGGTGCCGCTTCCAGCATGGTGAACGTGACCCAGCAGGTCGGCGGCGCCCTGGGCCTGGCCATCCTGGTCACCGTCTACGGCAGCGCGAGCCGCGCCGCGGCGCGGCATCCGCTGGCCCAGGCCGGGCCGCTCGCCCAGGCGCAGCACGTCCTGGTGCACGGCATGGCGACCTCCTTCACGGCGGCGGCGATCTTCGACGCCTGCGCCCTGCTGGTCGTGCTGATCGCGATCAGGATGCGGCAGGCCGCCGGTCCCGCCGTGCCGGCCGCCAGCCCGGCGACCGGGGCCATCCGCGAACCCGAGGCCATCCGGGCCAGCGCGGACGGCCGACCGTAACCAGCCAGCGGCCAAATACGATGGGAGGACCTAGCGCCAGCGCCTTGAGGATGTGCCGCGGATGCCCGAGTTCAGTTACACCGACCTGCTCCCCATCGGCCCCGACAGCACCGAGTACCGGCTGCTGACCAGTGACGGAGTGAGCACCTCCGAAGCGCTCGGGCATGAGTTCCTCGAGGTGCAGCCGGAGGCGCTGCGGCTGCTCGCGGCCGAGGCCATGCGGGACATCGCGCACCTGCTGCGACCCGGCCACCTGGCGCAGCTGCGGTCGATCCTGGATGACCCGGATGCATCGGGCAACGACCGCTTCGTGGCCAGCGACCTGCTCAAGAACGCGTGCATCGCGGCCGGCGGGGTGCTGCCCATGTGCCAGGACACCGGCACGGCGATCGTGATGGGCAAGCGCGGCCAGCATGTCCTGACCGACGGCCTGGATGAGCAGCACCTCGCCCATGGCATCTATGACGCCTATACGAAACTGAACCTCCGCTACTCCCAGCTGGCCCCGCTCACCATGTGGGAGGAGCGGAACACCGGATCCAACCTGCCCGCCCAGATCGAGCTCTACGCGACCGCGGGCGGCGAGTACAAGTTCCTGTTCATGGCCAAGGGCGGCGGGTCGGCGAACAAGTCGTACCTGTACCAGGAGACCAAGGCCGTGCTCAGCCCGCAGCGGATGGCGGCGTTCCTGGAGGAGAAGATCCGCTCGCTCGGGACCGCCGCCTGCCCGCCGTACCACCTGGCCATCGTGGTCGGCGGGACCAGCGCCGAGTACGCGCTGAAGACCGCCAAGTACGCGTCGGCCCGGTACCTGGACACCCTGCCGGCCAGCGGCTCGCCCGGCGGGCACGGCTTCCGCGACACTGACCTGGAGCAGCAGGTGCTGGAGATCACCCGGCGGTCCGGGATCGGCGCGCAGTTCGGCGGCAAGTACTTCTGCCACGACGTGCGGGTCATCCGGCTGCCGCGGCACGGCGCATCCTGCCCGGTCGCGATCGCGGTCTCCTGCTCCGCCGACCGCCAGGCGCTGGCGAAGATCACCCGTGACGGGGTCTTCCTGGAGCGGCTGGAGACCGACCCGGCGCAGTACCTGCCGGAGACCATGCCGGCCGAGGTCGATACCGACGTGGTGCGGATCGACCTGTCCAGGCCGATGAGCGAGGTCCGGGCCGAGCTGTCGCGGTACCCGATCAGGACCCGGCTGGCGCTGACCGGGCCGATGGTGGTGGCGCGCGACATCGCGCACGCGAAGATCGCCGAGCGGCTGGCCGCCGGCGAGCCGATGCCGCAGTACCTGCGCGACCATGCCGTGTACTACGCGGGCCCGGCCAAGACGCCTGAGGGTTACGCGTCCGGGTCATTCGGGCCGACGACAGCCGGCCGGATGGACTCCTACGTGGACCAGTTCCAGGCCGCCGGCGGGTCCCTGGTCATGCTGGCCAAGGGCAACCGGTCAGCGGCGGTCACCGCGGCCTGCCAGCAGCACGGCGGGTTCTACCTCGGATCCATCGGCGGGGCGGCGGCGAAGCTCGCGCAGGACTGCATCACCAAGGTCGAGGTGCTGGAGTACCCCGAGCTGGGTATGGAGGCGGTCTGGCGGATCGAGGTACGCGACTTCCCTGCCTTCATCGTGGTGGACGACAAGGGCAACGACTTCTTCGCCGACGTCACGGCCCCGAAGCAGCCGGTGCTGACCATCGGCACGGGGCCGAGCTAGACGGGGCCGAGCTGGACGGGGCCGAGCTGGACGGGGCCGAGCTGGACGGGGCCGAGCTGGACGGGGCCGAGCTGGACGGGGCCGAGCTGGACGGGGCCGAGCTGGACGGAGCTAGGGGCCGAGCTAGACGGCCGAGCTAGGAGGGATGCCCATGCCGGGCGGCGAGGACAAGTTCCGGATCGAGCACGACTCGATGGGCGAGGTGCAGGTCCCCGCCGATGCCCTGTGGGGCGCGCAGACCCAGCGGGCCGTGGGGAACTTCAGCGGCATCTCCGCTGAGCCGGTGCCGCTGGAGGTGATCGTCGCGCTGGCCCGGATCAAGTCGGCCGCCGCGGCGGTCAACGCCGAGCTGGAGGTCATCGACGCCGGCACGGCCGCGGCCATCCAGGCGGCCGCGGACGAGCTGGCCGCGATGAGCGAGAAGAGCGAGCACGCGGCCCACTTCCCGGTGCCGGTGTTCCAGACCGGATCCGGCACCTCGACCAACATGAACGTGAACGAGGTGATCGCGCGGCTGGCCAGCCAGCGGCTGGGCCGGCCGGTGCACCCGAACGATCAGGTCAACGCGTCCCAGTCGTCTAACAACGTCTTCCCCTCGGCCGTGCACCTGGCCGTCTGCGCGCTGCTCACCCACCCGCTGATTCCCTCGCTCCGCCATCTTGCCGAGGCCCTGGAGGCGAAGGCGGCGGAATTCGCCGACGTGGTCAAGAGCGGCCGGACTCACCTGATGGACGCGACCCCGGTCACGCTCGGCCAGGAGTTCGGCGGCTATGCCGCGGCGGTGCGCCACGGCATCCGGCGGATCGAGGCCGTGCTGCCGGACGTCGGCGAGCTGCCACTCGGCGGCACCGCCGTCGGCACCGGCCTGAACGCGCCGCCGGGCTTCGCCCGCCGGGTCATCGAGCGGCTGGCCACCGGCGACTACCCGCTGGCCGAGGCGCAGAACCACTTCGAGGCGGCAGGCGGCCGGGACGCCCTGGTGGCGGCCAGCGGGGTGCTGCGCACGGTGGCGGTCAGCCTCTACAAGATCTGCAACGACCTGCGGCTGATGGGGTCGGGCCCGCGGGCCGGCCTGGCTGAGATCAACATCCCTGACCTGCAGCCAGGCTCGTCCATCATGCCGGGCAAGGTCAACCCGGTGATCCCCGAGGTCGTCTGCCAGATCTGCGCGCAGGTGACCGGCAACGACGCCGCCGTGGCGTTCGCGGGCGCGGCCGGCAACTTCGAGCTGAACGTGATGATCCCGGTCATCGCCAGGAACCTGGTGGAGTCGATCGGGCTGCTGCAGGCCGGGGCCAGGGAACTCGCCGACGCGTGCGTGGCCGGGATCACGGCCAACGCCGCCCGGCTGCGCGGCTACGCCGAGTCCTCCCCCTCCATCGTCACCGCGCTGAACCGCTACATCGGCTACGAGGCCGCGGCGGCCGTGGCGCACGAGGCGCTAGCGGCCGGGAAGACCATCCGGGAGACCGTGATCGCGCGCGGGCACGTCGAGCGCGGCGAGATCACCGAGGAGCAGCTGGACAAGGCGCTGGACGTGCTGGCCATGGCCCGGCCGGGCGCCTGACCGCCCTGCTGATCGTCCCCAGCCGGCCAGCGGCCGTGATTCGCAATCGTGATGGCCGCATGGCCGAATTCCCATCCTTCTCACAGGAATGGCAGGGCTAGGGCCGATAGTGTCCCGCCATGCATGCACTGACGAGCGCGGGCCGCGCCATCTCCGGGCGCTACCGCCTGGACGGCCCGCTCGGCCGCGGCGCGATGGGCATTGTCTGGCGTGGCCGGGACCAGCTGCTCGACCGCGAGGTCGCGATCAAGGAAATCCAGATCACCTCGCTGGCGGCGCCTGCCGAGGCGGAGCGCATGTACCAGCGGACGCTGCGCGAGGCGCGCACCGCGGCGCGGCTCAGTCATCCGAGCGTCATCACCGTCTACGACGTGGTGGAAGAGAACGGATGCCCGTGGATCGTGATGGAGCTGGTGCACGGGCGCTCGCTGGATCAGGTCATCGCCGAGGACGGTCCGCTGCCGCCAGCGCAGGCCGCCGGGCTCGGCCGCAGTCTGCTGAGCGCGCTGGCGACCGCTCATGCCGCGGGCGTGCTGCACCGGGATGTCAAGCCGAGCAACGTGCTGCTGCAGGCCGACGGCCGCACGGTACTGACCGACTTCGGCATCGCGACGTTCGAGGGAGACCCCGGGCTGACCCAGGCGGGCATGGTCGTGGGTACTCCGGGGTTCACCGCCCCCGAGCGGGTGCGAGGCCAGGCCGCCACCCCCGCCTCCGATCTGTGGTCGCTGGGCGCCACGCTGTACGCGGCCGTGGAGGGGCGCGGACCGTTCGACCGGCCCGGCGGGTCGGCGGCCATCACGGCCGGGGTGATCACCGACGAGGCGCCGCCTGCACCGTCGGCTGGCCCGCTCGGGCCGGTGATCGGTGCGCTGCTCCGCCGCGATCCTGCCGCCCGCCCCGGTTCGGCGGCGGCCGCCCGGCTGCTGGCGGAGGCGTCGGAGCGGCCCGCTAGCGGCCCCCGGCCGCTGTCCGGCCCTGGCCAGGGCAGCTGGGGACGGCCAGGCGCCGAAGCCGGCGCGGCGGCTGCAGCGGACGGCACTACCGCCAGCCTGGCGGCCGGATCCGGCCTCGTCGCGCCCCCTGTCTTTGCCGAGCTGGTGATGCCGGCCACGGTCCTGTCGGAGTCGGCCGGGCCGGACAGCGCCGGCGGCCTTCCGGGCACAGCGCAGCTGCCGGCCTTTCTCGACAGCCCGATGCCGGCCAGTTCCGCTGCGCCGCCGGATCTGGGCGCGCCCTGGGGGCCTGCCGCAGCTCCCGTGAGCTGGGAATCAGTGGTGCCGCCCGGGCACCCGGGCCCCGCTGAGCACCCGGGCCCCGCTGAGCACCCGGGCCCCGCTGAGCACCCAGGCCCCGCTGAGCACCCGGGCCCCGCTGAGCACCCGGGCCCCGCTGAGCACCCGGGCCACTCGGGCCCGTCCGGCAGCTGCGCGGGCTGCCAGCCGCCAGGCCAGGACGGTCCTGGCCTGGCGCCCTCGGCCCGGGCAGCCCAGCGGTCCCGGTCATCCGGGAACAGCTCATCCGGGCAGCGGTCATCCGGGCAGCGGTCATCCAGGCACTGGCGGACGGCCGCGGCTGCGCTCGGCGCCGCCGCCGTTGTTGTCGCGGCGATCGCGGGCTGGGAGATCTACTCCCGCTCGCCGGTGCCCGCCTCAGCCGCCGGGCGGGCCCCGGCCGGGTCTGCCGCGACCGCCGGCAGCAGCGGCACCGGCCCGCACCAGCCATCCGGCAGCGGATCGCGCGGGCGCAGCGGCGCCGGCCAGAAACAGCCCGGCGGGGCTCCGGGTGCCAGCAGTGCTGACGGCAAGACGACAGCGAGCCGCGGCGCCCCGGGCAGCCGCAACAGCCCGGGCACCGGCTCAGGAAAGAGCGGCTCCGGCAGCGGCTCCGGGCCGGCAGGCGCTCCGCCGCCTGCCGGGTACCGGTGGCAGTCGCTCACCGCGGCCGCCCTGGGCACGACAGCCGGCTTCACGATCGCCGCCCCGGACAGCTGGGCGCTGAGTACGCATGGCATGACGGCATACCTCGGGGCGCCGGGCGGCAGCACCTCCCTGGACGTCAGCCTCAGCCCGTTCGCCTACGCCGTCCCGGTCCGGGAAGCCAGGTACCTGCAGGCTCAGGCCATCGCCACGGACGAGTACGGCAATTACGCCCTGATCGCGATCAGGCCGGTGCTCTTCGATGGCTACCCGGCCGCCAGCTGGCGGTTCAGCTGGCGTCCGCAGGGTGCGGACCGCGTCACCGTGCAGGAGATCCTGGTCACCGAGGCAACGTCGGCCGGCAGCCAGTCCTACGCGCTGGCCGTCTCGGCGCCGACGGCGCAGTTCGCCGCAGCCAGCATCATCTTCCGCACCTCCCTGGCCACCTTCAGCCCGCTCGCGCCGGCCAGCTAGGCAGACGGCAGACGGCGGGCTTCCCTGCCATCAGGGAAGCCCGCCGTCTGATGCCGCACCGGCCGGGCTGTCAATGCCGGGCCGCCGGATGCCGCACACACCGGGCTGCCGATGCCGGGCCGCCGGATGCCGCACACACCGGGCTGCCGATGCCGGGCGGCCCGATGCCGCACCGGCCAGGCCGCCGGATCCTGCCCCGGCCAGTCAGCTCATCTGCTGGCTCGGCACTGGCCTGGCTTAGTACCAGCCTGCGGATTCCTCGTGTCCCCACGCGGCGCAGGGCGAGCCGTAGGTGCTCTGGATGTAGCTCAGGCCCCACTTGATCTGCGTCGCCGGGTTGGTCTGCCAGTCAGGGCCTGCGCTGGCCATCTTCGATCCCGGCAGGGCCTGCGGAATGCCGTAGGCACCTGAGCTGGGATTGCTGGCGTAGGTGTTCCAGCCGCTCTCGGCGTTCCAGAGCGAGTCCAGGCAGGAGAACTGACCCGACGACCAGCCGTACGAGCTGAGCATCGCCATCGCGATCTGCTGCGGCGAGCCCGACGCGGCCGTCGTGACCGCAGGCGGCGTGGGTGCCGTCGATGGGGTGGCCGCGGGAGTGGCCGCCAGCCGGGCGGCCTCCTCCTTGGCGCGCTGCGCGGCTGCCGCCCGCTGCGCCGCCGCCAGCCTCGCCTGAGCGGCGCTGACCTGGTGCAGCACGCTGGCGCGCTGGCCTGCCGCCACGTAACCGGCCAGGGTGCCCGGCGATGGCTCCGTGAGCCCCCAGGTGACCGGCAGGGCGGTCGCCGTGGCCTGGTGATGCCCGGCGGACTGCTGGGCAGACGCCGCGGTCGGCCAGACCGCCACCGCGAGCGAGGCGGCTGTCGCGGCGAGGACAGTCGAGCCTGCGACAGAAATCGTGAGCTTGGATGGTGGGAAACTACTGCTGATCTTGCGCATGCGAGTGAGTTGGCGATGCCGTGACAAGGTTTACCTTCGGTCAAGCGCGATGCGCGCTCGGCTTTCACCCAGGGGTCAGCCACCGGAACCAGCAAGGGGGGCCGGCAGCGGCGCACGGACGTTCACGCGGGGCAGGGCGACGGAGTTGCGCGGGGGGCAACCGTCACGCACGCAGGGTGCTATCGGGAATCCAGCTTGCCGGTCATCAGGCTGTGCAGGCGCTCAAGATGGCCTTTGGCACCATATGAGGTAGATCACAGGCAGCCTGCGATCGTCGTGTGCTATCGCCTTAATCTGCTCGCTCACCTGCGATTTCGACAACCGGATAAGCATCCGCCCTGGTTGGTGTGAGGCACCTCACATCATCACGTAATCGACCCCGTGAAACGACCCTGAGTGCCCGGAATCGCTCGGCCGGGAAAGGCGCGGCGGAGCCGCAGGCCCTTTTCCCACTATCCGAACGTAGCGGATTGACTACGGAAAGCATTACCAGCGGGGCGCTACCGATACCGGTCCGGCCATTGAACGGATGGCCAGTACACGCAAATGGCCCGGCCGGATCAGGACGATCTGTCCGATCCGGCCGGGCCAGTGGCGGCGCCGTCAGTACCAGCCGTTTGCCTGCCAGAATGCCCACGCGTTGCACGGCGTGCCGTACCGGCCCTGGATGTAGCCAAGGCCCCACTTGATCTGGGTGGTCGGGTCCGTCTGCCAGTCCGGCCCCGCGCTCGCCATCTTCGAGCCGGGAAGTGCCTGCGGGATGCCGTAGGCACCGCTCGCGTTCTCGGCCTCGTAGTTCCAGCCGCTCTCCCGGGTCCAGATGTTGTTCAGGCAGCCGTACTGAGTGGCGGCGTTGAACCCGAAGGAGGGGAGCATCTGGTACGCGATGGCCTGGGCAGTTCCCGGATCCGGTGGCGGCCCGGACGGCACCGACGGGCCAGCAGCGGCGGCCACGTCGGTCGAGGTCGAGGGCGAACTGGCCGCCGGGGCTGGCTGCGTGGCTAGCTTCGCGGGACTGACGACGCTGAACGTCAGGGCCGCCGCGTCCATCTGGATCATGTGCTGGCGGGCCTGTTCGAGCAGGCCGGCCGAATGGCTGGTCGAGATCCCGGCCACGTAAACGGCGACCGGATCCGCCCCGCGCTCATTCAGCCGGAGCCCGACCAGGGCTCCCGCGGTAATGGCCACGATCGCGGCCACGGAGGTAATCATGAAGACGCCGGTCCGCCTGCGCCGCTTCCGGCGGCTGGGTGGCCGTCTCCGGTGCTCTGACAATGCGGTCCTTCCGTCGGCCAGGCGTGCCGTGCGGAACGCCCGGCGCGCAGACCGCTGCGGTACAGGGCAGCGAGTCATATGACGGCAAGGACCCATCACTGCGGGCTGTTACTACCGGGAAGCTAGTGACCGCTGATCGGATCCAGCGCCGTCGCCGGATAACGTTGCCAGAACTGCGGGAGGGGACCAAGCACTTTCGCCGAAAAAGCTGTGTTGCCAAGCTGTTATTTGTGTCCCGCACATCACAGTTTGGCAATACGTACCGTAATAATTACTGGGCGTAATACCCATCAAGCTGTGATCACTGCATCGGCGCCGGGGCCCGCCACGACACGCCGTGACCTACCGCTGCGGCCCGGATACGGCTAGCTTTCAGCCATGGCCTGGCAAGCGAGCGGAGACGACGATGCCTGATCCACCGGTACCCGCCGAGGGCCGGCCAGTCGCACGACCAGCTCCCGGCCAGCGGCCTTCGGCTGGCCAGCGGCCTGCGGCCGGTCAGGGGCCTGCGGCCGGCCAGGGACCAGCGACGGCTCAGCAGCCGGCGGCCAGCCAGCGGCCAGCGACGGCTCAGCAGCCGGCGGCCAGCCAGCGGCCAGCGGCCAGCCGGGGGGCGGCCGGCCAGCGGGCGAGCGGCGGCCGGGTTCCGGGCGCACCGGTCCGGCGAAGGCCGGCGCACCGGGCCTGGGCCGTCGGAGCCGGGGACGCCGAGACGGTACTCGCCGAGGCCCGCAAGGCGCTATTCGTCATGGTGGGCGTGCTGGCGCTGCTGTGGATCATCCAGATCGCGAACTGGGCTGACCATTACCACCTCACTTACGACTACGGCATCAGGCCGCGCGACCTGGCCAGCCTCCCGGATATCTTGACCGCGCCCTTCCTGCACTTCAGCTGGACGCACATCGAGGGCAACTCCGGGCCGCTGTTCATCTTCGGCTTCCTCGCCGCCTACCGGGGCGTGGCCAAGTTCGCCGGGGTGACTGTGCTAGTCGTGCTGACCAGCGGCATAGCCGCCTGGTTCACCGAGAGCGCCGGCTCAGTCGGGGCCGGGGCCAGCGGCGTGGTCTTCGGCTACTTCGGCTACATCATGGTGCGCGGCTTCTTCGACCGGCACGCCATCGACATGCTCGTCGGCGCGGTCATGGCGCTGTGCTTCGCGTACCAGTTCACGGTGCTGCTGCCGCAGGCCGGCATCGGCTGGCAGGCGCACATCGGCGGACTGGCCGGAGGCGTCCTCGCAGGCTGGGTGTTCCGGGACCGCAGGGTGCCCAGGACCGCGGCAGGCGCCGGGCCGGGCTCCGGCTCGGGCTCGCCGCCCAGGTCAGGAACCGGGTCAGTGCTGAGCGGCCCGCGCGCGGAGCTGCATCAGCAGCTCGACGATCTCGGTCTCTGACCTGCGGCCTGGCAGCTGACCAGGACGGCCGGCCGGCGACACCAGCTCCCGGCAACACCGGCCCCGGGGCGATACCAGCCCCGGGCGACACCAGCCCCGGGCGACACCAGCCGGGCCAGGCGACACCAGCCGGGCCAGGCGACACCAGCCCGGCCGGGTGGCGCTCCTGGCGACGAGGTCAGCGCGCCGGGCGCCGGTTGGCCGCTGCCGGCCATGCGCCTAGAGTCACTGAAATGCCCCCCGCCGCCCCAGTCTCTCGGCCGTCCAGCCTCTGGCGGCACCGCGACTTCATGCTTCTGTGGACCGGCCAGTCGGTGAGCGAGCTCGGCTCGGCGGTGACGATCGTCGCGCTGCCGCTGACGGCCGTCGTCCTGCTGGGGGCATCTACCCTGCAGGTCGGCCTGCTGTCCGCGGCTGGCACCCTGCCGTTCCTGCTCATCGCGCTGCCGGCCGGGCTGATCGTCGACCGGACGGCCAAGCGGCGGCTGATGATCTGCTGCGACCTGGCCCGGATGCTGATCATCGGCTCGATCCCGGCCGCCTACGCGCTGGGCGTCCTCACCATCGCCCAGCTGTATGCCGCAGCGCTGCTCGCGGGCGTCCTGACGGTCTTCTTCGACGTGGCCTATCAGAGTTACGTACCGGGGCTGATCGGCAGCGAGCAGCTGGTGGACGGAAACGGCAAGCTCGGCGCCACCCAGTCATTCGCGCAGGTCGCCGGACCTGGCCTGGGCGGGGCGCTGTTCGGGTTCCTGCGGGCCGGCGCGATGAGTGCAGATGCCGTTTCGTATGGGGTCTCATCAGCGTCCATGCTGCTGATCAGGGCGCCGGAACCAGAGCGGACGACGGCCGCCGCCGCCGCCGCCGCCGCCGCCGGGCAGGCTACTCGGCTGCGGACCGAGCTGCTGGCCGGCCTGGCCTTCGTGGCCGGGAACAGGATCCTGCGGAAGGTGGCGGCGTGCACCGGCACGGCGAACCTGTTCTCGGCCATGATCTTCGCGGTGGAGATCATCTTCATGGTCCGGGTGCTGCACGTCCGGCCGGCCTATACCGGCCTGCTGATCGCGATCGGCAGCGTCGGCGGGGTCATCGGCGGCATCGTCTCCGGGCCGCTGGCCAGGAGGATCGGCTCGGCCCGCATCATCTGGGTATCGATACTCGGGTTCAGCGCTCTCGGGGTGCTGCTCCCGCTGGCCGAGCCGGGCTGGCGGATCGTGCTCATCCCGGCCGGCCTGTTCGGCTTCGCATTTGCCTCGGTGCTCTACAACATCGCGCAGCTCAGCTTCCGCCAGTCGATCTGCCCGCCGCACCTGCTCGGCCGGATGAACGCCGCCATCCGCTGGATCGTCTGGGGCACGCTCCCGCTCGGCTCGCTGCTCGGCGGCGTGCTGGGCAGCACGCTGGGCGTCCGGCCGACGATCTGGATCGGGGTCATCGGGTCCTGGGCGGCCGGATTCTGGGTGCTGTTCTCGCCGCTGCGCGCGATGCGCGATATCCCGGCCGCCGATCGCGGCGACGAAGGCAAGCAGGGGCCGGCGCAGGGCACGACCCTGCCCCAGCCAGCGTAAGCTCGCCGGAGGCGGCCGTGCCGGACCTGCCCGTGCGACGGATGCCCGTGCGACGGATGCCCGCGAGAAGCACTGCACGAGCGAGCTGACTGTTCTCGGTGCTGTTCCGCCGCATGGGAGCCGAGACCGCGCACCGGCTGGGGTTCGGCCTGATCCGGGCCGCCGCCGAGGTCCCTGGCCTGCCGTGGCTGCTGCGCCGGTGGCTCGCGCCGGCCGACCCGGTGCTGCGGGTACGTGCGCTCGGGCGAGACCTGCCCGGCCCGCTCGGGCTGGCCGCCAACGACGACATCGACGCGATCGCCGACCTGGCTGTCGAGCTCCGCCTGGACGGGATCATCGCCACCAACACCACCGTCTCCCGCGACCACCTGGCCAGCGATCCCGCCGAGGTTCAGGTGGCCGGGGCGGGCGGCCTGTCCGGCGCGCCGCTCAGGCAGCGCTCCCTGCAGGTGCTGCGGCGGCTACGGGCCCGCACCGGCGACCGCCTCCTGCTGGTCGCGTCCGGGGGGATCGAGACCCCCGACGACGCGTGGGAGCGGATCCAGGCCGGGGCCACGCTGCTGCAGGCGTACCCTCCGTAGATCTGGGTGATCTTGGCGTCGCGCAGCAGCCTTCAGGTCCCGCGACGGAGTATCGATAGTCCGCCGGATGATCTGCGGATCGACCCTGTAGTAATGGTGGGCGAGCAGTTTCAGCACGCACTCGGGACAATGACCCCTGCTCTGGCACCTCAGTTGCGGCATTGGGCGCCGCGCGCTTCAGGCTACGAGGACTACCTTGACTCCGACCGCGTCATAGGTCCCGCGCGCGCGTGCGTCTCTGGTTGCGAGGGCCACGCCGTGCTCCTTGGCGGCGAGGGCCACCAGCCCGTCGTACACGGCGCCCCCGGCAATACCCAGGCGGCTCAAGGTGGCATGGACCGTCCGAGCAGGCGGACCGCTCAACGTCAGCGGCGTAGCGAACCGCGCGTCGAGCAAACGCGCGGCATCCTCCGCGGACAGCCTGGCGTCGCCTGGCAGCCTGGTGAGCACGGAGTAGGTCTCTGCCAGGGCATGCCCGCTCAGCGCGAGCTCTTGCCCGGCCCACCATCGCACCACTTCCGCGTGATGCTGATGCGAGCGAACCAAAAGGGGAACGGCGACACTCGTATCGACCGCGACGGTCACTTGCGGCCCGCGTCGATGAGGCCGAAGAGGATGTCGTCATCGACAGGCGTGTCGCCGGCCGATACGAGTACGCCGTCCTCCTCGACTAGGCGCGCAGTCCGGCCGGCGGGCACGACCTGCACGCCAGCACCGTAAGGCGAGATGTCCACCTTCGTACCCGGGAGCAGACCCAGCGCGTCGCGGATGAACTTGGGCAACACGATCCGGCCGGCCTGATCCACAACAGCTTCCATGGGAATATCATACCAGTCAGATCCCATTAACGTTGCTGCGGCAATCACCCCCAGCACGCCGCCGGCGTAGCAGGGGCACGGCTGGAGTGCGCCAGAAGGGGGCTGGCCGCAGGACCGTGCCCTGGCCTTTGTTCAGCGCCAGCGCCGCCGTACTGCTCGGGGATGTGCACGGCGTGCAGGTCGGCCTTGGTCAGCGCGTCGTGCGCGGCCCAGGGAAACTCCGAGGACTGATCCACCTTGGCCGCGTGCGGGGCGATCTTGTCGTCGGCCAGCGCGCGGACTGACTCGCGCAGCGCATCGTGCTCCGGCGACAGGGTGAAAGCGGGAATTCAGGGGTCAAGGCCTCGATGGTAAGAGCACGCACCGGATGCCTGACGCAGGGCTGGGCGCCAGGCACGGCAGCCACGCTCACCGGGAGCAGCGGGTCCCTCAGCAGGCCCGGCGTCCGCGGCCTGCCGCCTGCGCGGCCGCCGCGGATGGGTAGTCTCCAGCAGTCAGCGTGAAAGCCGTCACTAGTCAGCCAGGGCGCGGGAGGGCAGGCCGGCGATGCCGCAGTCCCCGCTGCTGTCGGGGCCAGGCCGCGAGCTACTTGACCGGCTCGCGGGAGAGGACGTCACCCCGGAGCGGTCGCTGCAGCTGGCGAAGTCGCTGCGACAGCAGCTGCCGCCCGATCTGGTAGCCGCCGCGCTCGCGCAGCAGGCCCTGCGGATGCGGGGGCGGGCTAAGTTCCGCCAGGCTGACGAGATGCTCTTCACTCCCGCAGGGCTTGAGCAGGCCTCGTCAGAGCTGACGGCCGGGCACAGCGCACGCCGGTTCCGCCCGTTCACCGCCGTGGCCGACCTGTGCTGCGGCATCGGCGGGAACCTGGCGGCGCTGGCCGGCGGCAGCCGCGTCCTGGCCGTCGACCGCGACCTGACCAGCCTGGAGTTCGCCCGGCACAACGCAGCCGCAAGACGTGCGGCTCACCCGGTCCATGTCGTGTGCGCGGACGTCCGGCGCCTGCCGCTCAGCCGGGGCGCCGGCCGGGCAGCCGGGCCAGGCGGCAGCCAGGCAGCGCGCGGCCCTCTGCACGGCGGGCTGGCCGGGACGGGCGGGCCTGGCATCGAGGCGATCTTTATCGATCCGGCCCGCCGGGCGGGCGGCCACCGACTGCGCAGCGGCAGCAGCGAGCCGCCGCTGGGCTGGTGCCTGCAGCTCGCGGATGCCGTTCCCGCGGTCGGCATCAAGGCCGCGCCCGGCCTGGCCCGCGAGCTGGTGCCGGGCGGCTGGGAGATCGAGCTCGTGGCCATCGGGCGCAACCTGAAGGAGGGACTGCTCTGGTCCCCCGCCCTGGCGACCACCAGCCGCCGGGCGACCATCCTGCCGGGCGGCGACACGATCACGGCCGCGCCAGGTCCCCCCGTGCCCGTGACAGCGCCCGGCGAGTTCCTGCTCGACCCGAATCCGGCGGTGACCAGAGCCGGCCTGGTCGAGGAACTGGCCCGTGAGCTGGGCGCCGCCAAGATCGATCCGATGATCGCATTCCTGACCGCTGACCGGGAGCTGACCACGCCGTTCGCGCGGACCCTGCGCGTCGTCGAGTCGATGCCCTGGAATGAGAAGCAGGTCAGCCGCCGGCTGCGCGAGCTCGGGATCGGGGTTGCCGATATCCGCCGCCGGGGGCTGGCGGGCGACGTGTCGCTGATCCGCCGCCGGCTCGGCGCCACCGGCGAGGTCGCCGCCACCGTCGTGATCACCCGCAGCAACGGCAGGCCATGGGGACTGATCTGCCTGCCGGTTAGCCCCGGCCAGCGGGCCGTTCACTAGGCAGTTCCGCTCTCCGCCGGGAGCGGCATCCCCCCGACGGCAGGCCGTAGCCGGCCCGCATCGGCTGGCGTTCCAGCAGCATGAGAGCGTGCTTGCCGTCGTTGTTTCAGCAGCAGGCACGCACCGACGCTGCTCGCCAGCGCGGCGCCGGCCAGCCGGGGAGGGACTGCTTCGCCAGCGCGGCGCCGGCCAGCCGGGGAGGGACTGCTCGCCAGCGCGGCGGCGGCCAGCCCGGGAGGGACTGCTCGCCAGCGCGGCGACCGCCGGCCGGGGACGGCGTGACGGCCGGTGCTACGACCCGCCGCCGCGATCCGCGGGCTGGTGCTGCTGCTCCTCGCGCTGCAGCCGCAGCCTGGCCTGCAGCGCCGCGCCCTTGGCCTGCGCGGTGGCGCGCAGGTCATCCTGGAAATCGATCATCCGCTGCTGCAGCGCTTCATCGCTGGTGGCCAGGATGCGGATCGCGAGCAGCCCGGCGTTCCGGGCTCCCCCGACCGCGACGGTCGCCACCGGGATCCCAGCCGGCATCTGGACAATCGACAGCAGCGAATCCAGGCCATCGAGGCGGGCCAGCGGCACCGGGACCCCGATGACCGGCAGCGGGGTAACCGCGGCGAGCATGCCCGGCAGGTGCGCCGCACCGCCGGCGCCCGCGATGATGACGCGCAGCCCCCGGCTGGCCGCGGCCGAGCCGAAGCTGATCATGTCCCGCGGCATCCGGTGCGCCGATACCACGTCGGCTTCGCATGGCACGCCGAACTCGTCCAGCACGCTGACCGCCGCTGCCATCACCGGCCAGTCCGAGTCACTGCCCATCACCACGCTTACCAGCGGCTGACTGCTCATCCCCTGATCATCCCCCGCACCCAGCCCACCGCGCCGCTTCCGCCACGCCGGCCCCGCGCCCGCGCCGCTGCAGCCACGCGACCACGCGACCGGGCCGACCGGCCGACTGGGCCGACTGGGCCGACCGGGCCGACAGCGGCCGCGTCAGCCCGAAGGGCGCGCGGCACCCGCTCGGGTCACTCCACGCCGTCGGCCAGGTAGCTGGCGGCCCGCGCGGCCCGGTCGCGCAGGGCCTGCAGGTCACTGCCGGCGACTGTCACATGACCGACCTTCCGGCCCGGCCGGACTGGCTTGCCGTACAGGTGCACCTTGACGCCGGGATCGGCGGCCAGCACGTGCACCAGCTTGGACCGGATATCGGCGTCGGCGCCGCCCAGGATGTTGACCATGACCGTCCAGGGTGCCAGCGGATCCGGCGTGCCGAGCGGCAGGTTCAGCACCGCGCGCAGATGCTGCTCGAACTGGGAGGTCTGCGAACCGTCGATAGTCCAGTGCCCGCAGTTGTGCGGGCGCATCGCGAGCTCGTTCACCAGCAGGCCGGCCGGGGTCTCGAAGAGCTCGACGGCCAGCAGGCCGGTGACATCGAGCTCGGCCGCGATCGCCAGGCCCAGCCGCTGCGCCTCCTCGGCCAGGGAGGCGGGCAGCCGCGGGGCCGGCGCCAGCACCTCGCGGCATATCCCGTTCTCTTGCACCGTCTGCACCACCGGGTAGGCGGCGCCCTGGCCGCTGGGCGATCGCGCGACCAGGATGGCGAGCTCGCGCAGGAACTGCACGTGCTCCTCGACGATCACTTCGATGCCGTGCCGGAGCACCTCAGCTGCCTCGGCCGGCGTCTTGCAGAGCCACACGCCCCGGCCGTCGTAGCCGCCGGAGACCGCCTTGAGCACGACCGGCCAGCCATGACGGTCAGCGAACGCGGTGACGTCGGCCAGCCCGGCCACGGCCGCGTACGGCGGGCAGGCGACGCCCAGCCCGGTCAGGCGGTCTCGCATGGCCCGCTTGTCCTGGGCATAGCGCAGGGCCCGGGAGCCCGGCCGCACGGCTATCCCGGCGTTCTCCATGGCCTCCAGGCCCGCTGCGGGCACATGCTCGTGATCGAACGTCACCACGTCACAAAGGCTGGCAAAGCCCAGCAGATCCGGCACCGACCGGTGATCTCCGATGACCGTCCCGGCGCACACCTGGGCCGCGCTCTCGTCGGCTGCCCTGGCCAGTACCCGAAACGAGACCCCCAGCCCGATCGACGCCGCGCACGTCATCCGCGCCAGCTGACCGCCGCCGACCATGCCGACCACGGGCGGCGCGGGCTCGGCCGCCCGGCCTGCACCGGCCGGCGCAGGAGCGGAGGCGGGAGAATCGGCGTAAGCAGGGGCAGGGTGACGGGCCGGGACAGAGCCCCCGGCCGCGGCAGCGCCGGGGGCAGCACGATCCGACCTCGACGGCGCTGATGAGCGCATATCCGGCTGATCAACCACCCGCGTAGCCTACGAGGTCAGGCCGGCCCGCTGACCACCGGATCGTCCAGGCCCGAGCTGATGGCGTGCGGCAGGAACAGCGCGAAGACAGCCGGGCGCGGCCGGACCAGCACGACCTGGCCGCCGTCGGCCGCCGCGACGGTGCGCGCCAGCGCCAGCCCGAGGCCGGTGCCGCCCGGTGCGCCGCTTACGCTCCGCTCGAAGATCCTTGGCACCAGCTCCTGCGGCACGCCCTTGCCCTCGTCCCGCACCTCGACGACCACTGAGCGCCGTGTCTGCGAGGTCCTGATCGTGACCGTGCCCGCCCCGTGCACCAGTGCGTTATCCAGCAGGGTGGCGATGACCTGGGAGGAGCCGCTGGTCGTGGTGTAGGCATTCAGTCCCTGCTCTCCGGTGACGACGAGTTTCCTGTGCTCCCGGCGGAAGGCGGGCTCCCATTCGAGTACCTGCTGGGCGACGATGTCATCAACGCTGGCCAGCGTTGGCGAGCCGGTGATCGATCGGCGTGCCCGGCCGAGCAGCTGCCCGACGACCTCGGCCAGCCGCTCCGTCTGGGCCAGCGCGGCCGCGCCCTCCTCCCGCACCACCTCGGGCGAGTTCGCCGCCGCGATCATCTCCTCCAGCCGCATGGACAGCGCCGTCAGCGGAGTGCGGAGCTGGTGCGAGGCGTCGATGGCGAAATCGCGCTCGGCCGACAGCAGGTCATTGATGCGCTGGGCTGAGCCATCCAGGCCCTCGGCCACCCGGTCAAGCTCCTGCACCCCGTACCGCCGGCCGAGCGGGCGGGCATCGCCGGAGCCCAGCCGGTCAGCCGCTCCGGCCAGCTCCTCCAGCGGCCGGGTCAGTCGGCGTGCCTGCAGCAGGCCCAGCACCACCGCGACGCCGATGGCCAGCACGCCGAGCGCGCCGATCAGCAGCAGGCCGTAGTTGACCTTGCTGGCGACGTAGGAGTCGTCCGCCTCGACGGTCACCGTGAAGTCGGTCGTCGAGGAATCGGCCGTGATCGTGTCGTGCGCAGGCGGGGCGGTGCCCGCCCTGGTGACGGCACCGCCTTTCTGCCGGATGATCACGTAGCGGTCCGGCAGGGAGCGGGCGAGCTCGGCCGCGTCGGCCGGGAAGCCCGCGTCCGTCCGTTCCTGCAGGCCGCGGGCCAGGGTCGCGGCGTCCCGGCGCAGCTGCTGATTGGCCTCGTTGACCTGGATCCGGCTGATCGCGATCGCCAGCGGAACGCCGAACAGGGCAACAGCCACCACCGCGACCGCGAGCATGGAAATCAGCAGCCGCCGCTGCATCACCCAGCTCCTCGGCCCGTCGTCTCGCCCGCTGCCATGCCGCCGTCAGCCTCTCGGGTGCGGTCAGTCCTTCTCGAACCTGAACCCGACGCCGCGGACGGTGGTGATGAAACGCGGGCTGTGCGCGTCGTCGCCAAGCTTGCGGCGCAGCCAGGACACATGCATGTCCAGCGTCTTGGTCGAGCCCCACCACTTGCTGTCCCAGACCTGGCGCATGATCTGCTCGCGGGTCACGACCTTCCCCGCCTCGGCGACGAGCAGCGCGAGCAGGTCGAACTCCTTGGTGGTGAGCTCGATCTCCTCATCACCCAGCCAGGCCCGGCGCGCCTCAGTGTCGATCCGGACCCCCTGCACCGTATGCACCTCGGGAGCGCCCCGGCGCAGCAGCGCCCGGACCCTGGCCAGCAGCTCGGCCAGCCGGAACGGCTTGGTCACGTAGTCGTCGGCCCCGGCGTCCAGTCCGATGACCGTGTCCACCTCGTCGGCGCGCGCGGTCAGGATCAGCACCGGAACGGCATGGCCGCCCGAGCGGATGCGGCGGCACACTTCCAGCCCGTCGAGCTTCGGCAGGCCGATGTCGAGCACGATCAGGTCAATGCCGCCGGCCTTGGCCGCCTCCAGGGTGCAGGGGCCGTCAGCGGCGACATCCACGTCGTAGCCCTCGCGGCGGAGCGCGCGGGCGAGCGGCTCCGAGATCGCCGGGTCATCTTCGGCAAGCAGGACGCTGGTCATGCACAGATCGTATGGCGACTGCCAAGCATTTCCTGCTTGCTACACGCAGCTGCCGGCCACATCATCGCCAGGACAGCGGCCTGACCTGGGCGATTAGCCTGGTTCGCGCGGCTTGCCCAGGCGCGAAAGCGCGACCGCAGCGAAGCCAGTCGCGACCCAGCCGGTCACAGCGAAGCCGGTCGCAACCCAGTCAGCCACCGCCCAGCCGGCCCGGCGCCACCCGGCGACAGCCCAGCCAGTCGCAATCCAGCCAGTCGCAATCCAGCCAGTCGCAATCCAGCCGGCCACCGCGCGGCGCCCGGATCCGGCCCGGCGCCCGGCCGGCTGAGCCGGGACAGCGCTAGACCGGCGTCACGCCATGCCGGCGCCGGGAGAAGCCGCGGTCCTTGCCGCGCGCGGCGGCGAACCGGCGGATCAGCTGGGCGCGCAGGTCCTCCGGCTCGACCACGTCGTCGACCACCAGCTCCCCGGCCAGCCGCAGCACGTCGATGTCCGCCTCGTAGTCGGCCCGCAGCCGGCTGGTCTCGGCGTCCCGCTGCGCCGGGTCGGCGATGTCGGCCAGCCGGTTGTAGTAGACGGCGTTGACCGCCGCCTCCGCGCCCATCACCGCGATCTTCGCGGTCGGCAGGGCCAGCGTGGCGTCCGGCTCGAAGCCAGGCCCGGCCATCGCGTAGAGGCCGGCCCCGTACGCCTTGCGGACGATCACGCAGATCTTCGGCACGGTCGCCTCCGACACCGCACTGATCATCTTCGCGCCGTGCCGGATGATCCCCTGCCGCTCGACCGCCGTGCCGACCATGAACCCTGGCACATCCGCCAGGAAGAGCAAGGGCACGCTGAACGCATCGCAGAGCTGGATGAAGCGCGTTGCCTTGTCAGCGGAATCGACGAACAGAACGCCGCCCTTGAACATCGGGTTGTTCGCCACTACCCCGATGACCTGCCCGTCCAGCCGGGCGAAGCCCATCGTCAGCTCGCGCGCCCAGAGCGCGTGGATCTCGAAGAACGAGCCGGAGTCCACGATCCCGTGCACGTACCGGCGCATGTCGAAGGCCTGCCGCTCGCTGACCGGCACCAGGGCCCGCAGGTCGGCCAGCGCCGCAGGCCGGCGCCGCCGCGGGCGGGTCCTGCTGCCAGCTGCCGGGCAGGTAGGACAGGTAGTCGCGGACGGCGGCCAGCGCCTCGGCCTCGGAGCTGGCCAGATGGTGGCCGCAGCCCGATACCGAGCAGTGCATCCGGGCGCCGCCCATGTCCTCCAGCGTGGTCTGCTCCTTCACCACCATCTCGACCATCCGCGGGCTGCCCAGGTACATGGAGGCGTTGCCCTCCACCATGGTGACGAAATCGCAGAATGCCGGGATATAGGCGCCGCCTGCCGCCGACGGCCCGAACAGCGCGCAGACCTGCGGGACCGAGCCCGACGCCCGTACCTGCGTATGGAAGATCTTGCCGGCGCCGCGGCGGCCGGGGAACATCTCCACCTGATCGGTGATCCTGGCGCCCGCCGAGTCCACCAGGTAGATCATCGGGATGCCGGCCGCGTAGGCCTTCTCGATGATCCGGATGATCTTCTCGACGGTGCGGGCGCCCCACGAGCCGGCCTTGACGGTCGAGTCGTTGGCCATCAGCGCGACCGGGCGGCCGCCGATGACCGCTGTCCCGGTGATCACCCCGTCGGCGGGCAGCCCGTCGGCCAGCACGTTGGCGAAGGCGCCGTCCTCGGTGAAGCTGCCCGCATCGACCAGCTGCTCGATCCGCTCCCTGGCGAACAGCTTGCCGCGGGCCGCGGCCTGCTCGTGATATCCGGCGCCGCCGCCCTTCTCGATGGTGGCGCGGACGGCGGACAGGTCGGGGTGGCCGGCCGGGGGCCTGGCGGTCTGGGCAGCATCTGGCATCTCGCTCACGGTGGCGAGCGTACCGAGTGCCGCCAGCGCGCCGGGCCCGCCGCCGGCCGGGGGTGAGCCAGGATGCCCGGCTAGCCGAGGTGCAGGCTCACGCCGAGCAGCACCAGCCACCACAAGAAGATGGCCAGCAGCGCGGACGCCAGGGCCTTGAGCAGGGCAGCCGTGATGTAGCCGCGATCCCGGGCCACCACAAGGCCGATAATGACATAGATAATGAAGAACCAGCTGTACCTGCGGTGGCGGCTGAATATGGCGATGACCCGTCGACTCCGATCTCCCAGCCAGCTATTTGACCGACCGCGAAGTCTCCGGATATGTCGTGATCAAACCTGCCGGAGTGGCCGGGAAGTGGCGCCGGCAATGCCCTGCCGCCGGCCCTGCCGCCGCGGCCGAGCTGGGCTTCCGCAGGCGCCGAGGGACAAGCCCCGTTCATCGGCGAGCCTGGTCAGGCGGGAATGGTGCGGGTGCGCGGGCCCGCCCTGAGCACCTGGGACGGCAGCCGGCGGCCGATGATCTGCTCGGCGTCCGCGGCGGCATCGATCATCGCGTCCAGGTCAATGCCGGTATCGACGCCCATGTCCTCGACCATGTGGACGAGTTCCTCGGTGGCGATGTTGCCGGTCGCGCCCGGCGCATAGGGACAGCCGCCGAGCCCGCCGACGGACGCGTCGAAGTCCGCGACCCCCAGTTCCAGCGCCATGAGGACGTTCGCCAGCCCGGTGCCCCTGGTGTTGTGAAAGTGCAGGTTGAGCGCGGCATCGGGATACGCGCTGCGGAACTCCCCCACCAGCTGCCGCACCCGGCCCGGCGTGGCCATCCCGGTGGTGTCGCCGAAGGAGATGCTGTCCGCGCCGTCGGCGATGGCCCGGCCCGCCGTCCGCACGACCCGCTCGACGGGCACGTCGCCCTCGTACGGGCAGCCCCAGGCCGTGGACACGATGACCTGGCAGGTCGCCCCCCGCTGATGCGCCGCGTCGATGATCCGCGCGATGTCGTCGAGTGACTCGGCGGTGCTCCGGTTGACGTTGCGCTTGTTGTGCGTGTCCGACGCGGACACGACGGCCTCGATCTCGGTCAGGCCGGCGTCCAGCGCCCGGCCCGCCCCGCGCAGGTTCGGCACCAGCGCCGAGTACCGGACCGACGGAGCGCGCGCAATGGCCTGCCACACCTCGTCGGCGTCGGCCATTTGCGGGATCGCCTCGGGCCGCACGAACGACACCGCCTCGATCCGGCGCACACCGGTCGCCGACAGGCGGTTGATCAGCTCGATCTTGGCCGGCGTCGGCACCGGGTCCTCGTTCTGCAGCCCGTCGCGCGGGCCCACTTCCCGGACGGAGATGCGGCGGGGCAGGTCAGTCACGCGATGACCTCCGTTTCGGAATGCGGCGGGGCGGGGGGATCGGCGGCACTGCGGGGCGCGGCGGACGGCCAGCGCGGCGGCCGCTTCTGCACGAACGCCGCGATCCCCTCGCGGCGGTCGGCCGAGCTGGCCGCCGTCCGCCAGGCAGCGTCCTCGATCTGCAGGCCGGCGGCCAGGCTCACGCCGCCACCCAGCCGGACGGCCTGCTTGGCGGCGCGCACCGCGACCGGGGAGTTCGCGGCGATCTGCCGGGCCAGCTCCAGCGCACGCTCCGTGGCCGTGCCGGCCGGCACCAGCCGGTCAGCCAGCCCGATCCTGGCCGCCTCGGCCGCGTCCACCTTCCGGCCGGTCAGCACCAGGTCAGCCGCCCGGCCCGGGCCCAGCCTGCGCAGCGCCAGCTGGGTGCCGCCGCCGCCGGGAACCAGGCCGACCGTCGCCTCCGGCAGGCCGAACACGGCGGTCTCGTCGGCCACGATGAGATCACAGCAGAGCGCGAACTCGCACCCGCCGCCGAGCGCGAACCCGTGCACGGCCGCGATCACCGGCTGCGGCAGGCCGAGCACGCCGCCGAACGCCGCCTGGAACACCGGCCGCTGCGCCAGCACCTCCGCGTCGGTCATGGCGTTGCGCTCTTTCAGGTCGGCGCCGGCGCAGAAGGCGCGCTCCCCGGCGCCGGCCAGCACGACGGCCAGCACAGCCGGGTCAGCGGCGATCTCGGCGCACACCTGTGCGAGCCGGACGGCCATGGCCGTGCTGAGCGCGTTCAGCGCACCCGGCCGGTCCAGCACGATCTCGGCGACCAGGCCGCCGCCGGCCGGATGGCGGCGCAGCCGGACGCTGCTGGCAGTCTCCATGAGCTGCAGGCTAGCGCTCCTCCCGGGCCAGCCGTTGCTGCTCGTCTCCGACCAGCTGGAACAGCAGCGCCTGCACCTCCTTGACGCGCGGGATCTCGGTCAGCACCAGCTGGCCGTGCTCGCCTGGCGACTCCACGATCAGCCGGCCGCAGCCGATGATCCGGTCGGTGAGCCCCTGGGAGAACGAGAACGTCGCTGATCCGGCTGAGCGGGAAGTCACGCCCGACCCGGGTCAGGACCCCGTCGCGCAGCCGCAGCCGCCGGGTCGTCAGCTCGTAGCTCGTGCTCCGCCAGCGCAGCAGCGGGACGAGGAACCAGGCGATCGCGGCCAGCAGCGCCGCCGCGCCGATGGCGAGCCGGATCGTCGCCCCGTGCGCATGCAGCGGCAGCAGGATCAGCGCCGCCAGGGCCGCCAGCACGACCAGCGCCAGCACCAGCAGCGGTCGCAGCAGGGTCTTCCAGTGCGGGTGCAGCTTCAGCACCAGTTGCTCGCCCTCGACCAGGCTGGCGTCAGAGGTCATACGCCCCATCGTGGCACGTACCGAGCCAAGGCACCGCTCATGCAGGCCGGCCCGTCAGCGGACGTGCACGACATCCCCCGCGCTGACGGCCTGGTCACCGTCTGCCGTCAGCACCACTAGCCGGCCGGTCGCGTCCACGTCCCTCGCCTGGCCGGCCAGCACTCCCCCGCCCGGCAGCTCCACCCGGACCTGCTGCCCGACGGTGGCGGACAGCCGCAGGTACTCGGCCCGCAGGCCGGACCCGATGGCATCGCCAGCCGGCGGTCCGGTCCAGCGCCGGTACCAGTGCTCCAGCTGGCCCAGCAGGCCGGCCAGCAGCAGCTCGCGGTCCGCGGCCGCGCCCTGCAGCAGCAGCGACGTGGCGGCCGCCGAGGGCAGCTCGTCCTGACTGGCCGAGACGTTGATGCCGATGCCGAGCACGACCGCATCACCGGCCTGCTCGGCCAGGATCCCGGCCAGCTTGGCTCCCCCGGCCAGCACGTCATTCGGCCATTTCAGGGTCACCTCCAGCCCGGTGCCGGCCCGCACCGCCGATGCCACGGCCACGCCCGCCAGCAGCGGCAGCCAGCCGCGAGCCGACCGCGGCACCACTGCCGGACGGAGCAGCACCGAGAAGGTCAGGGCCGCGGACGGCTGGCTGACCCAGCTGCGGCCGAGGCGACCGCGGCCCCTGATCTGCTGCTCGGCCACCAGGACGCTGCCCTCGGGCGCCCCGGCCCTGGCCGCGGCGAGCAGGTCCTCGTTCGTCGACCCGGTCTGCGCGACGACGGCGATGTCCGACCACAGGGACTGCCCGGTCAGCACCGCGGCCCGCAGCCGGGCCTGCAGTGGCTGACCGCGCTGCGCCCCGGCTGGCGGCGCCCCGGCTGGCGGCGCCCCGGCTGGCGGCGGCTCCGGACTGCGGCGGCCCGGACTGCGGCGGCCCGGACTGCGGCGGCCCGGACTGCGGCGCTCCGGACTGCGGCGGCCCGGCTGGCCGGCCCGGTCCTGGTCCGGCTGTCATCTGGCTTGCCTCCGGTGCTGGTCCCTGACTCCGGAGCGACCCTACCGGCCTGCCGGTCTCAGCCCGGGCCCACGGCGCCCGCAAGGCAACTCGGGTGCGCCCTATCCGGCCTGCCGGTGGCGGCCAGGGCTCGCGGCGCCCGGACGGCGCGGCGGGCTCAGACTGGCCTGCTGACGGCGGCCAGCAGCTCAGGCAGCCTGCGGAAGCCGATATCACCGGCCGCGCGCCGGCCTGCCCACGCCGCCGCCGCCCCGTAGCCCGGGCCGGTCAGCAGCATCCAGGCGCCGGGATGCACGACGATAATCAGGGCGATCAGCGGCAGCATGGCGATGGCCACGATCAGCAGCATGACCAGGTTGGTGAGGCCGGCCAGGCAGCCGCGGCCGGTGCCGCCGCCGCCGAAGGCGCTCGCTCGCCGCTCCGGGACCGGGAACGGCAGCAGCACGCTGGCCAGGTTGCTCAGGCCGAGCGCGATGCCCAGAGTCGCGGCCGCTACCCCGAGGGCGGTGACGGGATACGCCAGGCTGCCCCAGACGGCCCCGATCACCGCATAGAGCACCGTGAACACCGGCAGCGCGATGACGGCGCTGGCCAGGTTCTTGCCGGCGATGTCGGCCCGCAGGTCGCGGGGCCGCGTCGTGGCCGCGACGTTGAGCCAGAGCGCCCCGCCGTCCAGGCCGAACTGGTTGGCCGACTGGATCCCGGCGAACGCGCCGCCGTAGACCGCGGCGGCCAGCAGCACCGGGCCTGTCGCGCTGCTCAGGCCCCGGCTCCCGCCGGTGCCCAGCCTGGTCACGGACAGGCTCACGAACACCGCGATGGCCAGGCCGAGCAGGCCGGCCTTGCGCCGCGGATCCCGCCAGGTGTAGCGCAGCTCCTTGCCGGCTGCCGTCATGGTCCTGCTGCTGCCGGCCTGCCGGAGCCAGCCGGGCGCGACCGCGGCCCGCCTCACCCGTCCGGGGCGCCCGGCCAGGCCGGGCGGCCCGGACGGCCGGCCGCCAGCCGATTCCGCGGCGGCGCCTCGCGCCGCAGCAACGTCGAAGCGCATCTGCTGCTGATACAGCGACAGCGATGGCGCATCCACGCTGCTGGCCGAGAACCGCCCGGCCGCCGCAGGAGGCGTGGGAGCGCTGCCAGCCGCCGCGGGGAGCGCAGGAGGCGTGGGGGCGCTGCCGGCCGCGCTGGGCGCGGGGGGCGTGGCGGCGCTGCCCGCCGCGGGGAGCGCAGGGGCCGCGGGGGCGCTGCCGACCGCGCTGGGCGCGGCGGCGCTGTTCGCCGCGCGGCTGGCGCAGGCGGCGGACCGCCTGCTCGTCCTGGTCGACGCGTCGGGGCTGGTCAGCGCCCTGCCCAGGGCTGCGTTCCAGACCCAGAGCAGCAGCAGGGCGGTGGCCGCGCCGACGCCGAGCCCGAGCAGCGCCGCGGCGTACCGGCCGCTGGCCGCCGAGGCGATGGACTGCGCCACCATGCCGGGCGGCGTCCAGCGCGCGACGCCGGCGATCGCCCGCCCGCCATGCTGCAGCCCGCCGCTGATGATGGCCCGCTGGATCAGGACGTTGCCGCCCAGCAGGACGAGCACGAGCGCCCCGGCCGCCGCGATGCCCAGGTCCCGGCCGCGACGGGACCGGAGCAGCCCGGATAGCGCCGTGGTCAGCGCCCGCGAGCTGGTCACGCACAGCGTCAGCTCGAGCAGGACAGCCAGGACGCCGATGGCCACTGACGCCGGGCTCGTCGCGACCGCGGCGATCACGCCCAGCAGGATCACGAAGGTGACGATCGGCCCGATGCCGGTCAGGGCGGCGGCGAACATGCCGGTGGCCAGCTGCCGACGGCTCAGCGGCAGCAGGGTCAGCCGGGCCGGGTCCAGGGTCTCGTCGGTGCCGAAGGCCATCAGGGGCAGCACGGTCCAGCCGGCGAAGGCGAGCGTGAAGACCAGCACGCCGGCCGGGGCGGCCAGCGCGCTCCCGCGCAGCGCGGCCAGCACGGCAAAGCCGGTCGGCATCACGTAGAGCGCCGCGAGGCCAGCCAGGATGAGCCCGGCGCCGCGGGCCGCGCTCCCGTTGCCGCGCAGCGCCCCGGTCATCAGCCGGAACTTCAGGGTGCAGAAGATCCAAGCCACGTGAGCCTGCCGTCCTCGGCTCGCGGCCGGGCCCCGACGATCGCCATGAAGGCCTGCTGCAGTGACCGGCCCGCCCGCACCTGGTCCAGCGTGCCGCAGGCCATGATCTGGCCGTGGCTCATCACCGCAACCCAGTCGCAGAGGCTCTCGACCAGCTCGAGCACGTGGCTGGAGAAGATCACTGTCGAGCCGGCCGCGGTATAGGCCTCCAGTACGCCCTTGATGGTCTGGGCGGCTACCGGGTCCACGCCCTCGAACGGCTCGTCCAGGAACAGCACGCGGGGATTATGCAGCAGCGCGGCCGCCAGCCCGATCTTCTTCCGCATCCCGGTCGAGTAGTCGACCACCAGCGTCCGCGCGTCGGCGGTCAGGTCCAGCACCGCCAGCAGCTCCTCCGTCCTGGCCGAGATCTGCGCCTTCGGCAGGCCGCGGAGCCGGCCCAGGTAGGTGAGCAGCTCCCGGCCGGAGAGCCGCTCGAACAGGCGCAGGCCCTCCGGCAGGACGCCGATCATCGCCTTCACCGCCACGGGCTCCCGCCAGACATCCCGGCCGGAGATCTCCACCGTGCCGGCATCGGGCCGCAGCAGGCCGGTCATCATCGACAGCGTGGTCGTCTTCCCTGCCCCGTTGGGCCCGACCAGGCCGTAGAAGCTGCCCGGCGGCACCAGCAGGCGGACTCCCGCGACGGCCACCTTGTCGCCGAACCGCTTCCACAGATCGGTGGCGGCCACCGCCGGGGGCCCGGCCGCGCGCGTGGCCGGAAGGACCGGAAAGCCGCCCGGCACCGGCGCGGCGGACCCATCAGGCAGCGACGCGTCCAGGGGCAGCATAGGAAAAGTGTGACAGACGGCAGGCCAGCCGCCGAGGTCCCGGTCTTCTGGCCCTGATAAACGGGACGGGTGGCCTCTCCCGGGCAGCCAAGGTTCTGCCCTAACCTGTCCGGCATGGCCATCGAAGCGTCGCTGCCGTCTGACAGCGCATCATCTCCGGCTCCGCATACCACCGCCGGCAAGCTAGCCGACCTGGAGAAGCGCAGGTACGAGGCGGTTCATGCCGGTACAGCCCGGCAGGTCGAACGGCAGCACGCCAAGGGCAAGATGACGGCCAGGGAGCGGATCGACGAGCTGCTGGACCCTGGCTCGTTCAACGAGCTGTACGAGCTGGCCCGGCACCGGGCCACTGACTTCGGCATGGCCGCCAACCAGCCCTACGGCGACGGCGTGGTGACCGGATACGGCACCATCGACGGACGCCCGGTCTGCGTGTTCAGCCAGGATTTCACCGTGTACGGGGGGTCGCTCGGCGAGGTCTACGCCGAGAAGATCATCAAGGTGATGGACCATGCGCTGAAGACCGGCTGCCCGATGATCGGCATCAACGACGGCGGCGGCGCCCGGATCCAGGAGGGCGTGGTCGCGCTCGGGATGTTCGGCGAGATCTTCTACCGGAACGTCGTCTCCTCCGGCGTGATCCCGCAGATATCGCTGATCATGGGGCCATGCGCGGGCGGCGCGGTGTACTCGCCGGCGATCACCGATTTCACCCTGATGGTGGACCAGACCTCGTACATGTTCATCACCGGGCCGGACGTGATCAAGACGGTGACGGGCGAGGAAGTCAGCCACGAGGAACTGGGCGGAGCGCACGCGCACAACGTCAAGTCCGGCGTGGCTCATTACCAGGCGGCCGATGAGCAGGACTGCCTGGCCTTCGCCCGCGACCTGCTGTCCTACCTCCCGTCCAACAATCTCGATGAGCCGCCGGTCCTGGCCGATCCGGCCGCCGACCCGGCGCTGGCGCTCGAGGTCACCGAGACGGACCGGGAACTGGACACCCTGATCCCCGACTCGACGCGGCAGCCCTACGACATGCATGCCGTGATCACGCACGTGCTCGACGACGGCGAGTTCCTGGAGATCCATGCCGCCTTCGCGCCCAACATGATCGTGGGCTTCGGCCGGGTTGACGGCGCGTCCGTCGGGGTGGTGGCCAACCAGCCGATGCACGCGGCCGGGACGCTGGACATCAACGCGTCGGAGAAGGCTGCCCGGTTTGTTCGCACCTGTGATGCCTTCAGCATCCCGGTGATTACCTTCGTGGACGTGCCCGGCTTCCTGCCGGGAACGGGGCAGGAATGGGACGGCATCATCCGCCGCGGCGCCAAGCTGATCTACGCCTACGCCGAGGCCTCCGTGCCCAAGATCACCGTCATCACCCGCAAGGCCTACGGCGGCGCCTACGTCGTCATGGGCTCCAAGCACCTGGGCAGTGACATGACCCTGGCCTGGCCGACCGCCCAGATCGCTGTCATGGGCGCGGACGGCGCGGTCGACATCCTGTACCGGCGCGACCTCGCGGCAACCAGGGATCCAGCCGACCGGGCCGCGCTGCGGTCGGAGAAAATCGCCGAGTACGAGGACACCCTCTTCAATCCCTATATCGCTGCCGAGCGCGGTTATGTGGACGCCGTCATCAGTCCGGCCGAGACCCGGTCCCAGATAGTACGGACCCTGCGCGCGCTAAAGAATAAGCGTCAGACGTTTCCGCCGAAGAAGCACGGCAATATTCCGCTGTAGCAATGTCACCGCGGCCACGGGGGTAGCCGCGGCTAACGGGGGATGCCAGTTGCAGGGCGCGGCCTGACTGGGCCGTGATCAGGGTTTTGCGTGCCCTGGTGCTGCTGGCGGGCGGCGGCACCAGGGCTTGCGCGTCCCGGTGCCGCGGCCGCGCGGAATTCGGGGGAATTCGTCATTATCGTGCACAGCATTGCCCGGCTGACCGGGCCGCGTTCCGAGCATAACTCATCGGGAACCGCGCGCCCGGTCACGGCGAGCCGGGCCTTCCTCGCTCGGCACCGGGTTTTCTGCATTGCTCTTCTCGCCGGCCTCGGCCTGCGCGTCGTTACCATGCTCGGCTTTCCTCCCGCCATCTGGTTCGGCGGCGACTCGGAGTCCTACGTCTACTCGGCCCTGCGGCTGTCTCCGTCCACCTCGCGCGAGTCGGGGTACGGGCTGATGCTCCTGCTGCTGCGCCCGTTCCACAGCTTCGCCGTGGTCACAGCGGTGCAGCACCTGATGGGCCTGGCCATCGCGGTCATGCTCTACGCCCTGCTGCGGCGGTACGGGCTGCCTGGCTGGGGCGCGACCCTGGCCACGCTGCCCGTCCTGCTGGACGCTTACCAGATCCAGCTGGAGCAGGAGATCCTGGCCGACATCGCCTTCGCCTTCCTGGTGACGGCGGCGCTGACCATCCTGCTCTGGCGACGGGCCGGGCCGTCGCTGCGGCGGGCGGCGGCAGCGGGCGTGCTGCTCGGCCTCTCGGCGACCCTGTGGCCGGTCGGGCTCCCGCTGCTCATCGTGCTGGTGATCTACCTGATCGTCAGGAAGGCCGGCTGGCGCGCGGCCGGGGCTGCCGCCCTGGCCGGCGCGCTGCCTCTGGTGCTGTACCTCGGCTGGTTCGACGAATCGCACGGCGCCCTCGCCTTCAATGACAGCGACGGCGTCTTCCTCTGGTCGCGCACGATGACCTTCGCGAACTGCGCGGTGATCAGGCCGCCCGCCGACGAGCGGGCACTGTGCCCGGACCTGCCGGTCGCGGACCGCCCGGCCGCGTCGATGTGGATCTGGGAAGCGAACTCGCCGCTGTTCCGGCTGCCCGAGCCGCGCTTCACGCCCCGCGAGAACGCGCTAGCGCGGAATTTCGCGCTGCGCGCCATCGCCGCGCAGCCGGGCGGCTACCTGCACGCCGTCGCCTCGGATTTCCTGCTGACCTTCCACTGGACCCGGCCGCCGCACCCGACCGCGCTGATGATGGACCGTTATCAGTTCAGCTACGCGACCAGCGACTGGGCCTCTGCCGCCCGCTCGGGCGGCGACACGCTGGCGGCCATACAGCGCGACTACACCGGCGGGCAGCTGGCGCATACCAGGGCCGTGCAGCCGTTCGCCGGGTTCATGATCGGCTACCAGCGCCACCTCTACTTCCGCGGCACCATGCTCGCCGTCGTGCTGCTGATCGGCCTCGGCGGGATTGCGCGGTCCTGGCGCGGCGGCGGGTACCGCCGCCGCGCTGACTGGGGCGGCCCTGGCCTGCTGCCCTGGGCGACGGCCCTGGCGATCCTGGTGGTGCCGACGGCGACAGCGGACTTCTCGCCCCGGTACGCGCTGCCGGCGGTGCCGCTAGCATGCGCCGCGGCCGCACTGGCGTTCGCCCGGTCGCGGCGCCGCGCGCAGCTGGTCGGACTGCCGTCCACGCCGCCGCAGCCGGGCCAGGCCGGCCAGCCTGCACCGTGGAGCCAGCGCACGGCGGCGGGAAGCTTACGGGCATCAGGGACATGACCAGCTGATTGTGATTGGTTAGTCACGCTCCGGTATAGGCTTCGGCGGCCTGCGCACCGGCGCTGCCACTAGAGTGATCGTTACTATGACCGACCCCGGTTCGCCGCTGCCGCTGCCGCTGCTGTCGCGTTACGCCATCATGGTGGACGTCGGGTACATCTATGCCTCCGCCGGCGAACTGCTGTTCAGCGCAGCGTCCCGGCGCGAGTACAAGGTCGATGCCGACAAGCTGATCCAGGCCCTGACCAGGCACGCCGAGGAGCAGGTCCGCGGTGAGCTGCTGCGGGTGTACTGGTATGACGCCGCCCGCGACCGGGTCCCCACCATCGACCAGCGGGTGATCGCCCAGATGCCCTGGGTGAAGCTGCGCCTGGGCAACCTGAACGCGCGCGGCCAGCAGAAGGGCGTGGACGCGCAGATCCGCGCCGACATGGAGGCGCTCGCCCGGCACCGCGCCCTCACCGACGCGATCCTGGTGGCCGGCGACGAGGACATGGTCCCCGCGGTGGAGGCGGCGCAGGCATTCGGCGTGCGCGTCCACCTGTGGGGCGTGGAGCCGCCCTACGGGACCAACCAGGCCGAGCGGCTGGTCTGGGAATCGGACACCGTGGAAGTGCTGGAGCGCTCGTTCCTGGAGCCGTACTTCACCCGGCAGATCGTCGAGGGCGGGCCGGCGATGGTCGCCCAGGCCAGCCCGGCGTCGGCGCGCCAGGCGCAGGCCGCCGCGCAGTCCGGGCCGCTCGCCCCCTCGCCCGCGCAGCTGTTCGGCGAGCGGCACGTGCCGCGCCCGGCAGCGCGGCCGCTGCCTGCCTCTCATGTCCAGGCCGCTCGGCTCGGCCCCGACCGGGACCGGGTGGAGGAGGCTGGCGAGCACGTCGCGCAGAAGTGGATACTGACCAGAGGCGAGGACAACATCCGTGACCTGCTGCCGGGTCCGATCCTGCCGCCGGTCATCGACAAGGAGCTGCTGGTGGACGCCGAGAAGGAGCTTGGCTTGTCCCTGCGGCCTTACCAGGAGGCCAGGGAGTGGCTGCGGGACGCGTTCTGGGCCAGGGTGCACCGGCAGTTCGGTATCGGCGTCGGCAAGTCGAAAGGCTGATCACCATGCCAGATCCCGCTTCATCCTCCGGTCGCGGCGCCCCGGCCGCGCCCGGCGAGCTGGCGGCGGCCGGCGAGCACGCCTCGCAGCGGGTACTGTCGGTCGTCCGCGGCGCCCCGACCGCCGCTGAGCTGGCGGCCGTCGTCGCCGTCCTGGCCAGCATCCGGGCACCTTCCGGCGGGCCAGCGACGCCGGCCAGCAGGCCGGAATGGTCGGCCCGGGCACGGGTGATGCGACCGCCGGTGACGGCCGGTCCCGGTGCCTGGCGCAGCGTCGCGCTGCCTCGCTGACCGGCCCCCGACCGGCCCTCTGACCGGTTCTGACCGGCGCGTCCGGCCGGGCCGGAGCAGTCACGGGAGCGCGCCGCGGGGCCCGGCCGTTCATTTCCCCGTCAGGCCAGGGCTGCCGGCTGGCCAGCCTGCTCACTAGACTCCAGGCAAGGCCTCCGGGAACCGGGTACCCCCGCCATGACGGAAAAGTCCCGCGGATGGCGGAGAGGAGCCGTTGTCGTGCGTAAGGTGCTGATCGCCAACCGTGGCGAGATAGCCGTCCGGATCGTGCGAGCATGCCGTGATGCCGGGCTGGCCAGCGTGGCGGTCTACGGCGACACGGACATCCACGCGCTGCACGTCACGATGGCCGACGAGGCCTTTGCCCTGGGCGGCCAGACGGCCGCCGAGAGCTACCTGGACAGCGCCAAGATCATCAAGGCGGCCAAGGCCGCCGGGGCGGACGCGCTGCATCCCGGCTACGGCTTCCTGGCCGAGAACGCCGGCTTTGCCCGCCAGGTCATGGACGCGGGCCTGACCTGGATCGGGCCGCCGCCGGAGGCGATCGACGCGCTCGGCGACAAGGCGTCGGCCCGGCACATCGCGCAGTCCGTCGGCGCGCCGCTGGCGGCGGGCACGGAGGGACCGGTGGCCAGCGCGGCGGAGGCGGCCGCGTTCGCCAGGGAGGCCGGGCTGCCGATCGCGATCAAGGCGGCCTACGGCGGCGGCGGCCGCGGGCTCAAGGTCGCGTGGCATGCCGACGAGATCCCGCAGCAGTTCGATTCGGCGGTCCGCGAGGCGGTGGCGGCGTTCGGCCGAGGCGAGTGCTTCGCCGAGCGCTACCTGGAACGCCCCCGGCACGTCGAGACCCAGTGCCTGGCCGACATGCACGGCAACGTCGTGATCGTGTCGACCAGGGACTGCTCGCTGCAGCGCCGGCACCAGAAGGTGGTGGAGGAGGCACCCGCCCCGTTCCTCACCGCCGAGCAGGACAAGCTGCTGCGGGAATCGTCGGCGGCGATCTTGCGGGCGGCCGGCTATGTCGGCGCCGGCACCTGCGAGTTCCTCATCGGCCAGGACGGCACGGTGTCATTCCTGGAAGTCAACACCCGGCTGCAGGTGGAGCATCCGGTGACCGAGGAGGTCAGCGGCATCGACCTGGTGCGGGAGATGTTCCGCATCGCCGACGGCCAGGCACTGGGGTACGGGGACCCGGAACTGCGCGGGCACTCGATCGAGTACCGGATCAATGCCGAGGACCCCGGCCGCCGCTTCATGCCCGCGCCGGGCACCATCACGACGTGGCGGCCGCCGTCAGGTCCCGGCGTCCGGCTCGACGCCGGCTACACGGCCGGGATGACCGTGCCGCGCGAATTCGACTCGCTGATGGCCAAGCTGATCGTCACCGGCGCGAACCGCGAGCAGGCGCTGGAGCGCTCGCGCCGCGCCCTGGCCGAGTTCGAGGTCGAGGGCCTGCCCACCACGCTCGCGTTCCATCGCGTGGTGGTCAACAACCCGGCCTTCATCCGGTCGCCCTTCGCCGTGCACACCACCTGGATTGAGAACGACTTCGCCGGCGGCATCCCCCGGTACACCGGGACGAGCGCGGGCCCGGATGAGACGGCCGAGCCTGACCGCGAGCGGATCACGGTCGAGGTGGGCGGCAAGCGACTGGAGATCACCGTCCCGGCAGGCCTTGGGGGCATCGGGACGGCCAGGCGCCCCCGGAGCGGGCCGCGGCGCGGCCGCGGGGGGCACGCGATCCCGGTCGGCTGCCCGGCGCAAGTCCGGCGGCTCAGCCGGCGGGAACGCGCTCACCAGCCCCATGCAGGGCACGATCGTCAAGATCGTCGCCGCGGACGGCCAGGCCCTCTCCGAGGGCGACACGATCGTCGTCCTTGAGGCCATGAAGATGGAGCAGCCGCTCACGGCCCACAAGGACGGAACCGTCAGCAACCTGGCCGTCGAGGTCGGCCAGACAGTCGCGGCCGGGACCGTGATCTGCCAGCTCACCTGATGGCGAGACTGCCGGGCGATCCGGGTCCGGTCAGATGGCTGCTATTCGCCATCGGGTTCCGGCTGCCGCCGCAGCACATCGACTGGGTGCGGCACGAGCTGACCGATGCGGGCTGGCGCGGCCGTACCGTGCTGCGGCACCTCGCCGTGATCCTCCCGGTCTGCGCCATCCTGGCGGTGATCGCGGCCGTGCTGCTCCCGGCGCCGCTCTGGCTGATCCTGATGACCATTGCCCTGATCCTGTCCGGCAGCATCTTCACGGTGGCCGCCTACGCGGACGACATCCGGGCCACCCGGCTGCGCCAGCACGGCCTCAAGCCCCCCAACGACCCCGATCTCGGCCACCCGGCGCACTGAGGTGACCTGCGTTTCGCCGCGGGCTGGCCGCCTGGACGGCTTTCGGGGCGGCCAGCGGGGCAGGATCGGGGTATGACCGAGCACGCGTATCACCCGTCAGCCGGCGATCCGCTGCTGATCCTGGCCATGGATCACCGGGAGTCGTTCGGCCGATCCCTGTTCGGCGTCACTGACGACCAGCCGGACTCCGGCCAGATCGCCGCGATGGAGGCGGCCAAGCAGCTGATCTACGCGGGCCTCGCGCAGGCTCGCGCGGAGCTGCCCGGCGGGCGCCCCGGCGTCCTGGTGGACGAGCGGTACGGACGGGCGGTGATCGCGGCGGCCCGCTCCGACAACGTCGTGCTGGCCGTCCCGGTCGAGCACAGCGGGCGGGAGTGGTTCGAGCCGGAATGGGGACCGCAGTGGCTCGAGCACGTGCGGGAGATCCGGCCCGATTTCGCCAAGGTTCTTGTCCGCGACAATCCCGCGTTCCCCGGCGAGCAGCGCGAGCGGCAGCTGCGTGCCCTGCGGGATGTCAGTGACGGGCTCCGCTCCATCGGCGTGCCGCTGCTCTACGAGCTGCTGGTTCCGGCCACCGACGAGCAGCTGAGAGCGGCCGGCGGGTCAGCCGTCAGCTTCGACCGGGACCTCCGCCCTGACCTGGTCAGGCAGGTGATCGTCGGCAACCAGGAGGCCGGGGTCGAGCCGGCCATCTGGAAGGTCGAGGGGCTGGAGACCGCCGACGCCGCCCGGCAGGTCGTCGCGCAGATCCGGGCCGGCGGCCGCGACGGCGTGTGCGCGATCGTGCTCGGCCGGGACGCGCCAGCGGACCGGCTGGATCACTGGCTGGAGGTGGCCGCGCCCGTCAACGGCTTCGTGGGGTTCGCGATCGGCCGGAGCATCTGGGAAGAGCCGATCAGCGACCACAACCACGGCAAAGCCAGCGCGGACGACACGGTCGCCGAGATCGCCGCGCGGTACCTGGGCTTCGCTCGCCGGTACTGGGCGGCCCGCTGATGGCCGGGCGCGGCGCGCGCCCGGTCGTGATCGTCGGCGCCGGGCTCGCGGGCCTGGCCTGCGCCAGCGACCTGACCGCGGCAGGCGCATCGGTGCAGGTCCTGGAGGCCGGCGAGGGGGTCGGCGGCCGGATGCGAACGGACCGGCGGGCAGGCTTCCTGCTGGATCGCGGCTTTCAGGTCTTCAACACGTCCTACCCGCAGGTGCAGCGGCGGCTCCGGCTACGTGACCTGCAGCTCTCGCCGTTCACTCCGGGAATGCTGCTGCAGGCCGGGGCCCGGCGGCTGCGCTTCGCCGATCCGACCCGGCGGCCGGGCCAGATCGGCGACCTGCGGCCAGGCCGCCTGGCCGGGCCAGCCGACCTGGCCGCGCTGGGCCTGCTCAGTGCCCGTGACATGCTCCTGCCGGCCAGCGTGATCAAGCGCCGGCGCGATGTCACCACCCTGACCGCGCTACGCCGGGCCGGCATCTCAGCCGAGCTGATCGAGCTGATGTTCCGGCCGTTCCTGGCCGGTGTCTTCCTGGAGGACCAGCTGGAGACCTCAAGCCGCTTCTTCCACCTGGTCTGGCGGAGCATGCTGCGCGGGACGCTGTGCCTGCCGCGCCGCGGTATCCAGGCGGTTCCCGAGCAGCTCGCCGCCGGGCTGCCGCCGGCAACCATCCAGCTGGAGACGCCGGTCAGCGGCCTGACCGATGACGGCGTGCTGCTCGCGGGCGGAACTGCAGCTCGCCGCGAGCGCCGTCGTGGTGGCGACCGGGCCGGCGGCGGCCGCCGCCCTGATGCCCGCCCTGGCCGTGCCCGCCACCCGGAGCGTCACCACCATCTATCACGCCGCCCCCGCGCCGCCGCTGGCTGAGCCCACCCTGCTGGTGGATACCGAGCGCCAGATCCTCAACACCAGCGTGCTCACCGAGGTCACGCCGAGCTATTCGGGCGACAGGCGGGCGCTCGTTTCCAGCTCCGTGCTCGGCGGCGATGCCGCGAATCCCGAGCCGGCCGTCCGCAGCCGGCTGGGCACGCTCTACCAGGCCGACACCAGCAGCTGGGAGCACCTGGCGACGTACGCGGTTCCCGGCGCCTTGCCGGCCATGGTGCCTCCGCACCCGCTCAGCCGTTCCTGCCGGGCCGGCCAGCGCCGGTACGTCTGCGGTGATCATCGGGCCGCCGGCTCGGTTCAGGGCGCGCTTGCCTCGGGCGCCCGCGCCGCCCGCGAGGTGCTGGCTGACGCCTGACCCGCGGGCCGGCCGCCGGGCCGGCGGCCCGGCGCCTGGCCAGCAGCCTGCGCCTGATCGCGGCCGGCCCCTCGGGCAGGTCCCACTGGCCGAGCACGTCAAAGCTGTCCGGCAGCAGCCCGGCCGGCTCGCCGGGGCCCAGGCACCACTGCGGCGGCAGCCGCGGCCGCTCCGTGCGGGCCCCGACGGTGAACGCCTCCCAGCCGAGCAGGCCGCCGGCTGCCACCGCAGCGGCTGCCGGGCCGAACGCCTCGCGATCCCAGTAGCCGGTGCACAGGACCAAGGCGAAGCCGCCCGGCTGCGGCTGCCAGGCTCGCAGGTCGGCCTGCACCAGGGTGATCAGGCCGGCCAGCCCGCGGCGGGCCGCTTCCTCGCCGAGCAGCCCGAGCGCGCGCTCCGAGATATCCACCGCCGTCGCCTTCCGGCCGAGTCCGGCCGCCAGCAGGACGGTACCGGAGGGCCCGCTGGCCAGATCCAGCACCGGGCCGTCCGGAAGCCCGGCTGACAGTGCCAGGACCGCCAGCGGAGGCGCGGCGAAGGACGGGCTGAAGCCGCCGCCGTACCGGGCGTTCCAGCGCAGCCGGTCCGGGTGACCGGTGAGGTCCGTCACGGCCCGGCTCGTCAGGTGTGCGTCACGTCGGTGTGGTGGCAGAAGTGCACGCGCGCCGGGTGCGCCGACCGGATCCGCTGCAGGGATTCCCGCCAGGCCCGCGGGTCGCTGGCCTGGCCATCCGGCAGGTCCTCGGCGGGCGGCCCGGCGAACTGCCGCGGCGTGTAGGCCGCGTCGCCGATGAGGATGTCGGCGCCATCGGCGCCCTGGACGACCACGGACTGATGCCCTTCGGTGTGGCCCGGAGTCGCGATCACGGACAGGCCGGGCAGGATCTCCGTGTCACCGTCGAGCAGCTCGAACCGCGCGTTCATAAAGCCGAACCAGTCGTAAAGCTGCCGGGCTTCCCGCTGCGCGCGGCCCAGCTCGGCGCGCTGGACGTAGAACGCCGCATGCGGGAACACGGCGTTCTGGCCGCAGTGGTCGAAGTGCAGGTGCGTGTTGATCACCAACCCGATGTCGGCCGACGTCATGTCCGCCTCAGCGAGCGCGTCCGCAGCCGTCCGGTTGACCACGCGCCAGTCGCTGAGCAGCTGGTCCGGGCCACCGACGCCGGTATCCACCAGCACCGCCCCGCCCGGGTGGCGGACCACGAAGCCGTGCACCGGCCATTCCAGCCCGTCAGGACCTTGCAGCCGGGCCAGGTGCAATCGGGTGATCTCCAGCGCCATCCGCCGCTCCCTCCGCAACCCGAGCGAGCATATCCGCCCGTGCCGCGGCGGCCGGTGAGATAGGGCAGGTCGTCAGCCAGGGCTGGACTGTCCAGGCGAGCGAGCTCACCCGGCGGGGACCGGAGGCCCCGCGGGAACCGGAGGCCCGGCGGGAACCGGAGGCCCGGCGGGAACCGGCGGCCCGGCGGCCAGCCGCTCGCGCATCTGGCTCAGGCGCTCGGGCAGGGTGCTGGTGGTCCCCAGTAGCGATAGTGCTGCCCGCGATGACGCGACTGGCCATCCCACAGTGCGCGGATGAGATCAATGCCCTCATCCAGCCGCCCGGCCCGGCTCCGCAAGTCCGCGACCTCCCCGGTGTCGGGCAGGTCGGTATCCAGAGCGCCGACTCCCACGGCCAGGATCGCGGCCCGGCCGGCGGCGCCGGCGGCGCCCAGCCGGGCCGGCTAACCGCCCGGGCCGGCGCCCAGATGGTCCGGGCGGTTAGCCACCCAGGTCGGCGGGCAGGCGCACCGGGCTACGCCCGGCGGCTCCACTGCGGGCCGACCGATAGCCAGGCGGTTTCCCAGCTGGCCAGCCTGCGACGGTCCAGCAGCCGCCGGATCAGGGCAAGAACGAAGCCGAGGAGCACCGCCAGGGCGGTGACCGCGGCCACTGCCACGGCGACCGCGCGGCCCCTGACCTGACCTGCTGTCAGCGGCGGCAGCTGCACGTGACCGGCCCTGTCCAGCCAGACCGGCACCGCGGCGCCAGCCCAGCTTCCCGCCCCCGCCGGCACCCGGGCGATCCGGGTGCGGCCGTCCGCGGTCCACCGGGCTGGCGTCCAGACCAGCCAGGAGTCCAAGTGACTGCCATTTCCGGACATCATCGGCCCTGGTGCCGCGGCCAGCAGGACCGCGGAGACCTGATGCCAGGATCGCTGGGCATGCCGCGCGGCCGCGACGTCGGCATGGACCCAGGAGGCAGCGAGGCTGGTGACCAGGGGGCTCAGGGCCAGGAACGCGGCGACGGCCAGGGGCACTAGCCACGCCTCGATCCGGTCCGAGCGCCGCCGCAGCGGATTCCCGTCAGCTCCCAGCCGGCGGGCCACCTTCTTCGTCCACGTCATTGTGGGCGTCATAACATTCACCCCATTGGGCAGGCCGGCCGCGAAATGGAGCCTTTCGGGCCGTCGCTCCCCGATCGATTCTCTCTCTACCCGCGCCTTGACCGCCATACCTCCCGGTGCGAAATCGCCGGTCAAGGGCCAGCAAAAAACTGCATGAGGTCATCGAGGCCCGACATGCCCGGACGCGGGCGACATCCAGCGCCCTTCCGCTCCTGGCCGGCCGGCGAGCCGGCCGCCGGCTGACCGGGCCGGCGGTACCTGCTACTCGCTGCCGGGCGCGGTGACGAAGTCGATCAGCTCCTCGACCCGGCCGAGGAACTCAGGCTCCAGGTCGGCGAAGCTGGTTACCGAGCGCAGGATCCGCTGCCAGCCGGCCGCGGTGTCCGGCGGCCAGCCGATGGCGCGCAGCACGCCCTCTTTCCACGGCTGGCCCGGCGGAACCCGCGGCCAGCTCGGGATGCCCGCCGCCGACGGCTTGACCGCCGCCCATACGTCGATGAAGGGATGCCCGACGATCAGCACGTGCGGTGACCGCACTCTGGCCGCGATCCTGGTCTCCTTCGACCCGGTCACCAGGTGATCGACGAGGACGCCTAGCCTGCGGCCGGGCGCCGGGCTGAAGTCATCGACAATCGCGGGCAGGTCATCGATGCCGCCCAGGTACTCCACGACCACGCCGACATCCCGCAGGTCGTCGCCCCAGATCTTCTCCACGAGCTCGGCATCATGGCGGCCCTCGACGTAGATCCGGCTCACCCGCGCGACCCTGGCCCGGCTGACCGGAGCGGCGATCGAGCCCGACGCGGTCCGCCCGGCTGGCCGTCCGGGCCGGCCGGGCGCGGCCGTCGGGGCCGGCCTGACCAGCATGACCGGCTTGCCCTCGAGCAGGAAGGGCGCGGAGAGCGGGAACACCCGCTGCTTGCGGTGCCGGTCCTCCAGCGTGACGGCGTCCTTCTCGCAGTAGATCACCGCCCCGCAGAACTGGCCCGCAGAGTCCTCGACGACCAGTCCGCGCTCGGCCGCGACCCTCGGCAGCTGCGCTGGCCGGGGCCGCGGGCCGTAGTCCGCCAGCACATCCGCGCCGTACCGCCTGCTCCGCAATGGCACTCCCTCCGCCGGAGGAAATTACCGCATTTACCCCGCCCCGCCTGGTTGCCACACCGCGCGAGCCGGTGCGGGATGGCCGGTGCGGGATGGCCGGTGCGGGATGGGCAGTACGCCGTGGCCGGTGCGAGCGCGCTGTGCGCGCTAGGCGGCTCGAGCTACCAGGCCTGGCCTAAGCCAACCCGGTCGGCGGGCTGCATCAGCTTCCTGGCCGCCTCGGTCAGGCTGCCGGACAGGGACGGGTAGACCGCGAAAGTCTGGGCGATCTGATCGACGGTCAGCTGCCGCTCCACGGCCAGCGAGACAGCCAGGATCAGCTCGCTCGCCCGCGGCGCCACGATCACGCCGCCGAGGACGATCCCGCTGCTGCGCCGGGCGAACAGCTTGACGAAGCCGTCACCGAAACCCTGCATCTTGGCCCGCGGGTTGGTGGCCAGGGGCATGTTGACCAGGGCAGCGTCCGCCTCGCGGGCGAGCACGGCCTGCTCGCTGATGCCGACGGTCGCGATCTCCGGCTCGGTGAAGATGGTCGCGGCCACGTGGCTGAGCCGCAGCGGCTTGACGGCCTCGCCGAGCGCGTGCCACATGGCGATCCGGCCCTGCATCGCGGCGACGGAGGCCAGCATCAGCACCCCGGTGCAGTCCCCGGCCGCGTAGACGCCCGGCGCGGACGTCCGCGAAACCTTGTCGACCTGCACGAATCCCTGCTCGTCCATACTGACGCCGGCCTCCTTCAAGCCGATGTCACCGGTGCTGGGCACCATTCCCACGGTGAGCAGGCAATGCGTGCCGCGCACTGTCCGGCCGTCCTGCAGGGTCACCGCCACGCCACTGGCGGTGCGGCTGACCGAGGCGGCGCGGGACCGGCCGAGGACGGTCATGCCACGGCGGCGGAAAACGCCCTCCACCACCATCGCCGCGTCCGCGTCCTCGTGCGGCAGCATCCGCTCGCGGGACGAGATCAGGGTGACCTGCGAGCCGAGCGCCTGATAGGCGCTGGCGAACTCCGCCCCGGTCACGCCGGAGCCGACAACGATCAGCTCAGCCGGGAGTTCTTCCAGGTCATAGAGCTGGCGCCAGGTCAGGATCCGCTCCCCGTCCGGAACCGCGCCGGGCGGCACGCGGGGCGCCGCGCCGGTGGCGACCAGGACGGCGTCAGCCTCGATCTCCCGGCCGTCGACCACGACCGCCCGTGGCCCGGCCAGGCGGCCGACGCCGGCGATGACCTCGACTCCCTCAGCTGCCAGTCGCGAGGTCACGTCCGCCGACTGGGCCCTGGCCAGTGACCGGACCCGCGCATACAGCCGCGGCGCGTCGACCCGGGCGCGGGCACTTCCGTTTCGGAGGGAACCGGGGCCGGGTGAACCTGGCTGGCTCGCGTCGCCCAGCCGGATACCCAGGCTGCCCGCGTCTCGAGTGCGGCCATCATGCCGGATGTCGCGATCAGCGTCTTGGACGGCACGCAATCGGTCAGCACGCATGCCCCGCCCAGCCCGTCCCGCTCGATGATCGTGACCAGCGCACCTAGCTGCGCGGCGACCAGGGCCGCCTCATAGCCGCCCGGGCCGCCGCCGACGATCACGATCCTGGACTGCCGCTTGCTCACGAGGCCCCATTCTGGCGCATGCCGCTGACCGGCCCGCTGGCGACACCGGGGCCGGCGAGTGGGGGCAGCGGCCTGCGCGGGGCCGCGCCGGCTCGTACGCTTGTCAGCTGTGGCGTTGTACGCGGCCTACGGCAGCAACATGGATCCGGCGCAGATGGCAGATCGCTGCCCCCACTCGCCGCAGCACGGCACCGGCTGGCTGGAAGGCTGGCGGCTGACCTTCGGCGGCGAGGATCTCGGCTGGGAGGGAGCCCTGGCCACGCTGGTCGAGGATTCGTCGCAGCGCGTATTCGTCGTGCTCTACGAGATCACCGACAGCGATGAGGCCGCGCTGGATCGCTGGGACGGCGCCACGCTGGGCTATTACCGGAAGATCAAGGTCCGGGTCGCGACCCTGGAGGGCGACGTGGTCGCCTGGCTCTATGTGCTGAACGACTATGAGGGCGGCCTGCCCTCCGCCCGCTATCTCGGCATCATGGCTGATGCGGCCGAGTCGGCCGGGGCGCCGGCTGACTACGTGGACTGGCTGCGCGGCCGGCCGTGTGACTCGGTCGGCAGCTAGCCGGGCAGTAAGCCGCGGCCGACGGCCAGAGGGCGGCGGCGCGCGGCCTGGCGTCCCTGCGGGCCTGGCCAGACAAGCGGCCCTCGGGGCGATATTTCATGATCACGGGGTTTTGTCAGTCACGGTGACAAAACCCCGTGATCATGAACGCTTCGGCTGCCAGGCACTGTGCGGGGCCTGCGGACCGCCCTGCCGGCGCAGTCGCTCCAGCGCCAGCCCAGCCTGGCGCTGCGCAGCCTCGGCCTGGCGAACCTGGAGCCTCGCGGCATTGAAGCGGCCGCGGGCCTCAGCCAGCTCCTCGGTGATCTTCTCTACGGCTGCGCGGCACTTCTCCTCGGCTGCGACCGCCGTATCGACGGCCTGGTGCGCGTCGGCCAGCGCTTTCTCTGCCTCGGCCATGGCCTTCCGCTGCTGGTCCGCCTGCGTCCCGGTCCGGGTGCCGCCGCGGACGGCTGGCTCGCCGCGGGCCGACGGCGTGACGCGCTCGGCCCGGGCTGGCTCGGGCCGGGCTGGCTCGGCCCGGGCTGGCTCGGCCCGGGCAGACGGCCTGCCGCGCTCGCCCCGGCCGGACGGCATGTTCCGGACCTCCCCGCCCCGCGCACGGCTCCCCGGTGTCCTCGGGCGCGATGACCGGCTATCCGCAGCCGGACGGGACTCGGCGGGCGGCGGTACCACGGTCAGGATCGGCGCCATCGGGCCGAATCCTTCCGAGCGCGCCGCGCGCAGCAGGGTTCCGTCCTGCACCTGCTCGGCGATCCGCGGGTCGGCCAGGGCCGCGCTGAGCGTGGCGACTATCTCATCGCGCAGCGCCGCCGAGGGGAACTGCTCACCGGCGACGCTCAGGACCTGCCGGGTCAGCGTGTCGATGAACTCGCGGCGCTGCACCGAGAGAGCCCGGATCTTCGCGCCGTCCAGGACGCGCTGCGCGGCACCGAGCTCGTCACCAAGCCGGACGAGCCGGGCGGTGGCGCCGGGGTCGGAGCGGGCTAGCTGGTTGATCATCCAGGCCGACCTGGTCGGCTTGCGCAGCGCGGCTATCTGGCGCGCGACCGCATCCTCGCGGGCCGCCCGCGCCTCGGCCGCTAATGCCTTCCGGCGCTCGACAAACGTGTCCGGGTCGGATGAGTACAGCTCAGCGACCGCTTCCTGCAGGCGGTCAGGACCAGTCACCTGATCATCTTCCCTCGTTCCCGCACGCCTTATCTGCCCCTTTGGGGTGGCCAGCGGAACTCGCCTGCCGCGGCGCGGGAGACCATGGCACCGGAGACCACGGCACCGGAGACCACGGCACCGGCCTGGATGCCCCATCCTGCCAGCGTGACGCCGGCGAGCCGGTCGGCATCGCCTGCTAACGGAGGAGAATGGTCAGCAGGAGCGCCGCGGCCGGGATCAGCACCGCAGCGAAGGGCTGCCAGGCCCACCGGCCGGCCAGCGCGCCGTCAGCTGCTCCGCGCTCGCGGGCCTCCGTTGCCATCCGGCCGAGTTCCGCGGCCATGACCTGGCTGGGGTGCTGCTTGACGAGCCGCTGCGCTTCGGCGGGCATCCGGCCGTAGCTAGTCCCGGACCTGGAAGAGCCCTGGCGGCGCGGGTCGCGCAGCTCAGCCCTGGCCCGGGCCCGGCGCGGCGAGTACAGCGCCCAGCTGTGTATCGTCCGGTCCTTCTGGCCCCCGCCCCGGCTGCACTCGAATTCCACCGAGTCTCCCAGGAACACGCCCTTGAGCGCGCCCCAGGGCACCAGATAGTCCCGGAACGGATTGCGCACGATGACACGGCGCTCGTCAGCCAGGACGCGGGGTCGCAGCGCGCACGCGTAGATCAGCCCGGTCGTGGTGACGAGTCCGGCTGCTATCTGGACTGAGAACCAGCTGCGCCCCTGAATCGCGAGGTCAGCCAGGTTAATCACGGCAAAGATGACCCAGGCCCACCACAAAACGAGCGGCGGCGCGAGCCGGAAGACGATCGTGCCGTCGGCCGCGGCCTTGCCCGCGGTCACCACGGGAGCGCGGTCCGCCCGCACTCCGCGCCCCGCCCCCGGCGCCTGGCCCATGGCAGCGGCAGTCGCGCCCGGCTGGACGGCGCCGTCCGCGCGTACCTGATCCTGCGGTGATGACACTACCGCTGCGCTCCCGTAGCTCGACTCTGAGCGGCCGCCCCGACGGCCATGTTTCCGACCACTCTACGTGCATTCGCGGGTCATGACACCGGGCCCAGCCGGGCCTACGCCCAGCCGGTTCTGCGGCGTAGCCAGGCCGTCGCCACCCGGTCCTGCGCGGCCTGGAACTCGCGGACGGCCGGTATCCCTTTCGGGGCGGGCTGCATCGACTGGTGGACGAAATAGCCCGCGATAGCGGCCAGGACGGCCGTCACGGCGTCCGGATCCGCCGAGGCTGACGCCCGGAGCCGGGGCAGCAGCGAGCCGGGATCAGGGCCGCCCTGCAAGGCCATGCTGGGCAGCAGCGCGATCGCGTCAAACAACGGGGCGCCGATGCAGGCGCTCGGCCAGTCAACGAAGATCACCTCGCTGGTGGTGATCAGGAAGTTGTCGGCCCGGACATCGCCAACGGGATCAGGAATCACCGCCGGGAACACGCCGCCGGCCGATCGCCCGCGGCTCAGTTCTCGTCCGCTAGCTGCCGGCGGCGGTGCCGCTAACGCGGCCGGGGGGATTCCCGGCCTACGGCGACGCCTTCTGGTTGGGCACCGCGGTCGGGCTTGGAGCGCCGAATTCGATCCGGAAGACATCCTGGCCGCCGGGCAGGCGCACATTGCCCGCGTGCAGCGGGACGAAGACGCCGGTCTGCGTTTCCAGCACCGACCTCAGCGCCAGAACGTACTGAGCGGTGCTCATGTGAGCGGCAGCGGACGGGGCCGCCTCGGCCAGGTCAACGAAGCGGAGCGGGATGCCCGGGGTCGCCCCCCGGTCATCATTGCTGAAGTCCACGATGCCGAGCGGCTGCTTCGACGCCAGGTCGAGAATGAGTATCTGCAATCGCAAGTCCACCTGGCCCGCGGCCAGCTGCTTCCTGGCGGTGGCCGACATAGTGAACTGATTGCTATTGCTACTCAGCAGCTGGAAGCCGATGAGCTTGCCGCTCGCCAGGCCCTGGCTGACCGCGTTCCGGTACGTCGTGGCTCCGTGCTGGGCAATCACCCGGATCTCGATCCGCCCCGCGCCAGCGCCGAAAGTGGCGATTACCTCCGGCGCGTAGTTGGAGGCGAGGCTGCTGCCGAACAGACCGCGGACTTGCGCTGTCTCCGCGACGACATCCGAGTTCAGCGGATAGGGCGAGGTCTGGCTAAGAGCGTGCAGGTCCGACTCAGGGAATCCGGCCGCGTTCAGAGCCGCGCACATCGCAGGATCACAGGCGATGGTGGTACCGGGGTTGAGCTGCTGCTCTGCCCACCCTGCTGCGATCGTCCGGAGCGACACCTGCGCTCGCCGTTCCGCACGGGTCATCCCGTGGTGGGCCTGCCTCGGCGCGGCGGAGTGCGAGGAAAGCATGAGCGCCAGGCCGCCACCGGCCAGTACGAGTACGGCAGCCGCGCCCAGGCCGGTCGCGCGGTAGCGCCAGCGGCCGTGCGTCTTGCGCTGCTGAAGCGGCTGCTGGGGGCGCTTGTCTGCCGGGACGCGCACGGCATCCGCCGTCCGGTGACTGGCCGGAGCCGGCGCGACCTGGTCCCGCTCGGTCCGGATGGCCCGGTCGGCCTGCGCGGCACGATCCCGCTCGGCCTGCGCCGCACGATCCCGCTCAGCCTTGGCCGCGCGATCCCGCTCGGCCTGCGCCGCACGATCCCGCTCAGCCTTGGCCGCGCGATCCCGCTCGGCCTGCGCCGCACGATCCCGGTCAGCCTTCGCCGCGCGATCCCGCTCAGCCTGCGCCGCACGATCCCGCTCAGCCTTGGCCGCGCGCTCCCGCTCAGCCTGCGCCGCACGCTCCCGCTCAGCCTGCGCCGCCGCAGCACTCGCGCGATCTAGCTGCACGGCCTCAGCCCTGGCCTGATCCGCCTTGGCCTGATCTGCCCTCGCGGCACGCTCTGCCCGCGCGCGATCCGCCTTCGCTGCGCGAGCCCGTGCGCGGTCAGCCTTAACCCGGTCGGCCCTGGTCGTGCGACCACGCAGGTTACCGCTATCGCTGACCGCAGGGCTGGCAAGGCCGCCGCGGGCGGCCCCGTTCAGCCGCGGAAGCTGCTCCGTCGGGGGCTCGGGGTCTGACCCGGCACCCGGCGGCACCGCCGGCCGCGGCGGCTGGGTGAGCCGTCCCTGCGGCTTCTGCTCATCATTCGCTGCTGGCGGTCGCTGGGACGGTGGCACCGGCGGCTGCGGTCGAGCCGAGTGATTCGGGCGCCCGGCGACCCTGGGCTGCCTGGCCGGATCGGCCGGCGGCGCCGCTACTTCCTCTTCCACCTCGGCATGGGCAGCCTCAACTGCGGCCCGCATCCGCTCCAGCAGCTCCGCGGGCAGCGCCGGCCGCACCGACGCGCTCGGAGCTGCTGTGCGGGCCGCTCCTGGCACCCGCCGCGACAGCGGCGGACCGTTGTTGTCGTCTCCCATGCGCAAACCCCCTGGGGCGCGCTGTGGGATGAGGCGGCCCCCGAGGGACAGCGCAGCACATAGTGACCTGCTAATTCAAGCGAAATGACGCATTGTCACCGAACTAACACCTTAGCTCACCGCCAGTCCTTCGGGCTGGCCTCGCAACCGCGCCCGCGGAGCGCGCTGGCGTGGTTGCGAGGCCAGCGTCCGGCCGCTGAGGACGGATCCGGCGTGCCCACCCGGCCGACGTGCCCGCGGACCTCAGGGCAACTTGCGAGAATTCATCAAACATCCCCCCACCAGGGCAAACGAACTGTACCTTTTGGTAGGCGGTAATCCCGTCCGGGGTTTATCGCCACGGCACGTGACGCCGTAAGTACACGAAGCGGGCTGCGGGGGGTAGCCGAGGTACCCCTGGCACGCCCCTGACCGCAGGCAGGTGCGACCCATGGAACACGGCAGAACGAGCTCGCGGCCCGCGGAGGCCTCTGCTCTGCCTGCCGCGCCCGCCACTCCCATGGCCGCCTCGCACCGGCACAGCCGCAGCATGCTGGGGCGCCTTCCCGGCTGGTGGCCGCTGATCGCGGTGCTGGCCGTTCAGGCGGGCCTGTCGCTCCGGCTCATGCATTCCGATACGGCCTTCCAGGATGAGGCCCTGTACTTGTGGGCCGGGCACCTGCAGTGGGCCCACTGGCTGCACGGCACGCCGCTGCCGCCGTTCCCCTCGTACTTTTCCGGGGCGCCTGTTCTCTACCCCCCGCTGGGCGCTCTGGCTGACAGTATCGGCGGGCTGACCGGGGCCCGCGTCCTGTCCCTGCTGTTCATGCTCGGAACCACCGCGTTCCTGTGGACGATCACCAGCCGCCTGTTCGGCCAGCGGGCCGCCTTCTTTGCCGCCGGACTGTTCGCCGTTCTCGGCCCCACGCTTCACCTGGGCGCCTTCGCCACCTTCGACGCCATGTCCCTGTTCCTCGTCGCGCTGGCGACCTGGTGCGTGGTCCGCGCCGGGGAACGGCGGGACGCGACCGGCTGGATGGTCGCGGCGGGCGCCGCCCTGGCCCTGGCTAACGCTGCGTCATATTCATCGGCCGTCTTCGACCCGGTCGTCCTGCTGCTGGCATTTCTGGTGGCGTGCCCGAGGCCCGGCGGCAAATCAGCCGCCGCGCGCAGCCTGACCATGCTGATCATCCTGGCGGCACTGCTGGCGGCCGGGCTGCTGCTCGGCGGGAATTCCTATCTGCACGGGATCGAGATAACCACGCTCGACCGGGTACCAGGGCCGGACTCCGCGCTATCCATCCTCGCCGATTCCTGGTCCTGGACCGGCCTCATCGCCCTGCTCGCCGTGGGCGCCATCATCGTCAGCTGGGTCCGCCATGAAGGATGGGAACGAACCTGGCTGATCGTGGTTCTGGCCTGCGCCACGCTGCTCGTGCCGCTGGAACAGGCCAACCTTCACACGGCCGCCTCGCTGAATAAGCACGGCGCCGTCGGGGCCTGGTTCGCTGCCATGGCGGCGGGTTACGTCATTGACAAGTTCATCGCTGCCGCACCGGCCGGGCGGAATCGGGCCCTGACCGCCGGGGCCTGCGTGATCGCTCTCGCCTTCCCGCTGTCCGTGGGAGTCACCCAGTCGCTGACGTTCTCTACCTCGTGGCCCAATGCCGCCAGCTTTATCGCAGTCTTCCGGCCGATCGCCGATCGCAGTTCCGGACCGCTGCTGGTCGAGGATCCGTCCATTGCGGAGTATTACCTTCCGGCCGGCCGCCAGTGGAAGCGGTGGTCCAGCACCAGGAACATCGTGCTGCCGTCGGGCGCCAATACCGGCCATCCGTCCAAGTCGGCGGGCGTCGTCGGCAACGGCAACGCGGCCACGTTCGCGCGATTCATTGCCGCGGGCTACTTCTCGCTGGTCGCGCTGAACTTCACGGACACCACATCGCTGGACCACCGCATCGCCGCGGACCTGCGCCGCAACAGGCACTACCGCATCATCCAGATCGTGCCTTACGGCATCGAGATTCCCCCTATCGGCCAGGGAACCTACGTGATCTGGCGATACGAGCAACGCCCGTGAGCACCGGCCAGGGAAGCAGCACCGGCATCCTGAATCGCGTCGCTCCGGTCCGGAGGCCGGACCGGCCAGCCAGCGCGGTGCTCCCGCACCCGCCAGATGACGCGGAGAAGTATTCCTATGCCGACCGGAATCTGCCTTACCTGGCGACCATCCTGGTCATCGGCGCGTGCTGCCTGATCGTCAGCCAGATCAGGTTCGAGGCACGCGCCCCGCTGTCGTGGCCGTTCATGATCTTCACCGCGACTTACGTCATCTACCAGGCCATCAGCCTCCCGGTGAACTTCACCGGGCGCGGCTTCGACCTCGCTGCCCACCAGGAGCGGGTCCGGTCGTGGCGCCCGGTCTCGTACCCGGCCGTGGATATCTACCTGCCGATCTGCGGCGAGCCGATAGAGGTCCTGCTCAACACCTGGACGGCGGTGGCCGGCCTCATGGCCGGCTACGACGGCGTCGCCCGGGCCTACGTTCTCGACGACGGGGGATCCGACGAGGCCAGGACCGTGTCGGAGTCTCTCGGCTTCTGTTACCTGCGCCGGCCCGATCAGCGCGCCTTCAAGAAGAGCGGGAACCTGCGGTACGCCTTCGCGAACACCAGCGCCGAGTTCCTGGTCATCCTGGACGCCGACTTCGCGCCCCGGCGCGATTTCCTCGCCGAGACGCTGCCCTACCTGGACGACGACACGGTCGCGATCGTCCAGACGCCTCAGTTCTTCCGGGTCAGCGCCCGGCAGACATGGATCGAGAACGCCGCCGGCGCGATCCAGGAGGTCTTCTACCGGTCCATCCAGGTGGCCAGGGACCGCTTCGGGGCGGCCATCTGCGTCGGGACCTCGGCGGTCTACCGGCGCGCGGCGCTGGAGCCGCAGGGAGGGCCGACGCTCATCCCCTACGCCGAGGACGTGCATACCGGCCTTGACGTGCGCCGGGAGGGCTGGTCAATGGTCTACCTGCCGCTGGTGCTCTCGACCGGAATCTGCCCGGACAACCTGGACGCGTTCGTGCGCCAGCAGTACCGGTGGTGCACCGGAAACGCCGGGGTCCTGTTCTCTCGGCGGCTCTGGTCGGTCCGGATGAGCATCCCGGCACGGCTCACCTACGTCTCCGGATTCTTCTACTACGCCTATACCGGCCTGCTCACGTTCTTCGGCCCCGTTATCCCGGTCGTCATGCTCGCCTTCCTGCCCAGTGAGGTCCGGCTGCGGAACTTCGTCGTCTTGCTGCCGGCCATGCTCACCGGGTTCGTCCTTTACCCGCTCTGGCATCGCACCCGGTACGGTCCGTCGGTCTGGTCGCTCGGCATCGCCCGAGGCTGGGCCCACGTCTTCGCGATCTGGGATGGCGCCCGCGGCAAGACGATGGGCTGGCATCCGACCCGGACGCCCGGCAGCTCCTTGCGGCGTTTCCGGATCGGGGTGACCGGGTGGACCGGCGGGATGGCCCTGCTCTGGCTGGCGCTGGCCATCTGGCGGACAGTAACCGCAGGCTCCACGCGATTCATGGTCCTGCTGATCGTCGGCCTGCTCAACCTTATCCTCGTCGGTCGCGTCATCTTCCCGGGAAACAAGACAGCATGAGATCCCGACTGGTAGTCCTGGTCGCCTTCGCGGTCGCCGCGGTGGCCGTCGGGCTCGCGGCCGCCCGCTTCGTTGCCGCCGCTCCCCCCGCCCGGCCGCCCGCCGCGCACGCAACGCTCCCCACGGCGAAGGGCGCGTACCTGGGCGTCTACGAGGCCGGGACGCCACCGAATTATCAGCCGGTCGCCGAGTTCGCGGCGGCAGCGGGCACGCAGCCCAACCTGATCGGGTATTACAGCGGCTGGATCGAGCCCTTCAACACCAAGTTCGCGAACATGAGCCGGAGTCACGGCGCTACCCCCTTCGTCCAGATCGATCCGACCGATGCCTCTCTGCCAGACATCGCCGCCGGCGAGGAGGACTCCTACCTGCGCCAGTTCGCCGACGGCGTCGCGGATTGGGGCCATGCGGTGGTCATCGGCTTCGGTCACGAGATGAACTCCGGTAAGTACTCCTGGGGCTACGGGCACGTCCCGGCCGCGACTTTCGTGAAAGCGTGGCGGCACATCGTGACGATCTTCCGGTCCGAGGGAGCCGACAACGTCACCTGGCTCTGGACACTGGAGGCGGACGCGCCCGGCACCGGGCCTATCGCCGACTGGTGGCCCGGTAGCCAGTACGTCACCTGGATCGGCATCGACGGCTACTACTACCGCTCCTCCGACACCTTCAGCAGCGTCTTCGGGAAGACCATCGACCAGGTGCGCCAGCTCACCGGCAAGCCGGTGCTGCTGTCCGAGACCGCAGTCGGGCCGCAGGCCGGCCAGACGGTGAAGATCCTCGACCTGTTCCACGGCATGGCCGATTACGACACGCTCGGCGTGGTCTGGTTCGACATCGCCCAGCACGACGGCCTCTACCACCAGGACTGGCGCATCGAGGACAACCAGGCGGCCGAGTACGCCTTCCGCCTCGGCGTCCGCGACGAACTCACCCCAGTAGCTCAGTCGCCTTGACCGCGCACATCGCGCCGATAGCCTCGGATAGCCAGCCAGTGGCGGCAAAGGCAGGAGATAAAGCCACATGCCCGGTAAGCTTGGCGATCAAGCAGCAGGTGCGCGAGAGGAAGATGTATCGGCCTGACACGCCTCTCGCTATCGTGCATCTGCTGCTCTCTAAGCGATGCTGACTTAATACGAACGCCGACCGCAGGCAGGTAATACATCTGAAGGCTAAAACCGCGTGAAACTGCGAAGGACATCCAGGGTAACCCAGCGCGGCCGCCGCGCACGTCACCGGGCAACTGCATATTCTCAAAGCACGCAACGCCCATATTTGCTATTCAGCAAGCTAAAGAAGTTCTCTGCCCTGGCCGCAATCGTATCGCTCGCCATCCTCTCTGTCGTGGTACACCACCAGCCGCCACTACCGGTCCAGCCAACAGTGAATGGGAAGCTGGTCGTAAGAACGGGCTATTACCTGGGCGTGGCCGAGCCCAACGAAACAAGTTCTTACAAGCCGATCAACAAGTTTGCGGCAACTATCGGACGTCAACCTAACATCGTACTTTATTATAGCGCGCTTGGTGATCCATTCCAGGAACGTCTTGCTAATGAGGCCCATGCGCACGGAGCGGTACCGTTCGTGCAGATTAACCCAGGTCACGTCAGCATGGCGGCCATAGCGGCAGGCCACAACGATGGATATCTCCGGTCGTATGCCGATCAGGTCCGCGCCTATCGGCACCCGGTTATCGTCGGATTCGCTCCCGAGATGAACGGTAGCTGGGACAGGTGGGGATGGCATCACACTAGCCCGGCTACCTGGAAAGCCGCCTGGCGCCATGTCGTCACGGTTTTCCGCCGGCAGGGAGCAAGCAACGTTACCTGGCTGTGGACTATCAATGCGGAGAATAGCGGCACTGGCCCTATTAAAGAATGGTGGCCGGGCGCCAACTACGTTACATGGGTTGGAATCGACGGCTACTACTTCTACTTGGCAAGCACATTTGTCAGCACCTTCGGACCCACCATTAACCAGGTAAGAACACTTACCAAAAAGCCAATTCTCCTGTCTGAGACCGCTATCGGTCAGGTCGCTGGGCAAGCGGCGAAGATTCCTGATCTGTTTTCTGGCGTTCAGGCCGCGCAGGCTCTTGGCTTTGTGTGGTTCGACCAGACCCAGAATGAAGGTATCTTTCATCAGAACTGGCGCCTGGAAGGTAACTCTGCCGCCGTGGAAGCCTTTCGTCACCAGCTACAAGCCTATGATGGATAGCAACCATTGTCGGCCCGCCATTCATCGTTGCCACTCAGGTAGCGTGCATTCAATAGTTCATCCAGAGCACGTCAGCGGTCAACCCCGCGGCCAATGCCCAGGTAGCGGGCCGCAGCGTCGGTCTTGCCGCGCAGAATCCTCCACGAACTGAGCGGGCGGCGAGTGGCTAGTTCCCCAAGCCTGTGGTGATCGCCTTGTAATCTCTCAATTGATGACGGAAAACTGCGAGACCTGCTGGGTTATTTTCAAGCCGCCAATCCTGATGGTACATACCGTTACGCTGAGTTTCATCAAACCACACGAACCCGAGCAAATGCTCGATCCGGACGCCGGCAAACAAGTCCGGGATTTTGGCTACCTGCCCGGCGCCCTTCCCAATCGCCACCTCAGACAAGAGTATGGGGCGGGACGTGAACTTGCGTACCGCGGCCACTGTCGCGCCGAAAGTATTGGCAAACGTTTCCCATGACTGATAGTAATATCCGTCAATGCCGACCCATGTCACGTAGTTAGCGCCCGGCCACCACTCCTGAATCGGTCCTGTACCCTTGCTGCTAATATTGATGGTCCACAGCCAGATGACGTTGTTGGCTCCCTGTCCGCGGAACACCGTGACGACATGGCGCCAGGCGGCTTTCCAGGTAGCCGGGCTAGTGTGATGCCATCCCCAGCTGTCCCAGCTACCGTTCATCTCGGGTGCAAATCCTACGACAACTCGATGGCCGTAAGCGCGGACCTGATCAGCATACGACCGCAGATATGCGTCGTAGCGGCCCAAGGCTATCGCCGACATGCTGACATGACCGGGGCTGATCTGCACGAACGGCACCGCCCCGTGAGTATGCGCTTTGTCCGCAAACCCTATCTGGAAGCGCTCTCCCCAACTACTGTAATAAAGAACGATATCCGGCGCACGACCTACCGACGCCGCAAATTCATTGATCTGGTTGTATGAACCAATCTCACCAGCCTCGGCAACACCTAGATATCCGCCCGCCGATGGCTTCGGGATATAGGCGCCGAGGATAAGCCGACCTATTACAGCAAGAACGATCACCACGAGCCCCGCCGCGATCGCTATCTTTCCGGCACGGCTCATGCCGCTTTAGCCTTGACCTGCCTTGTCTGCCACCGGTTATCGTGCAGCCTGGCTAGAGCATAGTAGCGTGTCGGCATTAGCAGCAGGAGGTTCAGCAATACCGCCGCAGGGGTACCAATGAGCAGAGACTTTAGCTTCTGGCGCTTCGACATTCTCGGACGTCCGGCCAGGTAAAGTACCGACAGGGCGAATCTGACAGCAGCATAGGCGCTCATAAATGCCAGGGCTGCCTCTGGGTGGGAAAGGCGCAGCCGAATCCCGACGATCCAAGAAAAACCTGCCCACCCCATTATTAGAGGAGTGAGGAGCAGCTCCGTAAGGCCGACCGTCGGAGACGCCAGTTGCTTCCAGCTAAGCCGCGCGAATGCAAATGGCAACATCCACCACCAGGATCGAGCCCATCGCAGGCGCTGACGGAAGGTTCCATTGACTGAGGCCGGCATATCAGTCTCTACGCCGGCTTCATACACTCCGACCACTTGTCCGCGCAGCAATGCCCGCATCGCAAGCCAGCGGTCATCACCCGTGCCGCACTCAATGGCGTATTCATCGAGATTGTCGTAGAGGATCTCCGATCGGTATAGGGCAAGGGCCCCCGAAGTGGTCTCAAGAGCGCCAAGCATCGACCGTGATGCGCGCATCATTACACAGGAACCACCGATATCAATGTCGGCAGCGCGTGCCACCAGGCTCTCGTGGTAGTTCCGGACGTAGATCCACCCTGTGGCTGCCTGGACCTTTCGGTGACTCATTGCCCGCAGCAGGTGCTCCAGCGCGTCGGGATAGGGCGTGGAGTCACTGTCGACTGTCATGACGAACTGAAACTCATCGCGATGAAATCGGCGCAGCGCCGCGACCTGGGCGCCTCGCTTTCCCGTGTTCGCCTGCCTAATCCACTCAACTCCTGGCGCCTCGAATGGCACTACTGGTTCAGCTGAGCCATCATCCATAACGATAATCTTGTCAATTTTTACCGTCTGCGCCATGAGGCTATGCACGCAGGCGTATAGTTTCTCCGCAGGCTCATTGTACGCGGGGATTATGGCAATAGTACGGCCACGCGCAATGGGGAAGTTGACAAACTTGCGTCCCTTAGCGAACGCAAGTAGGCATACCGCGATTAGGGCAGCACCGAAGATCCAGTAGGTTATTAGGATGGTACTGACCGCCAGCTGGGAGACCATGAACGCGGTGCTGCCCAGAATGGCTACCGCAACGCCAATAGTGGTAAAGAGAACTACCTGCGTGCCTTTATTGTCGCGACCCTGTACAGCGTGATTCCCCCGAGAACTACGGCGACGCCGCCGACGATGGCCCACGTCATCATGCGCATCCCGGCCGCCATCAGCGCCCCTACCGCTATCGTCCCCGATGCGATGCTCATCTTCCCGTACATAAAAATCTCCAATCTGGGTTGTTATCAGTTCAGGATCGGCGAGGCTTTGCAGCAGGCTCAGGCTGGCTCGCTGAGACTCAGGACTTGGATAGAGGAATTCCAGGGTCGGGTCGGCCAGCCTTCGCAGTTGATCAACGCCGAGTTGCTGCGGCTTAGGATGCTTAGGACTTGCATCGATGAAGCCCGTCACAAGCGCTCCCCGCCTGCCGCGACGCCACGCGTGTCCAGGAGAAGCCGGGCGTGCCGACCGATCTGATCCATGTCGTAGGCACTGTGAGCTTGGAGAACGACCACGAGGTCAGCGTCGGTGACTCCTGCGAGCAGGTCATCAATCCGTGTGACCGGAAGTCCGTCCACGCACCAGTCGCCGGCGAAGGGATCGTTGTAGGCCACCTGAGCCCCGCGCGCACGCAGTCTTCGAGCCACGCTGAAGGCGGGCGATTCCCGGAGGTCCGCGCTATCGCGCTTATATGTCACGCCCAGCAGCAGGATGCGTGCGCCGTTGAGAGGCCTGGAGTGCCGGTTGAGCAGCTCAGCTGCCCGATCTACCAGGTAGGACGGCATGCGGGCGTTGATCTCCTGCGCCAGCTCCACAAAGCGGAACGGATAGCCGAGCGTCCGAACCTTGTAGGAGAGGTAGTTCGGGTCAATCGGGATGCAGTGGCCGCCCACGCCAGGCCCAGGAAAGAACGACTGAAAGCCGAACGGCTTGGTTGACGCGCACCTTATGGCGTCCCACAGGTCAATGCCGAGTTCATGGCAGAAGACAGCCATCTCGTTGACGAGGGCTATGTTCACGTGTCGGTAAGTGTTTTCCAGCAGCTTCGCCATCTCAGCCTCGCGAGCTGAAGCCGCCTGAACCACCTGGTTGCAGAGCTTTCCGTAGAACATCGCCGCAGCCTCAGTGCATGATGGCGTAACTCCGCCGACAACCTTAGGCGTGTTCCGGATACCGAAATCAGGATTGCCGGGATCGATTCGCTCCGGGGAGAAAGCCAGAGAGAAGTCCACTCCTGCCTGCAGGCCGGATCCTGCCTCCAAGAGGGGCCGCACGACTTCGTCTGTGGTCCCAGGATAAGTAGTGGATTCCAGGGCTACCAGAGTCCCGGGCCGGAGCAGCCTTGCCGACGACTCGGCCGCGGACTTGACGGCTGTGAGATCAGGGCCAGCCTCCGTGGTCAGCGGAGTCGGAACGCAGATGACTATGGTGCCCGGAGAGCTAATAGAGGCCTCATCCGTCGTGGCACGGAACCCGCTCGCCAGCATTGACGCGACATCTGCGTGCAAGACATCAGAGATATGTGAGCGTCCAGAATTGAGCCCGCTGACGACAGTGGGGCTCCGGTCATAACCGACAACAGTCAGGCCAGATCGAACGGCCTCGGCTGCGAAAGGAAGCCCTACATACCCTAGGCCGATGACCAGCAGATCAGGGCCAGCGCGGAGCGGCGCCTGCGCCTGCGCCTGCGCCTGCGCCTGCGCCTGCGCCTGCGCCTGCGCCTGCGCCTGCGCCTGCGCCTGCGCCCATCTGAGATTACTGTTCAAGGCCCCCCCACGGGCTACTTACTTGGTCCGGCAGCTCGATGGGTTAAGAACATCCCTACTGTCGTTTTCCTGACGCAGACGTTATCGCACCAGATCCCCCCTGTGGGTGCATAAGTCAGTAGACAGCGTGCGCAGGAGACCAATTAGGTTGTCTAGTAGACAGATAGTGACACAAGAGTTACGCCGCGTAGGAGACTTAGTTGCTTTTAGTCACCGACACAACCCGTAGCGTCACTTACACCAACCGCTTGAGCACGCGGACCTGGCATCGCAGCGGCCTCGGCCGCAGGCCAAGCACACGGCCGAATCTGGGAAAAGGGGGGGTATCTTGAGCGCCTGACTGCCAGGCTGACCGAGTGGTAGGCAGGCAGGCGGGAGTTCGGGGTTGCTAGTGGGGTTCAAATGGCGTTTCAGTTCATGTCGACCTAAACGTCATGAGTCGTGATCGGATCCGGAGACGAACAGGGATGAAAATGCTCGTGGTGGCGCTAGTCGCCATCCTGATCGTCGCCGCAGCCGGCAGTCTGGCAATCGCCCGCCGCCTCGCGGCGTCCCCCGCCCGGTCGACGGCTACCCGTGCTTCCCTGCCGCCCAGCCCGGCCTCCTACCTGGGCGTCTACGAGGCCGGGACGCCGGGCACCTACCAGCCCGTCGCGGGCTTCGCCGCGGCAGCGGACCGGCGGCCGAACCTGGCCGGGTATTACAGCGGCTGGCCGGAGCCCTTCCACGCATCCTTCGCCCGGACCGCGCGCCGCCACGGCGCGGCCACGATCGTGCAGATGGATCCCACCGACGCTTCCGTGCCGGCCATTGCCGCGGGAGCCTATGACGGCTACCTGCGCTCCTACGCCGACAGCGTCCGCGACTTCGGCCATCCGGTCGTGATCGGCTTCGGGCACGAGATGAATGCCACCTGGTACTCCTGGGGCTACGGGCACGTCCGCCCGGCCATGTTCGTCGCCGCATGGCGTCACCTTGTCACGGTGTTCCGCGACCAGGGCGCCGACAATGTCACCTGGCTGTGGACCATCCAGGCCGACGTACCAGGCTCCGGGCCGGTCGCTGCCTGGTGGCCCGGTGCGCGCTACGTCACCTGGATCGGCATCGACGGGTACTATTACCGCCCTACTGACACCTTCGCCAGCGTCTTCGGCCGCACGCTCGATCAGGTCCGCGCCATCGCCCGCAAGCCGGTGCTGCTGTCCGAGACGGCGGTAGGACCGGGAGCGGGCCAGTTCGCGAAGATCCAGGACCTGTTCCGCGGCATGGCCAGGTACAACACCCTGGGCCTGGTCTGGTTCGACATCGCCCAGCACGACGGCATCTACCATCAGGACTGGCGCATCGAGGACAACGCGGTCGCCGAGCGCTCTTTCCGGCTGGGCGTGCTGGAAGATCTGGCCCCCGTCAGCCCGGGCTGACGGGCCTGGCCGCATCCCCGGAGCGCGCTGCGGCCGCGGGAACCAGGACGCTGGCCAAGGGCGCCGGCCAGTCTCGGCCGGGCGCTGCCCAGCCGGTCAGCCCACCGCCGCGCCCGGCCGGGCCGCGCGTGGCCGGGCCGCGCGCGGCCGGGCCACGCGCGGCGCCGCCGCCGCCACGGTACCGGTCACCGGCTCGCGGGCGGACGGCCCGCTGCACATCGCCGTGAGCGCCGTCGCCGCCATCAGCCGCACGCCGATTCCGATCGCCCGCTCGTCCACGTCGAAGATGGGCTGGTGGATGTCGAAATCGTCGGCCGACCCCGGCGTGCGCGTGCCGAGCCTGGCCAGCGCGCCGGGGATGGAGTCCAGGTACCAGGCGAAGTCCTCGCCGCCCAGGCTCTGCGCCGCCGGGGTAATCGCGGCCGGCCCGAGCACGCGGTCGGCAGCGGCCTCGATCATCGCCGTGCACAGGGCGTCGTTCACGGTGGGCGGAACGTTGCGCTCGTAGGAGATCTCCGGCACGACGCCGTAAGCGCTGGCGACTGACTCCAGCAGCGCCTTGACCAGGCCGGGTGCCGCGTGCCAGGCGCTGTCGTCCAGGCACCGCACGGTGCCCTCGACGACGCCGTCGTCGGGAATGGCATTGGCGGCGGAGCCAGCGCTGACCCGGCCCCAGACCAGGCTCAGGCTGGACCGGGGATCCACCCGCCGCGACAGCGCCGCCGGCAGCTCTGTGATGATCTTCCCGAGGGCAAAGACCAGGTCAGCCGTGAGGTGCGGCCGGGCCGTGTGCCCGCCGGGTCCCTTGACATGGACGGTCAGCTTGTCGCACGCCGCGGTGATGGGCCCGGTTCGCGTGCCGATCTTGCCCACGTCCAGCCGCGGGTCGCAGTGCAGGGCGAAGATCCTGTCCACCGAGGCGATGCCGCCCGCCCCGAGCACGTCAAGCGCGCCTCCCGGCACTTCCTCGGCCGGCTGGAAGATGAGCCTGACCTTGCCGGGCAGTCCCCCGGCGGCGGCAATCCTGGCCAGGAAAAGGCCGGTGCCGAGCAGGATGGCCGTGTGCACGTCATGCCCGCAGGCGTGGCACGCGCCAGCCACCGTCGACCGGTACGGCACGTCCTTCTCATCGAGAATCGGCAGCGCGTCCAGGTCTGCCCGGAGCGCGACCAGCGGCTCGTCCGCTGACCCCGCGCCGATGTCGACGATCAGGCCGGTGCCCTTCGGGAGCGTGGCCGGGCGGAGCCCAGCCGCCTCGAATCGCAGTGCGACCCGGCGGGTGGTCCGGTACTCGTGATAGCCGGTCTCGGGGTGAGCATGCAGATCCCGCCGGAAATCGATCAGCTCTGCCTCGTGCCCGGCCAGGAAGGCATCAAGCTCGCCATCCAGGTCATGCTCGGCCATGCGCCGCCTCCCCCAGGCCAACGAAACGATCCGCACCGGACGCCGGGGCCAGCGTGACATATCGGCCGGCGCAGAGCAGCGTGTCCATGATCCTCGAACTCACTCCAGTCCCTACCGTCCGCGCCGTTCCCGCCTTTGCCTGCACCAGCCGCAAACGGGGTTGCAGCAGCCGGCAACAGGGAGTCCACCGGGTATCCGGCGAGCGCATGAAGGATGGGTTTCTTCCTGCCTGCGCCACAGATCCCCGTGCACGTGGACACGGAAAGTCAGGATCCTGCGGGCCAGCCACTGCAAATGATCGTCACAAGTGGTATCGCGCTGAGCGGGCGCGGTCGTTGCGTCCTGCCACGTCCCGGCGAGACACCCTCTGTTACTACTGACCTGCATCGTACCGCTAGCCGCATACGATTCGCTGACGTTGCATGATAGTGGCAGCAAGATCGCGGTCAGTGGCCGGGTGACCGCACAATGTGGCCTATGTGGCAAGCGTGACTGAGCCCGCGTCAATCGCGTGTCCGCTGAGTCAGATCCGGCCGGTGCACCGGGCCCCAGCTACCCGGCCGGATCCTCAGTACACGTCAACGGGCGAGTACAGCCCCCAGGTCTCGCGCAGCGCGTCGCAGACTTCGCCGACGGTGGCCCGCGCGCGCAGCGCCTCGCGCATCGGGTACAGCAGGTTGCCCGTGCCTGCCGTGGCCTGCTTCAGCTCGGCCAGCCGGCGCTGCAGTTCCGCGTTATCCCGCCGCTCGCGGACGGCGGCGACCCGGTCCCGCTGCTGCTGCTCCACGGCCGGGTCGAGCCTCAGCGGCTGATACGGCTCCTCGCCCTCGGTGGTAAAGGCATTGACCCCGACGATCACGCGCTCGCCGGAGTCGATCTGGCGGGCCACGGCGTAGGCAGATCGCTCGATCCCCGCCTTCTGGAAGCCCTGCTCGATCGCCGCGACCGCGCCGCCGAGGTCCGCGATTTTCGTCATCAGCTCGTGGATGCCCGCCTCGATGTCATTGGTCATCGACTCGATCGCGTACGAGCCGGCCAGCGGGTCGACCGTGGCGGTCAGGTCAGACTCGTGGGCAATGACCTGCTGGGTCCGCAGCGCCAGCCTGGCCGCCTTCTCGGTCGGCAGCGCGATCGCCTCGTCGTAGGAGTTCGTGTGCAGCGACTGGGTGCCGCCCAGCACCGCCGCCAGCGCCTGGATGGTCACCCGGGCCATGTTGACCTCGGGCTGCTGCGCGGTCAGCTGGACCCCCGCCGTCTGGGTATGGAACCGCAGCATCTGCGAGCGCGGGTCCGTGGCGCCGAACTCGTCCCGCATGATGGCCGCCCAGACCCGCCGGGCGGCCCGGAACTTCGCTACCTCTTCCAGCAGGGTCGTCCTGGCCACGAAGAAGAACGACAGCCGCGGCGCGAACTCGTCGACGGCCAAGCCGGACGCGATCGCCGCGCGCACGTACTCTCGCGCGTTGGCCAGCGTGAAGGCGATCTCCTGCACTGGCGTGGCGCCGGCCTCGGCCATGTGATAGCCGGAGATGGAGATCGTATTCCAGCGCGGGATCTCGGCCCGGCAGTAGGCGAACGTGTCCGCCACAAGGCGCAGTGACGGCTTGGGCGGGTAGATGTAGGTGCCGCGGGCGATGTACTCCTTGAGAATGTCGTTTTGAATCGTGCCCGAGATCTTGCTGGCACTGATTCCGTTCTCCTCCGCCACCAGCTGGTAGAGCAGCAGCAGGACGGCGGCCGGGGCGTTAATCGTCATCGAGGTCGAGACCTCGTCCAGCGGGATGCCCTGCAGCAGCAGGCGCATGTCCTCGATCGAGTCGATCGCGACGCCGACCTTGCCCACCTCGCCGCTGGCCTGCGGGGCGTCGGAGTCATAGCCCATCTGGGTGGGCAGGTCAAAGGCCACCGACAGGCCGGTCGTGCCCGCCTTGATCAGCTGGTGATAGCGGCGGTTGGAATCAGCGGCGGTGGAGAATCCGGCGTACTGCCGCATCGTCCAGGGCCGCTTGACGTACATGGTCGGGTAGACGCCGCGGGTGAAGGGATACGCGCCGGGCTCGCCTAGTTCGGTCACCGGGTCGAAATTTTGCAAATCCTTAGGCCCGTAGACACCCTCGATAGGTACCCCTGACTCCGATATGCGGCTCATACATCCAGATTATGACGCGTGTCAGCGCCTGCCGAGGTGGGGAACGTCACAGCGACGAGGTGTGCGACTCCGGCAATACGCATATTCTGCTGGAGCGCGGCGACGGGGGACAGCGTGCGGCGCCCGGAGAGCCAGCGCTGCGAGGAATTGAGGGACCCGATGGCAGCTGGGACTCGAGCGCCGGCGGCGGGCGTCGCCGCCCTGGCAGCGGTGGTGATCGCGCTGACGGCGCTGCTGTCGCCGGCGGCCGGCGCGGCGGACCAGGGCGCGAGCGCGGCGGCAGCACGCGGGCAGGTCACCACGCGCGGCCACGCGATGAGCCGCGCTCACGCAGCCGCCCGCGGCCACGCGGCGGCCAGGGACCAGGCAGCATCCCGCAGGCAGGCGGCAGCGGCCCGGCAGCCCGCGACCGTGACCGGGAACGCCCGGCTCGTCGTCGGCGGGACGCAGCTGGCCGGCACCGGCGTGGTCGTGAACTACCCGTCCCGGCACGCTCCGCCGCTGCCGGACATCCCGGCCTCCGCCTTCGTCATCGCCGACGCCGGCACCGGCCAGGTGCTGGCCGCCAAGGACCCGCACGGCGAGTTCGCGCCGGCCAGCACGCTCAAGGTGCTGACCGCGATCACGATGATCCCGCTGCTGAACCCCGGCGCGACCGTCCAGGTGAGCCCCCTGGCGGCCTCCATGCCGGCGAATGTGGTCGGCCTGATCGCCGGGCACCGGTACCGCGTCGCCGACCTTTTCCGCGCGCTGCTGCTGATCTCGGCTAACGACGCCGCGGTGGCCCTGACCGAGGCCAGCGGGTCCTTCGCCAAGGGCATGGCGCTGATCAACGCCGAGGCCCGCGAGCTGCAGGCCTACGATGTCGTGGCCAGGATGCCCAACGGGCTGCCCGCGCCTGGCCAGGTCGTCTCCGCCTACGACGAGGCGCTGATAGCCCGCCGTGCGCTGTCGATCCCCGCTTTCATGCAGTACGACTCGACGCTGGCCGCCAGGTTCCCGGTCCGCCCGCGCCACTGGGTCACCCTGGTGAACCAGAACTACCTGCTGACGAAATACCGCGGCGGCATCGGCGGCAAGATCGGCTGGACGGTCGCGTCCGAGGCCACCTACATCGGGATGGCCAGGCGGAACGGCGTCACGCTGATCGTGACCGTGCTGCACTGCACCCCGCTGCAGGAGATCACCTCGGCCGAGAAGCTGCTCAACTGGGGCTTCGCCATGGACGGGAAGGTACGGCCGGTCGGCCAGCTGGTACCCCCGCTGTCCCTGACCGCGGCGCACCCCGCGGCGCACCCGGCGGCGCGGGCAGCGCGGGCAGCGCGCCGGACGCGAGCCCTGGACGGCCGCCCTGGCCAGGCGGCCCAGCTCGGTACTACCGCAGCGGCGGGCGGCGGTAGTACCGAGCTGGCGGTGGCAGCGGGCCTGGTGGCGCTCGCGCTGGCCGGCCTGCTCGCGATCCTGCTGCGATCACGCCGGCGGCTCGCGGGCCGCGGTGGTCACGGCCCTGGCGGCTGATCTGCGGCGGCTCTAGCTCACGCCGGGGTGGAGCTGGCCGGCTGCCTCGCGGCGTCGTCAGCCGCATCCGCCGGCTCGGCCCGGCCGGTCAGGTCCGTCCGGCTCCCGGCCAGTGTCCGGTCGGCCGGGCCGGGTTCCGTCGCGCCGGGTGCCAGCCTGGCACCGTCCCTGGCCGGCTCGGCAGGCCTGCTGGGCACTGCCGCTGCTGGCGGCGCTGCCGTTTCCCGCCCGGCCTCCTCAGCCGCGACGGCATCGGCCCGCGGCTAACACGGCCGCAGGAAGCCGACCCGGTCGGCCACGGTCGCCATGGTCGGGCGGGCCAGCTCGCGCGCCCGGGCCGCGCCCGCGGCCAGCAGCTGGTCGAGCTCGGTCTCGCTGGCCAGCAGCTTCTCGGTCCGCTCCCGGATCGGGGCGAACGCGTCGACGACGACCTCCGCCAGTTCCTTCTTGAAGGCGCCGTACCCGGAGCCCGCGAACCGCTGCTCCAGGCTGGCCACGCTCTCGCCGGACAGCGCGGAGTAGATCCGCAGCAGATTGGTCACGCCCGGCTTCGCCTGCTCATCGGCCCGCACCTCACCGCCGGCGTCGGTCACCGAGCGCATGATCTTCCTGCGGATCGAGCCGGGGTCCTCCAGCACGTCGATGATGCCCTGCGGCGAGGACGCGGACTTGCTCATCTTGATGGCCGGGTCCTGCAGGTCGGCGATCTTCGCGACCTCCGGCAGGATGTAGGCGCCCGGCACGACGAAGGTCTGCCCGAACCGGTGGTTGAACCGCTGGGCCAGGTCCCTGGTCAGCTCCAGGTGCTGGCGCTGGTCCTCGCCGACGGGAACCTGGTCGCTCTGGTACAGCAGGATGTCGGCGGCCTGCAGGATCGGGTACGTGAACAGGCCGACGCTGGCGGCATCCGTCCCGCCCCTGGCCGACTTGTCCTTGAACTGCACCATCCGGCTGGCCTCGCCGAACCCGGTGATGCAGGCCAGCACCCAGGCCAGCTCGGCGTGCTCGGCAACGTGGCTCTGCACGAAGACGATCGAGCGGTCCGGGTCAAGGCCGGCCGCGAACAGCTGCGCGGCGGCCACCCTGGTCCGGCGGCGCAGGTCGGCCGGCTGCTGCGGAAGCGTGATCGCGTGCAGGTCCACCACGCAGTACACGGTGTCGTGAGTCTCCTGCAGCGCCACCCACTGGCGCAGTGCGCCCAGGTAGTTGCCGATATGGAAGGAATCCGCAGTGGGCTGGATGCCGGAGAACACGCGTGGTCGGGACATGCCCGGAATTCTAGTTGCGGCCGGTGGTGGCCAGCCGCCGGAACCGCAGCCGGCCCCCGGTCAGGCGCCGGCCCCCGGTCAGGCGCCGGCCCCCGGTCAGGCGCCGGCCCCGGTCAGGCGCTGGCCACCTCGCCGTTCACGACGGGCACGATCTCCGGGGCCCCCAGCCTGATCGCGTCCGCATCGGTATCGGTCGCTGCCTCCTGCGACGCGCGCTCGGCCGCGATCCTGGCCCGGTAGTTCTCCACTTCCCTGGCGACCTGCCGGGACTTCCACTTCATCGGGCCCGCCATCAGCTCGGCAACCTCCGGCGCAGCGGACAGCCCCCGGTCCCAGGTCTCGATCGAGATGTGGGTGCGGCGCGTCATCACGTCATCGACATGCCGGGCGCCCTCGTGCAAGACGGCGTAGACCACCTCGGCCCGCAGGTAGTCGTCGGCCCCGGTCAGCGGCTTGCCCAGGCTGGGCTGCGCCGCGATCAGCGCCAGCACCTCGCCGGTCAGCGTCCCGTACCGGCGCAGCAGGTGCTCGATCCTGGCCACGTGCAGGCCGGAGCCGCGGGCCAGCGAGTAGCGGGCGTTCCAGAGCGCGACGCAGCCGTCGGCCCCGGCCAGCGGGACGGCGTCCGTGCAGGAGGGCGCCACCCGGCCGTCCAGCCCATGGGCCACGGCGTCGACCGCGTCGCGGGCCATGACGCGGTAGGTGGTGTACTTCCCGCCGGCGATCATCACCAGGCCGGGCACCGGATGGGCGACCGTGTGCTCGCGGGACAGCTTGGAGGTGGATTCCGACTCCCCGGCCAGCAGCGGCCGCAGGCCTGCGTACACGCCCTCGACATCGTCCCTGGTCAGCGGGACGGCCAGGAACCGGTTCAGCTGGCCGAGTACGTAGTCGATGTCGCTGGCACTCGCGGCCGGATGCGCCTTCGACAGCGACCAGTCCGTGTCGGTGGTGCCGATGATCCAGTGCCGTCCCCAGGGGATGACGAACAGGACGCTGGCCGCGGTGCGCAGGATGATCCCGGTGCTGGAGTGAATGCGGTCCCGCGGCACGACCAGATGCACGCCCTTGGAGGCGCGCACGTTGATGGTGCCGCGCCCGCCGACCATCTCCTGGATCTCGTCGGTCCAGACGCCGGTCGCGTTGACCACCTGCTGCGCCCGGATCTCCAGCTCGGCGCCCGATTCCAGGTCCACCGCCCGAACCCCGGTCACCCGCTCGCCCTCCCGCAGGAACCCGGTGACCTGGGTCCGCGATGCGGCCTGCGCACCGTACTGCGCCGCGGTCCGCACCAACGTCACGACATAACGGGCGTCGTCCACCTCGGCGTCCCAGTACAGCAGCGCTCCGGTCATCGCCGAGCGCTTCAGCGCGGGCGCCAGCCGCAGCGCGCCGCGCCGGGTCAGCTGCCGGTGCCCGGGCAGGCCCCTGGTCTGGCCGAGGGAGAAGCCGAGCAGGTCGTAGGCGGCGACGCCGGTGCCGACGTAGGCACGTTCCCAGACATGGTGGGTGAACGGGAACAGGAAGGACACCGGCCGCACCAGGTGCGGGGCCAGCCGCTGCAGCAGCAGCGACCGCTCGCCCAGCGCCTCGCGGACCAGGCCGATGTTGAGCTGCTCCAGGTAGCGCAGGCCGCCGTGGATGAGCTTGCTGGAGCGCGACGAGGTGCCGGAGCCGAAGTCCCTGGCCTCGACCAGACCCACGGACAGGCCGCGGGTGACCGCGTCCAGGGCCACGCCAGCGCCCACCACCCCGCCGCCCACGACCAGCACCTGGACCTCATCGCGGGTCAGCGCGGCCAGGGCCGCGGTTCGCTCGTCGGGGCCTAGCCTGGCGCTCCCGGCCGCATCGGCTGTCACAGTCAGCACGTTACAAGGCAATGCGGCGTGCGGCGCTCACCGGCCAGTACTCCGGCCGGGATCGCGATCCCGCGCGCCCGCCGCCAACCGGATCCGGGCGGGCGCCAGCGGGGGGTGAGGACGCAGAACTCGCCGCCCCGGGGATCGGCGAGCACCGCCCAGCGCGCGTCGCCCTGGCCAACGTCGGCCGGCGCCGCGTGGCCAATGCCGCCGCCCTCCGGATGCCAGCTCAGCGCGGCGCGGCGCTGGGCGTCACCACGACCTCGACTCGCTGGAACTCCTTCAGGTCGGAGTAGCCAGAGGTCGCCATGGTCCGGCGCAGGGCTCCCATCAGGTTCATCGACCCGTCCGGCACCGTCGACGGGCCGTGCAGGATCTGCTCGATCGTGCCGATGGTGCCGACCTTCAGCCGTCCGCTGCGCGGCAGGTCCGGGTGGTGGGTCTCGCTGCCCCAGTGGTAGCCCCGGCCCGGCGCCTGCGCCGCCCGCGCGAACGGCGAGCCGACCATGACCGCGTCGGCGCCGAGCGCGAGCGCCTTGGCGATGTCGCCGCTGCGGGTCATCCCGCCGTCGGCGATGACATGGACATATCGCCCGCCAGACTCGTCCAGGTAGTCGCGGCGCGCTGCCGCCACGTCGGCGATCGCCGTGGCCATCGGCACTGCCACGCCCAGAACGGCCGCCGTGGTGTGCCCGGAGCCGCCGCCGAATCCGGCCAGCACCCCGGCTGCCCCGGTGCGCATCAGGTGCAGGGCCGCCGTGTAGGTGGCGCAGCCACCGACGATGACCGGCACGTCCAGCTCGTAGATGAACTGCTTGAGGTTCAGCGGCTCGGACTGGCCGGACACGTGCTCGGCCGAGACGGTCGTGCCGCGGATCACGAAGATGTCCGCGCCGGCGTCGATGACGGCCTTGTAGAACCGGACGGTCCGCTGCGGGGACAGCCGGGCCGCCGTGGTCACCCCGGCGGCCCTGATCTCCTCGATCCGGCGGCCGATCAGGTCCTCCTTGATCGGCTGGGCGTAGATCTCCTGCAGCCGCCGGGTGGCGGCGTCGTCGTCGAGCTCGGCCGCCTCGGCGAGCAGCGGCTCCGGATCCTCGTACCGGGTCCAGAGGCCTTCCAGGTCCAGCGGGGCCAGCCCGCCCAGCTTGCCGATCTCGATCGCGGTAGCAGGCGAGACCACGCTGTCCATCGGCGCCACGACCAGGGGCAGCTCGAACCGGTACGCGTCGATCTGCCAGGCGATCGATACCTCCTCCGGGTGCCTGGTCCGGCGGGAGGGGACGATGCCGATCTCGTCCAGCGCATAGGCGCGGCGGCCGCTCTTGCCCCGCCCGATCTCAAAGACAGTCACTGTTACTCCTTAGCCCGCCCTGCCGGCCCTGTCCTCCCGGCCTGCCCGCCCTGCCGGCCCTGTCCTCCCGGCCTGCCCGCCCTGCCGACCCTGTCCTCCCGGCCTGCGGCCGTCTCGTCCTCGTCCTGCCCGTCGCCACGGCCCTGACCTGAGCGCGGAGGCCGCGGGTCATCAGTTCCGGCGGCCGCCGTAGTTGGGTGCCTCGGCCACCATCTGGATGTCGTGCGGATGGCTCTCCACCAGCCCGGCGCTGGTGATCTGGATGAAGCGGGCCCGCTGCAGGTCGGCGATGGTCCGGGCACCGCAGAAGCCCATGGCCGCCCGCAGGCCGCCGATGAGCTGGTCCGCGACCGCTGACAGCGGGCCGCGGTAGGGCACCTGGCCCTCGACGCCCTGCGGGACCAGCTTGTCCTCGCGCAGCACGTCGTCCTGGAAGTAGCGGTCCTTGGAGTAGGAGCGGCCTCGCTCGGCGTTGCGCATCGCGCCCAGCGAGCCCATGCCCCGGTACAGCTTGAACTGCTTGCCGTGGATGAAGACCATCTCACCCGGGCCCTCCTCGCAGCCCGCCAGCAGGCTGCCGAGCATGACGGTGTCCGCGCCGGCCGCGATGGCCTTGGCGATGTCGCCGGAGTACTGCACCCCGCCGTCGCCGATCACCGGGATGCCGGCCTCGCGGGCCGCCAGGGATGCCTCGTAAATGGCGGTGACCTGCGGCACGCCGACGCCGGCCACCACCCTGGTCGTACAGATCGACCCTGGCCCGACGCCCACCTTGATGCAGTCGGCACCGGCCTCGACCAGCGCGCGGGCGCCGTCCCTGGTGGCCACGTTGCCGCCGATGACCTCCGCGCGGGAGTTGGCCTTGAGCTGCGCCACCATGTCCAGGACCGCCTCGGAGTGACCGTGGGCGGTGTCGACGACCAGGAAGTCGGCGCCCGCATCGGTCAGGGCCTGGGCCCGGCGCTTCGCGTCCTCGCCGACGCCCACCGCGGCGCCGACCACCAGCCGTCCCTCGGGGTCCTTGGTGGCGTGCGGGTAGTTCTCGCTCTTGGTGAAGTCCTTCACCGTGATCAGCCCGCGCAGCCGCCCCGCCTCGTCCACCAGCGGCAGCTTCTCCACCTTGTTGCTGCTCAGCAGTCGCAGCGCCTCGTCACGGGAGACGCCCACCGGCGCGGTGACCAGCGGCATGGCCGTCATGACGTCCGCGACCTGGCGGCGGTGATCAGTCTCAAAGCGGGTATCCCGGTTTGTCACGATTCCGAGCAGGATGCCGTCCGGGCTGATCACCGGAACCCCGGAGATCCGGTACCGCGCGCACAGCTCGTCCACGTCGGCGAGGGTGGCGTCGGGGCTGCAGGTCACCGGATTCGTGATCATCCCGGCCTCGGACCGCTTCACCATGTCGACCTGCTGCGCCTGCTCCTCCACCGACATGTTGCGGTGCAGGACGCCGACGCCGCCCTGACGGGCCATCGCGATCGCCATCCGGGCCTCGGTCACCGTGTCCATGGCCGAGGAGACCAGCGGGATCCGCAGGGCGATCTTCCTGGTCAGCTGGCCGGCGGTATCCGTCTCGCCCGGCATCACCGCGGAATGCGCGGGCAGCAGCAGGACATCGTCGAAGGTCAGGGCGGGCGGGCCGAACTTCTCGTCGGTCATGTCACGTTCCGTAGTCCGGGGCTGGTGGATCTGTTCATCCTAGTAACCCGCCAGCCGAACCCGGGTACGGAGCCAGCAGCGGGCCGGGATCCCTGCCGCGGGGGGGCTGCAGGGATCCCGGCCGGCGGCCGGGGCTCGCCGGGATCCGCGCGACGGGGGGAGCACGGATCCCGGCGGGCCTGTCGGCCAGGATCCCTGCCACGGGGGAGCACGGATCCCAGCGGGCCTGCGCCGATCTGGCGCAGTGGTCAGGCGATGAACTCCTCGGCGGCGGCCATCTCGCGGAGCCGCGCGATGGCCCGGTGCTGCGCGACCCGGACCGCGCCGGCTGACATGCCGAGCGCCCGGCCGGTCTCCTCGGCAGACAGCCCGGTGAGCACGCGCAGCACGAGCAGCTCTCGCTGGTGCAGCGGAAGGCGGGCGAGCAGCGACCGCACCCGCTCGGCCTCGATGTAGGCGACGACCGTCTCCTCCGGGCCCGGCCTGTCGTCGGGGCCGTCCGGCAGGTCCTCGGTCGGGATGGCGAGCCTTGACGCATTTCGCACCGCGTCGGCCACTTTATGGGAAGCTATGCCGAATACGAATGAGGCGAATGGCCGACCCATGTCCTGATAGCGCGGTAGCGCGGAAAGAACGGCAATGCACACCTCTTGGGCGACATCATCGGCGACCTGATAATAGCCCGTCATTCGGCTGAGCCGGGCCCGGCAGTAGCGTACGACCATGGGCCTGATCTGCCGAAGTAATGTGTCGATCGCGGCTGGCTGACCGTCGACGGCGAGCGCGGTCAGGTCGCGAAGATTGACGACCTTACCCCCATCTAGCTGCGTATCCACTCCAGTCCCCCCTGGTCCCCCTGCGCGAGCCCCTGTCCGTCTCTCGCAATGTCCCCATGCCCGCAATGGTAATCGAATACCACCGTGAATAGGCAACGGAAAGGTTACATTGATGTGTCGCGATGATACGCGGACACCTTAATAACAATGCGTAATCAACTGACTACTCTAAGTATTCAATTACCATTGTTGGCGGGTAATTTAGTCGCGCCTCTCCGGGCTAAGGAACTCTATTGCCCGCTGAGTTCGTACAAGCGGGCAATATCCGGATGTGCTCGACCGCGCCATCCGGATGTGCTCGACCGCGCCGCGGCGCCCGCTCGCGCCTCTGAGCCCGGCTAGTTCATCGCCGGCCCACGGAAGTCCGGCGCACGGGGGATCGTCCCGCTCGGCTACGCCGCGTTCTTCCTCGCGCCCGGCCGTCCGCGCCAGGCCATGAGATGCGGGAACGGCAAGCGCGCAGCCGACCGGACGATGCCCCGGCGGCAGAAAGCCCGGCGCCCGCCGTCTCGCCATGCAGGCGTGACGACGGGCGCCGGGCTCTGGGCTCTGGGCTCCCGCTGGTCCTGGTCCCGGTCAGCCGGCCCGGCCGGTGCTCCCGGCCGGGCCGGCTGACCGGAGCGGACTGACGGGATCAGCGATCCCCGGCCAGGTCAGTGCTGGTGACCGTGGCCGTGGCCGTTGGACTCCGCGGCCTCAGGCTCCGGCTTCTCCGTGACCAGGACCTCGGTGGTGATCAGCATGCCGGCGATGGAGGCGGCGTTCTGCACGGCGGACCTGGTCACCTTGACCGGGTCGATGACGCCCTGCGCCACCAGGTCACCGAACTCGTTGGTCGCGGCGTTGTAGCCGTGACCGGCGGGCAGCTCGGCGATCCTGGCGACGACCACGCCGCCCTCGGCGCCGGCGTTCTCGGCGATCCAGCGGGCCGGGGCCAGCAGCGAGCGCCGGACGATCCGCACGCCGGTCGCCTCGTCGCCAGTGAAGCCCAGGTCGCCCAGCTCGGACGCGGCCTGCACCAGGGCGCTGCCGCCGCCGGGGATGATGCCTTCCTCGATCGCCGCGCGGGTCGCGGAGATGGCGTCCTCAAGCCGGTGCTTCTTCTCCTTCAGCTCGACCTCGGTCGCCGCCCCGGCGCGCAGCACGGCCACGCCCCCGGCCAGCTTGGCCACCCGCTCCTGCAGCTTCTCGCGGTCCCAGTCGGAGTCGGTGGCCTCGATCTCGTTCCGCAGCTGGTTCACCCGGTCCTGCACGGCCGACTGGTCACCGGCGCCGTCGACGATCGTGGTGGTGTCCTTGGTCACGACGACCCGGCGGGCCTGGCCGAGGACGCTCAGGTCCACGTTCTCGAGCTTCAGGCCGACTTCCTCGCTGACGACCTGGCCGCCGGTGAGCACGGCCATGTCCTCCAGCATCGCCTTGCGCCGGTCGCCGAACCCGGGGGCCTTCACCGCCACCACGTTGAGCAGGCCGCGGATCTTGTTGACTACCAGCGTGGACAGCGCCTCGCCATCGACATCCTCGGCCACGACCAGCAGCGGCTTCTTGGTCTGCGCGATCTTCTCCAGCAGCGGCAGGAAGTCCGCCATCGAGGAGATCTTGCCGGAGGTCAGCAGGATGTAAGCATCCTCCAGGACCGCCTCCATCCGCTCCGGGTCGGTCACGAAGTAGGCCGAGATGTAGCCCTTGTCGAACTGCATGCCCTCGGTGAACTCAAGCTCCAGGCCCATCGTCGGCGTTTCCTCGACGGTGATGACGCCGTCCTTGCCGACCTTGTCGAAGGCCTCGGCGATCACCTGGCCGATCTTGCTGTCCTGGGCGGAGATCGTCGCCACGTTGGCGATCTCGCTCTGCTCCTCGACCTCACGGGCCGACTTGAGCAGGCTCTCGGCCACGGCCGCGGCCGCGGCGTCGATGCCGCGCTTGAGCGCCAGCGGGTTCGCGCCTGCGGCGACGCTGCGCAGCCCCTCGTGCACCATCGCCTGAGCCAGCACGGTCGCGGTCGTCGTGCCGTCGCCCGCCACGTCGTTGGTCTTGGTGGCGACTTCCTTGGCGAGCTGCGCACCCAGGTTCTCGTGCGGGTCCTCGAGCTCGATCTCACGGGCGACGGTCACGCCGTCGTTCGTGATGGTCGGAGCCCCCCACTTCTTGTCGATGACCACATTGCGGCCCTTGGGGCCCAGGGTCACCTTGACGGCGTCCGCGAGGTGGTTGACACCACGCTCCAGCGCACGCCGCGCGTCCTCATTGAACTCCAAGCTCTTGGCCATTGAGCCACCCCAGACTACGTCTCGGTTTGAATTTGAATATGTCCCTGTTGAATATGTCCCTGCTTCATGCCACCGCCCCGGGCCGGCCCGCCGTACCCGCGGCACTAAGTCCGCGGGCCGAGAGCTGGATCCGGGGCGGTAGCAGGCGCACGTTCACGCCAGGCCGCGGGCCGCGGCCCGTGCCTGACCGCTCGCTACTTCTCGATAACGGCGAGCACGTCACGGGCGGAGAGCACCAGGTACTCCTCGCCGTGGTACTTCACTTCAGTGCCGCCGTACTTGCTGTACAGCACGATGTCGCCAACCTTGACGTCCATCGGGACGCGCTTGGCGCCGGCGTCGTCGAACCGGCCAGGGCCGACAGAGAGGACTTCGCCCTCCTGCGGCTTCTCCTTGGCCGTGTCCGGGATCACCAGGCCGGATGCGGTGGTCTGCTCGGCCTCGAGCGGCCGCACCACGATCCGGTCTTCGAGTGGCTTGAGAACAACCTTGGTGGCGGTCGTCACGATCTGACCTCCCCCTCCGGAAAGGGCTAGCTGATGAGTTAAGTGGCGACATGCCGACCTGTCGTCGCGGGTGCCAGGCCAACTTCGTCGTATTAGCACTCTACTCTACTGAGTGCTAGTTCCGAACAGTATCCGGCCGGTCAGGCCCGCGTCAAACCTGGCTCAGCCTAGGCTGCAACGACGCTGGTGACCGGCATCGCGGAGGAGGCAGGGAACTCCAGCGGGGACGGCGGTACGTCTCGTGACAGCAGCTCAGCGCCCAGCGCGGCGACCATGGCGCCGTTGTCCGTGCACAGGCCGGGCCGCGGCACCCGGACGGCGATCCCGGCCGCCTCGCAGCGCTGCGCGGCGAGAGCGCGCAGCCGCGAGTTCGCGGCCACTCCGCCGCCGATGATCAGGTGCCCGACACCGTGCGCCCGGCATGCCTGGACCGCCTTGCGGGTCAGCACGTCAGCGACGGCCTCCTGGAACGAGGCAGCCACGTCCGGCACCGGCACGGGCTGTCCCGCGGCTTCCCTGGCCTCGACCCACCGTGCGACGGCCGTCTTCAGCCCGGAGAACGAGAAGTCAGCCGTCCCGTCCCGGTATTTCCCGCGAGGGAACGAGACGAATTCCCGGTCCCCGCCCGCCGCCGCCCGGTCGATGTGCGGGCCGCCGGGAAAGGGCAGCCCGAGCACCCGGGCCACCTTGTCGAAGGCCTCGCCGGCCGCATCGTCGATCGTCGCGCCGAGCGGCACTATCTCACTAGCCAGGTCCGGCACGAGGAGCAGCGAGGAGTGCCCGCCGGAGACCAGCAGCGCGATGGCCGGGACGGGCAGCGGGCCGTGCTCCAGCTGATCAACCGCCACGTGCGCGGCGAGGTGATTCACCCCGTACAGGGGCTTGCCGAGGGCCAGGGAGTAGGCCTTAGCGGCGCAGACCCCGACCAGCAGCGCCCCGGCCAGGCCCGGCCCGGCCGTGACAGCGATCGCGTCGACGTCGCGCAGCGTGACGCCCGCCGTGGCCAGTGCCCGGTCCACGGCCGGCACCATGGCCTCCAGATGGGCCCGGCTGGCGACCTCGGGTACCACGCCGCCGAACCTGGCGTGCTCCTGCACGCTGGACGCGATCGCGTCGGCGAGCAGGTCATGACCCCGGACCAGCCCGGCGCCCGTCTCGTCGCAGGAGGTCTCGATGCCGAGCACGAGCGGGGCGGTCACCGCGAGCCTCCGCCGGAGTGCCAGGACCGCGCGGCCTGCAGCGGGCCGACCGCGTCCTCGTCGGCCCGGCGGGCGGCGTGGCGCGGCCGGCCCGCCAGATCGAGGCGCATGACCAGCGCGTCAGTGCCGGACGGCTGGTAATAGCCCCGCCTGATGCCGATCCCGGCGAAGCCGAACTGCCGGTAGAGCCGCTGGGCGCGCGCGTTGTCGGTCCGTACCTCCAGGAAGACCTCGGTGCAGCCGCGCCGGTCGGCCTCGTCGAGCAGCTCGGTCAGCAGCACGGACCCGATGCCCCGGCCCCAGCGGCTGGCCGCGACGGCCATGGTGACCACGTCCGCCTGCGATCCGGCGGCCAGCAGCCCCGCGTAGCCGACGAGCCGGCCTCGTCAGCGACCCGGTAATAGCGGCTGGCCGGCTGCTGGCTCAGCTCGCCCGCGAGCATCGCCCGTGACCAGGCCTCTTCCCCGAACAGCTCGCGGTCCAGCTCGGCCACGTCGTCCAGGTCGGCCACCGTCATCTCGCGCAGCACCGGGCCGGTCACGGTGTCACCCGCTTCGGCTGACCGGGCTCCCTGGCGTCTGGCTTGCGCAGGTACAGCGGCTCAGCCGGCGCGACGGGAGTTCCTGCTGCGATGCGTTCCGCAACGATCTGCGCAAGCTGCCCCGCGGCCGGGTAATGCGGGCCGATGGACCGCCCGGCCAGCTCGCGGTAGCGCAGCGGGCCTTCCCCGGCCACCGGCAGCCCGGCCGGAAGCAGCTCCGGGCTGCTCACCCGTGGCCCGTCCAGCCGCTCCCCCGCCGCGTCGTAGCGGGCCCAGTAGACCTCCCGGCGCCGGGCATCGGTCGCGACGATGAACTCCCGGTGGCCGGCCTGACCAGCGGCGGCGGCAGCCAGGACGTCCAGGGTGCAGACACCATGAACCGGGATATCCAGGGCGCTGCCCAGGACCCGCGCCGTCATCAGTCCGGCGCGCAGGCCGGTATACGGACCGGGACCAGTCCCGACCCCGACCGCGGTCAGGTCACCGCGGCTGGCGCCAGCGTCCGCCAGCACCTTCTCGATCGACGCGGCAAGCAGTTCACCATGCCTGCGGCCGTCGACCACCAACTCACCGGCGATCGTCGCCGCGCCATCGTGCAGCGCGACGGTCACCGCGGGAGTCGCGGTGTCAAAGGCAAGCACTAGCACGGTCGTCCAGCCTACGACCACCCGGCGAGCACCGTGACCAGCCGCTCGCAGCCGAGCCTCGGGTGGCGGCCGAGCCCCGGGTCGCGGCCGAGCCCCGGGTCGCGGCGCCCGGATTTGCGGCCGGGGCGCGCCGGGGCGCGGCCGGACGCGGCCGGACGCGCCGCCCTGGGGGCCGCCTGCCCTGAGTTCCAGCCGCGTCAGTGCGTGATCGCTGCGGATACAGCGACAGCAGACGCTCATCGACGCGGCTCGCCCTGCTGCCGCAGGACGCCGTTGCCGGAGGACGCCGCCGGGCCGAGGACGCCGCCGGCCGAGGACGCCGCCGGCCGAGGACACCGCCTGCCGAGGCCTTCGGGCTGGTGGTCAGGCCGTTGGCTCGGTGATGGCCCTGGCCAGCGTCTCGCGCGCGCCGGCCAGGGCGCCGGCCTGCAGCGCCGTGACCGGGACGGGCCCGAAGCCCGCTCCCCTGTCCTGCCCCTGGAGGGAGACGGCGATGACGACATTGCGGTCCCGGATGACGACCGTGACCTTGTCGGTCACCACCCCGCCGCCGCGGAAGACCTGCACCGCGCTGAAGGCCTGCTGGCCGAGCCCCGGCAGCGGGGTGATCACGGCCTTCGGTATCGCTGACCGTCTCGGCGGATGAGCCATCCCCTGCTCGGTCTGGCCGAAGCTGTACACGGCGCTGGCCGTAGCGCTGCCGTTCCCCGGCGGGATCACGCTCGGCGGGTACGCCTGCACGGTGACTTCCAGCACCCGGAAGACCGGCTTGGTATCGACGGTCAGCGTGCACTGGCTGTCAGCGGATGAGGCGATGGTGCTGTTGACCTTCCTGGCCTGACCGGGCAGGTACTGGCTCAGCGTCGCGGCGGTGACCGCGCCGCACGCATTGGGCACGGCCTTGAACTCGCCCGGCTGCAGCGTCGTGATGTAGCCGGGGTTCGGGGCAGGCTTGGGACGGGTCACGATGACCACTACCACGGCGATCACCACGGCCACCGCGATGGCCGTACCGCACCAGCGGTAGACCCGGCGCCTGGATTTGCGCAGCCGCGCGGCCGCCGCGCGGCCGCGGCGCCGGGTGCGCGGGCCGCCCGGCTCGGGCAGTTCATCCTGGCCGGGCCCCGGCGGCTTCAGCTCCCGGCGGCCTGGCGCGGTCGGGTAGACGCCCGGTCCGGCCCAGGGCGGCAGGTCCTCGCCGTTGTCCGGGGCGAACGCGTCATGCTCATGCCAAGGTGCCCGGTCCGACCGGTACGGCCGTTCCTGCCTGGCCGGGTCAGGCCCGACTGCCCGGCCCGCCCGGCTGCGATGGTCGGCTGGCTCAGGGCGGCGCGGCCCTGGCAGCCGCGCGGAACGACGGGGCGGTGAGCCCTGCTGAGCCACGGCGCGCCTCCGGATCAGGCCATCAGTCCGTGCGTGACGACGGCGAACTCATGTGGATCACCGCAGTTTAGTAGCGCAAAACAGCTCGGCGCAGGGACAAGCCGGAACTATTGAACTTCCGCGGCCCCGGCCAGGACCAGGCGGGCCGACTCCGCGGCCGCCGCCCAGCGCTGGCCGCGGCCCACCACCCGCACCGTCCGGGGCTCGTCAGCGTCGTCGCCGGAGCCACCCGCCTCCCGGCTGATCGTGATGGCGAGGAAGGCAGCTGCCAGCTCCTCAACCAGCCCCTCGCCCCACTCCACCACGGTCACTGACCGGTCAAGATCAGCGTCCAGGTCCAGGTCGTCGACTTCGGCGCGGCTGCCCAGCCGGTAGGCATCCGCATGCACGAGGTCAGGGCCAGCGCCCAGCGACGGGTGCACCCGCGCGATCACGAAGGTGGGCGAGGTGACCCGGCCCTGCACGCCGAGGCCGGCGCCGATCCCCTGGGCCAGGGTGGTCTTGCCCGCCCCGAGCGGACCCGACAGCACGATCAGGTCGCCCGGCCGGAGCAGCGCGGCCAGCCGGGCGCCGAGGTCCCGCATCTGCTCGCCGGTGGCGACCTGCACCTGCTCATCCAGGACGGCGGTGCCGTCAGTGCCCGACATGGCTAGCGGCCTGCGCCGTGCCCCGGCGCGAGTCAGCGCCGTGGCCACCAGCGCGATGATCACATCGTTGACCAGCTCAGGGCGTTCCAGGATGAGCACGTGACCGGCGCGGGGTACCTGGATGAACTCGGCGCCGGGAATGGCCTCGGCCAGTTCCTCGCTCAGCCGCAGCGCGACCAGCCGGTCCCGGTCGCCGGTGAGCACAACCGACGGGACCCGCCCGATGACCTCCAGTGCGCCGCGCTTGTCGTGATCGGCCAGCGCCAGGTAGAAAGCGGACACGACCTCCACCGGCGTCGACCGGATAATCCGCTCCAGGAAGTCCACCACGGTCGGGCTGACGTACGGATCGCCGAAGGCGAGGAACCGGGTGGACAGGAAGGCAATGTCGCTGGCCGCCTCGCGGCTCCATTCCAGCAGCGCGGCGCGCCGCCCTCTGGCGCCCCGCAGCATCGGCGGCGCGGCCCCGCGGGCGATGGAGCGCAGCGGCTGCGGCAGCCACAGCATGGGGTCGACTCCGCCCGCCGCCGTCGAGATCAGCACGGCGCCGATCACCTTGGTGCCGAACAGCCCGGGGTAACGATCAGCGAGCGCCATGACCGTCATCCCGCCCATGGAATGGCCGACGAGCACGACTGGCGCGTCACCGGGCACGGTCGCCGCCAGCACGGCGGCCAGGTCGCTGCCGAGCTGGTCGATGCTGACGTGGTCATAGCCGCTGCGGCCGGACCGGCCGTGGCCTCGCTGGTCCCAGAAGACCAGCCGGGCGGTGCGCTCGAGAGCCTGCCGCTGGTAGTGCCAGACATCCTGGGTCAGCGTGTAGCCGTGGCTGAAGACGATCGTGACCGGCGCGTCGTCCGGCCCGCAGATCTCGACGTGCAGCGGCACGCCGTCATCGGCCAGCACCGTGAGCGGCCGGCCCCGCAGCTGCCCGAGCGGCTCGCCCGCGGCCGGATCAGGGCGCAGCCGGATCCGCCCGACGGCGATCTTCTGCGCCGCGACGGCCACCCCGGTACCGGCGGCCGCAGCGCCGGCGACCAGCCCGACGACGCTAGTAAGCCGCCGCCACCTGCCCATCCGTCCTCCCGTCGGCAACGAGCGCGGGATCGCCGCCCTGCGTTACTCCACAGTAGCTTCTGGGCAGCTTGCCGCCGAACCTGGTCACGATCTCATAGGAGAGCGTGCCGAGCGCGTCAGCCCAGTCCTGGGCCGTCGGCTCGCCATTGTCGCCAGGGCCGAACAGCACGATCTCGGCACCCGGCCCGATCTTCTCATCGCCGACATCGATAACGAACTGGTTCATGCAGACGGTGCCGGAAATCGTCAGGCGGTGCCCGGCGATCTGCACCTCGGCCGTGTTACCGGCCTGCCGCGGGACTCCCTCGTAGTAGCCGAGCGGAGCCAGCACCAGCGTTGTCTCCCGGCTCGTGACGTAGCGGTGCCCGTAGGAAACGCCCGAGCCGGCCGGCACGCGCTTGGCCTGCACGACCTCGGCCCGCACCGTCATCGCGGGCCGCAGCCAGTCAGGTGCGCCGCCGGGCAGCGTGCACAGCCCGACGATGCCGCCGCCGGTGCGCACCAGGTCGAACCAGGTCTGCGGCAGGGTCAGCGTGGCCGGCGTGTTGGCGAGGTGCCGGACCTCGGGCCTGGCCCCCGCCTGCTCCGCCTGCTCGATGGCAGCGCGGAATACGCTCAGCTGCGCATCGACGGACGGGTGACCGGGCATGTCCGCGCAGGCCAGATGCGACCAGATGCCGGTGATCCGGAGCTCGCCAGCGGCCTCCGCGGCGCGAGCCGCCTGCAGCAAGGCCGGCCACTCGGCCGCGGTGGCGCCGCCCCGGCACATGCCGGTATCGGCCTTGAGGTGCACCAGCGCGGGCCGCGGCCCGCCTCGCGGCGGCCGCGATCTGGCTGACCAGGGCCACCGACCCGGCCGTGAGGTCGACGTCACGGCTGATCGCGTCCTCGTGCGGCGCATCGGCCACCGCGGTCAGGCAGAGCACCCGCTGCGTGAGGCCGGCGTCCCGGAGCGCGATCGCCTCGGCCAGGTGCGTAACGCCCAGCCAGCGGGCTCCCCCGGCGACCGCGGCCTGCGCGGCCGGGATCATGCCGTGGCCGTAGCCGTCAGACTTGACCACCGCCATCAGCTGCGTGCCGCCCACGTGCGCGGCCAGCGCTGCCGCGTTGGCCGTGATCGCGGCGAGGTCGACGACTATCTCCGGGTGACCGTCCATGACGCTCCAGTCTGCCAGGCTGCGAGTGCTGAGCCGCCCGGCGCGGCGCGAGCCGGGCCTGCTGCGCCCGATAGAGTTCAGCTAGTCGGCCTGGCTCTGCCGCATGAGCGCCCCAGCGGTCCTCATGCCGGGTACTGGCTCAGCCCGCCGTCGCCAATCGCCGCGTGAAAGGTGCTGTCCTGGTGGCCGAGCTCATCCCGCTGCCCGTGCTGTTCGGCAATCCCGAGCGGGTCAGTCCCCGCCTCTCTCCCGACGGCTCCCAGCTGGCCTGGATAGCACCGCGCGACGGCGTGCTGAATGTCTGGCTTGCCCCGGTCAGCGCCGCCACCGGAGTGGACTGGGACGCGGCCACGGTGGTCACTGACGACACTGACCGCGGAATCCGGCAGTTCGCCTGGGCCCACGACGGCCGTCACCTGCTCTACATCCAGGACAGCGGCGGCGACGAGAACTGGCGGCTGCACGACGTGGACCTGCAGACCATGCAGCGCCGCGACCTGACCCCCTTCGACGGGGTGCAGACTCAGCTGATCGCGGCGGAGCGGAAGTTCCCGACCGAGATCCTGATCGGCCTGAACCGCGACAACGAGCAGCTGCACGACGTCTACCGGCTGGACCTGGTCACCGGTGAGCTGGCCAAGGAAGTGAAGAACCCCGGCTTCGTCGGCTGGCTGGCCGACTCCCAGCTGGTCGTCCGGGGCGCCTTCGCGCCGCAGCCGGACGGCAGCTTCCAGCTGCTGGTCCGCGACAGCGCCGATGATGACTGGCGGGGGCTGCTCGCGGTGCCGGCCGACGATGCGCTGACGACCGAGCCGATCGCGTTCAGCGCGGACGGCGGCTCGCTGCTGGCGACCAGCTCGGTGAACGCGGAGACGGCCCGGCTGGTCCGCATCGACGTGGCCACGGGATCCGTCGAGGTGCTGTGCGAGGACCCGGAGGCGGACGTGAGCAACGTCCGGGTGCACCCGGACACGCGCGAGCCGCAGATCGTCATCCTGGAGAAGGACCGGTCGGAATACCGCGTCCTCGACCCGTCGGTCGCTGATGACCTGGCCGCGATCCGGGCCCTGCACCCGGGCGACCCGGCGATCGTGGACGCGGACGACAGCGACGCCACCTGGCTGGTCGCCTTCACGAACGACTCCGGGCCGGTTCCGTTCTTCTCCTATGACCGCGCTGCCCGCCGCGGCCAGTTCCTCTTCGAGCACCAGCCCGAGCTGTCCCGTTTCGAGCTGGCCCCGATGGAGCCGTTCTCGTTCATCAGCCGGGACGGGCTGACCCTGCACGGCTACGCGACCTTCCCGCTCGGCGGCGACCAGGCGGATCTGCCGACCGTGCTGAACGTGCACGGCGGCCCGTGGGCGCGTGACTCCTGGGGCTTCGACCCCGAGGCCCAGTGGCTGGCCAACCGGGGCTATCTGTGCGTCCAGGTCAACTTCCGGGGCTCCACCGGCTACGGGAAATCGTTTCTCAACGCGGGCGACCGTGAGTGGGGCGCGAAGATGCAAGACGACCTGAGCGACGCGGCGGCCTTCGCCATCAGCCAGGGCTGGAGCGATCCGGCCAGGGTCGCCATCTTCGGCGGCTCCTACGGCGGGTACGCGTCGCTGGCCGGCGCCGCCTTCACGCCGGACATTTACCGCTGCGCCGTGGATATCGTCGGGCCGTCGAACCTGATCACGCTGATCGAGTCCATCCCGCCGTACTGGGCCCCGCTGATCTCCCAGTTCCATCGCCGCGTCGGTAACCCGGAGACCGAGCGCGATTTCCTCTGGTCCCGCTCGCCGCTGTCGCGGGCGGAGAGCATCCGGATACCGTTACTGATCGCGCAGGGCGCCAATGACCCGCGGGTGAAGCAGGCGGAGTCCGAGCAGATCGTGGCGGCGCTGGAGAAGGCCGGGATCCCGCACGAGTACATGCTGTTCCCCGATGAGGGACACGGCTTCGCCAAGCCGGAGAACCGGCTCCGCTTCTACGCGACGGCCGACAAGTTCCTCGCGCACCACCTGGGCGGCCGGGCCGAGGCCTAGCCAGTCCGCCGGCCTCGCCGGGCAGGCGGTCAGCCGGCCTCGCCGGGCAGGCGGTCAGCCCGGCGCGGTGACCGTCCGGATCGCGGCCGGCAGCGCCGCGATAATGTCGGCCGCCCCGATCGGCGCGTCGTCCGCGGCCAGGCGGCCGGCGATGCCGTGCAGGTAGGCGGCCGCGGCGGCCGCCTGAGGCGCTGGGGCGCCCTGCGCGAGCAGCGAGCCGGCCAGGCCGGACAGCACGTCGCCCGAGCCTGCCGTGGCCAGCCAGCCGGTGCCGGTGGGATTGACCAGCACGGGCTCGCCGGAAGACGGCGAGGCGATCACAGTGGTCGAGCCCTTCAGCAGGACGGTCACGCCGAGCTCGGCGGCGGCCGCGGTGGCGTGCCGGAGCCGCCGGGCCTCGATCTGGCTGGCGTCCCCGCCCATCAGCCGGGCCAGCTCGCCCGAGTGCGGCGTGATCAGGGTCGGCGCCGACCGGTTCAGCAGCTCGCGATGCGCGGCCAGCACCGTGATGCCGTCGGCATCGACCAGCACGGGCAGGTCGGTGCTGAGCACCGCTGCGAGCAGCGCCGCCGCGTCATCCCCGGTGCCCATGCCGGGTCCGGCCACCCAGGCCTGCACCCTCCCGGCCACCTTGAGCGTGTGGTCAGGCCGGCTCGCGTCGGTGACCGTCAGCACGGCCTCGGGCCAGTGCAGCCGGGCGACGGCCAGCGCGGCAGGCGCCGACAGCAGCCGGACCATGCCGGCCCCGCCGCGGATCGCGCCGCCGGTGGCGAGCACGGCCGCGCCGGTGTACTGATCGCTGCCGGCCAGCACGCCGAGCACGCCGCGCCGGTACTTATCCGACTCAGCGCCCGGCCGGTGCAGGATCCCGGCCACGTCGGGAGCCTGCAGCGCGACAGCGGCCGGCTCGCCCAGGTAGGGCCCGAGCCCGATGTCGACCAGCTGCACGGCGCCGGCCCGCTCGGCACCCGGATCGATCAGCAGTCCCGGCTTCCACGTGCCGAAGGTAATCGTGACGTCGGCCCCGATGGCCGGCCCGGCGACCTCGCCGGTGTCCGCGTCCACGCCGCTGGGCAGGTCGACGGCCACCACCAGCGCCCCGTCCCGGCGGGCGCGGCGCGTCCGGTCGGCCAGCTCGGCGGCAGCGTCCCGCAGCCCGCCGCGCCCGCCGATGCCGAGCAGGCCGTCCATGATGAGGTCGGCCTGCGCGAGCACGCCCGGTGTCTGCGGGTCGGCGGCGGGCAGCAGCCGGCCGCCCGCGCCGCGCAGCGCGGCGGCACCGCCCGCGTGCACCCGGTCAGCCGCGGTGACGGCGGTCACGACGGCGCCGCGCCGGGCCAGCATCGCTCCGGCGTGCAGCGCGTCGCCCCCGTTGTCGCCGCTGCCGGCCAGCACGGCGACCCGGCACCCGTAAACGCCCGGCAGCAGCCCGGCGCAGGCGGCCGCCAGCCCCGTCGCCGCCCGCTGCATGAGAGTGCCCTCGGGCAGGGCAGCCATCAGGGCCTGCTCGGCCGTCCGGACGACCGAGACCGCGTGCGCGTTTCTCATCCTCTGGCTACCCATCCTTCGTGACAGCAGGGTGATCCGTCATCTCTCGGCGACTACGACCGCGATGCACAGCCCGGCGTCATGGCTGAGCGACAGGTGCCAGGCTGTCACGCCCAGCTTGTCAGCTGCCTCGGCCACCGTGCCGCTGGCCTCCAGCAACGGCCTGCCGCTGGGATCGTGCGCCACGGCGACATCGGTCCAGCGCAGCCCCCGCGGACCGCCCAGGGCCTTGGCCGCGGCCTCCTTCGCGGCGAAGCATCCGGCCAGCGACGCGATCGGCGCGTCCCGTTCGCTCTCGGCGAACAAGCGCCGCGCCAGCGCCGGGGTCCGCCTCAGCGCCGCGGCCAGCCTGGACACGTCCGCGATGTCGACGCCGATCCCCACGATCATGGCTCAAGCCTGCCATGGCCCGGTCCGGTGCCGTCAGCCCGCGGGCCCGCCGCCGTCCTGAGCCGGCTTGCGCCCGGCTCCGGCCGCCCGGCTCCGGCGGCCTGGCGCCGGCGGCAGAGCAGCCGTGTGCACGCCCGGCGCTAGCCCGCGTGCGCCTCCCGATCCTCGACGGCAGCCAGGTGCAGCCGCTGCCGCGATCCGACTGGCCGCGCCGCGGCGTGCTGGCGGACGTCGGGACGCTCGCGGGGAGCGGGCAGCTGCGGCCGGAAACTCGGCGTGCTCTCGGCGCGCGGCTCCAGCAGCCGGTGCCGCACGGCGAAGGAGGCCGCCTCCAGCCGTGAATGCACGCCCAGCTTGGTCAGAACCGACTGCAGGTGAGTGCGCACGGTGGTGCGCGCGACGCCGAGCCTGGCGACCATCGCGTCCGTGTCCAGCCCCTCCACGAGCATCTCGAGGCACTCCCGCTCGCGGCTCGTCAGGGCGGCGGCCGCCCGCTCGGCGTGACTGTTCGCCCGCGGCTGCCGCCTGGGCGTGTCGTCAGGAATATCGACGACCAGTTCCCCCCTCGCTACCTGACCGAGCGCCGAGATGAGCGCGTCAACACCGCGCGACTGGTGCAGGTAAGCGGATGCGCCCGCGTCGATGGCGCGCCGGGCCGCATCGCGGCACGGATCCGCGCCGAGTACGAGCACGCTGGTGTCGTCGCTCGCGGCAATCACCCGGCCGATCGCCTCCACTCCGCCGTCCGGTGCGGTGCTGCAGTCGATCAGGCACGCGTCCGGGCGCTGGCTGCGGACGAATGCGATCATCTCCGCCGAGCTGCGCGCGACGGCACCGATCTGATAGCCGCGCTGGGTGAGCACGGTCGACAGTGCGTCGAGGAATATGCCCTGGTCATCGCCCAGTACCAGGTTCTTCATGGCGATCACCCGGCCGTCCGCGCCCGGCCAGGGGCGGACGTCGCTCCGGCGGTCAGCAGTGGCGCAGCCCGGCCGGATCCCGGCTCGCGCGGCAGGCCGCCGAGCCTCCGGCTGGCATGCCGCGCGTGGAAAGAAGTCCCCGTCATTTTTCCCCCGTGCCTGGACAGGTACCGGCCCCCCGAAGGCACCGCACCACGATCCAGGCGTATTCAGTAGTCCGCAGAGATCCCCATATCTGACCATCCGGGGTCCCGGGACGGCAGCATTATCATCCACTGTCACGGGAATAAGTACGTTATCCCTGCACTCCCTTTTTTGTCCGTCCGCCGAGACCTATGACATGTCGTCGTGCATCGGCGCTACTGCACTGGGATTACTTATCATTCGTGCATCGTAGGAGTCTGGCTTGGCGTCCCCTGGTTTTCCGTGTGTAGCTCGTGTGGATAAAAGCTCGGGCGGCTCGGCCATATAGGCCGCCATGAGGGAATCGCGCAGTTCGCCGGCCCCGTACCGGCCGGCTACGCGCCTGCGCGCGCGCTCAGCCATCTGGCCGGCCAGCGCGGGCCGGTCGAGCAGGTACCTGATCGCCGCCGCCAGCTGGGCAGGCTGCCGCGGGGGCACCAGCAGACCGGTCTCGCCCGGTATCACCAGGTCCGGGACCGAGTTGACGGCCGTCGCGACCACCGGCACCCCGCGGCTCATAGCCTCCACGATGACGGTGGGAAGGCCCTCATACCGGCTCGGAAGCACGAAGACATCGAAAGCGGACATGACCTCGCAGGCGTCGGCCCGCTCGCCCGGAAGGCGGATGCTGACCCCGCCCGGCCCGCCTATGCCGCCCGCGCCGCCCGGTCCGCCCGCGCCGCCCGGATCGCCCGCGCCGCCGGGACCGCCCGCGCGGCCCATGCCGCCCGTGCCGCCGGTGCTGCTGGCCAGCTGGCTCATGCGGCCGGCCAGCTCACCGCCGCCGATCCAGACGCCGATGGCGCCCGGGCGGCCGACCTGACGCATCGCCAGGACGAAGTCCTCGGGGGCCTTCTGGAAGGTCAGCCGCCCCACGGCGCCGACGACGGTGGCACCGGCCGGCAGCCCGAGCGCCGCCCGCGCGCGCAGCCGGGCCCGCACCGGGTCGCCGGTGCCGCCTGGTCCGGTCGTCTTCCCGGCCCCGGCCGCCTCGTCCACGGCCACCCCGATGGTCCTGGCCCGCTCGGGCGCAATCAGCTTCCGCCGTATCGCCTCGGCCGCCACCCCGGCGCCCACGCACAGCGCCACGTCAGTGATCCGGCCGAGACGCCGCTCGATCGACACGTAGGCCCGCCTGCGGAACGCCGACTGGAAGTCATGGAACGGAAAGCCGTGATAGGTGTGCACAATCCTGGGCACCGCCGCGCGGCTGGCAGCGATGCGGCCCAGCGCGCCCGCCTTGGCGCAGTGCGTGTGCACCACGTCAAAGCCCCGGCCGCGGAACAGCGCCTCCAGACGCCGCAGTGCGACCAGGTCATCTCGCGGCGCGATGGGCGCTCGCAGTGCGGGCTCGACCAGCACCTCGAGACCCGCGGCCGCGGCTGCATCGAGCAGCCGGCCACTGCCGCTACCGGTGATGATCGTGGCCTGGCAGGAGCCGGGATCCAGGACCCGGGCGCCGCGCAGGGCCAGGACGCCGGCGCCTCCCTCCAGCCGGGTGACCACCACGCCGACGCGGACCGGCCTGCTGGTCAGCGCGGCAGCGCCAGGCGCAGGCAGGACGGCCTGCTGGCAGGCAGTCATGAAGACGGCGGGCCAGAGCACTGCCCGGCCGCGGCGTGCTCCCGGCCCGTCCGCTCGCCGAGTGCCCGCTCCCGGCCCGTCCGCTCGCCGAACGCCCGCTCCCGGCCAGTCCGCCCGCCGCTAGTCGGCTCGCCGCGGGCCGGCCGCTCGCCGTCGGCCCGCTCGCCGAGCGCCCGCTCCCCGAGCGGCCGCTCGCTGCCCGCGTGCTGCCGGCTGGTGCGCAGGCCCGCCGCGCGGGCGACGCTCACCGCCTCCAGCCTGCTGTGCACGTCGAGCTTGCTGAAGATGCTGCGAGTGTGCGTGCGCACGGTATCGGCGGAGATCATCAGGTCCGCGGCGATCTGGTGGCCCGGCTTGCCCTCCGCCATGCTGATCATCACGTCGAGCTCGCGCGGGCTGAGCGAACCGAGCAGGTCGCTGCTCTCGGTGGCTCGCCGGACATCGCCGCGCAGCTGGCGCAGGATCTCGCCGAGCATGCTCGGCGGGAACCAGGAGTGGCCGTTGGCCACCCCGCGCAGCACGGTCTCGAGCTGATCGGCCGCCTGCTTCTTGGAGACCCAGGCATCGGCGCCTGCCCTGGCGGCATCGACCGCGTGCGAGATGTCCCCGTCCGCGCTGACGACGATCACGCGCGCGGACGGCCACGCGGCCCGCAGCCGGTGCAGGACCTCCGCCACGGCGGAGCCCAGCGGCTCGACCTCGATCAGGATGACATCCGGGCGCAGCCACCGGACAATATCCGGCAGCCGCGGGTCGTCGGTGCTGCAGCAGCCCGCAACCCACAGGTCCGGCGCCGCTGAGAGGCGGGAGGCGAGTGCCTCCGTCACCATCCGGTAGTCGTCCACCAGAAGTAGCCTGAGCGTATCCACAGCACTACTGTGCCGTGCCCCGCTGACCATGTCCTCATGCATTTGAATGAATATTCAGACAGTAATGCTGCAAACGAGTGCTGGCAGTTAGCATTTTGCTCCTAGCGCGGTGTCCTCGGCCGCCCAGTAAGCCGGCAGCGCTGAATACGGATTTGCTCCTGACCCGCTGGTTACGTAGACATATCCGGCATGCCGCGCTCGCGCCAGGTTAATGGCATGATCGAGCTCGCCGGCTGGGGTGGCGTAGATGGTGTGCGCGAAGCGGTCAGCCGGGTACCGGGCCGTCCAGGCGGGAACGCCAATATGCCGGTAGTCCGCATACGTTCCCTCATAAACCATGATGACATTAGCAATCGACATATAACTTTCGGCCGGGTAGGTGCCAGGATTCAGCCAGATCCTGGAGCCGGGGCTCAGCCGGCGGATGTAAGCCGCGAGCTGCCGGTAGTAGCCAAGCTGGCCGGCCCCGCTGGCCGACTGATCCAGGAAGATGCCCGTCACCCCGTACCAGGACCGGTAATGGCGGACATCCGCCTCTACCGCCGCCACCGGCCGTCCCGTGTAGTCCGTGCCGCTGTAGCCGAGCACGGTGACGCCCGCGGCCTGCGCCTGCCTGACCACGGCCTGGAACGCCGGATTAGGTGCGCTGCCGGCCCCGGTGCCGGAGATATCCAGGATCATGACGCCAGGCGGCGGCGTCGCGCTGATCGCCTGGCTCCAGCCGCTGCCCGGCGCGAAGAAGGCGGGCACGAAGGACTGCTGGCACCGGCCGCTGCTGCCGCCCAGCAGCCGCACCGTCACCGCCACCGCGGCGGCGGCCACGACGATGGCAGCCAGGATCGGCGCCGCGCGCCGCCACCGGCGCCGGCGCTCCCGCTGAGCCCACGTCACCGGGGAGTGCCGCCTGGTCTTCGGGCTGCGGACAGGCATGTGATTCCTAGTCTCCTGGCCCCGGGCCCATGCGCCACGGCCCGTCCGGCGCGAGTCCCCACGCGGGCAGCCCGTCGTAGGGGTTATCCCCGCCGCGATCGGTGATGTAGGCGCAGCCGGCCCGGCGCCGGGTGGCCAGCAGGCAGGCGTCGGCGGCGTGCTCCGGCGGCACCGAGTACACGACGTGGTAGAAGGTCGTGGCCGGGCGCGACCGGGTCCAGCGCGGGACGGCGAGCCGCAGGTAGGGCTCCCAGGGACCCTCGAACGTGCCGATGATGTCGGCATGCTCGGCGTATGCCTCGAGCGGATGAGCGCCGTGGTGGAATACCACCGTCTCTGTCCCGAGGTCACGGCTGCGGCGGGCCAGGGTGGCGTAGTAGTCCAGCTGCTCCGGGCCGACCGCGACGCGGTCAAAGAACATCCCGGCCACGTCAAACCAGTTCAGGAACCGCTGCACGTCGGCCAGGGTGGCCTCAGCCGGCCGCTGCCCGTAGTTGGTGTCCACGTAGCCCGCGACCCCGATGCCGGCCTGGCGCAGCAGATCCAGCGCGCCGTCGAAGTCCGGGCTCCGCGCCAGTCCCGGACCGTTCGCCACGTTCAGCACCACCAGCCGGATGCTGGCCGCATGCGCGGCGATCTGCCGCCACAGGCCGAAATGCGCCGCCGGATGAAAGTAAGCAGGCACGATCAGCCGTGGCAGCTCAGCTGCCTGCCCGGCGGACAGTCCCGAGGAGGGCCATGCATCGTCACGGGATATCCAGGTCATGGCTCGCCTCCCACATGTCAGCCAGTGATGTCCCGAGATCGCGCCGCGGCAGCCAGTCCAGGTCCCTGGTGGCACGGCCGATGTCAGCCTGCTGCCAGGACCAGGCAGCCGACCGGGCCGAAGCCGGCCCGTCCTCAGTCACCGCGCAGCTGCAGCCGCTGACCGCGAGCAGGTCCCGGACCATCGAGCGGACCAGGACCGGCCGGCCGCTGCCGATGTTGAGCACCGGATGGGGCAGCGCTGGCGCGACCGTCGCGGCCAGGACTCCGTCAGCGACGTCGCGCACGTCGACGAAGTCCCGCACGCCGTCCAGCGAGCCGAGCCGCAGCGAGTCATCGCCGGCGGGCAGCCGCCGCAGCTGCGCCGCGACCCGGCCGGGCAGGCTGTCCTCTGGCGCGCCGGGCCCGAGCGGGTTGAACACGCGCAGCACGACCGCTTCCAGCCCGGCGCTCCTGGCCAGCTCAACCAGCCGGGTGCCGGCCAGCTTCGTCGACCCGTAGCTCGTCTCCGGGCGGGCCGGCGTCGACTCGGCGACGGCGTCACCTGGCTTGCCGGAGCCGTACTCGGCGGCTGACCCGATGTGCACCAGCCGGGCCGGCAGGCCGCTGGAGAGCATGGCGGCCACCAGCGCATAGGTGCCGGTGATATTGACGGCGGCCAGCATGTCCTGATCGCCGGCCGTCAGTCCCGCGCAGTTCACCACCACGTCCGGGCCGAGCGCCGACAGCATCGCGGCGACCTTGCCCGGCTGGTCGGTCGCGAGATCGACGATCTGATGGGCTGCCGATCCGGGCAGCGCGCTCCGGCCTGCCGTCACGACGCTGTGGCCCGCGGCCGCGACCCGCTGGCACACGTGCCCGCCGAGAAACCCGCTGGCTCCGATAATGAGGATCCGCATCCAGTCACCCCGCCCCTGTTAGCCGGCGCCGGCGGCCCCGGCATCGGCTGCGCGTGCGCACGGGCTGACACCTCACTGGCGGTACTCCCCCGGCTGGTAGCGGGCCAGGTTGGCCGGCTGGGTGAACCAGTCGATGGCGGCCCGCAGGCCGTCCTCCAGGCTCATCAGCGGCCGCCAGCCGGTTCGCTCGCGCAGCCGGGACGCATCGCAGACCAGCCGCATCACCTCGGAGTCCTTCGGCCGCAGCCGCTGCGCATCCTCGACAATGTCGGCCTGCACGCCCATCAGGCTGGCGATCGTCGCGGCCAGCTGCCCGATCGAGATGTCGCTGCCGGTGCCGCTGTTAAACAGCTCGCCCAGGACTGCCGAGGCCGGGGCGGTGCCGAGCTCGACGAAGGCCCGCGCGGTGTCGGTGACATAGCTGAAGTCGCGGGTCGGATTCAGCGCGCCCAGCCGCAGCTGCCGCGAGCCGGCCGCGAGCTGCGTGATGACCTGCGGGATGACCGCGCGCGCCGACTGCCGCGGCCCGAAGGTGTTGAACGGGCGCAGGGTGACCACCGGCAGCCCGAAGCTCAGGTGGTAGGACTCAGCGAGCTTGTCCGCCGCGACCTTGGCCGCCGCGTACGGCGACTGGGCCTGCAGCGGGTGCGCCTCGCTGATCGGGACGGTGCGGGCCGTGCCGTAGGTCTCGCTGGTCGAGGTGTGCACCAGCCGCGGCGTCTCGCAGGCGCGGACCGCCTCCAGCACGTGCAGGGTGCCGATCGTGTTGGTGTCCACGAATGACCGCGGCGCGCTGTAGGAGTACGGCACCGAGCCGAGCGCGGCCAGGTGGTACACCACGTCGGCGCCTGCCACCAGCTCGCGAGCCGATGCGGGGTCGCGCACGTCGCCGAACACGACCTCGACCTGGTCCCTGATCCCGGCCTCCAGGGTGTCCAGCCACCCCGCCGCGCTGAACATGTTGTAGAGGGCCATCGCCCGCACCCGGTAGCCGCGGCGGACCAGCTCCTCCACCAGGTGCGAGCCGATGAACCCCTCGGCCCCCGTCACTGCTGCGATCTCGGTCATGACACTCCCCCTGTCCGGTTGTTCCTGCGTGGCCTGGTGCCGCGGCGCGCTAGTAGCCATGCCGCACCGCCCGGCTGAGTTCCCTGGACGCGTAGATGCCGAGCGCGATCAGCAGCCCGCAGCACGCGGCCAGCTGCGCGGGGACGCCGTAGTCGCGGTAGCCGATCTCGAACGCGAGCGCGACAGCGGCGGCGGCCAGCGCGAAGGCCCGGGCCCCGAGCGCCTGCAGCAGCAGCGCCAGGAACATGGCGCAGCCGAGCGCCAGGTAAGCCGCTACCTCGGCCGGTACCGGCCCGCGCAGCGGGATCAGCCGCGCCGCCAGCACGATCCAGATGGTCGCCGCGGTCAGCGCGAGGGTCCCGGCCAGGTACTGGCCCACCGCGGCGAGCAGCACCCGCCTGGCCCGGACGCCGAAGTCGCGCAGCTCGCCGGTCGCCCGCACCAGCCGCCGCATCCGCCTGCGGTACCAGAGCAGGCTCCACTCGGCGGCGCCCATGGACAGCGACAGCGGCAGCGCCGCCAGCAGCGCGCCGACGTTGATCCCGCCGTGCCCGTGCACCCCGGCCGCCACCGGGAAGATCAGCAGGCCGGCCGCGAGCAGCCCGAAGGCGATGGCGGGCAGCGCCGACAGCAGCTCCGTCCCGGTCAGCACCCGGCCCGCCCGCGGGCTGCGGGGCCGCGAGCAGGCCACGGCCAGCGCGAGCGCGAGCAGCGGGGTCGCGGCCAGCGCGGCCCAGACCAGGTGCTCCTGCCCGGCCGGCCGTCCCAGCAGCAGGAACGCCGCGCTGCCGAGGACGCCGGGCGCGAGCGCGACCAGCAGCCAGCGGTCGGCGCCCAGGACCATCAGCACGCAGGCGCCGAGCATGTACGCGCCCTCGCCGGCGCCGAAGATCACCACGTCGGCCCGTGCGTGCAGCAGCATCGCGGCGGCCGCCATGGCCGCCGCGACCACCGCCAGCCCGGCCACCAGCCCGGCCCGCAGCACCCGCCGGGTCTGGCCCGTGTCGGCCATGCCGAGCCGCCGGTAGCCGAGGTAAGCCAGCCCCTGGCTGAGTCCCCAGGCCACCAGCAGCGCCGCGACCAGCGTGGGCAGCACGCCCGGGCCGCCTAGCAGCCCGGCCGCGGCCGGGAAGCAGATGGCGGGCAGCCCGTACAGCAGGCCGTGCAGGGCGGGCCGCAGCCTGCTGGTGTGCCAGGGATCCGACAGCGGCTCGGGCTCGGCAGGCTGCCGGGGAACCCGCTGGAACATCTCCTGGGCCAGGGCGAAGACGTCCGGCAGGCCGTAGCGGTCCGCCACCGCCTGGTCGCTCAGGCCGTCGAACTCCAGCGCGCTGGCGATCTCCAGCGGGTCCACCGCCGACGCGCAGACCTCGCTGAAATCGGCGCAGAGCGCGGCCACGCTATCGGCAGGCTCCGAGCGGCCCTCGGTCAGCAGCGGCCCCGCGCCGCCGGCCGCCTGCTGCGCGAGCAGCCGGGGATCCCGCAGGCTCTCGGCGCTCATCCGGCTGCCCCCAGCGCCATCAGCTGCGCTCCGCCGAAACGGTGCCGCCAGCCGGCTCCGGGCGCGATGGCCGGCGTCTGGCCGGGGTCAGCGGTGAGCAGCGGGCGGCCAGAGCCGAGGAAGGTGTAAATCTCATCGAACGCGCTGATCGCCCGGTCGACCGTGAAGTACTCCAGGGCGCGCAGCCGGGCTGCCGCGCCCAGCTTCTGCCGCAGCCCGGCGTCCCCGAGCAGGGTGAGGCAGGCCTCGGCCAGCCCGGCCGGGCTGCGCGGCGGCACCGCGAGGCCGGTGTCGCCGATGGCCTCGGTGACGCCGCCCACGTCGGTTCCGACGCACGGCCGCCCGCACGTCATGGCCTCGATCAGGGTGTAGGGGAATCCCTCGGTGATGCTGCACAGCACGACGACCTGCCCGGCCGCATACGCGTCGCGGATCTTGTCCACCCGGCCCTCGAAGCTGGTGCTGGCGCTGATGCCCAGCTCGTCGGCCAGCAGCTGCAGGTGCTCCAGGTAGGCCTCGCCGCCGGCCGGGGGCGAGCCGAAGATGCGCAGCCGCGCCGCCGGGATCTGCTCGCGGACCAGCGCGAACGCGCGCAGCAGCGTGTCCAGGTCCTTGACCGGGTCGACCCGTCCGGCCCAGGAGATGGTCGGCACGTCCGGCTCGCCGGCCAGCGCGGGGAAGTCGGCGGGATCGACCCCGTTGTAGACGGTGCGGACCTTGGACAGGTCGGCGCCGAGCTGCTCCTCCCAGCGCTTGTTGTAGACGTTGCCCGGCGTGATCATCTGCGCTTCGTGATAGCCGAGCGCGCACAGGCGGCGCAGGAACCGCAGGAACAGCCGGCGCACCGGCCACCGGTACGGCGCCGAGCGGCTGTGCAGGAACTGCTCCCGCATGTAGATGCCGTGCTCGGTGACGAGCATGGGCGTGCCGTACTGCCATTTCGCGGTCAGCGCCGGCAGCGCGCCGAGCCCGTTGGTGACCGCGTGCACCACGTCCGCCCGGACCGGCGGATGCGACAGCGGCCGGAGCGCGTGCTCGATCATCTGCATGACGGTGACCGCGTCATGCAGGGTCGGCACCGAGTGCGCGCTCTCGGGCCGGTCCCGCCACGCGTCGCTGAGCACCTGCACGGCGCTCTCGCTGGCGAGCGCGCCCGAGAGGGTCCCGGCCTGGCCGCAGCCGAACATCTCGCGCAGCACGCTGGCGAAACGGTCCTGCTGCTGGTCGGGCGGCTCCAGCAGGACATCGATCAGGTCGCCGACGGGCACGGCGCCCCGGCCGCGGCCCAGCCTGGCCCGCGGCCCGGAACCTGGCGGCGGCGGGCCCCACAACGGCACCGTGACCAGGGACGTGACGTTGCCAGGCAGCTTCCAGCGCACCGGCTCGCTGCCCGTGGCGACCAGCGCGACGAGCCGGAAGTCGTAGTCCGGCATGCCGCGGATCAGCTGGTCACACCACACGCTGACACCTCCGAAGTGATGCGGGTACGTGCCTTCCTCGGTCAGGGCTATCTGCATGACTGGCTCGCTCACCCGCCCCGTCCGGCCGGCACCGGCCCGGCGCCGGCGACAGCCCGCAGCGCCTCGCCCAGCGCCCCGCCAGGCAGCTGCGCCGGGTTGGCCGCGGCATTGATGGCCGCCGTGGAGCGCGGCAGCCGCGCGGCGGCGGCCGTGGCCGGCGCCGTCGCGGGACCGGCCGGGTACGGCGTCGATGCCAGCGCCAGCTTCAGGCCGTGCCCGCCCAGGGTGGTGCGGGCCGAGAGCTGGCCGGCGTAGCCGGCGCCGTAGGCCGCCCCGCCGGCCAGCTCACCCTGGTCCCGTCCGGCGCCGTGACCGGGACGGACGTGCCCGCCGGGCCGGTGATGGTGACCACGCCGCCCTGCACGTACCCGCGCACGGATCCGGCCGCCAGCGCCCTGGCCCACATCTGCTGGGCGTGCAGGGCCGCGCCGTCGGCGGACATCGGGTTGCTGACGACCGGGGCGCTCGCGCTGAACACGCTGCGGTAACCGGCCAGCGCGCCGTCGATCACGGGGTAGCCGAGCCGGCCGCCGGTCAGGTTCGACTGGCGCAGGTAGAACGGCCGCGGGTCGTTCTGCAGCACCGACCCGAGCATGATCGTGACCTGCAGCGGCCGGATGAACGAGTTCCATCCGGTGGCCGGGCGCAGCGGCGTCAGGCAGGAGACCGGGGTCACGGTCGAGCAGGCCCCGCTGCCGCCGTCAGCCGCGGAATCGTAGAGCCAGTTGTACTCCGAGACCTCCTGCGCCGGGGTGGTGACGTTGTAGAACACGTCGATCGGGTGCCGCGGCAGGCCGAGCGCGGCGCCGACGGGCCGCATGGCCGGCTCGGTGGACGCGTCCATCGCGATCCACCTGATCCCGTCCGGCCGCAGGACGCTGACCAGGTTGGGATTGTCGGCCGGCTGCTGCGGCAGGAAGCGCAGCCCGGTGTAGTCGCTGGTGGCCAGCTCGCTGGCCTCGGCCGGGATGCCGTTGCGCCTGGCCCAGGAGATGTTGCCGGTGATCTGGCTGCTGATCGCCGCCTTGCTCACCCAGGCGATGCGGCCGGCCCTGGACTGGCACCGCCACGGCGCGACCGCGTAGTCCGGCACGCAGCCCAGGTTCTGCCCCGTGTAGGTGTCGTTCACCCAGCGGAACTGGTCTGCGGCCGGCCGCAGCGCCGCCAGCAGCGGATCCGTGCCGTGCACCCGGTACCGGGCGGACGAGCCGCCGTTGACGAGCAGTTCCAGCGTGAACCGGTGCGCGCGCTGCCAGTTCCGCGCGTAGGTCACGTCGGCCGGCGTCATCCGGATCGGGCTGGTCGCTGGAGTCCCCGGCGGGCAGGTGTCATGACCCGGCGTGCAGTGACCGCTGGGGCTCCACCGCGGGTCCGCGCTGAGCACGTCGCCGGCGTCGACGGTCAGGTAGTTGCGCCAGAAGCCCAGGTGGATGCCGCGGGTGAGCCAGTTGACGATCCCGTGCGCCAGGTACCGGTACTGCAGCTGGTAGTAGTCATAGCCGAAGCCCAGCTCCAGCTGCTGGCGCCCGCCGCTGGAGTAGACGCCGGCCAGCGCGCCGGTGCCCGCGGTCCCGCTGCCCCCGGCGCCGGGAAGCGGCTCGGTCAGGAACGGGGTGAAGCTGGTCCTGGCCGTGGCGGCCAGCGGCCGGGCGAGATAGCCGTAGGACGTCGCGCCGCCCCGCGTCCCCTCGAAACGGAAGGACCCGCGCAGGTAGCCGAAGCCGGCTGCCTTCGCGGCGCCGGTGATGGTCGCCGTGCTGCCGTCCAGCGGGCCGCCGTAGGCCGGCCCGCTCAGCCCGACGCTCGCCGAGGGGTACTCGTAGCCGTCGACCTGCCGCACCGAGAACGCGGACTCGTAGCTGGCCAGCGCGCTCAGCTCGGCGGCTGACAGCCCGGCCGGGGCGTCATCGGGCAGCACGACGCCCTGGTAGCGGGCGACCGGCGTGCCGTCGGCCAGCTTCCCGGACAGCAGGGAGCTGGTGATCACCGGCCGGGCGGAGTCACTGAGGCTGATCACGGTGGCGGGCACCCCCTCCGAGGCCAGCTGCTGGGTGAGCGCGCCCATCCAGGCCGAGCCGTCCGAGATGACCAGCACTTTCAGGTCCACCCTGGGCGCACGGGCGGCACTCGCCGTCCTCGCCAGGCCAGCCGCGCCGGTCGCTGCCGTGCTCGCTGCCCTGGTCGCGGCGGCGCTCACCGTGGCCGCGCCCGCCGTGCCCGCGCCCGCCGTGGCCGCGCCCGCCGTGCCCGCGCCCGCCGTGCCCGCGCCCGCCGTGCCCGCGCCCGCCGTGGCCGCGCCCGCCGTGCCCGCGCCGGCCACGGCCAGCCCGCTGCCGGCCACGGCCGCGGCCACGATGGCTGCGGCGGCGGCCCGCCACGTTCCTCGCTGTCCCATCTGCCCCCCTCCGGCCCGGCCGGGGTGTCAGCTGACTGCTGACGCTTCCGTTTCGGATAACGCGCTGCGCCGCCGCCGGGCGACTGCCCGTCGTGCCCGGCGCGGCGGCCGGCCAGGATCCGCTCGTACGCGTCATCGATCTGGCCGGCCACGGACTGCATGCCGTAGCACTCGAACACGCGGTGATCGGGCAGCCGCGGCTGCGGGCCGGCCTCGACCTGCTTGCGCATCTCATCGCGCAGGGCGTCGGCCGTGCCGGCCACCTGCCGGGCATGCTCGGTCTGGATGCCGTCCAGCGCGGGGCAGGTCGTGTACAGCACGGGCAGCCCGCTGGCCAGCGCCTCCAGCACCGAGAGCCCGAACGTCTCCTGCACTGACGCGGCGATGTACAGGTCGAACGCGGCCAGCATCGCGCTGGTGTCGGCCTGGAAGCCGCCGAAGATCACGTGCTCGGCCACGCCGAGCCGGTCCGCCGCCGCCGCCAGCCTGGCCTGGTCCTCGCCGCGGCCGATGACCAGGACCTTGCACTTCTCGCCGAGCATCGGGGCGGCGGCCGCCATGATGAGGTCGACGCGCTTGTTCGGGTCGAGGCGGCCGAGCGCGCCGATCACGTAGGTGTCCGGGCCGATCCCGAACTGCTCCCGGACCCGCTGGCGGGCCGCCGGGTCGAAGGCCATCTCGCTGACCTGCAGCCCGTTGGGCACGACGGTGACCTTCCTGGCCGGCACGCCCCAGCGCACTAGCCGCTCCCTGACCACGCCGGACACCGCGATGGTGGCGTCGGAGAACAGTTCCGACGCGAGGTAGAGCGCGCGGACGCCGGCGGTCATCTTCCGCCGCTCGATATGGGTCTCGCCGATCGAGTGCTCGGTGGTCAGCACGACCGGCGTGCCGGCCAGCCGGGCCGCCGGCCGGGCGTAGACCTGCGCTCGGTACAGGTGGGTGTGCACCACGTCATAGCGTCCGGCCCTGATCAGCCGCCAGAGCCGCAGCAGCGCCCCGACCTGGGTGTTGCTGCTCATCCCGATGTCACGAACCGAGGTACCGCCCGCGCGGATCCGGTCGGCGACCGGGCCGGGGTTGTACAGCGTGACAACGTCCGCGTCGTTGCGGGTGTGCCGCAGCAGCATGGACAGCTGCAGCTCGGCGCCCCCCGCGTCCAGCCCGGTGATCACGTGCAGAACTTTCATGACCGCTTCCCCCTGACAGCGATGTAGCCCTTGTAAAGGCGCCGCTTGACCGCGAAGCGGGCGGCGCTGTCCTGCTGGCCGACGTAGACCCGCGGCAGGGCCATCAGGCCCAGCTGCGAGGCGGGCGTGTCGACCGCGCAGGCGTACTCGTAACCCGCCGCGCGGACAGCCCGCCGCGCCGCGGCATCCATGGATCCGTACGGATAGGCGAATCCGCGGACCGGTGCCGAGATGAGCGACGCGAGCACCGCCCGGCTCAGCACGATCTCGGTCTCCAGCTGGCTGGCGCTCAGGCCGGCCAGCCGGACGTGCGTGGCGCCGTGCGAGCCGACCTCCATCCCGGCCGTGCTCAGCTCGGTGACGCCGCCCGCGGACAGCAGCGGCCAGGATGGCCCGTCGTCCCACTCGTTCGTGCCGCCGAGGCGCGTGGAGATGATGTAGAAGCTCGCCGTGAAGGCGTGCCGCTGCAGTTCCGGCAGCGCGGCCAGCACGCTGGCGTAGCCGTCGTCGAAGGTGATGCCGACCAGCCCGCGCTGCTCTCCGGCCCGCATCGCGTCCAGCAGCGCGGCGACGGACACGCCCCGCAGCCCGCGGCGCGCCAGCCAGGTCATCTGCTCGGCGAACCGGTCCGGCGTGACGAAGAGGTGGTTCGGGTCCTCGCGCACGTCCCCGACGCCGTGGTACATGAGGATCATCGGCGCGTTGCGCAGGCTGACGCGGTCGCCACTGACCCGGTCGGCGCGGTGCAGCCCGCCGCCCCGCTGCCTGCTCATGATCACTGGCTGCGCGCTCGCCATGGCTGCTGACTGCGCGCTGGCCGTGGCTGCTGACTGCGCGCTGGCCGTGGCCGGACGCCTGGTCGCCGTCATTGCCCGCCTCCCGTCCGGCCGGGAATCGCCGCGGCGAGGGTCCTGGCCAGGATCACCGCGTCCAGCCACGGCGACCAGTTCTCGATGTACTGGTTGTCGAAGCGGACGCGCTCGCTGATTGAGATGTCACCGTTCAGGCCGTGCACCTGGGCCCAGCCGGTCAGCCCGGCCGGCATCCGGTCCCGGTCGGCGTAACGCGGCACCTCGCGGCTGAAGCGGTCGGCGAAGTACGGCCGCTCGGGCCGCGGGCCGACCAGGGACATGTCACCGCGCAGCACGTTCAGCAGCTGCGGCAGCTCGTCCAGGTGCGTCACGCGCAGCAGCCGGCCGAGGCGGCCCGGCTCCGGGCCGTCCGCAGTCCAGCAGGTGTCGGGGTCGCCGCGGGTGGTGAGCGTGCGCAGCTTCAGGATCGTCGCCTGGCGGCCGCAACCGGTGACCCGCACCTGGCGGAACAGGGCCGGCTCGCCGGACTGCAGCCGGATGGCGGCCGCGAGCAGCAGCAGCACCGGCGCGGCCAGGGCGAGCAGCAGCGCGGCGGCCGTCGCGTCGAAGGCGCGCTTGGCCCGCAGCCGCGCCGCCGACGGCCCGAGGTGGCGGAGCGGTATCAGCGGGATGCCCCAGATCTCGTCCGCGCAGCCGCGCGGCAGCGCCGTGCCGAGCTCATACAGCCGCGGCACCAGGCAGGCATCGGCCCGCAGCGAGCGGCACCGGCGCAGCAGCGCGGCCAGGTCCTCATCCTTGCAGTCCGCGTAGCTGATGATGACGCGCCGGATGCGCAGCCGGGTGACCACGTCGCCGAGGTCGCTGGTCCGGCCCAGGAACGGCACCGGCAGGTCGCGGCGCGGCGCGCCGTCGTCCAGCAGTCCGCAGGGCGCCAGCCCGAGCTCCGGATGCAGCCGCATCAGCTCCGCCAGATGCGCTGACAGCGTGCCCGCGCCCACGACCAGGGCGGCCTCGGCTACCAGGCCGCGGCGGCGGGCCGCGCGCAGGGCCGCGGCGCCCGCGGCGCGGCAGCTGAGGAGGAGCCCGGCCGACCAGAGCGCCAGCATGGCCAGCCGCTGCGGCGCCGGCCACGAAGGCGCCAGCCACGGCAGCGCCAGCGGCGCGAGCAGCAGCAGGCCCGGCACGGCCGCCGCGGCGAGGATGCGCCCGGCCTGCTCCGAGGTGCGCAGGGTAATCCGCAGCCGGTACTGCCCGGTGAGCGCGATGACCACGAGCACGCCGGCGGCATAGACCGCGGCGGCGGGGCTCACCGCGCCGCAGATGACCGCGGCGGCAGTGAGCGCCACCAGGTCGGCGGCGGGCAGCAGGACGAGGGCCGCCAGCCGTCCGCGGCGGAAGACCCACCGCGGCTGCCGGGCGCGCCCGGCTGGCCGGGGCGGGCCGCCCTGGCCGGCCGGGGTCACCGGCCAGGGCGAGTCCTGGACCGCGGCGGGCGGGACCAGCTGATAGCTAGCCGGGTCCGCCGGGCGCGGTGCGTCTGGCGCCATCCTCACCGGCCAGCTGCCGACAGCACAGGCTTGCGTCCGCTCGCCCTGGCGGCCAGCTGGCCGGCCGTGACCTGGGCCGCGTGCGCCGTGCCGTACACGAAGCGCATCACCGGGCCGAAGGTCGGGGCCACCGCGGGACCGATGAAGAACAAGCCGGGCACCGACGACTCATAACCCGCTCCCACCCACGCTGTGCCAGCCACCGTGCGCAGCGCCGACCGCAGCTGGTCGTCAAGGAACGGGAGCCGGCGCAGGTCAGCGCGGAAGCCGGTGGCCGCAATGACGTGATCGGCGGCCAGCTCCCGGCTGGTGCCGTCGGCCGAGGCGAGGCCGAGCACGACTCCGCCGCCGCGCGGGGCGGCCCAGCGGACCGCCTGCCCGGTCAGCACCGGGAACTGCCCGGCCACCCGGCTGCGCAGCCAGCAAGCGCCGGCCGGACCGAGCGCCGTCCGGGCGCGATGCACCCGGGTGGCCGGCGGCAGGTGCCGGAACAGGTCGGGCTTGGTCGAGTAGAACCAGGTCGTCCAGCCTGAGCCCAGCCCGGACTCCGGCTCCACGATCCGCTGCCGCAGCGGCCGGTCCGGCGGCAGCGGCTCGCCGTTCCAGGCCAGCTGCGGTTCCCGTGCGACCAGCTGCACGCTCGCGCCGTTCTCGTGCAGCAGCGCGGCCGACTCCAGTGCGGACTGGCCGCCGCCGACCACGATGACCCGCTGGCCGCTGAAGGCTGCCAGGTCAGCGTGCTGCGAGCTGTGCGTGCACAGCGCCGGCGGCAGGCCGGACAGCGGGCTGGCCACGTGCGCGAAGTGCTCGACGCCGGCCGCGACCACGACGTTCCTGGCCAGCACCTCCTCGGAGGTCCCGAGCGTGAGCCGGTACAGGCCGTCGCGGCGGCTCAGCTGGGTCACCAGCTCAGGCTCCAGGCCGGGCACCTGCTCCGACTGGAACCACTGGCCGTAGCTGATGAAGGTGTCCAGCGGGACCGGCAGGCCATAGCTGCGGTACGGGCGGCCCGTTCGCGCGCAGAACGCCTCCAGCGTGTGCGTGCCGGCCGGATCTGACAGGTTCGACGCGAAGCCCTGGGACTTCAGGAACATCCCGGCCGGCATGCCCCGCCACAGGCTCATCGAGTGCCCGAACTGACGGAAGCTGACATCAGCTGCCCGCAGGTGCGCGCCCAGCGACAGGCCGTAAGGGCCGGCCCCGGCGATGGCCACGTCGACAACTTCGCTCATGCTCGTGCCTCCTCCACAGATGCCTCGCGACTATCGCGGGCGACGGGAACCTGGGCCGCGGGCACCACGCCGGTGCCCGGCTGCGGCCAGGTCGTGCTGACAGGGCCGGCCCGGTGCCGCCGCGGCGGCCCGGCCGGGCCGGAAGCGGAAGTCGGGGCGCTGGCGGCGCTGCAGCGGCCGGGTGGCGAGGCGCCAGCCCATCCGCAGGCACATCAGGCCGAACGGCCGCAGGTCATCGCGCGCGAACCAGGCGATCTCGTCGACCGACCGCATCGACGCCAGCCAGGAGCCGATGCCGAGCTCGCCGCGGCGCCAGTAGCCGAGCGCGCCGATGGGGTCGTAGTTCTCGACCAGGAACCGCCGGCCAGCGACCTGCTCGCCGTCCGGGAGCGTGCCGCCGGTCAGGTCGATGTACTCGGCCGTCACCACGTCGAGGCCCGCGGTATCGCGGAACAGCCGGAACTGGGCGCCGAGCCGGGGATTGAAGTCCAGCAGCTTGTACTGGCCGTCCCGCTGGTCGAACCGGAGGTCGAGGTCGAGGATGCCGCGGTAACCCAGCCGGCTGAGCAGGCCGGTCACCTGATCGCGCAGGCGGGTATTGGGCACCGACCGGCCCAGGCTGGTCAGGCCGGCATGAGCCGGGTAGGAGCGCTCCTTCAGGCCGGTGAAGGCCGGCCGGCAGGCTGAGCTGGCGTCGCAGTAGCCGTGGAAGAACCAGTCCTCGCCGGGCCCGCCGGGGATGAACTCCTGCAGCATCAGCTCGGCGCCCGCGTCGGCGCAGGCCCGGCAGAGGTCCTCCAGCTCGGCCCGGCCGGTCACGATCGAGGTGCTGCGGACCTTGTCGTGGCCGCCCTGCCAGGGCCGGCAGAGCTTGGCGACCAGCGGGAATCCGGCGGCCGCGGCAAAGTCCAGGGCGCCCCCGACAGTGTCCGGCACTGCCGCCCGCGGGCTCGGCACGCCCAGCGTGGCGCTGAGCTCATGCAGTGTGTACTTGCCGGCGACCTGCCGGGGCAGGCCTGGCTGCTCGGGGAAGAGGAACGACCGGCGCAGCGCGGCGCCGTGCTCCGCCAGGAAGATGGCGCCGGCATCGTCGGTAGGGATGAGCACGGCTGGCCGGCCAATCCGCTCGGCCAGCTGCAGGAGTCCCGCCTGAATCCGGCCGGCGTCGTCGGGATCCGGCTGCCAGAAGCAGCGGCCGCTGAGGTAACGCGAGCTCGCCGCGGGAGCCCACGGCCCCTCGTGCACCCCGTAGACCGGCACGCCGAGCCGGCCGAGGCTCCTGATGACGCCGAGCCCGCCGTGATGCAGGACGTTCGGATCGAGCTTCAGGACCACGGCCGGCGTGCTGGCGTCCAGGCCGGGCAGCGTCCCGGCGTCGTTGTGCGGCCGCATCGTCAGCACCGGCCGGCCTGGTTACGGGCGCAGGCGTAGGCAGTCTTGGGCACGGCAGATTCCCCCCGTCGGGCGGCCGGCGGCGCATCCGCTCGGCCACGCTACGTAGGAATCTGCCAGCTAAACGATCAGGCAGGATCGGCCGGCGGGGTGAAAAAAACTACCCATGGATTGATGAGACTGACCGCTGCTGCACGAGCACTCACTCGACAGTCACCGATTTGGCCAGGTTTCGCGGCTGATCAACGTCGTGGCCCTGGGCGGCAGCCAGCTCGCAGGCGAACACCCGCAGCGGGATGGTAGCCACCAGGGGCTGCAGCAGGGCGGGAACGGCCGGCAGCCCGATCAGCGTGTCCGCGTAGGGCGCGACGCCGCGGTCGCCGGCCTCCGTGATCACGATGGTGCGGGCGCCGCGGGCCCGGACCTCCTGGATGTTCGAGACGATCTTGTCCCGCAGCACCGGCTCGCTGGCGGGCGGCACGATCACGACCACCGGCAGGCCCTCGTCGATGAGCGCGATCGGGCCGTGCTTCAGCTCGCCGGCCGCGAAGCCCTCGGCGTGCATATAGGCGAGCTCCTTCAGCTCGAGCGCCCCCTCCAGCGCGACCGGGTAGCCCACGTGACGGCCCAGGAACAGCACGCAGGGAGCTGGCCGGCCAGCTCCCTGGCCAGCTCCCGTACCTGGTCCATCTGGCTGAGCACCTGCTCCACGGCGGCCGGCATGCCGGCCAGCTGGAGGAGCGCCGCCTCGATCTCGCCGGCCGGCAGCGCGGCCCGCACCCGCGCCAGGTACAGGGCGCCGGCCTAGCCCTTAGATCACGATGTCCGGCGCCTGCCGGTAGCCGGCGTGGCCCACGATGCCGCACATGACGGCCAGGCTATGCCTTCTCCGCTCGCCGGACGGCCTTCCCCGCTCGCCGGCCGGCCTTCCCCGCTCGCCGGCCGGCCTTCTCCGCTCGCCGGACGGCCTTCCCCGCTCGCCGGACGGCCTTCCCCGCTCGCCGGACGGCCTTCCCCGCTCGCCGGACGGCCTTCCCCAGTCGCCGGACGGCCTTCTCCGCTGCCCCGCCCGTCTCATCCGCCCCAGCCGGCCACCGTCGCGCTTCCCGTTGGCCCCGGTGCTACGACGTGAGAGCGCGGTTACTGCTCATACAGCAACAGCGCCGACGCATCCACGTCGCTGCCGCGCGGCTACCGGCGAGGCCGGGATGCCAGCGCAAGCCGCGGGCGCCGGCCGGACGGCCGACGCGGAAGCAGCACGCGGGCCTGACGTCAGGGCAGCGCGGGCATCAGCCGCACCAGCGCGTGAACCGGAGGCAGGAGTTAGCCAGGAGGGCAGGGCTTGGACGGGCAGGCAGGGCTTGGACGGGCAGGCAGGGCTTGGACGGGCAGGCAGGGGTTAGCCGATGCCCCGCACGGCGGCGGCCAGGTGGCCGGCCAGCCGCTGTGCCTGACCCGGATCCACGGATTCCACCATGACGCGGACGGCGGGCTCTGTTCCGCTCGGCCGCACCAGTACCCGGCCCGCGTCCCCGAGTTCCGCCTCCGCATCGGCTACCGCGGCCCGCAGCGCGGGCGACGAGCCGACCAGCGACTTATCCACGCCCCCGATGTTGATGAGCACCTGCGGGTACCTGGTCATCACGCTGGCGACCTCGGCCAGTGACTGCTTGCGCCGGGCCGCGATGGCCAGCAACTGCAGCGCCGTCAGCAGGCCATCCCCGGTGGTTGCATGGTCCAGCAGGATGATGTGGCCGGACTGCTCGCCGCCGAGTGTGTAGCTGCCCGCCAGCATGGCCGCTATCAGGTAGCGGTCACCGACGGCGGTCTCGACCACCTCGATCCCGGCCTCCCGCATGGCAATGCGGAAGCCGAGATTGGACATGACCGTGGTCACCACCGTATTGCCGGCCAGCTGGCCGGCATCCCGCATGGCCAGGGCGAGCACGGCCAGGATCTGGTCTCCGTCGATGACCTGGCCATCCGCGTCCACGGCCAGGCACCGGTCCGCGTCTCCGTCGTGGGCGATGCCCGCGTCCGCGGCGTGCCCCAGCACCGCGGCGCAGAGCACGTCCAGGTGCGTCGATCCGCAGCCTTCGTTGATGTTCAGCCCGTCCGGCTCGGTGCCGATCGCGATGACCTCGGCGCCGGCCGCGCGCAGCAGCCGCGGCGCCAGGTCAGCCGCCGCCCCGTGTGCGCAGTCGACAACCACGCGCAGCCCGGCCAGCGGCGCGTCCAGACTCGCCGCCTCGCCGGGGCCCGCTGGCCGGAGCGTGGACAGCAGGTGGCTGAGGTACCGGTCTGACTCGCCAGCGGCATCGCGAACCCGCCCGAAGCCCGCCGCCGGGACGCCGGCCGGACCGCCGCGGGCGGCCCGTGGCCGCGCGGCCACGGCATCCGCCCCGGTCGCGTCCGGCGCCAGCCGGGCCTCGATCTGATCCTCAACGTCGTCGGGCAGCTTCACGCCGCCGCGGGCGAAGAACTTGATCCCGTTGTCGGGTGCCGGGTTATGGCTCGCCGAGAGCATGACCCCGAACTCTGCGCCCAGCGCCGCCGTCAGGTACGCAACGGCCGGGGTCGGGATCACGCCGAGCCGCAGCACGTCCACGCCGCTGCCGGCCAGCCCTGCCACCACTGCTGCCTCGAGGAACTCCCCCGATGCCCGCGGATCGCGGCCGACCACGGCGAGCGGCCGGCGGTGTGCGTCGCTGGCCGCCGCGAAAGCCCCGGTTCCGGCTAGTACCGCCGCAGCCGCGGCCGCCAGATCCAGGGCCAGCCCGGCAGTCAGGTCACAGCCAGCGACACCTCGGACACCATCTGTTCCAAACAAACGGCCCATGGAAACCTGCTCGTGGCCTTCCGGGAATCGCTGAGCTGATGCGGGCTGAGATGACGCGCGATTAGCGCTTGGAGTACTGCGGAGCCTTGCGGGCCTTCTTCAGGCCGGCCTTCTTGCGCTCCGTGACCCTGGCATCCCTGGTCAGGAATCCTGCCCGCTTCAGCGTCGGCCGGTTCTCCGGGTCGACGAGCGTCAGCGCCCTGGCGACACCGAGGCGGAGCGCTCCGGCCTGGCCGCTCACGCCGCCGCCGCTGATCCTGGCCACGACGTTCGAACTGATCCTCCGCGCCCAGCGTCACGAACGGCTCGCTGATGAGCTGCTGGTGAACCTTGTTGGGGAAGTACTCGGCCAGCGACCTGTCGTTGATCCGCCACTGGCCCGTGCCCGGCTGGATCCGGACCCGGGCGATGGCCTCCTTGCGGCGGCCGGTGCCCAGGGCATTGCCGGTGACGACCGGCTTGCGGGCCGCCTGCCTGGCCGGGGCCTCGCTGCTCTCGGTCGTGTATTCCGACACCACCGGAACCTCAGGGTCCGCTACGGCATCCAGCTGGTCAGTGGACTCGGCCACGTTGTATTCCTCGTGCTTCCTGGTCGGCTCTCGTTGTCCTGGGCGGCTCAGCTGCCGGCGCCGCGACCGTTACCGGCCCGCTGCTCCACCTGCGTGATCTCGAAGGGCACCGGCTGCTGCGCCTGGTGCGGGTGCTCGGGTCCCGCGTAGACCTTGAGCTTGCGCAGCATCTGCCGACCGAGGGCGTTCTTCGGCAGCATGCCCTTGACTGCCTTCTCGACCGCGCGCTCAGGGCTCTTCTGCATCAGGTCGCTGTAGGCCACCTCACGCAGGCCGCCCGGGTAGCCGGAGTGCCGGTAGGCCCGCTTGTCCTGCAGCTTGTTGCCGGTGAGGGCGACCTTGCCGGCGTTCACGATGACGACGAAGTCGCCCGTGTCCACATGCGGGGCAAAGATTGGCTTGTGCTTGCCGCGCAGCAGGATCGCCGTCTGGCTGGCTAGCCGGCCGAGCACGACGTCAGATGCGTCGATGACATGCCACTGACGGTGGATGTCTCCGGCCTTCGGGCTGAAAGTGCGCACGGTCATAAGCCTTCGGGTGTGAGTCCTGAATCCTGGCGCGGGCCGGGGAAACTTCCGCCCTGGCCCTGGTATCCGCAGCACCGGCCGTAGCTCGCGTGCCCGGCAGGCACGCGGACATGGCAATGCACATGGACGCGGGTAGAAGAATACCGGCCGCCGGCGCCAGCGGTCAAAGCGAAGCCGAAACGAGCGGCCGCGCCGGGCCCAGGCTCACCCGGCCGGGCCGGCCGGCGGCCTTGCCGCCCTAATACCCGTGACAAGGCTAACGCGAGTTCGGAGGGCGATACGCTCGCCGCATGCGCTACCGGGGCGAGGACCATGCTGACCACCCTGCCGGCCGCCGGGCTGGCCACGCTGCCAGTGACCAGCCTGCCCGACGCGACCGCGCGGGCGCAGCGCCAGATCGCGAGGCGTCCGTGTTCGGGCCCGGCTACCGGGTGCCACCGCCGGCTGGGCCGCCCGGCGGCCACGACACTGGCTCCCGCGACCCGGCCTGGCTCGGCTCGTCGGCCGGGGGCGTAGCCGGGAAGGGCCCGGTACGGGGATTCCCGCCCGCGCCCGGCCAGCCGCCGCCGCTCTATCCGCCTGGCCAGTTCGCCGCCTGGAACCGCCATGCCAGGCCAGCCGACGGCGAGCATCACGGCGGCCAGCCGGGCGAGACGGCCGCCCGCACGTCCTGGCCGGGGCTGGCCGGGCCCGCCCGCGGCGCCGCGACCGTCGGCATCGCGGACGAGCCCGGCTACTCCGATTTCGCGGTCAGCGATCCGGCGGCTGATGTTACGTCGACCCAGTCCTGGCGGGCCGTTGATGACAGCCCCGTACCTGGCGCCTGGCCCGTGACGCGCGAGGCCGCGCCGCTGTCACCGGCAGTCCCGGGCCCGGCGCGGCGGCTCTGGCAGCCGGACGCGCCAGACGGCGATCCGCAAGACAACGGGGCAGGCCCGCACGGCAGCGGGGCCGGCCCGCAGGGCGCTGGCGCCCGACCGCAAGGCAACGGAGCGGTTCCGGAGCGACCCAGCGCAGTTCTGTCCAGCGCAGTTCTGACCAGCGCAGTTCTACAGGACAGCGGCGCAGGCCCGCACGAGAGCGGTCGGCCCGGCCCCGCAGCCCCCGGCGGCACAGGGACACCCGGCACCGGCCCGCACCGAGCCGGATCGCGCGGCAGCGGGACGCACTCCAGCGGGTCTCGCAGCGCCCGGACCGCAGCGAGGAAGACCCGCAGGCCAGTCACGGCCGTGCTGGCCATCATCGCTGCGTCGGTCCTGGTTATAGCGGCCGTCACCGTCCTGCTGGTGATCAGCCTGCGGCACGGGAAGTCGCCGGTCGCCGCCTCGTCCGCCCGGCCCGGCAAGACGCCGACCGTCTCGGCCAGCCCGTCTCCGACGCTGGGGCCGCTCGGGCACATCAGCACTCGCGCCGCGGACCCGGCGCCGGTGACGATCGCTGAGCTGTACCCGGCGACGTTCGCCGCTGACGGCACGACCTTCTCCCGCACCGCCAGCAAGCTGGGTACGCACTGCTCAGATGCCGTGGTCGGGGCGGCTCTGCAGGCTAAGGTGGCCGCGGCCGGGTGCACCCAGGTCGCCCGCGCGACCTACCTGTCCACCGCCAAGCTGCTCATGGGCACCATCGGGGTACTCAACCTGACCAGCTATACGGCCGCCGAGCAGGCCGGCCATGCCGCGGGACCGTCGGCTTTCATCGGCCGGCTACCTGCTGCCAAGGGCCCGACCCTCGATATCGCCAAGGGCGCGGGCATCGAGGAAGCCGAGGTCAAGGGTCACTACCTGATCCTGGTGTGGGCGGGGTTCACCAACTTGCACGCGCCGAAATACCGCGGCGAGCAACTGGCGCTCGAGAACTTCATGAGCCGGCTCATCATCAGGACGGCGAACGTCAGCCTCACCGACCGGATGGTGAACGGAACGCCTTAGGGACGGCCCGCACCTGATGCTCAATTAGTGCGCACCGGGACCGCGGTCGATGCGGTCGAGGGCTTCGCGAGCGGTGTCACTGCTTAAGGTGCGCATCGAAGAATGCGATCATCCGGCTGCGGGCGTCGCGTGCGGATGCCTCGTGATAGCCGGCGTGGGTGATCCGCGCCAGGATGCCCGCGACCGGGCCTGGCTGACCGGCGGACTGCTGGAGGAAGGCGTGCCCGGCGTCGGGGTACACCTTGATATCGTGCTCGATGCCAAGCTCCTCAGCGGCCCGGGCTAGCCGCTGCGGCGCTTTACGCAGTGCCCGGTCCCTGGCGCCGAAGCTGGCCACGATCGGGCAGGCCCCGGGCAGGGCGCCAGCTGCGTTCCTGCGGACCAGGCCGTAGTTGACGGCCGACACGCCAAACCCGTGACCGGCGGCCGTCAGCAGGGCGAAGCCGCCAGTGGCGCAGAACCCGATCACGCCGATCCGGCCGTTACAGCCCGGCTGGCCCGCCAGCCAGGCCCGCGCCGCGTCGATCTGGCCGAACGTCTGGCCCCGGCCCGCCCGCAGCTCACGGAACATCCGCACCAGGCACACCGCCGGGCGGCCCCAGAAACCCAGGTCAGCGGACAGGGCCAGGTACCCGGCGCCGGCCAGCCAGTCCGCCTGCTCCCGCACCGCCTGATCAATCCCGAACCCGTCGTGCAGCACCACTACCCCGGGCCACGGGCCCTGACCGTCCGGCCGGGACAGATAGCCCGGCATCCCGCCCGCAGACGTGGGGATCGTGACATCTGCCACAGCCGCCCTCCAATCACTGGCCTGGCTGGCAATCAAGCGCTGCCACGCGACGGCCCCCACTCTACGGCCGCGATTAGTGCGCAGATTCCCTCCCCGCGAGCCAGATGCCAGCAGGTCAGCGCGACGAGCCAGCCCAGAGTCCATGATCGTGAGCCAAGTCATTAGGGACGGCCCGCACCCTGACAGACGGGGCCGAACATCAGCCTGACCAGCCGTATTAGTGAACGGAACGCCTTAGGGACGGCCCGCACCGGCGCCCGGCCGAAGGCGCCGCGTGCTGGCTGCCCTGGCCGCGAGCTGGCCTGGTTCGGGATAGCCGATTTCCTCCAGGCAGAGCGGATGCGGCGGCATTACCCGGACGGACGGGTGCCGGGCGGCGCTGGCCAGGACCTCCGCAGGCCAGCTGACGGGCTGGCTACCGTCCCCGGCCGCCAGCAGTGCTCCGGTCAGCGCTCGCACCATGTTGTGACAGAACGCGTCAGCGACGACCGACGCGACGGCCAGGCCGGGCTCCGGCCGCTGCCAGTCGAGCCGCAGCAACTCCCGCACGGTCGTCGCCCCCGGCCGGGAACGGCAGAAGGCGGCGAAGTCATGCTCGCCCAGCAGCGGCTGCGCCGCCGCGTTCATGCGCTGGACGTCGAGCGGCCGCGGATACCAGAGGGTGTCGCCGCGCCGGGTGGGGTCGGCTCGGGCGGGATCGTCGCAGACCCGGTAGGAGTACCGCCGCCACAGCGCGGAGAACCGGGCGTCGAAACCGTCAGGAGCGGGCTCGATAGCGCGGACGCGGACCTCGGGCGGCAGCAGCCCGGCCAGCCGGCGGACAGCCCTCTCGGCGGACTGCGCCCAGGCGGCCGCGGGCACGTCCGCGTGCGCGACCTGGCCGCGCGCATGCACGCCCGCATCGGTCCGGCCCGCCACCGTCAGCACGGGATGCTGCCGCAGGCCGAGCACGACGCCCAGAGCGTCCTCTACTGCCTGCTGGATGGTGCGAAGACCAGGCTGCCTGGCCCAGCCGTGGAAGCCTGAGCCGTCGTAGGACAGGTCCACGCGGAGCCGCACGTGTCCCGCACCCTCGCCGGCGCCGGAGGCTCCCTGCGCCGTGCTGGGCGCCGGGGAGGACGGCCCGGCCGCGCCGCGACCGCGGGCCGACGTCAGCGCGCTCACCGCGTCGTGCAGCGGCTGACTGGCGCCAGACTGAGCCATGCCAGGCCGACCGGTGCCACACTCACTGGCGCCGGGCTGAGCGGCGCCGGGCTGAGCGGCGCCGGGCTGAGCGGCGCCGGGCTGAGCGGCGGCGGGCTGCCGCTCAGCCGCCGTGCCGCTACTCGCCGTCAGTCGGCGTCTCGTCCTCAGCGGACCCTGCGCTGGCCGGCTCGTCATCGCCGGCCGCCTCGTCCGCCACGTCATCGTCGGTCACGACCGTGGCATCGGTACCAGCGGTCTCCTCGGCCGCGCCGGCCGCCGGGGTCACCTCGGCGGCCGTGGCCTCCGCGGTGCTCTCGTCGGCGCCGGCCGCCTCTTCCGCCGGGCTGGCCGCCTCAGCGCCCGCTGCCTCAGTCTCGGCCGCGGCCGCCTTGCCCCGGCTGGTCCGGCCAGTGGCCGGGGCCGCAGCCGGACGAGTCCGGCGGGCGCGACGGCGGCGCGGCCTGGCCTCCGCCTCCTCGCGGATCAGCTCGATGACGGCCAGGGCGGCGTTGTCGCCCTTGCGCGCCCCGATCTTGGTGATCCGCGTATAGCCGCCGTCCCGGCTGGCGAAGCTCGGCCCGATGTCGGCGAACAGCGTGTGCACGACGGTCTTGTCCGTCAGGACGGACAGCACCTGACGGCGGGCATGCAGGTCACCGCGCTTGGCGACCGTGATTAGCCGCTCCGCGACGGGCCGCAGCCTGCGCGCCCTTGACTCGGTCGTCGTGATCTTGCCGTGCTCGAACAGCGCCGTGGCCAGGTTCGCCAGCATGTGCCGCTGATGGGCCGAGCTGCCGCCCATGCGGCGACCCTTGGTGGGCGTGGGCATCGAACAGTTCTCCTCGGTTCACTACCCTGACGAGCCAGCTGACCCGTCAGTACTCCTCGGTCTCGACGTAGCCGTCGTCATCGTCCGCACCGTAGCTGTCCGCCGCGGTCCCCGGGTCGAAGCCGGGAGGCGAGTCCTTCAGCGCGAGGCCCATGTCGATCAGCTTCTGCTTCACTTCCTCGATCGACTTGGCGCCGAAGTTCCGGATGTCCAGCAGGTCCTGCTCGCTGCGCGCGACCAGCTCGCCCACGGTGTGGATGCCCTCGCGCTTCAGGCAGTTGTAGGAGCGGACGGTGAGATTCAGCTCCTCGATCGGCAGGGCCAGGTCCGCGGCCAGCGCGGCGTCGGTGGCCGACGGGCCGATGTCGATGCCCTCGGCGTCCACGTTCAGTTCCCTGGCCAGGCCGAACAGCTCCACCAGCGTCTTGCCGGCGCTGGCCACCGCGTCCCGCGGCCGCATGCTGGGCTTGGTCTCCACGTCCAGGATGAGCCGGTCGAAGTCGGTACGCTGCTCGACTCGGGTGGCCTCGACCTTATAGGTGACGCGCAGCACCGGGGAATAAATGGAGTCGATCGGGACCCGGCCGATCTCCTGGCCTGGCTGCTTGTTCTGCGCGGCCGAGACGTAGCCGCGGCCGCGCTCGACCGTCAGCTCCATCTCCAGCTTGCCCTTGGCGTTCAGCGTGGCGATGTGCAGCTCCGGGTTGTGCACCTCCAGGCCGGCCGGCGGCGCGATGTCGGCGGCGGTCACCTCACCCGGCCCCTGCTTGCGCAGGTACATATGCATGGGCTCGTCATGCTCCGAGGAGACGACGAGCTCCTTGAGGTTCAGGATGATGTCAGTGACGTCCTCGGTGACCCCGGGCACGGTGGAGAACTCGTGCAGCACGCCCTCGATCCGGATGCTGGTGACGGCAGCCCCCGGAATCGACGACAGCAGCGTGCGGCGGAGCGAGTTCCCGATCGTGTAGCCGAAGCCGGGCTCGAGCGGCTCGATCACGAACCGGGACCGGTGCTCGTCTACCTGCTCTTCGGTAAGACTCGGACGCTGAGCGATGAGCATGACAGTTCCTTTCCGCGCTGCCCGCTATATGACAGACGCGACCGCTGCAGGCGGCTGCTGCCGCCGGCAGTCATGGCCAGCCCGCGCGGACCGGCCATGACGTTTGTTACTTCGAGTAGTACTCGACGATGAGCTGCTCCTGGACCAGCGTGTCGATCTGCGCCCGGACTGGCAGCGCGTGCACGAGGATGCGCATCTTGTCCGGGATCACCTCGAGCCACGCGGGCACGGTCCGCTCGCCTGCCTCAGCCCTGGCGACGATGAAGGGCGTCAGCTCACGGGACTTCTCGGCCACCTCGACGATGTCGTTCTCGCCCACCCGGTACGAGGGGATGTCGACCTTGCGGCCGTTGACCAGCACATGCCCGTGCCGCACCAGCTGGCGGGCCATGTCCCGGCTCTTGCCGAAGCCCGCCCGGTACATGACGTTATCGAGGCGGGTCTCCAGGATCTGGAGCATCGCCTCGCCGGTCTTGCCGCGGGTACGGGTGGCTTCCTCGTAGTAGCTGTGGAACTGCTTCTCCAGGATGCCGTAGATGCGCTTGGCCTTCTGCTTCTCCCGGACCTGGAGCAGGAACTCGCTGTCCTTCGGCCGGTTCCTGCCGTGCTCGCCCGGCGGGTAGGGCCGGATCTCAATCGGGCACTTGGGCGAGTCGCACTTGGCGCCCTTCAGGAACAGCTTGGTCTTCTCGCGGCGGCAGCGCTTGCAGTCCGCACCGGTGTATCGAGCCATGTGTTGCTTACTCCTCAGACCCGGCGCCGCTTCGGCGGGCGGCAGCCATTGTGCGGAACCGGGGTGACGTCCTGGATGGAGCCGACCTCCAGGCCAGTTGCCTGCAGGGACCGGATAGCGGTCTCCCTGCCGGAGCCGGGGCCCTTCACGAAGACATCGACCTTGCGCATGCCGTGCTCCATCGCCCGCCGGGCCGCGGCCTCGGCGGCCATCTGGGCCGCGAACGGGGTCGACTTGCGGGAGCCCTTGAAGCCAACCTGGCCGGAGGACGCCCATGAGATGACGCTGCCGCCGGGATCGGTAATCGAGACGATGGTGTTATTGAACGTGCTCTTGATGTGAGCGTGGCCGTGCGCGATGTTCTTGCGCTCTTTCCGGCGTACCTTCTTGACGCCGGCTCGGCTCTTCGGAGGCATTCTGCTCCTCAACTCCTACGAGGTGGTCGGTCCGCTCTGATGCCGGGGCTGCTGGCCCCGGCACGGCCCGAGGGACTACTTCTTACCGGCCTTCTTCTTGCCAGCCACTGTCTTCTTGCGGCCCTTGCGGGTCCGGGCATTGGTCTGCGTGCGCTGACCGTGCACGGGCAGGCCACGGCGATGCCGGATGCCCTGGTAGCAGCCGATCTCGACCTTGCGGCGGATATCGGCCTGCACCTCACGGCGCAGGTCACCTTCCACCTTGTAGTTAGCCTCGATCCAGTCCCTGAGCGTGACCAGATCATCGTCGCTTAGCTCATGCACCCGGGTGTCACCGCTGACGCCAGTGGCGCTCAGCGTCTCGAATGCACGGGTACGGCCGATGCCGTAGATGTAAGTAAGGGCGACCTCGAGCCGCTTCTCACGCGGCAGGTCCACGCCGACGAGGCGAGCCATCGCGGGCAGTTCTCCTTTTCACTGCGGAGGTCCTGCGCGCCGCCCCGCGTCCCTGCCCGGACGCGGCCCCGGCCTCCTCCGGGGGTAACCCGCCGCCAGCTGGGCTGGCGGCGGATGTGCGGTGCGTGCCTTGCTGTTTCGCTGCTGCGCCACCGGCGCAGCGGCCGTAGTCAGTGACTCAGCCCTGCCGCTGCTTGTGCCGCGGGTCAGAGCAGATAACCATAACCCGGCCATGCCTGCGAATGATCCGGCACTTGCTGCAGATCTTCTTCACACTCGGCTTGACCTTCATTGCGGGTCTCCTCAGGAGCTGCGGGCCGGTGTCCCGGCCGCCTCACCATCAGCTCGTTACTTATACCGGTAGACAATCCGCCCACGACTGAGGTCGTAGGGGCTTAGTTCGACGACGACCCGGTCATCAGGCAGGATCCGGATGTAGTGCATCCGCATCTTGCCGCTGATGTGGGCCAGGACCTTGTGCCCGTTGTCGAGCTCCACCCGGAAGAAGGCATTCGGCAGTGACTCCACGACCGTGCCCTCGATCTCGATGGCGCCGTCTTTCTTGGGCATGTCCTCCGCGCTTCGCTACTCGTTGGTCAGCCAGCCGGTCACGGCACTCTCGCGCTGTGGTGGCTGGCTCGTGCTACAGCCCGCCGCCGCGGGGCCGTGTCCCGGCCGTACTGCGGCAAGCCTTCTGATCACTGGTGGCTTCCCCCCGCAGTCCGGCTCGTGCTCGCGCACGCCTTCCGGACCCGGGCGACCCGGCTGATAAGTAATGTCCAGCCGCCGGCTGATTTCCGGCGCGAACAGCAGATCATGGGCCGCAGGGAAGTCTACTTCACACCCGCCGGCAACGCGAACTGGGCTCGCATCGGGCGGTATGGCTATTTCAACCATGGCCCCGGCGCGGAAATTCCCGGCCATCTCCGGCTCAGTCAGCGGCCCGGGCGGGCTCAGCCGGGCGGGCTCAGCCGGGCGGGCTCAGCCGGGCGGGCTCAGCCGGGCGGGCTCAGCCGGGCGGGCTCAGCCGGGCGGGCTCAGCCGGGCGGGCTCAGCCGGGCGGGCTCAGCCGGGCGGGCTCAGCCGGGCGGGCCGGACGGGGCCGACGGGCCGCCGAGCTGATTGTGATCGTCCGGCAGTTCGCGGTGCCGGTCGGGCCCGCCGCCCGGATGGCTGCCGCTAATCCACCGGCTCACCATGATGGCGCCCCACGGGCCGACGATCCAGGCAAACCAGGGATAACCGAAACCGGACAGCGCCCAGATCACCACGAGGACCAGCGTGATACTGAACCAGGATCCCCAGGCAGCCCGCCAGCCCGCCGAGAACCGGCCATGCGGGCGAGCCGACCGGATAGCGCTGATATGCGAAGAACTTCCGGGTATGTAGCCACGCTGCCGGGGCAGCGAGGCATCCGGCAGCTTGTACAGGTCAATGCCGGGCAGGTCGGCCAGCAGCTCGTCGAGGTCACCCATCGTCTTGGCCGCGAACGCCTTGTCCAGCCGCTCGTCGAACTCCTCAGCGGTCAGCCGGCCGACCGCATGGTGCTCGCGCAGCAGCGTCGCCACCCGCTCCCGGTCCTGGTCTGACGCCCGGATCCTCGGGTCAGGCGTCATAGGCACCTCCCCCGCTGCTCCGCGCCTCGGCCGGCACCTGCGGCGCCGCCTCGCCCCCGGCCTCGCCGCGCACCGCCGCGAGGCCGCTGGTGCCGCCGTCGGGCGCCGTCAGCACCCACGGGCCGTCGGCGGTGATGGCCACCGTGTGCTCGAAGTGAGCCGACAATGAGCCGTCCGCGCTGACCACGGTCCAGCCGTCGTCCAGCAGCCTGGTCTGCGGCCGGCCCAGGACCAGCATGGGCTCGACCGCCAGCGCCATTCCCTCGGTCAGCATCGGCCCTTGGCCGGGGCTGCCGTAGTTCGGCACGGGCGGGTCCATGTGCATCTTGGTCCCGATTCCGTGCCCCACATACTCCCGGACGACGCCGTAGCCGCCGCTGGCGCGGGCACTCGACTCCACCGCGTGCGAGATATCGGTCAGCCGCCTGCCCGCCGCGGCTTGCGCCAGCCCGTGCCAGAGGGCCCGCTCGCACGCGTCGAGCAACCCGGCCAGCCCGGGCGGCACCGCGCCCACCGCGACGGTCACCGCCGCGTCGCCGTGCCAGCCGCCGACAATGGCTCCGCAGTCCACCGACAGCAGGTCCCCCGCCGTCAGGATCACGTCGGGGCTGGGGATGCCATGCACGATCTGCTCATTGACCGAGGTGCAGATGCAGGCGGGGAACCCCAGGTAGCCCTGGAATGATGGGACAGCGCCCGCGCCGCGGATCTCCCGCTCCGCGATCGCATCCAGCTCAGCCGTGCTGATCCCGGGCTCGGCCGCGCTGGCCACCGCGAGCAGGGCCGCCGCTACCACCAGGCCGGCCTCGCGCATGATGGCCAGCTGGGCGGGAGTCTTGATCTCGATCGGCCGCGCTCGCGTGCGCCGCATGCTGCCTCCTCGGCGGTTCCCCTTTAACCGTACCCGGAAGGGCGGTCCGCCAGCCTCAGCGGATAAACCGGCGCAAGGCAGTCATGGCCCGGTCGGTGATCTCCTCCACCGGCCCGGTGGCGTCGATGCCGAGCAGGGTGCCCTCGTCGGCGTAGAAGGCGATCAGCGGCTGGGTCTGCTGCGCGTAGACATCCAGGCGGTGCCTGATGGTCTGCTCGCGGTCATCGTCCCGCTGGAACAGCTCTCCGCCGCAGTCATCGCACTGTCCCGCCCTGGCCGGGGGATCGAAGAGGACATGCCAGATCCGGCCGCACTTGCGGCAGGTGCGCCGGCCCGACAGCCGCCTGACCACCTCGTCGTCGTCCACGACGAGCTCCAGCACGATGTCGAGCCTGGTTTCCCATCCGGCCAGCATCTTCTTCAGCGTCTCGGCCTGCGGCACGTTCCGCGGGAAGCCATCGAGCAGGAAACCCGTGTGCGCGTCGTCTTCCTGCAGGCGGTCCCGCACCATGGCGATGGTGAGCTCGTCCGGCACCAGGTCGCCGCGGTCCATGAATGCCTTCGCCTGGCGGCCCAGGTCAGTGCCGGAACTGACGTTGTAGCGGAAGATATCGCCTGTCGAGATCTTCGGGATCGCCAGGTGCGAGGAGATGAACTGGGCCTGTGTGCCCTTGCCCGCACCGGGGGGGCCGACGAGGACGACTCGCACTACCGCAGGAAGCCCTCATAATTGCGCTGCTGCAACTGGCTCTCGATCTGCTTCACCGTATCGAGGCCAACGCCTACCGCAATCATGATGCTGGTGCCGCCGAGCGGGAACTGCGCGGTCGCGTCCAGCAGGCCGATGGCAACGATCGGGATGAGCGCGACCAGGCCCAGGTAGAGCGAGCCCGCGGCCGTCAGCCTGCTGAGAACGTAGCTCAGATATCCGGCCGTGGGGCGCCCTGGCCGGATTCCGGGAATGAAGCCGCCGACTTTCTTCATGTTGTCGGCTACCTCGGTCGGGTTGAACGTGATGGACACGTAGAAGTAGGTGAAGAAGATGATCAGGACGAAGAAGGACAGGGCGTAGGCCGGCTTGGCCGAGGTGATCGACAGGTTGTTGTTGACCCACTCCGCCCATCCGCTCGTGGCATTGTGCCCGAACAGGTTGGCGGCCAGCTGGGGGATGTACAGCATGGAGGAGGCAAAGATGACCGGGATCACGCCGGCCTGGTTCACCTTGAGTGGTATGTACGTCGATGTCCCGCCGTACATCTTCCGGCCGACCATCCGCTTGGCATACTGCACCGGGATCCGCCGCTGAGCCTGCTCCATGAAGGCCACGAAGGCGATGATCGCGATGCCGACCAGCAGTACCATCGCGAACACGAAGGCGTGCTTGGTCTCGTAGATCTGCTCCATCTCACCCGGAATGACGGCGATGATCTGGGTGAAGATCATCAGCGACATGCCGTTGCCGACACCCCGGTCGGTGATCAGCTCGCCCAGCCACATGATCACGGCGGTGCCCGCCGTCATGACGATGATCATCGTGGCGATGGTGAAGATCGAGTCATTGGGGATGAGCTGCGCGGTGCAGCCCTGGATCAGGTTCTTGGACCTCGCCAGCGCGATGATGGCGGTGGACTGCATGATGGCGAGCCCGATGGTCAGGTACCGGGTGTACTGGGTGATCTTCGCCTGGCCGGCCTGCCCCTCCTGGCGGAGGGTTTCCAGCCGCGGGATCACCACGGCGAGAAGCTGCAGGATGATGCTCGCGGTGATGTACGGCATGATGCCGAGCGCGAAGACCGTCAGCCGGTTCAGCGCACCGCCACTGAACAGGTTGACCAGCTCGAACAGGCTCGTGTGGCTGGCCGTGTTCAGGCAGGTGTTCACCGCTGACTGCGAGACGCCGGGCGTCGGGAGATTCGCTCCCAGCCGGAACACGGCAATGATGAAGAGCGTGAACAGCAGCTTCTTGCGCAGGTCAGGCGTTCGGAACGCTCGGATGAACGCGGTCAGCATGCGCAGTCCTTTACTCGGTCAGTCAACGTCATCTGCCGCCCATGGCGCGGTCTGGAGGCCCGCTCACCGCCAGCGCGAGATGCACGCCGCAGTCTAACGCCCCCGCGGCACTCCGACAGCCCAGCGCGGGGACCGGGAACCGGCGCAGCGTCAGGCGCGGCCAGGGGCATCCCCTCTGGCCGGGCCTGACGTATGACCACCGTCATCTCACAGTTCGGTAACGGTGCCGCCCGCAGCGGTGATCTTCGCCCGCGCCGACGCGGAGAACGCGTGCGCGGTGACCCGCAGCGCGGCATCGGTGTCGCCCTGGCCGAGCACCTTCACGAGCTCGCCGGGCCGGACCGCGCCCTTGGCGGCCAGGTCCTCCGGCGTCACGTCGCCGCCGCCGGGGTAGAGCGCCGCCAGCCGGTCGATGTTCACCACCTGGTAGGTGGTCTTGAACCGCAGGTTCGAGAAGCCCTTGAGCTTGGGCAGCCGGCGATGGATCGGCATCTGGCCGCCCTCGAACCCCGGCGCTACCTGGGTACGCGCCTTACTGCCCTTGGTCCCGCGGCCCGCCGTCTTGCCCTTGGATGCCTCGCCCCGGCCCACCCGGGTACGCGGCGTGTGCGCGCCCGGCGCAGGCCGCAGGTGGTGGATCTTCAGCCCTGCGCGGCCACCCGGCCCGGCCGGGCTGGCGGTCCGCGCAGCCTCGGTCTTGCTGGTGTCTGCCATCGCTAGTCAACCTCCTCCACGGTGACCAGATGGCGCACCGCCTTGATCATGCCGCGGATCTCGGGCCGGTCGGCCTTCACGACCACGTCGCCGATCCGGTGCAGGCCCAGCGAGCGCAGCGAGTCACGCTGCGCCTTGTTGCCGCCGATCTTCGACTTGGTCTGGGTGACCTTCAACTCTGCCATTGCTGCTCCCGGTCAGCTGTTCTCGGGCGCGGCAGCGGTCGCCGCTGCCGCGCGGGCCCTCAGCATGGCCGCCGGCGCAACGTGCTCAAGCGGCAGGCCGCGGCGGGCAGCGATCTCCTCGGGCCGGTTCAGGCTCTTCAGCGCCGCGACCGTGGCATGCACCACGTTGATCGGGTTGGAGGAGCCGAGCGACCGGGACAGCACGTCGTGCACGCCCGCGCACTCCAGCACGGCGCGCACCGGGCCGCCGGCGATAACGCCGGTTCCGGGGCTGGCCGGCTTCAGCAGGACCACGCCGGCCGCTTCCTCGCCCTGCACGGTGTGCGGGATCGTGCCGGCGATGCGCGGCACCTTGAAGAACGACTTCTTGGCGGCCTCGACGCCCTTCGCGATCGCCGCGGGGACCTCCTTGGCCTTGCCGTAGCCGACGCCGACCATCCCGTTGCCGTCGCCCACGATGACCAGAGCGGTGAAGCTGAACCGGCGGCCGCCCTGGACGACCTTGGCCACCCGGTTGATGGTGACGACGCGCTCCAGGTAGGCAGTGCCCTTCTCGGCCGCGCCGCCGCGGCGGTCGTCACGACGGTCGCGCCGTTCGCCGCCGCCTCCGGAGCCGCGCCGCGGTGCTGGTGCCATCAGATCTTCCTTTTCTCATGTGGTCCGTGCCTGAAGCCGGCCGCGCTCATAGCGCCAGCCCGCCTTCCCGTGCGCCGTCAGCCAGCGCGGCGAGCCTGCCGTGGTAGGCATAGCCGCCGCGGTCGAACACGGCAGCCTCGATGCCGGCCTGGCCGGCCCGCTCGGCGAGCAGCGCCCCCACCTGCCGCGCCTTGGCCGTCTTGTCCCCGGCCGCCCCGCGGATGGTTGCATCCAGGGTCGAGGCGGATACCAGGGTAACGCCGGCTACGTCGTCGATCAGCTGCGCGAACGTGTTCCTGGCCGAGCGGGTGACCGCGAGCCGCGGCCGCACGGCGCTGCCCGCGACCTTCTTGCGAACGCGCAGATGACGCCGCTGCCGTGCCGAGACACGCGCGGCGGTCCGGCCGGTGATGCGGCCGTGCGCCCTGGTCCTGGTGCCAGACGACATTTCTACTTCCCAGCCTTCCCGACCTTGCGGCGGACTTGCTCGCCCTGGTACCGCACGCCCTTGCCCTTGTACGGGTCGGGCTTGCGGAGCTTGCGTATGTTGGCGGCCACCTCGCCGACCTGCTGCTTGTCGATGCCCTCGACGACGAACCTGGTGGGCGTCTCGACCCGGAAGGTGATGCCGTCGGGGGCGCGGACCGGGACCGGGTGGCTGAAGCCGAGCGAGAACTCCAGGTCCTTGCCCCTGGCCTGGACGCGGTAGCCAACGCCGACGATCTCCATCGTCTTGCGGTAGCCCTCGGTCACCCCGGTCACCATGTTGGCGATCAGGCTGCGCGACAGGCCGTGCAGCGCGCGCACCTCGCCCTCGTCGCTCGGCCTGGTCACCGTCAGGGTGCCGTCGGTCCGGGCGACCTCAATGGGCTCGGCGATCTGCACGCTGAGCTTGCCCTTCGGGCCCTGCACCGTGACCTCGCGGCCGTCGATGGTGACATCCACGCCGCTGGGGACCACGACGGGCATCCGTCCGATTCGTGACATAGCTGGCTCCCCTACCAGACGTAGGCGAGGACTTCCCCGCCTACGCCCTGCTTCTTCGCCTGCTTGTCGGTCATCAGGCCGGCGGACGTTGAGAGGATCGCGACGCCCAGCCCGCCGAGCACCTTCGGCAGGTTGTCCTTCCGCGCGTACACCCGCAGGCCTGGCTTCGACACCCGCTTGATCCCGCCGATCGAGCGCTCGCGACTGGGCCCGAACTTGAGCGCGATGACCAGGCTCTTGCCGATCTGGGCGTCTTCCACCCGCCAGCCCGCGATGTAGCCCTCCTGCTGGAGGATCTCCGCGATGTGCACCTTGATCTTCGAATGCGGCATCGCCACGGTGTCGTGGTAAGCCGAGTTGGCGTTGCGTATCCGCGTCAGCATGTCTGCGACCGGATCGGTCATGGTCATAGCCTGATGGCCCTCCTCGCCGCGGTTTCCGTTCCGGACCTTCGGCGTGGTCGGTGGGCGCTGGTCGCGCCCAGGTTGGTCTGTGGTGCCGCGCGCTGGCGCGCCCGGTCATGGCTGCCGGACGGCGTCACCAGCTGGACTTCGTGATACCGGGCAGCTCGCCGCGGTGCGCCATCGACCGGAAGCAGATACGGCACAGGCCGAACCTGCGGTAGACAGCACGCGGGCGCCCGCACCGGGAGCACCTGGTATAGGCGCGCACGTGATACTTCGGCGTGCGCTTCGCCTTGGCGACGAGGCTCTTCTTCGCCACTTGCTCAGTTCTCCTTGAACGGGAAGCCGAGCTGCCGCAGCAGTGAGCGGCCCTCAGCATCGGTGGTTGCGGTGGTGACGACGGTGACGTCCATGCCGCGCTGCCGGTCCACCTGATCAGGGTTGATCTCGTGGAACATCAGCTGCTCGACTAGGCCGAACGTGTAGTTGCCGCGGCCGTCGAACTGCCGGTCGGACAGCCCGCGGAAGTCGCGGATCCGGGGCAGCGCGGTCGACAGCAGCCGGTCGAGGAACTCCCACATCCGGTCGCCCCGCAGCGTGACGTGGGCACCGATGGGCATGCCCTCGCGCAGCTTGAATTGGGCAATGGATTTCCTGGCCCTGGCGATGGCCGGCTTCTGGCCGGTGATCGTGGCCAGGTCCCTGACCGCGCCGTCGATCAGCTTGGCGTCGCGGGCGGCCTCGCCGACGCCCATGTTGACCACGATCTTGGTCAGCGTGGGCACCTGCATGACGTTGGCGTAGCCGAACTCCTTGCGCAGCGTGGTCGCGATCTCGGCCGTGTAGCGCTCCTTGAGCCTGGGCGGCTTGCGCTCGGCCAGCGCTACGGAGCCGCCGGCGGCCTGCTGCTCGCCGTCGCCCGCGGCCCGATTGCTCCTGGTGGCAGCCATCTACAGTTCCTTACCGGTGGCACGGGAAACGCGGACCTTCCTGGAGTCCTCGTCCACCTTGTATCCGGCCCGGGCCGGCTTCTTGGTCTCGGGGTCAATCAGCTGGACGTTGCTGACGTGAATCAGCGCCTCCTGGTTGACGATGCCGCCTTCCTTGGCGCCACGCCGGCCCTGATAGTCGACCTTCGTGTTCTTGCGGATCATGTTGACGCCCTGGACGAGCACCTTCTGCTTATCCGGGTTGGCCAGGATGACAGTGCCCTCGCGGCCGCGGTCCTTACCCGCGATCACGATGACCCGGTCACCCTTCTTGATCTTCATCCCCGATGCCTTTCCCTTGGCCGCGTGCTGGGCGGCCGCCTTCCGCCTGGTCATCACAGCACCTCCGGCGCCAGCGAGATGATCCGCATGAACCGCTTCTCCCGCAGCTCCCGGCCCACCGGCCCGAAGATGCGGGTGCCACGGGGATCGCCGCCGTCCCTGATCAGCACGGCTGCGTTCTCGTCGAAGCGGATGTAGGAGCCATCGCCGCGACGCCGTTCCTTGCGCGTGCGCACGACGACCGCCTTGACAACGTCGCCCTTCTTCACCCCGGCGCCGGGGAGGGCATCCTTGACGGTCGCGACAATGACATCGCCGATGCCCGCGTATCGCCTGCTCGAGCCCCCGAGCACCCGGATACACAAGATCTCCTTGGCACCCGTGTTGTCGGCGACCTTCAGCCGCGACTCCTGCTGGATCACGTCAACTCCTGCTTCTCGCGCGCCGGCCTCGGGGTGAGGACGGGCGGGTCCTGGCGGGCCCCGGCGGAACAGCTACCGCCGCAGTCCTTGTTACTTGGCCTTCTCCAAGATCTCCGCGACACGCCAGCGCTTGGTGGCCGACAGCGGGCGGGTCTCCATCAGCAGCACTCGGTCGCCGACACCGCAGGCGTTCTCGCCGTCGTGCGCCTTGTACTTCTTCGTACGCCGGATGACCTTGCCGTACTTGGGGTGCTTGACCCGGTCCTCGACAGCGACGACAACCGTCTTGTCCATCTTGTCGCTGATCACGAGGCCTTCGCGTACCTTGCGGTAGCCGCGCGAGACTGCGGCGCCCTGCTCGTCACTCATTCTCGTCCGCCTCCTCTTCCAGCCGCACAATGCCGAGCTCGCGCTCCCGCTTCACCGTGTAGATGCGCGCGATTTCCTTGCGCACGGCGCGGAGCCTGCCGTGGCTCTCCAGCTGGCCGGTGGCCGCCTGGAAACGGAGGTTGAACAACTCGATCTTGGCCTCGGCCAGCTTCACTTCAAGCTCTTCCTCGGTCGAGGTCCGCAGGTCGACGGCTGCCAGTCCCTTGGCCATCACGCCTCCCCTGCTTCACGCTTCACGAATTTTGCCCCTTCATGGGCACAGCATCGGCAGCTTGTGCACGCCAACATCAGGCCTCACCGGCTTCACGCTTCACGAATTTTGCCCCTTCATGGGCACAGCATCGGCAGCTTGTGCACGCCAACATCAGGCCTCACCGGCTTCACGCTTCACGAATTTTGCCCCTTCATGGGCACAGCATCGGCAGCTTGTGCACGCCAACATCAGGCCTCACCGGCTTCACGCTTCACGAATTTGCACTTCATCGGCAGCTTGTGCATGGCCCGGCGCAGGGCCTCCCTGGCTACCGGCTCGCTCACTCCGGACAGCTCGAACATCACCCGGCCCGGCTTGACGTTGGCCACCCACCACTCGGGCGCGCCCTTGCCGGAGCCCATCCGGGTCTCGGCCGGCTTCTTGGTCAGCGGCCGGTCCGGGTAGATCGTGATCCAGACCTTCCCGCCACGGCGGATGTGCCGCGTCATGGCGATTCGGGCGGCCTCGATCTGCCGGTTGGTCACGTACGAGTGCTCCACCGCCTGGATGCCGTACTCGCCGAAGGTCACCCGGGTGCCGCCCTTCGCGGCGCCCGAGCGATCCGGCCGGTGCTGCTTGCGGTGCTTGACCCTGCGCGGGATCAGCATGGCTCAGCCCTCCTCGGCTGACGGGGCGGTGGTGCTCGGCCCGGCCGCCGCTGGCGCAGTGCCCGCGGGCTCTGCCGGGGTCTCCGGGGCTGCCTGCTCCCCGGCCCGGTCACGGCCGGCGCCAGCGCCCCGGTCGGTCCCGTCCGGCGAGCCGGGCCGACGGCGCGCGCCGCGCTGCGGCGGGCGCTCCCGGTCCCGGTCCCGGCGCTGGCCGGCCCGCAGCGCTGCGGCTGCCGCCTCGCGCTCGGCTCGCGTCTGGGCGGCCTCGCCGCGGTAGATCCAGACCTTGACGCCGATCCGGCCGAAGGTGGTGCGGGCCTCGTAGAAGCCGTAGTCAATGTCGGCGCGCAGCGTGTGCAGCGGCACCCGGCCCTCGCGGTAGAACTCCGAGCGCGACATCTCCGCGCCGCCGAGGCGGCCGGCGCACTGGACCCGGATGCCCTTGGCCCCGCCCTTCATGGCGGTCTGCATCGCCTTGCGCATCGCACGGCGGAAGGAGACCCGGCTGGACAGCTGCTCAGCCACGCCCTGGGCGACCAGCTGGGCATCGATCTCGGGGTTCTTGACCTCGAGGATGTTCAGCTGGATCTGCTTGCTGGTCAGCTTCTCCAGGTCGCTGCGGATCCGGTCGGCCTCGGCGCCGCGGCGGCCGATCACGATGCCGGGCCTGGCGGTATGAATGTCGACCTGCACCCTGTCCCTGGTGCGCTCGATCTCCACCTTGGAGATGCCAGCCCGCTCCATGCCGCGCTGCAGCATGCGCCGGATGGCAACGTCTTCCGCAACGTAGTCCTTGTACAGCTTGTCGGCATACCAGCGGCTCTTGAAGTCGGTGGTGATGCCCAGCCGGAACCCGTGCGGGTTCACTTTCTGGCCCACTAGCGGGTCCTCTCCCTGCTGTTCGAAGCACCGCGGTCGGAAACGATGACCGTGATATGGCTGGTGCGCTTGTTGATCCGGTAGCCACGGCCCTGCGCCCGCGGCCGGAAGCGCTTGAGCGTCGGCCCCTCATCCACCCAGGCCCGGCTCACCACGAGTGAGCTGGCGTCCACCGGCCTGGCCTGCCCGGCATTCGCGATGGCACTGGCCAGCACCTTGCCGACGGGGTCGCTGGCCGACTGCGGCGCGAAGGCCAGCGTCGCCTGGGCCTGGTCCGCAGGCAGCCCGCGGATCAGGTCCACCACGCGGCGGGCCTTCCGCGGCGTGACGCGAACGAACCGCGCCTTCGCCCTAGCTTCCATGTCTTGCTCTTTCCTGTCTGACCGGAGTGTCTGTCGGGTGCACCGGCTACCGGCGGCTGCGCCGGTCGTCCCGGACGTGGCTGCGGAACGTGCGGGTGGGGGCAAACTCGCCGAGCTTGTGCCCGACCATCGCCTCGGTGATGAACACCGGCACGTGCTTGCGGCCATCGTGCACGGCGATCGTGTGGCCGAGCATCGCAGGAACGATCATGGACCGGCGCGACCACGTCTTGATCACGTTCTTGGTGCCCTTGTCGTTCTGCACGTCCACCTTCTTCATCAGGTGGTCGTCCACGAACGGGCCCTTCTTCAGGCTACGAGGCATCGTCAGGTACTCCTACCGCTTCTTCTTGCCGCGCCGACGGGTGATCATCTTGTCACTGGGCTTGTGCGCCCTGCGGGTCCTGCCCTCGGGCTGGCCCCAGGGGCTGACCGGATGCCGGCCGCCGGAGGACTTGCCCTCGCCACCGCCGAGCGGGTGGTCAACCGGGTTCATGGCGACGCCGCGGACGCTCGGGCGCTTGCCCTTCCACCGGTTCCGGCCCGCCTTGCCGAGCTTGATGTTGCCCTGCTCGGAGTTGCCCACCTCGCCGATCGTGGCCCGGCAGCTGGCATCCACGAGCCGGATCTCGCCGGACGGCATCCGCAGGGTGGCGCGCGCGCCCTCTCTGGCCAGCAGCTGGACGCCGGACCCGGCCGACCGGGCGATCTTGGCCCCGCCGCCGGGCCGCAGCTCGATCGCGTGCACCACGGTGCCGGTCGGGATGTTGCGCAGCGGAAGGCAGTTGCCGACCCGGATGTCCGCGGTCGGGCCGTTCTCCACCCGGTCGCCCTGGCTCAGCCCCTGCGGAGCGAGGATGTAGCGCTTCTCTCCGTCGGCGTAGTGCAGCAGCGCGATCCGCGAGGTGCGGTTCGGGTCATACTCGATGTGCGCGACCCTGGCCGGCACGCCGTCCTTGTCGTGCCGCCGGAAGTCGATCAGCCGGTACGCGCGCTTGTGGCCGCCGCCCTGATGCCGGGTGGTGATCCGGCCGTGCACGTTCCGGCCGCCATGCGAGTGCAGCGGGCGCACCAGGGACTTCTCCGGATCGTCGCGAGTGATCTCGGAGAAGTCGGCGCCGCTCGCCCCCCGCCTGCCCGGGGTAGTCGGCTTGTACTTGCGGATGCCCATGTGCTTAAGCTCCTATGGCCGCCCGGCTACGCCGGGCCGCCGAAGACGTCGATCCGGTCGCCTGCAGCCACGCTGACAATCGCGCGCTTGGTGTCCGGCCGCTTGCCCCAGCCGAACCGGGTCCGGCGGCGCTTGCCCGGCCGGTTAATGGTGTTGACGCCAGTCACCCGGACGTTGAAGACGGCCTCGACCGCCTGCCGGATCTGGGTCTTGTTCGAGCCCGGCGCGACGATGAACGTGTACTTGTTATCGTCAGCCAGCCGGTAGCTCTTCTCCGAGATGACCGGCCGGACCAGGATGTCCCGAGGGTTCGAGGTCTTGTTCACGACTGTCCGTCCTCCTGGCTGGCTTCCTGCGCGGAAGCCTCGGGGGCCGCCGGGGTCTCGGGTGCCTCATCGGCCGCGGCAGCGTGGCGGGCCCCGGCGGTCTCAGCGGTCCGGCCGACGCCGGCCCTGGCCACGAAGCTGTCCAGGGCCTCGCGGGTGAACACCACGTGCGAGCTGGTCAGCACGTCGTAGGTGTTCAGCTGGCCGGAGTCCAGCAGGTGCACGCCCGGGGCGTTGCGCAGGCTCTTCCAGGTCAGCTGGTCAGTGACATTGACCACGACCAGTACCTGGCCGAGGACCGGGGCGACCCCGGTCACCGCGGTCAGGGTGGCGACAGCATCCCTGGTCCTCGGCACGTCGCCGTCGACCAGGCTGCTGACCACGTGCACCAGGCCGTGCCGGGCGCGGTCGGAGAGGGCGCCGCGCAGCGCGGCCGCCTTCATCTTCTTCGGCGTCCGCTGCTCGTAGGAGCGGGGGGTCGGGCCGTGCACCACGCCGCCGCCGGCGAACTGCGGTGCCCGGGTCGAGCCCTGCCTGGCCCGGCCGGTGCCCTTCTGCCGGTACGGCTTCCGGCCGCCGCCGCGCACCTCGCCGCGCGACTTCACGGCGTGGGTGCCCCGCCGGGCGGCCGCTTCCTGGGCCACCACGACCTGGTGCATCAGCGGCACGTTGACCTTCGCGTCGAAGATCTCCGCGGGCAGGTCGGCCGCGACCGTGACGTTCCGTCCTGGCTGCCGATGCCTGGGCCGCGCGCGGCTGCGCCGCCGCTGCGTCACTCCTCTTGGCCGGGCTCATCTCGCCTCACTTGTCACCGGCCGCCCGCCGGGGGCGAGCGGGGTCTTGACGGCGCTGCGGACCAGCACGAGTCCGCCTGCCGGGCCGGGGACCGCGCCCTTGATCAGCAGCAGCCCGCGATCGGCGTCCACGCCGTGCAGGGTCAGGTTGGCCGCGGTCGTCCGCTCGGCGCCCATCCGGCCCGCCATCCGGACGCCCTTGAACACGCGCCCCGGATAGGCACAGCCGCCGATCGCGCCGGGCGACCTGTGCTTGCGCTTGGTCCCGTGCGACGAGCTCAGGCCCTTGAAGCCGTGCCGCTTCATCACGCCGGCGAAGCCCTTGCCCTTGCTCCGGGCCGTCACGTCCACCAGCTCGCCGCCGGTGAACACCTCGGCGGTGACTTCCTGGCCGAGCGTGTAGTCGGTGGCGTCGTCGGTCCGCAGCTCGACCAGGTACCGTCGCGGCGTGACGCCAGCCTTGGCGAAGTGGCCGGCCACCGGCTTGTTCACCTTGCGCGGGTCGATCTCGCCGTAGCCGAGCTGCACGGCGGCATAGCCGTCAGCGTCCGGCGTCCGTACCGCGGTGACGACGCACGGGCCGGCCGCGACCACGGTGACGGGCACGATCTTCCCGTCATCGGCGAAGACCTGGGTCATGCCGAGCTTGGTGCCCAGGACCCCTCTGATCTGCTTGGTCATCTCGGTGCGTCCCTTTAAAGCTTGATCTCGATTTCGACACCCGCCGGCAGGTCAAGCCGCATCAGGGAGTCGACGGTCTTCGGCGTCGGGTCGATGATGTCGATGAGGCGCTTGTGCGTCCGCATCTCGAAGTGCTCGCGCGAGTCCTTGTACTTGTGCGGCGAGCGGATCACGCAGTACACGTTCTTCTCGGTAGGCAGCGGCACTGGCCCGGCGACCCGCGCGCCGGTACGCGTCACCGTGTCGACGATCTTCCGCGCCGAGCTGTCGATGACCTCGTGGTCATACGCCTTGAGCCGAATGCGGATTTTCTGTCCCGCCATGTGGCTTCGATGTCCTTCTGTGTTAGCCCCGGGAGTGACCCCGGGATCTCCCTGGCCGCCCGCTCGGGCCGGCGCTCGGCCCTCGCGCTCGGCCGCGAGAGGCCCTGTTACTACCTACCGAAGTCCCCTCGCCGTCGGCGCTGGGGACTGCTCACTTCCGCTGCCTCGCATCGCCCTCGCGGGCGACCGCGGAACGGGCCCGGGGTTTCCCCCGGGCCCGCTGCTTACTTGATGATGTTCGTGACCCGGCCCGCCCCTACGGTGCGGCCGCCCTCGCGGATAGCGAAGCGCAGGCCCTCCTCCATGGCGATGGGCTGGATCAGGTTGACCTTCATCTCGGTGTTGTCGCCAGGGAGCACCATCTCGGTGCCCTCGGGCAGGTGCACGACCCCGGTCACGTCCGTGGTCCGGAAGTAGAACTGCGGCCGGTAGTTGTTGAAGAACGGCGTGTGCCGCCCGCCCTCGTCCTTGGACAGGATGTAGACCTGCGCCTCGAACTCGGTGTGCGGGGTGTTGGTGCCCGGCTTGATGATGACCTGGCCGCGCTCCACGTCCTCGCGCTTGGTGCCGCGCAGCAGCAGCCCGGCGTTGTCACCGGCCTGGCCCTCGTCGAGGATCTTGTGGAACATCTCGACGCCGGTGACGGTCGTCTTGGCCGCCTTCTCCTTGATCCCGATGATCTCGACTTCCTCACCGGTGTGGATCTTGCCGCGCTCGATCCGGCCGGTCACGACCGTGCCGCGGCCGGTGATCGAGAACACGTCCTCGACCGGCATCAGGAATGGCTTCTCAACGTCGCGGACCGGCTCGGGGATCGAGTCGTCGCAGGCGCTCATCAGCTCGATGACCTTCTCGCCCCACTCGGTGTCGCCCTCGAGCGCCTTCAGCGCCGAGACCCGGATCACCGGCAAGTCATCGCCGGGGAACTCATAGGTGCTGAGCAGCTCGCGGACCTCAAGCTCGACCAGCTCGAGGATCTCCTCGTCGTCGACCATGTCGGCCTTGTTCAGCGCGACCACGATGTACGGCACGCCGACCTGGCGGGCCAGCAGGACGTGCTCGCGGGTCTGCGGCATCGGGCCGTCAGTCGCGGCGACCACCAGGATGGCGCCGTCCATCTGCGCCGCACCGGTGATCATGTTCTTGATGTAGTCAGCGTGCCCGGGGCAGTCGACGTGCGCGTAGTGGCGCTTGTCGGTCTGGTACTCGACGTGGGAGATCGAGATCGTGATCCCGCGCTCCTTCTCCTCCTTCGCGTTGTCGATCTGGTCGAAGGGGGTGAAGGGGTTGATGTCCGGGTACTTGTCGTGCAGCACCCTGGTGATCGCCGCGGTCAGCGTCGTCTTGCCGTGGTCGATATGACCGATGGTGCCGATGTTGACGTGCGGCTTGGTCCGCTCGAACTTGGCCTTCGCCACTGGTGTCTCCTCGTTGCGATCGTTTCCCCACCGCGGTGGGGTCAGGCGCTCACGCGCGCTGGCTGGTTCTGTCGTGCTGTCACTTACTGGCTACTCGCCGCGTGCCTTGGCGATGATCTCCTTGGCGATGCTGGGCGGGACCTCGGCATACGAGTCGAACTGCATGCTGTAGTCCGCCCGGCCCTGTGTCCGGCTGCGCAAGTCCCCCACGTAGCCAAACATCTCGGACAGCGGGACGAGGGCACGGACCACCCGCACCCCTGACCGCTCCTCCATGGCCTGAATCTGGCCACGGCGGCTGTTCAGGTCGCCGATAACCTCGCCCATGTAGTCATCCGGAGTCCTGACCTCCACGGCCATGACCGGCTCCAGCAGGACCGGATCGGCGCGCCCGGCGGCCTTCTTGAAGACCATCGAGCCGGCAATCTTGAAGGCAAGCTCGGAGGAGTCCACCTCGTGGTAGGCGCCGTCGATCAGGCTCACCCGCACGTCCACCATCGGGTAGCCGGCCAGCACGCCGAACTCCGCCGCTTCCTGGCAGCCCGCGTCGACCGACGGGATGTACTCCCGCGGCACGCGGCCGCCATGGATCTTGTTCTCGAACTCGTAGCCGCCGCCGTCCCCGCCGGTCGGCTCCATGTTGATGACCACCCGCGCGAACTGGCCGGCGCCGCCGGTCTGCTTCTTGTGGGTGTACTCGACCTTCTCGACCTTGCTCCGGATGGTCTCCCGGTAGGCGACCTGCGGTCGCCCGATGTTGGCCTCGACCTTGAACTCCCGGCGCATCCGGTCGACCAGCACCTCCAGGTGCAGCTCGCCCATCCCGGAGATGATGGTCTGGCCGGTCTCCTCGTCGGTCCTGACCTGGAAGGTCGGGTCCTCCTCGGCCAGCCGCTGGATCGCCGTGCCGAGCTTGTCCTGGTCGCCCTTGGTCTTCGGCTCGATCGCGACGTTGATGACCGGCGCCGGGAAGTTCATCGACTCCAGGATCACCTGGTTCGACTGGTCGCTGAGCGTGTCGCCGGTGGTGGTGTCCTTGAGGCCCATCACGGCGACGATCTGGCCGGCGATGGCCGACGGCCGCTCCTCGCGCTTGTTCGCGTGCATCTGGTAGATCTTGCCGATCCGCTCCTTGCGGCCCTTGGTGGAGTTCAGCACCTGCGTACCGGTCTCCAGGCGGCCGGAGTAGATCCGGATGTAGGTCAGCTTGCCGAGGTGCTGGTCCGACATGATCTTGAAGGCGAGCGCGGCGAACGGCTCGCTCACGTCCGCGTGCCGCTCGATCAGCTTTCCCTCGTCGTTGACCGCGTGACCCTTGATCGCCGGGACGTCCAGCGGGCTGGGCAGGAAGTCCACGATCGCGTCCAGCATCGGCTGCACGCCCTTGTTCTTGAACGCGCTACCGCACAGCACCGGCGTGACGCCGCCGGCCAGGGTGGCCCGGCGGATGGCGGCGATCAGCTGCTCCTCAGTGGGCTCGGTGCCCTCCAGGTACAGCTCCATCATCTCCTCGTCGTTCTCGGAGATGGTCTCCACCAGCTTGTCCCGCCAGTCGCGGGCAGCCTCGGCGTGGTCGTCCGGGATGCCGACGATGTCGAACTTGTCGCCCTTGCCGTCGGTCTGCCAGAGCATCGCGCGCATCCGGACCAGGTCGATGACACCGCGGAAGTCGGCCTCCACGCCCCAGGGCAGCTGGATGACCAGCGGGGTCGCGCCCAGCCTGTCGGCGATCATGTCGACGCACCGGTGGAACTCGGCGCCCACCCGGTCCATCTTGTTGACGAAGCAGATCCGCGGCACGCCGTAACGGTCCGCCTGCCGCCAGACGGTCTCCGACTGCGGCTCTACCCCGGCCACGCCGTCAAAGACCGCGACGGCGCCGTCCAGGACGCGCAGCGACCGCTCCACCTCGACGGTGAAGTCGACGTGGCCTGGCGTGTCGATCAGGTTGATGGTGTGGTCGCGCCAGCTGGTGGTCGTCGCAGCGGACGTGATCGTGATGCCGCGCTCCTGCTCCTGCTCCATCCAGTCCATGGTGGCGGCGCCCTCGTGGACTTCACCGATCTTGTAATTGATGCCGGTGTAGAACAGGATCCGCTCGGTGGTCGTGGTTTTGCCCGCGTCAATATGCGCCATGATCCCGATGTTGCGAACCTTGGCGAGTTCGGTGGCGGTCTGCGTGGCAGCCACTAGTCTCAGATCCTCGATCTCTCGTATCCGTTGCGGGCCGGCGTGCGGCCCGGCAGGTGTGGTGTCAGCTCTGGGTAGTACCTGGCCGGCGCTCGGGCTACCAGCGGTAGTGAGCGAAGGCCTTGTTGGACTCGGCCATCTTGTGGGTGTCCTCGCGGCGCTTGACGCTCGCCCCGAGGCCGTTGCTCGCGTCCAGCAGCTCGTTCATCAGCCGCTCGGTCATCGTCTTCTCGCGGCGCTGGCGGGAGTAGGTGATCAGCCAGCGCAGGGCCAGCGTGGTGCTCCGGGAGGCGCGGACCTCCACCGGCACCTGGTAGGTGGCGCCGCCGACTCGCCGGCTGCGGACCTCCAGGGTCGGCTTCACGTTGTCCAGCGCGCGCTTCAGCGTCACCACCGGATCGTTGCCGGTCTTGTCCCGGCAGCCCTCCAGGGCGCCGTAGACGATCCGCTCGGCCAGCGAGCGCTTGCCCTCCTTGAGCACCTTGTTCACCAGCGCGGTGACCAGCGGCGAGCCATAGACCGGATCGGTGACCAGCTGCCGCTTGGTCGCGGGGCCCTTGCGCGGCATGTCAGCTCTTCTCCTTCTTCGCGCCGTAACGGCTGCGGGCCTGCTTCCTGTTCCTGACCCCCTGGGTGTCCAGGGAACCGCGGATGACCTTGTAACGGACACCGGGGAGGTCCCGGACCCGGCCGCCGCGGACCAGCACGATCGAGTGCTCCTGCAGGTTGTGGCCCACGCCGGGGATGTAGGCCGTGACCTCGATATGGCTGGTGAGCCTGACCCTCGCGACCTTGCGGAGCGCGGAGTTCGGCTTCTTCGGCGTAGTGGTGTAGACGCGCGTGCAGACCCCGCGGCGCTGCGGGCTGCCCTTGAGCGCCGGGGTCTTGGTCTTGGCTACCTTGTCCTGGCGGCCCTTGCGGACCAGCTGCTGGATGGTGGGCACCGCGTCCCTATCCTCTCCTGTCGCCTTGCGGCGCGACTTCTTTCAATCTGTCCGTCATCTGTCCGTCGCGCCTTGCGGCGCCATTCCCGTCCGGTCCGCCTCATGGGCGCGGCCGTTCGTCCTGCGCATACCTGGCCTGCGGTTTCTCCCACCTGGCCGACCCCCGAGGTCGGGTGTGTCGCCGTGGCTCACGGCGGTCCCCGGACCCGAAGACGAGCCCGGGACGACGAGGTGGGAAGTGTCATGCTCGCCCGGCTCATGCGACCCGGAGGGCCGCCGACGCTCAGGCAAACACGCGCCCGTTAGGCACGGGCACGGAGAACTAGAATAGCGAACCCGCAGCACGTTGGTCAAAGCGGGCCGGTTTCCTTGCCCTCCGCCAGGGATTAATAGTAGCCGATCGGGGAGATGGGCACGCCCGTTTCACCGGCGTGACGGATCCGCCCGCAGGCCCTGGCAGCCCGGGCCGCCAGGCCAGCACCGAGGGATAACCCGCACCCGCATGCGGAGCCCTCCCGCCGGGGCTGACAAGACAGCCACTCCAGTCAACCGGGCTGCGGCCCCGGAAATTCCCCGGGGCCGCAGCCCGGTCACGCGACCTCCCGCGTCCGCCCGGCCTCGCGGCCGGGGCGGCTGCTACCTGTTATAGGCGCCGAAGTCGTACTCCTCGAGCGGGATGGCCTCGCCAGAGACCTGCTGCCCGAAGGAGTAGTCAACCCCGCCGTCATAGGAGGCCGGGGGGTAGACGGCCGCCCGCGCATCCTCCGTCGGCTCGACCCGCAGCCCCCGGTAGCGCTGCATGCCCGTGCCCGCCGGGATGAGCTTGCCGATGATGACATTCTCCTTGAGCCCGACCAGCGCGTCCGAGCGGGCGTGGATCGCCGCGTCGGTGAGCACCCGGGTCGTCTCCTGGAACGACGCCGCCGACAGCCACGACTCGGTGGCCAGCGACGCCTTGGTGATGCCCATCAGCACCGGCCGGCCGGACGCCGAGGTGCCGCCCGACTCGACCACCGAGCGGTTCAGCTCCTCGAACCTCGGCCGCTCCACCAGCTCACCGGGCAGCAGCTCGGTGTCGCCCGATTCCAGGACGTTCACCCGCTTGAGCATCTGCCTGATGATGATCTCGATGTGCTTGTCGTGGATCGACACGCCCTGCGACCGGTAGACCTCCTGCACCTCGTGCACCAGGTGCAGCTGCACCTCGCGCGAGCCGAGGATGCGGAGCACCTCGTGCGGGTTCACCGCGCCCTGGATCAGCTGCTGGCCGACCCGGACGTGGTCGCCGTCCGCCACCAGCAGCCTGGCGCGCATCGAGACCTGGTAGGAGACTTCCTCCGACCCGTCGTCCGGCACGATCACGATCTTGCGAGCCTTGTCCTGCTCGTCGATCCTGACCCGGCCCTCGACCTCGCTGATCGGCGCCATGCCCTTGGGGATCCTGGCCTCGAACAGCTCGGTGATACGCGGCAGGCCGTGGGTGATGTCGAGCCCGGCCACACCACCGGTGTGGAAGGTCCGCATCGTCAGCTGGGTACCGGGCTCGCCGATCGACTGGGCCGCGATGATGCCGACCGCCTCGCCGACATCCACGCGCTTGCCGGTGGCCAGCGATCGGCCGTAGCACTTCGCGCAGACGCCGACCTTGGCCTGGCAGACCAGCACGCTGTAGGTGCGCACCGACTCCACGTCCGCCGCGACCAGCGCGTCGATCATGGACTCGGTCATGTCCGAGCCGCCAGCCGCGAGCACCTTGCCGTCGGGGCCCTCAACGTCCTCCGCCAGGGTCCGGCCGGTGCCGGTGTTCTCGATGCTCGCCAGCCGGCGCAGCTTGCCGTCGGTGCCCTTCTCGGCGATCCGCATGGCCAGCGACCGGTCAGTGCCGCAGTCCTCCTCGCGGACGATGACGTCCTGCGCCACGTCCACCAGGCGCCGGGTAAGGTACCCGGAGTCGGCGGTACGCAGGGCGGTGTCGGCTAGTCCCTTGCGGGCACCGTGGGTCGAGATGAAGTACTCGACCACGGACAGGCCCTCGCGGAAGCTGGACGTGATCGGCCGGGGGATGGTCTCGCCCTTGGGGTTGGAGACCAGGCCCCGCATGCCGGCGATCTGCCGCACCTGCATCAGGTTGCCTCGGGCGCCGGAGTTCACCATCATCCAGACCGGGTTGGTCTCGGGGAAGGCTGCCTCCATGTCCTGGGCCACGTCAGCCGTCGCGTGCGTCCAGATCTCGATCAGCTCCTGGCGGCGCTCATCGTCGGTGATCAGGCCGCGCTCGTACTCACGCTGGACCTTGTCCGCCCGCTTCTCGTAGGTGTCCAGGATCGCCGCCTTGTTCGGCGGGGCGATCACGTCCTCGATGGCGATGGTGACGCCGGCCCTGGTGGCCCAGTGGAAGCCGGCATCCTTGAGCTTGTCCAGCGCCGCGGCGACCTCGACCTTCGGGTATGTCTCGGCCAGCTCGTTCACGATCGTCGAGAGCTGCTTCTTGCCCACCTCGTAGTTCACGAACGGGTAGTCATCGGGCAGCGTCTCGTTGAACAGGCTCCGGCCGAGGGTGGTGGTCAGCCGCAGCGGCTGGCCGGGCACCCAGTTCTCCGGCGCGGTGTACCCGACCGGGGGCACCACGTCGCGCAGCCGGATCTGGATCCTGGCCTGCAGGTCGAGCTCGTGCTTGTCGTAGGCCATCAGCGCCTCGGACAGGCCGCCGAACACCCGGCCCGCGCCAGGCGCGTCCGGGGTCTCCCTGGTCAGGCAGTAGATCCCGATCACCATGTCCTGGGTGGGCATGGTGACCGGCTTGCCGTCGGCCGGCTTGAGGATGTTGTTGGTGGACAGCATCAGGATCCGGGCCTCGGCCTGGGCCTCGGCCGACAGCGGCACGTGCACGGCCATCTGGTCACCGTCGAAGTCCGCGTTGAACGCGGTGCAGACGAGCGGGTGAATCTGGATGGCCTTGCCCTCGACCAGCTGCGGCTCGAAGGCCTGGATGCCGAGCCGGTGCAGCGTCGGCGCGCGGTTCAGCAGCACGGGGTGCTCGGTGATGACCTCCTCGAGCACGTCCCAGACCACCGGCCGGGCCCGCTCCACCATCCGCTTGGCCGACTTGATGTTCTGCGCGTGGTTCAGGTCCACCAGGCGCTTCATCACGAACGGCTTGAACAGCTCGACCGCCATCTCCTTGGGCAGGCCGCACTGGTGCAGCTTGAGCTGCGGGCCGACCACGATGACTGAGCGGCCGGAGTAGTCGACGCGCTTGCCCAGCAGGTTCTGCCGGAACCGGCCCTGCTTGCCCTTGAGCATGTCGGACAGCGACTTCAGCGGCCGGTTGCCCGGCCCGGTGACCGGGCGGCCGCGGCGGCCGTTGTCGAACAGCGAGTCGACGGCCTCCTGCAGCATCCGCTTCTCGTTGTTGACGATGATCTCGGGCGCGCCGAGGTCCAGCAGCCGCTTGAGCCGGTTGTTCCGGTTGATCACCCGGCGGTACAGGTCGTTCAGGTCGGACGTGGCGAACCGCCCGCCGTCCAGCTGCACCATCGGCCGCAGGTCCGGCGGGATCACCGGGATGCAGTCCAGCACCATGCCCAGCGGGCTGTTGGTGGTGTTCAGGAACGCCGACACGACCTTGAGCCGCTTCAGCGCGCGCGCCTTCCGCTGGCCCTTGCCGGTCCTGATGATCTCGCGCAGGCTGGCGGCCTCGGCCTCGAGGTCGAAGCTGCCCACGCGCTCCTGGATGGCCTGGGCGCCCATGCCGCCGCGGAAGTAGCGGCCGAACCGGTCCCGCATCTCGCGGTAGAGCAGCTCGTCGCCCTCCAGGTCCTGGACCTTGAGGCCGCGGAACCTGTTCCAGACCTCGTCGATCCGGTCGATCTCGCGCTGCGCGCGGTCGCGGATCTGCTTGCACTCGCGGTCGGAACTCTCCCTGACCTTACGGCGCGCGTCGCCCTTGGCGCCCGCGGCCTCCAGCTCGGCCAGGTCCTTCTCCAGCTTGGACTGCCGGGCCTCGATGTCGGCGTCGCGGCGCTGCTCCAGCTGGCTCTTCTCGACCGTGATCTTGGCCTCGAGCGAGGGCAGGTCGCGGGCGCGCGCCTCCTCGTCCACGTACGTGATCATGTACGCGGCGAAGTAGATGACCTTCTCCAGGTCCTTCGGCGCCAGGTCCAGCAGGTAGCCGAGCCGGCTGGGCACGCCCTTGAAGTACCAGATGTGCGTCACCGGCGCGGCCAGCTCGATGTGGCCCATCCGCTCACGCCGAACCTTGGCCCTGGTGACCTCGACGCCGCAGCGCTCGCAGATGATGCCCTTGAACCGGACCCGCTTGTACTTGCCGCAGTAGCACTCCCAGTCACGGGTCGGGCCGAAGATCTTCTCGCAGAAGAGCCCGTCCTTCTCCGGCTTGAGGGTGCGGTAGTTGATGGTCTCGGGCTTCTTGACCTCGCCATGCGACCACAGCCTGATGTCGTCGGCGGTGGCTAGGCCGATACGCAGGTCGTCAAAGAAGTTGACGTCTAGCACGTTTCTTGTCCCCTGGGGTAGATCGGATCAGACCTCTTCAACGCTGCTCGGCTCGCGCCGGGACAGGTCGATGCCAAGTTCCTCCGCTGCGCGGAAGACATCCTCGTCGGTGTCGCGCATCTCGATGGCCGCGCCGTCACTGGAGAGCACCTCCACATTCAGGCAGAGCGACTGCATCTCCTTGATCAGCACCTTGAAGGACTCAGGGATGCCGGGCTCGGGGATGTTCTCGCCCTTGACGATGGCCTCGTAGACCTTGACCCGGCCGAGGATGTCGTCGGACTTGATGGTCAGCAGCTCCTGCAGCGCGTAGGCGGCGCCATAGGCCTCCAGCGCCCAGACCTCCATCTCACCGAACCGCTGGCCGCCGAACTGGGCCTTACCGCCGAGCGGCTGCTGGGTGATCATCGAGTAGGGGCCGGTGGACCTGGCGTGGATCTTGTCGTCCACCAGGTGCAGCAGCTTGAGTATGTAGATGTAGCCGACCGCGATCGGGTCCTTGAACGGCTCACCGGTCCGGCCGTCGAACAGCATGGCCTTCCCGTTCTCGCCGACCAGCCGGTCACCGTCCCGGTTCGGCAGCGTGCTGCCGAGCAGGCCGGTGATCTCCTCCTCGCGGGCCCCGTCGAACACCGGGGTGGCCACCCTGGTGCCGGCCTCGGCGCCGTCGGCGCTGATGCCCTTGAGCCGCTTCTGCCAGTCGTCGTCGCCGTCGACCTGCCAGCCCGAGCTGGCGACCCAGCCCAGGTGGGTCTCGAGCACCTGGCCGACGTTCATGCGGCCGGGCACGCCGAGCGGGTTCAGCACGATGTCGACGGGCGTGCCGTCGGTCAGGAACGGCATGTCCTCGATCGGGAGGATCTTGGCGATGACGCCCTTGTTGCCGTGCAGGCCGGCCAGCTTGTCGCCGTCGGTGATCTTGCGCTTGGCCGCGACGTAGACCCGGACCAGCTCGTTCACACCGGGCGGCAGCTCGTCGCCGTCCTCCCTGGTGAACACGCGGACGCCGATGACCTTGCCGGACTCGCCGTGCGGCACCTTCAGCGAGGTGTCACGGACCTCGCGGGCCTTCTCGCCGAAGATCGCCCGCAGCAGCCGCTCCTCCGGCGTCAGCTCGGTCTCGCCCTTGGGCGTGACCTTGCCCACCAGGATGTCCCCGGTGACGACCTCGGCACCGATCCTGATGATGCCCCGGTCGTCCAGGTCGGCCAGCACCTCGTCGGAGACGTTCGGGATGTCCCTGGTGATCTCCTCCGGGCCGAGCTTGGTGTCGCGCGCGTCGACCTCGTGCTCCTCGATGTGGATCGAGGACAGCACGTCGTCCTGGACCAGCCGCTGGGACAGGATGATCGCGTCCTCGTAGTTGTGGCCCTCCCACGGCATGAAGGCGACCAGCAGGTTGCGGCCCAGCGCCATCTCGCCGTTGTCGGTGCACGGGCCGTCCGCGATCACCTGGCCGACCTCGACCCGCTGGCCCTCGATGGCCACCGGCTTCTGGTTGAAGCAGGTGCCCTGGTTGGACCGGCGGAACTTGGCCACCAGGTAGTCGGTACGGGTGCCGTCGTCGTTGGCCACGGTCACGTAGTCCGCGCTGACCTGCTCCACCACGCCGGCCTTCTCGGCGACGATCACGTCGCCGGCGTCGACCGCGGCGCGGTACTCCATGCCGGTGCCGACCAGCGGCGCCTCGCTGCGCAGCAGCGGCACCGACTGGCGCTGCATGTTGGACCCCATCAGCGCGCGGTTGGCGTCGTCGTGCTCGAGGAACGGGATCATCGCGGTCGCGACCGACACCATCTGCCGCGGCGAGACGTCGATGTAGTCGACCTCGTCCGGCCGGATGTAGTCGACCTCGCCGGCCTTCCGGCGGACCAGCACGCGGTCCTCGATGAAGTTGCCGTCGTTGTCGATCGGCGCGTTCGCCTGCGCGATGACGTGCCTGTCCTCCTCGTCAGCGGTCAGGTAGTCGACGATGTCGGTCACCTTCCCGTTCCTGACCTTGCGGTACGGGGTCTCGACGAAGCCGAACGCGTTGACCCGCCCGTAGGAGGACAGCGAGCCGATCAGGCCGATGTTCGGGCCTTCCGGCGTCTCGATCGGGCACATCCGGCCGTAGTGGCTGGGGTGCACGTCGCGGACCTCGAACCCGGCCCGCTCCCTGGACAGTCCGCCAGGGCCCAGGGCCGACAGCCGGCGCTTGTGCGTCAGGCCGGCCAGCGGGTTGGTCTGGTCCATGAACTGGGACAGCTGGCTGGTGCCGAAGAACTCCTTGATGGAGGCGACGACCGGCCGGATGTTGATCAGCGTCTGCGGCGTGATCGCCTCAACGTCCTGGGTCGTCATCCGCTCCCGGACCACGCGCTCCATCCGGGCCAGCCCGAGCCGGACCTGGTTCTGGATGAGCTCGCCGACGGTACGCAGGCGGCGATTCCCGAAGTGGTCGATGTCATCCGTTTCGACCGGAATCAGGGCACTGCCGGACTTCATCTCCTCCTCGCCGACGTGCAGCCGGACGAGGTACTCGATGGTCGCGACGATGTCGTCCTCGGTCAGCGTGCCCTGGTTCACCGGCAGCGACAGGCCGAGCTTCTTGTTGACCTTGTAGCGGCCGACCTTCGCCAGGTCGTAACGCTTCGGGTTGAAGTACAGATTCTCGAGCAGGGCCTGGGCCGACTCCCGCGTCGGCGGCTCGCCCGGACGCAGCTTGCGGTAAATGTCGAGCAGCGCGTCGTCCTGGCCGGTGGTGTGGTCCTTCTCCAGGGTGGCGCGCATCGACTCGAAGCCGCCGAACCGCTCGAGGATCTTCGCCTCGTCCCAGCCCAGCGCCTTCAGCAGGACGGTGACGCTCTGCTTGCGCTTGCGGTCGATGCGCACGCCGACGCTGTCCCGCTTGTCGATCTCGAACTCGAGCCAGGCACCGCGGGACGGGATCACCTTGCAGCTGTAGATGTCCTTGTCCGAGGTCTTGTCGACCTGCCGGTCGAAGTAGACGCCCGGCGACCGGACCAGCTGCGAGACGACCACGCGCTCGGTGCCGTTGATGATGAATGTGCCCTTCGGCGACATGAGCGGAAAATCGCCCATGAAGACCGTCTGGCTCTTGATCTCACCGGTCGAGTTGTTGATGAACTCAGCCGTGACGAACATCGGGGCGGAGAAGGTCATGTCCTTCTCCTTGCACTCCTCGGCGGAGTACTTGGGCGGCTCGAACCGGTGATCGCGGAACGAGAGGGACATGGTCCCGGTAAAGTCCTCGATCGGGCTGATCTCCTCGAAGATCTCTTCGAGGCCAGACTGCTCGGGGAGTTCTTTGTGCCCAGCGTTCTTCTCGGCCTCTATCCGCGCGCGCCAGCGCTCATTGCCGAGCAGCCAGTCGAACGAGTCGGTCTGCAGGGCAAGGAGGCCCGGAACCTCAAGCGGTTCCTTGATGCGGGCGAATGAAACACGACGTGGACCATGAGCGGTAGCTGAAGCGCTGCGCAAGGCTGCCAACAGGGGTCCTTCCGAACTTGTTACGGACGGTCACCGCGCGCACGCGAAGCGCCCTGCGGACATGCCGCGAAGGGGTTCGTGGATGCCGAGGACGAGTGGGTGCAGCGCAAATTGGCAGTGTAGTCCAAGGACACACCGCTGGTCAACTGTACGTCACTATGAGGTTCACGGTTGCAGGCAGCATCGCTCCTCAGCAGCCAAACGTCAAGCCCGCAATGGGCTGTGTCGCGAGCCTAAGCCATGTGACGAGAATCACAAAAAGAACTTCGTTTGGGGAGGGCGCAGACCGGGTATTCAACATCTTCGGCCCTGAAGCCGCCCGATCATGCCAGCTGCCCGCCGCCCGGGCGATGCCGGGCGGCGGGCAGCTGGCTGACGGAACTGTGCTGGCGGGCGGACCTTACTTGACCGTGACCGTCGCGCCTGCGCCCTCGAGCGCCGCCTTCGCCTTCTCCGCGGTCTCCTTGTTGACGTGCTCGAGCAGCGGCTTCGGCGCGCCATCCACCAGGTCCTTGGCCTCCTTGAGCCCAAGGCTCGTCAGGGTCCGGACCTCCTTGATGACCTGGATCTTCTTGTCTCCGGCCGCTTCGAGGATGACGTCGAACTCGTCCTTCTCCTCGGCCTCCTCGGCAGCGCCGCCGCCACCAGCCGGGGCGGCCATGACGGCGGCGGCCGGCGCCGCAGCCTTCACGTCGAAGGTCTCCTCGAACTGCTTCACGAACTCAGAGAGCTCGATCAGCGTCATCTCCTTGAACGCCTCGAGCAGGTCGTCGGTGCTGATCTTCGCCATTGTGGTGATTCCTCCGTGTTACTGGCATCTTCGTTACTGGCATCTTCGCCAGTGGCCTGCCGGCCACCTGGCTGGTTCCTTATGTCCTGGTCCCTCGGGTGGCCGGGCTCAGCCTTCCCCGGCCTCGCCTTCCCCGGCCTCGCTGGCCGCCTGCTCGCCTGCCGCATCGCCATCGGCCGCTGCGGCCGATGCGTTCGCGGCCGGCTCCGCCGTGGCCGGCTCCGCCGGGGCAGAATCTGCCGGGGCGGAATCTGCCAGGGCGGAATCTGCCGGGGCCGGGGCCGCGCCATCTCCCTCAGCTGCCCGCTTCTCCTCGAGCGCGGCAGCCAGCCTGGCCATCTGGGTCGGCAGCGCCGCGAACGTGGCGGCGGCGTTGGCCATCGTGGCCTTCATCGCGCCGGCCAGCTTGGCCAGCAGCACCTCGCGCGGCTCGAGATCAGCAAGCTTGACGATGTCCGCCGGACTCAGCGCCCGGCCATCGAGCACGCCGCCCTTGATCACCAGGAACGGGTGCGCCGTGGCGAAGTCACGCAGTCCCTTCGCCGCCTCGACCACGTCTCCCTGCACGAAGGCGATAGCCGAGGGACCAGTCAGCAGGCTGGTCAGATCGGCGGTCACGCCGGCCTCAGTGGCAGCGATCTTGGTTAGCGTGTTCTTGACCACCGCGAAGGTGGCATGCTCGCCCAGCGACCGGCGCAGCTCGCCCAGGTCCGCCACCGACAGGCCGCGGTACTCGGTCAGCACCGCGCCCGACGAGCTCTGGAATCGCTCGGTCAGCTCGGCGACCGCAGCCACCTTCTCTGCCCTCGCCATGGGCCTCCCTTCTCCATCCGGACCGGCCCCGCGAGCGGGAGCAGCCCGGCCTCAATGTCCTGGCGTCGGCGAAGGCTGGGCAAAGGCGAACGCCCCGGCCGCAGGGGCACGGGGCGTGACCGCTTCGGGCGCTGAAACGCCGCCGCGGTTAAGCTCGTTCACCTGCGCGGGCCGCCGCTCTCGCGGACCTTCAGTCACCGCGCTGGAGGCGGTGACAGCCGACGGTCTCTGGCAGCCCACAGCGTACGCGCCCGCGCCGGATCTCGCCAAATCGCCTGGGCCGCCGGGCCCGCGTGCGCGGGCCCCCCGGAAGCCGGCAGTTCCCGGTGATCACGGAGCCCTGTCAGTCGCTATGACTGACAGGGCTCCGTGATCATGAAAGTTACCCGCCGCGAGAGCGGCCGGCGCATGGCCGGCCCGGCCACGAGGGCCTAGCTGGCGGCTGCCTCTTCCAGGCTGTCAGACAGGTTCCTGGTCGCGCTCGGGTCCACCGGGATGCCCGGCCCCATCGTGCTGGTGACGGTGACCTTCCTCAGGTAGCGGCCCTTCGCGGCGGCGGGCTTCAGCCTGATCACTTCCTCCAGGGCCGCGGCGTAGTTCTCCACCAGCGACCGGTCGGGGAACGACGCCTTGCCGATGATGAAGTGCAGGTTGCCGTGCCGGTCGACCCGGAACTCGATCTTGCCGCCCTTGATGTCGGACACCGCCTTGGCGACGTCGGCCGTCACCGTCCCGGTCTTGGGGTTCGGCATCAGGCCGCGGGGCCCGAGCACCCGGCCCAGCCGGCCGACCTTGCCCATCAGGTCAGGCGTGGCTACCACCGCGTCGAAGTCCAGGAAGCCGCCCTGGATCCGCTCGATCAGATCGTCCGAGCCCACGTAGTCGGCGCCCGCCGCGGTGGCCTCGGCCGCCCGCTCGCCCGTCGCGAAGACCAGGACCCGAGCCGTCTTGCCGGTCCCGTGCGGCAGGTTGACCGTGCCGCGGACCATCTGGTCCGCCTTGCGCGGGTCCACGCCCAGCCGCAGGGCAACCTCGACCGTGGGGTCGAACTTCGTCGGGGAGGTCTTCCTGACCAGCGCCACGGCCTCAGCCGGGCTGTAGAGCTGGCTGGCGTCGATGGCCTCTTCGGCCTTGCGATATGCCTTGCTGCGCTTCATGTCCTGTCTCCTTACTGCTCAGGAGGTCGTGGTCCGCGGGCCAGCGCGTGGCCCTGCCACTGGCCGGACCGCCCTTCGGCCCGGCATCCATCGTGAGTGCTAACAATTCCGCACGCTGAAATCAGCCCTCGCTGACCGTAATTCCCATCGATCGCGCCGTCCCGGCGATGATCTTCTCGGCGGCCTCCAGCGTGGTCGCGTTCAGGTCCGGCATCTTGGCCTGGGCGATCTCCCGGACCTGGGCTCTGGACATGGTCCCGACCTTGCTCTTGTGCGGCTCGCTGCTGCCCTTCTGGACCCCGGCCGCCTTCTTGATCAGCTCAGGGGCTGGCGGCGTCTTGGTGATGAAGCTGAACGTCCGGTCCTCGTAGATGGTGATCTCGACCGGGATGACGTTGCCTCGCTGGTTGTCCGTGGCAGCGTTGTACTGCTTGACGAAATCCATGATGTTGACGCCGTGCGGGCCGAGGGCGGTGCCCACGGGCGGCGCGGGAGTCGCGGCGCCCGCATTCAGCTGCACCTTGACGACCGCAGCGACTTTCTTCTTCCTCGGAGCCATCTTCCTCAGTTCCTGCCTAACTCTGGTTGTGCCTGCCTCTGATCGTTCCTGCGAGGCACGGCTGTCCTCGCACCTGCGGCGCCGGTCAGCGCCATGGCGGTCAGCTCGGGGTGCGTTCCGGCGGCGGCCTCGATCAGATCTTGCTGACCTGGTCGAAGGACAGTTCCACCGGGGTCTCGCGGCCGAAGATGGACACGAGGACCTTCAGCTTCTGGGTATCGGAGTTGACCTCGCTGACGGTTGCCGGGAGGGTCGCGAACGGCCCGTCCATGACGGTAACGGACTGGCCGACCTCGAAGTCCACCGCGGCAGCCCGCATCGTCTCGGCCTTCTTGGCCGCCTTCTCCTCCGGCACCGGGGCGAGCAGCGCGGCAACCTCGTCCAGGCTGAGCGGCGACGGCCTGCTGGACAGGCCCACGAATCCGGTGACGCCCGGCGTATTGCGCACCGCCGCCCAGGACTCATCCGTCAGATCCATCCGGACGAGGATGTAGCCGGGCAGCACCTTCTCCTGAACCTGCTGCCGCTTGCCGCCCTTGACCTCGATCACCGCATGCGTGGGGACCTCGATCTGGAAGATGTAATCCTCCATGTTGAGCGACTGGGTGCGGCTCTCCAGGTTGGTCCTGACCCGGTTCTCGTAGCCGGCATAGGAATGCACGACGTACCAGTCACCGGGCAGCAGCTTCAGTTCGGTCTTGAACGCGGCCACCGGGTCGCCGTCTTCCTCCGCGGCACCGTTCTCGGCAGCGGCACCGTTCTCGGCAGCGGCGGGACCCGTGCCCCCGGCCGCGACCTCGGCCTCAGCCGCGACCTCAGCCTCAGCCGCGACCTCAGCCTCAGCGGCGGGCTCGGCCTCAGCGGCGGAGTCGCCGGGCGCGCTCAGATCGCTCTCGGCGACCGGATCGGCCACGGCCGCTGAGTCGGCCTCAGCCTGCATGGCGAAATCCTCGTCAGCGGACTCCGCAGCGTCGCCGGCCGCGGCCGCCGCGGTATCCGGCGCTGGCGTGACGCCAGCCGCGCCGGTGACGGCAGCCTCGGCCGCATCGGCGGGCGCGCTGCCGGTCACGCTGGGCTGGCCGTCGGTAGGACGCTCGGCCGACGGACCACCGACCTGCGGTTCGGGCTCGGACACCTTAACTCTTTCCCTCTAGAGCTCTTCTTGCGCGGTCCCGGTCAGCTGCCACTGCCAGCTGCGCGACCGCGGGCACTCGCTTCCATCACCGGGCGCGGCCACAGCGATCGCCGGGCACACCCGCTCGTGTGATCATGCTGCCACGCTCGGCAGATGCTCACTACTCGCCAGCGAAATCCTCAGCCGAAGATAGCCAGCACCAGCTTCGTGAACCCGTAGTCCAGGCTCGTGACGATCGCGACCATGATCAGGATGAAGACAAGGGCAACAGTCGTGTAGGTGACCAGCTCCCTGCGAGTCGGCCAGACCACCTTGCGCAGCTCATCGACCACTTCCCGGACGAACCGGGCGGGCGATACCTTATCCCGCTTGGCTGCGCCGCCGGGCTTGGGCGCCTTCTCCGGCGCTGAGCCACGTGTCTGAGTTGCCATACCCTCACCTGAGCAACGATCCGCTACCGGCTGACGCCGCCATCTCGCCCGCGATTTCGCACGAGCCGCACTCGCAGGGCAGGAGGGACTCGAACCCCCAACCGCCGGTTTTGGAGACCGGGACTCTAGCCAATTGAGCTACTGCCCTGTGACGGCCTGTGCGGGCACGCACAGGCCAGCCTGGTGGAAGGCCACCAGATGCAGAAGTGTACGTGGCCGGACGCGCGCCGTCGAACTGCATCAGCTGCTCCGACGGCACGAAGTTTCGGGCGCACCGCCCGCGGCGGCCGGCCAGCGCCCTGACCGGCCCGTCGGGACCGGTGCTCGCCATCCGCGATCCAACGGCGGCCAACCTCGCAAATATTCCCTGACCTGCCTATACCGGATGCCGGGGCGGGCTGGCTAGCGCCAATCGTGCCGCCGGTGCCCGGCCGGGATGCGATCATTGGAGCATGAATTCAGCGCCGCGCAGGATCTCCGCCCGGGTCTCGGCGATCGCCGAGTCAGCCACGCTCGCCGTTGACGCGAAGGCGAAGGCGCTCAAGGCGGCGAGGCCCGTCATCGGGTTCGGCGCGGGCGAGCCCGATTTCCCGACGCCTGACTACATCGTCGAGGCGGCTGCGCGCGCCTGCGCGGTGCCGAGATTCCACAAGTACACGCCGGCCGCCGGCCTGCCCGAGCTGCGCGAGGCAGTGGCCGCGAAGACCGCCCGCGACTCGGGCCTGGACGTCTCCCCCGCCCAGGTGCTGATCACCAACGGCGGCAAGCACGCGGTCTACGAGGCGTTCGCCACCCTGCTGGATCCCGGCGACGAGGTACTGCTGCCGACGCCGTACTGGACGACCTACCCGGAGTCCATCGGGCTGGCCGGCGGCGTGCCGGTGCCGGTGCTGACCGATGAGAGCACCGGCTACCTGACGTTCCGTCGAGCAGCTGGAGGCGCACCGGACGGAGCGGACCAAGCTGCTGGTGTTCGTCTCGCCGTCCAACCCGACGGGTGCCGTATACCCGCCCGAGCTGGTGGCGGAGATCGGCCGCTGGGCAGCGGCCAGCGGCATCTGGGTGGTGACCGACGAGATCTACGAGCATCTCGTTTACGGCGACGCGCGATTCGCCTCGATGCCGGTGGTGGCACCGCAGATCGCCGACCGCTGCGTGGTGCTGAACGGCGTGGCGAAGACGTACGCGATGACCGGCTGGCGGGTCGGCTGGATGATCGGGCCGCCGGACGTGATCAAGGCGGCCGCGAACCTGCAGTCGCACGCGACCTCCAACGTCTGCAACGTTGCCCAGGCAGCGGCGCTGACGGCCGTGTCCGGCGACCTGTCGGCGGTGGAGGCCATGCGGGCTGCCTTCGACCGCCGCCGCCAGCTGATGACCCGGATGCTGAACGAGGTGCCGGGGGTGGTCTGCCCGCTGCCGGAGGGCGCGTTCTACTGCTACCCGTCGGTCAAGGGAATCCTGGGCAGGGAACTGGCCGGCCGCCGGCCGCGGACCAGCGGTGAGCTGGCCGAGCTGCTGCTGGATGAGGCCGACGTGGCCGTGGTGCCCGGCGAGGCCTTCGGCACGGACGGCTACTTCCGGCTGTCCTGCGCCCTGGGTGACGCGGACCTGGAAGAGGGCGTCAGCCGGCTGGCCAAGCTGCTGAGCGGGGCGCGCTGACGGACGCCGTTCCCGCCGTCGCGCCGCCGTCCGCGCGCCCGCTGGCCGGCCGCGTCGGCGCGGCCCCGGCCGGCTGCGAGACTGGGCTGATGGCCCGGCCGCTTGCCGCCCTTCCCAAGGCTCACCTGCATCTTCATTTCACCGGCTCGATGCGGCACGCCACCCTGGTCGAGCTCGCCGCCGCGTACCGGATCCACCTGCCCGAGGCCCTGGTGGCCGACTGGCCGCCGCGGCTGAGCGGGGCGGACGAGCGCGGCTGGTTCCGCTTCCAGCGGCTCTACGACATCGCCCGGTCCGTGCTGCGCAGGCCGGCCGACGTGCACCGGCTGCTCCGGGAGACGGCCGAGGATGAGCGCGCCGAGGGCTCGGGCTGGCTGGAGATCCAGGTCGACCCGTCCGGCTACGCGGCCCGGTTCGGCGGCCTGACGCCCACGGTCGAGCTGGTGCTGGAGGCGGCCGCGGCCGCGGCCGCGGCCGCGGGCGTCGGGATCGGCGTCATCATCGCGGCCAACCGCACCAAGCACCCGCTGGAAGCGCGGACGCTGGCCCGGCTGGCCGCCAGCTACGCCGGACGCGGCGTGATCGGCTTCGGCCTCTCCAACGATGAGCGGCGGGGCGCGGCGGCCGAATTCGGGCCCGCCTTCCGGATCGCCAGGCGGGCCGGCCTGCTGGCCGTTCCGCACGGCGGCGAGCTGGCGGGCCCGGCCAGCGTCTGGGCCTGCCTGGAGGAGCTGCGCGCTGACCGCATCGGCCACGGAGTCGCGGCGGCCGGGGACGGGCAATTGGCAAAACGGATAGCTGCCGCCGGCATCACGCTCGAAGTCTGCCCGACGTCGAACGTTGCCCTGGGGGTGGCCGCCACGCCGGGCGACGTTCCGATGCGGGCCCTGCTGGAGTCCGGGATCGCCGTCGCGCTCGGTGCCGACGATCCGCTGCTGTTCGGCCCCCGGCTGACCGCGCAGTACGAGCTGGCCAGGCAGGTGCACGGGCTGCCGGACGCCGAACTCGCCGAGGTGGCCCGGATGTCAGTCCGCGGGTCGCTGGCGCCGCCGCCGGTCAGGTCGCGGCTGCTGGCCGGCATCGATGACTGGCTGCGCACTCCCCCGGCGGCCGCCGGGCCAGCCAGCGGGGCCGGGGCCGGTCAGATCGAGGTGCCGACCAGGACCGGCTCGATCACCAGGTCGACACCGAAGACCTGACGGACGCCCGCGATGATCTGCCTGGCCAGGGCCAGCAGGTCGGCGGTGCTGGCCGAGCCAGGATTGGTCAGCGCCAGCGTGTGCTTGGCCGAGATCCTGGCCGCGCCGCCGGGCGGGTAGCCCTTGCCGAAGCCCGCCTGCTCGATCAGCCACGCGGCCGGCACCTTGACCTGCCCGTCAACCTGCCCGTCGCCGGCCGCGAAGTGCGGCACGCGGACGCCCTGCCCAGGCTGCCCCGGCCGGGCCGCGGCCCTGCGCTGCAGCTCGGCGAACTGGCGCTGGCTGAGGACCGGGTTGGTGAAGAAGGAGCCGGCGCTGCGGGTATCGGGATCGGCGGGATCCAGCACCATTCCCTTGCCCCGGCGCAGCTCCAGCACCGCGGCACGGGCGTCGGCCAGCGGCACCCGGCCACCCTCGGCTACCCCCAGCCTGCGAGCCAGCTCGGGGTAGCGGACCGGCGCCGACAGCGGGTCGCGGGCCAGCCGGAAGCTGACGTCCAGGATGACGAACCGCCCGGTCGGCGCGAGGTCGCGGGCGGCGTCCCGGCCGGACCGGGTACTGCGGCGCTTGAAGGAGCTGGTCCGGTAGCCGAAGCCGCAGTCAGCGGCGGAAAGCTCGGTGACCTGGTCGCGCAGCCGGTCGTAGGCGCGGACGGTGACGATGGTCTCGGCGACATCCTCGCCGTAGGCACCCACGTTCTGGATCGGGGTGGCCCCGGCGAGTCCGGGGATGCCCGAAAGGCACTCCAGCCCGGACAGCCCCTCGGCTGCGCACCAGGCGACCAGCTCATCCCAGTTCTCGCCGGCCGCCACCGTCAGGCTGGCCGCGTCGCCAGCGGCGGTGACGCTGATGCCGCGGGTGGCCAGCTGCACCACGGTGCCGGGAAAGCCCTCGTCGGCCACGACCAGGTTGCTGCCGCCGCCCAGGACGAGGACCGGCTCGGCCTCCAGGTCGGCCTCGCGTACGGAGCTGATGACCTGCTCATCGCTGTCGGCCTCGACCAGGCGGGCAGCCGGCCCGCCCAGGCCGAGCGTCGTGTAGCCGGCCAGCACCACCCGGTCCCGGACCATCACCACCGTGTCCCGCTCCCCCCTGCCGCTGGCCGGCCTCAGGGCAGCCGGACGACGGCGCGGGCCCTGGTCAGCACCTTGGTGCCGGCCGACCGGGCGGTCAGCGCCAGGACGACCCGGTTGCCGTCGAGCTTCTCCTCGATCGTGCCGCTGACGTCGATGGCCGCTCCCGTGCCGTCGTCGGGGACCACGACGGGCGAGGAGAAGCGCACGCCGAACTCGACGACTGCCGATCCGGGGCCTGCCCAGTCGGTGACGTACCGGCCGGCCTGGGCCATGGTGAACATGCCGTGGGCGATGACATCCGGCAGCCCCACGGACTTCGCGATCCGCTCATTCCAGTGGATGACGTTGAAGTCGCCGGAGGCACCGCAGTACCTGACCAGGCTGAGCCTGGTCACCGGGTACCGGGCGGCGGCCAGTTCCTGGCCGGCCTCGACCTCGTCATAGCTGACCTGACCGCTCACGGCGCTCTCCTGTCCTTCGCCGGCCGCGCTAGGCGGCGCTGCCTCGTTCGACCAGGGTGGATATGGCCGTGCAGACGTGCTCGCCCTCGACGGTGCGGATCTCGGTCCGGGTCGTCAGCAGGGTGTTGCGCCCGGCTGCCTTGATGTCGGTGATGGTGGCCTGCGCGGTGACAACGTCTCCGGCCGTGACCGGCCGTGAGTACTCGAAACGCTGCTCCCCGTGCACCACCATGGCGTAGTTCAGGCCGAGCTCGTGGTCGGTGATGACGCTGCTGCCCGCGGCCGCGCTGATCACGATGGCGAACGTCGGCGGCGCGATGACATCGACGTGGCCGGCTGCCCGGGCCGCCGCCCGGTCCCGGTAGACCGGATTGGGATCGCCGATCGCGTCCGCGAACTCCGCGATCTTGACGCGGCTGACCTCGTACGGGGCGGAAGCCGGGAATGTCCGGCCGAGGTAATCCTGGTTGATGGGCATGCGGCTCCAGCCTCAAGTCGGTCTCGGCAAGTCGGTCTCGGTGCCGGTCCTGCGGGCGTCCGCCGGACGGGTGACGGGCAGCAGGCCGCCGTTTCGGACGAATCCGGCGGCCAGTGCCGGTAACGTTCAGGGCCCGGCATTCAGGGGGCCGGGGCAGCGGGTGCCGGGATCGCGGCCGGACTGGCCGATCCGGCGCTAGCGGGTCTCGCGATGCGGCCGGTGGCACCGGCAGTTCGGGCAGTACTTCTTCAGCTCGAGCCGGTCCGGGTCGTTGCGCCGGTTCTTCCTGGTGATGTAGTTACGGTGCTTGCACTCCTGGCAGGCCAGGGTGATCTTGGGCCTGACATCTGTCGCAGCCACGAGGGAGTGCCTTTCTGTCGCAGGAACATGTGGTCGGGCCTGACCGGGCCGTGGCCTGGTCAGGCACCAACTCCGAGCGCGCCGGCCGACCCGGGATATTCCCGCGCGCCGGGCAGGCGCGCCAGGCTCGGCCCGCTGGCAGCATACGCTGCCCCGCAGCCGGCGAGTTCGTAGCGGAGGCCGGACTTGAACCGGCGACACAGCGATTATGAGCCGCTTGCTCTGCCTGACTGAGCTACTCCGCCCTGAGCCGCCACTCGCCGCCCGCCCTGCAGGCGGGCACGGTAGCCAGGAATCCCGTCGCGAGCGCCGGGAGCACATATCTTACAGGGATCCGGCACCGGCTGCGGCGCTCCGGCACCCGTCAGCCGCAGCACGCCTAGCCCGGCCACTCGAAGCTGGTGACAGCGCCGCTCGCTATCTCCACGGTGCCCGCCGCCGCGTCCTGGCTCAGCCAGACGGTGTAGCGGCCCGCCGGCACGCCCGGGTAGACAGCGGCGTACTGCTGGCCGCTGCCGACCCGGCGCTCGCGGACCCGCGCATGCGTCCGGCGGGCAGCAGCCGCACTGCCCGCGGAGCTGATCTCGATCTCGCGGCCGTTCAGCCGGGCCGGCGTCCGCACGATCAGCGCGCCGACTCCCGGCCCGAGGTCGAGCACGACAGTGCCCGGCCCGGTCGGCCCGCACGCGGGCTCGGACATGGCAGCTCCCCTGCCTCCCGGACGGGTCCGGACGGGTCCGGACGGGTAAGGCTGTCATGGCCGCCGCCAGTGCTAGCGACGGCGGCCATGACCGGCGGGTGCGGACGCGCTGTCAGGACGGGTTGCTGAATCCGCAGTGCGGGATGCCGAGGTAGGGAAATCCGCGCAGGTACGGCGTCGCCACGCTCGCCGGAGTCAGCCCGTCGGTCACGATCCTGGCTGCGGCATCGGGCGCATAGCCGGGATCGATCAGCGGGTAGGTGAGCCCGGCCAGCGCCCGCAGCTCGATCGTCACCACGTCATCGAAGACCCGGCGGCCATTGGGGTACCCGGCCAGGTCACCGCCGAGAACGCCGAGGCTGTTCGGATTCTGCGATGGCCGGATGGCCGTGTTCAGCCGCAGCATGTCCGCGAGCCCGGAGCCGGTGCTGTTCTGGAAGCCGGGGATCAGGCCCGGCGGGATCCCGGTCAGCAGGATGGCCTCGATGTCGCTTCTCGGCTTGCCCGAGTCCACCAGGCTCTGCAGGTGCGGGAAGACTCCCGGATAGAGGCCAGGCAGCAGCGCGGACAATTCCGGGCTGGTGAAGTACGAGCTGAACAGCTTGTCGTCGGACGGTGCCAGGGTGTTCCACAGGTCTTTCCTGCCGAGCGGGATCAGCACCTCGTTCACCAGCGGGTTCCCGAGCCTGGACACCTGACGGTAGGGACCGCTGTCGATGTTCCGGCCCCGGTCAGCGTCCCACACCCGGGCTCGCTGCCTGCTGGCCGTGGTCCAGACGCCGATGACGGAGCGCGGGTCGGCCTCGCCGCGGGCGCCGCGCCGCACCAGGTCCTTCAGCGGCACCTGAAGCGCGATCGAGTGGACGTTCAGGTACTTGGTGGTGTTGACGCCGAGCGCCGGCTTGTTAAAGATGTCCCGCCCGTACTGGTCGTGCAGCTGCTCGAACGGGCGCAGGTTGGCCAGGTCGAAGATGGCGCCGAGGTCGACGTAGAAGCCCTCGGCGCGCTGGCCGGCGAAGGCCCGCAGGCCGCCCGGCAGTCCCAGCACGGCGGCTGCGGCCAGCAGCCCGTAGTCGGGCGTCGACAGGGGCCCGATGTTGCAGGGCGGGCACGGCAGGTTCGCCGCGAGCCGCTGCACGGAGTTCTGGGTCACCCTGGTGACCGAGTAGAACTGCCGGCGATTCCAGTTCGGGCTGTCCAGTGATTCGATCGGCCCGGTGTTATACAGGAACGTGTCCGGATCCCGCAGTTCGGTACGGAACTGGAACTGGAAGGTAACGTCTGCCCGGCCGTCGCCGTTGTTGTCGACGTGGATCTCGTAAAGGACATCGTCCCCGAACTCATAGAAGTTCGGCCCGCCGGCCGGCTCCTGCAGCGGAATGTAGTTAGCGATTAACGTGACGGTACCGGGCCGCTCAGGACTGACGAATGCGTACAAGTCAGTGCTGTCGGCGACCGGATCCTGGGCAATCTCCGGTGCTTCACGATGCGATGACATGGGCAACCTCGCTGAGTATTCGGGCTGGGCGGAAGGAACGAGAGCAGGACGGCCGCAGCGGCGGCACCAGACCTGTCACCTGATCGCCCGGGTCAGCCGCGCAGCCAGCGCGGGGTCCGTGATGCGGGCCTGGCTGGTACCGGAGAAGATGTCCATCTCGCCCGTCCTCGCATCGCGCACATGCACCACCAGGTCAGACTGCCCGGCGCCAGGCGCAGGCGCGGCAGCGTCCGCCCCGTCACGGCTGGCGCTCGCGGCGAGAGCCTGGCTGACGGACCCGCTGACGAGTGCGGTCGCGGCCAGCCCGGCGATGCCCGCCCCGGCCGCGCCCCGCAGGACAAACCGCCGGGAAAGCTCGGGCAAAGACCCGTTGCCGGCCGTGGTTACCCGTCTGACACGGTCCTGCCGTTGTCATCCGTCATGGCATTCCCTTCTGCTTGCCGGTGTCCTGAGCGCGGTAAGGCCGGAGCAGCAGTGTCCGGCATTCCCGCGACACGCAGATCGGCGGCGGCTGCCAGCAGAGCCACGGCAGGCAACTGCACGGCAACGTCCTGACTTCCCCCGTGGCCAGGCCGCAGATCGCCGGCCTGGCGTCATTGTCAGACCTTACTGTCACGCACAGCATTCGGTGCTCAACTACTGGCAGATTGCGGCCGCGCGAGTCGTTACCAGATCTTTATGAACGTCAAAGCCGAGAGCCTGTGTAGCTGCCGGCCTTTGTGCCGTTCTGCCGCGATAGGGGACCTGGCGGCGATCGCCCCGGCGGTTACTGTCCCGCGTTGACGCGGTCCGGCGCGCCTGCCGCGGGCGCACTGTCGTCGCCACGCCCGTGCAGGCGGTCGGTCGCGGCAACCGTCAGGATCACCGCGGCCGCGCAGATCCCCAGGGTGAGCGCCGTCACGTGCGGCGCGAGGATGCCGAGCAGCGCGAGCACGGCCAGCGCGATAAGCCGCGGCACGGAAGTCCGCCGGAAGACCACGGCCTTGAACGCCGTGTGCCCGGCGATATACAGGCCGGTGCCGCCGAGGATCATCCACGACGTGGTGGCCACGCCGCGCGCCGCCGGGCCCTGCAGCACGATCTGGTCGGCGGCTGCGACCACGATGATTCCGGCGACCATGACCGGGTGGATGAAGTGATAAGCCGACCGGCCGAGCCGGCCGGGATCAGCCGACGCGGCGATGCGGCGCGCTCCGTCTTCCGCGCTGCGGTCGAAGTACAGCCACCACAGCCCGGCGCTGCCGGCGAACGCGACGGCGAACGCGGCGATCTCGGCGGCACTGCCGCCGTGGCCGGTGGCCAGCAGGCCGGCGAACGTGGCGCCGATGATGACGATGGACTCGCCCAGGGCGATCAGGATGAAGGCCTGGCACCGCTCGGCGAAGTGACCGCCGGCGATGTCCCAGTCCCCGGAGCTGGACCGGCCGAGGCCGGGGGTGTAGAAGCCGACGATGCCCCCGAGCAGGTCAGTGGCGACCGCGGCCAGCCAGAGAATCCACCGGGCGTCGCCGCTGGACAGGCCGCCCGCCACGGCCAGCGCGCCGCTCGCGCAGCACCAGGCCAGGATGCGCTCGAAGTTCCGCTGCAGCGTCTCACCCGGCAGGGCCACGACGGTGAACGCGCTGCGGCCGATCTGCATGAGGGCGTAGCAGCAGCCGACGGCGAGCCCCTCGCCGTCGAAGGCCTCTGGCAGCGCTGCGGCCATCACCAGGCTGACCAGCATCAGGGCCAGCAGGAGCAGCCGCACCCCGAGCCGCTCCGGATCCAGCCAGTTGGTCACCCAGGTGGTGTAGACCCAGAGCAGCCAGACCATCACCATCAGCAGGGCCGCCTGCAGCGCGCCGGTGACGGTCCGGTGGTGCAGCAGGAAGTGCGACAGCTGGGTGACGGCGAACACGTAGACCAGGTCGAAGAACAGCTCGATGTTGGTGACCCGCTGCTCGCCGCCGGACCGGTCCCGCATCAGGTTCCACTGCCTGGCCTGCGTCACCATGCGCGCTCCCTAGCCGGCCGCGTCCGCGGCGGGCCTCCGGCCCCGGCCACTGCGCCCTCCGCCTGTCCCGCGACTGTCCTGGCCATGATCTTCCGATCATGCCAGTGCGCTGCCGCCGTCCGGGCTCGCGGGCCTATCCGGGCGAGGCGATCGCAACGTCGCGCACCGTATGCACGTCGGTCACCCCGCCGGTGCCGGCCGTGAAGGCCAGCAGCGAGGTAGCCGTCATCGACGGCTCCGGCTGCTGCAGCACCTGCTCGCCGTCCAGCCAGACCACGAGCACGTCGGTGCCGGCTGAGCGGATGACCCGCACGGTGACCTCCTGCGTGCCGCTGCGCAGGACCGGAATGGCCCTGGCGACGGCCTGGATCTTCAGGGCCGTCCTGCTGGCGGCCGCGGAGATGCCGATGAAGTTACTGCCCGGATAGCCAGGAGCCCCGTACGTGATCAGCGCGACCGCGACGCCCGACAGGCCGCCGAACCCGACGAGGGCACCGCTGCCGCCCACCGAGCTCGCGCTCGACCTGGCCGGGCTGAGCAGCGCGAAGGTGAGGCCATTGGCACCGGTCCCGCCGCCCAGCTGCGCGTTGAAGGTGACCTTGAGCCAGCTAGTCCGCTCCGCGACCGGGTACACCACCGAGCCTGCCTGGTTCCGCACCGCTCCGGTCAGCACGGAGTCCGACCCGGACAGGCCGGCGGATCCGTTGTAGGACCAGCCGCCGCCCGGCGGCGGGACAGCGTGACCGCCCGCGGTGATCGATGCGGCCAGGACCGTGTGCCGGTCGGTCAGTCCGCCGGTCGCGCCGGTGAAGGCCAGCAGCACCGACGGCGGGATGGGCACCGTCGCGGACAGGACGCTCGTGCCGTCCACCTTCACCGTGATCTTCTGGCCGGCCACCGACACGCCGACCACATGGGTGCCCCGGCGCAGGGCCGGCACGTGGGTCGATGTCGCGGCGAAGATCAGCTTGCCATCCTGAGAGCCGGTCGCGATGCCGGCGAAGTTGGTCGACGGGCCGTTGTCCCTGGCCGTATCGAGGGTGACCGCCACGCCGGACAGGCCGGCGAAGCCCAGTCCGCCTCCGCTGCCGCCCAGCGAAGCCGGACCGGAGGTGCCGGCATTGAGCAGGCCCAGCGTCATGCCGTCAGCGCCGCTGCCGCCGCCGATCTGGACGGTGAACGTCGCCGACAGCCTGTTGCTGGGCTCCGGCACCGAGTACACGGCTGACCCGGCCTGGCTCGGGGCCGCCGGCGTGAGCACCAGCCCGGTGCCGGACATCCGCGCGCTCCCGTTCAGCGTCCAGCCACCGCCCGGCGGCGGCAGCGAGATCCCGCTGGCCGGCGGGGCGCCGGTGCCCGTGACCGGCACGGTCAGCGTGTGCGGGCCGGCCGCGTCCTTCCAGCTGAGCTGGTAGCTGCCGGCGACGGCTCCGATGCCGGGCGGGGTGAAGCTGATGGGCACCTGGAGGTCGTAGCCGGGTCCCAGCGGCAGCCCGCTGGCCACCGGGTCGGGCGCGCCGAACGGGATCGGCGGCGGCACGGCGGCGGTGACCGTGGCCGGCAGATTGCCGGCGTTGGCGATGTCGATCGTCTGGGTGGCCGTCTGCCCCAGGGCGACGGAGCCGAAGCTGACCGACGCCGGGGTCGGGGTCAGCTGGCTGAGGTCGGCCTGGCCGGTCCCGGACAGGTTCACGGTGGTCGTGGTCTGGTTGCCGTCAGCGTCCGTGCTCGTGATCGCGAACGATGAGGTGTCCGCGCCGGCCGCCGTGGGCGCATAGGTGACCGTGGCGGTCAGCGACGCGCCGGGCTGCATCACGGCGCCATCTGCGGGCAGCCCCGTGATGGTGAATGGCCCGCTGGGCGGAGTGGCCGAATTGACGGTCTCGCTGGTCGCGTCCCCGTTCGTGATCGTGACGTTGACGGGCAGGGTGGTCCCGTCCGGCACGGTCCCGAAGGACGCCGATCCGGGCGAGGCGTAGAAGCCTGGCTGGGTGCCGTCGCCGGACAGGCTCACGCTCACGGTCGGGAAGTTGGCCGAGTCGGTGCTGAACGCTAGCGAGCCGGTCACCCCGCCAGGTGCCGTCGGCGTGAAGGTGACGGGCACGCTCAGCTGGTCACCCGAGCTCATCGTGACCGGCCAGGTGGCAGGGGCACCGTTGAGGCTCGGCGTCCCGGCGGCGAACGGGTCGGCGGGCGCGGTGCTGCTGGCCGTCACGCCGCTCACCTGGACGCTGGTCGCCGCGGTGAGGGTGACCGTCGCCTGGCCGGGCGTGCTCCCGCCGACGGCGATGCTGCCGAAGCTGACGGGCATCGCGCCGGTGAGCGGCACCGACTTCGGGCTGCCGAAGCCGAGTACGTGCCCGTCCCTGGTGCCCACGTAGACCCGGCCGCTGTCGGTCGCGGGGATGGAGAACTTGCTCGCCGTGCCGATCGGCGCCGACCAGATCGGGCTCATCGGGCATGGCTTCGCGCTCGTGCAGCCCGCTGGCGGGACCGCGTCGAACGCGTCGAGGACCCCGCCGGCCCCGCTCGCCGCGGATGCTTGCACCTCCCACACGATCGCCGAGGAAAGGGCCGAGGGACCACTGGTGCCGTCCGAGGTCACCACCGGCGAGCCGGACGTGTAGCCGAACGTGTTGGTGCTATTGGCGACATCGGCCAGCACCGGCGTCCCGGCCGCGTTCAGGCCGAACTTCAGGTACCGCAGGTTGTCGTCCTTGCCGACGTAGTAGAGGTAGTCGCGCGCGCTGGCGGCATTGCCTGATGTCACGGTGGTGGTGTCGCCGAAGGCCGCGGGGTGTCCCCACTGGCCCTGGTAGGGCCCGGCCATGCTGACCGGATCGTCAGTGCCCTTCGGGCCCTGCTCGCGGCCGCCCAGGCTGTCGCGATTCAGCAGGAACACCCGGCCGTCCTTGCCCGCCTGGACCAGCAGGTCCGGGTACTTGCTGCTGCCGAACGGCAGGCCGACCGGAGCGCCCGAGCCGAAGTCGACGTCCCCGGCATCCAGCGCCGGCGCGTTGGCCGGACTGAAGAAGTCGGCCGCCGACATCGTCCCGTCGGCGGCGACGTTCAGCCGGACGACGGCGTCACCGAGCTCGGACGGCGGCTTGTTCCCTGGCCCGGCCGCCGGTGACACGCCGTTGCCGGTCGCCACGAAGATCCGGCCGGGGCCGTCCGACATCAGCCCGCCGCCGCTCTGCCAGATGCCGGCCTCGCTGTCGGTCAGGCCCGCCTCATCGGTCCACAGACTGACCGCGTGAGTGGAGGTGCTGATCCCCGCCACATAGCCGTCGAACGGGGTGTAGTCGCAGTACGCGGCGAACCCGACGTAGACCGAGCCGTTCATCAGCAGCAGGCCGGGCCGCTGCCGCTCGGACAGCGGGTCGAACTGCCGGGTCGGGTCGTTGACCGGCGCGCCCTGGATGGGCACCTTCCAGCTGACCGCGCCGGTCTGCGCGTTCAGGGCGTACAGGTAGATGTGCGGCTGGCTCCCGGCAGGACCGTCGTTGACCACCGCGACCAGGTAGACCGTCCCCGTCGACGGGTCGTACACGGGGGTGCTCGTCACGCCGATGCTGGGGGCCAGGTCCGAGCAGTCCTGCGCGGAGGCCGGCAGCGCCGGGCCGAGGGACACCGACCAGCTGACCGCGCCAGTGGCCGCGTTCAGTCCGTAGACCCAGTCGTTCTCGGTGGCCACGACCACGGTCGACCCGGCCACCACGGGCTGCGCGTACACCTGGCCGCTGACAGGGGTCGAGAAGAGCTGGCCGAAGCTGCCGCCGGTGACGACCGACGGGCTCAGCCCCGGCTCGTCCGGGTCCCAGCCCGTCCGCAGGTCGTTCTGCGATGCGGTCACCTCATCGGCGCGCGCGCTCACGGCCGGCCACCGGGGCAGCAGGCCGGTGCCCCCGGTCACGGCACCGAGCAGCAGGGCGGCCGAGGCGAGCCAGCACCGCGCACGCCGCGCCCGGCCGGGCCGCCGCGGCCTCCGGCCAGTGAGCGCCAGTCCGCTGCCGGGAGCATTCACCTCGCGCATGCTGATTCCTCCGGGATACGGCGCGAATGGGGGGGGCGAGCGCAGATGCTCACGGTGCGGCCATGATGGCACGCTTGCGCCCGTAAGTGGAGCCATTACCAGCCAGAACGCAAATGCGCGGCTTCGCGGTCATGAGCCGCCCCGCGAATTCCGCCGGAATGTCCCTGTCAGCACTCCACGACGTTCAGGGCGAGGCCGCCGCGGGCCGTTTCCTGGTACTTGTCCTTCATGTCGGCACCGGTCTCGCGCATGGTCTTGATCGCCTTGTCCAGCGAGACCTTGTGCTCGCCGTCCCCGCGGACGGCCATCCTGGCCGCCGTGATGGCCTTCACCGAGGCGATCGCGTTCCGCTCGATGCACGGGATCTGCACCAGGCCGCCGACCGGGTCGCAGGTGAGGCCGAGGTTGTGCTCCAGGCCGATCGCGGCCGCGGTCAGCAGGAAGCGCACGACGCCATCGGAGTCGGCGCCGGGCACGAACCGGGTGTAGTAGTGCAGCACGGCCGGGATGATCCCGGCGGCGCCGTTGGTCGGCGCGGTGACCACCCGGCCCCGGCCGCGTTCTCCTCGTTCACGGCCAGGGCGTAGAGCGTGCCCGCAGGGAGCGCGCGAACAGCCAGGCGGCGCGCATCGGGCCGACCGTATGCGAGCTCGACGGCCCGATGCCGATCGTGAAGAGATCGAAGACGCTGATCGTCACCGGCTGCCGCCCCTTACCCTCGTGCCGGCCGCGTCGTAGGGCGGCCGCAGGTGCACCGTGGCCGGTACCAGCTCGCCGCCGACATTAACCTGATAACGGCCGGACCGGGCGAACTCCGCGGTGGCCGGCTCGCCGCCCGGATGCCGGACGTAGCCCAGGCCCACCGCGGCGCCCAGGGTCTCCCCCCAGGCAGCGGAGGTCATCTGGCCGCCGGCTCGCCATCGCGGAGCACGAGCTCGCCGCCCCACATCATCACGTCCGGGTCGTCGAGGAGCACGGACACCAGCCGCCGCCGCGGGCCCTCGGCCCTTGCCTTCTCCACGGCCTCGCGGCCGAGGAAGGAGATGCCGGTCCTTAGCTTGCAGGCGAACAGCAGCCCCGCCTCCACCGGGTTGTAATCCGGCGTGAGCTCGCGGCCGAACGCGCGGTAGCCCTTCTCCAGCCTCAGTGACTCGATCGCGTAATAGCCGGCGTTGACGGCGCCGAGCCCGGCGCCGGCCGTCATCAGGTCCTCGTAGACGCCGACGGCGAACTCGGCCGGCACGTAGAGCTCCCAGCCGAGCTCGCCGACGTAGGTGATCCGGGTCGCCCGGACGGTGGAGTAGCCCAGGTCGATCAGCTGGCTGGTGCCGAACGGGAACGCCTCGTCGCTGAGGTCAGCGCCCGACAGCCGGGAGAGCAGCTCGCGCGACCGGGGACCCATCACGCCGTAGACGGCGTAGGCGGAGGTCACGTCGGTGAGGGTCGCCGCGCAGCCGGGCGGCAGCTGCCTGCGGATGTGGTCCTGGTCCCGCTCTGTCGTGGCGGCGCTCGCGACCAGCAGGTACTCCTGCGCCGACAGCCGCGTCACGGTGATGTCGGACTCGTAGGTACCGCGGTCGTTCAGCAGCCCCGTATACACGGTACGCCCCGGCTCGACCGCCACGTCGTTGGTGCACAGCCACTGCAGTCCCGCCTCGGCGCCGGGGCCGGTCAGCAGGTACTTGGAGAACGAGGTCTGGTCGAACACCGCGACCGCGCCGCGGGCGGCCAGCTGCTCGGCCGATGACCACGGCTGCCAGTTCTGCTTGCCCCAGGAGTACTCGATGACGGGCCGCTCACCCGGCGGGGCGAAGAAATTGGCCCGCTCCCAGCCCATCTTGCTGCCAAAGCAGGCGCCAGCCTCGCGGAGCCGGTGATAGGCGGGCGGCCGCCGGAACGGCCGGGCGGTCTCCAGCTCGCGGTTCGGCCAGGGCACCGCATAGTGCAGGCCCAGGACCTCGCCCACCCGGTCGCGGAGCCAGCGGTTGTTGCCGTTGAAGCGGGCGAACCGCCGAATGTCCACGGCGGTGAGGTCACTGCCCGGCTGCCCGTCGGTGATCCACTCGGCCAGCGCCAGCCCGGCGCCGCCGGCCGAGGCGATGCCGACCGAGTTGAAGCCGGCGGCGACGAAGAAGTTCCGCAGCTCCGGCGCCTCGCCGAGGATGAACTGGTTGTCGGGGGTAAAGCTCTCCGGGCCGTTGTAGAACTTCCTGATCCCGGTCTCGGCGAGCACGGGCAGCCGGTGCAGCGCGCTCTCCATCAGAACCGAGAAGTGGTCCCAGTCCTCCGCCAGCAGCTGGAACTCGAACGGGTAGGGCAGCGCGTCCGGCGGGACCCATGGCTTGGCCACCGGCTCGAAGCCGCCCACGACGAGCCCGCCGACCTCCTCCTTGACGTAGGTGTAGCCGTCCGGGTCGCGCAGCACGGGCAGATCGCGGTGCACGCCCTCGATCTGCTCGGTGACCACGTAGAAGTGCTCGGCTGAGTGCAGCGGCACGGTGACCCCGCACAGCGCGCCGACCTGCTTGGCCCACTGCCCGGCGCAGTTGACGACGATCTCCGCCTCGACCTGGCCGCGGTCGGTGCGCACGCCGCTCACCGCCCCGCCCGCTGTGGTCACCCCCGTCACCCGGACGTGCTCGGCGATCGCGGCGCCGCGCTGCCGGGCGCCGCGGGCCAGCGCGGCGGTCAGGTCGGTCGGGTTGGCCCGGCCGTCGCCGGGCAGCCAGATGCCGCCGGCCAGGTCGTCGGTCCGCAGCATCGGGTACAGCTCGGCGGCGCGCCGCGGGCTGATCAGCTCGCAGTCGATCCGGTAGGCCTGCGCGGTCGCCGCGGTGCGCCGCAGCGCCTCCATCCGCTCCGGCGTCCTGGCCACCGTGACGCCCCCGCAGCGCCGGAATCCGGTGCCCAGCCCGGTCTCGCTCTCCAGCCGGTCATAGAGCCGGGTGGAGTACTGCACCAGCCGGGTGCCAGCCTCCGATGCGCGCAGCTGGCCGACCAGCCCGGCTGCGTGCCAGGTCGTGCCGCAGGACAGCTGGCCCTGCTCGAGCAGCAGCACGTCGGCGGCACCCAGCGCGGTCAGGTGATAGGCAACGCTGGCGCCGATGATGCCGCCACCGATGATCACGATCTGCGCCCGGCCCGGCAGCCCCGTCTCGGCCATCCGCGCTCAGTCCCCCTCTCCCGCGGCCGCCAGCAGCGCGCCGAACCCGGCGTCGGCGAAGCCGCGGGCGGCGGCCTCGAACCGCTCCATGGCCCACGACCAGAAGTCGAAGTCCAGCACGCTGGTGGCGTGCTGGATGGCCCCCCAGAGCGTCCATCCGTACCGGGCGACCAGGCCGAAGAGCTGCGCCCTGGCGATCCTGCTGCGCCGGGCCCGGCCGTAGTAGGCCGTGACCAGGTCCGCCAGGGCGTCGCGGGACAGGCCGCACTCGGCCGCGATGTTGCCGAGCTCGAAGCACGGGTCGTTGTTGCCGGAGTACTCGTAGTCGATCAGCCAGATCCGGTCGCCGTCGTCGATGAAGTTGGCGGCGAGCAGGTCGTTGTTGCACGGGACGGTGCCTTCCGCCCGCACCGCCAGGGCCTTCCGGCAGGCCTCGAACGCCGGCGCCAGGCCGGCATACCCGGCCGGGATCCGCATCCCGGCTGACCGGGCCACGCCGGCGTACCGGCGCTGGATCTCGAACATGTCGAAGTCGTTGGCGAACCGGGCGGCGGCATGCAGCCGACGGCAGGCCGCGGCGATCCGGGGAATGTTGCGCGGCGCTGCCACGTCGTCGTTGCCCAGCGTGCGGCCGTCGATGAAGCCGAGGATCAGCAGCCGGTCGCCCGGCCGGTAGTCGATGACGGGCGCGCCCACGCCAGCCTGCGCGGCGATGACGGAGTTGCGGAACTCGCAGTCGCGGTCGATGGCCAGCAGGTCGCCGCCGGCCGACCAGTGCCGGGCCACGAACCGGCCCGCCGGCGTGGTCACCTGGTAGTTGCGGTTGGTGAGGCCGCCGGCCAGCTCGGTCACCGCCCGCGGCTGCCCGGCCAGGCTCGGAACCCGGTCCAGCAGCGCGGACAGCTCGGCGCCGGCCGCGGCCCGGCCCGGCCCGCTCGTCATCGCCCGGTCCTCCTCGACCACCCGCGGCTGCCTTCCTGGTGCCCCGCCGGACCCTGCTGGCTTGCCCCGGACCGAGCCGGCGCTACCCGCAGGCTACGAGCCGGGCCGCAAAAGGTCTAGACGGAAGTTTCCGGCATGGCCCGCGTTCGCCGCACTCCGGCCAAAGGGTCTGGACAGTTAGCGGACCGCGCACATACGCTACGCCTCAATTCTCGGGTCCCGTCAGATGGGGAGGACCACCATGAGCGCCAGTACCGAGGCGTCCGGCGGGCACGATCGCGATACCGCTGACCTGGCTCAGTTCGGCTACCAGCAGGAGCTCAAGCGCTCGCTCGGCACCTTCAGCTCGTTCGCCGTCGCCTTCAGCTACATCTCCCCGTCGACCGGCATCTTCACCCTCTTCGCCCTGGGCCTCACCACGCTCGGCGGCGTCTTCATCTGGACCTGGCCGGTGGTGGCACTCGGCCAGTTCATCGTCGCGCTGAACTTCGCCGAGGTGTCCAGCCATTACCCGGTCGCCGGGTCGGTATTCCAGTGGACCAAGTACCTCGCCAGCCGGACCTACTCGTGGTTCTCGGGCTGGATCTACCTGTTCGCCGGGATCCTGACCGTGACGGCGGTCGTGGCGACACTGCCGCTGGCCCTGATCCCGGCCCTGAACGGGCTGGGCTGGCACGGGCTGAACGCCACCAGCCTGCACACCCAGCTGGTGGTCGCGCTCATCACGCTGATCGTCATCACCGTGCTCAATATCTACGGCGTGCGGCTGGTCGCGATCATCAACAACACCGGGGTGCTGTTCGAGATCCTCGGCATGTTCGTCTTCGCGCTGATCCTGATGGCCTTCCATGACCACCAGGGCTTCCATATCGTGACCAACAGCGCGGGCATCCACGTCCAGCCCAGCTCGTTCCTCGCCGCGATGTTCATGAGCCTGTTCGTGATCTACGGCTTTGACACCGCGTCCACCCTGGCGGAGGAGACCCGCGACCCGCGGCGGGCGGCACCGAAGGCGGTGCTGTTCTCCGTCGTCGGCGCGTTCATCATCGGCGGGGTCTTCCTGCTCGGCGTCCTGCTGGCCATCCCGAACCTGCACACCGCGATCAGCGGTAACGGCGGGCTCGGCTGGAGCCCGGCGAACGTGATCGAGGCGAACTTCTCGCACCCGTTCGCCACCATCTACCTGCTGGTGGTCTCCGCGGCCATCTTCGTCTGCTGCCTGTCCATCATGGCCGCGACCATCCGGCTCTGCTTCGGCATGTCCCGCGACAACCAGCTGCCGCTGTCCCGGCACCTGTCCAAGGTGGCGCCGGGCCTGCACACCCCCATCTGGGCCTGCATCGCGATCGCGATCCTCGCGGCCGTCCCGTTCATCCAGTACTCCGGGGCCGGCATCATCGCGATCGCCGCGACCGGCATGATCTACCTGAGCTACTTCCTCGGGAACCTGGTCATCATGAAGGCCAGGCTGCGCGGCTGGCCGAAGATCAGGGCACCGTTCCGGCTCGGCCGCTTCGGCCCGGTGGTGAACGTCATCGCCCTGCTCTACGGCGGGGCGATGCTGGTCAACTTCGCCTGGCCGAGAGCCGCCAGCAACCCCACGCCCAAGCAGAGCGGCGTGCTGGACTTCCATGTCGGCTTCCTGAACGGGATACCGATCCTGTGGACCGTGCTGGTGGTGATCGTGCTCATCGGCGCGCTCTATTACGGCATCACCGGGCGGAGGAAGGATTTCGCCCCGATCACCGCGCCGGCCCAGGACGACCCGCCGGTGGCCGAGGTCCTGCGGTAGACCTGGTGCCTGACGCGGCGCCGGCCGCCGCGCGGCAGGAGGGCGAGCATGCGGCGACCATCGCCGGGACGAGCCGGGGCGGAGGCCGGGGCGGCCCGGCTGGCCCGCAGGCCGCCCACGATCGTGCGCGGTCCCGGCACCACGGTGCATGCCCAGATCGAGAACTGGCTGGCGGACGCGATCGCGGTCGGCCGGCTCGCGCCCGGTGACCGGCTGCCCGCCGAGCACGACCTGGCCGCCTGGTTCGGGGTCAGCCGGATGACCCTGCGGCACGCGCTCGGCGAGCTGGCCCAGCGCGGGCTGGTGGTCAGGGCGGTCGGGCGCAACGGCGGCACGTTCGTGGCCGAGCCCAAGGTCGAGCAGGACCTCACCACGCTGGCCGGGTTCTCCGCGCAGCTGCGCCGGCACGGCATGCTGGCCGGAGCGCGGGTGCTCGCGGCCGCGCAGGTCGCGGCCAGCCCGGTCGCCGCGGCCGCGCTCCGGATCGGCGCGGGGGACCCGGCCTACGACGTGCGCCGGATCCGGCTGGCCGACGGGCGGCCGATGGTCCTGGAGCACTCGCTGTTTCCGGCCGCGCTCTTCCCCGGCCTGCTCGGCTGCCGCCTGGACGGCTCCCTGTACGAGCTGCTGGAGGACCGATACGGGCAGCGGCCGCACCGGGCCAGGGAGTCACTGGAGCCGGTCACGGCGGGCGTCCGCGAGGCCGAGGCGCTGGAGGTCGACGAGGGGGCGCCGCTGATGCTGGTCGAGCGGACCGCGTACGCGCGGACGGGCCTGCCGCTGGAGTTCGCCCGCGACCTGTTCCGCGGCGACCGGACAAAGGTCATTGTCTGGACATCCGAGCTGGGCGGCGGGCTGTGAGGCGGGGTTCCCGGTAGCGTCGCGCTCATGACAGTGAAACTGGTGGTCCTCTACACCCAGCCCGACGCCCCGGAGGCTTTCGACCGGCACTACCTCAGCGCGCACATGCCGCTGACGGCCAGGATTCCCGGCCTGCTGAGGGGCGAGAGCGGCCGGCTGGTCGCCGCGCTGGACGGCGGCGAGCAGACCTACTACCGGATGGCCGAGCTGTACTTCGCCAGCCAGGAGGCCATGCAGGCCGCGTTCGGCTCGCCGGAGGGCCGGGCCACGGCCGAGGACTACGAGCGGATCGCCCCGCCCGGGTCGCGGATGCTGGTCCAGCTGCTCGACGAGTAGCCGGGGCGGGCGCCGCGGTCAGCCGGCCAGGGAGCGGCGCGGCGACCGCACCACTTCCAGGTTCATGCCGTCGATGCCGGACAGGTCCCAGAGCCCGTCGGCCAGGTGGATGGACAGCCGCGCCTTCCCCAGCCGCAGGCCGCTCACGCGCATGGGCAGGTACCGGGCGGGCACGACCGGCGCGCACCACACCCGGCCGGCCGCCGCGTCCGGCGCGAATCGCAGCAGGCTGTGCACGAGCTGCAGCGGCGCGGCCGCGGCCCAGGCCTGCGGCGAGCAGGACGTGGGGTACGGCACGGGCGCGGGGAAGTCCCGCCGGTCGAAGCCGCAGAACAGCTCGGGCAGCCGGTGCCCGAAATGCTCGGCCGCGTCCAGGATCGCCTCGGCCACGCGCTGCGCGTGCTCGACGAATCCGTAGCGCATCAGCCCGGCGGCGCAGATCGCGTTGTCGTGCGGCCACACCGATCCGTTGTGGTAGCTCATCGGGTTGTAGGCGGCCATCGACGCCGCCAGCGTGCGGATCCCCCAGCCGCTGAACATCTCGTCCGAGAGCAGCTGCCGCGCCACCACGGCAGCCTTGTCCCGGTCGGCGATCCCGGTCCACAGGCAGTGCCCCATGTTCGAGGTGAGGGAGTCGATCGGACGCTTGTCACCGTCCAGCCCGACGGCGAACCAGCCGCGGTCCGGCAGCCAGAAGGCCTCGTTGAACAGCTTCTTGAGCCGCTTGGCCTTGTCCCGCCAGTGCGCGGCGAGCTGGTCGTCCCCGGCCTGCCTGGCCAGCTGGGCCCGGGCCCGGAAGGCGGCGTAGACGTACCCCTGCACCTCGGCCAGCGCGATCGGCGGCTCGGCGATCTCGCCGCTGGCGAAGTTGATCCCGTCCCAGGAGTCCTTCCAGCCCTGATTGGCCAGCCCGCGGCTGGTCTTGCGCTCGTACTCGACGAAGCCGTCGCCGTCGGCGTCCCCGTACTCCTCGATCCATCCCAGCGCGCGGTCCACGTGCGGGACGAGCCCGGCCACCACGTCGTCGTGCCGTCCCCACCGCTGCAGCTCGCCGACGAGCATGACGAACAGCGGGGTCGCGTCCACGCTGCCGTAATAGGCGCTGCGGCCGCCCAGCGCGAAGGACGCCGCCGGGCCGAAGCGCACCTCGTGCAGGATCTTGCCCGGCTCCTCCTCGGCCGCCGGGTCCACCTCGTCGCCCTGCCGGGCGGCCAGCGTCTGCAGCGTCCCGGCGGCCAGGCCGGTGTCCCACGGCAGCAGCATCAGCGAGGTGAGCAGCGAGTCCCGGCCGAACAGGGCCATGAACCACGGAGCGCCGGCCGCGACGACGGGGCGGCCGGGATGCTCGGGGTCGAAGATGCGCAGCGCGCCCAGGTCCTCGATGCTGCGGTCGAGCACCGCGGCCAGGTTCCGGTCCGCGGTCCGCACCTGCGGGCCGCGCCGCCGCCACTTGCGCAGCCGCTTGGCCGGCGCGGCGGACTCGACGGCCTGGCCGCGCGGGTGCCGCAGGGTCATCGCCATGCCGTCGTTGACCGGCACGGCTTCCACGCTGACCGCCCGCTCGCCGTGGCCGGCCACGGTCAGCCGCCAGACCAGCGCACCGTCGGCCACGACCGGGCGGCCGTCGCCGCGGATCTGCAGTTCCTGCCGGTGCTCGCCGCGGCCGACGGCGAAGACCAGGGATCCGTCCACCGCATCGGCGATCACCGCGGCCCGCGGCCTGGCATGTCCCTTGACCTCGAACAGGTCAGCGAAGTCGGCATCGGCGTCGAGGGTGACGACGCACCGCACCGACCGGGCGGAGGTGTTGCGGATGATGACGTCCTCGCGCATGCCCTCGCCCACGTAGCGGCGGCGCACGACCAGCATCGTGCTGTCGGCCCGGCCGGCCCGCGGCGGCATGCGGCCGATGAACGCGGCCGAGTAGGGCCCGGCGCTCTGCACCGTCAGCGGCTGCGCCGGGAGCCCGTCGATGGTCAGCTCCCACCGGGACAGCACCCGGGTGTCCCGGACGAACAGGCCCTGCGGCCGGTCCGGCCGGATGTCCCCGCCCGGCTCGCTGACGCAGAACGTGGAGCCCTCGATCAGCGTGACCGGGCTGCACGCCGCATCGCGGCCAGGCGGCGCCGAGTCCGGTGTCCATGGCTCGCTCACGGCCGCTCCCCGCGGCCGGACGGCTGGCAGGACCCGCCGGGGCTAGCCCGGCCCGGGCTAGCCCCGCCGCGATCGGCCATGTTAGGCGCTGACGCGCCCGCGCGTGGCCGGCAGGTGCCCGACGACGCTGGCGCGCTCGAGAATGCGGTTGTACAGCGCCACATGGTCGCGTGCCATCCGGAGCATCGAGAACCGCTGCTCGGCAGCGTCCCGGCAGTGCTGGCGCTCGAAGCTCGGGCACGCGGCCCACGGCGCTGGCCATCTCTTCCTCGTCCTGGCACAGGAACCCGGTCCGGCCGGCATCGACGATCTCGGGTGCCGCGCCGTTCGGGAACGCGAGCACGGGCGTGCCCGACGCCAGCGCCTCCGCCATCACCAGGCCGAACGGCTCGCGCCAGGTAATGGGGTTCAGCAGCGCGTGCGCGCCGCGGAGCAGCGTCAGCCGCCGGCTCAGCGGCAGCTCGGCGGGCATCTCGTCGCCGTCCTGCAGCAGCGGGCGCACGACCCGCTCGAAGTAATCCACCTCGGCGGGCTCGCGCATCTTGCTGGCGATCACGAGCGGCAGGCCTGCCTTGCGCGCGATCCGCACGGCATGATGCACGCCCTTGTCCGGCGACATCCGGCCGATGAACATCAGGTAGCCGCCGTCGCCCGGCCCCGACCTGTGCACGTCCAGGTCAATGCCGTGATGGATGACCGCGGCGACCGGGATGCCGGTGGCCATCCTGGCCTGCGAATGGGATATCGAGACGATCGCCGCGTGCTGGGCGATGTGGGCGAAGATCGGCCGGGTCTCCGGGCTGAACGGGCCGTGGTTGGTCGTGACCACCGGCGGGCGGCGCATGCCCGCGGTGCCGGCCAGCAGCGGCCCGAGAAAGGTGTGGTCGTGGATGACGTCCATATCCGACAGCGCCTCGTAGGCGGCGATGACGTGCGCCGCCTCGGGCACGGTCATGCCGATCGGCGAGACCGCCGTCGGATAGATGCAGTCACTGGGCACCGGGCAGGTCGACTCACCGACGGTGAAGACCCGAACGTCGTGACCAAGCTCCTGCAGTCCCCTGGCCAGGTTGTCGATGACGACCTCGGTCCCACCGTAAGCCGGTGGCGGCACCGGTACCCAGGGCGGGGCGATCAGGCCGATCCGCATCTTCAGTTCCTCCCTCGTGTCGTGCCTCGTGACCATCGGTCTCCGCCACTGCCTGGCAAGGCGCGCCAGGCAACGGCGGCGGTGGGTGCAAAGGCAGCCGCGGGACTGACTCCTGGAACCGGCCGGTTCCGGGTACCAGCACCGCCCGCGCGACCGACAGAGGAAGCCGATCCTGTCCGCGTCGCTCGCGGCGACCAGCTCCGGCTGGCCACGCTCTGCGCACCCGCGGGGAGGCCACAGAGTCCGGCCAATCTGTGATTACTCTACGTGGCAAACCGGAAACCGAGTGCAATCTTCCCGGCGGCTCAGGCGCGCAAACGTGACCGCCCGGCCGCCGCCGACCGCCCGGGCCGCAGCCAGGCCAACCCCCGGCACCGGGACAAGTCATGTCATCGCAGCTCAATGGCTTGCCGCCGGCTGGCTGGCCGACCTGGCCACGGGCCCGCAACCGGGTCGCGAAGACGTGCGAGATGGCTAAACATCAAGCCGCCAATGTCCGTCTCGTCCGCTCTTTGCCGCTGCGCGGCCGCCATTAGCCCGGCGCTGCCGGCCGCCCTCGCGCCGCCGTTCCGGCGGCCGCGGCGGCCGCGCTCCGCGCCGGCCGGCCGGGGGCCTGCCATCCCCGGCAGCGGCCGCAGGCCAGGTCTCGCCCGGCGCCCGGCCGCGCGGCGCCGGCTCGCGCTGCCGCTGCTGCTGGCCGGCGGCCTGCTCTACGCGGCCGTGGCGGGCTCGTTCAGCCGGTACTCCTGGCCGGTCACGGTGGCGGTCGTCGGCCCGGGCACGCTGGCCGTGGCCATCGGCTGGCAGGGACCGCCGCGACCCCGGCCCGTCCGGGCCGGGGTCGCGGCGCGCCGCGCCGCCTGGTGGGCCGTGCCGCTGGTGACCGGGGGGCTGTGGGAGCTGACCGCCCTGGCCGGGCAGCCCAGCCTGACGACCGATTCCCCGGCGCATCCGACGATCAGCACGCTGACCGACCCGCTGCTGGCCTCGCATCTGGGGCGGTCCCTGTTCCTGGCGTCCTGGCTGATCCTGGGCGGCTGGCTGATCGAGCGATGAGCAGCCACGACGTCACGATTACCGGCTACCTGATCGTCCTGGCCATGCTGGTCGCCCTGCAGCTGATCGCCACCAGGACCCGGTCCCGGATCCCGTCGCTCGGCGAGACCCTCAGCCGGGTGATGAGCACCCGCACGGGCCGGGTGGGCATGCTCGTCGCCTGGGCCTGGCTCGGCCTGCACTTCTTCGCCATGTGACGCGGCCAGCCGGCTATATCGTCAGGACCGCGGCCCCGGTGAAGCGATCAGCGGCCAGGTCGGCGAGGGCCTGGTCGGCCCGCTCGAACGGGTAGGGGCTGATCTCGACCCGCAGGCCCAGCCGCCCGGCGAGCCGGAGGAACTCGGTGGCGTCGCCGCGGGTGTTGGCCGTCACGCTGCGCACCTGGCGCTCCTGGAACAGATCGGGGTAGTCCAGCGCGGGTATCTGGCTCAGGTAGATGCCCGCGATGGCGACCGTGCCGCCGCGGGCCAGCGTCCGCAGCGCCACCGGGACCAGGTCGCCGGCCGGCGCGAAGATGATCGCCGAGTCCAGCGGCTCGGGAGAGGGATCACCGGAGTCCTGCGCCGAGGCCGCGCCGAGGTCCAGGGCCAGCTGCCGGGCGGCCGGGGCCCTGGTGAATACGTGCACGGCGGTGCCCTCAGCCATCGCGACCTGCGCGGTCAGGTGGGCCGAGCCGCCGAAGCCCCAGATCCCGAGGGCTCCGCCGGGCGGGACCTCCGCCCGGCGCAGCGCCCGGTAGCCGATGATGCCGGCACACAGCAGCGGCGCGATCTGGGCATCGGGTATCCCGCCGGGCAGCGGGTGCACGTACGCGTCCGCCGCGACCAGGTACTCGGCGTAGCCGCCGTGGATGTCCCAGCCCGTGTAGGTGGAGGCGGGGCAGAGGTTCTCCTGGCCGCGGCGGCAGTACTGGCAGGACCCGTCCGTGCCGGCCAGCCAGGCCACGCCGACCCGGTCCCCCGGCCCGTGCTGCCGGGCGCCGGGGCCGGCCGCCACCACCTCGCCGACCACCTCGTGGCCCGGCGTGACCCGCGGCCGCTTAGGCGGCAGGTCGCCCTCGGCGAGGTGCAGGTCCGTCCGGCACACGCCGCAGCACAGCACCTTGATCAGCAGCTCGCCCCGGCCTGGCTCGGGCATCTCCCGGTCGGTCAGGCGCAGCGGCCCGGTGGCGATCGGACCTGGCTGCTCGACTACCCACGCCCGCATGCCAGCAGCGTACGCCGGGCCCTCAGGTCCGGGCCGCCCGACGCTGGAAGATCACCGCGGATTCCCGGGCGCGCCCGCTGACCCGGCCGGTGCCGCACGCGGCACCCGGTGGCCTACGGCTGGCTCGCCCGGACCGCGGCGGGGGCGCCGGCCGAGACAGCCCGCTCCTTCCGGTCGCCCGCCAGGTGGCTCGGCCACCACATCCAGCGCCCGATGTCGAGGTTGAGCGCGGTGACCAGCACCGACCGGACGATGATCGTGTCGAGCAGCACGCCGATCGCCACCGCGAAGCCGATCTCGGTGAAGGTCACCAGCGGCAGGGTGGCCAGCATCGCGAAGGTGCCGGCCAGCACGAGCCCCGCCGAGGTGATCACGCCGCCGGTGGCGGCCAGGCCGGTGACGGCCCCGCGCCGGGTACCGGATCTGGCCGATTCCTCGCGGACCCGGGTCATCAGGAAGATGTTGTAGTCAATTCCCAGCGCGACCAGGAAGACGAAGATAAAGAGCGGCACCGAGGTATCCGCCCCGGCGAAGCCGAAGATGTGCCGGAACGCCAGGGCCGAGAGGCCGAGCGCCGCGCCGAAGGATAGGATCACGGTGCCGATCAGGACCAGTGGCGCGACGGCCGCGCGCAGCAGCAGCCCGAGGATGATCAGCACCACCAGGAGCACGAGCGGGATGATCACGTTGCGGTCCCTGGTGGCGTACCGCTCCACGTCCATCGCAACCGCGGTGCCGCCCCCGACCTTGGCGTCGGCGCCGGGAATGTTGTGCACGGCGGCACGGACCCGGTCCACCGTGGCGTAGGCAGCCGGGCTGTCCGGTCGGCTGGCCAGGGTGGCCTGCAGGTAGCTCAGGCCGCCGGAGGTGACCGGCGGGGTCACCGCGACGATCCCCGGCGTGGCCGCCAGCGCGGCGCGCAGCTGCGGGGCGGACCGCGCGTTCCCGATCACGGCCACCGGCTCGCCGGCTCCGGCCGGGAAGTGCCGCGCCAGGACCTGCTCGCCGGCCACCGAGGCCGGCGTGCCGCGGAAGGACTGCGCCGTGGTCAGCGCGCCGACCTTGAATCCGATCAGGCCGAGCGAGGCGCAGGCCAGCAGCACGGCGGTGACCACCCACACCACCCGCGGGCGACGGCCGATGGCCTGCCCGACCCGCGACCACAGGCCCTTGGTCGTCGGCTCTTCCGAGCCGTATCGCGGCCGGACCGGCCAGAAGATCCACCGGCCGGCGATCACCAGCAGCGCGGGCAGCAGCGTGATCATCGCGAGCAGCCCGACCGCGATGCCGATCGCCGCCACCGGGCCGAGGCCGGAGATATCCGCTGACTCGGCGACCAGCAGGCACAGCATGCCGGCGATCACGGTCGCGGCGCTGGCGATCAGTGCCGGGCCGGCCCGGCGCAGCGCGACCGCCATCGCCTCGTGCCGGTCCTCGTGCCGGCGCAGTTCCTCCCGGTAACGGGCGATCAGCAGCAGCGCGTAGTCCGTGCTGGCCCCGAGCACCAGCACCACCAGGATCCCGCCGCTCTGGCCGTTCACCGTCAGGCCGTGCCGGGTCAGCAGGTAGATGACGGCCTCGGCCGCGGTCAGCGCCACGCCCGCTGACATGATCGGCAGCAGCCACAGGACCGGGCTGCGGTACGTCAGCAGCAGCAGCAGGATGACCACGGCCAGGGTCGCGTACAGCAGCGTCGTATCGATGCCCTTGAAGATCTTGAGCTCATCGGCGGCACTCGCGGCCGGGCCGGTGATATGCACGCTGAGGCCGGGATCCCCCGCCGACGCCGTCGTCTTCAGGCCGCCGACGAACGAGCTGAGGTTGGCGCTGTAGCCAAGGTCGGCGCCGAGGATGGTCTCGAGCGCCCGGTGATCGCGGGACGGTATCGGGCCGATGACCCGGCCGTGCACGGCGGGCAGCAGGCCGAAGGCGCGTGCGTCAGCGGCCGCCTTGCGCAGGTCCGCGGCCGTGATCCCGGATGGCCGCACGTAGACGATGACGGCCGGGTTGAGGTTCCTGGAGACGAACCTGGCCTGCAGGTTCAGCTCCTGCGTCGACTCGGCGCTAGCCGGCAGGTAGGACGAGGCGTCGTTCTTCTCCGCGCCCTGCAGCTTGCCCGCGAACGAGCCGGTCAGCGCGATGACGATCAGCCAGAACACGACGACCAGGTACTTGGTCCGCCTGCCGCACGGCAGGGCGGCTATCCGGCTGGCCTTGCTGGAACCTGCGGTGGTCACGCGATCCTCCTCGGCTCGGGCGCATGCAGTCAGGCAGACCGGGTCTGCCGCCAGAAATCATCGGCTCCGGCCCGCGGCGGCTAGCGCTCGCCGGCTGCTACGGTGCATCGCATCCAGTCGCGCTGTCAAGTTATATCTTGACGTCCGAGCGGCGGCTTTCCGGTAACCGCCCGCGGCCAGCATCAGCGCGTCAGTCGCCGGGACCCTCCTGGAACGGGCGCACCTCGACGGGCTCGGCACATGCCCGGGTCGCCCGGCCGGCCCAGGCCAGCGCCGCGTCGAGATCAGCGGCACTGATGACCCAGAACCCGCCGATGTGCTCCTTGCCCTCGGCGAACGGGCCGTCCGTGGTCAGCATCGCGCCGTCCTGGAGCCGGACCACGGTGGCAGAACTGGCCGGCTGCAGCCCGCCGGCGAACACCCATGCCCCGGCAGCCTGGAGCTCGGCATTGAAGGCGGCCACGTCCTCGTACGCCTTCGCCATCGCCTCGGGCGGCCGGGGCTCGGTTCCCTCGACCATGTGCACGCTGAGCAGGTACTGCGTCATCCGGGCTCCCCTGCGGCGGCGGTCGCCGGCTGGTAGGTGAGCAGCAGGATACCGTCGCCGGCCGTCGCGGATTCAGTCAGCGTGAGCGTGGCCGCCTGGCCCATCACCGCGGGAAACAGGCGCTTGCCTGCACCGAGGACAATCGGGAAGATCCTGCTCATCGCCGTCCTCCTCTGGTCCCGGGGAGCCGGGGCATCCGGCTCCCTCTGCTCCCCACACGAACCAGGCCGGCGCAGATCGACAGCGCGGGACAGATTTTCTGCACGTTTTCTGCCGGGAAGCCCGGCCATGCGCGGCCAGCCGTGCCACGGGGCACGGACCCGGCGCCGGACGTTTCCTTACACCGAGGCCGTGACCGCCTTGATGATGACGGCGTAGAGGTCATGCCATTGCAGCGCGCGGAATCCCGTGGCCGCCAGCAGCCGGGCCGCCCGGCCCTCGGTGCGCGCTCTGCCCCGGCGCCCGGCCAGCAGCGTGGGCAGCAGCCACGCGGAGAACTGGTCGACGAGGACGAGCGTCCCGCCCGGCACCAGCACCCGGGCGCACTCGGCCAGCCCGGCCCGCTGGTCCGCCCAGTGATCGAACGAGGTGGTGCTCACCACCAGGTCGACGGTTCCGGCGGGCAGCGGCAGCTGCTCGGCAACGCCCGTCCGGTAGCGCACCCGATCATCGGCGGTTAGTGCCGCGGCGACCTCGATCATCGAGGGCGCGGCATCGATCCCGGTCAGCTCCGCCGCCTCCGGCACCCGCACGGCCAGCTGGCGGAGGAGATAGCCGGTCCCGCACCCAACGTCCAGGACGCGGTGCGGGGCCGGCACGCAGGCCAGGGCGAGCTCCGCGGTGCGGTCGGCGATCTCGTGGTGCAGCCGGCCTAGCCAGCCATCCTCATAGCCCGGCGCTCGCGCATCGAACGCCGCGACGTCCCGGTCACGCGCCATACCTGATCCTGACACGGCGCTGCCTCCGGCGGCGGGCCGTCTGCGCGTCGTCGGCGCGCGACGGCGGCGGGCTGTCTGCGCGTCAGCGTCGGCCCGGCCCCGGCCTGCGGATCCTCGGCGAAGAACAGCTCCGGATGGGTCCGGCAGGGCAGCGCGGCGACTGCCTGCCGGAGCGTCCAGGCGCCGGGCTCCCGGCCCGGCCGCTCAGCGCGGCCGGACCGGGCCGCACCCGCCTGCGGGTCACCCATGGCGGGCCGGCAGGCCCGTGCCACGGCTGCCGTGAGTCGCCCGGCGGGCACGGCGGGCCTTGCGGGCCCGCCGCGCTGCCGACGCCTGATCGCGCAGGTCCCTGCCATGCTCGGTGGCCATGTCCAGGGAGATGGTGGACAACATGAATCCTCCTCAGTCCGGGGCCAGCTCCCTGGCCTCGCATCATCGAGACTGGCCCTAAGGCCACCCCGGACACATCGGGCAGAAGCCTTATCTGCCCGATGCGGCCGGGCCTTAGCCCGGCGTATCCGGGCCGGGCGGCCCGCCGACGGCCGGATGGGCGAGGATGGCAGGCGTGACGGGCCGGCCCGGTGAGCACGGCGAGTACCGCGTTTACGCGGATCTGGCCGCATGGTGGCCGCTGATCTCGCCGCCTGGGGAGTACGCAGCGGAAGCCGCCTACCTGGCCGCGGTGTTCCGCTCGGCCCCGATCGCGGTCCGCGAGGTACTCGATCTGGGCAGCGGCGGCGGCCATGTCGCCGTGCACCTGAAGGAGCAGTTCTCGCTGACGCTCGCCGACCGCTCGGCACAGATGCTGGCGGTCTCCCGGCGGCTCAACCCGGAGTGCGCGCACCTGCGCGCGGACATGCGGACCGCGCGGCTAGGCCGGCTGTTCGACGCCGTCCTGGTGCACGACGCTATCGACTACATCACGTCCGAGGATGAGCTGTGCCAGGTGATCGGGACGGCGTTCGCGCACTGCCGGCCGGGCGGCATCGCCGTGTTCGTGCCCGATCACATCGCGGACACGTTCCGTCCGCTCAGCGGCCGCGGCGGCGGCAGCGACGCGACCGGCCGCCAGGCGAGCTTCCGGGAGCGGACCTGGGACCCGGATCCGGGCGACGACTGGGTTCAGGCCGAGTACGAGTTCACGCTCCGGGCCGCCGGCAGCGCCGTGCAGGTCGTCCGCGAGACGCACCGGCTCGGCGCGTTCAGCCGCGGCGCCTGGCTCCGGCTGCTGGCCGAGGCAGGCTTCGAGGCGCACGCGGGCGCTCCGCCGGGCACCGTTGCCCGGCTGCCGTCCGAAAGCCGGCCGCCCGGCAACCTGTTCACCGGGGGCCGGGCGGGCTGACCCGGATAACCGCCGGCGGCCGGCGCAGCGCCGGCGGTCCGCCGGGCCCGGCTGGCCGGCTTCCCGCGGCGCCGACGGTAGCGGTCAGCTGCCATCGGGGAACCCGCCGCGATGCGAGACCGCCGGATAATGCGGCAGGTAGCCGGCCGGGTCGCTGATCATGGCCGTCGTGCCGGCCAGGTAGGGCGGGTGGGCGCGCCACCCGTCCGGGTAGGGGCGCAGGCCCTCCGACAGCAGCGGCGCTCCGCCAGGCCGGCGGTAGAGCGCCTGCAGGGACCCGCGGAGGCTGCTGATGCTCGCCGCGCCGAAGCGATCTTGCCAGCGTTCCTCGATGACGGCGAGCAGCCGGTGATACTCGTCCTGCGCCCGGCGGCCCCTGGGGGTGAGCCGGGCCAGCCTGAGGCGGCCGCCTGACGGATCCGGCCCGGTCACCAGGTAACCGCGACGCTGCAGCAGCCCGAGCGACACGGCGATGGACTCCCTGGACAGCCCGGCCAGCCGCGGCAGGTCACGGACCGCGACGCCGTCCTCGCCGCTGACCCGCAGCGCGCTGGCGCAGTATCTGGAATGAGTCAAGTTTGCCGCGCTGGTTCCGGCCCGGCGGCCGACCGTCTAGCCTGGCGCGGCGGGAACCCCGTCTTCGGCAACCAGGACCGCGTGCACCCGCTCCAGGCTGCGGCCGCGGCGCAGCTCCAGGGCCGCTCCGCCCTGGCGGCTGGCGCAGACCAGCGCGCCTGCGGCGCACCACTGCGAGAGCTGGGATACCGCGCGGTCATCCCCGTTATCGAGGGCCAGCAGCAGCGTCGCCTCGCGCCGCGGCCCGGCGGCCCGGCCGACCACGACCAGGGCGAGCGGCTCCTCACTTGGCTCCGGGACGACCGCCTGCACGCGCAGTTCCGGCCAGTCCAGCGCGGAAACCAGATCCGGCCGGGCGGCACCATCCGCCGGCTCGGGCGCGCCCGCGCTGCTGTCCCTGGCCAGGCGCCCGGCCCAGATCAGCGCGACGAGCAGGATCAGCGGGAGCACGGTGGCCAGCAACTCTGGCAGTATCACTCTTCGACCGTAAGCCACCAGCCGCGGCCGTGTCATCAGCGGGTTAGCACTGGCCATCACCGGGCCGGCGGCGGCCGGCTGATCAGCCCAGGAAAGCGCAGAGGATAGCCGTGTCGTCGCTGCGTCCGCTGGGCGGCAGCGACTGCTCGACGAGGGTCTCGCAGAGGCTGGCCGGGTCAGTCTCGGCCGCGGACCGCAGCGCCGTGGCGAGCCGGCTGAGCCCGGCATCGAAGATCTCCCCGCGCCGCTCCACCAGCCCGTCGGTGAACAGCACGAGGATGCTGCCGGAAGCGAAGCTGATCACCTGCTCGGGACGGGCACCGGTGTCCAGGCCCAGCAGCGGCCTCCTGGCCGCCGCGAGCGTGACGACCGTCCCGTCCGGGCCGCGCAGCAGCAGCGGCGGATGGCCGGCCAGGCAGTAGCGGATCGTCCGGTCCGCCGGGTCGATGATGGCGGCTGCGGCCGTCGCCAGCGATCCTTCCAGCGTGCGGCCGGCGAACCGGTCCAGCGCCTCCAGCAAGGCGGCGGGCCCGTGCGTCGGGGCCAGCGCGCGGGCGGCGCTGCGCATCTGCCCCATGGTGATCGCGGCGGTCAGCCCGCGGCCGGCGACGTCCCCGACGACGACCAGGATCCGGCCGCCCGGCAGTGGCACGGCGTCATACCAGTCGCCGCCGATGCCGTACTGGGTCTCGGCCGGCATGTAGCGGGCGCCCAGCCGCACGCCGGGGCACTCGGGCAGGCTCCCGGCCAGCAGGCTGCCCTGCACCAGCTCGACCAGCTCGTGGTCGCTGTCGTGCCGGATCGCGCGGCTGAGCGCGTCCGCGATCGCGGAGCCCAGGGCGGTCAGCGCGAGCTGCCCGGGGCCGTCGTCGAAGGGGCGTCGCCGGGGGAAGGCCAGCGTCAGGACGCCCAGCCTGCGCCCGCCGCTGTGCAGGGGAAGCGCCGCCCAGGCCTGATGGCCAGCGGCGACGAGCACCGGGTGGGCGGTCGGGAACCGGGCCGCCAGGTCTTCGGGCGCGGGCAGGTAGACGGTGCCGGATGTCTCGAGCACCTCCCGTTCCGGCGACCGGACCGAGGCCGGCAGCGCCTGCCAGCTGGCGAGAACGGCCTCCGGCAGGCCGACCGCGCTGAGGGTCACCAGCTGGTCCGGCTGACGCGGGCTGAGCAGGGACAGCCGCGCTGCCGTCGCGCCGAACGGCGGCAGGCCATGCTCGAAGACGGCGTCAGTCACCTCGGCCAGCGATGCCGAGGCCACCAGCGCGGTCATCGCCCGCTGCACCCCCTCGGTGCGCTGGCGCGCCGCACGCTCGGCCTCCAGCAGCTGCGACCGCCCGAGAGCGTCTGCGGCCAGCCGGGCCACGACCCGGACCTCCTCCTGCTGAGCGGAGGTGAAATCCTGGTCCTGCGCCCAGGCCACGCCCATCGCGCCGATCACCTGCTGATGCCGGCCGCGCAGGGCCAGGGAGGCCGTCGCCGACAGCCCGGCCGCTACGGTGTCGCGGAGCAGGGCCGGGTACCGGGTCGCCGTGTCCGACAGGGATGGGAGCCAGACCTCGCCCCCTGACTGCAGGACGGCGCCCAGCGGGGTCGAAGCGTCGACCGGGATGACCGCATAGCGCCGCGCGACATCCTCGGTCAGGCTGGCTGCGTGATACAGGTGCGCCGTAGGCGGCGCTGCGTCCGGATCCAGGACCGCGATGTTCGCAAACTCGGCTCCGGCCGCCACAGATCCTTCCTCCGCGAGCAGTCGCGCCACCTCGTCGGCTGTTTCTGCCCGGGACATGGTCTGCACCAGATGGCCGAGCTTGGCCGCCGACGCCGCCGCCCGGCCTGTCGCGGCGGACTCAGCCCACTGGTGCAGGTAGATCGCGCACAAATCAGACAGCGCGAGCAGGAAGTCCTGATCGGCGCCGGTGAAGTCGTGCTGCTCGGCGAAGCTGATCCCGAGGACGCCGAGCGATACGCCGTTCGCCCGCAGCGGCAGCGCCGCATAAGCCCGCTCGTCCCTCGGCACCAGCTCGACGATGCGCGGGAACCGGGCGGCCGTGTCAGCCTGCGACGCCAGCCACACCGGCTCCCCCGTCGTCGCCGCGTACGTCAGCGGCAGGGACAGGTCTCCGAGCCGCAGCGGTCCGCAGGCCGACCGCTGCCGCGTGGTGTAGCCATGGCTGGCCAGGATCACCACGTCGCCGCCCCTGGTCTGGCCGACCACGCCGCCGCTTGAGCCGGTCGCTGCCACGGCCTGCGAGATCAGCAGCTGCGGGGTGTCGGCATCCCGAGGCGCGGCCGCGAGGGCACGCAGCAGCATGCCCAGCCGGCCACCGCTGCCTTCCTGCAGGCCCGGCGCGGGCTGTTCCTCGGAACCCGGCACGGCACCTCCCCGATGACCGGCAGCCCGGCCGTCCGTCACCAAGGGTAAGTCCGACGGCGCCGGTCAGGAGCCATCAGTCCACGGCCCCGCTGTCGCGGCCGGCCCCGCCTCCGCGCAGCTAGGACTCCGTTTGCCTGGCGTATGAGTTCCGTGAGCGACGAACTCGCCGCCGGCCCGGCGGCGCATGCTGGTCAGGAGCAGTGAGAACGAGGTAGCCGCGATGACAGCTACGCGAGCTGACAGAACGCGCCGGTCATCAGGACCAGCCCCGGACGGCGGCGGCCGGATGACCGGGGAGCGGGCAAGCCGGGGCAGGCTGCACCTCTTCCTGGCCGCGGCGCCCGGCGCGGGCAAGACTTACGCCCTGCTGACCGAGGGCCGGCGGCTGGCGGCTGCTGGTGCCGACGTGGTGGTCGGATCGGCCGAGACCCATGGCCGCCCGGACACCGATGCCCAGGCCGGGGGCCTGGAGGTGCTGCCGCCGCGGCGGGTCGCCTATCGCGGCACCGTATTCGAGGAGCTGGATCTGCCCGGCGTCCTCAGCCGCGGTCCGCAGGTCGTGCTGGTCGACGAGCTGGCCCACTCCGTGGTGCCCGGCGGCCTGAATGACAAGCGCTGGCAGGACGTGGAGGAACTGCTGGAGGCCGGCATCGACGTGGTGTCGTGCCTCAACGTGCAGCATCTGGAAAGCCTGGCGGACAAGGCCGGGGAGCTGAGCGGCGTCGCGGTGACCGAGACGGTCCCCGATGCGCTGGCGGCGGCCGCCGACCGGGTGGACCTGCTGGATCCCGGCCCCGAGGCGCTGCGCCGGCGGATTGAGCGGCTGTACCCGCCCGGCACCGCGGACCGGGCGCTGACCGGCTATTTCCGCCCGGAGAACCTGGCCGTGCTGTCGGCGCTCGGCCGCCAGTGGATACGTGAGCACGGTTTCGCGCCGACCGCGGAGCCGCCGCCGGCCGGGCCCCCGGTGGTCGCTGCGCTGGCCGGCGCGCCGGACGGAGAGCATGTCCTGCGCCGCGCCGCGCAGGCGGCAGCAGCCGGCGGCGCCGAGCTGATCGGCGTGCATGTCCGGCAGCCCAGCAACCTCATCGAGGCCGAGCCGCCCTGGCTGGAGGGCCAGCGCCGGCTGCTCGCCGAGCTGGGCGGCCGATATGCGGAAGCGACCGGCGCGGATGTGGCCATGACCGTGCTGAGCTTCGCCCGCGCCGAGCACGCCGGCCAGCTGGTCCTGGGCGCCACCCGCCGCACGCGCATGTACGAGGCACTGCACGGCTCGGTGATCGCCCGCACGATCCGGCACGCCGGCCCGGTGGAAGTGCGCCTCGTCCCGGCGCTCCAGCCGCGGCACCGGCTGACGGCGCGCCCGGGGCTGCCGCCGCGGCAGCCCCGGGTGCAGCTGCCGCCGCGGCGGCGCCTGGCCGGCTGGCTGCTCGCGATCGCGGCGCCGGTCGCCATCGCCGTGGCCCTGACCCCGCTGCGGTCCGCGCTCGGCCTGGCCGGCGCGCTGCTGTGCGTTCAGCTGGGCGTCATCCTGGCCGCCCTGGCCGGGGGCCTCTGGCCGGCCGCCGCCGCCACCGTGACCGGCTTCCTGGCCGCCGACTTCTTCTTCACCGTGCCCTACTACAGCCTGCGGATCGACCGTGCCATCGACGTGGTCGGGCTCATTGTCTTCGCCGTCGTGGCCGGCACCACCGGCCTGCTGGTGGACATCCTGGCCCGGCGCGCCATCCAGTCGGCGCATTCCCGGGCGGAGGCGGACGGGCTGGCCCGGCTGGCCGCCGAGACCCTGGCGCTCGGCGCCGGCTCGCGGTCGGAGATGGCGGCGGCGGTGCGGCGCGCCTTCGACCTCGACGCCGTGGCCGTGTTCCGGCGGGCGGCCTCCGGGTGGGAGATCGCCGCGGTCGCGGGCGAACCGGTACCCGCCGCGCCCGACGACGCGCCGTTCCAGGCCCGGCTGGCCGGCGGCGACATCCTGGTCCTGTCCGGCGGCAGGCTCAGCGCCGGGGACAGCCGCCTGCTCAGGGAATTCGTCACGGAGATAAGGCTGGCCCAGGAGCGCCGGCAGCTCGGCCACGTCGCCGGGCTGCCGGCCATCAGCTGAGCCGCAGGCCGGCCATCAGCTGAGCCGCCCGGCGGCCGGCCACCAGCTGAGCCGGCCGGCGTCCGTCAGCTGGCGGGTCGCGGCCCGGTCAGCCGACGATCCGCTCGCCGATCGGGCCCAGGATGAGCATGGGGAAGTAAATGAGGCCGCCCACGATCACGATCACCCCGAGCAGGAAGACGACGAAGGTCGGCCCGGTGGTGTCGAGCGTGGCCCGTGTTCGCGCGTGCACGCGCGCTCCGGCCAGCGAGCCGGCGATCGCCAGTGCCAGCACGATCGGCGCGAACCTCCCGACCAGCATGACCAGCCCGAGCGTGGTGTCGTACCAGGTCGTGTTGGCGGCCAGCCCGGCGAAGGCGGACCCGTTGTTGTTCGCCACCGAGGCATAGGCGTAGGTGATCTCGCTCAGCCCGTGGAAGCCGGGATTGAGGATCGAGCTCTTGCCCGCCCCGAGCACGAGGGACATGCTGCCGAACACCAGGACCACGATCGGGATCGTCAGCACGTAGGCCACGACGAGCTTCATCTGCGGCGCGCGGATCTTCTTGCCCAGGAACTCCGGCGTGCGGCCGACCATCAGCCCGGCGATGAAGACGGCCAGCAGCGAGAACACCAGGATGCTGTACAGCCCGCCGCCGTCGCCGCCGGGGCTGACCTCGCCGAGCAGGATGCCGACGAACGCCCCGGCGCCGCCGATCGGTGTATAGCTGTCCAGGGCCGAGTCGGTGGCGCCGGCCGTCGTGCCCATCGTCCCGACGGTCATCAGCGCCGAGCCGCTGGCGCCGAAGCGCATCTCCTTGCCTTCCATGTACCCGCCAGGGTTGCCGGTGCTGGCCGCCTGGGACACGCTCGCCGGGAGCAGCTGGTTGCCGTGCACCTCGGCCTGCATGGAGACCACGGTGTGGCCGATGAAGATGATGGCCATGACCGCCACGATGGCGTAGCCCTGCCGCGGCCTGCCGATGAGCCGGCCGAACATGATGGCGATGGCGAACGGCAGCACGATCACCAGCAGCAGGTCGAACATGTTGGTGAAGCCGGTGGGATTCTCGAACGGATGGGCACCGCCGGCGCCGTAGAAGCTGCCGCCGTTGGTGCCGAGCAGCTTGATGACCTCCATCGAGGTCACCGGGCCGCCGGGAATCTGCTGGGTCCCGCCGGCCAGCGTCGCGGCCGCGCGGAAGCCGCTGAAGTTCTGCACGGCGCCCTGGCTGACCAGCACCAGCGCGCCGATGACCGAGAGCGGGATGTAGACGCGCACCAGGCTCCGGGTCAGATCCACCCAGAAGTTGCCGATCGTGCGGGCGGTTCCGGCGATGCCGCGGACCACGGCCAGCGCCACGGCCAGCCCGATCGCGCCCGCGGTGAACTGCGCGACCACCAGCCCGGCCATCTGCGCGAGGTAGCTGGCCGCCGTCTCGCCCTCGTAGGCCTGCCAGTTGGTGCCGGTGATGAAGCTGGCGGCCGTGTTGAAGGACAGCAGCGATGACATCCCCGGCGCATGGGTCGGGTTCAGCGGCAGTACCCCCTGCAGCCGCAGGATCAGGTACAGCAGCAGGGTGGAGACCAGCCCGAACGCCAGCACCGCGAGCGCGTAGGCCCGCCAGGTCCAGCTGCTGTCCGGGTCGATCCGCAGGGCCCGGTACACCAGGCGCTCGACGGGCAGGAACACGCGGTCCCCCGGCGCCCTGGTCCTGGAGGCACCGGTCGCGGAGGCACTGGTCGCGGAGGCACTGGTCGCGGAGGCACTGGTCGCGGAGGCACTGGTCGCGGAGGCACTGGTCGCGGGAGCGCCGGTCGCGATCGCACCGGCGCCCCGGAACGTCGCCGCCAGGTAACGGCCCAGCAAGGGCGCCAGCACCGCGGTCACGACGGCGATGAACAGCAGCTGCTCCCAGCCGGAGGCGTTCATCGCAGGCCGTCCAGCGCGAGGTTAAGCTCCACCACGTTCACGGTGGGCTCGCCCAGGAAGCCGAGCTGACGGCCGCTGGTGTAGTGGTGCACGAGGCTGATCACCTGACCCAGGGGAAGATGCCGGGCGCGGGCCACCCGCGGCGCCTGGTCCAGCGCGTTCGCCGCGGAGATATCGGGATCCAGGCCCGAGCCCGACGCCGTGACCGCGTCAATCGGCACCGGCGCGCTGGCCGGGAGCCCGTTGAAGGCCCGGTAGGCGATGGCGCGCTCGGGGATCGTGCTGGGATCGCAGACGTAGGAGCCATCCGGGTTCCTGGCGTATCGCTGGCCCGGTGCCGGGCTGGTCACGGGATTCCCCTGCGGGTCGGTGGGAACGCACGCCGGGTCGGCCTTCGTCGCGAAGGGATTGACCGCCGAGGGCCTGCCAGCGAGTCCGACCGTGTTGACGCCGGGTACGAAGCCGATGAGCAGCGGATTGGACGGCCCGAGGTTGCTGGCGCCCGAGTCCGCGCCGTCGTATCCCGGCCCGGCGGCAGAGGGACGCGGCTGGAAGTAGCCGGGCATCGGGCTGCCCTTGCTGTCGGTGAAGTTCTGGCCGAGCAGGGACGACCCGACCAGCTTGCCGTGTCGGTAGAGCAGGGAGCCATCCGCCTGATGCCGGAAGAAGAGCGCGGACAGGCCGGTGACCAGGAGCGGATAGCCGAAGCCGAGCACGACCGTGAGGCCGATCAGCATCACGACGCTGGTGAGCAGGTGGCGCCGCATGTCAGTGCAATCCGATCGCGGTCAGGACGAGATCGATGAGCTTGATGAAGACGAAGGGGGCGATGATCCCGCCTATGCCGTAGATGAGGCCGTTGCGGCGCAGGATCGCGGCGCCGTCCAGCGGCCGGAACTTCACGCCCCGCAGCGCCAGCGGGATGAGCGCCGGGATGATGAGGGCGTTGTAGATCACGGCCGAGAGGATCGCCGTGTGCGGGTTGTCCAGGTGCATCACGTTCAGCACGTTGAGCTTCGGGTACACCACGACGAACATCGCCGGGATGATCGCGAAGTACTTGGCGACATCGTTGGCGATGGAGAAGGTCGTGAGCGAACCGCGGGTGATGAGGAGCTGCTTGGCGACCTCGACGACCTCGATGAGCTTGGTCGGGTTGGAGTCGAGGTCGACCATGTTGCCGGCTTCCTTGGCGGCCTGCGTGCCGGTGTTCATGGCCAGCCCCACGTCGGCCTGCGCGAGTGCGGGCGCGTCGTTGGTGCCATCGCCGGTCATCGCCACCATGTGGCCGCCGCGCTGCTCGCGCCGGATCAGCGCCACCTTCTGCTCGGGCGTGGCCTCGGCCAGGAAGTCGTCGACGCCGGCCTCCCTGGCGATGGCCGCCGCCGTCAGCGGGTTATCCCCGGTGATCATCACGGTGCGGATGCCCATGTCGCGCAGCTCCGCGAAGCGCTCCGCCATGCCCTGCTTGACCGTGTCCTTCAGGTGGATGACGCCCAGGACCCGCGGCCCGTCGGCCACCACCAGCGGCGTCCCGCCGCCGCCGGCGATGCGCTCGACGATGGGCCCGAGGTCGGCCGGGATGACGCCGCCGAGTTCGCCGACCCAGCGGCGCACCGAGTCGGCGGCGCCCTTGCGGACCTGCCGGCCTTCCAGGTCGACCCCGCTCATCCGCGTCTGGGCCGAGAAGGGCACGAGCTGCGCTCCGGCCAGGGCCGGGTCGGCGAGTCCGTACCGGGTCTGGGCGAACTCGACAATGGAGCGGCCCTCCGGCGTCTCGTCCGCCATGCTCGACAGCAGCACCGCCTCGGCCAGCTCCGTCTCGGTGACGCCGCTGACGGGCAGGAACTCGGCGGCCATCCGGTTCCCGTAGGTGATGGTGCCGGTCTTGTCGAGCAGCAGCGTCGAGCAGTCTCCCGCCGCCTCGACGGCCCGTCCCGACATGGCCAGCACGTTCCGCTGCACCATCCGGTCCATCCCGGCGATGCCGATCGCCGACAGCAGCGCGCCGATCGTGGTGGGGGCCAGGCAGACGAAGAGCGCGACGAGCACGGTGGTGGACTGGATGGCCTGGGAGTAGATGGCCATCGGCTGCAGCGTGACCACCGCCACCAGCAGGATCGCGGTCAGCCCGGCGATCAGGATGTCCAGCGCGACCTCGTTCGGCGTCTTCTGCCGACTCGCTCCCTCGACCAGCGCGATCATGCGGTCCAGGAAGGTTTCCCCAGGGTTGGACGTGGTCCTGACCACGATCCGGTCGGAGAGCACCATGGTGCCGCCTGTCACCGCGCAGCGGTCACCGCCCGACTCGCGGATCACCGGCGCCGACTCGCCGGTGATCGCCGACTCGTCGACGGTCGCCATGCCCTCCACGACGTCGCCGTCGCCGGGGATGACCTGCCCGGCCTGCACCACGCAGAGGTCACCGACCCGCAGCTGCGCCGACGGGATCTCCTCGACGATAGCGCCGCCGGTCCGCTGGACGAAGGCCGTGGTCTCCTGGCGGCTACGGCGCAGGGTGTCCGCCTGGGCCTTGCCGCGGCCCTCGGCAACGGCCTCGGCGAAGTTGGCGAACAAGACGGTCGCCCACAGCCACAGCGTGATCAGCCCGACGAACAGGTTCGGGTGGGCCAGGAACGAGACCGTCGTGACCACGCTCCCGATCTCGACCACGAACATGACCGGGATGCGAATCATGCTGCGCGGGTCGAGCTTGACGAAGGCCTGGCCGAGGGCACGCCGCATAATCGCCGGCTCGAGCATCCCTGAGGCAGGCCGGGTCCGGACCTTCGGCGGCCGCGTCTCCGCGGGCGGCGCGGTAGTGATGCGCCCGCCGGGTTCAGCTGGCTCGCTCATGCCGACCGCCCGGCCTCGTGCTCGCGCTCCTGCGGCAGCTCAACGTCCGCGAGATCGTCGCCGCCGGCCTCGTCGGCGGAGTCGGCGACGACCCCGCCGAGCGCCCGCACCAGCAGGGCGGCCGCCGCGAAGAACGCGATGATGGTGGCGACGAGAATGACGTCCGTCATGCCCGTCTCCCCCGCTGCCCTGGAGCGCGGGCGATCCTGCGCGCTGGCCGTGCCGGGACCGGTCCCATCTAGAACCACTCAGGCTTGAACATGGCGACGCCCAGGTAGATGAACACCGCCACGGAGAGGGCGAGCAGTACGCCCTCGACGACAGTCATGCGCGCTCCATTGCGATGTCGAAGAGACGGCACCCGCCTCAGCTCATCGGACGGGCCTGGCCACATTGTTACTACGCAGGCGCCCCGGCCGTTCGGATGCGGCTCATCCCTAACAAAAGCCATGCGCCAGCCGCCGATTCCTCACAGCACGCATACGCCAGCCCGGCGCCCGGGTGCTATACGGTCATTGCGATTCATGCAGATGGGAGGGCGGCCGAGATCGCCGAGCAGTCGCACGTCACCGGCTCAGAATGGACCGACGAAGGCGTGAGCGTGGCCGCGTCGCAGGAGCCTGGCGCCGCCGACGTGGTCGAGGCGGCAGGTCATTTCCGTATTTATCTAGGCGCCGCCGCCGGCGTTGGCAAGACCTACGCCATGCTCAGCGAAGGCCAGCGCCGCCGGGACCGCGGCACCGACGTGGCTATCGGATTCGTCGAGTGCCACGGGCGGCGGCTCACCGAGAAGCTGATCGACGGCCTGGAGGTCATCCCCCGCAAGGTGGTCGAGTACCGGGGCAGCCGGCTCGAGGAGATGGACCTCGACGCGGTGCTGCGACGGCGGCCCCAGATCGCCCTGGTGGACGAGCTGGCCCACACCAACGTGCCGGGATCGGGGCGGAACGCCAAGCGCTGGCAGGACGTGCTGGAGATCCTCGCGGCCGGCATCAACGTCATCACCACGGTCAACATCCAGCACCTGGAGAGCATCGCCGACGAGGTCGAGCACATGACCGGCGCGAAGGTCCGCGAGCGGGTGCCGGACTGGGTCGTCCGCAAGGCTAACCAGATCGAGCTGGTCGACTCCTCGCCCGAGCAGCTGCGCCGCCGGATGCTGCACGGCAACATCTACCCGAAGGAAAGGGTCCCGCAGGCCCTCAGCCACTTCTTCCGTACCGACAACCTGATCGCGCTGCGCGAGCTCGCGCTGCGGTTCCTGGCCGACGAGGCGGACGTGGAGCTGCTCGAGCACCTGCGGCTGCACGAGGCCGGCGTGCTGTGGGAGACCACCGAGCGCATCATGGTGGCGGTGACGGCGGGGCCAGGTGCCGACGTGCTGATCCGGCGGGCCGCGCGGATAGCGGCCAGGGTCAAGGGCGATCTCGATGTGGTCCACGTCACCGCCGGCGATGCCAGCCGCCCGTCCGGCCGCCGGGAGATCGACCAGCTGCGGCAGCTGGCCTCGGACATCGGCGCCCGCTGGCAGGAGATCCAGGACGACGATCCGGCCCAGGCCATCGCGAGATACGCGCGGCAGCATCAGATCACCCAGATCGTGATCGGGTCCAGCCAGCGCAGCCGGTGGCAGCAGCTCACCGGCGGCGGGTCGAACGTGATGCGGGTCATCCGGGAGGCCGGCGCATTCGGCATCGACGTGCACGTCATAGCCCGGCGGGAGCTGCCTCCCGCCGGGCCGGGCTCCCCCGGCGAAACCTGACCGCGGCGGTCGGGGCGGCGCCGGGCCTCAGGTCTTCTTCGCGCGGCTGGGAGCGACCCTCGGCGGCTCGCCCGGCTGCTTGGGATACACCGGCGGCCACGGCGCGTCCGCCAGCCCGCCGGCCAGGTCCCGCTCGCTCATGTCCAGCAGCGGCTGCAGCGACTGCGGGTCGTCGCTCATGCCGTGCCACGGGTCGCCGGCCGTCTCCAGCCGGGCCGCCATGGACGCGATCGTGAACTGGTCCGGGTGGATGTCGTCCAGCTCCGCCCAGGCGACCGGGGTCGACACCTGGGCACCCGGCCGGGCCCGGACCGACCACGCGCCGAACACGGTCTTATGCGGCGCGTTCTGGTTGTAGTCGACGAATACCCGGCCGCCCCGCTCCTCCTTCCACCAGGCGGCGGTGATCAGCTCGGGCCTGCGGCGCTCCAGCTCGCGCGCCGCCGCCACGGCGGCCGCGCGCACCTGGTAGGAGTCCCAGCGCGGCTGCAGCCGGACATAGACGTGCAGGCCGCGATTGCCGGTCGTCTTCGGGTAGCCCGTGATCTGCAGCTCGCCGAGCAGCCGCTCCAGCTCGCGGGCCGCCGCGCGGATGCCGTCGAAGTCCACGCCGGGGCTCGGGTCGAGGTCGATGCGCAGCTCGTCGGCGTGGCCGGGATCGGCAGCCAGGTACGGCCAGACGTGGAAGCCCAGGCAGCCCAGGTTGACCGCCCACAGCACGTGATCGAGGTCAGCGGCCACCAGCGCCTGCGAGGTGGTCCCGTTGGGGGTCGACACCGTGGTGGTCTGCAGCCAGTCAGGGATGTTCTTCGGCACCCGCTTCTGGAAGAAGGAGGGCCCGGTCGCGCCCTCCGGGAAGCGCTGCAGCAGCACCGGCCGGCCCCCCATCGCGGCCATCAGCGGCTCCGCGACCCGCCGGTAGTGCTCGGCCAGGTCGCCTTTCGTCTCGCCGCGCTCCGGGAAGAGCACCTTGTCCGGGTGCGTGATCAGGCTGCTGCGCATCGCTTCCCATTATTCGGTTGCCCGGCCGCGCGCGTGACTGCCGGGGTAGCCAGATGCCGCTCAGTGCGCACTCCGTCCGCTGCTGGAATTCCGCTAGCGAAACGGGCCACCGGCGGCCGGCTGGCTTACGCAGCGGCTGCAGGAGCTGCTCGGCTACAACATCTACCCGCCCTTCGTGGGGTACGTGGACGGCGCCCATCCGCGCCGGGTCCTGTCGGCCGGGGACTGACCCGGCAGCGGCGGCCCCGGCCGCGACCTAGCCGCCGATTTCCTGTTGCGCTGAGCCCGCCCCGCGACTCAGCATGACCGCCGCGGCTGGCGCATGAGCGGATGGGGCATCAGGAGCTCGCATGTCAGTTGCGCCGGAAGAGGTGCTCCCCCGCCGCGTCCGGGATCCAGTCCAGGACCTTCTCCATATGGACGGTCGTTCCCTCCCGGCCGTTGCCTGTCAGCCGCAGGTCATCGACGATCGCGTCCATGATCCTCAGGCCGCGGCCATGCTCGGCTGTCGGGTGCGTCAGCAGGTCGCCGGGCGCGATAACCCCCGCGCCGTCGCCATCCGTGGCCGCCGCGCCATGGTCCCCGTCGGCCGCGCCATCACAGCCGTTCACCACCTCGATGATGCACCGCCCGTCCGTGGCCCTGGCGGTCACCTCGTACTCATCGCCTGGCCCGGCGTGCTGGATGACGTTGGCGCAGGCCTCGCTCAGGGCCAGGGCGATGTCAGACCGGGTATCGACGGTTACGCCGAGGGTCTGCAGGCAGCCATCAAGGACCTGCCAGGCCGACCGGGACGCTCGCGGCGTCGCGCGGCAGGTAGAGCACCATCTTGATCTCCACGTCATCCACCTCCGGGGAAGGCACCGGCCATCCGGCACGACTTCGCCCGTTCCCCGCCCGGGACTTCCGTAACGCAGGTGTCGTGCTGTCACGCCGGGGCAGGCGCGAGATCCGCGTGCTGACGGCCGGCCCGTCTCAGGCCCGCCCGGCCCTGAGATGGAGTCGGCGTGAGCGATTTCGGCAACCTGAAGGACAACGCTGACCGCTACGCCCGGCAGCCCCCCCAGGAGGGAACAGAAGGCGAGCAGGAGGCGGAGAAAGAGCTGGGCGTCCGGCAGCGGGGCGGTCAGCAGGATCAGGCCAGCCAGCAGACCGGGAGCAACACGGGCAATAGCCAGGATCAGGACGGCAGCGGACGGCACGGACAGGGGCAGCAGGCGGGCGAGGCTGCCAGAGCTCGCGACGGCCGCGCTGTCGTGCCCGGGTCAGGCGAGCCCGAGGATCCGGGCCGCGTTGCCGCGCAGCACCGCATCGAGCACGCCAGCGGGCAGTCCGAGATCGCCGACCTCGGCCAGGCAGCGCTCGGGCGTGATGAACGGGAAGTCGCTGCCCCACAGGAACTGGCCGGACAGCCGCCCGCGCAGCTCCCGGATCACCTCCGGCGGGACCAGCCGCGGCGACCACCCGGAGATGTCGATATACACGTTGGTCTTGTGCAGCGCGACAGCGATCAGGTCGGCGTGCCAGGGCCAGCCGAAGTGCGCGGCCACTACCGTCAGGCCCGGATGGGCGGCGGCGACCGGATCGAGCCGCAGCGGGTGGGCGTAGTCAATCCTGATGCCCTGACCGCCGGGCTGGCGGGCGCCGATCCCGCTGGTCCCGGTATGGAACAGGGCGAGCAGGCCATGCTGCTCGCACGCGGCGAAAATCGGCTCGTAGCGCGGGTCGTCGGGAGAGAACGCCTGCAGCGACGGGTGGAACTTCACCCCGCGCAGCCCGAGGGCGGCAATGCTGGCCACCTCGTCCACGGCCGCCGTGCCCTTGTGCGGATCGACCGAGCCGAGGCCGGTGAACACGTCCGGATGGTCGCGGCAGGCCGCGGCCACCGTCTCATTCGGCACCCGCGGGCGGCCGGTCGCCGTCTCGGCATCCCAGGCCAGCAGCACCGCGCGCACATCCAGCTGCCGGTACCTGGCGGCCAGCTGATCCAGCGACTGCCGCTGCACGGGCGCGCGGAAATACGCCTCTGCTGCCTCGAGGTAGCCCGCCATGCTGCCGTCCAGCCAGTCCGGCGTGGGCAAGTGCACATGAAAGTCAATGGCGCGGGGCGACACCGGCCCATCGTAACGGCCGGCGCGCGGCCGGCGGATCGCGCCGGGCCGCGGCGGCCGGCCGCCCGGCCCTCCCCCGCCCGCTGCCGCGGTCTCCCGCATGACCCGACCGGCATGCGGGACGAGCAGGGCGCCGCCTGCGACGAGCAGGGGAACGGCCTACGGGACGGCGAAGGCGAACCCGGTCCTGGCGGTGCGCCCGGCCACGACGGTGATCTTCCAGGTCGGCGAGCACTGGCTTGTCCCCAGCCCGCTCCAGCACACGGCATAGGTGCCGGGGGCTAGCCTGACCCGGAAGGTTCCCGAGCGGCCGACTCCCACGACGACCCGCTGCTGGTGCGCGCCGGTGAACCGCACCGTGCCCGGTATGGGCCGCCTGCCCTGGCCGGCGGACATGCGGCCCTCGATCTGGAGCCGTCTGGTGACCGTGCCCCTCGGAGCGGCGGGCGCGGAGCCGCCGCAGGCCGGCACCAGCACCAGCAGGGCAGCTATTCCGGTCCAGGCCCGCAGTCGCTTCATGGCGCCGCCCTCGCTCGCTCCGATGCCACTTGGACGGCCCGGTCCCGGTTCTGGTTCCCCCCGATCGGCGGATCCGCGCCCGGCGCCGGCCGCGAGACCCGCGGGTGATGCCCGGCGCGGGGCCAGGAGATCCGCGCACGATGCCCTGCCCGGGCGGCGGCCCGTTCCGTCCGGGGAGTCGGCTAGAGGCTAAAGCTGTGCTGGCGGCCGATGCCAGCGTCGCGGATCTCGCGGATGGTGTCGTCAACGCGCCGGATCGCGTCGCCGATGCGCTGCCGCGCACTGTCCGCGGGCAGGTCGATGGCTGCCTGCAGGCTGAGGCCGAGATGGAAGAGACTGGTGACGATCGAGTCGAGCAGCTCCCGGCCGTCATCGTCATGGACGTCCGTGACGGCGGTTCTGGCGAAGCCAGCCCGGTCCGCACCGTCCTCGGCCCCGGTGACGTCCCGGATCATGGTGAGGGCGAACTGGCCGGCCGCGGTCGCGACCGGGCTGAGAGTGATCTCGACCGGGAACGTGGTTCCGTCCTTGCGCAGCCCGACGAGATGCGCTCCGGCGCACGCCGGCCGGGGCCTGGGCGGGCGGCCGCTGACGGCCTGGTGGCTACTCTGCGCTGCCTGCAGACCGGCCGGCACGAGTGACTCGACCGGATGACCGAGCAGCTCGGCGTGCTCGTAGCCGAACATCTGCTCCAGCCGGAGGTTGGCCAGCGCGACGGCGCCGTTGCCGTCGGCCAGCGCCACCCCGTCCTGCAGGGCGTCGAGTACCTTCCATGCCACGGCCGGCGCGATGGCTGCGCCGCCGGCACCCGGCGCTGCCGCGGCGGGGTGAGCTGCTGCCCGCCCGCCACGGCCAGGCGGCTCCTCGCCCTCGCTCCCCGTCCCGGCTGGCCATGGCGCGGCGGGCACCGCCCCGGCGGGTGCCCGGCCGGCTGCCCGCGCGGGCTCCCTGGCCGCTGCCTGCGCTGGCACCGCGGCCGCCGCCCGCGGCGGCGTCCTGGCGGCCGTGGCCGCTTCCAGCGAGGGATAGATGGAGACGAGCCGGTCCAGGCCGCTGAGGCTGAGCACGCGGGCGACGATCCGCGCGGTGACCACCAGCCGCAGCTCGCTGCCGTTGAGGACGGCGCGCCGGTACGCGCGCACGAGCGCGTCGGCGCCGGCGTGATCGCACGATATCGTCGCGGTCATGTCCGCGATCAGCGCGGCGGCTCCGCGGTTGATGACCGCCAGCAGCTCTTCGCGGATCTGCCCGGCATTGGCCACGTCGATTTGCTCCGGAAGCGCGACCACTGCCTGCTGGCCGGTCCAGTTCACCGGGTAGAAGTCCTCAGGCATGACCGCGGCCAGGGCCTTCGCGGCGAGCCGCGAAGGCCGTCACTGCTGAGGTCGCGCAGAGCGCGAGGGACAAGTGGCGCATCGCAGCAGCACCCTGATTCCCGTCCGGCCTTTTGGCTCGACCGTGCCGCCAGGATCCCGAGCGACTCGATCACGTGGCAGGAGCGTAAGACGGAGCCGAAGCTTGGTAAAATAGGGCACACCCTCAGACCTGGGGGGCATGCCCTCAGCCGGGGGCATCGGCCGTCGCCCGGCGCCTGGCTGTGGCAAAGTCGGAAGATCACGCACGGCCTGGCGCCCCGGCGGCCTGGCGCGGCCTGGCGGGAGCAGGGCTGATGCGCTATCTGACCGGGAGTGCCGCACATGTCCGAACCGCCCAGTGTGCTACGTACCGTGATCGCGAGCGATAACTTCCTGACCCGGGAGGGCCTGGGCTGCCTGCTCGCCGGTATCCGGAGCATCGAGGTGGTCGGGCGGGTGGACGGCCATCCGGACACGCTCGCTGCCGTCAGCCAGTACCGCCCTGATGTGCTCATCGTCGGCATCCGCACGCCCCGGATCAACGCCGAGGCGGCTCTGACCGCCGCCCAGCAGCTGCGCAAGCAGCACCCGAGCATCGGCGTCGTGGTCATCGCCGAAGCCGGCGACGGATATGCGCTCGAGCTGCTGCGCAGCGGAGCAGCCGGCGTGGGCTACCTGCTGGACGACCGGGTCGGGGATCTTGAGACCCTGGTCAGCGCCGTGCACGGCGCGCACGCCGGTGACACCGTTCTCGACCCGTCGATCGTCAACGCCCTGGTCCGGCGCCGCCAGCCGTCGGTGCTGGACGCGCTGTCCATCCGGGAGCTTGACGTGCTCGCCGAGATGGCGCGCGGCTACGCCAACGACGAGATCGGCCGGCATCTGGCGGTGTCGAAGAAGGCCGTCGAGCGGCATGTCAGCAGCATCTTCCGCAAGCTCCGGGTGCCGGACGCCCAGCGCCTCGACCGCCGCGTCACGGCGGTCCTCACCTACCTGCAGGCGACCGGCGAGCTGGCCAGCGGCGATGTGTCCGAGCCGAGACTAGCCAGCAGCGGCTGAATGACGCGGTCACGGGCTCTCACCCGGCCGGCTGGGCCAGCGTCAGGCCGAAGTCGCCGTCAGCGTCCATCCAGAACCGCAGCATCGCCAGCCCGGCCGCGGCGAGCTCGGCCTCGATGCCGTCGCGGCGGAACTTGGCGGAGATCTCGGTGCGCATCTCCTCCCCGGCGGCGAAGGACACGGTGAGGCCGAGGTCGGCGACGGTGACCCGCTGCCCGCGCGCGGCGCGCAGCCGCATCTCGATCCACTCACTGGCGGCGTCCCACACGGCTACGTGCTGGAACTCCTCCACCGCGAAGTCGGCATCGAGCTCGCGATTGACGACGAGCAGGATGTTCCGGTTGAACTCCGCCGTCACTCCGGCCGCGTCATCGTAGGCGCGCACCAGCCGGCCCGCGTCCTTGACCAGGTCCGTGCCGAGCAGGAACGTGTCACCCGGCCGCAGGGCCGCGGCGACCTGCGCGAGGAAGCCCGCCCGGGCCTGCGGCTCGAGATTGCCGATGGTGGAGCCCAGGAATGCGATCATGCGGCGCCCGGCGGCCGGGACGGCGCCGAGGTCGCGCTCGAAGTCGCCGGTGAAAGGCGCGATCCGCAGGCCGGGATACTCAGCGTCCAGCGCCAAGCTGGCTCCGGTGAGCACGGCAGGGTCAACGTCGAAGGGCACGAACTCGCGCAGGGTCCCGGCGTCCAGCAGCGCCCGCAGCAGCAGCCGGGTCTTGGCCGAGGTGCCGCTGCCCAGCTCGACAAGCGACTCGCACCGCGACAGCCCGGCGATGTCCGCGGCGTGCCGCTGCAGGATCGACGTCTCGGCCCTGGTCAGGTAGTACTCCGGCAGCCGGGTGATCTCGTCGAACAGCTCGCTGCCCCGGGCGTCGTAGAAGTACTTGGGCGGCAGCGTCTTCGGGGTGGCGGTCAGGCCGGCCCGCACATCCGCGCGCAGCTCGTCGAGATACCGGCCGGGACGATCCTGAACGCGATTGCTCGCTGGCATCCGTCATGCCTCCAGATCGGTAGTGGTCACGGCATCGGCACTGACCTCGACCAGGTGGTGGTCGGGAACGTCGGCCCAGCGCGGGTCGTCGTCGTAAGGCTCGCTCGCCACCACCACCCCCTCGTCCGTGCGCAGCACGCTGAGCGTGTCGTTCCAGCGGGTGGCCAGAACTCGCCGTCCGTCGGTGAGCAGGAGGTTCAGCCGCGCGCCGGGATCGCGCTTGCCGAGGTCGATGACGAAATCGCCCACCCGCTCCGGTCCGAACTCGAAGAGGTGCGCCGCCAGCTGCGCGGAATCGCAGGCCGACTCGGCCGCGGGGTGCGGTCCGAGGACTGCCCGGTCCACCACGCCGTTGTGTGACAGCAGCCACCGGCCGGACGCGAACGGCGCCGCGGCTGTCTCGTCGGCTGGCATTCCCGCCGTGGCCGAGCGCACGGCGGCCAGCACGCAGGCCGAGAAGATCACCGGCGCGACGGACGCGAAGGACGCGTCACTCCACAGCGGCCGGCCCGAGCGCCAGCGCGCGGGCTCCGGCCGGGAGTCAGCGAAGAACCCGGCGCCCCATCCGTCGGCGTTCATCAGGCCGTGGCGCTGCCGCCGCGGCGCGTAGGACTGCACGAGCAGGCCGTGCTCCGGCTCGAGCAGCAGTTCGCCCAGTGAGCGCGGCGCCCCGAGCCAGGCGAGGTGACGGCACACTCAGGCGTCCCAGGCCAGCCGCAGCCCGGTGAAGATCTGCCGCCTGATCGGGTGGTCCCAGTTCCGGAACGAGGGCCGGATCGCGGACGGGGCAACCGCCCACGACCCGCCGCGCAGCACCTTGTAGTCACCACCGAAAAACGGCTCGCTGTACTGGCGGTAGATCATCGGGGTGAACCCGGGCCAGGGGGTGAAGTCGGACAACGTCCACTCCCACACATCGCCGATCATCTGCTCGGCGCCGTAGGCCGACGCGCCCTGCGGGTAGGCCCCGGCCGGAGCCGGCCGCAGCGCCATCCCGCCCAGGTTGGCCAGCCCGGCGCTGGGCGCCGACGCCCCCCACGGCCATCGTCGCCTGGCGCGGCGGCCCGGATCCCAGGCGCAGGCCTTCTCCCATTCGGTCTCGGTCGGCAGCCGGGCACCGGCCCACCGGGCGTAGGCCTCCGCCTCGAAGTAGCAGACGTGCTGCACCGGCTCATCCGGCGGCACGTCCTCCTCGACCCCGAACCGGCGCCGGGTGCCATCCGCCGCCCAGAATTTCGGCCGCTCCAGGCCGGCCTCGGCCCGGTGCGCCCAGCCCCGGCCTGACCACAGGTCACGCTGGTGGTAGCCGCCATCGGCGATGAACTCACGCCACTGCCGGCTGGTGACCGGCACCCGCCCGATCCAGAACGGCCCCACCTCGACGGTGTGCGCGGGCCGCTCGTTGTCGAGCGAGTACGGCTCGCTGGCCGCGTCGACACCGAGCACGAACGGCCCGCCGGCCACGAAGACCCGGTCCGCGCCGGGCACCTGGCGGCCTGCCGGCAAGGGCCGCTGCCCCATCAGGACAGGCGGACCCTGCCGCAGCTGCAGGGTCGCGAGCATCGTCTCGTCATGCTGCTCCTCGTGCTGGACGACCATGCCCGCGGTAAACAGCTCGTCGTCCGGGGTGCGGTCGAGCTGGTCGAGGACCCGGCCGCGCACCTCGTGGTTGTACGCTCGCGCCTCGGCCGGGGGCAGCAGCGGCAGCGCCGGGCGATCGGCGCGGCGGTGCTTGAACGCGTCATAGAGCGAGTCAACGTCAGCGGGCAGCATCCCCGGCCGGGCGGGATCGCCGCCGCGCAGCAGCCAGAGCTCCTCCTGCTGGCCGACGTGCGCAAGATCCCATACCAGCGGGCTCATCAGCGGGTCGTGCTGGGCCAGCAGCGTCGGCTCGTCGAGGTCGGTCAGCTGGAGGGTACGGGCCCTGGCCCGCTCGAGGTCGCGGATCACGTCGTCATGCATGAGCTAGCTCCTCAAAGGCGCCGCGCGGTCCGATCTCGTCAATACGGAGCGCGAGCAGGTCGCCGGGGCACCGGCCTGACTCGACCAGCTCGGCCAGGTCATCGACGGCAGGGATCAGCTCGGCGGGGACCCGCCCGGCCGCGATGGCCAGGCAGCGGCGGGCCGAATCGGCGATAACGGGGTTACCCAGTCCCTCGCGCGCCGCCTCGGTCCAGAGCGAGGCCGTGCACTCGGTGGCCTCCATCGCCTTGTCAGCGGCGACGGGGTCATCCATCAGCGTCGTGACGACGGCCGCGATGGCGGGCCACCACCGCGGCGCGGTCATGTCCAGGTAGCGCAGCTCCAGGTAACCGCGGAGCCGGACCGGAGGGAACAGCGTGGTCAGGTGCAGAGCGAGATCAGCCCTGGTCGGGACCCTGTCGCCCAGCCGGGCCAGGCCCCTCGCCCACAGACCGAACGGGACTGATCCGCAGACGGCCCGCACCTCGTCACCGCCGGTCCGGACGAAGGCCACGGGAGCTCGCAGCGCGTACCGGGCCCAGGCCGCGGCAGGGTCGAGAGCAGCGTCCGGCTTCGAGCCTGAGGCCATGCAGCCGGGCACCGGACCGCAGACCCGGGCGTCCAGGCCGCTCCACGCCCGCTGGCGAGCGGACTTCCAGCCCGTGTCGCGTCCGTTCAGCCAGGGTGAGCAGGCCGAGATCGCCACCAGCGCCGGTCCGAGCCGGTGCGCGCAGGCGACCCGCTCGGACCACCCGCGCCTCGGCCCGGCCTGCAGGTTGACCTGCATCGCCGCGGTGGAGTTCATCATGACGGCGCCCGCTGCCGCCCGCCCGGTCGCGGCGAAATGCCGTTCCATAGCTCGATATCGCGGGCGCGGGTTCACCCTGCGGGGCGACCGGAGCGGATCGGCGCCGGCATAGGCCATGCCCAGGCGGGCGCGGGCCAGCGCGAGCCGGGCGCCCAGCCCGTCATGTCGCAGGCCGGCGACGGCGGCCGCGATATCGGGCGCGGGCGGCCCGGACAGCTCGACCTGGCCGCCCGGCTCGAGGGTGACCGCGCTGCTTCCGGCCGCGGCCCGGACAGTGCTCATGACCCGGTCAATTCGCTCCCAGGCCACGGCATCAGGCACCGAGTCAAGGTCGACGAGGTGAGTTTCGATCTCGAGCCCGACCGGGCCGATCCCCGATTCCGTCAGGGCCGTCTCGCACGATCGCGCGTAGGCCGCGTCCAGCGTCAGCGGCTCGGCCTGATCGACATCTTCCGCAGCTGCATGCAAGACGGCCATGACGACCCCCTCCAGGTCCGGGCCGGCGGACTGACGAAGTCCGCCGCGGGTCGGTGCGGGGGCGACCAGGTTGCAGCCGTCCTCGGCGTGGCCACCGGCAATGGGCGGGGCCGCAGGAACATTTTAACGGGGCCGGAACCGGGCGCCCGCCGGGGCACCGCCGGCCGCGCTGAGCAGCCGGGGCCAGGCCCGGCAGGCGCGCCGCCGTTCTGCCGTCAGCGGCGGGTTGAGAGGCGCTCGCCCGGACGCGGCGGGCCGGGCCAGCGGCCTGGCCCATTGCCGACATGTGGCCGCTTATGGACTTAGTCCGTGCCGGTTAGCCGAGTGCCGGGCTTCCCTGCCACGCTTCAGCCCAGGACGGGCCGTGATCGCCCGTGGACGGCTGTGATCGCGCTGGACGTGCAGGTCAGGCGGGCCGCGGCCCGGCGCCAGGAAGCTCCAGGGCGACGGCGGCGCCGCCGTGCGGCAGGTTGCGGGCTGTCGCGCGGCCGCCGTGCGCCTGCGCGATGGCGCTCACGATGGCCAGCCCGAGGCCAGCCCCGCCATCGGAGCGGGCGCGGCCAGAGTCAGGGCGGCGGAAGCGCTCGAACGCGTGCGGCAGGAAGCCGGCGGGGAAGCCGGGCCCCGCATCACAGACCTCGATGATCAGATTGGCGCGGTCGGCGCGGCCGGAGAGGCCGATGACCGTTCCCGGCGGAGCGAAGCGCAGAGCGTTATCGACCAGGTTGTCCACGGCCTCGCGGATCCGGTCCGGATCCACGTCCGCCGTGAGGTCAGCTGGCGCATCGACGGCACAGGAGACACCGGCGTCGCTGGCGCGGGCTGCCGCCTGCCCGGCGCTGCTGGCCAGCAGCAGCCGCACGCTGGTCGGTTCCCGTCGCGGAGCCAGCCTGTCCTCGTCACTGCGGGCGAGGAACAGCAGCTGCTCGGTGATCCGCGTCAGCCTCGCCGCCTCCTCACCCGCACGAGCGACCGCCTCAGCCAGTTCCTCCCGGCTCCGGCCAGGCCTGCCGGCCAGCTCAAGCTCGCCGCGGAGCACCGCGAACGGGGTTCGCAGCTCATGGCTGGCGTCGGCGACCAGAGCGCGCTGCCGGGCCAGCGCGCGCTGCAGTCGGCCGAGCAGATCGTTCATCGTGGTGGCCAGGGCCGCGATCTCATCGCCTGTCCGCGGGACCCGCACGCCTGGTGCCTGATCGCGCTCGGACAGCGCGGCCACCTCGCGGCGCAGCCGCTCGACCGGCGAAAGCGCCGCGCGGGCCAGGGCATAGGCGCCGATCCCGGCCGCGGCGACCAGCGCAGCGCCCGCGATAACCAGGCTGCGGGACACGTCACTCAGCGTGCTGTCGAATGTCTCCAGCGAGACCCCGGCGACGGCGACCCAGCCAGGGCGGACCGGCCGGGCGGCCAGGGGCTCCGCGCTGATCCGCTCGCGCTCCCCCTCATCGGCTGTGGTCAGGGTGACCTGGTGGCGGCGTGCCTGGCCGAGCTCGGCCGCGGGCAGTATCGGCGTTGTCCCGGCGTCCGCGCTCGCCCCGCGGACCCGCCCGGACGGGTCGATGACCTGGACGACATACTCGCCCGGCGCGGGGCTCCCCGCGGCCGGCGCCGTCCCGCCGCGTACGGGCAGGTACCGGCTGGCCCCGCTGAGCTGGGCGGCGAGCTGGCTGTCGATGGATCCGAGCAGCGAGGAAGAGAGCTCGGTGACCAGCAGCCAGCTGCCGGCCGCGAAGACGATCGCTGCGGCGATCGCGAAGACCACCGCCAGCCGGAGCCGGATCGACATTCCTACTCCGGCTCGGTCTGCCGGAGCCGGTAACCCATGCCCCGGACCGTCTCGATGTCGCGGCGCCCGAACGGGGCATCGACCTTGCGGCGCAGGTAATTGACGTACTGGTCGACGAGGTTGGAGCCGCCGTCGTAGGCGAAGTCCCACACGGCCTCGATGATCTGGGACCTGGTCAGCACGGCGCCAGGGTGCCGCAGGAAGAGCTCGAGCAGCGAGAACTCCTTCGGCGAGAGACGCAGCTCCGTCCCGTCCCGCCAGGCCCGCTTGCTCGCGGGATCCAGTCGCAGGTCGCCTTCGGACAGCACGGCTGGCCGGCGCCGGTCGTCGCGCCGGGCGAGCGCGCGCAGGCGTGCCGCGAGCTCGAGCAGGCTGAACGGCTTGACCAGGTAGTCATCCGCCCCGGCATCCAGGCCGCGGACCCGGTCGCCGACCTCCTCGCGGGCCGTGAGCATGAGCACGGGCGCCCAGATCCCCGCGGCTCGCAGCCGGCGGCACAGCTCGAAGCCGTCGAAGCCCGGCAGCATCACGTCCAGCACGAGCGCGGAATAGGGATTCTCCGTGGCCATCCAGAGGCCGTCCGGCCCGTCGCCGGCAACGTCGACCGCGTGGCCTTCCTCCTCGAGGGCGCGTCTTAGCAGGCGCGCCATCCGCACCTCGTCCTCGATCACCAGCACCCGCATATCGCGAGGCTACGCAGCGTGAGATGAGAAAACGATGAGAGCCGGGAAGGCGCGCTGATGTGAGATCTCACATCGTGCTCTCACGATGGGTTCATTCCGCTTGCGCAGGATCGAGTTACCGGGCACACCCGGCAGGCAGAGCGGAAAAAGGGACAAGGGGATGGACAAGGGGATGGACAAGGGGATGGACTCCGATCGCGAGTACCGCAGCGGGCAGGTGCCGCTGCCAGGCTTCGGCCCTCCGGATCGGGCCGATCCGGCCGGCCAGCCGGGACCGAGCCGCCGGGACGGCATCCGGCACGTCCGGCGGATGTCGAACTGGACGGCGGCTGCGCTGATCGTCGGGGCCGGGAGCGCCACTGTCGCCCTAGCCCACCACACCATGACCACCGCGGCCCCCGCCGCGGGCACGGCCTCAGCCACCGCCCGGGCCGGGACCGCGGCCGCCTCCGGATCAGGCGGGCCGCAGGCCGCTCACTCGGTGGCCACGACCAGCGGATCGGGCGTGACGGTGACCACCGCGACCCGCACGGTCAACGGCAAGACCGTCGTCACGCACGTACGGCACACCCCGGCCTACCACGACAGCTGACATTGATGATGATGATGATGATGATGACCTCAGGGCCGGACCTGGCCATCGCCCTGCCGTGGCAGCAGATCATGACGGGCGACCGCGACATTGCCGTCGCCGAGCGCGACGCGCTCGGCACCCGTGCCCGCGTCGCCGTGTGGCCGCCGGAGAACCTGGACGGCGCATGCGGCGCCGTCGACATCGTCCTGCGCGCGCTGGATCAGCAGGCGAGCCGGTTCCGGCCGGACTCGGAGATCTGCTGGATCCACGGCCGCGGCGGCGGCCTGTTCATGCTCAGTGACGGGCTGGCGGAGGCCGTCGGCGTAGCGCTGGCCGCGGCACGCTGGACCGGCGGGCTGACGGACCCGACCATCGGCAGCGCGCTCATCTCGCTGGGCTACGACCGCGACTTCGCAGCGATCGACCAGCAGTGCGGGGAACCGCCCGCTGCGCCCGTCCCGGCGCCGGGCTGGCAGTCGTTGCGGCTGGACGGAACGATGCTGCGGCTGCCGCCTGGCGTCCGGCTTGACCTCGGGGCCACGGCGAAGGGCCTGGGTGCCGACCGTGCCGCGCTGGCCGCCATGTCCGCCAGCCAGCAGGCCGGCGGGGTGCTAGCCAGCCTCGGCGGCGACATCGCGGTCGCCGGGACGCCGCCACGCGATGGCTGGCCGGTCACGGCGGCCGATACCCCCGACCAGGTCGGCTCGCGAGCCGCCCAGCTGGTCCGGCTTCCCCGTGGTGCGGTGGCGACCTCGTCGGTCAGTACCCGCCGCTGGCGGCGGGGCGGGCAGGAACTGCATCACATCGTGGATCCGCGGACCGGGCGGCCCGCGGACGGCCCGTGGCGGACGGTCACCACGGCCGCGGCGACCTGCGCCGATGCGAACGCCGCGACAACGGCGGCCATCGTGGCCGGCCAGCAGGCGGAGCGGTGGCTGGCCACGGCCGGCCTGCCGGCGCGGCTCGTCGGCCACGACGGCGAGGTCCGCTGCCTCGGCGGCTGGCCGGATGCCGACGGCGCACCCGTTCCGGTCCCGCCGGGTACTCGGGTGTACCGAGGGGTGCTGAGGCGGAGCGGGCCGCGATGAGCGCGCTGGCTGCCGTGGCGGGATCGCAGGCCCTGTGGTTCGTCTCGCGGGGCACCGGCCTGGCGCTGCTGGCCGCCCTCAGCATGGTGATGGTGCTGGGCGTGGCAGCGCGGCTGGGCTCGGCGCCGAGCCGCTGGCCGCGATTCGCGATCGCCGAGCTGCACAGGACGCTCGCGATGTTCTCGGTCGCGTTCCTCGTGCTGCATGTCGTGACCGCGATCCTGGATCCCTTCGTGACGATCGGCTGGGCCGCGACGGTGCTGCCCTTCGCGTCCGGTTACCGGACCCTGGCCATCGGCCTGGGCGCGCTGGCCGTCGATCTCGGCGGAGCTGTCCTGCTCACCAGCCTGGGCCGCGGCCGACTGGGCTACCGGGCGTGGCGGGCGGTGCACTGGCTCGCCTACCTGGGGTGGCCCGTCGCGTTCGCGCACTCCCTCACGGCGGGAACCGACATGCGGATCTGGTGGGTCGCGCTAATCGAGTGGGGCTGCGCCGCCGTGGTGGCTACCGCCGTCGTGGCGCGCATCCTGCAGGCCATCGGGCACGTCGCGCGGGGCGGCCAGCGGCCGGACGCTCCGGGCCGGCGCTGCGAGCGGACGGGCATGCCGGCATGAGGCCGGACCTGGACCGCACTCACGCACCGGCCCGGCCGGGGAGCGCCATGCTGCCCGGGCAGCTGCCCCGCCTGCTGCCAGCGGGCTTCGCGGCCGGTCCCGCGAGCATGGCCGGGCATCTCGCTCGCTACGGGCCGCTGCCGATCATCGGCCGGGGAGGCCGGCACCCTGCCTCGGTGATCGAGGAGGTGAACCGGTCCGGGCTGACCGGACGGGGCGGCGGCAGGTTCCCCACCGGTCGCAAGCTGGCTGCCGTCGCCGCCGGTCACGCCCCTGTCGTCGTGGCCAACGGCACGGAGGGGGAGCCGGCCAGCGCCAAGGACAAGGTCCTGCTCGCCCGGTCGCCGCACCTGGTGCTGGATGGTGCCGTCGTCGCTGCCGAGATAGTCGGCGCAGCGCAGGCGGTCGTGGTCGTGCACCGGTCCGTCCGTGAGATCATCGATGGCGCCGCTGCCGAGCGCATCCAGTCCCGGGCCGACCGGGTCCGGGTCAGGGTCGTCACCGCCGCCAGCCGGTTCGTCGGCGGGGAGGCCAGCGCGGTCGTGCACTGGGCTGACGGCGGTCCGCCTGCCCCCATGGCGAGGCCGCCGCAGCTGTGGGAGCAAGGCCTGGGCTCCGCGCCTACGCTCGTGCAGAATGTCGAGACGCTCGCTCATCTCGCGCTGATCGCCCGCTACGGTGCCTCGTGGTTCCGCTCGGTCGGCACGCCGCAGGAAGCCGGGTCCATGCTGGTGACTATCCTGGGCGCGGTGCGCGGGCCCGGCGTGCACGAGGTCGCTATCGGCACGCCGGTCGCTGAACTGCTCAGCCTGGCGGGTGGCGCCTCCGCGCCGATCCAGGCGCTGCTGATCGGCGGCTACTTCGGCAGCTGGGTCGACGCGGCCGCGGCGGCCTGCCTGCCATTCTCCTCGGCTGGCCTGGCCGTCCTCGGCCTCAGTGCCGGAGCCGGGGCCGGGCTGGTCGCGGCGCTGCCCGCCGATGCGTGCGGCCTCAGGGAGACCGCCCGCGTGGCGGGGTATCTCGCTGATGAGTCGGCCGGGCAGTGCGGACCCTGCCTGTTCGGCCTGGACGCGATCGCCTGGGCACTTGACCAGCTGGCCGACGGGCGCAGCCGCGACCTGCGCCTGCTGCGGCGATGGCTCGGCCAGGTCGACGGCCGCGGTGCCTGCGGTCATCCCGACGGCGCCGTCGGGCTGGTCCGCAGCGCCCTGGACCTGTTCGGGCCCGAGCTGCAGCGGCACGCCCGCGGCTGGTGCTGCGGGACGACGAGCGTCCTGCCGGTCCCGCCCCGGAGGCAGCGGTGACGGCCCGGACAGCGCAGACGCAGCTGCGGGTCGATCCCATCGCGTGCGACGGCCGCGGCCTGTGCGCAGAAATGCTGCCCGAGCTGATCTCGCTGGATGACTGGGGGTTCCCGATCATCCGTCCTGACGCGCTGCCGGATCACCTGCTGGGCGACGCCCGCGCCACCATCCGGGCCTGCCCCAAGCTCGCGCTCCGGCTCGAGCGCAGGCCCTGGCGGTGAGGCTGCCCAGCGGGTGCCGGCTGCGGGCAAGCAGCTTGGCGACGACCTCCGGGTCGAGCGCACTGCCCCCGGCTGCCACCCGGTCCAGGGCGTCGAGGAACTCGGCCAGGTCGGCCTGACGATCAAGGCCCAGGAGACCCAGAACATAGCGCCGTTCGTGCCGTTCCTGGTCGCCTTCGGGGTGATCGGGCTGATCATGTCGGTACTGATCGTGGCTAACGTGGTCAGCGGCGCCGTGGTGGCCGGCTACCGCAGGATCGGCATCCTGAAGAGCATCGGCTTCACCCCCGGCCAGGTCGTGGGTGCCTACACCGGCCAGGTGGCGGTGCCTGCCGTGGCGGGCTGCCTGGGCGGCGCGCTGCTGGGGAACCTGCTGGCCCTGCCGCTGCTCGCCAGGACCGCCCGGGTTTACGGCACCGGACGGCTCGATGTCCCAGCCTGGGTAGACCTGGCAGTCCCCCTGGCCATGCTGGTCCTGGTCGGGATCGCTGCCCTGGTGCCGGCGGCGCGAGCCGGGCGGATGGGCGCGGTGCAGGCGATCGCCGCGGGACGCGCTCCGCAGCACGGCCGCGGCTACGCCGCGCACCGGCTGCTGAGCAGGCTGCGGCTGCCCAGGCCGGTAACCGTCGGGCTGGCCGCGCCGTTCGCCCGGCCCGCCCGCACCGCGGGCACCATGATCGCCATCCTGCTCGGAGCTACCGCCATCACCTTCGCCGTCGGCCTGAGCAGCTCACTCAGCCTGGTGGTGGCGGGCCTGTCGCATGACCAGTCCGAGCCGGTGCAGGTCTCGCTCGGCAGCGGCAGCACCATCGGGCCCGCGGGGCAGCGGGCGGTCCAGGCGGCGCTGCGCGCGCAGCCGGGAACGCGGCGCTTTGTCGCCGAGGCCGATGACCAGGGCACGATGGCCGGCCTGTCGCGCCAGGTCAACGTGACGGCGTTCAGCGGGCCGGCCGCCTGGACCGGCGATCAGTGGCCTGCGAGCGATTCCAGTGGGTATTCCAGGTTCCGCAGTGCGTTTTTGTCCACCGGCTGGCGGCCGCGTACGAGTGCCTGGATCGCGTCGCTGGCGTCCCAGGTGTTGACGTTCATGCCGGCCAGCACTCGTCCGCCTGCTCCGAGCCAGAAGGCGATGAACTCGCGGCGGCCGGTGTCGCCGCGGAAGACGACCTCGTCGTAGCCGTCGGGGTCGGCGTAGCCGGAGTATTCCATGCCTAGGTCGTACTGGTCGGTGTAGAAGTACGGCACCCGGTCGTAGGCAACGTCCTGGCCGAGCATTGCCTGGGCCGCGGTCTGCGGCTGGTGCAGCGCGTTGGCCCAGTGCTCGACCCGGATGTGCTTGCCCAGCAGGGGATGGAACGCGCTGGCAACGTCCCCGGCGGCGTAGATGTCCGGGTCGGAGGAGCGCAGCTGCGCGCTGACCCAGATGCCGTTATCGACCTTCAGGCCCGCCGCGGAGGCAAGCTGAGCGTTGGGCGTGATCCCGATCCCGGCGATGACCGCGTCGGCCCGGATGTGCCGGCCGTCGGCCAGCCGCACACCGGTGGCCTTGCCGTCGCTGCCGGTGATCTGGCTGATCTGCACCCCGCAGCGCAGGTCTACTCCGTGCTCGCGGTGCAGGTCGGCGAAGATCCGAGCGACCTGGCGGCCGAGGACCCGCAGCAACGGCAGTTCCGCCGTCTCCAGCACGCTGACCTCGACGCCGGCGGCGCGGGCCGCGGCGGCTGTCTCGAGGCCGATCCAGCCGCCGCCGATCACCGCGACCCGTGATGCTGACCGGAAGTCCGCCTTGATCTGGTCGCAGTCGGCGACGCTCCGCAGGTAGAGCACGCCGTCCAGGTCGGCGCCCGGCACTGAGAGTCGGCGTGGCGAGGAGCCGGTGGCCAGCAGGAGTTTGGCATATCCGATCTGGCTGCCGTCCGCGAGGACAACCTCGCGGGCGGCAGGGTCGATGCCTGTGACCGTTACGCCGAGGCGCAGGTCGATGTCGTGCTCGGCGTACCACTGCTGCGGGTGGACGTAGATCGTCTCCCGTTCGGACTTGCCGATCAGGTAGTCCTTCGATAGCGGTGGCCGCTCATACGGCCGTTCGCTCTCCGCGCCGATCAGGATGAGCGGGCCGTCGAAGCCCTCCGCCCGCAGCGTCTCCGCTGCCCTCGCCCCGGCAAGGCTCGCCCCGACGATCAGGTATGGCGTGTCTGTGGCCATGGTCAGCTCCCTTGCTGCTCTGCTGGCTGGGCCCGCAGGGTGGCGGCCAGCTGCTCGCCGAGCTGCTCCCAGGCGGCGTCGAATTTGGCCACGGCGTCGTCTTCGAGGCCCTGCATGATCTCGTCGTAGCCGATGCCGACCGCCTGCAGCTGGCCGAGCACCTGCTGCGCCTCGTCGTAGTGGCCGTGGATCGAGTCGGCGGGTACCTGGCCGTGGTCGGCGACCGCGCGCAGGGTGGCCTCGGGCATCGTGTTGACCACGCCGGGGGCGACCAGGTCGGTCACGTAGCGGGTGTCGGGATAGGCGGGGTCCTTGACCGATGTGGAGGCCCACAACGGCCGCTGCGGCCGGGCCCCGGCCGCAGCCAGCGCGGCCCACCGCGGTGCGGAGAACACTCGCTCGTAGTGCTGGTAGGCCAGCCGCGCATTGGCGATCGCGGCCCGGCCGCGTAGCGCGGCCGCCTCGCTGGCGCCGATCTTGTCCAGGCGGGAGTCGATCTCGGTGTCGACCCGGGACACGAAGAACGAGGCCACCGATCCGATGGACGGCAGGTCGCGGCCGGATTGACGGGCGCGTTCCATGCCGTCGAGGAACGCGCTGGTGACCTGCTCGTAGCGCTGCAGGGAGAAGATCAGCGTGATGTTGATGCTGATTCCCTCGGCCAGGCACGCTGTGATCGCCGGCAGGCCCTGCCGGGCGGCCGGGATCTTGACGAGCAGGTTAGGCCGGTCCACCGCCCACCACAGGGCCCGCGCCTCAGCGATCGTGGCCTCGGTGTCGTAAGCGAGCCGCGGGTCGACCTCAATCGACACCCGCCCGTCCACCCCATCGGTGGTGTCGTAGATCGGGCGGAGCACGTCGCAGGCCCAGCGCACGTCGAAGGTGGTCAGGGCGCGCAGCGCCTCCCCGACATCCACGCCGCGGGCGGACAGGTCCCGCACCTGCTCGTGATAGGCATCACTGCCGGTGATCGCCTTGGCGAAGATGGCCGGATTGGTGGTCACGCCCACCACATGGTCGCGGGCGGCCAGGCCGGCCAGGCTGCCCGAGACGAGCCGTTCACGGCTCAGGTCATCCAGCCAGATCGAGACGCCGGCCTTGCTCAGCGCCTCCAGCGCGTCGGCCATTGCGATCCTCTCCTTCCCGCCTCGCGGCGGCATCATGGTCAGCCCGGCACGCCGGCGAGGGCGAAGAATTCCGCCCGGGAGCGCGCGTCGGCACGCAGCGTGCCGAGCAGGGCCGAGGTGAGGGTCGTGGTGCCGAGGGCCCGCACTCCGCGCAGGGTCATGCACGTGTGCTCGGCCTCCAGCACGACCCCTGTGCCGCGGGGGTGAAGGCGCGCTGCGAGGTGGTCGGCGACCTGCTTGGTCAGCCGCTCCTGGGTCTGCGGCCGGGCAGCGAGGTGCTCGACCAGCCGGGCCAGCTTGGACAGGCCCAGGATGCGCTCCCCGGGCAGGTAGCCGACGTGCGCTACGCCGGCAAAGGGCAGCAGGTGATGCTCGCAGACCGTCCGGAACGGGATGCCGCGCGCCAGTACCAGCTCGTCGTAACCCTCGTCGTTGGGGAACGTCGTGAGCCGGAGTGGCTGCGCGTCGAACAGCTCTGCGTAGGCGCGAGCCATCCGGGCCGGCGTCTCACGCAGCTCTTCCCGGTCGAGGTCGATCCCCAGGGCGGCCAGGAAGCCCGCAGCTGCACGCTGCGCCGCTTTCAGGTCAACGCCCGGCTTGTCGTCCGCTATCTGCAGGCCTGCGCCGGACGATATCGCCGCGCCCAAGTCCGGCCGTGCCACCGCCTGCTCAGGCGAGACGAGGGTCAGTTCCTGTGTCATGGCCCCTCGGTCCTCCGCGTTTTGCCTGCTGGATTGACGGTTCCGATGACGACGCAGCAGCGTCCCGGCCCGGGGTCCAGGGCTGGGACCATCCCGGCCGCGCCGAGGCCTGCAACCAGCCCTTGGATCAGCGCCAGGTTCATCCCGCAGACAAGCTCACGATGGCGGGCGGCCAGCTGATGGAACGGGCAGTTGCGCAGCCGGACGGTGCCATCCTCGTCCTGCCACGGCTCGAAACCGTGCTCGCCCAGCGCGCTCTCCATGGCCTGCCGCGCGCCCCTGCCCGCAGCGCTGGCCAGGCTGCGCCTTCCGAGCTCGGCGCCGAACCGCCGCGCGGCGTCGTGCAGTGCGGCCCGGCTTACGCCGCCGCGGTCGGACTCGACGGCCTGCGCGAGCAGGCGCGCCGCCAGCTCATATTCCCGCGGCGGCACGGTCACCGCGAACTCGCGTCCGGACCGGGCGTACATCTTCGCCGGACGGCCGGCCCAGGGCCGCCCCGGCCGGAGGGCCGCTGGTAGGAAGCGGTCAGCAACCCCAACTCGACGAGCCTGTCCAGATGATAAGCCGCCAGCGGACGACCGATCCCGGCCGCGACAGCCGCCTCATCCCGCCCCACCGGCTCGGACCGCCCGGACACGAACTCATACAGGCGGCCGCGGACCGGGTCATCGAGACTGCTCAGTGCCGCGAGCTCCCAGTTGTCCTGCGTCATGCGCCTACTCTATCACTAATCAGAATTAGCTAAATAGTCTCAGCTGACCTCAGGTAGGTCTCAGCTGACCTCAGGTAGCTAGTCAGGCCTACGCGGCGCGTGTTGGATGTCCTCACGCCGTTAGCTGGCGATGGATGAAACGACACGACATGCAGAAGCGCTGCTTGCAAGCGATGGCCCGTGAGCTACTGCGACGCGCCCGGAGACGGGCCGATGCCTGGCGCTGGCACAGCAGCGTTATCCATCGGCTTGAGCCTGCCGGATGGCCATCTCGCTCGCAGCGCGACGTGATCCCCTGGACTGGAGAGCGATCCGCGCTTGCGATTGAAAGGCACGCCAGCTTCGCTCCCACTGCCCCGCGCGCGGCGTGGCGAACGCGAACCTGCGAAGCAGCCCAGCCAGCGACTGCTCAACCTCGCGATCGACGGCCGCCCGTGAGCGCTGCGACTCATAGGAGGCCACATCTACCCAGTCGGCCGGACCCCAGATGCAGACATCGACGCACGGCTGCGGAGCATCAACACCCCCGCAGTCCTGGCAACGCCAGACGATCACGGTCTCGGCAGGCGAAACCAGCTCATCATCGCGGCCCCCGGCTGCGGGCCCGGAGCGCCGCAGTACCGAACGCGCCGACTGCTGAAGCCCCTCGTACGCGACCCGCCACTCGCCCGGGCCGGCCTCTGCGCGCGCCAGCTCCCCGACCACAGCCCTTAGCCCCTCGATGCGACCACGACAGGCGGCCGCGGCCGCCGTCAGCTCGTCATAATCGCCGCCGCTGACGAGTTCGAGCCTGCGCTCGGAGCAGGCTCCCTCACAGCTCTCGTACTGCCTCATCGCTCCGCAGCCAATGCAGCCCGGGATTGACAGGCGACGCGGCGGCTTCACGAAGTCAATATTAAGCTCCGCGCTAGCGTCCGGCAGCTGGCCAATGCCAGGCCCGGCGCGTTCCCGCCCGGCCTGGTGTGAGCGCCGGAGCGCCTGCCACTCACTTTGATCTTGGAGCCGATGCTCAGCCCTTGCTGCTGCGCGACGAGCCGGGGCCCGTTGGTGATGAGCGGTGGGATGCGCTGCTGGCGGCGCTGGCTGAGCACCTTGCCGCCCGGCTCGACCTCGCTCCCCCGCCGTGGGCTGAGTCCCGGGTCTTGCAGCGGCCGTGGTTTCCGGCAGAACTGCACATCCAGCGGGCCGAGGCGCTTGTCTGGGCTCCGGCGGCGTTCCGCAAGCATGGTGTCTACCTGTCGGCCCGCGACCTGGACGCCGCGTGACCGACGCGTTCGTGCCGCACGGGGTGGTGATTGAGGAAGCCAGGCACGTCGCGGACGACCTCGGACTGCCCTACTGGTGTCTGAACGAGCAGGCAAGCATCTGCATCTCCGGAAAGGACGACCCCGGCAAGCGCCGGGTGTTCGATCATCCCGGGCTGCGCGTGTCCGCAGCAATGCCAGCCCATATCTTCGCGATGAAGGCACTCGCAGCCAGGACACGCGACATCGACGATCTCCGTGTGCTTGCCGACATCATCGGCGTGGAATCAGCCGAGGAAGCCATGCAGATCTGCGCGGAGTTCTATCCGGACGAACCAATGCCGCAACGGCTTGTCGCTGTCCTGCGAGAACTCTTCGGGTGAGCACCGACCCGGTCCGGCCGTGTCCTCGTCCACCGCGACAGCTGATCGCGCGTTGGTGCTGGCTCCGCACGTGCACTGCGGGGAAGCCAGTAACGTGTCGCCATGGTCGGTGGCACAGGTTCTGACAAGATGCCGGACAGCCCGTCGGCCGGGCTGGAGCAGCTTGCGCAGTCGATGTCCGGCCTGACCATGGACGAGATCGGGGACGCGCTGCAGCGCCTGCTCACCTTCCGGACGCCGCTCGTCGGCCTGTTCGAGCGACCAGCACCCCCTTCCCGCCGACGTCCCCGGCGCAGCGAGGTCGTCGCCTACCGCGTCCGGATCGATCTCAACAGGACGAGGCCGCCGCTGTGGCGTCGGCTCGAGCTAGCGTCGGACCTGTTTCTCGACCAGGTCCACGAGGTCATCCAGGTAGCGTTCGGCTGGACCGACAGTCACCTGCATCAGTTCGGTTCCGGGCCGGGTCATTACGGCCCGGAGACCGAGCATTACCTGTGCTCGTTCCAGGTGGAAGACGGCGAGACGGGAATCCCCGAGGAAGACGTGCGTCTGGATGAGGTGCTTGCCGATGTCGGCGACAAGCTGTTCTACGACTACGACTTCGGTGACGACTGGCAGCACACCATCAAGCTCGAGGCGGTGCTGCCGCGGCGTGACTTCGGCCCGCGGGCGGTGTGTGTGGCTGGCCGCCGTGACGGCCCCGCGGAGGACTGCGGCGGCGTCTACGCTTACGAGCTGATCTGCGCGGCCAGCGACCCGCAAAACCCCGATCACGCTGACGCCGTGGCCGAGCTCAGCTACGTCTACGGCGAGTTCGCCGACCCAGAAGCCATGCGCGTGACTCCATTCGACATCGGCGAGATCAACGAGGCGCTCGCTGGCCTCGGCTGGCAGGGGCAGGACGAGCCGGACGACAGCAATGCCGGACAGCAGCGCAACTACCCAGGGCCCCTCGATGAGCTCGTCCGTGCTGCCCGGACCACGGCCGGCAAGCGAGAACTGCGGCAGCTGATCGGCAAGGCCCGCCTGGACCCTCCGGTGCTTGTGGACGCTGCCACCGCCTCACGGATGGTCCGCCCGTACACCTGGCTGCTGGACCGCGTCGGCGATGACGGAATCAAGCTGACCGGCGCTGGCTACCTCCCCCCGGCCCATGTAGAAGCGGCGATGACCGAACTCGGCCTGGGCGAGGAGTGGATCGGGAAGGGCAACCGGGAGAACCAGACACTGCCCGTCCTGCACCTGCGTGAATCGGCAGCCAACATGGGCCTGCTGCGCAAACGCCACGGGACGCTCCTGCTCACCTCGCATGCACGCAAACTGCGTGGCGACCCGGTTGCGCTGTGGTGGTACCTGGCAAAACGGATACCACCCAAGTCGCCGGACGCCTGCGAAACCCACGCCGGGGTCATTCTCCTGCTCGCGCTGGCTGCCGGGGCCGCCGAGGACCCAGACAGGGTCACCGCCCGCCTGCTCGGCGCAATCGGCTGGGTCAACGGGGATGGCACCGAACTCACTGAGCTTGCCGCAGGCCAGGCCTGCTGGGACACCAAGACGGTCCTGCGACGGCTTGGCGCCCTCACCGACGACGGCCCCGGGCACTCAGCAGCCAGGCCGACGGCGGAAGGCGTGGCCTTCGCCCGCGCCGCGCTGCGCAACTGGCCCTAACGCAGCGCCCCCCAGCCCTCAGCTACCTGCCGCCATGCCCGCTGGAGCCTGGAATCCACAAAGGTGAAGACCTCGTCGAGCCCCCTTACGGAATCGAACCGTAGACCTTCTCCTTGCCATGGCCACGCCTCGCCGCCCTGACCGCACAACCAGCACTGAAGGCACGCCTGAACGCTCTGAAAGCACAGAATGCCCCCGCTGGACGGCCGACCCGGTCTACGACTCGTTCCACGACCACGGGATCACTCTTGCCAACCGAGTGACGGTCTGTAGTCAGTGACGAACGCAGACGCTGCCGTCGATGATCCGTTCGATGCCTCAGTCAAGGAACTGAACCTCGTGGCACGACCCACCGGATCGCCTGCCCGGTCACCTTCGCGATGATCTCGTAGTCGGCGTCATAATGCAGCACGGTGACGCGCTCCCGCTCGGCGACCGCCGCGATCAGCAGGTCCGGCAGGCCGACCGACCGCATCTGCCCGCCGCGCCACAGCACGGCCTGAACCTCCAGCGCCCGCCGCCAGTCCTCATCATGGGTCGCCAGCCACTCATAGCCCAGGTCACGATCAGCCCGCAGCTCATCGAACTCCGCGGCAGTCCTGGTCGCCCACGCCAGCTCGAACTCGATCACCCCGCACGTGGCCACAAGGCCAGCTTCGATGAGCGGGCCGAGCACCTCCGCGACCTGCGAATGCCGGAGACGCGCCAGCGCACTGGTGTCTGCCAGGCACCTCGCTACCGCTGCCATGCGGCGTGCATCACCTCCGCATCCTCCAGATCCGGCAACCCGCCGGACACGAACCGCTGCAGGTCGCGCCGCCGGGCAGCCAGCGCCGCTACTGCCTGCAGAGCAGCGTTAACCGTATCCTTCTTCGTCTCGGTCCCCAGCGCCTCTTGCGCCGCAGCCAGCGACTTCTCATCCACGTCGATCAGCGTCTTCGCCATCTCCACCTCCACCGATCAGGATATACGATCAGCGATGGACTAGATATATCAGCGAGTCACCGTGCCGCGTACCCGGTAGGACAAGCTCGCCGCTGGGGAGGCCAAGAGGTGATGACAGCGCGTGACGGACGCGACGTGGGGAATCCTGCCCATCGCGTGAACGCGATATAGTGTTGGTGCGATACTCGGCTGGTGGACATGCGCCGCTGGACCTTGGAGATCTCCCCGGAGGTCGAGCACTGGTATGCGACGCTCAAGAGCAAGGACAAGGCGATGGCCGACCGCGCGTTTGACCGGCTCGCCGACCTCGGGTCTGCGCTGCGGATGCCGCACGCCAGGCCGCTCGGCGACGGCCTGTTCGAGGTGCGGTTCACCTGCGAGGGAACGGCCCGCCGGGTGACGTATTACATCGACACACAGCGGAATGTCATCATGCTGACGACATTCCGCAAGCAGCGGCAGAACGAGCAGCGGGAAGTGTCCCGGGCCAGGCGGGCCATGCAGGTCAGCCGGGAAGCAGGAGACGACGATGGCTAATATCACCCTGGACGAGCTCCGCGCCAAGTACCCCCCACAGGACCGGGAGGAATACGACCGCGCCTATGCCACCGCGATTCTGGCTGGCCAGCTGGCCGAGCTGGTCTACACGCTGCGCACCCGGGCCGGCCTGACCCAGACTGAACTGGCCCGGCGGATGGGCACCACCCAGTCCTCGATCGCCCGCATCGAAAGCGGCGGCAGCCTGCCCACTCTCGACATGCTCGCCCGCCTCGCTCACGCCACCGGCAGCCCCCTGCGCATCGCTGCCCCCGGCATCAGCGACATTGACCTCGGCGGAGCCGCCTGACCAAGGGGCACCCCCAGGCGGAAAGCGCACCAAGCCCATGCCGCTGCCCGGCCTGCCTCTCCGACGAGCCACGGAGCACGACCTGAGCCAGCCGCCCAGACCCTGGGCGAGTCAGCCGACGACACCGGCAGCGGACACCAAATAAGAGCGCGCCTACCCTGGCTTCGTTCTAAGCGGCCAGTCGTTGCCCAGGCGCCATCAGCTGACGCATGCAGATCAGGTCGATCTGCAGCTCTGCAGGGTCTGTCGGCGCGCATGAAAGCCAGGGTTATCCCGCGCGCGACAGGATCGCATCCTCGGTCGTACGCCGGGCTGGTCCGGTCGAGCTGTCACCGGCGAGTTCCGGGCCTGTCCGCCGAGGCGGTGCGGACGGTTATCCGCCCATCCCGCCGGAGTAGCCGCGCAGGACCCGGTTGGCGGCACCGGCCAGCTCGACCTGGGCCAGCAGTTCGCTGGCGCGGGCACGTGCACGGCGGCGGGTCATGCCGCCGAGCCCGCCCAGCATCACCAGGTTCCGCCGGCCAGTCAGCATGTCATCGAGCGTCGCGTCCTGAGCGGTGACGCCGATCAGGCGCCGCACCGCGTCGCCGTCGGTGACCACATCATGGCCGCCCACCGACGCCGACCCAGCGTCGGGGCGCGTCAAGGTGGTGAGGATCCGGATGGCGGTTGTCTTGCCCGCTCCGTTGGGTCCCAGCACACCCAGGACCGATCCGGCCGCCGCCAGATCGACTCCGGCCAGGGCACTCGTGCCGCCGTAGCGCTTGACGAGCCCGGATGCCTCAATCACGGGCCCCGGACGCCCTGGCAGGCCATCTTTCACCATCGCGCTCCTCCCAAGAATTACTTGTCTTAGGACATGCACTTGTCAGAGGATAACATTACCGTCGTGGAACGCAACGAGGTATCCGCGGCTGCCGTGGAGCGGGCGATGGTGGCGATCCGCCGGCGCCAGCGCAACCGCGCCCTGGGACGGCTCACCACGGACGCGGCCGCCCAGCCCATCGACGAGGCCCTGCTCGCGGTCCTCGACGTGGTGGAGGAAGACAACGACGCCGGCGTGCCGTGCACGACAACGTCGGTCGCGGGCCGCCTCGGCGTCGACCAGCCGCGGGCAAGCAAGCTCATCGGCAGAGCGGTCGACCAGGGCCTGCTCAGCCGTGAAGCCGACCAGCATGACGGAAGACGGTCACTGCTGGTGCTCGCCCCGGCCGGCCGGACCTACCTCAACGTCGTCCACCACCACCGCCGCCAGGCATTCGCCCTGGCCACGGAGAACTGGAGCACCCAGCAGCGCGAAACCTTCGCCGAGCTCCTCACCGACTTCGTCCACCGCCTCGACCAGCTCCCAGCCCAGCGGAAAGGCCCAGCCGAACCGGGGCCCGATCCGGGCGGCACGCTCGGCCAGCTGGTCCAGCCACCCAGATCTGGCTGATCAGTGCGCCCAGAGCCAGCAGCCGAACTGGCTTGGGGGGCGCACGGTATCAGCGTTATGCGCATATATGAGCGTCTATTTCGGGGCTATGGAGGTCACGCCACGTAGCAGGAAAGACTGGCCCGGCTAGCGCCGGGCGCTACCGAACGCCTGGCGTTACCCTCAGTGACGAAGCGAAGATATCCATGGCCCATCCTGTGCATTCAGAGCATTGGAGCATCCCCACGAACCGGTCCATGAAAGCGACAAATCGGATGGCGGATTTAATCGAAAGATACCGCTGACCTGGGAGCCCCCTTACGGAATCGAACCGTAGACCTTCTCCTTACCATGGAGACGCTCTGCCGACTGAGCTAAGGGGGCGGGCCGGGTAGCAGCACCACCCGGCTCTCGCTGCGCGAAGCGAGCTTTCCGCTGGTTCGCGCACCGCGCCAAGTGAGCATACACGACGGCGCACCGCGGCGGGGAACGGACAGCGGCGGCCCGGCTAGGCGGCGCCACCGGTCGCCGAGCGGAAGGCCGCCAGAACGCTCGGCCATGCGGCGGATGACGGGTCAATCAGCTCGAAATGCCCGCAGCCGGCGACCAGGTCGCAGCTGGCGTCATCACCGGCAGCCCGGGCGCGCTGCGCATAGCTCCGGCTCAGCTGGCTCGGCACGCGGTCGTCGGCGACGCCGTGCACCAGCCGGACCGGCACTCCGGCGGGGAGCAAGGCCATGGGATCGGTGGCGGCGTAGCGCTCGGGAAACTGAGCGGGACTGCCGCCCAGGAGCTCGACAGCGGCCCCGTCGCCCAGGTCAAGCCGGAAGCACTCGGCGAGATCACAGACACCGGCCAGGCTCACCACGGCATGGGCGCGCTGCTGGGCTGCGAACCAGGCGGACCCGGCCGGCAGCCGCGCCCGGCTCGCGGCCCACAGGGCGAGCTGACCGCCAGCTGAGTGCCCGGCCAGGACAACGCAGCTGCCGTCGATCGCTGCCCCGCCGGCCTGGACAGCGGCTTCCGGCAGGACGTCGACGGCGGCGGCTACGTCGTCGAAGGTCCCTGGCCAGCCACCGGCCGGCTGCCCGGTCCGGCGGTACTCCGGCGTGCAGACGGCGAACCCGGCCGACGCCAGGGCCGCGGCCAGCGGCCCGGTATGCCGGCGATCGTAAGCCGCCCGCCAGAACCCCCCGTGCAGGAAGATGACCAGTGGCGCGCCCCCGGCCGGCTGCTGGTGCGCGGCAGGCAGCCGAAGATCGGCAACCTGGTCCGGGCCGGGGCCGTAGCGCAACTCGAGGTCTGGCCCCGACGATGTCCGGGCCAGCAGGTCAGCCGGATGCATCGGATTCCCTTCCGGCGTGGCCGCCGACGGCCACGCCTGCCACCAGGCCTGATCAGCTCGGACAGCAGGATTTCAGCAGACTGTTTCGCAGGTGTCGAAATTGGGCACAGGGGAATCCTTAACCTGGCCGTGCATAATGTGAGCACATGAGGGGGACCACGTTCGCAGCCGGAGCGTCAACCGAGGTGAGGTCGGGCAGGTGAGAAGCAGGCTCATCCGGCTAGCGACGCTGGGCGCCATCACCGGGTTCGCGGCCTGCTCCTCCGGCGCGCTGGGCGTCACCCTGGCCAGCGCGGCGACGGCGCAGCCGACTACCTCCGGCGGCGTCTCAGCATGCGCTAGCCGCCCGAAGACGGCACTCCTCGATAGCGCGCTTACCTTCAGCTCGAAACGGGTCAGCAAGCCGAAGCCAGCCGCCAGCCGATCGGCCAGCGCGCATCCGAGCACGACCAGCACCTCCCCGGCCGCCCGCGTGACAAAGGCCACTTCGGCGCCAGCCAAGACGAGCACGACTTCCGCTAGTGCGCACCCGAGCTCTACCAGCAGCAGTCCGTCGGATCCGCCGAAGAGCCCCAAGCCCAGCAGCCCCGACCCCAGCGCCAGCAGCTCTCACTCGGCCAGCAGCAGCCCCAAGCCGAGTGCCAGTAGCTCGAAGTCGGCCAGCCCCAAGCCCAGCAGCAGCGCCACGTCGCCGAAGAGTCCCACCCCGCACACCAGCCCGCCCAAGTCGAGTCCGGCGCCGACCAAGACACCGACCAAGACGGCCAGCCCCTCCCCCAGTCCGAGCAAGTCGTCCAGCCCGGCGAAACCACAGCTGTGCGTCCTGGTCCAGCCGTTCGTCAGCTCGGCCCAGGTCCACCCCGGGCAGACGGCCAGCTTCGCGATCTGGGTCTGGAGCGCCACCAAGGTCAGCGACTCGGTGACCGTCCAGGTGCAGATCAGGAAGCTGGAGCACGCATACGCTCCCCGGTTCACGGTCTGCCGGGCCGCCAGCGGCAGCTCGTGCAGCGTCGGTCCGCTGCCCGCCGCTCAGTCCGACGAGCTCGAAGCCAGCGTCCCGATCGGGAGCCACGCTGCCGTCGGCGGCCGGGTGGACCTGACCGCGACAGCGACCGCGGCGGACGCGCACTATGGTGACGCCTCCGGGACTATCACCCTGGTTGCCGCGGCATCAGCAACGCCGAGCCCGACCAGCAGTACGTCTGCGGGGGTCCCGGTCACGCTGCCGCCGGTGTCCGTCGGCGGCAACGACACCGGGATCGGTACCGGCGTGACTCCGACTGACCCGGCCGGGCTGTTTCCGACCGTGTCGCCCGGGCCAGGCTCGAGCAGCCCCGGAGGCCTCGGGCTGCCGCCGGCCACGAAGCCGCATGCGCACGTGCGGGCTGTCACCGCGTCGGCGACCGTCCCGCTTGACTCACGCCTGATCGGCGGCCAGCTGGCCGGCCTGGCCGTGCTGGCGGGCGCCATCGTGATCGCCATCGCCCGGCTGTCCCTGCGGACGCCGCGACCTCAGGATGGTCCGGGGAAGTCCAAGTAGCCCGGCCGCCAGCGTCTCGTCGGAACTGGCGCCGCTGGGGTCGCCAGCCGCCTTTCACGCAGGCGGCGACGCGGGCGGGCCCGGCAGGCCGGCACAAAGCGAGCGACGCTACTTGACCACGTGCTCCACCTGCGGACGCAGCTGCCGCAGCTCGTTCCCCAGCGTGGCCGGCGACATCGTCGGCGAGGCGACCAGGCCGAAGGTGTCATTGTCGGCCCAGGCGCACTCGGCCAGGCCGCCGCTGGGCGCGGGAGCGCACGCGGCCGCGCCGCCAAGCGGGCCGGCTCCGGTGGTAACGGCGCCGCGCACCTGACCGATGAAACTGGTAATGAACGACTTAGCTGAGGAGCCGGACAGGTTGCCGCCGATGAACAGGATGATCTGCGGCCCGGATCGAGCGGCCGGGCCCGTGCTGTCCTCGTATACGGCGTCCACGACATGAGTGGCCTCACCGCCGCCATCAGCCATGATCCCGGCCTTCAGCTTGCTGGCTCCCATGCTCGAGGCCAGGTTGGGCGCCTGAACGTAAGCGCCGAGTTGCCGGGGCGCCGCGATCGCATGAGCCGGCCCGCTGCCGGGCTGCAGCTCCATGGCGACGACCACGGCGACCACGATCACCACGGCGCCGGCCGCTAGCCACAGCGCGCGGCGCAGCCGCCGCTTTCCCGCCCTGCGGGCTGCCCGGGTCAGCCGATCCGGGACTGCCCTGGCGGGCGCCACGGCGCTCGCCGCAGATCGCTTCCGGCCCTTAGCTGGCCGGCCCTCAGCCTGGGGCAGGGCACCGGCCTCAGGGCTACCGGCCTCAGGGCTACCAATCCCGGACGGGCGGCCCGCTGATCGGCCTGCCGCCTCCGGGCGGGCGGTGACTTCCGGCCCCGCAACAGTATCCGGCCGCACCAGGCCTTCCGGCCGCGCCAGGGCCTCGGGAGGCGCCAGGCCTTCCGGCCGCGCCAGGCCTTCCGGCCGCGAGAGGGCTTGTGGCCGCGCTTCGGCTTCTGGTCGGCCGCCGGTTTTCGTCTGGCCGGCCGACTGGGGCCGAGCCGTCGCGGCAGCCGGGATCACGACCTCGGGCTTCGCCTGCGCGGCACGGCCGCGGCGCAGCATCTTGCGCCGGGCCCTGGTTTCCGGACTGGCGGCGACATCCGGACTGGCCGGTCCGTCGGTCCTGATTGTGCCCGTCGACCGGCCCGGGTCGGGCCGCGCCGCAGATCGGCCCCTGGCCTCAGCCTCAGCGCGCGCGGCAGCCTCGGTCCGCGCGGCAGCCTCGGTCCGCGCGGCAGCCTCGGTCCGAGCGGCAGCCTCGGTCCGAGCGGCAGCCTCGGTCCGCGCGGCAGCCTCCGCCCGAGCGGCAGCCTCCGCCCGAGCGGCAGCCTCCGCCCGAGCGGCAGCCTCAGCGGGCGCAGCAGCCTCGGTCCGGGCTTCCGGCTGGTACCAGGCCGCGCTTTCCCGCGGTGCCGAGGGCTCGACGGGAGCTGCGGCCGAGCGGCGGGCCGGGGCTTCGGGACGGGCCGGGGGCTCGGCCGGGGCCGCGGGGCCGGGACGGCCGGGAGGAGCAGCCGGGCCGCGCCTTAGTAGTTTCGGCCGGGACTGGCGCCTCGGCGCTTTCGGCTCCGGCGCTCGGTCCTTCTTCCCGCGCCCGGGCCTGCTGTCAGCGGCCTGATGGGCCGATTCACTGTCGTCAGCTGGATCTGCCCCCGGCCGCGAGGCCGCACGTCCAGGACCGACCCGACCTGGCGCCGGAGACAGACCGGGCGGCGGCAGCGGGGCCCGGTCCGGGCCGGCGGGCCCGTGTGAACGGTGAGCCGCGCGGCGGCGGCCCGTGTCCGGTGTCGCCTCCGGTGGCGCGCCGGCGGGGGCTGCTGGCTGAGCCGGCCCGGCGAAAGACCGTGGCGCGGCCGAGGGCTGAGCAGTCTCAGGCGGGGTGAACCGCGGCACGGACGGCCCCTGCGGGCGACCAGTGTCCGGCGGCGCGAATCCCGGCACGGACAGACCCTGCGGATGCCCCGCGTCGGGTGGGGCGAACCGCGGCACCGACGGACCCTGCGGGCGACTCGCATCAGGCGGGCTGAACTGCGGCACGGACAGACCCTGCGGATGCCCCGCGTCGGGCGGGGTGAACCGCGGCACCGACGGACCCTGCGGGCGACCAGCATCAGGCGGCGCGAAAGGCGGCACCATTTCGTCCGCGGGTCCTGCCGGGCTACGCGGTGCCGGAACGGCCGGTGCCGGGCCGGTCTTGGGCTTGCCACCGCTCAGGTAGCGGATCCACTCGTAATCCTCGTCGTCCGCCGCGCCGCCGCCCGCCGGGTTCCAGCCCTGATCTCCGGCCTGGTCGCGCTCGGCGGTCGCGGCTGACCTGGCTGCCCGGCGGGAAGGACGGCCCACCGGAAGGGGCAGGCTCGGGTGCTGCTGCTGGCCGCGACGCCCCTGCCCGGAGGCCTCGCCGGACGCGGGGGGATCATCGTCCACCGAGGAGTAAGACCTCCGGTTCCGCTGATCTTGCGGCGTTCCGGTGCTCATGAGGCGCGTTACTCCTGAGACTGACGCGGCGTCTCTCCCCGATCCGAGATTCACTACATCATGGGGCACGACGCGCGGTCGCCGCCACTTCATCGGCTGTTTCCGGCACGGCTATGCAGCCGGCCGTCGGCGACCGCCGAACGCCTCGCGTGTCCGCAAGCCAGCAGCTAAACCCCGGTGCACTGAGCTCGTGGCCGCCGGTAGCGTCGGCACATGGCACGCGATGAGCGCGGCGTGACGCCGCAGAGCGAGGACTTCTCTGCCTGGTACAACGAGCTGGTCTTCAGGGCCGAGCTGGTGGACCGGGGGCCGGTGCGCGGGACCATGGTCATCCGGCCGTACGGGTACCGGATCTGGGAGCTCCTGCAGGCCGACCTGGACCGCCGGATCAAGGAGACCGGTCACGTCAACGCCTACTTCCCGCTGCTCATCCCGGAGAGCTACCTGCAACGCGAGGCCGAGCACGTCGAGGGCTTCGCCCCTGAGCTGGCGGTCGTGACCCATGCGGGCGGCAAGGACCTGGAGGAGCCGCTCGTCATCCGGCCAACGTCGGAGACGGTCGTCGGCGAGATGATGGCCAAGTGGATCAGCTCGCATCGCGACCTGCCCATGCTGCTGAACCAGTGGGCCAATGTCGTCCGCTGGGAGCTGCGGCCGCGGATGTTCCTGCGCACCACCGAGTTCCTCTGGCAAGAAGGACACACCGCGCATGCGGACTCGGCCGAGGCGATGGCCGAGACGATGCTGGCGCTGACCTTCTATCGCGAGCTGGCCGCCGAGGCGGCCGCCATCCCCGCGATCGCGGGCGAGAAGACTGCCAGCGAGCGCTTCGCCGGCGCCGAGCGCACCTTCACCATCGAGGCGATGATGCGGGACGGCCGGGCCCTGCAGGCCGGCACCTCGCATTACCTGGGAACCAATTTCGCCACCGCGTTCGGCATCAGGTACACGGCCGAGTCCGGCGTTCTCGAGCCCTGTTACACCACCTCCTGGGGCATGAGCAGCCGCATGATCGGCGGGGTGATCATGACGCATGGTGATGACAAGGGCCTGGTGCTGCCGCCCGCCCTGGCTCCCTGCCAGGTGGTGATCGTGCCGATCGGCGGCGGCGACCGGGCCGCCGACGTTCAGCAGGCGGCCCGCGACCTGGCCGCCCGGCTCAGCCGCAAGGACATTCGCGTCCACGTCGACGACCGGCCCCAGCTGTCGCCCGGGTTCAAGTTCAACGACTGGGAGCTGCGCGGCGTGCCGATCAGGCTGGAGCTCGGTCCGCGAGAGCTCGCGTCCGGCACCGCGGTCATGGTCAGCAGGCTCGGCGACCAGGGCGCGGACGACCAGGGCACGGGCGGGCCAGGGAGGGCGGGCGGGCCAGGGAGGGCGGGCGGGCCGGGGAGGGCGGGCGGGCGCAAGACCGAGCTGTCACTCGACTCTGCGGTGGCCAGGATCTCCTACGAGCTCAGCGCCTTCCAGGCGATGCTGCTGCAGCGCGCCACCGAGTTCCGGGACGCGCGCACGGCCACCGTCAATTCCTGGCCGGCGTTCACCGAGGCAGTCGCGACCGGCTGGGCGCTGGCCCTGCATTGCGGCAGGCCCTCCTGCGAGGAGGACATCAAGGCGCAGACCGGGGCGACGGCGCGCTGCATACCGCTGGAAGGCGAGCCGGACTCGGGCACCTGCGTCCGCTGCGGCCTGCCGTCCGCCTACGGAACCCGGGTCCTGTTCGGCCGCGCTTACTAGCGCAACCCGGTGATCAAGACGGTCAGCGGCACCCGGCCCGCTGGCCGTCTTGATCATCGGCTGGGAACCTGGCGGTGGCGCCAGGAGCAGGCCGGAATTGGCTCTTGCCGCGCGGCCCGCGAGGGCCGAAGATCCCTGGTAGGGACCATGCGGGGAGGACGGCCGTGAACGAGAGCTTTTCTGCGCAGGTCCGGGGCCCGTCCGCCACGCTGCCGCGCGGCTATCTGTGGCTGATCCCGGTCTGGTGCGCGGCTGCGGCTGCCGCGCTGTGGATCGCGGTACGGGAGATCAGCGGCCGCAAGCCGCCGATGTGGTTCGTCGGCTCGGCCCTGTGCGGGATCCTGATCGGCTTCTGCATGCTGCTGGGGGTGCTGGCGACCGCGCGGCATTTCGCGTTCCGGGCGGACCAGAGCGGCGTGTGGCTCGGGGTCCGAACCGCGCGCAAGCGACCGAAGATGCGCCGGGTGCCGCTGTGGTGGCCGGAAGTGCAGCAGGTCACGATCAGGCGCCGCTGGTACGGCGCGAGGCTCGAGATCGCGCCCGGCCCCGCCGCCAGGATCACCCGCCGCCGCGGGCTGGGCCATCAGGCCCTGCTGATGGCCGGGATGCTGCTCATGCCGTTCGGTCTCGGCCGCGGCACGCCCGCCCTGACCTCCCCGCGCGCCGATCCGCCGCGCTACGTCGTGCCGATCTACGACCTGTCGGCCGAGGAACTGCGGTCCGCGCTGGCGCCACTGGTGCCCCCCGCCACGGCGGTCGTCGTCGTGCAGCGCCGCAGCGTGCGCCCCGCCCGGCTGCTCCCGGCACGCGCCTGACCCCGCATCGGGCCGGCGCCTGCCCGGCCGGCGCCAGCCCGTGCGGCGCCAGCCCGGCCAGCGCCAGCCAGCCGTCGCCGCGTGCGCCGCCGAGCCCGCCGTCGTAAGATCGCCCAGGACTGCGCGCTGGTCGCTGCGGCACCGGGAGCGCAGGCAGATTTTCGTTCGGGAACGTCGAAAGCCGAGGATCCGATGGCACATGAGGTTCAGGGAGTCATCGCCGCTGCCCAGGGGGCGCCGGTCACGGTCACCACGGTGCTCGTGCCGGACCCGGGTCCCGGCGAGGCGCTGGTGCGGGTGCAGGCGTGCGGCGTCTGCCACACCGACCTGCATTACCGCGAGGGCGGGATCGGCGACGATTTCCCGTACCTGCTCGGGCACGAGGCGGCCGGCGTCGTCGAGGCGGTCGGCGAAGGGGTGACCGAGGTCGCGCCCGGCGATTTCGTGATCCTGAACTGGCGGGCCGTGTGCGGGCAGTGCCGGGCCTGCCGGCGCGGCCGTCCCTGGTACTGCTTTGCCACGCATAACGCGGCCCAGAAGATGACCCTGGCCGACGGCACGGTCCTGTCCGCGGCGCTGGGCATCGGGGCCTTCGCGGAGAAGACGCTGGTCGCGGCAGGCCAGTGCACCAAGGTCGATCCCAAGATCCGGCCGGAAGTGGCCGGCCTGCTCGGCTGCGGCGTGATGGCCGGGCTCGGCGCCGCGATCAACACGGCCGGCGTCACCCGCGGCGACTCGGTCGCGGTGATCGGCTGCGGCGGCGTGGGCAGCGCCGCCGTCCTCGGCGCCAGCCTGGCGGGCGCGCGGGAGATCATCGCCGTTGACGTGGACGACCGGAAGCTGGAGTGGGCCCGGCAGTTCGGCGCCACCCAGGTGGTGAACTCCCGGTCGGCCGACCCGGTCGAGCGCATCCGCGAGCTGACCGACGGGAACGGCGCCAACGTCGTCATCGAGGCAGTCGGCCGGCCCGAGACGTACACCCAGGCCTTCTACGCGCGCGACTTGGCCGGCACGGTCGTGCTCGTCGGCGTGCCCACCCCGGACATGCGGCTGGAGCTGCCGCTGCTGGACGTGTTCGGCCGCGGCGGCGCGCTCAAGTCCTCCTGGTACGGCGACTGCCTGCCCTCGCGGGACTTCCCCATGCTGACCGACCTGCACCTGCAGGGCAGGCTGCCGCTGGAGAAATTCGTCTCCGAGACGATCGCCCTGGACGCGATCGAGGAGGCGTTCGCGAAAATGGGCCGGGGCGAGGTGCTGCGCAGCGTCGTGCTGCTGTGACCGGAGCGATGGTGATGGCCGCGACCGTCCCGGCGGCGATGGTGACCACCGGGCGGATGCCTGGCCAGTGACGCCGACGCCGCCCCAGGCCGCGCCCCCCGGCGTCACCAGGATCGCCATGTGGTCGGGACCGCGCACGATTTCCACGGCGCTGATGCGCGGCTTCGAGAACAGGGCCGACTGCGTCGTCGTGGACGAGCCGCTCTACGGCTATTACCTGGCCCGCTCGGGGGTGGCGCATCCGGGCCGGGACGAGGTGATCGCGAGCATGCCCGGCGACTGGCGCACCGTGCTGCGGCAGCTGACCGAGGACCCGCTGCCGCCCGGCAAGGCCGTCCACTACCAGAAGCACATGACGCATCACCTGCTGCCGGAAGTCGACCGCGACCTGCTCAGCGGGCTGTCGCACGCGTTCCTGATCCGCGATCCGCGCCAGCTGCTCGCCTCCTACGCGCGAGTCCGGTCCCAGCCGGTGCTGGCCGACATCGGGCTGGCGCAGCAGGCCGAGATCTTCGCCGCCTTCGGCGGCCCGGTCATCGACGCCGCCGACATCCTGCGGCGGCCGCGGCCGGCCCTGGAGGCGCTGTGCGGCGCACTCGGCGTCCCGTTCGACCCGGCCATGCTGGCCTGGCCGCCGGGGCCGCGCGAGACCGACGGCGTGTGGGCTCGGTACTGGTACGAAGGGGTGTGGCGCTCGACTGGTTTCGGGCCGTACCGGGAGCAGGCGGCCGAGCTGCCCGCGGAGCTGGAGCCGCTGGCCGCGCGATGCCAGCCGTTCTACGACGAGATGTACGCCTGCCGCCTCCGGCCCTAGCGGGCGGCGGGCTCGCCCGGACCACGATCGCCCGATATCTTCGTCGACGGACTGGCCCGCCGCGCGGCCGCGAGCTGACCGGCAGCCTGGCACCGGATGGTGCGCGGTGCCGCCCCCCGCCAGGCGCCGGGCCGCGGCGCCGGCATGATGAGCAACGGGAGAGGCAGTGCTCCAGGCATTCGACGAGCGGAACCGGGACCTGATCGTCAGCGTGGGGGGCCGGCTGACGCACCGGGACGAGGCGGCCGTCAGCCCGTTCGACTCGGCCGTCCAGGGCGGTGACGCGGTCTGGGAGGGCCTGCGCCTCTACCGCGGCAGGATCTTCCGGCTCGACGAGCACCTGGCCAGGCTGCGCAGGTCCGCCCGCGCGCTCGCCTTCGAGGCGGTGCCGCCGAACGAGGAGATCATCGCGGAGATCCGGCGCACGCTGGCGGCCAACCAGATGCACGACAACGTGCACATCCGGCTCACCCTGAGCCGCGGCGTCAAGATCACCAGCGGGATGGACCCGCGGCTGAACCAGTCGGGGCCGACCCTCATCGTGCTGCCCGAGCACAAGCCGCCGGTCTATGACCAGGAAGGGATCACCCTGGTCACTTCCAGCGTGCGGCGGGCGCCGCCGGACAGCCTGGACCCCAAGATCCATCACAACAACCTGCTGACCTCCATCCTGGCCAAGATCGAGGCCAACATCGCCGGTGCGGACGACGCGGTCATGCTGGATCACCGCGGGTTCGTGGCGGAGACGAACGCCACCAACCTGTTCCTGGTCACCGGCGGCCGGCTCGGCACCCCATCGGCCGCGGCGTGCCCGGAGGGCATCACCCGGCAGGCGGTGCTGGACCTGGCCGCGGCCAGCGGGATCGGCTGCACCGTCGGCGACTTCAGCCTGGCTCAGCTCCACACCGCCGACGAGCTGTTCGTCACCGGCACGATGGGCGGGATTGTCCCGGTCCTGGCGCTCGACGGCCGCACGATCGGAGCGGGCGCGCCGGGGGGCGTCACGCGGCGGCTGGCCGGCCTGTTTGCCGAGCTGACCGCCAGCGCCGGCACTGAGATCATCTGACCGGCCGGGACCCCGGCCGGGACCCCCGGCTGGCCGGGCCTCGGCCGGGGAGGCCGCGCCCGGCAGGCGGATAATGCGGTCATGACGAAACCTTCCGAGGTCCCGGCGGTCAGCCTGCCCGGCGGCACGCAGATGCCGCTGGTCGGGTTCGGCACCTGGAAGCTGCGCGGGCACCAGGCGCACGCGGCGGTCGGCGCGGCGCTGGCCGCGGGATACCGGCACATCGACACGGCCACGATGTACGGGAACGAGGAGGCGATCGGCCGGGCCCTGGCCGACAGCGGGATCGACCGCGCCGAGCTCTTCCTGACCACCAAGCTGCGGCCATCCGACGCCGGCCGGGAGGACCGGGTGCTGCGCGCGTCGCTGCGCGCCCTCGGCACCGATCACGTGGACCTGTGGCTGGTGCACTGGCCGCCGCCCCGGCCGCAGCTCAGCCGCCAGGTCTGGAACGAGGTCCGGCGGCTGCGCGACACCGGCCAGGCCCGGACGATCGGGGTCAGCAACTACACCCTGGCGCAGCTGGACGACCTGGCCAAGTCCAGCGGCGAGATGCCCGCCGTGAACCAGGTGCACTGGAACCCGCCTCGCTACAACGCCGAGGTGCTGGCCGGTCACCGCGAGCGCGGCGTCGCCATGGAGGGCTACAGCCCGCTGAAGGACACCTCGCTGGACGACCCGGTCCTCGTTCAGATCGCGGCCGCGCACGGCGTCACGCCCGCCCGGGTGGTCCTGCGCTGGCACGTCGAGCACGAGATCGCAGTTATCCCCAAGTCGGTGCAGCCCGACCGGATAGCCGCGAACATCGACCTTTTCGGCTTCTCCCTCAGCGCGGAGCAGGTCGCGCGGATCGACGCGCTCGGCAAGCCGTGAGCCCAGCACGCACCAGTCACCGCGGGGTGTCATCGCCGCCGCGGAGTTAGGCTCGGCCAGAGCTTGCCTCAGGTTCGGGCGGTCTGTCCGGTCCGGCCGCTCGACGAGTGAACGCCCGGGCTAGGACAATACAAGGGTCCTGCGCTGGCTGGCATCAACGTGCGGGGAGGGAGCCGCCTGTGAGTTCCGCCGTCGCCCCCGTGCCGCAGACCCCCGAGCTGGCCGGCGCCCCCCGCGCAGCCGAGCCGGCCAGCAGCAGCTGGTGGGCCAGCGACCGGCTGCGCGCGCTCGCGCTGATCCTCGCCGAAGCTTTCGTGGCCTTCGCCGCCTGCCTCGTGCTCCCGCTGCTGGTGCGCCGCCTGGACGTCAACCCGATGAACCGGATCGGCCAGGTCAGCGGCCTGGCCGCGATCCAGCTGCGGTTCGCCGTGCTGGGCATCCTGCTGATCGCGGCGCTGCTGATCGCGCAGCACCTGCGCGCGGGCAGGTTCTTTGCTGTCGTCACCCGGCTGTGCTGCGCGGCCCTGGCCGGCCTGGCCAGCGGCTTCGTCGCGGCAGGGGCGGTGGTGGCGCTGCTGGGAACGCCCTGGCCGATGTTCGGCCTCAATGGCGACACCGGCCGGCTCGTGGCCTGGGCAACGTCCATCCTGCACGGGCACGGCGCCCCGGTCCCGATCTACCCGCCGCTCTCGCTGTACGGCCTGGCCGGCCTGGCCAAGCTCTTCTACGGGGGCAATGCCGCGTACGCATTCAAGGGCATGGAGATCCTGGGCGCGGCGGTCATCGGCCCGCTGGCCTACCTGGCCTGGCGGATGCTGTTCCGGCCGATCTGGGCGCTGGTCATCGGGATCGTCCCGATGATGGCCCTGATCGACTCGTACAAGCCCTACGACGCCGTGGTGCTGATCCTGCTGACGCCGGTGCTGACGGCAGTGCTGCAGGTCATGCGGCGGGCGCCGGATACCGCGTGGCGCACGCTGCTGGTCAGGGCGGCCCTGCTCGGCGTCCTGCTCGGGGTGCTGTTCCTCACCTACTCAGGCTGGTTCGTGTGGAGCGCCGGCGGGGCCGTCGCGGCTGCGCTGCTGCTCTTCCCGTGGCGCTCGGGGCGGTCCGGCCGGCTGAAGGCGCTGGCCGCCGCCGCGGCCAGCGTCGCGGCCTTCGCCGCCGTGGCGGGCTGGTACGCGGTGACACTGCTGCAGAGCGCGGGAACGCCGGACCGGAACTTCAGCTTCGACGCCTATACCGACCCCGCGTACTTCTCGATGTGGCGCACCGACATGCCCGGCAAGGTCACCCAGTGGCCGCCGCCGGGCGAGATCGGCGGGGTCAGCCTCTTCACCGCGCTGCTGTTCGTGGCCCTGGGCGTGGCGCTCTGGCTCGGGATCCGAAGGTCGGTCGTGGTCACGACCGTGTGCATCTTCGCCAGCGCCTGGCTGATGCGGATGTACTTCGCGGCCAGGATGTTCGCCACGGACGAGGTACAGCTCTGGATCCGCACCGATAACCAGCTGCTGTACTGCGGGCTGCTGTTCATCGGCCTGGCGGTGTACCTGGTGGCCGGGAGGCTAGTCGCGGTACGGGCCATGCTGCCCGGCCGGCCCGGCGGCGCGCCGCGGCCCGGGCTGCCGCGGCCCGGGCTGCCGCGGCCCGGGCTGCCGCAGCGCGGCGCGGCGATCGCCGGAGTCTTCGCCGGCCTGCTGATGCTGACCGGCTCGATGGGATCGTCCCAGTCGGACCGCTACATGCCGGCTGACGTGAACACCTACCAGGTCTTCAGCTACGTGTCGCATACCGTGCGGATGCTGAACGGCCGGTGCCCGCAGTACGCGCCGGGCGGCCGCTGCTCGAAGAACGGCGTCCAGAACTGGAAGTCGTTCATCTGGGTGGGGCCGAAGCCGTAGGCCGTCCGCCGGAGGCCACTCGTGCCCGCTGGGCGGCCGCTGACCGCGCAAGCCAGGGCCGGCTACTCCCCGGCGCGCTGGCCGGCAACCCGCCGGATCAGCGCCGCGATCTCGGCCGGCGTCCTCAGCCGGATGAACGCCAGGTGCCCGTTCGCCGGATCCTGCCGGGCGGTCAGGTAACGCTGCCGGTACGCGTGGTGGTGCGTCCAGGCCCACATGATGATCGACTCCTCGGGCTTGAGCCGGACCAGGCTCCGCCAGGGCTCGCGGTTGCCGTTCCACAGCTCGGCCCTGGTGACCATCCGGCGCAGCGTGCGCCCGGCGACCTGGCGCATAACGCGGCGCCTGGGCAGGTCGATCCAGATCACGGTGTCGGCCCGGCTCCAGACGATGTCCCGCACCGCGCCGTAGTTGCCGTCGATCACCCAGCCCGGCGCTGCCGCGAGCTTGGTGACCCGGCGGCGGAACTCTTCCCGGTCCAGCGGCTGCCAGCCCGGCTGGTGAAAGACCGAGTCCAGCTCCAGATGCGGGATGCCGAGGGCGCCGGCCAGGGACCTGGCCAGTGTGGTCTTGCCCGACCCGCTGTTGCCGACCACCGAGATGCGCTGCACCGGGAGACCCTACGCGAGCGGCGGCCGATGCGGCGAGGGCTTTAACGGCCTGGTCACCGCGGCAGCGAGCCGCGCAGGCTGAGCACCCGCAGCACCGAGCTGTCGAACGCGGCCCTGGGCAGCGCGCCGCTGCTGTAGCCGCTGGCCAGCGCGGTCACGGCCGCGGTGCCCTCGCCCGCGTACTTGCCCGAGCAGAGCAGCAGGTCCATGCCGGCGCGGGCCGCCAGCACGGCCCGGTTCCCGATGGACCCGTACGCTCGCAGGGCGCCGGCCTCCAGGGCGTCGGTGATCGTCACTCCGGTGAAGCCCAGCCGCTGCCGCAACTCGCCCTGCACGATCGCCGGAGACATTCCGGCGGGCATCGAGGCCAGCTGCGGGTAGACCGCCCACGACACCATGACCAGCCGGACGCCGGCCGCGATCGCGGCCTTGTAGGGCAGCTCATCCACGCCGCGGATGGTCGAGGCAGGCAGGTTCAGCGTCACCGGGGTGTTGTCGGTGTCCTGGTTAGCCCCGGCGGCACCCAGGCCAGGGAAGTGCTTGGCCGTCGCCGCCACGCCGCCCGCCTGCTGCGCCCTGATGAAGTTCGCGCCCAGGGACGCCACCACGGCGGGGTTCATGCTGTAGGACCGCTGCAGGTGGTCGTCGAAGTCGTTCGGATGCCGGTACACGTCGAGCACCGGGGCGAGATTGACGTTCAGGCCAACGCCGCCCAGGTTGGCCGCCGCGCCCTGGCCGGCCGCCGTGGCCTGCGCGGCCGGATCCGCGGACTCGCCGATCTGCTTCTCGGACAGCTCCGGCGCGCCGGGCATGCGATTGACGATTCCGCCCTCCTGATCGGTCATCAGCAGCAGCGGCGCCCGCACCGGGTTGGACGGGCTGGCATCGGCCGCCTCGAGCTGCCGGACAGCCCCGGCGAGCTGCGCCTCACTGGCGATGTTCTGCCCGAAGAAAATGACGCCAGCGGCCTCGCCATGCGAGATCGCCGCCAGCAGGCTGGCCGGCGGGGTCAGGCCCGGATAGCTGTAGATCACCCGCTGGCCCGCCAGCTGCCGCGCCGAGAGCCTGCCCAGCCCGGTCGCCGCGGCCGGCTGGGTCGACGCGCTCGGCTGCGTGGTCGGCTGGCCGCTCCGGGAAGGCGCCTGCGAGGTGGCAGCGGGCTGCCCGCCAGCCTGCGGCCGCGAAGGACGGTGCCGAACGGGCAGCGTCAGCCCGGCGATCACGCTGGCAACCAGCAGGACAAATACCAGTGCGGCCAGGGCCAGTCGGCGGGGCCGCCGCCAGGTCGGGGAAACTCGCACGGTGCCGGGGGTACCTCTCCGCGGGCCCGCTCCGTCAAGGGCCGGTGCGCTCGGGTGGTGCTGCGCCGCAGGGGGGCGGCGAGCTGATACTGCTGAATAAAGGACGGCCAGCGGACGCAAACGGTTGCGAGCACATGGCGGCCGGGCCGCCACCGGCGGGCCGTCACTCGCGCAGCGCTACAACGACGTCCAACGCCGCGGCAGCCGCAGTCGCTTCCCGGATGCCGGTATTCCCGGCCGCGCACGGTCATGCGTCACACGGTCATGCGTCACACAGCGCGGCGCGCCACGCGAGCGCATGCGGGCCGCGGGCCACCCGTTGGCCGGTCCGCGTTGGCCGGTCCGCGTTGGCCGGTCCGCGTTGGCCGGTCCGCGGCGGCCGGTCCGCGTTGGCCGGTCCGCGGCGGCCGGTCCGCGGCGGCAGGCCGCGCCCCGTTACGGCAGTCTCGCGCGCAGCGCGAGCACGCGGTTCAGCGCCGCGTCGAATGACGGCGCGCCGAGCTTGCCGTCCTTGTAGCCGTCCGCCAGCGAGTCCCGCGCCTCGCTGCCCTCGGCCGCGTCCTGGCCGGAGCAGAGGATCAGGTCCATGCCCGCCTCGGCGGCCAGCAGCGCGCGGTTCCCGATGGAGCCGTACGCCCGCAGCCCGCCCGCCTCCAGCGCGTCGGTGATGGTCACGCCCTTGTAGCCGAGCCGGCCCCGCAGCTCGCCTTGCACGATCGCCGGCGACAGCCCGGCAGGCCGGCCGCCCAGCGCCGGGTAGAACGCCCAGCTCACCATGATCAGGTCGACCCCGTCCGCGATCGCGGCCTTATACGGCAGCTCATCGACGCCGCGGATGGTCGCGGCCGACAGGTTCAGCACGACCGGCCCGGTGTCGGTGTCCTGGTCGGCCGCGGCCGCCCCGAGGCCGGGGAAGTGCTTGGCCGTCGCCGCCACCCCGCCGGCCTGCTGCGCCTTGATGAAGTCCGAGCCGAGGTAGGACACGACCTGAGGGTTCATGCTGTAGGACCGGCCGTACTGATCATCGAAGTCGCCGGCCTGCCGGTACACGTCAAGCACCGGCGCGAGGTTCACGTTCATGCCCACGCCGCGCAGGTTGGCGGCCGCGCCCTTGCCGGCCGCGGTCGCCTCCTCTGAGGCATACCTGGACTCGCCGATCTGCTTCTCCGACAGCGCCGGCGCACCGGGCAGCCGGCGAACCTCACCGCCCTCCTGGTCCGTCATCAGCAGCAGCGGGTAGGCGCGCGCCGGGTTCAGGGTGCTGGCATTCGCCGCGTCAAGCTCCCGGATCACGCCAGCGACCTGCGCCTCGCTGGCGATGTTCTGCCCGAAGAAGATCACGCCACCGACGTCGCCATGCCGGATCAGCCACAGCAGGCTGGCCGGCGGCGTCAGGCCGGGGTAGCTGTAGATCACCCGCTGCCCGGCCATCTGCTGCACCGTCAGCTTCGGCACCCCGGCGGCGAGCGCGGCGGCCGGCCTGGTGACAGAGCGCGCGGCGGATGCGCCGGCGCGGGCGCGCGGACGGGCGGCGGCTGCCTGTCCCGCGGAAGCGCTGGTAGCGGTCGCGGCCAGCATGGCGACCGCCACGCCTAGCCCGCCCGCACGAAGCCAGTATCGTCGAGTTCGCACATTAATGGTCATCGCTACTCATGCTACGAGGAAATCCGCGCCCTGGCCCGGCGGACTCGCCTGGTTCGCCGCCGCAAATCTCGCCGGGGCCGGCCGGCGGCCTCAGTGCGCTCGGCATGCCCCTCGCCGACCGTCCGGCAGGCCCCTCGCGCTGGCGCGGCAGCCGCGTTGACAGCGCGGCCAGGCATCACGGAAACTGCCGCCATGGCCCTTGGCAGGCCGCTACTCGTAGCGCGGTTGCACATCGATCTCGGCCGGTCCGACAGCGCCATCTGTCCGGCTCCCTGACCGCGGGCGGCCGCCCGCAGCACCTGCGGGTGCCTCCTGGCCAAAATCCAAGTTTTCCTAGCGAAATTTAGATAATTAATTCAGGCGGACAATCCCGGTCATCGGGCATCTTCACCGCTTCACCGCACCGGACGCACATCCTGACCGCACGGACACCTAGCGAAGGGCACACGCGATGGCAGACGAGCACCAGCACGGGCAGCACGAGGGACATCACCAGGACCCGACGTTCTACCGCTCGCCGCGCGACGCCGCCGAGGCACCGGCCGAGAAACTGGCCTACGTGGCGGCCTTCGCCCGGCCGGCCGACAAGCCGGACGCGATCGCCGTCGTCGACGTAGATCCGGCCTCGGCTAGCTACGGCACCGTGGTCGGCTTCACCGAGCTGACCAGCCTCGGGGACGAGCTGCATCATTTCGGCTGGAACGCGTGCTCGAGCGCGCTCTGCCCGGGGGGCGGCCACGATCACGGCGACCGCCGGTACCTGATCGTGCCCGGCATCCGCTCGTCGCGGCTCTACATCCTCGACACCAGGGAGGACCCGGCGGCGCCGAAGCTCGTGCAGGTGCTAGGGCCCGAGGAACTCGGCAAGCGGGCGGGTTACTCGCGCCCGCACACCGTGCACTGCGGGCCGGGCGCGCTCTTCATTTCCTGCCTGGGCGCTGACGGCGAGGAGGGACCGGGCGGTATCGCGCTGCTGGACCAGAACTCCTTCGAGGTGCTCGGCCCCTGGGAGGCGGACCGGGGCAACCAGTACCTCGCCTACGACTTCTGGTGGCACATCAACCACAACGTCATGATCACGTCGGAGTGGGCCACCCCGTCCATGATCGAGAACGGGATCGTGCCCGAGCTGCTGCTCGGCCGCCAGTACGGCCACCGGCTGCACTTCTGGGACATGAAGACCCGCAAGAACATCCAGACGATCGATCTTGGCGACGAGCACCAGATGGTGCTGGAGCTGCGCCCTGCGCACAACCCGGACCAGAAGTACGGCTTCGTCGGAGTCGTGGTCAGCGTCGAGGACCTGTCCGCGTCGATCTGGCTCTGGCACCAGGACGGCGACGAGTGGGCCGCTACCAAGGTCATCACCATTCCGGCCGAGCCCGCGCCCGCGGACCAGCTGCCACCGCTGCTGCAGGGCTTCGGCGCCGTGCCGCCGCTGGTCACCGACATCAACCTGTCGGTCGACGACCGGTTCCTGTACGTGTCGTGCTGGGGCACCGGCGAGCTCAGGCAGTATGACGTGTCCGACCCGTTCCACCCGGTCGAGACCGGCTCGGTGCGGATCGGCGGCATCGTCGGCCAGGTCCCGCACCCGGCCCGGCCGGGGCAGCCGCTGGCCGGTGGCCCGCAGATGGTGGAGGTCGGCCGCGACGGCAAGGGCGTGTACTTCACCAACTCCCTGTACGGAGCCTGGGACGACCAGTTCTACCCGGCCGGGGTGGGCGCGTGGATGGCCAGGCTCGACGTCGGCGAGAACGGCGGGATCAGCTTCGACGAGCGCTTCTTCGTCGAGGGCGATGCCTTCCGCGGCCGCCGCGTGCATCAGGTCCGGCTGCAGGGCGGAGACGCGTCCAGCGACTCCTACTGCTTCCCGTCCTGACTCGCGCGGGCATACCCGCCCGCCCGCATCGTGATCTCGAAGGATCAGGTGACACGTCCCGCTGATCCTTCGAGGTCACGGGAAGCTGAGCGGCGGCGCAGGCACCGGGGGCCGCTGGTAACGGTCAGGCTGGCCGCTACCAGCGGCCGCGGTGCACGACCTCGTCGAACGGGCGCCGGTCAGGGTGCCTGATCGGCGCGAGCGGCCGGTCAGCCGGGTAGCCAAGGGAGATCAGCAGGGAGCACTCCCGGTCCGCCGGAAGCCCGAGCAGCTCGCGGGCCAGCTGCTTGTCGCCTACTCCGGAATGACAGCTGCCGATCCCCAGGTCGGCGGCAGCCAGCATGATGCTCATCGCAGCCTGGCCCAGGTCGAACTGGGCCCGGCGGAACTCGTTGTCGACAGCGGGCGCGATCAGCGCGATCGTCGCGGCCGACTGCGCCACGTGACCGCCGCCGCGCCAGACCCTGGCCAGCTCGGTCAGCTCCTCGCGGCCGGTGACGAGGACGAAGTACCACGGCTGCCAGTTCTGCGAGGACGGTGACCGGCGTCCGGCCTCGAGTATCTGGTCCAGGTGCCCGGCGCTGACCGGCTGGTCAGCGTAGGACCGCACGTTCCGGCGCGAGGTGATGGCTTCCCATGTCTGCATGCAGGCGCCAACGTCCCGGCTGCGGCTTTCATTCTCGGCCGGCCACTCTGCCCGGCCGGGTGCTCATTCCCGGCCGGCTACTCCTGTCCGGCCGGGCGCAGCAGGCCCCGGTTGAAGGCCTCGGCGACGGCCGCCGCGCGGTCGCTGACGCCCAGCTTGGCGTAGATGTGCAGCAGGTGCGTCTTGACCGTCGCCTCGCTGATGAACAGCCGGGCGGCCGGCTCCTTGTTCGTGGTGCCGGCCGCGACCAGGGCACGGGTTGCGGCGCGGGCGCAGGGGCCGCCGCTGGCCGGCGCAGCGCATCCGCCGGCACGCTCGCCGAGATGGCGGTGCCGGCGTGCTGTCCTTCATCCTGTCTGCCTCGATGCGGTAGCCGGGTACCCGGCGCGGACTCCAGCCTGGCCGCGGCGGGCGCCCGGCCGCATCGACCGGGCAGCCAGAACTGCCGCGGCGGCGGCTGAGTCCGGCATGCGACGGCCGGCCCGACGCGATCAGCCGATCGGTGGATGCGAGACCCGGCCTCATTCACCGGATCGTCACCGGTCTTTCCCGTGAGTGCTGCTGGCGGTGAGCGTGGATGGCCATTGACTGTCAGCCATCGGCGCTACGCTTCGACAGCGAGCCGTGACGGACATCGGCAGCAGCGAGCCGCGGCATTGACGCCGCACCGGCAGCCCGCCCGAGGGAGGATCGATGGTTACCCGAGACACAGCCTGGCCAGTCGGCACGCCGTGCTGGATCGATCTGGGGGTGGCCGACATCCCCCGGGCCATCGCCTTCTATGAGGGCTTGTTCAGCTGGGTCATCACGCCAGGGCCGCCGGAGACCGGCGGCTACGCCATGTGCGAGCTCGACGGCAGGCCGGTGGCGGGCATCGGGCCGAAGATGGGCCCGCCGGATGCGCCGACGGTCTGGACGACGTACCTCGCGACCGACGACGCGGACGTGACCGCAGCGAAGATCAAGGCCGCGGGCGGGCAGCTGCTGATGGAGCCGTTCGACGTCATGGACGTCGGCCGGATGGCCGTCGTAGTGGATCCGGGCGGCGCGGCGTTCGGCATCTGGGAGGCTCGGTCGCACACCGGCATCCAGCTGGCCAACGAGCCGGGCTCGCTGATCTGGAGCGAGAACATGAGCCGCGACTACGACGGCAACAAGGCCTTCTACCAGGCGGTGTTCGGCTACAGCTTCGGCGACATCGGCGCTGAGGGGATGCGGTACGCGACCCTGGACCTGGGCGGCCGTCCGGTCGGCGGGATCGGCGAGATCAGCGCGGACCAGCCCGCGGACACGTCGGCGCACTGGTCGACCTATTTTGCCGTGCGGGACACGGACGCGTCACTGGCCAGGGTCACCGGGCTCGGCGGTGCCGTCGTGGCGCCCCCCTGGGACAGCCCTTACGGCCGGATGGCCGTGGTCAGCGACAACCAGGGCGCGGTCTTCTCGGTGATGAGCGTGGCGCCGGAGAGCGAGAGCTGAGCCCGGGTCAGCTGGCGGAGCCGCTCGGCTCCGCCAGCTGGGCGGGCGCGGGCACAGCCTGCCCCGCCGACGCCGGCACGTCGTAGTCCCCTGGCATGAGCCGGTCCGCTGTCCGCTCCGCCGTTTCCCTGGCCCAGCGGCCGCTGGTCAGCAGGCCGACCAGCAGGACCGCGCAGCCGCAGCCGGCCAGGATCCACCAGCCGATGTGACTGGCCTGGGCGAACCCGTCCCGGAACGGCCCCGCCAGCGACGACACCACAACCGAGCCGATGACCGCGACGCCCAGCGTCGCGCCAACCTGGCGGCTGGTCGACGCCACGGCGGCGGCGACGCCTGCCTGCGTGCGGGGCATCCCGGACACGGCCGTGTTGGTGATCGGCGCGTTCACCAGCCCGAACCCGATCCCGAAGATCACATAGGTGAAGATCAGCCAGCCCAGTGGCGTTCCGCTGGTCAGCCGGGTCAGCATGACGCCGCTGGCGGTGATCGCGATGCCCGCCGCGACCAGCGGCAGTCGCGGCCCGCGGGCGCCGACGATGCGACCGGACAGCGGGGCGAAGATGACGGTCATGGCCGCCATCGGCACGGTGCACAGGCCGGCGTGCAGCGCGGAGTAGCCGCGAACCTCCTGCAGGTAGAGCGTGTTGAGCAGGAGGAAGCCGCCGAGCCCGGCGAAGGCGCAGACGGCAATGATAGTGGCGCCCGAGAACGGGGCACTGCGGAAGAACCTGAGGTCGATGAGCGGTTCGGGGCGGCGCGGCTCGACGGCGATCAGGGCGGCCAGCGCGGCCGCTGAGAGGATGAAGCAGCCGAGGATCCGGGCCGACCCCCAGCCGGCGCCCGGGCCCTCGATGATCGCGTAGATGAGGCTGGCCAGGAACACGATGACCAGCACCTGCCCCACCGGGTCGACCTTGCGCGGGTGCGGGGCCCTGGACTCAGGCACGAACAGCGCGGTCAGCACGATGGCCGCGATGCCGATCGGGATGTTGACCCAGAAGATGCCGCGCCAGCCGACCGTTTCCACCAGCAGGCCGCCGACAACCGGGCCGAGTGCCATGCTGAGGCCCACCACGCCGCCCCAGATGCCGATGGCCCTGGCCCGCTCGGGCGGGTCGATGAAGGTGTTGGTGATGATGGACATGGCGACCGGATTCAGCATCGATCCGCCGATGGCCTGCACCATGCGGAACGCCACTAGCCAGCCCAGCCCCGGTGCGAGGCTGCACAGCAGCGAGCCGAGGGTGAACGCGGCCAGCCCGACCTGGAAGGTGCGCTTGCGCCCCAGCCGGTCCGCGGTCGACCCGGACAGCATCAGGAAGCTGGCCAGCACCAGGGTGTAGGCGTCGATCGTCCACTGCAGCCCGGAGACCGGCGCATGCAGCTCACGCTGGATCGATGGCAGCGCCACGTTGACGATGGTCGAGTCCAGGCCGACGATCAGCAGGCTGAGGCAGCACGTCGCCAGCACGAGCATCCGGCGCCGGTAGCTCAGCTCATCTGCGCCCATGAGAGCAGTATGCCTTCCGTCATTTGCTAAGTGGCAACTAACCGCCTCCGGGCACTGCCTGCCCGCCGCCGGACAGTCCCTCGTGGTTGACTAACCACGTGCCGCGCGATGACCTTCCCGTTCTGGCGTTCGAGTCTGCACCAGCATTCGAGGACTGGCTGGCTGCGCACGGCGACTCGGCCGGGGCGTGGCTGAAGATCGCGAAGAAGGGATCGGCCGCCCGCACGCTCTCGTATGCGGAGGCGCTGGAGGCGGCCCTGTGCTTCGGCTGGATCGACGGCCAGAAGAGCAGCCTGGACGACGACTTCTGGCTGCAGCGCTTCACCCCGCGCAAGCCGGGCGGGCGCTGGTCGAAGATCAACACTGACAAGGCGGCCGAGCTGATCAGGACCGGGCGGATGCGGCCGGCCGGGCTGCGCGCGGTGGAGCAGGCCAGGGCGGACGGACGATGGGATGCGGCCTACGCCGGCCAGCGCGCCATGACCATCCCCGATGACCTGCAGCGCGCGCTTGCGGCCAACGACGGCGCCCGGGCGTTCTTCGACACGATCAGCAGCGTGAACCGGTACGCGATCCTGTACCGGATCGGCAGCGTCAAGCGGCCGGAGACGCGGGCCCGGAAGATCGAGCGGTACGTCGCCATGCTGGCCGAGCACAAGACCATCCACCCGCAAGCCTGATCCCGGCCGCCCGGGCCGCTGGCCGGCGTGGCGCGCCCGCCGACCCTGCGCACGCCGACCCTCCGTCCGCGGCGGCCCGCTGCGCCTGGCGACCCTTCGCGCACGCCGACCCTGCGCACGCCGACCCTGCGCGCACGCCGGCCCGCCGCGCCTGGCGCACGCGGCGCTCCCCCAACCACGTGAGAGCGTCCCTGCTGCGTATACAGCAGCAGGAGCCACGCTTCCACGCTGTTGGCCCAGGGCACCGCCGCGTGCTGATCGCCGCCAGCTTCCCTCCGACATTCGAGCGGTTCACCGCCCGCGCGCGGGCTGTACTAGTGGCGGCCGATAACTCGGCGCGCTCGCTCGGCCGCGGGCATGTCCACCCCGAGCATCTGCTGCTCGGGCTATTCGCTGCGCCCGAGGGAATCGCAGCGCGCGTGCTCGCGGCCATGTCCGTGAGCGAGGCGGCAGCCGTGGCCGCGCTGGCGCAGGCGGCCGACACCGCCCCGCCGCCGACGGCAGCCGGGCTCGCCCCGGACCTGGCCGACCCGCAGCCGCCCGCCGTAGCCGGGACCGGGACCGGGACGGGGACGGGGACGGCCGCAGCGCGACGCCTCCCCTACTCACCCGAGGCGGCCGCGGTTCTGCGGGATGCGGTCGCCGAGGCGCTGGAGCGCGGGCATAACTACATCGGCACTGAGCACATCCTGCTCGGCCTGCTGCGGGACGCCGACGCCCCGGCGGCGGCGATGCTCGCGCAGCTCGGCGCCAGCTCCGCCGAGATCAGGGTCAGGATCAGCGAGATGCTCCGCGGTTTCCGGACCGAGGGCTAGCCAAGGGCTAGCCAGGCAGTCCACGGCGCGACGGGCTTTCCGGCCAGCCCCCGGCCTGTTACTCGCGGCCGCACCGAACGGGCCTGCCTGTCCGCCGCCTCCGCGTAGCGAGCCGACCACCCTTCCCGGGTGATGCGCCGCCGCCTGACCCCGCACATCCTGGGCCGCGTGGGAATCAGCTCGGGAGGCCCACTCGCGACCGGATGCAGCCGGCTCCCGGGCTCCCGAAGAGGCAGGCTCGCACCGAAAAGGAGTAATAAATGGCGATCGGTCCCGTACAGCTGCTGGCCCTCGGCTTCAGCAAGCCCGACTTCCACGGCGAGATCATCACCGAGCTTCGAGCGGCTTCGCGACAGTGACACCGTTCGGGTGATCGACTCGCTGGCTGTCTACAAGGACGCCGACGGCGCCCTGGAGGTCGAGCACCTCAGCAACCTGTCCGAGCAGGAGGCAATCGAGCTCGGCAGCAAGATCGGCGCCCTGATCGGCCTCGGCATCGATGGCGAAGAGGGAGCCGAGGCAGGCGCCAGCGCAGGCGCCGAGCGGGCAGCCGCCGACGGCGGCGTGGACGTTTTCAGTGCGGAAGACGGCTGGGATGTGCTGGCCGACATTCCCAATGACTCCGCAGCCGCGCTGATCCTGCTGGAGCACCACTGGGCGGTTCCGCTTCGCGACGCGATCGTGCGCGCCGGCGGCTTCCGGATCAGCGACGGCTTCATCAGCCCGCTCGACCTCGTCGAGATCGGGCTGCTCTCGGCTGACGAAGCACAGGACCTGCACGAGATGGAAACGCCGGGATCAGCGAGCACGCCCTGACAGCGCAGCGCCAGGAAGCGGGGCAGCGCCAGGAAGCGGGGGGAATGACATGTTCGGAGGACGCAGAGTAGCCCGGCGCACGAGCCGGCGCACCGCGCGGCGCGTATCCCGCCGCCGCTGGTAGCCGCCGGATCAGGCGCCCAGAGTCCGAGGAGAATCAGGAGCGCGCACGGCATGGCTCGGACGAGTTCTTCGTCAGCGGTTACCGGGAAGCGCCGGGCGGCCAGCTGATGGCAAATACCTGGCAGGGCTCGTTTCCCTGGCAGAACCTGTGTTCCGATGGATACGAGGGAACCTCTCCCGTCGGGTCGTTCGCCGCGAATGGATATGGCCTGGTTGATATGATCGAGAACGTCCGGGAATGGTCCTGCGATTACGTCACGCCGCGTCATCAGGCGGCCCTCACTGCCCGCTGTGCTCCGCGCAATCCGCGCGCGAACTCCCCAGAGGCGCTGACCGCTGGCGCGGGGTCTTACCCGCCGCGGAAAGTGATCAAGGGCGGCTCGCATCGGTGCGCGCCCAACTACTGCCTGCGGTACCGGCCGGCGGCCCGCCAGGGCGAGGCGATCGATACCGCCTCCTGTCACCTGGGCTTCCGCTGCGTGGTGCCGGACAGCAAGGACCGCAGGCCATGAGCGAGAGCCCCAGCGGACCCGCACCTGACCTGGCCGAGCTCGAGAGGATCGCCGAGCTGGGCGGAGCTACCGCGGTCGGCAAGGCAGTCACTAGCCCTGCAGGCACAACCCCCGCCGACGTGATCCCCGCGGGCGGCCGGGGCCGCCGCTGGCTGGCCAGGCTTGCCTTCGCTGCCGTCGCGGCCGCCGTACTCGTGCTCCTGCTGTCGGGTGCGCTGACCAGCATTACCGCGCTGCTCCTCGGGACCGCGGGGGTGGCCGTTGCCTGCGCGGCGGCCTGGTGGTTCGTGGCCCACCGCGGCATCCTGCGCTGGCTGGCCGCGCTGGTGCTGCTGGCCTCACCGGCCTTCGTGATCGCCATGTATGTCATTGCCGGGCTGCTCTGGGAAGTCATGCTCAGCGTCGCGCTGGTGCTGGCCGCCACGGCCGCCGGCCGGGCCGCGCTGAGCGGCAGCCGCGGGCCGGCCGGGCCGCGGGAATACCCCGCTGCGCCGCTGCGGCATCCCTTCCTGATCATGAACCCGCGCTCGGGCGGGGGCAAGGTCGGCAAGTTCGGGCTGGGCGAGAACGCCACCGGTCTCGGCGCCGAGGTGGCCATGCTCGACGGCCCCGACTTCGTCGACGTGGCCGCGCTGGCCCGGCAGGCGGTAGACGACGGAGCTGACCTGCTGGGCGTGGCAGGCGGCGACGGGACGCAGGCACTCGTCGCGGGCCTTGCCGCGGACCGGAACCTCCCCATGATGGTCATATCGGCGGGAACCCGCAATCACTTCGCCCTTGATCTCGGGCTTGACCGGGACGACCCGGCTACCTGCCTGGAGGCTCTGACGGACGCTGTCGAGCTTCGCATCGACCTCGGCCTTATCGGGGAGCGCACGTTTGTCAACAACGCGTCGTTCGGTGCGTACGCGCACGTGGTGCAGAGCCCCGCCTACCGCGACGACAAGGCCGGCACCGCCCTGCAGATGCTCCCCGACCTGCTGAGCGGCGCGCAGGGAGCGCACCTGACCGTGCGGGTCGACGGTCAGGTCATCGCCGACGGACCGCAGGCGGTGCTGGTGAGCAACAACCCGTACGAGACCGGCGACATCGCCGGCCTCGGCCGGCGCGCGCGGCTCGACCAGGGCGTGCTCGGCGTGGTCTGCGTGAAAGTGGAGAGCGGCGTCCAGGCCGCTGGCCTGCTGACCAGAACGCAGCGCTCGCGCTGCATCACCTCCTGCACCGTGCACGAGGTCACCATTGACGCAGACCAGCCATCCATCCCCGTCGGCATCGACGGGGAATCGGTGCTCGTGCCGACCCCCGTGCGCTGCACCATCCGCCCGCTGGCGCTGCGGGTGCGGGTTCCGCGCAGCAGGCCGGGCGTCCCCCGGCTGCGGCCGCCGATGGACTGGACCCGGCTGCGCTACCTGGCACTGACCGTCGGTCGGGACAGCATGCCCGCAGCTCAGGGCGCACCAGGAAAGTAAGCGCCAGGGTCCCCGAGCCGCCTGCGCCTGGTCGGAACCTAGCGCTGCCGGTCTTGCTCCGGCGTGAACAGCAGCGGCCGGATCAGCTGCCCGCAGTAACCGAGCAGCCGCGGCCCGGCAGGGACCTGGGCGTGGGACGGCTGGTAGTGCAGGAACCCGTAGCCGAGCCGCCAGGCCAGGACCCCGTCCGTCGCGACCTGGTCCCCGACCACGAATCCCGGCCGCGGAAACTCCCGGTACGGCGCTGTCCGGATCGGCTTGCGGGCCGAGGCCAGGTAGATGGCTCGCGGGCCGGATCCGCCGTTGATGGCCGAAGGCCTGCGCACCGAGTTCGTGGAAAAGCACACCACCTGCAGGCCGGGCACGGCGCTGGTCCGCCTCAGCACCCGAGCAAGGCCCTCATCCAGCGCTCGCTGGCTGGTGTCCCAGGAGGCGACCAGCGGCTCCACATCGAAGATGATCGTCCGTGCCTGAAGCTCACCGGCGCGGCGCAGCACGTCATCCAGTCTGCCCAGGCACTCATACGCGGCCTTCACCCTGCCACCTCATCACGTTCACCCCGGGGTAGCCACCTCGCCTTGACGTGCGCGCCGGATCCCGGCGTGCAGCGAGGTTGCGCCCGCAGCACTCGCGCAGGAAGCGGGGCTCAGTCACGCAGCACCCTTCGCAACCGCGCCCGCTGAGCTGACCCGCGTGAGCTGAGCCCCGCGTGAGCTGAGCCCCGCGTGAGCTGAGCCCCGCGTGAGCTGAGCCCCGCGTGAGCTGAGCCCCTCACCGCCGCCGCAGCTAGCCGAGCAGCTTAGCCTTGGCGGCAGCGAACTCACTGTCGCTGAGGGCGCCCTGCTGGTGCATGGCGTCCAGCTGGTTCAGCTGATCCAGCATCGAGGGCTGCGCCGCCGGAGTGCCCTGCGCCGACTGCTGGTCCTCGACACCGCTGATCCGCTCGTTCTGCTCATCGTCCTGCTGCGCCTGAGCTGCCGACTTGTTCGCCATGTGGTGGCCCATGGCGTAGGCGCCCCCGCCTATCACCGCTGCGCGCATCAGCGGGCGTCGCCGCCTGATCATGCCTGCCTCCTGTGCTCGGCCCTGCTGGTATCCGGAGTCGGGCTATGCCTCGTCATCGGGCAGCTCAAGCCCGAGCGCCAGCATGAGTTCAGGTGCCGCGGCCATCGCCTTCGGGCCGCCCACCTGGGGCGCCACCGCGCGCAGCACGCCGATCAGGTTCTGCGGGGTCACGCCGGCATCGAGTGCGTTGGCGACCTGCCACAGGTACGAGGCCGGCGGCGCGTCGAGCGCGATCAGCGCGGCGATCTTGACGAGGGCAAAGGTGCGGGCGTCCAGGCCGCTGCTGGCCTGCTCGGCTTCCCGGTAGGCCAGGACTTCCTCGAGCACCCTCAGGTCGCCGACGGCCAGGCCAGCCAGCGCTTCCCGGGTAGCGGCATCAACGTCGGTCTTTACTGGCACGGTCATGATGCGATTCCTCCCCTTTTGCCCGGCGAAGCACTCAGAGGCTTCGTCCCACGCCCCAGTGTGGCTGGTCCGCGCGCCCGCGGCCTCACCCGCGGCGGATGGTTGCGCAGGCCAGCACGACAGGCGGTCAGGCGGGCCGATGGGGCAGTTTTGCGGGCGGAATTTAGGAGCACCCGGCAGAGGTTGGTAAGACTGATAGGAGCACCGACCCCTGAGAGGCTGTGACCGTGGCTCGCGATCCCGCAGAACTCTACGAGATGAGCCCCGGCGCGACCGACGCGGACGCCGACCTGGTGATGCTCTATTACCTCGATGGCTTCATCGACGCCGGCAGCGCCGGGCGGCTGCTGGCAACGCACTTGCTCAGCTCACTCGACCATGAGGAGATCGCGTCCTTCAACGTCGATCCGCTGCTCGATTACCGGTCGCGTCGCCCGGTCATGACCTTCGCCAAGGACCACTGGGAGGAGTACGACACTCCCGCCACGGCCCTGTCCCTGCTGCATGACTCCGAGGGCAAGCCCTTCCTCCTGCTCAACGGGCTTGAGCCGGATCGCGAGTGGGAGGCGTTCACGGCCGCTATCCGGCAGCTTTCCGCCGAGCTCAGGGTGCGCCTGGCCGTCGGCTTCCACGGGATCCCGATGGGAGTCCCGCACACCAGGCAGCTGGGCGTGACCGCGCACGGCACGCAGCCAGGCCTGGTCGAGGGCTACCGCCCGCTGGTGGACCGGCTGCAGGTGCCCGGCAGCGCATCCGCCCTGCTGGAATACCGGCTCGGCCAGGAAGGCCGTGCGGCGGTGGGATTCGCCGTGCATGTCCCGCATTATCTGGCCCAGGCCGCCTACCCGGCCGCCGCCGTGACCTTGCTGGAGTCCCTGGAGCGGGCGACCGGGCTGGTGCTGCCCGGTGACGCGCTGCGCGAGGCCGCGCGGCGCACCGACCTGGAAATCGCCCGGCAGGTCGAGGGCTCGGCTGAGGTGACCGAGGTGGTGGAGGCGCTCGAGCAGCAGTACGACGCGTTCACCGCGAACCGCGAGGGCCTGCTCGCCGATGAGTCTGAGCCGATGCCGACCGCCGAGGAACTCGGCGCCCAGTTCGAGCGGTTCCTGGCCGAGCAGCAGGGCAAGAGCGAGCCGCCGGAGGCGTGAGCCCCGGGAGGCAATCTCGCCGCTGCCCGCCGGGGCCCTCTGCCGCACGCGCTGCGTGACCTGCGCAGCCTGCGCGTCGCCCGCTACCTGATCTGCGAGCCTGCGCCGGTTACCTGACCTCGGCGAGCTTCCCGGTGGCCACGTCGAAGACGAAACCGCGGACCGAGTCCTTGCGCGGCACGAACGGGCTGGCCTTGATCCGCGCGATCGACTGCCGCACATCGGCATCCAGGTCCGTGAAAGCCTCCGCGGCCCAGGTCGGCTTGATGCCGGTTTCCGCCTCGATCTTGGCCTTGAAGGCGTCATCGGTGAAGGTGAGCATGCCGCAGTCGGTGTGATGGATGAGGATGATCTCGCTGGTACCCAGCAGCCGCTGGCTGATCGCCAGCGACCGGATCTCGTCATCAGTGACCACGCCGCCGGCATTGCGGATGATGTGCGCCTCGCCGTCGCCCAGGCCCAGGACGTCGTAGACGTTGAGGCGCGCGTCCATGCACGCGATCACGGCGAGGCCGCGGGAAGGTGGCAGGGGCAGCGGACCCTGGAAAGAGTCGGCGTACCGCCGGTTGTTCTCGAGCAGCTCGTCTGTAGCGGACATGGAGCACGATCCTCTCGGTGTCGATCGCCGATGCCATCAGCGCCGACGATACCCAAGAGATCCATAGAATAACGATCGGGAATAACTTAATACTTACTGCCGGCGCGCAGACCGAAGCTTGGCCATTTGCAGGACGATTCGGGGTGCGCGCCGGGGAAGACGTCCGCACCGGCTGCGCGGTGCGAGCAGGATGCTGGCATCGCGGGCCGGGCCATGCGTGCTCAGCGAGCATGGCGCCGAGCGAATGGGCGGGCAATGAACCGATCAGTGGTGCGGGAGTTCCAGGCGCCCGGTATCAGGGTGCCGCGCGGCGAAGTACTGGTGCCTGCCGAGCTCGGCGACCCGGTACGCGGCGCCCTGAGCTGCCCGGCTGCGCCGTTAGTTGCCGGGTCACTGCGGCGCAAGGGCTACCGCGTCAGCTTCGCTGCAGTGCCGCGGTTCGAGGATCCCGCGCACCACGGCGATGGCGCCGCCCTCTATGTCGTCACCTGCCAGCAGCGCGACGGCGGCACGGCTGCCCTGGCCGCGGCCGTGGCCCCCGATGACCGGCTCGCGGCGGCGGCCGCCCGCAGCGCCGTCGAGGAATGGGCAGGCGTCCTCGGCACCCGCCGGGCGATCTCGGCTGGCAGTCCCTGGTGCGGGGGGGCACAGCAGGCGCTTGAGGCGGTCCGGCGGGCGATCAGTGACAGCGCCGGGCAAGGCCGGGTCGTGCACGTACACGGGCAGCTGGCCGGGCCGCCCGAGACTCGTGCCGAGCTAGCCAGCCGCGGTGCCGTCCTCGGCGGCTCCCTGCAGGACGCCGTGCGCGGGGACGTTATCGTCTTCCCGGCGCACGGGGTCACGCCAGCGGTGCGGGCCGAGGCGATACAGCGCGGCCTCACGATCGTCGATGCCACCTGCCCGCTCGTGGCGTGGGCGCAGGCGGAACGGCCGGCTGGCTGACCGCGGCGAGCACGTGGTCCTGCTGGGCCAGGAGAATTATCCCGCCGCGGACGGCATCACCAGCCGAGCCGAGGGTCGCGCCACCGTCATCGCGACGGTGGCCGGCACCAGCACGCTTCAGGTGGCCGACGCGCGCCGGGTTTCGTACCTGCTGCAGCCAGGTATCCCGATCGAGGACTCCGCCGCTGCCGCGGCGGCACTGCGATCCCGGTTCCCGGCTGTCCGCGGCCCCCACCCGGACAGCTTCTGCTACGCCCCGTCGGACCGGGCCGAGACCGTTCGCACCGTGGCGGCAGGCAGTGACCTGATGCTGGTGCTGGGTGACGCCGCCGCGGCCGATGCCCGGCAGCTGTCAGCGCTGGCCCGCGACTGCGGCACCCGGGCTCAGGTAATCGCCGATCCGGCTGAGATCACCCCGGCCATGCTGGCCGGGATCAGTGACATCGGGATCGCCGAGTCCACCTCAGCGCGGGCCGGCCTGGCTGGCGAGATAACGGCGGCGCTGTCGGGCCTCGGGCCGCTCAGCGTGCTTCGCCGCCAGGTCAGCACCCAGATCACCGACAACTCCGTGATCCCTGTCCGGCCGGGCGACGCCCAGGCGGGCGACGCCACTCCGGCGGCCGCCGTTCCGCCGCCGCCCACGGCCGCCCCGGCCACTGCCTCGCCAGATCAGGCCTTGCCAGATCAGGCTTTGCCAGATCAGGCTTTGCCAGCCCCTGGCCTGCCGGTACCTGCCGCGAGCTGAGCCCGCCCGAGACGGCGGTCGCTGCCAGTACCACGGCGCCAGTACAACGGCGCCAGTACAACGGCGCCAGTACAACGGCGCCAGTACAACGGCTCGCAGACCGCCCGCCCTGCGCACGGTGCGCCCGGTCCCCTCACCTTCACGGCCGGGCGCCGCGCGCTCCCGGCCGTGAACCAGGCGGAATTCCTCGGCGGCCTCAGCCGCTGATAGTGCAGCAACCCGAGCCTCCCGAATGGGCGATTTCGCCGGGAGTAGGGCAAGATCGTCGGTGAGGTCACGGAGGTGACGAGCGCATGACCGATGACGGTCAGACCAGGGCGTCCAGGCTCCGGCAGGTACTGGCGGCCGGCGAGTTCGCGGTGACAGCGGAGATCGGGCCGCCGCGCGGGGCTGACGCCGCGCCGGTAGCCCGCAAGGCCGCGCACCTGCGCGGCTGGGTGGATGCGGTCAACATCACCGACAACCAGAGCGCATCCGTCCGGCTGTCGAGCTGGGCCGGCAGCCTCACGGCGCTCGCGGCCGGCGTCGAGCCCATCATGCAGCTCACCTGCCGGGACCGGAACCGGATTGCGCTGCAGTCGGAGCTCATCTCCGCATCGGCCATGGGCATACCCAGCGTCCTGGTCATGACCGGGGATCACCCGCGGCACGGCGATCATGCCGAGGCCAAGCCGGTCTTCGACCTGGACAGCACGCAGTTGCTGAGCGTGGCCCGGACGATGCGCGACGAGGGCAGGCTGATGTCCGGCCGGCTCGTGGAGCCGCCGCCGTCCTGGCTGCTCGGGGCCGTCGAGAACCCGGCCGCACCGCCCGCGGCCAGCGCGGAGCGGCTGGCCGCCAAGATCGCGGCTGGCGCTCAGTTCGTGCAGACCCAGTTCATCTTCGACGTGCCCGCCTTCGCCGACTGGATGGCGCACGTGCGCGACCTCGGCCTGACCGGGCAGTGCGCCATCCTGGCCGGCGTCGGGCCGGTGCGCTCGCTGCGCGCGCTCGCCCACCTGCAGCGGGTGCCCGGCGTCCGCATCCCGGCCGAGATCGCGGAGCGGCTGTCGGCCGCCGGGCCGGATCACATCGCGGCGGCCGGCGAGCGGCTGTGCGCGGAGACGATCGCCCGGCTGCGGGAGATCCCCGGTGTCGCCGGCGTGCACGTCATGGCCGTCGGCGCCGAGAGCCATATCCCCCGCATCCTGCAGCAGGCCGGGCTCAGGTCAGGGCACGCCGCGGGCGCGGCGGCGCATGCGCGCTGACATCCGGCCCGGCCGCCCCGCGGCCCCGACGCCATACTGGCCCCGCGCGGCAGGACCGCACCGCGCCGATTCAAAGGACGAAACGGATGCTCTACCCGACATCACTTGTGGGCAGCTACCCTCAGCCGGACTGGCTGATTGACCGGGAGCGGCTGGCGGGCCGGTTCCCGCCGCGGGTCCGGGCCAGCGAGCTATGGCGGGTCAGCCCCGCGTTCCTGGAGCAGGCCCAGCGCGACGCCACCCTGCTGGCCATCCGGGCGCAGGAGGAGGCCGGCCTGGATGTCGTTACCGACGGCGAGATCCGGCGGGAAAGCTACTCGAACGCGTTCGCGACGGCCCTGGGCGGCGTGGATACCGAGAACCCTGGCACCGCGCTGGACCGCAGCGGCCATCCGAATCCGGTGCCGCGCATCGTCGGGCCGATCGCGCGCCGGCACCCGGTCGAGGTCGCCGACGTCGAGTTCCTGCGCGCGCACACGGACAGGACTATCAAGATCACCGTTCCCGGTCCGTTCACCATGTCCCAGCAGGCACAGAACGACTACTACCCGAGCGCCGAGGCCGTGGCCTTCGGCTACGCCGACGCCGTCCGGGACGAGATCGCCGACCTGTTCGCCGCCGGGGCCGACATCGTCCAGCTCGACGAGCCGTACCTGCAGGCCCGCCCGGAGGCCGCCCGGCAGTACGGGGTGGCCGCGCTGAACCGGGCGCTGGCGGGCAGCGCCGGGACGACCGCGGTGCACCTGTGCTTCGGCTACGCGGCGATCATCCACGAGCGGCCGTCCGGCTACTCCTTCCTGCCGGAACTGGCCGCCTGCACGGCCGATCAGATCTCGATCGAGACCGCCCAGTCCGGCCTGGACTGCGCGGTGCTGGCCGAGCTGGCCGGCAAGACGATCATCCTGGGCGTGCTGGACCTGAACGACATGACGGTCGAGACGCCGGAGCAGGTCGCCGCCCGGGTCCGCCGGGCGCTGCCGTACGTGCCGGCCGAGCGGATCGTGCTGGCCCCGGACTGCGGGATGAAGTACCTGCCACGCGACGTCGCGTTCGGCAAGCTCCGCGCCATGACGCGGGCGGCGGAACTGCTGCGCGCCGGGCAATGACGAGCGCGGCGAGAGAACCGGGCGGGCCAGGCTGCTGGAACGGCGCACGCCTCGTGCGCCAGGCAGCTGAGGCACGCGCTCAGCCAGCCGCTACCCCGCCGCCACCGTGACCGCGGGACTGCTCGCTGGCCTGCCGGAACGCCCGGCGAGAGAGACGCGGCCAGCACGCGAGCCGCGACCGAGCGCATTCTGGCCGGACAGGGTATCGTGGTATGACCTGGAAAGCTTTGAAAGACAGCTTGGCGACCAGGACAAAAACGCCTAAAGAGTCCGCGTCCCGCTCGCGCGTCTCTGGGTTACAGGGTGGCCGAGCAGAGGAGCGCGATGGCTGCGAACGCGGTGGATCCCGGTAATGCTGCGCTGACTGACAGCGCTGCGGCGATCCGGGAAGCCCTTGACGAGCGGATCCTGGTCCTGGACGGCGCGTGGGGGACGATGCTGCAGGGCATCGGGCTCAGCGCGCACGACTATCGCGGCGGCCGCTTCCGGGACCATCCGCACGATCTGGCCGGCGATCCGGACGTGCTGAACCTGACCCGGCCGGATGTCGTCCTTGACATTCACCGGCGTTACCTGGCCGCCGGCGCCGACATCATGACCACGAACACGTTCACCGCGACCAGCATCGGCCAGCGCGACTACGGGCTGGATGCCGCGGCGGTGCGCGAGATCAACCTGGCCGGTGCCCGGCTGGCCCGGCAGGCCGCCGATGAAGCCGGCGGCCGGTTCGTGGCCGGATCGGTCGGGCCGCTGAACGTCACGCTGTCGCTGTCACCGCGGGTCGATGACCCGGCGTTCCGGCCGGTGTCCTTCGATCAGGTCCGCGACGCCTACGCCGAGCAGATGACAGCGCTGGCCGATGGCGGCGTCGACCTGCTGCTGATCGAGACGATCTTCGACACGCTCAACGCGAAGGCGGCCATCGCCGCTGCCCGCGAGGTGGCGCCGGACCTGCCGCTCTGGATCTCGGTCACGATCGTCGACCTGAGCGGGCGCACGCTGTCGGGGCAGACGGTAGAGGCCTTCTGGACGGCCATCGGCCATGCCCGCCCGCTGGTGGCGGGGGTCAACTGCTCGCTGGGCGCCGCGGAAATGCGACCGCACGTCCAGGAGCTGGCGCGGCTCGCGCATACCTACACGAGCTGCCACCCCAACGCCGGCCTGCCCAACGCCTTCGGCGGCTACGACGAGCAGCCCGACCGCACCGCCGGGCTGCTGCGCGGCTTCGCGGAAGCGGGCCTGGTGAACATCGTCGGCGGATGCTGCGGCACCGAGCCCGCGCACATCGAGCAGATCGCGGCCTCCGTTGCCGGGCTGCCGCCGCGCCAGCTGCCGGCACCCGGCCAGCACTCCCGGTTCAGCGGGCTCGAGCCGTTCGAGATCGGCCCTGACACCGGCTTCGTGATGATCGGCGAGCGCACCAACGTGGCCGGGTCCGCCCGGTTCCGCCGCCTCATCGAGGCCGGCGATAACCAGACCGCCGTAGCCGTGGCGCTGGAGCAGGTGCGCGGCGGCGCGAACCTGCTGGACGTGAATATGGACGCCGACCTGCTGGACGGGGAGCAGGCCATGACGGCGTTCCTGAACTACGTCGCGACCGAGCCCGAGGTGGCCCGGATCCCCATCATGATCGACAGCTCGCGGTGGAGCGTGCTGGAGGCCGGGCTCAAGTGCGTGCAGGGCAAGGGCGTGGTCAACTCGATCAGCCTCAAGGAAGGCGAGGAGCAGTTCCTGGCCCAGGCCCGCCGCATCCGCGACTACGGGGCCGGCGTGGTGGTGATGGCCTTCGACGAGCGCGGCCAGGCCGACACCGTCGAGCGCAAGGTGTCCATCTGCGGCCGGGCCTACGACCTGCTCACCCAGCAGGCCGGCTTCGCCCCGCAGGACATCGTGTTCGACCCCAATGTGCTGGCGGTGGCCACCGGGATGGAGGAGCACAACGGGTACGCGAAGGCGTTCATCGACTCGCTGCCGCTGATCAGGCAGCGCTGTCCCGGCGTTCACCTGTCCGGCGGGATCTCCAACCTGTCGTTCTCCTTCCGCGGCAACGACGTGGTGCGCGAGGCCATGCACTCGGCGTTCCTGCTGCACGCGGTCCGCGCCGGGCTCGACATGGGCATCGTCAACGCCGGCCAGCTCGTCGTCTACCAGGACATCCCCGCTGACCTGCTGGAGCTCGTCGAGGACGTCATCTTCGACCGGCGGCCGGACGCCACCGACCGGCTGATCACCTTCGCCGAGACCGTCAAGGGCTCGGGCACCAAGCGGGAAGTGGACCTGTCCTGGCGCGAGGCACCGGTCGAGAAGCGGCTCGCGCATGCGCTGGTGCACGGCATCGTCGACTTCATCGAGGCCGACACCGAGGAGGCCAGGCAGCTTGCTGATCACCCGCTGGAGGTGATCGAAGGGCCGCTGATGGACGGCATGAAGATCGTCGGTGACCTGTTCGGCTCCGGGAAGATGTTCCTGCCGCAGGTCGTCAAGAGCGCCCGGGCAATGAAGCGCTCGGTGGCCTACCTCGAGCCCTACATGCAGGCCGAGAAGGAGCAGGCCCTGCGCGAGGGCCGGGCCGGCAGCGAGCGGGTGCAGGGCAAGATCGTGATGGCCACCGTGAAGGGCGATGTGCACGACATCGGCAAGAACATCGTCGGCGTCGTGCTGGCCTGCAACAACTACGAGGTCATCGACCTGGGCGTGATGGTGCCAGCCGCGAGGATCCTGGACACCGCGCTGGCCGAGGGAGCTAGCGCCGTGGGCCTGTCCGGGCTGATCACCCCGTCGCTGGACGAGATGGTCAACGTGGCCGCGGAGATGCAGCGCCGCGGCCTGGACCTGCCGCTGCTCATCGGCGGGGCTACCACCTCCCGGCAGCACACCGCGGTCCGGATCGCGCCGGCCTTCGACCGGCCGGTCGTGCACGTCCTCGACGCGTCCAGGGTCGTTGGCGTGGTTGCCGAGCTGCTCGACCCCGGCCGGGCGGGTGACCTGGACCAGCGCAACCGCGACGATCAGGAGCGGCTCCGCCGGCAGCACGCCGACCGGCAGCGGCGGCCGCTGGTCCCGCTGTGGCAGGCGCGGGCGAACCGGGAGCAGGTCAGCTTCGACGACCTGCCCGTGCCGGACGTGATCGGAACCCGGCTCGTCACGCCCGGCCTGCCGGAAGCTCCGCGAGCTGATCGACTGGCAGTTCTTCTTCTCTGCCTGGGAGCTGAGGGGCAAGTACCCGGCCATCCTGGAGCAGCCGGCGGCCAGGGAGCTGTACGAAGACGGCCTCGCCCTGCTGGACGAGATCATCGCCGGTGACCTGCTGCAGGCTCAGGGCGTCTACGGCTTCTGGCCGGCCCATGCCGACGGCGACGATATCGCCGTCGACGGCGGCCCGAGCTTCCCCATGCTGCGCCAGCAGGCCGTGCACAACGACACGCGCCCGAACCGGTGCCTGGCCGACTACATCGCCCCGGCCGGCGATCATGTCGGCGGCTTCGCCGTCTGCATCCACGGCGCGGAGCAGCTGGCTCGCGACTATGAGCAGCAGCGCGACGACTACCGCGCGATCATGGTGAAGGCGCTGGCGGACCGGCTGGCCGAGGCCTGCGCCGAGTACGTGCACCTAGAGGCGCGCCGCGCGTGGTATGAGCCCGGCGCGGCGCCGGCGGTCGAGGACCTGCACGCGGAGCGGTTCCGCGGCATCCGGCCCGCCTTCGGCTACCCCGCCTCCCCCGATCACTCGGAGAAGCAGAAGCTCGTCGACCTGCTGGACGCGGGCCGTCTTGGCATCGCCCTGACCGAGTCGTTCGCGATGGTCCCGGCCGCGAGCGTCAGCGGGCTGCTGCTCGCGCACCCGGCCTCGCGCTATTTCGCGATCGGGCGGATCGGCCGCGACCAGGTCGAGGACTACGCCGCGCGCAAGGGCGTCCCGGTCACCGAGGTCGAGCGCTGGCTGCGGCCCCACCTGGCCTACGAGCCGCAGCCAGTCCCCGCCTAGCACACGGTCCCGAGGGCACCGGGCCGGCTCACGGGCAGCGCTCCTGGGCCGGCTGCCCGGCCCGGCGGTAGGCGCGCAGGAAGACGCTGACGCCGCCGCGGATGGTCTCCTCGATCTCCCCGGCGCTGAGGCGGACGGTGCCGAACAGTGACCGGTTGTTGAGCTGGCCGAAGGTGAGCGCGGACAGATGGGCGGCGGCCGACGCCGGGTCGGCGATATCCAGGCTGCCCGCGGCCGCGAGCCGCTCCAGCGGCGGCGCGAGCAGCGGGGTCAGCGAGCGCCTGCCATGCCACAGCTGCAGCAGGCCGGGGAAGTGCGGTGATTCGGTAATGAGCAGCCGGACCATGGCCGCCCGCTCCGGCGACCGCGCCATCGCCTGCGCGACGCGCGTGATGAAGTCCAGCAGCCCCTGCTCCGGGTCTGCGCTCCCGGCCAGGGCACCATCGGCGATCTCGGCCACGTTACTCATCAGTTCCTCGTAGGTCTCCGCGACCACCGAGAGGAACAGGTTCTCCTTGTCGCCGTAGTAGTTGTAGACCGTGCGCTTGGACACCCCGGCCTGCTGCCCCGCACCCTCGCGGGCAGGCTGTCGGACCGCATCGGGCCGCGCCCGGTCGTGCTGGCCGGGATCGCGCTGGCCGCAGCCGGCACCGCGCCGTTCGCGCTGGCCGGACAGCACACCAGCGAGGTACTGCTCAGCGCCGCGCTGGTCGTCCGGGGCGCCGGGCTCGGCACCGCCACCATCGCGGTGATGGCCGGCGCGTTCCAGGGCCTGCGGCCCGGCGAGATCCCGCACGCGAGCAGCGTCACCCGGATCCTGCAGCAGGTCGGCGGCACGTTCGGCGCGGCCGTGCTGGCGGTCATCCTGCAGGCCCAGCTGGCCGCGCATGCGACGGCCGGGGCGGCCGCCGCGTTCAGCCGCACCTTCGGGTGGGCGCTCGGATTCACCGCTGTCGCGCTGATCCCGGCGATGCTGCTGCCCGCCGGGGAAAGGCCCGGCAGGGAAAGGCCCGGCAGGCGGCCGGGCGGGGAAAGGCGGGCCGGGCGGCCTGCCGGCGAAAGGCCCGGCAGGCGCCGGGCGGGGAAAGGCCGGCCGGGCGGCCTGCCGGCGAAAGGCCCGGCAGGCGCCGGGCGGGGAAAGGCCGGCCGGGCGGCCTGCCGGCGAAAGGCCCGGCAGGCGGCCTGCCGGGGGAAGGCAGCCGGGCCGGGCGGCCCGCCGGGCCTCGGGCGGATGACGGCTAGGGTGCCTGGCTCCGGGTCGCGGCCGGATTCGGGGCGCCGGACGATGCGGGCGGTCCCGACACGCCAGTCGACGGCGTCGGAGTCGGTGTCGGCGCTGGCGACGATGACGACGGGGTAGGCGTCGGCGTCGGCGCGCCCGATGACGACTGACTCGGCGACGAGGCGGTCGGCGTCGGCGTGCTGGTCGGCTGGTGCGACGTGGCGGGGGCCGTCCGGCTGGTCGTCGGCGCCGGCGCCAACGTCGCGTCGCGGCCGCCGAAAATGTGGCTGACCGAGGTGCCGGATCCCCCGGTGCCGGTGAGAAGCGAGTTCAGCGGCTTGCCCGCGATCAGCTCGACTACCGTGACACCGGCCATGACGACGAGGAACAGGGCCAGGCTGGCGCCCGCGAGCACGAGCCAGCGCCGCCGCCTGGCCGCCGGGCGCTCAGTGCCGCCTGCGCCTCCGGCCGAGCCGCCAGCGCCTCCGGGCGGGCCGCCGCTGCCGTACGCCATGTCCGCGCTGCGACCGTTCCGGCCCGGCAGCATCTGCGTCGAGTCATCGCCCCGGCCATTCGGCCCGCCGTTCTGGCCGGCTGAAAGGTCCGCAGGCCAGGCGCCAGGGTGACCACCAGCGCGCGGGAACGCCTGAGTCGCTGTCTCATCCGGGTCCGCGAAACCAGTCGGGCGGGTCATCGCCTCGTCCGGGTGCGCGAAACTGGCCCGGCGGGTCATGTCCCCGGTCACGCTGGTATCCCTGGCCCCGCTGGTATCCCATCTCGCGCTGGCGTCTCGAGTCGCGCCGGCCAGATCCTGCGCCGTACCCGGCGAGCCCCAGGCCGCGCTAGCCGGATCCCGGGCCGTGCTGGCCGGGTCCACGAACGGCTGGCCTGGCCCGCCCGCCCCGTGCTGGCCTGTCTGGCCCGTATGCCGCGTTCTGGCTACCGCGGCCGCCGCTCGCAGCCGCTCCTTGCTGCGCCCGAGGTAGTGCCGGTAGATGGCGGCGCCCGCCGTGCCGGCCACGCTCATGACCGCGGTTCCGATGATGGTGCCCGCGACGCCGAGAAAGGACGCCGCTACCGCGCCGGTCAAGGCGGCGAGCAAGCTGGCCACGACCTGGACGCCGCTCAGCTCGATCTGCGGCCTGCTCATTCCTCTCCTCTCGCTCGTGCTTTTCCCCCAACTGGAGGCGTGCTCCTGGCCGCTGTACCAGCCCAGCCATCGAGCCTATGTCCGTTTCCAGCCCTCTCGGTGCACGACGCCCGACACCTCCTGGCTGGTGATCAAGACGATCAGCGGCACCCAGCCCGTACAGGCTCTTGCTCACCGGGTTGCAAACACGCTGCTAGAGGCGGCCGCCGGACGGGCGGACGCTCCGCCCGGCCGCACCCTGCAGGGCGCCGGTCCGGGCCGCGAATCCGGGCTGCGAATCGGGGCCGCGCTGGGCCGGGGCCGCGAATCGGGGCCCGCGCTGGGCCGGGGCCGCGCAATCGGGCCCGCGCTGGGCCGGGCCCGCGCTGGGCCGGGCCCGCACTGGGCCAGGGCCGCGCGGAGCCGTCCGCCCGAGGGCTAGCCAGATGGCGGGTAGTAGACGGTGACCGTGAGAGACCCGGGGTTCACGGTGAGCGTATTGACGTAGTAAGGCGGTCCGCTGCCGATGGTCGTCACGGTCACCGTCACGCCCTGGCCGGCCGTGAGCTTGCCGGTCGCCGGGGTCACGAGCAGCTTGTCGGCGGCGGGAACGGTGATCGTGAACGCGACCGGGCCGCCGCTGGCGGTCAGCGTGAACGTGCCGGTCCACGGGCCGCCGAGCGGCGACTGGGCCAGCCGGACGGTGCTGGGCGATGCGCTCAGCGTGCCGGGATCCGGGGGCGGCGAGGACGGCGGCGGCGCGGACGGCGATGAGGAGGCCGGGCCGGAGGACGACGCGGCAGGCGAGGACGACGGCGGCGCGGACGTGCCGGGCGCCGTCGAGCTCGGCGACGCCGCCAGGCTCCTGGTCGCGCCGGGCGCCTGGCTGGACGAGACGGCTGAGCTGGCCGTGCCCGGCGCGGTGGTCGCCGCCGCGGTCGCCGTGACCGCACGGCGCATCGCCGCCGTGGCCGGCCCGGAATGGTGCAGCAGCACGAACGCGGCCACGCCGCCGGCGCCGAGCAGGAGGACGGCCGCGGCAGCGGCGTAGATCACCGCGCGCCGCCAGCCGCCTGAGCCGCCGGGACTACCGGGACCACTGGCGCCGCCAGCGCCGCGACCCCGTGCCCGCTCGGCCCGCCTGCCGCCGCCGCCGGGACTGACCTGGACAGGAAAACCGGACGGGCTGAATGGCTCGGCGCGCCGCAGCACCGCCTGCCGGTACCGGGCCGCCGCGGGCGAGCTGTCCGAGACCAGCCGCAGGATCTGCTGGCGCAGCCCGGCCGGCAGCGCGACCACCGGCAGGACGCTCAGCAGCATTGCCGGGCTGAGCTCCCGCCGCTTGCGCTCGTCGCAGATCTCGCAGTGCTCGATGTGCCGGCTGACCCGCTTGCGCAGCAGGATCGTGAGCCCGCCGTCCCATCCGGCCAGCATCGCGTCAAGCTCGGCGCAGGCCTCCCGGCCCCGGCGTGCCACCAGCAGCGCGCCCAGCGACCGCTCGAGCTGACTGCGGGCCCGCGATGCGAGCGCGTGCGCCTGGTTGGGCGGCACGCCCAGTGCGTCCGCCAGGTCGGCACCGTCCAGGTCATGCCGCAGGTTCAGCTCGATGATCTCGCGCTCGCCCGGGTTCAGGCCGCCGATGGCCGCCAGCACGAGATCCTTCAGCTCGCTGCGCTGCGCCGCCATGCTGGCGTCCGCTGCGGTGTCCGTCACCTCGCCCGCCTCCTCCAGCGTGGCGAAGTGCGCCCGGCTGCGCAGGCGGCGATGGCATTCGTTCCTGGCCACCGCGTACAGCCACGGCCGCAGCCGGTCCGGGTCACGCAGTCCGCCGAGCTTCGCCGAGGCGATGACGAAGGTGTCCTGCACGGCGTCTGCCGCGTCGGCGGGCTCGCCGAGCAGTGGCCGGCAGTACGTATGCAAGGCGGCCGCGTAACTGTCGTAGGCCGCGGCGAGGCCGGCCGGGTCGCCCGCCACGATGGCGGCAACCATGTCGCGGTCACGCATGGGCCAACCGTAGGACGCCGGCCCGGCAGCCGGACAGGCTGAGGGTCAAGATTTCCGCCGCGGTTCGCGTTCTGGATCGCATGGTCATTCACCTGCTGGTGGCCGGTGATCATCGGGCCCTCCGCGGGATCGGAGCGGGCAGCACGACTGCCGGGACGCGTTCCCGCGTCCCGGCAGCGAGTGCATGGTCAGAGCGATGCGCAGTCGGAGTCGATGGGCAGCTCGCTCGACCAGCGCCCGGAGCCGAAGTCGTAGGCCACGACATAGTCGTTGTCGGTTGTACGGGGAACCGACGAGCAGTCGCCGATCGGGGTCAGGTCGCCGAAGGCACCTCCGCCGAAGCCGGCGTAGGAGCCCGCCGTGACGTTTCCCCACCACAGCAGCTGGCCGCTGTTGCTGTGAATCTGCAGCTGCACCTCGCCGTAGTCGAAGTGATCGCCGTCGATCTCGAAGTTCGGGCCGTCCCAGCCGCCGTCGGTGGTGGTGCATACGTCGCCCGAGCAGTTGTTCTGGTTCTGGGACGGCGGCGTCCAGTCGTTCACCCACACGCTGAGCAGCGCGACCCGGTTGCTGGCCTGGGAGTTGTCGTCAGCGGCCTGGGCGCGGGTGGCCGGGGTCACGCACACGTAGTCACCGGCGTAGGCCTGGCGGTGACAGTCCCGGCGTGGCCAAAGTGGCTGGCAGCTGGCGTGCCGCTGTGGGCGGGCAGCATCAGCGCCACGCCGACTGCCACGGCGGCGACGGCTGAGCTTGCGATAGCAGCTGTCCTGGTGCGCGCGATCATGTCGGGTCTCCTCCCGCTGTCCGGCCGCCACCGCGGTGGCGCGGAATCTCGTGTGACAGCGGTAGGAGTGCGAGCGGCAGGTGCCCCCAACAACTTCTGCGCAGAACTTTTTTCCCATCCGGCCTCTTTCCCGGCCGGCCTGAATGCGCGGCTGCTCAGCCGCGGAGCATGTCCCCGATGATCCCGCCGACCGCGCCGCCCTGGACCGCCTGGCTGCGGTCGTCTTTCCCCAGGTACTCCGAGAGCGCGTGCGCCAGCACAACCAGGGGCATCGACTGCAGCCAGACCCGGCCAGGGCCGGTCAGCGCGACCAGGTGGAAGCCGTCGCCGCCGAAGAACATGTTCCTGATGCCCGGCATCAGGGTGACCTGGAACTGCACGGTGCCGTCGAACGCCCCGATATGACCGGGATGCGCGAGCAGCGTCTGGCCCGGCGGCATCTGGTAGCTGGTGAGCTCGCCGGACAGCTCGATCCAGGCCCGGCCCTGCCCCTCCAGCTTCTGCAGGATGAAGCCGTCACCGCCGTAGATCCCGCCGCGGAATGTCTGCTGCAGGCCGACACTCGGCGTGATCCCCTGCGTGCCGCACAGCCAGCCGTGCCGGTGCACATAGAGCGAGAGGCCGGGGTTGATATCAATCGGGACGATGTGGCCGGGGACCTTGGCGGCGAACGTGATCGAGCCGGGGCCCTGGTACCGGGTGATGAACAGGCTGCCGCCCCCCATCACGCGCTTGAATCCCTGCATGAGGCCGCCGCCGCCACCACCGGCGCTCGTGGTCTGCGACATCTGGATGCTGGGGGTCATCCAGGCCAGTTCGGCGCGCGTGGAGACCACCTGCTCGCCCGGCCCGAGTGATACCTCGAGGATGGGCATCGTCGTGCCCTTGATCTCAGCCTGCATTGCTGCGCCTCCGACTGGCGGCAAGGAGAACCACGCCGCGATAGCAGCGCTTGTGCACAAAGTACTGGTGAGGGGTGCCTTCCGGAAGGCCCGCGCGAAACTTCCCCGGCTACCGCAACGGCGCTCGCGGGAGGTGCTACCGCCCGGCAGGAGCACCACGAGCAGGAGCACGACCAGCAGCAACGCGACCGGCAGCAGCGCGACCGGCCATCAGCGCGACCGGCAGCAGCGCGACCGGCCATCAGCGCTGCGGGCCGCCCTGTTCCGCCGCGCTGCCCGCTGCGGCCGCCGCGCAGCGCCAGGCTCATCCAGTGTCCTGGATGAATTCCGCCTGGCCGGCGCTGGTGAACGACCACTGCGAGTGGTCGAAGTAGATGAGGGCAGACGCATGGGCCGAAAGCGCGCCCGAGACCAGGTTGTCAATCTGGGCGACATTGTCGGAGTCGGCGGACGGCACACCAGTCTCAGCGACCATGAAGGGATACTGATTGCCGCTGACCGACTCAGCATCCGCAAGACTGCGGGCGAAGGTGCTCGCCCAGGTGCTGCCGCTGTTCGCGAAATAGCCGTCGAGGCCGATCACATTCACGTTCGGGCTGGCATATCCGTTACCAGGCCAGTAGTTGGCCACCGGGGCTGCGCCCGTCTCGGTGTTGGGCGCCCAGACCCAGCTGACGTTCGGCGCGATCGAGCTGATCAGCGTGGTGACGTGCTGCCAGGCCGCGATCCACTGCGCGGCCGTGATCTCGGTGTCCCCCCACGGGTACCAGCCGCCGTTCATCTCGTGGTCGAAGGTCAGCAGCACCGGATGGCCGAACGCCGCCACGGCCTGGGCGAAGCTCGTCAGGTAGGCATCCGAGCTGCCATCCGACACGTCGGCGATCGGGACGCTGGTCGATTCATCGCACGGGTTGCCGCAGGTCTGCAGCTCCGCGAAGATCTCGGTGCCGGCATTCCACGCGGCCTGCGCGTTAGCGGCCTGGAAGCGCTCGTGCCAGCCGTAATACTGGACGTCGTAGGCGGGAGTGACCGGAAATGAATACGGCGGGCTGTTGCCGGTTTCGTATAATCCGAACGCGAGTGGCGCGCCCGGGGCCGCGGCCGTTGCGGGGAGCGGCGCCAGGACGGCCGCCAGTAACCCGGCGACGGCGATGGCAGCCCTGGCAGTGATCCTGGACATTAAGACGGCCCCCTCTTTACAGAAGCGTTACAGCATTCGAGGGTACGGTCGTCAAATGCGGTGTATCAGCTCAATGGAGTTACGTTACCTTTACATCGCGATTGCAGCGCGGCGCGCATTTTCCGCTGGATTGCGGCTAACGGCGCCTCCCTCGCCTGCGGCCGGGACAGGCGCGTCCCCCGGCTAGTCGCCGAGCTCGGCGCGGCGGCGGGTCACGTAGTCCTGCAGCTCGGCCCGGATCGCCTCGTCCAGCGGCGGCGGCTGGTACTCCTCCAGCTTCCTCGCGTAGATCTCGCCCGCCCGCGCCGTGGTGTCCTTGCCGCCCAGCTTCAGCCACCGCTCGTAGTTGGCGGTTGAGGACAGCAGCGGCCGGTAGAAGCACTCGCGGAACCGCTCCATGGTGTGCGCGGCGCCGAGGAAGTGACCGCCGTGCCCGACCTCCTCGTGCGCGCCGAAGGCCAGCGACTCCTCGTCGATCTCCAGCGGGGTGAACTCGACCCGGAGCATCCGCAGCAGCTCGATGTCCACGATGAACTTCTCGTAGCAGGACACCAGGCCGCCCTCCAGCCAGCCGGCCGCGTGCATGACGAAGTTCGTGCCGGCCAGGAACGTCGGCAGCAGCGTCATCAGCGACTCGTACGCGGCCTGCGCGTCGCAGGTCTGGCTGGAGTTCAGCCCGCCGCCGGTCCGGAACGGCAGGCCGAAGTGCCGGGCCAGCTGCCCGGTGCACAGCAGCCCGATGCCGGACTCCGGCGTGCCGAAGCTGGGCGAGCCCGACTGCATGTCGATATTGGACAGGAACGAGCCGAAGATCACCGGGCAGCCCGGCCGGATCAGCTGGGCCAGCGCGATGCCGGACAGCGCCTCGGCCAGCTGCTGCACCAGGGCGGCCGGAATGGTCACCGGCGACATCGCCCCCATCAGCAGGAACGGCGTCAGCACGACCGGCTGATTGGCCGCGCAGTACTCGAACTGCGCGTCCAGCATCCGGTCGTCCCAGCGCAGCGGGGAATTGCAGTTGATCAGCGAGATCGTGGCCGGGGTCTGCTCGATCACGTCCCGGCCGCCGAACAGGATCTCGGTCATCCTGATCGTGTCGGCCGCGTTCGGCCCGGACACGACGTTGCCCATGTAGATCTTGTCGGTCAGGGTCTGCAGCGCGTAGATCATGTCCAGGTGCCGGGAGTCCAGCGGGGCGTCGTTCGGCTCGCAGATCACTCCCCCGGCCGAGTCCAGCTCCGGGTAGGACTGCGCCAGCATGGCCAGCTGGCGGAAGTCGTTCAGGGTGGCGTCCCGGCGCACGTCCCCCTGCCGCACGAACGGCGACCCGTACACCGCGCCGAACACCATGTCGTCGCCGCCGATGTGCACGGAGCGGGCCGGGTTCCTGGCCTGCACCTCGAACTCCCGCGGCGCCCTGGCCACCTGCTCGAGCACGAAGTCCGGATCGAGCCGCACGACCTCCCCGTCGACCGGCTGCCCCGCCTGGCGGAACAGCTGCACCGCCTCCGGCTTGGCGAACTGCACGCCGATCTCGGAGACGATCCGGCGCCAGCCCTTGTCGAGCACGCCGATGGCGTCGGGCGAAAGGATCTCGTAACGGGGCATGCGGTTGCGGAACATGACCACCTCTCGCGATGCGGAACGGCGCGGTCCGGAATGGTGCCGTCATGCCGGGCGGAATGGCGCTGCTTGACCCTGCGAAAAGCCGAATCTAGGATCACATAGTAGAACAAGGTTCCGTAACATGGAACTAGTGGCGGGCGGGCGGGACAAATGGGGTGCACGTAGTGACAAGCCCGACCGGAACCCAGGCCGTCGACCGGGCGGCGCAGCTGCTGATCGAGGTCGTGCACAGCGACGAGGCGGTGACCTTTACCGAGCTGGCCGCCGTGAGCGGGCTGGCGAAGAGCACGACGTCCCGCCTGCTGATGGCGCTCGAGCGAAACGGGCTCGTCCGCCGCGACCCGTCCGGCCGGTTCCGGCCCGGCGAGGTGTTCGTCTCCTATGCCTGCCGCGGCGGCGCGGAAGCCGACCTGGTCAGCGTGGCTCAGCCGTTCCTGGACCAGCTGGGCGAGCAGACCGGCGAGACGGTCAACCTCGGCGTGGCTCGCGGCGGCGGCGTCGAGCAGGTCGCCCAGGTGGACAGCCGGTACCTGATCGGCGGAACGAACTGGGTCGGCCTGTCGGTCCCGCTGCACTGCGCGGCGCTCGGCAAGGTCCTGCTCGCCTACGGCGCGGCCGAGCTGCCGCCCGGCCGGCTGGAGCAGCGCACCGAGCGGACCATCACCAGCCGGGCCGCCCTCGCCGCCGACCTGGAGCTGGCGCGGCGTCGCGGCTACGCGGTCACCGACGAGGAACTCGAGCCGGGACTGATCGCGGTGGCCGCCCCGGTGTTCCGGGACGGCGCGATGGTCGTCGGCGCCCTGTCGGTGTCGGCGCCCAGTACCCGGCTGGGCCAGGACCACATCCCCGCCGCCGCCGCGCACTGCGTGGCGGCGGCCGGCGCGCTGTCGGCCGTGCTCGGGCATGCGCCGGCTGAGTCACTGACACAGGAATCCCGCGAGCGGGAATCCCGGACCCGGAGAGAAGGTGCCGCGTGACGCAAGAGGAGCTACTCAGGCAGCTCTACGACTTCACCCTGGTCGGTAATGGCCCCGCGGTGCTCGAGCTGACCAACGCCGGCCTCGGGATGGGCATGGGACCGGAGACGCTGCTCTACGAGGCGCTGATCCCGGCGCTGGAGGAGGTCGGCGCGCGGTTCGAGCGCGGCGACTTCTTCGTGCCGGAGATGCTGATCGCCGGCAAGGCGATGGCGGGCGCGCTGGTGATCCTCCGGCCGCTGCTGGCCGAGACCGGCGCGGAGACGATCGGGAAGATCGTCATGGGCACGGTCAAGGGCGACGTGCACGACATCGGCAAGAACCTGGTCAACATCATGTTCGAGGGAGCCGGCTTCGAGGTCATCGACCTGGGCGTGCAGGTGGCACCGGAGAAGTTCATCGACGCGATCAGGACGCACCAGCCGGACATCGTGGGCTTCTCCGCGTTCCTGACCACCACCATGCCGATGTTCAAGGCCAACATCAACGCGCTGCAGAAGTCCGGGCTGCGCGACCAGGTGATCGTGATGGTCGGCGGTGCGCCGGTGACCCAGGAGTACGCGGACGTGGTGGGCGCGGACGGCTACGCCTCGGACGCGTCGGCTGCGGTGGTCAAGGCCAAGGAGCTGCTGCAGCGGCGTCGCGCCATGGCTCCGGCCTAGCCGGGCGGGAGCGACCGGTGGAGACAGTCCTCAGCTCGGCGAGCAGGGAAATCAGGATCGGCGGGGAGAACCCGTTCTGCATTGTGGGCGAGCGGATCAATCCAACCGGGCGCAAGCTCTTCCAGGAGCAGCTGCGCCGCGGTGACCTGTCCAGGATCGAGATCGACGTGGCCGATCAGGTCGCGGGCGGCGCGATGATGCTGGACGTCAACATGGGCGCGCCGCTGGCCGACGAGGCGGAGCTGATGGTCGCGGCGGTCAAGCTGATCCAGGGCCTGTGCGACCTGCCGCTGTGCCTGGACTCCTCGATCATCGAGGTGCTGGAGGCCGGGCTGGCCGCCTACCAGGGCAAGGCGCTGGTCAACTCGGTCACCGCCGAGGATGCGCGGCTGGATGCCATCCTGCCGCTGGTGCGGCGGCACGGCGCGGCGGTCATCGCGCTGCCCAACGACGAGGAGGAGATCCCCGAGGATCCGCGGCGGCGGCTGGAGCTGGTGCGCAAGATCGTCGACGTGGCCACCGGGACGTACGGCATCCCGGTCGAGGACATCGTGATCGACCCGCTGGCCATGCCGGTCGGCGCGGACACCAGCCTGGTGCTCAGCACGCTGGAGACGATCGCCCTGGTGCGCGAGGAGTTCGGGCTGAACATGACGCTGGGCGCGTCCAACGTCTCGTTCGGCATGCCGGACCGCGCATCGATCGGCTCGGCGTTCCTGCCGATGGCCATCATGAGCGGGCTGACCAGCGCGATCATGGACGCCCGCTCGCCTCAGCTGGTCAGGTCCGTCAAGGCCGCTGACCTGCTGACCAACCGGGACCCGTGGGGCGCCAGCTGGATCGCCGCGCACCGGTCGCTGCAGGCCCGGCAGGCCGCGCGGCCGCCGGGCGCACCGCAGGCCCAGGCTGCTCCGTGACGCACGCAGCCGCTGACCACATGGCCGGTCCCTCGGCTGGTCCCGCGGCCGGGCCGGACGGCGGGACGCAGGCCAGCCCGCCCGCCCGGGTTGACCTGACCTTCCAGCCGGCCGGCACCCGGGTGCGGGTCCCGCCCGGCGTCACCCTGTTCGACGCAGCCAGCTGGAACGGCATCGCCATCGACTCGACCTGCGGCGGCCACGGCACCTGTAAGAAGTGCAAGGTCAGGATCGCCGCCGGCAGCGTGCCCGCGTCCGCGCTGGACGCGCGGGCGTTCTCGCCGGACGAGCTGCGGGCCGGGTGGCGGCTGGCCTGCCGCGTGATCACCGACTCCGACCTGCAGGTTGAGGTCCCGCCGCTGGTGACCAGGCCCAAGGCGGCGACCGTCGGGGTCGGCCGTCAGGTCATCCTGCGCCCGGCCGCGCAGAAGCGCTACCTGGAGCTGGCCGAGCCGTCGCTGTCCGACCAGCGCACCGATCTGCAGCGAGTGCTGGCCGCGCTGGACGACCTTGAGCTGCGCACCGACCTGACGGTGCTGCGGTCGATCGGCTCGGTGCTGCGGTCCGCCGACTACCGGGTGACCGCGGTGATCATCGATGACGTGCTGATCAACGTCCAGCCGGGCGACACCACGGCCCGGCTCTACGGCATCGCGTTCGACCTGGGCACGACCACCGTCGTCGCCACCCTGCTTGACCTGAGTACCGGGACGCCCGTCGCGGTGGCGTCCATGCTGAACCGGCAGCAGCCGTTCGGAGCCGATGTCATTACCCGGATCAGCGCGATCATGATGGATCCGGCCCGGCTGGGCACCCTGGCTGGCCTGGCGCACGAGACGCTGGCCGGGCTGGCCGCGGAGGTATGCGCGCAGGCGGCCGTGGACCCGGCCGACGTGTGCGAGGTCGCGCTGGCCGGCAACGCGACCATGACGCACATCGCGCTCGGCATCGACCCCGAGCCGCTCGGCGTCGCGCCCTTCATCATGGCGGCCCGCCATTTCCCCGAGGTGCTGGCGGCCGACCTGTCGCTGCCCGTGCACCCGCGGGCCCGGGCCTTCGTGTTCCCGGCGTTCGGGGCCTACGTGGGCGGCGACATCACCGCCGGGCTGCTCGCCTCCGGCATGGACCGGGACTCGCGGACCCGGCTGTTCGTGGATATCGGCACCAACTGCGAGATCGTGCTCGGCAACCGGGACTGGCTGCTGGCCACGGCCGCGCCGGCCGGCCCGGCCTTCGAGGGCGCGGCCATCCGCTGCGGGATGCGCGCCGCCGACGGGGCGATCGAGGTCGTGTCGATGACGGCCGACAGCCTGTCGCTGCGGGTGATCGGGGACGTTCGAGCCAGCCGGCCTGTGCGGCTCGGGGCTCGTCGATGCGGTGGCGAGCCTGGTCAGCGTGGGCCTGCTGGACCACTCCGGCCGGTTCGTGCCGGAGGATGACGCCGCCGTGATCGCGCCGGGGCTGGCCGGACGGCTGACCAGGCTCGGCGAGGAGCGGGTGTTCGTATTGCACTGGCTGGGCGAGCCCGGCGATGTCGCGCGGGCGATCTACCTGTCCCAGCGGGACGTGCGCGAGCTGCAGTTCGCCAAGGCGGCGATCGCGACCGGCTGGAACATCCTGCTGGCGGAGGCCGGGCTGGCACCGGGCGATATCCAGCAGGTGCTGCTGGCGGGGTCGTTCGGGAGCTATCTGTCACCGGCCAACGCGATCCGGCTCGGCCTGGTGCCCCCGCTGCCGGTGCTGCGCGTGGTCAGCGCCGGGAACGTGGCCGGCGAGGGAGCCAAGATGGCGCTGCTGTCGGTCCGCGAGCGGGCCGGGGCGCTGGCTCTGCAGGAGGAGGTCAGGTATGTCGAGCTCTCCGACCGCGCCGACTTCAACGACGCCTTCGTCGACCAGCTTCAGTTCCCGGCCTGACATGCCGTCGGCCAGCTCGGCGGGTGGCGCGGCGCTGCCGCCGGACGCCGCGGATGCGGCCGGCACGGCGGATGCGGCCGGCACGGCGGATGCGGCCGGCACGGCGGATGCGGCCGGCACGGCGGATGCGGCCGGCACGGCGGACGCGGCACGGCGCCCGCCACCGGCACGGCAGATGCGGCCGGCACGGCGGATGCGGCGGCCATCGCGGTGATTGCCTGCGGCGCGCTGGCCGGGCACGTCCGGCAGATCGCCGCCGGCCGCGGCTGGCCGGTGCAGGTGCACGCGCTGCCGGCCCTGCTGCACAACCGGCCCGGCCAGATCGCGCCCGCTGTCGCCGATCTCGCCGTGCAGCTGCGGGACGCCGGGCTGCGGGTGGCCGTGGCCTACGCGGACTGCGGTAGCTACGGCGTGCTGGACGAGGTGTGCTCGCGCCTGGACCTGCCCCGGCTGTCCGGGCTGCACTGCTACGACGTGCTCGGCGGCGCGGACCGGGTGCGCGCTCTGCTGGAGGCCGAGCCTGGCACCTACCTGCTCACCGACTTCCTGGTGCGCAGCTTCCGCCGGTCGGTGCTGGCCGAGCTGGGCCTGGACCGGTACCCGCAGCTGTGGCCTGACTACTTCGGCCATTACCGGCGGGTCGTCTGGCTGGCCCAGTCCCGCGACGATGCGCTGGAGCAGGAGGCGACCGAGGTAGCGGCCATGCTCGGCCTGCCGCTGACCATTGTGGACGCCGGCACCCGCGGCCTCGAACGAGAGCTTGAGCTGCTGCTAGCCAGCGCGGTTCCCGTCATGATCTCGAAGACTTAGGGGTGTCATTTGCCGCAAACCTTTCGAGATCATGAACCGAGGCCAGTCTGGCCGCGCTGCGGGCTGCCGTGCGCGAGCGCTGGCAGCGTGCCGTGATGCGCGCCGTGCTGCCGCGCAGCGGCCTGCGGAAGGTCGCGCCTCTGCTCCAGTCACCGCGCTATGAGGTGTTCCCGGCCCGTAACATCGAGGCGGCGATCACCGAGTGGGTCCCCCGCGCGCTGACCATCACCGTCACCGCCTCGCCGACCAAGGGCCTTGAGGCCACCATCGACCTCACCGAGCGGCTCAGCGCGCACGGCTATCGCGTCGTCCCGCATCTGTCCGCACGGCTGGTCAGGGACGCGGCGCAGCTGGCGGACATCGTGGCGAGGCTGCGCGGCTGCGGCGTGGACGACGTGTTCGTGCCGGCCGGCGATGCCGACCCGCCGGCCGGCTGCTTCCCCAGCGCTCTCGCCCTGCTCGACCAGCTCGCCGCGATGGGGCGCCCGTTCAGCCGGGTCGGGATCACCGGCTACCCGCAGAGCCACCCCAAGATCGGCGACGACATCACGGTGCAGTCGATGTGGGACAAGCGGCACCATGCCGCCTACCTCGTCAGCAACCTGTGCTTCGACCCGGCCGTGCTGCAGCGCTGGATCAGCCGGGTGCGCGCGCGGGGGGTGACGCTTCCCCTGCTGGTCGGCCTGGCCGGGCCAGCTGACCAGGCCCGGCTGCTGCAGATGGCGGCGAAGGCCGGCGTGGCCGACTCGGCCAGGTTCGTGACCGGTCATGCCGAGTGGCTCGTCCGGCTCGGCGCTCCCGGCGGTTATGCCCCGGACCGGCTGCTCGATCGTGCCGGCACCGCGCTGACCGCTCCCGCCGCGCTGGTGGAAGGCCTGCACGTCTTTACCTTCAACCAGGTCCGCCAGACCGAGGAATGGCGCAGCGCGCTTGTCGCGCGGCTCGCTAGCGCGGTGCCGTGACTGGCCTAGCGCGGTGCCGTGACCGGCGCCGTGGCCGCCATGGCGTCCAGCCTGCCGGCTAGCCGCGCCAGCTGATCGCCCGCGAGGGTGTAGCAGATGGTGGTGCCCCGGCGCTCAGTGGTGACCAGACCCGCCCCACGCAGCACCTTCAGGTGCGCCGAGATCGTTGGCTGCGACACCTCGAAGAACTCGGTGAAGTCGCAGGCGCAGATGCCCGGCTCGGCTGCCAGTCGTTCGAGGATGCCCCAGCGCACCGGGTGCGCTAGCGCGCGCAGCACGTCGATGTCAGCAGGCATGGCGCTAGCATATCGCCTCCAAACGATATAGGTTCGATTCTATATAGAAGGAGGTCGATGATGTCACCTCAGCAGGAAGCGCATCAGCACGCGGACGTACTGGACGAGGGCCTGGCCCGGCTGGCCGTGACCGGGCCGGAGTTCCGCGGCGGCCTGTCGAACCATGGCCCGATGGCGGCCGAGGCGATGATCAGGCTCGGGCGGCCGGAAGCCGTCGAGCCCTGGCTCGACGGCTACCTGCCCCTGCTTGAGGAGCCGCCGCGCGCCAGCGACCGCATCACCGACCAGACCTGGCCCGAGGCGATGGGCGTCCCGCGCCGGGTCACTGACTGGGAGCTGTACCTGCGGGACCAGCTAGCGGACGAACCCTGGCAGCTGGTCCTGGCGCGCTGGTGGCAGCGGCTGGTGCCTGGTCTCGCCGCTCATGCCACGCACGGCATCATCCGCACCTCGCACGCCGCGCGCAGCCTCGCGGAGGTACAGACCAGCGAGCGGCTGCACGAACTTGGCCGGGGCCTTGCCTACTGGGCATCTGGCTATCTCGAGCTGCCCGGCGGCACGGGCAGCGGCGGCGGCCTGACTCTGGACGCCGCCATCAGCCAGCCGATCCCCTTCGTGCATGCGGTCACGGCGCCGGTCGCGGCCAGGTCCGTGCTGGGCCTGCTGCCCGGCGGCGTGGCGCAGCCGAGCTACGACGCGCTGTGGCGGACTGCCGCCGCGCTGTACTCGGCGTATGCCGCCGACTCCGCCCCCGAGCCGCCGCTTTCCGAGCCGCCCTGGCCGGCTGACCTGATCAGCCGCGCCGTGGGAACTGGCGACGAGCACGCCATCAAGTTCACAGAGGCGTGCCTGCGGCTGTACTCCGAATCAGCCGACCCCATCCTGCTGCAGGCCGCCGAGCGCGCCTGCCGCCTGCTGGGATAACCGGCCGGCAGCCGAAGGGCTGGCACGGCACTCGCAGTCTCGGCGAGAATTCCGGCATGAGATCACAGCCACTTCCGCGGCCATTCCACCTGGCCAACGAGGGGCTCGCGCTCCTGCTGGAGCCCGTGATGCTTGCCGCTCTCGCCTGGTGGGGCGCCGAGGCAGGCGGCAGCCCGACCGGCCGGGTGCTGCCCGGCGTGGCTGCCCCGCTCGCGGCAGCCGTCATCTGGGGCCTGTGCGCCGCGCCCAGAGCCCGGTTCAGGCTCCCGATGGCCTCCGTGCTGGCGGTCAAGGCGGCGGCAGCGTGATCCCGTAAGATCGGCTTCTCCGACGGCTCATTTTCCGGTCGCCGGATCACGAACGATACGAAAACCTCCCGCAAGGCCGACATGGATACCACTGCAGATCCCCGCCCGGACAGCCGGCCGCGCGTCGCGATCGGCCCTCATCATCCTGGCTTCGCCGAACGCGCCGTCCGGGCCGGCGGCGGCGAGCCGGCCGATGTCGATGCGGCCGCGGACGCACTGGTGTGGCTCGATCCGGCCGACATGGACGGGCTGCGCGCCGCGCTGGCCACGGCACAGTCGGCGCGCTGGGTGCAGCTTCCGTTCGCCGGGGTGGAGCGGGTGGCCGGAGCCGGCTTGCTCGACCCGGCACGAGAGTGGACGTCCGCCAAGGGCGCCTACGCGGAACCGGTGGCCGAGCATGCCCTGATGCTGGCGCTGGCCGGGCTGCGCCTGCTGCCCCGGCGGATCCGGGCCACCTCCTGGGGCGAGGCAGCCGGTGTCAGCCTGTACGAACAGCCGGTGACCATCCTCGGCGGCGGCGGCATCACCACCTGCCTGGTCCGGCTGCTCGCTCCGTTCCGCGTCCCCGTCACCGTCGTGCGCCGCCAGCCAGACCCGTTCCCCGGCGCGGTCAGGACGGTGGAGACCAGCGCCATGAAGGAGGCGCTCGCCGATGCCCGGGTGGTCTTCCTGGCCCTGGCCCTGACGCCCAGCACGGAACGGATCATCGGAGCCGCCCAGCTCGCCGCCATGCGGCCGGATGCCTGGCTGGTCAACGTGGCGCGCGGGCGGCATGTCGACACCGATGCCCTCGTCGCCGCGCTGCGCGAGGGCACGATTGGCGGCGCCGCTCTCAACGTCACCGACCCGGAGCCGCTCCCGGACGGGCATCCCTTCTGGACCATGGACAACTGCATCATCACCCCGCACACCGCCGACACGCCTGAGATGATCGAGCGGATGCTCGGCCGGCGCATCGAGGTCAACGTGGCCAGCTTCGCGGCCGGCCAGCCGCTGCTCGGCCTCGTCGACCCCGCGGCCGGCTGACTAGCCGCCGGCCGGCTGCAGGCCCGAAGGCCCGCGGATGCGCTCCCCTAGGGCGCGGCGCCCCAGGTCACGGGCGTGCCATGCGCGGGCGCGGTGCCGAGCACCCGTTGCCGACCGCCCGGCCAGGTGGTCAGCGTCACCGGGCAGCCGCCCGTTCTGATCTGCTCCAGGCTCAGATGAGCAAAACGGCCCGCCGGGGTCGCGCCAGCAGCGAGCCGCTCGACGCCTTGCGCCAGCTCGGCTCGCTGCGCCGGGTCGAGGTACTGCCGGAAGACCGAGTGCCAGAGCACCGTCCAGCTGCCGGCTGCAAGCGCCGTGCGCGCCAGCGTGGCCGTCGCGGATTCCTGCCGCAGGTCGGCAGGAACGCGCGCGGCGATGTCGAGTGCCCCGCGCAGCCGCGCGAGCCTGCCGGCCTGGTCAGGCCAGACATAGGCCGTGAGGGTCAGCCTGCCGTCCGGCGACGCCGGATCCAGCGGGCGCAGGTCACCGCCGGTACGCGCCACAATCGTCACCTCGGCCGCAGGCGGCGGCTCTCCCTGCCAGCCGCCCGTGAGGATTACCGGCGACGACGGATCGCCGAACCTTCCGGCGTCGCCAGGGACGCAGAAATAGTCGGCCCGCAGATTCAGCCCAGCGCTCGCCCCGATCTCCACCAGCCGGATGGGCAGCGCGGCTTCGGCGGCGATGTGCCGCAGTCCGCCGAGCAGCGCCGCGGCCCGGCCCACCTCGTTGGTCTGCGGCGGCCGGTCCAGCCAGGACCTGATGACATCACGCTGGCCGGCCAGGGTCCGCCGGAGCGCAGCCCAGGCATCTGCGCTGCCTGGCCCGGGGCTAGCGGTCCCGCCCGCCGACGGGTAGAACGCGGCGAGCTCGGGCGCCCGGCCGGACAGAGCCACGGCGTGCGCGCCGGCCAGCATCCGCAGCGGCATCGCGCTGGCGATGCGCGCGGCCATGTGCCCGGCCAGCACGTCCGCGGTCGGGCCGCCGGCCAGCACGTCGTCGGCCGCATGAATGAGCAGGTCGCCGTAGAGCGTGCTGCCCAGCGCACGGCAGGCCGAGGCCTGCTGCCGTAGCACCGCTGCCGTCCGCTCGACCGCCGCCTGATCGGGATCTGGGATTCCCACGCGGGTCACTATGGCAGGCGGGGCCGCGTTCAGCCACGGGGGCGTGTCGCTATCCGCGTCAGCGCAGGGCTTCGGGCAAAATAGGGCGAGGCCCCTCCATGTATGAGATGGAGGGGCCTCGCTGGCGTTGCCTCGCGCTGGCGGGCCGATTGCTCGGCTGCCGGCGCGCTGCGCGACCGTCCACTTGTTCCGGAAACTAGCGCCGCGGACCGGTTTCCCGGGCCTTCGCGACCCCTGGGGTCGCCCCCGAGGTGGTCTCCGTATGAAGTGGTGAGTGACTTTCTACGCCTGTCGTGGCTGCCCGCACAAGGGGTTTCCGTTAACCGGATCAAGATTCTTTGGCCATCCACAGTGCACCTCCTATCATCCCCTGACCTGGCCGTCTATCCACCTCACTATCCACAGCTCTATGCACAGTTCTGCGCACAGGCGGGCGGGGCAACGGCATGGCTGAGCTTTTATGCATCGTTCTGAAACCAATCGCGAGCCGCCGCCGCTCGCCCTTCGCGAGTTCGGCAACGCGCCGGCCCCAGCTGCTCGCTAGGCTCACTGACGGAAGGGCAGCAACCCGGCGGGCAGCATGGGGGCGGCAGATTGTCCAGGTCCTGGCGCCGGACGGCTGGCTACGTCCTGCTCGTCATAGCCCTCCCGGCCCAGGAGCCGGCGGGCTGGGGCCGGGCAACACGGACTTCCTCGCCGCGGTGTCCTCCTGCTCCGAAGCGACGGGCTGGAGCCACAGCACGATGGCCATCATCGGCGCGATCATCGCGGTCCTCTAGACGGCGGCTATCGGCGCAGCGCTCCGCTGCGCCTGGCCGCGCGGGCCAGGGCAGCACGGAGCACAGCCGAGCGCACCCGGTCGGCCCGGGTGCGGGACGCAGGGAAGGACGGCATGGGGAGCAAAGGCGCGATCACTGTCGCGAGCCTCAACCTGCACTGCGGCTTCACCCAGCGCGGCGAGCCGTATGACGTGACGGCAGCGCTCAGCAGCCTCGACGCTGACGTTATCGCGGTGCAGGAGAGCTGGCGTGCGACCGGTGCGGACGACGATCCGGTGGCCGCGTCCGCGAGATCACTGGGCGCCCGGCTGATCCGCAGCTGGCTGCATTCCGGCGAGAGCCTGGCCAGCCTGGCGATCGCCGCACGGCCCGATCCTGGCAGCTTCGGGATCGCCATTGTCAGCAAGCTCCCGGTCACCGGATACGAGGTCGTGGATCTCGGCCGGGCGCCGGGAGACAGGATCCGCCGGGCAGCGCAGGTGGTGTCGGTCCTGACGCCTGGCGGCCAGCCGCTGCGCCTGGCCAATGCGCACCTCACGCACAAATTCACGAGCCCCGTCCAGCTGGCATGGCTCAGCCGCCGGCTCCGCCAGATCCGCGGTGCGCCCGCGCCCGGCCGGGCGGCCGCGCCGGCCGTGATCGTCGGGGACCTCAACATGCCGCGGCTCGCGACGGTCACCGCAGTCGGCTACGCGCCGGTCATCCGCGGCAGGACATGGCCGGCGGACCGGCCGGTGATTCAGCTCGATCACATGCTGGTCAGCCAGGGCCTGGCGGGCGCCGGAGCGAGGGTACTGGAACCAGTGGGCTCGGACCATCGTCCGATCCGCGCGGCGCTTGAGCTCAGCCAGCATCCGCGCTCCAGCGCGGCGCGGGTTCACCGCCAGGTCAGGGAGTGACCTGGTAAACGGCCGCAGCGCGACTTGTGACCTCCAGCTTCCGGTAAATGTGCTCCAGGTGCTTGGCGATCGTCCGGGGGCTCACGTCCAGGGTGCGCGCGATGGCCGCGTTCGTGCGGCCGCGAGCGACCAGATCGAGAACCTGAACCTCGCGATCGGTAAGCCCGGCTAGCCGCTCGGGATCTGCCCCGCGCAGCGCCTGTCCCGCGGACTGGCGCCTGCGGACGCGCAGCAGCGCGGTGCCCAGCGGGACGCGGACGACGTCCAGCAGGTCGCGGTGAGCCTCGGTGAAGTCGGTCCTGGACCGGTTGAACGCGATACCGATGATCTGCGGGCCCGGATCCGTCAGGTTCACTGCCATCTGATGCTCGACGGTCATTACCCGGAAGAACTCGCCGTAGAGGGACAGCCGGTGAAAGTCCTGATCACTGAGAAAGTCACTGATCTTCCGCGGGCGGCGGTCGCACGTGTTCCGGTAGTGATTAATGAGCGGATGCTCGTGGATGTGCGCATCGAACAATTCCAGGCTGACCGGCAGCTCATCTAATGGGTGCACGACAGCGTGGATGAGCACGGGCCCGGGATCGAGCTCGTTGTAGCTCAGATAGTCACAGCCGATCAGCTGCGACAGACCGGAAAGCGCCACCTTAGGGAAGCACGCCGGATCGTCGAGCTCCGCCAGGTCGTCAATGAGCCGCAACGCCTGTTGCAGCGCATTGAACGATACGTACATGGCTGTCCCCCCGGGCCGGCCGCTTCCGTTCAGCGCGCGTCAGTGCGCATGCGTAGAAAACAGTGCCCGACCCGGCGGGTTTCGTCAAGCCGGCCAAAAGGTGCTGATCACCAAGAGCCATATCTTTACCGCGTGCAAGACTCGCGTGCACGACTCGCGTGCACGGCACCTGGCCGCCTCCCGGCGGCGTGGCCGGAGGCGCTCAGCATGGCCGGCCGGTCAGCTCGGCCGACTCGGACAGGGCAGCCCCCGGATGTGTCACCGGGCTGGGCAGCCCGCCCGCGGCGGTGCGCAACCTGCGTATAGACGCTGCTTCGTGCGTGCGGGTTGAGTGATAGCCAGCTGAGCCGCCCGGCGGCGCGGCGAGCGCCGGACCATCGGCGCGATCGACGGAGGTAGATGTGGGGCAAGGGGTCTGGCTCAACTTCGCGATCGGCGCGCTCTTTTTTCTCGCCATCGCGGGAATCCCGCTATGGATGGTCTTCAGGCATCCCGAATCCCAGCCGGAGTACGGCCATCATGGACATTTCTTCAGCCGGCAGCCCGGCGATCAGGTACCTATTCCGGTTGCCGTCATGGTTCAGGCGCCATACGCAGACGGGCTGGCCGTTCGGGCGCCGAGCACGTCTGCGTAGCAGCCCGCTGGTCTGTACTGGTATTTCGATCGTCCACCTGCCATTCGGGGCTATACCAGGCTGACGAGATTTTCGCCCGGCAACTGTAGCTTCCCGCCGCTGGATGGTCGTAGCGCGGGCACGCCGGAACTCGCAGGAGACCGCTGATGGTCCCTGCAGGCCCGTCGCGAGGCGTCACGTGAACGCGCCAGCCGTGTTCTGCCATGTCGCTGCTTTGCGAATTATTTGCTGCCGTTCTCGACGTTCCGTACTTGCCAGGCATGTCCGGCTAGTCGGCCATGCAGGCGTTCTCGCGGTCGCGTTGTGCGGCCCGGCGTCAGTCAGGGATCATGTCGAACTTGTCCGGGTCCGGCCCGGTGCGCTGGCTCTTGTTCAGGGCGCTGATCGCCTCGACATCCTCGCCCGACAGCTCGAAGTCGAAGATGTCGATGTTCTCCTTGATGCGGGCGGGAGTGACCGACTTGGGGAAGACGATGTCACCGCGCTCGATGTGCCAGCGCAGCACGACCTGGGCAGGGCTCTTGTTCACCTGGCGGGCGGTCAAGTTGATCGTCGGGTCTTCCAGCACGTTCCCCCGGGCGATCGGCGACCAGGCCTCGATGGCGATCTGATGCTCGGCGCAGAACGCGCGGACGTCGTCCTGGGTGAAGTACGGGTGGACCTCGATCTGGTTGACCGCGCCGTTGCCCAGCTTGCTCGTGACGAACACGTCGGCGCGGTCGAGGCCGGACTTGCGGATAGCCTCACCGACTTCCCTCTCGTTGCCGTACATCTCGGCCGTGTCGACGTGCCGGTACCCGGCCTGCAGCGCCGTGCCCACGGCCTCGGCCGTGTCCTCGGGCTTGATCAGGAAGACGCCGAAGCCGAACTGCGGGATCGACTGGCCGTTGTTCAGCAAGATGTCAGGTACTGCGCTCACGACGGATTCTCCTCCGGCGGCGCGATGAACCGCCTGTTCGGATGCTTGGTCCACATCGCCTACCCGCACATCCCGGCCTTATCCGCGCCAGCCAGATTTTCCGCCCGGAGCCGGCACCGGCCGGGCCGCTACGCCGCAACAGCATCTCGAAGGCCGATCGCGCCCAGGCCCTCAGGCGCCTCGCCGCCCAGCAGCGACGATGGCGCGTCCAGGGCTGGGCCGGGCAGCAAGCGGCCTGACGGACCTCAGGCCCGGGCGGCACGTTCGCGCAGCGCGGCGACGAGCGCGGGGATCACCTGGTTCAGGTCGCCGATCACGGCGTAGTCGGCGCGGGAAATGATCGGCGCGTCCGGGTCGGTGTTGACCGCGACGATGTGCCTGGCGCTCTGGCAGCCTGCCATGTGCTGGATCGCGCCGCTGATGCCGCAGGCCAGGTAGAGCTCGGGCGAGATCCTGGTACCGGTCTGGCCGACCTGCTGCCGGTGCGGCCGCCAGCCCTGGCTGGTGACCACCCTGGAGACGCCCAGCGTGCCGCCGAGCAGGCCGGCCAGCTCCTCGAGGGCGCCGAAGCCCTCGGGGCCGCCGACCCCGCGGCCGCCGCCGACCACGACCCTGGCCGTCGCCAGCGAGACCCCGCTGCCGCGCTCCGCCGACTCCGCAGCGTGCACGTCGAGGTCGCCGTCCTGCAGCTCGGCCGTGATGACCTGGACCCTGGCCTGACCGGGCTCGGGGGACGGCCGGGCCGGCACCGCATCGGCGGCCACGGTCAGCAGCGCGGGCGATGCCTCCAGCACCGCGTCCTCCAGCACGCTGCCGGCCCATCGCTGCCGGATCAGCCGGATCGCCCCGGCACCCGCCTGCGGGTCGCCCTGAGCGGACACGCAGTTAGCCGCCACCGGCAGCCCGGTGATGGCGCCGAGATGGGCCATGACCTCGCTGCCGCGGTCGGTGGCGGCCGCCAGCACGGCTGTCGCGCCGGCCGATCCGGCCAGCTGGGCCAGGATCCGCGCCCAGCCGAGCGGAGCGTAGCCGGTGAGCCCGTCACCGCTGACGGCGAGCACCTCGGCTGCCCCGAACGCCGACAGCACCGGGAGCGCCCCGGCGGGCGCCCCGCCGCCGATGAACACGGCGGCCAGGCTGTCGCCGGCCGGCGCAGCGAGGTCCCTGGCCAGGGTCAGCGCCCGGAGCGAGACATCCGCGACGCCGGCGCCATCCCGTTCGAGCAGGCAGAGCACGCTCACCGGATCACCCGCCCGTCGCCGGGACCGGCGGCCGGCACCGCGATCATGACAGCACGCCCAGCTCGTCCAGGAGCGCCACCAGGGCCGGGACGGCGTCTACCCCGGTGCCCAGCACCTCGGCCTGCTTCCGCTCGCCCTCCGGCACGCGCAGCCCCAGCTTCCGCAGTCCCTCAGCGCGGAACTCGGGCTGGAACCGCTGGATCTCCGCCCGCCTGGCCCGCAGCCGCCCCGGCAGCGAGGGATACCGGGGCAGGTTGATGCCCTCCTTGACGCTGACCACGGCCGGCAGCGCGAGGTCGTAGGCTTCCTCGACGCCCCGGTACTCGCGCCTGGCCCGCAGCCGGCCGGCACCTGGCCCGCCGTCAGCCAGCTCCAGGTTCTTGATGCCGGTCACGCACGGCAGGCCGAGCGCGTGCGCTACCCGCACCGCCACCTGGTAGCCGCCGGTATCGGCTGCCTCGTTGCCGAACAGCAGCAAGTCCCACGGGGGCTCGTCGCTGGCGGCCCGGCGGCGGACCGTGTCGGCGATCGCCGCCGCGGTCGCGATCGCCCCCCACTCCCGGCCGTCGGTCTCCAGCAGCACCGCACGGGACGCCCCCAGCGCGAGCATGTCCCGGAGCTGCTCGGCCGCCTCCGCCGGTCCCAGCGTGAGCACCGTCGCGGTGCCGCCGGTCCGCTCGGCGATCTGCACGGCCTCCTCGACCGCGCATTCCTCGTGCGGGCTGACGGTGAACCCGGACATGCGGGTGTCCACGTCCTGGCCGTCCGACGTCAGCACCACCCGGCCGCCGACCATCGGCACGCGCTTGACGCAAGCGAGAACCTGCAGCTGCTCCGGCACCGGCGTCAGCTCCTGACCCGCTCGTTGGCCGGGTCGAACAGCGGCGTCGAGCCGGCCACCGCGACCGTCACCGGATACTGCTCGCCCAGGTACTCCACCGCCAGGGACGTGCCCTCGACCGCCTGATCGGGCGGCAGGTAGGCCATCAGCAGGTGCTGCCCGAGCGAGGGGCCGGATCCGGCGCTGGTCACGTAGGAGCGCCGCCCCCTCGCGTCCGCCAGCGGCTTGCCGTCCGGGGTCAGGACCGGCTCGCCGCCGAGCATGTAGCGCAGCTCGCCGGACGCCGACACATGGTCGTCCACGGTCAGCGTGCAGAGCACGGCCGCCGGGGGCGCCGCGCGCTGCTCCAGGTACGCGGCCTTGCCGACGAAATCCTGCCGCTTCACCGACGGCCGGGTCATCCCGGCCTCGACCAGGTTGTAACCGGCGTCCAGCTCGGCGCCGTACGCGCGGTAGCCCTTCTCCAGCCGGCCGGTGGTGCCGTACACGCCGATGCCCACCGGCACCAGGCCGCTAGGCCGGCCAGCCTCCCAGAGCGTGTCCCACACCCGCGCGCCCTGCTCCATCGGCACGTACAGCTCCCAGCCGAGCTCGCCGACGTAGGAGATGCGCGACGCCAGCACGGTGGCGCCGCCCAGCTCTATCGGGCGGCAGGTGCCGAACCGGAACCCCTCGGCGGACACGTCACCGGGAGTGACCTGCTCCAGGATGTCCCTGGCCCGCGGGCCCCACAGCCCCACGGTCGCCCACGCGGACGTTCGGTCCGACAGCGCCGCGGTGCCGTCGGCCGGCAAGTGGTCCCTGATCCACTTGGCGTCCATCATCCCGGTGGCGCCGCCGGTCACGACCCGGAACCGGTGCGGGCCGAGCCGCATGATCGTCAGGTCGGCCCGGAATCCGCCGGCGTCGTCCAGGAAGGAGGTGTAGACGACGCGACCCACCGGGACGTCCATCTGCGCCACCGCGAGCGACTGGAGGGCGTCCAGCGCGCCGGGCCCGGTGATGTCCAGGACAGCGAAGGCGGACAGGTCGATCAGGCCCGCTGATTCCCGCATGGCCAGGTGCTCGGCGTTGATGATGGGCGACCACCAGCGCGACTCCCACTCAGCGTCACGGTCCATCAGCTGGCCCGCGTACCGCTCCAGCAGCCCCGCGTTGGAGGCGTACCAGTTCGGCCGCTCCCAGCCGGCGGTCTCGATGAAGATCGCGCCGAGCTCGCGCTCACGGTAGTAGAAGGGGCTGAGCCGGAGCGGCCGCCCGGACTCCCACTGCTCGGCCGGATGCACGATCCCGTACATCTTGTTGAAGCCCTCGCGGGCCCGGCCGGTGACGTGCGCGGTGGTGCGCTGGTGGTCGTAGAAACGGGAGATGTCCGCCTCGTGAATGTCGATGCCGGGCGTCACGCCGCTCATCCACTCGGCGACGGCCCGGCCGATGCCGGGTCCCTCCTTGATCCAGCTGGCGGCGACCGACCACAGGCCGGGAACCTCCGGCGTCTCCCCCAGGGCCGGATGCCCGTCTGGCGTCATGGAGATCAGTCCGTTGATGGCATAACGAATGCCTGCCCGCTCATCTCCCAGCAGCTCCGGCATCAGCTCCAGGGCCTGGGCCAGCTGCGGATCGAAATCATCCTGGGTGAACGGCATCTCCGTCGGCGAGAGCACGGCCTCCTCGATCGACGGGATGCTGTCGGGCGGCACGATGATGGGGCGGTGCGCGTAGGAGCCGACCTCCATGTCGCCGCCATGCTGGCGCTCGTACATGTTGGTGTCGACATCCCGCACGATCGGGTAGGCGATCTCGCCGACGGTGCCGTCGAACAGCGGGATCGGCCCGACGCTGATCATCTGGTGCACGATCGGAGTCAGCGGGATCCTGGCCCCGGCCATTCGCGCGATCCGCGGGCTCCAGACGCCGCAGCAGATCGCGCACACGCCGGTCTCGATATCGCCCCTGGTCGTGCGGACGGCGCTGACCCGGCCGTCAGCGCTCTTGTCGATGCCGAGTACCTCGGCTCCGGCCAGCACGTGCAGGGCGTCCAGCTGCTGCGCCTGCTCCCGCATCAGGGTGCCGGCCCGCAGCGAGTCGACCACGCCGACGGTCGGGAAGTGGGCTCCGCCGAGTATCACCGACTCGTCCAGGTAAGGGACGAGCTCGCGCACCTCGGGCGGCGTGAGCAGCTGGGCGGGGATGCCCCAGGCCCTGGCGGCCGAGCATCGCCTGCGCAGCTCCTGCATCCGGGCGCGGGTCCTGGCGACCTCGATGCCGCCGCTCTCGGTGAAGACGCCGAGTTCCTGGTACTGCTCGGTGCTGTCCCTGGTCAGCTCCATCATCATCTTCGAGTACTCGATCGGGAAGATGAAGTTGGAGGCATGCCCGGTTGAGCCGCCGGGATTCGGCATGGGCCCCTTATCCACCAGGACAAGGTCGGTCCACCCGAGCCGGGCCAGGTGGTAGGCCAGGCTGTTGCCCACGATGCCCGCGCCGATGATGACGGCGCTCGCCCGGCCGGGGATGTCAGTCATGAGATTGGTTCCTGTCCGTCCGTTGCTGCCAGTCGGCTCGAAGTCCGCGCGGTTGCCCGCCCGGGCCTGTCAGTCCGGGCGCACCAGCCCCGCTGGCCGCCAGCGGCGGAACAGCGGGGCCGATGCCAGAGACACCCGCGACGCGGGAGCTGCTTACTCGACCGGGATCTCCTTGTTGATCATGCCTAGGTCGATGCCCTGCCGCTTGCGCACCACCCGTGCCACCACGTACACGATGACGGCCAGCACGTACATCGCGGCCATGAAGATCAGCGAGGACTTGTTGTTCACGAAGTAGAGGCTGTTGGAGAACCACTCGTACAGGTTGAAGACCAGCAGCGCGATGGTGACCCAGCCGGCCAGCGGGACGATCGGCACGCCCAGGAGCTTGAACCGGCTGGCCGGGGATGCCGCCCACAGGTCCGGCTTGCGCCACGGCAGGATCACCACGGCGATCGCGCTGAACAGGTAGGTCACCGCGATGACGAGGGTGGCGTCCAGCGTGTAGTTCCGGAAGGTCAGCCAGTACGCGTAGACCGCGCTCAGCCCGACGGCCGGGAGCAGCATCAGGATGAGCGAGTAGAACGGCACCTTGCGCTTCTCGGATACCTCGGCCGCCCGGTCGGGGAGCACCCGGTCGAAGGCGGCGGCGAAGATGACCCGGGTCGAGGACAGGAAAAGGGTGCCCACCCAGCCGAAGAACCACAGGCTGAGCGCCAGGATCAGGATGACCTGGAACGCGGTGTTGTGCACCAGCCAGCCGGCGAACATGAACGGGTACGGCCAGATGCCGAACTGCGGCGTGAGGTTGTAGTCGAGCGAGTTGAGGTTCTGATAGAAGGCCCAGCCGATGGTCTTGTCCACCAGCAGCAGGAAGACCAGGGTGAGGATGACGGTGATCCACAGGCCGGAGAACATGCCGGTGAAGACGCGCTTGAAGTCGCTGGCCCCGCGGATCTCGCCGTACAGGGTCGAGCCCCAGTTCGGCCACAGGATGAAGAACATCATCGCGGGGACCAGCAGCATCGTCGGGCCGATCGGCCCGAAGCCCAGATTCGTGGTGGTGTAGCCGGCCTTCGCCGCCGCGTGGTTCGTGGCGGCGTACGCGTTCTTGATACCGAATATCTTCTGCGCCTCATAGTTGAACGAGCTGATGAAGCTCGCGTGCGAGTTGACCAGCAGCAGGACCACAACGACGGCGAACGCGATCAGGCCGCCGGCAAAGCACCATTTCTGGATCCTGGCATAACCGCCCATGCCGAGAGAGACGAAGATGCCGGCCACCGCGATCGTGATCAGGCAGACGACGAAGATCCCGTTCTTGGACGCGAACCAGGCAGCACCGCCAGGGTCGCCCAGCGTGGCCCACAAGGGCTGGAACAGCTGCACCGACAGGATGTTGCCGTAGATGGGCGCCCACAGCCAGAGGATGAACCACCAGCCGGTGGCGGCCATCACGAAGCCGATGCCGCTGCCGAGGATCCGGGTCTGCCAGACATAGTCACCGCCGGCGCGCGGGATCGTCACGATCAGGCCCGTATACGCGACTACCAGGAACGACACCAGGACGGCCGAGATCAGGATCGCCGTGATCAGCTGGCCCTTGGGGAAGGCGGGGCCGGCGAAGGTGAACTCGTAGATTCCCAGCGTGACGAAGTTCGTGGCCAGGCAGGCGTAGATCATCGAGTCGCGGACCGACCAGCCGCGGACGAGGCCTGTTGCCTTCCTCAGGAAAAGTGTGGGCGTCTCGCCGATGGATTCAGTGGCCATTTCCGCCTCTCAGTTATGGGGTCGCGCATGCGGGATCCGGACATGCCCGTCATGCTCCCATGTACCGGAACCTAGTTCTAGCCGTTGACAAGCAGATACCGGGCGACTTTTGCCTTTTTCGGGTTCAGTTCTATGACGGCGCCCTGCAGCACGCCATCGCCGTAGACACTGCCCGGATTGATGGCCAGCGTCCGGCCCATCCGCTTCACGCCGCGGCTCTCATGAATGTGCCCGTGCACCGATAGCAGCGGCTGGTGCTTGAGGATGGCGTCACGGACCGCGATGGAGCCCACCGGCTTCATCACCGCGCCGCCGTGCGTGGGGCGCAGGTTCGCATCGAGCGCCGGCGCCTCGTCCAGCCCGCTGCCATAGGGCGGGGCGTGGAAGTTGAAGATGGTCCGCTCCATGTCCGGCACGAGGTTCGCCACTGCCTCGATCTTGGCGGCAATCTCGGGCTCGGGCGCCTCCCGGTAGGTGTCCCAGGGAGTCGGGTTGGTCCAGCCCATCGAGACCAGCTGGAAGCCGTCCAGGTCCAGCATCTTGCTCTCGGCGAAGCTGACGCAGGGCGACTGCTCCAGGACGTCGTCGATCTCGAAGATGTCGTCGTTGCCGCCGTTGAGGATGCACGGGATCTGGCCGCCGCGCAGCTTGCCGTCGGCCATGTCCAGCCAGCGGTCGAGCGAGCTGAGCATCTCGGTGGTGAACCTGGCGTCGACCGCGCCCTCCTCCTTGCTGAGGTGGGTCAGCTCATCCGGGCTGACGATCGCCGGGTAGAAGCCGCTGTTCCTGATCCGGGTCTGGATGGCCTCGAGTTCTTCCCTGGTCTCCAGCTGGAAGGTCTCGCCGCGCAGCGTGACCTGCCAGCGGCCGCCATGGTCGATGATCGGCACCATTGCCTTGCCGGTGACATCGCCCCCGAGCACGACCAGGTCAGCCTTATAGAACGCCGCGGCGTTGAGGAACTTCCGCCAGCAGACCTCGGAACCGTGGATATCAGTGGCGAAGAAAATCTTCATAGGCTACCGGCCTTTGCAGCTGCTTCCCGTGCAACGGTGTAGCACCCGGCGCAACCGGGCGTCAAGCGCCGTAACGGCCAAAAGGCGACGCCAGGCTCAGTGACCTACTTCCTCCGGCAGCTCGTACCAGCGAACCCGGTCGCCGACATTCGCCCGCAGCTTCCACTTAACACCCTTGGGCGCCGAATTGGCGATCTCCAGCAATTGCCGCGACTGAGCGAGCGGGTCGAATGGCGGCTGCGGCGGCAGCAGCTCCGGATGCTCGGCCGCGAGCCCGGGCAGCTTGGCCAGGCTGCCGGTGACCGTGCGCCACCAGCCCCAGTCAGCGGCGAGCAGCTTGCTGAAGCGGTCGGTGTCCAGCTGCGGGGCCGGCCCGGATGATCCTTCTCGCGGCCCGCCGGGCTCGCCGCCCGCCCCGGCGCCAGCCGCCGCGTGACGGCCGCGCTCGCGCCCGCCGCCGGCCTGGCCGAGCGGCAGCGCGCCGAGCAGCTGGAGGATGTCCCTGGCGTCCTTCTCGTTCAGCTCGACGATCTGCAGTTTCGAGAGCAGGACGTCCATGGCATCCAGGGTGAGCGGCCGAACGCCGAAGGTGCCGCGGAAGTCCAGCACGTGGCACATGGACAGCCGGTCGACCATCACGTCGATGGGCCGCCCGGACGGCGCGACGAAGTACATCTGCCGGTCGCCGTTCAGGTTGTTGAACCGGCGGTCCGGCTGGCAGCCGCTGCGCTCCAGGAATGCCGCAACGTCCTTGCGCCCCCTGGACAGGCACGCGAAGTCAATATCCTGATCACGGCGCAGCCGCGGCGGGAAGTCAGGGCAGATGACGCGCACGGCCAGCCCGCCGAGCAGCTTCAGGCCGAGGCCCGCCTCGGCGGCGGCCCCGGCCAGGGTCATTGCCTCAGGCAGCGGATCGTCAACGGGCGCGGCCGGCTGCTGACTGGTCATCCCTGCTCCCTTTCTCCTGCCCGCCCCCCGCCCCCGCCCTTACGCCCCTACGCACCCGCCGCCCTGTTATTCCCGCCCCCGCCCTCCCGCCATGCCGCCCCGCCATTGGCCGCCACCCGCCTTTTTCCGGGGATGCCCGGTGCGGCGTCCGGCGTCAACGGCACAATACAGCTCAGCCTGGACACGCACGCGATCCGGCAGTTGACTTCCGCTACGATGCGCGGCCATTCTGGTTGCGTGTCCGAGAATGGAGTTGCCGCCGGCGCAACTTACCAGTCGGCGGAACGAGCTCTGGCCATCCTGACGAGCTTCGATGACACCCGTTCGGAACTCGGCGTGACCGAGATGGCCAGGTCGCTGGGCGTGCACAAGTCGACGGCGTCGCGGCTGGCCGCCGTGCTGGAGCGGTCCGGGCTGCTGGCCCGCAGCGGGCGCCGTTACCGGCTCGGGCTTGAGGTGATCCGGCTCGGCACGCTGGCGCTGCGCAGCTTCGATTTCGTCGCCTCCATGCAGCCGGCGATGGACAAGCTATCCCGGCGAACCGGCGAGACCATCAACCTCGCCGTGCCCGATGGCGGCGGGATCCTGAACGTGGCCGAGATACCCAGCACCTACATCCTCAGCTGCTCGGGCGGCTGGATCGGCCGCCGGACCCAGCCGCACGCCGTGGCCAACGGCAAGGTACTGCTCGCCTACGGCGCCATCCCGGTTCCCGACCAGCTCGACCGCTATACCGAGCACACCATCACCACCCGTGCCGCGCTGGAACGCGAGCTGGCGCGAGTTCGCCGGGCTGGCTACGCGACCGCGGTCGCCGAGCTGGAGGACGGCCTGGTCGCCGTGGCCTCCCCGGTCTTCGATGCCGCCGGGGCCTGCGTGGCCGCGCTGTCGGTGTCGGGGCCGGCCTACCGGATGCGGCCGGAGAACCTGGCCGAGCTCGGCAGAATCTGCGCGGCCTCGTGAGGCTGCACGGCCGGGCGGAGCCGCGGCTGCGCTCGCCGCAGCCGGGGAGGGCAGGGCGGAGATGAGTAACGTGCCGGAGCACCAGCTGCATATCGGCGGCCGGTGGCTGCCAGGCGAGGCCGGGGTCGCCGAGGCAATCAGCCCGTCTACCGGCGAGGTATTCGCGACCACCGCCGTGGCAGGCCCTGATGACGTCGACGACGCTGTCGCCGCGGCCGCGGCCGCGTGGCCAGCCTGGGCCGCGGCCTCCGCGTTCGAGCGGGCGGACTGGTGCGAGCGGATTGCCACGGCCGTCGCGGCCGGGCGGGACAGGCTGGCCGAGATACTGACGCGCGATCAGGGCAAGCCGCTAGCCGAGGCCATGGACGAGGTCGACGAGCTCCGCGTGTACTTCCGGATGGCCGGCGAGGACGCCAAGCGCCTCGAGGGATCGCTGCCACCCTCGACCTCGGCCGGGCGCCGGGTGCTGACAGCCCGCCTGCCGCTGGGCGTCATCGCCGTCGTCAGCCCGTGGAACTGGCCCTACACGATGGGCGCCGAGCTGATCGCCCCGGCCATGGCGTCGGGCAACGTCGTCATCTGGGTGCCGGCTCCGACCACGACCGCGTGCTGCGCGGTGCTGGCCGAGGTGATCTCCGGCACCGGCCTGCCGGCCGGCGTCTTCAGCTTCCTGCCCGGTCCCGGCCCGGTCGTCGGGGACGCCCTGGTCGCTCATCCCGGTGTCGCCGGCGTCGGATTCGTCGGCTCGGTGGCAACCGGGGCCAGCGTCGCCGCGCGGGCGGCGGGCAAGGCGCAGGTCCTGGAGCTGGGCGGGAACGGGCCGATGGTCGTGCTCGAGGATGCCGATCTTGAGCTGGCCACGACCGCCGCGCTGGAGGCGGCCTACCTGTGCGCGGGCCAGAGCTGCACGGCCGGCGAGCGATTCCTGGTGCACGCCAGCGTGCGCGCCGAGTTCACCGACCGGGTCGTAGCTGCCACCAAGGACGCCATCCGGCTCGGCGACCCGTTCGCGGCCGGTACCACGATGGGCCCGCTGAACAACGAGCCCACTGCCGCTAAGTTCGACCGGCACATCGCCGATGCCGTCAGCCGCGGCGCCCGGGTCTGCTGCGGCGGCGGCCGCGCGGCCGGCTTCCCGACCCGGCTGTTCGCCGAACCCACCGTGCTGGACGGCGTCACGCCGGGGATGGCGATCGAGCGGGAAGAGACGTTCGGACCCGTCGTCCCGGTGGTCGAGGTCCGCTCGGCCCGCGAGGCGCTGGACCTGACGAACGCCTCGCCGTTCGGGCTGACCGCCGCCGTCTTCACCGCGGACCTGGAGCGCGGTCTCGCGTTCGCCGAGCAGGCCAGGGCCGGCTGGGTGAATGTCAACGCGTCTACCAACCTGTGGGAGTCCCACCTGCCGTTCGGCGGCCGGGCGGGCAGCGTCAGCGGCCGGGGCCGGGTCGGCGGGCGCTACCCGATGGAGGCATTCACCGAGCCCAGGACCATCGTGTACCCCGCCCCCCGGTACCGGTGAGGCGGCCGCCGCACCGCCCTCCGGCATCACCCCCTTGCCCCCTGATCGCCCAGCCCGCTCCCTGCTCCTTTGACCCGCCCGTCCGAACGAAAGGTGGCGACAGCCAGATGGCCATGCCCAGCGCGCTGGAGATCGCCAGGCGAGCCGCGCTGAAGCCGATCGCCGGCATCGCCGACGAGATCGGAATCCCGCCCTGGCTGGTCCAGCCGTACGGCGAGCACGTCGCGAAGATCGATCTCGCCGCGATCGCGGAGCTAGCTGACCGCCCGCGGGCCAGGTACGTGGTCGTCACCGCGGTCACGCCCACGCCGCTGGGCGAGGGGAAGACGACGACGACGATCGGCCTCGGCCAGGCCATGAGCCATATCGGCCGGCGAGCCACGATCGCAATCCGGCAGGCGTCGATGGGGCCGACGTTCGGCATCAAGGGCGGCGCGGCCGGCGGCGGGTACAGCCAGGCAGTGCCGTTCGAGACGCTGAACCTGCACCTCACCGGCGACATGCATGCCGTCACCGCCGCGCACAACCAGCTCGCGGCGATGGTCGACAACCATCTGTTCCGGGGCAACGCGCTCGGCCTGGACCCGCACAACATCACCTGGCGCCGGGTGATCAACGTCAACGACCGGGCCCTGCGCAACATCGTGGCCGGGCTCGGCTCGGCCGCCGACGGGGTGCCCCGGCAGACTGGCTTCGACATCACGGCCGCATCCGAGGTGATGGCCGTCCTGGCCCTGTGCACGTCGCTGCAGGACATGCGGGCCCGGCTGGGCCGAATCGTCGTCGGCTATACCCGGAGCGGGGATCCGGTGACCGCCGAGCAGCTGAAGGCGGCCGGCGCGATGACCGTCATCATGCGGGACGCGGTCAACCCTAACCTGCTGCAGACGCTGGAGAACACGCCGGTCCTGGTGCACGCCGGCCCGTTCGGCAACATCGCGCACGGCAACTCCTCGGTCGTGGCCGATCTCATCGGGATCCGGGCCGGTGACTTCCTGATCACCGAGGCCGGATTCGGCGCCGACATGGGCGCCGAGCGGTTCTTCAACATCAAGTGCCGGGTCTCCGGCCTGCGGCCGGATGCCGCGGTCGTCGTGACGACCGTGCGCGCCCTGAAGGCACATTCCGGCGGCCACCGCATCGTGGCCGGGAAGCCGCTGCCCCCGGCCATGCTCGCGGAGAACCCCGATGAGGTGCACATCGGCGGCGCGAACCTGCGCAAGCAGATCGAGAATGTGCGGGTGCATGGCGTCACGCCGGTCGTCGCCATCAACGCCATGCCAGGGGATTTCGCCTCCGAGCATGCGGCCATTGCCGAGATCGCGGCGTCGATGGGGGTCCGGTCCGCTGTCTGCACGCACTTCGCTGACGGCGGCCGCGGCGCGACAGCGCTGGCCGAGGCGGTGGCAGAGGCCGCGGCGGAGCCGAGCCAGTTCAGCTTCCTCTACCCCGGCGACGCGTCCCTGCGGACGAAGATCGAGACGATCGCGGGCCGTGTCTACGGCGCTGACGGCGTGGACTACTCCCCGCTCGCCGGGCGCCAGCTGGACAGCTTCGAGCGGAACGGATTCGGCGGCCTGCCGGTCTGCATCGCGAAGACCCAGCTGTCGCTGTCCTCCGACCCGGCGCTCAAGGGAGCGCCGTCTGGCTGGCGGCTGCCCGTCCGGGAAGTGCGCGCGTCGGTCGGCGCCGGCTTCATCTACCCGATCTGCGGGGACATGCGGACCATGCCGGGCCTGGCCTCGAACTCGGCGGCTGAGCGGATCGACATCGACGCGGACGGCAACGTCGTGGGTCTGTCGTGACCGGGCCGGGCGCCGTGCCCAGCGCCATGATCCCGCGCCTCCGCCGCTGAGCCGGCAGCCATGAACCACGATGACCGCATTCCGGTTCCGGCCGATCCCGGCCTAGCCGAACCCGGCCCCGTCGGCCCTGGCCCGGCTGACACCGGCGTCGCGGACGCGGCCCCGGCTGGCCCCGGTGCTGCCGGGGCCAGCCCGGCCGGCGCTCGCGCAACTGACCATGACCTCGCCAGCCCGGCCGCCGCTCAGCCCCGCTACCTGCAGATGCCGCTCGGCCAGTTTCTCGGCGAGATGGCGGCCAGGCGCGCCGCACCGGGCGGCGGCGCCGCGGCCGCCACCTGCGTCGCGCTCGCCGCCAGCCTGTGCGCGATGACCGCCCGCTACTCCGGCCGGCAGCTCACCGAGCCCAGGGCAGCCGCCTGCGCCGATACCGCCGACGAATTCGCCCGCCAGGCTGCCGCGCTGGCCGAGGCGGACGCGGATTCCTTTGAGCAGGTGCTCGCCGCCTGGCGGCAGCCCGCTGACGAAGCCGGGGCGGAAACGCTCCGGCGCCAGGCCATTTCTGCTGCCCTGTCGGAGGCCAGCGACGTGCCGATGGCGATCGTGACCCTGGCCGCCGAGGTCGCGGGACTGGCGGCCGAGCTGGCCGCGCACGGCAACCCGAACCTGCGCGGCGACGCGGCCACGGCCGGGTTCCTCGCGCAGGCCGGTGCGGCCTCGGCGGCGGCCCTGCTCCGGATCAACCTGGCCGGCCTGCCCGACGACCGGCCCGCGCTGGCCGCCGAGTTCCTCGAGTGGATCGCCGGGACAGTCCGGGCCGCCGACCCGCCGCGCTAGCGCCAGCGCGGCCAGGCGCTCCCGGTCCCGGTCCCGGTCCGGTCAGCCGGTCCCGGTCCCGGTCAGCCGGACTTGCCGAAGTCCGCGCTCAGCCAGTGCTCGGGGGTCAGCCGGATCGCGATGCTCTCGCCCTCGGGGTCGGGATTGGCCGCCACGAACTGGTCAGCGCCCTCGATGCCGAGGTAGCGGCGGGCCATCGCCAGCCGCTCGTCCAGATCAACGTCCTCGATGACCGCGGGGCCCTCCACGGTGACGTAGCGGAAGGGCGGCGCCTCGTCCTGGGCGCAGAGGCTGAACCGGCCTGCCGCACTGACCGCGCGGGCCTTCCGTGAGCTCCGCTCGGTGATCACGCTGACCATCCCGCCGGGCTGGTAGCTGTACCAGACCGGGATGGTGAGCGGCCCCCGGCCATCCGGCTCGGTCACGCTCATCACGCCGACGTGCACCCCGGCCAGGAACTGCTCCCGCTCGGCCCGGCTCATCGCGAACGTCATCCAGGGCCCCCTGTCGCTGGCCGGGCGCGGCCTGCCCGGCTTCATGATCATGGAGTTCCCGGTCATCCTATGACGGGCGCCGCGGCCTGGTCCTGCACGGGCTGGCCGGGCGCCTCTGGCGGCAGCGGCCCGCCGTGGCCGGGCGGGCTTACCGGCAGACGACCTGCAGCGTGCCGAGGGACGGATCGGCCGCGTAGGCGATGCGGCCGCCGTCGGCGGCCACCTCGCGCAGCGCCGCCAGCGCTGCCCTTGTGACCAGCTCGCCGGGGGCCAGCACCGGCACGCCCGGCGGGTAGGGGGCGATCAGCTCGGCGCTGACCCGGCCGATGGCGCGATCGGCGGGCACGGTCTCGTTCTGGGCGAAGAAGGCTTCCCTGGGCGCGAGCACGGTTTCCGGCTCGACCGTCCACGCCGCGGCCGGGACCGGGCGGCGGGGCGCGGCGCGATGCCGCTCGATGGTCGCGATCAGCGCCTCGGTGAAGGCCGCGACCTGCTCCTCGCTGTCGGCCATCGTGGGGATGGGCCCGAGCGTGTCCCGGTCAGCCATCTCCATCGGCATGCCCGCCGCCACCAGGTCGGCCTCGACCGCGTACCCGTTCGCGCCGGTGCCGGCCAGCAGCACGACCAGCTTCGTCGGCTCCACGCCGGGACCGTCGAGCACGCCGAGGCCGGGTACCTGCCGGAGCCGGTGCCGCGCCGCCGCGACGCCGCGGAGCAGCCGGGCGCACAGCCGCGCGCCGTCTCTGGCCAGCAGCGCCCTGGCCGCGTCGATGCTGGCCATGATCGAGCCGGTCGGGCTGGTGGTGTGCGTGGCCTCGAACGCGCGGTTCAGCCGGGCCGCATCCAGCCGGCCAGTCCTGGCCAGCACGAGAGCACCCTGGCTGTAGGCAGGCAGCGCCTTGTGCGCGCTGGTCACCATCGCGTCGGCGCCGGCCGCGATCGCGTGCGGCGGCAGGTCGGGGTGAAAGCCGAGATGGGCGGCCCAGGCCGCGTCCACCACGAGCGGCACCCCGGCCGCGTGCGCGGCATCGGCGTGCCCGGCCAGGTCGCCGATCGTGCCGACATAGGAGGGATCGCCGAGGAACACGCCGCAGGCGTCCGGGTGCGCGGCCAGCGCGGCCGCGACGGTGTCCACGGCGACCGCGGCCGGGAGGCCGGAAGCCGGATCGATCTCCGGCCGCACCCAGACCGGGCGGAGCCCGGCCAGCACCAGGCCGAGCAGCAGCGACCGGTGCAGGGTCCGGGTGATGACCACCTCGCGGCCGGGCCTGCCGATCGCCAGCGCGAGGGCCTGGTTGCCGTGCGTCGAGCCGGCCACGGAGAACCGGCACCAGTCCGCGCCCCACAGCGCCGCGGCCCGGCCCTCCGCGTCGATCCGCAGCGTATCGGCGTGCTTGATGGAGTCGAGCCCGCCATACAGCGGCGCGTCCCCGGCGATCACGTCGCCGACCAGGTCGCGGCGCTGCTTGTGGCCGGGCACCGACATCGGCAGCAGCTGGCCGCGCTCCGCCCGGTCACAGAAGTCCAGCCAGCCGGCCAGCAGCGGGGCGTCGGCCCGCAGGCCGAGCGGGTCACGCGGATCCGCCGCCGCCGGGACCGACCACACCGGTGACAGTGGCGCGCCCGTAACTGGCGGCCCGGCCGGGCCGGGGCTCGGGCCGGGACTGGCCGGGCCGGGACTGGCCGGGCCAAGACTGGCGGGGCCGGGACTGGCCGGGTCCGGACTGGCGGGGCCGGGAGCCGCGAGCGGGTCGAGCCGGGCGGGGTCAGTCATCAGATAAGTGTGCGGGATGCGGCTGACGGCGTGACCGGGCCCTCCCTCGCGGCCGGACTCTCCGGCCGTCCGGCCGGGCCGGGGCGCGGGCCATCCGGCCGGGCCAGGGCGCGGGCCGTCCGGCCGGGCCGGGGCGCGGGCGATTCGGCCGGGCCGGGGCGCGGGCAGAATGGGACCATGCCCCAGGCCAATGACGCGGTGGCTGAGCTGCTGACCGAGTACGCTGAGCTGCTGCAGATGACGGGCGGGGACCCGTTCCGGGCCCGGGTGTTCCAGAAGGCCGCCCGCGCCATCGCCGGCCACCCGCAGGACGTGTCCGGGCTCAGCCCGCTGGACCTGCAGCGCATTCCCGGCGTGGGCAAGTCCACCGCCGAGAAGGTCAGCGAGATCACCGCGACCGGGACGTTCCCGGCGCTGGAGCGGATGCGGGCGCAGATACCGGACGGCGTCATCCAGCTCACCCGGGTACCGGCCCTCGGTCCCAAGCGCGCTCTCCTGCTTTACCGGGAGCTGCACGTCAGCTCGCCAGAGGAGCTCCGGGACGCGATCACGGCCGGCCAGCTGGACGGACTGAAGGGCTTCGGCAGCAAGAGCACGGAGAAGCTGCTCCGGGGCATCGAGCTGCTGGAGAGCACCGGCCAGCGGGTGCTGCTGAACGTGGCCGCCGAGACGGCCGCGATGGTGATCGAGGCGGTCAGCGCGGCTCCCGGCTGCCTGCGCTGCGCGCGGCCGGCTCGCTGCGCCGCTGCGCCGAGACCGTGGGCGACGTGGACGTGCTGGCCACCGCCGCGGACTCCGCCCCGCTGATGGCGGCGCTGGCCGGCGTGCCCGAGCTGGGCGAGGTCATCGTTTCGGGGCCTGCCAAGACATCCATCCGGACGGCGGCCGGCCTGCAGGTCGACCTGCGGGTGGTGCCGGAGGAGTCGTGGGGCGCCGCGCTGCAGTATTTCACCGGCTCGCAGGCGCACAATGTGCGGATTCGCGAGATCGCCGTGCGCTCGAAACTGAAGCTCTCCGAGTACGGCCTGTTCGATACCGCGACGGGTGAGCTCATCGTGTCCAGGACCGAGGACGAGGTCTACCACCGCCTGGGCATGGACTGGATACCGCCGACCATGCGGGAGGACACCGGCGAGATCGCGGCGGCGCAGCGCGGTGAGCTGCCGGCCGTGGTGACCGAGCGCGATATCCGCGGCGACCTGCACACGCACACCGACCTGACCGACGGCGTCGCCCCCCTGGAGCAGATGGTCGCGGCGGCGCAGGCGCGGGGCTACGAGTACTACGCCGTCACCGATCACGCGCCGAACCTGTTCATGCAGCGGATGACCGACGAGAAGATGCTGGCCCAGCGCGAGCAGGTCCGGCGGCTCGGCGCCCGGCTCGCCGGCGGTGCCGGCCGCGGGGCCAGCGGCGGCGGAACGGGCGGCAGGGACCCGGGCGGCAGCGGAACGGGCGGCGGCGGAACGGGCGGCAGGGACCCGGGCGGCAGCGGAACGGGCGGCAGCGGAACGGGCGGCAGCGGAACGGGCGGCGGGCCGATGGTGCTGTTGCACGGCACGGAAGCTCAACATCGCCGCCGACGGCAGCGTGGACTGGCCGGAGGAGTTCCTGGACGGATTCGACATCTGCGTAGCGTCCGTGCACTCGCTGTTCGACCAGCCGCGCGCCCAGATGACCAGGCGGTTCCTGGCCGCCTGCGAGAACCCGCGGGTCAACATCATCGGCCATCCGCTGACCAGGAAGATCGGACGCCGGCCTCCGGTCGACGTGGACCTGGCGGAGGTGTTCCGGGCGTGCGCCAGGACCGGCACGGCGCTGGAGATCAACGCCCATCCGGCCCGGCTCGACCTGCCGTCGGCGCACATCCGGTCGGCGCTCGACGCGGGGGTGAGGTTCGCCATCGACAGCGACGCGCACTCCGTGCGCGACCTGGACTACCTGCGCTACGGCGTCGGCACCGCGCAGCGCGGCTGGCTGACCGCCGGCGACGTGATCAACACCTGGCCGCTGCCCCGGCTGCGCGAGTTCCTGCGCAAGAACGGCTAGCGGCCGGGCGCTCGAGGCCGGGGCCAGCAGCCAGCAACGTGGAAGCGTGATCGCTGCGGATACAACGACAGTGATGACGCTCCCACGTTGCTCAAGGACGGCTCACCTGGGCTGGAGGGCCCGGCGGCTGTACAGGCGCCTCGCCCAGGCGTAGCCGAGCAGCGCGATGCCGGCGCACCAGGCGGCGGCGATCACCGCGTTGCTGCCGACCGGGCCTCCCAGCAGCAGTCCCCGGAGCGTCTCGATGACCGGCGTGAACGGCTGGTTCTCGGCGAACCAGCGCACCCCGGCCGGCATCGAGCGGGTCGGGACGAAGCCGCTGCCGAGGAACGGCAGCAGGATCAGGAACATGGGCAGGTTGCTGGCCGTCTCGACGCTCTTGCTGACCAGGCCGAGGGCGACCGACAGCCAGGTGAGCGCGAACGAGATCATCGCTAGCACCCCGACGGCCGCGATCCAGGCCAGCGGGCCCGCCGTCGGCCGGAACCCGGCCAGCAGCGCGAATCCGACCACGACGGCCACCCCGAGCATGGACTGGATCATGCTGCCGAGAACATGGCCGGTGAGCACCGAGGCGCGGGAGATGGCCATGGTGCGGAACCTGGCGATGATGCCCTCGGTCATGTCGGTCGCGACCGAGATCGCCGTGCTCTGGGCCGCCGTGGCCACGGTCAGCAGCAGGATGCCGGGCACGACGTAGTTGACGTCGCCGGCCCGCCCGCCCCGCACGTGGCCGAGCCCCGCGCCCAGCGTGCCGCCGAACACGTAGACGAACAGCAGCAGGAAGATGACGGGCAGGCCGACGAGCATCAGGGTCATGGACGGGTAGCGCAGCATGTGCCGCAGGTTGCGGCGCAGCATGGTCGCCGAATCGGCAGCGGCATAGGACAGGGTGGTCATCGGCGGGCCTCCAGGGCTTCGTCTGGCTGGCTGGTGAGATCTGGCTGGCCGGTGAGGGTGAGGAAGACGTCGTCGAGATCGGGGGTGTGCAGCGACAGTTCCTCGACCTCGATGGACGCGCCGTCGAGCCGGTCGAGCAGCGAGCGCAGCGCGGGAACGCTGCCGTCGCTGGGCACCTGCAGAGTGAGCGCCTCGTCGTCGCGGGCGACCGCGCCGACGATGGCGGCCGCCATCTCCATCTCGCGCAGGCCGGCGAACTGCAGCCGGATGTGCCCGCCGGGGATCTGGCGCTTGAGCTGCCCGGCGGTGCCCTCGGCGACGATCCGGCCGTGGTCGAGAACCGCGATCCGGTCGGCGAGCCGGTCAGCCTCGTCCAGGTACTGCGTGGTGAGGAAGATCGTGACCCCGGTGGCGACCAGGTCGCGGATGATCTGCCACACAGCGCGGCGGCTGCGCGGGTCCAGCCCGGCGGTCGGCTCGTCGAGGAAGATCAGCCGCGGCCTGCCGACCAGGGTCATGGCCAGGTCGAGCCGCCGCCGCATCCCGCCCGAGTAGGTGGCCGCTGGCTTCCGCGCGGAGTCGGTCAGGTCGAACTGGTCGAGCAGTGCCGCGGCGCGGCGCCGCCCCTCGGCCCGGCCCAGGTGCCGCAGGTCGGCCATGAGCAGCAGGTTCTCCTGGCCGGTGAGGAGGTTGTCCACGGCCGAGAACTGGCCGGTGACGCCGATCTCGGCGCGGACCGCGTCGGGCTCTGCGGCCAGGTCGTGGCCGGTGATGCGAATCTCGCCGCCGTCCGCCGGGATCAGCGTGGACAGGATCTGCACCGTGGTGGTCTTGCCGGCCCCGTTGGGGCCCAGCAGCGAGAAGATCGTCCCTTCGGGGACGGTGAGGTCGATGCCGTCCAGCACGAGCTTGTCGCCGAACGCCTTCCGCAGCCCGGTGGCTGAGATCGCCAGCCGGGCTGGGGCGGTGGTTGTCATTTCTCTGCTCCGTGGTTTCGAAGAGGCCGTTCCGTGGGTTCAGGAACGGCGGATCACGATGTCGCCGTAGCTGGTGCGGGCCTGCACCTCGGCCGTCTCGTCGGACGGCTCAGGGCTGTCGGCGGTCTCCAGGTCGTTGCGCACCCGGCCGAACCCCGTCGACACGTCCAGGCGGGCCGCCGTGCCGGCCCGGACGCCGACCTCGATCTCGCCGAAGCCGGTCTTGAGCGAGATGACCCCGCGGATGATCTCGCCGATCCGGACGGCGCCGTTGGCGGTCCTGGCGGTCACGCCCGCGCCCGCGTGGTCGATGGCGAGGTCACCATTGGCCGCGTTCACCCGCAGGTCGCCGGTGATCTCGCCGAGCCAGCTGTCACCGTTGGAGTTCTTGATCACGGCAGTGCCGTCGATCTCGCCCAGGCGCAGGCGGCCGGATCCTGTGCTGATCTCGGCGTGGCCCGCCACCCGCTCCACGGTGATGGCGCCCGCGCCGGTCCGCAGGTCGACCGGGCCGGTGGTGTCGAGCCCGATGTCGCCAGTCGCGGTCTTGATCCGGCACTCGCCGAGCGGGCCCGCGCAGCGGAACGCGGCCACCGAAGCATCGCCCTGCAGCTGCGAGCCGGCCGGCAGCTCGATGGTCACGTCGATCGATCCTGGCTTGCCGAACAGGCTGCGGCTGTGCTGCTTCGGTGCCCTGACCAGCAACTGCCCGGCCGCGTACTCGACTCGGGTCTGGTCCGCGGCCCGCGCGTCCTGGTCGCTGGACTGATCGCTGGGCCGTATCTGCACGACCGTGTCGTCCCGCTCGCTCGCGGTGATGCGGACGTCGCCGGCGACCAGGTCAATCGTGGCCGAGATCGGCTCGGGGGTGCTGAAGGCAGGCATGGTGATTCCTCCGGAATGGCTGGCCGGCCCGCGCTCCGCTGGCGGGCCGGGGAAGGGACTTGGGTGGTGGTCAGGGGCCGTGGACGGGCACGGCGAGATCGTGCCGCGGGAGCGTTACCGCACCCAGCCGGTGTAGCGCTGGCTGCCCCAGGGGGCGCGCCGTCCGGAGGGTGCGCCGCGGCCGGGGTCGCCGGGCTCCAGCGCGGCGGTGGCGGCGCGGACAAGCCAGCCGTTGACCGAGAGCCCGGCCCGGTCGGCGGCCTCCTCGATCCGGCCCTTGAGGCGCTCGGCCAGGCGGAAGTTGATCCTGGTCATCACGCCGTCGTTGCCGTCCGCAGCATCCGCGGGCGCTGGCGGCGGGACATCTGCCGCGGCAGTCTCCGCCTCGCCCGGCGATTCGGCAGCCGGAGGGGTCACGACAAAGCTCGGCTCGCGGCCCTGCAGGCGCAGGTACACCGAGCCCGGCGCGAGGTCACGGGTGATCTCGTCCGTCGCCGCGGACAGCGCTTCCAGCAGGGCAAGTCGCAGCGCCGATTCCAGCGGGCCGGCCAGCCGCTCGGCGAGCGCGCGAGCGTCTTCCCCGCCCGCCTCGGCGGCCACGGCAAGCTCGTGGCGGATGGTGCTGACGTAAGGCTCCAGGTTCATGGCACCATTATGATGCCACTGTGATGCCATCACAAGTTATTTAGACGCCATCTTTAGCCAGTGTGGCGCAATCCTGCGCCACCAGGGCTGACCGCAGCGGCGCCGGCTCGCGCAGCATCCGGGCCCGGTCCCGCACGGGGATCACTATGGTCACGTCGCTGACCGCTACGGCCGCCGCCGGCGGGATGACGGCGCCGATGTCCGCCAGCCGGCGGGCCAGCGCCGCCGTCGCCTCATCCGCGACGGTGAGCTCGCCGGGACCGAGCAGCCGCGCGGCCGCCTCGCTGAGCCGCAGCAGCCGCGGCCGCGAGCCGCCCAGCATCAGCCGCCCGTCCCTGGAGCGGTGCACGTCAGCGGCGAGCTCGACGGTGAAGCCGTCCGGCAGCCTGGTTTGCGCCGGCCGGGCCAGTCCGGCCACCGGTCATCCGCTGTCATCCGGGTCGAGGTAGCCATTCCGGCGCAGGTAGGCCAGCAGCTCGCTGGCCGCCTGGTCCGGCGGCAGCGGGCCGACCACCGTGGGCGCGGTCCGGGAGGTGAGCGCGCCGGTCAGCTCCAGCGTCCGCCGCAGCGCGGAGCCCGTCGGACCCGGCAGCTCGCGCGGCCGCGGCCGGTACGGATGAGCGCCCAGCACCCGGATGCGGCGCTCCGCGGCCGCCACCGGCGTAGCGGCCACCGTGATCTCGGCGGCCGCGGCAGCCAGCGTGGCCGGCAGCCCGGCCCGTCGCAGCCGCAGGCCGGCCGCCTCCACCGATACGACGGCGGGCGGGCGCACCAGCAGCACCTCGCGCCTGCCGCCGTCCAGCCGGCGGTGCACCAGCAGCTCGCGGTCACCGGATGGCTCCAGCCGGACGCAGCCCAGGGCCTGGGCTGCGCTCAGCGACCCGGCCAGGAAGGCCGGGAACGAGCCGGTGGCCCGGTCAGCCGCGCGGTCGCCGCACAGCACCAGGTCCACCGCCCCGTAGTGCTGGCGCAGCGCCGCCGCGAGCGCGACGGCGGACTCCTGCTCGCCGCCCACCAGCAGGGCCGGACGCGGGGCCGCGGTCCAGCTGGCCGGCTCGACGCGCAGCGCGCAGTCCGCCCCGGCCGCCAGCGCCTCCCGCAGCAGCGCGTCGGCCTGCGCCGGCGCGACAGTGGCCGCGACCACCCGGGCATCCCACCGCTCGGCCAGCCGCAGCGCATGCTCGAGCGCCGCCAGATCCGAGCGGCTCGGCCCGCGGTCGCGGTGATCCGCGGTGACCGTCCCGGTGAGCGGGTCGACCTCGGCCTCGCGCCAGGACCAGCCGAGCGCCGCGACGATGACCGTCATGCTCCCTCATCCCTTCCGGAACACGACGCCGTCGCCGCCGGCCGGGTAGCTCCAGGAAATCGCCCCCTCGCGATTGCACACCTGGTAGCAGGTCCCGCATTCGAAGCACTGCTCGAAGTTGAACAGGATGCCGCCGTCGGTCGTCGGCACGAACAGGCTGGCCGGGCAGGCGTGCACGCATTCCTTCGTCGTGCACGACCGGCACACGTCCGAGTCGACGGTGATGTGCGCGCGCTCCCCGACCCGGAACTCCACGCTCGACATCCGCTCATCAAAGGAGACTCCCGCGTAGCTCACCGTTTCGCCGCCCCTCACCGGAAGGCCCGCAGCGCCTGCCAGCCATCCTGCGCCAGGTGCCGCATCCGGACCTGGTTGAGGCTGACCGCGCGGAAGAATTCCCTGGCCATGCCGAGCTTGGGATGCGGGTTCGTCACCGTGAACACCTGCTCGACGAAGTCGCACGCCAGCCGCGGGTAGTCACGCTGCATCCGGTCGGCGAGCACGATGTCGGCCGCGTTGCGCAGCCGCTTGTGGTCGGCGAGCACGAACGACGACGCCAGCCGCCGCCGGTACCCGGCCAGCCCGCGGGCCGTGGTATCACCGGCCGCGATCGCCTCGGCCGCCGTCTGGCCGGCCGCCAGCCCGGCGCCGATCGCGAAGTTGACGCCCTCCAGCCACAGCCCGGCGGCCAGGCACATCGAGGCGGCGTCCCCGGCCACCAGCATGCCGTCGACGGCCAGCCGCGGCATGGACCGGTAGCCGCCCTCGGGGATCAGGTGCGCGGAGTACTCCTTCAGCTCGGCGCCGCGCAGGTACGGCGCGATGGCCGGGTGCGCCTTGACCCCGGCCACCAGCTCCTCGGGCCGGATCCGGGATGCGGCCAGTCCCTCCAGCCCGACCACGACGCCCACGCTGACCGTGTCGAGATTGGTGTAGAGGAAGCCGCCGCCGGGGATCCCGCTGGTGCAGCCGACCATCTCGATATCCAGGCCCTGGTCGCCGACCAGGCCGAACCGGTCGTCAATCACCTCGCGCGGCAGCGCCAGCACCTCCTTGACGCCCAGGGTGGTGTGCGCGGGGTCGGTGCGCGGCAGCAGCCCCGCCTCCTTGGCCAGGAACGAGTTAACGCCGTCGCACGCGATCACGATCCGGGCCCGGATGTCACCATCGGGCCGGTCCGTGCGCACCCCGGCGATCCGGCCGGAGCCGTCCCGCAGCAGGCCTGTCGCCACCGTCGAGGTGACCAGCCGAGCCCCGGCCGCGACCGCCTTGCCGGCCAGCCAGGTGTCGAAGTCGGTGCGGTAGGTGGTCATCCCGTTGTAAGGCGGGCGATCCCAGGAGCTGGTGCGGTAGTCGACGGTCAGCGCCTGGGTGGGCGTCATCAGCATGGTGGAACGGCGGGTCACCCAGCGCTGGACCGGCACCTCGGTCCACCACTGCGGCACCACCTCGTCGAGGATCCGCCCGTAGACCACGCCGCCGTAGACGTTCTTCGCGCCGGGGAAGGCCCCGCGTTCCACCATGACCACATCGCGCCCTGCCCTGGCCAGCTCCAGGGCCGCCGCCGACCCGGCGGGCCCGGCTCCGACGACCACCGCGTCGACCGTCATCACGTCAGCCGGCATGGGCTGCTCCCTCGGGCTGGGCGGCCGGATCGGCCGGGCGTTGCGCAGCTGCGGCCGGTCCGGCCGGCGCGGTCACGCCGAGCTGCCTGGCCAGCTCGGCCAGCACCGCTGGCGCGTCGGCGACGATGCCAAGATCGGCCATCGCGGTCATCGGGCAGGACACGTCGGTGTTGACGCTGACCACGTGCTCGGGCGCGCCGAGCCCGCCGACATGCTGGGCGGCGCCGGAGATGCCGAAGGCGATGTACAGCTCGGGGCTCACGCTCACCCCGGTGGTGCCGATCTGGCGGTCGTAGCTCATCCAGCCCGCGTCGGTAACCACCCGGGTAGCGCCCGCGCTGGCCTGCAGCGCGGATCCCACCTCAGCCAGCAGCCGCATCACGGCGGCCCCGTCGGCTCCCGCGGGCACCAGGCCGGCGCCGCCGCCCACGATCCGGCGGGCCTCGGCCAGGTCGGCGGTCGCGGGCTCGGGCTGCAGTACCTCGATGCTCTCGGCATCGGGGGCGGCGCCGGGCCCGGATCCGGCCGCGGCACCGATCCCGGCTCCGGCACCGGTGCTGGCCGCGGCGCCGGGATCCGACAGCGCGCGGATCTCGGCTGGGCCCGCTGGCGGCGGCTGGCCGCGGCTGCCGGGCCGCAGCGTCACCACGACCGGCCCGTCTACCCCGACCCGGACCGACAGGCGGTCATCGAGCCTGGTCACCTCCACCTCGTCTGGCGCGCACCGGACGGCGCCGGCCAGCAGGCCGCGGCCCAGCGCCACGGCCAGCCTCGGCGCGAGATCCCGGCCGTCGGGTGACTCGGGCAGCAGCACCATATCCACCCCCGCCAGCAGCCGCGCGAGCGCGCTGGCCAGCGCGGCTGGTCCCGCGGCGGGCAGCTCGAGCAGCCACGCCCGGCTGGCCGCGGCCAGCTGGCCGGCCGCCTCCCTGGTCCCCGATCCGGCCAGCAGGACCGCTCCGCCGGCCTCGGCCGCAGCCTCGTCCGCGCCAGCTGGCAGCTGGCCATCCCGGACCACGACGACGGCCAGGAACGTGATACCGGCGGGGATGGTCTCCGCGGGGCTGGTCATAGCGCCACCGCCACCCGGTGCCCCTCGATCACCGCGGCATGCGCCCGGCGCGGCGCGACGCAGTCACCGGCCCGGTGCACCTCGAACGGCGCGGCCTGCAGCTCCTGCCAGAGCTCGTCCTCGGGTGCCTGATGGACCGCGCACACCACCCAGTCGCAGCGCCGCTGCGCGGGCTGGCCGGTGGGGTGATGCAGCAGCGAGAGCTCGATCCCGCCGGACCCGTCACCGCCAGCGCCGTCCGCGCCGGCGGTGTCCTCGCTGGGAGCGCCGGCGGTGTCCTCGCCTGGCGCGGCGGCCACGCCCATCACCACCAGGTCGGTGGCCTGCCGGATTCCCTTGGCATGAGCGCGCACGTTGAAGGTCTCCATATCCAGGGTGATGCCGAGATCCTGGCCCACGACCATGCCCGCGGTGATGATCTCCACCGAGCAGCCGCGGTCGGCCAGCAGCTCAGCGACGCTGGTGGCCTGATGGAAGCCGAGGTCGTCGACCACGACCACCTGCCCGGCAGGCTCGGCGCGTCCTTCCAGCACGTCTCGCACGTCGACCACGCGCGGATGGCCCCCGGCCCAGTATGGCGGCTGCGGCCGGGCGCCGGTGGCGAGCACCACCGCGTCCGGGGACTCGGCGCGCAGCGACTGCGCCGTGGCCGTCACGCCGGTCCTGATCTCCACCCCGCTGCGCTGGCATTCGGCCGCGAGGTTGCGCACCACGTCGAGGAACTCGGCGCGCGCGGGAACGGACGCGGCCACGGCGACCTGGCCGCCGGTGCGCGGCTGGCGTTCCAGCAGCGTGACCCGGTGCCCGCGCTGCGCCGCCGTGGCTGCCGCCTGCAGCCCGGCCGGCCCGCCGCCGACCACGATCACCCGCCTGCCGGGGCTGCGCGGCGGCGGGAGCGGGACCGCCTCCCGGCCGGTGCGCGGGTTCTCGATGCAGCCCAGCCATCTGTTCAGGCCCATCCGGCCGACGCATTCCTGATTGCAGGACAGGCAGGTGCGAATCTGGGTGGCATGGCCGGACCGGGACTTGGCGGCGAAGTCCGGATCGGCGATCTGGCCGCGGACGACGCCTATCAGGTCACAGTGCCCCTCGGCCAGGGCACGCTCGGCCTGGACCGGGTCCTTGATCCGGCCCACCCCGATCACCGGCAGCCGGACCGCCCGCCGCATGGCGTTAGCGATGAACAGCGCGTAGCCCGGCGGGATGCTCATCGATGCCTCGATCATGAACAACGTCGCCGTGGCCACGCCGATCGAGGTATTGATGTAATCCACCTGGCCGGTGGCCTCGACCATCCTGGCCACCTCGACCGCCTCGGCCAGCGTGCTGCCGCCCTCGATGAGCTCGTCGCCGCAGATCCGGACGCCGAGCGCGCGGCCGGGCCCGATCGCCTCGCGCACGGCATCGACGATCTCCAGCAGGATCCTGGCCCGGCCCGCCAGCGACCCGCCGTAGGCGTCGGTGCGCTTGTTCGTCGCGGGCGACAGGAACCCGCGGACGATGGAGGAATGCGAGCACTGCAGCTCCACGCCATCGAAACCGCCTTCGGCGCAGTGCCCGGCGACCATCCCGTAGCCGGCCACGATCTCGGCGATCTCGTGCCGTTCCACGGCCTTGGGAACCTCGCGGAACATCGGGTCCGGCACCGGGCTGGGCGCCCAGACGGGCAGCCGCGAGAACATCGACGAGGCCTGGCCGCCGTTGTGGTTCAGCTGCGCGAAGATCGGCACGCCGTGGTCATGCGCGGCCGCGGTCATCTTCCGGTAGCCGGGAATGACCGCCCGGTGGAAGCCGTGGATCAGCTTCTCGTAGGGCCAGTCGGTGGGATGGGTCGAGTGCTCCTCGGTGATGATCAGCCCGACGCCGCCGGCTGCCCTGGCCGCGTAATAGTCAGCGTGCTGCTGGCTGGGCAGTCCGTCCTCGGCGTAGTTGGTCAGGTGCGCCGAGAAGACGATCCGGTTGCGGACCACCACCGGCCCGATCCGCAGCGGCGAGAACAGGTACCGGTAGCGCCCGGCCCCGCTCACCGGACGCCCCCGGTCGTGGTCAGCTGCGGCCCGGCGGCGGGCAGGCCGCCCAGCTCGCCGGCCGCGCTGATCGCCTCAGCGGCCCGGCGCCCCTCCAGGACCGCCTCCAGCACGGTCCGCGGCGCCACGCAGTCGCCGGCCCGGAGCGTGCCCGGCCGGTGCAGGTACAGCGACTGCTCCGGCAGCCGGTGGCCGCAGTGCACGACGAACCCGCAGTCCAGCACGCGCTGCTCGCCGGTCCACTTGTCCTCCAGCGACACGTGCTCAGCGGTCACCGTGCGCAGCAGGCTGCGCAGCTCACGGCCGACGCCCGCGCGCTGCAGCCGTGAGTTGGCATCGGCGAGATCCCCGGTGATGGCCAGCTGCGTGCCGGCCACCTGGTCCTGGGTGACGATGGACGTAGGCCGGCCGCGGCGAGCAGCTCGGCGATGCCGACCCCGGCCGGCCCGCCCACCGGGTCGAACACCACGGCCCGGCCCGCGGGCAGCTGCTCCAGCCTGCCCGACCCGGCCAGCGCCAGCAGGTCGGCGGCCTCCAGCACGGAGGCGCCTGGCTCGACCCGGTACTCGCGCGGGCCGGGCACCGATCCGGTGGCCAGCAGCACGCCGTCCCCGCCGGCCAGTGCCGCGTCTAGCTCGGCGACCGTGACCTCGTGCCCGAGCGTGACGCTCACGGCCAGCCGGTCCAGCTCCCGGCGCCACCAGTGCACCGCCAGGCCGAGCCGCCGCCGGCCATGCACGCCTGCCGCGATGACCAGCATGCCGCCCAGGGCCTGGCCGCGCTCGGCGAGCCGGACCCGATGCCCGCGGGCGGCCAGCACGCAGGCGGCCTCCATCCCGGCGGGACCGCCGCCGACCACCAGCACGGGGCGGCGCGCCTGGCCCTCCCCCGCGGCGTTCCCGGCGGCCGCGGCGCTGCCGGGCTGGTGACCGCTGTCCAGCTCGTGGCCGCTGCCGGGCTCGATCACGCAGCTGATGATCGGGTTCCTGTTATCGCGGACCATGCAGGCCTGATTGCACAGCAGGCAGGGCCGGATCCGGCCGGGCTGCCCGCTGCGCAGCAGCCTGACCAGGCTCGGATCGGTGATCTGCGCGCGGGTCATCTCGGCCAGGTCGGCGGCCCCGTCGTCCAGAGCCCGCTGCGCCTGGCCGGGGTCCGCCACGCTGCCCTGCAGCACCACGGGAATGCCGCCCGCCGCGGCCCGGATCTGGCGGCACAGCTCGATCCCGGCGCCCGGCTCGGTGTGCAGGTCGGGGCGGGTCGCCGGCACCGAGTAGATCGACCCGCGCACCACCACGAGATAGTCCGCCAGCCCGGCCAGCCGGGCCGCCTGCCCGGCCGCCAGCTCCGGGGTCACCCCCGCCCAGGGGGCGAGCTCATCGCAGCACAGCCGCAGCCCTAGGACGCGGCTGGCGCCCAGCGCGGCGCGCGCCGAGCGCAGCACCCGCTCGGTGAGCAGCAGCCGGTCCTGCCCGTAGCTGTCGCCGCGCTGGTTGGTCAGCCCGGACTGGAACTGGCGCAGCAGCGAGTGCTGGCCCGCGTTGATCTCCACCCCGTCCAGCCCGGAGCCTGCCGCCAGCGCGGCCGCCGCCGCGAAGCCGCGGACCACCGCATCGATGTCCGCGGCGGCCATCTCCATCGGCAGCTCGCGCGTGCCGGCATCCGGGACCCGCGACGGCGCCCACAGGGCCGACTGGGAGAAGGCCGAGGAGCCCTGCATCCCGGCATGGCCGAGCCCGGCCAGGACCAGCGTTCCGTACGGCGAGCAGGCCGCCGCGACGCGGGCCCAGCCAGGCCCGCATTCGGCCGCCAGCGGCGCGCGCTCGTACGGCCAGTCGGACGGGTCAACGCTGGCCGTCTCGGTGACGATGACGCCGCAGCCGCCGGCCGCCCGGCGGGCGTAATACGCGACATGCCGGTCCGAGATGGCGCGGTGCCGGCCGAGGTTGGTCTCGTGCGGGCCGAACATCACCCGGCTCGGCGCGCGGCGCGCCCCGAGGCTGATGGGCTCGGTCAGGGTGGCGGTCACGGCGCGGCCGCGAGGGGGCTGGAGTCGCAGAGCCGGGCCGGGACCCGGATGGCCGGCATGCCCAGCGGAACGGCCCCGCCAGGCGCCGCGGCGGCCCGGCCGTGACGGGGCGGATCGGCGCCCTGGGCGGGCTGCGCGGCGTGGGCGGGCTGCGCGGCCTGGGCGGGCTGCGCGGCGTGGGCGGGCCGGGCGGCGTGGGCGGGCTGCGCAGCGTGGGCGGGCTGCGCGGCGTGGGCGGGGCGGGCGGGGCGGGCGGGCGGCAATCGGTGCGAGTGGTCCTTGTCCGCCCGGGGCAGGCCGCCGCGGGCGGACGCGGGCTGCGGGGCGGCGCCGTATCCCCTGACGCACTCGGGATCGGGCCCGTCCAGCGGCAGGCCGGTGAAGAACTTCGCTGCCATGCAGCCGCCCTGGCAGGCGCTGTACTGCGAGCAGGAGCGGCAGGCGCCGCCAGAGGTCTCGGTGCGCAGCTCGGCGAACAGCGGCGCCGAGCGCCAGACCTGCGCGAAGCCGCCCGGCGCCCGCACTGTGCCGGCCTTGAACGCGTCATGGATCGCGAACGGGCAGGCATAGACGTCGCCGACGGGGTCGATCAGGCAGACCACCCGGCCGGCGCCGCAGAGGTTCAGGCCCGGCAGCGGCGTGCCGCCCAGCGCATTGAGATGGAAGAACGAGTCACCGGTGAGCACCCGGTCACCGCGGTCAGCCAGCCACGCGTAGATCTCGCGCTGCTGCTCCGCGGTCGGGTGCAGCTCGTGCCACACGTCGGCGCCGCGGCCGGATGGCCGCAGCCGGGTGATCCGCAGCTGGGCTCCGAACCGGTCGGCGAGCGCGGCCAGGTCATCCAGCTGCGGCACGTTGTGCCTGGTCATGACCACGGAGATCTTGAAGTCCCGCATCCCGGCGCCGGCCAGGTTCGCCAGCGCGCGCAGCGCCAGGTCGTACGACCCGTGGCCGCGGACCGCGTCATTGACCTCGCGGCTCGCGCCGTCCAGCGAGACCTGGACATCCACGTAGTCGGTGGCGGCCAGCCGCTGCGCGCGCTCCGGGGTCAGCCGCAGCCCGTTGGTGGAGAACTTCACGCCGACCTGGCTGGACACGGCGTAGTCCAGCAGTTCCCAGAAGTCCGGCCGCACGGTGGGCTCGCCGCCGCCGACGTTGACGTAGAACACCTGCATGGCCCGCAGCTCGTCGATCACCGACCGCATCTCGGCCGTGCTGAGCTCGGCCGGGTCGCGCCGGCCAGAGGACGACAGGCAGTGCGTGCACGCCAGGTTGCAGGCGTACGTCCATTCCCAGGTCAGGCAGATGGGCGCGGCCAGGCCGCGCTTGAACTGATCGACCAGGGCTGGCACGCGCTCGCTCCGGTCCGGCTCCCAGCTGATGGTCGTCACGGGGCTTCGCTCCGGTCTTCCTGAGGGACGATCATGTCGGACTCGGCCAGCGCGGCCAGCGCCCGCAGGTACAGGTCGCGCCGCCCGGCTGGCAGGCCGGCCAGTGCGTCGCGGGCGCACCGGTGCGCGTCAAGTCCCCGCACCAGCTGCACGAGATCCGGCGACTTGAGGAACGACAGCCGCCGGGTCCCGAAGTGGTAGGCAAGCGCGCCGAAAGGCTCGGGGCGCAGCGCAACGTCCGGATTCAGCCGGTAGCCGCGGCCTGGCTCGAAAGGCGCGGTCATGGCGATCGCCCGGCGCTAGTAGACGCCGCACATCCCGTCGATGGAGATCTCCTCGACCAGCAGCTCCTCGCTGACCGGCGGACCCTGGCTGGTGTCGGGATCGCCGCTAAGGCCGGCTCCGGCCGCAGCGGCGGTATCGGGCAGCGAGTCGGCTCGGATGTCCTGCTGCATGAGAAACCCTCCGGTCAGTAGTCGCGGCGGAGCCAGGAGCGGGCCCGCACGCCGTTATGGCCTGATGCAGGTGACCGTATGCGGCAGTGCGGCCGGTGTCACCATGCTTCCGGCCCTGATGGCCCCGTCCGGTTGGACAGGTACGGCCGCGGCCGCCTCGGCCTCGGCTGCCTCGGCGATCCCGGCCGCCGCGGCGCCTTCCCGCCTGGCCGCGGGCCGTCCGCCGTCGCCACCGGCTGATTCGAGCGCGGTCATGACTGTCTCCTCCCGGCGCCGGCAGGGCGGCAGCGAACCCCTTGTGACCCGCCGGCCGGCGGCGCCTGATGCTCGGACCGTGCGGGGGGCGCCTGCGCCCCGTCACCATGCTTTCGGCCGTCGTCCCGCCGTCCGGTTGGGCAGGTGCGGTCCTGGCCCGTCCGATCGGGCAGGAGCGCTCCTGCCCGTCCGGGCGCAATGCGGTCGCGACCGGACGGAATAGGCCGCGCACGGGTTCCGCATCACCGCGCCGCTGCTTAGCCTCACCGCAACAGTGCTCCCGCTGCCGGGGACGGCCGTCGCTCAGGCCGTCACGGCCGGCCCCGCGGGCGCGCGACTCGTTCGGAGAGGAGCCAGTCCGCCATGCAGGTCGATGAACTGCTCAAGCCATTCCCGATCAAGGAGTTCCACCCGTTCCCCCGTGCCCTGCTGGGGCCGGGAGCGCACGAGATGATCGGGCCGGAGGCCAAGAAGCTCGGCTTCGCGAAAGTCCTGGTGATGACCTCGGGCCTGCGCGGCAGCGACACCGTACACAAGATCGTCGAGTCGCTGAAGTACCACGGCCTGGAGACGGTGCTCTACGACAAGGTGGAGTCCAATCCCAAGGACTACAACGTGATGGACGCCGTCGCGCTGTACCAGGAGAGCAAGTGCGACTCGTTCGTCTCGATCGGCGGCGGCTCCTCGCACGACGCGTGCAAGGGCGCGCGGATCTCGGTGGCCCATGACGGCCGCAACGTCAACGAGTTCGAGGGCTTCAACAAGTCAGAGAACCCGAAGAACCCGCCGCATATCGCGGTCTCCACCACGGCCGGCACCGGCTCGGAGACGTCCTGGGCCTATGTCATCACCGACACCACCACCGACCCTGATCACCCGCACAAGTACGTGGCCTTCGACGACGCCAGCGTGACCAGCCTCGCGATCGACGACCCGGTGCTGTATTACGACTGCCCGCTGGATTACACCGCCCAGTGCGGCTTCGACGTGCTCGCGCACGCCTCCGAGCCGTATGTGTCCCGGCTGAACTTCCCGCCGTCCCTCGGCAACGCGCTCTATGCCATGAGGCTGACCTCGGAGAACCTGCGGGCAGCGGTATGGAACGGCCAGGACCTGCCCGGCCGCGAGGGCATGATGTACGCGCAGTACATCGCCGCGCAGGCGTTCAACTCCGGTGGCCTGGGCATCATCCACTCGATCTCGCACGCGGTCAGTGCCTTCTACGACCTGCACCACGGGCTGAACAACGCGATCGCGCTGCCCCGGGTATGGGCGTTCAACATGCCGGTCGCCTACCAGCGGTTCGCCGAGATCGCCGAGGTGATGGGCGTGGACACGCACGGCATGACGGCGGTGCAGGCCGCTGAGGCCGCGCTGGCGGCGGCCATCCGGCTGCTGCGGGACGTGGGCATCCCGGAGAAGTTCACCGACGTGACCCAGGAGAGCTACTCCAAGAACCGGCTCGGCCAGGGACCGACGAAGTTCTACGAGGAAGCCACGACCGTCCTCGGCAACGCCGCCGACGTGGACCGGATCACCAACCACGTGCTCGGTGACGCCTGCACGCCGGGCAACGCCAAGGAGTGCACCTTCGAGACGGTCCGCCCGGTCGTCGAGCACTGCATGAACGGCGACCTGGACGACCTGCTCAGCTGACCGCGCCGGCGGTCGAGCATCCTGCGCCCGGACGAACCGGAGGACACGTTGCCCCAGACGGCAGATGATGACAGCCCATTTCTGTCGATCGACAACGTCGTCACCCGGTTCGCCGCGGCCGGGTACATCACCAACCGCCGGCTGGCCACCACGATCTACCTGGTGTCCCGGCTGAACAAGCCGGTGCTGCTCGAGGGACCGGCCGGGGTCGGCAAGACCGAGCTGGCCAAGACGCTGGCCACGGTGACCGGCCGCCGGCTCCTCCGGCTGCAGTGCTACGAGGGCCAGGACGAGACCAGGGCACTCTACGAATGGGATTACGGCAAGCAGCTCCTCTACACCCAGATGCTGCGGGAGAAGATCAACGACATCATCGCCGACGCGCCGGACATCCCTGCCGCGGTGCGGCGGATCGAGGGCCACGACGCGGTGTTCTTCTCCGACCACTTCCTGGTCGCCCGGCCGCTGCTGGACGCCATCCGCGGCGATCAGCCTGCCGTGCTGCTGATCGATGAGGTGGACCGGGCCGACGAGGCGCTGGAGGCGGTGTTCCTGGAGTGCCTCGGCGAATTTCAGGTGTCAGTGCCCGAGGTCGGCACCTACACGGCGAAGATCCCGCCTTACGTCGTGCTGACCTCCAACAACACCCGTGACCTGTCAGCGGCGCTGAAGCGCCGCTGCCTGCACCTGTTCCTGGACTACCCGGACGCCGAGCGCGAGCTGGAGATCGTCCGGTCCAAGCAGACCGGGCTGGCCGACGCCGTGGCCCGGCAGCTCGTGCAGGTGGTCCGCGGGCTGCGCGAGCTGCCGCTGCGCAAGAGCCCGAGCATCTCCGAGACCATCGACTGGGCCAGGACGCTGACGGTGCTCGGGGTCGACGAGCTGGACCCGCAGATCCTCGCCGACACCGCGAACACGGTGCTGAAGTACGAGCGGGACATGCAGCGCGCCGCCCAGGTGCTGCCGCAGCTGCTGGACCCGAACCGCCAGCTGCCCGAGCCCGGCCGCGGCGCCCACGCCCACGCCCACGACCACGGGCCGCACGAGCACGAGACCCACGAGCACGGGCCGCACGAGCACGACCGGCGCGAGCACCGGCCCGGCGAGCATGACCCTGGGCACGAGGCCGCCGGGCACGAGGCCGCCGGGCGCGCGAACGGCCGGGCCGTGCGGGCGGCCAAAGACCAGCCGGGCCGGCACGACGAGAACTACTACGGCGCGCCCGGCCCCGGCCCCACCCGCCGCACGACTCCCGGCCAGGGGCAGGGCAGCAGGTCCTTCGCCGCGATCACCCGGCGCCGGCCATCAGGCCCTGCCCGCCCGGCCGGACCGGCCGATCCCGCTGACGAGAGCGACTGAGCGGTGCACTGAACGGGCCGGCCAGACGGGCCGGCTGAACGGAGCGGCACATGGTGAGCAGCCTGCACCGGTTCGCCCGGCTGCTGCGGCTGTTCGGCGTCCGGGTCTCGGCAGCCGAGGCCGCTGACGCGATGCTGGCCGCGGCGCAGCCCGGCGTGCTGGCCGACGCGCCCACGCTGCGCGCCGCGCTGCGGCTCACGCTGATCAAGGACCGGCGCGACGACGAGGTGTTCGACGAGCTGTTCACGGCATTCTTCTCGCTGCGGAAGGTCACCGGGCCCGGCGGCGGGCATGACCACGGCCACGCCCACGACGACCTGTCCGACACCGGCGAGCTGGAATCGTTCACCGTGTCGCAGGAGCCGTCGGACACACCGCAGCAGGGCCACAGTCACGGAAAGCCGGCCGACATCCGCGACTACTTCCGGCCCGAGGACCTGGCCCAGCAGTACAACCTGCACCAGGAAGCCAGCAAGATCGACCTGGCCTCGGTGACCGACGAGATCGTGCTGTCGAAGGACGGCGCCGACAGCGCCCGCGAGCTGGGGGCATCGGTGCAGCTGGAGACCAGCCGGCTGCACAATCCCGGGCTGCCCGGCCAGCTCGCCCCGCCTACCGGGCACCCGCTGGACACGGCGCTGACGGTGGCCCAGCAGGAAACGCTGCTCGGCTGGCTGGACAGCGCCGAGGAGGACCTGGACGAGGCCGGGCTGGCCGCGCTGCGCCGGCAGCTGGCCGGCGTGATCGCCGACCTGCCCGACCTGCTGCGGCGCTACCTGGAGCGGCTGGCGGATGCCGTGGTGGAGGGCCGGATCGCCGACCGGGCCCGGGTCGAGTCGGTGGACGAGCGGGAGCGGGCCGACATGGAGGAGGCGCTGCGGCGGCTGGCCCGCCAGCTGCGCGGTGCGCCGACCAGCCGGCAGCGCGAGCACGCTCGCGGACGGGTCAATCCCGGCCGCACCATGCGCCAGAACATGCGCTACGACGGCGTGCCGTTCCGTCCGGTCACCACCCGGCGGGCCGCGGACAAGCCCCGGCTGCTGCTGCTCAGCGACGTGTCCCTGTCGGTGCGGACGGCCGCTCGGTTCACGCTGCACCTGGTTTACGGCATGCAGTCGCTGTTCACCCAGGCCCGGACCTTCGCGTTCGTCGACGAGCCGGTCGAGATTACCGAGCTGTTCGCCGAGCACCCGCTGGAACGGGCACTCGGGCTGGTCTTCGACGGGCTGCCGGCCGGCGGCCTGCTCGACGTGGACGCCAGCTCCGACTACGGCTCGACCTTCACCCGGCTGCTGTCGGAGCATTCCGCGGCGCTGAACCGCCGCACCACGCTGATCGTGCTCGGGGACGGCCGGGGCAACGGCACCGATGCGCAGCTCGACACCTTCCACGAGATGACCCGCAGGGTCCGCGAGACCATCTGGCTCACCCCAGAGCCTCGCTACTCCTGGTCGCTGGGCGGCTGCGACCTGCCGCGCTACGCGGAATTCTGCGATCGGGTCCAGGTGGTCGGCGATCTCACCGGGCTGCAGCGCGCTGCCCAGCTGATCTCGGCGGAGGCGACCGGCCGATGAGCGAGCCGCCGCTGAGCGAGCCAGCGCTAAGCGAGCCAGCGCTGAGCGAGCCGGGCAACCCGGCGGCGGCCGAGTGGCTGCCGCAGGGCATCGACCCGCTGGCGCCCGGCCGGCCGGGCCGCTATGACGACTATCTCGTCAGCGTGCTGCGGACCGAGATGCCCGGCGGCCGGACCGGGGGCCCGGAACCGGTGGTGTGCACGGAGCATTTCTGCCTCACCGAGCGCGGCCGGAGAATCGAGGTGCGCCACTGGCTGAGTCCCGAGCAGCTGGACAACGACCTGACCGGGCTGCTGACCGGTGAGCTGTTCGCGCCGGGCTGGCTCTCTGGCGGGGAGATATTCGAGCGGGTATTCACCGGCGTGGTGCGCTCCTGCATCGATGACCCGCTGCTGGCCTGGTGCGCCTTCTACGGCAACACGCTGGCCAGGGTCCGCCAGTGCTGGCGCGCTCCGGGTGCTGACGGTCAGAGGTGCTCGACGATCAGCGAGTTCGCCCCGGTCTACGCGCACGCGCTGCAGCTCATCCCGGCCGGACGGGTGCTTGACCTCGGCTCGTGCTTCGGGTTCCTGCCGCTGCTGCTGGCCGAGCGGCCCGCTAACACGGTGACCGCCTCCGACCTCTCCGACGGCACGATGTGCCTGCTCAGGACGGTGGCCGCCGCGCGCGGGCTGCAGGTAGGCACCCTGGTGTGCGACGCGGCCCGGATCCCGCTGCCCGACGGCTGGGCCGAGACGGTCAGCGTGATCCACCTGCTGGAGCACGTGCACCCCGAGCACGGCGGCGCGGTGCTGCGCGAGGCGCTGCGGGTGGCCCGCCGCCAGGTCGTGGTGGCCGTGCCGTTCGAGACCGAGCCGGAGGCCCCGTACGGCCACGTCCGCATCTTCGACCTGCGTCAGCTCGGCGAGCTGGGCCGGGCGGCGGGCTGCAGCTGGTCCGTGCACGAGCACCACGGCGGCTGGCTCGTCCTGGCGGCGGGCTGACGCCGCTCCCGCAGCGGGCTGACGCCGCTCCCGCAGCGGGCTGACGCCGCTCCCGCAGCGGGCTGGCGCCGCTCCCGCAGCGGGCTGGCGCCGCTCCCCCGGCCGGCGGGCTGGCGCCGCTCCCCCGGCGGCGCCCGGCCCGCCCCTCACGCCGACGTGAGGTCCAGGCCGGTCTGGGTCGCCTTGTAGACCGCCTCGGCGCGGCTGGTCGCCTCGAGCTTGCGCATGATATTGCGCAGGTGGAACTTCACCGTGGTCTCCGACAGGTGCAGCCGGCCGCCGATCCCCCGGTTGCTCAGCCCGGCCGCCACCAGCCGCAGCACGCTCAGCTCGCGCTCCGTCAGCGGCGACCGCGAGACCGGGGCGTGAATCGATCGCATCATGGCCGCCGCTGACCGGGAGTCGAATGCGCTCCCGTTGGTGGCGACCATCCGGATGGCCCGCACTAGTTCCGCGGTGTCCACGTCCTTGACCACATAGCCGCAGGCCCCGTGCTGGATGGCGCTGATGACCAGTGCGTCGTCGGCGAAGGTCGACAGCACCAGCACCCCGAGCCCCGGGTAGCGCCGGGTCAGCTCCGCGCACAGGCTCAGCCCGTCATTGTCCGAGGCCGGGGACAGCTTCATGTCCAGCACCACGATGGCCGGGCGAGTCCGCTCCACCACGGCCAGCGCCTCACCGGGCGAGCTGGCCTCGCCGACCACCTCGAGGTCGCCCTCGCGCTCCAGCAGCGAGCGCAGGCCCTGCCGGAGAATCGCGTGGTCGTCCACGAGCACGAGGGTGACGCCGTCCTGGCCGCGGCCCGCTGCGGCCGGCTGCCGCTCAGGCATGGCCGCCGTCTCCCTCCGCCGGGGACCGCCGTCCGCCGGAGCCGCCGCCGGGCCATGGCAGCGGGACGCTGAGCTGCAGCAGGATGCCGCCTGACCGGGAACCGCGGATGGACAGCGTCCCGCCCAGCTCGCTCGCCATCTCCAGCATGTTCGCCAGCCCCCGGTGCCGTCCGGACAGATCTCCCGTGCTGGACAGCCGGAGCGCGCGGCGCAGCTGCGCCGGGTCGCCGGTCCCGTTGTCGGACACGCTGATGATCGCCGCGTCAGCCCGGTACCGGAGCCGGACCCTGGCGCGGGTCGCCTTGCCGTGGGCCGCGGCGTTGAACAGCGCCTCGCCGGTCCAGCGCAGCATGGCCTGCTCGCACGCGGCCGGCAGCGGGACCGGGCGTCCTTCCGGCACCACAGTCACCTGCAGGCCGGCCGGTGCACCGTGGACAGGCGGCGCAGCATGACCGGGAGCGGGCCCGATGCCTCGTCGGCGACATGGTGCAGCGAGTAGATCGCGGCCCGCAGCTGCTCGGCCGCGTGCCTCGTCAGGTCCCTGGCGGGCGACAGCCGGGCGGCGATCTCCCCGGCCTGCCCGCCCAGGCTCTCCAGCTCAGCCCGGCACACCTCGATGGTCATGCCCACCGACAGCACCGACTGGGTCACGCTGTCGTGCAGCTCGCGGGCTATCCGGTGCCGCTCGTCGTCCAGCGCCTGCCGCTGCAGCGCGGCGACGAGCTGCCGCTGCGTCTCGGCCAGCTCGGCACTGCGCGCGGCCAGGTCCCTGGCGTGCTGGGTGGTCGCGTCGTACAGCTGCTCGCTCCGGCCGCGCAGCTGCGTGGTCGCGTGGAACAGGAAGGAGTTATGCAACGCCACGGCGGCCTGATTGGCCAGCACCCGCAGGATGGCCTGGTCGGTGGCGGCCACCTCCAGCCCGCTGCCCGGCCGCGCCGCGATCCCGCCGACCGGCTCCTCATCGAGCGTCATCGACACGCGCACCCAGCCGTGGCCGCTGTCCGGCGACTCGGCCTCCCACGGACGGCCGCGCAGCAGGTCCAGGTGCTCGCGCACGTCGGCAGGCAGCAGGCTCTCATCATCGATGAGCGCGCCGCCGGTGACCGCCAGGAACCGCGGCCGGGCGGCCGGCAGGACGCCGTCGGCCATGGCGAACAGCAGCCATTCGGCCCTTAGGTGCTCAGTCGCGGTCCGCACCACCCATTCCACCAGGGTGCGGGGCCGGCCGCGGTGCGCACCAGGGCACGGGAGATGCCGTCCAGCGCCTGCACGGCATTCTCCAGCCGCTCGGCGGAGCGGATGTATTCGGGGTAATACGAGCGCTTACCGGAGCGAAGGCCGGTCAGGGCGGCCAGATCACCGGGAGCATCGTCTTCGGACGCGGTCACCGCTGGACCCTCACAGCGCAGCCCGGAACAGTTCCTCGATGTCCGCGGCGTTCGCGTCCCGCGGATTGGTGGCCAGGCAGGCGTCCTTGAGGGTGCTGCGGGCCAGCCGCGGCAGCACGTCCTCGGTGACGCCGAGCCCGGCCAGGCCCTTCGGCACGCCCACCTCGTCCGCGAGCGCGCGGACCCGGTCGGCCAGCATCAGCGCCACCTCGGCGGCCGGGGCGCCGTCGGCCGGGATCCCGCAGGCGGCGGCCAGCGGCACGAACCGCTCGGGCCGGACCTGCGCGTTGAACCTGATGACGTGCGGCAGCAGGATGCCGTTGACGACCCCGTGCGCGGCGTCCAGCAGGCCGCCGACCTGGTGGCTCATCGCATGGGTGGCTCCGAGGATGGCGTTGGTGAACGCCATGCCCGCCTCGAGCGAGCCCTGGGCCATGGCCAGCCGCGGGCTGCTGTCGGTCGGCCGCAGCTGGGTGTGCAGCAGGTGCCGGGTAATGAGCCGGGCCGCGTTCAGCGCGTGGCTGTCGGTGAGCGGGTTATGCGCGCGGGACACGAACGCCTCGATCGCATGGGTCAGCGCGTCCAGCCCGGTCGCGGCGTTGAGCCAGTCCGGCATCGTGGTCAGCAGCCGCGGGTCGATCACGGAGATCTCAGGCACCAGCGTGCGGCTGATGATGGTGATCTTGATGAGGGCCTTGGTGTCGGTGATGACGGCGAACTGCGATACGTCGGCACCGGTGCCTGAGGTGGCCGGCACCATCACGGTGGGGGGGATCGGGCGGACGACCCGATCGACGCCCTCATAGCCGAGGATGCGGCCGCCGTTGCCGGACAGGATCGCGACGCCCTTCGCGGCGTCGATGCACGAGCCGCCGCCCAGCCCGATGATGACGTCGCCGCCGGTCTCCAGGTAACGCTGGAAGGCAGCCTCGATCTCGTGGTCCTTGGGATTGGGAGTCACGTCATGCCAGACGGCCGGGCGCAGGCCGGCCTCCCGCAGGTGCGCGCTGCCCTCCGCGACCCAGCCCGCCTCGATCAGCCCGGGATCGGTGACCAGGAACGGCCGGCGCGCGCCCAGCCGGGCGGCGCAGTGGCCGAGCTCGGCCAGCGCGCCGGGCCCGAAGACGATCTCGGGTGCGTGGAATTTGGCCAGCTCGCCGGGAGCGTGAGTGCGGGGCGCGCCGTCCTGCTGGGGCCCGGCGAGCTGGCCGCCGCTCTGCCCGCGAGACGGCGCGGTGTCGTGCCAGCCGCTCCGGTTCATCGCGAGGCTCTCCGGTAGAACGGGCATCAGAACTCCTGCCCTGGCACTCCCACTACGACCGAGGTTACGCCGGTGTCAGTGGTGTGTTAAATCGGCATTTCCGTAACCGCAGCTTATGCCTGATTGACAGGGCTGGCACTGCCCTGCCGGTCCGCGCGGCCTGTCCGGCTGGGCAGCTGTGCTGCCACGCTGCCCGAGGGACAATGAGCCCTAGTCGGCGCAGGAGCGCGCATGCACTTCAGCCACGACGAGGTCGGGTGACGCGTATGGCGCTAACGGCCGCCGCCCGCCAGCGGCGGGACGTGCTGGCGCGCGAGTGGGCTCGCCGGGTGCCGATGCTGCGGATAGCCGGCGGCCAGCCCGGCGGCCCGCGCGGCAGCGAGCACCCTGCCGGAGTGCGGGCCGTGGTCGCCGAATCCTGGACGCGGTCCCTGGCCTGGGTTGACCCGGGGCAGGTCAGCGCGCCGACATCGGACGGCGGAACGGTGGCGGCCCGGTGGTCGGACTCGCCGCTGCGCAGGCCGATCACCGATCTGGCCGACGAGCTGAGCAGCATCGCTGACCTCGGCTACATCGCCGCGGTGACCGATCAGTCCGGCACTATCTTGTGGACCTGCGCGGGCCGGGTGATGCAGCGCCGCGCCGAGCGGGTGAACTTCGCGCCCGGCGGCCGCTGGGACGAGCCGGCTATCGGCACCAACGCGCTGGCGCTGGCGCTGCGCACGGGCCGGCCGAGCGTCGTCTTCTCTGCCGAGCATCTGGTCGAGGCCCTGCATGGCTGGGTCTGCTACTGCGCTCCGGTCCGGGATCCGGACGGCCGGGTGCTGGGCGTGCTGGACCTGTCCACGACCTGGGACCGCGCCGAGCCACTCGGGCTGCCGACGGTGCGCGCGCTGGTATCGGCGGTGGAGTCCCGGCTGCGAGACATGCTGGGCGGCCCGGCGCGGCACGCCGCCAGCGGCGTCGATCTGCTCTGCCTGGGGACGCCGGAGGTGCGGCGGGATCGGGCGCGGCTGCTGCTCACGCCGCGGCAGATCGAGATCCTGACCCTGCTGGCCCTGGAGCCGCACGGATTCTCTCCCGGCCGGCTGGCCATCGAGCTCTACGGCGACCGCCAGGTTGCCGCCACCACGCTGAAGGCTGAGGTGTCGCATCTGCGGCGGGCGCTCGGCGGCATCATCGCGGAGCGGCGTTATTCGCTGACCGCACCGGTGAGCTGCGACGCAGCCGAGCTGTGGCATGCCCTGGAGCACGGCGACACGACGACCGCGGTCCGGCTCTACCGCGGCGCGCTGCTGCCAGAATCGGAGGCCCCCGGGATCATGGCCTGGCGGGACCGGCTCAACGTCGCGCTGCGCGCGGCCGTTCTCGCCAGCCCGTATCCCGAGCATGCCCTGCGGTTCGGTGAGCACAGTCCCTTCGATGCGGCCGTGCACGAGCACGCCATCGCGCTGCTGCGGGCGGGCGACGCTCGCCGCGCCATCGCCGCGGCCCGGCTGCACGCCGTGCTGCGGGACTGAGCCGCAGCTGACGGGCTCGCTGACCGCGCGCCGGGCCGCGGCTGCTGACCAACCTTTCGCCAACCCCGGCCCGGCATCGTGATCTGCATCAGCAGCGGAGTGCCGTGCCGGGCTTCCCCGACAGCACACCATCTCACCGATCAGGGAGTGCCACACATGACCTACGCCAAGCCAGGAACCACGGGCAGCATCGTCAGCTACGCGCAGCACTACGAGAATTTCATCGGCGGTGAGTGGGTCGCGCCCGCCGAGGGGCGCTACTTCGAGAATCCCTCGCCGGTGGACGGCCAGGTCTTCTGCGAGGTGGCCCGGTCCTCCGCGGCCGACATCGACCTGGCGCTGGACGCCGCGCATGCGGCGGCCGGCAAGTGGGGACGCACCTCCGCCACCGAGCGCTCGAACATCATGAACAAGATCGCCGACCGGATCGAGCAGAACCTCGAGAAGCTGGCCGTGGCCGAGACGTGGGAGAACGGCAAGCCGGTGCGCGAGACGCTCGCCGCTGACCTGCCGCTGGCCGTCGACCACTGGCGCTACTTCGCCGGCGCGCTGCGGGCCCAGGAGGGCAGCCTGTCGGAGATCAATCCCGACACCATCGCCTACCACTTCCACGAGCCGCTCGGCGTGGTCGGGCAGATCATCCCGTGGAACTTCCCGATCCTGATGGCCACCTGGAAGCTGGCGCCGGCGATCGCGGCCGGCAACTGCGTGGTGATCAAGCCGGCCGAGCAGACCCCGGCCAGCCTGCTGATGGTGGCCGAGCTGATCGCCGACCTGCTGCCGCCCGGCGTGCTCAACATCGTCAACGGGTTCGGCGTGGAAGCCGGCAAGCCGCTGGCGTCCAGCCCGCGGGTGGCGAAGGTGGCGTTCACCGGCGAGACCACGACTGGCCGGCTGATCATGCAGTACGCCAGCGAGAACATCATCCCGGTCACGCTGGAGCTGGGCGGCAAGAGCCCGAACATCTTCTTCGCCGACGTGGCGGCGGCCGACGATGACTTCCTGGACAAGGCCGTCGAGGGCTTCGTGATGTTCGCGCTGAACCAGGGCGAGGTGTGCACCTGCCCCTCCCGCGCGCTGATCGACTCCTCCATCTACGACGAGTTCATGGGCCGCTGCCTGGAGCGGACGAAGGCGATCAAGAGCGGTAACCCGCTGGACCCGGCGACCATGATCGGCGCGCAGGCCAGCGTCGATCAGTACGAGAAGATCATGTCCTACATCGACATCGGCAGGAAGGAAGGCGCCGAGGTCCTCATCGGCGGCAGCCCGCGCACGGTCAATGGCCTGGAAGGCGGCTACTACATCGAGCCGACCATCTTCCGCGGCACCAACGACATGCGGATCTTCCAGGAGGAGATCTTCGGCCCGGTCGTGTCAGTGACCACGTTCGACTCCGAGGGCGAGGCACTCAAGCTCGCCAACGACACGCTGTACGGGCTGGGCGCGGGGCTGTGGACTCGCGACGGCAACCGCGCCTACCGGATGGGCCGGGAGATCAAGGCCGGCCGGGTCTGGACGAACTGCTATCACGAGTACGCCGCGCACGCCGCGTTCGGCGGCTACAAGAAGTCGGGCATCGGCCGCGAGACCCACAAGATGATGCTCGACCACTACCAGCAGACCAAGAACCTGCTGGTCAGCTACTCGCCGCAGAAGCTCGGGTTCTTCTAGGGATGGCTCTCCAGCGGGTAGCCATGACGCAAGCCGCGGAGGATCTCGTCCGCCAGCTGCAGCAGCAGCACGGGCCGGTGATGTTCCACCAGTCCGGCGGCTGCTGCGACGGCAGCTCGCCGATGTGCTATCCGCGCGGCGAGTTCCGGGTCGGCGGCTCCGATGTGCTGCTGGGCTACGTGGCTGGTGACGTCCCGTTCTGGATGAGCACCGACCAGTACGCCTACTGGCAGCACACCCATCTCACCGTCAACGTCGTCCCCGGCCGCGGCGGCGGCTTCTCCCTGGAGGCGCCGGAGGGCGTCCGGTTCCTGATCCGGTCCCGGCTGCTCACCGACGAGGAGTTCGGGCAGCTGCTGTCCGAGCCGCCGCTGCCCACCGGGAACTCGGTCGCGCCCTGAGGCCGGCCCCGCGGCTGGCCACTGACCACCTGGCCGGCCGCGGCGGCCGGGGCCGGCCTAGCCCCGGCCGGTCAGGTAGCGGATGATCGCGTCCGCGAGGGCGCGCGCCATCTGCTCCTGGAACGAGGTGGTGACCAGCAGCCTGGCATCGGCCGCGTTGCGCATGTTGCCGGTCTCGATGAGCACCTTCGGCTCGGTGGTCAGGTTCAGGCCGGCCAGGTCGTCACGGAAGATGATGCCGTGGCTGCCGTAGTAGTCGCTCTCCGGCATCGGCGTGTGCGCGAGGATGGCGGCCCGGACATCCGAGCCGAACTGCTCCGACTTCCTGATCACCTTGTCGTTCGGGCCGTCGGCGACCGGCTCCAGCACGGTGAAGCCGCGGCCCCAGGCCGGCCCTCCGTCGGCGTGAATATCGATCGAGACGTTCGCATGCGCGTCATTGAGGATCCAGGCTCGCCGGTTGACGCACGGGCCGACGCCGTTGTTGCCGTACCGGGTCATGACCACCCGGGCACCGGCCGCGCGCAGGTCGGCCCGCAGATAGCGGGCGACGTTGAAGTTGTACCTGGCCTCGGTGTAGCCGCCGTCGGTCTCGGTGCCGGTCGTGTCGCACGCTTCCCACTCGCGGCCGTTCCAGATCCGGTGATTGATGTAGGTCGGGTCGTCCCTGTTGCGGCCGTTGTGGCCCGGGTCAATGCCGACGACCTTGCCCGCCAGCGGCTTGGCCGCCGGGCTGGCCGAAAGCGCCTCGGCGCTCCCGGCGGTGCCCGGCGCGGCGGCCGGGCGGACGGCAGCCGAGGCATCCCGGCTCGCGGCCGGTGCTGCCTGCGGCCGGGCCGGCCCGGCCGTGCCCCAGGTCCCGCCGCCTGTCAGCAGGGCCACGGCAGCTCCGGCCGCGGCGATCGCCATCCGACTGAGCATGCTGTCTCTCCTACCCCGTACCCGGCCGCAGCGGGCGGCGCTGCCCGGCGAGCGAACTCCGGCTGCCCGCGAGCGAACTCCGTGCAGCATCCGGCCCGCGTGCCCGGCTCGCGGCATGCGTGCCCGTCTGCGCCGGTCCTGTTCCCAGCATGTCAGCCGGGCGGCCCGGCCGCGCGGCTTCAGCGGAAGGATCAGGGCACGGCGGCCCGCCGCGGCCGGGCGGGCTCATTGACCGCCCAGCGCGGAGCCGACCCGTCAGCCCAGCGCAGGATGTTCGCCGCGAACGCCTCGCCGGTGCGCCGGAACATGGTCTCCGTCAGCCCGCCGACGTGCGGGGTGGCCACGACGGCAGGGTGGCGCAGCAGCGCCGAGCCCGGGTCGGCGGGCTCCCTGGCGTGCACGTCCAGGCCAGCGCCGCCGACCTGGCCCGAGTCCAGGGCGGCGAGCAGCGCCGCCTCATCGACCAGCCCGCCGCGGGCCACGTTGACGAACAGCGCGCCCGGTCTCATCGCACCGAACGCGCTGGCGTCGAACATTCGCGCGTTACTGCCGTCGAACATCGCGCAGCAGATCACGGCGTCGGCCAGCGGGAGCGCCTCGGCCAGCTCCGCGGCGCCCCAGACCCGCTCGACCTCCGGCGGGCCGCCGGCCTGCGGATGGGCCCGGACGCCGAGCAGCCGCGCGCCGAACGGGGCCAGGCGGCGCGCGACCGCGGTCCCGATCGCGCCCAGCCCGACCAGCAGCAGCGTCGAGCCGGCCAGGCTCCGCCCGGCTGGCCGGGCGGACCAGCGCCGCTCCCGCAGCGCGGCCCTGGCCTGGTCGAGCTTCCGCATCAGCGCGAGCAGCAGCAGGATGGTCAGCTCGGCGACGCTGTCGGCGTTGCCGCCCTGGTCGCCGGGCACGCGCGCCACCCAGACGCCGAGCTCGCCCGCGCGCGCCACGTCCACCCGGTCCAGGCCGACGCCGAACTGGTGCACGATCCCGAAGGAGCCGGCCTCGAGCACGTCAGCATCGATCCGCGCGCCGACCGGGCAGATGGCGTCCACCCCGGCCAGGTGCTCGGGCACGGCCGCGGGCGGGCAGGAGATGATCTCCCATCCGGGCAGCAGCGGCGCGAGATCGGTCCAGCTCAGCTCGGCCGTGTAGCGCTCGCCGCCGAAGAGCAGCCTCACGGGGCCGTCCAGCGCGGCATGGGGGACCTCCGGTCCTACGGCAGGGCGGCGAGCAGCTCGCCGACGGGCTTGCGGCGGCCGGTGTAGAACGGGATCTCCGCCCTGGTGTGCCGCCGGGCCCGCGCGCCGCGCAGCTCCCGCATCAGGTCGACGATCCGGTGCAGCTCGTCGGCCTCGAAGGCGAGCATCCACTCATAGTCGTTGAGCGCGAAGCAGGCCACCGTGTTGGCGCGGACGTCCGGGAACTCGCGGGCCAGCATGCCGTGCTCGGCCAGCATGGCCCGGCGCTCGCCCGGCTCCAGCAGGTACCACTCGTAGGACCGCACGAAGGGGTAGACGCAGAGGTAATGGCGGGGCTCCTCCTCGGCCAGAAAGGCCGGGATGTGGCTCTTGTTGAACTCGGCGGGCCGGTGCAGGCCCATCACCGACCACACCGGCTCGCTGGCCCGGCCCAGGCCGGTGCGGCGGAACCGCGCGTACATTTCCTGCAGGTCATCAGATGACGGCGCGATCCACCAGAACATGTAGTCGGCATCCGCGCGCAGGCCCTGCACGTCGTAGCAGCCGCGGGTGACCACGCCCTTGCCGGCGGCCTGCTGGCATAGCTCGCTGACCTCGGCGGCCAGCCCCGGCCGGCCGCTCTTGGCCGCCGCTCCCGCTGCCTCCAGCGCGCCCGGGCCGGTCAGCCGGAACACCGACCACATGGTGTAGCGCACCAGCTCGTTCAGGTCCCTGGCCTTCGGCCGCTCCGCCGTCCCGCGCTGCCCTGTCCCCGGCTGCCCTGTCCCCGGCTGCCCTGTCCCCGGCTGTCCTGTCCCCGGCCGCCCCGCGGCCTCCTGCGCCTCAGCGGCCGCCTGCGGCTCGCTGCTCTCCGTCCCAGCCATGTCCCCATTGTCCCACCAGCGGCCGGCCCCTCCCGCCCCGGCCGCCCCGGAACCGGGCGGCCCTGACCCGCCAGCCCTCAGCCACGGCAGATGTCGATCGCGTCCCCGTACAGCAGCCGCTTGTGCTCGGCCAGCGTCCGGCGGTCTTTCCCGGCCAGGCTCGCGGCCAGCCCGATCGCGCGGGGCAGCACGTCATCCTCGGCCGCGACCTGGTGCGCGAGCCCGGCCGCCACCGCGTCGGGGCCGCCGTAGCGCCATCCGGTCAGGATTGCCTCCTGCGCGGCCCGGCCGGGCAGCTTGGCGCGGAGCACGGCGAACATGGCCGGGGTGAGCGGCAGCCCGAGGTCAGCTTCCGGCAGGCACCAGTAGCCCCGGTCCGCGCGCATGATCACGATGTCGTGGGCGGTCGCCAGCATGGCGCCCGCGGCGAACGCGTGACCGTTGACTGCGGCGATGGTGACGGCAGGAAAGCCCAGCACCCGCCCCAGCAGCCCGTGCAGATCCGAAACGAAGCCGCCGGCCTCCCCTGGCACGCCAGCCAGCCAGTCCAGGTCCAGGCCGTTGGAATAGAACTTTCCCGCCCCGGTCGTCACCAGGGCCCGCGGGCCCTCGCTGGCCTCCACCAGGTCCAGCGCGGAGCTGACCTGGTCCAGCCAGGCCCGGTTGAAGCGGTTCTCGCCGACCTGCATGCGCAGGATCCAGACCGGGCCGTCCTGCTCCAGCTCCACTAAGCCTGGTGCGGTCACCGCGCGCCTCCGGTGCCGGCCCGGGACTGGCCGGCCGCGGACTCGGCGCAAGCGGGGCCGCGGGCGGCGGAGTCCAGGAAGTCCAGTACCTGCTCAGCGGCCAGCCGCCCGGTGGCGATGCAGGCCGGGATCCCGACGCCGTCGTAGGCCGCGCCGCAGACGGCGACGCCGGGCAGGGCGGCTATCGCGGAGCGGATGCGGGCCACCCGGTCCAGGTGGCCGACGTTGTACTGCGGCAGGCCGCCGCCCCACCGGGTGACCCGGCTGTCCAGCGGCTGGCCGCTGATGCCGGTCGCCGCGGCGAGGTCACCGGCCGCAATGGCGGTCAGCTCGCTGTCCGGCCGCTGCAGCAGCGCCTCCTCCCCGATCCGGCCGACCGAGCAGCGGACGAGGGTGATCCCCGGATCGGCCGCGGCCAGGTGCGGCCACTTCACGGAGCTGAACGTGACGGCCTTGACCGCCCGGCCGTCGACGGCGGGCACCAGGTAGCCGCTGCCCGCGGGCGGCTCGGGGAACGCGGACACCGGGTAGGCGAGCGTGACCAGTGCCATGCTCGCGTACTCGATCTCGCCGAGCGCGGCGGCCGCGGCGGCGGCGCCGGGCACGCCGGACAGCAGCCGGGCGGCCGGACGGGCGGGCAGCGCCAGCACGATGGCGTCAGCGTCGAGGTACTCGGGCGCCCGGGCGGAGCCGATGGTCAGCCGCCAGCCATCCGGGCGACGGGCCAGCTCGCGCACCATGGCGCTAGTGCGGATGGCCGCGCCGGGGGTTCCCGCCGAAGCGGCCGCAGCGAGGGCGGCCGCCACGGCGTCCGGCAGCATGCCCAGGCCTCCGGCCAGCGTGGTGAACACCGGACCGGACGGCCGCGCGGCAGCGGGCCGGGCGCCGTCGAGCACCGCCGCGGCGGCATCGGCCAGCGAGCGATGCCTGCTTGCCGCGGCCGCCAGCGGGCCCAGGGTCGCCTCGAACGACAGGTCCTGCGACCGGCCCGCGTAGACGCCGCCGAGCAGCGGGTCGACGAGCCGGTCCACCAGTTCCTCGCCGAACCGGGCGCCCACGTAGCCGGTGACCGACACATCACCGGGCCGGGGGGTTTCCGGCCGGACGAGATCCTCCCGCGCGCGCGCCAGCCCGGCCGCCGACAAGATCCCGGTCCCGGCCACCTCGTCCAGGTCGGCGGGGACGCCGAACATCTGGCGGCGCGGCAGCGGGCAGAGCCGGCCGCGGCTCCAGATGGCGGCCTGGGTCGTGCCCGGCTGCCGCAGCTGATCGGCCAGGCCGACGGCGCCGATCAGGTCGGTGCCCTCCGGCCGGCGTGCGAGCAGCGCCTCGGCGCCCTCATCGACGGCAATCCCGGCCACCTCCGATACCGCCAGCTTGCCGCCGAGCCTCGCCGATCCCTCCAGGACGGTCACCTCGGCGCCCGTCTCGCGCAGGGAGAAAGCCGCCGCGAGGCCGGCGATGCCGCCGCCGACGATCACGATCCGGCGCGGCCGGCCAGCTGGCTCATTCTGTGCGGGCATGCCGTCAGTCTGGCAGGCAGCGCGCCGTGCGGGTGACGAGCCTTCTGCCTGACGGCAATGATGAGCATGGAAGCACGGGCCGGCTCGCGGGCCGGGGCGGGCCGCGCCGGGAAGGCTGCCGTGCCAGGCACGCCCCCCGGGGTCCGGCATGATGGCGCCGCGCATTTCGCCGGCGCGCCCGGAGTTGCCCTCCCGTGCCGGCCGCTAGGCCTAGCTCCCGGCGCAGCCATCGGCGTCAGCCAGGCCGAGATCGCATCCGGTGCCGCCGGGATCGCAGGCATCGGCGCTGATCGCCAGCCGCCGCAGCATGGCGCGGAAGGCTTGCCGGTCTTCCTCACTGCGCAGGCCGGCCAGGACGTGCTGGTCGGCCGCCTGCAGATGCCGGCCCAGGCGTTCGAGCAGTGCCCGGCCCGCGCTGGTGGCCAGCACGTGCCGCGCCCGGCGGTCAGCCGGGTCCGGGCGGCGCTCGATCAGGCCGCTGCCTTCCAGGTCGTCCAGCAGGTAGGTCATGACGGTCCGGTCAACCCCGAGGTGCTGGGCCAGCTCCAGCTGGCTACCCGGCGTGGCCCGGGCGGCCGCGGCCAGCACCTGGTAGCCGCGCGCACCTCCGGGCACGTCGGCGAAGGCAGCCCTGGCGGCCTTGAGGTAGGAGCGGAAGACAACGCCGAGTGCCCAGCCCAGGTCCTCGCTGAGAGCGTCACAGCAGGCTGACTCCACGGCGAGGCTAGCGGCCGGATCCCGCCGGGTCATGCCAGCGGCCGGCCCGGCCAGCCGGCCGGTGTCGGGCCGTGCCTGGCGCCAGGCTCTCTCAGAGCGCTCATATCTTCCCAGCTTACTGCTCCCCATGGCGAGCAAGAAGATCTGCTTGTAATATGCTCTGTAAAGCAGATTATCTTGAGGGCAGCGCTCCAGCGCCCTGGCGGACGCTGGGCCTGCCGACCTGAACGGAGACTCCGATGAGCGACTCCTCGCAGCCCAGGCCGCCGCAGTCCACAGCGCCGCAGCCCAGGTCGCCGCAGCCCAGGTCGCTGCAGCCCAGGCCGCCGCAGCCCACGGCGCCGCAGTCCACAGCGCCGCAGTCCACAGCGCCGCAGTCCACAGCGCCGCAGCCCAGGTCGCCGCAGTCCGGGGCCGGCCAGCCCGCGCCGACCGTCGTGGTCATTGGCGGTGGTTACGCAGGCACCAGCACGGCCAAAGCACTCGACCAGTTCGCCGACGTGGTGCTCGTTGAGCCGAAGGACGACTTCGTGCACAACGTGGCCTCGCTCCGGGCGCTGGCGGACCCGTCCTGGCTGCCGCGGATCTACCTTCCGTACTCGGGCCTGCTGGCCCGTGGCCGGGTGATCCAGGATCGGGCCGTGAAAGTCGATGCCGGGCGAGTGACGCTCGGTTCGGGCGAGGAACTCCACGCCGACTACATCGTGCTCGCCACCGGGTCCGGCTATCCATTCCCGGCCAAGAGCGACCTCGACAGCACCGCGGCGGCGCATGAGAAGGTACGCGCCGCTCATGAAGCGGTCAGCCGGGCGGCCCGGGTACTGATCGCTGGCGCCGGGCCAGTCGGCATTGAGCTGGCCGGCGAGATCGTCGCGGCGTGGCCGGGCAAGCAGGTGACTCTCCTCGATGCCGCGGGCGACATCCTGGGCGAGCAGTTCCGGCCGGAGCTGAAGGCGGAGCTGCGCCGCCAGCTGGCTGACATCGGGGTGCGGGTGCTGCTGGCGAGCCCGCTACGGCACCAGCCGCCAGCCGACCCGGGCGAGCTGCGTACCTTCACCGTTGCCACCACCGCTGGCGCCGAGATAACCGCGGATATCTGGTTCCGCTGCTACGGCGTCGTGCCCTCCAGCGATTACCTGGCTGGCGAGCTGGCCGCCGCCCGCCTGGCGGACGGCTTCATCGAGGTGAATCCGTACCTGCAGGTGACCGGGCAGGATCGGGTCTTCGCCCTGGGCGATGTCGCGTCGGCGGACCGGAAGATGGCCGGCATCGCAGCGCGCCAGGCGCAGCTCGTGGCGGGCAACATCCGGGCCCTGATCGCCGGGGAGCGCGCGGGCCTCGCGAGTTACCAGCGGTCGGAGCCGTCGATCATTGTCCCCATCGGCCCGGAGGGCGGCGCGGGCCAGCGAGCCGGCAGTGAGGATCTGCTGCCGGCCGAATACGTCGCCCAGGCCAAAGGCCGCGACATGATGGTGGAGCGCTTCGCCGAGCTTCTCGGCGTGAGCGGCCGGGATGGAGGGACTCATGAGTGAGCAGGCGGCCCTGGACGACAAGCTGCTCGGCCTTGTCGCCAGTCACCAGCAGGGCGTGCTGGCGACCGTGGCGGCGGACGGACGACCGCAGTTGTCCAACGTGCTCTACGTCTGGGACGCGGGGCACCGCACCGCCCGGATCTCGACCACGGCTGATCGTGCCAAGGCACGCAACCTGCGCCGGGACCCCCGCGCGGCGCTGCACGTATCGGGCCGTCATTTCTGGCAGTTTGCCGTCGCCGAGGGCCCGGTCACTCTCTCTGACGTGGCCGCCGAGCCTGGCGACGCCGCCACCCGCGAGCTGCTGGAACTGCACGGCGCTTTCTACGGCAAGGTGGACGAGACACGTTCTACCAGCAGATGATCAGCGCGGGCCGGCTGGTCGTCCGGCTGCAGGTCCAGCGCGTCTACGGCGTTGCCCTCGAGAACCCGCCGGGATCCTGAACGCGGCCGCCGCCGCCCTGCCCGTCACCGTGCGCATCCCGCCCGGCGGGTATCGTGGCGCAGTGGCGACAGGGACTTTCCGGGATCTTCTGACGGCGGTCGCCGGCTCCGCGGCCGCGCTGACCGGCCTTCTGTTCGTCGCCCTGTCGGTGGCCCCGCGCCGGGTGCCGCAATGGGGGTCTCCCGTCATCCGGCAGATCCGGGCGGCCGCCGCCCTGATGTCGTTCATCAACGCGCTGGCGGTCTCGCTCTTCACCCTCGTGCCCGGCACCAATATCGGGTATCCGGCCCTGGTGATGGGCATCATCGGGATCACTTTCACGGCCGCGGCCATGCGATCCATCCTGTCCAGCAAGTCCACGCCGCGCCAGAAGCGCAATCAGCTCGGGCTGATCGCGCTGCTCCTGCTGATCTTCGGCGTGGAGCTTGTCGCCGGCATCGCCGTCCTCGCTCACCCGGGCGACGAGAACGCGGTGAACGCGATCGGGTACGCCCTGGTCACGTCGCTGATCGCCGGGATCATGCGGGCATGGGAACTCGTCGGTGACCGGGACACCGGGCTGGTCGCGTCGCTGGCCGAGCTGACCCGGCGCTCGTCGCACTCCGGCAGCGAACCCGCTGACGGGGCGGCCGGGCGCCCGGAAGCCCGCGCCGCCCCTGAAGCCGCCAGATCCGAGACCGCCGCGAGATCCGAGACCGCTGCCAGTTCCGAGGCAGGCGACAGTTCCGAGGCAGGCGACAGTTCCGAGGCAGGCCCGCGGCCGGCACCTGGCGCTCATGAGGACGGCCGGCGCGGCGACCGGTAGCGGCACTGCGCGCCATCGGCCAGGCCGCGCAGTGCTCGCCGGCCGGCGGCTACTGCAGCCGGGCAGTGAGATCCGGGCACTCCTCAGCCGGCACCGCCCGGTCCGCGCGGGTGACGAACACCTGCGGGCTGATGCTGTGCAGTGCGCTGAGCAGGTTGGCCAGCCGCTCGTCCTGCGCAAGCTCGACCATCACCTCGCCGGTTATCTTGGTGATGTCGCTGTCGTGCGGGAGCAGGCGGACGCGAGCTGGCTGATCGCAGAGAGCCTCGTGAAAGAGCGCGCGGCTGTACGGATCATCGGACAGGGTGAGCCGGATTCTCCACGTGATCGCGTTGGGGTACATGGCTGCGCCTCCGCTACTCCAGTACCTGGTCTTCGCGTCAACGTCATCGCAGTCGCAGGACCGCAGCAGAGGCCAAAGTCCTCCTCGTCCAGGGCAGAAGTCCTCCTCGTCCAGGGCAGAAGTCCTCCTCGTCCAGGGCAGAAAGGCCTGCCCGGCAGGCGGCCCGCCACGTCGAGGACCGGCCCGCGGGAGTCAGCGCCGATGGCTGTCCAGCACCCGGGCCGACGCCGTGTGCACCAGGTCGGTGAGCCTGGCCAGCACGTCCGGATCGGTTTGCGGCAGGACGCCGTGGCCGAGGTTGAAGATGTGGCCCTCGGCGGTGCGGCCGCGGTCCAGCACCTCGCGGGCCCGCCGCTCGATGACGTCCCACGGGGCGAGCAGGATCGCCGGGTCCAGATTGCCCTGCAGCGCCTTGCCCGGGTCGACCCGGCGCACCGCCTCATCCAGCGGTACCCGCCAGTCCACGCCCACGACCTCAGCGCCGGCCTCCCCCATCAGGCCGAGCAGCTCCCCGGTGCCAACGCCGAAGTGGATCCTCGGCACGCCGGTGCCGGCCAGGGCGTCGAAGATCCGGCGGCTGTAGGGCAGCACCAGAGCACGGTAGTCATCGGGGCTGACCATCCCGGCCCAGGAGTCGAACAGCTGCACGGCCGAGGCCCCGGCTGCCACCTGGACCTGCAGGAACGTGATGGTGATGTCGGCCAGCCTGCTGAGCAGGGCGTGCCACAGCGCCGGGTTCCCGTACATCAGCGACTTGGTGACCTCGAAATTCTTCGACGGGCCGCCGTCCACCAGGTAGGAGGCCAGCGTGAAAGGGCCGCCCGCGAAGCCGATCAGCGGCTTGGCGCCCAGCTCGGCGACCAGGTTCCTGACTGCCTCGGTCACGAACGGCACGTCCGCCGGATCCAGTGCCCGGAGCCGCCGCACATCGCTCTGGTCCCGGATCGGCCGGCCCACCACCGGCCCGACGCCGGGGCGGATCTCGATGTCGACGCCCACGGCGCGCAGCGGGACGACGATGTCGCTGAAGTAGATGGCGGCATCCACGTCGTAACGGCGCAGCGGCTGCAGCGTGAACTCGGTGATCAGGTCAGGGGTCGAGCAGGCGTCGAGCATGCTCGTGCCGGCCCTGGCCGCCCGGTACTCGGGCAGCGACCGGCCGGCCTGGCGCATGTACCAGACCGGCGTGCAGGGAACCGGCTTGCGGCGGCAGGCCAGCAGGAACGGGGAATCTCCGGTCGGCGGCGTCACATCCCAGATCGTCTCACAAGCGGCGGCCGCGTCTTCCCGGCGCCGGTCCTGATCGCCGGGCGGAACGGGGCCGCGCAGGCGCGGAACGCCGACACGCCGCCGCAGATCCGCTGCGCCGGCGGCCGGTCGTGTCAGCATCAGTGAGAAGCCTGCCTCGGCTGATCCAGCGATACCGGCACCCGCGAGGAGCTTTCAGATGGCCGAGATGACGCGCAATTGCCCGGACTGCGGGCATGATCTCCCGTTCGAGCAGGTACATGCCGGTCCCGGCGACTGCCCGGATGCTCCTGACGGCGTCTGCCCGGAGTGGCTGTGCAGCTCGTGCGGCGCTGCCCTGCTGATCGGGCTGATCGAGCTGTCCTTCGAGCCGGCCGCGTACGACAGCGCGCGCGCCCGCGTCGCATGAGAGTTAGCCCCTGTTGCCCGCTGCGCGCACGCTGAGGCCGGCCGGACTGCCCGTGGAGCCAGACAGCGCAGCGGCGGCATTCCGGCACGCGGTAGCCGGGCTCGAAGCCGGCCAGGAGGAGCAGCGGCTGGCCCGGCCCGAGCTCTCCTTCGAGGATGAGCCGCCGCCGCGGCGGCTGGCGCCGTACGCGGCGGCGATTGCCGCGACCGTGCTGGACGGCGAGAACGAGATCGCCTGGGGCAAGTTCGTGCTGCTCTTCGACCCGGCTGGCCAGGACGGCTGGGCCGGGCAGTACCGGATCATCGCCTACGTCCGGGCCGAGCTCGACCCGGAGATCGCCGCTGACCCGCTGGTGGCCAGGGTCGGCTGGAGCTGGCTGACCGAGGCGCTGGAGGCCAGGGCTCCTGACTACGCCCAGACCAGCGGTACGGTAACACGGGTGGTCACTGAGGGATTCGGGGCGAAGCAGGATGAGGCCGCCTCCACCGGGTTCGAGCTGCGGGCCTCGTGGTCGCCCGCCGCGAGGGCGCACGGCACGCCAAGCCTGAGCGGGCACGTGGCGGCGTGGTGCGACGCACTGTGCTCGGCGGCCGGGCTGCCGCCCGCCGAGCCCGGCGTCGCGACGCTGCGACCGCGCAGGCAGCAGCCGTGACAGGTCAGGGGCAGGCGCCAGGCGAGGTCCCGTCCGGCCAGCGGAACGGCCGGCAGCAGGACAGCACGCCGGAGGACGCCGCCGCCGGGCCCGGGGTCGGCCTGCCTGCTGGCGAGTCGGCCGAGCGCGAGGTCGTCGCGCTACTGGAGCCGCGCGAGGGCCTCCCGCCGCTCATCGCGACCGCCGAAGGACTCGAGGCGGCCACCCGGCGCCTCGCGGCTGGTCGCGGTCCGGTCGCCGTGGACGCGGAGCGGGCGTCGGGGTTCCGTTACGGCCACCGCGCCTTCCTGGTGCAGCTGCGCAGGCAGGGAGCAGGCACCGTGCTGATTGACCCGGTGGCCTGCCCGGATCTGTCCGGGATCGACCAGGCGCTGGCCGGCACGGAGGCGGTGCTGCACGCGGCGTCCCAGGACCTGCCGTGCCTGGCTGACCTCGGCTACCGGCCCCGCGAGCTCTTCGACACCGAGCTGGCCGGCGCTGCTGGGCTATCCCCGAGTCGGCCTCGGCACGCTGGTCGAGACGGTGCTCGGCCTCGGGCTGGAGAAAAGCCACTCGGCCGCCGACTGGTCCACCAGGCCGCTGCCGGAGGAGTGGCTGCGTTACGCGGCCCTGGATGTCGAGGTCCTGGTCGAGCTGCGGGATGCGCTGGCCGCCCAGCTTGCCGGGCAGGGAAAGCTGGAGTGGGCGAGGCAGGAGTTCGCCGCGGCGCTGGCAGCCGAGCCAGCCGGGCCCCGGCCGGATCCCTGGCGCCGCACCTCCGGGATTCACCGGGTCCGCAACCGCCGCGGCCTGGCCATCGTGCGCGAGCTGTGGCTCGAGCGCGACAGGATCGCCCGCGCGCGGGACCTGTCCCCCTCGAAGGTGCTGGCCGACACCGCGATCGTCGAGGCGGCCCGCTCGCTGCCCTACAGCCGCGAGCAGCTCGCGGCCATCCCCGGCTTCAACGCCCGCGGCGCTCGCCGGCACACGGCCGAGTGGCTCCGCGCCATCACCCGCGCGCGGAACGAGGCCGAGAGCGGCCTGCCCACCGCGTCCGCCCCGGCCACCGACGGGCCGCCGCCCGCGCACCGCTGGCAGGATCGTGATCCGGAAGCGGCCAGGCGGCTGACGGCCGTCCGGACCGTGGTCGCCGCGCTCGCCGACTCGAACGGGATGCCGGCCGAGAACCTGCTGCCGCCGGACGCCGTGCGCCGCCTGTCCTGGCAGCCGCCCGACCCGCTGTCGCCCGCCTCGGTCAGCGCCGGGTTGACGGCGCACGGAGCCCGGCCATGGCAGGTGGAGCTGACCGCCGTGCCGATCGCCAGGGCCCTGCTGCGCATCCTGGAGAAAGGCGACGAGTAACCCGCCGGCCGCGGCCACGCCCTCAGCCGGTCCGCCGCAGCGGCCGCAGGTCACACGGGACCGCCGCCGGCCTGCGGCTGGCCGGCGCACGGCAGCAGCCGGCCCGCGGCCGGGTAGCCGGGGAAGACGTTCAGCAGGATCTCGCAGTCACAGCAGCCGCCCAGCGCCGAGAGCCGGCGGAGCAGCCCGGCGGCTCGCGGCGCACGCAGCTGCTGCCACCGCAGGGCCCACCGGTGCGCGCCATCGCAGCCGAACTCATTGATCATCCTGAGCAGGAAGCACCGCAGGCACTCGCGTTCTCCGGGCTCGGTTAACTGCCGGGACAGCCGCAGGATCTCGGCCTCGATCGCGTCGGCGATGTTCTCTGCCATGCCCATTCCTCCGCATCGCGCTGAGCTGATACGAGGTTTGTACCGCGGCGGGCTGACACTTCCGGCCGGCGCGCTCGGCCGCACCGGCCAGGCTGCGGCGGGCTTCCGCCGGCGGCTTCAGCGCAGGATCAGCTTCAGCGCAGGATCAGTTACCGTACGGCCAGGCCGGCCCGCGCAGCCCGGCCGGCCGGGGAGAATGGATGAGTGTCCGAGCTCATCTGGGTTTCCCTCGCCACCCCGGTCGGCCAGGTCTGGATCGGCCGCAGCGAGGCGGGCGTGGCCAGGGTGCACATCGGCTCTCTGCCGGGCGCATCGCGGGCCGGGGACGCCTTTCCCGCAGCCGCGCCTGCCGGGGCCGGACCGGCTGGCGCGCAGCGGCCCGACCCCGTCCTCGACGCCGCCCGCACGCAGCTGGCCGGGTACTTCGCCGGCCGCAGGCGGGTGTTCGACCTGCCACTGGACTGGAGCGCGCTGACGGAGCCGCAGCAGCAGGTGCTCGGCGTGCTGGCCGGCTCGGTCGGGTACGGCCAGACGGTCAGCTACGGGGCGCTGGCCCAGCGCGCCGGGCTGCGGCCCGGCAATGACATCCCGGCCCGGGCCGTCGGGAAGATCATGGGCTCCAATCCCATCCCGCTGATCATCCCCTGCCACCGCGTGGTGGCCAGCGACGGCCTGGGCGGCTACAGCGGCGGCACCGGCCCGGAGGTCAAGCGCTGGCTGCTGATCCTTGAGGGGGCGCTCCCGCCGACGCTGGACTGGAGCCCGGCAGGCCCCTGAGGCACCCGCCGTCCGGCAGCGGACCGGTGAGACACCCGCCGTCCGGCAGCGGACCGCTCAGACACCCGCCGTCCGGCAGCGGACCGCTCAGACACCCGCCGTCCGACAGCGGACCGGTGAGACAGCGAACCGGTGAGACAGCCGCGACACAAGCGGCAGATGCGGCTCAGGCCGGCCGCGGATGATGCCGCTCGATGGCCGCGAGCCTGCGCCCGGCCTGGTGCAGCACGAGGAAATCGCTCTTACGCAGGTGCAGGTCGCCGGGCGGGTCCGCGCCGAGCTGACCGCAGGCCGTCGCCAGCAGCAGCGGCAGGTTCTCCCGGTGCGCGCAGATGACCACCGGGCCGCCGGCCCGCACGATCGCCGTCATCCGCTCGCGCGCCGCCCGCCCGTCCTGGTCACCGCCTCGCTGCCGGACCGTGAACAGCGGCTCCAGCTCAATCTTGGCACCGGCCAGCTCCGCATAGGGCCGGACCGTCGCGACGCAGCGCTCGGCGGCCGAGCTGATCACCCGGCACTGCCCGTAGCAGGCCAGCAGCCGGGCCAGGCTGTCGGCGTCCGCGGCCCCGGCGGCGTCCAGCGGACGGTCCAGGTCGTTGCCCTGCCACCGGTGCTTGCTGCCGGCCGAGGCATGCCGCAGCAGGATGCACGGCGTGGTGAGGGCAGGGCCAGCCGTGAACCGCTCCAGGATCGTCCGGTCGCGCTTATAGGTCAGGGTCTGCGCGGCCGGGTCCGCGGGCAGCCAGGACAGGTCGTCGACCTCCGGGTTAGGGGCGAACGGGTCAGCCGGCCGCTCGCTGGTCGCCGCCCAGTAGTCCACGCGCTTCATCCTGCCCTCGACCGGGTACCGGGACCGGCCGAGCGGCCTGCCCAGGGTTACCCGCAGGCCGGTCTCCTCGGCGACCTCGCGGACGGCGGCCAGCAGGACGTGCTCGCCGGGCTCGCACTTGCCCTTGGGCAGCGTCCAGTCGCCGTATTTCGGGCGGTGAATGAGCGCCAGAACGGGACCATCCGGCCCTGGTTTCCACACCACCGCGCCGCCGGCGCGCGCCTTGCCGGACCGGGTCCGGTCAGGCATCCGCGGTCCGGCCGGGCCGGGCCCTGATCAGCAGCTCCTGCAGGTCGTTCAGCGGCGCGCCGGACTCGTCCAGGTGATGCCGGGTCCAGGTGCCGTCCCCGGCCAGCCACCACGACGACGTGCGCGGATCCATGGCCAGGTCGATGAGGCCGCGCAGCTCAGACCGGTGCGCCGGGTCGGTCACCCGGACCAGCAGCTCCACCCGCCGGTCCAGGTTCCGGTGCATGAGATCGGCGCTGCCGATCCATACCTCTCCCGGTGCCTCGTCCGCGCCAGTGCCGAACGCGTAGATCCGGGAGTGCTCAAGGAACCGTCCGACGATACTGCGGACCCTGATGTTCTCCGACAGTCCCTCGATCCCCGGCCGCAGCGCGCAGATCCCGCGAACCCACAGGTCAATGGGCACGCCGGCCTGCGACGCACGGTAGAGCGCGTCGACCATCGCCTCATCGATGATCGCGTTGCACTTGAACTGGATCCGCGCGGGCTGGCCGACGCGCGCGAGCGCGACCTGCTCCTCGATCTGCGCGATCAGGCCGGACCGGATCCCGGCCGGCGCGACCAGCAGCCGGCGGTAGTCAGTCCGCCTGCTGTAGCCGGTCAGGTGGTTGAACAGGTCGGTGACATCCTCGCCGACGGTGCGGTCGGCCGTCAGCAGCCCGTAGTCCTCGTAGATCCGCGCCGTCTTCGGGTGATAGTTGCCGGTGCCGATATGGGAGTAGCGGCGCAGCGAGCCGTCGGACTCCTCGCGCACGACCAGCACCATCTTGCAGTGCGTCTTCAGCCCGACGAAGCCGTAGACGACGTGACAGCCGGCTTCCTCCAGCTTGCGCGCCCACGCGATGTTGGCGCTCTCGTCACCGCGGGCCTTGATCTCGACCACGACCACGACCTGCTTGCCCGCCTCGGCCGCGTCGATCAGGGCATCGACGATCTCGGAGTCGCCGCTGGTCCGGTACAGGGTGTGCTTGATCGCGAGCACCCGAGGGTCGGCCGCGGCCGACACCACCAGGCGCTGCACGCTGGCGGTGAAGGAGTCGTAGGGCAGGTGCACGAGCACGTCGTGATCGCGCAGCGTGCCGAACACGCTGGCCTTCGGCGGCAGCGCGCTCTCCGACGGCACGAACGGCGGGTACTTCAGGTGCCGCAGGTCAAGGTCGGCGATGGCGGTCAGGCCGGACAGGTCCAGCGGGCCCGGCAGCCGGTACACCGCCCGGGTGTCCACCCCGAGCTCGGTGACCAGCTTGTCCAGCACGTCTTCGGACATCGACTCATCCACCTCGAGCCGGACGGCGGGTTCAGGGCGGCGCCGCATCAGCTCGCGCTCCAGCGCCTGCAGCAGGTCCTCGGTGACGTCCTCGTCGATTTCCAGGTCGCGGATCCTGGTGACCCGGAACACGTGGTGCTCGAGCACGTCGAGGCCGACGAACAGGTCGCCGAGGTGCGCGGCGATCACGTCCTCCAGCGGGACGAACCGGTACCGCGACACGGTCAGGAACCGGGGCAGCAGCGGCGGCACCTTCACCCGGGCGAACATGGTCTGCCCGGTGGCCGGGTCGGCGATCATCACGGCCAGGCTGAGCGACAGGCCGGAGATGTACGGGAAAGGGTGGGCCGGGTCGACGACGAGCGGGGTGAGGACCGGGTAGATCCGCTCCTTGAACAGCTGGTGCAGCCGGTCCTGTTCCCCGGCCGCCAGCTCCTTCCAGCGCAGGATCTCGATGCCCTCGCCGGCCAGGGCCGGCTGCAGCTGGTCGGTGAAGCAGCGCGCGTGCCGCTGGGCTAGCTGCCCGGCCAGTTCCAGCGTGTTCTCGATGATCTGCTCGGGCGGCTTGTTGGTGGCGTTCTCCACCGGCAGCCCGGTGGCCATCCGCCGCATCCGGCCAGCCACCCGCACCATGAAGAACTCATCGAGGCCCATCCCGAAGATGGCGGAGAACCTGACCCGCTCCAGCAGCGGCACGGACTCGTCCTCGGCGAGCTCGAGCACGCGCTGGCCGAACCGCAGCCAGCTTTCCTCGCGGTCCAGGATCCGGTCGGGCGGCAGCTCGCGGCCGCCCGGGGCTGGCGAGCCGGCCGGCAGGCGGCTGTCCTGGCCGGCCTGCGCGCCCGGCTGGCCGTGCGGCTGCCGTTCTGCCTCCGGCGGCCGCGATCCGGCGCGGCCGGCGGCCGGATCGCCGTTCCGCTCCGCCGCGCTGGCCTCGGCCGCGCGCCCGTCCGTGGCCGCGGTCCGCTCCCGGTCCGCGGCCCGGGTCCTGGCCCTGGCCGCCGCCTGGGCGTTCTTGATGGCGCTCTGCCGGACGGCAGCGCGCTCGCCGGCCGGCTCCGGCGAGCCGGTGCGGCGCGGAGCGCGGGTTGAGCGGCTTGTCGCCTGATCCTTGGAGCTGGCCTGACCTGAATCCATGTCCCTATGTTCCCCCCCGTTACGGCCGCTCAAAGACCCCGGGTGGCAGCATCCTGTGACGAGCTGGCGAAGTTCAGGCGCGCTGCCGGCCAGCGGTGACCGGTGGTTACCAGTCAGGCACGCACGGCACTGGCTAGCCGCGATATTTGCCCGGAAAGCGACCATTGAGGCATTCGGGTTCCGGCTTCCGCCGGGCGCGGTTGCGCAGCCAGAAGCCGGCCGCCAAGATCGGTAACGCCGGAAAAACCCGGCGCGCATCGAAACGGAGACAGGCATGCGGATCGGGACATCGCTAGCTGAGCCAGCCGGTGCTGACGCACTGACCGGATTGCGCGATCAGCTGCGCCAGGCCGCCGATGACGGCTTCTCCTCGGCCTGGATCAGCAACATCTTCGGCCTGGATGCGCTGACCGCGCTGGCGGTGGCCGGCAGCCAGGTGCCGGGCATCGAGGTCGGCACGGCTGTCGTCCCCACCTATCCCCGGCATCCCGCGGTCCTCGCCCAGCAGGCGCTCACCACGGCCCTGGCGGTCGGCGGTCGGCTGGCGCTCGGGATCGGGCTATCGCACCAGATCGTGATCGAGGACATGTACGGCTACAGCTTCGAGCGGCCGGCCCGGCACATGAGCGAGTACCTGTCGGTCCTGCTGCCGCTGCTCGACGGCCATCCGGCCGCCTTCGACGGCGAGACGCTGCGGGCCCACATCGGGCTGTCCACGCCGCGGGCGGGGCGGGTGCCGGTGCTGCTGGCCGCGCTGGGCCCGCAGATGCTCAGGCTGGCCGGCGAGCGCGCTGACGGGACGGTGCTCTGGATGACCGGGCCCGCGACGGTGCGGGATTACATCGTGCCGTCCATCACCGCGGCGGCCAGGGGCGCGGGCCGGGAGAATCCCCGCGTCGTGTGCATCCTGCCGGTTTGCGTGACCGACAACACCGCGGCGGCGCGGGCCGAGGCGGAGAAGGTCTTCGCCATCTACGGGCAGCTGCCGTCCTACCGGGCGATGCTGGACCGCGAGGGCGCGGCCGGGCCAGGTGACGTGGCCATCACCGGCGACGAGGACGCGGTGGCCGCCCAGATCGCCGCGCTGGCCGACGCGGGGGTGACGGATTTCGTGGCGGGTGAGTACGCGCGCGGTGACGACCAGCGGCGCACTCGCGACCTGCTCAAGTCGCTGCTCAGGTGAGCGCCATCCGGCCGATCACGCCCGGCGACGCTCCGGTGCTGGCACAGCTGCTGCGGGACAGCCGCGACTTCCTCGCCCCGTGGGAGCCGGCCCGCAGCGAGGACTATTTCACCGCTGACGGCCAGCGTGCCTTCATCTCGCGCGCGCTCGCGCACCGTGAGCAGGGAGCGGGCTTCCCGTACGCCATCCTCGGCGAATCCGGCCGGGTGGCCGGCCGGATCAACCTCAACGACGTGGTCCGCGGCCCGTTCCAGTCCGCCAGCCTGGGCTACTGGGTGAACGCCGCCGACAACGGCCGCGGTCTGGCCACCGCGGCCGTGCGGGAGATCATCGGCCTGGCCTTCGGCAAGCTGGGACTGCACCGGATCCAGGCCGGCACCCTGCCGCACAACGTCCGGTCGCAGCGCGTGCTGGCGCGCAACGGGTTCACCCGCATCGGCCTGGCGCCGGCCTACCTGCGGATCGAGGGCCGCTGGCAGGACCACCTCCTCTACCAGCTCGTGGCGGCCGTTCCCGGCTGACCTGCGGGCCCGCCAGCGCCCGGCATGACCGGTGCAGCGGGCCGCGGGAGGAGTGGCCGGCCCAGGTCCGCCCGCAGGCGCCCTGCCAGGCCAGCACGGCCGGCCGAAGCGGGCGAGCACCCGGCCTCAGGAACCGGCGGGCGCGCGGGCGGCAGCGACCTGCCAGGCGCTCGCCTCTGACCACCGCCACCAGTCGGCGGGCTCGCAGACGCGCTCGCTGCCGAGATCGGGATGAGCCCATCCGACCGACGCCAGGTCATACAGCATCGCGGCCAGACTGGAGCAGACCACGTGGCCGGGCAGCAGGTTGTGGTTGGAGGGCCAGCGCCACAGCGGGTCGATCAGCGCGGAAAGGTCCTCGCAGTGCAGCGCGTCCAGGCCGTCCTCGGCGATACCGACCCAGTCATAGGCCAGGCCGAGTGACCGGGCGGCGCTGGCCAGGAAGGTCACCAGCTGGCCGTGATCGTCGGGCTTGGGCTGGGCGTGATTGGACATGGTCCGGACGTTGGACAGGAACGGCGTGCAGTCGACCGGCCCGACGCCGCCGGGCTGCCCCTGGATGCCCATCCAGCGGCCCGCCTGATCCTGGTGGGTGACGACGATGACATGGTTGGCGACCGCGGGCTTGCCCAGCAGCGCTTCTCCGACCCGGATCAGGTCGTCAGGCAGATCCTGTCCCGTCCACACGGCCAGCACGTCACCGGGGGCGGCAGGCAAGCTCGTCATGGTGGTGCTCCCATCCGGTCTGCGGCAGTCGCCGGCAGACGCCTCGCTCAGCCGGGCGCATCCGCGGCCCGCGCTCAAACGAGAGACGGCACCGCCGCGCCTGATACGTTGCTGGCTGGCTGCCTGCCGCCAGCGACCAGAGGTGAGGTGAATCGTGGGGCTGCCATCCGACTCCGCGCCGAAGTTCCAGGACTACGCGCACCCGGAGATGCTGGTCACGACCGAGTGGCTGGCAGATCACCTGGACGATCCTGGCCTTGTCGTGGCCGAGTCCGACGAGGACGTGCTGCTGTATGAGACCGGCCACATTCCGGGCGCGGTGAAGCTCGACTGGCATACCGAGCTCAACGACCCGGTGACCCGCGACTACGTGGACGGGGCGGGCTTCGCGCGGCTGATGTCGGAGAAGGGCATCAGCCGGGACAGCACGCTCGTCCTGTACGGTGACCGGAATAACTGGTGGGCCGCGTATGCCCTGTGGGTGTGCACCCTGTTCGGCCACCCGGACCTGCGGCTGCTCGACGGGGGCCGGGCCAAGTGGATCGCCGAGGGCCGGCCGGTCAGCACCGACCCGCCGCAGCGGACCCGCACCGACTACCCGGTCGTCGAGCGCGATGACACCATGTTCCGGGCGTTCAGGGATCAGGTTCTCTCGCACCTCGGCCAGCCGCTGATCGACGTGCGCTCGCCCGGCGAGTACACCGGCGAGCTGCTGCACATGCCGGACTACCCGCAGGAAGGCGCACTCCGCGGCGGCCACATCCCGGGCGCCAGGAGCGTTCCGTGGTCCCGGGCGGCCGCCGACGACGCCACGTTCCGGTCCCGCGGCGAGCTGGAGGCGATCTATCAGGATGAGGCCGGCCTGCGCCCGGACGATCCGGTCGTGGTCTACTGCCGCATCGGCGAGCGGTCCAGTCACACCTGGTTCGTGCTGCACCACCTGCTGGGCTACCCGCAGGTGCGCAACTACGACGGGTCGTGGACCGAGTGGGGAAACTCAGTGAAGGCGCCGATCCGCCGCGGGGACAGCCCGTGACGGCCCCCGCGGGCAGCCTCAGCCCCCGGCTGAGGGAGATAGCCGAGGACTTCAGCTCGGTGCCGGACTCCCAGCGGCTGCAGCTGCTGCTGGAGTTCTCCGAGGAACTGCCCGAGCTGCCCGCCCGGTTCGCCGGGCATCAGGACCTGCTGGAGAAGGTGCCGGAATGCCAGACGCCGCTCTTCCTGGCGGTCGAGGTGGACGCCGACGGCATCACTCATCTCTTCTTCGATGCGCCGCGGGAGGCACCGACGACTCGCGGCTTCGCGGGCATCCTGCACGCCGGCCTGGACGGCGCGGACGCGGACGAGGTGCTGGCGACGCCGGGCGAGTTCTGCAACCAGCTCGGGCTGCAGGACCTGGTGAGCCCGCTGCGGCTGCGCGGCATGGCGGCCATGCTGGCCCGGATCAAGCGGCAGGTTCGCGACCAGCGCAGCTAAGTCATCCGGCCGGCGGGCCAGCGACGCCGCCCCGCTGCGGGCCGAGGTGAGCTGATGGGGCGCCCGGCGGCATTCCTGGCGGACGTTTAGAAGACGATTCTGACGTGCGATTCTGACGCGCTGCACGGCGGTCGCCGGCTCCCTGCTGGAGGCCGCCGCATGGCTCTGATCACGATTGCCCTGATCAGCCGGATTCGCACGGCGATTAACTTTACCGGCGCTTTCCGTTACTACGGCAGGAATAGGCCCTCCCGGCGTACTTAAATTATCCCAATCCTGCCATTAGGTTAATCCAGGACCAGTTCCGGCAGTAACACTCCGCGCTATCAGATGAAGCAAGCCTTAAACTGCGGAGCCCATTCAAAGGCGGATAAGGTGCTTTCATGCGCGGCAGCCATTGACGGCAGGCCGTCGCGCACCGTCCGGTTACCGGGGAGGGGCGCCGGCCATGTCTGTGCGGACCAAAGGCGCGATCGCTGGCATCGCATTGGCGGCCCTGACCGGCAGCCTCGGGCCGCTGCCGGCCGCCTCCGCCGCCTCCGCCTCCGCCGCCTCCGCCGCCTCCGCCTCCGCCGCCTCCGCCGCCTCCGCCTCCGCCGTCGGCCGCTGTACGACCTGGGCCCAGGCGCACGGCCGGAACGGCGCCCGGTACGTCATTAACGCCGACAACTGGGGCGGCGGGAATGCCTGCCTGTCCGTTCCCGGCGGGCCGAGGTTCACTGTTATGTCGCAGCGTGCGCCGCGCCGCGCCAGCGTACTTGCCTATCCCGATATAAGCCGGGGATGCAGCGGAGGTTACTGCTCGCCCGGCAGCGGAATGCCGGTGCGGCTGTCAGCGCTCGGCGACCCGGTGGCGAGCTGGCGCACGGCCGATAACGCGCCAGGGGAGTTTGACACGGCCCTTGACCTCTGGTTCGGCCCCGATCCGTACAGCGCGCCGTCGGCCGAGATCATGATCTGGCTTGACAGCCAGCACGTACCGCCATTCGGAGCGCAGCGAATCAGGATTGACGGCGCCGATTATGAGCTGCGGGCCAAGACCGCCCGCGGCGGGAGCAGCAGCTGGCGCTACCTCGCCTTCCGGCGCACCGCCCCCGTGACCGGCATCACCGGCCTGAAGCTCGCGCCCTTCATCCGCTACGCGGAGCGCCGCGGGCTGATCAGGCCGTCGGCCTGCCTGTGGGACGTGGCGGCCGGATTCGAGATCTGGTCGGGCGGAGCGGGCCTCGCGACCCGGTCATTCTCGCTGAATCCGTAACCCGCGGCCATCCGGCGGGCCGACGGCGGCCGGGCCCGGGCGTCCCGCCGCGCCCGGGCCCGGCCGGGCGCCATCCTGCCCCGGCGTCCCGCCCTCCTCCGGCGTCCCGCTCTCCCCCGGCGTCCCGCTCTCCCCCGGCGTCCCGCCCTCCCCCGGCGTCCCGCCCTCCCCCGGCGTCCCGCCCTCCCCCGGCGTCCCGCCGGGCCCTGGTCCAGGCGCCATCTGCCCGGGCGTGCAGCCATGCTGGCCGCCGCGCGCGGCGTCCGCGGAATCGCGCGGCCGGCTAACCCGGCGCCTCACCTGCGGTCATGCCTGCTGCCCAGGCATGAAATATCGCCTTCTGCCGGACGCCTGACGCAAGGCGGTACCACGACGGACATAGGGTCAATACGGGAGGCATGTCCAGCTGCGCTCCGCCAGGCAGGCGGCGCAGTGCGATACCGCGGTGGAGGCGCTGTGAGCATCGGCGAAGCCCTGGCGGGATCGCGACGTGAGGCCGGTCTGACCGTCACCGACGTCAGCCGGCGAACCCGCATCAGGGAAACGATCATCACAGGCATTGAGGAAGATGACTACTCAGGGTGCGGGGGGGATTTCTACGCGCGCGGGCACATCCGCAGCATCGCCCGGGTGGTCGGCGTCGACCCGGAGCCGCTGATCCGGGAGTACGACACGGCCCTGCTGGGACCGGAGTCGCTCGAGGAGGACGATGACATAACGGAGCCGGTGCCGGTCGTCAGGACGCGCGAGCTGCGGCGGCCGAACTGGTCGGCGGCACTCGGGGTGGCGCTGGTCGTGGTGCTCGGCTTCGTCGCCTATTACTTCCTCGCGGGCTCGCGTCACGCCGCCGGCGGCACTGCCCCGCCCCGCAGCCACCCGGCGCGGCACCACCACCCAGGGCCAGCGTCATCCAGGCCCCCGCAGTCGCGGTCGCCGTCGCCCTCGCCGTCTGGCCAGACGACAGCTCCCGCGGTCGCCGCGCAGGCCCTCACCCCGGCCAGCGCGACGGCCTTCGAGCCCTTCGGCGGCGGCCAGGGCGACGACCCGGGCGGGGCGGCCCTCGCGATCGACGGCAAGCCGTCCACCGCCTGGCATACCGACTGGTACACCAGCGCCCATATGGGAAACCTGTACCCGGGCACCGGCCTGCTGGTGAACATGGGCCGGCCAGTGACGATCACGGCTGCCCAGGTCACGCTCGGCAGCGCGCCGGGCGCCGACTTCCAGCTGCGCGTCGGCAACACGCCTTCCATGGCGGGCCTGCCGGCGGTCGCCGGCGCGACCAACGCCAGCGGCGTCGTGAGCCTGCGGCTCACCGCCCCGGCGCACGGTCGTTACGTGCTCATCTGGTTCACCAGCCTGCCCCCGGATACCTCGGGCTCGTTCGAGGCCAGCGTGTATGAGGTCCGCCTCGAGGGCCAGAGCTAGGTGGTCCGGTCAGTCCGGGTCATGCCGCAGGAACCTGATGCACGGCCCGCCGTCCGGCACGGCGCCATCCCTGGCCACCCGGAATCCCGGAGACCGGCAGGCGCGCAGGCCCCGCGCCGGCATCGGATCCGCAGCCTCGCCGGCGACACGCCGCCCGCCGGGAGCCGACGCCGCAGGTGGCGGCCGGGAGCCGTAAGGTCGGGAGGACGTGTGCCGAACGGGGAGGGCATGAAGCAGATCTCGTGGGTGGCCGCGGGGGCGGCAGCCGGGTGGGCGGCGGCGCGGCTGGCGGGCGCTGATCGGCTCAGGGTCCTGGAGGCGCCCGCTGCCCCGCTGCTGTCGTTCACTCCGCAGGCTGCCGCGGCCGCGGTGGCGGGCTCGCTGCTGCTGCGGCCCGCGGGCGCGGCGGCCACGGCCGCGCTCTCCGGGTCGGCGCTGGCCGCGGCGGTGCTGGCGCGCGCGATCAGGAGCCCTCAGCCGCAGGCGGCCGGCCCGGTGCTGCGGGTGGTGACCGCGAACCTGCTGGCCGGGCGGGCCTGCGCCGAAGCCGTCGTGAGCCTGGTCCGGCACACGGACGCCGACGTCCTGAACGTGCAGGAACTCACCGCAGCGGCGGCGGCCGGGCTCCGGCGGGCCGGGCTGAGCGACCTGCTCCCGCACGAGGCCATCGGCGGCCCGCACTTCGGCCGGGCTGGCTCGGCCATCTTCGCCCGCTACCGGCTGAGCGACGGGCTGCCGTTCACGCGGGCCGCTGTGGCTCAGCTGTCGGCCCGGCTGGAGCTGCCGGACGGGCACCGCGCCGACCTGGTCTGCGTCCACCTGCACGCGCCGGACAAGCTGCTGGCCCGGTGGAAGGTCGCGCGCTGGCGGGAGGAACTGGCCGCCCTCCCCCCGCCCGCCGATCCGCCGCGCGTGCTCGCCGGGGACTTCAATGCCACCGCCGATCACGCCCAGTTCCGGCGGCTGCTGCGGCTGGGCCACGTCGACGCCGCCAGCCAGATGGGGCGCGGGCTGATCCCCACCTGGGGACCGCAGGGCCGGCCGTCGCTGCTCACCCTCGACCATGTCCTGGTCGACCCGCGGTGCGCGGTGCTGGCCGCCGCCGTGTGCCCGCTGGCGGGCACTGACCATCGCGCGGTCTACACCGAATTTCAGCTCCCCGGCTGACCGGTGCGGCGTGCCGCGATCCAGCGGGACCGGCGCGCGACGCCGACTTCGTCGCCGGGCTGGGCGCCGGCGAGGTCATTGACTACACCGAGTTCCCGTACCGCCGGCTGCCGCGCGACGTCGATACCGTCGCGGACACGGCAGGCGGCCCGGCACTGTCGCAGTCCTCGCGGGTGCTGCGCCCTGGCGGAGTCATGATCGGCATCGCGTCCCCTCCGCAGGCCGCGGAGGCGCAGCACCACCGCGCCAGAGCCTCAGCGGGCGGAGATCGAGATCAGCGGGCGGCTGCCGGGGCTTAGCCACCTGAGCACGTCCAGCAGCTGCCAGGCGGGCAGCGACACGCAGCCGGCCGTGGCGGTGCCCGTTCCGACGTGCAGGAAGATGGCGCTGCCCAGGCCCGGCGTGCGGGCGGTGTTGTAGGCAATCACCGCCGCGTAGTCGTAAGCAGGCTGATTGTGCATCGGCTCGGGATCGACTCCCGCGGCCTTCCGGCCGGCCGTCTGCTCGTCGACCCACTCGTTGTACCGCGGGCTGGCGGGATCATCATCCCAGAACGTCGTAGCGGTAGGCGTGCCGCCAGCGGAACGCCACGCCCGGGTTGGGCAGCACGCCGAAGAAGAAGCTGAAGCCGTAGGTGCCCGACGGCGTGCGGCCATCGCCCTCGCGCTTGCGGCCGGCCGGGGCGATGCCGTTGTAGCCGACCCGGGCCGTCCACGGGCCGAGCACCCGCACCCAGCGGTGACCGGACCTGCGGTAGGCGCGCAGGGTGGCGTACGTGCTGGAGTAGGAAGGGGCCGTGACCGTGATCAGCTGCCGGGCTGCGGTCGCTCCCGCTGCTGACAGCCCGGCCGCGGCCCCGGCCGGCCGGGCAGGCAGCATCCCGGCCAGCACGGCCAGCGTGGCCAGCACGGCCAGCGTGAGAGCCGGGATGGGTCGCGGCGCACTGCGTCGTCTCTGCACGGGATACATCGTGCCGTAGCGGCCCTGACCGCGTGAAGGCGGTCATGCCGGCGGCTGCCCGGGGGCATCGGCCGGCATCCGCGCCGCTGGCGCGGCGGCGTCAGCGCGCGTCGCGGATCTGCGCGAGCGCCGCGGTCACCCGCGGCGCTGCCATCTCCGCGGTGACCGCGCGCCCGGTCGCCCGCATCAGCTCGGCCAGTGCGGGGTCCCACGGGCTGGGCTCCGGCCTGCCCTTCAGCGGCTCGCTCGGGCCCGAGGTCAGCGCGGCGCGGTAGTCGCCCGCGCTCATCAGCCAGGGCGTCGCCCCGAGCCGCCGTATCGCTGCGGCCGTGGCCCGCAGCCCGGGCCAGCTGAAGTCGCTGTTCCAGTGCAGCTGGGCGCCGCTGGCCACGGCCGAGTGCAGCAGCCGCAGGCAGGCGACCGATGGCTCCCCCTCGGTGCAGACCAGCCCAGGCCCGGCCGGGCCCAGCTGATCGGCGGCGGCGCGGAGCACGGCGGCGCTGGCGCATACGTAGAGACTGACGGCCCACGGCACCACCGGCATGGCAACGAGCTGGCGCAGGGTCACCCGGAACGGCTGGCCGACCGCTGCCGCCTCGGTCAGCCAGCGGCCGAGCGGCTCGCCGCCAGCCCGCACGTTCAGTACCAGGACCTGGCTCGCCAGGTCATCGGTGACGACGCCAGCCGTGGTCCACAGCGCCTGCTCGGCCTCGGGGCTGGCCGGCGGCGGCACCCCCTCGCGCCGGGCCAGGGCGCGCAGCACCAGGGTGGCCAGCGGGCCTGACGCCAGCGCGGCGGGATCGCCGGTCGCGTCCTGCGCCAGCCGGGCCGCCGCCAGCCCGGCCGGCTCCGCTCCGCCGGGCAGCCGCTCGAGCACCGCGGGCGCCTGCCGGAGCACGACGGCGTGGCCCTGCCGGATCAGCCGGGTGACAGTGCCGTCCCGGCCGATCTCATCCAGCCAGGCGCGGTACCACGGCAGGGCGGCGAGCGGGCTCGCGGTCGCGGCGGACAGCGCGTCCTCCCAGTGCTGCACCTCGGCCGCCCGCTCGGCGGCGAGATTCCGGACCGGCCCGGCCACCGCCTCCACGGCCGCCTGCAGGCTGGGCGCCGCGCCCGATGACCTCAGTACCGCGGCCAGCTCGGGCAGCGGCACGCTCAGCGAGGTGCCCCGGCCGAGGCCATGACCGAGCAGCCGGGCCGCCGCCTTGCGCTGCGCGGGCGACGCGCCGACCAGCGTGACCGTTCCGTCGACCGGCTCCCCGCGCTCCAGCCGGTCCCGGATCCGCTGCACGAGCCAGCTGAGCTCCGGCGCCCCGAGCTGCTGGAGCCGCGCGTGACCGGCCGCGTGGCTCCCGGCCACAGACGTGCTCACTTTGCGCATAGTAGCCATTGCCGGGCGGGCCGGCAGCACGAACCCGCTCGCCCGGTGGTCAGCGGGGGCGTGCGGGCAGCGCGCGGTTACCTGATCACCCGCAGCCTTGCCGCCCGGGGCCGCTCGGCGGCGAGGCGCTGTCAGGTCACGCAGAACTCGTTGCCCTCGGGGTCGGCCAGGGTGATCCAGCCGTGCGGGCCCTGCTCACCGCGGTGCAGGAAGGTCGCGCCCAAATCGGTGAGCCGGGCCGCCTCCGCCTCGACCTGCCCGGGCCCGACCTGGATATCGAGGTGGATCCGGTTCTTTACAGTCTTCGACTCGGGCACCTGCTGGAAGAAGATCCGGCTGCGCTGCTCGCCGCCAGGCCCGGCCGGGTGGCGGATGGCAGCACCGTCCTTCCACGCCAGCGCGCCGTTGTGGGTCGTGGTGTCAGCCTCGGTGGCGTACCCCTCGGCGATCATCCGGCGGATGAACTCCGCATCCTGGACTTCCACGGTCCAGCCCAGGGCCGCGGCCCACCAGCCAGCGAGGACATGCGGCCGCGTCGCGTCCACGGCGATCTGGAAGTCGTAGGCCATCTCGTCACCGCCTCGCCCGGTAGAGGTCGCGGAGCAGGGCAATCTCCGCCCCGTGATGGATGGCCTCGCGGTTAATGTGCAGCACCAGCGCGGCCATCGGCTCGTCTTCGAACGGGCCCTCGGCCGGGCCGCACAGCCGGGCCAGGCCGTCGGCGCCGAGATCGCGCACGCCCTTGATCCAGGTTGCGTGCGCCTCGTCGAGCTGGCTGAGCGCCTCCGCCGCGGTGCCCGCGTAGCCGAAGCTGCGGTAATCCGCGGGCGGGCCGCCGAAGTGGGCGGCGTTGCGAACGGAGAAGACCCCCACGATCATGTGGCCGAGCCGCCAGGCAATCGTCGTCACCGGCGGCGGATCCGGCTGCGGGAAGGCGAACTCGATGATGAAGTCGCCGGATCCGGCCTCGATCTGCGCGGTGCCCTGGCCGCGCGGACGGATGCTCCAGCAGCCCGGGGCGGGCTCCCAGAAGTACTCGTCGTCGCTGAGCCCGTCCAGCCGCGGCCGCAGCTGATGCTGCCAGTGCCATTCGAGCTGATCGGCCAGCTCGGCATTCCAGTCCATGTCCATGCTCATGCCAGAACGCTAGACCGTGATGCGGACAGCTAGCGTCCTCGATGGCCGGAACATTGCCGGCTCGGTCGCATGCGCCGCAGGCCCGCGGGCCGATGAGTCTGGCCGGCCCGGAGGGTCAGAGCAAGCGGAGACCCGAGTTCCCGGAGACCCGAGTTCCCGGAGACCGAGATCCCGGAGACCGAGATCCCGGAGACTGGCATCCTGCTGACGGAGGAGTCCATGACCGAGCCGAAGACGCACACCCTGGATGTGCCGGGCGCCGTGCTGTCCTACAACGTCCGGAGCAATGACGCGAGTACCCTGCCGGTCCTGCTGATCATCGGGGCGCCGATGGGCGCCGACGGATTCCGCAACCTGGCCGGGCATTTCGCAGACCGCACGATAGTGACCTATGACCCGCGCGGGACGGGGCGCAGCCAGCGTGCCGACGGCGTCGCCGGAGCCACGCCCGACGAGCACGCGGACGACCTGCACCGGCTGATCGGCGGGCTGGACGCGGGGCCGGCGGATATCTTCGCCAGCAGCGGGGGCGCGGTCAACGCGCTGGCCCTGGTGGCCCGGCACCCGGAGCAGGTCCGGACACTCGTGGCGCACGAGCCGCCAGCGGCACGGGAGCTGCCGGACCGTGAGCTGGTCCTGGCCGCCATGGTGGACATCCATGAGACCTACCAGCGCAGCGGCTTCGGCCCGGCCATGGCGAAGTTCATCGCGCTGGTCAGCCACGAGGGCCCGCTGCCGGCGGACTTCGCCGGCCCGCGCCGGATCCCGCTGCGTTCGGGCTGCCCGCGCAGGACGATGGCAGCCGGAACGACCCGCTGCTCGGGCCGCACATGATCTGGTGCGGCCATTACCAGCACGACTTCGGCGCGCTCCGCGCCGCGACGGCCCGCGTCGTCATGGGCGCCGGCGCCCAGTCCGGCCGGATGCTCGCCGGCCGGGCGGCCGTGGCCGTGGCCGGGCGCCTCGGCGAGGCGCCAGTCACCTTCCCCGGCGGGCACGACGGATTCGCCGGCGGCGAAAATGGCCGGACGGGCGATCCGGACGCCTTCGCCGCCACCCTGCGCCAGGTTCTCAGCGGCTGACCGCCTTGACCTGCGCCATTTTCACGAGCCCGGGCCGTAAGCGCGGTGCAAGTGCTCGCGGCTGGGCAGCTTGACCCGGGCACCGCGGCCGAGGGAGACCGCGAGCTCCTCCTCGGCGGCCTCGATCCGCAGCCAGTCCGCGTAGCTGACCGGCCGGATACCGCGCGCCTCCAGCAGCTGCTCGAAGCGGGACAGCACGGCCAGGTCGGTGGCCTCCGCGGCGCCGGCCTCCGCCGCCTCCATGGCGGCGACCTCGGCGGCCTCCGCGGCGACCTCCTCGGCGGTCAGGCCGGCTTCCGCGGCCGCGCTGGCCTGCCCGGCTCCCCCCGCGGCGGACTGCCCGCCCGCTGCGCCCGGCTCGATCACGACGGCAGGCTTATCGGCCGCGGTCGCGGCCGGGGCCGGCGCGGGCCGGCGCCGGCATCCGCAGCAGCCCGGCCCGCGGCAGCGGCACGTCGCCGGGACCGGGACCGCCGGCCAGGTCGGCCAGCAGCGCCCGCACGGTCTGCGCGGCATCGGACTTGTTGGTCCCGATCACGCCGGTCGGGCCGCGCTTGAGCCAGCCCGCGACGTACTCCCCCGGCAGCGGCTGGCCGTCGGGCCCGAGCACGCGGCCCTCCTCGTTCGGCACGGTGTAGGAGCCCTGATCGAACGGGAGCCCGAGCAGCGGGACGCTCTGATAGCCCACCGAGCGGAGCACCATCTGGACGTCCAGGGTCTCCTGCTGGCCGGTTCCGGCAAATACCCCGCTGTCGTCCAGCCTGGTGCGCTCCAGGATGAGGCCGGAGACCCGTTCTGCGCCCTGGATTTCCGTCGGCCTCAGCCAGAAGCGGACCGTCAGCCGCCGCGGATGGCCGGCCGGGGCACGCGAGGCCCAGCCGGAGATCACCGCGTAGTTGCCGCGCACGTGCCGGTCGGTCTGGGCCAGCCGGGCGCTCTCCCCGGTGGGGTCGAACGCGTCCAGGTCATGCTCGCCCGCGCCGACGACCACGTCCACGCCCTCAAGCTCGCCGAGCTCGCGCAGCTCCTTGGTGGTGAACTTGGCCTGGGCCGGCCCGCGGCGGCCGATCACGTGCACCTCGCGGACCTTGCTGGCCTCCAGCGCCTCCAGCACCGGCTGGGAGATGTCGGTCTCGCGCAGCTCGGCCGGGTCCCTGATCAGGATGCGGGCCACGTCGACGGCGACATTGCCCACCCCGATGACCGCGACGGACTCGGCGTCCAGGCTGAACGCGGCCGGGTCCACGTCGGGATGCCCGCAGTACCAGTTCACGAAGTCGGTCGCCGCGTAGCTGCCGGGCAGGTCCTCGCCGGGGATGCCGAGCCGGCGGTCCCGCATCGCCCCGGTCGCGTACACGACGGCGTCGTAGCTGGCCAGCAGGTCGTCGCGGGTCACGTCCTCGCCCAGGTGCACGCCGCCGAGGAACCGTACGCCCTCGTGCTCCAGCACCCTCCGCAGGTAGTCGGCGATCGACTTGATCGACTTGTGGTCGGGCGCGACGCCATACCTGACCAGCCCGTACGGAGTCGGCAGCCGGTCCAGCACGTCCACCCTGATCGGCTGCGGCGGCTCCAGCACCGCGGCCTGCTTGATCAGCGCCTCCGCCGCGTACAGGCCAGCCGGACCCGAACCGACGATCGCGACCTCGAGAGTCCTCATACCTGCGATTCTGCCGTGTCAGGGCCGCTGCCGTGACCGGGGCGGCACGTTCGCCGCCGGCCGGGCGGCCCCGTCCTTCCGCTCACGTCCGCTGCCCCGCCTGCTGCTCATGCCTGCCGCTCAGGCCTGCTGTTCCTGGGCCAGCTCAGGCGTCCGGCTGGCCACGGCCTCGGTAATCACCCGGGCCAGCTGCTGCGGCGTCAGGCCCTGATCCTCCAGCAGCTCGCCGCGCTCGCCGTGCTCCAGGAACTGCTGGGCGATCCCGAACGTCTTCACCGGCGTCTCCACGTCGCGGTCACGCAGCAGCCTGGCCACCGCGTCCCCGAACCCGCCGGCCCGGCCGCTGTCCTCGACGGTGACCACCAGCCGGTAGCCGGCAGCCGCGTCCGCCAGCGCCGGATCAACCGGCAGCACCCAGCGCGGGTCGACGACGGTGACCCCGATGCCCTGATCGGCCAGCCGGTCAGCCGCCTCGACGCAGACGCCGGCCATCGGGCCCGCGCCGACCAGCAGGACGTCCCTGGCCGCGCCGGCCTCGGGTGCGCGCAGCACGTCCATCGAGCCGAGCGTGCCGACCGCGGGAATGTCCTGCGGCGCCTTGCCGCGCGGGAACCGGATCGCGGTCGGGCCGTCGCTGATCGCGATCGCCTCGCGCAGCAGCTCGGCCAGCCGGGCACCGTCCCGCGGCGCCGCCACCCGCATGCCCGGCACGAGCTGCAGCAGCGAGCCATCCCACATGCCGTGGTGGCTGGCGCCGTCCGGGCCGGTGATCCCGGCCCGGTCGAGCACGAAGGTGACCGGCAGCCGGTGCATCGCCACGTCCATGACCATCTGGTCGAATGCACGGTTGAGGAATGTCGAGTAAATCGCCACCACCGGGTGCATGCCGCCCATGGCCAGCCCCGCGGCGCTGGTCACCGCGTGCTGCTCGGCGATCCCGACGTCGAACACCCGGTCCGGGCAGTCAGCCGCGAAGAAGTTGAGCCCGGTGGGATGCAGCATCGCCGCCGTGATCGCCACCACGTCCGGGCGGCTGGCGCCGATCGCGGCCAGCTCCTCGCCGAAGATGTGCGTCCAGGGCCGCGGCAGCGGCGGCGGCGGATCAGCCAGCCCGGCCTTGGCCGCCGGGGTGGCCGTGGCCGCCAGCGGCGCGGGCTGCACCTGGTGCAGGCAGTCCTCGTCGTTCTCCTCGGCCAGCGGGTAGCCGAAGCCCTTGCGGGTGATCACGTGCACCAGCACCGGGCCGCCGAACTCGCGCGCCCGCCGCAGCGCATGCTCGACCGCCTGCTCGTCGTGACCGTCCACCGGGCCGAGGTACTTCAGGCCGAGATCCTCGAACAGCACCTGCGGCTGCAGGACATCCTTGATGCCCTTCTTGATGCCGTGCAGCGTCTCGTAGATCGGCGGGCCGACCAGCGGCGCACGGGAGACCGTGGTCTTGATGTAGTCGAGCACGTGCTCGTACCGCTGCGACACTCGCACCACGGCGAGGTGGTCGGCCAGGCCGCCGATCGTGGGCTGGTAGGAGCGGCCGTTGTCGTTGACGACGATCACGACCCGCCGGCTCTTCGCCGTGGCGATGTTGTTCAGCGCCTCCCACGCCATCCCGCCGGTCAGCGCGCCGTCGCCGATCACGGCCACGACGCTGCGATTCGGCTCGCCGCGGAGCTGGTAGGCCTTGGCCAGGCCATCGGCGTAGGACAGGCTGGTGGAGGCGTGCGAGTTCTCGATGACGTCATGCTCAGACTCGGCCCGATTGGGGTACCCGGAGACGCCGCCGCGCTGGCGGAGCGTCTCGAACTCCGCCGCCCGGCCGGTGAGCAGCTTGTGCACGTACGACTGGTGGCCGGTGTCGAAGATGATCCGGTCCACCGGCGAGTCGAACACGCGGTGCAGCGCGATGGTGAGTTCCACCACGCCCAGGTTCGGCCCGAGATGACCGCCGTTGCGCGATACCACCCGGATGAGCAGGTCCCGGATCTCCGCGGCTAGCTGGGGCAGTTCCTCGGCCCGGAGATTCTTGAGATCCTGCGGACCCGAGACACTCTCCAGCAGCGTCATTGACTCAGCTCCCTAAGCTCGGCGGCCGCGGCGGTTGTCGCCCGCTCGCGTGCCTGGCACCACTGCCCGCACCTGAACTTGTGTCCTCGCACCGCACCCGGCGGTGAGCCGCTGCGCGCACCGGCGCAGGAGCATGAACTTGAGTGTATTTCGGCCGGTGCGCCCGCCTGACGCCGCACCGCCGTCAGGCACTCCCCGGGCCGCCTGCCGGGCTCGCGGGAATGACCCTAGCAGGGCCTGCCCGCGGCCGCCCTGAGCCGCTATGACCTGGCTCAGCCGGTCCGCCAGCGGCGGCCTGGCCGGGCGGCAGCGACCCCGCGGCGGCGCAAGCAGGCGTGCCGGAAATACGTGCCGGAAATACCGGAGGAGTCTTCCATGCGAGCACGCAGGCCAGTCCGCCCGGTTATCCCGGTCATGCTCATGTGCCCTCCGTCTGGCTGCCGGCGGCTGCCCGGCCAGGCCGCGGCGCGCCGCCGGAATGATCACGTTGGCTGGCTGAAACTGCCGCGACGGGGGCGGCGAACAGGCGGGCCAGCAGCCTGTCCCGCAGCGGGTCGGGCAGGGCGGCCGGGCTGGCGGCCTGCTCCAGCTGCACTCCGGAGCTGAGGGCCAGGATGATGTCGGGCCAGCTCGCGGCGTTCTGCTCGGCCCGTTCGTCGATCCGCTGCTCCAGCAGGGCCAGGAACAGGTCAGCCTTGTTCCCGAACCGGGAGTACACGACTCCCTTGGAGAACCCGGCCTGCTCGGCGATCTCATCCACCGATGCGCCGTGGTAGCCACGGGCCAGGAAGATGCTCCGCGCGGCTTCCAGCACGAGCCTGCGGTTGCGCTCGTTCTGCTCAGCCCGGCTCAGACGTTCCATACCTTCAGTGTCTAAATACCATCAGTATTGAATTGTCAGGGACGCCGGCCCCCCGCGCCTTCCGGGGCCGCCAGCGGGACCGGGCCCGGCACCGGCACCGTCCTGGCGCGGCCTGCCAGCCAGCCGGTGATCAGCTGGAGCACGACCACGCCGAGCAGGGCGCCGACCGGGACGGCCCACCCGCCGGTGACGGAATGCAGCAGGCCGATCAGCAGCGGGCCGGTGCTCGCGAGCAGGTAGCCGCCGCTCTGGGCGAAGGCCGACAGCGCCGCGGCCGCGACCGGGTCGGGAGCGCGTGCCATCGTGTAGAAGATGCCCAGGCCGAGGCTCGCGCCCTGGCCCAGGCCGAGCAGGAACACCAGCGGCGCTGCCGCGCCGAGCGGCCCGAACGCTGCTCCGGCCAGCCCGGCCCCGGTCATCATCATCGAGATGACGGCGAGCAGCCGCTGGTCTCGCGCTCGCTGCGCCAGCACCGGGATCAGCAGGGCCGTCACCGCATTGCCCAGGTTCATCAGCGCGAGCAGGCCGCCGGCCGCCGCGGCCGACATGCCCCGATCGCGGAACAGCGTCGGGAACCACGACAGCGTGGCGTAGTAGCTGAGGCTCTGCAGTCCCATGAAGGCGAGCACCTGCCAGGCCAGCGCGTGCCGGCCCATCGCGAGCACGCCGCGGCGCCGCTGGCCGCCGGCCGCGGGCGCCGGCGGCAGCGTCCGGTAGCGCAGCTGCGGCAGCCACATGGCGGCGGCCAGCAGGGCGGGAAGCGCCCACATGCCCAGCGACAGGCGGGCCGCGGCGGTGCCAGCGCCGGCCGCGGTGAAGACCGGTACGGCGATCAGCGCGCCGACCACCGCGCCGCCCGACAGGGACAGCAGGTACAGGCCGATGAGCAGGCCGGCCCGCTCCGGCCGGCGGCGCTTGATCAGGCTCGGCAGCAGGACGTTCATCAGCGCGATCGCGGCGCTGGCCACGATCGTGCCGGGAAACAGCAGCACCGGCGGGTCGGCGCTGCGCAGCAGCAGGCCGCCGGCCAGCAGCGCGAGCGCGGCGCCGAGCACCCGCTCCTCCCCCAGCATCCGGCTCAGCGGCGCGGCGGCCCCGGAGAACAGGCCGAAGCAGAGCACCGGGACAGAGGCCAGCGTTGCCTCTTCGGCAGTCGAAATGTGCAGGACGTCGCGCAGCTCGGGGAAGATCGGCGGCAGGCTGGTGATGGCGGCGCGCAGGTTGACCGCGAGCAGCAGGATCCCGGCCAGCAGCAGAGCGCCGCCGCCGAAGCGCCGCGCGACGCGGGCCCGGCGGCCGGGCGACTCCTGCACAGCCGAGTTACGCATTCCCGGCGATCTTACGGCCAGCCCGGCGCAGCTGACGAAGACGGCCAGCCCGGCAGACGGGCCAGCCCGGGCCAGCTGACGCAGGGCACGCGGTCCGCTACGCTGGCAGCATGGCCGTACCGCAGAGCCTGCTTCTCCTTGAGCCGCGCTGACGCATCACGTCAGCGCGGCCGCCCCTCTGTGCACGAGGGGCTTTTTCATTTCCGCCGCCATCCCCCACCGCCCCCGCCAGATCCCCCGGCCAGTGACCGGCGCCCCCGCCGGAGGCCCGGAACACGCACAGGAGCCGTTATGAGCGAGGTCAGGTCAGCGAGGATCGCGGCCGCCGCGGCCGCGCAGGAGATGCCGCCCTTCCGCTACGACGCCCGGCTCGCGGGCGAGATCGAGCTGCGCTGGCAGCAGCGCTGGGCGGCGGACGGGACGTTCAGCGCGGCCAATCCGGCCGGCCCGCTGGCCGCCGGCTTCGAGCGGATGGCCGGCCGCCGGAAGTTCTACCTGCTGGACATGTTCCCGTATGCCAGCGGATCGGGCCTGCATGTCGGCCATCCGCTCGGCTACATCAGCACCGACGTGTATGCCCGGTACCTGCGGATGACCGGCCATCATGTGCTGCACGCGCTCGGTTACGACGCGTTCGGCCTGCCGGCCGAGCAGTACGCGCTGGACACCGGCCAGCACCCGCGGGTGACGACCGACCGCAACGTCGCCATCATGCGCCGCCAGCTGCGCCGGCTGGGGCTCGGGCATGACACCCGCCGCGAGATCGTCACCGCTGATCCCGGCTATTACCGCTGGACGCAGTGGATCTTCCTGCGCATCTTCGGCAGCTGGGCGGACGAGCGGACCGGCCGGGCCCGGCCGATCGGGGACCTGATCGCCGAGTACGAGTCCGGCGGGCGGCCGGTGCCGGACGGCCGGGCGTGGGCCGAGCTGACCGGCGCGGAGCAGCGCCGCCTGATCGACAGCCGCCGGCTCGCCTACCTGTCCGAGGAGCTGGTGAACTGGTGCCCGGGCCTGGGCACGGTGCTGGCCAACGAGGAGGTCACCGCGGCCGGCCGCAGTGATATCGGCAATTACCCCGTCTACCGGCGGCCGCTGCGCCAGTGGATGCTGCGGATCACCGCCTTCGCCCAGCGGCTCATCGATGACCTGGACCTGGTCGACTGGCCCGAGCCGGTCCGGCAGATGCAGCGGAACTGGATCGGCGCCAGCGACGGCGCGATGATCTCGCTGCCGGCCGCGGACTCGCCGGACCGGCCCGGCCTGGCCATCGAGGTGTTCACCACGCGCCCGGACACCCTGGCCGGCGCCACCTATGTGGTGCTGGCACCCGAGCACCCGCTGCTGGACCAGCTGGTGCCGCGGGAGTGGCCGGAGGGAACCCCGGAGGCCTGGCAGTTCCCGCAGGCCAGCGGCGGCGCGGCGAGCTGGCAGCCGCGCGACGCGGTAGCCGCCTACCGGGCGATGGCGGCCCGGCTCAGCGATCGCGAGCGCACCGACGCGACCGCGGCGAAGACCGGGGTCTTCACCGGCGCCAGCGTGATCAACCCGGCCACCGGGGGGCCGGTGCCGGTGTTCGCCGCCGACTACGTGCTGACCGGCTACGGCACCGGCGCGATCATGGCCGTGCCCGCGCACGATCAGCGTGACCTGGACTTCGCCCGCGCGTTCGGGCTGCCGGCCCGGGCGGTGCTGGAGCCTCCGGCAGCGTGGCTGGCCGAGCAGGGCATCCCGCCCGGCACGCCGGCCGGGCAGTGGCCGTCCGCCTTCACCGGCGACGGCAGCTATGCCGCGGCACCGGGACCGCAGCTGGCCGGCCGCAGCGTCATCGACGGGATCACCGCTGCCATCAGCTGGCTCGAGCAGCGGGGCGCCGGCCGCGGCGCGCGCTCCTACCGGCTGCGCGACTGGCTGTTCTCCCGCCAGCGCTACTGGGGCGAGCCGTTCCCCATCGTCTACGACGCCGGCGGGATGCCGGTGGCGCTGCCCGACGAGATGCTGCCCGTCCGGCTGCCGGAGATCACTGACTTCCGGCCCGAGCCGCAGGATGGCGGGTCGGCCGAGCCGGTGCCCCCGCTGGCCAGGGCCGCGGACTGGGCCACCGTGCGGCTGGACCTGGGCGACGGGCAGCGGGCCTACCAGCGCGAGCTGAACACGATGCCGCAGTGGGCCGGGTCCTGCTGGTACTACCTGCGCTACCTGGATCCGTCCAACGACCAGGCGCTCGCCGACCCCGGCGCGGAGCGCTACTGGATGGCTGGCCCGGATGCGGGCAGCGCCGGCAGCGGCGGGGTGGACCTGTACGTGGGCGGCGCCGAGCATGCCGTGCTGCACCTGCTGTACGCGCGGTTCTGGCACAAGGTGCTGTACGACCTCGGTCACGTCTCCACGCCCGAGCCGTTCCGGCGGCTGGTGAACCAGGGCCACATCCTGGCTGACGCGTTCACCGACGAGCGGGGCATGTACGTGCCGGCCGCGGAGGTCCGGGAGTCCGGCGGCTCCTTCAGCTATCAGGGCAGGCCGGTGACCCGCCGGGCCGGCAAGATGGGCAAGAGCCTGAAGAACGGGATCAGCCCGGACGACATCTACCAGCGCTACGGCGCGGACACGCTGCGGCTGTACGAGATGGTCACCGGCCCGCTGCAGGCCGACCGGCCGTGGCGGACCAGCGACATCGCCGGCGCCTTCCGGTTCCTGCAGCGGCTGTGGCGCGCCATGACCGACGAGCAGACCGGGCAGCTGACGGTCAGCGATCAGCTGCCGGACGAGGACACGCTGCGGCGCCTGCACCAGACGATCGCCATCGTCCGCCGCGATTTCGAGCGGCTCCAGTTCAACACCGCGATCGCCCGGCTGATGGAACTGACCTCGCACGCGGCCGCGATCACCGCACGCGATGGCGCGCTGCCGCGGGCACTGGCCGAGCCGCTGGTCCTGATGGTGGCACCGCTGGCACCGCACATTGCCGAGGAACTGTGGGCCCGGCTCGGCCATGACGGCTCACTGGCCTACGCCCCGTTCCCCGAACCGGACGAGGCTTACGCCGCGGAGCCGATGGCGATGATCCCGGTCCAGGTCAACGGCCGGACGCGGTTCACGATCAGCGCGCCGGCCGGGGCGGCCCGCGAGGACATCGAGCGGATCCTCACCGCGCACCCGGACTATGCCCGCCACGCCGGCCGGTCCGAGGTCACGCGGCTCGTCATCGTGCCCGGCCGGATCGTGAACATCGTGACCCGGTAGGGCGCCAGCCGCCGTCAGGCAGCTCCCCGGCGGACTGGCTCGCCAGGCCAGCGCGACGGCCCGTGGCCCGCGTCACTCATCGCCGGCGGCGCCGCCCCTCAGGCGCGCCCCGATGATCTGCAGCCCCTGGGCGACCTCGGCCGCGGACAGGGCCTGGCCGGGATCCATGAACCACTTCACCATGATGCCGATGAACAGGGCGTGCAGGACCGAGCCGGCCATCCGCGCAGTCTCCGGGTCGGCTTCCGGATCGATCCCGAGGAAAAGCTCCGCCAGCCCGGCGCCCGCTTCGCGCTGCACGCCGGCCAGGAACTTCCGCAGCTCCTCGTGACGGTCCAGGAGGGTCATGAGCTCCAGCTGCGCGGCCCACAGGCCGCGGCCCACGCAGTACCTCCAGTCGGTGCTCGGGTTCAGCCCGCTGCGTGCCGCGCTGTGGTCACTAGTGCCCATGGCCGGGACGATGCTGGCCGCGCCGCTCACCAAGGTGCTGGTCGAGCGCCTGGACCGTGCGTACGTCGCCTCGGGCGGGTTCGTCATCGCGGCGGCCGGGTTCGCCAGCCTCAGCCGCGTGCACGCGCATTCGCCGATCTGGTTCATCCTGATCGCGGCCACCGTCTACGCCGGCGGCATCGTCGGGGTCATGTCCGTCGGCAACGAGCTGATCATGGGCGCGGTCCCGCCCGCCCGCGCGGGCGCCGCGGCCGCGGTGGTCGAGACCGCGTCGGAACTCGGCGGCGCGCTCGGCATGGCCGTGCTCGGCAGCATCGGCATCGCGGCCTACCATTCCAGCCTCACCGCATCCGCGCCCGGCGGCACGCCGCCGGCGGCGCTGGCCGCTGCCCGCGACACCCTGGGGGGCGCGGTCACCGTGGCGGGGCGGCTGCCCGGGCCGCTCGGGAACGGCTTGCTCGAGGCCGCCCGCACCGCGTTCACCCTCGGGCTGAACCAAGCGGCGCTGGGAGCCGCGATCGCCATGGCGCTGGCCGCGGTCCTCAGCGCCGTGTACTTCCGGGGCGTGCAGGTGGACTCGTCCTCCTCCGCCGTCGCCGGGAAGGCCCGCGCCGAGGAGGGTGCCGGGCTGGCCGCCTGACGCAGGCAGCCGATGGCCGCGGGCGCACGCCCGCGGCCATCGGCGGAGGCGGGCAGCATCAGCCGCCAGTGATCGGCAGCCATCGCCGCTGCCCGCCGGGACCGGCGATGCCCAGGCCGCGCAGATCGCGGGCGTCCGTGGTCCACGAGTCGTAGCTGCGGACGTAGTAGATGAGATTGTCGTGATCGCGAGCGACGTGCTCCGTCCGGCTCTGGGCCCGGCCGGGTCCAGAGCCGGACCTGCCGTCGCGCGGCAGCCGGGCCCGGGACAGCCGGCTGCGCCGGCTGCGCTCGGCGCCAGCAGCGTGGAAGCGCAGCTCCCGTCGCTGTATCAGCAGCACCTGCGCATTCACGTTGCTCGTCCATGGGAGCCGCGAGCCCGCTCTCACTCACTTGCCTGCTGATGGCGGGCAACGAGCCTGACGGCGCCCTGCGGGGCACAGAAAGCGCGCCGAAACTCAGCCGGCGGTTGCCTGGCCGGGCCCGAGGGTCAGCGTGACCGGATCCGATCCCAGCCCCGTGCGGCTTTTGCCGTCCACGGTCAGCGTGATCGCGCCGGGGTTCCCGAGCCGCAGGGTGACTGCCGCACGCTCAGACCAGGTTTCCGAGCTGCCGGGCTGCACTACGCCCTGGTAGATCGTCGCGCCGCTGGAGGTGGTCAGGTTGACCCAGCACGGCTCGGTCACCGCGGTGAGCGAGATGACCACATTGGCCGGGGCCGGGCTCGAGGCGGGAGCCAGCGTCTTGCTGGCTGCCGGGTGCCCGCGGGCGGTCTTGTGCGCGGTGACGGACTTCCCGGCCGTCGCCGTGCCGCCTCCCGGATGTGCTGTCACGACGTGATAGATGATCAGGCCGGCCACAATCGCGAGCAGGACCAGCAGGGCAGCGCTCCAGTTCGGCCGCCGCGGCTCCCGGTACCGGAACGGGCCGGACGGCGCGCCAGCACCGGAGCGGCCCGGCGGAGGCGGGAAAACGGGCATGTCGGGAGTCCCGATCGTGCGAGGCCCCCGGGAGGCTGCCGGTCCGGCCGATTCGGCTGGCGCGCCTGGCCCGCCGGGCTCGGCGCCCGGCCGGGGGCGCTCCGCCGCGGGCTCACGGATACCCGGGCCGGCGGCATCCGGCACGCGCTGGCCGGAAGGCGGCTCGCGCCGGGCGGCATCCGGCTCGCGCCGGGCGGAAGGCGGCTCGCGCCGGGCGGAAGGCGGCTCGCGCTGGGCGGAATCCGGCTCGCGCCGGGCGGAAGGCGGCATCGCCCGGCCGGAACGCGGGGTGTGCGGGCCGGACGTGTCCTGGCCCGAAGGCGGCATCGATGGGCCGGGCGGCGGTGCCATCCGGCTGAAGTCATAGTCGCGAACCAGCGGCTCCGGATCCACGCCCAGGACATGAGCGATGGCACGAACATGCCCCCGGGCATAGAAGTCCCCGCCGCAGCTGGAGAAGTCGTCGCGCTCGATCTCCCGGACGATGGTCTCCCTGATGCGCGTTCGCCGGCTGACGTCTGCGGCGGTCAGCCCAGCCTTGCCCTGTGCCGCTGTCAGGACTTCGCCGATGCTCACACGGCGCCTCCACTGCCCGCCCGCACTGCGGGCCCCCGCAGCATGATGGCAGGTTCTGCTTCTATTCTCCTCCGCCAGGGCCCGGTAAGCGCGCACCGATGCCGCAGTTCCGGGGCCCCGGCGACTCCCGCTGACCCTTTTGGGCCACTAGATTCGGCACCAGGCAGAATCGGCGCCTGAGCCCTGGAGGTCGCACGTGACCAGCTCGCATCTCACGGTCGGCTCAGGGACGCCGGCCGCGCTCGCAGCCTCCATCGAGGAGTCCCCGTGGCGCCGGTGACGACGGCAGCGCGGCCTGATACCGAGATCATCTCCGCCCCACGGCCTTCCTTCCGGGCCTCCTTCAGTCAGCGGCTGAGTTGGGGCAAGCTTGGTAGCAGCGGCAGCCGCCCGGGAGGCCCGGCGCGGGCCCGGAACCGACGGCCGCGGAAGGCACGGGCATGACATCTCCGACCGTAACGATGCAGCGCCGATGAAGCCGTACGTCGAGACCCATGCCATCGGGGTGGCGTGGCTCCTCGTCGGGGTCACCACCGGCGTCATCGAGATCACCGGCTACCTCCGGCAGCGAGCAGAAGCGACCAGGAGGGACCGGGGCAGCCTGATCATGCTCCGTATCCGCCTGATTCCCGGCGTCATCCTGCTCGGGCTCTCAACGAAGTTCGCGCCGGCTGCCGAGATCTCACAAGCGCCTGATCCCGTTCCTCTGGTAGCGGCCCTTAGCTCGCCGGGCCGGCGTGCTCACGGACGGCCGCGGCGGAGGAGAAGATCGGCCTGGCGGGCGGCGTGATCACGGTCAGGATGCCGGTGATGATCAGCACCACGGCCAGCGCCACGACCTCCAGCCTGGTCGCGAGCGCGGGCCCGGCGCCGGGCCGGGGATGGCGGCGCAGCCACACCCGGCCGGCGATCGCCAGCCCGGCGACGACCGCCACGACGGCCGCCTTGGCCACCAGGAACAGGCCGTAGGCGGTGGTCAGCACCGATCCGAGCGGCACCAGCAGCAGCGCCTGCACGATGCCGGTCACCATCACCACGGAGAACAGCCACGCCGCCGCGTTCCCGTACAGCCGGATCAGTCCCGTTACGGCCGCGGGCTCCGAGCGCCAGGCCACGGCCGCGCGCAGCACGTAAGCCAGCATGCCGGCCCACAGCAGCGCCGGCAGCAGGTGGCAGTAGGTCAGCAGGGCACCAGCCACCGGGATGATGCCGTCCGGATGCGAGCGGATCCCCTCGGCCACCACGACGCCGGCCAGCGGCAGCATGCTCCAGCCTGTCTGGCGCAGCCGGAGCAGGATGGCAGCGAGCGCGAAGCAGGCCAGCTCGGCGGCCGCGATCACGCCGGTGGCTGACGACCGCAGCCCGGTCACCGGCGGCTGGGCCAGGCGGGCGGCGATGCCTGGCCCGAGGACCGCCGTCACCAGCAGCGCCGCGCTGGCCGCCAGCCCGAGCACACAGCCGCGTAGCGCCCACGGCTCCGGCAGCGGGCCCGGCCGCTCCTGCGGATGGCGGGTCAGGTACTGCCGGGCCAGTCCCCGGCCGGCCAGCCCGCCGAGCGCGACGGCGAGCCCGATCAGCATCAGCCCGCGTTCCAGGCCGGTCAGCCACAGGGCGGGCGCGGAGAACGGGGCCGACGCGGCGCCGCTCAGCATCCGCGCCCCTGGCGGAGCCGGCGCGGCCGGCCAGCCCGACCGGGCGCGGCGCGGTGCGTGCTATCGGGCAGCCAGAGCCTCACCGGCCTGACAGTAGCGCCCCGAGTCCCTCCGTAGCTGCGGCTACCGCGGATATGTCCGGATCTTTACCCTCAGCCGGAAGCCAGCAGCGACCGCAGCACGTACTGCATGATCCCGCCGTGCCGGTAGTACTCGGCCTCGCCCGGCGTGTCGATCCGCACCACGGCCCGGAACTCCCTGTCGTCCGCGCGCACGGTCACCTCGCGCGGCGTCTCGCCCTGGTTCATGGCCTCGATCCCCGCGATGTCGTAGACCTCGTGGCCGGTGAGTCCGAGGGACTCCGCGTTCTGCCCGGCGGGGAACTGCAGCGGGAGCACGCCCATGCCGATCAGGTTCGACCGGTGAATCCGCTCGAAGGACTCCACCAGCACCGCCCGCACGCCCAGCAGCAGGGTCCCCTTGGCCGCCCAGTCCCGTGACGAGCCCGAGCCGTACTCCTTGCCGCCCAGCACCACCAGCGGCGTGCCCTCCTCGATGTACTGGCGCGAGGCGTCGTAGATCGACTCCCGGGTGCCCTCGGGCAGCTTGAGCGTGACCCCGCCCTCGGTGCCGGGAGCGAGCTGGTTGCGCAGCCGGATGTTGGCGAAGGTGCCGCGGATCATCACCTCATGGTTGCCGCGCCGCGACCCGTAGCTGTTGAAGTCCTTCCGCTCGACGCCGCGGGAGGTCAGGTACTTCCCGGCCGGGCTGTCGGTCTTGATCGCGCCGGCCGGGGAGATGTGGTCGGTGGTCACCGAGTCGCCCAGCAGGGCGAGCACCCGGGCGCCGTGGATGTCGGTCACCGGCGCGGGCTCGGCCGGCATGTCGTCGAAGTACGGCGGCCGCCGCACGTAGGTGGAGTCGTCCACCCAGCCGAAGGTGTCGCCGGCCGGCACGTCCAGCTCCTGCCAGTGCTGGTCGCCCGAGAAGACGTCCGCGTAGTCGCGGGTGAACATCTCCGCCGCCACCGAGGTGCGCACCACGTTGTCGATCTCCGACGGCGATGGCCACAGGTCACTCAGGTACACCGGCCGGCCGTCCGGGCCGGTGCCGATCGGCTCGGTCGTCAGGTCGATGTTCATCGTCCCGGCCAGCGCGTAGGCGACCACCAGCGGCGGCGAGGCCAGGTAGTTCATCTTCACGTCCGGGTTGATCCGGCCCTCGAAGTTCCGGTTGCCGGACAGCACCGAGACCACCGCCAGGTCGTTCTCGGCGACCGCGGCGCTGACCGCCTCGGGCAGCGGGCCGGAGTTGCCGATGCACGTCGTGCAGCCGTAGCCGACCAGGTTGAAGCCGAGCTTGTCCAGGTACGGGGTCAGCCCGGCCCGCTCGTAGTAGTCCATGACCACCTTGGAGCCGGGCGCCAGCGTGGTCTTCACCCAGGGCTTGCGCTCTAGCCCGGCCTCGACGGCCTTCTTGGCCAGCAGCGCCGCCGCGACCATGACCGACGGGTTGGAGGTGTTGGTGCAGGAGGTGATGGCCGCGATAACGACTGAGCCGTGGTCGATGGAGGTCTGGGTGCCGTCATCGAGCGTCACCGGGGTCGGCGCGGAGGGCAGCCGGCCGCCCGCGGCCGCCGCGGTGGCCGCGGCGGGGGCGGGCCCGGCCGGGGCGGTCTCGGGCCGCTCGTCGGCCACCGGGTCGGAGGCCGGGAAGGTCTCGGAGATGTCCTCGTCCAGGCTGTCGAGCTCGACATAGGACCCGAGCGCGCTGCGGAACGCCGACTTGGCGTCGGTCAGCGCCACCCGGTCCTGCGGCCGCTTCGGGCCGGCCAGGGACGGCACCACGGTGGACAGGTCCAGCTCCAGCTCATCGGAGTACCGGGCGGAGTCGGCACTGCCCGGCTCATGCCACAGGCCCTGCTCCCTGGCATAGGCCTCGACCAGCGCGACCCGCTCCGGCTTGCGGCCGGTGAGCCGCAGGTAGGTGAGGGTCTCGGCGTCGATCGGGAAGATCGCGCAGGTGGAGCCGAACTCCGGGCTCATGTTGCCGATGGTGGCCCGGTTGGCGACCGGGACCGCGGCCACGCCCTCGCCGTGGAACTCGACGAACTTGCCGACCACGCCATGCTTGCGAAGCAGCTCGGTGATGGTCAGGACCAGGTCGGTCGCGGTCGCGCCGGCCGGCAGCTCGCCAGTCAGCCGGAACCCGACCACCTGAGGGATGAGCATGGACACCGGCTGGCCCAGCATGGCCGCCTCGGCCTCGATCCCGCCGACGCCCCAGCCGAGGATGCCGAGGCCGTTCTGCATGGTGGTGTGCGAGTCGGTGCCGACGCAGGTGTCCGGATAGGCCCAGGCCTCGTCGCCCACCTGCTGCGCCATCACCACCCGGGCCAGGTGCTCGATGTTGACCTGATGCACGATGCCGGTGCCCGGCGGCACGACCTTGAAGGTGCTGAACGCGTCCTGGCCCCAGCGCAGGAACGCGAACCGCTCCCGGTTGCGCTGGAACTCGAACTCCACGTTGCGGTCGAAGGCGTCCGGCCGGCCGAAGATGTCGGCGACAACCGAGTGGTCGATCACCAGCTCGGCCGGGACCAGCGGATTGATCTTGCCGGCGTCACCGCCCAGCGCCTGCAAGGCCTCGCGCATCGCGGCCAGGTCCACCACCGCGGGCACGCCGGTCAGGTCCTGCATGATCACCCGTGCCGGGCTGAACTGGATCTCCGTGGCCGGCTCGGCCTTCGGATCCCAGCCCGCGAGGGCCCGCACGTGCTCGGCCGTCACGCTGACCCCGTCCTCGTTGCGGAGCAGGTTTTCCAGCAGGATTTTCAGGCTGAACGGAAGATCCGTGGCACCTGACACCGCGTCCAGCCGGTGTATCTGGTAGCTGGTCCCGTCCACGTCGAGGGTGGAGCGACTGCCGAAGCTGTTCGCGGTCATGGTGTCGTGGCCTCCTCGTACATCGCGTGCTCTCCTGCATCCTGCCGCAGCCGGATGCGGTTGCCACCAGCGGTCTGCCCGGAAAAGTTTCTCGATGTCAAGCTATCTGTCCGGAGCGTAGCCCGCAACTATCTTGACGTCAAGCTAACCATGGTCGCCCGGTGTTATCGGCCATGGTCGCGGACTTGCAAAGTTCGGCTCAAGAAAAAGCCTTTGCTGATTGCGATAAAAGGCCACGGGAATACGTCGCTCGAGGATATGAAGATGACGACTCCAGAGACAGCACGGCGCGCGGAAGCCTACGACGACCCCGAGCTCAGCTACGCGGATTACTGGACCGGCCGCGGTTATGAGCACGCCGCCGAGGTCATGGCCATCCGCCGGCTGCTGCGCGGTCGCCAATTCGCCTCAGCGGTCGACATCGGCGGCGGCTACGGCCGGCTGAGCGTGGTGCTGGCCGAATACGCCGGAAAGGTCACCCTGGTCGAACCCAGCAGCCAGCAGCTCGATCTGGCCCGCGAGTTCCTGCGCGGCTATCCGGCGATCGATTGCCGCCGCATGCAGGCGGCCGAGCTGGACTTCCCGGACAGCAGCATGGACCTGGCCGCCATGGTCCGCGTGCTGCACCACCTGCCCGACCCGGCGCCGGAAATCGCCGAGATGGCGCGCATCCTGCGGCCGGGCGGATACGCGATCGTGGAGGTGGCCAATTCAGCGCACGCGGTCAACCGCGCCCGCTTCCTGGCGCGGCGCTCGAAACTCCCGCTGACCTCCATCGACCTGCGCTCGCGACACGGCATGACGGGCGGCACCATCCCGTTTGTTAACCATCATCCCGACAGCATCGCGCGGGAGCTCAGCGCGGCGGGGCTGCAAATCAGGCAGGTCCTGTCGGTCTCCAATCTGCGCAGCCCTCTGATCAAGAGGGCTGCACCCGGGCGGCTCATGCTCGCCGCCGAGCGCGCCATGCAGGCGCGCCTGGCCCGGATCTACTTCGGGCCGAGCATCTTCTTCTTTCTCCGGAAAGAACGTCAGCCTGCCGATGCGTCGGGGGGCCCGGCAGGCTGACCGGAGGCGGGCCCGCTGCTGAGGCAGCGGGCCCGCCCGCTCATCCGGGGGGCTGATAGCGTCGACGCTGGCCTGGCCGGACCGGCGAGACGGCCGGGCGGAGCGGCGCAAGCGCGACACTGAGCGGGAGACGAGATGGCACCGACCCACGCCGCTGACTGGCTGGGAATCCCAGATGATCATCCGTTCGGGCTGCAGACACTCCCGTACGGATCGTTCAGCGCGAGAGACCACGGTGCCCGGCACCGGGTGGGCGTCGCGATCGGTGACCGCGTGCTCGACCTGGGTGCCGCGGCCGACCGGCTGCTGCCCGGCCGCGCGGTGCTGTTCGAGGCCGGCCACCTGAACCCGTTCCTCGCCGCCGGCGATCGCGCGTGGGCCCAGGTGCGCAGCGAGCTCACCAGCTGGCTGTCGCTGGACCACTATCGCGAGGCCATCCAGGACCTGCTGCTGCCGGCCAGGGACGTCTGGATGCACCTGCCCTTCTCGGTCGGCGATTACGTCGATTTCTACGCGTCCGAGAATCACGCGGCCAATGTCGGGAAGATCTTCCGGCCGGGCGCTGAGCCGCTCACGCCCAACTGGCGGCACCTGCCGATCGGCTACCACGGGCGGGCCGGCAGCGTCGTGGTGTCCAGGACGCCGATCCGCCGCCCGTGCGGCCAGACCAGGGAGCCGGAAACGGACGCGCCGACGTTCGGACCGTGCGCCAGGCTGGACTTCGAGGCCGAGCTCGGCTTCGTCGTCGGGGTCGAGACCCAGCTCGGCGAGTCGGTCCCGGCCAGCAGGTTCGCCGAGCACGTCTTCGGCGTCTGCCTCGTCAACGACTGGTCGGCCCGCGACATCCAGGCCTGGGAGTCGGTCCCGCTCGGCCCCTTCCTGGCCAAGTCATTCGGCACCACGGTGTCGCCCTGGGTGGTACCGCTGGCAGCCCTCGAGCAGGCCAGGGTCCCGGTCGCATCACGCGCCGCTGACCTGCTCCCCTACCTGACCGATACGGAAGACTGGGGCCTGGACATCGACGTGGAGGTGCGGATCAACGGGCACGTGGTATCCCGTCCGCCCTACGCCACGATGTACTGGAGCCCGGCGCAGATGCTCGCGCACATGACGGTGAACGGGGCCGCGCTGCGCACCGGCGACCTGTTCGCCTCGGGCACCATCAGCGGCCCCGAGCCCGGCCAGCGCGGCTCCATGATCGAGCTGACCTGGAACGGCACTCAGCCGCTGACCCTGCCGGACGGATCGGCCCGCCGCTGGCTGGAGGACGCCGACGAGGTCGTCATCGCCGCCACCGCGGCCGGGCCGGATGGCCGAAGGGTCGGCCTGGGCGAGGCGCACGGGATGATCGTCGGAAGGTCCGAGCCGCCCGGCTGACGAGCGACCCTCCGGATTGGACCAGCGACATGCGCAGGAACGGGCCTGGCCTGATCAACGCGGACGCTGCCTGGCGGATGGCGCTGGCCGAGCGGGCCGCGCGTGCCTACGGCTCGAATCAGCGGCTGGCGGCGCTGGCCGTGGCCGGCTCGGCGGGCGCAGGCCTGGCCGCCTCCGCCGACCTCAGGGGGCCGGCCAGCTGGCCAGGAGCTCTGCCGCACGCGGCTGGCACTGCGGGAGGCGTTCGGCGTACAGGGCGTACCAGACGGTCAGGTGCAGCCGCCGGAGCTGCTCGCAGACGGCGATCTGCTCCCTGTCGGCAGCGCCGCCGTAGGCGGCCAGGATCCGCGCGCCGTCCAGGCGCTGGCTGGCGGTCGACGCGGCGAGGTCCCAGCTGACCGGCCCGGAGCAGGTGTCCTCGAAGTCATGCCAGACCCACCCGTGCTCGGTGGCCATCAGGTTGCCGGCGCCCGCATCGCCATGCAGGACCTGCAGGGCAGCTGACTGCGGATCGAGCTCGGCGGTGAGGCGCGTGAAGGCGGCCTGAAGGGCCGCCGATTCGGCTTCGCTGAGCCGGGTCTGCGGCCGGGCCAGGAAGGCCGGGACGTCCTGCAGCGGGGTCAGGACGGGAAAGGCGACGGGATACGTTCGCAGCACGGCATGCAGGTCCGCCAGCATGGAGCCGATCGTGGCCTCATCGGGCACCGGAGAGCCGGCCGGCTTCAGGTAGCGCCAGAAGGTCATGACGTGCCCGCCGGCCCGGTGGACGGCAGCGGGGACCTCGGAGCTGGGCGCCATGACCGGCGCGCCCGCCCGGCCGAGGAACAGGGCGACATCCAGTTCCCGCTGCAGCCAGCTACCGACATCCGGGCGGACCTCGGGCGTGCTGGCGGCGACCTTCGCCACGACCGGGGCCGGGTGCAGATGGACGATGATGTTCGCGCCGTCGGCCATGATCTCGGGTTCGCCGGCGGTCAGGCCGAAGCGCGCGGCCACCGCGACCGCTGCGGCAGTCGCCTCCCTGGTCGCAGCGGCTGATGTTGTCAGGGGCATCACCCGAGTATGCCGCGTGGCCCCGGCTGGCTGGATCCGGCCGGTCCGGCGGTGGCCGGCAGACCCGCTGACCCACCGGCGCGTGGCGTGCCCGGGCACTACGATGAGCGAATCGCCAAAATGCGGGGAGATTGTGCGATGTCAGGGTCGACGCCGCGTTGGGACCAGCCACCTGATCCGCGGGAGAGCACCGTCGATCTGCCACGCGTCGTGGACCCCCAGCAGTCCTCGTTGCAGCAGGCCTCCTCGCCGCAGCCATCGTCGCCGCAGCCATCGTCGCCACAGCACGGGCGCCCCGCGACGCCGGGCCCGGAGCGCGCGGACAGGGCGAGATTCCGTCCGGGTGAACCTGGCACGGCTGCCCGGCCCGCGACGTTTCCCGCCGCACTGCCCGTGGCCGGGCCCTACCTGACCGCCGCTGATCTGCGCGCCCGTTATCCGCACGGATTGCGGCTGCCCGCGGAACGGCTGCCCGCGGAACGGCTGCCAGCGGAACGGCTGCCCGCGGATGATGTCCCGCCCGGCGGCCCGCAGGAACCGGAACTCGGCCATCTCGCGCCGCTTCCTGCCGTTGAGCAGGCGCGCGACGATGATGCCAGGCGCGATGACGGGCTCCTCTCGCTGGATCGCGCGCCCGGCCCGCTGCACGACCGGCCCGTTCCGCAGGACTACGCGCCCAGTCCGCAGGAAGACCGGCCCGTTCCGCAGGACGACTCGGCGGGCCCGCGGGACTACCGGCCCGTTCCGCAGGACTACGCACCCAGTCCGCAGGAAGACCGGCCCGTTCCGCAGGACGACTCGGCGGGCCCGCGGGACTACCGGCCCGTTCCGCAGGACTACGCACCCAGCCCGCAGGACCGACCGGTTGCTGGCTCACTGGGCGACCTGCTGCGCCGGCTCGAGCTGCTCCCGGCCGGGCATCCGTCCTCTCCGTACGAGGATGATGGCTCCCGCAAGCCGGGGCCGCCCCGGCTCAGGCACCTGGAGCTGCCGCTTTCCGGTGACGAGCGCGACACTGACGCGCGCTCCTGGCGCACCGGAGCCGCGGGCACGGTCGGGGCCCAGAGCCGGGAAAGTGCCACCGCGGTGCTTCCGGCCGCGGACTGGCTGGCGTCGTCAGCCGGCCTGGCCGGCGCAGGCAGCGCAACTGACAACGGCTCGGCGACCCGGAACGGCTCGGCAGCCGAGAACAACTCGCTGCCTGGCCTTGCCGCGACGGCTGACCTGGCGCCTCGCCGCAACGTCATCGGACAGCCCGGCCCCGGCCCGGCCGAGCCCGATCAGGTCAGCACGGCCGGTGGCGCGGCGGATAGCGCGACCGCGCTGAGCCGCCGGATGGTTCCCGGCTCCGATGGTCCGCCCGCCGACCCGGCCCCCGCCGAGGACGCGACGGCTGCCGAGGACGCGACGGCCGCCGTCCGCAACGGCCGGGCGGCCACGACGGACGCCGCGCCGGGCGACGCTGAGCCGACCCTGGCCCGGGTGCTCGCGGTAGCCGACGCGGCAGAGCCGCGAGCCCGCGGGCTGACCGCTGAGCAGGAGCGACTCGCCGACAGTGCGCTCACCCGGTTCCGCACGGCCGAGGGACGCAACGTCTTCGGCAGCTACGGGGCCAGCGGCATTACCCCGGCCATCCTGCGGGTCGCCGCTCAGCTGCCCGCCGGCGGGCTGGCCCGGGGCAGCGATCAGAACACCCTCAAGGAAGCCGAGCGATTCAGGGAGAAATTCGCCAGCCTGATCGCCCGGAATCCTGACCTGCCCGCCGAGCAGCTGGTGACCAGGGTCTGCGACGCCGTCAGGTACGCCTTCACGTTCGAGCCGACGGACTATACCGACGGCACCTGGCTCGTGCACCGCAGGCTCAAGGCCCAGGGCTTCGAGCTGGAGGTCCGGCGGAACAGGTGGGACAGCCCCGAGTACAAGGGAATCCGGACTCAGTGGCGCGATCCCGCGCATGATCTCCCGTTCGAGGTTCAGTTCCACACGACGGCCAGCTGGGACGTGCTGCGGCGCACGCATGAGACCTACCTGATGATTACCGATCCGGCCACGCCGCCCGCCGAGCGGGCCAGGCTCCGCGCCCGGCAGGTCGCCGCGTCGACGGCCGCGCCGGCGCCCCCGCGCTGCGCCGAGATATCCGACTTCCGGATGGCGCTCAGGTAGCCCGGATGCCCGCGGAGATTCAGTACTACGCGATCGCCATGCCGGGCCGCACCGCAGCGACGGCGGCCGGCCTGGCCCGCCGTACCTTCGCCGCGGACGGCCCGGTCGATCAGACGCTGCGGCGGGACCTGACCTGGCAGCCCGACTCGGCGATCGTGGAGTGGGAGTACGGCGACGTGGGGGCCGAGCTCGTCAAGGTCGGCGAGGCAGAGGCCGAGCAGCTGATCGCGACGTTCCGGGCACGATGGGAGGAACGAGCCTGACCGGCGTCATCCGCAGGCTGCGGCCGGCCGACATCGCGCCGGTCAGCGACATCTTCGGCTGGTACGCGCAGCACACGGTCGTCACCTTCGAGGAGAGTCCGCGGCCACGGCAGGAGTGGGCCGGGCTATCCGTTCTGCTGGAAGATCTGGGCTTGCCGTTCCTGGTGGCCGAGCTGGATGGCAGCGTGGCCGGCTACGCGTATGCGGGCCCGTGGCGCCGCAAGCCCGCGTACCGGTACACGGTGGAGGACTCTGTGCTCGTCGCGCCGGGGCTCACCGGCCGCGGGATCGGACGGCAGCTGCTGGGCGACCTGCTGGCGGCGTGCGGGGCGGCCGGGGCGCGCCAGATGATCGCGGTGATCGCCGACACCGGCGATCCGGCGTCGGCGGGGCTGCACAGCGCGTTCGGCTTCACCGAAGCCGGGCGGCTGAAGGCAGTCGGCTATAAGCATGGCCGCTGGGTCGACACCGTGCTGATGCAGCGAGCGGTCAGCTGACGCTGCCCGCTCCATCGCCGGGCCGCCGGGCTGGCTCGAAGAAGCCGCGCGGCGTATCGACCGGCTGCGGTCTCGGCAGCACCGTCGCGCCCGGCGGGATCCTCGGCATCGGGCTGGTTCGATCCTGGTCCGGCGCGCCGGCCTGAGGTTCCGGCTCTGGCCAGGGCCGAGGCCCTGGCTCCGGTGCAGCGTCATCCCGGTCCGGCTGGCGCAGCCCGTGCGCGCCGGGCAGTGGCTCAAGCGCAGCCGGCTCGGGCCACGGTTCGCCGGGCAGCGACCAGCCGGAAGCAGCGGGCGGCGGTCCGGCCGTCTCCGGCTGTGCGGGCTCGGCCGGGTGCCGGTATCCGGGCTGCCAGGCGGCATCCGGCAGGCCGGACGGTGACGGCGGGGACGGCGGCTCCGGCCACGTCATCGGTGGCCCGGGCCGCTGCTGAACCGGATCAGGCGCAGGAGGCTGCCATCCGTGCCCGGGCCATTCCTGGTCCGCAGGCGCGGGCAGCAGGCTGGCGGGCTCGGGAGCGGCGGGCACCGCCAGCACATGCTCGGGCCACGCACTGCTGCCCGGCCAGGGCTCCGCCTCGGGCCCGGCGCCGGCGGCCGGCTCGGGCTCGGCCCATGCGTGCTCCGCTCGTGCAGGCTGCGGCCACGGACCGCTAGCGGGCCCGGGTTCCGGCCACGCATCGCGGGCGAGGGCCGGGTCAGCCCACGCACCGCGGGCCGGGCCAGGCTCGGGCCAGCTGCCATCCGCCGACGCGGGCTCGGGCCAGGCACGGCCGGTCGGGACCAGCGGATGCAAGGCTGGCTCGGCCCTGGCTGGCTCGGCCCTGGCTGGCTCGGCCCTGGCTGGCTCGGCCCTGGCTGGCTCGGCCCTGGCTGGCTCGGCCCTGGCTGGCTCGGCCCTGGCTGGCTCAGGCCAGGCTGGCTCAGGCCACCCGGGCTCGGGCAGGACCGTGTCGGAGCCGGCCGGAGCCATCGAGAGAAAAGGAGCCGGGACCTGCTCGGCCCTGGCGGACTCAGCCCTTGAATGCTCAGCCCTCGGATGCTCGGCGCTGGCCGGCCCGCCCTGGGCCCGGGCTGTCCGGGCCACTGGACGACTCAGCTGCGGCCGGCCGCGGTGATCAGGCCCGACCGGCCGGAGCGGGCTGAGCCATTCGTCGGCACCGCCGCCCGGCCTGTCCTCGGGCAGCCAGCCCGCTTCCACCCGCCGCGGACGGACTGCCGCCAGGACGACGAGCACGACGCCGAGAGCCAGGCCGCCAACGGCCAGGGCCAGGCCGGCCGTGACGAGCTGAGGCAGGCCCCCGGGCGTGCGCAGCCGCATGACCTCGCCGATGACCACCATGATGATGCCGATCATCAGCAGGACGGCGCCTGCTACCGCCACCACGACCGAGGCGCGCATGCGCGTCGCTACCGGGGTCGAATCCACTGGCCCACGATGGCATGGGCGACAAAGCGTCGCAACCGGTACGCCGAGGCCGGTACTGAGGTCTCCCGCTGAGCGGCGTCTCAACTCAGCGGCCGGACTGGTCCTGGTCAGCAGGCCGGCCTGTCCTCAGTGCCCACCAGATCAGCGGCAGCTGCAGCGGCAGTCGCCCGTAAGCGGCGGCCCGCTGCGGCAGCGGCCGCTCGCGCCAGTCGATGGCCATCTGCACGTTCGCCGGAAAGACGGCAGCGAACAGGGCCGCGGCGGCCCATCCGCCTGCTGTCCTGGTCCGGGGGATCGCGATGGCTGCCGCGACCCCCAGCTCGGCAAAGCCGCTGGCGTAGGTCCACCAGCGCGCAGGTCCGGGCAGGACGCGCGGCACGATCACGTCGTAGGGCTCGGGCCGCGCGAAATGGGTGACCCCGGCGGTCCCCAGCAGGCAGGCCAGGATCAGCGCGCTCCGGTTGCTTCCCGCCACGGCCGCCTCCCCTGTCCCGATAGGGCACGGTACCGGCTCACCGCACCGGTCAGGACGCGGCGGCCGCCCAGGCCTCGTCCAGCGCCCTGGTTATCACCTCGGCGGGCTGGGCACCCGACAGCCCGTACTTCCCGGCCAGCACGAAGAACGGCACTCCGGTGATCCCCAGCCGCGTGGCCTGGGCCTCGTCGGCGCGAACCGCATCGGCGTAACTGCCGTCGGCGAGCACCTGCCGTGCCTCATCCTCGTCAAGCCCGGCCTCGGCGGCGACACCGGCCAGCGCGGCCGGGTCGAAAACGGGCCGTCCCTCGGCAAAGTAGGCCTCGTACAGGCGCTGGATCAGCCGATCCTGGACGCCGCGCTCCAGGCCGAACTGGACGAGCCGGTGCGCGTCGAACGTATTGGCCATCACCCGGTCCGCGGTGAAGCCCAGGCCATCGGCGGCGGCCTTGGCCGCCAGGCCGGCTTCGGCCTCCCGCGCCTGCTCCTTGCTCATCCGGTACTTAGCAGACAGCAGGTCCAGCACAGGGGTCTGCTGACCCGCTGGCATCGAGGGGTCGAGCTCGAACGCGTGGTAGGTCACCTCGACCTGGTCACGATGCTCGAAGCCGCTCAGCCCCTGCTCGAAGCGCCGCTTCCCGAGATAGCACCAGGGGCAGACGATGTCGCTCCAGATGTCCACGCGCACGATTTCCTCCGTCACCCTGTGCCGCTCCGGCAACCGGCGACAACCACGTCACCCGCGGAGCGATTCCCGGCGCCGCCCTCCGGTCCTTGCCCGAGGCCGCGCCGGGGTGACACGCGCCTGGACGGCCAAGGCCGCGCACTCGGCGCCGCGGCCAGCTTGGGCCATTGCTGTAACTTTTGCCAGTTATATCCCCTCGGGAGAATGAACGAGGACTGTGGACGGCCTTCCGCGCAGCGGTTACGCTCACTTCGTGATAAAGACAGTCGGCATTGGCGATGTGTTAGCCGTCAACACGGGAAATGCGTTCTCATCGGAGCTGATCCGGTTCGGCGAGGCGCTTGAGGGAAAGCCCAATCTCGCCAATCACGTAGTGATCGTGCACCACCAGGACGCCAAGGGCACCTGGTGGGGAGTCGAGGGCAGGCCCGGCGGTGTCGGCTGGGTCCAGATGGCGAACTATCTCAACAGCCCGGACGTGAAGTACGCCAACTCCAACAGCACCGAGGCGCGCACGCCGGCCCAGGATACGACGGTGGCGCAGGCGGCGGCGGGACTGCTCGGGGTGGGCTACGACTGGGTGGGCGGGATCGCCTGCGATGCGCTCGATGCGCTCCGGCTGGCCCCGCTGGCCGACCTGGTCGACCACTGGTGGGGCTGGCAGGATCCGGGAGACCCGCAGGCCCGGCCAGGGCACGTGGTGTGCTCGTCGCTGGCCGCCTGGGTGTACCGGAACCTCGGCCTCGCCTGCCCGGACGTCGCCGACGAGGAGCTCTGCATGCCCGCAGACTGGTGGAATTTCAACAATTCACTCAGAGGCCGGCGCTCCCGCTCAGGCGTAAGGCCGGCCCCGTTCCGGCTGGCCCTTCCTGACCGGCTGCCACTCCGCTAGCGTTTCGCCCATCTGGTCATGACGCGATCGCGGCTGACGGGCACCGGAGGCACCGATGAATCACCAGGTCAAGTACGTACTGCAGGAATCCGAGATGCCGCGGCAGTGGTACAACGTGATCCCCGACCTGCCCTCGCCCCCCCCGCCGCCGCTGCATCCCGGCACCCGCGAGCCGGTTGGTCCCGATGACCTGGCCCCGCTGTTCCCGGCCGCCCTGATCGCGCAGGAAGTCTCCGGTGAGCGTCACATCGACATCCCGGAGGAGGTCGTCGACGTCTACCGGCTGTGGCGGCCGACGCCGCTGTACCGGGCCCGGCGGCTGGAGCGGGACCTGGGCACGCCGGCCAGGATCTACTACAAGTACGAGGGCGGCAGCCCGGCCGGGTCGCACAAGCCGAACACCGCGGTACCGCAGGCGTATTACAACGCGGCGGAGGGCGTGCGGCGGCTGACCACCGAGACCGGCGCCGGGCAGTGGGGCAGCGCGCTGGCCTTCGCCACTGCCGTCTTCGGGCTCCAGCTCGATGTCTGGATGGTCCGCGCCTCCTATGACCAGAAGCCCTACCGCAAGCTCCTGATGGAGACCTACGGCGCGAGCGTGCATCCCAGCCCGTCGGATCTCACCACCTCCGGCCGGGCGGTGCTGGCCGAGAACCCGGACTCCACCGGCAGCCTGGGCATCGCCATCAGCGAGGCCGTCGAGGTAGCGGTCGGCGACCCGGAGGCCCGGTACGCGCTGGGCAGCGTGCTCAACCATGTGCTGATGCACCAGACGATCATCGGCGAGGAGGCCATCAAGCAGCTGGCCGAGGCCGGTGACACCCCGGACGTGATCGTGGGCTGCACCGGCGGCGGCTCCAATTTCGGCGGGCTGGCCTTCCCGTTCCTGCGGGAGAAGCTGGCCGGCCGGATCAGCCCGGTGATCCGCGCGGTCGAGCCAGCCGCCTGCCCGTCCTTCACCCGCGGCGTCTACGCCTACGACTTCGGCGACACCGCGGGCTTCACGCCGCTGCTGAAGATGCACACGCTGGGGCACGAGTTCATCCCGGCTCCCATCCACGCGGGCGGCCTGCGCTATCACGGCATGTCCCCGCTGCTCTCGCACATCTACGAGCTGGGCCTCATCGAGGCGGTCGCCAAGCCGCAGGCAGAGTGCTTCGCGGCTGGCCTGCGGTTCGCCAGGACCGAGGGCATCGTGCCGGCCCCCGAGCCCGCGCACGCGATCGCCGCCTGCATCGAGGAGGCGCTGCGCTGCAAGGAGACTGGCGAGGAGAAAGTCATCCTGACCGCCGTGTGCGGCCACGGGCTGCTCGACCTGGAGGCGTACGGCGCCTACCACGCAGGCGCGATCCGGGACCTGTCGCTGACCGACAAGGCCATCGAGAACGCGCTGGCCGGGCTGCCTGCCGGAGTGTGAGGCAGGTAGGGCCCGCCAGCCGCGCCCGATGGCCGCCCGGCCGCCGGTGATCTGCGTAACTATGAGTAGTTATAGCTGGTCACGGGCCAGCTATCCCGTTACCATCAGGTCGCATGGCGACATCCACCAGCAGCGGCGTGAAACTCGAGATCGAGGTCTGGTACGACCGTGCCAGCCGCACGATCACGTTCTCCAGCGATGACCGTGACCTCGGGCCGCAGGGGATGACCGGCAGCTTCCGGCCAGGATCGGCGGCCGAGAACCGGGCCCGTGAACTGCTGGCCATGTACGGCAAGCTGCCCGACGGCGCCGTCTGATCGCACGCATGACACGTCCACGAGCCCTCCGGCCGGCTGGCCAGCGCCGGTCGCTCATCGCGGTCCCGGCACTCACGGGATCCGGGTGACGGGCGCCTAGGACGAGAAGGCGCTGATCAGGGCGGCGGTCGCGTTCGGGTTCTGACTCGCGTTGGGCAACTGGCCCTTGCTGTCCCACAGCCCGGCTTCGATGACATTATTACTGGCGATAAAGTTTGCTATCTGGGTGACGAAATACGGGTCGTCGCCGCCCCCAACGTTTCCGCTGCCTGCGGGCAGCGTGGTGAATCCCAGCCCCCATTCCGGCAGTGACAGCGGCTCATTATTCGCGTTGCCGAACGAGACGAGCCAGTCCAGTCCCTCGCGCTCGGTCAGGTAATTCTGCCAGACTGCCAGCGGTCCGGGGTAGGTCTTCCAACCCATGTCGTAGATATCAAACCCGACCGAGCCGACATAGCTGCTGCCCGGATAGTAGTCCATGAGGTCGCTGATGGCACTGCCGATATTCGGATTCCAGTCGAACACGAAATCAGCGCCAGGCACCGACCGCATGGCGGTGACGATGTTCTGCCAGTACTGCACGAACTGCGCAGAGTACCCGGCCGCATACCAGGAATACTCCCCCGGCACGTTGAACTCCCAGCCGATACGGATGATGGCATTGCCCTGCCCGAAGTGAACAAGGTTCTGGGCAACCGTCACGAAGTAGGAGTCATAGCTTCCGTCCGCCCCCGCATTCCAGCAGGCTGCGCTGCCGATCACGCAAGTCGTGGGAAACATCGGCAGGCCGTAGACCATGCGCAGGCCCGAATTCGCCCATCGTGACTCGATGTCCGGATTCGTCATGCCCGACCAGCCTTGCGCATAAGGAATATAGTCGGAGCCGAAAGCCAGCGGCTGACCCAGCACGGAGCCGATAGCCTGGTCCGCAGAGACGTTACCGTATCCCGTATAGGCGCCCAGCACGCTGGCGGTAACAGTGGATGCACGAGCGGCAGCCGATACCGGAATAGTGGCCATCACAAGAACTGCAGCAGCCAGCACCATTAGCTGGCGCGCCAGGCCTCGACGGACCAAGTGGGCTCTCAATAATCCGCTCTCCCCCTATATGCGCATGATAGCAATTTAAAAGGCCCGCCCTGGGAATGATACACAAGGCGGGCGAGTGGATCTAGTTCATAGGAGAACGCCTGACAGCGGCTTATTTCGCCTACCTGGAGAGATTCCTGCACTTTCCCGGCCACGGCGGGAGGCCCGCGGTTCAGCCGCACCGGGCCGGCTACCCATGACCAACCGGGGCAGATACGCTGCAATTGCGCTCACTGTTCCGGTCGGCTGGCAGAGGTCCTGCCTGCCAGCCGCGGCACCGGTCAACCGGGCGGCGGGGGGTGCCGTGAGCAGCAGTCACAGCCAGGCGCTCGCCCTGGTGACGCTGGTCTGCTGGGTGATCACGGCCAGCCTCGGGGCCTTCATGCTCCGGGCGCTGATCGTCCGCGGCGTCCTGCGCCGGCAGCGCGCTAGCGAGGACCGGCTGCCCCCCGTCCTGCTGGCCGGGCATTTCAGCCTGGCCCTGACCGGACTGGCGGTGTGGGCCAGCTACCTGGCGGCCGGCTGGATCTGGCTGGCCTGGCTGGCAGTCGGCCTGCTCATGCCGGTCATCGGCCTCGGCATTTCCACCGTCACGCTATGGACCCCCTACCCGGGGCCGCTGGCCGATTACCCGGGGCCGCTGGCCGAGCCGGGCGCTGACGAGATCAGCGGCGCGGACGCCGGAGCCGCGGTCCGCACCGACCCCGCGGCTGACACGCTGGCGAGCCGCCTGTCAGCCGAGGACCTGGCCGATGCCCTGGACGACGAGGCGCGGGCCGGCCATCTCGTCGATGACATGGTCACCCGGCTGCTCAGCGATCCGCCCGCGGCGGCACCCCGGCCGAGGTCGCCGCTGGCTGCCCTGATACCGGCTGGTCACGGCATAGCCGCCGGGACCACCTTCCTCCTGGCCGTGCTGACCGCGGTCGGCTCGCGGGTGGCGTGACCGGCCTGCCCCGGCCGCGCACCGCGCGGCGGACTCGCAGCCGGCCGCCCTACAGCCTGACCCGGAAGCCGGACACCTCGAGGCCGGGGGTGGTCGAGCGGATCTCGAAGCCGCCGTCGATCTCGTCCAGGTAGAGCCCGCTGCGCGGGAGCCAGCCGATGCGCTGGGCGTACCGGATGAACGGGCCCAGGCTGACCGTCGCATCCCGGACCGGGTGCACCCGGTCAAAGATGATCAGCGGGCCCGAGGACGTCATGCCGGTCATGGCGCGCATCGACGCGGCCTCGATGCTGCTGTGCGGGGTGACCCAGGCGTCGAAGTACCACTCGGCCCCGTCGATGCGGACAGTCCGGAACTGGGCCCAGTCACCGTCGTTGTGCTCGGCAGTCCAGACCATCAGCTCGTACTCGTTCTGCCCGGACTTGAGCGGGCGCCGGTCGAAGTCAACGTCGATCGCCTTGTTCCAGCCGCCCCTTGTCCAGCCCACGGTGTCGAGAGTGACCACCGGATCCGGGTGCATGCTCAGCGGGGCCGGCAGTCCCGAGCCCTTGGATCCGATCCCGAACGAGTAGCCGTAGAGGATGCTCGGGAAGGCCAGCACGCCATCCCAGCGGTTGGCCGGGAAATTCCGGGTGACGGTGAGGTTGGGCCCGTGCTGTGCTTCCCGGATGCAGAGCTCATCGCCCAGCCAGGAGTCGGCGTGCACCGCCACGCCGTTGCTCGCGTACACCCAGCTGGCCCTCGCGTGAGCGGTGTGGCAGAGGGTCCGGTAGTGCTCATCAGGGTGGCGCTTAGGCGGGCGGTGCTTCTGCGGAGCCTGCGCCCGAGGCGCTGACGCCTGCTGGGCGGACGCCTGCGCTGGAGCGGCTGCCAGCAAGGCCGCGACGCCCATGACAGCCAGAACGATCTTGATCAACGGGCCCCCTGTGGTGGCGATAGCTCACCAAGTATGGGACCAAATCGGTCATGAGACCAGTGTTTCGTGCGCTATCCGAGTTTGTACTCCAACAGTCCCGTCTGGTGCCATCAAGGCAGATAGGGAACGAACGGCCGCGGCCCGTCTGGCCCCGCGGCGCTGGTGACAGTGGCCCACTACCCGGGCCAGCCCGTCGCCGCCCTGGCCAGAACGCTCGGCCTGACCCACTCAGGCGCGGTCCGGCTCGCCGACCGCCTGGAGGCTGCCGACCTGGCGCGCCGCACCTCCTCGGGCCACGGCCGCACGCCTCAGCCTGGCCGGGACGCTCCCGGCCCTGCGCCAGCCTGAGTCAGCGCCACAGTGACGGCCGCTGCCTCAGGCCGGTCAGCGCGATGCCGGCCATGGGCTCGTCAGGCGTGGTGTCCAGATATCCAGCTCCGCATCCGCTCAATGACAAGCGGATGAGCGTCAACTGTCTCAATACGATGAGCAAGCGTGTCGAGATTGATCAGTCCTGCACGCACCAGCGCGCTTGCGAAGACCAGGTCTTTCTCACGACCAGCGACCAATTTCGATACGACGCAGTCGTGTGGTTCCAGGCACAGTCCGCGCCCTGGCGCAGTCGCGGGGGTGACGAAGGTGACTACACGGTCGCGCCAGCCTTCCGGGAGTACAGCAGTGGTAACGCTGACCCCCTGAGCGTAGAAGCCGAATGTCTCGTGGAAGTCGGACAGTTCCCCGATGGCCCCGTCAACAAGATCCGCCTTTGTCTCCTCTGGATCGCCGAAGAACGCGACATCGGCCTCCATGGATGCCGTCGCCTCGACGGGCAGCTCGTCTTCGGTGAAGCTGCCGAGAACCGACTGGCTGCCGATAACGAGCACGTCAGGATCATCAGCGATCCTGGCCGCGGCCCGCAAGACATGCTCAAGCTGCTCTCTGGTCACGCCGCATGTTCCTTGCGCCAGTGGCTGCAGAATGCGGCCAGCGCAGCGGCCCTGTCCTCCTGCCGGAGCACACCGGCAAACGGGCTGTTCTGCCGAAGCTCGATCGCCCAGGGCGCAGGCGAGGTCAGGGCGCTGAATACCTCGTCCTCGCCCGCGTCGATAACCGCCTGCCACCTGGCCAGCCACAGCGCCGTCATGCCACCGGGATGGACCTGTTTAAGGCGCTGAAGGTTCTTGCGGGCCTGCGCAAGGACTGAATCAGGGTCCACGGCAAGGCGGCCGGCAACTAGTCGGTGCAGCCACAGCGACCGCTCCTGATCTCGGGTGAGCCGCGGGGCGGAAAGCGCTGCCACGTCGGTGCGCCTGACGCGCCGGTGCGAACCCGCCGTCACAAACGGCAGCAATCCTCGCTCGCACAGGTCCACCACGTGCTGACGCGAGCATCCCAGCAGCTGCGCCGCCTGGCCGGTGGTCAGAAGGTCTTTCGACTCCATGCCTCCATGATCAGGCATAAACGCCAAAAACACAACAGCAGTGAGCCAGCCGGCCCGCCCTGGCTCTCCCGCACGTGCGGTCGCTGGCACTGGACGCCTGCTGGCCGGCGTGTTACTGATGGCACCTGGCCAGCGCCCGGCGCGCAGGCCAGGGAAGGGGCGTCGTGACGATGGAGCCGGATACCGCGCGCGGCACCGTGCCAGAACGAGCCCAGGTGGTCATCGTCGGCGGCGGCGTCATCGGCTGCAGCATCGCCTACCACCTGGCCCACCTGGGCTGGACCGACGTCGTCCTGCTGGAGCAGCATCAGCTCACCGCGGGAACCACGTGGCACGCCGCCGGGCTCATCACCTCAGCCGGCATGACCGACGAGACGCTGCTGTTCTTCAGCCGGTACTCGCGTGACCTGTACGCCCGGCTGGAGCAGGAAACGGGGCATTCCACCGGCTTCCGCGCCGTCGGGCACATCTCGCTGGCCACCACCCCGCAGCGGCAGGAGGCGCTGCGGCGCGAGGCCGCCTGGATGCACGGCTTCGGCGTCGAGGACACCGAGATCTCACCGCGCGAGCTCGCGGACATGTGGCCGCTGGCCCGCACCGATGACGTGCTGTCGGCCTTCTACGTCGCTGACGAGGGACGCGCTGACCCGGTGGGCGTGGCCACCTCGCTGGCCAGGGGCGCGCGCCGGCTCGGCGTCCGGATCGTGGAGGGCGTGGCCGCGACCGGGGTGGAGGCCCGCGGCCGGCAGGTGACCGCCGTGCTGACCGAGGCGGGCCGGATCGAGACCGAGATCGTGGTGAACGCGGCCGGCATGTGGGCCCGGCAGTTCGGGGCGCTGGCCGGGGTGCAGGTGCCGCTGCAGGCAGCCGAGCACTACTACCTGCTGACCGCCGCGGTGCCGGGCATGAGCCAGGACCTGCCGGTGATCGAGGACCCGGACAGCTACGGGTACTACCGGCCCGAGGGCGACGGCATGCTGGTCGGCCTGTTCGAGCCGGCCGGCGCGCCGTGGTCGCTGGACGGGGTGCCGCGCGACTTCTCCTTCGGCAAGCTGCCGCCGGACTGGGAGCGGATGGAGCCGTACCTGGCGCGCGCGATGAGCCGGGTGCCGTCGCTGGCGGAGACCGGGGTGCGGACCCTCTTCTGCGGCCCCGAGTCGTTCACCTCCGACGTGCGGCCGCTGCTCGGGCCCGCCCCCGAGCTGGACGGCTACTTCGTCGCGGCGGGGCTCAACTCGCTCGGCATCCTGTCCGGCGGCGGGGTCGGGAACATGGTCGCGCACTGGATCGTGGACGGGTACCCGCCGGTCGATGCCACCGGCGTGGCCATCGACCGCACCGCGGCGCACGAGACATCGCGCCGGTTCCGGGCCGAGCGCACCGTCGAGCAGCTCGGCGTGCTCTTCGGAGATGCCGTCTGGCCGGCCTGGAAGCCGTCCACCGGGAGGAACGTGCGCCGTTCCGTTCTGCACGAAAGGCTGGTCGCCGCGGGCGGCCATTTCGGTGTGTCAGCCGGCTGGGAATACGCCGAATGGTTCGCGTCGCCCGGCGAGGCGCCCGCGGCCACGCTGGACTACCGGCGCCAGGGCTCGCACCCGATCGTGGGACGCGAGCATGCGGCCGTCCGCGAGGCGGCAGGCCTGCTGGACATGAGCCTGATGGCCAAGCTGCTCGTGCAGGGACCGGCCGCGGGCACCGTCCTCGGCCGGCTCTCGGCCAACGACGTGACCCTCGGTCCCGGCCGGCTCGTTTACACCCAGTGGCTGAACAAGGCCGGCGGCATCATCGCCAACGTCACCGTCACCTGCCTGGAGCCCGACAGGTTCCTGGTGGTGGCCAGCGACATCATCCACCGCCGGATCGAGCCGCTGATCCGCAGGGCGACCCGGCCGGGCGAGGTCGTCACCGTCACCAACGTCACCTCCGGCACCACCCTGCTGTCCGTGCAGGGCCCGGCGTCGCGGCAGCTGATCGGCCGGCTGACCGACGCCGACCTGTCCGGCGAGGCCTTTCCCTACCTGGCCGCGCAGCCGATCCAGGTCGGCTACGCGCCGGTGCTGGCCATCCGGGTCACGTACGTCGGCGAGCTGGGCTGGGAGCTGCACGTGCCGACCGAGTACGCGCTCGGCGTCTACGACGACCTGGCCGAGGCCGGCGCCGATCTCGGCTTCCGGCTGGTCGGCCTGCAGGCCATGGCGGGGCTGCGGCTGGAGAAGGGCTACCGGGACATGGGCGTCGACATCGACAACACCGACAACCCGCTGGAGGCCGGCCTCGGCTTCGCGGTGGCCTGGGACAAGCCCGGCGGGTTCACCGGCCGGGACGCGCTGCTGGCGGCGCGGGCGGCGGGACCGCCGCGCTATCGCGTCGTCGGACTGCTGGTCCAGGATCCGGCGGTGGACCTATTCGGCAACGAGCCGGTGCTGCTGGATGGCGAGTGGGCCGGCTATGTCCGCGCCGCCGCCTACGGCTACACCGTCGGCGGCGCGGTCGCTCTCGCCCAGGTGGCCAGCAAGGACGGCGTTACCGGCGAGTGGCTGGCGGCCGGCGGCTTCCGGGTCCGCACGCCGGCCGGCGACGTGCCAGCCAGACTGCAGATCGCGCCGTTCTACGATCCGCAGCGGCTGCGCATCCTGGACCAGTGAGGCGGCGCTGGCCAGGCGGCCGCGCGGCCGGGTGAGCAGCTAGCTGACGGTCAGCTCGTACCCGAGGATCAGCGAGGTCGGGTTCTGCCCCGGCCCGATGTCCGCGACGGCCGGGCGGCCCTCCCCCGGCTGCCAGGACACGACCTGCATGACCGTCGTGAAGCTCAGCTCGGCGACCAGGGTGTCGCCGGCCACGGGCCAGCCGAACCCGGCCAGGGCGTCGCTGCTGGCCCAGGTGCCGGGCACCACGCTCACCCGGCCGTCCGGCAGCGCCGCCACCTCAAGCTGCATGGATAGCTCACCGTCATCCCCGCCGGACCCGACGCTGTCCTGCAGGGCAAGGTAATGCCCGTCGGGACTGAACATGCCGCTTGCCGCCGAGCTTCCCGGCAGGCAGCCAGATCCCGGTGCTCCGCCCTGTCACCAGGTCCAGCACGCGCACCTGGCAGCGCGCGGTGCACGACGGTGCCCAGGCGATCTCGCTGGCGCTCGCCGCGAGCACGTTCATGACCCTGCGGATGACCTGCCCGGTCGCCGGGTTCCACAGCTCGTCGGCATTCTTCCCCGGGCCCGCGATCGCCGGTGCCAGCAGCAGGCCGCGGCTGGTTCCCTGATCGATCGCGTAGCCGGCCGGGAGGCTGATCGCGGGCCCGGATGGCGTGCCCGTGCTGCTCACTTCCCGCGCCGTCCCGGCGGTCGTGGCCGTGTCGGCGCCCGGCAGGTAGCTGGTGAGCCACAGGGCACCGGCGGCAGCGGCCGGCGCGACCGCATCGGCCACTCCGGCCAGGGTCACGGCCCGGGCGCCATCTGCCAGGAAATACACCGGCAGTCCCGGGCCGACGCAGCCGCCGCACTCGCGGCCGCCCGAGCCGGGCTCGACCGCCCAGCCGCCGCCGACGCGGCTGAGCAGATAACCGGAACTGCGCCGGGGCAGGCCGCCGATCATTTCCTCGCGGCCCGTGGCCGGCCAGAACCAGGCAGGCTGCACGCCGGCGACCGGCAGCTGGATGCCGCGGTTCCAGCGCAGGGTCGGCCCGGCGACCCCGTCAGGCCGGCCCTGGGCGCTCAGCGCCGGGCCCGTGGCCACTCCGGGTACCGCGGTCGCGCTGGCCGCGGCCTGCGCGGGCCGGGCGGGCGCGGCCCTTCGGCCAGGGAGGTGGCGGACCACCAGCACGGTCACCGCGACGGCCAGCACGACGACCACGGCCAGTCGGCGCGGCCACGGGCTGGGCTCGCGGTTGCCGCCCTGGCTGATGATGTCACCCATGGCCGCACCATCCGCTGGACGCCGGTTCCTGCCCATGACGATACGTGGCCATGGCCGGGCGGTGCGAGCGGGACGGAGCGAGCGGGCAGCGAGCGGGCAGCGAGCGCGGCAGCGAGGGGGGCTGGGGGGCAGGGCAGCGAGCGCAGCGGGCAGGGCAGCGAGCGCAGCGGGCAGGGCAGCGAGCGCAGCGGGCAGGGCAGCGAGCGCAGCGGGCAGGGCAGCGAGCGCAGCGGGCAGGGCAGCGGGCGGCGCCGCGGCCAGGCCGGCGGATTTCCCTCGGCAGCGCCGAGGGACCACAATGCCGCACATGGAGTCCCCGATGCCTGCCGCCGGGTCCTTCGCGGCGGAGCCGGAGCAGGGCCGGGTATTCGCCGCCTCCCGGAGCGTCCGCAGCACCGACGTGACTCCCGGCGGCCGCCTGCGGTTCGACGCCCTGGCCCGCTACCTGCAAGATGTCGCGGAGGATGACCTGGCCGACGCCGGCTGGAGCGAGCCCTGTGCCTGGCTGGTGCGCCGGGTTACCGTCGTCATCCGCGACTATCCGGCGTACGGCGAGCCGCTGGAGCTGCGGACCTTCTGCTCGGCGACGGGACCGCGCTGGGCCGGGCGCACCACCACGGTCGTTCGCGCCGGCCGGGACCCATCCAGGCCACCGGCGTGTGGGCCGCGGTCAGCCGGGCGGACGGGCGCCCGGCGACTCTCGGCCCGCAGTTCCACCGGATCTACGGGCCGTCTGCCGGGGGCCGGACGGTCTCGGCGCGGCTGTCCCATCCCGGCCCGCCAGGATCGGAGGCGGCCGGGCCCGAGGCGCCATCGTTCCGCCCCGGCCGGGCCTGGCCGCTGCGGGCCAGTGACTTCGACACGGCAGGTCACGTCAATAACGCTATTCACTGGGCGGCCGTGGAGGACCTGCTGGCCCGGCTGGACTGGCTGCCGGCCAGCGCCGAGCTGGAGTACCACCGGCCCATCCTGGCCGGGCACGAGCCGCGGCTGGTGGCCGCCCAGCGGCCCGGCCAGCTCAGCTGCTGGCTGGTGGACGGCAGCCAGCAGCTAGCTTCCGCCCGGCTCTCCAGCTGACCGGTACCTGCCGCGCCACTGCGGCTTGCGCTTCTCCAGGAACGCATGCATGCCCTCGCGGGCGTCCGGCAGCTGGCTGGTAGCGGCCATGACCTCGACCGCATACGCATAGGCCTTGGGCTGGTCGAGGTCGATCTGCGCGTAGAGCGCCTGCTTGCCGATGCCCTTGCTCTCCGCCGATCCCCTGGTGACCCGCTCAAGCAGGTCCTGGACGGCGGAGTCCAGCTGCGCGGCTGGCACCACCCGGTTCACCAGCCCCCAGTCCAGCGCCGTCGCGGCGTCGATCACGTCCCCCGACAGGGCCAGCTCCGCGGCCCGCTTGCGGCCGACGTTCCTGGCGATCGCCACCATCGGGGTGTGACAGAACCAGCCGCCCTTCCCGCCAGGCGCCGCAAATCCGGCCTCCTCGCTGGCCACCGCGAGATCGGCCGTGGCGACCAGCTGGCAGCCGGCCGCCGTGGCCAGCCCGTGCACGCGCGCGACCACCGGCTGCGGAACCTGCTGGAACAGCGTCATCAGCTCGGTGCAGGTCATCAGCAGGGAGCGGACGGCGGGCAGGTCAGCGCCGACGACATCGGCGAAGTCGTGCCCGGCACTGAACACCGGGCCGTTGCCGGCCAGCACGATGCCCAGCGCGTCGCTGTCCCCGAGCTCGCTGAAAGCCGCGATCAGCTCGCGCATGTGCGGCAGCGACAGCGCGTTGCGCCGCTGCGGCCGGTTCATCGTGACGGTGGCGAAATCGCCGGATCGCTCGACCAGGATGTGCTCGAACCCCATGGCGGTCTCCTCTTCCCGGTCGCAGCCCACGCGGCTGCGGACTTCGCGGCCCTGCCCTGCAGCCAGGTTAAGGCGCGATCAGCGGCGCCGGTAGCTCACCGATCGATGCCGAATGTCGAGCACGATCACGATCTGCTTCACGTCATCGATCTCGTACAGCACTCGCCAGTCCCGGCCGAGCCGGGCGCTGTAGATACCGGCCAGCTCTGCGCCGAGCGGCTTGCCGACTCGCCGCGGGTTGTCCAGGAGAGGACCGGTGATGAATTCGACTGCGGCGGCGGCGATCTCCACCGGCAGCCGCTCGGCTATGGCCCGCCGGGCCGGGGGGGCGGTCCCCAGCTCATAGCGGCTGGTCACGAAGCCTGGCGTCCCCTCAGCAGGCTGCGTACGGCATCGGCGCCGTAGACAACGTCGCCCTCGTTCACAGCCTGCCGGGCCTCGGCGAGAGTTCGCAGTGCATCAGCGTCGGCCTTGACCTCGGCCGTCTCCCGCAGGGCCAGGTAAGTCTCGACGGCCAGGATGACGGTCTGGTGGACGCTGCGATGGTCTTCCTCGGCAGCGGCGCGCAGCTCAGCCTCGAGCTGCGGATCAAGCCGTAGAGTCATTGCCATAACCATTATGATACCAGATTGCATCTTGATGCATCTAGCCGTCGCGCTCAGGGGCCGACGCTGCCGAACCATCCGAGCTCGCCCACGGCCCGCGGCTTCTTTAGGCCGCCGCGGGACTGACCAGGGCCGCGAACGTGACGGGATCGACGTTCCCGCCCGACAGCACGACCGCGGTCCGCGCCCGCGGCCTGACCGCGCCGGTTAGCAGGGCCGCCAGCGGGACCGCGCCGCTCGGCTCGGCGACGATCTTCAGCCGGGCAAAGCAGAACCGCATGGCGTCCGCGATGGCCGTCTCCGGCACGGTGACGACGTCGTCGAGGAGCCGGGAGTTGACGGCGAAAGTCAGCTCGCCCGGCTGCTCGGCCAGCAGGCCATCCGCGATCGTGGCCGGCGGCGCGATGCTGACCCGCCGTCCGGCCCGCAGCGACTGCCGGGTGTCATCGGCGGCCTCGGGCTCGACGCCGATGACGGACACGCCCGGCCGCAGCGCCCTGATCGCGGTGCCGACCCCGGCGCACAGGCCGCCGCCGCCGACGGGCACCAGCACCAGGTCCAGCTCCCCGGCCTGCTCGGCCAGCTCGATCCCGATCGTGCCCTGGCCGGCCATCACGTCATAGTCATCGAACGGCCGGATGATCGTCAGCGACCGGTCCGCGGCAATCTGCGCCGCCACCTCCTCCCGGCGCTGGGCAGCCGGATCGTAGCGGCGGATCTCGGCGCCGTATCCCTCGATGGCGGCCAGCTTGGCGGGCGACCCGGTGGCCGGGACGACCACGACCGCGTGGATCCCGAGCAGCCGGGCGGCCAGCGCGACGGCCCCGCCATGGTTGCCTGATGAGTAGGCCACCACCCCGCGCTCGCGCTCGGCCGGGCCGAGCAGGCTGAGCCGGTTGTAGGCACCGCGGAACTTGAACGATCCGCCGCGCTGGAACATCTCGGCCTTCAGCAGCACGGTGGCGCCGGCCTGCTCGTCCAGCGTGGCCGAGGAGAGCAGCGGCGTCCGGTGCGCGACCCCGGCCAGCCGCCCGGCGGCCGCCCGGATCCGGTCCAGGGTCAGCTCGTCACGCTGTGTCTCCGGCTGCTGCCTGCTGAGCGCGGAAATAGCAGTGTCCTCCCTAGCTGCTGGTCTTTCGACCTTGTCTACCATCAAGCCCAGCGCGGACGCGCGCTGGTCAGCCGCTGACCGCGCGGCGGTCCGATGCTGACCGAGAGGCCGCCCGCTGCTGCCGGTAGCGTGCCTGTCATGGCCATCGAGACTCGCCCGCTCGGGCGCACCGGGACAAACGTCAGCATCCTCGGGTACGGAGCCATGGAGCTGCGCGGCCAGCCCCACGGGCCGGCCGTCGCCGACGAGGACGCGGGCCGGCTGCTCAACTCGGTGCTCGACGCGGGCATCAGCCTGATCGACACCTCGATCGACTATGGCCGCAGCGAGGAGCTGATCGGCCGCGCTATCGGCCACCGCCGGGACGAGTACTTCCTGGCCTCGAAGTGCGGCTGCCTGCTGAGCCAGCCGCCGGATGCCATGCCGCCCTACCCGCACGACTACAGCCCGGCCAATGTCCGGGCCGGGGTCGAGCAGAGCCTGCGCAGGCTCGGCACGGACCGGCTGGATCTCGTCCAGGTGCACATGTCGCCGAGCCGGGCCCAGCTGGCGGCCGACGAGACGGTGGAGACCATGTCCGCGCTGCGGGACGAGGGGAAGGTCCGGTTCCTCGGCATGTCCGGGATCCTGCCGAACCTGCCTGACCAGATCGCGATGGGGGTCTTCAACGTCTTCCAGATCCCCTACTCGGCGCTCCAGCGCGAGCACGAGGATCTCATCACCGCCGCCGCGCGGGCGGGGGCCGGCACGCTCATCCGCGGCGGTGCGGCGCGCGGCGCCCCGGCCGAGGACAAGGGCTGGCGGCGCGGCCCGATCGGCCTCGCCGAGGGCGAGGGCCAGCGCCGCTGGGAATCCTCGGGGGTACAGGACCTGCTGGGGGGCATGAGCCGGATGGAGTTCGTGCTCCGCTTCACGCTCAGCCACCCGGACCTGTCATCGACCATCGTCGGGACGTCGTCACCGGACCATTTGCGCGCCAACGTGGCCGTCGCCGAGCGGGGGCCGCTACCACCCGAGCTGTACCAGGAGGCGAAACGCCGGCTGGACCCGGCGGCCCGCAGCACCGCCGAGGCGGGCGCCTGACGCGATCCGGCCCCATCGGCCAGTCAGCCAGCCGGCCGCCCGGCGCTCGCCGCCTCAAACTCCGCGAGCGTCGGCGGATCAGCACCCGGTCGCTGGCAGGTGAGCGAGGCGACCAGGATAGCGTCGTCCACCGCGGCGGACAGCTCCGCCGCCGGGCGCCGGGCCAGCTCAGCCGGCGACTGCAGGCCGCGCCGGACCAGCGATCCGAGCAGGCCGGCGGTGAAGGCGTCGCCCGCCCCCACGGTGTCAGCCACAGGCACGTCCAGCGCGGGACGGCGCTCCGGCGGGCCCGCGGCGGTGTAGGCGACCGCGCCGCTGCCCCCCTCGGTGATGACGACGACCGCCGCGCCCAGCCGGAGCCAGTGCCCGGCCACGTCATCGGCGCTCCGGTCCGGATACAGCCAGGCGATGTCCTCGGCGCTGGCCTTGGCCAGGTGCGTCAGCCGGATGCTGCGCTCCACCATCCGCTGGCCGTGGTGGTGGTCCCGCAGCAGCCGGGGCCGGATGTTCGGGTCATAGCTCACCAGCACGTCACCCCGCCCCCGCATCAGGCCGGCCAGGCTCAGGATGTGGCTGTCGCCCGGCGGGGTCCAGGATGCGACCGACCCGAAGTGCAGGACCGAGGTCGCCTCGGGCACCCGGCCGATCTCCTCAGCGCTCCACTGCCAGTCCGCTGTGCCGTCGAGGTAGAAGTCGTAGCTGGCATGGGCGTCGGCGTCGAGCGAGACGACGGCCAGGGTGGTCGGCTCGCTGGCGTGCGGCGCCGCGTCGAGGCGGATGCCCTCGGCCGCGGCGCGCTCGCGCAAAAGGCGGCCGAAGGCGTTGCCGGCCAAGCGCGCCATCAGCGCCGTGCGCTGACCCAGGCGGGCCAGCCCGATCGCGACGTTGTACGGGCTCCCGCCGGGCAGCGCGGTGAAGGACTGAGGTGCCTGGCCGGGCACCAGGTCGATGAGCGCCTCGCCGATGACGGTGATCGTGACCGCGGCGGGGGCGCCGGCCTCGGCGGTCACCGGCGGCCGGCCGGAGCCGCGGCGGGCCTGATCTCGCCGGAGCCGCGCATGACCAGGCCAGTCGGGATGACATGGGTGCGCGGCGGCGTGTCATCGCCGTCCAGCCGGGCGAACAGCCCGATGAGGATCTGCACCCGCCGCGCCCTGGCCTGGTCCTCTACGGCCCGCAGCCGGGCCGTCGAGAAAGGGTTGGCCACGTCCTCGAGCAGCAGGCCGATCGTGGCCGTGCGCCGGTCACCGCGGCGCAGGCTGCTCGCGGTCAGGTTGGGGCGGTAGCCCAGCTTGCCGGCCGCCTCATGGACCCGGGCAGCCAGGCCGGCCGCCACCGTCGGCTCGCCGTTCATCACCCGGGACACCGTCTTGATGGCCACTCCGGCGAGTGCTGCCACGTCCTTCATGGTCGGTCGGGCGCAGGCACGGGCAGGCCGCCCCGCGCTGTCGGCACCGTCGCCAGACATCGATGTCTCTCCTTAGCGCGGGCGATCACTGGGCTGCGTCAGTCGTAGTGTCCGGGGGCACCGGCCGAGAGCCAGGCAACGTTAGTCTAGACAACGTTATTTCAGCCGAACTGGAACCAGGTCGCCGTCGCGATCTGCATGGCCGCCCCGGCCAGCCTGCAGATCCTGCGCCGGGCGAACCGGACATAGTCATGACCGGCGGATCAGAGGCAGACATGGCAACCCCTCCCCAGCCGCTGTACGAGGCACGGCACATCGACAAGAACTACGGCAGCGTCGTTGCCCTCTCCAACGTCAGCATCGCGCTGTACCCGGGCGAGGTGCTCGGCCTCGTCGGCGACAACGGGGCCGGCAAGTCAACGCTGGTCAAGGTGCTCTCCGGCGTGCACAACCCGGATGCGGGCGAACTGCTGCTCGACGGCGAGGAGCGGCACTGGAAGTCTCCGCGCGAGGCGATCAAGGCCGGCGTCGAGACCCTGTACCAGGACTCGGGCCTGGCCCCGGACCCGACCATCGGCGCGAATGTGTTCCCCGGCCGCGAGAGGCCGAAGCCGGGGCTGCTGGGCAAGCTCGGATTCCTGGCCCAGAAGGACCTGGCCCAGAAGGAGATGGGGCACGAGGCGCTGGCTGACCTCGCGCGCGTCGGCATCACGGTTCCCCCGTCGAAGCGGACCGTCTCGCAGCTGTCCGGAGGCCGGCGTCAGGCCGTCGCGATCGGGCGGGCCATCGCCTGGGCCCGCAAGGTCATCCTGCTCGACTAGCCGACCAGCCATCTCGGCGCCCGCCAGGCCATCGAGGTGCTCTCGGTCATCCGGGCCGCGAAGGAGAAGGGACTCGGCGTCATCTTTATCTCGCACACGCTGCCGCACGTCCTGGAGGTCACCGACCGGGTGGTGGTGCTGCGCCTGGGCAAGGTCGTCCGGGACGCGCCGACATCGGAGTTCGACGCGGAGAGCCTGCTCGGCACCATCACCGGGCTGATCGAGAAGGTGTAGCGACCGCCGGCCCGCCAGGACGGCCGGGCCGGCGGACCGCACGAGCCTGCTGCGTTGGCGTCAACTGGCGCCACCGCAGCAGCATTCTGCAGCACCTATGTCAAGCTCGGGATCAGCTCCCGGCCGGAGCTTCCCGCGGCGCTGGCCGATCGCAGCCCGGCGATCACCGGGTAGCGGCGAGACCGGGCCGCCTAAGATCGGGCCGGGCTCATCGTCGCGGCCGCCAGCCCGCCGCGATGATCTGGCTGAGGGATCCGTGACCAGGCCGCCGATCAGGAGGTAACCGCCGATGACCGCTGCCCGTGCAGACCTGGCCAGGATCGACCGCCAGCGCCTCGCTCACCTGACCGACCGGGAGCGCGCCACCTACCAGGCGCGTCATCCCCGCTCACGGGACGCCTTCGCCGTGGCCGGCCAGCACCTGCTCGGCGGCGTGCCGATGACCTGGATGCGGATGTGGCCGGGCGGCTTCCCGCTGTACCTGGCCAGCGCGCACGGCGCCCGGCTGACCGACATCGACGGCATCGAGTACACCGACTTCTGCCTCGGCGACAGCGGCGCGATGGCCGGCCACTCCCCCGCGCCGGTCCAGGCGGCCGTGGCGCGGCGCTACGGCGAGCTCGGCGGCGCGACCACGATGCTGCCGACGCAGGACGCCGCATGGGTGGCGGCCGAGCTGGCCCGCCGGTTCGGCGTCGCGCGCTGGAGCTTCACGCTGACCGCGACCGACGCCAACCGCTGGGCCATCCGGCTGGCCCGCCAGCTCACCGGGCGGCCGAAGATCCTGGTCGATAGCTACTGCTACCACGGCAGCGTGGACGAGACGTTCATCGTCGCGGCGCCGGACGGCCCGCGGCCGCGGCCCGGCAACGTCGGCGCCCCGGTCGACCCGGCGCAGACGACCAGGGTGGCCGAGTTCAACGACGCCGCCGCGCTGGACCGCGAGCTGTCCCACGGCGACGTGGCCGCGGTGCTGATGGAGCCGGCCCTGACCAACATCGGCATCGTGCTGCCCGAGCCCGGCTACCTCAGCGCGGTCAGGGACCTGACCCGCCAGCATGGCGCACTGCTGATTAATGACGAAACGCACACGTTCAGCGCCGGACCCGGCGGCTGCACCCGGGCCTGGGGACTGGATCCGGACATCGTCACCATCGGCAAGGCCATCGCCGGCGGCATCCCGGCTGGTGCCTACGGGCTGTCCGCCGAGCTGGCCGACCGCATCCTGGCCGACGACCAGGCCGACATCGAGGACACTGGCGGCGTCGGCGGGACGCTGGCGGGCAACGCCCTGTCCGTCGCCGCGATGCGGGCCACCCTGGAGGAGGTGCTCACCGAGGCCGCGTTCGGAACCATGATCGAGACAGCGGACCGCTACGTCGCTGGGGTCCGCGCCGTGCTGGAGAGCCGCCGGCTGCCGTGGAACATCGTTCAGCTCGGCGCCCGCGCGGAGTACCGGTTCTGCCCGCGGCCGCCGCGCAATGGCGCCGAGTCACAGGCCGCGGCCGACCCGGAGCTGGATGAGTACCTGCACCTCTACACGGCCAACCGCGGCCTGCTGCTGACCCCGTTCCACAACATGGCCCTGATGTCGCCGGCGACGACGGCCGCCGATGTGGACGCCCACACCGAGATCTTCGCCGCCGCCGCCGGCGACCTGCTCGCCTAGCCCCTGGCGACGATCTTGCCGGGAGATCCGCAGGCGATGCTCAGCGCCGTGCAGGACCTCGTCTTATACGACTCGTAACGCTGGCTTACTCCCAGGGCCTCGAATGTCACGACGTAGAAGCCGGTGTGCTTACCTTTCCCCTTGAGGATAACCTTGACAATATTCACCAGCTTCTTCACGTTGATCAGGGCAACAGCCAGGAGTGACGCGACAATTCCGACGACTAGCGCGACTTTCGAATGACTGAGAAATGCGCCCAGCAAGGTCGTGAGAACCTGCAGGTACTTGATCACCTTGGCAGCTTTCTCGCCCGCCTTCTCCATTTCCCCGGCCATCTTGGCCGAGAAATCGTAGTCAATGTCGCCGCTGAGGCGGCTTTCCGGCCGGGAGGTCTCGTAATCCCACCACGTGGCGGCGGCCGGCTCGATGCCGCCGGTCCGGGCGGCTGACTGCAGCACGCGCCCGATCGCGCCATAGCTGAGCGAGGCCGTCCCGGTGCCGCCTGTCACGGTATACAGGTCACTGGCCGTCAGCACCGATCCCGACGCCGCCTGAGCCGGAGCCGGCGCCGTCATCGCCGCAACTGCGGCCAGTCCGCCGCCTGCCGTTACGGCTGCCGCCACCGGCACGACTGACGTGCCGGCCGCGAGAGCGGGCGCCAGCGCGACCGTTAACCAGCGCCGCCAGCCCCGCCGCGCGGCGGCGCTATCGCAGCGGATATCCCCTGGTGAGTTCGTGCGATGTAAGAGCACACGCAGCTTCATGGGCGCCCATCCTCTCCTGCCGGGCCAGGGACTGCCGCTTGCGCGGCCAGTCGCCTCGCACTTTCATGACCGTCACCCGGATTCAATCCCGTCACGCGGAAAACAGGAAGGGACAGATTTATGGCCTTAAAGGGTATAGCTCCGCCGAGTCTGTGACGGCGCGTGGCGGCATCGTCATCCTCCGCGGGAACCTGTCGTTGCGCGGCCGTGCCCGCCTGGCGGCCTGCCGGATGCCGCGCAGGAACCTGTCGTTGCGGGGCCGTGCCCGCCCTGGCGGCCTGCCGGATGCTGCGCAGGAACCTGTTGTTGCGCGGCCGTGCCCGGCCTGGCGGCATCGTCACCCTCGGCAGGAACCTGGCCGCGTTGCGGGGCCGTGCCCGGCGTGCCGGCCTGCCGGGCACGGCGCAGCGGCAGGTAACGGGCGCCGCGATCTCAGGCCGGCTGGCCGCACGGGTCCGGCCCGGTCCCGTGAACGGGACCGGGCCGGCGAGCCTGAGCAGGTGACGGTCAGGCGGGGATGAGCCGGAAAGTGCCGCCGCTGACCCTGATGCCGTTGCCGTTGCCGGTGGCCGCATAGCCGGTAGCGGTCTTGGTGAGGCCCTCGTAGGCGAACAGGTACAGCGGCCGCCCACGGTAGCTGACCTGGATGCCCTCGGCGGTGGGCAGAGTTCCGACCCAGCCGGGCGACAGGCCGAGCGACACGCCGGGGATGCCGCTGGTGAGCACCAGCGGCCACGCGCGGGCGCAGGCGCCGGTGCAGTAGCTGCGATAGCGGGTGTCCCTGCTGTAGCCGTAGACCGGGAAGTTAATCCAGCCGACTCCGGTGAACATCGGCGTGGCCAGCACCGTTCGATGGCCGATCTTCGTGGTGGTCAGGGTGCCCACCCAGGGCAGCGCCTGCCCTGACGGGGCCAGCAGGCTCCACACGCCGTGCCAGGGCGGCAGGCTCGGCTCGTCCCAGCCCTCGCCGGTGACCTGGCCAGGGCCCTGGTCGAACAGGTAGAGCGGGTGCCCGGCGTAGGTGATCTGGACTCCCACCCGGGCCCGCCGCACCGTGCCGAGCAGCCTCGCCGACACGCCGGGGCCGGCGATCGGCCTGCCGATGGTGGTGATGGCCGGCCATTCGGCGTTCTTGTCGTTCGACGGCCCGGTGCACAGCAGCTTCCCGACTGGCGTGGTCACGGGGGTGGCCGTGCAGCCGAAGCTATGTCCGTGGTCGCTGGTGATGACGTACAGCGAGTAGCCGGCGTACTTCCCCGATCCGACCACCAGCGCCCGCCCGAACGGCGTGACCGCGGTGGCAATGACGGTGCCCGCTGTCGCTGCGGCCGGTGTGGTCGCGGTAGCCGCCGATGCCGTTCCGGCCAGGAACGTGAGCACCGCCACCGCAGCGCCAGCCGCCGTGATGGCGACGATGCCGCGCAGCCGCGGCAGCGGGACAGCTAACCTAGCGGGTCTTATCCGGATGTTCATTGCCGTGTCCTTTCTTCCGCGTGCCTCAGCTCGCGCTCCGGCGAGACGTCAGCGTCCGCGGACCCGAGCGGGCCGCGGCCGGGCGCTCGAGGGCGCGGCGCGCTGGCCTGCAGGCGCGGACAGCATGCGGTTCAGCGGGCCGGCGGCGGGCGCCGCCGGGGATGTTGCTGGTGATCGGTGCTGGTGATCGGTGCCGGTGATCGGTGCTAGGTGCCGCGCGCGGGGAAGCGCGCGAGGCGGATGAGCGGCACGACCTCTCGCGGGGCGGCGAGGTGGCCGCCGGAGGCCACCCGGGCCTGATGGCGACACTGAGTAGTGACGTGCATGCGTTGCGTAGCGTATCTCGCGCCTGACCGGTGCGGGGCGCTACCAGGGATCTTCCGCGTGGCCGGCGCCGCGCACCCGACGACGTCGCTGGCGCGCGCCGCTCTGACTCAGGGGCGGCTACCGGCGGCCGTACTCGTCGTGCAGCCGGAGCCAGCTCATCGTCGGGTCCTGCGGCCAGCCGTCAGGTGAGTCTTCCCACTCCTCCTGCCGGCCATAGGGCGTCAGGTCCAGCAGATTGAAATCCAGCCGGAGCCGGTCCACGCCGCGCGCTTCGGTGAAGTACGTGCGGAAAAACTCCCCGCCGTCACGCATCAGCACGCTCAGGCCGAAGCCGCGCAGGCCCATGTCGTCGTTGAAATCACTGCCGTAAGACGAGTACCAGGGCACGGTCCAGCCCATCCGCTGCCGCACCTTGCCGATCTCCTCCTGCGGCGCGCGCGCCATCAGGATCAGCGTGGTGTCGCGGGCGCGAAGGTGAGACTGATCGGCGATGTTGTCGGTGAACGAGCAGCAGCCGATGCAGAGCCAGTCCTGGCCCGGCTCGAGCATGAAGTGGTAGATGATCAGCTGGCGGCGTCCCTGGAACAGGTCGGCCAGGCCCGCGGGCGTGCCGTCTGGCGCAGTGAACCGGTAATCCTTCTCCAGCCGGATCATCGGCAGCCTGCGCCGCTCGGCAGCCAGCGCATCCAGGGCACGGGTCTGCGCCTTCTCCTTCACCAGCAGCGCATCGCGCGCGGCCTGCCACTCCTGCGCCGAGACGACCTGCGGACGGATCATGGTGCTCTCCTGTCAGACGGTGACCAGTCAGACGATGACCTAGTTCCCTTAGGGAACTAACAGGGAAAACGGTAGCAGAGCGAGTTCCCTGAGGGAACCCGTTTCCACTATTCTTGCCTCATGCAGCGAACCCAGTTCGGCGACATGGCTTGCTCGATCGCCCGGACGCTCAACGTCATCGGCGAGCCGTGGTCGCCGCTGATCCTGCGGAACCTCTACATCGGCATCACCCGGTTCGAGCAGCTCCAGCAGAGCCTCGGCATCTCCCGCAAGGTGCTCACCGAACGCCTCAGGTGGCTGGCCGAGAACGGGGTGCTGGAGCGGCGCGAGTACTCGGCCCGGCCGCCGCGGTTCGAGTACCTGCTGACGGCGAAGGGCCTCGAACTGTGTGACCTGCTGCTGGTGATGGTGCGCTGGGGCGACAGGTGGCTGGCCGGCGAGGCCGGGCCGCCCGTGCTCTACCGGCATCATGCCTGCGGCGAGATCAGCCATGTCGAGCTGAGCTGCTCGGTGTGCGGCGAGCCGATGCGCGCCACCGACGTGGACGTGCTGCCCGGCCCTGGATCCGGGGCCCCGCTCGCCGCGACCGCCGGCGAGCCGTAGCCGGGCTCGCGGCCGCCGCCTGCAGGAGCCAGCGGGCCCCTGGCCGCCTGCAGGAGCCAGCGGGCCCCTGGCCGCGTGCAGGAGTGGGCCCCTGGCCGCGCGCAGGAGTGGGCCCCTGGCCGCGTGCAGGAGTGAGCGGGCCCCTGGCCGCCGCCTGCAGGAGTCAGCGGGCTCGGGGCTACCGCGTGGGAGCGTGGGTGCTGTCGCTGTATCCGCAGCAGCTGCTCATCCACGTCGTTGCCTGGGCACCACGAGACCACCTGGGCAGCACGAGAGCAGCAGGGGCAGCACGAGACCAGCAGGGGCAGCACGGAGCATCGCAGGGCAGGCCGGGCGGCGCGCCGCCGCCGGACGGCGGCGCGGGCTGAGACGGGCTGAGACGAGGCATACTGCCCGCATGACGCACTCGCCGGAGCCCGGCCCGCCGCTGACTGACGAGGTGCAGCGCGACCTCGCCGTCGCCCTGTTCAACGAGACGTGGGCGCTGATCGAGCTGCCGCAGCGCACGGCCGAGCAGGACCGCCGCATGCTGATCACCGCGTGCGCCGCGGCCCTGCACTGGGATGCCGTCGGCACGGACGAGAACAAGGTGATCTCGGACTGGCAGGTCGCCCATGTCGCCAGCCTGCTCGGCTACGGCTGGCTCGCCGTCGCGCACGCGACCGCCGCATCCGACCGCGCCGGGAAAGCCGGCGCGCCCGCCTGGCTGCGTGCCTCCGTCCTGGAGGGACTGGCGCGCGCCCACGCCGCGGCCGGGCACAAGGCCGAGCGCGACGACTACATGCGGCGCGCACTTGCGGCGCTGGACAGCATCGATGATCCCGGCGACCGTGATCTGATCGCCAGCCAGATCGCCGCGGTTCCGGTGCTCTAGCGGCAGGTGCCGGGCGGCGGGTGCCTGCCGCCATGGCCGGCGGTCTCGGCTCCGGTGCGGCCGGCTCCGGCGGCAGCCTGCAGTGTCCGGCTGGCGACACAGGTTGGCAGCGCGGCCCCTTCAGCGCGGCCCATCCGGCCCGTAACGTTCGGACCGGCAGGCGGCGATGACGCCGCCCCGCACACGGGAGGTCCCAGCATCATGAGCGGCATCATCTCGACCAGCACCCGGCAGCTGCGCACCGCGGTAGCGGGGCTGACCTGCTTCGCGGCCGCCGAGGAGGAGCTGCTGCTGCTGGCCGCGCTGCCAGCCGGCGAGCAGCCGCCCGGGCATGCGGCGGGCAGTGCTGAGCCCGGCAGCCCGGCCTGCTGGTCGGCGGCGGCCATCGTCGCGCACAGCACCGAGTTCAAGCAGCAGCAGGTGCAGCGGCTGCAGGCGGCCCACCGCGGCGAGACCCCGCCGGCCTTCGCCGAGACCGACCATCTGTCCGCCGAGGTGTACCGCCGCTACAGCCGGCAGGCCGTCCCCGACGTGACGGCGGGCAGCCGGGAGGTGACGGCCGCGCTGCTGGACGGGCTCTCCGCCACCTCCGACGAGGACCTCCTCGATCCTGCCCGTAACCCGTGGCTGGCCGGCCGCCAGCTATGGCTGCAAGTGATCGTGCGCGGCTTCTGGCACCCGCTGGGACACATCGCGGAGTACTACCTCGGGCACGGGGCACCGGATCGGGCCTGCGCGCTGCAGTCCCAGGCCGTCGAGGTGGCCGGCTACCTGAACGCGCCCGGCATGGCCCGCGGGATGGCGCAGTTCAGCCTCGCCTGCGCGCGGGCCAGGTCGGGCTATCTCGACGATGCCCTGGCCGCGCTGCGGCAGTCCATCGAGCTGAACCCCGATCTGCGCGCCAGGGCGGGCGGCGAGGCCGACCTTGCGCCACTCCGGGACGGAGGGCGGCTCGCCGCATTGCTAGCGTCCTGACTGCACGGCAACGGCCCGGCGGGTAACGGCCGGCGGGTAACGGCCCGGCGGGCAACTGGCCAGATGAGCAAGCGAGCTGAGCGACAGAGCTGATGGCATCCGCGGCACCTGCTGACAACCCGACCGCGCCGCCCCGGCCCGGCCTGCTGACCGTCGTCGCGGAATGGGGCCGGATCGGCTGCACCGGGTTCGGCGGCCCGCCCACGCATATCAGGATGCTGCGCGACCTGACCGTCGAGCGGAGGCAGTGGCTGGACGGCGAGGAGTTCGAGGATGCGCTCGCTGCCTGCAACCTGCTGCCCGGACCTGCGTCCACTCAGCTGGCGATCTTCTGCGCCTGGCGGGTCCGCGGGCGCCTGGGCGCGCTGGCCGGCGGCGCCGCGTTCATCGCGCCCGGTCTCATCCTCATCCTGGCGCTGGCCGTGCTCTTCCTGGCCGGGAGCCCCCCGCTGTGGGTGCAGGGCGCGGGGGCGGGGGCAGGAGCAGCCATCGCCGCCGTTGCCGTGCACGCCGCGTCCGGCCTGATGCCGGCCAGCTGGCGGCGGGCGCAGCAGGCGAGCCGCGCCCGCTGGGCGGCCTACGTCGTCGCCGGGGGCCTCGCGGCAGCAACCATCGGGCCCTGGCTGGTGCTGGTGCTGCTGGGCTGCGGGGCCTGCGAGCTGGCCGCGCAGCGTGCCCGTCACCGGGACGGGAGCGCGCTCGGCGTGGCGCCGCTGCCGCTGCTCGCCGCCGGGACCATCGGCGGCGGAATCGCGCTGTCGCTCATCTGGGTCGCCTTCAAGGTCGGCGCGCTGTCGTTCGGCGGCGGCTTCGTGATCGTCCCGCTCATGCAGGCCGACGCCGTGGCGCATTATCACTGGATGACCGGCGGCCAGTTCCTGAACGCGGTGGCGCTGGGACAGATCACGCCCGGTCCGGTGGTCCTGACCGTCGCCGCGGTCGGCTACGCGGCGGCCGGAATCTGGGGCGGCCTGCTGGCGGCAGCGGTCGCCTTCACCCCCTCCTTCGCCTTCATCCTGCTGGGCGCTGGCCGCTTCGGCCGGATCCGGGGTGACCAGCGGGCCATGGCCTTCCTGGGCGGTGCCGGGCCGGCCGCGATCGGCGCCATCCTCGGCTCGGCGGTCCAGCTGGCCCGCGCGCTGACTGAGCCCTGGCAGTACGCGGTCCTGGCCGCGGCGGCCGTGCTGCTCCTGCCGCTGCGCCGCGGCATCGTCGCGACCCTGCTGGCCTGCGCGGCCGCCGGTGTCATCATCGCGCTGGCCGGCGGCCCGGTCCCGCACTAACCAGTGCGATGCCGGCCGGGCTCAGTCCGTCACCGGCGCGGAACTGCGAGTTCGCCAGCTGAGCGAGCGGCCCGGATTCCGCCATCGCCTGCTGGTTTTCTCAGGCTCGCTGGCCGGGAGCGAGCCAGCGGTAGCAACGGTCGCCGGCTGTTCCCAGCCAGCTGTTGATGCTGCTCAGTCCCCGCTCGTTGACCTGGCCGTCATGAACGTACCGGCGGCTCGCCTACTCCTGGCACAACTTCACGCCGGAACTGGGCCGGGCCTACGACTTCAGCGAGGAGTTCCTGGCCAGGGCGGCTGGCGAGCCCCGGTCGAAGGTGACCTTCGACATCGAGTCGCTGGGCGAGAAGGTCCGGCTGACCGTGGTGCACGACGGCTTCGAGCCGGGCAGTGCCGTGCTGGAGAGCATCAGCGGCGGCTGGCCGATCCTGCTCGCCAACCTCAAGACGCTGCTGGAGACCGGCGAGACCCTGCCCGCCGACGACATGTCCCGCCCGAACGCCCGGCGCTAGCGCCCGGGCCCGCCGCGCGGCCGAGCCGATATCGTACGGCCAGGGTGAGCGGCGGGCTCTGACTGCGGGAAGGGTGGCCGGATGACGCTCTATGCCACGGTCATGCGCGACACCGAGCGGCAGCGACTGCGGGCGCTGGTCGAGGGTGACATGCAGGTGGCGGATGCCCTGCACGCGGATGACTATCAGCTGATCACCCCGCGCGGCTTCGCGCTGACCAAGCAGGAGTACCTCGGCGACATTGCCTCGGGACAGCTGCGTTACCAGGTGTTCGAGCCGGTCTCCGAGATCACCGTCCGGGGAGATGCGCAGGTGGCCCTGCTGCGTTACGTCGCGCAGATCAGCGTCGCCGACGCGGGCGGGCTCGCGGACCTGAGGTGCTGGCACACAGACTGCTACGAGATGCGGAACGGGCGCTGGCAGGCCGTCTGGTCCCAGGCGACCGCCATTACCCCGCCGGACTGAGGCGCTAGCCCGGATCAGCCGGCTGCCCCTTCGGTATGCTCGCAGGGATTGTCCGGGGCTGAAGGCGGGGGCAGATGGCCGAGGGACTGGACCCGATCGAGGCCGGCAAGAAACTGCATGAGCACGGCGAGAGGCAGCACAGCGAGGGCAAGGCCGGCGCCGGTCACGACACGGCCGAGGATCGGCATTCCCGGATCGTGCAGATCTGCGAGGCCGTGCTGCTGGCGCTCGTCACGGTCACCGCCGCCTGGGCCGGGTACTCAGCGGCCAGGTGGGGCACGGCATCACGGGTCGACATCGCCCAGTCCTCGACGCAGCGCAACATCGCCACCCGCGACGACCTCACCGCCCTGACGCTGCGCAACTTCGACTCCTCGACCTTCAACGCCTGGTTCATCGCCTTCACCCTGAACAGCCCGCAGAAGGAGGCCATCGCGATACGCCGCTTCCGGCCCGCGTTCCGGGTCGCCTTCGACGCGTGGATGGCCACCGACCCGCTGCACAATCCGCATGCCCCGCCCGGCCCGACCTACATGCCCCAGTACAAGCTGCCGGCCCAGGCCCAGGCCAACGCGCTCGACAATGACGCCAACGCGAAATTCAACGCCGGCAACCAGGCCGCGCTGACCAGCGACAACTACGTCCGGATCACGGTCTTCCTCGCCGCCGTGCTGTTCCTGGTCGGCATCGGCAGCTCGTTCAAGCTGCACGGCGTTCGCTACGCCCTGATCACGTTCGGCTCCGTGCTGCTCATCCTCTCGGTCGTGCTCATCGTGCGCCAGCCCGGGCTGCCGGGCTGACACCTGGCCGCGGTTCCTGCAAGGCCGGCAGAACCTCCCAGGCGAATAGCTCGTTCGTGCTGGCCAGGAGCTCCGGGTCACTGTCACGCGAGCCGGGCACGAAAACGATCCGGTCCAGGCCCAGCCCGATGAGCTGCCGGAGCCGTGCGATGCACTCGGCGGGGGGCCCGGCCACGGCGAACCGCGCCACGAAGGCGTCATCCAGGGCGGCAGCGTGCGCGGCGGCGCTCAGGCCGTGGCGCGCCTCGTCATAGGACGCGCTCAGCCCGGCGATAACGCTCGCGTCGCTGCCGCTGAACCCGGGGGGCGCGCCGCCCGCCATGGCCGAGAAGCGAGCGAAGACGGCGACGCTGCCGCGGACCAGGCCGCAGGCGACCGACGTGTCCTGGTGGCAGGCGATGTTGAGGTAGGCACCGATCCGCAGGCCAGCCGGGTCGAGGCCTGCCTGCGCCCGGGCGCGCCGGGCGATGCTGATCGCGCGGGCTACCCGCTCGGGCTCGGCGCCCACGGTGAGCATCAGCCGGTCCGCCGCCGTCGCCGCGAGGCCGATCGTCCGCGGCCCGGTCGCCGCTACCTCAACCGGGACCGCCGGCATCCCGGTCTCGCCGATCCACCCGATCCGGCTCGTCCCGGCGCCGGCCCGGACCTCCGCCCCGTTCAGGTAGCCGCGCACCTGCTGCACGAGCTCCCCAGCCGGGCCGTCGACGGCGCGGCCAGGCCGAGCTGGGCTAGCGAGGAGTCACCGCGGCCCACGCCGAGCACGGCCCGACCCCGCGACTCAACCTGCACGCTGGCAATCGCGGCGGCGATCACGGCCGGGTGCCGGGTAACCAGATTGACGACCCCGGTGCCCAGCCCCAGCCGGCTCGTCACGCCCGCCGCCACGCCCAGCTCGGTGAACGGGTCGCCGACCAGATTCTGGCTGTCTGCCAGCAGCAGTCCGTCGAAGCCCAGGTCCTCGGCGTGGCGCGCTAGCTTCCCCGCCCGGCCAGGAACCGGGAATCCGTGCATCCAGACGTCGCACCCTGCCGCCGGCGTTTCCCCAGCCACCGCGTCACCCCCGGCTGATGTCTCCCCCGTCCGCTCAGCCCCCAAGCATCATCCGCGGAGGTTCAGCCGGAGCCGGCACCAGTGACGTGCGGGCACGGGCACCATGGTTAGCCGTAGGGCCGGGAGCCGGACACGACGGTCCGGAACAGGTCGCGCAGCCGGTCGCTGACCCGCTCGCCCGTCAGGTCCTCGGTCAGCGCCAGCTGCACGACCCTGGCCGTGGGCAGGTCAAGGCCCGAGCGCGCGGCGAGCCGAAGGGCGGCCGCGGTATTGGTCACCCCTTCCACGGTGCTGCCGATCGAGCGGACCGCCCCGTCGACCGTGGCACCCGAGCCCAGCAGCCGCCCGAAGCGGCCGTTGCGGCCGTGCTGGCAGGTGACGTAGAGGTCCCCGGCGCCGGCCAGCCCGAGCACGGTAGCGGACCGGCCGCCCTGCGCCTCGGCGAGTGCCATCATGTCGAGCATGCCGCGGGCGAAGACGGCGGCCCTGGCATTGGCGAAGCTGGCGACCAGCGCGCTCTCGCCGAGCCGGTCCGAGAGGCCCTCGGCCAGGCCGACGGCGACAGCCACGACATTCTTGAACGCCGCTGACGTCTCGGCGCCGGCCACGTCGCTGGTGGTGAAGACCGCCGTGGTAGGCGACTCCAGCAGCGTGGCCGCGCACCTGCGGGCCTGCTGATCACCGGACGCGCAGAGCAGCCCGGTCGGCGAGCCCGCGAGGATCTCGGCGGCGAGCGCCGGCCCGGCCAGCGAGACGACCGGCACGTTCCCGAGCACTGAGGTGGCCACCTGGCTGGGGGTCTGCAGTGTGTCCTGGGCCCAGCCCTTGGTGGCCAGGACCCAGACCGCGTCGGGTGCGCCCGCCGCGGCGGCCTGCGCCAGCACCCGCTGGAGCCCGCCGCTGGACGCCGCGACGAGTACGACCGCCGCGGCCGGCAGTACCTCGGCCCATTCCCCCGCCGGGCGGCAGCCTACGTACTGGTGGAAGGGCATCCGCAGGGTTGGATGGGGCAGCCCTCTGCGCCACGCGTCGACGACAGCCTCGTCATGGTCGGTCGCCAGCAGCACGCTGGCCGCGCCGCAGCGGGCGGTGTGCACGGCCAGGGCCGTGCCCATGGCACCCGCACCGAGTACCGCAACCGGGCGCGCATCTGCCATCTCTCCAGTTACCCGCACGGTGGCTCGCGGCGGCAGGGTCCAAGGACCCGTTCTGGCTGCCAACTGGCCGCACCCCGCCGTCCGGGCCCTGTCACCGAGCTTCTCGCGGCGGTCGCCGTGCGCGCCCACGAGCGCCCGGCCCGGAGGCGGAGGCCGCGGAACTCGCCGCCGGGCGAGCCGGCCGGGCGACGCTGGCCCTGATCGAGAGCCGCCGGGACGACGCCGGCCGGCCGCCGCACCCTGCTGCTGATCAGCAACGGCGCCATGTTCCTGATCATGGCGGTCTTCGGGGCGATGTTCCTGACCGATTACCAGAAGCACGGTACCGTCCTGCTCGTGCTCATCCTGCTGTACGTGCTGGCCTTCGCCATCGGGATGGGACCGATCTTCTGGCTGTTCAGCGCGGAGATCTTCCTGACCCGGCTGCGCGGCTACGGCTCGAGCATGCCGGCGACCGGGAACTGGACCGCCGACCTGCTCGTCTCCATCAGCTTCCTGACGCTGGCCGCCAGCATCGGGCTGAGCTTCACGTTCTGGATCTACGGGTTCTTCGCCCTGGTGTCGGTGATCGTCGTCTACCGCCTGGCGCCCGGGACGCGAGCCCGGCCGCTGGAAGCCATCGAGGACTACGGGCGGCGCGACCGCAGCTGGGAGCCGGCCGCCGAGGCGAAGCCGGGCACCCGGTGAGCGCCGGGCCGGCGGCCGGGCAGCCGGCCGGGCGGGACCCGGCTGAGCGGGACCCGGCTGAGCGCGGGGCGGTCCTGGTCGTCGGGTCCGTCAATGAGGACGTCGTGCTGCAGGTGGCCCGCCGGCCGGCACCGGGAGAGACCGTCTTCGCCGCCGCCGTGCAGCGCCGGCCGGGCGGCAAGGGCGCCAACCAGGCGGTGGCGGCGGCCCGGGCCGGCGCGAGGGTCCGGCTGCTGGCCCGGGTGGGTGACGATGACACCGGCACCCGGATGACCGATGACCTGCGGCGGGCCGGGGTGGACACGACCCTGGTGACCCTGGTCGCTGACACGGCGACCGGCGTGGCCTACATCACGGTGACGCCGGACGGCGAGAACGCGATCGTGCTCGACCCGGGCGCCAACTCCAGCCTGGCACCCGGTGACATCGAGGGCTGCGCGGCCGAGGTGGCGGGCGCTGCCGTGCTGCTGGCGCAGCTGGAGGTTCCGGTCGCTGCCGTGGCCGCCGCCGTCCAGCGGGCCGTCGCCGCGGGGACGCGCCCGGTCGTGACCCTGGCCCCCGCCCAGCCCGTGCCCGATGAGCTGCTGCGCGGCCTGGATCCGCTGCTCGTCAACGAGCACGAGGCCGGGGCGCTGCTCGGCGACGACGCGGTGGACGCCGGCAGCGCCGGCCGCGCGGCCGGGCGGCTGCTCGAGCGGGGTCCGCGGTCCGTCGTCATCACGCTCGGGCCGGCCGGCGCGGTGCTCGGCGACCGGCACGGCGTCCGGCGGCTGCCCGCTCCGCGGATCGAGCGGGTCGTCGACAGCACCGGCGCGGGCGACACCCTGGCCGGCGTTCTCGCCGCCGCGCTCGCGCGGCCCGGTACCTCGCTCGCCGATGCCCTGCAGCAGGCGATGGCCGCGGCCGCCGAGGCGGTCCAGCGGCCGGGCGCCCGGTGACGGCGAGCCCGCGGACTCTCCCCGCGCCCGGCGTGACGACGGCCAGCAGGCCCGCGGTCCGCGACGCGCGGGCGGGACACGCCAGCTAAGGCAGGGCGCGGCGGCATCCGGGGGCATATGGTTCTGCTCCATCAGGGCGGGCGGCGGCGGGGACCGCAGATCACGCTGCCGGCCCAGCGTGCTCCGGGGGGAAGCGAATGGCGGACATCAGCCGCCGTGCGGTACTGGGCGGAACGGGGAAACTGGCGGTCGCCGCCGGGGTCGGCACCCGGCTGGGCCGGACCGCCCGGCCGGCCTGGCGCCGGCCTGAGCCGGACTGGGCGGCGCTCGCCCGGCAGCTGCATGGCCGGCTGCTCCGGCCGGGAGAGCCCGGGTATGCCGTAGCGAGCATCCCCTACAACCGGCGTTACGCCGACGTGCGGCCAGCCGGGGTAGCAATGTGCGCCGATGTCGCGGACGTCCGGACCGCGCTGCGCTGGGCGCGCCATTACGGAGTCCCATTCGCGGCCCGGTCAGGCGGGCACAGCTACGGCGGCTACTCCGCCAGCCGGGGACTGGTCATCTCCCTGGCCCGGATGAACTCGGTGCGCGTGGACGCCGGGTCGATGACGGTCACCCTCGGGCCCGGCGCCCGCAACCGGGACCTGTACGCCGGGCTGGCCGGCACCGGGGTCGCCGTGCCGAGCGGCCGCTGCCCGACGGTGGGAATCAGCGGGCTGCTGCTCGGCGGCGGATTCGGGTTCAGCAGCAGGCACCTGGGCCTGACCTGCGACCGGCTGCTGGAAACCGAGGTGGTGACCGCGTCGGGAACCGTCCTGCGGGTCAGCCCGCAGGAGCACGCCGACCTGTTCTGGGCGTGCCAGGGCGGCGGCGGGGGCAACTTCGGGATCAACGCCGGCTTCACGCTGCGAGCGACCGAGGTAGGCGACGTGTCCGTCTACGAGATCGAGTGGGAGTGGCGCAACGCCGCCGCCGCGCTGGGCGCTGTGCTGGAGCTGATGGCGACGGCCCCGGACTCGCTGTCCTGCCGGGTCGGCCTCGGCGTCAGCGGCGGCGGCCCGGCGACCGGCGGCCCGGCACAGCGCAGCGCGTCGGCGCTCGGCCTGTACTTCGGGCCCGCTCATGAGCTCGCGGAGCTGCTGGCCCCGGTCTTAGCCGCCGCCCCGCCGTCGCGCCGGCTGATCGAGGACCGCACGTACCTGGCGGCGCAGGCCATGCTGGCGCACAACGTGCCCTTCGACAGGTTCGCCTCGAAATCCCGCTTCCTGCCCCGCCCGCTGCCCGGCCGCGGAATCGAGACCGCCATTCGGTGGCTGGAGAGATGGCCCGGCAGCTCCAACCCAGGCGGCGCCGGGGTGACCATTTTCGCCTGGGGCGGCGCCATCAACCGGGTCGCGCCGACCGCGACCGCGTTCGTGCACCGTGATGCCGCCTTCCTGATGGACTGCGAGACCACCTGGACGGCCAGCGACGACCAGCGCGTGGTCTGCGCCGGCCTGGACTGGGTGCAGGGAATCTACGGCGCGCTCGCCCGGTACGGGCAGCGGCAGGCGTACCAGAATTTCATCGACCCGGCGCTGCGGGACTGGCGCGCCGCCTATTACGGCGAGAACCTGCCCCGGCTGATCCGGGTCAAGCACCGCTATGACCCGGACGACGCGTTCCGCTTCGCCCAGTCCATCCCCGAGTGACTATCAGCTCAGGTCCGGCCAGGTCCACGCGGATCAGGTCCGGCCAGCGCGGCCGACAGCAGTCGGGGCAGTCCGGCTGATGCTCCGGCAGGCCGGCCGCTGATAACGACGGCCCGTCATCTCGCGAGGCTTGCCCCGGATACCCGGACTGCGATGCTTGGATGCACTCTGCCCGCTTCGCGGCCGGCCGGACATGCTGCTCATTCCGCCGGCCAATCAGGTGAATCGCGCTCCCCTGCCGGGTACTACCAGCAGCCGGGGGGTGAGTGCCACGGGGGCTCCGCACTTCAGGACGGCCGTTGCCGTGCTGCTGGCCGCCATCGCGCCGCTGGCGGCGCCGGCCATGGCGACGGCATCGGCCGGGCCTGTCACGATCCAGGATGGCGGCACCAGCCCGGGCGGAGAGCCGCCGGGCCCGGCAGCGACGCCGTCACGCCACCACGCCACCACGACGCTCTGCCGCAAGGACGAGCACATGGCCACCGGCAGCGCGGCGATCCGCAACGATGCGTGGGCTGCCCGCCGGATCTGCCTGGTCAACCGGAAGGACGGCCCGAATTTCACCGTGACCAGGGCCCAGAGCGGCTACTCTCCCGGCGAGCCCTATGCCTTCCCGAATATCTTCTCGGGCTGGGAGTGGGGCGCCCGCTCGCCGGGGACCCGGCTGCCGCAGCAGGTCAGCAAGGTACTTGACCCGGTGACCAGCTGGTACAGCACCGGCAGCTTCCGCCGCGGGACGGTGGCCAATCGCGCCTTCGACATCTGGTTCACCCAGGGGCGCAAGACCACCGGCCAGGCCGCAGGCACCGAGCTGATGATCTGGCTGGACTCCAATACCGGCATCGGCCGGCATGAATACGTGCGGATCGACGGCCGGATCTGGGAACTGGCGGTCTGGACCGCGTTTCACAACGACCGCGACTGGCATTACGTGCAGTACCGGCTCCCGCCCGGGCGTACCACCTGGCACGTCAGGAACCTGGCCCTGGAGCCATTCATCAGGGCCACCGAGCGCTTTGACCTGCTGAACAGCAGATGGTGGTGGGAGAGCACCCAGGCCGGCTTCGAGATCTGGCGCGGCGGCAACGGCCTGGGCACCAGCTACTTCAGCTTCACGTTCCACCTGAAGAAGCCCCGGGTGCACCACAAGAAGAAGTGAGGCGCCGGCTGCCGCACAGCCGGTGGCGCTTAGGGTTTCTGCCATCGAGCCAGCGCGGCCGGGTGGTCCCGGAACGGCAGCGGGCACCCGCGGGAGCACGCCGGCCAGCGAGGTCATCGGCGTGCCGGTGCCCGGCGGCACCCTCGCCGTCGAGCACATCCGGTCGCTGTCCGAGCCTGTGCTCGCCATTCACGGCATCAGCAGCCAGCGCAAGCTGTGGAACTGGCTGCGCGCTGCGGCGCCCGGCATCAGCCTGATCGCGCCCGATCTGCGCGGAAGCTCTGTTCGACGCGCGGCGGCTCGCCTACCCGGCGCTGGAGCGGCTCGGCCCGGTGCTCACCGAGGACATCTGCGTGCCGCGGTCCCGGGTCCCGGAGATGCTCGCCCAGGTCGAGCGGATCGGGGCGGCGCACGGCGTGCAGATCGCCACGATCGCGCACGCGGGCGACGGGAACCTGCATCCGCTGCTGGTCACGCCGCCGGGCGACGACGGCGCCCGGATCGCGGCGCAGGCCGCGTTCGAGCAGCTGCTCGACGCGGCCATCGCACTGGGCGGCACCGTGACCGGCGAGCACGGCGTCGGGATCCTGAAGCGCGACGGGATGCGGCGCGAGCTCGACCCCGGAGCCCTGGCGCTGCAGGACGCGGTGCGCCGCGCGCTGGACCCGCTCGAGCTGTTCAATCCGGGCAAGGCGTGAGCACGCCGCAGGGGACGGCCGTGAGCACCGGGCGGGCCAGCCGGGCAGCACCCCGGCAGGGAGCCTGACGGCCACGCGCCGCGGCCGTCAGCCAGCGTCAGCGGGCAGGCAGAAGTAGCTGCGCAGCGCCGCGGAGGCGCGCCCGATGTGCCGGCAGTGCGCGGCGATCCACCGGAGGCGCGGATCGGCGCCCGCGGCAGCCAGGACGAGATGGAACTGCCCGCTGCCGATATCGGCCCGGAGCTGCTGCAGCGTCGGCGACGGGATCGTCCCGGTGAACCCGCCGATTGGCAGTGCCTCCAGCCCGCTGTCGTAGATGAACACCGCGGCCAGCGCCGCGCTCTGGGTCGCGAGCAGGTACGGGGCACCGAACTGGGCAGCCTCCAGGTCCAGGATCGTGGCCTTGACATGCGCCGGCGCCAGCAGGAACAGGGCGTCGATGGCGCTGGCCTGCCGGGCGGGCTCGAACGGCGTGTCGAAGGCGCCCTGGTGGCGCAGCACGGCGTCCCCCGACGCCACGGCCGGGGCCGCGGACATGGCGATGAGCCCGGCTGCGATCGCCGCTGCGAGCAGCGCATCTGTCCGGAGCGCGACGGAGGCCAGCACGGTCAGCAGCGCCGCGACGCCCACGGCGATGACCGCGGGTACCAGCCAGCCGGGGGCGCTGGCGCCGGCCGACGCCACCAGCCAGGCGGCATAGCCGGTCGTGGCGGCAGCCACGCCGGCCAGGCCGACCCGCCGGGCGGCCGCGGATCGCCGCTGCGACCATACGGCGGCGGCGGCGGCCCCGAGGATGGCCGCGACGGCCGGGGTGAGCGCCGCCGTGTAGTAGGGGTTGATGGTCGTGGTCAGCGAGAACGTCGCGGCCAGCGTGACCAGCCAGCCGCCCCACAGGACCAAGCACGCCCGGAGCGGATCGCCGCGCGGCTGGCGCCGCCGACTGGCGATCCCCCATGCGCCGATGGCCAGGGCGGCCGGGAGCAGCCAGCCCGTGTCACGGCCGAGGTCCCCGCGCAGCAGCCGGCCCGGACCGGGAGCCGGCGTCCGCAAGGCCGAGCTGATCCCGAGGGACCGGCCGGCCAGCAGCTGCAGCGGGGTCTGGTCGCCGAAGCGGCCGAAGCCGTTGTAGACGAACACCTGCTCGTAGAGCGAGTTGTCGTGGCTGCCGTCGGCATAGGGGCGGTGCGAGGCCGGAACGACCGAGACGGCCGTCATCCACGACACCGACACCAGCCCGGCGGCCAGGCCGGCGACGACGAGCTGACGCAGCCTGCGGCGCACTGATCCCGGCCCGCTCAGCAGGTAGGCCAGCCCGAATGCGGGGAGAACCAGCCAGGCCTCGATCATCTTGGCCTGGAAGGCCAGGCCGACCCAGATCGCGGCGAGGACGAGCCGCGCCTGGCTCCCGTTCGCGATTGCACCCGACACCGCGTCGGCGGCCAGCACCAGCAGCAGGATCATCAGCGAATCGGCGATGTTGCCCCGGCTCAGCAGCACGGTCGCCGGGCTGACCGCGACGATGGCGGCGGCGATCAGGCCTGCGGCCGGCCCGGCCAGCCGCTGCACCGCCCGGTAGAGGACCAGGACGGTCAGGACGCCCTCGGCCGCCTGCGGCGCCACGATCACCCAGGTGTGGAAGCCGAGAGCCCGGACCGCGAGTGCCTGCACCCAGAAGGCGCCGGGCAGCTTGTCCAGCGTGATGGTCCCCGCGGGGTCAAAGGCACCGTAGATGAAGTCATGCCAGCTCGCCGCCATGCTGCGCACGCCGGCCGCGTAGTAGGTCTCCAGCGGGTCCCGGCCCAGCGCCTAGCCGTAGGACAGCCCGGCCAGGCCCGCGATGAGCAGCAGGGCGGCGCGGCGCAGCCCGGGCATGTCCCGGCGTGCCGGGACCTCCGGCCGGGCCGGGCCCGCGCTCACGTCCTGGTCGCTAGCCACGGCGCTGCCCGCCACGGTCCTGGCCGCCTGTGTCCTGGCTGCCGGAGACCTGGCCGCCGCCGGAGACGTGGCCGCCTGTGTCCTGGCCGCCGGAGACGTGGCCACCTCGGTCCTGGCCGGCCTCGGCGAGCGAGGCGAGCGTCACCCGGGTGTGCGCGACATACTGCGCGCCGACCCGGCGGATGAGGGCAGCGTCCACTTCCTCGACCGCCGACCTGATGACCGCCGCCGCGGCCAGCCCGCGCTCGGTCAGCCTGATATTGAGCCTGCGGCGATCATCCGGGTCAGCGGCGCGCTCCAGGTAGTTCCGCGTCACCAGGGTGTCGACCAGTTGCCCGGCGGCCTGCTTGGACACGCCGAGCTCCTGGATGACCTGGCTGAGCGGCGCCCCGCTGCGGGCAATGGCACCGACCACGTAGCTGCCGTTTCGCGGCATGTCGTCACATCCGGCGGCAGCCAGCGCCGCCCGGACGGCTGATCCGTAGGCTCGCCTGGCTGCGCGCAGGAGCGCCGGCAGAGTTACTTCGCCGGGCCAGTCCTCGTCCGCCACCGCCCCAGATTATTGACAAGACCTGAGACAGTCAAGCAACTTTACTATTGTGCGGGCCGACGGCCATGCGCCGGCTCGCCCGGGCGGGCGCTCGGGCGACGCGGGCGGCCCGGTGACGCGGGCGGCCCGGTGACGCGGGCGGCCCGGTGACGCGGGCGGCCCGGTCACGCGGGCGCTCCGGCGACGCGGGCGCTCCGGCGACGCGGGCGGCCCGCAGGCGCGGGCTACGCGTCCGGAACGGCCCCGCCTGCCAGTGCCTGACGGACGCTGGCCAGCCGCTCGCCGTCCCACTCGAAGCCGGGGTCGGGCTCGAGGAACGCCGACGCGATGCTCGTCAGGCCGAGGGCCGGCAGGGACCAGTCGTCCCTGGCGGCCGCGCCGAACGGGCTCGCCTGCGTCCGGTACTCGGCGATCCCTGGCCTGGACAGGGCCATGATGACCAGCCCGCGCATAGTGGCGTCAAGCAGCGTGGCGATGGTCTCGAAGGTGGCTCCCATCTCGGGCCGCAGCCGGTAGCCGAACAGGCCGGCCAGCAGCTCCCAGGCCTGCGCGAGCCGGGCCACATGGTCCTGCTCGGACTGAGCCAGTCCCAGCCGGACCTGATCGCGCAGCTGACCGTCGGCGAGGCTCATGAAGGTCGCGTGCAGGGCGACGTAGGTCCGCCATTGCGGGGATTCGTAGAGCGTCTGGAAGTCGAAGAGCGACAGCCGCCGGAACAGCTCGGCGAGCAGGCCGTGCCGCAGCTCGGGGGTCTCCAGCCAGTCCTCGTGCTCGGCCACGATCTCGCCGATCAGATTCATCTCTTCGCTGACAATCGTCGGGGTCGCGGTCCTGGCCAGCTCCTTCACCAGGTCGCTGAAGAACAGGTCCTTGTATGGCCAGCGACGGTAGACGGCGCTCCGCGAGACATCCGCGGCCCTGATCACGTCCTCGAAGCTGATGTGGTCCAGGCTCACCGTCAGGCCGCTGCGGTTCACCATGCGCACGGCCGCCTGCAGCATCCGCCGCTCGGTCTCCTGGTCGGACAGCCGGCGGCCCCGGCGGGCCAGGCCGGTCGGGGCGAGCGCCTCGCTCATCAGTCACCTATCCAAAAAGGGACTTGAGACTCTATGTTTCAAGTTCTATATTCGTCATTCTACCACTGACGCTCCACAAGGGGCTCTCCGCGGCCCGCGCCGCGGAACGTGGCACAACGGAACGAGGAAACCATGGCTACCTGGCCTGTTCACTCTGCTTGGGCACTGCGCGCCATGTATCCGGACGGCCGGGCCGACGCCACCGCGCGTCGCCTGGCACGCCTGTGGGCAGGCGTCTTCGCCCGTGGACTTGCGCCGAGGCGCTGGGTGACCCTGGAGGTCACCGGGCGGCAGTCGGGACGGATCGTGCGCTTCCCGCTCGGGATGGCCGACTGGGACGGCCACTGGTACCTGGTGCCGATGCTCGGCGAGCGGTGCAACTGGGTCCAGAACGTCCGGGCCGCCAACGGGCGGGCCGTGCTCCGCCACCGGGGCGCGCTCGCGTGCCGGCTGGCCGAGGTCCCGGCGGGCGAAAGGTCCCCGATCATCAGGCGCTACCTGCAGCAGGTACCCGGCGCCCGCCCGCATATCCCGGTGGACCCGCACGCGCCATTGACGGAGTTCGACGCCATCGCGTCGCGATACCCGGTCTTCCTGGTCCTCCCGGATGATGCGCCGGCCCCTGCGGCTGCCACCACCAGCGGGCAGGCCAGCGGCCTGCGGCAGTCAGGGACGGTGTGAGATGACCGACGAAACAGGACTCACCGTGCCCGTCCGCGCCGGGAACGGAAGCTCGCCGCGCAGGCGTCACTGGCTGCGATGGACTGTCGCGGGCCTCACGGCCCTCGTCATCCTCGCCGCCGCGGCCGTCGGGGCGTTCATCAAGCTGCAGCCGTCCCCCGCTGCGCTGAGGCTGCCCGCGGGCGCCGCGCAGCCGCCCGCCGGGCCGGCCGCCGGCCGGTGGGATGTGGCGGCGGGATCGCTGGCAGGCTTCCGGGTCCGGGAGAGCGCCCTCGGCATCAGCAATGACGTGGTCGGCCGGACCAGCGCCGTCACCGGCGCGCTCGTCGTCTCCGGTGACCGGGTCACCGCGGCAGCGTTCCGCGTCGACCTCACCGCCATCAGGGTCGGCGGGAAGGCGGAGTCGCAGCTCGCCACGAGCCTCGGCACCCGCCAGTACCCGGTCGCGACATTCACCCTGACCGGAGCGGTGCCGCTGAGCTCCGGCTTCGATTCGGGCGCGACGGTCACCCTGCGGGCGGCCGGCCAGCTAACCATGCACGGACTATCGCGGCCGGTGACGGTGACGATCTCGGGCCGCCGGGACGGCTCGGAGCTGCAGGTCGCGGGAACTATCCCGGTGGCCTTCTCCGGCTGGCGCATCGCGGGGCCGAAGGGATTCGGCATCCTGGGCTCGCTGGCCAGCCACGGGGCGGCCGAGTTCTTTCTCGTCCTGCGACGGCAGTAACGGAGCCGGCAGCCCGGCGCGCCGGGCCGGGCATAGCGGATGCGGCGCTGGCCGGCCTGCTGCGAGGATGGCCGGCGTGGCGACCATCGTTGCCTTTCATGCGCATCCCGACGACGAGGTGCTGCTGACCGGCGGCACGCTGGCGCGGCTCGCGGCCGGCGGCCACCGGGTGATCATCGTGGTCGCCACGGACGGGATCGTCGGCCACGCGGCCGCTCGCACCCGGCTGGACGAGCTGCAGGCCAGCGCTTCGATCCTCGGCGCTGCTTGGGTGGTTCACCTCGGCTACGCCGACAGCGGTCACGGGCCGGTCCTCTACCCCGACCCGCCGGGCCGGGTGCGGTTCGCGCGCGCCGACACCGGCGAGGCCGCGGCCCGGCTGGCCGACCTGATCCGCGACGAGCACGCAGATGTGCTGCTGAGCTATGACCCGCAGGGCGGCTACGGTCACCGCGACCACGTCCGGGTACACGAGGTCGGTGCCCGCGCGGCCGCTATCACCGGCATACGCGTCATGGAGGCGACGCTCCCCCGCGAGCTCGTCATCCGGGCGCTCAGCCCGGTGCGCGTCCCCCGGCTGGTGGTCCGGCACGACCGGCGGGCCATCAGCGCGGGATTCACCCCCCGGTCCGCGATCACGCACCGGATTGACGTGCGGCGCTTCGCGGCGCAGAAGCAGGCCGCTCTCGCCGCTCATCAGTCCTACGCGAGCGGGCGGGGCAGGACTGCGCGGCTGTGCCGGGTCATGCTCGCGCTGCCGACGCCCGTCTTCGGCCTGCTGCTCGGGCGCGAGTGGTACGCCGAGCCCGGCGCACCGCCCGGCGCGACCGGGTGAAGCAGCCGCCGACCACGGTCAGGATCGGGCTATCCCCGCTCAGAGCTTCCCCTGGTTCCTGGCCGCCAGGATGATCTGGGTCACCATGTAGGTGCTCAGGCCGAGCTTCTGCGCGATCTCCTCGGGCCGCAGCCGCTGCTGGTTGTACAGCAGCGCCAGCTTCTCCTGTGACGTGCTCCACGGGCGGCTCACATCGCGGGCCTGCTGACGGCGAGTCGCCGGAGGCTTGTTACGGGCGGCCGCGGACGGGCGGCGCGAGGCCTGAGGCAGGGGGCGGCCGGGCTGGTTACGGGCGGGCTGGTTACGGGCGGGCTGGTTACGGGCGGGCTCGGCAGTCCCGGCCTGGTCGGCCTCGGTGACCGCGGCCCGGGATGAGGGCGCCGGAGCGCCGAAGGACCCGCGCCGCTGATCGTGGTACTTGCCGCTGGCCAGATCCTCGCGGGCGCGGTCATCGAGGATCATGTACTGCTCGGCGGACTTATTGACTCCGATGGCGACCATGGTCAGGCCGGTCGCGTTCTTTTCCTGGCACTCAGGCGCCATGCAGTAGTCGTACTTGAGTGCCCGCTCGGGATGCAGTTCGCTCCCGCACGTCATGCATTGCGGCATTAATATTCTCTCATTGTCCAGCTATCAGCGATTTCACGCCCGCCGGAGAACTCGCCTCTCACGGCGGGCGCGAGTTTCGCAGTCTTCTTGTCAGCGCGCCGCGGTTTGCGCGCTCAGGTAAAACCCCTGGTCAGCGCGCAATGTTCCCGAACGCTAAGGCTGGCCGGGGGCCGGCAGGCCAGAGCCGCATTGCCGGCCAGCTTTAGTGCCTCATCGAGCTGCTCCTGACTGAGCAGCTCATGCGTCTGCACCTGGCGGAAGGCTCCCGTGGCCGTGACCGCGACGCTCACCGCCGCGGCGCTGAGCGATCCGGGAACGTCGGGGTGAGAGCATGGGCCCGTGTTCGAGCATCCGGTCAAGGTCAGATGGCGTGACGTGGACGCGCTGGGTCACGTCAATCACGCCGTGTTCCTCACTTACCTTGAGGAGGCCAGGGACGCGTTCTACGCGCAGATGCTGCGCACAGATCCGCACTACGTGGTGGCCCGGATCGAGATCGACCTGCGCGCCGAGGTCCGCTACCCGGACAGCCAGGTGACGGTGCGGATCGAGGCCGAGAGCGTGGGACGGACCAGCCTGACGACCCGCGAGACGATCCTCACGCCGGCTGGCGAGGCGGCGGCCCTGGCGCGTGTCGTCACGGTCCGCTGGGATGCCGGGCAGCGCCAGCCGATCCCGTTCAGTGAGGCGGAGCGCGTGCAGCTCGCGGCAGCCATCGCCAGGTGAGCCGGCTGGAAAATTTCCTGCCGCCGTGTCGATCCCGCGCGACGGCATTCGACGCGTGGGCAACAGAACAGGTTGGCGGTGACGCGGCCGGAGAACCTGGCATAGGACCGGCACGGCCGCCGCTCACCGCGGAAGCAAAGGAGCAGGACCATGCGATTCCTGGGTTACACGCTGGCCGACCCGTCGGCGCCGATGCCCGCGCCGACGCCCGAGATGTACGCCAAGATGGGCGAGTTCGTGGCCGAGGCCACGAAGGCCGGGGTGGTGCTGGCCACGGGCGGCCTGGCGCCGTTCGAGGAGGCGACCAAGGTCCGGTATGCCGACGGCGATTTCACCGTGATCGACGGTCCCTACACCGAGGCCAAGGAACTGATCGGCGGCTGGGCGCTGCTGGAGGTCCGGGACAAGGCCGAGGCGATCGAGTGGACGAAGCGCTTCCTCGCGGTGGCTGGCGGAGGCGAGTCCACGATCCGGCAGGTCTACGGGCCGTGACCGGCCGGCCAGTTCCGGCAGGGCAGCAGGCCTGGCGGCCTTCGCAGGCCCGACGCCCCGCCGGAACTTGCCTGGCCGCAGGCGCAGTGATGTGATCGGGGCTTGTGAGGGGCTCGCCTGTCCATGCCGCGATCGAGACCGTCATCAGGCTGGAGTCGTCCCGGCTGATCGCAGGGCTGGCCAGGTACGCAGGCGGTGACCTCGGCATAGCCGAGGAACTCGCCCAGGATGCCGTGGTCGCCGCCCTCGAGCAGTGGCCGCAGGCGGGGGTGCCAGCCAGCCCTGGCGCATGGCTGATGACGGTCGCCAAGCGCAGGGCGGTCGACCAGTTCCGCCGCAACCGGGAGCTGGAACGTAAATACGCGCAGATCGCGCGGGCCCTGGAGGCCGAGGCGGACGACGGCACCGCAGCCCTCAGCCGCGTGGTCGCCGACGACATCGACGACGACGTGCTGCGGCTGATCTTCATCTCCTGCCATCCGGTACTGCCCGTGCCGGCCCGGGTCGCGCTCACGCTGCGCCTGCTCGGCGGCCTGACGACGGCCGAGATCGCCCGTGCCTATGTCGTGCCCGAGCCGACGATTGCCCAGCGCATTGTCCGGGCCAGGAAAACGCTCGCCGCCGCGCGCGTCCCGTTCGAGACACCCGACGGCAGCGAGCGCCCGGCCAGGCTCTCGTCAGTCCTTGAGGTGATCTACCTCATTTTCAATGAGGGCTACTCGGCCACCGCCGGCGACGACTGGATGCGCCCGGCCCTGTGCCACGAAGCCCTGCGGCTGGGAAGGGTCCTGGCCCAGCTCGCGCCGGCCGAGCCGGAAGTCCATGGCCTGGTCGCGCTGATGGAGATCCAGTCGTCCAGGATCGGCGCCCGGACGGGACCGTCGGGCGAGCCGGTCCTGCTGCTCGACCAGGACCGCGCACGGTGGGATCAGCTGCTCATCAGGAGGGGGCTGGACGCCCTTGCGCGGGCGGAGGCACTCGCAGGCTTGCATGGCCCATACGTGCTGCAGGCCGCGATTGCCGCCTGCCACGCGCGGGCCTTCCGGGCGGAGGATACCGACTGGGCGCGCATCACCGACCTGTACTCGCTGCTCGCCGAGGTGATGCCCTCGCCCATCGTGGAGCTGAACCGGGCCGTCGCCGTGTCGATGGCGTTCGGCCCCAGACAGGGACTTGACCTGGTCGACCAGCTCGCTGCCGAACCCTCGCTGCGGAACTACCACCTGCTGCCCAGCGTCCGCGGGGACCTGCTGCTCAAGCTGGGCCAGGCCGAGGCCCGGGCAGAGTTCCAGCGCGCCAGCGAACTGACCCGCAACGCCAGGGAACGAGAGCTCTCCGCCCGGCGAGCCCGCTCGGCTGGCGCGCAAACCGCCGGCGCCGAGGCCTGATCAGCTCGCTGACCGCGATCCCGGACCCCTGGCGCTCGAGGGACCGGCTCAGCTGACACGGCGCAGCCCTCCGCGAGCGGCACGGCCTGCAGGGCGATGCGTCGATGTCAGCGAGGACGCGCCACGGCCGGCCGGGCGGGCCGCCTATCGTGAGCGCGCTCGCGCTGGCTGCAGCACCGCTCCGAATTCACCCGCGGCGGGTGATCGACGTCGCACCGCGGTGCCGTTTACTGCCAGTCGGGCCGGAATCGGCCGGCCTGACGGGCAGGAGGCGAAATGGCACTGCGGGAATACGACCCCGGCACCGCTTTCCCCGGCGTGATCGGCCGGACGGCGGAGGAGTCGAGTCCGGCCTGGCCGCGGCCGCTGCGCGCCCGGCCTGGCGCGCCGAACGTGCTGTTCATCGTCCTCGACGACACCGGGTACGGGCAGCTGGGCTGCTACGGCAGCCCGATCGCCACCCCGAATATCGACAGCCTGGCCGCTGACGGCCTGCGCTACAGCAACATGCACACCACGGCCTTGTGCTCGCCGTCGCGGTCCTGCATCATCACCGGGCGCAACCATCACGCCAACGCCATGGCGGCGATCAACGAGATCGCCACCGGGTATCCCGGCTACAACGGCAGCATCCCGTTCGAGAACGGCTTCCTGCCGGAGATGCTGCAGCAGCACGGATACAGCACCTACATGATCGGCAAGTACCACCTGCTGCCGTCGGAGTTCGAGTCGGCTGCCGGGCCGTTCGACCGCTGGCCGCTGGGGCGGGGGTTCGAGCGGTTCTACGGCTTCCTCGGCGGTGACACCAGCCAGTGGTACCCGGACCTGGTCTACGACAACCACCAGGTTGAGCCGCCCGGCACGCCCGAGCAGGGCTACCACCTGACCGCCGACCTGGCGGACAAGGCCATCGGCTTCATTGCCGACGCCAGGCAGGTGGCCCCGGAGAAGCCGTTCTTCCTGCATTTCTGCACCGGCGCGACACATGCGCCGCATCACGTTCCGGCGGAGTGGGCGGACCGGTACGCCGGGCAGTTCGATGACGGCTGGGACGCCTACCGGGAGCGGGTCCTCGCCCGGCAGCAGGAACTCGGCATCATGCCGGAAGACGCCGAGCTGTCCCGGCATGATCCGGACGTCCCGGACTGGGATTCCCTGTCACCGGATGCGCGGCGGCTCGCGGCCCGGATGATGGAGGTGTACGCCGGATTCCTGTCCCATACCGATCACCAGATCGGCCGGCTGCTCGATTTCCTGCGGGAGGCCGGCGAGTTCGACAACACCATCATCATGGTGGTGTCCGACAACGGGGCCAGCCCCGAGGGCGGCCCCACCGGCACGACCAACGAGCTGCAGTTCTTCAACAACGCGCAGGAGCCGCTGGAGGACAGCGTCGCCGCGATCGGCGAGCTCGGCAGCCCGGCCACGTTCAACCATTACCCGTGGGGCTGGACCTGGGCGGGCAACACGCCGTTCCGCCGGTGGAAGCGCGAGACCTACCGGGGCGGCGCGTGCGATCCGTTCATCGTGTGCTGGCCGGCCGGGATCAGCGCGCGCGGCGAGATCCGGTCCCAGTACGCGCACCTCATCGACATGGTCCCGACGGTCCTGGACGTGCTCGGCGCCGAGCCCCCCGCGGCGATCAAGGGCGTGACCCAGTCCCCGATTCACGGCGTCAGCTTCGCGCAGACCTTTGCCGACCCGGCCGCCCCGACCCGCCATCACACGCAGTACTTCGAGATGTTCGGTCACCGCTCGATCGACCACGACGGCTGGCGGGCCGTGTGCCCGTGGCCGGGGCCCTCGTTCGCCGAGTCCGGCCGTCAGTTCGGGGCGCCGATCACGGCGGAGACGCTGACCGGCCTCGACGCCCGTCACTGGGAGCTGTACCACGTCGCGGACGACCCGGCCGAGAACCACGACCTGGCCGCGCAGCACCGGGACAAGCTCATCGAGATGATCGCCCAGTGGTACGTGGAGGCCGGCAAGTACAACGTGCTGCCGCTGGACGGCAGCGCGCTGGAGCGGCTGATCACTGAGCGGCCGCAGATCGCCGAGCCGCGGACCAGCTACGTGTTCCGGCCCGGCACCCAGACGGTCCCCGCCGCCGTCGGTCCGCGGATCTGCAACCGCCCGCACTCGGTCACCGCCGACGCGGAGATCCCGCCGGGCGGAGCCGAAGGCGTCCTGCTCTGCCAGGGCACCGGCGTCGGCGGCTGGTCCTTCTACATCTCCGGCGGAAGGCTGCATTACGCGCACAACTACGTCCGGCGCGCCGTGTACGAGGTGTCGTCGCCGGATCCGGTGCCGGCCTGGCACCGGCTCCGCTTCGAGTTCGAGCCCACCGGGAAGCCGGACTTCGCCGCGGGCCGGGGCTCGCCCGGCCGTGCGCAGCTGTATATCGACGAGCGGCTGGTGGCGCAGGCGGAGTTTCCCGTCACCACGCCGGTGGCCTTCAACCCGGGGGGCCTGACCTGCGGCGCCAACCCCGGCCTGCCGGTCACGGCCGCCTACCGGTCGCCGTTCCGGTTCACCGGCATCCTGCGCACCGTCACCGTCGACCTGTCCGGGGACCTGATCACCGACACCGAGGGCGAGGCGCGCATGGCCATGGCGCGCCAGTAGCCGCCCGTCATGCCCGGCTGTCCTTCGTTCCGGAACGGATAACCCGAGCCGCCCCGGGCACGCTGCCCCATCTGCCCCGCCGGGGATCGCTGCGCATGCTGCCGCGCGGCCGCGGCCGGCGGCGCGGACGGCTTCATTGACACGCCCACAGGGGCATGCGACGTTGGAGATCCCGAATCGCCCTCCCAGGGAGCAAACATGGCGACAGCGACGAAGCTGCACGTGCTGGACTGCGGCGCGATGAGCTGCGACCTCACCTGGCTCCTGCTCAAGCCGGGCCGCAGCATCCGGCCGCGGCAGGACAGGGAGCGGCCGGTGGAGTGGTATCCGTGCACCACGCACGCCGTCCTGGTCGAGACGCCGGAGGGCACGATGCTGTGGGATACCAGCTGCCCGCGGGACTGGGAGACCCGCTGGGCGCCCACCGGGCTGCAGGACTTCTTTCCCTACGACCAGGTCGGCGAGGACGAGTACCTCGACGCACGGCTCCGCCAGCTCGGCATCTCCGCGGAGCAGCTCGACTACGTCGTCTTGTCGCATCTGCACTTCGACCACGCCGGCAACGTACGGACGTTCGCCGGGGCGGGCCCGCGGCTGGTCGTGAACGACAAGGAGAAAGAGTGGGCCTTCGGCTACGAGGGCGCGTTCAACGGCGCGCACCTGAAGGCCGACTACGAGGGCCTGGACTTCGAGACCGTGTCCGGTGACGCCGAGTTCCTGCCCGGCGTGACGTTCCTGGAGGCGCCCGGCCACACCCCCGGCACCATGGCGATGCGCGTCGACCTGCCGCAGACCGGGACGATGATCTTCACCTCCGACGCCGTCTACATGGGCGACTCCTACGGCCCGCCCGCCACGCCGGCGGCGATCGTCAACGACCTGTCCGCGTGGTACGCCTCGGTCGAGAAGCTCCGCGGGATCGCCGAGAAAACCGATGCCACGGTGGTCTTCGGCCACGACGCGGAGCAGCTGAGGTCGCTCCGCCGGGCCCCGGACGGGTTCTACGCCTGAGGAGGCGCAGCGTGAGCAGCACCATGCCCGCCAACCCGGAGGCGATCTTCACCTACGGGGCACCGCAGCTGAAGTTCGGGCCGGGCGCGTCCGATGAGATCGGCTTCGACCTCAGCCAGTACGGGGTCCGGCGCGCGCTGGTGGTGACCGACCCCGGCGTGGCGGCGACCGGCACCCCGGAGCGGGTGGCCAGCCAGATGGCCCAGTTCGGCATCGAGGCGCACGTGTTCAGCGGCGTGCACGTGGAGCCGACCGACGAGAGCATGAGCGCGGCGATCGCCTACGCGCGGGACAGCGGGCCGTGGGACGCGTTCGTGGCCGTCGGCGGCGGATCGAGCATCGACACCGCGAAGGCCATCAACCTGCTGCTGACCAATCCCGGCGAGCTGATGGACTACATCAACGTCCCGGTCGGCAAGGGCACCGCCCCGGTCAACCCGCTCCGCCCGCTGATCGCCGTGCCGACCACCACCGGCACCGGGGCCGAGTCCACCACCATCTGCGTGCTGGACGTGCTGTCCCAGCATGTGAAGACCGGGATCAGCCACGCCCGGCTGCGGCCGACCCTGGCCGTGGTCGATCCGCTGCTGACCCGGACCCAGCCGGCCGGCGTGACCGCCTCGGCCGGCATGGACATCCTGTGTCACGCGCTGGAGAGCTACACGGCCCGCTGGTATACGACCAACGAGCGCAAGCGCCCCGAGCAGCGGGTGCCCTACTGCGGCTCGAACCCGATCTCCGACATGTGGTCGGAGAAGGCGATGCGGCTGCTCGCGACCTCGTTCCGGACCGCCGTCCGGCATGGCGATGACGCCCAGGCCCGCGCGGACATGGCGATCGCGGCCACGTTCGCGGGGATGGGGTTCGGCAACGCCGGGGTGCACATCCCGCATGCGAACGCCTACCCGATCGCCGGGCGGGTCCGCGACTTCCACCCCAAGGACTACCCGCCGCAGGAGCCGATGGTGCCGCATGGCATGTCCGTGGCACTGACGGCACCGGAGGCGTTCCGGTTCACCTTCGAGGCCTCGCCGCAGCGCCATATCCGGGCCGCGCAGCTGCTGGCTCCCGGAGCCGGCCAGCCCGCGAACGCCGCCGAGTTCCTGCCGTCCGTCCTCATCGACCTGATGCGGGACATCGAGATCCCGAACGGGGTCGCGGCGGTCGGCTTCACCTCCGCCGACATCCCCTCCCTCGTCGAGGGCACCATGAAGCAGCAGCGGCTGCTGGCCACCTCGCCCAGGCCGGTCAGCGAGGACGACGTCGCGGGGATCTTCGCCCGGTCGATGGAGCTGTGGTAGCGATGCCGATCTACGAGCTGCGCTGCGGTCGCGGGCACAGCTTCGAGGTGATCCAGTCCTTCACCGCGCCGCTGCCCGCCTGCCCCGACTGCGGCGGCGGGACCGCGAAGGTCCCGTCCCGGTTCGGCATCGCCGGCCGGGCGGCGCTGCCCCCGCCGGCCGAGGCGATGCCGCAGACCTGGCGGGGCACCTATAACGGCAACCGTGAGTACGTCACGTCGCTGCGGCGCACCGCCGAGCAGCGCAGGGACCTGGAGGACCGCCACCCTGAGCTGGCCGGCGACCGGCGCCCTATCCTGGCCCATGAAGGACGCTACGAGGCCGCGCCCCTGCGGGCCGGCGACGCGCAGCCGAGCGCGCCGCCGCCGGCCGACCGCGGCGCGCATCAGCACCCGCACGCCAGGAGTCACCCGCATCAGCATCATCCCGCGCCCTGACCGCCGCGGCGCCGCCGGTGGCGGCGCCGCGAGCCGTGCCGCGGAACGGCGCGGGCCCGGGCCGGCCAGCGCCCGGGGCGCGTCCCCGGCCGAGCTGGTCGCGGCCATCAGCCGGGCCGGCGTCGCCAACGTCAGCGGCAGCGCCCTGGACCGGGCCACGTACTCGTCGGACGCCTCCGCCTACCGGGTCGTGCCGGCGGTGGTCGCGGCGCCGCGGCACGCCGATGAGGTGGCGGCGGTGATCGAGGCGTGCCGACCGCTCGGCGTGCCGGTGACCTGCCGCGGCGCCGGGACATCCATCGCCGGCAACGCAGTGGGGACCGGCGTCGTGCTGGACTTCAGCAGGCACCTGAACCGGGTGCTCAGCGTCGACGCAGACGCCCGCACCGCGGAGGTCCAGCCCGGCGTGATCCAGGCGCAGCTGCAGGCCGCCGCCGGGCCGGCCGGCCTGCGGTTCGGGCCGGACCCGTCCAGCTACACCCGGTGCACGATCGGCGGGATGATCGGCAACAACGCCTGCGGCTCGCGGGCCCTCGCCTACGGGCGGACCTCCGACAACGTGCTGGCCCTCGACGTGCTGACCGCCGCCGGCCAGCGGCTCTGGCTCGGCGAGCCGGCGGCCAGCCCGGCCCTGGCGCCCCGGCCGAGCTGGCCGCGCTGCACGAGGCAGTCCGGTCCGGGCTGGCCGCCATCCGGACCGAGCTGGGCCGCTTCGGCCGGCAGGTCTCCGGTTACGCGCTCGAGCACCTGCTGCCCGAGCGGGGGTTCAACGTCCGGCGCGCCCTGGTCGGCAGCGAGGGCACCCTCGCCGTGGTGCTGGGCGCTACCGTCCGCCTGGTCCAGGACCCTCCGTGCCGTGTGCTCGCCGTGCTCGGCTACCCGGACATGGCGTCAGCGGCGGACGCCGCGGCGGGTCTCCTGCGGCACGGGCCGACCGCGTGCGAGGGCCTGGACTCACGCATCGTGGAGGTGGTGCGGGCCGCGCGGGGCCCGCACGCGGTGCCGGGCCTGCCGCGCGGGTCAGGCTGGCTCTTCCTCGAGTTCGCCGCGGACACCGAGGCCGCCGCGGCGGATCTCGCGGCCCGCGCGCTGCCGGACGCGGACGCGCTGGACAGCGCCGTGGTCACCGATCGCGCGCACGCCAGCGCGCTGTGGCGGATCCGGGAGGACGGCGCCGGGCTGGCCGGGCGCACGCCGGAGGGCAAGCCCGCCTACCCCGGCTGGGAGGACTCGGCCGTCCCGGCCGCTTCGCTCGGCCCGTACCTGCGCGAGCTGGAGGAGCTGCTCCGCCGGTACGAGCTGACCGGGCTCCCCTACGGGCATTTCGGCGATGGCTGCCTGCACCTGCGGCTGGACTTCCCGCTGCAGGCACCCGACGGCGCCCGGCTGCTGCGCAGCTTCCAGCTCGAGGCCGCCCGGCTGGTCGCCCGCTACGGCGGCTCGCTGTCCGGGGAGCACGGGGACGGCCGCGCCCGCAGCGAGCTGCTGCCGGTCATGTACTCGCCCGCGGTGCTGGCGCTGTTCAGCCAGGTCAAGGCAGCGTTCGATGCTGCCGACCTGCTCAACCCCGGCGTCCTGGTCCGGCCCCGGCCGCTGGACGCCGACCTGCGGGCGCCCGCGGCCCGGCCGCTGCGCGAGTCGCTGGCGCTGGCTTACCGGCACGACGGGGGTGACTTCTCCGCAGCGGTGCACCGCTGCACCGGCGTGGGCAAGTGCCGGGCGGACTCGGCCGCGACCGGCGGCGTGATGTGCCCGTCGTACCTGGCCACCAGGGATGAAGAGGATTCCACCAGGGGCCGGGCCCGCGTCCTGCAGGAAATGATCAATGGCTCCCTGGTCACCGGGGGCTGGCGGGCTCCTGAGGTACACGACGCCCTCGACCTGTGCCTGTCCTGCAAGGCGTGCGCCGCTGAGTGCCCGGCCGGGGTCGACATGGCCGCCTACAAGGCGGAGGTCCTGCATCAGGCCTACCGGCGCCGCCTGCGCCCGCGATCCCACTACGCGCTCGGCCAGCTGCCGCGCTGGGCCCGGCTGGCCTCGGTCGCCCCCGGTGCGGCAAACGCGGCACTCTCGGTGCCCGCGGTCGCCCGGCTGGCGCGGCTCGCGGCCGGGATGGATCAGCGCCGTCAGCTGCCCGCGTTCGCGGGGACCCCGTTCCGCGAGTGGCACCGCGCTCGCTCCGGCGCGGGCAGGCCGTCAGCCGGCCAGCCGGTCGTGCTGCTGGCCGATACCTTCACCAGCTACTTCGCGCCCGAGATCGGCGCGGCCGCGACGCGGCTGCTGGAGGACGCGGGCTTCAGCCCCTCGCTGCCCCGCCGGGGCACGTGCTGCGCCATCACCTGGATCTCGACCGGCCAGCTGGACGCGGCCCGCCGCATCCTGCGGCGCACCATCGCGGACCTGCTCCCGGCGGCCGAGGCCGGCATCCCCATCGTCGGCCTGGAACCCTCCTGCACGGCCGCACTGCGCTCGGACGCCGTCGAGATCCTGGACTCCCCGGCCGCGAGGACCGTAGCGGCCTCCATCCGGACGCTGGCCGAGGTACTGACAGGCGCGCCGGGCTGGCGGCCGCCGCGCCTGGACGGGATGACGGTCATCGCCCAGCCGCACTGCCATCAGTCCGCGGTCATGGGCTGGGATGCCGACGCGGCCCTGCTGCGGCGCTGCGGCGCGCAGGTCACCCGCATCGCCGGCTGCTGCGGCCTGGCCGGCAATTTCGGCGTCGAGCAGGGCCACTACCAGGTGTCCGTGGCCATCGCCGAGCGCGGCCTGCTGCCCGCGGTCCGGCAGGCGCCGCAGGATGCGGTGGTGCTCGCCGACGGATTCTCCTGCCGCACCCAGCTGGCGGACCTGGCCAGCCAGCCGGCGATGCACCTCGCCGAGCTGCTGGACGGCAGGAGATCCTGAAGGCCGGGCGGTCCCCCTGCCCGTGGGCCGCCCCCTACAAGCTGAGGTGAACGCGAAGCGCCTGGTCGAGCTCGGCGAGCAGCGCTGCGGGCAGCCGGCCGACGCGGCTGCCCACGCGCTCGGCCGCGACCGAGCGGACCTGCTCGGCTTGCGCCTTCGAGTCCTGCGCGAGTCCCGTCTGGCGGGCCGGCAGCAGCACCTGGAACGGGTAGACGCGTGCGGTGCTCGAGGTGACCGGCACCACGGTGATCACCCCGCGGCGCAGCCGGGTTGCCGTGGCATTGGCGGCATCGTTGCTGACGATGACCGCCGGGCGGGTCCTACTGGCCTCTGATCCGCGCGCAGGGTCGAGGCTGACGGTGACGATCTCGCCGCGGCGCATCAGCTCTCCATGCCGTCAGCGGCAACGGCTTCCCACGGCCCGGCGTCATCGGAGCGGGCCCAGGAAGCCCAGGCTTCCTCGTACGCTTCCTCAAGCTGGCTCTCCCGCAGCAGCCCGACCGCCTGGTGCAGGGCTGCCGAGCGGGACTCTATCCCCCGGCTTCGGGCGTAGGCGTCGAGGAACTCGACATCCTCCTCCGGCAGGCTAACACTCACTTTCATACCATTAATGCTACCTGCGGTACGACCAGGGTAGCAACGCTGCCGGCGGCAGCCGGTGACAGCCAGGGACTAGCCCGCGATCGCGGCATGCATGTCGGCGGCGACCTGCGCGAATGGGGCGGGGCTCACCGCGATGGTGCCGCTGTAGGGGTATTCCATCAGCAGGATCAGCACCAGGCTGGCGCCGATCAGGATGGCCACGCTGGCCACCATGGTGTAGTGCAGCCATGCGCTCGGGATGCCGAGCAGCAGGCAGAACGCCAGGGTCACGGCACTGGCCAGGATGACGACCAGCCAGAGTAAGGCGGGTATGTTCTGGCCGGAGAGGTCCAGGCGCTGCTGGCGCGCCTCCCCGACCTCGTCGATCTGCGTCAGCATCGTCCCGAGGAATCCCTCGTCGGCGAGGTTACGCACCCTGAGCCGCTGCACGGCCGTCACCAGCTGGTCGAGATCGTTCTGCGTCACGGGGCTGTCCTCTCCCCTGGCCATCTCCTTCCACTCCACTGTCGCGACGGAATCCGAGTACTGAGCGACCAGGTCCCGGATCCTGTTCTGGGAAGCCGATCCGAAGGCGCCGCTGAATTCCGCGAGATCGCGCAGATTGACCGTTTCCGTGTGCACGGTGTCAGCAGCGGAAACGTACTGGTCCCATAACGTGATGACCATGAACCCGGCAATGATCGCATAGACCACCGCGACGACCGCGCCGAGAAAGCCGGCCGCCTCGTTCTGCTCTCCCCCGACCAGGCTCGGGGCTCGCTGCCGGAGGACGCGCTGGACCAGTACCGCCAGCGCAGGGACTCCGATGACGGCCACCGCCACCAGCCCCCACGCCGGCACGTTCTGCACGATCCACCTGGGCACGGCCCTGCATTCCCCCGCTCGCCATCCTGACTGGCAGGCACTGACTCTAGGGCCCCGCCCGCCGGCGGGCGAGCATGAGAGCCAACACGGCGATGCCATTCAAGACGATGCCATCAGGGGTAATGCGCGCGAATGACGTGCTACTCCCAGGCGAATGCCGGCTGCTCGAAGTGCGCGACCCTGGTCCCGATGCCGTGCAGCGCCACCTGGCAGAACTGATAGACGATCGCCGCGGTCGCCGCATGCAGGTATCCGCCGAGCAGCGGCGGCTGAATGGCCGGCGCCTGCGATTCAGGAATGCGCAGCCGCCCCTGTCGGCCATCGGGAGCACTTGCCCTATTTTGGGGTCATGAGCGCGGGCCCGGCTTCCAGGATCAGTGACGCGATCACCGGCACGGCCGGGACTGCTGCCCGCCCCGCAGGGCCAGCACGCAGCCGCCGTCGACCGCGCCATCACCGCGTGGCTGCGCCACCATTTCGCTGATCGCTGATACCCGCCGCGGCGCTGCGCGTCAGCACAGGGGCCGCGGAAAACGCCACCGCGTCCGCGGCGACCGGGCACGGACGGCCGCCCCGAGCGCGGCCGTGCTGGCGCGATCCGCGGAAACCCAACTCCGGTAACGGTTACGCACGGGTAACATGACATCTGTCCCGCGCTGGGTCCTCTCCCCCCAGGGGCCTGGCGCGGGATTTTTGCCTGCCCGCTGCCCGGAGGCCGAATCTCTCTTGGCCGAAACTAACGACCAGCGTCGCTCTGACCTGCTTAAATAGTGGATCTGAGCGGCTGGTCGGACGTCTGAGACGCGACGAGGGGGGCCGATCATCCCTCGGCCGGCTGGCGTCCAAGACAGTGGCGCTGTCCGGCTTTCTGCCTTGCGCGGGGGATATCGCAGCCGCCCGGCCGCGGCACGCTGGCGCAGGCGCCCGGGCCCGCGCCCGCGCTGGGAGCTCATTCAGGCGGAAGTGCCGCGATGACCGGAAATCCTGCCCCGGCCTGACCGGCGTCGCGCTGTCCCTGGCGGCGCGCGAGTAGCGCGATCACCCCGATGCTGATCCAGCCGACCGCAATGGCGAGCCAGAAGCTCACGATGCGGAACACCAGCGCTGCCGAGAACGCCGGCACCCGGCCCGCGCCGTAGGCGGCCAGGATGACCGCGAGGCTGCCCTCCACGATGCCGATACCGCCCGGGATGATGGGCACCGATCCGGCGACCTGAGCCACCCCGTACGCCAGCAGCACGCCGTGCCAGGGAATCGCCGCATGGACGGCGCTGAAGCTGCAGAGCAGGCAGAGGAAGTCGCAGCACCACACCGCGGTGGCGATGGCCACGATGCCCGCCGCCCCTGGAGTGCTCAGCGGGATCGCCCGCATCCGCGCCAGCGTGGCCTCAACCCGAGCGCCGACGGCACCGCGACCTCGTCCGCCACGCTATCCACGCTACCGACTGCGGCCAGCACCCGGTGGATCAGCGTCATGGCTGCGCAGATGCTGTTGCTGTATCCGCAGCAGGGACGCATCGACGTTGTTCGCAGCCGGGCGTTCCCGTGGTTCGCGGCCAGTCGGAGCGCAGCAGCGGGCCAGCCGCCGGGGCCTGACACCATGGAGTCCGCGAGGCCAGGCCGACGCAGCCCGCCGAGGCCGCCCGCCGACGCAGCCCCGCCGGGGCAGCCGCAAAGGCAGAGCGCGACGCCGAGGCCGCCCGGCGAGAGCCGGCGAGCAGGGCCGCACGGAGCAAGGAGGCCAGGGATTTGCGACAGGAATTCGGCGGCCGTATCGGCCGGGACTGGCGCGACTCGGTGCCGTGGTGGCCTGCCGACGGCTCCGCCCGCCGGGGCCCCGAACGTGGTCCTGGTGGTGCTCGACAACGTCGGCTACGCCCAGCTGGGCTGCTATGGCTCCGACATCGAGACGCCCGTGCTGGACGGCCTGGCCGCGGGCGGCGTGCGGCTGTCGAACTTCGCCACGACATCACTCTGCTCGCCGACCCGCGCCTGCCTGCTCACCGGCCGGAACCACCATCGCAGCGGCATGGGGCGGGTAGCCGACCTGGCCGTCGGGTATCCGGGCTACTGGGGCAGGCCGCCGCGCGAGAACGGCTACCTGTCGGAGATCCTGCGCGCGGCCGGCTACGCCACCTACGCGGTCGGGAAATGGCACCTGTCCCCCGAGGACGAGACGAACATGGCCGCGTCCCGCGCGACCTGGCCGCTGGCCCGCGGGTTTGACCGCTGGTACGGCTTCCACGGCGGCGAGACGCACCAGTTCGTGCCCGCGCTGTATTGCGACAACCACTCGGTCCGGCCGCCCGCCTCGATCGAGGATGGCTACCACCTCACCGATGACCTGGCCGACCGCGCGATCGAGTTCCTCGGCGACCTGCGGGCCGTCGACGCCGGCCGGCCGTTCTTCCTGTACTTCGCGACCGGCGCCTGCCACTCGCCGCACCAGCCCCCGCCGCGCTGGCGCGAGCGCTACCGCGGGCGCTTCGGCCTCGGCTGGGACGCCTGGCGGGAGCAGGCCTTCGCGCGCCAGCTGTCGGCGGGCCTGTTCCCGTCATCGACGGCCCTGTCCCCGCGACCGGACTGGGTGCCGGCCTGGGACTCCATCGGCGCGCAGGGGCAGGCGGTCGCGGCGCGGTTCATGGAGTGCTTCGCCGGCTTCCTCTCGCACGCCGACGAGCAGGTCGGCCGGGTGCTGGCCTTCCTGGACGAGCTGGGCGAGCGCGAGAACACGATCGTCGTGGTGGTGTCGGACAACGGCGCGAGCGCCGAGGGCGGGGCCTCGGGGTCGATCAACGACGTGCGCATGCTGAACCTTGACCCGGCGCCGGAGGAGGAGATGCACGCGCGGCTGGACGAGATCGGCGGCCCGCGCACGCACAACAACTACCCGTGGGGCTGGACCATGGCGGGCAACACCCCGTTCCGCCGCTGGAAGCGCGAGGTGCACCAGGGCGGCATCGCCGACCCGTGCATCATCTCCTGGCCGGCCGGCGACATCGAGCAAGGCGCGATCCGCGGCCAGTTCACCCACGCCATCGACATCCTGCCCACCCTGGCCGAGCTGGCCGGCGTCGCGCTGCCGGCTGAGATCGACGGCGTCACGCAGAGCGCCATCGACGGCGTGAGCTTCGCCTGCCTGCTGCCGGCCGGCGGGGCCGAGGCGCCCGAGCGGCACCAGACGCAGTACTTCGAGATGTTCGGCTCCCGCGCGATCTACCACCAGGGCTGGAAGGCGGTCACGTTCCACCCGATCGGGCCGCTCTACGACGACCAGGATCCGAACGCGCCATTCGAAACGGATACCTGGGAGCTGTACCACGTGGCGGAGGACCTGTCGGAATCACGGAATCTGGCCGATCAGCACCCCGACCTGCTGCGCGAGCTCATCGGCCGGTGGTGGCAGGAGGCCGAGCGCAACCAGGTCCTGCCGCTCGACAACCGGGTGCTGTGGGCCGTCGTGCACCCCAAGCCGGACCGTCGCCGCCCGCGCGAGCGGTTCCGCTACTTCCAGGGCGGCGCCCAGGTGCCGGAGTCCGTCGCGGTGAACGTGCGGAACCGCTCGCACGCGCTGGTCGCCAACGTCGTCATCGCTGATCCCGGCCGGGCCGACGGCGTGCTGCTGGCCATGGGGTCGGCTCTGGGCGGCTGGTCGCTGCACATCATCGGCGGGCGGATCCGCTACGTCCACAACCTGTACGGGAAGGAACGGCACGTCGTCGAGTCGGCCGAGACCCTCACGGCCGGAGACCACCGCATCGGGTACGCCTTCACCAAGGACGACGGCCTGGGCGGCACCGGCGTGCTGAGCTGCGACGGGCGCGAGGTCGGCCGGGCGGTCATACCCCGGTTCACCCCGTCCGGGTTCAACGGCGTCGGCGCCGGCCTGACCTGCGGCTACGAGTGGGGCCCGGCGGTCGGCGACGGTTACACGGCGCCGTTCCGCTTCCCCGGCACGATCCGCCGCGCCCTGGTCGAGACGCGGGGCCCGGTCGTCCGCGACCCGCTGGCCGAGCTCGAGGCCATTCTCTCCGAGCAGTGACTTTCTCCTGCGGGTCACTCCGGCGGCCGCCGCCGTCCCGATCCGCGGGGCAACCAGCGGCTGACCGCCATGACCGGGGCGGTCCTGCTGGTCCTGGCCTTGCTCACCTGCCACCTGGCCGCCAGGTGGGGCGGCTTCTTCGCCGGCAGCATCCTCTAGGCGGCAGCCCCGCCACGTGACGACCTGCCGCGCCAGCCCACGTACCCGGCCGCTACCAGGCAGATCAGGCCGACGACGAGGGCAATGCCGCCACGTGCGGGACGGTGATCACGAGCCCGGGATGCCGGGTGGGTGATCGTGCCCAGGATGCTGGGCAGCGACTTCGCCGGCTCGGTGAAGTACAGGATCGCGGCGATGATCGCCAGGACGGCGATGATCACCAGGATGACAACGACGATCGTGCTGCCGGCGGCCCGGCCGCTCTCTGTGTTGCGATGGACCACGTGTCCCCCCCGAGAAGTGCGGGGACGCGCCGCTGGCCGGGACTCGCTCCCGTCGCCGGGCCATTGCTCCCGCTGCGGCAGCTCCGCGCTGCCGCGCCCGTGCCGATCCCCCTACCAGCCTGCCCTGGACGCACCTCCGCTAGACAGGTCCCATCGAGACGGCCTGCCCGGGCCACGCTGATGCTGGCGCGATTTGCCTGATCTCATCCGTGCTGGGATACATCGTCCAGCCTGATGCTCGCGACGGCGGTCACGCTGTCGTCTCTGAACGTCTGGTCCCTCTGGTCCGGCACGTACGACGAGGCGCCGGTGACATTCCGAGCGCTCTTTCTGTCCTGGCAGGGTGAGCGGCCAGCAGGTCGGCCGGCCTTGGCTCCCGGCTACGATGGCGCAGGTGAACGAGGAGCATCCGGCGCTGTGCTCCAGCCCGGAGTGGGCCAGGCTGGTGGAGGACGACCTGCTGCGGTGGGCTGGAAGGCCATGACCTAGGGGAAGACCTGCTGGAGGACGGCCTCGGCGCCGCTGCAGGATGCGGCGCTGGCGGAGATGTGCCGGGTGCTGCACCCCGGCGGCGTGCTGGTCGGCTCGGACGGCCTGGATACGCCAGAGCGACGCGGCGAACCTCGACGACTCAGCTGGCGCGGCGGTCGGCGAAGGCGCGCCGGTACGCCTGAGGGCTGGTGTGCACGGCCCGGCTGAAGTGCTTGCGGAGGTTGGCCGCGGTGGAGAAGCCGCTCTTCTGCGCGACCGAGTCGATCGGCAGGCTGGTCGTCTCCAGCAGCCGCTGGGCGAGCTGGATGCGCTGGCGCAGCAGCCACTGATACGGGGTCGTGCCGGTGCTGGCCGCGAACCGGCGGGCGAAGGTCCTGGGGCTCATGGCGGAGCGGGCCGCCAGGTCCTCCACGGTCACCGGCTCGCCCAGATGCTCCTGCAGCCAGCAGAGCGTATCGGCGAACAGGCTGGAGCTGCCGGGATCGGGCAGCGGCGCGTCGATGTACTGGGCCTGTCCCCCGTCACGCTGGGGCGGGACCACGAGCTGGCGGGCGAGCTGGGTGGCGATCTCGCTGCCATAGTCCTGCCGGACCACGTGCAGGCACAGGTCGATTCCGGCGGCGCTCCCGGCGGAAGTGAGCATGTCACCCTCGTCCACGAACAGCACGCCGGGGTCGACGCTCACCCGCGGGTACCGGCGCGCGAGCTCGGCGCATTCTGTCCAGTGCGTCGTGGCCCGGCGGCCGTCGAGCAGCCCCGCGGCGGCGACGGCGAACGCGCCCGTGCACAGCGACACGATGCGGCTGCCCCGGGCGTGCGCCTGCCGCAGGGCTTCCGGTATCGCGTCCGGGACCTGCCCGGGGGGCTCGACCGGCAGCATGACCACCGTGCCGGCGCTGCGGACTCGCTCGAGGCCGTGCGGGGCCAGCAGCTGGAAGCCGCTGTCGGCTGTCACCGGACCGGGAGCGGCCGCGCACACGAACGAGCGGTACCAGGGCAGCCCGAGGATCGCTGACCAGGAATCCCCGAAGACCTCGCAGGCGACCCCGAGCTCGAATCCGCTGACCCCGTCGGAGACGATGATGGCGACCGTGCGGGCATCAGGCCCTGGCCGCCGGGCGCGACCTGGCGCGGGCCCGGCGGGCCGGGGATCATCCAGGTTGGCAGGATAGTTGCGCATCCTGACTATCCTGCCACTTACCTGCGTGCCCGTCGATCGGCACGATGGACGCATGACCCCAGAGATGACACCCGGGATGACCACTCAGCAGAAGGCTCCGCGCCTGGTGCCCCGGTCCGCGCCCCCGGCCGGCCGGCTGCGCGACCGCGTCCTGGCCCGCGTGCTCGCCGCGCGGCTGGACCGCGAGCTCGCGGCGGGCTGCCCGGCGGGGTTCAGCCGTGCCATGGCCGCCCGCGCGTGGCGGATTGTCTCGCCGGCCGGGCGGCGGGAACTCGCCCGCGGCTGGGAGCTTGTCCTGGCCCAGGCCAGCCGGCCGCCGGTACCGCGCTCCCCCCGCGGGATGCTGCGCCGCGGCGTCGTGGCAGGCGCCGAGCGCGACGTGCGGGAGCTGCTGGCTGCCCTCACCGGCGGCCGCCCGGTCACTGTCCGCGGGGCGGCCATGGCCGGCCTGCTCCTGCGCGATGGCACCGGTCCGCTGTACAACCAGCGCTGTGCCCGCGACCTGGGCACGGCGGTCCGCGAGGCGACGCGGCAGCTGGCTTCCTAGCAGCCGGTGGCCGGCGGCGAGCCCTCCGTGCCCGGCTCCGCCTGTCCTTCCGCCGCCAGGCGGCCGGCCGGATCCGCTATCCGGCCACGGCCACCTGGGTCGTGCTGGCGTGCTCGGTGTTCCATGAAGCGGACAGGCTCCCCTCCTTCACCAGCACGTCGGAGAAGTACGTCTGCACCCCGATCAGCGGGCCGTGCACGGGATCGCTGGCCACCGCAGCGCGGAACACGTCGATGTGCTCACTGTGCCAGCGCGCCGACAGGCTTCCCTCCTTGGCTAGCAGGTCGCCGAGGTCGTGGTCGGGAGCGAAGAGCACCACGCCGATCAGCGCGCCGCGGGCGGGGTCGCTGGCCACCGCCACCGACCCGACCCCGCCGTGCTCGCTGTGCCACCCCGCGCCCAGGCGGCCCTGCTTGACCAGCAGCTCACCCTTGCTCGTCAGCGTTGCGATCAGCGGGCCGTGCCGGGTGTCGCTGGCCAGGGCGACCTGGTCAACTCCGCCGTGCTCGTGGTTCCAGGTCGCGGCCAGGCCGCCCTCCTTGACCAGCAGCTCGCCGCCCCCGGTGATCAGCCCGATCAGCGGGCCGTGCACGGCGTCACTGGCCGCGGCGAACTGGGCAGGGACCTCGTTCAGGCCGCCGCCGTACTCGGTGGTCCACGCCGCCGACAGGCTGCCATCCTTGGCCAGCAGCACCCCCTTCGTGGTCACGGCCACGATCAGCGGGCCGTGCACGGGATCGGTGGCCACCGCGACGGCATAGATGCCGCTGTGCTCGTGGTTCCACGGCGCGTTGAGCCGACCCTGCTTGACCAGCAGCTCCCCGCTGGCGGTCACCGCCGCGATCAGCGGGCCGTGCACGGGATCGGTGGCCACCGCAGCCTGCGCCACGCCGCCGTGCTCGCGGCTCCACGCCGCCGTCAGGCTGCCCTGCTTGACCAGCAGCTCACCGTTGACGGATGTCCGGGTCTGGGTCACCACGGCGATCAGCGGGGTAGCGGCAGTGCCGGGAGACGGGCCGGACGCGAGCGCTGCGGGCGCGGCGACACCGGCTGCCGCCAGGGCCGCGGACGTCATGACCGCCATCAGCAGCGCAGCACGTCTCATGCTCCGGCCTCCTCGGGCTGGATACAGATGCCGGGCACGACCGGGTGCCGCCTATCCCGCAACGACAGCGGGATCTGCCGCGGGCACGCAGCCACAGTCTGTCAACCGTGATCCTCGCCCCTGCGGGGCGCATTGTCGAGGCTTAACCGCGGCAGCGGTGCCAGTACGGCAGCCATCGTCAGCGTCACTGCCTTCACGCCCATAGAGAGGCAAGTAAGCGGCCATGAATGTGCAGGCTGCGCACAACGGCACAGACCAGGCATGCTGATGCTGCCAGCGGCGAGAGAGGAACGGCGTCATGAACGTGCGAGCTGACAGTCCCGCGGCGGCGGGCGCAGGGCTCCCGGCCGGGATGGCGGCCGCCGTGGCCGAGCTGCGGCAGCGCCCGCTCACCGGCATCAGCAAGGGCTTCGGCGGCCTGGCCGCGCGCGAGGTGGTGACGGCCGCGAGCCTTGCTAAGCGGCGGCCATGGGTGTTCGGCGGAGATTTCACCATGCCGCTGCGGAGATGACCGCCGACCCGGATTTCGAGTGCTTCGCCTACGTGGACAGCGTGCCAGGCGTGACGCTGCTGAACGGGCTGCTGGCCGGCTCCGGTGCGACCCGGCCGCTGCCGGTGCTCGTCGAGCTCGGCTACCCGGGCGGGCGGACCGGGTGCCGCAGTGCCGGGGAGGGCCTGGCCGTGGCCAGAGCCGGGACCGCGGCGGCCAGGTCAGCGGCGCGACCGGGCTGCGCGTCACCAGGCTGGACGATCAGCACGCCTACCTGGCCGTGCCGCCGGACTGCAGCCTGGGCATCGGCGACCTGGTCTGCCTCGGCATCTCCCATCCGTGCACGACCTTCGACAAGTGGCGCGTCATTCCGGTGGCGGACGACAGCGACCACGTGATCGACGCGGTTCACACGTTCTTCTGACCGGGCCGATGGCGAATGGCCATCGGGCAGGCGCGGGCCGGCGCGACGCGGGCGCTCACCGGGGAAGGAGTCCGCGTCGCGTTTGTCTGACGCCGGGCCGCTGCCTGTAGCGTCAGGGGAAGAGCGCGCGCGGGCAGGCGCGCCAGCCGAGCGGAGGAATGCGCCGTGGGAGTCAATGAGCGGGCCGGGCAGCCGGCCACCCCGGCCGACCTGGTCGATGTCGCGGGACTGGTGACCGCTTACTACGCGCAGCATCCTGATCCGGCTGAGCCCGGCCAGCAGGTGTCCTTCGGCACCTCCGGCCACCGGGGCTCGGCGCTGCGGCTTTCCTTCAACGAGGACCACATCGCCGCGACCACGCAGGCCATCTGCGATTACCGCGCCCGCAGCGGCATTTCCGGACCGCTGTTCATCGGCCGTGACACGCACGCGCTGTCGGAGCCCGCGTTCGCAACCGCGCTGGAGGTGCTCGCCGCCAACGACGTCCAGGTGCTGACCGACAGCCGGGACGGCTACACGCCGACGCCGTCGCTGTCGCGCGCCATCCTGGTGCATAACTGCGGCCGCACCGACGGCCTGGCCGACGGGATCGTGGTGACCCCGTCGCACAACCCGCCGGAGGACGGCGGATTCAAGTACAACCCGCCGGACGGCGGGCCGGCCGGCGCGCAGATCACCTCGGTGATCCAGGACCGGGCTAACGAGCTGCTCCGCGGCGGGCTCCGTGAGGTGCGAAGGGTCCGTTATGCGCAGGCAAGAGCCGCGGCCGGCGGTTACGACTTCCTCGGCGAGTACGTGTCCGAGCTGCCCGCGGTAGTGGACCTGGACGCGATCCGCGAGGCCGGGGTGCGGATCGGGGCTGACCCGCTCGGCGGGGCCAGCGTGGCCTACTGGGGCGAGATCGGCGACCGGTACGGCCTGAACCTGACCGTCGTCAACCCGCTGGTGGACGCCACCTTCCGGTTCATGACCCTGGACTGGGACGGCCGCATCCGGATGGACTGCTCGTCGCCGAACGCGATGGCGTCGCTGATCGCCCGCCGGGACGAGTTCGCCATCGCCACCGGCAACGACACCGACTCCGACCGGCACGGCATCGTGACCCCGGACGGGGGGCTGCTCAACCCCAACCACTACCTGGCCGTCGCGATTGACTACCTGTACGGGCACCGGGCCGGCTGGCCGGGTGACGCCGCGGTCGGCAAGACCATGGTCAGCTCGGCCATCATCGACCGGGTCGCCGCCGCGGCCGGGCGGCGGCTGCTGGAGGTGCCGGTCGGGTTCAAGTGGTTCGTGCCCGGGCTGCTGGACGGCAGCGTGGCCTTCGGCGGCGAGGAGAGCGCCGGAGCGTCATTCCTGCGCAAGGACGGCCAGGTCTGGACCACCGACAAGGACGGCATCATCCTGGCGCTGCTCGCCTCCGAGATCATCGCGGTCACCGGCACCAGCCCGGCCGGGCACTACCGCAAGCTCACCGCCCGGCTCGGCGACCCCGCCTACGCCCGGATCGACGCCCCGGCCAGCCGCGAGCAGAAGGCGGCGCTGGCCAGGCTGACCCCGGACCAGGCGAGCATCGACGAGCTGGCCGGCGAGCCGGTGACCGAGCGGCTCACCACCGCGCCGGGCAACGGCGAGCCGCTCGGCGGGCTGAAGGTGATCACCGAGTCGGGCTGGTTCGCCGCCCGGCCGTCGGGCACCGAGGATGTCTACAAGCTCTACGCCGAGTCGTTCCGCGGCCCTGATCACCTCGCCGAGATCCAGGCCGAGGCGCAGCAGATCCTGGAGAAGGTCCTGCGCGGCGGCGGCTAGCGCCGGGCCCTGGCGGACGACGCGCCTGCCCGGCGGCCCCGGCTGCGGCTAGACCAGCAGGCTCGCCCCGGCCACCAGCGCGAGGACCGTGCCCATCAGCCACAGCGGCGGCCACAGTCCGCTGGGCAGCCGCGTTGACGACCGCAGCAGATCAGAGTCTCCGCCGGGCACCCGCCAGGTCCGCAGCACCGCCGCCACGGCGGAGATCAGCAGGAACCAGGTCAGCCCGTAAGCGACGACGATCTGGGCACCGAAGGACGCATACCGGGCCGTCAGGAAGAGCAGCAGGCCGGTGCAGACAATGCAGGTCCACGCGACCCAGCCGCGCGCGATCACCAGCAGGGCGGCCAGCGCCAGCAGGAGCAGCCAGAGCACGGCGACGATGTGACCGACCTCGATCAGCTTGGCCGCGCCGAGCCCGATGACGCTCGGGGCCAGGAAGCCGAAGAACTGGTAGAAGAAGGTGCCCAGGCCCGGCGGCCCGGTCGCCTTGGTGAGCCCGTTCCCGTTCCGCTCCATGGTCACGCTGTTGATCTTGTGGCCCATGGCCGAGCCCATCAGGGCGTGGCCGCCCTCGTGCGCGATGGTATAGAGGTACTTGCTCATCCCCCACACCGCCGGAAAGAAGACCACGGCCGCGGCCGCCGCGCCGATCAGGATCACGGCCGGACCGGGCAGGCGGCCCTGCAGGGCGCCGATCTCCCGCAGATCGTCCTGCAGCGAGGGTCCCGCCACCGAACCAGCTCCGCTCGTCACGATCTTCCTGAGTAAATCGTGACACGACCGGCATGCCCCTGCACAGAGTTGTCGCACGGGGTTCCCGCGCCAGGCCGCCGTCCAGACGGTGCCGCAGCGGGCCGCCAGCCTGGGCTGAGGCGCGCCTCGCGCGAGACGTGCTCCAGGGAGCGACCGCCGGCCCTCGGTCCCGGCAGGGGGCGGCCGTACGGCGCGGGCCCGGGCGCGTGACCGAGGTCCCTTGGTTTGCGGGCCGAACTGCCCTGCCATTCGCGGCCCGGCGGCCCTGAGAATGGGGCCCTGCTCCGGCACATGAGCACTGTGGTGGTGCAACACGAAGGAGGCAGGCTCATGACAGACGCGGAAGAAGTGCGGCGCTACGCGGACGCCATCATGGTCATGATCAGGGAAGACCAGGACAGCGGGCAGGTGCCGCGCGCGGTTTCGTCCTGGGACGAGCTCGACGAGAGCGTCGACGAGAACGACTATTTCCAGCAGGCCGGGATGCCGGAGGACACGCACGAGGCACATGAGCTGCGCGACGCCGTCAGCGAGGAAATCAACCGCCGCCTGTCCGGCTCCCAGGGTGGCCCCTGGCGGGTCACGTGGACGCACCCGGACGGACGCGCGCACGACATCAGCCGGACGGTCGGCTACGCCACCCAGGCGGAGGCCGAGATGATCGGCCAGGACTACTTCATGGCCCACGGCGGCAGTTACCAGGTGGAGGGCGGCTGAGTCGTCATGCGCCGCCGGTGCGTAGCTGACCGCCGCTGCCCGCGGCCGGATTGACTGGTCCGGCCGCAACCGGCGCGCCCGCGCCGGGTGCTGAGGAGTGCCTGCGCGCCCAGGCATAACGCCGTCTGGCCGGGGGCCCGCCTGACCGCGAAGGTGCCGGGCGGCGGGGCGGGAGAGGACTGCGCCTGCGCATCGGTGATCGGCCGCGCTCCCGCGGCGAACCGGTCAAGCTCACTGCCGTGGACGAGCCGGGCCGGGAAAGGGTCGGCCGCGACGCGCCGGGCCAGGGCTGAGACAGGCAGCGGATGGCGGGCGGCGGCCAGCACCAGGTTGCCGAACCTGCGCCCGCGCAGCACCGCCGCGTCGGCCATCAGGCAGGCGCACGGGAACACGGAACGGACCGTGGCCAGCCGGGCGCGCGCGTGCGCCAGCGGCGGGCCATCGCCGACATTGACCGCGTACAGACCCGGCGCAGCGAGCGCCCGGCCGACGGCGGCGGCGAACTCGGCTGTCGTCAGGTGGGCCGGGGTGCGCGCCCCGGCGAACAGGTCCGCTATCACCACGTCGAAGGATCCGGCGGGGACCTGATCGAGCACCGCGCGGGCATCCGCGATCCGGACGCGCACCCGGCCCATCCCGGTCCGGGCCGCCCGCCGCCCTGGCTGGTCCAGCGGCAGCCGCCGCCGGACCAGCTGAGCCAGCGCGGCGTCCGACTCCACCGCCAGCTGGGATGACCCTGGCCGGGTCGCCGCCACATACCGTGCCAGGGTCAGCCCGCCGCCCCCCAGGTGCAGCACGCGCAGCGGCGCGCGGGCCGGAGCCGCCAGGTCGACCAGATGGCCGAGCCGCCGCATGTACTCGAATTCCAGGTACTGCGGGTCATCGAGGTCAACGTGCGACTGCGGGGTGCCATCGACCAGCAGCGTCCAGGCGCCGGGCCGGTCAGGATCGCCGACCAGCTCGGCCATTCCCGTGTCGACGCGCTGGCCGCCGGCAGGCCCGCACTGCCCCTGCTGCCGATGCGACATATCACCCATTGTGCAGCGCCCGCGGACGGCCGCCGTCCGCCCGCACCCTGCCGCGGGGTTCAGCTGCCGTCAGCCGGATCCCCGCGCCAGGAGGCCCGGCCCGTTTCGCGCTCGAAGGCCGGCCGGACGCTGACGGTGTCATACACGATGCGCAGGGCCGCGATACGGTCGCTGTCGTCCAGTTCCAGCACGTCAACCACGTCGAAGGGAGATCGCGTCCCGCCGCGCAGCCGCCAGTCGAAGCGGAACCAGATGCAGAGCAGCGGAATGCCCTCGGCCGTCGTGCCCTGCGTCACTCCCCTGAGTGTCAGCCGCGATTCCGCCGTATCGCTGAACAGTGCCGGGAAGAAATCACCGGCCGGAGTCGGCCCGTACAACGGCGAGTGCACCAGCGCACGGTCGCTGAATAGCCCGAGCATCGCCGGAAGATCCGCGCGGGCCAGCGCGCTGAGATAGGCCTCGGCTAGCTGCTGAGGATTCATGCATCTCCTGTCGGCTATGGCGGCGCAGCGGCTCCTGAACCCGCCCCGTCCGGCAGCCGGGACGTTTGTCCATTACTTAGCCGGGTAACTGGCTCCAGGACGGTGATGTCCTTGCCGTCAGCATGCCAGCCAAACCGGTCATCACAACAGACATCATCGCCGCCGATCTGCCGTCTAGACGCTGAAAGACAAAGCCATCGGCCCCGTGCTTCCTTCAGTCGGCGATGAAGTAGCACGGTAAGTCTGCGCGATCGCCTAGGCTGTCGGCATAAGCGCTAGACCTGATCCCCGAGGCGGAGTGACAAACAGTGGCTCAGCGGACACAGATCCTGTATGTAGACGACATTGACGGCAGCGAGGCAGAGGGCACCGTCCGGTTCGGATTCGACGGCGTCGACTACGAGATCGACCTGAACAAGAAGCACGCGGACCAGCTCGCCAAGGCCATTGGCCCGTATATTGAGGCGGCGCGCAAGGTGTCACCGGCCCGGCGGGCCGCCCGGGGTGCCCGTACCGCCCGCCACGACCAGTCGGATGTGCGAGCGTGGGCTCGCGCCCAGGGCCTCAAGGTCTCCGACCGGGGACGCATCCCCGCCGAGGTGCTGGGCAAGTACGAGTCGGCGCACTAGGCCGGGCCCTGGCGGGACGCACTCTGCGTCCCGCCAGGAGTCTCCGGCCACGGGCGCGGGGCTGTCTCCTGCCGGGCGCGGGCAGCGCGGCGCGCGGCCGGGATAAGTAATGCGGCAATAGCATCAGGCCGCGACCCCCGCACATCCGCGCGGCCGCTCCGAGCGGCACGCATTCCCGGCCGCGCCTGCCGGAACTCCGCCGGGAATTGCCGCGTCGCGCGGCGCGCAGCGCCGGTTGTGGCGGCGCCGCCCGATGTGCCCGGCATTACTGAACGATGTCATCGCCTGGCGCTCTGCAACTCCGGGCTCCGTGACTCCGCGCTCCGTGACTCCGCGCTCCGTGACTCCGCGCTCCGTGACTCCGCGCTCGGTGACTGCGAGCTCAGCGGCTCCGGGCTCGGCGACGGCGAATCTCCGGCCACCGATCCGTGCGCGAATGCAGGCTTATTCAGGAGATAGCGAGCTTTCTTCCAGTTGCGGCTGACGCCACGCGGAAGCGGGGAGACGGCAACTGGAGTCCGCAGATTGGCGCGCAGATCCGCTTTAGTACTGTCCGGGCCTCCGCATTCTGCTGAAAGCCAGCCGGGTTAGTCGCCCAGGAGCAATGCACGCAACCGATCGAACGCAGCAGGCGGCTGCGCGCGGGCGAGGAACTCTTTGATCAGGATTGCGCATTCCAGGGGCGTCGCCGCGGGCGGTGGTGTCGCGACCTCGCAGTCGGCCATGACGGTCAGGCAGTCGAGCAGGCGCCAGGGCTCACTGAGCACGCAGTCGGCCACGATGTTGTTGCCTGCCTGCGCCATGCTTGCCAGGCCTGCTCGATCATGAAGGCTTCCTCGCAGCTTTCCGGATGACCAACAGCGTGCCCTAAGCGAAGCGGACCGGCAGCGGTGAGGGCAGCAGCCGAGGCAGGGATGCGGACTTTGTGGCCGTGAGCAGCGATCCTGTCAACGGCCCGCTGATCGGGATTCTGCCCTATGCGGGCTTCTCGGCTGCGCTGGTCAAGCAGGGCAGCCTGTCAGCTGGCTGGAATAACGAATACCCCGACGCGGACTGTGTGGCACTGTATTCCCGATAGCAAAATCAGTCCGCCTAGGATCGCCTCGGTGGCTGCTTCCCGCCCTCTTTGGCCTGCTCGTTTCCTGTCCCTGCCACGGCCCGGCGGCTGACGATCCGGCTGGCGGTGCCGACTGCGATGGTGAGGAACCACGCGATCTCCACCCATGGTGTCCACCACACCAGCACCAGAGTCAGCGCCCGGTACCCGGTGACGATCCAGGACACGGTCGCCTCCGCCTGGTACTGGCGCTTGTCAACGTCTGGCAGCAGCACATCATCGCGGCGCGCCTGGCTTTGTATCGCCGACCGGCACGCCAGCAAGGCCCCGATGACCAGGCCGTACAGCAGGGCCGCCAGCGGGTTGTCGGGGTAGTGGCCCGTCTCCGGCCTCGAATTCTGCCGCCTCTGGCCGCGGAATCTCGATTACCAGGAGTGTCATGGCGATGGCGAAGACCGCATCGGTGAAGAATCCGAATCGCTCAGCGGTATGCCCAGCCGTGATCGGCCCTCCTGCGGGGTTGTCAGGCATGGCTCGCTACCTCAGCAGTCGGATGCCGAGCCCGGCCATGCGCGTGGCCTGGCACAGATCGCCCGCGCCGAATATGCGCTGCGCGTCGTTGGCGAGTTTGCCATGGCCGAGCTACGCAGAAGCGGCCAGCACCCCAAGGTTCAGGAGCACAGCAGCCAGAAGCGGTAGATCAAGAGCCACATTCAGGAGCGCTACGGCGCCATGTACGGTCAGAACGTCCGGATCGCGATCTCGGCGGGTGCGGCCAGCAGCTCCTCGATCTGCGGGTCGAGGCGGCTGAGCGTAATGGACGCGCCGGCCATATCGAGCGAGGTGCAGTAATTGCCGACATAATTCCTCCGGACGTTGATCCGGCGCCTGGCCAGCTGCTCGTGGGCATACCCGTAGAGCAGGTACAGCTCGCTGATTGGGGTGCCCCCGAGCCCGTTGACCATGAGCGCCACGTCGTCGCCCTGGCTGAATGGCAGGTCGGTCACAACGGCCTCCAGCAACTCGTCGACGATCTCGTTGGCGCTAGCGAGCTTCTCCCGCCGGCGCCCAGGCTCCCCGTGGATGCCGACGCCCATCTCCATCTCGTCCGCGCCCAGCTCGAACAGCGGGGAGCCCTTGGCCGGGGGGGTGCAGGAGGTCAGCGCCATGCCCATGGTCCGGGTGACGGAATTGACCTTGTTGCCGACCCGCAGCAGTTCATCGAGGCCCGCGCCCTGCTCAGAGGCGGCGCCGACCGCCTTGATCACGAAGAAGTTGCCTGCCACGCCGCGCCGGCCGACCGTGTAGGTGGAGTCCTTCACCGCAACGTCATCGTCGACCAGCAGCGTGCCAATGGTGACACCGTCAGCCTCGGCCATCTCCTGGCCCATCTCGAAGGCCATCCGGTCGCCGGTGTAGTTGTTGATGATATGCAGGACGCCCTTCGGCGAGTTGAGCAGCTTGCTGGTCTCGAGCACGTAGTCCATCGGCGGCGCGGCGAACACGTCGCCGGGGCACGCGGCGTCCAGCATGCCCTTGCCCACGATCATGACGTGGGCCGGCTCGTGCCCGGATCCGGATCCCTGGATGATCGAGACCTTGTCGTCGCGGGGCGCGTCGGCCCGCATGATCAGGTTGTACTCCGGTACGTACTTGAGCGTGTCTGGATTGGCGAGGGCGATGCCCTTGAGCATCTCGGGGACGAACTGGCGCGGGTCGTTGACGAACTTCTTCATGCCGTACCTCCAGGAGGATCAGGACTGGACCGGGGGCTCCGGCCACAGCTGGGCAACTGCCTCGAACATCACGGCGACGGCAACCGCGCCCGCGTCCAGCGTGCCGATGCTGCGCTCGCCGGTGTAGCTGGCCCGCCCCCGCATGGCCTGCATGGACCGGGTCGCCTCGGCCCGCTCCCGCGCGGTGACCGCTGCCGCCCGCAGCGTCGTGCCCGCGTCGTGGCCCTCGCCGATGTGCTCCTCGAGCGTGTCGACCGCTGGGACCAGGGCGTCCAGCAGCGTCTTGTCGCCGACGTCAGACTTCCCGCGCGCCTTGATCCCCTCGATGGAGGCCCGCAGCATGGCGACGACCTGCGCAGGCTGTAGCTCGGCAGCCGCCCCCGCGGTCACCCCGGCCCGCAGGAAGGCCGTGCCCCAGATCGGGCCGGAGGTGCCGCCGATCCGGCTGGTGATGACGACGGCGATCCTCTTCAGAAACGTGCCGATGTCGGCCCGGTCGAAACTGTCCCAGTCCTGCAGCACCAACTCGAAGCCGCGGGCCATCGAGTAGCCGAAATCACCGTCGCCGACCACCGCGTCCAGATCGCCAAACTCCCTCTCGTTGTCGACCGCGGTCTGTGCCATCGTGCGCACGACGACCTCAACGTCACCGAAGCTTGCTGTGGGCATGGGCACTCCTCGGCTCGGGGGGCCACTGGTCGGAAGGGCACTGGTCGGAAGGGCACTGGTCGGAAGGGCACTGGTCGGAAGGGCACTGGTCGGAAGGGCACTGGTCGGGGAGGCACTGCTCGGGGAGGCACTGCTCGGCAGGACGCTAGCCAGGTCCGCCAGGGTGACCCACTCGCCGGGCTCGGCGGCACTGCGGCTCGCGACCACGCGGATGTGCTCCCCGCCCGGGTCACCGAGGGACGACACGACGAGCGCCGCTTCCGCGAAGTCCTCGTCGGCGGTGAAGTCGTTAACGGTGATCACGCAGGTCGCGCCGGCCTTGGTGGCGGCCACCAGGCCGTTGCGGGAGTCCTCGACGACGACGACCTGCTGCACGGGCACGCCGAGCGACTCGAGGGCGAGCAGGTAGATGTCGGGCGCGGGTTTCTTGTGCGCCACTATGTCTCCGGCGAAAACCGCGACCTCGCGGGCATGCACGGCCCCGACGGCCCGTTCCAGCGTCGCCCGTACCGAAGCTTCTGCCGAGGTCGAGGCGACGGCGAGGGTCCAGCCCGCCGCCAGCGCCTCACCGACGATGCGGGCGATGCCCGGCCGGGGCGGGACCGCGCCGGACGCCACCAGGCCGGTGTAGATCTCGGTCTTGCGCCAGTGCCAGGCCGTGATCGCGGCCTGCTGCCCTTCCGGATCGGCGGGCAGCCCGGCCGCCGCGACGAATTCCGGGGTGAGCAGGCTGGCCAGGCGCTCCTTGCCGCCGCCGATGCGCACCTTCTCCCTGTATTCCGCCACGCTCCAGCGCACCGGCAGGCCGAACTCCTCGAAGGTCTGGTTAAACGCGGGCAGGTGCCCGTAGCGCTCGGTGTCGGCTAGCACGCCATCGCAGTCGAAGATCAGCGCCCGAGCAGCGGGGCTCGTCATGCCGCTCTCACCAGGCCCGGCCGATACTGCCGAAGCGCCGCATATGATCGGCGGCCATGTCCAGCACGGCGGTCCGGACCGAGGCAAACAGCGACGGCGGGTCCCACGTGCCGCGTTCCTCCGCCCCGCGCAGGAACGCCAGGTTCGCTTTCATGTAGGTGACCTTGAGCGCAGTGGAGATGTTCACCTTGGCGCAGCCGCGGGCGATCAGGTCAGTGAACTGCGCGTCCGTCATTCCGGTGCCCCCGTGCAGCGCGATGGGGATCGGCTGCGCGGCCACGATGTCGGAGACCCGCTGAGCGTCGAGGTGCGGCTCGGCGTGGTAGACACCATGCGCGTTGCCGATCGCCGGGGCGAAAACGTCGACTCCCGTCGTCCGGATGTACTCCAGCGCCACCGGCAGAGATTGCTGCTGCGCCACCTCGTCGGAGCCGATGTCGTCTTCGACGCCGGTGATGGCCTCGATCTCCCCCTCGACGTGCGCGCCGTAGGATCGGGCCTCGGCCACGACCTCGACGGTCTGCCGCTGGTTCTCGGCCACCGGCAGCCGGGAGCCGTCGAACAGGACCGAGTTCCAGCCCTTGCGCAGACAGTCGGACAGGACCTCACGGTCCGGGCAGTGATCCAGATGCAGGCTGACCGGGACCTCGATGCCGACGGTCAGCTCGCGCCACATCGCGAACAGCAGGTCCAAGCCCACGGTCCGGACGGTCTTGACCGAGGTCTGGACGATCACCGGGGAGCGCTGCTCGACGGCGGCGGCGAGCACCGCCTCCATGCTCAGGTCGTTGACCACATTGATCGCTGCCACGCCGTACCGCTCGGCAAAAGCCCGGTCCACGATTTCCTTCAGCGAAACGACAGGCACCCGTAACCTCCTCGCGGCAGCAAGGCGAATCTACGTTCGGGTGCCATGCATCCGGATCGGTGGAAACCCCCGTTCTGGCGGAGGGCTTCCCCTACCTTGCCAGACTCAGCTGATCCGTGACCGCCCGGCCAACGCGGCGAGCTCGGTGCGGTTGCGCGCTCCCGTCTTGCGCAGGACGGCACCGGCGTGCTTCTCCACCGTCTTGACCGAGAGCACCAGCCGCTCGGCGATGAGCTTGTCGGGCAAGCCCTGCTCCATCAGGCTGCGCACCTCACGTTCCCGCTCGGTCAGAGCCGGCTCGAGGTCGTCGGCAAGCAGGCCGCGGTGCAGCTGCCTGAGCACCGGGCCAGACAGGATCGCCTGCCCGCGGCCGGCCGCCACTACGCTGCGGGCGAGCTCAGGGCCGTCCGCGCGGATGTCGATGCAGCCGCGCGCACCGGCCCGCATCGCTTCGGAGACGCGCCGTTCGTCGCCGGCGTCACACAGCCCCACCACGGCCAGGCCAGGATGCCGGCCGAGCAGGACGCCGGTCACGCCATGGCCGGCGCCGTTCTCGCGGCCCGCCGCGCCAGCCGGCAGGGCGAGGTCGACGAGGGCAACATCAGGCCGCAAGGACTGACAGGCTTCCAGCGCCTGCTCCCCCGTCGCCACCTCGCCGATCACTTCGATCCCCGGCTCAGTCCAGGACAGCAGCCGGGACAGTCCGGCCCGCAGCACCGGCTGGCCGGCCGCGACGAGCACGCGCAGCCGCGGACCCGCCTGCTGCTCGTCCCGCAGATAGGGGAACTTGGCGCGGATCCGGGTCCCCCAGCCGGCCAGCGAGTCGACGTCGACCGTCGCGCCGAGCTTCCCGCGCGCGCTCGGTGATGGCACGCAGGCCGAAGCGCTCGCCCTGACACCCGGATATCGGGTCGAAGCCCTGGCCGTCATCCTGGACCAGGAGGGACACGGCGGCCTGCTCATACAGCAGGCCGAGCCGGACTGAACGCGCCTGAGCGTGCCGGACGATGTTCGTCAGCGCTTCGCGCGCGACCCGGAGCACCTCACGTGACAGGCCCCCGTCCAAGGGAACCGGCGTGCCGGCGGACACGAACCTGACCTCAAGCCGGCCAACACTCTCAGCCCAGGCTGCCTCGGACCGCAACGCGGCATCTAGCGTCCGCCCGTCCAGCGGCGACGCTGCCAGCCCGAGCAACGTCAGCCGGGCCTCAGCCAGCGCATCCCTCGCGGCAGCGCCAGCCTGCTTGAGGTGCTCCGCCACTATGGCGATCCCGTGGTCGACCGCGACCGCACTATCCGCCGCTGGCCGGGTGGCGATGGCAGCAAGATCGCGTTCGGCGCTGTCGATATGCACGCGGACGGTCACCAGCCGCTGCGCGAGGCTGTCATGGAGGTCGCCGAGCAACCGGTCACGCTCGGCCGCCGCTGCCTCCACCCGGGCCCGCTCTTCAGCCACCTCGTGCAGCCGGGCGTTGGCCAGGGCGATGGCCGCGTGCCTCGCGAACATCTCCAGAAGCTCGGCGTCGTCAGGCCCGAACTCCCGCCGCGCGTCCCTGCTGAACACTATGCATGCGCCGATGATCCGCCCCCGCCATTCCAGCGGCACGCCGATGACGCCGCGCAGAGTACCGCGCTCCTCATCGGCCACGTGCCCGCCACGCACGTCTTCGTAGCGGGCAAACCACACCGGGGCGCGCCGTGCCACCACAGCTCCGGTCATCCCCTCGGTGAGGGGGAAGACATGGCCGGACTGGCAGGCCACGCCGATGTCAGCCTCCTTACGATAGGTCCCGGCCGCCTCGTCCACGCTGCAGATCGAGCCCGCGTCGCAGCCCAGCAGCTCGGTACAGCGCCGCAGGATCCTTTCCAGCAGCGGCCGCAGCGAGAACTCGCCGGCCAGGTCCTCCGCGACCGCGATCAGCCCGGCCGCCTTAGCGGCCACGCTCTCCTGTAGCCCGGTCGTGAGCGGGCGGGCGGACACATTACCTCCCGGATCTGCAACAGCGTTGTCGCACCAGACCCCGGCTGGCGGAGACCCGCGCAAAGGGTCGATCCGAGCATCATCCTGCATGCGAGCTGACGTCAAGTTACGCGACCGCCGCAGCCTCGCATGCGGCATGCGGCATGCTGCGTCCCTGGCGCAGACCGACAGCGCTTCCTTCACATGCTGGCGACCTGACCGTCGCCGACCAGGGATCCAGGCCGGGTCAGGATGCGGAGTTCTCCAGGGTCGCCAGGCTGGCCAGCTGCAGCCGTGGGTCGAGCAGCGGCACGGTGAGGTGGACCCGGCGTACGGGCTGAGCCTGGCCGCGTTCTGCCGGGATCAGCTGACCGCCCCGCGCGCACTGATCGCCAGACGGCGACATTCGGCGGCACGGGCGGCCCGGCACCAGGATCCCCGTCAAGATCGACGCGCTCCCAGTTGAGTGCCCTTGCCTCCTCGGTGCGGACTCCGACAAGGAGCGACAGCAAGGAGCGACAGCAAGATATATGCGTGCAGCAGCGAAGGCCGACCGCGACCTCGGCGAGACGCGCTAATGGCACGCGGCCCTGCCGGGTGATCTTGGGGGGGTGATGTTTTGCCTGGTAAGGATCCCCTGCGTGTTCGAACCGTCGAACACGCTGCCGAGCTGACATAGCTCCGGGAACTCATGAGTGCGCCGGGACGGCGGGTCAGGCGCGGCCCAAGCCCGGCGCAGATAAGTTCTGCTTGTCCGGCGCGGCTGCGAGGGTTGGCCGCGTGGACGGCGGATGCGCGATGATGAGTGACATGACTGCACCGTCGGCGCATGACGTCGATCCCGATGACCCGGTCGAGATCCTGCGGATCCTGCCCGCCCGATTTCATCAGCAGTTCCTGGCCGAGTACGACGCGGCCGTGGCAGGCGCGCGGCGTCCGCAGCAGTACCGCGACCTTCACCGGCTGCTGCGGCTGTGGCGGCTGCGCGCGGTCGCCTGGTCCGATCCGGGGTATGCGGCCAGGCTCCAGGACCTGGAGGATGCGGTGCGGACAGACAGGCGGGAGGGACACCGATCGAGGAGATCGTCCCGGACTGGGACCACAGAGTTGCCGCCGCTCAGCGGCAGCACCCGGCCGGGTGACCTACCGGGCCGAATCCGAGGGCAGCGCTCTGGTTCAGCTCAACGGCCTGCCGCGGGCCGCCTTCGACGCCCTGGTGGAACGTGTCGCGGTCCTGGTCCGCGAGCCACGGGACGCGCAGCTGATGGCGCCGGGCGCAGACCCCGCCTACCGGCAGGCCGTATTCGGAGCCGGCTGGGGGCTGCTGTCCTTCCGCGTCGACGAGGCGGCTGCGACCAGGCCTGGTTGTTTCGCTATTCTTAACCTGATCAGAGGAGATCAGCTGCTTGTCCGGTGGGTCATCGATCCGGCGCCGCCTGCTAGCACGATTCTGCCTCTCCCGCGGCGCTGGCGTGCCGCGCTGGCGGTCGCCTTGAGGCCGGACCTGCACAACCGGTGCACTGTCGCGCCCGGATTCTCACGGTGTCTCCCGGGCGCGCGTTCCACCGGGGTGACGCGGCCACACATGCCGGCCGGGCAGGCAGGGTCGTGGCGGGCCGTGCCAGGGACCGCTGTCAGCGCCGCTTCGGGTTGAGCGGCCATCATGGATCTCACCCGGGGACTGGAAGACCTGGTTGCCGTCGCGCTGGTGGCCGCGCTCGCGCCGCTGGTGGTGGCGGTGCTTCCCGGCCCGCGCATCCCGCAGGTCGTCATCTTCCTGCTCGGCGGCGTCCTGATCGGCCCGCACGGGCTGGGCCTGGCCGAAACAGCTAACATCCAGCTGCTGTCCAATATCGGGCTCGGCTTCCTCTTCCTGCTCGCCGGCTACGAGCTGGACCCCCTACTGCTCCGGGAGCGGGCGGGCAAGCTCGGGATCCTCGGCTGGCTGATCTCGGCAGCGATCGCGGTGGGGGTGGTGGCCGGGATGGGCGCGGCAGGCTACGTCAAGGACTATGTGCCGGTGGGGCTTGCCCTTACCACTACGGCGCTGGGCGTGCTGCTGCCGATCCTGCGCGATAACTCGATGCTCGGCGGCGAGTTCGGCCGGTACGTGAGCGCCGCGGGCACCGTCGGGGAACTGCTCCCCATCCTGGTCATCGCCGTCTTCCTCACTCGGCGAGGCCATTTCGTCGCCCTGGTTTCGGTAGCCCTGGTCGGGGTGCTGGCCCTTGTCCTGTCCGCCGTGCCGCGGCTGGCCAGGAACCGCGGGGTACAGCGGATCATCCGGGAGGGCCAGGACGCCACCGGGCAGACCATGCTGCGCTGGGCCCTGGTGCTGCTGTTCCTGCTGCTGGCCGTCGCCAGCCGGTTCGGCCTCGACGTCGTGCTCGGCGCCATGCTGGCCGGGATGGTACTGCGCCGGTGGACCCGCCGGATGAACGTTGATACCGCGGGCCTTGAGCACAAGTTCGACGCGGTCGGCTACGGCATCTTCATCCCCATCTTCTTCGTAGCCTCGGGGATGATGCTCGACTTGCCTGCCATCACTCAGGACCCGCTTCGGCTGCTGATCTTCTTCGTCCTGCTGCTGCTCGTACGCGGGCTGCCCACCTTGTTTGTCTACCGGCGGAGGCTGGCGGCGCGGCAGCGGCTGGAGATGACGTTCATCATGGCGACCTCGATGCCGCTGCTGGTCGCAATCGCGGAGATCGGCGAGCGGGACGGGGTCATGCTCCCCGCCACCGCGGCCGCTCTGGTCGGCGCGGGAGTGCTGTCAGTGCTGGTGTACCCGCTCATCGCAGTCACGCTGCACCGGGCAGCGCCACCTGCAACCGCGACCGCCGGGGACCAGGAGGGCTGAGATCGGGACGCGCTAGCGAACCGGTACAGGCCGCCGAGACGGCCCCCGCGTGCTGCGCCAGAGACCAGCAGTTCTTATCCGGCAGATCGCTCATCAGCCCGTCGATGTACTTCCTAGCCTGCTGAACTGGCTCCCCCCCGCCGGGTGAAATGCGCCGCGAGCAGGCCGATCAGCTCGTTTCGTTTATCGCGCGCCAGCCCGCCGCCTACCATGACGGCAGCTTGACCCGCCGGCGCCCGGCATGTCATGGTTTAGCGTCGGCGCGCGGTGCCGCGGGTCCGAGGCGTCACGACGGCCGGCCCACAGCTCCCGCCGCCCCGACTCGATCGGCGGCTAAGGTCCGGGCACAGCCACCTGCGCTATTTCAGGGACCTGCCTGATGCCGTCCGGCAAATGCCGGGTCCGCCGACGAGAATGCGGCTGCGAATGTCCGCTCCATCATGTGCCTGCGTGCTGCTTAGGCGCGGCGCTGGCCCGGCTGGCCACCACAGGAAGCGTGGCGGGAGCAAATCCGGGAACATTGCGCGTGGCCTGGATGGCCCGGTACACCATGCGAGCGTAAACAACAGTCCCCGGCATGATCGGGTGAACATGATCCGGCCAGAGCAGGTACATCCGATTCTTGATCGTGTCGTACCAGTCCGCGAGCACGACGCTCGGATGACGGCGGACAAACGCCGCCTCGGTGGCATTGACCATCTTGCTCCAGCCGTCCGGCACGTAGGTGTTGATGAGCACCAGCTTGCGGTCAGGCCCGATAATCCGCAGCAGTTCCTGCAGCTGCCCGGTGGTGACGAGGTAATTGGTGCCCAGGCCGACCACCACGATCGGGCGCAGCAGGCCGCTGGCCGCGAGGCTGCGCAGGATGGCCAGGCCGGCCGGCATCTCACGGTCGGGCTTGGCGTCGATGTAGATGCCGGGCAGGACGGCCGCCAGTGACATGGCGCTCGCCGACATGACCGAATCGCCGATCGCGGTGACCTCGCGGCCGGTGACCCTGGGCTGAGCGGCCAGCGAGGACTCGGCCGCGGACCGGGCTGCCCGCGCTGCCTGCGCTGCCTGCGCCCGGCTGGCCGCGCCCACCCGCTCTCCCAGCACGATCTGCTTCTGCAGGCCGGCAGGCGCCGACGACGGCTGGAACACGCTGCACCCGGTCGTCCCCGTGATGACCAGGACAGCTGTCGCGGCCAGCCCGGCCAGCACCCGGCCGCCCGGCCGCCTGGCGGCCCGGCGCGCCAGCCGGCCCGTCCCGGCGCTCGCCCCGGCGGTGACCGCTGCTGCCTGCACGGACTGCCCCAGTTCCCTGGTTTCGTCATTAGACATGGCTGCCCTTTTCTTTACTAATTCCCTGTCTCTTACGCTGCTCACAGCAAGTCTTTTCGCCGCGCTAAGGCGAGCGCAAACTTCGAGGGCCTATTACCTTCTCGCGGCTGTTACCGCAGGCGCTCGTTCTGTTACGTCTCCTACCACTTTCGGTATTCGGCCGGAGAGAATGGCAATGCCTGCGCCAGCGTGAGCATCCTGAACTGCGTTGCCGCCGGGGCTTGGTCGGCCGCGATGACGGCAGCGATGACGGCAGCGCCAGGCAGAAATGCTTCAGGCCAGCTGCCGTGGCCGAGCCGGCTCGCCGCAGCGGCATTTCCGCGGGCCGGGAGTACCGCACTTCCGGCGGCGGATCACGAATGCGCCAGGCCCCGTTTGCGGCGCCTTACCGGCCCGATGGCTTCCTGACATCAGGTCGGCGAGGCAGACCGGGCGGAACCGGCTCAGCGCAGCTCAGCGGGTTCCGGCGGGGGCCGCGAGCGGCTGGCCCGGCCAGAAGGGCCACTCCTCGAAGGCGGTGCACAGCCCGTCAGCATCGAAGCGCAGCAGCCACAGGTCCCGGTACTGCTGCGTCGGCGGGTCCCCGTAGTGAACTTCCGCGCGCACCACCGCGGTGTCGCCGTCCACGGCGATGACCTCGCTGGCCAGCCGGAAGACCTCGGCCGGCCCGTCGCGCTCGCTCTCCCACATGCGGGCGATCGCGGGCAGCCCGGCGACCAGATCCTCGTAGGGTCCCTGCAGGTAGGTTGCGCCGGGCGCGAAGATCCCGGCGAGCACACCGGTCCCCGGCGCCCGCCAGGCAGCTTCGTACGCGGCGATCCAGCGGGTCACGTCCTGTCGGTCCACGGTCCTCTCCAGGTACGGCCGGTGCCGGGAATCTGCCGAGCATACGCGGCCTGGCTCGCTGCGGCCGCGCTGGCGGGCCGGCCGGTCAGGCCACCGGCGGTGCCGGGTCAGGCTGGGCAGCGGGGAGCGAGTCGAGCGCGGCGGCCAGTTCCGGATAGATGCCGATCAGCCGGTCCACTCCCTGAATGGTCAGGATCCGCAGCACGGCGGGCTGGCTGGCCACCAGCCGCAGCTCGCAGCCGCCGGCGACCGCCTGCCGGTAGGCCCGCACCAGGGCGCTGACCCCGGAGGAGTCGCAGAACGTCGTCCGGCTCAGGTCGGCGATGACGCCGGCGGCGCTGCCGACAGCGGCTAGCAGCTCATCATGGACCCGGGGTGCGTTCGTGATGTCGATCTCATCCGGCATCGTGACCACCGCGTGCTGGCCCAGCCACCGCACCGGGAGAGGCTCAGCGGCCATGCTCATGCACCCGGCCGGCCCTGTCCGGCCGGGTGCGCAGCCGGCTGGGGCGCGCCGATGGCGTGGTCCATGAGGCTAGCCTTTCATCTGGCCGAGTGCCTGGCTACGGCACGCGTCAGCCGGGGCCCCCGGCCCGGCACGGGACGCAGCCGGGCCTATGGTGATCAACCTAGGTTTCCCGGCCGCATCTATCAGGCCCGTCCCGCCCGCTGAGCGCCGGTCAGCCCGCCGAGCTGCCCGCCACGGCTTCGGCGCGCGACTTCAGGCCGCTGAGCGCGACGTCGATGACAGCCTGCTCGGCCCGGCGCCTGAGCGAGTCCATCACCGGGATGCGGACGCCGACGGCGAGCTCGAAGGTCACCTCGGTGCCAGCGTCCCGGTCGGCCAGGATGTAGGCGCCTGACATCTCCGAGAGCAGCGTGCCCTGCTCGGCGAGTTCCCAGCGGACCCGCTCATCGCCATGCCACTCGTAGCCGAGCACGAAGCGGTCGCGGAGCATCCCGATAGCCAGCTCGAACCGCACCATCCGCGCACGGCCCTGCTCGCCCGGGTCGACCACCTCGGCGGACCGCACGCCCGCCCAGCCGGGGTAACCGGGAAAGTCAGCGATGACGCTCATGACGATCTTCCTCGGCACTGCCATCAGGATCTTCGAGGTGGTCCTGCCGTCCATGCCCGGAGCGTACTACCTGAGGCCCGAATGCCGCCGAATCCGAAACGGCTGCCGAAACCCGGCCGCTGATAAGTTGGCTCGGAGAGTCAGAGCTGACCGAGGCAGAGGGAGACGCGGAGTTGGACGGGACGCTGAGCGACGGGGATCTGGAACTGCTCCGCAAGGACTTTGCCGCCAGCCCGGCTTACCGGCTGGCGCAGAACGCGGTGACCCGGGTCGCCGTCGACGACGTGGCCATCAGCCGGGAGATCATCAACAGCACTGACCACTCACTCTCCGTGCTGCTGGACGACTGGAAGGTCACCGATCAGGAGCGCAGCGGCCGGTGCTGGCTGTTCGCCGGGCTCAACCTGCTGCGCGTCGGCGCCATGAAGAAGATGGGGCTCAAGGACTTCGAGTTCTCGCAGAACTACGCCATGTTCTGGGACAAGATCGAGCGGGCCAACTATTTCCTCGAGGCCATCATCGAGACCGCGGACCGCCACGTCGATGACCGGACCGTGGCCTACCTCCTCGACTCGGTCGCCGACGACGGCGGCCAGTGGAACATGTTCGTGGCCATCGTCAGCAAGCACGGCCTGGTGCCCAAGTCGTTCATGCCGGAGACGCACAGCTCCGCCAGCACGGGCCGGATGAACTCGGTGCTGCGCAACCTGCTGCGGCAGGGCGCCAAGTCGGTGCGCGAGGCGTCGGCCCGTGGCCTGGACGCGGCGAGGGCCGAGAAGGCGGAGGTCCTCCGGGTTATCTACCGGGTGCTGTGCATTCACCTCGGCACCCCGCCAGACCGGTTCGACTGGCAGTGGACGGACTCCGATCGCGAGTTCCATCGCGACGGCGTGCTCACCCCGCAGGAGTTCGCGGCGAAGTACGCGGACCTGCCCGTCCGCGACTACGTGTGCCTGGTGCACGACCCCCGCCCGACGAGCCCGGCGGGGAGGACCTTCACGGTCCAGTACCTCGGCAACGTGCTCGGCGCCCCGCCGGTCAGCTACCTCAACGCCGGCATGCCGGTGATCAAGGACATCGCCGCGCGGGCCCTGCAGCGGGGCGAGCCGGTCTGGTTCGGCTGTGACGTGGCCAAGATGATGAGCAGTGACTACGGCGTGTGGGACGCCGGCCTCTACGACCTGTCCGCGGTCTACGACACCGACTTCACCCTCACCAAGGCGGACCGGCTGGTGTTCCACGAGACCCAGATGACCCACGCCATGCTGTTCACCGGCGTCGACATCCTGGACGGCGCGCCCCGCAAGTGGCGGGTGGAGAACAGCTGGGGCACGGACAAGGGCAAGGACGGCTTCTACACGATGAACGACTCCTGGTTCGATGAGTACGTCTTCGAGATCGCGGCCCGTCGCGACGCACTGCCCGCCGAGCTGCAGCAGGCGCTCGACGCCGAGCCGATCGTGCTGCCGGCCTGGGACCCGATGGGCGCCCTCGCCCGCTAGCCCGTGCAGCGATGCGGCCAGCTCGCCGGCCGGTGACACCAATGACCAGCCATGGACCACGCCGCGTGGTGGCATCCCGATGAGCCGGGCCCTGAACGGCGGGCTGTAAGCACCACAGGGCTGGTGAAATGTCACTATCGTGGGATTGGCTGCGGGCGCCAGCCCGATCGGGCCCGGCAGGCCGGCCCGGACAGCCAATCCGGGCCGGTCATCTTGCCGCTGCCTGTCAGCCGCACCGCAGACGGAGGTTCGCGAGCTGCACGGCGGAGATCACCACTGCCATGGGCGTCGCGTCAGCCTGGCTAGCACGGCCGGGGCTGACCGGAGCCGGATCTCCTGCTGCCCGGTGGTGCGCTGATGAGCCGCGAGACCGGTCCCGTGCTGACCGATCCGGAGCTGCCCGGCAGGATCGCCGGTTACCGGCTGGACCGGTACATCGGCCGGGGCAGCCTGGCGGTCGTCTATCTGGCCAGGGACGAGCGGCTCGACCAGCAGGTGGCACTCAAGGTCCTGGAGCCAGAGCTCGCGCGTGACGCCGCGTTCCGGGCCCGGTTCCTGCGCGACTCCCAGGCGGCCGCCGCGATCGGCCATCCGCACATCATCCCGGTGTACGAGGCGGGCGACGCGGACGGCCTGCTGTACCTGGCCATGCGCTACGTCCGCGGCGGCGATGCCCGGTCGCTGCTGAACCGGCTCGGGCCGCTGCCCTGCGGCCAGGCCTGGGGCATCGTGGCCCAGGTTGCGTCGGCCCTGGACGCCGCGCACGCCCGCGGGCTGGTGCACCGCGACGTCAAGCCGGCCAACATGCTGCTCGACACCAGCGCGGCCGGCCACGGATCGGCGGATCAGGCCGTCGGCAGTGACTCCGGCCATGTCTTCCTGTCCGATTTCGGGATGACCAGGAACTCGCGGCCCGGCGAGGCAGCCGCGGCCGGCCAGTACCCGGGAACGCTCGACTACCTGGCGCCGGAGCAGATCGAGGGGCGCGCCGTCGACGGGCGCGCGGATCTCTACTCGCTGGCCTGCGCCGGCTTCGAGCTGCTGTGCGGCACGCCGCCCTTCGGCCAGGATCAGGGCCTGACCGTCCTGTACGCGCAGCTGTACGCGCCGCCGCCCGCGGCTTCGTCGCGGCGGCCCGAGCTGCCCGCGGCCGTGGACCGGGTGCTGGCCACGGCCCTGGCGAAGGATCCGGCAGACCGGTACGCGACCTGCGGCCAGTTTGCCGAGCAGCTGCAGGCGGCGCTCGGGCTGCGTCCCGGCGAGCGGCAGAGTCCTGCGCCGCTGGTCTCGCCGGGCCGGGCCGGCCAGGTCGCCGCGGCGACGCTGACCTCCGGTCAGGACCATCCCGCCGCGCAGGCCGAGCCGCAGCAGCCCGCTCAGCCGCCCTCGCCGCAGGCGCCCTGGCCGCAGCCGCCAGCTCCGCAGCCGCCCTCGCCGCAGCCGCCCTCGCCGCAGGCGCCCGGCTCCGCGATGACTCTCGCGGGTCAGCCGGAGGCCGGCCCGGCCCCGGCGGCCGAACCGGGCCAGTCAGCCGAACCGGCCCCGGCGGCCGAACCGGCCCGCGCGGCTGCGGAGCTGGCCAGCACGACGGGCGGGTCTCTGCCGGAACGGCGCCAGCGCCACGGCGGGAAGGGGCTCATCCTCACCGTGGCCGCGGTGGTGATCGCCGCCGCCCTGGCCGTCGGCATTGCCCTGGCCGGGAGGTCGGGACCCAGTACGCCTGCCGCGTCCTCCCGCACCCGGTCCGCGGCACCGTCACCGACATCACCGGCTGCCTCGCCGACGCCGTCCCCGACACCATCAGCGAGCACGCCGGCCCCGACGCCGACGCCGACGCCGGCGCCGGGCCTGGCCGCCCGGCAGGCGGCCGCCGTGAACAGCCTGCTGGGCTCGAGCGAGGCCGCCCGGACGGCGCTGCAGGCCCCGGTCGTTGAGGTCGGGAACTGCGCGAACCTGCCGGGAGCAGCCGCCCAGATCCAGGCCGTCGTGAATCAGCGCAGCGCCCAGCTCAGCCAGGCGTCAGCCCTGTCGACGGCCGCACTGCCGGGTGGCGCGGCGCTCAGGACCGAGCTGATCGGGGCACTGCGCAGCTCGCTGGATGCCGACGAGGACTATCTGACCTGGGCCCAGCAGCAGAGCTCCGGGTGCACGCCGGCAGCCGAGTCGAGCGCCTACAGCGCGGCGGTGGACGCTGGCCAGCAGGCCGACGCGGCCAAGGCCGTGTTCGCCGAGGCGTGGAATCCGGTCGCGGCCAGGTACGGCATCGCGCAGATATCGTCCGGCAGCTTCTAGCGGCCCGCAGCGGCCCGGCAGCCCCTGCCCGCCCGCACGGCGCCCATCGCCCGGGCGCGGGGCCGCCGAAGCGGCTGCGGTCAGGCCAGGCAGCTCAGCGGAGCGCCCGCGTTGTAGGCGACCATGTCGGACAAGGCCGCGAGGATGTCGATGGGAGCACCAGGCGGCGCGCCGCCGAGCTCGGCGTAGGCGCGGTGCAGGTTGCCGGCGATCCGCTCGGCGTCGGCCCACCCGGCGAACCGGCCCAGCTCGGTCTCCTGGGCGGCCTGCAGCGGGGACAGCCCGGCCTGACGGCCGCGCGCGGCGACATCCTGCACGAATCTGAGGTAGTCCAGGGTGGCGTCAATGGGCCCCGGATCCTCGAAGACGGGACCATGGCCGGGCACGATGGTGCGCGCGCCGAGCGGCCGCACGACATGCTCGAGCACCTCGATGGCGCCCGAGACCGAGCCCATGAGCAGGAACGGCGTGCCGCCGTTGAAGATGAGGTCGCCGCAGAACAGGACCGAGCGCTCAGGAATCCAGACGACCGAGTCGTTCGTCGTGTGCGCGGCCGTGCCGACATGGCGGACTTGCGCGCGCACGTCGCCGCTGTGCACGGCTATCTCGTCGGTGAAGGTGATGAACGGCGGGTCGAGGGCAAGGTCTCCCCAGTCGGGGCCGTCCCAGAACGGCAGCTCCCGGGGCGGCCCGAAGGCAATGGCCTCGGCCCGCGCGCGCTCGTGCGCGATGATCGCCGCACCGGGGAACAGGCAGTTCCCGAAGGTGTGATCGCCGTGATGATGGGTGTTGAGCACCGCGCGCACGGGTGCCTGCGTGACCGCGGCGATCGCCTCCCGGTAAGCCCGCGTCCGGCGCTCCGTCGAGCAGGAGTCAATGCTGATGACTCCCTGCGGCCCGGCCAGGAAACCGGTGTTGTTAATCCACCAGGTGCCGTCCGGCTGGATATAGGCATAGATCCCGGCCGACACCTCATGCACCTCAGGCCGGCCGGGAACGCTGATACCATCGCGCGCGCTGCTCATCTCAGCCGACCTTCCTCGCCTCGTGCCCGTCAGCCCGCCGGCCGCTGATCACCCGCCGGCCGCGGCTGCGGCAGCCCATCACCGCATCCCTACCATGAGCGGGTGAGCGGAGACCGTGAACTCGATATCGTGCTCTTCGGCGCGACCGGCTTCGTCGGGCGGCTGACAGCCGCCTACCTGGCCGGTCACGCGCCGGACGGTGTTCGCATCGGGCTGGCCGGGCGGTCCGCCGGCCGTCTGGCCGATATCCGGTCCCGGCTGGGCGCCGCCGCGTCGGACTGGCCGCTGCTGGTGGCCGACTCGGGCGACCCGGCATCGCTGGCCGCGCTGGCCAGCGCGGCGCGCGTGGTCGCCACGACGGTGGGGCCCTACCGCCAGCGCGGGCTTCCGCTGGTGCAGGCATGTGCCAGCGCGGGCACTGACTACGCGGACCTGTCTGGTGAAGTGCTGTTCATCAGGGACAGCATCGACCGCTGCCACGAGATGGCCGCGGGCACGGGCTCGCGCATCGTGCATTGCTGCGGGTTCGACTCCGTCCCTTCCGACCTCGGCGTGCTGCTGCTGCATCGCGCCGCCCGCGATGATGACGCCGGTGATCTGGCGGGCACGACGCTGCTCGTAACGGCCATCAAAGGCGGCATCAGCGCCGGGACTCTCGCCTCAGGGCTGGGCCAGTGGGACGAGATCGCGGCCAGCGCGCAGTGCCGCCGGATAGCCGGGGATCCTTATGCGCTCAGCCCTGATCGCGCAGCCGAGCCCGATCTGGGCGACGAGCGCGACCTGCACCGGGTCAGCTATGACAGCGAGCTGAGGCGCTGGATCGCCCCGTTCATCATGGCCGGGCTCAACACCCGCGTCGTGCGCCGCAGCAACGCCCTGCAGCGCTGGGCCTACGGCCGCCGGTTCCGCTACCGGGAGGTCACCGGCTTCGGCGCGGGCCCGGCCGCGGCCCTGCAGGCCAGCGCGCTCGGCGCCGCCATGCAGGTCACGGAGGCAGGGCTCGGGTTCGGGCCGTCCAGGGCACTACTCGGCCGGGTCCTGCCGGTACTCGGCGAGGGCCCCGGCGAGAGAACCCGCCGCACCGGCTTCTTCCGCATGCAGATCCAGACTCGAACCTCGGCTGGCGTCCGGTACGTCGCGAGGCTGGAAGCGCGCGGTGACCCGGGTTACGCAGCCACGTCGGTCATGCTCGGCGAGAGCGCCCTGTGCCTGGCCCTGGACCGTGATCTGCTGCCCGCCCGGGCCGGCGTCCTCACGCCGGCGACGGCGATGGGGACCGCCCTCGCCGGCCGGCTCAGGGCGGCGGGTCACACGCTCGCGGTGCAGCGCATGACGCAGTAAAGCCGCGCTGAGGCACGGCAGGCCCCGCTCCGCGGTCACGGCCCCGCCGGGGCACCCGGCCCGGTCATCGCGGCTGCCGGCGGCATACCGCGAGCCGGGTGGCCGATGCTCATTCCCGGAACCGCATTCGCCCGGGATGATCGATTCGTGGCGCTCAGGGCGCTGGCATGCCGGGACGCGCGACGGCTGGGCAGGCCGGCACCCCGGAGGGAGGACCGGCGGTGGGCAACGCAGAGCCGCTCGGCGAGCTGACGCCGATCCAGCGCGCGATCCTGGAGGCCATCCGCGCGCTCACCCGGGACCGCCGCCACCCGCCGTCCATGCGCGAGGTCCTGGAGAAGGTCAGTCTCGGCGGCCCGGGCGCTCTCGCCTACCAGTACCGCAGGCTAGAGGCCAAGGGGTACATGCGCCGGGATCCGGGACGGCCGCGCACGGTGGAGGTGCGGCTGCCAGGCGACCCGGCCTTCCCGCCGGAAGCTGGCGAGCCCGGGCAGCCACCCCAGTCCGCCGTTGCCGAGTCCCCCGGCCCGGGATCAGCCAGCCCGAATGCGGGCCAGCCGCCGCCCTACGTCCGTCCCGAGAACGTCGCCTGGGTGCCAGTCGCCGGGCGGATCGCGGCGGGTGAGCCGATCCTGGCCGAGCAGCTGATCGAGGACTACCTGCCGCTGCCCACGGAGGTAGTCGGCCGGCAAGACGGGCTGTTCATGCTGGAAGTCGTCGGCGACTCAATGATCGGCGTCGGGATCTTTCCCGGCGACTGGGTGGTGATCCGCCCGTTGCTCCAGCCGCCCCGCGACGGTGACATCGTGGCCGCGACGATCGACGGCTTCGACGTCGAGGGCACCGTCAAGACCTACAAGAAGGTGGGGCGGCAGGTCTGGCTGATGCCGCAGAACCCCGCCTACACCCCGATCCCGGGCGGCCGGGCGAAGTTCGCCGGCAAGGTCGTGGCCGTCCTGCGCCGGGTCTGACCGCAGCCGGCCCTCCCGGTGCCGGGTCGAGGGCTCAGCGCTGCTCCTGCGGAGCCGACTTCGGCAGCAGCCAGACCAGGCCGAGGCACCCGGCAGCGATGCCGCCCACGACGGCCACGCTGACGGTCATGGCCGGCCCGGCACCGTGCCCGGCCCGCTGGCTGAAGTAGACGGTCGTCACGACGGCGGCGCCGAAGGGCATAGCTCGCGCCCAGCCACTTGATCAGCGACTCGCCCCCGCCGATGTCACGAGCGATAGAGGGCGCGGCGATGTTGGTGATCGTCGAGTCCATCAGGTCCAGCACGTCGGCGATCAGCACGACGGCCAGGATCAGGCCAAGGCGCCTGGTCAGCCGGCTGGGATCGGCCGCGGGCGGCGGCCGTGCGGCGTCGCCCGGGCCGGGCGTGGCCGCCCGCTCGATCGCGGGTCCGCCCGGGCTTGCGCAGTCATTTGCCGTGCTCACAAGTTCGTTACGAACATGTTCGTACCCGGTCGGCCGTTCCGGCAAGTTCCGGGACGGCCGACGCCGCCGCCGGCCGCCGGCCGCGCAAACCGAGCAGATGGGACGATCGCTGGCACTATGGACGGGCGAGACGAGGAGGAACGTGTGGCCGAGATGACGCAGAGAACGACCGGTGAGCGCCGCCGGTCACTGCCCGGTGACTGGCGGCGCTGGGTGGTCTACCAGGTGTATCCGCGCAGCTTCGCCGACTCCGACGGGGACGGGATCGGGGACCTGCGGGGCGTGCTGGCGCATCTGGACCACCTGGAGCGCCTCGGCGTGGACGTTGTGTGGCTCTCGCCGGTCTACCGGTCACCGATGGACGACAACGGCTACGACATCAGCGACTACCGAGACGTCGACCCGGTATTCGGCACCCTGGCCGACCTGGACGAGCTGATCGCGGCCCTGCACGAGCGGCAGATGAGGCTGATCATGGACCTGGTCGTCAACCACACCTCCGACGAGCATCCGTGGTTTGCCGAGTCCCGCTCCAGTGCCGGCAGCCCCAAGCGCGACTGGTACTGGTGGCGCGACGCCCGGCCGGGCTCGGTGCCCGGCATGCCCGGCGCCGAGCCGACCAACTGGGAATCGCATTTCTCCGGCTCGGCCTGGCAGTGGGACGACGCGACCGGCCAGTACTACCTGCACGTCTTCTCCCGCAAGCAGCCCGACCTGAACTGGGAGAACCCGCAGGTGCGCCAGGCCATCTACGAGATGATGCGCTGGTGGCTGGACCGGGGAGTCGACGGGTTCCGGATGGACGTGATCAACATGATCAGCAAGGTCACGTCCCTGCCAGACACCGAGCCGCGGCCTGGCTCGCTCTATGGCCCCGGCGACCGGTATTTCTGCTGCGGTCCGCGCAACCACGAGTTCCTGCAGGAGATGTACCGGGAGGTATTCGCGGGCCGGGACGCGCACGTCTTCACCGTCGGCGAGATGCCGGGGGCGACCATCGCGGACGCCGTGCTATTCACCGATCCCGCCCGCCGCGAGCTGGACATGATCTTCCAGTTCGAGCACGTCTCGCTGGACCATGGCGCGCACCGCTACGACCCCCGGCCGGTGACCCTGCCGCGCCTCAAGGCGGTGATGGCCGCATGGGAGACCGGCCTGGCCGAGCGGGGGTGGAACTCGCTGTACTGGGGCAACCATGACCAGCCCCGCGCGGTGTCGCGGTTCGGCGACGACGGCGCTCACCGGGTCGCCTCGGCCAAGACCCTGGCCACGGTGCTGCACCTGCACCGCGGTACCCCGTTCGTGTACCAGGGCGATGAGCTCGGCATGGCCAACGCCCCGCTGGCCGCCATCGAGGACTTCCGTGACATCCAGGCGCTGAACTTTCACGCCGACGCCGCCGCCCGCGGGGGCACCGACCCGGCCGCCCTGCTCGCCGGCATGGGCCGCATGAGCCGTGACCAGGGACGCACGCCCGTCCAGTGGGACGCCACCCCGAACGCCGGCTTCACGACCGGCACGCCCTGGATCGGGATTAACCCCGACCACGTCACGGTGAACGCCGCCGCCCAGGCCGGCGACCCGGACTCGGTCCTCGCGCACTACCGGCGGCTCATCGGCCTCCGGCACGCCGAGCCCGCGGTGACCGACGGGCGGTTCGAGCTACTGCTCCCCGAGCATCCGGCCCTGTGGGTCTTCCTCCGCCATGGCGACGCGGCCGTGCTGCTGGTCGCGGCCAACTTCTCCGCGCAGGCCGGCACCGCGCGGCTGCCGCTCGAGCCGGCCTGGGCGGCCGCCCCGGCCATCCTGCGCACGCACCAGCACCAGCCCGCCGCGGCCCTGCCCGACATCGAGCTGCGGCCCTGGGAGTCAGCGGTCTGGCGGCTGAGCAACCACGCGGCTGACGCGATGAGCTGAGCGCACAGGGCCCCGAGCGAGCAGCCGTTCTCCGCGGCGGCGGCCTGCGGCAGCGTTGCTCCTGAAGCTCGCGGCGACCGTACTGGCTGCGCCCGATACGGATCGTTTCGGAACTCTTGACGGTATTTCTGGGAATGGCTAAGTTCCGTCGGTAAGCGTCTCGGATTGGGAGGCGGTCACAGCGGCGTGACCGGCGAGCCGGGAAGGGCGGGACTCGGCGGCACGCGCGAGCGATAGGGGTCGCATATGCGCACTCGCTGGTCAGCACCGGGCTCACCGACACGGCATTTAATGGCAGCGCAGCGGGGATCTCCGCGACGCCGGCGACCGTGGCGGCTGCTCCTGGTGCCCGCGGTCAGCGTCGCCGTCATCTGCCAGCTGAGCCTGGTGGGCTCGGCCACTCAGGCCGCGGTCACCACCGCCGCCCGGGCCGCCGCGGCCGGAGCCGTCGCGCCGAACCCGGTCAACGAGCTCGACTGCAATGGCTGGAGCAGGGCTTACAAGACCGTCAGGAAGCTGGCCGGCGACCTGTGCACGGACCCGGTCAAGGTCATCAAGGGGCACGGCAACCGGTTCATCGACAACGGCTGGTACGTCGGGCACGACGAGCCGAGCGTCAAGTTCATCTCCAGCGCGCCGGACTCCGGCAACACCATGACCTACCTCATGCGGGTGCCCACCGACCCGCGCCGGTCCCCGACCGCGTCGGGCAGCGTCACCGACTACGGCGAGCTGTCCGTCGCGCCCTGGTTCGGGCTGCCGATCTGCGACCCCGAGTCCTATCCGCAGAATCCGTGCAAGCCGGACAGTGACAGCAACCTCGGCGCGATCAACAGCCCGGATGATGCCGGGTCCGCGTTCCTGGAGGTGCAGCTGTACCCGCCGGGCTTCACCCCGTTCGTGGACAGCGAGAGCTGCAGCACGACCAGGTGGTGCGGGGCACTCACCATCGACAGCCTGGAGTGCACCTTCGGCTTCGCGACCTGCAACGCCAACTGCGAGGAGCCTGTCAACTTCGGCTTCCTGCAGACCAACGGGGTGCCGACCGGCCCGCCGAGCCCGCAGCTCGCCGACGTGAGCACCTTCCTGCCGAACGACAAGACCCTGCTCATCAACCAGGGCGACCTGCTCGCGGTCTCGATCACCGATCCGGCTGCCGGGCTGACGGCGACCATCCGAGATCTCACCACCCATCAGACCGGGTACATGACCGCCAGCGCGGCGAACGGGTTCATGAACACCTCGATCACCAACTGCGACGGCACGCCGTTTACCTTCCACGCCGAGTACAACACCGCGAAGATCGGCAACCGGGTCCCCTGGGCCGCGCTCGAGGGCGGCGTGCTGATGGAGCAGGAGACCGGCCACTCCGAGGCCTGCGGCTCGCTGGCGAACCGTGACCCCTTCTCGGAGACCTACCCGAACGGCCAGTCCTACAGCGACCCGGACACCTACGACACCTGCGTGGGCGGGTCCGAAGGGCCAGGACAAGCAGGCGAGGGACCCTGCAATCCCTCGACGGCCATCTGCCAGAACGCGGAGACCCAGGGAACCGACGGCCCGCAGGCCTGCCCGACCGATAATGCGGCCAGCGGGATCCTCTGCGAGTACGCCGACGGCTTCTGCTTCCCGAAGGGGAATCGGACCGTGACCATCAACGGCGTGGCGACCGCGGAGACATCGAAACTCAACTTCTGCTTCGCCGACCGGTACCAGAATGGCGACCTCGATTTCGACGGCATTCCGTACCAGACCTATACCTGGCCGGACGGCAGCCGGAACACGCCAACGTCCACCCAGTACGCCGGCCCGTTCGACGCGCAGGGCAGACCGTACCCGCAGGTCCAGTTCGAGACCGATATCAACGGCTCGGCGTACCTGTGCAACACATCCACCGGCGCGGGCTGCACCGTCCCGCCGATCAGCGCGAAGTTCTATCCCTTCTACTCGCTCAGCCGGGTGTCCCTCGCCCGCGGCTCGCACCTGGCCGCGTGCATCTGGAACTTCGGCAACGAACTGCCGCAGACCATCGAGAACTTCGGCAAGGACGCCCAGTACGGCGCTCCTGACCTGAGCTGGTACGGCGGTACCAGCATCAGCGCGCCGATGACCAACCCGGAGTTCTCCGGGCGCTGCGCGCGCCGGCTGTAACAGCTGGCCGGCCCTGCGCCGGGATGGCCCGTCAGCTCGCGGGCCATCCCGGCAGCAGGCCGCACCCGGCGGCTGCCAGCCCGAGCCGCAGCCGGAGGCTGCCAGCCCGAGCCGCAGCCGGCGGCGATCAGGCGGCCTTCCGGAACTTTCGATTCTATGTTTGAATACCTGCGTGGAACAGCAGCGGCTGGCAGGAACCCTCCGTCGTCATCGGCCCGCCCAGTGACGCCGCGCATCGGCTGGCCCGGACGTGACGACCGCGACCGGGATACGCCATGCTCGCAGCCCTAGCGTCCGGCGCCAGTCACCCCGCGGTGGCGGGCCTGCTCGGGCTCGGAGCGGCGGGGATCGCGGCCGCCGTGGTGGCGATGGCCTGGAGCGTGCACGCGCGCCAGATCCGCCTCGCCGAGCAGCTGGCCCGCCGCCAGTTCATCGTGACTGGCCAGGCGGGCGCGGCGGACCGTGCCCACGCGAACGGCGGCCCTGACATCGCCGAGGAAGCCCGGGGCGCCTGCACGGGGGCCGCGCCGGTCATGATCGAGGGGCCGGACACCGTGGTCACCGGCGACCAGGCTCGCTACCGTGTCCGGCTGTCCGGCAGCCGGAAGGTGGTCTCGTGGGCGGCCGGCGGCGGCTCGGTGGCGCAGGCGCCCGACCCGCATCATCCGGACGAGCTGCTCCTGGTCGCCGACCAGCCGGGCGACCTGACCGTCACCGTGCGGGTGCGCGAGGGCATCACCGAAAGCCGCGGCACGAAGTCCGTCACCGCCGTGCCGGACGTCACCGCGGCCGCTCCGCCCTTCACGCTGCGGCTGTTCCTGCACGGCTGGGGGCTGGTCGTGGTGGCCGTCGTTATCGTCGGCTTCGCCGGGGCCCTCGACGCGCTGGGTAACCTGACCTCAGCCGACTTCATCGCGCTGGTCGCCCCGCTGGGCGCCCTGCTCGCCGTGATCGCCGTCGCGCGGGGAACGGCTGACGCCGGCAGCCGGCCTGGCAGCGGCAAGGACTCCGCCGGGCCGGGGCTCTGAGAACGTCGGCGGCCGGGCTGTCAGGGCAGGAAGCAGTCAGCCGGCTACGGCCTGGGTCCGAGGTTGCTGACGATGGCCCGCAGCGAGGGGGTAGCGGCAATGGCCGCTCCGCCTACCAGGCTGCCGAGCCTGATGTAATCGCTCAGGGTTCCCGTCCAGCCAGGGTCACTGAGCACCTGGGCATTGATGATGGGCACGGCCGTCGCGAGGACGGCTACGCGCAGCGCCAGGTTGGCGAAGAATCTCTCGCTCCCGCGCACGTGCTGCGCGGTGCTGTCGATGTCAGCACTGCGGACCAGCAGCCCCCAGATCAATCCCGCGCAGGACAGCAGCAGGCCCAGCAGCAGGACCCGGTTGATGTAGGGATACTGGATGTACATGGTCACGTGTACCAGGGCGCCCGTTGCCTGGGCGTCATCAAGGCTGACCGTTCCGGAATACTCGCCGAAGCCGCTGACCTGCTGGTAACGGGGCGCGACGTAAACGCGGATCGTGACATCCTGCCCGTCGTTACTGACCAGGGCCTTGCTCGCCAGCTGATATCCGGGCAGTACCTGGCCGTCGGAGCGGATGAAATCACTCGCGGCCGTGCACAGGCTGGCTCCCGGCTTGAACCGGATATTGCCGCCCTGGATAGGCAGCGGACTCGACTCGCGCTGCTCCGCGGCGCCCTGCCGCCCGACGGAGATGACCAGGGTACTGGCGGCATTGCTGACCCTGTCCGTCACCGGAGCAGCGCCGCGCCTGGCGACCGTGCCTGCCGAATTCTGGCACGCCGCGGCCGGGAGCGGCTTTCCCTGCGCCGTGACGGCCGGCGGCTTCGCGGTGGCCGTGACAGCAGGCTCGAGCGCCCAGCCAGCCCCGGCACAGGCGAGAACCAGCAGTGCCAGCACAACATTCGAAAGAGCCTCCCCGCTCAAGCTCCGGTCGAACGGAATGAAATTGAGGCTGAGCAGCAAGAAGATGCCGGCCACGACGACAAGTGCTGCCGCCCCGGCCTGATTGGCCGTCTCCGTCACGGCATAGACGCCCACGCCGAGCGAGGCGAGCCCTATCAATGCCGCGGCGGCTCGTACCCAGATGGCAGGCTGGCCGGCCGCGGCAGACCCGGCGCCGCCCGCGTCAGCGTTACCCGCGTCAGCGCCGCCCGCGTCAGCGCCGCCCGCGTCAGCGCCGCCCGCGTCAGCGTTACCCGCGTCAGCGCCGTCGTGGGCGTTACCGGCGTTACCCGCGGCAGCCTGGCCCGCTCCCGCATGACCCGGCGGTAGCTGCGCCGCATCGCCGGCCTCGGCATTCCCCCCCATGTGATCGACCTTTCCTCGTGCCCGCACCGGCACGCGGCGCAATGCGGGATCTCGGGCAGCGCTACTTCACATGCCAGACGTTAAGGCCATTGACCATGTGATGCACGTACATGCCGCAGCCAAGAGCGCCGGCCGCGGACTTTCCGTTCATGCGGCGATATGCGAGCGGGAGGAAGCGGCGCGGCCGCCTACTCGCGGCAGCTTTTTGCTTGTACCTTTAATGCCATTCCGCGAAATCGCGAGGAGGGCCTGCCGATGACGGACGAGCCGTTCGGCACCATCTTCGAGCCGTTCCGGATTCACTCGGTGGAGCCGATGCGGCTGACCACTCGGGCCGAGCGGGCGGAGGCGCTGGCCGCCGCGGGTTACAACTTGTTCGAGCTGCGAGCCGAGGACGTGCTGATCGACCTGCTTACCGACTCAGGAACCGGCGCGATGTCGGCCGAGCAGTGGGCCGGCATCCAGCGGGGCAGCGAGGCCTACGCGGGCGCTCCCTCGTTCTACCGGTTCCGCGAGGCGGTGACCGGCCTGTTCCCGTTCCGGCACGTCCTGCCCGTCCACCAGGGCCGGGCGGCCGAGAAGATCCTCTTCACCGTGACCGGCGGGCCGGGACGGGTCATCCCGAGCAACACGCACTTCGACACCACCCGGGCCAACATCGAGTTCACTGGCGCCAGGGCCGTCGACCTGCTCATCCCGGAGGGACTTCAGCCGTCGCTCCGGCACCCGTTCAAGGGGAACATGGACGCTGCGGCGCTGGAGCGGCTGCTCGCCGACCAGGCCGATGCGGTGCCACTGGTCATGCTGACCATCACCAACAACTCAGGTGGCGGGCAGCCGGTCAGCATGGCCAACATCCGGGCAGTCCGTGAGATCTGCGACCGCTTCGGCAAGCCGCTGTTCCTGGACGCGTGCCGCTTCGCGGAGAACGCCTGGTTCATCAAGACGCGGGAGGCCGGCTATGCCGGCCTCCCGGTGGACGGCATCGTCCGGGAGATGGCCGCCCTCGCCGACGGGATGACGATGTCGGCGAAGAAGGACCCGCTGGCCAACATCGGCGGCTGGCTCGCGCTCAATGACGACAGCCTCGCCGCGCAGTGCCGCAACCTGGAGATCCTCACCGAGGGCTTCCCCACGTACGGCGGGCTGGCCGGCCGTGACCTGGAGGCGATCGCGCAGGGACTGCGTGAGTGCGTCGACGAGGACTACCTGCGCTACCGGGTGCGCTCCGTCGCCTATCTCGGCGAGGCGCTCGAGTCGGCCGGAGTCCCCGTCGTCGTTCCCTGCGGCGGCCACGCGGTCTTCATCGACGCGCGCGCCATGCTGGCGCACCTGGACCCGCTGCACTACCCCGGTCAGGCGCTGGCCTGCGCGCTCTATGAGGAAGGCGGGGTCAGGGCCTGCGAGATCGGGACCGTGATGTTCGGCCTGCACCCTGACGGCAGCGAGACCCCGGCTGCCATGGACCTGGTCCGCCTGGCGATCCCCCGGCGCACCTACACCCAGAGCCACATCGACTACGTGATCGAGGTCGTCAGCCGGGTCGCGCGCCGGGCGACCGGCCTGCCGGGGATGCGCATCGTGTCGCAGCCCGCGCAGCTGCGGCACTTCACCGCCCGCTTCGCGCCACTGAGCTGAGCGGCGGCGTGACCCGGCCGGTGACGGCACCCGCTTCATCGATAACGGCATAGTCGCCGTAAAGACAAGAAAGCATTAAAGATTCCCGCCTTCTCCCATGAAATGTCCGGGATAGGTACCGAAGCGTTCTCTCGATAACAAAACTTGACATTCCTGTCTCACGATCGCGACGCAAGCGACCGTACGGTCCGGCTAACCATCTCCAACTACACCGACCCGGGTTCCCCCACGAACATCAGCAAGTGGGCGATGGAGGACTTCGGCGGCGAGACCATCGATCCCTACCCGACCACGTTCGGGCTGTTCAACACCGGCGGGTCCGGGACCGGATGCTGCTAGCAGTTCCGGCTAGCGGTTCCACTGAGTGGCAAGGCCGGGCGGCGCGCAGGCCAGCCAGCCGTCGGTGATCGCCTCCTGCAGCGCCGGGCCGGAGACTGCGCGCAGCTGGATTAGCAGCGCGGAATAGCCGTCGAAGTGCGGAATCGTGAAGAAGGCGCCGGGATTGGCTGCGAGCACAGCCTCCTTCTCGCCGAGGTCCTCGACACGGACGGCCAGGATCGGCCCGTCCGGCGGGACCTGATCGGCGAACCGCCTCAGGTCGGCCTTGGTGAACGGCCGTTCCCACGCGAATGCCTTGCCGGCGACGAACCAGGTCCGATTGCCGCGACGTTCGCGTTCGGTCACCTCAGGCAGCTCCAGCGCCATCCGGGCCGCGTCGTCCATAGTCGCCACGCTCGTACCGTACTGCTGTGGCTGAGCAGCTGTGGCTGACCAGCTGTAGCTGAGCCGCGAGGATGCGGCTGCTGCCGCTATCGCTGGTTACAGTCCTCGCCACTGATAGTGCTGCCACTGGCTGCCGTACCCGGACTGCCAGTGACGGCGGACATGCCGGCGGAAGCGGGCCACGGCAAAGATCCCCGCCAGGCAGGCCACCAGCCAGACCAGCAGGGCAACCTTCAAGAATGCCAGGAAGACCCAGCCCGCGCCGGGCAGCACCAGGGCGGCGACCAGCGCGATGAGCGCCAGCGGCAGCAGCCGCGGTCCGCGCCGGACGACCACCCTCGGGCCCATGGCCCAGGGCGCGTACGGCCGGCCCTGCGCGGGAGCCGCCTCCGGATCGGGGAGGTCCACCATGACGGCGCGCAGGTCCCCGACGGTCTTCGCGCTGAGCGCCGCGGTGATCCGCTCGTCGAGCTCGTCGGAGGAGAGCCGGCCCTCGGCGTAGTGCTCGCGCAGCCGGGCCGTCACGCGTTCCCGGTCCGCGTCTGAAATCCGGATGTGATCGTTCATGGTCCTGCCTGCCTTATCCCTTTATCTAGTCGTCCTGTTCACCGGGATCTGACTCCGCGTCCTCATCAGCGAGGATCCGGTAGAGCCCGCGCCGGGCCTGCTCCAGCAGCCGTTCGGCCGCACGGATCTGCCCGGGCGTGCCCGCGTGCGCGATCTGCACGATCCCGGCACCGAGCCGGGCCGCCTGGCTGAACAGGCCAGGCAGCTGCCAGGCCTCCTGCTGAGCCGTCGACTCCCAGGCGCCGCGTGCCTTCTCCGGGTTCTGCTCGACGTACTCGCGGCCGGCATCGGTCAGGCTGAACGTGCGTCGGCCGCCCGACTCCTCGCCCGCTATCAGGCCCTCATCGGCGAGCTGGGACAGCGCGGGATACACCGCGCCGGGGCTCGGCCGCCAGGCGCCGCCGCTGCGCTCCTCGATCTCAGACATGATCTGGTAGCCGTTGCGCGGGCCCTCCCGCAGTAGCGCCAGGATCGCCGCGCGCACGTCACCCCGCCCTGCCTTCGGTCCCCGCGCCGGGTCCGGCGGGCCCGGCGGCGGTCCCGGCCACCAGCCGCCCCGCGCCCCGCCCAGGCCGCCGCCCCAGGGCCCGGGGCCCGGCCGACCGCCGAAATTCCGCTCCCACGGGCCACCGCGCTCGCGGGCAAAGGCCCGGATCCCGCGCCGCAGCTGGCCAAGCAGGTCGCCGCATTCGCCCCAGCCGCACGATCCGGCCCGGAATTCGCCCGCACCAGGGGCTGCCGCTGCCATTATCCGCTCCCGCCCTCTCGCGATACGATCACGATATATCGACAGGGTACGTCGCGCTACCGGGAATCACAAGTTATAACTCGATGACGTCTCCGATCGTTCCGCGGCCGGCCGCCGCCCGGCAGTGCCTCGCGCCGCAGCAGGCGGCAGGCCGCATGCCGCAGGGGCGGGCAACAGGCCGCTGACGGCCAGCGACAGACGACAGGCCGAAGACCGCACGCGGCCGGCCAAAGACCGCACGCGGTCAGCGCCGGGGAGCAGGCGACGGGAACAGGCGGCGGGGAACAGCGTCGATGCGCAGCCGCGGTGGCTCTTTCCGCAGCAGCCGCGCATCCACGTCGGATGCCGGACCGGGGCCAGCCGTCCCCGGCGACCTGCGCGCCGGCCCGCGCGGCCAGCCGCGGGCCGGGTGGCCTGCCTGCCTGCCTGCCTGCCTTGCACTGCCGTCCAGGGTGACATCGAAGCGAGGGGCACCGCGCCCCAGGGCACGACCGCGGCAAGGAGCGGGCCATGACAGCAAAGGCGATGCCGCCGCTGAAGCGGCGCCTGCAGCAGCGGCTCTTCCACATCGTCAACGTTCCGATGCGCGCCGTTCTCGCGCTGCCGCTGGCCACGCCGCTGAGCGGCCGGCTCATGCTCGTCTTCCTCACCGGCCGCCGGACCGGCAAGTCCTACCGGCAGCCGGTCAGCTGCGTCCGTGACGGCGATGTGCTGCTGACACCTGGCGGCGGCAACTGGAAGCTGAAGCTGCGCGAGGGCAGGCCCGAGCGCATCCGCCTCGGCGGTCATGACGTACTCGCGCGGCCGGAGATAATCGGCGACGCCGCCGAGATCGAACGACTCCTCGGCATCATCACGGCCGCTAACCCGATGGCAGGCAGGTTCGTGGCCATCCAGAGGCAGGCGGACGGAACGCTCGATCGCGCGAGCCTGGACGCCGCGATCAGGCACGGATTCAGGATCATCGGCTGGCAGCCGGATGCCGAGCAGGTGCCCGGAGCCCGGACCGCTCCGGGCGCGCGGAGCCCGGCGGGCATGGGGGCCCGCGCCTGTTTAAGCCGACGGTGGCAGGGGCAGGGTCAGCAACTCTTGCCATCCCACATCCGTCGAAGCCCAGAACGAGGTGCTGACCATGCTGACAATGACCGACAAAGCCGCCGAGATGATTCGTACCCTAACTTCACAGCCCGGCGTCCCGGAGGACGCCGGCCTGCGGATGTCCGTGCAGGGCGGCGAGGAGGGCACGCTGACGCTGTCGCTGCAGGGGCCGCAGCCAGACGACGCCGTGATCGATGACGCGGGCGCACGCGTCTTCATCGAGCATGACGCCGCACCTCTCGTCGAGGACAGGCAGCTCGACGCGCAGATCGACGACCAGGGCGGCCTGTCGTTCCTGCTCGGCAGCCAGACCGGGTAGCACCTCGCCCGGCCATCCGGCCAGCGCGAGCGCCCAGGTGGGGCCCGGCACGGCCTACTGAGGCACAGCATTCTGGTCAGGCGCGGCACTCCGGTCAGGCACGGCCACTGAGGCGCGGCACTCCGGTCAGGCACGGCAGGCAGGCTGAGGCTTCAGGCGCCGGCGGCTTACGGCAGACTTCGTGGCATCAGCTGCCGTGACCGGACGATCGGAGATGCCATGGCCGGCCAGCCTGGTGCCGGGCTCGATCCTCGCCAGCCGCACATCGTCACGCTAGGCTCGGTTCCGGGTTTCATCGTGTTCGACCTGCCCGGCGCGCCCGTGTCCGCTGGCGGGACGCGGCTGGCCCCCGATGTCACGGTCGGTGAGGTCGCGCTGCTGGCCAGGGCCATGACCTACAAGTTCGCGGCGCTGGGCGACCGGGTGGGCGGCGCGAAGGCCGGCCTGGCCGGCGATCCGGCCGACCGCGCAACGCGGGCCGGGATCATGGCGCGCTACTGCGCGGAAATCCGCCCGCTGGCCGACGCGGGCGGATTCCTGACCGGGCCGGACATGGGCACATCCGAGGAGGACTTCGCCTTGCTGCGCGAGCGGCGCGCCTCGCCGGCCGCGATCAGCGCCGTCGTGGACGGGGTGCCGTTCGAGGACGTTCTGACCGGCTACGGGGTGGCGGCGGCCGCGGAGACCGCGCTCCGCGCCGGACCGGGCGGCGGCTGGGAGGGCCGCTCCGTGGCCATCGAGGGATTCGGCAAGGTAGGCGGCGGCGTGGCTGTCGAGGTCGCCAGCCGCGGCGGCCGTGTCGTGGCGGTCTCCACCATCGCCGGGTGCACGGCGGACCCGGCCGGGCTCGATGTCGGGCGGCTGCTCGAGTTGCGCCGCGTTCACGGCGATCAGTGCGTGCTCCGCTACGGCCGTCCGGCCCGGCCGCCTCGCGATCTTTTCACCTCGGTTGAGGCCGATGTCATCGTTCCTGGCACCCGTCCGGGCGTGATCAGCCGCCGGACCGCCGAGTCGCTCCCACCCTCCGTCCTGGTCGTGGCCCCGGCCGCCAACGTCCCCTATACCAGGGACGGCGCGGAGGTCCTGCGGCGCCGCGGCATCGTGGCGCTGCCCGACTTCGTCTGCAACGCGGGCGCGGTGATCGGCTACCGGTCAGCCTCGGATGCCACGCCGGAGCAGGTCCTGGCCCAGGCCCGCCAGAAGATCGCGGAACTTATCCTCGAGGCGCTGGATCACCCGGCCGGGCCGCTGGCCGGGGCGTGCGAGCGCGCCGCCGGGTTCCTGCGTGGCTGGTGGGGGGATCCGCCCGAGCCGCCGTTCGCATCCCGGTAGACGGCCTGCACCACCGGGCCGAACGCCGGGGAGTAGGACACAGCCGAGGTATCGCCGCCCTGCTGGTACCCGCCGATCACGCCGACGATGGTGCCCAGCCCCGACTGGCGGCTGATGCCGGTCAGGAACGGGGCGCCGCTGGATCCGTCATCGAATCCGCCGCACCCGAATCTCAGCTGGCGCTGGCCGCCCGCCTCGATGGTGCCCGGCTTGCGGGTGCAGACGACCGGGCCGCCGTTCAGCGAGTACGCCTCCACGGTGACCCGGCCCGGCACGGGCGAGCTGTAGCCGATCTTCTCCGCGCCAGTTCGGCGCTGCACGTCGCCGGCCACGGTGAGGAAGGCGAAATCACGGCTGATCCGGCCGCGGGGGTACCAGCCCGGCGGGAATACCTGGCCCGTCACGGCATACGTCCCGAACGGGGCGGTGCCGTTGCGGTAGTACGGCGCGTAGACCATGTCCGAGACCGGGATCCGGCCCAGGCAGTGCGCAGCCGTCAGGAGCAGGTTGCCTTTCCGGCTCGCCACCACGCTGGCCGTGCAGAACGGGCGCTGCACGGTCACGCCCGCGACGCGCAGGAACAGCGCTCCCACCGCGCCGCTGCTCGGCTGCGCCGGGGCGCCGCCCGCCCACGGCAGCGTGCTCATGTACAGGACGAAGATCACCAGCCACAGCAAGGCGAGGGCCAGCGCACGGCGGTATCCCCACAGAGCCGCCACCTGCCTCCCTCCGCTGCGTCGCGGGCGGCCAGGCTCCGCGCCGCGGCGCCTGACTGCCCTGTCGTGCACCGCCGCGCTGGTCGCTGGCGGCCCGCGCCCGGGGCCGGGTACCGGACCCCGGTACGCATTACCAGCCTCGGCTGCCATGGTGACCAGGATGGTTGGCAACCGATTGCAGGTTGGTAGCAGCCACGGCGCCGGAACAGCATCCCGTCCGCACGGTCGGGCAGGTCACGCCGGCGACCAGCCCGATCCGCTCGGCACGGGCCGCGACGGCTAAGAGCACCGTCCGGGTGAACGGGCAATGCCCCTGGTTATCGAGCCACGGACGAAAATGATCGCTGATCTCCCCCCGAAGTCGAAGCCGCCTCCTCGGCCAGCACAGCCTGGCGGATCAGCTCGTCCGGGCCGAATGCCTCGGTGGCGAGCTTGTAGCCCATGCGCATGGCAGTCCCCTCGCTGCTGCTCACGACCCTCCTTGCTGCTGCTCCGGGCCGGGCGACCAGCAGATGTCCGTGCACCTGGACATTGCCGTCCAGGACCTGGCCGCAGCTGGCCAGCATGCGCTCAAGGCCGGGGCGGTGCTGGCCGACTACCAGCCCCAGGAGCACGTACGGGTCTACCTGGACCCGGCGGGCCACCCGTTCTGCCTTTTCCTGCCGGGGGGCTAGCTCGGCAAGTCAGCTCGCCGGGCTTTACCGTTCCTGCTCGGTGGGCCGGATCAGGATCTCGTTTACCGCGACGTGCCGCGGCCGGGTGACGATGAAGGCAACCGTCTCGGCGATGTCCTCGGCTTCCATCCGCTGCCCGAACTGGCCCCGCAGGCTCTCCAGCACCTTGGGCCGGTTGTGCTCCGCCAGCTCGGTCGCGGTGGCGCCCGGCTCCACCAGCGAGACGCGCAGGTAGCGCTTGGCAAATTCCTGGCGCAGGGACTCGCTGAAGGCGCCGACGCCGTGCTTGGTCAGGTTGTAGACGCTGCTGCCGCTGCGGGCCGCCCGCCCCGCCACCGAGCTCATGTTCACCATGTCGGCCACCTGGCGGGGCCCGTCCGCCGCGGCGCGCAGCAGGTGGGGCAGCGCCGCGTGGGTGCAGTAGAGCAGGCCGAGCAGGTTGAGGTCGACCATCCGCTGCCACTCTTCCAGGGGGGCCTCAGCCGCCGGGCCCAGCAGCATCAGCCCGGCGTTGTTGACCAGCGTGTCCAGGCGGCCCAGCTCGCCGACGGTGCGGCCGACGATGCTCGCTGCCTGCTCCTGGCTGGTGATGTCAGACTCCAGCACCAGCACCGTCCCGCCCTGATCGCGGATCTCGGCGGCGAGATCATCGAGCCTCTTCCGCCGCCGCGCGGCCACCGCGACCGCCGCGCCCCGCGCGGCGAGCGCCGTAGCCGTAGCCGCCCCGATTCCGCTCGACGCACCCGTGATCAGCGCGACCGTGCCATCAAGTACCCGCTCCATCGGCAACTCACCCTCCCTGCTCACCGGGCCGCCGCTTACCAGGCCGCCCGTCCTGGGTATCCGTATCGGCTACCCCAGCGGTCCGTCCCGGACATCCTCCTTGGTGTCACGGCCCGCGCCACCCCTAACCGCCGGATCCGGGCCGATGCCCGGCCGGGGATGGCCCGGTCCTGATACCTCAGGATCTCGCGGCGGCCGCATGCTCTCGCGGCGGCCTCCGCGAGCCCGGCCCGACCCCCTCTTCGGTCGCCGGCCACCGGGCCCTGACCGGCCGCCCGGCGGCCGTTCATGCCCGCGCGGCTGTGACGGCCGGGGAGTCACCGTGTCCCGGCGACGGGCGTCCATTCCCGGATACGCACCACGTTCACGCGGGCGTGGCGTAGTAAGGGTCGTCCCCGGATGAGATGTCTCCGCCGGGTGCCACTGGCCACGACGCTGATCGCGCTCCCCAGTCATTCACGCGAGCAGGTGCCGTGCGCCTCCGCCGCGGTTCCGCCGCGGCGCTATCGAGGTTCCCGACGCGGATGCCCTCTCGGCTGCCGCCTGCGACGAGGACACCCGCTGACGTCACGCCTGCATTAGGCTGGCGCCGCCGAGCACTCGGCGCAGATCTCCTGTGATCCGGCGCGATGCGCGCAGGCTGGCGGGCGGCCGATCTGCCCGAATCCGGCCCGGCCGGGCTTCAGTCACGCTACGTTGTCGGCCATGCGCCGGGCGGGCAGGTATCGTCGCGACCTCACTGCCGCGCGCCGTCCTGCCAGCCGGGCCACGACACCAGGACGCCGCCGTCCGATCATGCGCGGCGCCGGCGCGGCAGTCAGCCTGGCCGCCGCGCTCCTGCTGCCGGCCTGCTCGTCGCCGGGCCGTCCGGCCGCGGACACCACGGCCAGCAAGTCGCCGCCAGCCAGCCCGGCAGATTCCCCGGAGCTGAACCAGGCAGCCCAGACCAGCCCGGCCGCCGCGCCAGCGACATCGGTGACCATCGCCGCCGTCGGCGACACGATGCTCGGCAATACCCCGGGCCTGCCGCCCGACCCGGCCGCTTACTTCGATGCCGTGAAGCCGATCCTCGACTCAGGCGCTCAGATCGTCTTCGGCAACCTCGAGGGAACGCTGACGACGGCGACCACCAGCAAGTGCGGCTCGCAGACCGGCCCGGCCAAAGACTGCTTCGCGTTCCGGGATCCGCCCGGCTACGTGCGGTACTTCAAGGCGGCCGGGTTCACGATCCTCAATGACGCCAACAATCACTCCTTCGACTTCGGCGCGGCAGGCCAGGCCCAGACCGTGCGGACGATCCATGCGGCCGGCCTGGCCCAGACAGGCCTGCCCGGCGAGATCACCCTGGTCCGGGCAGGCGGGATGACGGTCGCGTTCCTCGCCTTCGCGCCTTACGACTACGACGCCAGCCTGCTGGACCTGCCCGCTGCCCGCGCCCTGATCAGGCGGGCGCGCCGGGAGGCACGCGCGGTCGTCGTCTACATGCACGCCGGAGCCGAGGGCGCCGGCGCCGACCACGTGACCGGCCAGGAGGAGTATTACCTCGGCGAGGACCGGGGGAACGCCGAGGCGTTCGCGCACATGGCGATCAGGGCCGGCGCCAGCCTGGTGATCGCCAGCGGCCCGCACGTCGTACGCGGCATGCAGTTCTACCGCGGGCGCCTCATCGCCTACAGTCTCGGCAACTTCGCTGGCTACGACGACTTCGCCACTGACGGCGACCTCGGCATGAGCGTCATCCTGCACGTGACCCTGTCATCGGCCGGCCGTTGAGCGCGCCCGCATCTACCCGATCCGGTTCACCGGCGAGGGCCAGCCGCTGCCCGGCGGCGGCGCTGTCGCCTTCATCGCGCGACTGTCCGCGGAAGACTTCGGTGCCACCGCGGCGCGGATCCTGCCCTCGGGTGTCATCCGGGCCCCCTGAGCACGGGCGGTGAGCACGGGCGGTGAGCCCGGCCTGCCGGCCCGGGGTCCGGCGGGAGCTAGGCGCGCACCGTTCCCCGGCTGTCGAAGGCCATGGCGCGCTGCAGGGCCGCGGCCCGTAGCCCGGCGGGAATCTCGGCCGGGCCGCCCAGGCTGGCGGCGTTGATGCCCGCCTGCGCGGCCTCCTCCACGACTCCGCCGACGATGATGGCCAGCTCCGGATTGCGGTGGAACACCAGGACGCCGTGATTGGCCAGCAGCACCGCCGGAACGCCCGGAGTCACCGCAGCCCGGATGGCGGCCACCGCCTGGTCGGACCCGCGCGGGCCGTAGCCGGCCACCGGCACCCCCTCGGGCAGGCCGAACATGGCCAGCGCCTCGATCCAGCACCCGATCGGCCTGCGGGCCACGGCGTAGGCGGTGGCGTACGGCGAGTGCGTGTGCAGCACGCAGCCGACCTCGGGATGGTCGGTGTACATGGCCGTGTGCATGGCCACCACCGCGCCCTGGATCGGCGGCAACTCGCCCTCCAGCAGGGTTCCGTCCAGGCCGACCCGCACGACCGCCGACGCGGGATGGTTGCGCAGCGAGGGAGCCGCGGTGAAGTACATCTCCTCCGCACCCGGCACGCGAACGCTCACGTTGCCATGGCCGTTCGCCGAGATCGCTCCGCTGGCTACCACCCGCTGGGCGATGTCGACGACCTGGCTGACCAGATCCGTGTCCATGACCGATCTCCCCCTGCCTCTGCATCCGGCCGATCAGTGCCCATCACGCCCGGTCCCGCCTGGGGGCGGGTCCCGCGATGCGCTCACGGTATCGCGGGAGCGGCTACCTTTCGAGGACCGGCCAGCGGCTGCGCTCCGGCTTCGCCAGCGAGCCCGGACAGCGGGCAACGCGTGCTCGATGGCGACATTGACCAGGATGACGAGCTGGCCGGCGCCAATGCCCTGACGGCGGTCAGCTGGAAGGGCTGGCCCGTTGTGGCCGCGGCCGACAGGGCGTAGCGTCCTGACCGATGTCGTGCTCTTCCCTATCCGCGGGCCGGCCTGTGCAGCCATCCCGGCTGTGCTCGGCCGGGGCAGCGCCTGGTGCGAGCGCCCGGCTTGCGGCGCGCCCCGCAGCGTCGCGGCGGGCCTGGCCGTGCCCGGCCGGTCATCGCGGGGCGGCCGGCCCGCCAGCGACCGGGCAGGCCCTGACCGTTGATCCCCGCTAGCTACCACGACTTCTTCAGTGGCTGCGCCACCGTCGCCGGAGCGCTTATCGGGCTGCTCTTCGTGGCCATCTCGGTGTCGCCGGAAAAGCTGACGGGCGACACGGCCAGCATTGATCATCAGGTGAAAGCGGCGGCAGCGTTCTCAGCGCTGGTCAACGCCCTGGTGATCGCCCTGGTCGCGCTCCTGCCCAGAGTGAACCTGGGTGACGCGGGCATCGTGCTGGCGTATGCCGGTCTGATCTCGATCATCAGCCTGATCATCCTGCAGTACCGGGAGCACAAGCGCCGGATCGAGCCCGGCCAGGCTCTCATGTTCGTCATGCTCTTCGTCCTGTACGGCCTGCAGCTGGCTAACAGCATGCAGCTGGAGCGCTCTCCGCGCGATCTGGGGCGCGTCACTAACGAGGGCGTGCTGTCTTCTTCTTCATGTTCGCCATCATCCGCGCCTGGCAGCTGGTCGGCGCCCGGAACACCAGCCTGCTGTCAGCTGTCGCCGGGCTGGCCCAGCGACCCGCGGCTGACGGCACTCAGCTGCCGGCCGGCGAGCAGGCCGGGCACCTCGCGCAGCCCGACCAGGCAGCCAGCCTGGACCTCCCGGAGTAGCCGGGACGCCCGGTGTCGCAGCCACGCGGCCGGTGCTCGCGCGGACTCACTCAGCCACGCGGCCCAGTAGGGTGTCGAGGCAGGATCACCGCCGCCTGCCGGAGCATGATCGGCTCGCTCGAATGGCCGTGCCCGGCTGGCGGCATCCCAGCCGGCGGACTATCCGGGTCATGAGCTCATGAACTTCGATCTGGCAGCGGTCATCGAATCGCGCGCGGTCATCCTCGTCGAGGGAACGAGCGACCGGGCCGCGCTCGAGGCGCTGGCAGCCCGGCGTGGCCGGGCTCTTGCCGCCGAGGGCATCTCCATCGTCGAGATGGGCGGCGCGACGAACATCGGCCGCTTCCTGACCATGCTCGGCCCGCGCGGGCTCGGCCTCCGGCTGGGCGGCCTGTGCGACGCTGCGGAGGAAGGCTACTTCCGGCGTGCCCTGGAGCGGGCCGGGATGGGCTGGGGCCTTTCTCGCGCCGGGATGGCAGCACTCGGGTTCCACGTGTGCGTCGCCGACCTGGAGGACGAGCTGATCCGCGCCGTCGGGGCCGCCGCGGTGGAGCAGCTCATCGACGGCCAGGGCGATCTCGCATCGTTCCGCATCCTGCAGCGGCAGCCCGCGCAGCAGGGCCGCAGCACGGAGGTGCAGCTGCACCGCTTCATGGGCACGCGATCAGGCCGCAAGAGCCAGTACGCCCGCCTGCTGACGGATGCCGTCGCCCTGGCCAGGGTTCCGCAGCCGCTGGACGCCGTGCTGCGGCAGGCCTGACCGCCCCGGCCAGGCATCACCAGCTGCCTAAGGCAGCTGGCCCCGGCCGCCGCCCCGGGCCTGGTGCGGCGCGGGCTCCGGCACGCTGGTGAGACGGCCAGGTGGCGCGGGCGCCGGCTCCCGCCGGGCGCAGAGCCAGTCGAGGAGGAAGGCCGTCGCCAGGACCACCGCGGTGCCGACCGCGGCGCCCGCGACGGTGTCAGTGAAGTAATGCAGGTGCAGGCTCACCAGCGCGACCGCGACGGCGCCCGCGGCCGCGTACGCGCAGAGCCCGAGGACGACCCGCAGCACCGCGGGCCGCCGCGGCCGCGGGGGCCCGAGCAGCAGCACCCCGATCGCGGCGGCCAGCGCGAACATGCCGGTGGCATGCCCGCTGGGAAAGCTGAGCCCGCCGCCCAGCAGCCGGCCCACCAGCGGCTTGAGCGCCAACTCGGTCAGGGCAGCGGCACTGGGCACGGCGACCGCCAGCAGCAGCGCCCCGCGCCATCGCCGCGCCGCGGCGCAGGCCAGCAGCAGCACCACGACGATCACGGTTACCGGCAGCGGATCGCCCAGCCCGACCAGGAGGTTAAGGATCACCCGGTGGCCTCCGAGGCTCGCCTCCAGGCGGGTATCGACCGCCCGGTCCAGCCACCCTGCGTGCGCCTGGTGCCAGAACAGCGCTCCGAGGAGGATCGCCACGGCCACGCACGCGGCCAGCAGCGCGGCGGCGGCCGGACGGGCAGCCGCCGGCAGCAGCGGGCGGCTGGCCGCCGGCAGCGCGCGCCCGGCACCCGTCCTGACCCCGCTCGCAGCACGTGGCCATCCTAATGACCGGGGTCAGGCCGGCCAGGAAAGCCAGCTGCCGCCCGGCGCTGGGAACTGCCGGCCTTGCCGGGATCGGCGCCCGTTGCCATACTCTGCCGGCCTGGGCCAAGCTGGACGCGCTGGCCCGCGGAGCCGAGTTCGCCACCAGGCAGCTCAGGCCGTAACCGGAACATCGCCCGGTCCGCCGGTCAGCGGACAACCAGGCAAAACGGGTGCCCGGCCGGATCCCGGTAGACGCGCACTAAGTGAATTCATCGATACTGTCAGCCGCGTCGCGCAGGGCGGTACGGTCCTTGACCCGGAGGTCGTCGGCCAGATGCTCGGTGCCAGCCGCCGGGCCGACGCGCTGGCCGCGCTCACCGCACGGGAGCGCGAGGTGCTTGCGCTGATCGCCGAGGGGCGCTCGAACACGGCCATCGCCGAGACGCTCGTGATCACGGGCGGCGTCGTGGAGAAACACATCGCCAGTATCTTCGCCAAGCTCGGGCTCGCGCCGTCCGACAACGACAACCGGCGGGTCATCGCGGCCATCAAGTACCTGGAGTCCTGAGTCCCGCAGCGCCCGGCCCGGGTCAGGTCCGCGCCGGGCCCGCGCCTGACAGCATGTAGGTGGTGCCGACCGAGTTCTGGATGAAGGCACCGGGGAAGCGGGCTGCGATCTGATGGACGGCGCGCCAGCCGGTGCAGTGCTGCGGCACGAGCAGCCGGGGCCGCAGCTGCTCCAGCGCATCGCAGGTGGGCCCGATGACCGGCTCGAACAGCGGGCCGCTGAGATGGAAGCCGCCGAGGATGGCATAGACCTGGTCGATGCCGGTAAGCCGCTGCGCGTAGCGGACGATATTGATGATCCCGGCGTGACCGCAGCCGGTGAGCACGACGAGGCCCTGGCCGGCCACGTGCGCGATCAGAGCCTGGTCGTCCAGGATGAGCGGATCGGGCTCCCACCGGCCGTCGCGGTAGGCCTGGTGAATCGCAAAGCCGCGCTCGAAGTCCGTGCTGCGGTCCACCTCGCCGGTGATCAGCAGCGACCGGTCGAACAGGAACGACGGCCGGGTTCCCTCGATGATCTCCAGGCCGGTGTCGGCGAGCGCGCGCTTGCTGGTGGCCGGCAGCTCCAGCGGATCACGGCCGGGAATGGCCAGCCGCCGCCGGGTCCAGAACGCCGGGTGCAGCAGCACCGGCAGTCCCCGCGGCCCGAGCACGCCCGCGAGTCCCGACAGTCCGGTCGTGTGATCGAAGTGCCCGTGACTGCAGACGATCGCCTCAATGGCGGCTGGGTCCTGACCGAGCCGCCGCAGGTTGTCAGCGCAGCCGCCCGGGGTCACCCCGGTGTCGAACAGCAGCTGGTGACGATGCCCGGCCCTGGTCGCCGTGACCAGCGCGGAGAAACCGTGCTGAGCCAGCGGCGCGTCGGCAGCCCGGCCGCCCACCAGCGTCACCGCGTCGAGCATCGGGACACCGTCACCGCCCAGCGGCATCCGCCGGGCCGGGCCCTGGTCGGTCAGCAGGATGTCGATGCTGTTATCGCAGACGCTGAGCACGGTTAGCTCGTCCACTGGCTCCAGCGCGATCTGCTCGCCCGACCACTCCCCCACCGGCTGGACCACGGGCCGCGGACTGATCCCGGCACTAGCGGTTTCCGTGCACATCACGCCACCTCCGCAGGCTGACGCTATCGCGGGCCGGGTGGTGACCGCCGGGATGCCGCGGCGGGGTCCATTCCGGAACGGCCGGATAAGCGCGATCTCGTGACGTTGGGGCAACTCCCGGGATGGGGGGTCATAATGAAATCACGGTACTGGCTAGTCTGCACGGCCGGGGGCGACGGCCATGCCGGGGGAGTTCAGAGATGCACTCCCGGCCTCCTCTTCGGGCCAAGGAGCGAGTCGTGGTTTCCTGCCAGAGCAATGACGCGCGGGCGGATGAATGCATCGTCGCGCTGATGCCCGATGAAATCGATGTCACCAACGCCGCCTGGGTCTGGGAAAGGCTGCTCCGGCTGGCGCGCACGGAATTGCCGCTCGTCATCGTCGATATGTCCGCTACCTCATTCTGCGGCCTGGCGGGGGTCCACGTCCTGACGCGCGCGTACGCGCGAGCCAGGACCTACCACTGCGAGCTGCGGCTGGTGATCGGCGCGGCCGAGGTGCGGCAGGTGTTCGAGCTGGCCGCAGCCGACCAGGCCTTGCCCATCTACCCGGACCTGGAGACCGCCCGCCGGGCGCCGCCGGCCCGGGCTGGCACGGCCGACCGCTCCGCCAGGCAGGCGGCCGGCCGTGCCCGCACCAGCGCCGGCGACTGAACGGCGGCGGCCGCGCCGGCGCGGCCTGCCGGGCTCGGCAGGCCGCTCAGTGCCAACGCTCAGTGCGGCCGGTCAGGATCGGGCTGCATGCCGTCCGTCACTCGATCACCAGCGCGAACGCCTACTCCGCATTCGTCCTCATGGCCTTCACCCAGGTGATTCTCCGCGTCGGCATCCTTCAGTACCGGCGGCTGCGCATCCTGTCGGCCGCCTCGCCGGCGGCAACCGGGATCGCCTAGCCCGGCTCGCAGGCCCGGCCGCCGCAGCCGCCATGACGGGGCGCCGCGCCCGGCCGGGCGGCGATCGACAGGGCAGCCACCGGCAGGTCGGCTACCCCCCAGCGCCAGCCCGCCGTCCCGGCTCCCCCGCGCCAGCCCGCGCCGTCCCGACCCCCCAGCGCCGTCCCGGCTCCCCCGGCCCGCGCAACGTCCCTCACCATTGCTCCCGGTTACATGGGATCCCGCGGCCGGCGATATTGCGATTTTTTTTACCGGAGCATCATCGCAAACGCAGGCCAGGAGGAATTGATGAAAATTATTTCTGGTTTCCAGTTTCCTGATTGAGATGTAGCCTGAAGATCAGGCAGCGGGGTCAGCCGCCGACGGCGGCCAGCGGCTCCGTGCTTATCGCTGGAGATGGTTCTGATGACAGACGGGAACGGAACCAAGGTCCTGGTGCGCAGCCGGGGCAACAGGATGCTGGCCGGGGTCTGCGCGGGACTCGCCGACTACCTGGGCGTCGACGTGACCGTGGTCCGGGTGCTCTGGGTCATCGTGACGCTCATCACCGGAGGCGTGGTGGGCCTCCTGGCTTACCTGGCCGCGTGGGCGGTCATCCCCGACGAGGGCCAGAAAAGCTCGATCGCCGAGAACCTGGTCCGCAAGAACAGCAAGGACTCCTGGTCGGGCTGACGGTCGCGTGAGCGGCTTCCGGCCCTTCTTCAATCCTGCTACCGGCGAGTGGATCGAGTACACCGCCGTCGCCGCGGACACCGGGGGCGAGTTCGTCCGCTTCAGCCGGCGAAGCGTGCCCGGCGGCACAAGGCCGTCGCCGGCCTGGCGGCGGACGCGGCGGGAGCCGGTGTCCCAGTCGCCGGTGCGGACCAGGTCGTCCCAGTTGCCCACGCCGGAGGCGCGCACCTCGATCAGCACCTCGTCCGGGCCCGGCCCGCGCGGGCCCGGCAGCTCGAGCAGCTGCACCGGGCCGCCCAGCTCGCGGATGCCCGCCGCGCGCATCAGTGCCGGCCCGGCTGGCTCTCGGGCGCGCGTGCTGAGTCGCGGCGCTGCTCGCCTGGATCCCGCTGCATCCTGCGACGTTAGCCCGGGCGGCTGGCCCGCCGCTTCAGTCATCTGACGCAGGCCGCAGGCGGCGCTGAGTTGGCCGGGCAGTCAGATGACGCAAGCCCGGCCGAGCTGGCCTGGCCTAGGTTCGAGGCAGCAGCGGCCGTAGCGACGGCCGCCGCGCGCATCGCGCTCGCCAAGATCGCGTGCTGGATGGCGTGCGGTATTCGGCCGTCAGCCCGGGCCCGGTCGCCACCGACCTGCGGCTCGGTGAGTCGGGGCGGTGTACCTGGCCAGCGACCGGGCGGCCAACATCACCGGAGCCGACTTCGCCATCGACGGCGGGCTCATCCCCACCTGGTAGCGAGACCAGCCCGCACGCGGATCGGAATGGCTCACCGGCTCGGGTTTCGGACTGCGTCCATCAGCAGGTCGAGCATGCGCTCCAGTTGCTCGTGTCCGCCGGCTAGTGAGGTGGCGGTGAACATGCCGACGATCGTGGCGACAATGTCATCGGCGCGGACGTCATCACGCAGTGTTCCGGCGGCGATTCCGGCATCGAGAATCGTTTGCACCGCGGCGGTGAGCTGCTCGCGTGCGAGGGATACGGTCACGCTGCCAGCGGCAAACACGGCTCGGAGGGCGTCGGCCATCTCCCGTTTGGCCCTGACGTAGCCGGCGAAGCGGTCCATCCAGGCGCGCAGGGCGCGGTCGGGGGCGAGCGCTTCGAGCAGGTCGCCGGCACTCGCGCAGAGGTCGGCTAGCTCCTTGCGGTAGAGCGCTTCGACCAGTGCCTCGCGGGTTGGGAAGTGGCGGTAGAGCGTGCCGATCCCAACGTCTGCGTCCCGAGCGACTTGCTCCAGAGTCACCGAGGCTTGCCCGGATGCGAACGCGGCCCGTGCCGCCTCGAGCAGCCGGGCGCGGTTGCGCTCGGCATCCACGCGGAGCCGTTTGGGCTGGCTCTGGCTCGGCATGATACGGAGGGTCCTCCGATTATCTGTTACGATGATCCTGCCGGAGGATCCTCCGGTTTCTGCTGACTATGCCACAAGCGGAGGATCACCGATGGCGGCAGCCGACCAGAGAGCGAATTTCCGCACGCCCGCTCCGGGCGGCACCGCGCAGCTGGCAGGGCGCGCCGTGGCCCGGATGGGCTTCGGGGCGATGCAGCTGGAGCACCGGGCCGTCGGGCGGGATGCGGCGCTGGCGATCCTGCGCCTGGCGGTCCGTGCAGGTGTCAACCACATCGACACCGCGCAGTTCTACGGCGCGTGCAACAGCTTCATCCACGACGCGCTGGCGCCCTACCCCGACGACCTGGTCCTGGTCAGCAAGGTCGGTGCCGACACCGGCGCCGACGGCAAACTCGTCCCCGCGCAACGACCGGAGCAACTGCGCGCCCAGATCGAGGCCAACCTCGCCACGCTCGGCGTCGAGCAGGTGGGCGTGGTCAACCTGCGACGCATCGACGCTGGGCCCGGCCTGATCGCCGAGGGCGACCAGATGGTCGACCTGGACAGCCAGCTCGCCGAGCTGGCCGCGCTGCGAGACGCTGGAAAGATTGGCGCGGTCGGGCTCAGCAACGTCTCCGCCGGCCAGCTCCGCCAGGCGCTGCCCGCCGACATCGCGTGCGTGCAGAACGCCTATAGCGTCATCGACCGCTCCGCCGAGCCCGTGCTGGAGCTGTGCCGCGACCACGACATCGCCTGGGTCCCGTTCTTCCCTCTCGGGTCCGCGTTCCCCCACCGCCCCAAGGCAACCGATAACCCCACCGTCGTCACCATCGCCAGGGAACTTGGCGCGACGCCGGCGCAGGTGGCGCTCGCCTGGCTGCTGGCGCACTACGACAACACGCTGCTCATCCCCGGAACCTCCGAGCCCGCGCATCTGGCCGAGAACATCGCGGCAGGAAACCCTCCGTCTCCGTGGTGCGTCGGTAACCGGGCTGAACCAGCTCGCCACACCGGGCTGACCCCGCTCGTCAGCATCGGCCACGGGGACCGGTGTTCTCGTCGGGCAGCTGGATGATGCTCAAGACCGGCATCCGGGCGCACCGCCGGCCGTCTGCCGGCCGTCTGCCGGCCGGGGCTGGCCGGGCTGGCCAGGCTGGCCAGGCTCAGCCGGCTGCGGGCGAGCCGAAGCGGATCAGGTTCTCGTCCGGGTCGATGTGCGATCCTTCACGCATCTTGTAGGCAGTGGGACCGGCCGGCCGGGTCCGGCCGCCGATACCGGGTCGGCTCCACTCCTGGTAGAGCGCATCGGCGTCGCGCACGTACAGGTAAGCGGACGCCGCGTGTGCCGGGTCGTGGCCGGGATCAGCAGCCAGGTGCAGGCCGGCGCCCTCGCGGCTGGCGAACCCGTAGTCACTGCCGCCGTCGTAGGCGAGGGTCTCGAAGCCGAGCGCCGAGTAGTGGGCCAGGGCTGCCGCCAGGTCTCGCACCGGAAAGATCGGGCTGAAGTGCTGGAACTGGCGGTGGGGGCGGCGTCGCGCGGCTCCGCTGGCGATGCTGGTGCCCTTGATGTCGGCGAGCGCGAGCAGCGCCGATCGCATCGCATCAATCTGCTCGGCCGGTACCCGCTCGCGCAGCTGGAGATCGACTGCCTCCACCCCGCGCTGGACGGCATCCACGACCTGCTGCCCGCGGTCAGTCAGCTCGAGGGCGATCCGGCGACGGTCGCCGGGATCGGGACTGCGGCGCAGGTAGCGCCGGCTCACCAGGGTGTCGATGAGCTGGCTCACGGCCTGCTTGGTGACGCCGAGACCAGCGGGCAGGTCCTGGCGCGGACCGCCGGTCGTGTCGATGCCCGCCAGGATGAACGCGCCGTTCCTGGGGAGGTCATCGATGCCGATGGCGTGCAGCTGGGCCCGGATGGAGGCGGCGTAGGCGCCGCGCGCGGCGCGCATCAGGGTGGGGGTGGCGAATTCGGCAGAACCGGGGGCGTCCATGGCACCTGACCATATCAGCAAGTTTCTTGACAGTAAAGTAACTTGACTAGAGCGGTCAGCTGTCCGGCCTGCCCGGCGGCCCGCTGGCGCCTCATCAGCTCGATCAGCTTCCCGGGCCAGCGCCAGGGACGTAAGACAGCCCGCAGCCCCGCCAGGGACGCAAGGTGCCGCGGGAGCCGCCGAGGAAAGCCTAGTAATTAATCAGGATCGCACCCAGTAGGACAGCGCCGAGCAGGCAGGCACCCGCCACGTCAAGAATCCCGATCCGCAGGGTAATCCCCACGATCAGGACGCCCAGGCCGAGGAAGATGACGGCCGGAGCGATCTTTGCGCCACCTGCGCTGAAGGCATCGAAGAGATTCTCGCCGACAATGGGGCCCGTCAGGAGGGCGATGAAAATCACGGCGGCGACCAGCACCACGACGACCTGGCGGCCGGAAACAAAGGCGGCCAGCTGGTAGCCATCATGATGGCCGAGAATTCTCATCGTGCCAGCGAGATGTCCGGGCAATGTCCGTCCTCGCAGCTATGGGTAATACCGGCCAGCATTCCCGGTATGTTCACCTTGCCGCCGGCCCTCAGATCCTGACGACGGGCTCAGTGACCAGGCGAGCTGGTCATGACTACAGGAGGCTCACCGGGTTCGCGGATACGGAACCTCCGCAATGCGCAAAGAGCTGTTCATGAGACCGTGTCATGCCTATTTGCCAGCTGCTTATCACCCAGGCTGGCTGAATTCCCCACGTCTCAGCAGGAAGGGAATGAGGATGAGCGACATGACAGCCGCGCCCCGGTAGTCCTAATCACCGGCGCGACGCCGGGAATGGGGCGGGTATGCAGACTGCGGTGATTGACCTCAGCTGCCCGGGCGGCCGGAAACCTGGCCGTGCGCGGGCTAGCCAGTCCCGGTCTCGGAGCGTCCGGGCCTCCCCGCACGCGGCACCGGCCCACGGGCTGCCGCGGCCCGGTTGCGGATGTCCTCAAGGCTCTCGCGGATTGCCTGCCAGACAGTGCCGAGGCTGACACTGACCGGCAGGTCGCCGCGGATGGTGCCGGTCGGGCTGGCGTGATCACCGAGCGCTCTGAGCGCATCGCGGGCCAGGCCGAGCAGTAGCTCGTCGGCGGCGTCGATCGTGAGGCGGTCGCCGGTCACGCTGATCAGCATGCGGCGGCGGCCGGCTTCCTCGGGCTCCTCGTCGCTGGTGCCGGCGACGTCAGCATCGCGGAGTGCGCCGCGCGCCTGCTCCAGGTCGACGCCGAGAGCGGCAAGCGCCCTGGCGGCGGCGGTGTTGGGATCAGCGAGGGTGGCGAGCAGCAGGTGGTGCGAGCCCACCGCGCCCGAGCCGGCCAGCCGGGCGGCTTCGCTCAGGCTGCTGTCCGCGGCCGGGGTGGTGCGCAGCTCATCCTGCTCTTCCTCTCCCGGCTCGCCGGGGGAAGGCGGAGCGCCGCGCCGGCGCAGCCAGCGAAGGCCACGGGGGGCCTGTGCCGGAGGGACCAGGTCGAGAACCGCCTTGCGGACCGCGCCGAGGTCGCCGGCCTGCTCGGCGAGAATCTGAGCGGCGACCCCGTCGCCCTCCCGGATGACGCCGAGCAGGATGTGCTCGGTGCCGATGTAGTTGTGCTGCATGGCCAGCGCCTCGCGGAGCGCGAGCTCGAGAGTCTTCTTCGCCCGGGGGGTGAACGGGATATGGCCCTGCAGGGGCTTCTTCCCGATGCCGATCCGGGCGGTGACCTCCTCGCGGGCTGAGGCCAGCGAGATGCCGAAGCTGCCCAGTGCGCGCGCGGCTATCTCGCTGGGCTCGCCCAGCAGCCCGAGCAGGATGTGCTCGGTGCCGATGTAGTTGTGCTGCAGGCCGCGGGCTTCTTCCTGGGCCAGCACGATGACGTGACGGGCGCGGCTGGTGAATCGCTCGAACATGGGACCACCATGCGCTCCGTTTAATAGCCCGTCAATACCATGCTATTAATAGGGTAGGGAGGTGACACGGATGGACTGGGAAGACCGCCTTGACGCATGGGAGCTCGAACTCGACCTCGCCGTCCAGCTCGAGAGCTCGGACTGGGTGACGCTTGAGCGGGCGGCCGCCGCCACCGGCGTCTCCCGTGCCGCCTTGCGCAGCTGGTACCGGACCGGGCAGATCCCGTCCCGGCTGGTCGACGGCCCGCACGGGCCGCAGCGGCTGGTTCCCCTCGCCGTCGTCGCCGCTCGCGCCGAGGCCTCCCCCCGGCTGCGGCACGCCGCCGAGCGGCGGCTCGCTGACGAGGCTCAGCTAGAGCTCCTGCGTCACCGGATCGATCAGCTGGAGCTGCGCCTGGCCGCGCTGGAACGGCGCCAGCCGCCGGATGGCGATCGGGACGTGGCCGGCGCTCAGGGATGAGGCTGGCTGCCGTTACCGGAGATGGAGTCGGTCAGGGCATCGAGGATCAGCTCGAGGCCGATCTCGAACTCGTCGCCGAAGTCGTAGCCGGGCCGCAGGATGTGCTCGGTCGCCATCTCGGTGAGGTGCGGATACTCGCTGGTGAATAGCTGCATGACCGCTTCGGTGGCCTCGGTGACGGTCTCGGGGTTGAAGGGCAGGGCGGCTTCCTGGAGCGCGAATCCGTAGATGTAGCTGTCCAGCAAGGCGTACGCGTGCGCGGTCATCGCCACCGAGAAGCCCGCCGCGCGTAGGACGCCGATGGCCGCGTCGTGGTGCCGCAGCGTGACGGGGCCGGGGTTAGCCCGCGACTCCATGAGCCCGACTGCCCAGGGGTGACGCCGCAGCGCGCGCCGGGCCGAGCTGGCCCGGCGGCGCATCTGCGCCCGCCAGTCGCCGCCGGGTGACGGCAGGTCGATCTCGCCGAAGACCAGATCGACCATGCCGTCGAGGATCTCGTCCTTGCGGGCAAAGTAGTAGTAGTAGTAGTAGTAGTAGTAGTAGAAGAAGAGCGACATCGGCTTGGCGCCGAGGCTGCTGCGGGTGCACGCGGCAGGACTGGACCGGGGCCGGTGGCACATGGTGACCGGCCGCCCGTATCTGCTGCGCCTGTTCTGCGGGCTCCGGACGCCGCGGATCCCGGTGCAGGGGCTCGATGTGGCCGGCACGGTCGTCGCGGCCGGGGCGGCAGTCACCAGGTTCTCTCCCGGCGATGAGGTCCTCGGGTTCGGCCGGGGCACCTTCGCCGAGTACGCCTCGGCCCGCGAGGACAAGCTCGCCGCCACGCCGGCCAGCCTCAGCTTCGAGCAGGCCGCAGTGATCCCGGTGTCCGCCGTCACAGCCCTGCTGGCCCTGACCGATGCCGGCCATGTCCGGGCCGGATAGCAGGTGCTGATCACCGGAGCGTCCGGCGGCGTCGGCAGCTACGCCGTCCAGCTGGCCAGGGCCTTAGGGGCGGAGGTCACCGGCGTGTGCAGTGCCGCCAAGCTCGACCTGGTGCGATCCCTGGGCGCCGCTCATGTCATCGACTACACCCGCGAGGATTCCGCCGACCGAGCGCACCGCTACGACCTCATCATCGACATCGCCGGCAGCCCCAGCCTGTCCCGGCTGCGCCGCGCGCTCGCGCCGGCCGGGACCGCGGTCCTTGTCGGCGGCGAGGACGACGGCAACTGGACCGGCATGGGCCGGCAACTGCGGGCGCTGGCCCTGTCACCGTTCCTGCGCCAGCGGCTGACCATGGTCACCCCGCGGCAGCGCGCCGCCGACCCGGAACGGCTCATCAGCTTCATTGAGGCGGGCACAGTCAGGCCGAGCATCGACCGGATCTACCCGCTGGACCGCGTACCTGAGGCCTTGCGCCACCTCGAAGCCGGGAATGCCCGCGGCAAGGTCGCCATCAGCATCTGAGCGGCCAGCTCGGTCGCCATCAACGGCCAGGCCTAACCGGCCTGGCCGCCCCGCTGGCTGAAATCGGCGCGCCTGGCCGCCGCGAGCGCCCGCCTGGCGCGCCTCATGCTCTGCCGGGGTGGACGGCGCGGGAGCCAGCCCCGGCGTCCGGCGGGCCGGGGTGCGCCAGCGGCGCGCCTGAGGTGTCAGGCCAGGCCGATGATGCCGTCGATGATCTCCCATACCCCGAGCACCGCCAGCACGACCACCATCAGCGTGCGCGAGTTCCGGGATAGCCATGAGTTGAGCGCCGCGAGCTTCGGCTTCGACCAGCCAGGCGCGAGCACGATGACAAGCGTGGGCAGCCAGATCGTGATCAGCGTGATGGCGACGACGAGGACAACCCACGTGACGGTCCCCGCGGTGCTCAGCTTCGAGGAGCCAACAACCTGCAGCGCTGACAGATATGTTGGCGACGGCAGGTACAGCACGATGCCTGCTATCAGTGCCGCGATCAGGCCGCCCTGCCTGGCCGCCCTGGTCAGCCGGGACTCCTTCTGTTTCTTCGGCTTGGGCGGCCTGCGGGCCAGTATCACCGCGCCGGCCACGAACGCGACGCCTATCGCGAGCCGGAGCCCGTACCGCGGCGTTTGCTGGCCTTGCTGGCCAAGCCCGGCACCGTGCAGGGCGAACACGATCACGAATCCGACCGCAAGCGTGCAGATGACCGCACCGGCCAGGAACACCGTCACCCGGCCCTTATACCGCTCTGCCTCGGCGAGCAGCAGCAGGACCGCCAGGCCGAATGGATACAGGCTCGCGGTCAGGGCCAGCGGGATCGCCTGGACCGGCATTATCCCGCCCCGCCGCGTGCCTGGCAGGCGGGTGGCGCGGGCCGCTTCGGGCCTTCCATCGCATCGCCTCCGGTCCGGACCCAACTGTGCGATGTCGCGAAGCTAGCTTCCGCGGGGTCGGCGGCCATCGCCCAGGACGGGTGATGATCCGCGCGGCTGGCCCGCTGATCGGCATGAGCCTCCTGGCCCGGCTCGGACATACGGGCAATTTCATGCCTGATCTTGCCGAAAGCCCGGTCAGCTTCCGGATGACACCCGCTTGTCCCGCCGTTACGCCAGACCTGCCCAGAGCTGGCTGCCTGGACCGAGGCTGCGCGACCGTGCTCGCGGCGATGACAGCGGGCCACTGACGGTCCCGGCTCAGGGAAGCCCGCTCGTGCTGGGCCAGGCGAGGCCGGCAGGCGGCAAGGCCCAGGACTGGCGCAGCGGGCAACGTCTCATCCCCTGCGGATGTCTCCCGGGGCCCGAGGGCGATGCCGGGAGCGCCACGGCCGCGGCGGAAGCGCGGCCCGGTTTTTTCCGGTGAGCTTTCTGTTGGCGGGGCGGCTCACGGCGACTCGTATCAGCGTGAGCTTCCGTCATGAAAGGAATCCGCGATGAAGTCGCTCCTGATCGGCACCCTCGCCGCCACCGCCGGCCTGCTCCTCTGCGCGTGCAGCGGGCCGGGCAGCAGCGCCGCGCCCCGCGCCGCGGCTACCGCCCAGCCGGCCGCCAGCGCGCAGCCGTCCTCCGCCACCGCGTCCGCAGCGGGTTCATCCGCCGGCTCCACGACCGCCGGCTCCACGACGGCCGGTTCCACGACGGCCGGTTCCACGACGGCCGGTTCCACGACCGCGGGCTCCGCTGTCGTCTCCCCGGCCTCTCCCGCGGTCAGCTCGCAGGGCGCCGCGCCGCAGTGCCTGTCCCGGTACCTGGGCACGAAGATCACGCCGTCGGGCGACGCTGGTGACAGCGTCTACGTCAACATCGACTTCACGAATCTCGACAACGTTCCCTGCACCCTCTACGGGTACCCGGGGGTATCACTGGCGGGCGGCCTGCCTGTCACCCGGATCGGCCTGCCCTCCCTGGAGAACCTGGCCACTCCCCGCCAGCTCGTCACCCTCCAGCCCGGCGGCATCGCCTACGCCCAGCTGCAGATCGTGCAGGCGGCGACCTACCTGCCAGCACTATGCCAGCCCAGGCCCGCGGACTACCTGGACATCATCCCGCCGAACCAGACGGTCGCGATCCCGACCTACTACGCTGCCACCGCGTGCGCCAAGCCGGTGCACCTGCTGACCGTCGATGCCGTCCAGCTCGGAACCAACCACTGACTGGCGCCGCTGCCGCTCTCACGCCAGCGGCACCGCTCGGGCCGGGCCAGCTACTGGCCCGGCCCGAGCGACTCCGGGTCGCCTGCGCAGCCGTGGCCCGGCGGACCGCCCGTGCCGGGCCAGCCCGGCACGGGCTGGCCCTCGGAGACCAATCCGCGAACGCCACGGCTCCGAATAATGAAGGTCGCGGTCATCTCGGCCGGCCGGGGAGCTACGCCGGTCAGGGTGAGCGACGCGAGCGAAAGGACCTTGCCGATGCGCAAGACGCGAGCCAGGGCTGCGGCCGCCTCAGCAGCCGAGGTAGAGAAGCCCGATGAGCAGTGGCGCAGGGAGCTCACTCCCCAGCAGTACAGCGTCCTGCGCCAGGCCCACACCGAGCGGGCATTCACCGGCGAGTACGTCGACAACCATGACGACGGCTTCTATCGCTGCGCCGGCTGCGGGAACGAGCTGTTCCGTTCCGACGCCAAGTTCGATTCGGGCACCGGCTGGCCGAGCTTCTACGAGCCTGCTTTCGCTCAGGCTGTCGAGCTGCGGCCGGACAACAGCCTGTTCATGCGCCGCACCGAGGTCGTCTGCCGGCGCTGCGGCGGTCACCTCGGCCATGTCTTCGGCGACGGCCCGGCCCCGACCGGCGAGCGGTACTGCATCAACTCCTGCTCGCTGGCCTTCGAGCCCGCGGCGGCGCCAGGGCCGGACGGCGGCCAGCCTGCCTGAGCCCCGATCCGGACACCTCCTTAGGCCCCGGATGTCCTTCACCGGGGGCGGTAGACCAGGCGGGTGACTCCGGAGGGGTCCGGATGCCGCCTGGCACCCCGATGTCGCGTCCGGGCTGCCGCCTGGCGGCATTGACCGCGTCGCGCAGCTCGCCGTCGTCGCGCACCACGAGCAGGTCGGCGTTGTCCCACGGGAGGGCAGCAGAGTGCTCGACAGGACCAGGCCGTGGATCTTGTTCACGGCGGCGGCGATGGCGAGCTCGTCCCGCGTGGCCGCGGGATCGGCGGCAGGCGGCGAGACGCCGGGCAACCGGACGGCATGCGGGCAGGCGCTGGCGCTTGAGCAGCGCTCTGGGGCGCGAGTAGAACGTACGTATGGTCACGGGCCGCAGCGGCACCTCGCGCCGGGCGCGCTGGGCAATTGCCTCGCTCGCGATGGCCAGCCTGCTTTTCGGCGCCCTGGCCGCCGGGCTCGGCAACCTGCATGCGAGCCAGCAGGTCGCGGTGGGCCTTCCGTTCGCCTTCACGCTGCTGGCCGGCGTGACGTACGAACTCCGCAGCCGGACTCAGCACCGGCAGGACGGTGCGCAGTCGGCAGCGCTGGCTAGTACCGAGATAGCCAGGGAGCTTCGCACGCTGGTGAAATACCGGGGACTCCCGCGGGATGCTGATCCGGCGGAACTCGGGGTCTCGCCCTCCAGCCTCGCCCGCCAGCAGGCTGAGAGCGCCTCCCTGCCGCGGCCTGCCTATGTGTCGCGTGCTGTCGACCAGGAGCTCGAACGCTGCCTGCGCGACCTGGCGGAGAAATCCGATGGAGATAGGCCCCGGCTTGTGCTGCTCCTAGGGCCATCCAAGTCGGGGAAATCAAGGGCGGCGTTCGAGGCGGTGCGGCGCGTGCTTCCCGATCGGGTCCTCGTCATGCCCGATCCCCATAACCTTGCCGCCCGCAGTCTCGATCGCCTGCTCGAGCTTGTCCCAGGCGACACGCGGGGTGGCATTGTCCTGTGGCTGGACGAGCTGGACCGATTCCTGGACGCGGGCTGCATTGACATCGCCCGCCTGGCCCGCTGGCATCGTCAGCTGCCGGGGCTGGTCGTCGTAGCGACGCTCCGCGACGACCTCTACTCCCGCTACGAGGAGACGCGCAGCGGCGAGGCCAGGGGGCCGCTCTCAGATGCGGCCAATCTGCTGCGCCTGGCAACAGTGTTCTCATTCGGCGCCTCATGGGGACCACAGGACTGGGAGCGCGCGCTTGAGGCCTATCCGGGGTTGCGGGCACATGGCCGCCCCGAGCGGGGGCTGGGGGTGGAACTCATCTGCGGTCCCGACCTGCTGAGGCGATTCCAGGTAGCCGAGAATTCGTCGCCCGCGGGTTTCGCCGTCATCTGCGCCGCCATCGACTGGCGCCGGTGCGGCGTGGCGCAAGCAATCCGGGCAGATGAGCTCAGGGACCTGGCCGGCCAGTACCTGTGGCGGCGGCGGCGTGCGCCGATGACAGATGATGCCTTCCGGGATGCCCTCGGGTGGGCGCTCGAGCCCGTGCTGCCAGGCGCCGGTATCTCACTGCTGCATTTCGCCGACGCAAGCGGCGAGAACTACGAGGCTGTTGACTACGTCGTTGCCTACTGGGACGGCCCCGAGGGGCACGCCGCCGCACCCGATTCCCTCGTCCCCGCGACATGGGAGCTGATCATCGGCGCGCTCAGCGATGATGCGTGCTTCCCGGTCGGCTGGGCCGCCCTGAGGCGCAGCCGGCGCGAGGAGGCCGCAGCGGCATTCAGCCGGAGCGCCAGATCGGCATCGCCGGCAACCGCCATCGGCAGCCTCTACGAGCTGGGGGAAATACGGCAGCAGGACGGTGCGACCGAGGCTGCGCGGGACGCATTTACCCAGATTGTCGCCCGCTTCGGCGAATCAGACAATCCGGATATCATGCGGCAGGTGGTCATGGCGCTGATCGCCATGGGGATCAGCCTCGACCTCGATGACCGTCCCGATGAAGCGATATCGGTGTTCGATGAGACCATCGCCCGCTTCGGCTCCTCGGCCGACCTGCCGGTTCTCGCGGAGGTAGCCCGTGCCATGAGCGGCCGGGGCCTCAGCCTCTCCGGCGCGGGCCGCCATGACGAGGCGATCGCCGCGCTCAACGACGTAGTAGCCCGGTACGGCTCGTCACCTGAGCCCTTCGTCGATGAGGCGGCCCGGTCACTGCTGAACCGCGGATATGTCCTGCTTGACGCAGGGCAGCCAGCGGAGGCAATCGCCGCCTTCAGCGAGACCATGGCAAGGTTCGGCAGCTCGGCCGCCATAATGCCCAGGGCGTTCGCGACCGTCGCCAGGATGGAGCGAGAGGGCCTGCTGGGAGTCGGGCATCGATTGCGCCAGCGGCTCTTCCCAGCTGCGGACGCGGCACCCGACGGCACGTCACCGCTGGTAGCGTTCCTCGTTCTGCTGACGGATGGCAATGAAGCTTCTGGCCTGGCCAGGCTGCTGCAGGATGTCGCGCTGCTGGAGGCTGACGAGCGAGCGCTGTTTGCCGCCCCCCCGGTCAGGGGCGTCACGTTCCTCACCGATCCTGACAGGGAATGGCGGGCGGCCAATGTCCCGCCGGATGCCGCAATTGTGTACCTGCTGTCACACGAGGATGCGCTTCCGGGAATCGTTGAGCGGATGGGCGGAACGTATTACATCGGATGTTCCGGCGCGGAGCAATTCGCTGCCTATACCAGCAGTGATAGCCTCCGCCTCTTCCTGGGGGACGAGCCGCTGGCATTCGCTTCCATCGTCATGGCCGACTTCAGCGAGCCTGAGCCGCCGCCTCCATGCCTGTTTGCGCGGAGTGAAGCGAGTCTCATGGCCATGCTCGCCGGCCTTCCGGTTCTCGCTCGCGATGCTGCGGACGACGAGCTGCCCTTCGGGGAATAGATCTTCCTGACCCACGGGCCGGACTGGCCCGCGGCGATGTCCTCAGACCGGGCAGATGGCCGGGCTGTCGCGATCAGGCTGGAGCGGTCAGGCTGTGGCGCCCACGTCGATGGGCGCGAGGGCGCCGTCGATGTAGGTGACGGTGTTGGCCGGGATGGCAGGAATGCGCGGGCCGGGCAGGATGATGCCGGCCAGGTTGAGCGGGTCGGCGGCGGACAGCCGGACGACCTCGCCGGTGCGACGCTGGCGGCGGACCGCCTTGAGCACATCGAAGGTGGCCCGCCGCCTTAGCGGCTTCCTGGAACGCGCCGACAGCAGCGCTCCACGACTCAGCGTCACCGTATTTCTCGGCGGCGGCGACACGGATCATCGCCTCGGTCCCCAGCAGGCCCCAGCCACGATTCCCGGCCGGCGGGCGATCTTTGCCGAACGGGCCAGACTGCCGTTCCCTGGCGCTTGCGGCTGCCCTCGCCTCCTCGATGCGGGAGATAGCCTGATCGACGTCCCCGAGCCGGCCGAGAACGTAGGCCAGGTTGGCGAGCGCGTTTCCCCGCTGCTCCCCTGACTGGGGCGCGAGTTCCAGCGCCCTCTGGCACGCGCCGAGCGCCTCGCCGAACCGTTCGGCGCAGGTCAGCGCGCGGCCATAACCGGAGTACGCGGCGAAGAGCCGGCTCGATTCGGCGCCGCCGCGCCTTAAGAGGCCGATCGCCTCGTCGAAGCTGGCGACCGCCTCCCCGTACCTTCTCAGCTCTAGCTGCGCGTAGGCCTGCAGGTACAGCGCCACCGGGCGGTCACGGCGCTGCACGATGTCCTTCTCGCAGATGGTGATGACGGTCGCGAGCGCCGCATCGGCCTCCGCATCGTCTCCCGATACTGCCCGCAGCGCCCGGGCGAGGATGAGATACGGAGATGCCCGCCCTGGCCGAGCCCGATAGCTGTCCGCGCCTCGCTGAGCGCCTCCTCCGGAGCGCCGGCCGTTGCATGGACACGGGCTAGTCCCAGGTGAGCACCAGGGTCCCCCGATGGCTGTCCGGTAAGCCCGGTCGGCTCCGGAGTAATCTCTCAGCGCGAGCAGTACCCGCCCCCTGGACTTCGACGCCATCGGATACCAGCCGACCGCGAGCGCAATTGCCTCATCCCAATCCGCCAGTGAGGCCTGCAAGTCACCGCTCAGGGCCTTCGCCACTCCCCGGTCGTTGAATAGCCTCGCCATCTCGTAGTCCTCGGCTGTCTGCATGGCCCTGGTCAGCGGGGCCACGGCATCGCCGTACCCGACCCGAGCCTCCCGGTAGCGCTCGAGGTCAGTGAGCACGGAGCCGATATCGAAATGGACGTCCGGGGCATCGTCGCCGGCGCGCTGCGCGGAACGGAATTTCTCCAGTGCCGGCTCGAGATCGTGGTCTGCGGAGAGCGCGCGGGCTTCCCGGATCAGCTCGGTGGTGTCAGTTTCGGGCATCGCACGCTCCGCAGGCTCCCATGCACCCAGGGCCAGCCCTGCGCCCAAGCCCGCCCTTGGAGCAGCATAACGACCGGCAGCCGGATGGCCAGGAAAATTTGCCCGCGGCCGCGGGAGCCAGCTGGCACGAAAAGGCTGACGCGGGCGCCAGGCGCGCCGGACTGGCCAGTGTTAGCCCGCCCTGTTGCGGTTACCCGCGCGGCCGCTGGATGACTTCCGCTGGGTCTTCCGCAGCGGCGGGCGGGCCCGCTCCAGGCCGTCCAGGATCAGGTTCAGCCCGAACTCGAACTCCTCGCCGTAGTCATAGCCCGGCTGCAGGACGTGCTGGGTCGTCAGCTCGGCGAGGTAGGGGAAAGTCCTCGGCCGGGAACTGCTCAAGGAAGGCCACGGCCATCGCGGCGGTTTCCTCAGGCGTGCTGAAAGGCAGGCTGAGCTCCTGCCTCGCGAAACCGTAGAGGTAGCTGTCGATGGCCGAGATCGCATGGGCCGCCAGCGCGATCGTGAAGCCCGCGCCGCGCAGGCAGCCGATGACCGCATCGTGGTGCCGCAGCGTTGCGGGGCCGGCGTTCAGCCGCGAATCCATCAGCCCGATGGCCCACGGGTGCCGGCGCAGCGCGTCGCGCGCGGACGCGGCCCGGTCGCGCATGGCCGCCTTCCACTCGGCATCCGCCGGGGGCAGCTCGACCTCGGCGAACACGAGGTCGACCATGCCGTCGAGGATCTCGTCCTTGCCGGCCACGTGGTAGTAGAGCGACATCGGCTCGACGTGCAGCCGGTCCGCGAGCCTGCGCATGGTCAGCGAGCCCAGGCCGGCCTCGTCGGCCAGGGCGACCGCTTCGAGAAGCACGCGCTCCCGGCTCAGCGGGGCGCGGTGGTGCCTGCCCAGATCGGTACCTGACGCCACGAGCGTCGTCCTCCTCTGCCCTGGTTGCCCCGCTGCCTATTGACAGCCTTACATTGTAGGGTTACCTTATGACGTAAGGTTACCTTACAACATAAGGTAACCCGGAGGAGCGCGCACCGCTGACCGCCAGGGCCAGGGGGCCCGTCACACCGGAACGAGGCTCAGGCCATGACCACTACGCAATCAGCTCCTTCTGGCACCAGGACCACGGCGATCGATCCGCCGGCCGGGGCAGCCCGCCCGATGCGCCGCCCCGCGCTGGTCGCGGGCACCGGGCTTCTCGCCATGGCCGTCCTGGCCCCGGCGGCCAGGTTCGGCGTCATCCAGCACCTCGTCACGCCGGGCGACGCGACCCGAACGGCCGGGCACATCCTGGCCTCCGCCGGGCTCTTCCGTCTCGGGATAGCCGCACTGGCGGCGGTGGTGATCCTCGACATCGTCGTGGCCTGGGCGCTGCTGAAGTTCTTCGAGCCGGTCCACAAGGGCCTGGCGACCCTCGCGGCCTGGCTGAGAATCAGTTACGCGGTGGTCTTCGCGGTCGCCATCAGCCAGCTCATGGGCGTGCTCCCGCTGCTGAGCAACACCCGGCACCTGACAGCGCTCGGCGTCGGCCGGCGACAGACTGAGGCACTGCTGAAGATCCAGGATTATCAGGACATCTGGAAAGTCAGCCTCATCCTGTTCGGGCTGTACCTCGTTCTCCTCGGCTACCTGGCCTGCAAGTCCGGCTACGTTCCCCGGCTTCTTGGTGTCCTGCTCGTCATCGCCGGCGGCGGCTACCTCCTCGACAGCATCGCCGGGCTGCTCACCGCGAGCTACACCGCCAGCGTCTCCAGCTTCACCTTCATCGGCGAGGCGCTGTTCATGCTCTGGCTCCTGCTGAAGGGGCGAAAGGTCACCCTGACGGCCTAGAGCGCACACCGCATCCGCGTCATCCGCCCGCAGCTCACGGGTGATGGCGCGGATGCCGCGCGCCGGTCGCCTGGCGCCCGCGGATCTGCGTTTGCCGCGGTAACCAGTGAGCGTCACGCTGCTGCCTGATGAGACACCCAGTCAGGCTGTCGCGCCGGCGCCGGCGCCGACGACGGGCGCGAGGGCGCCGTCGATGTAGGTGACGGTGTTGGCCGGGATGGCAGGAATGCGCGGGCCGGGCAGGATGATGCCGGCCAGGTTGAGCGGGTCGGCGGCGGACAGCCGGACGACCTCGCCGGTGCGACGCAGGCGGCGGACCGCCTTGAGCACATCGACGGCGTCGGGGTGGGCGTACTGCTCGCCGCTGAAGCCGGTGACGAACCGGCCGCCGCGGATCGTTCCCCTGGCCTCCATCCGGCGGAACGCCCATTGCAGGTCACGCCATCCGACCGCCAGGTTCTCCCGGGCCACCAGGTCGCGGAAGACCACTCCCCAGCGGGCGGCCAGCTGCTCGGCGACGGCCTCGGCCAGCTCTTCCCGGTCACCGGCGGCGATCGGAGGCGGCAGCAGCGACCACCGGCCGGCCGAGCCGCCCGTGCTGCCGCGCAGGCCGCGGCGCAGCCCGCGGGAGGGGAAGGACCGGTCCCGGCTGCCACGGCGCAGCAGCGACCGGACGGCGCGGAATCCGTCCGCGGTGAGCAGTCCGCGGGCCACGCCGTCCCACAGCGCCTCCTCGACCTCGGCGGGGAGGCGGCCGGTCACCGTCGCCAGGTCGGGCCGGAACAGCGCCCCGTGCTGGCGGAGCGCATCCAGCACGTCGCGGGTGCGGCCGGCCCCGGGCTCAGCCGGGGCCTGCTCGCCGCGGGCGGCCCGCAGCAGCCAGGGCAGGTCGTCGCGCAGCGCCAGGGTGATCGGGGTGGCGCGGGACGGGGTCATGCCACTGCGCCGCGGCGCGGTACCGGCCCGCGGGGACGACCCCCCGGATCCCCCCGGCAGGTCCGGCTCGGCGTCCCGCACCGACAGCCGGCCCCAGGTGACCTGGCCGGACATGCAGAGCTCATCGAGCCACTCGCGGCGGTACCCCTCCACCCGCGCGGCCAGCACGGCGTGCTCCCACGCCCCGGCGGCCAGCTCATAGCCCTGCAGCTGCTCGATCACGGCCAGCACGCCGAACCGGCCCTCCCGCCGGGTCCCGGCCTCCGCATGCTGCCAGCGCAGCAGGAACCGGATGAAGTCCCGGGCTGTCACCGGCTCGACCTCGCGCCGCTGCCGCTGCCGGGTGTAGACGTGGATGCGCGACAGCAGCCGCCGGGCGCAGAACTCGTCCCCGGAGCCCGGCCCGGTGAAATGGCCGCGGATCGCGAAGCCCTCCTCCTCCAGCTGCGCCAGCGCGCGCACGATCAGCGATTCCGCTAGCCCGGTCGCGCCCGCCAGCGCGGCCACGGTGGACGGGCCACGGCAGTCCAGGTGGCCGCGCAGCAGGCTGGCCGCCGCCATGTCCTCGTCAGCCGCGTCCTCGTCAGCCAGGTCCGCATCGGCCGGACCCGCATCGGCCTGACCCGGGCCGGCCACTCCAGCTGACCGGGGCAGCCGGTGATCCGGCTCGATCGCGGTACCGGGGAACAGCGCCTCGATCTGCGGCCGGCGCTCCACCGCCACCCACAGCGGCCCGTCCGGGGCGTGCACCGTCACGGCCCGCCCGGCCGCCGTCAGCGCGCTGAACCAGGGCTGCCATTCGTCCGCCGGGCGCACCGCGACCAGGCTCATCAGCAGGTCATGCAGCTCGTCGGCGTCGCGCGGATCCGGCCGGACCTGCTCGGCGACGCGCTCGATCGCGGCCGGGTCCAGCCGGCCCAGCTCGTGCGGCTCCACCGGCAGGCCGCGGCGCAGCGGCACCGCCCGGCTGCGGCGCTCCTCCAGCGGCGCGTCGTCGAGGTAGGTGAAAGGCCGCCCGTTCAGGATCTCGTGCGCGAGCACCGACGGCTCGGTGGTGTCCCGCACGACGACGGTGACCCGGCCGGACTCGATGCCCTCGACCAGGCCGCGCAGGCCGTCGATGTCCATGGCCTCATGCAGGCAGTCGGTCATCGTCTGGCGGACCAGCAGGTGATCGGGGATCTCCATCGGTCCCGGCGCGACGTTCTCCTGGCAGGCCGCCAGGGTCGGGAACACCGCGGCCATCAGGTCGTCGGCTTCCATCCGCTGGATGGCCGGCGGGTTCTTCTTGCCGCCGCGCATCCGCAGCACCGCCAGCGAGGTGTTCAGGTTCCACCGCCACCGGGCGGCGAACATCGGCGAGGTGAGCACCGCCTGGCGCACCACCTCCTCGACGGTGCGCGAGGCCAGGAACTTCGGCACCCGCTCCAGCGGGAAGCTGTGCTGCGGCCCCAGGGACAGCAGGATCGCATCGTCGCTGGCTGCCGCCTGCAGCTCGAAGTCGAACGTCACGCAGAACCGCTTCCGCAGCGCGAGCCCGAGCGCCCGGTTCAGCCGGGCGCCGAACGGCGCATGGCCGACCAGCTGCATCCCGCCGGCCTCGTCAAAGAACCGCTCCAGCACGATCGTGTCCATCGTGGGCAGCACGCCGAGCTGAGCCAGCCCCGCCGTCAGGTAGGCGGCGATCATCTCGGCCGCGGCCTCGCCGATGCCGCACTCGGCGCGGAGCCAAGCCGCGGCCGCCTCCGGACCGCCGGCCGCCAGCTGTGCGCCGACCGCTGACCGGATCGCGCAGACTTCCTCGGACAGCTCCACCGTGCGGCCGGGTGCCTCGCCGAGCCAGAACGGCACCGACGGCGGCGCTCCCTGCGCGTCCACCACCCGGACGACGCCCGGCTCCACCCGGCGGATCCGCCACGAGGTGGTGCCGAGCAGGAACACATCCCCGGCCATGGACTCGATCGCCCAGTCCTCGTTCACGGTGCCGACCAGCGCGTCATCGGGCTCGGCCAGCACCCGGTAGTCACCCAGCTCTGGGATCGCGCCGCCGGAGGTGAGCGCCGCCAGCCGGGCACCGCGCCTGCCCCGCAGCTGGCCGCCGACCTGGTCCCGGTGCAGGTAGGCAGCGCGGCGGCCGCGGCCGGTGCGGATGCCCTCGGACATCAGCTCGGCCACGTCGGCGAAGTCCTCCGCGGACACCGACGCGAACGGCGCCGCGCGGCGCACCAGCGCCAGCAGCTCGTCCTCCGCCCACTCCTGCGCCGCGCACTCGGCCACCACCTGCTGGGCCAGGATGTCCAGCGGGCAGGACGGGACGAGCAGCGCGTCGAGCCGGCCGGACCGGGCGCCGCGCAGCAGCGCGGCACATTCCACCAGCTCATCCCGGGAGGTGGGGTACAGGAGGCCGGCCGGAATGCCGTTTCGGGTGTGATTGGACCTTCCGACGCGCTGCAGGAAGGTGGCGAAACTGCGCGGCGAGCCAATCTGGCATACCAGCTCGACCGGCCCGATGTCGATGCCCAGCTCCAGCGACGCGGTCGCCACCAGGGCCCGCAGGTCACCCGAGCGCAGCCGTGACTCGACCCGGTGCCGCCGGTCCCTGGACAGGCTGCCGTGGTGCGCGGCCACCGCGTCCTCGCCGAGCCGCTCGCCCAGCTGGTGCGCGACCCGCTCGGCCAGCCGCCGGGTGTTGACGAACACCAGCGTGGTGCGGTGCCGCTGCACGTGGCCGCCGATCAGGTCCAGGATCTCGTCCATCTGCTCGGCTGAGGCGACGGCGCCGAGCTCATCGGAGGGCAGCTCCAGGGCCAGGTCCAGCTCGCGCCGGTGGCCGGAGTCGGCGATCGCGCAGCGCGGCGACCCGTCCGCCTCGGACCGGTCCGGGCCGACGCCGACCAGCAGCCGGGCCACGGCCTCGATCGGCCGCTGCGTGGCGGACAGGCCGATCCGCTGCAGCGGCTGCTCGGCCAGGTGCGCCAGCCGCTCCAGCGTCAGCGCCAGGTGCGAGCCCCGCTTGTTCCCCGCCACGGCGTGGATCTCATCCACGATGACCGTGCGCGCGGCGCGCAGCATCGCCCGGCTCCGCTCGGCCGTGAGCATCAGGTACAGCGACTCCGGGGTGGTGATCAGGAAATCCGGCGGCCGCTTCAGCATCGCGGTGCGCTCCGCGGCGGCCGTGTCACCGGTCCGCACCGCCACCCGGATATCCGGTGCGGGCATCCCCAGGTCCGCGGCCGTCGCGGCGATCTCGGCCAGCGGGCGCTCCAGATTCTGCCAGATGTCGACCGCGAGCGCCTTCAGCGGCGACACGTACACGACCTGCGGCCCGGCCGCGGGCTCGGCGCCCGCCGCGTGCGCCTGGTAGATCCGGTCGATGCAGACCAGGAAGGCGGCCAGCGTCTTGCCCGACCCCGTCGGCGCCGCGATCAGCGTGTGACGGCCGGCCGCTATCTTTGCCCAGCCATCCGCCTGCGGCGCGGTCGGCCCGGCCGGGAACCGCCCGGCGAACCAGGCCCGAACAGCCGGATGAAAAGTCTCCAGCACCTGCTCAGGCTAACCCGGGCCACCGACGGGACAGGCCATGGGCGCAGCTGCGCCCGGCGGCACCGCCACGGCCCCGGCCGGCCCGCGATCTGCGGGCATTTCTGCGGCGGAACCGCTGACTATGCTGCATGGAACCGCAACCGCTGCCCTCGTCATCATTTCCGTTAATCAAAGGTTCACCATCAATTCTGGAGGTGCGGTTAATTGCGCCGCACGGGAGCACTGCCGGCCGGAGGGCTCGCCTGGAGGCCACTGCTCCTCATCGCGCGCCGGGGAGGCCATTCCTGCCATGGCCAATGTCGCTGTGTCGTGAGTCCGGCTCGTCTCGCTACAAAGGTTTAGCTCAGCCTCATGCGTCACGGGATGCTGGCAGAAAGGCCAGGGCCCTGGCGAATTCCTGGTAACGGGCTGCCGGGGCCGCCTACGATGAGTGCCGGGCGCGTGCTGGCGTGGCGGCGCTGATCGGTAGCCGTGCTGCGGCGGCGCGGCTCGGATGTTCTGGGGAGTTCAGCATTGCCTGACACGACAATTCCGCGCGTCCGGTCTGCGGCCCGTGTCGGGCGTCACAGTAGCGAGGTGCCTGGGTCGGTGAGCGGTAGCGATGTGGCTCGGCCGCGTATCGGCATCCTGGTGGTGGCCTATAACGCGGAGTCGACGTTGCGGGCGACGCTGGACCGGGTGCCGGGTGACTTCCGGGAGCGGATCGCTGAGGTGATCGTGCTGGATGACGCCAGCCACGACGCTACCTTCGCGCAGGGGCAGGCGTGGGCCGAGCAGCCAGGTAGCCCGAGCACGCTGGTGATGCGGCATACCAAGAACCTGGGTTACGGGGGCAACCAGAAGGCGGGATACAAGCTGGCCCTGGAGCGGGGGCTGGACATCGTGGTGCTGCTGCACGGGGACGGCCAGTACGCGCCGGAGCTGCTGCCGCAGATGGTGGCGCCGATCGTGCGGGGTGAGTGCGATGCGGTGCTGGGGTCGCGGATGATGGACCGGGGGGCGGCGCGCCGCGGCGGGATGCCGCTGTACAAGCTGGCCGGGAACCGGGTGCTGACGGCGGCGGAGAATGCGCTGCTGGGGTCGGCGCTGAGCGAGTTTCATTCCGGGTACCGCGCCTACAGTGCCGGCGCGCTGCGGGCGATCCCGTTTGAGCACAACACGGATGACTTTGATTTCGACACGCAGATCATCATCCAGCTGCTGCACGCCGGGAAGCGGATCGCGGAGATCCCGATCCCGACGTACTACGGGGATGAGATCTGCTACGTCAACGGGATCCGGTATGCCCGGGACGTGATCAGGGACGTGCTGGAGTACCGGCTGGTGAGCAAGGGCCTGGGGACCTCCGGGTGGGTGCCGGGGCCCGAGGGGTACGCGCTGAAGGAGGGCGAGGGATCCTCGCATGAGGTGATCCTGGGCATGCTGGCGGGCCTGCCGGCCGGGCGGGTGCTGGATCTGGGCTGCTCGGGCGGGCTGCTCGCGGCGCGGGCGCGCGCGGCCGGGCATGAGGTGACCGGCGTGGACTACGCGGAGATCCCCGGCGTGCGGGAGCGCACCGATCACTTCATTCAGGCCAGCCTGGAGGACGGCATCCCGGCCGGGGCGGGCGACGGCTTCGATGTGGTGATCGCGGCGGACGTGATCGAGCACCTGTCCCAGCCGGGCCAGCTGCTGCGCGAGGCCCGGCGGGTGCTGCGGCCGGGCGGCCAGGTGCTGGTGTCGGTGCCGAACTTCGCGCACTGGTACCCGCGGCTGCGGGTCGCCGCCGGCCTGTTCGGCTACGACCGGCGGGGCATCCTGGACGAGACGCACCTGCGGTTCTTCACCCGCGCGACGCTGCGCCGGCTGGTCCGCGCCAGCGGCTTCGACATCCTCGCCGAACACGCCACCGGCCTGCCGCTGGGCACCCTCTCCGGCGCCGACGGCAGCAGGCTGCGACTCGCCCGCGCCCTCGACCACTCCCTGGTCCGCGCCCGCCCCACCCTCTTCGCCTACCAGTACATCCTGCGCCTCACCCCGCACGCCGAGGAAACCGTGCATGCCGAGCTCATCTGAGGCAGAGGGCGGCCTGCACCCGCGCCTGCGCCTGCGCCTGACGCCGGCGCCGGCGCCACCTGACTATGTCGGCACGCCGCCCGGCGGTGCCAGCGGACAGCCTGAAGCAGGTGCTCTCTGACCCTGCCGATACGTCCAGGAGAACTCGCTTGACCATCGGAAACATCGTGCTGGTGCTACTCGCTGTGGGCGTGGCCGCGACCGGCCAGGTCATGCTCAAGCACGGCATGCAGCTCGCCTCGGCTCATGCCGCATCCTCCGGCGGCTCGCTGGTCATCAGCGCGGCCACCTCGCCATGGGTCCTGGGCGGGCTCGTGGTCTTCGGCATCTCCGCGATCGCCTGGCTGGCCGCGCTCGCCCGGGTGCCGCTGAGCATCGCCTACCCGTTCAACGCGCTGGGCTATCTCGCCATCCTGGCCGCGAGCGTCCTGGTCCTGCACGAGAAAGCGAACAGCTGGACCTGGGCCGGCTCGCTGCTGGTCGTGTCCGGCCTCATCATCGTCGTCATGTCCCAGGCCTAGAGCGGCACTGCCGGGCCCGCGGCGGCCCGCGCGCCGCCAGCATGCCCGCGCCTGCAACTGGCGGACGCTGGCGGGCATAGGGCGCCTGAGGCACCGGGCTCTAAAGCTCGGCCGGGTGAGCGCTCCTGTCCGGCCTCCCGTCCAGGACTGCACGCGAACGGCGTGCACCCCTATGAGCGATGATGGCTGCGGCCAGCAGGAGAATCGCCGTGATCACGGCGAGCACCAGGCCAGCGGTGAATGCCGTGGGCCAGTAGTGCAGCACCAGCACGTAGCGGCCAGCAGGGACGTCGACCTGGATCATGACGCCTTGCCAGGATTTCACCGCCAGCGGCCGGCCATCGATTGTGGCCTGCCAGCCCGGGACATCGGTGAGGCGCAGGTACACAACCGATCGATGGGCCTCGTCCAGGTCTACCCGCCAGGTATCGGCGTCGGGCCGGTCGACTCGCAGGATCGTCCCGATAGCCGGGGAACGGGAACTCGCCCTGATCGGCCCATCCGTAGCGAGCGAGACGTTGTCGACGCGGAACAGGCCTTCACCGCCTGGCGTGGCGACCAGGTGCGTGCCGGGAGGGCCTGCAACTCCACGAGGCTCGAGGATGAAGGTGATCCCGTAGCGCCGGGCCTCGGCCACGTCCGTCACCGCCGGGCAGAAGACTCCGAGCGGATCAGCGAGCTGAGAGATAGAAGGCTGCCTGGTGGCCGCTGCCCAGGACTGGAGGTAGGCGCGAGGCATGCTGGGGTCGTACAGGGCGAACTCGCTGACCCCGTAGGCGGCGTTAGCGTCGGGGAGAATCCCCAGGTCGGTAAACGAGGCGACGCCCGAGGGGCACGACCCGAACCCCGCTCGGGCAGCACCGACGATGTGCTGGAGTGAGACTTCGGCTGGTGTGGCCGCGAAAGATGCCGGCGACGAGGACCACAGCGGAGCGCCTGCCCATACCAGGAAGCCCGTCTCGACGAGAAGGAAGACTCCCGCCGCCGCGCAGGCGGGGGAGATCGGGAGTTTCCGTGATTGCCCGGCCCGGCTCCGGTAGTAGCGCACCAGCGCCCCGGTCGCCACCAGTCCGCTGGCGACTTGCCCGGCTGGCCACGCAAAGCTCCACAGTCGCTCGTGCGCGTCGGCGGGCGATAGCTGCTTTGCGCTGAGCACGACATGAAGGAAAAGCACCGCCAGGACGACCGCCGCCAGCATCCAGGTCCAGGCGAGCACCCGGATGGCACCGCGCTCGTGCTCGGGGCGAATGACCTCCTCCAGTCCGAGTGCGGCCAGGACCGCCAGGACGAGGTCAAGAGGGATGGTGGCCAGCCCCCAGTAGAGCGATCCGACTTCGGGCACATGATCGGCCAGCCGGGCGAAAGGTTCCACGTACACGATCGCCAGGCAGGCCAGGCTCACTAGCGCCAGCCCGGCCACTTCCGGGCGTCGCCACCGGCGCGCGACGGCGACCGCAGCGAGCACCAGCACCGTCACACCGACATACGAGGCGGTGGCGTAGTAGTTGGAGTCGCCGAAATAATGGCTGCCGGCCATCGGCAGCCCGTCGAACCCCTGGAAGGCGAGCAACACCATGTCATGGGCGGACAGCGCAGCATACGCCGGCGTGGGCACGGTTCGGACCGATCCGAGCGCGAGCTGTGCCCCGGGGAGTACCAGCGGGGCCGAGAGACCGAGGCCCGCCAGGGTTCCGATCGCAACGCCCAGCAGTGGCCTTCTGACTGCCCTGTCCTCGCCTCTCCTTCCCGGCCTCCACAGCACCATGGCGCAGGCGAAGAGCCCGAGGGCAATCAGGACATCGACTGTGCTCTCGGGATAGCCGCCATAGACGCTGAACGCGAGGGAAACCGCCAGGAGAATCACGCCCGAGACGCGCCGGTCACCGCGAATGATGAGCACAGCGCCAGCGAGCACCCAACCCATAAGAGCGAGCACACCGCTCGTCGACCATCCGAGCCACCCCGAAAAGGCGCCACTCAGCTCGTATACCGTCCCCGCGAACGTAGCGGGAAGAACTCCAGTTCCGAGGACACGACACAACACGAAGGTGCCGCTGCCGGCCAGCACAAGCCTGACCGCCATTGCCGCGTCGAATGCGAAACGAACGGGTACAAGATAACTGACCAGCGCCGGGAGGCTGAAAGGTGCTGACTCCCAGTTGAACGCCAGCGGCATGCCGAGAGCGTTGTAAGGGTTCCACAGCGGCAGCTGGCCATGGTGAACCTGGTTCCATGCCAGCGTTGTCCACGGCAAGAACAGCTGGATTTGGTCGCTGCTGACAGCATTATGGACGGTTACGCCGGGCACACGACCCAGGCCGTAGACCCTCAGTAAATCGTAGGGGCCGAGCGCTGCGCCCTTCGCAAGAGCCGGGCCTAATAGCGCCAGGCCCGCGGCCACCAGCCAGCACAGCGCCAGGGCCGTCGGCCCCGCGCTCACGGCACGCAGCGGGTGCCTCCAGGTTGACAATCAGCCCTCGTTTTCTGGACAGGATTCAGTCACCGGGCGATTCTGCTCAGCCAGTACTGAGCACAGGAGTCCGGACGGTCAGGGCCCGCGATTGGCGGGTACCTGTAGGCGTCGCACTCCGTACTGGGCATTGTGCGACGCACCTGATAGCCGCGCCCGCAAGCCCAACAACTGAGGCGCCACCGCCACTATGCCCCATCTCCGCACTCATGGGAGGCAATGTTGCCGCGGCCAACCTTAGCTCCCGGCAACTTTCCCTGACAACCGGATGCATGACGCTGCGCCACCGCACCCGTCGAGAGTCCTGTGGTGGCGCGAACGCCTCAGCAGTGCTCGTGGCGATCCCCGGCTCCGCTGCGCAGCCACGCCTGCCGGAGCGCGACTAGACCGCTGTCGGCGGGGCCGGGCTCGCGGGGGAATCGGCGCCGCGCCGCGAGCGCTGACACTGGCATGAAGCGCATTGGTTTCCTGTCGTTCGGCCACTGGCGGCCGGCCGCCGGATCGCGGACCCGGACCGCGGCCGACGCCCTGCTGCAGACCATCGAGCTGGCGCAGGCGGCCGAGGAGATCGGCGCGGACGGGGCGTTCGTCCGCGTCCACCACTTCGAGCGGCAGCTGTCCTCGCCGTTCCCGCTGCTGTCCGCGATCGCGGCCAGGACCAGCCGGATCGAGATCGGGACCGCCGTCATCGACATGCGGTACGAGAACCCCCTGTACATGGCAGAGGAGGCCGCGACCGCGGACCTGATCAGCGGGGGGCGTCTGCAGCTGGGAGTCAGCCGGGGATCGCCCGAGACCGTGCTGCGGGGAGCCGAGTCGTTCGGCTACCGGCCGGCCGACGGTGAGAGCGACGCGGACAGCGCGCGGCGCAAGACCGAGATCTTCCTGGCCGCGATCGGCGGCGCGGCCGTGGCCAGGACCGACCCGGCGCGGACCGGCGTCAGCGGCGGCCTGGCCATCCAGCCGCAGTCGCCCGGCCTGGCCGACCGGATCTGGTGGGGGTCCGGCACCCGCGCCACCGCGCAGTGGGCCGCTAGGGCCGGGCTGAACCTGCAGAGCTCGACGCTGCTGTCCGAGGACACCGGTGTCCCGTTCGACCAGCTCCAGGCGGAGCAGATCAGGCTCTACCGGGAGGCGTGGGCGGCGCAGGGCTGGGAGCGCGAGCCGCGCGTCTCGGTGTCGCGCAGCGTGCTGCCGATCACCGAGGACATCGACCGCATGTACTTCGGCGGGCAGGCGCATGAGGACCAGATCGGGCTACTCGACGGCGTGCGGTCGCGCTTCGGCCGGACGTTCACCGGTGAGCCGGAGCGCATCGCCGCGGAACTGGCGGCCGACGAGGCCGTGCAGGCGGCCGACACGGTGCTGTTCACCGTGCCCAACCAGCTTGGCGTGGCCTACAACGCCCGGATCCTGGAGACCATCGCCGCGCATATCGCGCCCGCCATCGGCTGGAAGCCAGCCAGCGCCGCGACAGCGGCCTGACCGGGCCCCCGACCGGAGCCGCCGACCGGAGCCGCCGCGCCCGGACCGGCTCCGCGCGATCCTGGCTCAACGCGACGCAGGGACAAGGGGCGGCCTTGACAGCAAAACGCTAACGATATATCTTTGATCTATCCGAGAACATCGAGATAGTCCGGGAACAGGTCCCGGACAGCGTTCCGGAGACGAACAGGTCAGGAGAACTTGTCATGAAGGACCAAGAATTCCGGCGGCACGACCGCCACGAAGCAGGACCGTCCGGCTGCCAGCACGGTGACGACAGCCCGCACCCCGGCGAGGACGAACCCCGGCGGACGCACGGCGGCGGCTGGCGCCGCGGCCCCGGCCGCGGCGGATTCCCCGCCGGGCCGCCCGGCTTCCGGGGCCCGGGCCCCTGGGCACGCGGCCCGAGAATGCGCGGCCCGTGGGACGTCACCGGCGAAACAGGTACCGGGATCCAGCTGCGCGCCCTCACGCGCCAGCTGGCGATGGCCGCCTCGCAGGTTGCGGGCTCGGGCACCGATGCCCAGCAGGCGCAGGCCAGCCAGATTCTCGCCGACAGCCGCAGGTCGCTGTACCAGATCCTCGCCAGCAGCGAGGACGAGGCGACCGCTCAGCAGAACTAGCCACGCCGCGCGACCCGCACGGGCCGCGCGGCCAGGTCCCAGCATCCAGCCGGCACGCAACCGCGGGCCGGCTCGATCTGGCAGTGGCGCCGGATGACAGCGGCGGACGGGCCGGAGGAGGCCGCGGTCCAGGAGCCTTATCTCACCAGGTCAGGACGAGCCAGGTAACAAGTCCGAAGGCCAGGTGCGGGACTATGTCGCTGATCCAGGACGTCGCGTCCCAGGTCGACGGGTCGCTGACGCCGAGCGCCTTCATGCCGTAATCGGTGGCGGCCATCGCGGCGCCGCCCAGCAGGGCCGGGCCGAGAACCGGGCCGAGCCTGCGGACCACGAAGGAGAACTCCCCCGCCGCCGCGCCGACGGCCACGCCGGTACCGATGCCGGCCAGCGCGCCGAGGGCCTGCACGCGGTTCTGGCGCTCCTCCCCCTCGCCGGGGATGGCCTGGCCAGTGCGCTTGGCCAGCTCCTCGACCACCTGCTCGGGTGCGCTGCTGGCCGAGCGCCCGCGCAGGGCCATATCGGCGTAGGAAGCAAGGTCCAGTGCCGCCGTCCCGGCCAGCCCGGCCGCCGCTCCCTTGATCGTCCTGCTCAGCATGCAGGCATGCTGCCCCCCGAAGCCGGATCAAAACCGATGACGGCCACCGGCCCGGCCGAAGGGACGGCCGAAGGGGCGGCCGCCTTGCCGCCGGGCTGATGCTGAACCGGCTGAGCGGCCAGATCACGATGACGGCCGGCCCGGCGCTCGCCGGCCTCATCGCGGCGGTGCCGCACCTCGGCCTGCAGGCGTGCTACGGCCGGCCTTCGCCCGCTACCGGCACCAGGCCAGCGAGCCAGGCCAGCGAGCCAGCCGGGCACAGCCTGCAGGTGGCCGGCCCGGCCGCGACGGGCTGAGGAAGCAGGCCGGGCAAAGCCAGCTGCCGGGTGCGGCCAGCGGGCTCCGGCCGCTCAGCGTCACTGCTCGGCGGACGTCCCGGCCGGATGCAGCGCCAGCCCGACGGAACCGATCCCGACGGTGTTCCTGCCCCGCTGCTTGGCCAGGTAGAGCTGGGCGTCGGCCGCGGCAATGACGGACTGCCAGCTGGTGGCAGGCCCGCAGGCGACGCCGAAGCTTCCGGTGACGCGAAGCCCGGGCGCGACGGAGGTCCAGTCGTCGGCGACCATGGCGAGCCGGAGCCGCTCGGCGAATCCGCGCGCAGCGCGCAGGCTCACGCCGGGCAGCGCGAGCACGAACTCGTCGCCGCCATACCGGATCGCCACCTGCCCCGCGCGTGTCTCGCCCACGAGCAGCTGACCCAGCCGGCGCAGGACAGCATCGCCCGCATCATGCCCCAGGGTGTCGTTGATCGCCTTGAGGTGGTCGACGTCGACGATGATGAAGGCCACGCCCGAGGACCGCACGGCGTCCTCGCTGAGGAAGCGCTCGAGCAGGCGGCGGTTGCCGGTGCCGGTGAGGGCATCTTCCTCGGCCGAGCGCGCGGCCTCCGCCGCCCGGGCCCTGAGTTCCTTGCGGTCCTTCTCGAGACCCACCCGCACCCACGTCTCGGCCACCAGCTGCCTCGCCTGGCGCTGGTGGATCCCCCACAGGAACGCCTTGACCTGCCGGGCGCTGGCCAGCGCGCCGGCCAGGTCCCCGGCGGCCTCCCGGCACGCGGCGAGCTCCTCGTGCGCCAGCATCAGCTCATGGTCGTCGCCGCTCGTATCCGCGATGGCCACGGCCTGGCTGGCCAGGGTCACGGCGCGGTCCGCCTGACCGGTCAGGCGCAGGCAGCGTGCCTCCACCCAGGCCAGCGCGGCCCGCTGAGCCGCGGTGCTGATGGCCGCGGTGCCGGGCCGGAACTCCTCGATGAGTCGTAACGCGTCGTCAGCCCGGCCAAGCTCGCAGAGCACCTCGGCGAGCAGCCGGTGACTTCCGGACCGGCCGTTCAGCTCGGCAGCGCTCCCGGCGAGCAGCCTGCGCACGACGATCTCGGCCCGGCCCAGCAGCGCGACGCCGCCGTCTAAGCCGGATAGCTGGCGCTGCCGGAAGGCGAGCAGCAGCGCGTCGGCAATGTTGTGAGCTGGCGGTGGATCTTCTCGGCGTCGCCGGTCCGCTCGGCGGCCGCCAGCGAGACCTCGAACAGTTCCACGGCCCGGTCGTAGTCCAGGAACGAGTAGCAGAAGATCCCCAGCCGGTTGGCGATCTCGGTGAGCAGCCGGCCGTCGGTCACGGTGTCCAGCCCGAGGATGCTCTTGGTCGCCAGCTCCGAGGCGAGCGAGAGCTCGCCCAGCCGGGATGCGTGCGCCGCCCCGAGGCTGGCCGCATCGACCGCCTGCTCGGGCTCGCCGGCCATCTCGAACAGGCTCATGGCGGCGCGCGCGTCGCGGCAGACATCGGCCGTGCGCCACTGGTTGGACCGGACGCGCGCCCGGCACATGAGCAGCCCGGCGCGGTCGGCCGGCGCGGTGACCGACTCGAGCGAGCGCCCGATCTCGGTCAGGCACTCCTCGCAGGCTTCCGGCGTCGCAGCCCGGCTGGCGCGCTCGAAGAGGGCCTGGTAATCGACACCCGAGCCTGTGCTGTGCTCCATCACTGCCTGCCTTGGTCAGCGGCATGCTCGCCGTCGTGCCCAGGGCTCGTCCGTCGGCCAGCGACGATGCCCCCGGAGCACCGATTCGCCCGCCCCGGCCCAATGTCCCTATCTGCCTGCTCCTCACAGATTGCCCGATCCAGGCCGTCCGCGCGGGAGAAGGACCGACGAGGCCGGTCTCGGATGCCGGTCTCCGGGCCGTCCTTGCTCTGGCCAGGCCCGGCCCGGCGCTACGGGGCTGCCGCGAGCGGGATGGCGGCGTTGAGCGCGTCCAGGGCGAGCTTGCCGGCAGGCATCCGCCTGGTCGAAGGGCCCGCTCCAGTGCAGTCCGAACTGGTTCCCGGCGTTCCGGTCGTTGTCCCAGATGGAGCGGGCGTTCCGGAGGATGAACTCGCGGTAGGCCGGGCGGCGGCTCTGCAGGAAGAAGTCGTAGAGGTTGCGCACGAAGATGCCCTTGAACTGCGGCCGGTCCCCGTCGTCCGGGCGGGTGTCCATTTCCTTGGGCTCGACCAGGATGCCCGGCGGGTCCGCCGGCGGCGGGGTGGTCAGCTCGCGCAGCGCGGCGCCGGCGATGGTCTCCCCCTGGTCCAGGTAGGCGCGATCGCCGGTGATCTCGTGCATCGCGGCCAGCCCGCCGAGGATCACGCCCTGGTTGTAGGTCCAGGTGATGCCGCCGTTGTTCTGGCAGTCCGGCGTGAGCCCGTCATTGACCAGGCCGCTGGGGCCGATCATGCCCGTGGAGCTGAACCATTCCCACTCCCGCAGCGCCCATTTCAGGTAGTACCCGTCCTGGCCCGGCACGCGCTGGTGCAGGCGGGCCGCGAGGGTGAGGAACTGCTCGTTGGTGATCGCGTTCTTGTACTTCCGGTCCTGGTTCCACCACACGCCGCCGCCGCAGGTGTCGTCCCAGCCGGTCTCGGCGTGCGCGAAGATCTTCCGGGCCGCGTCGAGGTACCGGCTCTCGCCGGTCAGGTCGTAGGCCGCGACCCAGGCCAGCCCCCACCACATGTTGTCGTCGAAGTACCGGACAATGAAATCGCCGTGCCGCCGCCAGGCACCGGTGAACGTCCTGTCGATGACCCGCGCGTAGCTGCGGTCCCCGGTGCGCTGCGTGTAGGCGATCACGGCGGTCAGCGCGTTGGCGGCGTTCCACCAGCCGGTGGTACGCCACCGGCCGCTCCATGGCCGGTACCAGCGGTGCAGCGCGCTCATCCCGGCTGCCGCCCGGGCACGGTGGTCGGGCTCCGCCATGCGTGACCTCCCGCCGGATTGCGCTTCCGGGCGCCGTCCCCGCCTCAGGCCGCCAGCCGCCGGGCCTGGGGCGGCGGAGCCTCGCCCGGCTCATCTCCTGGTGCCCAATCTAGCGGTAGCGGCCTTACTGGCCCGCCGGGCTACTGGCCCGCCGTCAGCGCCCGCAGGCTCAGCGGGAAGGACGGGGCCGGGACCGTGGCCAGGCAGCTGGTGTCGAGGCGCGCCGCGCTGGCCGACTCGATGAACGCCTGGGTCAGCGGATCGCCGCAGATCACCCAGCTGAGGGGGCGATCATCGCGTTGCCGCTGCCGCCCGCCAGGCTCTGCGGGCTCTCCCCCGCGGCCAGCAGCGCCCTGGTGACCGCCACCAGGCCCGCGGCGTGATCGGCAGAGCCGCCGAGGGCGTGGATCAGCACCGGCAGCTGGGCTGCGGTAACCGGATCCATCATCATCTGGTGGGTCAGGGCGACGAACTCACCGGCGTCCAGCCGGATCGGCTTGCCGAAGGGAGAATGCGCGGCCGGGACCGCCCAGGGCGAGCGGGCCAGCGAGCAGCGCGGCCCAGTCCGCGGCCAGCCGCGGGAAGGCCCGGTGGCAGGACGGGTCGCGGTCGCAGCGGGCGAGGGCATGGCCGAGCGCCAGCTGGGCGTTGCCGGGGAACCGCTAGACATCGGCTGCGGCAGCTCGGCGGGGATATCGCCCACTGCCGAGTCGCCGGGACCGCCGGCGAAAAAGACCACCGGGTCCGGCGCCCGGCCCGGGCCGGTCGCCGGGATGACCGCGAACCGGACCGGGATGGTGCGTCCCTGGCCGGTCAGCCGGTCCTCCGGCACGATCAGCGTCCCGCACCGGGCGATCCTGCCGTCGGCATAGCAGGACCGCACCCGCAGCGAGCCCGCGGGCCCCGCCGATGGCGTAGCCGCGCTTCCGCTGCACGATGCTGCCGCCAGGCACAGCGCGGTAAAGATCATGCATAACGGCCCTGCATGCCCGGTCCGCCTGCGGCGCCTCGCCGCGGCCTGCCGCAGGGAGCCGCGGTCCGGCTTCGCCGGGCAGCTGCCCCCAGCGGAAAGGCCATTGTCACGCCAGCTGTCGATCATGCTCATGTCGCGCCTCACAGGCTCGGACTCCGGTCACGACGGTAAGGCTCGCCGCCAGGGCGGGTCAGGGCCGAAGGCCCGCCGCCGCGGGCATCAGCCGGCGCACGGGCCCGAGCGCTTCCCTGATCGCCGAGGCGAAGCGATGCCGAGCTCGTTGACCAGCCGGCTGATGATCAGCCCGCCGCCGTGCACCCGGAACGTCGTGGTCTCGCCGTCCCGGACGACGCGGACCGTCGCGGACGACAGTGATCCGTGCTGGACCGCCAGCGTGCCGCTTCCGCGCGCGGTCACCTCGTAGCCGCTGCCGAGCTGCCTGCCCAGGGCGTCAGCGGCCTGCTGCACGGCTATCCCTCTGGGTATCGTCACGGTTGGCATGCCGGGCCTCCCTTCTTTGCCGGCTATTGGCTGATCGCGGACTCAGGGCAGCGGGCCAGCCGCCCCAGCCGGCTGTCTCGGGTCCCGCCATGGCGCTGCTCCTGGTGAATCAGCCGCCGCGCGACAGCCAGCTGAACCGGCGCACGGCGACAATCAGCCCGGCGGCGCCCCGGGCGGCCAGGACGGCGAGGTCGCCCCAGCGCAGCCCGGACCCGGTGGTGTGCGGGTTGTGTGCGGCCAGCAGGGCGGCGGCCAGGTGCTCGACGGGAAAGACCTTGCCGACGGCGGCCAGCCAGCGATGCGCGCGTCCACCGGATCAGCCTTTCTTGTGCGGTTCTCAGCTTCAGCGTCGGCCGGGCCAGTCGCCTCATTACAGGGCCTAAGGTCACATCCTGCGCTCGCGTTGCCTGCGCGCTGGCACCGGGGAAGACAGCCGGGCGCCGCCGGGATAGCCGGCACCCTCGGGCAGCTCGGGATCCTGGCCGGGCCCGGCCGCGCCGGGCCGGCGCAGTGGTCATGACGACACGCATCCGTCCGGGTGTCGTTACCGGCCTGCCGCGGCTGCCCTGTGATCACCTAGGTCGGGTGATGCGACGCCAGCCGCCGGCGTGCGATCGTGTCGGTTTTGCTGTTTCTCCTCCAGATTGGGCAGGCCCATGAACGTGAGCCAGCAGCCCGGAGCGACCCGCACGAGCGAGATCGCGACTGCGGCAGCCGGGATGGTGCTGCTGACGCTGGCCTCAGCGCAATTCCTGATGACGCTGGACAGCTCGGTCATGAACGTGTCGATCGCGACCGTCGCCCGGGACGTCGACACGACCGTGACCGGGATCCAGACCGCGATTACCTTCTACACCCTGGTGATGGCCTCCCTCATGATCACGGGCGGCAAGCTCGGGCAGATCCTCGGCCGCAGGCGCGCGTTCTCCATCGGGTGCGTCATCTACGGGTCCGGGTCCCTGATCACCGCGCTCGCCCCGAATCTGGCCGTGCTGATGGCCGGATGGTCCGTCCTCGAGGGCACCGGCGCCGCGCTGATCATGCCGGCCATCGTCGCGCTGGTCGCGTCGAACTTCGCGCGCGATCAGCGCCCCCGGGCCTACGGTCTCGTTGCCTCCGCCGCCGCGATCGCGGTGGCGGCCGGGCCCCTGATCGGCGGCCTGTTCACGACCTACCTGTCCTGGAGGTGGGTCTTCGTGAGCGAGGTGCTGGTCGTGCTCGTCATCCTGGTGCTGAGCCCCCGGCGGCCCGGCTCCCCGGCGGCCCGGCTCCTCGGCAGCCGGCGACGGGGTCAGGCGTCCTGCCGAGCAGCGGCGGACAGCTCCGCGGCGACACTCCGCGCCCACTGGCGCACCTGGGCGGCGTCGCGCCAGTCACCTCCGTGCTTCTTCGCCATGGCGCTGGCCGGGAAGCCCTTCGCGTCCGGTGAGAGCCGGCCGCCGAAGGTGACGTGCCCGCGTGCGCCAGTCCGCTCCATCAAAGCGCTGACTCCCTTGACCGGCGGTATGTCGCCGCGGACGGCCGAGTCGTCCAGCGGGCCGCTGGAGAAGAAGTACGTCGGGCGCTGCCGGAGTTCCGCGGCGTGACGCCGCACGAACCGGCGGGCCGCCTTATGCCAGCGGAAGGCATAAAGAGCGCCGCCCACGATGACAGCGTCGTAGTCGTCCAGCCGCCGCCGGACCTGGCCGGCCGGGATCACATCGACGATCAGCCCCTCCTCCTGCAGGCCGTCCGCGACCATCTCGGCCAGCCCCTGGGTGCCTCCGCGTGTCGAACCGTACGTCACTAGGACTCGCATCGGGCACCTCCTTTCCCTGCGGCCAGACTGCGCGGCCGCCAGGCGCGGCTCCAGGGACCATGGTCCTTCGTCCGGTCCCGGCGCCGTGCTGCCCGGCCTGGCAGGCCCGACGGCCGGCCCCGCCAGCACACCGGACGTCCGACACCGGGGGCGCGGGCGGCATCATGTTCAGGTGCGGATACTGGTCACGTTCTCCGGCAGCAGCGGCCATTTCCTGCCGACCGTCCCGTTCGCCCGCGCGCTCCGGGAGCGCGGGCACGAGGTCCTCTATGCGTGCCAGGAGGCGATGGTCCCGGCCGTGACGGCCGGCGGCTGGGCGGCCGCGGCGACGGGCGGGGCGACGCTGCTGGCTCCGGCCGTGCGCCGCCCACTGATGCCCGTGGACCGCCAGGCCGAGGAGCGGGCGATCCGCACCAGCTTCGCCGGGAGCATCGCGCGCGAGCGGGCCTGGCTGCACGAGCTCGCCGGCGAATGGCAGCCCGACCTCATCGTCCGGGATGAGGTGGACTTCGCCGGAGCCGTAGCCGCCGAGGCGCACGGGATCCCGCATGCCGCGGTCGTCGTCATCGCCGCCGGCGGGTTCCTGCGGCCTGAGGTCGTCGCCGAGCCGCTGGCGGCGCTGCGAGCGGAGTACGGGCTCGATCCCGGTGACACGATGACCATGCTGCACCGGTACCTGACCATCGTGCCGGCGCCGCCTGGCTACCGCGATCCCCGCGATCCGCTGCCGGTGACGGCTCATCACGTGCGGCCAGCGGTTCTGGAGTCCCCGCGCGGCCAGGACGGGCCGCCCGGCGCGGCAGCACATGCGGGCTTGCCGATGGTGTATTTCACCCTGGGAACGATCTTCCACCAGGAGTCCGGCGACCTGTTCCAGCGGGCGATCGCCGGCCTGAGCAGCCTGCCCGTCAGCCTCGTCGTCACGGTGGGCCGCGAGATCGATCCGGCCGAGCTGGGCGATCAGCCGCCCGGCGTGCGGGTGGAACAGTTCCTCCCCGCCGCCGATCTGCTGGCCCGCGCGGACCTCGTCGTGTCCCACGGCGGATCCGGCACGGTCATCGGCGCCCTGGCGTTCGGACTGCCCCAGGTACTGCTGCCGCTGGGCGCCGATCAGCCGCTCAACGCCGACCGCTGCGAGTCCCTGGGCGTCGCCGTGGTCCTCGACGCGGCCAGCAGCACGGCGGATGCCATCGGCCGGGCCGCGACCGCGGTCCTGCGGGACCCATCCTATGCCGCCAGCGCCGGGCGGATCCGGGACGAGATCAGCGCGCTGCCAGACGCCCGGCATGCCGGATCGCTGCTGGAGGAACTGGCCCGCTGCCGGGCACCCCTCCCCTGCGGCTGACAGCCGCCCGGCGGAGACCTGTTTGTGTTATCACTGCCATCTCAGAGCAGGATTCCCCTGGCCCGGCGCGATAGCGGCAGACTGCTGGAGGGAAGTGCGGCAGGAGGTCAGCGCATGAGTGCCACGGTCCGGGATGTGATGACCAGGCGCGTAGTGGCGGTCCGCAAGGACGCGTCGTTCAAGGAAATGGCCGCCATGCTGCGCAGCTCGCGGATCAGCGCCTTTCCCGTGGTGGACGAGGCCGGGCGGGTGATCGGGGTGGTGTCCGAGGCAGACATGCTGGTCAAGGAAGCCGTCCAGGCTCAGGGCACGAGCCTGATCGCTGCCCTGCGGCACATCCGGGAGGAGGACAAGGCGGCCGGGATCACCGCGGGCGACCTGATGACCGCGCCAGCGGTCACGATCGGCCCGGACGCGCCGGTGCAGGAGGCCGCGCGCCGCATGTATGACCGCCGGGTCAAGCGGCTGCCGGTAGTGAACCAGGCCGGGAAGCTGGTCGGGATCGTCAGCCGGGCCGACGTGCTGAGCGTCTTCGACCGCGCGGACGAGGCGATCCGCGGTGAGGTGTCCCAGCAGGTCCTGCCCGGCATCCTGCAGGCCGCGCCGCACCGCCTGGACGTGACGGTGCGCGACGGCATCGTGACCCTGGCCGGCCAGCTGCGCAGCGAACAGGAAGGCCGGGCCGTCCTGGACGCGGTGCGGCACGTGCAGGGCGTTGTCGCCGTTCGTGACCGGCTCAGCTATCCGGCTCCGGGCTCGGCGGCCTCCAGCATCCCGTAGCAGTCGCCGTCCTCGGCCCCGGCCAGGACCCAGCCGTCCTGCGGCCCGATGGTGGCAGCCCGTGGCAGCGCCCGGCAGTGGCGGCGGCGCGGAAGCCGGGTCAGGGCATGACGGTATCGGTAGGCTTTGCGGACGAAGCAAGTAGACCGTGTCGCTGCGTGATCTGCTCGCCGTGTCACCGCGAGGGAGCATTCATGACTGAGCGAACGCTGATCCTGATCAAGCCCGACGGCGTGCAGCGCGGGCTGGTCGGCGAGGTGCTGTCCCGGATCGAGGGCAAGGGACTGCAGATCGTCGCGATGGACCTGCGGACCGTCGACCGGGAGACAGCCGAGGCCCACTATGCCGAGCACTCGGTCCGGCCGTACTTCAGTGAGCTGGTCGAATTCACAACGTCCGGCCCGCTGGTGGCGCTGGTCGCGGAGGGGCCGCGGGCGATCGAGGCGTTCCGGGTGCTGGCCGGCTCCACCGACCCGATCCGCGCCTCGGTGGGCACCATCCGCGGTGACCACGCGCTGGAGATCCAGCTGAACATCGTGCACGGATCCGACTCGCCGGAGTCAGCGCAGCGGGAGATCGGCATATTCTTCCCCGATCTGGCTTAAACTCCGCTCGTCACTCCCGACCGCCAGCTGCGAGGTGACGCGTCGATGATCCGTGGTGACGACATCCTCGCCGCCGCAGCAGCCTGCAGCCGCCTGCTCGAGTCGGCCATGGCCGCCGACTGGAGCGTCCCGGTCCCCGGCCTCGACTTCACCGTCGCCTCGGTCGTCGCCCACGCGGCCAACGGGCCGCTCTGGTACGCGGTCGACCTGTGGAGCGGGCCCGCCGACGACGCCGCCTTCGAGCTCACCGTCCGCCGGGACGCGGCCAGCGCGGCCCTTCTCGTCAGCCTGCGCACCGCCGCCAGGGTCTGCGCCGCGTCCGTCGACGCCGCGCCCGCCAGCATCCGTGGCTATCATCCCGCCGGTGCTGCCGACCCCTCCGGTTTCGCGGCCATGGCCTGCGACGAGCTGCTGGTCCACGCCGACGACGCCGCCCGCGGCCTGGGGCTGCGGTTCGCCCCGGATGCAGACCTCGCCGGGCGCGTCCTGGCCCGCCTCTTTCCCTGGCACCGGCCCCGCGATGACCCCTGGCAGACGCTGCTGTGGGCCAATGGGCGGGCGGACATCGAGGGACAGCCCAGCCAGGCAGGCTGGGTGTGGCACTGCGCTCCGCTCGCCGACTGGGACGGGCAGCAGCCCGCATTCCGCTGACGGGCGTCACGCACCGCGGACCGGCCCGCCATGCGGAGCGGCGAGCTTCCATGATCTCGAAAGCTTTGAGGGCTTATTTCCCTCAAAGCTTTCGAGATCATGGCGAAGCGCGGTTCCCGTGCCCGGGCCGATCGCGCCGGGGCGGAGGAGATTGAGCGCTTGAGCGATCACTACGCCGAAGGGACGTACCGCTGGTGGCACCTGTCGCGGCCATCACCGGAGCTGCTCCAGGCACTCGCCGACCGGTAGCTGCCGCCATCTGGCCGTGCGCTGGACATCGGCTGCGGGCTCGGCACCGAGGCCGCCTACCTGCACCGGGCCGGATGGCGCGTCGCCGGCCCGGACCCGTCGGCCGTCGCCCCCGCGGCCGCCAGACCGGATGGCGCGTCGCCGGCCCGGACCCGTCGGCCGTCGCCCCCGCGGCCGCCAGACCGGATGGCGCGTCGCCGGCCCGGACCCGTCGGCCGTCGCCCCCGCGGCCGCCAGACCGGATGGCGCGTCGCCGGCCTGGACCTGTCGGCCGTCGCCCCCGCGGCCGCCAGACCGGATGGCGCGTCGCCGGCCTGGACCTGTCGGCCGTCGCCCCCGCGGCCGCCGCGCAGCGCCATCGGGGCCCTGCGTACCTGCAAGCCAGCGTGCTCAGTCTGCCGCTCCAGTCCTCGAGCTTCGACGCCGACCTGGACCGGGGCTGCTTCCATTACCTCGCGCCTGGCGACCGGCCTGGATACGCGTTGGAGCTGCACCGCGTGCTGCGGCCCGGCGGCAGGCTCCTGCTGCGCGCCTCGCTGCGGTCCGCCGGAATGCGCAACGACATCGACGAGGACGTGATCCTCGCTGCTTTCGCCGGCTGGCGGGTCGAGCTCATGCAGCGCACGAGGATTCCCAGCGACACGCGCTCCCTGGACGTGCTCCCGGTCCGCCTCACGGCGTAGCGCGCCCGCGCCGGCCGTCGCCCCTCGCCGGGAACACGCGGCACCAGGGGCGATCCCGGCGCGCCTGCGCGGAAACGGGGCGGCCCGGTCATGGCGGGCGAATCGGTAAACCATGACGGCGCGCTCGCCGTCTACTGACGGACGGCGCGCTGCGGATGCGCGCGGAATCGGCCCCCGGCGCAGCGTCCTGCGGCAAGGAGACGAACGACCCATGGCAGCCACGCTTCAGGAGATCCTGCTCGCGCCGGACACCCGGCCGCAGGTGATCGCCGACTGCTACGCGATGGTCCAGCAGGAGATCTCCGAAAAGTCGGGGATCTCCGGGGCCGCGGTCAAGCTCGCCTACAAGACGGTGACCACGTTCCTGCCCGGGCACGTCCGCCACATGATCGAGGTCCTGCTGCCGCAGCTGGTAGCCGAGCTTCAGCCCTACTGGGCGGACTTCAGCGCTTCCGGCGGCTCAGAGTTCGGGGACTACCTGGCCAAGCGGGGCGAGGAGGTGTCGCAGGCCCTGCTCTCGGTGACCGACGCCCGTGCGGCGGCCTCCGGCCGGCCCGCGATCGTCCGGGCCTACGGCAGCGTCCGCGGCAGCGCGGCCCGGCACGTTGAGGCCGCACTGCCGCACGTCGGCGACCTGGTGCTGAAGTACGCACGCTGACCAGCAGGCCCGCTCCGGGCCGAAGACCGCCGTGCCCGCCGAGACCGCCGTGCCAGCCGAGACCGCCAGGCCAGCCGAGACCGCCAGGCCAGCCGAGACCGCCAGGCCAGCCGAGGCCGCCGTGCCAGCCGAGGCCGCCGTGCCAGCGGACCGCCACCAGCGCCCGGCAGGCGCGCCAAGCCGGTAAGCAGCCGTCCTGGCGCCCGCCGGATCGTCGGCTTGCCCGCTGCGGCTGCGGTGCCTCCCCGCAATGCCGGGTCGCCGGCTACGGCTGCGGCGCCCCCGGTCATGCCGGGTCGCCGGCTGACGGCTGCGGCGCCCCCGGTCATGCCGGGTCGCCGGCTACGGCTGCGGTGCCCCCGGTCATGCCGGGTCGCCGGCTACGGCTGCGGCGCCCCCGGTCATGCCGGGTCGCCGGCTACGGCTGCGGTGCCCCCGGTCATGCCGGGTCGCCGGCTACGGCTGCGGTGCCCCCGGTCATGCCGGGTCGCCGGTTACGGCTGCGGTGCCCCGCGGTAGTAGCGCATCGTCCGGAGCCGGAACCAGCGATCACGCAGCCCGGTCTGGCGGTTGCGCAGCCACATGCCCCAGCCGGCCGTGTATCTGGCCACGGCGTGACGGCGGCGCCGGGACCGGATGGCCATCGCCGTGGCCACGGACCCGCCGCAACGTCCTGGCGGACGACGGGCCGCGGCCAGGTCCGGCCTGGCCCGGGCCAGGCGCTGCCCGACCTGGTCGGCGTGCTGCCAGATCAGCGAGTAACGCTGGTCGTCATCGATGCCGGGCCGCTGGACCAGCCGCCATGCTGCGTTGCGTTCCAGGTGAACCAGGGCGTCCCAGTCGGATCGCCGGCGGATCCGCCCGAGGGGCAGGTGATCCTGCCGCCACCGCAGCGCGGTCCACGCCGACGTGTCCAGCTCCGCGACCGGCAGCGCGGGGCGGTCCATCGTGCCGGCCGGGGCGAGCGGCGGCATGGTGAGCCAGGGCGTGCCAGCGGCCGCGCCGATCGCCGACAGGGCAGCGCGCCGGACGGCAGCCGGGTCGAGTCCCGCCTCGCTCAGCGCCCCGAGAACGTCCGGCCTGCCCTGGTCGAGCAGGGCAATCAGCAGGTGCGCGGCGCCGGCGTCCTCGCGCCGCGCCTGCGCGAACAACCCCGCGGCCTCCTGAGCCTGCATATGCAGATAACCGCCGTTATCCGGAGCGCGGCCGGCGGCCACGACGACGGCGCGAAGGGATGGCCCGTGGCCGGGGTCGAGAGCTGCCGCGACCGGCCCGCTTCCCTCGGCGATGCCGACGAGGACATGCAGCGGGCCGCAGCTGCAGCCCAGCTCCCTGGCCAGGTCGAAGCCGCGCCGCATCGCCTCCAGGTACGCGCCGGTCACTTCCCCGTGCGGCATCACCCCAGCATGCCAGCTGGCGGCCGCGGCAGCGAGATGCCAGGGGTGCGGACCGCTATCTGAGCCGGCTCAGGCTGATCCCGGCGCAGGCCCGAGCAGGCCGGTGAGGATCCGGGTCAGGATGACGCTGTAGCGGTCCGCCGGGTCGTTGCGGTCCGCCGGGTCGTTGCGGTCCGCCGGGTCGTTGCGGTCCGCCGGGTCGTTGCGGTCCGCCGGGTCGTTGCGGTCCGCCGGGTCGTTGCGGTCCGCCGGGTCGTTGCGGTCCGCCGGGTCGTTGCGGTCCGCCGGGTCGTTGCGGTCCGCCGGGTCGTTGCTGCCCCCCGGGTCGTGGTTTCCGGACCGGCCGGCGGCGGCCGCCCGGGCGTCGGGCGGCGGCTGCGCGAGCAGCTGCGCGAGCCGGGGGTACTCCCCCGAGGCCGCGGCGTGGATCAGGTAGGCGACGTTGTGCTGCTGCAGTGCCGAGCCGCCGGCCAGCTCGTGCTGGACGAAGAGCGCGGTGATCCCGTTCAGCAGGCCGAACGCCTCAAGCTTGGTGGCAGCGTCCGCCGGGTGCGGGGCGAGCACGGCCAGGGCGTGCTCCAGCAGCGCCACGCCGTTGGGCCCCAGCACCGGGCGGTTGATCACCAGGCCGGCCAGCCAGGGGTGGTGGCGCAGGATCAGCCGGGACTGCTCCCCGATGGCCAGCAGGCCGGCCAGCCAGTCCCCGCTCCGCTCGGGCAGTGAGTACTCCCCGCCCGCCGCGTCGGCCATCAGGTCGAGCAGTTCCTCGCGGGTCTCGACATACCGGTAGAGCGAGGCCGCGCCGGTCCCGAGTTCGGCAGCGACCCGGCGCATCGTCACCGCGTCCAGTCCTTCCTGGTCGGCGATGCCGACCGCGGCAGCGGCGATCTCGGCCCGGCTGCGCCGCGCCGGGCGCCCCGCCACGGCCCGCTCCGGCCGCAGCCAGACGCTGGGAGCTGACCGTTGAGCTGCCATCCCTGTCTCCCGGATTGCGTTTGCGATCACCGTACCCAAACTATAGGCTACTTTGCGAACAATGTTTGCGAACTAGCGCGACGACAACCGGGCCGGGTGAGCGAAATGCCGGAGAGCATGACAGAACGGGCACCAGCCAGGCGGCCCGGCGCACTGCCGAGGCACGTCAGGGCGATGCTGCGGATGTCGAGACGGGAGCTGCCCGAGCCGCTCTGCGGCGTCGCGGTCGAGCGGGGCATCGCGGTCCCGGCCGGTGACGGCGTCACGCTGGTGACCGACCACTACGTCCCGCTGACCGACGGGCCCCGGCCGGCCCTGCTGGTCCGTTCGCCCTATGGAAGGGGCTTTCCCTGGGACTATGTGTACGGGGCGCTCTTCGCCGGCCAGGGATTCCATGTCATCATCCAGAGCTGCCGCGGCACCGGCGGATCCGGCGGCGAGTTCGAGCCGTTCCGCGACGATGCGGCCGACGGCCAGGCGGCGGTGGCCTGGCTGCGGCAGCAGGAATGGTTCAATGGCGCGCTGGGCACCGTCGGGGCGAGCTATCTCGGCTACACCCAGTGGGCACTGGCCACCGACCCGCCGCCCGAGCTGGGGGCCATGGCGGTGCAGGTCGGCTCCGACGACTTCCAGCAGTTCCTGTACCCCGGCGGCGTTTTCGCCCTCGAGGCCACGCTCACCGGCACGACCGCCATGCTGTCCATGGAGCACGGCTTCGCCCGGTTCGCCCTGGCCATTGCCCGCCTGCTGCGGCACCGGCGGCGGGCCGAGCGGGACCTCCCGCTCATCGACGCCTACCCGGCGGCGTTCGGGCGGCGGGCCGCCTTCTTCGAGGGGTGGCTGGCCCACCCGGACCCGGCCGACCCCTACTGGGCTCCCCGGCGGGCCCCCGTCGCCGCGCAGCTGGTCCCGCCCGCGAACCTGCTCACCGGGTGGTGGGACGTGTGCCTGGACCCGACCCTGGCGCAGTACCGCCGGCTGCGCGCGGCCGGGCGCGAGGTTCGCCTGACCGTCGGCCCGTGGGACCATACCTCCGGCTTCAACCGGGAGATGCCGGTGCTCTTCGGCGAGGCGCTCGGCTGGCTGCAGGCCCACCTGTGCGGCGACCACAGCGGCTTGCCGGACCAGCCGGTGCGCGTCCACGTCGGCGAGATCGGCGGGCCCGGCGAATGGCGCGACCTGGCCGACTGGCCGCCGCCCGGCGCCTGTTCGCAGCTGTGGCACCTGCATGGCGACGGAACGCTGGCGGCCGGGCCGCCCGCCCGGCCGGCCGTGTCGTCGCTTCGCTACGACCCGGCCGCGCCCACCCCGTCGGTCGGGGGGCCCAGCATGGACAGGAACAACGCCGGCCCGAGGCGCAACGACCGGCTGGAGGCGCGGGCCGACGTGCTGACCTTCACCGGCCCGGCGCTCGGCGAGCCGCTGGAGGTCATCGGCCCGGTCAGCATCCGCCTGCAGGTCCGCGGCAGCAGCCCGCACTTCGACGTGTTCGCGCGGCTCTGCGACGTGGACGCCAAAGGCCACTCCTGGAACGTCTGCGACGGTCTGGTCCGGCTCGGGGACGGCAGCACGGCCGGGACCGAAGGCACGGGCGGCGCGGGTGGCACGAGCCGCCGCGGCGGCACGGGCGGCACGGGCGGCACGGGCGGCACGGGCGGCACGCGGCGGCACGGGCGGCACGGGCGGCACGGGCGGCACCGGCGGCACGGGCGGCACCGGCGAGCACCCGTGGTCGGACATCACGGTGCCGATGAGCGCCACCGCGCACCGGTTCGGTGCCGGTCACCGGGTGCGGGTGCAGGTCTCCGGCGGCGCCCACCCCCGCTTCGCGCGCAACACCGGCACCGGCGACCCCATCGCGACGGCCACCCGGCTGGTCCCGGTCGACATCGAGATCGGCCACGGCGCCAGCCTGCCCTGCGTGCTGTCCGGGCCGGCCTCAGCGGCAGGGCCAGCACGGTGATCACCATGAGGCTGTCCGCGCCCAGCTCGCCGCTCGCTGGCTGGTCAGGTACCGACGGCGAGGCAGAACCACAGCTCGCCACTGAACTCCAGGTTTATCCGATCAGGATAGGGTCCAGCCACTTTGACCAGGCGCCCGGTCCAGTCGACGTGCGCGGCGGAACGGGCTCCGTCGGCGGGGACCACGCGAAGCGCCGGGCCGGTGGTGTATCAGAACGCTGCCGGGCTGCTCGGTACTAGCACGGCTGACCGAGTTGCTGGTCAGCAGTCAGACCGCAGGGGAGGCGGGCAGTGGCCGGCCAGCGGAAAGCCCTGATCATCGCCAACGACACCTACGAGCAGCAGGCGCTGCGCGACCTGCTGGCCCCGGCGGCGGACGCGGAGGCGCTCGGCCAGGTGCTCGGTGACCCTCAGATCGGCGACTTCGCCGTGCAGGTGGTGCGCAACGAGCCAGCGCATGTCATCGAGGCGCAGATCGAAGACGTGTTCGCGGACAGCCGGCCCGACAACGTCCTGCTGCTGCATTTTTCCGGCCACGGGCTGAAGAGCGAGTCCGGGGAGCTGTTTTTCGCCGCATCCAATACCCGCTCGAACAGGCTTGGCTCCACGGCAGTCGCGGCGGACTTCGTGCGGCGGTGCATGCGGGACAGCCGGTCGCGCTGCATCGTCCTGCTGCTGGACTGCTGCTATGGCGGCGCCTTCGCGCAGGGTGCCAGGGTGCGCGCGGCCGGGGACGTCAACGTGCTGGATAGCTTTCCGCAGGGAAGGCCGGGCGGCGGCCGCGGCCGGGCGGTGATCACCGCGTCCAGCGCGATGGAGTTCGCGTTCGAGGGCGATCAGCTTGGTGACGATCAGCATCGCCGGCCGTCCGTGTTCACTACTGCCCTGGTCGAGGGACTGGCCACCGGCGAGGCGGACCGGGACGAGGACGGCTGGGTCTCGCTCGACGAGCTGTATGACTACGTCTTCGACAAGGTGCGCGAGCAGAATCCGCACCAGACCCCGAGCCGCCAGTTCGAGCTTGAGGGCGAGCTGTACCTGGCCCGCAGCCGGCGGCAGCGCATCCAGGCGGTGCCGATCCCGCCTGAGCTGCAGAACGCGCTGGCCGAGCCGAACATGTACACCCGTCTCGGCGCGGTGAGCGAGCTGCGATCCCGCCTGGCCAGCGCCAGCCTGCCAGCTGCCGCAGGCGCCTACGCGGCCCTGGCTGAGCTGGCCGGCACCGATATCAGCTACGTTGCCGACGCCGCATCGGCGGCCGTGGCCGAAGCCCGCGTGCAACCTGCCCCAGCGGAACTGCACTTCGGCCGGATAGAGCAGGGTTCACAGCCACCGCTCAAGAGTGTCCAGCTACTTGGCCCGCCTATCGCCCGCGCCTGCGTGCCCCGTCCTTCGCACGACTGGATCCGCGTGACCCAGATGCCGTCGGGAAGGCTCGGCATCTCCATTGACACCACCGGCCTGGGCCCCCTGCGCGGAAGCCTTGACCTCAAAGGACCCACCGGCGAGGCGGTCATCGCCGTGGACGTCGATCTGGCCGCCCGGGCGCCGAAGGCACCTCCCGTCCCCCGCCAGGACAAGCCGATGAGCCCGCGCCCTGACGCCCCCACGGTTCCGGCCGGCAGCCCCGGCGGAGCACCTGCGGCCCGGAACCGCGCACCTCAGCGGCCCGCTAGCCAGCAGGCCGAGCTCCGCCATCGCGAGCAAGTGCCCGCCGGCCGCACGACTCCGGCCCCGCCGCACCGCGCCGCGCGACCTCCTGCCCGGCCGGCTATCCGGAACGGGGCCGCCTTCGCCGGATTGTCGGTGGCGCTGCTGGCCGGGATCACCGGGCTCATCTCGCATCATTTCCAGTACCCTGCGCCGGGTTCTGATGCCTTCATCTTCTTTGAGCAAGCTTTTTATGTAGTGCCCGTGGTCGCAGTCTTCGCTGCGCTCGCGCTGCGCAACCATCGCCCGGTGATCCTGGCCTTGCTACAGGGCCTGTGGTGGCCATCGGCAGCGTGGCTGATCTGCGACCTCGCCGTTGCGGCTCAATACCGTTACCTGACCAGCAGCAGCGCGAATGCCGGAAATTACCTGGCGGCGGTCACTGACGTGCTGGGGGTCGTAGCCAGCTTGCTCCTGCTGGCCTCGCGGCGACCGGGCGCAAGCAGGAGCCAGCTCAGGAGGCTGGGCGTCCTTCCGGTGACGCTGGTGTGCTTCGTCACCTTGAGCCAGGTGACCGGGCTGGTTCTCTACCAGTCTCCGGCCGCGTTCATCCAGGCGGCTCATCCCTTCCTCACCCAGGGTGTCCCAGCGGTTGCCGTGGGACTGGCCATCAGCTGGTACGCCGTGAGCCTGCAGGCTCGCGCCCAGGGCGGAGCGCTGCTGCTGGGCTGGATCACCACGACATCCATCTGGCTGTTTTCCACGGTGCTGTATGTGGACAAGCAGCAGAACGGCACTCTCACGACCGCCCCGCGCGTCTCTGCCACCCTTGAATTCATCCTTCTCGCCATCGCGCTGATCCTCACCATCATCTATATGCGCGGACCATCGGGCCCAGATCCTGGTCAGCGCATGCATGGCTAAGCACCACCATGCCCGGGCGGCCTAATAGTCTTTCAGCCGGTGTTCCGGATTCCCGGCATCGGCAGCGGGGCCACGCGGCACCGCGGATACGCCGAGGACGTGGAGCTTGACTGAACTCTCGGGCGCTGACCATGACCTGGCCGCGCGGATACGGACGTGGGCGGATGCGCACGGCGTCGACGCTGGCGCCGCGTGCCTGCGCGCAGTGCATGAGAGGCTGCTGGCGCGCATGGACTCCACCTCGCCGCTCCGGTGGATCGTGAGAGGCGGTCGGGCGATTGACTTGCGCTTCGGCGGGCGGGCCCGCCGGACTGCTGACCTGGACCTCAGCGTGGCCGACACGACGCTGGCCGGCCTGACCGAGGTTCGGCAGCTGCTCAGCGAGGTATGCCACGCGGACATCGGTGATGGCTGGACCATCACGATCCAGCGACTCCGGAGATCCCTGGTCGAAGGTATCGGGGTGGTCGGCTACAAGGCATGGCTGGCCGCGGCCTATGACGCACGGCCGTTCGGGGAAGTCTCGCTCGATGTATCCAGGGCGCATACCTCGGCCATCAGGCCTGAGGTGCTGAGCGTGCCCGAGATGCTGACCGATGCGCGCTTGCGCGTTGCGATGGTCCGCCCCGAGGTTCAGATTGCCGAGAAGGTGCACGCCTTCACCCGGCCTTACCGCGGGGCGAGGCCCAGACCGCGGTCGTATGACCTGGTGGACGCGGTGGCGCTCGCCCTCTTCAGGGAGCCCGACCTGGCGACGTTGCGGGCCGCAGCCCAGGAGACCTTCGAAGACCGCGGCACGCATGCCCTTCCCGGCACCCTGGCCGCGGCGCCGGCTGAGTGGGCGACGGCGTTCCCGGTGCACGGCGAGCCTTATGGGCTGGCGCACATGTCCACCGCGCAGGGACTCGCCATCCTGTCGGCGGTGTGGGAGCGCGCCATGCGGCTGCCAGCCGGGGCTCATGGGATCACCGGAGGCGGACGCCGCTCACGGCATTACGGCGCTGGCTAGACGGCGACGGGAGCGGGTGCCCGTTCGAAGGTCGCCAGGACGGCATCGTAGAAGAGCTGATGCCAGCCCCACGGGGAGACGCGGAAGTTCCTGAGCGCCCGGTAATGCTCGTCGAGGTGAGCATCGAGAAAGGTGCCCAGCGTGTTATCGGCACGCCGCCGGAAACCCGACCTCAACAGCAGCCAGGTCGCCAGGGCCCGGGAAACCCGCCCATTCCCGTCCGCGAAGGGATGGCTGGCTGTCAGGAAAGCTATCGCTTCCGCCGCGAGGGTCGCCGGGTGCCGCCCAGATGCACCGTTGCAGAGCTCAGCCGCGAGATCGGACAGGTAACCGCGGGCCTGGCTGCGCGCCGCCGGAACGGGGGGCGTCCGGCACGTGATGACTCCGCACCATCTGATGACCGCAGGCGTCTGGCGAAGCTGGCCAGCGCGGGCTGAGGATGCGCCGACGACTATCGCGTGGACGCGAGCAAGGGCTTCAAGCGACAACTGCCCGGCGCTCAGCGCGTGATCCAGGAGCTCGGCCGCGGCCAGCGTGGCGTCCCACTCGCCAAGCCGGCGCTTGTCACGCGCTTGCACCACGCTCTGATCGAGCTCGCCGGGCGGACGCAGGCGGAGCTGCATCGGTTCAGCAGCCAGGCCCGCTCGTGCGCACAGGTTCTCGACTGCCGCGCATATCCCCGGATAGTCCGGCACTTGCCCGATGGTGGCAAGGGAACGGCACTCGACAATCCTCCTCCCGCCGTTCCACCGGCCCACCACCTCGATCGGAGTGCCCCGCGCGACTGCATCGCCGACCCCGGCTACCGGCAATGCCTCGGGGGAGGCGGCGTCGCCGATAGCGAAGGCTCCGTCCGCGAGCGGCCGGGCCACGCCAATCACCCGCTGCAGGCCGCGGGTTTGCCATGGCAGGGTCACGCATCCAACATCGCGGCGCGGGAGCGAGGCCCAGTCGGGATCTAGCGAGCTAGCTACGGGAAGGTGCTGCCGAAACAGGGCAGCGGCCTGGGCGCGATCCCCGCCGAGCGCAGCCAGGCTACGCCGCAGGGCCCGCGTGAGCTGCCTGCTCGCGTCTGTCAGGCCGGCCGCCGGCCCTGGCAGTCCGGGGGCCGCCAGCCCGGGGGCCGCCAGCCCGGGGGCCGCCAGCCCGGGGGCCGCCAGCCCGGGGGCCGCCAGCCCGGGGGCCGCCAGCCCGGGGGCCGCCAGTCCGGGGGCCGGATGGCCAGCGCGGAGGACCCGGTCCGCGCACGCATGGAGTTCGGCCTGGCCCGCTAGCTGGTCGAGAAGCAGGCGTTCGGTACCGACTGCGGGAGTCATCGAGGCGCACAGTGCCGCAACCTGGTCCCACCGCCCGCCGAGCACCGCGAGCCTTAGCTCGCCCAGGAGAGCGTCAGCGCAGGCGCGCGGCCCGTCGTGGTGATCTGGGTTCAGCACCTCGGCGTCCCTCAGCCGCCAGCCGTGTCACCCAGCTGTACCTGAGCCCACATGGCCTGGCCGCCCGGAACCGCTGGCGCTATGCACAGCCACAAAATCGTCGTGTAGTCATAGGTTCCGCTCGTGCCGACCTCCTGAGCAACAGAGAACAAGTAGAGATCTCCGACCTGCCCCGTCTGCATCAGCTGGCTGTCCGCCAGCGGCACCGACGACGGCACGAGGCGCAGCTGCGGGCCTCCGGACTGGAAAACCCCGCCCACGCCGGCAGCGCTGATTCCGGAGATACCAGCGCCGCTACTGCTGGAACCGAGGACGCCCGTCACATCGCGGGCATCTCCCCATACCCCGCACGACACGTTGGTGGCCGATGGCTGGAACGTCTGCACAGAGCCGTATACCCCGACGGTGTCGCCAGCGGCGAACGTAATGTTGTCCGGGCCGCCCTCGATCGCCGCCCCCGCCCCGCCAAGCCCGACAACGCCAACCCCGCCAGCGCCGGATATCCCGGCGACGCCGACACCGGAGAGCGTGTCGCCCTCAACGCCGATACCGCTTCCCGTGTCGCCGAAAACGCCCATACCGGACTCGGCCTGGCCGACTACCCCGACGCCCCCGTCGACGTTGGCATTCCCCAGCAGGCCAGGGTCCCCGGCATTTTGGTATCCAGGGGACCATTGCCCCCCACTCGTCGTAGTTCCAGTCGGTTCGCCCATCTCCGCACTTCCCTTGTTGTCATCAGGCTGGATTGCCCGAATGCCAATGACAATTGTGCCTGAACGAGCGCCGCCCGACGCGTCATTACATGTTCCGCTGCCGTGCCGGGTTCGCTGCGATTATGCCGCCCGCCTCGTCAGCTTGCAGCCATCCCTGCGGGCCTGCCTTCCAGCCCTCCGCCCGGGCAAATGCCGATAACCTGCGGATGTGCTTTCTGGCAGTTTCAGCGACGGTTTCCGCGCTCAGTTCGGCGGCCGTATAGTGACGCCATGCCTGCTGGCCCGTTAGGCCCGCCCGCTGCTGTCACGTCGGTCGCCGGCGCGATAGCGCAGATGGCGGCCATTGACGCGGCGACTGCGCCCGGTGACGGCCTGGCGTGCTTCAACCGCATGTACCTCGGCGTGACCCGCGAGGTGGACAGCGAGCTGGGCCAGGGGTTCTTCGCCGACCCCGCCTTCATGACCGCCCTGGACGTGGCCTTCGCCAATCTCTACTTCACCGCCGCCGGCGCGGCCGGCGATCCGGCGGCGGTGCCGCTGGCCTGGCGGCCGCTGATCGAGCAGCGAGCCGCGGCCGGGATCGAGCCGATCCAGTTCGCCCTGGCCGGCATGAACGCCCACATCAACCACGACCTGCCGCTCGCCGTCGTCAGCACCTGCACCGAGCTCGCGACCGCCCCGGCCGCGGGCGCACATCTCGCCGACTACCAGAAGGTGGATCAGCTGCTGGACGCGGCCGAGCAGTCCGTCCGCCAGTCGTTCGAATCCGCTCCCGAGCTGGCCGTCGATCATCACCTGCAAGCCGTCAGTAACCTGGTCGCGAGCTGGACCATCAACTCCGCCAGGGACCTGGCCTGGAACAACTCCCTGCTCCTGTGGGAACTACGCGACATCCCCCTCGCCCGCCAGCTCTTCCTCGACAGCCTGGCCGCCACGGCAGCCACCGCCAGCCGCCTGCTGCTCGTCGCCGTGTGACAGCCACGCCGTCAGCAGGTTATTCAAGCCCGGGCCCCGGTTGAACCAGATCGGTGCTCACCTGCCAGAGCCGTGCCGCAGCGGCCTTGTCGTAGCTGCGCTTGGAGGACTTCCTGGGCTTGCGATTCGCGAAGTAGCAGCCGGTCACCTGCTCTAGTCCGGGAGCGGTGGCCAGATTGATCGACGTGACGGCGCCCTGGGCCGGGGTTTTCATGAATGGGCGCATGAATGGCAGGAGCACTCGCTGGACGGCGCCGGGGTCCTCGGCTCCGAAAGATGTGCTCACCACGCCGGGATGCAGTGCGTTGGCGGTGACGGACGTGGCCTGCAGTCTCCTGGCCAGCTCGTAGGTGAACAGGACGTTGGCGAGCTTGGACTGGTTGTAGGCCCGTGCCCCGGAGTAGGACCGTTCCCCCTGCAAGTCGTCGAAGTCGATCCGTCCGATGGCCTGCATGTTGGACGAGACGGTGACCACGCGGGCCGGGGCGCTCTGCTTGAGCCGGCCGAGGAGCAGGCTGGTGAGCAGGAAGGGCGCGAGATGGTTGACGGCGAAGGTGCGCTCGAGCCCGTCAGCGGTGACGTGCCGGGTGTTCCAGTACCCGCCGACGTTGTTGACCAGAACATCGATCCGGGTCAGGCGCTGGAGTACCTCGTCAGCCAGCCGCCGCACCTCCGCCTGGGCTGACAGGTCCGCGACGAACACGTCGACGTTCCCGCCGCCCGCGGCGTTGATCTCGCGAGCTACCTGGTCGGCGCGCGGCCGATCTCGGCCGGTGATCGCGAGGTGCGCGCCCATCCCGGCCATGCCGAGGGCGGTCGCCCTGCCGATGCCCCCGGTGCCCCCGGTGATGAGCACCGTCTTGCCGGCCATCGGCCTGCTGGGGAACTGTCCCATCTTCGTGCTCCTTCGCTGCGGGCGGTCAGGTGGTGCGGGTCGCTGGTGGCTGGACGGTTCGGGCGGTCACGGGGAGCAGGGCCATGGGATCGGGTGGCAGGACGGAAACTGGCCTGCGGAGGTCACGGGCTCGTCCGCCCCCGTTGGCTGTCGCAGCTGGGCGGCGATGCGGACGGCGAGAGGGTCGCAGCCGACACTGGCGAGGTGCTCGCTGAGCAGGTCGGCTGCTCGCACGGCATCGCCGGAGGCGGCAGCCCTGAGCACTTCGATGTGGTGGCGTTCCCAGTTCATCTGCCGGTGACCGGGATCTCGGGCCGCGGTTCCGGTGATGGCTTCGAGATCGGCGAGGGCGAGCCCGAAGGCCGGGTCGGCGCTGATGGCGCCCCGCAGTGCGGTCATGGCCTGGCGCAGGTCCACGGCTCGCTGTGCTTGCCGGTAACATTCGGCCGCCCGCTGGTTTGCCGTGACCACGCGGCCGTGGTCCTCAACGGCCGGCCCGGTGGCCGTCAGGTGATCGCGGCGGCTCGGTGGCTGGCCTCGGGCTGGCTGCATGATTGCCAGGTTGACCGAGTCGCCTGACGTCGTGCTGAGGTACCGCTGAGGCCAACTGCAACAGCGGCCTGACTGGTCAGCGAGCGGGCAGCGCGATGCGGGCCGCGAGCGCGGCGACATCTGGCTCGTCGGTGAGCGAGTGGTGCACCAGGCCCCGGGATCGTCGCCGAGCGAGCGAGACGAAGGCCTCGGCGTTGCGGCGGGTCGGGTCGGCGATCGCCGTGACTGCGGCCACGGCGGTATCGGCGAGGACTTGCGTGGCCGGGTCCCCGCTGGCGGAAGCGGCCTCGGCGGCGTCAGCGGCGAAGACCGCGGCGTCGCTTACCTGGTCCGCGGCGAGCGCCCACCACGCCAGGCCAGCGAGCGCACGTGCCTGGCCGGCGGGAAGGTCCAGGTCTGCGTAGCGGCCGCCTGCCGCGTCCAGCAGCGCCCGCGCCCGCGCCAGGTCACCGAGCCGGCGAGCCACCGCCGCCTGGCCGACCATGGCGTCGGCAGACAGCCACGGGTTGAGGCTGCACCCGATCGCCTCCTCGTAAAGGCTGTCGGCTGCGGCGTCGTCGCCTTGCCTGGCCCGCAGTCCCGCCAGCGGGACCAGGCTGAGCGGCAGGTAAGTGAGGTGACCCGCGGCGCGGCATCGCCCCAGGAGCGTCTGGTAGGCGGCCGAGGCACCACCTAGGTCCCCCCGGGCCTCGGCGATGTAGGCCAGGGCGATGAGCGGAGAGACAACCGCCCAGGTCTCTCGCTGCGCGTCGAAGCGTTCGACACTCGAACGGGCAGCTGTCTCCGCATCCTCCAGCCGCCCCAGCGAGAACAGGTTCCAGGCGACCATCAGGTCATGCACCGCGAGGAGCCAGCCGTCGCCAGCCCGTTGCAGCAGATCGTGCGCCTCGCCCAGCACTTCGAGAGATCGCCCGAACTCGTTCGCGCGCACCAGCACCGCCGCCCGGCACACCAGCGCCTCGGCCAGGCGAACCGGGTCGTCACTGGTCCTCAACGCGGCGGCGGCAGTCTCGCATTCGCTGACACCGGCCGCGGGGCTGGATGACATGCCCACGAAAAAGCCGTGCCAGGCGTGCGCGGTCGCTGCCAGTTCGGGACGGCGCTGTCCTTTCGTGCCAAGCGCGTCACCGAGCCAGCGCGCTCCTTCGACGAAGTCGCTGTTGATGAACCACAGCCAGGCCATCCCCGATGCCAGCGACAGCGCCGCATCAGCATCGCCGGTTGCGATGAACCAGTCGAGCGCGGACCGCAGGTTGCCGGACTCCGAGGTGAGGCGTTCCCGCCACATCAGGCCGGCGGCGCCTCGCACGCCCTCGTAGGCATCCTCGGCCATCTGCCGGTAATGGGCGCCGTGGCTGGCGCGCATGGCGTCAGCTTCGCCAGATTCATCGAGGCGATCCCGGCCGTACTGCCACAGCGTCTGGAGCTGGGTGAACCGGGCTGCACGACCGGTAGTGGGGGCGGCGACGAGGGACTTGTCGACCAGCCGGCTGAGCACGTCGAGGATCTCGCCGTGCGGCACCTCATCGTCGGCGCAGACTGCCTCGGCGGCGGCCAGCTCGCAGCCGCCGACGAACACGGACAGCCGTGCGAACAGGCGGCGCTCGTCCTCGAACAGCAGGTCGTAGCTCCAGTCCACCACCGCGCGCAGGGTCTGCTGGCGGGGCAGGGCGGTGCGGGCGCCCCCGGTGAGTAGCCGGAAGCGGTCGTCGAGACGTTCCGCCAGGGTGGTCAAGGTCAGCGCGCGGAGGCGGGCCGCGGCGAGCTCGACGGCCAGCGGAAGCCCGTCCAGTCGGCGACACACGTCCTCGATGACAGGACGGGTGTGCCCGTCTGCGGCAAATCCGGGCTGCACCGCCCTGGCACGATCGACGAAGAGCTCGACGGCGGCCGCCACGGCCAGACCGCCCACCGGCGCCAGGATTTCGCCGGGAACGCCGAGCGGCTCGCGGCTGGTTGCGATCAGCCGGAGCCCGGGTATCGCGCCTACCAGGGTGTCAGCTAAGGCGGCTGCCTGGTCGATGACGTGTTCACAGTTGTCGAGGACGACGAGGAGCGAGCGGCCCGCCAGGTGGCGCAGGATGAGGTCCGCCGTCGATCCTGGAGAATCGGGGCTGGCCATGGCAGCGGCGGCCGCTCCGAGTGCGCCAGCCACGGCTGGCGCAACCCCCTCGGGCTCCTTGACGCCGGCGAGCTCGATCAGCCACGCGCCGTCCCGGTGGTCTTGGCGCAGGGCGGCTGCCGCCTCCACCGCCAGCCGGGTCTTGCCCACTCCGCCAGGGCCGATGAGCGTCACCAGCCGGCTGGACCGGACCATGTCGCTGAGCTGTTCGAGTTCGGCGCCGCGTCCGACGAAGCTGCTCAGCCGCTCCCGCACGTTGCCCGTGGAAGTCAGCGCCGCAACCGCCCGCGGAGGTGCCGGGACGGCAAAGTCGAGGGAGGGGTCCTGGGCCAGGATGCGGCGCTCGAGTGCGCGCAAGGCCGGGCCCGGATCGATCCCCAGCTCGCCGACCAGGCGGTCACGGACCTCGGTGTAGGCGCGAAGGGCCTCGGCCTGCCGTCCGGCCCGGTAGAGGGCGAGAATGAGCAGCTCCCACAGGCGCTCCCGAAGCGGATGTTCGCGGCACAGCGCGTCCAGGTCGCCGACGAGCTCCCGGTGGCGGCCCAGCACGAGGTCCGCTTCGACACGAGTCTCGATCGCCACCAGGGTCAGCTCGTCGAGATGCGCCCGCTCGGCGTCAGCGAAGCCGGCGTAGGCGAACTCAGAAAGCGGCTCCCCGCGCCGCAGCCGGAGCGCCTCGCCCAGCACGGTCGACGCCAGCGCCATCTCGCCCTCCCCGAGAAGGCGCCGTCCGTCGGCGACAAGCCGCTCGAACTGACCGGCGTCCACATCGTCCGGCCCGATGCCGAGGGCGTAGCCGGCTTCGCTGGTGACGATCGCCGCCGCGCCGAGGGTGCGGCGTAGCTGGGCGATCTGGGCCTGCAGGGCGTTCGCCGGGTTGGTCACCTGCCCGTCTCCCCAGAGGGCGTCGATCAGCCGGTCGGCACTGACCGGCTGGCCCCGCTGAAGCGCCAGCAGGGCCAGGATGGCTCGCTGCTTGGCGCCGCGGACCGGCAGCGGCACGCCCTCTTCGATGGCCTCGAACTCGCCGAAGAAGCGGACCTCCACGCCCTCCACCGTACGGCAGTGGCCCTGCCGCTGCCGAGCAGCTTCGCGGCCAGCCTGGCCGTCCGCACCTCAGCGCCACGGCAGTTCCGCCTCAGGCCCTGCGCGCATCCTCGTCAGCACCAGGGAACCTAGGCGAAAGGACGAGCGATGATCGAGGCAGAGCTCCTCACCAAGCACTACGGCAAGACGGTCACAATGTCAGCGAGAACCATCGGGCGAATCGTCGGGGCGCTGTTCCTGCTCGCGTACGTCGTGTACCTGGCCGGCGGCGCCCTGGCCGACGCCGGCCCAGCCAGCACGGTCGTGCTCTCCCATGTCGCCAGCCATCAGACACAGATATCGGCCGGAGCGCTGCTGATGCTGGCCAACTCCGCCGCCGTCGTCGGCATCGGCGTGCTGATCTTCCCCATCCTCAGGCGCCATCACCAGCTCTCCGCCTACGGCTACCTGGCCGCTCAGGTAGTCCAGGGGGTCATGCTGGCCATGGGCGTGGTCTTCCTGCTGCTGCGGATACCGCTCGCCCAGGCCCACTCCGGCAGCAATGCCGTCGTCCTCGGCGCGGTGGCCCAGGCCGCGCAGGAAGCCAACCACTACTCCTTCTGGATCGGCATGGCCGCCGTCGGAATCGGCGGCCTCCTGCTCTGCCGGGTCCTCCTGCGCGAACGGCTCGCGCCCACCATCCTGGCCGCCTGCGGGCTAGCCGGATACGCCATCTTCCTGGCCGGAGCCATGCTCCAGATCCTCGGCCACAACGTCGGCGTTGCCCTGTCCATCCCGGGCGGAATCTTCGAGATCACCTTCGGAGCCCTGCTCATCGCCAAAGGCTTCCCCGAAGGGCAGACCCGCGACAACGAAGCATTGACCCCCAGCCTCCCGGCTGCCCTGACAGCAACCTCCGGCGGGCCAGCCACCTGACGTGGTGACCCGAGGCCGGCCGAGCCGCATCTGCCGGCACGGGCGGGCGCTGGCGGTGCTGCTCCGGTGGCACCGCCAGCGCGCGCCGGGCTGCTACTCGACCGGGCCGATCTCGGCGCCGGCGAGGTCGGCGTAGATGAGGAACTTGAATGGGTCGAACTGCTGGTGCTGCTCCATGAGGCGGTGCAGCGCGGTGCAGCGCGGTGCAGCGCGGTGCGGCGCAGCCCGGCCAGGGTGACGCTGGCGGGGTGGCACAGCAGGCCCGGCTGGATGATCTGCAGGGCGAGGGCGTGATCGCCCTGGCCGATGAGAGTGGCAGCGGCGGTGGCGAACTGCTCATCCCTGCCCCCGGCCAGCAGGTCGAGTGCGGCGGCGCGCTCGGCGGCGGACGCCGGCTCGAGTCCCTGCCCGTCCGGCTGCCAGTAGCCGGTGCGCTGGTGGTAGAGCCGCTCGGTGAAGTGGTCGCGGATGACCAGGTAGGGAACGACCGCCGCGGGGTGGTCACGGAGCACCGCCGGGAGGCTGGCCTGCGCCAGGATGTCCGGGAGGGTGCGGCCGTTTCGGATGCCGTCCAGGACCTGGCCGTGCAGCCGGGTCAGCGCCGCCTCAAGGCCGGCGACCGCGCCGGCGGTGAAGAGCTCGGTCAGCGTTGAGTGGCCCTGGATGAGCAGGCGGGGCCGCAGGCTGCCAATGAAGGCGAGGGCCTCCAGCAGCCCTTCCGGGGAGCCTTCGGCGGCGAATGGCTGCCCCAGGTAGGGCATCATCACGTCGCCGGTGAACAGCACGCCGCTCGCCGGAAGGTGAACCATCAGCGCGTCTGCGGTCTCCCCGCCCGGTGCCGGATAGAGGACAAGCTCGGTGCCCCCTGCGGTCAGTGGCGTTGGCTGGCTGATCAGCTGGTCGGGCACGACGGCGGCTAGGGCTTACGGGCGACGCCGCACCAGGCCGTCACCTGGAGCGGGGTGAGCTGGCCCGGCTCGGGCCGCCACTGCTGAGGCTGGACCACGCCTGGCTCGAGCAGGTCAAGCCCGTCGAAGAAGCGCGTGACCGCGGCACGATCGCGCATGGTTGCCTTCGGGCCGGTCATCCGCTCGTTCACGCGCTTGGTCATTTCGGCCATCCTCGCCGCATGAATGTCGCTAGCCGGGTGCGCGAGCACGAGGTAGCTGCCGGACGGGAGAGCCTGCATCAGGCGGGCGACGATGCCGTGGGGATCGTCAGCGTCCGGGATCATGTGCAGGATGATCAGCAGCATGAGCGCGACCGGCTGGCTGAAGTCCAGCGTCTGCCGCGCACCCTGCAGAATGGCCGGGGTGTCGCGCAGATCAGCGTCGATGTAGCCGGTCGCGCCCTCGGGCGTGCTGGTGAGCAGCGCCCGGGCATGCGCCAGCACGATCGGGTCATTGTCGACGTAGACGATGCGCGCCTGGGGGGTGACCGCCTGCGCCACCTCATGCGTGTTGCTGGCTGTCGGCAGGCCGGTGCCAATGTCCAGGAACTGGCGGATGCCGCAGCCCGATGCCAGGTAGCGCACCGCACGGGCCAGGAACTCCCGGTTGGCCCGCACGTCCGTGCGGATGCCCGGGTTGGCGGCGATCGCCTGCTCGGCTGCATCCCGGTCGGCTGCGTAGTTGTCCTTGCCCCCGAGCCAGTAGTTGTAGACGCGAGCCGAGTGCGCATGCGAGATGTCGAACTCCGGCGGCTCTGCCTGGCTCGGCTCTGCCTGGCTCGGCTCTGCCTGGCTCGGCTCTGCCTGGCTCGGCTCTGCCTGGCTCGGCGGCTTTCCGGACATACGGCGATGTTAGCGCCCCGCAGGTGGCGGCCACCGTGGTAACGGGCGCCGACGCGGCGCGCTCGCGCGCGGCCTGAGCACACGCTGCCGGAACGCGGTGCTGCCCGCAACGCGGCCACGGCCCAGTTCTCGGCCGCTGCGCAGCGACGTGGATGCGTGCCTACTGCGCAAACAGCAACTGCAGGCACGCATCCACGACGTTCGGCGGCCCTGGCGAAATCGCCCGCGGCCCGTTTGCGGACTGGATGGCCGGCGCGACGGCATGACCAGTCTGGGGGCGCCGTGGTCTTCGTCTCAGCTCGCCGGCTCGGCTCCGGGTGTCAGCTCGCCGGCTCGGCTCCGGGTGTCAGCTCGCCGGCTCGGCTCCGGGTGTCAGCCCGCCGGCTCGGCTCCGGATGGGGAGCCGAGGGCTGACCGCACCAGGTCGCTGAGCTCCTCGTCGGGGATGCCGGCCGCTTCCTGCGGGCGCAGCCGGATGGTGCCCGTGCTCGTCCTGAGCTCGGGGTGACGGGCGGTGAAGCCGCCATCGCGTCCCTGCTGCCCGTAGATCGACACGCCGTGCTTCCATGCGCCCAGGCACAGGCGGGAGCGCCCGACCTTGTAGGTGGGCATCTTGTAGGACAGGACGACGGCCGCGTCAGGGTAAGCAGCCAGGATCAGCCGGTGCAGCCGGTCGAACAGGGGGCGGTGGGCAGCGGGGATGGCGTCGATGTAGTCACGCACTGCCTCGTCCACGGTCTGCTCCCGTCCCGGCGAGCCTTCATTCTTGCCCATGAGGACGTGGGGCGCGAGACTCACCGCCGCCCGTTCGGGCGGCCAGGCCCGCCGGGCCCGCGCGGTGCGGTGCGCCCAAGCTGAAACGCCGCCACCCAGGCCGCCGCTCCGGCGGCACGCCCTGCAGGCGCCGGAGCGCTGGCCTGGTTTAGGTTCTCCTCATGGCAGTCGCCCGGACCGGAGTCGTATCACTGGATTGCGCCCACGCCAGGCCGCTGGCTGAGTTCTGGGCCGCGATGCTCGGTGGCGAGATCGTCTTCACGAGCGCTGCCGCCGTGGTCGTGCGCACCAGCTGGCTGGCCCTCAGCGCTATCGAGGTCCCCGCCTACCGGCCGCCGACCTGGCCGGCGGCGGACGTTCCCCAGCAGATCCACCTGGACCTCGCCGTGAGCGACCTGGAGGCCGCGGTCGCCGAGTCCCTGCGGCTCGGCGCGACGCTCGCGGCGGAGCAGCCGTCCCCCGGCCGGCGGCGGGTGCTCCTCGACCCCGCCGGTCATCCGTTCTGCCTGACGACCCAGATCCCGTCCGAGGCGCTGTAGCTGACGCGCCCCCCCGGCCTGGCGGCAGACGTGCTGCCCGCCAGCTGCGCGGCGCTGCCGCGCGGCCGGCCCGCTCGCGGCTGTCCGCGGCCGGACCGGGTAGGAGGGACCTGAGCTGACGGGCCCGGCACGCGGGATCGCGTGCCGGAACGAGCCGGATTCGCCGGGTCCGGCGTCAGCCGCGCGCTAGGATCCGGCCAGCTAGCAGGAAGGAACCGGCAGATGAGGCTAGGGCTCGTCTCGGCCAAGGGAGGCACAGGGAAAACCACGTCCGCGGTCAGCCTGGCCATGGGCCTGCACCGGCTGGGCCGCACCCTGGCGGTGGACTGCGACCCGCAGGGCTCGCTGATGAGCTGGAGCGAGGCTGCCGCGGACGAGGGCCAGCCGCTGCCGTTCACCGTGGTCAGCATGCCGACCAGGGACGCGCATGTGCGGCTGGCTGATCTCGGTGCCGGGTACGAGCACGTCATCGTCGACACGCCGCCCGGCGACCTCGGGATCATCCGGTCCGCCATCCTCGCCTCCGCCACTGTCCTGGTGCCCGTCTCGCCGACCGGGCTGGACATGAACCGCATCCGGCCGACCTTCGAGATCCTGGCGGAGATCGGGGTATCGCACCCGGTCGAGGTCGGCGTGCTGCTGACGAAGGTGCGCCGCGGGACGCGCTCGGCCCGGTCAGCCAGGGCCATCCTCGGCGGGCATGGCTACCCGGTCATGAGCACCGAGATCCCGCTGGCCGAGCACTTCGCGGCGGCGTTCGGCACGGTGCCGGGCGTGGTCGGCGAGTACTGGGAACTGCTCGCGGAACTCAAGAAATAGCCCGGCTCACGCCGCGGCTTCCTCCGGTTATGCCCCGGCCCCGGCCGGTTGCGCCTCGGCCTCCAGGACGCTCACCGCCGGCGACCGGTGCCGGGCGCTGACGATGGCCAGGAGGCGCGGGAAGGCGCCGATCCGGCCCATCGCGCACGCGCTCACGCCGGCGCCTCTAACCGGCTAACGCAAAAGAGCCAGGCAAAACGGCCATCCAGCAGCATCCCCGCCGCCGGTGAGGCCGGGCCGGCTGGTTCAGGAAAGGACCGGGCCTACGCGGCCAGGACGGCGTAGCGGCCGTTGCCGGCGATGAGGCTGGCATGGGTGCCAGCCTCGAGGATGCGGCCGTGATCCAGGACGACGATCTGGTCGGCGCCGCGGACGGTGGAGAGCCGGTGCGCGATGGTGATGGTGGTGCGGCCCCGGGCCAGGCTGTCGAAAGCCTTCTGGATGGCGCGCTCGGTTTCGGTGTCCAGGGCACTGGTGGCCTCGTCCAGCACGAGCACGCGCGGATCGCGCAGCAGCGTCCGGGCGATGGCGATGCGCTGCCTCTCGCCGCCGGAGAAGCGATGCCCGCGCGAGCCGACCATGGTGTCGTAGCCGTCGGGCAGCCCGGCGATCACCTCGTGGATCTGGGCCGCGCGCGCGGCGTTCTCGATCTCGGCGTCGGTCGCCTCGGGCCTGGCGTAGCGCAGGTTCTCCCGGACTGTGGCGTGCAGCAGGTAAGTCTCCTGGCTCACCACGCCGACGACGGCGGCCAGGTCAGTGAGTCTCATGTCGCGGATGTCGATGCCGTCGATCCGGATGCTGCCGCTGACGGGATCGTGCAGGCGGGCGATCAGCGCGGCGAGGGTGGTCTTGCCGGACCCGGTCTCGCCCACCAGCGCGAGCGTGCTGCCGGCCGGGATGTCCAGGTCGATGCCGGTGACGGCGGCCCGGTCGCTGCCGGGGTAGGTGAAGCTGACGTCCTGGAGGCGGACGTGCCCGGCGATCGCGGCCGGACTGATCTCTGCCGGGTGCGCCGGATCAGCAACGTCGACTGGCAGGTCGAGGTACTCGAAGATCCGCGCGAACAGCGCCAGCGAGCTGATCACGGAGACGCCGGTGCTGAGCAGGCCGGTCAGCGGCCGGAAGAGGCCGTTCTGCAGGGTCGTGAAGGCGACCAGGGTGCCGATCGTCATCACGCCGGCGGTGACCGGCAGGCCGGCGGCGAGGTAAATGAGCGCGGGGATCGCGGCGAAGATGAGGCTCAGCGAGGCCATCCGCCAGCGCCCGGCGAGCTGGGAGCGCAGCTCCAGGTCGATCAGGCGGGCCGAGGAGGCAGTGAACCGCTGCACCAGGGCCGGGCCGGTGCCCATGGTCTTGGCCAGCTGGACGCCATTGATCGACAGTCCCTCCTCGATAGTGACGTTGAGGTCGGCCAGCTCGCGCTGCTGCTGGGTGGTGATGGCCCGGCGCATGCGGGCGACCTTGCGGCTCAGGTAGATGGCCGGGGGCATGACTACCAGCGAGATCAGGGAGAGCCGCCACGACAAGGCGACCATCGCGACGGCGGTGGCTACCGCGGTGGTGGCGTTCGCGGCGATGGAGGTCGCGGTGGAGGTCACCACGGACTCCATGCCGCCGATGTCGTTGGTGATGCGGGACTGGACCTCGCCGGTGCGGGTCCGGGTGAAGAAGGCGATCGACTGCCGCTGCAGGTGGGCGAAGACGCTGATCCGCAGCCCGTGCATGACCTGCTGGCCGACCCGGGTGCTGATCCAGGTCTGGATCACGCCGAAGGCCGACGAGACGGCGGCGATGCCGATCATGCCGGCCACCAGGAGGGCCAGCAGCCGCAGGTTCCGGTCCGGGAGAGCAGTATCGATCACCGCGCGGAGCAGGAACGGGGAGGCGACTCCGACGACGGAGGAGGCAGCGATGAGGGCGGTGACGAACGCCAGCTGCCAGCGGTAGGGGGAGAACAGCCGGCCGACGCGGCGCAGCGATACCTCGCGCGCCTGCGCCTTCTCGGCGGCCGTGACCGTCCTGGGGCCGTGGGTGCGGCCGGTATTGCTGCTGTTTCGGTTCGCGGGTGGTGCTGCCAAGGGTTGCTCGATTCTGCCGGGGCGGCTCGCGCTCTCGGGCGCCGTGAGCCAGTAAAGTCTTTGCTGAGGTACCCTCAATATGAGGCTACAACAGTAGCTGCTGCTACGCTATTCCCGTGGCCCAGGGGCGCGACACGACGAGCGGGCGCGAGGCCGGCGGTGACGAGACGCTGCCGGAGGCCTTCCGGTCTGTCGCCCGCCAGCTGCGCGACACGTCCCAGGAGACGCTGGCTCGCTGGGATATCTCCCCTTCTCACCTGCGGGCCCTGAGCGTGCTGATGCGGCACGGGGCGATGCGGATGTCAGCGCTGTCGGATCATCTGCACATCGCGGCCCGCTCGACGACCGAGGTCGTCGATGCCCTCGAGGCCAGGAACCTGGTGCGGCGGCGGCCCGATCCCGGCGACCGGCGGGCCACCCTCGCCGAGCTGACCGAGCACGGCGCCAGCGTGCTTGACGCGATCCGCGCGGCCCGCGGTAACGAGGCCGAGCGGGCCTTTGACCAGCTCAGCCAGGAAGATCAGGCCGATCTCGCGCGCATTCTGCGCACGCTCAGCGCCGCCCTGCAGTCCGCCCACTCGCACCGCACGTGAGATCGGCGCCCGTAGCGCCATCCCGTACGCCCCGGCCGCCGCCGGCCAGGGTGGTCACCGCATCCGCCCGGCCGGGCAGATGCGGACTGGGCCTGGCGGCATAACGGGGCAATTGCCCGTGCGCTTGCTGCCCGGCGCGCGGCGGCCAGCGTGGCTCGTCCGCCTGGGGGAATGTCTTTCCTCGCAGGACACCGCGCGAGCAGGGGCTGGGGGCCGCGGTTTATGGGGGGAGCGCGATCTCGTCCCGGGCAGGCAGCCGGCCTGCCCGGGGCTGATGGTGGGCAAGACTGGCCGATGGCCGCGGAGCTCGCGGCCACGCGGCTGCTGCGGGATGACCCGCCAGCGGCGCTGCCGGCCGTGCTGCAGCGGGTGGCAGGCTGCTTCAGCGCCCGGGCCGCGCTGGCGCTCCAGTGCACGGCGGCGGGCCAGCTGGGCGTGCTGGCGGCTTACCCGAGGCAGGCCGGGACCGACCCCGCGCTGCTGGCCGGGATCGGCGCGCTAGTCCGGAAGCATCCGGAGCTGGCGGCCAGCGGCGGGTCACTGCAGGCGAGGCTGGCCGCGAAGCCCGGCGGCGGCCGTCACCCGGTCACCGTCCTGCTCGCCTGGCCAGAGCCGGCGCCGGGCCAGCCGCCGTGCGTCCTGGCCCTGACGGGAGATGCGCCGGGGGATGCCCCGAGCTGGAGCAGGCCGGCGGAGTCGGCGGCGCGAGCGGTCGCCTCAATCGTCGCGGCCCATCTGCAGCATGCCCGTCAGGAGCAGGAGCGGACGAGCCTGCTGGCCGCCGAGCAGCGGGCCCGCCACGGCCTGGCCGACCAGACCCAGCGGCTGCAGAGCCTCATCGCCGCGGCGATTCCCGGCGTGCTGTTCACCGACGAGCATGGCATGATCACCCAGCTGAACCAGAGCTTCTGCGATCTGTTCGGCATCGCGGAAGAGCCCGGCCAGCTCGCCGGCACCCCCGTCACCGGCCTGGTCCGGGAGATCAAGAAGGTCTTCAGCGACCCGGCCGAGTTCGTCCGCCGCACCGGCGAGGCCGCGGCGCGGCGGCAGCCGGCTTCGGGAGAGCAGATGGCCTGCTCCGATGGCCGGACCCTCGAATGCGACTACTGGCCCGTCCTGGCTGACGGCCACTACCGCGGAGACCTGTGGCTGGCGTGGGACATGTCCGACCGCACGGCGCTGGCGCAGCAGCGCGAGCGGGCGATCGAGGCCGAGCTGGCCGCCCGTGAGCTGGCCGAGCTGGCCCAGCAGCAGCTGGAAGAGCAGAACAGGCGGCTTCAGCAGGCCGCCAGCGCGAAAACCCAGTACCTGGCCGCGGCCTCGCACGAGCTGGGCACTCCGCTCACCTCGATCGTGGCCTTCACCGACCTGATCCGGCACGACCCCGGCGGTATCAGCGCCGACGTTGGCCAGGCCCTGGACGTGATCGAGCGCAACGCCGAGCAGCTGCGGCACATGGTCGGCGAGCTGTCCCTGCTCAGCCGCATCGAGGCCGGCATCCTGCCGCTGAACCTGGCTCCCGTGTCCGTCCCGGCGCTCATCGACCAGGCAGCCAGGTCAGCCTCGGCCGGCGCGGCGCGGCGCGGTAGCACGATCGAGGTCTCCGCTCCCGACGGGCCGCCTGTCCAGGGCGACCGGCATCGCTTGCGGCAGGTGCTCGACAACCTGATCGCCAATGCGGTCAAGTTTTCCGATCCCGGCGGCCGCGTCCGCGTCAGCGCCAGCCGGGACGGCCCCTGGTGGCGGATCGAGGTTGAGGACTCGGGGATCGGCATACCGGCCGCGGAACTCGGCACGATCTTCGGCCGGTTCAGCCGCGCGTCTAATGCCCGGATCGCGGGACTGCCAGGGACCGGCCTTGGCCTGTCCATCGTCAAGGCCATCACCGAGATGCACGGAGGCCGCGTCGAAGCCCGGAGCACACCCGGAAAGCAGACAGTGTTCCGGGTCTGCCTGCCGGTCAGGCCGCCGCCCGGTGCGGCGGGATGATCCGGCCGTCTGGCAGCAGGTCGCCGGTGTCGTCGAACACCACGACGCCATTGCACAGCAGGCTCCACCCCTGCTCGGGATGGGCAGCGATGACGTGCGCGGCCTCGCAGTCCGGCGCGTCCGCCGGCGGGCAGGGCGGCTGATGCGGGCAGTTCATGATCCCTCCCCAGGTGGGGTGCCCAGGTGGAACTCCCCAAGCCACCTTATGCACGCGCCGCGGCCCGGTAACGCAGGCACACCGCATGCATGCGGCGCCCCGGCGAATACTCACGCCGCGCATACGCGATGACATCCGCGGCGGCCTGCGGGGCTGCCCCTCAGCGGTCCGCAGCTGCGGACCGGCCGGTCACGGCGAGCCCGGTGCCTGCTCCGGCACGACCTCCGCACGGAGCCACGCGCTCGGCGCGAACACCGCCAGGTCTTTCTGCTTGCCCGTGTGCTGCCGCTGGATGAGCAGGAAGCCGCCAGCGGTGACGCTGAAGGTGTCGGCTTCCTCATAGATCATCACGCTTTGTTCTGCCGGGGCGCCGCCCGGATAGACCTTGACCGCCATGACCGGGCGCTCCTTCGTGAGCGGCGGGATATGCGCTACGCGTAACGGTACTCCCGCAGCCGGCCGCTGCCGGACGGCCGACGGCAGCCGACCCGCGACGATCTGCCGGACGGCGTCCTGGCGGCGCGCCGGGACAGCCGGCCTGCTCCCTGCGGACGTGCTGTCCGCGGGAGTGGGCGGGCCCATCCCCAGCGACGACGTGCCGGCCACGTCCGCCGGCGGCCCCGCCCCCGGCAACCCCAGCCTCAGCGACCCGTCAGGCGGCGGCCCCATCCCCAGCGACGGCACCGTCCTGACGCCGTTCCTGTACCTGTCGTCGGTCACCGGACTGAGCGCCACCTCTCCCGGCTACCCGCTGGCCCCCGGCACCGACCTGACGGCGCTCGCGGCCAGCATCACGGACGCGATGCGGCAGGGCACGCCGTGCACTGTCGCGTTCGGCGGTGCCGGGAAAAGCGGCGTCCTGGTGCTCAACGGCGCCGCGCTGCCCTTCGCCGTGCTCGGCCAGGTCGTCGCGCGCACCTGACCCGCCGCGGTGATCAGCCGACGGACCGGCTGGACCGCTGGGCGCACTGCTGGTCGAGATTCTCCAGCGTGGCGGTCATGCTCGCCACCCAGCGATCGCCGCCTCGGACCGCCTTGCGCAGCCACTCCGGCGCGCGCGTGCAGTCGTAGGTCTCGGTGACGATCGTGGCATCCGGACCGTCCGGCGTGAGCTCGTAGATCCACTGGTACCCGTTCCGGTGGCCAATGTCCGCCGCGTCCTCCGCGCGGGATGCGGCGCTCAGCACGGGCTCCCAGCCGATCCGGCGGTTCCGCTGGAATTCCACCACGTGGTTGGTGATCTCGTAGTCGCCCATCTCGGCGTTGCGCATGCTCACCCTGAAGGTATCCCCGACCCCGGAGATGACGGAGTTGCCGTCCGCACGCTGCAGCATCCCCGAGCCGTCGATGCCGGGATGCCCGGCCGGGTCGGCGAGCACATCGAACAGCTCCTCCGCGGGAGCCTCGATCCGGCGGGACACTGAAACGGGCTGGGTGCCGCCTGCGGTCATCGTCGCGCTTCCTTCCTGTTCCGGCCGCTTCGCTCGTGCGAGCCGCGGCTGACCCGGCACCAGTGGCAGACCGGTGCGCTCAGTCAAACTCATCGCCGTGGCCGCACCCGGATCATTCCGCAGCGCTCCATCATCGCGCCCGGCGGCTCAGTGGTGCACGGCGGCGAGCAGCGCGGCGTAGCCGCGGACCAGGGCCGCGTGCTCCCGGGCGAGCAGCGGGCTGTCCGGCCGGCAGCCCTCGTCGACCCACTCATCGGACAGGTCCATCGCGCGGGCCCGGTGCATCGCGGCAGGCCGGACGTCATCGGCCGGCTCACCGTACAGATAGCTGTACAGGCGGGTCAGCGACTCGACCAGCTCGTCGCCCGCGCCCCGCGGCCCGGCCGCGCGCCCGGCCTCCCGGTGCACGCGCCACCAGTCGACCTCCAGCCTGGCTGCCTCCGCTGGGCTGGCAGGCTCGCCGCAGCTGAGCCTGACCAGGGCGTAGAACCTGCGCATGCAGGCCCGTGCCCCGCCGGGGTCGTTGCCGGGGATGGGCGCCCACAGCTGGGTAGCGCGCATGATCAGCCAGGCGGCGTGCAGGGTCCGGCACCAGTCCATGCCGAAGCCCGCCCTGATCAGCGCGACGAATGCCATCAGCAGCTGCGGCCAGTCACGCCGGTAGTAGCTGACCCAGGCCCGGCATTCGAGGTCGGCGACGCGCGCAGGATCGAACGACCGGAGGCGTCCCGCCCGGCGACCGCTCGCGGGGTGTGGCTTCCGGCGCTGCCCGAGCCGTGCCGTCAGCCGGGATGCGGTCATCTTCCTGCCAGCCGCGACCTGCTCAGAGCCCACGACCGTCCCTTCCCTGGATGACCTGCATACTCCGCGCGGCAGCATCAGGGCGTCAAGTACCGGCTGCCCGCCGGCCACGACCGGGAATCTTAGCCGTTCAGCGGCCAGCATCCGCTCAGGCGCACCAGGCGGCCCAGGCCGCGTTTCGCAGCCATGGCCTGACTGACGCTCGGGATGAGCGATCTCCGGTGGCAACGCTGGCGAGGACCGGGCAGCAGTCTTGATGCCCGGCGGCTAGGGGCCGGCACCGGAGCCGCCGCCCTCCAGGCGGCTGAGCTGCTCCTGCAGGTGGTCGAGACGGGCGTGCACGAGCGCGACCTCGGCACCGAGAGCAGCGACCACGTCCGCCCCCGGCAGGCCGTCGGGAGCTGACCCGCGCGGCCGGCCAGGCGCATCGGTGATCGGGCCGCGCCAGCCGGCCGCGCCCTGATCACGGGTGACCGGAACGAGCCCGCCGAGCCGCGCCGCGAAGCTGCCGAACGTCACCAGGTGACGATCCGCTGCGCAGGCGTCACAGGATGGCTTCAGGTGACGCCATCCGACCAGGCCCCGGCCGGCGTCCGCCAGTCCGCTGGCCGGCCGCCCGCACCCGCAGCGGCCGACCCGCACGGCGCGCACCCGCTGCCGGCTATAACGCAGGCCGCGCTCGTAGCGAATGAACCGCCCGGACGCCACCACTTCCAGCAGCACCGCCGTCTGGTTCGCGGTGGCGCAGCTCAGTGCCCTGGCCTCGGCCAGCGAGCTGAGGCAGTAAAAGCCGCAGTCGCATCGCCGCCTGGGCGGGACGTGCCGGGGGCTCCAGATGCACGACGCCTCGGCGATCGTGTCGTAAACGAGCTGGCCGCCGATGGTCAGCCCGGCGAATCCAGCCCGCCCGTCGTCCGCCGCCAGGACCGCGTGCGCCAGCTTGAAGCCAGCGAACGGCTGGTCTGGACGCTCCCGGGCGACTCGGCTGCCCAGCACGTCTCAGCCTGCGGCTACGGGCTCCGGCTCCGGCTTGGGCGGCGAGGGAACCTGCGGCGCTGTCACGTGCGCACTGTCCACGGCACCGTCCGGCGGCAGGCCGGCCTCGCCCGCTGCGGTTGCCTGCACATCATCCCTGACGAATCCGGCCGCCAGCTTCTTGCCCAGCTGCATGGTCCGCCTCCCTCCGGTATCCATCTGCCATACCCGGCGGCAGGCAGGACTATGCGATCCAGCTCATTGCTCACCGGGCCGGCGACTAGGCGAGTGCCGCGGCGGACCGGTGCGCGCAGGTACACGGCAGTCTGGCGGGCGCGCGCCGCCGCGCGAGGTGGCGCTGATGGTCAGCCGAGGAACGACTGCCGGCCGAGGGGAACTCTTGCCCCGCGACAATGCGCAGCAGCGTGGTCTTGCCCGCGCCGTTGCGGCCGAGCCTGGCCCGCGTATCCCGGCTGCCGGGCGCCGCTGATCTAGCTGCCAGGCGCCGCTGATCTAGCTGCCAGGCGCCGCTGATCTAGCTGCCAGGCGCCGCGGAACTGCCAGGATCCGCAACGGCCGGGTCGGCATCCGGCTCGTGGGCGAGCCACACGACCGCCAGGGGCGGCAGCGTGAGCGTGGCGGAGTAGTCGAGATCGTTCCAGCCCGGCTCTGCGGCGGTCACGGAACCGGCCAGGAGGTCGCTGCCGCCGAATTCCGCGCTGTCGGAGTTGAGGATCTCCGCCCAGCGCCCCGGCCGCGGGAGTCCGATGCGGTAGTCAGGGCGGGGTACCGGCGTCAGGTTGGCCACGCAGGCGACCGGGCGGCCGCCTGCGGCCGGGAACCGGAGGAACGACAGCACGCTGTGATCGGCGTCATTGGGGTCGATCCAGCGGAACCCGGTCCAGTCGAAGTCCTGCTCCCACATCGCGGGCTCGTGGCGGTAGACCGTGTTGAGCGCGCGGACCAGTGCCTGCATCCCGGCGTGCTCGGGATAGTCGAGCAGGTGCCAGTCGACGCTGCCGCCATGCCGCCACTCGTCGTTCTGGGCGATCTCGCCGCCCATGAACAGCAGCGGCCGACCCGGGTGCGCCCACATCCAGGCCAGCAGCGTACGCAGGTTCGCGAACTGCTGCCAGCGGTCGCCGGGCATCTTGCCGAGCAGCGATCCCTTGCCGTGCGAGACCTCGTCGTGGCTCAGCGGCAGGATGAAATTCTCGCTGAACGCGTACAGCAGGGCGAAGGTGAGCTCGTGATGGTGGTAACGGCGGTGTACCGGATCCTTGGAGAAGTACACCAGGGTGTCGTTCATCCACCCCATGTTCCATTTGAACCCGTAGCCGAGCCCGCCCAGGTAGGTCGGGCGCGAGACGGCGGGCCAGGCGGTGGACTCCTCGGCGACCATCATGACGGAGGGATGGTGCCGGTAGACGACCTCGTTGCATTCCCTGATGAAGTCGATGGCTTCCAGGTTCTCCCGGCCGCCGAACCGGTTGGTGACCCACTCCCCCTCCCGGCGCGAGTAATCCAGGTAGAGCATCGAGGCGACCGCGTCGACGCGCAGGCCGTCGACGTGGAACTCCTCGATCCAGAACAGCGCGTTCGCGATCAGGAAGTTCCGGACCTCGTGCCGCCCGTAGTTGAACACCAGCGTGCCCCAGTCCGGGTGCTCTCCCATGCGGGGATCGACGTGCTCGTACAGCGCGGTGCCGTCGAAGCGGGCCAGCGCCCAGTCATCCTTGGGGAAGTGACCGGGAACCCAGTCGACCAGGACCCCGATCCCTGCCTGGTGCAGCCGGTCGACCAGGTACCGGAAGTCGTCGGGCGTCCCGTGCCGGGACGTCGGCGCATAGAACCCGGTTACCTGGTAGCCCCAGGAACCGGAGAACGGGTGCTCGGCGATCGGCAGGAACTCGACGTGGGTGAAGCCGAGGTCGCTGAGGTAGTCGGGCAGCACCTCGGCCGCCTCGCGGTACGACAGCGGCCGCCAGCCGCCGTCGCCGTCCTGCGTCAGCCGCCATGAGCCCAGGTGGCACTCATAGACCGATATCGGCGCTTTCAGCAGGTCGGTGGTCTCGCGGTGGGCGAACCAGGCATCGTCCTGCCACTTGTACTGGCTCTGGGTGACCACGCTGGCGGTGGCCGGCGGCACTTCGGTGGCGAAGGCGAACGGGTCCGCCCGCAGGCTCAGGTGGCCCTGCTGGCCCACGACCTCGTACTTGTAATGCACGCCGGTGCCGACCTCGGGCACGAAGATCTCCCAGACCCCGGAGCTGCCCAGCGCTCTCATCGGGTGGATGCGCCCGTCCCAGCCGTTGAAGTCACCCACCACCCGCACGGCGCGGGCGGCGGGCGCCCATACCGCGAACGAGGTGCCGGACGCCCCCTGGTGCACGCGCACCTGCGCGCCCAGATGGTGCCACAGCCCCTCGTGCCGGCCCTCCGCCAGCAGGTGCAGGTCGAGCTGGCCGAGCGTGGGCCAGAACCGGTAGGGATCTTCGACCACGGTCACGACACCGTCCGGGTAGGTCACCTCGAGGCGGTAATCGGGGATCTCCGGGCCCTCCAGCACCCCGGCGAACACCCCGGCCGGATGCAGGCAGCGCATCTCGGTCCGCTGCTCCCCGGCCAGGATGACCATGCCGGTCGCATCGGGGCGCCAGCCTCGGATCACCACCCGGTCGTGCCCGGCGCTGTCGCGCTCGGGATGAGCGCCCAGCACATGGTGCGGGTCGTGATGCTGGCCAGTGACCAGGCGCTCCAGGTCCGCGCCGTCCACTAACAGATCGGAATGCACTGGCGAGGTCATGCTCGTCCCCTCTAGCGCGACGCCCACGGCACCACGTGAATGCCCGGACACCCAGTCTGCACCCCCGGCGCCCCGGCACGCATCACCCGGGCTCGCATCACCCGGGGATCGGCGGGGCCAGGCGGCCTCCTGGGCCCGGGGCGGCTCGGCGAGCAGCCCGTGGCACGGCTGCGGGCCGTGCGGGCCGGGATGAGCGGCATCGGGGCTGACCTGCTGGCAGGGCCCGTCGTGCACGTGCAGGCCGCAGCACGGGCAGCGGGGGCAGGCCTCGTGGAAGCCCTTCTTGATCATGCGGCTACCGCCTGCCAGGCGCCGGCTCAGGGATGCTCCGGCGAGTGCCCGGCCGGCGCGGCGAGCCCGGCGCGGCTGCCGGTCAGCATCGCGGGCGGCGGCCGGGCCTGGCCCGGCCGCCGCCCGCGGCAGCGAACTGCTAGTCCTGCCTGGCCGTCAGGCGAGGCCCGGCATGCCGATCGTCAGCAGCCGTCATACGGCGCCCAGGGCGAGGCCCCGTCCTCGGCATAGGCGGTGGCGAACACCTGGTTCTGCTCGCCCACGGACGCGTGCCCGAAGTCGGCCGGGCTGCCGCCCGCCGCGGTCCAGGCCGAGTAGCTGAACTGGTAGAGGCCGTAGTGGCCGCTGCCGTTCATGACCTGGGAATTGCCGCCGCTCTCTCTGGAGATGACGCACTGCTGGAACGACCCAGCCGCCGCGGCATACGACGCCGAGACCGGCTGCGCCGCCGTGGGCGCCGTAGGCGCCGTAGGCGCCGCGGTGCCAGACGCCGGGTACGCGGGCACCGCCGCGACCGCGGCCTGCCGGTAGGAGCCAGCCAGCTGCGCTGCCTGCGCCGCCGACGGTATGCGCAGGTGCTCTCCGGTCATGATCAGGCTGGGGTTTCCCCCGATGACGGTCCGGTTGGCCTCGTACAGCCCGGGCCATTCGATGCGGTACCGGGCGGCGATTTCGCTGAGCGAATCACCTCGGCGGACGACGATTTCCGCCGGGGGCCTGGCGGCTGCTTCACGGTGCATCTCGACCACTGCCAGCAGAGCTGCCGGGTGGATCATGGACATCCTCTCGTGACGAGAGCAGTATCCGCATCCATCACGGTGCAGCCGGGATCAGGGGTCTGCCATACCGCCCTCATTTCGGTTCGGTCATTCAGGGTGAACCTACACAGCCATTCCTGAGGTGCCAAATTTTTCGCGCTTTTTATCCGGCACTAGCCCGCTAGATCCCGCCATTCCCGGCTGCCATTCTCCAAGCCGCGGGGAGACCCATCAGACGGGCGCAGGCACCGCCTACCTGGGCGGATACCAGGAATTTCGCTGAGATAAATAATTCATGGCAGGCGGCCTGATTCGCGGAAAAAGTGATTCTCGTCATAGTGCTGCCGTATTCCGCGCCGCCAGGCCCGGCGAACGAGCCCGCGCCTGCGCGGCGCCCGCCGCGGCAGCCGCCCGCCCGCGCCCTGAAAAGCGGCCCTGAAAAGCGCCCCTGAGCGGGCGGCCTACAGGGCGGACGGCGGAGCCGCGTCCAGGGCCTCGATGGTCCGGGCCAGGGCCAGGATCTGCCCGTACATCAGGGGCATGTCCACCTTGTCGAGGTCGAGCAACTGCGGCCGCTGAGCGTCGCCGGCCTGCAGCAGGTAGGTGGGCATCGGGCAGAGCGAGACGGTGCCGAGCCCGGCCGCATACAGGGGCGCGCCCTCGCCGAGGTAGAGCGGGAAGCCGCCCGGCCGCACCGCGGCCACGGGATAGTCGGGCCAGCCCGTGCCGTTGACCGCGGCGACCGCGGCCAGGTAGGCGTCCTGCTCGGTGTTGACCGCGCTGGTGATGTCGCGCTGCATCGTGTAGGTGGTTCCCCAGTCAGGACCGGCCGGCCCGTACTGCCCGGTCACCGGGTCGTTCGTCCACCGGGTGGCGCCGAGGTGCTCGACGGTCACCCCGAGGGTCGCGGCCTGGTAGATATCCGGGTGGTCGAGCATCCAGACGCTGATGGCGTCGTTGCCGATCTCGGCGTTCTTCGGGTTCGGGATGGCCCGGGTGAACTGCGGGAGCTGGAAGTGCCCGGTCACCAGCGCGACGTACATGTCGTTGTTGCGCGCCGGGCGAGCGGCCAGGTGCCGGGCCAGCGCGAGGATCCCGAGCCCGCCATTCTCCTCGACCGCGTTCGGCCCGTCGGTATGGGTGTTGATGATGATGTTCTGCCCGGTGCTCCCCGAGCCTTTCAGCGAGCCCCAGACCGTTTCCGTCGCCGCGCCGACGGTGATGTCCGCGGTGAGCACGAGCGTCGCGGTGGCCTGGCCGCTGGCGGCGAGTCCGGACAGCTGCGTGCCGGTCGAGTCGCCGACCCAGACCGCCGGGCAGCCGGGATCACCGGGCGCCGGCAGGCCCGACGCCGCCGGATAGGGCGTGATGAACGGGCTGTACTGGTTGATCACCTCGTCGTCCGGCAGGCCGGTCCAGGCGCAGACCACGCCGAGCACCCCGGCGTTGCGCGCGTCCAGCAGCGGGACCGGCTCGAAGATGCCCTGCCAGGCGGGATGGGCCAGCGCGGCCGCGTAGGCCGTGTAGTCCGCGGCGGCCTGAGCGGAGCTCCTGCCGGGCTCGTAGCCGCCGGTAGCCGTCTGGCCCAGGTCCAGGTCGAAGACCGACGGCGCGGTCCGCACCAGCGCGATCGCGCCCCGTGCCGCCGTCCAGAAGGCCGCCGTGTAGCCGGTGGCGGGCGGGTAGGTGCCCAGGTCGACCAGCGCGGCGGTAACGCCGCCCGGCGGTGTCTGCCCGGAGTAGGGATAGTAGTAAGTCAGCGGGACCGGGCCGGACCGCCCGATGGCCGCGGGCACGCGCACCCGCAGCGCGAAGTCACGGGCCAGCCAGCGGCTGAAGGTGAGCCGGTCGGTCCGGATCCGCAGCCCCGGCACCGCGGCCAGCTGCTCAGTCAGCCAGTCCACGTAGGCGGCGTGCCCGCTGCTGCCGGTGTAGCGCGTTCCGAAACGGACAAGCTGCTCCTCCCAGTGCCGCACCTGCCGGACACCGGGCAGGCCGCCAGGCGGTCCGGCGGCTAAGCTCGCCCGCCGGCCCGCCGCCAGCGCTGATGGCGCGCCCGCGGCAGCGGCGAGTGCGCCAGCGCCGGCCGCCCCGGCCAGGAACCGCCGCCGCGGCAGGCCAGGGCGCCGCTGCCCGCGGCCGTCTGCCGAGCCGCCGGAACCGGCCTGACTGCTGTTTCTCGTGCTCACTCTCGCTCCTGGCTGGCTGGTGCGGGCATCGAGCCCGGCTCGGCAGGGGCATCGGGATGACCCTGCATCGGATGCCTCCGATCAGCCGGGGCCCGGGCTGCCCGTGCTTTCCGGACGGTAGGGAGAAGGGGCGGGTTCAGCTCTCGCGGGTTTTTACCAGAGTATTCCGCCCCATGTCGGCATGGAAGCGCGGGAGCGCGGCAGCGCAGCTGACGAACGCGACTAGGAGCAGCATCGGCCGGCAGCCGACCACGCTGAGCGGCCCCTAGGCCTGGGACATGACGACGATGATGAGGCCGGACACGACCAGCAGCGAGCCGGCCCAGGTCCAGCTGTTCGCTTTCTCGTGCAGGACCAGGACGCTCGCGGCCAGGATGGCGAGATAGCCCAGCGCGTTGAACGGGTAGGCGATGCTCAGCGGCACCCGGGCGAGCGCGGCCAGCCAGGCGATCGCGGAGATGCCGAAGACCACCAGCCCGCCCAGGACCCATGGCGAGGTGGCCGCGCTGATGACCAGCGAGCTGCCAGAGGATGCGGCGTGAGCCGAGGCGAGCTGCATGCCGTGCTTGAGCATGACCTGGCCGGTCGCGGCCACGCCGACAGCGAGGAGCACCAGCACGATGCTTCCGATACTCAATCGATCGATACTCAATCGATCTCTCCGTGACGTAGGGGCACCATCAGGCAGCCTGCTAGCCCCAGGCGGGCGGCGTGCCGCACCAGTGCTGGAAGTCGGCGCACATCGCGGCCGTGACGGTGCCGGCCAGCTGCGCGGCGCCGGACTGGTCTGGGTGGATCCAGGTGTCGTTGAGCTGGATCCACGAGCCACCGGTGCTGAGCGGCTGGTGCAGCGCCCACTGGACCGGGTCGGGCTCGGTCCACCGCAGGTCGAGGTAGCGGGTGGTGTTCGGCCACCTCTCCTTGGCCCAGGCCTGTGCCTCGCTGACCGCGTTGCTGATGAGGGTGTTCAGCTCGGCTCCCACCACGCCTGCCTGCTGCCACTGGGTGACCGTGGTCGGATCCTCCGGGCTGATCGGCCGGGACTGGTCCTGGCAACTCGCGCCCGAGGCCGGGCCGCCGGTCAGGCTGCCGGACTGCCAGTTCCCGAAGGACCACGGGCAGCTGCGGTAATAGCCGAGTACCAGCACGCGGTCGCCCTGCGACAGCAGCGCCTTGTAGATGTCGACCAGGTGCCCGGTCTGGCGGATCTGGTCCCAGGTCCGGGTCAGGCACCCGAGCGGCGCCGACAGCGGGCCGGAATACCAGGTGGGGAAGAGGATGCCGACGCTGTAGCCGGTGGAGTCCACGCACGCCCCCTTGACGGCCGGGAAGCCGGCGAAGGCGATCCGGATGAAGGCGGCCAGCAGCGGGTTGCCGCCGAGCGTCATCACCACGTACTGGTCAGTGAGCTTCTTCAGCTCCGGCCCGTACTCGCCTCCGGCCGGGTCCCAGTTGGCCGGCGTCGATCCGCTGACCGCCCAGTCCGTTACCGAGGCCGCGCCGGCCGGTGACTGGCTCGCGGCGATCTGATAGGGATACGCGACCAGCGGCGCGCCGGGACCGCTGCTCCACGGCGGCGAGTTCCACGGCTTGCCGTCATTGTTGTTATTGCTGCACGCGTCGTTCAGCCCGTCCGGCGTGCTCGGCGGCGCGCAGCTGAACAGGCTGTTGTCGCCGAGATACCAGGAATTCGCCATCGGCTGGTTGACGGTGCAGGAGACGCCGCTGGCGTTCTCGACGACGCCGCAGTAGCCGAACCCGGCCGTCACCGAGTCGCCGATGAAGGTCACGGCATCCTTGAGCGTCCCGGCCTCGGCCCTGACGGCGCCCTTCCCGGCGCCGCCCGTCCTGACCGCGCCGGCCGTGACGGCGGCCTGCGCCGTCCCGCCCGGAACTGCCCAGGCCAGCGTGCCGCAGCCGAGCAGCAGCGCACCGGCAACGGCCAGGCGTCGCGCGGCAGGTCCGGCTAATGGACGGCGCCTGGAACGGCACTGCGATGTCATCACGCCCCCGATGAGTCTTTTCCTGAACGCGGCTCAGCTGCCGATCGCCCGGATTGCTGGCCCCCGCCAGCGCGCTGAGCAGCGACGATCAGTCATCCGCCGCGGACGAATATATAGCGGCCGGCCCGGAAAGCACGGGAGGCAGCCCGCCGCGATGCACGCGGCGGCGCGATGCCGGGAAAGCTCCGAGCCGGGGCCAGCCGGGCCAGCCGGGCCAGCCGGGCCAGCCGGGCCAGCCGGGCCGGGTCAGCCGGGTCAGCCGGGTCAGCCGGGTCAGCCGGGTCAGCCGGGTCAGCCGGGTCAGCCGGGGCGCATGGTGCCGTCGCGCAGGTACCGGACGTGCCAGGACAGCGCCTCGTCCAGCAGGTGCGGGGTGTGCTTGCCCGGCCCGGTCGCGGTGGCCCGGTCGAGGTAGTCCTGCAGGGCCGGCCGGTAAGCGGGATGCGCGCAGTGCTCGATGATCTGCCGGGCGCGGCGCCGCGGCGGCAGGCCGCGCAGGTCGGCGACGCCCTGCTCGGTGACGATGACGTGCACGTCGTGCTCGGTGTGGTCGACGTGGCTGGCCATCGGCACGATGCAGGAGATCGCGCCGTCCCTGGCGGTCGAGGGCGACAGGAACATGGCGATGTAAGCGTTGCGGGCGAAGTCGCCGGAGCCGCCGATCCCGTTCTGCATGCGCGAGCCCATGATGTGGGTGGAGTTCACGTTGCCGTAGATGTCCGCCTCGATCATCCCGTTCATCGCCAGGCAGCCGAGCCGGCGGATCACCTCCGGGTGGTTGCTGATCTCCTGCTGCCGCAGGATGATCTGGCGGCGGTAGCCGGCGATGCCGTCGTGCAGGTCGGCCAGGCCGTCCTCGCTGAGCGAGAAGCCGGTCGCCGACGCCATCGTCATCGCGCCGGATCGCAGCAGCGCCAGCATGCCGTCCTGGACCACCTCCGTGTAGGCGGTCAGCGGCGGGAAGGCCCCGCCGCCGAGCCCGGCGAGCACGGCGTTGGTGATGTTGCCCACGCCGGACTGCAGCGGCAGCAGCGCGGCCGGCAGCCGCCCGCGCCGCACCTCGTGGGCCAGGAAGTCGACCACGTGCCCGGCGATCAGCTGCGCGTCCCCGTCCGGCGGCTTGAACGGCGTGCCGTAATCGGGCTCGTGCGTGGGGACGACCGCGACGATCTTCTCGGGCGGGCAGCGCAGGTACGGGCCGCCGATCCGGTCCGGCGGCGCGAGGATCCCGATCGGCGTGCGGTGCGGCGGCAGCCCGGTGCCGTAGTAGATATCGTGCATGCCCTCCAGCTCGGCGGGCTGCCAGGAGTTCACCTCGAGGATGACCCGGTCGGCCAGGTCGATCCAGGCGCTGTTGTTGCCGACCGAGGAGGACGGGACCAGCGCCCCGTCGGCGGTGATGCCCGCGACTTCCACCAGCGCCACGTCGAGATGGCCGAACAGGCCCTCCGATGCCATCTGCGCGACGTGGGACAAGTGCACGTCCACGTAGTCCAGCTGGCCCGCGTTGATCTTGGCCCGGGTGACCGGGTCGGACTGGTACGGCATGCGCAAGTCGATCCCGTCGACCGCGGCCAGCGCGCCGTCCAGCTCCGGCGCGGTGGAGGACCCGGTCCAGACGCTGACAGCGAACCGCTCACCGCGCGCGGCCGCGTCGTTCACCCGGCTGACCAGGGCGGCCGGGACCGCCTTCGGATGGCCGGAGCCGGTGAATCCGCTCATCCCGACATGGCTGCCCGGCGCAATGAACGCGACCGCCTCGCCGGCCGTCATCACCCGGCCGGCCAGGGCCTGGCACCGCAGCCGCGCATCCCCTGCCATCCCACGCTCCCGTCCGGTCACCGCCTGGGCCACCGCTCAAGGACAGCCTTCCAGGCCGGGCAGCGTCAAGGGGGCGATCATCCCGTCTTGCGGCCGCCGCGGTCCGGGTCCGGCTGATGCCCGCGGGAGCCCGCTGTGGCGGACATCGCAGGCGCGGGCCGGGGCATCGCGTGCCATGCTGGAGTACAGCGGGGCTGAGCGGTGCCGCCGGTGCCCTGAAAGCGCAGGCGCGGCCCTCCAGGCATTCTCATCACGGGAAGGAGCGCGGGACCCGTGAACCAGCTGGTGCGGGGATCAGCGCGGAGACCGGCGCGCAGCGACCGCCGGGGGCACGAGCGGTGCCTGGCGCCGCGACCGGAGCACGCCGTGCGGCCAGCCGGGGACGCGGCCCGGTGAGCGCGCCGGCGGCCGCCACGTACGCGCTGCTGACCGATGGCAGCACGGTCGAGATCAGGCCGACCACTCCGGAGGACGCCGAAGCGGTGCGCGCGATGCACGCCGCCATGTCCCCCGACAACATCTACCTGCGGTTCTTCAGCATGAGCCCGACCGCGCCCGAGCGGGAGGCCCAGCGGGTGTGCCGGGAGCCGGATGACGATCACGCGGCGCTGCTGGCCTGGCAGGGCGACCGGCTGGTCGGAGTGGCCGCCTATGAGCTGTCCGGGCGCCCCGGCGTCGCGGAGATCGCGTTCGCGGTGCCCGATGACATGCACGGCCGCGGCATCGCCACGCTGCTGCTGGAGCACCTGGTCTGGCTGGCGCGCCAGCGCGGCCTGCAGGCGTTCACCGCCGAGACGCTGGCGGAGAACTCGGCGATGCTGCGGGTGTTCGGGGACGCCGGCCTGCCGGCCAAGCGGCGGATTGCCGACGGGGTGGTCGAGTTCACCTTCCCGCTGCCCGGCCGGGAGGACAACTACCGGCAGGGCAATTACCTGGAGTCGGTGGCCGACCGGGAGAGCCGCGCGGACGTGGCCAGCCTGCGCCCGCTGCTGCTGCCAAGGGCTGTCGCCGTGGTGGGCGCGAGCCGGGGCCACGGCACGCTCGGCCGGGCCATCCTGCACAACATCGTCACCGCCGGCTTCGCCGGGCCCGTGTACGCGGTCAACCCGAGGGCCAGCACTGTCGAGGGAGTGCCCTGCGTGGCATCCGTCGACGACCTGCCCGGCCAGGTCGACATGGCGGTGATCACCGTGCCCGGCCCGGACGTTCCCGAGGTGGCCGAGCAGTGCGGCCGCAACGGGGTCCGGGCCCTGATCGTGATCACGTCCGACCTGGGCGAGGCGCGCGCTGACCTGCTGGCCACCTGCCGCCAGTACGGCATGCGCCTGCTCGGCCCGAACTGCTTCGGCCTGATCATGCCCTGGATCGGCCTGGATGCGACGTTCGCCGCCGACCACCCGCTGCCCGGCGTCGTCGGCCTGATGGTGCAGTCCGGCGGCGTCGGGATCGCGCTGCTGGAGCGGATGTCCCGGCTCGGCGTCGGCGTGTCCTCCTTCGCCTCGGCCGGCGACAAGTACGACGTGTCCCCGACCGACCTGCTGACCTGGTGGGCCCAGGATGAGGTGACCCAGATCGCGGTCCTCTACGTCGAGTCGTTCGGGAACCCGCGCAAGTTCGCCAGCACGGCCCGCCGGGTCGCGCAGCGGATGCCGGTGCTGACCATCATCGGCGCCCGGTCCCCGGCCGGCCATCGCGTCGCCTCGCACACCGCCCCGGCCGCCACGCCCCTGGTCACCCAGGAGGCCCTGTTCGATCAGGCGGGGGTCATCGCCACCAGGAGCCTGGGCGAGCTCATCGACACCGTGGCGCTGCTCTCCTGCCAGCCGCTGCCCGCGGGAAACCGGATCGCGATCGTCTCCAACGCCGGCGGCGCCGCCGGACTGGCCGCCGACGCGTGCGGTGACCACGGCCTGCAGGTCGTGAAGCTCAGCGCGGACACCCAGCGCGAGCTGAGCCGGATGCTGCCGCCGGGTGCTGAGGTCGGCGGGCCGGTGAATGCCACGCCGCTGGTGAGCACGGATACCTTCCGGGCCTGCCTGGAGAAAGTGGCCGCCGACGAAGGCGTCGATGCGGTGCTCGCCGCGGCGGTGCCCACGGCCATCTCCGACCTGCGCACCGCGGTGGCCGCCGCGGTGCTCAGCAAGCCGCTCGCCGCCTCCTTCCTGGACCGGGTGGAGTCCGTGCTGCGGGTCAAGCGCGTGCCCGTCACGCGGCGTGCGCGGGCCGCCCGGCCCGCGCACGCCGGCACCACGGGCGGTCCTGCCACCGCCGGCCCGGCGGGCGGCGGCGCGGTCACCGGCCCGGCGGGCGACGGCGCAGCGGCGGCGGCGGGCAACGGCGAGGCGACGGTCGCAGGCGACGGCGCGGCCACCGTCGCGAGCGACGGCGCGGCGACGGTCGCGGGCGAGGGAGCGGCGGGCAGCGCGCCGGCGGCCGCAGCCGAGGAGCGGGCTGCCGTCATCGACGTGGCGGCGGCCGCGGTCACCGGAGTGCCCGCCTACGCCGACCCCGACAGCGCGGCGCGCGCGCTCGGCCACGCGGCCCGCTACCAGGCCTGGCGGGTGCGGCAGCACGGCACCGTCCCCGAGCTCGGCGGACTGCGGACGGCGGACGCACGCGCGCTGACCGACGGCTTCCTGGCCAGCTCGCCGGCCGGCGGCTGGCTGCCCGACGCCGTGGCCGCTGAGCTGCTGGCCTGCTACGGCGTCCCGCTGGTACCGACCCGGCCGGCCGCCAGCGAGCAGGAGGCAGTCGAGGCGGCCGGGGATCTCGGCGGCCGGGTCGTGCTCAAGGCGGAGGCCGACCTGCCGACCCGCACGGCGGACGCCGGCACCATCCGGCTCAACCTGCGCACCCGCGCGGAAGTGTCCGAGGCGTACCGCGCGCTGACCGCCGGCCTGGGACCACGGCTGCGCCGGGTGCTCGTCCAGCCGATGCTGACCGGCGGGGTCGAGGTGATGATCCGCGTCGTGCAGGAGCCCGTCTTCGGCCCGCTGGTGGTGTTCGGGTCCGGCGGGGCGGCCAGCGAGATGCACGATGAGGTAACCCGGCTGACCCCGCTGACCGACGCCGACGCTGACGAAATGATCCGCGCCGTGCGGGCCGCGCCGCTGCTGCTCGGCAACCGGGACATGCCCCCGGTGAACACCGCGGCGCTCGCTGACGCTCTGCTGCGGGTCTCCCGGCTCGCCGATGACCTCCCGGAGATCAGCGAGCTCACCCTCAATCCCGTCGTCGCCCGGCAGGACGGCGTCTACGGCGTCAACGTCCGGGTGCGGGTCAGCCCGGCCGAGCCGCGGGATCCGTTCCTGCGCCGCCTGCTCTGAGCCGCGGCCGCGCGGCGGTCCGTTCCCCGCGGCCTGGCACCCGGCCTGGGACGGGTCCATCGTGGGCACCCGCAACGACCTGGCCGACGTGTTCGCCCTGCATGCGGCCGGACGCACCCGCATCATCGCGGTCGACCGCAAGATCGACGAGGTCAACGAGTCCATCGACGACGTGCTCGCGGACCGCGTGCCCGCCCGGGTGGTCTTCCGGTTCTGACCGGCGGCCGTCCTGGCCGGCGATCTGTCCTGCGCTCAGGCCAGCCGTCAGCCGTCAGCCGTCTGGCGGCTCAGCCGCCAGACGGCTGGTTTCCGGGGTCACCAGCGCAACATCGCGGTGCGCCGCCGACGCTGACGGAATTGGCTGGGTGCCATGCGTTACCGGCGGACGGGCCCGGACGCGCGGATGACCTGCTGCCACGCCACCGGCGGCGCGTTCTCGCTGCACTTGCCGTGCGAGCGTGCGGCGACGGCCAGGATGCTCAGCTGGTAGTGGCCGCCGCCGGTGATCCCGGCGTAGCGGCCCGTGCCGCCGGTAATCCGGTAGGTGCCGTGCTCACTGATGGTGGCCAGGCAGGTCCCCGGGTTGAACGACTGGCGGCCGGTTCCCGATGAGTGATGGATCTTGATCGTGCCGCCGGGCAACACGAACAGCGAGGTGTTGTTGTTCTGGTTCTCGTGGTCCGCGCCGGGGGCGGTGAAGAGGCCGCTGGCGATGACCGAGTCGGTCGGCGAGGTAGCCGACGTGGTCATCATCTGGAAGTGCTCGGTTCCCGAGACTGCCGGGTGCGTGCCGTGGCTGCTGGCCATGGCCACGCCGGTCCCGCTGGCCAGGGCGGCCACGGCGGTGGCGCCGATGACTGTCGCGATGCTCTTGCGCATTGCCCGATCCTTTCTGGGCGGCCGCTGGCTGGTCAGCGGCCCGATGAGGCTCAGGATGCGCTGGCCGGGGGGCCGCCCGGATCGGCACAGGTGCGTATCTGCGGCCGCGGGAATTGACTAGCCGGCCACGTCGCGGAGTCTGCGCCCGGCAGCCGGCACGGCTCAGGCAGCGGGCCGTGCACCGGCTCGGCCCGCCGCGTTTCACCTAGCGAGGCCGCGGGCGGGCATCCTCGGGCTCGGTGAGCGAGCTGGCGAGGGCCACCGCGGCCACGGGCAGCAGCCCCAGCTGAGCGCGCCCGCGGGCGCGCGCGCCGTCACGGATTTTATAATGGGCGGCGCAGCGGGCCGGGCGGCACCGCCAGCATGGTCGCCCGGCCGCCGCGCGACCGAGGAGGTTCACTGCCGTGGACACTGCGCAACCGGGCAGCGGCACCGATGACGAGCAAGCGCCGTCCGCGGCGGACGTCCGGCGGTACGCGCAGCAAATGCGCTCGCTTCCGGCAGAGCAGGTCATCGTGGATGTCCTGTTCACGCTGCTCAATGCCGCCCAGGTCAAGCTGGGACGGCGAGATGCCCGGCTGCTCATCGACCTGGGCACCATCGCGCACGAGCACGCGCGTCCTTACCTGTCCGCCGAGCTCACCAGCGAGATCGACCAGGTGCTGGGGCAGCTGCGGCTGGGCCAGGTGAGTGCAGAGGGCCGCGGCGGAGGCGAGCGGGAGGAGAACGACCTCGACCGGATGCCGGCGCCGCCGTCGGCAGGCGCCGCGCAGGCACCGGCCAGCCAGCCTCCGAGCAGGCTGTGGGTGCCCGGCCGCCCCTGACCCCCGCCGGGACGCCGTGCTGCCCGCGGAGGGAGCGAACCGGCTGCCCCCGCTTCGCACAGAACATTCGCACAGAACAGGAGTGCCGAGATGGCCGAGGTGGTGCTCTTCCACCATGCGCAGGGACTGACCCCCGGCGTCGTCGCCTTCGCCGGCGAGCTGCGCCGCGCCGGGCACACCGTGCGCACGCCCGACCTATTCGAGGGCCGTACCTTCGGCACCATCGAGGAGGGGATGCGCTATGCCGAGGAGATCGGCTTCCCCGACGAGGTGATCGGGCGCGGCGCCCGCGCCGTCGAGGGGCTGCCCGCCGGGCTGGTGTACGCAGGCTTCTCGCTCGGCGTGCTCCCGGCCCAGAAGCTGGCGCAGACCCGGCCGGGCGCGCGGGGGGCGCTGCTGTTCTCTTCCTGCGTCCCGGTCTCGGCGTTCGGCCCGGCCTGGCCCGAGGGGGTGCCGGTGCAGGTGCACGGAATGGACGCCGACCCGTTCTTCGTCGGCGAGGGCGACATTGACGCCGCCCGCGAGCTCGTCGAGCAGGCCAAGGAAGCGGAGCTGTTCCTCTACCCCGGCGACCAGCACTACTTCGCCGACAGCTCGCTGCCGTCCTACGACGCGGCCGCCACCGCGCTGCTGATCCAGCGGGTGCTCGACTTCCTCCGCACCCGGTAGGCAAACTGCCCCGAGCTGGGCATCAGCCGGTCCGAGTTCTTCGCCCGCGCCGGCCGGCCAGGAGTCAGTCGTAGTGCAGGAACCTGGGCCAGAGCGCGGCCCAGCTCTGGTCGGGCTGGCGGCAGATGGCGACCGGCTCGCCGACTTCCTCGTTCTGCACGCCGTCACGGTTACGCAGCCGGGCGAGGACCCTGCAGGACGCGAAGTCGCCGCGGACCCGGGCGAGCTGGCCGCCGACCAGGACGACCGTGGTGGTCGCGGCGGGCGGCCGCCGGGCGAAGTAGAGCTGGTTGTGACCGCTGTAGGGCGGCGGCAGCCCGAGCCCGGGGCCGTACCGGGTAATCGCGCCGGCCTCGCCGTAGTTGCTGGTGATGATGACCGCGTGCCGCGCCTCGCCGGGCGGGATCGTCCGGTACACCGCCGCGACCTGCGAGACGTATTCTTGCCAGCCGATCTGGTCCCTGGCCAGCTGGTTGATCCCTGGTACCGGCGTGCCGCCCAGCACCGATCCGGGCAGCAGCGGCAGCGCGATCACGGCGGAGACCACGGCGTTGACGCAGATCGCGATCCATGCCGCGACCCGCCAGCCGGCCGAGCGGGCCAGGAACTCAGCCGCCGGGACGCATCCGGCCGCGTACACGACGGCGAGCAGCCCGACCGGATAGTAGAGCTGGCCTCCGCCCGCGAACGTCTCCAGCAGCAGCACGATCAACGCCAGCGGCAGGAACCGGACCGGCCGCCACTGCGGGCGGCGCCACAGGGCCACCAGGCAGGCCACCCAGATGGGCACCAGCGGCGGCCCGAGCAGCAGGCACAGGTACGGCCACATCACGATGCGGACCGTCCCCGCGTTGTCCCGGCTGAGCGCGCGGCTCATGGTCAGCTGCGGCCACGAGTGCGTCGCCTGGTAGATCAGGTTGGGCAGGGCGATCAGCAGCGCGAGCGCCACGGCCAGCAGGACCCACCGGTTCCAGAGCGCGCGCCGCGGGCCGGCCAGCAGGATCCCGGCGGCGACCGCCACCACCAGCAGCGAGATCAGCCACTTGTTGTAGGTGCTCAGGCCGACCGTGGCGCCGGCCGCGAGCCACCATCGGGGCTCGGCGCGCATCAGCGCCCTGATCACGAACAGGCAGGCCAGCGGCCAGGCCACCAGGTCCAGCGAGGCGGTGATCAGCACGTGGCCGAACAGCAGCGGGGTCGCCGCGAACGCGTACGACCAGGCGCACAGCCCCTGCGCCGCGCGGCCGCCGCCGAGCTCGCGGGTGACGAGCACGACCACGAGCACCGACAGCACCGCGAAGGCCGTCGCGGGCACCCGCTCGGCCCACGGGGCAGCGGACACGTGCGCAGCCATGCGGCCGAGCAGCGGCGTCAGCGGCGGCTGGTCCACGTATCCCCAGGCCGGGCGCAGCATGCGGAAGTAGAGCTCGTCGCGCTCGAATCCGTACCGGTCGCTGACGGCGGTCAGGACGACCGCGAGCGTGACCATCGCGGGCGCCAGATAGCCCCACGCGACCGCCGGAAGCCCGGCGCCACAGGCCGGCGCCTCGGCCTGCCTGTCACTGGTGGCCATTGGGGCAGTATCCGCCGGCTACGCACGGCGGCCGGGCCCGTTCATACGGTTGATATGCGATAGGTAAGGCGCCGTGATGTTCGGGGAAGCGCCGGGAAGCCAGGAATTGCCCCGGCTGCGCATTCCTTCGCGGACGGCCTGCGTGCCGCTCCCCCGCACCGTGTATCTGAGGTGCGGGCGCCTGCTTCGGCACCGACGCCTTCCGCGAGTCGGTGGACGCTCCCGCGCGCAGCTGAAGCAGCTCAGGCGGCCCGCGCCGCGCCCGGCCGGCCGACCGGCCGGAGCCGGATCGCTGCCCCGCGCGGCCTAGCCTCGCTGCCCCCGCGATGGCGGGGCGTGCCAATCGCCGGCCCGGCCTGGCCCAGCCCGCGGTGCCAGCGGCGGCGGCGCGCCCGGCCGGATGCGAGGATCAGGCTGACGGCGACGATGCGGAGGCAGGCTCATGGATCATCCCCCACCAGGCCCGGGCGACGTCGGCCCGGGCGACGCCGGCGAGGCCGGCCTGGCAGGAACCGTGGCGGGGCCCGGCGCGCCCGGCGTCCTGCACGCGCTCTTCCAGCAGCGCGTCGCCGGGGACGACGCGCTGCTCAAGCTGGCCGGGCTCCGGTTCGCCCAGATGGGCGTGGCCGCCGAGGTGTACGCCGACACGCCGGACCAGCTGGATTACGTCCTGCGGTTCGTGCCCGCCCATGCCCGCCTGCCGATGGTGCACCTGAATCGCGGTGTCGACGTGCTGCACGAGCGAGGCCGCGCGACGGTGGCGGAATTCGCGGACCGCTTCGCGGGCCGGGTCGGCGGCCTGGTGGTCCATGACCACCGGGACATGGCGGCGCAGGCCGACCGCCTGGTCACCGTGATGCGCGAGCTGAATGGGCGCCTGCTGGAGCGGCCGGATGGCCCGGTTGTGTTTCTCGAGTACGCCGCCGGCCTCGATCCGGGCTGGTTCGTCGAGACGGCAGAACGGCTCAGCGACGCCGAGCGGGTGAGCTGCTGCATCAACGTCGGCCACATCGGCATCCGGCAGGCGTCCGCCAGCTTCGGGCTGCGCCACCCGGGCCTGAGCCTCGGGCACCTGAACCCGGCCGATTACCGGCTGCCCGACCTGGTCACCAACGTCCAGGACGCGGTGGCCAGCGCCCTGCCGTCGGTGCTCGATGTCACCCGCTCGCTAGGCCGCCTCGGCAAGCGCCTGCACTTTCACCTGCACGACGGGCACCCGCTCATCCCCGGCCTCTCGGATCACTTCAGCTTCCTGACCAGGGTGCCGATTCCGTTCAGCTATCAGGGCCGCCGGTCGCTGAGCACGATGTACGGGCCGGGCGGCCTGGCCGCCATCGTGTCTGCGGCGGTCGCGGCATCCCCGCCGGGGAGCGTCTCGTGCACGCTGGAGATCCACCAGGCCGAGGGCCGGCTGCCGCTCGCGGACGCCGCCTGGCTGTTCTCGCACTGGCGCGACACCACCAATGCGGAGCGGATGAACTACTGGCTCTCGGTCCTGTCGGAGAACGCGCTGCTCTTGCCCGGAGCCGCCTGACTGCCGGTGCGCCAGCGGCCCTGCCCTCCTGCCCAACGAGAACCTGCCGGGCCGGCCGGGGCGCGCCGCCAGAGGTGAACCGACCGCGCTGCCGCTTGGCGGCGCGCTGCTGCGCCCCCTCTGCCTCACCCCAGCCCGGGCGGGCACCTGGCGTTGGCGGCCGGGTGCAGGTCGAAGGCGAAGAACTTCACGAAGGACGGCCTCGTGACGATCTCCCATGGCGTCCGGGCATCGACGATGTCGGACCAGCCGCCGTACGGGAGCCGCTCGCACACCCTCAGGGACCTGACCAGGCTGTCCCGGTACCGGACGATCCCGTGCGTGCCGCTGTTCAGGATCGTGATCCACCCGTCGGGATCATCGGCCAGCACGTAGCCGACATCAGGATGGGCCGGCTGCCCCTGGGCCGGGCGCCGGTAGAAACCCACGACCTCGTGCGGCACCCACACCGTGGCCAGCATCGCCATCACGGCATACACCACGACGACGCTGATTACCGCGCGGTAGGCCCAGACCGCTGCCGCCCGGAGGAACCGGGCGCGCCGGCCACGCCGGCGGCCCTCCCGCCGGTCCCGGCGGCGGCTCTGCACCAGCCCGCGGAACAGCCCGGCCAGCAGGCCGATGCCGATCGCGGCCGCCATGTACGGCCACGGGGTGAACACGGCAGCCAGCACGAATGCGGCCAGGGTCGTCACGGCCAGCGCGATAGCCGCCGTGTGATCGTCCTGCACCCGGCCGCCGGGGCGCCGCGGCGGCGGACTCTGACCGTCCGCCGTGACCGGGCCAGCCGGGCCCTGATCCACGGCCGTGCCCGCGGAGGCCGACGCATTCGTTATGCGATGAGATAAAGCCCTGGTCGTCACCAGCGGAGCCAGCAGGGCCCTCATCCGCGGTCCAGCCCATTCCAGCCAGGCGCGCGTGACCCGGAGGATGGCCAGCGCCAGCATCGCCGCCGCCAGGATGGGCAGGCTGGAGAGCAAGCCGGCGACCACGACGCTGGCCAGCCCCTCGTACTGCAGGATTCCCAGGGCGGTGGAGATGTCGCCCTTGGCCAGGACGTAGCCCTTGACGATCAGGAAGGCCCCGACGAGCAGGGTCCCGGCGGCCACGTTGTCCTTGTACCAGTCGAAGATCTGCGGAATGGGCTGCAGCGCGGCTCGCCACTGCTGCCGCCGGACCATTCGCGAGGTCGCCGGATAATAGACCGTTGAGTAAATATCCGGGTCAGGCTGGGACATGACTGGGCTCCGGGTGGGAGGAGCTGCGGCTTCCAGCTGCGGGGCGGAGCGGGTGCAGCCCGCAGATTTGCCGATGGACGCTGTGCCTTGCCGATGGACGCTGTGCCTTGCCGATGGACGCAGTGTCGAGTGACGCGCACGTGGCCGTCAAGCCGCGCGTATCTGGGCGGTCGCGGTGGCGGCCGCCACGATCTGGCCGGATTCGTCGAGCAGCTCGCCGGCCAGGAATGCCACCCCCTTGCCCCGGCGCACGACCCGGCCGCGCCCGGTGAGCCGTCCCGGCCGGGCGGGGCGCATGAACTGCACGTGCAGGTCGGTGGTGGGGGCGAACAGGCCAGGGCCGAGCGTCGCCACCAGCGCCGGGCCCAGGGTGTCGTCCAGCATCGCCGCCAGGAAGCCGCCCTGGATCACGCCGACCGGGTTCAGGAACTGATCGCCCGCGGTGAAGGCGACCTCGATCGTCCCGGTGTCAGGGTCGACCGACAGCAGCTCCCAGCCGAGCAGGATCCCCGCGGGGGGCGGGGCCGCCCGGCCCTCCATGACATCCCAGAACATGCCATCGCGCGTCACGCCAACGTTCATACCAGGCTTGCCGTTCGCGCCGCAGCCGCCGCCGCCAGCAGCCGCCTGCCGTGATCGCGGGCTCGGTCCTGCGCGGCCGGGAAACCTGGCCCCGGCCGCTTGCTGTCATCACGGCCGCTCACCCGGTCACGGCAAATCGGGCATCAGCCTGACTCCAGGCCCTGCCAGCCCCACCGGGGCACCGTCAGGCCCGGCGGGACCACGGCATCGCGGTCGGGGAAGCCGACGAACCGCCGGGTCGCCCACTCCATGTAGGCCCGCAGCGCAGCCCGGAACTGCGGGTCATCCGGCAGCCCGGCGTCGTCCGCCGCCGCGACGAAGCAGTCCACGAAACGGCGTCCGAGGTCGGACATATCGCCGTTGCCTGCGTGCATCTCGAGCAGCGCCGACTGGCTGCCGCAGGACCGGGAGTACGACGGCGGGCCGCCCAGTACCTCCGCCCAGTAGGCCGCCAGCCGTTCTACGTGCTGCGGGTGCTGGCCTGGATGCGAGAACGGGTGATTGAGTTCCGGGTCGGCCAGGCAGCGCGCGTGGTGGGCGCGCGCGAGCGCGAGCAGCGCGGCGTCGCCCCCGGCGTACTCGTACAGCGTCGGACGCATGTAACCAGCGTGACACAAGGGCGAGATCGCCGCGTCTGCGCATCGCTGCCGGCGCTCGGTTGTCAGCTGACGAGTTAGCGGATCCACGGGGCCTGCAGTTCGACCATCCGGCGGGATGCGTCGTTCATGTCCCGGACGGTCAGGCGGAGCCGGTACCACAGGCACCGGAGCCGCTCGGGGCCGGTCCAGGAAACAGATCGTTCCAGCTGGCGCTTGCCGACGTGCTCGGTCTGCGCGGGAGTCGTCCTTGACTGCTTGGGCGTCCTTGCCTGAGTCGCCTGGTGAGCCGGGTGCGCGAACATGAGGTTCTCCTGTCTTGCCGGAGCCGGGGCCCGTGTGGCCGGTCCATAAAATAGATATCACAATGCTAGATCCGAGATATCGGGCCGTCAACAGCCAGGCGCGAGTAAGGAAAGATCGACGAGGCGCGGTGATCGCGGAACGGCACGCGCCGTCACTGCGAGCACATGGCTGCGTCCGGCGGTCAGGGCGGCTGCGTCTCACGACGGCACGGCGGGTTACGGCGGCGGCATTCGGCACAGGCCCGGCCCGCGGGTCGTCAGGGCCCGTTAGTCCCGCCGGTTAGCTGGTGAGCGCGGCCAGCGTGGGGGCGAGCTGCTCCAGCTGGTCAACGCCCTCGGCGACGTCGGCGCCGGCCGGCCTGACCATCACGTGGTCCGCGCCGGCCGCCAGGTGCTCGCGCACCCTGCCCGCGATCGCCGCCCGTCGTGGCAGGTCAGTCGGTGCCGGACTCCATCGCGGCGCGGTCGAGCAGCTCGTCGCCGCCGGCCACCCTGCCGCGGGACGCGATCGCCTCGGCCCCGCCCTCGGGCATCGCCCCGATCAGCCCGGCCGGGGTTGCCTGGACCGCGCCGGTGAGCGACGGGTGCGGGCTGCCGACCATGCCGAGCCCGGCGTACTGCTCCAGCTTGGCGCGGGAGTCCGCGATGTCGAGATTGCGCATCGTCAGCTGGCCGATGCGGTCGGTCGGCCCGAAGGCGGAGTCCTCAGTCCGCTCCATGGACAGCTTGTCCGGGTGGTAGCTGAACGCCGGCCCGGTCGTGTCCAGGATGGAGTAGTCCTCACCGCGCCGCAGCCGCAGGGTCACCTCGCCGGTGACCGCCATCCCGACCCAGCGCTGCAGCGACTCGCGCAGCATCAGCGCCTGCGGGTCCAGCCAGCGGCCCTCGTACAGCAGCCTGCCCAGCCGCCGTCCGTCGTTGTGGTAGCTGGCCACGGTGTCCTCGTTGTGGATCGCGCTGACCAGCCGCTCGTAGGCCGCGTGCAGCAGCGCCATCCCGGGAGCCTCGTAGATGCCACGGCTCTTGGCCTCGATGACCCGGTTCTCGATCTGGTCGGACATGCCCAGGCCGTGCCGGCCGCCGATGGCATTGGCCTCCAGCACCAGGTCGACGGCGGAGGCGAACTCCTTGCCGTTGATGGTGACCGGCCGTCCCTGCTCGAAGCCGATGGCGACGTCCTCGGCGGCTATCTCGACGGCTGGATCCCAGAAGCGCACGCCCATGATCGGCTCGACGATCTCGATGCCGGTGCTGAGGTGCTCGAGCGCCTTGGCCTCGTGGGTCGCGCCCCAGATGTTCGCGTCGGTGGAGTAGGCCTTCTCCGCGCTGTCCCGGTAGGGCAGGCCGCGGGCGAGCAGCCACTCGGACATCTCCCTGCGCCCGCCGAGCTCGCCGACGAAGCCCGCGTCCAGCCACGGCTTGTAGATGCGCAGGGAGGGATTGGCCAGCAGGCCGTAGCGGTAGAACCGCTCGATGTCGTTGCCCTTGAAGGTGGAGCCGTCCCCCCAGATCCCCACGCCGTCCTCGAGCATCGCGCGCACCAGCAGGGTGCCCGTCACCGCCCGCCCGAGCGGGGTGGTGTTGAAGTAGCTTCGGCCGCCGGACCGGACATGGAACGCGCCGCAGGCCAGGGCCGCGAGCCCCTCCTCCACCAGGGCCGAGCGGCAGTCGACCAGCCGGGCGGCCTCCGCGCCGTAGGCCGTGGCGCGGCCGGGCACCGAGGCGATGTCGGGCTCGTCGTACTGGCCGATGTCAGCGGTGTAGGTGCATGGCACGGCGCCCTTCTCGCGCATCCACGCGACCGCTACCGAGGTGTCGAGGCCGCCGGAGAAGGCGATCCCGACTCGTTCGCCGACAGGCAGGGAGGTAAGCACCTTGGACACGATGCAAGTATATGCATATCTATGCATGATCATGCAAAGGTTCGAGGTCACGGCGCCGGCGCCGTGTCTACCCGGTCAGCATGCCGATGCCGGCCCGCCGCGACATCGACCAGCTGACTGATCTTGCCGTCAGCAGGTCAGGGCACCGGAAGCATCCGGGCGACGGTGTCCAGGAGCAGGCCGGCGAGCCCGGCGAAGCAGGCGTCAGGGTCACCGAAGATCACCTGGCCCGCCGCCACGGCGAGCGGCGCGGTGTCCGGGCCGATCAGCCGGGCGCGGCGGCTGAGCGAGTAGCGGTCGTCGCCGGCCGCGGTCACCTGGCTGACCGCCTGCTCTTCGACGCAGCAGCCGATGGTGAAGTAGTGCAGGAGCAGCAGGCCCCGCACGGCGTCCTCCAGCGTGAACCCCTGGCGGACGAGGCTCTCGAAGGTGCCCTCCTGGCGCCTGATCACGTCGGGGTCGGTCAGCGTGGTGCCGCTGAACGCCTTGGCCCCGTCACGGTGGCCGAGCAGCTCACTCCGCACGGCGCGGGCGTAGGTCAGCATCACCTCGCGCCAGGGCGCGTCGCCGGACAGCCCGGCCATCACCTGGCCGATCTGCCGCCATATCTGGGTGGCCATCTCGTCGAGCAGCGCCTGCTTGCCGGGCACGTGCCAGTAGAGCGCGGGCGCCTGGACCCCCAGCCGGGACGCCAGGGCGCGCACGGTCAGGCCGTCCATCCCGGCCTCGTCGAGCAGGTCAAGGGCAGCCTGCACGATGGCCGCCTTCGTCAGTCCGGGCCCCATGAGTTGACAGCTTAACATCGTTAAGGAATGCTGGACCCTGTCCTTAACAACGTTAAGTCGGGAGGTCAGCATGAAGGCGGCGATCCTGCGCTCGCCGGACTCCGTTCCGGTCTACGGCGACTTCGACGACCCGGTGCCCGGCGCGGGAAGCGAGATCGTGGAGTTCGTGGCCGCCGGCATCCACCAGGTGACCCGGTCAGTGGCGACGGGCCGTCACTATGGCGGCGGCGGGGTCTTCCCGGTGATCCCCGGCCTCAACGCGGTAGCGCGCACCGCCGGCGGCGAGCTGGTCTTCACCTCAGCCGGCGAGCCGCCGCATGGCACCTTCGCCGAGCTCATCGCCTCGCCCGATGCGATGCGGTTCCCGCTCCCGCCGGGAGCGCGGCCCGAGGCCGTGGCGGCCGGCGTCAATCCCGGCATGGCGTCCTGGCTGCCGCTGACAGCCCGGCAGGCGGAAGCCGGGAAGCTCGGCACGGTGCTGATCCTCGGCGTCACCGGGATGTCCGGCTACCTCGCCGCGCAGAACGCCGCGCTGCTCGGCGCCGCCCGCGTCATCGGCGCCGGACGGAGCAGGCCGGGCCTGGAGCGCGCCGCCGCAGCCGGCGCGCAGACCCTCACCGTCACCGGCGACCGGGACGCCGACGCCGAGGCCCTGGCCGGGGCCCTCGACGGTGACGCGCCCGGCCTGGTTCTCGACTTCGTCTGGGGACCGGTCGCCGAGACCGCCTTCCGGGCCCTCGGCCGCCGGGGGCTCGGCGAGGACAGCGCCGAGATCAGGTACGTCCAGATCGGCGCGCTGGCCGGGGCCGGGGCATCCGTCCCCGCCGCCCTGCTGCGCAGCAGGAAGCTGACGATCTCCGGGAGCGGGGCCGGGTCTGTCTCCGCCCGCGACATCAAGACCAAGATCCCGGCTTACCTCCAGGTGATCGCCGACGGCTCGGTCGAGGTGCCGTTTCGCACTTTCGCACTGTCCGATGTCAGCGCGGCCTGGACCGCTTCCGCCGCCACCGGCCCGCGCGTGGTCCTCGTCCGGGACTGAGCGCGGCCGCGCGGAAAACCAGTGGCCGGCCGCCTGGTTTCGCGGCAGGCTGCCGCTCATGGGTTCGGCCTTGTGGGGCCCGGAGCTGGCCGGCGTCTACGACAGGACCTACGCGGCCATGTTCGGGCCGGCCGCGGCCATGGGGAGAGACACGCCGCGGCGCGCGGTGACTGCCCGGCGGCCGGGCGCGTCAGAGCGCGCACGGGATGTCACTGGGGGTAGCCTCCGGTCTGACGGCCGGGAAGCGCCGGCCGGGCCCGCCGGGAGCACTGTGCCAGAGTACGTCCTTGATCATCACCATGAAGGCGAGCGCCAGCGACTGGCCCTGATGTCGCGGCTGCTCGATCCGATGCACCGCCGCCACATCGAGCAGCTGGGGATCGGGCCGGGAGCGCGGACGCTCGAGGTCGGCTGCGGTAACGGCTCGCTGTCAGCCTGGCTGGCCGGGCAGGTCGTGCCTGGCGGGCGGGCGGTGGCGGCCGACCTCGACCTGTCCCTGGCTGACGCGAAGGCGCCCGGGCTTGAGCTTCGCCAGGCCGACATCCTCGCCGGGCCGGTGCCGCCTGGCGGCTTCGACCTGGTGACCTGCCGCGCCGTGCTGCACCATGTCGCCGACGCTGAGGCCGCCGTGGCAAACCTGATCGCCAGCGCGCGGCCGGGCGGGACGATCCTGCTGATCGAGCCGGACTTCCTGCCGGTCACGGTCGCCGAGCCGGCTGAGATCCGGGACTTCTGGATGGGCTGGCTGGCCTGGTCGCGCCAGCAGGGCATCGACTACTTCCTCGGCCGCCGGCTGCCCGGGATGCTGTCCCGGCAGGGGCTGGCGGACGTCGCGGCCACCGCCGAGACGGCGCTCTACAACGGCGGGTCGCCGTGGGCGCTGTACTGGCAGCAGACGGTCATCGAGCTGCGCCCCCGCCTGGAGGACTCCGGGAAGCTGGGCCCCTCGTCCATCGACGCTTTCCTCGCCCGGTGCGCGGACCCGGCGTGGTGGACGCAGACCATTGCCTTCACGGCCGTCCACGGGCGGGCGCCGGCGGCTGACTGACGAGGTGCCCGCCAGGGCCGGCCGCCAGCAGGTCGAGCAGCGCCTGCGCGGCTCCGGTGGGCGGCCGCCCGGCGGCGACGACCGCGCAGAGGTCACGGCGCAGCGGCGGGATGATGGGGACGGCGCTGACCTGTGCGGTGATCGCGCGGAGGCGCGAGTCTTGCGGAAGTCTGTGGTCCGCGCGGTCAGGCCGTGCGACGATCCGCTGGTGCGCAAGGCCCCGCGACCTGGGCCAGCGGCCGCGGCTGGGCCATCTGGAAGACCGTGAAGGTCCTCGCAGGCGCGCTGGAAGACGACCCGCAGGACGCCGCTTTCACCACGGGCGTCATCGAGAGGATCCTGGCTGATCACCTCGCGGAAACATAGCCGGGTACGACGACCCGTACGCCTACCGCGGCGCCTCAAGCCGCGCCGGAGCCACGCGAAGCCCGGCTGCCTGAGCTCCGGCGTGCAGGCGGCGGTCCCAGACGGCGACCACAAGGTCGGGATCGCTGAGGGCTAGTGCGCTGGCGAGGTGGACGGCGTCGGCGCCGCTGAGCGCGTGCAGGCGGGCCAGCTGGCCCGCGTGCTGCTCGACGGCGGCGGTGAGTTCGACCGGACGCGTAGCCGCCCAGTAATCGTCCCAGGCTTCCTCGGCTGCGTCGTGGTCCTCGGCGCCGAGGTCGTGGTTACGGGCCGCGGCGGCCAGCGCGGCCCGCACCTCGGGATAGGCCAGGCGGCTGGACATCGCGGCGTCGCATCCGTCCCACAGCTCGGCAGCGAGCTGACTTCCTGCTTCCTCGGCTAGCAGCTTCACGAAGGCGCTGGCATCGAAGTAGACCAGGGTCATCCGTCAGCGCCGCTGCTCGCTGACGACATCAGCCAGCGGCCGGCGCGGGCGCGGCCGGGGCCGCCCCGATGCCCGCGGTCGCTGGGCGGCCAGGGGCCGGCCGATGACACCCTCAGCCGTCAGCCGCTCAAGCGTGGCGGTGGAAGTGAGGCCGATCAGCCTCGCGACAGGGACTCCGCGGTCGGTGATCACGAGCTCGGCGCCCCCGCGTGCTCGTTCCAGCCATTCGCTGAGATGAGCCCGCAGGTCGGTGATGGCTACTTCCATCCCTCTAACGTACACCCTGGACGGCACCCAACTGTACAGGAGTCGCCATCCCAGGTCAGGAGGCCGACTCCGGGCTGCGGGCCGACGGCGCGCCCATCGAGCGCAGCCACTCGATCACGTTCTGCTCGCGGGTCCCCGGGCCGGTCGCGGTGTCCAGCGCTGTCCCCTCGGCATAATCAGGGACCCAGCCGAGATCGGCGCCCGCGCCCAGCAGGCGCTCCGCCGCGCGGCGCTGGCCGCCGTCACACGCGTGCCAGAACGCCTGGGAGACCTGCTCCTGGTCAGGGCCCTTCGCCAGCAGATCCTCCAGCCGGTCCAGCATGCCGAGGGCGGCGGCGTGCCACAGCTTGTCCACCCCGGCACCGCGGTGCGCCAGCAGCCGGGCCACGTGCCAGCAGCCGTAGCCGACCGCGTTGTCCAGCGGCGTCCCGATCGATCCGTCGGGGGTCTCCAGGTCCGCGCCGCCGTCGATCAGCGCCCGCGCGACGTCGACGTCGTCGCTGCTGGCCGCCCAGTGCAGCGGGGTCTCGCCGTGCTCGTCGTCGGTGCTCCGGGCGCTCGGGTCAGCCCCGGCGCCGATCAGCAGCTCGACGACAGCGGGCCCGCTGGGGAAGTAGCCCGGCCAGTCACAGACGATGTGCAGCGGCGTCCGTCCCCCGGCGATCCCGTTCAGCCTGGATGCCGCGAGCCCGGGCTCGGCCTCGATCAGCCGGGCCAGGGCCGGGACGTCACCCTCCCGGATGGCGGCGATAGCCGCAACGGCAACGCGATCGTCCATCACGGCACTACCGTAACCCGGCCATCCCCTGCGCGGCGCGGACGTCAGCGATGCGCAAGTTCCCCGGAGAGAGCTCCGCGCGCGGCGCCTCCAGCCGCTGCCCGGCGTCAGCCGGGACGACTGCCGAGCGCGGCAGGCGTAGCGGTCAGGCAGGCGTCACAGCGGCGTAGCCGTCGAGACCATGCACGTACCCGGAGCCTGGCATTTTCTCGAGGCCAGCGCACCCAGCAGCCTCCTGGCCCGGAGAACGACCGCCCACTGGCTCGGCGCCCTTGACTCGGCACTTCGCGCTCCCCGGGGTGCCAGCGCCGGGCCCCGGCACCGCGATCGGGCGGATGGCGGCGGCAGGAATGGCCGGTAAAATGATGCACCCGGACTGAGACGGGGAAGCGATGCGCCTTGTGCTGCCTGCCCTGGCCGTGGCGGGTGCTCTGGCCGCCACGGTCGCTGGCTGCGCTGCGCCGGCGACCGGCAGCATGCCGTCCGCGGCCCGCAGCCGGCCGCCGGCCAGTTATTACCTGTCGCTGGGTGACTCGCTGGCCGCCGGCGTCCAGCCTGACTCGTCGGGTGCCAGCGTCCGGACTCCGGACGGCTACGCCGACCAGCTCTACCTAGCGCTCCGCCGCCGCGACCCGGGCTTGCGCATGGTCGACCTCGGCTGCCCGGGCGAGACCACCGCCTCCATGATCGACGGCGGGATCTGCTCGTATCCCGGCGGGTCGCAGCTCGCGGCGGCGGTCCGGTTCCTCAGCGCCCACCGCGGCCATGTCTCGCTGGTCACCATGGACATCGGCGCCAACGACCCTGGGTCCTGCATCAGCCAGGCCGGCGCGGTCGCGCTCGCGGCCTGCGCCGTCCGCTCGGTCCCGCAGGCCGCCGCCAACCTGGCCACGATCCTGGCCAGGATCCGCCGCGTCGCGCCGGGCGTCCGGATGATCGCGATGAACTACTACCTTCCCGCGCTCTCCGAATGGCGCGACGGCCTGGCCGGCCACGTGCTCGCGCGCCTGCTCGAACTGGCCACCGCCGGCTACAACACCCTGCTGACCCACGTCTACCAGTCGTACGGCGTGCCGGTCGCCAACGTGTTCAGCGCCTTCCGCAGCGCGGACTTCGCCGGCCAGGTGACGCTGCCGGAGCTCGGCCCGCTTCCGCCTAACGTCGCCGCGATCTGCCAGTGGACCTGGGAATGCGCGGCGCCCCCGCGCGGGCCCAACGAGCACCCCAACCAGGCTGGCTACGCGGTGATCGCCGGGGCCTTCCTGCGGGCCGGCGCGCGCCTGCCGGGCCCGGCCAGGCCCGCTCACTAGACGGATCCCGCCAGCGCCCCGACGCGACCTGCCAGAGCGCGGCCCGCGGCGGCAGTGGCTCACAGGTCGAGTACCAGGTCGCCGCGTGGCTGCGAGCAGCAGATGAGTGCGCTGCCGTCGGCGGGGTCATCGACCGGGTCGGGCGCGTAGCCGACCGTTCCGGACATGACCGCGGTCTCGCAGGTGTGGCACACCCCGGTGCGGCAGGACCAGCGCACCGGCACGTCGCAGGCTTCGGCGAGCTTGAGCAGGCTGGCGTAACCAGGGTCCCAGCGGACGGTCAGGTCGCTGCGCGCGAACGCGACCGCCGGGCCGCCGGATGGCTGCCCGGCGGGCGGGTGCGGCCGCCGCCCCGCGGCCCGCGCGATGCCCGGCGTCACCGACGGCCCGGCCCCGAACATCTCGGTGCGGATGCGGCCGGCCTGCAGCCCGGCGGCCACCAGGGCGGCGGACACGTCTGCCATGAACGCGGCGGGCCCGCACAGGTAGGCATCGGCGTCCCGTGGCAGGTCCAGGGCGGCCAGCACCGGCGCCGACAGGCGTCCCGCCGTGTCGTAATCGCGGCCCTGCACGTCGCCCGGTCCGGGGCTGCTGTAGCAGATATGGCGATGCGCGGCGGGAAGCGCGGCCAGCAGGGACCGGGACTCGGCCGCGAACGGCTCGTCGGCGCGGCTGCGCGAGCCGTGCAGCCACCAGATGTCCCGGCTCGACCGGGCAGCGGCCAGCGCGTGCAGCATGGCCAGCACCGGCGTCGCGCCGACCCCCGCGCTGACCAGCAGTACCGGTCCCGTTCCGGCGCGGAGCGTGAAGGTGCCGCGCGGCGCGGCTGCCTCCAGCACGTCGCCCGCCCGCACCCTGGTGTGCAGGAACTGGCTGCCGGCCCCGTGCTGCTCGCGCTTGACGCTGATCCGGTACTCAGCTTCGCCCGGCGCCCCCGACAGTGAGTAGCTGCGCAGCAGCGGCGTCCCGGCGGGATCCGGGTGCAGGCGCAGCGTCAGGAACTGCCCGGGCCGGGCGGCCGGCAGTTTCCCGCCCTGCGGGTCGGCCAGGTGCAGTGAGGCCACCGTGTCGCTCTCCTGACTGATCGCGGTCACGGTCAGCGGCCGGAATCCCGGCCACGCGGGCGGCGGGCTCGCCTCGGTCAGGCCGGCGTTGCCCGGCGGGCCCGGCAGGCTGGTCGAGTATCTCCCGGAACGAGGCCTTCCAGCCGCTGCTGAGCGCCGGGATGCGCAGCGCGCGCAGCACCTGCTGGCGGGGATGGCCGGGCAGGTACAGCAGGGCGTCGATCTCCGCGACCGTCATCTGCTCCGGGCCGGCCGACAGCTTGACGATCTCCTGCCCGGCCTCCACCGGGCCCTCGGTCAGCACGCGGAAGTAGAACCCGGGCCGGTGATGGGAGACCAGCAGGGCCGGAATGCGAGGATCATCCAGCCGGATGCCGACCCGGAAGCAGGTGACCCGCGGCTGGGTCACCTCGAACACCGCGCCGCCGATGCGGTAGCGATCGCCGATGCACACCTCGTCGTCGGCCAGGCCCCGCACGGTGAAGTTCTCCCCGAACTGCCCGTAGCTGAAGTCGGCCCGGCCCAGCTGGTCCTGCCAGTAGCGGTAGGACTCCATCTGGTAAACGAACACCGCCCGCTGCTCGCCGCCGTGGCCGGCCAGGTCCCCCTGCCCGTCGCCGTCGATATTGAGCCGCCGCGCCATCCGCGGCCCGCCAGCCGGCTGCTTCCACACGGCCGTGCGCACTGTCCTGCCGTGCCAGGCCACGTCCCGCGGCATTCCCACGTTGACCGACAGAAGCTCGCCGGCCCGCTGCCCCAACGTCACGACCAGATCAGCTCCCCCACGTCACGGCGGCCGGCCGGACCGCGCCGGCGCCAGTCACTCTCCAGGCTGCCAGCGTTACATTCCCGGCCATGCCCGCTCGCGCGCACCCGTCCCTTGCACGTTGCTGGCAGCTGGCGGCCGACGCGGCGGTCCCGCGGTCACCGCCCGGAGCAGCACCTGACTCCCCCCGGGGATCGGCCAGCCGTATCATCGCGACGGTGCAGACTGGCCGGAGGTGGCGGGAGCGGCCCGCGGCAGCGGCGCTCGGGATCGTGCTGGACCGGGCGCTCGGCGAGCCGCCCGCGCAGATCCATCCGGTGGCCTGGTTCGGCCGGATCATGACCCTGGCGGAGCGGGCCGGCTACCGGGACACGCGGACCGCGGGCGCCATCCACGCGGCGCTCGGCGCCGCGCTCGGCGTGGGCGCCGGCGCCGCGCTGCGGTCCACGACGGCGGCGACAGCGCTAGCCACCGCGGGCCGCTCGCTGGGCACCGCCGCCCTCGGCGTCGCCGAGGTCCTGGACCGCGGTGACCTGGCCGGGGCGCGAGCGAGGCTGCCTGCGCTGGTGGGGCGCGATCCGGCCGGGCTCGGCGCCGCGGAGATCGCCAGGGCGGTGGTGGAGTCGGTGGCCGAGAACACGGTGGACGCGGTGGTGGCCCCGGCCTTCTGGGCGGCCTGCTGCGGCGCGCCGGGAGCGCTCGGGTACCGGGCGGTGAACACGATGGACTCGATGGTCGGCCACCGCAGCGCCCGCTACCGGCGTTACGGCTGGGCCAGCGCCCGCCTGGACGATGTGGCCGGCTACGTGCCAGCCCGGCTGACGGCGGCCCTGACCGCTGCCGCCCGGCCGAGCCGGGGCGGGGCCATCTGGCGCGCGGTGCGCACCCAGGCCCCCGGCCACCCCTCGCCGAATGCGGGGGTCGCGGAGGCGGCGTTCGCGGCCGCGCTGGGCCTGCGGCTCGGCGGCAGGAACAGCTACGACGGCCGGGCCGAGGTCCGCGCGGCGCTGGGCGACGGGCGGCCCGCCCGTGCGGCCGACATCCCCCGCGCGGTGCGGCTGTCCCGCGACGTGAGCCTGCTGCTGGCAGGCCTGCTGGCCGCCGCCGCGCCCGGCTCCGCTGGCCCGGCGGCGGGGGCACGCCGGTGACCGAACCGCCCCCGGCTGGGCCGCCCCCGGCTGGGCCGCCGCCGGGCAGACCGCCAGTGCCCGGGCTGCCGCCAGCCGGGGCGCACGGCGGCGACGGGCCGGCGGTGGCGGCGTGGCTGGGCGTGAGCGCGGACGAGATCCTGGACCTGTCGGCGTCGCTGAACCCGGTCGCGCCCGACCCGGTGCCCCTCGTCGCCCGGCACCTCGGCGCGGTCCGCCGGTACCCGGCGGCGGTCAGCCTGGCCCGGGCGACCCGGGTGCTCGCCGAGGCGATCGGCGTGGACCCCGGCCGGCTGCTGCTCACCAACGGCGGCGCGGAGGCGATCGCGCTGGTCGGCGCCGAGCTCGGCGGCTCCGTCAGCGAGCCCGATTTCGCCCTGTACCCGCGCGGCGGCGGCCCCCGGTGGCGGTCCAACCCGCACAACCCGACCGGCCTGCTGGCCGGGCCGCAGTGCACGGCCGGGGTGTGGGACGAGGCCTTCTACCCGCTGGCCACGGGCCGCTGGACCCGGTCGGATCCCGGCGCCGTGGCGGTTGGCTCGCTGACCAAGCTGCTCGCCTGCCCGGGCCTGCGGGCTGGCTACGTGCTCGCCGGCCCCGGCCTGGTCGCCAGCTGCCGCCGCCGGCAGGCCGCGTGGTCGGTGAACGCGCTGGCCGTCGAGGCATTGCCGGACCTGCTCGCCGCCGTCGACCTGGCGGCATGGGCAGCCGGGGTCGCCGCGCTGCGCGGGCAGCTAGCCGAGATGCTGCGGCGGCACGGCCTGGCCCCCCGGCCCTCGCACGCCTGCTGGCTGCTGGCGGACGCCCCCGGGCTGCGGGACCGGCTCGCGCCGCAGGGCGTGGTGGTCAGGGACTGCGGGAGCTTCGGGATGCCGGGAACCGTGCGGATCGCGGTGCCGGGCCCTGCCGGCCTGGCCCGCCTGGACGAGGCGCTGACCCGCACCGGCCAGGCCGGCGGCCAGGGCTGACAGGCTGGCCTCCGCCGTAGTTCTGCCGCCGCCGGGCTGATCGGCGGGGATGAGGCAGGATGAGCGGGAGGCGCATCGCGTCAGGGAGGTCCGCCATGTCGGCCAATGACGTCCTCACGTTAGTCATTGCGGTCGCAGCGGTCGCCGTGCCCTTGGCTGCCCTGCTGATCAGCAACCGCGTCGACCAGCGCGCGTCCAGGAGCGCGCTGACCGACCTCGCGCTGAAGATCAGCGACCGGACGACTGCCTATGACGATCTTCCGGCCGGCAAGAGGTTCCCGCCCAGCCGCGAGATCGAGATGCTGGTGCTGCAGGCGGAATACCTGATGCAGAGGCTGACCACCCGCGCCCGGAAGCGGGCCCTTTTCCCCGAGTCGGCGGTGGCGACCACGATGGCGATGGCGCTCGACAAGGTCAACGATTTCTGGTGGTCGGATCAGTACTGGCCGAAGGCAGCAGCGACGGCTGACGCTTATTTTCACGCGCTGATCTGCAGTTACTGGGGCGAGGCATTGATCCGCCGGGGAGCCGTGACGGAGGGCAGGAAGGTCGTGCGCGGAGCGCTGGACGCGCTGCCGTCAGCGACTGCGGATACCTGCATCGTCAAGGGAGACATCTGCCTGGGCCTGACCGAGTGGGACAACGACGAGGCGGGCGCCTGGGTGGCCAGCGCACGGGCGGAATACGAGAGCATCCCGGCCGGGGACGACCGGTACAAGATGTATGCCCCCGGTGGTCATGCCTACCTGAACTTCACCGGAAAGGACCTCAGCGGCGCGAGCCTGGCCGGCGCCGACCTGGCCGGGGCCAGCCTGGCCGGCGTCAGCCTCGCTGGCGCGGACCTCACCGGCGCCCGCCTGACGGACGCGGACCTCACCGGCGCCAGCCTGGCCGGTGCGGTGCTGACGGGCGCGGACCTGACCGGCGCGATCATCGGTCCCGATGACGAACCGCCCGAGGGATGGACCGGGGATCCCGGCTCGGGCAGGCTCAGGCGGGCATCCTTCGTGCCGAACGAATAAATCCGGCCGGCATCGGCGCCGCCGGCCGGTCAGCGGCCCCCGGTCCGCGGGCCTGCTCCCCGCCGCTGCCGGCCAGGCCGTGCTGGTAGGCGTAGCCGACCGCCTGGGCGCGATCGCGGGCGCTGACGCTGACTAGCCGACCGAGACGGTCGCCCCGGCCGGGCGCGGCGCGCTACGATCCGATCCGGGATGGGGAAAATCCGGGTCGCGCTCGCCGAGGACCATGTGCTCCTGCGGGAGGGCATCGCCCGCCTGGTGGCGGCCAACGAGGACTTCGAGCTGGTCGGGGCGGCCTCCGACCTGCCGCAGCTGCTCGCCGTCGTCGGCGAGCAGGTCCCTGACGTGGTGGTGACCGACATCCGGATGCCGCCGACCGGCACCGACGAGGGCATCAGGGCGGCCGCGTGGATCCGCCAGCACCACCCCGGCGTCGGGGTGGTGGTGCTGAGCCAGTACACCGCGCCCGGCTACGCGCTGACCCTGCTCGAGCACGGCTCGGCCGGCCGGGGCTACCTGCTCAAGGAGCGGATCGGCAGCGTGGACGAGCTGGCCCGGGCGATCCGGATCGTCGCGCAGGGAGGGTCGGTGATCGACCCGCTCGTCGTCGACGAGCTGGTGCGGGCGCGATCGCAGCAGCGCCAGTCCGGCCTGTCCTCGCTGACGCCGAGGGAGGCGGAGATCCTGGCGGAGATGGCTCAGGGCAAGAGCAACTCCGCGATCGCCGCGACGCTGTCGGTCACCGAGCGCGCCGTGGAGAAGCACACCAACTCGATCTTCGCCAAGCTGGGGCTATCCGAGGAGAAAGACGTCAACCGCAGGGTCAAGGCCGTGCTGGTCTTCCTCAGCCAGCAGGAGGACCGGTGAGGCGGGAGGCTGGCCACACCCCGCCCCGGATGGCAGCACCCTGGGCGGCAGTGACCGCTCGTGCGAGGCTGATCCCGTGACCAGCCCGCGTTCCGTGCTCGTCGTGGATGACCAGGCGCCGTTCCGCTCGGCCGCCCGGGCCGTGCTGCGCCGGCTCGACGGCTTCGAGTTCGCCGGCGAGGCGTCGAGCGGGCCGGAAGCGATCGAGCTGGTGGACCGGCTGCGCCCAGCCCTCGTGCTGATGGACATCAACATGCCGGAGATGAGCGGGATCGAGGCGACTCGCCAGATCACGGCCGCCCATCCCGAGGTGGTCGTGATCCTCTGCTCGACCTACGACGCTGCCGACCTTCCTCCCGCGGCCGCGGCCAGCGGCGCCGCGGCCTACGTCAACAAGGAACGGCTCTCCTCCGGCACGATCCTCCGGCTGTGGGAGCAGCGGGACCCGGGCTCGTTCGCGGCCTGCTGACCCGGGCAAGGGCAGCACCGTCAGGGCAGCGGACGCCGAGCAGCGGCCGTCAGAGCAGCGGGACCGTGCCGAGGACCCGGGCGCCCTGGCCCGGCCGGGACTCCCACCGAACCGTGCCGCCGATGGCACCCAGCCGGTCGGCCATGTTGACGAAACCGTGGCCGCGGCCGGCGGCGGCCGCGTCGAAGCCGGGGCCGTCGTCGCTGACCGAGAACAGCAGGCCGCCGGAGTCCTCCCAGACCCGCACCTGCACCGTGGCCTGCGGCGCGTGCTTGGCGGCGTTCTGCAGGGCTTCCAGGCAGCAGAAGTAGATCGCCGCCTCGATGTCCGGGGTGTAGCGGCCGATCCCGTCGGTGGCGACGGTGACGGCCAGCGGACTGCGGTTTCCCGCCGCGCGGAGCGCCTCGCCGAGCCCGCTGTCGGCCAGCAGCGGCGGGTAGATGCCATGGGCCAGCTCGCGCAGCTCCTGGATGGTGCCCTTGACATCGTCGGCCAGCTGGTCCAGCATCTCGGCCGCTGCCTGGGGCTCGTCGGCGATGATGTCACGCGCCAGGCGCAGGTTCACCGCCATCGCCACCAGGTGCTGCTGCGCGCCGTCGTGCAGGTTCCGCTCCACCCGGCGGCGCTCGGCGTCGCCGCTCGCGACGACGCGGGCCCGGGACTGGCGCAGTTCGTCCGCCTGCTTGCGCAGCTCATCCAAGGTGGTCTGGAGCGCGGTGTCCAGCCGGGCGTTGTGCACCGCAAGGCCGACCTGCCGGGCCAGCTCGGTCAGCACCCGGTCGTCTTCCTCGGAGAAGGCGCCGGCGTCGGCGGGCCGCTCGGTGATGATCAGCCCGAGCAGCTCGCCGGCGTGGCTGGCCGGCGCGATCCTGACCTGGGCCGGCGCGCGCCCGTCCAGCAGCGCGGGCAGCCAGACCGATGCCCAGGCGTTGCCGGAGACGCAGGCTCTGGCCACCACGGCGCGCTCCCTGGAAGTGATCACGACCGACCGCGGCCCGGTGTCGGGCACCGCGGCCACGCGCTCCAGCACGTCTCCCGTGCCGGTATAGACCTCCGCGCTGGTCAGCGACATGGTCTTGCGCAGCGACTCGGCCAGCTGCAGCAGCAGCTCGTCCATGGGGATGGCGCGGGTCATCCTGCTGCCGAACGTGCGGAGCGTCTCGTCGGGCGCCTCCCTGGCCCCGTAGACGAAGCGGGTGGCCCAGGCGGCCAGCCGGTCCCTGGCCGGCACGTACCCGATCGCCGCGACCGCCGCCGCCAGCATCGACAGCCCGAGGATCTCGCGGTCCGCCGCGTCACTCGCCCCGCTGCCGATGCCGAGCACGATCACCAGGTAGATGACCGCGACCACCGTGGTGAATCCCGCGACCGACAGCACCTGGACGGCCGCCCGGCCGCCGTAGGGGCCGAGCGATGGCAGCTCCCCGGCCAGCATGCCGAGCGCGAGGAAGACCGCGCATCCGGCGGCCACGGCGGCGACCTGGCCCGGCCAGCCGACGAGCACGTGCAGCACGAGGACGACCAGCGCCGAGTCCGCCGCCAGGATGGCGCCGACAGCCATCCACTGCATCCGCTGCCGGTCACGCGCCGCCGCCGCCAGGTAGCGCAGCCGGACCGCCGGGAGGGCGCATCCCGCCGCGAGCGGCCAGGCCAGCGCCGCCGCCCAGGCCGGGAACGGCCGCCCGGCGATCGCCAGCGCGAGGCCGGCGACCAGCGCCGCGCCGTAGGCCAGGCCCGCTCCGGCCCTTCTGCCCCGGCTGCCGAGCCGGCCGTCGGGCAGCGCGAGCAGCAGGTGCACGGAGACGGCGATGACGACCGGCACGGCGATCGTGGCGACGCCGCGGGCGGCCTGATGCGATCCGCCCGTCGCCTCGTCGCCGATCCGCGCGGCGGTGAGCGCCACGGACCCCGCGAGCGCCCCGAATGCCACCTGCCAGAGGGCGACCCGCTGCGCGGCCCGGGCGAGGATGGCGCCGGACACGGCCCCGACCAGGACCAGGCCGAAGGCGACGGCCTGCACGGCCGGGAGCGGGCCCGGCGTGCGCAGCCCGAGCACGGCGACGACGACGGTAACCAGGGGCAGCAGGACTCCGGCCAGGAGCCGGCGCGCCGTGCTGCCGCGCCGCGGCGGCGCCACGGCGGCCTGATCGTCGACGGCTGCGTTCGTCATCACGTCCATCGTCACTCCGCTCTCAGGACGTCAGCGGCGGGCGTGCGCGCGGCCCGCTGGCCGGGCAGCGCGGCGACTGCGTTGGCGAGCAGCAGGGCGCCCAGCCCGGCCAGCGCGATCGACCCGGCCGGGACTGTCGGGTCGGGCACCGCCGCCAGCTCGCGGGCGAACAGCAGCCACAGCCAGCGGCCGGCCGCGATGCCGAGCGGCACGCCGACGAGCAGGCCGAGCGCGACGATCACGGACGACTGCCAGGCCACGGCGGCCGCCAGCTGGCGGCGGGTGCAGCCCAGCGTCTTCAGCAGCGCGAAGTCCCGGCGGCGCCGGCGCACCGACGCGGTGAGGGTCAGGGCCAGGGCGGCCAGCGCCCCGGCGGCCAGCCCGCCGGCCAGGATGGCCGGTATCGCGCCCATCGACCGGTAGTTCGTGATCTCGGCCGGCCGCTGCACCGGCAGCAGGTTGACGGTGGCTGCGGCTGAGGCGCCGCCGGAGGCAGCCAGCATTTTCGGCGAGTGATACGCGCGCTGGAGCTCACGGGCGACGCGCTGCATGGACCGCAGTCCCGCCCCGGGGCTGGTGCCGGGCCGCAGCCGGATGAAGATGGCATTGGGCCCGCTCAGTGAGCCGAAGCCGCCGCTCAGGATGGCCGTCCGCACCACCGACGTGGGGAGCAGTGCGCCGGTGCCCATCGAGGCATGCACGCCCAGGACCGTGCCGATGGCCGGCAGCGTCGCGGTGCCCACGATCCGGAGCCGGACCCGGGGTACCACGAGGCCCTCGGACACCCACACGGTGTCGCCGACCCGCTTGCCCAGCTGGGCCAGGGTGGCGGGCCCGAGGACGATCTGGCCGCTTCCCTCGACGCCGTGCCCGTGCAGGACGGGCGGGACCACCCGGGCGCGGGCGGGCATCGCGATGCCCGGGACCGTCTGCCCGTCGATCTGGGCGGTCAGGAAGTATGCCCCGGCGGTAGCGGCCACCGAGCGGTCAGCGGCCAGCGCCGGGCTGGCCATCGGGGCCGGAAGTGCTCCGTAGCCGTCGGTCGAGTAGAGCGCATAGCTGAAGTTCCACCCGTACAGGGCAGGGTGCGAGATCAGGGTGCTCAGGCTGGCGCCGAAGGTGAGCGTGGCGATGCCCACCAGCATCGCCAGCATGGCGCCCGCGATGACGGAGCGGACCGGCACGGCGGTGCGGCCGCGGCCAGGCTCCAGGGCAAACCGCAGGCCTGCCACGCCCGAGGCCGGCAGCCCGGCGGCCATGGCCGTCCGGACCAGGCCAGATCCGCGCCCGGCAGCCCGGCCAGACGCCGCCCGGTGCGGGGCCTGCCGGAAGGCGATGGCGCCCGCCATCGCGGCCAGGACGGCGGCCAGCACGAGCGTCCCGATCCCGAGCACGGTCCAGTCCAGGTAGAGACCGCGTGCGGGCTCGATCACGGCCACCGGCCCGAACAGGGTCAGCGGCGACAGGCCCACGGCTACGGCAGCGGCCAGCAGGGAGCCGGCGACGGCGGCGCCCAGTACGCCGAGCAGATCGGCGGCGATCGTCGTCGCCGGTCCGGCGCCGAGCGCGCGCAGCACCCTGGTGTCCTCGGCGTCCTCGCGAAGCTGGCGGGAGATGGCCTGGAGCCCGATCAGCAGCGTGGCGAGACCGGCAATCGCCCCGAACACGGCCAGGGCGATGGCCTCCGGCCGGATCGCCGACTGCGCCTCGGCCTCGATCGCCGAGGTGACGTAGACCTGAAGCAGGGAACCGGAGGCTCCCCTGGTGTAAGGGCTCACGGCCAGGAGATGGTCGTACTCCTGCTCGACCGCGGCATCGTCGCGGCTGCCGCCGTCCAGGCGCAGGCCCACATACTCGTAGGCGGCGCAGCAGGGCACGATCGTCCGGGCCAGGGCTGGCGTTCCCACCAGGAAGCCGGTCCGGTCCTTCTCGATGTCGTCCTGGACGACCTGGATGTTGAACACGCCGAGCCCGACCACTGTCAGGCTGAGCTTCCGGACCAGGCCAGCCTGAAGGCCGGCGCTCGGCACGAGCCCGACCGGGATGCGTGATCCTACGTGCAGGCCGAGCACCCGGGCAGCCTCCGTGCTGGCGACGATCTCGTCCGCGCGCGCCGGATCAGCCGGCGGCCCTGGACGATCGTCAGCCGGTCCTGGCTGGAGAAGAGGCCGTTCAGGCTGGCGATCAGCTCCACCTGGGTGATGAGGATGGTCTTGACCTGGCCGCGCGGCGTCAGGGTCACCGCGGTGAACCCCGCGGCGGTCTCGACCTTGCGCACGTGCGGCAGGCGGGCAAGCTGATCGAGAAAGCGCGGCGAGTACGCGGGACTGGTAGTCGGCTGAACGGTCAGATCGGACGGGTTGGTGCTGGCCAGGAACTTCGGGTAGGACGCGTAGGTGCGGCGGGCCGCGGTCAGCGAGCCTAGCGCCACGCCGCCGACCAGGCCGATCAGCACGGCCAGGGCCAGGTAGCCGCCCCAGCGACGGCGGAACGTGGTCCGGAACCGGTACCACGCAACGCGGAGCCCAGGCCCGGTCATGACCGCCCCTCGCTCGCATCGGCATCACTCCGCTCGCAGCAGCAGGGCCGCCGGGGTGCGGGCGGCGGCGCGGCCGGGCAGCGCGGCGACCAGGTTGGCCAGGATCAGCGCGGCCAGCGCGGCCAGCGCGACCGAGGCGGCGGGGATGACCGGGTCGGGGACGGCGGAGAGCGAGCGGGCGAACAGGATCCACAGCCAGCGGCCGACCGCGACCCCCAGCGGGAGGCCGATGACCACGCCGCCGGCGGCGATCACGGTGGACTGCCAGGCGATGGTGGCCGCGAGCTGCCGCCGGGTGAAGCCCAGCGTTTTCAGCAGGGCGAGGTCACGCCGCCGCCGCCGTACCGACGCGACCAGGGCCAGCCCGAGGGCGGCGACCGCCCCGGCCGCCACGCCGCCGGCCAGGATCACCGGCATCGTGCCCATGGACTTGTAGTTCACGATCTCGGCCGGCCGCTGCACCGGCAGCACGTTGGCCACGAGCTCCAGCGCTGTCGGGCCCGATCTGGGCCACGATCTGCGGCGAGTGCACGATCTTGTCGTACGCGCTGGTGATCTGCTGCAGCGACGGCAGGCCGGCGGCCTGGCTCACGCCGGGCCGCAGCCGCACGAAGATGGCGTTGGGACCGGAGTCCGGGCCTGCCTCGTTCAGCGCGGCCGGCGACACGACCGCGGTCGGCAGGATCGCGCCCGTGGCCAGCGAGGGATGGATCCCCAGCGTGTCGCCCAGGGCCGGCAGCGCGGCGGTGCCGACGATCCGCAGCCTCGCGTCGCGGATCACCGGGCCGAGCTGCACCGTGACCTGGTCGCCGACCTGCTTGTGCAGCTGGGCGAGCGTGGCCGGGCCGAGCACGATCTGCCCGGGGCCGTCGAGCCCGTGCCCGGACAGCGACCGGGGCGCGACCGCCGGGCGGGTCGGGCGAGAGGATGGCCGGCACGGTCTGCCCGTCGACCTGGACGGTGAGGAAGTACACGCCGGTACTGGCGGCCACCAGCCGGTCCCGGCGCAGCAGCGGCGTGGTGAAGGACGGCGGGAACGGCCCCCATCCGTCGGTCGAGTACAGCGCGTAGCTGAAGTCCCATCCGTACAGGGCCGGGCGGGAGACGAGGTAGCTGAGGCTGGCGCCGAACGTCAGCGTCGCGGCGACCACGGTGACGGCCAGCACCGCTCCGGTCAGCACCGACCGGACCGGCACGGCGGTCCGGCCGCGCCCCGGCTCCAGCGCGAACCGCAGGCCCGCCACGCCCGCGGCGCCCAGGCCGGCGCCGAGCCCGGCCCGCACCACGGCCGAGCCGCGGCCGGCGGGCCGCTGGCGGGCGGCGGCGCGGTGCGGCGCCTGCCGGTAGCCGATGACCGCGGCCACGCCGCCCAGGACGAGGACCAGCCCGAGCGCGCCCAGGGCGAGCACGGTCGCGTCCAGGTAGACCCCGCGGCCTGGCTCCACCTGGCGGACCGGCCCGAACAGGGAGAACGGCGACAGGCCGATGGCGATGGCCACGGCGAGCAGCGCCCCGGCCACGACGGCGGCGAGGATCCCGAGCACGCCGTCCGCGGTGGCTGCCGCGGGCCCGGCGCCCAGCGCCCGCAGGATCTCCGCGTCGTCGCCGGCGGCGCGGAGCTGCCGGGAGATGGACTGGGCGCCGATGATCAGCGCGGCGAGCGCGGCGATGATCCCGAACACCCCGAGCGCGATGGCCTCCGGCCGGATCGCGCTCTGCGCCTCCGCCTCGATCGCCGGTGTGTCGTAGACCTCCAGGAGCTGCAGCAGCTGAGCGGCGCCGTCTGCGAAGTAGGGAGCTGGTGGTGGTCAGGTTCACGTATTCCTGGCCGACGGCCGCGTCGTACCCGCCGCTGGCCAGCCGCAGCCCGATGTAGGACGTGGCGACGCAGCAGGGCGATGAACTCCCGGTCCAGGGCGGGCGTGCCGATCAGGAAGCCGGTGCGTTCGGAGTCGATATCGTCCTGCACGACCTGGGTGCTCACCACGCCGATGCCGGTCACGGTCAGGTCGAAGCTTCCGGTAGAACGGGGGCAGGCCCCCGGCGGGGCTCGAGGCCCAGATGCCGACGGGCAGCCGCGAGCCGACGTGCAGGTGCAGAGTGGCTGCGGCCCGGCTCGTCGCCACCACCTCGTCCGGGCGGACGGCCTTGCGCCCCTGGACGATCGTCAGCCGGTCCTGGCGGCTGGCGAACATGCCGTCGCTGCTGGCGACCAGCTGCACCTGGGTGAACAGGACCGTGCCGTACCCGCCGTGCGGCGTGAGCAGTGGCGGCGTAGAAGGCGTCGGCAGTCGCCAGCGCCCGCACGTGCGGCAGGTGGCGCAGCTCGGTGAGCAGGCTCTGGTAGAGCCGGTAAGCCTGGGCGACGGTTTCCGCCGGGGCGCAGTTCGAGTTCGGCTGGATGATCAGGCCGGATGGGTTGGTGCTGGCCAGGTAGTCGGGATAGGAGGAGTCGGTGCGCCGGGCGGCGGTCATCGAGGCCAGGGCGATGCCGCCGATCAGGCCGACCAGGACGGCCAGGGCTAGATAGCCGCCCAGCCGATGACGGAGCGTGGCCCGGAACCGGTACCAGGCCAGGCGCGCGGCCGGCCGGCTCACGGTTAGCGGGCCTCGACCGGCAGGCTCGCGTCGCGCTCCGGCTCGCGCCGGAGCATCCGGGGCGAGGATGCGCCCGTCGAGCATCCGCACGATGCGCTGGGCGGCCGCGGCCACCTGGGCGTCGTGAGTGACCAGGACGATGGTCTGCCCGCCGGCGTGCAGCCGGCTCAGCAGCTCGATGACCTCCTGGCCGCCGTCGGAGTCGAGCGCGCCGGTCGGCTCGTCGGCCAGCAGCAGGGTCGGCTCGTTGGCCAGCGCCCGGGCGATGGCCAGCCGCTGCCGCTGGCCGCCGGACAGCACGCCCGGGCACGGCCGCGGCCTTGTCGCCGATGCCGAGCAGGTCCAGCAGGTCACGGGCCCGGGTCTCGGCCATCTTGCGCTTGCGGCCGGCGATCACCGCGGGCAGGGCCACGTTCTCCAGCACGGTCATCCCTTCCAGCAGGTTGAAGAACTGGAAGATGATGCCGATGTGCTTGCGGCGCAGCCGGGCCAGGTCGTCCTCGCCGCGCCCGGTCACCTGCTCGCCGGCGACCGTGATGGTGCCCTCGTCGGCCAGCTCGAGCCCGGCCACCAGGTTGAGCAGCGTGGACTTGCCGCAGCCGGACGGCCCCATCAGCGGCGACGAACTCGCCCGGCCGCCACGGTCAGGTCGACGCCGCGAAGCGCACGTACCGGCGCGTTCTCGGCCTCGAAGGTCTTGCGTACGCCGCGCATGGTCAGCGCGGGCAGGTTCTCGGTCATCGGCCCCCCAGGGTCGTCGGGTCAGGTCGTCATCGGGTCAGGGAGTGGGTCCGGCCGCCGTGACGGCGATGCCGGGCGGCGCGAGCTTGTAGGCGACGATCGGTGTATCGCGGCCCTTCACCAGCTGCGCAGGGAGCGCCGATGGCGTTCGCGGGCACGGTCAGGGCCCGGCTGGTGGCCTCGGAGAGCACGGTCTCGCCGGCCGCGGCGAGCTGCTGCAGCCGCTGGGACAGGTTGACCGTGTCACCGACCAGCGTGTACTCGAGCCGTTCCTCGGAGCCGAGCAGCGCCGCGGCCGACCTGCGCCGGTGGACAGCCCGATGCCCAGGCCGAACGCGTGCAGCCCGTCGGCCGCCCAGCCGGCGTTGATCTCGGCCTGCAGCGCGTGCATGGCCGCTGCCGCGGCCACCGCGCGGTCGGCATGGTCCGTGCTGCGGGAAACGGCGCGCCGAAGACCGCCATCACCGCGTCGCCGACGAACTGCATGACCGTACCCCCCTCACCGAGGATGGCACGGTTCATGGCGGCACGGTGCGTGTTGAGCTGCCCGGCCAGCTGGCTCGGGTCGGCGTGCTCGGCGATGGTGGAGTAAGACCTGATGTCGCTCATCAGCACGGTCACGACCACGGTCTCGGTCTCGCCGATGCGCTGCTTCCCGCCGCGGAGCTTCTCGGCGAGCCCGCCGGGCAGCAGCCGGGACAGCGTCTCGCCCTGCTCCTCGCGGTCGACGATGGCCTGGTGCAGCAGCCGGAGCCGGTTCAGCGCCGCCGGGTTCCCGGAGGCGACGCCCGCCGGCCAGCTTGACGAAGACCGCTTCCACCTCGGCGTCGATGGCCTCGGGCGGAACCTGCCTGGCCGCCGCGATGGCCTTGATCGGCTTGCCCTCGGCGATCATGCCCAGCAGCTCTTCCTCGGCGGCCGACGAGCCCGCCGGGCGAGGTGACCGGGCGGACCAGCGCCTCGACGATCGCGGGGTCGAGCGCCGTGCCGCCGGTGGCTACGCTGCGGATGGCGTCGGCCAGCTGGTTGCCCTCGGCGACCCGGTCCTTCAGCAGGTAGCCGTAGCCGGCCGAGCCCTCGGCGAGCAGCGAGACCGCGTACTCGGGATCGTCGTACTGGGACAGCACCACGACGCCGGTGCCCGGGAGGCGCTTGCGCACCTCCTTGGCGGCGTCGATGCCCTCGCGGTGGAAGGACGGCGGCATCCGGACGTCGGTGACCAGGACCTGCGGCTCGGTGGCCGCGGCGCCGCTGACGACCTCGTCGTAGTCGGCGGCGACTCCGACCACGCGCAGGTCGGGGTGCCGTTCGATGAGCGCGCGCACGCCCTCGCGCACGATCAGGTTGTCGTCCGCGAGAAAGACGCCGATGGCGCGATCCGGAACCGCCGCTGCATCCCCCACGGCACAAGTTCTCGCACAGGTCCGCGGTGACCGCCAGTGAGCAGCCACCCGGAGCCCCGGTGGTGCTAGGCACACCATCCCCGGCGGCTGGCTGCCCGCGCTGCCCGGCTGCCCGGCCCGGGGCCACGGCCGTACCCGGGCGGGGTGGTGCTTCCCTCCCCGGGGGATACGCCAGCCACCATCCTGGCGGGGCCGCCCCCGCCGGGCCGACGATGAGCGCATGCGATACGAGAGCAGCATTACCTCCCTGTCCTGGATTCCGTCGGAAGCGGTCACGGGAGGAACCAGGGTGGCCTTCGAGGCGGGCTTCACTCACTATGACGAGCCACCGCCGGGTGAGCTCGGCGACATCGAGGCACTGCGGGCCGCGGACCGGTTCCGCTTCGCCAATGTCCTGCGGGCCTGGATCGAGGTCGACGACGCGGGCCAGGTCACTGACTCCGGCTACGGCGGGGCAGGCCTGATGGGCTCCACCACCGTCCGGCTCGGCGGCCTGCGCTACCGCTTCCAGGCGGTCATGCTCCCGGTACTCCAGCAGGAACCGCGAGCGGGGCGAGGGCCAGGTCCGGTTCGTCCAGACCGTCGGGGGCCGGACCGGAGTGCCTGCGCCGCGCCGGGTGCAGCGGGCGCCGTATCGTGCAGTGGCAGGCTCCGCTGGTGTGGACCACCCTGTCGCTCACGCTGCACGCTGACGGGACGGCCGAGCCGGCGATGACCGGTGCCAGCCCGTTCCCCCGGCACTGGGTCTACGACGACGGCGGCCTGCTCTCGCACAAGTCCGGGATGACCGACTTCGGCGACTGGTACCGCACGTCGTTCGGGCGGCACAGCCCGTGGGGGGACCAGGACTCGCCTGCCCTGGTGACGGCCGTGGAGACGGCGCTGGAGCGGTCACTGTCGGTCCAGCTCATGCACGGCGCGGCCAAGCCCGCGATCCGCCGTCTCAAGGCCGGGGACGTGCTGGTCCGCCAGGGCCAGCCCGGGGCCGACATCTACCTCGTCCTCGACGGGGTGATCCGGGTGGAGCGGGACGGGGAGCAGCTGGCCGAGTACGGGCCGGGGGCCATGCTCGGGGAGCGCGCCCATCTTGAGGGCGGCCTCCGGACGTCGACGCTGGCGGCGGTGACCCCGTGCCGGGTGGCGGCCGTGGACGCCAGCCAGCTCGACCGGTCCGCGCTGGAGGAGCTGGCAGGCGGCCACCGGCGCGAAGACGCAGAGCTGGGCGCAGGGTAGCGGAGTGCGCCTGCACCTCTGCGGGGTCCGCGGCTCCACCCCGGCGCCGGGCGCGGAGTTCCTGCGCTACGGCGGCCACACGTCGTGCGTGGCCCTGGCGCACGATGACGCCGCCCGGCCGGCGCTCCTGCTGGACGCCGGCACCGGCCTGCGGCGGGTCACCTCGCTGCTCGGCGGCGCGGCGTTCGACGGCACGATCCTGCTGACTCACCTGCACTGGGACCACGTGCACGGGCTGCCGTTCTTCACCGGCGGCGACCGGGCCGGCGCGCGGGTCACCCTGCTGCTGCCCGAGCAGGAGGACGGCGCGAGCGCGGAGGAGGCGCTGGCCAGGGGCATGTCGCCGCCGCATTTCCCGATCGGGCCGGGCGGCCTGCGCGGCGACTGGACCTTCGGGACCGTCGCGCCCGGGCCGCTCAAGGCCGAAGGCTTCACGATCGAGGCCCGGGCGATTCCGCACAAGGGCGGTGCCACCCTCGGGTACCGGGTCAGCGACGGCGGCAGCGTGATCGCCTACCTTCCTGACCACTGCCCGACGGCCCTCGGGCCGGGACCCGACGGATGGGGGGAGTACCACCGGGCGGCGCTGGACCTGGCCGCCGGCGCGGACCTGCTCATTCACGACGCGTTCCTGCTGCCGGACGAGGTCGCGGCCGAGGCGTCGTTCGGCCATGCCGCGGCCGACTACGCGATCGGCCTGGGCCGGCGGGCCGGGACGCGGCGGGTCATGCTGACCCATCACAAGCCCGGCCGCACGGACGACGCGCTCGACCAGCTAGCCGCCAGGGTGGCCGCGGGCCCGGATGAGGTGATCGTGGCGGCCGAAGGCGACATAGTCAGGCTCTGACATCGCCAGCCGCAGCGCAGCCGGCCAGCCTGGCTCCCCGGCTCGTGCTAGTGCCACCTCCCCCTCGCGCTGGCCTGCTGGCCGCCAGCGCCGGCAGTGGCTGACTCTCACGGTCGGTACCGAGCAGCGGGGCATCCGCAGGTCCACCAGGACGACCGCCTCCCCGTCCGGTACCCAGGATGCCGCCGCGGCCAGACCACTCGGCAGCCGGCTGACAATCGCCGCGCTGGCCGTGCAGAACAGGCTGTTCTGCCACGTCGGCTGCAAATACCGGTATGCTCCCGCTCGACGTGCGCATGCCCGCAACTGGGGCGCTCGCCCGCGAACGCGCCTCTGGGAGCTGATCGGCTGGTGCCGCGGGGTCGAGCGCGTCGTGCTTCACCCGGGACGGCCCGCAACTGGCGTCAGCGTGGATCTGCAGGCTCACCGGACGGAGCCAGGATGAAGGACCTCGAATCGCTCAACGCTACCTTCGTCATCGACACCTTCCTGCTGCTGCTGATCGGTATCGGACCCAAGATCGCGCTGGTGCCATTCCTTGACGTGACCACGGATATGACCGAAGCCACCAAGCGTCGCGTCCTGCGCAAAATGCTCACCACCGCCGCCGCGGTCGCGGCGCTGCTGTTGATCCTCGGCGGCCTGCTCACCAGGCTGCTGCACTTCTCGCCGGGCGCGCTGGGCGTCGCCAGCGGCATCATCCTGCTGATCATCGCGGTCACCATGGTGCTCGGCCAGCAGAACGAGAACAGCGGTCATCAGATCAAAGGCCGGGACCCGATGCAGGTCGCCGTCTTCCCGCTGGCCGTGCCCTACTTGCTCAATCCGGCCGGGATCGTCGTCCTGGTCACCTTGTCGGCAGAGGCTGGCTCAATCGCCGTGCTCGCAGCCGCCGTTGGCCTGCTCGCCGTGGTGCTCGCGCTCGACGTCGTGGTGTTCCGCTGGGCCGTACAGGTCGGCAGCAAACTGGACGCGAGCCGGATGCTGGTGACCGAGAAGGTGTTCGGCTTCCTGCTCGCCGCGCTTGCGGTGCAACTGGCGCTCGACGGATTGTCCAACGTCGGCGCGATCCACCTCATGACCAGCCACTGAGCGCCGGTGCCCCGGGCCGGTCCACGCGGGCTTCGCGCTACACGGCTGCAACCGGCGATGCCAGGACCGCAGCAAGGACGGCAACGACCGGCCCGCGGGCAACGAGGCTGAAATGCCGGTCGCTGGCTAACCGCAATCTGCTGGCAGCCGACGGCGAGCAGGTGGCGGCGAGATTGCCGACTGCCGACTGAGCTGCGACAACTACGCAACGTAACTATGCAATTAACTTAAAGTTACCGGAATTCAGGAACGAACTCGCGGGCACCGTGACCGACTTATGCTTCTTTGGGTGGCCGGGGGGACCGTAATCCGAATGGCAGAACTTGCTGAGCCTTCTATGATTGAAATTACCAGCCCGGAAGAATCCCGGCTGCCGGTAGTAGATCATGCAGGCCCGGCTGCCCCTCACTAGCGAAAGAAGATCATCAATGAGCGAGATGCTGGCCGAAGCCGGCCGGATAACCGGGCCCATCACGGAAAACAGCGGCGAGATTATTTTCGGGCTGCAGCCTTCCGGAACGGAGCTGTCTGGCCAGAAGCCGATAAGATTCATCGCGCCGGCCAGCCAGATGGCGGACCTGAGCGATGGCGACCTGATTATCGTCCGGTTCAGCCGAACTGATCGCAGCACCGTGGCCGGACCGGTACCGGTTACCTCCCTTTCCCGCGCGTAGGTCGATTGCCCGGATGGGCCAATGCCACATAGCCTGAGCGTGATCTTGGAGAATGACCTGGCCCTCCGTGCCGCACTAACCAGGTAACCACGGCCGGCTCCGCGCCGAATGGGAACCTTCTGCCAGCAAGGTGGAGGGCTCGCATGCCGCCTAAAAGGGATAACCGCGAGGATGACTTTCTTGAACACTGTTATAAATGACACGCCGGAAACACGTCAGGGGTCGCCCGGCGGAGCGGCGGGGCGAAGAACGCCATGAGCAAATCACGTCCATCAGGGCCGACCGCACAGCAGCCGGCTGGACCGGCCGCCGTGAAGCCGGCCTATAAAGAGCATGCCCGCTCTTACGAGCGGAGGACAGGTGCCTTCCAGCGCTACCGCGACACGATCGTCGGGGCACTGCCGGTCAGCGAGGGCCAGCTGGTCCTCGACGTGGGCTGCGGCACCGGGCTGTGCTGCGGGCTGCTGCAGGAGAAAGTAGGCCTCAGCGGCAGTGTTGTCGGCATTGAGGAGTCCCCCGAGATGGCGGCGGTGGCCCGCAAGCGCGTCGCCAGCAAGGGCTGGCCCAACGTCACGATCGTGGAGTCATCAGCCGAGGATGCCGAGATCGCGGTGACCGCGGACGCAGCGCTGTTCTGCGCCGTGCACGACATCCTGCAATCCCCGGCCGCGTTAAGGAACGTCATCAGCAAGCTCCGCCCTGGGGCACCGGTAGCCGCCGGCGGCGGCAAGTGGGCTCCGGCGCCGCTGATGGCGCTGAACCTGCAGGTGCGGATGATGCACGCGCCGTTCGTGCGCAGCTTCACCGGCTTCGACCGGCCCTGGCATCATCTGGAGCAGATGATCGAGGGCATCGAAGTCCGCGAGGTCGCACTGGGCAGCGGCTACATCGTCACCGGTCAGGCACGGTCCTAGCGGGAACATCAGAGCCTCCGGACACGCCGGACCGATTCAGTCCGACGATGCGGGCGCCGCCAGCTGATCTTCTCCAGCTGATCCTGCCCGTCCGGCCGGGATGAGGGAAGTCAGGGGGTCCGGCGGCCGCCGTCCCGGCCGGGCGGCAGAGCCTCGACATCCTGATCAGCGAACCGAATCCGGGTGAAGGCCTCTGGCCGGTGGTTGTCCTTCGAGCCAACTGGGTCCCAGGCCCAGCCAAGGTGCTGATCGGTGGACACCAGCTTCTCGTAGCGCGCGAACTGGAGGCGCCACTCGTCACCCGGAGTCGGGGGCAGCGACCTCCCGTGCGCCAGCAGTTCCATCCCCGCCCACGGCAGGGCGATCTCCGCCGTCCATCCCCGGTCCACGATGGCCGGGTTGTTCAGCTCGCCGGATACATGAACGGCTGTCCGCAACCCCGGGAAGTCCCAGCCGGGGAATGCCCAGCGCAGGCCGCGCGGATGGCTGCCCCGCCAGAAATACTCAGTCGCGAAGTAGTCGTTGCCTCCGAAGGAGTGGGCGTCGCTGGTGCGCAGATTGAATTCCGGAAGGTCAAAGCTACCACCGGCCTGATAGGCATCCTTCCAGATGAAAAAAACCTCGTAGACCGTGCTCCGTGCATTGATCTCGAGCTCGTAATAGGCGTCAACGCCGTCAACGAAGACTTCCACGTCGTTCTCTGCGAAGATGATGGAATCGCGCTCGGTCAGCTCGGCCTGGACAAACGGTTCTTCCGCCCAGAATCCGACGTAGAGGTTCTCGTCGTCCCACAGGGCGGCCGCGCGGGTGTCGTAGAGCGCAGGTCCGCCGCTGACGATGTCTACAAACCGGGCCGACCTCGGAACTCGCTGCCAGGCAGGCTCGTCCAGCCGGCCGGTGATGCGAAGCGGCGAGTGCGTGCGGTAGCAGGCATACGGCTCGCGCTGCGTCTCACGGTAAGGCTTGTCCAGCATCTGTGACCCCTTATGCGCCGTCTCCGCTCACGCGAGCAGGTCGGCGAACTCGTCGAGGAAACGGGAAATGTCCGCGCTTTCTTCGGCCCCTAGCCGGCGGCCTGGCGCCCGGCAGAAGTCGCTTCTTATCCAGCCCCGCCGCTTGCTGATGCTCTTCTCCACCTGAATGATCAGTTCGAGATCCACCATCCAGGCACTCACGTAGGGAAGCAGGCGGTGATGCAGGGCCGCTGCGTCATCGGTAAGCCCTTCCTCCCACAGCTGCATGATTCGCTGATATATCTCGACAAAACTGCAGCCAGGCTGGACGCCGCACGCACCCTGGCCGAGGGCTTCCATCATCGTGATCCCGGCGTAGCCGACCATGGTCCGCAACGGCGGCCGGCCACTCGTGGGGAATGGAAGCGGCGGCTCACCGGCCTGTTTGCTGACGACCTCGGCCCGGCGACGCGCCTCATCGAGGCCACCTCCCGCGAATTGGCTGCGAGCCCGGTCCACACCCTTCCTCAGCTGCCCCGCTGGCACGATGACCGGATGATCGTGATCGGCGACGCCGCTCACGCGCCGTCACCCAGCTCCGGGCAGGGAGCCTCGCTCTCCATCGAAGACGCGGTGCAGCTAGCCAAGAACCTGCGCGACCTCCCCAGCCCCGGTCAGGCCTCCGCGGCCTTCGACCGGGCCCGGCGGCCGCGAGTGCAGCAGATCATCAAGCAAGCCGCACGCGTCAACAGCAGCAAGGCAGCCACCGGGGCCAGCCGCGTCTTCCGCGATGCGATGCTGCCGCACATCCTCAGGCTCATCGCGAACAGCAAGCACTCCAGACAGCTCTACGGCGACCACATCGACTGGGAAGCACCATGACCCGAAGGCATCTGCTCCCTGCCTGCGCGGGGATGGCGGCGGCCGCGTGTCCGTGATCGCCGCCAGTTCATGAGGAACAGGTAGGTTCGGCACTGAGCAGGAGCCCCCGGCACCGAGGAATGCCATGACGCTGGCGATTGAGGCGGACGGCCTGGTCAAGCGGTTCGGGAAGACGCTGGCGGTGGACGGCGTCGACCTGGCCGTGCGGCCGGGCATGGTGCTGGGGCTGCTAGGGCCCAATGGCGCGGGCAAGACGACGGTGGTCAGGATGCTGGCCACGCTGCTACGGCCCGATGCCGGCCACGCCCGGGTCTGCGGAGCTGACATCGTCCGGCAGGCCGACCGGGTACGTGAGCTGATCGGCCTGACCGGCCAGTACGCGGCGGTTGACGAGGACCTGACCGGCTCGGAGAACCTGGTGCTGATCGGGCGGCTGCTGGAGATCCCCCGCATGGAAGCGAAACGGCGCGCTGCTGCATTACTGGAGCGGTTCGGCCTGGCCGAGGCCGCGGGGCGCTCGGTCAAGACCTATTCCGGCGGCATGCGGCGCCGGCTCGACCTGGCCGCGAGCCTGGTTCAGCGACCTCAGGTGCTGTTCCTGGACGAGCCGACCACCGGCCTGGATCCGCGCAGCCGGGGCGAGGTGTGGGCGATGATCAGGGAGCTGGTCGCCGAGGGCACGACGGTGCTGCTGACCACGCAGTACCTGGATGAGGCCGACCGGCTGGCCAGCGAGATCGCGGTCATCGACCGCGGCCGGGTGATCGCGACCGGCACGGCCGCGGAGCTGAAGGCCAAGATCGGGCGACAGACTCTCGACGTGCGCCCGGCCGATCCGGCGGACCTGGCGCAGGCGGCCGGGATCGTCACGGCCGCCGTCGGCCGCGCCCCGGCCTCGACGCAGGACGATCCGGGGCTGCTGTCGGTGCCCGTCGATGACGCGCAGGTCCTGCCGGCAGTGGTCAGCGGGCTGCAGGCCGGCCAGGTCGAGGTCACCGAGCTGGCGCTGCGGCTGGCCAGCCTGGACGAGGTGTTCATGGCGCTGACCGGGCACGGCGCCGAGGAGGTCAGCCGATGACGGCCGTCCCCGCAGCCGGGCCGGGCCGGGCCCGGAGCATGACGCCGGCCCGCGCGATGCGGCACGCGCTGACGCTGGCGTGGCGGGCGCTGGTGCGGATCCGGCGCAATCCGGAGCAGCTGCTCGACGTGACGCTGCAGCCGATCGTGTTCGTGACGCTGTTCGTTTTCCTGTTCGGCGGCGCGATCAAGGGCGAGAGCCGGCATACCTACCTGGAGTACGTGCTGCCCGGCATCATGGTGATGACGGTGGTGTTCGCCAGCATGGGCACCGGTATCGGCCTCAACACCGATGTCACCAAGGGCATCTTCGACCGGTTCCGGAGCCTGCCGATCTCCCGCTCGGCCCCGCTGACCGGGACGATCATGGGGGATTTCGTCCGCTACCTCGTTTCGGTCGCCATGGTTTTCGGGTACGGGTCGCTGCTGGGGTTCCGGATCGCCACCAACCCGATGTCCGCGCTCGGCGCCACGGGACTGATGTTCGTCTTCGGCTTCGCCGTCGGCTGGATCTGGGTGCTGCTGGGCCTGTACGTGAAGTCTCCGCAGAGCCTGCAGGGATTCGGGTTCATCGTCATGTTCCCGCTCGCGTTCGGGAGCAACGTGTTCATCCCGACCGCTACCCTGCCCGGCTGGCTGCAGGCCTGGGTCAAGGTCAACCCGGTCACCGCGCTGGCCAGCGCCAGCCGCGGCCTGATGCTGGGCGGACCGGTCGCCACCCCGGCGTGGCACTCCGTCGCCTGGAGCATCGCGATCACCGTCGTCTTCGCGCCGCTCGCCGTCAGGCGCTACCGCCGCGTCGGCTAGGCACTGCACGGCAGGACCGTGGAAACATGCGAAACGGCGCTGCTGGCAGGCGGCAGGCGCCCTTCTGGATGGCATCGGGGTGGGGGTGACGGTGCCGCCGCCTTCAGCAGGCGTAGATGACGATCTCCCAGCCGTGCCCGGCGGTGTAGTCGGCCTGGAACCTGATGCCGCCGATTGTGCCTGCGTAGCGGCCGGCGCGCTGATCGGTGACTGGCTCCCAGATGATCGGCTGGAGGGTTGCAGGCACCCATCCGCCGAAATCGTCGCTGCAGAAGTTCCGCTTGTCGATCGAGTCGAGCCGCAAGGCAAGCTCCGCCGCGGCGCGGGAGTCCGGAGGCGCGATGGTCACCGGCGGGGTCTGCTGCGCAAGGGTGCGCACGGCGGCGAGGTCGGCGTTGAAGCGGGCGGCTGCGGGCGCTCCGTTGTGCAGGCCGCGGAGCACCGCCTTGGCGTCTTGGCTCCCGATCGGCAATGCGCGCCCCGAGGAGGCGTATTCCCGCACCCCGCCGAATGCCCCGGTGCGCGAGGCCAGGTCGCCGTAGACCACCAGCACTTCACGAAGTAGCTCGGCGGGCAGCCCGGCCGGTATCGCGCGGGCGGCTGGCGCGTTGCCGAGGCCACGGATCGCGGCCAGGGTGGCTGGCGTGAACCGCATCGACGTGGCGCCGATGTCACCGTTGACGAGGATGGCGGCATGACGGAGCTGGCCGTCGGAGTGCTCGGCGGCGGCCATGAACGCCGCGAGCTGACTGGCGGCCGACGGCGCCGGCGGTGCCGGCGGTGCCGACAGTGTTGGCGGTGCCGTGGCTGCCCGCGTGCTGCTTGGCGCCGGCCGCGATGATGGGGCAGGCGTTCTGCCTCCTGGCGCGGGAGTGGTCGCGTGGCCGCACGCGGCAAGGCCAAACGTGATTACCGCGATCAGGCCGGCGCCCCGGAGGGCTGGCCGGACGAGGGCACGCACGGAACGCCTCTTCACAGGGGGCGGGAACTGTCGCTGGCCTTTCATCGGATGCGCACCGCTTAGCTGATCTTGGTAATGACCCAGAGCTGCGCCGCGCCGACGGTGACGGGCCGGGCGACGGTGATGGTCACCTGCTTGCCAGTGCTGGGCTCGGTGGCTTTGAAGGTGTCCGGCCCGGTCTGGCTGACCGTGGCGTTGGTCATATGCCCGGCCGCCCAGGCCTGGGCCACCATCAGCGGGCTGCCCCGCCAGGGCTGGTGGCCCTCGATAAAGGCTGCCTGCACTTGCCAGAACTGCGGCCAGCTGGTGATGTCCGTGATTCCCGGGAATTGCGGCAGGCTCACGTGAGCGACGTCGACGCCCACGCGATAGGGCTGGGTAAGCGTGAATACCCTGAAGCCGGCCCGCTGGCTCAGCCCGACCCCGAAGCTCAGGTAGCTTTCGAAGTCGCCGGCGGCCCGTACTTGCAGCAGGGTGGGAAAAATCGGGGTGATAGTACCGGGGCCTGAGTAGGTCTGGTAGCCGCTCGACGGGTGGAACACAATGCGCAGGAACGCCTGCCCCGGAAGAGTCACCAGATCGCCCTTGGGGTCAGCCAGGACTTCGTTCACGTAGCCGATGCTGTAGCCGGGGATTCCCTGGCTGAACGTGAAGACGACCCGGTCGTAGGTGGCGTGCTGGCCAGCCGATATCGCCGTCAGGTACCCGGCGTGCGAGGGTGCCGCCGTGCGCGTGGTTGCTGGCCACGTGGCCACGGGTGACGCCGGGACAGGCGAGGACGGGGCGGGCGTTCGGGCCGACGGTGCGGTGGTCGCAGGCTTCGGTGCTTGGGTGCTTGGAGAGGTAGACGCTCCCGGCGGCGTGGTTGAACCGCATCCGGCAGCCAGGCCGACCACCGCAGCCAGTACCGCGAGGCCGCGCAGCGATCGCATGCTGCTCACTCCCTCACTGCTAATGATCCTCTACTTTTTTCTGTCTAGGGAGGCGACACCACCCGAGTAAAGGGACGAAAGACCTTTCACCGTTCCATTGGCCGGGACCCCTGTAGAGCGGCGCAGTGTCCGGCTGACTGCCCGATGCGGGTCCTGACGTGCTGAAGGTGAACGGGCACGGTTTCGAAATCATGCTGGTTGCCGAATCCCATGATCACCGCAGAAGGTCACTGAAACGGCAGCGAGGAGTCAGCTCTCCTGCCTGATCATCGAGACCAGCGCGGTCGCTGGTGAGACCAGCGCGTCAACCCCCCAGGACTGGTCAAAGAGCTCGTCGTTGGCAGGGTCGTTGACGCGGGCGATGACCCTCGGGACGTTGAAGTGGTTTTTGGCGAGGAGCGAGATGACGAGGTTGTCCTCGTCGGATTGCGTGCAGGCGACGAGGACATCGGCCCGGAGCGCTCCGGCGGCCTCAAGCGTCGATGGGACCAGCGCGTCTCCGCGCACGGCGCGAAGGCCGGCCTTGGCGAGTGCGGATTCGCGGCCGGCTTCGGTGTCGATGACCGTCACCTCATCGCCCGCCCTGTGGAGCGCGTCAGCGACTTGCTCAGCCAGTCCCGTCCCGCCGATCACGATGATCCGCATCAGGACCACTTCCCGCCGAGAAAGCTCCTGAGCCGGCCAAGCGAACCTGCCGCGACGATGAAGGACAGGACGTCACCGCCCTCCAGGGGTGTCGACGGCTCGGGGATTCTGGAGTGCCCCGTCCTGCTCAGCTCCACCACACCGATCTCCCCCGGAACGTTGAACTCGGCGACCCGCCGCCCGGCCAGGTAGTCAGGGATCCTCGATCGGACGAGCAGTGTCTCACCGTTGCCGAAGGTCTGGTGTGGTTCGAGCGTCCGATGGTGCAGCAGCTGGATCGCCCGGTTGACGGTGGTCTGCACGGATCCGACGGTAGTGATGCCGAACTCGGTGTAGACCGGAGCGCGGGCAGGATCGTGCAGACGCGCAAGGACGTGGGGCACCCGGTAGACGTCACGGGCCACCCGGGCCGCGACGATGTTGGCGCTGTCGTACGGCGTAAGGGCGACGAACGCCTCCGCATGGGCGATTCCTGCCGCCTCGAGCACCCGCGGGCTGATGCCGTTCCCCGGCACAAGGCGGCCGCGGAATCCAGCAGGCAGCCCGCTTCTGACGGCGTCGTCCAGCTCGACGACGGTGACCGTGTCGCCTTCCGCGTCGAGCCTGGTTGCCAGCGCCCGGCCTGTTCTCCCGCAGCCGATGATCACGACGTGCATGGCTCCTCCTTACCAGGCGGCGGACTGCCCGTGGGCAGGCCTGGCCGCGCCCGTGCGCCGCGCCCGGTGTCTGGACCGGAGGATCGCCTTGCGGGTCTCCTCCGCGACGAGCAGCAAGGCTCCCAGCGCCACGAGCACGAGCCAGTCGATCGCAGTCAGCGGCGCCGTATTGAACACTGACTGCAGCACCGGAACATAGCTGATGCACGAGACGAAAAAAATCCCGAAGAGCCCGGCGAACACGAGCGGCTTATTGGAGAAGATGCCGATGCGCAGGATGCTCTGCTCCTCGGTGCGCACGGCGAAGCTGTTGAAGAACTGGCTGACGACGATCCCGGCCTGGGTCATGGTCAGCGCCTCACGGTAGGTGGGGTTGGCTGGGGTGAACGCGCTGAACGGCAGGTGAGCGGTATGGATGCGCCAGAAGAACGCGGCCACGACACCAGCCGACTGGATCGACCCGAGGAAGCAGAACCGCCGGACCACCGCCCAGTTGAACAGGTGCTCGCCCGGCGGTCGTGGCGGGCGGGACATCGTGCCCGGCTCGGTGCGCTCGGTGCCGAGGGCAAGAGCAGGCATGACATCTGAGCCCAGGTCGATCGCGAGAACCTGCAGCGCGCTGAGGGGAACCAGCGGGAACCCGACGAATACCGCCACAAGGATCGGCGCGAGCTCGGCCAGGTTATGGCTGAAAAGGTAGATCAGGAACTTGCGGATGTTCCGGTAGACGGTGCGGCCGAGTTCCACCGCGGCCGCGATCGACGCGAACGAGTCATCGAGCAAGATCATGACGGAGGCGGCTCGGGCGACGTCGGTGCCGCCCTCGCCCATCGACACACCGATGCTGGCACGCTTGAGCGCCGGGGCGTCGTTGACGCCATCGCCGGTCACCGCGACCACTTCCCCGCGGTCTTCCAGCGCAGCGACAATGCGCATCTTGTGCTCTGGCTTCGCCCGGGCGAACAGCAACTGCTCGGTCTCCAGCGTCATGGCGGCGAGTTCGCTGTCACTCATCGCGTCGAGATCGCTGCCGTTGACGATCCGCACGGGGCCGTCACCGATGATGCCGACCCGCCGGGCGATCGACTCCGCCGTAAGGCCGTAGTCACCGGTGATCATGTAGATGCGGATGCCTGCCCGGCGGCATGCGGCCACGGCGTCTACGACTTCGGGCCGGGGCGGGTCCGACATGGCCACCAGGCCCAGCAGCGTGAGCTCGTGCTCGGCTTCGGAACCCGACGGGTGGCCGGTGGCCAGGTCCCGCCTCGCCACGGCGAGCACGCGGAGCCCCCCGGCTGCCATCGCATCGTTGGCGCTCGCCACCTGCTGGCGCAGCGTCTCATCGAGCGCCACATCCTGCCCCAGCCACCGGACGGCCACGCAGCGTTCCAGCATGGCCTGGGGTGATCCCTTGACGCACGCTTCGTACGACCCGTCACCGAGTCGGTGGATCGTGCTCATCAGCTTGCGGTCGGCGTCGAAGGGAAAGGCGGCAACACGCGGCGTGCGGGCCTCCTCGGCAGCCATGTCAACGCCGGCTTTTGCCGCGGCGACCAGGATCGCGCCCTCGGTCGTGTCGCCCAGCACCCGCCAGACCAGGCGGCGCTCAGGGTCAGGCGGCAAGAGCCGGGCATCAGAGCACAGGCCGCCAGCCCGCAGCACCTCGGTAGTGCCGCCCGCTTCCTCAACCTTCCCCTCCGGCGCATAACCCACCCCGGTCACCTGATGCTCCCGGCCGGACTCCCAGACAGCCTGGACCGTCATCTCGGCCTTGGTCAGCGTCCCCGTCTTGTCGGTGCAGATGATGGTCGTCGACCCGAGGGCCTCCACCGCGGTGAGCCGTTTGATCAGAGCGTTGCTGCGGGCCATCCGCCGCACGGCCACGGCCAGCGAAACAGACATCGTGGCCGGCAGTCCCTCGGGCACAAGTGCCACCATGACGCCCAGAGCGAACACGAACGACCCGACGACGGAATGGCTGACCAGAGCGCGAATGGCGAACAGGCCGATCCCCGCCGCGATCGCGACGACGGCAACCCGCCGGGCCATCACCTTCACCTCACGCTGCAGCGGGCTGTCCTCCTGCGGCACCTCGGCCGTCAGGCGGTAGATACGGCCGAACTCGGTAGCCAGCCCGGTCGCGAACACCACGGCCCTGCCGGTGCCGTTGACGACTGACGTGCCCATGAACACGCAGTTGCGCGCGTCGGCCGCCTGCACCTGCGGCACCGCATCGGAGATCCGGGGTGTCGGGCGGCTCTCACCGGTCAGAGCAGCCATCTCCACCTGCAGGTCCTGTGCATCAATCAGGCGGCAATCCGCCGAGATGGCATCCCCCGCATCCAGCACCACCAGGTCGCCCGGAACCAGATCCAGGGCAGCGACCTCCCTCAGTTCGCCGTCACGGATGACGCGCGCGGTGGCCGGCACCATCGCCTGCAGCGCCTCAGCCGTCCGCTCGGCGGCATGCTCCTGCGCGAACCCGATGACCGCATTCAGCAGCACCACCCCGAGAATCCCGATCGCCAGCTCAAGGTCAGCAGCATCCTTGGGAGTGCTGAGGGCATAAGCCAGGAAAGTGATCCCGGCAGCGACCATCAGCACGACAGCGAACATGTTGGCGAACTGCGACCCGAACTCGGCCAGGATCGGCCGGCGGCGCGCCGCCGGCAGCCGGTTGGCGCCCACCTCGGCCCGCCGCGCCGCTGCCTCGTCCGCCGAAAGGCCCCGAGCCGAGCTCTTAAGCTCGGCAAGGACCTGCTGCCGCTCCAGCGACGGCACCACCGCCATCGGATGCTCCCGCACCTGAACCGCAGACGGCACAGCACCCCCGCTCGCAGAGCTCAACCGGCCCGCACGCAAGATACCGGGCATGAACCATCTCAGCACAGAACGAAAAGGCGCCAGCGTGCTCGCGCCGGGCAAAACCAGGCCGGCAAAGCGCTATCGACAGGCCTGCGGCGCAACAGTACGTCCTCGGCGCCAGATCGGTGGCCACGCGTCACCTGGCCAACGCGGCTGCTGTTGATCGCCGTGGCCGTCACTGTGGTGTCATTCGTCGTGCTGGCGGCAGCGTTGCCCGGTCCCGCGGCCTGCGGCCTTGATAGCGAAACGGGCAGCGCAGCGCGGCGCCCGGCTACGGCCGGTCGAAGCGGGCCTGGAAGAACCTGAGGTAGTGCGGCTCGTAGGTCATGACGAGCCCTTTCGCTGACTCGCGCTGAGCGTAGACCGCCTCCACTGCCTCGGCCACGATGTCCATGTGCGCCTGGGTGTAGACCCGGCGAGGGATCGCCAGCCGGGTCAGCTCAAGCTTCGGGCGATTGTGGTCGCCGGTCCTCAGATCGCGGCCTGCCGACACGATCCCTCGTTCCATTCCGCGGATTCCGGAGTCGAGGTAGAGCTCGGCGGCGAGCGTCTGGGCAGGAAACTGATTCTGCTCCAGATGCGGGTAGAACCGGCGCGCGTCCAGGAAGATCGCGTGACCGCCGACCGGCTTCACGAACGGGACACCCGCCGCGCCGAGCAGCTCGCCGAGGTAGCGCACCTGCCCGATCCGGGCCCGGACGTGCTCTTCCTGGACGGACTCGGCGATGCCGATCGCCATCGCTGCCATGTCCCGTCCGGCCAGCCCGCCGTAGGTGTGCAGGCCCTCGAAGACGACAACGAGGTTGCGGGCCTCATCGAACAGCTCCGGGTCATTGAGGGCGAGCCAGCCGCCGATGTTGACCAGCGAGTCCTTCTTGGCCGACATCCAGGCGCCGTCGGTGTAGGAGCAGAACTCCTTGAGGATCTCAGCGATCGTCTTGTCCGCGTAGCCAGGTTCACGCTCCTGGATGAAGAATGCGTTCTCGACCATCCTGGTCGCGTCCAGGAACAGCCGAATCCCGTGCTGGTCGCAGAGGACCCGGAGGGCACGCACGCATCCCATGCTCACTGGCTGCCCGCCCGCCATGTTGACCGTGCCGGCCAGGCTGACGTAGGCGATCTGCCCGGCGCCCTCGCGCGCGATCAGGCTCTCCAGCTTGCCGAGATCCACATCTCCTTTGAACGGATGCTCGCTCAGCGGGTCGTGGGCCTCATCAATGATCACGTCCGCGAACACGCCGCCAGCCCGCTCCTGGTGCACCCGCGTGGTTGTGAAGTACATGTTGGCAGGCACGAACTGGCCGGGGCGGATGGCGACCTGGCTGATGAGGTGCTCGGCGCCCCGTCCCTGATGGGTCGGCACCACATTCCGGTAGCCGTAGAACTCGCGGACCGCTTCCGCAAGCTCGTAGAAGTTCCGCGAGCCGGCGTAGGCCTCGTCGCCGAGCATCAGGGCAGCCCACTGCCGGTCGCTCATCGCGTTCGTGCCCGAGTCGGTGAGCAGGTCGATGTAGACATCCTCGGAGCGGAGCAGGAACGTGTTGTAGCCGGCCTCGGCGGCCGCCTCCGCGCGTTCCTCGGGTGTGGTCATCCGCAGCGGCTCGACCATTTTGATCTTCCAGGGCTCGGCCCAGGACCGGCGGCCGAGCTGCCCCCCGGTGGTCACCGGCAGGTCCGTCGTCATCGACTCCTCCAAACGATCGGTCAGGTGATCCGGGCCCGTTCACCGCATTCGCAGCGGACCGGCCAGCAGCGGCGCAGAACATCCACGACTTGACGAATGCGACAACAGGTTCTTCGTCAAGCAATCTAGGTCATGACGGTACGCGCGATCTTCCGCGCTCTCAGGCCCAGTCGTGGCCTGCCTGCTGTTCCTACGGGCGCGGCGCGTGCGGATAGTCCGGCGAGCGGTGCTGGAAGGACAGGATGCGCGGGTTCTGGATGACGCCGTCCCGGATCTCGATGGCCCGCCGGATGGTCTGGTTCGCGTCCCAGGACCGGGGGCCCGCGAGTACCGGGCGCAGGTGCGGCAGCAGGGCCTCGCTTATCTCCCAGGTGGCGGAGTCCCACAGGTACGACGGGCTGTGGTCCACGCCGTAGTAGCGGACGTTATTGCCGACCGTGAGCATCGGCTCCGCGAAGGAGGTCGGCCGTGCCCAGCTGAAGCCCATGCCCTCGTCGCAGGACACGTCGACGATGAGAGTGCCGGGCGTGAAGGACTTCAGGTCGTCGCCGGAGACGAACATCAGGGGCGCGTCAGTGTCCTGCAGCACGCAGTTCACCACGATGTCGTGCTCGGCGAGGAACGCCGCCAGCGGCACCCGGCCGTTTTCGCGCAGCACGTGGCAGCGGGCCGGGTCACTGGCGTCGTGCTCGAAATGTGCCATGCGCGCCGAGTGGATCGGCGAGGCGACCGCGTTGATGTCACGATGAGTCAGCACGTCAACGTCGGTCACGCCGTGCGCGTTGAGGGCCGTCACCGCGCCGCGGCCGGTAGCACCGAAGCTGATGACGGCCGCCCGCAGCCGGCGGCCGTACTCGCCCGTCGTCCCGATGAGCTCCAGGGCATGCAGGACCGAGGAGTAACCGGCCATCTCGTTGTTCTTATGAAAGACGTGCAGGCTGAACGAACCGTCGGCCGCCCAGTAGTTCATTGCCTCGAAGGCGATCAGCGTGAGCCGCCGGTCGACGCCCAGCTGGGTGATTTCCTCGTCCTGGACACAATGCGGCCAGCCCCACAGGACCTGTCCCTCGCGCATCTCCCCGAGGTCCTGCGGCAGCGGCTTGGGGAGCACGATGACATCGCATTCCGCGAAGAGCTGATCACGGGTGCGAAGCCCTGCGACGTAGGGAGCGAGCTGTTCGTCAGGCACGCCGAAAGACTCACCGTAACCGCGCTCAAGGTAGACGCGTTCCCGCAGGTCCGCGGCGATCCGCTCGACGTGCAGCGGATGGATCGGAAGCCTGCGCTCATGCTCCTTCCGCGACCGCGCCATGACTGCGAGGCTGAGCTGATCCACGCGCGCTCCCTTGCTCGGATCCTTGTGTAGCACACCGGCCCGCGGCGCGGCACGCCCGCCAGCCACGCCGCAAGGCTGCCGCAGACCGCCCTGGCTCCATACTGCGGCGGGTCCTGCTGCTGAGTACCCTGGGCGCGGCGCCCCTTCGCGCTCCTGGTACCCCTCACCTGGGGCAGGCCCGCGGCTGGCGTTCTACGTGATCGGGATACTGGCGGGCGGTCACGAGCAGCACCGTGGGCGGTGGCCGGGGAGGGCAGAGGTCCCCATGCCGAACGAGAGCACACGGACCGTATGGGTGGCCCTGGTAGCTGGCCTTGGGGTGGCGCTCGCCAAAGCCGGCGCGGCGGTCTTCACTGGTTCATCCGCGATGGCCGCCGAGGCCTCGCATTCGCTCGCCGATACCGCCAACGACCTGTTCCTCCTCGTCGCTCAGCTCCGCAGCACCCACGGTCGCGACGATCGGCATCCCCTGGGGTACGGGCGAGAGGCATACTTCTGGGCGCTGATCGCGGCCCTCGGCGTGTTCGTCGCCGGTGCGGCGTTCTCCTTGCGTGAGGGCATCGATGAGCTGATCCATCCCAGCGTTACCTCATCGTTCGCCGTGGCCTATGTCGTGCTTGCGATCTCCACCGTCTTTGATCTGGTGTCATTTCGCCGATCTGCGGGCCAGATGATTGTCCGGGGGCGCCACTTCAATCGAGACCTCCTGGAGGAGTCCAGGAGGACGTCCGACCCCAGCCTGCGGGCTGTGTTCCTCGAAGACGCGGTGTCAGTCTCGGGTGACGTGGTCGCGTTGGCCGGCTTGGCCCTTAATCAGATCACCGGGTCGTCAGTACCCCAGGGGGTGGCCGCGGTGCTCATCGGGCTGGTGCTCATCCGTGTCAGTCTCCGGCTCGTCCAACGCAGCCACGACTTCCTGGTCGGCGCCTGGCTGCTGACCCCCGCGGCTCCCCAGGGGCGCGATGACGACGGCTTCACCCAGCCACTCCGGCCGGCTGACGAGCAGGGAATACGAGCCTTTCTCCTTGCCTACCCCGGAGTGACCGCCATTCGCGAGCTCCTCGTCACGTTCGTCGGCCCGGGCCAGGTATGGATTATCGCCCGCCTTGACATCGCCGATGACCTCCGCGGGGATCAGGTCAAATCGCTCGTACGCGGCATCGAGTCGGGTCTCAAGCATGAATCGGAAAACGTCTATCGCGTCGACGTCGCGCCCATCGGCGGAGCGCAGGCCTCACCGTAGCCGACAGCCGTGCCTACTTCCGCGCCGCTCACGTAGTCAGGCCGCGCCACCGCCGCCTGCTACGTGAGCGGCGCGACGCCCGGTTACAGGGTTCTCGTCAACGTCACGGTTGTCCGCGGGCATCAGGCAAACAGCTGCTCTACATCGTTCACGCCCAAGAGTTGAGGAGTGATCACGAGCGGCGCACGGCGGGATGCAAAGACCCTCGTGATAAGGAGCGGCACCAGGCGTTCGCCGGCGGGCGGAGTGGCCACTGACCATTCCCCATGTCCTGGGAGAGAGAGCGCCCGGGGGCGGACACCCGGAACATCTGTTCGGGCGCGTCGCCCGAGCCGAGGAGTGGCAGGCTGAGAAAACGCCGAACGGCGGATCACCAGCGGCGGCAACCCCGCAGCGAGTCACATCGCGCTATGGCCTGACCGTGCGCCGCTAGCCGGCCAGGCCTGGGCCTGGCCGGCTAGCGGCTGGTTCGTGCGGGAGCGGGCTCGAGATCCGGACCGGGAGTCCGGCCCGGCGCCGGGCGCCAGTTGCCCCGGGTCAGAAACGGGCCGGGGTGTTCCGCAAGCTGGCCACCTGGGTCTGGGCGTAGTTGCACTCGGCGACGATAGCGGCGACGCGCCGGCCGAAGCGAGCCAGTGGCCCCCGTACGCCCTGCCTCACGTTGTGATTCATCGTTCCTCCTCAGTTTCCGGCCACCTCTTCGCCGGTCACTATTGAGTCTCGCCGTAAGGCCCTCCCTGGCGCGTCGGAGGAAATCCCTATTTTGCTTGCTGAGATAGGTCTTAGCCGGGCCTGCAGCCGCCTCACCCAGACTTTAGTGAGCCTGACGCGATCTGCGCCGCCGGTGATGAGGCGGACCTGGCCGCTGTCGGGCTCATTGCCGAACGGCCGCGAGCTACGCGTCCGGGCGTTCGTCAGTGACGAGAAGCAGGTGTAGTCCCGCGCGTTGGCCGGGCCGGACGGCGGCGCCGCAGGCCAGCTTTCCGGCCTGCCGGGGCACCGTCTTCCACCCCTTGGGCCCAGCCTCGCCGCCTATGAGCAGTACCGCCAGCTGTTTGGCACAGACCCGGACTTCATCGAGGCAGACAAGATCAGGGACGACAGCGGGTGCGTGCTGCGCTACGAGCGGACCTTTATGCGCCCGGTCCTTCCCGCGCATCCGGTCTAGCAGTCAGCCTGACTAATACCGAGGCGCTTCTCGATTCCTGACCGGATCGGGAGCCCAGCCGAAGCGCTTCACGTGGCGGCTGCGTTACTTCTGATGGTGCTACCGCCCTACCCCGAGAGGCGGCTCACTGAACCTGACCGCCCTGCCGGTGGCCTGAACTGCGTCATCGCGGCCCGCTGAAGTCGGTCTGCACAGCATGGCCGCAGGGGCGTCGCCGTCATAGCGGCATCAGCCCGTGCATGGGGAAGACTGCCTCGCGGGTGGCCATGATCGCCTGGTCGACCGGATCGGCCGGGTCGTAGCCGGACTCGAACGGCACGAACTCGGCCGGTGCCCCCTCTGTCATCTGCTCGGGTGCGGTAAGGCCGGTTCGCCGCGCAACGTACTCACGCCACGGGGCGGGCGTGGGCGTCCCCGGGTCGATCGGCTGGCCTGCGGCCTCGGCGAGCAGGTGCGTCCAGGTCCGTGGTACGACCTGGACAAGCTCATACCCGCCGCCGCCGGTGAGCAGCCAGCGTCCGCCGGCCAGGTCGTGGGCGAGCGCGTGGATCGCGGCATGGGCGGCGCGCTGCGCGTCGATGCTCAGCTCCAGGTGGGCCAGCGGATCCAGCCGGTGGGTGTCGCAGCCGTGCTGGCTGACCAGGATCTGCGGCCGGAACTGCCGCAGCAGCGGCGGCACGATCGCGTGGAAGGCGCGAAGCCAGCTGGCATCCCCGGTCCCCGCAGGTAGCGCGACATTGACGGCCGACCCCTTGGCGCCGGGCCCGCCGGTCTCGTCAGGCAGGCCGGTGAAGGGGAACAGGGTCTCCGGGTGCTGGTGCAGGCTTATCGTCAGCACCCGCGGATCGGCGTAGAACGCTGCCTGGACTCCGTCGCCGTGATGCGCGTCGATGTCCACGTAGCCGACGCGCTCGGCGCCCTGCCTCAGCAGCCAGGCGATCGCAATCGCCGGGTCGTTGTAGACCCCGAACCCGCTGGCATGCGCGGCCATGGCATGATGCATGCCGCCCGCGATGCTGGCCCCATGCTCAGCCGAGCCTGACCACACGGCGCGGGCCGCTGCCAGGGTCGACCCGGTCACCAGCGCCGATGCCTCGTGCATGCCGGGGAAGACCGGGTTGTCCTCGGTGCCCAGCCCGAACATCCGCGCGACCCGCAGTTGGTTCCCGTACAGGCCCTCGCTGGCATCGGGCTGCTCAGCCCAGCGGCTGATCGCCTCCACTGCCGTGACGTACGGCGCGTTATGCACCAGTTCCAAGTCCGCGTCGGCGGCCGGGGCCGGGGCGGCCACGGTCACCCCAGGCTGGCTCCACAGCCCGAACTCGTGCGCGAGCCGCATCGTCAGCTCCACCCGCACCGGTGCCATCGGATGGCCTGGCCCGAAGTGATAATCAGTCAGCCGTTCGTCCCAGGCCACATGCAGGGTGCAGGTCATCTGCCACGACCTCTCTGCCGCCACAGGCCGCCGTGCCGAACGCACCAGATGACGGGCTACTGCCCACGCTGCTAGAAGTCCCGGCCCAGGTCCAGCCCTCCGCAGCGCCCGGCGCAGCGGGACGCACTGGCTGTCGTGCGGCCAGATTCAGGCCAGCTCGCCCGGAAGGTCCGCCGCGATTCCCTCGACGCGAATCACTGGGATCTTGGTCCCTGGCAGCGTGATCACCATCCCTGATCCGATCAGGAGATGTACGTCGCTGTCGAGCCCTAGTCCTGTCCGTCTCCCCCAAGCAGATGCCAGATCCAACAGGAGCGGGTATCGCGATCGGTGATATCCCACTGGCATGGCTTGAGCGATCGACTCCAGGCGCAACGCCAGAATGACCTGATCTGCGTGCAACCGTTGGCCACCGGCGCCGAAGGCAACGCAGCACACAGCGGCGGCTCGGAGCATCCGGGCCGCGCTCTGGGCGCTTCGCCGTGCTCGCGAGCGCCGTTGACCGGCATGACAGGGCGATGCGCCATCCAGGAGCGTAGAGTCCGAGTGATCTTTAGCGGACGTCCGCGCGGCCATTTTATCCTAAAGGAGGACTTAATGAAATATATGATTGAATATGAGATTCGCACAGCTGGCCTCAGCCACGATCAGAACCTCGCCAACCAGGCGGCGTTGCTCAATGCGTTTGGCAAGTGGAAGCCAGAAGAAGGCCTCACGGTCCACGCGTTCGTAGCCAACTTGAACAACGGCGGCTACGTACTCGTCGAGGCCGCCGATCCCGGCCCGGTGGCCTCGTTCGTCTCGAAGTTCTTCTACTGGAACGATGTCGAGGTCGTTCCCGTGGTTGACGTTGCGGAGGCGGTCGCGACCGGCACGGAGTCACTTGCGTGGGCCCGCGCCGCATCGAGCGGCTGAGACACTCGCTACGTCCGGCGAGGCGTGAATCGCCCGGCGAGTCCGGAAACTCGCCGACTCGGTGCGGACTGGACCAAAGGCAGGAGCAGGGCGAGCTGCTGTAGTCCGTCGGGGACGGGACGACTTAGAGACACAGGGCGCGGCAGAGCGATTGATATGCGTGCGCTGCCAGCGAAGGGCTGCGGTCGGCGGCCCGCGCAGAACGGGCTCGGAGCGCGCGAGACAAAGTGGTCTAGCCTGTCCCACTGACGATCCGTCGATGCCTGCCAGACCGAGCAGGTTGCATGGATTATTCATAACCGCAGTACACCGAGAATGCGCGCATCTGCCGCATAGGGAGTGCGTGGCTGTTATTTCCCTGCTGCTGTAGTGGCCCCCGCCGGCTGGTCTGCGGCAGGATAGGCGGGTGGGTTACGTGCTGGCGCAGGTCAATGTTGCCCGGCTGCGCGCGCCGCTGGCCAGCCCGGCGCTGGCTGACTTCGCGGCCGCGCTCGATCCGGTCAACGCGGCCGCGGATGCCGCGCCCGGCTTCGTGTGGCGGCTGCAGACCGAGGACGGCAACGCCACCGCCGTGCGGGCCTTCGAATGGGACGCGCCCGGCAGTGCCGGTGTCATCGTGAACATGTCGGTGTGGGAGTCGGCCGAGGCGCTGGCCGCGTTCGTCTACTCCGACATCCACCGCCAGGTCCTGCGTCGCCGCCGCGAGTGGTTCGAGCAGATGACCGAGGCCTACACGGCCTTGTGGTGGATCCCGCTTGGCACGATCCCGGGCACTATCGAAGCCGAGCAGCGGGTCCGGCACCTGCGCGCTCACGGGCCCGCGCCCGACGCGTTCACGCTCCGCACGCATTTCCCGCCGCCCGGTGATACTGAACGCCGATCCCGGACAGGACGCGAAGAATGGATGTGCCCAGCCTGACGCCAGGGCACCGCGCTCTCATCGCTCCGATGCGGTACGAGGGGATCGGCGAGCGTCGGCCGTTGCAGGCGCGGATACGACCGGTGAGCGCTAGGCGCGTGCTCGCGAACGCCGATTGCGGCGATGCGACCGTACCGCAGTGACTGAAACCGATCACAGAGCGTCGCCAACCAGCTGGCGATGGCCGCGTACATTCCCGCGATCTGTATGCGAGAGAGCTGTTCGGCGCTGGATGGCAAGGCCGCGCAGATCAGGATGTTCTGGCACCCAGCACGGTTGTTCCGGGACATTGCCGGGGGCGCGGCGGCGGCGCGGAGGGCGACTAGATGGAACTCGGCCGGCCCGGCTGCCTGCCGTGCACCGGACCACCATCGGCGGGTGTGGGCGGCTCACCGGGTGTGCCAGCTGCGGCCATCAATTTTGCTGCAGCGCGTGGGCTGCGGGCCGGGGGATTAAGGCTGCTAGCGGCCGCCGAGCGCTAGGCGGGCGGCGCTGATATCTTCCCGGCCGTGGCCGGCGTCAACGGCTGCGCGCCACTGGCGGGACAGCGCGGCCAGCAGCGGCAGCTCATCATCGGCTGCGGCCGCGATCGCCAGGTCCACGTCCTTGAGCGCCCACTCCAGCGGGAACTCGGGCGCGAAATCGCCTCGCTCCATCTTGTGCAGCTTGGCGTCCGCGATCGGCGCGTCCAGCGGGCCGCCCTCGATGGCCTCGGCCAGCTTGGCGTCATCGATGCCCAGCCGGCCAGCCAGTTCCAGGGCCTCAGCCACGCCCTCGATCAAGATGGACATGTAGGCGTTGACGACCAGCTTCATCCGGCTGCCCTGGCCGGCCTCGCCCAGCCATACGGTCTTGCGGCCGATCGCCGAGAACGCCGGGCGCACGGCCGCGGCCGCCGCGGGCGGGCCGGACGCCAGGATGAGCAGCTGGCCGGCCTCGGCGGGGCCCTTGCTGCCCGATACCGGCGCGTCCACGAACAGGACATCGGGCCTTAGCTGACCGAGCCGGCTGCCGATCTCGGTCGTTGCGGCAAGGCCAATCGTGCCCATTTGCGCCCACACCGCGCCCTCAGCCAGCGCCTCCGCCACGCCGCCAGCGAAGATCACCGAGGTAACCACGTCGGCGGTCGGCAGCATCGTGATCACGACATGCGCATCCTGGACCGCCTCCGCCGGCGACGCTGCCACCAGCGCTCCGGCATCGGACAGCGGCGCGGTCGCCGTCGGCGACCGATCCCAGACCGTGGTGCGCAGCCCCGCCGAGACCAGATTGCGGGCCATCGCCGAGCCCATGATGCCGGTGCCCAGCACCGCCACCCGCACATTCTCGCCACGGCTATCGATAGCAGCCATCTAAGTCTCCCTCCGCGCAGTTACCACCGCCCCCTACGGCGGCACCGCAGCTGAGCTAGACGCACCTCCCAGAACGAGCACCCCAGAAGCTGGCCCGGAGTTGCCGGCCGGTGCCTCAACGGTCATAGCGCATGGGCGGGAACGGTCTGGTTCGCCCTCGGCCACGCTACCCCTGGCCAGGACCGGCGACCAGGCCACCCCGGCTGTCCGCCGTCTCTGAGGACGGGGGGGGCGTCGTTCGAGGTGGTTCTGTACCGTAGCCCAGTGGGATAGCGGGTCAGGCCGTGGAGGAAGCCTCTGTGACGGCCTGGCCGGGCTCATGAACCAGACCGGCCCCAGCGGCTGACACCAGATGGGCGCGAGGGCCCTTGCCCACAGGGAGCTGAAGCGCGGCATGCCTGGCTCAGGGTCGGCGGCGTCGTCCTGGGCGCCGCTACGCATCGGCCTGTTCCGGACGCTGTGGATCGCGGCGCTGGTCAGCAACGTGGGCACGTGGATGCAGACCGTCGGCGCCCAGTGGCTGGTGGTCCAAGGTGCTCACGCGGCCATCCTCGTCTCGCTCGTCCAGACCGCTGACACACTGCCCGCTGTCTTGTTCGCGCTGGTGGGCGGTGTGCTGGCAGACATCTTCGACCGGGCCAGGCTGCTCGTCGCGGTTCTCGCCGGCATGACCGCTGCCGGCACGGCGCTCACTGCGCTGACCGCCGTGCACCGGATGCCGCCAGCGCTGCTGCTCATGTTCACCTTCGTGCTGGGCACCGGAGCCATCCTGGTCGCACCCGCCTACCAGTCGCTCGTCCCTGAAATGGTCCCGCGCCCGCAGGTGCCAGCCGCCGCGGCCCTCAGCTCGATCAACATCAACCTGGCCCGCGCTATCGGCCCGGCGATCGCCGGGCTGCTGGTCGCCCGGATCGGGGTGGCCGCCGTGTTCGGCCTGAACGCCGCGACGTTCCTGGTTTATGCGGTGGTGGTAGCGTGCCATCCCCAGCTGGGCGGGACTCCGCAGTCTCCCGAGCGGTTCATCCCCGGGCTGCGGGCCGGCGGCCGGTACGTGCGCCACGCACCCGTCGTGCGGCGCATCCTGCTGCGCGCGGCCCTGTTCCTGGTGCCGGGCAGTTCGCTGTGGGCGCTGCTGCCGCTGATCGCCACCCGCCGGCTCGGGCTGGGTGCGGGCGGGTACGGCGTGCTGCTGGGTGCCCTGGGGGTCGGCGCCATCGGCGGCGCGTTCGTCCTGCCGCAGGTCCGGGCCAGGCTGTCGGCCAATGCCCTGGTGGCCGCCGCGAGCCTGACCTACGCGGCGGCACTGGTGGTGGTGGCGCTGTCGCGCAGCCTCGCGCTCACCGTCCTGATGCTGCTGCCGGCCGGCGTGGCCTGGATCGCGTTCCTGTCCAACGTCAACGCCGCGCTGCAGCTCTTCCTGCCCAGGTGGGTACGCGCCCGCGGCCTGTCGGTCTACCAGATGGTCCTGTTCGGCGCGCAGGCAGCCGGCGCCGTCATCTGGGGAGTCGTCGCCGCGGCGGCCGGGCTGGTGCCCGCCTTCCTGATCTCCGCCGCTGTCATGGCCGCCGGCGCGGCCACCATCTGGTTCTGGCCGTTCCACCAGATCGCAGACATGGACCGCAGCCTGGTCCGCTGGCCCGAACCGCAGCTGCTCATCAGCGCTGATCGCGATGCCGGGCTGGTCCTGGTGCGGACCGCCTACACCATCGCCGCCGGAAAGGAGCAGCAGTTCCTGCAGGCCATGGCCCGCCTGCGCCAGTCACGGCTGCGGACCGGCGCCACCGACTGGGGCCTGTACCAGGACGGCCAGAACCCGCGACTGTTCATCGAGCTGTTCAGCGTCCCGAGCTGGGAAGAACACCTCCGGCAGCACCGGGAGCGGCAGACCGGCACCGACCTGCAATACCACGACGCCGCCGCAGCACTGTCCGACCCGCCGCCACAAACCAGCCACTACCTAGCCGCCGACCTCGACGCATAGCAAGAGCCCAGGTCATAACCCGGCCCGGTCCAGCGACGGTTCCGCCTCGTGGGTCACCGCGGTCAGGCGTTGGTGAATCATCTGGTGCCGACACCACCGATGGGCGCAGATCAACTGATCTGAGCCTCCATCAACAGGAAGCCCGCACGGCGCGCCAAGCGCGCAGAGCGGCGGCTTGGCGAGCGCGTCTGATCGTCAGCCACTCGCCCAGGCGACCTCGAGGCTATTCCGAAATCTTGCATAAGCATGCACGGCGGCTTGCTTCGGGAGCTCACTCATCTGCCGCGTATCGCGCTGAGATGGTCACTTGGTGACGGGGATGGCGATCCTCGCGCTGTTGCGCTCATCTGGCGGTCGTCCGGCCGTTGCATTGATGCGCTCAGTTAGCCGTTCAGCCGCCGGTCTTGCGGCGAAACGAACGCCGGCTCCGGGCCAGGCCGCGGGCGCCGTGGACCTTCCCGGCGTCCTTGCCACCGCGGGCCGCGTTCGCGTCCGCATGCTTGGCGCGCTTGCGTTCCAGCGCCTCGCGGAACTTGCGCTTGATCTCTTCCTCGGAACCTTCAGGCTCCGGCGCGGCGTCAGTCATGCAGACCTCCTCCCGGGACGGCGACATTCACAGCTTCGCACATGTGATACCGGCATGCCGCCTGGCAGGGTGGCTGGCGGTGATCGGCGGCGCCGCCGAACGCACTGCCGCGGTGAGGACGAAGGCACTGGCGTTACGTGCGTCTTGGCAGCCCGAGCGCGCTGGACCCGAAGTCTGCTCACGTTAAGTGACTCGGGCTGGTCCAAACTGTCGAAAGCAGGCCAGAACCGAGCGATCTGCGTGCGGTCCAGCGGCACCCGAAGGTCCGCTCCTTGCCCGGAGCGGGCGGCCTATCCTGACCGCGCGCTGTGTCGCCGGCGATGGCGATGAGGTCTGCCAGCGCCCCTCCGGCGCAGTCGAATACCGCGTCCACTCCGGCCGGTGCCAGCGCGCGGATCCGTTCGACGAGCCCCGCCCCGTACGTCGCTGGCTCCGCGCCGAGGGAACGCAGGAAGTCGTGGTTGTGCTCACTCGCCGTACCGATGACGGTGGCGCCGCGGGCGACTGATGGCGAACGAAGGCATCCGCGCCGAGTCACCCGCGATGAGGGTGGCGGCGTCGCGCCGCTTCGCGGCCCTGATGATCCAGTCGTTCCAGGCGGACCCCGTCCTGAAGCCGCTTCCGCCGGCCGTCCGGCTGCCTCTCTCCAGAGACTAGGGGTACGGCGCGTAGACGTTGCGCTGCCTGAACTCGTAGCAGCGCGGTTAGCCTCGCCCTGGGCGGGCCACCCGGACCCCTGGCCAGGCCGAGAGCGCCGGTCAGGTCAGCCGAAGGGGCACCTCGCGTCGTTGGTGACGGCCCGCCCGAAGGAGAAGTACCTCGGCGAGTAGAACTCGAGCTTGCGCAGGCCGAGGCCCGGCCCGAGCGGGTCGTCCTGGCCGCGGAAGAGCGGGTCGGTGAGCGAGGCCGGCGGCACCCGGAATGGGTTAGTACCCAGGTCGGAAGCCAGCGCGAACACCGGGGCGATGGGGGTCCCGTTCTGCGCGAAACCGGTGATGAGGCGGACCTGGCCGCTGTCGGGCTCGTTGCCGAACGGCCGCGACGTGCGGGTACCTGGCTTCTTCAGCGACGAGAAGCAGGTGTAGTCCCGCGCGCTGGCCGGGCCTGACGGCGGCGCGGGATTGACCTGCACGGCGAAGTACACCACCGGCAGCAGGGTCTGGTAGAACCACTGCTTCGCTGCCGTGCTCATCTCGTCCACGGCGGGGAAGATGCTGGGCGGCAGGATCCAGGCCGGGTCGCTGTCGACCCTGGCCGCCATGTCGGTGAGCTTGCCGTAGTCGCTGACGACGATCAGGCCGATGGTGTCGATCTGGCTGGACGCGGCCCGGTACCGGGCCCGCACCAGGTCGCCGAGCTCCTTCACCTTGGCCGTGACCTTCGGGCCGAGCAGGTTCGGCTCGCCGTCCGCGTGCGTGAAGTACGCGACCAGGCCGAAGACGGCGCTGATGCCCGAGGCCACGGGCGCCACCTCCGGGCCCGCGAAGCTGCCGAGCTTGGCGATGTAGGACAGGATCTGGAATACCTGCGAAACGGTGTTGCTGGCCGGCGGCGGGGCCACCGCCTTCTGGATCGCGTCGTCAATCTTGGTCAGGCTGACCAGCGCTTCCTCTTTGGCCTCGCCGAATGGCCGCTGCAGCTCGGTCAGGTAGTTCCTGACCCGGTTCAGGTCGGATACCTCCCGGTACAGCTGCTCGCGGACCAGCTGGCAGACGGCCCTGGTGAACCCCGGCCCGTCCGGGCAGCGCTGCGGGTCGGCGAGGTCAGCCTGGATGGCCGGCCAGGCGGCCCGGTAGTTCTGGTAGTACTTGGCCCGCACGTCGCAGCTGGTCGCGGCGGCCGGGCATATCTTCATCACGTGAATGCCGAGGTAGGCCTCGGCGGCCTGCTCGGCCAGCGTGGAGAACGGCGGGAACGGCCTCGGCGCCTGGTAGGCGAGCTGGATGAGGCCGTCGTTGACCGGGCTGGATGGATCGGCGAACAGCGGCTGGAACTGCGAGCCGAGCCCGCGGGCCAGGATCCCCTCCAGCCGGGCCGGCTGCCCGGAGAGCTGCTGGCTCGTCTCCCCCGCCGGCAGCGTGATCCCCGATCCGCCGGCCAGGGCATACCCGCCGGCGGCGTCCAGCGCGCTGACGATCCCGGCGGTGCCGCCGAGGCCGGCCGCCGCGGCGGCGATCTGCGCCCAGGCTGGGGTGCGGTCTGATCCGCCCGGACTGCCGATGCTCTGCACGAAGACCAGCAGGCTCGGGTCGGCCGCCAGCACTTTCAGGGCGCTGGCCATGCGCTGCTGCGCGGCCAGGTTGGCGGCCGGGTTCCCGGTACTGGTGCCGAACGCCTCGTCCACGGCGATGCCCGGCGCGGGCTGCAGGGTGGTGGCGTTGAGGCTGAGGACCTGGAAGCCCGCGGTCGAGCCGGCCGGGAGGCTCTGGGTGTAGCGGGCCTGGCCCACGGCGATGGTGTTCTGCCCGGCCCTGGCCCCGGCTTCCCTGGTGCTGAACGGGACGTAGTCGGCGAAGACGAAGTCGTACCGCCCGGTGGCCGGGTCGGCCCGCAGGTAACCGGTCATCGACCCCTCGGTGCCGCGGAAATCGCCGCCGTAGTTGCGGAACGCGCTGCCGGCCGCGGAGCCGGGCACGCCGATGACCGACAGCGGCTGCTCCGACTGGTCGATGGACATCGGCGGCGCGCCGATGAAGCGCAGGATCTGGTCGTTCAGGTAGGCGTTACCGGCGTGGGTCAGGCCGAGGCCGTCCGGCGCGGCCAGGATGACCAGATAGCGCAGCAGCGCGGCGGGGTCCAGCTTGCCGAGCTCGGCCCTGATCTGGTGCAGCCCCTCGTCGTGGTCGCCGAACCCGAACGCCCGGACCGACAGGGTGCACCGGTCGATGATCACCAGGTGCGCGAGCGATCCCGGCCCCGACGGAACGTACGGGATCCCGTTGATCACCACCGCCCCGGAATGCTGATCGACGGTCTGGACGGGGGCGCCGATCGGCGGGACGCCGGCAGCGGCCAGCTGGCTCGGGGCGCACGGCGCGGCCACGGCGGCCGCCGCCCGTGCGAGTGCCGCCGCCCGCGCGAGCTGCCGCTGCTCGCGCGGGTGCCGGCCGGGACGCCGCCGCGCCAGCCGCGCTCACCCCGGTCACCAGCAGCATGACGCCGCCGGCCGCCGCTATCGCGGCCACCCTCCGGCCAGCCGGCCGCCGCACCATGGTGAACACTGACGCCCTCCGTGTCGCCGAGCCCGACGGGCGCCCTGATCGTCGTCCGCACTGGAACTATCGGGACGGGCGCGCGCACCGCTACGACCCCTGGCCGGTGCGGGCGGCCCGGCGGCCGCCCGGCTGGCCGGGCCGGAGGATTCGCGCGCACTTCAGCGGGAACGCAGATGAGGTCGTCAGGCACCCGTGAGGAAGACGAGGGAAGATCGTGATGGCCGGTCCGGGCTCGGCGGGGTGCCTGCCACGTCCCTGCGGGACCGGCTGAGGCTGTCCGCGCGTACCCACCGCGCTGGCCGATCACAGCCGAACGGCTGACAACGGCCGGGCCATTGGGCCGCCGATCGCCCTTTGCGCGCAAGGGAAAAGGCGCGTAATCTGAGCGTGTTGCTCCGGACCTCGGTAGCCGCATCCGTGATGTCCGCGGACGCGCACTGGGGGCCCGGAGTTTTTCTATCTGCGCCCCGGACCGTGCCGGGCAAGACGGTACGGTCAACCGACTGCGAGAGAGCGCGGGCGAAGTCCCCGCCCACCACGATCCGCTCGCATGACTGACTACCGCCCACCTCACCTGATCGGCTGGCTAAGGAGTCAGTTATGAGCATCATCGCCTGGATCGTCTTAGGCCTGGCCGCAGGCCTGATCGCCAACATGCTGATCCCCGGCCGCAGACAGCAGGGCCTCATCCTCACCTGCATCATCGGCATCGTCGGGGCACTGCTCGGCGGCTGGGTCGCCACCAAGCTCTTCCACATCCACAGCATGCAGGGTTTCTTCAACCTCTCCACCTGGCTGACGGCTATCGCCGGCGCGGCCATCCTGCTGCTCGCCTACCGCCTGATCAGCGGACGGTCGTCCAGCCGCCGCGGCTGGTTCGCGCACCGCTAACAGCCGCCAGGGGGGCGCTCCGGCTCTCGGGCTGCCCCCCGGCGGTGTCCCCTCAGATCACCGTGCAACGTAGCTCGGAGCCGTCATGATCAGCCGAGGTTCCCGCACGCGCGTCCGACGCCGGCGTGCCTGCCATCTCCCCCGCCTCGGATCTGACAGCCGGCGCGTCCGACCCGGACGTGGCTGTCATCTCCCCGGCCCTTGACGCGCATGCCACTGCGTCCGCGCCCGCGGAGTGAACCGCTGGCAGTCCGATGCGCCTGGCGCACTTCCCGAAAGAGTTGTCATGCCGTCATCAGAGTTCGCCGTCGGCTCCCCTGGCTGGATGCCGCAGGGTGCCTGCCGGGGTGAAGATCCCGAGCTTTTCTTCCCCGTCACCGCGGCGGGCCCGGCGCTGGCGCAGGTCTTCGCCGCCAAGGCCGTCTGCTTCCGGTGCGCGGTACGCGCCGCGTGCCTGTCCTACGCCCTGGTCACCGGGCAGGCCGGCATCTGGGGCGGAACCACGCAGGAGGAACGCCACGCCATGCGGCGGCCATCCGGCCTCCCGGCCCGCGGCCGGGGGGCGGGCTGACCAAGGTAATGACCCCGAGCCCGGCTGCCGCGACGAACAGCATGGATGTGCAGCTACGGCTGCTGTTTCCGCAGTGACCACGCTTCCACGCTGTTGGGCTCAGCGAGTGAGACTGCGCCCGCGCCGCGCCGGGCCGCCGGTCGTTGCCCCGTCGGCGGGATTGCCGCCACCGTCTCAGGCCTTGGCCTCGACCCGGCGGAGGACCTCGAAGGAGAACCGGTCGCCCCGGTAGTAGTCGTGCGAGTAGAGCACGGGGGTGCCGTCATCGATCAGGTGCAGCTGCACCATCAGCAGCCCGGCGGGCAGCACGTCCAGCGAGTAGATGAGCGGGTCCTTCCCCGCCAGGCGGAGCCGCTCCAGCTGCACGACCTCGGATCCGGGCTCGAGGGCCAGCTGCTCGCGCTCGCTCGCAATGGCCTGCCGGGTCCGCACCGACAGCACCCGGTTGACCACGGTGTAGCCCTGGGCGGCGAGCATCTCGGTCACGCTCTCCAGCCGGGTGATCGGCCGCAGCACCGGCGGGGCGGAGGAGACGAAGCGACCGCGGCCGCGGCGGACCTGGACGGCGCCCTCGCTCTCCAGTTCCTTGAGCGCCTCGCGGACGGTAGTCCGGCCCACCCGGTAGAGCGCGGTAGTCGCCGGCCTGCCACCGGCCCGGGTAGGCCGGCTGCTCGTAGATCGCCTTCGGGTAGAACAGCCCGGTGTGCACGCCGCGGGCGGTCAGGAACTCCGCCAGCTCGTCCCGGCGCGGCGCCCGCACGGTGTAGACGTAGTGGACGCACTCGGAATCGGCCGGCTCGGTCGGGGTCACCACCGGGGTCCCGGCCAGCAGCTCGTTGTACAGGTGGGCCTGGTGCCGGCGCTGCGCGTTCCAGGCGTCCAGCCGCGGCAGCCGGGTGGCGAGGATGGCGGCCTGGACCTCGTCGAGCCGTTCCTGGTGGCCGATGGTCAGGTGCGCGTGCTTGTGGTCCTGGCCCATGTACCGCTGCCGCCGCACGGTCGCGGCGATGGCCGGGTCGCTGGTGGTGAGCGCGCCGCCGTCGCCCATCGCGCCCAGGTTCTTGGTCGGGTAGAAGCTCAAGCAGCCCGCCGCCCCGAACGTCCCGACGTGCCGCCCGTGCAGCCTCGCCCCGTGCGCCTGGGCCGCGTCCTCGACGATGGCCAGCCCGGCCGAGCTCGCGATGGCGCCGAGCGCGTCCATGTCGGCCGGCGCACCGAACAGGTGCACCGGCAGCAGCGCCGCGGTGCGCGGCGTGACCGCCGCCGCCCCGGCGGCGGGATCGAGGTTGAAGGTGGCCGCGTCCACGTCGGCCAGCACCGGGGTGGCCCCGACGTAGGAGATGACGAACACGCTGGCCACGTAGGTGTTGGCCGGGACGATGACCTCGTCGCCCGGCCCGATCCCGAGTGCCTCGAGCGCCAGCCAGAGCGCGGCCGTGCCGGAACTGAGCCCGACGCACTCATCGGTGCCGACGTAGTCGGCGAAGGCCCGCTCGAAGGCCGCCACCTCCTTGCCCTGCGTGAACGTGTAGCGGCCCGAGGCCAGCACCTTGTCCACGGCAGAACGGATGTCGTCAGCCTGCTCGGCATACAGTCGCTCGAGGTCGTCCAGGGGGACGATGCGCCCGGTCATTAGTGACTCCTTCTCTCTCACGCGCGGCCGGCGGGAATGTCGGCGCTGAGCCAGCGGCGGGCGAAGGCCTGCCAGAAAGCCCGGGCCGGCTGCGCGTCCGGGACCAGCGGGTTCAGGCCAGCGCGCGCACGGCCAGCTCGGGGTCGCCGGCCAGCGACGCGGCGCGGGTCAGCTCGTCGGCCTCGGTCAGCTGCAGGGTCAGCACCTTCAGCTCGGGCGGGATTTCGGGCACCGGCAGGACCCGGACGCCGTCCGGGCCGATCTCGGCAGTGACCTCGACCGCGGCCGTCGGGCGCAGGAACGGCACCAGGCCGCCGTTCGGCACCTGCACGGTGAGCCGCCTCGGGCCGGGCAGGGCGGCCTCGCCGGGCTGGCCGGGCTGGCCCGGCTGGCCAGGATCGCCCGGCTGGCCGAGCAGGGCCGCGATCACCGGCGCGACGACCTCGCCGTACCAGTGCGGGTTGCGCTCGGCCAGGGCGGCATCCGCGGTCGCGGCGGTGAGGGCGGCGCCGCCGTGCTGACCGCATCCTGCCGGCAGGACGGGTCGGCCGCGGGGCTCCGGGCGCTGCTGGCGCCATGAGGACCGTGACGGGCGCTGTCCACGGCTACCTGATGTGCGGGGACTAGCCGGGCTTCGCCGTGGTGCACGTAGCTTAGGGGCATAACGGAACGGAGCCCGCTGATGGCCAAGACCACATACGAAACCCTTATATGCGCGTATCCCGGCTGCGCGAACGAGCCGCGGCCGGGAGAGGCGGGAGCGAAGCCGGGGTACTGCGGCCTGCCGGATCCCGTGAGCGGGGAGCCGCATACGGCGCTGACGGCGTTCCGGCGGCGCCAGGAGCTGGCCCGGCAGGGCGGCGGGCTGGCCGAGGCGGAGGATCAGGGCCGCCCGGGCGCTGCGCCCTGGCGTCGCCGCGCTGCCCGGCAGCGCCGCCAGCAGGCCGAGGCTGACGCCGAGGAGGCGCGCCGCGCGGCGCTGGAGGCCGATGCGCAGCTGACGGAGGCGCTCGCGGCGGCCGCCGCAGCCGAGCAGGCGGCCGTGACCGCCCGCGACGCCGCGCAGGAACGGGTTGCCGAGGCGGAACGGGCCGCTGAGGAGCGGGTGCTCGCGGCGCAGCAGGCTGCCGGGTCGGCCCGCGCGGAGCTGGACCGGGCCCGCGACGACGCGGACCGGCAGGTGGCCCAGATCCGCGGGGACGCCGCGCGGGACCAAGCCGAGCTGCGGGCGGCGTTCGAAGCCCAGATCGCGGCTGCGGAAGACGCCCGCGCCGCCCTTCAGGCCCGCGCCGAGCAGGCCGAGGCTGACGCCGAGGAGGCGCGCCGCGCGGCGCTGGAGGCCGATGCGCAGCTGACGGAGGCGCTCGCGGCGGCCGCCGCAGCCGAGCAGGCGGCCGTGACCGCCCGCGACGCCGCGCAGGAACGGGTTGCCGAGGCGGAACGGGCCGCTGAGGAGCGGGTGCTCGCGGCGCAGCAGGCTGCCGGGTCGGCCCGCGCGGAGCTGGACCGGGCCCGCGACGACGCGGACCGGCAGGTGGCCCAGATCCGCGGGGACGCCGCGCGAGACCAAGCCGAGCTGCGGGCGGCGTTCGAAGCCCAGATCGCGGCTGCGGAAGACGCCCGCGCCGAGCACACCGCGGCTGAGCTGGAACGGGCCCGCGCCGGCCGCGACCAGGGCGCCGGGCAGGCCCCCGGAGGCGCGGCACGCCGCCGCCGGCGCGCGGCAGGAGGCCGCCAGGAACCGCGGAACCAGGCCAGCCCGCCGGGGCCGCCAGAACAGTCATAGAAGAGAGAACTTCCGGCGGATGGGAGGAGCGGATGGGAGGAAGTGCCCGGCGACGGCGAGGTCGATCACGCAATGTGACCGCATGCGAAGCCTTGGCCGCCCCTGATCCGCCTGTGCGGCAGCGAAGGCACGCCCGCCGGCCGCGGTGACACGCATATCAGCGTTATGGTCGCGTGGCGGTCTGGGAACTCAGGCTTGTGGGCTGGCGGGGGATCGATCGGATGGGGCACTTGACATGGTGCCCCGGAAAGAGCTCGGCCCGGATGTGGTGCCGTACCCAGCCGGACCAGTCGGGCACGCTCCAGCCGTGCCCGGCCGCCGTCTCAGAAGGCGGCCAACCGCGCCCACGCCCGGCTGCGCGCTCCCGGCGAGCGCGCCAACGCCCAGCTCAAGACCTGGCGCGTCCTGCGCAAGCTCCGCTGCTGCCCCTGGCGCGCCGGGCAACTCGCCAAAGCGATCCAGGCACTCCAGATCCGCGAGACCCGAGGGTGAAAAAAGGCTCACTGTCACACGCACACCACAACATGACTCGATTTCCAAAATCCCGAAAGCGAAAGATAATTTACGGGCCGTTAGTACCTAGGTCTGGGGACTTTGGTCTCAGTCGTTGCTTTCCCTGAGAGTTAGGTTGAAGTGAAGAGTCGCTCTAACTGAGAGGAGCCTCGATTCAGCAAGATCCCGCTTAGGAGAAAATCGTAATCATCGGTAGCGAGGTGAAATGCGATGCTCCTGGTAGTGCCGGGAACAGTGGGCTCCGGCAAGGCGCTCGCACAGGGCGAGATCGATGGCGCGGCGGCCCTTGCCTGTCAGGGAGTAAGTCATGTTTTCTATCGTTCTTAGCATCGTTCTCGTCCTGGTTGCGGTGGTCCTGGTGGTGCTGCTGGTAATCAGGGCCATCCAGGTGATCCCGCAGGCACGGGCGGCGAACGTGGAGCGGCTCGGCCGGTTCCGCAAGACCCTGGAACCCGGGCTGAACTTCATCGTGCCGTTCCTGGACCAGCTCAAGCCGCAGATCGACCTGCGCGAAACCGTGATGTCGTTCAGGGACCAGCGGGTCATCACGGAGGACAACCTGGTGGTCCACATCGACACGGTGCTGTTCTTCCAGGTGACCGATCCGCGCGCGGCCGACTACGAGATAGTCGACTACGCCACGGCGATCGGGCAGCTCAGCGCCACGATGCTGCGCAGCGTGATCGGGAGCATGGACCTGGAGCAGACCCTGACCTCCCGCGACCGGATCAACGCCCTGCTGCGCGGCGCGCTCGACGAGGCGTCGGGCAAGTGGGGCATCCGGGTCACCCGGGTGGAGATCAAGGCCCTCGACCCGGCGCCGAGCATCATGGACGCGATGGAAAAGCAGTATCGCGCGCAACGCGAGAAGCGCGCCGCGATCCTGGAGGCGGAAGGTGAGAAACAGGCAGCGATCCTGAAGTCCGAAGGGCAGGCGGCCGCTATCGAGAGGGTCTTCAAGGCGATCCATGACGGCAAGCCGGACCCGGAACTGCTTGCTTACCAGTACGTGCAGGCGCTGCCGCAGGTCGCCCAGAGCCAGGGCAGCACGGTTTGGGTGATCCCGAGCGAGGTGACCACCGCCCTGAGGACCCTGAGCAGCGCGTTCGGGAACAGCCATGGAGACCCTGGCGTCGGCCGGGCGCCCGATGTGCCGCCACCGGGGCCCCGGCCCTTGCCCGGCCTGTCCGACGTGCGGTCTGCTGGGGACGGCGGCCCGATTAGCGGGGAGCCCGGCGCGGGCACCGAGCCCGGCGCGGGCGGGCCTCCCAAGGCGGCCTAGCCCTCAGAATCACTTTCTGCGACTGACGCCGATCGACGTCAGCGCGCGAATACCCGCCGATCTGCACGTTCCGGCTTTCTTGATGCCGATCAAGAACCGGCCGTTCAGATCAGATCCGGGCCTTATGCGCGCTCAGGATCCCGCGAGGACAAGGGGTCGCGGGTCAGCATGCTCGCAGCGAGACGGTGCTGCGCTGGCGGGGCGTGGCGCATGGCCTGTACCCGAAGTGTGCCCGTCTGACTGGTGCGTCGCCTAGATTGCGGGTAGCTCTTGCGAAGAGGCCGTGAGGAGGCGGGCCGTGCTCGCTGCGCTGGTGCTGGCCGGGATCATGGCGGCGCCGCTGGGCACGGCGGCGCTGCTGGTGCGTTCCAGGCCGCGCGTCCGGACGACCGGCGCGTGGCCTGCGACCCGGCGGTTCGCTTTCGCGCTGGCGGGCACGGCGGTACTGGCCGCGATCGTGGCGGTGGCGATGCGGCTGCTGGGGGTGACCGAGCACAATACGATCGCTGGGGTGGCCGGCCTGGTCGTCGCGAGCCTGATCTGGCTCCCGGTGACCCGGCGGTGGAACGCCCGCGGCCATCTGTGCTGGGCGTCGAGCGTTTTCCTGTTCGTCGTCTACCTGGCCTACGTTCTGGACTGGACCTTCGCCAGCCATCTCGGGCCGGCGAGCACGGCCGGCGGCCTGCTGCTGTGGCTTTTCGAGGTGTTCGCCGCGATCCTCGCCTGCGCCTACCTGTGGGAGATCTGCGACGCCATCGGCTCGGAGACCTGGCGCCGCCGGATGACGCCCGCCACGACCGCAGAGATGCCCGCCGTCAGCGAGCTCCCGTTCGTCAGCCTGCACGTCCCGGCGCACAATGAGCCGCCGGACATGGTCATCGACACGCTCCGGTCGCTGCTGCGCCTCGACTACGGGCGCTACGAGGTCATCCTGATCGACGACAACACCGACGATGAGGGCCTATGGCGGCCGGTCGAGCGCTGGTGCTCGCGGCACGGAGTCAAGTTCGCGCACCTGGAGGACTGGCCGGGCTATAAGTCGGGGGCGCTGAACTACGCGCTGCGCCAGCTCACCGACGAGCGGGCCGAGGTCATCGGGATCGTCGACTCCGATTACCAGCTGGAGCCGGGGTTCCTGCGCCGCTGTGCGCCGCTGTTCGCCGAGAGCTGGGTCGGCTTTACCCAGGCCCCGCAGGATTACCGCGGCTGGTCGCGGTCACGGTATTACCGGCGGCTGTATTACTCCTACCAGTACTTCTTCGCGGTCTCTCAGCCGTCGCGCAACGAGCGGGACGGGGCAATCTTCGCCGGCACGATGGGGCTGATCCGGCGGGTTGCGCTGGAACAGGTCGGCGGCTGGGACGAGTGGTGCATCACCGAGGACGCCGAGCTGTCGCTGCGGCTGCTGCGGGCCGGCTGGACCGGATGGCATGTGGACCAGTCCTACGGCAAGGGCATCATGCCGCTGACCTTCGAGGCGCTCAAGGGCCAGCGGTACCGGTGGTGCTTCGGCGGCATCCAGATCCTGCGGATGCACTGGCGCTCGCTGCTGCCCGGGCCCGAGACGAAGCAAAATCGGCTTAGCACCGGCCAGCGATGGGCGTACCTGTCCGGCGCGGTCCAGTGGTACGGCAACGTCCTCGGCCTAGTGTTCCTGATCTTCCTGCTGGCCGGGGCCGCCAACCTGGCCACCGGGGGCACCGCGCTGTTCACTAAGCTCACTGTGTTCCTGGTGGCCACGGTCCCGGTGCTGGTGCTGCTCGGCCTGGTGCGCGCGGTCGCGCTGTTGCGCCGCGGGACCGGCGCGTCGTGGCGGGACGCGATCGGCGCGTTCTTCATCTGGCAGTCCACCTCCCTGGTGGTGGCACGGGCCTCGATCCTCGGCCTGTTCGCCCGCAAGGCCGCGTTCCTGCGCACGCCGAAGACCAGCGAGAAGGCGAGATGGTGGGAGGCGCTGCGGGCGAACTGGGCCGAATCGTCGCTGGCGCTGCTCGGCATGCTCGGCATCGCCGGAGCGCTGAGCAAGGCCACCGAGCTGGCCGGGCCGCTACTTGCTGGCCTGCTGCTGTTCCCGACGCTCGGCATGGCAGCGGCGCCGTTCAACAGCTGGGCCGCGCAGCGGGCGGCGCTGCCGCCGGACCTGGTGCAGCGGCGCACTATGGAGTGGAAGCGCAGCCGACAGCGCCAGGCATTCGTGCGCGGCGCGGCGGTCGGCGGGGTGGTCACCGTACTCGGCGTGATCACCGCCGTCGTGGCGCTGATGCTGACGCCGAGCCCGCACACGGTGCAGACGCCGCAGCTGGTCACCCCGGCTCAGGGCCCGAAGACGGCAACGCCGACGCCGACGCCGTCGCGGAGCACCGGGTCCGCCACGCCGTCCGTCTCACCGAGTACCGCGACGCCCACGCCGACCGCCACCACCACACCGACCACCACGCCCACGCCGACCGCGACGCCCACGCCCACGCCGACGGCCGCGCCCAGTTCGTCCCCATCCCCGACCGCGTCGCCGTAGCGGGCTCGTCCCGGCCCTGGCAACGGAACCACGGCAGCGCCGTGCGCAGGCTGACCGGGAGTCGGGCCGCGCTACCCACGGGCGCGATGCCGGGGTGCACGCGCGCCGCGCCGCACCTGCCCGGCCCAATGCCGCCCGGAACAAAATCAGACACGGCTCCGCCCCTTCAGGGATGACACAAAGAGGCTTCGTTCGGAGCGGTTACGAACCCGCTGGCATCCGCTGCCTGCGACGTGCAGGTCCGGTCCGGCCGGGCACGACGATCGCGTGCCGCGCCGTGGGAGCGGCACGCCGGCGCGGAGAAGACTGCTGTCGCGTTACGGGAGGGTCATCCCGGCTTGCTCCCGTACCCAGTGGGCTGCCGCGGATTCGCTGTGAGATACCCGCAGGGCAACATCAAGGATGCGCAGCATGGTGGCCCCGGCGGCGACGGCGGGGCGGAGCGCCTCGATCCGGGCCCGGGCGGCAGGGTCTTGCATCAGGCAGCGCAGGACATCCAGGGTCCTGCCGGGAACCCCGACGGCCCTGATGACCACGCTGTCGCTGATCGGGCACAGCCGCGGGCGCTTGCGGGCCAGCAGCCTGGTGGCGCTGGCCGTGCCGATGCCCTCGATCGCCGTCAGCGCATCCCGCAGGACATCGATGCGCCCCAGAGTGTCATCCCCGGCATCCTGCAAGTCAGTGTCCTGCGGGATGGCCGCCAGCATCGCCGGCAGCCGCTGCCCGTCGCTGCCGAGCAGGATGCGCACTACCTGCGGGCGCCAGGTGATGTCCAGCAGCGCCACTGCCAGCAGGTCGTCGGCAACGATCTGACCGGGCGGATTGCGGCCCAGGTCGCTGAACGTCATCCCGGCAAAGCCCGGCTCGCGGAAATAAACGGCGACGGCCCGGCCCAGGCCAGCCGCGGCCAGCTCCGCGGCCAGCCGCCGGGCGGCGGAGCGGACCGCCTCGTCGGTGCGCAATAAGCGCATACAACAAGCATGTCCGCTGCTGCACCGGCTCAGCGGCGACTCCGGCCGGCAAGACTCCCACACCAGCCACCCCCGGCATCACGCTCCGCGATCGGCCCCGTCCGCCACCTGACGAACCGTAGCCGCCGATCTGCACGGGTCAGGGGGATCGCTACAGAGGTTCGGCCACTGGTTCAGATAAGAATCATGCGAGTGCTCGCTAACACGGCCCTGAGCGAGCGGCGCTTCGCCCTGAGCCAGATACCTGGGATTACTGGAATCTACTGCGCCGAGTACACGAGACGCGTGCTGTCTGGCCCTGAGTAAACCTAAGTGACCCCCATTGCGTCAACTTCTCTAGAGCGTGATGATAACAGTCGGACGGGTCGTCACTGTGGGTAACCAGGAACGATGTAAGTTTTATGATCATTATTGGATTCGCGCGGTCGGCTGGCGCACTGAAGGGGCGGTTCCGTGGCTGGTGGTTTTGCTAAATTACGGCGTGGCTGGGATTGGGTTCGTAATACCGCACGTCGCCTGTTCAGCGCGCATGACGAGGCCCTCTGGGTCGAGGAGGACGCTCTGGTCTCGCGCCTGGGCAGTATTCGCAACTTGCTCGGCCTGGCGGTCGTGGTTTTCGTCAGTTTCCGGGCCGGCGGCATTCACAACCCGGAGTTCGATCCGGTCAACCGGCTGGGATTTCTGTTCGTCGTCATCGTAATCACTGGGATCTGCGTGGTCGCGATATCAGCATTCATCCTGCCGGCCATCAAGCCGGCCGCGCGCGGCCAGGTGGCCCGGCGCCTGCTCGTACCGGTTCGCACGATTTTAACCTATATAGGTGTGCTCGCTGCCCCATTCATCGTAGGCTTCGCCGGCTACTACCTGAGCTTGCAGTTGTACCGGAGTATCAACGCAGGCGGATCGCGTCATCTGCTGGCCGTCGTGGCCGTGGTCGCCTTTGGGGGCACTGCCGAGATCGCCACGATTATGCTCGCGCTGCTGGCATTGCTCGGAGGGATTTTCTCGGTTGGCAGCCTGTTCCGCGCCGCGGAGGGGTACCCGCTGCTAGAGCCGGTCGCGGTCGCCATGGTGGTCTGGGTGCAGTTGCTCGTTGTGCAGATCATGACGCGAGCCTCGGTTCCGGCTGGCCTAGCGGGGCTCATCCTCTACTTCGCCGGCCCGATCACCGTGACTGCCCTGTCCGGCCTGGAAATCGTGCGCCTCGCCCAGGTTCCCGGGCTCGACCTGCGCGGCGCCCCGCCCAGGCAGCCCCTGCCGCGCGTACCAACCTCAAGCCGCCATTTCACCGGTACTGTCACGCTGCTGAGCATGATGGGCGGGCTGCCGGTCACCGCGGTTGCCCTCGCCGTCATCTTGAACGCGATCACGCCGCGGGCAACCGGCGCGCCCGTTACGGACGGCTTCATCCTTCCGGGCGGCACCGTACAGGTCAGCGCCATCAGCCCGGACGGCGCCGTCGTCGCGGCCAGCCCGGCGGGCGGCACGACCGACCTTTTCAGCACCCGTACGGGTCAGATCACCCAGACTCTGCCGGTACCCGATGGGGATACCACCGCAATGGCGTTCAGTCCCGACGGCGACCTGCTCGCCGAGGCGGGGATTCGCCAGCCGGGCGACATCCCGGTGGTCTACCTCTGGAATATCCCGGCGCACAAACTGGTCGCAACACTAGCCGCCCCCCGTCACGGAGACGCCCGCATCGACACTCTCGCGTTCAGCGCGAACGGCACGAGGATTGCCGCAAGCGAATTCTTCGGCACATCGGTCTACCAGTGGACCACTGCCACCGGAGCCGCTCTCGCCACGGTCCCCGTGCCAAAATCGCCGGGCTCCGGAACCTACCAGCTGGCATACCTCGCGTCGGACACGCGCATCGGCGTGCTGACCAGCAATGGCCTGCTCCTGCTCAATGCCGCTACCGGATCGCGCGACCCGATGCCCGGCACCACCGTCACCAGACTGCCCGCCGGAGTCGCCCTGGCCGTCAGCCCTGACGCGGGCTCACTCGCGATCGCCACGGGCAACGGCATAGCCGCGGGGGCACATATCGGCATCTGGAACCTCCGCACCATGGCCCTTGAACGGACACTCACCGTCCCAGGTCCAGCCGATATCGCCGAAGCGGGCTCGCTGGCGTTCAACGACGACGGGACCTTGCTGGCGGCAGGCGATGGCGGTGGGCACGTTTACGTGTGGAGCACCGTCACCGGTCAAGTCGCCGCCACCCTCCGCAACGCGATCGGCTACAGCATCGGCGGCCCCCCGCAAGACGCCGTCACCATCCAGGCCGCCCCCAGGTCCTCCACCCTGCTCGACCAGGACGCCTTCGGGGAACTCATCGCATGGAACCTTGATGCCATCCCAAAGGTGGGCGCGTGGAACGTAACGTATCAGCGCCCGCTGACCTGAGGTTGCCCATCGGGCGAGCCCAGTCGGCACGTTGGTCACGAAGCCGTTCCGGCCTCTACAGGAGTGGCGGTTGATCGACTTTACTACCTATGCGAGTATAGCTATATGTTGCGAGGTAAAAATCCGAATGTGGATGTGCGGACCGTGCCGTATAAGCCATCATTCTCGCAACTGTGGGAGTTCAAGCGGCCATACCAGAATTCACCGAGGCGGTTCGCGCGCTGCGCTCAAGGTCACATCGTGGACTTGTACGAGGCGCACTGGACCGCCAAGCGAGTCAGCGGCCGCAACTGGTGTGCCCTGGCGGAATGCAAGGCGTATTGCAGCGGCGGCGGGTATGATAATCGGTGCACGAGCGGGGTGATGGTCGGGCTGCCGGTCAATATTGAAGAGATCATGACCCCGACCTACCAGATGCGGCACGCCTCCGATGCCTGGCGGCAGGAAGCCGCAGTCCTGCCCCGCACCGACGGGCCTTACGTCGCCGAGGTCGGCCAGTCGCGAACATCGACGGACACCCGCGTGAAGAACTATGAGGGTATTCTCTTCACAGGCTGGGGTAGCGTTTTCGCCTTCGACTTTTCCCATGAACGCTATCTCGCCAATCCCCGGCCCTATGTTCAGGACCTCAATGAGGCGATAGTGGGATTCGGCCACCCTAGCCCGAGGGAAGAGCGCCGCGGCCTGTATGCGGTACGCGGCACTACGATCTGGTTCACCGCGAACGACATGTACGGTACGCAGGTGAACTACGTAGGCACCATCGATGGCAAGGCCAAGGAACTCAAACTCGAGATCGTCTTGGTCGGCCACAACGACCGTAAGCCCTGGAAATTTACCTATAAGCACGAGCGCGTGCCTGCCCGAGTACTCCGGTCCAACCAACTATGACGCATAAACGCAGCGCGTGTTGGTATGACGCACTTCCGATTTGCCATGCCGGTAACTACCTCGTGTACCTATCGACATTAAATTCAAAAGGCTTACGATCAGCCATAACTAGGCAATATGCGCTGGCGGGAGTGGCGTTTACCCCGGCCACGGCTCCGCTCGTAATCGGCGTTCCGGGCACTTCGTCCGCTGGGCCAGCAAGCACAAGCTGACGAGCCTGGACTTTCCCGCCGCCCGGCGGGGCGGCCCCGCCAGTGCAATCGACACCGAGGCTCGCTGGGAGCAAGCCCGCAGGCTGCTGCACGACAGCACCCTCAAACCCGAAGACCGCGTCGCCGGCCTGCTCGTCCTCCTCTACGCCCAATGGCCATCGGTCATCAGCCGCCTCACCCTCGGCCACGCCGGCAGCGATCACTGGGCGGACTACGCCGCCCACGTCAGCCGCCGCACCCCGGCCCACCAAAAATAGGCATTCAGACAGTTCTGATATCTGACGTCGCCAGAGCGCGCCCGGGCCTCCCTGGACCGGCACGCCACCTACATCGTGGCCGCGTTCATCGCCGGAGCCGCCAGGTAAACCAGCAGGCATTCTTCCGCCTGCACTACGCATGCCTGCAGGCGGAAAGCCCGCAAGCAGCAAAGCGCGCCGGCGTTTCGCGCGGCTAGCTGGCTAGTGCCCGCTCGACCAGGGCACGGTAGTCATCCACCAGGCCCGGCAGCGGCCGCAGGTGAACGATCGTGCCGTCGCCTGCCGGGACAAGGTTGATGACCTGGCAGACCGTCGGCGGCGCATAACAGGTGTTCTGGGTGCTGTCGGCCGACCGGCCGGGCAATCCGGGTTCGTTCTGGCTTTGCGCCGGTCACGGCATCGGGGTCGTGCGTGCCGGTGCGCGGGTTCCGCGATGCCGGCGTGGCCCGCGGGCTGCCCCGGCGGCTGAGCGGGCCGCTAGTGAGGGTCGCTGCTTGACGTCCGTCGTAGTACCCCGGTACATTACTCAAGTAATGAACCAGGGAACGACGGAGGGAACCGGGCTGTTGCGGGAGATGGCCGGCCTTGATGAGGGGGCTCCGCTGTTCGTCCAGGTCGCCGAGCGGCTGGCCGACGAGATCGCGGACGGGGGCCTGGGCGAGGGCGAGCGGGTGCCCTCGACCAACGAGCTGGCCGCCTACTACCGGATCAACCCGGCCACCGCGGCGAAGGGGATCGGCATGCTGACCGACGACGGGCTGGTGGAAAAGCGCCGCGGCATCGGGATGTTCGTCGCGGACGGTGCCCGCGCGCGGCTGCTGGGCGAGCGCCGCAAGCGGTTCGCCGAACGCTATCTGGAGCCGCTGGTCGCCGAGGCCAGCCGGCTCGGGGTCGGCGCCGATGAGCTGGCCGCCATGATCCGCGAGTCCAGCTACGCGCAGAAAGGCACGAGGATATGACGCCAGCGATTTCGGTGGCCGGGCTGTCCCGCCGTTACCGGGGCCAGCTCGCCCTGGACGACATCACCTTCGATCTCGAACCCTGGTCGATCACCGGGCTGCTCGGCCGGAACGGCGCGGGCAAGACCACGTTCATGCGCATCGTCGCCGGTCATGAGTTCGCCTCGGCCGGCACCGTGACCGTGCTCGGCGCCTGCCCGGTGGAGAACGAGACGGTGCTGCGCCGGATGATCTTCGTCCGCGAGGACCAGGCCTACCCGGACTTCAGGGTCCGGCACGCCGTGCAGGCCGCCTCCTGGTTCTACCCGAACTGGAGCCACGAGCTGGCCGGCGCTCTGCTCGAGGAATTCAACCTGCCGCTGGACCGGAAGGTCAGGAAGCTCTCCCGCGGGATGCGGTCGGCGCTGGGCAACGTGATCGGCCTGGCCGCCCGGGCCGAGGTGACGCTGTTCGACGAGCCGTACGCGGGCCTGGACCCGGTGGCCCGGCAGCTGTTCTACGACCGGCTGCTGGCCGACTACACCGAACATCCCCGGACCGTGCTGCTGTCCACCCACCTGATCGACGAGGCCGCCGGCCTGCTGGAACGGGTGATCGTGATCGACCGGGGCCGGATCGTGCTCAACGCGGACGCCGACGACCTGCGCGGCGCCGCGACCAGCGTGAGCGGCCCGGCCATCGCCGTCGCCGAGTTCACCGCCGGCCGCTCGGTCTGGAACACCAGGCGGATCGCCGCGCAGGAGTCGGCGGTCGTGGCCGGGACCCTGGACGAGACCGACCGGGCCAGGGCCGCCGCGCTGCACCTGCGCCTGGAACCGCTGACCCTGCAGCAGCTGGTGGTCCACGCGGCGGGCAGCCCGCCAGAAATCATAGGCGCAGAAAGGACAAGCGCATGAGCACCTTGCTCAGCGTCGCCCGCTACCAGCTGACCGACCGGTACGTCGTCGTGGTCTCGCCCTGGCTCATCCTGACGCTCAACTTCCTGATCACGGCGGCCATCGTCGTCGGCAACCCGACCCGCCCTGGCCACGTCGCCTACACGGGCGCGCTGGCCAGCATCTACGTCGTCCTCATCGTCAACGGGGCGCTGGGCATCGCCCGGCAGCTGCCGTTCGCGCTCACCCTCGGCCTGAGCCGGCGGTCCTACTACATCGGGACCGCGCTGTTCGCCGTCGCCCTGGCCGCCGTCTACGGACTGGCCCTGACCGTGCTGCAGCTCGTCGAGCGGGCCACCGGCGGCTGGGGCCTGCGCATGGAGTTCTTCCGGGTGCCGTACCTGCTCGCCGGGCCGTGGTACCTCACCTGGCTCACCTCGTTCGTCGGCCTGGCCCTGATGCTCGCCTGGGGCATGTGGTTCGGGATCGTCTACCGGCGCTGGAACCTAGCTGGCCTGCTCAGCTTCATCGCCGCTCAGGCCCTGGCCGCCGTGCTGCTGATCATCGGCATGGCGCACGACTGGCACGGCGTCGGCCGCTTCTTCACCACGCTGACCATCGGCGGGCTGACCGGCCTGCTCGCCGCCCTCGCGGTCGTGCTGCTGGCCGGCGGCTACGCCACCATGCGCCACGTCACCGTCTGACCCTGGCCGGGTGGCCTGGTGATCAGGGGATGTATGCCACGCCGCGCCCGGGCTGCCGCGCTGGCCGTGCTCACGGCGACGGCTGTGCTGACATCGGGATGCGGGGGGAACAGCACGGCAGCCGCGCTCCATGACCGCCTCCTGGCGGTTGCCGACCTGCCAGCCGGATGGTCGGCGGTGCCCGTGAACCCCGGGAGCGTGCAGACTTCTGCGCCGTGTCTGTCGAGCCTGGCGACCAACCCGAAGGGATTTATGTACGCGACCGCGGCCTTCGTGCAGGGCACCGCGATCCCTACGCTGTCCGAGGTCCTGGCCGCCGGCCCGCAGGTGCAGCAGAGGTGGCAGAACCTCGCCCAGGCGCTGGCGCGCTGCCGGACGGCCACCCTGACTATCGGGGGCACCAAGGTCAAGGCCACCGTCCGGCCCCTGCCCTTCCCGCGGGTGGCCAGCACGTCCTCCGCCTACGCATGGGGGTTCACGATCGCGGGAATCCAGATCGGCTTTGACCTGATCCTGTTCGAAACCGGCACGTACGCGGGCTATCTGGCCTATTCCGACCTGGGACCGCCCGCGGCAACGGTGCAGGCGTTCGCGGACGCCGCGGTGGCGAAGGCGGAGACCGGGGCGACGGCTCCGGTCCCGGACGAGGTCTCGATCACCTCTGCGCCGGTGCGGACCGCGCGCACCACGCTGGGCACGGTCGCCTACCGCATCGTGGGAAGCGGGCCGCCCCTGGTCATGATCACCGGTTACAGCGGAACCATGGAGGGGTGGGACCGGCGCTTCGTCGACGCGCTCGCCCAGCACTACCGTGTCGTGATCTTTGACAACGCCGGCGTCGGACAGACGCAGGCCCTGCCCGCACCGCTCAGCATCGACGAGATGGCCAACCAGACCAGTGCGCTCATCGCCGTGCTCGGCCTCAACCACCCAGACATCCTCGGCTGGTCAATGGGCAGCATGATCGCCCAGGCCCTCGCGGTGCTCCACCCAGACCAGGTGCGCCGCCTGATCCTGTGCGCCAGCTACCCGGGCAACGGAACGGCGATACAGCCCTCCCAGCAGGCCATACACGCGCTCACCAGCGGCGACCCGCACCAGGCGATGGCCGACCTGTTCCCCGCCGACCAGGCCGCCGCACAGAACACCTACCTCACGGCGATCTCAAGCTACCCGGCCGCCCCCGCAGCCCCGGTCGGCACCGTCACCGCCCAGGGGCACGCCGTGGACCAGTGGTGGGCCGGACGCGACCCGGCCGGCACGCAGATCGCCGCCATCACCGCCCCCACCCTCATCGCCGACGGCACCGCGGACCGGCTCGACCCGCTCGCCAACAGCCACACCCTCGCCAGCCTGATCCCCGGAGCCGAGCTCACCCTCTACCCCGACGCCGGCCACGCCTTCTTGTTCCAGGACCAGGCCGCCTTCATACCCCTGATCGAATCGTTCCTCGGCTGACAACCCGCGCCGCGGCAGCACACACCGCAGGGCGGCCAGCAAGAGCTCATCGTCCCGGCGAGCGGGAAGCGCACCGGGAACACCGCCTGGCCCCTGGCGCAGGCGAGGCTGATCGCCCCGCCATCCAGCGGCTGCCACAGCAGGAGCACGAAACCCACCCCGGCCTTGCCCGATGAGGCATGCCATCTGCAGCATGAGCCAGAACAGGACATTCTGTGAGTGGTCCACGGCTCATCAAGCGCTGTTGCCACCGATGCCGACCCGGCGATCCGGCGCACGAAGGCTCGGTTCACCGGTCATGCTGTGGTTCCGGGGATGAGCCAGGACCTGAGGAACCAGGCCGTTTGGCTGGCCGGGGAAGGGTACCTGGCCGTAGCGGCCGGACCTGTTCCATGGCCGGGGGACGGTGCGGTGCATGATCTCGATGATGCGCGATGCGCGCCCGGCGTGGCGGAGTGTTCGCCGACATCGAGGCTGCGCGTGCCTGGCTGCACGACAGGCAGGACTGCACTGGCAAGATCGGCGTGATCGGCTACTGCATGGGCGGCGGACTGGCCCTGCTGCTCGCGCCTGATCGCGGGTTCGCGGTATCGAGCGTCAACTACGGCACCGCCTCGAAGGAGGCCTACACCGCCAGTTTCCTCGCCGGGGCATGCCCCATTGTCGGAAGCTACGGCGGCCGGGACCGGTCGCTGCGGGGAGCAGCGGCCCGCCTGGAGCAGGCACTGGCGGCTGCTGGGGTCGAGCACGACGTAAAGGAGTACCCGCAGGCCGGGCACGAGTTCCTCAACGACCACGAGGGCGCGGGGGACAAAGCTCCGGTCCTGTTCGCGGTCCTGGGCAGGTTCATGCCGGGATCCGGATACCACGAGGCCTCGGCGCAAGACGCCCGGCGGCGCATCCTCGCGTTCTTCAGCACGCACCTGCACGCGCCCAGGACCGTCCGCCCTGACGACGGGACCGCCAGGGTAAAGCCGGGAGGTAACTGGCGTCCGGCGCCCCGCAGGACCTGCGGACCACCTAACGCAACCAGACGCGATAACAACGAACCGCTCGATATCCGCCGATCTGGGCGGCTTTGACGTCAAGCGTGCTTACGAGCGCGGCCGTCCGGATCGAGATGTTCGGCGCGCTCGCGGATGCAATCGCACCTGACGCATCCGCGTAGCCGGGCGACGGCAGCCCATCCCGTCGCGGCTAGGCCGTCACCTCGTTGCAGATCTCGAACCCGGTCTCCTCGGGCGGCGCCGTGAAGCCGCCGGCGATCCCCCGCATCATGCGGGGCATCAGGGTGCCGTCGCGGAACGCTCCCAGCTCTCCCGCGAGTCATGCACTGCGATGATCATCCAGCCGCCGGCCGACGGGCCCGCAGCATGGAACAGCTGCCCTGCCGGCAGCCCCCCGCCCGCAGGATGCACGGCCGCGATCGATGCCTCGTACTGCTCCCTGGTGCCGCCAGCGAATCTGTGGACCACGCCGTACGCCATGCGGATTCCCCCTGTCCCCGGTAGCCCGGACCCGCGGCCGCCTCCCCCGACGATCCCCCGGGCGGATGTCCTGCGGACTCTACGCTGCCGCGGCCGATCATGTCGAGCACGACGGCAGCATGGCACCGGGCCGGGCCTGGCGAGCTCCCGCACCCCCCGGCCGGCAGGATCCGGCCGGCGTCAGCACGGGCATGCCGCGCGGCCCGCCGTCCGCCTCGGCACCCGGACTGGCCGGCGCACAGGGCCAGCCACACGGGCGGATCACCCTCGCGCTCGTGTTCTCTTCCGTCTTGCCAGGACCGGCGCTTCCCGGCCAGCTCGCAGACGACCCGCCGGCCCCGTCTCGCTCCGTGACAGCCATCGGAAAAAGTGACGCGCTCCCAGCCGCCGTTCTGCACGTCTGCCTGGTTAGCTGCAGGGTGGTCCTGGCCACGCCTGAACGGGTAATCTGCGCGGGCATCCTCGTGGCTGTTCTGGTCAAGGAGCCGGGCGAGGCGACGCCGATGATACCCGTGCCTCTAACGCGGCGCTGTGCAGTCCATCCAGCCCGAGCCTGAGCGGCTTATCGACCCGCTGCGGGCTGGCCGTCAGGGAACCGGACAGGAACTCCGCTGCCGCCGTGGCGGCCTTCTCCGCCAGCCTGCCTAGCGTGCGACTGGCAGGGCCGTCTACGCGCTCGCGTGGCCGTCCTCGCTCACCGGCCAGGGATCAGGCGCAGCGCTTGGCCCTTGCTCGCTGCCGGCGCGTCTGCGACAGCGAGGTCGGCCAGGGCCTCGCGGATGTCGCCCAGGGCCGAACGGCCCGGCCAGGCGGGACCTCGGGCCGCAGCGCCCGCTGACGCCGCAAGACGAGGCTGAAGAAACGAAACAGCCCGCGAATGGCGGAGGTGAATATATATGACAACCGGGAGGGGCCCGGCGAACAGCCGGGACGCGCTGAGGGCCGTGCCCAACCGGGAGTCCCCCGCCCCCGAGCCCGCTGCCCGCGAGCGCGCCCTGCGGACGCTCAGCCCAGCCGAGTGCTTCGACCTGCTGGAACCGGGCGGCGTCGGCCGCGTCGGGTTCACCTCCGCTGACGGGATCATGATGCTGCCGGTCAACTTCGCCGTAACGGGAAAGACCATTATCTTCCGCACCGCACCGGACACGCTGCTGGCTCTGTGCGCCGATGCCCGGGTCAGCTTCGAGGTCGACCGCCTCGACGAGGCGCTGCATGAAGGCTGGAGCGTCCTAGTGCATGGTCACGCGCACGAGGTCACGGATGAGCGTGAAGTGCAGCACCTTGAGGACGGAGCGCACGTCGAGCCGTGGGCAGCCGGCGCCCGCGACGTGTACATGCGCATCGCGCCGACCCGGATCAGCGGGCGGCGCATCCAGCCAAGCTGGGCCGGCCCCCCGCCGCCGGGCACGGAACCTTAGCCTGCTTCTCGATGCACGGAAGGTCACGAAACGTAACCAATCTTGGTGATGGCCAGCGCAAAGAGCGGCCGTTCGGCGCGGCTGATGCCTGATGTTGATCAAGAAAGCGGTCTGTGCAGATCCGCCGTTATGATCGGCCGCCCCACCGTCAGATGACCGCTTCGGCTGCGTTCCGAGGTGGTCGTTATGGCGCTGGGTGGCCAGGGCGCTGCGCCAGGTCCTGGCATGCCTGGCGCACCGGCACGCCCGCCCGGCTGGCGGCGGCGCGGATGTAGGCGACCGCCGCGAACAGCGCATACTGCCAGAAGTCGTCGCTCTGCCACCAGGCGACCTCATCCAGCAGATCCGGTTCGGTCCCGCCATGGAGGGCTGCTGCGGCCAGCACTGCGTACTGGAGCTTCGTGTTTTGCCGGCCACGGAAGGTGCGCTCGGGCAGGAACCGCTCGCGTAGTCCCTCCAGGGGCAGCGGGTCGGCCCGGCCGGCCCTGCACCAGTCCAGCGCGTCCGCGGCGAGGTGGAGGAACACCTCGCCGGGGAAGGTGTTGTCCCGCGGGTGCAGGGGCGCAAGCTCGCTCATTAGCTGGAAGATGTCGGCGTCGCGGGCGAGCCCGTCGAGCAGGATCCGGCGGGCGGTCACGGTGTCGTTGGGGGTGGGCCGCTTCCTGGCAGGCATATCACGACGGTAGGGCTGAACCACCGATCGCCGGGCGGCCTTACCGGCGGATGCCGCCGCCGACCGGTGCAGCTCAGTGACGCCGCTCGCCCGTCACGCTGCGTCGTTGCCTTATAAGCTGCGTGACGCGCGAGATCTGCCGTTCTGTACGCCCAGAGGCTACGCAGTGTTGGCAGCGGTGGCGCACAGAGCGGGCCGATCTGGGTCCGGTCGCCTGCGTCCCTTTGGTAACGAGATCGGCCCCGGCAGGGACGCTGCCGGGGCCGATGTCAGTTGCTGGATGCGGCGCTTAGTTGCCGGCGGAGATGGGTGTCTTCACGTGGCGGAACACGTTGCTTAGCAGGCCATTGGCGGTTACCGGCTTGCTGAGCCAGATACCGATCGCATCGCGGAAAATGAGGTTGCGGGCGATCGTGACGCTGACAGGCGTGCCACCGGAGAACACCAGCACCCCGGTCGTCTGCAGATCTTCGGGGGAGGCAGGCGAGTCGAGCGGATCGCCGTCGATGTTGTTCTTGCCGATGACGTTGCCGATGATCTTGTTGCCGCTCAGGTCCTCGAACTGGCCAGGGCCGATCGTGTGGGCGTGCATGGTCACGCCAGACAGCCCATTGCCGGCGATGTAATTGCCCACGACCAGGTTGTTATACGAGGCCGTCCCAGCTGAGGCGTTGGCAAAGAGCACGCCCGCGCCGTCGCCTTTCAGCCCGTTGAACGTCACGATGTTGTGCGCGATCACGTTGTCATACACCCCGGCGACCGACGGCTGCGGATTGCCTGCGGCATCCAGGGCATTGGGGTTGTGCCCCGGCACGGTGATACCGCAGTCGGTGGCGTTCCTGGTGACGACGTTGTCCTCGATCACGTTATGGTCGGTCGGTCCGGTCTCGTCGGTCAGCAGGATCCCACCGGAGTTATCTCTGATCAGGTTCCCGCGGATCTTGGAGTACGCGACGCTCAGGAAATGAACGCCCTCGCCGCAGTCACCGGGGACCGGTCCCTCCGCGGCGCATTCGAAGTATGTCGAAACGGGCGGGACGCCGCCGCCGAGGTCATTGTGGATCACGGCATTGTGCTCGATCGAGATGTCACGGATGGTGCCGGTCACACCCGCAGCGAGGATGCCCTCGCCCAGGGCGTCCCTGACGGTGAAGCCACTGAACTGGACATGTGAGCTGAGGATGACCACGCCGGCGAAGATGGTCAGCGGCCCGACTCCCGGCACGGTGACCGTCAGCGTCGGGGTGACATTCTTCTCCTCGATGATCGCTTGCCTGCCCTCCAGAGACAGCGGCTTGCCGATGACCACCTGCTCGGGATAGACCCCCGGGCACACCACGACGGTGCCCCGTCTGGGGGCCGCGTTGATCGCCGACTGGATCGTACGGAAAGCGGCCGAATGGCAGGACCTGTCGGCGTTCGACACGCTGCCCTGCCGGGACACATACAGCACGCCGTGGTGACCGCCGTGCCAGCTTGCATCGGCTGAAGCCGCACCCGCCTGCGCGATCAAAGCGCCGGCGACCACGACCGGCGCCAGGAGCGCGCCCGCTGTGCGAGCCACTCGACGACATCTCATGATCCTCCCCCTTCGAGCGAACACTGGATTAGCCGCAAATCAGCCCAATCATCGCTATCTTCCGGGCTGAAGAGGCCAGTTATAAGACGTGTGACGAACCACACAGGTGTACATAAACACCGGAAATTGCCCTCGATAAAGCTGACCGCTGACATCACGGGAGCAATTTCCATCCGAGGGATCGCCGGAGACCGAGCGCCAGGAACCCCGGTATGCGGCTTGTGCGGCGACCGCGCCAGGTCCGGGAAGCAGACGAGCACCACGTCCACGCAGCTCTTGGCGGCCGCCTCCCACAGCCGCTGCAGATCCATGCACACCCGCGTGGCACCAGCACGCCCTTGGCCCCACCATCTGGTCCGGCGCAGTCTGCGAGCCCAAAGCGCGCGCCTGCAGCACCCGGTTCCGCAGATTCCGGATTGCGGAAGCGCCGGACCCGGCGGGATGCCGGCAGCCGAGCGGCGCCGACTCGCACATCGCTGGCCGGGTTCGGGGGCATTACCTACGTAGCTGCCGGAGCAGCCTCCAGCAGGCCGGGGTCACACTCAGCCGATCCGAAGGCCCACACCCCGGCCCACGCCGATAGATGGCATCACGGTGAGTGATGGAGAAGATCAGGGAGAACGCGCGCTGAGCCGCCGTTAGGCACGTTTGGAAAAAGATGATGCTGTACCCGCAGCGCGCGCAGAATAGGCTATCTGAGCGCTGCTCCGTCGGCGGGCCTGACCGCAATGCGCATGACCATTGAACTCGGATCATGCCGCAGCGTTGCCGCGCTGCCGGTTTGGACGATGAACCTTGGCGGCCCTTTTCAGGCTGGATAGGTTCTCTCGCGCAGCCTTCGTATACGGATGATCATGTCCTGGGGTGCGCTCGTAGTTCGCCAGGACGGATCCGGGCAGCGCTTCAGCTTAACGTGTCCTGCTGTCTGCGCGGTATGCGCTGGCGAGGTTGCGAGGTTGCGCCGCGAATTCAATGTCGCCGGGTAATCCGGCCCGGCGCCTGATCCGGGCGGGCCATCGACCGGCACCGCGTCGGCGTACCCCTCGTTGATGGCTGCCGACTTGCGCTATAACGTGGAATGTCGGTGGCGCGGCGCCGCCACGTCGCCGCCGGGGAGGCCGGATGTCGGCAGATCCGCCCGGCTCACCCGCGCTGCGCGCGTCCGACGCGGACCGCGACCGGGTCATCGAGCTGCTGCGCGCCGCCGTCGCCGACGGCCGGCTCGACCCGGCCGAGTTCGACGAGCGGCTGGACGCGGCGCTGGCCGCCCGCACCATCGGCGCGCTGGCCCCGCTCACCGCCGATCTGATCACGATGCCAGGCAGCGACGGCGCGCTCACGCTGCCGCTCGCCGGGACGCCGGCCGAGCCGGCCGCCGAACTGCTCACCATCCACGAGCGGCACGGCTCGGTGCGCCGCGACGGCCGGTGGACGCTGCCGCACCGGCTGGCGCTGCGCACCGCGTGGTGCGACGTGATGCTGGACCTGACCAGCGCGGTGCGCAGCGGGCCCGAGCTGGTCATCGAGCTGCGGGTGCGCGGCGGCAACGTGGAGCTGGTCCTCGCGCCGGGCATGGTGGTGGACGCCAACGAGCTGGCGGTGCGGCACGGCAAGCTGGCGATCAGCAGGGACGCGGGCGACAACACGCCGGAGACGCTGCGCGTCCGCCTGGCAGGCCGGATGCGGCACGGCCGGATCGACACCCGCTGGCTGGCGCCGCGCCGGTGACGCGGCAGGGCCCGGATACCGCGGTATCCAGGCCCTGACATGCAGCGCGTAGTGCGGGCGCGCCGCCGTGCTGCGCCCCGGCCGGCGCGTCCCAGTCGATCCGGTGCTTGCGTGCCGGCGCGCGAACATCTGCCCCGGTGACGGCATGCCGCTGCCCGGGGCCGCCTTGCCTGCCTTGGCCTGGTTGGTCGTGGCCGCCGCGCCGCTGATCATCTCGACGCGTGGCCGGCGCAACCACTCGTACGCGGCGAACGCGGCCTCGCCGGTGGGCAGGTCGCGCAGACAGCGGGCCAGTTCGATGGCACTCTCCGCGGCCTGCGACGCGAGCCGATACGGCTCAACGGCGCGCAGCGGACGCAGATCTGGATGTTCGGCGTGTTCGAGCCATGTCGTCCCGCTGCGATAGCCAGTGCCCATAGTTTGCAGGCGCTGGACACCTGCTGGGTAACGCTCCGTGTTTGGCGCCGGTTGTTACTTCACGATCCGTGTCCCGCCTCGATATGCGCGCGGCCACCTCTTTGGCACGTCCAGCCGGTGACGCTCAGATTCAGGCAATCCGTGCCGGGCCGGAAGCCTCCGGGGCCGGCTACTGGCGGGAGTGGCGTGCGTAGTCGTAGAACTGCTGAAGTGCGTTCGCGTAGCCGGGAGGGTTCTGCAGCCAGTGCAGATGACCGGAGCCCTCAAGTGTCATCTGGGCAGCTCGCGGGAACCGCCTTCGGACGATCTCGGTAGCAGCGACGCCGAAGATGTCGTAAGCGCCGTAGAGGACCAGCACCGGCCCTTGGTAGCCCGACACACGCTCGAGCGCGTCCGGCTGTTCCCTCGACACCGCCCGATCTGTCTTGATCATGGCTTCTGCGGAACAGCCAGAAAGCCACGCCGGGTCAGGATCGGGGGCTGACCGGGGGTCCAGAAAATAGTTGTGCCATACCTCGGTCATCACGTGACGCATTGACCACGCCCTGACCGGACCGGGGATTACCATGCCCGGGAAATAGGCGTAGAACCGAACGGTGCCCCGGAATCCTGCCCGAGCCCGTTCGATACGGAAGGATTCACGCTTGGTGCGCTTCCAGTCCTCTCCGACGCCGAGCGACGAACTCGACAGCACCAGGCTCTTCACCTGCTGCGGGTAGGCCGAGGTGTATGCCTGAGCGAGGAGGCCGCCCCAGGAATGCCCCAGCACGTGCCAGGATGCGACGCCCGCGCGAGTCCGGATGGCTTCGATGTCGTCCAGGTAGGCACACAACTCATACCGCCCGTCGCGACACGCCGATTCGCCGACCCCGCGCTGGTCGAAGCTGATGCACCGGAACCCGGGCAGCATCGGAGCCGTCGTGGCCTGCATGCTGTCGGGCACTCCGGGGCCGCCGTGCAGCAAAAGCAGCGGCTCGCCGTCATCCCGGCTCTGCCGTACTGCGAGGACAGCACCGGGGGCGTTCACGACGAACTGATCCATCCAGCCATCCTTCGCGCCCGGCGAGCCGCGACGGAAGAGTCGAATGGCCTGCACGGCAGCGTATACCTGCTGTCCGGCGTGCGTACGGGTTGCGCGGACCGGCACTCGGTGAAGACACGGATCCGGCGCTGTGGCCGCCGGCCGGCAGGTCCGCGACGACTCGCCTGCTCCACGTTGCCCGTCACGCAGTGTGCTTGTCTTGCGTCGTCGCCACCGGCGCGCACTTCCGCCGATCTGGCGTCAAGTACCAGTCGTCCAACATATTGTCCGAGGTGCACCCGAACGGTCGTTCTGTTTCGCCGACGTGTATCGATACTGACCGCCGAATCACCCGTGGAGTCACGGCAGGTGCACAGCTGCTCGTAATGATCAGTGTCGGTAGTCAAGCCGCACGAAGGCAGCCGTTTCAGACACCGTCTCCAGGTCCGCGCTTCGCGCCGTTGCTCAATTCAGAGGCCCGTACAGAGAGCGTCAGCGATCTTGTTAAGGAGGCCGGCCATTTCGCGTAGACGTTTCACGTGGACGGCACGCCGGCTTCAAGCTCCGGGCAGACGATCAGTCCTCTGCTGAGTCAGGCCACGGCCTGGCGCCGGCCAGCTCGGCAAACCTCGGGAGAGCCAGCCCGAAGGCGGCAGGCGGTTCACGAGTCAGGCCTGCCGGCACCAGCACGAGACGCTAGATCAGCAACGAACTCGTCCCGCAGACCTCATACAAGCCGACGGTTCACTTACTCGTTTAGCTGGCGTCCTGGCTAGGCCCAGAGCCACGCATTGCTGGCCGGGTCCTCGTGAAGCTCCCACACGTCGCTGACACGGCCGTCCCGGATGTGAAAGATGTTCACGGCGTTCTGGTCCACCTTGTTGCTGCCGCTCTGGGCGAACTCGTGATGCAGCCCCACAGTGTGCTCGTCCCCGCCGATCACGTCGTGCAGGGTGACCTTGATAGTTCCGCCCGAGCGCGTAAACAGCTCACCGAAGAACGCCAAGATGGCATCGCGCCCGCGCTTGGCGCCGGACAGGCTGCCGCTGCCCGGTACATGCCAGACCGCGTCGTCGGCAAACAGTCCGCTGAGCGTCGCCATGTCCCCCGTGCTGAACGCCGCATACCCGCGCCGGACCAGGTTCGCGTTCTCCTCAGACCCCATCGTTCACTCCTATCCCCTGTCAGTCACCGCAGGATAGCCTGCCCGACGCTTCCCGCCTGGTCCTATCTTGCCGAATAGCGGGCGTTGTCCGAGCGCATGGTCATGCGGTGGCGCGCATGGCTAATCGCCTACTGAGCATCGATCGACGGTCGAATGTCCGGCTCTGACCAGCTAAAGCCTGCTGAGCACCAGCCCAGCTATTCTGGCACTGGACGCCGGGATGTGCGGCCTGCCACACTCGGGGCCATGTGGTGATGCGTGCCCGGTCGCCGCTGCTGTTACCCCGATGCGAGCGACCGAGCATCCCGGTTGCGGGAGAGGCCAGCTGGCGGGGCCTTCCTGGGAGGGGGTGCGGGCCCGGTGCGCACACCCCTGCTCGCCACATTTTCCGTCGCCATAGGCATCCCGCTGTTACTTGCGGGGGTGATCGCCGGGGTCAGTCCCGTGACGGCTGCTGCGGCCCGGACCGGGTCGGCGGGACCGGCGGCATCCTTCGTCGTCAGCGGCGACCTGCGGGGCGTGGCCGCGACCTCCGCCACTAACGCCTGGACGGTCGGCGGTTACGGCAGCGTCTCTAGCGCTAAGACCCTGATCGCGCGCTGGAACGGCACAGCGTGGACGCGAGTGCCCAGCCCGACGCCCGCGGGCGGCGGCGAGCTCTCCGGCGTGGCCGCGACCTCGGCTAGCAGCGCCTGGGCGGTCGGCTGCACTAGCTGCTTCACCAGCAGCCCCAAGACCCTGATCCTGCACTGGAACGGCAAGACCTGGACGCGGGTGCCCAGCCCGAGCCCCGCTGGCAGTCTGTCCGGCGTGGCCGCGACCTCGGCTAGCAGCGCCTGGGCGGTCGGCTGCACTAGCTGCTTCACCAGCAGCCCCAAGACCCTGATCCTGCACTGGAACGGCAAGACCTGGACGCGGGTGCCCAGCCCGGCCCCCGCAGACAGCAGTCTTTCCGGCGTGGCCGCCATCTCCGCCAGCAATGCCTGGGCGGTCGGCTGCACTAGCTGCTCTCACCTCGACTCGTTCAAGGGCCTGATCTTGGGCTGGAACGGCAAAGCCTGGAGACGCGTGCCCAGCCCGTTGCCTGCCTACGGAAAGTACGGCAATGCCCTGGCAGGCGTGGCCGCCACCTCCGCGCGCAACGCCTGGGCAGTCGGCTGTACCGACGGCTGCCCCGTCGGCGGCACCCCCGTGATCGAGCGGTGGAACGGCACCGCCTGGAAGCAGGTGGCCCCTCCTACGACCCCCTACGGTCTCTACAACCTGGCGGCCGTGGCCGCGACATCCACCGCCAGCGCCTGGGCGGTCGGCGGCGGCGGCCCTGTCACCTCGGAAGGTACGGCGACCGCGCACTGGAACGGCCGCAGATGGACGCTGAGTCACGGAAGATCCGGTGCCGAGCTGGCCGGGGTCGCCGCGACCTCTGCCACTAACGCCTGGGCAGTCGGCGGTACCGCAAGCGGCCGCACCCTGATCCTGCGCTGGAACGGCACCACCTGGAAATTGAACTGACCGACAATCCGGATGGCTGGCGGTTTCAGACGTTGCCAGCGGCCCGCCTGTCCCGGCGACGGGACCGGCAGAGCGTGCTGGCCGTTCGGGAGGGAGGTGGCAGCCCGGTGCCCACGCCTAGGCTCGCCCCGCGTTCTGTCATGTTCACTGCCCTGCCGCTGCTGCTGGCGGGGACGGTTGCCGGGGCTGCGGCGCCGGCGTCGGCCGCCCGGACCGGGCGTGCGGGTCCGGCCGCATATGTCTCCGTCAGCGGCTCGCTCTCAGGCGCCGCCGCCACCTCCGCCAAAGACGCGTGGGCGGTCGGCACCAGCGACGGCAAGACCCTGATCCTGCGCTAGAACGGCAAGGCGTGGAAACGGGTGCCCAGCCCGAGCCCCGGAACCGGCGCCGCCCTCACTGGCGTGGCCGCCATCTCCGCCAAGGACGCGTGGGCGGTCGGCACCAGCGACGGCAAGACCCTGATCCTGCGCTGGAACGGCAAGGCGTGGAAGCGGCTGCCCAGCCCGAGCCCCGGAACAAGCGCCGGCCTCGCTGGCGTGGCCGCCTTCACCGCCCGCGCCGCCTGGGCGGTCGGTGACACCGGCACTCGCACCGGCGCCAGGACCTTGATCCTGCGGTGGAACGGCACCTCCTGGAAGCGGGTGCCCGGCCCGAGCCCCGGAACCGGCGCCTCCCTCGCCGGCGTGGCCGGGGTCACCGCGCGCAGCGCCTGGGCGGTCGGTACCACCTACCCCAATAGCTTCGGCTCGATCGAAACCCTGATCTTGGGCTGGAACGGCAAGGCGTGGAAGCAGGTGCCCGGCCCGAACCCGGGCGGCAGTCCCCTCTTCGGCGTGGCCGCCGTCTCCGCACACAGCTCGTGGGCGGTCGGCTGCCGCGCTTGTGAAGGCGGCCCTAACAAGGCGCTCGTCGAGCACTGGAACGGCAAGGCGTGGAAGCAGGTGCCCGGCCCGAACCCGGGCGGCAGTTACCTGGCCGCGGTGGCCGCCGTCTCCGCGCGCAGCTCGTGGGCGGTCGGCTACACCTACCGCATCAGCGCCGGCGTGAAGATGCTGATCGAACGCTGGAACGGCAAGGCGTGGAAGCAGCTGGCCAGCCCAAGCCCCGCAGGCGGCCAGCTCCTCGGCGTAGCCGCGACCTCCAGCCGGAACGCCTGGGCGGTCGGCACCGCCGACGGCAAGATCCTGATCGAGCACTGGAACGGCACTGCATGGACATGAGCTGATCCGGCACCGGCACGGACCGCGTCTTCAGCCCGGTCCGGCTGCCACCATGACGGTCAGCGCTTGCCTGATCGAGGCGCCGATCGCCCCTTCGCCACGCGGTTGCCTCACCGACGGAGATCCTCAGGATGAGCAGGACTGCCTGCGCAAGCCGCCTGCGCACAGCGGTCACACAGAAACTCCGTTCGTGCGTGCTGCGGTGCCGCGCGGACCGACCACGACGAGGGCACCTAACGGCGGCTCCGCGTGCCCTGAGGAAGGCTCTCACAGCGGGCCAGAGCGTTCTCTGCCCTCGGCGGTCCAACGAGATTGCATAGGTATTCAGCCGGCTCGCGCCGACTGAACATCCGGTTCTGCCGCGAGTGGCACGGTCGTACGCTGCTAGCTGAGGCGGAGCCGTCCGAAGCCGCGGCACCCGGGGACCGCGCGCGCCGCGGCGGTCGCGGCCATGGTCAGGAGATGGCGGCCTTCACCAGCTCGATGACCCTTCTCTGCACCGCGGGGCTCCACTGCTGGAGCGCGTACGACACCGGCCACAGGTCGCCGTCGTCGAGGTTCGCTGCCTGCTGGAAGCCCAGGGTCGAGTACCGGTAGCTGAACTTGCCCGCGTCCTGGAAGAAGACGACGACCTTGCCATCGGAGTTGGTGTAGGCGGGCATCCCGTACCAGGTCCCGGGCGACAACTGGGGGGCGGCCGCGGTCACCGTCACATGCACGCGCTCGGCGAGCGCGCGATCCTGCGGCGCCATCTCCGCGATCTTGTCGAGGACCGCCTGCAGGCCATCGGCCTTCCTGGCGCCGTTCTTGCCCTCGGCCCGCAGCTCGGCGGCGCGCTTCATCGCGGCACGCTCCCCGGCGCTGAAGCCGCCGGACCCGGCCCCGGCATTCTTCCCCGGCCATTCGCTGGCTTCCCTTCTCCACGCGCAGGGGCCCGGCGTCCTGCCGCCCTACCGTCGACAGGCTAGACCCGGCCACACCGGCGCGCTTCTCGATTCCTGACCGGATCGGGGCCCAGCCGAGGCGCTCACGCGGCGGCCACCCTCACTCACGGAACGTCCGGATCTGCCGCACCTGGCGCTGGTTCGCAGCCTTGGCGCTGGCCGGATGCAGACGCAGCGTCAGTTCATGATGAACTCCCCCGACCTGGTTTCCACCTCGTCCGATCGTCTCGGGCCGTTCACTGACCAGTTGCGGCTGGCTGTGGCTGCCTACCTGGCGCGTTTCAGGGGCTCCTCCCGTGAGCACACCGAATCTGACCTCCGCTGCTACCTCACCTGGTGCGCTGAGCGCGGCCTGGACCCGCTGGCAGCGCGCCGCCCGCACCTGGAGCTGTACATCCGGTGGATGCAGGAGATCCGCAGGTTCAAGCCCTCCACCGTCTCCCGGCGCTTCTCCGTCACGGCCGGCTTCTACCGCACCTGCGTCATCGACGGCCTCCTGGAGCACTCACCCGCCGAGCATGTGCGCCGCCCCTCAGTGCCCGCCGAATCGCCGACCCTCGGGTTCACTCATCTTCAGTTCGAGGCCCTGCTCACCGCGGCCCGCCAGTCCGCCCATCCCTGCGACTTCGCGCTGGCGGCCATGCTCGGTCTGCTCGGCTTGCGGATCTTCGAAGCCACCGGCGCGGATATCGCCGACCTCGGCGAAGAGCACGGCCACCGGGTGCTGCGGGTCTGCGGCAAGGGCACCAAGGTAGTCCTGGTCCCGCTGCCACCAGCCGTCGGCCGGGCCATCGACCAGGCGATCGGCGCCCGTGCGGACGGCCCGATCCTGCTCAACAGCCGCGGCGCCCGGATGGACCGCCACGCTGCCACCCGCCGCCTGCGGCGCCTGGCTGAGACCGCAGGAGTGCGGATCACCAGGCCGCACCCGCATATGCTTCGCCATACTTTCGTCACGACCATGCTTGATGCGGGCGTGGATCTCCGGGATGTCCAGATCGCCGCGCGGCACGCTGATCCGCGAACCACGATGCGGTACGACCGGGCTCGTAAGAACCTCGACCGCCACCCGAACTACATCCTGGCCGCCTACATGGCCTCCGGCACCTGACGGCATGCTTGGCTATAGCATACGATGCATATAGCATTGGATGCATGGAAGGTCTGTACGAGGTTGAGATCGAACCGGAAGTGCGGTCCTGGCTGACCGGGCTGGGCCACCGCGACTTCGGCCGCGTCGACTTCCTTGTCGGGCTGCTTGCTGAGCACGCCGAGGATCTCGGCGAGCCTTACGCCCGCCACCTGGGAGGGAAAGGTCAGGGAACTGAGGTTCCATCTGTTACGCCAGCAGACGAGGGTCACCTACTGGCTGGCGCCGGGCCGGCGGGTGGTCTTACTGACGGTGTTTCCCAAGACCCGCAGCGCGGAGACTGCTGAGGTAGCCCGCGCCTTGCATGCCCAGAAGATCTGCGAAGCCGAACACGGCACCGCCCACCAGCTGTTCGACCGGGAGGTGAATTGACATGACCGCACGGCACTCCTCTTACGAGGAACTCGCCAACCAGCGCCGTGACAGCGACGAGTACCGCGAGGGGTACGCCGAAGCCCGCCGGGCGTTCCTCATCGGCCAGGCTGTCCGCGAACGCCGCCTGGCCCTGGGACTGTCCCAGGTTGAACTCGCGGCTCGCGCTGATATGACCCAGCCTGCCCTCTCACGCCTGGAAGCCGGGGGCGTCGTACCCACGATCCCGCTGCTGGAGCGCATCAGTGCAGCCCTCGACGCTGACCTCATCGTCGAACTCGCGCCCCACGCCGCCTGACAGCCTAGACAGCCCGGCACCGCCTCCCCTCGCCTTTACCGGGTCTGCCGAATAGAGCGCGTTGCGTGGGTGCATGATTATGCGCTTTTTCGTATGTTAATTCGCGGTCTGGGGCGGTTGCAGGACCTGCGGAGATTACGGCCCGGCGCTGTCATGGGCCGCCACGGCACAACAGATCGCCTAATACATGCGGCTTGTCGGTTGACCAGTCGAAGAGCGCTGGGCGCACATATTGTTCACCTCTGTTCGCCGAGTCGGCGTCTTGAGAGTCGATCAGCTATTGACATCCAAGAACACGGTGGAGGCGATCTCGGCAAAGGGCAAAGGCCCCCATCCCCGCACTCCTGACGGCGCGGCCGAGAGCGATCACGGCCACGTCAGCTGCTGTGCAGGCCTCCAGAATGGTGACCAAGACGAGCTTGACGCCGAGGTGAAACGCGACGGCGCGGCGCTGGGCGGTGATGTCGCGCGGGCACCCGCCGGGAGCGATCAGAAATGTACCGGCTGCACATACCGTTCAGCGCGCTGAGCCCGCCCATAATGTTCAGCCTTGAGCGGCCGCTGCAGCGAGACCTGCGGACTGTGGTCTCGCGCAATTAGCCGGATCTTGCCCGGCAAGTGGCCGGAGTCGGCACAGGGCGTGACATGTGGGCGGCGGGGGCCGGCGGGGAGATAGGGGTACGGGTAGCCAGGCCAGCCGGCGAAACGGTCTTGGTTTGGGTTGTTCGCGCCAGCAGTGCGGAAGGTCTGCCGGAATTCTAGGGACGGATGGCCCGTCCAGGGCCGGCTTTCGTCACTGTCACGGTCAGTGTCCGGAGAGTGACGTTTGCTGTAGATCGAGCCGGAAGCTGAATCGAGGTGGTTGCGATGAGCGCGCTGACAGCTTCACGGCATGGGCAGGACCGGACGGCGGACGGGAGCGACGGCGGGACCGCGATCCGGGCCCGCGGGCTGCGCAAGCGGTACGCGGACGTGGAGGCGGTGCGCGGGATCAATCTGACCGTGCGGACGGGTGAGATCTTCGCGTTCCTGGGGCCGAACGGGGCGGGGAAGACCACGACGGTCGAGATGCTGGAGGGCTACCGGCGCCGTGACGCGGGCGAGGTCACCGTGCTCGGGGCCGACCCGGCTCACCCTTCGCTGCAGTGGCGGGCGCGCCTCGGGGTGGTGCTGCAGACCTCCCAAATGCCAGACGAGCTGACCGTGCGGGAACTGGTGGAACGCTACGCCGGGTTCTACCCGCACCCGCGGGACATCGGCGAGACGATCGAGCTGGCCGGCCTGGCGGACAAGCGGAAGTCGCGGGCCCGCAAGCTGTCCGGCGGGCAGCTGCGCCGCCTGGATGTGGCACTGGCCATTGTCGGCGACCCGGACCTGATGTTCCTGGACGAGCCGACCACCGGTTTTGACCCGGCGGCCCGGCGGCAAGCCTGGGCGCTGGTCGAGGGCCTGCGCGGGCTGGGCAAGACGGTCTTTTTGACCACGCACTACATGGACGAGGCCGAGGCGCTCGCCGACCGGGTAGCAGTGATCGCGAAGGGTTCCATCGTCGCCGAGGGCACCCCCCAGACCCTGGGCGGCCGCGACACCGCGCCAGTGGAGATCCGCTTCGCCTACACTCCCGGGACGTCGCCGCCGCTGCCTGCGGACCTGACCGTGCAGACCGGTGACCACCAGGTCACGATCCGCACCGCCGAGCCGGAGGCCACCCTGCGGGTGCTGCTGGACTGGGCCCGCGACCACCGGGTGAGCCTGCACGGGCTGGACGTGCGGGCACCCAGCCTCGAAGATATCTACCTTCGCCTGACCGGAGGTGCGTCATGAGCACCGCGACCGTCTTGCGGGGCGAGGTCCGCTGCGCGCGGAAAGTGATGCTGCGCGACCCGATGGCGGTGTTTGTCACCGTCGTCCTGCCGCTGCTGTACCTGTTCATCTTCGCCACCGTGAACGGAACCGTGAACGGAAAGCCGGCGACCATGCACATGCGCGGCCAGCCCGGCATCCTGAAGGTCCAGGCGTACGTGGTGGCCTCGGTGATCGTGATCGGCGTGGTATCGGCGGCCTTCACCTACCTGGCCGCCCAACTGGTACACGACCGGGAGGACGGGATCCTCAAACGGCTTCGCAGCGCCCCGGTGCGCACCAGCACCTTCCTGGCCGGGCCCGTCATCAACGGGACGGCCGCCTCGCTGACACTGGCGGTCCTGGTGGCTGCTCTGGGCCGCCTCGGCTACGCCGTGTCGCTGCCAGCCGGCCACCTGCTCGCCGCCGTCATCACCGTGATCATCGGCGCGCTCGCGTTCTGCGCACTGGGCTGCCTGGTCACCGTGGTCATCCGCAGCGCGACCGCGGCCATGCCGCTCCTGTTCGGGGTCACCCTCGCCCTGTTCTTCCTATCCGGCAACTTCTTCCCCACCGACTCACTCCCCGCCCCCTGGCGCGCCGCGGCCAACGTGTTCCCGGTCCGGCACTTCCTCACGGCCATGCTCACCGCCTACAACCCGCACGTGACCGGCGCCGGGTTCGCGCCCCGCGACCTGGCGATCCTCGCGCTGTGGGGGCTGGCCAGCGCCATCGTGGCAGCACGCACCTTCCGGTGGACACCAGTACGCGCACGATAGAACCCGCCACCGCCACACGCTGAACTGGCCGACTTGACCACTATTATCCCTGACGCCTTGGCTGTCACCGGAGGATTCCGGCATCGGTCAGCCGTGCCGGCCATGCACCTGGCCGCGTACAGATCGCCCGGTTCGGCGCAGCATCGATAGTGACCCGCACAGCATGTCATGACCTACCGATCAGGCGGCTACGTGTGCGGGGCAAGAGGCCTTCGCCTCGTCGGCAGTGGTCGCGCAGGTCCGGATTCCACTGGCGAGCGGCTGATCAGCCTGCACATTTATACATCGGGGTCGTGCTCGGAAACGCGCGCTCATGCCGCGATGACGGTCGTCCGGCCCTGGCCTGGCCCTGCGGCCGCAGGGCGCGCCAGGTGGCAGCCATCTTTCCGCGGCCGGGTGAATCTTTCCCTGGCGTTCCGTTGGCGCGGTTGGCAGGGTCCGGAAGTGGCCAGATCGGAAATCGGGCCTGAGGAACCAGCGTTGGCTGCGAACTCAGGGATCCGCTAGTGCCCGGACCCGCCATCAGGGCCACTCCAGATCTCCGGCGGCCGCCCTGCCCTGATGACTTCCAGTTGGCGGACCGTCCGCCACCCAGCGCGCCCGGCCCCAGACACGAGTACCCGCGTGCCCCGCACGGATCGCGGCCGCCGGCGCGTTCGCTTACGGTGGGGTCGTGCGGGGCGTGCCGTGGTGGGGTGTGGTCTCGTCGGCCGTGGCTCCGGTGCTTCTGGTGGGCGGCTGGACGGTGGCTGCCGGGCTGCAGCCGCGTTCCTTCAACCCGGTAGCCGACACGATCAGCTCCCTCGCGGCGCGGGGCGCTACCGACCGGTGGGTGATGACGCTCGCGCTGGCGGGGGTGGGAGCCTGCTATGTCCTGACGGGGCTGGCGCTGAGGCCGGCGGCCTTGGCCGGGCGGCTCATCCTGATGACCGGCGGTGTCGCCACGGTGCTGGTCGCGGCGAACCCTGAGCCTGCCGGGGGCGGCGGCTCGCTGCCGCATACCTGCTGGGCGGCGATTGGCTTTATAGCCCTGGCGGCCTGGCCGCTCGCTGCCCGGAAGCGGGGGCCTTTGGTGCCGGCCGGACTGCGGCCGGCTGTTTCGGCCAGCGCGGCCGGGGTGCTGCTTGGCCTGCTCGTGTGGTTCGGCGCGGAGCTGATCGCCGGGGGCCGGCAGGTCGGCCTGGCCGAGCGGGTCCTGGCCGGGGCGCAGGCGGCCTGGCCGCTGGCGGTGGTCCTGGCCCGCCGCCGGAGCCAGCCTCGCGCCCGGATGCGGCGCGCCAGGCCCGCCGGCGCTGACATGCAGAACTAAGCTCCCCCCAGGCGACCGCATCTGCCGCTCCCCGAGCGCGCCGATCGCCGAATAGGCGTGCATGTTGATCGTGCCTAATGCGCCACGCACCGCGTGCAGAACGCCCGGTTTTGTACGCGTGTTAATCGTGAGCCCCGGCACGGCTCACGTCCAGGGCGCCGCGCGTGCTGTGACCGCAGCCGGGTTCAGCGTCCTGTCACTGCCTGCCGGTGCGCCGCGCAGGTGCGGATGCGCTGTCACGTTGACTTCAAATTCATTGGAAGCGGCCCGGTCATCTAGGCATGATCGCTTCATAGGAATTCGCATCCAGTGCTTGTGCATTGACACCGCCGACCCGGCCGGGATCGCCAGCTTCTGGAATCCGCGCTGGGCTGGCGCCGTACGTGGGAGGAGGAAGACCAGGTCTGCCTCGAGCCGCCGGAAGGCAGCCCGGAAGATGGCATCGCTCCCGACCTTGTGTTCCTCAAGGTTCCTGAAGGCAAGACTGTCAAGAACCGGCTCCACCTGGATCTTCGCCCCGCCGACCAGTCCGCCGAAGTCGCCCGGCTAGAGGCGCTCGGCGCCCGGCGGGCCAGCATCAGCCAAGGCGGAGTCGGCTGGGTGGTCATGGCCGACCCAGATGGTAACGAGTTCGACGTACTGCAGCCGCTGAGTCCGGACGACCTGCCTCCCGGGCACGGCGCTCTCGGCCGCCGCATCACGGCAGGTGCTCGTGCCTGATCCATAACTACCAGCTCGGCGCTATCCGTCCGAAGAATCTGTAGGTGCTCATTGGTACGCGGGACTGGATGCTTGCCGGCTTCGTGGCCCGGTACGCGCCTGGCTGGCCCGTTCTCACAGGTCGAGGGCGACGTCGCCGCGCGGCTCCGAGCAGCAGATCAGCACGTCACCATCGGCCGGATCGTCGACCGGGTCAGGCGCGTAGCCGACATCCCCTGATACCAGGCCGGACTCGCAGGTATGGCACACGCCAGTACGGCAGGACCAGCGCACCGGCACGTCGCAGGCTTCGGCAAGCTCCAGCAGGCTCGCGTAGCGCTGGTCCCAGCGGGCGGTCAGGCCGCTGCGCGCGAACGCGACCTCCGGGCCGGTGCCCGGCGACCCGGCCGGCTGGTGCGGCGGCAGCGCGGCCGCCGCCGCGATGCCGGGCGTCAGCGCCGGCCGCGCGCCGAAGATCTCGGTCCTGACCTGGCCGCCGCCGAGACCGAGCTTGGCCAGCGCGGCCGCCACGTCGGTCATGAATCCGGCCGGCCCGCAGATATAGGCCTGCGCCTCGCGCGGCAGGTCCAGCTCTGCCAGCGCTGCCGCCGACAGCCGGCCTGCCGACTGGTAGTCGCGGCCGAGCACGTCGCCAGCGCCCGGCCGGCTGTAGCAGACGTGCAGGTGCGCCCGCGGCAGCTTGGCCAGCAGTGACCTCGCCTCGGCCGCGAACGGCTCCTCGGCCCGGCTGCGCGCGCCGTGCAGCCACCACACCTCGCGGCCGGACCCCGCGTCGGCCAGCGCGTGCAGCATCGCCAGCACCGGCGTGGCGCCGACGCCCGCGCTGATCAGCAGCACCGGCGCCGCGCCCGGCTGCAGGATGAAGGTGCCGCGCGGCGCGGCGACCGCGAGCTGGTCACCGGGCCGCACGTGGTCGTGCACGAACTGGCTGGCCGCGCCGTGCTGCTCGCGCTTCACGCTGATCCGGTAGGACCCGGCATCCGGCGGTCCGGACAGCGAGTAGCTGCGCAGCAGCGGCGGCTGGTCCGGCTTCGGCTGCAGCCGGACGGTCAGGAACTGACCGGGACTGGCGGCCGGCAGCGCCGCCCCGGCCGGGTCGGCCAGCCGCAGCGAGATCACCGACCGGCTCTCCGGCTCGATCGCCGTCACCGCCAGCGGGCGGAACCCCGGCCAGGCGGGCGGCGGGCTCGCGGCGGCCAGCCCGGCGTTGCCCGCGCCCTGGCCGCCGTCCGGCTGGCTGGCCAGCTCGCGGAACGACGCCTTCCAGCCCTCCGACAGCGCCGGGATCGTCAGCGCCCTGCGCACCTGCTGCGCCGGGTGGCCGGGCAGGTACAGCAGCGCGTCTATCTCGGCCACGGTCATGGCCTGCGGGCCGCGGGCCACCCGGACGATCTCGTCTCCCGCACGGACCGCGCCCTCGCGCAGCACCCGGAAGTAAAAGCCGGGCCGGTGATGCGAGACCAGCAGCGCCGGGATCCGGGCGTCATTCATCCGGATGCCGACCCGGAAGCAGGTCACCCTCGGCTGCGTCACCTCGAAGAGCGCCTCGCCGATCTGGTACCGATCGCCGATGCAGACCTCGTCGTCGGCCAGCCCGCGCACGGTGAAGTTCTCGCCGAACTGGCCGAACTCGAAGTCGTCCCGCCCTAGCTGCTGCTGCCAGTACCGGTACGCCTCGATCTGGTACACGAACACGGCGCGCTGCTCGCCGCCGTGGCCGGCCAGGTCACCCTGGCCGTCGCCATCGACGTTCAGCCGGCGGGCCAGCCGCGGGCCGTCGGCCGGCCGCTTCCACACCGCAGTGCGCACGGTACGGCCCTGCCAGCGCACATCGCGCGGCAGGCCCACGTTCACCGAGAGCAGGCTGCCAGCCCCCCGGTCCATGGTCACCCCCGGTAGCGCCGCCACGCAATCATTCTCTCAGGCGGCCCGGTCACCGGTTCATAACGGCCGCCCGGCCCGGTATCACGGCCACCATCGGCGCCGCGGCGCCCAGGTGGCACCCTGACGGCGCCCGGGCACCTTTGCGGCCCTTCCTGCGTAGGATTCGTGGGAAAGGGGTAGGTCAGGGGGGCGGGGGACAGTGTGTGGTGGCGGGCGCCTCGTCCTCGATGCTACTGTCCGTGCCCGTCGACGCCGCGATGGTCAGCGCCGTCGAGACCGTCTGGGCGAAGGCCCGACCGAAGAGGTGCCCCCGGGACGGACGGCGAAGCGATCAGGCCCCACCGATCAATGACCGCGCCTCTGCGGGGCCGACTACGAGATCGTGAAGGTCGCCGCCCACCTCGAGCCGACCCGACTGTTCGATCCCGCCGGCCTTCACAGGCTCGAAGCCGGCCGTCCGGATCAACCGCTCGACTTCCTCGCCGGCACGGTCGTCGTCGGTCGCGTAGAAGAGGACCGCCGGCTCCGGGGACCGGTTGCTAGAGGACTCGAAGAGATCGGCCGACAGGGTTCCAAACGCCATGGCCAAGCGCGTCCCCGCCGGCAACCACCCGGTTACAACCTCGCCAGAGGATTGCCCTTTCGGCAGGAGACGTGAGACGTTACCTTGCGCGTCGATGCCGAGCGGGTTGCTGGGAACGACCACGAGCATGCCGGTTAGCGGGTCGGCGATCTCGTTTATGACGCCCTTCAGCGCGGTGAACCGAAGCGCGAGGACGACGGCATCGGCGCCCTGCAACGCGTCGCGGTTGTCGACGGCGACGACCGCAGCCCGGCCGATCTCTGCAGCCAGCGTTCGTGCCGACTCAGTGTCGGCGCTGGAGAGCCGCAGGGTCTCGCCGCCTGAGGCGAGCTGGCGGGCGATGACCGATCCGATCCCTCCGGTGCCGATGATCGCGGTGGTCATGACCGGAACCTCCTCAGCGTCACGGTGCTAGCATCGGCGGCCCGAGCGGCCTGGCAGCGCCGTGCTGAGAGCGGGGGAACGGCGGGGATGTGCTGTGCGGATGACCGTTCCCGCCGTCCTATGGCTGGTAGGGATCTCAGTGTCCGTGGGCTGGCCGCCGTCGATGTGAGGGATTTCGCCGGCGATTTCAGCATTCACCCGGACTCCTCGGCGGGCGTACTCGACGGCCAGTGAGCGGGCGACCAGTCACCCTCTGGGTCCGTGGTCTGCCCCACTTCGATCAGATGACCGTCGGGATCGCGGATGTAGCAGCGCTTCTCGTACTGGTGCTGTTTCGGCGGCGTCAGGAACTGAGCACCCCGGGCGCTCCATTCGGCGTACACGGCCTCGATGTCTTTGACCCGGATATTGAGGAAGCTGCTGACCCGGTCGGGATCGCGTGGCGCCTCCAGGGTGACCGCCGGCTTGTCGTCGGTCGGGCCCCCGCCGACATTGATGATGATCCAGCAGTTGGATAGTGCGACATAGGTCAGCCCTCCGGGGCCGGAGAAGGCCACCCTGCCGCCGAGTACTTCGGTGTAGAAGCGCCGAGAGCGCTCGACATCCTCCGAGACGATGAAGTGGGCCAGCACAATTCCCTCTGGGGGCGGTGGGAGCTCGGCCACCTGGCACCTCCACTGGTTGGGTCTCACACCCTGCTTACGACGGGTCTGCAGCGTGTAGGGGTTGTCCCGCCGCTGCATGCCAGGGAGTCTAACGCTGCACGGCAAGCTCGCCGCGAAGCGCCCGGAGGACCTCCCTGGCTGAGCCCTGTCACCCGTGCGCGGCCCTCGGGCAGGCGACGATCCTCGGCAATCGTGCGGCCGGTCCGCGAGCCGCCCGGGGATGGCATGGCGCTTGAGGCTTGCTGGCGAGGCGGAAGTGTGGGCATGAGCCCCGACGGGCACGCCTACCGGCAGGCACACAGGTGCTTCTGGTACAGCCAGGTCCTTGGGGCAAACCGGCATGAGCACCGTCCAGGTCGCACCCGCGGCGTCAGAGGAGAGGCGGTCATCGCGTGCGTTCCGACATCGTCCCCGGCGGCATTTTCCCCGATTATGCGCTGCCCGACCACACCGGCACCGTCCGCACGCTGAGCGAGCTCCAGGGCCGCGACCCGATGGTCCTCACCCTGGCCCGCGGCAACTACTGCCCGAAAGAGCACCGGCAGCACCTGGAGCTGGCCGCGCACTACCCGAAGATCGCGGTGGCTTACACCCAGGTCGCCACGATCGCCACCGACGACCATCACACCCTGCAGGAGTTCCGCGCGTCAGTGGGCGCCCAGTGGCCCTTCCTGTCCGACCCCGGCCGGACCGTCCAGCAGGACCTCGACATCGCCGAGTACACCGACCCCGAGCACAACCCGATGATCCCGCACACCCTCGTGCTCAAGCCGGGACTGGTCATCCACAGCATCTACAACGGCTACTGGTTCTGGGGCCGCCCGTCGTTCTACGACCTCTGGCGCGACCTGCGCGCGGCCACCGCCGAGATCCGCCCGGACTGGGACCTGAGCACCCCGGGACTGCGCGAGGCCTGGGACGCCGGCGACTACTCGAAGTTTCACGGCTGGGACCGGCGCTCCCCGCACTCAACGCCGACCTCTTACGAGCACTAGTGAGGGCTCTGTTGCCGCTGCCCGCTGGACCGGGTGAACCGTCGGCCCGCGCGCTACGGCAGCTCCCGCCGGGACCGTCTCCTGGCGGCCGAGTGCTTACGACGAGTAACCGCGGCGCTGATCCTGGCTCGTGTCGCCAGCTAGCCCTGCGGGTACACCGTGGCTCATGAGCACTGCTGTGTGTGAGTTGCTGGGCATTGAGCGGCCGATCGTCCAGGCGCCCATGGCCGCGGTTCCCCGGCTGGCGGCGGCGGTCTCGAACGCCGGCGCGCTCGGCATGGTGACGCTGACCTGGTCAGCTGACACCGGAGCCGTCGTCCGGGAGACGGCGGCGCTGACCACGCGGCCGTTCGGCGGCAACTTCGTTCTCACCTCAGATCATCATCGTGACCTGGACCAGGCCCTCAAGGCCGGCCTGAAGATCGTCTCGTTCATGTGGGGCGATCCCAGCAGCTACATCAAGGCTGTGCACGACGCCGGGGGAATCGTTCTGCAGACGGTCGGCAGCGCCGAGGAGGCACGACAGGCAGTCGCGTCCGGCGCGGACGTGGTCGTCGCGCAGGGCTGGGAGGCCGGCGGGCACGTCTGGGGCAAGGTCGCCACACTGCCGCTGGTGCCCGCTGTCGTGGACGCCGTAGCGCCGGTACCGGTCATCGCGGCTGGCGGGATCGGCGACGCCCGCGGAGTCGCCGCGGTGCTCGCCCTGGGCGCCCAGGCCGCATGGCTGGGCACGCGGTTCCTGCTGGCCGAGGAAATGCCGATCCACGAGGACTACCGGCGCCGGCTGATAGCCGCGGCCGAAACCGATCCGCAGTGGTACCCCAACCTGTACAACGTCGGGTGGCCCGACTCTCCCCACCGCGCCCTCCGCAACTCAACCGCCAGGGCGTGGGATGCCGCGGGACGCCCCCCAGACAGCCAGCGCCCGGGAGCAGACGACGTGATCGCGCACTTCGCCTCCGGCGAAGCAATCGTCCGGTACGAGCCAGCGCCGCCGATGGCCGGGACCACCGGGGACATTGAGGCGCTCTCGATGTGGGCCGGACAAAGCGTTGCCCTTGCGAGAAAGCCACAGTCAGCGGCGGACATCGTGACCGAGCTCACCTCCCGCCTGTGATCCGGGGCGGAGGCGCTCGGATCGCTGTCGGGTGGGGCCGTGAAAACGCTGCGGGCTTGCCGGCCAGGCGAACCATGGGCGGAATTGCGATGCCGTGGTTTCCGGACTTTGTCACTGCCGCGGAACTTGCCCGTAGGCAGACCCGCGACCCGGGTCAGGCTGTTCCAGCCGGGCGGTACCTCACCTCGCTGAGCGAAGGTGACACCCGTCCTCTGGAAGGCGCGTGGCCTAGCTCGAATAAAGCCGGACCGGACGCAATCCGGCCGCGGCCCGCTCAGTGACGGAGGATCGCCATGGAGTACCTCGTCACGATGACAACTCATGTTCCAGACGGGACGCCGGAGCAGGCGGTCGACAACGTCCGCGCCCGCGAGGCCGCGCACTCGCGTGACCTGGCCACGGAGGGTCAGCTGCTGCGGTTGTGGCGCCCGCCGCTGCAGCCGGGCGAATGGCGCACTCTCGGCCTGTTTGCCGTCGGCGACGCCGGCCAGCTCCAGCAGACCCTGGCTTCGATGCCGCTGAAGATCTGGCGAACCGACCAGGTGACGCCGCTCGCGCCGCACCCCAACGACCCGGGCCCAGGCACCCGGCCAGGCCAGGCAGGCGCCGAGTTCCTGGCCACCTTCGTGGTCACGATCCCCGATGGCACGCCCCGCCAGGCCGTCGAAGACGCCGAGGCGGGCGAGGCCGCACGCGCACGCGAGCTGGCTGGCCAGGGACACCTCGAGAGGCTGTGGATACTGCCCGGTCAGGGACGCGCTCTGGGCGTGTACCGGGCCAGGGACCGCGCGGAGATGGAAGCCATCGTGAAGTCGCTGCCGCTCGACCCGTGGATGACGACGGAGCTCACGCCGCTCACGCCGCACCCGAGCGATCCCGCGACCACAAGCACATGAGCACGAACACATGAGCACGCAGAAGCGGTGAGCGAAACGGGGCAGAAGGTGGCAATCGTCACGGGCGGCTCGCAGGGAATCGGCGCCGGCCTCGTTGACGGGTACCGGCAGCGACGCTGGGCGGTCGTGGCGAATTCTCTCAACATCAAGCCGTCGAAGGACCCGGACATCCTCACAGTCCAGGGCGACATCTCCGAGCAGGCCACCGCCGACCAGATCATCAGCCAGGCAATTGATCGCTTCGGGCGCGTCTGACACCCTGGCCAGCAACGCAGGCGTCTTCGTCTCCAAGCCATTCACCGACTACACCGCCGAGGACTACGCGCTGGTCACCCGCGTCAACCTCGCCGGATTCTTCTGGCTAACCCAGCGCGCCATCGGCCAGATGCTGAAGCAGCACAGCGGCCATGTCGTCAACATCAGCGCCAGCATCGCGGACCACGCGGACTCCGTGGAGCCAACCGCGCTGGCCGCGCTGACGAAGGACGGCCTGGCCGCGGTCACCAGGTCGCTGGCCGTCGAGTACGCCTCCCGCGGCATCCGCGTCAACGCCGTCGCGCCAGGCATCATCCAGACCCCGCTGCACCCGGCCGAGTCCTGCACGCCCGAGGCACTCGCGGGGAAACTGCCCCCGCTCGGGAAAGTGATCAATAAGCGGAAGGTCGGCAAGCACATCATCACCGAGGTCACCAGCACCACCTTCACCTGGCGCCGCGACCAGCACAAGATCGCCGCCGAGGCCGCCCTCGACGGGATCTACGTCATCCGCACCAGCGTCACCGCGGACATCCTCGGCACCGCCGCTACGGTCGCCGCCTACAAAGACCTCAAGTACGCCGGGCGGGACTTCCGCATCACCAAGGCCCACGATCTGGACCTGCGCCCCATCTACCACTACCTCGCCGCCATCCCGCTTACCCTCAAGTAGCCACTCAACAAGCGCCGCCAGCCCCCGCCGCGCGGCATTACTCCCGATCAGCACGGCATGACCAATTTCAAGATCACGTAAGTTCGGGTTAGCGAACCCGGGCCCGCAGGAACTTCCCGATTTGCTCGGTGGCCTCGGCTGCCTCGGGGGTGCCGAGCATGATCTGGTAGACGTGGGGCAGGCCCTCGCCGATCTCCGGGGTGACGTCGACCCCGGCTTCGGCTGCTGCTGTGGCCAGGCGTTCGGAATCGCTGAGCAGCAGGTCGGCCGTGCCTACCTGGACAAGCAGCGGCGGGAGCCCGGACAGTGAGGCGAACAGCGGCGACGCCAGGGGCGTCTTAGGGTCAGCCCCGGCCAGGTAGTCGGAGGCGAACTGGCGGAGCATGGCGGGGGTGGAGATCGGATCCTGATCGGCGCGCTCGGTCATCGAGGCCCCCGAGCTGGTCAGGTCCACCGTCGGGGACATCAGTGCGGCAGCCGCAGGCAATGCCTCCCCGGCGGCACGCGTGGCCACGAGCAGGGCGACGGTGAGCCCTCCGCCGGCCGAGTCGCCGGCCACCGCTATTGATCTTGCGCTCAGGTCCTGGTCGGTGCGGAGCCAGCGCCATGCGGCCAGGACGTCGTCGATGGCGGCGGGGAAGGGATGCTCGGGGGCCAGGCGATATTCAGGGAACAGCACCCGCATCCCGCTGGCCCGTCCCAGCCGGGCGGCCAGCTCGCCGTCGCTGCGAAGCGACCCGAGCTCGTAACCTCCGCCGTGCAGGAACAGGAGCACCCGGCCGGCGTCCGCTCCAGGCGCGGCAAGCCAGTGGGCTGGCACCCCGCCAGCGGTCACCTCCCTCACCAGCACGTCATCAGGCACCGGATGAAGGCGGCCCCCGGGGGCGAAGGCGGCGCGGCGCTCTTCCAGCGTCGGCGGGGCCTGGCTGACACTGGCCTTCCGCCGATCCCTCAAGGCGTCGATCCAGTCCTGCATTGCCTGGCTCGGCACGTCAGCATCTCCTTTGGCACGGGCTGCCCACCACATTGGTAGAGGTTGCTCAGCTAGCGAGAGTCCGGGAAGAGGCCTCGCTGACGCGTAAGTCAGGCCGCGTCTTCACGAGGAGATCAGTTGCTGGCCGCCGTCGATGTCCTAGATTCCGCCGGTCAGGGCGGTGTTGGCCATGATGTGCACGGCCAGCGCGGCAACGTCGGCCGGGCCGACCGCCCGTCCGATCGGCAGCGTCGCGCGGAGCTGGTCGCGGCGAGCTTCGAGGTCTTTGCCGAGCAGCGACCCGGAGAGTGGCGTGTCGACGAATCCGGCCGTGATCAGGTTGACCCTGACCGGCGCGACTTCGACCGCGAGGTTGGCGATCAGGGCGGGCAGCGCGGCAGCAAGCGACAGGCCTGGTCCGCGTTCCCCGCTGGTGCCGGCCATGAACAGCAGCGTGCTACCGGCCCGTACTTTGCCGACGGCCTGCTGCGCGACGGTGACAGCCAGCCATAGGTGTGAGTCGAAGCCGTGGTGTGCCCGCTCGCGGTCAAGGTCGGCGCGAGCGCGTAGTACGGGCCGGGGCCGGTGACCAGCACGTGGTCGATGGGTGTAGGCAGCTGCTGGAAGAAGGTCTCCAGCCGGCCGGAGTCGGTGGCGTCGAAAGCCGCGGTGCGCTCCGCGCCGACTTCCGCGGCCGCTTTTTGAGCCGGTCGGGATTCCGGCCGGTGAGGATCACGTCGGCGCCCTCAGCCCGGGCGTGCCGGGCGGTCTCCAGGCCGATGCCCGCGCTACCGCCGATCACGACGACCGTTTGCCCGGCCAGCTCTGGTTCTCGCTGGGCGGAAACAGGAGTGGCCGTGCTGGTCATGGTTCCTCCGCCGGTGTTCATCGGGACAAGCTCGCTGTCTGCGCGGCCATCGGCCGGGCCGGCGGCGGCATGCCCGCGATCTGCATGCGGAGCGCCGTCAGTGCCGCGTCGTAGATGCCCGAGAAGCTGGGGAAGGGCTGGATCGTGTCGCTCAGCACCTCGATCGGAACGTGCGCGCGGATGGCAAGCGTCGCCTGCTGCAGCCACTCGCCCGCTTCAGGCCCGACGGCATAAGCGCCGACGAGTCGCTGGCCGTCGCTGAGCAGCGTCAGGAAGCCGGTGGATTTGGCGTAGGCGTGCGTATAGGTGGCGGTCTTCGGCTCTTCTGAGAGCGGCGCAGTGGCCGTGTACTTCGCTTCGACCGCGCCCACCGCTGCAGCCTGCGGATCGGTGTAGGTGACACGGGGAACGGCCTCGTAGTTCGTCGGGCGCGCATCGCCGGCGATGTTCGCCGCGACAACATCGCCCTCATACTCGCCGACATGAGTGAGCGGCCAGATGCCGTTGACGTCGCCGATGGCCCAGAGGCGCTCGCCCGCGCGCAGGTGCTCGTCAACCGGGATGCCGTCGAGGCCGGCCGTTACGCCGACCGTCTCCAGGCCGATCCCCTCAACGCGCGGGCGCCGGCCGGTTGCCACGAGCAGCCGGTCGCCGCGCAGCTCGGTACCGCCATCGAGAGCCAGGACATACTCGTCACCTTCCCGCCGGGCTGCGGTGGCGTGCATACCGAGTATCAGCTCGATCCCGTCCCGGCGCAGGGCCTCGCCGAGCGCTTGGCCCAGCTTCGCGGGCTCGCGGGGCAGCACCCGCTCGGCGCCCTCGATGATCACCGCCTGGCCGCCGAGGCGCCGCCCGACCTGTGCGATCTCGACGCCTGCGGGCCCGCCACCCAAGACGAGCAGGCGGCGCGGTACGGCCTTCATGCTCGTCGCCTCGCGGGTACCCCAGACCCCCTCGAGGTCACGCAGTCCCGGGATCGGGGGCACGAACGGATCCGCGCCGGTCGCCACGACGACGTGGGCCGCGGTGTGGCGGAGGCCGTCGACATCGACCACGCCGGTGCCGGCCAGCCGGCCCGTGCCTCGCAGCAGGTCGATGCCACGGCTCTCCAGCCAGCGCTGCTGGCCGACGTCGGAATAGTTCGACACCATGAAGTCCCGCCAGGCCAGCGCGGCCTGGACGTCGGCCTGCGCGCTAGCGGCGGCCTCGCGTGCGCCGTGCACCGCCTCGCCCGGGCGCAGCAGCGACTTCGACGGAATACACGCCCAGTAGGTGCACTCGCCGCCGACCAGCTCTCGCTCAACCACGGCGACGCGCAGCCCGCGCGCAGCTAGCGCCGCGGCACAGTGCTCACCGGGCGCCCCGCCGCCCAGAATGATCACGTCGTAGTCGCTCATGTCGGCAGCTCCGCCCCGGCCCGCTCCGCCGCCATGTACGCGGCGTACCAGTCGGGCCAGTCCGGGTCTGCCGCGCCGATGCGCTTCTCGTGCTCGCCGTGGGCGACCGACGCGCGCCGCATCGCGCGCGCCAGGTCCGCCGTGGACTCAAATGCCGTCTGAGCGGCGTCGATCCGGCCGGGCAGCCGCGTCGTGACCTCCTGCAGCAGCCAGCCGTTGCCGTCCGGGTCGCGGAACGTGGCGAAGGAGTTGTAGCTGGCGTGGTCGGGCGCGGGCCCGCTGACGCGGCCGTCCGTGCCGGGGCGATGGAACCGGGCGCCTGGCGTGCCCTCGTGGAACACCTCGCTGACCTCGACACCGCGGGCGACGAGCTCGTCGCGCGCGGCCTCGATGTCGGAGACGATCAGGTACAGGTCCTGGGCCGAACCGGGCGCGGCCGACGTCATGTTCGTGCCGAACTGGACCGAGCATTCGGAGCCCGGAGGCGTGAACTGGATTATGCGGAAGTCTTCGCCGCCGGCGCGGTCGGCGTCGAGCCTCCACCCGAGGCTTCCGTAGAACTCCTTCGCGCGGTCGGCATCCGAGACCGGGATGACGACCACCTCGAGCTTCACGTCGACTCTCCCGGCACTCGCCGCCCACTCGCGTCGCTGCTGCGGTCCTCGGTCGTGCTCATCGCGGCCTCCCTGGGCTGAGACGGTGATGGTGATGACGTAACGCGCTTCACCACGCGTCATACCCAGGACACGCCTGCTGGCCCACGGTGCCCGGTGGGTGTTTCGACGTCGTCGTAGACCCGGGCCGCGGCCAGCAGCCCGTCCGGGCCGCGTTCGTAGACGCCAAGTCCCGCCTGCGGTGGCAGGTCATGGCTGCCCCAGCGGACCAGGTTGTACTCCAGCGCGCAACGCAGCCCGTCGTCGGTGACGGCGCAGTGCTCAAGGCCAATGCCGCCGCCTGCACTGAAGGAAAGGTTGCGGCTGACGAACTGCCGAACCTGCTGGTGCCCGCGAACCTCGCCGGCGCGGGGATCGTAGATCACCACCTCACCCGGCCACCCCGTCTCCAGAGCATGAGCGTCACCCATGTTCAGCGCGGCGAAGTACTGACCGACCGGATCAGCCTGACCCGCGGTTCGGGTCTGCCGGCGTACCAGCTCCACCGCACTGACGAAGTCTGGGAACGACGGCATCTCAACCTCTTGCTGCTCTAGCGGCCGCACAGGCTCTTGGAGGCTGCCGAGTCTGCCCGCCTCGGCCACTCTGATGCCGTCATCAGGGCGCACAGGCCTCCAGCAGGTCCCTGAAATCGCCGCGCGTCTGCGCGGCCGTCACGGGTCGGCCCGCCAGGCCCGCTAGCAGGGCGTCCAGGCCCCATTACGCCATGACCGAACCTCCTCAGCGTCACGCGGTGGATCGAGGCTCGTGTCCGGGGGACTGGCTATCGTCGATGTGAGGGATTTCGCCGGGCGATTTCGGCATTCACCCGGACTCCTCGGCGGGCGTACTCGACGGCCAGTGAGCGGGCGACCAGTCACCCTCTGGGTCCGTGGTTTGCCCCACTTCGATCAGATGACCGTCGGGATCGCGGATGTAGCAGCGCTTCTCGTACTGGTGCTGTTTCGGCGGCGTCAGGAACTGAGCACCCCGGGCGCTCCATTCGGCATACACGGCCTCGATGTCTTTAACCCGGATATTGAGGAAGCTGCTGACCCGGTCGGGATCGCGCGGCGTCTCCAGGGTGACCGTCGGCTTGTCGTCGGTCGGGCCCCCGCCGCCATTGATGACGATCCAGCTGTTGGATAGCGCAACATTGACCGGCTCTCCGGGAAAGGCCACTCTGCCGCCGAGTACTTCGGTGTAGAAGCGCCGGGAGCGCTCGACATCGTCCGAGACGATGAAGTGGGTCAGCACAATTCCCTCTGGCGGCGGTGGGAACTCGGCCATCCGGGCACCTCCGCTGGCTAGGTCTCACACCCCGCTTTGCGACGGGGCCCGCAGCCCACGTTACTACGAGTTAAGCGTTCGATCTCCTTCCACGTCCGCGTGCGGATCCGGACCGCAGGCGGCGGCAGAGGCGGTGCTGTCTCCGCGATGTCGAAAGCTAAGCGCGATTCAGCTGCGATGACGCACGTATGCGAGGGGACTCTGAAACGTTGCCGTCCGATTCACATGCCCGGTGCATGTGCAGGTAGGAGACCGTCCCGGCGATCAGTTACGGCAGCTGTAGTTCGTGATCACGGTGTCGCGTCGGCGTAGGCGTTCCAGCGCTGGTGGGCTTGGCGAACTCGGCGCTGGTGGTGGCGTCGCCAGATGGACCAGCGCTGACGGTGGGCCGAGTCGCGGCGGGGCTGCGGGATCACTGCTCCTCGCAGCAGTCTGATGGACTACCTTGCCGAACGCACCCAGATCACTCGTTCGTGCGCGACCGGATCGAGCATCGGCGGGATCGGTTCCGCCGCGCAGATCGGCGGGTCGGCGCGCGGTTATCACGCTAACTCTCCTGCTGTTATCCCGGCCGGGTAAGCCCATTTAAAGTGTCACTGCGCAGGCCGACGCGCTGTATGTTTATGCGTTGCCGACCGCACCGAAGACTTCCGCTTCTGCCGCCGGTCGCGCGGGCATGCCGACTCGGGGCGGCTAAGGATTGCGCCTCTGACCGGACAGCCGCACACTGATCATCCAGTTCTGTACGTCTCGTGCCGCGCCAACGATCCCATTCTGTGTCGGCAGATCAGCGCGCGTGGGACAAGCACGAGGACGGACTTATCCATGATGCAGGTTCTCATCTTTCTTGTCGCCCGGCTCTGCGCTGACCTGGTACTACGCAGTCCGTGTCATTGATCTTTGGTCGGCGTGCTCTCATTGATCTGTCATTTTCCTCCGCGTGGTCGGCCAGGTCTGCGCGAGTGGCGCTCGGACGCCAGCGACAGTCGTCACGGAAACGCCAGGCGAACCGCTGATCGCCCGCGTATACCAACGGCACATGAGCGGCGTCTAGTAGGTACATAGCGCCCCCGCCCGGCGCGGCAACGCCGGACGAGGGTTAGATCCCCGGCCTGCATCCGGGATGGAGGACCATGCACGAACCTACGACAATCGCGCCGCAGGCGCCCGGAACCGGCAGCCAATCCGGCCGCCAATTCGGCCCTGGGGCTGGCCTGCCGGCCGGGCGCATGGGCGGGAACCTGATCGCGCCGGGCATGATCATCGATCCGGCCTCTGACTGGCCACTGTCAGCCCAGCTCGCGCAGCTGCTGCGGGGATTGATCCGCTCCGGCCAGCTGACGGCGGGCGACCGGGTTCCCAGCGAGCACGAGCTCGCTGACCAGCACAGCGTGTCCCGCGATACGGCACAGCGCGCGCTGGCCCTGCTGGCCTGCGAGGGACTGATCACGCGCCGCCGCGGAGTCGGGTCCATCGTCGCGGTCGCGGATCGCCTCACCGAGGTGCGCGCGGCGCCGGGCGCGCGGATCTCGGCCCGGCTTGCCACGGCCGCCGAGCGGGTCGCCGCCCGTGCCGGATCGTGGGTGCCGGTGCTGGCCATCGCCGAGCCCGGCCGGCCCGAGCGGCTGTACCCGGCGGACCGCGTGGTGATCGCCCCATGAACCGAGCCCCGGGACCAGCGCGCATGGTCCGGCTGCTCCGTAGCTTCGGGTGAGCACGGCAGGTGGCAAGCCTGGCCTGGACCGTCTGGCTGGGGCGCTATGACGGAGCGTCATCACATGGCGTCGGGTTCGTGGATCGGGCTCGGCAACGACAAGGGAATTAGCGCAGGCCCGTGAGCTACAGAGGAGAGATTCGAGATGATCGGGTGGCCAGCTGAGCACATGCTTAGCCCATAGCCGGGACGAGCGGAGCCCTTCCCAGGGGCGAACGACCTCATCGCAGGAATGACCGAGCATCCGGAACCTCCCCCCGCTGGGCGACGAAGGCGACGACGCTGGCGATGATGACGCGGGCAAGGACTTTGTGGATCTCGGCGTGGAACGCCGTTTCACGGAGGCAGCGGCGATGGCCGATGCCAGGGCGCAGGTGGCCGTCGATCGCGGCTTCGTGCCAGTGAGCTGGTCCGCGGTGAGGCCACCGGGGCCGCAGTCGACGGCGGGCTTGACGGACGGCTCGGCGTACAGCCAGTAGCTGCCTGGGCCCGGCTTGCCGGCGACGCCGAGCGCGTCCGGGAGGGAACAGGGACCGCGGGTC